>NZ_CP134782.1:0-5765145 GCF_040429585.1 Mangrovibacter phragmitis | reverse complement strand
GCTGAATTCTGTGGCGGGTAACTCATCCTGCAATCGGGCAAGACACTGCTGCCAAAGCGAAAGTGACACGGCGGACTCCACTCGAACAAAGTCGATAAATGACAAAGACTGATACATTCATGATTGTTGACACACGCCGACAGCCCTGATTCTGGGTAGCGTGCGAACCGCTATTTGCGGTTTTCCCTTTTACAGGATCCCGATCCTGAGAAGGGACCGCGGATCATAGCGTAAAGTGGACCAGAGATCTTCTGTTTCTCACAGTTTCTTCGTGATTTATCCACAGGTCCTTATCTGACTGATCCAGTGTAATCGATCGCAGCCTGGTGACATCACTATTTCGTCCACAAATTGGAAAATTCAATGACCCGTAGCAAAATTTGCCTTTAGTGATCAGATTAAAGATCCCGGTGATCCTTGCGCTTTATACCGGACCCCGTATAATTTGCGACCCGACGCGTCATTGCTCCGGTTTTTGTTGCAAGTAATTCGTTTGTTTTTCAAGCGAAAAGCTTCTATTACTTGTGTGCAATAAGGAAAGTGAATTGACTCTGGAGTGTACAATTATTACAATCCTGCCTCTTTATTTAGCCGCACTGAGGCGTAAGTCGTTCGCAATTCGTCCGGGCATACGCAAAAGTAAGTGTTTTTTTTCCAAGCTTAGGTAGAAATCGCCATGAAACGCACTTTTCAACCGTCTGTACTGAAGCGCAACCGCTCTCACGGCTTCCGCGCTCGTATGGCAACTAAAAATGGTCGTCAGGTTCTGGCACGTCGTCGTGCTAAAGGCCGCGCTCGTCTGACCGTTTCTAAGTAATAGCTAACCCCTGAGTGGTTAAGCTCGCTTTTCCCAGGGAGTTACGTTTGTTAACTCCCAATCATTTCACTTTCGTCTTCCAGCAGCCACAACGGGCTGGCACGCCGCAAATCACCATCCTCGGCCGCCTGAATTCGCTGGGGCATCCCCGTATCGGTCTTACAGTCGCCAAAAAGAATGTTCGGCGCGCTCATGAGCGTAACCGTATCAAACGTTTGACGCGTGAAAGTTTCCGTTTACGTCAGCATGAACTGCCTTCCATGGATTTTGTGGTGGTAGCGAAACGCGGGATTGCCGACCTCGATAACCGTACGCTAATGGAAATACTGGAAAAGTTATGGCGCCGTCATTGTCGCCAGGCTCCCGGCTCCTGATAGGCCTGATAAAGGTCTATCAGCGCCTGATTAGTCCGCTTCTCGGGCCGCATTGTCGTTTCACGCCAACCTGTTCGCAATACGGAATTGAGGCATTGCGCAGGTTTGGTGTAGTAAAAGGCAGTTGGTTGACAATAAAACGCGTATTAAAATGCCACCCTTTACACCCGGGTGGTGACGACCCCGTCCCGCCAGGACCTTTTGATACCAGAGAACACTAACGATGGATTCGCAACGCAATCTTCTTATCATCGCTTTGTTGTTCGTGTCTTTCATGATCTGGCAGGCCTGGGAGCAAGATAACGCTCCGCAGACCCAACAGACCACGCAGACTACGACTACCGCAGCGGGCAGCGCCGCCGACCAGGGCGTACCGGCCAGTGGCCAGGGAAAACTCATTACAGTTAAAACGGATGTCCTCTCTCTGACCATCAACACGCGTGGTGGTGATGTTGAGCAGGCGCTGCTGTTAACTTATCCCAAAGAGCTGGGCTCTAACGAGCCGTTCCAGTTGCTGGAAACTACGCCTGATTTTATTTACCAGGCACAAAGTGGCTTAACCGGCCGCGATGGCCCGGACAACCCGGCTAATGGCGAACGCCCACTGTACAATGTCGATAAAGACAGCTTTGCACTGGCCGACGGCCAGAATGAATTGTCTATTCCGATGACCTGGACTGATGCCGCAGGTAACGTTTTCACCAAAACCTTTGTTCTGAAACGGGGTTCATTTGCGGTGAAAGTGGATTACAGCGTGAAAAACGCCTCAGATAAACCACTGGAACTCTCTGCGTTTGGTCAGTTGAAGCAATCTATCAACTTGCCAAAACACCGCGACACTGGCAGCAGCAACTTTGCTCTGCACACATTCCGCGGCGCGGCTTACTCCACGTCTGACGCGAAATACGAAAAATATAAATTCGATAAAATCGCCAGTAACGAGAACCTGAACACCACCTCTCAGGGTGGCTGGGTTGCTATGTTGCAGCAATATTTTGCAACTGCATGGGTTCCGGACACCAAAGGCGTGAACACCTTCTCTACAGCTGATCTCGGCAATGGCGTTGCGGCAATTAACTATAAATCCGCACCGGTTGTGGTTCAGCCTGGCCAGACCGGCACACTGGGTAGCACTCTGTGGGTTGGCCCGGAAATTCAGGATAAAATGGCTGCAGTTGCACCACACCTGGATTTAACCGTCGATTACGGCTGGTTGTGGTTTATCTCTCAGCCGTTGTTCAAACTGTTGAAATTTATCCACAGCTTCCTGGGTAACTGGGGCTTCTCCATCATCGTTATTACCTTTATCGTTCGTGGCATCATGTACCCGCTGACCAAAGCGCAGTACACCTCCATGGCGAAAATGCGTATGCTGCAGCCGAAAATTCAGGCAATGCGTGAGCGCCTGGGTGACGACAAGCAGCGTATCAGCCAGGAAATGATGGCGATGTACAAGGCCGAGAAAGTTAACCCGCTTGGTGGTTGCTTCCCGCTTGTTATTCAGATGCCTATCTTCCTGGCGCTGTACTACATGTTGATGGGTTCCGTTGAGCTGCGCCATGCGCCATTTGCTCTGTGGATCCACGACTTGTCAGCGCAGGACCCGTACTACATTCTGCCTGTCCTGATGGGCGTGACAATGTTCTTCATTCAGAAGATGTCACCGACCACCGTGACCGACCCGATGCAGCAGAAGATAATGACCTTTATGCCAGTCATCTTCACTGTCTTCTTCCTGTGGTTCCCGTCTGGTCTGGTGCTGTACTATATCGTCAGCAACCTGGTTACCATCATCCAGCAGCAACTGATTTACCGCGGGCTGGAAAAACGTGGTTTGCATAGCCGCGAAAAGAAAAAATCCTGATAAAATTTAGCGCAGGATAACAGCACCACAGAAGGCGGTCAGATGACCGCCTTCTTTATTTTTATGCCGTGCCACCACTGTTAACCTAACCGGTTGGTGGGGAATAAACGAAACATCACAGAGAAAGACTTATGAGCCATAACGATACCATTGTTGCACAGGCAACGCCTCCAGGCCGGGGCGGTGTGGGTATTTTGCGGGTTTCCGGTAAACAAGCCCAGGACGTAGCCAAAATCGTGCTGGGTAAGCTGCCTAAGCCTCGTTATGCCGATTACCTGCCTTTTCGCGATGTGGATAATTCCCCACTTGATCAAGGTATTGCGCTGTGGTTCCCTGGCCCCAATTCGTTTACTGGCGAAGATGTTCTGGAACTGCAGGGCCACGGGGGCCCGGTTATTCTCGATTTACTGCTGAAACGCATTCTGACTATTCCCGGGGTGCGTATTGCCCGACCGGGTGAGTTTTCTGAACGGGCATTTTTGAACGACAAACTGGATCTTGCCCAGGCGGAAGCCATTGCAGATTTGATTGATGCCAGTTCCGAGCAGGCGGCCCGTTCTGCTGTCGGATCACTGCAAGGGGTGTTTTCCAGCCGGGTAAACCAACTGGTGGAAGCCCTGACCCATTTACGTATCTATGTGGAAGCCGCTATTGATTTTCCGGATGAAGAAATTGATTTTCTGTCTGACGGGAAAATTGAAGCGGAATTAGCGGGAGTGATGAGCGACCTGGAGCAGGTCCGCCGTGAAGCGCGCCAGGGCAGCCTGTTGCGTGAAGGCATGAAAGTAGTGATTGCCGGGCGGCCCAATGCCGGGAAATCAAGCCTGTTGAATGCACTGGCCGGGCGTGAAGCCGCTATTGTTACGGATATTGCCGGTACCACGCGCGACGTACTGCGTGAACATATCCATATCGATGGTATGCCGCTGCATATTATTGATACCGCCGGGCTGCGCGAAGCCAGTGATGAAGTAGAGCGTATTGGGATTGAGCGTGCATGGCAGGAAATCGAGCAGGCAGACCGTGTGCTGTTTATGGTCGACAGCACCACCACCGATGCCACAGACCCGGCCCAAATCTGGCCCGATTTTATTGCCCGTTTGCCGGCACATTTGCCCATTACCGTGGTACGTAATAAAGCCGATATCACCGGTGAAACAGCAGGGCTCACTGAAGTGAATGGTCACTCACTTATCCGGCTCTCTGCCCGCAATGGCGAAGGTGTGGATGTACTGCGTGACCACCTGAAACTCACAATGGGTTTTGATACCAGCACAGAAAGCGGCGGCTTCCTGGCACGCCGCCGCCATTTGCAGGCTCTGGAAACCGCGGCTCGCCACCTGGAACAAGGGAAAGAACAGTTGCTCGGTGCCTGGGCGGGTGAGTTACTGGCAGAAGAGCTGCGCCTGGCCCAGCAGGCATTGAGCGAGATTACCGGGGAATTCACTTCTGATGACTTGCTGGGGCGGATTTTTTCCAGCTTCTGTATTGGGAAGTAAATAGTAAAACGCATCAAACAAAATCAAAACAACATTATGATTTTAAAATAGTTTTGTTTTATTTGGCGGGAAGTTATTTGAAGGGTTTTGTCGATTCTTGCGCCACGTGTGCACCACAGATAATTCTGGCGCACACGTGGCGCACAAGATGATAAAAATCCATTAAAATCAGCATACTATAACGAAATCCAGATAAGAATGGCCTACGCGCTATCAGCGCTTGTGTACTATTCTCTCCACCGTTGTCACTACCCACTTTTGAACAGATAGATAGCGGCTATTGGTCTTTTTTGAGTATAGCTTTGAGTGCTGCAATGTTGGCCCGTGCGCCTTCAGCTTCTTTTAAACAACGGCGCTGTTCTGCAAAGCGGTCAAACTCCAATTTCGCTTTTTCATCAGCGTCTTTCTTGGATATTTTTCCTGCTCCGCTTAATACATCCCGATCATTAAAACTTAAAAACTGGTCTAGCTTATCGGCCCAGTCCTGCAAGAATACCTGCTTGCGGCGCAGCGCCTGGTCCTCGGCAAAGTCGAGCCACATATTGACGATGCGATTAAGCTCTTTGATTTCGTCTTCATGCAGGTAGTTCTTGGCAACAGTAACGTCTGTCTTGCGTACTTCATCGCCTTTATAGCTGGTTAAGCCCATATCTGGCTTACTGGCATCCACACGGCTGGCAATAAGCTCAGCGGCGGTCATATGCGTACAAGCATAATGCAGCTTGTTCTGAATGATTTGGAAGAAGCGGTTGGTCTCTTGGTTAGATGGCTCGTAATCGGCAGCCATGGTAAAGATTTCTTTCACCCGCAGATAAACGCGACGCTCACTGGCGCGGATATCACGAATGCGTTCCAGCATTTCATCAAAGTAATCTGGCACCGCAGAATGGCCAACGGGGGGATTTTTCAACCGCTCGTCGTCCATGGCAAATCCTTTGATCAAATACTCTTCCAAGGTTTGTGTTGCCCATTGGCGGAATTGAGTACCACGGCTTGAACGGACGCGATAACCAACAGCCAATACTAGTGGTAAGCTGAAGTATTGAACGTTGTATGATTTACCATCAGCCGCAGTTGTTCGGTAAAACCGAACAACTGCATTTTCGTCCAATTCGCCTTCCGCAAAGATATTTTTTATATGCTCGCTAATAGTTGCTTTTGCCTTACCATAGAGCTCGCCAATCATTGCTTGTGAAAGCCACAAGGTATCTGACTCAAAGCGACACTCTACGCGAGTTCTACCATCGGCACTGGTAAACAGGACAAATTCACCATGCGGAGCTTGTGGGGTGTTATCAATCATTGAATCAACCTTCTTACTTTACTGATGGGTGGCTATTTTTATCCATAGAGGTGACAGAGTTTAAACTTCTGTTCACCACAGTAACCGTCGATGTAATCAAGCATGTTGGCTTTACCGTCTGCCGACATATCATCAAGTGTTGCCATAGCAAGGCCAATACGTTTTCTATTGGGTTTGGAGACGCTATCTACGTTGTAGTCTTTACCGAGCGCTATAAACTGTGCATCTAAAAACTGCTCAGCCTCTTCTTTTGTTGCTTCTGTGTACAGCTTATCAATACCGTTAAAAATGCTCGATATTGTTGCCAGATTTTTGAATATCAGGGTATCTGCTGCTTTGAAGTACAGCGCATCTGGTAAAGCGTTTATTACTAAACGCGTTTGGCTTTTCTTTATCTTTGCGACTTCACCAAAACGAGCATTCTACGTTTTACAAACAGGCTAGCGAATGCTTGTGCGTAAACGTTCACTAACCCGTATTAGCTATTTGTTAATACGGGTTTTTAGTATTTATAAGCACCCATTATCATGCGGTTACTCATCCACCAGCGGCCTGAGCAACATACCCAGTTTGGGGTGAACAACACGCCGTTGGGCGGAAACCGCATAGAAGTTTTCGTATACATTAGGCAGCAGCATATAGCTTTTCAGTTCTCCGGAATCCAGCTCATCCTTCACCACCACCGGCGGCATCACAGCCAGTGCACCGGTATCCCGGGTTAGCAAGCGCAGCATGGCCATATCGTCTGACTCAGCCACTATTTCCGGTAACAAGTGATATTGTGCAGCAAAGGCATCAAATGCCGCACGCAGCGGGTTTTCACCATAGGGTAATACCCAACGCTGGTGGCGATAACTTTCACCAAATTCTTCAGTTAACGCGAGCCCGGGCGGGCCAATAATCGCCACCGGCTGGCGTGCCAGAACCCGGCTTTGCCAGTTATTGGTGCTGGCACTTCTGACGGGAATATTGGTGAGCGCCAGGTCGAGTTGTAGCTCTGCCATGGCATTCAACAACCCTGTCTGACTCATGGATTGTAGTGAAAAGCGGCAATCGTTCTGCTGAATCAATGGCTGGATAAACTGATCAATAAAGTTACGTGAAATCGTGGAAAGAATACCAATGCGCAATGGCGCGCTGGGTAGCGCGGTACCCGTTGTCAGCAGTTGTTCCAGCTCTTCACCATTTTTAAAGATCTCATCGGCATAGTTCATAGCGTGGTAGCCACTCTCCGTCAGAGTCAGTTTACGCCCTTCACGGGTAAACAACTCAACATTCAGGCTTTTTTCTAACTGTTTGATTTGCGAGGACAATGCAGATTGCGAAATGTGCAATTTCTGCGCAGCCTGAGTCAGATTCCCTTGCCGGGCAACCTGCCAGAAGTAATAGAGGTGGTGATAATTGAGTCGGCTCATTAGATTCCAACCATTCTATAAAACAGAACATTCTTTTATTTAATATATATTTTACTTAATTTAAACAACAATCCAGAATACAGCTACTGTCAATTATGTGAGATCTATCATGTTTTCTTTATTCTTGGTCACACCACTCAAACTGATGCTGCTGGGATTGATAGCCATTCTGGGTATCACTATTGTGCGTTACAGTTGGGTGGCGTTCAGTGGAGAAAGTGAACGGGGCCGCTTCTTGCGTGCGTTACTCATGACCATCACCGCAGTCGTACTGGTGATCATCAGTAACCACTTACTTCTTTTCTGGGCCGCGTGGGTGAGTGTCAGTCTGTGCCTGCACCGCCTGATTTTGTTCTACCCGGAGCGCCCCAGGGCACAACTGGCTGCCCATAAGAAATTTCTGCTCGCCCGCCTGAGTGAACTGTTGCTTGCTGCCGCTTTTATTGCCCTGTACAGCCAGTTCCACACTGCCACTATCAGTGAAATTGTACACCGTGCCAGCGAAAGCTCTGGCAGTGTTCAGCTCACCATTGCTGCACTGTTACTGACCATGGTGGCGCTGATTAAATGCGCACAACTACCGGTTCATGGCTGGCTGATTCAGGTGGTAGAAGCACCCACGCCAGTTTCCGCACTGTTGCACGCCGGTATCGTTAACCTTGGTGGTATCCTGCTACTGTTTTTTTCCCCCGTGCTGGCTGCAAGCCCGGTTGCATGCTGGTTTCTGGTGATTCTGGCCGGACTCAGCACCACTATTACTGGCCTGGTGAGCACTACACGCATCAGTATAAAAGTGAAGCTGGCCTGGTCTACCAGCTCGCAAATGGGGCTGATGCTGGTGGAGATTGGTCTCGGGTTATATGAAATGGCGCTGTTACACCTGTTTGCGCACTCGTTTTATAAATCATTTTCTTTTCTCAACAGCGGGAATACGGTTAACCACTACCTGGCGGCAAAACTGGCGGGTAGTGTTAAGCCCCGGGTGCGCCACTGGGTACTGGCGCTTGCTGCCGCGCTGGTAATGATTGGTATCGCACAGTGGCAGTTCGCTATGATGACCAGCCTGGCGGCAACAGTGCTGATTTGGTTTGCGCTTAGTGCGCTGATTCTGCCAAGCGTCTGCCGCTGGGACGCAGGTAGCCTGCCTCGTATCGCTATCACTCTGGCCTTCGCCGCAGGGTTGCTGACTCTCTACACCACAGCAAAACACCACTTGAGCACACTGGTAGGGATGGATGCGCCACTGAATCTTTACGCAGACAGTTTTGTTGCCCTGCTGTTCTTCAGCCTGTTTGCTCTCTCCATCGCCTTACAGTACTGGCCTCATATCAGTTGGGTTAAGCGCCTGTTTATCTGGCTCAATGCCGGAGCTTATCTTGATGAATGGGCAACCCGCCTGACACTGAAATTCTGGCCGAGCGAGTCGCTGATTAAACTTCAGAATGCGCAATGGCAGCAGGTAAAAACGGAGGCCAAATAATGACTGAACAATCAACAGTACTGGCCTGGTCAGATATCGCCCGGCAGGTTGCTTCATCCATTGCGCCCGCCTGGCCACTGGACCAGTCTGTCGCCGTCAACCCCTGGTGGCAGCAGCGCCACGAGGATATCGCTCAGACTTTTGCTAAGCAGGCGGTTATTTGTGGCATTACCGGGCTAATGAACAAAAGCTATTACCGCCAGTTATGGGGCAAGCAAATTACTCCGGCGCATTTATCTCAGGCGCTGGCAGAACTGCACAGCCCACTGACTCCGGCACAACTGGAAGAAGATCTGCAGCATAACGATACTGAGCTGACTTTCCGCTGGAAAACGCTGGCTATGTTGATGGATGAAGTTATCCCTTCACAGCAAGGCCATAGCTGGGCTCAGGAAATCGTTCAGCAGGTGAGCCAGTTTATTGCACTCTATCATCAGTACCCGGAGCGGTTTGATTCAACCGGAAAAAATGGCGAACATCTTTACCAAAGCTGGTTAGAAGTGGTGGCACGGGATAAGGGGATCAAAACCTTATTAGGGGTGGATTTGCTGGCCTGCTTCCGTGCACTGCCGAAGATGATTGATGGGTTATTTGAGGAAGTCGGTAGCCGCTGGCAAAACACCTGGGAAAACAGTGCAGGGGCTGAAGCATTTATGCGGGCATCGTTGCACCAGTTATCGGGTTGGGCCGGCTGGCAGTCCTGGCTCGACTGGCAGGCGGGCCTTGAAAACCAGCACATTGATGTGCCACATACTCTTGGGTTAAGCGCCATACTGCTGGCCTGGGACACTGTGTTGATGCAGTGGTTACGCCAGCACCATGAGAATACTGCCGCAACTATTCGCCAGGCGATTCACCACCAGGCCAGTCATATTGGTGCGTCTTATCACCTGGCTCAACAACAACTGGCGCCACTTTGGGTGTGGCAGCGTGCACTGGAGCTCAGTGTACAAAGCCCCTGGATTGCGCAAATTAAAGCGGCAAAACCGGCTCATGAACTGGACCGGCCAGAATTACAGGCAATTTTTTGTATTGATGTGCGTTCTGAACCCATGCGCCGGGCGCTGGAAAGCCAGAATGACGGGATTGAAACATTAGGCTTTGCCGGCTTCTTCGGGATCCCCATTCGTTACCAAACCTGGGATGGCAGCTTTTCCCGTCCGCAGTTACCTGGTTTACTGGCTCCCAATTTAGTCGCCAGGCAAACCCATAAGCAACCAGAGCGTATTTTGCGCCTGACCAAACTCGGCTGGCAAAACAGCCTGGAAAAACCATCCTCCAACCTGGGTATGGTTGAAGCGGGTGGTTTGCTGAAACTTATCAGTCTGTTTAAGCGCGTTGTACTTCAGCATGGTACAGAAAACCCCGTCAATCGCGATGTGCGCAATAATGAGGAATGGGAGCTGGAGCGCAATCAGCAACCATTAACCGCCAGCGAAAAAGCTGAGTTGGGTGCTGGTATTCTTAAAGCGATGGGGATAAGCAAGCGGCTGGCTAAAATCGTCCTGTTGAGCGGCCATGGCAGCCAAACCTGTAATAACCATACGTCATCCAGCCTTGATTGTGGTGCCTGTGGTGGTCAGACTGGTGAAGTAAATGTCAAAGTGCTGGCCTGGTTGCTAAATGATGCGGACGTCAGAGCCGAAATGCCTGCATTTGGTGTGACGGTACCTGCTGACACGCATTTTTACGCAGCTATGCACAACACCACTACCGATGACCTCAATGTATTTGATGCACCAGACGCTCTCTGGCGTACCTGGGTTAACGAAGCGGTGAACCAGGCCAGAATCGCCAGGTCAGCACAGTTCGCCATACCTGAAGCACCTGATGCCGCAGAAGCCAGCCGGTTCTTTAAGCAACGCGCAACCAACTGGGCACAAATGAGGCCGGAATGGGGATTATGCAATAACGCCGGGGTGTTTATTGCTCCCCGCAGCCTGACACGCAACCTGAACTTTGCCGGCCGGGCCTTTTTGCACGAATACCATGTTAGCGAGGATCCGGAATTTACCCAGTTGGAAAAGATAATGACCGCGCCACTGTTGGTGATGAATTGGATTAACCTGCAATATTACGCCTCGGTTACAGCCCCGGAAAAATATGGCAGTGGTAATAAGTTGCTGCACAATGTCGTTGGCGGACATATTGGTGTGTTTGAAGGAAACGGCGGGGATTTGCGTATTGGTTTGTCAAACCAGTCTGTTCATGATGGAAAGCAGTATCGCCACCAGCCTGTACGGTTAAGTGCTTTCATTCAGGCTCCGCAAGCGGCAATTGAAGCGATAATGTTGCGCCACCAGAATGTTGCAGACCTGGTGAATAATGGCTGGTTGTTTCTGTACCAGATAGATGAACAACAAAACATCTTCAAATACAGCAGCAACACATGGATACAGAAATAATAGCAATTAAATAAACCAGGTAACCTGATATAAATACATCAGGTTACCTGTCGAAATATTAAAATTTAACCATAGTCAGAATAAAGATATTCATTGTAATCCCGAAGATTAATGTTTCTGTATTGCTCTCCAAGCCTATTATACTCAATCAAATACTCATTATCAGATATATAATTTATTTTAATGGGATTATTGAGAGGCAAGCTTTTTTCCCGACATTCACTTTCGGTATAAAAATCATCATCATGCTTATATACAATTAACGACTCACCTCTATTAAGAATGCCATCGCTACTCTTTTCTTTACGTACTTCAAGAATAGCCATATCAAGAAAAACTCTGTCCTTAAGTGATGATTCAGCGTCAGTATCGGGTTGCGCAGGTGCAAGTGAAGATAAATTAAATACCGGCAAGGCAGGCAGGATTCCGTGTGGGCGAGCAGTGCGAACCGGTGGCACTCGCATTACAGGAGGTGAAGGGGGAACCTCCACTTCACTCAACCGCCTTGTTGTATAAAGGCCACGGTCTATCACCTCATGGTAGGATTCAAGGCGGCTGTTTTCTTCTATTTCTTCAGAGAATTGTCCTCTTCGTTGACGCGTCATACCATGAATAGCGTATTCATAGTTTGCTTCATTAAAGAGATACTCCTCGGTCATATAAGAAGGAATATTAACTAAATCTGCAGACCGTTGAATAGAAATAAACCGGTTGCCGGGTTGCCGGAGGCCATTTCTGATTAGATTTGACAGAAAATCATCTAATATACTGATAGCAGTGCTTGTTGGCATCACCAGTTCAGGATAAACATACAGAACAGCAGCAGTAACAAAATTACTTAATACCCGCGTATATTTTTCTTTGGCTGAATCAAGAGTAATACTAAATATTCTAAAGCACGGAGAACGTGAACGAAGCGATATAGATAACATTTCACTCCGGACAGATTCCATTTGCTCAATAAAATATCTTACTGCCACCAAAGAATCCAAAAAAAGCTTATGAGTATGAGATCGTTGGAAATCATCAATATTTCTTTGATACTCCACTCTCTCTTCTATTTCATTTATATCTGAAATTCTTGAGAAGAAAGAGTTCGTAATTATTTTATGTAACTCATCTCTGGTAGCCCCATTCACTTTAAAATTCATGTAGCGAAAATGTTCATGTAACAAAACCAGTAATTTCCGCACAGACATATCGGAAAAACCTTGCTGTCCGAACTTCAACAATACAGCTTCGCGAAATGAATGCTGTGATAATTCAATCCTTCTGCGCCTGAACATAATGACTCCATTCTATAATAGAAAACCATGCAGAGAATAATGATATAAAATTGCATAAACAATCAAAAGGCAAACAAAAATATTTTGCTGGATCTGAATTATTTGGAGAAAGGCAGGCGCTGTCAGTGGAATATCTGTATAGCCTGCCAGTAAAAGAAACGCCATCCGGTATACGGATGGCGAAGAGAATTGTTATTGCATGAAAGTGAAAGAGAAATTACTCTTTCATATCTTTACCCGCCAGCAGTTTATCCAGTTCGTCACCACCAACATGACGGAAATCCTGACCTTTAACGAAATAGAAGATAAACTCACAAATATTCTGACAACGGTCGCCAATACGCTCGATAGAACGTGCACAGAACAACGCAGTCAGAACACTGGGAATAGTGCGTGAATCTTCCATCATGTATGTCATTAGCTGGCGCACAATGCCTTCGTATTCCTGATCCACTTTTTTATCTTCACGATAAATACGCACCGCCTCATCAATGTCCATACGCGCAAACGCATCCAGTACATCGTGAAGCATTTGCACAGTGTGGCGCCCTAACGATTCCAGGCTGACCAACAAAGGCTGATGCTGCTGGGAAAACTTCTCCAGCGCTGTGCGGCAGATTTTATCTGCCACATCGCCAATACGTTCCAGTTCAGCAATGGTTTTAATGATGGCCATAACCAGACGTAAATCACTGGCGGCTGGCTGGCGTTTGGCGATGATGCGCACACAGGCTTCATCTATCTCCACTTCCATCATATTAACTTTTTTATCGCCTTCTACTACGTTTTTTGCCAGTTCGCTATCCTGGTTGTGCATTGCTGTAATGGCATCGGAAAGCTGCTGTTCAACCAGCCCACCCATCGCCATCACCTGGGTACGGATATGCTCCAGCTCGGCATTAAACTGACCAGAAATATGTTTGTTGAGATTGAGGTTATCCATTCAGAACTCCTTTATGCCCGACAGGCTTTGTCAGATTGCAACACACTTGCTTTACAGCAAAGCGGTGATAACACCGCCAAATGGGTTGCTTTTTCAGTTTCAACACTGCCAGACAAATCAACCATAACGGCCAGTGATGTAGTCTTCGGTTTGTTTCTTCTGCGGTGTGGTAAACAGGTTATCGGTATTACTGAACTCGATAAGCTCACCCAGATACATAAACGCAGTATAATCAGAACAACGCGCGGCCTGCTGCATATTGTGGGTAACAATAACCACGGTATAGTCCTGCTTGAGCTCCGTAATCAACTCTTCAATGCGCCCGGTGGAGATGGGATCCAGTGCAGAGCAGGGTTCGTCCAGCAGCAGTACTTCCGGGCGAATGGCAATACCACGCGCAATACACAGACGTTGCTGTTGACCACCAGATAAAGAGTAGCCGCTTTGGTGCAGTTTATCTTTGGTTTCCGTCCAAAGAGCCGCTTTGGTCAGTGCCCATTGCACACGCTCATCCATATCTGCGCGGGATAATTTTTCAAACAAACGTACACCAAACGCAATGTTATCGTAGATGGACATCGGGAAAGGTGTTGGTTTCTGGAACACCATACCGACTTTGGCACGCAACAACGCAATATCCTGCCTGTTGGTGAGAATATTGTCGCCATCTAACAAAATTTCCCCTTCAGCACGCTGTTCAGGGTAAAGCTCGAACATTTTGTTGAAGGTGCGCAGCAGCGTGGATTTACCGCAACCAGACGGGCCGATAAATGCCGTTACCTGGTTCTGAGCTATGTCCAGGTTGATGTTTTTCAGGGCATGGAATTTCCCGTAATAGAAGTCCAGATTACGCACCTGAATTTTGCCCGGGTTGTTGTCAGCCATACTCATGTATCTCTTTTCCTTATTCGCTGCCGCAAGATTGCAACTGCGACAACGCTCAAAATGAATTAACCGTGTTTACGCTTCGCAAACAGCACGCGAGCCAAAATATTCAGTAACAGGACGCACAGTGTGATAATCAAAACCCCGGCCCAGGCCAGTTGCTGCCATTCAGCAAAGGGGCTCATGGCGAACTTAAAGATAGTGACAGGTAAGTTCGCCAGCGGTTGCATCATATCGGTGCTCCAGAACTGGTTAGACAGCGCGGTAAACAGTAATGGCGCGGTTTCACCAGCAATACGGGCTACAGCCAACAACACCCCGGTAATAATCCCTGAGACAGACGCTTTCAGGGTGATAGCCCCAATCATTTTCCACTTGGGTGTACCCAGCGCATAAGCAGCTTCTCGCAGGCTGTCTGGCACCAGTTTCAGCATGTTTTCCGTAGTACGAATAACAATAGGTACCTGCAACAACGCGAGGGCAATCACACCCGCCCAACCGGAGAAGTGCTGCATTTGCGCCACCACAATAGTGTAAACAAACAGGCCAACCACAATAGAAGGCGCAGAGAGCAGGATATCGTTGATAAAACGAATAATCTCAGCCAGGACAGACTTGCGCCCATACTCCGCCAGGTAAACGCCCGCCAGAATACCTAATGGGGTACCTACAGCCGTTGCCCATAAAATAAGTAAGCCACTACCGGCAAGGGCATTAGCTAACCCACCACCAGGTGTGTTCGGTGGCGGTGTCATCTGGGTAAACAGTGCCAGCGACATGCCGTCTATCCCACGGGTAACGGTCGAGAACAGGATCCAGATCAGCCAGAACAAACCAAATGCCATGGTCGCCATGGACATGGTGAGAGCAATACGATTTTTAAAGCGGCGGCGAGCCTGCATTTTACGGCGAGTTTCCGCCAGCGCCTGGGCATTTTGCATCTCTAACGTTGCCATTAGCGTGCCCCCTCGTTCTTAGACAGACGCATTATCATGAGCTTAGATATCGCCAGTACAATAAAGGTGATAACAAACAGAATCAGGCCCAGTTCCATCAATGCCGCAACATGCAGGCCAGATTCCGCTTCAGCAAATTCGTTAGCCAGCGCGGAGGTGATACTGTTACCTGGCATATACAGAGAAGGGCTGTCCAGTTGGTAGGTATTCCCGATAATAAAGGTTACTGCCATGGTTTCACCCAGTGCGCGACCAAGCCCCAGCATCACCCCGCCGATCACCCCATTTTTGGTAAATGGCAGAACTATACGCCAGATAACCTCCCACGTTGTGCAGCCAATACCATAGGCAGACTCTTTCATTAGTGTGGGGGTTTGTTCGAACACATCGCGCATAACGGCAGCGATGTAAGGGATAATCATAATTGCCAGGATCACACCCGCAGCCAGGATCCCAATTCCGAAGGCCGGGCCTGAAAACAGTGCGCCAACAATAGGAACAGAAGAAAGGATGTCCCCCACGGGGGCCTGGAAATAGGTCGCAAACAGCGGTGCAAAGATAAACAACCCCCACATGCCATAAACAATACTGGGAATAGCCGCCAGCAATTCAATGGCAATACCCAGCGGGCGGCGCAACCAGCCCGGCGCGAGTTCAGTAAGAAATAACGCAATACCGAAACTCACTGGCACCGCAATCAGCAGAGCAATAAACGATGTAACCAGTGTGCCGTAAATGGGCACCAGCGCACCGTAAATATCATTCGGCGCATCCCAGTCTTTGGTCCACAGGAAGGAAAAGCCGAATTTCTGGATACTTGGCCATGAGGAAAAGATAAGGGAGACAATAATGCCACCCAGCAGAAATAACACAATCAGCGCAGCCAGTCTGACCAGTGCGCTGAAGATCATATCGCCCTTTTTGCCTGGGGGATTAAACGCAGGCTTTGTTGCAGCCATATATTACTCTTCTGATTGAGCCCGGAAAGCCAGCTATTATGCTGATTTTCCGGGAAAGGTAACATCCAAATTACTGATACAACGGCTTACCGTTGCTGTCTTTTACGCTGGTTTTCCATGCCGCGCGAACCTGCTCGACAACGCTGTCAGGTAAGGTTGCATAGTCCAGGTCTGTAGCCTCTTTACCACCTTTTTTATAAGCCCAGTCAAAGAACTTCAGCACTTCAATACCGCTTTCAGGTTTCTTCTGCTCTTTGTGAACCAAAATAAAAGTGGTAGAGGTGACAGGCCACGCATCAGCCCCTTTTTGATTAGTCAAATCCTGTGCAAAGGATTTGCTCCAGTCAGCCCCTTTAGCCGCATTGGAGAAGCTTTCTTCCGTTGGGCTAACAGGCTGACCATCTGCTGACACCAGTTTGGTGTAAGCCAGATTGTTTTGTTTGGCATAGGCGTATTCCACATAGCCAATTGCGCCAGGCAGGCGCTGTACAAATGCAGCAATACCATCGTTACCTTTACCGCCCAGACCAGTTGGCCACTTGACGGTTGTTCCGGTACCGACTTTCTCTTTCCACTCAGCATTGACTTTTGCAAGGTAGCTGGTGAAAACAAAAGAAGTGCCAGAACCATCCGCACGGCGAACCACTGCGATATTCTGAGCGGGCAGTTTCATGCCTGGATTGAGTTTGGCAATAGCTGGGTCATCCCACTTTTTAATATTGCCCAGATAGATATCGCCCAGTGTTTTACCATCCAGCACCAGTTCACCAGATTTAATACCCGGCAGGTTTACAGCCAAAACAACACCACCAATCACTGTCGGGAACTGGAACAAACCTTCTTTTTCCAGCCTTTCATCAGACAACGGGGCGTCAGATGCACCAAAGTCAACGGTATGAGCAGTAATTTGTTTTACACCACCAGATGAGCCAATTCCCTGGTAATTGACTTTGTTACCGGTTTCTTTTTGGTACGTGTCAGCCCATTTTGCGTAAACCGGTGCAGGAAACGTAGCTCCGGCTCCGGTCAGGCTGGCTGCTGCTAATGCAGAGAAAGCGCTCAGAGATAAGGTCGCGGCGACAACAGTTGCGACAGTGGTACGCATAATGTTCATAATGTCTCCAGCAGAGGTATTGAATCTGTTTTCTATTTAGAATGATTACGGTGTGCAAAATAGGACAAACAGATGACAGTAAAATGTATTAAATATTACAGTTTTATGACAACGAAAGATTTGGCTGTTTTTATCCTTATAGTTTATCCAGTTCGTCACCACCAACATGACGGAAATCCTGACCTTTAACGAAATAGAAGATAAACTCACAAATATTCTGACAACGGTCGCCAATACGCTCGATAGAACGTGCACAGAACAACGCAGTCAGAACACTGGGAATAGTGCGTGAATCTTCCATCATGTATGTCATTAGCTGGCGCACAATGCCTTCGTATTCCTGATCCACTTTTTTATCTTCACGATAAATACGCACCGCCTCATCAATGTCCATACGCGCAAACGCATCCAGTACATCGTGAAGCATTTGCACAGTGTGGCGCCCTAACGATTCCAGGCTGACCAACAAAGGCTGATGCTGCTGGGAAAACTTCTCCAGCGCTGTGCGGCAGATTTTATCTGCCACATCGCCAATACGTTCCAGTTCAGCAATGGTTTTAATGATGGCCATAACCAGACGTAAATCACTGGCGGCTGGCTGGCGTTTGGCGATGATGCGCACACAGGCTTCATCTATCTCCACTTCCATCATATTAACTTTTTTATCGCCTTCTACTACGTTTTTTGCCAGTTCGCTATCCTGGTTGTGCATTGCTGTAATGGCATCGGAAAGCTGCTGTTCAACCAGCCCACCCATCGCCATCACCTGGGTACGGATATGCTCCAGCTCGGCATTAAACTGACCAGAAATATGTTTGTTGAGATTGAGGTTATCCATTCAGAACTCCTTTATGCCCGACAGGCTTTGTCAGATTGCAACACACTTGCTTTACAGCAAAGCGGTGATAACACCGCCAAATGGGTTGCTTTTTCAGTTTCAACACTGCCAGACAAATCAACCATAACGGCCAGTGATGTAGTCTTCGGTTTGTTTCTTCTGCGGTGTGGTAAACAGGTTATCGGTATTACTGAACTCGATAAGCTCACCCAGATACATAAACGCAGTATAATCAGAACAACGCGCGGCCTGCTGCATATTGTGGGTAACAATAACCACGGTATAGTCCTGCTTGAGCTCCGTAATCAACTCTTCAATGCGCCCGGTGGAGATGGGATCCAGTGCAGAGCAGGGTTCGTCCAGCAGCAGTACTTCCGGGCGAATGGCAATACCACGCGCAATACACAGACGTTGCTGTTGACCACCAGATAAAGAGTAGCCGCTTTGGTGCAGTTTATCTTTGGTTTCCGTCCAAAGAGCCGCTTTGGTCAGTGCCCATTGCACACGCTCATCCATATCTGCGCGGGATAATTTTTCAAACAAACGTACACCAAACGCAATGTTATCGTAGATGGACATCGGGAAAGGTGTTGGTTTCTGGAACACCATACCGACTTTGGCACGCAACAACGCAATATCCTGCCTGTTGGTGAGAATATTGTCGCCATCTAACAAAATTTCCCCTTCAGCACGCTGTTCAGGGTAAAGCTCGAACATTTTGTTGAAGGTGCGCAGCAGCGTGGATTTACCGCAACCAGACGGGCCGATAAATGCCGTTACCTGGTTCTGAGCTATGTCCAGGTTGATGTTTTTCAGGGCATGGAATTTCCCGTAATAGAAGTCCAGATTACGCACCTGAATTTTGCCCGGGTTGTTGTCAGCCATACTCATGTATCTCTTTTCCTTATTCGCTGCCGCAAGATTGCAACTGCGACAACGCTCAAAATGAATTAACCGTGTTTACGCTTCGCAAACAGCACGCGAGCCAAAATATTCAGTAACAGGACGCACAGTGTGATAATCAAAACCCCGGCCCAGGCCAGTTGCTGCCATTCAGCAAAGGGGCTCATGGCGAACTTAAAGATAGTGACAGGTAAGTTCGCCAGCGGTTGCATCATATCGGTGCTCCAGAACTGGTTAGACAGCGCGGTAAACAGTAATGGCGCGGTTTCACCAGCAATACGGGCTACAGCCAACAACACCCCGGTAATAATCCCTGAGACAGACGCTTTCAGGGTGATAGCCCCAATCATTTTCCACTTGGGTGTACCCAGCGCATAAGCAGCTTCTCGCAGGCTGTCTGGCACCAGTTTCAGCATGTTTTCCGTAGTACGAATAACAATAGGTACCTGCAACAACGCGAGGGCAATCACACCCGCCCAACCGGAGAAGTGCTGCATTTGCGCCACCACAATAGTGTAAACAAACAGGCCAACCACAATAGAAGGCGCAGAGAGCAGGATATCGTTGATAAAACGAATAATCTCAGCCAGGACAGACTTGCGCCCATACTCCGCCAGGTAAACGCCCGCCAGAATACCTAATGGGGTACCTACAGCCGTTGCCCATAAAATAAGTAAGCCACTACCGGCAAGGGCATTAGCTAACCCACCACCAGGTGTGTTCGGTGGCGGTGTCATCTGGGTAAACAGTGCCAGCGACATGCCGTCTATCCCACGGGTAACGGTCGAGAACAGGATCCAGATCAGCCAGAACAAACCAAATGCCATGGTCGCCATGGACATGGTGAGAGCAATACGATTTTTAAAGCGGCGGCGAGCCTGCATTTTACGGCGAGTTTCCGCCAGCGCCTGGGCATTTTGCATCTCTAACGTTGCCATTAGCGTGCCCCCTCGTTCTTAGACAGACGCATTATCATGAGCTTAGATATCGCCAGTACAATAAAGGTGATAACAAACAGAATCAGGCCCAGTTCCATCAATGCCGCAACATGCAGGCCAGATTCCGCTTCAGCAAATTCGTTAGCCAGCGCGGAGGTGATACTGTTACCTGGCATATACAGAGAAGGGCTGTCCAGTTGGTAGGTATTCCCGATAATAAAGGTTACTGCCATGGTTTCACCCAGTGCGCGACCAAGCCCCAGCATCACCCCGCCGATCACCCCATTTTTGGTAAATGGCAGAACTATACGCCAGATAACCTCCCACGTTGTGCAGCCAATACCATAGGCAGACTCTTTCATTAGTGTGGGGGTTTGTTCGAACACATCGCGCATAACGGCAGCGATGTAAGGGATAATCATAATTGCCAGGATCACACCCGCAGCCAGGATCCCAATTCCGAAGGCCGGGCCTGAAAACAGTGCGCCAACAATAGGAACAGAAGAAAGGATGTCCCCCACGGGGGCCTGGAAATAGGTCGCAAACAGCGGTGCAAAGATAAACAACCCCCACATGCCATAAACAATACTGGGAATAGCCGCCAGCAATTCAATGGCAATACCCAGCGGGCGGCGCAACCAGCCCGGCGCGAGTTCAGTAAGAAATAACGCAATACCGAAACTCACTGGCACCGCAATCAGCAGAGCAATAAACGATGTAACCAGTGTGCCGTAAATGGGCACCAGCGCACCGTAAATATCATTCGGCGCATCCCAGTCTTTGGTCCACAGGAAGGAAAAGCCGAATTTCTGGATACTTGGCCATGAGGAAAAGATAAGGGAGACAATAATGCCACCCAGCAGAAATAACACAATCAGCGCAGCCAGTCTGACCAGTGCGCTGAAGATCATATCGCCCTTTTTGCCTGGGGGATTAAACGCAGGCTTTGTTGCAGCCATATATTACTCTTCTGATTGAGCCCGGAAAGCCAGCTATTATGCTGATTTTCCGGGAAAGGTAACATCCAAATTACTGATACAACGGCTTACCGTTGCTGTCTTTTACGCTGGTTTTCCATGCCGCGCGAACCTGCTCGACAACGCTGTCAGGTAAGGTTGCATAGTCCAGGTCTGTAGCCTCTTTACCACCTTTTTTATAAGCCCAGTCAAAGAACTTCAGCACTTCAATACCGCTTTCAGGTTTCTTCTGCTCTTTGTGAACCAAAATAAAAGTGGTAGAGGTGACAGGCCACGCATCAGCCCCTTTTTGATTAGTCAAATCCTGTGCAAAGGATTTGCTCCAGTCAGCCCCTTTAGCCGCATTGGAGAAGCTTTCTTCCGTTGGGCTAACAGGCTGACCATCTGCTGACACCAGTTTGGTGTAAGCCAGATTGTTTTGTTTGGCATAGGCGTATTCCACATAGCCAATTGCGCCAGGCAGGCGCTGTACAAATGCAGCAATACCATCGTTACCTTTACCGCCCAGACCAGTTGGCCACTTGACGGTTGTTCCGGTACCGACTTTCTCTTTCCACTCAGCATTGACTTTTGCAAGGTAGCTGGTGAAAACAAAAGAAGTGCCAGAACCATCCGCACGGCGAACCACTGCGATATTCTGAGCGGGCAGTTTCATGCCTGGATTGAGTTTGGCAATAGCTGGGTCATCCCACTTTTTAATATTGCCCAGATAGATATCGCCCAGTGTTTTACCATCCAGCACCAGTTCACCAGATTTAATACCCGGCAGGTTTACAGCCAAAACAACACCACCAATCACTGTCGGGAACTGGAACAAACCTTCTTTTTCCAGCCTTTCATCAGACAACGGGGCGTCAGATGCACCAAAGTCAACGGTATGAGCAGTAATTTGTTTTACACCACCAGATGAGCCAATTCCCTGGTAATTGACTTTGTTACCGGTTTCTTTTTGGTACGTGTCAGCCCATTTTGCGTAAACCGGTGCAGGAAACGTAGCTCCGGCTCCGGTCAGGCTGGCTGCTGCTAATGCAGAGAAAGCGCTCAGAGATAAGGTCGCGGCGACAACAGTTGCGACAGTGGTACGCATAATGTTCATAATGTCTCCAGCAGAGGTATTGAATCTGTTTTCTATTTAGAATGATTACGGTGTGCAAAATAGGACAAACAGATGACAGTAAAATGTATTAAATATTACAGTTTTATGACAACGAAAGATTTGGCTGTTTTTATCCTTATAGATCAAGGATAAACACTGTAATAAAAACATCATATTCTTGTCAGAGGAGTATAATTCATGCTCATCACCCCTGCTGATTATCCTCCTTATTTTTGATTTAAGGACAAAAACAGGGGCAAAAAAACAGGTTACAGGTCAGGCTTGTTTGATTTCTGGCTCACAGAAAACCGGGAAATTAAGCGAGTTAGCAATAAAGCAGTATTGATGCGCTTTATGATGCAGACTGCGGGCAAGTTCCACATCATCCTGAGCACGAATCGTCACGCAGGGTTTTAGCTGTATTTGAGTAAACCGCCCTTCCGGCTCCTCAACCATCGTACCTTCCGGGTTGTCGGTGTAGGACTGAACCACAATGCCGGCATCAGCACATAAATGCAGGTACCACAACTTGTGGCATGCAGATGTTGCCGCAACTAATAGTTCTTCCGGGTTCCAGCGGGCCGGGTCACCTAAAAAAGCAGGATCTGCTGACCCGGCAATGGCCGCTTTATCCCCATCTCCGGCACTAATGATATGGTCACGACTGTAGGTGCGGTAAGCAGATGTTCCTTCGCCTCTATTGCCCGTCCATTCGACATTAACAGTGTAATGATGCTGTACACGTTTCATCACGTTCTCCTTTTCAGACTCTTTTTGTGTGTTTAAAAGATAGTGTCTGAAAGGTAAAAAAGCCCATCCGAAGACAGGCTTTCTCTTTTTGGTAAGGCAGAATGAATAAAAAATTATTCGACGGTAACGGATTTTGCCAGATTACGCGGCTGATCCACATCGGTGCCTTTAATCAAGGCGACATGGTAAGCCAACAGCTGCAACGGAACAGTATAGAAGACAGGCGCAATCACTTCTTCAACATGTGGCAGAGAAATGATATGCATGTTGTCACTGCTGGCAAAACCAGCGTCCTGATCAGCAAACACATACAACTGGCCGCCACGGGCACGCACTTCTTCAATGTTGGATTTTAATTTTTCCAACAGATCGTTATTGGGCGCCACAACAATAACCGGCATATCTGCATCAATCAGCGCCAGCGGGCCATGTTTGAGTTCACCAGCCGCATAAGCTTCAGCGTGAATATAGGAGATCTCTTTCAGTTTAAGTGCGCCCTCGAGCGCAATTGGGTACTGATCGCCACGCCCAAGGAACAGCGCATGGTGCTTGTCTGAGAAATTCTCCGCCAGTGCTTCAATACGCTTGTCCTGGGAGAGCATTTGTTCAATGCGGTTTGGCAGTGCCTGCAAACCATGCACGATATTCTGCTCAACGGAAGCATCCAGGCCTTTCAGACGGGAGAGTTTACCCACCAGCATCAGTAATACTGTCAGTTGCGTGGTGAACGCTTTGGTGGATGCAACACCAATTTCAGTGCCAGCTTTGGTCATTAACGCCAGGTCAGATTCACGCACCAGAGAAGAGCCCGGTACGTTACAAATAGCCAGTGAACCCAGGTAACCCAGTTCTTTGGACAAACGCAATGCAGCCAGCGTATCAGCAGTTTCACCAGATTGTGAAAGTGTGATCATCAGGCTGTTATGCCGTACAGCAGATTTGCGGTAACGGAATTCAGATGCAATTTCGACATCACAAGGAATGCCCGCCAGCGACTCAAACCAGTAACGAGAAACCATTCCGGAGTTATAGGATGTGCCACAGGCGATAATTTGAATATGCTCAACCTGAGCAAGCAGCTCATCACCCTGTGGCCCCAGTTCGCTGAAATCAATGGCATTATGAGCAATACGACCAGTCAGCGTGCTTTTGATAGCATTGGGTTGTTCGTAGATCTCTTTTTGCATGTAATGGCGGTAAACGCCTTTATCACCGGCGTCATACTGCAGGCTGGATTCGATATCCGGACGGGTGACCTCTTTACCGGTGGTATCAAAAATCGTCACACTGCGGCGAGTCACTTCAGCGATATCGCCTTCTTCCAGAAAGATAAAACGGCGGGTCACTGGCAACAGCGCCAGTTGGTCAGAAGCAATAAAGTTTTCGCCCATACCCAGGCCAATCACCAGCGGGCTACCTGAGCGGGCTGCCAGCAGAGTGTCAGGATGGCGAATGTCCATAATGACCGTGCCATAAGCGCCACGTAGCTGCGGTATAGACCGCATTACCGCATCACGCAATGAACCACCCTGTTGCATTTCCCAGTGGACCAGGTGAGCGATAACTTCGGTGTCTGTTTCGGAAACAAAGACATAACCACGGGATACCAGTAATTCACGCAAAGGCTCGTGGTTTTCAATGATGCCGTTGTGAACCACAACAATGTAGTCAGAGACATGCGGGTGCGCATTGCTTTCTGAGGGTTCTCCATGAGTTGCCCAACGAGTGTGAGCAATACCGGTACCGCCATATAACGGGTGTTCTTCCGCTGCCTGTGCCAGCATTTGTACTTTTCCCAGGCGACGCAGACGCGTCATATGCCCTTCGTTATCCACGACAGCCAGACCGGCTGAGTCATACCCGCGGTATTCAAGACGACGTAATCCTTCGAGAAGGATTTCAGCAATATCACGTTGCGCGACCGCGCCAACAATTCCACACATAGTTTTTAGTCCTGATAATGGCATTACGCCATGCGTTGTCGCTGACCTGTATATCCGGTTTCCCGGTCCCCGAGCCTTGTAGAGAGTGGGGTTATATTTTTATTGCACGCATTTTGCGTGCGGGCGGGTTGTTTTTTTATCCTCGCCCTTCAACAGCGAACCGAAGCCCACTGCAGAGAATGCTGCTATTACTTCTTCTTAACCGGGCGAGACCAGCCAGCAATATGCCTTTGTGGTACCCGGGTTATCACCAGTTCATTTTCGCCTACATTACGCGTAACCGTTGTACCTGCGCCAATGGTTGCGCCTTTCGCGACACTGACAGGTGCCACCAATTGCGTATCTGAACCGACAAACACATCGTCACCAATGTGGGTCTGGTGCTTATTGGCACCATCGTAATTACAGGTGATAGTACCCGCGCCAATATTGACGTTGTTACCAATATCCGCATCGCCAAGGTAAGTCAGATGGCCTGCTTTTGAACCTTTACCCAGGCGTGCCTTTTTCATTTCAACAAAGTTACCGACATGGGCACCTTCACCCAGCACAGCTCCCGGGCGCAAGCGGGCAAACGGGCCAACAGTACAGGCAGGCGCCAGTTGTGCGTCTTCTATTACCGTGTACGGGCTGAGTTCGCAATCATCACCAATTACGCTGTTTTTAATAATACAACCCGCGCCAATTTTTACCCGATTGCCCAGTTTTACCTGGCCTTCGATGATAACGCCCGGGTCAATTTCTACATCGCGCCCATGTTCCAGACTACCACGCAAATCAAAACGAGCCGGATCCCGCAGCATCACCCCAGCCAGCAGTAAGCGCTCTGCATTCTCAGTTTGGTATACCCGCTCAAGGCGAGCCAGTTGCAGGCGGTTATTGACCCCTTCAACTTCACTCAGGCGAGCCGGATGCACTGCCTTAATCATGCGCCCTTCAGACCACGCCATAGCGATAATATCGGTAATATAATATTCGCCCTGGGCATTGTTATTGCTGAGATTCGCCAGCCAGCGTTTGAGGTCGCGACCACTGGCAACCAGAATTCCGGTGTTTATTTCCTGGATTTTCAGTTGTTCTTCACTGGCATCTTTTTGCTCAACAATACCGGTCACGTTGCCATTTTCACGGGTGATTCGCCCATAACCTGCAGGATTATCCAGGCTCACCGTTAACAGGCCAATCCCACCTTCAGGCTTCGCTTCACACAGTTTTTGCAGTGTTTCCACACTAATCAGCGGAACATCCCCGTACAGCATCAGGATATCTTCATCGTCCGCAAAAGCAGGGGCAGCCTGCTGCATTGCATGGCCCGTACCCAATTGCTCCGCCTGTAATACCCAGTTCAACCGGGGTTCGGTAAGTGTTTTCCTGAGCAAATCACCGCCATGCCCATAAACCAAATGAATGTGATTTGCTCCAATTTGGGTCGCGGCGTCAATAACATGCTGCACCATTGGCTTTCCAGCCAGATGATGAAGAACTTTCGGAAGGTCGGAATACATGCGGGTGCCTTTACCAGCGGCAAGGATAACCACGCTCATCGAACGATTTAACATAGGCGTCCTGACTAATTACGATGAAAGAAGTAAAACTATTTAGCGTTATAAATGCTACATATTTTGCATCATAAAACACATTGTTGCTAAATCCGCCATGGTTTTCCTCTTATTGCACAATATTGACTTTATTACCCGGTTAATTGCGTTAAAACGCTGTAAAAATCAGTAGTAACATGATGGTTTAACACTTATTTTTAGTTTCAAAATAAACAACCATTCCTGGCCAATAAAACAGCATTTCAAAAATCAACCTTTGTGATAAACATAAAAGAAACAGTGTTTCATTTTAGTAATAATGCGGGCAAATCAATACGGAGAGACAACAGTGTCAAAACTTCCTTTTGCCCTAACACTTTGTGGTGTGGTGCTTTCTGCACCGGTTTATGCCCAACAACAACCGCATATCTGGCATGCTATTACTTTTGGGCAATCCACAGATGTGAATTTTTCCTCTAATGTTCTGCCCGAAAAAGTGGGTGTTAATGATGTCACTATTGCGGGTAACAAACTGGATACCACCAGCAAAGCGGATTTATCCCAGCCAGTAACCATCGAAAGCCGGGGTGGGAAAATTGCCAACTCCCACGATGGACTGACATTTTTCTATACCCAACTCCCGGCAGATCAAAACTTCTCTTTGCAGGCCACTGTCACTGTGAATCAGTTTGGCCCGGAAAATGGTGCCAAACCTGCGGCTCAGGAAGGAGCAGGGTTACTGGTACGCGATATTCTGGGTAAACCTCGCCAGAACCCATTAAAACCCGGTTATGAAGAGTTTCCTGCGGCATCCAATATGGTTATGAATGCCATTATGACCCAGGACCGCAAAGATACTGACCATGTAAAAATACAGGCAATGTATCGCCAGGGTGTATCCCAGCCATGGGGTAATGCTGGTGCGGCTATCACGAAGAAAAGTTACAAAGAACAAATCAGCCTGGCGAAAACAGGGACTTTCCGCCTTAAATTACAGCGCACTAATGATGGCTATATTACCTCCTGGGCACCAGCAGGAAGTAATGACTGGGTAAGCCAGCAAGTAAAAGGCGCAGACAGTGTAACAGTGCAGGATAAGCAACATTATTACGTGGGGTTCTTTGCTTCGCGTAATGCCAAAATCACCATTTCAGATGCCACGCTGACTACCACCCCCGCAGAGACCAAAGCATCTCCGGCCTGGGTGGCAAAACCCTGGCCTGTCGTGGCGCAAATTGCATCTTCTGATAAATCTTCCGGTAATGACTATGTGGTACAGGCCCGGGCCAATTACGATGGCACCTGGTCAGTTACACAAAATGAAGTGGTGATCGGGGCTAATAAAACCGTAAAAGCCGGGGAGATGATGACTCAACCCACATCTCTTGCGAACGGCAACCAGTTTTCCCTGGCCTTCACACCTGCAAATGCACCAGACAAGTCTGTGGTCCAAAAGCTGGTGGTAGAAAAAATAGCACTCAGCTCCAGTGAACGTATTTATGCTGGCCCTCAGGGAAAAGCAGATAACGCCGGGACATCAGTTTCACCGCTCGATTTAGCCTCCGCGGTTAATATGCTGCCGCCAGGTGGCACGCTTGTGCTGTTACCGGGTGATTACGCCGGTATCACTATTCCAATTTCAGCCAGTGGGCTGGCAGATAAGCCCAAAACACTGGAGGCCGAGGGTAAAGCGGTTATTCATGGTGTGTTACTGGAAGCCAGTTACTGGAACATTAAAGGCATTGATGTTACAGACAAGAGTCTGCGGATTACCGGTAGTCATAACCTGGTTGAGAATGTAACGGCTTACCATAATGATGACACGGGTATTCAAATCTCTTCGCCAGATAAGATTGGTCGCCCACTATGGGCCAGTTATAACCGTATTGTTAACTCTGAATCATGGGGTAATGAAGACCCGGGCAAAATCAATGCCGATGGGTTTGCAGTGAAAATGCGCGTAGGGGAAGGGAACCGTCTGGAGGGTTGTTACGCCCACAATAACGTGGATGATGGTTTTGATTTGTTCAACAAAATTGAAGACGGTCCGAACGGGGTTGTGGTTATCGAAAATTCCATTGCCCGCAACAACACCAGTAACGGTTTCAAACTCGGTGGTGAAGGCCAACCAGTCGCTCACCAGATTCGTAACAGTATCGCTATAGGTAACCACCTGGACGGTTTCACCGATAACTTTAACCCCGGGCGCTTAATCGTTGAAAACAATACAGCAATGGATAACCAGCGCTTTAACTTTATCTTCCGCCCAAGCCCTTACGGTGGGCCTGAAACGCAGGGAGTATTCAAAGGCAACAAATCACTGCGCACCGCGCCAGCTAAGTATGACGACGCAGTTACTGGTGACGTGGATAAATCAAATTACTTTATCCATCAGGGGAAAAGTGTGAACAGTGCTGGTAAGGAGATTAAGGCAACAGATTTTTTATCACTAACGATGCCTGAACCACTGCTACGTAAGCCGGATGGTACGTTTGATTTGGGGTCATTCCTGCAGAAAAAATAAACCTGCTTAATACATGCAAAAGGTCGCCATCAGGGCGACCTTTTTTATATCCGGATATCTTCGCAAAGCTATGTTTTGGCAGTCTGGCGAAGAACAACTATCACAGATGGAAAGTACCAAATGAGAAACTCATGTTATTAAAAATAGCGATGATTTTGTTAATCAGTTTCATGGTGGCATCCTAATCGGTGAATTAAATTTTGTGACTCATCTCACAAAAAAAGTGTACGCTTCTTGTTCATCACGATCAAGAATTTTGAGACACAGATCACATAAAAAAGAAAAAGTGTTTTATTTCCAATATTCACCTGACTTCCGCTCGCAATAAAAAAGCCAGCCGGGTTGCCCAGGCTGGCTTTTTACGTGCTTCAAGCCGGTGTTACATCGCTTTTTTAGTCAATTCAATAACACGCAGTTTCGCGATGGCTTTCGCCAGCTCAGCAGAAGCTTGTGCGTAATCCACGTCACCGTGAGAATTACGAATGTGATCTTCTGCTCTGCGTTTCGATTCCATGGCTCTGGCTTCATCCAGATCCTGGCCGCGAATTGCCGTATCAGCCAGCACGGTTACCGTGCCAGGCTGTACTTCCAGAATGCCGCCAGAAAGATAGATAAACTCTTCATGGCCATGCTGTTTAACGATGCGGATCATACCAGGCTTAATGGCAGTAAGCAGCGGAGCGTGCCCCGGGTAAATACCCAGTTCACCTTCACTACCTGTAACCTGGATTTTCTCAACCAGACCAGTAAACATCTGCTGTTCTGCGCTGACGACATCCAGGTGGTAAGTCATAGCCATATCACCCTCCGATTACGGCGTTAAAGTTTCTTGGCTTTTTCCACGGCTTCGTCGATGGAACCAACCATGTAGAACGCTTGTTCCGGCAGGTGATCGTATTCACCGTCCATAATGCCTTTAAAGCCACGGATGGTATCTTTCAGCGAAACGTATTTACCCGGAGAACCAGTAAAGACTTCTGCCACGAAGAACGGCTGAGACAGGAAGCGCTGAATTTTACGCGCGCGAGCTACCACCAGCTTATCTTCTTCTGACAGTTCATCCATCCCCAGAATGGCGATGATGTCTTTCAGTTCCTGGTAACGTTGCAGAATAGACTGCACGCCACGGGCAACATCATAGTGTTCCTGACCAACAACCAGTGGGTCCAGCTGACGGCTGGTTGAGTCCAGCGGGTCAACTGCCGGGTAGATACCCAGAGAAGCTATCTGACGGCTCAGTACCACGGTTGCGTCAAGGTGCGCAAAGGTGGTGGCTGGTGACGGGTCAGTCAAGTCATCCGCAGGTACGTATACCGCCTGTACGGAGGTAATAGAACCGGTTTTGGTTGAAGTGATACGTTCCTGAAGAACACCCATTTCTTCCGCCAGTGTTGGCTGATAACCTACCGCGGAAGGCATACGGCCCAGCAGAGCGGATACTTCTGTACCGGCCAGGGTATAACGATAGATGTTATCGACGAACAGCAGAACGTCACGGCCTTCGTCACGGAATTTCTCAGCCATGGTCAGGCCGGTCAGTGCAACGCGCAGACGGTTTCCCGGCGGCTCGTTCATCTGGCCGTAAACCAGGGATACTTTATCCAGAACGTTGGAATCGGTCATTTCGTGGTAGAAGTCGTTACCTTCACGGGTACGTTCACCAACGCCCGCAAACACTGAGTAACCGGAGTGTTCGATCGCGATGTTACGGATCAGCTCCATCATGTTTACGGTTTTACCTACACCAGCACCACCGAACAGACCAACTTTACCGCCTTTTGCAAACGGGCAAATCAGGTCGATAACTTTGATACCAGTTTCCAGCAGATCCTGGGAGTTAGCCAGGTCTTCGTAACTCGGTGCTTCACGGTGAATAGCCCAACGTTCTTCTTCGCCGATGTCGCCTTTCATGTCGACCGGCTCGCCCAGTACGTTCATGATACGGCCAAGTGTTGCTTTACCAACCGGGACTTCAATCGGGTGTTCAAGGTCTTTCGCTTCCAGGCCACGACGCAGACCGTCGGAAGAACCCATTGCGATAGTACGAACAACACCACCACCCAGCTGCTGCTGAACTTCCAGCACCAGGCGCTCTTTACCATTCATTACCTCAAGGGCATCGTACACTCTTGGTACGGCATCCTGAGGAAACTCGACGTCCACCACGGCGCCGATTACCTGGATAATCTTTCCAGTTGCCATCTTGAATCCTCTACGTAATTCGTAAACCTGGTTAAACCGCGGCGGCCCCCGAGACAATCTCGGTGAGTTCCTGAGTAATGCTGGCCTGACGAGCTTTGTTGTAAACCAACTGCAGCTCTTTGATCAGGTTGCCGCCATTATCGGTTGCAGCTTTCATCGCAACCATACGTGCGGCCTGTTCGCTGGCCAGGTTTTCTACCACGCCCTGATAAACTTGCGATTCGACATAACGGCGCAACAGGGTATCCAGCAGCGCTTTCGGATCAGGTTCGTACAGGTAATCCCAGGATTTACGTTTTAAATCACCATCTTCTGATGCCGGTAAAGGCAGCAGCTGAGTGATGGTCGGAACCTGAGACATGGTGTTAATAAATTTGTTGCTGACAACATAAAGCTTGTCCAGACGGCCTTCATCGTAGGCCTGCAACATCACCTTAACCGGACCGATCAGTTCTGACAGAGCAGGGTTATCCCCCATGCCTGTTACCTGTGCAACGACACTGCCGCCAACAGAATTAAAGAAAGAAACACCTTTAGAGCCAATCAGTGCTAAATCACTCTGAATGCCTTTCTCAGACAATTCTTTCATTTCGTTGAGCAACTTTTTGAACAAGTTAATGTTCAAGCCGCCACACAGACCACGGTCAGTCGACACTACCAGAAAACCCACGCGTTTTACGTCGCGCTCTTCCAGGTAAGGGTGCTTGTATTCCAGATTACCATTAGCAAGGTGACCAATCACTTTGCGCATGGTCTCTGCATAAGGACGGCTGGACGCCATGCGCTCCTGCGATTTACGCATTTTGGAAGCGGCGACCATCTCCATCGCTTTAGTGATCTTTTGCGTGTTCTGGACGCTTGCGATCTTACTACGTATCTCTTTTGCGCCGGCCATGAGCTTCTCCTCAATGCCTAACGGCTTGCCCCGAGAGACAAGCCGCAGACGTTACCAGGACTGGGTTGCTTTGAAGGAATCGAGGATGCCTTTCAGCTTTCCTTCGATTTCATCGTTGTAAGACCCAGTTTGGTCGATTTCTTGCATCAGCGGAGCGTGCTCACGGTCAACGTATGCCAGCAGTGCAGCTTCGAAGCTACCGACTTTCGCCAGCTCGACGTCACTGAGGTAACCACGTTCAGCCGCGAACAGAACCAGAGACTGCTGCGCAACGGACATCGGCGCATACTGTTTCTGTTTCAGCAACTCGGTTACTTTCTGGCCGTGATCCAACTGCTTACGCGTTGCATCATCAAGGTCAGAAGCAAACTGGGAGAACGCCGCCAGTTCACGATACTGTGCCAGTGCGGTACGAATACCACCGGACAGTTTTTTCATGATCTTGGTCTGCGCTGCACCACCCACACGGGATACAGAGATACCCGGGTTAACTGCCGGACGAATACCGGAGTTGAACAGGTTGGTTTCCAGGAAGATCTGACCATCTGTAATAGAAATTACGTTGGTCGGAACGAATGCGGAAACGTCACCCGCCTGGGTTTCGATAATCGGCAATGCGGTCAGTGAACCGGTTTTCCCTTTAACTTCACCTTTAGTGAAAGCTTCAACGTATTCAGCGTTTACACGCGCAGCACGTTCCAGCAAACGGGAGTGCAGGTAGAATACGTCGCCTGGGAATGCTTCACGTCCAGGCGGACGACGAAGCAGCAGAGAAATCTGACGGTAAGCGACAGCCTGTTTGGACAGGTCATCATAAACAATCAGGGAGTCTTCGCCGCGGTCACGGAAGTATTCACCCATTGCACAACCGGCATAAGGTGCCAGGTATTGCAGTGCAGCAGATTCAGACGCAGAAGCAACAACCACAACGGTGTTTTTCAGTGCGCCATGTTCTTCCAGTTTACGAACCACGTTAGCAATGGTGGACGCTTTCTGGCCGATAGCCACGTACACACATTTGATACCGGAATCACGCTGGTTGATGATGGCATCGACAGCCAGAGCAGTTTTACCCGTCTGACGGTCACCGATGATCAACTCACGCTGACCACGACCGATTGGAATCATGGCATCGACAGATTTATAACCGGTCTGTACAGGCTGGTCGACAGACTGACGTTCGATAACGCCAGGCGCGATAGCTTCAACAGGTGAGAAGCCATCGTGTTCAACCGGGCCTTTACCATCAATAGGTTCACCCAGGGTGTTAACAACACGACCCAGCAGGCCATTACCTACCGGTACTTCAAGAATACGGCCAGTACACTTAACTTTCATGCCTTCGGCAAGGTCAGCATACGGACCCATCACAACTGCACCTACGGAGTCGCGCTCCAGGTTCAGTGCGATAGCGTAACGGTTGCCCGGCAGAGAGATCATTTCACCCTGCATTACCTCGGCCAGGCCGTGGATACGGATAACACCGTCACTTACAGAAACAATAGTACCTTCGTTGTGAGCTTCACTCACCACGTTGAACTGAGCAATGCGCTGCTTGATCAGTTCGCTGATTTCGGTGGAATTCAGTTGCATGCTCCAGTCCCCTTAAGACTGCAAGACGTCTGCCAGGCGTTCAAGACGACCACGGACGCTACCGTCAATGACCATATCACCCGCACGAATGACAATACCTGCCATTACAGACTTATCAATTTTGCAATTCAGCTTCACTTTGCGAGACAGACGTTTTTCCATCGCGGCGCTAATTTTCGAAAGCTGTTCTTCGCTTAACGCGCTGGCTGAAGTCACATCAACTTCAACTGTGGCCTCAAGGGCTGCGCGCAACAGAACAAACTGCTCAAGAACATCAGGAAGAACCGACAGACGCCCATTTTCAGCCATTACCTTAATCAGGTTTTGGGCATGGGTATCTACCTGGTCACCACAAATAGCGATAAACGATGCAGCCAGTGTTTCAGGTGCCAGTGCACCTGAAATCAGCCCAGCCACCTGTTCGTTCTTGGACACCTCTGCGGCAAACGCCAGCATTTCCTGCCAGCGATCCACATTCTGGTGTTCAACCGCAAAGTCAAAAGCTGCTTTGGCGTAGGGGCGAGCTACAGTAACAAATTCAGACATCAGCCCCTCCCTCCTTACAGTTCAGCGACCAGTTTATCAACGATGTCGCTGTTAGCAGCTTCATCCACGGAACGTTCAATAATCTTCTCGGCACCAACGATAGCCAGTTGAGCGACTTGCTTACGCAGTTCCTCGCGGGCACGTTTACGTTCAGCGTCGATTTCGGCCTGAGCCTGTGCCACGATTTTGTTACGTTCCTGTTCTGCTTCCGCTTTTGCTTCTTCCAGAATCTGAGAACGGCGCTTGTTCGCCTGCTCAACAATGACCTGAGCTTCAGCTTTCGCTTTTTTCAGCTGGTCGGTCGCGTTGGCCTGTGCAAGGTCAAGGTCCTTTTTAGCTCGTTCGGCTGAAGCAAGTCCGTCAGCAATTTCTTTTTGACGTTTTTCAATGGCAGCCATTAACGGCGGCCAGACATACTTCATGCAGAACAGAACAAACAGGACAAACGCGATGGCCTGGCCGAGGATTGTTGCGTTAAGATTCACAGCACAATGCCTCTTATCTAGTTAATGTTCTGATATTGCTTTAGTTTTAAAGCAATGCTCACTACGCGACGGCGAACATCACGTACAGACCCAGACCCACAGCGATCATCGGGATAGCATCCACAAGACCCATAACGATAAAGAACTGTGTACGCAGCAGAGGAATCAGATCAGGCTGGCGTGCAGCGCCTTCCAGAAATTTACCCCCGAGGATGCCGATACCGATCGCAGCACCGATTGCCGCCAGACCCATCATCACAGCGGCAGCCATGTACAGCAGATCCATATTCAGGTTTTCCATGACAGTCTCCAGTTTGTTTCAGTTAAAACGCAGTAGTAGTGTTAGTAAAATTAATGCTCTTCAGATGCCATCGACAGATAGACAATCGTCAGAACCATGAAAATGAAGGCTTGCAGCGTAATGATCAGGATGTGGAAGATAGCCCACGGAACGTTAAGCAACCACTGTGACCACCACGGCAGCAGACCAGCAATCAGAATGAAAATCAGCTCACCCGCATACATGTTACCGAACAGTCGCAAACCAAGAGAAACAGGTTTGGACAATAAACTGACCCCTTCCAGAATCAGGTTCACGGGAATAAACACCGGATGATTGAACGGCTGGAGCGTCAACTCTTTCGCGAAGCCACCAACGCCTTTCATTTTGATGCTGTAGAAAAGAATAAGAACGAAGACACCCAATGCCATGGACAAAGTGACGTTCACATCAGCAGACGGAACAACACGCAACGCCGGCAGGCCAAGGACATGCTCGGCAATAAATGGCAGCAAGTCGATTGGCAGCAAGTCCATCAGGTTCATCAGGAAGACCCAGACAAAAATCGTCAGGGCCAACGGTGCAATAACCTTGCTTTTGCCATGGTACATGTCTTTGACACTGCCATGAACAAAACCAACGATTAATTCAACCGCTGTCTGGAATTTGCCTGGCACGCCCGTCGTTGCACGTTTCGCAACACGGTGGAAAATAACCAGGAACAACAAACCCAGAACCACTGAGAAAAACATGGAGTCAATATTCAGCGTCCAGAATGTGGCCGGGGGGTTTTGCGGATCCACCATTGAGAATGTACGCAGGTCAATCTGTAAGTTATGCAGATGGTGACCTATGTATTCCTGCGGTGTAGAGATTTCTCCTGCAGACATGATGCCTCTTACCCTTTGTTGTTAATTACAGCTGGTGCCAGTATCTGTACAACCAGCACCAATAACCATGTCACTATCAGCGGCAGCCAAACCGCCTTAAATACGCCCAACGCCACAACCAGAATAGCAAACGTTGCCACTACTTTTACGCCTTCGCCAATGGCGAACGACCAGGCCAGACGACCTTTAGTGAATGTTTGCGCCTGATGACGCCAGGCAAAAATCATAAAAACTACGTTAGGCAGCCAAACCGCCACACCTCCACCAAGAGCGGAAGCTCCCCATACGGGGTCTTTGAGGCAAAAAAGCAATCCACTTGCTATCAAAGCCAAAAATTGAACGAACAGAAGCTTAAGCGCTACGTTTCTACTCATGAGCGACACTGACATAACGTGAATAACTCCTGCTCCCTTTGAGGTATGTCGCGAGTCGTATAAAACTGTCTTTATGGCTCAGAGTCAAGTTCCAAAAAGCGAGCAAATTATACGGGGCGAACACGTGAATTCAAACAATAAGTAGCAAAAAGGTGAACAAATGTTTAAATAATTTTCTGTGCGCCTTTTTTCTAAAGTTTTGTTCAAACCGCAATCAGTTCACCAAAATTACCAATTAAGTGGTAACCATGTCGTTAAAAGCGTGCCACCGATCACAAATCCAACAATTTTCTGCTCATCAATTTAAGAATAAACTGGAAAACAAAAAACATATCCTTATGAAAAATAAGTGCATTATTTAAATATTTTTAGAAAAAAGCCTAAAACACAATAAAAACCTTTTATTGACATTTAACTAAAAAATTTAACTTTTACTCTCTTCTAACAGACTGTATCTTTTGCTCGCTCATATTTGCCATGTTTACTATTTATAAAGTTAACAAAAAGAGTGACGTTAATTATCGGGAAATAAGTAGTAAAAAAATTGTGACATGTAACCAACTATTACACTGATTTAGCACGGCTTTTTTAACGATTAAGAAACAACTGTATTTCCACTTTTTTTGATAAATATTAATTTTTTTTTGGTCGAATAATCACCAGATGACGCTCACCTTCCAGCTCAGGTACTGACAGAGGAATAACTTTTTCCACCGCCAGGCCCTGTGGCAGGCCGTCTATCTCATCCTGAGGTAACACGCCTTTCAGGGCATAGAAGAAACCGTTATCAGCAGGAAGATGATGGCACCACGTCACCATATCGGTCAGCGATGCAAATGCACGACTAAGGACACCGTCAAATGCCGGGTCTGCGGGAAAATCTTCTACCCGGCTTTGCACTGGTGTGATGTTCTCCAGTTTTAGCTCATGTTGCACCTGGCGCAGAAACCGAACACGCTTGCCTAAGCTATCGAGTAAAGTGAAGTGTGAATCCGGGCAGACAATAGCCAGAGGAACGCCAGGCAGTCCAGGGCCAGTTCCTACATCGATAAAACGCTGCCCTGACAGATACGGAGCAACCACAATACTGTCCATGATATGGCGCACCAGCATTTCCTGTGGGTCACGCACGGAAGTCAGGTTATATGCCTTATTCCATTTGTTGAGCAGTTCAACATAAGCCAGTAACTGGCTTTTCTGGTGAGAGGACAGCGTAATCCCCGCGTCATCCAACAGATGAGATAGTTTATTCAGCATATTGAGCACAACGTTACCTATAAAAAAATGGCCAGGTTAACCCTGGCCAGACAGTTACCTGTATCTTAGCAGTATCAGGCAGTGCGGCGAAGCAACCCTTGTTTTTTCAGCCACACCAGCAAAATGGAAATAGCAGCAGGCGTGACACCTGAAATGCGCGAAGCCTGCCCAATGGATGACGGTTTATGGTCATTCAGTTTCGCAGTAACTTCATTGGACAAACCAGAAACCTGACGGTAATCCAGCGTGGCAGGAAGTACCGTATTCTCGTTGCGCAGTTGTTTTTCAATTTCATCCTGCTGACGGGCAATATAGCCTTCGTACTTAACCTGAATCTCAACCTGCTCAGCAGCCTGTGCATCTGACAGTGCTGGTGCAAACTGGGAAAGCGAGGTTAACTGCTGGTACGTCATTTCCGGGCGGCGTAGTAAATCTTCACCACTGGCTTCACGGGTCAACGGCGATTTGAGCAGTGAATTCACCTCAGTTGCATGTTCAGATGCCGGATGAACCCAGGTTTCTTTCAGACGCTGGCGTTCACGCTCAATGTGTTCCAGTTTCTGGTTAAAGAGTGCCCAGCGCTCATCATCCACCAGCCCAAGCTCGCGCCCAGTCTCGGTTAAACGTAAGTCTGCGTTATCTTCCCTCAACATCAGGCGATATTCAGCCCGGGAAGTAAACATGCGGTAAGGCTCTTTGGTACCCAGTGTGCACAGGTCATCAACCAGCACGCCTAAATAGGCCTGATCACGGCGTGGTGACCACCCTTCCAGGTCTGCAGAATAACGCCCGGCATTAAGCCCGGCCAGCAACCCCTGAGCTGCAGCTTCTTCATAACCTGTTGTGCCATTGATTTGTCCGGCAAAGAACAGGCCATGGATATACTTGCTTTCCAGTGTAGGTTTGAGATCACGCGGATCGAAGAAATCATACTCAATGGCATACCCGGGGCGAACGATCTTTGCATTAGCCATCCCGTCCATAGAGCGAACAATTTGCATTTGGACATCAAACGGCAGGCTGGTGGATATCCCGTTGGGGTAAATTTCGTTGCTGGTCAGCCCTTCCGGCTCCAGGAAGATCTGGTGCGCATTGCGATCAGCAAAACGCATAACTTTGTCTTCAATCGACGGACAATAACGAGGGCCAATGCCTTCTATCACACCAGCATACATTGGGCTGCGGTCCAGATTATTACGAATCACGTCGTGAGTGCGTTCGTTAGTATGCGTGATATAGCAAGGGACCTGCTGGGGGTGTTGGCTTGCAGAACCCAGGAAAGAAAAGACCGGCATCGGGTTATCCCCATGCTGTTGAGCCAGCACTGAGAAATCGATAGTCCGGGCATCAATACGCGGCGGTGTTCCTGTCTTCAGCCGGCTGACACGCAAAGGCAATTCACGCAAGCGGCGAGAAAGTGGTATAGACGGCGGATCGCCAGCCCGGCCACCGCTGTAGTTATCCAGGCCAATATGAATTTTGCCGTCAAGGAATGTCCCGACAGTTAACACCACTGCTTTTGCACGAAATTTCAGGCCCATTTGGGTGACAGCACCAACGACCTGGTCGTTTTCGACAATCAGATCTTCAACTGCTTGTTGGAAGATCATCAGGTTTGGCTGGTTTTCCAAAGCAGTGCGAACTGCCTGTCGGTAAAGAACACGGTCTGCCTGAGCGCGGGTTGCTCTCACTGCGGGGCCTTTGCTGGCGTTTAGTATCCTAAACTGGATACCGGCCTGATCGATAGCTTTCGCCATCAGTCCACCAAGCGCATCCACTTCCTTAACCAAATGTCCTTTGCCAATACCGCCAATAGCCGGGTTACAGGACATCTGCCCCAGAGTGTCGATATTGTGTGTCAGTAAAAGGGTCTGTTGGCCCATTCGGGCTGCAGCCATTGCTGCTTCAGTCCCTGCGTGACCCCCGCCAATGATGATGACGTCAAAAGGATCTGGATAAAACATGGTTACTAAGCCTCGCTGTTGCGAATTTGCGAAAGAGGATTTCTTGCCCCGGGCCGGGGATTCTACTCAACTTTAGTCGATTGAGAAAGCACCAGGATCGAAGGTATTAAAAAGAAGATCTTTATATAGAGATCTGTTTTATTATGATCTCTTATTATGATCGCATTATGTTGTGGATAAGTGATTATTCACCTTTTAATACAGGTGATTAGGGTGGATCATTAGCTGTGAATGATCGGTGATCCCATGCCGTATAAGCTGGGATCAGTTTAGCGACTTACTCACACCCCAAAAAACATACGATCATTGTACATTGGATAACTACTGGTTGATCCAAGCTTTTACGCAGAGTTATCCACAACCAACTGCGCGATCTTTACACTCTTGGGAGTAAATTTTTCCAGGAAAGCAGCCATTCTTCTGCCGGATCTTCCGGAATTTCATGATCAAGAATGTTTATTTTTAGTGGTTCGCCAAGACGGCGTGCACCACAAGCCTGCAACAGGCTGCTCAGTTTGTCTATTGCTTCGCAGAATGTGTCATACTCACGGCTGCCAATACCAATCGCTCCGAACTGCACACCACTTAAATCAGGCTTACCTGCTTCAATGGCATCATATAAAGGCTGAAGGTTATCGGGCAGATCTCCCGCACCATGAGTTGATGTTACGACCAGCCAGTAACCAGATTGATTGAGTGCTTCCAGTTCCGGACCATGAAGTGTCCGGGTGGTAAACCCATCAGCATCCAGCAATGAAGCCAGATGTTCTGCGACATATTCAGCACTACCCAGCGTACTGCCAGTTATCAACGTTATTTCTGCCATGGTTCCTGCCTTCAACAAACCGTGGCGTATTGTACGCTGTGAATCGCATGGGATCTACCTGTGGATAATATGGGTATTTGTTTGTATGAATTAAGGCGTGATCGTCCGCATGATGGGATTCTGTAAGGAGATCAGCGTTTCCGTAGACTGTATCTCATCAATAGTCTGAATTTTGTTGATAAGTACTTGCTGCAGTGCATCAATAGATTTGCACATCACTTTAATGAAGATACTGTAATGCCCCGTGGTGTAATAAGCTTCTGTCACCTCTTCAAGACTTTCCAGCCGGGCCAGCGCGGAAGGGTAATCTTTGGCACTCTTTAAAATAATGCCAATAAAGCAGCACACGTCGTAACCCAACTGTTTTGGACTGATATCAACCCGGGTGCCGGTGATGATCCCTGCCTGCTTCATTTTTTCAACCCGCACATGAATGGTCCCTGCGCTGACGCCAAATTGTTTGGCCAGCTCAGCATAAGCCGTTCGGGCGTTAGCCATTAAGGCCTTGAGGATGTCGCGATCAAGATTATCGAGAGAGTAGTTTTCCATGAGCAATTCCAGGCAAGATAAACTTTGTTGGTGTTAGCTGCAGGCATAATAAAGAAAGTGAGGGCATTCGGGTATGCCTGTGCTATCAGAAATGGCGTTTGAACTGACGGGCCAGACGAGTGCCTGGGCCTGTATCAAACCGCCAGATATGGTCGAAAATACGCATGATGCCGGGCTTGCCATGAGGTGACATTGCAACAGCATGGAAACGGTGGTGGTGCTGGTTTTGCAACAGTCTGACTTTGTTTATTACTTCTTCGGGCAGGCGCTGAGCAATAAAATCCGAGATTATCACAGCATCGGCATCAGCCCAGTGTGCAGTTTGCATGTGTTTCACTACTTCTTCAAAACATCTGACGAGATCAGTGCCTCCCCGGAACCGCTGGCTGAGAAAACGTATCGCTTGCTGGAGTCCATCTTTTGCGGTGAGTTCATAACTGACTATTTCGCTGGAAAAGAGCATGACATAGCATCGACGGTCTTCTCTTAGCGCAATGCGCATTAACGCCAGGCAGAAGGCTTTTGCACACTGCTCATTAAACCCACCCATAGAGCCTGAGGTGTCGACACAGGCAATAAACGGCCCTTTGGGTTGCTCATCCATTTCTTGCTGGTGTGACGGACGCTGGACGATTTTTTCCCGCCATGCATCACCCTGCAGGCGGTAGGTCATCAATTGTTTATCAAGTAACCGGCGGTAAAACTCGTACTCCAGCTCTGAGATACCCAGTGCTGCCAGTTCTGGCGGCAGTAACCGCAGAATATCATCGCTCTGGTGTAGCCCTTCGATTTGTTCTGGTACGGTGGCGGGTTCGCGCACCATAACCCGGGTCATCTCTGGTGGTGCATTATTTTTAGGGACACTTTTTGCGGCGTTTGCCCGGCCAAGTTGTTCTGCCAGGCGCATTAACTCAGGTTGGGTATTTAAGAACTCGCTGTACTGAATTAACTGGCTGATATTCTCTGTGGCAAGATTACTGCTGCTCATATCCCATAAACGGCCTGATGTTCGGTCATTATCGCTGAGCAATGGGTCCAGTTGCCGGGTGAGTTGCAGGCGTTTAAGCAACTCAGCCATAAGTCGTTCCTGCTCTTCTGCCAATAATTGATTGTTAAGTGTCGTTGCGCGCATTATCAGGCTGACACGCCAGCGTTGTAAAAAGAGTGTATGCAATGCAGGGGTGACAGGGGGAGCTTCAGCTATAAGCTCCAGCCCCTGAGCAGCAAATGACGAATTCAGTTCTGTAAGTTGGCTGACGAGACCTGAACATTGCTGGCTGAATTGTGCTGTAGACTGTAACTGAACAGCCCGGAATAACATGACTTCTTGTTCGAGATGTTTTGGCAGCAATGTGCTGTTTAATCGGGATTTAAGTTCATCCTGCCAGCGAGGAAGATCGTTGTTTACTGTTTTTTTTAATCGCGGGTATTTCTCAAAAAATGCAATTAACTGTGGTGCCGCCAGAAGCGTCACTATCAGTTCTTCCACCAGCCCGGTTTCACTAATGGCCAGCATGGTATCCAGTGCGGAAAGCGTTAGCATTGGCGAGCCTGTTTTATTTGCGCGCCTACATCCTGCAGGCTGGCCTCGATTTGCCCTAACCAGTCACTTTCAATGAACAGGCATTTTTGTTGCTCATTAAACAGCGCATGCTGTTTACGCCAACGGGTTTCGAGGTCATCCAGTTGTTGCCTGATATCATCGGGAAGTCCCTGTTGTGGTTTCCCGGGGAGTGCCAGTGTGGTGCCTTGCATGCTGACATCACGAATAACCAGGTGTTGTTTATTATCGACCTCAAGTTGTAAAGGTTGAGCAAAGCCTGTCCCATTCAGTTTGCCACGAATTTCGCCACCTTTCTGTAACCACTGATCCATCGCCATTCGGTCCAGCGTAATATGAATGACGTTCATATCATGCAGCCTGAGCGACTTTTGGAGCACCAGTGTCAGGGTTGTTGCTTCCAGCCCTTCGGGAAGTGAATAGCTTTGGCGCCGTCCAAAAAATGTATTCTGTTGTTTTATAAGGGTAAGTGCATTGTATTCGCTTTGTTTTTGCTGTTGTATCAGTCGCTGTTGCTGAATGGCACTGAGTTCACTCAGCAATGTGTTTTGTTGCCAGGCTGAACCGGTCATCAAAAGCGTAATTTGCTGCTGGACCATTTTGAGACTGTCCATATCGTGCCACAGGCAATCTTTAAGCAGAATAAGATCGATGGGGGATAACTGTTCCCGTCCGCTAAAGAAGGCGCAGGCTTGCAATAAACGTAAGGCTTTTTTCCAGCGACGATCTGAAATATAAGGGGATTCCGGCTGTTGCCCCAGCTGTTGGCGGAGCTGGAACAGCAATTCGAACACATTATCCGGCAGGGTGATTTTAGTAATTGCCTTTTGCCAGTCGGCAAATTCTTCATCAGAGACTTGCAGGCCTTCTGCCACTGGGTTTTCATGCTCATCCTGATGGCTTATCAGCATGGCGCGGAAGTTATTTTTTTCCTGCACTTTATCCAGCCACAAGCGAATAAGCATACGGTCGTACAGTGCTTCCAGGCTGCTGTCTGCTTCAGGGAGTTCGTTAGAAGCGGTAACCAGAAGGCGCATAGGAATAGCTGCTTCATTTGCTCCATTACGAAACCGTCGCTCATTAATCGCTGTGAGTAATGTATTCAGTATCGCCGGCCCGGCTTTCCAAATTTCATCGAGAAAAACAATCTCAGCACTGGGCAAATACCCTTCAGTAAGGCGCTCATAACGCCCTTCATCTTTTAAGGCCTGGATGGATAGCGGGCCAAAAACTTCTTCCGGGGTAGAAAAACGGGTCATCAGGTATTCGAAAGCACGGGCATGGCGGAATGCGAATTTCAATCGACGTGCAATCAAACTCTTGGCAATACCTGGTGGGCCTAACAGAAAAACACTTTCACCACTAAGGGCTGCCAGCAGGCACAACCTGATGGCATGTTGACGTTCATATAAGCCTTTTTCCAGTGACTGGCTGAGGCGTGAAATTCTTTCCGCCAGTAAATGCGCTTGAACCATAATTTATCTGTTTCTCATCCGGTTAATGCGATGTATCGGAAGTATATACGCTTCATCCTGTATGCTGCAGTATCTCTGGTTTTTCGTTGTGTTATTCGTGATAAAGGCTGTCTTCATGGGGAAAGGTTGCGTATCTCGGGTAAACCATGCTGCTTTTCATCATGGTTGTTACGTCCTGTACCCTGGGATTCACTACATCGCTCAGTACTCACTGGAATGATGTGGTCTGTAGATGTTTGTTATAGATACTAAAATAAGCCAGTAATCAGTGTATAAGTAATTTGCGCTAAATTAACTGAATACGATTTAGGGGTACGATTTTTTTCACAATCGTGCATACTGAGCGCTTTTTGTGGGCCAAGGGACTAAGCACACGAGTTAAATCTAAACGAAAAGATTAGTCTATGAGCACTGAAAACAAGCAGGCTTTGCCAGCGGTTACACTGGCTGCTATCGGGGTGGTTTACGGCGATATAGGTACCAGTCCACTTTATACATTGCGTGAATGTCTCTCAGGTCAGTTCGGTTTTGGCGTTGAATATGGCGCTGTATTGGGGTTTCTATCTCTGATTTTTTGGTTACTGATTTTTGTCGTTTCCATCAAATATCTGACTTTTGTTATGCGGGCTGATAACGCTGGCGAAGGGGGGATACTGACATTAATGTCGCTTGCCGGGCGTAATACCACGGCTAAAATGACGTCAGTTCTGGTTATTATGGGGCTGATTGGCGGCAGTTTTTTCTATGGGGAAGTGGTTATCACCCCTGCAATTTCGGTTATGTCTGCCATTGAAGGTCTGGAAATTGCGGCCCCTTCACTGGATCCTTATATTGTTCCGCTTTCTATTATTGTTCTGACATTGCTCTTCATGATTCAAAAGCATGGTACAGGAATGGTCGGCAAACTTTTTGCGCCCATTATGCTAACCTGGTTTGCGGTGCTTGCTGTGTTAGGTGCCAGAAGTATTTTGGCTAATCCGGAAGTTCTCAATGCAATTAATCCCATCTGGGCAGTGCGTTTCTTTATTGAGCATAAAGAAGTGTCATTCCTGGCCTTAGGGGCAGTCGTTCTCTCTATTACTGGTGTTGAAGCTTTGTATGCTGATATGGGGCATTTTGGCAAATTACCCATTCGGATTGCCTGGTTTGCGGTGGTGTTACCGTCTTTAATCTTGAACTATTTTGGTCAGGGAGCCTTATTACTAAAAAACCCTGAGACTATCAAAAATCCCTTCTTCTTGTTAGCGCCTGACTGGGCCTTGATTCCCTTGTTGATTCTGGCAACACTGGCAACTGTTATCGCCTCTCAGGCTGTTATTTCCGGTGTATTCTCTTTAACCCGGCAAGCTGTGCGTTTGGGGTATCTGTCGCCCATGAAGATAATTCACACCTCAGAGCGGGAATCCGGGCAGATTTATATTCCGGTCATTAACTGGATGCTCTATTTCGCCGTGGTTCTGGTGATAATTGGGTTTGAACACTCCAGCAATCTGGCGGCCGCTTATGGTATAGCCGTAACCGGGACAATGGTGCTGACTTCTATGCTTGCCTGTACTGTGGCGCGTAAAAATTGGCACTGGAACAAGGTTGTGGTGGGAATCATTTTAGTAACATTACTGAGTGTTGATATTCCTTTGTTCTCAGCTAATTTGCAGAAGGTGTTGTCAGGTGGGTGGTTACCGCTGACCCTTGGCTTGCTGATGTTTATTGTCATGACTACCTGGAAAAGCGAGCGTTTTCGCCTGCTGCGCCGAATGCATGAACATGGCAATTCTCTGGAAGCCATGATTGCTTCCCTGGAAAAATCACCCCCGGTTCGTGTACCTGGTACTGCGGTATATATGTCGCGGGCACTTAATGTGATTCCATTTGCCCTGTTGCACAATCTTAAACACAACAAGGTACTGCATGAACGTGTGATTTTACTAACCCTGCGTACCGAAGATGCACCCTATGTTCACAATGTACGGCGTGTATCCATTGAGCAGCTATCACCTACGTTCTGGCGGGTTGTCGCCAGTTATGGGTGGCGTGAAACGCCAAATGTAGAAGAAGTATTCCATCGTTGCGGCCTGGAGGGATTAACCTGCCGGATGATGGAAACCTCCTTCTTTATGTCGCATGAGTCTTTGATTATTGGCGGAAAACGCCCATGGTATCTGCGGTTGCGTGGCAAACTGTTCATTTTGTTGCAGCGTAATGCCTTGCGGGCACCAGACCAATTTGAAATACCTCCTAACCGTGTTATCGAACTGGGTACTCAGGTCGAAATCTGACGCACGTACTCTGATGTTGGCAAGGAAGCCAGCACATATCACCATTTTCCCCCACAATGGTTCACTTCACTTTATTCTCTGGTTGTAAAAATCAGCGAAACGTTTCGATGGTGATCACATTTCTTTAACTCATCAGTTGTTGAACAGGCTTTTGAGCCGCTACACTTCTTTCAGCGAAACGTTTCGCTGATGGAGTGTAGAGATGAAAAAAGGCACTGTTCTGAACGCTGATATTTCTTCTGTTATTTCCCGTCTGGGGCATACAGATACTGTCGCCATTGGTGATGCAGGGCTTCCTGTTCCAGCATCAACCCAACGTATTGATCTGGCATTGACTCATGGTGTGCCTGGTTTTTTGCAAGTTTTTGGCGTGGTTATACAAGAAATGCAGGTTGAAGCAGTGACTCTGGCTGAAGAAATTAAGCAGCACAATCCCACTCTTCATGAAACGTTGCTTGAGCAAATCAGGCAGCTGCAGCAACACCAGGGGAATCAAATTGAAGTGACTTATGTCCTTCATGAAAAATTTAAAAAACAAACCGCAGATTGTAAGGCGGTCATTCGCAGCGGGGAGTGTTCCCCGTATGCGAATATTATTCTTCACGCAGGCGTGACCTTTTAGGGGTTTCTATGGACGCGTTACTGCAACTCAAAGGGATCGATAAAGCGTTCCCGGGCGTAAAAGCATTATCAGGTGCTTCATTAAATGTCTGGCCAGGCCGGGTTATGGCGCTGGTGGGCGAAAATGGTGCGGGTAAATCCACCATGATGAAAGTGCTTACCGGAATCTATTCCCGTGATGCCGGAGAACTTCTTTGGCTGGGAAAAGAGACAACATTCAGCGGGCCTAAAGCTTCCCAGGAAGCGGGTATTGGCATTATTCACCAGGAACTTAACCTTATCCCGCAACTGACTGTAGCTGAGAATATTTTTCTTGGCCGCGAGTTTGTTAACCGGGTTGGGCGTATTGACTGGAAACGTATGTATCGCGAAGCCGATGCACTCCTTAAGCACCTGAATTTACGTTTTACCAGTGACTATCTGGTGGGTGACTTATCTATCGGCGATCAGCAAATGGTTGAAATCGCTAAAGTGCTGAGTTTTGAATCCCGAGTCATCATTATGGATGAGCCAACGGATGCGCTGACTGATACCGAAACTGAGTCGTTGTTCCATGTCATTCGTGAGCTGAAAGCTCAAGGGCGTGGCATTGTATATATCTCGCATCGTATGAAAGAGATCTTTGAAATCTGTGACGATGTGACCGTTTTTCGTGACGGGCAATTTATTGCCGAACGTGAAGTCAGCTCACTCACAGAAGACAGCCTGATAGAAATGATGGTTGGGCGCAAACTCGAAGAGCAATATCCGCATATTGATAATGAGCCTGGTGATGTTCGCCTGAAGGTGGATAACCTGTGCGGACCAGGTGTGCATGACATTAGTTTTACGTTACGTAAAGGCGAAATCCTGGGGGTTTCCGGGTTGATGGGCGCCGGACGTACAGAGCTCATGAAGGTGCTATATGGTGCACTGCAACGTACCAGTGGTTATGTCACGCTTGATGGGCATGAGGTTGTTACGCATTCTCCGCAAGATGGCCTGGCGAACGGCATCGTTTATATCTCGGAAGATCGGAAAAAAGACGGTCTGGTGCTGGGGATGTCCGTTAAAGAGAATATGTCTTTGACCGCCTTGCGTTACTTCAGCCATGGCGGCGGCAGCCTGAAACATAAAGATGAACAACAGGCTGTCAGTGATTTTATTCGCCTGTTTAATATCAAAACACCGTCAATGAACCAAATCATTGGTTTCTTATCTGGGGGGAATCAGCAAAAAGTGGCTATTGCCCGCGGCCTGATGACCCGTCCTAAAGTCCTTATCCTTGATGAACCGACTCGTGGTGTGGATGTCGGGGCAAAAAAAGAGATCTATCAGCTTATTAACCAGTTTAAGGCAGAAGGACTGAGCATCATTCTGGTCTCATCTGAAATGCCTGAAGTGCTTGGTATGAGTGATCGCATTATGGTGATGCATGAAGGGCATCACGGTGGTGAATTTACACGCGAGCAGGCCACTCAGGAAGTCCTGATGGCAGCCGCCGTTGGCAAGCTTACCCGTGTGTAACAGGAGCAAAAAATGAGTACCCAGTCTATTCCATCCCGTCGCTGGTTCAGTAAGGCCTGGCTGATGGAGCAAAAATCGTTGATTGCGCTCCTGGTGCTGATTGCCATTGTATCTACAATGAGCCCTAACTTTTTCACAGTAAACAACCTGTTTAATATTCTCCAGCAAACCTCCGTGAATGCCATTATGGCTGTGGGGATGACGCTGGTTATTCTCACCTCTGGTATTGATTTGTCCGTTGGTTCATTACTGGCACTTACGGGCGCTGTGGCCGCATCCATTGTGGGGATTGAAGTCAATTCACTGGTTGCCATAGCTGCTGCTCTGGCACTGGGTGCTGCTATTGGCGGCGTTACCGGGGTAATTGTTGCGAAAGGGCGGGTGCAGGCATTTATTGCTACGCTGGTAATGATGCTGTTACTGCGTGGGGTAACCATGGTGTACACCGATGGCAGCCCGGTTAACACAGGGTTCTCCGCTAACGCAGACTTGTTTGGCTGGTTTGGTATTGGCCGCCCACTGGGTATCCCAACTCCTGTATGGATTATGGCAATCGTGTTCGCCGGTGCATGGTATATGTTGCACCATACGCGACTGGGCCGTTACATCTATGCGCTGGGTGGTAATGAAGCCGCCACCCGTCTTTCCGGGATAAGTGTTGATAAAGTAAAGATTATTGTCTATTCCCTGTGTGGCCTGCTGGCTTCTCTGGCTGGCATTATTGAGGTCGCGCGTCTTTCTTCTGCGCAGCCTACTGCCGGTACGGGATATGAATTAGATGCGATTGCCGCTGTGGTTCTCGGCGGGACCAGCCTGGCTGGCGGGAAAGGGCGCATTATGGGAACACTAATCGGCGCACTGATTCTTGGCTTCCTGAATAATGGTTTGAATTTATTAGGTGTTTCTTCCTATTACCAGATGATCGTCAAAGCGGTTGTAATTTTGTTGGCGGTGCTGGTAGACAACAAAAAGCAGTAATTCATTACTCTACAGGACATCTTGATATGAATATGAAAAAACTGGCAACCCTTGTTTCTGCTGTTGCTCTGAGTGCCACTGTCAGTGCAAATGCCATGGCAAAAGATACCATCGCACTGGTTATTTCTACACTGAATAACCCGTTCTTTGTTTCCCTGAAAGACGGTGCTCAAAAAGAGGCGAATAAACTGGGTTATAACCTGGTGGTTCTGGATTCTCAAAACAACCCAGCGAAAGAGTTAGCCAACGTACAGGATCTGACGGTACGCGGCACTAAACTGATACTGATTAACCCAACAGATTCCGATGCTGTTGGTAATGCAGTGAAAATGGCTAACCAGGCCAAAATCCCGGTTATCACACTGGATCGCATGGCAAATCACGGCACTGTTGTCAGCCATATTGCTTCTGATAACGTTGCTGGTGGGAAAATGGCAGGTGACTTTATTGCAAAAAAACTTGGCAATAATGCAAAAGTTATTGAGTTACAAGGGATTGCCGGGACGTCAGCTGCACGTGAACGTGGAGAAGGTTTTGCCCAGGCGGTCGCAGCACATAAATTTGATATTCTTGCCAGCCAGCCTGCAGACTTCGACCGGACAAAAGGCCTGAACGTTATGCAGAACCTGCTGACTGCGCATCCTGATGTACAGGCGGTGTTTGCGCAGAATGATGAAATGGCGCTTGGCGCGTTGCGCGCTCTGCAGACAGCCGGGAAATCAAACGTGTTGGTTGTTGGCTTTGATGGTACAGATGATGGTATCAAAGCTGTTGAAAGTGGAAAAATGGGTGCCACAGTTGCCCAACAACCGGAGCAAATTGGTGTTATCGGCGTTGAAACGGCAGATAAAGTGCTTAAAGGCGAAAAAGTTGAAGCTAAAATTCCGGTGGCTCTGAAACTGGTTACTAAATAATTAGACATTAAGAAAAGCATGGCAGCGCCACCGGTAAGGTGGCGCACTAAAAAGGACATCCTGATAATGAAGACCACTGAGAAGCTTGTTGTTCTGGGGAGTATCAATGCGGACCATATTCTTAACCTTGCGCAATTTCCAACGCCGGGGGAAACGGTAACAGGTCAGCATTATCAGGTTGCCTTTGGTGGCAAAGGTGCCAACCAGGCCGTTGCTGCCGGCCGTAGTGGCGCGAATATTTCTTTTATCGCTTGTGTTGGAAGTGATGATATTGGTCAGCAAGTACGCCGGCAGTTAGCCAGCGACAACATTGATGTCTCGCCGGTTGATTCTGTTGATGAGGAATCAACCGGGGTAGCGCTTATCTTTGTTAACCAGGACGGTGAAAACGTTATCGGTATTCATGCAGGTGCCAATAGCGCACTGACGCCTGACCGGGTGGAAAAGCACAGTACACTAATTGCCAGTGCATCGGCATTATTGATGCAACTGGAGTCTCCGGTGGAAAGTGTACTTGCTGCGGCCCGTATTGCTCATCAGAACGATACCACCGTTATTCTCAACCCTGCGCCAGCTTGCCCACTTTCTGATGAATTACTGTCGCTGGTGGATATTATTACACCTAATGAAACAGAAGCAGAGAAATTAACCGGTATTTGTGTTGAGACAGAAGCTGATGCCTCCAAAGCGGCACAAAAATTACATGAAAAAGGTATTGGTATTGTCCTGATAACCATGGGTAGCCGTGGTGTGTGGGTAAGTGACGGAAGTATCAATGAGCGTATTGCCGGGTTCAAAGTTAAAGCAGTTGATACGATAGCAGCTGGTGATACGTTTAATGGTGCGCTGGTTACTGCACTGATTGAAGGGAAGCCATTGCGGGATGCCATTCGTTTTGGTCATGCCGCGGCCGCCATTGCGGTAACCCGCAAAGGTGCTCAGCCATCTGTGCCATGGCGTGAAGAGATTGACCGTTTTCTTTCTGAGCAAGGATAGTTTTTGTGGCGACAATGAAAGATGTGGCGCGGCTGGCCGGGGTTTCCACATCAACGGTTTCTCATGTCATCAATAATGACCGCTATGTCAGCGACCCAGTGCGTGAAAAAGTCGAGTCGGCTGTAAAACAGCTTAACTATGCGCCTTCAGCATTAGCCAGAAGCCTGAAGTTGAACCAGACCCGTACTATTGGGATGCTGATTACCGCCAGTACCAATCCGTTTTATTCGGAACTGGTTCGTGGCGTGGAACGGAGTTGTTTCGAGCGGGGTTACAGCCTGGTGCTGTGTAATACTGAAGGCGATGAACAGCGTATGAACCGCAACCTGGAAACATTGCTGCAAAAGCGTGTTGATGGGCTGCTGTTATTGTGTACGGAGACACACCAGCCTTCTCCCGCTATTATTGCGCGTTACCCGGCAATTCCTATTGTCATGATGGACTGGGAGCCATTCAGTGGTCCCAGTGATTTGATTCAGGATAACTCACTACTGGGAGGTGATATGGCCACTCAGTATCTTATTGACAAAGGTTACCAGCGTATCGCTTGTATTACTGGCCCATTGGATAAAACACCTTCCCGCCTGCGTCTTGAAGGTTACCGTGCTGCCATGTCTCGTGCAGGGTTAACGATTCCTGTAGGGTATGAAATTACCGGTGATTTTGAGTTTTCAGGTGGCTACCAGGCAATGCAGTCATTACTTGCGTTACCTGAGCGGCCTGACGCTGTTTTTGCCGGTAATGATGCGATGGCTGTTGGCGCATATCAGGCTCTGTATCAGGCAGGAGTGTCTGTGCCTCAGGATATGGCCGTTATTGGTTATGATGATATTGAACTGGCGCAATATATGACACCGCCACTTACTACTATTCATCAGCCAAAAGATGAACTGGGTGAGCTGGCAATTGATGTGCTCATTCATCGTATGGCTGAACCAGCACAGCAGCAGCAGCGTTTACAGCTTACGCCAGAACTTATCATCAGGGGTTCCGCTTAGTTAGTCATGCATTTTTCTGGCGATTAAATTTCTTCCGTCTTTCTTTTTCAGCATTAAAAAGACGGCTGCAGACAGCATTGTGATTAAGCCCATCGTCATGAACGTATGGTGGAATTGCGCAACAGTATCAAGATGCGGAAATCCGGCATAGAACCGCAAAATTACAGCGCTCACTGCCACGCCAAGGCTAATGGATAATTGCTGTGTAACGGCCAGAACACTGTTCCCGCTACTGGCATTTTCATCGGACAGATCGGCAAGTGTAATGGTATTCATGGATGTAAACTGTGTAGACATTGCCATGCCTAAAATGAATAGCGGTAAAATCAGTTCCCATAATGCCATGCCCGGGGATTGCAGGGAGAACTGAGCAATCATCAGGCCAATAAAAAGAGTAATACCCACCAGTGTGTTGCGGTAGCCGAATTTCCTCAGTACTTGTGTCACTGTCGATTTCGCCAGAATAGACCCCACCGCCGTTGGTGCCATCATACAACCAGCCAAAAACGCCGGGAAACCAAATCCTACCTGAAGCATTAATGGCATCAAGAAAGGGACACACCCGGTGCCAAGGCGGGAGGCTATATTGCCCAGAATACCTACCGAGAATGTGCGTGTTCTGAATAATGGCAAGGCAATCAGTGGTGCAGGGTGGTTACGAGCATGGGCCACATACCCCAGCAGCAAAACGACGCCTCCCAGCGTAATACTGCCAGCCAGCCATGGCTCAACAATCTTTTCACCAAATAACTCAACACCACTGGAGATAAGAACCAGACTCAGGCCAAATAATAAAAAGCCTGGTAGATCAAAATGCCTTGGGGGTGTCGTAAAATTCGGCATGTACTTTCTGGCATAAAGCAGCCCCATGATTCCTATCGGAATGTTAATGAGAAATATCCAGTGCCAGCTTGCCCATGTAACAAGAATCCCTCCCAGTAAAGGACCTAAGATCGGGCCAACCAACCCAGGCATAGTGACAAAGTTTAAAACCGGAAGCAGTTCACTGCGTGGGTAAGCGCGCAATAATGCAAGCCTGGCGACGGGCATCATCATTGCCCCACCAACCCCTTGAATGACACGGAAGATGACCAGTTGGCCCAGAGACACGGATAGCGCGCATGCCAGAGAGCCCAGTGTAAACAAGGTGACCGCAATCATAAAAACCCGGCGTGTACCGAATCTGTCTGCCAGCCATCCGCTAACAGGAATCAGCATCGCGACGGTCAGTGTGTAACTTATTATCGCTGATTGCATTGCTAAAGGAGAGCGATTCAGGCTGTGAGCAATAGCCGGAAGTGCTGTGTTTAAGATAGTTGCGTCCAGCGCCTGCATAAAGAAAGCCATCGCGGCTATCCATGGCAGGCCAGACATGCTTCGGGCTTTATGGAGCATACCAATCCTGTTTGTACGCCTGGTGCGTTGTTATTTATCGTCAACCAGTAATGCCTGGCAGGCAACGAACGCCTGTTGACTGTCGCCTTTTATGATTGCATCGACAATAGCCTGATGGTTGTCGAGCTTGATAACTTCATTGTTAGCAATAGAAGAAAAATAGTTGTAATAAACAGACCTGAACAGGTTCGCAAAAGAAGAAAGAAATGGATTTCCGCTCATGATGTATATTTGTTCGTGATAAGTGGTATCTATATCTACCCATGTTTCGCGATCATATTTAGTTCGTAGTGCTTTCATCTCTTCCATTGTTGATGCCAGAAGGGCTTTTTGCTCACCGGTGCCATTACTTGCTGCCAGCGCACAGGCCTGGGGTTCAAGACTATTACGCATTATCAGGAAGTAATTAACTATTTCACTGAAGTTATCCTGGGTCATCCACCAGGTGAGTAACTCTTTATCCAGGAAGTTCCAGTTGCTGCGGGGCATAACACGCGTACCAATACGTGGCCTGGGAAGTACCATCCCTTTTGCCGCCAGGGTTTTTACAGCTTCACGTACCGCCGTTCGGCTGACGCTGTAGAGTTCACCTAACTCCATTTCGCCAGGTAAAATGGAACCTGACTCATACTCACCAGTCAGTATTTTGCGGGCTAATTTCTCGGCCAGTACCCAGGAAAGGTTCTTTTGGGCCGCCAGTTGTTGTGCATTCAGTGACATGCGGGGTAATCCTCAGGCGTTTTGACTGCTTTAGTATGCCACTCGCTACTCTTTCATGGTGTTTAATTCAGCAAATAACAGCATATTTGCTGAATTTCCCATCGCTATGGTGAAAAAAAATGCGCTTAGTAAATTTTTTTAAATTTTCACTTGCCAGCGAGAGATTAGTCCCTATAATGCGCCACCACTGACACGGCACAACGGCAAACAAACCGGCCTGTCAGGCAAAGTTAAGTAAAAATAAATGCTTGACTCTGTAGCGGGAAAGCGTAATATACGCAGCCCGCGCCACCCGGAAATACGGTGGCACTGCTCTTTAACAATTTATCAGACAATCTGTGTGGGCACTCATAAGCACTGATATCTTAACGTCGCAAGACGCTAAAAATTATCAAGTCTTAAAGAGTGACTAACAGTTAATTCATTACGAATAAACAGTTTAATTCTTTGAGCATCAAACTTTAAATTGAAGAGTTTGATCATGGCTCAGATTGAACGCTGGCGGCAGGCCTAACACATGCAAGTCGAGCGGCAGCGGGAAGAAGCTTGCTTCTTTGCCGGCGAGCGGCGGACGGGTGAGTAATGTCTGGGAAACTGCCTGATGGAGGGGGATAACTACTGGAAACGGTGGCTAATACCGCATAACGTCGCAAGACCAAAGAGGGGGACCTTCGGGCCTCTTGCCATCAGATGTGCCCAGATGGGATTAGCTTGTTGGTGAGGTAACGGCTCACCAAGGCGACGATCCCTAGCTGGTCTGAGAGGATGACCAGCCACACTGGAACTGAGACACGGTCCAGACTCCTACGGGAGGCAGCAGTGGGGAATATTGCACAATGGGCGCAAGCCTGATGCAGCCATGCCGCGTGTATGAAGAAGGCCTTCGGGTTGTAAAGTACTTTCAGTCAGGAGGAAGGTGGTGAGCTTAATACGCTCATCAATTGACGTTACTGACAGAAGAAGCACCGGCTAACTCCGTGCCAGCAGCCGCGGTAATACGGAGGGTGCAAGCGTTAATCGGAATTACTGGGCGTAAAGCGCACGCAGGCGGTCTGTCAAGTCGGATGTGAAATCCCCGGGCTCAACCTGGGAACTGCATTCGAAACTGGCAGGCTGGAGTCTCGTAGAGGGAGGTAGAATTCCAGGTGTAGCGGTGAAATGCGTAGAGATCTGGAGGAATACCGGTGGCGAAGGCGGCCTCCTGGACGAAGACTGACGCTCAGGTGCGAAAGCGTGGGGAGCAAACAGGATTAGATACCCTGGTAGTCCACGCCGTAAACGATGTCGACTTGGAGGCTGTGCCCTTGAGGCGTGGCTTCCGGAGCTAACGCGTTAAGTCGACCGCCTGGGGAGTACGGCCGCAAGGTTAAAACTCAAATGAATTGACGGGGGCCCGCACAAGCGGTGGAGCATGTGGTTTAATTCGATGCAACGCGAAGAACCTTACCTGGTCTTGACATCCAGAGAATCCTGCAGAGATGCGGGAGTGCCTTCGGGAGCTCTGAGACAGGTGCTGCATGGCTGTCGTCAGCTCGTGTTGTGAAATGTTGGGTTAAGTCCCGCAACGAGCGCAACCCTTATCCTTTGTTGCCAGCGGTTAGGCCGGGAACTCAAAGGAGACTGCCAGTGATAAACTGGAGGAAGGTGGGGATGACGTCAAGTCATCATGGCCCTTACGACCAGGGCTACACACGTGCTACAATGGCGCATACAAAGAGAAGCGAACTTGCGAGAGTAAGCGGACCTCATAAAGTGCGTCGTAGTCCGGATTGGAGTCTGCAACTCGACTCCATGAAGTCGGAATCGCTAGTAATCGCGGATCAGAATGCCGCGGTGAATACGTTCCCGGGCCTTGTACACACCGCCCGTCACACCATGGGAGTGGGTTGCAAAAGAAGTAGGTAGCTTAACCTTCGGGAGGGCGCTTACCACTTTGTGATTCATGACTGGGGTGAAGTCGTAACAAGGTAACCGTAGGGGAACCTGCGGTTGGATCACCTCCTTACCTTAAAGATACGGTCTTTTGCAGTGCTCACACAGATTGTCTGATGAAAGTAAAGAAGCAAGGCGTCTTGCGAAGCAGACTTCAGTGTCCCCTTCGTCTAGAGGCCCAGGACACCGCCCTTTCACGGCGGTAACAGGGGTTCGAATCCCCTAGGGGACGCCACTTGCTGGTTTGTGAGTGAAAGTCGCCGACCTCAGTATCTCAAAACTGATTCAGCAGTGAATCACGTTTGAGATATTTGCTCTTTAAAAATCCGGAACAAGCTGAAAATTGAAACACAGAACAACGCAAGTTGTTCGTGAGTCTCTCAAAACTTACAACACGAAATGTGTTCCGTCAGCGGTGCAGCGAGCTAAGTGAAGGCGCGACATAACGCGCGCAGTAAGCGGAGTGAACTTAAGGTTCATGAGCATTACGAGCACGTTATAACAACGAATTCACGACGCACAGCAAACCAGACAGAAAAACATCTTCGGGTTGTGAGGTTAAGCGACTAAGCGTACACGGTGGATGCCCTGGCAGTCAGAGGCGATGAAGGACGTGCTAATCTGCGAAAAGCGCCGGTGAGGTGATATGAACCGTTATAACCGGCGATGTCCGAATGGGGAAACCCAGTGTGACTCGTCACACTATCATTAACTGAATCCATAGGTTAATGAGGCGAACCGGGAGAACTGAAACATCTAAGTACCCCGAGGAAAAGAAATCAACCGAGATTCCCCAAGTAGCGGCGAGCGAACGGGGAAGAGCCCAGAGTCTGAATCAGCAGGTGTGTTAGTGGAATGGTCCGGAATGGCCGGCGATACAGGGTGAAAGCCCCGTACACGAAAGCGCACCCGTTGTGAGCTCGATGAGTAGGGCGGGACACGTGGTATCCTGTCTGAATATGGGGGGACCATCCTCCAAGGCTAAATACTCCTGACTGACCGATAGTGAACCAGTACCGTGAGGGAAAGGCGAAAAGAACCCCGGCGAGGGGAGTGAAAAAGAACCTGAAACCGTGTACGTACAAGCAGTGGGAGCCTCTTAATGGGGTGACTGCGTACCTTTTGTATAATGGGTCAGCGACTTATATTCTGTAGCAAGGTTAACCGTATAGGGGAGCCGCAGGGAAACCGAGTCTTAACCGGGCGTCCAGTTGCAGGGTATAGACCCGAAACCCGGTGATCTAGCCATGGGCAGGTTGAAGGTTGGGTAACACTAACTGGAGGACCGAACCGACTAATGTTGAAAAATTAGCGGATGACCTGTGGCTGGGGGTGAAAGGCCAATCAAACCGGGAGATAGCTGGTTCTCCCCGAAAGCTATTTAGGTAGCGCCTCGTGAATTCATCTCCGGGGGTAGAGCACTGTTTCGGCTAGGGGGCCATCCCGGCTTACCAACCCGATGCAAACTACGAATACCGGAGAATGTTATCACGGGAGACACACGGCGGGTGCTAACGTCCGTCGTGAAGAGGGAAACAACCCAGACCGCCAGCTAAGGTCCCAAAGTCATGGTTAAGTGGGAAACGATGTGGGAAGGCCCAGACAGCCAGGATGTTGGCTTAGAAGCAGCCATCATTTAAAGAAAGCGTAATAGCTCACTGGTCGAGTCGGCCTGCGCGGAAGATGTAACGGGGCTAAACCATGCACCGAAGCTGCGGCAGCGACACTAAGTGTTGTTGGGTAGGGGAGCGTTCTGTAAGCCGGTGAAGGTGTGCTGTGAGGCATGCTGGAGGTATCAGAAGTGCGAATGCTGACATAAGTAACGATAATGCGGGTGAAAAACCCGCACGCCGGAAGACCAAGGGTTCCTGTCCAACGTTAATCGGGGCAGGGTGAGTCGACCCCTAAGGCGAGGCCGAAAGGCGTAGTCGATGGGAAACAGGTTAATATTCCTGTACTTGGTGTTACTGCGAAGGGGGGACGGAGAAGGCTGTGTCATCCGGGCGACGGTTGTCCCGGTTTAAGCGTGAAGGTGGAGTGACCAGGCAAATCCGGTTACTCATTAACACTGAGGCGTGATGACGAGGCACTACGGTGCTGAAGTGACAGATGCCCTGCTTCCAGGAAAAGCCTCTAAGCTCCAGGTAACACGAAATCGTACCCCAAACCGACACAGGTGGTCAGGTAGAGAATACCAAGGCGCTTGAGAGAACTCGGGTGAAGGAACTAGGCAAAATGGTGCCGTAACTTCGGGAGAAGGCACGCTGACATGTAGGTGAAGTCCCCCGCGGATGGAGCTGAAGTCAGTCGAAGATACCAGCTGGCTGCAACTGTTTATTAAAAACACAGCACTGTGCAAACACGAAAGTGGACGTATACGGTGTGACGCCTGCCCGGTGCCGGAAGGTTAATTGATGGGGTCAGCGCAAGCGAAGCTCCTGATCGAAGCCCCGGTAAACGGCGGCCGTAACTATAACGGTCCTAAGGTAGCGAAATTCCTTGTCGGGTAAGTTCCGACCTGCACGAATGGCGTAATGATGGCCAGGCTGTCTCCACCCGGGACTCAGTGAAATTGAACTCGCCGTGAAGATGCGGTGTACCCGCGGCAAGACGGAAAGACCCCGTGAACCTTTACTATAGCTTGACACTGAACATTGAGCCTTGATGTGTAGGATAGGTGGGAGGCTTTGAAGTGTGGACGCCAGTCTGCATGGAGCCAACCTTGAAATACCACCCTTTAATGTTTGATGTTCTAACCTGGCGCCATAATCTGGCGTGGGGACAGTGTCTGGTGGGTAGTTTGACTGGGGCGGTCTCCTCCTAAAGTGTAACGGAGGAGCACGAAGGTTGGCTAATCCTGGTCGGACATCAGGAGGTTAGTGCAATGGCATAAGCCAGCTTGACTGCGAGCGTGACGGCGCGAGCAGGTGCGAAAGCAGGTCATAGTGATCCGGTGGTTCTGAATGGAAGGGCCATCGCTCAACGGATAAAAGGTACTCCGGGGATAACAGGCTGATACCGCCCAAGAGTTCATATCGACGGCGGTGTTTGGCACCTCGATGTCGGCTCATCACATCCTGGGGCTGAAGTAGGTCCCAAGGGTATGGCTGTTCGCCATTTAAAGTGGTACGCGAGCTGGGTTTAGAACGTCGTGAGACAGTTCGGTCCCTATCTGCCGTGGGCGCTGGAGAATTGAGGGGGGCTGCTCCTAGTACGAGAGGACCGGAGTGGACGCATCACTGGTGTTCGGGTTGTCATGCCAATGGCACTGCCCGGTAGCTACATGCGGAAGAGATAAGTGCTGAAAGCATCTAAGCACGAAACTTGCCCCGAGATGAGTTCTCCCTGACTCTTTAAGGGTCCTGAAGGAACGTTGAAGACGACGACGTTGATAGGCCGGGTGTGTAAGCGCAGCGATGCGTTGAGCTAACCGGTACTAATGAACCGTGAGGCTTAACCTTACAACGCCAAAGATGTTTTGGTGTGAGAGAGACGAAATTTTCAGCCTGTTAACGGATAAGATTCATGGCCGTGAGGCGGTGAATAAAACAGAATCTGCCTGGCGGCAAGAGCGCGGTGGTCCCACCTGACCCCATGCCGAACTCAGAAGTGAAACGCCGTAGCGCCGATGGTAGTGTGGGGTCTCCCCATGCGAGAGTAGGGAACTGCCAGGCTTTAATTAAGAAGAACCCCCAGCGAAAGCTGGGGGTTTTTTGCTTTTGTATCTCAGCCCATTCATCCACCCTCTCACCCCCGTGAACACCTTCCTTCACGTCAGGTTATTCCGCTGTGCCTGCACACCCCCGGGTCGCGCCGACAGAGGCGGCACATCCGCAGACCGTCGCTGTTTCCGCCAGAACCGCTGGTGCTTATTGCTGCATCCACCGAACAATAAACTGCACAACTGCCGCGGGATCATTGATATCTAACTGAGGAACGGTAACATCCAGCGGAGTATCAGTGGCAATGGCAACCACATATTCATCTATTTCCAGCTTGTGGCCTGTCATTGACCGGTATAAAAGGATTTTAGGTACAGACTCATGTTTGAAGCCTTCAGCCAGAATAAGATCAACCATTGCTGGATCCAGTTTTTTTGCCAGACTGAACAAGTCCACGTCAGTATTATCAGGCGTTTCGGTCATCAGCACCCAACGCCGGGCTGATACGACAAGCGTTTGTAGGGCTCCAGCTTTTCTTAGTTCATAGCTGTCTTTGCCTGGTGTATCCACATCCATATCATGGTGAGTGTGTTTAATTAACCCCGGACGGATGCCTGCATCTCTCAATAACGGAATGACTTTTTTTAGCAGAGTTGTTTTTCCGGTACCGCTTTTAGCTGCAAAACACAGAAGAGGCGGTGTTTGCCAGCGGGCGAGGTCTTCCGGAGTATTCACATTCGCGAATGCGTTATGGCTGTTGGCAAATACAACGCAATGCCCACCGACCAGGCGGAAAAAAGCCAGTACGCGTCGCTCACCTTGTAACAGATATTGGCGCATTTTCCCGGCCAGGGAATGATGCACCAGTGCCACGCCTGGGTGATCTCGCTCTCCGTCATTAACCCAGACTACACTGGCATTTCCTCGCTTATCCAGAAGGCGGCTTACAAGATCGGTGGGAATATTGGGTGTGTCACAGGGACAAAATAAGAACCACTCTGCCCGGCATGTTTCCATGACTGCCAGCATTCCAGCCAGTGGACCCGGATAGTCAGCAATCGTATCCCGAACCACTGGCAGGTGGCTTGCCTGGTAAAGATCCAGATTACGGTTGGCATTGATAACTACAAGATCTACTTGTGACTGTAATTTTTCGGCAACATGCTGCCAGAGGGCACGACCTTTAAGGTGTAACAGACCTTTATCTTTTCCTCCCATACGTGTTGCTTTGCCACCTGCTAACACGGCACCTGTAATCCCGGTAATATGGCTCACTGAATATCGCCTCTTTAAATGTGGGTTTTAGCCTGCTACCGTATTCAGGTGAAGACAAAGGAGCACAATCATGAAATGTAAACGCCTTAATGAAGTGATCGAATTGCTTCAGCCAGCCTGGCAGAAAGACCCTGATCTTAATTTACTGCAATTTTTACAAAAACTGGCAGATGAGTCAGGTTTTAAAGGGGCGTTGGTTGATCTTACTGATGATATTCTTATCTACCATCTCAAAATGCGCGACAGCGCGAAAGACGCCACTATTCCTGGTTTACAGAAAGACTACGAAGAAGATTTTAAAACTGCGCTGTTGAAAGCTCGCGGGGTCATTAAAGAGTAAAAGGTTGTAAGTCGCATCGTTAGTACTGCTCTTTCAGTGTTATTCTGTAGACTTCATGTCCTGAACTCAAACCAGAATGACTGACAACGCTTTTAATTTTCAGACATTAAACCCGGATATCATCATGGATGCCTTGTTCGATTGTGGCATCCGGGTTGATTCCGGGTTAACGGCACTTAATAGTTATGAAAACCGTGTATATCAGTTTATGGATGAAGACCGTAAACGGTATGTCGTAAAATTCTATCGCCCTCACCGCTGGTCAGATGCGCAAATTGAAGAAGAACACCGGTTTACGCTCTCCCTTCAAGACGAAGGGATACCCGTTGTTGCGCCTCTACTCTTTTCCGGTCAAAGTCTTATACAGCATGAAGGTTTTCGTTATGCTGTTTTCCCAAGCGCCGGTGGGCGTCAGTATGAAAATGATAATCCAGACCAAATGGAAAGTGTCGGGTACGCTTTAGGTCGCATCCACCAGACTGGACGCAAAGCCCCTTTTATTCATCGTCCATCCTTTGATTTGCATACCTGGCTTGCTGAGCCTCTTGAACAATATCATCAGGCTACATTAATCCCCGCATCACTCAAAGAGGCATTTCTGGCTGCTGTGTGTGATTTATCTGAAGCAGTTACTGCACACTGGTTCACCGATTACACAGCGATTCGTTTACATGGTGATTGCCACCCTGGGAATATATTGTGGCGTGATGGGCCAGTCTTTGTTGATTTTGATGATGCCAGAAGTGGACCTGCAATTCAGGATATCTGGATGTTGCTGAACGGGGATCGCACTGAACAACGTCTGCAATTAGAAATGATTGTTGAGGCATATGAAGCGTTTTGCTCATTTGATACTCGTGAATTCGCACTAATTGAGCCTTTGCGTGCTATGCGCATGATTTACTATCTGGCCTGGCAGCTTAAACGCTGGGAAGATCCTGCATTTCCCCGTAGTTTTCCCTGGCTCCAGGAAGAAGACTTCTGGCGGAGACAAACTGCTGTGTTTATCGAGCAGAAGAAGGTTCTTCAGGAACCACCCTTACAATTAACGCCAATGTATTGATGATTACGTTTTATTTGGGAGAACTTGTATGAAAAAGATTTGGCTGGCGCTGGCGGGTATGATCCTGGCGTTTAGTGCATCTGCTGCGCAATATACGGATGGCCAACAGTACATAACACTTAAAACACCGGTTCCGGGAGAACCCCAGGTTCTGGAGTTTTTCTCATTTTACTGCCCGCATTGCTATGAATTTGAGCATGTGCTGCATGTTTCTGATGCTGTGAAAAAGAAACTGCCAGAAGGCGTTAAAATGACCAAATACCACGTTGAGTTTCTTGGGCCATTGGGCAAGCAATTAACTCAGGCATGGGCTGTCGCAATGGCGTTGGGTGTGGAAGATAAAATCAGTGACCGCATGTTTGATGCCGTACAGAAAACACAGACCGTACAAACGGTAGCTGATATTCGCCAGGTCTTTATTGATGCTGGCGTGAAACCTGAAGAGTACGATGCTGCATGGAATAGTTTTGTGGTGAAATCACTGGTTGCACAACAGGAAAAATCGGCCGCTGACTTGCAGTTGCAGGGTGTGCCAGCAATGTATGTTAATGGTCAGTACATGTTGAGGCCACAGGGTATGGATACCAGTAATATGGATGCCTTTGTTCAACAGTATGCTGATACCGTGAACTACTTGCTTAAACAGAAGTAAACTTGATACATATGCGTATGTAATTGAGTACAAAAAACGCCGACTTATGTTCGGCGTTTTTTATTACACTTTCAGGATTCGTTACTGATATTTATCTCTGGTGAATTATCTTTTGGGTACTGATTTTCTGGTCCTAATCCTTTTGGCCGATAGAGTGCGTCGAGCTGTTGGTCTTTTTCAAGCCATAACGTGTTTAACCAGCGCTGAAAATAACGCTTAAAACTTTTATCATTAACATAATCACCATGCAGTGACTCTGTTTCATTCACTGGCACTAAATTTATACGCACCACAATACGTGTCAGCTTGCCGCTCAACATATCACGGAATGGTTTATCCCTGTTCTCCGGGTAGCACAGTGTAACATTAAGTAATTTATCGAACTGTTCACCCAGTACATTTAACGCCATAGCAACGCCGGCTGCTTTTGGTGGTAGCAGATGCTGATAAGGAGAACGTAGTGCATGGCGTTTTTCTTCAGTAAAGCGTGAGCCTTCCACAAAATTAACAATTGTTGTGGGATGAGATCGAAATTTCTCACATGAGCGGCGTGTTGTTTCAACATCTTTACCCCGTTGTTCGGGGTGACGTAGTAAATAACTGCGTGAGTAACGGCGCATAAATGGCATATCCAGCGCCCAACAAGCCAACCCTAAAAAAGGTACCCAGGCCAGTTGTTGTTTAAGGAAATATTTTGTTACCGGAATATGACGCCGAAAAAGCACACATAACACAACAATATCTGCCCAGCTTTGATGGTTGCAAATTAACAGATACCAGTTTTGTTTACTCAACCCTTCCAGTCCTTCAGTTTCCCATTGCAGAAAAGGATTTAGCCGCAGTAAAACCGCCAGGCTGGTGCACCAGGCCTTCATACATGCGTCACAAAACAAAGAGATTGCTCGCCAGACACCAGGTACTGGCAATACCAGTTTTATCAGCCCGGCACAGATAATAGGAACAGAGAAAAATACTGTAACCAGTACAGTCAGCAAAATACTTAGTAATAATATGATTGTGGCGAACAATCTCGACATGATTTTTTTTCAATTAATGAATGGGCATAGCCTGAGGCATGTGCAACAGAGCAGTGATCTTAACAGAAATAGTGTAGAGGCGTTATCGATGACGGGGTGAACCGTTATTGATTACGTGAAAAATTATTAGCAGATTATTTTGACTGATGCTTTTTATATCCACATTACAGCTATATTAGCTGGGTGAAAAATAGACCAGTGTATGGCTTTTAGTTGTTTGATTTTAAATATTTTTTTGTTATTACTCACTATGGAGTATACCTTTTTTTTCAAAACCATACACAAAGTTATCCACAGGCAGATCCACAGGTTTTGCCACATGATCTGAGTTAATTCGTGATAAAAATAGGGTGAAAAGTTCATGTTAACTGCGGTGTATGGCATCCTTGAGGCTTAAACTGCAACCAGGCAAAAAGACTATGGCTCAGATCGCTGACAATCCGCTTATCCTCGTCGATGGATCCTCTTACCTTTATCGCGCGTACCATGCTTTCCCACCCCTTACTAATAGTGCTGGAGAGCCGACAGGCGCGATGTATGGTGTACTCAATATGCTGCGTAGCTTGCTGATGCAGTTTAATCCTTCTCATGCGGCAGTTGTGTTTGATGCTAAAGGCAAAACCTTTCGCGATGAGCTTTTTGAAAATTATAAATCTCATCGCCCGCCAATGCCGGATGACCTGCGGGTGCAAATTGCGCCATTGCATGAAATGGTCCGGGCAATGGGCTTACCGCTGCTGGTAATTCCAGGGGTAGAAGCTGATGATGTTATCGGTACCCTGGCAAAGCAGGCTAATGATGCCGGTCAACCAGTACTGATTAGCACCGGTGATAAAGACATGGCGCAATTGGTAACGCCTGGGGTAACGCTGATTAATACCATGACCAACACGGTTCTTGGCCCGGAAGAGGTGCAACAAAAATATGGTGTACCGCCCGAGCTTATTATCGATTTCCTGGCATTAATGGGCGACTCCTCAGATAACATCCCCGGTGTTCCTGGTGTAGGCGAGAAAACAGCGCAGGCACTTATACAAGGGCTTGGCGGTCTTAGCACGCTATATGCCCACCCGGAAAAAATTGCTGGTTTGTCTTTTCGCGGTGCGAAAACCATGGCAGATAAACTGGAAAACAACAAAGAAATGGCCTGGCTTTCTTACAAGCTGGCAACCATCAAAACGGATGTTGAGCTGGAATTATCTTACAAAGAGCTGGATGTAAAACCCCCAGAAAACGATGCCTTACTGTCTTTGTTCAGTCAGTACGAATTTAAGCGTTGGATCAGTGATGTTGAAAATGGCAAATGGCTTAAAGCAAAAGGTGCGAAGCCTGTTCAGGCGGTAGGCAACACTCAGGTTGAAGCGGTTGAAGCGGAGGCTGCGCCTGCACTATCGCGAGATAACTACGTCACTGTATTGGACGAAGCAACCTTACTTACATGGATAAATAAAATCCAGGCGGCACCACTTGTGGCATTCGATACCGAAACAGACAGCCTGGATAACATCCTGGCAAATCTGGTGGGCTTATCTTTTGCAACAGAGCCGGGCCAGGCTATTTATATTCCGGTTGCACATGATTACCTGGATGCACCTGAACAGATTTCTCGGGAACGCGCTTTGGAATTACTGCGTCCAGTACTGGAAAGTGATGATGTCCGTAAAGTGGGGCAGAATCTCAAGTTCGACCGTGGGATTTTGCAAAACTATGGCATTGAACTGGCGGGTGTCGAGTTTGATACCATGCTGGAGTCTTATATTCTGGATAGTGTGGCCGGGCGTCACGATATGGACAGTCTCTCTGCTCGCTGGCTGAACCATAAAACGATTACCTTTGAAGAAATTGCAGGTAAGGGGAAAAAGCAGCTCACATTCAACCAGATTGATATTGAAACTGCGGGTCCGTATGCCGCTGAAGATGCCGATGTAACTTTACAACTGCATTTGAAAATGTGGCCGAAGCTTCAGCAACTTGAAGGTCCATTGAACGTATTCCGCGAGATAGAAATGCCACTGATGCCAGTTCTGTCACGGATTGAACGTAATGGCGTTAAAATCGACCCGGCGGTGTTGCATCAGCATTCAGGTGAGTTGACCACCCGGCTGGCAGAGCTTGAGCTAAAAGCGCATGAGCTGGCAGGTGAACCTTTTAATCTCTCTTCACCTAAACAACTGCAGACCATCCTGTTTGAAAAACAGGGTATTAAGCCTCTCAAGAAGACTCCGGGTGGTGCCCCCTCAACTTCAGAAGAAGTGTTGGAAGAATTAGCGCTGGATTACCCTTTACCAAAAGTGATTTTAGAATATCGTGGTCTGGCAAAACTGAAATCAACCTACACTGACAAACTTCCGTTGATGATTAACCCCAAAACCGGGCGAGTGCATACCTCATATCACCAGGCTGTGACAGCGACGGGGCGTTTATCTTCCACTGATCCGAACCTGCAAAATATCCCGGTACGTAACGATGAAGGCCGTCGTATCCGCCAGGCATTTATTGCACCGGATGATTATTTAATTGTTTCGGCAGACTATTCACAAATTGAGTTGCGTATTATGGCGCACCTTTCTCAGGACGCGGGGTTGCTGGCGGCATTTGCTGAAGGGAAAGATATTCACCGGGCAACGGCGGCAGAAGTGTTCGGCCTTACTTTGGATGAAGTGACGACTGAGCAACGGCGGAGTGCTAAGGCTATCAACTTCGGCCTGATTTACGGGATGAGTGCATTCGGTTTGTCACGCCAGCTGAACATCCCACGTAAAGAAGCGCAGCGTTATATGGACCTGTATTTTGAACGCTATCCGGGTGTGCTGCACTATATGGAACGCACCAGAGTGCAGGCGAAAGAGCAAGGGTATGTTGAAACGCTGGAGGGGCGTCGTCTCTATCTTCCGGATATTAAATCCAGCAATGCTGCCCGACGAGCTGGTGCCGAACGCGCTGCTATCAACGCACCAATGCAAGGTACGGCCGCAGATATCATTAAGAAAGCTATGATTGCTGTTGATTGCTGGTTACAGGCAGAGCAACCACCCGTGAAAATGATCATGCAAGTACACGATGAACTGGTGTTCGAAGTGCGCAAAGACAGCCTTGATCTGGTTGCGAAGAAAGTGCATGAATTGATGGAAAATTGTATGAAACTCGATGTGCCGTTACTGGTGGAAGTTGGTAGCGGTTCTGACTGGGATAAAGCACATTAAACGTTCATAAAATGTCCATCTTTTGTAAGTAAACAACATAAAACATAGCGTTTTGTGATGATCATTAGAAATCCCTATGTAAAGGGTGAAAAAAAACTACAAAAAATGCTTTTTTAACAGCCAGAAAAAGAGTAGAGTTAGAGACGTAGGGTACAGAGGTAAGATGTTCTATCTTTCAGACCTTTTACTTCACGTAATCGGATTTGGCTGAATATTTTAGCCGCCCCAGTCATTAGTGACTGGGGCGTTTTTTATTGGGCAAAAGAAAAAACCGATACAAGCTTGTTGTACCGGTTTGTGCTTACTCTCCGTCTTCAGGAGACGGTTCTGCTTGTTCTTCTACCGGTGCGAGTTCACTAAACCAGCTGTCCAGCTTCTGCCGTAATTTATCCACCCCCAGTTTTTTCAGGGATGAGAATGCTTCTACCTGCACATCACCATTAAAAGCAAGTGCTGCTTCACGCACCATATTCAACTGGCTCTTGCGTGCACCACTGGCCAGTTTATCGGCCTTGGTGAGCAGCACAAGTACTGGAATATTGCTGTCAACTGCCCACATGATCATTTGCTGGTCAAGGTCTTTTAATGGATGTCGAATGTCCATTAAAACGACCAGGCCCTGTAAGCACTGGCGTTTTTGTAAATACTCACCCAGTGCACGTTGCCACTTGCGTTTCATTTCTTCTGGCACTTCGGCATAACCATAACCAGGTAAGTCAACCAGGCGTTTACCCTCAACAACTTCAAACAGGTTAATAAGCTGAGTGCGCCCGGGTGTTTTACTGGTACGGGCAAGGTTTTTTTGATTGGTCAGGGTATTCAGTGCGCTGGATTTTCCTGCATTGGAGCGCCCCGCAAACGCGACTTCAATACCTGTATCTCCAGGCAGGTGCCGGATATCCGGTGCGCTGGTGACAAAGTGCGTTAATTGATAATTCCAGTTAGTCAAAACGGTTCTCTCCGCTGGATAAATTTGCCGTGATTATACCTGAACCCGTGCCAAAGGCGGATTTTCTATGATGCTTTCCGTTAGAGCGAATTTTACATATTGAAAATGTAAGACATTTGCCATCATTTCAGCACGATATTGGCACTTTGTTATTTGCGACTATTTAATAATTATTATTAAAAACAGTGTGTTGTGACTATGGATATATCTGAAATAGCCATAATCTGAAACCATGTTTATTGCACGTTTAATTGAACAGCGTAAAGTATATACAAAATACAGGGATGCATCAGGGAGCAAACTCAGGGAGAGTTATTCAGGAGCGCCGGGAAAGCGAAGATAAGGATCGGGCAATTCTTTAATTATCACGGAAAGTGTTAAAGAGCTATCAGGAAAGCAGCAAGGAATGTTGCATGCCGAGGGAGGACAGGGGGTGTCTCAGGCGAACAAGGAATGTTGAACCCATGACGGGTGTCAAAACGAAAATGGCGGCGGGTTAACCTGCCGCCTTTTTTATTTGCCTGGTTTCTGCTAGATTTCGCCGCAAATCTATACTGAATAAAAAGGCTCAGAGAAGAACTGTCATGAAGCAACACGCCACTGCACCTCGCGGCAAAAGTCCGTCGAAATCGCGCAATAAAAAATCGCGTGAAGAACTCAACCAGGAAGGGCGCGAACGTAAGCGCCAGAAAAAACACCGTGGGAACCCTTCCGGCAGCCGTTCTGGTAATGAACAGGGTCGGCAAAATCATAAAGGCTCTCGTCAGCAAACAGATTCTCGTATTGGCAGTAAGAAGCCAGTCCTGTTAACCTCAGAACAGAACGTAACCAATCGGCAGTATAAACCTAAGAGTGAGAAGCCTATGCTGACACCCGAGGCAGAACTGGAAATGCTGGAAACGGATGAGCGTCTGGATGCGCTACTTGAACGGCTCGAAGAAGGGCAGGTATTAAGTGATGACGAGCAATCCTGGATTAATGAGAAACTGGATCGCATCGACGCATTGATGCAGCAACTGGGTCTTTCTTATGACGATGACGAATCAGAAGAAGAACAGACTGAAGATATGATGCGCCTGCTCAAAGGAGGCCATCACTGAATCTTGCGGCGTTTTGGATTTTACTCGTCGTCCTGCCAGTAATATGTTATCTGGCGTGGTTATTCGCTAAACTACAGCGCTTATCGCAGCGCCAAAAGTGGTTGCGCGGAAGAATAATTACGCGCGAAGTGGGCCGGCAAGCAGTGCTTGCCGGCCAGCAAGTACGCAGGAAGGAGTGAGAATGTCTGAGCACGTTGTTGACTGGGACCTGGCCCTTATCCAGAAATATAACTATTCCGGGCCACGCTATACTTCTTACCCCACTGCTCTTGAGTTTTCACCAGACTATTCGCCGGCAGATTTTTCTGTGGCAGTTAGCCGCTACCCTGAACGGCCCTTATCGTTGTATGTCCATATCCCGTTTTGCCACAAACTCTGCTACTTCTGTGGCTGTAATAAACAGATAACCCGTCAACAGCATAAAGCAGATCAGTATCTCGATTTCCTTGAAAAAGAAATCCGGCACCAGTCACCACTTTTTGCTTCCCGCACTGTAACCCAATTGCACTGGGGTGGCGGTACACCGACCTTTTTGCTTAAAGACCAGATAACTCGCCTGATGTCGTTGTTGCGTGAGAATTTTCATTTTGCGCCACAGGCTGAAATTTCTATTGAAGTTGACCCCCGGGAAATAGAACTGGATATTCTCGATCATTTGCGTGCTGAAGGGTTTAACCGGCTAAGCATGGGAGTCCAGGATTTTAATAAAGAAGTTCAGCGCCTGGTTAACCGTGAGCAGGATGAAGACTTCATTTTTACGCTGGTGAACCGGGCAAAATCCCTTGGGTTTACATCAACTAATATCGACTTAATCTATGGTCTGCCGAAGCAGACACCGGAAAGCTTTGCGTTTACTTTACAGCGTGTGGCGGAATTAAACCCGGACCGGTTGAGTGTGTTTAATTATGCACATCTGCCGTCATTATTTGCGGCACAGCGCAAAATCAAAGATGGCGATTTGCCATCAGCCAGCCAGAAACTGGATATCCTCCAGCAAACTATTCAATTTCTTACTGAATCCGGCTATCAGTTTATTGGTATGGACCATTTTGCCCGCCCCGATGATGAACTGGCTGTAGCCCAACGGGCTGGTATTCTGCACCGCAATTTTCAGGGGTACACCACTCAGGGGGATACCGATTTATTGGGTATGGGAGTGTCAGCGATTAGCATGATCGGGGATAGTTATAGCCAGAACCAGAAAGAACTAAAAAGCTATTACCAGCAAGTTGAAGAACGGGGAAATGCGCTCTGGCGTGGTATCTCGTTGACCCGTGATGACTGTATTCGCCGTGATGTGATTAAAAACCTGATATGTAATTTCCGGCTTAACAAAAATGATATTGCGCAGCTGTGGCAACTTCAGTTTGATGATTATTTTTCTGAAGACCTGGCATTGCTTGCTCCCCTTGAGAAAGATGGCCTGGTGGCGACAGATGACTGCTCGGTTCAGGTAACGGCAAAAGGGCGGTTGCTGATTCGTAATATATGTATGTGCTTCGACTCGTATTTACGGCAAAAGGCACGCCAGCAGCAATTTTCTCGGGTGATTTAACAATAAAAAAGCGGGAATATAAATATCCCGCTTTTTTATTTGTACAGCACAAACAGACTTCAATTAAAGAAGTTTATCAGTGCTGCACATAATAGTGCTGCCACCGCAGTTTGTGGGGTATGGCTTGCAGCAAGGCCTGCGTCTGCGCCTTGCGACACAACCTGAATTAAGGATTCCAGCATGATGTTTCTCCAGCGTGAACGCGATAGATCATACTGAACCTGACGAGACAGTAAAGTACAAAATAGCAGCAATTTGCTGATAGCTTTGCATCTTTACAATTCATACCATCACTCCATCCCTAACTCTTTCAACTTCCTGGTCAGCGTGTTTCTTCCCCAGCCTAATAAACGTGCAGCTTCCTGTTTATGGCCCTGGGTATGACGCAGTGCTGTCGTCAATAATGTCCGTTCCATTTCTGGTTGTGCTTCAGACAATAAGTTTTGATGACCGGAACGCAGTGCTCTGTCTGCCCATTGTGCCAGCAACGTAGCCCAACTGTCTGGTAGTGCCTGGGTCGGACTGTCCGGCACGACACTTTCAAATAGCTCTGTGGGCAAGTCCTGAATCAACACTTCCTGACCAGCAGCCATAACGGTCAGCCAGCGACAGGTATTCTCTAATTGCCGCACGTTCCCGGGCCAGGCCAGCCTGGTTAATGCTGCTTCTGTTTCCGGGTGCAGTTGTTTGGTTTCCACACCTAACTCCCGGGCCGCAATTTGCAGGAAATGGCGAGCAAGGCGAGGAATATCTTCCCTGCGTTCACGCAACGGTGGGAGATGAACACGGATAACATTAAGCCGGTGGAAAAGGTCTTCACGAAATTTCCCTTCCAGGACTCGTTGCTCCAGGTTTTGGTGCGTTGCGGCAATAATACGTACATCGACTTTTACCGGCGCATAGCCACCCACCCGGTAAAATTGCCCGTCGGCCAGCACACGCAACAGGCGTGTTTGAACATCAAGAGGCATATCACCAATTTCATCAAGAAACAGTGTGCCACCATCTGCCTGTTCAAAGCGCCCCTGGCGAATTTGGTTGGCTCCGGTAAATGCCCCTTTCTCATGACCAAACAGCTCTGATTCAATTAAGTCCTTGGGAATGGCAGCCATATTCAGTGCGATGAATGGCGCTTTCACTCGCGGGCTGTGGCGGTGGAGTGCATGGGCAACCAGCTCTTTACCAGTACCGGATTCACCGTTAATCAATACACTAATTGAAGAACGGGATAACCGGCCAATAATGCGAAATACATCCTGCATTGCCGGCGCCTCACCAATAATATCGGTTGTCGGGCCGTTTACAGGTGCATTACGTGGTTGCTGCTGCTCCTGATAATGGCTGATTGCACGTTCAACCAGAGCGACAGCTTCATCGATATCAAAAGGTTTCGGCAGGTAATCAAAAGCCCCTTGCTGGTAGGCGCTTACCGCAGCATCCAGATCGGAATGTGCCGTCATAATGATGACCGGTAACATTGGGTGGCGTTGTTTGATTTGTTTTAACAATGCCAGGCCATCCATGCCAGGCATCCTGATATCGGACAACAATACATCCGGGGTTTTTGTCGCGAGTGCATCCAGCACTTCATTCCCATTTTCAAAGGTGGTACAACTCAACCCGGCTCCAGTGAGCGCGCGTTCAAGCACCCAACGGATGGAGCTATCGTCATCAACGATCCAGACTATCCCTCGTTGCATAAAGACCTCACTGGCGAATGGGCAGGTATACCGAGAATTCGGTATGGCCTGGCCAACTGTTAAATTCGATTTTTCCCGAATGCTGATCAATTAAATTGCGCGCAATGGATAACCCTAAACCAGTACCTCCTTCGCGGCCACTGACCATGGGGTAGAACAGCGTATCCTGTAAATGTGCTGGTATACCGGGCCCGTTATCTTCTATATCAATGCGGGCCGCAAGGCGGTAACGAACACCATGCAGTGTTAACTGGAATGCCGTACGAGTACGCAGCGTAATTTCACCACCCTCTTCCCCCAGCGCCTGGAGGGCATTACGAACGATGTTGAGTAACACCTGCTCAATTTGATCCGGGTCATGCGCTAACTCAGGAAGACTGGGGTCATAATCTCTGACCAGGGTAACGTTATCGGGCAGTTCCATTGACACTAATTTAACGACCCGCTCGGCAACTTTATGAATGCTTTCTGTTACATGCATGCCTGGTTGTTGTGGGCCAAGCAATCTGTCCACCAGATTACGCAGGCGGTCTGCCTGCTCAATAATCACCTTGGTGTATTCTGTGAGTGATGGGTCTGGCAACGCTTTATTGAGTAACTGCGCCGCACCACGTAGTCCACCTAACGGGTTTTTAATTTCATGAGCCAGCCCTCTGACTAAATCGCGGGCTGCGACCTGTTGCGCTTGTTGCAACTGTTCCTGGCTCAGGCGACGCTGGTTATCCATCGGAGCCATTTCCAGCAGAATATAGCCTTCTGGCAACCGTTGCGCTGTGAGCGACAAAATATGTGAGCGCCCATCAATCACCAACGTCACTTCGTTATCAGTAAAACCCTGGCCGGCATTCAGGCTTTCTTGCATCAGCCCGATATTGAGCGAAAAGTAGCTCAGCAATTCTGGTAATGGCGTTCCATAAAGTTTGCGGGAACTTTGCGCCAGAAGTTGCTGCGCTGCCGGGTTCGCATAGTGAACCGCCAGGTTGTCATCAACCAGCAGAATGCTGTTGATGAGAGAATTAAGGATCTGCCCAGCATCGGGCAGTGCGCCGCTTGCCATTCAGCAGTCTCCGAATGTTGTGCACTGTTTTGGTGCTTTGTAGATATTGGTACAAAAAAGAGGCAAAAAACTTTATTGTCGGAGAAAAAAGCCCATCCGAAGATGGGCTGAAAGTTTCCACGGCAACAAAAAATGACTCTTTAATAAATCAGACGCTGTAGTACAGCTCGAATTCAACCGGATGCGGAGTCATACGCACACGATCGTTTTCTGCACGACGCAGTTCCAGGTAAGCGTCGATGGCATCATCAGTGAATACACCACCAGCAGTCAGGAACTCACGGTCTGCATCAAGTGCGTTCAGTGCTTCTTCCAGAGAGCCTGCAACCTGTGGGATTTCTGCTGCTTCTTCTGCAGGCAGGTCATACAGGTTTTTGTCCATTGCTTCGCCAGGATGGATTTTGTTTTTGATACCGTCCAGGCCAGCCATCATCAGTGCAGCAAAGCACAGGTACGGGTTAGCAGCCGGGTCCGGGAAGCGAACTTCGATACGGCGAGCTTTCGGAGATGCAACCACCGGAATACGGATTGAGGCAGAACGGTTACGGGCAGAGTAAGCCAGCATAACCGGTGCTTCATAACCCGGAACCAGGCGTTTGTAAGAGTTGGTTGATGGGTTAGCCAGGGCGTTGATTGCTTTAGCGTGTTTGATAACACCACCAATGTAGAACAGCGCTTCTTCTGACAGGCCAGCATATTTGTCGCCAGAGAACAGGTTTACACCGTTTTTGGACAGAGACATGTGGCAGTGCATACCAGAACCGTTATCACCAAACATCGGTTTTGGCATAAAGGTCGCTGTTTTACCAAATGCGTGAGCAACGTTGTGCACCACATATTTGTAGATCTGGATTTCGTCAGCTTTTTTGGTCAGGGTATTGAAGCGGGTAGCCACTTCGTTCTGGCCAGCAGTCGCAACTTCGTGGTGGTGAGCTTCAACAACCAGGCCCATCTGTTCCATGGTCAGACACATTTGAGAACGGATGTCTTGTGATGAGTCTACTGGCGGAACCGGGAAGTAACCACCTTTCACAGCAGGACGGTGACCTTTGTTACCGCCTTCGTATTTGGTATCAGAGTTCCATGCTGCTTCAATATCATCGATAGCAACGTGGCAACCGGAGATGTCACTTTTGAAGCGAACATCATCGAACAGGAAGAATTCAGGCTCAGGCCCAAACAGAACGGTATCAGCAATACCGGTAGAACGCAGGTATTCTTCAGCACGTTTTGCGATAGAGCGCGGGTCGCGGTCATAGCCCTGCATGGTAGCAGGTTCCAGAATGTCGCAACGGATGATCAGAGTCGGCTCTTCATAGAATGGATCCAGAACAGCGGTAGAGGCGTCTGGCATCAGTACCATGTCTGATTCGTTGATACCTTTCCAGCCACCGATGGAAGAACCATCGAACATTTTGCCTTCTTCGAAAAAGTCAGCGTTAACCTGGTGGGCTGGAATAGTGACGTGCTGTTCTTTGCCTTTAGTATCGGTGAAGCGCAAATCAACGAACTTCACATCATGTTCATTCAGCATCGTCAAAACGTGTTCTGCGGACATACTTAAATCTCCTGGAATTGTCATTGTCGTCGTGGTAACGAATACTTCAAACACTTCAAAAAATGCGTTTGCCGTAATTTTGATTAAGCGAAAACTGTGCCAACTTTCAAAAATAGCCCAAAAGGCGTTATGATGCGCACCACCGTGAAAACGCACTGCACCACAATGGAAAGTATGCACTATTATAGTGCATGCGTGCTAATGTGATGCGCTTTTGTGGTGCATAAATGCGCACTGGTGCAAATCTGTGCTTCGTGAAAATGATCACAAACCCTGAAATGTAAGCTTGTTAGCAATAGATGTTTGTGATCCTGTTCAGTCCTTCGATTAATACGTGTACAATAGCGCGCTATTCCTAATGCCTGAGGCAAAGTTGTGATCGAAAATCTGCGTAACATCGCCATTATTGCGCACGTTGACCATGGTAAAACCACCCTGGTCGACAAGCTGCTGCAACAATCTGGCACGTTTGGTGAGCGTAATGAGCTGACCGAGCGCGTCATGGACTCCAACGACCTGGAGAAAGAGCGTGGGATTACCATCCTCGCGAAAAATACCGCCATTAACTGGCGCGACTACCGCATCAATATCGTGGACACCCCAGGGCACGCCGACTTTGGTGGTGAAGTAGAACGCGTTATGTCCATGGTTGACTCAGTTCTGCTGCTGGTAGACGCAATGGATGGCCCGATGCCGCAGACTCGTTTCGTAACGCAAAAAGCGTTTGCCTACGGTCTGAAACCAATTGTGGTTATCAACAAAGTTGACCGTCCTGGCGCACGCCCTGACTGGGTTGTTGATCAGGTGTTCGACCTGTTCGTTAACCTGGGTGCAACTGACGAACAGCTGGACTTCCCTATTGTTTACGCTTCTGCGTTAAATGGTATCGCAGGTCTTGATCACGAAGACATGGCTGAAGACATGACTCCGCTGTTCGAAGCCATTGTCAAACATGTGGCACCGCCAAGTGTTGACCTGAATGGCCCGTTCCAGATGCAAATCTCCCAGCTGGATTACAACAACTATGTTGGTGTTATCGGCATTGGGCGTATCAAACGCGGCGTGGTTAAACCGAACCAGCAAGTCACCATTGTCGACAGCGAAGGCAAACGTCGTAATGGCAAAGTTGGCCAGGTTCTGGGCCACATGGGTCTGCAACGTATTGAGTCTGCTTCTGCTGAAGCCGGCGATATCATTGCAATCACGGGTCTGGGTGATCTGAATATTTCCGACACCATCTGTGATCCGAACAATGTAGAAGCTCTGCCTGCGTTGACAGTCGATGAACCGACTGTGACCATGTTCTTCTGCGTAAACACCTCTCCGTTCTGTGGTAAAGAAGGTAAGTTCGTTACTTCCCGTCAGATTCTTGACCGACTGAAAAAAGAACTGGTGCACAACGTAGCTCTGCGTGTTGAAGAAACCCCAGACCCGGATGCTTTCCGTGTTTCTGGTCGTGGTGAACTGCACCTGTCTGTCCTGATTGAAAACATGCGTCGTGAAGGTTTCGAACTGGCGGTGTCTCGTCCTAAAGTTATCTTCCGTGAAATTGATGGCCGTACTCAGGAACCGTTTGAGCAGGTAACGCTGGATATCGAAGAACAGCACCAGGGTTCTGTAATGGAAGCACTGGGCCTGCGTAAAGGTGAAATGCGTGACATGATGCCAGATGGCAAAGGCCGCGTTCGTCTTGATTACATCATTCCAAGCCGTGGTCTGATTGGCTTCCGTACTGAATTCATGACCATGACTTCTGGTACTGGTCTGCTTTACGCTTCATTCAGCCACTATGATGACCTGCGTCCGGGTGAAATCGGTCAGCGCCAGAACGGCGTACTGATTTCCAATGGTCAGGGTAAAGCAGTTGCTTATGCACTGTACAGCCTGCAGGATCGCGGTAAGTTGTTCCTCGGCCATGGTGCTGAAGTGTATGAAGGCCAGATCATCGGTATTCACAGCCGCTCTAACGACCTGACTGTGAACTGCCTGACGGGTAAAAAACTGACCAACATGCGTGCATCCGGTACTGACGAAGCGACTACTCTGTCTCCGCCGGTTAAAATGACCCTGGAGCAGGCGCTGGAGTTTATCGATGATGACGAACTGGTAGAAGTAACGCCAACTTCTGTTCGTCTGCGTAAACGTCATCTGACTGAAAACGATCGCCGTCGCGCCACTCGCGGTCCGAAAGAATAATCACGTTTTTCTTTCGCTGGTACAGAACCCCGTCTTTTTTGGCGGGGTTTTTTTATGCCTTCTTGTTACCTGCCGGATAGTCAAATCAAGCGATTACCGCTACAGTTAATTCTCCATGGCCTCACTGGAGAAGATGCAATGCTTTATATCTTTGACCTTGGGAATGTCATTATCGATATCGACTTTAACCGTGTGCTTGGCACCTGGAGCCACTATACCCATGTACCGCTGGCCAGAGTAAAGGAGCGTTTTCATATGGGGGAGAGTTTTCAGCGCCATGAGCGTGGGGAAATTAGTGATGATGTGTTTATTCAGAATATGTCACATGAACTGTGTTTACCCCTGAGCCCGGAGCAATTTACTGAAGGCTGGCAGGCTGTATTTGTGGGTTTGCGCCCTGAGGTTATCGATATCATGCGCTCATTGCGCTCGCAGCAACAGCGAGTGGTGGTGTTGTCTAATACCAACCTGTTGCATACGTTGTTCTGGCGTGAGCGCTGGCCTGAAGTGGATGATGCTGCTTCACATGTCTACCTTTCTCATGAAATCGGGATGCGTAAACCTGAACCTGAGATTTATCAATATGTCCTGAGCCAGGAAGGTGTGGCAGCCAGTGATGCCGTATTTTTTGATGACAACCATGAGAATATTAATGCGGCTCAGCAATTGGGTATAACCAGTGTATTAGTCGATGATCGTAAACGTATTCCTGCCTGGTTTGCTGAACACAACCCGGTTACCTGACTTGATTGTCTCCATTCATCCAATAAGAATTCATCATGATTGCTTTAATACAACGTGTGTCTGAAGCCTGCGTAAAGGTGGATGACATGATTACTGGTCAGATTGGTCCCGGACTTTTAGTGTTATTAGGTGTCGAAAAAGAAGATACCCACCAGAAAGCAGATCGTTTGTGTGAGCGTGTGCTTGGTTACCGCATTTTTCAGGACGAAAATGACAAAATGAACCTGAATGTTCAGCAGGCTGGTGGCAGCGTTCTGGTGGTTTCTCAGTTTACATTGCCGGCAGATACCAGCCGTGGCATGCGTCCGGGGTTTTCTCGTGGTGCACCACCAGACATGGCGAATGCATTTTACGAATATTTTGTTGAGCGTTGCCGTATGCAGGGAGTCGCAACGGAAACCGGGCGTTTTGCTGCGGATATGAAGGTGTCTTTGGTGAATGACGGCCCGGTAACGTTCTGGTTGCAAACATGAACCACCTGGCCCTGCAACGATATCGGGCGACAAGAGAGAATACGCATATGTATCACCTGCGCGTACCACAAACAGAAGAAGAACTTGAACGCTACTACCAATTTCGCTGGGAGATGCTGCGCAAACCTTTGCACCAGCCAAAAGGCTCTGAACGTGATGCCTGGGATGCAATGGCGCACCATCAAATGGTTGTGGATGAAGAAGGTAATCCTGTCGCAGTTGGCCGGCTGTATGTGAATGCTGATAATGAAGCAGCGATTCGCTTTATGGCTGTTGATCCCTCCGTTCAGGATAAAGGCCTGGGGACACTGGTGGCGATGACACTGGAATCTGTTGCCCGGCAGGAAGGTGTAAAACGTGTGGTTTGTAGTGCCCGTGAAGATGCTGTTGAGTTCTTTGCCAAACTGGGCTTCGTGAACCAGGGGGAAATAACCACGCCTCAGACTACACCGGTACGCCATTTTCTGATGATAAAACCCATCCAGACACTGGATGATATTTTGCACCGTGCCGACTGGTGTGGTCAGCTTCAGCAGGCCTGGTATCAGCACATTCCATTGAGTGAGAAAATGGGTGTGCGCATTTTGCAGTATACCGGGCAGAAGTTTATTACCACCATGCCGGAAACAGGTAACCAAAACCCGCATCATACCTTATTTGCCGGGAGCTTATTCTCGCTGGCAACACTGACCGGTTGGGGGCTTATCTGGCTGATGCTACGTGAGCGCCATTTAGGCGGAACCATTATTTTGGCTGATGCACACATTCGCTACAGCAAGCCGATCGCCGGTAAACCGGGGGCTGAGGCCAGCCTTGAAACACTCAGTGGTGATCTTGACCGCCTGGCCCGTGGGCGCAAATCACGCGTACAGTTGCAGGTTAAATTATTTGGCGATGACCATCTGGGAGCAGTATTCGAAGGGGTGTATATGGTGCTTCCGGCGCAACCGTTCGGTGCGCTGGAAGCGGGTGGGAATGAGGAGGAGTAAGGGTTAACTCCCCGTGACGGTTCCCTGATGCATGGTTTGCTGAGCCTGCTCGCCTTTGCTGTCTGTCAGGTGTAGTGTGCCATTCATGCCGGGCGCAAGGGGTAACCCGGCCTGTAAACGACCTTGCAGTGACAATTGCAGGTTACCATTGCCAGAAAGCGGAACGTCTGGCCAACCCCAGTTATGCAGAATATTCAGGGGAACCCCTTTCCCTGAAAGCTGTAACGAGATTGCCCGTTCTGCTGTCTGGCTTACCTGCGCTTTAGCATCAAGCAACCCTTTATCTGTAAACGCGCTGAGCTCTGTTACTGCAATATTATCAGGTGTGGCCGTCAAACTGACAGATGGTCGCCGGACATCTACTTTATTGAAGGTTGCCCCTGCGGCGGCAAAGTTCAGCTTACCCTGCCAGATTCCCCACTGATTATCTTTTACCAGTGTAAGGCCAGTGCCATCACCATCCAGTGAGGTAAACTGGAAGGGAAAATCGGGATTAATATCAATCAGTAAATTACGGCTGGCGGAAAAACGCCCAACAGTCAGCGTCCGAAGCCAGTCTGGCAAAGCGGTTTGCCACCAGGTTTTCCACTGTGCGGGTAGTGTGTATTCCAGCCCGGCAACGGCAACCTCATTCAGTGCCAGAGTATGAGATTGTCGCAACCACTGCCCGTCGGCACGAATCATCCCGCGCTCCCAGCGTGACGAAAACTGGCGGATTTTGATGCCATCTGCAGACAAATCTGCATTAAAAATTGGGTCTGTGAACTGGAACGGCCCATAAATAATATCGCTGGCATTCAGGGATATTTGCCCGTCACTGCTGCTCCATTCGCCTTTTGCCAGGGTCAGGTTGCGCAGGCTGAAGTTCAAATCGGTAATTGCCCATTGTGGCCCTTCCATGCGAGCGCCGGTCACTTCCAGCCGGTCAATCATTAATGAAGGTGGGGTGGTTAACGGGGCCAGAAAATCCACCAGTGATTTAGCCGTTTGCAGGCGAATATCATTAAGCCGTAGCATCTCAATTTCCCAACTACCGTCAGAATTGCGCCGGGCACTGGCTGTTAATGCTCCGCGTGCGATATCAGCGCCCACGGTTTGCAGAATAACTTCCTGCTGAGCGATTTTGCCCTGTATCAGTACATTTGTAGCCGGGATACCATTCAGTGACAACGAACCGGCACTGAGCTGTATTTGGGTGTTTCGCCCCAGAATACTGCCGGGTTCAGGTTTCCAGGGCACCAGCCCACCACTTACCCGCTGTGCGGTGAGATCCCAGCCAGTCTCCGGGCTGTTAATAGCCATGTTGGTGAGTTGTAACCGCTCAGCCTGAAAAGGTAGTGGTGCGGCAGAAGGTAATAAGTTCAGGGTACCGCCCTCTAACAGGATGGTATCCACATGCAGAGGCTCTGAAAACTGCCGTGCACTCAGGCCAATATCCACCTGCTTTGCCACCAGGGTGGCTGAATGGCCCTTTCTGCCAAATGTAACACCAGACAACATGACATGGTCCGGGGAACGCCAGGAGTGCGAAACAGACTGAATTTTTAAATCATAACCTGTGTTGTTATTCACCCAGCGGACAATTTTTCCGGTGCCCCACGGGGTTTGCACCACAAAATACCCTGCAACCAGCACCGCAAAGACGACGAGCAGCAGTGCGAAAATTAACTTTCCTGCGAATTTCATAGTCTTCCATCCTGCGCAGATATCATTCGGGTGTTATGCCTTAAAAATATACAGACCTCAAGGGTGGATATGTGAGGAGTTACATCCGTAAGCAAGGAATGGCGAGAAAACAGGCAGAATGCCGGGAAAACATGTTGGTATTAGCCCGGTTTTGCAACCGGGCTAATACCGAATAACACAGCCGTTATTGTTTTTCTTTTTCTTGCGGGAAAATCAGGTTAAGCAGGATAGCGGTGATCCCACCTGCGGCAATCCCGGAAGAGAGCATATTTTTCAGCCAGTCAGGCGCAAACTGTAGAATCAACGGCTGCTGAGAAACGCCCAAACCCACCGCCAGCGACAATGCAATTATCAGAATGGCACGGCGGTTTAACGGTTCACGAGACACAATTCGGACACCTGAAGCAGCTATGGTGCCAAACATCACAATGGTGGCACCACCCAGAACAGGTTCAGGAATATGTTGTACAAATCCACTCACAGCTGGAAACAGGCCCAAAATGATGAGCATCAGTGCAACCACAAAACCGACATAGCGGCTTGCTACACCGGTTAACTGAATCACTCCGTTGTTTTGCCCAAAGCAGGAGTTCGGGAAGGTATTGAAAATAGCGGAAACCATTGAGTTCAGGCCATTTGCCAGGACACCACCTTTCAGGCGCTTCATGTATAACGGCCCGGACACCGGTTGTTCTGAGACATCCGATGTGGCCGTAATATCACCAATTGTTTCCAGCGAGGTCACCATAAATACCAACATCAGCGGAACCAACAGATTCCAGTCAAAGCCGAGGCCGTAATAAAGCGGCGTTGGAACCATAATCAGCGACTGGTTAGCGGCTGTGGTGTTGTCGGGCAGCATGCCCATAAGCCCTGCAGCAAGGTAGCCGATTGCCATGGCAATCACCAGCGATGCAACCCGTAAATAAGGGTTACGCTGGCGGTTAAGCAGAATAATGACGGCCAGAACTATCCCAGCCAGTAACAGGTTTTTAGGGGAGCCAAAGCTGTGGTCGTTCATGGCAGCGTAACCACCACCAATAGACGTCAGGCCGACCTGAATCAGTGATAACCCGATAATCATGACCACTACGCCGGAAACCAGTGGTGTGATAATGCGCCGGGCAAGGTGCAGAACGCGCGACAGTACCATTTCGGTACAGCTTGCCAGCATCAATGTGCCAAACAGCGCCGCCATCATTGTAGGGATATCCGCACCGCCATTTTTCAGTGCCAGGCCTCCCATAATTAATGGAGATACGAAGTTAAAGCTGGTTCCCTGAATGGATAATAAACCTGAACCGACTGGTCCCCAGGCTTTAATTTGAATGATAGATGCCACACCGGAAGCAAATAGCGACATGCTAATGATGTGTTGAGTATCCGCAGCTGGTAACCCCAGCGCCTGGCAGATTAATAGTGCAGGAGTGATTACCGCGACAAACATGGCCAACAAGTGCTGGCAGGCAGCAAACAAGGTTTGCGGCAAAGGCGGCCTGTCTTCCAGGTGATAAATAAGTTCACTGTTACGCAATGGCTGGGCAACCGTTTGCGCACTTTCTGCTTCTGAATGGCTGGCGGACATTATTGGGATATCTCATGGTGGAAAAGCGGTGATTTTATCGGACTAAATGGTAAAAGCAAACGGTTGCTTTTTGTAACAACGATGTTAATAACGGCAAATCTGGTTTTTATGCTAATCTCTGGCTGTTTTTTAGTTAGAATGATGCGTCTATCCACTTTTTGGTGATATTTCTTATTACAGGACGATAGCGTGCAGCAACTGATGCGCACATGGAGTATTTCAATATGTTTCATCTCGATACCTTATCTACGCTGGTCGCGGCGACCCTTGTCCTATTGCTGGGGCGCAAACTGGTTCAAACCGTACCAATCCTGAAAAAATACACTATTCCTGAACCCGTCGCGGGTGGCTTACTGGTCGCTCTGGCATTGCTATTGCTCAAACTCACAACTGACTGGGAAGTTGAGTTTGATATGTCGTTGAAAGACCCGTTAATGCTGGCTTTTTTTGCCACTATTGGGTTGAATGCCAATATCGCCAGTCTGCGCTCGGGCGGCAAAGTCCTTGGTACATTTTTGATTGTTGTTGTCGGTCTGTTACTAATGCAGAACGCCATCGGTATTGGTATGGCAAAGGTGTTGGGGCTTGACCCGTTAATGGGATTGTTGGCCGGGTCGATTACGCTGTCTGGTGGGCATGGTACAGGTGCTGCGTGGAGTAAACTGTTTACCGAGCGTTACGGGTTTGAAAATGCGACTGAAGTGGCAATGGCCTGCGCAACATTTGGTTTGGTGCTGGGTGGGCTGATTGGTGGCCCGGTCGCACGTTATCTGGTCAAACATTCATCCACACCGGACGGTACTCCGGATGATAACGCTGTACCCACTGCATTCGAAAAGCCAGATATTGGCCGCATGATCACTTCACTGGTACTGGTGGAAACCATTGCCATGATTGCCATTTGCTTGACACTGGGGCGCATTGTCGCTCAGCTGTTGCAAGGGACAGTACTTGAACTGCCTACATTTGTTTGCGTGTTGTTTGTCGGTGTCATCCTCAGTAATACTCTATCTGCTATTGGTTTCTACCAGGTATTTGATCGAGCGGTATCAGTTCTCGGTAACGTCAGTCTTTCCTTGTTTCTTGCCATGGCATTAATGAGCCTGAAATTATGGGAACTGGCTTCTCTGGCATTGCCGATGCTGGCGATTCTGGCGGTGCAGGCACTGTCCATGGCGCTGTATGCTATCTTCGTGACATGGCGATTGATGGGCAAGAACTATGATGCGTCTGTACTGGCTGCCGGGCATTGTGGATTTGGCCTGGGGGCAACGCCAACGGCTATTGCGAATATGCAGGCAATTACTGACCGTTTCGGGCCATCACATATGGCGTTTCTGGTGGTTCCCATGGTGGGTGCATTCTTCATTGATATTGTGAATGCGCTGGTCATTAAGCTCTATTTATTACTGCCAATTTTTGGTGCATAACACATTGCATGTTAAACAATACCCTGCGGTTTTGATAACCGTGGGGTATCAGGCATTAGAATAACGCTCAGTTTCTGGCATCCAGCGCTCAATGAGAGCGAGTGCCTGTTGGGGGTATTTTTCATGAATGTGGCGCGCTACGCGTTGTACTTCCGGTATCATTCTCTGGTCGCGTAACAGGTCTGCGACTTTAAACTCGGCATTCCCGGTTTGCCTGGTGCCCAGTAATTCCCCCGGCCCTCGAATTTCCAGGTCTTTTTGAGCAATCACAAACCCATCGTTACTGTCGCGCAGCACCTGCAAACGCATTTGCGCCGTTTTGGATAACGGTGATTTGTAGAGCAGGACACAATGTGAGGCTACCGCACCACGGCCAACACGCCCTCGTAACTGGTGTAACTGGGCCAGCCCAAGGCGCTCCGGGTTTTCAATGATCATCAGACTGGCGTTGGGAACATCAACCCCAACTTCAATTACCGTGGTAGCAACTAGCAGATGCAGTTTTCCGGATTTAAAATCCTGCATGACCGCCTGCTTTTCTTGCGGTTTCATGCGGCCATGAACCAGACCAACAGATAAATCTGGCAACGTGTTTTTTAGCTCCTCCCATGTCGCTTCCGCTGCCTGGGCTTCCAGTAGCTCAGATTCTTCAATCAACGTACACACCCAGTAAGCCTGACGCCCTTCTTGTGCACAGGCATGGCGAACGCGCTCAATAATATCCGGGCGGCGAGAATCAGGAATGGCAACCGTTGTCACTGGTGTTCTGCCCGGTGGTAATTCATCAATTACCGAGGTATCCAGATCTGCATAGGCTGTCATCGCAAGTGTGCGGGGTATAGGGGTTGCGGTCATAATTAACTGGTGTGGGTGGAAGCCTTGTTTCTCACCTTTTTCCCACAAAGCCAGGCGCTGGTGGACCCCAAAGCGGTGCTGTTCATCAATAATTACCAGAGCCAGGTTATGAAACTCAACCTGTTCCTGGAAAATAGCATGGGTGCCAACAATCATTTGTACCTGGCCGCTGGCGATGGCTTCCTGTTGAGCCTGACGTGCTTTACCCTTCTGTTTTCCCGCCAGCCAGCCCACCTGAATCCCGAGTGGTTCAAACCAGGCTGCAAAGTTAGCTGCATGCTGTTCAGCCAGTAATTCAGTGGGTGCCATTAATGCCACCTGGCACCCATCGGCAATCGCACGTAACGCTGCAAGGGCGGAAACCAGCGTCTTCCCTGACCCGACATCGCCCTGAACCAGACGCATCATCGGTGTATCCTGTGCCATATCCCGCTCAATTTCCGCCACAACGCGTTGCTGCGCGCCTGTGGGAGCAAAAGGGAGCTGGGTGAGAAAGTTATGCTTGAGTGCATCATCTTCAGGCAAAGGGCGTGCGTGATAACGCCGTGCTCCTGCCCTTAACGCCAGCATACTCAGGTTATGCGCCAGTAACTCTTCCATAATCAGGCGGCGCTGAGCAGGATGTTGCCCGGCTTCCAGATCAGCCAGTTGTAATGAAGGCGGGGGGCGGTGGAGTGTGTGCAATGCCTGCTGAAGGCTCAGCATTCCCTGTGCCAGCTCTTGTGGCAATAGCTCTGCAATGGCGCAGCTGTCCAGCAGTTCCAGCGCCTGGTCGGTGAGTTTACGTAGCGTAGCCTGGCGCACACCTTCTGTTGTGGGGTAAACCGGGGTCAGCGTTTCCTGTAATGCAGGCGCACTGGCATCATCCTGTAAACGATACTCCGGGTGAATCATCTCTGCCCCGTGGTTACCGCGCTTTGCTTCGCCATAAGCCAGTACTCGCCGCCCTGTTGCCAGGCTGTTTTTCATTGCTGCATTAAAATTGAAAAACCGCATGGTCAGAATACCGCTACCATCGCTTATCTGGCATACCATCATGCGACGCCTGCCAAATTGCACGGTGCAGTTCAGTACTTCCCCCTCAACGGTTGCGTAAACACCTGGCAGCAAATCCCCTATTGCATAGAGTTGCGTGCGGTCTTCGTAGCGTAACGGGAGATGTAGCAGGAGATCCTGGATGGTATGAAGGCCGATTTTTGCCAGTTTATTGCTCTGGCTGGCACCTACACCAGTCAGTGTACTGAGAGGGATGGCATCCAGCAGGCGGCCTTTCATGGCATTATTCCGCTGACTGCATTCTGGCCCACCAACTGGCCTCTGCCTCTATTTCCCCGGCATGGTTAATCAGCGGGTAGGGCAGGCCTTTGCGTTTGGCGACTTTAGCCAGCACCGGGTAACCACCTTCAAACAAAAGCCGTTGCTGAACGCTGTCTGGCAACATACTGTTTTCCCGTGCATACATACCTGCGTTTTGGCGCTGGCGTTGTGCTTCATACAGAATGAGTGCCGATGCAACAGAAACATTTAACGACTGCACCATGCCAGTCATCGGAATGATAATGTCCTGATCAGCCAGTGCCAGCGCTTCCTGAGTAATGCCTGTTTTTTCCTGGCCCATAAGAATGCAGGTAGGGCGAGTGTAGTCGATTTCCCGAAAATCAACGGCGCTATCTGAAAGATGAGTGGCGAGGATCTGCATGCCACGCGCTTTGAGCGTTGTGACAGCGTTTTGGATAGTGCGGTGCGTTTTAACATCTACCCAGCTATTACTTCCGGCTGCTGTAGACACCGTGGTACGCAACTTGTGCCCAGGCCATACGGCATGAACTTCCTGTACGCCCACGGCATCTGCAGTACGAATGATAGCCGATACGTTATGCGGTTTATGGACCTGCTCCATGCACACAGTCAGGTCTGGCTGGCGGTGGGCGAGCATTTCGCAGATACGCGCATAACGTTGTGGATTCATAAACGCTTAATTTCTGTTGCGGTTAACTTTAATGACGTCCGGCATGACGCGGATTTTGCGCATAATATTAGCCAGATGTACGCGATCCCGGGCTGTCAGGCGAATAAATGCACTGTACACCCGCCCATCTTTCTCTTCAGTATTCAGGCTTTGAATATTAGAACCAGAAGCATTAATCGCAGCGGTCAGGTTAGCCAGAGCGCCCTGGTGGTTGAACATATCCACCTTGATTTCGGTGATAAATTCTTGCTCGGTTTCCTTATCCCACTCAACAGCCATGAATTTTTCTGGCTCTTTCTGGTATCCCTTGATGTTACGGCAGGATTCATGGTGAATAACCAGCCCTTTCCCCGGACTGACATGTGCAATAATTGGGTCGCCAGGAATTGGACGGCAGCATTTTGCAAATGTCACCATCACACCATCAGCGCCTTTTATTGGCAGGTGAGCCCGGTTTTCAGCGGATGGCGCTTGATGCTGTACACTGTTTTCACCGTGAGTCAGATTTTTTGCCACCACAACACTCATGGCGTTACCGAGGCCAATCTCTGCCAACAGGTCATCCAGAGACCCGAGCTTCATGCGTTCCAGTTCCCGTTGCAGATTCTCTGCCGGGATCTCAGCAAGCTTACGGCTCCCACCTAATGCATGGCTTAACAGGCGGCGGCCCAGGCTTACAGAGTCATCACGCTTGAGGTTCTTGAGCGCCTGGCGGATTTTAGCCCGTGCCCGCGAACTGACCACAAAGTTCAGCCATGCGGCATTAGGACGAGCCCCCGGTGCTGTGATGATTTCCACAGTTTGCCCGCTGGAAAGCGGTTGGGAAAGTGGATAAGGCTGGCGGTCTACACGGGCACCGACACAGGCATGACCAATGTCTGTGTGTACCGCATAGGCAAAATCGACGGGGGTGGCACCGGCAGGGAGCTCAACAATACGCCCTTCCGGGGTGAAAACGTAAATCTCATCCGGGAACAGATCAGATTTCACACTTTCGATAAATTCAAACGAGTTACCGGCGCTTTGTTGTAATTCGAGCAGGCTTTGCATCCAGCGCTGAGCCCGAATTTGCGCGGTAGTACTGCTTTCACCATGGCCTTTATAGGCCCAGTGCGCAGCTACCCCCATCTCCGCCATTTGGTCCATATCTTCTGTACGGATCTGGACTTCAACGGGTACACCATGGGGGCCAATCATTGAGGTATGCAATGACTGGTATCCGTTGGCTTTTGGTATAGCTATGTAGTCTTTAACCCGGCCCGGACGGGGTTTATACAGGCTGTGCATCTGCCCCAAAACACGGTAACAGGTGTCCACATCTTTAACGATTACGCGAAAAGCATAGATATCCATGATGGAATGAAAGCGTTGCTCTTTCAGCACCATTTTGCAGTAAATCGAATAAAGGTGCTTTTCCCGGCCACTGACGCGACAGGCTATACCTGCCTCTTGCAACCGCCCTTCAATTTCAGAAAGGATTTTCTGGATCATCTCTTTGCGGTTACCGCGCGCCGCTTTTACCACTTCTTTGATGACCCGATAACGGTTAGGGTAGAGTGCTTCGAAACCTAACTCTTCCAGCTCAGTTTTCAGGTGATGAATACCTAAGCGGTGAGCCAGTGGGCTGTATATTTCCAGCGTTTCTCGTGCAATACGGCGGCGTTTATCCGGGCGTAAAGATCCCAGCGTGCGCATGTTGTGGGTACGGTCTGCAAGCTTGATCAGAATGACGCGGATATCCTGCACCATCGCCATGATCATTTTGCGAAAGTTTTCAGCCTGCGCTTCTTTCTTATCGCGGAATTTCAGTTTATCGAGTTTTGATACCCCTTCGACCAGTTCGGCAACAGTTTTCCCAAACAACTGTTCCATATCCTGGTAGGTTGCCGGAGTATCTTCGATAACATCGTGCAGCAGTGCCGCCATGAGTGTTTCGTGGTCGAGTTTCATTTCGGCCAGAATACAAGCTACAGCGACAGGGTGCGTTATATAGGGTTCACCACTTGAACGAGTTTGCCCCTCGTGAGCATCACGCGCAACAAGATATGCCTGCCTGAGGCGCTTAATTTGGTCCTCAGGCAAGTAATGTTGAATCAGTTGATTAAGGCTTTCAAACAGGTACAAGGGGTGCCTACAGAGTTATTAACGACGACCTTCAGCAATCGCGGTAACAGCCTGCAATTCAGCGGCTTCCTGCTCTTGCTGTTCCTGGCGTTCACGCACATCGAGGATTTGGTTGTTAATCAAACCTTCTTCGATTTCACGCAGTGCGATAACGGTGGGTTTATCGTTTTCTTCCGGTACCAGCGGATCTTTGCCGCCTGCCTGCATTTGGCGGGCGCGACGCGCAGCGACCAGTACCAGGTCAAAACGGTTACCAATTTTCTCTACAGCGTCCTGAACAGTTACGCGTGCCATATTTAAAGTGCTCCACAGGTGAAGAAATGACTGGGCATGATACTGAATCCGGGTTCAGTCTGCCAATAGTTTGCTGATTAAAGCATCATGACGTTGCTTTTGTCGCCCCATACGCAGGCGTTCAGCCCGAATGATAGTCTTTAAATCGCCCAGGGCGGTATCAAAGTCATCATTCACAATAAGGTAATCATACTCGGCATAGTGGCTCATTTCCGCAACAGCCTGAGCCATCCGGCGGGTAATGACGTCTTCACTATCCTGACCACGGCCACGCAAGCGGCGGTCCAGTTCCACTTTTGATGGTGGAAGAATGAAAATACTGCGCGCTTGCGGCATTTTGTTGCGGATTTGCTGGGCACCTTGCCAGTCGATATCCAGAAAAACATCCACACCCGTCGACAGGACTTGTTCAATAGTGTGGCGAGACGTGCCGTAGTAATTCCCAAAGACTTCCGCATGTTCCAGAAAAGCGTCTTCTGCAATCATTTGTCGAAACTCGTCATGGTTAACAAAATAGTAGTGTTCACCATGAATTTCGCCCGGGCGCGCAGAACGGGTGGTATGAGAAACGGAAACCTGTGTGTCATACAGTGGCTGAGTTTTCAGTAACGCCTGAATGAGACTGGATTTCCCCGCACCACTTGGCGCGGAAACAATATAAAGCGTGCCTTGAGCCATGAGTATTCGATTCGAAATAAAGAAGTGAGTAATACGCGCTTATTATACACAACCTCCCGCCATTACGTAGCTTTTGTCTGTTTTCAGGCTGTAATTTCTTTATTTTTCGTTCGGGATTCCTGATTTTTGTTGTGCAGAATGCAACACACCAGTTTGTTTTCGGCATGTTTCGCAAACGTATCTTTTCAACATATTCGCACTCTTTTCTGTCGCGTACAGTGAACGGACTCAGGAGGTGAGTATGAAAATAGTTTTATTACTCATTCAGTTGCTGTGCATTTCTTTCGTGCAGGCCCAGTGCCCGAACTGGTCACCCCTGCGCGCAGGCCATGAAATATCCGCGTTGTCTGCTCAGGTATCCGCGTGGGATACCGCATACTGGCAAAACGGTGTGAGTGAAATTGACGATGAACTTTATGACCAGATTCGTAGCCGCCTGGCGTTTTGGCAGCGTTGCTTTCAGTATGCGGCAGCAGGAAATGATGCCATTCAGGCCAGGCCTGGGAAGCACTGGCATCCTGTTGCTCATACAGGGGTTAAAAAGTTATCAGACATGGCTGCTGTGGCTCGCTGGATGTCAGGAAAAACGGCGTTGTGGGTACAACCTAAAGTAGATGGTGTGGCCATTACACTGGTTTATCAGGATGGAAAACCCACCCGACTGCTTAGCCGTGGGGATGGGTTGCAGGGAGAAGACTGGAGCGACCGGATCCCGTTTCTCACCGGTTTGCCCCAAAAAACGCAAGGTTTACTGGCCAATGCTGTGCTGCAGGGTGAGCTTTTTTTGCAGGCTGGGGTGCCTGGGCATGTGCAACAACGTGATGGTAGTTTGAATGCCAGGGCTTATGTCGCGGGTGCGATGATGCGTAAGGCACCCGGGTTACACCTTAGCCGTATTGGTCTTTTTATCTGGGCCTGGCCGGATGGCCCGCAAGAGTTGTCCCGGCAATTTTCTGTGTTATCTGAGGCTGGGTTCACTTTGACATCTGGCTGGTCACAGCCGGTGGCGTCCGTAGCTGATGTTGCGCACTGGCGTGACACATGGTTCCGTTCTCCCTTACCTTTTGCTACCGATGGCATCATTATTAGAGCAGAACATGCCGCGCCGGCAGAATACTGGCGTCCCGGTGAGAATAGCTGGCTGGTTGCCTGGAAATACCCCCCTCAACAACAAATTGCTGAGGTGAAACGGATCCATTTTACTGTTGGGCGTACAGGCAAAGTGACCGTTGTGGCAACCCTTCATCCGGTGCAAATAGATGATAAGCAGGTGAAGAAGGTTAGCCTTGGGTCCGTCCAGCGCTGGCAGGAATGGGACATCGCGCCAGGGGATCAGGTTGTAATCAGCCTGGCTGGGCAGGGAATCCCCCGTCTGGATGATGTGTTATGGCGTGTGGCTGAACGAATCAAACCAGACCCACCCGATTCAACACGTTTTCATGCGTTAAGTTGTTTTTCTCCTCAGCCTGAGTATTGCAAGGAGCAATTCCTTGCCCGGCTGAACGGGTTAGCACAACCTCAGGCACTTGACCTGAAAGGTTTTGGGCCGGGGCGATGGCGTGCTCTTACTGAACATCACCAATTTGAGCATATTTTTTCCTGGCTACAATTAAATGAAGAAGCCCTGGCACGAACACCGGGTATCTCAGCCGCCCATACCGTCAATCTGTGGCAACAGTTATTGCATACTCGCCAGCAACCTTTTGTCCGTTGGGTCAGAGCACTGGGTGTTCCACTCCCGGAACACTATTTTCGGTCTTTTGCTGATGAACACTGGGCTCAGGTTGCACTGCGTACCCAGGCTGACTGGCAGCGCCTTGCCGGGATTGGGCCAGGGCGAGCGAAAGAGATTCTGCGTGTCGTACATTCACCCGAGGTCAGCCACCTTGTGGGTTGGCTGGGTGAGGAAGGTATCGCTGGATTCACAGATGATATTTTTTAGATATATCTTTAAGGGCGATTAATTGATTCTTCTATTATTTGTGGAAAATACATCAAACCTAAACTTCTTAACCAACAGAATTAATTGCGTTTCATCGCATTCTGCCACCGCTACGGCTTTCGGTCGTGTTAAGCCGCTTATATAACTGCTACTTGTTATTGCACAGCCGGGTGGTTTGCCCGGCATTTTTACCGCTGAGAACTGATAATATTTTTCACAAAAGTGTTCAGGGCACTTAGGGCACTGGAATCGGAAACAAGTTGTACCATCCAGGGGGAAAAAACCCATGGTGTATGACGCACGGATGCAATGACATCATCCAACTGGAACCAGTGGTAATCCATCACTTCTTCAGGATGAGGTTGAACTTTATTAACGGCCAGGGCTGCATATACCGGGCAAATCTCATTTTCCATAATCCCGCTGGCATCTGTTTCACAATAACGAAAGTGTGGGCTGACGGGCGTTATGTTTTCAACATTCACCCCTGTTTCGTACAGGCAACGGCGGTGAATCGCCTCTTCCTGCGTTTCTTCCCATTGAGGGTGACCGCAAACAGAATTAGTCCACACACCAGGCCAGGCCTTTTTGGCTAATGCTCTGCGGGTCAGTAAATATTGCCCTTGCGCATTAAATATCCAACAAGAAAAAGCCAGGTGAAGCGGGGTGTTCTCATTATGCGCGGCGTACTTCTCCATGACTCCTTTTGGTTTGCCTTGGGCATTGAGCAGCACCACATGTTCTTGTTGAATCATAAAAATCTCGTATCAGGCCAGGGATATCTGGAAATGTGAAGTATAACTGATGGGCAACAATCGGGTCGGTCTGCCACATTCTGACGGAAATAGCATGGCCCTGAAACCCTGAACCATGCTTAACGTTTTATGCGACTAAGGATGCCCAAAGGTAGGAGAACGGCATCACCAGTAAGAGGCCCGGTAGCATGTTTGCTACAGGAAACAGCTTGATATTGCAGATACGCAGACCTGTCGCAATCATGATAAGGCCGCCAGCACAGGAGAAGTCAGCCATCATCTCTGGTGTAGTTATTGGTAAAATAAAGACAGCCAGCATTGCCAGCAGAATCTGAGTAATGATCTGTGGAATCGCAATGGTCAATACGGCATAACCCAGCATGGCGGCGAAAATTGCAGAGGTGAACAGATCCAGTATCGTTTTGATATACAGGATTGATGGATCACCTGTCATCCCTTCGTGCATAGCACCAAATATACCCGTGCCACTGGCACAAAATAGCACCAGGATGGCAACAAATTTCTCAGTAAATTCTTCGTGGGTTAGTCCTGTAACCGGGGGTAAAAAGCGGTTGACAATACCGCGGGTCAGGCCAGCTACTTTACCAATCCCTTTTTCAACATAGAACAATTCGCCAAGTACAGCGCCGATGACCATAGCCAGAACAACAGCGGGCATATATTTCACTTCAATGACCAATTTTATGCCCAACCCAACGGAGCATAGCCCAAAGGTTAAAGGTAGTGCGGTTCGGACACGTTCCGGAAGAATTCGACCAGCTGAGGCTCCTGCCAGGCCGCCAATTATAATTGCAGCTCCATTAACAAAAGGACCGATTAGCATTGTTGTTTCTTATCCTGTAGTACATCCCTGAAGGGGGTTTACTGTGTTTTATTTATTATGATGAAGGTTACCTTCACCCCAGCGCGGAATATTTTTCACATCCAGATCAAATAAGTCCAGAACCCGGGCCACACTGTGCGTGATAATTTCATCGGTTGTTTGTGGGCGCTGGTAGAGTGCCGGGACAGGCGGGAAAATAACCCCGCCCATTTCCGTAACTGCCTGCATATTACGCAGGTGCCCAAGGTTGAGCGGGGTTTCCCTCGTGAGAAGAACAAGGCGACGACGCTCTTTTAACACCACATCTGCTGCCCGGGTCAGTAGATTATCAGTCAGGCAGTGGGCGATAGCTCCAAGGGAACGCATAGAACAGGGCGCAACCAGCATACCCAGGGTTTTGAATGAACCACTGGATATTGACGCCCCAAGATTGCCGATGGGATGCACAACATCCGCCAGCGCCATCACCTTGTCCAGTTCGTAATCCGTTTCCAGTTCGCAGGTCCTTTCTGCACCTTTGGAAACAACAAGGTGCACTTCAAGACCTTTCCCTTGCAGTAACTCAAGGGCTTTTACGCCATACTGGAAACCGGATGCGCCACTGATCCCGATGATGATACGTTGTGTGGTCATTCAATAACTCCTTATTCGAAATCTGACAGAAAGCATTTCATATCCACTTCTTTAAATTTCGAACGTTCAAAATGCGATTTCAAACGGAACTGTGCTGCCATAGATAGCCGTGCAGGACATCCCCGTTTGCAGAATCCACGGTTGTATTCTGGTGTTTGTGACAGATCCAGAGGGTGGTAGCGTACACCAGGAATAAAGATGGTATCTACTTCACCTTGATAACGAATCTGCATAGTCTACAGCACGTCGTCGCTGTTAAAGATACCAACATTTTCATCTAACATGTTTCAGTTCCGGGGAATGCAGGCATTGCTTTGCCAGAGCCGGTTTTCTGGTCTTCACAAACACGTATATTTGGCAGCGGTTTGCCTTACATAACGATTTCTGCGTGGACGATTGCACGTTCATGGATGGTTTCACATTTCACCATGTTAACAGTATGGCTGTGCAATGTGCTGGCAACACTAAGTTAGAAGATTGCTTCGTACTGGATGTCTTCCCTTTACCGCAAGTTTTTGCTCTGCGATGGTGAAAACCATTGATATGTCCTGGTTGTAAGCGTTTTTTGGGTACTTGAGCAAGGGTATTTATTCAAATAGCTTTGTGAGCACCAGAGAATATTGTTGCTATTTTGCTGGCATCTTCATCTGTTGCAGGGCTGTATACCAGCAGGCTTAAATCTGGTCGCGCATGAATGCCAAAAGATGAGTAATTCAGCGCGAGAGTCCCACAGTCTGAGCGGTGCAGGTATTTAATCCCTTCACTTAAGTCCTGTACGTTGTGTGTTTCCCAAAGGGTTGCAAAAAATGCACTTTTAGCAGAAAGCTCCTGAACCAGGTGTTGTATACGTTGGCTTTCGCCAACGCGGGCAATATCAGCCCGAAACGCACCAACCACCATACGGGCCACTGCTTCCCAGTCCGCCTGATGCTGGCGTACCGGTTCATGCGAGAAGATAAGCCGCAAAATATTCCGTTGCTCAGGCTCAAGGCGTGTGTAATCCGTCAATACCAGGCGGGCTGCGTCATTCCATGCCAGTACGTCCCAGGTAAGATTTTTTATCAGCGCGGGGCAAGGGTTAAGCGTATTCAGTACATGCTGAAGATGGGTGGGTATTACCTGATTTTCCTGGTGTTTTGTCTGAGGTGGGTGACCAACACCCAATAAAAACAGATGCTCACGTTCGGTGTCTGTCAGCAACAGTGCCTGACTCAGGCGTTCGAGCACGGGAACTGAAGGTGCGCCGCCCCGGCCCTGCTCAAGCCAGGTATACCAGGTTACGCTAATACTGGCACGCTGAGCGACTTCTTCCCGGCGCAGCCCCAGAGTCCGGCGGCGTTGAGAGAGATACCCCAGTGCACGGGCATCCAGGCTTTGGCGCCGTTCTTTTAAAAAAGCACCTAATTGTTGTGAAAGGGGAAACACCATCTTCATTCACGACTCTGATTGATATATACCAGAATGGTTATACCATGATAAGTATGTGTGGCTAACAGGATAAAATGACTCGTCCTTCACTTTTGGCTGAAAGAACCCGGTTAACCCAGGTGCAGGGTTCTTAAAATAAACAAGCCCAGAGATGTTGTGACAATTGAACCAACCATGGTCAAACCAATAATATTGGCGGCAAGTACGGCATTCCCACCCATTGCCCGAGTCATTACGTAACTGGCGGCCGCGGCAGGCGTGGCGGAAAACAGGAAGATGACGCCGAGTGTTGTTCCCTCAAAGCCACAGAGCCACCCACCGAAGGTTAATCCTGTCGGAACCACCACGACACGCGCCAGACTGGCATATAACGCCGTATTGGATGATCTAAACATACTACGCAGGTCCAGTGACGCACCGGCACACATCATGGCCAGTGGCAGTGCTGTCGCGGAAATCAGTTCACCAGTCTGAAATACAGGATGTGGGATAGAAAGGCCAGTAGCATTCCAGGCCAGCCCAAGCACCAGACTGATAATCAGCGGGTTTTTTACAACACCGCTTAAAACTGAAGCCAGTGACGGCGCTTTTTTCCCGTTCCCCTGCAAAGTGCGGGTCAATGAAATGACAGATAAAAGGTTAAACAGAATAACTGTTGTCGCCATATAGAGTGAGCCTGTAGCTATACCAGCTTTGCCATAGGCCATTGACGCATAAGCCAGGCCGACAATCGCGGTATTGGCGCGAAACCCGCCCTGAACAAAGATACCCCGCTCCTTGCGCTCTTTTACCAATAAAGGTGCAATAAGCTCAAGGAACAACCAGGATAATGTCGTCCCCAGCAGCCCGTACAAAGCCAGAGGCATATTCTGTGCCAGAGAGATTTTTTGTGTGGCGATACTGAAAAACAGTAAGCAGGGCAGCGCAACAACAAAGACAATTTTTGAGGCACCATCAATGAATGTATCGTTCATCAGCCCTGCACGACGCAATATGATGCCAGCAAGGAGTAGCAGCAGGTTGGGCAGTGTGACCCCGATAACAAAGCGCCAGGTTTCCCAGTCCATATTTTTCCTCTTATATCAAAAGCTAATAAATTATTGTTGTCATTTCAGGCGACACGCATGACAGCTACGTTTCTTAAAACGGGCCGTCAGGATGGCAAGGGACAGGGTAGACAGTGCGCATTATTTAGTTTTCACAGCCTGCAGAAGGTTAATGATAACAAAAGCACTGATAAAAAGGCGACGCTACTGTATAGGTTTGTGTGGCAACAATGTAACTATTATTATGCAGTGAGCCAGGGAATGTGGCCGGGGAAAATCTGGTAAATAATTCAGAGTTAATTGATGTTCTGAGCCTGAATAAGTCAAACCGACCACAACACACCAATCATCCCGAACGACCAGTACCCTGGTATCGTTAAGCCAAATCAGTGAGCTTACAGGCAAATTGATAAATTAAGATTTTCTATATGCCAAAAGCTTGCCAGTAAATCCGCCCAGCCATAATGCGAAAAAGATTAAAAATAATTGAGAGTGATATTCGTTATCACCATTGCTAACTATTTTTAAAGCCTGATTTTTCTGCCCGGGATCTCAGAATTACACCTTATCTACGGGTTTCAACGGCAGGATTGATAATAAGCAAACTATTGATTCCCCGGGCAGCGTAATACTCACACTGAAAAAGAAATAAACTGATAATTCAAACCATTATATAAATTTTTATATAGCGCTTGAATTGCATCAATGACGAAAATAAGCAAGGTGAGTATTTATGAGCCATAAAACCCCTGATGCTTTGCTGGAAGCAGAAGTCAGCCGACGAGGCCTAATGAAAGGGACTGCAATTGGTGGCCTGGCACTGGCTGGTAGCGCATTTTCTTTGCCCTTTTCCCGTCTGGTTTGTGCCGCAGATGTAATTGCTCCGGCAGGCTCTCAGGAAAAGGTAATCTGGAGTGCCTGTACTGTTAACTGTGGTAGCCGTTGCCCGCTACGTATGCATGTTGTTAACGGTGAAATCCGTTATGTGGAAACCGACAACACTGGCAATGATGATTACGATGGTTTGCACCAGGTTCGGGCTTGCCTGCGTGGCCGATCTATGCGTCGCCGGGTTTATAACCCTGACCGTCTGAAGTACCCAATGAAACGAGTGGGCAAACGGGGGGAAGGGAAATTTAAGCGCATTAGCTGGGATGAAGCTTATGACATTATCGCCAGCAACACACAGCGCCTGATTAAAGACTACGGTAACGAATCTATCTACCTTAATTATGGTACCGGGACGTTGGGCGGCACGATGACCCGCTCCTGGCCACCAGGAAAAACACTGATTGCCCGCCTGATGAACTGCGTGGGTGGCTACCTGAACCATTACGGTGATTATTCAACAGCCCAAATTGCAGCCGGGCTGAACTACACCTACGGTGGTTGGGCAGATGGTAACAGCCCGTCTGACATCGAAAACAGCAAACTGGTCGTATTGTTTGGTAACAACCCGGGCGAAACGCGCATGAGTGGTGGCGGGGTGACCTACTATGTTGAACAGGCCCGCCAGAAATCTAATGCGCGAATGATTATTATCGACCCGCGCTATAATGATACAGGCGCCGGGCGTGAAGATGAGTGGATCCCTGTCCGGCCTGGGACTGACGGTGCGTTGGCTACGGCAATTGCCTGGGTTTTGATTACTGAGAACCTCGTCGACCAGGCATTCCTTGATAAATACTGTGTTGGTTATGACGAAAAAACATTGCCACCTGGTGCGCCCGCAAACAGCCATTACAAAGCCTATATACTTGGGCAAGGCAACGACGGCGTGGCGAAAACACCTGACTGGGCGGCACCCATCACCGGTATTCCGGCCTCGCGTATCATTCAACTGGCACGAGAGATCGGTTCAGTAAAACCGGCTTTTATTTCTCAAGGATGGGGGCCACAACGCCACTCCAATGGGGAACTGGTTTCCCGGGCTATCGCCATGCTGCCGATTTTGACCGGTAACGTGGGTATTTCCGGGGGCAACAGTGGTGCTCGCGAAGGGTCTTATGAAGTGCCATTCGAACGGATGCCAACGCTTGATAATCCGGTGCAAACCAGCATTTCAATGTTTATGTGGACCGATGCGATTGAGCGCGGACCTGAAATGACGGCCATTCGTGATGGTGTGCGCGGGAAAGACAAACTGGATGTTCCCATCAAGATGATTTGGAACTATGCCGGTAACTGCCTGGTGAACCAGCACTCGCAAATTAACCGCACTCACGAAATTCTTCAGGATGAGAAGAAGTGTGAAATGATTGTGGTGATTGATTGCCATATGACTGCCTCGGCAAAATATGCCGATATTTTATTGCCAGATTGTACCGCGTCTGAACAGATGGATTTCGCGCTGGATGCCTCTTGCGGAAATATGTCCTATGTGATTTTTAATGACCAGGTCATTAAGCCGCGTTTTGAATGCAAAACTATTTATGAGATGACCAGCGCCCTGGCAAAACGCCTGGGTGTGGAAGAGAAATTTACCGAAGGGCGTACTCAGGAAGAGTGGATGCGCCATCTCCATGAGCTGTCGCGCAAAGCGATTCCTGATTTGCCGTCTTTCGAAACTTTCCGTGAACAGGGGATTTTTAAACAGCGTGATCCTGAAGGGCATCACGTTGCGTACAAAGCTTTTCGTGAGAACCCTGTGGCCAATCCGCTCACCACACCTTCCGGGAAAATTGAAATTTACTCCGCACAACTGGCTGAGATCGCCGCGACCTGGCAACTGGATAAAGGCGATGTGGTCGACCCGCTGCCTGTTTACAGTGCCGGGTTTGAAAACTATGACGACCCATTAGCAAAACAGTGGCCGTTGCAATTAACCGGTTTTCATTACAAAGCCCGCACACACTCAACCTACGGCAATGTGGACGTTTTAAAAGCCGCCTGCCGCCAGGAGATGTGGATTAACCCCAGGGATGCTCAGGCTCGCGGCATCGCTAACGGTGATCGCGTGCGGATTTTTAATGGCCGGGGAGAGGTTCACATTGAGGCAAAAGTGACGCCACGTATTTTACCCGGTGTTGTCGCTCTGGGTGAGGGAGCCTGGTACTCCCCGGATAGCCAAAGGGTCGATCAGGCTGGCAGCATCAACGTACTGACAACCCAACGCCCGTCACCACTGGCAAAAGGCAACCCGTCACACACTAACCTCGTCCAGGTTGAAAAGTTGTAAGGAGTAACCGATGACAACCCAGTATGGATTTTTTATTGATTCCAGTCGGTGCACCGGTTGCAAAACCTGTGAGCTGGCCTGTAAAGATTACAAAGACTTAACGCCGGATGTGAGTTTTCGTCGCATTTATGAATATGCGGGAGGTGACTGGTAGGAAGATAACGGTGTCTGGCATCAAAATGTGTTTGCTTACTATTTATCTATTGCCTGTAACCATTGCGAGGATCCGGCCTGTACGAAAGTGTGCCCCAGTGGCGCGATGCACAAGCGGGAAGATGGCTTTGTCGTGGTCAATGAAGATGTATGTATTGGCTGCCGTTACTGCCATATGGCATGTCCTTATGGGGCACCGCAATACAATGCCGCCAAAGGGCATATGACCAAGTGTGATGGCTGTTATTCCCGTGTTGCACAAGGCAAAAAGCCGATTTGTGTCGAATCTTGCCCACTCAGGGCGCTGGATTTTGGGCCAATTGAGGAACTGCGTAAGAAATATGGTGAGCTGGCGGCAGTTGCACCATTGCCGTCTGCACACTTTACGAAACCGAGTATTGTCATAAAACCTAACGCCAACAGCCGCCCTACGGGGGATACCAGCGGTTATCTGGCAAACCCGAAGGAGGTGTAAAATGGGTAACGGATGGAGTGAATGGCCACTGATGCTGTTTACTGTGCTGGGGCAGTGTGTGGCAGGTGGTTTCATTGTTATGGCACTGGTGCTGCTGTGTACCAGTCCCGGCGCAGAACGGCAGAAGAGAGTCACTCTCGCAATGTTGGGCCTGTGGGTATTGATGGGAATCGGGTTTATTGCCTCCATGATGCACCTGGGCTCACCCATGCGGGCATTTAACTCGTTAAACCGGATAGGCGCTTCGGCTCTGAGTAATGAAATAGCCAGTGGCTCACTCTTTTTTGCTATTGGCGGTATTGGCTGGTTACTGGCGGTCGTTAATAAGCTTTCTCAGCCGCTGCGAACATTATGGCTGGTGGTAACCATGGTGCTGGGTGTGGTGTTTGTCTGGATGATGGCAAGGGTTTACAACACGATAGATACAGTGCCAACCTGGTATTCAATATGGACTGGGTTACGCTTTTTCCTGACTATGTTGATGGGTGGACCATTACTTGGCTATCTGCTGCTGCGCATAGTGGGGGTTGAAGGCTGGGGTATGCGCCTGTTGCCTGCGGTTTCCCTGGTTGCTTTGCTGGGGAGTGCGGTGGTGGCGGTAATGCAGGGGAGTGAACTGGCAACGATTCACAGTTCCGTGCAACAAGCTCAGGCGTTAGTTCCGCAATATGGTGCACTGATGGCATGGAGCCTGCTGCTGCTGGCCGCCGCGCTGGTGTGTTGGGTGGTACCACAGTTAAAAGGGTATTACCCTGCCGTGCCTGTCTTGTCACTGGCTTTTGTTCTGGTGCTGGCAGGTGAACTGATTAGCCGCGGTGTGTTCTATGGCCTGCATATGACAGTCGGTATGGCAATCGCCGGTTAACCCTGCATTTGCCATTAGCTTAAATAAGAAGCCCATAGTGATATGGGCTTCTTATTTTTAGCTGAGATATTATTCAATATTCTGGATCTGCTCGTAAATTAAAATTTAATAATCTAATTAAAACAATATCTTAAGTTTATTTTCCATATTTCTGCTGTGTTCACTACCCGCTTTACTACCCACAAGCAAAAATCTTATTGGGTTTGTGCTGAGTGAACATTATGCCAACAAGCCCACCTCAGGCTTGTTGAGGTGGGAAAACTGGGAAAGTGGGAACACCAACCTGACAATACTAATCTCTATGCTTTGACTTAACCATGTCGGTTCATTCCGGTTGCCAGGCGCAACCTGCCCAATGCGCTTCGTAGCGCTTCGCGAAATCGTTCATCTCACGAATATTACCCGCAGGTTCACGGCAGGCCCGGGCGCAGGTAGAAACGACATCTCGGTAGAACCCCGGAGCGACAGCCTTGATGCCCCCATAATTCATTAGCAACTCAGAAAGGCGCTCCGTGATTTTTGCTCCGCGAGGTGCCATCACAATGCTCGGGGGCTCTCCATAAGTGTTGATCAACACGTATCGCCAGCTTGGGTCGGAAGTTCCCAGACGAGGGACAATCTCACAGGGACATGCATCTCCACCGCTGGAAATGCCTTCATAGACTTCTTTTAGGGCCAGTGGTTTGTGGGCCACTAGGACATAAGGTCCGGCCTCCACATATCTGCCCATACTTTCGTCGTATTCGATGCCGAGTAAGGCTTCCAGGTCAAAACGCGCATGCCGGTCAAGGGACGCCTTCCCCGAAGTGAACCATTGGAGTTCCCGCAGGGTGATCCCGGCACACTTGGCAATCTCTGCAGGTGAATTGGGCCAGCACGCCACAAGGTTCTTGGCGATTTCGGCCGCGTTGTCATAGTCACTGTCGGCCCAGACATCTTCATCCTCAACGATATCCTCCGCTGCCTTCTCACCTGTCAGTAGCCAGGTACTGCCATCAAACCCATCGAGGTTGAAATATCGGGGCTGATCTGGCGGCAGGGAGGTCTGCCAGGAAGACAGCCATGGACCAGGTGCCCAGTCGAGCCCGTTGGTCACTGTTGGCACTGTCACTTGCGCCGGTAAGGCCAGCCACTGCTGGAGCCTGTCTTCCACCTCGCGACTGTTCACGCCTCTGTGGCCCTCCCTGACACGAAAATCGTGGTCATCCTGAGCGTACCGGCAAAGGGCCTGGATGGACCCGTTAAGAGAGCAGTCATTTCCGTCGTGCTTCCTCAGCAGCCACCGGCTGGCGTCCTGGGCTGAGCGCAGGGACGCGGGAAGGGATTTCTCCCTGGCATTGGCGACTTCGACCTGGACTCCGATTTTTGCCATTTCCCCTACCAGTTCAGGGCTGGCCGTCGCGAGGTGCCTGTTGATCCGCAGGATGTCCGGTCGGCCACGCAATCCCTCAGCGTTATTCCAGGCTTCCAGAAGAGCATCCTGGAAAGCCTTGGGCTGATCGACCGGGGTAAAGGTCATCCATCGAATGGGTAACCCGGCAACCGTCAATCCGTAGAGTAAGAGAGGGCTGAGTCCGTACCGCTCTGCATCCTTGATCTTGATCGGGTCCCGCACCGATACAATGCCATGCTCCGGATGGTGGAAAAGGAACTTGGCTATTGCAACGTAGAAATGATGTTCTCTTGGTGATGGCTGCGTCTGCTTGTTCATGCCCACTCCTGGAGAAATGCGAGCTTTCCCAGAGAACTGCCGTAGGCTCTGCGGTCCGCCAACAATCTGGCCAACAGTAGAGCGCGAGATAGCCTTGGTTGATGATCTGGATTTCTACTACAGGAGTTCATTCATCCTCTCCTGGAAATAGCTTGGGTATTTCTCCATTACCGCCCTGGCTCCGTCCCGATCTTTTTTCAGCGCCTTCACGAGATCCCTCTTCTGAGTCGCTGCCAGGTTCAAGGATGCGGCGAGGTCCTGAGCGATGACGCGGTCCGAAAAGCCAAGCTCGTAAAGGGCAATGGTGGTTTCGTTCGGCAGACCATATTTCAGTCGCTTTTGGAAAATTTGGAGACGATTGATCGGGTCATCTGTTCCTTCGCGGTCCAGCATTTCTACAAATTCACACAATGCACTCACAAGAAGAGCCCCATCGTAGGCAAGACCGCCCTCGCAGATATCAATGATATTTTCGATTTTGACTTTCCTGGGCCTCTTCCCCTTACCGAGCTTGCATTTATTATTGTCGGCAATTCTGAAAAGCTGATGAAATGGGGTTCCTGAAATCCACTTCTTCGTAATTTCTTTCAGGACGTTCTTCTTGTCGAACTTATTGAAAGCTTTGTTGTGTACATGCCCCATTATTAATGGCCACACGAGGTCAAAAGCTTCGTCTCCATTTTGGGCGTCAAGAAGTTCATCAGCGTTATCTTGAACCCACCCCTCAATCGCCTTGGCATCGTTGACACCATAGAGTGTTTTGCCAAATGCTTTTCGCCGATTAACGTCAGTAATATTCTCTGATATGTTTTCCGCCAGAAGCTTGAACAATTCTTGAATCTGTTCCCGTTTCTCATCATCAGCCAAGAAGTACGCCAATGTCTGTTCCGCGAGATCAGCAATGTCTTCCTCCGTCAACCCATTATCAACAGCATCCCAGTTGGAGAGAAGAAAGCCTTCGATGGAGGCGAGAGTCAGGCTGAAAAATTCGAATTGCGGTTTAACCGCATCGACCGTGAAACCGTTTCCACCGTATTGTTTAGCAATCTTGGTGATAATTTCATTCAGGGAATCCCACCCGGCTATATGAGCTTTGGCAAAAGACAGGATGTCCCATGTCAACGAATGATTCATTTTGTCTTTTGACTTGGTACGGTCATTCCGGATAACCAGAGGGATCAGTTGAAAGAGGCTGCTTGCGCATTCCTCTGACTTGGTTGGATCAAGCAGCTCCTTGACTATATCCCACCGCCAACCGTCTTTTCGGTTGCGGCGCTTGTCATACACAATAGGGTCGGCAAACAAAATGCTGCCTTCAGTATGCATCCCCGCTCGGCCCGCTCGGCCAATGAGATTGTGGAAATCGCGAACCTTGATGCGCTCCATGCCCTGGTAGACGCTGGTAACAATGAGGTACCGAATTGGGAGATTTACGCCCTGCGCCAGTGTGGAGGTGCAAACAACGAACCGCACGAGGTTTTCACGCATAGCGTGTTCCACTGAAAGGCGGATACCATGTGGTGTATTGCCATGATGAGAAAATATGCCATGCTCAGCACTCATTGAAGCCGATGCTTCAGGTCCAAGATTCGCAGCATGGAGGTAATGGAGCCGTTCAACCTCCATTTGATTTGAGAATTCTTGTGGGAGTGGAAACGGAATACCACGATCAATGAATTCTACCGCTTTTTCACAGATGCTTGTCGCTGTTGATTTTTTGCCACAGAAGATGGCGATGCTTCCATTAGGGGCCAGTTTTATACCGAGATAGAGTGCAATGGCCTGGCCATCGTCCCTCTCTGGAAAATGACGTTCTTTCTGCTCTCTGCCTCTTTTCCCGAGATTGAATCTTTCAATCACCCTGGGAACGAAAAACTCGCCTTGTTCGGCATCACGGCTGTCGACGTACTCGATCCTTCCCAACTGATCGAGCCAGCTCGCGAACCCGACCGACCTGAAAGTCGGAATCAGGGTTGTTCCTTCGACGACATTGGGCTCCCCGTTCAGCCATTCTCCAACAGCCTCGGCGTTGCTGATGACCGCTGAGATCAGCACCTTCTGGGTTCCTTCAGGAATCATGGAGCGCAGCGACGTCAGGAGCAGCTCGTATGTGATGCCTCGGGTGCCGCTGTCGAACTGGTGGCCTTCATCAAAAACCAGCAGGCCAACGTGGGTAGCCAGCTCGGGAGCATGCCGAAGAACATAAAGCAGCTTCTCGGGGGTTATAACCAGAATCTGTTTGTGCCCCAGGAGTTCGGCAATCTCGAAGTCGGTCTGTAGGGCATCGGATAACTCATCCACCCTAGTGGGTTCGTTGTGGAATGCCTCGACGAGACTGTTCTTGATCTCATGGCACAGTGCCCTGAACGGGGCGATGATGATGGCCAGTGACACGCGGTCGGCCAGAAACGCGCTTCGAAGGATCAGCTCCGTTGCCTTCGTTTTGCCAGCGCTGGTGGGCATTTGAATGATGGCAGACTCGCCTTTGAGAACATCCGCCTGGCCCAAAAGGTGTTGTGCAGGCCAGAGTTCCTTGATGAACGAATCCTTTTGCAGCGCATGGAGCCATTTGTCTCGGGGCAGCCCGGAATATGACGGCAAAGCCTTCCAGGCGGAGTTTTCCAGCTTTTTCCTCAGAACGGCTGCGATCACATCACCAAAAAGAAGCTGCCTGGGCGTGCCGAATTCATAGACGGCGTCCCGCAGCTTCATGGCCAAATCGAGGAGATTTTTTTCGCCGTTCCCATCCTCAAAAAACTGGAGAATCCACTTTGAAATCCCGTCGATGAATCCGCCGAACGGCCCCTCAGCTCCATCAAAATAGGTTCCCAGATCGGCCTGCAGCAACCAGAGCAACAGGTACTCCAAACTATCGCCATCCAGATCCGGGCAGTCGCCATCGATGCGCTTCGCCAATACCGACGCGCTTCCGGGAAGATCACACAGGTAAAAGGAGGCGGAGCCCAGAAGCACTAGGTATGGATCAAGTGTCTCGTTCAGCTTTGATTGGAGGTAGGAGTCGAAAAAACGGGCGGAAAATAGCAGATTGTTTTTTAGCTCTGCGAGGGAATCGGGATCTGGCTCCACCCGGTTGATGGCGGCGGCGAGGTCACCAAGCAGGCCAATCGAAATGGTGAAGAGCTTATTAGGATGTAGTGATAAATCTATCTCCTGATATTCTTCAGGTACATGGTACTCGATCATCTTTGCTTTTGATCGAGTAACACCCAAAAGACGATTGGATTTTCTATCAGGCCTCATCCGCAGCCCTCCTGTAGAGCTCGTGGACAAGGTCCATCATGCTGGGTCCCTTGATAACCAAGAGAACTAGGCTGTCACCATTTGGATGAGGGAAGAACTCCTTTGATTTTGCTGACTTGGGAATTTTCCCGCAGTCAGCTGCAGCCAATTCTTCGGCGTCGAAAAATTCGTCTGAAATGATGGCTGCAGCGCCGTAGGTTTCCTTGTAGGGCATATCTACTGGGCTTTGAAATCTCTCGATCCTTTGAGCCTGTTCGATTTCCCTTTTTTCAAAGAGCTTTTGCTTGATGAAGTTCAGTGATTCATCGATGCGAATGTGATCCTTGGCAGAATCGTTGATGGCATCCTGCAGGCGATTGATTGTAGAGGCGGAGAATTTTGTCTTGGATTCAAAAACAAACAACACGTCCTTGGTGGAGGCTTCGCCGTTTTTTTTGTGAAATCGGAATCCAATGACATCGCTGCCCTTGGGCGATTCATCTCGAACAACCTTTGATGACCACCGTACCCTGGGTACCCAGTAACCGAGAAGCCATTGCAGGTAATCGGAAACCAGAATTTCCCCGAAATCTCCTGCTCTGATTCCTGGGCCGAGTTTGGATGTTCTGCAAGGGAACTTGATATTGGTCAGATAGTCCGGTCGCGGGCGTTTACCCCGGAGGAAATCGATCTCGGTATCCAGACAGTAATGATTTCGAAAGTGTTTCGCCCAGGCCGATAGCACGGCCTCATCTTTCTCATGACGAAGCTCCCAGACCTCGACCTCCTTGCCATCGGCGGTCTTTAGTCGCTCACCGGTATCGATGAGCCATTTGGTATGATCTGAAGTCCAGGGCATTTACAATCCGTTCCCAGCGTTAAAGATCTTTCTTCTCAATTCGAGCAGCAGTGAGACGACTACTTTTTCCATATATTGCTCCGACAAGCCAACAGGCTCTGGCTCCGACGTCTTCAGGTTTAGAATTCATAATATCTATTCCCCTCCATTCTCACATCGCCCCCTTAGTTTGCATCTCATGGTCGACAGAACCCCGCGTTCAAAGAACGGCAAGTCGATGGTGTCGAATACCGAACTGCAATATTGCTCGGCGAAGAGCTGTAGGTGAGCGGCGTCACGGGCCACGTCCGGATCGGATGGCAGATACTGGAGAAGCGCGTCGCTAATAAGCATCACAAACTTGCTTCTCGCTCGGGTCAGCGTCACATTGAATCGTCGTGGGCTTAGGATGAACGCATCTTCTGACGCAACAAAATCCCGGTCGGCCACCACGTAACTGGAAAGGATGAGGTCGCGTTCCTGACCCTGGAACCGGTCTACAGTGTCCACAAATGGAGGCGGGTCCATCGTCATACCGGCTGCGTCCACGAGCAGATTTCTGATGGATGCCATCTGGGCTCGGTGGGGAGTGACGATGCCGATTTTCTGCGTCCAAAACTTCTGGGCGCTTACTCCAAACTGTTGTGCGTCGACCAGCTTCTTGTACAAAAGGGTCAAAGCGGAAACGATCTGCGCCTCGAAAGGGTTCGATAATGTATAGGTGTTGGCGGAGTAGCTGATCACCACCACAGGGCAGGCTGGGTCCAGAATGCGGAGAAACTGGTCGGACCATGGCAACTGCTCAGGCCAGTCGGCTGGTCTTCCATCAATATTGATGGCGAGATCCAGCTTTCTCTCGGGGAAGAACGCCTCGTATTCGTTCTTATAAAAACGCTTACAGGGCCATGCGGAAATTTCCACGTTGGTCCGGTAGTTGTGTTTAAGCTGCACCGGGGTGATGCCGTGGGTCTCCTTCATGTAAGAGAAAATACAGTCAAACAGCCCTTGAACGCTATCCTTCATCTGGAAGCCGTAGATCGGCCCAAGCTGCCGGTCTTCACCTGCAAGGACAACATGCCCATCAGGCTTCAAAAGCAGAAAGTAGGCCGCAGCCGCAGCAACCTGAACCTGTGATGCCTCGTCGATCACCAGAAGATCAAACCATTCGGCTGTCGGTTCGCTATCCTGGTGATCTTTCTCGGCAAGTCGCCCAAGTTGCTGCCAGGTGCCCCCTACGATGATGATCCCGGGATCGTCGCCTTTCAGGGCATTCACAAAGCCCTGAGCCCTTGCGGAGGTACTCGGCATATCTTCGATCTGATCACTCAAGGGAGGCGCGGAGGAGGCGCTCCTCACCCTTGTAACACGAACTGGGCAAGCTAACGCTCCGACCGTGGCCGTCCGCCTGTTGATCAGTTCCAGGACTTCGTTGAGGACGTTATCGATAGCGTTGTAGTTGCTAGACCCGATACCGACACGCAGCGGAATTCCCGCCTCGGCGTAATGTTCAATCCACCCAAGAATAGTCCCGGCCAAGACCGTGGTCTTTCCTGTACCCGGCGGCCCCCAAAGCAAAGAAATCCTGTTTCCGAATGCATCGTGAAAAAGGGATTCCTGCTTTTCGTTAAAGGCATCCTTCAGATATGGTGTTACCTTCGCGTACAACTGGTTGGTGTCGGCGAATGTTTTTCCTGCTGCCAGCGAGCCGGGTGTATACATCAGGCTATGGGCTGGTTCGGTCATTTTTGTCGGTCTCTTAGCCATTGCCTTACCTCCGCTTCCTGGCACGTTTGATCGGTGCTGCCTTGCCGCCGACAGACCTCAATGCTTTTTCTATCCTGTCGCTCGAGAAGTCCCGGTACATCGGATCGAGGACAAGCGGTGAGTCGAGTGCCACGAGTCCTTGGGCGACGGCAAACTGAAAGAGCACCTGGTGACCTGGCTTAAGAACCACATAGGGATTGTCCTGCATGGCCTCCAACCGAATGACCTCTACCTGAAGCAATGCCCCTATCGACTTGTTCGTCATCCACCGCTCGGTCAGGCCGTGTTCGCCCAGCAGTTCTTCTGCATCCTGGAAACCCAGTCCAAGTCGCCGACGCCACGGTTCGTCGAGATCCACGTATTCATTCTCGTTGGACAGCGCGACGGTAAATTCGCCTTCCTTGATTCTGGAATCCCTGCTGGTCGGTGAAAAATCGAAAACATAGAGCGTTTCGTGTTGGTACTGTGGATTCGCGAACTTGATCTCATCGATGATCGGATCAGCCTCTGCTTGAGGCTTCAAGGTCAACCCGCGTATCGAGAAAAACCTCGCCTCCCGTTCATCGACGGGCATTGAGCGAGTGTTCCGGTTCTCCATTTCCTGGCATGCGACATTGAGCTTTTCAAAAGCGATCAGGCTTCTTGCCGCCTCCGGAACACTTGCCTGGGAGGATCGTGCGGCAGAGAAGCCGCTCTTTTTCAGCACCAACCGGTCTTTGTAATTTTCACGCAGTCGCCGGACGATGTGCTGCAAAGCTTGCAGGTGAACCTTAGTGGCCCGCTTAATGCCATCGTAGAGTTCGTCCCGGGTGTAGCGTCTCCACTTGGACGGGTCAGTAGGGTGAAGTTTATTGAAATGGCGGACGAAAATTTTGTCCTGCCACAGCTCATAGGCACGTTCGAAGGGGATCTGATCGCTCATTGGGGTAGCGAACCCAAAAGGCAGATCGAATTTATACGGGGTTCCATCCTCCCGAACATTTGGGAAGAAACTGTTCGCTGCATCAAACAGGGAGTAATCGTGGGCAACCGGCAGCCCAACGAGCATTCGCAGGACTTCCTTGACGATTGTCCCAGGCTGGGACTTGAAAGCATCCGGATCGGGCAACAGGCTGTCCGGTGGGAAGAATCGGGTAAGTATCTCGATCAGTTCGATCACGTCAGGGTTCTGCATATGACGCTCGAACATGCGCTTGAGCTGTCGCATCTCCAGCATGTCCCAGAAGAAGATATGGGAAGATAGCCGGTCACGGGCGGGTAGACCTGTATTGACGGTCGACACCTCATCTAACCACTCAGAAACCACGGTCGCAAATTCCTTCAGCCTCTCGCGCTCCGTTTCCGGGTTCATCGCATCGACACGGTCAACGATGAAAATCTTTTCGTCCGTCACCGGAGGATCGCCCGGCTTGCGGCCGTGCGGGAAATAGAGCCGCGCCGCGCCCAGTGCAAAGGAGATACCAGAGCCCGGGTCGAAATGAATCGTGATAAAGATGCTTTGGTCAGTCCACGCGGGGATCATGGCGCTGCGCCGTCCATCGACCAGCAAGGGTGCCCCCTCGGTCAAGGAACGGGCGCGAGTTGCCAGCGCTGGCCCATCCGCCCGCAACTGGTGGCTGGAGTCGATAACGGATTGCCACCGATCATCGGCGGTAGTCACGGCTTCAGTCAGTCCCGCCGTAGTGGTAATGCCATTTGAACGGAGAAGTTCCGCCTGCCCTTGATTGAGCCAGGCCAGCCGGGAAAGATGATCGCATTCAGATGCCTTATCTCGGCAATAGCGAACGTAGTCGCAAAGCTGGCACTTGGGACCGACATGCCAACTGGCATCCTCCATGTCGGTCTGCAGAACCCTGAGAAGACGATCCTCGAAAAACTGCTTCACGTGGACTTCATAGACCTCATACGGAACCCGAATCAACGTTTCGCTGAGGGCCTTGGAAACAGGATCTGCGGCTCCCTTGGCCTGATAAAGCTGGACCAGATTCCTGAACGCATTGATGTCATGGCTTCCTGGCCAGATGGTGCCTTCCGCCGAAACGGCATATCTGCCGCCAAGACCTTCTTGCTGGATGGCTGTGGCCAATGCCAGAGCGTAGTAGGTCACTTCCGTGAAGTGCCGCAGGGATGGCTCCGCAGCCATTTTCACATCAATGATATGGATTTCGTATTCAGGCACAGTCCCATTGCCAATCAGCGGCGCACCAGTACCACCTGGATGTATCCAAAGGATGTCCGGGCGCACTCTTACCTGGTCGAGACCGAAATCGTCGTATGCCTTTTGAAGGCCGGGAGTGATGTTTGTGGGAACCGTGAACTCCGCCTCGATAATTGCCTGGGGTGGCTCCTGTTGCCGGAGGATGTCAAAAAGGTTCTGGATTTTCTTGAAGGGCTTCCGTCCCAGAAGATCATCGACCTTGTCCTCGAGAAGGAACACAACTTTCCCATCATCCGAGGTGTCGATCAGATCCTGGTATTTGTCGGCTTCCCAACGCCGCCCGGCTGCTTTGATAAGTTCAATACCAGGGCGTTTGTAGGTTTCGGCAGAGATCCCAAGTGAGTCCCTTTCAGCATCACTGGCCAGTCGAAACCGGAGAAACCGGTCACAATCGAATTTGAATGTTAGGGCAAGCGTTCCTTTATCGAGTTTCGCCATCACAACTCTCCCGGGGTTGGTATGTTCTTCAATGCATCCGACATCGGTCGTGTGCTGGTATCCGCCTCGCCTAAGAAACCTCTACTGACGACCAACGCCCGAGCCAAATTTGTGAAATCAGGTATTTTGAAGCCGATCCGTTTATGGGCGGACAAGGCCTCAAAGTGAGATTCCGCCTCCAAGACAGCGTCTTTGAAGGCGGTTTCGCTGATGACCGGAACGCCCCTCTTGATGACGCCTTTCTTCTTGCGACAGACCAGCACCGCGTCCCACTTGATGGTGCCATCGTAAGTGTGAAGGCCTCCTTGGCCTTCGCCACGCATGGGCAGCACCTTGGTTACCGAGAGTCCCGAATGAAGTAGAGCCGTGCCGAGAGCATCCCACGCCGATGCGAGTTTATGATGGTAGGTGAACACGCAGATCCCATCCGGCTTAAGCACTCGATTGCATTCCATGAAAATCTGCTGAAGCCGTTCCTGGTATCCCTTGATGGCTTCGTCGGACCGTCGCGTGATGGCCAGGTTCTGCAGTATCGGAGCCGAAGTGACGTTATCGTCATACGGGGGCGGTGCGATTCTCAAAGCCTGATGCCAGGCCAAATAGAAGTCCGAGAGTTCCGAGTAGCTCAGATTGTCGAAATACGGCGGATCGGTCAGCACGAGATCCACTGAGCCGTCCGGTAGTAAATGGAGTTCCTCGGAAGACTGGGTTTCAATAGCCGCCGTGGCGCTGCCGCTCAATACATCATCGACAGAGCCAAGGCAGGCTTGTTCGCGCTCGAAATCATCTTCATAAGCGACTCTGGTGCCTTCCGGATGCAGCTCCTCGGGCGCTTTGGCAAAGGCAATTGCCTTTGATATTTTCCGGACTGTGTTGATGAACGTCCCCCGTCCAACGCCATCCTGCCAAGGGTTCAGCTCAACCGGACGAGTGATGTGCCGGTATGAGTGAATGGAGAACATTGGGCTCGTTCTGCGATAGCCAAACGCATAGGCCGTGTACATGCAGTTCGTGGTGAGATGCTCACTGAAGGCCAACTCAAGGCAGCGCCGCGCCTCATCGCTTTCCACTCGGCCAATGGCCGAACCGAGAAGGTGCAGGTGGAGCTTCTGCCGGTCATTGAAAAAGTCTGCGTAATGCCGAATCCCGTGGATCAGAGGTCGTCCATCCGAACGCCCCTCGCGGGGAATGCTTCTCGCCGGCACAAGCAAGCCACCCCCGATCATCCGCAGCTTACGGGTGGCTCGGTCGTACAATGCCTTGTCCGCCTCTTCGACACGCTTGAAATGCCTAGTGCAGTTCTTGCCGGTTCCGACCAGATACTCCTGGGCAAAGAGTCTCCAAGCGGGACGTTCGGCACCGTCAAGGTCGTCCGCTGCGATCTTTTGTGTGTGCTTGCAGGTCGGGCAAGTCATGATCCCGTTGCCGTGCGTGCCCGCGCTGATAGTGGTGCGCTTGCCGCAAGAGCAGTGCAGCACCTTGCGTTCAATCGGCAATTCGTGGACCGCATGACAGTCCTTGCAGAATACCCACTGCAGGCCCTTCTCTTTGGAGTAGGCCAGTTGGAAATGGGGATGGAGCTCTACGTCGTTCTGGCAATTCGAGCACTGCTTCACCTGGACCCAGAAATGATGAAGAACATCCCGTTCGACACCGTCCACCATAGTTCGATGCAACGGCATAATGAGTTGGGCGATCTCATTGCAGATCTGCTCGATTTCCGGATAGTGATCCTCCATTAGGGAGGCGGCCAATTCAAATCGGGTAATAAAGGTCGCGACCGGGTCGATATCAAAACCAATCACCCGGGCGTTGCAGCGCATGGACTCCACCAAACTTGTCCCGCCGCCGATGAAGGGATCGAGAACGACGGCGCCATGCACGGAGGTCTTTCCGAGATAGGTATCCCAAAAGGCGTCGGTCTTGTCAGGGGGAAGGGTCAGCGCGGTGATGATCGAACGGAACTGAGAGCCCACTCGGCGTGCAAACCAGCGGTGGACCCGGTACAAAGGATTTGAGCTCTGACCTTCACGCAGGGCAAGCTCGGCGATTTGGGCAATGGGAATGTCGCCCGCCTCCAGCAGGGTACGGGCAGGCCAACCGTCAAAGGTGTCGCCTCTGCAGCTTTCCATGGTTTGCTTTGTCTGCACTATTCTAACCATAGGGCCCCATTACCAACCCTTCGAAGTCGTGGACTAGTGGTTTTCATGGGGCTTGATAGCCTCCCAGGGAGGATTCTATTCAGATCGACTGAATTGTCATTTCTATTCTTCCTGCTCATTCATCTTGCTCCTGTCCGCCGCGCCGCCACCCTTGACCCACTCATCAACTTCATCTTTCTTAAACTTCCAAAGACGTCCCATGCGGTGGGCGGGCATGCCCTGCTTATCAATCCAGCGATAAACGGTGTCACTGCTGACACCCAGGTACTGGCTGATCTCATCGACCGATAACCAGCGATCATCCATCTCGGACATTACTTGCTCCTCATAGGTGGGGCCTGCCATGACATTTGGGGCTGAGGTGGTTATCACCATTGCTATTGGTTGTCGAGTATACGCTACTACTCATTGAGCCTCTATTGGTTTCACCCGCTTAATGCCGCATAGGTACCCATTCATCTGTTTTAATCCGGAGTATCGGCCAATAGTGGGCAATCAAAAAACACCCTAAGTCATCGGTCAGCTCGATTCAGCATTCAAAAAGCCACCAACAGATCGCTTTTGGATGGAGTATGGGTGTCATTGCCCTGTGTTCGTTAGTGATAATGACTGAGAGGTAGTTTTTCGATGGGTTTTTGATGATCCACATATATTGCGTCGGGCTTAGGCTTCGAATTTGTGATTTGGTGAGCTGTAATCGCGAAAGTCCGATTGCCTTCTCTGAAATTCCAGATAGATAGGAATTTATCCGCCAACGTTCCATACGCCTCAGGTTCCATCTAGGTTCTGGAATATCAGTCGTAATAGTCCAGAGGGGAATGCTGGCACCAAGATTCCAGATAGATAGGCGCATCGGTGGGTTTATTCCAACCTGTGATTTCGAACTTTGTTTCCACGTATGTGGAATTTGAGCGCCAAGATTCCAGATAGATAGTTATGTGGAAAGTTAATGGGTAGGCATTGGCTAGGAATAGCCAGCTTTTTTCCAGTGTGGAATGTGGGCCAATACGTTTTCCACTAAAAATGTTCTTTCAGAACAAAGTTAATAACTTTCAATTGGTTGTTGTGATTTCGTGGATCTGGATCCATGATGAATTCTATACCGCTAGCAGGAGGGTAATCATGAATGCCTTTGAATGGGGAATGTTCGGGCTCTGGCTGTTTTTCACTGCAGTGTTCGCCTGGTGCCTATATAGCTATAAAGCGAACCAAACTATGTCTGAAGATGATCAAAAACCACGTAACTAAGCTGGTTAGAGCTTGCATTTTCCTGTGCCGTGGTAGCCTGTCTTTAAACGTGCTGACTTTCACATGTGAAATTTTTTCGGGAGAGTCCCCGACGATGAAATTCCTAGGCAATATTCTCTTGATGCTGCTCTTTGTCACAGGATTGGCGGCCTATGGCAACACCAACTTCGTCTGGTTGTTGATCTGTTTGCCTTTGGTAGTGTGGTTGTGGCGTGTGCTTTGCTGGTATATGCGCCTTCCCAGGCTCATGGTGCTCTTTTGGATCGCTCTACTGTGCTTTAAATGGACTGCGGCATTGGCCCTGGGTATTTCGGTTATTATCGTGTGGATGTTCAAGCAGCGGCATAGCATTGCGCAGGAAAGGTCTGCGAAGCGTCGGCATCAGAGACGATGGCTTTTGGGAAGCTATGATGATGACTTCCGAACCTTTACCGACGATTAGCTTTGATCACTGCCATCCATTTTCCCTCCCTCTTCGAGCTGCTTTTTCTTATCCAGCTCTGCCAGTATCAATGATGCCTTTTCTGCCGCAGCCGCGACAACATGCTCAGGCTGTTCTTCCAACATTTGTTTCAGTGTTTTAGCCATAGCGCTCTCCATGAATATTCTGAACAGTTCTGTGAGTGTTTAGAATAAAAATTCTGGCGTTACATGTCACGAATGAATAGCGTGACATGTAACGGTTTGGGTTTAGTCATTAAAATTCAATTTGTTACATTCTGGTTTGTGAGTTGATAGTTTTAATTCTTTGTTCTCATTCCTGTATTTGCAGCACCGATAAATATCGCTCAATGTGCCCAAAATGGACAATTCCAGCGACGAGGATTGTACTCGGTGAACGGTATGATCGCTCATGACAAATCAAGATGTTATGGGAGATACCAACATATGAATATCGCATCACTGAACAATCTACTCACGTATGAAGAAGTGTGTTCACTAACCAAACTATCCCAGCCAACTTTGCGCCGTTATGTCAAAGCTGGCAAGTTTCCTCAGCCCATCAAGCCTAATCCAATGGGCAAGGCTGTACGTTTCAGAGCGGTGGATGTTCGTCGCTGGATGGCAGAGTTGTAATAGGAAGCGATAATGGAGTTTCGTCTAACTGATGCACATCTGGAATGCCTTGAAAAGGGCGATTGGCAGATTGTTGGCGGGTGGATAAGGGTTGTAGCCAGAACTCGGCGAAATACCCGTAAACATGGTTTTGGTGCGTTAATCCAGTGGCGCAACATGGATAGTGTTTTGCTACAGGACATAGTATTCAACCGGGTATTACATGGTGATCAGTCACGCCAGGTACGTGATGCCCTGATTGATTCGGGCTATTGGTTAGAGCCCTATCCACAAAGCTGGTCGCGTTTGCAGCGCTATTTGCTGCAAGAGATTCTGAAAGCCCCTTCAGGAATTTGTGTCGATACTACGGGGTGGCATGACAGTGTTTATGTCACTCAGGATTGGTCCGTTGGTACAAACGCTGAACCTTATTACTACGCCGGTCAACTGAACGACTCGATGCTGAAATGCGCCGGCACTTTGGCGCAGTGGCAATCACAGGTGGGCGCTCTATGTACCGGAAATCCGTTGATGGTGTTTGTGGTGGGCGTGGCGCTATCCGCGCCGCTGCTACATCCAGCCGCCGTGGAGAACGGTATTTTTCATTTGGTCGGGCCTTCCTCCTCCGGGAAGACATCGCTACTTGAATTGGCGGCATCGGTTTACAGCGATAGATCTTTCGTTCGCAGCTGGATTTCCACGGCGAATGGCTTGGCGGCGGTGGCCGCCGAGCAGCATGACATGTTACTCGCACTGGATGAAATTGGCCTGGCACGGCCAGAGGACGTCGATATTGCTGTTTACCATATAGTCGCGGGTACCAGTAAGCTGCGGGCAACGGAAAGCGGAGCACTCGCCAGACCTTCTCACTGGCGGACATTGGCGTTGAGCAGCGGTGAAGTTTGGCTGTCAGAAGTTTTTCAATCGCTTGGGAAGCGGCCTAAGGCCGGTCAACAGATCCGTTTGGTCGAAATACCTGTTTTTGGTCGATTTGGCACTTTTGATGCGTTGCATCGCTTTCAGTGTCCGCAACTGTTTGTCGATCATTTGAAGCTGCAGACCAGCCGGTATCACGGGAGCCTGTTCCCCGAATGGATGAACCTGCTGACATCGACGGATGAGCTTGCCCACTACGCCAAGTCTGAGATCCAGCGGTTGGTTGATCAGTGGCGAACCAGCAATATGTCATCGCAGGTAATTCGCGTGCTGCAGCGCTTTGCACTGGTTGCAACGGTACTTTCTCTTGCTTCTAGAAATTACCTGGTGCCCTGGGATGAGGAAGAGTCCGTCGATTCAGTGAAGCAGGTTTGGATGCAGTGGCTGGCTGCTCGGGGTCATGTGATGAACTCTGAGGAACACCAAGTTCTGTCCCGCTTAAAAGTTTTGCTGCCGAAATGGGAGAAGGCTCTGCAACCACTCGGTCATCAAAATGCCACTTCTTTGCTGGGCTACATCCGAGAGCTTGATGGTGAGCGGCAATGGCTGATCGATAAGAAACAGTTTCTGCGGCAGCTGGACATGCCTGGCCAGTACATGCGTGAGGTGATGCCGATGCTCCAGCGGGGATGGCTTGCAACCAACGAGCCTGAGCGGGCAACGCTAAAACTCATGATCCAAGGTAAGTCCCATCGTTTTTTCGCACTGTGGCCTGAACGCATCTATGCCGGAATACAGGAGCTGGAACTTGATGACTAATTTCCCAGTTTCCCACTTTTCCCATTCAATCTCCGGAGGAAAACGTAATGAATGAACAAACCTTCGTATTGCCCACTGAAGATGTCCGTGCTCAAGTACTCAGCCAGTCTGGCCAGTGTGAACGACTGGTCAGAGAGCATGATCGCAGGGCGATTACCGGCGTCAGTCGCACACAGTGGTGGACCATGGAGCGGCAAGGGCTGGTGCCCAAACGGGTCAAGCTGAGCGCTCACTGTGTGGCGTGGCGACTTTCGGATCTGTTGTGGTGGATTGAACAGCGAAAGGCCACTTGAGCAAGATCAGATCCCCGACACATGGTGTGCTGGGGATTTTTATATCTTCAGGATTTTTTCGAGCCGGACGTAAGCTTCTACATGCTTTTCGGGGGGCATCTTGGCCAAGTTTTGCAGTTTCCAGCGGACGGCAGGTAACCGGTCGATACCGGAGAGCTCAAGGAGTGACCAATCGGGTGTACGATTTTTGAATGACAATAAAAACGCCCGCTCCTGTGGTGTCAGCGAGGTATGGATGAGCCTCACCAGCTGCTCCCGTGCCGCCTCCAGTTCAGCCTGTGGAATGTCCTGATCGGCCATGTTACGAAATTCCCCTTCATAGACAGCGGAAATGTCTTTGAAGTGTGGCCTGAGCAGTTCGGCAATAGGCCGCGGGTGACTGATGATGTACACCAGCAGTGCTTTGCGAAGGTCATCGGTGAGCCCTTCGCTATCGAGCAACTGCTTGATGTCGAAAAGATCTCGCGGGTGTTGGCGATCCAGCGCTGCGCAAATTTTGCCCGCATACAAATCCGCGAAGCTCACCACGGCCATCTCGGCAAAGCCAAACTCCTCTTCGACGGCTTCACTGACCGGCATGACCAGGGGCTCGTAAACCGTGCCGCGCAGTACGGGTGAGAGTTCAATTTTGATTTGAACGGCATCACGCTCCACCAGTAGACGCAGGGCATCCGCTTTATCCTGAAACGAACGGATAACCCTGGTATTTTCGAGACTGACCATGATGGTCGAGGCCAGTGCTCCAAGATTGTCCTTGATGGTCTTCAGGGCCTCATTCCGCTCCATCATGGGTAGAAAAACCAGATCGATATCGACCGAGAGCCGGGGAAAGTCACGAACGAACAAATTGATAGCCGTTCCACCTTTAAGGGCGAAACAGTCATGCCGGGCAACGAAGGGAATGAGCTGCAGCAATAGCTGGACTTGTCGGTAGTAATGGCTTTGTCTATCCATGTGCTTTACATCTCCTTCGGTACAGTGATTTGCCAGGTTGGCTCCAGCCTGCCGCCCTTGGCGATCAGTCGCTTACCGGTTCCCAACTCATAACAATCAGGTTTCAGGTGCTTGAGCCAGGCGTGTTGGTGCCTTCCTGCCAACCAGAGAAAGAGCCGCTTCGCCTTGATGCTGCAACAGGCTTTCAGCAAGGCATCCAACTTGCGTGGTGAGAGGTTGTGAAGTCCCTGCATAAGCTGGTCAGCATGTTCAAAGCTGATGGTCTTGGGCATCGCTGCCAAGAGTTCCAGAATGGCTTTCTCTGGACAGGAATAGCGGAGTGGGGGGAGTGATGCCTGCCAAGTGTCTTGCCGGAGATACTTGTCGTCTTGCATCAGCGTCTCAGGCCACAGGCGGCGCGTACCGTGCCACTCAATCTGCGCTGGGATCTTGATTCTGTCCAGCCACTTGGGGAGCGCAGCATCGGAATAGAGCTGAACCCTTGGTTTGCTTCCCTTGGACAGGTAATGACCGAGGCCTTCAAGCTCTAACGCGGTTAAGCCTCCGACATGGATGGGGGCATCGGACATGCGCTGCAAAGAGGCAACGATGCCTTTCCAGGAGAGCCTTGCTTCCTGCCTGGAGTAAACACCTGCTGCAAGAGGGATCAGGGTCTGGTTGCGCACAGCATTGTCCAGAAAGTGCAAGTTGAGCCCTTGTGCCTCCAGCCATGATTTGGTGGCTACCATATCCAAGGGCAGCACCTTCTGCAGCTGCTGTCTGGCTTCAGTATTGAGCATGGCTAGCCTCAGGGTGGTTTGTAAACAATAAAATATACGTCAATTATTGACGTGATTTAGGAATTTATCAAACCAATCTGCTTCTGGAAGTTTGTATATTTGTCATTTCACGCCAATTAATACCGTGAAAATTATGATTTGCAAACCGCATCAAAATCGACAATCTTATTTGTCTCACTGCCATTAACAAAAGGGGCCAGCCACTCACCGAGCTTGGTATGTGCTTCTTTGCGCTCTTCAAAATAGGCATGCCGGTTGTAGATCTCATCGACCCTATTTCCAGCTTGCTGATTCAGGCAACGCTTGGCAAGGCTGTCGTCAACCCCCATCTTACCGAGCATAGTTCTGGCGGTACCGCGCAAATCATGGACCCGGCGCTTATCAAACGAGAAGAAGCCCTGCTCAAACAACTTTTTCAGCGCATGGTTCAGGGTGTTCTCACACACGTGGGGAGTGCGAGCCTGCCTGCTTATCCGCCTGGCCGGGAACACCCAGTCACTGCCACAACTGCGGATCTTTAATTCTTCCAGCCATGACAGTGCCGGTTCACTGAGTGGGATATCGATAGCACGGCGTTTCTTGGTGCGCTCTTTGGGGAGGTGCCACAGCCGATTCGTCAAGTCAAACTCGTGCCATGGAGCGGCCAAAAGCTCCATTTTTCTGGTACAGGTGGCTATCAGCAGGGCACATGCTAAGTAGTTTTCGCGGCTGAACTGTGCCGGGATCGCTCTGAGCTTGGTGAAGAACTCAATCACTTCGGATTCGGTCATTGGGTAGTTAGCGGCTTGTTCCTCCCCGCCGGCATCCCTGGGACGGAACGGACTGGCTGGGTTGAACTGGGTTACGTCCAACTTCATGCCGTGATCAAAGATGCGCTTGAGCATGCGCATAACGTCGTTGGAAATGGTTGGCCTCGGCGGTTTGTCGCCATAGCCGTTTGCGATGTCGCGCAGGATCTCACTGACATCGAGAGGCCTTATCTTCTCCAACTCGACTTTGCCAATGCGCCAGGCAATCTCGCGTTCGTAAAGGCTGCGTTCTTTCTCGTGTGTAGCAATTTCCCGTTGCCGTAGCTGGTAATAGTCGGCATACAGATCATTCAGGGTCTTGAAGGGATTACCGTTGACCTTTTGTCTTTCCTGAACCGGATCGGCTCCCTCTCGCTTGATCGCCAACCTCAGCTTGGCCGCTTCATCCCGGGCATCGGCGAGTGACCAGTCAACTACCTTGCCTATGGTGTATTCACGCCGGAGTTTTGTGGCCGCGGTGGTATAGCGCAACATCCAGTAGGCATCGCCGCGCTTGGGGGTCATCAGATATAGTCCATCACCATCGGCATGCCGGACTGAAGGTTTTTCCTTGATCAGTTTCTTGACGGTTTTATCATGCAACTTGCCCACTTTTCAGCCTCAAAAAAATTGGGGAGTACAGTCTCACTCTGCAAACTATAGCGAGAAAATACTCCCCAATCTACTACCCATAACTACCCAAACAAGACAGGATAGCTTTGGATTTTATGACCTTCAAATCTACATAATAATTTGATTTTGAATCGTTTTATGTCAGTTGTTGACTTCCAACAAACATCATTCAATATTCTGGATCTGCTCGCGCATCTGCTCGATTAACACTTTCAGCTCAATAGCCGAGTTGGTTACTTCGGCATTGATAGATTTAGATGCCAGCGTATTCGACTCACGGTTGAATTCCTGCATCATAAAGTCCAGCCGGCGGCCAACCGCTTCTTTCTTCTTCAGGATGTTGTAGGTTTCTTTAACGTGGGCATCCAGGCGATCCAGCTCTTCAGCCACATCAATCCGTTGTGCCATCAGAACCAGTTCCTGCTCAAGACGGTTGTTTTCTAACTGTACGGACGCTTCTTCCAGTTTGCTCACCAGGCGTTCACGCTGCCATTTCAGAATATCCGGCATTTGTGCTCGCACTTTGCTGACTTCCTTGCTGACACCTTCCAGGCGTTGCTCAATTAATACTTTAAGCGCCTGGCCTTCGGTTTCACGGGCAACGATAAAGTCATCCAGTGCGGATTCCAGCCCACCCATGATTTCACTGGTAATGGCATCAAGATCCTGCTCTTTGGCAGACATCACGCCCGGCCAGCGCAGAATATCCAGTGGGTTGATTTCACCTTCATCACTCTGCATTTTTACCCAGTTACCGGCCTGCACCAGTTGTTTTGCCAGTTCCTCATTGAGAATCAGCTCACTCTGAGCATGGCTGTCTGGCTCAAAACGCAGGGTGCATTCGATTTTGCCGCGGGTCAGGCGTGCACGAATACGCTCGCGCACCACGGGTTCAAGACTGCGAAATTGTTCCGGGAGGCGCAGGTAGGTTTCGAGGTAGCGCTGGTTGACTGAGCGCAGTTCCCAGGAGGCTGAGCCCCAATCGCCTTTAATTTCACGCCGGGCGTAGGCGGTCATGCTACGGATCATATCAGTAACCAATTTTATAAATGGATGAGGGGATTATAGCCAGCATGCTCCCATCAGGATAGGAATAAGGTCGCGAAGTCCGTATAATGCGCAGCCACATTCGTTTCTGACCGGAGAAGACTCATGCGTCCAGCAGGCCGTAGTAACACACAAGTACGCCCCGTCACTCTTACTCGCCATTACACCAAACACGCTGAAGGCTCTGTTCTGGTGGCTTTTGGCGATACCAAAGTACTGTGTACCGCCACGGTAGAAGAAGGCGTCCCCCGCTTTCTGAAAGGCCAGGGCCAGGGTTGGGTAACCGCAGAATACGGTATGTTGCCGCGTGCCACTCACACCCGTAACGCGCGTGAAGCAGCCAAGGGCAAGCAGGGTGGGCGCACTATGGAAATCCAGCGCCTTATCGCCCGTGCATTGCGTGCCGCAATAGACCTGAAAGCGCTGGGTGAATACACCATCACGCTGGACTGCGATGTCCTGCAGGCTGATGGTGGAACACGCACTGCCTCTATTTCTGGTGCCTGTGTGGCGCTGGCAGATGCCCTGAACGCTATGGTGGCAAACGGCAAACTGAAAGCTAACCCAATGAAAGGGATGGTTGCCGCGGTATCGGTAGGTATCGTGAATGGTGAAGCAGTTTGTGACCTGGAGTATGTGGAAGATTCAGTTGCCGAAACTGACATGAACGTGGTCATGATGGAAGACGGGCGCATGATTGAAGTGCAGGGCACAGCTGAAGGCGAGCCGTTCAGCCATGAAGAGCTTCTCACGTTGCTGGCTTTGGCTCGTGGGGGAATCGAATCTATCATCGCGTCGCAGAAGGCGGCGTTAGAAAATTAATTTTCAGGCGGCCTGTGAGTCGCCTTTTTTTTGCCCGCGGGTTGGCGCATTGTGGCAGAGATGTCCCACCTGCGTGCATGAACAGAATTGCTACAGTAAGGAGCGAATCCATGAAACCGTATCAGCGCCAGTTTATTGAATTTGCGCTTAACAAGCAGGTATTGAAGTTTGGTGAGTTTACCCTGAAATCCGGGCGTATCAGCCCTTATTTCTTCAATGCGGGGCTGTTTAATACCGGGCGTGATCTGGCACTTTTGGGGCGTTTCTATGCTGAGGCGCTGGTGGACTCCGGTATTGATTTTGACCTGCTGTTTGGCCCGGCTTATAAAGGGATCCCTATTGCGACAACCACTGCTGTCGCATTGGCGGAACACCATGAGCGGGATGTGCCTTACTGCTTTAACCGCAAAGAAGCAAAAGACCATGGTGAAGGGGGAAACCTGGTTGGCAGCGCTCTGCAAGGCCGGGTAATGCTGGTAGATGATGTGATAACTGCAGGTACAGCTATTCGTGAATCAATGGAGATTATTCAGGCGAATGGTGCGTCCCTTGCCGGGGTGCTGATATCGCTGGACCGCCAGGAACGTGGGCGTAGCGATATTTCGGCTATTCAGGAAGTGGAGCGCGATTACCGCTGCAAAGTCATTTCCATTATTACCCTGAAAGACGTCATCAGTTGGCTGGAAGAAAAGCCAGAAATGGCTCAACACCTGGCGTCGGTTCGTGAATATCGCGAACAATATGGGGTGTAAACCTCACCAGTAAAAAGGGCCTTCAGGGCCCTTTTTTTAATTCAACTGAGCGGCCAGCAACGGCCAGCGCGCTTCGAAATCATCTGTTGGGTGGTAACGAAATTCGCTGCGTACAAAGCGTGACAGCATGCCTTCGCAAAAAGCCAGTAACTGGCTGGCTAACAGCGTTTCATCTACTGTGTAGCTTTCTCCTTCACGCATTTTCCGTTCCCGCATCACCTGGCGCAGTTGGGCTTCAATACGTTCAAACAATTGATTAATACGCCCCTGTAACCGGTCCTGTTCAAACATTAATGCATGGCCGGTAAGAATGCGGGTTAACCCTGGGTTGCGTTCGCCAAACCCCAAAATAAGCAGCACGATCAGCCTTAAACGCGCGGTGGTATCCTTTTCATCTTTCAATATCAGGTTGATACGAGTGATAAGGCTGTCTTCGATAAATTCGATAAGGCTATCGAACATGCGCGTTTTGCTGGGAAAATGGCGGTAAAGTGCGGCTTCAGAAACACCCACCGTGGCAGCCAGTTTTGCTGTGGTAATACGTTGGCTGCCATCACTTGATTCAAGCATTTGGGCCAGCGCCTGCAGTATTTCGTCGCGACGATTCCTTTTCGCCGTTTGTTTTTCTGCCATGTTCTAAAATACCCCTGAAATAAGCAATGACCAGGTAATGCCCACACATTAATCCTGACCCGCAGGCTGATTTTCCTGCGGGGCCATCATCGAATTACTGATGTCTGGCGGGGCTGTCCCTGGATTATTATTGGCGGCCAGAATGGCCGAAACCGCCTTCTCCACGATCCGTAGTGGCAAAATCTTCAACAATATTAAATTCAGCCTGTACGACCGGTACAAAAACCATTTGTGCCAGGCGCTCACCGGGCTCGACAGTAAAAGTGGTTTGCCCACGGTTCCATACCGATACCATTAACTGCCCCTGATAATCGGAATCAATCAGGCCAACCAGGTTACCCAGCACAACACCGTGTTTATGACCAAGCCCGGAGCGCGGTAAAATTACTGCCGCCAGCGAAGGGTCTGCAATATGGATAGCCAGCCCGGTCGGCACCAGTGTGGTTTGCCCGGGGGCGAGGTCGAAAGCCTCATCAAGACAGGCGCGCAGATCGAGCCCGGCGGAGCCAGAGGTGGCGTAAGTTGGCAAGGGAAATTGCTGGCCAACACGCGGGTCCAGAATCTTAACGTCGATTTTTTTCATCATAACGGGTAATGATCTCGTCCAGTAACAATTGACCAAGCTGGGTTTTGCTGGTTAACGCCAGCGCTTTATCCCCATCTTGCCAGAAGAGGTGCAACGCATTCATATCACTATTAAACCCCTGGCCTGCAACAGAAACGTCATTTGCGCAGATTAAATCCAGGTGTTTGCGGGTTTGTTTTTGCCGGGCATATTCTTCCACATTACTTGTTTCGGCAGCAAACCCGACAACATAAGGGCGGTTTTCCGTTAACCCGGCCACGCCAGCAATAATATCCGGGTTTTTTACCATTTTTATGATCAACCCGTCTTCATCACTTTGTTTTTTTATTTTCTCCGCAGCGATTTGTTCGGCGCGGAAATCGGCGACGGCGGCACAGCCAATGAAAATTGCCTGCTTTTGCACGGATTGCTGCACAATCGCATTCATTTCCTGCGCGGTTGTTACGTCAACACGCAGTACGCCTTGCGGAGTGGGGAGTGATACCGGCCCGCTGACCAGAGTGACATTGGCCCCTCTCTTTGCTGCGGCAGCAGCAAGAGCAAAACCCATTTTTCCGGAACTGTGATTGGTAATATACCTTACGGGATCCAGGGGTTCACGCGTTGGGCCTGCTGTTATCATGATATTCAGATCTTTCAGGTCCTGGCTGTGGCTGAAATGTTGCTCTGCCATTTCAACTATTACCAGTGGGTCAAGCATTCTGCCTGGCCCTACGTCGCCACAGGCCTGGCTACCACTGTCCGGGCCCCAAATAAGTAACCCACGTTCGGCCAGGCGTTCAATATTTTGTTGGGTAGCTGTGGCCCGGAACATCTGCTGGTTCATGGCCGGAACGACGGCAACAGGGGCGGGTGTCGCCAGGCACATCGTGCTGACCAGGTCATTTGCCATGCCGGCAGTCACCCGGGCAATTAAATCAGCTGTGGCCGGAGCCAGAATCACCAGGTCTGCCCACTTGCCCAGCTCAATATGCCCCATTGCTGCTTCTGCTGCAGTATCCAGCAAGCTTTCTGATACCGGGTGCCCGGATACGGCCTGCAGAGTGAGTGGGGTGATGAACGCTTTTGCCGCTTCGGTCATAACAACACGCACTTCTGCGCCATGGTCGCGCAACCTGCGTACCAGTTCAGGGGTTTTATAGGCAGCAATGCCGCCACTAATACCCAGGACAATTTTTTTACCGGACAAACCCATGGTGATGTTCCCGTCTGTATGAAAACAAGATGCGGCATGTTACCACAAATCATGCAAACGAGGTTTTACTGCCCTTGATTCTCTGCGTACAGGCTCGCAGCCAGCGTATTGTCCATTCGCCAGGAAGAGATGCAGATGGCATTGTGGCACCGGTTTGACGTGCAGGCGTGGCAACAGGAGGTGTGATGGAGAATGTGGCAGGGCTTCCCCCGCGAGAGAAACTGATGAAATATGGTGCGAAAGCGCTGACGGATGTAGAACTTCTGGCATTATTTTTACGTACTGGCAAGCGAGGTGTGCATGTGCTGACGTTGGCACACCAGTTACTGGTTCATTTTGGTTCTCTCAGGGCTTTATTAAGCGCTGATTTGGCTCAAATTCGCAAGGTGGGCGGAATTGGGGTGGCGAAATATGCCGAACTGAATGCGATTACTGAGTTGGCCTGCCGCTTTCACGCATCCGCTCTGGCGGAAATGGATACGCTGAATAATCCTCATGTTGTCCGGCAGTTTTTACAAAATGAGCTGGCATCAGAGGAGCGGGAAATTTTCATGGTGTTGTTTTTGGATAACCATAACAGAGTGATTGAACATCAGAGAATGTTTTCCGGAACACTCACCCATGTTGAGGTTTATCCGCGCGAAGTGGTGCGCCAGGCCATTAAACTTAATGCAGCGAGTGTTATTTTCGCTCATAATCACCCATCGGGCCGGGCCGAACCCAGCCGCGCTGACCAGTTAATCACCCAAAGGTTGGTAGAAAGCTGCCAATTTATGGATATTCGTGTGCTTGACCATCTGGTTATTGGGCGTGGAGAGACCGTTTCTTTCGCAGAAAGAGGGTGGATTTAGGGCAATTTACGCGATCCTCCGGGATCTTTATTTGTTCGGGACTTGAGCACATCCCTGAGTCAGCGTATACTACGCCACCTTTGAGAATCTCGGGTTTGGCAATTGGGCCTGGCATCACGAGTTCACATTGAACCGGAAGACCAGGCCAGCACAGGCCTGACGAGGCTGCCGATACCCTTTACGAAGCTCGAGCTAATTTGATTTTTGGAGAATAGACATGTCCCGAGTCTGCCAAGTTACTGGCAAGCGTCCGGTGACCGGTAACAACCGTTCACACGCACTGAACGCGACTAAACGCCGTTTTCTGCCGAACCTGCACTCTCACCGTTTTTGGGTAGAGAGCGAGAAGCGTTTTGTAACCCTGCGTGTATCTGCTAAAGGTATGCGTGTAATTGATAAAAAAGGCATCGAATCAGTTCTGTCTGATCTGCGTGCCCGTGGCGAGAAGTACTAAGAGGAATTAAATCATGGCTAAAGGTGTTCGCGAGAAGATCAAGCTGGTTTCTTCTGCTGGTACTGGTCATTTCTATACCACCACGAAGAACAAACGTACTAAACCCGAAAAACTGGAACTGAACAAATACGATCCGGTTGTTCGTAAGCACGTTGTATACAAAGAAGCTAAAATTAAATAATTTTAGTGGCTTTGTGAGAAACGGTCCTTCGGGGCCGTTTTTTTATGCCTGGAATTTCCCACCTTCAATCCCCATATCATCATGGTGCTGGCTTACATGTTGGTGTCTGTTTGCCAGATGCGTTTGTGAACAGGTTTTGCCGCCACAAGGTAAACTGAAAGATCAAAGAGGATGCCATGCCCGAATTACCAGAAGTTGAAACCAGCCGACGTGGAATTGAGCCCCATTTAGTGGGCGCGACGATTCAGTTTGTTGAAGTTCGCAATGGACGCCTGCGCTGGCCTGTTTCTGATGAAATCTATCGTCTGAGTGATGTGCCTGTACTGAGTGTGCAGCGCAGGGCGAAGTACCTGCTACTGGAACTCCCCACGGGCTGGATAATCGTCCATCTTGGTATGTCTGGCAGCTTGCGTGTCTTGCCGCAGGATGCGCCACCAGAAAAACATGACCATGTCGATGTCATTTTATCTAACGGTAAGTGCCTGCGTTATACCGACCCTCGTCGGTTTGGCGCGTGGTTATGGGCTTCAGAGCTGGAAGGGCACCCTGTGTTGGCTCATTTAGGGCCTGAACCGCTCACAGAGGTGTTTAATGCTGAATACCTGTATCAGAAGAGCCGAAGTAAAAAAATCGCGGTAAAGCCCTGGTTGATGGACAACAAGCTCGTAGTGGGAGTAGGGAATATTTATGCCAGTGAATCACTCTTTGCTGCGGGTATACACCCGGACAGGGTGGCACATTCGTTATCGCCAGAGGATGCGAAACGTCTGACTCAGGCAATTAAAGCGGTACTGGCCCACTCAATTGAGCAGGGCGGAACAACACTGCGCGATTTCCTGCAAACGGACGGTAAGCCCGGGTATTTTGCTCAGGAATTGCAGGTTTATGGCCGGGCAGGGGAATTATGCCGCCAGTGCGGGACAGCGATTAAAAGTGGTAAACACGGGCAACGTACAACTTTTTGGTGTCCGTGTTGCCAGCATTAAACCCTCAGGGAGCCGGGTTGTTAGTGTTTATCTTTGCTAACAATGCCTGATGCACATTGGGAGGCAGAAAAGCACTGACATCGCCATGATGCCTCGCCACTTCTTTGACCAGTGATGATGAGATAAAAGACCAGTCACGCGATGGCATCAGGAAAATGCTTTCAAGCCCGGGCATCAGGTGGCTGTTCATATGAGCGAGTTGCATTTCATATTCGAAATCAGCCACAGCGCGAACGCCTCTCACCAGTACCTGAGCATTTTGCAGGCGGGCGAATTCTGCCATTAATTCACTGAACCCCACTACCTGGACATTGGACAGATGAGCAGTAGCGTCTTTTGCCAGTGCTTCACGTTCAGCCAGTGAAAACAACGGTTTTTTACCGGGGCTTGCGGCAATAGCCAGGATCAATGTGTCGAACATCCTGGATGCCCGGGTGATAATGTCGATATGACCATTGGTTATTGGGTCAAATGTGCCGGGGTATATCGCGCGTACACTCATGGCTGTTTTTCCGTGTAACCGTGGTTAATAGCCCATAATTCAGCATACTTGTTAAAGGTATACTGTGCGTTAACAACTGCAAGTATCCAGCCTTGTTTTCCATCCAGAACACCTCCCCGCAGCAGTAACGTCTTCACAAATGCCCCAATTGTATGGGTGAAAATACTGATGACAGAGGTTTGCTTACCTTGTTGATGCCGTTCATGGGCCCAGGTGGTGGCGTACTGCAGTTGTTTGGCCTGAAAGACACCCAGGTCGCGGCAGGTGAGGTGGATAAAGTCACCCTGCAATCGGGTTTGCGGCGCACCGGGAGCATCCAGTGATTCATGGACCTGGTTGCCGTTGTACTGGTACTTCTCCCTGGCATACAGGCGGGTTACTCGGTCAGGATACCATCCACTATGGCGCATAAAACGCCCCAAAAACAAGTTACGCCGGTTGATGATATACACTGTTTCATCGGGCGGGTTATTCAGCACCGACTGAATTGCTGATTTTAATTCAGGTGTAACGCGCTCATCGGTATCGATCATCAAAACGTAGTCGCCCGTAGCGTAACCCTGGGCGCGCTGGCGTTGAATGCCAAACCCTTGCCAGTCGGGTGATGAATGCACAACAGCACCGTGAGCGGCGGCAATCGCCATGGTGCTGTCGGTACTGCCTGAATCCAGCAGAATCACTTCATCAGCCCAGTCTACTGATTTCAGGCACTCTTCCAGCGTATCTGCCGCATTACGGGCAATCATAACAACGGATAACCGGTATGCCATTAGTGGCTCCGCTGAGGAAGATAAGGTTGAAGGAGTTGCAACAGGCGTTGTAATGCACCCTGGTTTTGATACAGCACTTCAACGGCATGTCGGCCGTACCACAGACGATAGTCTTCGTCGTTCAGCAAGCCGGAGACCGTTTTGACCAGTGATGCAGCATCGGTGACGGTTATCAGGCCATCTGCCTGCTGTAACCTGGCACAAATATCCTTGAAATTAAAGGTATGTGGCCCCATCAGCACTGGAATTGCGTGTGCTGCAGGCTCCAGCGGGTTATGCCCACCACGTTCCACCAGGCTACCACCCACAAAAGCCAGGTCGGCAATACCATAGAGCAGCATCAGTTCGCCCATGGTGTCACCAATCACTACCTGAGTGCTGCCTGACGGGATCTCACCCGTGCTGCGTAGTGTGTAACTGAACCCGGCTTTTTGCGTCATTTCTTCGGCATCGCGGAAACGTTCCGGGTGGCGGGGCACCAGGATTAACAGCAGGCCTGGAAAACTTGCCAGTAATTGACGATGTGCTTCCAGAATAATTTGTTCTTCGCCATCGTGGGTGCTGGTTGCTATCCACACCCGGCGGCGTGGAGCCCACTGGCGGCGTAGTGTGACTGCCCTTGCGGCCAACTCTGGTGTAACGGAAATATCGAATTTCAGGCTACCGGTAATGGCAAGATGGCTGCGTTTGAGGCCCAATTCCAAAAAACGGTTACCGTCTTCGTCGTTCTGTGCCGCTATCAGGGTAATTTTGCCAAGAACCCGCCGAATGAAGCCACTGAGTTTACCGTAACCTTTTGCTGAGCGTTCCGACATACGGGCATTCGCCACCACAAGGGGAATTTTGCGTGCGTGCAGGGCAGAAATCATATTCGGCCACAACTCTGTTTCCATCACAATGACCAGCCTGGGACGAACTGTATCCAGAAAGCGGTTCATTGAACCGGGTAAATCATAAGGCAGGTACACATGGTGGACATCTTTGCCAAATGCAGACATAACCCGTTCAGACCCGGTTGGCGTCATGGTGGTAACGGTAATGGGTAAGGCTGGGTAACGGTGGCGCAGGGCACGCACCAGCGGGATGGCTGCCAGTGTCTCACCCACGGAAACTGAATGCAGCAGGATACCTTCTGGGGCGACTTTCCCACTGCAAAAACCATAGCGTTCGGCCCAGCGTTTCCGGTACGCCGGGGCTTTACGGCTGCGTAGCAGAAGCCTTAGCCAAACAAATGGCTGAATAAGGTAGAGTAGAAAGGTATATAGTAATTCCAAACTAATATCCGGTTTTTCATTTATTGCCGGGGCAAATTCTAAGCATTTACCCTGGTTAAAGCTATTTTTATTGACGCTATTACGAATAACGCCAGGGCTACGAGTGATGGGCTGATGCCCTGGCAATGCTCAGTAATTATGCGAATCAGGCCGGTGACTGTAAAATTTTACGTAACCGGAAATAGCGACGGCCTAAGCGCCAGCGTAGCCGTAGGCTGTGTGCGTTGCGCCACACCAGTTTCCACACACCCTTATCGAAAAATTCTTGCACTATCATTCGTTGTTTTTGTGGGTCCTTCATATTGAAGAAGGTATGCAGAATACCCAGCCCTTCTTTGGCAATTTGCCAGCGGCAAGCTGGAATATGTTGCACTTTTTCCGGGTAGCGCTGATTAATTTCATCCAGCATCTGCAAAATTTTCATGTAATGGCGGGCTGAGCGGATCAGTGTGTCATCGTTGTCCGGCATATGCGAAACCGACGCTGAGTGAATGTAATAATCATAAAATTGCTCGTCAGTATACTGCACACGATCCGCCGCCAGCAGTACCTCTGTTGTCCATGGAATATCCTGGTGGCGCAGGCCGGGCTCAAAAGAGAAATGATGCGCACGAATGAAATCATGGCGGTAGAGGTTAAGCCAGGTAACATGCAGGAACTTCCGGGAGTCGAGAGCTTGTTTTAGCCATTGGGCTCCGGTGAGTACACCGGTCGACTGTAATTTGTCTTTTGGGAAAATTGGCCTGCTCGGTTTTTTATTATTTTCCCAGATATAGTTACCATTGCAGGTAACAACATCTAAATTTCCTGTCTGTGCCATATCCAGCATACGGCGGTACATACCCGGGCGAAAGTAATCGTCAATATCCGGGAATGACAAGTAAAGCCCTGTTGCCTCTGCCAGGCCAGTATTACGTGCTACAGATACGCCCTGGTTTGCCTGATCAATAATTTTCATGTTGGCAAACTGTGGCTGCCACTGGTGAATAATATCCACAGAGTTATCAGTTGAACCATCATTCACCATGATAACTTCCATATCATCAATAGATTGTGCCGAAAGACACTGGAAAAATTGTTCCAAAAAAGCGGCGCCATTGTAGACGGCGACCACAACACTGAGTTGTGGGCATGTAGCGTGGTGCATAAAATACCTGATTTAACGTTGTGCCAGTGTAAGGTAGTGCTGGCAAATGGTTCGGATACTATAATTCTCAATCGTATCTGTATTGATTCTGGGAGGTGTTTCCCAGATATCCCTCATTGCCCTGGCAAGATCGGCATCATTCATTTGTGCCAGCCCCCGGGATAATTCACCAGTTAATATCTCAGAAGGCCCACCAGGGCAGTCGGTACTGACCGGAGGTGTCTGGCAGATAATCGCTTCAACCAGTACATTGCCAAACCCTTCGCAATCTGAGCTTAACACGAGCTCTTTGGCATGTTTAATCCATGGATAGGGGTTAGTTTCAAACGATTTAAATAGCACCCTGTCTCCAACACCGGCATTGACCGCCAGTGATTTAAGATACTCGATTCTGTCTGGGGAGCCTTTCCCCATTAATACCAATGGAGCCTGAATACCACTTTTAGCATAGGCACGTATTAACCTGTCATGGCGTTTAAGCTCATGAAAACGCCCTACATGAATCAAATATTCCTGGCCGGAAAACTCACAAGGTTGCAGGGCCAGCGCCTGAATATGCGCGATATCAAAAGGGTTATAAATGACGCACTTGCGGGATGGTTTAATCGCCAGATTTTCTGTCAAATCATCCAGTACGGCCTGCGAAACAGCCACAATTTGCGCCCCCCGATACACCCGGCAGATTTTTGTCATTTTCAGCCAGCGCGAGAAACCCCGCTTGTGCACCAGATAAGAAAACGAAAACATGCCGTGGATGCAGAACCAAAGTTTATGGCGTGGAATCACTTTCGTATAGGAAACGATACGGTCTGTTTTGTGCAGATGAGAGCAGATAAGATCAAATTCCCCGCCTATTTGCTCTGCTGTCTGGTAAGCATCATCCAGTAGCTGAGCGCGCCGCTTTAGCTCAGTTAGTTTACGCCAGGGTGTGCGGCAGGTATCCTGGATAATGTGAAAATCAACGCCGTCAGGAATGGTGTAATCACAAACGTCGCGCAGTGAAAAAATGGAGACACGGTGCCCCATTTCCAGTAATCCTCGGGCCAGCGTCAGCACTGTTTTTTCGGCCCCACCACCGGGTAGCCCATCGATAATCATCAGGATACGCATCATCATTCCAGTAAATTTTTATACAGCGTAATTAATTGCTGCGAAAGCCTTGCCGGTGTCTCATTTTTAACCCGGACACGTGCAAGTTCCCCCATTTTGTTGTCGTTATTCAATGATGGTATCGCACTTACAGCTTGTGTTAGCTGGTTGATATCCAGTGCACCACAAATAAACCCACTTTCCTGATCTACGATAAATTCAGAACCACCACATGTTGGGGTGGTTATGACAGGTAAACCACACGCCATTGCTTCGAGAATGACATTTGGGAATGGGTCATATTTTGTTGGTAATAACAACCCATCAGCGGCCTGGTAAAACGGTAATGTTTGTTTTTGTACGCCCATAAACCGAATTCGCTCCAGGCATCCCAGAGACTGAGCAAGTTTCCGGTACTGTTGTTCATTTTTATCTTGCCCAACAATGAGCAAATAACGGTTAGTTGGGGCTATGGCCTTGATAGCACTGGCTAACCCTTTACGATCAAATCCGGACCCAACAAAAACCAGTACGACAGCCTGGTGAGGTATCGCTAAATTATCCCGCAATGCCTGGCGCTCGTCTGGTGTCGCAGGTAAAAACCGGGAGGAATCAATAGCATTATAGATGACGTGTATTTTTTCTTCCGGAAAACCAAAAGTTTCTATGATCTCCCGTTTCACCATTTCAGCATTACAAATAACGGCACGCAGTTGCGGTGACTGATACATCGCTCGCTCGGCAGCAACAACATAACGGTGATACCGATCGTTCATCAATAATGCGCGCCGCCAGGCTGGTAATGTTTGTGCGCGAAGGGTTAACCAGCGTTGATGTACGCCATCGCCAGCCCGGTAAATATCACAACCGGCAATTCGCTCATGGCTTTGTACCAGATCAAATTTTTCCTTCAGCCATAGTTCTCTGGCCGAACGGGCAAACCCTCGCTCACGGCTAATGCGTCCCAATTTGGCAGGGTTGCAAATGTGAATGTGCCAGTTTTCATTTCGTTCACCCTGCCATTCCCGGGTGATAACATTTAACTCCAGATTCTCGCCTTCCAACGCTTCCAGCGCTCTGGAAACGAAACGCTCAGCGCCACCATCCGGGCGATATTTTTGCCTGACTATGGCTAAACGGTATGGTTTCATCAGAGATATTTCCTTGCTGCATTAATAACGGCCTCTGCAGGAATGGCATCCAGATAGCGTTCGCTGGTGTGTGTATCTATGGCATCAGGGTCTGGCAATGGACCGTAGTCGCCAGCCCAAATGACCTCTCCTGTTGCTTGCCAGGGGCGCCAGAATTGCAGTTTGGAAGGGCCAAATAGCGCGATACATGGGGTATGTAAGGCAGCAGCCATATGCATGGGAACCGAATCGACCCCAATGAATAATTTTGCATGGTCAATCAATGCGGCTAATTGCTGCAAGGTTAATTCACCGGCAAGGGAGTAAACGCCTTCAACAGGGCAGTTTGCCTGGATTTCAGCGATCATTGCCCGTTCTTTTTCATCTGGCCCTGAAGTGAGAATAATAGGGAAACCTTGTTGTTGTAGTTCGCAAATGGTTTGCGCCATTTTTTCTTCACTCCAGCATTTGAAAAACCAACGAGAGGTCGGCTGGATAATGATATACGGCGCTGAAACATTCAGCGCTTTTAGTTTATTCTCGACGGCCTGCCAGGCGGTTGGGGGCCAGGCCATTTTGACATCACTGACTGTGGGAATAGCAAAAGGTGCAAAAATGGACAAATTCTGCTCTACAGTGTGCATTTTCTGGTGCCCGGAAACGGAGGCCAACTGGGTATGGCAACAGGACCAGATATGCCCTTTGCGCTTGTTGAAGCCGAAACCAATACGTACTGGCGCGCCGGTGAATCTTGTAACCAGAGCGCTACGCCACTGGTCTGCCAGGTTGAGTACCAGATCATAATGCTGCTTACGCAGTTGCTTTAGCAGTTGCCATTCTTTGGTAAGATGTTGGCGAGTCCCCAGCTTTTTCCACTTCCGGTCAATGCCATAGATGTGATTTATAGATGGCAGAGCGGAGAGCATCTCCCGGGTTTCTTCATACAGCAGAACATCAATAGTTGCTTGCGGCCATTGAGCCCGAAGGGTTTCCAGCACGGGTGACATCAGCAGCATATCGCCATGGTGGCGGAGTTTAATGACCAGAACGCGGATATCTGGCTTGCCCACAAATGAAGAAATCGATGTGCTCATAATATCTTTCTGTAGTTTACTTGTGCCAATTCTAATAGACGTGGCCTGGTGTGGCTATCATTCCCCTCTATCAATCGAGTATTGTTGGCGTTAACAACACTTGTGCGTAACATTAGCAACATACTTTCAATGGACTCCTGCACTGTTATGAAAAAACCGGCATTTATCATCACCATTGATACTGAAGGGGATAACCTTTGGCAAAATCATCATCAAATCACTACGGAGAATGCCAAATTTCTGCCGCGTTTTCAGTCTCTTTGCGAGAAATTTGGTTTTAAACCCGTCTGGCTGACTAACTATGAAATGGCGGTTGATCCTGTCTACATTGAATTCGCTTCCGATGTGATTGCTCGTGGGCAGGGGGAAGTGGGGATGCACCTGCATGCCTGGAACAGTCCACCGGATTATGATCTCACTGGAGATGACTGGCGTTATCAACCCTATCTTATTGAATTTCCCGATTCAGTTTTACGGGAAAAAGTCTTGTTTATGACCCGGTTGCTGGAAGACACCTTCCAGACCAAAATGCTCAGCCATCGTGCAGGGCGGTGGGCTTTTGATTCACGTTATGCTCAGCTTTTGATCGAGTCAGGATACCAGGTGGACTGTTCGGTTACTCCTCGGGTTGACTGGCGTTTTACTCCGGGTGCCCCAAATGGGCAGGGTGGGACTAATTACCGAAACTTCCCAACCAGCGCTTATTTTATTGATCCTCAACGGATACACCAGGCGGGCGAGTCTTCATTGCTGGAAGTGCCAATGAGTATTCAATATAAGCATTCTGCCTGGCTGAATATTTTGAAACAAGGGTATGATAACTTGCGTGGAAGGAGACGTAGTCCTTCGGTTTACTGGTTACGCCCTGATGGGAAAAATCTTGAAACGATGAAAATGGTAGCATGTGATACCCTTGCACAGGGAAATGATTATGTTGAATTCATGCTGCATTCATCTGAGTTTATGCCTGGAGGTAGCCCGACATTTAAGGATGAAGCTTCTATTAACAAATTGTATCACGACCTGGAAGAATTATTTGGCTGGCTCGCTGAACGCACACAAGGGATGACACTGGCTGAATTTTACGCCAACCGAAAACGTGCTACTGCATGCCCTGTATAGTGGAATATATACTTGCAGTATGACAATCCGCACTATCAGTATGCGGATTGTCTGTAGATCTGAGAGCTATTGTATATCGAGATGAGAATTTGCTACCGGTTGAACAGGATTAGGCGTTTCCCGGGGGAAAAGTAGCCCTAACGAAATAATAATAATGTAGAATTGAATAGCTTCTGAACTGATTAACAGCACATCAGTAATGCCATACAAAATCATAAAGCCAGCGCTGAATAATAAAACAGGCAACTGTCTCCTTATACCGGTGTAAATCAGCATTACGTAGAAAAAAAGTAATGATAACCCGCCCATTAATCCCTGTAATGACAGGCTGTCAATAAACTCATTGTGCAAGTGAATACTCAGGTAATGGAGTGAAGACTGGTAGTGTGGGTATTGTTTTACATACGCTATAGTGGTGTCTGCGCGCGTTCCCATGGACTGACCTGCAGGGTGCTCTACAAATGCATGTACACCAACTGCCCACATAGAGAATCGGGCACCCAGTGAGGTATTATCGTTGCCTTCCTGATAATCACTCACTTCGTTCAGCGTTTGGTCTATTTTGGGTTTAATATAAGGCTTGTACAATGCTGCAAAACAAACAGCAACAAGAACACTGACGATAAGCAGTGATTTAATATGAATTTTTCTAAAGTGGTATAATGTCAGGCATGCAACCATGAATAAATAGCAAATCATAGCCGCCCGGGTGCCAGTGAGGATTATGAGACAATAAGAAACTATAATAGTGGCGCCTGCAATTATATACCCAATTTTGCTACGTAGTGTATATAATGCAAAAATAATAAAAACTGAAAAAGTGGAATAGACATAAGCGGCAATTGTTGGGCGGTTAATCCCCATTTCTACCCGGTTAATATGGTTAAACGCCTGAAAGAAGCCATAAGCAGTTGCAGATACAAAACCACAGAAAAGAATGGCTAATCCTATGTTTTTATACTGTACAGTCCTTAATTCTTTTATAAACTGCTCAGCATAAAATACTAAAAAACCACCAAGAAGTAGTTTTTTGCCACCATCAAGGTAATCATTATAAAAATTTAAATCTCCATGTTTTTGTTGGAAGAGAAGATACCAACAAATTTTAACCAGACCCAGGATAATTATCGGGAAAGAGATGCTGGAAAAAGAAAATTTTACTTTTCGAAAGTTGAGTATCAATCCTAACAGGCTGCAATAAATAGCTATATAGAACAGATTACGCTGATACCCGGAGCTGATAAGTGCAACCGATACCGAGGCTACACTAAGAAAATAAATCATAAATAACAGAGATTTATTCAGTTTTTCCATAAATATTTTAGGGCCTTTTTCTTGTAGCTGAACCTGACATTGGGTGACAGAAAAAAACTGAAAGAAAAGAGAGATTGCACCTGACGTGAAACGGCTTCAGTTTGTGCTTCTGTTAGCCATTGCTTTTGTTTAACCAGGATATCCAGCCAGTGGCAAAGAACCAGACAATGAAATTTGCCAGGGAAGATGTTCTGCATCTTTTCTGTACAGATAATCAGATTTTGGATTTTAACATTATCGAGATCATTGGACAGACTATTTTCCCGCTTAATGTAGTAATAATGTCCTTGCTTTTGAAACCAGATGTTTTGAGAGCGCATGACTATAGCGGGGAACACAAAAAAATCCTCATAGCAAGTCATGGGGGCTATTGGTTCAGCCAGGTAATGGGAACGAAGAATAAACTGCCCAATAAGGTGTGCCTGGAAGTCTTTATGAATCAGAAAACGCCGTATTGTCTCATCCCGGGACAATGCAACAGGAGACAATCCAGGCCAGAAATGTGTTATTTTTGCCGGATCCCGAATTTCTTCCAGATGGGTTAAAAACATATCAGGAGAATGTTTTCTGAGAAAAGGAACAATATCATCAAGGCTATTTTTGATTAATAAATCATCACTGTCAAGCATCGTAATATACTTGCCTGAAGCCTTTTCAATAGCCGCCTGACGGGTTTTCCCGATATTGCAGAATTCTACATGAAGTGATAATACCGATATACCAGGAGGCGCGAAATTATCAATAATTTCCTGTGTTCCGTCAGATGAGCCATCATTTACAAGAATAATTTCCACTTCGTTTGCAACCGTACGGCTGGCATCCAGTAAACTTTGCAGTGTTTCTGATAATGTCTTTTCACCATTATGCGCGGCAATAATAATGCTCAGAAAGGGTGCCATATCTCTACTCATGAATGTGAATAGCGGGTGTGATGTTCATTAGAAGTACAACTTGCAACAAAATTCTCAATGGCGTCCAAATCATCTCTACTCAGTGCAAACAGCTCTTCACGAGGTTTATCAAAGTAGTAGCGTGTTTCAAACACAAAAGATTTTATATTGGAATCATCCCCAATAAGCAAAACGTTACCCAATGGACGTTGCTCGTGAGGGCAACAAGGACCATATAACAAAATAACTGGTGTGCCTACTGCATCCGCAATATAGACATTGCCGGAATCGGAGGCAATGTAGCAGTCCATTTGTGAAATAGCCCATGGAACATCTTCAAGGTCAATTTTACCAATCATGTTAACCAGATTGGGCTTACTTTCCGTATGACGCATCAGGTCGTCAAGCCAGGGTTGTTCATTGCTGGCACCAAAAATGTAATAAACGCATGGCATTCCTGCCAGTTTATCGAAAATGAGCGACCAGGTAGCGGGGGGAATAGTTTTTGCTTTGTTGCCTGCTGAAATACTCAGACCTATTTTTACTGCACCTGTTAAGTCAAATTCAGGCGCGTGATTTGCGGGATGGTAAAGTGGGCGTGTCGCGTGTTTGGGCGCATCTTGCCAGGTCAGGGATCTGTCTGCCAGTTTGAGGTAATTTGTCACTGTCAGCGACATTTTGGTGTGTTCAACCACACCTTTAGCTGTGGTATAGAAAATCCCGTGATACCAACGGCGCGTATAAATAGATAAAAACTGTTTATCAGGTGCGTTACAGACCGCTGCAAAGAATAAATTAACACTATTTGGGTGTAGTAAATACACATGTTCGTAGCGGTTCATAAGATAAACGGCAAAGCGTAATTTAGCGGCCAGTGACTGTTTTTTTTGCTCAATAAAATAGAGTGTATCTATAGTATTGTCGCGTTGTGCCAGTGGTGCTATCACAGAGCTAATCAGTACATCACTTTTCCCGCACCATGCCAGTAATGGCGTCATATTGACGAAATCACCAATTTTCGCGGTTTGGATGATGAGTGTTTTGCCTGTGGGTTTATAAAACAGCTTCTTAAACAGTTTTACAGGTATAAGCAGAATAAAAAGGAATACGTAGCTCATCTATTATGGTTTCACGAAAAAAGGTAGATGAAGTTCCCATAGGGTACGGAGTACCTGCGATGCAGAAATATCAGCCATCTCTCTGGTTTTGCTAATTATTTGATGCTGATTTTTTCCGTATCCCCCAATTAAAGCAGGGTCTGTTGGGCCAAAAAGTGTGATATTGGGGCGATCGAGAGCCGCAGTTAGATGGCTAAGCCCGGTATCGACAGACACAACGGCGCATGCTCCCGCCAGAACTTTAGCGACCTCCTCCAGTGATAATTTTGGGAGGACTTCAACATGTGGGTTTCCCTGGGCTAATTTTTCAGCTCTCAACCTTTCATGCTCTGCACCCCATGGTAGTTTAATTTTGCATCCAGTGCCGCGCATCAACTGGATAAACTCAAGCCAGCGTAACTCAGGCCAGTGCTTATCATCTCGCGTTGTGGCATGCAGACAAACAATATACTGCTCTGTATCCCTCACTGTCTGTGTCTGGAAGTGCTGTGCAATCGCGTAGTCACCCTGGTGATGCGGTTTCTCATAATTAAGGCTTTTGGCAAACAACTCACGCGTTCTTTCCACCGCATGCTGTTGGCGGGCAATGGTATGGCGGTGTTGGTAAAACAGGCAGGCCAGAGGTTCACGGGCGCTACGCCAGTCCATCCCATGTCTGGGACCACGGGCAAGACGGGTAACCAGTGCGGCGCTCTTTAGAAGCCCCTGGGCATCAATAACTGCATCATATTGAACAGACTGGATTTGTTTATGGAACGCATGACGTTCTTCAGTAACAGCAGATGAAAACCAGGCTTTACGCCAGCGGCGGATAGCCACAGGAATAACCCGATTCACACTGGTATGCCACCCTGGGATTTGGGCAAAACCTTCTTCCACCACCCAGTCGAAACGGATACCCGGTATTGCGTCGCAGGCATCTGTCAGTGCAGGTAATGTATGCAGCACATCGCCCATTGATGATGTCTTGACAATCAATACCTGCATTTAGTCTTCCTGTTCCTTGAGTAAATCGTTTAATTCAGCCAGCACGCGTTCGGGCGCAATATCTATCAGACTCTGGTGATAACCTTGTTCGCCTTCGCCTTTACGCACCTTGTGGTAACCGGAAATCAACCTTATAACCCGTGCTTTGTGAGACAATGGTGGTGTGAAGTCCGGGCTACTGGGGCCATACAATGCAACCAGCGGACGATTCAGGGCGGCGGCAACATGCATTAAGCCTGAATCGTTAGTGACAACGGACTCACAGCCTGCCAGTAACACAACAGCTTGTTCTAATGCTGTTTCACCCGCGAGGTTACGGCAATACTGGCGTTGTTCATCGTTCAGGGCTTCCCGTATTTGCTGCCCAGCTTCGTGGTCTTTTACCGAACCGAACAAAACAACCTGCTTGCCTTCGTCGATGAGTTTACCGGCCAGGGTTGCGTAGTGATAATGTGGCCAGCGTTTCGCCGGGCCAAATTCAGCTCCCGGACAAAAACCAACGACAGGGCGTTCATTTTCCAGATTAAATTGGGCCCTGACCTGTGCCTTTTCACCGTCATTGACCTGAAGTTGCGGCCATAACAAGGGCTGAGGCAAGTCTTGTGCTGAATGCATGGCACTTTTTTCATAAGCCAGAGCAACGTAGCGTTGCACCATTAACGGCCATGCTTGTTTATCCAGGGAGCGGATATCATTCAATACTCCGTAACGCATTTCTCCACGCCAACCAGTACGTTGAGGAATATTGGCAAAGAACGGCACTAACGCTGATTTAAACGAATTAGGTAGCACATAAGCGCGGTCATAGCCCTTGTTGCGCAGGCTTAAACCCAATTTACGCCGTTCGCCAATTTCCAGAGCACCATGACCAAGAGGCATGGGGATTGCCTCATTCACCTCAGGCATGCGTGATAAAAGTGGACGGCACCATGCTGGTGCCATCACATCGATCACGGCCTGTGGGTAGCGTGCCTTCAACGTGCGATAAAGGCTTTGCGACATCATCATATCGCCGACCCAGGATGGACCTGTTACCAAAATTTTCATGCCCTGATAACCATTATGCCTGACGGTTTAACCAGGCCATATATTCGGTTACCCCTTCCGCGACAGTCTTAAAGGGTTTGTCATAACCAGCAGCGCGCAGATTGGATAGATCGGCTTGCGTAAAAGCCTGGTAACGGCCTTTAAGTTTGTCCGGGAACGGAATGTATTCAATGCTGCCTTGTTTGTGCCATGCCAGAGTTGCATCGGCAACCGCCTGGAATGATTCTGCGCGGCCTGTGCCACAGTTGAAAATGCCAGAAACGCCATTTTCCCAGAACCACAAGTTAACAGCGGCAACATCGCCAACATAGATAAAGTCGCGACGGAAGTTATCGCTACCTTCAAACAGTTTCGGGTTTTCACCCTTATTCAGTTGCGTGTTCAGATGAAAGGCTACGCTTGCCATGCTGCCCTTGTGGCTTTCACGTGGACCGTAAACATTGAAATAACGGAATCCAACGATTTGAGAATCAGCCTCAGGCAAAATTTGGCGAACATACTCGTCAAACAGGAACTTAGAGTAGCCGTAAACATTTAGCGGCTGTTCATATTCACGCGACTCAATGAAATCAGATGTGCGGCCACCATAGGTCGCTGCGGATGAAGCGTAAAGGAAGGGAATTTCACGTTCCAGGCAGTAGTGCAGTAATTCTTTTGAATACTGATAGTTGTTATCCATCATGTACTTGCCATCCCACTCAGTGGTGGATGAGCAGGCACCTTCATGGAACACCGCTTCTACTTCGCCAAATTCTTCCCCAGCCATGATTTGGATAAGGAAGTCTTCTTTGTCCATATAATCGGCAATATCCAAATCCACCAGATTGGCGAATTTCGTACCATCTTTCAGGTTATCTACCACTAAGATGTCGCGATAGCCCTTATCGTTCAAAGCCTTAACAATATTGCTGCCGATAAAACCGGCGCCACCAGTGACAATAATCATATGCGTAACCTTTACCTGTTTTGAAGTGGAGCTGCGCTACGCGCCCACACAAATTGCACTAATCATATCATTACATCAGTCAGTGTCCTTCAATTATGCGCATATATTGCGTTTAGTTTGCTGTTTGCGCAGTGGTTTCCATTTTTTCAACTGGCAGTAATTCCGGATTTCATTAAGACGTGATTTATGCTGCAAAGTGCGTAAACACTGTTGTGTCATCTCGTTTAAAGTGCCAGGTTTCGGTAATATATGCCAAATTTTTTCATCTCTGGAGAATGGTGATGCGAGGGGATTTTTACCAACAGTTAGCAGCGAACCTGGAAACGGCACGTAAAGAAGGCTTATTTAAAGAAGAGCGTATTATCACTTCTGCGCAGCAGGCTGATATCACTCTGGCGGGTGGTAGCCAGGTCATTAACTTTTGTGCAAACAATTATCTTGGATTAGCGAATCACCCGGCATTGGTTGACGCTGCGAAAAGTGGGATGGATACCCATGGTTTTGGTATGGCGTCCGTGCGTTTCATTTGTGGTACGCAAGACAACCACAAGCAACTGGAGAAGAAACTGGCTGGATTCCTCGGAATGGAAGATGCCATTCTCTATTCTTCCTGTTTTGATGCGAATGGAGGGTTGTTCGAAACCTTGCTGGGGCAGGAAGATGCCATTATTTCTGATGCGCTGAATCATGCCTCTATCATTGATGGTGTGCGTTTGTGCAAAGCGCAGCGTTTCCGTTACGCCAATAATGATCTTTCCGAGCTGGAAAACTGCCTGAAACAGGCTCGTGATGGCGGTGCCCGTCATATACTGATTGCCACTGATGGCGTGTTCTCAATGGATGGGGTCATAGCTAATTTGAAAGGTATTTGTGACCTCGCCGATCAGTATGATGCATTGGTAATGGTTGACGACTCTCATGCTGTGGGTTTTGTCGGTGACAATGGGCGTGGCACCCACGAATATTGTGACGTCATGGGGCGTGTGGATATCATTACCGGTACGCTGGGTAAAGCGCTTGGTGGTGCTTCTGGCGGTTACACCGCAGCGCGTAAAGAAGTGGTTGAGTGGTTACGCCAGCGTTCCCGTCCTTACTTATTCTCTAACTCACTTGCTCCGTCTATTGTTGCAGCCTCCATTAAGGTGCTGGAAATGCTTGAAGACGGTGGTGATCTGCGTGCGCAACTGTGGGCCAATGCCCGTTTATTCCGGGAAAAAATGACTGCGGCTGGGTTTACCCTGGCTGGAGCCGACCATGCCATTATTCCAGTTATGCTGGGTGACGCAGTTATTGCTCAGAACTTTGCCCGTGAACTACAGAAAGAGGGCATTTATGTAACTGGCTTTTTCTATCCGGTAGTACCAAAAGGCCAGGCGCGTATTCGTACTCAAATGTCTGCGGCACATACAACAGCACAAATTGAGCGTGCGGTTGATGCCTTTATTCGGATTGGCAAACAACTGGGTGTTATAGCCTGAGGGTTGTGTGATGAAAGCATTATCAAAATTGAAGGCAGAAGAAGGGATCTGGATGACCGATGTGCCTGAACCTGAAATGGGGCACAACGATCTCCTGATTAAAATCCGGAAAACCGCGATTTGTGGTACCGATGTACACATTTATAACTGGGATGACTGGTCGCAAAAGACTATCCCGGTACCGATGGTGGTCGGGCACGAATATGTGGGTGAAGTTGTTAAAGTGGGGCAAGAAGTAAAGGGTTTTAAACCGGGTGACAGAGTTTCTGGTGAAGGGCACATTACTTGTGGTTATTGCCGTAACTGCCGTGCCGGGCGCACTCATTTATGCCGTAATACCATAGGGGTGGGTGTTAACCGCCCAGGGTGTTTTGCCGAGTATCTGGTTATTCCGGCATTCAATGCGTTTAAGATCCCGGACAATATTTCTGATGAACTCGCAGCAATTTTTGACCCTTTCGGTAATGCAGTGCACACAGCCTTATCTTTCGACCTGGTTGGTGAAGATGTGCTGGTTTCTGGTGCCGGCCCAATTGGCATTATGGCTGCAGCAGTTGCGAAGCATGTTGGCGCCCGTAATGTCGTTATCACTGATGTGAATGAATATCGCCTGGATTTAGCTCGTAAGATGGGCGTTACTCGGGCTGTTAATGTTGCTAATGAAAACCTCGCAAGTGTCATGGCTGAGTTAGGGATGACCGAAGGTTTTGATGTGGGCCTGGAGATGTCTGGCGCACCGCCAGCCTTTCGTTCAATGCTGGAGACCATGAACCATGGCGGGCGAGTAGCCATGTTAGGTATTCCGCCGGCAGAGATGGCGATAGACTGGAGTAAGGTAATTTTTAAGGGGCTGTTTATTAAGGGTATCTACGGACGCGAGATGTTTGAAACATGGTATAAAATGGCGGCGCTGATTCAGTCCGGGCTGGATTTGTCCCCCATTATTACCCACCAGTTTAGTATCGATGATTTCCAGAAAGGGTTTGACGCTATGCGCTCCGGTCAGTCTGGTAAAGTTGTGCTGAACTGGGATTGATGTCGTTTTAGCCATTACCCCTTTTGTTGTACTGGCAGGTATTCCCGAAAGCGAGAGTACCTGCTGCTTCTTTGTGAATCTGTGGATTATTTACTTCCCTGCATTGCTATCCCTCTCACCCTTTTCTTTGTTCGCCATTGGTTTACTCTGTAGTTTTGGTGCATAAACAAGCATTTTTGATGGATTAGAGATATTCGAAAATGATAAATTACCGCCCGGTAAATTTTTGTTTCTTCCTGGAGCAAACAGATTTTTTACAAAAGTGATGGCTGAAAATGCAGGTTATTGATTTGATGGCGAAGAGATATAGCATAGAGATATTTCATTGTTATCTATATAAGCTATCTTTTCAGCTTTTTGACGCTATACTAGCGTAAAAGCGATATAATTGAAATTTACTATGATGAAATTAATTGGTTTTTTAAAAAAGCTTAACAGGGAAAGAAATTATAAAACAAAAGAGTTTAAGCGAAAAGTTAAACTTTATACAATGGCTCGCTTAATAGACGATAAATACATGCAGAGTATAAATTTCCACTCTGTAAATCGTGTATTGTTTCCGTTTGTCGACCTGGGAATTGGAGATGCAGTCTGTCACACAGGGCTATGGCATCAGTTAAAATCTGCCGGGTATATTGTTCAAGTTATTGTGGAAGAAAGAAATCGCCCTCTTTTTGAAAGAATTGAATATATTGATGAGGTTTATGTAGTCGATTTAAATAAAATAAATGATATGGGCAGAATCGAAACCGACCTGATTGTGAGCCTGTATTCATGGATGAAGAGAAAAGAGGTTTTTAATATTGCTATTTTAAAAAACATCAAATATAAATATGCAATTTCTGTTGGTGGGTGGATCCGCAAACCGTATAACCTCATAATTCCTGTCAGGCAAAAATTTCATATCACCAGTGCTCAGCGTGAAATCCTTGATTTTATGGGGGCTGGTGTAGAAGAATTGTCGTATCGTTTATCTGTGCCATTAGAAAATGAATTATTTTTATCCTCTTATCTTGATGATTTTAAAGATAAAAATTTAGTAGTGATAAACCCATTTGCGAGCGTTGATGAGCGTAGTTTTAACCTTGAAGAATTAAGTGTTCTGGTAGAGAAGGTAGCCAGCCAACGTGGAGTGCATGTTTTTATTATTGGTGAGGGGAGAAAAATTGAACCACTTAATAAACACATCAAGAAAGATAATGTATCAATATGCATATTTAATTCTTTATGGGATGCAATTGCACTCATTAAAAAAGCTGATCTAGTTGTTTCAGTTGATACTGCTATTGTACATATAGCCTGTGCTTTTGATAAGAAACTTATTGCTGTGTATTTTTCTATGCTGCTGGATCATAATAAGGAATATGAGGGGAATACAATATTCTCTCCCTTGAGCAGGAACGCAAAGCAACTTATTTTTGATAAGAAAGTTCATAAGCTTGATCTTGATTTGGTATGCAGTGAAACAATCAATGCATTAGCATGTGACGGTGATTGACCTCCAAATAATTGAGGGTTTATATCATTTATGAATTGTACAATAGGTGAATGTCGGCAATTAGGATAAATAATGGCCGACATTATCATTCTTATTTTTTCGCAATATTATTGTTCTTTTGAACAGGAATCCACCCCTGCCACTGGTGACGGAAATAATTAAACAAAGTACTTTGGCTGATACTGTCTTGTAGTACTTCAAAAAACCGTACAGGGGTGACTGGTGCTAATGGTTTTTTCGCTTTACACAACTGGGATCCACGGAAAGGATTACGTGGTAGCTGTTTTCCCGGGCCTGGTGGTGTGGAATGGTCCACCTGCGGCTCATTAAGCAGGCTACTCGGCCTGACTAACGTAATATCCGGTGGCAAGTTATAGACCATTTGCTGCAGTACTTTGACGGTGGTTGGGTGTGGGTGACCAATCGCTATGGCATAGCCATTATGGCGTGCCAGCTTTATTGCGCGGTTAAACTGGTAACGAATATCTGCTTCATTCTGCGTATCATCAAGAAACACATTGCGCTTAATGACCCTGACATGTGTGCCGATCGCCGCGCGCATTGACTGGCTGTTGCCAATGGTCATGCTATCCAAAAAATAGAGATTATAGCTGTTCAGCGCCTGCATCACTTTTTGCATGCCAAACAGGCTTGAGGTCATTGCGCTGCCCATATGGTTATTAAGCCCAACGGCATAAGGCACCTTGTTGACGGCATCGCGTACAATACGGTCAATTTCTGCACTGCTCATTTCCGGTCGCAGCGTATCAACCTCTAAAGGCTGTTTGCTGATAGGCGCCATGGGCAAATGTATCAGCACTTCATGCCCGGCATCGTGAGCTTTAGTGGCCATTTCCCTGGCATGGGGTGCATTGGGTAATACCGCGACAGATATGGGGGCGGGTAATGCAATAACCTGGTTTTCTGTATGTGGGCGGTAGCCAAAGTCATCAATAACGATAGCGAGGCGACCAGCCATAACGGAGGTACTGCAAAGTAGCAGTGTAGATGCGGCAAGCGCGAGTTGACGAAACTGAAGCAAAACTTATCTTCCCAACCACGGTTGTGGATTGACCGCCTGACCCTGGCGGCGAATTTCGAAATAGAGAGAAGGGCGACCCTGGCCTCCACTGCTGCCCACCAGTGCGATTGGTTGCCCTGCCCGGACTTGTGCGCCAACACTGACCAGCGCACTTTGGTTGTATCCGTACAGGCTCATATCACCTTTCCCGTGGTCGACAACGACAACAAGGCCATAACCCTGAAGCCAGTCAGCAAGGATGACCCTTCCATCCGCGATAGCTTTGACCTCGGTACCTTCACTGGCACCAATGACAATGCCCTTCCACCGTAACTCACCTTGCAGTTGTTCGCCATACCGATGAAGTATTGGCCCACGCACCGGCCAGTATGCCTGGCCACGCGGAGTCCCTAAACCACCGGTTCTTGCCATTAATTCCCGTTCGCTGGGTGTCGGTTTGTATGTGGTACCTTTTTTGGCTGCACTTTGTTCACGATCGCGAATTTTCTGCGCTTCCCGGGCTTCTTTATCTGCCCGGGCTTTTGCGGCGGCTGCCGCCCGGGCGATGCTGTTACGCAGGCGAGCTTCGTTCTGGCGCATTTCGTTAAGTTGTTGCTGGCCTGCCTGGATAGATCCTTCCAGGCTCCGCAGGGTTTTTTGCCGTTCATCTCGTGCGGCTTCCAGCTTTTCTTGTTGTGCTTTCTGCTCATAGAGCAGAGTTTGTTGTTCAGTTTGCTTATCTTCTAATTGGCTACGTTGTACAGCGACTTCGGCGCGGGTTTGTTTTAATTGCTCAATAGTTTCCTGTCGTGCCTGATTCAGATAGCCAAAATAAGCTTGCAGGCGTTCATTCCGCTGACCCTGTTCTCCATCGAGTAACATTTCCAGACCTGAATGTTTCCCCTGGCGAAAAGCCGCATCCAGCTGTGCCGCCAGGTTACGTTCCTGCATTGCTTTTTGTTTTTCGAGACGGGCGATTGAGGCGCTCATTTCTGTGATTTGCTTATCCAGTGCGGCGAGTGTCGATTGCGTCTCATGCAGTTTTTTACTGGCAACCGCAATGGCCTGCTCTTGTTTTTTTAGCTGAGCCAGTAGCTCTGTACGCTGTTGCATTTGCTGGCGCACAGCACGCTCTTTCGCGGCAATATCTTGCTGGATAGACTGGAGCTGTTGCTTGTCATCTGCCAGTGCAGATAACGGACGCAACAATACGCCAGCGCTTATCACGCTGGCGTAAAAGATGTGTTTCAAAGCTGAGCGGTGAGGCTTCAATGAGACACAGGTTATTGAAAAAATCGCTTTTCCCCTCATGGGGAGCGATTATTCCACGATGAACAGCGGCTTGCCAGTCATCTCTTGTGGGATTTCCATACCCATCAGGCTTAGCATGGTGGGAGCGATATCAGACAATTTTCCGCCATTCACGGCTTTTGTAGCGTTATTGCCAACATAAATCAGTGGTACAGGCAGGTTGGTATGGGCAGTATGTGCCTGGCCTGTAGACGGGTCACGCATTTGTTCGGCATTACCATGGTCTGCGGTGATAAGTAATTGACCATCAACAGATTCTACGGCCTTAACTACTTGCTCAACACACTTGTCCAGCGTTTCGACTGCAGTCACAGCGGCTTCAAAGACGCCTGTGTGCCCTACCATATCGCCATTAGGGTAGTTACAGATTATGGTGTCGTATTTCCCGCTGGTAATTGCAGCGACCAGCTTGCTGGTAAGTTCTGCTGAACTCATTTCAGGTTGCAGGTCGTAAGTCGCAACTTTCGGAGAATTCACCAGTACGCGATCTTCCCCTGGGAACGGTTCTTCTACACCACCGTTAAAGAAGAAAGTGACATGAGCATATTTTTCGGTTTCAGAAATACGTAACTGAGTTTTATTGTTTTTCGCCATCCACTCGCCAAAGGTATTAGCCAGTGAGGCTGGTGGGTATGCACAGGCGGTTTTAATGTCCGCTGCATATTCTGTCAGCATGACGAATTCGCTGAAGTTCACCACTTTTTTACGGGAGAAACCATCAAAGTCAGAATTGACGAATGCGCGGGTAATTTGACGAGCACGATCTGCACGGAAATTCATGAAAACTAAGGTATCGCCATCCTGCATTGCTGCATCGGCTTCGCCTGCTGCACGAATAACTGTCGGTTTAACAAACTCATCATTTTCATCACGAGCATAAGCCGCCTGTAAGCCGGCAACTGCGCTGTCTGCCTGAAATTCGCCCTGAGCTTGTGTCATCAGGTTATAAGCCAGTTCAACGCGATCCCAGCGATTATCGCGGTCCATGGCGTAATAACGCCCAATCAGAGACGCAATGCGGCCTTTGCCCAAAGTCGCGAACTTATCTTCAAAACGTTTCAGTGTCGCTTCAGCGCTACGTGGCGGGGTGTCGCGGCCATCAAGGAATGCATGCAGATAAATGGCTGTTGCGCCACGTTCAGCTGCCAATTCCACCATGGCCATGATGTGGTCTTCATGGCTGTGCACACCGCCAGGAGACATCAGGCCCATAATGTGGACGGCTTTATTTGCCGCAACAGCTTTATCAACAGCGGCAGTTAATACTGGATTTGCAAAGAAAGTACGTTCTTTGATTTCAACATCAAGACGCGTTAAATCCTGGTAAACGATACGACCAGCGCCCAGATTAACGTGACCGACTTCGGAGTTACCCATTTGGCGGTCAGGCAGGCCAACTTCAAGACCGGAGGCGTCAATCAAAGTGTGTGGACGTTGTGCCCACAAACTATCCATTACCGGGGTTTTAGCATTCAGAATGGCATTATCCTGTTTATCTTCGCGGTAGCCATAACCATCAAGAATAACCAGAACCATAGGTTTTTTAGAAACCGACATTGCAACAACCTCTTACGTAAAAGACACAATTCTTTTGCGTAATTTTACTACAGTTGGCCTCAGTAAATAGCCCCGGAAGATCAAAGAAAGCGTGGAGCCAGCTCACATATCTCCGGAGGGTTGATGTTTTTTTTCACCACTTGCAGCAGAAAATGCATAACCTGATGCTCTTTGGCTGTATTTAGAACAACGCGCAGGTATACTCCTTTCCTGGTTTTTTCACTGATTCGGGAGTTACAACCCCCCATGCAAGAGATTATGCAATTTGTTAGCCGTCATCCGGTGCTGAGTATCGCCTGGGTTGGCTTATTACTGGCTGTGCTGGTTACTACTTTCAAAGGCCTTGCCTCTAAAGTGAAAGTGATTTCACGTGGTGAAGCAACACGGTTGATTAACAAAGAAGATGCGGTGGTCGTGGACGTGCGCCAGCGTGATGATTTCCGTAAAGGGCATATTGCCAATGCAATCAATGTGCTGCCTAACGAAATCAAAGCTGGCAATGTGGGCGAGCTTGAAAAACATAAAAACAAACCCATCATTGTAGTTGATGCCAACGGTATGTCTTCGCAGGAACTGGCTGGCGCACTGAGTAAAGCGGGTTTCGAACAAGTGACCGTGTTGAAAGAAGGTGTTGCGGGCTGGAGTGGTGAGAATTTGCCTCTGGTGCGCGGTAAATAACCGGTAAATGAGGAGTTGTGATGGCTAATATTGAGATCTATACCACAACAACCTGTCCTTACTGCTCACGTGCTAAAGCGCTGCTGAAAAGTAAAGGCGTCTCTTTCAACGAAATCATTATTGACAGAGATGATGGGTTACGTACCCAGATGATGGAGCGTAGTGGGCGCCGTACAGTTCCGCAGATTTTTATTGATGAACAGCACATTGGCGGCTGTGATGACTTGTATGCGCTGGACGCTCGTGGTGGACTTGATCCCCTGTTAAACTAATTTTTTAGCTGTCCATTAATGATATTAAGGACAAAACGTTAAGGGTTGACACATGTCAGAACAAAATAATACTGAAATGTCTTTTCAGATTCAGCGCGTTTACACCAAGGATATTTCTTTCGAAGCGCCTCATGCACCGCACATTTTCCAGAAAGACTGGCAACCAGAAGTAAAACTCGATCTGGATACTGCCTCCAGCCAGTTAGCTGATGATGTGTACGAAGTGGTTTTGCGTGTTACTGTGACGGCTACAGTAGAAGAAGAAACCGCTTTCCTGTGTGAAGTTCAGCAGGGCGGTATTTTTACTGTCGGTGGTATTGAAGGTACACAACTGGCGCATTGCCTGGGGGCTTATTGCCCTAACATTCTGTTCCCGTATGCTCGCGAATGCATTACCAGCCTGGTTTCTCGTGGTACATTCCCTCAGTTGAACCTGGCTCCGGTAAACTTTGACGCGCTGTTTATGAATTACCTGCAGCAGCAGTCAGGTGAAGGTACGGAAGAACATCAGGACGCCTGATGACAATGAATGCCTCCATGACCGTGATTGGTGCCGGCTCTTATGGCACAGCACTGGCCATTACCGTCGCACGTAATGGCCACCATGTGGTTTTATGGGGGCATGATCCCGCCCATATCGCCACACTTGCGGCAGAGCGATGCAATGCCGCATTCCTTCCTGACGTTGCATTCCCTGATACTCTCCATCCGGAAAGCTCTCTGGCAAAGGCACTGGCTGCCAGCCGTAATGTTCTGGTTGTAGTGCCAAGTCATGTTTTTGGTGATGTTCTGCGTCAGCTTAAGCCACTGCTGCGCCCCGATGCCCGGGTTGTTTGGGCCACAAAAGGTCTTGAAGCAGAGACCGGGCGTTTGCTGCAGGATGTTGCAAGAGATGAGCTGGGTGACACTATCCCTCTGGCGGTATTGTCAGGCCCAACATTTGCTAAAGAACTGGCGGCTGGCTTGCCAACGGCCATTGCGCTGGCGGCCACAGATGACAAGTTTGCGGCTGACCTGCAGCATCTGCTGCATTGCGGGAAAAGCTTCCGCGTGTATAGCAACCCGGATTTTATCGGCGTGCAGTTGGGTGGCGCGGTGAAGAACGTGATTGCTATTGGTGCCGGGATGTCTGATGGGATTGGTTTCGGCGCTAATGCCAGAACTGCGTTGATTACCCGTGGGCTGGCAGAGATGTCGCGTTTGGGGTCTGCTCTGGGTGCAGACCCAACAACTTTCATGGGAATGGCCGGGTTAGGTGATTTAGTCCTGACTTGTACCGACAACCAGTCTCGTAACCGGCGCTTCGGTATGATGCTGGGGCAGGGCGCGGATGTGCAGTCTGCTCAGGATCAAATTGGTCAGGTTGTCGAAGGGTATCGAAATACCAAAGAGGTGCGGGCTCTGGCGCAACGTTATGGTGTAGAAATGCCAATAACTGAGCAAATTTATCAGGTATTATACTGTAATAAAGATGCCCGGGACGCCGCGCTGACACTACTTGGTCGTGCGCGCAAGGATGAAAGCAGTCACTGACGGAACGCGTGTTTATGATTAAAACCGGTGGCATATGCATATGTCGCCGGTTTCTTATTTCTGTCTGGAGAAAACAATGTCGTGTGAAGAACTTGACCTGGTTTGGAAGAACATTAAAGCCGAAGCCCGGGCATTGGCCGATTGTGAGCCGATGCTGGCGAGTTTCTATCATGCGACATTACTTAAACACGAAAATTTGGGTAGTGCGCTCAGTTATATGCTGGCGAATAAGCTTGCTTCAGCTATTATGCCAGCGATTGCCATCCGTGAAGTAGTGGAAGAAGCCTATTCTGCTGATCCTGAAATGATAGCTTCTGCGGCCTGCGATATTCAGGCTGTGCGCACGCGCGACCCGGCAGTAGATAAGTATTCAACGCCATTGTTATATCTGAAAGGGTTCCATGCGTTGCAGGCTTATCGTATTGGTCACTGGTTGTGGGGGCAGGGGCGGCAAGCTCTGGCGATTTTTCTGCAAAACCAGGTCTCAGTAACTTTTCAGGTTGATATCCATCCCGCTGCCCGCATAGGCCGAGGGATCATGCTGGATCACGCGACAGGTATCGTGATCGGTGAAACGGCTGTGGTGGAGGATGATGTGTCTATTCTCCAGTCGGTGACGTTGGGCGGGACAGGTAAAACCAGTGGTGATCGCCATCCGAAAATTCGCGAAGGCGTCATGATTGGTGCGGGAGCAAAAATTCTCGGCAACATTGAAGTGGGCCGGGGAGCCAAAATTGGAGCTGGTTCCGTTGTGTTACAGCCCGTGGCTGCACATACCACAGCAGCAGGAGTGCCGGCTCGTGTAGTCGGTAAACCCGACAGCGAGAAGCCATCAATGGATATGGACCAGCTCTTTAATGCCCTGAATCACGGCTTCGAAGATGGCGATGGTATTTAACGGCGTGGTGCTGCGCCATCGTAGCCCAGTTGGCGCCAGGCCTCATATACCACGACAGCAACAGAATTAGACAGGTTCATACTCCGGCTGTCAGCTACCATAGGGATACGAATTTTCTGTTCAGCAGGAAATGTATCGAGAATTGATGCTGGCAGGCCGCGTGTTTCCGGGCCAAACATCAAATAATCACCTTGCTGATATGCCACTGCGCTGTGCGCTGGGGTACCTTTTGTGGTGAGTGCGAATAGCCGGCCCGGTTGTTCTTTTTCAAGGAAAGCCGGGTAGTCGTGATGACGTATAACCGCCGTAAACTCATGGTAATCCAGCCCGGCTCTGCGCAGTCGCTTGTCATCCCATGTAAAACCCATGGGTTCAATGATATGCAGACGGAAACCTGTATTGGCACACAGGCGAATAATATTCCCGGTATTCGGTGGGATCTCGGGCTCAAACAAAACGATATTCAACATACAACAACCCCCTGGTCAGGGGCGCAAGAATAGCAAATTTAACCGTGCAGTAAAACGAGAGGCCGTGAAGGCCTCAGTTTGTACGATGATAAAGCGGTAACCACAATACTAAGCGTAATCCGCCTAATGGGCTGTCATCGGCTTTGACCCAGCCTCTGTGCTGCTGAATGGCGCTATCGACAATGGCCAGCCCCAACCCTGTACCACCAGATTCCCGGTCCCGGGCTTCATCTGTGCGATAAAATGGCCTGAAAATATGTTCCCGATCTTCCGGGCTGACGCCTGGGCCATCGTCATCCACCGTAACAGTAATCCCCTGGTTATCAACCGAGAAATTTACTGCAATATGGGTATGCGAATAACGCAGCGCATTGCGAACAATATTTTCCAGCGCACTTTCCAGCGCATTAGGGTTGCCATAAAGCAACCATGGGCCGGGTGGATAGGTGACTTCCAGTGATTTGCCCATCTGCTCCGCTTCAAATGCCGCATTGTCCAGCACTTCGCTCCAGATTTGGTTGGCCTTCATCGTTTCACTAACCAGCGCATTTTTTTGCTGATTACGCGACATGACCAGCAGGTCATTAATCATGCTGTCCAGGCGCTGTGCTTCCATTTCAATACGTTCCAGCTCTTTACTTTCGCCAGCACGTCGCCGCAACAACGCGGTACCCAGTTGAAGGCGGGTCAATGGTGTACGCAGTTCATGGGAAATATCAGACAGCAGCCTCTGCTGTGAGGTCATGACCCTTTCGAGAGCAGTGACCATTTTGTTGAAACTTGAACCGGCTGCCAGAAACTCCTGTGGGCCTGATTCGAGCTCAGGGTGTTGGCGAAGATCCCCATGAGCCACTTCATCTGCGGCCAGTTTAAGCCGGCGCGCCGGACGTGCCAGGCTCCATGCCAGCCATAGCAAAAGTGGAGAACTGACTAACATTGTGACAATGAGCAACAGCAATGGTCTGTCGAACAATAAATTAATAAAATCCGACTGAGAGCTGCTTGCCGGGCGAATTAAGTAAAGCTGATACATGTCTTCGCCATCACGAACAGCAAAGGGGCCGACCAGCTCAACCCGACCATATTTTTTCTTTTGTGGGTGTGCTGCGTTATCCGACTGACCGATAAAGTTACGGATAATTTGCATTTCATTGCGTTGGGCACCAATAACCCGCCCTTCACTGGTGACCAGCAATAAGCGTTGACCTGGTGGCGCCCATTTATCTATTGCCCGAAACAGACGCCGCCACCACATTAAATCGTTCGGTGGGTCATTAGCCAGTTCCGCTTCAACATGTTGTTCTATCATCATGCCCTGGCGTTGCTCACTTTGGAGCAGCTCGGTCATTTGCCGGGAGTCGAGTTTGGGTAACATCAACACCAGCATCAGCACCAAAGCGAGCGTAAGCCAGAAGATAGCAAATATACGGGCGGTAAGGCTGCCTATCATGAAGCGGACACCATCAGATACCCACGCCCACGTAATGTTTTGAACCACGGATGCCCATCTTTACGTTCGGGCAATTTACGGCGCAAGTTGGATATATGCATATCAATTGCCCGGTCAAAAGGCGTCAACCGCTTACCTAACACTTCCTGGCTTAAATGTTCGCGGGAGACAACCTGTCCAAGGTGTTGGGCCAACAAATACAGTAATGTAAATTCTGTACCGGTCAGTTCCAGTGTTTGCCCATCGAAGCTGGCTTCCTGGCGCCCTGGGTTCAGGCTCAGAGAATCAACTTCCAGTGTTGGTGTGCCGTTGTCGTTGCTTTGTTGCTGCTCACTCCAGTGCGAGCGGCGTAAAATTGCGCGAATACGGGCAACCAGTTCCCGGTCATTAAAGGGTTTAGGCAGGTAATCATCAGCTCCCAGTTCCAGCCCCAGAACACGATCCAGCTCGCTACCGCGCGCTGTCAGCATGATGACTGGAGTTTGGTATGTTTGCCGAAGTTCTTTCAGCGTATCAATGCCATTTTTCTTGGGCATCATGATATCAAGCAACAAAAGATCGATGCTGTCATCGAGGAGGCTGAGAGCCTGATCCCCATCATGAGCTACCAATACATTAAAACCTTCCATGTCGAGCAATTCCTTTAACAGGGATGTAAGCTCTCGGTCATCGTCAACTAACAGTATCTTATTCATTATTTAAATACCTCCGAGGCAGAAATTACGTCATCCAGCACGGCTAATCCATGACTTTACGTTGTTTTACACCCCCTGACGCATGTTTGCAGCGTTAATCGTAGACTGCATAACGTCGACTCACGGAGCATAAGGATTCAGGAGCATGTAATGTGCAAAGTTATCGCAGTTTCTTTGGCATCAGCGCTTGTTTTTATCAGCTGCAACAGCCACGCCGATGAAACATTTTTTGCAGATAACTGGCACCAGCAAACGAATAACGCATCACGTTTCAATATTGAAAGTCACATGTTCGATGGTATTAGTTTAACCGAACAACAGCGACAGCAGATGCGAGATTTAATGCAAAGGGCGAGATACAGTTTACCGCCTGTAAACCTGAATGAAATTGAGACCATGCATAAACTGGTCACAGAAAATCGGTTTGATGAAAGTGCTGTTCGTGCTCAGGCAGAAAAAATGGCACAAGAACAGGTGGATCGCCAGGTCGAAATGGCCAGAGTACAGCACCAAATGTACAACCTGTTAACGTCTGAACAGAAAGCGCTTTTGCAGAAGAAGCACAGCAAACGAATGAACGCTTTGCGAGAAATTGCAGAGTTACAGAATGTGTCTTCTGAAGAGTTTTATAGCAGTAATCGTAGTAACCAGTGATGAACCCTGTTTTCCTTGCCATAGACACCATCCCTGTCTTCCCCCACATGATGTGGGGGTTTTTTTTATCAGGTGCTTAGAAAAAATCCCTTATAAATCAACCTTTCTTGCAACAGCCATAAGCAGTTACAAGAAGGATATAGCGTTACGGGTGTAGACAAGATGTAGACAACATTGTCACACCGCCAACCCGCCGCCGAGAGGGTTTAACGTTACTGCGTGTTGCAGGTAATCAGGTGCAAGGTGAGCATAAACCATCGTCTGTTGTATGCTGGCGTGCCCCAGAATTTGCTGTAACGCAATAATGTTCCCCCCGTTCATCATGAACCAGCTTGCAAATGTATGCCGAAGCACATGCGTGGCCTGCCCGCGTGGTAAATCGGGCTTAACCTGTCTGAGCCGTTCGCAGAAGTTTTCATAGTCAACTTTGAACAGTGGCCCGGTGTCGCTGGTCTTGATCTCTTTCTCCAGTTCTTCCGATATGGGAACCGTGCGCTTTTTCCCATTTTTGGTCTTAAGGAACGTCACGCGCCCGTGATTAACCTGTTCACCGCGCAGCGTGCTGCCTTCACCCCAGCGTGCGCCAGTGCTGAGGCATAGCAGTGCTACGCGTCGATCGTCGCCGGTCAGAGTGTCCAGTAATTTGCTGATCTCTGATTTGGCGAGATAGGTCATAGCTGGGGGCGCTTCTTTCAGTGGTTCCAGACCCTTACAGGGGTTATCCTTCCTGAACTCTTCCAGCTTTATCAACGTGCTGAACATCCCGGACAAACGGTAAATATCCCGATTGATCGTTGCTGCACTGATACCGTCTTCCAGCCTTTGGCTTCGGTGCTGTGCAATCATTCGCTTGTTCAGTCGGTTAACGGCTGGATCACCCAACGCCCTGATCGTTTTATTCAGGTGCCGTTTTTCAATCTCGCCATTTTCCTGAGTCTGTCCATACAGCAGCCACCAGGTATCTAACAACTCGCTTAAGGTGCGGCGGTCAACGCTCGCGCCCAGCCATTCTTTTTTGTCGGCGTTGGCTAGTACATAACGCTCAAAAAGAACTGCCTCTTGTTTCTTCTCAAATCGCCTGCGGATACGTTTTCCGTTACGTCCGCGCGGCCATACGTCCACTTCATATTGACCACCTTCGAGCTTCTTAATCGACATAAGAAAGCCCTCTGGCGTTTATTTCTCCATCCTGATAACAGATAGTGAAAATGTAATGTTTATAAACGGTTAACCAGTTTGTTTCTCGGAGCGGTCTGATCCAGTTGACTCTGGCCCAATGTGTGCGAGGGCCGGTGCGATTTGACCAGCTTGAGGGGCGGTCTTATCTGTCATGAGCCAGAGCGTGTATTTTGCAAAGCGGGGATGTTGTGTGATCTTTAACAAGATTTCACTACCAACGCCTTCTCTTCTCCCCATCTCGTAATGCTTTTGAGTGCCTGCCGGAATACCTGTCAATTCAAAGAATTGAGTTCTGGATAACCCTTCTGCATCCCTTATAGCTCGAATTTTTTCCCCAATCCCGCTTGACTGGGTCTCATTTGATACCATATCATTCTCCTTGTTGGGTCTCAATTGATACCATTAAGATGAAATGGCAACCGCCAATATAAGCAGTTACAAGCCGAAATAAGCGCCTAGCGCCAATGGGGATTATGACACATGACTGAGAAAGATTTAGAGGGGTTCATTGAAGTGCGTCACGCCGTTGACGCAGTTCCATACCCAAAATTCGCCGAGTTAATCGGTAAGAAGCCCGCCACGGTTAAGAGCATGATTGAAGACGGTAAGTTGCCGATCATCCCGTGGAAGAACCCGGAAAGCCTGGGTGCCCGTGCTGAGAACTGGATCTATATTCCTGAGTTCAACCGCGCAATGCGTGACGCCTACTACAACCGTCCGAGAGAGCAGCGCGACGCTTGGTTGCTGTGGATCGGTCTTTGAGGTTATCGCGATGAGCCAGAAAACAGCCAACCACGAAAACCGGGTGCGTGAATGTAACAATATTCTGGACACCCATTTAAAAAATATGCAAACGGGCTTCATGATTCGCACCAATAGCGGCGAGTTTATGATCAGGGATAAAAAGCTGATTAAGAAAATAACCAAAGACGTGGCGCGCCATGTTGATGGTGAATTGCTTAAATTGGGAATGTGAGGGGGCTTTTGTGGCTGTACAATTAATACAGTTAAGTCGTCACTCATATTTATATCGTGGCTTCACGATTCAAAAGTGCCAGCGTAATCCATTTACGTTTAAGCACTCTTATCGTATTTCCAGTAATGGCGATTATTACGGGCGTGACTTTGCTTTAGCGGAAGCCATGCGCACGGTTGATCAGATGTATAAGCAAGGGGGCAGTAATGCACGATGAAGGCCCATCACTGGCAAGCCTACTTAAGCACGGGTGCCAGGTCACACACTTCAAGAACTCACGCGGCTGGCTGGAAACGCCGGACGGAAGATTTTTTAAGCCCGAACCGGCGAAGGTTCAATTTATCAAAGGTAAAAATAAACCGTTTATTTATACCCAAAGAATAAATAAAAGCTTCCTGCTTACACTGGCTGAATTATTTAAAAAGCTAATTAAGTAATTCGGTTTTAAAAAATCAACTCTGTTTTCTCCGCCTCTTTATTAAGTGGCGGCGGTTCAACTCATTCTTTTTTTGAGGAAGAGATTATGACCAGACGTGATCAATATAGCTTCATTTTGCATGTTCTTTTACCTGCTATCGAAAATGAAGGCTTAACCATTAAAACCCGCCGTGATGGTGAGTTAACCCTTTCTGCCACTGGATCAGTAACCACTAATTTTATCAGCAACCTGCGTCAGCACTGCATTGAAGAATTGCAGCGCCCTTCTATTCCCGCTTCCCCATACGGAGTTTAACGCGATGAAACATGTAATGATTGATATTGAAGCTTTGGATAAAAAGCCAACTGCGGCGATCGTCTCTCTTGCTGCGGCTGTATTTGATCCCATGACTGGCCGTGTTGATGCGTCAATGTATCGCACCGTCAACATTGAAAGCAGCGAGGCAGCAGGCGGAACCATCGGCGCAGATACTGTGAAATGGTGGTTTAAGAAGTCCCGCGATGTTCAGGCCGCTGTATTAAGCGATCAGGCTGTGCAGTTGGGCGTTGCTCTCGCTGACCTGAACTTGTTTGTTCTTGCGTATTGCGATGCTGATTCGGTAAAGGTTTGGGCGCGTGGCACTGACTACGATATGCCGATCATCAGCCACGCGATGCAGTCTATTGGTATCCGGCCAGTATGGAATTTCTGGAACGTTCGGGATGTTCGCACGGTTGAAGAAATATCTTTAATGGTTTGCGGGTACGCCTCCCGCCGTTTAGTTGATGAGAATAAGCACAATGCTGCCGCTGACGTCTGGAACCAGATTGCGCAGCTTTCTGACAATCTGAAAGCTATTGCAGCCGCTGGGAATGATAAATCGGCGGAGGCTGCATTATGATCCGCCCGTTCATCAAATGGGCAGGGGGTAAAACCCGTGTCCTCTCTGACCTGCTGCCGCATCTTCCTAAAGCCGACTGCCTGATCGAACCATTCGTAGGCGGTGCATCGGTATTTCTGGCGACTGAATACCGCCGCTATGTGCTGGCTGATATCAACCCGGATCTTATTAACCTGTATCGGGAAGTCACCCGTTACCCGGACTTAGTGATCGATGCGGCCCGCGAACTGTTCAACAGTAAGAACAGCCCGCAGGGATACAACGAAGTCCGCGCCGCGTTCAATAAGCAGGTGGGTACAGTAAAAAGCGGTGGGTTGCGTTATGGCGCTGAAATGGCGTGCATTATGCGCGCTGCTCAATTCCTGTATCTGAATCGCCACGGTTATAACGGCTTATGCAGATACAGCCGGAAGACCGGCTTTAACGTGCCGTTTGGCAAGTATAAGAGCGTCTACTTTCCTGAAAATGAAATCCGCCTCTTTGCCGAAAAGGCCAACGATACAAAGGCAATATTTCTTTGCGCGCCGTTCCAGCGTTCTCTACAGGTCGTCACGGGTGGCGATGTTCTCGTTTACTGCGATCCGCCTTACCTGCCTGAAAGCAAAACAGCCGATTTTACCCAATACCACACCGAACCATTCACGGAAGACAACCACCGCCAGTTAGTCCAGGCACTGCTGGAAGTTAACCGTAAGCATGGCGTGAAGGTCGTCATTTCCAACAGTGACACCGAAGCCACCCGCGCGATTTATCAGCCCTTCAAGATGCACGAAATCAGCGTGCAACGTTCCGTCAGCACCGACAAAGACAACCGCCAGAAGGCCAAAGAAGTGATCGGCGTGCTGCCTGTCTGCGACTGCTGCGGGCGTTACGGCGGCGGTTGCCCTGATTGTGGCGCCGTGATGGGTGATGCGACTTACAACGCGATGGTTGCGGCGGGCACGTTTGACGATCTGGAGGCTTTTTAATGGCAAAAATCTATATCGCTGGCCCGATGAGCGATTTGCCTGGATTCAATCGGCAGGCATTTAACCGTGCAGCCGGGCACGTAGTGCGACGCGGAAACGTTGCCCTTAATCCGGCGATTTTGCCGGATGGATTAGAGCAGGCGGAATACATGGATATTTGCTTCGCCATGTTGCGTTGTGCTGACGAGATCTTCTTGCTGGATGGCTGGCAGCAGTCTGCCGGGGCAAGAGCAGAATACGCGTTAGCTCAAAAGCTGGGGTTGAAGATCCAGCACCAGACGATCGATCGGTTCACGGGGGCGTAATGACCGCCGTAACCCGTGGCCGTCGCGCGCCCTCTCCACCTCCACCGTATCCGGGTAGCACTGACAATGCTATCCCTTACGCTTATGGCGGGAACAAACCATACCAGCCGATTGGCGTTGATGTAGCGCCGGGGCTGGATGGTTTCGACTATCTCACGCCGGATGGCACGCGTAAGCATATTGCGTTCAGTGAATTGGTAGCGGAAGACGAAAAGCCAGAACGCAGTAAGCTGCTGCGTCGCCGTCTGGCTTCACTTCCGCAGTATGTTCGCCGCCACTTTGCCGCGAAGCTTGATGCGCTGGACGCGAAAGACCGCAAAGCGGCAGACCACTGGCTGCTTAACACCTTTGAGCGCCACGTATTAACGCGTATTGATGGCGTGAACAGTGTTTACCAGCCTGACACTGTGATGCCCGGCATTCTGCTGCCAATCCGCGATCAGCTTTTCCGTATGCTTTGGGCAGGGAAAAAAGAGTTAAAAAGACTGGCTTATACGCTTGCCGATATCTTTACGAGCGAGTTTATACGCGAGTCCGATCACCAGTTGGCGCGCACCGGCGATCCTGAGTTCGCGGCGCTTTCTGGCTATGGGCGTATTGCGTCGCTGGCGGTGCATCTGAAAACGCCGATCCCCGGTTGGATAGCGTATTGCAATGAAGAACTTGAAGCGGAGGACGCGTTACGCGCGGTTCTTCGTCTTGAGTCACCGCAGTGGTGGTTAAACCGCCTGCGCCGTATCCATGCCCGATGGCGTGAGCATTTGATGATCGCAGCGGGATACGTCCAGAAAAAATCCTCCCCATACAGTAGCGCCCCTTGCCTTACGGAATGGCTGGCCCAGAAAAAGGCTAATCGTGAATACCTTAAGGCTATGGAACTGGAAGACCAGGACACGGGCGAGCGTATTTCACTGATCGATAAAGTCGCCGGCAGCGTTGCCAATCCGGCCAACCGTCGCCGCGAACTCATGACGAGGATGCGCGGATTTGAAGAACTGGCGAAGCTGGAAGGGTTGGCCGGTGACTTCTATACGCTGACAGCGCCTTCCCGTTACCACTCTATGCAGCATAACGGGCGCCGCAATAATAAATACTGTGGCGCGTCGCCGCGCGAGACGCAGCAATATCTTTGCAAAGTTTGGGCGAGAACTCGCGCCGCGTGGAAGCGTGCCGGAATACGCGTCTTTGGTTTTCGTGTCGTTGAGCCGCACCATGATGCAACGCCGCACTGGCACTTACTGTTGTTTATGCATCCGTGCGATATCGATCAGGCCCGCGATATTTTTTGCTATCACGCCCGGCGTGAAGATTCAGCAGAGTTAAAAGGCTCGGAGGCCATGAACCGGGCGCGTTTTCACGTTGAACCGATTGATCCGGCTAAAGGGTCTGCAACGGGATACATCGCGAAATACATTTCGAAGAATATCGACGGCTTCGCGCTGGATGGAGAAAAGGACGACGAAACCGGGGAAGACCTGAAGGAAATGTCTAGGCGCGTTAGCGCGTGGGCGTCGCGCTGGGCAATTCGCCAGTTTCAGCAGATCGGCGGTGCGCCGGTCACGGTATATCGCGAACTTCGCCGCCTGGGCAATCGTGAACTTGTTTTACACCCTGAACTGGAAACCGCACGGCAAGCCGCTGATGCAGGCGAGTGGGATAACTACGTATTAGCCCAGGGTGGCCCGTTGGTTGAGCGCGATAATCTGCGTATCCGTCTGAACTATGAAACCACTGAAAACGGCAACGCCTACGGCGATGACGTCCAGCGAATCACCGGTATCTATTGCCCGATTACGGGCAATGACTCTTTGATCTTCACCCGCACCACTCAATACAAAATCGTGCCGAAGCGCCAGAGCGCTGACGGTGTGGCCGTTGACGTTGGTTTTTCAGGCGGCAACGCCGCCCCTCGGAGTTCTGTCAATAACTGTACGCGGGATCCCGCGGCAGGTGCTGACGGTGTTGAACATGCCGCCAGCGAAGCTACAGGACAGTCAGGAATGACTGTGCCAGCTGAGGGCGTGACGGTGAATTTTGATGCGCTTTCACGGCAGGAAAAGCGAGAACTGGCGCAGCGGCTTAGTGACGATGTGCGAAGTAAGCGTAAAAAACGGCCACCGGAACGGGAAGAGGGGGCCGGGCTATCCGTGAAAGAGCAGCAGATCAGTGAACTGCTGGCGCTGCGTGGGATTGATGCCAGCGCCGGAATGGTCAGATCGATGATGGCCGGTGCGTCAGTGGCGTGCGGTGATCTTGTTATGACCGTGCAGGACGGGCGGTTGGTATCGCGCAACCGCGCCGCGTCCGGGCTGGATAAGCTGCCGTCGCAGGTGATGGCAGCGAAGAAAAAGACAAGCGACCTCGTGAACAGGATGAAGGCTGCGTTTTCGGGGCGGAAGTAGGGCGCCGATCGGCATGGTCGGCTTTGACAGTGTGGTACCGAAATACCGCGATGGCCGGAACGGTCAGCTTTGACGGTGTGGTACCGGATTCCGGCAAATACAGCCATTTCCGGCAGTGTTGGCCATACATCGAGAACCGTCATTTTTAACAGTGCTGCAGGTTGTTCGAAAGGACGGTGCCAGCTGAGGACGAAAGAGAATGAGCTATCTGGGAAGTAAAGCGGCGAGCGGGGTTTATCAGAAGATTATTGCTGAAATGCCCCCGCATGATACCTACATTGAAACCCATCTGGGAGGTGGGGCGGTGATGCTGCGTAAGCCACCGGCGATGTGCAATATAGGGATCGATGTTGACGGGCAAACACTTGAAGATTTCGCACATGAGCATAATCGCCTTTACATCGATCTGGTTCGGGCTGACGCGGTGGACTACCTGAACAATTATGATTTTTATCGTGCGGGCCGTGTCCTGATCTATGCCGATCCGCCGTATCTGCATGAAACCCGCACCGGAAACGCGCGCTATCGCTATGAATATTCTGTTGCAGATCATGAGCGGTTATTGTCCTGCCTGGTCAGCCTGCCGAAAAACGTTTCCGTTATTCTTTCTGGCTATCCATCGCAGCTTTATGACGAAAGTTTAACAGGCTGGCGCAGCAAAGAATTTCAGGCAATGACGCGCGGCGGCGTGCGAACAGAAAAAATCTGGATGAATTACCCGGAAGGGCGCGCGTATACCCACACGTTTGCCGGGAAAGACTACAACGATCGGCACCGTATTAAGCGCAAAGTTGAACGCTGGCGCGCGAAATATGCGGCCCTTCCTCCTGCTGAAAGGCTGGCGATCATGGTGGCGCTTAACGAGGTTGACGCAGGCCAGTGAATGGCTTTGCGAGGGGGCCGAAAATCAGTGCAAAATTCCGCGCAAAACTGCACAAATTTTATGTTGGTGATTTTTCAGGAGCAGACCAGACGGGGCGGGCCTTCCGGTAGTCTGCACATTTGCACAAAAAAGCGGGGTTTCTGCGTGCGGGCGAGGCGGGGGAATGAGCGCGCGCTGAGGGGTGGGATAGGGTCGGTATTATCTGCGCAGATTTTCGCGCCGCTGCGCCTCGCTGCTGCGTCGTTTTCGGTTCGCCGTGGTGGTTTGAGGCAAAAGAAAAGCCCCTGCCAGCGGGCTGCTGAGGGGCTTACGTGCGGTGTGGTCAGTTGCGGCCGTGCTGGCCGTTCCACGGTGGTGGTGGGTGTGTCCGGGCTGGCGTCAGATCGCTGCCTGCAATAGTGCGTAAGGGTTGAAGCGCACCACGTCGATCCCCAGCCAGTCGTTTAACTCTTTCAGGCTTTCTTGTATCGGGGCCAGTTCGTTGATGGAAAACACCTTCGCCGCTTTCTCTACGTCGCCGAAGCCACCGGAGTTATTCGGCATTACACCAATCAGAACGGGCGGCACGCGGTGCGCTGCTAACAGATCGTCGCGGGTGGCGTCTTTGATGCCGGTAAACTCATCCTTCGCCGCCACCTGGCTGAACGGCATAATTTGCAGACCGTCTTTTTTCCCGCCTGCCGCGTAGACAAAAAGGTTTTTAAAAGCACCGTTGCCGCGTGCATCTTTCAGCGACTTCTTAAGCTTTTCCACATCGTTATTATTCGCCACCGGGTCAGTGAGGTAGACGATCACACCCGCATGACTGCCGTTAATGTAGTAGTTGCGGCGGAACACCGTTGCTTCACCGTTCAGCATGGCGCTTTGTAGCGCGGCCAGATATTCCGGCGCGCCGTAGATCTCCTGGTGCGGGCTGGGGTTCTTGATCTGGCAGACGCTGCCAGGTTCGAACGCGTGATCGTCAACGTAGCGCGGAACAAACCAGAATTGCGCCGGGTCTATGCCGCGCCGCGTATATTTTGCCTGGCTGTGCCGCAGTTCAATCGGCTGGCCGAGTCGGTTGCGGCGGCATTCCATGTAACAGTTACCGAAAATTAAATAATCCTGCACCCAGGCGGTGAACTCCTGCCGGGTCAATAGTGGGTGTGGTATGTAGCAACTGGCGATAACATTGCGTTTAAATATCAGCGGTGACTGGTGATAGGCGGCAACGTCGAACATGCGCGCCAGCCCGTAGGGGCTGATCGGTGGTTCATACCAGCGGCCATTGTTATGGCATTCGAGGCACTCCATAAGAGACGCGCGATCGTTGACTGCGATCGGGTCGCCAAAGCTGAAAGATTCCACGCTTTCCAGCGGGGTGGTTGCGTTGCTGGCCGTGCTGGCTGGCGCAGCAGTTGGCGCCCTGAATTTCTTTTTGCCGCTCAATTAAAACTCCTCCACAAAACTGCCGTTATCGCCGGTCACTTCCGCGCCGATCGGTTCGTTGTAAATGCCCTGCATAGTTGCCCATGCCAGATCGCCGTGATTGCTGCCACGGGCCCGATCGGACTGGTAGGTAATAACGCCGCCTGCGGTGACTTTACGCACGGTCATAAACGACTGTGCGAGATCCATCATTCCGGCGTCGAACTCAAAGCGCCCGGCGCGAATGACCATCAACATTTTGAGCACCATCGACCGCTTAAGAACCGGTGAATAGTTGTATTTAACCGCCTGCGGGAAGAACTTGATCACCAGTTGATAAACCGCATCGCCGATCCCCGTGCCGTCGATAGCAATGTGCTGCACGTTGTAGCGGGTGGTGATCTCTTTAATAAAATTGGCCTGCTCTTCGTACTCCATGCCGCGTAACTGGTGGCGCTCTACCGCGCGGAACTTACCACCAGGCACGGCTGGTGGGGCCAGCACAACCAACCCGGCGCTGTCGCCTTTGCCGCTGCTGCCATTGGGGTCATAGCTAACCCAGACAGGGCGATTACCCAGCGGACGGGGTGCAAACGGGTTCCAGTCCGGCCACGCGTCCGGCATGTAGCCATCAACGCCGCAGCCCAAAATTGCGTTGTAGTCGAAGGCGCGTTCCCCTGCTTTAACGAAGGTACATCCGTACAGGTTGGCGTATTCGTCAAGGGAGTTTTCGCTACGGATTTCATCAATATCAACCAGATCGAAACCAAGCTTCATGGCGTCTTCCAGCGTGACTATCTGGCGCCAGATGTTATCCCCGCATAGCTTGCCGTTTTTCAGTGCCTTATAACTGGTGTCGATATCCACCCGATCGGATCGGCGGCGGCTTTCATTGAACTGATCGCCAGTCCAGAAGGGGTAGGCTTCATGTTCTTCACTGGAAGGCGTCGAAAAGTAGGTGCGGCGTAGTCCTTTTTGTGTCGCCATGCCTGCGGCCACCGAGCGCAGTTTGATGAAATTACTGATCCAGAAGACTTCATCAAGGTACAGATCGCCGGTGTAGCTCTGGGCCGTCGCAGCGGAGGTGCCGAGAAAATACAGGATCGCACCGTTGCTTAACTCAATGGCATCACCGCCTTTAAGTTCTACGCCGATTTCCCTTGCCAGCTTCTGGATGAACCGCTTGAACTGGAACGCCTGGGCGCGGCTGGCTGACAGGAATATCTGGTTATTTCCAGTTTCCAGCGCACGCAACAGCGCTTCGCGGGCAAAGTACCAGGTGGCACCAATCTGGCGCGATTTGAGGATAAAGCGGTTACGCCGGTTCCACTGTTTGAACCAGCGTTTTTGATGCTCGTATAGCGAATCAAAGACCAGGGCGCGAAGCTGGGTTATCTGTTCTTCGGTGAAATGGTTTTTCGGGGTCTTCGCCTTCTTCTCTTTCTCCTGGTCGCGTCGCTCATGACGTTCAAAGCGGTCAAGCTGGCGCGCCAGCAGGTCAATTTCTTTGAAGTCCTTCGGGGTTTTTTCGTCCTTTTCCATCAGGCGCAGGTAACGAACATGCGTGCGATCCTGCACCCGCTGCATGGGGGTGGCTTTATCCCATTCATAGCGGCGGCGCCAACTGTAGATCGTGTTAATGCTCACCCCGATTTCCTTAGAAATCTGAGTGATGCTAAACGCCTGCCAGTAGAGGCTTTTGGCTTTTGTGCTGAGGTCTTCGGCTGTATTCATGGCAACAGGCTATCGCGCTCGCGCGCGCAACAATATCGCCGCTGGTTGTCGCCTGAGTCCGACAAAGTGAAGGCTTTGCGCCTTCCGGCTGCAAAGGGAATGATTAGGGCACTGGTTAATATCAATCGCTTACCAACCCGGAGCTTTGTCACCATGCCAATGACAAATTTTTTCCGCGCCGCAGTAGAGGGCGCAACCTGTGACGGCCGAGTACTGGAACGTCAGCACATCACCGAAATGGCCGAACAGTACGATCCCCAGGTCTATGGTGCCCGCGTCAATCTGGAGCACATTTTAGGCTGGTCGCCGACAAGCGATTTCCGCGCGTATGGTGACGTGGTTGAAGCCAAAGCCGAAGAAATTGCCGAGGGCCAGTTAAAGGGCAAACTGGCGCTTCTGGTGAAGGTAGACGCCACGGACGAACTGGTAGAACTGAAAGGCAAACGCCAGAAAATCTACCATAGCATTGAGGTGCATCCGTCTTTTGCCGACACCGGCAAAGCCTACCTTATGGGGCTGGCCTGTACCGATAACCCGGCGAGCCTGGGTACCGAAATGATGAAGTTTTGCACCCAGAACGCCAGCGCCAACCCACTGGCCGCGCGTCACTACGCACCTGAATGCTTCTTCACTGAAACCCTGGAATCGTCTCTTGAATTTGCACAGGAAGAGCCGCCAGCGTCCGACACCGGGAAGAATTTCTTTTCCCGTATCAAGGAAATGCTGACCGGAACCCGCCAGCACTTCGATCGTGAAAATGGCGATATCCGCCAGGCGGTTGAACTGGTAGCGGAAAGCCAGGGTGAATTGCTGGACAAGATGGAAAAACTGAGCGCAGGGCAGCTTAAGAACAAGCAGACCGCCGAAGCGGTGGAGAAGTTGCGCTCTGAGTTCGACGAGATGAAAGCGCAGCTTTCTACCCAGGACGCCAGCAAATTACGCCGCCCGGAAGCGACCGGCGCAACTGAAAAATCTAACGCCCAGCTTGCTGACTGCTGATCGCCGCCAGTAACGAAGGAACAGTACAGGAAATATAACTATGCGTAATTCTACCCGTGAATTGTTTGATGCGTATCTTGAGCGACAAGCTGAACTGAATCACATCAACAAATCCCACGTAACAAAGGCGTTCAGCATTGATCCGAGCGTTGAGCAGACGCTTGAAGACAAGGTGCAGCAGTCTTCCGAAATGTTGAAGAAGATTAATATCTACGGTGTGAACGATCAGTCCGGTGAAAAAATCGGTCTGGGCGTGAGCGGCCCGATTTCCAGCACCAACAATTCCACCACCGAACGCCGCCAGCCTGTATCCGTCACGGCGCTGGATTCGAACAAGTACACCTGTAATAAGGTGAACGCGGATACTTTCGCCTCTTATGCGCAGCTTGATGCCTGGGCTAAATTCCCGGATTTCCAGCAGCGTCTGAGCAATCAGATCATTCAGCGTATCGCGCTTGACCGCATCATGATCGGCTTTAACGGAACCAGCTATGCGGATAAGTCCGACCGCAACGCCAACCCGCTTTTGCAGGATTGTGGTATCGGCTGGCTGCAACAGTACCGCGCGAACGCGCCGCAACGAGTCATGAAAGATATCACCGTGACCAGCCGCGACGATTCCAACCAGGTGATCGCTAAAGGTGATTACGGTAACTACGACTCGCTGGTTTATGACGCGGTTAACTCACTGATGGACGAATGGTACAAAGATTCGCCCAATCTGGTGGTGATCACTGGTCGTAACCTGACGGTTAGCCGTTCGTTCCCGATCATCAACGCCGTCAGCACCAATAACCCGAACTCCGAAGCGCTGGCCGGTCAGTTGATCGCATCGCGTAAGACGATCGGCAACCTGCCTTCGTTCATCGCGCCTTTCTTCCCTGATGGCAGCATGTTTATCACTTCGTGGGAAAACCTATCGATTTACTGGCAGGAAGGTGCGCACCGTCGCCGTATCGTGGAAGAGCCGGAATATAACCGCGTCTCTACCTACAGTTCGTCAAATGATGCCTATGTTGTTGAAGATTACGGCTTCGGCTGTCTGATCGAAGGCATTACCGCCGCCGAACCAGCACCGGCACCATAAATCAGCGCAGGCCAGCTAACTGCTGGCCGCTTTGGGGGCATCATGTTGACACCTGCTCAACAACATTTTAATCGCGTGATGGCTGAACGCCGCCACGCCAGCCGTGAGCCGTCGCAGCTTGAAATGACGGCATACGAAACCATGCTTCACCGCCTGCGACTGGATAAAGCCCGTTTGAGTCGTGTCCAGTCCCAGAAGGCTAAAGCGGATTTAAAACGCGAACTGCTGCCGGATTATCAGCCGTGGATCGAGGGCGTACTTACGGCAGATTCCGGCCAGTCTGACGACGTGTTAACCACCGTCATGATCTGGTGTTGTGACTGCGGAAACATCGCCGAAGCCCTGCGCATTGGTCAGTACGTATTGCGCCATAAGTTGCCGATGCCGGATCAGTATCGCCGCACCACCGCCACCGTACTGGTGGAAGAAATTTGTGATCCCGTCCTGGCTGCATTCAAAGCTAACCCGGCTGTTGCGCCGGTCGCCGCTGACCTGCTGGAAGCATTAAGGGGCTTAACCCTGAACGAAGATATGCCGGATGAGGTGCGCTCAAAGCTGCTTAAGGCGCTGGGGTATACGCTGCGCCTGACTGACAACGTTGAATCGCTTACCGCTGCGGTTGAATACCTGCGCCAGGCGGCAGTGTTGAACCCGAAAAAAGCAGGCGTAACCCGTGATATTGAGCTTCTGCAACGGGCGCTTAAGAAGTCCGGGCAACCTGCTGACGGTGACGGCGCAGACGGCAAGCCAGAAGCAAACAGCACCGAAACCCAGACGGCAACGCCGCCAGCCCAGCCAAAAGCGAAGCGGGAAACCAAAAAGCCCGCCGCTAAAAGCAAGCCGGCAGCGAAGAAAAGAACCACGACAGCCCGCCAGAAGGCGGCGTCATAACCGAACGTGCCCCCGCGCACCCAGGCGGCACGGCAGGCGAAAACAGGCAACGCCGCGTCTTCGTCCTGCCGTCCACCGCCTGACTTATACGGAGTAGAGATCATGAGTCTGGTAGCCACTGAGCCAGTACGACCACCATCCGATCCGGTGCCTGATGATGGCGGCGCGAAAGTTGAAAGCCTGCCATTCTGGCCGGTCATTTCGCTGGCTGAACTACGCCGCGCGATGCGTCTTGATGGGCAGGTGACAACCGATCGCCTGATGTCGCGAACGGTGGAAGCGGTGGCCCATGTTAATGATCAACTTTTCCTGTGGCGCCAGGTGCAGATTGATGCGGGCTATGAGTCATTGGCAGAAATTCCGGCCAGTCCAGTGAATGGCACTTCCGTGAAGGTATGGCGCTATAAAAACGCCGTGTATTCACTCACTAAGGCGCTGTTGATTGAAGGCTACCGCGATATTGATACCACCAGTAAAGGCGAAGACCACGCGGCTGCATTGAGCACGCAGATCGATACGCTGTGGCGGGATGTGCGCTGGTCAATCCGTGATATCCAGGACGAAAGCCGGGGCCTGGCGGAGTTGGTGTAATGAACGTTCAGGCGCAGCAAAACGACACGATCGACCTGCTTTGCTGGCGCTATTACGGCAGAACAGCAGGCGTCACCGAGGCTGTGATCGATGCCAATAAGGGCATTTCCGCCGCCACTGAGTTGCAGGCCGGGCAGATTGTTTACCTGCCAGAGATCCAGCCGCCAGCCCAGCGGGAAACCGTGCAGCTATGGGATTGATTAAAAGTGAATAATTCAGAGGATTAAGCGGGGTGTAAGTATGGTCGGTGAGCCAATTTCCGGCGCTGCCGCTGCAACGGTGACAATTACAGGCGTCACATTTGCCAGCATGTTATCAGGCACTGACGCGGGCGTTTTTGTCGGCGCTTTTGCCGGGGCTGTGGTGTATGTGCTTTCCGCTGCTGAGTTAAGCCGGTTCGCTCAAATTGGGTATTTCATTGCTTCTTTTTTGATTGGCGTACTCGCGGCAGATATGACAACCGGGTTTATCACGTTGGCGATCGGTAAGTACCTCCCTGACGGCATTACGGTGGGTAAATCTATTGGGGCAACCGTCGCCGCCGCGCTGGGGGTTTATGTACTTCTCATGCTCAGAAAAATAAACCAAGGGCGTTTATTTTCGGGGGGTGGCGATGGTAACGCTAAATGAACTTCTACTTATCGTGAATGCAATTACATGCGCAGTAATCGCGGTAACTTTGGGTACTTATCAGCGCAATGGGGCAAAGCATAAGCGAATGGCTGCTTTGTTTGCCTGGGTGCTCATTGTTGCGTGCGGTTCAGTCACCATCCTGATCGTTACCGGAAGGTATTCAACCGCAAACTTTGCGGATACGGCGATCAATATGGCGCTCTGTGTGGCTGTTTTATCGGCCAAAGGCAACGTAATGAAGATTGTTAACAGATCGGACGTAATGAGCATAAGCAAACGAGGTGCCCGTAATGGCAAATAACTTTAAATTCAGTCAGCGAAGTGAAAATAACCTGCGTGGTGTGCATCCCGATCTGGTGAAGGTAGTCAGGCTGGCGCTTGAGCTTTCGCCGGTTGATTTCGGCATTACGGAAGGTTTGCGTACTGTCGAACGTCAAAAGCAACTGGTTGCGGAAGGTAAAAGCCAGACCATGAACAGCAGGCATATTTCCGGTCACGCCGTTGATGTTTTCGCTTATCCAACGCCTACCGGTTCATGGGACTGGCAGTATTACCAGCAGATTTCCCAGGCGTTTAAGCAGGCGGGTAAAAATCTGGGCATTCCAGTGGAGTGGGGCGGAGACTGGAAGACGCTCAAAGACGGGCCACACTTCCAGTTACCTTATGCCGATTACCCTGCCTGATGTGCCGTGCAGGTCATTTTTAACTGTGCTGGCCGTGCGTATCGAGCGCGGTCATTTTTGACAGTGCTCCAGCACGTCCGGTATTGACGGTGCGAGCTGGCGAGAGGTTTTGAAATGGGGCTGTTATCACGCTGGAAAGTGATCGTTTGTTTTGTGCTGGCCGCTGCTGCTGTATGGGGTTTTAGCCACTGGCGTTACTGCGCCGGTTACGGTGATGCCGATCAGCACTGGCGTGAAAAGTGGGCGCAACGTGATGCACGCGACGCCACCGCGCTGGCGCAAAGGCAGGCTGAGGCCAGGGCAGAAGAACAACGCCGACAAGGTGAAATTGATGCGATCAGAAAACAAACCAGCCAGCAGCTTGCTGGCGTGCAGGCTGCTGCCGATCGTGCCAGTGCTGTTTCTCGTGGGCTGCACGCCAAAGCCGACGAACTCGCCAGGCAACTGGCAGACCGTGAACGCGCCTGCGGTGCCGGAACTTCCGGCAGAAGCGAGGCAAAAGCCAGCGGTGCCGCATTGCTTGCCGACCTGTTTAAGCGGGCTGACGAGCGAGCGGGGGAGCTGGCAAGAGAAGCTGATGAAGCAAGAGCCAGAGGATTAGCCTGTGAGGCTGCGTATGATGCGGTTAAGTCCGGGAGGGATAAGTAATGCTTAAACCCGATTTGCTGCGCCAGATGATAAGCCAGCATGTGCCCTGGCTGCGTGAGAATCCCGATAATCTGGCGGTTTACCTGCGTAAAGGCCGTATGGTCAGCACCGGCCAGCGTGCTGCTGCGTTTGAGTATCGCTATACGCTGGAAGTGCTGGTGATGGATTACCCTGAATCTCTGGATACTATCAGCGTGCCGGTGCTGGCTTGGGCGCGTTTATATCAGCCTGATCTTTTGTTTAACCCGGACAGGCAGCAGAACGGCATAACATTCGAAGCCGATATCCTGAGTAACAGCACGATGGACGTGCTGATCCAGATTCAGGCTGATGAAGCGGTGATCGTCACCCGGGAAGATGGCGAGATCGTCACCCGTCACCGTGCTGACCCTGCACCGGGGCCAGAAATTGGCGCGTGGTCACTGGTATTTGTTGATGAGGTCAGCGGCGAAACATGGCAGGACAACAAACCGATCCCCTCTTCCAACAGTTAGACGACTGGTTAGCCAGCGTTGCCGCGCAGCTTTCGCCTGGGCACCGTCGCAAGCTGACGCGCGACGTTGCGATCGGGCTGCGTAAGCGCCAGCAAAAGCGTATCGCCAGCCAGAAGAACCCCAGCGGTGAAAGCTATCCGGCCCGCCGCCGCAAAATCCTGCGCACCCAGGGCGGGATAAAGTTCATATGGAATGATGAGGCCAGGGAGTTACGCAACTGGCGAACCACGGGCAGGGGTGAGCACCGCGCAATCACCGGCTATGACGTGGATCGCGGTGCCCTGCGCACGTTCTATAAGCGCGATATCCAGCGTTATATTGAAATCAATCTCAACCAGTCAAAGCAAAACCGCACCAGAAAGGATCCGATGTTCCGCAAGCTGCGCACCGCACGCTTTCTTAAGGCTTACGGTACGGGCGGCATGGCCGTGGTTGGCTATCAGGGGCATACCGCCGAAATTGCCAGCGTTCACCAGTACGGTGAAGTTGATAACGTGGTGCCGGGTGCCCGTGCGCGTTACCCGGTGCGTGAACTCCTGGGCATGACCGAGGGGGATTTAGACTGGCTGGCCGATACAGTTGTTACCTTCATGCAAGAGATTTGATTGTCACCAACCCGCCACAATGGCGCCGCGTTGTTTGCGCGCGCGCGACTCCTGATACTGACTGCATAACCCAAAAGCCGAAACGGTCGTAAAGCCTGATACCGGGTGGAAGCGACGCCGGACAGCGTAACCGGCACCACGGGAAACAGTCAGCACTATGAATTTAAACGAACTCTATCGCCTTATCTGCAATCTCGCCCGCATTGGCACCGTGCTGGAAGTGGATACGGAAAAGTATCTTGCACGCGTCGAAACCGGCGAGAACAAAACCGACTGGATCCGCTGGGCAGTGCCGCGCGCCGGTGAAGCAGTGACGTGGTGGGCGCCGACAGTGGGCGAGCAGGTTTATATTTTGTGCCCCTGCGGTGAGATGGAAACGGCATTCATTGCCGGAAGCCTTTACAGCGAAGACGCACCGCCGCCAGATGCTGGCGCTACCTCCTGCGTGATCCTGCACCCGGATGGCGCCCGTATCTCATATGACCCGGAGGCCAGCGCGCTGGTTGTCAGCGGGGTGAAAACGGCAAGCGTCACCGCGTCGGAATCCATTACCGCCACCGTGCCGGTGGTAACTGTCAAGGCAGATACGCGCGTTACCCTGGACACGCCGGAAGTGGTCTGCACCAACAAGCTGATCACCGCCACGCTGGAAGTACAAAACGGCGGGGAAATGAAGGGCAATATTACCCATTCAGGCGGATCGCTTTCGTCTAATGGTGTCGTTGTCCATTCGCACAAACATAGCGGCGTCCAGTCCGGTGGCAGTAATACAGGTGGCCCGGTATGAGTACAGTCCGTTACAGCGGCATGAATGCCGGTTCAGGCCATGCCATCACCGACAACGAGCATATAGCGCAGTCTATCGGCGATATTCTGTTAACGCCGATCGGTTCCCGTGTAATGCGCCGCGCTTACGGTTCGCAGCTTTTCAACCTGATAGATCAGCCGGTCGATAACGCCATAACGAAGCTGCGCGTTATGTCTGCCATCTACAGCGCCCTGTATTTATGGGAACCGCGGATCTCTCTGACCAGTATCACCCTGAGCGCGCCGGGTGCCGGTCGGCTGGTTGCCACTATCCAGGCCAATCGCACCGACAATCAGACGCCATTTAACGCCGATATCACATTGAGGGGCCAGGCATGAGCGGCACGATCGATTTATCGCAGCTACCGCCGCCCGTGGTGGTTGAACCGCTGGACTTCGAAACGCTTTTCGCGCAGCGCAAGGCCGCATTTATTGCGATGTACCCGGAAGACGATCAGGAAGAGATCGCCCGCACGCTTGAGCTTGAATCGGAGCCGATCACCATGCTGCTGGAAGAAAATTGCTATCGCGAATTGCTGTTGCGCCAGCGGGTGAATGAAGCGGCCCGCGCGGTGATGCTGGCTTATTCCACGGATAGCGATCTGGATAATCTGGCGGTCAATTTCAACGTTGAACGTCTGACCATTCAGGAAGAAGACGACAGCGTTACCCCGCCAATTGAAGCTGTGATGGAGTCAGACCCGGATTTACGCACGCGTACCCAGCAGGCTTTTGAAGGTCTTAGCGTGGCCGGGCCAACGGCAGCGTATGAATTTTGGGGGCGTTCGGCAGACGGGCGCGTAGCTGATATTTCGGCGGTCAGTCCTACGCCTGCCTGCGTCACCATTTCGGTGCTGTCGCGTGAGGGTGACGGAACGGCCAGCGATGATCTGCTTTCCGTGGTCGCTGCTGCCCTGAACGATGAAGAGGTGCGCCCGGTGGCCGACAGGGTAACGGTGCAGTCTGCGGAGATCGTGCCGTATCAGATCGATGCAACGCTTTACATCTATCCGGGGCCGGAAGCCGAACCCGTCCGGCAGGCATCGGAACAGCAGTTACAGGCGTATATTGCCGCGCAGAATCGCTTAGGGCGTGATATCCGTCTTTCAGCTATCTACGCCGCTCTGCACGTCGAAGGCGTCCAGCGCGTGGAACTGGCGCAGCCTGTTGCGGATATCGTGCTGAGTGACTACCAGGCATCACACTGCACCGAATACACCATAACGGTGGGTGGTTACGATGAGTAATGACCTGTTACCACCCAGCGCCAGCCGAATGGAGCGAGTCGCCGCACGCGTCTGCGCGTCGTTGGGTGAAGTGCCCGTGCCGCTGCGCCAGTTGTGGAACCCGTGGACGTGTCGGGCTGATCTGTTGCCCTATCTGGCTTGGGCCTTCTCCGTTGATCGCTGGGATGAGGCCTGGCCGATCAGCACAAAACGAAAGGCGGTGGCCGATGCGTTCTACCTGCATAAGTACAAGGGTACAACGGGCGCCATGCGCCGGGTTGTTGAGCCGTTCGGCTTCTTCATCCGGGTTAACGAGTGGTGGAACATCGACACCGCCCCGGGCACCTTCACGCTGGATATTGGCGTGGAAGACCAGGGTATTAGTGAAGAAACCTATCAGGAGCTTGAACGCCTGATCGCCGATGTGAAACCGTGCAGCCGTCATATGCTGGGAATGTCTCTTCACCTGCAAACAACCGGCGATTTGTATATCGGCGCTGGCAGTTATTCCGGCGATACGCTGACCGTATACCCGTATTTCCATGAAACCATAGCCGTGGGCGGTGATGATTACACCGGGGCGGCAATCCATTTAATTGACACCGTGGAGATCGCAAGTGGCGACTAAATATTATGCCGTGCTAACCAATGTGGGCGCGGCGAAACTGGCAAATGCCACGGCATTGGGTGCGCAGGTTGAGATCACCCAGATGGCTGTAGGCGATGGTAACGGCGCATTGCCGACGCCGAACCAGGCACAAACGGCGCTGGTTCATGAGCTGCGTCGTGCGCCACTCAATACCATGAGTATTGATCCGAACAACGCCAACCAGATTATTGCCGAACAGGTGATCCCCGAAGATGTGGGCGGATGGTGGATCCGTGAAATCGGTTTATTCGATAAAGACGGCGATATGATTGCCGTAGCCAACTGTGCGGAAACCTATAAGCCGCAGTTGCAGGAGGGGAGCGGGCGCGTTCAGATTGTCCGCATGATCCTGATCGTCAGCAGCACCGCCGCCGTGACGCTGAAAATTGACCCTTCGGTAGTGCTGGCAACGCGCCAGTATGTTGATGATCAGATAATCCAGGTGAAGGCCTATGTTGATCAGCAACTGGCGGCGCATGTGGCTGCGGCTGATCCTCATGCGCAATATTTGCTTGAGTCGGATTTTGATAAATATTTCCCGGCAGGTTTTCCGCTTCCGTGGCCGCAGGCAACGCCGCCAGGTGGCTGGCTTAAGTGCAATGGCGCTACGTTCGATAAAGCTAAATACCCTAAGCTGGCGACGGCTTATCCTTCTGGTGTATTGCCAGATCTGCGCGGGGAATTTTTGCGCGGCTGGGATGATGGGCGCGGGATTGATAGTGGGCGTGGGATACTGACATTTCAACTTGATGCTTTGCAGAAAATCACGGGACTACTTGAGGGTGGAAATGGCATTGGTCTTATGACTCGCCCGCATGAATCGACATCAGGCGTGTTCAGCGAAGGGGCGACGCGCGGCATAGTACTAAGCACAATAGCGGGCACATCATACGCAGTTAACTTCGATTCTTCGCTGGTCGCACGGTCAGCAGCAGAAACGCGCCCGCGTAACGTTTCATTCAGCTACATCGTGAGGGCAGCATAATGGCGCAGGCAAAATTAAACAGTGAATTTATTGCCACGGCGGCAGGTGATATCACTGTGTTTAACTACGATGGAGAGACACGCGAATACCTTTCTTCATCCGTGGAATATCTGCCGGTTGGCGTCGGCATTCCTGCAAATTCTAGTACTGAGGCACCAGGCGAAGCTAAAGCTGGTTCGGCCATTTGCCGGACAGCCGATTTTACCACCTGGGAATACGTCGCCGATCACCGTGGTGAAACGGTGTACAGCACTGAAACAGGCGAATCGGTGATCGTTTCTTTGCCTGGCGATTACCCGGAAGGCACCACCACGCTGGCACCTGACACGCCTTACGATAAGTGGGATGGTAGCGAGTGGGTCACGGATACGGAGGCGCAGCACGCGGCGGACGTGGAAGCGGCCGAGCAACAGAAAGCTGCGCTACTGCTTGAGGCGCAGGCAACGATCAGTCTCTGGCAGACGGAGCTACAGTTAGGCATTATCAGCGATGAAGATAAAACCAGCCTGATCGCCTGGATGAACTACATCAAAGCCGTGCAGGCGGTGGACACCTCGAAAGCGCCGGATATCACCTGGCCGGATAAGCCGGAATAAGTTTTCATTCCGGCACGCATGGCCGGTTCTAACCGTGCTGGACGTGCGTATCGAGTACAGTCATTTTTAACGGTGCTGTAGCACGGTCAGTTATGGCGGTGTGTTCCGGAAGACGAAGCGGGCAAAGGCCCGCTTTTCTTATATCAAAAGGTTGGTTTTCACCAGAGAGAAGAGATCGTCGGTGGTCGTTTCAGCCAGCTTTTCCCGTATGTCCTCGCTTACCCGTTTCAGGTTGAGCGTGAAATCAATTTTCTTTGCCTTCCCGTCCTTAAAAAACTCCGTCCGGTTTTGCGTGATCTGCTCAATGACATACATGCCGTAGATCCTGCCCGTGCCTTCTATCAGGGGCCACGGGCGCCCGGAAAAAGCCATCGTTTCCAGCATGACAAGCGACACATCACCGCCGCTTATTTCGGGGTACAGCGTGCCGCTGAGTACGAACGGTTCTTCATCTGCGCCGATGAACTGATAGCGCGGGGATTTCCCCACGCGATCGTTTTTGACGTGCCGCCAGGAGTTGGTTTTATTCGCACTCTGGTAAGGCGTGGTTTGCAGTGAAAAGGGGAACATCCCCAGAATCATCATCATGATATTGCCCTTAGACGTGATCGGTCAGTTGGGAACGCTTGCGCCGGTCAGCCTGCTGCTTCGCTAACGCAAGTTCTTCGCGCACGCGCCTGATAATGGTTTCTTCATCCAGTTTCTGGCCGCTAAAGTCGAAGTTAAGGTTATATACATCGCCACCCGGCGCAGGCATCAGCGCAGCGACGGAAGCCGCAGACGGCGACGCCGAAACGGGCACCCGTGCGGCGGGCTTCTCAACCTGCCACGGCGTAACGGAAGCGATCAGCGATCCGGCCTGCTGCGTCACCCAATCTGTAAGGGATGGTAGCTGGCGCTGCGCCTGCTTAAGCGGTTCCGAATATCCGCCACGGATCGGGATATAGGGCTGCTTATTCTTGAAGACGATTTCGCCGGGCCCGTCTTTCTTCTCCGTGGTATTGGTGGCGATCTTGTCCAGGCTGCTGCTCATCTTCGGCACGATGTTGGCCGGGCCCTTGAGCGAGTTAATTAAGCTATCCTGCTTTTTCTGCTGGTCAATGGCCTGCTGTTGCTTCTGGTTGGTTTTCTTCTGCTGATCGTCTTTCGGCGACCAGTTCCAACCCTTTTTAACCATTTTCTTTTGCTGCGGATCCCACTCCCAGACAACAGGGTCTTTGTGCATACTTTCCGCAGCTTGCTGCGCTGCTTTTGTTGCGTCGGGGATAGCGCCGAGTTTTTCCAGTACCCATCCTATACCGCGCGCTATTCCTTCGATTATTGGTGTTAATGCAGATAGAGCGTTACCGACAACCTTACCGAACGTTTCCCCGGCACTGGTGCAGGAGGCCAGCGCTTCGCTGGAGAACTGGATAGGTTCGAAGAGTTTTGTGAACCACTCCCAGACGCCACCGACAGCATTACCGATAGAGTCAAAGAGTGGGGCTAGTGGTGCAAAGGCTGTACTAAATGCTGCGGTTAAAGGCTGTAAGCCACTCATTAACCCGGTGTAAAAGCCAGTGAAAAAGGCTTTTATAGGTTCCCAGAATTTAATAACGGCGATCGCTGCTGCTGATAAAGCGATTACCAGTATTCCAATAGGGCTAAGAAGTAATGATAACCCGCTACCCAACGCCATCATTACGGTGCGTCCAACGTTCAGCAAAGCGCCGAAACCGGAGGTTGCCAGAGTTCTGAGGCCATTACCAAGCCAGGTTATAGCCGTCATAGGCCTTGTGAACAGGGTAAATAGCCCCTGTCCGGCGGCAACAGCACCGCGTGAAAGTGCCATTAACGCTGTGTTTAACCCGCCAATAGCTTGTTTACTAAATTGGGTAATGCCAGACGCAGCAGATCGGAAGAGGGCAGGCCAGTCTTTAATACTTCGGCCCACGCCAGATAGTGAGGGGATCAGCCCGCGTAATGTGCTGGATAATTTTCCCAGCGAGCCTATGAGGGGAGTTACCCCACCGGAGCCAGCCAGCGTGGTGAAGCTGAGGCGAACAAGTGCCATCGGGCCGAGCACTGCGCCGATGGACAGCATCAGGCCACCAACGACAACCAGCAGCGCGCCTATGGCTGCGGTGACTTTCATGATTGAGCCAACCAGAGCCGGGTTTGCCTCAACCCAGCGGCGGACGCTGCCAACTACCTTACTGACGGTAAGCATGATATCCATCAGTGGTTCGCGGAGCGTTTCTCCTGCTGAACTCAATGCGTTAACCGCGCCGGTTTTGGTCAGTTGCCACTGAGCAGAAAGGGAAGCTTTATTGATATCAGATTCCCGATTCATGGAACCTTTAGCGGCTGCGCCCTGCGTCAGTTCTATCTGGCGGCGTAGTTCGGGCAGGTTGTTCGCAAGTTTCTGCGCATCATCGCCGAACTCTTTACCGAAAATCTGGGTAAGGTTGGCTACCTGCTTATCTGGTGCAAGTTTTTTGGACGCTTCCAGCACTGAAATGATCGTGCCCATCGCGTCCACTGACATGCTTTTCTGGACTTTTTCAGCATTGACGCCGATTTCATCCAGCGCACCCAAAAATTTATCGCTCTGTACTGTGGCGATCGATAGTTCGCGCACCATTGCATTGGTGGCGCTGGCGGCAACTTCGGCAGGTGATCCAAGCGTCAGAAAGGTGGAACCCAGCGCGGCGGCTTGCTTGTAATCCAGTTGGCTGGCAAGTCCGCCAACGCGCTGGAGCACGTCGATAATATCGGAGCCTTTCGACTTCGCGTTATCGTCCAGGTAGTTTATGGCGTCGCCTAACTGTTCAATGTTTTGGGTTGGGATTTTATACAGCCCGGCAATCTTACCGAGACTTTCAGAAAGCTGGTCGGCGGGAAGTTCGAAGGCAACAGAAGCCTTTGCCGCCATGCTGGCGAAAGACAGCAGATCGGCTTTTTGTTTTTCCCACGGATCATCGCTGTTTGCGACGCCCATACGTGCGCCGCCTTCGACCAGTGCGGCATAGTCAACAGCACCGTTTGCCATTGGCAGCTTTTCGCTGGCATCCATGATCGCCCGCTGCATTTCTTCATATTGCGGGGTGCGGTTGCCGCTGTCGTCACGCAAGCCGTTTACCTGTTTGGCTACGCCCTTCATCGCGTCTTCAAAACTGCTGTAGGATTTCACCGCAGCGGCGACAGGTGCGAGGGTTGCCGCACCCACTGCGGCGGTTTTCATTCCCCCGCTCATCATCTTTTCGCCGGTTTCTTTGGCGCGGCTGTAACGGGCCTGCGCCTGGTTTACAGCGTCAAGCCGTCGCTGCTGTTCGGCAAGCTGGCGATTGTATTGCGCAGTACGCTGGTTGATCTGTTCCGTCGCCCGGCTGGCGCTGCTGATCGCAATGCCTTCGCTGTAGAAGCTGGCGCGCAACTGGTTAAGCTGCGTCTGCTCGCCTTTCTGCTGCTGGGTTAACTGGCGAATGGCTGCACGTTGCTGATTGAGGGCGGCAACCTGTTCGGCGCTGCGCTGGCGTAACGGGCCATAAGCCGCCGCCATTTGCCGGGCCTGTTCTTTCGCCTGGGCCAGTTGTTCGGTGGTTTTTTTATTGGCTGCGGTGAGGCGGTCGAAGCTGGTTGCCTGACGCTCAAGCCCTTTAATGCTGGTTTTGGTCTGATTGATTTGAGACGCCAACGCGGCGGCACTCTGGCGCGCCGCGTTGACAGGGCGGGACATATTATTCAGGGCGCTGAATGCCACCCTGATATTTAAATTGCGGTCTGCCATTTAGTGATCTCCACCACTGCGCGCAGCCGCCTGATCACGCCATAACAGTATTTCCTGTACCGTCATGGCGTCCATCTCTACCGGCCGCCAGTGGAATATGACGGCGATATCTGCCATCAGGTCTTCTATGCGTTCGCAGGGGCATCGGATGATTCGTTGCCCGTATCCGTCGCGGTCAGATCCGAAGAGGGTTGCAAAAAATCAACCACCGCGTTGGCTAACTGGCAAAAATCCCAGGTATCCATTCGGGCAATCTCATCGGCGGTTAATGCCGGAGCGGTAACGCGGGGCAGCAGAATAACCAGCGCGTCATAGTTGGACGTCAGCACGTCATAGGCTTTTAAGCCACGCAGTGATCCAGCCTGTTTAAGCACGGAAGTGATCGCCACCTCGGTGATTTTGGTCTTACCGCGCGTAATAGGGGCGGTAAGAATAACGGTGTTTTCTTTGGTCTTGCTCATGGTGCCAGTTTTCCTTATAGGCCGATGTTAGCGCGGTGTTTTTCCAGCACATCCACACCGGCAACTTTGTAGATCATGTTGAGCACATCAATTTCGATAATTTCTTCGCTATTGATGGTCAGCTTGTAATAGGTGTTTTTCAGGGTGTACTTATGCGAAGTATCATCCCCAACCTTTGCCGAACCGGGATCCAGTTCAGTGAAGCGGCCACGCGTCTGGATTTCGCACGGTACGGCGTCGCCGGTCGCGTCGTCCTGGTAAGAGCCAGCAAAGCGCACCTGCATTCCGTCCGCAGTGGTAACGCCCCATTTTTTCATTAGCCCGGCATCCATACCGCCAAGAGTGATATCCATATCCAGGGCGCCAGCGTCGAAGCCCAGATCCACCGCAACCGAACCCGGCATACCGCCCGCCTGGTAGTCTTCGGTTTTTTTGGTGAGTTTGGCGGGGGTGATTTCCGGCACCATGCCGAAGTAGTTATCCCCGTCAAAGAACATATTGAAATATTTGAGTTTCTTAGGCAGTGCCATAAGCGCCCCCGGTTAGTTATTCACTGCGCTGGAAAACGTAGCGAAATATTCGTCGGTGAACTCCTGTACCAGGCTGAGATTTTCCAGCGGTGGAACAGGGGTGTAGTTGTACTTAATGGTCAGTTGACCATTGCGCAGGGTTTCCGAGGTATTCGGTTCCGGGTCATACCAGCAGCGGGCGCCCAGCAGCTTGCCAGCCGTCACGTATGAGGTCAGCTTCTTATTGATGCCGTCCACAATGTCCTTAACCAGCGACGGGGTAAGCGGTTTATCAACATAGGCGAAATGGGCTTCGGCGACGGTATCCGCAACGATCTGCGCGGTTCGGGTATAGCTTTCGAAGATATACGTTTCCGCGTCGCAGGTGCGTGATCCCCAGATGCGGTAGCCGTCCTGTTTGATCAGCGTGGTAACGCCTGCTGCGTTCAGTTCGTCGGCGTCGGTATCGGTGCCCTGCAACGTGAAATAGATATCCCGATCCATACCCAACACGTTATTAACGGGTACGTTGGAAATGGTTTTATGCCAGCCCTGCGTTGCGTCGATTTTGGCGCGCATCCCAACTGCATGGGCACCCACGGGCACGGTGGCATTCGCCACGGCGTTGGTGTCGTAGCAGATGAAATTAGGCCAGATAACCATCATTTCACGCTGGGAGAACTGTTCGCGGTATTCCTTCACTTCGGCGATGGTGTTGCAGCCGTTCGCTGCTACGTAAGCAAACGCTCGCAGCTTTTCGGCAATGACGCCGAGTTGTGCGGCCACCGCTTCCGTATCAAGACCGGGAACAGCCAGCACACGCGGGCGCACGCCTACGCGCATTTCGGCAGACAGCAGCGCGTACATGCCGGTAAAGCGTCCGTTTGCATCGGTGCCGCCAATAACCAGTTGATCCTGTGTCTGTGCGGTGCCGCCTTCTGGCGGTTCGATATTTGCAGCATCAGCAACGCGGATCACAATGGTTTGCGGGCTGGTCTGGTCTGAAATCGCTTTCAGAGTGGTAAACAGGGTGCCGGTTTTACCTGCCTTGCCCAGCATGTTAGCCACGCGGGTAATCAGTACAGGGGTATCCAGCGGGAACGCTGTTTCGTCCGCATCATCAGCGGTGCAGACAACGCCGATCACCGCCGAATCAATGTCGGTGATCATCGTGCTAAGGTCGGTGGTTTCCGTGACGGTTACACCGTGATGGTAGTTAGTGGCCATGTATTTGCCTCGCCAGTTTAATGACTGCGAATATCATTGCGGCAATGGCAGGCCGATGCGATGAATAAGGGTTGTCAGCAACCTGCAACAATGACGGGGCGTTGTTCATGCGCGCGCGCGTGGCGACGATGTACCCCATCATGATGAAGGGGTTGATATGGACACGACAGAAAACCGATATTCGCCGCGCCCGGCGTTCAGTATTGAAATTGAAGGTAATCAGCTTACGGCGCTGGATAACCGGCTGATCTCTCTTTCCCTGACAGATAACCGGGGCTTTGAAGCGGACACGCTGGATCTGACTCTGGATGATGCAGACGGGCAGGTAGCATTACCACCACGCGGCGCAAAGGTATCGGTGGCGCTGGGCTGGGATAATGATCCATTGGTTTTTAAGGGCATCTATACGGTTGACGAGATTGGACACGCTGGCCCGCCTGACCAGCTAACGATCAGTGCCAGAAGCGCAGATTTCCGCGATACCTTCAACGTGAAGAGGGAATATAGCTGGCACGATATTACCGTGGGGGATGTGGTCGCCAGTATTGCCAGCCGCTACGATCTGCGTGCGGGTGTCAGCGAAGAACTGGCGAAGATTGAGATAGACCACGCCGATCAGACGAGTGAATCAGATATCAGTTTCTTAACGCGCATGGCCGAAATGCTGGGCGCGGTGGCAACCATTAAAAACGGTATGCTTCTGTTTATCACGCCAGGTAAGGGAGTGACGCAGAGCGGCAAGCCGCTGCCGGTGATCGAGATAGTCCGGTCAAGCGGTGATAAACATCGCTTTAACGTAGCTGACCGCGACGCGTACACGGGCGTAACTGCATACTGGCTTGATCTCAACTTTGGTAAAAAACCATCCACTACCGTGAAGAAAACAACCCGCAGGCGAAGAACCAGCCAGGCCAAAAAGAAAGAGCCTGCATCCAGCAAAAAAGAGGGTGATTATCTGGCCGGGGCCGAAGGTAACGTTTTTGTTATCCGTAAAACCTTCAAGACGGAAAAGGCGGCGAAGCGTGCCGCTGCGGCTAAGTGGCGGGAGTTGCAGCGTGGAGCGGCGACGTTCAGTATCACCCTGGCGCGTGGCCGCGCAGATTTGTACCCGGAACAGCCCGCCAGCGTCTACGGCTTTAAGTCCACGATCGACAGTGGGAACTGGACGATAACGCGGTGCGTTCACGATATTGGCGGGGGAGGGTTTACCACGTCGCTGGAACTGGAAGTAAAAATCGACGACTGGACAGCGGAGAGTGACGATTCAACGTCTTAAGCGTTATACTTGCGTTGATATTAACCAGTCCTGAAAGGAGGCCCGCGTATGGCAATGCGCTGTCCTCGCTGCCGTGCAATAGCAAAAACCAGAACCAGCGTTGAGCTGAGTTTGCTTGTGCGGCGCAGCTATCACCAGTGTCAAAATATGTTGTGCGGGTACTGTTTCACCAGCATGACGGAAATAGACGGTTCACTAAACCAGACCCAGCCAGCGCCCGGCGCGATGGTGCCACAAGAAGCTTTTCCACGAAGTCACCACGGCGAAGATCAGTTATCGCTGGCACTCTAAAATAACCCGCCTATATGGCGGGTTAATTTTTATTTATTCAAACAAAATAAACTGATAGGCTTTATGGCGGTTATGTAACCATGTCTATGGAGTCTAGGAAAATGGCATTAGTAAACTGCCCGGAATGCAGTAAAGAAATTAGTGATTCAGCGTTTAAATGCCCGTCTTGCGGCCATCAGGTCAGAAAGCCGAAGCGCTCATTTTTTGGCAAGATCGTTAAGTGGATATTTATCCTGTTTAACATCTTTATGATCTATTGCATTTTTGCCGGGGCTGGCGGCAGTAGTGACGTTATCAATAACGCAGCCTCAGACGCAGAACGGGCCGGAGCAGCAATTGGTACGGGGCTGGGGATGATGATGCTGGGAACCATCTGGGTTATTGGCGATATCATTATCGGAATGTTTGTTTTCTTTACTCGCCCGAAATCATGAAAGGTAATGGTATGAAAAAGATAATCATTGCTATGGCGCTTTGCTCTTCTGCTGTATCAACAGCGTATGCGGTAGAACCAGTTAAAGCCGATATTAACAATGACGCATTAATGAAATGCCAATCCGAGGCAAAAAGTGATGCGCGTTTAGCTTGTTACGATAAGGTTCTTCCACCGAAAGTAGCCGAAGAGGCTAAGCCAGTTGTAGGAGTTGGAAAATGGCAGGTATCCACGAAAACTTCACCCGTGGATGATTCAGAGAATGTTTATGTTAGCCTTTCTGCTAATGATTCTTTCCGGTCGCAGTTTGGTGAATCGATCACACCAAGTCTTTACATCACTTGCCGCGAGAAAAAAACAGAACTTTTCCTCAATTGGGATACCTATCTTGGGTTGAACGAAACACAGATGTTGTCTCGCCTGGATAAACAGAAGGCAAAAACGAAAACATGGGACATATCTAGCGATACCAAATCGGTATTTTATCGTGGCAATGTCATCGAGTTCGTCAAGGCGCTGAGCCAGGCTAACTCAATGTTTACTCAGATCACGCCTTACAATGAAAGTCCCGTGAGTGCGACATTTGATGTTGCTGGTCTGTCAGAGGCATTGAAGCCACTTCAAAAAGCGTGTGGATGGAAGTAATGCGGTGTGCAGCCCCGTAATGCACGGGGCTTTTCTTTGTCGAAGTGTAGTCAAAATGTAGACGAAGACTAGAATAAATCCTTTTATTCCATTGTGTTACTGGACGGATTTCTTCACCATCCCTGTCTTACCCCGCCAACCGGCGGGGCTTTTTTTTGCCTTTAAATATACTCAAATTGATTATACTGGCACCCAGGTTTTCTGGAGGTGTTATGAATCAAAATTATGGTCGTCTTGTCAGAGGTGCAGCTTTAGCTGCAACGACAACTGCTTGCATATTGTTATGCATTAAAATAGTTGCCTGGTGGTTAACAGGATCAATGAGTATTCTGGCATCTTTAGTCGATTCACTGGTCGATATTGCAGCATCTTTAACCAACTTGTTGGTCGTTCGCTATTCCCTTCAACCAGCGGATGATGAACATACTTTTGGCCATGGTAAAGCCGAGTCTCTGGCGGCACTCGCGCAGAGCATGTTTATTTCGGGTTCGGCATTATTTTTATTTCTCTCGGCAATTCAACATATTGCACAACCAGAACCGATGCGTGATGCTGGTGTAGGTGTGATTGTCACTGTTCTGGCATTAATCAGTACTATCATTTTGGTGACATTCCAGCGCTGGGTGGTTCGTAGAACGGGTAGCCAGGCTGTCAGGGCAGACATGCTTCATTATGAGTCTGATGTTATGATGAATGGAGCCATCCTGGTTGCGCTGGGTCTGTCATGGTATGGATGGCACCGCGCGGATTCACTCTTCGCTTTAGGTATTGGCATTTATATTTTATATAACGCTTTACGTATGGGGTACGAAGCAGTTCAGTCGTTGCTGGACCGGGCCCTACCGGAAAGTGACCATCAGGAAATTATTCGCATCGCTGGTCAATGGCCTGAAGTGAAAGGGACCCATGATCTGCGGACAAGGCAGTCAGGGCCGACTCGTTTTATTCAATTGCATCTGGAAATGGATGACGATTTACCATTGGTTGAATCGCACCGTATTGCTGAAGCGGTGGAGCAGGCAATTCGTGACCATTTTCATGGTGCAGATGTCATTATTCATCAGGATCCTTGTTCGGTAGTACCGCAGGAATTACAGGGACATTTCGAGCGTTAATGGAGAGGTGTAAAAAAGTGAGCCAGGTCGCCATTTTCAGTATAAATAACCATCATTTGGCCTGACCTGAATCAATTCAGCAAGAACCGGTTGATATACTATTGCGGTAAGTGTTGTAACCCCCAGTTTATCCGCAGGCGGTTCTGGCAACAGTATTCATTTTGCATTCAAAGTTCAGAGGTAGTCATGATTAAAAAAATCGGTGTTTTGACAAGCGGTGGTGACGCACCGGGCATGAACGCAGCGATTCGTGGAGTTGTGCGTGCCGCATTGACAGAAGGTCTGGAAGTTTGTGGGATTTATGATGGCTATCTGGGTTTGTATGAAGACCGTATGATTAACCTGGACCGTTATAGTGTGTCCGATATGATTAACCGTGGCGGGACATTCCTGGGGTCCGCTCGCTTCCCTGAGTTCCGTGAAGAGCATGTTCGCAGTGTCGCAATCGAAAACATGAAAAAACGTGGCATTGATGCACTGGTCGTGATCGGTGGGGATGGTTCCTATATGGGGGCAAAACGCCTGACTGAAATGGGCTTCCCATGCATTGGTCTGCCTGGAACTATTGATAACGATGTAGCTGGAACGGATTACACTATCGGTTACTTCACAGCTTTGAGTACCGTTGTTGAAGCGATTGACCGCCTGCGAGATACTTCATCATCTCACCAGCGTATCTCAATTGTTGAAGTAATGGGCCGTTATTGTGGTGATCTGACTTTGGCTGCAGCCATTGCTGGTGGGTGTGAGTTTATCGTACTGCCGGAAGTAGAATTTAACCGCGAAGATCTGGTTGCCGAAATTAAGGCTGGTATTGCCAAAGGCAAAAAACACGCAATTGTTGCAATTACTGAGCACATTTGCGATGTGAATGAATTATCCAAATACATTGAAACTGAAACTGGTCGTGAAACGCGTTCGACTGTGCTGGGGCATATTCAACGTGGTGGTTCTCCGGTTCCTTACGACCGTATTCTGGCTTCTCGTATGGGCGCTTATGCAATTGAACTACTGTTGCAGGGGTATGGTGGCCGTTGTGTGGGTACTCAGAATGAAAAACTGGTACACCACGATATTATCGATGCTATTGAGAACATGAAACGTCCATTCAAAGGCGACTGGCTGAACTGCGCGAAGAAATTGTACTGACAGCCTGCCTGCTACAAGCCGGAGATGTTTTCCGGCTTTTTTATCCCTTCAATTATTCCTTATAGTTATAGCCAATTTTTTTTAATTCTTTAATTAGCGAGAAATTTTCTGGCAGGCTGACACCATTCGACCTGATAAGAGAACCCGTGATGAAAAAATGGCTTCCTGGAGCGGTTTTGCTGCTGGCATCTGCCAGTGTTATGGCTAAAGACATCCAATTATTAAATGTGTCTTATGACCCCACGCGTGAGCTCTATGAGCAATATAACAAAGCGTTCAGTGCCTGGTGGAAAGCAAAAACGGGCGACAATGTGATTATTCGTCAGTCTCATGGCGGCTCAGGTAAACAGGCAACGTCAATTATTAATGGAATTGATGCTGATGTGGCGACGCTGGCTCTGGCAGGGGATATTGACGCGATTGCTGCGCGTGGGCGCATTGCTAAAGACTGGATCAAACGGTTACCAGATAATTCAGCACCTTATACTTCAACCATTGTTTTCCTGGTACGTAAAGGCAACCCGAAAAATATTCATGACTGGAATGATCTGGTTAAACCTGGCATCTCGGTGATTACCCCGAATCCGAAAAGCTCTGGTGGTGCACGCTGGAATTACCTGGCTGCCTGGGGCTATGCGCTGGATAACAACAATGGTTCTCAGGAGAAGGCTCAGGCTTTTGTTAAAGCGTTATATCATAATGTTGAAGTGCTTGATTCCGGAGCGCGTGGTGCAACGAACACCTTTGTTGAACGGGGAATTGGCGATGTGTTGATTGCCTGGGAGAACGAAGCACTGCTGGCGGAGAAGACTCTGGGACACGGGCAGTTTGAAATAGTGACGCCGAGTGAATCGATTCTGGCCGAACCAACTGTTTCAGTGGTCGATAAGGTAGTGGATAAAAAAGGCACACGAGATATCGCTCAGGCATATTTGCAGCATCTCTACTCTCATGAAGGGCAGGAGATTGTCGCTCGTAACTTTTATCGTCCGCGTGACCCGGAAGTTGCTAAACAGTTCAGGGCACAGTTTCCTGAGTTGAAGCTTTTCACTATTGATGAAAAATTTGGTGGCTGGGCACAGGCACAGAAAATACACTTTGCCAGCGGCGGTACATTTGACCAAATCAGTCAGCGGTGATTGTTAACAAAACTGTCATTGTGATTTGAGTTGAAAAACAGGACGATGGCTGTCAGGTCATCGTTTTTTTACGTTCAGGAGCACAATGATGGTCCGTCATCGCAAAAAGTATTTAGGGTTATTTTTCGCAGTGTTAGTTGTAGCTGGTGCGGCGGGAGGTTGGTACTGGCATGAACGAGAGTGGAAGGCCGGGGCCCTGTGGCGCATTGTCAGTGAAAAATGTGTACCGGGTGAGCAGAAGAATCATAATCCAGCACCTTGTAAAGAAGTAAACCTGCAACAAGGGTATGTGCTATTGAAGGATCTCAATGGTCCTCTGCAATTTTTGTTAATGCCGGTTGAGCGTATAACGGGCATTGAGAGCCCTGAACTGCTTTCCCCCACAACGCCGAATTTTTTCTGGGACGCCTGGCATGAACGCGGTGTAATGGCAGAAAAACGAGGGGCGCCTGTACCGGATACTGCGATTTCGTTGGCAATAAATTCACCAACTGGCAGAACACAGAACCAGCTACATATTCATATCTCCTGCCTGCGCAACGATATTCGCCAAACCATTGACAAGTTTCAGTATGCTGTTGGGGCTCAATGGCAGCCATTCCCGGATAATCTGGCTGGTGAAGAGTGGCTGGCACGAACATTAACCCCAGAGGAACTGAAAAACCAAAGTTTGTTTATTAACTTTGCACAGCAGGTTGGTGGGGCAGCAAAACAGATGGGGCATTTCAGCCTGGCGCTGGTGGCACTGAAAAGTGGGAAATTACTGGCGTTGGCAACGGAGCGTGACTTATTGCACGGCAACCCGGCATCGGCAGAAGTGTTACAGGATCATACCTGCGCAATTTTGACCACACCAGAAACACAAAAGCCCTGAGCAGGCACTACAACGTAAGTGCTCTCCTGCAGGGCCTTTTAACCGCAGGGCGATTAATGCTTATCAGGCATTTTTCGCTTCTGCTGCTGCTTTAACGATAGTAGCGAAGGCATCTGCTTTCAGTGAAGCACCACCAACCAACGCACCGTCGATATCCGGCTGGCCAAACAGTTCAGCTGCGTTGCCCGCATTAACGGAGCCGCCGTACTGGATGATAACTTGTTCAGCAATTGCTGCATCAGCTTTTGCAATGTGATCACGAATGAATTTGTGAACAGCCTGAGCCTGTGCCGGAGTGGCAGATTTACCAGTGCCAATTGCCCACACGGGTTCATAAGCGATAACTGCACCTTCAAAAGCCTGAGCACCAAGAGTATTCAGAACGGCATCAATCTGGCGGGCACAAACTTCTTCTGTTTTACCTGCTTCGTTTTCTGCTTCAGTCTCACCAATGCAAAGAACCGGGATCAGACCTTGTTCTTTCAGGACAGCAAATTTTTTCGCGATAAGTTCATCGGATTCAGCGTGGTAGGTGCGGCGTTCGGAGTGACCAATAATAATATATTTTGCACCCACATCTTTCAGCATTGCAGCGGACGTTTCGCCAGTGAATGCGCCAGACAGGTTCAGATCAACGTTTTGTGCGCCCAGGTGAATGTGGCTGCCAGCTGCAGTCTGTTTTGCCAGGTCGAGGTACATCATCGGAGGGGCAATCGCAACACCACAACCCACAACACCGGATAATTCCTTACGCAGGTTAGTCACCAGCTCGTGAACCATGTGTGTGCTGCCGTTGAGTTTCCAGTTACCCATCACTAAGGGATGTCGCATCTTATTCTCCAGGTGGTAAGAAATAAAAATAGTGCTGCCATGGCAGGCAGCGGGTCTGTAACACAGTATAGAGATTCACAGCTCGAAAGGCTTTGCTTTTTATCATTGATTGCTGTTTTCAAGCGCTTCAGATAGCACCAGCTTAACCGGTTCAACAGCAAAAGTTAGCCCTTTTTCACCGTCATCTGCCACAACATAGCGTAACGCCCCTTCCGTTTGAGCGTAATAACTTTTGTTTTTTCCGGCAGACAACAATTTGGTGAGCAGATTTGCACTTTGTTGTGCCGAATAATTAGGGTTGAAATGATTGATTAACGCTTTCATCCAGGCCAGAGCTTTTGCCCGCGCGTTTGCCTGTTCTGGCCCCTGAATCGGTAACCAGGTTATCTGGATGCTTTTGATTTTGAGTGTCGCCCTCTCAAGTGCTGCTGATGCATAGAGATTTTCATTAATTTTTGTTGCAGCTCGCAGTAATAAAACCTTGGGGTCGTTGACCTCAATGGCACGAAATTCATTGAGTTGTAATGTGGGATTATCGTGATTGAAACGTTCACGGAAATCGGAAATCGAGATATTGAATACCGGTGCACCGGGTAGCAGGTACGCAGCGACAGGCGCTTTGGGTTCTCCTTGCTCCGCTTTGCCATAGGCTGCACAAGTCAATAATGTGAGTGCTGCAAGCGCGGTTAACAAGTATTTCATTCATTCTCACTCCCCCTGAGATTGGTGAAACGATTAAAACGATATCCTGTGCGCTTGTCAAAAACAGCTCCAGCCAGGGTAAACTATCCGCATTATGATAAACAGGGTACGTTTATGACCATACAGCTTTGGTTGTTTTCTTTTCGGGGGCGTATTGGCCGCCGTGATTTCTGGGTCTGGATTGTTGCGTGGGCAGTAGCTATGTCGCTGTTGTTTACGCTTGCCGGTAATCAAATGCTCAGCACACAAACTGCTGCATTTATTCTGGTTTGCCTGCTGTGGCCGACTTCAGCCGTTGTAGTTAAACGGTTGCATGACCGTGGCAAATCGGGAGCCTGGGCATTTTTAATGATTCTTGCCTGGATGTTGCTGGCGGGGAACTGGAGTATGCTGGGAGGTATCTGGGTCTGGGCGGTAGGGCGCTTTATACCTACTCTGATTATGGTGATGATGCTCCTCGACCTGGGCGCGTTTTTAGGCACCCAGGGAGAAAATAAATACGGTCAGGCAACGCAGGAAGTTAAATACCGTTAATTACCAATAATGTTCCGCCGTCATGTGCCCCGGGCGGCGGCGTAAGTGTTTTGTCATACCGCGGGTTTCTTTAAGTAGTGTCTGCGTGTCTCTTACCATGTCTGGGTTGCCACACAACATCACATGGCTGGTGGTGGGATCCAGAGCCAGCCCGGTCGCCGCTTCTAATGCTCCACTTTCTATCAATGCAGGTATCCGCCCGGTGAGTGCTCCCGTGGTGGTCTCCCGGCTGACTACGGTTTGAATGCGCAGCTTGTCATTCAGTTGTTGCTGAAGCGAAAGCATTAATGGCAGGTAACTTAAGTCGGCAGCATGGCGTACGGCATGAACCAGGACGATATGTTCGAAGCGTTCGAGGTCATCACCTTGCTGAAGTATGGATAAATAAGGCCCGATAGCCGTACCTGTCGCCAGCATCCAGAGCGTTTGGCAATCCGGAACTTCATCCAGCACAAAAAAGCCCGCAGCCGATGCGGTAACTTGTATCGGGTCACCAGGTTTGAGGGCACTCAGGTGTGGGCTCAGTTTGCCGCCCGGAACTGTCACCAGATAAAACTCAAGATTTGGGTTAGCTGGTGCATTGACGTAAGAATACGCTCGCTGGACACGTTCACCGTCAATTTCCAGGCTTAGTTTGGCAAATTGCCCGGCGGTGAAAGGAGCGACAGGGGCGTTGAGTGTCAGACTGAACAGTGTCTCTGTCCAGTGATTGATATTGATAACGTTGCCGGTAACCCAGTCAGCCATAAAGCACTCCTGTGATGATGTTTAATTAATCTTCGCCAGGTCTGCACAACATTTCCAGCCCAAAAGGGCTGGAAAGCTCAAGAAGACAAACGGTTACACAATATACACCTGCACACCCGAATCCTTGCGATCGAGGTAGTGAATGGATTTGATACGGCGAATCGTACGTGATTTACCGCGAATTAGCAGGGTTTCTGTTGTGGCCATATTCCCTTTGCGGGAAATACCATCGAGTAAATCACCTTTGGTAATGCCGGTTGCCGAGAAAATCACATTATCGCTTTTGGCCATTTCACTGAGTACCAGCACTTTGCCGGCTTCAATACCCATTTCCTGGCAACGTTGTAATTCTTTTTCGCCGAGAGAGCGGTTTTCAGGGGTATCGCCTTTAACATGATGACGGGCAACTAACCGACCCTGCATATCACCATCCAGAGCCCGAATAACAGCCGCAGACACCACACCTTCTGGCGCACCGCCAATGCCATACAGGACATCCACTTCGCTATCAGGCATGCAAGTCAGAATTGAGGCTGCTACATCACCATCAGGAATGGCGAAAACGCGCACGCCCAGCTTTTGCATTTCCTCGATGGCTTTCTCATGGCGGGGTTTTGCCAGGATAGTGACGGTGAGTTCACTCAATGGTTTTGCCATAGCGTAAGCGATATTGCGCAAGTTTTCGCTGAGTGACAGGTTGAGGTCGATAGCACCTTTGGCATCCGGGCCCACTATCAGCTTTTCCATATACATATCGGGTGCATTCAGAAAACAGTCTTTATCGCCAACAGCCAGCACAGCCAGCGCATTAGCCTGGCCCATTGCAGTCATTCTGGTGCCTTCAATGGGGTCAACAGCAATATCAACTGCGTCGCCTTTGCCGGTCCCCACTTTTTCACCGATATACAGCATCGGGGCTTCATCAATTTCCCCTTCGCCAATAACAATTTGCCCGTCAATATCAACCTGATTGAGCATGATGCGCATGGCATTCACGGCCGCACCGTCTGCGGCATTTTTATCTCCCCGGCCAAGCCACTTATAGCCAGCAAGTGCAGCGGCTTCAGTTACACGGGAAAATTCGATAGCAAGTTCTCGTTTCATAGCAAATCCACAACGTAAGAATTGCGACGGAGTGTAGCACAGTGGGGAAAGCACAGGGTAAGTCCCCTATGCTGGCAGGGTGATGGTAAAAATGAAAAAGCCACATAGACTGTGGCTTTTAAGTAGTTTATCAGTTAGTTACATCTCTTCGTGTTCTTCCCAGGCAAGGGCGCGTTTAACCGCTTTTTTCCAGCCTGCATAGCGGTAATTCCGTTCGGTAGTTTCAATACCTGGGCGGAACTCTTTCTCAATAACCGCTTTTTCATTCAGCTCATCCAGATTTTGCCAGTAACCCACAGCCAGGCCCGCCAGGTATGCGGCACCCAGAGCAGTGACTTCCCGGACCTCAGGGCGCTCAACCGGGGTACCCAAAATATCTGACTGGAATTGCATCAGGAAGTTGTTAGCAACAGCGCCGCCATCAACTCGCAGAGCGTGGAGCCGTACACCGGCATCGGCCTGCATGGCTTCAAGTACGTCGCGCGTCTGGTAGGCGATAGACTCAAGGGTAGCCCGAATGATGTGGTTGGCGTTTACACCGCGAGTCAAACCGAAGATTGCACCGCGTGCATAAGGGTCCCAGTAAGGAGCTCCGAGCCCGGTAAATGCTGGCACGACATAGACGCCATTGGTGTCTTTGACTTTGGTGGCAAAGTATTCAGAGTCGGTGGCATCACTGATGAGTTTCATTTCATCCCGCAACCACTGAATAGATGCACCACCCATAAATACCGCCCCTTCCAGCGCGTAATTCACTTCGCCAGTGGGGCCACATGCGATGGTGGTGAGCAACCCATGGCTGGAGGTGACGGCCTGATTGCCTGTGTTCATCAGCATAAAACAGCCGGTGCCATAAGTGTTTTTCGCCATCCCCTCTTTTACGCATAACTGCCCAAACAGGGCTGCCTGCTGGTCACCTGCGATCCCGGCAATAGGAATACGTGTCCCGCCTTTCCCCCCAATGTTGGTTTGGCCATAGACTTCAGACGATTTACGTACTTGCGGCAGCATTTCCCGAGGTATATCCAGTGCTTCCAGCATGTGGTCATCCCACTCCAGAGTATGGATGTTGAACAGCATGGTACGGGAGGCGTTGGTATAATCGGTGACATGTACCCGACCCTGAGTCATTTTCCAGATAAGCCATGTATCAACGGTACCGAATAACAATTCCCCACGACGTGCGCGTTCCCGCGAACCTTCAACGTGGTCGAGAATCCATTTAACTTTGGTACCCGAAAAATAGGGGTCGATGACCAGTCCTGTTGTGTTACGCACGTATTCTTCCATGCCATCGCGCTTAAGTTGTTCGCAAATTTCAGCGGTACGACGGCACTGCCAGACAATGGCATTGTAAATAGGTTTACCGGTTTCGCGCTCCCAGACAATGGCCGTTTCGCGCTGGTTGGTAATTCCGATAGCTGCTACCTGGTCTGAACGAATGTCTGCTTTGGCAAGCACTTCCACAAGTGTGGAACTTTGTGATGCCCAGATCTCCATGGGATCGTGTTCCACCCAACCCGCTTTGGGGTAGATTTGCTGAAACTCGCGTTGGGAGACACTGACGATGTTAGCATCGTGATCCAGTACCACGGCCCGGGAACTGGTGGTGCCCTGGTCCAGTGCGACGATGTATTTTTTCTCTGTGGTCATAAATGTGTGTCCTTAAGTCGAATTACAGCGAGGCTTTTTGTTGTGCCACCGCAGGCGATGATGGATTTGATGTTTCTACAACAGGTTTATTGCCAGGTAAATGATGAGCGATTAACTTCTTGTAGCCAAATGCGCCCAGAATGGCGCCAGTTACGGGGCCAAAAGCCGGAACAAGGAAGTAAGGAATGTTACGTCCTCCAGTGAAGGCGATGTCTCCCCAACCTGCCAGCCAGGCGAATGTTTTCGGACCAAGGTCGCGTGCCGGGTTCATCGCAAAGCCGGTTAATGGCCCCATCGATGCACCAATAACAGCAATGAGCAGGCCAATTAACAGTGGTGCCAGCGGGCCACGAGGGATCCCATTACCATCATCAGTCAGGGCCATAATTACGCCCATGAGAATGGCGGTAATGACCATCTCAACAGCAAAAGCCTGGTAGAAGTTGATATGGGGATTCGGGTAAGTAGAGAAAATGCCTGCCAGTTTCAGGCTTTCTGGTGTCCCCCGGACAATATGGTGAGTGAGTTCGTAATCAATAAACAGGTTGTAATAAAGCCCGTAAACCAGAGCTGCGGCGCAGAAGGCGCCGAGAAACTGTGAGCAGATAAAGGGCACAACTTTTCGCCCTTCGAAGTTCGCAAACAGCCACAATGCAAGAGTGACTGCCGGGTTAAGGTGTGCGCCGGATACGCCTGCGGTCAGATAGATGGCCATAGCCACCCCCAAACCCCAGATGATACTGATTTCCCACTGGCCAAATGTTGCGCCTGCGACAACTAAAGCGGCAACACAGCCAACACCGAAGAAAATCAACAACCCGGTACCAAGAAATTCGGCGATGCACTGACCTTTTAAGGTTGAAGTTTGACTCATAATCGGGTCCTGAAGGTAAATTAATGATTATTGTTTGTACGGGTAAGCCAATAACCCGCCATGTCGTGTAGACATACTGTTAATTTATCGTTAACGAGCAAAAACGAGAAATATCGAAAGTGATTTTTGTGTGCGCCGTCAAGAAAATGAGCGTTTTCGCGCCATGCGGGCCGGATTGTTGGGCCGGATAATCATTGGGCGTGATAAGAAATATCTCAATCTTTTAACGGATGTATTAACAATTTGGCTGATGGGCTGCGTGGGAAGTTCAGCAAATGCTGAAAAGTGTTGCAATCCGCAAACAGCCGGGTATGTCGCTGGACAGGGGCTGTCAGGCTTCTTACAATCGAAGTCTTGCGTGATGTAACGTATATCATTAAGGCGTCGCCGAAGCGGGACAGGATAGTCATCCATCAGCGCCTTTGTAATTCAGGAGAGGTATGACAATGTCATTTGAAGTGTTTGAAAAACTGGAAGCCAAAGTACAACAGGCTATTGATACCATCACGCTGTTGCAGATGGAAATCGAAGAGCTGAAAGAAAAGAACAACAACCTGGCGCAGGAAGTACAGCTTGCACAGGAAAATCGCGGAGCGCTGGAACAGGAAAATAACCAACTGAAAGAGCAACTGGGTGTCTGGCAAGAGCGTTTACAGGCACTGTTGGGAAAAATGGAAGAAGTTTAATTTCTCCTGGCGAGGCCTTTTGGGCGCAGTAATGTCTGCTGCGCCCAATAGTACGTCTATTCAATATCCAGGGGTTCTTCAGAAAGAATAATGCCAGTGTTATCTGCGTAGAGGTGGTCGCCTGAAAAGAACGTCACACCACCAAAGTTGACCCGAATATCACTCTCGCCTGTACCTTCTCCCGCAGCACCCACAGGAATGGCGGCAATAGCCTGAATACCGATATCCATTTCTTCCAGATCATCTACCTGGCGTACGGCACCGTAAATAACAATGCCTTCCCATTCGTTTTGCATAGCAAGGCGAGCCAGGTCGGCGTCGAGAAGTGCGCGACGAACTGAGCCACCGCCATCCACGACCAGGATTCTCCCACGGCCATTTTCTTCGAGAAGCTCATACAGCAACCCGTTGTCCTCGAAACATTTTACTGTGATGACCTGTCCACCAAAGGAGTGACGCCCACCGAAGTTAGAAAATAACGGTTCGACGACATTAACATCTTCGTGGTAGATATCGCACAACTCTGAAGTATCGTATTTCATAGGATTAACACTTAGTTGCCGCTGGTAGTTTTCAGTATATCGCTTAATGTCTGGCGATGTCCTGCTGTAATGAGTAATTTTCAGCCTGTTGCGTATTGTCATTAAAAAACTGCAGGATGCGTTGATGTGGGTCAGTTATCCGCCCCATTGGCTGATGATGATACCTGCAACAAACAAGATATTGGTCAGTAAGGCTGCTTTCACTGTTTTTTCAAGCATTGGGCGTATTGCTACCGGGTTGGTTTCGCGCAGAATATAACGGCACTGGCGCACCAGTAGTGGAACTGAGAGCACAAACAACCATCCCCACATTTGCTTCAGCCAAAGTAAATTAAACAGGGCAAAACATAACAGAGCACCCATAAGCAATATGACATGGTAGCGGCGGGCATTATATGGCCCAAGGCGTACCGCGAGTGTGTTTTTACCATTCTCTCTGTCGCTGTCTAAATCACGCAGGTTATTGATATTCAATACTGCTGTTGCTAACAGCCCAGTTGCAGTCGCAGGAATGAAGATAGAGAATGCCAGTTGATGGGTTTGTAAATACCATGCGCCAACAACACTTAGCCAGCCAAAGAAAATCAGTACTGATATGTCACCAAGACCCATATAACCATAAGGTTTGTTGCCAACGGTATAGGTAATCGCCGCAACAATAGCCAGGACGCCGAGCAAGAGAAAACCAAACAAATCAGACAAGGTATGGCAGGCGACCAGCACCAGCGCCAGGCCAGCCAGACAAGTTAGTGTAACGGTGATAATCAGGGCGACTTTCATTTGAGCCACACTGATCAGGCCTTTTTGCATACCACGCAATGGCCCTATACGGTCTGGTTTATCACTGCCTTTAAGTGCATCACCATAATCATTGGCTAAATTTGAAAGAATTTGTAATAGCCCGGCGGTTAACAAAGCCAGTGCGGCAACAAGCGGATTAAAGGTATGTTGCCACCAGGCCAGAACGCTCCCCACAACAATAGAAATAAACGCCAGGGGTAGTGTACGAGGGCGCAGGCTTTCAAACCACGCGCGGGCAACACTCACAGGTTGGGCATCAGTCATGTTTTATCGCCAGCAATAAAAATGGGGGCACGATGCCCCCATGGAAATGAACAGGATTAGGCTCGGAATCGAATTGTACACGGTACATGGCCTAACCTGAAAGCGTGTTACCCATTGGTGTCGTGTACCAGTGGGGTGGCAACTACAAAATAAACCGGCTCAGGTCTTCGTCTGCTACCAGTTCGTCAAGGTGCTTGCTGACATAGGCGGCATCAATAGTGATGGTTTCGCCACCGATCTCACTGGCATCAAACGAAATGTCTTCCATCAGACGTTCCAGCACCGTGTGCAAACGGCGGGCACCAATGTTTTCAGTTGTTTCATTGACCTGCCATGCAGCCTGAGCAATACGGCGAATGCCATCGTCTGTGAAGGCTATATTAACCCCTTCAGTTGCCATCAGTGCTTTGTACTGTACAGTGACGGACGCGTTCGGTTCTGTCAGGATCCGCTCAAAATCCTCAGTGGTTAGTGCCTGTAACTCTACGCGGATAGGCAAGCGGCCTTGCAGTTCAGGGATAAGGTCTGATGGGCTGGCAACCTGGAATGCACCAGAAGCAATAAACAGAATATGGTCTGTTTTCACCATCCCATGCTTCGTGGATACCGTACAGCCTTCAACCAGAGGCAACAAATCGCGTTGCACGCCTTCGCGGGAGACATCCGGACCAGAAGTATTACCACGTTTACAAATTTTATCGATCTCATCGATAAACACGATGCCATGCTGTTCAACGGCATCAATCGCATCTTGTTTCAGTTCTTCCGGATTAACCAGTTTTGCAGCTTCTTCTTCCACCAGAAGCTTCATAGCATCTTTGATTTTCAGCTTACGCGGCTTCTGTTTCTGCCCACCCAGATTTTGGAACATAGACTGAAGCTGGCTGGTCATTTCTTCCATACCTGGCGGAGCCATGATTTCGACACCCATTGGTGCAGCCGCAAGGTTGATTTCTATTTCTTTATCATCCAGTTGGCCTTCACGCAGTTTTTTACGAAACGCCTGACGCGCAGCAGAAGGCTCCTGGGAGGCTTCTGCCTGGCCCCAGTTATTTTTTGCTGGTGGGATCAAAGCATCCAGAATCCGCTCTTCTGCCATTTCTTCTGCACGATAGCGGTTTTTTTCAATAGACTGCATGCGAACCATTTTCACGGCAGCATCGGTCAGATCGCGGATAATAGAATCCACTTCCTTACCAACATAGCCCACTTCGGTGAATTTGGTCGCTTCCACTTTGATGAACGGCGCATTAGCCAGTTTTGCCAGCCTACGGGCTATTTCTGTTTTACCGACACCAGTTGGCCCGATCATCAGGATATTTTTTGGTGTCACTTCATGGCGTAGCTCTTCATCAAGCTGCATACGGCGCCAGCGGTTACGCAGCGCAATAGCGACAGAACGCTTTGCTGCGTCCTGACCAATAATGTGTTTGTCGAGTTCGCTGACAATTTCGCGTGGGGTCATTTCAGACATGGGCAGTCCTTAAACTTTTGACGGTAATTCTTCGATGGTCTGGAAACTGTTGGTATAAATACAGATATCACCTGCAATACCCAACGCTTTTTCGACAATATCGCGTGCGCCTAACTCTGTGTTTTCCAGTAATGCACGAGCCGCAGCCTGAGCATAAGGGCCACCAGAGCCAATCGCAATCAGGTCATTTTCGGGCTGGATAACGTCGCCATTGCCACTAATGATGAGTGAGGCATTTTCATCGGCTACAGCCAGTAGTGCTTCCAGCCGACGCAGCATACGGTCGGTACGCCAGTCTTTCGCCAGTTCAACTGCGGCTTTAACCAGGTGCCCCTGGTGCATTTCCAGTTTTCGTTCGAACAGTTCAAACAAGGTAAAGGCATCTGCTGTTCCGCCAGCAAATCCCGCAATCACTTTGTCATTGTAGAGGCGACGTACTTTTTTGACATTACCTTTCATTACGGTATTGCCCAGCGTGGCCTGACCATCGCCACCGATTACTACATGGCCATTGCGGCGTACACTTACTATTGTTGTCACGAGCAGACCCCTTGTGGATAGCTGAATGAGGGTACTCCGGGCCCGGTTTGCCTGTACTATTCACGGCCTGTACTACAGCTCACCAAAACACGCCCGGAAGAGAATGAAATTATAGATGGGGGGAAAATTGGGGGTTTCAACCCCCGGATGCGATACGGATGCAGTTTGCGTGACCGGAAACCTTCAACCTGCTGATAGTAGAGTCTGCATTCTCTTTCCCTTTCAACGGGCCAATGACCACCCGGTTCCAGCCGTTATTCACGGTAATATGTGAAGAAAAACCTTCAAATGCTAACTGTGCGCGCACAGTTTCGGCCTGATCCGCTCCGCGGAATGAGCCACATTGTATCATCCAGCGCCGTTCATCTTTTTTCTCTGCAGTTTTGGCCGGTTCCTGTACCTGTGTGACAGGCGCAGGCTGTTCTGTTCGGGTTGCAGTGGTACTTCGCGTCTGTTCTCTTTGGGATGTATGCGCAGGCGTTTGCATCAGGTCTTCATAAGGTGAGGCTGATGTGGGGGCCCGCACAGGAGAAGAGCGCGAATAAGTTTGTGTATTACGCGTTGTTGAAGGCTGAGACTGAGTATTCGACGAGCGGGATGATGTACCCGAAGGCTGTGCCTGTTGTTGTACTGCGGCGGCCTGACGTTGACGTTGCAATGTTTGCTGGCGTTGTTCTGGGGTTTGTTCATTCCAGGGCACTTCACTCAGTTGTGTGGGTTGCTGGCGCATATCTGCCTGCATTTGTTCCAGTAACTGGCGTTGCTCATTGGTTAGTTGATCAGCATTTTTGATTTCCCCTCCTGAAGAGGGTTCTGTAGGCGTACGTATGCCTGGCTGGCGATTTTCCAACTCTTTAATATAGCGCCACCGCTCTTCGGGCTTCGGCGGCAGACCATTGCCGGGAATGCTTTGCCCGCTTCGCGCCTCACTTTCTTCTTTTTTATGATGGGTAATAAAGTAAAGCCCGCCAACAAAAGCCACCAGAACAGCCGCCGCAACGGCAACCATCACTGGAGAGAGCGCAGACCCCTGAGTCTGCTTTTTGCGGGAATTTCCTTTTTTCCGCCGTGCTGGCGTCGATTGCCCACGACGTACGTAATCTCGTTGTGCCACTATCGTTTCGCTGTGAATATAGTATTTATCAGTCCGCCATGTTACTTAAGAGGCGGGAGTTTGACCAGATTAAGGATTCCGAAAGCGTTAAATCCCTGCTTTTGCCGGGCCAGTCGATTCCCTGATGATCAGGTCGCAGTCAAGCAAACGGGATCCCGGGCTGATGGTGTTCCCATTCAACTGTTCCAGAAGCAGCAACATCGCTTCCTCGCCAATTTTGAAGCGGGGCTGCGCCATGGTGGTGAGTGGCGGGTCGCAAAAGCGTGATAATGCAATATCGTCGAAACCCATAATAGACAGGTCTTGCGGTACGCGCAGGCCGTGGCGTTTTGCCCATGAAAGCGCCCCCAGCGCCATGACATCACTGTGGCAAAATATGGCGGTGGGCGGAACAGGCAGGCGCTGCAATTGCTCAAGCGCACTTGCCCCGGCTTCATAGCTAAAATCGCCGCGTACAATATAGTTTGAGTCTACCGTAATGCCATTGCGCCTAAGAGCCTGAATATACCCTTGCAAACGATAGTGTGAGAGAGGCATTTCTTCGGGGCCGGCAATACAGGCAATATGGGTATGGCCTTGCTGCAGCAACCAGGCGACGGCATTAAAAGCCGCAGTCAGGTTGTCGATGTGAACTGTTGGTAGTTCCAGCTCAGGTGCGAATTCGTTCGCCATCACCATTGGCGGCAGGTTGCGCTGCTCTTCGCGGCTGGCATCGAAAGGTAGTTGGGAGCCAAGCAGTAACATGCCGTCGATTTGTTTACTGATGATGAGGTCAATAAAGTTCTTTTCTTGCTGGTTTTGGTGAGCACAGTCGCCAATTAACACTAGGTAGCCATGCTGTGCCGCAGTGGTTTCGATACCGCGCAGAATTTCACTGAAAAAGGGATCGCAAATATCCGGCACAATGACCAGAAGTGTGCGGGAGTCGTTGCGTTTGGCACTGCGGTTCAGAGCATGTGGCAGATAGCCCAGCTCAATAGCAGCCTGTTCAACCCGATTGCGTGTTGCCTGCGAAACTTTCTCGGGGTTCATTAATGCGCGAGAGACTGTTGCTGTAGACACTTCTGCTTTTTCTGCCACATCTTTCATCGTGGGTGCCACGACTTTTTTGTTTGCCTTCAACGTGCTCTCCTCGTCCGAAACCGCAAATGATGCATTTTATCTGATGCTGTTCACATTTTTATCAGATAATCGCAGCAAGTTGTTACAACTCTTTCATTTGAAGTGTGATCTGTATTGCTTTTCGGAGCTTCCTCGCATTCTTCTGGCGAATTAGCCTTCGATCGGATCGACGTCCAGCATCCATTTTACTTTTTTCGCCCCGGGCAGTGTGTTAACCAGAACCAGTGCAGTGGCCAACACTTGTTGAAGACGAGCGCGTGAAGGATGTTGCAGCAAGAGCTGCCAACGGAATCGGCCACCACGTTTGGGTTGCAGAGCCGGAACCGGGCCGAGTAACCACAGTTGTTGGTCTGCCGCCGGGCTTGCCTGAAGCAGGTTGCGCAATTGCTGCAAAAAGACTGGAGCAAGCTGGTTGTTGTGGTCTTCAGCGCGAATAAGCACATGGCTGCTCCAGGGGGGCAACATGACTTTTTGCCGCTCAGCCAGCGCCTGGCTGGCAAATGCGTCATAACCTTTTGCGAGCAAAATTTGTAGTAAAGGGTGTTCGGGATGGTGAGTTTGTAAAATAACTTCGCCTTGCTTGCCAGCCCGCCCGGCTCGCCCTGATACCTGAGTGTAGAGCTGAGCGAAGCGCTCTGCGGCACGGAAATCAGCTGAGAATAATGCACCATCGACATCCAGTAAGGCGACCAGGGTGACATCGGGAAAGTGGTGCCCTTTAGCCAGCATTTGGGTACCAATCAGGATCCTCTTACCTCCACGGTGAACCGCCTCAAGGTGTTTTTCCAGGGCGCCTTTACGGCTGGTTGTATCGCGGTCAATACGGGAAACAGGCACGGAAGGAAAAAACGGAGCAAGGCTTTCTTCCAGTTGTTCTGTGCCAGTGCCGACGGGTACCAGGTGGGTTGAACCACACCCCGGGCATTGGTGAGGAATAGGACGCTGGCTGTCACAATGGTGGCAGCGCAGGTGCCGCTGACGTTGATGAATGGTGTAATAGTGATCACACCGCTGGCATTCAGCAATCCAGCCACAATCATGGCACAGTAAAGCGGGGGCATATCCACGGCGGTTCAGAAATAAAATCACCTGATTATCCGCTTCAAGGTGTTGGCGCATGCGGTTAATCAGTGCCGGAGATAAACCAGCCTGAAGTGACTGCCCTTTCAGATCCAGAACGTGTTGCATTGCCGGGCGAGCATTTCCTGCCCTTCGGGTCAGTTTAAGTTGGCGATACTTGCGTTGCTGGACGTTATACAGCGTTTCCAGCGATGGAGTGGCAGATCCAAGCACAATGGGAATGTCTTCACTGTGAGCCCGCCACACGGCAAGATCACGGGCGTGGTAACGCCAACCTTCCTGCTGTTTATAGGAGCTGTCATGCTCTTCATCGATAACGATAACGCCCAGGTTACGAAATGGGGTAAACAACGCTGACCGCGTACCAATAACAATCGCGGTATCACCCCGGCTGGCTTTGATCCAGGTGGCTAAGCGCTCACTGTCATTCAGCCCTGAATGCAGCACATCGACCGGAGCCTTAAAGCGCTCGCGAAAACGGGCGATGGTTTGTGGTGTCAGCCCAATCTCTGGCACCAGTACCAGCGCCTGTTTACCTCGTGCCAGCACGTTTTCCAGCACGCTCAGGTAGACTTCTGTTTTCCCGGAGCCGGTAATACCCGCCAATAACCAGGCTGTAAAATGGTCATCGTCACCGTGAATTGCCCCAACCGCCATCGCCTGCTCGGTATTCAACCTCAGGCGGTCCTGAGCGAGCGTGAACATATTTTGCCACGGAGAACTTGCTTGCTCTTCCTGGCGAATGTCGCACAGCCCTTTACGGCGCAGTGACTGGAGAGCCGAGTCGTTCAGGTCAAGTTCAGTAGTCTGCTGGCGTAGCACCGGGCCCTGGTGAAGAGCCGCCAGCGCCTGCTGTTGCTTTGGTGCACGTTTTAACCCATTCAGGTCAGTTGCCATGCCTTGTTCGGTAGCAAACCAGTAACTTTGAGGTGACAACAGAGCTGGTTTACCCTGGCGTAATGGGATGGGCAGGGCATGAAACAGCACTTCGCCAATCGGGTGATGATAGTAGTTTGCAGCCCACAGGAGTAAACGCCATAAAGATGCTGAGTATAGCGGTGTGCTGTCCAGTGCTTCCTGCACAGTCTTCAGGTCTGCCAGAGGAAGCTCACTGGTATCATCAATACTGACCACAATACCGGTACGTTTTTGCGTTCCGAAAGGCACGGTGACACGACAGCCAGCTACCAGTACCATATTTTCAGGTATGGCATAGTCAAAAGTGCGGTTTAGTGGAACGGGCAAAGCAACGTGGGCAACGGGCATCAGCGCTTCCAAAGCAAAAAAAGGCAGTCTAGTGTACACTGTGACCGCGGTTGTGTGCGGATCAGTTTGCATACTCTGGTTAATTTCTGTATGATTCGCCGCCTTTGATGTGCAATTTCGCACTCAAAACCATTACTATCAACTTCGCGTGGTGTCTGGCGTTAGGGCTGGAAGAGCGACGCGGCCTTAGACCTGAGGTTTTCCATGAAAAAAGATATTCACCCGAATTATGTAGAAATTACTGCAACTTGTTCTTGCGGTAATGTCATCAAAACCCATTCTACCGTGGGTCACGACCTGAACCTGGACGTATGTGGTAAATGCCACCCGTTCTTCACTGGTAAACAACGTGTTGTTGATACCGGCGGTCGTGTTGAACGTTTCAACAAACGTTTCAGTATTCCGGGCAGCAAGTAATATTTTGCTTGTCACGAAAAAGGCGCCGAAAGGCGCCTTTTTTGCATCTGTTATCTGATGATAACGCTGCACCGGATTAATATTCCCATGTATCCGGGTCTATCCCCAGCTCACGCATAATTACTTTTGCATGTTCCGGAATTTCATCACTTCGCTCTTTACGCAGGTCGTTGTCGTCTGGTAACGGCTGCCCGGTAAATGCGTGGAGAAATGCTTCACACAGCAATTCACTGTTCGTTGCGTGGCGCAGGTTATTTACCTGGCGACGAGTACGTTCGTCAGTGAGGATCTTTAACACTTTCAGAGGAATGGAAACCGTAATTTTCTTTACTTGTTCACTCTTCTTACCGTGCTCAGCGTATGGGCTGATATATTCGCCGCTCCATTCAGCCATGAGATACCTTTAGTCCTCTCAGTCATTAAAAAAGGCCCAACCCCTTGCGGGAACTGACCATTAAAGTAAATTTTTACCGTACACAGATTCGCACGTTTTTAGACAGCGTTGCTGTGTGCCAGATCTTAAGCGTATAAGTTTAACGGTTATTGGCGCTCTGCTCAATCTATACGCAAAGAAGTTTAGATGTCCAGATGTATTGACGTCTATGTTAACTCTGTTTACTCTGTTGGCTGTCTTCTGATTACTGTATTACGCGCCTGCCGGTTCAGGTGTCAGCCAGGGATACTCACCATGACACGCAAACAAGCCACAATTGCTGTACGTAGCGGATTAAACAATGATGAACAGTACGGTTGTGTTGTGCCGCCGATTCATCTCTCCACGACTTATAACTTCACTGATTTCAATTTACCACGCGAGCATGACTATTCTCGCCGTGGTAACCCAACGCGCGATGTCGTCCAGCGTACGCTGGCTGAACTGGAAGGTGGTGCGGGTGCAGTAATGACAAATACTGGCATGTCGGCCATTCATTTGCTAACAGCTATTTTCCTGAACCCTGGTGATTTGTTAGTTGCGCCTCATGATTGTTATGGCGGCAGCTATCGGTTATTCGACAGCATGGCCAAACGTGGTTGCTACCGCGTACAGTTTGTTGACCAGAATGATGAAGCGGCGCTGGAATCGGCTCTGTCACAGAAGCCTAAACTGGTGCTGATAGAAAGCCCGAGCAACCCTTTATTGCGTGTTGTGGATATCGCAAAAATTTGCCAGGCGGCAAAAGCTGTCGGTGCAATCACTGTTGTTGATAACACTTTCCTGAGCCCGGCGTTGCAAAATCCACTGGCTTTGGGCGCGGACCTGGTGGTTCATTCCTGTACCAAATACCTTAACGGGCATTCTGATGTTGTGGCAGGAGCCGTGATTGCCAAAGATGCTGAGATGGCGACAGAGCTTGCCTGGTGGGCAAACAATATTGGGGTAACGGGAAGCGCTTTTGACAGCTACTTGCTATTACGTGGGATTCGTACTCTGGCTCCGCGTGTTGAACTTGCACAACGCAATGCACTTGCCATTGTGGACTATCTGAAAAAACAGCCCCTGGTTAAGCGCCTTTATCACCCATCACTTCCTGAAAATCCAGGGCATGATATTGCTGTACGCCAGCAAAAAGGATTTGGAGCGATGCTCAGTTTTGAACTGGATGGTGACGAACAAACATTACGCCGCTTCCTCAAAGGCCTCTCTCTCTTTACACTGGCGGAATCTTTGGGTGGGGTTGAAAGCTTAATTTCCCATGCCGCGACGATGACCCACGCCGGGATGTCAGCTGAAGCGCGTGCGGCGGCCGGTATTTCTGAGACGTTGCTACGTATCTCAACCGGAATAGAAGATGGTGACGATCTAATTGCTGACCTGGAAAATGGATTCCGGGCTGCATCTGAGGGGTAAGTATGAGTGTTACTGCACCAGCAGGGGGCGCAGGCCGCCAGTTACATAAGTTTGGCGGGAGCAGTCTTGCCGATGTGAAGTGCTACTTGCGGGTGGCCACAATTTTGGAAGAGTATTCCTGTCCTGGCGATTTAGTGGTGGTATCTGCCGCCGGCAGCACAACCAACCAGCTGATTAGTTGGCTGAAACTGAGTCAGACTGACCGGCTCTCTGCTCACCAGGTGCAGCAAGCACTACGTCGTTATCAGACCGAGCTGATTAGCGGGCTACTGCCCGCCGAAATTGCCGACGTACTGATTGCCGATTTTATTCATGATCTGGAGCGTCTTGCTGTATTGCTGGACAGCACAATCACCGATGCCATTTATGCCGAGGTTGTCGGTCATGGTGAAGTGTGGTCGGCCCGGTTGATGTCTGAGGTCCTCAGGTTGCAAGGGATGGAAGCCGCCTGGCTGGACGCCCGCGATTTTATGCGGGCAGAACGTGCGGCACAGCCTCAGGTAAATGAAGGCCTGTCTTATCCGTTGTTACAACAACTCCTGGTTCAGCATCCAGGCAAGCGTATTGTAGTAACCGGCTTTATTTGCCGTAACAACGCCGGAGAAACGGTATTGCTGGGCCGTAATGGCTCTGACTATTCTGCGACGCAAATTGGTGCGCTGGCAGGGGTTTCCCGTGTCACTATCTGGAGTGACGTGGCTGGCGTTTATAGCGCGGATCCACGTAAGGTGAGTGATGCCTGCCTGCTGCCGTTATTGCGCCTGGATGAAGCCAGTGAACTGGCTCGCCTTGCCGCGCCAGTGCTGCATACCCGTACACTCCAGCCTGTATCCGGCAGCGATATCGACCTGCAGTTGCGTTGTAGCTATAACCCGGAGCAAGGCTCAACGCGTATTGAACGAGTATTAGCCTCGGGGACTGGGGCACGTATTGTGACCAGTCACGACGATGTGTGTTTGATTGAACTCCAGTTGGCGCCGGAACAAGATTTCCGCCAGGCGCAAAAAGAGGTGGATACGGTGCTGAAACGCGCTCAACTTCGCCCTCTTGCTATTGGTGTGCATCCTGACCGCCATCTGTTGCAACTGTGCTATACCTCGGAAGTGGTGAACAGTGCCTGGCAGCAATTACAGGATATTGCGCCGCAAGGCGAGCTGGTGCTGCGTGAAGGGCTGGCTTTGGTTGCGATGGTAGGGGCTGGGGTGTGCCGTAATCCTCTGCACAGCCACCGCTTCTGGCAGCAGTTAAAAGACCAGCCAGTCGAGTTTATCTGGCAATCGGATGAAGGCATCAGCCTGGTTGCTGTACTCCGCAGCGGGCCAACTGAACACCTGATTCAGGGGCTGCACCAGTCTTTGTTCCGCGCCGAGAAGCGCATTGGTCTGGTGCTGTTCGGAAAAGGCAACATTGGTTCTCGCTGGCTTGAGTTATTTGCCCGTGAGCAGGAATCATTATCTGCCCGGACAGGGTTTGAATTTATTCTGGCTGGCGTGGTGGACAGCCGCCGCAGCTTGTTAAGCTATGATGGGCTTGATGCCAGCCGGGCACTGGCTTTCTTCAACGATGAAGCTGTAGAGCTGGATGAAGAAGCGCTTTTCTTATGGATGCGGGCACACCCGTACGATGACCTGGTGGTGCTGGATGTAACAGCCAGTGAACAACTGGCTGATCAGTATCTGGATTTTGCCAGCCACGGTTTCCACGTCATTAGTGCGAATAAACTGGCAGGAGCCAGTTCCAGCGATAAATTTCGCCTGATTCGCGATGCGTTTGCGAAAACAGGGCGTCACTGGTTATACAACGCAACTGTGGGTGCGGGTTTACCCGTAAACCATACGGTTCGGGACTTGCGAGACAGTGGTGACTCGATCCTTGCGATCAGTGGAATTTTCTCCGGCACACTCTCCTGGTTGTTTTTGCAATTTGACGGCACAGTGCCTTTCACCGATCTGGTTGATCAGGCCTGGCAGCAGGGGCTGACTGAGCCTGATCCGCGGGTAGATCTGTCGGGGCAGGATGTCATGCGCAAATTGGTGATTTTGGCGCGTGAAGCCGGGTACGACATTGAACCTGAACAGGTGCGGGTCGAATCACTGGTTCCGGTTGGTTGTGAGTCTGGTTCTGTCGACTATTTCTTCGAAAATGGTGATGCACTGAATGAGCAAATGTTGCAACGCCTGGAAGCTGCGCAGGAGATGGGGCTGGTATTGCGTTATGTAGCCCGTTTTGATGCCAATGGTAAAGCCCGGGTTGGTGTGGAAGCGGTACGACAGGAACATCCGTTAGCTTCTCTGTTGCCCTGTGACAATGTATTTGCTATTGAAAGCCGCTGGTATCGGGATAATCCCCTGGTGATTCGCGGGCCCGGTGCCGGGAGGGATGTTACCGCTGGCGCCATTCAGTCGGATATCAATCGCCTGGCAAAATTGCTTTAAATCCTGCTATTCATACCGCTATTCGGGCCTGATGGCCTGAAGGCGGTATGCCATCACCTTCTGCGTATAAAAATCATCACTTATCCATGAAATTTTTTCATGTTGGCTGATAATTATTCCTGTTACTCAAGAATTTTTCAGTTGACGGGGCGAGGCTTTTCCTTCATTTTTACATCTGGACGTCTAAACGTATAGATGTAAAAAATAACAGAACAGCGATAAGAGTGATGAGGTAAGGTATGAGTTTCTTTCACGCCAACCAGCGAGATGCTTTGAATCAGAGCCTGGCTGAGGTTCAGGGGCATATTAATGTCTCGTTTGAGTTTTTCCCGCCGCGAACCAGTGAAATGGAGCAAACGCTCTGGAACTCTATCGATCGGCTGAGCAGCCTGCGCCCTAAATTTGTTTCTGTTACTTACGGTGCTAACTCTGGTGAGCGTGACCGTACTCACAGCATCATTAAAGATATTAAAGAACGTACCGGGCTGGTGGCTGCGCCGCATTTAACCTGTATTGATGCCACCCGCGACGAACTCAAATCCATTGCTCAGGATTACTGGGATAACGGGATTCGCCATATTGTCGCGCTGCGTGGTGATCTGCCGCCAGGTAGCGGGAAACCGGATATGTACGCAGCTGACCTGGTCGCGTTACTGAAAGATGTCGCGGATTTTGATATTTCTGTTGCCGCATATCCGGAAGTGCATCCGGAAGCAAAGAGTGCTCAGGCTGATTTAATTAACCTGAAACGGAAAATTGACGCGGGCGCTAATCGGGCAATTACCCAATTTTTCTTTGATGTGGAAAATTACCTGCGTTTTCGCGACCGCTGTGCCGCTGCTGGCATTGATGTTGAAATTGTGCCGGGCATTTTACCCGTCAGTAACTACAAGCAACTGCAGAAATTCGCCACAATGACTAATGTACGCGTACCTCAATGGATGGCGACGATGTTTGACGGGCTGGATGATGATCCAGAAACCCGTAAGCTGGTGGGTGCCAGCATTGCGATGGATATGGTGAAAATTTTAAGCCGGGAAGGGGTGAAAGATTTCCATTTCTACACCCTTAACCGGGCTGAAATGAGTTATGCCATTTGTCATACACTGGGTGTGCGCCCGGCGGGTTAATTTGCTCTTGTATCAGCCAGGTGGTGTGTAACTCCCTGGCTGGAGAAAGCGCCGGGTTATGATGATGCCATGCGGCCAAGTTCATCTGCCAGCAAGATGGCGTCGAACACCTGTTGTGGTGTTATTTTGCCCGGCATGTTGTGCATTGGGCTTTCTGGCTGGCAACTGGCCTGTGCTACCTGGCGGACTTTTTCCTCAACCCCTTGTGTAATACCTAATTCACTCAGCGTGACGGGTAAACCTGATTTGTGACACAGATTCAGTACTGCTACCTGTTCTTCCTGTGGAGCATCTTCGAGTATTAACTGCACCCGTGTACCAAACGCGACTTTTTCGCCATGCAGTGTTTTTTGCGTATCCGGCAGGGTTGTTAGCCCGTTATGGACAGCATGTGCTGCTGCCAGACCGCCACTCTCAAACCCAATACCACTCAGGTAAATATTGGCTTCAATAACACGTTCCAGCGCTGTGGTGACGTTATGTTGTTGTGCGTCTGAGACAGCAGTGACACCTGATTCAAGGAGCGTGCGGTAGCAGAGTTCAGCCAGTGCCAGCGCAGCTCTGCCAGGTAAGCCTCCTGCACTGGTCACTGCGCCACTTTTTGCACAGGCACGGGCTTCAAACCAGGTGGATAAGGCATCACCAATACCTGCGGCCAGTAACCGTGGTGGCGCTCCGGCAATAATTGCACTATCTACCAATACCAGGTCCGGGTTATGAGGTAATGGCAGGTAACGGTCGAGAGAACCATCCTCACAGTAAATAACAGACAGCGCACTGCATGGGGCATCACTGGATGCTACTGTTGGCGCAATGACCATTGGGCTTTTCATCAGGCAAGCTACGGCTTTTGCTGTATCAAGCGTTTTCCCGCCACCAATCCCCAGTATTGCATCGCATTCCGCTCGTTGCGCCAGTATACAAAGTTGGTCAATTTCGGGTTGTGAACACTCGCCACCAAAGAGTGCGAACTCCACATCAATTTGATGCTCTTCACAGGTACGGCGCAGCATCTCTTCCACCAGATCGGCGACAAAGCTGTCTGCGAGCACTAAAAAGTGCTGCCCAAGTGGTTTCAGGTATTGCCCGGCACGGCTGAGAATATGCTGGCCCTGAATATATTTACCGGGTGATGCCGTAATACTGTCCATGATAATCCTCCAACGGTAAGTGCAATGGGAGTGCGCTAATGGGCAGTTTACTGCGGCAGAAACAGGAAAATATTGCGCTGAAGGCGGTAAATTGCGGAATAAAAAACCCGGAAGCATGCTTCCGGGTTTCTGTGTTACCCGCCAGCGCGAGTCTGAACAGTTATGTATTAAACCGGTTAACCTGTATTACGCATCCCGGCCGCAACCCCGGCAATTGTCACCATCAGTGCCTGTTCGATTCGCGGGTCAGGTTCACTGCCCTCGGCCTCGGCCTGGCGTGAGCGGTGCAGCAACTCAGCCTGCAGAACATTCAGTGGGTCGGTGTAGATATTACGCAGAGTGATAGACTCCGCAATCCATGGCAAGTCAGCCATCAGATGGGAATCATTGGCAATAGCCAGCACCAGTTTGATGTCAGCTTCCAGTTGTTTGCGCAGTTCCTGGCCCAGAGGCCAGAGCTCTGGTTTCACCAGACGCTGGTCATAGTATTCGGCCAGCCATAAATCGGTTTTTGCAAAGACCATCTCCAGCATGCCAAGGCGTGTGGAGAAGAATGGCCAGTCGCGGCACATGCTTTCTAACTGGTCCTGTTTACCATCATCCACAATTTTCTGTAGTGCAGCACCTGCTCCTAACCATGCTGGTAGCATTAAACGGTTTTGTGTCCAGGCAAAAATCCACGGAATGGCGCGCAGGGATTCCACACCACCATTAGGGCGACGTTTTGCCGGGCGGGAACCCAGCGGCAATTTACCCAGTTCAAGCTCAGGTGTTGCGGAGCGGAAATACGGAACAAAGTCTTTGTTCTCGCGCACATAACCCCGGTACATATTGCAGGAAAGTACGGATAATTCGTCCATAATGTTGCGCCAGCTGGCTTTCGGTTCTGGCGGCGGCAACAGGTTGGCTTCCAGAATTGCCCCGGTATAGAGCGACAGGCTACTGATAGTGACTTCAGGCACACCATATTTGAAGCGAATCATTTCGCCCTGTTCGGTAACACGCAGACCACCTTTCAGGCTGCCTGGCGGTTGAGACAGCAAAGCCGCATGGGCTGGTGCGCCACCACGGCCAATGGAACCACCACGTCCATGGAACAGTGTCAATGCAATGCCTGCTTTTTCACAAGTTTTAATCAGGGCATCCTGTGCCTGATATTGTGCCCACGAAGCGGCCATTACACCGGCATCTTTGGCAGAATCGGAATAGCCGATCATTACCATTTGTTTGCCCTGAATAAACCCGCGATACCAGTCAATGTTCAGTAACTGAGTCATCACATCGTTGGCATTATTCAGGTCATCCAGTGTTTCAAACAGCGGTGCGACTGGCAGAGCAAATTCGATACCCGCTTCTTTCAACAGTAAGTGTACGGCCAGGACATCAGACGGCGTTTTCGCCATGGAAATAACATAAGCGGCGATAGAACCACGCGGCGCTTCGGCAATGACTTTGCAGGTTTCCAGCACTTCGCGCGTGTCGTCGCTTGGTTGCCACTGGCGAGGCAGTAACGGGCGTTTGGAATTCAGTTCGCGAATTAAGAATGCCTGTTTGTCGGCTTCAGACCAGCTTTCATAGTCGCCAAGACCCAGATAGCGAGTGATTTCACCCATGGCATCTGAATGGCGGGTACTTTCCTGGCGAATGTCGATACGAACCAGTGGAACACCGAAGCATTTGATGCGGCGCAGTGTATCCAGCAACTCACCATTAGCAATAATACCCATGCCACAAGCGTGCAGTGACTGGTAGCAGGCATATAATGGATCCCACAATTGTTCGTTTTGCGTGAGCAAACCTTGTGGGCGTGGCAATTTCTGCCCTTTCAGCCGGGCTTCCAGCCAGGTCTGGGTAGCCATTAACTGGCTGCGTAACCCTTTAAGGATATGGCGATAAGGTTCTTCACTATGTTCATCACCGGCCAGTTTAAGCAGTTCAGGTGTGGCATCTGCCATTGAAAGTTCAGAGATAAGCACCTGTATGTCTTTCAGAAACAGGTCAGTGGCTTTCCAGCGGCTGAGTAATAAAACATGGCGAGTAATATCGGCGGTAACGTTTGGGTTGCCATCGCGGTCGCCACCCATCCACGAAGTGAAGCGTACCGGAACGAAATCAACAGGTAACTTGTAGTTAAGATGCTCTTCCAACTGTTCATTCAGTTCACGCAAATAGCCAGGTACACCATCCCACAGGCTGTTTTCAACAACAGCAAAGCCCCATTTAGCTTCATCAACCGGGGACGGGCGGTGTTTACGAATTTCATCGGTATGCCATGACTGGGCAATCAGCTGGCGCAGACGGCGCATTATCTGATTACGTTCATATTCCGGAATATCACTGTGATCCAGTTGTTTAAGACAATTATTCACTTCCACCATTTTATGAATAAGTGTCCGGCGAGTAATTTCTGTCGGGTGCGCGGTTAACACTAATTCCAGTGACAGAGATTCTAATGATTCTTTTATCGCAGCTTCAGTTAAATTGGGTTGTGCTTTTAACTTTTTAATTGTTTTTGCAATAATTTCAGGGCTATTCGCTGATTCACCATTGGCTGAAATGCTGTGAAATTGCTCTGCTGTGTTGGCAAGATTCAGAAACTGACTAAAGGCGCGTGCTACAGGAAGTAGTTCATCTTTAGACAGGTTCTGTAAAGTATTCAGTAACTCCTGCCGATTTGCGTCGTTGCCAGCGCGGGAAGACTTCGACAATTTACGGATTGTTTCTACACGATCAAGAATGTGTTCCCCCAAAACATCCTTAATGGTATCCCCGAGCAATTTGCCGAGCATACTGACATTACTTCGCAAAGCGGAATATTGTTCGTTCATATGACCCCAGACACCCCATCTAAATGCAATTGATTTTCACCCTGGCGGGTTAAACACCGCCTTTTATAAAGCCACGTTAGTTTCCATTCGTCAATTGCTGCGAAATCGCTTCAGCAAACACGTAAATTTGGTGAATTTATGAAATTTAATATTGCTGGCTCCCGATAAGTAATTCTTATGGAATTACACTGATTTCCAGCACTTTCACGCGGAAATACCGATTATTTTCGCGCGAAAATGTTAAATATTACTAATTCACTCTTTTGCCTGATACAAAAGAGTGAATTGGTCTAACCACTGATTTAATGCCAACAAAAATGATGGATAACCTGGGTTATCAGTTCTTGTGTGGGTTTGATAAATCGGGTTTCCAGGTATTCGTCAGGTTGGTGTGCCTGGTTAATAGAGCCAGGGCCAAGTACCAGCGTTGGGCACAAGGTTTGGATAAACGGTGCTTCTGTACAGTAGTTAACGACTTCTGTTGGTGTATTGAGCAGTTTTTCCACCACTGCGACAAGCTCATGGTTCACCGGGCATTCATAACCGGGAATTGGTGGATGTAACTCGGAAATATCCAGGCGGCCAGGCCACTGGTTGCTTACAGGCGATAAGGCCTCTTGCAGCAAGCCATTTAAATCATCCAGTGTCATGCCGGGTAATGGGCGAATATCCATATGTAATTCACAGCAGGCACAAATGCGGTTGGATGCATCACCGCCGTGAATATGGCCCAGGTTGAGTGTTGGATATGGAATGGTGAACGCACCATGGTGGAAACGGGATTTCAGGTCGTCGCGCAAGGCCATGATATGACTAATTGCATCGTGCATCAGCTCGATGGCGTTAATGCCCCTGGCGGGATCGCTGGAATGCCCTGATTGCCCGGTGATCCGGATGGCGCTGGACATATGCCCTTTGTGCGCGCGCACCGGTTGCAATGAGGTAGGCTCGCCAATGATGGCGCAGTCCGGGCGGATTTGTGTATTTTCTGCAAAATAGCGAGCACCGGCCATGGAGGTCTCTTCATCGGCGGTTGCCAAAATGTAGAGCGGTTTGGTCAGGCGGGTGACGTCGATATCACGCAGTGCATCAAGAATGAAGGCAAAGAAACCTTTCATATCTGCCGTGCCCAGCCCGTAAAGTTTATTGTCGTGTTCAGTTAATGAAAACGGGTCGCGAGTCCAGCGGCCGTCGTCAAATGGCACGGTGTCGGTATGCCCGGCAAGCAACAACCCGCCAGCACCCTGGCCGATACGGGCAAGCATATTAAACTTATTACGTGTACCAGGGACTGGCTGGACTTCAACCTGGAACCCCAGGTCGCCAAACCAGCCTGCAAGCAAATTGATTAAAGAAGCATTACTTTGATCCAGTGAACTTTCGGTTGCACTGATAGATGGCGTTGCTATCAACGCTCGATATATCTCGATAAAAGGCGGTAATTTCATCTTCACTGTTGACATGTCCTGGGTCACAATAGTATAGATAATCATGCAAAATTAATGAATAAAAATACATTAACATTGCTCAGAAATGAATCTTTTCTTGCTCTGCTGTTACAGGGCAAAGAGTAAACCAGTAATACGCGGTTCCGGCAGAGGCCGAAGCCAGGTTAAAAATGACGGAAAGAAGGTATACAACCCCAATGTTGAATACGCTGATTGTAGGTGCCAGCGGTTATACCGGCGCAGAGCTTGCTTCCTATGTGAATCGCCATCCTCATATGAACATAACCGCATTGACAGTGTCTGCGCAAAGTTCAGATGCAGGAAAGTTACTTTCAAGTCTTCACCCTCAACTGAAAGGGATTGTGGATTTGCCGCTTCAGCCTATGTCTGATATTAGCGAATTTACGCAAGGTGTTGATGTCGTTTTCCTCGCCACGGCCCACGAAGTCAGCCATGACCTGGCTCCGCAGTTTCTTGCTGCGGGTTGTGTGGTGTTTGATTTATCCGGGGCATACCGGGTTAATAATGCTGAGTTCTATACCCAGTATTACGGTTTCACTCATCAGCATCCAGATTTGCTCGACAGCGCTGTTTATGGCCTTGCTGAGTGGCAGGCAGACAAAATTAAGCAGGCTGATTTAATTGCTGTTCCGGGCTGTTACCCAACAGCCGCACAACTGGCGCTGAAACCGTTGATTGATAATGGTCTGCTGGATCTCACTCAGTGGCCGGTTATCAATGCCACCAGTGGAGTGAGTGGTGCCGGGCGTAAAGCGTCACTGTCTAACAGTTTCTGCGAAGTCAGCCTGCAGCCGTACGGTGTGTTCACCCACCGGCACCAGCCTGAAATCGCATCGCATCTTGGCGCGGATATTATTTTCACCCCGCATCTGGGGAACTTCCCACGAGGCATCCTGGAAACCATCACCTGCCGTTTGCAGGATGGGGTTACTCAGCAGCAAATTGCGGCGGTGTACCAACAGGCTTATGGTGATAAGCCGTTGGTTCGGCTTTATGAGAAAGGTGTGCCTGCACTGAAAAATGTTGTTGGTTTACCATTCTGTGATATCGGTTTTGCCGTACAGGGGCAGCATCTGATTGTTGTCGCCACGGAAGATAACCTGCTCAAAGGCGCAGCTGCTCAGGCGATGCAGTGCGCAAATATTCGGTTTGGTTTTACAGAGACTCAGGCTCTTATTTAAAGCAATCAGGTGAGATGATGAATCCATTAATTATTAAGTTAGGCGGTGTTCTGCTGGATAGTGAAGAAGCACTGGAACGCCTGTTTGCTGCACTGGTTACGTACCGCGAGTCCCACCAGCGCCCTCTGGTTATCGTCCATGGTGGTGGCTGCCTGGTTGATGAATTAATGAAGAAACTGGCTCTGCCCGTGCAGAAAAAAAATGGCTTGCGGGTTACCCCGGCAGATCAGATAGACATTATCACTGGGGCACTGGCCGGTACGGCAAATAAAACATTGCTCGCCTGGGCTCAGAAACACCATATTGATGCTGTAGGGCTGTGCCTTGCGGATGGTGGTAGTGTGACCGTCACTCAGTTGGACGCATCCCTGGGCCATGTTGGCCTGGCAAAACCGGGCTCTGACCGTTTGTTGAACTCACTATTAGCCGGTGGGTTCCTCCCGGTGGTCAGTTCTATTGGCATAACAGAAGATGGTCTGTTGATGAATGTGAACGCAGACCAGGCAGCCACTGCTCTGGCTGCAACCCTGGGCGCTGATTTAATCCTGTTGTCAGATGTGAGTGGTATCCTGGATGGTAAAGGCCAGCGTATTGCCGAAATGACAGCAGAAAAAGCGGAGCAACTGATTGCTCAGGGCATTATTACCGATGGGATGATTGTGAAAGTTAATGCTGCACTGGATGCTGCTCGTACGCTTGGACGCCCGGTAGATATCGCCTCATGGCGCCATGCAGAGCAATTGCCCTCGCTATTCAATGGTATTGCGATTGGTACCCGTATCATTGCGTAACGCACTACACGTTTAACGACTCCATATGGTCTGCAGGGTCAGGCCTAATGCGCTCTTGAAGGAAAAGAAAATGCAAAATCACGGCATCAAAAAAGTTGTTCTCGCCTATTCCGGTGGTCTGGATACCTCCGCCATCATTCCCTGGCTGAAAGAAAACTATCAGGGCTGCGAAGTTGTCGCCTGCGTAGTGGATATTGGGCAGGATCGTGATGATCTGAAAGGGGTTGAACAAAAAGCGCTGCGTTCCGGAGCGATTGAATGCCACGTTGTGGATCTGCGTGAAGAATTTATTCGTGATTATGTTTATCCGGTACTGCAAACCGGTGCACTGTACGAAGGCAGCTACCTGCTGGGTACTTCCATGGCTCGTCCGCTGATTGCTAAGGCACTGGTGGATGTGGCGAAAAAAGTGGGTGCAGATGCACTGGCTCACGGCGCTACTGGTAAGGGTAATGACCAGGTTCGCTTCGAATCTGCCTGGGCTGCCCTGGCTCCTGGCCTCAAAGTCATTGCTCCATGGCGTGAGTGGGATCTGCGTTCCCGTGAAGCATTGCTGGCATACCTGAAAGAGCGCGACATTCCAACAACCGCTTCTCTGGAAAAGATTTACAGCCGTGATGAAAACGCCTGGCATATCTCTACTGAAGGCGGCGTGCTGGAAAGCCCGTGGAATGCACCGAATAAAGATTGCTGGGTATGGACTGTTGACCCGAAAGAAGCGCCGGATGCCGCAGAGCAAGTCACCATTACTGTTGAGCACGGTAAAGTGGTTGCTGTGAACGGTGAAGCAATGAGCCCGTTCAAATGCCTGGAAGCACTGAATGTTCTGGGTTCCAAACATGGCGTTGGTCGTGTTGATATCGTGGAAAACCGCCTGGTGGGTATTAAATCTCGTGGTTGCTACGAAACCCCAGGGGGCACCATTATGATGGCTGCATTGCGTGCTGTTGAGCAGCTGGTACTGGACCGTGACAGCTTCAAATGGCGTGAACAGGTTGGCCTGGAAATGTCCTACGTGGTTTATGACGGCCGTTGGTTTGCACCGCTGCGCCAGTCTTTGCAGGCAGCTGCGGAATCTCTGGCGAGTGAAGTGAATGGTGAAGTGGTACTGGAGCTGTATAAAGGCCGGGTAACTGCTATTCAGAAAAAATCACCCAACAGCCTGTACAGCGAAGAGTTTGCGACTTTCGGTGAAGATGAAGTTTACGACCACAGCCATGCTGGTGGCTTCATTCGGTTGTTCTCCTTGTCTTCACGTATTCGTGCGCTGAACGAACAGAAGAAATAAGTTTTTAGTTTTATCCCCCATGTTGCGTAGACACGGGCAATATGGGGGCCTTTTTTAAACAGGATTCATGTATTACGGAGCGGATTATGGCACTTTGGGGCGGGCGTTTTACTCAGGCAGCGGATCAACGGTTTAAGCAGTTTAACGACTCATTACGCTTTGATTATCGGCTGGCTGAGCAGGATATTGTAGGTTCTGTCGCCTGGTCTAAAGCGTTGGTTACTGTTGGTGTATTGACCGCAGATGAACAACTGCAACTGGAAGCCGCACTCAACGTTCTGCTGGAAGAAGTTCAGGCTTCGCCGGAAGCGATTCTGACCAGTGATGCTGAAGATATTCACAGCTGGGTGGAAGGCAAACTTATCGAGAAAGTGGGCCAGCTGGGTAAAAAACTTCACACTGGGCGTAGCCGTAATGACCAGGTCGCAACTGATTTAAAACTCTGGTGTAAATCCCAGATTACTTATCTGCTCAGTGCCAGCCGTGAGCTGCAAAAAGCGCTGGTAGCAACAGCTGAAGCTAATCAGGATGCCGTTATGCCGGGCTATACCCATTTGCAACGTGCACAACCTGTTACGTTCGCTCACTGGTGCCTGGCTTATGTCGAAATGCTGGCGCGTGATGAAAGCCGCCTGCAGGATGCATTAAAGCGCCTTGACGTCAGCCCGCTGGGATGTGGTGCTCTGGCTGGTACTGCTTATGAGATTGACCGCGAACAACTGGCCGGGTGGCTCGGCTTTGCCAGTGCGACACGCAATAGTCTCGACAGTGTCTCCGACCGTGACCATGTGCTGGAGTTGCTGTCTGACGCATCTATTGGGATGGTGCATTTGTCGCGCTTCGCGGAAGACCTTATCTTCTTTAATACTGGCGAAGCCGGTTTTGTTGAACTGTCTGACCGTGTTACTTCCGGTTCTTCGTTGATGCCGCAAAAAAAGAACCCGGATGCACTGGAGCTGATTCGTGGCAAGTGTGGCCGTGTTCAGGGTGCATTGACCGGCATGATGATGACCCTGAAGGGGTTACCGCTGGCCTACAACAAAGACATGCAGGAAGATAAAGAAGGGCTGTTTGACGCACTGGATACCTGGCTGGATTGCCTGCATATGGCGGCGCTGGTACTGGACGGCATTCAGGTGAAACGCCCGCGTTGCCAGGAAGCAGCAGAGCAGGGTTACGCGAATGCGACTGAGTTGGCTGATTACCTGGTTGCGAAAGGTGTGCCATTCCGTGAAGCTCATCACATTGTAGGTGAAGCGGTGGTTGAAGCCATTCGTCAGGGCAAAGCGCTGGAAGCCTTACCTCTGGTGGAATTACAAAAATTCAGTACCAGTATTGGTGAGGATGTCTACCCCATTTTATCTTTGCAATCTTGCCTGGATAAACGTGCCGCTAAAGGCGGTGTTTCTCCCGCACAGGTCACGCAGGCAATAGCAGAAGCGAAGCAGCGTTTAGTTTAATCTTTGTTTGCTCCTTTAGCGCCCGGCTTTGGTCGGGCTTTTTTATACCTCAGCCCAGGGAAAGCTCTGGTGTGTTAAACAGGCAAAAAAAAGCGGACATTACTGTCCGCTAAACGTTCACGTTGGCTTTTTCATGTCAGAGAGAATCTCTGGTCGCAGCAATAAGTGAGGGTCATTTCACGAGCTTTGCTGCTGTGAGATGCATTATGTCAAAAGATGCTTGATAGGGATAATCGCTGATTGCTATTCTATCTATCGCCAAGGGCTATCGTGGCCCCGGAGGGAGATGAATGAATATTCGTGATCTTGAATATCTAGTCGCGTTAGCCGAACACCGCCATTTTCGTCGTGCTGCCGATGCCTGCCATGTCAGCCAGTCTACGTTAAGTGGACAAATCCGTAAGCTGGAAGATGAACTGGGTGTGATGTTGCTGGAGCGTACCAGTCGTAAAGTCTTATTCACTCAGGCAGGCTTATTGCTGGTGGACCAGGCACGTACGGTATTGCGTGAAGTGAAAGTACTCAAGGAAATGGCAAGTCAGCAAGGAGAGACAATGTCAGGGCCATTGCATATCGGCCTGATTCCTACAGTAGGGCCTTATCTCCTGCCCCACATTATTCCGGCGCTTCACCAGGCTTTTCCAAAGCTGGAAATGTACCTGCATGAAGCCCAAACCCATCAATTGCTTGCGCAGCTTGATAGTGGAAAACTGGATTGCGCTATCCTTGCTTTAGTAAAGGAAAGTGAAGCCTTTATTGAAGTTCCATTGTTTGATGAGCCGATGTTGCTGGCCATTTATGAAGGGCATTCATGGGCGGATCGTGACCGTGTGCCCATGTCCGATTTGTCTGGTGAGAAGTTACTGATGCTGGAGGACGGGCATTGCCTGCGTGACCAGGCAATGGGGTTCTGTTTTGAAGCTGGTGCCGATGAAGACACGCATTTCCGGGCTACCAGCCTTGAAACCCTGCGTAATATGGTTGCGGCTGGCAGCGGTATTACATTACTGCCAGCCCTCGCGGTACCTCACGAAAAACGCCGTGATGGTGTGGTTTATCTGCCGTGCTATAAACCTGAACCCCGCAGAACCATTGGCCTGGTATATCGTCCCGGGTCACCGCTTCGCAGCCGTTATGAGCAACTGGCAGAAGCCATCCGTAAACAGATGGCTGGTCACTTCGACAGTGCGCTAAAACAAGCGGTTTAGGCCGTTCAGCGCAGCTACCCGGTAGGCTTCTGCCATGGTCGGGTAGTTAAAGGTGGTGTTAACGAAATACTCAATCGTGTTACCACCACCTTTCTGTTCCATGATTGCCTGGCCGATATGAATAATCTCTGCGGCACGTTCTCCAAAACAGTGAATCCCCAGGATTTCTTTTGTTTCGCGGTGGAAGAGAATCTTCAGGGTACCAACATTCATACCGACAATTTGTGCCCGGGCCAGGTGTTTAAACTGTGCACGGCCCACTTCATAGGGCACTTTCATTGCAGTTAACTGTTGTTCTGTTTTACCCACCGAACTGATTTCCGGAATGGTATAAATGCCTGTTGGAATATCTTCAACCAGGTGCGCGGATGCTTCGCCTTTAATAATGGCCTGAGCCGCAATACGTCCTTGATCATAGGCCGCGGATGCAAGGCTTGGGTAGCCAATAACATCCCCTACTGCGTAAATATGGGGCTGTGCGGTTTGGTACATACTGTTTACCTTCAGCAATCCTCTGCTGTCCGCTTCTAACCCGACATTTTCAATCGCCAGTGAATCAGTGTTACCCGTGCGCCCGTTGGCATACAGCAGGCAATCGGCTTTGACTTTCTTACCGGATTTAAGGTGGACAATCACACCATCATCAACACCTTCAATTCGTTCGTACTCTTCGTTGTGGCGAATAACAACGCCGCTATTCCAGAAGTGATAAGAAAGCGAATCTGACATCTCTTGATCGAGAAACGCCAGCAACCTGTCACGGGTGTTGATCAGGTCAACTTTGACATTCATTCCCCGGAAAATTGAGGCATACTCGCAACCAATTACACCCGCACCATAAATAATGACATGCTTCGGTTCATGGTGAAGATTGAGGATGGAGTCGCTGTCGTAGATTCGTGGATGGGAAAAATCGACATCCTGAGGGCGATAAGGCCGCGAACCACAGGCAATAACAAATTTTTCTGCTGTTATCTGCTCGATGGTACCGTCATGATATTCGAGCTCAAGTGTATGCTCATCGACAAACGATGCATTGCCCTGGTGAATCTCGCAGTGGTTACGTTCATAGAAGCCCTGGCGCATGCTGGTTTGTTGGCTAATAACACTCTCGGTGTGGTTCAGAATATCGGCGAAGGAAGAGCGCAGAAGTCGGGAGTGGTCGCTATAAAGTGGGTTTTGGTTGAATTCGATAATACGGCTGACTGCGTGACGGAGCGCTTTCGACGGAATAGTTCCCCAGTGGGTACATCCACCGCCGACATTATGATATCGCTCAACGACGGCGACTCTGGCTCCTTGTTTCACCAGACCCATTGCAGCACCTTCGCCGCCGGGGCCGGACCCAATTACTATTACGTCATAATCGTAGGAATGTGGCATGGTAAGGCTTACCTGTTTTTATACGTTAGAGCAACATGATAGTAACATTTGTGAGGAGATAACCCAATATAGATTGGGTGAATTTTATTCTGACGTAATATTGCCCAGATAAACAATCAGTCACAATCCTGGGCAAGTCAGCAGGTTCGATTCTCTGGTATAGTGCCAACAGGAGTGGAAGGATTCAGGCGACCATGATGGGTGTAAGAGCGCAACAAAAAGAACGTACTCGCCGTTCGTTAATCGAGGCTGCATTTAGCCAGTTGAGTGCTGAGCGTAGTTTTGCCAGCCTGAGTTTACGTGAAGTCGCGCGTGAAGCTGGTATTGCGCCTACGTCGTTTTATCGGCATTTTCGTGATGTTGATGAACTGGGCCTTACGATGGTTGACGAGAGTGGCCTTATGCTGCGTCAGTTGATGCGGCAGGCCAGGCAACGTATTGCCCGTGGTGGGAGTGTTATTCGGACATCGGTATCCACCTTTATGGAGTTTATCGGCAACAACCCCAATGCATTCCGTCTTCTTCTCCGGGAACGTTCGGGAACTTCGGCTGCGTTCAGGGCAGCCGTTGCACGCGAGATCCAACATTTTATTGCGGAACTTGCGGATTATTTAGAACTCGAAAATCGTATGCCGCGGTCATTTACAGAGGCACAGGCAGAAGCAATGGTCACGATTGTGTTCAGTGCGGGTGCTGAAGCTCTGGATGTCGATATAGAACAACGGCGGCAACTTGAAGAGCGGCTGGTGTTACAGTTGCGTATGATTTCTAAAGGGGCCTACTACTGGTATCGCCGCGAACAAGAAAAGATGGCACAACATTCTGAAGAGTGAAGGACGAGCAATGAAACAATCTGGTCAAGAAAAAGCGACTCTGCTACTGGCGCTCATCGCCGGTTTGTCCATTAATGGCGCATGTTCAGCGCTGTTTAGTTCAATTGTACCATTTTCCCTGTTTCCCATAATATCTCTGGTACTGGCTGTGTATTGCCTGCATCAGCGTTACCAAAACCGAACAATGCCTGAAGGGTTGCCGGGGATTGCCGCTGCCTGTTTTATCCTGGGCGTGCTGGTATACAGTGCTGTGGTGCGTGCTGAATACCCATCAATTGGTTCCAATTTCCTGCCATCAGTGCTGTCTGTGGTGCTGCTGTTTTGGATTTTCTACAAACTCCGCGCTCGCCGCGAAGACAACTAATGTGTTGTTACAGATAATAAAAAAGGCGCAGATGCGCCTTTTTTATTGGTGTGCTGATAGCGTTTATTTTTTGCTAAGCAATACACCACATTCCATATGATGGGTATAAGGGAACTGATCAAACAGTGCCAGGCGTGAAATGTGGTGTGTTCTGGAAAGAGTTTGCAGGTTATTACATAAGGTTTCCGGGTTGCAGGAAATATATAAAATCTGCGGGTAAGCCTGCACCATATTAAGTGTTTCATTATCTAATCCGCTACGCGGCGGATCGACAAAAATGGTATTACAGTGATAGCTTTGTAAATCAATGCCTTCCAGTCGGTTAAATTTCCGGATACCTTGCATTGCCTGGGTAAATTCTTCTGCAGACATCCGGATAATTTGTACATTATCGATATGGTTTGCCGCAATGTTGTATTGTGCCGCTGCTACGGACGGCTTAGCGATTTCGGTTGCGAGTACCCGGTCGAAGTTACGTGCCAGTGCCAGTGAAAAATTCCCGTTACCGCAATAAAGCTCCAGTAAATCCCCTGTAGCGCCTTTAGTCACGTTCAGTGCCCATTCCAGCATTTGAATGTTCATGGCGGCATTTGGCTGGGTGAAACTATTTTCCACCTGGCGGTAAACCATTGGTTGCCCGGCCACAGGCAGCGTTTCATCCACAAAGTCCTGGTCGAGCGTGATTTTTGTTTTTGTTGCGCGCCCAATCAGATGCACATTGAAACCTTGTGCTCGCAGGGTATCGCGCAGTTGCGCTGCTGCCGCGCGCCAGTCGTCATCCAGTGCACGGTGATACAGTAAAGAGACAACTGCCTGACCACTCAATGTGGATAAGTAGTCCAGTTGAAATAACTTTTTGCGCAGCACAGGTTGAGCGCGCACGGCATCCAGAACGGCAACCATCAGTGCATTAATCAGTTCGCTGGCTGCCGGAAAACTGTCTACCCGAATGCGCTGGCGGGTTTGTTGGTCGAAAATAATATGGTAAAGATCATCACCTTCATGCCAGACCCGGAATTCGGCCCGCATGCGGTAGTGGCTGGCCGGTGAACGAAACACCTCTACATCAGGCGCTGCAAAAGCGGCCATCATCGCTTTAAGGCGAGACACTTTTTCAGCCAGTTGAGCGTCATACTGTTCTGTCGGGAGATGTTCGGGGGTCATACCTGCTGTCCTGAATAAGAAATTACGCGGGGGATTGTAGGGAATGGTGGCGTATTGTCCAGCCTCGTTATTATCAAATTCAATTTTCGGAAGTCTGGACATCTATATAGGGCGAATGTAGCATGCATTTTCCGGCCTCCATGAGTTAAAAGGGAATCCAGTGTAAATCTGGAGCTGACGCGCAGCGGTAATAGTTGGTTGGATGATAGCGTTTATCGCAAACACTGCTTATTTTCTGCATTAAACAGAATTCAGGTGGGAAGTTTTCATCCTGGAAAAACCATTAAGCCCGAAGACCTGCCGGATACACGTCGCAATTGATCACTCATCGCGTGCTATAGAGTGAGCCTGCGGCATCCTTAAGAATCTCCGGATGCTTATTTTAATGATGATAAAAAAACTCTCGCTGCTGACAGCCGCTTCTGTCACGGCTTTTTCTGCCTGGTCGCAAGACAATCAATCAAATACTATGGTTGTAACGGCCAGCCGTTTTCAGCAACCTGTGAGTAGTGTGCTGGCACCGACTGAAGTCATTACAAGAGAAGAAATTAATAAATGGCAGGCGAAAACACTAAATGATGTGATGCGTCGCTTACCCGGTGTGGATATCGCTCAATACGGTGGTATGGGGCAAACTTCTTCTATGTTTATTCGGGGAACCAGTGCCAGCCATGTTCTGGTCTTGATTGATGGTGTTCCGGTAGTTCGCCCAGGAATTTCCAATACTGTTGATTTCAACCAAATTCCACTATCTCTGGTTCAACGTATTGAATATATACGTGGGCCACGGTCATCGGTTTATGGTTCTGGTGCAATTGGCGGGGTAATTAATATTATTACCCAGGATGACAATGCAAAATCTCAAATTAATGTAGGGACGGGGTCAAAAGGCTTTCAGCAGTATGATGGTGCCTGGCGCCAACGTTTTGATAATACAGTTGCTACACTTGCCGGCTCATATCAGAGTACTAAAGGCTTTAATGTGCAGCCTGGCTCAACCTGGTCTCATGATAATGACCGTGATGGTTGGCGTAGTAAGTCTTTCTGGGGCGGCTTACAGCACCAGTTCAACGAGAATCTTGATGGTTTTATTCGTGGTTATGGCTATAGCAATAACACAGATTACGATTTAGGTAGTGCGCCATATAGTGCGGCATACAGTGCGGATGAAGAACAGCTTTATAGCCGCTCTTTTGATGCAGGGATACACTTCAACTCAGGGATATACTCTTCGCAACTTATTGCCAGCTACCAGAAAGAAAAAGATTACAATTACAGCAGTATTTATGGGCGTTATAACGATGGCACCTCTTTGGACCAAATTGAGCAACGCAATATTCAATGGGGAAATAATATTGTCGTTGGGCACGGTTCAGTGAGTGCTGGTGTTGACTGGCAACAACAGCGCCTGCGTTCTTCAGATACCACAGTTTCTGACACTTATAAGCGAGATAACACCGGTATCTACCTGACCGGGCAGCAGCAAGTTGGAGATTTTACTCTTGAAGCATCCGGGCGTAGCGATCATGATGAGCAGCTTGGCTGGCATAGCACCTGGCAAAGTGCATTAGGGTGGGAATTCGTTGATGGGTATCGTGCATCTGTTTCTTATGGTACTGCGTTCCTGGCGCCTTCGCTTGGTCAAGAGTTTGGTTCCACTCGTTTTGGCATTGCTGCAAACCCTGACCTCAAGCCTGAAGAATCTCGCCAGTGGGAGTTTGGCCTGGAAGGGTTAAGCGGGCCTGTTGACTGGCGTTTGTCAGCATATCGCGAAGAAATTCGTAACCTCATTACCTATTACACTGACCCGGTAACCTATGACGGTGCCTATGCCAATATTGATTCGGCAACAATAAAAGGCATTGAATGGACTGGTAGTGTTGATACCGGCATTTTTACCCACCGTGTAACGCTACAGTATATGGACCCTCGTAATGACCAGAATGGTGAGGTTCTTGCTCGTCGTGCTAAACGGCAGGCTAAATACCAGTTGGACTGGACGATGTTTGATGTCGGTATGGATGTGTCCTGGCAGTACTATGGAAAACGTTATGACAATAATTCGTCCGACTACAATCCGTCACAACAAATTTTGCCGAGTTATAGCACGGTTGATATTGCTGCATCGTATCCAGTGACCTCTCATCTGACAGTTCGTGGTAAAATAGCAAACCTGTTCGATAAAAATTACGAGACAGCTTATGGCTACCAAACTGCAGGACGAGAGTACTACTTGTCTGGCAGCTACACCTTCTGATGCAAGACCCTCCGTTCTGGTTTTTGATTCCGGAGTCGGTGGGTTATCGGTTTATGATGAGATCCGGCATCTTCTTCCGGATCTCCATTACATCTACGCTTTCGATAACGTTGCTTTTCCTTATGGTGAAAAAAGTGAAGAGTTTGTCGTTGAGCGTGTCGTCAGCATTGTTACTGCCGTCCAGAAACGCACTCCGCTTGCCCTGACTGTTATTGCGTGCAATACCGCAAGTACTGTTTCTCTGCCCGCATTACGTGAAAAATTCGCTTTCCCTGTAGTGGGGGTGGTTCCTGCTATTAAGCCAGCCGCGCGCCTGACCGCAAACGGGGTTGTGGGGTTACTGGCAACTCGTGGCACAGTCCGCCGGGCGTATACGCGTGAACTGATTGACCGTTTCGCTCATGAATGCCGTATTGAAATGCTGGGGTCTGCCGAACTGGTTGAACTGGCTGAACATAAATTACATGGACAACCGGTATCCCTTGATGAACTGCGCCATATCTTGCGCCCGTGGTTAAAAATGGCTGAGCCGCCAGACACTGTTGTGCTCGGGTGTACACATTTCCCTTTATTACAAGAAGAACTGGCCCAGGTATTACCGGAAGGCACGCGTTTGATTGATTCTGGTGCGGCAATAGCAAGAAGAACCGCCTGGCTATTAGAGCATGAAGCGCCAGATGCAAAATCAACGGATGAGAATATTGCCTACTGTATGGCACTCACGCCTGAAACTGCCTGTTTAATGCCCGTTTTATCTCGTTATGGGTTCCAAAAGCTTGAGGTTTTGCCGCTTTTGCCTCCAATTGAGTAAAAAAGCAACGGTTGATAAAGTTTTTGCAAAACAGAGCTTGCCAGCGAGAGATTAGTCCCTATAATGCGCCACCACTGACACGGCACAACGGCAAACAAACCGGCCTGTCAGGCAAAGTTAAGTAAAAATAAATGCTTGACTCTGTAGCGGGAAAGCGTAATATACGCAGCCCGCGCCACCCGGAAATACGGTGGCACTGCTCTTTAACAATTTATCAGACAATCTGTGTGGGCACTCATAAGCACTGATATCTTAACGTCGCAAGACGCTAAAAATTATCAAGTCTTAAAGAGTGACTAACAGTTAATTCATTACGAATAAACAGTTTAATTCTTTGAGCATCAAACTTTAAATTGAAGAGTTTGATCATGGCTCAGATTGAACGCTGGCGGCAGGCCTAACACATGCAAGTCGAGCGGCAGCGGGAAGAAGCTTGCTTCTTTGCCGGCGAGCGGCGGACGGGTGAGTAATGTCTGGGAAACTGCCTGATGGAGGGGGATAACTACTGGAAACGGTGGCTAATACCGCATAACGTCGCAAGACCAAAGAGGGGGACCTTCGGGCCTCTTGCCATCAGATGTGCCCAGATGGGATTAGCTTGTTGGTGAGGTAACGGCTCACCAAGGCGACGATCCCTAGCTGGTCTGAGAGGATGACCAGCCACACTGGAACTGAGACACGGTCCAGACTCCTACGGGAGGCAGCAGTGGGGAATATTGCACAATGGGCGCAAGCCTGATGCAGCCATGCCGCGTGTATGAAGAAGGCCTTCGGGTTGTAAAGTACTTTCAGTCAGGAGGAAGGTGGTGAGCTTAATACGTTCATCAATTGACGTTACTGACAGAAGAAGCACCGGCTAACTCCGTGCCAGCAGCCGCGGTAATACGGAGGGTGCAAGCGTTAATCGGAATTACTGGGCGTAAAGCGCACGCAGGCGGTCTGTCAAGTCGGATGTGAAATCCCCGGGCTCAACCTGGGAACTGCATTCGAAACTGGCAGGCTGGAGTCTCGTAGAGGGAGGTAGAATTCCAGGTGTAGCGGTGAAATGCGTAGAGATCTGGAGGAATACCGGTGGCGAAGGCGGCCTCCTGGACGAAGACTGACGCTCAGGTGCGAAAGCGTGGGGAGCAAACAGGATTAGATACCCTGGTAGTCCACGCCGTAAACGATGTCGACTTGGAGGCTGTGCCCTTGAGGCGTGGCTTCCGGAGCTAACGCGTTAAGTCGACCGCCTGGGGAGTACGGCCGCAAGGTTAAAACTCAAATGAATTGACGGGGGCCCGCACAAGCGGTGGAGCATGTGGTTTAATTCGATGCAACGCGAAGAACCTTACCTGGTCTTGACATCCAGAGAATCCTGCAGAGATGCGGGAGTGCCTTCGGGAGCTCTGAGACAGGTGCTGCATGGCTGTCGTCAGCTCGTGTTGTGAAATGTTGGGTTAAGTCCCGCAACGAGCGCAACCCTTATCCTTTGTTGCCAGCGGTTAGGCCGGGAACTCAAAGGAGACTGCCAGTGATAAACTGGAGGAAGGTGGGGATGACGTCAAGTCATCATGGCCCTTACGACCAGGGCTACACACGTGCTACAATGGCGCATACAAAGAGAAGCGAACTTGCGAGAGTAAGCGGACCTCATAAAGTGCGTCGTAGTCCGGATTGGAGTCTGCAACTCGACTCCATGAAGTCGGAATCGCTAGTAATCGCGGATCAGAATGCCGCGGTGAATACGTTCCCGGGCCTTGTACACACCGCCCGTCACACCATGGGAGTGGGTTGCAAAAGAAGTAGGTAGCTTAACCTTCGGGAGGGCGCTTACCACTTTGTGATTCATGACTGGGGTGAAGTCGTAACAAGGTAACCGTAGGGGAACCTGCGGTTGGATCACCTCCTTACCTTAAAGATACGGTCTTTTGCAGTGCTCACATAGATTGTCTGATGAAAAGAAAAACGGGCAGTAAAACTTCTGCAGGCTTGTAGCTCAGGTGGTTAGAGCGCACCCCTGATAAGGGTGAGGTCGGTGGTTCAAGTCCACTCAGGCCTACCAAATTCCCTTTCATACTGCGTTGCAAAAACGCTCGCATAGTTTACTATGCGTCGCCTTTTCGCGTCTTGTCTGAAAGCGAATTATCGGTATCAGAAAGTTGCCAAACGATGGGGCTATAGCTCAGCTGGGAGAGCGCCTGCTTTGCACGCAGGAGGTCTGCGGTTCGATCCCGCATAGCTCCACCATCCCTGTCCGTTAAAATAGTTCAGAGTGTACTGAATCAGTATGCTGTGAAGTATTATGCTCTTTAAAAATCCGGAACAAGCTGAAAATTGAAACACAGAACAACGCAAGTTGTTCGTGAGTCTCTCAAAACTTACAGCACGAAGACATCTTCGGGTTGTGAGGTTAAGCGACTAAGCGTACACGGTGGATGCCCTGGCAGTCAGAGGCGATGAAGGACGTGCTAATCTGCGAAAAGCGCCGGTGAGGTGATATGAACCGTTATAACCGGCGATGTCCGAATGGGGAAACCCAGTGTGACTCGTCACACTATCATTAACTGAATCCATAGGTTAATGAGGCGAACCGGGAGAACTGAAACATCTAAGTACCCCGAGGAAAAGAAATCAACCGAGATTCCCCAAGTAGCGGCGAGCGAACGGGGAAGAGCCCAGAGTCTGAATCAGCAGGTGTGTTAGTGGAACGGTCCGGAATGGCCGGCGATACAGGGTGAAAGCCCCGTACACGAAAGCGCACCTGTTGTGAGCTCGATGAGTAGGGCGGGACACGTGGTATCCTGTCTGAATATGGGGGGACCATCCTCCAAGGCTAAATACTCCTGACTGACCGATAGTGAACCAGTACCGTGAGGGAAAGGCGAAAAGAACCCCGGCGAGGGGAGTGAAAAAGAACCTGAAACCGTGTACGTACAAGCAGTGGGAGCCCCACCACCAAAGCGTTTCGCTTTGCGTGGTGCGCAAAATGCGTAACGACAGCGCGACTGACGGTTAACGGAGCGTAAGCGACGTTCAACTTAAAAAATCAGGCAGTGGAGCGTTTTGGGGTGGGGTGACTGCGTACCTTTTGTATAATGGGTCAGCGACTTATATTCTGTAGCAAGGTTAACCGTATAGGGGAGCCGCAGGGAAACCGAGTCTTAACCGGGCGTCCAGTTGCAGGGTATAGACCCGAAACCCGGTGATCTAGCCATGGGCAGGTTGAAGGTTGGGTAACACTAACTGGAGGACCGAACCGACTAATGTTGAAAAATTAGCGGATGACCTGTGGCTGGGGGTGAAAGGCCAATCAAACCGGGAGATAGCTGGTTCTCCCCGAAAGCTATTTAGGTAGCGCCTCGTGAATTCATCTCCGGGGGTAGAGCACTGTTTCGGCTAGGGGGCCATCCCGGCTTACCAACCCGATGCAAACTACGAATACCGGAGAATGTTATCACGGGAGACACACGGCGGGTGCTAACGTCCGTCGTGAAGAGGGAAACAACCCAGACCGCCAGCTAAGGTCCCAAAGTCATGGTTAAGTGGGAAACGATGTGGGAAGGCCCAGACAGCCAGGATGTTGGCTTAGAAGCAGCCATCATTTAAAGAAAGCGTAATAGCTCACTGGTCGAGTCGGCCTGCGCGGAAGATGTAACGGGGCTAAACCATGCACCGAAGCTGCGGCAGCGACACTAAGTGTTGTTGGGTAGGGGAGCGTTCTGTAAGCCGGTGAAGGTGTGCTGTGAGGCATGCTGGAGGTATCAGAAGTGCGAATGCTGACATAAGTAACGATAATGCGGGTGAAAAACCCGCACGCCGGAAGACCAAGGGTTCCTGTCCAACGTTAATCGGGGCAGGGTGAGTCGACCCCTAAGGCGAGGCCGAAAGGCGTAGTCGATGGGAAACAGGTTAATATTCCTGTACTTGGTGTTACTGCGAAGGGGGGACGGAGAAGGCTGTGTCATCCGGGCGACGGTTGTCCCGGTTTAAGCGTGAAGGTGGAGTGACCAGGCAAATCCGGTTACTCATTAACACTGAGGCGTGATGACGAGGCACTACGGTGCTGAAGTGACAGATGCCCTGCTTCCAGGAAAAGCCTCTAAGCTCCAGGTAACACGAAATCGTACCCCAAACCGACACAGGTGGTCAGGTAGAGAATACCAAGGCGCTTGAGAGAACTCGGGTGAAGGAACTAGGCAAAATGGTGCCGTAACTTCGGGAGAAGGCACGCTGACATGTAGGTGAAGTCCCTCGCGGATGGAGCTGAAGTCAGTCGAAGATACCAGCTGGCTGCAACTGTTTATTAAAAACACAGCACTGTGCAAACACGAAAGTGGACGTATACGGTGTGACGCCTGCCCGGTGCCGGAAGGTTAATTGATGGGGTCAGCGCAAGCGAAGCTCCTGATCGAAGCCCCGGTAAACGGCGGCCGTAACTATAACGGTCCTAAGGTAGCGAAATTCCTTGTCGGGTAAGTTCCGACCTGCACGAATGGCGTAATGATGGCCAGGCTGTCTCCACCCGGGACTCAGTGAAATTGAACTCGCCGTGAAGATGCGGTGTACCCGCGGCAAGACGGAAAGACCCCGTGAACCTTTACTATAGCTTGACACTGAACATTGAGCCTTGATGTGTAGGATAGGTGGGAGGCTTTGAAGTGTGGACGCCAGTCTGCATGGAGCCAACCTTGAAATACCACCCTTTAATGTTTGATGTTCTAACCTGGCGCCATAATCTGGCGTGGGGACAGTGTCTGGTGGGTAGTTTGACTGGGGCGGTCTCCTCCTAAAGTGTAACGGAGGAGCACGAAGGTTGGCTAATCCTGGTCGGACATCAGGAGGTTAGTGCAATGGCATAAGCCAGCTTGACTGCGAGCGTGACGGCGCGAGCAGGTGCGAAAGCAGGTCATAGTGATCCGGTGGTTCTGAATGGAAGGGCCATCGCTCAACGGATAAAAGGTACTCCGGGGATAACAGGCTGATACCGCCCAAGAGTTCATATCGACGGCGGTGTTTGGCACCTCGATGTCGGCTCATCACATCCTGGGGCTGAAGTAGGTCCCAAGGGTATGGCTGTTCGCCATTTAAAGTGGTACGCGAGCTGGGTTTAGAACGTCGTGAGACAGTTCGGTCCCTATCTGCCGTGGGCGCTGGAGAATTGAGGGGGGCTGCTCCTAGTACGAGAGGACCGGAGTGGACGCATCACTGGTGTTCGGGTTGTCATGCCAATGGCACTGCCCGGTAGCTACATGCGGAAGAGATAAGTGCTGAAAGCATCTAAGCACGAAACTTGCCCCGAGATGAGTTCTCCCTGACTCTTTGAGAGTCCTGAAGGAACGTTGAAGACGACGACGTTGATAGGCCGGGTGTGTAAGCGCAGCGATGCGTTGAGCTAACCGGTACTAATGAACCGTGAGGCTTAACCTTACAACGCCAAAGATGTTTTGGTGTGAGAGAGACGACGATTTTCAGCCTGTTAACGGATAAGATTCATGGCCGTGAGGCGGTGAATGAAACAGAATATGCCTGGCGGCAAGAGCGCGGTGGTCCCACCTGACCCCATGCCGAACTCAGAAGTGAAACGCCGTAGCGCCGATGGTAGTGTGGGGTCTCCCCATGCGAGAGTAGGGAACTGCCAGGCTTTAATTTAAGCATCTGCATCATGCGGGTGTGGAAAGAAAAAGTAATAAGCCATTGTAATGGCTGTTGCAGAAAAATTCGGTGGAGCGGTAGTTCAGTTGGTTAGAATACCTGCCTGTCACGCAGGGGGTCGCGGGTTCGAGTCCCGTCCGTTCCGCCACCCTATTTAGGGGCGTAGTTCAATTGGTAGAGCACCGGTCTCCAAAACCGGGTGTTGGGGGTTCGAGTCCCTCCGCCCCTGCCAGAAAACATCCTTAGCTCAGGCTAAGGATTTTTTTTGTCCAAAATTTGCCATCCCAGTCCTGTTTACTCGCCCATTTTGCTCAGACATACGATAATCGTCATCTGAGCAATTTCTGTAAGCAAATGACTCACATCTCTCATCCCTCCGGTCATTCATGGCCAGGAAAGGGATTTCTCAACAGATCATGTATTTGCTGCTGTTTATCGCTATTTTGCAACCAGATAGCATATAAAGGCCGTTGGATGGGCTTACTGTGAGCAACCACACTCAGATCTGGCATGGTTTGAGCCCATCGGACCGGTAGCCAGGTATAGCCATCCAGTGTTTTCAACAAAGAGCGGGTGATGTTAGCCGAAGTGGTGGTTAGCACTGGTGTACCTTCTACAGAAGCTTTTTCTGCATTGTGATGCTGGAAATCGGGCCCCCACTCCAGCCGTAAATAGTTCAGTTCACTGTGGTGTTTCGACGGCGTGGCGCAGAACAGGTTAAGATCAAAAGTCAGCAACTGCTGGCTGACAAACTCGTCCATTTTAGGCGGTTCTGTCGTTACCAGCAGATCGAGCTGCCGCTCATGTACTTGCTTAACCAGTGACTGACGCTGAGCGATTCTTGCTTCCAGTTGTATTCCGGGGTGTAAAGCATAAATACTGGCAAGCCAGGGGCCCAGCATACATTCCCAGAGTGCAGCGCTTGCGCCAATTGATATTTCATTATGATTAGAAGTATGGGCAACATCTTTTTTAGCCGCGAGCCAGGTGTTCATCAGATTCTCAGCATAGGGTAATAAACGCTCACCTGCACTGGTCAGACGAATATTATTGCGGTGCCGGGTAAACAGGTTTACGCCTAACTGATTTTCAAGTTGCCTGATGCGAAAACTCACAGCTGATTGAGTTAAATAGAGTGCTTCAGCCGCTCTGCCAAAATGTCTTGTTTTGCTCACTTCCAGAAATGTTTTCAGCAATTCTGTATCCACACTCACCTCGTAAAAAAATTTTTGTCGTTATGATTTAAATGTTTTGTTTTACACTCTGTCAAGCGTAACTAATACTCCGCGCCATAAATAGCCTGACAAAAGAATTAGGAGCGTGCAGGATGGCGGAAAGCTTTACGACGACTAATCGGTTTTTCGACAACAAATACTACCCACGTGGTTTTTCACGCCATGGTGATTTCACCATCAAGGAAGCGCAGATACTGGAACGTTTTGGTTATGCGTTTAATGAGCTGGATATCGGCAAGCGTGAGCCCGTTACGGAAGAAGAGAAACAGTTTGTTGCTGTGTGCCGTGGCGAACGTGCGCCAGCCACTGAAGCTGAACGTGTATGGGCTAAGTATGTCACACGGATTAAGCGTCCAAAGCGCTTCCACACTTTGTCCGGCGGCAAACCGCAGATGGATAGTGTGGAAGACTATTCAGACAGTGATGATTAATAAAAAGGAGCTTCGGCTCCTTTTTTGTACCCGTAGTGTTTGTACCCGTAGTGGGTTGGTCACCATTGTAAAGACGGTGTCTTTGCCCGGCCCAGTTGTTCTACTTCGCTGCTTGTATTGTTTAGCCTACCTGTCTTTGCAAACGTAACAGCAGTCTGTCCATTGCCCGATAACTCAATGCCTCCAACAGGTGCGTGCGGCCAATATCCGTAGCCTGCTCAAGATCAGCAATTGTTCTCGCAACTTTAATCAGTCGTTGCCATGCACGAATGGATAACCCCAGTTTATGCAGTGTCTCCTCAAGCCAGACAGCATCCTGAGGTTGTAACGGACAATATTGGCGGATCTCCTGATTAGATAAATGCGCATTAATTTTTTGCTGGCGTGAATGCTGGCGTTGTCTGGCATGCAGGACCCTTTCTCGCACCTGGTCTGTTGTTTCTGTGCCTCTTTCTGGTTTACTCAATGAACCGGGGGGAAGCAGCGGGATCTCCAGCGTTAAATCAAAGCGGTCGATAAATGGGCCAGATAACCGGCTGAGATATTTAAGTACCTGATCCGGAGTGCTGCGGTTATGCCTGCCTTCATAGTGGCCTGTCGGGCTTGGGTTCATAGCGGCAATAAGTTGAAAACGTGCCGGGTAGGTTAATTTTGCTCGTGTGCGCGATATGTGAATTTCCCCTGATTCAATAGGTTCCCGTAGCGCATCCAGTACCCGCCTTTCAAACTCGGGCAATTCATCCAGAAACAAGACACCATTGTGCGCAAGGGAGACCTCTCCGGGCAGGGGAATACTGCCTCCTCCCACCATTGATGTGAGAGATGCGCTGTGATGAGGCGCCCTGAATGGCCTTTGACGCCATTTCCTTTGTAGCATGAGAGGAGAAACCAGGCTGGTAATTGCAGCACTTTCAAGTGCCTCTGAATCGCTTAATGGCGGTAACAGGCCATTAAGCCGTGATGCCAGCATAGTTTTTCCGGTGCCGGGAGGGCCAAGTAATAATAAATTGTGTCCGCCAGCAGCCGTTATCTCAAGTGCTCTTTTGCCTTGCTGCTGACCAATAATATCGGCCAAATCGCATGTAATCTCAGGAGGGATTTCGGTGAGAATGGGGGGTGAGTCCAGCGTTTGTTGTTTTTCCAGAAATGCGCAAACCTGCTGCAAATGATCGGCGATCAGGCTACTTTCAGGATCAATCAATCCGACTTCTTCTGCATTATCTCGGGCCACAATGAGTTGCCTGCCACACTGCTGTGCTTCTCGTGCGCAGGAAATTGCACCAGGTACACCTCTCAGGTTCCCGGTAAGAGCCAGTTCACCAACAAATTCGAATTCTGGCAGACGACTGGCTGAAAGTTGGCCTGATGCGGCCAGCAAAGCAACAGCAATAGGCAGGTCATATCGCCCACCTTCTTTGGGTAAATCCGCTGGAGCTAAATTAATTGTCACCTTGCGGGCAGGAAACGTATATCCGCTATTGATTAATGCTGAACGAACCCGGTCGCGGGCTTCTTTAACCGTTGTTTCTGGTAGCCCGACGATAGTTAATCCTGGTAACCCGGCGCTGATATGTACTTCCACTGTTATCAACGGCGCGGTGATACCCAGAGCTGCACGAGTGAAGACAATGGATAGTGACATGATTTTCTCCTTGCCGGGTATTGTGCCTGCCTACTGGTGGGCACACGATAGCAATTAACCATTACTGCGACAGACTCTGAAAACTATTCAGGGGAGGATGCTATCGTTGCAAAAATTTTCAGCGTGGTACGCAGGAATCATTTTTTATTACCATGTGCTGTCTCAGTCATTTTTAGTGAAATAATTTCAGTGATTATTTTTTTCATTGAAAACAAGATGTTTGTTAAGAATTTGCCATCTGCTTCAAAAATTAAATATAAAAAAATCTTGTCACAGATAAGCTATCTATGGTAACTCTTTAGGTATTACTTCGAGCGAGATACAAGATCGAACATAAAATGACAGCCCTTCTACGAGTGATTAGCCTTGTCGTGATTAGCGTGGTGGTGATTATTATTCCACCGTGCGGGGCTGCACATCGGCGAAGAATGGCTTAAAAATCAAGCCTGAATCTCGAAAACCCCCGCACCGAAAGGTCCGGGGGTTTTTTATTAACTGATGCAATGACAAAAAGGAACAGAAAATGCGTAGCAGCATAAAATCCTGTTTCTGTAATAGTGAGACGGGGAACTAACTATGAATGGCGCACATTGGGTAGTACATGCTTTGCGGACACAGGGGGTTAACACCGTTTTCGGTTACCCTGGCGGGGCAATCATGCCGGTATACGATGCATTGTATGACGGCGGCGTGGAACACCTCTTGTGCCGGCATGAGCAAGGTGCTGCGATGGCTGCGATTGGATATGCCCGTGCAACGGGGAAAACCGGAGTCTGTATTGCCACTTCCGGGCCCGGTGCCACTAATCTGATAACTGGCCTGGCTGATGCGTTACTGGACTCCGTTCCAGTCGTAGCAATCACTGGCCAGGTGGCAGCGCCGTTAATTGGTACCGATGCCTTTCAGGAAGTGGATGTCCTGGGTTTATCTCTGGCCTGCACCAAACACAGCTTCCTTGTTGAATCCCTGGAAGAGTTAACTCGTGTAATTGCTGAAGCATTTGAGGTGGCCAATAGCGGCCGGCCGGGCCCTGTGCTTGTGGATATCCCCAAAGATATTCAGTTAGCGGTAGGGGAACCAGAGCCCTGGCTGGCAAGTGTTGAAGAACCTGTGGCCGACTACAGTGAGGCGGATATCGCCCAGGCGCGTGATATGATGCTGTCTTCTCACAAACCAATGTTGTATGTCGGTGGCGGCGTTGGCATGGCGCAGGCAGTGCCAACTTTACGGGAGTTTATGGCAAGCACCGGGATTCCTGCTGTCGTCACGTTAAAAGGTTTGGGCGCAGTGGACCCGGCAGATCCACTTTATCTCGGTATGCTGGGCATGCACGGAACCAAAGCAGCAAATCTTGCTGTGCAGGAGTGTGATTTGTTGATTGCGGTTGGCGCCCGTTTTGATGATCGTGTCACAGGGAAATTAAACACTTTTGCTCCCCATGCCAGTGTGATTCATTTAGATATCGATCCGGCAGAGATGAACAAATTGCGCCAGGCGCATGTTTCTTTGTGTGGCGACCTGAACCAGGTTTTACCTGCTTTACAGCAAGCTCTCGAAATCCATGACTGGCAGCACCAGGTGCGTGTATTGCGTGATACTCATCCATGGCGATATGACCATCCAGGCGAGGCTATTTATGCCCCGTTGTTGCTCAAACAATTATCTGAACGCAAACCGACTAACAGCGTGGTGACAACTGATGTAGGTCAGCACCAGATGTGGGCGGCGCAACACATGGGATTCACCCGGCCTGAAAACTTCATCACATCAAGTGGGCTGGGTACCATGGGGTTTGGTTTACCGGCGGCGGTGGGCGCGCAGGTCGCCCGCCCCGATGATACCGTTATCTGTATTTCAGGTGATGGGTCTTTCATGATGAATGTTCAGGAACTGGGTACAGTAAAACGAAAACAGTTACCTTTGAAAATCGTTTTGCTGGATAACCAGCGATTAGGTATGGTTCGGCAATGGCAGCAATTATTCTTCTCTGAACGTTATAGCGAAACCACTCTCACCGATAACCCCGATTTCCTCACGCTGGCCAGCGCCTTTGGCATTCCAGGCCAGAAAATTACCCGTAAAGACCAGGTCGAAGCAGCCTTAGACGCGCTACTGAACAGTGACGGGCCTTACCTGCTTCACGTTTCCATCGATGAATACGAAAACGTCTGGCCTCTGGTACCACCTGGTGCCAGCAACTCACAAATGCTGGAGAAATTGTCATGATGCAACATCAGTTAGCTGTACAGGCCCGTTTTCGTCCGGAAACGCTGGAGCGTGTCTTACGCGTTGTCCGTCACCGTGGTTTTCAGGTGTGTGCGATGAATATGGCATCATCTGCCAACCCGGATGAAATTAATATCGAATTGACCGTTGCCAGCCCACGGCCAGTCGAATTACTGTTTAGTCAATTAAGCAAGCTGGTTGATGTCGCTTATGTCGCTTACCAGCAGCCAACATCACAACAAATACGCGCATGAGCGTAAAAGGAAGAACAATGACGACGAAAAAAGCTGACTACATTTGGTTCAATGGCGAGATGGTTCCCTGGGGTGAAGCGAAAGTGCATGTGATGTCTCACGCACTCCACTACGGTACTTCTGTATTTGAAGGTATCCGTTGCTACGATTCTCACAAAGGGCCGGTAGTGTTCCGTCATCGTGAACACATGCAACGTTTGCATGATTCAGCAAAAATCTATCGTTTCCCGGTTTCCCAGAGTATTGATGAACTGATGGAAGCCTGCCGCCAGGTGCTGCGTAAAAACAACCTGACCAGCGCCTATATTCGTCCGCTGATTTTTGTCGGTGATGTTGGTATGGGCGTGAATCCGCCAGATGGCTATTCTACCGACGTCATCATTGCAGCGTTTCCATGGGGGGCTTACCTGGGTGCGGAAGCGCTTGATCAGGGTATTGATGCGATGGTTTCCTCATGGAACCGTGCTGCTGCAAATACCATCCCTACAGCGGCTAAAGCTGGTGGTAACTACCTTTCTTCTCTGTTGGTTGGCAGCGAAGCACGCCGTCACGGTTACCAGGAAGGGATTGCACTGGATGTAAATGGTTACCTGTCAGAAGGTGCGGGTGAAAACTTGTTTGAAGTCAAAGAGGGCATTCTGTTCACTCCGCCATTCACTTCGTCTGCACTGCCAGGCATTACGCGTGATGCCATTATTAAACTGGCGAAAGAGCTGGGTATTGAAGTCCGTGAGCAGGTACTTTCCCGCGAATCCCTGTACCTTGCTGACGAAGTCTTTATGTCGGGTACCGCTGCTGAAATTACCCCTGTGCGTAGTGTTGATGGTATCCAGGTTGGTGCAGGCCGTTGCGGCCCGGTCACCAAACGTATTCAGCAGGCATTTTTTGGCCTGTTTACGGGTGAAACCGAAGATAAATGGGGCTGGTTGGATCCCGTTAACCCGTAATTGCACAACACAACAAAAGATGTCCCGGCCAGCCGTTCCCCGGCCGGGAAAATATACAGACTGGAGTGAATAAAGCATGCCTAAGTATCGTTCTGCCACCACAACTCATGGCCGTAATATGGCTGGAGCCCGCGCACTGTGGCGCGCAACCGGAATGACCGACTCAGATTTCGGCAAACCGATTATTGCGGTGGTGAACTCTTTTACTCAATTTGTGCCTGGCCACGTTCATTTGCGCGACCTGGGTAAACTGGTTGCTGAGCAAATCGAAGCGGCTGGTGGTGTGGCAAAAGAATTCAACACCATTGCCGTGGATGACGGTATCGCCATGGGGCACGGGGGCATGCTTTATTCTCTGCCATCGCGCGAACTTATCGCGGATTCTGTCGAATACATGGTGAATGCACACTGTGCCGATGCCATGGTGTGTATCTCTAACTGCGATAAAATCACCCCGGGGATGTTAATGGCATCCTTGCGCCTGAATATTCCTGTTATTTTCGTTTCTGGTGGCCCCATGGAAGCCGGGAAAACCAAACTGTCTGATCAAATCATCAAGCTGGACTTGATTGATGCCATGATCCAGGGCGGTAACCCGAATGTGAGCGATGAACAAAGCGAGCAGGTTGAACGCTCTGCCTGCCCGACCTGTGGCTCCTGTTCTGGCATGTTTACTGCCAACTCAATGAACTGCCTGACCGAAGCGCTGGGGTTATCTCAGCCAGGTAATGGCTCATTGCTGGCTACCCACTCTGATCGTAAAGAGCTGTTTGTTAATGCCGGTAAACGTATTGTTGCGCTGACGAAGCGTTACTACGAACAGGACGACGAAAGCGCGCTGCCGCGTAACATTGCCAGCAAAGCGGCTTTTGAGAACGCAATGACGCTGGATATTGCGATGGGGGGTTCTACTAACACCGTATTGCACTTATTGGCGGCGGCGCAGGAAGCGGAAGTTGATTTCACCATGGAAGATATCGACCGGTTATCCCGCAAAGTACCTCAACTGTGCAAAGTGGCACCCAGTACGCAGAAATATCATATGGAAGATGTACACCGCGCAGGTGGTGTAATGGGTATTTTGGGTGAGCTGGACAGAGCTGGCCTGCTGCACACTGGTGTGAATAACATTCTTGGTGGCACACTGAGCGACGCGCTGGCTGCTTATGATGTGATGGCGACACAAGATGATGCTGTAAAATCAATGTATACCGCAGGCCCTGCAGGTATTCGTACCACGCAGGCATTTTCACAGTCCTGCCGCTGGGACAGCCTGGATACCGACCGTGAAAATGGCTGCATTCGCTCCCGCGAACATGCCTATAGCCAGGATGGCGGGTTAGCCGTGCTGTATGGCAATTTCGCTGAAAATGGCTGCATTGTGAAAACGGCGGGTGTGGATGAAGGAAGTCTGGTATTCCGTGGCCCGGCTAAAGTGTACGAAAGCCAGGACGATGCCGTAGAAGCGATTCTTGGCGGTAAAGTTGTGGCGGGTGACGTTGTGGTTATCCGTTATGAAGGGCCTAAAGGTGGCCCGGGGATGCAGGAAATGTTGTATCCCACCAGTTTCCTGAAATCGATGGGGCTGGGTAAAGCCTGTGCGCTGATCACTGATGGGCGTTTTTCTGGCGGCACTTCTGGTCTGTCAATTGGGCACGTTTCTCCGGAAGCTGCGAATGGCGGGAACATTGGGTTGATTGAAGATGGCGATATGATTGCTATCGATATCCCCCAGCGTAGTATCCAACTGGATGTCACTGACCAGGTGCTGGCTACCCGCCGTGAAGCACAGGAAGCGCGTGGCTCACAGGCGTGGACACCGCGATCCCGTGACCGCCAGGTGTCCTTCGCGTTACGAGCATATGCCAGCCTGGCCACCAGTGCCGACAAAGGCGCTGTTCGTGATAAAAGCAAACTGGGGGGCTGATCATGTCTGAATCGCAGCCCCTGTCAGCAAATCCTGGGGGAGCAGAATATCTGCGCGCGGTACTGCGCGCACCTGTGTATGAAGTGGCTCAGGTCACTCCATTACAGAAAATGGATAAAATCTCCGCCCGGCTGGATAACGTGGTTCTGGTTAAGCGTGAAGACCGGCAACCCGTGCACAGCTTTAAGCTGCGTGGCGCTTACGCCATGATCGCCAGCCTGACGGAAGAGCAGAAGTCCCATGGTGTGATTACCGCCTCTGCGGGTAATCATGCGCAAGGGGTTGCGTTGTCCTCCACGCGTCTTGGGATCAAATCATTGATTGTGATGCCAGTGACGACGGCTGACATCAAAGTGGATGCAGTGCGCAGTTTTGGCGGCGAGGTGCTGTTGTTTGGTGCTAACTTTGATGAAGCGAAAGCAAAGGCCATTGCGCTTTCTGAACAGCAAGGCTTCACCTATGTGCCTCCGTTTGATCACCCGGCTGTAATTGCCGGGCAAGGTACTCTGGCAATGGAACTGCTGCAGCAGGATGCCCATATCGACCGGATATTTGTTCCGGTTGGCGGGGGCGGTCTGGCTGCTGGTGTTGCCGTGTTGATTAAACAACTGATGCCGCAAATTAAAGTGATTGCCGTTGAGTCCGAAGATTCAGCCTGCCTGAAAGCGGCGCTGGATGCGGGGCACCCGGTGGATTTACCCCGGGTAGGCTTGTTTGCTGAAGGTGTGGCAGTTAAGCGCATTGGCGATGAAACCTTCCGCCTGTGCCAGACTTATCTTGACGATATTGTCACTGTCGACAGCGATGCCATTTGCGCCGCAATGAAAGATTTGTTTGAAGACGTGCGTGCTGTGGCAGAACCCTCTGGTGCACTGGCGCTGGCAGGGATGAAGAAGTACGTGCAACAGCATGGTATCCGGGGGGAGCGCCTGGCACATATCCTTTCGGGGGCTAACGTCAACTTCCATGGGCTGCGTTATGTGTCTGAACGTTGTGAACTGGGTGAACAGCGTGAAGCATTGCTTGCTGTCACTATTCCGGAAGAGAAAGGCAGTTTCCTTAAATTTTGCCAGTTACTGGGAGGGCGTGCGGTAACTGAATTTAATTACCGTTACGCGGATGCCAAAGAAGCCTGTATTTTTGTTGGTGTCAGGCTCAGCCGGGGGCTGGAAGAACGCCAGGAGATAATTAACCTTCTGACACAGGGCGGTTATGGCGTAGTGGATTTGTCAGATGACGAAATGGCGAAACTCCATGTTCGTTATATGGTTGGTGGCCGCCCATCTCAGCCTTTACAGGAGCGCCTGTACAGTTTTGAATTTCCGGAATCACCTGGTGCATTGCTGAAATTCCTGCATACATTAGGCACGCACTGGAATATTTCCCTGTTCCACTACCGCAGCCACGGCACGGATTTTGGGCGTGTGCTGGCGGCGTTTGAACTGGGCAGCCATGAACCGGATTTTGAAAGCCGGTTACATGAACTGGGCTATGATTGCCATAACGAAACCAATAACCCGGCTTTTCGGTTTTTCCTGGCAGGTTAGTTGCCCGGCAGTATTTTCCAGAATGCTTCAACAAGCGGCTCATGCAGCCGCTTTTTTTGTACGCACACACCCAGTTCAAACGGGGTTTTTTCATCACTCCGGTCCAGAATCATCACCCGGTTGCGAACCGGTTCCGGGCTGTTATCCAGTACCACTTCCGGGATAAGAGCAACACCACAACCCAGAGCAACCATGGAGACCATCGCTTCATGCCCGCCAACCGTGGCATAAATAGCCGGGTTACTCACTTTCTGGCGGCGAAACCATAATTCAATACGGCGACGTACCGGTCCCTGGTCGGGCAGAATGAACGGTATTGTGCTCCAGTCAGGTTCTTCGGCACTCACCTGATTACGTACCGGACAAGGCAAAGCGGGTGCTATCAGCGCGACAGGAAGATGTTCCAGAATCGAAAATGCTACCGCCGCCGGGAGATGCTCCGGCTTGCCAGCAATAGCAAGGTCTGCCTCGCCAGATACCACTTTTTCTACTGCATCTGCGGCGTCGCCGGTCGTGAGTTTAATTTCAACGGAAGGGTGCTCAGCCCGAAAGCGGTCAAGTATGGGCGGTAAATGGCTGTATGCGGCAGTGACAGAGCAGAATAAATGCAACTCACCCGATAACGATGGCCCTTTCTGGTCAATGGCATGGCGCAACTGCTGGTATTGCAACAATGTTTGCTGAGCAAACTGACGCAGCTCTTCACCCGCTTCGGTTAATTGTACTGTGCGATTGTCACGGATAAACAGCGGCTGGGCTAAATCTTCTTCCAGGCGTTGGATCTGGCGTGACAATGTCGAGGGGCTGACATGCATCGCCCGGGCGCTACGGCCAAAATGGCGGCTTTCTGCCAGGTGTAAAAACGTTTTCAGATCGCGTAAATCCATACGCTTATCTCCCGGAAAGTTGATATTGCAGATAATGCAACGTGACGTTGTTAATATATCAATTTAAGCAACGCATTTCCTGACATATAGTGAGTGCATCATTCGCCATGCTTATAGCACACGCGAGCAGAATAAAACGCACAACACCACACCGATGGAGCAACACGATGGCTAATTATTTCAATACACTGAACCTGCGCCAGCAACTGGCACAACTGGGTAAATGCCGCTTTATGGGCCGCGATGAATTTGCTGATGAAGCCAGCTTCCTGAAAGGCAAAAAAATTGTGATCATCGGCTGTGGCGCTCAGGGTCTGAACCAGGGCCTGAACATGCGTGACTCCGGTCTGGATGTGTCTTATGCACTGCGTGCAGCAGCCATTGCTGAAAAACGTGCTTCATGGCGTAAAGCGACTGAAAACGGTTTTAAAGTTGGGACCTACGAAGATTTGATCCCGCAGGCTGATCTGGTGATTAACCTGACTCCGGACAAACAGCACTCTTCAGTTGTTCAGGCTGTGCAGCCGTTGATGAAACAAGGTGCTGCGCTCGGCTATTCTCATGGCTTCAACGTGGTGGAAGTGGGTGAGAAAATTCGCCAGGACATCACCGTAGTGATGGTTGCGCCGAAATGCCCGGGTACTGAAGTGCGTGAAGAATACAAACGTGGTTTTGGTGTTCCGACCCTGATAGCCGTTCACCCGGAAAACGACCCGAAAGGTGAAGGTATGGCAATCGCGAAAGCCTGGGCTGCAGGTACTGGCGGCCATCGCGCTGGTGTTCTGGAGTCTTCTTTTGTGGCTGAAGTGAAATCTGACCTGATGGGTGAGCAGACTATTCTGTGCGGTATGCTGCAGGCGGGTTCATTGCTGTGCTTTGACAAACTGGTTGCCGAAGGCACCGACCCGGCGTACGCAGAAAAACTGATTCAGTTCGGTTGGGAAACAGTGACAGAAGCGCTGAAGCAGGGTGGCATCACTCTGATGATGGACCGTTTGTCTAACCCTGCGAAACTGCGTGCGTTCGCACTGTCTGAGCAAATGAAAACCATCATGGCTCCGCTGTTCCAGAAACACATGGATGACATCATTTCTGGCGAGTTCTCTCGTGTGATGATGGCTGACTGGGCTAACGACGATAAAAATCTGCTGACCTGGCGTGAAGAAACCGGCCAAACTGCATTTGAAACTGCACCGCAGTTTGAAGGCAAAATCGCTGAACAAGAGTACTTCGACAATGGCGTGCTGATGATTGCCATGGTGAAAGCCGGGGTTGAACTGGCATTTGAAACCATGGTGTCTTCAGGCATTATCGAAGAGTCTGCTTACTATGAATCACTGCATGAACTGCCGCTGATTGCCAACACCATTGCACGTAAACGCCTGTATGAAATGAACGTAGTAATTTCCGATACTGCTGAGTACGGTAACTACCTGTTTGCCAATGCTGCGGTTCCGTTGCTGAAAGAGTTTATGACTACTCTGCAACCGGGTGACCTGGGTAAAGCGATTGCGGCTGGTAGCGTTGACAACGCGCAACTGCGTGATGTTAACGAAGCAGTCCGCAACCACCCAATCGAAGTGGTTGGTAAGAAACTGCGTAGCTACATGACGGATATGAAACGTATCGCTGTTGCTGGCTAATTCAGTTGTGCCTGAGTCGCCTGTCACGCCCCGGCACCCGCCGGGGCGTTGTTATATTACCGGCGGTATAACACCTTAATAATATGGTAACCAAAGCGGGTTTTTACCGGGCCATAAGGCTTGAGCAGTGGGCAACTGAAGACTGCTTTATCAAACGGCCCAACCATGGCTCCTTTGGCAAATTCGCCCAGATTCCCGCCGTTGCGGCCAGAAGGGCAGGTTGAAAAACGTTTAGCCAGTTGGTCGAATTTTGCCCCTTTCTCCAGTTTTTCCATGATCTCCCGGGCTTTTGCCTCAGTCCTGACCAGAATGTGTAGTGCTGCCGCCGTGCGGGCCATATTTATTTCCCCGGTGAGTAAGATACTTAGGGCTACTTTACCATTATCCTTCCAGTTCGCGGTAAATCCTGCCGCTGCTTTCTGCTACAATCCTTTTCCCCATTAGCCAGGTGAGCTTCAGACATGCGTTTAAATTCCAGCCAACAACAAGCCGTCGAATTTGTTACAGGCCCCTGCCTGGTGTTGGCCGGTGCTGGTTCTGGTAAGACTCGTGTTATCACGAATAAAATTGCTCATCTGATCCGTGGCTGTGGTTACCAGGCCCGGCATATTGCGGCTGTCACCTTTACTAATAAAGCTGCCCGTGAAATGAAAGAACGTGTGGCACAAACATTGGGGCGTAAAGAAGCACGGGGTTTAATGATTTCAACGTTCCATACGCTTGGCCTTGAAATTATTAAGCGTGAGTATGCTGCGTTGGGCATGAAAGCGAACTTTTCGTTGTTTGACGATACTGACCAGACCGGGCTGTTAAAAGAGCTCACCCAGGGCCTGATTGAAGAAGATAAAACGGTTCTGCAGCAACTGATTGCCACTATCTCCAACTGGAAAAATGACCTGATGAGCCCGGCAGATGCACAGGCCCAGGCCCGGGGAGAGCGTGACCGCATTTTCGCGCACTGTTACAGCCTGTACGATACCCATTTGAAAGCCTGTAATGTACTTGATTTTGATGACCTGATTTTACTGCCAACACTGTTACTTAAACGCAATGAACAAGTGCGGGAACGCTGGCAAAACCGTATTCGTTATTTGCTGGTGGATGAATATCAGGATACCAACACCAGCCAGTATGAACTGGTCAAATTACTGGTGGGTAACCGTGCCCGTTTTACTGTTGTGGGCGATGATGACCAGTCGATTTACTCCTGGCGTGGTGCCCGCCCACAAAATCTGGTTCTGCTCAGCAAAGACTTTCCGGCACTTCAGGTTATTAAGCTGGAGCAAAATTACCGCTCTTCCGGGCGAATTCTGAAGGCAGCGAATATTCTCATTGCCAATAATCCACATGTTTTTGAAAAACGTCTGTTTTCAGAGCTGGGTTACGGCCCGGAGCTGAAGGTTATTACCGCTAATAACGAAGACCATGAGGCAGAACGAGTAGTGGGCGAGCTTATCGCTCACCATTTTATTAATAAGACCGGGTATAAAGACTACTCAATTTTATACCGTGGGAACCATCAGTCGCGGGTATTTGAAAAGCTACTGATGCAAAACCGTATTCCTTACAAAATTTCCGGTGGCACATCGTTTTTCTCACGCCCGGAAATTAAAGACTTGCTGGCATACTTGCGCGTACTAACCAACCCGGATGATGACAGCGCTTTTTTGCGCATTGTGAATACGCCACGGCGTGAAATTGGGCCGGCTACATTACAAAAGCTGGGTGAGTGGGCAACAGTTCGTAACAAGAGTCTTTTTGCGGCCAGTTTCGATCTCGGCCTGGAGCAAACCCTGTCAGGGCGTGGTCGTGAAGCACTGGGGCGTTTTACCCACTGGCTGGATGATGTGATGCGTAAGGTGGAGCGCGAACCGGTCGTGGCGGTACGTGACCTGATCCATGGTATGGATTACGAAAGCTGGTTATATGAAACCTCGCCCAGCCCAAAAGCTGCAGAAATGCGCATGAAAAACGTGAACCAGTTATTTACCTGGATGACGGAAATGCTCGAAGGCTCTGATATCGAAGAGCCAATGACATTGACCCAGGTGGTTACACGCTTCACCCTGCGTGACATGATGGAGCGTGGCGAAAGTGAAGATGAGCAGGATCAGGTTCAGCTTATGACACTACATGCGTCAAAAGGTCTTGAATTTCCTTATGTTTTTCTTGTTGGCATGGAAGAAGGATTATTACCTCACCAGAGCAGTATTGATGAAGATAATATCGATGAAGAACGCCGTCTGGCCTATGTCGGGATTACCCGTGCACAGAAAGAGCTGTTTTTTACGTTGTGCCGGGAGCGCAGGCAATTTGGGGAATTGATTCGTCCTGAGCCGAGCCGTTTTTTACTCGAACTGCCGCAGGATGATTTGCAATGGGAAACGGAGCGTAAGGTTGTCAGTGCTCAGGAGCGTATGCAAAAAGGCCAGGGTCACCTGGCCCACCTGAAAGCACAACTGGCAAAAGCGCGCGAAAAAGGCAATTAATTAAGCGTTAGTTGCCAGTGAACATAGCTTTGCCAGTGTTCTTCTTGCTCGAGTAATTCAGCGCACAGTGGGTGTGCTGCCAGCCACCCGCCTGGCAGGTGGATTGCCAGCGCATCCTGGTTTACGGCAAGCTGAATGCCTGAAAGGGATCCATCCTGCCGCCGCCCTGCGAAAATAATGGCCAGACGTAGCAGGCGGCATAGCCGTTCTGCATCACGCGGGGCGATGGCGTTTTGTTGGCTCAGTGTTGAAAGGTCAACTGGGTTTGTCTGGTTGAGCAGTAGTGTTGCCAGCAACGTTTTCTGTGCTGGCGTAAAGCCAGGCAAATCAAGGTTGCGAACCAGATATGCGCCATGCTGTGGTGCACGTTTGAAATCCACGCTTAAGCCAATTTCATGCAACAGGCAGGCGCTGTGCAATAAATCGCGATCTAAAGGGGTTAATGCCCAGTGCGCTGCGACCTGGTCGAAAAACTGCCCAGAGAGTGCCGCGACACGATCCGCCTGCTCTGAATCAATCATAAAGCGGCGTTGAATGTTGCGCAGTGTACGCTGGCGGATATCCTGATCAACGGTAAGGTGCAACATACCGTATACCAGGCCTTCACGTAGTGCGCCGCCAGCAAGCGTCATACAGTCTACGTCCAGGGCTTTAAATATGGCAATCAGGATGGCAAGGCCACTGGGGAAAACCAGTGCGCGTTCCAGCGTCAGCCCTTCAATCTCCAGTTCTTCAAGGCGGCCACACAAAATGGCGCGTTGCTTTAGCTGCTGGAGTTTGTTTAGCGTAATACGCTCATCCATGCCCTGCGCCATCATGATTTCCTGAAGAGCCTGAACCGTGCCTGAAGCCCCGACACAGGCTTTCCACCCATGACGCCGCAATTCACCAATAACGGGCTGGAGGACTTCGCTGGCTGCCTGCTCTGCAGCATCAAAGTTTTCCCTGGCAAGAACTCTGTCGGTGAAATACCGTTCCAGCCAGGTGACACAGCCCATCGACAAGCTGAATAATGATGTGGCCTGTGCACCGCTGCCAGTAACCAGTTCAGTACTGGCTCCACCAATATCTACAACCAGGCGTTGATCTGCGCCGCCTGTAGTATGTGCCACACCCTGGTAAATCAGCCGGGCTTCTTCTTCACCACTGATAACCTGAACCGGGCAACCCAGGATCTGTTCCGCCTGATGAATAAATTCACCGGCATTGGTTGCCAGCCGCAAGGTTGCGGTGGCTACAGCCCTGATTTGCGTACCTGGAATATCCTGCAGACGTTCAGCGAACAATTTCAGGCACTGCCATCCCCGTTCCATCGCTTCCTGAGAAAGCGCATTATTGCTGTTCAGGCCAGCAGCAAGACGGACTTTACGTTTGATGCGGGATAGCGTTTGAATGCTGCCAGCCACCTCGCGTATGACCAGCATATGGAAACTGTTAGAACCCAGATCAATAGCGGCATAGAGTGAGGTTGGGCTGCGCATAGTTTAACCCTGACGACGGCGGTTACGCGGCGCACCACCACGGCGTTGGCCGTTTGGACGCGGGCGGGTTAAACGTTTTGGTGGCGGCAATTCAGATAACAGTGCATCCGGGTTGTATTTGCTCACCGGAATTGAGTGACCAATGTACGTTTCAATTGCTGGCAGGTTCAGCGCGTACTCTTCACAGGCAAGACTGATGGAGTGCCCACTGGCGCCAGCACGCCCGGTACGGCCAATGCGATGCACATAGTCTTCGCAATCGTCCGGTAAGTCATAATTGAACACATGAGTAACCGCCGGGATGTGCAAACCGCGAGCGGCGACATCGGTGGCAACCAGGATGTCCAGATCACCACGCGTGAACTCGTCCAGAATGCGCAGGCGTTTTTTCTGTGCGACGTCGCCAGTCAGTAAACCGACACGGTGACCATCGGCGGCAAGATGCCCCCAGATTTCTTCGCAACGGTGTTTGGTGTTAGCGAAAATAATTGCGCGTTCCGGCCACTCTTCTTCAATCAGTGTCTGGAGCAGACGCATTTTTTCTTCATTGGACGGGTAGAACAGTTCTTCTTTAATGCGGTGGCCGGTTTTCTGTTCCGGTTCCACTTCGACATATTCAGCATTGTTCATTTGCTCAAATGCCAGTTCACGCACCCGGTAAGATAAGGTTGCTGAGAACAACATATTGAGACGTTCCGTGGCAGCCGGCATACGGCGGAACAACCAGCGTATATCTTTGATAAAGCCAAGATCGTACATACGATCCGCTTCATCCAGCACCACCACCTGAATCGCACCCAGATTGATGTGATTCTGTTTGGCGTAGTCGATAAGACGACCGGTTGTGCCAATCAGAATATCAACACCCTGTTCCAGCACTTTGAGCTGTTTATCATAACCATCACCACCATAAGCCAGGCCCATTTTGAGGCCAGTTGCCGCAGCGAGTGGTTCCGCATCAGAGTGAATCTGCACCGCCAGTTCACGCGTTGGCGCCATAATTAATGCGCGCGGCTGGTTAGTCTGGCGACCTTCTGGTGCAGGATGAGAGAGTAAAAAATGAAACGTTGACGTTAAAAACGCCATCGTTTTGCCTGTACCGGTTTGCGCCTGCCCCGCAACATCCCGCCCGGCTAAAGTCAGCGGAAGTGCCAGTGCCTGAATAGGCGTGCAGTTATAGAACCCTTTTTTTTCAAGGGCTTCTACCACCTGAGGGTGCAGGGCGAAGTCGGAAAACTTCTGTTCGGTTAAATGTGTTTTGCTCATAAGGGTGATAGAATATCAGCTAACTATTGCTTTACGAAAGCGTATCCGGTGAAATAAAGTCAACCTTTGTGTTGGTTAATGCTACACCAACCACCCAGGCATAATCTTGTGGAGTAAAACATGAGCGATAAAATTATTCACCTGACCGACGACAGTTTCGACACGGATGTGCTAAAAGCTGATGGGTTAGTTCTGGTTGACTTTTGGGCAGAATGGTGTGGTCCTTGTAAAATGATCGCCCCAATTCTGGATGAAGTTGCAGATGAGTATCAGGGCAAGCTGACTGTTGCCAAACTGAACATCGATCAGAACCCAGGCACGGCTCCGAAATACGGTATCCGTGGTATTCCGACCCTGCTGTTGTTCAAAAACGGTGAAGTCGCTGCGACGAAAGTTGGCGCATTGTCTAAAGGTCAGCTGAAAGAATTTCTGGACGCAAACCTGGCATAATTTTGCCTTGCCGGCGCATCCAGTTTTCCATAAATGTTGTGGACTGCTGGACGCCCGGCATTTGTCGTGCTAAGTTATGGCTAACTTCTTTTGAACATGTCTTTCGTTTGAATCTTGTATTATCCCTAAAGCCTTGCAAATTCTGTATTAAGCGTTTTTTGTAAGCTAAGTAATTTATTCAGGGTTGTCCCCTTATTCCGTCTTATCGAATCAGTTCTGTGTTTTTCCTCAACCAGGCAGCGGTCAGACATAAGCGGCAACTGTTAACAGGCATGGATGAACCCTTCCATACCATTTCATGATACTAAGTTCGAGATTTACCCCGAGTTTAAGAACCCACCACTATGAATCTTACCGAATTAAAGAATACGCCGGTTTCTGAGCTGATTACTCTCGGCGAAAATATGGGGCTGGAAAACCTTGCCCGTATGCGCAAACAGGACATCATCTTCGCTATTCTCAAGCAACATGCGAAAAGTGGGGAAGATATCTTTGGTGACGGTGTACTGGAGATATTGCAGGATGGTTTCGGTTTCCTCCGTTCTGCAGACAGCTCCTACCTCGCCGGTCCTGATGACATCTACGTTTCTCCCAGCCAAATCCGCCGTTTCAACCTCCGTACCGGGGACACTATCTCAGGTAAGATTCGTCCGCCGAAAGAAGGTGAACGCTATTTCGCGCTGCTGAAAGTTAACGAAGTTAACTACGACAAGCCAGAAAACGCACGTAGCAAAATTCTGTTTGAAAACCTTACTCCACTGCACGCCAACTCACGTTTGCGTATGGAGCGCGGTAACGGTTCAACAGAAGACCTCACCGCTCGTGTGCTGGATCTGGCTTCCCCGATTGGCCGTGGCCAGCGTGGTTTGATTGTGGCTCCGCCAAAAGCAGGGAAAACAATGCTGCTGCAGAATATTGCTCAGAGCATTGCTTATAACCACCCTGATTGCGTGCTGATGGTTCTGCTGATTGACGAACGTCCGGAAGAAGTAACCGAAATGCAGCGTCTGGTAAAAGGCGAAGTGGTCGCGTCTACGTTTGACGAACCAGCCTCCCGCCACGTTCAGGTTGCTGAAATGGTGATTGAGAAAGCAAAACGCCTGGTTGAACATAAAAAAGACGTTATCATTCTTCTCGATTCCATTACCCGTCTGGCGCGTGCTTATAACACCGTGGTACCGGCTTCAGGTAAAGTCCTGACTGGTGGTGTGGATGCGAATGCATTGCATCGCCCGAAACGTTTCTTCGGTGCTGCGCGTAACGTTGAAGAAGGCGGCAGCCTGACAATTATCGCAACTGCGCTGATTGATACCGGGTCCAAAATGGACGAGGTTATCTACGAAGAATTTAAAGGCACCGGTAACATGGAACTGCACTTGTCCCGTAAGATTGCGGAAAAACGCGTCTTCCCGGCAATCGACTACAACCGTTCCGGTACCCGTAAAGAAGAGCTGTTGACCACTTCTGAAGAACTGCAGAAAATGTGGATCCTGCGTAAAATTATCCACCCGATGGGTGAAATTGACGCAATGGAGTTCCTGATTAACAAGCTGGCGATGACGAAGACCAATGACGAGTTCTTCGACATGATGAAGCGCTCATAATTTCAGGTTAACTCGGGGAACGCCACGCACTGACGTGGCGTTTTTCTTTATCTGCTATAATTCCATCGCCAGCATTGAGGCTGGTAACATCCGGGCAGTGGAAGCAAAAAGAAGTAAGAGGATTTCGGATACCTTCGACATTTTTTGCGTATTACAATAGTGCCCTTTGCTTGTGCATGTAGCGCAGAGAGTTATTTAACGTGAATCTACTCGGTATGAGTACGGACATCCTGTGTGTCTTTTTCTTCACTTTCGCTTTCCTCTTTTTTGCCAGAAAAATGGCAAAACGGATTGGTCTTGTAGACCGTCCTAACTACCGAAAACGGCACCAGGGGCTCGTCCCTTTAGTCGGTGGTATCTCTGTCTATGTCGGTATTTGTGCGGCGTTTCTTGTCGCCAGCATTAATTCACTTTACTACGTCCCCCATGCAAAGTTGTATCTGACCTGCTCGGGTGTTCTGGTTCTGGTCGGCGCACTTGATGACAGGTTTGATATCAGCGTGAAATTCCGCGCTTTTGTTCAGGCCGCTATTGCCATTGTCATAATGGTTATGGGCAATTTGTATCTGAGCAGCCTGGGTCATGTGTTTGGCGCATGGGAAATGGAGCTTGGCCCCTTCGGTTATTTTCTGACTTTGTTCGCAGTGTGGGCTGCTATCAACGCCTTTAACATGGTTGATGGTATTGATGGCCTGCTGGGCGGGCTTTCCAGTGTTTCTTTTGCCGCATTGGGTATCATCCTGTGGTTTAACGGCCAGGTGAGCCTGGCAATGTGGTGCTTTGCCATGATTGCCGCCATTATGCCTTACATTCTGCTCAACCTGGGTGTACTGGGGCGTCGCTATAAAGTTTTCATGGGCGATGCGGGCAGTACCCTGATTGGTTTTACCATTATCTGGATATTACTGGAAACCACACAGGGGGAGAACCCACCGATTAATCCGGTCACCGCGTTGTGGGTAATTGCCATTCCGCTGATGGATATGGTTGCCATTATGTACCGTCGGCTCCGGAAAGGCATGAGCCCCTTTTCACCTGATCGGCAGCATATTCATCACCTGATAATGCGGGCCGGTTTTTCATCCCGTCAGGCATTTGTCCTGATTACCCTGGCGGCAGCCTTGTTAGCCACTTTTGGCGTGCTGTGCGAGTATTTCCAACTGATGCCAGAATGGGGCATGTTGATGTGCTTTTTGCCTGCCTTTCTGCTGTACGGCTACTGTATAAAACGAGCATGGAAAGTTGTGCGTTTCATCAAACGTGTCAAACGGCGTATTCGTCGTAGCTCTCACCGTAATCCAACGTTAACCAAATAATTTTCGGGAAAACAATGAGACAAGAGTCAACTGATGAGCAATATGGGGTGGATAACCAGCTGGATATCCGTGAACTGTTTCGCACACTGTGGGCAGGAAAAGCATGGATTGCCGGTGTTGCCGTGCTGTTTGGGTTGCTGGCGCTTGTCTATAGCTTTCTTGCCAAACAAGAGTGGAGTGCTACCGCAATTACGGACCAGCCAACAGTCAATATGCTGAACAGCTTCTACTCTCAGCAGCAGTTTTTGCAAAACCTGGATATCAAATCATCACTGATTTCGCCCGACCAGCCTTCGCCAATGGCTGAGGCCTATAAAGAATTCGTGATGCAGTTGTCTTCCTGGGATACCCGGCGGGCATTTTGGTTGCAGACAGATTATTACAAACAGCGCCAGACCAGTAACAGTCATAATAATGCGGTATTGCTGGATGAGCTGATTAATAATATCCAGTTTATCCCTGCAGACCCGGCACATAACACTAACGACAGTACCCGCCTCGAGGCAGAAAATGCGCCATCAGCGAATAACCTGTTACGGCAGTACATCGCTTTCGCCAGCCAGCGTGCTGCTCATCATCTTAATGGTGAGCTGAGAGGTGCATGGGCGGCGCGTACCGTACAGATGCAGGCACAAATTAAACGCCAGGATGCAGTGGCGAAAGCGGTGTATCAGCGCAAGCTGCATAACATTCAGGCTGCGCTGGCGATAGCGGAGCAGCAAAATATTACTCATAACCAGCTTACCTCACCGGCTGAGGAACTGCCGCCTTCTGAATTGTTTATGTTGGGGCGCCCCCTGTTGAAAGCGCAACTGGAAAACCTGGAAGCAACCGGGCCTGATTACAATATGGATTACGAGCAAAATCGCGCCATGCTGGCTACGCTGGCGGTGGGGCCAGTACTTGATAATAACTTTCAAACATACCGCTATCTGAGAACACCGGAAGAACCGGTTAAACGGGACAGTCCGCGGCGTGTTTTCTTATTAGTAATGTGGGGCTTTATTGGTGCGTTGGTTGGGGCCGGAGTGGCTCTGGCACGCCGCAAGGCATAGCGAACTACCATTATAAAGTCTCCCAAAGAAAGAGAATAAACGTGAAAGTTTTAACCGTTTTTGGCACAAGACCTGAAGCTATCAAAATGGCTCCTTTGGTCCATGCTCTGGGAAATGACCCTTTTTTTGAGTCAAAAGTTTGTGTCACCGCCCAGCATCGGGAGATGCTGGATCAGGTGCTGCATCTTTTCTCAATCACTCCGGATTATGATTTAAATATCATGCAACCGGGTCAGGGGTTAACTGAAATCACTTGTCGAATCCTGGAAGGGTTAAAGCCCATCCTGATATCGTATCAGCCTGATGTGGTTCTGGTTCATGGTGACACCACCACTACCATGGCTACCAGCCTGGCGGCATTTTACCAGCGAATCCCCGTAGGGCATGTTGAGGCCGGGTTACGTACCGGGGATCTCTACTCACCCTGGCCGGAAGAAGCAAACCGGACATTAACTGGCCGGCTGGCACATTATCACTTTGCCCCCACAGATAACGCCCGCCAAAACCTGCTGCATGAAAATGTGGCAGACAGGCATATCTTTGTAACGGGGAATACTGTGATAGACGCGTTGCTGTCAGTCAGTGATCGCGCTTTGCAGGACAGCGCTTTGCGCCAACGAATGGAAAAGCACTACCCCTTCCTCAATAACGACAAGAAAACCATCCTGGTAACCGGGCATCGTCGGGAAAGCTTTGGCCGTGGGTTTGAGCAGATTTGCCATGCACTGGCGGAAATTGCTGCCAACTGGCCTGATGTGCAAATTGTCTATCCTGTGCATTTGAACCCTAACGTCAGTGAACCCGTTACCCGAATTCTGGGGCATGTTGAAAACGTGGCGCTGATTGAACCTCAGGATTATTTGCCTTTCGTATGGCTGATGAACCACGCCTGGCTCATCCTGACTGATTCAGGGGGGATTCAGGAGGAGGCACCTTCACTGGGTAAACCGGTCTTAGTGATGCGCGATACCACTGAGCGCCCTGAAGCGATTGATGCCGGAACAGTGAGGTTAGTGGGAACGAATAAAAGCAATATCGTTGCTGCTGTTACACAGTTGCTGACACAGGATGCTATTTACCAGCAAATGAGCAAAGCGCATAACCCTTATGGGGATGGCATGGCATGCCAGCGTATTTTAACCGCGTTAAAAAACAACCAGGTAACATTATGAATTTTTCTACCATATCCGTGATTGGTCTTGGCTATATTGGGTTACCCACGGCGGCGGCATTTGCCTCACGGCAGAAACAGGTTATTGGCGTGGATATCAATGCGCATGCTGTTGACACCATCAATCGTGGGGAAATTCATATTGTCGAACCCGAACTGGATCTCGTAGTAAAACAGGCCGTTCAGGAGGGTTATTTACGGGCATCAGAGGTACCGGTTGAAGCGGATGCTTACCTGATTGCGGTTCCCACACCATTTCAGGATGCTCATGCACCGGATATGCGCTTTGTCAGAGCGGCAACTGAATCCATTGCGCCGGTATTGAAAAAAGGCGCGCTGGTTATTCTGGAATCGACCTCCCCGGTAGGCAGTACCGAGCAAATGGCACAATGGCTGGCAGCACTGCGCCCTGATCTCACTTTCCCACAACAGGCAGGTGATAAGGCGGATGTGAATATCGCCTATTGCCCGGAACGCGTGTTACCCGGCCAGGTCATGGTGGAACTGATAAAAAATGACCGCGTAATTGGTGGGATGACACCAACATGCTCCACCCGCGCCAGCGCACTGTATAACATTTTCCTGGAAGGGGAGTGTGTGGTAACGAATGCTCGCACTGCCGAGATGTGCAAACTGACTGAGAACAGTTTCCGTGATGTTAATATCGCGTTTGCGAACGAACTGTCACTGATTTGTGCCGAACAGGACATCAATGTATGGGAACTGATTCGCCTGGCTAACCGTCACCCACGCGTGAACATCTTGCAGCCCGGCCCTGGTGTCGGTGGGCACTGCATTGCGGTGGATCCCTGGTTTATTGTTTCACAAAATCCCCAGCAGGCACGCCTGATTCGCACAGCACGCGAAGTGAACGACTACAAACCGCACTGGGTCATTGAACGGGTGAAAGCGACGCTGGCCGATTGCCTGGTAGAGAGTGGCCGCAAAGCCAGTGAACTCACCATTGCCTGTTTTGGCCTGGCATTTAAACCTAATATCGACGATTTGCGGGAAAGCCCGGCCATGGAAATCACCCGGTTAATTGCTGAGTGGCACAGTGGAACAACCCTGGTGGTAGAGCCTAACATTCACCAGTTACCGGCCAGTTTGGCTCATTGCCAACTGACAGAGACTCAGGATGCACTAAAACATGCCGATATTCTGGTTATGTTAGTGGATCACGCCCCATTCTGCGCGATTGCTCCGGAGGCAATTAAACAGCGTTGGGTGGTGGATACAAAAGGAGTCTGGCGATGAAAAAAGTGTTGGTGACAGGAGGGGCAGGTTTTATTGGCTCTGCCGTGGTGCGTTATATTCTTGAACAAACCCGTGATTCCGTGGTGGTGGTGGATAAACTGACTTATGCGGGTAACCTGTCATCCCTGGCGCCGGTTGCATCATTACCGGGGTTTGCATTTGAACAGGCTGATATTGGCGACGGACCTGAGATGGCGCGTATTCTGGATTCGTACCAGCCAGATGTCGTGATGCACCTTGCTGCAGAAAGCCATGTGGATCGTTCTATTGATGGTCCTGCTGCGTTTATCGATACCAATATTGTTGGCACTTATACCTTGCTGGAAGCGGCACGCCATTACTGGCAAACTCTGGAGCCGGTTAAAAAGCAGGCATTCCGTTTCCACCATATTTCTACCGATGAAGTCTATGGTGATCTGCACGGCGGCAACGGCTTCTTCACCGAACAAACACCTTATGCACCCAGCAGCCCCTACAGTGCGTCCAAAGCCGCCAGCGATCATCTGGTGCGTGCATGGTCCCGTACTTATGGCCTGCCTGTCATAGTGACTAACTGTTCTAACAACTACGGCCCATATCATTTCCCGGAAAAACTCATACCGCTGACCATTCTTAATGGCCTGGCTGGAAAACCGCTGCCAGTGTATGGCGATGGGCAACAGATTCGCGACTGGTTGTATGTTGATGACCATGCCAGGGCACTTTACCTGGTGGCAACCACGGGTAAAACCGGTGAAACCTGGAATATTGGTGGTCATAATGAGCGCACGAATCTGGAAGTGGTCGAAACGGTTTGTGCTCTTCTGGAAGAGTTGGTGCCAGAGAAACCAACTGGTGTCAGCCATTATCGTGACTTAATCACATTTGTTGCTGACAGACCAGGGCACGATGTGCGTTATGCCATTGATGCAGCCAAAATTGCCCGGGAACTGGGTTGGCTTCCGCAGGAATCATTTGAAAGTGGGATGCGCAAAACGGTTATCTGGTATTTGTCGCATAAAACGTGGTGGCAGCAGGTGCTGGATGGTTCTTATCAGGGCCAACGTTTGGGGCTGCCAGGTAAAGAGAAGGAGTAACGCATGAAGGGAATTATTCTTGCAGGGGGAACGGGGACACGTCTTCACCCCATTACGCGTGGTGTCTCCAAGCAGTTATTACCTGTGTACGACAAACCCATGATTTACTACCCGCTGTCTGTGCTGATGTTGGCGAAAATTCGCGATATTCTCATCATTACGACGCCGGAAGATAAACCTTATTTTCAACGTTTGCTTGGCTCCGGTGACGAGTTTGGCGTACACCTGAGTTACGCTGAACAGCCAAGCCCCGATGGGCTGGCACAGGCTTTTCTGATTGGTGAAACCTTTCTTGATGGTGATGCCTCCTGCCTGGTTCTTGGCGACAATATCTTTTTTGGTCAGGGGTTCAGCCCTAAACTGCATCATGCAGCCTCACGTAAGCAAGGCGCTACAGTCTTTGGCTACCAGGTGATGGACCCTGAGCGTTTTGGCGTCGTGGATTTTGATGATAATTTCCGGGCGCTGTCTATTGAAGAAAAACCGCAAAAACCAAAATCCAACTGGGCAGTAACCGGGTTGTATTTTTATGACAACAAGGTAGTGGACTATGCTCGCCAGGTGAAGCCGTCACCGCGCGGCGAACTGGAAATCACTTCAATTAACCAAATATATCTGGAGCAAGGTGAGTTGTCGGTAGAAAAACTGGGCCGTGGTTTTGCCTGGCTGGATACTGGTACTCACGATAGCCTGCTGGAAGCCAGCTCTTTTGTGCAAACAGTAGAAAAGCGCCAGGGCTTCAAAATTGCCTGCCTTGAAGAGATAGCCTGGCGTAACGGTTGGCTGGATGACGACGATGTCCGCCGTGCAGCACAGGCTCTGGCGAAGACTGGGTACGGCCAGTACCTGCAGGAGTTGTTACGTGGTTATTCACGCAAGCGTTGAACCCCTTGAATGGGAAAGCACCTTTTTCAACATTCATTCGGGAATTATCCATTTTTCCGATTCTGCTGCGCCACTCACTGTGGCGCAATTGACTTGTTGGTCACGGGTACAGGCAAAAATTGACGCCGCCGATACCGCCCGGCTGTCGGCTTTGCAGACACTGGGGTTTCAGGTGGTGGAAGCAGAAATGGATTTTGTGTTGAGTGTAGATCTCCCTCCTGGCGGGCAGTCTGAACCACTTCCCATTGCCAGGGAACATGATATTCCTGCGTTGCGTACCTTAGCTGAAACATTGTTCACTCACAGCCGTTTTGGTACGCCATGGTATGCGCCTGGCGAAAGCGGGCGTTTTTATGGTCAGTGGGTGGAAAATGCAGTACGGGGGACTTTTGATGATGTTTGCCTGCTGGCTTATGATGCCACAGGTCTGATCTCAGGGTTTGTTACCCTACGGCGGTTACCCGGCAACCAGGCAAGAGTCGGGCTGTTGGGCGGTAAGGGTGCTGGGGCAGTATTAATGGCACTGGCACAAGGCTGGTGCCGGCAGCAAAAAATAGCGGGCTTACATGTCGCAACGCAGTTTGGCAATTTGCCAGCGTTGCGCCGCTATGTTTTAAGTGGTGCACAGCCAGTTGGCACAGCGTACTGGCTCTACAGGTGAGAAAAGATGATTCCTTTTAATGCCCCACCCATAGTGGGAACTGAACTTGAATATATGCAATCTGCGATGGAAAGCGGGAAGTTATGTGGTGATGGCGGGTTTACTCGCCGCTGCCAGCAATGGATGGAGCATCGCTTTTCCTGTAAGAAAGTCCTGTTAACGCCATCCTGCACCGCTTCTCTGGAAATGGCCGCCATGCTGATTGATATTCAGCCGGGCGATGAAGTGATAATGCCTTCATTTACTTTCGTCTCTACAGCGAATGCCTTTGTGCTGCGCGGGGCAAAAATCGTGTTTGTTGATATTCGCCCGGATACGATGAACATTGATGAAACGAAAATTGAAGCTGCCATTACCGAAAAAACCCGTGCGATTGTGCCGGTTCATTACGCCGGTGTTGCCTGTGAGATGGGTACCATCATGCGTCTTGCAGAACAGTATAATCTCTATGTGATTGAAGATGCGGCTCAAGGGGTGATGTCGACCTGGCAAGGTCGGGCACTGGGGACTATTGGCCATATTGGCTGCTTTAGTTTTCATGAAACCAAAAACTACACAGCCGGTGGAGAAGGTGGTGCAACGCTGATTAACGAGGCATCGCTGATCGAACGGGCTGAAATCATTCGTGAAAAAGGCACTAACCGCAGCCAGTTCTTTCGTGGGCAAGTGGATAAATACACCTGGCGTGATCTTGGCTCAAGCTACCTGATGGCAGACTTACAGGCGGCTTACCTGTGGGCACAACTGGAAGTGGCTGATCGGGTAAATGAGCAGCGTGTTGCTCTGTGGAACAACTATTTCCGTGCTCTGGAACCTCTGGCGCGGGCAGGGCGCATTGAGTTACCCACCATCCCGGCAAACTGCCGCCACAATGCGCATATGTTCTATATCAAATTGCGTGATATGGATGATCGCAATGCGCTGATTGCGTTTTTGAAAGAAGCGGAGATCCTGGCTGTTTTCCATTATATTCCGTTGCATTCCAGCCCGGCAGGTCTGAGTTTTGGCGAATTTCATGGAGAAGACCACTTCACTACGGCAGAAAGTGAACGCCTGCTGCGGTTGCCTTTATTCTATAATCTGGCACCAGTTAATCAGCGCACGGTTATCACTACGCTATTGAGTTACTTCTCCTGATGTCATTAGCCAGAGCAAGTGTGTGGACCGCCGCGTCCACACTGGTCAAGATAGCTGCAGGTTTATTAGTCGTTAAATTACTGGCGGTTTCATTCGGTCCTTCCGGTGTTGGTCTGGCTGGAAACTTCCGCCAGTTGGTTACTGTATTAGGTGTCATGGCGGGGGCAGGGATTTTTAATGGCGTGACACGAAGTATTGCGCAGCATCATCACGACAACTCGGCATTACAACGAGTGGTAGGTAGTGCATCGGCTATTGTCCTGGGTTTTTCGGCTTTGCTCGCGGTTTTCTTTGTGCTGGCAGCCCGGCCCGTCAGTATTGCTTTGTTTGGTTCCAGTGATTATCAGGGGCTGATTTGCCTGGTGGCTCTGGTACAAATGGGCATAGCCTGGGCAAACCTGGTCCTGGCTGTACTCAAAGGTTTTCGGGATGCCGCCGGGAATGCACTGGCATTGATGACCGGGAGTGTTGTTGGTGTTGTAGCTTACTATATTTGCTACCGGCTGGGCGGTTACCATGGTGCGTTATTGGGGATTGCCTTAGTGCCGGCGCTGATTGCTTTGCCTGCGTCCTGGGTGCTATGGCGCAGGGGGAGAATCCCGCTGACCTGGTTCCGCCCCCGTTGGGATAATGCGCAGAGCCGCCTGTATGTACGTTTTACCATCATGGCTCTGATGACGACTGTCACGTTGCCTGTCGCCTGGGTAATGATGCGTAACTTGCTGGCAGCGCATTACTCCTGGGAAGCCGTGGGTATCTGGCAAGGGGTAACCAGTATTTCAGACGCCTACCTGCAGTTTATTACCGCGTCATTTAGTGTCTATTTACTTCCGACCTTGTCGCGTCTGACGGAAAAAAAAGATATTTCCCGTGAATTAGGCAAAGCTTTCCGGTTTGTGATCCCGGCGGTGATGGCCGCCAGTTTTATGGTCTGGTTGCTGCGGGATTTTGCTATCTGGTTACTGTTTTCCCACCAGTTTGCTGCAATGCGTGACTTGTTTGCCTGGCAACTGACCGGGGACGTATTCAAAGTCAGTGCTTATGTCTTTGGTTACCTGGTGATTGCAAAAGCCTCACTGCGTTGTTATTTGCTGACAGAAGTCAGCCAGTTTGTCTTGCTGACAGGCTTTTCTCACTGGCTTATTCCGGCACATGGTGCACTGGGTGCCGCGCAGGCCTATATGGCGACTTATCTTGTTTATTTTGCGCTTTGTTGTAGCGTATTTTTTATCTGGCGCAGACAATGACTACTCTGATTCATGTGTTAGGTTCGGATATCCCGCACCATAACCAAACTGTTCTCACTTTTTTCAGCGAACACCTTGCTACAGAAACGTCCGCGAGCCGCACTTTTTTCGTCGTCTCATCTGATTCTGGCATTGTAGCGCAGTACCCAGCGCTGGATATCACCTGCTTTCCCTCAAAAAAAACCTTGTGTGAAGCAGTCAAACAACAGGCAAAGCAGCGGCGTGAGCTGCGTTTCTTTTTCCACGGGCAATTTAATCCGGGAATCTGGCTGGCATTGCTTTCCGGTGCTATTAAGCGACATCAGGCCTGGTGGCATATTTGGGGGGCTGACCTGTATGAAACATCACACAGCCTTCGTTACCGGCTGTTTTACCTGTTACGCCGTCTGGCACAACGCCGGGTAGGTCGGGTATTTGCAACACGAGGTGATCTGGATTATTTCCGGACTCGTGCGCCACGGGTACCTGGCGAGTTGCTCTATTTCCCAACGCGTATGGACCCGGCTTTGAATTCGCTTGAGGCAGTGAAGAAAACCGGGCCACTGACTGTGCTGGTGGGTAACTCTGGCGACCCGACCAATGCCCACGTTGCTGCGCTAAAGGCGGTGCATAAGCAATTTGGTGATACTGTTCAGGTGGTGGTGCCGATGGGTTATCCACCCAATAATCAGGCTTATATTGATACCGTCACTCAGGTGGGGCAGTCGATGTTTTCTGCCGGAAATATTACTATTTTGCGAGATAAGCTGGCGTTTGATGACTATCTCACGCTGTTACGCCAGTGCGACCTCGGTTATTTCATTTTTGAACGTCAGCAAGGGATTGGTACACTATGCTTGTTAATTCAGGCGGGCATACCCTGCGTGCTAAGCCGCAAGAATCCTTTCTGGCGGGACATGGCAGAACAACATGTGCCCGTTTTGTTCAGTGATGATACGCTGACTGAGGCACTGATTCATGAAGCGCAGCGCGAGCTCTCGTTGGTAGATAAGAACACTATCGCATTTTTTAATCCTGCCTATATTGCGGGCTGGAAACACGTTATTCACCTTGCCTCGGGAGATTTGGCATGAGTCTGGTTGAGTTTGGTGGCCTGTTTATTGTCTGGCTGCTATCCATCCTGTTTATTGGCACGCTGACGTTACAGGAGTTTCGTCGGGTGCGCTTCAGTTTTAATGTCTTTTTTTCGTTGTTGTTTTTGCTGACGTTTTATTTCGGCTTCCCACTTACCTGTACGCTCTATTTTCGCTTTAATACCGATGTCGCGCCGCCGGGTATTCTGTTGCAGGCGTTACTGTCCGCCACCAGTTTTTATGCCATTTATTATGTGGTTTATAAAACCCGGCTGAGGAAAACGTCTGCTCCTGTTCAGCTTTTTTTCCGCATGAACCGCGTAGAAACCCAGCTTACTTGTGGGCTGCTGATGGTGATTTCTCTGGTGACGTTGGGTATTTTCTTTGCCCACAATGGATTCCTGTTGTTTCGTTTGCACTCATACAGCCAAATCTTCTCAAGCGAAGTGTCGGGTGTGGCGCTTAAGCGTTTCTTTTATTTCTTTATTCCGGCCATGCTTGTAGTTTATTCCCTTTACCAAACCAAACGTGCCTGGCTGTTTTTTCTGGTCAGTACGGTTGGTTTTGGCTTGCTGACGTATGTGATTGTAGGTGGGACCCGGGCAAATATTATTATCGCGTTTGCTATTTTCCTGTTTATTGGGCTGATTCGTGGCTGGATAACGCTGTGGATGCTGGCATGCGCAGGAGTTCTGGGTATCGTTGGTATGTTCTGGCTGGCTCTGAAGCGTTATGGGCTGGATGTCCGCGGCGCTGAGGCATTCTATACCTTCCTGTATTTAACACGAGATACCTTCTCTCCCTGGGAGAATCTGGCGTTGTTGATACAGCACTATGGTGAGATTCATTTCCAGGGAGTGGCGCCGTTATGGCGTGATTTTTATGTTTTTATCCCTTCATGGTTGTGGCCGGAGCGCCCACATCTGGTGCTGAATACCGCAAATTATTTCACCTGGGATGTGTTGAATAACCATTCCGGGCTGGCAATATCACCGACCCTGATTGGTTCGTTATTGGTGATGGGCGGCGTGGGTTTTATTCCCCTTGGGGCAGTTGCTGTAGGGGGGATAATTAAATGGTTTGACTGGCTGTACGCGTTGGGGCAAAACAGCGAAAACCGCTATGTTACTGCGATACTGCACAGCTTTTGCTTTGGCGCTATTTTTAACATGATTGTGCTCGCACGCGAAGGGCTGGATGCCTTTGGCTCACGAGTGGTGTTCTTTATGGTTATCTTTGGTGCCTGCCTGGTAGCCGCTAAGCTGCTTTATTGGCTATTTGACGTGAGTGGGTTGGTGAAAACACCACTCCGTCCTGAGGCTCAGGTTTCCACCACTTCAAACTCCTGACAAATACATCATGAAAACAACATTAATGGTGCCTGAATACCGTATCCGGCATCTGAATATTCTCGGCTGGCGTAATATGGCTCACGCTTTGGAAGCTTTATGGCCTGACGGTGTGTTATGTAAGGGCACATTAATTGCTATCAACGCAGAGAAAGTGTTGGTCACCGAAGATGATACGGCGATTCGTGAACTGGTTGACCGGGCGGAGTATAAATATGCTGACGGCATCAGCGTTGTAAAGGCTATTCGTAAAAAATACCCACAGGCTCAGGTATCTCGTGTCGCGGGCGCAGATCTGTGGGAAGCCATGATGGAAAAGGCCGGAAGTACCGGAGCAGCGGTGTTCTTATTAGGAGGAAAGCCTGATGTATTGCAGGAAACGGCTAATAAATTAAAGGCCTGCTGGAATGTGAATATTGTCGGTATGCAGGATGGCTATTTTAAGCCAGAGATGCAACAAGCAGTGTTTGAGCGAATCAAACACAGTGGTGCAGAATTTGTTACGGTTGCTATGGGGTCGCCCAGGCAGGAAAAGGTCATGCGAGACTGTCAAAGGGTTCACCCTGATGCGTTATATATGGGGGTCGGTGGCACCTATGATGTTTTTACCGGCCATGTTAAGCGCGCACCTCGATTTTGGCAGAACCTGGGGCTTGAGTGGCTCTATCGCTTGCTGTCACAGCCCAGCCGCCTTGGCCGTCAGTTGCGTTTAGTGCGTTTTTTACGCTGGTATTATTCAGGGCAACTTTAATTCTTGTTCTGTGTCGCTGGCAGCCTGTCTGCTGCCAATGACTTATCCCGTCGCTTTTTCCTTCCTGTGGCTTTGTTAGTTACATCTGACACTGCGGTTGTCCCGTTATTCAATTTGCTATTTCCGCAAAATTCATCAAGTATTGCCCACTTTTAAACTTCCCGGCACGCAAGTGTAGCGGGAAACACAAGAACCGGCATAACCGGGCAGCTTTCGAAGTACAGGAACGTTTCTATGGCAACACAACCAAACACTCTGCAGCGTGGCTTACAGGCGCGGCACATCGAACTTATTGCATTAGGGGGCACAATCGGGGTTGGGCTGTTTATGGGGGCATCCAGCACCCTTAAATGGGCAGGGCCTTCTGTTATGCTTGCATACCTGCTGGCTGGGGTATTTGTCTTTCTCATTATGCGCTCAATGGGGGAGATGCTCTTCCTTGAACCTGTAGCAGGCTCATTTGCGGTATATGCTCACCGTTATCTCGGCCCGTACTGGGGGTATTTAACTGCCTGGTCATACTGGTTCATGTGGATGGCTGTAGGTATATCGGAAGTCACTGCGGTAGGGGTTTATACCCAGTTCTGGTTCCCTGAGTTGCCACAATGGATCCCGGCGCTGACTGCCGTTGCTCTGGTGGCTGTGGCTAATCTGGCTGCTGTACGTTTGTATGGCGAAATCGAATTCTGGTTTGCGATGATTAAGGTAACCACCATTATTGTGATGATAGTGGTTGGTCTGGCGGTGATTTTCTTTGGTTTTGGGCACCATGGGCAACCGGTCGGGCTGCATAATCTCACCGCTCATGGCGGGTTCTTTGCCGGGGGCTGGAAAGGCTTTTTAACCGCGCTGTGTATTGTAGTGGCGTCTTACCAGGGTGTGGAGCTGGTGGGGATTACAGCTGGAGAAGCACAAAACCCGCAGGTGACCTTGCGCCGGGCTATCAGTAAAATCTTTTGGCGTATCCTGATTTTTTATGTTGGCGCTATTTTCATTATTGTCTCGCTGTTTTCCTGGCAGGATGTAGGTGGTAGTGGCAGCCCCTTTGTGCTGACCTTTGCGCGTATTGGCATTACTTCCGCCGCTGCGATTATTAATGTCGTGGTGCTGACGGCCGCGCTCTCAGGCTGTAATAGTGGTATGTATAGCTGCGGACGCATGTTGTATGCCCTGGCTAAAAATGGCCAGCTACCCGCTAAGCTGGCCCATGTATCACGCCATGGCGTGCCTGTTGTCGCTGTTGCAGTTTCGGTGGTCATCCTGCTGCTTGGGTCCGGTTTGAATTACGTTATTCCATCGCCACAGCGTGTCTTTGTTTATGTATACAGTGCCAGTGTGTTACCGGGTATGTTGCCCTGGTTTGTTATCCTGGTGAGCCAGTTGCGTTTCAGGGCGGTTCACCAGCACGCAATGGCATCGCATCCGTTCCGGTCAATGCTGTTCCCGTGGGCAAACTACCTGACGCTGGCTTTCCTGGCTTGTGTACTGGTAGGTATGGGGTTAAACCCAGAAACGCGTGTCTCACTGATTGTGGGCGTCGCTTTCCTCGGGGGGATTTCACTGATTTGGTGTGTATTACGAAATAAGCGGGTTAAAAATGTGCAGGAACCAGCTAAATAAGCGACAGGTTGCACAGAACATAACCAAACGCGCTTTTTATTTAAAAAAAGCACTAGACAGGTGGGCACTAAGTCCGTAATATCCGCCTCCGCAACGGCGCTACGCGCCCGTAGCTCAGCTGGATAGAGCGCTGCCCTCCGGAGGCAGAGGTCTCAGGTTCGAATCCTGTCGGGCGCGCCATTTAGTGAGGCGCTTTGAGCTGCGGTGGTAGAATGACCGCGAAAGATTTACAGTGGTGGCTATAGCTCAGTTGGTAGAGCCCTGGATTGTGATTCCAGTTGTCGTGGGTTCGAGTCCCATTAGCCACCCCATTATTTAGTGGAATGCGAAGGTGGCGGAATTGGTAGACGCGCTAGCTTCAGGTGTTAGTGTCCTTACGGACGTGAGGGTTCAAGTCCCTCCCCTCGCACCACAACTTAGGTTTTAAAAAAGTAAAATAGCAGTATTTCGGCGAGTAGCGCAGCCTGGTAGCGCAACTGGTTTGGGACCAGTGGGTCGGAGGTTCGAATCCTCTCTCGCCGACCATTTTAGAACCCCGCTTCGGCGGGGTTTTTTTGTATCTGAAATAATGGTTATTCAGAATAAATCGTTACTTACCTCCCTTTGTTGCGATTTAGCAACCCGCTCCTCAGAAATTGTCTCCAGTCAGTAACATTTAACATTATGATTTTAAAGGCTTGTTGTTCGATTTGTTTTTGCCTGTCGTTAATGCCCGACATTCAGTGTTTACCAGAGGAATATGGCATGTTCAGATGTGGTGAGAAAGCCCGCCATCCGTGGCCTGAGGCCTGAATAATCTGACTGTAACTTTGGCATCATTTGTGCAAGAATAGACGGGTAGATGCTCATTCCACCTGTTATGTTCGCTTTATGCCTCATAATGCCAGGAATGATGCAGAGCCCTTTGCGGTGCTTATCGTCCAAAGACAGATGTCGGTTTCACCCTCATCAAACACCATGGACATAACGTTGAGTGAAGCACCAAGCTTGTTGTTATATGACCTGATTTAACACCTGCCCAGTGGGCAGGTGTTTTTTTATGGGAAGAAGGGGCTGTTAGCTTTTTGGCTTATCACTGGGGGTAACACTCAACAACAGGCCTTCCCGGCGCATGGTTGCTGCTTCAGCGGGCTCTTTCAGACGGTCGAGAGTATCTGCCAGTAAGGCATAATCTTCGGCGTCCGGGCGCTGTTTCAGTGCGGCACGAAACGCCAGACTGGCTTCCTGCCATTCTGCGTGTTGCATCAGTAACTGCCCTAACGTGCGCCATAATAACGGACGGTCACCCTGTAGTTTGATTTGCTGACGCAATGCTTTTTCCAGCACAGACGGATCGCCTGACTTGAGCTGTGGCATCAGTGTCACCAGCCGGTCATCGTACTGGCGTTTTAAACCGGCCAGAATAATTTTCTCTGCACTGGTGTGATCGTTACACTCAATCAGACGTTTTGCCATCGCTACTTGCAATATGGTTTGCTGGCGGGTTTTGCGTGGCTGATTCTTCCACCAGTTATTCAACCCTTCGCTACCTTGCTCGGCCATAGCCTGGTTAATCAATCCCAGCCATGCCTGTTCTTGCAGCGCTTCGCGATGCGCATCATCTGCAACTCCGGCTTTTGCCATAGAAGGGAGAATATCAAGCAAGGCATTCCATGCTCCCGTACGAATGTAAGCCTGTTCAGCAAGACGCAATACTTCCGGGTGACGTGGCGCAATATCCAGAAGCTTGTCCACACCATGTCGTGCCGCGTGATCTTCATTACGGGCCAGTTGCAAACGTACCCGGGTAATATCTACCGGGATCTGATCATTGTCGGCCAGCTCAGCGGCTCGTTCCAGATGCTGATTAGCGCGCGTTTCATCGCCTCGCTGCTGAGCTGCTTCAGCTGCCAGTAAGTAGTTCACCAGAGGTTGCTCTGCATGATCGGCATTTTTAGCCATCAGTTTCTCGACTTGCTGGTAATCCCCTTCGGCCAGTTTTAGCAAGGCCTGCCGGGTTTGCTTACGTGCGCGTGTGCGTTTGCGGCCCACAAACCAGCCATGGGTACGTGCACCGGTTCTGAATACTTTACGCAGCAGCAATTCAACCGCGAACAGCACCAGCATCAGCAGGACCAGCATGATAACCAACCCGGTTACACTGGTTTCAATGTTGTAATTATCTGTCTGAATCAGTACGTACCCTTGATGCCCTGCCAGCATTGGGCCAAGCACGATGCCTGCAATCAATAATAAAAACAGCAACAAGACTTTCAGCATGATTACTCTCCCTGTGCCGGCTGTGCAGTTATGTTGCCGGAGCCTGCGCTAACGCCTGGTTGGGACAATAAGTTACGCACGCGTGTTTGCATTAATTTTTCCAGAATTGGCTGGCTTTGCAGCGAATCCGGGACATCCATGCTGATATCTTGCTGACTCAGCGAATCCAGGCTTTGCAGAAAGGCTTTAGTCGCTGCGTCGTTGGTATCGTAATAAGCGCGTACCCAGGTCGAGACATTTTCCAGCGCCTGTTTATATACTTCGTTTTGATGGCGCGGAACCGCCTGGGCGGCCACTAATAAGCGTGAGCGCAGGTTTTCGCGCAGGTAAACATCCTGGTTTGGTGCCAGTAACGGGACTGCCGTCTCATCCCTGCGGCGTATGGTGATAAAACTGTCCATAAAGTTGTGCCAGCTCTTCGTCAGGTTTTCACGCCACTGGCTAAAGGAACCAGACAGCTCACTGCTGTCATCATCCATTGGCGTGTCATCAGTGGTGTTATCTGCAAGACGAAGGTTATCAATCTGGTTGGTAAGCTGATTAAGCTGCAGAATAATACCGTCATAATCAACTTGTGTCAGGGAAGACAATGTGGATAAATCTTGCGTGATTGCTCGGCGGGCAGGGAGCAAACTGGGGTCATTCATGTCAGCCAGACTGGCATCGGCACTTTTCAGTAACGCCGCTGCCGTAGTGACATCCTGGTCGCTCCATAACTTCCTGGCGGCCAGTTTTACCAGAAAGTCCGCCTGTGACAGCATCCATGTTTTTGCATCTGAACCAGAAATGGTCGCCACTTTTTGTTCCAGCTCAGAGAGTTGCGTTGCCTGGGCCAGTTGCTGTTTATGTGCCTGCGCGAGCGCACTGGCCTGTGCTTCAACGGTTTTTTGCAACGCGGCATTCTGCTGCGTTTGCTGATGCTGCAAAGCGGTTAACTGATCAATTATGGTATCGCTGGTCGATGTTTGTGTTGCCAGTTGATGTTTAGTCCAGGTCCACATCCCGGCACCACAAGCCAGCGCAATGGCGATTGCAACCACGCCTAACGCGATTCCTGCCTTTCCACTATGCTTTTTCTTGTCTTCCGCATGACGTATTGTGCCGGTGTTTTGTGATACTGGAGTTTCTTCCACCCGAGTTTCGTCAGTTGCGGCGGAGTCGCTATGTTGTTCCGTCATTATGGCATCCCATTAATAAAGTGATTGCAGGGTGCGCAAAAGCGCATCGTTATCAGCATGTTCGGCGACAGTGATTTCTTCCCAGCCCAATTCCCGGGCAACCTGTGCCAGCCGTTCGCTGACGACTACAAGCCGGCAGCGGAATAACCAGTTAGTTCGATATAATTCGGGAATCGTGTTCGTCAGTTGCGTGAGCATCTCGCCACTTGTCACCACCAGTATGCGGATCCCACGATTTTGCCAGCGCCAGGCCTCTTCAAGGCCATCATACTGGCAGGGTTGGCGTTGGTAACATTCGCAGATTGTCACAGCCGCACCTCGTTCACTCAGCGTGTCAGAGAGCAATTCCCGCCCACCATTGCCACGCAAAATAAGCGCACGTTTCCCGGCAACATTCTGTAATTCAGGTAATTGTAGCAAGGTTTCGCTGGTTTCCCGATCCCGTGGGTAGCTAATTGGCAGCCCGCTCACGGTATGCAGTGCCAGAGCAGTAGTGCGCCCAACGGCAAATGCCCGGATATGACCTGGCCAGGTTGACCGGGTTGCTGTAAGCTCGCTCTGGGCAAATTGCACCGCGTTCCGGGAAACAGCAAACAGTAAGTCGCCCTGCACAAGCTCGCCCAGTAACGCCGGGAGTTGGCTTAATGCATTCCCCCGGGCGAATTCAATCAAAGGAAAGTGCCAGGCCTCTCGCCCGAGAGCCCTGAGACGGCTAACCAGCGCTTCCCCATCAGGCGATGGGCGAGTGACCAAAATACTCATTGCGGTTTTTCACCTTGATAAACGTCGTGAAGAATTTGGCTCGCACCGCGTGCCAATAGTTCTTCAGCGAGACTAATACCCATTGTTTCAGCCTGGTCCGGTTCACCACGGCGCTCACCTGCGATGATTTGTGAACCATCCGGTGCGCCAACCAGTGCCCGTAACCATAACTGGCCATTTTCCAACACTGCAAAACTACCAATTGGTACCTGGCAACCACCTTCCAGACGTGTATTCATTGCCCGCTCGGCAATTACCCGAATAGCCGTATCGGTATCATGCAGTGGCGCGAGTAATTCACGAGTCCATGTATCAGTGAGGCGGCATTCAACACCCACCGCACCTTGCCCAACGGCTGGCAGGCTTACCTCTGGTGCCAGCGCTTCACGAACCCGTTCTTCCAGTCCAAGGCGTTTTAAGCCAGCCACAGCCAGAATAATGGCATCATATTCACCGCTATCCAGTTTACCCAGCCGGGTACCGACATTGCCGCGTAATGAGCGAATTTGCAGGTCAGGGCGGCGTGCCGCAATTTGGCACTGGCGACGCAGGCTGGATGTTCCTACTACTGCACCTTGTGGAAGTGAGTCAAGGCTGGTGTAGTGGTTGGATACAAACGCATCGCGTGGATCTTCCCGCTGGCAAATGGTGACCAGCCCCAGGCCTTCGGGAAAGGCAACTGGTACATCTTTCATTGAGTGAACGGCGATATCAGCCCGATTCTCCAGCATCGCCAGTTCGAGTTCTTTGACAAACAAGCCCTTACCACCCACTTTTGCGAGGGGAGTGTCAAGCAAGACATCACCACGAGTGACCATCGGAACCAGTTCAACCTGCAAACCCGGGTGGTATGCCTGCAAACGTTGTTTGACATATTGTGCTTGCCACAGCGCAAGCGGGCTTTGCCGGGTGGCAATTCGTAATACTTTGTCTACCATGCTAGTTACCGTAAAAAACGCTTGAATATCATCCTACCATTGTTAGAGGAAGCGTGTCAGTTTCAACGGGGTTTATCCTGAAAGTGTCAGTTTAAGTGTATTAAGATGCGCCCGAATGCTAGACTTACTTAGCGCATCTTTCTTTACGGTCAATGCTCGTGGTGTTAAATTGATCACGTTTTCACCAATTGCCAGCCTGTTCATTCTATAATCATTAAAGGCAGCATGCGGATTACGTTTTTGAAATACTGTAACCAATCAGGCGATACGTCTTGTACCTCTATATTGAGACTCTTAAACAGAGACTGGATGCCATAAACCAACTGCGCGTGGATCGCGCCCTGGCTGCAATGGGACCCGCTTTTCAGCAGGTTTACAGTCTGCTGCCTACATTATTGCATTGCCATCATCCGCAAATGCCGGGGTACCTTGATGGCAACGTTCCCCATGGAATTTGTCTGTACACGCCTGATGATACACAACGCCATTATCTGGACAGCCTTGAGCTGAAATATGGCGCTTTCCCGCAAGAAGAAAACACCAGTGAATTACCCATTACTGGTGTGTACTCCATGGGGAGCACTTCATCGGTTGGGCAAAGTTGTTCGTCTGATTTGGATATTTGGGTGTGTCATCAGGCGTGGCTGGACAATGAAGAACGCCGTTTGCTCCAGCGCAAGTGTGCGTTACTGGAGGGCTGGGCTGCGTCGTTAGGCGTGGAAGTCAGTTTCTTCCTGATCGATGAAAACCGTTTTCGTCATAACGAGAGCGGGAGTCTGGGTGGCGAAGATTGCGGTTCTACACAGCATATTTTACTGCTGGACGAATTTTACCGCACCGCAGTGCGCCTGGCCGGGAAACGTATTCTGTGGAATATGGTGCCCTGTGACCAGGAAGAGAGCTATGACGACTATGTTATGAAACTCTATGCGCAAGGCGTGCTGACCCCTAACGAATGGTTGGATCTGGGTGGGCTGAGCTCATTGTCTGCGGAAGAATACTTCGGCGCCAGTTTATGGCAGTTGTATAAAAGTATTGATTCCCCGTATAAAGCCGTGCTGAAAACGCTGTTGCTGGAAGCGTATTCCTGGGAATATCCCAATACCAGTCTGTTAGCCAAAGACATCAAACAACACCTGCATAACGGTGAAATTGTCTCGTTCGGGCTCGATGCGTACTGCATGATGCTGGAACGGGTTACCCAGTATTTAACTGCAATAGAAGATACCACTCGCCTTGACCTGGTTCGCCGCTGTTTTTATCTGAAAGTATGCGAAAAACTCAGCCGGGAGCGTGCCTGTGTTGGTTGGCGGCGTGAGGTTATCGGGCAGTTAGTGAAAAGCTGGGGCTGGGATGAACAGCGCCTGGCTATGCTGGATAACCGGGCTAACTGGAAAATTGACGAAGTCCGCAATGCTCATAATGAATTGCTGGATGCGATGATGCAAAGCTATCGCAACCTGATTCGTTTTGCCCGTCGCAACAATCTGAGTGTCAGTGCCAGCCCACAAGATATCGGGGTTCTGACGCGTAAGCTCTATGCCGCCTTTGAAGCTCTGCCGGGGAAAGTCACCCTGGTTAACCCACAAATATCGCCAGACCTGTCTGAACCGAATCTGACCTTTATTCATGTACCGCCAGGCCGGGCAAATCGTTCGGGGTGGTATCTGTATAACCGTGCGCCGCATATGGACACGATTATCAGCCATCAGCCACTGGAATATAACCGTTATCTGAACAAACTGGTGGCCTGGGCCTACTTCAATGGTTTATTAACACCGCGTACCCGCCTGTTCATTAAAGGCAATGGTATCTGTGACCTGGCAAAATTGCAGGAAATGGTGTCGGATGTATCCCATCATTTCCCTATCAGGCTGCCAGCGCCAACACCTAAGGCATTGTACAGCCCATGCGAAATTCGCCATCTCGCGATTATTGTCAACCTGGAATATGACCCGACGACGGCGTTTCGTAACCAGGTGGTGCATTTTGATTTCCGTAAGCTGGATGTCTTTAGTTTCGGTGAAGAACAAAAATGCCTGATTGGCAGTATTGATTTGCTGTATCGCAACTCATGGAATGAAGTGCGTACTCTGCATTTCAATGGCGAGCAGGCCATGATTGAAGCGTTAAAAACGATTTTGGGTAAAATGCACCAGGATGCAGCGCCACCAGACAACGTTGAGGTATTTTGCTACAGCCAGCATTTGCGTGGGTTAATTCGTACCCGTGTTCTGCAACTGGTTTCTGAATGTATTGAGTTACGCTTGTCGAGCACACGTCTTGAACCCGGGCGTTTTAAAGCGTTGCGTGTTGCCGGGCAAACCTGGGGGCTGTTCTTTGAACGGTTGAATGTGTCTGTGCAGAAACTGGAAAACGCCATTGAGTTTTATGGGGCGATTTCTCATAACAAACTGCATGGGTTGTCGGTTCAGGTTGAAACCAACCATGTCCAGCTCCCTTCGGTTGTTGACGGGTTTGCCAGTGAAGGGATTATTCAGTTTTTCTTTGAAGAAACCAACAGTGACAAAGGGTTCAACATCTATATTCTGGATGAAGGTAACCGCGCTGAAGTTTACCATCACTGTGAAGGGAGTATTGAAGAGCTGGTTCGGGATGTCAGCCGGTTCTACTCCTCATCCCATGATCGCTTCACTTATGGTTCCAGCTTTGTGAACTTCAACCTGCCACAGTTCTACCAGATTGTGAGTGGGGAAGGGCGCGCCCAGGTCATTCCGTACCGTGCTCAGTCTGTTACCGCAGCCGCAGCGCTGGCATCAGATGGCAACGCTGCGACACTACTGCAACAATATCAGCAGTAATTACTGGAAGCTGACTGGTTCACCAGCTTGCTGAGAGCAGGCTTCTTCCAGTAAGGCCCAGAAAGTTTTTCCGCTACGGTCGCATACCCAGGTATCTTCTTTCAGGTTGAAGTGGTAGCCACCACTTTTGGTTGCCAGCCAGACCTGGTGCAGTGGCTCCTGGCGGTTAATAATGATTTTGCTGCCATTTTCAAAACTCAGTGTCAGTACACCACCATTGATCTCGCAGTCGATATCGCTGTTGCCATCCCAGTTATCAAAATATTCTTCAATGGCCATCCACAGTTCGTCGGCCAGTCTGTGGAATTCAGAATCGTTCATGTTTCGCTTCCCGTTATAAGGCTGTGCAGGCAGTATAAAAGCACAGCGTGGGAAATTAAAATACCGCTCACAGACTCGTGAGTAAGCAAGTGTTTTTGGCGGGAATTATCTGTTCCTCAGACTCTGGCTATTGCTTTTCAGGGTTCACCTGCGATGATAGATAACAATAACGATATACAGGCACTGCAGAATGAAGAAACTCGTTTATCCGCTGGCCATGGCGCTGGCAATGTTTAGCCTCAGTGGATGTGGTTTAAAAGGCCCACTCTATTTCCCTCCGGCAGACAACAAAACACCCGAACATGTTGAAAAACCAGCATCGTCGACGCAATCAGCCGCACCTGATCAAAACGATCGTGGGTATGGCGACGACCCGACGCAGGTTGTCACCCAGTAGCACCCCAGTGCATGACCTGGGGAAGGGAGTTCTAAATGCAGTTTTCCAAAATGCATGGGCTTGGCAATGATTTCATGGTGGTTGACGCGGTAACACAAAACGTCTTCTTCTCTCCGGATATGATCCGCCGCCTGGCTGACAGGCATTTGGGAGTGGGGTTTGATCAGTTACTGATTGTGGAACCACCTTATGATCCTGAGCTGGATTTTCACTACCGTATTTTTAATGCGGATGGTAGTGAAGTTGCACAGTGTGGCAATGGCGCGCGTTGTTTTGCCCGCTTTGTGCGTCTGAAGGGCCTGACCAACAAGAAAGATATTTTTGTCAGTACTGCCAATGGGCGTATGGTTCTGACAGTGACGGACGATGATTTAGTACGGGTGAATATGGGCGAACCGGACTTCGAACCTGGCCGTATTCCTTTCCGCGCTAATAAAATGGAAAAAACCTATATTATGCGCGTCGCAGAACAAACGGTTCTTTGTGGCGCAGTATCAATGGGTAATCCCCATTGTGTGATTCAGGTTGAAAGTGTTGCGACAGCTGAAGTGGCATTGCTGGGGCCGTTGGTAGAAAGCCATGACCGCTTTCCTGAACGGGTGAATGTTGGTTTTATGGAAGTGGTTAACCCTGAGCATATCCGTCTGCGGGTTTATGAACGCGGCGCAGGTGAAACCCAGGCCTGTGGAAGTGGGGCCTGTGGTGCAGTGGCTGTCGGTATACAACAAGGTTTACTGGCTGAACAAGTGCGGGTTGACCTGCCTGGTGGCCGGTTAGATATTGCCTGGAAAGGTCCTGGGCATCCTTTGTATATGACCGGGCCTGCCACTCATGTCTATGATGGGTTTATACATCTATGAAGAACGTCGGAGAACAGCAAGATATTTTGCCTGAGCTGACAGACGAGATGGTCGGAGACTATCTGCGTCGTCACCCTGATTTTTTTATTCGTAACGCACAACTGGTTGAGCAACTCTGTGTACCGCACCCGGTACGGGGAGCGGTGTCACTGGTTGAATGGCATATGGCCAGGTCGCGGAACCGGATTGATAACCTGGAAACCAATATGGGTTTGCTGGTTGAACAGGCAATGGCAAATGAAGGGCTGTTTTACCGACTACTGAAACTACAAAGTCGGCTGGCGTCAGCCCCGGATTTTCAGTCTTTTCTTGAACGCCTGGCTCGTTGGGCAAAGGAGATGAAACTATCCAGTGCTACGTTACGGCTCTTTCCGGATAAATGGCGTATTGGCGCACCTTCCTGTTTTACTCACCTGGCGTTGAGCCGGCAACTGTTTGAGCCATTGCGCGTACAACGTTTTGGCGACCAGTCGCATTATCTTGGCGGCCTCAATGGTAATGAATTGCTGGTGATGTTGCCGCAGGAAAAAGCAGTAGGCTCAGTAGCAATGTCATTACTGGGGGAACAAGGTGATTTAGGTGTACTGGTATTCTCCAGCCGTGACCCTCAGCACTATTGTGCAGGCCAGGGAACTCAGTTCTTGCAGGAACTGAGTACATTATTACCGGGGTTACTGGAACGTTGGGTGGAGCGGTTATGAGCGGTTTGCAGGTGAGTGTTGACCAATATTTGCGTTACCTGAAAGTGGAACGGCAGCTAAGCCCACTGACTTTGCTCAACTATGGCCGCCAGTTGCAGGTTATTATCAGTATGGCGGCGGATATTGGGATACAACACTGGGCTCAGTGCGACAGCAACAAAGTGAAACGCTTTGCAGTATTAAGCCGCAAGCATGGTCTGCAACCTGCCAGCATGGCATTACGCCTTTCTGCCCTGCGCAGTTTTTTCGATTGGCTGGTTGCTCAGGGTGAGTTGGATGCAAACCCGGCAAAAGGTGTCGCCAGCCCCAAAGCGCCACGCCATTTGCCCAAGAATATTGATGTGGATGACATCAACCGGTTACTGGATATCGATATTAATGACCCACTCGCTGTGCGTGACCGGGCGATGCTGGAAATCATGTATGGTGCCGGGTTGCGTTTATCGGAACTGGTCAATATTGATTGCCGCCATCTGGACCTCGCCAGTGGTGAGGTATGGGTGATGGGGAAAGGGAGTAAAGAGCGCAGGTTGCCTGTTGGCCGTAGTGCGGTGCAATGGGTTGAGCACTGGCTGGAACTGCGTTTGCTGTTTGGACCCGATGATGACGCACTTTTTTTATCCCGCCAGGGTAAACGTATTTCAGCGCGTAACGTGCAAAAACGCTTTGCTGAATGGGGAGTGCGCCAGGGGCTTAACAGCCATGTCCATCCTCATAAATTACGCCACTCATTTGCCACACATATGCTGGAATCCAGTGGTGATTTGCGAGCGGTACAGGAATTGCTGGGGCACGCCAATTTATCGACTACCCAAATCTATACCCACCTCGACTTTCAACATTTAGCCTCGGTGTATGATGCAGCGCATCCTCGCGCCAGGCGGGGGAAATCGTAATGCATTTTTACCGTCCACTGAGCCGGATTGCCGCTCTGACATTTGATCTGGACGATACGCTGTATGACAACTATCCAGTAATTCAAAAAACTACTCAGGCATCGCTTCAGTTTCTTCAACAATACCACCCGTCACTGGCTCAACTGACAGCCAGTGATTTTATTGGTGTGCGTGACGCATTAAGGGCAGAAGAACCGGAGATTTACCATGATGTGTCCCAGTGGCGCTGGCGGGCGATAGAACGCACGATGCAACTTGCCGGGATACCAGATAGCCAGGCGCGTGAAGGCGCGGATGCGGTGATGGCCGAGTTTGCTCACTGGCGTAACCGTATAGAAGTACCACAGGAAACTCATGCCATACTGGCAAAACTGGCGGGAAAATGGCCATTAGCCGCTATTACTAATGGTAATGCGGATCCCTCTCGTTTCGGGCTTGAGTCGTATTTTCAGTTTGTGTTGCGTGCCGGACCGGATGGCCGCTCAAAACCGTTTGGCGATATGTACTGGCTCGCGGCACGAAAACTGGGTCTTCAGCCCGGTGAGTTGCTCCATGTAGGTGATGACCTCACCACTGATGTGTCAGGCGCGGTACAAAGTGGCGTTCAGGCATGCTGGATTAACCTGAAACAGGCCAGCCTGATGACGGCCAAAGACAGCCGGTTGCTACCTCATGTAGAAATTTCGCGGTTGGCATCACTCACTGCGCTGATATAATGCTGTAAAAATTTCCAGGGGTACGATCCCCCCTTTCCCCAATTTGGCGGTGCTGATGGACGTTTCTTACCTGCTCGACAGTCTTAATGATAAACAGCGTGAAGCCGTTGCGGCACCACGCAGTAATTTGCTGGTTCTGGCAGGTGCGGGAAGCGGGAAAACACGAGTGTTGGTGCATCGTATCGCCTGGCTGATGTCGGTTGAGAATAGCTCGCCTTACTCCATTATGGCTGTCACCTTTACCAATAAAGCGGCCGCAGAAATGCGCCAGCGTATTGGTCAATTGATGGGAAGCGTGCAAAATGGCATGTGGGTTGGCACTTTCCACGGCCTGGCACACCGCCTGTTGCGCGCGCATCACCTTGATGCTGGCTTGCCACAGGATTTTCAAATTCTGGATAGCGAAGACCAGCTACGCCTGCTCAAACGCCTGATCAAAGCCATGAACCTTGATGAAAAGCAGTGGCCTGCCCGCCAGGCCATGTGGTACATCAACGGCAAAAAAGACGAAGGCCTGCGCCCACAACATGTAGAAAGCTATGGCAACCCGGTTGAGCAAACCTGGTTGAAGGTTTACCAGGCTTATCAGGAAGCCTGCGACAGAGCCGGGCTGGTGGATTTTGCTGAATTACTGCTGCGCGCCCATGAGCTTTGGCTTAATAAGCCCCATATTCTCCAACACTATCGTGATCGCTTCACACACATTTTGGTGGACGAATTTCAGGATACCAACAACATTCAGTATGCCTGGATTCGCCTGCTGGCGGGTGATACCAGCCATGTAATGATCGTTGGGGATGATGACCAGTCAATTTATGGCTGGCGTGGTGCTCAGGTGGAAAATATTCAGCGCTTTCTGCGGGATTTCCCGGGGGCGCAAACCATTCGCCTTGAGCAAAACTACCGTTCAACCAGCAATATTCTGAACGCGGCTAACGCCCTGATTGATAACAACACAGGGCGCCTTGGGAAAAACTTGTGGACTGACGGCAGCGAAGGTGAGCCCATTTCGCTGTACTGCGCCTTCAATGAACTGGATGAAGCCCGGTTTGTTGTCAACCGTATCAAAACCTGGCAGGACAATGGCGGTGCACTGGAACAGTGTGCCATCTTATATCGCAGCAACGCCCAGTCGCGCGTGCTCGAAGAGGCTTTATTGCAGGGCAGCATGCCGTACCGGATTTATGGCGGTATGCGCTTCTTTGAACGCCAGGAAATTAAAGATGCGCTGGCGTACTTGCGCCTGATGAGTAACCGTAATGATGACGCGGCATTTGAGCGTGTGGTTAATACACCCACCCGGGGAATAGGCGACCGCACTCTGGATGTTGTGCGCCAGACATCCAGAGAAAACCAGCTCACGCTATGGCAGGCTTCACGCCAGCTCTTACAGGATAAAGCCCTGGCCGGGCGCGCTGCGTCTGCCCTGCAGCGTTTTATGGAACTAATTGATGCACTGGCTCACGATACCGCAGAAATGCCCCTGCATGTCCAGACTGACCGGGTGATTAAAGATTCTGGTTTGTGGATGATGTATGAGCAGGAAAAAGGCGAAAAAGGGCAGACGCGTATTGAAAACCTTGAGGAACTGGTGACAGCCACACGCCAGTTCAGCTACCAGGACGAAGACGAAGATTTAATGCCGTTACAGGCCTTCTTGTCTCATGCTGCACTGGAGGCAGGAGAAGGGCAGGCAGATACCTGGCAGGACGCAGTACAACTGATGACACTGCATTCAGCGAAAGGTCTGGAGTTCCCGCAAGTGTTTATTGTCGGGATGGAAGAAGGGATGTTCCCCAGCCAGATGTCGCTGGATGAAGGCGGTCGCCTGGAAGAAGAACGCCGCCTGGCTTATGTTGGTGTCACGCGGGCCATGCAAAAGCTTACGCTGACTTATGCAGAATCGCGCCGACTGTACGGGAAAGAGGTGTATCACCGCCCTTCCCGGTTCATTGGCGAACTACCGGAAAACTGTGTGGAGGAAGTGCGTTTACGTGCGACGGTTTCCCGCCCGGTTAATCACCAACGGCTGGGTACGCCCATTGAGCAAAACGATAGTGGCTATAAGCTGGGCCAGCGGGTACGCCATCCTAAATTTGGTGAGGGAACTATTGTGAACCTGGAAGGTAGTGGTGAGCACAGCCGCTTGCAGGTGGCATTCCAGGGCCAGGGCATTAAGTGGCTGGTTGCCGCTTACGCCAGGCTCGAAACGGTGTAACTCTGTGTGGGAAAATAAATTTTCTGCGCTGTCTGCTAACCTTAACAAATAACAGATATTAATTAATTGCGAGTGTTCTGTTGTTTGTTGACGCTGCTTTTTCGCTGGCGTAACATGCGCGCACGATTACGCTAAGAGGACATTCGCCTTGGACACACCCAGTAGATACTGGCTCTTTCACCTGTTTTCGGGGTGCAACTCCTAAGGCTATCCTCATTGCTGATAGCCTTAGCGGTTGTCAGCGACATCTTTTCCCGTCGCGTTGAGCCAGTCTGTTTCTTGGTTTGAAACCCCCGTTTCTGTGTGCCCACTGAACTGTCCGATATTTTTGCATTGGGAGTCCCGGTCATGTTGAGCGCATTTCAACTGGAAAATAATCGGTTGTCCCGTCTCGAAGTGGAAGAGGCTGAAAACCTGAGCAACGCGATATGGGTTGACCTGGTTGAGCCAGACGAAGACGAGCGACAACGCGTACAAACGGAACTTGACCAGAGCCTGGCGACCCGGCCAGAGCTTGAAGACATTGAGGCATCTGCCCGTTTTTTTGAAGACGAAGATGGCTTACATATCCACTCATTTTTCTTCTACGAAGATGCGGACGATCACGCGGGCAACTCAACCGTGGCTTTTACCATTCGTAATGGTCGCCTGTTTACCTTGCGTGAACGTGAGTTACCGGCATTTCGTCTCTACCGCATGCGCGCCCGTACACAGTTGATGGTTGACGGTAATGCGTTTGAATTGTTACTCGATTTGTTTGAAACCAAAATTGAACAGCTGGCTGATGAAATCGAAAACATTTACAGCGACCTGGAAAAGCTCAGCCGGGTGATTATGGAAGGGCAACAGGGTGATGAGTACGACGAAGCGCTCTCCACTCTGGCAGAGCTGGAAGATACCGGCTGGAAAGTTCGCCTGTGTTTGATGGATACCCAGCGGGCACTGAATTTCCTGGTACGTAAAGCTCGCTTACCGGGTGAGCAGCTTGAACAGGCGCGCGAAGTATTACGCGATATTGAATCCCTGCTGCCACACAACGAATCCTTGTTCCAGAAAGTTAACTTCCTGATGCAGGCGGCGATGGGGTTTATCAATATCGAACAGAACCGGATAATTAAAATCTTCTCCGTGGTATCTGTTGTATTCCTGCCGCCCACGCTGGTTGCTTCCAGTTATGGGATGAACTTTGAGTTCATGCCGGAATTACACTGGAGCTTTGGTTACCCAGGTGCCATCGTCTTTATGATGCTCGCGGGCCTGGCACCTTACCTGTACTTTAAGCGGAAAAACTGGTTGTAGCGCTTAATGCTTTGAGGCAAGAAAAAGCGCTGTGAAAACAGCGCTTTTTTTATGGTTATATACCCCAGGTTTGTTTGTTTTTTACTTTGTAATCGTAATACCAACCAATAGTCTGGCATGCCACATAAATATTGAAACAGAAAGATAAAAACCTGAAGTGAATCAGAGTACCAATAATGGCAACAACCAGGCTCACAAGAATGCAGACTATGGCTTTTTTCCACAGTCCTAAAATTAGCAGGTAAAGGGGGCCAAAAAAGAATGCCAGATAGCTTATCTGAACTTTTTGGCGGTCCCAAAAGGATAACTTACGTAATGCTTCGCGATTTTCTTTTGGTATAAAAAATGGGTTGCTGTAGCCACCCATTTTTTCAATGAAAGCAAAGCGAAATTTCCATTTATCTTTTACTTTAGGATCCTGCTGGTAGTCGTAATTTTCTTCAGGCAATGTTGTGTTAGTCATCGTGTTACCTTTTATCCCTTGCCAAATGGCGGTTAATTGTCTGGTTAATTATTTCGTTATCTTGCCTGGGGTAAGAGCCAGAAAGAATGCAGTCAAAATATTCATAGTCGCAGTAAAACGGGTACCCGGAGAGTCACAATCTGCTCCCCAAATACGAATCATAATTTGCCCGATCACTACTATGCTCATCCAGAGAATCACGAAGTAGCGGCCTTTTATACCAATATCCCGGCAGCGCATAGCACCCGCATTACAATAAATCCATAGCAGTAATATCACCGTAAAAATAAGGGTGAATTTCCCCATATTAAACATCAGCGGGGCGCCCTGAAGAACGAAATACAAAACACTGATGATTAAAAAGGGTATGCGCCGAATAGTTGCGTTATGTGACGGTTTGAATAAATTAATAATGAAAGACATAGTTGTTTTCTTACCGGGAAAGCTAACCCTAACCCCGCACAGCGCATGTGAGTTCAGTTCATGGAGATTATAGAAACAGTATTGCCTGATAGTAAGGTGGTGGTTGTACTAAAAAAGGTAGGTGAGGGAATTGGATTGCTGGTGTATAGCTGGCGTAATACATAAATAAGAATACTACGCCAGTATTCTGTTTTATAAGGATTATCTGACTTTTCTCTGGGTATATAATGCATCCAGAACAAAGACAAACAGGGCTATCCAGATAAATCCGAAAGTGACCATTTTATCTTTCCCGGGCACTTCGCCATAGAACGTTACGGCTAATAAAAACATGAGTGTTGGGCCAATATATTGAAAAAAGCCGAGGGTGGATAATCTCAGGCGGGTGGCCGCCCCGGTGAAGCATAATAACGGCACCGTGGTGACAATACCGGCGGCCATCAGCAACAAATTCAGTGACCAGGGGTTGTTGGCAAGATGGCTGGTGGGTGTGTCTGTAATGCCAAACAACCAGATAGCAGCAGCAGGTAACAGCCATAATGTTTCTATCAGCATGCCAGTCTGTGCATCAACGGCAATTTTCTTACGCACCAGGCCATACAGCGCAAAACTGAACGCCAGTGCCAGCGCAATGATGGGCAACGACCCGAAAGTCCAGAGTTGAACCAGTACACCGCAGGCTGCCAGTAACACGGCCACCCACTGCATCAGACGAAAACGTTCACCGAGAAAGATCATTCCCAGCAAAATATTCACCAGCGGATTAATAAAATAGCCCAGGCTGGCTTCCAGCATATGGTTATTATTGACCGCCCAAATAAAGAGCAGCCAGTTGCCACCCACTAATACAGCTGAGACGGCAAGGCCAAAAATCTTCTTTGGCGTGGCGATAATTTTTCGCACCTGGCGCCACTGACGGCTCAGCGAAATCAACGCTACCATGAAGAAAAAAGACCAGATGATACGGTGGGTCAGTATTTCATTGGCGGGGACAAACTGAATAAGTTTGAAATAAGCGGGGGCTATCCCCCAAATAAAATAGGCGATCAGGGCGAGGATAACCCCTAAGCGTACTTGCCTGCTGTCCATTTGAGTGTGTGTGTGCGTTGGAAAAGTGTACAGGCAGTTTACCAGAAAAAGCGGCTACCCGACCATGTAAGTCGCTGTTGCACTGGCAATATAGGTTTTTTGTTCGTTATGTAATTCAACCCTGGCAACAGCCACTTTATTACCTGCACGCAGTAGTGAGCTGCTGGCGGTAAAATGAGTGCCACGCCCCGGGCGCAGATAGTCCACACGTAAGTCAATGGTGCCCATTTTTCCCAGTCGCTGGCGTAGCTCTTCCTCGCTGATGGTTTCATGGCGCGTGAGCGTGCTGCCGACACACACCAGCCCGGCGGCAACGTCCAGCGCAGAGGCAATCACGCCACCATGTAAAATATTTTGTGCCCAGTTCCCCACCATCATAGGCTGGTGTTGAAAGCTAAGTTCAGCATAATCAGGAACGTACTTGACCAGTTCCAGCCCCAGAGCCCGGTTAAATGGCATATGGTATACAAAAATATCACCCACCAACTTCAATGCTTCTTCAGCGGTAAGAATAACGCCAGACATAGTGATACTCACCATTAGTTAATGAGGTGTTTATTTTATGTATCGTTTATGTTTTAAACCAGTTTAAGAGCAGAAGAGTGCGTATCGGACAATGAAATATGTAGAATGGGTCACACCAATAATAATTGCTTCAGGAGAATGAGGCTGATGCGCAAGAATTTTTCTGCTTTGATAATGATGTGCGTGCTCCCGGTCACGGCCTGGGCACAGGAAGCAACGGTGAAAGAGGTGCATGATGCACCGGCTGTTCGCGGTAGTATTATTGCTAATCTGCTGCAGGAACATGATAACCCATTTACTCTGTATCCTTACGATACCAACTATGTGCTCTACACAGAAAGTAGCGATATTAATAAAGAAGCGATAAAAAGCTACGACTGGGCTGACCACGCCCGCAAAGATGAAGTGAAATTTCAGTTGAGCCTCGCGTTCCCTTTGTGGCGTGGGATTTTGGGTGATAACTCTGTGCTGGGTGCATCGTATACGCAGAAATCCTGGTGGCAGCTTTCCAATAAGTCCCAATCTTCACCGTTCCGTGAAACGAATTATGAACCGCAACTGTTCCTGGGTTTTGCCACGGACTATCAATTTGCTGGCTGGACATTGCGTGATGTTGAGATGGGTTTTAACCATGACTCTAACGGCCGCTCAGACCCCACATCCCGTAGTTGGAACCGCGTTTATTCTCGCCTGATGGCGCAGAATGGTGACTGGATGGTTGAAGTGAAACCCTGGTATGTGGTGGGGAATCTTGATGATAATCCGGATATTGCCAAATATATGGGTTACTACCAGGCGCGTGTGGCGTATAGCTGGGGTGATGCCGTCCTGAGTGTGAAAGGGCAATATAACTGGAATACCGGTTACGGCGGCGCTGAATTCGGCGTGAGTTACCCAATTACCCGCCATGTCCGGGCTTATGCTCAGGTGTGGAGTGGTTACGGTGAATCCCTGATAGACTACAACTTCAACCAGACACGCGTTGGTTTGGGCGTTATGCTCAATGATCTGTTTTAAAGCATTGCAGTTTCTCACTCAGGCGCTGAAAATAGCGCCTGTTTTATTTTAAGCGGATGGAGTGAGTGTGGCGCAGGCGGAAATGATGAATCGGGAGTCACTGGCACAACAAGTGTTACAGGAGACCTTTGGCTACCAACAGTTTCGTCCGGGCCAGCAAACCATTATTAATACGGCACTTCAGGGCCGTGACTGTCTGGTCGTTATGCCGACCGGCGGGGGAAAATCCCTCTGTTACCAAATTCCTGCGCTGGTGCTTGGCGGGTTGACGCTGGTTGTCTCTCCGCTTATCTCTTTGATGAAAGATCAGGTGGATCAACTGTGCGCCAACGGGGTTGCCGCTGCCTGCCTGAATTCCTCATTAAGCCGTGAAGACCAACAACAGGTTATCGATGGGTGCAGAAACGGGCAAATACGCCTGCTGTATATCGCCCCAGAACGCCTGATGATGGATAACTTCCTCGACCACCTGGCTCGCTGGAACCCAGTCATGCTGGCAGTTGATGAAGCCCACTGTATTTCCCAATGGGGGCACGATTTCCGCCCGGAATATGCAGCCCTTGGGCAACTGCGCCAGCGTCTTCCTGGTGTGCCGTTTATGGCGTTGACGGCCACGGCAGACGATACCACCCGGCTTGATATTGCGCGTTTATTGGGGCTGGATGACCCGCTTATCCAGGTGAGCAGTTTTGACCGGCCGAATATTCGCTACATGTTAATGGAGAAGTTCAAGCCGCTTGACCAACTGCTGCGGTATGTTCAGGAGCAACGGGGAAAATCCGGCATTATTTACTGCAACAGCCGGGCAAAAGTGGAAGACACAGCAGCCCGCCTGCAAAGCCGTGGAATAAGCGCGCGTGCCTACCATGCCGGGCTGGAAAATAGTGTGCGTGCAGAGGTACAGGAGAAGTTCCAGCGCGATGATGTGCAAATTGTGGTGGCTACCGTAGCCTTCGGTATGGGGATTAATAAACCCAATGTGCGCTTTGTTGTCCATTTCGACATTCCACGCAATATCGAGTCGTATTACCAGGAAACCGGGCGCGCCGGGCGGGATGGGCTGCCTGCGGAAGCGATGCTGTTTTACGACCCTGCAGATATGGCCTGGCTACGCCGTTGTCTGGATGAGAAACCAGCAGGGCAGTTGCAGGATATTGAACGCCATAAACTGAACGCTATGGGGGCCTTTGCCGAGGCACAAACCTGCCGCCGCCTGGTTCTGTTGAATTATTTTGGTGAAGGTCGCCAGGAAGCATGCGGCAACTGTGATATTTGCCTGGATCCTCCACGCCGTTATGATGGCCTGGTGGATGCGCAAAAAGCGTTATCCTGTATTTATCGTGTTAATCAGCGTTTTGGGATGGGTTATGTGGTGGAGGTATTGCGAGGCGCCAACAATCAGCGTATTCGTGATATGCAACACGATAAACTGCCTGTGTATGGCATTGGGCGTGAGCATAGCCACGAACACTGGGTAAGCGTAATTCGCCAGCTCATCCATATGGGGTTTATTACCCAAAACATTGCCAACCATTCTGCTCTGCAACTGACTGAAGCGGCCCGGCCTGTATTGCGTGGTGAGGTGCCATTAATGCTGGCTGTGCCTCGTATTACTGTTCTGAAACCGCGTGCTCACCAAAAAACCTTTGGCGGTAATTATGACCGCAAGTTGTTTGCCAAATTACGCAAGCTGCGTAAAGCCATTGCCGATGAAGAAAACATTCCACCGTATGTCGTCTTTAACGATGCAACGTTGATAGAAATGGCGGAGCAGTTACCCGTTTCACCAGGGGAAATGTTGAGCGTAAATGGCGTGGGAATGCGTAAACTCGAGCGGTTTGGGCAACCCTTTATGACCCTGATTCGTGAACATCTGGACGAACGGGAAACCTGGTAGCGGGCAGCAGAGAAACGTGCCAGGATAATACCTCCTGCGATTATTCTCCTGCGAGCAAATTATGTTAATGCTTTTTCTGTCCGTGGCACTGGTGCATTTCTTAGCGCTGATAAGCCCTGGCCCGGATTTCTTTTTTGTATCTCAAACGGCTATCAGCCGCTCTCGCCGTGAAGCCATTATGGGCGTACTGGGCATCACCTGTGGCGTAATGGTCTGGTCAGGTGTGGCGCTGCTTGGCCTGCATCTTATTCTGGAAAAAATGGCCTGGCTGCACACCATTATTATGGTGGGTGGTGGTTTGTATTTATGCTGGATGGGTTTCCAGATGCTGCGGGGTGTACTTAAAAAACCAGTGGCGCATGAGCCAACACAGCAAGTTGAGCTGGCTCAGGCGGGTCGTAGCTTCCTGAAAGGGCTGCTAACCAACCTGGCTAACCCCAAAGCCATTATCTATTTCGGGAGTGTTTTCTCACTGTTTCTTGGTGACAGTGTTGGCGCACCAGAACGCGTTGGGCTGTTTTGCCTGATTGCGTTAGAAACCTTTGCCTGGTTTGCTGTGGTCGCCAGCCTGTTTGCGTTACCTAAAATGCGGCAAGGCTACCAGCGGCTGGCTAAATGGATTGACGGGATGGCAGGTGCCTTGTTTACCGGGTTCGGTATCCATCTGATTATTTCCCGTTAATCAGCACCTGCTTTTTAACATGCAATTATGCCTGGCGCGCACTGGCAAGCAGTGCGCCCACCAGCATAAAGAGTGAACCAAACACTCTGTTCAGCGCCTTCATCTGGTGTGGCCCTTTAATCCAGCCCGCAATACGTTGTGCCAGTGTGGCATAACCAATCATCACCACAATATCCACTGCAACGGTAGTTACGCCCAACACCACATACTGCATGACCTGCGGCTGGTGCGGCACAATAAATTGTGGAAACAGAGCAGCCAGGAAGACAATGCTTTTGGGGTTGGTCAGATTGACAAACGTCGCACGCTGGAACAATTTGCGCCGGGGTTGTTGTTGCGCCAGGGCTTTCAGATCAAGCGCACCTGCAGCGCGCCATTGCTGAATACCCAGCCACACCAGGTAAGCGGCACCAGCCCATTTGAGAATTTCGAACGCCAGTAGAGAGTGAGAGAACAGCGTCCCTAAACCCACGCCGACCAGAACAATATGAATCGCCAGCCCGGTTTGCAGGCCGGCAATCGATGCGGCAGCCCCCCGGTAACCGTGACTCATGGCGGTACTCATGGTATTAATTGCGCCAGACCCTGGCGATAAACTTAAAATTATCGTTGTAATAAAATAGGTAAACCACCACTCGAGATTCATCCTGCATTCCTGATCAGCACACTTTTATGTCACAATACGCCATTGTCAGGTGTTGCGCTACGGCTCACAAAAAAAGTGCTATTCCACTATTGAAAGGTGCTGATGCTTGCTATGAAAAAGCACAAAAATGAGTGGACCGAAAGGGAAAAAGCCTTTGCTGCTTTTGCTGTGGGTCCACTAAATGATTTCTGGCAGCAGCGTGAAGAATGCGAGCTCGCAGGGGTTGAAGGTGTTCCCATTCGCTATGTCCGCTTCCGCAGTAAAAAACATCATCAGGTGGTGGTTATCTGTCCCGGGCGAATTGAAAGCTATGTGAAATACGCTGAAGTTGCCTGGGATCTGTTTCATTGTGGCTTTGACGTATTAATCATTGATCATCGTGGGCAGGGCAGATCCGGGCGGATGCTGGACGATCCTCATCGTGGTCATGTGGTGAATTTTAGTGATTATGTCGATGATTTAACGTCATTCTGGCAGCAGGAAGTCGCTCCGGGTCCGTGGAAAAAACGTTTTATTCTGGCGCACTCGATGGGAGGCGCGATTACGGCGCTGTTCTTAAGCCAAAATCCACAGGCTTGTGATGCCGTAGCGTTATGCGCTCCAATGTTTGGCATTGTTATTCGCCTGCCAGACTGGATGGTGAGGCATATCCTTGACTGGGCGGAAGGTTACCCAAAAATCAGTGAAGGTTACGCGATGGGAACCGGGCGCTGGCAACCGCTGCCCTTTGTAATGAATACATTAACCCACAGTCCTGAGCGTTACCGCCGTAATCTGCGTTTATATGCCGATGATCCGCGGTTACGTGTGGGTGGCCCAACTTACCATTGGGTGCGGGAAGGTATCCTTGCAGGTGAACAGGTTTTGGCAGAGGCCACTGCTATGACCACGCCGGTATTGCTCCTGCAGGCAGAACAGGATCGTGTTGTGGATAACCGGATGCACGATAAGTTCTGTGAAATTAGAGCCGCGGCGGGCCACCCATGTGAGGGGGGAAAACCTTACGTCATAGAAGGTGCGTATCATGAGATCCTGTTTGAAAAGGACGATATGCGCGCTGTTGCATTGCATGCCATTGTGGATTTTTTTACACGGTATGCAGATTAAAGGCATGAGGCCTTAACGTTATTTTCACCAGAGGTAGAATCGCCTATGTACCATGTTGTCGCGTCGGATTTAGACGGCACATTGTTATCGCCTGAGCACAGGCTCACGGCATTTGCCAAAGAGACATTAAAGCTACTGGTAAACCAGGATATCCACTTTATTTTCGCTACCGGGCGGCACCATATTGATGTCAGCCAGATTAGGGATAACCTGGGTATTCAGTCGTATATGATTACGTCCAATGGTGCCCGGGTGCACGATAGCCAGGGTAATCAGGTATTCGCCCATGATTTAGACCGGGACATTGCTGGCGATTTGTACGGAATAGTTGCAGGGAATAAAGACATTACCACCAATGTTTATCGTGGTGATGAATGGTTTATCAGCCAGCCACGGCCAGAAGATATGGTGTATTTTCGTGAGGCCGTATTTAACTACCAGCTATTCCAGCCAGGAATGCTGGAAACCGATGGCGTCAGCAAAGTGTTCTTTACTTGTGATTCCCACGAGAAGTTACTGCCACTGGAGCAGGCCATTAATGCCCGCTGGGGCGACCGGGTAAATGTCAGTTTCTCAACCGTTACTTGCCTTGAAGTGATGGCAGGTGGTGTCTCAAAAGGCCATGCGCTGGAAGCGGTTGCGAAGGCGATGGGCTACCAGTTAAAAGACTGTATCGCGTTTGGCGACGGCATGAATGACAAAGAGATGCTCTCTATGGCCGGGAAAGGCTGCATCATGGGAAATGCTCATCAGCGCCTGAAAGACTTGTTGCCCGAACTGGAAGTGATTGGAACCAACGTAACTGATGCTGTACCGCATTATCTGCGGAAATTATTTCTCTCCTGAGAACGGCAGTTAACTAACGAGTGGTTTTATTTTAACCACTCGTAAACTAAATAGTTGGGCGCGCAACTGCCTGTCTCGCTAAAATATTGGTTCGTTTCATTATGAGCCAATATGCCGTGATCTTACTGATAATCACCACTATTTTGTGGGCTTTTTCCTTCAGCCTGATAGGCGAGTACCTCGCCGGTCATGTTGACAGCTATTTTTCTGTTCTGATGCGTATTGGCCTGGCTGCACTGGTTTTTTTGCCTTTTCTGCGAACCTGCGGGCAAAAATGGCGCACGTTATTGTCCTATATGCTGGTTGGCGCCATGCAACTGGGCGTGATGTATCTGTTCAGCTTCCGGGCTTATCTCTACCTTACAGTGTCAGAATTCCTGCTATTTACCATCTTCACTCCACTGTATGTCACGCTGATATACGATGTGCTGAGCCACCGCAAGTTGCGCTGGGGCTATGCGCTGAGCGCGTTGCTGGCAGTGGCCGGTGCTGCGATTATTCGTTACGGCAAACTGAGTGATCACTTCTGGCTCGGCCTGTTACTGGTGCAACTTGCCAATATCAGTTTTGCCATTGGCATGGTGGGTTACAAACGCCTGATGGAAGTACACCCAATGCCGCAGCACAGTGCCATTTCCTGGTTTTATTTGGGGGCACTGATTGTGGCGGTTATCGCCTGGTTTACATTGGGTAACCCAAATAAATTACCAGAGACCTCTCTACAGTGGGGCATACTGGTCTGGCTGGGTGTGGCTGCATCCGGGCTGGGATATTTTATGTGGAATTATGGCGCAACGCAGGTGGATGCGGGAACGCTTGGCATTATGAACAATGTGCATATCCCGGCCGGGCTGCTGGTTAACCTGGCTATCTGGCAACAGCAGCCCCGCTGGAGCAGTTTTCTTACTGGCGCAGCAGTGATTCTGGCTTCCCTGTGGGTGCATCGGCGCTGGGTCGTTCCGCATTCCTCACAAACGGCAGGTGGTCGCAGGCGTGCTGGCGCGCCGATCGAATAAACGCTTCGATAACCGGTTGGCGCTGTTCTCCGTCCCGCACGGCAGCGTACAACCGGCTCCATAAACCTTCGCCCAGAGTTCGGGTTACGACCAGGTTCTGGCGTTCAAAACTTTCCACTACCCAGTGTGGCAAGGCTGCAATCCCCATGCGGGCTGCCACCATCTGAATAAGCAGCAAAGTATTATCCACACTCTTCAGAGAGGGGCTGATGCCTGCTGGCTGCAGAAAATGACGCCAGACATCAAGGCGCTGGCGCTGTACCGGGTAAATTAACAGTGTTTCACGCGCCAGGTCTTCCGGGCTGATTCGGGCTTTCCCCGCCAGTGGGTGATCTGCAGCCAGAACCAGGCGCACTTCATAATCAAACATCGGCGAATAATGCAGATCGCTACGTGGCAGAATATCGGAGGTCAGCACGATATCCAGCTCACTTTGCTGCAAGGCGGGTTGCGGGTCGAAAGTCACGCCGGATTTAAAATCCATCTCTACCTGTGGCCACAGTTTGTGGAAATGTTCCAGAGCGGGGGTCAACCACTGTATGCAGCTATGGCATTCAATCGCAATGCGCAATGTGCTCTGTTGCGGCTCATGGCAATCCTGCAGCGCCTGCTGAATTTGTGGCAACACCTGTGCGGCAAGTTGTAACAGAATTTCACCCTGGGGAGTGAAACGCAGAGGCTGGCTTTTACGGATAAACAGCCGAAACCCGAGCCGTTGCTCCAGATCGCTGAACTGGTGAGAAAGGGCCGATTGCGTCTGGTGCAGGACGGCAGCAGCAGCGGCCAGTGACCCACTACTGCGGAGTGCCTGCAGGGTTCTCAGGTGTTTTATCTCGATCATGAAAGTCCTTCACTTCGCCTTGAGGATTTTGCGCTTGAGGAATATACAGTACCTGCGGAATATAGATGTGTAAACATCTGGATGGCTAAATGGAGAAAGAAAAAATGACTGTCCTCAACCATACCCTCGGTTTTCCGCGTATTGGCCTGCGACGCGAACTAAAAAAAGCACAGGAAAGTTATTGGGCTGGCGCCCTGAGCCGTGAAGCATTGTTCGAAGCCGGGCGTGAATTACGTGCTCGTCACTGGCAACAACAAAGTGATGCCGGTATCAACATACTTCCTGTTGGCGATTTCGCCTGGTACGACCATGTCCTGGGTACCAGCCTGTTGCTGGGTAATGTCCCTGCACGCCACCAAAACGCCGATGGTAGTATTGATATCGACACCTTATTCCGTATTGGCCGTGGACGGGCGCCAACGGGGGAACCTGCCGCCGCCGCAGAAATGACCAAGTGGTTTAATACCAACTACCACTATATGGTGCCGGAATTTACCCTGGGGCAGTCATTTCACCTGGGCTGGACACAACTGTTGGATGAGGTTGATGAAGCGCTGGCACTCAACCACAAGGTAAAACCCGTATTGCTGGGGCCTGTGACTTATCTGTGGTTGGGTAAAGTGAAGGGTGAAGCTTTCGATCGTTTATCGTTGTTAAAGGATATCCTGCCTGTCTATCAACAAGTACTCGATGAACTCGCGAAACGTGGTATTGAGTGGGTACAAATTGATGAGCCCGCTCTGGTTCTGGAATTGCCAAAGGCATGGCTGGAGGCATTTAAACCGGCTTATCAGGCGCTGAGTGGCCGGGTCAAATTACTGCTGACTACCTATTTTGAAGGTATCACTCCTAACCTCGATACTATCACGGCATTACCTGTACAAGGGGTGCATGTCGATTTGGTTCACGGCCATGATGATGTGACAGAATTACACCGCAAACTGCCATCAGACTGGTTATTGTCTGCCGGTGTTATTAACGGGCGTAATGTCTGGCGCGCTGACTTAACACAAAAATACCAGCAACTTAAAGGTATTGCTGGCCAGCGCCCTCTATGGGTTGCCTCTTCTTGTTCTTTACTGCACAGCCCCATTGACCTGCGTGTTGAAACCCGTCTTGACGCTGAAGTGAAAAGTTGGTTTGCCTTCGCGGTACAAAAATGTGAAGAGCTGGCGTTACTTGCCCATGCGCTAAACAGTGGTGATACCCGTAATCTGGTTGAATGGAGTACCCCGATTCAGGCCCGATCTGATTCTCGCCGTGTGCATAACCAGGCTGTTGCTGAACGCCTTGCCACTATTGGTGAACAGGATAGCCAGCGAGCCAGCGCGTACGCAAAACGTGCTCAGCTGCAGCGTGCACATTTCAATTTGCCTGCCTGGCCGACCACCACAATTGGGTCATTTCCGCAGACAAAAGAGATTCGTGGTCTGCGTCTGGATTTCAAACAGGGACGTTTGGATGCGGGCAACTACCGTACCAGTATTGCGGAGCATATCCGCCAGGCGGTGCAGGAGCAGGAACGTTTGGGGTTGGACGTGCTGGTGCACGGTGAGGCAGAACGTAATGATATGGTTGAGTATTTTGGCGAGCATCTTGATGGCTTTGCCTTCACCCAAAACGGGTGGGTACAAAGTTATGGTTCGCGCTGTGTAAAACCGCCTGTCGTGACTGGCGATGTCAGCCGCCCGTCCCCCATCACGGTTGAGTGGGCCAAATATGCTCAGTCATTAACAGATAAACCAATGAAAGGCATGCTGACCGGTCCGGTCACAATCTTATGTTGGTCATTCCCTCGCGAAGATGTCAGCCGCGAAACGATTGCTAAACAAATTGCCCTGGCTCTGCGTGATGAAGTGGCAGACCTGGAAGCGGCAGGTATTGGCATTATTCAGATAGATGAGCCTGCATTGCGGGAAGGTTTGCCGCTGCGCCAGAGTGACTGGCAGGCTTATTTGACATGGGCCGTGGAAGCATTTCGCCTGAACGCCGCGGTTGCTAAAGACGAAACACAGATTCATACCCACATGTGTTACTGCGAATTTAATGACATCATGGATTCCATTGCGGCACTGGATGCGGATGTCATTACTATCGAGACATCACGTTCTGATATGGAACTGCTTGAATCCTTTGAAGAGTTTGAATACCCGAACGAAATTGGGCCTGGTGTGTATGATATTCATTCACCTAATGTACCTGATGTTGCCTGGATAGAAAATTTGCTGAAGAAAGCCGCCCGTTATATTCCGGCTGAACGGTTGTGGGTAAACCCGGATTGCGGGCTGAAAACGCGGGGCTGGCAAGAAACCCGCGCAGCACTGGCAAATATGGTAGAGGCTGCCCGTAACCTGCGCCAGTCCGGTTAATCAATCCATTTAAGTGTGGCCTGCAATTAGTGACCAGCAATGAAAAAGGAAAGGCTTCTGGCCTTTCCTCGTCTTTTTATCACGTTAGCCGCCTATTTTGCTTTTATCATACGCCGTGAACCAGGCAAGCATTCTTTCCCAGCCATCCTGTGCTGACGCCTGGTGGTAGCTGGGACGGTAGTCGGCGTTAAATGCGTGCCCCGCTTCCGGGTAAACCACGATTTCTGCTTTCGCATTTGCCGCACGCAATGCCTGGCGCATGGTTTCTACGCTATCGAGCGGGATGCCGTCATCTTTGCCGCCATACAAGCCCAAAACAGGAGCGCTAAGGTGTGCAGTAACATCAACCGGGTGTTGAGGTGATGTCAGTGTGTGTGCGCCAACCAGACGACCATACCAGGCCACAGCAGCTTTAAGTTGGGGATTATGTGCAGCGTACAGCCAGCAAATACGGCCACCCCAGCAAAATCCTGTAATAAACAAACGGTGCAGATCGCCATGATTCTTGCCTGCCCAACTGGCTACATGATCCAAATCTGCCAGCACCTGCGCATCCGGTACTTTACTCACCAAATCGCGAAGCAATGCACTGATCTCAGTGTACTCATTCGGACAGCCCTGGCGGAAATAGAGTTCTGGGGCAACAGCCAGATACCCGAGGTGCGCCAGACGTCTGCAGACATCTTTAATATGTTCATGCACGCCGAAGATCTCTTGTACCACAATGACAACAGGCAAAGGTGCCGCAATGTTCTGTGGCCGCGCATACCAGGCAGGCATGTTTTCACCCTGGGTTGCTATAGTCGTTTCGCCCGTATGCAGGCCTTCATCGCTGGTATGAATAACGGTGGATGTGACCGGGGATACCGCAGGTGCGAATTGGTTATTGGCCGGCGGGGTTGTCTTTTTTTCTGTCATCGCAATCTCCGTGTGAATAGCGCATAAACTTAACTATAGCTGTACAAGGGTGTGCTGGCAGTGTGCAAAAAGTGTAATTAAAACAAATTTTCTGACTGCTTCAATTTTAACTTGTGATTAATGTCTCAAGTTAAAAGCAACATGATGCAATAATCACTTTTTATAGTGACTATTATCACTTTTTAAAACCAGAGACTTCAGTAGAGTACAGCTTTACTTCACCCGAACATTGACTCAAAGAGGAGTGATTTATGTCCAGGTCTGACGTGTTTCATCTTGGGCTTACCAAAGCGGATTTACAGGGCGCAACACTGGCGATTGTTCCGGGCGACCCTGAGCGGGTGGAAAAAATAGCCGCATTAATGGATAACCCGGTAAAACTGGCTGCACACCGTGAATTTACGTCATGGCGAGCGGAGTTAGCGGGGAAATCGGTCATTGTTTGCTCCACTGGCATCGGTGGTCCGTCTACCTCTATTGCTGTTGAAGAACTGGCTCAACTGGGTATTCGCACCTTCCTGCGTGTAGGGACCACAGGTGCTATTCAGCCACATATCAATGTGGGCGATGTTTTAGTCACAACGGCATCTGTTCGCCTTGATGGTGCAAGCCTGCATTTCGCACCGATGGAGTATCCGGCAGTGGCGGATTTTGCCTGCACCACTGCATTAGTTGAAGCAGCCAAAGCTGTTGGCGCGACTACGCATATCGGCGTGACTGCATCGTCTGATACTTTTTACCCAGGCCAGGAACGCTATGACACGTTTTCCGGGCGTGTTGTCAGCCGATTTAAAGGCTCTATGGAAGAGTGGCAACAAATGGGTGTCATGAACTACGAAATGGAATCCGCGACGCTGCTGACCATGTGTGCCAGCCAGGGTTTACGCGCCGGGATGGTTGCTGGTGTCATTGTTAACCGCACTCAGCAAGAAATCCCCAATGCGGAAACCATGAAACAAACGGAAAGCCATGCGGTGAAAATCGTGGTAGAGGCTGCGCGTCGCCTGCTCTGATTATTGCCAATACGCCAGCGGGGAACCCTCCGCTGGTTTATCTCATGCTCCCTTGTTTATTGTCATCCTCTCTCCTGAACGGCCAAAAAACAGCCAAATCACCTCTGGATTGCTATCAGGCACCATAAAACCTTTTAATCTGGACATTTATACAGCAGAATTTTAGTGGGCTCAGATTTTCAGGTGGGAGGGAGTGTGGCATTTACCTGGTTTTTCCTTGCGGGCGGATTAGCTGTTGGTGGCTTAACGGGGTGGTTGCTTGCCAGTTTGCGTGCAGCACGGCATATGGCAGAAGAACAGGCTGCGCATCGTGATGTTTACGGTGAACTCATGGCAACCCGCCAACAACTGGTGCAAAGCCAGCACTGGCAAGAAGAATACGAACAACTGAATCAGGAGTTACGCAATCAACTGGATATTAACCGTATTCAGGAGGCAGACCTGCGTGAAATGGCAACCAGGCTGGAAGAAAACCGTTTACATACGGAAGATAAACACCGGCAGATGATCAACAGTGAACAACGCCTGAGTGAACAATTTGAAAACCTGGCTAACCGTATTTTTTCTCAAAGCCACCAACGTATGGATGAGCAGAACCGCCAGAGTTTATCGGGCCTGCTGGCACCATTGCGGGAACAACTGGATGGCTTTCGCCGGCAGGTCCAGGAAAATTTTGGCGCTGAAGCCCGCGAGCGGCACACTCTGACCCATGAAATTCGGCAGCTACAGCAACTCAATGAGAAGATGACGCAAGAAGCCGTCAACCTTACCCGGGCACTGAAAGGCGATAATAAAACCCAGGGGAACTGGGGCGAAGTTGTGCTGGCCCGTGTTCTGGAAGCATCCGGCTTGCGGGAAGGGGCTGAATATGAAACCCAGGTCAGTGTCACATTAGATAACCACAGCCGTATGCAGCCTGATGTAATTGTGCGCCTGCCGCAAAATAAAGATGTGGTGATAGACGCCAAAATGACGCTGGTGGCCTATGAGCGCTATTTTAATGCCGATGACGATGTTGCCCGGGAAGCGGCGCTTAATGAACATATTGCGGCAATACGTAACCATATTCGTCTGCTGGGCCGAAAAGATTACCAACAACTTCCTGGTTTACGCTCGCTGGATTATGTGCTGATGTTTATTCCGGTGGAGCCCGCTTTTTTGTTGGCAATAGACCGTCAGCCAGAGCTGATTAGTGAAGCTTTGCGCAATAATATTATGCTGGTCAGTCCGACAACGCTGTTGGTGGCATTGCGCACGATAGCGAATCTTTGGCGCTATGAGCATCAAAGCCGCAATGCCCAACAAATCGCTGAGCGTGCAAGCCGGTTGTATGACAAAATGCGCCTCTTTGTTGATGATATGATGGCGATAGGGCAAAGCCTTAACAAAGCCCAGGACAATTATCACCAGGCAATGAAAAAATTAGCTCATGGGCGCGGGAATTTGCTGGTTCAGGCAGATTCATTCCGTGAGTTAGGGGTAGAAATCAAGCGTGAGATAAATCCTGAACTAACTGAACAGGCACGCCAGGAAGATACTGATGCCAGTGTGGCATCACGGCAGGATACGCCACTACCGCCCTGACAGGCGCAATAACAATCGCCTGGTGGCATTTCGCTACCAGGTTTGAGGTTTAGAGCAATATTGCGCAATCTGTTACACTTCACACTCTTTTTTAGGATGGGCAGGCACTAAGATGGCTGATGAATCTGATTCAAAAGATACTACGCATTTCGGTTATCGTACCGTAGCGACAGAACAAAAGGCGGATATGGTCGCGCAGGTTTTTCATTCGGTAGCGTCAAAATATGACCTGATGAACGATCTGATGTCCTTTGGTATTCATCGCATATGGAAGCGCTTCACGATTGATTGCAGTGGTGTAAGGCGCGGGCAGTGTGTGCTCGATTTAGCGGGTGGTACCGGCGACCTCGCTGCCAAATTCTCGCGACTGGTTGGCGAAAGCGGCAAAGTAGTGCTGGCAGATATTAATGACTCCATGTTGAAAATGGGGCGTGAGAAGCTGCGTAACCTCGGCATTGTCGGTAATGTTGAGTATGTTCAGGCCAACGCTGAAGCGCTGCCATTCCCGGACAACACCTTTGACTGCATCACCATCTCTTTTGGGTTGCGTAATGTGACAGATAAAGACAAAGCGTTACGCTCGATGTTTCGGGTTCTGAAACCCGGCGGGCGGTTGCTGGTGCTGGAGTTTTCTAAACCCATTCTCAAACCGCTCAGTAAGGCTTATGACGCGTATTCTTTCCACGTCCTGCCGCGGATTGGAGAATTAGTTGCTCATGATTCGGAAAGTTACCGCTATCTGGCTGAGTCTATTCGCATGCATCCTGATCAGGAAACACTGAAGGGCATGATGGAAGAGGCAGGGTTTGAAAACGTCACTTATTTCAATATGACTGGCGGAATTGTCGCACTGCATCGCGGCTATAAATTCTGAAGAAAGGCCTGACAGGAGGCGCAGGATGCCATTTATGCCATTGATGACAGCAGGGATTGAAACTGCACTGAATAAGCTGCTCTGGCAGGATAAAGCGCTCAGGGCGGCCCGCCAGCGTTTATACGGGAAAGTATTGCGTATTATCCTTCAGGAACTGAATGCCCCTCTTGTTATGGTTTTCAGTGAGCAACAACTGGATGTCGTGGCGCAGTGGGATGGTGAAGTCGATTGCACGGTGGTAACACGGTTATCGGTTTTACCCTCACTGCAAGATCGTAGCCAACTAACCCGGCTGATTCGCCAGGGGGATCTTGAGGTTCAGGGAGATATCCAGGTGGTACAGAGTATGGTGGCGTTACTTGACCTGGCTGAAATTGACCCGGCAGAAATGCTGGCTCCCTGGACGGGAGATGTCGTCGCAGAAGGCCTGAGCAGGGTTGTACGTAATGGCGGTCAATTTTTGAAGCAACAACTGGTTCGCCAGCACCAGAATGTATCTCAGGCTATCACTGAGGAATGGCGTCTGGCGCCTGGCTCTCTTGAAGTTGCGTGGTTTACTGAAGAAGCACAAGCACTGAATACTGCTGTTGAAAACCTGAGTCAGCGGCTTGAGAAACTGGAGGCCAAATGACGCCCGGTGAGATTCGCCGCCTGTACTTCATCATTCGTACTTTTCTGACTTACGGTCTTGATGAACTTATCCCCAAAATGCGCATTACGTTGCCTCTGCGTTTATGGCGGCGTTTATTGTTCTGGTTGCCAAACCGGCATAAAGATTTGTCGCTTGGTGAGCGCCTGCGCCTGGCGTTACAGGAGCTTGGCCCTGTCTGGATAAAGTTTGGTCAGATGCTATCCACTCGCAGGGATCTGTTTCCCCCCGCGATTGCCGATCAACTGGCCCTGTTGCAAGACCGTGTCGCTCCCTTTGATGGTCACCTTGCGCAGCAGCAAATCGAAAAGGCGATGGGCGATATTCCGGTGGAAACCTGGTTTGATGATTTTGCTGTTGAACCTCTTGCGTCTGCGTCCATTGCGCAGGTGCATACCGCACGCCTGAAAGACAACGGCAAAGAAGTGGTGATTAAGGTTATCCGTCCGGATATCCTGCCTGTTATTAAAGCCGATATCCGGCTTATCTACCGCCTGGCGCGTTGGGTACCGCGCCTGATGCCGGACGGGCGCAGGTTGCGCCCCACCGAAGTCGTACGCGAATACGAAAAAACGTTAATGGATGAACTGAATTTATTGCGGGAAGCCGCCAATGGTATTCAGTTACGACGTAATTTTGAAAACAGCCCGATGCTGTACGTTCCTGAGGTTTATTCAGACTACTGCAGCGAGAATATGCTGGTTATGGAACGTATTTATGGGATACCGGTCTCAGATGTTGCGGCCCTGGAAAAAAATGGCACCAACATGAAGCTGCTGGCTGAACGTGGGGTTCAGGTCTTTTTTACTCAGGTTTTTCGCGACAGTTTCTTTCATGCAGATATGCATCCGGGCAATATTTTTGTAAGTTACGAGCATCCGGAAAACCCGCAGTACATAGGTATTGATTGTGGAATTGTGGGGTCGCTGAATAAAGATGACAAACGCTATCTGGCTGAAAACTTTATCGCATTTTTTAACCGTGATTACCGCAAGGTAGCTGAATTGCATGTGGATTCAGGATGGGTTCCGCCAGATACCAACGTGGAAGAGTTTGAGTTTGCCATCCGTACCGTTTGTGAGCCTATTTTTGAAAAGCCGCTGGCGGAAATTTCCTTCGGCCATGTATTACTCAATCTGTTTAATACAGCCCGGCGGTTCAATATGGAAGTACAGCCGCAATTGGTGCTGTTACAGAAAACCCTGTTATATGTAGAAGGTGTCGGGCGGCAACTATACCCACAACTCGACTTGTGGAAAACGGCAAAGCCGTTCCTTGAATCCTGGATAAAAGACCAGGTGGGTATTCCCGCACTGGTCAGGGCATTCAAAGAGAAAGCGCCGTTTTGGGTAGAAAAAATGCCTGAACTCCCGGAGCTTTTTTATGAAAGTTTGCGCCAGGGGCGGCATTTACAGCACAGCATGGATAAGATTTCCCGTGAATTGCACGATAATCGGGTACGTCAGGGGCAGTCGCGATATTTGTTTGGCATTGGTGCAACACTGATTGTCAGTGGTACGCTGTTGCTAATTAATCGGCCTGACTGGGGTATGATGCCCGCATGGCTAATGGTAGGTGGCATCGCTACATGGCTTGTGGGCTGGTGGCGTACTACCTGATTTTTTCATTATGAAAGCGTAGGCTCCGCGTGTGCGAGGCCGGACTTCATTTTTCGTCTCTGAGGAACATTATGGGTGGTATTAGTATCTGGCAATTATTGATAATCGTTGTCATTGTTGTGTTGCTGTTTGGCACCAGGAAACTCAGCTCTTTGGGTTCTGATCTTGGCGCATCCATCAAAGGCTTTAAAAAAGCAATGAATGATGACGATGATGACAAAGGCGACAAAACGAAATCCGCACCTGATGCCGATTTCACCACCAGGAACTTGTCAGAAAAAACTGACGAGAAAATGAAAGACGAACAGAAAAAGAGCGATAAAGAGCAGGTGTAAACAGTGTTCGATATTGGTTTTGGCGAGTTATTACTGATTTTTATAATTGGTCTGGTTGTGCTTGGGCCTGAACGCCTGCCTGTTGCTGTGAAAACAGTTGCGGGTTGGGTTCGGGCGTTGCGTTCGCTCGCCTCAACTGTGCAAAACGAGTTGGCGCAGGAGTTAAAACTTCAGGAGTTTCAGGACAGCCTGAAAAAAGTTGAAAAGGCGAGCATGGACAACCTGACGCCTGAACTGAAATCTTCTATGGATGAGCTGCGTGCAGCGGCTGAATCAATGAAACGCTCCTACAGCCATCCTGATCCTGAAAAACGCAGTGATGAAGAAAACACCATCGGTAACCCTGCGAAGCAACAGGCAGTGCAGGATGAAACAGCATCTTCATCAACTGAGCAAGGCTCGCTCCAGGAAACGGCGACATCGCAGCTTTCTGCAGTGCCTGCACACTCTTCTGATGGGCGTGAGGCTGAAGCGGTGGCCGGTAAAACCAGCGATGAAGCTTCAGTGTCTTCCGTATCGAACAAGAAAGGGTAACTATGGCAGTCGATGATACCCAACCGCTGATTAGTCATCTGATAGAGCTTCGCAAGCGCCTGCTGAATTGTATGATTGCTGTGCTGGTCATCTTTCTCGCGCTGGTCTATTTTTCTAATGACATCTATCAACTGATTTCTGCGCCATTAATTAAGCAGATGCCGCATGGTGCGAGCATGATTGCAACAGATGTCGCATCACCTTTTTTCACCCCCATCAAGCTGACAATTATGGTGTCGGTGATTTTGTCAGCACCCGTTATCCTCTACCAGGTGTGGGCATTTATTGCGCCAGCGCTGTACCGGCATGAGCGTCGTCTTGTGGTGCCATTGCTTATTTCCAGCACTTTTTTGTTCTATATTGGCATGGCCTTTGCCTATTTTGTGGTCTTTCCCCTCGCATTTGGCTTTCTGACACGAACCGCACCCGCAGGGGTCGTGATATCAACGGATATCACGAATTATCTTGATTTTGTCATGTCACTCTTCATGGCGTTTGGTGTGGCATTTGAAGTCCCTGTTGCGATTGTCCTGTTGTGCTGGATGGGTGTGACAACCCCGGCGGACTTGAAGAAAAAGCGTCCTTACATACTGGTTGGGGCGTTTGTGGTGGGAATGCTGCTCACGCCACCTGATATCTTTTCACAGACCTTGCTGGCTGTGCCTATGTATTTGTTGTTTGAAATAGGCGTTTTCTGTTCCCGGTTCTATGTAGGGAAACGACGCCCACAAGATATGTCCGATGGCGAAGACCCGGACAACGCGGACAACGCCAGTTAATTTCATGTAAGCCACCGCCCTTAACGGGCGGTCAGATTGATGAAAAAGAAGGAAAAAGCGTGGTTTTTCCTTCTTTTTAGTTAGCAGCCGAAAACCAATGAATTGATTTTCCTGGTTTTTTGTTGGGTGACATCCTCTCGCCTGTGCGTACATGAGGTTTGTCATCAGACTCACCGCCCTTAACGGGCGGTTTTTTCAGGTTACTCCTATGTTCGATATCGGTGTTAATTTAACCAGCCCACAGTTTGATAAAGACCGTGCTGACGTTGTTTCTCGTGCGCAAAGTGCGGGTGTCCATGGTTTGTTAGTGACCGGAACCAGTGTGCGGGAAAGTGAACAGGCGCTGACCTGTGCTACTGAGTTTAAGAATTGTTGGGCAACAGCCGGTGTACATCCCCATGATGCCAGTACCTGGAATGAGGCGGTGGCTGAGAGCATTTATTGCCTTGCCGGGCAAGATAAAGTGGTGGCTGTTGGCGAATGTGGGCTGGATTTTAACCGTAATTTTTCTTCTCCCCCTGATCAGGAACGGGCTTTTTCTGCGCAACTGGCTATCGCGGCTGAATGTGAGTTGCCTGTTTTCCTTCACTGCCGTGAAGCGCATGACCGCTTTATGGTGTTGCTAACACCCTGGCTGAATAAGCTGCCTGCGGTAGTATTGCATTGTTTCACAGGAACCCGGCAAGAGGCCGATGTGTGCCTGAAGCACGGTATGTATCTGGGAATAACCGGGTGGGTATGTGATGAGCGCAGGGGGTTAGCACTGCGGGAGTTATTACCGGTAATTCCGGCAAGCCAGCTATTTTTGGAAACCGATGCGCCTTATTTGTTGCCCAGAGATCTGTTACCCAAACCGCGTTCTCGCCGCAATGAGCCTTGTTTGTTACCACATATTCTTCAACAGGTTGCCCGGTGGCGTAATGAGGACCTGAATGAACTTGAGGCCACTACAGACAATAATGTACGACGGGTTTTTAACCTTAGTTTCTGATATCCCCTGATCCCGGGGCGTTAAATTTTGCGAAACTCGGTATTTTTAACGCTTCTCAACACCTGTTTGTTTAGCAGGTTAAGCAGAAGAATGGAGCGGGTTTCGCCATCGGGTTCGGTAAAAATGGCATCCAGCCCTTCGAATGTTCCATCCGTAATTACAACCTGGTCGCCTGGATATGGTGTCTCCGGGTCGGTAATATCGGAACCTGGCTGATAACTCAGTAACTGGTTGATAACATCGGTGGGTACAATGGCAGGCTGCGTACCAAAACGCACAAAATGGCTGACTCCCCGGGTAGAATTAACCGTTGTGGTGTGAATTCTTTCCGGGTCGAATTCGACAAATAAATAGTTTGGAAATAAGGGTTCCTGTACCGCAGTCCGCTTACCACGCACAATTTTTTCAAGGGTGATCATTGGCGTGACACAATTAACAAACTGGCGCTCCAGATGCTCTTGCGCCCGTTGTACTTGCCCACGTTTACAATAAAGCAGATACCAGGATTCCATAATGTCTCTAATATTGTCGCCCGACTGGCAAGCATAGCAAATAGTGCAGAAGAGGGATAGCCGCTCAAGTAACGTGGCTATTTACCAGTGTATTTTCTCCAGCGGCCTGGGGTATTACAGGTAAAGTTGTACGCAGGTTGTGCGGTGAATTCACGCTAATTTAACAAAATTACAGCATCAACGGGCTTAAGTCCGTATAATGATGTGCTAAATTTGGTGCGAAAAAGAACAGCATGAAATATCACGATCTACGCGAATTTCTTACCCTGCTCGAAGCGCAGGGTGAACTAAAACGTATTACACTCCCTGTTGATCCCCATTTGGAAATAACAGAAATAGCTGACCGCACTCTGCGTGCAGGCGGCCCTGCACTATTGTTCGAAAATCCAAAAGGTTACAAGATGCCCGTGCTATGTAATTTATTCGGTACGGCAAAACGGGTGGCAATGGGCATGGGGCGTGACGATGTTTCCGCGTTACGTGAAGTGGGGACGTTACTGGCGTTCCTCAAGGAGCCTGAGGTTCCTAAAGGCTTTCGTGATTTATTCGATAAAATTCCGCATTTTAAACAAGTTCTCAATATGCCCGCAAAGCGGGTTCGCTCAGCACCTTGCCAGGAAATTGTCCAGCAGGGTAACGATGTAGACCTGGGGCAGATCCCAGTCATGCATTGCTGGCCCGAAGATGCCGCACCGTTGATTACCTGGGGGCTGACTGTGACGCGTGGCCCACATAAGGAACGTCAAAACCTCGGGATTTATCGTCAACAGGTGTTGGGTAAAAACAAAATTATTATGCGTTGGCTATCTCACCGTGGCGGCGCACTGGATTTTCAGGAATTTTGTCAAAACAATCCGGGCGAGCGCTTCCCCGTTTCTGTGGCGCTGGGGGCAGACCCGGCCACTTTACTGGGTGCAGTAACGCCTGTGCCGGACACACTGTCAGAGTATGCTTTCGCCGGGTTGCTGCGTGGCAATAAAACGGAAGTGGTCAGGTGCCTGTCCAACGACCTCGAAGTGCCTGCCAGTGCAGAGATTGTACTGGAAGGTTACATTGAACCAGGCGAAGTGGCAGTAGAAGGGCCTTATGGTGACCATACTGGGTACTACAATGAAGTGGATAGCTTCCCGGTGATGACAGTCACACATATTACGCGCCGCGAAGATGCCATTTACCACTCAACATATACCGGCCGCCCGCCTGATGAACCGGCGGTGATGGGGGTGGCGCTGAACGAAGTTTTTGTGCCTATTTTGCAAAAACAATTCCCGGAAATTGTCGATTTTTATTTGCCGCCAGAGGGGTGTTCTTACCGTATGGCAGTAGTCACGATGAAAAAACAGTATCCGGGGCATGCCAAACGCGTAATGATGGGCGTATGGTCATTCTTGCGTCAGTTTATGTATACAAAGTTTGTTATTGTATGTGATGACGATATCAACGCGCGTGACTGGAACGATGTTATCTGGGCGATTACTACGCGTATGGATCCTGCCCGGGATACTGTGATGATTGAAAACACACCGATTGATTATCTGGATTTCGCTTCGCCTGTTTCCGGGCTGGGTTCGAAAATGGGGCTGGATGCCACAAATAAATGGCCAGGTGAGACACAACGTGAGTGGGGGCATCCCATAACCAAAGATCCTGATGTGGTCGCTCGTGTTGATGCTATCTGGTCGCAGCTTGGTATAGTGGATGACGGTAAAACTGCCTGAGCCGCAGCCGTTGCAACATCGCTTTAATGACCCGAAGAGGGAACGCATGACAATTTTAAGCTGTAAAGTGACCTCGGTAGAAGCCATTACGGATACGGTGTATCGTGTACGTTTACTACCGGAAGCTGATTTTTCTTTTCGTGCCGGGCAGTATTTGATGGTAGTAATGGATGAGCGGGATAAACGCCCGTTTTCTCTGGCTTCCACGCCGTCTGAACATGACTATATCGAATTGCATATTGGTGCGTCTGAACTGAATCTGTACGCAATGGCTGTGATGGACAGGATCCTGAAAGACCGTGAAATTGTCGTCGATTTGCCCCACGGTGAAGCCTGGTTGCGTGAAGAGGATGATCGCCCACTGGTTCTGATTGCCGGTGGTACGGGTTTCTCTTATGTTCGCTCAATTCTGCTTACTGCGCTGGAACGTAACCCACTGCGGGATATCGCAATTTACTGGGGCGGGCGTGAAGAAAAACACTTGTACGATCTCAATGAACTCGAAGCACTGACTCTTCAGCACCGCAATTTGCGGGTTGAAGCTGTGGTCGAGCAGCCTGAGGGAGGTTGGCAGGGACGCACCGGGACGGTACTGGCTGCTGTTATGCAGGATTATGGTACGCTTGCCGGGCATGATATTTACATCGCCGGCCGTTTTGAAATGGCGAAAATTGCCCGCGAGCTGTTCTGTAATGAGCGCAGCGCGCGTGAAGACCGCATGTTTGGTGACGCTTTTTCTTTCATCTGACAGAAACGTTAGAAGCGGGAGAACACCACGTAACTAAAGGTGTTTTTCCGCCAAAACATGAAAAAACCCGCCCCTGACAGGCGGGAAAACGGCAACTAATCGGTTACTCAGTTCGTTCAAAAACGGTCGCAATACCCTGTCCCAGCCCAATACACATTGTCGCCAGGCCAAACTGCGCATCTTTCCCCGCCATAATATTCAACAAGGTTGTGCTGATACGCGCACCGGAACACCCCAGTGGGTGGCCTAACGCGATGGCACCGCCGTTAAGATTTATTTTCTCATCCAGCATATCCATAAGCCCCAGATCTTTAATACAAGGCAATACCTGAGCGGCGAATGCTTCATTCATTTCAAATACATCTATGTCTGCTGGGGTAAGCCCGGCCTTTTTGAGCGCCAGTTTTGATGCGGGTACCGGGCCATACCCCATAATCGAAGGATCACAACCTACTACGGACATAGAACGAATGCGGGCCCGAATGGGTAACCCAAGTGCCTTCGCCCGGCTCTCACTCATGACCAGCAGGGCTGCAGCCCCATCGGACAGTGCGGATGAACTGCCTGCGGTAACGGTACCCGTGACGGGATCAAAGGCCGGTTTCAGTGCCGCGAGACTTTCCCGGTTAGTCTCAGGACGAATAACTTCATCTGTGCCCAGCATAAGCGGAACGCCTTGTGCATCATGGCCACCTGTTGGCACAATTTCACTTTTGAACGCGCCAGACTGTGTTGCGGCAAAAGCACGCTTGTGTGACCGTTCTGCAAACGCATCCTGCATTTCACGGGAAATGCCGTGCATTCGGGCCAGCATCTCAGCCGTAAGACCCATCATCCCGGCCGCTTTAGCAACATTCCGGCTCAGGCCCGGGTGAAAATCCACCCCGTGGCTCATGGGGACATGACCCATATGTTCCACGCCACCGACCAGACAAACATGTGCGTCACCTGTCATTATCATGCGGGCTGCATCATGCAGTGCCTGCATAGATGAGCCACATAGCCTGTTAACCGTTACAGCTGGCACACTGTGTGGGATCTCGGCAAGCAGTGCAGCGTTTCGGGCAACGTTGAAACCCTGCTCCAGTGTTTGCTGAACACAGCCCCAATAAATATCGTCAATTTCCGCGGCATCCAGTGCCGGGTTGCGTGCCAGCAGGCTGCGCATCAAGTGAGCGGATAAATCCTCTGCACGGGTAAAGCGAAATGCCCCGCCTTTTGAACGGCCCATTGGGGTTCTGATGGCATCAACGATGACAACTTTTTCCATAACTCACTCCTCAGGCACATTGCAGGTTACTGGATGGGCGGGCAGGCTCCACAGATGGATAATAGCTTGCGTTGGTGCGGGCTTTTTCGCGTAAGCCATCGGTGACGGTATACAGTGGCCCAAGTTCCTGGTAGTGATTTGCCATATCGAGATATTTGGCACTTCCCAGAGAATCCAGCCAGCGCAGCGCTCCACCATGAAACGGAGGGAAGCCAAGGCCATACACCAAAGCAATATCAGCTTCTCCAGGCGAAGCGATAATGTTTTCTTCCAGGCAGCGAATGACTTCGTTAACCATGGGGATCATCATGCGTGCAATAATGGCTTCATCACTGAACTCAGCCGCGGGCTGGCAAACCTCACAGAGCAGGCCAGCAACACTCTCATCAGCGATTTTACGCGGCTTGCCTTTGCTGTCGGTTTCATAGCGCCAGAAACCCTGGCCACTTTTTTGCCCATAACGTCCGGCGTCAAACAGCACATCAATGGCATCGCGATAGGCTTTCTGCATGCGCTGCGGGTAGCCAGCGGCCATTACCGCCTGGGCATGGTGAGCGGTATCGATTCCGACTACATCAAGCAGGTAAGCCGGGCCCATCGGCCAGCCAAACTGTTTTTCCATCACCCGGTCAATCTGGCGGAAATCGGCACCATCTTTGAGTAGTTGGCTGAAACCAGCAAAATACGGGAACAGAACCCGGTTTACGAAGAACCCTGGGCAATCATTCACCACTATTGGTGTTTTCCCCATTTTGCTGGCCCAGGCAACCACTTTGGCAAGTGTGGTTTCACTGGTTTGCTTACCGCGAATCACTTCGACCAGCGGCATACGGTGCACCGGGTTAAAAAAGTGCATACCACAGAAATTTTCCGGGCGTTGTAATACGCTGGCCAGTTCACTGATCGGAATGGTCGATGTATTCGAAGCCAGTACGCAGTCCGGGCGAATGTGATTTTCGGTTTCGGCCAGCACGGTTTTTTTAACTTTCGGGTTCTCAACAACTGCTTCAACCACCACATCAGCTTTCTCAAAACCTGCATAATGCAGTGTTGGCTGAATAGCCGCCATCACACTGGCGAGCCTGATACCATCAATTTTCCCACGCTCAAGTTGTTTGTTCAGTAACTTACTGGCTTCACTGATGCCCAGCGCCAGCGCCTTCTCATTGATATCTTTCATGAGTACCGGTACGCCTTTCCAGGCGGACTGCCAGGCGATACCGCCACCCATAATTCCCGCACCCAGAACAGCAGCCTGCTGTGGTAATGCAACATCGTGGCTGTATTTTTTCGCCAGGCTTTTTACGTGCTGATCGTTAAGGAAAATGCCAACCAGAGCCCGGGCCTGAGGGGAATGAGCCAGGGGAACAAAACTTTGATTCTCCAGCTTCAGAGCATCATCTCTGCCTAATGTGGCGGCAGCTTCTATTGTTTTTACTGCTGTCATTGGTGCCGGGTAATGTTTCCCGGCAGTTTGAGCAACCATGCCTTTGGCAATCGTAAAACTCATGGTGGCTTCAATTTTACTGAGTTTCAACGGCGCCAGTTTTACAGCACGTTTGCTGCGCCAGTCCTGGTTTCCGGTTATGGCCTGTTGTAAGACCTGCACTGCTGCGGTTTTCAGGTTCTCCTGGCTTACCACACCATCAACCAGACCTATTTTCAGTGCCTGCTGTGCATCCACATCTTTGCCTGCGGCAATAATTTCCAGCGCGCTGTCCGCACCGAGCAATCGAGGCAAGCGAACAGAACCGCCAAACCCAGGCATAATCCCCAGTTTTGTTTCCGGTAAACCAATACGTGCTTCCGGTGTGGTAAGGCGGAAATCAGTTGCCAGCACACATTCGCAACCACCACCCAGCGCATAGCCATTAACCGCGGATATTGTTGGTACAGGCAGATCTTCAAGGCGGTTAAATACGCTATTGGCGAAGTGCAACCATTGGCTGAGCTGCTCGGCCGGGACCAAAAACAGAGAAAGAAACTCCATGATATCTGCGCCGACAATAAAAGCATTTTTATCAGAACGCAGTAACAGACCTTTTAGATCTTTTTGTTTTTCAAGTATATCCAGTGCATTTCCGAGGCTGGCAACCGTCGCGGTGTCCAGCTTATTGACTGAACCGGGCGCGCTAAATACCAGTTCGGCAATGCCATTTTCCAGCCAGTCGAGATAAAGGGTTTCACCTTGGTAGAGCATGTCAGTCTCCTGAATCCAGCAAAGGGATCTGGTCGTACCAGATGAGCGGAGTGTGGAATTTATGTTAAAAAATTGCAAATTAATCTTTAATTTTTTGCTGGAAAGATCACGGATACGCGAAAACACGCTCTGAATAAGCGGGTGTGTTAAAATGCCCACTTCAGGGTTAACGTACAAAGGGTAAGTTATGGACTCGTTAGTCGCACTGTATAAAGAACATATTGAGGCATTGCAGGAACGTACTCGCAATGTGCTGGCACGTTTCAATCTGGATGCACTACTGATTCATTCCGGTGAATTATTTAATGTTTTTCTCGATGATCACCCTTATCCATTTAAAGTTAACCCGCAGTTTAAAGCCTGGGTACCTGTTACACAGGTACCTAATTGTTGGCTGTTGGTGGATGGCGTCAGTAAGCCAAAATTGTGGTTCTGGTTGCCTGTTGATTACTGGCACAACGTTGAACCGTTACCGCAATCTTTTTGGACTGATGAGATTGAACTGAGTGCTCTGGCTAATGCCAAAGAGATTGGCAGTATGCTGCCCGCTCAACGCAAAAATATTGCTTATATTGGCCCTGTTCCGGAACGCGCTCTGCAACTCAACATTGAAGCCAGCAATATTAACCCTCAGGGAGTGATTGATTACCTGCACTTCTACCGGGCCTATAAAACCGAGTATGAACTGGCTTGCATGCGTGAGGCGCAAAAAATGGCGGTGGTGGGTCATCATGCAGCTCATGATGCCTTTCTGTCCGGGATGAGTGAGTTTGATATCAACCAGGCCTATTTAACCGCGACGGGTCACCGGGACACTGATGTTCCTTACGGCAATATTGTGGCGCTGAATGAGCATGCTGCGGTATTGCATTACACAAAACTGGATCACCAGGTTCCGGCTAAAAACCTCAGTTTCTTGCTGGACGCTGGGGCTGAATATAACGGTTATGCCGCAGATCTGACGCGCACATGGTCGGCTCAAAATGACAATGATTTTGCCGCACTGATTAAAGACGTGAATGAACATCAGCAGGCACTGATTGCCACTATGCAGGCAGGCACACGCTATACCGAATATCATTTACAGTTCCATCAGCGTATTGCGCAGATACTGCGTAAACACCAGATAATTACTGGCATCAGTGAAGAGGCAATGGTAGATGCGGATATTACCGGACCTTTCATGCCTCATGGCATTGGACATTCGCTGGGGCTGCAGGTGCATGATGTAGCCGGATTTATGCAGGATGACTCCGGCACAAACTTACCAGCACCAGAGAAGTACCCGTATCTGCGTTGTACCCGGGTGCTTGAACCCGGTATGGTGCTGACTATCGAGCCTGGCATCTATTTTATTGAGTCTTTGCTGTCAGCCTGGCGAGAAGGGGCGTATAGCAAACATTTCAACTGGCAGAAAATTGAATCGCTGAAACCCTATGGCGGTATTCGTATCGAAGATAACGTGGTGATTCATGAGAAGAGCATTGAGAACATGACACGGGATCTGAAACTCAGTTAATGGAGAGTTGGCTCATTCCTGTTGCGCCCGTAGAAGTGAGTGCTGAGATTAAAAAAAGTCGGTTTATTACTTTTCTGGCACATACCGATGGCGTGGCTGCAGCAAAAGCATTTGTTGAGCAAATACGCTCTACGCACCCCAGTGCACGGCATCATTGCTGGGCCTGGGTAGCCGGTGCGCCTGACGACTCACAGCAACTCGGTTTCTCCGATGACGGTGAACCTGCCGGAACCGCAGGTAAACCGATTCTTGCGCAGTTACAGGGAAGCGGAGTGGGTGAAATTACCGCTGTCGTGGTGCGTTATTATGGTGGTGTATTGCTGGGTACCGGTGGGTTAGTCAAAGCCTATGGTGGTGGTGTTAGCGATGCGTTAGCTCAGTTAACTACGCAGCGGAAGATGGCACTGAGGTCCTATACTTTGCGTTGTGAATATGGGTTGCTGGCTTCTGTTGAGGGACTTGTTGCTCAAACACAAGGGCTCATTGTTTCCAGTGACTATCAGGATGTGGTGCTGTTAACTATCGCATTGCCCCCGAGTCATATTGACGTGTTTCGTTCGCGCCTGGCAGACATGAGCCGGGGTTCGATACAATTATTCCCTTTTGGATAGTCTCTCTTATTTTCGAAGGATCCACGCGTGATGCATTTTCGCCCTATAGTCAGAATTGTTGGCTTACTGGTTATTTTATTTTCGGGAACGATGTTTATTCCCGGGCTGGTGGCCCTGATCTATCGAGATGGCGCGGGGAGAGCCTTTACACAAACCTTTTTCGTTGCGTTGGCTATCGGCGCGTTGCTGTGGTGGCCCAACCGCCACCAAAAGCGCGAGTTAAAACCACGGGAAGGTTTTTTGATAGTCGTGTTGTTCTGGACTGTTCTGGGGAGTGTCGGGGCACTGCCCTTTATTTTCGCTGAGCGCCCCAATCTCACTATCACCGATGCATTTTTTGAATCTTTCTCCGGGTTAACAACCACAGGTGCAACAACACTGGTTGGTCTGGATACACTGCCACATGCCATTTTATTTTATCGCCAGATGCTGCAATGGTTCGGTGGTATGGGAATCATTGTGCTGGCTGTGGCTATCTTGCCAATTTTGGGCGTTGGGGGATTGCAGCTTTATCGCGCGGAAATGCCAGGGCCACTAAAAGATAACAAAATGCGCCCACGTATTGCTGAAACAGCCAAAACACTCTGGCTTATTTATGTATTACTGACCATTGCCTGTGCTGCCGCTTTGTGGTTTGCCGGCATGCCCATGTTTGATGCTATCAGCCACAGTTTCTCCACTATCGCCATTGGTGGTTTCTCCACTCATGATGCCAGCATTGGTTACTTTGACAGCCCGGCAATTAACTCAATCATCGCGCTGTTTTTATTGATTTCAGGGTGTAACTACAGCCTGCACTTTTCGTTGCTGAGCGGGAGAAGTTTGAAAGTGTACTGGCGTGACCCCGAATTTCGTATGTTTATTGGGGTGCAATTCTCGCTGGTATTGATTTGTACGCTGGTGTTAATTCTGCATCACACCTACGGCTCATTCTGGCAAACTCTGAATCAATCTTTTTTCCAGGTTGTCTCCATGGCAACAACGGCAGGGTTTACTACAGACAGTATTGCGCGCTGGCCCCTTTTCCTGCCGGTATTACTATTATGCTCGGCATTTATTGGTGGTTGTGCCGGTTCGACCGGTGGTGGCCTGAAAGTTATCCGTATCCTGCTGTTATTTAAACAAGGAAATCGTGAGCTTAAACGCCTGGTACACCCTAATGCGGTTTACAGCATTAAGTTAGGGAACCGTGCATTGCCGGAGCGCATCCTGGAGTCAGTGTGGGGCTTTTTCTCTGCTTATGCATTGGTATTCATCCTCAGTATGCTGGCTATTATCGCGACAGGTGTTGATGATTTCTCTGCGTTCGCGTCGGTAGTGGCCACGCTAAATAACCTGGGGCCGGGGCTGGGTGTTGTGGCTGATAACTTTGCCAGTATGAATCCAGTTGCTAAATGGATTCTTATTGTGGATATGCTATTCGGACGACTTGAAGTCTTCACACTATTAGTTTTGTTTACCCCTACTTTCTGGAAAGAATAAGAAGGACACTATGAGAACGCTGATTTTATTTTCCAGCCGGGATGGGCATACACGGGAAATTGCACATTATGTTGCAACTCAGTTACGCGCTGAAGGAGAGGAGTGCGATGTAATGAACCTGCACCGTACCCCTGATATTGAATGGGAGCGCTTTGACAAGGTTATTATTGGAGCATCTATTCGTTATGGGCACTTTCATTCCTCACTAGGCAATTTTGTGAAACGCCATGCTTCGGTGCTAAACCAACTCTCCAGTGCTTTCTTCGCGGTTAACCTGGTAGCCAGAAAGCCAGAGAAAAGAACGCCACAGACTAACAGTTATACACGCAAGTTTTTGTCTGATTCGCCATGGGCACCTTCGCTCAGTGCCGTTTTTGCAGGTGCGTTGCGTTACCCCAAATATCGTTGGTATGACCGGTTAATGATTTTACTGATCATGAAAATGACAGGGGGAGAGACAGATACACATAAAGAAGTGGTCTATACAGACTGGGCTCAGGTTGATGCTTTTACTCGTGAAGTTGCTAATTTACCGGGCAAAAAGTTGTAAAAACGAGCGCTTTGTTCGAAAACCAGGCGAACGATAATTTTTTTGTATTAAACACTTGCCAGCGAGAGATTAGTCCCTATAATGCGCCACCACTGACACGGCACAACGGCAAACAAACCGGCCTGTCAGGCAAAGTTAAGTAAAAATAAATGCTTGACTCTGCAGCGGGAAAGCGTAATATACGCAGCCCGCGCCACCCGGAAATAGGGGGGCACTGCTCTTTAACAATTTATCAGACAATCTGTGTGGGCACTCATAAGCACTGATATCTTAACGTCGCAAGACGCTAAAAATTATCAAGTCTTAAAGAGTGGCTAACAGTTAATTCATTACGAATAAACAGTTTAATTCTTTGAGCATCAAACTTTAAATTGAAGAGTTTGATCATGGCTCAGATTGAACGCTGGCGGCAGGCCTAACACATGCAAGTCGAGCGGCAGCGGGAAGAAGCTTGCTTCTTTGCCGGCGAGCGGCGGACGGGTGAGTAATGTCTGGGAAACTGCCTGATGGAGGGGGATAACTACTGGAAACGGTGGCTAATACCGCATAACGTCGCAAGACCAAAGAGGGGGACCTTCGGGCCTCTTGCCATCAGATGTGCCCAGATGGGATTAGCTTGTTGGTGAGGTAACGGCTCACCAAGGCGACGATCCCTAGCTGGTCTGAGAGGATGACCAGCCACACTGGAACTGAGACACGGTCCAGACTCCTACGGGAGGCAGCAGTGGGGAATATTGCACAATGGGCGCAAGCCTGATGCAGCCATGCCGCGTGTATGAAGAAGGCCTTCGGGTTGTAAAGTACTTTCAGTCAGGAGGAAGGTGGTGAGCTTAATACGCTCATCAATTGACGTTACTGACAGAAGAAGCACCGGCTAACTCCGTGCCAGCAGCCGCGGTAATACGGAGGGTGCAAGCGTTAATCGGAATTACTGGGCGTAAAGCGCACGCAGGCGGTCTGTCAAGTCGGATGTGAAATCCCCGGGCTCAACCTGGGAACTGCATTCGAAACTGGCAGGCTGGAGTCTCGTAGAGGGAGGTAGAATTCCAGGTGTAGCGGTGAAATGCGTAGAGATCTGGAGGAATACCGGTGGCGAAGGCGGCCTCCTGGACGAAGACTGACGCTCAGGTGCGAAAGCGTGGGGAGCAAACAGGATTAGATACCCTGGTAGTCCACGCCGTAAACGATGTCGACTTGGAGGCTGTGCCCTTGAGGCGTGGCTTCCGGAGCTAACGCGTTAAGTCGACCGCCTGGGGAGTACGGCCGCAAGGTTAAAACTCAAATGAATTGACGGGGGCCCGCACAAGCGGTGGAGCATGTGGTTTAATTCGATGCAACGCGAAGAACCTTACCTGGTCTTGACATCCAGAGAATCCTGCAGAGATGCGGGAGTGCCTTCGGGAGCTCTGAGACAGGTGCTGCATGGCTGTCGTCAGCTCGTGTTGTGAAATGTTGGGTTAAGTCCCGCAACGAGCGCAACCCTTATCCTTTGTTGCCAGCGGTTAGGCCGGGAACTCAAAGGAGACTGCCAGTGATAAACTGGAGGAAGGTGGGGATGACGTCAAGTCATCATGGCCCTTACGACCAGGGCTACACACGTGCTACAATGGCGCATACAAAGAGAAGCGAACTTGCGAGAGTAAGCGGACCTCATAAAGTGCGTCGTAGTCCGGATTGGAGTCTGCAACTCGACTCCATGAAGTCGGAATCGCTAGTAATCGCGGATCAGAATGCCGCGGTGAATACGTTCCCGGGCCTTGTACACACCGCCCGTCACACCATGGGAGTGGGTTGCAAAAGAAGTAGGTAGCTTAACCTTAGGGAGGGCGCTTACCACTTTGTGATTCATGACTGGGGTGAAGTCGTAACAAGGTAACCGTAGGGGAACCTGCGGTTGGATCACCTCCTTACCTTAGAGATACGGTCTTTTGCAGTGCTCACACAGATTGTCTGATGAAAGTAAAGAAGCAAGGCGTCTTGCGAAGCAGACTTCAGTGTCCCCTTCGTCTAGAGGCCCAGGACACCGCCCTTTCACGGCGGTAACAGGGGTTCGAATCCCCTAGGGGACGCCAGGCGTTAACTGATGAGGTCAGACCTCCCAGGGGATGCCACTTGCTGGTTTGTGAGTGAAAGTCGCCGACCTCAGTATCTCAAAACTGATTCAGCAGTGAATCACGTTTGAGATATTTGCTCTTTAAAAATCCGGAACAAGCTGAAAATTGAAACACAGAACAACGCAAGTTGTTCGTGAGTCTCTCAAAACTTACAGCACGAAGACATCTTCGGGTTGTGAGGTTAAGCGACTAAGCGTACACGGTGGATGCCCTGGCAGTCAGAGGCGATGAAGGACGTGCTAATCTGCGAAAAGCGCCGGTGAGGTGATATGAACCGTTATAACCGGCGATGTCCGAATGGGGAAACCCAGTGTGACTCGTCACACTATCATTAACTGAATCCATAGGTTAATGAGGCGAACCGGGAGAACTGAAACATCTAAGTACCCCGAGGAAAAGAAATCAACCGAGATTCCCCAAGTAGCGGCGAGCGAACGGGGAAGAGCCCAGAGTCTGAATCAGCAGGTGTGTTAGTGGAACGGTCCGGAATGGCCGGCGATACAGGGTGAAAGCCCCGTACACGAAAGCGCACCCGTTGTGAGCTCGATGAGTAGGGCGGGACACGTGGTATCCTGTCTGAATATGGGGGGACCATCCTCCAAGGCTAAATACTCCTGACTGACCGATAGTGAACCAGTACCGTGAGGGAAAGGCGAAAAGAACCCCGGCGAGGGGAGTGAAAAAGAACCTGAAACCGTGTACGTACAAGCAGTGGGAGCCTCTTAATGGGGTGACTGCGTACCTTTTGTATAATGGGTCAGCGACTTATATTCTGTAGCAAGGTTAACCGTATAGGGGAGCCGCAGGGAAACCGAGTCTTAACCGGGCGTCCAGTTGCAGGGTATAGACCCGAAACCCGGTGATCTAGCCATGGGCAGGTTGAAGGTTGGGTAACACTAACTGGAGGACCGAACCGACTAATGTTGAAAAATTAGCGGATGACCTGTGGCTGGGGGTGAAAGGCCAATCAAACCGGGAGATAGCTGGTTCTCCCCGAAAGCTATTTAGGTAGCGCCTCGTGAATTCATCTCCGGGGGTAGAGCACTGTTTCGGCTAGGGGGCCATCCCGGCTTACCAACCCGATGCAAACTACGAATACCGGAGAATGTTATCACGGGAGACACACGGCGGGTGCTAACGTCCGTCGTGAAGAGGGAAACAACCCAGACCGCCAGCTAAGGTCCCAAAGTCATGGTTAAGTGGGAAACGATGTGGGAAGGCCCAGACAGCCAGGATGTTGGCTTAGAAGCAGCCATCATTTAAAGAAAGCGTAATAGCTCACTGGTCGAGTCGGCCTGCGCGGAAGATGTAACGGGGCTAAACCATGCACCGAAGCTGCGGCAGCGACACTGAGTGTTGTTGGGTAGGGGAGCGTTCTGTAAGCCGGTGAAGGTGTGCTGTGAGGCATGCTGGAGGTATCAGAAGTGCGAATGCTGACATAAGTAACGATAATGCGGGTGAAAAACCCGCACGCCGGAAGACCAAGGGTTCCTGTCCAACGTTAATCGGGGCAGGGTGAGTCGACCCCTAAGGCGAGGCCGAAAGGCGTAGTCGATGGGAAACAGGTTAATATTCCTGTACTTGGTGTTACTGCGAAGGGGGGACGGAGAAGGCTGTGTCATCCGGGCGACGGTTGTCCCGGTTTAAGCGTGAAGGTGGAGTGACCAGGCAAATCCGGTTGCTCATTAACACTGAGGCGTGATGACGAGGCACTACGGTGCTGAAGTGACAGATGCCCTGCTTCCAGGAAAAGCCTCTAAGCTCCAGGTAACACGAAATCGTACCCCAAACCGACACAGGTGGTCAGGTAGAGAATACCAAGGCGCTTGAGAGAACTCGGGTGAAGGAACTAGGCAAAATGGTGCCGTAACTTCGGGAGAAGGCACGCTGACATGTAGGTGAAGTCCCCCGCGGATGGAGCTGAAGTCAGTCGAAGATACCAGCTGGCTGCAACTGTTTATTAAAAACACAGCACTGTGCAAACACGAAAGTGGACGTATACGGTGTGACGCCTGCCCGGTGCCGGAAGGTTAATTGATGGGGTCAGCGCAAGCGAAGCTCCTGATCGAAGCCCCGGTAAACGGCGGCCGTAACTATAACGGTCCTAAGGTAGCGAAATTCCTTGTCGGGTAAGTTCCGACCTGCACGAATGGCGTAATGATGGCCAGGCTGTCTCCACCCGGGACTCAGTGAAATTGAACTCGCCGTGAAGATGCGGTGTACCCGCGGCAAGACGGAAAGACCCCGTGAACCTTTACTATAGCTTGACACTGAACATTGAGCCTTGATGTGTAGGATAGGTGGGAGGCTTTGAAGTGTGGACGCCAGTCTGCATGGAGCCAACCTTGAAATACCACCCTTTAATGTTTGATGTTCTAACCTGGCGCCATAATCTGGCGTGGGGACAGTGTCTGGTGGGTAGTTTGACTGGGGCGGTCTCCTCCTAAAGTGTAACGGAGGAGCACGAAGGTTGGCTAATCCTGGTCGGACATCAGGAGGTTAGTGCAATGGCATAAGCCAGCTTGACTGCGAGCGTGACGGCGCGAGCAGGTGCGAAAGCAGGTCATAGTGATCCGGTGGTTCTGAATGGAAGGGCCATCGCTCAACGGATAAAAGGTACTCCGGGGATAACAGGCTGATACCGCCCAAGAGTTCATATCGACGGCGGTGTTTGGCACCTCGATGTCGGCTCATCACATCCTGGGGCTGAAGTAGGTCCCAAGGGTATGGCTGTTCGCCATTTAAAGTGGTACGCGAGCTGGGTTTAGAACGTCGTGAGACAGTTCGGTCCCTATCTGCCGTGGGCGCTGGAGAATTGAGGGGGGCTGCTCCTAGTACGAGAGGACCGGAGTGGACGCATCACTGGTGTTCGGGTTGTCATGCCAATGGCACTGCCCGGTAGCTACATGCGGAAGAGATAAGTGCTGAAAGCATCTAAGCACGAAACTTGCCCCGAGATGAGTTCTCCCTGACTCTTTAAGAGTCCTGAAGGAACGTTGAAGACGACGACGTTGATAGGCCGGGTGTGTAAGCGCAGCGATGCGTTGAGCTAACCGGTACTAATGAACCGTGAGGCTTAACCTTACAACGCCAAAGATGTTTTGGTGTGAGAGAGACGAAATTTTCAGCCTGTTAACGGATAAGATTCATGGCCGTGAGGCGGTGAATAAAACAGAATCTGCCTGGCGGCAAGAGCGCGGTGGTCCCACCTGACCCCATGCCGAACTCAGAAGTGAAACGCCGTAGCGCCGATGGTAGTGTGGGGTCTCCCCATGCGAGAGTAGGGAACTGCCAGGCTTTAATTAAGAAGAACCCTCAGCGAAAGCTGGGGGTTTTTTGCTTTGTAATATACCCAAATCTGCACCATTCATCAGAGATACATTCAGGCAGCAATACTCTGTGTGATAAGCGTCTGGGCCGTATTTTCTGTTATCCATCTGGCGGGTATCAAAATCCTTCTTGTGACAAGCCATTACACCATGAATCGGTTACACTAATTGCTGTTGGTCAGCAGGAAGAGCGTTCATGAGCAATACGTTAAAACCATTTCATACCTTTGGCATAGATGTCTGCGCGCAGCATATCGTCATTGCAAATTCCGCGGCAGATATTGTTTCGGCCTGGCAAAGTGCGCAGAGCGCTCAGCAACCTGCTCTCATCGTAGGGGAAGGAAGCAATCTCCTGTTCCTTGATGATTTTTCTGGCACGATTATTCTTAACCGTATTGCCGGAATCCAAATTGAAGAAGACAGCAATAACTGGCTACTACATGTCGGTGCTGGCGAAAACTGGCATCATTTGGTTGAATTATCCCTGGAGAAGGGGATTGCTGGTCTGGAAAATCTTGCTCTAATACCCGGCTGTGTTGGGTCATCACCTATCCAGAATATTGGGGCATATGGACGTGAAATAAAAGATGTATGCGCCTACGTTGACTGTATCAATCTGGAAACCAGCGAGGGGCTGCGCCTGAACGCTGAAGAATGCCAGTTTGCTTACCGGGACAGCATTTTTAAACACGAGTATAAAGACCGAATGGCCATTGTGGCCGTAGGTTTTCGCCTGCCGAAGCAGTGGGTACCTTTAATTACGTATGGTGATTTAGCGCAACTGACAATAGACAGTGTTACTCCGCAGCAAATATTTGATGCAGTGTGCCATATGCGTCGAACAAAATTACCAGACCCGGCTGTACAGGGTAATGCTGGCAGTTTCTTTAAAAACCCCGTAGTAGATGAAATGACTGCAAATGTCCTGATGCAACACTACCCCAAAATACCTCATTATCCCCAACCTGACGGCACTGTTAAACTGGCAGCTGGGTGGCTTATCGACCAGTGTGGGCTAAAAGGCTACCGGACAGGGGGGGCGGCAGTGCATCAGAATCAGGCATTAGTACTGGTTAATGTCAATAATGCAACCAGCGAAGATGTTGTAAACCTTGCCAGAAACGTGCGGCAGAAGGTCGGTGAGAAATTCAATGTGTGGCTGGAACCTGAAGTGCGCTTCATTGGTCGTCAGGGTGAAGTCAGTGCTGTGGAGGCGATTGCATGAAGGATAATAAAGTACCATTAACGCTTATTTCTATTTTGTCGGATGGTGAATTTCACTCGGGCGAACAACTGGGTGAACACCTGGGTATGAGCCGGGCGGCAATTAATAAGCATATTCAAACACTGCGTGATTGGGGTATTGACGTTTTCACAGTGCCAGGCAAAGGTTACAGCCTTCCAGAACCCATCCAGTTACTTAGCGCTGATGTTGTTCAGGCGGGTGTCACAGCAGGAAACGTGACAGTTCTCCCCGTTATTGATTCAACTAACCAGTACCTTATTGAACGTATTGATGAACTTAATTCGGGTGATGTCTGTATTGCTGAATACCAACAAGCAGGGAGAGGGCGTAGGGGACGCCAGTGGTTTTCACCATTTGGAGCCAACCTTTATCTTTCCATGTACTGGAAACTTGAACAAGGGCCGGCGGCAGCTGTAGGCCTGAGCCTGGTGATTGGCATCATTATGGCAGAAGTACTCCATGCACTGGGCGCAGACCAGGTCCGTGTAAAATGGCCTAATGATCTCTATCTTCACGACCGAAAACTTGCGGGTATTTTAACTGAATTAACAGGTAAAACAGGTGATGCTGCACATATCGTCAGTGGGGCAGGGATCAACCTGACAATGCGTAATGTTGAATCAACCATTGTTAACCAGGGGTGGATCAGCCTGCAAGAGGCGGGAGTGTCAATTGACCGTAACCAGCTGGCAATTTATCTTATCAATGCCTTGCGGGACGCACTTTTGATTTTTGAGGCCCATGGCTTGACACCATTTTTGCCTCGTTGGGAAAAACTGGACAACTTTATAAACCGTCCTGTGAGACTTATTATTGGTGAGCGGGAAATTACCGGTATCTCTCGGGGCATTAATGAACAGGGAGCGTTAATGCTGGAACAAAATGGTATGATCACGCCGTGGATGGGTGGCGAGATTTCATTGCGCGGAGTGATGTAAACAGGGGGCTCCCCCCTGTTTGGTGTATGTTATTTTCTCAATCTTACATGCTCAACTGCATGATTGCTGCTTTTGCTCAGAATCAGACTAGCTCTTTCCCTGGTTGGCAGAATATTTTCTTTCAGGTTTAACCAGTTGATTTCCTGCCATAATTGTGTGGCAACATCGATGGCCTGCTGTTCTGTCAATTGAGCGTAATTATGAAAGTAGGAATCTGGGTCGGTGAACGCGCCTTTACGGAACTTCAGAAAACGATTGATATACCAGGTTTGCAGTAGCTCTTCCGGCGCATCAACATAAATAGAAAAATCTACGAAGTCTGAAACAAATACATGGTGTGGAGCATGGGGATAATCCATTCCACTTTGCAATACATTCAGCCCTTCGAGAATCAATATATCTGGCTGTGAGACGGTCTTATCCCCATCAGGAATAACATCATAAATGAGATGAGAATAAACGGGAGCACTGACTGACGGTGCACCAGATTTCAGCTCAGAGACAAATTTAACCAGCCGGTACATATCATAGGATTCTGGGAACCCTTTCTTTTTCATCAGGCCACGTTCTTTAAGCACCTCATTCGGGTGTAAAAAACCATCAGTGGTAATGAGCTCAACACGACGGTGTTCTGGCCAGCGGCTGAGCAAGGCCTGCAAGACACGGGCTGTCGTACTTTTCCCTACCGCAACACTTCCGGCAATACTGATGATATAAGGGATCCTCTGGCCATTAGTTCCCAGAAATTGCTCAAGCACAGCCTGGCGGCGCAGGTTTGAACTGATATAAAAGTTAAGCAAACGAGAAAGTGGTAAATAAATCTCAGCAACTTCCTCCATTGAAAGGTCTTCATTGATACCTTTCAACCGCGCAATCTCACCTTCGGTCAGTGTCATAGGAACTGAATCACGAAGTGCAGCCCACTGGCTCCGGTTAAACTGTAGATAAGGAGTCATTCACATATACTCTTGTTTCGCTGATGTACCTGATCATTGCAACGAATTCCAGCACTTAAAAGGCTAACCAGTCTGCGACTGATACAAGACACACCGAGAAAAAGTTATTTTGATAATGGTCTGGAGGGTATCACCAGATGGCGTCGAATAATAAGAAAAAATAAGTTTAGGTGATGCTTTAGGAGGAAAGCATCACCTGAGACCAATTTTTTATTTCGGATGAGTTGTCAGAATAGTGCGGCAGTAAACCATCGTTTGTAATAAATCATAGAAGATGAGAACCCGTTGTGCGGAGAAAACGTATAGTCTGGTCGTTCTCCAGGACAACGGTAACCCTGAGCCTGATAAAACAGTTCTGCACCAGACCCTGACCTGGCACCAGGGCAAATCAGCCCCCGCTTATGGGCTCGTGCTGGACTTTCCAGTGTTTCAAGCAGATTACGGCCAACACCTCTACGACGGCAACGTTGATGAACAACTAGTGCATAACCTCTGCTCGGTTAATCGCATCATCAGTTTGTGCCAGCCTTAATTGAATGGCTCCTGTGATGCCCTCCTCATCTCTGGCAATCCACATGAGTAGTTGCAGCTTTTATTTCCGATAATTTATCGGGACGTGGCACAGGTTGTGTTGTCTGCAACGCATCTGGAAGCGTTTCGGATAACTGCTGGCTGTAGATGGATAACATGGTAGGACTCAGCGGAATAATCTTCATGGCATTGACCTCCACACAGATAACCAGCCTGAGAAATGCAAAATGTGATATATGTCACATTCATTATGTTTGGCAGAAGAAATTCTCTGCCGGGAGTGACGAGTGGCTCTGCACCACTCTCTGTTAGTTGTATAAAAAAAGCACTGACATGATACGGGGAAAAAGAGAGTTGGTCACCCCTGGAGCATTATTATGACCAACAGACTGAAGGATATTTGTTCTCCTTTGGCTGAAAAGTAGTCATAATTGCGATGTGTAGTGCAAAATGTGAGCGATAGAACATTTTATGCGATTTTTTTGTTGCATCACGGGGCATGTGTTCCTAGAATGCGCGCTACTTGATGCCGACTTAGCTCAGTAGGTAGAGCAACTGACTTGTAATCAGTAGGTCACCAGTTCGATTCCGGTAGTCGGCACCATCAAGTTCGGGTGGGGTTCCCGAGCGGCCAAAGGGAGCAGACTGTAAATCTGCCGTCATCGACTTCGAAGGTTCGAATCCTTCCCCCACCACCAATTTCGGCAATGCATGAGTATTGCCCGGGGCGCCTAAAAAATTAAGCGACCCGAATGCTGAGAGAAATCCTCTCATAATTCCGACAGAAAAATCAGGTAGCCGAGTTCCAGTGTGCGGGCATCGTATAATGGCTATTACCTCAGCCTTCCAAGCTGATGATGCGGGTTCGATTCCCGCTGCCCGCTCCAAGATGTGCTGATATAGCTCAGTTGGTAGAGCGCACCCTTGGTAAGGGTGAGGTCGGCAGTTCGAATCTGCCTATCAGCACCACTTCTTATTCTCCCTCCCTGTTTTCTTCTGTTTAAAGTTCTGTTAATTCAGGCTTAATGCCTGGTTGATGTGGTGATATCACCGATTTATCCGTGTCTTAGAGGGACAATCGATGTCTAAAGAAAAGTTTGAACGTACAAAACCGCACGTCAACGTCGGTACTATCGGTCACGTTGACCATGGTAAAACAACCCTGACTGCTGCAATCACTACCGTTCTGGCAAAAACCTACGGTGGTTCTGCTCGCGCATTCGACCAGATCGATAACGCGCCGGAAGAAAAAGCTCGTGGTATCACCATCAACACTTCTCACGTTGAATACGATACCCCGACCCGTCACTACGCGCACGTAGACTGCCCGGGCCACGCTGACTATGTTAAAAACATGATCACCGGTGCTGCTCAGATGGACGGCGCTATCCTGGTTGTTGCTGCGACTGACGGCCCGATGCCGCAGACTCGTGAGCACATCCTGCTGGGTCGTCAGGTTGGCGTTCCTTACATCATCGTGTTCCTGAACAAATGTGACATGGTTGATGACGAAGAGCTGCTGGAACTGGTTGAAATGGAAGTTCGTGAGCTGCTGTCTCAGTATGACTTCCCGGGCGACGACTGCCCGATCATCCGTGGTTCTGCTCTGAAAGCGCTGGAAGGCGAAGCAGAGTGGGAAGCGAAAATCATTGAACTGGCAGAAGCACTGGACAGCTACATTCCGGAACCGGAGCGCGCTATCGACAAACCGTTCCTGCTGCCAATCGAAGACGTATTCTCCATCTCCGGTCGTGGTACTGTAGTTACCGGTCGTGTAGAACGCGGCATCATCAAAGTTGGCGATGAAGTAGAAATCGTTGGTATCAAAGAAACCACCAAAACCACCTGTACTGGCGTTGAAATGTTCCGCAAACTGCTGGACGAAGGCCGTGCTGGTGAAAACGTTGGGGTTCTGCTGCGTGGTACCAAACGTGATGACGTTGAACGTGGTCAGGTTCTGGCTAAACCGGGTTCAATCAACCCGCACACCAAATTCGAATCTGAAGTATACGTTCTGAGCAAAGATGAAGGCGGCCGTCATACTCCGTTCTTCAAAGGCTACCGTCCTCAGTTCTACTTCCGTACTACTGACGTAACGGGTTCCATCGAACTGCCGGAAGGCGTAGAAATGGTAATGCCGGGCGACAACATTCAGATGGTTGTTACCCTGATTCACCCGATCGCAATGGACGAAGGTCTGCGCTTCGCAATCCGTGAAGGCGGCCGTACCGTTGGTGCAGGCGTTGTTGCTAAAGTTCTCGGCTAATTGCTGATAACATTTGACGTAATGCGCAATAAAAGGGCATCATTTGATGCCCTTTTTGTACGCTCTCGAACCAGAACCTGGCTCATCAGTGATTTCTTTTCCATAATCATTGCTGAGACAGGCTCTGAAGATGGCGTAAAGTACCGAAATGTTGCCTAAGCGAAATTCGGTTTGGTTGCCTCGCGTTTGCGGGGCAAAAATGTTTGTCTGATTCATTGTTACAGGTTGAACTATGAGTGCGAATACCGAAGCTCAGGGAAGCGGGCGCGGCCTGGAAGTATTAAAGTGGCTGGTTGTCATTGCTCTGCTCTGTGTGGCCATCATCGGCAACTACCTTTATCGTGATGTGAACCTGCTGGGTCGGGCTGTCGCGGTAGTCGTTTTGATTGCTGCAGCAGGTGGTGTCGCTCTGTTGACCACAAAAGGTAAAGCCACGGTTGCTTTTGCCCGTGAAGCGAGAACTGAAGTTCGTAAAGTGATTTGGCCGACTCGCCAGGAAACATTGCACACCACATTAATCGTTGCAGCAGTGACAGCAGTCATGTCACTGATCCTGTGGGGGCTGGATGGTATTCTGGTCCGTGTGGTCTCTTTTATCACTGGACTGAGGTTCTGAAATGTCTGAAGCTCCTAAAAAACGTTGGTACGTCGTTCAGGCGTTTTCCGGCTTTGAAGGTCGCGTAGCTACTTCTCTGCGTGAACATATTAAATTGCATAATATGGAAGAACTGTTTGGTGAAGTTATGGTGCCAACAGAAGAAGTGGTTGAAATTCGTGGCGGTCAACGCCGTAAAAGCGAGCGTAAATTTTTTCCGGGCTATGTTCTTGTCCAGATGGTGATGAATGACGCCAGTTGGCACCTGGTACGCAGTGTACCGCGTGTTATGGGCTTCATTGGCGGTACATCTGACCGTCCCGCTCCCATCAGCGACAAAGAAGTTGACGCTATCATGAACCGCCTGCAGCAGGTGGGGGATAAACCGCGTCCGAAAACGCTGTTTGAACCGGGTGAAATGGTTCGTGTTAACGATGGTCCGTTTGCTGACTTTAACGGCGTTGTCGAAGAAGTTGATTACGAGAAAAGCCGCCTGAAAGTGTCTGTGTCTATCTTTGGCCGCGCGACACCTGTTGAGCTGGATTTCAGCCAGGTAGAAAAAGCCTGATTAGCCAGACAGTACAACTGATGTGGTGCTACTAACCCACAGGTTGTGCCGGTTATCAAATCGAATGTAAAAGCAACAATTACTGTTGCGTGAGGCGCGAAATTGACATATAATTTCGCGCCTTTTGTTTTTATGCGCTGTAAAGCGTGTAAACAGAATTTAACTACGGGGAGCCTCCAAAGAGGCGTTACAACCCATTAGAGGAAATATCAATGGCCAAGAAAGTCCAAGCCTATGTCAAGCTGCAGGTTGCAGCTGGTATGGCTAACCCGAGCCCGCCAGTTGGTCCGGCTCTGGGTCAGCAGGGTGTTAACATCATGGAATTCTGTAAAGCGTTCAACGCCAAAACTGAATCCATCGAGAAAGGTCTGCCAATTCCGGTTGTTATTACCGTTTACGCTGACCGTTCTTTCACCTTCGTTACCAAAACTCCGCCAGCAGCCGTTCTGCTGAAAAAAGCGGCTGGTATCAAGTCTGGTTCCGGTAAACCGAACAAAGACAAAGTGGGTAAAGTAACTCACGCTCAGGTTCTTGAGATTGCTCAGACCAAAGCAGCGGACATGACTGGTGCCGATGTTGAAGCGATGGCTCGTTCTATCGCTGGTACCGCTCGTTCCATGGGCCTGGTAGTGGAGGACTAAGAAATGGCTAAACTGACCAAGCGCATGCGCGTGATCCGTGACAAAGTTGATGCAACTAAACAGTATGACATCAGCGAAGCCATTGCTCTGCTGAAAGAGCTGGCCACTGCAAAATTCGTAGAAAGCGTAGACGTTGCCGTTAACCTCGGTATCGATGCACGTAAATCTGATCAGAACGTTCGTGGCGCAACTGTGCTGCCGAATGGTACTGGTCGTACTGTTCGTGTTGCTGTATTTACCCAGGGCCCTAACGCTGAAGCGGCTAAAGCTGCTGGCGCTGAGCTGGTAGGTATGGAAGATCTGGCTGACCAGATCAAGAAAGGCGAAATGAACTTCGACGTTGTTATTGCTTCTCCGGATGCAATGCGCGTTGTTGGTCAACTCGGCCAGATCCTGGGGCCGCGCGGCCTGATGCCAAACCCGAAAGTTGGTACCGTAACTCCTAACGTTGCTGAAGCAGTTAAAAATGCTAAAGCTGGTCAGGTTCGTTACCGTAACGACAAAAACGGCATCATCCACACCACTATTGGTAAAGTAGATTTTGACGCTGACAAACTGAAAGAAAACCTGGAAGCTCTGCTGGTTGCGCTGAAAAAAGCAAAACCTGCTACTGCTAAAGGTGTTTACATCAAGAAAGTTAGCCTGTCTACCACCATGGGTGCTGGCGTTGCTGTTGACCAGGCTGGTCTGGCAGCTTCTGCGAACTAATCATTCGCTTTACGTGGGCGGTGGATTTGTCTACAATCTTCCCCCCACGTTTCTGCTCAGGCAGACGTTCAGTGCAGAACGTGCAATGCACAAGTTGTACTGAACAAGAATTTCGGTTGGAGCCTGGCCTTATCCAGGCCTCCGTCCAAGACCGCAGGTGTTTCTTCATTGAAGCTTAATTTCCTGCGTAGACGGTGACAGAACCTGAAGAATCTTTTTATTAAGTTCTCTTTGGCTTGTTTCTGCTCACCGTATTAAGACGTTCTTATCGTTGATAAGAGTGAAGTGAGTTCCGGGGCTTAGTGTCCCGGCAAACATCCAGGAGCAAAGCTAATGGCTTTAAATCTTCAAGACAAACAAGCGATTGTTGCTGAAGTCAGCGAAGTAGCCAAAGGCGCGCTGTCTGCGGTAGTTGCGGATTCCCGTGGCGTAACCGTAGACAAAATGACCGAACTGCGTAAAGCAGGTCGCGAAGCCGGCGTTTACATGCGTGTTGTTCGTAACACCCTGTTGCGTCGTGTTGTTGAAGGCACTCAGTTCGAATGCCTGAAAGACGCGTTTGTTGGTCCGACCCTGATTGCATACTCTATGGAACACCCGGGCGCAGCTGCTCGTCTGTTCAAAGATTTCGCTAAAGCGAATGCAAAATTTGAGGTCAAAGCGGCAGCCTTTGAAGGTGAGTTCATCCCGGCGGCTCAGATTGATCGCCTGGCAACTCTGCCAACCTACGAAGAAGCAATTGCACGCCTGATGGCAACCATGAAAGAAGCCTCTGCTGGCAAACTGGTTCGCACTCTGGCGGCTGTACGCGATGCGAAAGAAGCTGCTTAATTGCACTTTTTTTTGTCATTCGCTTGCTTACGTATAAACTTATTCTGATATTCAGGAACAATTTAAATGTCTATCACTAAAGATCAAATCATTGAAGCAGTATCCGCTATGTCCGTAATGGACGTTGTAGAACTGATTTCTGCAATGGAAGAAAAATTCGGTGTTTCTGCTGCTGCTGCTGTAGCTGTTGCTGCTGGCCCGGCTGCTGACGCTGCTGAAGAAAAAACTGAATTCGACGTAATTCTGAAAGCTGCTGGCGGTAACAAAGTTGCTGTTATCAAAGCAGTGCGTGGTGCTACCGGTCTGGGCCTGAAAGAAGCCAAAGACCTGGTTGAATCTGCTCCGGCTGCCCTGAAAGAAGGCGTGAGCAAAGACGACGCAGAAGCTCTGAAAAAAGCTCTGGAAGAAGCTGGCGCTGAAGTTGAAGTTAAATAAGCCACTTTTTCTGGTAACAGCCTGATAAATCAGGCTGCTGGCTGGTGATTTTATGGTCACCAGCCTTTTTGCGCTCAAGGGAGCCAGTAGCGTTTCACACTGTTTGACTACTGGTTTTCATGTCAATGCTTGTTTCTATCGACGACTTAATATACTGCGACAGCGCGGTGTTGCTGGGTAAATCGCAATGAAATGGTTTAAGAGTGATAGAAACAGGCATTGCGGATAGTGTTCCACTTTCCGGTCAAAAAATAGTGTTGCATAAAAAACTGTCCGTCCAGTGGGCAGAGTGGGTCGACTTGTCAGCGAGCTGAGGAACCCTATGGTTTACTCCTATACCGAGAAAAAACGTATTCGTAAGGATTTTGGTAAACGTCCACAAGTTCTGGATGTCCCATATCTCCTTTCTATCCAGCTTGACTCGTTCCAGAAGTTTATCGAGCAAGATCCTGAAGGGCAGTACGGTCTTGAAGCGGCTTTCCGCTCCGTATTCCCGATTCAGAGCTACAGCGGCAATTCGGAACTGCAATATGTCAGCTACCGTCTTGGCGAACCTGTTTTTGATGTTCAGGAATGCCAGATCCGTGGTGTGACGTATTCTGCACCGCTGCGTGTTAAACTGCGCCTGGTTATCTATGAGCGCGAAGCGCCAGAAGGCACTGTAAAAGACATCAAAGAACAAGAAGTTTATATGGGTGAAATCCCGCTCATGACCGATAACGGCACTTTCGTTATTAATGGTACTGAGCGTGTTATCGTTTCCCAGTTACACCGCAGCCCGGGTGTCTTCTTTGACAGTGACAAAGGGAAAACCCACTCTTCGGGTAAGGTTCTGTACAACGCGCGTATTATCCCTTACCGCGGTTCATGGCTGGACTTCGAATTCGATCCGAAAGACAACCTGTTCGTACGTATTGACCGCCGTCGTAAATTGCCGGCAACGATTATCCTGCGTGCACTGAACTACACAACTGAACAGATCTTAGATTTGTTCTTCAAAAAAGTTGTGTTTGAAATCCGTGATAACAAACTGCAAATGCAGTTGGTGCCGGAACGTCTGCGTGGTGAAACCGCTTCTTTCGATATCGAATCAGACGGTAAAGTTTACGTTGAGAAAGGTCGTCGTATCACTGCTCGTCATATCCGTCAGTTGGAAAAAGACGAAGTTCAGCACATTGAAGTTCCTGTCGAATATATCGCCGGGAAAGTGGTTGCGAAAGATTATATCGACGAAGCAACTGGTGAGCTGATCTGCCCGGCGAACATGGAGTTGTCTCTGGACTTGCTGGCTAAACTGAGCCAGGCAGGCCATAAGAGCATCGAGACTCTGTTCACCAACGATCTGGACCATGGTCCGTACATGTCTGAGACCTTGCGTATTGACCCAACCAATGACCGCCTGAGCGCGCTGGTTGAAATCTATCGCATGATGCGTCCTGGTGAGCCGCCGACTCGTGAAGCTGCTGAAAGCCTGTTCGAGAACCTGTTCTTCTCTGAAGACCGCTATGACCTGTCTGCTGTAGGTCGTATGAAATTCAACCGCTCGCTGCTGCGTGGCGAGATTGAAGGTTCTGGCATCCTGAGTAAAGAAGACATTATCGATGTAATGAAAAAACTCATCGATATTCGTAACGGTAAAGGCGAAGTGGATGATATTGACCACCTCGGCAACCGTCGTATTCGCTCTGTGGGTGAAATGGCTGAGAACCAGTTCCGTGTTGGCCTGGTGCGTGTAGAGCGTGCGGTTAAAGAACGTCTGTCTTTGGGCGATCTCGACACTCTGATGCCGCAGGACATGATTAACGCGAAACCTATCTCTGCCGCAGTTAAAGAGTTCTTTGGTTCCAGCCAGCTGTCTCAGTTTATGGACCAGAACAACCCGCTGTCAGAGATTACCCATAAACGCCGTATTTCCGCGTTGGGCCCAGGTGGTCTGACTCGTGAGCGTGCGGGCTTTGAAGTTCGAGACGTTCACCCGACTCACTACGGTCGTGTGTGCCCAATCGAAACCCCTGAAGGTCCGAACATCGGTCTTATCAACTCCTTGTCTGTTTATGCACAGACTAACGAGTATGGTTTCCTTGAAACACCGTATCGTAAAGTGACTGACGGTGTGGTGACCGACGAAATTCATTACCTGTCTGCTATTGAAGAAGGCAACTTCGTTATCGCTCAGGCGAACTCCAACCTGGATGACGATGGCCACTTCGTAGAAGACCTGGTAACCTGTCGTAGCAAAGGCGAATCAAGTTTGTTCAGCCGTGATCAGGTTGACTATATGGACGTTTCCACACAACAGGTTGTTTCTGTTGGTGCGTCCCTGATTCCCTTCCTGGAACACGATGACGCCAACCGTGCATTGATGGGTGCGAACATGCAACGTCAGGCAGTGCCTACCCTGCGCTCTGATAAGCCGCTGGTTGGTACTGGTATGGAACGTGCTGTTGCCGTTGACTCCGGTGTTACTGCTGTTGCCAAACGTGGCGGGACAATCCAGTACGTTGATGCTTCCCGTATCGTTATCAAAGTTAACGAAGATGAGATGTATCCGGGCGAAGCAGGTATCGATATTTATAACCTGACCAAGTACACCCGTTCTAACCAGAACACCTGCATCAACCAGATGCCATGTGTGTCTCTGGGTGAGCCGGTGGAACGTGGTGATGTTCTGGCTGATGGCCCGTCCACCGATTTGGGTGAACTGGCACTGGGTCAGAATATGCGCGTGGCGTTCATGCCATGGAACGGTTACAACTTCGAAGACTCCATCCTTGTATCTGAGCGTGTTGTCCAGGAAGACCGTTTCACCACTATCCATATCCAGGAACAAGCTTGTGTGTCTCGTGACACCAAACTGGGGCCTGAAGAAATTACAGCAGATATCCCGAACGTGGGTGAAGCTGCGCTCTCCAAACTGGATGAATCCGGTATTGTTTACATCGGTGCAGAAGTTACCGGTGGCGACATCCTGGTGGGCAAAGTAACGCCGAAAGGCGAAACTCAGCTGACTCCGGAAGAGAAACTGCTGCGTGCCATCTTTGGTGAAAAAGCCTCTGATGTTAAAGACTCTTCTCTGCGCGTACCGAACGGTGTATCTGGTACCGTTATTGACGTTCAGGTCTTTACTCGCGATGGCGTAGAAAAAGATAAACGTGCGCTGGAAATCGAAGAAATGCAGCTCAAACAGGCTAAGAAAGACCTGTCTGAAGAACTGCAAATCCTCGAAGCTGGCTTGTTCGGCCGTATCCGTGCCGTGCTGATCTCTGGTGGCATCGAAGCTGAGAAGCTCGACAAACTGCCACGCGATCGTTGGCTGGAACTGGGCCTTGCTGATGAAGAGAAACAGAATCAGCTGGAACAACTGGCAGAGCAGTACGATGAACTGAAGCACGAGTTCGAGAAAAAACTCGAAGCGAAACGCCGTAAAATCACTCAGGGCGATGACCTGGCACCTGGCGTGCTGAAAATCGTTAAAGTGTATCTGGCTGTTAAACGTCAGATTCAGCCTGGGGATAAAATGGCAGGCCGCCACGGTAACAAAGGGGTTATTTCTAAGATCAACCCGATCGAAGATATGCCATACGATGAAAACGGCACGCCGGTTGATATCGTACTGAACCCTCTGGGCGTACCGTCTCGTATGAACATTGGTCAGATCCTGGAAACCCACCTGGGTATGGCTGCTAAAGGTATTGGCGACAAGATTAACGCCATGCTGAAACAGCAGCAGGAAGTGGCCAAACTGCGTGAGTTCATCCAGCGTGCTTATGACCTGGGTGCAGACGTTCGCCAGAAAGTTGACCTGAACACCTTCAGCGATGAAGAAGTTCTGCGTCTGGCTGAAAACCTGCGCAAAGGTATGCCGATTGCCACCCCAGTGTTTGATGGTGCGAAAGAAGCTGAAATTAAAGAGCTGCTGAAACTGGGTGATCTGCCGACCTCTGGTCAGATTACGCTGTTTGACGGCCGTACGGGTGAGAAGTTCGAGCGCCAGGTAACTGTTGGTTACATGTACATGCTCAAACTGAACCACCTGGTCGACGACAAAATGCACGCTCGTTCCACCGGTTCTTACAGCCTGGTTACTCAGCAGCCGCTGGGTGGTAAGGCGCAGTTCGGTGGTCAGCGCTTCGGGGAGATGGAAGTGTGGGCACTGGAAGCATATGGTGCCGCTTATACCCTGCAGGAAATGCTCACTGTTAAGTCTGATGACGTGAATGGCCGTACCAAGATGTATAAAAACATCGTGGATGGCAGCCATCAGATGGAACCGGGCATGCCGGAATCCTTCAACGTACTGTTGAAAGAAATCCGTTCGCTGGGTATCAACATCGAACTGGAAGACGAGTAATTCTCGCGCAAACAGGTCCATGGTGCCCGGGTAATACCGGGCATCAGAGAGTGCTAACTCCGACGGGAGCCAATCCGTGAAAGACTTATTAAAGTTTCTGAAAGCGCAAACTAAAACCGAAGAGTTTGATGCGATCAAAATTGCTCTGGCATCGCCAGACATGATCCGTTCCTGGTCTTTTGGTGAAGTTAAAAAGCCGGAAACCATTAACTACCGTACCTTCAAACCGGAGCGTGACGGTCTGTTCTGTGCTCGCATTTTCGGGCCGGTAAAAGATTACGAGTGCCTGTGCGGTAAGTACAAGCGCTTGAAACACCGCGGTGTTATCTGTGAAAAATGTGGTGTTGAAGTTACTCAGACCAAAGTACGTCGTGAACGTATGGGTCACATTGAGCTGGCTTCTCCGACTGCCCACATTTGGTTCCTGAAATCACTGCCATCCCGTATCGGTTTGCTGCTCGATATGCCTTTGCGTGATATCGAACGTGTACTGTACTTCGAATCTTATGTCGTTATCGAAGGCGGTATGACCAACCTGGAACGCCGTCAGATCCTGACTGAAGAACAGTATCTGGACGCGTTGGAAGAGTTTGGTGATGAATTCGACGCGAAAATGGGCGCAGAAGCTATTCAGGCCCTGCTGAAAGGCATGGATCTGGAGCAGGAATGTGAACAACTGCGCGAAGAGTTGAATGAAACCAACTCTGAAACCAAACGTAAAAAGCTGACCAAGCGTATCAAGCTGCTGGAAGCATTCGTTCAGTCTGGTAACAAACCAGAATGGATGATCCTGACCGTTCTGCCGGTTCTGCCGCCAGATCTGCGCCCGCTGGTACCGCTGGATGGTGGTCGTTTCGCCACATCAGATCTGAACGATCTGTATCGTCGCGTTATCAACCGTAACAACCGTCTGAAACGTCTGCTGGATCTGGCTGCGCCAGATATCATCGTACGTAACGAAAAACGTATGCTGCAGGAAGCGGTTGATGCCCTGCTGGATAACGGTCGTCGCGGTCGTGCCATTACGGGTTCTAACAAACGTCCTCTGAAATCTTTGGCCGATATGATCAAAGGTAAACAGGGTCGTTTCCGTCAGAACCTGCTGGGTAAACGTGTTGACTACTCCGGCCGTTCGGTTATCACCGTAGGTCCTTACCTGCGTCTGCACCAGTGCGGTCTGCCGAAGAAAATGGCACTGGAGCTGTTCAAACCGTTCATCTACGGCAAGCTGGAACTGCGTGGTTTAGCGACCACCATCAAAGCAGCCAAGAAAATGGTTGAACGTGAAGAAGCCGTTGTTTGGGATATCCTGGACGAAGTCATTCGCGAACACCCGGTCATGCTGAACCGTGCACCAACGCTGCACCGTTTGGGTATTCAGGCATTTGAACCTGTGCTGATCGAAGGTAAAGCTATTCAGCTGCACCCGCTGGTGTGTGCGGCGTATAACGCCGACTTCGATGGTGACCAGATGGCTGTTCACGTACCGCTGACGCTGGAAGCCCAGTTGGAAGCTCGTGCGCTGATGATGTCCACCAACAACATTCTGTCTCCGGCAAACGGTGAACCAATCATCGTTCCGTCTCAGGACGTTGTACTGGGTCTCTACTACATGACCCGTGACAAAATCAACGCTATGGGCGAAGGCATGGTTCTTACCGGGCCGAAAGAAGCTGAACGCTTATACCGTTCAGGCCAGGCTGAGCTGCATGCGCGCGTAAAAGTACGTATCACAGAATATGAAAAAGACGAGCAGGGTGAATATGTGGCGAAAACCGCATTGAAAGATACCACTGTTGGTCGTGCAATTCTGTGGATGATCGTACCTCAGGGTCTTCCGTTCACTATCGTGAACCAACCGCTGGGTAAAAAAGCGATCTCCAAAATGCTGAACACCTGTTACCGCATTCTGGGCCTGAAACCGACGGTTATTTTTGCTGACCAGATCATGTATACCGGTTTTGCGTATGCAGCACGTTCTGGTGCATCTGTTGGTATCGACGATATGGTTATTCCGGCGAAAAAAGCCGAAATCATCACCGAAGCCGAAGCAGAAGTGGCAGAAATCCAGGAACAGTTCCAGTCTGGTCTGGTAACGGCGGGCGAACGTTACAACAAAGTCATCGATATTTGGGCTGCGGCGAATGACCGCGTTTCCAAAGCGATGATGGATAACCTGCAAACTGAAACCGTTATTAACCGTAAAGGTGAAGAAGAGCAGCAGGTTTCCTTTAACAGCATCTATATGATGGCCGACTCAGGGGCGCGTGGTTCTGCGGCTCAGATTCGTCAGCTGGCTGGTATGCGTGGTCTGATGGCGAAGCCAGATGGCTCCATCATCGAAACGCCAATTACCGCGAACTTCCGTGAAGGTCTGAACGTACTCCAGTACTTCATTTCAACCCACGGTGCTCGTAAAGGTCTGGCGGATACTGCACTGAAAACAGCAAACTCCGGTTACCTGACTCGTCGTCTGGTTGACGTCGCACAGGACCTGGTTGTGACTGAAGATGACTGTGGTACCTTAGACGGCATCATGATGACGCCGGTTATCGAAGGTGGTGATGTTAAAGAACCACTGCGTGACCGCGTACTGGGTCGTGTAACGGCTGAAGACGTTCTGAAACCGGGTACCGCAGATATTCTGGTTCCGCGTAACACGCTGCTCAATGAACAGTGGTGTGACCTGCTGGAAGTGAATTCGGTAGACAGCCTGAAAGTACGTTCTGTTGTAACCTGTGACACCGATTTTGGTGTGTGTGCTCACTGCTATGGTCGTGACCTGGCGCGTGGTCATATCATCAACAAAGGTGAAGCCATTGGGGTTATCGCAGCACAGTCTATCGGTGAACCTGGTACTCAGCTGACCATGCGTACCTTCCACATCGGTGGTGCTGCATCTCGTGCGGCTGCTGAATCCAGCATCCAGGTGAAAAACAAAGGTAGCATCAAGCTGAGCAACGCGAAGTCCGTTGTGAACTCCAGCGGTAAACTGGTTATTACTTCTCGTAATACCGAGCTGAAGTTGATCGACGAATTCGGTCGTACTAAAGAAAGCTATAAAGTGCCTTACGGTTCTGTGCTGACCAAAAATGATGGCGAACCGGTAGCAGCGGGCGAAACTGTTGCTAACTGGGATCCGCACACCATGCCGGTTATTACCGAAGTTCCGGGCTTTATTCGCTTTACCGACATGATCGATGGCCAAACCATTACTCGTCAAACTGATGAACTGACTGGGTTGTCCTCTATCGTGGTTCTGGACTCTGCAGAGCGTACTGCGGGTGGTAAAGATTTGCGTCCGGCGCTGAAGATCGTTGATGCCAACGGTGATGATGTCCTGATCCCTGGTACTGATATGCCTGCGCAGTACTTCCTGCCGGGTAAAGCTATCGTTCAGTTGGATGACGGCGTTCAGATTAGCTCTGGTGACACACTGGCGCGTCTGCCGCAGGAATCTGGCGGTACGAAAGATATTACCGGTGGTCTGCCGCGCGTTGCTGACTTGTTCGAAGCACGTCGTCCGAAAGAGCCTGCGATCCTTGCTGAAATCAGCGGTGTGGTTTCCTTCGGTAAAGAAACCAAAGGCAAACGTCGCCTGGTTATCACCCCACTGGATGGTGAAAACGCCTACGAAGAGATGATTCCTAAATGGCGTCAGCTCAACGTGTTTGAAGGTGAACGTGTTGAACGTGGTGACGTGATTTCCGATGGTCCGGAATCTGCACATGACATTCTGCGTCTGCGTGGTGTTCAGGCTGTAACGCGTTACATCGTTAACGAAGTGCAGGACGTATACCGTCTGCAAGGCGTTAAGATCAACGATAAACACATCGAAGTTATCGTTCGTCAGATGCTGCGTAAAGCAACCATCATGAATGCAGGCAGCTCTGACTTCCTGGAAGGCGAGCAGGTAGAGTACTCTCGCGTGAAAATCGCGAACCGCCAGTTGGAAGACGAAGGCAAAGTTAGCGCAACGTTCATGCGCGACCTGCTGGGTATTACCAAAGCGTCTCTGGCAACTGAGTCCTTCATCTCTGCTGCATCGTTCCAGGAAACGACGCGTGTTCTTACCGAAGCCGCTGTTGCGGGTAAACGTGATGAACTGCGTGGTCTGAAAGAGAACGTCATCGTAGGTCGTTTGATTCCGGCTGGTACTGGTTATGCTTACCACCAGGATCGTATCCGCCGCCGTGCTGCGGGCGAAACACCTGCTGCTGCGCCGCAGATCAGTGCTGAAGAAGCTTCTGCCAACCTGGCAGAGCTGCTGAATGCTGGCCTGGGCGGAAACAACGATAACGATTAATCGTTATCTCTCGCTGATAAAACCGCGTCTTCGGGCGCGGTTTTTTTTGCTATTAGGGCATCCCACCAAAAGTGCTTTCCTCCCGATGCCCCTGGTAATTGCGGGTATTTGTGTATTGTTTGTGCCAGGCAACAAATTGATGGTAAAGCAGGAAGGCGGGGTGACCGATGGAGAGGGGAAGTGGCCACCCCGGGCAACGTATGTTCGCTGCCGGAGTGACCATATCGTTATTCCCTGAGTTTGCTCAATGCCCGTTTTTCAGGGCCGGAAGCAGGGTTCCAGTGATTTACTGATTTGTTGAAAATGCCGGGCTCGTTTGCGGTCCTCTTCCCAAAAAACTGTCCCAGTCTTTCCATACTGGCTGTAACCCTGCCTCAGTCAGTGCTTTGGCAACCATATCCGGTGTACGGTTGTCATGAGGCGAAAATTGCTCCAGCTCGGGCTGGTGGTCTGCATAGCCTCCCGGTTGTGTGCTGGAAAATGCGCTGACATGGGTAATTGCCAGTGGGACAACATGGTCACGAAACCACGGGGATTCCCGGGTTGACAGTGATAACTCCAGTTCAGGGGAGAATAAGCGGAAAGCACAAATAACCTGAAGTAGCTGCTTTTCATCCATGATTGATGCTGGAGCTATTCCTCCCGCACATGGGCGTAAGCGGGGAAAAGATACAGAAAACCGGCTCTGCCAGTAATGCTGTTGTAACCAGAGCAGGTGTTCTGCCACCATAAAGCAATCCACCCGCCAGTTATCCGACAACCCAATCAACGCTCCCAGGCCAATTCGGTCAATACCCGCTTTGCCAAGCCGGTCCGGGGTATCGAGCCGCCAGAAGAAATCCTGCTTTTTACCGCGCAAATGGTGCTGAGCATACATTGCTTCATGGTAGGTTTCCTGGTAAACCATAACGCCATCCAGCCCCAACTGCTTGAGCTCCGCATACTCGTCTTCACTCATTGGCTGCACTTCCATTTGCACAGAACTAAAGTGGGCACGAATAGCAGGCAGGTATTGACGAAAGTAGTCCATACCCACTTTTCTCTGATGCTCGCCAGTCACCAGTAACAGATTTTCAAACCCAAGCTGGCGTATGGCTTCACATTCACGTTCGATTTCCTCGCCATCGAGCGTCTTACGCTTAATGTGATTACTCATTGAGAAACCACAATAAGTACAATCGTTTGCACATAAATTTGACAGGTATAACGGAACATAAAAGTTAACCGTATTACCAAAGCGCTGGCGGGTTAAACGTTGAGCCATTCCGGCCATTGGCTCCAGGTATTCTGCGGCGGCAGGAGACAGCAGTGCCATCATATCTTCCGGCCCGCGTTTTTCCCGGCATAATGCTCTCTGCACATCATCTTTGGTCTTACTGTTGATGCTAAGTGCAATGTCATCCCAGTCCAGAGTGCGCCAGTAATCACTAAAATGGCTCATCCGTTCACCTCCGCACTGGCATTCAGAAATGCCGTCAGTGGGCTGGAAGCGCTGGCGGTCATCCGTTGTTCCCCATACCCGGCACTGGCTGCCAGTACTCCGGCCTCGACGGCCAGCCGGAAAGCCTGTGCCATTCTGACCGGGTCGCCTGCTGTAGCGATAGCGGTGTTAACTAATACGCCATCGGCCCCCAACTCAAGCGCGGCAGTGGCATGCCCGGGCGTACCGATCCCGGCATCAACAATCACCGGAACGCCAGCCTGCTCAATAATGATTTCCAGCATCGCCTGGGTTTGTAACCCGCGATTAGAACCAATCGGCGCGCCCAAAGGCATAACGGCAGCACAACCAGCCTCTTCCAGATGGCGGCATAAGACCGGGTCTGCGCCACAGTAAGGCAGCACGATAAAGCCATCTTTAACCAGTAAGCGGGCGGCCTGGAGTGTGGCGATGGGGTCTGGCATCAGGTAACGGCTGTCCGGGTGAATTTCCAGTTTCACCCAGTTGGTACCTAGTGCTTCACGCGCAAGCTGTGCGGCAAAGACCGCTTCATCTGCCGTTTTGGCTCCCGATGTGTTGGGTAATAGTTGCACGCCAGCAGCCTGGAGCGGTTGCAGTAAATCGTCCCGGTGCTGGCGGAAATCAACCCGCTTTAGCGCCAGTGTGACCAGTTGGGTACCACTGGCGATAATGGCCTGTTGCATTAACATTGGTGAAGCAAATTTCCCAGTACCCGTAAGCAGGTGAGAATCAAACGTTTTATCAGCAATACGTAACATGTCAGCCTCCGGCAATGACTTCAAACAGCAACAGGTCATCGCCTGGCTGTAGAATGTGGGTATCCCAGTTTTCGCGTGGCAGGATTGTCTGGTTAAGCGCCAGTGCAGTGCCTGGCTTTAACTGGTTGAAAATGGACAATAACTGCACAACCGTGGTGTTTTCAGCGCAATTTACTGGATGGTCATTAAACTGAATTTGCATGTTGCCCTCCACACACCGGGCAGTGAGGCGATGGCTGAAGCCGGATGGTACGCCAAAGATTGGTTTTGGCATCAAACAGTGACAGAGTCCCGGCCTGGTTGGTGACTCCTGCCAGCCACTTCAGTGCTTCCAGCGCCTGGCTGACACCCAGTAACCCAACAACAGGTCCCAGTACACCAGCAGTACGGCAGTTTCGCTCTGGCTCGAGCTCGTCAGGCCATAAACAACGGTAACAACCCTGTTGCCATGGTGGAGACAGCACCATCATTTGCCCGCCAAACCCAACGGCACTGGCGGTGATAAATGGCTTGTTCAGTGCCACACAGGCTGCATTGATTGCCTGGCGGGTTGGCATATTGTCACTGCAATCAAGCACCAGGTCGGCATCAGCCAGCACACTGGTTAGCATCTCCGGTGTAAGGTACTGGTCGATGGAGGTTAGCGTGACAGACGGGTTGACCTGAGCCAGTTTTTCAACGGCCACATGTGCCTTAATGCGGCCAAGATCCTGCTGTGTGTACAGTGTCTGGCGATGCAGGTTACTGATATGAACGACATCGCCGTCAGCAAGAATTAACTGGCCTACCCCGGCTCCTGCCAGGTAATGAGCGGCTGGTGAGCCCAGTCCGCCTAATCCAACAATTGCGACACAAGACTTGCTCAGAGCCTGCTGACCGTCGAGGCCCACTTCATCCAGCAGTAAATGGCGGCTGTAACGCATGAAATCCTGATCATTCATCGCCATTCCCCGCTAAATTAAGTAATGCTCTGGTTGCAGCCTGCCAGTCTTGCGCCTGTGTAATGGCGCTTACCACGGCAATGCTGCCCACCCCGGTAGCCAGTACCTCAGGTGCCCGCGCCAGGCTTATTCCACCTATTGCTACTGTTGGGTAACCTTGTAGGCGGTGAACGTGAGAAGCCAGTTGTTGCAGGCCTTGTGGCTCGGAAGGCATTTGCTTGGTTTGTGTGGGGAAAATATGCCCCAGAGCAATGTAAGAGGGGCGCACAGACAGTGCCCGGTCGATTTCAGCGTCATCATGAGTGGAAACGCCCAGGCGTAACCGTGCATCACAAATTGCGCCCAGGTTTGCGGTATCCAGGTCTTCCTGGCCCAGATGTACTCCCCAGGCCCGGTGCTTAATGGCCAGCCGCCAGTAATCGTTGATAAACAGCCGGGCTTCATAGCGCTGTCCAAGATGAATAGCCTGGATAATATCCTGCTCAACTTCATTCTCAGGCTTATCTTTGATACGAATCTGGAGCGTTTTCACCCCCAGAGCCAGCAGGCGTTCCAGCCAGGTAATGCTGTCAACAACGGGGTATAACCCCAACCTGACCGGTACAGGTGGGAAATCAGGTTGGTAAATCATGCCTGCTCCTTGCGAAGATAAATCTCTCCGCCGCGTGCGCGGAAATCCTGCGCCATGTTTTCCATGCCTTCCGCGCGTTGTTTTGCCGCGTAATCACGCACATCCTGGGTGATTTTCATGGAACAAAATTTTGGCCCGCACATAGAACAGAAGTGCGCCACTTTGCCAGATTCCTGAGGCAGGGTTTCATCGTGGTAAGCTCGTGCGGTGAACGGGTCGAGGGCCAGGTTGAACTGGTCTTCCCAACGGAACTCAAAACGGGCTTTGGACATAGCGTTATCACGAATCTGCGCACCAGGATGACCTTTGGCAAGGTCGGCAGCATGAGCGGCAATTTTATAGGTAATAAGCCCTTGTTTTACGTCTTCTTTATTGGGAAGCCCAAGGTGCTCTTTTGGTGTGACATAACACAGCATGGCACAGCCGAACCAGCCAATCATGGCTGCGCCAATCCCTGATGTGAAGTGATCATAACCCGGTGCGATATCCGTGGTCAGTGGACCAAGGGTATAAAACGGTGCTTCATGGCAGTGCTCCAGCTCTTCTGTCATATTGCGCTGAATCATCTGCATCGGCACATGCCCGGGACCTTCAATCATCACCTGCACGTCATATTCCCAGGCGATTTTGGTCAGTTCGCCAAGCGTATGTAATTCTGAGAATTGTGCCTCATCGTTCGCATCCTGAATGGAGCCGGGACGCAGGCCATCACCCAAAGAAAGAGCAACGTCATAGGCTGCACAGATTTCACAAATCTCACGGAAATGCTGATACAGGAAGTTTTCCTGATGATGGGAGAGGCACCATTTAGCCATAATCGAACCACCACGAGAAACAATCCCGGTGAGGCGGTCTGCGGTCATTGGCACATAACGTAACAGTACTCCGGCATGGATAGTGAAGTAGTCCACGCCTTGCTCAGCCTGTTCAAGTAATGTGTCACGGAATAGCGGCCAGGTCAGGTCTTCCGCAATACCATTGACCTTTTCCAGCGCCTGATAAATTGGAACAGTACCAATGGGAACCGGGCTGTTGCGCAGGATCCACTCACGGGTTTCATGAATATAGCGGCCCGTTGATAAGTCCATTACTGTGTCGGCACCCCAGCGTGTTGACCACACCAGTTTTTCCACTTCTTCTTCAATGGAAGAACTGACCGCCGAGTTACCGATATTGGCATTTACTTTAACCAGAAAGTTACGACCAATAATCATCGGTTCAGATTCGGGGTGGTTAATGTTTGCCGGAATAATTGCACGTCCGGCAGCGACTTCATCACGAACAAACTCGGGGGTGATATTTTCAGGGAGATGGGCGCCAAAGCTGTGCCCCGGGTGCTGGTGGCGTAACACGCTATCGCGAATCCGTTCGCGGCCCATATTTTCCCGCAGTGCAATAAACTCCATCTCCGGGGTGATAATTCCTTTACGGGCGTAGTGTAATTGTGTAACGCAATGCCCTTTTATGGCCCTGCGTGGCGGCTGAACGCCCTTGAAACGTAATTCTTCCAGCCCTTCGTCTTCCTGGCGTGCCAGCGTCCAGGACGATGAACTGTTGCGCAGTTGCTGGGTATCTTCGCGGGCATCAATCCAGGGCTGGCGGCATTTGGGCAGTCCCTGAAGTACATCAATTGACTTGTCCGGGTCGCCATAAGGACCGGAAGTGTCATAAACCGGTATTGGGTCATTTGGCGTTAGTTCAGGGTTTTCCCGTGTACCGCCAGTCACGGTTGGGCTCATTTGTATTTCACGCATGGGCACCTGAATATCCGGGCGGCTGCCAGCCAGATATACCCGTTTTGATGCAGGGAAAGCAGAGCCTTCCAGAGTATTGATAAATTGCTGAGCAGCATCGCGTTGCTCACGGCGGGTTGGTGTTTTTTGTACGGACATAGCGCATTCCAGTTTGTTGGTCAGGAAGTGGCTTGTCAGAACGACGGACAGGAGTAGCAAAGACGCAATAACGCCAGAAAATAAGCGTAATGCAGGGAGAGTACTCTTGTTCCCTTCGCAGGTCTTAACCTGATCAGGTTCCGCGGATCCCGAATTAACGGTCTCAGCCCGTGTTTTCACACTGGGCACTCCGACAAGAAAAACATCGCTTTCGCGATAATGTATTAGGACTAACTTACTCGTTCACAGAATAAAACTCAAGCAGGGCGGGATGTGGCGTTGTCCGGTTCGGTATTCTGTAAATCGTTTTTACACAGCTGGATAAGCAGCTTGTCTTCAAGGGTAAAACGCGCTTCAAGTGCTTCACCTATCCCGGATAAAGCCTGCTGAAACTCCTGCCAGTTATCGTGATCAATGGCGGTTTCCAGACTGGTATCGTAAAAATGCATAATAGACTGCGTATTGGCTTCTAACCGGGGATAGAGCTGTGCGACAGATTTTGCGGTACTGGTCCCTTCCACCTCTCGAATGATGCGCTCATAAAGACTAAAGTGGCATGCTGAGAGGTAGTCCACCAGACCCTGGCAAAAATCGTCCAGCGCTTTTTCATCAATGGCGGAATGGGCGCTTTTTTTAGGCTTGAGCCCGACTAACCGGTAATAAGCAATCAGCAGTTGCCTGCGGGTATTCAGCCAACTGTCAACTAATGTATTACTACCACCAACACGGGCTGTCAGATCTTCCAGTTGGTTTAGCATGTTTGAGCATCTCCATGAGTTATATACTCGTCATGCTTCAATTTGCAGGTACCTAAGCAGTGCTTGCCTGCAACTCGAATTATTTTGAGTATCAGATAAAACTCTGAACCATCTGAATGTAGCTATTATGTAAACCAACATGCCAGTGACACAGAGGTTGTGCAAGAAAATATGAAATACATTGTAGAAAAAACCGATGAAGGCTGGTGGGTTGTCAGCCATGAGCAAAAATTATGGCTGCCGCAAGGGGAGTTACCCTGCGGGCGTGCGGAGCAGTACCAGTTGGATGGTTTACCGGCAATGCAAATTGGTTTATGGGATTCCCTTCCAGTCTGGCTGGTTCAACATAACTTCCCTACAGGAATGGCTTCTGTCAGGCAACTTCTCGACAAAGAAAGTGGGCTGTTTCAGTTAGCCGGCCGGGGTGTCCAACTGGCTGAGTTTTACCGTTCTCACAAGTATTGTGGCTATTGTGGCGCAGAAATGTACCCCAGCAAAACTGAATGGGCGATGTTGTGCAGCCACTGCCACGAGCGTTATTACCCGCAAATTGCGCCCTGCATTATCGTGGCGATTCGCCGCGATGACCATATTTTGCTGGCACGCCATAACCGGCACAAAAACGGAGTCTACACCGTACTGGCGGGTTTCGTGGAGGTAGGAGAAACGCTCGAGCAGGCTGTAGCCCGTGAAGTTATGGAAGAAAGCAGCATTCGCGTGAAAAATTTGCGTTATATCAGTTCTCAGCCCTGGCCTTTCCCACAATCGTTGATGATGGCATACATGGCGGATTACCACAGTGGTGATATCAAAATCGACCCGTCAGAGCTACTTGATGCTAACTGGTATCGCTATGACCAGCTTCCTCTGCTCCCACCTCCGGGGACTATCGCACGGCGGTTAATAGAAGATACTGTTGCCTTATGTCGGGCTGAGTATGAATAACATGGTACACTCAGCACCCTATTTCTATTGTTTTCTCTACCCTGACTGCGGGTGAATCAGCGCACAGAAGGAACCCCATGACTGACCTGAAAAATGATCGTTATTTGCGAGCCCTGTTACGCCAGCCGGTTGATGTTACCCCTGTCTGGATGATGCGCCAGGCGGGCCGGTATTTACCGGAATATAAAGCGACTCGCGCACCAGCAGGGGATTTTATGGCGCTGTGCAGGAATGCTGAACTTGCCTGTGAGGTAACATTGCAACCCCTGCGCCGTTACGCTCTGGATGCCGCAATTCTGTTCTCCGATATTTTGACCATTCCGGATGCGATGGGGCTGGGGCTCTATTTTGAAGCAGGGGAAGGACCACGCTTCACGTTACCCGTGCGCAGCAAGGCCGACGTGGAAAAATTACCGGTTCCTGATCCGGAAATGGAACTGGGCTATGTCATGAATGCAGTGCGCACTATCCGCCGTGAACTGGCCGGGCAGGTACCGCTGATCGGGTTCTCTGGTAGCCCGTGGACGCTGGCGACTTACATGGTTGAAGGTGGCAGCAGCAAAGCTTTTACGGTTATCAAAAAAATGCTGTTTGCCGAGCCTCAGACCTTACATACGCTGCTGGGCAAACTGGCAGAAAGCGTGACGCTCTACCTCAATGCTCAAATTCGGGCCGGTGCGCAATCTGTGATGATTTTTGATACCTGGGGTGGTGTACTGAGTGGGCGAGATTATCAGGCGTTTTCCCTGAATTATATGCAGCAAATTGTTGCCGGACTGATTCGTGAACACGAAGGGCGCCGTGTGCCTGTGACATTGTTTACCAAAGGCGGTGGGCAGTGGCTGGAAGCGATGGCCGAAACTGGGTGCGATGCCCTGGGCATAGACTGGACAACGGATATTGCGGATGCCCGGCGCCGGGTGGGGCATAAAGTAGCATTACAAGGTAATATGGACCCATCGATGCTGTATGCGCCCCCGGCTCGTATCGAAGAGGAAGTAGCCTCTATCCTGGCCGGGTTTGGTCATGGAGAAGGCCATGTGTTCAATCTTGGGCACGGTATTCACCAGGATGTCCCGCCAGAGCATGCAGGCGCGTTTGTTGACGCTGTACACCGGCTTTCTGTTCAGTGGCATAAGTAATGGACCTGGCGGCGCTCAGGGCGCAACAACAGCAGCTGGCCTCTCAGGTGATAACCGAAGACTGCGGCGTGCCTGCTGAACCGCAGCTCATTGGTGGTGCTGATGTTGGGTTTGAACAACAGGGTACTGTGACCCGTGCCGCACTGGTTCTGCTCTCCTGGCCCGGTTTAACGCTGGTAGAATACCAGGTTGCCCGTATTCCAACGGAATTCCCGTATATCCCTGGTTACCTCTCTTTTCGCGAATGCCCGGCGCTACTGGCTGCGTGGGAGAAGTTATCCCGGCAACCTGATTTACTTTTTGTCGATGGGCAGGGGATTGCTCATCCACGCCAGTTCGGTGTCGCCAGCCATTTTGGTTTACTGGTCGATACCCCAACAATTGGCGTGGCGAAAAAGCGCCTGTATGGCACATCAGACAGCGAGCGGCTGGTGCATGACGGAGTTGCACCGTTGCTGTCCTCAGAGCGCTCTTTGGGCTGGGTGTGGCGCAGTAAGCTGCGCTGCCTGCCTTTGTTTATTTCTCCTGGGCACAGGGTTCACCCGGACACCGCGCTTGCGTGGGTACAACGCTGTACACGAGGTTACCGCCTGCCTGAACCGACACGCTGGGCTGATGCTGTCGCATCCCGTCGCCCGGCATTTATACGCTGGCAAGAAAAAATGCGCCAGGTAGAGTAAACTGCGCCCAATATCGACTGTTGAGACTTCACTATGTTACAAAACCCAATTCACCTGCGTCTGGAAAAACTCCAGAGCTGGCAGCATGTTACTTTTATGGCCTGCCTGTGTGAGCGGATGTACCCCAATTATGCCATGTTTTGCCAGCAAACTGAGTTTGGTAACGGGCAACTGTATCGGCGGATTCTGGATTTGGTCTGGGAGACATTGACGGTAAAAGACGCGAAGGTTAACTTCGACTCTCAACTGGAGAAGTTTGAAGACGCGATTCCATCTGCGGATGATTTTGACATCTACGGCGTTTATCCGGCAATAGATGCCTGTGTGGCGTTAAGTGATTTGTTACATGCTCTGCTGGGAGGCGAAACCCTCGAGAAAGCTATCGAGGTAAGCAAAACCTCTATCACATCAGTGTGCATGTTAGAAATGACTCAGTCTGGTCGGGAAATGACCGATGAAGAGTTAAAAGATAACCCTGCAGTTGAACAAGAATGGGACATCCAATGGGAGATTTTTCGCCTGTTGGCAGATTGCGAAGAACGCGATGTTGATCTGATCAAAGGGTTGCGTACAGACCTCCGGGAAGCGGGTATTAGCAATATCGGTATAAATTTTCAGCAATAAGACAAGAAAACCCCTCCCAGTGTCTGATTTGTCGCACCTGGAGGCTTCCCATCAGCCCCTTGTCTGGTCTACATTTGTGGGGCGAAAAAAAGTGGCTATCGGTGCGTGTATGCAGGAGAGTGCTTAACAGGCATTTCCATCGCACTCGATGCTTAGCAAGCGATAAACACATTGTAAGGATAACTTATGAACAAGACTCAACTGATTGATGTAATTGCGGACAAGGCTGAACTGTCAAAAGTACAAGCGAAAGCTGCTCTGGAATCCACTCTGGCTGCGATTACTGAGTCTCTGAAAGAAGGCGATACTGTACAACTGGTTGGTTTCGGTACCTTCAAAGTGAACCACCGTGCTGAGCGCACTGGCCGCAACCCGCAAACGGGTAAAGAAATCAAAATCGCAGCTGCAAACGTTCCTGCGTTTGTATCCGGCAAAGCACTGAAAGACGCGGTTAAATAATCGTACTCCTCCAGTGAACAGTTTTATCAGAGGGGCGGTAACGCCCCTTTTGTCATTCTGGCGGCTGTCCTGCTTATTGTTAGCGGGAGGTGTGCTGGTGGGATGCAGTTCCCATAGACATGCTTTACCGCCGTTTACCGCCAGTGGTTATATCGATGAAGGCGGTGCCGTGCGTATCTGGCGTAAAGATAGTGAGAATGGCTCTGTTCATCTGTTGAGTGTTTTTAGTCCATGGCACAATGGCAATACAGCAGTAAATGACTATCGCTGGCAGGGAGATAAACTGGTCTCCATGGTACTGAAAACTGAAGGCGATGCACCACAAACGATCACCGTGCGCTTTGACGCCAATGGTGCGCTTAGTTTCATGCAACGTGAAGTAAATGGCATGAAGCAGCAGCTCTCTAACGAACAAATAGCGCTTGAGCAGTACAATGCTACCCGTATCCGCAAAACCAGTGATGCATTACGTACCGGTAAAGTCGTATTGCATCAGGGGCATTGGAACCAGAATGAAAGCATCACAACTTGTGAAGGCCACGTTTCACGTCCTGAGTTTGATTCTTTTTTCCTGTCCTATATTCAGGACCGTCAGCGGCGTTCTGCGAAGCCGGTGAGTGTTGCCTGGCTCTCTGCGCCAGAAGGCACCCAACTACTGCTTGTCGCCAATAGTGACTTCTGTAGCTGGCAACCCAAAGCCGATACATTCTAGCACTGGTTGTAGTGATTCAACCTTCCAGCCCGTCTGGCAAAAAAAAAGCCACCCGAAGGTGGCCTGTACGTTTTGCAGTGCTTAGTTTTGTTCACGCTCAATGGCGCGGTAACCTATGTCTGAGCGGCTAAAGCTGCCTTCCCAGTGAATGGGTTTCATCAACGCATAGGCATTTACCTGCGCCTGAGCCACCGTGTCGCCCAGTGCAGTCGCGCATAATACACGCCCGCCGTTAGTAACGACGTTTTCCTGGGCATCCAGGCGAGTCCCGGCGTGGAACACTTTCGCATCTGTAGCAGATTCCAGTGGCAGGCCGTGGATAACATCTCCAGTGTTGTAGCTGCCCGGGTAACCGCCTGCAGCAATCACCACACCGAGAGCGGCTCGTTCATCCCACTCAGAAGTTTGCTTATCCAGCACGCCTTCGCAGGCAGCCTGGCACAATGCAACCAAATCGGATTTCATGCGTAACATAATCGGCTGTGTTTCCGGGTCGCCGAAACGGCAGTTGAACTCGATAACTTTCGGGTTACCCTGCTTATCAATCATCAGCCCGGCATATAAAAAGCCTACATAGGTGTTGCCTTCTGCCGCCATGCCTTTCACGGTTGGCCAAATGATGCGTTCCATGGTGCGGTTGAACACTTCATCTGTAACTACCGGAGCCGGGGAATAAGCACCCATACCACCGGTATTCGGGCCGGAATCACCATCACCAACACGTTTGTGATCCTGGCTGGTGGCCATCGGCAATACGTGCTCGCCATCCACCATCACAATAAAGCTGGCTTCTTCACCATCCAAAAACTCTTCAACCACCACCCGGTGGCCGGCATCACCAAAAGCATTGCCTGCCAGCATATCCTGAATGGCCGCTTCCGCTTCTTCCAGCGTCATCGCCACAATCACGCCTTTACCGGCAGCCAGACCATCGGCCTTGATAACAATAGGGGCGCCTTTTTCACGGACATAAGCCAGCGCAGGCTCCACCTCAGTGAAATTCTGGTATTCGGCGGTTGGAATATGGTGCCGTGCCAGAAAATCTTTAGTGAACGCTTTGGAGCCTTCCAGTTGCGCGGCACCTTTGGTGGGGCCAAAAATCGTCAGGCCAGCAGCCTGGAAGGCATCAACCACACCAATCACCAGCGGTGCTTCCGGGCCGACAATTGTCAGGTCAATTTTTTCGTTTTGCGCAAAGCTCAGCAGTGCCGGGATATCCGTTACATTGATATCCACATTCTGTAAAGCCGGTTCGAGTGCGGTTCCTGCATTACCCGGTGCGACAAATACGGTGTCTACCTGGGGGGACTGTGCTGCTTTCCATGCCAGCGCATGCTCGCGCCCACCATTACCAATAATTAATACTTTCATGCGGTGCTCCTGAATTAATGGCGGAAGTGACGCATACCAGTGAAGATCATAGCAATACCGTGTTCATCGGCGGCGGCAATAACTTCTTCGTCGCGAATGGAACCTCCTGGTTGGATAACACAGGTAACGCCTACTGCTGCCGCCGCATCAATGCCATCGCGGAACGGGAAAAACGCATCAGATGCCATGGCCGAACCTTTTACTTCCAGTCCTTCGTCTTCGGCTTTGATACCAGCAATTTTGGCAGAGTAAACACGGCTCATTTGCCCGGCGCCAATACCAATAGTCATATTTTCTTTGGCATACACAATGGCGTTGGATTTCACAAATTTGGCTACTTTCCAGCAGAACAGGGCATCACGCAGCTCTTCGGCAGAAGGCTGGCGTTTCGTGACAACACGTAACTCGCTTTCACCTACCATACCCAGGTCGCGGTCCTGCACTAGTAAGCCACCGTTGACGCGTTTAAAATCAAGGCCTGGCACCCGAGCCTGCCACTGGCCGCAGACCAGTACGCGCACGTTTTGTTTGGCAGCAGTGACTCTCAGTGCTTCAGCGGTTGCTGAAGGGGCAATAATGACCTCAACAAACTGGCGGGATATGATGGCCTGAGCTGTCTTCTCGTCCAGCTCGCGGTTGAACGCAATAATGCCGCCAAAAGCGGAGGTCGGGTCGGTTTTCCAGGCGCGCTCGTAAGCAGCAAGAATATCGTCACCGATTGCTACGCCACAGGGGTTGGCGTGTTTAACAATCACACATGCGGGCTCGTTGAACTCTTTCACACACTCAAGGGCAGCGTCAGTATCGGCAATGTTATTATAAGACAGAGCCTTGCCCTGAACCTGCTCAGCAGTTGCCACGGAAGCTTCTGTTACCTGGCTCTCTATATAGAAAGCAGCCTGCTGATGGCTGTTTTCCCCATAACGCATATCCTGTTTTTTCACAAAGTTCAGATTCAGAGTGCGGGGGAAGCGGCCAGAAGGTTTGTCTGTTTCACCGTGGTATGGCGCCACCATGGTGCCGAAGTAGTTGGCAATCATGCTGTCATAGGCAGCGGTATGCTCGAATGCTTTAATTGCCAGGTCGAAGCGGGTTTCAAAAGTCAGTGAACCGTTGTTGGCATCCATTTCAGTAACAATAGTGGTGTAGTCATTGCTGTTAACCACAATCGCGACATCTTTATGGTTCTTGGCGGCGGAGCGAACCATGGTAGGGCCACCAATATCGATATTTTCAACAGCGTCTTCCAGTGAGCAGCCTTCACGGGCAACGGTCTGGGCAAACGGGTAAAGGTTCACGACGACCATATCAATAGGAGAAATAGCATGCTCTGCCATAATAGCGTCATCCTGCCCACGACGGCCAAGAATGCCCCCATGCACTTTCGGGTGCAGCGTTTTCACTCGTCCATCCATCATTTCCGGGAAACCGGTGTAATCAGAAACTTCGGTTACCGGCAGGCCTGCATCAGCCAGCAAGCGGGCAGTGCCACCTGTGGAGAGCAGTTCAACGCCACGTTGAGAAAGGGCCTGGGCAAATTCGACGATCCCGGCTTTATCAGACACGCTGAGAAGAGCACGGCGTACAGGACGAGGTTGTTGCATGGTGATCAATCCCCTGGATTTCAGTTTATTGCAATTGCAGAAGAGTGTGAGTGCTGCTTTGTTCTATCTATATGTACTGCGATTAATACATCTAATAAAGAAAAGCAGGACTGACACCCTTCATAAAGTGGGTCTGCGAAAACGCGGGTGCATTGTAGCGAAAACGTTTGCGTGACGCTCGCAAAATTTCCTCATCAACAATGATTGTGGATAACTCTGTTGATAAGCAGGTATAAATCCGGGTTTTGCTGGGGAATGCAGCACTCAGTCTTTTTTATGCAAATTTTCTATTGCAGCAAAATCTGAACTCCCTATAATGCGCCTCCATCGACACGGCGGCACGCTTCACTGAGTGCAGTAAGCCGGGGAGATAAAGAGAAAAAATCCTGAAAAATTGGGTTGACTCTGAAAGAGGAAAGCGTAATATACGCCACCTCGCGACAGCAGGCAGAATGCCGGGTCGCACTGCTCTTTAACAATTTATCAGACAATCTGTGTGGGCACTCATAAGCACTGATATCTTAACGTCGAAAGACGCTAAAAATTATCAAGTCTTAAAGAGTGACTAACAGTTAATTCATTACGAATAAACAGTTTAATTCTTTGAGCATCAAACTTTAAATTGAAGAGTTTGATCATGGCTCAGATTGAACGCTGGCGGCAGGCCTAACACATGCAAGTCGAGCGGCAGCGGGAAGAAGCTTGCTTCTTTGCCGGCGAGCGGCGGACGGGTGAGTAATGTCTGGGAAACTGCCTGATGGAGGGGGATAACTACTGGAAACGGTGGCTAATACCGCATAACGTCGCAAGACCAAAGAGGGGGACCTTCGGGCCTCTTGCCATCAGATGTGCCCAGATGGGATTAGCTTGTTGGTGAGGTAACGGCTCACCAAGGCGACGATCCCTAGCTGGTCTGAGAGGATGACCAGCCACACTGGAACTGAGACACGGTCCAGACTCCTACGGGAGGCAGCAGTGGGGAATATTGCACAATGGGCGCAAGCCTGATGCAGCCATGCCGCGTGTATGAAGAAGGCCTTCGGGTTGTAAAGTACTTTCAGTCAGGAGGAAGGTGGTGAGCTTAATACGCTCATCAATTGACGTTACTGACAGAAGAAGCACCGGCTAACTCCGTGCCAGCAGCCGCGGTAATACGGAGGGTGCAAGCGTTAATCGGAATTACTGGGCGTAAAGCGCACGCAGGCGGTCTGTCAAGTCGGATGTGAAATCCCCGGGCTCAACCTGGGAACTGCATTCGAAACTGGCAGGCTGGAGTCTCGTAGAGGGAGGTAGAATTCCAGGTGTAGCGGTGAAATGCGTAGAGATCTGGAGGAATACCGGTGGCGAAGGCGGCCTCCTGGACGAAGACTGACGCTCAGGTGCGAAAGCGTGGGGAGCAAACAGGATTAGATACCCTGGTAGTCCACGCCGTAAACGATGTCGACTTGGAGGCTGTGCCCTTGAGGCGTGGCTTCCGGAGCTAACGCGTTAAGTCGACCGCCTGGGGAGTACGGCCGCAAGGTTAAAACTCAAATGAATTGACGGGGGCCCGCACAAGCGGTGGAGCATGTGGTTTAATTCGATGCAACGCGAAGAACCTTACCTGGTCTTGACATCCAGAGAATCCTGCAGAGATGCGGGAGTGCCTTCGGGAGCTCTGAGACAGGTGCTGCATGGCTGTCGTCAGCTCGTGTTGTGAAATGTTGGGTTAAGTCCCGCAACGAGCGCAACCCTTATCCTTTGTTGCCAGCGGTTAGGCCGGGAACTCAAAGGAGACTGCCAGTGATAAACTGGAGGAAGGTGGGGATGACGTCAAGTCATCATGGCCCTTACGACCAGGGCTACACACGTGCTACAATGGCGCATACAAAGAGAAGCGAACTTGCGAGAGTAAGCGGACCTCATAAAGTGCGTCGTAGTCCGGATTGGAGTCTGCAACTCGACTCCATGAAGTCGGAATCGCTAGTAATCGCGGATCAGAATGCCGCGGTGAATACGTTCCCGGGCCTTGTACACACCGCCCGTCACACCATGGGAGTGGGTTGCAAAAGAAGTAGGTAGCTTAACCTTCGGGAGGGCGCTTACCACTTTGTGATTCATGACTGGGGTGAAGTCGTAACAAGGTAACCGTAGGGGAACCTGCGGTTGGATCACCTCCTTACCTTAAAGATACGGTCTTTTGCAGTGCTCACACAGATTGTCTGATGAAAAGAAAAACGGGCAGTAAAACTTCTGCAGGCTTGTAGCTCAGGTGGTTAGAGCGCACCCCTGATAAGGGTGAGGTCGGTGGTTCAAGTCCACTCAGGCCTACCAAATTTTCCCTGATACGGTGTTGCAAAATGACTCACATACTGAAAAGTATGCTTCGTCATTCTGCGCCTTGTCTCAGTGAAAATTACGGGTAACAGAACGTTGTATGACTCGATGGGGCTATAGCTCAGCTGGGAGAGCGCCTGCTTTGCACGCAGGAGGTCTGCGGTTCGATCCCGCATAGCTCCACCATCCCTGTCCGTTAAAATAGTTCAGAGTGTACTGAATCAGTATGCTGTGAAGTATTATGCTCTTTAAAAATCCGGAACAAGCTGAAAATTGAAACACTGAACAACGCAAGTTGTTCGTGAGTCTCTCAAAACTTACAGCACGAAGACATCTTCGGGTTGTGAGGTTAAGCGACTAAGCGTACACGGTGGATGCCCTGGCAGTCAGAGGCGATGAAGGACGTGCTAATCTGCGAAAAGCGCCGGTGAGGTGATATGAACCGTTATAACCGGCGATGTCCGAATGGGGAAACCCAGTGTGACTCGTCACACTATCATTAACTGAATCCATAGGTTAATGAGGCGAACCGGGAGAACTGAAACATCTAAGTACCCCGAGGAAAAGAAATCAACCGAGATTCCCCAAGTAGCGGCGAGCGAACGGGGAAGAGCCCAGAGTCTGAATCAGCAGGTGTGTTAGTGGAACGGTCCGGAATGGCCGGCGATACAGGGTGAAAGCCCCGTACACGAAAGCGCACCCGTTGTGAGCTCGATGAGTAGGGCGGGACACGTGGTATCCTGTCTGAATATGGGGGGACCATCCTCCAAGGCTAAATACTCCTGACTGACCGATAGTGAACCAGTACCGTGAGGGAAAGGCGAAAAGAACCCCGGCGAGGGGAGTGAAAAAGAACCTGAAACCGTGTACGTACAAGCAGTGGGAGCCCCTTAATGGGGTGACTGCGTACCTTTTGTATAATGGGTCAGCGACTTATATTCTGTAGCAAGGTTAACCGTATAGGGGAGCCGCAGGGAAACCGAGTCTTAACCGGGCGTCCAGTTGCAGGGTATAGACCCGAAACCCGGTGATCTAGCCATGGGCAGGTTGAAGGTTGGGTAACACTAACTGGAGGACCGAACCGACTAATGTTGAAAAATTAGCGGATGACCTGTGGCTGGGGGTGAAAGGCCAATCAAACCGGGAGATAGCTGGTTCTCCCCGAAAGCTATTTAGGTAGCGCCTCGTGAATTCATCTCCGGGGGTAGAGCACTGTTTCGGCTAGGGGGCCATCCCGGCTTACCAACCCGATGCAAACTACGAATACCGGAGAATGTTATCACGGGAGACACACGGCGGGTGCTAACGTCCGTCGTGAAGAGGGAAACAACCCAGACCGCCAGCTAAGGTCCCAAAGTCATGGTTAAGTGGGAAACGATGTGGGAAGGCCCAGACAGCCAGGATGTTGGCTTAGAAGCAGCCATCATTTAAAGAAAGCGTAATAGCTCACTGGTCGAGTCGGCCTGCGCGGAAGATGTAACGGGGCTAAACCATGCACCGAAGCTGCGGCAGCGACACTAAGTGTTGTTGGGTAGGGGAGCGTTCTGTAAGCCGGTGAAGGTGTGCTGTGAGGCATGCTGGAGGTATCAGAAGTGCGAATGCTGACATAAGTAACGATAATGCGGGTGAAAAACCCGCACGCCGGAAGACCAAGGGTTCCTGTCCAACGTTAATCGGGGCAGGGTGAGTCGACCCCTAAGGCGAGGCCGAAAGGCGTAGTCGATGGGAAACAGGTTAATATTCCTGTACTTGGTGTTACTGCGAAGGGGGGACGGAGAAGGCTGTGTCATCCGGGCGACGGTTGTCCCGGTTTAAGCGTGAAGGTGGAGTGACCAGGCAAATCCGGTTACTCATTAACACTGAGGCGTGATGACGAGGCACTACGGTGCTGAAGTGACAGATGCCCTGCTTCCAGGAAAAGCCTCTAAGCTCCAGGTAACACGAAATCGTACCCCAAACCGACACAGGTGGTCAGGTAGAGAATACCAAGGCGCTTGAGAGAACTCGGGTGAAGGAACTAGGCAAAATGGTGCCGTAACTTCGGGAGAAGGCACGCTGACATGTAGGTGAAGTCCCCCGCGGATGGAGCTGAAGTCAGTCGAAGATACCAGCTGGCTGCAACTGTTTATTAAAAACACAGCACTGTGCAAACACGAAAGTGGACGTATACGGTGTGACGCCTGCCCGGTGCCGGAAGGTTAATTGATGGGGTCAGCGCAAGCGAAGCTCCTGATCGAAGCCCCGGTAAACGGCGGCCGTAACTATAACGGTCCTAAGGTAGCGAAATTCCTTGTCGGGTAAGTTCCGACCTGCACGAATGGCGTAATGATGGCCAGGCTGTCTCCACCCGGGACTCAGTGAAATTGAACTCGCCGTGAAGATGCGGTGTACCCGCGGCAAGACGGAAAGACCCCGTGAACCTTTACTATAGCTTGACACTGAACATTGAGCCTTGATGTGTAGGATAGGTGGGAGGCTTTGAAGTGTGGACGCCAGTCTGCATGGAGCCAACCTTGAAATACCACCCTTTAATGTTTGATGTTCTAACCTGGCGCCATAATCTGGCGTGGGGACAGTGTCTGGTGGGTAGTTTGACTGGGGCGGTCTCCTCCTAAAGTGTAACGGAGGAGCACGAAGGTTGGCTAATCCTGGTCGGACATCAGGAGGTTAGTGCAATGGCATAAGCCAGCTTGACTGCGAGCGTGACGGCGCGAGCAGGTGCGAAAGCAGGTCATAGTGATCCGGTGGTTCTGAATGGAAGGGCCATCGCTCAACGGATAAAAGGTACTCCGGGGATAACAGGCTGATACCGCCCAAGAGTTCATATCGACGGCGGTGTTTGGCACCTCGATGTCGGCTCATCACATCCTGGGGCTGAAGTAGGTCCCAAGGGTATGGCTGTTCGCCATTTAAAGTGGTACGCGAGCTGGGTTTAGAACGTCGTGAGACAGTTCGGTCCCTATCTGCCGTGGGCGCTGGAGAATTGAGGGGGGCTGCTCCTAGTACGAGAGGACCGGAGTGGACGCATCACTGGTGTTCGGGTTGTCATGCCAATGGCACTGCCCGGTAGCTACATGCGGAAGAGATAAGTGCTGAAAGCATCTAAGCACGAAACTTGCCCCGAGATGAGTTCTCCCTGACTCTTTAAGAGTCCTGAAGGAACGTTGAAGACGACGACGTTGATAGGCCGGGTGTGTAAGCGCAGCGATGCGTTGAGCTAACCGGTACTAATGAACCGTGAGGCTTAACCTTACAACGCCAAAGATGTTTTGGTGTGAGAGAGACGAAATTTTCAGCCTGTTGACGGATTAAGATTCATGGCCGTGAGGCGGTGAATGAAACAGAATCTGCCTGGCGGCAAGAGCGCGGTGGTCCCACCTGACCCCATGCCGAACTCAGAAGTGAAACGCCGTAGCGCCGATGGTAGTGTGGGGTCTCCCCATGCGAGAGTAGGGAACTGCCAGGCTTCAATTTAAAAACCTGCTAAAGCAGGTTTTGTTGTGCTGATATGGCTCAGTTGGTAGAGCGCACCCTTGGTAAGGGTGAGGTCCCCAGTTCGACTCTGGGTATCAGCACCAGTTATTCGGTAGAGTTCGGCAAAGAAAGAATTTGCCTGGCGGCAACAGCGCGGTGGTCCCACCTGACCCCATGCCGAACTCAGAAGTGAAACGCCGTAGCGCCGATGGTAGTGTGGGGTCTCCCCATGCGAGAGTAGGGAACTGCCAGGCTTCAATTAAGAAGAACCCTCAGCGAAAGCTGGGGGTTTTTTGCTTTATAAATCCTCATCCTGCCTGTTAATCTGCGGCTATATACCTTCCGGTCTGAAAATACAAACACGCTTCAGCCGCCATTCTGCTGTTACACGATATCCCTCACTATTTTCACCCAGCCCGTTATTTTCACCCAGCCCACTACACACCACATCCCTGGTTGGTATTTTACTTTTCTGATAAATGCATCAGTATATATTTTGAACACAGAAGACGTGCTCCCCGTGCACAGTCGTGAAACATTTTCACCTTCTGGATGCAGACTCGACATTTTCCTCAATCCTGGTTATTGTTGGCTGTCTGGATGTCTAAACGTTTAAACGTATGCAGTGAGGATATAAGGTTATGCCAATTCGGGTACCTGATGAGTTACCAGCAGTCAACTTCTTGCGGAATGAAAATGTATTTGTGATGACATCATCACGCGCACGAGTACAAGAAATCAGGCCACTTAAGGTGTTGATTCTCAACCTGATGCCGAAGAAGATCGAAACGGAAAACCAGTTTTTGCGTTTACTCTCCAACTCACCGCTGCAGCTGGATATCCAGTTATTACGTATTGACCACCGGGAATCCCGTAATACACCGGAAGAACACCTCAATAACTTCTATTGTGATTTTGAGGATATACGCCACGACAACTACGATGGTCTGATTGTCACCGGTGCACCTCTTGGCCTGGTAGAGTTCAATGATGTGGCATACTGGCCGCAAATCAAACAGGTTCTGGAATGGGCAAGAGAGCATGTTACGTCCACCCTGTTTGTCTGTTGGGCGGTACAGGCGGCGCTTAACATTCTCTACAATATCCCGAAGCAGACACGCGAGGAAAAGCTGTCAGGAGTGTATGAACACCATATTCTGCAACCCCACGCACTGCTGACGCGAGGGTTTGATGATTCATTTCTGGCACCGCACTCACGCTATGCCGACTTCCCGGCATCAATGATTCGTGACTATACCGACCTTGAAGTTTTTGCCGAATCTGAGGATGGTGATGCTTACCTGTTTGCCAGCCGTGACAAACGCCTGGCATTCGTCACCGGCCACCCTGAGTACGATGCAACAACGCTGGCCAACGAGTATTTTCGTGACATAGAGGCCGGGATCGCGCCGGTCATACCGCACAATTATTTTCCCAATAACGATCCACAAAATAAACCTCGTGCCACCTGGCGTAGCCACGGTAATCTGTTGATCACCAACTGGCTGAACTACTTCGTTTACCAGATCACACCATACGATCTGAGCCATATGAATCCTACGCTCGATTAACTAAAGCGTTTCAGCAAGTTATCAGGCACCTTCGGGTGCCTTTTTTATTTGTGAAATTTACTTCCTTCAAAAAAATAAATTTAATTCATTATTAAACAATGAGTTAAAACAAAATAAATCAAAAAATGGAAATTGTTTTTGATTTTATATAAAACTGGATTAGGCTTATTCTTGCTGGGTGAAAAGTACACAACAGTGCTTCTCATCCTTCATGGGAGCGCGTTGGCAAGGCAAAATCCGGAGGACAGTGACATGACACAACCAACGATAACAGAAGAAATTATTTTTAATCAGCAATTTACTGAAAATGAAAAACAGATATTAACGCCAGATGCCGTGGCATTTCTCAATGATCTGGTGAGCACATTCACGGATCAACGTAATGATTTACTGGCTGAGCGAGTGAAAGTTCAGCAGGATATTGACAACGGAAATTTGCCAGATTTCATTTCGGAAACTGCTTCCATAAGAAATAGTGACTGGAAAATTCGTGGTATTCCGGCGGATTTGCAGGATCGCCGTGTAGAAATTACTGGCCCCGTTGAGCGCAAAATGGTGATCAACGCACTCAATGCCAACGTCAAAGTCTTTATGGCAGACTTCGAAGACTCACTGGCACCCTCCTGGGATAAAGTTATCGAAGGCCAAATCAACCTGCGTGATGCTATCAATGGCACGATAACCTGGACCAATGAGAACGGCAAAATCTACCAACTTAAGCCCAACCCGGCGGTACTGATTTGCCGTGTAAGAGGCCTGCACTTGCCTGAAAAACATGCCACCTGGCGCGGTGAAGCAATTCCGGGGAGCCTGTTCGATTTTGCCCTCTATTTTTTCCACAATGCCCAAACACTGCTTGCGAAAGGTAGTGGGCCCTATTTCTACCTGCCAAAAACTCAAAGCTGGCAAGAGGCGGCCTGGTGGAGCGAAGTATTCAGTTATACGGAAGACCGCTTCTCACTGCCGCGCGGCACCATTAAAGCCACATTGCTGATTGAAACGCTTCCGGCTGTTTTCCAGATGGATGAAATTCTCCATGCGATGCGTGACCATATTGTTGGCCTGAACTGTGGCCGCTGGGACTACATTTTCAGCTATATCAAAACGCTGAAAAACCATCCGGACCGCGTGTTGCCAGACCGCCAGAGTGTCACGATGGATAAACCATTCCTGAGTGCCTATTCCCGCCTGCTCATTAAAACTTGTCATCGGCGTGGCGCTTTTGCGATGGGCGGCATGGCGGCGTTTATTCCCAGCAAAGACAGCGAACGGAATGAATGGGTGCTGAACAAAGTCAAAGCGGACAAAGAGATGGAAGCCACCAACGGGCATGATGGCACCTGGATTGCTCACCCAGGTCTTGCAGACACCGTTATGGAGGTCTTTGACAAAGCGCTGGGTGGCAACCAGAACCAGCTCGCTATTACCAGGCAGCAGGATGCACCTGTCACTGCAGAACAACTACTTGAGCCCTGCCCGGGAGCACGTACTGAAGAAGGCATGCGTGCCAATATTCGTGTGGCGGTGCAGTACATCGAAGCCTGGATCTCCGGCAATGGCTGCGTTCCGATTTATGGCCTGATGGAAGATGCTGCAACCGCGGAAATTTCCCGTACTTCAATCTGGCAGTGGATTCATCATGAGAAAACCCTGAGCACTGGTCAGCCCGTCACTAAAGACCTGTTCCGCCAGATGCTCGCCGAAGAGATGTTAGTGATTCAGGAAGAACTGGGTGAACAGCGTTTCTCACAAGGGCGTTTCGATGAAGCCGCCCGGTTGATGGAACAAATCACCACATCGGATGAACTGATCGACTTCCTGACGCTGGCTGGCTACCGCTTACTGGCCTGACAGTCCCTGAATTGCTGGCGGCGAACAAACCTCACGAGGCGAAATCGCTGTAACAAATTGCACCTGGTCTGCCAGGTAAACAAAACACATGGAGCACTGCAAATGACCCTTACCCGTACCCAACAAATCAAACAATTAGAACAAGAATGGCAACAACCCCGCTGGGAAGGCATCCGCCGCCCTTATAGCGCTGAAGACGTAGTAAAACTGCGTGGCTCAGTGAATCCGGAATGTACGCTGGCACAGCTGGGGGCGGCGAAGCTGTGGCGTCTGCTTAATGGCGAATCCAAAAAAGGGTATGTAAACAGTCTTGGCGCACTGACGGGTGGCCAGGCATTACAACAGGCCAAAGCTGGCATTGAAGCGATTTATCTTTCCGGCTGGCAGGTAGCCGCCGATGCCAACCTGGCTTCCAGCATGTATCCGGACCAGTCGCTCTATCCGGCGAACTCGGTACCATCGGTTGTTGAACGTATTAACAACACCTTTCGTCGTGCCGATCAAATTCAGTGGTCTGCGGGTATTGATCCGGAAGACTCGCGTTATATCGACTACTTCCTGCCGATCGTTGCGGATGCAGAAGCAGGATTTGGTGGCGTACTTAACGCCTTTGAACTGATGAAATCCATGATCACCGCAGGTGCAGGGGCCGTTCACTTTGAGGACCAACTGGCCTCAGTGAAAAAATGCGGCCACATGGGCGGAAAGGTACTGGTGCCAACTCAGGAAGCGGTTCAGAAACTGGTCGCCGCTCGCCTGGCAGCGGATGTAATGGGCGTTCCCACTTTGCTGGTTGCACGTACAGACGCCGATGCTGCCGATTTGCTCACCTCAGATTGTGACCCATACGACCAGGCGTTTATTACTGGTGAACGCACCAGCGAAGGGTTCTATCGCACCCAGGCCGGAGTGGAACAGGCTATCAGCCGTGGCCTGGCCTATGCGCCGTATGCCGACCTGGTGTGGTGCGAAACCTCTACGCCAGACCTGGAGCAGGCACGCCGTTTTGCCGATGCCATTCACGCGCAGTTCCCAGGCAAATTACTCGCTTACAACTGTTCGCCTTCCTTCAACTGGAAAAAGAATCTGGACGACAACACGATTGCCCGCTTCCAGGAAGAATTGAGCGCCATGGGTTACAAATTCCAGTTCATTACACTGGCGGGGATCCACAGCATGTGGTTCAACATGTTTGACCTTGCCCATGCCTATGCTCAGGGAGAAGGCATGAAGCATTATGTGGAAAAAGTACAACAGCCTGAGTTTGCTGCGGGTAAAGATGGTTACACCTTTGTGTCTCACCAGCAGGAAGTGGGCACCGGCTATTTCGATAAAGTGACCAATATAATTCAGGGTGGAACATCGTCTGTAACCGCGCTGACTGGCTCAACGGAAGAAGCACAGTTCTGATTTCCCGTCACTTCCTCCGGGAATCTGTGCGGGTGGGCAGGATGCTCACCCGCATTTCTCTTTGTGTGCGCTTTTTATCAGGGGATACCTATGTCTCGTGGGCTGGAATTGTTGATTGCACAAACCATTTTGCAAGGTTTTGACGCTCAATATGGCCGTTTTCTTGAAGTGACCTCAGGGGCACAACAACGTTTCGAGCAGGCAGACTGGCATGCGGTTCAGCAGGCAATGAAACAGCGAATTAACTTATACGACCATCATGTCGGACTGGTGGTTGAGCAGTTACGCTGTATTACTGAAGGCAAAGCCACGGACAGCGCATTTCTGCTGCGGGTAAAAAAAGAGTACACCGCACTGTTGCCAGACTACCCACGGTTTGAAATAGCCGAAAGCTTCTTTAATTCCGTTTATTGCCGCCTGTTCGAACATCGCTCTCTCACGCCTGAGCGCCTGTTTATTTTCAGCTCCCAGCCGCCACAACGTTTCCGTCCAAATCCACGCCCACTGGCAAAACAGTGCATTCCCCATCATGGCTGGCAGGCACTGTTGACTACCTTGTTAACTGATTTACCTTTACGCCTGCCCTGGCAAAATTTGCCAAGGGATGTGAGCTACATCCTGCGTCATTTGCGGGAAACATTAGGGGAAGAAGTACTGGCGGAGTGTTCGCTGGATGTCGCAACTGAATTATTTTACCGCAATAAAGCCGCGTGGCTGGTAGCAAAGCTGGTACAACCCGGTGGTGATATTTTGCCATTTTTGTTACCCATACACCGCACATCAGACGGGCAACTGGTCATTGATACCTGCCTGACCAACCCCGGCGATGCCAGTATTGTCTTTGGTTTCGCACGCTCCTATTTCATGGTTTATGCCCCACTGCCTGCGGCATTAGTGGAGTGGCTGCGCGGCATCCTGCCGGGCAAAACCACCGCTGAGCTTTATATGGCGATAGGCTGCCAGAAGCACGGTAAAACAGAAAGCTACCGCGAATATCTGGAGTATGTGAACCACACCAGCGAGCAGTTTATTGAGGCACCTGGGGTGCGTGGCATGGTGATGCTGGTGTTCACCTTACCGGGGTTTGACCGGGTGTTTAAAGTGATTAAAGACCAGTTTGCTCCTCAGAAAGAGGTGAATGAAGAACGAGTACGCGCCTGCTACCAACTGGTAAAAGAGCATGACAGAGTCGGGCGCATGGCCGACACCCAGGCTTTTGAAAATTTCGTTATCGATAAACGCCAGATAAGCCCTGCCTTACTGCAATTACTGCGTGAAGAAGCCCCCAAGAAAATCACCGAAGAGGGGAACAACATCATCCTTGAACATCTGTATATTGAACGCCGTATGGTGCCGCTGAATATCTGGCTGGAACAAGTGGAAGGCCAGGCCCTGCGGGATGCAATAGAAGAATACGGAAACGCGATTCGCCAACTGGCTGCCGCGAATATTTTCCCCGGCGATATGCTATTTAAAAACTTTGGCGTCACTCGCCACGGGCGCGTCGTCTTTTATGACTACGATGAAATTTGTTACATGACCGAAGTGAATTTCCGTGATATTCCCCCAGCCCGTTATCCGGAAGATGAACTGTCAGGTGAGCCATGGTATAGCGTCTCTCCGGGGGATGTTTTCCCCGAGGAATTCCGCCACTGGTTGTGTGTTGACCCGCGCATTGGACCATTGTTTGACGAAATGCACGGGGATTTATTCAGAGCCGAATACTGGCGTACCTTACAGGCCCGAATCCGCTCAGGCCATGTGGAGGATGTCTATGCTTACCGGCGTAAACAACGCTTTAATCAGCGCTATGAAATTCTGGATTGTGAATCAGCTACGGCTACGGCTGGTCACAACACGCCAGGGTCTTCAGATACCCGGTTCCTCAAAGCTGCTGAAACTACTGTAGCTACTGCCTCTGCTTTGCCAGGAGGACACCGAACTCAAGGCTCCGCCACTCGACAAAGAGCCCTGTGAAGAGAAGTCGATTCTGTTGTACAGATACTCGGGAAGCAAGAGCCGGATATGTGGCAACAGGTTGGTACGCAAGTGCGAGGGTGGGAGATAATGCCCACTGCGGTTCGACCACGAAGTCAGTGCTGCGTTAACAAAATGCATTTCTCCGGCAAACAGAACAGCCTGGTTGTTGCTCAGTGACGTATGTCCATCGATATAAAACGGCTCCATGTCCACAGTATGTGTGAGCATATCAAGGATCTTACCGCAATAGACTGTACCCGGCTCTGAAACCAGAACGACGAAAATGAAATTGCCCTGCAGCGCAGGCATTTCACTGCACCCCGGAGAAGGGCGCAAAAAGTAGTGTTCAGCATTATGGCGCATGAGCACAAATTTCTGCGCAGGTGTTGCCATTTGCTGGAATGCACTGTTCTTCCTCGGTATGGGCGTGAAACGTGCGCGTTGCTCATACAAGGCGGTGAGTTGTGTCGAAAATGTGGTGGTTAACATTGTTAACTTTCCTTCCATGGGTAAATGTATATTTACTTACTGGCGCTGCCCACCCCACGCCAGTGTCAGCTCACGCGTGGCTTTAATCACCATTGCGCCTAACTCAGTGACACGGTCGTCGGTAATCCGGGATATCGGGCCAGAAATCGAAATTGCGGCAAATGGCTCTTTGTGTTCATCATACAGGCAGGAGGCAATGCAACGCAGGCCCAGCGCATGCTCTTCGTCATCAAATGAATAGCCACGTTTGCGGATTTGCAGCAGGTCTTCTTTCAGCAATAACGGGGATGTCAGTGTCGCGGGGGTATAAGCATGCAGGCCCTGGCGGTGCAGTAACCCGGAAACCTGGTCTTCGTTTAAATTTGCCAGAAATGCCTTACCTGCACCGGAAGCATGCATAGGCAGTTTTCCACCAATGGGGGCTGACATCCGCATCAGTTGCGTGCATTGTACCTGGTCAATAATAATTGCCTGGTGGTCGCTCATATCCAGCACGGCCAGGTTAACGGTTTCTCCAGATGCTTCCATCAGCTTGCGCAGTTCCGGGTGAACGATGGCCAGCAAGTTACGGCTCTGTAAAAAACTGCTGCCAACAATAAACGCATGTGCGCCAATCGCCCAGTGTCCTAATTCACCAACCTGGCGAACAAAACCCTGTTGTTGTAATGTAGTTAGCAGGCGGTGTGTGGTGGAATTTGGCAAACCAGCCTGCTGAGCCAGCTCAGTCAGTGCTACATTGCTTCCTGATTCTGCTATCCACTCCAGCAGTTTTAACCCGCGCGTAAGGGATTGCACCTGGCCGGTTGCTGGAGCGGGCGCTGCCGCCGCAGAACGGGGTTTTTTCCCGCGTTTTGCCGGAATCGCTGTTGCCATGATGGGCTCCTCTTTCTGTATCGTGGAAATTGTTTTCGTTTTATCTAACGATAATGCAACTGAAAAAAAACTGCCAGATATTACCAACCTGAACATGTCTCATGTCTGGCTACTTTTCCCCTGACGTAACTTGTGCCAGTATGGTCTGCTGGTCTTTTCGCCAGCAGCACCGCGTTAATCAGAAGTTGGGAGTCAGAGTGAGCAAGCAGGTCGAAACACTTCATCAGGCGTTAGAAAAACGCATTCTTATCCTCGATGGTGGTATGGGTACCATGATCCAGAGCCACCGTCTGGGCGAACAGGATTACCGGGGTGAGCGCTTTGCCGACTGGCCTTGCGATGTCAAAGGTAACAACGACCTGCTGGTATTGAGCCGCCCGGCGCTGATTGCTGATATTCATAACGCGTATTTTGCTGCGGGCGCAGATATTGTTGAAACCAATACTTTCAACGCCACGACCATTGCGATGGCCGATTACCAGATGGAGTCCCTCTCGGCAGAAATCAACTATGAGGCAGCTCGCCTGGCTCGCCAGTGTGCCGATGAGTGGACTGCGCGCACACCAGAAAAACCACGCTATGTCGCCGGGGTACTTGGCCCGACAAACCGTACCGCGTCTATCTCGCCTGATGTTAACGACCCGGCTTTTCGTAATATCACCTTTAATCAACTGGTGGATGCTTACCGGGAATCTACCCGGGCGCTGGTTAACGGCGGTGCAGATCTGATTCTGGTTGAAACCATCTTTGATACGCTGAATGCGAAAGCGGCGATTTATGCCGTAGAAACCGAGTTTGAGGCACTGGGCGTTGAATTGCCCATCATGATTTCCGGAACTATTACCGATGCCTCAGGCCGCACCTTATCAGGCCAGACGACTGAAGCGTTTTACAATGCCTTACGCCATGCCTCACCGCTCTCTTTTGGCCTGAACTGTGCCCTGGGGCCGGATGAACTTCGCCAGTATGTTGCTGAGTTATCCCGTATTGCGGAATGTTATGTTACCGCACACCCCAATGCCGGGTTGCCCAATGCCTTTGGTGAATACGATTTAGGCGCCGCTGAAATGGCGCGCCAGATAAAAGAGTGGGCGCAGGCTGGTTTCCTGAATATCGTAGGGGGTTGTTGCGGCACCACACCTGAACATATTGCGGCCATACATGAGGCCGTTTCAGGTGTTGCACCGCGTAAACGCCCGTCACTGCCGGTGAACTGCCGGTTATCCGGCCTTGAGCCACTGAATATTGGCCCGGAAACCTTGTTTGTAAACGTGGGGGAGCGTACCAACGTCACCGGGTCAGCTAAGTTCAAACGGCTTATCAAAGAAGAGAAATACGGTGAAGCACTGGATGTCGCGCGCCAGCAAGTAGAAAACGGCGCGCAAATCATCGACATCAACATGGACGAAGGCATGCTGGATGCCGAAGCGGCTATGGTGCGCTTCCTGAATCTGATTGCCGGTGAGCCTGATATTGCCCGGGTACCAATCATGATTGACTCATCCAAATGGTCAGTCATTGAAAAAGGGCTGCAATGCATTCAGGGCAAAGGCATTGTCAACTCTATCTCCATGAAAGAAGGCGTGGACATCTTTATTGAACACGCCCGCCAGGTACGGCGTTATGGCGCGGCTGTGGTAGTGATGGCCTTTGATGAAACCGGCCAGGCTGATACCCGCGAACGGAAAATTGAAATTTGCCGCCGGGCTTACCAAATCCTCACTGAGCAAGTGGGGTTCCCGCCGGAAGATATTATTTTCGACCCGAATATTTTTGCCGTTGCCACCGGGATTGAAGAACACAACAATTATGCACTGGATTTTATTGGTGCCTGTGAAGACATTAAACGCGAATTGCCTCACGCCCTGATCTCGGGCGGTGTTTCTAACGTTTCGTTCTCTTTCCGTGGCAACGACCCGGTGCGTGAAGCCATTCACGCCGTGTTCCTCTATTACGCCATTCGTAACGGCATGGACATGGGGATTGTGAATGCCGGGCAACTGGCCATTTACGACGATCTCCCGGCTGAACTGCGTGACGCCGTGGAAGACGTGGTGCTGAACCGGCGTGACGATAGCACCGAGCGTTTACTGGAGTTAGCCGAAAAATACCGTGGCAGTAAAACCGATGACAGCGCCAATGCCCAACAAGCTGAGTGGCGCAGTTGGGAAGTGGTGAAACGCCTGGAATATGCCCTGGTCAAAGGTATCACCGAGTTTATTGAGCAGGATACCGAAGAAGCACGCCAGAACGCCGACCGGCCTATTGAAGTTATTGAAGGCCCGTTAATGTCTGGCATGAATGTGGTGGGTGATTTATTTGGTGAAGGCAAAATGTTCCTGCCGCAGGTGGTGAAATCTGCCCGGGTAATGAAACAGGCAGTTGCCTATCTTGAACCCTTCATTCAGGCCAGCAAACAGGCCGGTACCAGTAACGGGAAAATCGTTCTCGCAACGGTTAAAGGTGATGTGCACGATATCGGTAAAAATATCGTTGGTGTGGTGTTGCAGTGTAATAACTACGAAATCATCGATTTAGGCGTAATGGTGCCGACAGAAAAAATTCTGAAAACAGCGCGCGAACAGAATGCCGATATTGTTGGTTTATCCGGGCTGATAACCCCGTCGCTGGATGAAATGGTGAATGTGGCGAAAGAGATGGAGCGCCAGGGGTTCACCATTCCGCTGCTCATTGGCGGCGCGACAACGTCCAAAGCGCACACGGCGGTTAAAATTGAGCAAAACTACAGTGGGCCAACGGTCTATGTACAGAACGCGTCCCGCACTGTTGGGGTGGTCTCATCGCTGCTCTCCGCGACTCAGTATGGCGATTTTGTGGCCCGGGTGCGTAAAGAGTACGAGACCGTGCGTATCCAGCATGGCCGTAAAAAGCCCCGCACACCGCCAGTTACCCTGGCTGCTGCCCGTGAAAACGACCTCGCTTTTGACTGGGAATTGTATACGCCGCCTGTTGCTCACCGTTTGGGGGTTCAGCCTGTCAGCGTAGGTATCGATACGCTGCGTAACTATATCGACTGGACGCCTTTCTTCATGACCTGGTCACTGGCTGGTAAATACCCCCGAATTCTGGAAGATGAAGTGGTGGGCGAGGAAGCGCAACGCCTGTTTAAAGATGCAAATGACATGCTGGACAAGCTGGTGGCAGATAAATCCCTGACACCGCGTGGTGTGGTGGGCCTGTTCCCGGCTAACCGGGTTGGTGACGACATCGAAATCTATACCGATGAAAGCCGTTCAGCCATAAAAGTAGTCAGCCACCATTTGCGCCAGCAAACAGAAAAAACCGGTTTTGCCAACTATTGTCTGGCAGACTTTGTTGCACCGAAATCCAGTGGTAAAGCGGATTACCTGGGCGCTTTTGCCGTAACCGGCGGGCTGGAAGAAGATGCACTGGCTGCAGCCTTTGACGCACAGCATGATGACTACAACAAAATCATGGTGAAAGCCGTATCTGACCGCCTGGCGGAAGCCTTTGCTGAATATCTCCATGAACGCGTGCGCAAAGTGTACTGGGGTTATGCGCCGGAAGAGAACCTGAGTAACGAAGAGTTAATTCGGGAAAACTACCGCGGTATTCGCCCGGCACCCGGTTACCCTGCCTGCCCGGAACATACTGAAAAAGCTGCCATCTGGGAATTGCTGGATGTCGAAACCCACACTGGCATGAAACTCACTGAGTCTTACGCTATGTGGCCGGGAGCCTCGGTCTCCGGCTGGTATTTCAGCCATCCGGACAGCAAGTATTTTGCAGTTGCCCAAATTCAGCGTGACCAGGTGGAAGATTATGCCCGGCGTAAAAAGATGTCTGTTGAAGACGTTGAGCGCTGGCTGGCTCCTAACTTAGGTTACGATGCAGATTAGTATTGCCAGGTAACCGGCTATTTCGAATTAAAGCGAGTGGTATGTAGCATACTGCCCGCTTTATTTTTTGCATCCTTCCCCGATGCTCAATATTAATGAACCATTACACCAACGCTTCGGCAGTTTTTCAGATGCGGCCTCTGGCTCCCTCAATCTCTTCTGCTGCCTGTAACAACAAATCTTCACGCCCTTTTAGCGCCAGCAGCTCTACACCTATTGGGTAGCCATTCGCGCTCAGGCCAGCCGGAAGACTGATTGCTGGTGCACCGGTCACAGCAGAGATCAGCGCGTTGCTGCCTTCCTGGAGTTCACCCAGTCTGACAGGCGGGTGCCGCACTACAGGAAACGCCAGCAAGTTAATCTGTTGGTGGATAAAAAACTGCTCCAGTTGTTGGTAAAGCGCTTCCTGGCGCTGTTGCACTTGCGGGTAAGAATCGCTGTCTGTGCCTGGGTGCTGTGCACGGGTTTTCAGTACCGTTTCCAGTTGTGGGTGATACAGGCCAGAGGCCGCTATTTCAGGGAGCGTGTGGTACTTCACCTGGGGTTTATCTGCCAGCCAGACTGCCAGTGCGTCGGCAAATTCCCAGGCAATAATATTTGCCTCTGCGGCCAGGCTTGCCAGCTGTGGCCAGCTCACATCCTGCGGCATAAACGGGGCCAGAGATTCACGCACGCACTGGTTTATTTCTGTTTCCTGTGGCGCAAAACCTTCCTGCCAGAAGCCAATCCGCAACGATTCATGGGGTTGTGCAAACACCTTACCACTCAGGATCTCGGCGGCCAGGCGTAAATCATGCACTGAACGGGCCAGCGGGCCAGGGATATCCTGAGTCGGCGACAGGGGCACGATACCCTGTGTGTTCAGGGCACCGCGCGTCATACGCAGCCCCGGCAGGCCATTAAATGCCGCAGGAATACGCACCGAACCCGCAGTGTCCGTACCTATTGCCAGCGGGACATAACCTGCGGCAACGGCAACGGCAGAACCGCTACTGGAGCCACCAGGCGATAATCCCTCAACCCAGGCGTTATGGGTGAACCCACTCAGTGAAGAGGCACCCGTTATTCCGGCGGCCAATTCATGCATGGCGGTTTTACCTATTAAAATCGCGCCTTCATTACGCAATGTTTGTACCAGTGGCGCGTCCTGTGTAGCGATGACCTCACGCAGTACAACGGAGCCTGCGCTGGTGGGCCAGCCTTTTACTTCAATATTATCTTTAATGAGCACCGGAATACCGGCCAGTCGGCCTGTGTCGTCACCGTGCTGTCGTCGTATATCGCTTTCCTGCGCTGCTGCGAGGGCTTCATCAGCGAATAGCCAGGTGATAGCGTTATAACGTGATGCGTCCACTTCAGTGATACGTCTGAGAGCAAATTTTGCCAGCTCAACAGCCGTCACTGTTTTTTCTGCCAGAGCTTGTTGTAACTCGCTGAGTGAGGCAGCCAGGTAGTCAGTGTACTGCATGAATTACACCTCCAAAGGTAGCCATTGCCGGTCAGGTGTTACGCGCCCACACGAGCTGCCGGCAAAGTGTGAACTGAACCAGATTGCCTGATGTTTTGCACACCAGTCTATAACGCGCTGGCGTGAGGCAATGGCTTGCGGGAGATCTTCACAAAACCGGGAGTTCCAGTGGGGGTGCTGAAACTGAATGGGGTGGTGCATGACATCACCGGCAAATATCGCGTGTTCACCGGCACTTTCCAGCACAATGGATGCATGATCCACACTGTGGCCTGGTGTTGAGGTATAACGCAGCACCCCGGCAAACAGCGTATCTTCGCGTACATCCACGGCGTCCAGCAGGCCGTTCTTGAGCAGGGGCAGAATGCTGTCGTGGTACAACGCCTGAGTTGCCGGGTTGTTCTGCACATGTGCCAGTTCCGTGGCAGAGCAAACATAACGTGCATTGGGGAACCCAGGCTGCCATTTCCCGTCTTGCAGGCAGGTATTCCAGCCAACATGGTCGGTATGAATATGGGTCATCATTACCAGCGTTACTTCTTCCGGTTTTATGCCGGTTTGGGCCAGATTGTCCTGGTAAGGTGTTTGCAACTGGTGAAACAGTGGGTGGTTATTCCGGTCGCGCCCGTTCCCCGTGGCAGTATCAATAACCACGGTATGGCTACCGCTACGCACCAGCCAGCTGTGAATGGAAATATCCGCAGGCTGTTGTGCTAACTGGTTGCCCATCTCGCCACTGTGTGCCGCAAACAACGTAGCGAAAGGAAACGCTGCCGTTTGCTCTGTGACTTTTTGAATCAGACAGTTACCAATTTGGATAGTCATTACAGACTCCTTACTTTATGGTGAAAACCAGAGCAGCTGACTATACTTTTTTGAATGTAATTAATTAAATTGATTAAATTTATGGAAAGCATCAATGAGAGTGATTTTTCGCGTATTGATCTGAATTTATTGGTTGTTTTGTTAGTGATGTACCAGGTGCGTAGCGTTACTCAGGCCGCAAACCGGCTGTATTTAGGCCAGCCTGCGGTGAGTGCGGCACTAAAAAGGCTGCGAGAGATGTTTAATGACCCGCTATTTGTGCGCACCTCACAAGGAATGGCACCTACACCCAGAGCTGAAAAACTGGTACAACAATTTGCCCCGCTGATGCAGGGTTTGCACCGCGCTATTTTCACACCAGAACATTTTGACCCGGCGAGTGACTCGCGCAGCTTTACCATTGGCATGAGCGACTGGGTAGAACACTGGTTAATGCCAGAGCTTGTGGCGGAGTTATCGGCCTGCGCCCCCCACATTACTATTAAAGTAGTGGTAACTGATCCCTGGCAGGCGGTGCCATTAATGGAGCAGCAACAGGCAGATCTTGCGGTAACGGTGGGTAATGAGACCAGCAGGGATCTCACCCGTGAAAACATCGCCTGCGCTGGTTTTTCTTCCCTGTGGGATTACCGGCAAATTCCCTGCAATCGGCCGTTAACGCTGGATACCTTTTTGCGTTATGAACATGTGCTGGTGTCGTACCGTGGAGCCAGTGAAAGTGCGCTGGATAACGAGCTACAACAACGGGGCCGGGCGCGCCGTGTACGTTATGTCACGCCGAATTTTTCTGCACTACCGTTGTTGCTGCGCCGTTTGCCGCTGTTCGCCACAGTACCACAAGGGCTGGTTCATTCATGGTGTGAGTTATATGGCCTGCAGGCGGCTCCGGTACCAGTAAACATGCCGGATTATACGTTGTCGTTGCTGTGGCATAACGCCCGCCACGAAGACCCGGCCAGCCGCTGGCTGCGCGCTACGGTGCGCGAATGCATTACCAGTAAACTCGCGGCACAGAGCGCACGAGTCACCAGGCCTGGTTAGCAGGCCTGCGGGGGAGGGCAAAGCCAGGCACATCTGCCCATGCTTTTGCCCCTTGTCTTTTCTTTACAAGCCAGCACATATACTGATTAATCAGGTTGCTATGAAATGGTACAAGACCGGTGGGTATAAACCCCGGCTGACAATAAAAAAGGAGTGCCTTTGCTGACATTACTTCATTTGCTTTCGGCGATTGCCATGCTGGTATGGGGAACACATATTGTACGCACCGGCGTGATGCGCGTGTTTGGCGCGCGTTTACGCAGTGTGCTCAGTGGCAGTATTTCACGTAAACCCATGGCGTTTTGCGCGGGTATTGGTGTTACAGCCCTGGTGCAAAGTAGCAACGCGACTACGTTACTGGTGACATCGTTCGTTTCACAGAACCTGGTGGCTCTGGCACCTGCCCTGGTGATTGTGCTGGGAGCCGATGTCGGGACTGCGCTGATGGCGCGAATTCTGACATTTGACCTTTCCTGGCTGTCGCCGCTGCTGATATTTATTGGCGTAATCTTTTTCCTTGGTCGCAAACAAACACGGGCCGGGCAACTGGGGCGGGTAGGGATTGGCCTCGGGCTGATTCTGTTGGCACTGGAGTTGATTGTGCAGGCGGCCACACCCATCACTCAGGCTTATGGCGTTAAAGTGATTTTCGCTTCGCTGACCGGCGATATCTTGCTGGATGCGTTAATTGGCGCGGTGTTTGCGATTATCAGTTATTCCAGCCTGGCGGCAGTATTGCTGACTGCCACATTAACCGCAACCGGCGTTATCGCTTTCCCGGTTGGGCTGTGTCTGGTGATTGGTTCAAATCTGGGTTCCGGCATTCTGGCGGTGATTAACAACAGTGCCGCCACACCCGCTGCACGGCGGGTTGCGCTGGGGAGCCTGTTATTCAAACTGATTGGCAGCCTGCTGGTACTGCCCTTTGTGCATGTCCTTGCCCGGGGAATGCAGCACCTGCCAGTGTCTGACTCAGAACTTATCATTTATTTCCATGTGTTTTACAACCTGATTCGTTGCCTGGCCATGCTGCCTTTTGTGGACCGGATGGCGCGGTTGTGCAGTACGCTGGTTAAATCACCACCGGAGCTGGATAACAGTGTGCGGCCGAAGCACCTGGACAGCTCCGCCCTGAGCACCCCTGCGCTGGCGCTGGCGAATGCGTCGCGGGAGACCCTGCGCATGGGTGACCGTGTGGAGCAAATGCTCTCATTGTGGCAAAGAGAACTGAAAGGCGAGCCGCGGCTGGAAAAGATATTGCGTAATCTGGCGGAAGAAGTTGATGTACTGCATAACGCTATTAAGCTGTATCTGGCTCGTATTCCACGAGATGAACTGGCTGAGGAGGAATCCCGGCGTTGGGCGCATATCATTGAAACATCCATGAACCTGCAGCAGTCTGCTGAAATTATTGAACGGATGGGGATTGAGGTGGCGGATAAGTCGTTGTCTGCCCGGCGGGCGTTCTCACCACAAGGTATGGAAGAACTGGATAATTTGATAAACCAACTGGAAGAGAACCTCAAGCTTGGCGTGTCGGTGTTTTACTCAGGGGACGTATCCAGCGCCCGACGCTTGCGCAGGCACAAGCACCGCCTGCGGATCATGATTCGCCGTTATTCTCACGCCCATGTTAACCGCCTGCATGAGCAAAACGTGCAAAGCATTGAAACCAGTTCACTGCACCTTGGTTTGCTGGGGGATATGCGGCGTTTGAATTCCTTGTTCTGCGCAGTGGCTTACACTGTGCTGGAACAACCTGACGACGACGAACGCGAAGAGAGTTAATTGCCCGCCAGGCACATATTGTGCCTGGCGAGTAACCCAACAACAGCCCCGGAAATCGGGGTTATTTTTGGGCTTCTGTTTTCTGTTTTACCGGCTTCCCGGACCAGTAACCCGCCAGCAACGACCCGGACAGGTTATGCCACACGGAAAACAGAGCGCCAGGCAATGCGGCCAGCGGCGTAAAGTAAATTTTCCCCAGAGCCGCAGCCAGGCCAGAGTTCTGCATACCGACTTCCAGCGCCAGAGTACGGCAGGTGGATTCATCGAAACCAAACAGCCGCCCGCCCCAGTAACCACCCAGCAACCCAATCGCGTTATGCAGAATAACGGCCACAATCACCACCAGGCCAACCGAGGCAATGTTTGCCGCGCTACCTGCCACCACCGCAGTAATAATGGCGAGAATACACACCATCGAGAACGCGGGTAGCCAGGGCTCAATGGCTTTGACCAGCCGTGGCAGAGTATGGTGAATGACCAGTCCCAGCGCAATTGGGATGATGACGATTTTCAGGATACTCAGCAGCATGCCTGCGATATCCACCTGAATATCGGCAGCAACATACAGCCGGGTCAGCAGCGGTGTGGCAAATACGCCCACCAGAGTGGAAACAGACGAAATAGTGACAGACAACGCCACATCGCCTTTTGCCAGAAAGATCATCACATTCGAAGCCGTGCCACTGGCAACACTGCCAACCAGAATCATCCCGGCAGCCAGGTCGGGTGGCATCTGGAACAGTTTGGCCAGTGCCCAGGCGGCTAACGGCATAACCAGGTAATGCAGGAAAATCCCGGCAGCAACTGGTGCCGGGCGTGACAGCACACGCTTGAAATCATCCATCTTCAGGTGCACGCCCATGCCAAGCATAATCAGCATCAACAACGTGGTAATCCAGGGGCCAATGGGTGTGAACGTGGCAGGCGTGTAATACGCCATAACAGAAAGCAGTACGGCCCAAAGTGGGAACAGCCGCGTGAGAACAGTTAACATGGTTTTTCCTTGCAGGTTGTGGTGTTTATAGTGTTTTTATTGGGTGTTTCTTATATTTTTTGCCGCTATTCACTAACAAACAGGGCGCTGATGCGCCCTGGGAAAAATAGCGGGTTGAGCCTGATGTTTATTCGAAAAGATTACGGTGCAGCTTGCGCACCACATCTTCGGCTTCACCGCCAGGCACCAAAAAGCACAAGTTGTGGCTGGATGCACCATAGCAAATCATGCGAATGTTGAAAGGTTCCAGGACACCAAATACCTCTTTGCCAACACCGCAGGCTTTAGACAACTCATTGCCAATCAATGCCACCAATGCCAGGTTCTCTTCAACTTCGACCCGGCATAATGACGACAACTCGGTCAGCAGCCCGGTGGTTAACAGAGAATCCCCCGTTGAGGTTGAGCCGGTGGTATCCAGCGTGATAGCCACACTGACTTCAGAGGTAGTGATTAAATCAACTGAAATATTATGGCGCGCCAGAATGGTAAATACCTCAGCCAGAAAACCACGGGAATGCAACATGCTCAGGCTGTGTAAGGTGAGTAATGTCTGGCGGCGGCGCAGCGCCAGCGCCCGGAATAATGGCGGGTTTTCGGTGGTGCCGCAGACCATGGTTCCGCCAGCCGCCGGGTCTTTACTGCAACCAACAAACACCGGGATTTCGCTGCGTACCGCAGGCAGTAAGGTGGCCGGGTGCAGTACTTTGGCACCAAAAGTTGCCATTTCAGCGGCTTCTTCAAACGCAATTTTATCTATGCGTTTCGCCGCAGGTACGACACGCGGGTCGGTAGTATAAATACCGGGAACATCAGTCCAGATATCCACCTGGCTTAAATGCAGCGCTTCACCAAGCAGTGCGGCTGTGTAGTCACTGCCGCCACGGCCAAGCGTCGTAGTGCGGCCTTTGGGTTCGCTGCCAATAAACCCTTGAGTGATGACCAGCGATTCAACCAGACGAGGCTGCAAGTGGGTTTGCGCCAGTTCCGCCAGTACCGCAATATCGGGCTCGGCTTTACCAAACCGGTCACTGGTACGCATGACTTTACGCACATCAAACCATTGCACTTCTTCACCACGCTCACGCAATACTTCCACAAATAACAGCGTGGACATCAACTCACCATGGCTGACCAGTTCATCAGTGAGTGCGTTGGATGTCGCCAGTGAGGCGGCTTCGGCAAGCGTGGTAATATTTTCAAGCAGGCGATCTATCTCTTCGCGAATGACCAGCGGGTTGGCGAGGCGCTCAAGAATATCGTATTGAATCTTACGAATGGCATCCAGCTTAACAAAACGTTCTGTTGCTTCCAGTCCTTCAGACAGGGCAACCAGTAAGTTGGTGACGCCAGCAGATGCAGACAAAACAACCAGGCGTACCTGTTTATTTGCCAGCACGACATCAGCGCTGTGATTCATGGCATCGAAATCAGCGACACTGGTACCACCGAATTTGGCAACCACTGTCTGGGAAAGTGCGTGAGTCATTATAACCTCGTGTCAGGGCCACTTGAGGTGGCAATATCTTTATACCCGGCATTCCATGTGGACTAAACAGGAAGCCGCGGGTATTTCATCAGCCTTGGCACAAGGGAAGAGCGATAAACGGGAGACGTAGACAGGTTAAAACAAGCACTACGATACACCCAGAAGCGCCCCACCTTGCGAAACGAACGACTGCCGGACGTTTCTGGTGACAACCCAGGGGATTCAGCCCCTGCAGCCGATAACACATACAACCAGATACGTGTTACCTCGGCGCCGCTCCCCCTCTTATGCCGTCTTCGTACTGGTTACTCAGACATAATACCTGGGCGGCGCGCCTCTTCTGGCTTACACGAATCACTTCGCATAAGTAGCGCTAATAGAAATAATTCGTTCAGCGAACATTGTCAACGCTCTTTGATTGTGGATTTTTCATTCCGCCAAGTAACCCGCCGTTCAGAAGTGCTCCCTCCGTATTTTTAACCGGGTTGTTTTGCTCTCCAGACCGGTCGTTATTCCTGTTTGTTTTATCAACAGCTCTGTGTGTTTTTTCTGGCTATTAAAAAGAGGGCCGGGATTCACAGGTTTGATTATTCATATATGAATTTTATTGATCACCTATGAATAGTTTTTACACTGAAATCCAACCAAGGAGACCCCGATGAAAACAGCCTGGAATACCCATCCTGATGATGTTCGCGCATATGACAGCGAGCGGTTGCGTGACACGTTTCTTACTGAATCCCTGTTCACCCCCGGTGATATTAATGTGGTGTACAGCCATATAGACCGGGTGGTGGCACTTGGTGTTTGCCCACAAGCAACACCACTGGTACTGGATGAAGTGATTGATACCAAAGCGTTTGGTACGCCTTTTTTTCTTGCCCGCCGGGAAATGGGCCTGGTGAATCTGGGGGGGCCGGTTGAGGTAACATGCAACGAAGGTGACAGCTACCAACTGGATTACCTTGACGGGCTCTATCTGGGGATGGGCACACAGGCAGTGAGCTTTCGTTCACTCAGCGAAGACCCACCAACAGAAACCGCGGTTTACTGCCTGAGTGCCCCCGCTCACCACAGCTGGCCTTCCCGCATTATCAAACGTGAAGAGGCGCGCCAGGTGGAACTGGGCAGCCAGCAAAATGCTAACCTGCGCCTGTTGACCCAATACCTGCACCCGGACGTGCTCACCACCTGCCAGCTCTGCATGGGCATTACTCATCTGCGCCCGGGCAATGTGTGGAACACCATGCCCGCCCATACCCACGCCCGCCGTATGGAAGCTTACCTCTATTTCAACATGGCACCCGACCAGGTGGTGTTCCACTTTATGGGCGACCCCCGGGAAACCCGCCACCTGGTGGTGCGTAACAAACAACTGGTGCTGTCACCCAGTTGGTCGATTCATTCTGGTTGCGGCACTCGTCAGTACAGCTTTGTGTGGGGAATGGCGGGTGAAAACCAAACCTTCGATGACATGGATTTTGTTGCCATGACTGACCTGCGCTGAGAACGCAGATAACAAAATGACAGTGAATGACTGATTAAAACCTCTGATGGAGACCCGATTATGTTGACGAAAACGACCTTTAAACGCCTGGCGCTGTGTTCGGTATTAAGTGGCCTGTTGAGCGTCTCTTCTCTGGCGCATGCCGCAAAAGAGATTAAAGCCGCCTTTAACCAGTCGGATAAGCACCCTCAGTACCTGGCACTGAAAGAGCTGGGCGATAAGCTGGCGCAGCAAACCGAGGGGCGTTACAAGCTGAATATCTTCCCTAACGAATTATTGGGTGATCAGCGTGCCGCGCTGGAATTAGTGCAAAACGGCGCAGTGCAAATGGCGGTGGTCGCAAACCCGCTGGCGGAGAATTACGATAAAACCTTTACCGTGATTGGCCTGCCGTATATCTACAGCGGCCCGGCTCACCAGGAAAAAGTCTTTACCTCCGGTGTGCTGGACCCGTTATTTGCTTCCACCTCCCGTTTCGGTTTTACGGTGTTAACCGCTTATACCGCCGGGGCGCGCAGCATGTACACCAAAGCTGGCCCGGTGAATACCCCGGCCGATATGAAAGGGAAGAAAATTCGTGTCATGCAGTCTGACACCATGCTGAAAATGCTGACCTGCATGGGCGGCACTGGTGTGCCTATGAGTCAGAGCGAAGTCTACACCGCTATTCAACAGGGCGTGCTGGATGGTGCAGAAAACAATGAAATCACCTATGCCGACCTTAAGCAGTATGAAGTTGCGCCTTATTTCTCTGCCACACGCCACCTGATGGTGCCGGACCTTGTTGTTGTCAGCACCGATTTCCTGGAAAGCATGTCAAAACAGGATCAGGAAACGTTACGCAAGCTGGCAAAAGAAAGCACGCTGACAGAATTCCGCCTGTGGGCTGAGCAGATTGAGCAGGCCAAAAAAGTAGCGGAAGAAAAAGGCGCGAAATTCAATGAAGTGAATATCCAGCCGTTCCAGGAAAATTGCAAAGGCCTGCAAACTGAACTGGTGAAAACACCGGAACAAAAAGCGCTCTACGAAAAAGTTGTCGCACTTCAGTAAACTCCCTCGCCCGGTAAGCCAGCGCTTGCCGGGTTGCCGTTATCGACAAAGGAACATAAGCCATGGCGGTGCTCGAGACGTTCAAAAAATACCTTGATACCTTCGTCGCCTGGGTTTGTATCGGCATTGTCGGCATGATGACAGTGCTGATCACCTGGCAGGTAATTACCCGCTATTTATTTAACAGCCCCAGCGCTGTCAGCGAAATATTATCGCGCTACCTGTTTATCTGGCTCATTTTGTTTGGCAGCGCTTATGTGTTTGGGCTGCGTGAACATATGGCTATCAGCTTTATTAAAGAAAAGTTTTCCCCACGGGTGAAAATTATTACTGACATGTTTACCGAACTGGCTATCGCTGTTTTTACTTTCACCGTCATGATAATTGGCGGCTGGTACACCGTGTTGCGGCAAATGTGGCAACTGGATTCCGCCCTGCAAATTCCCATGGGGTACATTTACAGCGCCATTCCATTGAGTGGCGGGCTGATTGTTTTCTATTTCCTGTACAACGAAATTTACCTGTTCCGGCGCCTGAACACGCTGAACAGCGTACCAGGCGGGGAGGAATAAACAATGGATATAGCCCTGATTGCAGCATTAATCATGTTTTGTGGCACGGTGTTTTTCTTGGTTATTGGCGCGCCCATCAGTATTAGTGTGGGGATCTCTTCGTTTGGGGCAATGCTGGTCATTTTGCCCATGAAAGGCGCGATGATTACCTCTGCCCAGCGTATTTTTGTTGGCCTTGATTCGTTTGCACTGCTGGCTATTCCCTTCTTTATTCTGGCAGGCAACATTATGAATAACGGCGGGATAGCTATTCGGCTGATTAATTTCTCCAAAATTTTCAGCGGCTTTTTGCCCGGTTCACTGGCGCAAACCAATATTGTCTCCAATATGTTGTTCGGCTCGATTAGCGGCTCAGGTGTGGCATCGGCCGCGGCGGTTGGTGGCATTATGTCGCCGATTCAGCGCAAAGAAGGCTATGACCCGGCGTTCAGTACCGCGGTGAATATTGCATCTGCACCAACGGGCATGTTGATCCCACCCAGTAACACGCTGATTGTCTACGCAACAGTGGCCGGGAGCGTGTCGATTTCCGCGCTGTTTATGGGCGGCTATGTTCCCGGTATTTTGTGGGGGCTTGGTGTGATGCTGGTGGCGGGCTTTATGGCAAAACGCCGGGGTTACGTACTGCGCCACACCATGTCATTGCGGGAATGCCTGAAAGTGGCGGTGGACGCTATTCCCAGTTTATCCATGATTGTGGTCGTGATTGGCGGAATTCTGGGTGGCGTATTTACGGCAACAGAAGCCTCGGCAATTGCCGTTGTGTATTCACTGTTCTTGAGCCTGTGCTACCGCTCTCTGGATGTCAGAACGTTACCGGCTATTTTTCTGAGCACAGCAAAAATGTCGGCAATTGTTATCTTTATGCTGGCAACATCGTCGATTATGTCCTGGGTGATGGCATTTACCCAGATCCCCGGCATGATTGCTGACTCGCTCCTCTCACTGACCAGTAACCCTGTCATTATCTTGTTGATCATTAACGTCGTATTGTTGTTCGTGGGCACTTTTATGGATCCCACCCCAGCGGTACTGATCTTTACACCTATCTTTCTGCCCATCTGCACGAGCCTGGGGATGGATCCGGTACAATTTGGCATCCTGCTGGTGTTTAACCTGTCTCTCGGGACTATTACGCCACCTGTCGGGCCAATTCTGTTTACCGGGTGCAAAGTGAGTGGAATTTCCATTGATGCGGTGGTGAAAACCCTGCTGCCCTTCTTCGTGGTGATAGTCGGCACCTTGATGCTGGTGACTTACATCCCGGCCATTTCCATGACAGTGCCCCAACTGATGGGGTTGATTAAATAAGCGCGCCTGGTGGCACTTTGTTCTTGTGTGCCACCAGGTTAAAGTCTGTTCCTGTTAACGATTTTTCGCCTGTGGCCCCACGATTATGACGACTGAGTACCGTGCTCCCGCCCTTGAAAAAGGGCTGGCTATCCTTGAGTTGCTGGCTGCGCAAGATGAGCCATTAACCAAAAAGCAAATTGCAGAACGGCTGAACCGCAGCATCAATGAAATTTTCCGCATGCTCTCAGTGCTGCAGGAACAGCATTACATTGATTATAAAGAAGATGTGTCAGGTTACGTTCTGACACTCAAAATGTTTACCCTGTCTAACCAGCACCCACCGGTTGCCATTCTGCTCAAACGGGCTGGCAGCCTGATGGAGCAACTGTGCCTGCAGGTAAACCAGTCTTGCCACCTTAGCCAGTACAGTAATGGTCAACTGGTGGTTATCGCGCGCCAGGAAAGCCCGTATAAAATGGGTTTCAGCCTGCGGACCGGTGCCCATCTGGATATCTGCGCTTCTGGTTCAGGGATTGTGCTGTTGAGTTACAGTGAAGAGAGGGAGCGCCAGCGTATGATTGCGCTGGACGACGCCACAGATGAACAGGTGGCCTATGCCCGCAGCCAGATAGCGACCACCCTCGAACAAGGCTATTACCAGGGGGAAAGCCCGCAAATTTCCGGGGTTACGAACATTAGTGCGCCGATATTTGGTGCCCGGGGGGATTTGCTGGCTGTGATAACCGTGCCCTATATGACACTGAATACCCGCACGGTGCACCACCCGGTAGAAGATATTGAACACACCCGGCAGGCATTGTTGGTGGTCGCCAGCCAGCTCAGTCAGCACATCATTTCACGTTGTGACAGAAGTGAAAGCAGCACCTGACAGTCAGATACAGGTAACATTTTTGAGCCAGCTTTTTGTTTTTTTCCTTGCAGGCTGGCGTTTCTCTGATTCTTTCTCCCCACTTTTTAGCTCCAGAATGTGCAATACGGGGCTAAAACGCTTGACTGAAACCGCCAGGAAACTGAAATACATCAAATGTTATGGGTAACATCGCGCCATGACACAGAAAATCATCACAAATGCGGCATACAAGCGCTACAATCGTGTTCAGTCACAATTCTCAAATCAAAAGAGTGTTGCTATGAAAAATATCAATCCAACGCAAACCGCAGCCTGGCAGGCGCTTGAGAAACACTTCGCCGACATGAAAGAAGTCACTATCAGTGAACTCTTTGCCAAAGAAAGCGACCGTTTTTCTCGTTTTTCCGCTACCTTTAACGATTTGATGCTGGTGGATTATTCCAAAAACCGCATCACGCAGGAAACGCTTGATAAACTATTGGATCTCGCAAAAGAAACCGACCTGGCTTCTGCTATTAAGTCTATGTTCTCCGGCGAGAAAATTAACCGTACTGAAGACCGTGCTGTTCTGCATGTTGCGTTGCGCAATCGTAGCAACACGCCAATCCTGGTGGATGGCAAAGATGTGATGCCGGAAGTGAATGCTGTGCTTGAGAAAATGAAACACTTCTCTGAAGCCATCATTAGCGGCGAATGGAAAGGTTACACCGGTAAACCGATTACTGATGTAGTTAACATTGGTATCGGCGGTTCTGACCTTGGCCCATTCATGGTGACAGAAGCTCTGCGCCCGTACAAAAACCACCTGAATATGCATTTTGTGTCTAACGTAGATGGCACCCATATTGCGGAAGTGCTGAAAAACGTTAGCCCGGAAACCACCCTGTTCCTGGTGGCGTCTAAAACCTTCACCACTCAGGAAACCATGACTAACGCGCACAGTGCCCGTGACTGGTTCCTGAAAACAGCTGGTGATGAAAAACACGTTGCCAAACACTTTGCTGCGCTGTCGACTAATGGCAAAGCGGTAAGCGAATTTGGTATTGATACTGCCAATATGTTCGAATTCTGGGACTGGGTCGGCGGCCGTTACTCTTTGTGGTCTGCGATTGGCCTGTCCATTATTCTGTCTGTGGGCTTCGATAACTTTATTCAGTTACAAAGTGGTGCACACGAAATGGACAAACATTTCGCCAGCACCCCGCTTGAGCAGAACCTGCCGGTTATCCTCGCACTGATTGGCATCTGGTATAACAATTTCTTCGGCGCTGAAACCGAAGCTATTCTGCCATATGACCAGTATATGCACCGTTTCGCGGCCTATTTCCAGCAAGGTAATATGGAATCCAACGGCAAATATGTTGACCGTAACGGCAACGCAGTGGATTACCAGACCGGGCCAATTATCTGGGGTGAGCCGGGCACCAACGGCCAGCATGCGTTCTACCAACTGATTCACCAGGGCACTAAACTGGTCCCGTGTGACTTTATTGCACCGGCAATCACTCACAACCCGCTGAGCGACCATCACCAGAAACTGTTGTCCAACTTCTTTGCCCAAACAGAAGCGCTGGCGTTCGGTAAATCTCGTGATGTAGTGGAACAAGAGTTCCGTGACCAGGGTAAAGACCCGGCCACACTGCAACATGTGGTACCGTTTAAAGTCTTCCAGGGCAACCGCCCAACCAACTCTATCCTGTTGCGTGAGATTACTCCGTTCAGCCTTGGCGCTTTGATTGCGCTGTATGAACACAAAATCTTCACTCAGGGCGCTATTCTCAACATCTTCACGTTTGACCAGTGGGGTGTTGAACTGGGTAAACAGTTGGCTAACCGCATTTTGCCGGAACTGGGTGACCAGAGTACGGTGGAAAGCCACGACAGTTCCACTAATGGCCTAATTAACCGTTATAAATCCTGGCGCGCTTAATTTATTAAGTTTCGCTATATATTTAAAAATGCCGGTTTTATACCGGCATTTTTTATAAGATAAATCTGTGAAAAAATACACTCAACCAATAACTGTGAGTAAGGTTATTCTGAAAATCGTTTGAGTTATTATTACCCTCAGCCTTTCTTTTCAGACAAAACGGATTATTTAATTTGATTATGTAAATGTAACTATTTGATTTTAAATCATCTAATAATTAATCCTTGCACTGGAATTCTTTATATCTTCATCTTTTCTGAAAACCCATTGGGATATTCGCTGTGAGCCAAATCACACCGGGTTGTTGTGTATACTCGATCGCGCCTGAAAAGTTTTCAGGTAAATCTCCATTCATTTAGTGAAGGGAAATTGTTATGAAGAAACTCGTCTATGGCGCATTTGCCATATTTGCCCTTGCTGCGGCTGGCTCTGCCAGTGCAGCACCTGGTTTTAGCCAGGGCGGTGCAGCAACCAGTGCGACTCCGGTTAGTTTTGGCCAGGCTTCTGGCCCGGCAGTCGGTTTGAGCCAGGTTGGTTTCGGTCATGCTGCTGGCGCTGCCGCCAGTTCAGTTTCTGTTGGTAGTTCAGCAGCAACCGGTGCCAGCACAATGGGTTCCGCAATGGGTATGGCATTAGCCGCAACCGGTGGTGGTAACGGTGCAAATACCGGGACCACTACAACAACGACGACCAGTACGGCCACTCGTTAATTAGCGAGTGTTTTAATCATAACCACACTCCGGTGTGGTTATTTTGACCCCGGGGATCTGTGGTGAAACGACTGCTAATAATTATGATTTGCCTGCTTCTTCAGGCGTGTTCAGCAACCACAAAAGGGCTTGGGGTATCGCTGTGGGACAGTCTGTGGGGCGATAACGGCGTCAAACTCACTGACGATGAAATTCAAAACATGCCTTATGCCAGCCAGTACGTTTCTTTAAATGGCGGGCCTCGTATCTTTGTCGTTCTGGCCTGGGATGAACAAGGCCAGCAAAAATGGGCGACTCAGGATGGCGCTGTGATGGTGGAACAACACGGGCGTCTGGTGAAAACACTGGGCCTGACGGATAACCTCCTTGAAGTGGATAACCTGAGCGTAGACCCACTGGCGAATGTGGCAACACTGCAGGATGGTGCACAGTGGACACGGCGCATGGGTTGGACTGAACACCAGCAGGTACGCTATGCCATCGCCCGTTCAACATTCCACTGGGATGGCACCGATACCCTGAAAATTGCCGGTCAAACTCTGACATTACGCGTACTTGATGAAGATGTCACCACAGATGATACACATTGGCAGAACCGCTACTGGGTCTCTTCCTCAGGATTAATTATCCAGTCCCGTCAGTATTTAGGTGGCGATTATTACCCGGTCACCCAGATCTTGTTAAAGGCGGCACAATAATGAATTTGACAAAAACCGCACTGATTCTCTGTTCCATCATGATGGGGTTTGCCGCTGGCCCGGCTTCCAGCTGGGCTGCAGGCACAGTCACTGTGAATATGCCCGGCAACAGCACACCAGTACAACTGAATAATGTCGCCCGTCTGGTCGATGCCGTCACGGCACCAGAAGTGCACAGTGACTGGTGGCGGGGGGCAGTGATCAGCTATCAGGGTGCCAGCATCAAAATGCAACAAGAACACCAGCAACTACTGGCAGACCTGGATGCACTTGCCCGGGATGAAGGTGGTGACAGTGGGGCAGCTATTCAGGCTTTGCGGGCACAGCTGGCTCTGGTGAAAGTAACAGGGCGCCAACTGGTACGTCTCGACCCGGACTGGTTACGGTTACACAGCCAGCAGAATGTACCACTCGAAGGGCAGTACCAGCTCTGGCTACCCGCACAACCCAATACCGTAACCATACTGGGCCTGGTCAGCAAACCCGAAACGGTAGCGTTTACACCAGGAAAATCTGTAGCGGATTACCTGGATGATCAAAGCCTGCTCAGTGGCGCAGAACGGAGCTATGCCTGGGTGATTTACCCGGATGGCAGCACTGAGAAAGTGCCGGTGGCGTACTGGAATAAGCGCCATATTGAACCCTCTCCGGGCAGCCTGATTTTTGTCGGCTTTGGTTCGCATTTGTTCTCATCGTCGTGGGACGAGTTGAATAAACGCATCCTGACCTCCCTGACCCATCGGATACCAGATTGATGAAAAAAAAATATTTATACAGTCTGATGGCGATGGCCGTAGCAGCGGCCTGTCATGCTGAAACTTATGTCCCACCAGACAACACAACACAATCAGACTTTGGTGGTGTGGGCTTACTGCAAACCCCCACTGCCCGGATGGCCCGCGAAGGCGCCTTCAGCTTTAATTACCATGATAACGACCAGTACCGCTTTTATTCTGGCTCCATACAGTTATTCCCCTGGCTGGAAACCACGCTACGTTATACCGACGTGCGTACCCGTAAATACAGTAACGTAGAGGCGTTTTCGGGCAACCAAACCTACAAAGATAAATCCTTCGATATGAAATTGCGTTTGTGGGAAGAAGGCTATTGGTTGCCGCAAGTAGCTATTGGCCTGCGAGATATTGGCGGTACCGGGTTGTTTGACAGTGAATATCTGGTTGCCAGTAAAGCCTGGGGGCCGTTCGATTTCTCGCTCGGCATTGGCTGGGGCTACCTGGGCACCAGCGGCAATATTAAAAATCCGTTCTGTAGTGTCAGTGGCAGTTATTGCTACCGTGACACCAGCTACCACTCAGCAGGCTCGCTCAGTGCGGGGAATATGTTCCATGGCCCAAGCGCGTTATTTGGTGGTGTTGAATACCAAACCCCGTGGCAGCCACTGCGCCTGAAACTGGAATATGAAGGCAACAACTACAGTGATGAATACGCCGGGGTAATCGAGCAAAAAAGTAAATTTAACGTCGGTGCTGTTTACCGTTTATCGAACTGGGCTGATGCCAGTCTGAGTTATGAGCGCGGCAACACGTTCATGTTCGGTTTTACACTGCATACCAACTTTAATGATTTGCGCCATTACTGGACAGACAGCCGTCGCCCGGCATATGAACCGCAACCGCAGGATGCCGTGCTGCAACATACCGTAGTGGCTAACCAGTTAACCCAACTGAAATACAATGCCGGGTATATCGACCCGAAAATCCAAATCAAAGGTGATACCCTGTATGTCTCGGGTGACCAGGAGAAATACCGCGACGGAGACGAAGGTGTGGTGCGTGCGAATCGCATCATCATGAATGATCTTCCGGCGGATATTCGTACTATTAAGGTTACGGAAAATAGCGTGAATTTACCGCAGGTCACCACCGAAACTGATGTCGCCAGCCTTAAGCGCCACCTGGAAGGCGAACCTCTGGGGCAGGAAACGCCGTTACTGCAAAAACGGGAAAATCCGGATATTCCAGAGAATACTGAGCAAGGCTGGTATATTGAGAAAAGCCGCTTTAATTACTCGCTCGACCCGGTGCTGAACCAGTCTGTCGGTGGCCCGGAAAACTTCTACATGTACCAGTTAGGGGTAATGGGAACAGCGGATTACTGGCTGACCGACCATTTATTAACCACTGGTAGCCTGTTTGTGAACCTGGCCAACAACTACAGCAAATTTAATTACACCAGTAGTGACTCTGTGTTGCCGCGTGTACGTACCCGTGTACGTGAATATGTGGAAAATAATTACTACATCAATAACCTGCAGGCCAACTATTTCCAGTATCTGGGTAATGGTTTTTATGGCCAGGTGTACGGTGGCTACCTGGAAACCATGTTTGGCGGTGTCGGGACAGAAGTACTGTGGCGCCCACTGGACAGCGACTGGGCGATAGGGGTGAATGCTAACTATGTAAAACAGCGTGACTGGACCAGCCCGACAGACATGATGAAATTTACTAATTACAGCGTGAAAACCGGCCATCTGACTGCATACTGGAATCCATCATTTGCGCCGGATGTGTTGATGAAACTGAGTGTAGGGCAGTATCTGGCCGGTGACAAAGGGGCTACATTCGAAGTGGCAAAACACTTCGACAGCGGGATTGTGGTGGGAACTTACGCCACTATCACTAATGTGTCGCCACAAGAATACGGTGAAGGCGATTTCACCAAAGGGGTGTATATCTCAGTCCCGATGGATCTGTTCAGCGCCTATCCGACACGCAGCCGTGCACAAGTCAGTTGGTCGCCGCTCACGCGTGATGGCGGGCAGATGCTGGGCCGTAAATTTGACCTCTACAGCATGACCAGTGACCGCAGCGTTAACTTCCGTTAACCTGAGTCTTCCCCGGTGTAGTGCCGGGCCGGGGAAGTGACATTGCCATCAGTAAAATATCACTGGTTTGCGTTGCACTTTGAAACACCAGTTTCTTCATAACATGCATCCCCTGGCGCATGTAAAAGCGCCGGGCTCCATGGTTTTCTGCCAGCACCTCCAGCCACAGTGATGTTTCCCCATGCGCCATTGCCCGGGTGATTATCTCGTCAAAAAAAGCCTGCCCCAGTCCTTGCCCGGTAAGCCCCGGCAGCAAATAGATTTTGTTCAGAAATGCACCCTGAGGCGAAGGGTGCGCTAATTGTTCATGCCAGGTCAGTTCTGCAAAACCAACAGGTTTGCCTGCTTCGGCAACCAGCCACTGGTTACCGGGTGTGCTCATCCGCTCACGAATTGCGGCAGGATCAAACGATTTGCGCATGAAGTCCTGCATCTCATGTGGGTTATTCCACAAGTGAGCAAAGTGGTGCTGATAACTCTCGGTGCCAAGCTGATGAAGCAGGAAGACATCGTCTTCCTGCGCTATGCGAAATGTGAATGTTTTCATAGTTACCATAAGGTAATACAGACTGGCAAAGGGGCAAAGCTGTGCTACGCCAGGAGCAGTGTTTTTAACTGCTCCAACGCCAGGTGTGGGCTGGTCAGTACCGGGGAGCAGGCTGGCAAATATTTACTGACACTGCTCATGGAGGCCTGCGCCAGGGCAACACATTCAGCACCCTCTGTCAGTGCCCGTTGTACGGCTGCAATAATCCGCTCGTGGTACAGGATTTGGTCACCCTGCAAAAAAGCATCCCATGCCCCGGGAATCAGCCGGGTCTCCAGCTCCTGTTCAGGTTGCTGGCGTGACAGTTCAAATAGCACCCGGGTGGGTTCAACCGTTGTTTGAGTAGCACACAGGACCACTGTGCGTTTACCTTGTGCCATTGCCGCCTGTGCCAGTGCCCGGTCAACGCGCAGCACCGGAATGCTGACAGGTGAACGCTGGTTAAGTTTGTCCACCGCCGGGCCAAGCGTTGAGCAGGTCAGCAATACAGCATCGGCGTGATGGCTGAGCGCCAGAAGCACCCGTATTACATCATCTTCCAGCGCTGAGGTTAGCCCGCCACTGGCTTCCGCCGTGCGCAACAGTTGCGGCATCACAGTGTGTTTTAAACACCCAGCGGGCAGGCCTGTATCCTGAGCGGCCTGTTCAAATAACGTTTCATTACCGGGTGCCGTATGTAAACAGGCAATGCGAATCATAAGGACCTCCGCTTGTATCGGTATCACTCCGCATGAACAGATTCACGCATGGATAGCACACTATGCTAAAGAAAAAAATATGGATCTGGATCACATTTTTGCCGTATAACAGGCAAGAGACCGCAATAAAGTGGAGTCTGTTATGACGTCATTAGCGCGTGCCCGTGTCGAATTAATTTCGACAATTTTGCAAACCATTCTCAACCTGGGGCTGACCTGCCTTGGGTTAATACTGGTCATTTTTCTCGGTAAAGAAACTCTGCATCTTGCTGATGTGCTGTTCACCCCTAATGAGCAGGCCAGTAAGTATCTGCTGATTGAAGGCCTGGTGGTTTACTTTCTTTACTTCGAATTTATCGCTCTGATTGTTAAGTATTTTCAGTCTGGTTTTCACTTCCCGTTACGCTACTTTGTCTATATCGGTATTACGGCGATTGTGCGCCTGATAATCATCGACCATAAATCACCAATAGATGTCCTTATCTACTCTGCCGCTATCCTGCTGTTGGTTATCACGCTGTGGTTATGCAACAGTAGCAGGCTGCGCCGTGAATAAATGTGCGTGACGCACAAAAAAAGTGGCGGCTCTTCAGGCCGCCAAAGACAGAGACAAGTAGGCTTAATAATGAGGGTTTACAGTGGCATTACATCCCGCGCGTACAGGCAGGTTCGCGCGGGGGTGGAACAAGGTTAGCCTTTAACACCGCCAGCGGTGAGGCCATTAACCAGCCAGCGCTGAGCCAGCAGGAACACAACAGTAATCGGTATGGCGGACAACACTGCGGCCGCGGCAAAGTCGCCCCACAAGTAGTTCTGCGGGTTCAGGTATTGCTGCATACCGACGGCCAGGGTGTAGCTGTTCACATCGCGTAACAGCAGTGAAGCGACGGGCACTTCTGTAATTGCGGCAATGAACGACAGAATAAATACCACCGCCAGAATGGGTACCGATAGCGGTAGCAACACCAGGCGGAATGCCTGCCACGGGCTGGCGCCATCCAGCGCTGCCGCTTCTTCCAGCGAGCTATCGATCGTTTCGAAATAGCCTTTAATCGTCCAGACGTGCAGTGCAATACCGCCGAGGTAGGCAAAAATCACCCCGCCATGGGTATTCAGGCCAATAAACGGAATGTACTGACCCAGACGGTCAAACAACGCATATAACGCGACCAGTGACAGTACCGCCGGGAACATCTGGAATATCAGCATCCCTTTCAGCAGTGTAGCTTTTCCAGGAAAACGCATCCGCGCAAAGGCGTAAGCGCAGGTGGTGGAGAGCGCCACAATACCCATCGCGGTAATACCGGCGATTTTGACTGAGTTCCACAGCCACAACAGCACCGGGAACGGGGGCGGGGTGACGCGCCCGTCGGCATGCTCCACACTGAATCCCAGCGCCAGTTTCCAGTGCTCCCATGAAATTTGGTCAGGAATCAGGCTGCCAGTTGCAAAGTTACCGGGGCGTAGTGATATCGCCACCACCATTAATAACGGGAACATAATGGCCGCAATAAACAGCAGCAACAGTAAGTGAGTGGTCAGCAAGCGTAATTTTTGCGATTTGGGTTGCACCATAGCCATGATGATTCCTCCTTAATCAAATTTCATGCGGGTGGCTTTCAGATTCACCACAGCCAGTGCGCCAACCAGCAGGAATATAATCGTGGCGATAGCTGCCGCCAGGCCGAAGTCCTGTCCGCCGCCACCTTCAAAGGCGATACGGTAGGTGTAGCTCACCAGTAAGTCGGTATAACCTGCCGGTGTGGTCGTGCCGATCCGGTCCGGGCCGCCGTTGGTTAACAACTGAATCAGAACAAAGTTGTTAAAGTTAAATGCAAAACTGGCAATCATCAGTGGCGTCAGTGGCTTAATCAGCAAAGGCAGAGTTATGCGGAAGAAGTTCTGGAACGGACCCGCTCCATCCATGGCTGACGCTTCATATAAATCTTCCGGGATAGCTTTCAGCAGCCCCATGCACAGGATCATCATGTACGGGTAACCCAGCCAGGTGTTAACGATAATAATCATGCTGCGGGCGGTGGTCGGGTCGGTGAACCAGGCTGGCTTGATGCCAAACAGCGCGCTCAGCATTATGTTGATTTCACCGAAGCTTTGGTTGAACAACCCCTTGAAAATCAAAATTGAAATAAATGACGGGACCGCATAAGGCAAAATGAGCAGTACCCGGTAAATCGCCTTCCCTTTCAGCGATTCCCACTGCACCAGGCAGGCCAGCACCATACCAACTGCAACCGTCAGAAAAACGGTGAGGGCAGAGAAAACAATGGTCCAGATAAAAATGGCGAAGAAGGGTTTTTTAATGCCTTCATCGGTAAATACACGCGTGAAGTTATGCCAGCCAATGGTTACGGTATAGCCCGGGCTGAGTTGTTCACTGGCCCAGTTGCCTTTGGCGTCCACCGCCTGGTAAAAACCGCTTTTATCATTCGGACGATACATCACACCGGTTTGGTTGTTGGTCAGGCTGTTATCTTTGCCCAGTGTATATAACGGGCGCGTACCAGAAAATTCATGTAAGGAGCTCATCACCAGCCCCGGGTTGCCGGGAATATCGGCGGTGATTTCGCCAAGTGCCTGGCGGTTCTGGGTAATCACACGCAGGTTGGCGCGGTTTGTTGCCGGCAGGGCATCAACCGGGGACAGCGTTATATGTTGCTTACCGCTTAGCGTAATGGGTTCAGAGAGGTAGTTTTTCCCTTCCGCAGTATCGGTCAGGGCCAGCTGCCATTTGTTGCCTGCAGGGTAGAGCGCAAACCGGACACTCTTGCCCGCCTGGTACTGGCGGTCCATCAACACTTGTTGCGCCCGTTCAAAAGTTAACTGGTTGGTGCTGCTGTAGTTGGTGAACGCAATGGCAATGGTGCAAACCAGTGGGAAAAGTACAAATAACCCCATCCCGGCCAGCCCCGGATACACATAGCGCCAGGCATAGGTACGGCGGTTAGCGAAAATATATAAACCCAGGCTACTGATAATCAGGGTCATTATGGCAAACAGGTACTCCCCCTGGGCGTACATCACTACCACAAGATAACCGACCAGTAACCCAAGCAAGGCGATAACAGACCATTTCAGACTGTCGCTTTGCCACCAGTGGCTCTTTTTCATCACATCCATGGGGTCTTCCTCTACTACGGGAACTGCGGGGTATCAGGCACCTTCTCCCGTAGGGGAGAAGGTGGTGACTGATGGTTTATTTTGTAATACGTGTTTCTGCGTCTTTCAGCGCTGCATCAACAGACTGGCGGCCTGTAATAGCGTTAATTACAGCAGTTCGAACGGAATACCAGAATGCAGACATCTGGGGGATGTTCGGCATGATTTCGCCATTTTTGGCGTTAGCCATAGTGGCGGCAATGCGCGGGTCTTTTTCCAAAATTTCCTGGTAAGATTTCAGTGCAACAGCTCCCAATGGTTTATCTTTATTAACCATTGCCAGGCCCTGATCAGTTATCAGGTAGTTTTCCAGGAACTCTTTTGCCAGTTCTTTGTTCGGGCTGGCGGCGTTAATCCCGGCACTCAGTACTCCGACAAAGGGTTTGGACGCTTTACCTTTAAAGGTTGGCAGCAACGTTACACCGTAGTTGATTTTGCTCTTATCAATATTTGCCCAGGCCCACGGACCATTAATGGTCATGGCGGTTTCGCCTTTGTTGAATGCCGCCTCAGCAATAGAATAGTCGGTGTCACCGTTCATGTGTTTATTTTTAATTAAATCAACCAGGAAGCTCAGGCCAGCTTTCGCCCCTGCGTTATCCACACCAACATTTTTGACATCGTACTTGCCGTTTTCATATTTAAAGGCATAACCACCATCAGCGGCGATTAACGGCCAGGTGAAGTACGGTTCTTGCAGGTTAAACATCAGCGCGCTCTTACCTTTGGCACGCAGTTTTTTATCCAGTGCCGGAATTTCTTCCCAGGTTTTGGGCGGGTTTGGCAGCAAGTCTTTATTGTAAATCAGTGATAATGCTTCAACAGCTATTGGGTAGGCTATCAGTTTGCCGTTATAACGGACGGCGTCCCAGGTGAACGGATACAGTTTGTCCTGGAATGCTTTATCAGGGTGGATTTCTGCCAACAGGCCAGATTGTGCATAACCACCAAAACGGTCATGTGCCCAGAAGATAATATCCGGGCCATCACCTGTTGCAGCAACTTGCGGGAATTTCTCTTCCAGTTTGTCCGGATGTTCAACACTGACTTTAATCCCGGTGTCCTGTTCAAACTTTTTACCCACTTCGGCAAGACCGTTATAGCCTTTATCGCCATTAATCCAGATAACCAGTTTGCCTTCTTCGATTTTGGCCAGAGCAGAGGCAGAAAACATCATTGTCGTCAGCGCAGACAACGCGAGGATACGTGCGCCGGTTTTGATTTTCATATGTTCCTTCCTTTAGGTGATATGCACGTGGAGACACTGTGTGGCTTTACCTGCGCCAGTGTCGGATTAGAACAGAAAAATCTCATCCTCCCTGGCACTACGCCGTAAGGGAGGTTTATGTGATCTACTTCTCATAAATCCTGGTTATGTGGCCCACAGCACACAAAACAGTACTGGTTTTTGAAATCAGGATCACGAAAATCCCTGTCAGCCCATGATTTTCCCTGCCTGCAAGCGTTTCTCATCCTCCCGTCTCCTCCCCCATAAAAAAGCCATGGGTGGAGGATTTTCCTGACGACAAACTCCCTCATAGTCGGACACATCTTGTATTACCTGCCTCTGGCGGGTTGAGTGATGGATGAAGGGAGAAGTTCGATGGCAAACGTGCAGTTACAGAACGTAACCAAAGCCTGGGGAGACGTGGTGGTGTCGAAAGACATCAACTTAACAGTCAACGACGGCGAATTTGTCGTATTTGTTGGCCCGTCTGGCTGTGGTAAGTCAACGTTATTACGCATGATTGCGGGTCTGGAAACCATCACCAGCGGTGATTTGTTCATTGGCGAAAAACGTATGAATGATGTCCCTCCCGCTGAACGTGGTGTGGGCATGGTATTTCAGTCTTATGCGCTTTATCCGCACTTGTCGGTGGCGGAAAACATGTCTTTCGGCCTGAAACTGGCTGGTGCCAAAAAAGATCTGATTAACCAGCGTGTTAACCAGGTTGCAGAAGTGCTGCAACTGGCGCATTTACTGGACCGCCGCCCGAAAGCGCTCTCCGGTGGGCAGCGTCAGCGTGTGGCGATTGGCCGTACACTGGTTGCAGAGCCTCGGGTATTCCTGCTGGATGAACCCCTTTCTAACCTTGATGCGGCATTGCGTGTGCAAATGCGTATTGAGATCTCCCGCCTGCACAAGCGCCTGAAGCGCACCATGATTTACGTCACCCACGACCAGGTAGAGGCAATGACCCTCGCCGATAAAATCGTGGTGCTGGATGCTGGCCGTATCGCGCAGGTCGGTAAGCCTCTTGAACTGTATCACTACCCGGCAGACCGCTTTGTAGCCGGTTTTATTGGCTCCCCCAAAATGAACTTCCTGCCCGTTAAAGTCACCGCAACCGCACTGGAACAAGTGCAGGTTGAGCTGCCTAACCGCCAGCAAGTATGGCTGCCGGTGGAAAGCACGGGCGTTCAGGTGGGAGCCAACATGTCGTTGGGGATCCGGCCTGAACATTTACTGCCCAGTGAAATCGCCGATGTCACTCTCGAAGGGGAAGTGCAGGTGGTGGAACAACTGGGGCATGAAACACAAATCCATATTCAGATTCCGGCGCTGCGTCAAAACCTGGTTTACCGCCAGAACGACGTGGTGCTGGTGCAAGAGGGCGCGACATTCGCCATTGGCTTGCCGCCAGAGCGCTGCCACTTATTCAAGGAAGATGGCACAGCCTGCCGTCGGTTGCATCAGGAGCCAGGTGTTTAAGTGACCCTCACAATAAAAGCAATGACCTCAGGAGATAGAATGATGATTACTCTGCGCAAACTTCCCCTGGCTATCGCAGTGGCTGCGGGTGTTATGTCTGCTCAGGCGCTGGCCGTTGACTTCCACGGTTATGCCCGTTCCGGTATTGGCTGGACGGGGAGTGGCGGTGAACAGCAGTGCTTTAAAGCCACCGGCGCACAAAGCAAATACCGTCTGGGTAACGAATGTGAAACCTACGCGGAATTAAAACTGGGACAGGAAGTGTGGAAAGAAGGCGATAAAAGCTTCTATTTCGATACTAACGTCGCTTACTCGGTTTCTCAGATGGATGACTGGGAATCTACCAGTCCGGCATTTCGTGAAGCCAACGTTCAGGGTAAAAACCTGATTGATGCACTGCCAGGTTCCACTCTCTGGGCCGGTAAACGCTTCTACCAACGTCATGACGTTCACATGATCGACTTCTACTACTGGGATATTTCAGGTCCTGGTGCCGGTCTGGAAAACGTAGATCTTGGCTTTGGTAAGTTGTCTGTCGCTGCTACCCGTAACTCTGAAACAGGTGGTTCTTACACCTTCACCAGCGATCGTGAACGCGATTATGCATCCAAAACCGCCAATGATGTATTCGACGTGCGTTTAGCGGGCCTGGAAGTGAACCCAGGTGGTGTGCTGGAACTGGGTGTGGATTATGGCCGTGCCAACCCGCGTGACAACTACCGCCTCGAAGATGGCGCAACCAAAGACGGTTATATGTTCACCGCTGAACATACCCAGTCTATTAGCGGCGGCTACAACAAGTTTGTGGTTCAGTATGCTACCGATGCGATGACCACCTGGAACAGCGGCCATGCGCAGGGCACTCTGAACAACGACGGCCACATGATTCGTGTGCTGAACCATGGTGCCATCGATTTCAACGACAAATGGGCACTGATGTATGTCGGTATGTATCAGGATATCGACATGGACAGCAAGAACGGCAGCACCTGGTACACCGTGGGCGTGCGCCCAATGTACAAATGGACGCCAATCATGAGCACCTTGCTGGAAGTGGGCTACGACAATGTCAAATCACAGAGCGCTGGCAAGCACAACGACCAGTACAAAGTGACCCTGGCACAGCAATGGCAGGCTGGTGACAGCATCTGGTCTCGCCCGGCTCTGCGTCTGTTCGCCACCTACGCTAAGTGGAATGAAAAATGGGGCTATAACGACAACGGTTATGCAGTTGCCGATACCAGCACCACCACTTACAGCCGTGGTGACAGCAATGAATGGACCTTCGGTGCCCAGATGGAAATCTGGTGGTAAGCCTGAAGTCAGTAACGTGTTAAAGCAGAGGGGGGCAACCCCCTCTTTCACTAGTCCAAATATATTCTGAATACGGATACGCGCTATTGCCTGGCCACCGTATCCCGTTGCTACCGAGGTCATAACAATGAAAAAACGTCTCGTTGCTCTTTGCCTGAGTGCAGGGCTGCTCGCCGCTGTACCCGCAACCTCCTTCGCTGAAGTGGACCTGGTGCCGCAAAACCTCGCCGGGGCACCCACTTTCAGTGCTCAGTCTCTCCAACAGCTTACCTGGCAGCCGTTAAATGCCGGGCAAAGTGTGCAGGCTAATCTGGCAACCCAGGGCCAGAGGCTTAGTAACCCAGGAATTACCGGGCCGGTAGCGGCTTACAGTGTTCCTGCTAATATTGGTGAACTCTCGATTACGCTCACCAGCGAAGTGGCACAGAACCGGGTCTATGCCCCGAATGTGCTGGTGCTGGACCAGAACATGAACCCTTCAGCCTGGTTCCCGGCGAATTTCTTCACTTACCAACAACCAGGGGTAATGGCCGCTGACCGGCTGGAAGGTACCCTGAAACTGACTCCCGCTCTGGGGCAGCAGAAGATTTACTTACTGATCTTCACCACTCCGCAGGATTTACAACGTACAACCACATTGATTGCTCCTGCCAAGGCCTATGCAAAAGGCACGGGTAACGCCGTTCCGGATATTCCAGACCCGGTAGCGCAGCACGCTGCAGAAGGTACGCTCAAACTGAAAGTGAAAACGACGTCTGGTGCCAGTATCCTGGTTGGGCCTATTTTTGGCTCTTCAGCCAGTACCCCAACGGTCACCGTCGGAAATACAGCCACAGCTGCTGCGCCTGTTGCTGCATCCGCACCGGCACCAAAAGCGGAACCTATGCTGAATGACACTGAGGCCTATTTTAACCATGCCATTAAGCAGGCAGTGGCCAAAGGTGATGTAGATAAGGCATTGAAATTACTTGATGAGGCTGAGCGTCTTGGATCTACCAGCGCACGTAAAACCTTTATCAGTAGTGTAAAAGGCAAGGGGTAATCACCCCACATTGCTGATCTTGTAAGCCTTGGTGCGCGTCTGCGCACCTTTTTTCCACCGGCAGACGTGCCTGCGGCCGTTGGCTTTTTGTTACATGGCTGTTGGTTTCTGCTATTTTCCTGCCACACCCTTTTCGTGTTCTGCGTTACAATGTCCACTGTTCTGTTCTGGAGACTGTTGGGCATGATGCACCCTGCGTTGGCGCAATTACGGGCGCTGTCTTTCTCCGACACCCTGCCGGATAACCTGTCAGCCTGGCTGCGTGACTGGCTATTGTTGGAAGACTCAATGACAAAGCGTTTTGAACGCTGTTGCAGTAAGGTTAGTGTGACGCTGCTATCCGAAGGCTTTGTGACGGCGGAACAGGTGGGCGAAGACGTTAGCTGGTTACCCCGTGAATCACAATACTGGTTACGGGAAATTATTTTGCTGGGCGATGATACGCCCTGGCTGGTGGGGCGCACAGTGGTGCCACTGTCCACCCTGAATGGCCCTGAACTGGCGCTACAGCGCCTGGGCACCACCCCGCTTGGCCGGTACTTGTTTACCGCATCGGCCCTGACACGCGATTTTATTCACACGGGGCGCAGTGAAACCTTATGGGGGCGCCGTTCCCGCCTCCGTTTGTCGGGCAAACCATTACTGCTTACCGAACTGTTTTTACCTGCATCACCGTTGTATCAAGAGGATGAAAAATGGAGTGGAGTCTGACGCAGAAGAATAAGCTGCTGGCATTTCACCGGCTCATGCGTACTGACAAACCGATTGGCGCGTTACTGTTACTCTGGCCTACTTTATGGGCGCTGTGGCTCGCAACACCGGGCATTCCGCCGGTAACTATTCTTCTGGTGTTCATTGCCGGTGTCTGGTTAATGCGTGCCGCAGGTTGTGTGGTGAATGATTTTGCCGACCGCAAATTTGACGGCCATGTCAAGCGCACGGCACGCCGCCCATTACCCAGTGGCGATGTCACAGAGCGCGAAGCTATCACGCTGTTTGGTGTACTGGTATTGCTGTCTTTCTTGCTGGTTCTCACCCTGAATACCATGACGATTCTGCTGTCAGTCGCCGGGCTGGCGCTGGCCTGGATATACCCGTTTATGAAACGCTACACTCATTTACCCCAGGTGGTGTTAGGGGCCGCGTTTGGCTGGTCAATTCCCATGGCGTTCTCGGCTGTTAGTGAGCAGTTGCCGCTCAGTTGCTGGTTACTTTTTTTAGCCAATATCCTCTGGGCTGTCGCTTATGACACGCAATATGCCATGGTAGACCGGGATGACGACCTGAAGATAGGCGTGAAATCCACCGCGATTCTGTTTGGGCGCTACGACAAACTGATTATTGGCATCTTACAGGTGGCGGTTCTGGCGCTGTTGGTGCTGGTAGGCTGGCTTAATCACCTGAGCGGGGCGTTTTACTGGTCGCTGTTGCTTGCGGCGGGGCTGTTTTCATACCAGCAAAAACTCATTGCCGGGCGTGACCGGGATGCCTGTTTTAAAGCCTTTATGAATAATAACTATGTGGGGCTGGTGTTATTTTTAGGGCTGTTTGTCCATTATCTGCCGCCTTTATCCTGATCAGGCCCCTGCTCAACGGCCCTGAGTAATGGCACTGTTTACCGGGCATAAAAAATGGCGGGGATTTTTATTCCCGCCATTTTTTCACCTTGCTTCGCACTCATTCAACGGTTATTGAGCGGGTGCGTCTTCGCCTTGTGATGCAGCACTTTCAATCGTCAGGCGGATATCCGAGGTGATTAGCTCGGCCAGCAACTGGTAAACCTTCATGGTTTCTGTTGGCTCCGCATCACCGGTATCGCTGATATAGCCTTCATCGCGCAGTGTCAGCACCAGAGAAGAGAACACCGCTTTGTCGAAGAACTCAGGGGCGTTGATACCGTGCAGTACAGACAAACGCTGTGCCACAGTCCGGCTCTCTTTCTCCAGCGTCCCGCGGTTAATCGTTGGGTTGGCGCTCAGCAGCCAGAAGGTGATTGCATAACGTTGAATCGTTTCGCGCACCCCTGCTGCCAGCAGTTGCAGAGTCCGGGAGCGTGCCGGGTTCAGGCGGAAACGGCCGCTGTCTTCCAGAATCAGGTTCTGCTGCACCAGCTCATTGAGCAGCGCATCCACTACAGAACTTAACGCTTCTTTATCCCAGTGCAGGAACAACTCTGCTTTAAGCATCGGGAACAGGACTTCAACCCGGCGTTGCAGTTCATCACGCGTAATATTACGGTGTTGTGAGATAATAGACGCCAGTAAAGATGGCATTACCAGCATATGCACAATGTTATTGCGATAGTAGGTCATTAACACGGCCTGCTCACGGGGCAGAACGATAATATCGCCAATCGTGTCTTTTTCTACTTCGAACTTATTCATCTGCAAGGCGTGATCGATAAGCTCGCTGGCAGATGACGCAGGAACGGTAGCATCCGGTGAATAAGGTACGTTGCGCAGCAGACTCATGTAACACTCTAACTGCTCAGTCAATTGCTCACGGGTAAGTGAACGCTGGCGAGAAGCAAGCAAAGCCGTACAACACAGGTTCATGGCGTTAGCCGCACCAGCATTGTTAATGCGCACCATCAGCGTATGAGCAATTTCATTGACGCTGGGAGTTAACCACGGCGGGCGTATCGCTTCGATAGGGTCTATCGCATCACGCCATTCCGGAACATGCTGGTTCAGCCAGTTGGTCAGAGGAATAGGCTCGCCAAAATTAACATACCCCTGCCCCAGATTACGCAGCTTGCTCAGGCCACGCATCATCTGGATAAGACTCTCTTTTTCCTTAGTTGCACCACGCAACTCTTTCGCGTAGGTGCCCACTTCCATGACATGCTCATAACCAATGTAAATCGGCACCAGCGTAATCGGGCGGGTACCGCCACGCAGCATGGCCTGAATCGTCATAGACAGTGTGCCAGTTTTCGGATCAAGCAGGCGACCGGTGCGCGAACGCCCCCCTTCAACAAAATACTCCACCGAATACCCACGGCTGAACAATTCACCCAGGTATTCACGGAACACGGTTGAGTAGAGTTTATTGCCTTTAAACGTACGGCGAATAAAGAATGCACCCAGACGGCGGAAAATCGGCCCGGCAGGCCAGAAGTTCAGGTTAATACCTGCTGCAATGTGCGGTGGCACCAGCCCCTGGTGATAAAGCACGTAAGACAGCAACAGATAATCCATATGGCTGCGGTGGCAGGGAACATACACCAGTTCATGGCCTTCATGGGCTAACTGGCGTACTCGCTCAGCATTATGAACGTTAATACCCTGATATAAGCGGTTCCAGGTAAAGCCCAGCACACGGTCAGTCATGCGGATGGCTTCATAGGAGAAGTTAGCGGCAACTTCTTCCATCAGGGCAACAGCATTTTGCTGCGCTCTTTCGTGAGAGATTTTCTTGCTGCGCGCTTCATCTTCTACCGCTTTGGCAATGGCTTTTGAAGACAATAATTTATTGAACAGATCCTGGCGCGCGGGTAAGCGTGGGCCTACTGCGGCCAGGCGCAGGCGGGCAAAGTGCATACGTGCAACCCGCGCCAGCTTCTGAGCGATAGTTTTGTCTGTGCCATGCTCTGTCGCCATCCAGCGCAGAGAAACTGGCGGAGAAAAGCGTACGAAGCTGTCGCGGCCCAGCCATAATACGGCAAAGAACTTCTGGATGCCGTTAAGCAAGCGCAGTGGCGGGTTTTCTTCGCCTTTTTCACGGCCAGGTGAGCGGCCAAACATCACTGAAACCGGCACCATCTGGACATCCAGATTCGGATTGCTGCGGTGCAAGTCCAGGTAATCATGAAACAGCTTGATGGATTCTTCTTTCGGCGCGTAATAGGTAAATACACGCGGCCCGCCATGAATAAAGACATAGCGTGGCAAACAAGCTCCGTCTACTTCAAGGGGGGTCAGCGGGTCGGGCAAATCATGTGCCAGACATTGCGCCCGTAATGTCAACAGGTCTGCCTTTGAATTATAAGGCAGCACGTACATAATAGGGCGAGAGGTATCTAAACCCAATTCGGCGCAAGGATCCGCCGGAATAGATTTGCTTTTTACCAGCATACTTAGTGGTAAATTCAGCAATTTGTAGTAAATTCGTGGCCAACCGGACATAAACGTTGTAAAGCCTCTGGTTAAAAACGCAATGCGTCGCAAGAATAACAGAAACCCGCGTGGATTTCTGAGGAAGTTGCCTGCGCGACGCTACAGGCATTGACGCCACTAAGCTAAAAAGGTTCCTTCATGGCAAGTAACACCACTGGACTCACCCGAATCATTAAAGCAGCTGGCTATTCCTGGAAAGGTATTCGTGCTGCATGGAACAATGAAGCCGCTTTTCGCCAGGAAGGGGTCACTACTGTGCTGGCTATCTTTATTGCCTGTTGGCTTGATGTCGGTGCCATTGCCCGCGTGTTACTCATCGGTTCCGTCACTCTGGTTATGATAATCGAAATCCTCAACAGTGCTATTGAGGCAATAGTTGACCGGGTGGGAACAGATTTTCACGAACTCTCTGGCAGGGCTAAAGACATGGGGTCCGCTGCAGTGTTGTTCGCAATTATACTCGCCCTGTTTACCTGGGGAAGCGTGCTCTGGTCTCATTTTTTCTGAGTTTTTCCGGAAAAAATGCTCCAAAACGGGTATTTAAGGCTTCGTCTGGTTACCTATGGCTATTTTGTGGGATAAGTCCCTGGTTTTTTGCTCAATTGTGGTTTCAAAATCACCATTAACTGTATATACTCACAGCATAACTGTATATACACCCAGGGGGCAGAAGGAATGAAAGCACTTACTACCAGACAGCAGGAGGTCTATGATCTCATCCGGGATCACATTAATCAGACGGGGATGCCTCCAACCCGTGCGGAAATTGCACAACGCCTTGGCTTTCGTTCACCCAATGCGGCAGAAGAACACCTGAAAGCGCTTGCCCGCAAAGGGGTTATCGAAATTGTTTCTGGCGCTTCCCGTGGTATTCGCTTGCTTCTGGAAGAAACTAATGACGACGGTCTGCCACTGGTTGGCCGGGTTGCCGCCGGTGAGCCTTTACTGGCTCAGCAGCACATTGAAGGTCACTATCAGGTCGATCCTTCCCTGTTTAAACCGCATGCGGATTTCTTACTGCGCGTTAGCGGTATGTCAATGAAAGACATCGGTATTATGGATGGCGATTTACTTGCGGTACATAAAACGCAGGATGTGCGCAACGGCCAGGTAGTGGTGGCCCGTATCGACGACGAAGTAACGGTTAAGAGGCTGAAACAGCAGGGCAATACTGTGCAGCTGCTCCCGGAAAACAACGAGTTCACCCCGATTGTTGTCGATTTACGTGAGCAAAACTTTACTATCGAGGGCCTGGCAGTGGGCGTTATTCGCAACGGCGAATGGCTCTGAACGAATCCTTAATCTGCTATGCTTTTACAGCCGTGTCACAGCCAGCCTGTGCCACGGCTTTTTTGTGGGTTTCTTTCCCAAATGTTATCTGGGGTAAGTGATGCAATTCTTTTCCCGAACTGACCGGGCGTTGTGGCGCCTGGCAATCCCCATGATTGTGTCCAATATCACCGTACCGTTATTGGGCCTGGTTGATACAGCGGTGATTGGGCACCTGGACAGCCCGGATTACCTCGGTGGTGTGGCAATTGGTGCAACGGTAACCAGTTTCCTGTTTATGTTGCTGTTGTTTTTGCGGATGAGTACTACCGGGTTAACAGCTCAGGCTTATGGCGCAAGAGATGACCAGGGGTTGCTGCGGGCACTGATGCAGCCTTTGTTGCTGGCGCTGGTGGCCGGTGTTGCCATTGTGGTGTTTCGTGCGCCATTAATTCACCTTGCGCTTACCGTGACAGGCGGCAGTGAGGCTGTATTGTTCCAGGCACAGGTGTTTTTAGCGGTTCGCTTGCTTGGTGCTCCCGCTTCACTGGCTAACCTGGTTTTATTGGGCTGGTTACTGGGGGTGCAATATGCCCGAGCTCCGGTTATTTTGCTGGTGGTGGGCAATGTGCTGAACATCGCGCTGGATATCTGGCTGGTGATGGGGCTGGGTATGAATGTGCAAGGGGCCGCGCTGGCAACCACTGTATCTGAGTATGTCACGCTATTGCTGGGGCTGGTGATGGTCTGGCGGGTTCTGGTGATGCGGGGTATTCCCCTGGTGGGCCTGAAAACGGCATGGTTCGGCAATATTCGGCGTTTAATGGCGTTAAACCGTGACATCATGTTGCGTTCTTTACTGGTTCAGGGCTGCTTTGCTTCCATCACTGTGCTGGGCGCCAGGCTGGGCGGTGACATTGTGGCTGTAAATGCATTGTTGATGACGTTGCTGGCTTTTACCGCTTATGCACTGGATGGTTTTGCTTATGCGGTAGAAGCGCATTCCGGCCAGGCTTTTGGTGCCCACAGCAAAGGGCAATTGTTGGCTGTATGGGGAGCAGCCTGCCGCCAGGCTGGTGTGGTAGCCCTGGGATTTTCTCTGGTTTATGCCCTTGCCGGGCCACAAATTATTGGTCTGCTCACTTCGTTGCCGGAATTACACCAGCTGGCAGATAAGTACTTGTTCTGGCAGGTACTGTTGCCGGTTGCAGGGGTGTGGTGCTATTTGCTGGACGGAATGTTTGTTGGCGCAACCCGGGGAGCTGAAATGCGTAACAGTATGGCGCTTTCAGCGGCCGGTTTTGGTGTGTGTCTGCTGACACTGCCTGGGTTTGGGAATCATGGGTTGTGGTTTTCTTTGGTGGTGTTTTTGGTGCTGCGCGGGGTGACCCTGGGGTGGTGCTGGCGGCGGCACTGGCGGGATGGAACGTGGTTTGAGGTGAAGTGAAGGGGAGCACTTGCAGTGTAGCTGGCTGTTTTCGTTCATTTTCAGTGGTGTAGTTGTTTCCGTTCACCTGAAGTGAGGTGGTTAATGTGGCTTCACAGCCGGTGAACGGGCTAAGGGGGCTTGCCCCCTTTGCAATCCCCGTTTTCGCTGGCGACCGGTGCTGCGCACTGCGTTCACCTCCGGGCAGTCAGCCTGCGGCCGGCTCGACTCGGCATCCATGCCTCGGTTCGCCTTATTCCGCCATCCGGGCGGAATAACCTTGTCATCCTTTCTGCGGTTCACCGGTCTTACGCGACACAACCCTCGCTGCAAGTGGCGGGTTTTTTTGTGCTGTATGGTGTGGCTGGGGGATTTGTGCGCTGTCTGTTTTTTTTGATTTTTGCTGAGATATTACAGGCGGGTGTGGGTGTGGCCTCTAAATCGTTGAGGCAGGAAGCCGACTCGGAGCGGTACCCGAACAGGCCGCCGGGGTAAGCCGAATGTCCGCGTAGCGGCGATTTTGCCGGCCACAAAAGGGGGGGGCAGGGGGCCAGTGCCCCCTGCGGGCGCCGGGCGCTGGTAGTGAGAGAAAGCAGTGTGGCTGACACGGCGCGCAATTTGCTCTGTGCTGGCAGAGCATTTTACAGTGGCAGAATATGTAACCTACCAGGTATGGCTGGCTCTACTACAAAAGGTTACCTCGGGATGGTACATGTGCTGTTCCCTGAGCGGAACAACCTGCTAATCAAACCCCCTGAATCAATAACACCTGGTAGTCGGCACCCAAATTGCGGTGTTTTTTGGCTTCCTGGTATGCATCGCTGTAGTACCAGGCTTTTGCGGCTTCAATATCCGGGAATGACAGGATAACCGCACCTTCTGCATCATCGCCTTCCAGGGTGGTGATATCACCGTAAAAAGCCAGCGGAGTAATGGGATGATCGCCGCGTGCTTCACCGGCCAGTTTTGCGTAGGTTTGCATTTCTTGTTCATCATGTGTGGTTTTGCGCACGAAAATTACATAAGCACTCATCATTTTTCTCCGGAATTGAACAGGGTAACTAAAAGATAACCCTTATCATGGCAGAGCGCCGGGACATGTTTTTCGTGTTTCTTGCCTTTAACACCGTCAGGCGTTTTTGATCAACTGGTTGCGTAAGGTATCGAGCTGTTGTTTCAGCGTGATGAGTTCAGCCTGGTCGCAGGCCGAGGCGCACAGAATATGTTGGGGAATGGCTTCGGCCTGTTGCTGCAGGCCCCGGCCTTTATCTGACAGGCTGACAATCACCTGGCGTTCATCTTGTGTGGAGCGTTGGCGGGTAACCAGGCCTGCCGCTTCCATCCGTTTCAGTAACGGAGTAAGTGTTGCCGAATCCAGATAAAGACGCTCACCAATGGCAGAAACCGTTTGTTGGTCTGCTTCCCAGAGGATCAATAACACCAGATATTGTGGATAGGTTATCTCCAGAGGCTTAAGCACATTACGGTAAATTTTATTCAGTGCCAGGTTTGCCGAGTAGAGGGAAAAACACAGTTGGTTATCGAGGAGCAAATTTTCTGGTGGCATAAGCGGAGGCCTTTACGGAGGATAACGGCAATGTTACCGCAACTTATTTTAGGGGGAAAATCATTTTCCCTGGTGGGTTTTACACGTTATCAACAGTAGTGTGAAGGTGAGCGGAATTTGCAGGTGGCATTCTCGAGTTTGTTAGTTAAACATTCTTAAAAAAGAATGAAACTTAATTTGATGAACTACAATTTATCATGAAGTAAGCCAAACAAGCTGTCAGTAAACGGCACTGTTTCAATTAACCAACCGTGAGGACGCTGCGATGAATATGACGGAAATCAGTGGAGACTGGAAAATCATCAAAGGTAAGGTGAAAGAAGAGTGGGGCAAGCTGACCGATGACGATTTAGACGTTATTGAAGGAAAACGTGACCAACTGGTAGGCCGGATTCAGGAACGTTATGGTTACGCGAAAGAACGGGCCGAAGAAGAAGTGGCCGCCTGGGAAAAACGTGACGACTACCGGTGGTAATCCCTCTTTGATTCATAGTTACAGAGGGCTACCCGGCCCTCTGTAACCACACAGTAGTTAGCGTTTTTTCTTGCCAGTTTCAGAGTGATCATGACCACAACTTTCCGGATGGCGGCAACTTTCCACTTCTACACATTGTGAGCATAAGCCATGGGCTTCAATAACATTGTGGCGCAATGCAAACCCCATACTGGCCGCCAGACCGTGCATGATATCTTCCACCCCTTCTGCACACTCTTCTTTCACTGAACCGCAACGGTCACAAATAAACATGGCGGAAGTATGAGTAGGCTGGTCAAACAAGTGGCACAGCACATAGCTGTTGGTGGATTCAACTTTATGCACAAACCCCTGCTCCAGCAAAAAATCCAGAGCACGGTAAACTGTGGGAGGCTTGGCCTGAGGCTCTGCGATACGCAATAAGTCCAGCAAGTCATATGCGCTTATCGACCCGTCCTGCTCACTCATCAGGCGCAGCACTTCAAGGCGCTGTGGTGTCAGGCGTACATTGCGCTGCTGGCAAAGCTTTTCTGCCCGAGCTAACAGGTTTTGTGTCCCAGACTTATCCATCCCGGCCCTCAACATGGTCGTAAATAAGCTACTGTACCATGAACCGTTAAAAACGCCGATATCTGTGCCGCATGGCAACCATTACATCACTATTCAGGAGTAAAAAAATGGAGCGTCCAGCTATGATTTGCCACTGGGAGTCAGTTGAATCCTCTGATTCTCCGGGTTACCCGGACAGCCCGGAGCAGTTTTCATTGGGAGTACCGTTAGGGAGAATGCTGGGGTTAACCCGTTTGGGGATCCACCATGAACGTTTACTGCCGGGAAGGCGAACCTCTTACCCCCACGCTGAAAGTGCGGAAGAGGAATTTATCTACGTGATTGAAGGTACACCAGATGCCTGGATTAATGGTCAGTTATACCGACTTCAACCAGGCGATGCGGTTGGCTTCCCTGCCGGAACGGGTATCTGCCATACCTTTATTAATAACACTCAGGCACTCGTGTGTTTACTGGTTGTGGGGGAAGCTAACAAAGCAGAAAACCGAATTTATTACCCTCTTAACCCCGATTACGCAGCGACCCGCACAGATCGCTGGCTCAATCCACCTGAGCAGGTGTTTGGTTCTCACGATGGAAAACCTTCACAGAAATCAAAACACTGAACTATACATATAGATGGGTCACAAAATAACAATTTATCCAGGATGGATACGTTTGTTTAAACACTGCAATAAACTGCTTTTTTCGTCGTTATTCACAGCAATAGCTTGCGGCTACCTGGGTGATAAAGGGGGTGGTCGAAAATTATTCACAATACCTGGACGGAATGCCTGTGAACAGAATAAGCAAAGTTTCAGTGGCGACCATGGCTGCCACATTTTTGATTGCTCACCCGGCGCTGGCGGCAAATACCTGGGCCGAATCGCGGAGTGATGGGATGGGGGGAACAGGGGTTGCCTCTGCCAGTTATGGTAGTGGCGTGCTGATTAACCCAGCGTTGCTGGCGAAAGCCCATGAGGATGACAATGTCTCGGTGGTGTTGCCATCAGTGGGAGTGGAAGTCTCTGATAAAGACAATTTGCGCAATGAAATTGATCATATCAGTGATACGGTGAATACCTGGAAAGATGAGTTGGGTAACATCAATTTTTCCAATTATCTTCAACAGTTACCCCGCATCCAGGCTGCTGCAGGTGACCTCGCTGATGAACTGAATTATCTGGATGGTAAAACAGCCAGTGCCAAAGCAGCGGCAGGCCTGGCGGTCAGTATTCCTGGCAGCACTATCTCGATGGCGTTTGTGACGAAAGCCTGGGCGCGTGCGCGGGTGAGTTCCTATATTGACCCCAACGATGTCACTTTCTTACAAACAATTGAGAACAGTACTGCTGCCGCAGCCGCTGCTGCGCTGGATCCCAGTGCGGTTCAGGACAACCTGAAATCAACCGGATTTGGCCGGGCCGCGATTGTCTCTGATTACGGGATTGCGTTGGCAAAACAGTTTGATATTGGCGGTGTTCCGGTATCCGTTGGCGTGACACCAAAGCTGCAAAAAACCTGGCTGTATAACTACTCCGTTTCTATCTACAACTATAAAAGTGACGACCTGCGTGACAGTAAATACCGCAATACCGACACCGGGTTTAACGTGGATGCGGGGGTCGCAGCAGATTTTGGTGAACACTGGACAGTTGGCCTGAGTGGGCAAAACCTGGTTCCACGCAATATCGATACCAAAGAAATCAACGGCTACAAAGATACCTTCCAAATTTCACCACTGGTAACGGCGGGGGTTGCGTGGAGCAACGAGTTACTGACACTGACTGCCGATGGTGACCTGACTGAAACCAAAGGTTTTAAAAGTGAAAAAAACTCGCAATACCTGAGGACCGGGGCAGAAGTTCGCCCACTCAGCTGGCTGGCGGTGCGTGCTGGTTATCAGGCAGATATCAAAGGCAATGATAACAATGCGGTGACAGCAGGCCTGGGTTTTGCGCCCTTTAACCGGGTTCACCTGGATCTTAATGGCCTGGTGGGAGAAAAAGAAACCTGGGGCGCGGGTGCGCAACTGACTTTCACCTTCTGATAAACCCCCCGGCGGCAGTCGCTCGCCGGGGGTTACTTTGCCCGTTATTTCATGCTGGCGGCGATAGTTTCCACATTGTGTTTAAACGCCGCGACATAAGTCGGGGCAACACCGTCTTTGGTGGTTAACGCCTCCGGGTACAATTCACCGCCTGGTTTGGCCCCACTGGCTGCGGCAATTTGTTTGACCAGGCGCGGGTCTGTCTGGTTTTCGATAAAGTAGGTGTGGATATGCTCCTGCTTGATTTGGTTAATCAGCCCGGCAACATCGCTGGCGCTGGCTTCGGCTTCAGTGGAAAAGCCTACTGGTGCGAGAAACTTCACGCCATATTCTGCACCAAAATACCCAAAAGCATCATGGCTGGTGATGACATGGCGGCGACTTTGTGGAATAGCGGTAAAGGTTTTTTTCGCCCAGGCATCCAGTTTGTTCAGTTGCTCAATATAGGCAGTGCCGTGCTGGCGGAAATAGTCGGCGTCTTGCGGGTCTGCTTTAATTAACGCATTCATTACGTTACGTGCGTAAATTGCGCCATTGGCCGCACTGTTCCAGGCATGAGGGTCTGTCACAGTTTTGCCATCTTCCTGCATCTGGCGTGAGTTCACACCTTGTGAAGCCGTGACCACTTCGCCTTTATAACCTGATGCGTCTATCAGGCGGTTCATCCAGCCCTCCATGCCCAGACCACTGACAAAAACGACATCAGCATTGTGCAGGGTCTGGCTGTCTGCCGGTTTTGGCTCAAAGGTGTGTGGGTCACCATTCGGGCCCACCAGTGAAGTGACATGCACATGTGCGCCACCGACTTCTTTCACAATATCACCCAGCACAGAGAAACTGGCGACAGTGTTCAGCGTGGCGGCAAAAACGGCGGCCGGGCTGCACAACAGCACAGCCAGAGATAAAGGCTTAATGTATTTCATGACGTTTCCTTCTGAGTGGTTCGCTTGCCAAAGACGGGAATTAGCCCGTTGTGAGCCCCAAAGAGAATTGAGACCATAAAGAAAAGTGCGGCAGTGAGCACAATAGCCGGGCCTGCGGGTATCCCTGCATTGAACGAGAGCACCAGCCCAGTGAAAGCAGACAGCGTGGTTAATATTGCCGAGACAGTGAGTAAAGCCGGAAGTCGGTTCACCCAACAGCGGGCTGAAATGGCAGGCAACATCATCAGGCCGACAGTCATCAGCGTTCCGAGGATTTGAAACCCCGCGACCAGGTTCAGCACCACCAGTGTCATAAACAGCGCATTGATGATGCCCGGAGCCCGGCGGGCATTCACTGTCAGGAATGCTTTATCAAATGCTTCCATCACCAGTAAACGGTAGAGCAAGGCAATACACAGCAAGGTAAACGTCGCGATATAGCCCACGAAAAATAGCGCTTGTCTGTCTACCGCGAGAATGGAGCCAAACAGCATATGCAGCAAATCGACGCTGGAGCCATGTAATGACACCAGGGTTACACCAAGCGCCAGTGAACCCAGGTAAAACCCGGCAAAACTGGCATCTTCCCGTAACGGTGTCAGGTTGCTCACCCAGCCGGAAGCCAGTGCAACTAACAGCCCGGCGATAAACCCACCAAACCCCATGGCTACCAGTGACATGCCGTACATCAAATAACCAATTGAAACCCCAGGTAAAATGGCATGGGAAAGCGCATCTCCCGCGAGGCTCATACGGCGCAGCAGTAAAAATACGCCTGGTACAGTAATGCTCAGTGACAGCGCCAGGCAGGCGACCAGCGCCCGGCGCATAAAACCGAACTGAATAAAAGGATCGATAACGGTGTGATAAAACATGTCAGTTAACCCCGGACAGCATTTACGCCATCACTTCCAGGGTGTTCCCCCATTGGTAATGCTGGTTTTCAAGGCGCAGTGTGTCCGGAAAACAGCGCCTTACCAGGCTGCTGTCATGGAGAACAACAATCAGTGTCTGCCCGTTGTGATGCATCTGTTGCATTACGCTGACCAGTAACTCCGCAGTTTTCTGGTCGATACCCGTAAATGGCTCATCCAGTAAAACCAGTGGTGCCTGTTGTAGCAGTAACCGGGCAAACAGCATGCGCTGGAACTGCCCGCCAGAAAGTGTGTTGATGGTGTTTTTCGCCATATCGACCAGGCCAACCTGCTCAATAGCCTGCCAGACCTGTGCCATATGCTGGCGAGAGAAACGTTGCCAGAAGCGCAATGCAGGCCAGCAGCCCATAGACACTACATCAAACACGGTCATTGGAAATTGATGGTCCAGTTCAGCTTGTTGAGGTAACCAGGCAATCCGTGGCCGGCCTTCCGGGAAGCTCACCTGGCCGGAAACCGGTGGCAAAATACCAGCCAGTGTCTTTAGTAAAGTGGATTTCCCGGTGCCGTTTGCGCCTACAATGGCGGTCAGGCTACCGGTATGGAAGGTGCCATTAAAAGGAGGGCTAATACGCTGGCGGCGGTAGCCTGTGGCTAAATTCTCAAGGTGTATCATGCTAGTGCGTTAGCCCAGTCAATGGCGCACCACAATCCGGCCAGCAGCACCAGTGCGCACACAATACGCAGTAGTGAGGACAGCGTTAACAAGGAGTGGTGGTTTGCAGAAGAGTACATCGTAAAAACGCCCGTAAATAATGTTATAACATAACATAAATGGCGAAATGAAAAATGTGAAGCATTTTTGCTGAGAAATTGTGTCCGGGTATTTCAGGTAACTCTTAACGGTGCTGGTCGGGAAAGTATCAATGCTGGATGACAGCAGAAATTCCCCCGTGGTTATGGGGAGGCTGTGAGCTGTTTCACAACTCATAATCAGACAGCAGATTTTTACAGGTTGCCAGCGAAACTTTCCACCTTAATACTCTCGCCTCGTAGTAATTTTTGCAGTGCATTTTATCGATTACTGTACTGGGGTGTATCATGGTTTCATTAAATAAAAACTATGTCATGAGCTGCCTGTTCTTTCTGTTTTTCTTCATTGGATGGGGGTGTTGTTATCCTTATCTGTCGTTGTGGTTAACAGAGAAAATTGGTGTTGATTATACCGACGTTGGTCTGGTTTACTCTTTTACCGCTATTGTGTCTGTTGTTGTTCAACCTTTCTTCGGCTTTATTTCAGATAAGCTGGTTTACCGCAAAAATTTAATGTGGATGCTGGCGATTATTATTACGTTATTTGCGCCTTACTGGATTTATGTTTTCGCACCATTATTAAAAGTAAATGTCATACTCGGTGCCCTTGCCGGAGGTATTTATATCGGCCTGGCGTATGGTGCTGGCTGTGGTGTATGTGAAGCTTATATAGATAAAGTCAGTCGCGCCACTGGTTTTGAATTTGGTCGGGCACGTATGTTCGGTGGTTTTGGTGCGGCCATTGGCACCTTTATCGCCGGAAAACTGTTTGGTTTCGATGCCAACTATATTTTCTGGATGGCAAGTGTTGCCGGGGTATTTTTGTTATTTATAGTGTGGAACACTCGGCCGGATCAGAATGAACAAGGGCAGGTAGTGCAGCCAGCGCATTCACCTGTCAACCTGAATGATGCCATCACGCTGTTAAAGATGAGGAAATTCTGGTTCTTTGGTACATATATGATTGGTGTTGGCGCTATTTATGAAACCTATGACCAGCAATTCGCTATTTATTACAGCCATTTCTTCGAAACCAAAGCTCGTGGTGCGGAAGTCTTCGGTTATCTGACTACCGGGCAAATTTTTCTGGATGCATTGGTGATGTTTTTTGCCCCATGGTTTGTTAACAAAATAGGCCCAAAAAATGCGTTGATATACTGTGGCATGATTATGAGTTTCCGTATTATTGGTTCGGCATGGGCAATTGGGCCAGTTTCTATCAGCCTTATCAAATTGTTGCACGGTTTTGAAAGTTCAGTATTGCTGGTGGCCGCGCTTAAATATATTACGGCTAATTTTAACCCGCTGTTATCTGCAACAGTTTATTTAATAGGTTTCCAGTTTTCGAAAAGCTTTAGTTCAATTTTTCTTTCAACGGGTATTGGTCATATGTACCAACGCTACGGGTTCCAGGATAGTTATATCTTACTGGGAGGTATCGCGCTGTTCTTTACGCTGATGTCCGTCGTGACTTTGGACAAAGCACGAGCGTTTATTTCTGAGCCTGTTTTAGCTAAATAACCCCAGGAGGAAGCAGTATGGCTGAATTATATTATGGCGTTGCATATTACGATGAATATATGCCGCAAGACCGCCTTGAAAAAGATATTGAAATGATGCTGGCGGCCGGAATTAACGTCGTCCGTATTGCTGAATCCACCTGGAGTACACTGGAACCGGCCGAGGGTACCTACAACTTCTACCATATTGACCGTGTTCTGGATGCCATGCATGCCGCAGGGATTGCGGTGATTATCGGGACGCCGACGTATGCCATTCCAGCCTGGCTTGCCAAAAAACACCCTGAAGTGATGGTGACGACGGTTCAGGGTACCCAGAAGTATGGCCCGCGCCAAATCATGGACATCGTCAACCCGGTGTTTCGCCGTTATGCGGAAAATATCATCCGGGTTTTGATGGCGCATGTTTGTCATCATCCGGCAGTTATTGGGTATCAACTGGATAATGAAACTAAGCACTATGACAACACCGGCCACTGGATGCAGTCCGGGTTTATTGAGTCGCTCAAGGTGCGCTACCCGGATATCAGCCAGTTTAACCATGACTTTGGCCTGGATTACTGGAGCAATCGCATTGATGACTGGGCTGACTTCCCTCCGGTGGAAAGCACCATTAATGCCAGCCTGGCTTGTGCCTTCTCTCAGTATCAACGCGAGCAAGTGACGGCTTATCTGGCCTGGCAGGGGGAGCTGGTGCGTGAGTACTGCAAGCCCGGCCAGTTTATTACTCATAACTTTGATTTTGAATGGCGCGGCTATTCATATGGGGTTCAGCCACGGGTGGATCATTTTGCTGCGGCCCGGGCGCTGACGGTTGCCGGGGTGGATATTTACCATCCCACCCAGGACCACCTGACAGGGCGCGAAATCGCCTTTGGCGGCGCAATAACTCGCGGAATTAAACAGGGTGCCAATTATTTCGTGCTGGAAACCCAGGCACAGGGCTTCCCTGAATGGACTCCATACCCTGGGCAATTGCGGCTGCAGGCATTCAGCCATATTGCCCAGGGGGCGCGAATGGTTTCTTACTGGCACTGGCACTCTATCCACAATTCCTTTGAAACATACTGGAAAGGGTTATTGAGCCACGATTTTGCTCCCAACCCCACCTGGCGTGAAGCCTGTACCATTGGTAAAGACTTCGTGCAGTATGGTGAACAATTATCTGGCCTGTCAGCCCGCCATGATGTGGCTATTTTGATTAGCAATGAGGCGATGGATGCGCTGAATCACTTCCCTCCGGCAGACGGCAAAACCAATGTCTGGAATGATATTTTCCGCCGTTTCCATGATGCTCTGTACGACAACAACGTGGGTGTGGACATTATTAATGATGTGGACGCACAGTGTGATAAATACAAAGTAATGATTATTCCGGCACTTTACAGTGCGCCGGGCGGCCTGTTGTCCCGGATTCACGCCTGGGTTGAACGTGGCGGTCGTGCGGTTATTAGTTTTAAATCAGGTTTCAGTGACGAGCATGTGAAAGTTCGTAGCACGCCACAACCCGGTGGCCTGCGTGATGTGTGCGGCGTAACCTATAACCAGTTCACGCGCCCGGATTCCCTGCAAGTAAATGCCAGTGCCATTGGGTTACCGGACACCGAGGCAGAACTGTGGGTAGAATTACTGACGCCAGACCCGGAAACAGAAGTTATGGCACGCTACCGTCACCCGGCCTGGGGGCAATATGCGGCTGTCACACGGGCTCGTTATGGTAAAGGGCAGGCTATGTATGTTGGTTTCTTGCCGGAAAAAACGTGGTTATTTGGTATTTTTTCGCAATTTACCGCCGATCTCCGGTTATCGTCGCAGGCTGCAGATGCGAGTTTCCCTGTCATTGTGCGGCGGCTTTACCAGGCCGACGGGCAGGAAAGGGTGTTTATCTTTAATTATTCCCCAACACCGCAAAACCTGCCTGCACCCGTGAATGGTGTTCAGGTACTCCAGCAAGGCCGGGTTAGCCGGGGCAAGCCTCTTGTACTGGCTCCCTGGGATACAGTAATTATAGCTTCTGACCTGGAACAGGAGGAGGCATAAAGGAGATGGATATGCCACTGGATATGAACGACCTGGTAAACTTTTCGCCCCTGATGAAGAGTTTTACGTTTAATGCGTATCTGGTGTCGGGGTATACCCCCATATCCCGTGGCGGGCGGCTTGACTATTACATCAACCGCCCACAAGGCATGAAAGGTTACATCATCAACCTTACGTTACGTGGTGCCGGGCGGGTTAAAGCAGGTGAGGGGTATATTACCTGCCAGGAAGGCGAACTGGTGCTGTTTCCCCCCGGAGTACCACACCACTACGGGCGTGCTGAATCCCATGATTTTTGGGACCACTTATGGATCTATTTTATGCCCCGCCCTTACTGGCTGGACTGGCTGCGTTGGGATAACACCCATCAGAATATTGGCCGGACACAGTGTGAGACACCAGAAATACAGGAAGGGTTAAAGGCACTGTTTTCCGAGGTTATTCACCATAACAGCGATGATGCCCCGTTGTCTGAAGCGCTGGCAATGAATGCCCTTGAACGCCTGATTCTGCGTTGCTTCCAGATGCAGCCGCAAAGTAACCGCCATAATGTCGACCCACGTATTAATGCACTGTGCGACTATCTGAATAACAATATTGCTGATGAAATGACCGTAGATGCGTTAGGGAAGGTGCGAACAAGTCCCTGATATGAGATCATGTTTGTCATCTGGAGCCATGGAACAGGGTTCATCATGAGTCATCAACTTACCTTCGCCGACAGTGAATTCAGCAGTAAGCGCCGTCAGACCAGAAAAGAGATTTTCTTGTCCCGCATGGAGCAGATTCTGCCATGGCAAAACATGGTGGAAGTCATCGAGCCGTTTTACCCCAAGGCTGGTAATGGCCGGCGACCTTATCCGCTGGAAACCATGCTACGCATTCACTGCATGCAGCATTGGTACAACCTGAGCGATGGCGCGATGGAAGATGCTCTGTACGAAATCGCCTCCATGCGTCTGTTTGCCCGGTTATCCCTGGATAGCGCCCTGCCGGACCGCACCACCATCATGAATTTCCGCCACCTGCTGGAGCAGCATCAACTGGCCCGCCAATTGTTCAAGACCATCAATCGCTGGCTGGCCGAAGCAGGCGTCATGATGACTCAAGGCACCTTGGTCGATGCCACCATCATTGAGGCACCCAGCTCGACCAAGAACAAAGAGCAGCAACGCGATCCGGAGATGCATCAGACCAAGAAAGGCAATCAGTGGCACTTTGGCATGAAGGCCCACATTGGTGTCGATGCCAAGAGTGGCCTGACCCACAGCCTGGTCACCACCGCGGCCAACGAGCATGACCTCAATCAGCTGGGTAATCTGCTGCATGGAGAGGAGCAATTTGTCTCAGCCGATGCCGGCTACCAAGGGGCGCCACAGCGCGAGGAGCTGGCCGAGGTGGATGTGGACTGGCTGATCGCCGAGCGCCCCGGCAAGGTAAGAACCTTGAAACAGCATCCACGCAAGAACAAAACGGCCATCAACATCGAATACATGAAAGCCAGCATCCGGGCCAAGGTGGAGCACCCATTTCGCATCATCAAGCGACAGTTCGGCTTCGTGAAAGCCAGATACAAGGGGTTGCTGAAAAACGATAACCAACTGGCGATGTTATTCACGCTGGCCAACCTGTTTCGGGCGGACCAAATGATACGTCAGTGGGAGAGATCTCACTAAAAACTGGGGATAACGCCTTAAATGGCGAAGAAACGGTCTAAATAGGCTGATTCAAGGCATTTACGGGAGAAAAAATCGGCTCAAACATGAAGAAATGAAATGACTGAGTCAGCCGAGAAGAATTTCCCCACTTATTCGCACCTTCCTTAGCGAAGATGGTATTTCTGTCTCCTTCCCGTCTGGCGCATCTGTTCCGCAGTGAAATGGGAGAGACCATCTTTTCATGGCGTGAGAAACAGCGTGTTAACCGTGCCAGAGCTTTAATGCAAAGCACGGAGCTATCGGTAAGCAATATTGCCGAGGCGGTAGGGTACAGTGATGCAATGTATTTTTCGCGTATTTTCAGGCGCCACAATGGCGTGGCGCCGCGTGAGTATAAAAAGCGTTATGGTGTACTGCATGGCATGGTGAAATGAGGCCTGCTCACCGTTACCTGGTTAATCAAACGCATCATGAATAATTTCTGCAACAATGGCTGTGCTTATCACAACAGACACTAAATCATTTCCTACAATGCGCCATTCCCGGCCAGGGTAATAGGGCAACAAACGCTCTAAATTTCCGGGAACCGTTTTTTTGGCAATCCCCGGTGGTAATGGCTGCCCACGTACCAGTTTTTTGGCGATCCCCGGTGGCAGAGGTTTATACCCGGTGTATCCCATATGCTTTGCTTTCAGGCGGAAATCACTCCAGTCGATATCTTTATCCTGTTTATTGCTGCCGTGGTTATTTCCCTGGCTGTGTTTGGCTTTGTCTGGTTTATGCCCGTTGCCATTATTGGCGAGAACTGCAGCAGGAAGTGACGCCAGGCTAATGGCGAGTAGTGCGTTTATCCAGAGTGTATGACGGTGACGCATAAAAATTCTCCTTGTTAGCGCATATCTGTGCACACAGCTGTGGTTGTGCATAGCCAAAGTATAAACCGGGTGGGTGAGTATCGCGGCAAAATGCGGCACCTGGCCGGGGTGCTACCGGCGGTGCCGGCATCGCCTGCTCCCTCCACGTTGCCCCGCTGTGGCCTGGACTGTATAATCCGTAGCCCATTTTTACGCCAGCCTGCTCCGGTGTGCAGGTTGGTGGGGTTACTGTTATTTACCGCTACTTTTCATAAAGGTTGTTTCTATGTGCTCAGCGTATTCAGCGTCGCGTTTCTCCATTGCCCCCATGCTGGACTGGACTGACCGCCATTGCCGCTATTTCTTGCGCCAGCTGTCACGCCATACGCTGCTGTACACCGAAATGGTGACAACCGGGGCGATTATTCACGGCAAAGGCGACTACCTGGCTTACAACGAAGAAGAACACCCGGTTGCGTTACAACTCGGAGGGAGCGACCCGGCGGCCCTGGCGCAGTGTGCGAAACTGGCTGAGCAACGTGGTTATGATGAAGTAAACCTTAATGTTGGCTGCCCGTCTGACCGGGTGCAAAACGGGCGCTTTGGTGCGTGCCTGATGGGGGAAGCGCAACTGGTGGCGGATTGCGTTAAAGCAATGCGCGATGTAGTGTCGATTCCGGTTACAGTGAAAACCCGTATTGGCATTGATGACCAGGACAGCTATGAATTCCTGTGTGACTTTGTGCAAACTGTTTCCCAACAGGGCGGGTGTGACATGTTTATTATCCATGCCCGTAAAGCCTGGTTGTCTGGTTTGAGCCCGAAAGAGAACCGCGAAATTCCGCCCCTTGATTACCCACGAGTATGGCAACTGAAGCGTGATTTCCCACACCTGACAATGTCGATTAATGGTGGCGTGAAAACGCTGGCAGAGGCGAAACAGCATCTGGAACATATGGATGGTGTTATGGTGGGGCGTGAAGCCTACCAAAATCCGGGTTTACTGGCGTCTGTTGACCGCGAAATTTTTGGCGACACCGCAGGCAGCCCGTCCCCGGCTGATGTTGTGCGAGCCATGTACCCGTATATTGAACGGGAACTGAGCCAGGGTGCTTACCTGGGCCATATTACCCGCCATATGCTGGGTTTATTCCAGAGCGTGCCCGGCGCCCGCCAGTGGCGGCGTTATCTAAGTGAAAATGCCCATAAACCTGGCGCAGATATTCAGGTTCTGGAAACCGCGCTGAGCAAAGTGGCTCGTGTTGATTAAATTGACGCAATAATCGTTAAATTCGCTATGCCCCGGCCTGTGTGCTGGGGTTTTTTGTTTCAAAATCATGTAATTATATTCTGGCATGGTTCTTGTAATACCTCTGATTATTACCTGGAGGTACTGACGATGCTGGAACTATTATTTGTGCTGGGATTTTTTATTATGCTGCTGGTGACTGGTGTGTCGCTGGTGGGGGTTTTTGTTGCGCTGCTGGTGGCTGTGGGCGTGATGTTTTTTGGCGGGCTGCTGGTGTTAATGCTCAAAATGTTGCCCTGGTTACTACTGGCTATTGTCGCTGTGTGGGTTATCCGGGCTATAAATAATGGCAACAATACCCAATCACGCTCACATTATCGCCGTGATATGCGTTGATATGACAGGTTGTTTGAGCGGCTGATCACAACCCTGGAACTTTTTTACAACTTTCCTGTTAACAACATATGATTTGCTTATTAAATCTGTCACTATGTTTTCGCTATCTACCAAATTCATCGCAGCTGTACCCTACAAATTCAGCGCGAACTATAAAAATGAAGGGCTTCCTGCGGGAAGCCCTAATCATTTGTATTATTCCATTTTCTCTGTCAGGGAATTAACAGGCTTGAGCCCTGAGTCTGGCGGCTTTCCAAAACCTTATGCGCATGGGCAGCATCTGCCAGAGCAAATTTCTGCGCTTCCTCCACCTGGACTTTAATCACACCGCTGGCAATCAGGGAAAACAGTTCGCTGCTCGCTTCCTGCAATTCTGCTCGGTTCGTGATATAGCCGGTGAGTGATGGGCGGGTTACATACAGTGAGCCCTTCTGGTTGAGGATCCCAATGTTCACGCCCGTTACCGGGCCGGAAGCATTACCGAAACTGACCATCAACCCACGGCGTTGCAGGCAATCAAGCGAAGATTCCCAGGTGTCTTTGCCAACCGAGTCATACACAACCGGCAATTTTTTCCCGCCGGTGAGAGCCCGAACTCTCCCGGCAATATCCTCTTCACGGTAGTTGATGGTGGCCCAGGCTCCGGCCTGCATAGCCCGCTCAGCTTTCTGTGCTGAACCAACAGTACCAATCAGTTTTGCCCCCAGCGCTTTAGCCCACTGGCAGGCAATCAGCCCAACACCACCGGCTGCTGCGTGAAACAAGAACATTTCACCAGGTTTGATTTCATAGGTTTTACGCAACAGGTAGAACACTGTCAGCCCTTTGAGAAAAGAAGCGGCTGCCTGCTCAAAGGAAATCGCCGGGGGAAGCTGTGCCAGGTTATGTTCAGGTACATTGTGTACGCTGCTGTAAGCACCTAACGCACTCTGGGCGTAAACCACCCGGTCACCAGGGCGAAAATGGGTGACATTTTTACCCGTTTTGGTGACGATGCCTGCTGCTTCCGTTCCCAACCCACAGGGTAACGATGGCGGGGGATATAACCCACTACGAATATAAGTATCAATGTAATTGATACCTATGGCTTTATTTTCAACCTGAACTTCGTTGTCACCGGGTTCAGGGGGTGTCCAGTCCACGGCGTGTAACACGTCGGGGCCACCATGTTTGGTAAATTCAATACGCGTTGCCATAACTGTTTCGCTGCCTCCTGTGTGGGTATCAGTGGTTTACTGATACAGGTAAGTGCATTCCACTGCCTGCAAACTGACGGTTTTCAGGTATAATGCCACGTTTCCCCGTTCAATTTTTGGTAAACCCTTTCACTATGGCAGGAAATAAACCCTTCAACAAACCCGCTGAACCGCGTGAACAGCGCGATCCACAAGTAGCCGGGCTGAAAGTTCCTCCGCACTCTCTTGAAGCGGAGCAGTCAGTGTTGGGCGGGTTAATGCTGGATAATGAACGCTGGGACGATGTTGCCGAGCGCGTAGTCTCGGACGATTTTTATACCCGGCAGCACCGGCTTATTTTTACTGAAATGCACCGTCTGCAGGAAACAGGCAACCCCATTGACCTGATAACGCTGTCGGAATCGCTGGAGCGCCAGGGGCAACTGGAAAGTGTTGGCGGTTTTGCATACCTGGCCGAGTTATCCAAAAACACGCCAAGTGCAGCGAATATCAGCGCTTATGCAGATATCGTCCGTGAACGTGCTGTTGTGCGTGAAATGATAGCCGTTGCCAACGAAATAGCCGATGCCGGGTTTGACCCACAAGGGCGCACCAGTGAAGATTTGCTCGACCTGGCGGAGTCACGGGTTTTCCAGATAGCAGAAAACCGCGCCAACAAAGATGAAGGCCCCAAATCTGTTGACCAGATCCTGGAAGCGACAGTTGCGCGTATTGAAACGCTTTACCAGCAACCGCACGATGGTGTGACCGGGGTTGATACCGGTTATCAGGACCTCAACAAGAAAACCGCGGGCCTGCAACGGTCAGACTTGATTATTGTCGCGGCACGTCCCTCCATGGGGAAAACCACATTCGCCATGAACCTGTGTGAAAACGCCGCCATGTTGCAGGATAAACCGGTGCTGATTTTCAGCCTGGAAATGCCCGCGGAACAGATAATGATGCGTATGCTGGCGTCTTTGTCTCGCGTCGACCAGACACGTATCCGTACCGGCCAGTTGGATGATGAAGACTGGGCGCGTATCTCCGGTACCATGGGGATTTTGCTGGAGAAGCGCAATATGTACATTGATGACTCTTCCGGCCTGACACCGACAGAGGTTCGCTCTCGTGCCCGGCGAATTTTCCGTGAACACGATGGCTTAAGCCTGATTATGATCGACTACCTCCAGCTCATGCGCGTGCCGTCTTTGTCAGACAACCGTACCCTGGAAATCGCTGAAATCTCCCGTTCTTTGAAAGCGCTGGCAAAAGAGCTGCAGGTGCCAGTGGTGGCGCTGTCACAGCTTAACCGTTCACTGGAACAGCGTGCAGATAAACGCCCGGTAAACTCAGACTTGCGTGAATCCGGCTCCATTGAACAGGATGCCGACTTAATTATGTTTATCTACCGCGATGAGGTGTATCACGAAAACAGTGATCTAAAAGGCATCGCGGAAATTATTATCGGTAAGCAACGTAACGGCCCTATCGGGACTGTGCGTCTGACCTTTAACGGGCAATGGTCGCGCTTCGATAACTATGCAGGCCCGCAATACGACGAAGAATAATTGAAGGAATAAACATGCAAGCGGCAACTGTTGTGATTAACCGCCGCGCTCTGCGACATAACCTGCAACGCCTGCGTGAACTGGCTCCGTCCAGCCGCCTGGTGGCAGTTGTGAAAGCAAACGCTTATGGGCATGGTTTGTTAGAAACTGCCCGTACCCTGCCAGATGCCGATGCGTTCGGCGTTGCCCGCCTGGAAGAGGCCATCCGCCTGCGCGAAGGGGGCATCACTCAACCTGTTTTACTGCTGGAAGGTTTTTTTAACGCCAGTGACCTGCCGGTTATCGCCAGCCAGCAGTTTCATACTGCGGTGCACAGCGAAGAACAACTTGAAGCCCTCGAGCAGGCACAACTGAGCCAGCCAGTTACAGTGTGGATGAAGCTTGATACCGGCATGCACCGCCTGGGGGTTCGCCCGGAAAAAGCAGAAGCGTTTTATGCCCGCCTGAGCCAGTGCAAAAATGTGCGCCAGCCAGTGAACATCGTCAGCCATTTTGCCCGTGCTGATGAACCGGAAGTAGGGGCAACCGAACAGCAACTGGCCATTTTTAACCATTTTGTCGAAGGGAAAGCAGGCCTGAAATCAATTGCAGCTTCAGGTGGTATTTTGCTCTGGCCTCAGTCACATTTTGACTGGGTACGCCCGGGGATTATTCTCTATGGTGTTTCGCCGCTGGACCACAAACCCTGGGGGGCAGATTTTGGCTTCCAGCCAGCGATGAGCCTGACATCCAGCCTGATTGCGGTACGTGACCACAAAGCCGGTGAACCGGTTGGCTATGGCGGCACCTGGGTGAGCCAGCGCGATACGCGCCTGGGCGTGGTGGCGATGGGGTATGGAGACGGTTATCCACGCAGTGCGCCATCAGGCACACCTGTGCTGGTGAATGGCCGTGAAGTGCCACTGGTTGGCCGGGTCGCCATGGATATGATTTGTGTTGATCTGGGGCCAGATGCCCAGGAACACCCCGGCGACAGCGTGGTAATGTGGGGCGAAGGGTTGCCCGTCGAGCGCATCGCGGAAGTGACAAAAGTGAGTGCTTACGAACTTATTACCCGCCTGACATCTCGTGTCTCCATGCACTACCTTGACTGATCAATTGCCCGGGCGGTTACCGCCCGGTGTTATATAACCTGAAATTGTTACACCGCCTGAAATCGTTGTTCCACCGTTAATCCACGCCGCTTTACTCTCGCTTTCCCACTACTTCCGGTTTATTGTGTTATTTCCGTTAAACACTGTGTTGTTACCTGTAATAAGCCTGGGATAACACAGTTTTAGTTTGCGGCATCCCTACTTAATGGATATCAGGAGAACCCCCGCGTGTTTCAGAACGTTGACGCCTACGCAGGCGATCCAATTCTGTCGCTGATGGAACGTTTCAAAGACGATCCCCGCCAGGATAAAGTGAACCTGAGTATCGGTCTCTATTACGATGAAGACGGTACTATTCCGCAACTGCGCGCAGTGGCGCAAGCCGAAGCTCGTCTGAATGCCGCGCCTCATGGCGCATCTGTTTACCTGCCTATGGAAGGTTTGGGTGGCTATCGCAATGCCATTGCCCCTTTACTCTTTGGTGCAGACCACCCGGCGCTGCGCGACGGGCGAATTGCAACTATTCAGACATTAGGCGGCTCAGGGGCACTGAAAGTTGGGGCCGATTTCCTGAAACGCTATTTCCCTGAATCAGGCGTATGGGTGAGCGACCCAACATGGGAAAACCACGTTGCCATTTTCGCGGGTGCAGGTTTCGAAGTGAGTACTTACCCCTGGTTTGATGACGAAACCAAAGGGGTTCGCACACAGGCTCTGCTGGACACCCTCGCCGGGTTGCCTGAAAAAAGCATCGTGTTGTTACACCCTTGCTGCCATAACCCGACTGGCTCTGATTTAGTGCCGGATGAATGGGATGCCGTGGTGAAAGTACTCAAAGCTCGCCAGCTCATTCCGTTCCTGGATATCGCCTATCAGGGGTTTGGTGCGGGTATGGATGACGACGCTTATGCTATCCGCGCCATTGCTAACGCAGGCATTCCGGCACTGGTCAGTAACTCGTTCTCCAAGATTTTCTCGCTGTATGGCGAGCGTGTTGGTGGTCTGTCAGTGGTATGCGAAGACGCCGATACCGCCAGCCGGGTGTTAGGGCAACTGAAAGCTACGGTGCGCCGTAACTACTCCAGTCCGCCGAATTTCGGCGCGCAAGTGGTATCGCTGGTACTGAATGATCCGGCGCTGAAAGCCGACTGGCTGGCCCAGGTGGAAGAAATGCGGGTTCGCATTCTGAGCATGCGTGAGGCACTGGTAGCAACACTGAAACAGGCGCTGCCAAACCACGATTTCAGCTACTTCCTGAAACAGCGGGGTATGTTTACATATACCGGGCTGAGTGCCGCTCAGGTTGACCGCCTGCGTGATGAATTTGGGGTTTACCTGATAGCCAGCGGGCGTATGTGTGTGGCCGGGCTTAACTCCCGTAACGTTAACCGCGTTGCCGAAGCCTTTGCTGCTGTAATGTGAGTGCTTACTTACCTGTCGGGGTGGCAATATTCCGGCAGGTATCACACTTTCTGCTTATTTCTGCCTAAAAAAACCTTCCCTCATGGCCGGCTTAACGTTAAGGTTTTCCTCGATTCACGCGATGAGCAAAACGAGATTAACTAACACCGTGATACACAGGGATAACATGCATAAACTGACCCGCGCATTAGGCGCACTCTTCCTGGGCCTGGCCCTGTCTCATACCGCAGTTGCCAAAGAATCCACACCACCCCTTTACAGTGGTATTAACGTTGCACAACTGGCCGCACAGGCACCGGTTCACTGGGTATCTGTGGCGCAAATTGAAAATAGCCTGCTTGGCCGCCCGCCAATAGCTGTCGGGTTTGACATTGATGACACTGTGCTGTTCTCAAGCCCGGGCTTTTACCGCGGCAAAAAAATGTTCTCCCCGGACAGCAATGCCTACCTGAAAAACCCGGCATTCTGGGAAAAAATGAATAATGGCTGGGATGAATTCAGTATCCCTAAAGAAGTGGCCCGCGCCTTGATTGATATGCACGTCCGGCGGGGTGACAGCATCTGGTTTATTACCGGGCGCAGCCAGACAAAAACAGAAACGGTCTCTAAAACCTTGCAGGACGATTTCCATATTCCCGCCAGTAACATGAACCCGGTGATTTTTGCAGGTGATAACCCAGGCCAGAACACGAAAACAAACTGGCTGGTGGATAAAAAGATCCGCATTTTCTACGGCGATTCTGATGGCGATATCACTGCGGCGCGAGATGCCGGTATCCGTGGTATTCGCGTGTTGCGTGCCTCCAACTCCACCTATCGCCCATTACCTTCTGCCGGAAAATTTGGCGAAGAAGTGATTGTTAATTCCGAATACTGAGAGCCAGAGCGGCGGCGCGACCCGGTTGTGCCGCTTGTGATGCCACAGGGTTTACCTTTTAGCAAAATGCTGCACACTTAAACACGCAGGCATAATTTCCTGCGTGTGCTTTTTGTTAACCAGGAACCAACACTATGTGGCATCAACAGATTCTGACACTCAGCGCTAAACCTCGTGGCTTTCACCTGGTCACGGAGGAAATTCTCGGCAATATTCCTGCCATCAGCCAGGTGAATACGGGTCTGTTGCACTTATTGCTGCAGCATACTTCTGCTTCACTTACGCTGAATGAAAATTGTGATCCCACGGTGCGGGGCGATATGGAACGGCATTTTTTACGTGCAGTTCCGGACCAGGGTGATTATGAGCACGACTACGAGGGGGCAGATGATATGCCCTCGCACATCAAATCTTCTTTGCTTGGCGTATCGTTAGCTTTGCCCGTACAGCGCGGGCGTGTGTTGCTGGGGACATGGCAAGGGATTTGGTTAGGGGAACACCGAATCCACGGTGGCGCGCGGCGAATTGTCGTGACGCTGCAAGGAGAGTAAAGACCATGAATCAGTCACAGTTATTGATGTTTTGCATGAATAAACCGGGTGTAACGCAGTCGGCACACCGTGAGTGGGCTGCCACACAAATTAAACTGGCGGATGTGATGTTCGCTATGTTGCACGACGTGGATGGCCGCCCGGCAATTTCGTTAAAAACCAGTCCGGCGCTGGCCGAGCTGTTACGCCAGTCTCATGAAGATGTTTTCCCCAGCGAGCTGCTGAACAAAGCGCACTGGAGCACACTGTGGCTGGATGGCAGCCTGCCAGACTCACAAATTTATTACCTGGTAGATGATGCCTGGCAACAGGCGCTGGAATTGCTGCCAGCATCCCTGCGGCAGCAATATTCCCTTTAAACCCGGCTTATTTGAGCATGGGTTTCAGGAAGCGCGCAGTATGGGAAGCCTCACATTCGGCAACGGTTTCTGGTGTGCCGGAAATCAGGATTTCCCCGCCGCCACTGCCGCCTTCCGGCCCAAGGTCAACAATCCAGTCGGCTGTTTTAATCACGTCCAGATTATGCTCAATCACCACGATGGTGTTGCCCTGGTCACGTAACTGGTGCAATACCTCAAGCAACTGCTGAATATCGGCAAAATGCAGGCCGGTTGTGGGTTCATCAAGAATGTACAGTGTCTGGCCTGTACCGCGTTTGGACAACTCCCGGGCCAGTTTCACACGTTGTGCTTCGCCACCAGAAAGCGTTGTTGCTGATTGACCAAGGCGAATATAGGACAACCCCACATCCATTAATGTCTGGAGTTTGCGGGCCAGCGCCGGAACGGCATCAAAAAATTCGCGGGCTTCTTCAATGGTCATATCCAGCACTTCGTGAATATTTTTACCCTTGTATTTAATTTCCAGAGTTTCGCGGTTATAGCGCTTCCCTTTGCATTGATCGCAGGGCACATAGATATCCGGCAAAAAGTGCATTTCCACTTTCAGCACGCCATCACCCTGGCAGGCTTCACAGCGGCCACCACGCACGTTGAAACTAAAACGGCCGGGGTTGTAACCACGGGAGCGGGATTCCGGCACACCGGCAAACAGCTCACGCACCGGGGTGAAAATGCCGGTATAGGTTGCCGGGTTAGAACGTGGGGTACGGCCAATGGGGCTCTGGTCAATATCAATGACTTTATCGAAATGCTCAATACCCTGAACCTCCCGATAAGGCGCAGGCTCTATGCTGGAGCCACCATTCAGTAACTTCTGGGCAATCGGGAACAGGGTGTCGTTAATCAGTGTCGATTTACCTGAACCTGATACGCCGGTAATGCAGGTAAATAACCCGACGGGCAGAGTCAGAGTGACATCTTTCAGGTTATTGCCCCGGGCGCCACTCAGTTTTAACACTTTATTCGGGTCTGCCGGGACGCGTTTTTTCGGCACGCTAATTTCGCGCACACCACTCAGGTACTGTCCGGTCAGTGATTCAGGCACCGCCAGGATATCTGCCAGCGGGCCTTCGGCAACCACATTCCCACCGTGAACTCCGGCTCCGGGTCCAATATCAATAATGTGGTCGGCCGCACGAATGGCGTCTTCATCGTGCTCCACCACAATCACTGTATTACCCAGGTCACGCAGGTGAATCAGGGTTTTCAGCAGGCGTTCGTTATCACGCTGGTGTAACCCAATAGAGGGTTCATCCAGCACGTACATCACCCCAACCAGACCAGCACCAATCTGGCTTGCCAGACGAATACGTTGTGCTTCCCCACCGGAAAGCGTCTCCGCAGAGCGGGACAGCGTTAAGTAATTCAGCCCGACATTCACCAAAAATTGCAGGCGGTCGCCAATTTCTTTCAATACTTTTTCAGCTATTTTGGCCCGTTGCCCGGACAATTTCAGGTTGCTGAAAAAATCCATAGCGTGGCCGATGCTCATATCAGAAATCGTCGGCAGTGGTGTGTTTTCCACAAATACATGGCGGGCTTCGCGGCGCAGCCGGGTGCCTCCACAACTGGTGCAGGGGCGGTTACTGATAAATTTCGCCAGTTCCTCACGCACCGCATTGGATTCCGTTTCTTTGTAGCGGCGTTCCATGTTGTGCAGCACCCCTTCAAACGGGTGCCGGCGTATTGAGGTATCGCCCCGATCGTTAATATATTTGAATTCAATGGTTTCTTTACCGGAACCATACAGCACCACTTTCTGAACATTGGCACCCAGACTGTCCCAGGGCGCTTCGATATCAAACTCGTAGTGGTCTGCTAACGAGCGCAGCATCTGGAAATAGTAAAAATTACGGCGATCCCAGCCACGGATCGCGCCGCCAGCCAGTGACAGCTCACCATTCTGGATAACCCGCTCGGGGTCGAAAAATTGTTGTACACCCAGCCCGTCGCAGGTGGGGCAGGCACCTGCCGGGTTGTTGAAGGAAAACAGGCGAGGTTCCAGTTCGCTCATGCTGTACCCGCAAATCGGGCAGGCGAAGTTCGCAGAAAACAGAAGCTCTTCTGCTTTGGTGTCGTCCATGTCGGCAACAACAGCCGTACCACCGGATAATTCCAGTGCGGTTTCAAATGATTCCGCAAGGCGTTGTGCCAGATCTTCGCGTACTTTAAACCGGTCCACGACCACTTCGATGGTGTGTTTTTTCTGCAATTCCAGTTTGGGCGGATCGGACAGATCGCAAACTTCGCCATCAATACGTGCACGGATATAGCCCTGGCTTGCCAGGTTTTCCAGCGTTTTGCTGTGCTCACCCTTACGTTCTTTAATGATGGGCGCCAGCAGCATCAGGCGTTTGCCTTCAGGTTGCGCCAGCACATTATCAACCATCTGGCTCACTGTTTGTGCCGCCAGCGGGACATCATGATCCGGGCAGCGTGGCTCACCTACACGGGCAAACAATAAACGCAGGTAATCGTGAATTTCAGTGATAGTACCAACAGTGGAACGCGGGTTATGCGATGTGGATTTCTGTTCAATAGAAATCGCCGGGGAGAGTCCTTCAATATGGTCAACATCCGGTTTTTCCATCAGTGAGAGAAACTGGCGCGCATAGGCTGAAAGCGACTCAACGTAGCGGCGCTGCCCTTCTGCATACAGTGTATCAAATGCCAGTGATGATTTACCCGACCCAGACAGCCCCGTCACAACAATCAGTTTGTCACGCGGAATAACCAGATTGATGTTTTTCAGATTGTGGGTGCGGGCGCCCCGAATTTCTATCTTGTCCATTCACCTTCCCCGGAGTAAATGCAGTCATCCCGGTTCTCGCCCTTGTTTTTACAACTAAAAACCAGCAAGACGAAAAGCCGGCGATCCGAAACGGCTAATTATGACACAATAAAACCTGAATGAATATCCAGTGTTTCTATGTAAAGCATGTAACGTACAACGATATCCTGGAAGCATTATCGCAACTATAATCTGCTTAACTGGCGTGTTAGAATGCCGCGTTTAAACTATCGCTAACCGTTTTTCAGGAGAGACTATCATGGCCAGCAGAGGCGTAAACAAGGTGATTCTCGTCGGTAACCTGGGCCAGGACCCGGAAGTACGCTATATGCCAAATGGTGGCGCAGTAGCCAACATTACGCTGGCTACTTCCGAATCCTGGCGTGACAAGCAGACCGGTGAAATGAAAGAGCAGACTGAATGGCACCGCGTTGTGTTGTTCGGCAAGCTGGCTGAGGTCGCAGGTGAATATCTGCGTAAAGGTTCACAGGTTTATATTGAAGGCCAGTTGCGTACCCGTAAATGGCAGGATCAGAGTGGCCAGGAACGTTACACTACTGAAATCGTGGTTAACGTTGGCGGCACCATGCAAATGCTGGGTGGTCGTCAGGGTGGCCAGGGTGGCGCGCCAATGGGTGGCAACCAGGGTAACCAGGGCGGGCAAAGTGGCTGGGGTCAGCCGCAGCAGCCGCAAGGCAATAACGCTGCATTCAGTGGTGGCGCGCAGTCTCGTCCACAACAGGCTCCGAGCGCGCCAGCACCATCTAACGAACCACCAATGGATTTCGACGACGATATTCCGTTCTGATTTCCCGGTATTGCGCAAAAGCCCCAAACTGGGGCTTTTGTTTTTCTCCTCGTGTGAAGGCCACAAAACGGTCATAGTTCCAGGCTTTTTCCCGGCAAAATACATGCTTACCGTTGCAGTTTAATCGCCTGGATTAATGCCGCCACACCTTGCTCTACTTTGGCGCGTGGGCACCCAAGGTTGAGCCGCAAGTAACCCCGGCCTGCTTCCCCGTACACCTCACCCGACATAATGGCTACGTGAAACTGTTCGATTAATGCCTGGTTAAGCTCTGCCATATTGAGCTTCAACGGCCTCAGGTTCAGCCACGCCAGATAAGTTGCATCGGGTAGCTGGTAGCTTATTTCAGGGAATGCCTTGTGCAGTGTTTCCTGTAAATACACATGATTCGCCCGAATATAGCTATTCAGTGCATCAAGCCATGTAGCGCCTTCGTGGTAAGCTGCTATGGTTGCCAGCACAGCTAAAATAGCGGGTGATGAAAGGCCATCCACGTCTTTGAGTTTATGCAGGTACTGCTCTCTGGCCTGTGGGCAGGGAATCAACGCCCAGGCACCGTTCAGTGCCGGGATATTGAACGACTTGGATGCGGAAGTTACCAGTGCCCAGTGGTTAGATGGCCCAAAACCGACATACGGCGTATGAGGTTTAAAACAGAGATCCATATGGATCTCATCAGAGATAGCCCTGACATGGTGCCGTTCGCAAAGGTCTGCGAGTGTTTGTAGTTCGTCGCGGCTCCACACCCGCCCGGTTGGGTTGTGCGGGCTGCATAATAAAAATAGTGTGTTCCTGGCATCAGCCAGCTTGCGCTCTAAATCGCCCCAGTCGATTTCAAACCGGCCCTGCCTGTTAACCAGCGGGCTGTGAATACACGCTCTTCCCTGGCCGGTAATCATTTTGTCGAACGCATCGTAAGCGGGTGTATGAAAAACAACACCCTGCCCAGGTTCAGTCCACTGCTCAATCAGTTTAGAAACCATGTAGATAACGGATGGCCCGTAAACCACATGTTGCTTATCGATGGCACAGCCAAAACGGGACTGGCACCAGTGGCTGATGGCCGACTTAAAATCATCATGGTTCCAGCGGCTGTAGCCAAAAACCGGGTGTGCGAGCCGCTGCTTAAGCGCGGCCAGCACGGGCTCTGGTACGGCAAAGTCCATATCTGAAATGGTAAAGGGCAGCAGGCCGGGCAGGCCAAATCTGTCCTGGACATAATCCCACTGTGTGCAGTAAGTGCCAGTGCGGTCAATCGGTGTATCAAAGTCAGTGTTCTGCGTCATGCGTTTCACCCCGGGTTACGTACCTTCGGCACAGGAAAGAAACGTGCCGAAGGTGGGCATTAATGCAAACCTTTCTTAGCTTGCGGAAATAATGGCCTGCATTTCGTTTTTCACCAGGTGAACTTGTGTGCCAATTACCACCTGTAAACTGTGTTTGTCTAATTTCACCACGCCCAAGGCACCCAGCGCCTTCAGTTTGGCGTCGTCCACTAAGTTCATATCGTTAACGGACAGGCGCAGGCGCGTTATGCAGTTGTCCAGAGAAGTGATGTTTTCTTTCCCGCCCAGAGCGGCGAGGACTGCTGCCCCTTTACCTGATTCATTGACAAATACTGCCTGCAGCTCTTCATCAACCGCTGTGTTATCCACTTCCCGGCCAGGCGTTTTCAGGTTGAACCGGGTAATAGCGAACTTAAACACGCCGTAGTAAACCGCGAACCAAATACCTGCCACCAAAGGCACTAAATACCATTTGGTTGCCGTGCCCTGCAGCACGCCAAATACCAGGAAGTCGATCAGATTGCCATCGGTATTGCCGATAGTGACATTCAGCATCCCCATCAGCATAAAACCAATGCCCGTCAGGATGGCGTGAATCAAGTACAGAACCGGCGCAACAAACAGGAACAGGAATTCCAGTGGTTCGGTAATGCCACCAATAACACAGGCTACAACCCCAGAAATAAGCAGCGCTTTGATTTTTGACCGGTTTTCCGGGCGTGCGCAATGGTACATTGCCAGGGCTGCGCCAGGTAAGCCGCCCAGGAAAGCAGGCATTTTCCCTTGAGACAGAAACGCAGTAACTTCTGGCGTGAAAGCCGTGGTAGTGGGGCAGGAAAGTTCAGAATAGAAGATATTGAGTGCACCAGAGACGGTTTGCCCGCAGACATCCATTGTGCCGCCCGCTTCAGTGAAACGAATAAGTGCCACCAAAATATGATGAAGCCCAACAGGAAGCAGCAAGCGCTCGCCAGTGCCAAACAGCATTGGGCCAAAGACCCCGGCCTTTTCAATGATATGTCCTATGCTGTTAATCCCCGCAGCGAAGTAAGGCCAGATATAGGGAATAAATACGCCCACCACACCCAGAACAATGGCTGAAATGATTGGCACAAAGCGCGCACCGCCGAAGAAAGCCAGCGCATCCGGCATTTTGAACGTGTAATAACGCTGGTGGAGCCTGGCAACAATGACACCCACAATAACTGCGCCAAGAATACCGGTATCAATAGACTCAATACCGATAATATTCTTTACGCTATAAGCTGCGCGCGCGGTTGGGTTATCCAGCACGCCCGCGACAGTTAAGAAAAAATTGATGGCGAGATTGAATGCTGCATAGCCAACAAACCCCGCAAACCCTGCGACGCCTTTCTCTTCGCGGGCTAAACCCAGTGGAATGGCAACGGCAAACATCACCGGCAAAAAGATAAAGGCGACCAGACCAATTTTGGTCATCCACATGAACAAGTATTGCAACCCGTTATTATCCAGCAAAGGAATTGCTGTCTTCACCGCCGAGCTTGAAAATGAACTACCGACCCCGAGTAAGATGCCGGAAAATGCCAGCAGTGCCACGGGTAACATGAAGGTCTTGCCCAGGCTTTGCAGGAACTCCCAAATGGTCGATTTATTAGCATTCGACATATCACGTCTCCAGAGTTTGAGAACTTTTAGCGCACAAGCCATCAACTGGTTATGTGCAGGGGGTTTTTGTCTTTATCCGCACAATATACAGAGGTAAAATTTTGATAAAACGTTTTATCAAAATATCTGTGATCGTGTTAAACAAGTTTGTTTTACTGAAAAGGTGAGCTTTTAAAATCTGGCTTCCAGGGTTAAAGTTTTCTGATAAAACGTTTTCTCATCCCGAAAGTGAATCTATGTCTGCAAAAAAGGTGACCATCACAGAAGTGGCTAAACATGCCGGTGTATCGGTTTCTACTGTGTCGATGGTGTTGGGCAACAAAGGGCGGATTTCTACTGACACGATAGAAAAAGTGAATGGTGCAGTTGAAGAACTGGGTTACATACGTAACCGGGCCGCAGCTAACCTGCGTTCCGGGGTGGGCGAAATCATTGGATTAATACTGAAAGATATCAGTGACCCTTACTACGCAGAAGTGGCCTCTGGTATCAGTGAGGAGATAGAGCGGCAGGGTTTTATGCTGTTTCTGGCTCAGAGTGGTGACAGCCAGGAAAAATTCGAGAAGTGTCTGTTAACCATGGCGCGGCAAGGCGTTGGCGGTATTGCGTTTTGCCCTGTTGACGAAAGCCAGCCATTCAATCTTGAGAATCTGCAACAGTATGATTTACCTCTGGTCTGTATTGCCCGTGCGCCAGTGTATAAGCAGGTTGATTATGTCGGGCCGGATAATATGTCTGCGGCGAAACTCGCGACTGAACATCTTATCCGCCAGGGGCACCGCAGAATTGCTTACATTGGCGGGGCAAGCCACTCTTTGTGCCGGGCTGAACGTATTGGTGGGTACTGCTCAACACTCTTGCAGTTTGGTTTACCATTCAGGCCTGAGTGGGTGGTGGAATGCGGGAAAAGCCAGTCGTCTGCCGCTCAGGCGGTAGAGCAATTACTGTCAGCGCAGCCACAAGTGACCGCGATGCTGTGTCACCATTCTTCAACTGCGCTGGGTGCGGTTTATGGTGTACACCGGGCGGGGCGGTCAATTGGCAAAGATCAGTTTATTGGTCAGCAAGTTTCCGTGATTGGTTTTGACGATGTTGAAGAAGCGGAATTAACTGAACCTTCTCTTACTTTTGTCAATTTCAATGCGCGTGAAATGGGGCGACAGGCTGCCAGACGGTTAATCAGCCAGTTTGGGCGGCGTAACAGTGAAACATACAGCCTGATCCTGCCGCCAAAACTTATCATTCGCGAATCGGCGTAGGCTATAAAACAATACAATAAGAGCATCTGGAAGAAATAGCTTCAGGCTGATTGACGCCTTCACCTGGAAAACACAAGATAGCGCCTTGGTTAATTATGCATCAGGGAGAGGGTATGACGTTGGTTGAACGCCACCTCGAAAAAGTCAGGTTACATCTGAGTGAGGAAAACCAGAAACAGTGGGCTGTGTTGTGTGGTGCAACAGAACAGGCACTTGCGCAACTGGTAAAGCTTTATCCACTGTGTCCGCCTGAATTACAGCAACTGTTAAGTAAGGTTGATGGTACATACTGGAAAAAGTATGACGGGAAGATGGTTAATTTGCTATTACTGGCATCCGATGCCGGTGAGGATTTTGGCTACTACCTGCTTTCCTGTGAGCAAATTCAGGAAGAGCAACATTTTGGGGATTCAATTAGCGACATTTATGGTGAGTGGCTTGGGCAAACGGATGCCATTTATGTAGACAACCGGATTGATACCTCTGTCGCGATGAGTGAACGGCTGTGCTTTGCTCATTGCCTGAATAATGGTGGTACTTCCCGCCTGTATATTGATTTCCACCCGGCCCCAGGTGGTACTTGTGGGCAGGTGGTGCGTTTTCTGCATGACCCTGACAGTTATATCGTGCTGGCAGAGAGCTTTGAAGCATATATAGCCGGGGTACTGGAAAGCAATTACGCGTTTGTCAGCGAGTATTAACTCACCAGAAAGTGAAATAAAAAGTATCATCCTGAGTATAAGAACAAGGATGTTCACTCTCTGGCAGTATTATTCTGCCAGATCGATAAAAATTATCACGTTTTTCGATAACGCTTTGTTTATTCGCTTTGATCCGCTATTGCAGAAGATGAGGGAAGATTACCGCTGAACCTAGCTAACCATGACCGGCCATTCCGGGGGAGTATGGCTCATAATATCAACCATCACATCTTTGAAATGCGCCCAGAAGATACTCAAATCAACCAATGACAGCCCCAGTAAGGTCGTTGCAAACCAGCAAGATGCTGCCAGGCCACAACTGGTGCTGACAAACGCCAGTGCGTAACGTTCATTACGGCGAAAACGAATATTAAGAGTACTGGCCATAAACATCAGTACCGCGCTGAACAGTGGCCAGCGCATCAGCATTACGCTCGTTGTTAGAGTAGCCATGAAAACAATCCTCAGTAATTCGGTGGCTTTCTGAGGCAGGTCTCTGACGTCAGCCTTGAGAAAGCACTGTAACATTGCAGGTGATGAAGCGTTGTTTAACTTATTTTTGTGAACTATATCACATTTGTTGTTTTATTCACCAGTTGACGGTGATAATTTTTTTACAAAACACACCGATGTTTTATGTGATTATTTTATAAAGGGAAAATACTGGCCCGATTTGTTGCGGATGGAAAAGCTGCTGGGAATAATCCTGGCTGGCGCTAATTATATAAGTAAAATCAGATAATTAAGAATAGCATTATGCTGCCAGCTCTGTGCTGTGTTATTTACAGCAGTATCAGGCTGACTTATTATGACCGGAGTGATTATTAACTGCGCTTGTATGCCAGTATACTGATTACTAATACTTTTTTATGACTTATTACACTGTGTTATATCATGGTGGGTTTTTTCAGACCCTGCGGAACCTTTCTAAATATTGGTTAATATCGTTATATTTTTTGGGCGCATCACACTGTATCCAAAGCTGTTTTAAGTCTGTATTTATAGTGTAATGCGATAGCGTTGTTCAGTAAATTATATTCGAATTCATATGGTTATGTGAAGAATTTTAAATGAAAAATGATAATACTGAGCACTATATACAGATGCCTGATGCAGTATTGAATGCTCTGGCCGGGGTGCTTCCGGCTATTTTTGAAAGTACATCTCTTGAACAAGTGATTGGGGCCTTTACCCGTGCACTTGATGCGCGCCTGGGTTGGGTGGCGCTTATTGAGCAGCCACAAACTCTTAGTGTCAGGGTGAGTGGTTACTGTCCTTGCCGGGAGCAAGATGTTTACCAAATGCTTGCGGACCGACGCCTGCAGGCATACAAGTGGAATACTGTGGTCTGGGAACATGGTGTGGGTAAGCATTTCTTTTCCCAGTCTGAGGGTAACTTGTATGCCCTTGAGTCTGCTGTTTTAGGTAAGCTTCGTTATCAAAAAGGTGATGTTGCTGGTTATTTTTTTCTCGCATTTTCCCATCGATTTTATTCACAAAAATTACTCCGAAATATTTCTGCGATTATCTCCAGTGCAATAAAGGAATACTTAATTAAGCATTCTGTAAACTCATTTTTTTCAAACGATAAACAAGAGATAGTTGCGCAATACACAACTCTTTTTTTTAATGCGCCAATATTAATAAATTCATTTAGTGCAGAAAATCGTTGTATATTATGGAACGGAGAATGCCAAAGATTGTTTGGCTGGAGCAAAGATGAATTAAATCATTTTCCGGACCCACTGGCTCTTTTTTATCCTGACCTGGCAGTTCGTGAGCGGGTACGGGCTTCGGTAACAACGGTGCCTGGGGAAAAAATGCAGGAATGGTACCCGATTGATAAAAATGGGCGCGTATTAACCACCTTATGGTCAAATATTTTATTGCCGGATCATTCTATTTTAAATATTGGTGTTGATATTACGGCTCGTAAACGTGAAGAGCAGCGACTGGCGCGTAAAGCTATTACCGATGACCTCACTCAGTGCCTCAACCGGGCTGGTATTCTTGCGCAACTTAATGAGATTCTGCTGCGTAACAGGCATCATGCGATTCAAAATGGTATGTCGGTTGTTATGTTTGATTTGGATTATTTTAAAAGCATTAATGACCGCTGGGGGCACTCGGTTGGTGATATTGCTTTATCTTGTTTTGGTCGGGAATTACAGGCACACCCTCTCCCTGGCATGGTTGCCGGTCGCCTTGGTGGAGAAGAATTTTTGGCTATTTTACCCGCTGCTGATAGCCAGTTAGCCTGGCGGTTTATTGAGCAGTTTCGCCAGCGTCTCACCAACAGCCAGGTAATGCCAGGCTACTATGATCTGCGTATTTCTTTCAGTGCTGGTATTATTTCTTTGCGTTCTGGAGAGGTCATGCCTGTCAGTGAAGTATTAAAGCAAGTGGATGAAGCGCTGTATGGTGCGAAACGCAATGGCCGCGGTATGTCTGTTATCGCCGGAGATACTCCCGCAATGGGTAGCTAAGGCATCATACAATTAAGAATTATCTTAATTGTATGATATGAAAATGCTGTTTTTATCTGTTTCTGGTGGTGTTCTGACTATTATTTCCCTTAGGGTTCGTTTTTATCATGTCTACCATTCCATTATCATGGTTTCCTCTTCGTTAGCGTATTTCTCAGTCAATACCTGCAATTGATTATCAAAACGCCAGATCATTTTATTTATAACGTTAATTTATGACGAGTGACGGCTTTTTCTCTGAAATTTAAGAAAATTAAAGGTATTCCCTATTGCTAATTTTTAACGATTCATGCAACGTAAACGTCTATTTTTACTGATTCTCATTACCAGGTGCTATAACCGCGCTTATGAGGCATCTATGACTCTCCAGCCGTGGAAGAAAACGTTGCGAATAATCGGCGTTTTGCTGATAGTCATGCTACCAATTGTCTTTGCAATCTGGTTCGCGAGAATCCGTGCTGAAAATGATACGCAACAGCACTTGCAGGCATTTGCCTCGATGGTTCTCGAAAAAAGTGAAAGTGTGATTAGCCATGTGAACGATGTTCGTGAAGATGCCAGCCGTTTCCGTGGGATCCCTTGTTCTCCTGCTCATCAGGTAAGTATGCTGAGTAGTCTGCGGACCTCCATGGATGTGGAGGAGCTGATTTACGCGCACAACGATGATCTGCTGTGTTCTACTTTTTTACACCCGTCGCACCCTTATTACCTTGGCTCTCCGGACTATTCTCGTGAAGGAGATGTCGCTATTTATTATTTCCGCGATACGCCGTTTTTTTCCGGTCACAAAATGGTTTATATGCGGAAGGGGAATTATGTTGCGGTGGTGAACCCGCTGGCGTTTGGTAATGTCATGACCAACGACAAATCAATGCAGTGGGGGATTTTCGATACCCGAACGATGCGTTTTTTCTCTTTGAGCCCCGGTGTCGATGCACAGGCCTTGTCTGGTCTAATCCGGCATGACAGCAAGATGTTTCGTGCCAACCAGCGTTTTTACAGCATAAGTCATGCCAAACGGCCAGTTGCTGTCATTGTTTCCACCTCAAATGCCCTGTTTTACGGTTTCTGGTCCCATCAAATGACAGTGACTGTACCTCTGGGGGTTATTTTAAGTTTACTGATCTTTATGGGCTGGTCGTGGGCGCAGCGGGAACTGAATTCACCCCGTCGTCTGTTGATGAATGCCATGAAGAAAAAACAATTTCACCTGCATTATCAACCAATTGTCGATATAAAGCTTGGGCGTTGTGTTGGGGCGGAGGCGTTACTGCGTTGGCATGGTTATTCTGGTCCTCTGGTGAGCCCTGCGGTGTTTATTCCTGTCGCTGAGCGGGAAGGGTTGATGTCTCACCTGACTGAATATGTCATAGATTACGTTTTTGACGATTTGGGTGATTACCTGGCAAAAACGCCGGATATTTACATCTCCATCAACCTGTCTGCCACGGATTTTCACTCCCCGTATTTGATTGACTGGATTTCTGATAAAGCACATCAGTTTGGCGTGAAAACAGGTCAAATCAAGATTGAAGTGACTGAGCGCGGTTTTATTGATGTAGCGAAAACAACGCCGGTTATTCAGGCCTTTCGTGCTGCGGGATTTGAAGTGGCGATTGATGATTTTGGTACCGGGTACTCTAACCTGCAAAATCTCTATTCCCTGAACGTAGATATTCTTAAAATCGATAAATCCTTCATTGATACGTTGATTGGGCCGAATACCAGCCACCTGATTGCGGAACATATCATTGAAATGGCGCACAGCCTGCAACTCAAAACGATAGCGGAAGGTGTTGAGAATATGGAGCAGGTAGCCTGGTTGCTTAAGCGCGGGGTTCAGTATTGCCAGGGCTGGTATTTCGCCCGGGCAATGCCTTCTGATGAGTTTGAAGCCTGGCTTGCCCGAAAAGCTGTTTTTCCCGGCAAGCCACACTGGGTCTTTTAATTTTTCCAGTCAGGCCTGTAACCGGTAGTCGGTTGGTGTCCGGTCAAACTGGCGACGAAAAATGCGTGAGAAGGTTTGTTGCGACACATAGCCATAGTCCATGGCGATGTCGAAAATAGGGCGTTCGGTTGTTCGTAACGCCTCCGCTGCCATTGCCAGCCTGCGTTGGCGGATATAATCGCCCAGCGTTTGGTGCATTACTCCCCGAAACATCCGCTGTAAGTACCATTTCGAATAGCCTGATTTCTGCGCCACAACATCAATGTTTAAAGGCTGATCAATATGTTCATCAATCCACTCAACCAGCGTCTGGATAATATCCTGATGTGACATAAGACTCCCTCGCGTTGCTCTCAATTAGAAAGTTTCATCTGGGGCGAGTATAATTCCTCAAGTTAACTTGAGGTAAAGCGAATTATGCAAAATAAATCTCCCCGTATAAAAGCGCTCCTCACGCCTGGTGAGGTTGCCCGACGTAGTGGCGTGGCGGTTTCTGCGCTGCATTTTTATGAAACTAAAGGCCTAATCAAAAGTACGCGAAATAGTGGTAATCAGCGGCGTTATACGCGTGATGTGCTGCGTTATGTGGCAATTATCAAGATTGCGCAACGTATAGGTATTCCCCTGGCAACCATTGGTGATGCTTTTAGTGTCTTACCGGAAGGGCACCGCCTGACTCCCGCGGAGTGGAAACAGCTTTCCTCGGGCTGGCGGGAAGAACTGGATCATCGTATCAAAACGCTGGAAGCACTGAGGGATGAACTGGATGGTTGTATTGGCTGTGGCTGCTTGTCGCGCAGTGACTGTCCATTGCGCAACCCGGGCGATAAACTGGGCGAGCAAGGTAGCGGTGCTCGTCTGCTGGAAGATAAGTAAGCGGCAATAACGACGAAAGCGCCATTACTGGCGCTTTCGTTTTGCCGGTTGTCTTTCGCTCTATCCCGCATTGGGCAGGAGGGTTTCCCCCGACATCGGAGCCCCTTACAGCCTGTGCTTTCAGGTACCGGTATACCCCGACATCAGTAATTATAGTTCATTGTATGAAAAACACACAATTTTTTGTTGTGTATTTATTCTCTAAATATTTTCATAAGTTTGCCGACACTTCTTTATAGTTTTCAGTTTGATATTGTCAGTGTATGGTTTGTTTTGCGCATTGCCTCCCGGCAAATTTGCTTATTTTGAATATAGTTAAAGCAGTGTGTTCTTTTTAGGGGACAAGTATGAAACTGCATCATCTCACTAACTCACGTTCTCACCGGGTCCTCTGGATGCTGGAGGAGTTAGGCTTACCCTATGAGTTGGTGCGTTATAAACGGGAAAGTACATTGTTAGCGCCGGATGCACTGAAACGGGTCCATCCTCTGGGAAGCTCACCTGTCCTGGAAGATAATGGCCTTGTGCTCGCAGAGTCGGGGGCCATTCTGGAATATCTCCAGGAGACCTATGACATTGAAAGTCGATTTAAACCAGCCTCAACCCAGTCTCGTGCCGATTACCGATTTTGGTTGCATTATGCTGAAAGCTCGCTGATGCCACTGATGGTAATGAAAACGGTATTTGGTAACCTGGATAAGCCCCCGGTACCAGAAACCTTCCGCACGATTGGCGCGATGTTCGGTGAGGCAGTACAAAAAACCTGGCTTAATCGTCGAATTGATATTCATGTTAATTTCATTGAAAAACACCTGGGGCTTCATGAATGGTTTGCTGGCGACGCTATCAGTTGTGCGGACTTTCAAATGAGCTTCCCGGTGATTGCCATGCTTGCCCGGAGCCTTCCCGAAGAGTTGCCTCACACTCGCCGTTGGCTTACCGCGGTGGAATCACGCGTAGCCTGGCAGAAAGCTATCGAGGTTGGCGGGCCTCTGGCCCTAAGCACCTGATGACAAGTGTGGTGCCTTTTACCACTCTGGCAGGTTGAATGCTGCAATATTGTTGCAGCATTGCGCATATACGATAACGATTGCGCATGAGCTGGTTAATCTCTGGTCAACAGAACGTTTTTTTTCGCTAAAAGCTGCACAGTAAAGTTGAAAAGGGCTGTGAGAAGGCTTGATAATCGCAGGCCTTAAAAAACAGTCAGTGTTTTCGCTTGCGAAGTTAAACGTTTGCATTTGTGGTGCCTCGCTTTACCTCACGTCAGTTGCGGGAAGTTTATGTTTACCGGGTTGCCTCTTCGCAGTAAAACCAGCCAAGAAATCTCAGAGGATTTTCAGTATGTCTACACCTTCTCCGCGTGCCGGGGGCTCTCTCGACGCCTGGTTCAAAATTTCAGCTCGTGGCAGCACCGTGCGCCAGGAGGTCATCGCTGGCCTGACAACCTTCCTCGCCATGGTTTACTCCGTTATTGTCGTACCAGGCATGCTCGGTAAAGCAGGTTTTCCACCCACAGCCGTATTTGTGGCAACATGCCTGGTCGCGGGTTTTGGTTCCCTGCTTATGGGGCTGTGGGCCAACCTGCCACTGGCTATTGGTTGCGCTATCTCATTAACTGCTTTTACGGCATTCAGTCTGGTGCTGGGTCAACACATCAGTATCCCGGTTGCATTGGGAGCGGTATTTCTGATGGGGGTTTTGTTCAGCGTTATTTCCGCTACGGGCATTCGTAGCTGGATCCTGCGTAACCTGCCAGCGGGCGTTGCGCAAGGCACCGGAATTGGGATTGGTCTGTTCCTGTTATTGATTGCCGCCAATGGGGTGGGGCTGGTGATTAAAAACCCACTGGATGGTCTGCCGGTTGCTCTGGGGGATTTTGCCAGTTTCCCTGTGATTATGTCACTGATTGGTCTGGCAGTGATAATTGGCCTGGAAAAACTGAAAGTGCCGGGCGGGATTCTGATAACTATCATTGGGGTTTCTGTTGTTGGGCTGATTTTCGACCCTTCAGTTCATTTTCACGGTTTCTTCCAAATGCCTTCTCTGAAGGATGAGCATGGGCATTCACTGATTGGCAGTCTGGATATCATGGGGGCGCTGAACCCGGTTGTCTTACCCAGTGTGCTGGCTTTGGTTATGACCGCTGTATTCGACGCCACCGGTACTATTCGCGCTGTGGCAGGGCAGGCAAATCTGCTGGACAAAGACGGGCAGATTATTGATGGCGGTAAAGCACTGACCAGTGATTCTGTGAGTAGTGTGTTCTCCGGGCTGGTGGGGGCCGCGCCTGCGGCTGTCTATATTGAGTCTGCTGCGGGTACAGCGGCTGGCGGGAAAACCGGCCTGACAGCTGTGGTGATTGGGTTGTTATTCCTGTTGATTATGTTCCTGTCTCCACTGTCTTACCTGGTGCCTGCTTATGCTACTGCACCGGCACTGATGTATGTGGGGCTGCTGATGCTGAGTAATGTGTCTCGCCTTGATTTTGATGATTTTGTAGATGCAATGGCAGGACTTATCACAGCGGTGTTTATTGTCCTGACTTGTAACATTGTGACCGGAATTATGCTGGGTTTTGCTGCGCTGGTCATTGGCCGTATTGTGTCTGGTGAGTGGCGTAAGCTGAATGTGGGTACGCTGGTGATTGCCGTTGCTTTGGTGGTGTTTTATGCCGGGGGATGGGCGATTTAAGGGGCTCGCCCCCTTTGCAATCCCCGTTTTCGCGGGCAACCGGTGCAGTATAGTATGCTCACCGGGGGTTGTTATTTTCGTTCACTTGCAGTGTGGCTGTTTCCGTTCACCTGGACTGATGTGAAGGTTCCGTTCACCTGAAGTGATGCGCTCAATGTGGCTGTACAGCCAGTGAACGTGTTAAGGGGCCCGCCCCTTAACAATCCGGTTATTCGCGGGCGACCGGTGCTGCGAACTGCGTTCACCTCCGGGCAGTCAGCCTGCGGCCGGCTCGACTCGGCGTCCTGCCTCGTTTCGCCTTATTCCGCCGTCCGGGCGGAATAACCTTGTATTCCTTTCTGCGGTTCACCGGTCTTACGCGAACTGTCCCCGCTGCAAGTAGCGGGGCTTTTTGTGTTGTCTGGTGTGGCTGGGGGATTTGTGCCTGGTATGTCTTTGTGTGTTTTTTGCTGTGAGCATGCAGGTGGGTGTGGGGTGTGGCCTCTAAATCGTTGAGGCGTGCCTGGCGGGCCGGGGCTGCCTGCAGGACGCAGGCAGAGCGACGGGAGGCAGGATGCCGACTCGGAGCGGTACCTGAACAGGCCGCCGGGGTAAGCCGAATGTCCGCGTAGCGGCGATTTTGCCGGCCACAAAAGGGGGTGCAGGGGGCCAGTGCCCCCTGCGGGCGCCGGGCGCAGTTGGCGAGAGGAAGCAGTGTAATAGATTCGGCGCGCAATTTGCTCCGTGCTGGCAGAGCATTTTACTGTGGCGGAGTACTGATTACTGAACCTGTTACCAGTGTGGTGACTGTTTCGTTCACCACGACTGGTACTCCCGCAGCCAGTGAACTGCGGGAGACAGTGCAAAGCATCAGAACCAGGCTTCCCACATTGCGCCAACGTTGAAATCATCGAGAGTCTGGTCATCTGTACCGCTAACATGCGCAGTACGTTGGTTATCCACCTGGCCCCCTGTCACGTAGAAGCGCAACATCGGGCGGAACTCCGGCCCCATCGCGATCGAAATATTTTGTGAGAGTGTCAACTTCCAGCCTTTATTCTCTCCGCCCTGATCATACCTGACAAGCTGATAACCCGCTTCCAGCCAGGTAGAATGAACATCGTTCCACCAGTACATTGGACGAATAATTGCACCATAGTTCTTACGGTTGTCAGTATTGTCTGCTTTGTTATCGTAATCGTGGAACGCCAGCAGGTATTCAACTTGCGCACGTTGCGAGAATTTATGCAGACCCTCAAAGCTGGCATAGACAGTTGTGAGATCTTTGGTTTTGTTGAATACACTGTTATCTGAATGATCAGAGTAACGGGCGATAATTTTGTTCACTCCACTGTCATTGGTATGGCTCAACACCACACCTCCTTGCCAGGCTTTCATTCGCTCACTGCTATCAATTGCTTTGGAATCAAACCCATAGTTAGCATACAGTTCCAAATCAAGCGGGCCGACTTTCATACCGTGGATTTTGGATGTCAGGGCGTAGTTGCCTTTATCGCCAGTACCTGAGCCACCGGTGCAGGTGATACGAGACGGGTTAGTCTCATCCTGCATCACTTCCGGGCTACAGGATTCCACCGCCGCCACGGCCGCGACATCAAACTGAACACCACCAATATCAAAGTTTTTCACCCCGGCACCCTGGCCGTCGTGGTTCATCCAGAAATAGTCATTGATACCTTGTTGAGGGCGCTGGTGGAAATCCCGACCAGCCCAGAAGTAGGCGTTCGGGTTAGAGTCCAGCAGGTTTGTTACCCCAGCATAAGCCTTTTTCAGGTTAACTTCGTCACCCCAATGGTCAAACATGACGTTAACGTCCCAGATTGCGCCGTTATCGCCTTTAAACGCTTTAGAAAGCTGGAATTCACCGCCATTACCTTCGTTGCCAAGCCGCCCAATTGCCGACGCACCATTATAGGAGCCATCCACACCAACGTATTTCTGATCGCCAGACTGAAAATGCGCACCATAGCGGGCATAACCAGTAAATTTCACGCCAAATGGAATCGCCATATCCGGCGACTGGGCCGCACTTTGTGGCTCAGTGATGACATCGGCTTTTTTGTCGGTTGCTGCATCTATTTTTGCCTGCCGCTCTGCCAGTGCTTTATCAACGGCCTTTGCTACTATGGCGTCAATTTGCTCCTGAGTAAATTCTTGTGCGAGTACGGATATTGGGCAAAATGCAGCCGCAACTGCCATTATTAATGGGAGTTTTTTCATTTTCATTTTGTCTATCTCATTATATTAAGTTATTTTTTTGGCAATAATCATCCTGTACTGGTATGACAGAATTTTCATCTGTCATCAGTATTCAGGAATAGATTCAGAGGTACAGAGTATTAAAAAATTACCGGAATAATTTCTCCATGATAAATATTGTGGCTGTTAACGCTGGTAAAGGTGAATAATCTCTTCGCATAATTCACGGGCCAGTAGCGAATTCATTAAATGATCCTGTGCATGTACCATAATTAATGTCATCGGCTGGCGAGCTTCTCCTGCATCCTGTTCTATCAATTTAGTTTGCATATGATGCGCCCGGCGAGCATAACCATCGGCCTCATGTAACAGTTTTTTTGCCCCGTCAAAATCACCAGTACGCGCAGCATGCAGGGCTTCAAAACATAAGCTTCTGGACTGACCTGCGTTGGTGATTATTTCCATTACTGCATCTTCCAATTCAACCATTATTAGTTACTCCTCATTGAAACCATTATTAAAAGCGGTAATGGCAAACCACTCTCCACTTTTCTTGATAGTGCGTTTTTGTGTAGCTAAATCCAGTTGTACAAAACCGTAGCGGTTTTTATATGCATTACACCACGACCAGTTATCAATGAATGTCCACATATGGTAACCAAGACAATTACAACCTTCGCTAATTCCTTTGTGTAACCATTTAAGATGGCCGGAAATAAAGTCGATACGGTATTGGTCGTTAATTTGCCCGTTTTCAATAAAACGCTGTTCGTTTTCAACACCCATTCCATTTTCTGAAATAAAACATCGCGGGTTACCATAATTATCGCGCAAATTAACTAAGATATCGTAAATGCCGGGTTCATAGATTTCCCATCCACGATACGGATTCATTTTCCTTCCCGGCATTTCGTAATTATCAAATAGCCATTCCGGCATAAATGGCATTAAGGGGTTCACGATGCTATCACGGTATTTCACACGGCGTGGCTGATAGTAGTTAATACCCAGCAGGTCGATTTTTCCTTCAGCAATAGTGCCGCTGTCTTCCTCCTGGCATTTTGGTAACTGGTCGTAGTCTTTGAGTAACTCCACCAGGTCAGCAGGGTATTTGCCTCGCAGTACCGGGTCGAGAAAACTGCGGTTAAACAGTAAATCCGCATGATGTGCTGCTTTTTGGTCCTCCGGATTTTGTGAGCGTGGATAAGATGGCGTGAGATTCAGAACGATACCGATTTCTCCCGCATAATGCCCTGCCCGGAATGCCTGAACAGCTTTAGCATGTGCCAGTACAGTGTGATATGCCACTGTTGCAGCACGGCGAAAATCAACGACATTCGGATAATGGAAATCATACAGATATCCCCCTTCCACTGGCACAATGGGCTCGTTGAAGGTAAACCAGTGCAGAACCCGGTCTCCGAACAGCTCAAAGCAGATTTTGGCGTAGCGGGCATAGGCATCGACAACTTCGCGGTTTTCCCATCCGCCTATTTCCTGCATTGCCATCGGCATATCGAAGTGGAACAGAGTAATAAAAGGTGTAATGCCCTGTTCAATTAACTCGTTAATAACCTGGTTATAGAAGGTAACTGCCTCAGGGTTAACCTCACCAATGCCGTCCGGGATAAGACGTGCCCAGCTTAAAGATGTACGAAAACTGTTGTGATTAAGCTGTTTCAGTAACTGAATATCCTCTTGCCAGTAACGGTAAAACTGGGATGTATCCTGAGGGCCAATTTCCTGATGGAACCGGTGGGGTTGGCGGGCAAACCAGTGATCCCATGTGGTCTCCCCTCTGCTGGTGTAATAACCTTCGCCTTCACTTTGTAGTGCGGAGCTGGCGCTGCCCCACCAGAAATTTTCGGGGAATACATATTTCATTATTCTTACCTCTGCGTCTCAGTTACTGATAGTTTCTGCAGCACCTACTCTCGCTTGCGTTTTCTGTTCTTCTGTTTTCATTAAAGAACGCTCATACGCGCGCAAAAATGGAAGGTAAATCAGAGCAGAAACCACCATACAGATAAGGCACATAATCACCGGGCTTAATGCCCAGTTAGCTGCCCACGACGCGCCGATTGGTGCGGGCGTGGTCCAGGGTGTGAGTGAAACTACCTGTTCCAGCCAGCCCAGTCGGGTTGCTGTATACGCCAGCACGGCGTTAACCAACGGCACGCAGACAAAAGGGATAAACAGCATCGGATTCATGATGATAGGGGCACCGAACAAGATAGGTTCGTTGATGTTAAAGAAACTGGGGACGATACCCATCTTGCCGATGGTACGCAGGTGTGTGGTACGGCTGCGCAGTAACAGGAAAGCCAGTGGTAAGGTGGAGCCCACGCCGCCAATTAACAGATAATGATCCCAGAAACCCTGCAGGTAGACGTGCGGTAGTGCCACGCCTGCGGCCAGTGCGGCCTGGTTTGCAGACAGGTTAGCCATCCAGAACGGGTTCATAATGCCTGTAACAATCAGTGAGCCGTGGATACCCGCGAACCAGAAGATTTGACAGAGTAAAACGGAAAGCAGGATTGCAGGCAAGGAGTCTGATGCGGAAACCAGTGGTTCCAGTAAGTGCATAATCGCCTGCGGAATGATCATTCCGGTTTGCGCTTCAATAAACAAGTTTAATGGGTGCAATGTGGCAATGACTACCAGTACCGGAATCAGTATTTCAAATGAGCGTGCCACGCCGGTTGGTACTTCTTTTGGCAGGCGAATAGTCACATTATTCTGTTTTAACCATGCATAGACTCGCGTTGAGTAGATGGAGGTGACCAGGGCGGTGAAAATGCCCTGGCCAGACAAGTACTGAGTGGAAATTTTACCATCTGCATACGGTGCAGCGACCAGCAAGAATGCCATGAATGCCAGCAGACCAGACATCACCGGGTCAAGGTTGAACTGACGTCCAAGGCTGGCACCAATGCCAACCGAAATAAAGAATGTCATCACGCCCATACTGAGGTTAAACGGTAACATCAGTTGTGCACGATATGTTTGGGAAAAATCCAACCAGCCACGGGCAAATGAATTAGTGGTATCAGCAGAAAAGGGTGGAAAGATAAATACCAGCATAAACGAGCCGATTATCATAAAGGGTAACGCGGCAGTAAAACCATCACGAATCGCGATAACGTATTTTTGCTGCCCGAGTTTCCCCGCCAGAGGAGTGAGGGATTGCTCAATAAAAGCAATCATAGACTGATATAACGAACTCATGAATTCACCTTACTTAGTGCGTCGCGTCGATGAGCGACAGAGCAAAATCGAGTACCTTATCGCCACGCTGCATGCCGTAATCCATCATATCGATGGCTTGTACAGGAATGCCTTGAGTGGCGGCCTTATCAGAGAGTGTTTTTAACATATATTTAACTTGTGGCCCGAGAAGCACTACCTGATATTGTGGAAACTGAGTGTCAAATTCGGAAACACCATATGCATCAATCTTGACTTGCAGATTTCTTTCTTCGGCTACTTCAACCATTTTCCGCACCAGAAGGCTGGTGGACATCCCGGCAGAGCAGCACAGCATAATCTTGAACATTGACGACCATCCTCGAAAGATAAAAAGTTGTTGCGCTCATGATTGGATATCATGTGGAAACCGGTTTCCATTTTTGAGATTAAGAAGTGTGATGCTTATCAATTTCTACTAATTAATAGGGTAAATAATCAGATTTACCTCACGGAATTGCTTATTTTTACAGCGCTTAGTACTGGTGTGGAAAATCGGTTTCCATGAAAAACGGAAACAGATATACTGGAAAAATCGGCACGATGAGCTATGCCGTATTCACAATTACAAGGATTATGTGAGACTTGTCAGGGGAGAACGATGTCTACAATCAACGATGTATCACGTCTGGCCGGGGTGTCCAAAGCCACTGTGTCACGGGTGTTGAGTGGTTCGCGCGGTGTAAAGGAAGAGAGTCGTCAGGCGGTACTAAAAGCGGTTGATGAACTGAACTACCGACCCAACGTGATTGCACAGTCGTTGCTCAGTCAGTCCACTGGCTGTATCGGTGTGATTTGTGCACAGGATAATATTCATCAGACAACCGATTATCTCTACGCACTGGAAAAGCAGCTTAGCGAACACCAAAAACATTTGCTGTTGCGATTTGCGAATACTAAAGCGGAAGTGTTACGTGCTCTACATGAGCTTTCTAGTGGTCTGTGTGATGACATACTCATCATCGGTGCGCGTTTTGTGCTCAATATTGAACAAGAAAACGTCATTCTGGTCGATTGTATAGAGCAAGAGAATTCCAATAATATTCAGTTTGATCATGCCTTTGCAGCGGAAACTGCCTGCAACTACCTGGCAAGTCAGGGGCGTCACCAGATAGCATTGATTCACCCGCTCAGTAGTGGGTTTGCCGATCAGGTGTTGTTCGGTTATAAACAGGCACTGGAGAAAAACTTCCTGCCGTTTAATCGCAACCTGGTGTTTATGGGCTCTTCCTCGTCTTCTGTGGCATTGCAGGAACTGCTTAACAATGCCAGTACGTTCAATTTCAATGCGTTGCTGGTTGCTAATGAGCTGGAAGCCCAGCGAGTGATTCCGCAATTACAGGCGTTTAATAAATCAGTACCTGAGGATGTCATGGTGTTTAGCCTGGCAGGTTCACTGCATTTACCGGGCATACCGACGATACCGGCAATTGAATATTCGTTGGATGCGATGGCAGCAAGAATTGTGGCCTGGCTGGATGAAAAAACGCAGATGCTTGGTGGGTGTGTACTCCGTGGCGATCTGATTATTCCGGATATGCGTAAGCGCTGAGAATAAGTGTGGTGGGGGGCGGTTCACTTTGCTTAGTGTAATGTGTCGCTGTTTCCATTCACTTCCAGTGTGGTGAAAGTTCCGTTCACCTGAAGTGATGGGGCTAATGTGGCTTCACAGCCAGTGAACGGGCTAAGGGGGCTCGCCCCCTTTGCAATCCCCGTTTTCGCGGGCGACCGGTGCTGCGCACTGCGTTCACCTCCGGGCAGTCAGCCTGCGGCCGGCTCGACTCGGCGTCCTGCCTCGTTTCGCCTTATTCCGCCATCCGGGCGGAATAACCTTGTCTTCCTTTCTCCGGTTCACCGGTCTTACGCGACACAACCCTCGCTGCAAGTAGCGGGGTTTTTTGTGTTGTCAGGTGTGGTTGTTGGATTTATGCGTTGTCTGTTTTCTTTGATTTTTGCTGAGATATGACAGGCGGGTGTGGGGTGTGGCCTCTAAATCGTTGAGGCGTGCCTGGCGGGCCGGGGCTGCCTGCAGGACGCAGGCAGAGCGACGGGAGGCAGGAAGCCGACTCGGAGCGGTACCCGAACAGGCCGCCGGGGTAAGCCGAATGTCCGCGCAGCGGCGATTTTGCCGGCCACAAAAGGGGGTGCAGGGGGCCAGTGCCCCCTGCGGGCGCCGGGCGCAGGGGGGGAGAGGAAGCAGTATGGCTGACACGGCGCGCAACTGGCTCTGTGCTGGCAGATTATTGTTACAGTGGTGACTGTTGTGTTCACTGTGTCAGTGTGGCTGTTTCCGTTCACCTGGACTGATGTGAAAGTTCCGTTCACTTGAAGTCGGGTGGTTAATGTGGCTTCACAGCCAGTGAACGGGCTAAGGGGGCTCGCCCCCTTTGCAATCCCCGTTTTCGCGGGCGACCGGTGCTGCGCACTGCGTTCACCTCCGGGCAGTCAGCCTGCGGCCGGCTCGACTCGGCATCCATGCCTCGGTTCGCCTTATTCCGCCATCCGGGCGGAATAACCTTGTCTTCCTTTCTCCGGTTCACCGGTCTTACGCGAACCGGCCTCGCTGCAAGTGGCGGGGCTTTTTGTGTTGTCTGGTGTGGCTGGAGGATTTGTACCCGGTATGTCTTTATTTATTTTTTGCTGCTGGCTTACAAACGGGTGGGTTTGGGTGGCCTCTAAATCGTTGAGGCGTGCCTGGCGGGCCGGGGCTGCCTGCAGGACGCAGGCAGAGCGACGGGAGGCAGGAAGCCGACTCGGAGCGGTACCCGAACAGGGCGCCGGGGTAAGCCGAATGTCCGCGCAGCGGCGATTTTGCCGGCCACAAAAGGGGGTGCAGGGGGCCAGTGCCCCCTGCGGGCGCCGGTGGTGAGAGAAAGCAGTATGGCTGACACGGCGCGCAACTGGCTCTGTGCTGGCAGATTATTGTTACAGTGGTGACTGCTGTGTTCACTGTGTCAGTGTGGCTGTTTCCGTTCACCTGGACTGATGTGAAAGTTCCGTTCACTTGAAGTCGGGTGGTTAATGTGACTTCACAGCCTGTGAACGGGCTAAGGGGGCTCGCCCCCTTTGCAATCCCCGTTTTCGCGGGCGACCGGTGCTGCGCACTGCGTTCACCTCCGGGCAGTCAGCCTGCGGCCGGCTCGACTCGGCATCCATGCCTCGTTTCGCCTTATTCCGCTATCCGGGCGGAATAACCTTGTCTTCCTTTCTGCGGTTCACCGGTCTTACGCGAACCGGCCTCGCTGCAAGTGGCGGGGCTTTTTGTGTTGTCTGGTGTGGCTGTGGGATTTGTGCGTTGTCTGTTTTCTTTGATTTTTGCTGAGATATTACAGGCGGGCGCCGGGCTCTGGTAGTGAGAAAAGGCAGTGTGATGGACACGGCGCGCAACTGGCTCTGTGCTGGCAGGTCATTTTACTGTACCTGCAGTTTTGCGTTCTGTTCAGAAGCAAGACTGCGCTTTGATTTTCAACTCGGTAAAAATTACTTTACTATCAGGTTGTACCACTCTTCAGACATAACAATCACCCGCAATTATACATCGCAGGAAAACATGGAAATTTTCTTCACGATTCTGATTATGACCTTACTGGTCTCCCTTTCCGGGATGGTGACACGCATGTTGCCATTTCGGGTTCCATTACCTTTAATGCAAATCGCGCTGGGTGCATTGTTCGCCTGGCCGCAGTTTGGCCTGCATGTGGACTTCAACCCGGAGCTGTTCCTGGTGCTGTTTATCCCGCCATTGCTGTTTGCCGATGGCTGGAAAACGCCAACCTCGGAGTTCTTACAACATGGTCGCGAGATTATTGGCCTTGCGCTGGTGCTGGTACTCATCACCGTGGCGGGAATCGGTTTCCTGATTTACTGGCTGGTGCCCGGTATTCCATTAGTGCCCGCTTTTGCTCTGGCTGCCGTGCTTTCGCCTACCGACGCTGTGGCGCTGTCCGGAATTGTTGGTGAAGGGCGCATACCGAAAAAAATTATGGGGATCCTGCAGGGTGAAGCGCTGATGAACGACGCGTCCGGCCTGGTATCACTGAAATTCGCGGTCGCGGTTGTCATGGGCACCATGGTATTCACCGTGGGCGGTGCGACTGTTGAATTCCTCAAAGTGGCTATTGGCGGGCTGGTTGCCGGTATTATTGTCAGCCTGGTGTATGGCCGTTCATTGCGCCTGATGAGCCGCTGGAGTGGCGATGAACCTGCCACGCAAATCTTACTGCTGTTCCTGCTACCGTTTGCTTCGTATCTCATTGCCGAGCATTTTGGTGTTTCTGGCATTCTCGCTGCGGTAGCTGCCGGGATGACAATAACCCGTTCAGGGGTAATGCGTACTGCGCCACTGGCTATGCGATTACGGGCGAACAGTGTCTGGGCTATGCTGGAGTTTGTGTTTAACGGCATGGTTTTTTTGCTGTTGGGGCTACAGCTACCGGGCATTATGGAAACTTCACTGGCAACCGCCAGTGCCGATCCGAACGTTGAAGTGTGGATGCTGTTTGCTGATATTGTGGTGATTTATATCGCCCTGATAGCTGTGCGTTTTACCTGGCTATGGGTGATGAAACGGTTCAGTTTGCGTTTTTTGCAAAACAACCCTATGTCTTTTTCTGACTGGAGCACTCGTGAGTTATCTATCGCTGCTTTTGCGGGAGTTCGTGGGGCGCTGACACTGGCTGGTGTGCTCGCTATCCCCTTGTTTCTGAAAGACGGTTCACTGTTCCCTGCCCGCTATGAAATGGTGTTTATTTCCGCGGGTGTGATTCTTTTCTCACTGGTTGTTGGCGTGGTGATGCTGCCATTATTACTGCGCCATATCACGGTGACTGACCACACGCTGATTTCCCGGGAAGAGCGTGTTGCCCGGTCGGCAACGGCTGAAGTGGCTATTGTGACTGTGCAGAAAATGGCGGAAAGGTTGGCGGCAGACAGTAAAGAGAATATTGATGACGAAGTTATCCGGGAAGTGAGCTCCAGGATTATCGGCAACCTGCGGCGCAGAGCAGGGGGACGCAGTGATGACACAAGCACAGCGCAAGAAGAAAACCTTGAGCGGCGCCTGCGACTGACAGCATTGCGTTCTGAGCGGGCGGAACTTTACCACCTGCGGGCGACTAAGCAGATCAGTAATGAAACCCTGCTAAAAATGGTCCATGACCTGGACCTGCTGGAAACATTGCTTATTGAACGTAGTTAATGTTACAGGCTGCCTGATGGCGGCCAGTGGTTCTTGCAACACGTTATCCAGGCTTGGGCACTGTGGGAAAGATAGCCCTCGTTACGCCAAATCATCGCCAGGGCCCAGTGCAGTTCGCTGTCCAGAGGCCGCCAGCTTAACAAGCCTGAATCCAGTTTTTGGCAAATGGGTTCGGGCAAAATAGCCAGACCTACCTGGGCCTGCACCATGGCAGCCAGAAAATCCCACTGCCCACTACGCACCGCAATTCTTGGGGTAATCCCTGACCCGGTGAACATCTGCATCAACTGGTGACTGAGGGAAAAATCCTCGTTATAAATCAGTAACGGTACATCGGCCAGTTGCGTGGGGGAAATGGTGACCATAGCCGCCCATTTAGAACCTTTGGGAACCACTACGCACAAAGGGTGTTGTGCCACATGCAGCGTAGTGAAATGTTGTTCGTCTTCAACAGGTAGTGCCGTTACAGCGACATCCAGTTCGCCATTTTGTACTGCCTGTTGCACTTTCAGCCCACCAAATTCGGAAATTTTTAACTCTACTCCCGGGTATTTTTGGCGAAAGTGGGCAATCGGGGAGGCCATAATCATCCCTACCATTGGCGGGATCCCAAGGCGCAAAGTACCGTGGTTCAACTGGCGAATATCGCTCAGTTCTGACTGGAGTTGCTGAACGTTATCCAGAATCACCCGGCCTTTGTCATACACGGCTTGCCCGGTATCAGTGAGCGACAATTTACGCCCCTGGCGAATCAGTAGCGTGGTGCCTAATTCATCTTCGAGATTGCGCAGCATCTTACTGATAGTGGGCTGAGTAACAAATAAGCTTTCGGCAGCACGGGTAAAGCTTTGCTGGCGCACCACCTCAACAAAATAACGCAACATGCGTATATCCATACCTGTCCTCCCAAACTATGCCATTTAACTATGATTTCGATAATGTTAATTCATTTCTGGAATTTTATCGCTTTCTTATACTGCGCCTTCTTTGCCGATAATTTCAGGATATTCTGGCTATGATCATTGCATTACGAATACTGGTACAGGGCATGCTATAACGCCTGCAGGCTCCGGTTCAGGTTGTGCTGTATACGGATTTATTTGTACTACCGGAATACCTGGTGCAGGGTGGCGTTTGCCGCTGCCTGCCAATCTGGCGGGGATGTTGCTGTGTTTTTGCGCCTGGCGATGATGTTGTCGGGGATAATTATGGTACTGGCCGCCTCAGGGGGGCTGGGAGATGTTTTGATAATCCCCCGGCGAACCGGGGGAGAAAACAATGTTAGTGCGATTTCCCCTGCTCAATACCGATGCCGGTTTGCGAACGGATAAACTGCGCCTGGAACAGCGAACGTTCATGTTTACCTGCTTCGCTGGTATCGGTAGCGGAGAAGAACCAGACACCAATAAAGGCCGCAAGCATGGAGAACAGCGCCGGGTATTCGTAAGGGAATATTGCAGTGGCGTGGCCAAGGATTTTCACCCAAATGGTTGGGCCAAGCACCATCAGCACGACTGCGGTGAGCAAACCTAACCAGCCGCCAGTCATTGCGCCGCGTGTGGTCAGTTTGGACCAGTACATCGACAGCAGAATAATCGGGAAGTTACAACTGGCGGCAATGGAGAAGGCTAGGCCCACCATAAACGCAATATTCTGTTTCTCGAACAAAATCCCCAGCAGAATTGCCACCACACCCAGCACCAGGACAGTAATTTTGGAAACTTTTAACTCCTGGCGTTCCGTTGCGCCTTTGCGAATAACGTTGGCATACAAATCGTGGGACACCGCAGACGCACCGGCCAGCGTCAGACCGGCGACAACGGCCAGAATAGTGGCGAACGCCACGGCAGAGATAAAGCCCAGGAACAGATTGCCACCTACAGCATCCGCCAGGTGAACCGCCGCCATATTGTTGCCGCCAATCAGTGCTCCAGCAGCGTCTTTAAACGTCGGGTTTGCACCCACTAACATAATGGCACCAAAGCCGATAATGAAGGTCAGGAAGTAGAAATACCCCATAAACCCAGTAGCATAGAACACACTTTTGCGTGCTTCACGGGCGTCGTTGACGGTGAAGAAACGCATCAGAATATGTGGTAACCCGGCAGTACCAAACATCAGCCCAAGCCCCAGAGACAGGGCGGATATCGGGTCACTCACTAACCCGCCAGGCCGCATAATCGCGCCACCTTTAGGGTGCACCGACATCGCTTCGGTAAACAGGTTATTAAAACTGAATCCGGCATGTTTCATGACCATAATCGCCATAAAACTGGCACCAAACAATAGCAGTACAGCCTTGATGATTTGCACCCAGGTGGTGGCCAGCATGCCGCCAAACAGCACATACATCACCATCAACACACCCACCATCACCACCGCAACATGGTAGTTCAGGCCAAATAACAACTGGATAAGTTTACCTGCGCCGACCATCTGTGCAATCAGGTACAACGCTACCACCACCAGTGAACCGCAGGCAGACAAGGTACGAATCGGGCGTTGTTGCAGGCGATAAGATGCCACGTCTGCAAAGGTATAGCGGCCGAGATTACGCAGGCGTTCGGCTATCAGAAACAGAATAATCGGCCAGCCGACCAGGAAGCCTAAGGAATAGATAAGGCCATCGTAGCCAGAGGTATATACCAGCGCGGAAATCCCCAGAAAGGATGCCGCAGACATAAAGTCACCGGCAATCGCCAGGCCGTTCTGGAAGCCGGTGATATTCCCGCCAGCGGTGTAGTAGTCGCTTCTGGAGCGGGTCCGGCGGGAAGCCCACCAGGTTATCCCGAGTGTCAGCACGACAAAAATGACAAACATAATAATTGCCTGCCAGTTAGTTGGCTGGCGTTTAACTTCCCCGGTGATGGCATCCGCACACTGTCCGGCCAGTGGCAATCCCATCATAAGTAATGTGGTCAACAAACGCATCATGATGGTTTTACCTCGCTGATAATGGCCTTCGTGAGTCGGTCAAATTCGCCATTTGCTCGCCAGACATACACGCCTGTCAGCACAAACGACAGTACGATAATGCCAATACCTACGGGTATGCCGCGGGTGACATTAGTGTCTGGCCCCAGCGGGGTCCCCAACCATTCGGGGGCAAAAGCGATAAGCATGATAAAACCAAAATAAACCACCAACATAATAGTGGTCAGGAAGGCGGCAAACCGTTGCCTTTTATGTACCAGTTCCTTGAAATATGGGGTGTTTTGTACCTGCTGATAAACGGTATCATTCATCGCAGCATCTCCAGAGGTAAGGTCAGTTTTGTTGTTGTTGGGGGTTATAGTTAGAATATTTAGCGTATCGAGCTGTATGCATCACAGATTGCGCCCTGCACGCAGTATGCAGGGCGGTGTATCGTGCCGAATTACGATGGCATTTTAATTGACTGTTTTTCCTCCAGTAATTTTTCTACAACACCGGGATCTGCCAGGGTCGAAGTATCGCCAAAGTTGCTGGTATCACCGGCGGCGATTTTGCGCAGAATACGGCGCATGATTTTCCCTGAACGGGTCTTCGGCAAGGCATCAGTCCAGTGCAACACATCAGGTGTTGCCAGTGGCCCAATCTCTTTGCGTACCCAGTTACGTACTTCGGTATACAGTGCCGGTGTGGGTTCTTCGCCATGAATCAGGGTGACGTAAGCATAAATAGCCTGGCCTTTAATGTTATGGGGGATCCCGACCACGGCAGCTTCAGCAATCAGTGGGTGGGAGACCAGTGCCGATTCAATTTCGGCAGTACCCAGGCGGTGGCCGGATACATTCAGCACATCGTCTACGCGCCCGGTTATCCAGTAATAACCATCTTCATCGCGGCGCGCACCATCTCCACTGAAATAGCGGTTTTTAAAGGTCGAAAAGTAGGTCTGTTCAAAACGAGCATGATCGCCAAACAGGGTGCGGGCCTGGCCGGGCCAGGAATCAGTGATAACCAGGTTACCTTCTGTCGCGCCTTCCAGCAGATTACCTTCGTTATCAACCAGTGCCGGTTGTACACCGAAGAAAGGCCTGGTGGCCGAACCTGCTTTCAGTTCAGTTGCGCCGGGTAACGGGGTTATCATGAAACCACCGGTTTCGGTTTGCCACCAGGTATCCATAACCGGGCATTTCTCGTTGCCGATTTTTTTCCAGTACCACTCCCAGGCTTCCGGATTAATCGGTTCGCCCACTGAGCCCAGAATACGTAATGATGAGCGGTCTGTGCCCTCTATAGCACTGTCACCTTCTGCCATAAGCGCCCGGATTGCGGTCGGTGCGGTGTACAGAATATTAACTTTATGCTTATCGACCACTTGTGCCATACGGTTCGGCTTCGGCCAGTTAGGCACGCCTTCAAATACCAGCGTGGTGGCGCCGCAGGCCAGTGGCCCATAAAGCAGGTAGCTGTGCCCGGTCACCCAGCCCACATCGGCAGTGCACCAGTAAATGTCACCATCGTGGTAGTCAAAAACATATTTAAATGTGGTAGCGGCATAAACCAGGTAGCCACCTGTAGTATGCAACACACCTTTTGGCTTGCCGGTTGAACCGGAGGTATAGAGGATGAACAGTGGGTCTTCCGCACTCATTTCAACGGCCTGGTGTTCATCGCTGGCGCCAGCCATACAATCGTGCCACCACAGGTCGCGGCCTTCATGCCATTGAACAGCGCCGCCGGTACGTTTAAGCGTTATCACATGCTCAATTGTGGTGACTTCCGGATGCTCAAGGGCTTCATCGACGTTCTTTTTCAGTGGAATTCCCCGCCCGGCGCGAACGCCTTCATCGGCGGTAATCACCATTTTTGCGCTGGAATCCACAATACGCCCGGCAACAGCCTCCGGGGAAAATCCACCAAAAATAACGGAGTGAACGGCACCCACACGGGCGCAGGCCAGCATGGCAACGGCGGCTTCCGGTACCATTGGCATATAAATCGCCACCACATCGCCTTTACGAATACCTTGCTGAGTTAACACATTGGCAAAGCGGCAGACGTCACGGTGCAGTTCACGATAAGTCAGTGTACTACTTTGGCTGGCATCATCGCCTTCCCAGATGATAGCCACCTGGTCGCCGCGGGTCGCGAGATGGCGGTCCAGACAGTTAGCCGCCAGGTTAAGGGTGCCATCCTCATACCACTTAATCGACACATTTCCCGGTGCAAACGAGGTGTTCTTTACTTTGGTATATGGCTTGATCCAGTCAAGGATCTTGCCCTGTTCACCCCAGAATGTGTCAGGATCCTGGCATGATTGTTGGTACATTGCCGCATATTGTTCCGGATTTATCAGGCAGCGTTCCGCAATAGTTGCGGGAATTGGGTGCTTGTGAATTTGGCTCATAGTTTTTTCTCCTTTCCTGATGTTAATAATATGTCGCGAAAAGGTTAATTGAAGTGGGCCTTATGGCTTTGTTTACTTTTTGGGCGAGAGATCACGCATTGTTTAAAGTGGTTTAATAAAACACCAAACATTCTTTGAAGCAGAGCGGAAAATAGTGCGAAATGTATTAACGAACATTACCGAAAAATGAAGAGAGAACAGGTGAATAGCGTTTCTGACTGAGTATTTTGTCTGCTACCGGAAGGATGTCATATGAGTTTCATCCTGGTTGTACAATAGCAGGACAATACCGGTTCGAATAAAAAAGCCGCACACCTGTTGGTGTACGGCTGGTGAGATAGCACACTGATGTTGTTACCCTTGCGCACTTTCCCGCAGGCGGTTTTTCAGTGCGTTATAACTCTCTATAACGTACTGTTCCGCTGCACTCTGGTCCGCAATGGGCTCAACCCGGACAGCACAGTATTTATACTCCGGCGTTTTGGTTATCGGGCTCAGGTTTTCAGTTACCAGCTCATTACAGGCACCTATCCACCATTGATATGTCATGTAGATAGCGCCTTTGTTGGGCCGGTCACTGACCTGGGCTCGGGTGATAATTTTACCTTTACGGGAATGCACCCATACCAGCGTTTCATCTTCAATACCCAGTTGTATCGCATCCTGAGTATTGATTTGCGCATAGCCGGGTTCATCTGCCAGTGCTGCCAGTGCCGCACAGTTGCCGGTCATGGAACGACAAGAGTAGTGGCCCACTTCACGCACGGTAGACAACACCATGGGGTATTCCTCTGTAAGCCTGTCCTGCGGAGCCACCCAGTCACAGGTGTAGAACTGCCCCAGACCATTAGCGCGGTCGAACTGTTTCGCATACAGGTAAGAAGTGCCCTGGTCTTCTGGCCCGGTATCGCGGCACGGCCACTGAATAAAGCCCAGCTCGCCCATTTTTTCATAGGTTGCCCCATAAAAATCCGGGCACAGATGCCGCAACTCATCCCAAATTTCCTGGGTGTTGTTGTAATGCATCGGGTAACCCATGCGCGTGGCGATTTCACTGATAATTTGCCAGTCTGTCTTCAGGTCCCACTGGGGTTCCACCGCTTTAAAGAAGCGCTGGAAGCCACGATCTGCCGCTGTGTATACCCCTTCATGCTCACCCCACGAAGTGGATGGCAGGATGACATCCGCTGCAGATGCGGTTTTGGTCATGAAGATGTCCTGAACAATAACCAGTTCCAGGTCATTAAACGCCTGGCGTACCGCAGAGAGTTCAGCATCTGTTTGCAACGGGTCTTCACCCATAATGTAAGCGGCTCTTACTTCCCCGTGGGCAACGCGGTGCGGTAGCTCGCTGATGCGGTATCCCGTTTCTGCTGGCAGTGAATCCACGCCCCATGCACTGGCAAATTTTGCGCGGTGCTCAGGGTTGTTCACGTACTGGTAGCCTGGGAAAGTATCCGGCAGTGCGCCCATATCGCAGGCACCCTGAACATTGTTCTGGCCACGTACCGGGTTAACGCCAGTATGGGGTTTGCCCAGGTTCCCGGTCAGCAATGCAAGGCTTGTCAGGGAACGAACAGTTTCCACGCCCTGGTAGAATTGCGTGACGCCCATGCCCCACAAGATCATCGCAGTTTTAGCGCCAGCATAGGTCCGGGCCGCTAGGCGGATTTGTTGTGCACTCAGCCCTGTAATGTCTTCGACGGATTCCGGGGTATAGCCCGCAACAATTTTCTGGTATTCCCCGAATTCTTCTGTGCGTGTGGCAACGAAGTCTTTGTCGTACAGGTTTTCTTCGATGATCACATGGCCCAGAGCATTGAGCAGGGCAATATTAGAACCATTACGCAAAGCAAGGTGTTGGTCGGCAATACGTACGGTTTCAATTTTGCGCGGGTCACACACAATGATTTTTGCGCCATTTTGTTTTGCGCGCAGAACATGCTTCGCAACAATAGGATGCGAATCCGCAGGGTTATAGCCGAAAATAAACAGTAAATCTGTGTCGTCAATTTCGTTGATGGCATTACTCATTGCGCCATTACCGACCGACTGGTGCAGACCTGCAACCGAAGGGCCGTGTCAGACGCGTGCGCAGCAATCGACGTTATTGGTGCCAATAACGGCGCGCGCAAATTTTTGCATCACGTAATTGGTTTCGTTGCCCGTACCACGGGAAGACCCGGTGGTCATAATGGCATTCGGGCCATATTTCTGTTTAATCGCACTCAGGCGTTCGCTGACATAATCCAGCGCAACATCCCAAGAAACGGCTTCCAGTTTGCCGCCGCGTTGGCGACGAATCATGGGGGACTTCAGGCGGGGAGTGAGGATCTGGGTATCATTGATAAAATCCCAGCCGTAATACCCTTTCAGGCACAAATCGCCTTCATTGGTTTTCCCGTTTGCGCCTTCGGCCTTGACGATTTTGCCGTTATTAACCACCAGGTTGATTTTGCAACCTGATGCGCAATAAGGGCAAACCGTGACAACTTTTTTCATCCGATTGGCTCCAGTGATAAGAGTAAGCGTGTGGCATGCCATCACGCGCGCCCATCAATGCATTTTCTGTGCCAGCTAAATAAGCCCGGAACTAATCAGGATATTACGGTGTTTTTTTTGACAAAGCTCTGACGAAAGACAGGCCTTCGTCAGATATGACGTGTCGAAAGTAGAGATGAATGGCGGAAGTTACAGGCGTTTGGTGAAGCGCATATGTGTAGGTTCGTAGCCTTCGCGTAAATAAAAACGGTGTGCGTCTTTGCGCAGAGCACCACAGGATAACTCAAGCAGCTCGGCATCCCACTCACGGGCTTTACTTTCGGCCCAGGCCAGCAGGCGTTGGCCTGTGTTGTACCCGCGCGATTCAGGCATTACAACCAGTTCCTGGACTTCACCAATCCAACGTACATGGTGCAGGTGAAATTGCATTTGCAGGCTAATCATACCCACCGGGTGGTTATCCTGGAGTGCAAGCTGGTAAAAACGCTGCGGATCATCCAGGTTACGAGCCAGCCCACTGAGAAAGGCGTCCCGGTCAAATGTGGTTTGTTTCAGTTCGCAAATGAGCTGGTATAACGTGTCGGCATCGTTAAGCCGGGCAGGGCGGAGTTCGATCGGCATGACGTCTCCTGGAACAGCTGTTGAGTAAGGGATATGCTAATCAACATAGTGTGATTTTTACTATCCCTCAAGTACACCGAAATGCTGAATCAGCAGATTTGCCAGTGTTTGCTGGCAATCTGTTAACGAAACACATTGACGGCATCTTCCAGGCGGGAAGCCTGGTGTCGCACAGACGCTGAGGCCTGGGCACCCTGGTCAACCAGCGTGGCATTCTGGTGAGTAATATGATCAAGTTGATCAACGGCTTTGGTTATCTCAGAAAGACTGTGCGCCTGGTCTGCCGTCGCATCGCTGATTTGAGCGATAAGCTGAGTCACATTTTTCACCTGCTCAACAATATCGTGCATTGTTTCTCCGGCTTTCTGCACTTCTTCTGCTCCGGATTCTACCCGCGAAGAGCTGGACTCAATTAATTGACGAATATCACTGGCCGCTTTGGCACTGCGTTGAGCCAGGCTGCGAACTTCACCGGCCACGACAGCAAAGCCTTTACCCTGCTCACCGGCCCGGGCTGCTTCAACTGCAGCGTTCAGGGCCAGGATATTGGTTTGAAACGCAATGCTGTCAATCAGAGACGTAATACTGTCAATTTGTTTAGTACTTTCAGCTATTTGGTTCATCGTGGCAATGACTGTTTCCATCACTTGCCCGCCATGGGTGGCTGCATTGCTTGCCTGCCCGGAAAGTTTATTCGCCTGGGCGGCGGTATTGGTATTTTCACGTACGGTATCGGATAACTGTGTCATGGTTGCCAGGGTTTGCTGCACGTTCACTGCTGTTTGCCGGGTGCGCTCATTAAGGTCTTCATTTCCCTGTGCCAGAGCATCACTGCCTGTGCGCACACTACATACCTGGCCACTGACATCATTAATTAACCAGCGAAACATCAGGCCCAACTGGCTGATTGAGCGCAAAGTAATACCAACTTCATCCGAGCGTTGCATATGGTCGACATTATGGTTATTACCTGTTGCTACCATCAGCGCCTGTTTATGCAATTTTTCTGCAGGCGTAGCTATCTGGCGCTCCTGAAACAGGCCTGTCAAAACAAACAAAACCGTATTCAGCCCCAACATAATCAGGTACTCATGCAGTGAGATACTTACAAAATGCATTACTGCTGAGGATAATAGCAGTGCCACCAGTAATGGCAGGCGAATACGCCAGCGCAGCGAGAGTGTTTTGGTTAATGAGAATAGTGAAGAGAACCCTTTTTTGACGACCAGACCATTACGTAATGTCAGCCTGGTTGCGCGCCCTTCATTCATGGCCCGGTAGAGTATTTCGGCTTCGCGAATTTCCTCGCGTGAGGGTTTGGTGCGAATAGACATATATCCTGTTGGCTGCCCATTACGTACAATAGGTACGGCATTCGCCCGTACCCAATAATAATCTCCATTCTTCCGGCGGTTTTTTACCAGCCCGGTCCAGGGTTCTCCGCGTTTTAATGTTGCCCACATATCGGCAAATGCCTGGCGGGGCATATCCGGATGACGTACCAGATTATGTGGCTGACCAATAAGCTCATCACTTGAGAAGCCACTGACTTCAATAAAGCTGTCATTCGCATAAGTGATATAACTCTGAAGATCAGTGGTAGACATCAGTGTCGTGTTGTCCGTCAACTCATATTCAGTGTCTGTCACAAAAGGCTGTTGGCGCATTTGTTTATACCTGGTGTCATTGTGGGATTAACAGATGATTTCGGCATTTCTTAATATATCTTTAGTATTAAAAAGTGATGGGCATCTAAAAAATTTTCACCAGATAATAAGCGGGAATGATTTAATTATGGCTAACAATTAAATTTATTTTTGTTTTACTTAATATGTTGATTTTATATGATTTTAAATATTTGCTTTATGTGGGAATTGTACTACTAAACTAATAGTTTAGTGTTTTACCAGGATATTACCCGATGTAAAAAAAGAACGTGGCTTTTGTCTAATGTGCCGTAGATGATAAAGGGTACTGAAAAACTATTATTTATTTTTGAAAGTAATAATAAAAACCTCCCACTAGCGGGAGGTGAAACGAATCAGTTCTTCTTAACAAACTCAGATTTAAGTTTCATCGGCCCGAAACCATCGATTTTGCAATCGATATTATGGTCACCTTCAACCAGACGAATATTCTTCACCCGAGTGCCAATTTTCAGCGTGGAAGAGCTTCCTTTTACTTTCAGATCCTTAATCACGGTGACAGTGTCGCCATCAATGAGGGTATTCCCGTTGGCATCCCTCACCACCAGAGTATCATCCTGGTGTGTGGGTTCATCGTCACGCCATTCGTGAGCACACTCCGGGCAGACATACATCAGATTATCCTGGTATGTATATTCAGACTGGCATTTGGGGCATTGAGGCAATTGCATGGCGTATCCTTTTTTGTGTTACTGGTACAGGCACTCTCTGCCAGATATGGAACGAAAAATCAGCCAACTATGGTAGTGGCAAGCCATTTCGGACGAATTCTTCAGAGATAAAGCCGGTAATCCGCAGATAAGTATCATTAAATGGTAAAAACAGGGAGATTATAACTTATTTCTTATGGTTATTGTGTGGTTTTTTTGAGATTGATATGAATTAGTTAATTATAAAAATGTTAATTAACAACAAGATGAGTAAGTAATTTGCCATTTTTATGCTTGAGAAGTATCAGTTGCTTTTGATGACGTAATTCTGCTGGTACAGCGGAATCCCCGTGACACCTGGTGCTTATTTTAATGAGAGTGATTCTCAATATTAACTTAACTTAACACAAATTAATGCTGTGAACAGGGAGGGAGAAAGCCTGATTTTTCATTGTCACAATCAATAAGTTGCTTTAAATATGCGAACAACATATCGTGAAAGCTAATAAGATAGTGTTATTCTTCATTGGCGGTTTTAGGTAGCTCACTCTCTTATTGGCTGCCACCGCAATGCAACACTCACTGGTGTGGGAACACTCTTTTTGCTGATTGATACCCTGGGTTTATTTACCTGGGGAGGGTTGTTGCCAGTGTTGTGTCATGCTGACTGATTGAATAGAAAAGAAATCTTTTTGCTTCCTTACCTGCGGGTAATGGTTTTTCTTTATATTAAAAATAAATAGTTCCAGGCTATTTCATAACTAAAAAATAAGGGACGTGATTATCACGCCTGATGATTTGCATTAAGGAAAGGTTCTATGCACACACAGACAGTATTTGAATTAAGCCAGGAGGCGGAGCGGCTATTGCAACTGGCTATTTCGCAGCTTGACTCGATTCAACAGTTCCCTGCTTCAAGTCCACCTGTTGCAGCGACAGACAGCACTGTTGCTGCAAACGCAAACCATTTCAGTCTTAATGGCATACAAAGGCAGCATGAAATCTTGCAAAGTGAGTTGCGTAAGCTCACACATCAAGAAATGGTACTGGCAATTGTCGGCACCATGAAAGCAGGCAAGTCTACGACGATTAACGCCATTATTGGTACAGAAGTACTGCCCAACCGTAACCGGCCTATGACGGCATTGCCAACACTGATTCGCCACACTCCGGGCCAACGGGAACCCCGTCTCTATTTCCCGCATGTTTTGCCCATTGAAGCATTGATGGAGAATTTACACACCTGCCTGGTACACTCAGACCGGCAAGCGCTGGAAGAGCGTCTGGAAATAGACCACGATATGGAAACCCTGATTCAGCGCATTATTGATAAGCAGGGATTTGAACGGCACTATCTGGGTGCCCAGCCTATCTTTTACTGCCTGAAAAGCCTGAATGACCTGGTACGGTTGTCTCAGGTACTCAATATTGATTTTCCTTTTGCTGCGTATACTGCGATTGAACATATTCCTGTGATTGAGGTGGAGTTTGTTCACCTGTCTGAGCAGGAAACGCCCTATGGTCAGTTGACATTGCTGGATACACCGGGGCCTAACGAAGCTGGCCAGCCTTATTTGCAGCAAATGTTAAAAGAACAATTAAGCCGCGCCTCGGCGGTTATGGTGGTACTGGATTACACTCAACTTAAGTCCATATCCGATGATGAAATGCGTCGGGTGGTGGCACAGGTTGGGGATAAAGTGCCTGTATATGCGCTGGTCAACAAATTTGATCAAAAAGATCGTAATAGCGATGACGAAAAGCAAATTCGCGCTCTGATAGCGGGTTCTTTGATGCGTGGGGTTATCTCGCCCGAGCATATTTTCCCGGTGTCTTCAATGTGGGGTTACCTCGCTTACCGGGCAAAACATGAAATTGAACAGCATGGTTGCCTGCCTAATCCAGACCAACATCGTTGGGTGCAGGATTTTGCCGATGCGGCATTAGGGCGTCGCTGGCAACTGGCTGATCTCGCAAACATTCCCCATGTAGAGCAGGCGGCGCAGCTACTCTGGGAGGATTCTTTACTGGAACGCCCCATTAGCACCATCCTGGATGCGGCGCATGGGAAGGCCTCACTTTTTGCCTTGCACTCGGCAGTACAAAAATTAAATAGTTATTCCCGTCTTGCCAGTGAGTTTCTGTTTCTGCGTGCACAAGGGTTAAATATGGATAATGACAGCCTGCAGGCGCATATTCAGAGCCTTGAGCTGGATATTTCCACCTTATATTCGTGTCAGGCTCAGGTTGCCCAACGCATTCAAATGGAAATGGAAGAGGCGATTGGGCAGATAAGCAATCATCTTGACCTGTGCAAGCAGCGGGTTCATGAAGCCCTGAAAAGCTACTTTGAACGCGGTGTTGTGCCAGCAATGATAACGAAAAAAGTGCCCTCATTGCTGTATCATGAACCGGATTTTACCCCGGGAGAAAGGCTGCTGGTTTCTGGTACCGAAAATCTGGCAAGACTCAGTCTGTTTAAGATAAGCCATTCCTGTGAAGCGATCATGACATGGGCTCAGGGCCATATGGCATCGACGCTGTCTGCAATAGCAGAAACACTGAAACAAACGTTAACAGTGATTTTTCGGCAAACACTTGAGCCTATTGAACAACGCCTGAGTGCCGGGCTTGACACTTGTGTCAAGGAGCCTCTCTCTTTGCCGGATATTCAAAATATGTTGCTGGATGCCAGTGTCGCCTCCTGTTTTGCCGATGCGTTGACAGAACAGCGCACCGTCAATACACAAATGCAAACCGGGATTCGTTCCGCAATGCAACGTTGGTTTAATGGTGCAACGGATCAACTGGAGGGGAATACGGATTATTCTCGCCAGTTTGTGATTAACCTTAATGAACTACAGACAAAACTTATCCAGCATATTACTCAGGCCTGTGAACAAATGCGGGGGGCGGTATACGCTCAACTGGATGTATCTGTTACCCAGTGTCTCGCAACATTTTTTGCCGAGGTGACTGGTGCGCTGGAGGCCATTCAGCGCAACCTGAATCACTGCATGCTGGCCCGCCAACAAAGCCATGAACAACAACAAGGGTTACGTAAACGCGTACAGCACTGCCTCACAACAGTCACATTTATTCGGGAAGATACACGTTTATTGCAGGAAGATATTCAGACGCTGCTTAAAGCGGAACAATAATAATGACGTATTCATCATTAATTGAAATACCAGAAGAAACGCTGGAGTGTATTAATGGTAAGTTTGTTGTCGACCTTGCCAGCGATATTGACCTGCGACGGGAGCGCTACCGCCACCCACAGAGCAACCAGTTTTGGATGCATCTGCAGGCGGTATTTCGCCAGAAACTCCCTGCCGGTCAAGTTTTGCATGCCAGTGAAATGGCGATGGATCATGGCGATGTTAACCTGGCCTGGCTTCAGTGGTTTATCAGTCAAATGGCACTGAGTCAGTTTGCTCTGACTTCGCTGGCTGCACGGGTCCAGGTGTTGCGTGCCAGTTGCCCTCCCGGTCATGAGCGAGAAAATCATCTGCTGCAACTGCAATCTCTGATAAGCCAGCGTCAGCAGCGGCTGGACGCTCAACTGAAAAAGCCAGACAGCCTTAACCAGGCCCAGGTTCATTGTGAGCAAGTGTTTGCCCGTTGGCGTACCGGGCATTATCAGCGCTTTTCTCCGGCTTCGCGCTGTTATATTGCGCTGGAGGAATTGCGTTGGGGATTGTTTGGCGATGTGTGCCGTGCGCATGAGGCCATAGATTCTCGCTCCCTGTTGGAATCGGTTCGGGAGCAGGCTGTTGCGCAGCTGGCTTATGATATTGGTGCATCAGCACGAACCCGGCACTTCTATCATCAGTGGCTTACATTTCCTCCCGCCACTGGCATGATGGACCTGAAAGCACTACTGAGCTGGTTGGGAGACTGGAGCCATGGAGAGTATCAACCTGTTACATGGTCAGTGACGCAAAGTTGGCAAAACATTGCGCTGGGTATGCCACGTATTTGCTCTGCTTCCCGTCTGGCAGGTAGCATGGTAGATGAAATCTTTGACCTGGCAGATGTCGACTAACAGTTTTGGTGGGCAACAAGGGGAAAACAGGTTTGCCCCTTGTTGTATGGGCAAATACAACCCTGGTTTTTATTTCCCCAACCCATGGCATCTGGTGGCATTAACGGTGTTGCCCGGCTTTGAACACTAGATTGTGGCTCTTCACGTTTTTCATTACGACCAACCGACAACAGTAATCTAAAGCTACGGATATATAATATCTGTCCGGGTGTTTTTTTCCGGGAAAACAGATTTCTTTTTTTTGCTGCCTCTAACGCACTGATTCTTCTCATTTATGTAAAATACTCAATCCTTAGCAAGGAAAGAATGACTTGATTTTAGCAAACTAAAAATGATAATCGGTCTCAAAATTATAAATCTTATCATTTATAAAAAGAGAGAAAAGCCGTGTCAAACCGCCAGTCAACTTGTGTGGGCAAAGGGCCTTGTATATTGGCGTTGCTCATCAGTAGCGCTATTTTCCCGTCACTTGCTGCGGGCACAGCAACGGACAGCCAGTCAACAAATACCTCAAAGCCCAGGGCTACTCACTCCCAGAAAGTAGACACCATTACGGTGACCGCTTCACCCGACACTTCCTTCCAGCCAGGTGGCGATGAACTGGTTCCCGCTTATCTGGACGGGCAAGTCGCAAATGGCGGCCGTCTGGGAATGTTAGGTGAGCAAAGTGCCATGGATGTCCCTTTTAATGTAGTGGGGTATACCTCTAAATTAGTCCAGGACCAGCAGGCACATACCATTGCCGATGTCGTGGCAAATGACGCTGGCGTGCAGTCCAGCCAGGGTTACGGCAACTTCGCTGAAACATATCGTATTCGTGGTTTTACGCTCGATGGCGATGACATGACAATGGGAGGCCTGCCTGGTGTGGTTCCTCGCCAGGTAGTTGATACCCAAATGCTGGAGCGCGTTGAAATTTTCAAAGGCGCGAACGCACTATTAAATGGTGCGGCCGGTTCTGGTGTCGGCGGCATGATCAACCTGGAACCTAAACGTGCAGAAGATACGCCAGTTACCCGCGTTGGCGTGGATTACACCTCGGATTCCCAATTAGGGGGAACACTGGATGTGGGCCGCCGGTTTGGTGATAACAACCAGTTCGGTGCGCGTGTGAACCTGGTTCACCGTGAAGGTGAAGGTGCGGTAGATAACGATAAACGCCGTACCACTCTGGCTTCGCTTGGGCTGGATTATAAAGGTGACCGCCTGCGTTCTTCGCTGGATTTTGGTTACCAGAAGAAAACCTTCCATGGCAGCCGTAATGGTGTGAATATCAGTGGTGTCGATTTTATTCCGGCAGTACCCGGGCATACCACGAATTACAGTCAAAAATGGGGCTACAGCGATATCGAAAACGAATTCGGTATGGTGAAATCAGAGTATGATTTGCTCGATGAAGGCCACCTGACAGCGTATGCAGCATTGGGGGGGCAACATGCTCATGAAACCGGGACATATACCACACCAGCGTTGACGGATACCCTGGGTGATGCCACAGTTTCACGCATGGACACCAATACCATTATCAATACTTTCAGTGGTATGGCAGGTCTGCGAAGTAAGTTCGATACTGGTTTTGTGTCACACAATGTTAACGTGGGTTATGCGGCATCTACCAGCCAGACGCGTGCCGCTTACAAAATGGCGCTGTCACCCACCGCCACAACGAATATCTACGACCCGCAGTCTGTCTCTATGCCAGGCACAGACTATTCTGGTGGCAAATATTCCGACCCGGCTCCAACCATTCGTAGCCGTACTCAGGGCTGGCTGTTAAGCGATACGCTGGGTGTGCTGGACGATAAATTACTGTTTACCCTGGGTGCTCGCTATCAAAAAGTGGTTCTGGTCAACTATGACTATAACTCCGGAGCGGAAACCTCGCATTTCGAAGACAACCGCTGGATGCCGACTTATGGTGTTGTTTATAAACCATGGAAGCCGGTTTCTTTGTATGCCAACCATACCGAAGCTTTACAACCAGGTGATTCCATTGGTGTGGGCGCACTGAATTACGGCCAAAGCCTGGGCATCATTCACTCCAAACAAAACGAAGTGGGTGTAAAAATGGATTTTGGCCGCGTGGGAGGTTCCCTCGCATTATTTGAAATCAAAAAACCTTCAGTGATTAACGACTATGTCGGCTCAGGTTACTACACCCGCCTGGATGGTGAGCAGCGTAACCGTGGTATTGAACTGAATGTGTTTGGTGAGCCAGTACTTGGCCTGCGTTTGAATGCCAGCACCACCTGGATAGACCCGGAACTGTCTAAGACAGAAAGTGGCACCAACGATGGAAACGATGCCATTGGTGTGCCGCGTTTTGTGGGGGTGCTGGGCGCAGAATATGACATCCCCCATGTGGAAGGGCTGACAGCAACCGCGCGTGTCAACCATACTGGCTCACAGTATGCCGATGCCGCGAACACCAAAAAACTGGACAGCTACACCACACTGGATTTAGGTGTGCGCTACCGGATGCGTATTAACGAAGACAAAAATGAAATGGTATGGCGTGTTGGTGTTGAAAACGTCACCAATGAGAAATACTGGTCTTCTGTAGAAAGCTACGGTTATTACATCTTCCAGGGCGACCCACGAACCCTGAAAGTATCGATGACCTACGATTTCTAACGTTAACTGTGCCTTATTTAATCCCTCCGGCTACCTAAATATGTAGCCGGTTTATTTATCCTCTGTTAAAAAAACAGGTAATAAATCTGCATTTGGGGTCTGTATAGATAATGTTATTTTAATAAGAGTACCTGCAGTGTTTTTATTAAAGAGAAACATAAATCATGTATATGACTCTGGCTATCTCAGGTGCTGTAAAATTGACATTCATTGTAAATAATAACTATTATTATTAATCCTGATTTTCTGCTATTGCTTCCACATCAGCCATTCATGCCTACTATATTTGGTAGTTTCAGCCAGAGTATTTTTACCACGATCCCCGGCTGTTATGTTTTCCCTGGTCTTGAATATAAATAAAACTGGCTGGGGAATATGTGTTTCTATATTCATCATTCTGATACTAAAGTGTTTTCCAGGGTAAACCATTTTTTTCTTCAGTACCGTGCTGAATCGAATAAATCTCATGCCCAGCTAAACAGTTTTTTTAGTATTACTTGAATATCGTGTAAACATCTGCGCTTTTGTGCCGATAACAGACGAGTATATGTCTATTCTCAGGGAAAAAGGATGAATACTCTTTTCACAAAGTCACTCGCCGGGAGCGTAATAACGGTGACGTCGTCGTTGTCTGACAATTCCAGCCGCGCCACTTCCGGATATTCAACAAAAACAAAAGATGCTGAACGTGCACAAGATGTAAGTAGCAGTGCTGATATAGCTCTGCAGCAGGATAGCGGCGTGACTGTTTCGCTGAATTATTCTGTTGAATCGGCGGAAGCCATTGCGCCAGAACAACTGGATGGCCTGGCTTCTTTATCTCAACGCCTGGCAAAAAGCCCCAGCTCGTCTAACCCACTCTTTACCGATAAGGCTACGGCAACTGATGCGGTGAGCTTCACCGGGTTTTATTACGCAGCGGCAGACGGCATAACAGCGGATCAACTGGCTGAAAAACTGCACACTGCACTGAGTAGCGTACCGGGTAGCGGGACCCAGTTAACCGATTCAATGGATCTTGCGATGACACAGGCCAAACTGAATAAGCTGGTGGATGAGAATATTGCCGCAGACTGGCAACCGCTTGCACGGCAGACTGTACAGCAGTTTATCCAGGCAAAGGTAACAATCCAGGACAATGAGTGGCAGTCTGTGGCTAAACAAGACATTGCTCTGGCCGCTTCCCGCGGGGATGATGCCAGCCAGGCCCAGGCAGAATCAGACCTGGCGGTCTTACAGGCAGGTAACAGCCATCATCAACAGTTACGCACTGCATTTCTTGAACTAACTCGTGATACAACGAACAGCGACGACTGGTTTAGCACTTTCTCTGCGGCTATACATGGCAAAGGTGCTCTGGAATATGAAGAGCAAATGCATGTCCAGGCATTGAGCAAGCAATGGCAGGCATTATAGCTACAGCCATACTGTACTCGTCGCTCAGTTTATTATCACTGACAATCGATGCTGGCAGTGTTGGTTGAGCTACGTAGTGTATTGTTTTATGCCTGACGGGTGAGGTGCACTGCTTCCCTGAGTGCCGGATACCATCCGGCCAGGCCTCTTCCTGCTTACGCTGCAACGCCCGTGTTCATCACAGCATCGATTTGTTCCCGCCAGATAAGTTGTTCTGGCATACCTTCACTACGCTGACCATAGAGCTGTGCTATCTGAGTACCATCAGCAGCAAACAGTTCCAGGCTGGTAACAAATCCTTCCCGGGTGGGTTTACGTGTGACCCAGGTTTCGGCAATGTTATGCATATTTAATTGCAACGAAAATGCCGGATTTGCCACATGCAGTTGTTTGTTTGCTGCTGTCACCTTGTCAACTGGCCCTGTGAAAATTTGCACGCAACCCCGGCTGGCGACAAAAATCATTATCTCATTTTGCGCTTTTTCAGCCTGGACCAGGATTTGTTGTACGGCATCATTATCAACCAGGCAGGCAAGGTCAGCTCCTACCGCACGGAATGCCTGTTGGCGTGAAACTTCATGATTTTTCAGCAGACTAAAGAATTGATGAACATCGGTCATTGCGCGCCATTCATGCTCAAGCGCCTGTGCATTAACAGCGCCGGAGTGTAATGGCACCGGGTAAGGGCGCAGATCCAGTTCCCGGTGTTTGCGTAAACTGCATTCGCTAATCAGTTCACTCCAGGCGTTAAGGTCTGTGTGCTCAGTTGTGAAGACGCTGAGTACGGCGCTGCCCTGGTTATCAAAAATCTGAATACTTCTGCGTAGCCCCTGTGTGGTTTGTTCATCTACGGCAAAGGCACAATGCCACTGAGCAGGAAACAGGCGGAGATCCAGAGCGCGTGGGTTCAGGACAATACCATGTTGCCCCAGCCGCAGGTTGTCATAACGGCCAACTAGCTTATGAATAGCGTAAGGATTTCGGGTAATATTTTTTATCTCACCCACCAGGGAAAGCCCGTGCAGCAAGGCTGTGAAATCAGGGCGTAGCTGGACTACATCCTGTCCCAGTCGGCAAAAGAACAACTCTGCTTCACTAATAGCCATTTGCGCTGCGAGTTCACTGGTATGTTTTTGTGGGTGTGTGGTTTTGAGTGACAGGTAATGTTGATAACGACCATTCATAAATCCATTCTCCTAAATAACCCCGAAGCAGAACCAGAGAAGACAACGGGCAGGGGGACAGCACAGGAGTCCAGACACTGTGTTAAGGTTACAATAGTGTTAGCAATATGGAATAAAGCTAATATAAACACGCAGTGTAAGCAATTCATTCTCTGATAATGAGAATTGTTCTATGTTTGGCGTGTTCGTTCAGCGCATAGAGATGATTTGGCGAGTGTGGCTCGTAAGCCAGCAACGGGTAGAAAGTTGATTATTCAGGTGAATGAGCGTGTTATTTATGAACGAAAGCGTGACGGTGGATTTCCGGATGCACCTATTATCAAGCAGCGGGTCAGGGTTCTTTGCTTGCCGGGACGCAGCCCAGGTCATGGTGATTTGCCTTGCACACCGCTTTCTTAATCTGGCGGTGTTTAAGCGTTTTCTGGCGGATTTATCTGTACATTGTAAAGTTCAGTGATTGTTGTGTTGTATTGAGCTTTTTTCTTCTTAAATGCGTAAAATTCGATTTTCAATGTATTGCATGGCAACACCTGTTTCTTATTTTGGTGGCTGGTCGTGTATACGCCCGTTAATTGCCCATTAATCAAGGAGTGAACGATGGCTACGCACTTTGCACGGGGGATACTCTCTTACCCACATAATTTGTCGCCACGCCTTTCAGCCCAGGCGCTGAAATATTCGCAGCAACTTCCTCCCCATAAACGTAACCGCTTTCTTGCTTCACGTAGTTTGCTGGCTGAACTGATGTTTATGTTGTATGGCATTGCTGTGTTGCCAGAAATTACTTTTGAGCAGGGGCGCCCACGTTTTATTAGTGAGGAATTACCCGATTTCTCGGTGGCTTATGCGGGAAACTGGGCTGGTGTGGTGGTGGCAACTGAAGGTAAATGTGGTCTGGATATGGAGCTTCAGCGCACCATTATTAACGCGCCTGCGGAGCGTGAGGGCCTGAGCAGTAATGAAGTCATCTGGATTAATAACCAAACCGATCCGAAAGAAGCCTGGGTCCAGATTCTGGCGGTGCGGCAAAGTCTGGGAAAACTGATTGGTCAACCCAATAATATTACCCATGAACTGCAATTATTGCCGGGGGTTGGACGGTTGCGTTTTGCGCCTATGGCACTGGTTGAAACGATTTGTGATGCAGAAGATCTGCTGGTGTGGTCTGTGGCAGGTGCTCCGGCAGCAGAACGCCTGAAGTTGTGGGAGTTTAATACAGCTTCTGGCTGGCGAGTGTTAAGAGATTTGCAGGAAAGGGCACATGACCCGGATACCCGGTTAATGCGCTTTACCAGTATGCCGGCAGATAAGGCATTAATTATTAAGTAATATATCAGTTGCAAGTATGCTGGTGTGCATCAACGGGTTAACTGACGGGTAGATCAAGCATACCCGGCATAAATAATAAATGGCTGCCTGGATTAACTCCCTCTGGCAGCCATTTTTTTAACATGAAAAGCGGGTATCAGTGTGCGTCAATAAACACAATTTTCAGCACAAACAACAGTGCGACAACCACCACACATGGGCTCAGGTCACGCAGGCGGCCAGTGCCGATTTTCATCACACAATATGAAATAAAGCCCAGTGCGATACCTTCTGTAATTGAGAAGCTGAACGGCATCATGACTGCAGTAATAAACGCGGGGACGGCTTCCGTCAGGTCTTTCCAGTCAACACGAGTCAGGCTGGCTGTCATCAGCACGCCCACATAAATCAGCGCACCTGCGGCGGCATAGTCAGGTACCATTCCGGCCAGTGGTGACAGAAAAATAACCAGCAGGAACAGCAAGCCTACCACTACCGCTGTTAACCCGGTACGCCCACCGACAGATACCCCGGAAGAAGACTCAATATAAGCAGTCACTGAAGAGGTGCCAATAAATGCGCCTGTTACAGAGGAAATACTGTCAACAAACAGTGCCTGTTTCATACGCGGAAACTTGCCTTTCTTGTCGGCCAGGCCTGCTTTATCGGTAACACCAATCAGCGTGCCGGAGGAGTCAAACAGGTTCACCAACATGAAAGAAAAAATAACCCCGGCCAGACCAATATTGAATGAACCCGCCAGGTCAACATGGCCGAAAACAGTATGCACATCTGGTGGAGCAGAGACGATACCGGTGTAGTGGACATCACCCATCATCCAGCCCAACAGAGATGTGATAACAATGGAAATCAGTACTGCGGCGTGAATATTACGCGACGCGAGAATGGCGATAATAAAGAACCCAATAATACCAAACAACACCGAGTGCGAGGTCAGGTTACCAATAGAAACCAGCGTATCTTTATTTGCGACGATGACACCTGCGTTTTTCAGCCCCATCATCGCAATGAACAGGCCAATACCACTGGTGATCCCGACGCGCAGACTCACGGGAATATTGGATATCATCCAGTAGCGAATTTGGAAAATAGTCAGTAATAACAGGCCAATGGCGCCCCAGAAAATGGCTCCCATCCCAACCTGCCACGGCAGGCCCATTGCGCCCACCACCACAAAGGCAAAAAAGGCGTTCAGCCCCATCGCCGGAGCCAGCGCAACGGGCAAATTAGCAAAAATCCCCATCAGGATGCTGCCAAATGCTGCAATCAGGCAGGTAGTGACAAATACCGCACTGGTATCCATTCCCGCAACGCCGAGAATTTGTGGGTTAACAAAAACGATATACACCATGGTCAGGAAGGTGGTGAAACCGGCAATTACTTCCGTGCGTACGCTTGTCCCGTGAGCGCGTAATTTGAAGATGCGCTCCAGCAATCCCTGGCGCTCTGCCGGGGAGGTGTGTAGTTGATTCATTATCAATTTCCGGTAAAGGAAGAAAAAAACGTCGCTATCCTATACCAAAATGCATAAAGGGAGTGGCAATCGCCGGATTTTTTTCACTGATTAGCGCATACGGGATCGATTGCATTGCACAAACCACGTAAAGTAACTGCTCAACTTATACATTCAGGAAAACCCATGTCAGCCATTGAAGCTATCTTTTTCGACTGCGACGGGACGCTGGTCGATAGCGAGGTGATTTGTTCCAAAGCGTATGTGCATATGTTCCATGAGTTTGGTATTACCCTGAGCCTGGAAACCATGTATCAGCGCTTTAAAGGCATCAAGCTTTACGAAATCATCGATACAATCAATGATGAGCACGGTGTTCAACTGGACAAAGCTGAACTGGAACCTGTATATCGTGCTGAAGTGGCACGTTTGTTTGAGAGCGAACTGGTAGAGATCCCGGGGGCGCGTGCGCTGGTTGAATCTGTGACGGTTCCTGTATGCATTGTCTCCAATGGTCCCGTGTCTAAAATGCAACAGTCACTGGGTAAAACGGGGATGTTGCACTTTTTCCCCGGGCGCCTGTTCAGTGGCTACGATATTCACTGTTGGAAACCAGACCCGGCATTGATGTTTCACGCTGCAACAGCCATGCAAGTGAACCCGGAACATTGCATTTTAGTTGATGACTCGATGGCCGGTGCTCAGGCGGGAGTGGCTGCGGGAATGCATGTATTTTATCTTTGCGCTGACAAACATAACCAACCGATACACCATCCACGCGTCACTGTTTTTTATGATTTAGCGCAATTGCCCGCATTGTGGCAGGCCCGGGGCTGGGATGTGACGGAATAACCCCCCCCCGGTCCTTGTCTTCGTGCAGCCAGTGTTATGCCATGCGCTGTCTGTACGGTCGTCAAAACTGCAGGCATGACTGCCTTTATCTTCATTTATCGAATGAAATTTAATATTAATCAGAATAATATTCCTTATAATTATTAATTACCGCCTTTATTTCTTATAAATGCATTTTTTACTGATATAAAATTCCTGCCTTCGTTGTGCTCATGTAGCATGCCGCTACGAAAAATTTCACTCATTCGTTTCAGAATCCGGCGGGGCCGGTCGTTTTACTCAGTATCCGGGTACGCGTAGTGAACTGCCTGGCTCTTATGGTTCATGTCAGCGGCTGAGTTGTGTCGCTTACCTGATAAATTCAACATAAAGAGGCATGTAATGAATAAAGTGCGCTTTTTCAGGTGAATAAAACGATTACCTCTGTAGTGCTGGTGGGGGTTGTCGCAGGCTGTAACGAGAAAACAACAGGAGTTGAACCCGTGAAATTTGTCAATATGGAAAAGTTGTTAGTGGATTCGGGGCTGGCGGAACAGGAATCTGCACATTTGCGTCTGGTAAATGAACACCTGAAACAGAGTGCAGAAGTGGCTATTAAATCAGAAGAATAAAACGCATCAGTCACCAGCCATTAATACTCTTACAGGCATTATAACAGTAGTACCCGCAGTTCCCAGCCTGCCGGTGACCTAAAGGATTTCACCAGTATGAAAATTTGCGTTATTTCCGATGACAGTTATTTTTCTGTAGGTGTTGCTGCAACTATGGATAAATTTTGCATGGTACAGCATTATTGCCCTGCAAAAGCATTAACACTGCCAGTCAGTGAGCTTGAGCAATACTTTTATATTGTTCTGAATATTCACAATCGTATGCTATACAGGAAAGTGAGCTTAAGATTAATGCGTTGCAGAACAGAGAAGGTAATATTGTTACCTCACTGGCATCGCCTTGCTCGTAATTTTCGCCGGTTATTTACACCATTAAAGATAACACCAGCTGAATTGCGTGGGTTATTGATGTGTGAACCCTTATGCAGGCAGGGTGCGGGAAAGGTGGCACTTAAGGCGTCTTATTTTGATATTTATCAGTCTATTATGGAGGGGGATAACTATAATTATTTGGCGGAAAAAAATGAAATCACCTATAAGCATATTTTTTATATGAAAAAAACCATACTGAAACAGTTGGGTATAGATAAAGTAAACCCAGGAAATGTCTTTCTGGCTGAGTCCGTATTCCTTGGGTTACAGGGGCGTAATCAAATTGAATTTGTTTCCTGAAATAAAATAAGTGTGAATTTTCGCATGCCGGTAGCGGGAAAATGGAGATAATTTACGCATAAAATCTGAAAAAGTCATAACCTGAGTACTTTTCGTTATTTGCGAAATCAGTTGGTCTGTGCTGTCATTATGTTTTAAAAAAATGGCAGGTTATACGATATGTTGACAAGGAAATTTCTCACCGGGTTGTTACTTACCGCTCTTTTTCCCGCCAGTGCGGCACTGGCAGCGGAAAGTACGCTGGTTTATTGTTCTGTGGCATCCCCTGAGTCTTTTAACCCGCAATTAGCCAGCTCAGGCCCAACTTTTGTTGCCAGTTCACAAACACTGTATAACCGCCTGGTGACATTCGACCCGAAAGACAACTCGCCAGTTCCTTCTCTGGCAACCTCCTGGACCATCAGCCCCGATGGCAAAACCTATACCTTCACTCTGCGCAAAGGCGTTAAATTCAACAGCAATAAATATTTTACTCCCACGCGGGATTTTAACGCCGATGATGTCATTTTCTCGGTAATGCGTCAGAAAGACCCAAATAACCCTTACCATAATGTGTCACACGGTAGCTATGAGTACTTTAATGACCTGGGGCTGTCATCCCTTATTAAAGACGTCAAAAAGCTGGATGACTACCATGTTCAGTTTGTGCTGACGAAGCCTGACGCCGCATTTCTGGCTGACTGGGGCATGGATTTCGCGTCGATTTTATCTGCGGAATACGCTAATGCTATGCTGAAAAAAGGCACACCAGAGTATGTGGATACCTGGCCAATTGGTACCGGGCCTTATGCGTTGCAGCAATATAAAGTGGATTCCCTGATTCGTTACATTGCGAATCCGAATTACTGGGATGGCGAAGTGCCGACCAAACACCTGATTTTCTCCATTACCCCTGACGTACAAACCCGCCTGGCAAAACTGGAGAAAAACGAGTGCCAGATTATTCCTGCACCCAGCCCGGTACAGTTTGGCGCTATCAAAAAAGACAAGGATCTTACCTTGCATTCGATTGACGGGCTGAGCGTTGGCTACCTGGCATTTAATACCGAGAAAAAGCCTTTCGACAATGTGCTGGTGCGCCAGGCGCTGAATTATGCCGTGGATAAAAAAGCGATTGTGGACGCCGTATTTATGGGGTCAGGAACGGTGGCGAAATCACCCATTCCCCCAACGATGATGGGCTACAAAAAAGATTTGCCGGATTACGATTACAACCCGGAAAAAGCCAAAGCTCTGTTGAAACAGGCGGGATATGCGAATGGCTTTGAAACCAATTTATGGTCTATGCCGGTTCAGCGCCCGTATAACCCTAACTCGCGGCGTATTGCGGAAATGATCCAGAGCGACTGGGCGAAAGTGGGCGTGAAGGCCAAAATCGTTACCTGGGAGTGGGGCGAATATCTGTCAGGCCTGCGTAAGGGGGAGCATGCAACCGCGCTGTACGGGTGGATGTCAGATAACGGGGATCCGGATAATTTTGCCGACACACTGCTCAGTTGCGACAGCATTAAAAGTGGTTCCAACGCGGCCCACTGGTGTAATAAAGACTACGATGCTCTGGTCACCAAAGCGAAAGAAACCAGTGACCCGGCAGCACGAGCAAAACTATACCAGCAGGCACAAACCATTTTTTACCAGCAGGCGCCCTGGCTGACGTTAGCCAATGGGAAAACTTTCTATGCTACCCGCAGCAATGTGACCGGGTACAGTGTCAGCCTGATGGGAAGTGATTTCTCGAAAGCGAAACTGAACTAATACAGAAAAACACAGGGCGTGACACGCCAGTGTCGTCACCACCGCACCAGGGATGGCGCGGTGATTAGTTACCCAACTCTTGTTTGCGGTGATACATGCGCCGTGGATGGCCTGGTTTGCCATAACGCATTTCAACATCCAGAAAGCCGTTGTCCACACAGTGCTCCAGGTAACGCCGGGTGGTCGTTTTACTGAGCCCGGTCTGATTTACCACATCATCAACGGATAACACCGTGTCATGAGGGCTGGCAAATAAGCTTTGCACCCGGCTTAAGGTTTGTTCCTCAATCCCTTTATTACCGTTTTCTGTGCGGTAATTTTTGCCTTGTAACTGGTAGAGCGAATCCACATTACGCTGATCGACAATTTTCCAGGTGCGTTGCTGCTCATTAAATTGCACAAAGCGCGCCAGAGACTGATCCAGCCTTTTCCATGATACAGGTTTAAGAATGTAGTCGAAGGCTCCATTGCGAATCGCCTGGCTACAGGTGTCCATATCACTGGCGGCAGTAATAAAAATCACTGAGCATTTGTGTTCCGCAATCCACGGGCTGTTCATCAAACTTATCCCTTTACCATCTGGCAGGTAATTGTCCAGCAAGACCAGACCAGGACGCAGATGCTGTAGCAACTGACGGGCATCAGCAAGAGAGGTGGCTGTACCTGCATAGCGTAGTTGTGGGTGGTTACGGAGTAATTCAGCATGAAGCTCCGCCAGTGGTGCTTCATCTTCCACAATCAACACATCAATGGGTTCCAGTTGCATACACAGTTTCCTCTTCTGATGGAGCAAGGGCTGGCACACAGGGTATAAACAGTGAAAAAACCGTGCCAGAAGGAATATTATCAGCCACTTCAATGCTGCCGCCAGCCTGGTTGACATAGCTGGCGATAAGATAAAGCCCCAGACCGTGGTCGCCATGTTGTTTGGTGGTGACACCGCGTTCAAAAATATGCTCACGGATTGCCGGATCCAAACCAACACCGTGGTCTGCGACTTCAATAATCAGCTCCCGGCTGGATAAGCGAATCAGCACTTCAACAGGAAGATGTGCACCGCTGGCACGTTGGGTGGCCTCAATAGCGTTATCCAGCAGGTTGCCAATCACGGACAAAAGCCCGGATTCAGTAAGCCCGTGGAAAGGTTCACGCATTTCACACGCCGGATCAAAACGTAATGTGACACCTTTCTCGCGTGCTCGCGCTGTTTTGCCTAATAGCAACCCGCACAGCGTGGGCGACTGAAAGCGGTCAGAAATAAAGTCCAGGCACTCCTGGTCATGTTCTGACTGGCTTTGAATATACGCAGTTGCTTCCTGATAGCGCCCCATATGCAGTAAACCCGCCAGTGTCGCCATATGGTTTAGCTGTTCGTGCCGCATGATACGCAGGTTATCCAGATACCGCTTAACCTGGCTGAGTTGTGCTGCCATGGCATCAATATCGTTACGATCCCGGAAAGTAATTACCCAACCCTGTAACTTTCCTTCCAGCATAATCCGTACCCGGCTGGCGATAACCGTCAGGTGGTTAAAACAGCAAATCTCATCATGGGTATCCTGCTGCAACATGGTGTCAGGGTGAAAAAAGTGCACCGGGTCAATCAATTCTGATAAAGGTTTGCCGCGAACTTCGCGCGAGGATTGAGTCAGTCCGAGTAAATGTTTGGCGGCCTGGTTGATCACCGCAATACGGGATTGAGCATCAATGGCAATCACCCCTTCATAGATAGATTCCATCAGCGCTTTTTGTTGGCGAACTAATAAACCGATCTCCCGTGGTTCCAGTGAGAAAATTTGTTTTTTGATACTACGAGTAAAAAACCACGAAAAAACAAATAACGACATCAGGATAAAGGCAGCAGATAACGCGATATTAACCACTTTTCGTGCAGTAATGTTGTCGAGGTAACTTTTTAAATAACCAACAGAAACAATACCAATAACCTTACCCTGATTATCAAAAATAGGCGATTTACTGCGCAATGAAATACCCAAACCACCTTTGCGAATAGTAGTAATTGTTTTTCCTTTCAGAACAGACTGATTGTCACCACCCACTAGTTTTGTGCCAACCCGGTCGTTAAATACTGAGTGAAAAAGATGCCTGGCATGTTCATCACCAATAACAATAAAACTGGCATCACTGCGTTTAGCTACCAGCGTCATGAACTGGTGAATTTGCGCTATATCATGGTGTGCGACAGCCGTTTTCAGTGAAGGGATAAGCGCTATCTCCTGAGCCTGAATGCGGGCGCGTACACTCATTTCCTGGTACAACTGGCGGCTCATATCAACATAGTAATAGACGCCAAGCAGCACAAATAACCCCATGAAAAACACCACAAGGGAGACGAACAGTTTTACCTGGAATGAGAGTTTCATTATTTGCTATAACGCGCTTATTAAAAGAATAATTTTACCATTTTTTATGTGCCCGTCGTTGTTGCTATAAAAAACTTGTGATCCTCTACACAGCCTGAATTGACAGAAAATTAATTTAATAAATGAAATTTGATATTTTGTTACTGAAAATAATAAACTCCATAAACACCACGCAATTAAATATGCAGTACGTCACATATTATAATAAACACCATTAACACCATACAATCCATTAAAACTTCCTGCTTAATATGTATTCCCTCACATTATATAGGTTCTTGCTCTTTTAATCTGATCTGGAACAATAACTAAGGGGCTTAATAATGAGCACGACTGATGATTCTTACTCTGTACCCCAGAACCCGGATAATCTGACCCAGGTCTCGTTGAAAGAAAAATGGTGGCATATCCTCGATACCTGGAAAATCGGCATTATCCCGCTGCCGCTGTTTGTGCTGGCCGGATTGCTGATTGCAGTGGATTGCCTGGGGGGAAAATTACCCAGTGATATCGTCGTTATGGTGGCGACACTGGCCTTTTTTGGCTTCGCGTGTGGCGAATTTGGTAAACGCCTGCCTGTCATTGGCAAAATGGGTGCGGCGGCGATTTGTGCCACATTCATTCCTTCTGCACTGGTGCACTACGGATTGTTGCCGGATGTCGTTGTGGAATCCACCACCAAATTCTACAAATCCACCAACATCCTCTATCTCTATATTTGCTGCATTATCGTGGGCAGCATTATGAGCATGAACCGTACCACGCTGATTCAGGGATTCCTGCGTATTTTCTTCCCGATGCTGTGTGGTGAAGTGGTGGGAATGGTGGTGGGGATGGGCGTTGGCCTGGCGCTGGGCATGGAACCGTTCCAGATCTTCTTCTTTCTTATTCTGCCCATTATGGCGGGTGGTGTGGGGGAAGGGGCGATACCGCTTTCCATTGGCTACGCCACATTGTTGCATATGGACCAGGGTGTGGCGCTGGGGCGTATTTTGCCGATTGTGATGCTCGGCAGCCTGACTGCCATTATTATTGCCGGCAGCCTGAACCAGTTGGGTAAACGTTACCCGCATTTAACCGGGGAAGGTGAACTGATGCCGGGGAAAAATACTCAGGCAGCAGGCCCTCTGACCGCAGCGTTTAGTGGTAAAACCGATGTCACCACTATCGCTTCCGGTGCGTTGCTGGCGGTATTGTTATACATGCTGGGCATGCTTGGTCATAAATTGATTGGCCTGCCAGCTCCCGTCGGTATGTTGTTTATCGCCGTATTTATCAAACTGGTTCATGGTGTTTCCCCACGCCTGCTGGAAGGCTCACAGGTGGTTTATAAATTCTTCCAGACTTCCGTGACTTACCCAATTCTTTTTGCTGTCGGTGTTGCCATTACTCCCTGGGAAGAACTGGTTCACGCTTTCACGTTCACCAACCTGTTAGTGATTGTCAGCACAGTCAGCGCACTGGTTACCACCGGGTTCTTTGTTGGCAAAAAGATAGGTATGCATCCCATTGATGTGGCTATTGTTTCCTGTTGCCAGAGTGGCCAGGGTGGTACCGGCGATGTCGCGATTCTTACTGCGGGTAACCGGATGTCCTTAATGCCTTTTGCACAGATAGCCACACGTATTGGTGGAGCAATAAATGTCTCCCTGGCTCTGCTGTTCCTCGGCAACTTTTTAGTCTGACTGACAGGTTTTACCGCTATGAAAATTGCAAGTTACCAACATCTTGGGCGCCATAGTTATGGCATTGTCACACCAGATGGTTTTATTGACCTGGGCATGCGCCTTGGTGACCGTTGGCCGAGCCTCAAAGCACTGTTGGCAGGGAATGCTCTGCCTCATGCTCAGGCACTGGCGCAGCTAAGCGCCGACGTGAGTTTTGATGATGTCGTGTTTCTGCCCGTAATCAGCCAGCCGGAAAAGATCCTGTGCGTCGGCATGAATTATGCCGAAAAACGCCGGGAGTTTGATCAACATGATCCTGCGCCAACCTTGTTTGTCCGCTTCCCGGATTCACAAACCGGGCATAACCAGCCGGTGATGAAACCGCACTACTCCAGCGAGTTTGATTACGAAGGGGAACTGGCGGTGATCATTGGTCAGGGCGGTGAGCAAATCACGCGTGACCAGGCGCTGAAACATGTCGCCGGGTATAGCTGTTATATGGATGGTTCCGCCAGGGACTGGCAGCACACCTGGTTTACTGCGGGTAAAAACTGGCCGCAGACCGGTGCATTTGGCCCCTGGATGACCACGGCAGATGCGATTCCCGACCCCCACCAACTGGCTATTCGCACCTGGCTGAATGGTCGTATGGTGCAGGAAGACAATACAGCCAGCATGATCCACAGCGTGGCGGAATTAATTGAATACATCAGTACATTCACCCGCCTGAATCCGGGAGATGTCATTATTACCGGGTCACCTGGGGGGGTAGGCAAAAAACGTAATCCGCCACTGTTTATGCATGAAGGCGATCACATTGAAGTGGAAATCGAAGGCATCGGTCATCTGAGCAATGTCATTGTTGAAGCCCCTGCTCCCGCAGTGCTTTCGGAGCGGCCTCTGGCCGCAGTGTCTCACTGAACTGGCCGGTGATAAAAATGGACGACGCCCCTGTCGATTTTCATGTTATCGATATCAGCCGCAATGCTCAGCGCGCCGAAGCCGTTCGCGCGCTGTTAGCGGCCAACCGCCTCGGGATGGATAGCGATGTACGCTATTTCATGCTGGCTTTGGATAACCAGCGGCTGGTGGGGTGCGCCGGCCTTGCGAAAAATATCATCAAATGTGTTGCGGTCGCGCCGGAGTGGCGCGGCCAAAACCTCAGCGCCAGATTATTACAGGAAGTAGAGCGTTACGCCCTGGCTCAGGGGTATTTCCACCTGTTTCTCTATACACGCCCGTATAACATCGACAAATTTGCACAAAGCGGTTTTTGGCCCATTGTTCAGTGCGATGACAGCGCGGTATTGATGGAAAATACCCCCATCGGCATTCAGCGTTATTGCAAACAATTACGCACCTTACGGAAAAGCGGCGCACGCATTGGTTCCATTGTGATGAATGCCAACCCATTCACCCTGGGGCACCGTTATTTGGCAGAGCAGGCCGCCCGGGCATGTGACTGGCTGCATCTGTTTGTAGTACGTGAAGACGCTTCGTTTTTCCCGTTCAACGAACGCTTAGCCATGGTGCGTTCTGGTGTGGCCGATATCCCCAACCTGACGGTACACGAAGGCTCTCACTACCTTATCTCCCGTGCGACCTTTCCCGGCTACTTTCTGAAAGACAAAGGCGCAATTGAGCAAGCCTGGGGGGGCATGGATCTGCTTATTTTTCGCCACTATATCGCCCCGGCACTGGGGATCACCCACCGCTTTGTGGGATCAGAACCTTTCTGCCCGGTCACCAGGCAATACAACCAGTCGATGCACAGCTGGCTGGAAGCCACTGATACCGACCAGACACCCAATATCACTGTGGTGGAGATCCCGCGCATGTGCCGCAAAGCAAGCGGGGAAGCTATTTCTGCTTCCGAAGTGCGGCGCTTACTGAAAACCCAACACTTTGCCCGTATTCGCGACATCGTGCCGCATACCACTTATTCACTGCTGTTGCAGCAATACCGTGCAGCAGTAGCTTAATTCAGGACTGACCAGGAAAACTGTCATGCAGATAATCAAAGAAGCCATCGCCGGTACGGTCGAATCCAGCGACCTGATGGTGAAAATCGCGCCCGCAAGCGGCGAACTGGAAATCGTGATTCATAGTGAAGTGTACAAACAATTTGGCGAACAAATCCGTTCTGTTGTGGCGCAAACCCTCGAACAGATGGCTGTTCATGAAGGCATTGTCATTATTGAAGATAAAGGCGCGCTGGACTGCGTGATTCGCGCCCGGGTACAGAGTGCGTTGTTACGTGCGGCCGATGCGCAGCATATTAACTGGGAGGCGCTGGTATGAAAACACTTCGCCGGAGCATGTTGTTCCTCCCGGGAGCCAGTGCGGCCATGTTGTCCACTGCGTTTATCTATAAACCTGACTCCATTATGTTCGACCTTGAAGACGCAGTATCTCTGCGCGAAAAAGACAGCGCCCGCCTGCTGGTTTTTCATGCCTTGCAGCACCCGATGTACCGGGACATTGAGAAAGTGGTGCGCATTAACCCGCTGAACACGCCGTTTGGCCTGCCAGACCTGGAAGCGGTTGTCCGTGCGGGAGTGGATGTTATCCGCCTGCCAAAAACAGACTCGCCGGAAGATATAGCCGAGCTGGAAATGCACCTGGAACGCATTGAAAGAGCCTGTGGGCGGGAGCCTGGGTCAACCCGCATTATGGCGGCGATTGAATCTGCCATTGGCGTCATCAATGCGGTGGCCATTGCCCGCAGCTCCCCACGGCTGATTGGTATTGCTTTGGCGGCATTCGATTATGTGATGGACATGCAAACTGAGCGTGGCGATGGTACTGAACTGTTCTATGCCCGCTGCGCCGTACTTCATGCTGCCCGTGCTGCAGGGATAGACGCATTCGATGTGGTGTGGTCAGACGTAAACGACGAAGCCGGTTTCCTGCGCGAGGTCGACCTGATCCGCAAAATGGGCTTTAACGGCAAATCACTGATCAACCCGCGCCAGATAGACCTGTTGCACAACGCTTACGCCCCCACTCAGCAGGAAGTTTTACACGCTAAACGGGTGATCGAAGCCGCTGAGGAAGGTGAACGCAATGGCCTGGGCGTGGTTTCCCTCAATGGCAAGATGGTAGATGCCCCCATTATCGACCATGCGCAACGTGTACTGGAACGTGCTGCCGCTTCCGGTGTACGCCAGTAAATTTCCCCAATCAGGACAACATAATGAATAACCAGACAGAAGCACTACATGGCGCGTTTCCTCATCTGCGCCACCTGACCAGTTTTGATGGGGAACATGCCGCTACGCCGTGGCTTGACGATGCCGAAGCAAAAATAAACCGCAAGCTGTGCCAGACACTGGAAGACGCTGTGCAGCGAGCCGGCCTGCAGGATGGCATGACGATTTCTTTCCATCATGCTTTTCGTGAAGGCGACCAGGTGATTAACACCGTGGTAGCGACACTGGCGCGCATGGGGTTCAAAAACCTGACGCTGGCATCCAGTTCCCTGATGACCTGTAATGACGTGCTGGTGGACTTTATTCGCCAGGGGGTGATTACCCGTATTTACACCTCGGGGATGCGCGGCAAACTGGCAGATGCAATATCACATGGATTGATGGCAGAGCCGGTGCAGATTCACTCCCATGGTGGGCGGGTGCATTTGCTCGAAACGGGTGAGCTGCATATTGATGTGGCTTTTCTGGGGGTTCCCTGCAGCGATACGTTTGGGAATGCCAATGGCACACAAGGGCAGTCAGCATGTGGTTCACTGGGCTATGCCATGGTGGATGCGCATTACGCCGATAAAGTGGTCTTGCTGGCTGAAAAGCTGGTGCCATTTCCGAATATGCCAGCCAGTCTGCGCCAGGATCAGGTTGATCTTGTTGTGCCGGTAGAGCGAGTGGGCGATCCTGGCAAGATAAGCGTTGGGGCCGCACGCGTAACCAGTAACCCGCGTGAATTAATGATTGCCCGCAGTGCCGCGCAGGTTATTGAGCACTCGGGTTATTTCAAGAATGGTTTCTCCATGCAAACCGGCTCCGGTGCTGCAGCAACCGCCTGTACCCGCTTTATGGAAGAAAAAATGACGCGCCATGGTGTGGTGGCACGCTTTGCTTTAGGAGGAATAACCGGTAGCCTGGTGGATTTGCATGAAAAAGGCTTAATCGAAAAGCTGCTGGATACGCAATGCTTTGACAGCCAGGCCGCGGCATCTCTGGCCCGTAATCCTGGTCATATTGAAATCTCTACCGAAGTGTATGCCAGCCCGGACAGCCGGGCCGCCAGTTGTGATCAACTGGATGTGGTTATCCTCAGCGCACTGGAGATAGATCTCGATTTTAACGTTAATGTGATAACGGGTTCTGACGGCGTTATGCGCGGAGCGTCAGGTGGACACTGTGATGTGGCGAGCGCTGCCAACCTGACGATTGTTGTCGCTCCGCTGTTACGTACCCGTATTCCTACAGTGGTTAAGCGTGTCACCACCTGTGTCACTCCTGGTGAAAGCATTGACGTCCTGGTTACCGATCATGGCATTGCGGTAAATCCGGCTCGCCCGGAAGTACGTGAACGCCTGCTGGCTGCCGGGTTGAAAGTTGTTGATATAGAAACGCTCTACCAGCGTGCGGTGGCATTAACCGGTGAACCCAGGCCGGTTGCGTTTACTGACCGCATTGTGGGTATTATTCGTTACCGCGATGGCTCCGTCATTGATGTCGTACGCCAGGTGCAGGAGGAACAGGAATGAGAATGCTGGCCCCTCAACAACCAGGGGTCAGTCTTTCAGCACTGCTGGCGGCAAAAGAGCAACGTGCTCACCGCCAGCAGTCATGGCTGGCTCGTTATCATACTCCTCTGATTTCACTGACACTGGTCACCCCGGGCAGTGTTAAAGACAGTATTCAGTACCGTAACCTGATGGGGGTTGCGCTGGTTGCGTGCGACCAGTTGCTCTGGCAACACCGTTGGCCGGTATTAGCGCGGGAAGTTAACTGGCTGGATACTGGTGCAGAAGCCTTGTGGAGTGTGGACCACAATGCAGCAGAATTGAAAGCCAGTTGTGTGGCGCTGGAACAGGAGCACCCATTAGGCAGGCTGTGGGATTTTGATGTGTTCGACCCGGAAGCCGGGCAAATTGGCCGCCATTCCCTGGACCGTGCAGGCCGGCGTTGCCTGATATGCGGCGAACCGGCTCATGCCTGTGCGCGCTCACGTCGCCACCCGGTTGAGTTAGTGGTTGCTGAAGTGGAGAAACGCATCGATGGCTGGTTTACCCGTGATTAATGCTGCACCCATACGCGTTTCATCAACCACTATGCCGCAACGTGTGGTTCGCGCGCTGTACGATGAAATTCATCTGACACCGAAGCCTGGCCTGGTTGACCGGGCAAACAGCGGCGCTCATCACGACATGGACCATGAACTGTTTATCTGCAGTATTGAAGCGATTGCCCCCTGGTTTGTGGTCTTCCATGAACTGGGAAAAGCACATGCAGACCAGCCGGAAATGATGCAACTGCGCTTATTGCGCCCGGCAGGTATTGCCTGTGAACAGGCCATGTTTCAGGCAACAGGTGGGGTGAATACCCATAAAGGCGGTATTTTTTCGCTGGGGTTATTGTGCAGTGCCGCCGGGCGACTGGAAGCACAGGGCTGCAGGCTTTCGCGCCAGGCGGTGTGCCAACAAGTCAGCCAGTTTTGCCACGGTCTGGTGGCGCGTGAGCTGGTTCAACGCAATCGCCAGGCATCCACGGGTGAGCGGTTGTTTCAACAGTTTGGTCTGGCGGGGGCGCGGGGAGAAGCAGAGTCAGGTTTTCAAACTGTCACTCGCTATATTTTGCCGGGCTGGCAGGACGAAGCCTGTGAAGAACGCCGTCTTCACCTGGCGCTGTTACGCCTGATGGCGGTCAACCCGGATACCAATTTAGTCTCCCGTGGGGGGCTTTCAGGGCTACGTTATGTTCAGCGTTCTGCCCGGCAGGTTCTGAGCACACAGTGGACCCACGAGCAGTTACACCAAATGGATCAGGCGTTAATTGCCCGCCACCTGAGCCCGGGAGGCAGCGCCGATTTGCTTTCTGTGGCAATGGTACTGGCAGATTTACCGGAGGTATAAGGCACCCGGCCTGGTTGAACTCAAGGCCGGGCGCAGCGTGTTACAACGTCAGCCCATCAAAATCGGCTGCGCTATGGCGTTCAGGCAGAAACGTGCCCGGCTCGCCATTGGGTTTATTCACAATACGGCCGCGTTTTACCGCAGGACGGGCATCAATGGCTTTTGCCCAGCGCACCACATGCGTATAACTGGTTACATCCAGGAATGTCGCTGCGTCATACAGGCGCCCTAATACCAGACCACCGTACCAGGGCCAAATAGCCATATCGGCAATAGAGTAATCCGCTCCCGCAATAAATTCGCGTGTCGCCAGCAATTTATCCAACACATCCAGTTGCCGCTTGGTTTCCATGGCATAGCGGTTCACCGCATACTCGAGTTTGACAGGTGCATACGCGTAGAAATGGCCAAACCCGCCTCCGGCAAAGGGCGCAGATCCTTGTAGCCAGAATAACCAGTTCAATGTTTCCGTGCGGGTTGCCAGGTCTTTTGCCAGGAAGTGGCCAAATTTCTCCGCAAGGTAGAGCAAAATTGCGCCGGATTCGAACACGCGCACCGAAGGGTCTTCGCTGCGATCCAGCAACGCCGGAATTTTAGAATTGGGGTTCAGATCGACAAAACCACTGGAAAACTGGTCTCCTTCGCCAATGCGAATTAAATGGGCATCATATTCTGCATCAGTTACACCAGCAGCCAACAACTCTTCCAGCATGATGGTCACTTTCTGCCCATTCGGCGTACCCAGAGAATAAAGCTGAATGGGGTGCTTCCCACAAGGTAGCGTTGCTTCGTGGGTGGCACCAGATACCGGCCGGTTAATGGCTGACCATGTGCTGCTGTCTTTAGCCGGTGGGGTCCAGACTTTTGGCGGTTGCCATGTATTCGCTGTCATAAGGTGATATCCCATTGTTGAATGAAAATCTACAGGGAGTGTAGCAGGTCTGTTTTTTTCGGTTTAACACTATCAGGCGTGAAAGCATTTACTTTGCGAAGTGAGTCAGAGAAAAGAAATCCCGTTACCTGATCAACAGGTAACGGGATAAAACAGAAGGATAACAAGGATTATCCTGGGGTGAATGTCGTCTCCACTTCGTTGTTGTGGCTGGCGGACCTGGCTGGCCGTTGCCCACGTAATCCGTGAAAATTACATACTAACGATGCCTGCGTTCCTGTTTCAGGTAAAACAAGCTGAATAACATAATTAACTAATTATAAAAAAAATTTTCCCTGGTGCTGAAGTGAGTCAAAAAATCAAAAAACTGTTTTTTTGGCAAAGCCTTTGAAATAAGAAAACCCTGAATATAATCGCACTTAAAACCGGCTAATGTTTTAAAATCTTCAATAGTTTCAACACCTTCTGCAGTAACCTGCATGCCCATATCGTGGCTTAATTTTATCAGGTGTTTCAAAATGCTGTATTTGCAACTATTACGGGAAACATCCTGTACTAACTGTTTGTCCACTTTGATTTTATCGAAGGGGTAGTTTAGCAACTGTACGAAGTTGGCAAGTCCATCACCAAAATCGTCCATACTGACTGTTATACCGATATTTTTAAAATGGTCGAGATGATGCTTACCATATTTTAAATGCTCAATGGTCAGGTTTTCGGTGATTTCTACTTCAATTCTGGACGTTGGAATAGCATAAGATTTTAACGTATTAATAAAGTCACTAAAAAAACCATCGGTCTTGAATAATGATGGCGAAATATTGATAGATGCTTTTATATCGGAGTGGTGTTTAAGCATCTCACAGGTTTCGTGCAGCACGAAAAGCGAAAGCGCATAAATAGAACCATCCTTTTCTGACTGAGGAATAAACAAATCTGGCGAGATATAACCATGTGTCTGGTGATTCCAGCGTACCAGTGATTCAAACGAATGAATCTCACTGTTTTTCACACAGTAAATCGGTTGGTAATGTACGGATAAATGCTCCGGTTTTGCCAACGCAATTGTTAACTCGTTCGATATGTCCATACCTTCCCATTGTTATCAGTGCAGCATTCAGTGCCCCATGATTCGCAGAATGTATACCCGTGAACCTGGCAAAAAAAAGCAAATGCAAGCCATCCAAATGCACGAGCTTTGGTTTCCGGTTGAACATACACCTGCACATTTTGTCTTCAGCCCTCTGCCAGGGCTATCCCGTAGGTCGGGAAAGTATGATATTGCTGACACTTTATAGCGGAGCTGGCTGGGTAACCACAGACATTGAAATGCAAAAAATCTCATGTCATAACGCCAACGTACAGATACCATTCAGGACAGAATAGTCACCTGCTTATGTCTCTATTTTCCATTAGTAAGACTTAACGGATTGTTAAGGGATTATAAATGTCATAATCTTATTTTAAAATCGTTTAAACCGATCATTCATTATTATTTGATAGATAACAACTATTGTAGTTTTTGTAACGATCGCTAAAATCAATTGCTCATCAAGGTAACCATATGAAAAAATGTATATAAATTAGTTAGTTCTGAAGCTTGTCTTCTTACGGAAAACACTTTTTGTTACGGGTAAAAGAGCTTTATCTCATTGAAAATAAATTAAAGTTTTTCATATGGTTAAGGTTTTTTTAAGAGAATTCTCATGAGTCGTAAAAAGCATCACTTGTCAACCACTATAATTAGTATGATCACACAAAAGGTTGAGAGAGACTGAAGGATGTTACACAGAGAAGTGAATTCGCCCAATAATCAATAAAAGTCGAGGCCAGTCTTTAACGCTGTTCAGCGGTAGCGTCTCTTGAACGGCAGTGCTAATCTTATGCCAAACAAGCAGCATACAAACCGCTTCACTGCGTTCTTTAAATTGTTTTCTGGCTCAGGGTAAAGTTTGTCACGTATTTCCAGATATATACCTGTTTTGCAGATTACATGTTTGAAACAGACTTAACCTTTATGCCTGCCAGGCCGGCCCCTGAATCTGAATGTTTAACACCAGGATCTTCATGTGACTGCTTTTGATGCGGTAACTTTAGCCAGTATTTTTAACAATATTATTTGCAGCCTGATTGGCTGTTTCTTTCTTTTCCAGGTAAGCCGAAACCAGGCTGGCCATAAAAGAAAGGCCGCAACGTACTTTTTCCTGTGCTTCTTTTTTCTTGGGGTCGCATTTACCCTGATGATGATTCGTGTATGGCTACCAGTGAGTTTTTCTATTTTCACCGCCAATGGGCTCTATGTTACTACTGCCTATATGATGTTGTTCGGTTTTTTAAGTTGGTTTCGTATTCCTGTAAGGGGAATACATATTCTGATTATGGTAATTAATATAACCGTCATAATCACTGCAATGTTGTTTTTCTATCTGCATTATCGCTCTTTCATTACGCGTGTTTATATAGGTGGAATAAACAATGCCACCTTGTTTTTCCTGTGCTTTGTGGTGTGCTGGCACCATCGGGCACAATGTGGCAAAGGGGAGAAGCTGGCTGGCGCTGGGGCGCTGGTTTGCGTGCTGGCATCCTTAATTCCATCCTTGCTGATGTCTGTACGTCCTGAGCCTGCCTTATTTCAGGTATCCATGACTATCACTCAAAATTTGGGCTGCTATTTTGTGCTGGGCGCGTTGTTGTCACTGTTTTTATTTGACCAGATTGACTGGCACTACCGGCGTTCTGTCCGTGATGAGTTAACCGGATTATACAACCGCCGTTATTTCAATGAGCAACTGGACAGACTGCTGGTGCGGGGAAGCGGCAAAGGTTGTCTGGCACTGTTTGATATTGACCACTTCAAAAAAGTGAATGATACATTCGGGCATGATGCCGGAGATTTGGCTGTGCAACGTGTGGCCCGGGAAATTCAGGAATCTCTGCCGCCAGGTGCTCTGGTGGCTCGTTATGGCGGGGAAGAGTTTGTCTGCTTCCTGCCTGAAAGCGATGAACCTCTGGCGCGCCATTTTCTTGAGCACATTCGCCAAAAAGTGAGCGACCTGGCCGTTGAAACACCGCGCGGCAGTGTGGCAGTCACAACCAGTATCGGCCTGTGCCAGGTGTTACCAGGAACCCCGGTTTCACAGGCATTAAAATGCGCAGACGATGCACTCTACCAGGCAAAACGCGCCGGGCGTAATACGCTGGTGAGTGCGGAAACGGCTTCCGGGTAACCACCGTGTGGCTGGCTAAGAAGCGGTGAACTTAACTGCCGGGGTGGTAACCCTTTAACAGGCACTGGCGTTAACCTGTTCAGGCACTGTTAAAGGGGGCTTAATGAGAGTTATTCGGCAAACCTGGTGAGCGCGTCACCTGACAGGCGGTAGCGAACCCACTCATCTTGTGGCTGTGCGCCAATACTCAGGTAGAAATCGATAGCAGGCTGGTTCCAGTCCAGTACACTCCACTCAAGACGCCCGCATTGCCGGGCATCGGCGCGACAACATTTTCGTTATAAGCGGCCACGGCGATACCAAGCTCATCTAAAAAGGCTTTTTCTTTATCCCGGTCGATATACTTTTCATAGTCGGCCCAGCGTAGCTTTACCCGCTGGTCTAAGCGGCGCTCGAAGGTTGCTGCGTTATTGCGCTTAGCTACTTCTGCTGCCTGTTCTGGGTTATCAGGTGGTAAAGGTACACCAGCAATAACCCGGGTACCCACAGCCTGTGCCATTTGTTCCTGAGTTTGGTCTTCAGACAGCAGTTCACGCCGGAACTGCGCTGTCATGGACTGTTCCAGCCCAGCCAGTGCTGAAGAGAGGGCAATTCCACGAGCGTAGTGTGGGTCTTCGGCAAAGCGTGTCTTCAGGCGCCAGGTCAGTAGATGGCTGAGTTCGCGGGTTGTTGCAATAGGGTCTGAAAGGACAACTATCGCCCCTTTGCCTTCGTAAAGCCTGTTGGCGGCCTGTAGCAGGTGCTCGCCGTGCAGGGCATGAAATTTTACAAAAGGGGCCGGGGACCAGGACTTATGGGTACACCCACGCGCTCTCGCACTGTATTCCGCCACAGTTGAGGTAAGTTGAGTGATGGGAAGCGCCTGTTTTTCTGTGCCGCTGTTTATCCATGCATCCATATCAAAACGTTGCATAGACCGGCTGCGGTATTCAGGGTCTTCATGTTGCTTACGTATCGTATCCGTCCACTCCACTTCAGACCAGCCAAACCAGAAGACCCCATTTTTCATACCAAGAGGCCGAACGGGTAATGTAACCAGTGAAGCCGTGGCAAGCTCTCCAGGTTCGGTAATACAGGGCTTTCTTCGCCCGTCCACAATATCCAGAGGGGGAAAGTTGGTGTCTCGTAATGGGTAATAGTAACCATCGCTGGTGACATAGTAATTTATCCAGCAAGACCTGAGTTCAGACCAAATATTAAGAAAGCCTTCCCGCAGCAACCGTGCGGTATAAGTGGTTTCCCCCTTTGCCGGTACAGACACTGTTATCTCTGGTGATAACGGCGGCAATATATCGCTCTGTTCCATCAGTGCCGGACGTACCGGCAAAATGGGCAGGCCGTAGCGAATACAAAAGTGACATCCTTGTTTTACGCTCATTTTTAATCATTCCATTTTTAAAGAGTGAACGAACAGCTTTTATGCGTTTCTGTAGTGACAGGACTGATACGGGTATCTTGCTACCTATTAAGGCTATGTTGTGCGCAACCGGTATTTATATCGCCATAGCCTGGTATTATTTCCCTGTGTCTGCGCCAGACGGCTCAACGCAAGGAATGCAGAATAACTGACTGATTTATTGAATATTCTGAAAAAATTAAAAATGTGATAATGCCGGAGAAAATAGCCGCATGCAGAAGAGGGAATGTAGGGAGTTCATGGCAATCAAGTCAGTATGAGATAGGGTTGCTCTCGTGCCTGGGAAATAGTGCAGAGGGTATCCCGTTTACTGTTTGGGCTCGCTAAAAATAAAAAACCACCCAATTTTTATTGGGTGGTTCGATCTGTGGGCGACTGCTTAAGCAGCAACCTCGTGCAATCCACTTATTTGGTCAGTTCAGCGGTCATATGCACGCCGTTATGCACATTGGCTTCTGTGATGTGGTAAGACGCACCAGCCTGTTTTGCCTGAGCCGCGATTTGTGCTTCAGCGCCATCCAGAGTAGAGGCTGTAGCAGTAACGCTCTGAGCGAAAGCACCGAAAGACATAACAGAAAGAGCAGCAACTGCAACGAAATTTTTGATAGATTTCATGGTCGTTTTCCTTAAATGGTTTTGTTCGTATGGGCTGTATTGCCCTGATGTGAACAATGATAGGCCTGCCATTTAGTGATTAAAATCAAAACAATTTGCGGATCTCTTTCAAAAAATATGAACTATATATTTGCGATACAGAACCGCAGTAACAAGCTACATCTCCTGGCGTAACCCATCCCCCGGCTGTTCCAAATTCACCCGCCCGCCACGAATTGTTCACACCGCTGTCATCTTCAGGCTTCAGGGTATTCCTGTCGTCAGAACCAGGTGGGCAGATGTTTCACCTGTGTGGAATCACTCATACCTAATGAGGTGTTGCTTATGCTGGAGTTATCCAGACATCCGACCACGGTCTACCAGGCCATAGCGGCACAACTGGAACAGGAACTTAACCACCAGTACCGTACTGGTGATTACCTGCCTTCTGAGCAGCAACTGGCGGCACGTTTTTCGGTACACCGCCATACCCTGCGACGGGCTGTGGATGAACTGGTCAATAAAGGGCTGGTTCAGCGCCGCCAGGGCGTGGGCATTCTGGTACTGAAACGCCCCTACGATTATCCCCTTCATGCACAGTCCCGTTTTACCCAGAACTTACTTGAACAGGGGAGTGACCCCACCAGTGAGCGCTTACTGGCTGTGTTGCGCCCGGCAAGCCTTGATGTGGCGGCTGCACTGGGTATTGAAGAAGGCGTTCAGGTGGTGCACCTGCGCACCTTGCGGCGTGTGAACGATGTCCCGTTATGCGTGATTAACCATTACCTGCGCGACCTGAGCTGGTGGCCGGTACTGCAGCAATTTACTCAGGGCTCTTTACACCGCTTTTTGCATGAGCGCCTGGGGCAGTCACTGGTGCGCCACCAAACCCGTATCGGCACCCGTCGCGCTCAGGCCAAAGAGTGCAAACTCCTGCAACTCCCGCTACAGGCACCGCTGCTTTATGTACGCACCCTGAACAAAAACACGGCGGGCGACAACGTGGAGTACTCCATCAGCCTGACCCGTGGCGACATGATTGAACTGACTCTGGAGCACTGAATGGAGAAGCAAACCGAACGCCAGCACTGGATGTCGGTGCTGGCGCACTGCCAGGACGATGAACTGGCGCGCTACTGGAAACCCCTGAATTTATCCCCTGAATGGACTGCGCTGCGGGAACCTGAGTGTGGCATGGCTCGTGTCCAGGCTCGTGCGGGTGATACCGGGCAGCGTTTTGTGGTGGGCGATGTCACCATCACTCGCGCCGCCATACGCCTTGCCGAAGGCCTGTGCGGGTTCAGCTATGTCATGGGCCGCCGTAAAGCCCATGCGGAACGCTGTGCAGTACTGGATGCCTTACTGCAGCACCCGGCATTTTACAAACTGATTCTGGAACAGGTCATCACCCCGCTGGCCGCGAACCGGGCAGAGCGCCAGCAACAGCGCGCCCGGGAAATCGCAGGCAGCAAAGTTGACTTTTTCACCCTGGTTCGCGGAGAGAACCCATGACATTACTGGCAAGTTTTAACCGGCCTGTGGCCGATGCGCAATATGCATTTCGCCGTTTACTGAAAGCAATGAGTGAGCCGGGTGTGATTGTCACCCTGCCGCTGGAACAGGGCTGGAGTGGTCTTTCCCCAGCTGCAACAGCCGTGTTGTTAACACTGGCTGATGGTGATACGCCGGTCTGGATTGACCCGGCCTTACACAACGACACCGTGGCAGAAAACCTGCGCTTTCATACCGGAGCACCACAAACAGCAGACCCTGTCAGTGCCTTATTTGCCCTGGTTGACGCCCGGCAGGACCCGGCTCTGCACCGCTTTTCACCCGGCCAGGCAGACGCCCCTGAAACCAGCACTACGGTGATTCTGGAAGTGCCGGGCTTAAATGGCGGCCTGAATATGCGCCTGTGGGGGCCGGGCATCAGTGAAATGCGCGCCATTGCACCGCAACTTCCCCAGGCGGCAACAGATTTCCTGCGCCACCATGCTGATACCTTCCCGGAAGGTTGTGACCTGATCCTCACCTGCGGCAACCAACTACTGGCTCTGCCGCGCACCACCCATGTGGAGGTGTGCTGATGTATGTGGCCGTGAAAGGTGGCGAAAAGGCCATTGAGCACGCACACCGCCTGCAGGCGGCTTTACGGCGTGGCAAGCAGGAAGTGGCAGAACTGCACTGTGAGCAAATCAACCAACAACTTGGCCTGGCGGTAGACCGGGTCATGACGGAAGGCGGGTTGTATGACCCGGAACTGGCGGCACTGGCAATCAAACAGGCCAGTGGCGACCTGGTCGAAGCCATTTTCCTGCTGCGTGCTTACCGCACCACGTTGCCTCGCCTTGCCGACAGCCAGCCGCTCAGCTTGCAGTCTATGCGCTGTGAACGGCGTATTTCAGCTATTTATAAAGACATTCCGGGGGGCCAGGTGCTCGGGCCAACCTATGACTACACCCACCGTCTGCTTGATTTTATGTTACTGGCCGATGGAGAAGTCCCAGATGTGCCTCCCGGAGACCAGCCCTTACCGGAAGCTGTCCCCACGGTGTTCAGCCTGCTTGAGCAGGAGCAGCTCGCAGTACCAGAACCGGAAAACGAGACACCTGCGCAGGATATTACCCGTGAACCACCGGAATACCCGGCCTCCCGCAGTGCGCGGTTACAACAGCTGGTGCGTGGCGATGAAGGTTTCTTACTGGCGCTCGGTTATTCCACTCAGCGCGGTTACGGGCGTAACCACCCGTTTGTTGGCGAGATCCGCAGTGGTTATGTGGATGTGGAAATTGTGCCGGAAGAACTGGGGTTCGCTGTCAGTATTGGTGAAATGGTGCTGACAGCCTGCGAAATGGTGAATGGCTTTACCGACCAGGTGGATCCCCCTGCGTTTACCCGGGGATTTGGCCTGGTTTTCGGCCGGGGTGAACGCAAAGCCATGGCGATGGCGCTGATGGACCGTGCGCTACAGGCTCCCGAATGGCAGGAAACCATTGATGGCCCGGCACAGGACGAAGAGTTTGTGCTGGCTCATGCAGATAATGTGGAAGCCGCCGGTTTTGTCTCGCACCTGAAATTACCCCATTACGTTGATTTCCAGGCAGAACTGGCCTTGTTACACCAGGTTCGCGCCACCCGGGAGGCAAAGAAAAATGCATGATTTAACCGGCTATAACCCTGGCTACCTGGACGAACAAACCAAGCGCACCATCCGCCGCGCCATCCTCAAAGCGGTTGCTATCCCTGGCTACCAGGTGCCTTTTGCCGGGCGGGAAATGCCGATGCCCTATGGCTGGGGAACCGGCGGTATCCAGATAACTGCCAGTATTATTGGTGATGACGATACCCTGAAGGTGATTGACCAGGGGGCCGATGACACCACCAATGCGGTGTCCATCCGGCACTTTTTCCAGAAGGTAAGTGGCGCGGCGGCTACCGAACGAACTGCTGACGCCAGCCTGATTCAGACACGCCACCGCATTCCGGAAACCCCACTGCGCGAAGACCAGATCCTGGTCTACCAGGTGCCAGTACCGGAACCGCTACGTTTTATTGAGCCCAGGGAAACGGAAACCCGGCAGATGCATGCGCTGGAAGAATACGGTGTGATGCAGGTAAAACTGTACGAAGATATTGCCCGTTATGGCCATATCGCTACCGCCTATGCCTACCCGGTAAAGGTTAATCAGCGCTACCTGATGGACCCGTCGCCCATTCCCAAATTCGATAACCCCAAAATGCACATGATGCCCGCATTGCAACTGTTTGGCGCAGGCCGGGAAAAGCGTATTTACGCGCTGCCGCCTTATTGCCAGGTGGAAAGCCTCGATTTTGACGACCACCCCTTTGATATCCAGCACTGGGACCAACCCTGTGCTCTGTGTGGTTCGCGTGACAGTTACCTTGATGAAGTGGTGATGGACGACAGCGGCACCCGTTTATTTGTTTGCTCCGATACCGACTATTGCCGCCAGCAGCAGGAAAAACAACATGATGCCTGAAGAACAGCCACTGCTTAGTGTCAGCAATCTGACCCACCTGTATGCCCCCGGAAAAGGGTTTGAAAATGTCTCGTTTGATCTCTTCCCAGGGGAAGTTCTGGGGATTGTTGGGGAATCCGGTTCCGGAAAAACCACCTTACTGAAATCGCTCTCGGCCCGCCTGGTGCCGCAACAGGGCGCAATTCATTACCGCGAGCAGAATCTGTATCAACTCAGCGAAGCCGCGCGCCGGCGCTTATTACGCACCGAGTGGGGCGTTGTGCACCAGCACCCGCTCGACGGGCTGCGCCCACGCATTTCCGCAGGCGGCAACATCGGCGAACGCCTGATGGCCGCAGGTGCACGCCATTATGGTGATATTCGTGCAGAAGCCAGCCACTGGTTGCAGGATGTGGAAATTGACCCGTCCCGGCTCGATGACCTGCCCGTAACGTTCTCCGGCGGCATGCAACAACGCCTGCAAATTGCCTGCAACCTGGTCACTCGCCCGGCCCTGGTGTTTATGGATGAGCCAACGGGAGGTCTGGATGTTTCGGTACAGGCCCGGTTGCTGGATTTGTTACGTAACCTCGTGCGGGATCTCAACCTGGCGGTGGTGATTGTCACCCATGATTTGGGCGTGGCGCGTTTGCTGGCCCACCGCTTGTTAGTGATGAAACAAGGCCAGGTGGTGGAAAGCGGCCTGACTGACCGGGTACTGGACGACCCCCATCACCCGTATACCCAACTGCTGGTCTCCTCCATTCTCGGGTAACTCAACATGACAATGCTAAATGTAGAAAGGCTGTGCAAAACCTTTGTGCTGCACAACCAGCAAGGGGCACGGTTGCCAGTTCTTAACCAGGTTTCACTGCAGGTGAACGCCGGGGAGTGTGTGGTATTACACGGCCACTCAGGCAGCGGTAAATCCACACTACTGCGCACGCTTTATGGCAACTATTTACCCGATTCGGGCAGTATCAACGTAAATCACCATGGTGAACAGATTGATTTGGTGACTGCCAGCGCCCGGCAAATTTTGGCATTGCGGCGCGATACGCTGGGCTGGGTGAGCCAGTTTCTGCGTGTGATCCCGCGCATCAGTGCATTGGAAGTGGTGATGCAGCCTTTGCTGGAACGGGGCGAAGCGCGTGATGTGTGCGAAGACAAAGCCCGTGAATTACTCGCCCGCCTCAACGTACCACAACGTTTATGGTCACTGGCGCCTGCCACGTTTTCCGGCGGCGAGCAGCAACGTGTGAATATCGCCCGTGGGTTTATTGCCCGGTCGCCAGTATTACTGCTGGATGAACCCACCGCATCGCTGGATAACAAAAACTGTGCGGCGGTTGTGGCATTGATTGAAGAAGCCCGCAGCCGTGGTGCGGCGATTGTCGGCATTTTCCATGACCGCGAAGTCAGAGAACGGGTGGCAAACCGCCTGCATATTATGAACCCCCTGGTGGCGGAGACAGAAGCATGATTATCAACAATGTGCGTATGGTACTGGAGCAGGAAGTGGTTTCCGGTTCACTGGAAGTGCGTGACGGGGTGATTAGCAGTTACAGTGAAACACCCAGCCAGTTGCCACAGGCGCTGGATGGTGAACAGGACTGGTTACTGCCGGGGCTGGTTGAACTGCATACCGACAACCTGGATAAATTTTTCACCCCGCGCCCAGGTGTGGACTGGCCGGCCCATTCCGCCATGAGCAGCCACGATGCGTTGATGGTTGCCAGCGGCATTACCACCGTGCTGGATGCCATTGGTGTGGGTGATGTACGCGATGGCGGCCACCGCCTGGATAACCTGGAAAAAATGATTGGCGCCATTCAGGAAAGCCGCAGACAGAATGCCAACCGGGCCGATCACCTGCTGCATTTACGCTGCGAGCTGCCTTACCACGCCACGCTGCCGCTGTTTGAACAACTGATGAACACTGATATTTTGCGTGTGGTGTCACTGATGGACCATTCTCCCGGTCAGCGCCAGTATGCTTCGCTGGAGAAATTTCGTGAATATTACCAGGGCAAATACCAACTGACAGACAGCGAAATGGCAGTGTATGAAAGCGAACAGGTTGCTCTGGCGGCACGCTGGTCGCGCCCCAACCGTGAAGCGATTGCCGCATTATGCCGTGAGCGCGGCCTGGCACTGGCCAGCCACGATGACGCCACGGCGTCGCATGTGGATGAATCCTGTGAGATGGGCAGCGTAATAGCGGAGTTTCCCACCACGTATGAGGCCGCGCAGCATTCCCGGGACAAAGGCCTGCGTATCTTGATGGGCGCACCGAACATTGTGCGCGGTGGTTCGCATTCAGGGAATGTGGCGGCACACTGCCTGGCAACCAGTGGTTTACTGGATATTCTGTCATCAGATTACTACCCGGCAAGCCTGCTGGATGCCGCGTTTCGCCTGGCGAAAGACGAGCGTAATTCACTGAAGCTCCCGGCAACCATCGCAATGGTGACGGCAAACCCGGCGCGGGCGATTGGCCTGGCTGACCGTGGGCGTATTGCTGAAGGGCTGCGGGCAGACCTGGTGCTGGCGCATACCCACCACGGGCATGCACAGGTGCGCCATGTCTGGTCGCAAGGGCGACAGGTTTACTGATGGCACGGTTAATCTGGCTGACAGGGCCTTCTGGTTCAGGGAAAGACAGCCTGCTGGATGCCTTGCGCGCACAGCCGCCTGCCGGGCTGGTGATTGCCCACCGCTACATTACTCGCCCGGCTTCTGCAGGCGGGGAAAACCATGTGGCGCTGACCACCACCGAATTCCGTCGCCGCTTACAGGCAGGGTTGTTTGCACTGCACTGGCAGGCCCATGGCTGTGAGTATGGGCTGGGCATAGAAATGGATTTGTGGTTGCAACGGGGGCTTAATGTGCTGGTAAACGGCTCCCGCCAGCATTGCGCTACCGCCCGGGAGCGCTATGGCGACCAGCTGTTTCCTGTCGTGCTCCAGGTCTCTTCCGATGTGCTGGCACAGCGCCTGCGTCAGCGCGGGCGTGAAGACGAAGCGGCTATCGCCCTTCGTCTGCAACGCAGCGTTAGCGCTCCTGAACCCAATGCTGTTTGCCTGAAAAACGATGGCGCGCTGGCAGACACCCTGGCGGCGTTTAACCAGTTGCTGGAGAACCATGCATTATGCAACTCACCTTTTTAGGCACCGGTGGCGCGCAACAAGTGCCGGTCTTTGGTTGTAGCTGCCTTGCATGCCAGCGTGCCCGGCAGGATAACCGCTATGCCCGTGGCCCTTGCAGCGCGCTGCTCCAGTCCGGTGATGAAACAATACTGATTGATGCCGGGCAGTGCCACCTTGAACAGCGCTTTGCGCCAGGGGAGCTGAGCCGGATTATGCTCACCCATTATCACATGGACCATGTCCAGGGGTTATTCCCGCTGCGCTGGGGGATGGGGGAACTGATCCCGGTGTTTGGCCCGCCGGATTCACAAGGTTGCGATGATTTATTCAAACACCCCGGAATCCTGGATTTTCAGGCCCCTTTCACGCCTTTTGAACCCGTTCAGTGGTCGGGTATGACCGTCACGCCAGTACCTTTGCAGCATTCAAAAATCACCTTTGGCTATGTTTTCAGGAAAAACGGTGCCTCCGGTAATACGCTGGCCTGGCTGTGCGACACTTGTGGGCTACCTCCCCAGACCCTGGCATTTTTGCAAAACACACCGCTGGAACACCTGGTGCTGGATTGCAGCCACCCACCAGGTGATACACCACCGCGCAACCATAACGACATCAATCAGGCACTGGCTATCCACCATGTGCTGCAACCGCAGCACACCTGGCTTACTCATATCAGCCACACGCTGGATAACTGGTTGCAGGAAAACCGCCTGCCAGAATCGGTTTCCCCCGCCAGGGATGGCATAACCCTGGCCTTATAACCACTCACTCAGGGTTGTTCACCGTTTAATCACTTTATTGTCATTAAACGTTCATCTGTGCTCGCCTTAATAGGGGCATCTTAACCAACAGATGGCAATGACAATGAACATGGCGCAGGCACTTTTAAAATCCACTTTAGCAGCCCCGGAACCGCAACTTCAGCCGGTTGCACAACAGACAGTGCTGAGTGTGCAGGATCTGTGTAAATCCTGGAATGGTCAGCACAATGTTCTGGATGGTATCAGTTTTGATCTCCATGCCGGTGAGCTGGTGGGCGTGATTGGCCGCTCGGGGGCAGGGAAATCCACACTGTTACATGTGCTCAATGGCACTCACACCGCCACATCCGGGCATATCCTGAGTCTGGAAGACGACGATGATGAGCGGGATATCACTGAACTGCATGGCCGGGCGTTACGCCAGTGGCGCAGTGAATGCGGCATGATCTTCCAGGACTTTTGCCTGGTACCGCGCCTGGATGTATTAACCAACGTGCTGTTGGGGCGCCTCAGCCAGACCAGCACACTGAAATCCCTGTTTAAAATTTTCCCGGACAGCGACCGCGCTCGGGCCATTGAGTTACTGGAATGGATGGGCTTACTGCCCCATGCTTTGCAGCGCGCGGAAAACCTGTCCGGCGGCCAGATGCAGCGCGTGGCAATTTGCCGCGCCTTAATGCAGAACCCGCGTATTTTGCTGGCGGATGAACCTGTTGCCTCCCTCGACCCGAAAAATACCCAGCGCATTATGGATGCCCTGAAGCAGGTCAGCCAGCGTGGAATCAGTGTCATGGTCAACCTGCACTCAGTGGAACTGGTGCAAAGCTATTGCTCGCGCGTGATTGGCATTGCCAGTGGGCGCGTGGTGTATGACGGGCACCCGGCAAGTTTAACAGAAGACACCCTGCAACAACTCTATGGCGATGAAATCAGCCAACTTCACTAACGCACCCTTACCAACAAGACTCACAGGCAAATGATAATGAAAAGGCAGAAAAACCTTATGAAACACTCCTTTCGTTCACTGGCACTGATGGCAGGCGTATTCATGGCCGGTAACGCGATGGCGTCGGATGCGCCAAAAGAATTGAATCTGGGAATTTTGGGTGGGCAAAATGCCACACAACAAATTGGCGATAACCAGTGCGTAAAAACGTTCTTTGATAAAGAACTGCATGTAGACACCAAACTGCGTAATTCGTCTGACTACTCTGGTGTTATTCAGGGCTTACTGGGCGGCAAAGTGGATATGGTCCTGAGTATGTCACCGTCGTCTTACGCATCGGTCTATATCAACAACCCGAAAGCGGTGGATATTGTGGGTATTCTGGTGGATGACAAAGATCAATCCCGGGGTTACCACTCCGTGGTCATCGTCAAAGCCAACAGCCCGTATAAAAAACTGGAAGATCTGAAAGGGCAGGCGTTCGGTTTTGCCGATCCGGATTCCACCTCGGGCTACCTGATCCCGAACCATGCGTTCAAAAAAGAGTTCGGTGGCAACACCGACAACAAATATAACAACTTCTTCTCCAGTGTGACCTTCTCTGGTGGCCATGAACAGGACATTCTGGGCGTGCTGAACGGCCAGTTTGCCGGTGCCGTCACCTGGACTTCACTGGTGGGCGACTACAACACCGGTTATACCGCTGGCGCCTTTGGCCGCCTGATTCGTATGGATCACCCGGATCTGATGAAACAGATCCGCATCATCTGGAAATCGCCGTTGATCCCCAATGGCCCGATCCTGGTGAGCAACAGCCTGCCGGCCGATTTCAAAGCCAAAGTGGTTGCAACTATTAAGAAACTGGATAAAGAAGACCATGCCTGCTTCGCTAAAGCCGTGGGTGGTGAACAGCATATTGGCCCGGCAACTGTTGCCGATTACCAGCAAATCATTGATATGAAACGTGAGCTGGTCACAGCCCGTTAAGTTATTTGGTACTGGCGCCCGGTAATATCACCGGGCGTTGTTTTATCTCAGGTAGCGCACATGACGTCGAACACCGAGTTTGAACAGTATTACCAGCAAGTTAAACGCCAGCAAAAGCGCGATACCTTGCTTTGGTCGCTGGTTTTATTGGGGCTTTACCTGGCTGCGGGCAATGCAGCGGAATTCAGCCTCACTACGCTCTGGCAGGCACTGCCACACTTCTTTGATTACCTGTTTGAAACCCTGCCAATACTGCACTGGAACCAGTTGTTTGCCGACGGGCATACCAGGGGCTCGTTATTGTACTGGGGCTACCGCTTGCATATTCAGTTACCGCTGATTTGGGAAACCCTGCAACTGGCACTGGCGTCTACCCTGGTGGCCGTTGCGCTGGCGGTGGTGCTGGCCTTTATGGCGGCAGGCAATACCTGGACACACCCGGCATTACGCTATGGCGTGCGCTCGCTGGTGGCATTTTTGCGCACCATGCCAGAACTGGCCTGGGCGGTGATGTTTGTGATGGCATTCGGTATTGGGGCGATACCCGGCTTTCTGGCGCTGGCACTGCATACCGTGGGCAGTCTGACCAAACTGTTCTATGAAGCCATTGAAAACAGCTCTTCGCGCCCGGTGCGCGGGCTGGCTGCCTGCGGTGCCAGCCGCCTGCAACGCATGCGTTTCGCGCTGTGGCCGCAGGTGAAGCCGCTGTTTTTATCTTACAGCTTTATGCGCATGGAAATTAACTTCCGATCTTCCACTATTCTGGGGCTGGTTGGCGCGGGCGGTATCGGTCAGGAGCTGATGACTAACATCAAACTCGACCGTTATGACCAGGTGAGCATCACGTTGCTGCTGATTATCCTGGTGGTGTCATTACTGGATTTGTGCTCGGGCAGGTTGCGCCGCTGGGTGCTGGAGGGGAAGGTATGAGTGTGTGGCAAACGGAACCGGATATCGCCCAGTACCGCGATTCTCACCCTGAATTATTTCGGGCACAACGGCGCTATTTGCGTGGTGTCGCTATTCTGGTGCTGGCGGTAGTGGCCTATTACGTCTGGTTTTTCCTGCAGTTTGGCATTACTGCCGAACAGTTCACACGGGGTATTGGTCAGTTGGGGCGTTACTTTGCCCGCATGTTTGTCTGGCATGATTTTGCTTCCTGGCCTTTTGGGTATTATCTGGGGCAAATTGGCATCACGCTGGCGATTGTGTTTGCCGGTACTCTGACGGCAACATTCATTGCGTTGCCTTTGTCTTTCTTCGCTGCCCGTAACGTGATGCAGGGCCGGGTTAATGGCGTAGTTGCCCTGTTGATGCGCCGCCTGTTTGATGTGCTGCGTGGCGTGGACATGGCGATTTGGGGGCTGATTTTCGTGCGTGCCGTAGGGCTTGGGCCGCTGGCCGGTGTACTGGCAATCGTGATGCAGGACACGGGGCTGTTAGGGCGTTTATACGCAGAAGGTCATGAGGCGGTAGAGCGTTCGCCCGGGCGTGGGCTGAGTGCTGTCGGTGCCGGGAGTGTGCAGAAGCACCGCTTCGGTATTTTCACGCAGTCTTTCCCTGCGTTCCTGGCGCTGAGCCTGTACCAGATAGAGTCCAATACGCGTTCAGCGGCGGTTCTGGGTTTTGTGGGTGCCGGTGGGGTGGGGCTGGTGTATGCCGAAAACATGCGCCTGTGGAACTGGGATGTGGTGATGTTTATCACCCTGATTCTGGTTGCGGTGGTCATGGCGATGGATGTGGCATCAACCTGGTTACGCCAGCGTTATATCACCGGTAAAACGGTACCCCTGTTTGAAGCCCGTTAATTAGTTTAAATCCCAGCAAATTTTTAAAGCCCGGCAATTTTTTAAACATCGTTATTCAGTGCCTGTGCCGCTGTCCCGGCGCAGGCACCAGAACGGCGCCCGGTTGTTGGTACTGTGTTACTTTTGTTTACTTTACGTTAAATCAACAGGTTGTGTGCATATTGCGCTTTGAGCCATGAAAAAAGTGTGTGTAGAATAACCTACTCACTAAAGGAATTGCTCATGCCCCAACGTTTGTTCCTCTCTCTGGCGCGTTACCTGAAACACGGGTTTATCACCCCAGTGCTGTTTCTGGCTGCCTGCTGGCTGGTGAGCAACCCAACGTTAGCTCAGGCGAGCGAATCCACCTCTGGCACACCTCTCTCTGCACCCGTTACCACGCATTACAGCCATGACAGCCACAATATGGTCATGCTGCACACTATGGCGATGCGTACTGCGGTAGACCATATTCTGTGTGAGAAAGATTGCCACCCGGATTATGGCAAGTTGCAGCACCACAAACTGCAACCTGAACCTGTTGCCATGGAATCCGGGCTGTTGCTGGTAGAACGCTGGGAGCGTGACTGCGTGCAACCAATGGCCTGGCATGTCCCGCCCAGCACCGGCCCACCCGCCGAAATCCGTTTTTGCCGTTTCAGAGAATAGATCTACCCGTTTTTCACCAGTCTGGTGGCCTTTTGGCCGTTTGTGAAAATTTGGGAGATTTCTCTAATGAAACTGTTATCTGTCCGTTCTGCTGCGCTGCGCGGCACCTTGTTAGTTACCGCTTTATCCACCGCAACACTGTTGCTTACCGCCCCCACTGCCGCTTTGGCAGAATCCACGCACGACAGGCAAGGCATGCAGGATATGCCAGGTATGAACACGCCTGCTACACAACCTGCAGAGGTTATTACCGCCACCGGTGTCGTGAAAAACTGGGGAGCAGAAAAAGTCTCGATTGCTCACCAGGCTATTCCACAACTTAACTGGCCTCCTATGACCATGCAGTTTTCCTTGCAGGGTTACCAGGGGCAGGCTTTTGCCCCCGGCCAGCGCATCACCTTTGCGTTTAAACAGGTGACAACGGGTTATCAACTGGTTTCCGCCAGCACGAACTAACACCGGAGTCACAATGAAAAAACCATGGAAAATGGCGGCCTGCGGGCTGCCTGCCCTGCTGTGGCTGTCTGCCGCGCAGGCAACCACTCTGGAAGCATCGCTGCAGGCGGCACAATCCTGGTCAGCAGGGCTGTCGGCCAATGCTCATCAGGTAAATGCGCTGGAAAATATGGCTGTTTCAGCGGGCCAGTTACCAGATCCAAAACTACTGGTAGGGATTGATAACGTCCCGGTGCAGGGCAATAACAGCCGCCGCCTTACCCGCGAAGGCATGACGATGGAGAAAATAGGCATCAGCCAGACCTGGGTAAGCGGTACTAAACGCCAGCGTAAAGTGGACACCCTGCTGGCGCAGGCGCGTGAAGTGGAAGCAGGCAAAGGAGTGATACTCGCACAGTTACAACGCGATACCGCCCAGGCCTGGCTCACACTGGCGATTGCCAGGAAAACCCTGGCGGCCATTGATGAACAACTGGCGGAAACCCAACGCCAGGTGGCCGTACAAAAAGCCTCCGTTGCCAGTGGCAGCGCACAACCAGACAGTACCGTGGATATCAGCCTGGCGGTGAATGAGATGCTGAATTTGCAGGACAATGCCCGCCGGGATGTTGAGGTTGCCCGGGCGCGCCTGATGCAACTGACTGGTGAAGAGATAACGCAAACCAGTGGTCCTTTCCCGCGCATTGAGCGTTTGCCTGCCACAGCCGCAGTATTGCTGGAAGGTGTGCAACAGCACCCGGAAATCATCCAGGCGGCACGCGCTGCTGATGTCGCAAAAGCGCGTTCACAGCAATCCGCAGTCGCCGGGCAACCGGATGTCGGTGTGCAAGTCTATTACGGGCATCGTGGTGACGGCATGGATGACCTGGCGGGGATACAACTGTCGGTGGATTTGCCGCTGTTTCAGGGCAAACGGCAGGATAAAGACTATTCAGCGGATCTCTCCCGTGCCATGGAGGCAAAAGACCAGTTGACGTTACTGGTGCGTGAACACAAGGCGCAACTGAATGCGTTGATTGCGCAGTACCAGTCTGCACAGGCAATTTACCAGCGCCAGCGCGACACGGTATTGCCATTATTGCAGGCCAAATACCGGCTGACAGAAGCGCAGTATCGTGCCGGAAACAGCACGCTGGCTGCATTGTTAGCGGCAAGGCGCGCACAACTTAACGGCAACATCACCCTCAGTAATAACCAGCAAGCCATGGCAACAGCCTGGGCTGCCATCCGCTACCTCACCGTGCAGGACTCACCACAATGAAACCGCAATTACGTCGTATTAGCCTGATGGCGCTTTGTGCCGTTATTTTTGCCACAGCCGGCTGGTTTGCCGGTAAACACAGTAGCGGGGAAACGACTAAAACAACCCGCCAGCCCGCCACCGCCAGTGCTGAGCGCAAAGTATTGTACTGGTATGACCCAATGACGCCTGGCACCCGGTTTGATAAACCCGGTAAATCGCCGTTTATGGATATGGACCTGGTACCACGCTACGCCGATGAAGAAGGGCAACCGGACGGCGTGCGGGTCAGTGCCCGGCAACAACAGAACCTCGGTGTACGTACTGCCGACGTCACAAAACGGGTTATGGAAGCCCGCCTCGACGGGTATGGCACTGTGGCCGTGAACGAGCGCACCCGGGTAACGGTGCCCGCCCTCGCCAGCGGCCTGGTGGAAAAACTGTATGTGAATGCGCCGCAGCAATTTGTGCGTAAAGGTGAAGCCCTGGCACAGTTGTGGATCCCGCAATGGGCAGCGGCGCAGCAGGAGTACCTGGCTGTCAGAGCGCTGGGCGACGCAGCATTAAACCATGCGGCGCGTGAACGCCTTGCTCTGCTATTTATGCCAGAAGAGATAATCCGCCAGGTGGAACGTACCGGTAAGCCACAAACCCGGGTAACGGTGCGTGCTTCTCAGGCGGGTTATATTAACCAGTTAGAAGTGCGTGAAGGCGCGCAAGTCTCGGCCACTCAGGCATTGTTTGATGTCGCGGCGCTGAACACCGTCTGGGCTGTGCTGGATTACCCGCAAAACCAGGCTGCACAAGTTCATACCGGTAGCGAAGTAACCGCCACCACTCAGGCCTGGCCGGGCAAAGTATTCCAGGGCAAGGTCACCGAGGTATTACCCAACCTGGATGCCGATACCCGCACCCTGAAAGCGCGCGTCACACTTGATAACCCCGACCAGCAACTGCGCCCCGGCATGTACCTGCACATGGCGTTAACCCCGGCGACTCAACAGGCTCCTGTACTGGCGATTCCGGAAGAAGCGTTGATCACCACTGGCAGCCAAAACCGGGTCTTGCTGGCTGAAAAAGACGGCTATTTCTCACCGCAGGCAGTCACGCTGGGTGAGCATGCTCAGGGCTTTGTCGAAGTGAAATCGGGGCTTAAAGAGGGCCAGCGCATTGTGGTTTCCGGGCAATTCCTGATTGATTCAGAAGCCAGCCTGCGTAGCGCGTTACCAGAAATGGCAGACAACAATAAACCTGGCCATGCAGCCACACAAACAGCAGCAACGGATAAAGCCAGTGCGCCAGCCGCGATTTCCGCGAATGGCGAGGTGGTGGCGCTGGCCGATGGTGCAGTCACGATTTCTCACGCAGCGATTCCTGCCCTGAAATGGCCACCCATGACTATGGATTTTTCGGCAACTCCCCAACAACAGCAAAGGCTGAAAATTGGCGACCATGTGATGTTCTCATTCACCATGACCGAAGATGGCGCACGCCTTGAATCTATCATGAACATGCCCGCCGACGGGCATAAGGCACAACGATGATTGCCGCAATAATTCGCTGGTCTTTACGTAACCGCCTGTTGGTTTTGCTGGCGGCGGTAATGGTGGCGGCGTGGGGCGTGTGGGCGGTAAAAAATGCGCCGCTCGATGCGCTGCCAGATTTGTCAGACACCCAGGTCATTGTGCGGGTCAGTTACCCTGGCAAAGCGCCACAAATTGTTGAAGACCAGGTGACTTACCCACTGACCACCACCATGCTATCGGTGCCCGGGGCCAAAACCGTGCGTGGGTATTCCATGTTTGGCGATGCCTACGTGTATATCCTGTTTGATGACGGCACAGACCCATACTGGGCGCGCTCCCGTGTGCTGGAGTATTTAAGCCAGGTGCAGTCGAGCCTGCCGCCGGAAGCCCGTGCCTCGCTTGGGCCGGATGCCACTGGTGTGGGTTGGGTATATGAATATGTACTGGCCGACAAAACCGGTAAACACAGCCTGGGGGATTTACGCGCCATTCAGGACTGGATCCTGAAATATGAACTGAAAACAGTCCCCAATGTTTCGGAAGTTGCCAGCGTGGGCGGGATGGTCAAGCAGTACCAGATTGTGCTGAACCCGGACCGCATGCGGGCACTGAATGTTACCCATCAGCAAGTAGCGGACGCGGTGAAAAGTGCCAACCAGGAAGGGAGTGGCGCAGTGGTCGAAATGGGCGAGGCCGAATATATGGTGCGCACCTCCGGCTACCTGAAAAACCTGCAAGACTTTGCGCATGTGGTGATTACCAGCCGTAACGGCGTGCCGGTCATGCTGTCTGATGTGGCAACAATTCGGCGCGGCCCGGAATTGCGGCGCAGTGTGGCAGAGCTTAATGGCGAAGGCGAGGTAACCGGCGGCATTATCATTATGCGCTCGGGTAAAAACGCCCTTGCCACCATTGATGCCGTGAAAACCCGGCTTGCCGAAGTCAAACGCAGTTTGCCAGCAGGTGTTGAAATCATCCCGGTTTATGACCGCTCGTTACTGATTAAGCACTCCGTTGAAACCCTGACTCACAAACTGATTGAAGAGTTTATTGTGGTGGCGCTGGTCTGCGCGCTGTTCCTGTTTCACTTCCGTTCGGCGCTGGTGGCGATGATTAGTTTGCCACTGGGTATCCTGGGGGCGTTTATCGTCATGCATTACCAGGGTGTCAGCGCCAATATTATGTCGCTGGGTGGGATAGCTATTGCCATTGGTGCCATGGTGGATGCGGCCATCGTCATGATAGAAAACATGCACAAAGGGCTGGAACGATGGCGCCATGAGCACCCCGGGCAAACGCCACAAGGTAATGATTACTGGCATGTTGCCGGGCAGAGCGCGGCGGAAGTGGGCCCGGCACTGTTTTGCAGCCTGCTGATTATTACGTTGTCTTTTATTCCGGTGTTCACGCTGGAAGCCCAGGAAGGGAAAATGTTTTCCCCGCTGGCCTTCACCAAAACCTGGTCTATGGCGGTGGCCGCCGGGTTGGGGATAACCCTGGTTCCGGTGCTGATGGGCTATTTTATTCGCGGGAAAATTCCCGATGAGCAGGCCAACCCGATTAACCGTATGCTGATTCGGGGTTATGAGCCACTGCTGGCCTGGGTGCTGGCGCGGCCAAAAACCACACTGGCACTGGCGGGGGTATTGTTAGTGGCGACACTGTGGCCGTTATCTCGCCTGGGCAGTGAATTTATGCCCGCGCTGGACGAAGGCGACTTGCTGTATATGCCTTCGACACTGCCGGGGATTTCGGCTCAGGAGGCCGGGCGTCTGCTGCAACTGACGGACCGGATGATTAAAACCGTACCTGAAGTGGAGACGGTGTTCGGCAAAGTGGGGCGGGCGGATACCGCAACTGACCCGGCACCGTTAACCATGCTGGAGACCACCATTCACTTTAAGCCCAAAGATCAGTGGCGGCCGGGCATGACCATGAAAAAGCTGATTAATGAGCTGGATAAAACGGTGCAGGTACCGGGTATCGCGAATGTTTGGGTTCCGCCGATTCGCAACCGGCTGGATATGCTCTCTACCGGGATCAAGAGCCCGGTCGGCATCAAGGTGAATGGCGATAACCTGGCGCAACTGGAGCAGGTCGCTGAACAGATTGAACGTGTGGTGAAAACAGTACCCGGCGTGACATCGGCACTGGCAGAACGCCTGGATGGCGGGCGTTATATCAATATTGATATCGACCGTGCCGCCGCTGCCCGCTATGGTGTTTCAGTGCGGGAGTTGCAGTCGGTGGTATCGAGCCTGGTGGGTGGGGAAAATATTGGTGAAACCCTGGAAGGGCGTGAACGTTACCCCATCAGCATTCGCTACCCGCGGGAGATGCGTGATTCAGTGCAGAAAATCCGTGAGTTGCCGGTTGTCACCGCATCAGGCGCACAGGTTGCGCTGTCGCAACTGGCTTCAGTTTCAGTGAGTGAAGGCCCGGCCATGCTGAAAAGTGAAAATGCCCGTTTATCTGACTGGGTGTATGTGGATATTCGCGGCCGGGATTTGCGCTCAGCTGTACTGGCGATGCAGCAGGCGGTTAACCAGCAAGTTCAGTTGCCGCAAGGTGTGTCGTTAACCTGGTCCGGGCAGTTTGAGTATATGTCCCGTGCGGCGGCGAAACTGAAAGTGGTATTGCCGGTGACGCTGGTGATTATTTTTGTTCTGCTGTACCTGACATTCCAGCAAGTTAAAGATGCACTGTTAATTATGGGAACACTGCCATTTTCCCTGATTGGCGGGGTATGGCTGCTGTATTTACTGGGATACAACCTGTCGGTGGCTACGGCGGTGGGCTTTATTGCGCTGGCCGGGGTGGCGGCAGAGTTCGGGGTGATTATGGTGCTCTACCTGAACCATGCCATACAGCACCAGCGTAAAGCAGGGCCGCTGACACGCCACCAGTTACTGGCGGGGATCCATGAAGGCGCGGTATTACGTGTCCGCCCCAAAGTGATGACCGTCGCCACGATAATGGCAGGTTTGCTGCCCATCATGTGGGGTGGCGGTACGGGCTCTGAAGTGATGCAGCGCATTGCCGCGCCTATGATTGGCGGTATGATCACCGCACCGTTATTGTCGATGCTGGTGATCCCGGCGGTGTATTTGCTCTCGCACCGTAAAGGTTGAGGTTTCAGCGCGCCAGGGAAGGCGCGGCAGATTGATGAAAAAGAAGGAAAAGCATGATTTTTCCTTCTTTTTAGTTAGCGGGCGAAAATCAATGAATTGATTTTCCTGGTTTTTTATTGGGTCACATCCGCTGGCACTGTGCTGGCATGAGGTTTGTCATCAGCCTCGCGCGCCTTACTTAAAGTGCAAATGGCGGTAACTGGCGGAAGGTGTTTTGCAACCCTTCCGACCAGGCTTTGCGTATAGTGGAAAACCAGGGATCATCCTCGGTGATACGCCGTTGCCCACTGGCATCAAAACTATTGGCACGGTAAAGCATGACATCCAGCGGCATGCCCACCGAAAGGTTACTGCGCAGCGTAGAATCTATCGACACCAGCGCACAGCACATTGCCTGTTCCAGTGGTGTATCCTGGCGCAGCACCCGGTCAATAATCGGTTTGCCGTACTTGCTTTCGCCAATCTGGAAATAAGGTGTGTCCTGGGTCGCTTCAATAAAATTACCTTCCGGGTAGATATGAAACAGGCGATGGGGTTCGCCGTGGATCTGCCCGCCTAACAACAAGTTACAGCCAAAATTAACTGTGCTGCCGTTTTGCTGTGCACGGCTGTCGCGCTGGACCACTTCCTGCAATGTTTGCCCAACCAATGTGGCGGCATCATACATGGAATGCGCCTGCATCAGGTTGGGCTCCTGCTCTGCCTGAATCCGCGCAGACAACAGGCTGATAACGCTCTGTGTGGTTGCCAGATTACCGGCAGACTGCAACACCAGCACCCGGTCAGCATGCCGGCTGAACACATGTAATTTTTTAAACGTTGCAATATGGTCTACTCCCGCATTGGTGCGGGAGTCAGAAGCGAATACCAGCCCGTCAGACAGGCACATGGCCACACAGTAGGTCATGGAATACTCTCGTACTATTTATTGCTGTTGTTGCGCCTGCTGGGAAAACTGGCGTACTTCAGCCTCAGAAAACATAACCTCTGCGCCACCGCCCAGACGGCTGCCGCGCACCGGGCAGGCATCCAGGTAGTCCAGACCGACAGCCAGCTTCAGATGTTGCGCCAGGCTGCGGGTATTATTGGTGATATCAAAGGCCAACCATCGGTTATCCAGCCACACTTCCGCCCAGGCATGCATCGCCACATGGTGGGTGTCTTTACTGTACACATAACCGCTGACATAGCGTGCCGGGATTTGCAGGCTACGGCAACAGGCAAGAAACACATGGCTGTGATCCTGGCACACGCCCATCCCTCTGTCGAAGGCTTCTGCCGCACTGTCCTGCACCTGGGTTGCCCCCGGTGAATAGGGCATTCTCTCCCGTAGTGCCGCCATTAGTGTAGTCAAACTCCCCACTGGCGCTTCGGGCTGAAAATAGTGGCTGGCAAAGGCGCGAATAGCATCATTCGCCTGAGTCAGTGGCGTACTGCGCAGGAATACCAGTGGAGAAACCAGCGTGGGTTCTTCATCGGTTTCATTGCTCTCTTCGTTATCGGCAATATCGACTATCCCCTGAGCATGAATCACTATCTCTTTGTGGGGATTATCCAAAGTGAGGACATGCAGCACATTGCCCCAGGTATCTGTGGTGGTCACACTGGCACAGTCCGGAAAGGTGAGCGTCCAGTCGCGAATATGCTGGTGGCCGGAGTCTTGCGGTGTCAGGCGCAAATACTGGGTACTGAATTTCACTTCTTCATCGTAGCTATAGCGGGTCAGGTGATTAATGGTGAGCTTCATACCGTCTCCAGATAAGTGTGGTGAATACTGTCTGCAAGGGCGTTGATCCGGGTTAACAGGCCTGTCAGGTAACTTTGCATATCTGCTTTGACTAAATCCTCCAGCGTGCTGAACCGCAAATCGACATTTAACTGGTGTGCTATGCGCAGGGGTTGTTGCGAATGCTGGTTCGCCACCAGTTCAAGCTGGCCGACAATATCTTCAATACATGCCCGCAGTGAACGCGGCACGTCGTTGCGCAAAATCAGTAATTCCGCCACGGTTTCGCGAGTGACTGGCTGGCGATATAAACTGTTATAGGCTTCCCGGGCACTGACCGCGCGTAACAGGGTATCGAGCCGGTAATATTCGCGCACGGAATCCGGGTCGTTACTGATTTGCTGGTCTTTCACTAACAGTAACTGTGTGGTCGCCTGGGCGCGTTCGATAAGGGTGCCAATGCGAATAAAACACAAGGCATCGTTACGCAGCAACGTACCAAAGATCGCGCCACGAAACAGGTGAGCGCGGTCTTTTACCCAGTCAAAAAAGGCATCGGCGCCAATGCTTTCCACACCCTGCTTACGCAGTTTTTTCAACTGGATACGAGTGGTGTTAATACATTCCCACACTTCTGCCGACAGGCTGCCTCTTACCGCGTGCGCATTGTTCCATGCCAGTTCGACACAACTGCAAATACTGCTGGGGTTGTTGCTGTCCATCGCAAAGAAATTCAACAGGTTATCCATAGAAAAACGGGCGTAACGTGCCTGAAACAGGTCGTGGGTCCACGACAGGTTCAGGGGTAACGCCAAATCCCGCTGTTGCTGGCTGTGACGCGGCATCATGGAGAGTTTGTAAGTAACGTCCAGTACCCGGGCGAAACTTTCTGCCCGCTCCAGGTAACGGGCCATCCAGAACAGTTCACTGGCTGTGCGGCTTAGCATGATTCATCGTCCTCCATTACCCAGGTGTCTTTGGTTCCCCCGCCCTGAGACGAGTTCACCACCAGTGATCCTTCCGTTAGCGCTACGCGGGTTAATCCACCAGGCACCAGGCGGGTTTCCTGCCCGGACAGCACAAAGGGGCGTAAGTCGATATGGCGTGGTGCCAGGCCATCGTCCACAAAGGTAGGGCAGGTGGACAGCGCAAGAGTTTCCTGGCCGATATAATTCGCCGGGTTTGCCAGCAGGCGCTCGCGGAAAGCTTCCACTTCACTGCGTGTTGCCCTGGGGCCCACTAACATACCGTAGCCGCCAGCACCGTGGACTTCTTTGACCACCATCTGGTCGAGGTTATTGAGCACGAATTTCAGGTCTTCGGGTTTGCGGCATTGCCAGGTGGGAATGTTGTTGAGAATCGGTTGTTCACCGAGGTAAAAGCGGATCATCTCCGGCACATAAGGGTAGATAGATTTATCATCTGCCACACCGGTACCAATGGCATTGGCCAGCACCACGCCGCCTGCCCGGTAAACAGAAAGCAGGCCAGGCACACCGAGCATGGAATCGGTACGGAAGGCGAGTGGGTCAAGCCAGGCATCGTCAATACGGCGGTAAATTACATCCACCCGGCGCGGCCCTTCCGTGGTGCGCATATACACCGCGCCAGCTTTAATAAACAGGTCGGCGCTTTCAACCAGTTCCACCCCCATTTGCTGAGCCAGAAAACTGTGTTCAAAGTAGGCGCTGTTAAACCGCCCTGGTGTCATAACCACCACACAAGGGTCATCCACCGGGGAGCTTTCACGCAGCGTTTGTAACAGGTAGCCGGGGTAACGCTCCACCGGGGCAATATGCTGGCGGGCGAACATTTCCGGGTATAACCGCATCATCATTTTGCGGTTTTCCAGCATGTAAGACACGCCAGAAGGCGTGCGCAGGTTGTCTTCCAGTACGTAATAATTACCGTCGCTGTTGCGTACCATGTCCACGCCCGTGATGTGGGCGTAAATATGGTTATGCAGGTCAATACCCATCATGCAGGGCTGGAACTGTTCATTGGCCAGCACTTGTTCGGCGGGGATTAACCCGGCTTTAAGAATGGTTTGGTCGTGGTAGATATCATGGAGAAAAGCATTGAGCGCTTTGACGCGCTGGCGAATGCCCTGGTCGAGTTTTTTCCATTCATCGGCGGGAATAATGCGTGGGACACTGTCAAAAGGGATTAACCGTTCCGTTCCTTCATCTTCACCGTAGACATTAAAGGTAATGCCTATGCGGTGGAACAGCAGTTCTGCCTGCTCTTTTTTCTGCCGTATGGCATTCTGGTCCGTATTCTGAAACCACTGCCACCAGCCATCATAGTGTTGGCGTTGCTTTCCCTCTGCCGTCAACATTTCATCGTAATACACGCCATCCGGTACGGTTATTTTTATCATTACACGCTCCAGTTATTACGTAATCAGGAATAACTGAAAGTGACTACGCACAAACCGTGCCATAGTGGTTATCTTGTTGATTATTATTCTTTTGTTCGCAGTACTCCCCACCTGGGATTGATTTTTGTTAAGACAGGTATATCTCGTTATGCTTTGTTATGGTGCAAAAAAATAACAATTGCCATGTCTCAGGCCGGAAGCGCACTTTCCGCATCGTTAAAAGCATTGAGTAATAAACGCCACATATGGTGGGCGGCCGGGGTAAAGCGGCGGTCTGAGTTGCGCAGCAAATGGCACTGAGCGCTACTGGCGATGGGGTGATCCACCGGGATGGCAACCAGTTTGCCTTGTTCAATCAGTGAACTGGCGGCAAAGCGGCTCATAAAGGAAATTCCCAAACCCGCCTGGCTCATTCCTTTGGCGGTAGAGAACAGGTTACACCGGTATGCAGGGGAAAAGGTCAGCCCTTTGCTCTGGAACATGGCATTCATATGGCGCTGCAGGCCAAAGCTTTCAGTCAGCGCAATTAACCGCTGCTCTGCCAGTTGTTCAATGGTAACCCGCTCAAGGCAGGCCAGCTCATGGTCTGGTGCCATTACTGCGCAGATTGGCCCCCAACGAAAACTGTGGCGCTTCAGCTCCGGGCTGCCAATGGGCCCGAAGGCAACCGCCATATCTGCTTCACCCTGAACAATATCGTTCAGCATTTCCTGCATACTGGCGACACTGATTTCAACAAACACCTGCGGCCAGGACTCGGCAAACTGGGTCATCACCTCATGAATAAACACATTAATCAGCCCGCCACCAATTCGCACGGAAACCGAGCCACCGCGCATATGGCGCAAATCCCGCAAGTGGTTTTCCAGCTTTTCCCGGCGCTGGCGGCTTTCAAAATAATCTTCCGCAAGCAATTTCCCGGCTTCAGTGAGAATAACTGTACGGCCGCGACGTTCCAGAAGCGGGAGTTGCAGTCGGCGTTCGAGCTGACTAATTTGCCGACTGATAACAGAAGGATTCACGCCAAGAATATCTGCCGCGCGGCGGATTCCACCCTGAATACCAACTTCATACAGATAACTCACCTGTTTTTCGTGGAACATATATCGGCCTTTCATGATTGACTGTTGCTTTCAGGGCAACAATATCATCCATTAACTGGCATTCATATTCCTGTCTGGCTTCGTAATAATCGAATTTATGGTCTTGTGATGTTTTTTTGTTCAACGGTGGCTGCCATGAAACAGTAAAACAGAATTGCACCAAACCAGGGCGTTTATCCGGATTCGGTTATTCTGTTCAGCGGCACTTGCCGGAAAATAATAAGTTTTACCTGCTACAACACCAGGGAACTCTTTATAAAATAAAGAGTGGAGATCTTGCATGCAAAATAAACACTTTGGCATGAGGTTTCCGTATAAAAAATAAAAATAATAGTTAAAAAACACCAAACAGGCACACATCCTGCTTATATCAGGATAGAGTTAAATAAAAAGCCTGCAAACACAACTTACACAACATCCAATACGTTCCGGAGCTTTGAGAAGAGAAATTAATATGAGCGAAAATAAAACCCTGGAAAATCCATCTGGAGAAACACACAGCGAATGGAAAGTTGGCCCTGGTGCCTGGCTGTCGCTGATTATTGTATTGCTGGTTTTCTCCGGCTTTTTTTATAAAGTGGACGGGATGAACTGGTTGGGCGCATTTGATTTTACCACGCTGGGCGGTAAGTTCGGCACCATGAAGTCGGAAGCGAATACCTTTCTTGGTAGTGGTGGCATAAGTGCCAAAGCAGGCTTCCTGTTTGCGCTGTCACTGGTGCCGACAGTTATGCTGGCGCTCGGTTTGCTGGAGATTTTCACTCACTATGGCGCCATTCGCGCGGCACATAAACTACTTACCCCTTTACTGAAACCTTTGTTGGGGTTACCCGGTTATACGGGGCTGGCATTAATCACGGATTTACAAAGTACCGATGCGGGTGCGGCATTAAGTAAAGAACTTTATGACAGCGAAAGAATTACCCGTAAAGATGTGGTGATTATGGGGGCATGGCAATATTCCGGTGCTGGTTTGATTAATAACTACTTTTCTATTGGCTCAGCCATGTTTGCCTCATTAACCACACCCATTATTATTCCGCTGATATTAATGTTTGTGATGAAATTCGTTGGCGCGGCGGTAGTGCGTCTGGCTTTGAATACCGTTTATAAGAAGGACTTCGCCAATGAGTAACTCAGTAAAAGTATCCAATAACCCGTTTGATATTTTCGTTGTTGGCGCGCGCAAAGGTTTCAATATTGCTATTAATAACCTGATGCCAAATGTGCTGATGGCCTATGTGATTGCCGAAATGCTCAACTTACTGGGTGTAATGCAGATGATAGGCCATGTGTGCGCGCCACTGATGGGGTTGTTTGGGCTGCCAGGCGAGGCGATCACTGTCCTGTTAACGGCCTGGTTGTCATCTTCGGCAGGGACAGGTGTGGCGGTCAGCCTGTTAAGTAAAGGCACGCTGGATGCCGGGCAAATCACCATTCTGGCACCGGCTATCTTCCTGATGGGTTCGCAACTTCAGTATATGGGGCGCCTGCTGGGCGTGGCTGACGTGCCAAAAAAATACTGGCCGTTGCTAATGGTGGTCAGTATTGCCAATGCATTGATAGCCATGCTGTTTATGCGTGTATTTTCCTGAGTCTGTGTTGTTCAGGGCTGCCAGGAAAAATCGCAGCCCGCACCTGCAATAATGAAAAGGAGTAAGACGTGTCCCGTACAATTGAACACTTCAGGGTATTGCATGAAATTCCTGAACTGGGTTTTGAAGAGCACCAAACTTCCGCATACATTGCGGAAAAACTGGAAGCTGCTGGCTACCAGGTTACACGCCATGTGAATGGCACCACGGGGATTGTCGCCGAACTGGACAGCGGTGAGCCAGGCCCGGTTCTGGCATTGCGTGCAGATATGGACGCACTGGGCCATATTATTGATGGCCAGCATGTTGCCCGCCACACCTGTGGGCATGATGGTCACTCATCTGTGGTACTGACTACCGCACAGGAAGTGATTCAGCAAGGGCTGGTAAAAAAAGGCCGGTTAAAATTTTTGTTTCAGCCAGCCGAAGAGCTGGGTACCGGGGCGCTGGCGCTGGTTGATGCGGGTGTGCTGGATGACGTGGATATGTTGCTGGGCTTCCATTTACGGCCGGTTGAAGAGTGCCCGATGGGCAAGGCGGTTCCGGCTATGTACTACTCTGCGTCTTCCACTATCGAAGCCGTATTTACCGGTAAGGCAGCCCATGCTGCGCGCCCACACTTAGGGGTTAACGCGCTGGATGCTGCTGCTCATGCCGTGCAGGCAGTGAATGGTATTCATTTATCACCTTCACTGACTTTCAGCGTGAAAGCCACACGTTTTCTCAGTGATGCGGGGGTGACCAACTCGATTCCTGCTGAGGCCAGGGTCTGTTGGGATCTGCGTTCGGCAGATAATGAAGGCATGGCCGAGCTGAAAGCACAGGTGGAGCGGGCTATTGCTCACAGTGCGCAGGCCTTTGGCGCAACCGTGGCAACCACTATCCTCAAAGAGATGCCTGCTGCGGTTATCGACGATGACGCCACAGCACTGGTGAGTGAGGCCATCCGTGAAGTGCTGGGCGATGAAGGCCTGACTGAGCCGAAAACCACTCCAGGCAGTGAAGATTTCTTCCATTATCTGGTACAACGCCCGGCCATTAAAGGCGGGTTCTGGGGGCTGGGTGCCAACCTGAAGCCCGGTTTGCATCACCCGGATATGCACTTTGACCGCAGTGCGCTGGATATTGGCGTGGATGTATTCAAAGCCTGCGTGCGTCGGGTTCTCGGAGCCTAATCAGCGTTAAAAGAAGCCGACTGGCACCAGATGCCGGGATGAATGTGTCACAAAAGCAAAAGTAACATGCGGCGGGCAGTTCAGGCCCGCCACAACATTAGCATCCGGCAGCAATATAATCGCCATTGGCACTGACGGGAATAACCGTTAAAAACAGTACTGTGGCGAACAACACCAGTAAGATCCCACCCAGCACCCGAATACAGGGCAACAGCCACTGGTAGTTGGCGGTATGGCCGCCAAACATCGCCAGTGTTTTCTCCCGTGCGTAGCGCACTGCCAGAGAGAGCCCCATAATGGATAAACCGGTCCCCAGCGCCATGGTCATGACTGCGGCAATCCCCCAGGTCACAATCCCCAGTGCGTTGGCGAACATCAGGATCATAATGGCACCACTGCAAGGGCGGGCACCGACAGTAAACATCACACCCAGCCGGGTTTTCCAGCTTGCCTGAGCCAGTGGCATGGCAGAAATATGGTGATGTGCACAGCCACAGTTTTCATGGTGCGCATGGTTATATGGCTCACCGGGAACCGGCTGAACTCGCCGGATGGTTAGTTTGCGGGGTTGCAGGCTTTTCAGTGCCTGGAAAATCACCCACAGGCCAAACAGGCCAATGAACACCGCACTGATTTTCTCAATATACCAGCGACTCTGGCTCAGTGAACCTGAGGCCAGGTTAAACCCTACTGCCAGAATAAACACGAACAGAATCGCGCTGACACCCTGTAACAGACTGCCAACAAACGGGATGATGCGCGTAACTGCTGTGTTTTCCTGGTGGGTGGTAATCCAGGTGGTGACAATAAATTTGCCATGCCCCGGACCAATAGCGTGCAACACACCGTACATAAATGAACCCACTAAGAGCCACATCCCGCCTGAATACTGGTGGTTATTCAGTTGCAGCAAATACATCACCAGGTAGCGGTGTAGTGAGATTTGCACAGCCAGGCACCATTGCAAAAATGCGCCCCAGTGAGCATGCAGGAATATCGCTACAGTGAGCACTGCCAGTACCAGTAAAGGCAGTGCGGCATAGCGGGTGGTACGGGAAAGTGAATGTGTCACCATAACTGTTCTCCGGTTAGTGCAGAGAGTATGGCGTAATAACGAACGGGCAGGCAGTGTTTTCTGGCCGGTTACTGATCAAATGGGCAGCCAGAAAGATACAGGCTGCCCATTTCGCCATTTATGCAGGGTTAACAGGGGTTGCCTGCATCGAGGCCTGCCAGGTTTTAAAACCACCGCTCAGGTTACGGGCGCGAAAGCCCTGTGCGGTGAGAATACGATACGCAACATGACCGCGCAGCCCGCTTTGGCAGCCAATCAGGATCTCTTTGTCTTTCGGCAGCCTGCCCAGATTTTCCCGCAATGTATCCAGCGGAATTGATAGTGCATTGGGGTATTCACCAAACTGCGTCAGTTCGCCGGGGTTACGGATATCCAGCAGGCACTGGGTTGCCGGGTCAAGCTGTTGAATATCACGGGCATGGCAAATCGCTGTGTCACCAGACAGCACGTTGGTTGCCACCATACCGGCCTGGTTTACCACGTCGCGCGCACTGTTAAAGGGTGGGGCATAGGTCAGTTCCAGGTGTTCAAGGTCGGCTACTTTCATACCAGCCCGCTGAGCGACCGCCAGCACATCAATACGTTTATCGACGCCGTTTTGCCCACTGGCCTGTGCGCCAAGGATCGTTCCATCTTGCGGATCAAACAGCAGTTTAAGGCTGATCATTGCCGCTCCTGGGTAGTAACTGGCGTGATCTGCACTGTGGACATACACCTTTTCATAACGGCGGCCGCGTGCTGCCAGTTGTTTCTCATTCGCGCCACAACTGCCAATACTCAGCGAGAAGACTTTGCAGATTGCAGTTCCCTGGCTGCCGCGATAAGTGCTTCCCCGGTTCATCAGCATGTTGTCTGCAGCGATGCGCCCCTGGCGGTTTGCCGGGCCAGCCAGCGGAATTAATGTGGGAGACTGGAACACCAGATCCTGGGTTTCGACGGCATCGCCCACGGCATAGATACCTGGCACTGAGGTTTGCATTTGCGCATTAACCCGGATACCACCACGCTCGCCTGTGGCAATCCCCGCGTCTGCCGCCAGGCGGCTTTCCGGCTTCACACCAATTGCCAGTAACACCATACCAGTGCGTAATTTTTCCCCGGAGGAAAGCTCAACGCTTAACCCGGCGATATCCCGCGTAACCTGCTTCAGTGCGGTTTTCAGGCGCAGGTCAACGCCGTGGCGACGTATTTCCTGGTGAAGGGCCGAGGCCATTTCCGGGTCTACCGGAGCCATTACCTGGTCGCCCATTTCCAGTAGCGTTACGCTTATGCCACGCTCTGTCAGTGCTTCCATCACTTCGAGCCCAATAAAACCACCGCCCACCAGTGTGGCATGTGAAACATCGTGTTGTTTTATCCAGGCGATAATGGCGTCCATATCATTGATACTGCGCAAGGAAAAAACACCGGGTTCGTTCAGCCCTGGTAGTGGCGGCACAACAGGAGCGGCACCCGTACTCAGCAATAAACGATCCCAGGTTTCGGTGTAATGTTCACCTGTGGTGAGGTTTTTCACGGTGACAGATTTCTGTTCCGGATCAATGGCGAGCACTTCATGACGTACGCGAACATCAATATTGAACCTGGTTTTGAAATCTTGTGGTGTTTTCAGGATAAGCGACTGGCGCTCAGGAATGACCCCACCAATATGGTAAGGCAGGCCGCAGTTAGCGAACGAAACATACTCGCCGCGCTCCAGCACAATAATTTCAGCTTCTTCATTCAGGCGTCTTGCTCTGGCTGCAGCAGAAGCGCCACCGGCAACACCACCAACGATTACAATTTTCATCACATCCTCTCTTTAAGCCTGCCTGGCAAGCTGATTTTTGCCCGTTACTGGGTGGGCAGTGCGCCTGTCCTTCAGTCGATATCTGAATCATCGGTGAAGTTAAGTCTGGTGTGTATAACCAGAAAAAAGCGTGACAGCGCCTGAAAGACTACACTATACTTAATAATATTATATAAAATCATATATTGTTGGATGTCAATGATGCCAGAACATGATCAGCAAGATTTTTATGACGCAATGAAACTTGCCGCTCAGGGCGCGGCAGATGTGCTGCGTGGTTTATCAAACAGTGACCGGCTGTTGTTGATGTGCCAGTTAAGTCAGGGGGAAGCCAGTGTGGCGCAACTGGAAGCCGCCGTGGGAATTCACCAGCCTACGCTCTCTCAGCAATTGGGGGTTATGCGCCGCCTGAAGCTGGTGGAAACCCGCAGAGAAGGGAAACAAATTTTTTATCGTATTGAAGATAAACGTATTTTATTACTACTCACTACGTTGTATGACCTGTACTGCCCCGTCCAGCAGGATGGGGAATGAGGAGCATGAGATGACGATTAATTTTGCGCAGTTTACGCCGTTAGCCAGTTTCAGTGGTGGGTTGCTGATTGGCCTGGCGGCAATTGTGTTGATTCTGTTTTGCGGGCGTATTGCTGGCATCAGTGGCATTCTCGGCGGCATGTTGCAGCGAGAAACGCGTGCTGAAGGTTGGCGAATTGCATTCCTGCTGGGGTTGATTGGCGCACCGGTGCTGTACCTGAGTTTTTTCCCCCGGCCGGATATCAGCCTGTCAGCCTCCACTCCGCTTATTCTCATCGCAGGGTTACTGGTGGGCGTGGGAACACGGTTAGGTTCTGGTTGCACCAGCGGCCATGGGGTTTGTGGGTTATCACGGTTTTCGCCGCGTTCGCTGGCCGCCACGCTCACATTTATGGTGGTAGGGTTTGCAACGGCAACATTACTGGGCTGGCTACGGGGGTAAAGGGTGATGCGGATTATCGTTTCGTTTATTGCAGGCCTGGTATTTGGCCTGGGGCTGCTGGTTAGTGGCATGGCAAACCCGGCGAAAGTGCAGGGGTTTCTCGACCTGGCTCACCCATGGGACCCTTCGCTGGCGCTGGTAATGGCCGGCGCCATCGCGGTTGGGGTTGTGGGCTTTAGCCTGGCAAAACGGCGCAAAACCGCGATTTGCGGTGGGCCGATTTCGTTACCTACCCGCCGCACACTGGATAAAGACCTGTTTCTGGGCGCGGCCATTTTTGGCCTGGGCTGGGGGATTGCCGGGATTTGCCCGGGGCCGGCACTGGTTCTGGTTGGAGCCGGTTATATCAAAGGGGTATTGTTTGCCGTGGCGATGCTGGCAGGGATGTGGCTGGTTGGTGTCCTGCGCCCGGCTTCACATTAACGCGAGTTATACTGGTGTGCTTATTCGGTTTTCTGAAACAGCCGTAAGAGTTCTTGCGGTGCAGGCTTTTACCGCCCGGTTTGATGAGCCGTATCAGCATGAAAATCGCGATAAGCACAACCAGGTAATCGCAAGTTAATGTGACCAGTACCGAAACTTGCAGGCAAGCCACGAGTGCGATGAATGTTGCTGCCATCATAATGTAGCGGGCTCAATAAAATGAAGAGAAAACGCCTGAGTAGTTTGTATTGCTGATGAGAGGGTTGTTCGTTCATTGGACGGTTTGGTGACAGTTTTGCGTACTGGGTTCCAAATAAAACCAGTGTGTTAACTTATCTGGTAAAACCCCTTGCGATGCCATGTGCCCAACGGTATCTTTGCCCGGCACCTGCAAAATCAGGTGCCGGGATTGACCTCCTGATATTCCTCATCGGCGACACACGGCGCGCGTTGCGTCTCTTGTGTGTCGTGCGCACGGCTACACCTCAATGGCGGGCCGGGCGGGGGCATCGTAAGATGCGCCGGTGTCGATGAGGCCGGTAAGGTCAACTCCGCCCGGTTCTGCCACCAGTGAAATTGACCTTTCCAGTGGCAGCGGTATCAATACAACTCATCGAGGATGCCTTTATGGCTACGACCACTACCCAGACTCACCCGTTATTTACCTTTCCCCTGAGTGCCATAACAGATTTTACCGGGCTGGCGAGCTACTGTGAAAATATTGCAGACGCGCTGCCAGAAACCCACGACACCACGTTAAAAATGGCACTGTTTGGGCGTCTTAATACTTGCCTTACGGTGCTACAGCCCACGCTGTTGGATCCGGTGCCGGAACATCTTGTAGAAAGCCTGACAGTGGACACTCTCCCGGTGACTTCCCCACAGTTAGCACCAGACTGTACTGCGCTCTGCCGCTATGCCATGGCGCTGGTACAAACTCTGATGCAGCAAGGGCTTCCCCCGGAAACGGAGCAACAACTGACGGGGTTGCTGTCGGAGTTAATTAATTACTTTGCCGCAGAAATGAAAGCGCCACGCTGGCTGCGTACTGAACAGGGTGTGGTAAATATTGAAACGGCTGTTTCCTGGCAGGGTTGTGTGTTGCCGTAACAGCGAAAACAACAAACCGCCTTCGGTGAACGGCACCCCAAAAGTTGGGTACCCACTGAGTAACGGGCTGTTCATCAGGGCGGTTTTTAATACGGGGCAAGGGGTATTCAGAGTAAGGGGCTGGTGTTTTTCGCTGTTCTGCTATATCTGCGCATCATCTGCTCACCTCCTTTTACAGTTAAATAAACTTAAGAATTTTCTAGTTATGGATTAAAGATCTGTAAAATACATCATTTATAGATCGTTATGCCATTATCATCCGTAAAGAACTGTAGTGTGCGACACGCAGACAGTGACAGACAGAGAGATGAGATGGCTGATAGTTTCCAGAACGAAACGCCCGGAGCAAGGCATGCCCGGTGGTGGGGCGGTCTGTATCAAGAGCAGCCTTACCGATATAAAGGGAGTTAACACCATGAATCTGACAGGGATGCGCAACACGCTCACCCGCAACACCCTGAACCGCTACCGCCTCACCATACCTTCCTGCAGCGCTGACACCGATGTGGAAGATTTCCGTGGCGAAGAGGCGATGAGCGCGCTTTACCGCTACACCATCAGGTTTACCAGTACCGATAAAAACATTGATGCCCGCCAGCTCCTGGCCAAACCCGCAACACTGACGATGGGCGCAGGCAACCTGCTTTCCCTGGCAGACCGCAAAGTGGTGCACGGGGTTATCACGCATTTCACCCGCACCGGCGGATCTGCAGATGAAGCGAAGTACAGCATTGTACTGGAACCTTTTATTGCACTGCTGGCTAACCAGTTTCGTACTCACCGCTTTTTCGTCAACAAATCGGTGCCGGAAGTGGTGGAAGAGGTCCTGCGGGAGCACCGCCTGAATGGCTGGGAGTATGAGTTTATCCTCAGCCACGACTACCCGAAACGTGAACAGATTAACCAGTACCAGGAAAACGACCTGGCGTTTATTGAACGCCTGCTGGCTGAACTGGGGATTTTTTATTTCTTCACCCTGCACCCGGAAACACAGACTGAAGTGGTGAACTTTGCCGACAGGCCGGGCGCCTGGTTCTTCGGGAAAAAACTGCCGTTAAACAGCCCGTCCGGCGCTAACGATAATGGCGCAGACTCGGTATGGGATGTTCATGTTACGCAGAATGTGGCGGTGCGCTCGGTTACCGCCGGTGACTACAACCACCGTGAAGCACAACGGGTGTTGCTCTCGGAGCCCGCCGACATGACCCGGGGCGACGGCGAGGGTGTCACCTGGGGGGATGTCTACCACCACCGGCCACGGCACCAGGCGCGCGGAGATAACATTAACCCGGCGCCTGAAACCGGCCACTTCTGGGCGCGCCTGGAGCATGAACGCTTTTTATCAGACCAGACCCGGGTAACGGGCCGCAGTACCGACCATACACTCAGCCCGGCGCAGGTTCTTGTTATCACTGAGGCGGCCATGCCACCCACACTGCCCCGGGAAACAGAAAACGGCGTGGTGATTATCAGCACGGTTTACACCGCCAGCCGCCAGAACGCCCTGCAGGTGGCGTGGTCGGCCATGCCGTTCTTTGAGAACCGCTGCTGGCGCCCGGCGGCGAGGCCTCGCCCGGTGGTCAGTGGCACCCTGATGGCGCGGGTGACCAGCGCCAAACCCGACGACATCTACGCCTGGCAGGATGCCTCGGGCCTGTACCGGGTAAAGTTTGATGCCGACCGCGACGACAAACGCAAAGGCATGGAAAGTATGCCGGTGCGTCTGGCGAAACCTTATGGCGGGCACAAATATGGTTTCCACTTCCCGCTGGTTCAGGGCACCGAAGTGGCGATAGCCTTTCACGAAGGCGACCCGGACCGGCCGTATATCGCCCACGCCCTGCATGATTCCCGGCATATTGACCCGGTTACGGAACTGAACAGCACCCGCAATGTGGTGAGAACTGCAGGGCGGAATAAGCTGCGCATGGAAGACAAGCGCGGGGCAGAGCACGTCAAACTCAGCACTGAATACGGCGGCAAGACCCAGCTGAACCTGAGCCACAATGTGAATGCTGAAAGAAAACTGCGTGGCGAAGGGGCGGAGTTGCGTACCAATGACTGGGTAAGTATTCGCGGCGGTAAAGGTATTTTCCTTACTGCGGATGCTCAGCCGGATGTGGGCATCAAAATGCTGGAAATGGATGCGGCAATCAGTCAACTGGAGCAGGCTCTGACCCTTGCCCGTAGTATGCAGGTTGCCGCCAAAGGTGCAAAAGCTCAGCCGTCAGAAGCAGACAGCCAGATGTCACTTAACAGCGCGTTGCGATATCTGCGGTTGCCGGGGTTGTTGGCGCATGCTCCCGCTGGCATCGGCATCCTCAGCCCACAGGCAGTAAGGCTGGCTTCAGGAGGTGAAAGTATTGCGCTGATGTCAGGTAAAAATACCGATATCAGCGCCGGGCAATCCTTTACCGTAGCCGCTGGTGAAACCGTCAGCCTGTTTTCCCAGTCTGCCGGAATGAAGCTCTATGCGGGGGCAGGCCCGCTTGATATCCAGGCGCAGTCAGGTGCTGTGGGTGTGTCCGCACGACAGGATGTCACCATTAGCAGTTCTCAGGGTTGTGTGAATATCAATGCCAGCCAGTCACTGGTACTGAATTGTGGCGGGGCTTACATCAAACTCAGTGGCGGGAATATTGAGCTGGGTTGCCCGGGGAACATTTTATTGAAAGCAACCAATGTGAATCAGACTGGGCCCGCGACTTTGGATGCGCCCCCTGTTACTTTCCCAAAAGGCTATTCAGGTTCTTTTACGATTGAGGACCCAGAGTCAGGGATAATTAAGCCTTTCACTAAATATAAAGTTACCACTGCTGAAGGTGAAATTCTGGAGGGGATATCTGACGCATCTGGAAAAACAGCCACACTTTATTCGTCAACGCCAGGTCAAATGAAAATTGAATTTCCAGATGAACAAAAAGAGGAAGGTCCGGGGCAGTGGGTTACCGTAGATCATGATTATCATGGATTGAAAAATGCTGCCATCATGTCTGTCAATCGACTTACATCAATGGGGGATTCTGGAAGAGCATTTTTTTCTGAAGGTAAAGATTTTATGCATACAAAACGGGATAAAATTCAAGAATGGAGTCCTTTGCCTTCTGATGCTGATGAAAATACGATAAATAATTCGGCGGTTCATCGTTATGGAGAGCAGAGACGGATAACGCAAACATTTCTTGAGGGGGATGATGCATGGCAAGTTAGTGGAACATCATGGCGCTGGATGCCAGTTGTTGCAGATGAACTCTATGAGACCAGGGATAGCAAATGAAACTAAGCTTCAGTAAAGTCTGTTTATTCTGGGGAGGAATGGATGCTTTTTATGTCATCCGTTTTATTTGGTTAAACATAGAACAGGGACGTATTCCTTTTGCTGATGATATTATAAATTTCAACCAGCTTTACTCAGAGTATGGCGGTGGGGGTTGGATTTTATTAATATTTGTTTTATCAATGATGTTAAATATATCTATAGTGGTGTCTGCTATTCTTCTTGTATTAAAATGGGGGAAAGTACGTTTTTTTGTGTTTTTGCAAATACCATTTAGATTGTTGTTGATTGTCCCATCTATTTCCGTTATTCCTTGGCTATTGAAAGGATTACATGTGAATAGCATGGTTTTTATTATTATTTTTCTTATATTCTCTGAATTCACTAAATTTTTATCTTTTATTTTAACCAAGAACATAAAAAATAAAGGGAGGGATCATGTCGAATAATACTTTGATCACCTCTATTACTCATAGTAGCGCTGTCGCGGTGTCTGGGAAGCAGAAACCGTACTGGGTTGAATGCCAGTTGGTTGATGAACAGGGTGAACCGGTGGCGAACATGCCATGGACGGCAGACAGTTCTCACCCCGTTTCTGGCCCGGTTGCGGCGTTTACCTATTCAGGCCAGAGTGATGCCAACGGGCTGATTCGGATTGATATGCCACACGGCCTGGAGTTGACCCTGAAATTAGCGCCTGCGCCTCTTCTGCAAGAGATGCAGAAACGCACACTGCGCCCCGGGAGGGATGCCGAGAGTGATTCTTTAGTCCGGCCGCAGGCGTTAGCCGAAGGGTATATTTGGCACTATAGGGTATCTGGTGAGCTGTGTGCCAGTTACCCGGATATCGAATTACGCTATGGCGAAACATTGCCACCGTTTCATTTCCCTGTTGGGAAAGCGTTTAAGGGCCTGCTTATTCGCACCAATGAACTCAAGCGGCGGCATATTATTGAAATTTGCCCCTTCAGAGCCTGGGAGCTGGTTTTACATCACCAGAATACCTATTCAATTGCCAATGCCATTAACCTTGGAGCAAGCGCCACGCTGGCTTATGCCGATGGCAATGCGCTCGATATTATTTCAATTACACGTTTTTATCTAAACCAGTGCCAGGACCTGTCCCGGCTCCCTCAGTTGCATAAAAGCGGCCTTATCTACAATACGTTGGTTCGCGATGTGCCATTCAGCGACCGCTATTTTCCACCGGTTTTTATGGATACCTCACAAGATACTCCAGATTCAGAAGGGAGTGATAACGGGGTGATAAAAGCGGATGGTGATACACAGCTGTATTATGTTTATAACACCGATAAGATTATTGTGGCCTGGCGTGGAACCGAAAGTTTATATGATGTCGGAACAGATCTTGCCTTTAGCCCGGTTCACCCGCAAACCTGTGTGGTCAAGAAAACGCAGTGTAATACTCTGCTACCGGAAGGAAAGGTGCATGACGGGTTCTGGAGTGGGTATAGTCGGGTGGACAGGAAGTTTAAAAATGAAATACTGAAATTATTAAGAAATCTTGAAAGTAGAAGACTTTTTATATGCGGACATAGTTTAGGCGGTGCACTGGCATTAATTCATGCAGCAAGCCTGAAAGGCTATAACCCGCTACTGTACACCTATGGTATGCCACGCACCTTTACTCGCGATGCCATCAACCATCTTTCAGGTATTACGCATTTTCGCCATGTAAACGACAACGACCCGGTACCGGCAGTGCCACCGGAAGCCAACCTGGATAATGCGTTATATAAACTGTGGGGGCCACTGGGTAAAACACTGGGCATGGTGTGGTCAGTGGGCCAGGCTGTTGTCGCTCAGGCTGTGTCCTGGGGGGATTGCTTTTGGCACCATGGCAACCCGGTTGTGTTTCTTGGCGCAACCCAATCCCGCGAATGGAAAGAGTGTAAGGTAAGCCTCCCGGTTGCGGCAGGTTGCATTACCCTGAGGCAGCGCCTGCCAATAAAAGCAAAACTTTACCTGGTGCCTGTTCTGGCAAACCAGGAAATACAGGAAGCTGGCAGTTTGCAAAGGGAATTCCTGGCCTCACTGGCGCCACATAATTTGAATACTCTTTTTCCGGAAGGGAGTAATCATACACGGGGTATTGATATCACTTTTGGTGACCATTTTATGACTGCCTATATGCCCTATATAAACAATAAATTACTGGAGTTAATTGATAAAGAAGGGCTGGTTGAAAAACGCAGTTTTACTGAACACTGCTATCATATTGATCTTTTCAAAGAACAAATGCTGGAGAATAAAGAAGATATACCGCAGAAAGAATATAAAAGGAATGAAATATTTTTAAATATAGAAGGGTTATTGCGTGTGTCCCTTGCTCCCACGCTTGCAGAACCTGGCGGAAGGGAAGCACTGGTGCGCTTTGCACTTTACGGAGAGGAGAGAATGGAAAATGCATAATGCTATTAAATGGGTAATACTGCCGTTGGCGGTATTGCTATTAAGTGCCTGCACCCCTGTTATAAACAGAAAATTATCACCACCGGAAAATACCCAGTGGGTAAATATTGAAATTACCAACCCGTCTCCTTACACACAACCTTTTCCACTGGAAGTCAGATATATTTCCTACAAATGCCAGAAAAAACGCATAAGTGGGTTTGACGGTTCGGTTATTTCTGAACCCAGTTATGGTTCTGTGCGTGTGCCGATGCAACAGAATGGCAATATCTGGCGCGGGAAAGTCGCCATAACCGGTGGTGGAATATGCAAGTGGGCATTAAGCGCCATCACCTTTGGGATTGAATATATTGATGCCGCGCATATGGGGAAAGATCTTGTACTGGGTACTGCGGTTGGTGCGACGTTTGCGTTTGAGCATAGTGCTGTACGTAACGGGGTATTCGAGCATTTATCGAATAGTGATGTTACCCTTTCGCCAATATATTATCCTGTAATTAAAACCAATAAACTGATCCGCCAGAATGACTCGTTACATCTGTTTGGTAAGGACGATTTCATAAAAAAAAGAATGTTGAATTTAAGCCAGACGGTGAATATCAAGTTCAATCCTGTTTTGGATGAATCAAAAATTGTAAGAATGGTGGCTCCTGAAAAGCATATAGTTGGCGAGTTTTATAAAATAATTTACCCGGATGGCACGGTCGTTTCGGATGGTTCTATTCACCCGGATATCAGAAAAATGGGGGAATAGCGCATGCAGAAAATAGCAATTACACTGATATCCGTGCTGGGGATACTGTTTGTTAGCGGCTGCACTGTCAGCCGCCCGGTTAACCGAACCCTTTCACCACCGGAAAATACCCAGTGGGTAAATATTGAAATTGCCAACCCGTCTCCTTACACACAACCTTTTCCACTGGAAGTCAGATATATTTCCTACAAATGCCAGAAAAAACGCATAAGCGGGTTTGACGGTTCGGTTATTTCTGAACCCAGTTATGGTTCTGTGCGTGTGCCGATGCAACAGAATGGCAATATCTGGCGCGGGAAAGTTGCCATAACCGGTGGTGGAATATGCAAGTGGACATTAAGCACCATTACCTTTGGGATTGAATATATTGATGCCACGCATATGGGGAAAGATCTTGTGCCTGGAACGGGTGTTGGTGCGACATTCGCCTTTGACGGCGATGCTCTACGTAACGAGAGGTTTTATATAGAAAAAGGGAATGATATAAAAATTGAATCTGACTATTATCCTTTAGTTCATTCAAATAAAAGAATTCATGGAAATGATATTTTGGAAATTTTTGGGGAAGAAGATTTTCTTAAAAAGAGACTGATTTATGATGTCGGTGATGATGTTTTTATTTCTTTTTTACCTAAATTGGATGAATCCAAACAGGTAAGGCTTGTTGCACCTGAAAAATATAAAGTTGGCGAGTTTTATAAAATAATTTACCCAGATGGTGCCGTTGTCTCGGATGGTTCTATTCACCCGGATATCAGAAGAATGGGGGAATAGCGCATGCAGAAAATAACAATTTCACTGATATTCGTGCTGGGGATACTGTTTGTTACCGGCTGCACTGTCAGCCGCCCGGTTAACCGAACCTTTTCACCACCGGAAAATACCCAATGGGTAAATATTGAAATTACCAACCCGTCTCCTTACACACAACCTTTTCCACTCAGGGTTCGGTATATTTCACACAAGTGCAAGAAAAAACGTATAAGCGGGTTTGACGGTTCAGTGATAACGGAACCCAGCTATAACGCGATGCGTGTGCCGATGCAGCAGAATGGCGATATCTGGAGCGGAAAAGTTGCCATAACCGGTGGTGGAATATGCAAGTGGACATTAAGCGCCATCACTCTGGGTATTGAATATATTGATGCCACGCATATGGGTAAAGATCTTGTGCCTGGTTTCGGCGTTGGTGCAATAATCGCTTTTGATAATGATGCGGCGCGCAATGGGCAATTTGATTACCTATATACTAATGAGGTGACTATTTTACAAAAATACTACCCAGTAATTAAAACCAATAAAATGATTCGAGAAAATGATTCGTTACATCTGTTTGGTGAGGAGGATTTCATGAAAAAAAGAGTATTGGAATTAAATAAATCAGTAATGATTGAATTTTCTCCTGTCTTGGATGAATCGAAAATCGTAAGAATGGTGGCTCCTGAAAAACATAAGCTGGGAGAGTTTATTAAAATAATTTACCCGGATGGCACGGTCGTTTCGGATGGTTCTATTCACCCGGATATCAGAAAAATGGGAGAATAGCGCATGCAGAAAATAACAATTACACTGATATCTGTGCAGATGCAACAGAGTGAAGGTATATGGAGTGGGGTAATATCTCCCTATAAAGTTAAAGATTCGCATATATATACCCTGGTGTAAAAATATAATGGCTTATTTAAATGGGTTTTATGGAATAAAATTAATCAGCCTTTAAATATTAGCTAACAGGAGTTGAGTATGACAAAAGGATTAGTTTTACTGGGCGATAGAACTTCACATGGCGGTAAAGTTATTTCCGCTTCTTCAAATATTATTGTCAATGGGAAAACAGTTGCTTTAATTGGCGATTTGGTGAGTTGCCCTGTTCCCGGCCATGGTACAAACCCAATTATTGAAGGGTTGCCACACCGCACATTTAATGGCCGTGCGGTTGTAGCCGATGGTTGCAAATGCCAGTGCGGGTGTACTGTCATTTCCAGTGCAATAAACAGCACGGTAGGGTAACCAATGGGGTGGAAACGGTCTAAAGCGGCAACGGCGGTGTTGCCAGCGGAGCCAGCGCTGGGGCGGTGGCTCCTGGTTGGCGTTATTACGGCTGTTGTGGGGATGATGCTGTTTATCTTACATGCCCTGGGCAGGGTCAATGTGTTAACAGTTTTCAATATTTGGTGGCTGTCGTTGAGCCCTGTGCTGGGTTGGTTTTTTCTGTTTTGCCTCCGTGGCTGGCTCTGGGGCAGGGCTGTGAATGAGCATCAGTTTTTACATAAGGAAGCCAGGTATGGGCAGCAACAATGGGAGCGTTGGGCAGAGCGCTATGTGGCTGTGCTGGGTAGCTGTATCCTGCTTCCTTCAGGCGTCACTGCAAAATCTATTGCTAAAGCCAGTGCCGCAGAAGCGGAGCCATTTCTTTCCCGAACTTGTCATTTTGGCGCAGAGCCGCCGGTCACTGTCGCTTATCTGTTAAAGCAAGGGGTTGCCGGTGTGCAGCGTGCCATCTCCATGCTGCCTGATTCGGTACCGCTTAATGTCACCGTTGTGGCTGACTGCATTGCCGGGGGGGCAGAAGCTCTGTTCCGTGAGGCATGGGGCAGCGTATTCCCTGAACGAGCGCAGCCAGCTTCAGTTTCATTTTGTGACTCTTTTTCTTTTGCCTGGGTTGCAGAGCGCCTCAAACAACCCGTTCTGGATATTGATTTGGTCCTGCTATTACAAAATAGCGGTACTGAACAATATTCCGATGCACTGGCGAGTGTGCTCCTGGCCAGTGACGATGTCGCCGAAAAATTTCAACTCCCTCACGCTGCCCGCATTTTGCGGCCAATGCCGCTGGATATGGCTAATTTCAAAGCGGATATGGGGTTGTTTCTGGAAACACAAACAGCCGCCTGCCAGGCACACAATCTATTTTGCGACACCAGTCAATGGCATGAGCGGCTTGCTGATGTGATGACCGCAGGGTTCACTTACCAGGCCTCATGGGAGCCACAGGAAACAGACGTGATGGAAAAATACAGTGGAATTCCTGGCACCGGAAGCGCCTGGCTGCTGGCAGCCCTGCTTTCCGATATTGTTGCTGTCAGAAAAACATCGGTTTTAGGGCTGTTTACTTCAGATTCAGAGCATTTTATCAGTACCGTTACCTCAGGGAGTGAAAGTAATGACGTTGAGTAGTGCATGGGGCAGAGGAGGGCTTGTTGGTCTTGTTGTCTTCATCTCATTATTTATTGGGGGCCTTCTCTTTCATTTTGGGCCTCAGTATGGCCTTGATACCCGACTGAAACTGGGGGCAGTATTTTCAGCCACATGGTTGATGTTGCTAAGTATTTTCTACATGCCATTTATCTTCCGGTTTATGCGGGAGCAATTTCATCGCTGGAGTGAGCAGAAGAATAATGCCTTGCCTGGTGACGAACTGAGGATTACTTGCGGCACACCTCCTGATGCTTTCGTTGCTGCTATTCGCGCTGCAATGAGCCACCTCCACGGCCGTTTCTGGCGGCACAAAATCCGCATGCTGCTGGTAACCGGGACGGTTTCTGATGTGGAGCAACTGGCGCCGGGCCTCACCCGTGAGCGCTGGCTGGAAGACGGCGGTACCCTGCTGTTGTGGGGCGGAGACCCGTCTGAGCCTGCCGACAACGCCTGGCTGGCGGCGCTGGGTAAGCTGCGTTACCGCCCGGCAGATGGCCTGGTGTGGGTGACTTCCGCTTTCGACCAGCTTGCCACGACCAACCCGGAACCCCCGCGCCCGCTACCTTCAGGCAGTGAGATGAACGCGCTGGTGCATGCCCTGCGTGAACGCCTGGCGGTGGCGGGCTGGCAACTGCCGGTGTATGTCTGGTCGCTGCACCCGCGGGCCGGGAAGCCGGCAGGCCGCACCGTGCAGGCCACCGGCTGCCTGTTGCCTGCCGGGTGTGATTTGGACACACTGGCACAGACACTGGCGTCCATGGTACCGGAGCTGGTTTCCCGGGGCGTACAGCAGGTGTGCTGCCGGGTGCCGCACCCCTTTCTGCTGGCGCTGGCCGACCAGCTGACACGCCAGCCTGCCAGTATCACCGGGCCGCTGTCGGCAATGACAGGCCCTTACCGTCCGTTTCCCCTGGCCGGAGTGGTCTTCAGCCAGCCCTGTTCCCCGCCGCAGCCGTCTGCGCCGTCCCGCTGGGTTATGGACAACAGCTGGGACGTGTTACCGGCCGGTGTCCGGGCATTACCGCCACCGCTGCGCCCCCACAAAACAGGGACACCCCGGCAGAAGGTGTTATTCCCCGCGGCATGCGGACTGCTGCTGGCGTGGGGAGCGTGGTCCGGCCTGGCGTATGTCAGTAACCGCAGCCATATCACGGATGCCCATGCCCGGGTGGTGGTGAGCGCACAACAAACCCTGCCGCTGGCGGCCCGCCTGCAGGCGCTTGCTGAATTGCAGAAAACACTGGACCGTTTACAGTACCGGGCTGCACAGGGCGCGCCCTGGTATACACGCGCCGGCCTCAGCCAGAATGATGCCCTGCTGGCTGCGCTGTTGCCCCATTACCAGGCCAGTGCACACACCCTGTTGCGGGATGCCGCGGCGGAACATCTGCACTTGCAGCTTCAGGCGTTTACCGCGCTGCCGCCCGGCAGCCCGCAGCGTGAGCGGCAGGCCGGAGCCGCCCGTGACCAGCTGAAGCTCTACCTGATGCTGACCCGCCCGCAACATATGGATGCGGACTGGTTCGCGCACACCCTGTTGCAGCGCTGGCCGGGGCGTGAGGGAGTTAAAGACCCGGTCTGGCAGGGGATGGCACCGTCACTGCTGGCGTTTTATGGCGCACAACTTGCCGCCCACCCGGAGGGGGCGTTACCAGAGGATAAACAACTGGTCAGCCAGGTGCGCACCCTGCTTATTCGCCTGACAGGGCAGCGTAACAGCGAAACCTCCCTGTACCAGAGTATGCTGGCGCAGGTGGCGCACCTGTACGCCGACATGCGCCTGGAAGACATGACCGGCGATACGGAGGTGTCACGGCTGTTCACTACCGGCGAAACCGTACCGGGCGTGTTCACCCGCCAGGCCTGGGAGCAGGCGGTGCAGCCAGCCATTGACAGCGTGGTGGCGGCACGACGTGATGAGCATGACTGGGTACTGGCAGACAGCCAGCAGTCCGTGTCGTTGCAGGAGGCCATGGCGCCTGAAGTACTGAAACAACAACTGACGGACCGCTACTTTGCGGATTTCAGTGGTGCCTGGCTGGCGTTTCTTAACAGCCTGCGCTGGCAACGCCCGGCCACACTGTCGGATGCCACTGACCAGTTAACGCTGATGGCGGATATACGCCAGTCGCCCCTGGTTGCCCTGATGAACACCCTGAACGTGCAGGGGCGTACCGGGCAGGCCCGGGAAGCCATCTCTGATTCGCTGGTGAAATCGGCCCGAAACCTGCTGAACAGTGGCAGCCAGGGGGTTACTGACCAGCGTACGGGTATGCAGGGTCCACTGGACAACACCTTCGGCCCGTTACTGGCGCTGACGGACAGCTCCCGCACCGGGCAGCAGGAACACAGCCTGCAGGCGTATCTGACCCGGGTCACCCGGGTGCGGCTGCGCCTTCAGCAGGTGACCCACGCGGCCGACCCGCAGGCAATGGCGCAGGGCCTTGCGCAGGCCGTTTTTCAGGGCAAAACCGTGGACCTCACCCAAACCCGCGACTACGGCAGCCTGCTCGCCGCAGGCCTGGGGCAGGAGTGGCGGGGGTTGGGGGAAACCCTGTTTGTCAGCCCGCTGGAGCAGGCCTGGCAGCAGGTGCTGGCCCCGGCGGCAGACAGCCTCAATGCACAGTGGCAGCAGGCGGTGGTCAGTGAGTGGTACCGCGCCTTTGGCGGCCGCTATCCGTTCAACAACACCGGCAGCGATGTGTCACTGCCGTTGCTGGCAAAATACCTGAATACGGATTCCGGGCGCATCACGCAGTTTCTGCAAACCCGCCTGCAGGGGGTGCTGAACCGCGAAGGAAGCCAGTGGGTGCCGGACAGCGCCGGTTCACAGGGGCTGGTGTTCAACCCGGCGTTCCTCCGGGCCATCAATACCCTGAGCCATATCGCTGATGTGGCCTTTACTGAAGGGGAGGCCGGTATGCATTTTGAGCTGCGTCCGGGTACGGCCGGGGGCGTGATGCAGACCGACATGGTGATTGACAATCAGTCGCTGGTGTATATGAACCAGATGCCGGTCTGGCAACGTTTCGCCTGGCCTGCGGATACAGAAGCCGCCGGTGCCCGTTTAAGCTGGATGAGCACCCCAGCCGGAACCCGGTTGTATGCGGATATACCGGGAGCCTGGGGCTGGATACGCCTGCTGGAGCAGGCAACGGTGAGTGCATATCCGGGTGTTGGCAGCAGCTACAGCCTGAGCTGGCAGGCTCAGGACGGGCGGGCGCTGAACTACACCCTGCGTACCGAAGCCGGAGAAGGCCCGCTGGCCCTGCTGAAACTGCGTGGTTTCCGGTTACCGGAAACGATTTTTATTACAACCGGGGCAGGGTGATTTCTACGCAAAATAAACCAATGTAAAAGTCGCGTTTCTTCTATAGATAAGCTAAAGACACAGGATAAGCAGTGATGAAAGGTTAGATAAAACGCTATATATCAAAGGGAGTTTGTTTTTATGCTGTTTGATATTGTTCTGTTTTATCATAATAAGGTGTCTCTGCTTAACATGTAACTTCTTAGTCTGGTGTGAGAACTGGCCTTGCCCCGCGCGGGAATGAGTAACGAGAGGAAATGACCACGATGACAAAAGGACGAATCTCAAAAGCCAGACAATGGGCAAAAAGCATCAAGCGGGACGTGCATGCGGTATGGCTTGCCGCTCGTGATCCACGTACCCCGTGGTTCGTAAAGGTGCTTGCATTGGTTGTCGCGGCCTATGCTGTCTCGCCTGTCGACTTAATCCCCGACTTCATTCCCGTACTGGGTTATGTGGATGACATCATTATTGTTCCACTCGGAATCATGCTGGTTGTGAGGCTTATCCCACCAGAGGTAATGAACGAGCACCGAGAAACCGCGGCTAAAGCTACCGGACAACCGGTAAGCCGCATGGCGGCGGGCGTGTTCATCGCCATTTGGATAGTCTGCGCTATCCTCCTGGTCAGGCTGCTCCATTAAGGTGGCTTGGTATGCCAATAGCGTAACGTGCATAGAGGCCGCGCAATAAATCGCTATATAAGTATTATCCTCTCAATAACGGTTCCGAATAGAGTGTAACTTTGATGGAACTCATCCTGAATTGTGCTATATGATGAATCGCCAAATATCCTAAATTATCAACCTCGCTGAGTTATGCGGTGCGTGGCACCATTCCCCCACTGAGCAATACCTGATACTGAAACCAATTCATCAGTTGTTCTCTGATATTTCCTCCAGGATACAGATACCGAATAGTTGGTTTGTTTAGCCCCCATATTCTGACATTTTGCGAGTCGCAATAGTTTTCGGGGGTACGAGTCCTGGCAGACGGATATTGATGAGTGATTACAAGTAACAATAGTAAGCTGACTTATCATGAGACTATATTATTGTTAATGCTCATGCATAGTTATGCATTTTTTACTGCCGGGATTTAACCAGGTAGTCACATCCCATTCAGGCTTTAATAGTTATTTTCTTTATTTATTTTAACATTTTGTAGCTTTTTGAAATACTTTTAAGTTGATTTTTGTATAATAACTAATTGATTTTTATCGATTCACTTCAAGAGAACTGACTCTTTGTCTGTTCTGTACGGTTTTTTGTCTTAATAGAACATTTCAAAGCGAAAAACAAAGTTTTAACATTATTTATGTTAACGCTTAACCTAAGGGAATGTTAAAGTGAGTGCCTTTCTGCATAAAAAACAGTGTGATGATGCATCTTCAACACGGATTGAAATTATTTATCGGCATGACGAACAAGCTGAGAAATCACGAAAGTATATCGAGAAAATTTATTCTGATAATTACAAGGCTAAGATTAACCCCGATCCGGATATTATTATTTCCTGCCAGAATAAAAGTTCTGGGGAGTTAGTTGCTTGTACGGGGATTTCTTTTGCTGCGCCAGGTCAGCACTTATTTTCTGAACGTTATCTGGATACGCCGTTAGATACATTAATCTTGCAGCAAACCGGGCAATCGTTATCTCGCCACCAGGTAGTAGAAATTGGTTCGCTGGCTTCTGATAATCCCAACGTTGCCGCAGATCTTATCCGTATTGTTCCTATTATTGCGTGGTTAATGGGCAGCAAAGCGATTCTTTGTACCTCTACCCGACGTTTACGTAAATTACTGGCCTTCCATCAAATTCCTTTCACCATGCTGGCAGAAGCCTCTTCCACCCGCCTCTCACCTGAAGAGAAGGCGGCCTGGGGCAGTTATTACGATCAGGCACCACAAACCGGTGTGATTTTACTGGAACAGTGTGGGCATTTGTTTAATCACTTTTGCGGGCGTTTGGTTTTCTCCGAATTTGAACACCTGGCGCGTTCACCTCTGGGGTTATCGCAGGTAGCGGCATGAATATCCTGAATGCAATTTTGGCCCAGGCTGAAGAAAACCCGCAGGCGGCTGCGGTGATCCAACTTCATAAAGATCAGGATAGTCACTATCGGGAAACAATTCACTACACCTATGGCGTGCTTATTCATGAAGCGCACCACCTGGCAACCAAGTTGTTGGCACTGATGCCGGAAGGTGCGCTTGTGGGGGTTGTGATGGGAAACACACCTGAGTGGGTGCTGGCGGATGTGGCACTGTTGCTGGCCAACCTGACTGAAGTCCCGGTTCCGTTGGCATTCTCAGGTGAGCAGGCAGCCTGGTTATTACAACACTGCAAAGTCATTCTGACCGATGAGACAGGGGCCGAACGTTTAACGCAGTGGCAGCAGGGCGGGTTGCAACTCGCCGGGGAGGTGATGGCGATAATCTCTGGTGAAACGCTGGCTGGGGTAGCGCCATTAAAACATACTGCCGCACGAATGGTTGAAGATACCGTTATCAAAGTGATCCACACATCCGGTACCACTTCGCAACCTAAAGGCGTGCAGATTCGTCGCCACGGCTTAGATGCGTTAGTTGACGCGCTTTGGCTGCGCGCTGAAAAAGGGGATTACCAACGTTATTTGAATCTGGTTCCACTGAGCCTGTTGATTGAACAGGTGACAGCTTTGTATATGCCATTGACCTCCGGCGGAGCGGTGGTAATGCCGCCGCGTGATATGCCCCCGTTGGGCAGCCCTGGCGTCACGGCGTCGGAGCGGCTGGCTATTATCCGCCAGGCGAAACCTTCATCATTGACGTTAACTCCTGCGTTGGTCGAGGCGTTAGCAGAAAAAGCTCAGGCACATGGCGAAAAACCTGGCCTGCTGACTGCACTGTTCGGGCGAGAAACAGTGCCATTGCTGGCAGCTGGTGGTGCGCCAGTTAACGCAGAGATCTTGTTCGAGTTGGATAGACTCGGTATCCCGGTTTATCAAGGGTATGGTTTAAGCGAGAACAGTTCTGTCGCCACCTGGAACTCGCGTGGTGCCAACCGTATTGGCACTGTGGGTAAGCCGCTGGCACATGTCGAAATTAGAATCAGTGAAGAGAGAGAGCTTTGCTTGCGTAGCACTTCGCTGTTTGCGGGTTATTCGAATGAAGATCCCAGTAGTTGTTCAGTCGATAAGGAAGGGTGGCTGCATACGGGGGATCTGGCGACCCAGGATGACGATGGTTTTATCTCCATCATTGGTCGCAAGAAAACCATGATCATTACTGCGAATGGCCGCAATATCTCGCCTGAATGGCTGGAGTCCGCCTACCGCGCTGTACCCGGAGTTTTGCAAGTCATCGTCTATGGTGACAGGCAGCAGTTCCTCAATGGCATCTTTGTGGTGGAGGATATTGCAAAAGCCCAAACCATACGTCAGGCCATTGCTACGTTTGCCCGAGAAAATCTCAATGAGATCGAGCATATTGCTGAACCGGTTTTACTCCCCCACACCCCCGAAATTATGGAACACCTGTTTACTGTTACAGGTCGTCCGCGCCGTAACGCCATCTTTGACTTTTTAGCCCAACAAGAGACAGCTAAAGCATGAACATTCGTGAAACTACACACATCAGTGATACCGGGCTGATTGTTACTTCTCTGAACGGAGGTGAGGTCACCAGTCTGTTGCCAGATTACCTGCTCTCACAACTTACCGGGCACGGTTATGTTGTATTGCGCGGTTTTAAACACAGCATTGAACGCTTCTCTCGTCTGGTTCGTCAAACTAGTGGGCGTATTAGTCTTGATCCTGCTCGTAGCTTTAATGGTGATACAGCGCAAAAGGTGGATGCCGGTTACGATAAAGTGGGGTTGCACTGCGAGAATGGCAACAGCCCGTTTTGGCCCGATCTCTGCTGGTTTTATTGCCAAAAGGCACCTGAGTATGGTTCACAAACCACAGTCTGCGATGGCAAACAGGTCTACCAGCACCTCAGCTCACACGCTCGCGCCGCGTTTAGTGCGCGAGATATCATGTATTCCCGCCGTGTGGAAGAAAAAAAATGGAAAACGTATGCTTTCCATGCACTTGCAGGCCAGCCAAATGCTCCCGCCAGTGTAGAAGAGACCACACTGGCGCACTTGTCATCACTGAGCATGGGAACGCCAGGGGCGAGTATTACGCTTAACGATGACAACTCTATTCGCTATCAATTCCAAACGCCGGCTATCCGGGCCAGCCGCGTTAACCCACGGGAAATGCTCAACTTTGCTAACAGTATCTTTGGGCCTTCCAATAACTATGAGAAACCGTTGATCACTTTCGCTGATGGCAAGGAGATCCCTGCTGATCTACTCGCAGAGACCGAGGCTGTGTGCGATCGCTTCACTTATGACATTGGCTGGCAGCACGGCGACATCGTGTTGATCGATAACACCCGTGTGATGCATGGCCGCCGCCAGATCGAAGATAAATCCCGTACTATTTTCAACGCACTTTCTTATATTGCCTGACGGATCATTCCTTATGAATTTTTTTAAACAAATCAATGAATATGCCCATCTCAATTATCTGCATCCTAATCGAATGCCGTGGGAGCAGGCCGCAGTGGGTGACGAACTGGATTTTCTCTCGCGTGCGCTGGTGGGCGAAATGGGTCAGGAAGACAAGGCCGTGGCCTATTTGTACAAAGAACTGGCGCAACTGGCCGAAATTGAAATGCATGTGGCCACCGTTATGAGCCGTACGTTGTGTGAATTGCAGGCCTGTAACACGCCGTTTATTGCCGGGGATGGTCTTTACCACGCGCTTTCGTGTTTCGCAGCTGAAGAAATTAATCACGCCAACAGTTTCTATCAGTATGTTCGTCATCTGTCGGGGCGCGATATTAAGCTTCAGAACAACCTGTTCAGGCAGCGTATCGAACTTTACTGTAATGAAAATGATGCACCTCTGATTAAGCTGGCGGCACTGTGCTCCACGGCGTATGTGGGGGAGTCGGTTATTACCGTCTTCGAGCGACGGCTTAAAGTGTTGGATCCTATGCAACATAGCTTCCTGACGAAACTGCTGCATTTCCATGGGCTCGACGAAGCCCGCCATATTCGGTGCGATCACGCTATTTTTGATGAAGTAATCCCTACCTTTACGGCAGCAGAGCGTAAGCGCATGCATCACCTGATCCAGGAGACGGAGGCGCTGAATACCCAGTTGGCAAAGGCAAGTGCTGAAACTGTCAAAGCGGCGTTTGATTTGGATTACACAGAGGGTAATCACGCTGCGAAAACGCAGTTGGATATGACCATGCGCTTTCGTGAGCAAGTTCAGTCTGGCGACCTGATCCGCAAAGTGGATGACTATATGGATGAAGAGACGGCGGCAGTTGTTCGTCAGTTCTCTCTGGCGTCACGGGTTCATACAGGGTTGAGTCAGTTATGAAAAAGCAAACATTAACAACGGCAGAAATACCACAAAATAATCAGCGCCTGGGTGTATTAGCAGTGATTGCGGCGTTATTTCTGGCTGCCGTGGATAGCACTATTGTTGCTACTGTGTTGCCTACAATCGGTCAACAACTGGGTCACCCGGCCCTCTATCCGTGGGTTATGTCAGCTTTTCTGTTACCAGTAGCATTAGTGGCTCCGTTAGCGGGGGCATGCGGTGACAGACTCGGCGTTTCTGTTACGCTCAAACTTTTCCTGATGTTATTTTTAGCTGCTTCGGTCCTTGCCGCATTGAGCCCGAGTATGCCTGTATTGATTCTGGCGCGGGCGTTACAGGGGGGAGGAGCCGGTGGCATTATTGTACTGTCTTATTCAATGTTGGCAGCCCTGTTTGACATTGATAAACGAGGGAAAATGCAGGGAATGCTGAGTAGTGTATGGGGGCTTTCCGCGATTGTTGGGCCTTTATTAGGCAGTGTTCTTGCAAGCACGCTTGGCTGGCGCATGATTTTTTGGTTCAACCTTCCAGTAGGTCTGCTGGCATTGCTGTTGTTATGGCTGACCCCAGTGGTAGGGAAAGGGGGAGGCAGAGTACGCGTTGATATATTGGCGCAATTGCTCCTGGTTATTCTGGCAAGCAGCCTGTTATTGTTAATGAGCCAGCCGAAAGGTCTGAACGGGATGATACCTGTATTGTGGGCCGCAATGTTGATATCGCTGTTGCTGTTAGGGTTGCGGGTTCGTGCGCGCCCAGAAAGCAGCCCGGTTCCGTTACAATTTCTTCAGCGTAGAGAGTTGGTTGCCGTTATTATTTTAGTGCTACTTTCCAGTGCGGGGTTGTATGCCTCGGTCACGCTGATGCCTTTGGCTTTGAGCCAACAATCTGGTTCAGCAGCAACAACGGGTCTCCTGATTATGCTGGCTGCGATGGGATGGGTGATTGGCGCTGCATTCTGTGGCAGTAAATTGTCCCGAACAGGCTATTTATATATGGCACTTTTCGGTATGTTTTTGCTGGCGGCAGGCGCATTTCTGGTCATTCCTGCCCTGGGGCATCATATGATCGCGCTGGTGGCTGTTGCACTTCTGTTGATCGGGCTGGGGATGGGTTTTACGGCCACTACTACGCTGGTTTTTACACAAAATACAGCACCTGCCGACCGCCTGGGAGCATGGACGGCAACGGTGCAGTTTCTGCGTAATTTGGGGGCTGCATTAGGTGTAAATGCCCTGGCGGCAATACAGCTCCATTTGTCTGGTATTCATGCTTTTCAGGTGTGCTTTGGTATTTTAGGGGTGAGTATGTTGACAGGTTTATGTTTTACGCTGTTGCTACCCCGCACATACCCGAAAAAATAAGTATTTGGTGAAATTAGTGGATCAAACAACAAATTACGATGCATTGGTCATTGAACGAGTTCTGGACCGGGTGGCGGAAGAAGAAAATTTGCCCCACAGCCATCCGCTGGGGCAATTCGTTTTGGTCAATCATGGGGTACTTTACGGGCATACGCCAGATCAACAGTGGTTGCTTAAGCAAGGCATGGCAGTGTGGATACCGCCTGATAAGATACATTGGGGAAGGGCCTATAACCGTGTTGATCTGACCGTTTTCTACATTACCCCGGAGCTGTGTTGTTTGCCTGCTTCCCAAATAAAGCCGCTGGATTCTTCATTACTTATCGTAGCGTTATGCGAGAGGCTGGCGAATGTTAAGCAGCCTCTTACACCGGCACGTCGCAACAGTATGCTACAAATGCTGTTTGAAGAGATAGAAGAACAGCCTGAAAGCAATCTGTCTTTGCCGCTACCGAAAGATAGTCGCCTTAAAAAGGTCACCTGTAGTCTAATAGATAACCCGGCCCAGCGGCGTAGTCTGAGTGAGTGGGGGAGTCTGGTTGGGGCAACAGAGCGTACGCTGGCTCGTTTATTCCGCAAAGAAACCGGGATGCGTTATACCGAATGGCATAATCGTCTACTCCTTACAGTGGCCTGGCAAGGGTTGGCTAATGGGCTTTCTAACGGCCAGATCTCTGCAATGTTAGGCTTCTCTTCCGGCGACTCTTTTGGTCACTGGTTCCGGCGGGTAGCCGATAATTGCCCTGGGAGGGTTCGGAAATGTTTGCAGGACTCCCCCTTGCTTAAGGTTGATTAATCAGAACAAGGCAAATTGACCGTTTCATTCTATAAGTTGTTTTTTTTGAACATTCCTGTCATTTCGTTTCTCACGTACTGTATGGCGCAATGCTCATATAAGTGGAGAAAATGATGTTAAGTTACGATATTACTAAAGTACTGCATGCACTGGCAGCTGTCTCTGCGACTGGTCCATTGCTGTTTTCCCCCTGGCTTTCTGCACGTTTAAAACGTTGTCAGGGGGACAACAAAAACCTGCTGCTAAAAGGCTTGAGTGTGGCTGATACCTATTACAATATCGCAGGCTGGGTACTTATACTGAGTGGCGTAGCCATGTTTTGGTTACAAGACTGGTATCGAGTGTTTCAACTATGGTTCATCCTCAGTGTATTGGTATTTATCATTGATTCAGTTGCGGAAAAACGTTTACGCGATCCAGCTAACAAGGCGTTGACAACACTCCAGCCCGGTGAGCTCGGTTGGGACGAAAACACTGCTCTTTTACATAAGGCGGTGATTATTCAAATGGTATGTACTTCGTTGATCCTTCTTATCATGCTGCTACACAGCCAGTTACAGATAAACCTGTTGGCGCTGAATCCATTCGCTCATTTGCCTGGCTAAATTTAAGTACTGTGGCTGGATGTAAGTTATTTACGTCCAGTATTCGTCATGGAAAGGAATAGCTGCCCTGAGTAATATTTGATTTTTGTGCAGAGGAACGTAGTAACAACTGTCTACGCTTCGTTATCTGAGATATGCCTGATTAGCGTTTTCTGAATATCTCACGGGAGGGCTGCTATCCTGACATTCTGAGGGCATATGCCTTTTATTTTGGGCTTTTATACACACCATCGTGGAAGTCATCACAGCATAATATTCTGGTAATGGTATTTACCGGAACAAGGGGGCTTGCGGTGCCATTAAGGGTGATGGCCCATTGCCACTGGGTAATTACTGGATTCTGATGCAGGTGCCTTGTATGCGTTCCCTTATGGCTCGGGGTTGGGTTGAGGTAGTAGCCAATGGCTCAAACGCTTGCCCGTAGGGTCGCAAAAAAATATTTTTCTTAATTATTATTTTTGCCGTAGCTCGGATTCTTGCTAATCCTGAAATCTATATTAACCACACCCTTGCAAGTAAATTCGCCCTGCTTATTAGTGGCGATGTAAATGCAGAATCGAACTATGATGCTTATTTCTATATTGATGTTTTCTCTGTATTAATTATTACTACAGGGATATACATTATAGTAATGAAGCTGATCAATAAAATAAGGGCGAAATAATATTCCAATCCTTCCGTATATTTGGCTCAAAGATGACGGCGGTGCAGATATCAAAGGGACTGTAGATGTTCAAGATCGTGAAGGATGTGTGGAGATTAAAGACTCGATCAAGTTCAAAGATATGACGTATATCCAACCGTAAAGACTGGTGGAGCGCATCGAGTAAGGGGCTGAAACTGCCTACTGGAAAGTTTTGACACTCGGACGGTCAATATGATGAAGGCAAGATCCGCAAGATCCACCTGGAACTGGGAGGAAAGTCTGCTGCGCTGGCTGGTGAGTCCGCAAAACATGCACCTGTCCGGTGAGGGAGATACGTACATGATGGGGAATCAGCAGCGGCAAGGAACAGGGATTTATACCGGCATTAAGCAGGCGCTGAGCGGTCTTAGTGCGCTTTTGTCAATCAGCAACCGCAGCAGGCTCAGTCAGCGCCACGAAATCCGCAGAATGAACCACCGATGGCTTTTGACGATGACATACCGTTCCTTGGGCATGGTTATGGCAGTTGTCGAAAAGCCATTCACGCTATTTCATAACATAATCAATGAGTTATCTATTCTTGGCACCAGTTTGACTGGCGATTTTTTATTCAGGATAATCGTGCGTTAAGTGAGGTAAATTATTTATGCCGGTTATACTCAGGCTAAACGGATTAAAATTTTTCTTTTACTCGAACTACGGTAATCCGCGTGAGCCTGCCCATATTCATATCCGTAATGCAGCAGGCGAAGCAAAATTTTGGACTGATGGGGCGGTTAAAGTAAGCCGGAATGATGGTTTTGATACCCGTACAATCCGGGCATTAACAAAAATGATAGAGCACAATCAGACATTGTTTGTGGAGGCCTGGAATGACTATTTCAGCTAAGAATGTGAAATTTGACGAAACCACGATGTGGGTTGAGTTAAGTGATGGCCGGGTTATGGGGATCCCTCTGGTGTGGTTTCCCAAACTGTTAAACGCCTCTGAGCAGGATCGTTGTGAATATGAGTTCAGTAAGCGTGGCATACACTGGGATTCTCTTGATGAGGATATTTCCATTGATGGATTACTTGCTGGCAAGGGAGATATAACACACAGCCCTCATCATGTAGCCTGAGCTGTACGTTCAAGGCGACGGGTTTTCATATGACGATTTTCTTTGATAAATGATGATGGCAAGCGACAAGCACTACGCCATCACAACTTGGTTAGCACGGAATAGATACACCTGTGAGCTCTTCGCTTTTATGCCAAAGCTCATCAGCCGCATTTGGATCAATTGCATAGGCTTGGACACCCGTACCCCGATTGGTTCGATCTTCAGTAGCCAGATTGGGGAAGTCGCTGTCAGGCAATACAGATGTGATATCAGCGTCAGCACAAAATACCCCTCCCTTACTTTTGAGTTGTGGACTGACTGCACACCAGACATGGGTCGCGGCTCCCTGCGATATAGACTTGAGATCACGGGCCAGGTCAACAACTGGTCTGCCGTTCGAATCGATAAACCCGGTCTTTTTCAGCATTTCAACCCCAGCATGAGTACCTAGATTTGTTCCCGCAATTCCCCCCGGATGAAGTGCAAAGGCACGGATGCCATAATCCTTACCTCGTCGGTCAAGGCCTACAGCAAAGAGTATGTTGGCCGTTTTCGACTGACCATAGGCTTTGAAAGCATCGTAGTCACGGTGAACAAAATTAATGTCTTCAAAAACGACAGGTGAGAATCGGTGTCCAGCAGATGAAACTGATACTACTCGGGCACCACCTGCTCGCTTTAATGCTGGCCAGAGTCGAATGGTTAACCGGAAATGGCCGAGATGGTTAGTAGAAAATTGAAGCTCATTACCTTGTGTGTCCCGCGTCAGTTCAGGCAGTGCCATTATCCCTGCATTGTTTATGAGCAGATGGAGCGGCAGACCTGTCTCTACAAAGTCTCGTGCAAAATTATCGATAGAGTCAGGATGAGTAAGATCCATTGGCTGGACTTCCATGCCGCCACCAACATTGTTGATGGCTTTACGCGCACGTTCGACATTGCGCGCAGGCACGATAACTCTGGCACCTGCGGAGGCTAGTGTACGGGCTGTTTCAAGCCCGAGGCCTGAGTAGCCTCCGGTGACAATAGCGACCTTTCCAACCAAGTTAACACCCTTGATAATGTCAACAGTTGTGGAAGCCCGACTAAAGCCTGAACCGATGGATTCCTGAGGTGTATTCATTGTTATCCCTCCTATTCCTCATAAAAGCTGATTTGAAAATGGGTTCATCAGTAAATGGCATCCAAAAAGCCGATTAATGCGCTGTTTGTTTGTTCTGGTGCCTCAAGCTGAGGCCAGTGCCCTACGTCTGGCAACACAATAAATTCGCGTAAATCAGTAAGGACGTGCTGTAGTATTTCTGTCGTTACAGGGTGCAGCTCATTCAGTCCATCTGCTGCGCCAATGATAAAAAAAGATGGGACCTGAATTCTGCATCCAGCAAAGGCCGGCATCATGTCGATATAGGATTCCAATGCACGGTAGTAATTCAGTGGACGATGAAATCCATTCTTTTTAAATTGGTCGATCATCAAGGCGAAATCGGTAGGTTCAACAAATCTTGGTCGCTTTACCGGAGTAGGTCTAAGTAGTCCTCGGTTGATATCCATAGGATGCCAGCGCTCTCCTTTTGGAGCCTCTGCTGACGTCCAATAGAAAGCCGCCGGGATCGTATTTTTGGCATCAGCCCATTCATTGTCTGCGGCAGGGCTCATTTGTCGAAACATGTAGAAATCATGCTGTCCTTTTTCCCGTAATTCAGACAGAAAATTCCCACCGTCAAAATCAAAGGGCGGCACACTCAAGCCAAAAACTGCCCGGAATCGATCAGGCCGGATGAGTGCGGCTGTCCAGGCAGCCACAGCCCCAAAATCATGGCCAACCAATGTCGCTGTCTCGCAATTCATGTGATTAAGAATGGCGACAAGATCACCTACGATATTCAATGCTGTATATGCTGATGCTTCGTCTGGGCCACTACTCTCCCCATATCCTCGCATGTCTAATGCGATTGCCCGATAGCCTGCATGGGCGACAGCGTTCATTTGCTGACGCCAGCTACGCCATGTGTCAGGAAATCCATGACAGAACAGCACCGCGGATCCCTCACCACATTCAACAACGTGCAGCGATACACCATTTACGGCAATATGATGCTCTCTCATATGTCCCCCATCATTCAGAGAGTCGGTCTGGCGTAAGTACAGTTCGTCCATCAACTGTCGTACCAGGAAAAGCAAGCATTGGTGCCAGAGTTTTATTATTTTCAGCAGGGAAATTCAGTCGCGGTTTAGAAACTCCAGTTAACCTGCTGATCTGCCCGGAGGATAGCGTTACATCAAGAGAATCAAGATTAGCTTTGAGCTGATCAAGTCGCCTTGCACCAATAAGTGTCGAAGTAACTTCATCAAGCATGGCAAACGATTCTTCTGGGCTTGCGCCCCAGCTGAAATCTTCACCAAAAGTCATAGTGCCCAAGCAATACGAGCTGACGCGTAAACCAGAACGACCGAGTGTTACGAAATGATTAAGAGGCATGCTAAATCTCCGAGACGAGTGAGTTATTGCATGATAGACTCATGAATATGTACTAAGAATATCCATAAGTTCATTTTTTATGCGCGATAGTTCAAACTTTCAATCCGACCCTCTTTCAGATCTCCTGGATTTTCTTCAGGCTCACTGCCAACTTTCTGGGCAGTTAATAGCGGGCGGCGCATGGGCGCGTCGTTTCACGAATCTGGATGCAATTAAGTTTTGCGCTGTAACTGACGGGAGTTGCTGGTATTCCATTGATGGGATGTCCGAGCCAGCCCGACTAGATGAAGGTGATGTATTGATCACGAATGGGACACGGACATTGACACTGGCCAGTACCGCAGAACTTGTTCCTGAGGCAACCAGTACATCTGTTGTCCAGGACGGCAATGACCAATATCGGCTCGGTGAGGGCAGCGACTTTACCATGCTTGGCGGTATGATCCAGATTGATGCTGAACGACAGACACTGCTCCTCAATGGTCTGCCGCCGCTTATACATGTACGGGGCGTAAGCGATGAAGCCAAACCTATTGCATGGTTGCTTGGGCAACTTGTGATTGAAATGAAGAGTGCACGACCAGGTCGATTGACAGCTATATCAGGATTAGCTCAGCTGTTATTTACTCAAACCATTCGGGCCTATTTGGCACACGCACCGGATAGTGATGAAGGCTGGCTTAAAGGCTTCGGTGATCCACGGTTAGTCATTGTGCTTAGTAGCATTCATAGTGAACCGTCAAGGAATTGGGGGCTTGAAGAACTGGCGAAAAAGGCTGGGATGTCGAGAACATCTCTCGCAGTTCGATTCCGCAAGATGATTGGCGTGCCTCCGCTTACTTATCTGACACAATGGAGAATGTACCTTGCAAGACGTGAGCTTCGGGCGGGAGCCTCAATTTCCGAGGCCGCAGCCTCGGTTGGTTATACTTCTGACAGTGCATTCAGCAATGCATTCAAACGCGTGATGTCTGTTGCCCCTGCCCAATACAGGAAAGCAGCTCAGGACGAAATAAGCAATTCACAAGTATCGTGCAAAGATAGCACTCCTGACTTCTAAGAGAACTGATCCAATTACTAGAATATGAATTGATATCGTTACAGTAGTCACTTTGTATCTATCTTTATAATTATTCTTCAACATCTATTCTTTTAGCTGTGAAAAAGATCTTAGTCTGATGACTCATCGAAGATATCCGGAAAAGTCTGCATGTCCTCTGTGCAGCGGGTTTCCAGAATATCTGCGTAGATTTCTGTTGTTCTAAGTTCGCTGTGACCAGGCAATTTGGAAAGGGAATAGATGTCCAGGCCACGGGCAAGTTGGTTTACTGCAAAGGTGCACATTGTCCAGAAAACGAACGCGCGTCAGGGCATCTTTAATATGAAACCCCGATACAGCAAGTGCTGTATTCATCAACTGATTCACTTCTGGTGAAGCCATTGTCAGGAAATAGCCCGAAAATCGGTTACCACCTGTATATATGTCCAATTTCTTCCCTCGGATCGTGGTACACCAAGAAATATACGGTAGCACGCCATATCAAGCCACAAAGCCTCGTTTTGCCTCTACAGACAAATCACTGCGAATACAGCCTATATATGGAATAACTTGCACCCCTGTGGGTAATTTATTCGCTGGAGCCCTAAGGCCACCAGTTGAAAAAGCGTTCAGCAAATGGTTTTATTAATAATTATTCACTATTGCTGCATAAGGCCAGATACGTTGTCACTAGAGTCTGCAGAATGGTTTAGCCGAAATGGCATAGAGTGTTCGCGGGTCAGAGCCTGTAATTCGGGCTTTCCGAAACATCTTCACGATGAATATGTCATCAGTGCAAACCTGACGGGGGTAGAGGAAATCTGGCTGGCAGGGAAAACCGCCTATGTTAAAAGTGGTCAGGTTACCTTATATAATCCGGGAACCATTCAGGCTTCGCGTTTTGAGACTCAAGCCGTGGAATTCATCAGTGTGCACATACCCCAGGCAGTGATAAAAATGCTTGCAGATGTGGACAATCTCAATAGCCCTCATGAAGCACCTGTTCTGCGAGAAGGCATAATCAATAACAGTCGCCTGTTTGACGCGCTGTACCGTTTTGCAACATCAGCCCGACTGGAGTGGGGCATGAATGAGGAGCAGGAACTGATTTTACTTTGTGGTGAGCTGCTTGAGACGCCAGCTCTACTTCAGAGATCTGACGAACAGAAAATCTATCTTGTTATCGAGTATTTGCGGGAGCACCTCAGCGTAAAACCGCAGCTGGAGATGCTCGCGCAGCTGGCGGGGATGAGCAAATATCATCTTGTTCGCTTCTTCACCCGGCATACAGGTATGCCGCCTCTGCAGTATCATATGCAGCTTCGTCTGCACCATGCCCGCGACTTGCTTCGCAGAAACGTGCATCCTCTTGATGCGGCGATAATGCTGGGATTTTACGATCAGAGTCATTTCATTAATGCATTTCGCAAAGTGATGGGAACAACCCCCCATCACTATGCTTCGCAGGTCAGATCAGGTAACCATAAACTCCCTGTACCCTGACACAATCACGTAAAGCGCAAAATAGCTGAATATGAGCGCTGACGCTATGTAGGAATATTTAAGCAGGCGTTGACCAAGCAGTCTGCCTCCAAAACTTCCAACCAGGCACAAGACACAGGTCCAGAACATTCCTGCGATGAAAAAGCCACTTAGAAACCAGGACGTTGCCGTAACACTGTGCTGGCCCATCCGGGATATCAGCGCACCACCTACTGTCGCAAACCACAGAATGGCCGTGGGGGAGGACATGGCAAGCACCACGCCCCGGCCAAATTCACGCAGCAGCGGGCGATACTGATGGGTTTCGCTCACGTTAAGCTCCGAAGCCTTCCTGAAAGCGGCAATCAGCATTTTGCCGGCGAACCACAGAAGCATCGCGCCACCGCCAATCCATAGTATCCAGCGTACGGCTTCATACTGAAGCAGTACGGCCATTCCCGCCAGCGCCAGTAATGCATATGCCAGGTCACCCACACAAGTCCCCATTCCCAGCCAGAAACCATGAAAATATCCGCGTTGCATGGCAAGGGTAATCATGGCGATATTGGCAATTCCGATGTCAAGACAAAGCGAAAGGCTCAGTAAGAAACCATTTGAAAATTCGATCATAACGTAAAGCCTTTAATCTTCTGGTCGTACTCGATCATGTCAACAGTTTTACCCAGCCGGTTCAGCAGTAGATCCGCCTCTTCACGCTGATGATGAGGTGAATAGCATTGCAGGAATGCAAGGGCTGCCTCTGTATCACCCTGCAATACAGAGCGTGTCATTGCTGTTAACCCAAACCAGGCGGAATAATGCTGCGCGCGAGACTTACCAACCCATGTCGACATGTAACCTATTCCCTGCACCAACTCCTGTTCATCCAGCCCTGCTATTTGCGGGAGAAGTTCTTTTGCTGTGCTGGCGTCAGAGAGGATTACTGCACGTAACTGCAACGCTTTGCAGGTATCCGGGTCGTCAAATTCCTGAGCAAGCTTGAAACAAATAATACTGAGCTTTTCTTCAACAGACTGAAGCAGCGTACTCCCGGTCCGTGTGGAAACCGGGTGAATATGACTGGCCGCCTCTGCAAGACGCGTAGCCTGGTGGATAAGGTCCAGCGCAGCGGGCGAAAGTGAGTCAGGAGGAGGGATATCCATCATGTGGATATGGTATGAGTCAGCAGCGGGCCAGAACGGTGTCGTAAACATGAAATTCCCTTCCATTATCAGTAGCGAGAGGTTTACTTAACCATTGCATCTGTAATCGGTATTGGAAGGAATTGCGCGAAGGGGTCAGAAAGAACGGTAGCCCTGATGAAAAGGCCTGACAGAAGTCTGAATGATGTGCAGATGCTACTCGGTCATTCCAGCTTTGCAGTGACTCTGGAATATGTGGAGGCCAACATGGAAACCAGAGACGTAACCTTGAAGCTGCGTATGCCGCTTAGAAGTAATCCCAGGACAAATTTATAAGGGATTGATATCTAAACGGGAAGAAATGGCGACTTTTTCCTTTACAAATCGTTGACAGAGTAGCGATGAGAAGTTTAATACCTGTAACTGGAAATGTTGGGATGTGAGAAATCCGAATGATGCGGGAACATCATCCGGATTCTTAATCCCTAAACCCTCAGATGCAGAACAACTTCATTTCACCCTGCACGATGATTAGTCCGGGACTTTGTCTTGCCCGTTAAGGATCTCATTTCTTAACGAACAGGCTCTGAATAAGTGGTGCCCGGACTCGGACTAACGCCTTCAGGCGTTGAACAGCGCGCCTGCCGCGCTGGCCCCGAAGGGGTGAGCCGTTTACGGCGAATAATCGAACGGAGTTCGATGAAGAGTCCGGCTTCAGAAAAGCAAAAACCCAGCCACAGGCTGGGTTCTCTGAATAAGTGGTGCCCGGACTCGGAATCGAACCAAGGACACGGGGATTTTCAATCCCCTGCTCTACCGACTGAGCTATCCGGGCAACGGGGCGCATTAAACCGTAAAGGCCGCAGGGCGTCAACGCCTTTATCACAAAAACGCGGCAAATATTATCTGATTGCCTGCTTTTTGTGCATGGCGAGACAAAAAGTGTCCGGTCAGGTGAGGGCACCAGCCTGGCGGCACTGTGCAAAGCGCAAAATATCCTGCGCCAGTCTGGCTGCGGTATCCACATCTTCCTGGTGGCGTTTAACTAACAGTTTGCTCAGGCAGCCCTCCAGAACCAGTTCCATTTGGTCTGCCACCATTGCCGGGTCGTCCACATCCAGCCGGTTGAGCAGCGTATGAGTATATTCCCAGGCGGCTCGTTTTTGTTCCGTTGCCAGTTGGTGGATAGGGTCCTCTGCATCCGGCCAGAAACTGCAGGCAGCAATAAACAGGCAGCCTGGGTAACGTTGTTGTGCCACACACTCAGTCAGTGTTTTATAGCGTGCCAGCAGTTTTTGCTCATCAGACAGCGTGTCATCCAGCAGCAGCTGGCGGCGGTGCGTTTCAATTTGCTGGCTGTGGTAACGCAGCGCATCGTAGATAAGGGCTTCTCTGTTGGGCCAAAAAAGTTGCAGTGACTCAACGGTTTTACCTGTTTCACCGGCTACATGATCCAGTGTGATAGTTGCCAGCCCTTCACGCTCCATCACCAATAGCGCCGTTTCCAGTACAGCTTCACGTTGCACGCAATAACCCTCCATCACTGTTCATTATTGTCAATTGTTGTTGACCCGGGCAGTTTCTGCAAATGGCGAATAAACTCCGGTGGCTCCATAAATCCGGTGACTCGCAGGTTATCGAGGGGCTGGCCTTGTCCGTCAAAAAACAGGATGGTTGGTAGCCCCAGTACCTGGTGTGCGGCCAGCAATGCCTGGTTTTGTGGTGAATTGTCTGTGACATCCACCTTAAGCAAATGTACCTGTTTCAGTGCCCGCTGTACGCCAGGATCACTGAAGGTGTATTTATCAAACTCTTTACAGGCAACGCACCAGTCGGCGTAAAGATCGACCATGACAGGTTGCCCCGGGTGCTGCGCAAGGTAATACTGCAGCTCGCTATTATCTTTTACTGGCTGAAAGACCAGGTGATTTGCGGATGTGGACTGAGGCGCACCAAATACCCAGTCCTGTAACGGCCGGGCACACACTAAAGCGGCACCTAATAACAGGATTTGCACTGCCCGTATCGCCGGGTGCTTAACTGCCAGCAGAGTAATAAAGCCCCAGGAGAAAAATGCCACACCCAATAACCCCCACAGGCGGGGCTCCCACACACCGGGCAAAATGCGGGATACCAAAAAGACCGGTAGCGCCAGGATAACAAAGCCGAATGCCACCTTAACCTGTTCCATCCAGGGGCCACTTTTGGGTAACAGTCGCCGCCCAAAGAGCGCGACCGCCACCAGAGGTAGCCCCATACCTGTGGCATAGCACCACAAGGTTAGCCCGCCAAGGGGCAGGTTCCCGCTTTGGGCGATGTACAGCAGAATGGCACTAAGTGGTGCGGTAGTGCAGGGGGAGCAAATCAGCCCGGCAATGGCTCCCATAGCCAGTACACCAGGGGCTGACCCACCTTGCTGGCGGTTACTTAACAGTGCCAGGCGGGTTTGCAATGAGCCGGGTAGTTGCAGGCTGAATACCCCAAACATGGATAATGCAAGCAGGATAAACACCGCGGAAATAATGCTTAATACCCAGGGGCTTTGCAGCGCGGCCTGGAAAGGCAAACCTGCAGCCGCCACACCCAGTCCCAGCAGCGTGTAGGTGAGGGCCATGCCCTGTACATACAACAATGCCAGCCACAGTGTACGGCGCTGTGATAATTGCCCGTTACCCACAATAATGCCGGAAACCAGGGGATACATGGGTAACACGCAGGGAGTGAAAGCAATTCCCACGCCAATCAACAATGCCCAGAGTGGAGAGAACGGGCTGCCTGCATGTGGTGAAGGTGGCGAACTTTCCCCGGTAAACTGTGCGGCCGCGTTTGTTTGCTGGCCGGGGTTATTGCCCTGAACGGCAGGTGGCGTTGATGACGGTGCCACGGCACTGAGTGGAATATCCTGGCTTTCGGGTGGGTAGCAAACACCACGGTCAGAACACCCTTGCCAGGTAACGGTAATATGCGCCGTATGGCTGGCTTGCTGTAATGTCACAGGCAGCGTGAGTTGCTGGCGGTAGACTTCGCTGTCGCCAAAAAATTCATCGTGATGGGATTCACCCTGAGGGAAAGTCACTTCGCCGAGAGTGGCCTCTGTCGGCGTCAGTTTTATCTGTTTCTTATACAGATAAAATCCTGGTTTTATCTGCCAGTGCAACATCAAATGCTGTTGCTGTTGCTGAAAATCGAACTGAAATGCCTTGCTGGCAGGGACAAAATTATTGGTGCTCTGGTTATCAAACAACCCGGCGAACACCGGGCTGCTGAACAGACAGAGGATCAGGACAAAGATGCGTTGAGCCATGAAAGGTATTCTTTATCGCCATCGGTTACCGGCAAAACAAGTAACTCTGGGGTTTGGTATGGGTGGTGGTTTTTTAAACAAGCCAGTAAAGCTGGCTGGTGTTGTGAATTGGTTTTCAGAATCAACTGCACTTCATATTCTTGCTCCAGTTTACCTTCCCAGTAATACATGGACGATGCGCCAGGCAGAATGGTGACACAGGCTGCCAGCTTTTCAGCTAAAACTTGAGCAGCCAGTTCCTGGGCTGTGGCTTCATCGGGTGCGGTACACAGTACGACTACAGCGTCTGTTGTTGCCATGGATGAACCTCTGGTTAACCAAAACCATGACTATAACACGATGCTGAGATAAGCGAGTGACCGGGCCTGCCAGAGGCCCGGAATTTGAGTTGTTTTACAGAATAAGCCCGCCAAAAATAAAACCGAGAATGACACACAGGATAATGGCTACCACACCAGGCACCAGGAAGGGGTGGTTAAACACATATTTCCCGATACGTGTGGAACCCGTGTCGTCCATTTCCACAGCAGCCAGTAACGTTGGGTAAGTGGGCAACACAAACAACGCAGAAACCGCGGCAAAAGAGGCCACCGCCGCCAGTGGGCTGACGCCAAGCATTAAGGCGGCGGGCATCAATGCTTTAGTGGTTGCGGCTTGTGAGTAAAGCAGGGTTGCGGCAAAAAACAACACCACAGCCAGTAACCATGGGTAGTTCTGCAGCAAACCACCAGCCAGATGCTGGATATCCTCAATGTGGCCTTTGACAAAGGTATCGCCCAGCCAGGCAACACCCAGCACACAAATACAGGCGCTCATACCAGATTTAAATGTACTGGCATTGAGGATCTCGCTTGTATTGGCTTTACACGTCAGGCAAATCAAGGTGGCGACAGTTAGCATAAACACCACAATGGCTTCATTACGTGGCAACACCGGGTTGTCAATTAACCCAACGGTTGGACTGATGGCGGTGGCATACAGAACCACCGCAACGATCCCGATAAGAAACAGCATTACGGCACGTTTTGCATGGGGCTTCAGGACAATCTTACTGGCACCACGCAGGACGATTTCCCCTCTTGCGAGTTTCTCCTGGTATACCGGGTCATCTTTCAGTTCTCCCCCCAGGAAGTTACACAATACCGCCGTCAGCATAACGGCGACAAAAGTGACGGGGATACACACGGCCAACAGTTGCAGGTAACTGATACCCAGTGGTTCCAGTATCCCTGCGAAGAACACCACTGCTGCGGAAATGGGTGACGCAGTAATGGCGATTTGTGATGCGACAACGGCAATAGAAAGAGGGCGGGAAGGGCGAATACCTTGTTCTTTCGCCACTTCAGTAATCACTGGCATGGTTGAGAACGCAGTATGCCCGGTACCGGCCAGAATGGTCATCAGCCAGGTCACCATGGGGGCAATGAAGGTAATGTATTTGGGATGACGGCGCAGTAACTTCTCCGCCAGACTGACGAGGTAATCCATACCTCCGGCGACCTGCATAGCGGCGATAGCTGCAATGACCGCCATAATGATTTCAATCACATCAAAGGGAATAGCACCCGGAGGGACTTGGAAAAACAGGGTCAGAACCAGTACACCCAGCCCACCGGCAAAACCGATGCCGATACCTCCGAGCCGGGCACCCAGATAAATCGCCGCCAGGACAATAACAAGTTGTGCTCCAAACATAGGGTCTTCCTTGGTTAGTTAGGTTTAAGATAAGAAAATGTTATGACATTGTTCACTCCAAAATAAAAAGGCACGCCAGAGACGTGCCTTTTTGTTGGGTTATAGCCGGTACTTATTGTTCGCTTTCATCGGTGTACCTTTTGGCTTTATACGCCGGATGCATCAGATTGTTGACGGAGAAGATGTCATCCAGTTCCGCTTCTGTCAGCAAGCCACGTTCCAGTACTACTTCACGGACACTTTTGCCAGTTTCAGCACAGATTTTACCGACGATATCGCCGTTGTGGTGGCCGATGAACGGATTGAGGTAGGTGACAATCCCGATAGAGTTATAAACGTAGCTTTCACACACCGCTTTGTTGGCGGTGATGCCATTGACGCATTTTTCCAGCAGGTTGTAGCAGGCGTTGGTCAGAATATGAATGGATTCAAACATTGCCTGACCTATTACCGGTTCCATAACGTTAAGCTGTAATTGCCCGGCTTCTGATGCCATGGTGACGCAGGTGTCGTTGCCAATAACTTTGAAGCACACCTGGTTGACCACTTCTGGCACCACGGGGTTGACCTTGGCAGGCATGATTGATGAACCCGCCTGGAGTTCTGGCAGGTTTATCTCGTTCAGCCCGGCGCGTGGGCCTGAAGAGAGCAGACGCAGGTCATTACAGATTTTGGATAGTTTTACAGCCAGGCGTTTCAGTGAGCTGTGCACCATAACGTAAGCCCCACAGTCTGACGTGGCCTCAATCAGGTCTTCCGCCGGAACACAAGGCAGATTGCTCACTTCCGCCAGCTTTTGTACAGCCAGTTGCTGGTAGCCATCAGGTGTGTTCAGGCGTGTACCGATAGCTGTGGCTCCGAGGTTGACCTCCAGCAGTAACTCACCGGTACGCAGCAGGTTTTTGGTTTCTTCGTTGAGCAATACATTGAACGCGTGGAATTCCTGGCCCAGAGTCATAGGCACTGCATCCTGCAACTGGGTGCGGCCCATTTTCAGGATGGTTTCGAACTCAACTGCTTTGTTCTGGAAGCCTTCTCCCAGCTGGTGAATGGCATCGACTAATTTGATAAGTGACGCATAAACGGCAATTCGGAAACCAGTGGGGTAGGCATCATTGGTGGACTGGCATTTATTGATATGGTCGTTAGGGTTCAGGTACTGATATTCCCCTTTTTGGTGACCCATCAGTTCAAGCCCAATATTGGCGATTACTTCATTGGTATTCATGTTAACGGATGTGCCTGCGCCGCCCTGAAACACATCGACAGGGAACTGATCCATGCATTTACCGTTGTTCAGCACTTCATCGCAGGCCGCTATAATGGTGTTAGCAATGCTGCGCGGAATGGTTTTCAGCTCTTTGTTTGCCAGTGCCGCCGCTTTTTTCACCATGACCATACCGCGAACAAACTCGGGGATGTCGCTGATTTTATTGTTGCTGATGTAGAAGTTCTCAATCGCTCTGAGCGTGTGTATACCGTAGTAGGCCTCTGCCGGCACTTCCCTGGTACCTAACAAATCTTCTTCAATACGAATGTTGTTTAGCATGTTGAATCAACCTTTTTTTCGTGTTCAGGCGAACATGGATAAAAAATACACACAAACGATATGTGGTTATTCCATCGCGTAACCGACGATTATGTCCATTTTGGCTACGTGGTTAACATGATATGCTGATCATAGCCGATTGCCGTAATCTCGATCACTTATTATCTGTGAATTTCCATTACAGTTACTAATATGTGAAATAGCTCACCGCTCCTAAACTTTTCATAAAAAAAACACACTGACGATTGATTTTTGCGCTCAGGCCCCCACTTTTGATTACAGGGTTAATGTGTCCCACTTCATTCTATGCAGGTAGTGTAACTGCCTGACCTCTTACAGGAGCCATTGTGCGCTGGATACCGTTTCTTGCCTTCTTTCTCTATGTGTATGTAGAGATCTCTATCTTTATTCAGGTTGCCCATGTGCTGGGAGTTCTGCTGACGCTGATTCTGGTGATTTTCACTTCAGTGGTTGGCATGTCTTTGGTGCGTAACCAGGGCTTTAAAAACCTGATGCTGATGCAGCAACGTATGTCAGCAGGTGAAAGCCCTGCGGCTGAAATGATCAAAAGTGTTTCACTGATTATTTCTGGCCTGCTGTTGATACTGCCCGGGTTTTTCACCGATTTCCTCGGGTTGTTACTCCTGCTTCCTCCCGTTCAGAAACATCTGACAATGAAATTAATGCCCCATTTACGGTTTAGCTGGATGGGCGGCAATTTTAATGGCCCAGGCCAGGGCGGGCAGACATTTGATGGCGAGTTCCAGCGTAAAGATAATTCGTCAGACCGCCTTTCAGACCACGATCGTGATGAGCGATAAAAAAATCTGAAAATTTTTTCTTTCTCCCCTTGAAGGGGAGAAAGAACATCCCCATCTCTCTGGTCACCAGCCGGAGAAGGTGAACCGGCATAACCCCTAAAACTGATACGGACTTTCTCAAAGGAGAGCTATCAATGAAAATTCGTCCATTGCATGATCGTGTGATCGTCAAGCGCAAAGAAGTTGAATCTAAATCAGCTGGCGGCATCGTTCTGACTGGCTCTGCCGCGGGTAAATCAACTCGTGGTGAAGTTTTGGCTGTGGGCAATGGCCGCATCCTGGAAAATGGTGAAATGAAACCTCTGGATGTGAAAGTGGGTGACATCGTAATTTTCAACGATGGTTACGGCGTTAAAGCTGAGAAGATCGACAATGAAGAAGTGTTGATCATGTCTGAATCCGACATCCTGGCAATTGTTGAAGCGTAATTACCACGCGCGATAACACTGAACGAACGAATTTAAGGGAAAATAGAAATGGCAGCTAAAGACGTAAAATTCGGTAATGACGCCCGTGTAAAAATGTTGCGTGGCGTGAATGTCCTGGCAGACGCAGTAAAAGTTACCCTGGGTCCGAAAGGCCGTAACGTAGTTCTGGACAAATCTTTTGGTGCACCGACCATTACTAAAGACGGTGTATCTGTAGCGCGTGAAATCGAACTGGAAGACAAGTTCGAAAACATGGGCGCGCAAATGGTGAAAGAAGTTGCCTCTAAAGCGAATGACGCTGCAGGCGACGGTACCACCACTGCAACCGTTCTGGCACAGTCTATTGTTAACGAAGGCCTGAAAGCGGTTGCTGCTGGCATGAACCCGATGGACCTGAAACGCGGTATCGACAAAGCAGTTGCTGCTGCTGTTGAAGAACTGAAAGCCCTGTCTGTGCCTTGCTCTGATTCCAAAGCTATCGCTCAGGTAGGTACCATCTCTGCAAACTCCGACGAAACCGTGGGTAAACTGATTGCAGAAGCAATGGAAAAAGTGGGTAAAGAAGGCGTTATCACCGTTGAAGAAGGCACCGGCCTGCAAGACGAACTGGACGTTGTAGAAGGTATGCAGTTCGACCGTGGCTACCTGTCTCCTTACTTCATCAACAAACCAGAAACTGGTGCTGTTGAACTGGAAAACCCGTTCATCCTGCTGGCTGACAAAAAAATCTCCAACATCCGTGAACTGCTGCCAGTTCTGGAAGCCGTAGCAAAAGCAGGCAAACCACTGCTGATTATTGCTGAAGATGTTGAAGGTGAAGCACTGGCTACTCTGGTTGTTAACACCATGCGCGGTATCGTGAAAGTGGCTGCGGTTAAAGCTCCGGGCTTCGGTGACCGCCGTAAAGCAATGCTGCAGGATATCGCTGTGCTGACTGGTGGTGCGGTGATTTCTGAAGAAATCGGCATGGAACTGGAAAAAGCCACTCTGGAAGATATGGGCCAGGCTAAACGCGTGGTTATCAATAAAGATACCACCACCATTATTGATGGTGTGGGCGATGAAGCTGCAATCCAGGGGCGTGTTGGTCAGATCCGTCAGCAGATTGAAGAAGCAACTTCTGACTACGATCGTGAAAAACTGCAGGAACGTGTTGCCAAACTGGCAGGCGGCGTAGCCGTTATCAAAGTTGGCGCCGCTACTGAAGTTGAAATGAAAGAGAAGAAAGCACGCGTAGAAGACGCACTGCACGCAACCCGTGCTGCTGTGGAAGAAGGCGTGGTTGCTGGTGGCGGTGTGGCGCTGGTGCGCGTTGCTGCGAAAATCGCTGGCCTGACTGCTGCAAACGAAGACCAGAACGTGGGTATCAAAGTTGCGCTGCGCGCTATGGAATCTCCGCTGCGTCAGATTGTATCTAACGCCGGTGAAGAACCGTCAGTGGTTGCCAACAATGTGAAAGCAGGTGAAGGTAACTACGGTTACAATGCGGCAACTGAAGAATACGGCAACATGATCGATATGGGTATTCTGGATCCAACCAAAGTAACCCGCTCTGCGTTGCAGTACGCTTCTTCTGTTGCTGGCCTGATGATCACCACTGAATGCATGGTGACTGACCTGCCGAAAGAAGATAAAGCTGATTTAGGTGCTGCTGGTGGTATGGGCGGCATGGGTGGCATGGGCGGTATGATGTAATTGCCCTGCACCTCAGGTTAGCAGAAAAAGCCCCTGGTGAATTTCACCGGGGGTTTTCTTTTTCTGGGTATGGTATAAGGTTTATCTGGTTAAATTGGCGCGATTTTTTTTACTAATGGGGAATCATATGCAGATGAAACTATCGGCCGGGTTAATTGCCATGGCTGCGTTATTGGCAGGGTGTAGCGCCAGTAATCAACTGAGTTCTGCCGGGCAGTCTGTTCGTTTTGTTGAAGATAAGCCTTCCAGTGAGTGCCAGTATCTGGGGACAGCAACAGGGGAGCAAAGTAACTGGCTGTCTGGCCAGGCTGGTAATGAAGGTGGTTCATTGCGTGGTGCAGCGAATGACCTGCGTAACAAAGCGGCTGCGATGGGCGGTAATGTGCTTTACGGTGTCAGCAGCCCAACTCAGGGCCTGATTTCCAGTTTTGTACCTACGGCCAGCGAAATGACTGGTCAGGTTTATAAATGCGCGCAGTAACTGCTTTTTGGCACCGGGCGGTAAGTGCATAAGCTCACGCTGCCCGTGTGCTGTTCTTTTTTTGAGCCTGTCTTTTTTGTGCTGACAACAAATACCTGCGTTGGCTCTATTGTTTTCGTCATCAACATTAACATTTTACCACTGGTTAATTCTCTTTTTTATTCCCGGTTACTTTTACATTTTTATTCTTCTCATCGTGCTGTTTTTGTTTGTATCAAACGCAAATTAGTTATTGCTATAATTAAGCATTAATTAAATATATAAAAATGTAAACGCAGGTTATATTTAGCTTGCTATATTTAAATTTGGCTTTATTTATCAATATATTAAGATTCCTTAAGCTTTATTTATTGTGATATTTTTCACAGCATTCAATACTTTCTACACTTAATAATAAATAAGGCTCAAGGTACTTTGTACCCCTGCCGATAACAGAAAATAGATAAAGGTGAGTGCCTGTATTTTTGCGTTTTTATTATTGATATTTAAAACCAGTTTTACACCAAAAATAAATTCATCGTTACCGGGAGGATGTATGAACATCACCAAGCGCTTGTTGCTTGCTTTTTCTCTGCTGATATTAAGTTTGATTGTTACCAATGTTATCTCAATGATTTCATTATCTAAGATAAGTGATGATGCCACCTATTTTCAGGTGAATACGTTGCCCAGTATAACGGTAATCAATAATGAAATGATGAAGATTACTGATATCCGTTCTCAGTTATACCAGCATGGATTAACCGAAGACCTGCCCGGAATGAATGCAATAAAAGCCAGCGCGGTCGCGCTTTATGATCAAGTGTATAAAGCGCACCAGCATTATCTGAATGATTTGATCTCGGATTCCCATGATGAAGCGTTGTCGAAAAAAACCATGGCAGATTTGGAGCATTTCCGCGGAGTGATGGATCAGTTCTTTAAGATTTCCGAATCCAATGACCGCGTAGCGGTCACGAAAGCGATGCGTACCGGCGGATTGGTAGCAAACCAGGTCAGCCTGCTGGCCCAGGATTTTAAAGCGCAGATAGACTATAACAACCAACTGGTGAATGAGGCCAACCAGCAAAGCAGTAGTCTGATCCACCGTTCAATGATGCTGTCTGTTTCTGCCACGTTACTGGCGACTATTGTTCTTGGCGTGTTTGGGTTGGTAACCGTGCTCGGTATTCGTCGCCGTTTGAATGAAATGAAAAGCGGTATGGTAACCATCAGTGAAAACCTGGACTTAAGCCATCGTATGTCTGCAGGCCGCCAGGATGAAATAGGTATGGCTATCACCGCATTTAATAACCTGGTTACCCGGGTTGCAGAGGCGATGGGGCAGGTACGCAGTGCTTCCCGATCAGTCAGTTCAGCCGCCAATGAAATTTCACTGGGCAATAACGAACTGTCTGCCCGCACTGAACAGCAGTCTGCTGCGGTGGTAGAAACAGCGGCAAGTATGGAAGAACTCAGCTCTACCGTTAAACAGAATGCCCAGAATGCCCATCAGGCAAGCCAGTTAGCCATTGCTGCATCAGATACTGCAACCCATGGCGGGCAGGTAGTCAGCTCTGCGGTAGCCCGCATGAAGGACATTAGCGACAGTTCTCGCCGTATTGCTGAAATTACCTCTGTCATCAATGGGATTGCTTTCCAGACCAATATTCTGGCACTGAATGCTGCGGTGGAAGCAGCCCGCGCAGGTGATCAGGGCCGCGGGTTTGCCGTAGTGGCCGGCGAAGTTCGCTCACTGGCGCAACGCAGTGCTCAGGCGGCCAAAGAGATTGAGGCCCTGATTCAGGAATCAGTTAAACATGTGGATGAAGGCGCACGCCAGGTGGACCTGGCTGGTGAAAGTATGAGTGGTATTGTGAACTCAGTAACCCAGGTAAAAGACCTGATGCAGGAAATTGCAGCCGCGTCCGATGAGCAAAACCGTGGGATTGGCCAGATTGCTCAGGCTATGACGGAAATGGATACCACGACCCAGCAAAACGCCGCGCTGGTACAGGAATCGTCTGCGGCGGCAAATAGCCTTGAAGACCAGGCAGATAAGTTGCAGCAAATGGTCAATGTATTCCGTTTGCCCGGCGCCAATCATGAACCCGCCGCGCCATCCCGCCCTCGGGCGCCACAACTGGCTGCGCCAGCCGGTGCTGGTGGGAGCGATACTGGCTGGGAAACGTTTTAACGCATAACAAGCCCGAAAGCCTGTCACGCCCTCTTTCCCGGTAGGCTGACAGGCACCTTTCACTGCCGAGGCAGGAGCCCGGCAGTGTTTTTTTGGGACTTTTCCCTGAAAGTGGCGTGAGTACAGGCAGGAACTAGTGCTGACGTAACTGTAGATCCAGTGGCGTTTTACTGGGTTCTCCACCAATTTCACGGGCCAGTTTAGGCACTAGGTAACCGGATACCATGGTGAGTAACTCGCGCATAATGGCCCGTGCTTCATCATCAGAAACCAGAAAATGAGCGGCACCCTGAACTTTATCCAGAATATGCAGGTAATAGGGCAGGATCCCGGCATCAAACAACGCATTACTGAGCTGTGCAAGAGTTTGCGCGTTATCGTTCACATTTTTGAGTAACACACTCTGGTTGAGCAATGTTACGCCTGCTGCACGTAACCGGGCCATGGCTGCACGCACGGTATCATCGATTTCCTGGGCATGGTTGATATGATTTACCAGCAGAACTTGCAGCCTTGATGCCATGATACATTCGCATAATGCAGGCGTTACCCGAGCCGGGATGACCACGGGCAGGCGGCTGTGGATACGTAATCGCTTAATATGTGGGATTGCTTCCAGGGCGGTTATTAGCCAGTTCAGTTCATGGTCTTTCGCCATGAGCGGATCACCACCAGAGAAAATAATTTCATCCAGTTCCGGGTGAGCCTCAATGTAGTCCAGCGCACTTTGCCAGTTGCGTTTGTTGCCCTGGTTTTCGGCATACGGGAAGTGGCGACGGAAACAATAACGGCAATTGACTGCACAACCGCCTTTTACCAGCAACAACGCACGGTTACGGTATTTGTGCAGTAAACCTGGAACCACACTGTGTTGTTCATCCAGAGGATCTTCACTAAATCCGGCTACGTTGGTAAATTCCTGTTGACTGGTAAGTACCTGAATCAGTAAAGGATCATTTGGGTTTCCTGGCTCCATTCGCGCCGCAAATGCGCGGGGAACACGCAGAGCAAACAGCCGCCTGGCATCGCGCCCGGCTAACAATGTTTCATTAGCGTCTACATTTAAAATATTCAGAAGTTCATCGGGATCGGTTATAACATCGGCAAGTTGCGATAACCAATCTTCTCTGGAGGGGGGTTTTAGGGTTACAATGTGTGCCATTTTTTTGGCTAAGCTACCAGTTAATAATTTCAGAGGGCCTTATGGCAACTTACTATAGCAACGATTTTCGTTCTGGTCTTAAAATCATGTTAGATGGCGAACCTTACGCAGTTGAAGCCAGCGAATTCGTTAAACCAGGGAAAGGTCAGGCTTTTGCGCGTGTTAAGCTGCGTCGTCTGTTGACCGGTACCCGTGTAGAAAAAACTTTCAAATCTACTGATTCCGCTGAAGGTGCTGATGTTGTCGATATGAACCTGACTTACCTGTACAACGACGGTGAGTTCTGGCACTTCATGAACAATGAAACCTTCGAACAGCTGTCTGCTGATGCGAAAGCCATTGGTGATAACGAAAAATGGTTGCTGGATCAGGCTGAGTGCATCGTGACGCTGTGGAATGGTCAGCCTATTTCTGTCACTCCACCAAACTTCGTGGAACTGGAAGTAGTTGAGACCGACCCAGGCCTGAAAGGTGATACTGCTGGTACTGGCGGTAAACCAGCCACGCTGTCTACTGGCGCAGTGGTAAAAGTGCCGCTGTTTGTTCAGATTGGTGAAGTTATCCGTGTTGATACCCGTTCTGGCGAATACGTATCTCGCGTGAAATAAGCTGAATTCTGTTTTACGGCGCAGGTGCTGATACCTGCGCTTGTAAAGTGTCTGTGCATTTGCTTCCGGGGTTATGCGATGGTAAGAGCGGTTCAATCACTGGTTATCATTCTGGTTGTTGCGTTATTGTCTGGTTGTAATACGGCCCGGGGCTTCGGTGAAGATATCCAGCACCTCGGCGGGGCGATTCAGCGCGCATCCGACTAATCTTTTCAGCCTGGTCTTAATTTTTCTCTGCACATTTTCTGGTGCACTATCCTTATTGTTGTCTCTGACCAATAAATGATGACAGATAAGGATGCGATTATGATCAAGAAAACGATTGCTGCGCTTATTGCAGCGTTGATTTGCACCTCTGTACTGACTGCCTGTAATACCACTCGTGGTATGGGACAAGATATTCAGGAAGGTGGTAGCGCTATTTCTGACGCGGCAACAAATGCCCAGAAATAATCACAGTAAGAATTTATGCTTTGGTGAAGTGATGGTGTCTGCGGGTACCATCATTTCGCTTTATCAGGTTAAAAATAATGCCAGACGGTTATTTACCCCAAGCTTCATGCGGATGTTGCGTTTGTAGGTGTAAACGGTCTTTACCGATATCCCCATTTTACTGGCAATATTTTCATTACTGGTCTCCTGCTCCCACAAAGCCAGAATTTTTTCCTCTCTGAGCGTCAGTAATGGCGTAAGGTCCCGCTGCAGGCCAAAAGGGGGGCGAGAGAAAAGTGATGACTGTAATATTTCCTTAATATCATTCAGAGAATTATTTTTATCGAGTATTTTCCACGCCCCCATCACTTCATGTAATGCCTTCAATTCTGGTGGTGTGTGGTTACTTTGCTGAATAATTAATCTGGTTGATGTGCCGCAGGCAAGAGAAATCGAAGCCAATTGTTGTACGTGATGTATTTCTTTAAGAAAACCATGAAAATCAGCTATCACGATATTTGGCTGGTGCCGTAATATATACTCTCGGGCATATAATAAGTTATCTGTGTCAACAATATTAAAATTAACCGATAAATCTCCTGATGACATAACCAGAGATTTCAACCCGAAGCGGCTAAAGTAACAACGATCCACAAGTAATACGCTAAACATACATATTTTGCATCCAGTAACAAAAATAGCCTGAGCCACTTTCCAGGGTAAGGTGACATGATAGAAAGAAAAGCTGCTAACTGAATTATGGAACTGACAGCAGAAGCAGTGCTATTTCTCACGTTAGTCAAGTAAGAAAGCGCTGGTTGCATGGACATATCGGGTTTGCGACAATAAATCACCCGTATTTTGTATAACCTTTATCCATTGGCTACCTTATTTTATGGTGAGCAGTTTGGGTTAAGGACTCTATTATTCCCGTTCAGGACGGCCTGTACCGGGTTATCATTGCACATTGGGGACGGCCCCTCAGGAGCTCCTGTGTCATGGTTATTACTTATTCTTGCCGGTTTGCTGGAAGTGGTTTGGGCTGCCGGATTAAAACACACCTACGGTTTCAGTCGTTTTTACCCTTCCGTTATTGTTCTTAGCGCGATGGCGCTCAGCCTGCTACTGCTCTCGTATGTTATCAGAAGCCTGCCAGCCGGAACTGCGTATGCGGTGTGGAGTGGTATTGGTGCGGTGGGGGTGGTGATTATTGGTATTGTCTGGGAAGGTGAACCCGCCACACCGGCCAGGCTTTTCAGCCTGACGATGATTGTTGCAGGTATTCTCGGGGTAAAATTATTTAGCCACTAACGGCGTTTGTTTTACCCAAATCAGCTTGCTGGTATCAAAGCCTTGCTGTTGGGCCAGGTGGATATACTGGTTTTTTACTTCCGTACTGAGTGTGGGGGTACGGGACAATATCCACAAATAGCTTCTGTCCGGCCCGCACAGCAAGGCATGCTGGTAATATTTATCAACCGCCATCACATTATAGCCGCCGTAGAAGGGACCAAAGAACGAGACTTTCAGTGCGCCTTTCGTGGGGGCGCCAGTGAACCAGGCTTCTCCCTGTGCTGACTGCCATATGCCACGAGCCGGGTTATAGCCGCGGTTAATCACACTGACACCGCCATTAACCTGTAAACCATAAGTGGCTGTGACCTGTTCCAGCCCACTCTCAAAGGGGTGATCAAGGCGGGCTATTTCATACCATGTACCAAGATAACGATTGATATTGAAATTCTCGACAACGGTTACGCCGGGTGGGGGTACGGGGTTGCTGCAGCCTGTTAACGTGGCAACGCCAAGCAGGATGGCGAGATATAAACTTTTACGCATGGTGTGCTTCCTTTTTTCTTTTAAGTGTAGGAAGTCACGGGGAAAATGTTGAGGAAAGTACAGAATTATTTTATGACCTGGCGGCAGCCTCTGCCGCCAGGTTTGGGCTGGTATTAAATGAAGACCACACCAATCAGTGTAACAACGGTCAGGATTGTGGCCAGCCCGTAAAATACCCATTTGCCGGCAGGAACATGGATCTTCATGTCATGCATGCCATGATGGATACGGTGCAGGCCACACCACAAGGGGAGAACTATCATCAGGAAAATAAACGCCCGGCCAATAAAACTTTGCGCAAAGGCCAGTACACGTTCATATCCCAGTGCTTCGCCAGGATAAAAGCCCAGTGGCAGCAGAACCCCAACCAGCAGGACGATAACCGGGGCGATAATCGCTCCCCACATACCGCCACCACCAAACAGCCCCCAAAATACCGGTTCGTCGGAACGCTTCAATTGTTGATTTGTCATAATACCTCCTTACCAGAACAACGCCACGCCAAGAATCACGACAGTGACAATGGCAGTGACGGCCCACAGTGCACGAATCAGGGGTTGTGGGGGTAATTTCTCACCTTTAACGATCAGAATGGCAGCTTTCGGCGCCAGTTCGAACCAGGTTTTGGTATGCAGAAGGGCTGCTGCCAGGGTAATCAGATTCAGGATGATTACCACCGGGTTTTGCAGAAAGCCAACAAAACCTGCCCAGGAGCCTGCCCCGCCTTTCAGTGCATACAACCCATAAATCAGGATGATGCTGAACCAGACGGTTGGCACAGAGGTACCTTCACGAAGCATATAGAAACGGTAAAACGGCAGTTTTTGCCACCAGTCCGGGGCAACCGCCCGCACATAAGGTTTACGTTTTGTGGTCATGCTGCACTCCTTAGCGTGGTTTCAGGGTGGCGATTAAAAAGTCCTTCGCACTTTCCACTTTTGTTTGCTGAATCGCGGCTGCCGGGTCGACATGCTTCGGGCAGACTTCAGAACAAAAGCCGACAAATGTGCAGGGCCACACACCGTTTTCACCGTTAATCACTGGCATACGCATTTTCTTACCATGATCACGGCTGTCCAGATTATAGCGATGGGCCAGCGTCAGGGCTGCCGGGCCGATAAACTCCGGATTAAGGCCAAATTGCGGGCAGGCGGCATAACACAACCCACAGTTAATACACCCGGAAAATTGGTGATAACGCGCCATTTGCGCAGGTGTTTGGGTATTTGGCCCTTGTTCCGGTGAGCGATTATTGCCGATGATGTAGGGCTTAATCGCCTCGAGGCTTTCAATGAAGTGGGTCATGTCCACGACAAGATCGCGCTCAATGGGGAAGTTTGCCAGAGCCTCGATTTTGATGCCCTGAGTGTAATCACGCAGGAAGGTTTTACAGGCCAGTTTGGGGATCTGGTTAACCATCATGCCGCATGAACCGCAAATAGCCATACGGCAGGACCAGCGGTAGCTCAGGTCGGGTGCCAGGTTATCTTTGATATAACCCAGCGCATCCAGTAATGAGGTTTGCTCATCCCAGGGCACATCGTAAAACACACTGTGTGGCTCGTTGTCCGTTTCCGGGTTATACCGCACCACTTCCAGTTTCATGGTTTTCATCTCAGCCATTCGCCGTCTCCTTTTTGTCGGCTGCTTCCGCTTCGGCGCCATAAACGCGTTTTGCTGGTGGCAGAGTGGTGATTTTCACATCGCTGTATTCCAGATGCGTGTGGCCTTCTGCATCCCTGAACGCGAGGGTATGTTTGAGGAAGTTCACATCGTCACGCGCTGTGCAACCTTCATCAAGGCGTTGATGCGCCCCACGGGATTCTTTACGTGCCATCGCTGAGTGCGCCATACATTCAGCAACATTCAGGCCGTGCCCCAGCTCTATGGTGTAAAGCAAATCGGTGTTGAACACACTTGAAGTGTCGGTAATGCGTACACGCTTGAAGCGTTCCTGGAGTTCAGCCAGTTTATCGATAGTTTTTTGCATCAGTTCTGGCGTGCGGTAAATCCCACAGCCTTCTTCCATCGACAGACCCATTTCGTCACGGATTTTCGCCCAGTTCTCGTTCCCTTCCTGATTAACAAGGCTTGTCAGGCGGCGTTCAATATCGGCTGCCTGAGCATTCAGCGCATTATCATTACCGGTACTTGCCTGCGCAGCGTGAGCCATTGCTTTTTCACCAGCCAGACGGCCAAATACCACCAGTTCCGCCAGTGAGTTAGACCCCAGGCGGTTAGCACCGTGCAGCCCCACAGAAGAGCATTCACCCACTGCAAACAAACCACTAATACGGGTTTCACATTCTGTGTTGGTTTCAATGCCGCCCATGGTGTAGTGCGCGGTTGGTCGTACGGGAATCGGTTCTTTGATGGGATCCACACCGACATAGGCTTTCGCCAGTTCACAGATAAATGGCAGGCGCTCAAGCAGTTTTTTCTCACCCAGGTGGCGCAAGTCCAGATACACCACATCGCCTCTTGGCGTTTCAATGGTGCGGCCAGCACGCCATTCATGCCAGAAAGCCTGCGAGACTTTGTCGCGTGGGCCCAGTTCCATATACTTGTTTTTCGGCTCGCCCAGTGGGGTTTCTGGCCCCATACCGTAATCCTGCAGGTAACGGTAGCCATCTTTGTTGACCAGAATACCACCTTCGCCACGGCAGCCTTCTGTCATCAAAATACCGGAGCCAGGGAGCCCGGTGGGGTGATACTGAACAAATTCCATATCCCTCAGTGGTACGCCATGAGCCAGTGCCATGCCCATACCATCGCCAGTGACAATCCCACCGTTAGTGTTATAGCGGTAAACGCGGCCAGCACCGCCCGTTGCCATAACCACGGCATTGGCACGGATTTGCACCAGAGTCCCTTCCATCATATTCATGGCGACCAGACCACGCACATGGCCTTCATCGACCAGAATGTCGAGGACAAAGTGTTCATCAAAGCGGTGGATTTGCGGAAATTGCAGAGAAGTTTGGAACAGGGTATGAAGCATGTGAAAGCCGGTTTTATCTGCGGCAAACCAGGTTCTTTCTATTTTCATCCCCCCAAAACGACGAACGTTAACTGATCCGTCCGGGCGACGACTCCAGGGGCATCCCCACTGTTCCAGTTGCGTCATTTCTGTTGGGCAGTGATGAACGAAATAATCAACAACGTCCTGTTCACAGAGCCAGTCACCGCCTGCGACGGTATCATGAAAATGATACTCGAAACTATCATGATCTTGTGCGACCGCGGCAGATCCACCTTCAGCAGCAACAGTGTGGCTGCGCATAGGGTAGACTTTGGATATCAGCGCGATGGTGGCTTGTGGATTCGCCTGCGCTGCCGCAATTGCGGTGCGAAGGCCTGCACCGCCGGCACCAATTATAGCGATATCAGCTTGAATGGTTTGCACGACATTCCTCCAGATTATGGTTATTTCGCAACGCATCTGTTCCAAAGGTAGCTCACACAGTGGCCGATAGCGAAAGCGAACGTTTTCCCCTGCTCCTTGGTGGGGAGCTCAGTATAACCTTGCTAAAAAGAGGGAAAATTGACGTGTTCGATTTTTTTGTTGATATCCGCAACAATCAACTAATGTCATTGACTGATTTACAAAAAAATGGGCCACGCCAGGCACGACGGGCTTATTCGGCAAATTTTGCTGTGCAAAATTTGTCTCTTTATGGAGATGCGAGTAGACTGCGTGCCCTTGTGTCAAACCGGAGAAAGTAACATGAGCGATACGGCAACCTGGCAGCCGGGCGCATCAGTCCCCAATTTATTAAAACGTGCTGAGATTATGGCCGGAATACGGCGTTTTTTTTCAGACCGGGGCGTCCTTGAAGTCGAAACCCCCTGTATGAGCCAGGCAACGGTTACTGACGTCCATTTGGTGCCTTTCGAAACACGTTTTGTGGGGCCGGGTCATTCACAAGGGATGAACCTGTATTTAATGACCAGCCCGGAATACCACATGAAACGCTTGCTTGCTGCAGGCTGTGGTCCGGTTTATCAGTTATGCCGTAGTTTCCGTAATGAAGAGATGGGGCGCTACCATAACCCTGAATTCACTATGCTGGAATGGTACCGTCCATGCTATGACATGTATCGCCTGATGAACGAGGTGGACGACTTATTGCAGCAAGTGCTGGAGTGCAGCCCGGCAGAATCCCTTTCTTATCAGCAGGCGTTTCAGCGCCATCTGGAAATCGACCCGCTGTCTGCAGATAAACAGCAGTTACGTGAAGTAGCCGCGCGCCTTGATTTAAGCAATATCGCCGATACCGAAGAAGACCGCGATACCTTGTTGCAACTGTTGTTTGCTATGGGTGTGGAACCACATATTGGAAAAGATAAACCAACCTTTGTGTACCACTTCCCGGCAAGCCAGGCCGCACTGGCGCAAATCAGTACCGAAGATCACCGTGTGGCTGAGCGTTTTGAAGTCTATTTCCGGGGTGTGGAACTGGCGAATGGTTTCCACGAACTGACTGACGCAGGTGAACAGCAGCAGCGCTTTGAGCAGGATAACCGTAAACGTGCCGCGAAAGGGCTTCCTCAACAGCCTGTGGACGTTAACCTGCTGGAAGCACTGAAAGCAGGAATGCCGGATTGTTCCGGTGTCGCACTGGGGGTTGACCGCCTGGTGATGCTGGCGCTTAAGGCCGAAAGTTTATCTGAGGTGATGGCTTTTACTGTCGATCGCGCCTGATACACTCGCGGGTAAAAAAACCGAATAAAACACCCCTGCCAGAGTATGGTGGGGGTGTTTTTTTTACAGACTACCTGGTGAGCGTACGCTTTTGCCTGCAGAGGTCAGGGTGGTTGCGCTGCGTTTACCATCCAGGGACTCCAGCCGCATCTGGAACGGTGGGAACGGCAGGTCAATATTGTGTTCCCGGAAGCCCAGCAGGATTAACTGGTGGAGTTCATGGCGTAATGGCATCCGGTGCCCCATTTCAGCAGCATAAATACGTAGTTCAAAGAGCTGTATACCTTGCTGTATATCTACCAGGTAAGCCTCTGGCGGAGGGTTATCAATGACCAGTGAGCATCGATGGGCGGCAGCCAGCAAAATACCCGTGACGGTTTCGGTTTCGGCTTCCACCGGGGCAGGGACACTGAGCACAACACGAGTAACAGAATCAGACAGCGACCAGTTAATAAATTGTTCAGTAATAAACGCCTTGTTGGGGACAATTATCTCTTTACGATCCCAGTCGCTGATAGTGGTTGCCCGGGTATTGATTTTGGTGATACTGCCTGTCAGGTCACGAATCGTCACGGTATCGCCAATACGAATGGGTTTTTCAAATAAGATAATCAGCCCGGAAATAAAGTTGGCGAAAATCTCCTGTAAACCAAAGCCCAACCCCACACCTAATGCGGCAACCAGCCACTGTAATTTGGCCCATTCAATGCCAATCATGGAGAAACCGACCAGACCACCCAGCAGCATCAGCAAATATTTGGTGACAGTGGTAATGGCATAGCCGGTGCCCGGTGTCAGATCCAAATGCTGCAGTATAGCCAGCTCCAACAAGGCAGGCAGATTGCGCACCAGTTGCATCGTAATGATGAACACCAGAATGGCGATAAGCACTGCCCCAACGGTAATGGGTTCGATACTTTCCACACCCTGTACAGTGGTGGTGACATCCCACAATGAGATATTTTCCAGGAAACTGAATGCCGAATGGATCTCCGACCATAACGCGATCACAGAGATCAATGCGACCAGTGTCAGCAGTGATCGCACCAGACGCAGCGATTGCGCGCTGATCGTATCCAGATCGATTTCTGTGTCTTCGGGAAGCTCCGGGTTGCCTTCCGCACTGTGCCCTTGCACTGGTTCTTCTTCGCCTTTTGCTCGTTGAGCAAGGATCTCCGCCCGGCGGTGTTTGGCCCGGTCAAACGCCAGCCTGCGGCGCTGAATAAACATCCAGCGGCGCACAATATGGTAGATGACCAGCAGCAAAAACCAGATGGCGACAGAGGTTTCCAGGCGCGCCAGCAACGCTTGCGCTGTTGCGAGGTAACCCACCAGAGACGCCAGTGCGGACAACACAGGCGCACAGATCAGCAAGTTCCAGAACAAGCGGTTGAGGACATTGTCACCGTTGCCTTGTTTATCCAGCCACAGCGGGATACCGGCGCGTTTTAAACTGAGAGTGACAATAGCCAGTGCACCACAAATAAAGACAAAACACAGGCGGCCCAGTGAAGCGGAAAATTCCCGGTCATTGAGGTTATCGAACATGATAAGCGCCATAATCAGCGGCACAATTAAACCAATGCTCATCAGGTAATAACGCATGGCCCGGGCTACCCTGTGGCGTGGCCAGCCGAAGTGAGCCACAAACAGACCATTGCTGCGTGCAAAGGTGGCACAAATCATCACCACCCACAGCAAGGGAACAGTGGCAGTTACACCGTCGCCAACGGCGACTGCAATTGGCCACGGCCAGGCCTGTTGTAAACCATGGCCCAGAATGCCCCACAGGACGGGTAACGGAGAAGCAACCAGAATCGACCAGAACACAGTGCGAATGGTGAGATAAAAATGATCCTGGGTGACTTTGCCAACTCTACTGCTGGAACGTTCAAGAAAAGCTGAAAAGTGGCGGCGAGAACTGATGCTGAAACCCACCAGAACCAGCGCGGCAAATAAAGGGATCAGGGTTTCCCGGCTGGTCAGCATCATACCGGCGGCTTTCCCTAATTGACCCAGGGTATCGAGCGAAAGCAGGCGGCGCAGATCCTGCATAATATCCAGTGGCCAGCTCAGGGAGATGGCACTGACGTCTGCCGTCCAGAACAGGTAACGGTGAGTGGCTTCATTCACCTCTTTCAGCGCGTCTTCTAACTGGCTGTTGGCGACGCGCAATTTCGTCAGTTCAAGGATAAGCGCATCGCCACCCTGCAATAGCGAACTCAGCAATTCACGCTGGGTGCGTAACTGGGCATCAAGAATGCGGCTTTGTTCCTGAGTAAGTGGCTGACCACTGGCCTGGCGCAGCTGGCGCAATTGTGGTTGTTTGCTCAACTGGTCTTCATAGCGCAACCGCTGAACACGGATTTGCGCCATTTCGGTATCTACTTGCTGTGGTTTGGGCATTTCGGGCAGACGCGCCACCTGAGCGCGCAGTGTTTCGCCCAGCACGTTAGATACCCCTAACCACTGTGACTGCTCACGCAGGGTATTGAGTGCCTGGCGCACTTGCAGAATCTGGTTCGCCGCCTGGCGCTGCTGAGAAGCTACCAGATCCATACGTTGCGCCTGAAGATTCAGAGCCTGAGAAAGCTCGCGGTTAACGGTAAATTGCGCTTCGATTTCTGGGGGCAGGTTTTCACTGTTTTCCGCTAACAGTTCAGTGCTTTCCAGCGCTTTTTCTGCCTCGCGCTGGCGTTGGCTATTTAATTGATTGCGTAATGCCTGTAACCGCCTGTCCAGTTGCTCGCTCTGTTTCTCTGCAAGGCTTGCTCGCAGGCGGGCCAGTTCCTGACGATTATTTGCAGAAAGCTGCGCCATTTCCAGCTCGGTAAGCCTGGCGCGCAGGCGGGCAATATCCGCCTGGAGTGCCCATTGCTGTGCCTGTGCCAGAGGTGTATTGGAAACATTGACACCTGAACGGCGCTCCAGCTCGCCAAGCTGGCGGCGGATATCGGTTTGTTGCTGCGGCAGTTGGTTCAGTGAGTCGGTAATCTCGCGGCTTTTTTCCTGCTCCTGCTGAGCTTCGCGGGTTTTATCCAGCAATTTACTGCTGACCTGGAGAATCTCCTGGTTAAGCACGTCTGCTGATAACCCCGCCGGTATTTTTTCCGCCTCTGATGAGGGCTGGCTAGCCAGTTGCTGGCGTAACGCCTGAGAGAGTTTGGGAAAGTTATCGATAACCTGCTGGTATTCATCAGCCTGTTGCCGGGCGTGCTCACGCTCCTCAAGAGAGCTCAATGCAGCCTGAAGGGTTTCAATCAGTTCAGCCTGTCCTGGCTGGTTCTTGTTGGTTTTCGCTTGCTCCAGAGCCTGAGCAATCGCGTCATTATCTGTAGAAGAAGGGGCGGCGTGCGCCCCCAGGCTGAGACTCAGGGTCACCAAAAACAGGATTAGCAGGCGCACGTTGCGTACTCGTCAGTTAGTTAACTGTCTTCAGCTGCGGGTTGAACCTGTTCGGTTGCCAGGTTGTCGCCCTGTTCAGCATGAGGGATATTCCCCCAGGCCAGCGTATTGCCAAGGCGGGTGGTCAGCAATGGCTTGAGCTGTTCATCCAGTGTGACTTTACCCGGAGCAAACAGATTAATCACGGTTGACCCCAGTTTAAAACGGCCCATTTCCTGGCCTTTAAGTAGTGCAATAGCGTCTTCATGGCTGCCATCAGGCCAGGTCCAGCGCTTGATGATCCCTTCCCGTGGCGGAGTGACGGTACCAGCCCATACAGTTTCAATACTGCCAACAATAGTTGCGCCCACCATAATCTGTGCCATCGGGCCAAATTCTGTATCAAACAGGCAAATAACCCGTTCGTTACGGGCAAACAGGTTAGGTACATTTTGCGCGGTTAACGGATTAACGGAGAACAGGTCGCCCGGCACGTAAATCATTTCCCGCAGTATACCGTTACAGGGCATATGCACCCGGTGGTAATCGCGCGGGGAGAGGTACGTGGTGACGAAACTGCCGTTACGAAACAGCGCCGCCATGTTGTAGTTACCTGCCAGCAACGCTTCAAGGGTGTAATCATGGCCTTTGGCCTGCAGCAGTTTATCATCTTCGATAGCTCCGCACTGGCTGACCGCGCCATCAGCTGGCATCACCAGCGCATTTGGGTCGGTGTTAAGGCGACGCGCATCTTCCCGTAAAGGGCGCACGAAGAATTCGTTGAAGGTAGGGTAACTGGCGGTATCCGGCTTTTGCGCTTCTTTCATGTCAACTTTGTAGCATTTAACGAACGCATCAATCACCAGTTTGGTCAGCCAGCCTGCACGTTTGTTTGCTCCCCAGCCCGCCAGCCGGGTCAGCCACAATTTGGGCAGAATGTATTGAAGTGAAAGTTTAATGTTATTTAGCAAGTTAGCCTCCAGGCCGTTGTATTGCTTTTCCTTGCCCGGTATCTCGTGTTACCCGGGCCTGTATACAGGGCGACGAATTTTAACGGCAGCCTGCCTGGTTGTCAGTTATCGGTTTCTGAAAAATTCTTACGGGTTTTGACTTGCGCCATGCTTTCCAGAATACGGTGATAGTTTTCAAAACGAGTTTCAGCTATTTCACCGCGTTCAACGGCAGCGCGCAGCGCACAACCGGGATCATTGTTATGGCTGCAGTCACGGTATTTACAGGTGCCCAGATAATCACGGAATTCGACAAAACCCTGAGTGATTTGTTCCGCTTCCAGGTGCCACAGACCAAATTCACGGACGCCTGGGGAGTCAATGACATCACCACCATGGGGGAAGTGATAAAGGCGTGCGGCGGTGGTGGTGTGCTGCCCAAGGCCGGAAACATCGGAAACGTTGTTGGTCAGAATTTTTTCTTCATCCAGCCCTAACAGCGCATTCAGCAGGCTGGATTTCCCCACACCAGACTGGCCGGCAAAGATACTGATACGGCCAGTCAGCAGCGTTTCCAGCTCTTCCAGACCCTGGTGAGCATGGCTGGACACCATCAGCACGCGGTAACCAATATTGCGGTAAATATCCATTTGCTCGTTTACGAAAGCCAGTGCGTCTTCATCCAGCAAATCGGTTTTATTAAGCACCAGCAGTGGTTCAACGTCCAGGATTTCGCAGGCAACCAGATAGCGGTCAATAATATTCAGAGAGAGCTCCGGCAAAATTGCGGAGACAATCACAATTTGGTCAATATTGGCGGCGATGGGTTTTATCCCGTCATAATAATCAGGCCGGGTGAGTACCGATGTGCGTTCGTGCACTGCCTCGACAATGCCGTTGACCATCACGCCTTCAGCCGCTGGTTTGCCCGGACGCCAGACAACACGGTCGCCAGTCACCAGAGATTTGATGGTACGGCGAATGTTGCAGCGGTGAACTTCGCTGTCGAAGGATTCAACGTCAGCGTGCATACCGAAACGGCTGATAACGACACCTTCTTGTGGCTCGCCAAACAGCGTATCGTCGTAATCAGTTTTCTCCGTAGGTGTCTTCAGCCTGCGCTGGTGGTTCGCTTTGACGCGGCGTTGTTGGCCTTTGGAGAGTTTATTTTTACTCAATCGTGGTGGCTCCTGGTCGCCCACAATGGGCAAAACCTCTATGATACACGCTATTTTATACGAAATAACCGATTGTCAGTGCGCCAACAGGCGAAAAGGACAGAAAAAGCATGAGTGCAAAAGAAAATAACCTGATTTGGATTGATCTGGAAATGACAGGTCTGGACCCGGAACGTGACCGCATTATTGAGATTGCCACGCTGGTGACCGATGCTGATTTGAATATTCTGGCTGAGGGCCCGGTGATTGCTGTTCACCAGTCTGATGAACAACTGGCCCTGATGGATGACTGGAATGTGCGTACCCACACGGCCAGTGGCCTGGTTGAGCGTGTCAAAGCCAGCCAGATGGATGACAACGCCGCCCAGCAGGCGACACTGGAATTTTTGCGTGAATGGGTGCCTGCCAATACTTCGCCTATTTGCGGTAACAGTATCGGCCAGGATCGCCGTTTTTTATTCAAATACATGCCGGAGCTTGAAGCCTATTTTCACTACCGCTATCTGGATGTCAGCACGCTGAAAGAGCTGGCGCGCCGCTGGAAACCAGAAATTCTCAGTGGATTTAAGAAGAAAGGGTCACACCAGGCGCTGGATGATATTCGTGAATCCGTGGCGGAACTGGCCTGGTACCGTGAGAATTTTATCAAGTTGTAACAAGCCGGATGAGGGCAAGCCCCTCATCCGCCGGGAAAATCACCATTTTGTTGAATAAATCATCATTCAAACAAAAAGCACGAAATTTTCTCATTCAGGGCTTGCGGTAAATGCGAATTCTCGTATAATGCGCCTCCCGTGACGATGCTGTTTTGCAGAGTTGCACAGGGCGGGAATAGCTCAGTTGGTAGAGCACGACCTTGCCAAGGTCGGGGTCGCGAGTTCGAGTCTCGTTTCCCGCTCCAAAAATTTGACAGGCCGTCAGGCCAGCACCACCCAAGCGGGAATAGCTCAGTTGGTAGAGCACGACCTTGCCAAGGTCGGGGTCGCGAGTTCGAGTCTCGTTTCCCGCTCCAAAATTTGACAGGCCATCAGGCCAGCACCACCCAAGCGGGAATAGCTCAGTTGGTAGAGCACGACCTTGCCAAGGTCGGGGTCGCGAGTTCGAGTCTCGTTTCCCGCTCCAAATTTTCTCACTAATACTCTCCACAGCATTAAAGTGCTGCATGGTGCTTTTTTATTGCCTTCAGAAAAGTTGTGAACAAACTTATCCACAGGTTGATAAAAAAATCACTGCCCCGGTTTATTTCGGTTTTTTATGATGTGAAACCATGTAACGTATTGATTATAAAATAATTTAAATATATTGATAAATGTTATCTGGATCACTTGACGATTTTTTTACTGTTGAATGACAACCTGTTTTTTTTCTTATGAACAGGCTGTGGATACTTACGCATCCCGTGACAATCCTTTTTCAATTGCCCTGACCAGGCGTTGTTGTTGTGCTGAAGAAACGGTCACACTCAACGCTTCCCGCTTCGCCAATTGTTGCGCAATCGCCCATTCAATGTGTTCATCCAGAAGTGGGTGCTCACCTTTGCGTTGCTCCAGTGCATCAAGCACGCTGCTTTCCCAGGGCGCATTCCCCAGTGCCACTGCTATATTTCTCAGCCAGCGCAGATGCCCTATGCGCCGAATTGCCGACCCTTCGGTCACTTTAAGGAAGTGCGTTTCATCCCAGGCAAATAACGCCAGGAGTTCCGGCGTATGTAATGCTTTGCGGGGAGAAAAATCGGCTTCGTCAGTCAGTTGTGAAAAACGGTTCCACGGACAAATTAACTGGCAATCATCACAACCGTAAATGCGGTTACCCATCAGGGGGCGCAATTCCTCAGGAATGGCGCCTTCAAGCTCAATGGTGAGGTAGGAGATACAGCGCCGTGCATCCACGGTATAAGGCGCGACAATCGCCTGGGTTGGGCAAATGGTCATACAGGCAACACAGCGCCCACAGCCTTCTTCAACAGGCTTATCAACGGGCAGTGGGATATCCACCAGTAACTCACCGAGAAAGAAGAATGAGCCGGCTTCTTTGTTGAGGATAAGTGAGTGCTTACCTGTCCAGCCTAACCCGGCTTTTTCAGCCAGAGGACGTTCAAGAAGAGGCGCTGAATCCACGAACGGTCTAAAATTCAGTTCAGTACAGTGTTCACGAATGCGCTCACCGAGTTGCTTCAGGCGCTGGCGCAGCAACTTGTGATAATCGCGCCCCAGTGCATAACGGCTGACATAACCAAGCTGTGGGTTTTTCAGCGTACTGGCAAAAGCGGCACCCGTGGGGAGATAATTCATGCGTACACTAATAACCCGCAATGTTCCGGGCAATAATTCATGGGGGCGTGCGCGCATCATTCCATGGCGTGCCATCCACTCCATTTCTCCGTGATACTGTTTGTCGAGCCATTCCTGGAGCGCGGGTTCACTGGCGCTCAGGTCTGTATCGCAAATACCGACCTGCTGGAACCCCAGTTCCTTGCCCCACTGTTTAATTTTTTGCACTAATTCATCAAGAACGAAGGGCTGAGACATGACGGACCATTACCTGAACAGAAACTCTGCAAGTATACCACAGTCAGTCTGGTCCGCAGACTGGTTGCGTAAGGCTGAAGCCCGGGCTGCGGCAGCATCGGGTGTTACATTGTATGAACTGATGCAACGGGCGGGGGAGGCTGCATTTGCTGTCGCCCGCAGCGCTTTTCCCGCAAGCCACCACTGGCTGGTGTTATGCGGCCACGGTAACAACGGTGGCGACGGCTATGTGGTTGCCCATTGTGCGCAGGCCGCTGGTATTCAGGTTACTGTACTGGCAGTTGAGAGCGCTAAACCCTTGCCGGATGAAGCGCAGGCCGCACGTAGCGCATGGCTGGCGGCGGGTGGGCATATTTCCCCGCTTACCTCTGCCTGGCCGCAGAAGGTTGACCTGATTGTCGATGGGTTGCTGGGAACGGGTATTCGCCAGGCTCCCAGGGAAAACCTTGCCGTAGTCATCGATCAGATAAACCAGCATCCGGCTCCGGTATTGGCTCTGGATGTGCCATCGGGCCTGAATGCCAATACTGGCACAACGCCGGGGGCGGTAGTCTCAGCCAACCATACAGTAACGTTTATCGCCCTGAAAACCGGTCTGCTGACCGGGAAAGCCCGCGATGTGGTGGGGCAACTGCATTACCATGCTCTGGGGCTGGAGGGCTGGCTGGCGGAACAGGATGCGCCAGTGAAACGTTTTGATCAGGATGACCTGAAGCGCTGGTTGCATCCGCGTAAAGCGACATCCCATAAAGGGAACCATGGCCGCCTGGTGGTGATTGGCGGCGATACCGGTACTGCCGGGGCGATTCGTATGGCTGGTGAAGCGGCGCTACGTGCCGGAGCTGGTTTGGTCAGGGTGCTGACACGCCCGGAAAATGCCCCTGCGCTATTGACTGCCCGCCCGGAACTGATGGTTCAGGCTCTGACGCCTGAATCGCTCGATGAGAGCCTGCGCTGGGCAGATGTGGTGGTGATTGGTCCGGGGCTGGGCCAGCAGGCCTGGGGGCGGGATGCTCTTGAACGCGTAAAGCATTCGGCTAAACCGATGTTATGGGATGCGGATGCACTGAACCTTCTGGCAATAAATCCCATAACAGGTGACAATCGCGTGATGACGCCGCATCCTGGTGAAGCCGCGCGTTTGCTGGGATGTTCTGTTGCTGAAATTGAAAGTGATCGCTTACTTTCCGCGCGACGTTTGGTTGAGCAATATGGTGGGTGCGTGGTGCTGAAAGGTGCGGGCACTGTTATCGCCACTGCAACCCACCAGGCTATTATTGACGTGGGCAATCCAGGCATGGCAAGTGGCGGAATGGGGGATGTGTTGTCTGGTATTATAGGGGCGTTGTTAGCCCAGCACCTTCCGCTATTTGATGCTGCCTGCGCGGGTTGTGTGGCGCACGGTGCTGCTGCCGATAGTTTGGCGGCACGTTATGGCACACGCGGTATGCTGGCAATGGATCTATTGTCTGCGCTGTATTCATTTGTTAACCCTGAAATTGAATTGATGAAATCATGACAAATTGTGTTATCCCACTGGCCGATGAACAGGCAACGATTCACCTTGGCGAATGTCTGGCAAAAGCCTGCCAGGGGGCGACGGTAATTTATTTATATGGTGATTTGGGGGCCGGTAAAACAACGTTCAGCCGGGGCTTCTTGCAGGCCCTGGGGCATAAAGGCAATGTGAAAAGCCCAACTTACACCCTGGTCGAACCTTATGAACTGGGCGATTTGATGGTGTATCACTTTGATTTATACCGTCTTGCAGACCCGGAAGAACTCGAATTTATGGGCATTCGTGATTACTTTACCCGTGATGCGATTTGCCTGGTTGAATGGCCGCAGCAGGGTACTGGTGTGCTACCCGAGCCTGATGTAGAAGTTCATTTATCCTGGCAAGGAGAAGGTCGTGAAGCGGTTGTCACCCCTGTCTCTGACACAGGAACGGCTTTGGTGGCCCGTCTGGCTCATTAACAAGGAAGATTGCATGTCTGTTCGGGGAATCATGTGGCTGTTAGCCACCACTGTGTTGATGTTATGTTTGCCTGTCCGCGCGGCGACCGTTGCGGATATTCAGGTATCGAATGGCGCTGAACAGGCCAGAATTACATTTTTGTTTATGGGTGACCCGCAGTACCGGTTCTCCCAGTCCTCTCCCCGAACGGTGTTACTTGATATTCAACAAAGTGGTGTGATTCAGGGCCTGCCACTGGTATTCAGTGGCAACAACCTGGTACATCAAATTCGCTCCACTTCGTCTGGTGATCCGCAAACACTGCGCCTGGCGGTGGATTTAACCGAAAAAGGGACGGTTCGTGCCAGCAAACAGCCCCGGGGTGCTCAGGTTGCTGTGGTCTTTACCATTGATGCCGTGAAACCACCGCCAGCACCACCTGTAGCTGTAACGCCAGTTGTTAAACCAACGCTTTCAACCCGCCCTCCGATTACTGCCAGCGCGTCACAGAGTGGTCGCAATCCTTTTCACAGTGATGAACCGAATGTCACCGGGGTGGTGAGCACCCGCACACCGCCTCAACCAGTGAAAAGCCGCCCGCCAGCTGGTGGCAGCCAGGTGGTTGTGGCGATTGACGCAGGCCATGGAGGGCAGGACCCGGGGGCGATTGGCGCAGGTGGCACTCGCGAGAAAAACGTCACGTTATCTGTTGCCCGAAAACTGCGTACCTTACTGAATAATGACCCGATGTTTAAAGGTGTGTTGACCCGCGATGGGGATTATTTCATTTCGGTGATGGGGCGTTCAGAAGTGGCCCGTAAGCAGAATGCTAACTTGCTGGTTTCCATTCATGCCGACGCCGCACCAAACCGTGAAGCCACTGGTGCTTCCGTTTGGGTGCTGTCCAACCGTCGTGCAGACAGCGAAATGGCTGGCTGGCTGGAGCAACATGAAAAGCAGTCTGAGTTGCTGGGGGGCGCGGGAGATGTGCTGGCAAACCAGGTTGATCCTTACCTGAGCCAGGCGGTACTGGATTTACAGTTTGGTCACTCGCAGCGAGTTGGTTATGATGTTGCTACTTATGTGATTCGCCAGTTGAATAACATTGGTGATTTACACAAGCGCCATCCAGAGCATGCCAGCCTTGGTGTGCTGCGTTCTCCGGATATCCCTTCATTGCTGGTGGAAACCGGGTTTATCAGTAATAGCCGCGAAGAGCAGTTACTGGCGAGTGATGACTACCAGCAAAAAATTGCCAATGCAATTTACCAGGGGCTGAGAAACTATTTCATTGCTAATCCGTTGCAGGCATCACCCGGTGGTAAAACAAGCGGTATGATTAGCCGCAATTCACAGTAAGGAGAGGCTATGCCGATTCAGGTACTACCACCACAACTGGCAAACCAGATAGCCGCTGGCGAGGTGGTTGAACGCCCGGCATCGGTCGTGAAAGAGCTGGTTGAAAATAGCCTGGATGCGGGTGCAACACGTATTGATATTGATATTGAACGCGGTGGCGCAAAGTTGATTCGCATACGTGATAACGGTAGCGGCATTAGCAAAGATGAACTGGCACTGGCTTTATCGCGCCATGCAACCAGTAAAATTGCCTCACTGGACGACCTGGAAGCCATTATGAGCCTTGGTTTTCGTGGAGAGGCGCTTGCCAGTATCAGCTCAGTTTCGCGGTTAACTCTGACTTCCCGTACTGCAGACCAGCAGGAAGCCTGGCAGGCTTATGCGGAAGGTCGCGAAATGGCAGTTACAGTTAAACCCGCCGCTCACCCTCAGGGAACTACGCTGGAAGTGCTTGATTTGTTTTATAACACCCCAGCAAGGCGTAAGTTTATGCGCACGGAAAAAACCGAATTCGCGCATATTGATGAAATCATCCGTCGTATCGCGCTTGCCCGCTTTGATGTCACAATTAATTTGTCCCATAACGGCAAAATGGTGCGCCAGTACCGGGCAGTGAAAGCGGGGGCACAAGAAGAGCGGCGGCTGGGCGCCATTTGTGGCACTGCCTTTATGGAGCACGCGCTGGCGATTGAATGGCAGCACGGTGAGTTAGGGCTTAAAGGCTGGGTGGTGGCACCAGACAGCCACAACCTGGCAAATTCTGATATCCAGTACAGCTACGTTAATGGCCGCATGATGCGTGATAAATTAATTAATCATGCCATTCGCCAGGCCTGCGAGGACCGACTGGGGCAGGATCAGTTGCCGGCGTATGTCCTGTATCTTACCGTTGACCCGCATCAGGTGGATGTGAATGTTCACCCGGCGAAACACGAAGTGCGTTTTCACCAGTCGCGCCTGGTGCACGATTTTATTTATCAGGGTGTATTGAGTGTCTTCCAGCAATATCAGGAAAACCCATTAGGGCTGAATAGCACACTTGCTGATGCCTCCGCATCCAGTGCATGGCAGCCGGAAAACCGTACCGCCTCTGGGGAAAACCAGTTCGCCCGCGCCAGTTCAGTGCCGGAAAGCCGGGGAGGGGCCGTACATGAAACCTCTGGCGGGAATTATGCCGCGCACCAATACAATGAACGTTTCACTGGAGGTGTCTCTTCCGGGCGGTTATCTGGTGCGGAAAACGACACTGGTGGAAGTGTGTCTTCTGGAAGTGGGCGTGCTTCAGACACCGGCCATTCCGGCTCAGGTGGGCAGATACCGCACAATAATAGTTGGCCTAATGCTGTGCCGGGCTATCAGAAGAAACAAGGCGCGTTATATCAAAAACTGCTGGAGACACCGCAGGTGCCTTGTGCAACCGGACAACCCGCTGAGGCACCGGCTGATAACCACACATTGTCTGCTCGTGAACAAAGCCTGGGGCGTGCGCTGACTGTGGTCGCACCGGATATGGTGTTGCTTGAGCGGCGCTCAGGTATCTGCCTGATGGCATTGCCTGTTGCACAGCGCTGGTTACGGCGTGCGCAACTTATGCCGGGGCAGGAAAAAGCCTGTGCGCAACCGTTGTTGATACCAGTACGGCTGAAACTGGATGCCGGGGAACGGGCAACCCTGAAACAGCAGCAAGAAAAACTGCAAAATTTAGGGATAATCTTAGATATTGACGCGCAATTTGTGACTGCGCGCGCAGTGCCTTTACCCTTGAGGCAACAAAATTTACAAAACTTGATTCCTGACCTGATAGGCTACCTGGCCGGACAAAAAGAATGTGATGCAGCGCAAATTGCGCACTGGCTGGCAGGAAAGCTGGAAAGTGAACCTCATGAGTGGTCCCTTTCTCAGGCGATTACACTCCTGACAGAACTGGAGCGCCTTTGCCCACAGTTGGTGATGTCCCCGCCAGGTGGTCTGTTACAACCTATTGATTTGAAACCGGCGATAAGCGCTCTGAAACATGACTGAAGTGAGTAAGCAAAACCTGCCAACGGCAATTTTTTTGATGGGGCCAACCGCCTCCGGTAAAACAGCACTGGCAATCACATTACGGCGTTTTTTACCCGTAGAGTTGATTAGTGTTGACTCTGCCCTGATATATAAGGGAATGGATGTCGGTACGGCAAAACCGGATGCACAAGAACTGGCACAGGCACCTCACCGGTTATTGAATATTCTGGATCCTGCGCAGGCGTATTCCGCAGCAGATTTTCGCCGCGATGCTTTGGCGGAGATGGCATCTGTCACAGCAGCCGGAAAAATTCCGTTGTTGGTTGGTGGAACAATGCTTTATTTCAAAGCATTACTGGAAGGGTTGTCTCCTTTGCCCTCCGCGGATCCAGTAATAAGAGCACAGATTGAGCAGCAGGCACAGGCACAAGGATGGGATGCTTTACACAGGCAATTGCAGGCAATAGATCCCGTTTCTGCCGGGCGTATTCATCCGAATGATCCCCAAAGACTTTCCCGGGCACTGGAAGTTTTTTTTATTTCGGGTAAAACTTTAACTGAGTTGACGCAAACGTCAGGGGAAGCTCTGCCTTATCAGGTGCATCAGTTCGCCATCGCCCCGGCGAGCCGTGAACTGCTCCATCAACGTATTGAGCAGCGGTTTCATCAGATGTTGGCTTCGGGATTTGAAGCAGAAGTGCGGGCGCTTTTTGCCCGCGGCGATTTGCATACGGATATGCCTTCCATTCGTTGTGTGGGGTATCGCCAGATGTGGTCTTATCTGGCGGGGGAGTGCACCTGGGACGAAATGGTTTATCGCGGTATTTGCGCCACGAGGCAGTTAGCCAAGCGGCAAATGACCTGGTTGCGGGGCTGGGAAGGTATTCACTGGCTTGACAGTGATAACCCTGAACAAGCCTGCAATGAAGTATTACAGGTAGTTGGTGCGAAGGCTGACTGAATGTGTACAATTGAACCGCATCGTGCGCGAGATTTTACGTCTTTTTATGAGCCTGAGGGTTCTTTAGTACAAACAACAAGCATATAAGGAAAAGATAGAATGGCTAAGGGGCAATCTTTGCAAGATCCGTTTCTGAACGCATTGCGTCGGGAACGTGTTCCAGTTTCTATTTATTTGGTGAATGGTATTAAGCTGCAAGGTCAAATTGAGTCTTTTGACCAGTTTGTGATTCTGTTGAAAAACACAGTTAGCCAAATGGTTTATAAGCACGCGATTTCTACTGTTGTTCCGTCACGCCCTGTTTCTCATCACAACAATCCGGGCACTACGGGTACCAACAGTAATTTCCATCACGGTGGTAATGCGCAAGGCGCAGGATCACAGCAGGACAGTGACAGCGCTGAATAAGTTGCTGGCTGTTAATCCACGCCGGGGAACCAGGTTAACTGTGTTCCCCGCTGGTATTTTGAGAGGTTTAACGCTTGTTTGACCGTTATGACGCCGGTGAGCAGGCGGTGCTGGTACACATCTATTTTTCGCAAGACAAAGACATGGAAGATCTCCAGGAGTTTGAATCTCTGGTTTCTTCAGCAGGTGTCGACGCTTTGCAGGTGATTACTGGTACCCGTAAGGCGCCGCACCCGAAGTATTTTGTTGGTGAAGGTAAGGCTGAAGAGATTGCTGATGCAGTGAAAGCCACTGGGGCATCAGTTGTTCTTTTCGACCATGCATTAAGCCCTGCTCAGGAACGCAATCTTGAGCGTTTATGCGAATGTCGGGTTATCGACAGGACCGGACTCATTCTGGATATATTTGCCCAGCGTGCGCGTACACATGAAGGGAAATTGCAGGTGGAACTGGCGCAGTTGCGTCACCTTGCTACCCGTCTGGTACGTGGCTGGACCCACCTTGAACGCCAAAAAGGGGGGATAGGCCTGCGCGGCCCGGGTGAAACGCAGTTGGAAACGGACAGACGTTTGTTGCGTAACCGTATATCCCAAATTTTATCGCGCCTTGAACGTGTTGAGAAACAACGTGAGCAAGGCCGGCGGGCGCGAACCCGCGCGGATGTTCCCACCGTTTCGCTGGTGGGCTATACCAACGCCGGGAAATCCACACTATTCAACAGCCTGACGACTGCGGAAGTTTATGCAGCCGATCAGCTCTTCGCGACACTCGATCCTACCTTGCGCCGTATTGATGTGGCGGATGTGGGTGAAACTGTGCTGGCGGATACCGTTGGGTTTATTCGCCATTTACCGCATGACCTGGTGGCGGCGTTTAAAGCCACGTTGCAGGAAACGCGCCAGGCAACACTGTTACTGCATGTTATTGATGCATCAGATGTCAGAGTGCAGGAGAACATCGAAGCCGTAAATGCGGTACTTGATGAAATTGATGCACTGGAAATCCCTACGCTGCTGGTGATGAACAAAATCGATTGCCTGGACGGTTTTGCGCCACGTATCGACAGGGATGAAAATGATGTACCTGTTCGTGTCTGGCTTTCTGCGCAGACAGGAGAAGGTATACCACTGCTTTTCCAGGCTTTAACGGAACGTTTGTCGGGGGAGATTGCGTTGCATACGTTACGTTTACCTCCTCAGGCCGGGCGTTTGAGAAGCCGGTTTTATCAGCTTCAGGCGATAGAAAAAGAGTGGATGGAGGACGATGGCAGCATGGGCCTGCAGGTGCGTTTGCCTGTGGTTGACTGGCGTCGCCTTTGTAAACAAGAGCCTGCGTTGGTGGATTACATCACCTGATGCAGGTATGCCCTGAAGACATTTCCCCTGCGGGGGATATCACCGCATAACAAGTATGGAGCATAAACATGGCGTGGAATCAGCCCGGTAATAACGGACAGGACCGCGACCCGTGGGGCAGCAGCAATAATCAAGGCGGCAACTCTGGGGGAAGCAAAGGAGGGCGGGATCAGGGGCCACCTGATCTGGATGATATCTTCCGTAAACTGAGTAAAAAGCTCGGTGGGTTTGGCGGCGGTAGTGGCTCAGGCAATACACCGCAAGGTTCGCGTAGTCCTGTGGGCGGGCGCGTCATTGGTATTGTTGTTGTCGCTGCCGTGATAATTTGGGCTGCCAGCGGTTTCTATACTATCAAAGAAGCGGAACGTGGGGTTGTTACCCGCTTCGGAAAATTCAGTCACCTGGTGGAGCCGGGTCTGAACTGGAAACCGACTTTCATTGATGAGGTCAGGCCAGTTAACGTTGAATCAGTACGTGAACTGGCGGCGTCCGGCATCATGCTGACAGCCGATGAAAACGTTGTGCGTGTAGAAATGAACGTGCAGTACCGGGTAACCGACCCTGAAAAATATTTGTTCAGTGTGACCAGCCCGGACGACAGTCTGCGCCAGGCGACAGATAGCGCGCTGCGCGGTGTTATCGGCAAATATACGATGGATAAAATTCTGACAGAAGGCCGTACGCTGATTCGTGCCGATACCCAACGCGAACTGGAAGAAACCATCAAGCCTTACAACATGGGGATTACGCTGCTGGATGTGAACTTCCAGACCGCGCGTCCACCAGAAGAAGTAAAAGCCGCGTTTGACGATGCGATTGCCGCGCGTGAAAACGAACAGCAGTACATCCGTGAAGCAGAAGCTTATGCGAATGAAGTTCAGCCGCGTGCGAATGGTCAGGCACAGCGTATTCTGGAAGAAGCTCGTGCTTATAAAGCCCAGACTGTTCTGGAAGCGCAAGGTGAAGTGGCTCGCTTTGCTGAGTTGCTGCCGCAATACAAAGCGGCCCCGGAAATTACCCGTGAGCGTCTGTATATCGAGACCATGGAAAAAGTACTGAGCCACACGCGCAAAGTACTGGTAAACGATAATGGCAATAAATTGATGGTGTTGCCGCTTGACCAATTGATGAAGGGGGCATCCTCCTCTGATGCAAAGCCGGAAAGCAGTAGTAGCACCGGTCAATTGTTACATCTTCCGCCTGTCTCTGGCTCCGGTGGCAGTGCTGCCAGCAAATCGTCATCCAGCCAGGGCGATATCATGGACCAGCGCCGTGCGGATGCGCAGCGTAACGACTACCAGCGCCGTGGAGGGGAGTAACAATGCGTAAATCGTTGATTGGAATTATTATTGTTGTTCTGGTTGTCATGTACACCTCGTTGTTTACGGTGAAAGAAGGCGAACGTGGCATTGTCCTGCGCTTCGGGAAAGTGTTGCGTGATAACGACAACAAGCCTGAGGTTTTCGAACCGGGGCTGCATTTTAAACTGCCGTTTATCACTACCGTAAAAACGCTGGATGCACGTATCCAGACGATGGATAACCAGGCAGACCGCTTCGTTACCAAAGAGAAAAAAGACCTGATTGTTGATTCCTATATCAAATGGCGGATCAGCGATTTCAGCCGCTACTATCTGGCAACAGGTGGTGGGGATGTTTCTCAGGCAGAAGTGTTGTTAAAACGTAAGTTCAGTGACCGTCTGCGTTCTGAAATTGGCCGTTTGGATGTAAAAGACATCGTAACGGATTCCCGTGGGCGTTTAACGCTGGAAGTGCGTGACGCGCTGAACTCCGGTTCTGCCGGCTCAGACGACGAAGTGGCCACGCCAGCTGCTGACGATGCCATTGCAACGGCGGCAGCCCGTGTGGAGCAGGAAACGAATGGCAAAGTTGCGGCGGTGAACCCGAACAGTATGGCGGCGCTGGGGATTGAAGTGGTTGATGTCCGCATCAAACAAATCAACCTGCCAGCAGAAGTCTCTGAAGCGATTTACAACCGTATGCGTGCTGAGCGTGAAGCTGTCGCCCGTCGTCACCGTTCTCAGGGCCAGGAAGAAGCAGAGAAATTGCGTGCTGCTGCCGACTATGAAGTGACGCGTACTCTGGCTGAGGCGCAACGTCAGGCACTGATTGAACGTGGGGAAGGGGATGCTCAGGCAGCGAAACTGTTTGCTGATGCATTCGGTAAGGACCCGGATTTCTTCGCCTTTATTCGTAGCCTCAAGGCATATCAAAGCAGCTTTGGCGGTAACGATGTAATGGTAATGAGCCCGGACAGTGACTTCTTCCGCTACATGAAGACACCAACAGGTAATTCACGCTAAGATAGCGCACATGTTTTGTTAAAGAGCCGGTTTAATCCGGCTCTTTTTTTGTCCGTGGAAAATGAAAAATGAACACAACAATTTGGATGGCAGTCGCACTGGTATTGGTACTGGAAGGGATTGGTCCAATGATATATCCCGGAGCCTGGCGCAAAATGGTACAGAGTTTGTCGCAATTACCTGACCATTTGTTACGCCGTTTTGGTGGCGGTCTTGTGGTTGCAGGTATCGTTGTCTACTACATGTTGACGAAAACGATTAACTGAGCAAAAATTCGGCAAAAAACTCAAAATCTGTATACAAAAAGTGCTGAACATCGGGAGATCCGGTGGTAGAATCCATTTTTAAGCAAACGGTGATTTTGAAAAATGGGTAACAACGTCGTCGTACTGGGCACCCAATGGGGTGACGAAGGTAAAGGGAAGATCGTCGATCTTCTGACCGAACGAGCTAAATATGTTGTACGCTATCAGGGCGGTCACAACGCAGGTCATACTCTCGTAATCAACGGTGAAAAAACCGTTCTTCATCTTATTCCTTCAGGTATTCTTCGCGAAAATGTCGTTAGCATTATCGGCAACGGCGTAGTGCTGTCTCCTTCCGCGTTGATGAAAGAGATGAAAGAGCTGGAAGACCGTGGTGTTCCGGTACGTGAACGTCTGTTGTTGTCTGAAGCTTGTCCGCTTATCCTGGATTATCATGTGGCTCTGGACAACGCGCGTGAAAAAGCGCGTGGTACAAAAGCAATTGGTACCACCGGGCGTGGTATCGGCCCTGCCTATGAAGATAAAGTTGCTCGCCGTGGTTTGCGTGTTGGCGACTTGTTCGATAAAGCGGTCTTTGCTGAAAAACTGAAAGAAGTGATGGAATATCACAACTTCCAGTTAGTGAACTACTACAAAGTTGAAGCGGTTGATTACCAGAAAGTTCTGGATGACGTCATGGCTATCGCCGACATCCTGACTGCCATGGTGGTTGACGTTTCTGACTTGCTGGATAAAGCCCGTCTGCGTGGCGAGCACATCATGTTTGAAGGTGCTCAGGGTACGTTACTGGATATCGACCACGGTACTTATCCGTATGTCACCTCTTCCAATACCACTGCTGGCGGCGTGGCAACGGGTTCAGGCCTTGGCCCGCGTTACGTTGATTACGTACTGGGTATTATCAAAGCTTATTCTACCCGTGTGGGCGCAGGTCCGTTCCCGACAGAGCTGTTCGATGATGTAGGCGAATACCTGTGCAAACAAGGTAATGAATATGGTGCAACCACTGGCCGTCGCCGTCGTACTGGCTGGCTGGACACCGTAGCGGTTCGCCGTGCTGTACAGATCAACTCCCTGTCTGGTTTCTGCCTGACCAAACTGGATGTGCTGGATGGTCTGGATGAAGTGAAACTGTGTGTTGCTTACCGTATGCCAGATGGCCGTGAAGTAACGGTAACGCCAATGGCCGCCGATGACTGGGCAGGTATTGAACCTGTTTACGAATCTATGCCTGGCTGGTCTCAAAGCACCTTTGGTGTGAAGGACCGCAGCCTGTTGCCGCAAGCAGCACTGAACTACATTCAGCGCATTGAAGAACTGACGGGTGTACCGGTAGATATCATCTCTACCGGGCCGGATCGTACTGAAACCATGATCCTGCGCGACCCTTACGACGCCTAATCGTCCCCGGGCAGAAAGGCTCCTTTCTGCCCTGTTCATTTTCTGTTGGGTTCAAAACGCCAAAAAACACATCAAAAACAGGATAAACCCTGCCTTTTTTGCACCTTTTCCTAAATAAATTAGCGGCCTGGCTGGTGGCTGGTTTATCATCAATACAAATCCCCTGCCAGGGGAGTAAGCCCTTTGTGCAGCTATCTGAGGTTGATGTGCAGTTAACAAGTTTTACTGACTATGGTTTACGCGCGCTGATTTATCTGGCGGCATTGCCTAAAGACAGGATGACCAGTATCTCCGAAGTGACACAGATTTATGGTGTGTCGCGTAATCATATGGTCAAAATTATTAACCAGCTTAGCCGGGCCGGTTATGTCGATGCTGTTCGGGGTAAAAATGGCGGTATTCGCCTGGGTAAACCGGCTGAAAGCATTCGTATTGGCGATGTCGTTCGGGCGCTTGAACCGTTGCAACTGGTTAACTGTAGCGGTGAGTTTTGCCATATCACTCCGGCTTGCCGGCTCAGGCAAGTGCTGGCACAAGGTGTGCAGCATTTTCTTCAGGAGCTTGATAACCACACCCTGGCAGAAATGGTGGATGCAAACCCACCGCTTTATCAATTACTACAGGTGGAATAAATGCCTGAACTGCCCGAGGATGACAACGGAGGAACCGATATGTCACAAGATCCTTTCCAGGAACGCGAAGCAGAGAAATATGCCAATCCTATTCCCAGCAGGGAGTTTATTCTTGATCATCTGTCAAAGCAGGAAAAACCTGCTAACCGTGAAGAACTGGCAAAAGCATTAGGGATTGAAGGCGAAGAGCAAACTGAAGCATTGCGCCGCCGCCTGCGTGCTATGGAGCGTGACGGCCAACTGGTCTTCACCCGCCGGCAGTGCTATGCCTTACCGGAACGCCTGGACCTGGTGAAAGGCACCGTTATGGGTCACCGCGATGGTTACGGTTTTTTGCGGGTTGAAGGCCGGGCAGATGACCTTTACCTGTCCTCTGAACAAATGAAAGCCTGCATCCACGGTGATGTAGTGCTCGCACAGCCACTCGGCGCAGACCGCCGTGGCCGTAGGGAAGCCCGTATCGTGCGGGTTCTGGTACCAAAAACCAGTCAAATTGTTGGTCGTTATTTTATTGATGCAGGGGTTGGGTTTGTTGTTCCGGATGACAGTCGCCTGAGCTTTGACATTCTTATTCCACCGGAAGAGATCATGGGTGCCCGGATGGGTTTTATGGTGGTGGTGGAACTGACCCAACGCCCCACCCGGCGTACTAAAGCAATAGGGAAAATTGTTGAAGTACTCGGTGAAAATATGGGGACTGGCATGGCAGTGGATATCGCGCTGCGTACTCATGAAATTCCTTATGTATGGCCCCAGGCGGTTGAAGAGCAGATTGCCGGGCTGAAAGAAGAGGTGCCCGAATCTGCCAAAGCCGGGCGTGTCGATTTACGTGACTTACCCCTGGTCACCATTGATGGTGAAGATGCCCGCGACTTTGATGATGCTGTATACTGTGAGAAAAAACGCGGTGGTGGCTGGCGTTTGTGGGTAGCGATTGCGGATGTCAGTTACTATGTTCGTCCTTATACCGCGCTGGATAAAGAAGCCCATAACCGTGGTACATCGGTTTACTTCCCTTCCCAGGTAGTGCCAATGCTGCCGGAAGTGCTCTCAAATGGGTTGTGCTCACTGAACCCACAAGTAGACCGCCTGTGTATGGTTTGTGAGATGACCATATCTTCGAAAGGGAAGCTGAGCGGGTTCCAGTTCTACGAAGCGGTAATGAGCTCCCATGCGCGCCTGACTTACACCAAGGTGTGGCATATTCTGCAAGGTGATGAAGAACTGCGTGAGCACTACCGCCCGCTAGTGAAACACCTGGAAGAATTGCATAACCTGTACAAAGTACTGGACAGCGCACGAGCAGAGCGTGGCGGGATCTCGTTTGAAAGTGAAGAAGCTAAATTTATCTTTAATGCGGAACGCCGCATTGAACGTATCGAGCAAACTCAGCGTAACGATGCCCACAAGCTGATTGAAGAGTGCATGATTCTGGCGAATATCTCCGCAGCCCGTTTTGTGGAGAAAAGCAAAGAGCCGGCACTGTTCCGTATTCATGATCGCCCCAGCACAGAGGCGATTACCTCTTTCCGTTCAGTGCTGTCAGAACTGGGGTTAAGCCTGCCGGGAGGGGATAAGCCTGAACCGGCAGATTACTCCGCATTGTTGGCATCTATTGCAGACAGGCCTGATCATGAAATGCTGCAAACTATGCTGCTGCGCTCCATGAAACAAGCAGTGTACGACCCGGAAAACCGTGGGCACTTTGGCCTGGCGCTGCAATCTTATGCGCACTTCACATCGCCGATTCGCCGTTACCCGGACTTATCTTTACACCGGGCAATCAAATATTTGCTCGCCCGTCAGAACGGGGAGACCGGTACCAGCACTCCAGGTGGCGGCTGGCACTATGGCACGGAGGAGATGATTCAGCTTGGTCTGCACTGCTCCATGACCGAGCGCCGTGCCGACGAAGCAACCCGCGATGTGGCAGACTGGCTGAAATGTGACTTCATGCAAGACCAGGTCGGTCAAACCTTTGGCGGCGTGATTTCCAGTGTGACCGGCTTCGGTTTCTTTGTGCGCCTTGATGACTTATTTATTGACGGCCTGGTGCATGTCTCGTCACTGGATAATGACTACTATCGTTTCGACCAGATAGGCCAGCGGCTGATTGGTGAGTCAGGTGGTCAGACTTATCGCCTGGGTGACCGTGTGCAGGTACGGGTTGAAGGGGTCAACATGGATGAACGCAAAATCGATTTTGCGTTGATTTCCAGTGAGCGCAAAGTGCGCGGTGCCGGAAAAACCGCACGGGAGAAAAGTAAAAAAGATGCTGCCAGCACCCGGCCTCCAAGGCGGCGCCAGGGCGATAAACGTGTGAATTTCGAGCCAGATAGCGAGTTCCGCAGTGAAAAGCCGAAAAAGTCACGCGCACAAAAGAACAAAAAAGCGAAAAAACCTTCGGAAAAAACACGTAAAATTGCAGAAGCAACTAAAGCGAAGCGTGCGGCGAAGAAAAAAGCGCAATAGCGCAGCCTACGGCTGATAAACTAACAGCAGGCTCCGTCCAACCGGGCGGAGCTTTGTTTTTTGACTGTAACCCGGGCGCAGTGCCCAGAGTGAGTACCATACATGAGTGAAATGATTTACGGCATTCATGCCGTGCAGGCCTTACTGGACAGAGCACCGGAGCGCTTTCAGGAAGTGTTTATCCTGAAAGGCCGCGAAGACAAGCGTCTGTTACCTCTGATTCATTCCCTTGAATCATTGGGGATAGTTATCCAAATGGCGAACCGCCAGTGGCTGGATGATAAGTCCGAAGGCGCTGTCCATCAGGGGATCATTGCGCGTGTTAAGCCTGGCAGGCAGTACCAGGAAAATGATCTGCCTGACCTTATCGCTCAGTATGAACAACCGTTCTTACTGGTGCTGGATGGGGTAACTGATCCCCATAACCTGGGTGCCTGCCTGCGTAGTGCCGATGCCGCCGGGGTTCATGCGGTTATTGTGCCGAAAGACCGTTCTGCGCAACTTAACGCGACAGCCAAAAAAGTGGCTTGTGGCGCAGCAGAAAGTGTGCCGATGATTCGGGTCACTAACCTCGCCCGCACTCTGCGTTTACTGAAAGACGAAAACGTCTGGATTGTGGGTACGGCAGGTGAGGCGGACCATACGCTGTATCAAAGCAAAATGACCGGCCCGATGGCGCTGGTTATGGGGGCGGAAGGCGAAGGCATGCGCCGTCTCACCCGCGAACATTGTGATGAGCTTATCAGCATTCCTATGGCGGGTACGGTTTCTTCCCTGAATGTGTCTGTAGCTACAGGTGTTTGCCTGTTTGAAGCGGTGCGCCAGCGGAGTAAATAAAGTAATCCGGACAGGGTGCACGCTTTGTGACGTTGTTCGATGATAAACCGCCAGCGCAGTCCATACTTTATGTAATGGCATAAAGGGAGACTAACCATGCGCTGGCAAACTCATACCGTTTTTAATCAACCTGCTCCACTGATTAACAGTAATTTATTCCTCTCTGATAGTGCATTGCGCGATGCCGTTATTCGCGAGGGTGCTGGCTGGGATGGCGAATTACTCGCCAGTATCGGACAGCAGCTTGGCTCGGCGGAGTCACTGGAACTGGGGCGGCTGGCAAATGCCAACCCACCAGAACTGCTTCGTTATGACCCGCGCGGAGAACGTATTGATGAAGTGCGTTTTCATCCTTCCTGGCATTTATTGATGCAGGGCCTGTTTGCTAACCGGGTACATAACCTTCCCTGGTTGAAAGACCCTCAGCCAGGTGCTTTTGTTGCGCGTGCCGCCCGTTTCATTCTTCATGCACAGGTTGAGGCAGGGACGTTATGCCCGGTAACTATGACCTTTGCCGCAACACCATTATTGCAACAGGCGTTGCCTGCAGAATTTCGCAACTGGCTGCCGTCATTGCTCACTGATCGTTATGATGCCCATCAGTTACCTGCGACACAGAAAAAAGGCCTGTTGATTGGTATGGGGATGACGGAAAAACAGGGTGGTTCTGATGTGATGAGCAACACCACCCGGGCAGACCCACAGACAGTACCTGGTTGTGGCATGCCTTACCGCCTGGTGGGGCATAAATGGTTTTTCTCTGTTCCGCAGAGTGATGCTCACCTGGTACTGGCTCAGGCGCGGGGTGGGCTGTCCTGCTTCTTTGTTCCCCGCCTGCTGCCTGATGGCGAGCGTAATGCCTTAAGCCTGGCACGCCTTAAAGATAAACTTGGCAACCGTTCTAACGCCAGCAGTGAAGCTGAACTGTTCGATGCCCATGGCTGGCTGATTGGTGAAGAAGGCGAGGGCGTTCGCCATATTTTACGCATGGGGGCGATGACGCGTTTTGACTGTGCACTGGGTAGTCATGGCCTGATGCGCAGGGCATTTGCCGTTGCGTTATACCATGCGCATCAACGCCAGGCGTTTGGTAAACATCTGGTGGATCAGCCGTTAATGCGCCAGGTTCTGGGGCGTATGGCATTACAGCTCGAAGGGCAGACAGCCTTTTTATTCCGCCTGGCGGGCGCGCTGGGGCAACGGGATGATGTCAATCAGCAATTATGGGCACGTTTGTTCACCCCGGCAGCAAAGTTCCATATCTGCAAGTCAGGCATACCTTTTGTGGCAGAAGCCATGGAGGTGCTGGGGGGTATTGGTTATTGTGAAGAAAATGAATTACCCCGTTTGTACCGGGAAATGCCGGTGAACAGTATCTGGGAAGGCTCCGGGAATATTATGTGTCTGGATGTGCTGCGTGTATTACAAAAACAGCCGGGAGTGGTGGGTTTACTGCAGGCGAATTTTGCTGAGGTGAAAGGGCAGAGCCGTCACTTTGACCGCACCTGGCGGCAATTACAGGCACACTTACGTAAACCTGACGAAGCATTCAGCCGCCAAATTACCAGCCAGTTGGTACACCTTGCCACTGGCGCTGAAATGTTGCGCCACCTGCCCCCACGTATTGCGGAAACATGGTGTCAGATGGCGCTGGACTCCCGAGGCGATCACTTAATTGATGAACCGGTACTCTCTGATATTCTGCTCAGGGCGACTGGTGGCGCAGGGTGATGGCTGTCTTTAACGTGAAAAAGTTTCACTAATTCGGCCAGGTGGTGGCCCTGGCTTCTCAGGCTGTGGGCCACTTTTTCCGTGCGGGCAATGTGCCGGGCATTAATGTGTGTGGACTCGCCAATTTGTGTCATCGCAATATTGACCTGGCTGATACCGGCAGACTGCTCCTGTGAGGCAGTACTGATGGTGGCAATCAGTTGGTTGATGTGCTCAATATGCCCGGTAATATCCTGCATCGACTGGCTGGTTTTTTGCGATAACACATGGCCTTCGCTCACTTTTTCCAGTGTATCTGCAATTAACTGGTCAATCTCTTTCACGGCGTTGGCACTGCGTGCTGCCAGTGCCCGGACTTCCTGGGCTACGACGGCAAACCCTTTGCCGTGTTCGCCAGCGCGAGCTGCTTCTACCGCCGCATTCAGCGCCAGAATATTGGTTTGAAAAGCAATTGACTCAATAACATGGGTGATATCCGCAATCCGCTGCGACGCTTCACGTATTGCATCCATGGTGGAGACTGCGTGTTTCACCGTCACCCCACCACTGTGAACAGCCAGGGTTGTCTCTTCGACTAACCCTTTTGCTGTTCCCATATTGTCGGCGTTCTGCGCCACGGTGGAGGCAAGTTGCCCCATACTGGCCGAGGTTTCCTCAACACTACTGGCCTGTTTGCTAATCTGTTCGCCAATTTCATCGCTGTCGGTCGCCAGAGTATCAGTGCTGTGGCTGATTTCTTCAGCTGTCTGGCGTACCTGCTGAACTATGGTATTCAGCCCATCGCCAATACCATTGATTCCTTGTATTAACTGACCGATTTCATCATGGCGTTGTGTATGGATAGCCTGACGCAAATCGCCACTGGCATATAACTGTGCCAGACCAATAACCTGTTGTAGCGGCTGGCTGACCCAGCGGCGTATCAGCCACGTAAAGCACAATGCAAAGAGTACAACCAGTATTGCACCGGCCACCAGAAAGCTATCACGCATCCGGGTAATATTACTCAGTAGCTGGCCTTTATTGACCTCAGACACAATCACCCATTTCCAGTCTGGCAATGTAGTCCAGACCAGTGCGGTATCCTCTCCGCCTGGCGAATGCCAGGTGGTTGACCCTGAAGGCTGGTTTAACACGGCGTTATTGATGTCTGCCGGCCAGCCGGGTGCTTTGCCTTCCCGGTTGGTATCAAATAAATATTTCCCCCAGCTCTTCCCGGGTGCGTTGCTCAGAACATAGAACCGGCCGCTTTTCCCCAGGTGACGGGAAATAACTTTTTCGCGCATCAGTTGCCAGGCATTACTGATATCGACACCGACAAACAGCACGGCAATTGTCTGCCCACTGGCATCTTTAACTGGCTGATACTGGGTGATGTAACGTTTACCAAACAGCAGCGCGAGGCCACGATAGACTTCACCTTTGCTGACTTTGGCCCAGGACGGGCTGGTGCGGTCAAGCAGAGTACCCATTGCCCGGGAGCCATCTTCTTTACGCAAAGATGTCGCGACCCGTACAAAGTCGTCGCCCGAGCGGACAAATAACGTGGAAATAGCGCCGCTGCGGGTCAGGAAGTCATCTGAGAACTGGTTATTCTCATGCAGGGGGATATCACCACCTTTAAGTAGCGGCACTTTGTGCCCACTTATCTCTACCATTTGCTGAGGGTCAACAGTGAGAGGCTGTGGTAAGAAACTGGAAAATAATTGTGTGAAGCTGGCTACTTCACTGTTGAGGCTACTATTAAACATCTGCGCGGTGTCATGAATCCCTGTGACCTGCGCTTTCATGTCTTGTAATGCTTGTTGTTCCAGTTGTTGGCTGGCCAGGCGCCCAAGAAACATCGTAAAAATAAAAAACAGTACTGCGACGCTAACGGCTGTCATTACTGACAAGCGAGCACCTAATCCCCAGTATTAAAATGAAGTCATCATATCGCTGCCGTATTTTGTGTTTTGCCATCATTAACGGCAGTGGTTTGAATAATATTTATACACAATATGTAAATATATGTTTCAATCAAACTTGATATGGATCATTGACTGTTGAAATTTAGGGTAATTAATTTCTTGCCAGCCACTTAATAATTTCATGGTGCTGCCATAAATTGGATTACGAATTATTGGTTAATTTAGGTAAATAAGAATATTTATTGATAACGGGTGGCAGAGGGTAAATGAACGCTCTGCGCTTTTCGTGGGGAATAAGCAAAATAAGCCACCCGCAGGTGGCTTAACGGTAAAAAAGGCGACACAGGTAGATAGCGTTACGAGTAAATAATGGCTTCCACATGCCAGGTATCTTTACGAGGCGTTTCTTCCATATTCACAATACGGTAGACGGAAGCACCCTTTTCATCCGCGCTTAATGCAACCAGCCGTTCGATCTCCTGAGGGCTGCCAGTGACGTCTTTAAACGACAGAATGCCCATTTCATTAAATGCCGTCACCCGATCAGCATGTACATCCTCAGCCGACCTTGCACTGGTACTGACCAGCCCTGCGGACAAAAGTAGAGAGGTTAATGCCAGTGATCGCTTCATAATTGCCCGCTCCATATCAGATGATCTGAAAAAAATTTACAGGTCATTTCCTTGTTATTCAGCATGCAGCGTCCCTTGCGACAAGCTGTATTGTGTCAGGCGGAAAATAAAGTCGTGCAATTCAGTGTAAAGTCGTTAAAACCTGTTTAAGCATCAGGGTTTACGGTAAAGAATTGCGCTAGCCCGGCGTACACCAGGAACCATATAATCGTTAATAAACAAGATCATATAATAATCAGCCTTTTCCCTGGTCGCGCGCTGTTTGATTGCTTCTTCCGCATCTACCGGGCCACCGCGAGTGGTGACACTGATCATCCCCATTCTCACCAGCCCTTCTGTCTGGTTACGCTGGATTTCCTGGGGCCAGGCTGCTACAGCAGGAGCCGGGCGGGGAGTTGTCCAGTTGGTACTGCAACCCGCCAGTACCAGGCATAAGCAAAGCGGAAGAAAACGGCGTATAGACATTTTATTTTCCTGACAAGTTGATTTTAGTGTTTGAGATAAATCTGGTAAGCCAAAAATTCATTTTCTGTTACCTGAAACGTGAATTCGCAGGATATATCACTAAAAAGCGTAATCCGTGTCTCACACTGACATTTGGGATTTTTGGGTAACCAGGGCGCCGCGCTGGCCTGCCTGTATATATAAGGGTATAGAATAGAGCGACATCAACACAAAATGCGAACGTTAAATGACAGAAATAGAAACCACGAATCTGGCCGGTTTTGAGGTCTTGCATGCTACCCCTGCTGGCAAGAGCCACCAGCCTTTACCGACAATTATTTTCTGGCATGGTTATACTTCCTCGAAGCTGGTGTACAGCTACTTTGCTGTTGCGCTGGCACAGGCGGGTTTTCGGGTGATTATGCCAGATGCACCGGAACACGGCGCGCGTTTTCATGGTGACGAAGCAAGGCGGTTGCAGCATTTCTGGCAAATCCTTTATGGGAACATTCAGGAATACCCGCTGTTGCGTGATGCCATTAATGATAAAAAGTGGTTGGCCGAAGGGCGGTTGGGGATCGCGGGGGCATCAATGGGGGCTATGACGGCATTAGCGGTGGCCGGGCATTATCCTGAAGTGCGCTGCACTGCGAGCCTGATGGGCTCAGGGTTTTATCATGCGCTTTCTCAATCGTTGTTCCCGCCACCGGCACATCGGGATGCAGTGCTGGCTCCGTTGGCCGACTATGAAGTAACACAATGCCTGGAGTTGCTTGCCCGCCGGCCATTAATGCTCTGGCATGGTGAAGATGATGACCTGGTTCCTGTCGCAGAATCAAAGCGTTTGTGGCAGTTACTGCAACAACAGCATCTGGGTAGTAATGTGGTTTGCTACTGGGAATCAGGAGTAAAACACCGGATTACGCCTTATGCGCTGGATTCAACCTGCGCCTTTTTCAGCCAGTCACTTTAATGTGGATTAACGCCGTTGATGGGTACGGCCTGGCTCGATAGCTGAGGCTGTCTTTGCAGCCCTGGCGCAAACTGGGGCATCGTTTCGCCTCGGTGGTTAATATAAATGACACCCGTACTCATCACGTCATCCATATTATGGCTGGGGTCAGGCTGCGTGTTGATGGCTGCAACAGCAGGGAGCGATAACAACATGCCCGTTATCAGGGCTATCATTTTGGTTCTCATCGTGGTCTCCTCAACGGTCTTTTTATTGCAGGGTGGCTCTCCTTTCTTCTAAGGGGTCTATGTAACGTATTGTACTGCCTGCACTCTGTGCAGAAAGCGAACATTTCTGATAAACGTATTCAAAAAAATTCAGTCATCCTCTGTTTGTAACTGTAGTTCGCGCGGCAACACTGTTTTGGCGCTGTGTGCGTTTCCTCAGCGATTTATTTCTGTATTCCGCTTGTTATTAGCGCTCAACTTCCATAGAATGACGCGTCATTTTTCAGCCGTCTTAACACACGTTCCTTGCTTCCATGGGCTACGGCTGACCCTGACAGGAGGCTGAATAATCCGTAAGGAGCAATTCGATGCGTCATTACGAAATCGTTTTTATGGTCCATCCTGACCAGAGCGAACAGGTTCCGGGCATGATCGAGCGTTACACTGGTGCTATCACTGGTGCAGAAGGCACGATCCACCGTCTGGAAGACTGGGGCCGCCGTCAGCTGGCTTACCCGATCAACAAACTGCACAAAGCACACTACGTTCTGATGAATGTTGAAGCCCCGCAGGAAGTTATCGATGAGCTGGAAACAAACTTCCGCTTCAACGATGCCGTTATCCGTAGCATGGTTATGCGTACCAAACACGCTGTAACTGAAGCTTCTCCGATGGTTAAAGCGAAAGACGAACGTCGTGAACGTCGCGATGATTTCGCTAACGAAGCCACAGAGAATGCTGCTGGGGATTCTGAAGAGTAATCGCTGATGGCTAACCGTCTGTTGTTGTCCGGCACTGTGTGCAGGGCACCTCTCAGAAAGGTCAGCCCGTCAGGAATTCCTCACTGCCAGTTCGTGCTTGAGCACCGTTCAGTGCAGGAGGAAGCCGGGTTTAACCGGCAGGCATGGTGCAGAATGCCAGTGATTATTAGCGGGCAGGCTCATCAGGCCATTACTCACAGTATAACGGTCGGCACGCAACTCACCGTTCAGGGCTTTATTAGCTGCCATCAGGCGCGAAATGGTCTGAGTAAAGTGGTTCTGCATGCCGAGCAGATTGAATTGATAGATTCTGGAGACTAGCCAAATGGCACGTTATTTCCGTCGTCGCAAGTTCTGCCGTTTCACCGCGGAAGGCGTTCAAGAGATCGACTATAAAGATATCGCTACGCTGAAAAACTACATCACCGAAAGCGGTAAAATTGTCCCGAGCCGTATCACCGGTACTCGTGCAAAATACCAGCGTCAGCTGGCCCGTGCTATCAAGCGCGCGCGCTACCTGTCTCTGCTGCCGTACACTGATCGTCATCAGTAATCGGCCACGGTCAACCAATACGACTTTGAGAGGATAAGGTAATGCAAGTTATTCTGCTTGATAAAGTAGCAAACCTGGGTAGCCTGGGTGATCAGGTTAATGTTAAATCTGGTTACGCACGTAACTTCCTGGTACCGGCTGGTAAAGCTGTTCCGGCAACCAAGAAAAACATTGAGTTTTTCGAAGCTCGTCGTGCTGAACTGGAAGCTAAACTGGCTGAAACGCTGGCTGCCGCTGAAGCCCGTGCAGAGAAAATCAATGCACTGGGCGTAGTTACCATCGCTTCTAAAGCGGGTGACGAAGGTAAACTGTTTGGTTCCATCGGTACTCGTGACATCGCTGACGCTGTAACTGCAGCTGGCGTTGAAGTTGCGAAAAGCGAAGTTCGCCTGCCGAACGGCGTTCTGCGTACCACTGGTGACCATGAAGTTCACTTCCAGGTACACAGCGAAGTGTTTGCACAACTGAATGTAAACATCGTTGCTGAAGCGTAATTTACGCTGATGTACGCTAAAACGCCGGCTTATGCCGGCGTTTTGCTTTGTGATTATTGCCTGTTTACTGCCATTATTAACCACGCTGTTATTGCGCACCTGCCAGTAGGGTTTACCCGTTAGTTTAGCGCGCCCGAATAAAACTCCCGTTACTCTCGCGCGTAAAAAGTACCTGACGGTTTTCACTGTCATTGACAATCAACCCCGTGACAACCCCGTTACCATTTACTCTGACCTTTACTTCCTGGCCGCTTTGCAGTGAACTCAGCGGTTTATCCGGGCCTTCGACGTTCGCCATCGCATACACATCAGTGGGGGGCAGGTTATGATCGCGGAACAGTTGTGCCAGTGTTTTCCCCGGCTCTACTCGCCAGGTATGCCATTGTGCCTGGCCTGTGGCACTGTTGGTTGTATTGGCGGTGTTACTGGTTGTTGTAGTGCGCCTTTCCTGAGGTGCCCGCCCGGCTGCCTCAGATTCGTTATCTGGCTGAATACTCTCTTCTGGTGAGCGCAATGCCGGTGAAGTTTGCACCGGTTGTGGCTCGTTGTAACGCGGTGGCGTGGTTACAACTGGCTGGCTGGTAGAAGGAACAGTGCTTTGCCCCCCTGATGTGACAGGCGTATTGACGGGGAGGTTCAGTGGTGTTTCCCTGGAGACCGGGGTTACAGGCGTATTGTCAGTGGGCAACAATACCCCAATAATAACCAGCACAATACCGATAATGATGCCCCGGCGGTGCAGGGTGGGTAACGGATCCATTAACCGGAAATCATCTGGTGCATGCCAGACCCGGTGAATCATGGCTTTTAATGCAAACTGGCCCGGCATGTCGCCTCCTGGTCCATCGTTAATGGATACGGTGTGGTGGCCTGAATATCCATTATCCTGTATTACGAATGAAAGTATCCACCCACTGTCAGCCTGATATTATCCGCCGAAATTCCTTTCAGACAATCGCTGAATGCTTCCTGAGAGTATAGTTTGCTAACTGTTTGATGCGAGTGGAATAGTACGCAATCATGATAATTATCGCATCAGCCAATTATTGAGGTTCAAGGCAGACATTTACCCTGTTCCCTTTTACCTCATGGGCTCTGGCTGTTATGCTGCCGGGGCGTCTGGCGGGTTCGCCAGACATCTATGAAGATGAACAAACCCTCAGTAAAGGAAAATTCATGACGACCCCTTCTTTTGACAGTGTTGAAGCGCAGGCAAGTTACGGTATTGGTCTGCAGGTTGGTCAACAACTGCGTGACTCCGGGCTGGAAGGTTTACTGCCTGAAGCGTTACTTGCTGGCCTGCGTGATGCGCTGGAAGGCAACCCACCTTCTGTACCGGTTGATGTCGTACACCGCGCGTTGCGTGAAGTTCACGAGCGTGCCGAAGCCGTACGCCGCGAACGCCAGCAGGAAATGGCGGCGGAAGGGCAAAAATACCTGGAAGAAAACCGCCACCGCGAAGGTGTCAACATCACTGAATCAGGTTTACAGTTCCGTGTACTGACCCAGGGTGAAGGCCCGATTCCTTCCCGTAAAGACCAGGTGCGTGTTCATTATACCGGTAAACTGATTGACGGTACCGTGTTCGACAGCTCAGTGGCGCGCGGTGAACCCGCTGAGTTTCCGGTTAGCGGCGTGATTGCAGGCTGGATTGAAGCGCTAACGCTGATGCCTGTCGGTTCTAAATGGGAACTGAGCATTCCACATAACCTGGCATATGGTGAGCGTGGTGCTGGTGCATCTATCCCTCCGTTCAGCACTCTTGTTTTTGAAGTCGAATTGCTGGAAATCCTGTAATCCGCCTTCCGGCCCCGCTACGGCGGGGTTGTTTCAGCTTCCTTTTATTCCCCACGATTTTATCTTGCAAAAAACGCTATTGCGCGTATTTTTGTGAGGCGCTCCGCGTATTAATAAATATAAACCACACTCTAATAACAAATATTTAACCTATCCGCTAACTTCTCAGGTTATCCCCGGCAGTGAGTCAACCGGGGTACACGCGTTGTTATTGATTAAGTAATTACTGACAGGCCGCAGAGCCTGAAATGACAGACAGGAAAATACTATGGTAGACCAGGTCAAGGTGGCCGAAGCGGTGGAAACACCGCAGGAACAAACCCTTCAGCGACATCTCTCAAACCGACATATTCAGTTAATTGCCATTGGTGGTGCCATTGGCACTGGCTTATTTATGGGGTCGGGCAAAACGATAAGCCTCGCAGGGCCATCCATTATATTTGTGTACATGGTTATCGGCTTTATGTTGTTCTTCGTGATGCGGGCAATGGGCGAATTGCTATTGTCGAATCTCGAGTACAAGTCATTCAGTGATTTTGCCGCAGACTTATTGGGCCCCTGGGCGGGGTATTTTACCGGCTGGACCTACTGGTTTTGCTGGGTGGTAACCGGTATTGCCGATGTGGTTGCCATTTCTGCGTATGCGCAATTCTGGTTCCCCGGGTTATCGGAATGGGTGGCATCGCTGGCAGTGGTGATTGTACTGCTGTCCCTGAACCTGGCAACGGTAAAAATGTTTGGTGAAATGGAGTTCTGGTTCGCCATGATAAAAATCGTTGCGATTATTGCCCTGATTGTGGTTGGTGCAGTAATGGTGTTTACCGGATTTACTTCACCTTCGGGCGTGACCGCATCGTTCAGCCACCTGTGGGCTGATGGTGGCTGGTTTCCTAAAGGGATAAGTGGTTTCTTTGCCGGTTTCCAGATAGCTGTGTTCGCCTTTGTGGGGATTGAACTGGTGGGAACAACTGCTGCGGAAACGCATAACCCGGAAAAATCATTACCCAGAGCAATCAACTCTATTCCTGTGCGGATAATCATGTTTTATGTTTTTGCCCTGATCATGATTATGTCTGTTACACCCTGGCGCTCGGTTGTGCCGTCAAAAAGCCCGTTTGTTGAGCTGTTTATGCTGGTTGGGTTGCCCGCAGCGGCCAGCCTTATCAACTTTGTAGTGCTGACATCGGCGGCATCTTCCGCCAACAGTGGGGTATTCTCGACCAGCCGCATGCTATATGGCCTGGCACAGGATGGCGTCGCGCCTGCCCGTTTCGCCCGCCTGTCACGTCGCGCGGTTCCGGCTTCAGGGCTATTGTTTTCCTGCCTGTGTCTATTGGGCGGTGTGGTACTGATTTACCTGATCCCGGATGTGATGACGGTATTCACTATGGTCACGACGGTTTCTGCCATTCTGTTTATGTTTGTCTGGAGCATCATTTTGTGTTCTTACCTGGTGTACCGCAGACAGCGACCGGAACTGCATGCGAAATCGCAGTATAAGATGCCACTGGGCATTGTCATGTGTTGGGTCTGCCTGGCGTTTTTTGTGTTTGTGTTGGGGCTTTTGACACTACAGGCGGATACGCGCCAGGCACTCATGGTGACACCTCTATGGTTTGTGGTACTGGCGATTGGCTGGCAGGTTACCGGGAAGAAACGCCTGGCCCGGGTTTAACAGGGTTGGGCATTTCACCACAGTAAATTAAGGCACCCGCGGGTGCCTTTTTCTACATTGAGTATTACTCGCCCGCAAGTGCGCGCGGGAACAAATTGTTATTTTCCAGGCTAATGTGGCTCATCAGGTCATCAATCAGCTCATTAACTCCGTTATACAGTGCCTTCCAGGTAGTACAGGCCTCCAGAGGGGGCACCACATTGTTTGTGACATGTTTGATAACTTCCAGCAGTTCACCCGCTTCGCTATGCTCATGCTCCATCACGTTAATTGGCCCTGCACATTCTGCCCCGCGGCCTTGTTTGATTAATGGAAACAACACGCGTTCTTCTTTGAGCATATGCTGGCTGAGTTCGTCATTGAGCATTGTCAGATACTTTGCAAGACCCGCTGGAACCGATGGCTTGCTGGCATGTACCCGCTCGACTTTTTCAGCCTGCGCAATCAGTTCAGGTAACTGTTCCCGGTGCCTGTCATGGTAACGCACCAGAATGTGGTCGATGATGTCGCTAAGTGGTTCACCTGCCCATGACTGTATATGCGGCTGCGTAGACAGCACAGTCAACTCAGCCTCTATTGCCTGTAAATCCAGCCCCTTACGCTCTGCTGCCCGCTGCAGGGTTTGCCTGCCACCACAACAAAAATCAAGATCATAGCGGCGGAATAACGCGCAAGCGCGTGGAATGGTTAATGCCAGTTCACCTAATGCCTGTTCCCGAAAAGCCATAACATCACCTCACTCAGTTAGCCTATAAGATGTATTTTAAATGCATCTTATAGGCTGTGTCCAGTGTGAGATTTGGTTATGGGGAAATGGAAAACCTTTAACTATCGCATAACGCAATTTTTCGTGGGAAATAAAGCATTAAATTTGTGAGCCATGTTGCCGATATTGTTTGCAGGCTACTCATTTATGAAGAAGTGAAGGTTAATAATGTTTAAAAGAATCAAGGTAGTAACATTGCTTATTGCCGTGCTTGCTGTACTGGGCGCGATGCAATTAGTTTCTGCAGCTTTTTTTATGAAGGCATTAAACAACGACAAACAGAATTTCTCGCTTGCGCAAATCTCTAACCAGAATGTTTATGAAATGACCGATGCCTGGATTAGCCTGAACCAGGCCCGGGTTACGCTGAACCGCGGTATGTTACGGTTGCAGAGCAGTATGGCAAACACTATCAACGCCACAGACCTCAACAGTCTGATAAATAAAAGCAACAGTCTGCTGAAAGAGGCCGATGCCCATTTCCAGAATTACAAAAAATTGCCTAATACCCCTGGCCTTGATGAACAACTGACGGCTTCACTGGAAGCGGAATACGCTCATTACTCCACGACACTGAGCACCATGACCACGATGCTGGGAAAAGGTGACCTGGAAGGCATGTATGCGCAAAAAGTTGAGCAAAAACAAGTGGCCATGCAGAAAGTCTACAAAGCCTGGCGCCAGGAGCAGGCTAAACTCAGCAGTGAAGGGGCAAACGAAAACAATTCAGATTATGCACGGATGATGTGGATTCTGGGGAGCGTCATGGTGATTGTCATTGCTGTTATTATTGCCAGTTGGTTCTTTCTCAAACGTGTATTACTTCAGCCACTGCATGAAGTCATGGAACACATTATGGCTATTGCCAGTGGAGATCTGACCCGGCGTATCCTGAGCGAAGGGCGTAGTGAGATGAGCCGTCTTGCTGGCAGTTTGCACCAAATGCAGCAGGCGTTGATTCAAACTGTCAGTTCCGTGCGCAGTAGTACCGATACGATTTTTATTGGTGTCAGCGAAATCGCAGCCGGCAGTAATGATCTGTCAGCCCGGACAGAACAACAGGCAGCCTCGCTGGAAGAAACCGCATCAAGCATGGAACAGCTTACCGCAACAGTAAAACAGAATGCTGACAATGCCCGCCAGGCAACACAGTTGGCGCGTAATGCTTCTGATACCGCACGTAAAGGCGGGGATGTGGTGAACAATGTCGTGAAAACCATGGATGAAATCGCCAGCAGTTCCAGCCAGATTGCGCAGATAACCAATGTGATTGATGGTATTGCGTTCCAGACTAATATTCTGGCGCTGAATGCCGCTGTCGAAGCTGCCCGTGCTGGTGAGCAGGGGCGGGGGTTTGCTGTGGTGGCCGGCGAAGTACGCACCCTGGCCCAACGCAGTGCACAGGCGGCAAAAGAAATAAAAACCTTAATTGAAAACTCTGGTGAGCGGGTGCAGACCGGCAGTGATCTGGTGCGTGAAGCTGGGGACACCATGCGTGAAATCGTGGGTGCCGTAACTCGGGTCACAGATATTATGGGCGAAATCTCTTCTGCCTCTGACGAACAAAGCCACGGTATTGACCAGGTCAGTCTGGCGGTTTCTGAAATGGATAACGTCACCCAGCAAAACGCTTCGCTGGTAGAAGAGTCTGCAGCAGCAGTCAGTGCCCTTGAACAGCAGGCAGCCCAACTCAACCAGGTGGTTGCTGTATTCAAACTGCACAACAGCCAGCCGGTGACTGTAGCGACAAAACCTCAGATTGCCGCCGTGGCGGCACCGAAGCTGAGCGTGCAACCGTCTCCGGCCGCAGAAAATAATTGGGAAGCCTTTTAAACGGTGATTATCCTGATGCCGCAGACCGTGGCATCAGGTTATTTCTCCAGCGTGACTGGTGTTGCGATATTTTCTGGTACCGGTGGCACCGGTTTGCTGCGTACCGCCATCACCACGCCCAGCACCAGAAATGCAATGCCACTCAGAGTGACCAGGGGCGGAATGCTGTGGCGCATTAAAAATGTATACAGCAGGCCAGAAAGTGTTTCAAACACAATCAATGGCCCGAGCACCACGGTGGGTAACCGCTGGCTTGCCTGATTCCAGCACAGGGCACCAACCCAGGAACACAGCACCGCAATTGTCACCATCAGCACAATAAATACATCCGGACGCGGGCCAAAAGGGAGCGGGAACAGAGGAGTCACGGCTGATACCCACAGGCAAACAGCCGCATAACCAGCCAGAGATACAGGCAGTGTCACCAGAGCCTGCGCTGTTGCCCACATAAGCGGGTGGTGCGCTGGGTTCTCTTTCAGCCAGCGCGCATTGTGCAGTGCGTACCAGGTCCAGCAACCTACCGACACCAGTGCCAGCAGAATACCGCTCAGATAACGCCATAGCGTAAAGTGAGGTAACCCCTGGGAAATCTCGGCAATATTTACACAGATTAACCCGGCTAGTGTGCAGGCCAGTGCCGGCGCCATCCGCCGCCAGGGCAATTTACCATCGCGTTTACTGTAAAGCAGGTTGGCAAAAACAGGGATAACCACCGGTAGTGTACCGATAATCATGGTCGTTATGGGCGCGCTGGTACGCTGAATGGCGCTGGCAAGGCAGACGTAATAGATCAGGTTCCCCATCATAGTCAGCTGCAAAGCTGCCCACCAGTCGCGTGATGTGAGCTTACGCAACTGCTTACGCCCGGCCCAGGCGAGAGGGAGAGCAATAATCCCCAACGCCAGATAACGCCCCATCGACTGCAATGCAGCCGGGTATTCCGGCACAATTAATGGGCCAACAAAAATCAGCCCCCACATCAGCCCGGCAACTAATGCGTAAAGTACGCCCGCAAACATGCACTCTCCTTTGTTCAGTCTGCGGTTACTCTGCCTGACAGCATTCAATGAAATATTGTATCAGATTGCGCTTTTAGCGGGCCAACACCTGGCGTTGATAACGCACAGGGGTCAGACCATAGCGCTGGCTAAACGTCCGGGTAAGGTGGGACTGGTCAGTAAGGCCTGTCGCACTGGCGACTTCTGCTGCAGGCATGCCTTGTGCCAGAAACAGTTTGGCGCGCCACAGGCGAATCGCCATCAGCATCTGGTGTGGTGTGACATGATATTGCGCTTTGAACTGGCGCAGAAAGTGGTAAGGGCTGAGTGCCGCTACCTGGGCAAGTTCTCCCAGCGTGACGGGGTGCATATAGTTATCATGCAGGTAGTGGCGTACCTGGTCGAAGCGCGGGGCGTTCATCAAACCCGGTAAACGACCATGACTGGCATAAGGCCGGATAGTGTCAATCAGGTCAAGCAACAGGCTTTGTTGTGCGAGTGGGGTTTCGGCCGACCACAATGCGCCTATCAGCCTGCCAGTTTGTGCCGCGCGCAAGGCATCACAACGCTCTACATCGTTAAACCACCATTGATCAATACCTGTGATTTCCGCCAACTGCGCGGGTTCAAGGTAGATCATACGGTAACGCCAGCCATCGGGAGTTTCGGACTCGCCGGTATGCAGCTCGTCCGGATTCATAGTGACCAGTGAGTTTACGGCGGCAACATAATGTGTTCCCCGGTAACGAAAGCGTTCAGCTCCGGCTTCAATGGTGCCAATACCAAAGGCTTCATGAGTATGGGGTTCGAAGGCGTAACGGGAGATATGTGCGTGATATAACTCGACACCGGGAAGGGCAGAAAACTGGCGGAAACGGGCGGAGTCCCGCTCATCCGTAAAATGGTCTGGTACGCCCTGCACAGTTAACCTCGTTATATATCGCTGAAAAACAATGACCAGTGAACAATCCACTTGCGCCGCAGGGGATACCTGCGGCAGCAGTTATTCTCACAGTATATAACCGTAATTTAACATTTACAGCGCGTTTTTTAAGCTGGTCAGTAAGGATGTTGTTGGGTGACCGGTTAATGTGCTGATTTGGTGGGTATCATCAAACAGCCCACCTTTTGACGCACCAGTATCGGAATCTGCCAGAATTGCTGCAAAAGGTCCTGGCAGGCCAGCACCTTCCAGTAATGCCGCATAGTCTGCTTCGCTCATGTTCTGGTAAGCCACCTGTTTGCCACTGGTATCGCTGAGAAGTTGCGCCAGTTCAGACAGCGTCCAGGCTTCATCGCCAGCCAGTTCGTATATTTTTCCGGCCTGGTTTTCCAGGCTCAGAACCTGGGCTGCCGCTTCGGCGTAATCTTTACGGCTGGCAGAGGCAATTTTGCCTTCTCCGGCGCAACCCGGAATTACCCCGTGAGCCAGTGCCGCAGGGACACTCGCCATATAGTTTTCGGTATACCAGCCATTGCGCAACAGAACATGAGGCAGGCCAGAATCGGCCAGCATTTGCTCCGTCTCCCGGTGTTCTTGCGCCAGTTGTAGTGGCGAGGTGTCGGCATGCAACAGGCTGGTGTACGCCAGCAACCCTACTCCGGTTTGCACAGCCGCTTCAATCACATTGCGGTGTTGTGCGGCACGCTGTCCCACTTCGCTGGAGGAAATCAGCAGTAATTTTTCGACACCCACTAACGCAGTGCGCAGTGCGTCTTTGTCACTGTAATCGGCAACCCGCACATGAATCCCTTTTTCCGCCAGGCTTTGTGCCTTGCTCTGGTTACGCACAATAGCAACCAGTGATTCGGGGGGATGTTTTTTCAGCAACGCGGTTATCACTTCGTGGCCTAACTGCCCTGTCGCACCGGTAATTGCAATCATGATAAGTCTCCTGGTTTTTCATACTGAGTTTGTGTCTGTTGCTGAAGCATAGCAACTGTGCTAACTTTTAGTAAGTACATACAAAAAGGTAAGTGTGAAATGGCAGATGTGAAACTTAAAACAGGCTCGCTCAGTGAACAGTTACGCGAAGGTAATTTATTTGCGGAAAAATGCCCTTCGCGGGAAGTGCTTAAGCATGTCACCAGCCGTTGGGGCGTGTTAATTCTGGTTGCCTTGCGGGATGGTACGCACCGTTTCAGCGACTTACGGCGCAGGATTGGCGGGGTGAGTGAAAAAATGCTGGCACAAACACTGCAATGGCTGGAGGGCGATGGCTTTATCCATCGCCGTGTATTGCCGGTTATTCCTCCGCATGTTGAATACAGTCTGACTCCGATGGGCGAGGAAGTGAGCGACAAAGTGTCTGCGCTGGCCGACTGGATAGAACAAAACCTGCCTGATGTATTATCTTCCCGGCAGGCGCGCCAGTAGCGCCTCAGTGCCATGAACTGCACAGGCATCTCATTGCGGGCTGTGCCAGGCTTATGCTTTATATGGCTGTTGTTTACGGATTGCCACCAATGCGGCCGTAGTCTGTGGACGCATAATGCGGTATAAACAACATCATGTAAAAACAAGGTATTACAGCGCCAGAACCGTTTAGCGCTTAGCGTAAGAGGTGGATAATGTTAGAACAGATATGCCAGTTGGCGCGCGATGCCGGTGTTGCCATTATGGCGGTTTACCAGGGTGAAAAACCTGTAGAGGAAACCCATAAAGCTGACAATTCCCCGGTGACAGCGGCCGATATTGCCGCACACAAAGTTATTCTGGCTGGTCTCCAGTCACTGACCCCCGATATCCCCGTGTTATCCGAAGAAGCGCCTGCCGCGTGGGATGAGCGCCAGCACTGGCAACGCTACTGGCTGGTGGATCCGCTGGATGGCACCAAAGAGTTTCTCAAACGCAATGGGGAATTTACGGTGAACATTGCACTGATTGAGCAAGGGAAACCGGTTTTGGGTGTGGTGTATGCGCCGGTACTTAAGGTTATGTACAGCGCAGCGAATGGGAAAGCATGGAAAGAAGAGTGTGGTGTGCGCAAACAAATTCAGGTACGCGAAGCACACCCGCCATTAGTGGTCATCAGCCGTTCCCACGCCGATGCAGAATTAACAGAATATCTGGAACAACTCGGCGAACACCAGACAACGTCTATTGGTTCTTCGCTTAAGTTTTGCCTGGTGGCGGAAGGGGTTGCACAACTGTATCCGCGCTTCGGGCCAACCAACGTTTGGGATACAGGGGCGGGCCACGCAGTGGCTGTTGCTGCCGGGGCGCAAGTGCATGACTGGCAGGGTAAAACCCTTGATTACACACCACGAGAGTCATTCCTGAACCCCGGCTTCAGAGTCTCTATTTATTAACTAACTGGTGCAGCAGGCTAATCACTTGCTGCACTTCCTGAGGTGTCAGCGCACCATCTTTTACCCACGCCACATTCCCGGTTTTATCCAGCACAATAATGGCAGAGCTTTTCGGTTTTAAGCCCCAGGCTTTGCGAACCACGCCATCGCTGTCGACAATAAACTGCGACCAGGGGTACTGTTTTTTACTGTCTTCAATGCTGTTACGTACAAACAGACTGGTTCCTATAATTGCATCGTCAGTATTCACGATGCTGGTGGTCTGGTAGCGGTCTTTCGGCAGGCCTGCGTGCTTGATAGCTTCAATAAGCGGGTCATTCATCTCTTTTGCCGACGTCCGCCCGGCAAGATGCTGGACAACGCGTACTTTGCCAACCAGTTGCGCACTATTCCAGGGCTGATAGCTGAACTGATCATTTTTCAGTAACAATTCTCCTTTATCGTTTACCCCCGTTGGCGGTACGCGCTGATTTAACGTCAGGTTATGAGCCGATGTTACCAGGGGAAGCAGCAGCAGGGCGAATGCCAGCAGGTTGCTCAGTCTCATCATCGATATCCTTTTGTTTTATTGCAGGTGATCGGACCAGATGGCCCTGAGCTTTAAGCATATCGGTTTTTTGTGATCCATATTGGCAAAGACGGTGCCAGTTTGTGGGCGCGCGCACAATTTGACATGATTTTGAATACTTATACTGGGCAGTGTAGAGGTTTGCAAAGAATCCTCTGAAATACTGTCATAGAAAGGTAAAAATAATTATAGGCACTAGGGCTTTTCTGACCCTTAGGCTATATTTAATAACGTTGTTTATTCCGCTCCTTAATACGACTGAGTCAGATTTGACTGTCGGAGGCGGCGGTATTGCAGGAGAAAGTAAAAAATGAAAATCTTTCAGCGTTACAATCCACTTCAAGTGGCTAAGTACGTAAAAATCCTGTTTCGTGGACGGTTGTACATCAAGGACATAGGTGCATTTGAATTTGATAAAGGTCGCATTCTTCTACCCAGGGTAAAAGATAAGCAACATTTAGCTATCATGTCTGAGGTCAACCGCCAGGTAACACGTTTGCAGGCAGAAATGGCTTAGGTTCCGGTAGCGCAGACAAAAAAACGGCCCTTGAGGGCCGTTTCTGTTTTTGTACCTCACTGGCCTGGCACGTTCCTCTGCCTGGCCGGGCAAAAATGCAGGGCGTTATCAGGCAACGCTCTTGTCTGAAGAGTCAGGAAGTTTGGGTACCAGGGTAACGGGCTTGCTGTCCAGCCGGGTAACCAGTAACTGATCAATGCGGAAGTTATCAATATCCACCACTTCAAACTTGTAGCCGGAATATTTCACCGCATCGGTTCGTTTGGGGATCTTGCGCAGCATAAACATCATGAAACCACCAATGGTTTCATAATTATCTGATTGGGGAAATTCATCGATATCCAGTACGCGCATTACGTCATCAATAGGTGTTCCACCTTCAACCAGCCAGGAGTTTTCATCACGGGCAACAATTTGCTCTTCCATGCCCTGGCCTACCAGATCACCCATCAGCGTAGTCATCACATCGTTCAGCGTGATGATCCCAACAACCAGTGCGTACTCATTCATAATCACCGCGAAGTCTTCACCGGCACTTTTGAAGCTTTCCAGCGCTTCAGATAACGTCAGCGTATCCGGTACAATTAACACATTGCGGATATGCACACCGCTGGTCAGCACCAGACTTTGGTTGACCAGTACACGGTTCAGTAACTCTTTAGAATCGACATAGCCAATAATGTGGTCGATATCTTCGTTACACACCAAAAACTTGGAGTGTGGGTGTTCTGCCACTTTGGTTTTGAGGCTGTGCTCATCTTCATGTAAATCGAACCAGATAATGTTCTCGCGTGATGTCATGGAAGAAGGCACTGTGCGGGATTCCAGTTCGAACACGTTTTCAATTAACTCATGTTCCTGTTTACGCAGCACCCCGGCCAGAGCGCCAGCTTCGACTACGGCGTAAATATCGTCAGGCGTGATATCGTCTTTGCGCACCATTGGCAGCTTGAACAGGCGGAAAATCACGTTAGCCATACCGTTGAAGAACCACACCAGTGGACGGAAAACCAGCAGGCAGAAGCGCATGGGGTTGATTATCCGTAAGGCGACCGCTTCCGGCGCTATCATACCTATGCGTTTCGGTGTCAGGTCCGCCAGCAGAATAAACATGCCAGTAACCAGTGAAAAAGAGAGAATAAAGCTCAGTTGCTCTGACCACTCCGGTGCCATAAAACGGATGAGCAGGCTCTTGAAGGCAGGTGAGAATGCCGCGTCGCCAACAATACCACCCAAAATAGCCACAGCGTTCAGGCCAATTTGCACCACGGTAAAGAACATGCCGGGGTTTTCCTGCATTTTCAAAACGCGTTGCGCGTTTATGTTGCCTTCATCCGCCAGCAACTTGAGTTTGATTTTACGGGAGGCCGCCAGTGAAATCTCAGACAACGAGAAAAACGAACTGACGGCGATTAGACAGAGTATGACTAATATACTGTTTAACATATCTTATCCGGCGTAACGCCAGATCCTCGGAAGGGAAAGTTGATTATCCATGTGACAGACACTAAAAACCGGCCCGTAAGCGCTGGGCCGGCAATTTCGTATTCAGTATAACCTAAGGGCAGCATGGCCTGCCAGCAGGCGATGATTTAACCAGTTTTCATGTGAAATTACGACTGAGGCGGCAGGCAAACGCCAATTCCTCCGAGCGCGCAGTAGCCTTCCGGATTTTTGTATAAATATTGCTGATGTTCGTCTTCCGCATAGTAAAACGGTAGCGCCGTGGCAATTTCTGTTGTTACCGCCCGATTGTCATTTTGCGCCTTCATGGCTGACTGGAAGCGAACCAGGCTGGCTTTCGCCGCAGCCGACTGTTGTTCGGTTAGCGGGTAAATGGCAGAGCGATACTGGGTACCAATATCGTTACCCTGGCGCATTCCCTGAGCCGGATCGTGATTTTCCCAGAATAGCTGCAATAACTGCTCATAACTGATCACGGCCGGGTCATAAACAACACGCACTGCTTCTGCGTGGCCGGTTTGCCCGGTACACACTTCGCGGTAAGTTGGATTGGGGGTAAAACCACCGGTGTAACCTGCCGCGGTACTGTATACCCCAGGTTGTTGCCAGAACAGGCGCTCCACACCCCAGAAGCATCCCATCGCAAATAATGCCACTTCCATACCATCCGGAACGTGGGTCATTGAGTGTTCATTAACGGCGTGTAACCGGGCGACAGGCATCGGAGTTTTACGCCCGGGTAATGCTTGCGACTGTGCCACAGGCGTCGACTTGGTAAACAAATTTACCATGGTTTTCTCTCCACTTTTCAGAAACTGGACTGCCCTTGGGCGGTTGTCACAGGCACTATATTTGCACACAATATACGCTCTGTAATCCAGCGCGTTCATTTTTGTTACAGTGCGTCAACATAACCTACTGTCATAGCAAAAATTATCGGGTGCCTGTTTTTCAGACTGGCTGTTTGCCCGCCAGTTACCGGCCCTCGTAGTAAGACGGCCATCAGGCGGATTGCAGCAAATACGGCTACGCTAACTAGTAGAAATATCAGGGCCGGTATCTGTTTTTCAACCTCAAGTGTTGAGGTTTTGTTATGCCGCGGAGCGGTTCATGTTGTATCCCAGGGGTGGGAACAAGGGAAGATCAGGAGAAAAAGTGCCTCATATCCGAATCATTTGTTGCGTAAGTTTGTTACTTACCAGCAGCCTGGCCAGTGCGGCCAGCGTGCGTTTGCAAGTTGAAGGACTGTCGGGAGAATTGCAAAAAAACGTGCGCGCGCAGCTTTCAACCATTGAAAGTGATGAAGTCACGCCAGACCGCCGTTTTGAGGCACGCGTGGATGATGCCATTCGCAAAGGGTTGCGGGCACTCGGTTATTATGAACCTGTGATTGATTTTGATTTACAGCCCCCACCGAAAGTTGGCCGCCAGGTGCTGATTGCTAAAGTCACGCCGGGTGAGCCGGTCAGAATTGGTGGCACTGAGGTGATTTTGCGCGGTGGGGCGAGCAAAGACCCGGATTACCTCGCACTACTGAAAAAACGCCCGGCAAAGGGCACTATCCTGAACCATGGAACCTACGAAAACTTTAAAAAATCACTGACAACCGAAGCCTTACGTAAAGGCTATTTCGACAGCGATTTTAAAAAGAGCCAGTTGGGTGTGTCGCTGGGCAGGCATGAAGCTTTTTGGGATATCGACTATGACAGTGGTCAGCGTTACCGTTTCGGCACAGTGACCTTCAAAGGTTCACAAATTCGCGATGAATACCTGCAAAACCTGGTGCCCTTCAAAGAAGGTGATTACTACACCAGTAGTGACCTTGCCGAACTGAACCGCCGGCTCTCCGCCACAGGCTGGTTTAATTCTGTGGTTGTGGCGCCAGAGTTTGATAAATCTCGCAAAACTAAAATATTGCCACTTGAGGGCGTGGTCACACCGCGTACAGAAAATACAGTTGAAACCGGGGTTGGTTACTCCACTGATGTAGGCCCACGTATCAAAGCGTCGTGGAAAAAACCCTGGGTTAACAGCTATGGTCACAGCCTGACCACCAGCACCAGCCTGTCTGCGCCGGAGCAAACGCTGGATTTCAGTTACAAAGTCCCCTTGCTGAAAAGCCCGCTTGAACAGTACTACCTGTTGCAGGGAGGGTTTAAGCGCACCGATCTGAACGATACCCAGGCCGACTCCACAACGCTTGCGGTGTCTCGCTATTGGGAACTGGATACCGGCTGGCAACGGGCACTGAACTTGCGCTGGAGCCTTGACCACTTTACCCAGGCCAGTGTCACCAATACCACGATGTTGATTTACCCTGGTGTGAGTTTCAGCCGTACCCGCTCGCGTGGCGGGCTAATGCCAGTCTGGGGAGATTCTCAACGCTATTCAGTCGATATCTCCAACACGTCATGGGGCTCAGATGTCGATTTCCTGGTGATGCAGGCCCAAAACACCTGGATTCGCACCCTGGCAGAGCGCCACCGTTTTGTAATGCGCGGCACTGTTGGCTGGATTGAAACCGGGGATTTCGACAAAGTCCCTCCTGATTTGCGTTTCTTTGCCGGAGGCGATCGCAGTATCCGTGGTTACTCATATAAATCCATTTCACCGAAAGACAGCGACGGTAAACTGATCGGGGCATCAAAAATGGTTACCGGCTCGCTGGAATACCAGTACAACGTAACTGGCAAATGGTGGGGCGCGGTGTTTGTTGATTCAGGGGAAGCAGTAAGTGCGATTGACGCGAATGATTTCAAAACCGGTGCAGGTTTTGGGGTGCGCTGGCAGTCGCCGGTTGGGCCCATTAAGTTAGACCTTGCCATGCCGGTGGGGAATAAAAAGGAACATGGCGTGCAGTTTTACATCGGTCTGGGGCCTGAATTATGAGTCGTTGGAAAAAAATCAGCCTCGCCGTCATTCTGGTGGTGGTATTTATTTTTGGTGTTGTGGGCTTCCTGGTGGGAACCACTCCGGGGTTGCATGTGTTGTTCAGTGCAGCGAACCGCTGGGTGCCAGGGTTGCATATTGGCAATGTAGAAGGGGGCTGGCGTAATCTCACGCTCAGCCAGATTCGCTACGAACAGCCAGGCGTTGCGGTAAACGCCGGGCGGGTACATTTGTCTGTCAGCCTGCGCTGCTTGTGGCACAGCAAATTTTGCATAAATGATTTAGCGCTGAAAGACATCAATGTGGCCATCGACTCCAGCAAAATGCCGCCGTCAGTACCGGCTCAGGAAGAAGAGAGCGGGCCGCTTAATTTAAGTACACCTTATGCCATCACGTTATCGCGAATTGCGGTTGAAAACGTCAATGTCAGTATTGATGACACAACGGTCTCGCTGATGGCATTCCACAGTGGCGTCAACTGGGAAGGTCGTAATCTGACCATTACTCCCACCACCCTTGAAGGCCTGTTAATAGCCCTGCCGAAAACGCCGCAAGGCGCAGCGAAAGCGGTGGTTGAAGCAAAACAGGCGGTTACAGCGGGCGACAAACAGCGCACAGGCACAACACAGCAAGTACAGGAACCACCACTGGGCGAGACGCTGGAAAAACTGTTTGCCAAACCGCTGCTGCCAGAAATGGACCATGTCACTCTGCCTGTTAATCTCACCATTGCGCAATTTACGGGTAAGCAACTACGCCTGACAGGTGACAGCGATATCACGGTCAATAAACTCCTGCTCAAAGTGACGGGAACCGACGGGCACCTGAAACTCGATACTCTGGATGTCGATTCCAGTGAAGGGCTGGTGAACGCCAGTGGGAAGGCTACCCTCAGCGCAGACTGGCCGGTTGCTCTCACCCTGAACGCTTCGTTGAATACAGCGCCGCTGAAAGGCGAGAAAATTAAACTCAACCTTAACGGCGGCCTGCGCAGCAAACTGGGGCTGGGTCTGAACCTTTCTGGTCCGGTAAACCTGGATGTCAGTGGTGAAACACAACTGGCGCAAGCCGGGTTGCCGGTTAACCTGCAAGTGTCATCGCCACAGCTCGCCTGGCCGCTGGAAGGCGCGGCGCAATATCAGGTACACGACCTTAAGCTGTCTGTTACCGGAAGCATGCGCGATTACCAGGTGAGTTTCGCTTCCCATGTGAAAGGCGACCAGGTTCCCCCGGCAGCAATTACGTTAAATGGCAAAGGCACTACACAGCAGTTTGTACTGGATAAATTGCGCATCGCGGCGCTGGAGGGGAATACCGATTTAACTGCGGTGGTTGACTGGAGCAAAGCGATAAGCTGGCACAGTGAACTGACACTTGCGGGCATTAACACCGCGAAACAATACCCGGACTGGCCTTCCCGGGTGGACGGTGTGGTAAAAACCCGTGGCAGCCTGTATGGCGGCACATGGCAAGTTTCCGTACCGGAAATAGCCCTGAAAGGAAATGTGAAGCAGAACCCGCTCAATATCGAAGGGAATCTGCGTGGTAACAGCTACATGCAGTGGCTTATCCCAAAACTGAACATTGCGTTAGGCCGTAATACCGTTGCAGTACAGGGTGAAGTGGGTGAAAAAACACTGAAGCTTGATGCCAGCATTGATGCGCCAGCGCTGGATAATGCACTGCCTGGTTTAGGTGGTACCGCAAAAGGGCTCGTAAAAGTGCGGGGCGATATGGCTGCGCCGCAACTATTTGCTTCGATTCAGGCCCATCGCCTGCGCTGGCAGGCGCTTTCTGTCAGCTCAGTGAATGTCGATGGCGATATCAGCTCGGGTGAGCAAATTGGCGGGCACCTGAAAGTGCTGGTGGGGAATATCACCCAGCCAGGTCTCGCAATAACGCGTGTCGCGCTAAATGCAGAAGGTAATGAGAACCAGCACCAGATGAAACTGGAGGTTTCCGGGGAGCCTGTATCCGGCCATTTAAGCTTGAGCGGGCACTTTGACCGGCAGCAGGAACGCTGGCAGGGCACACTGAGCAATACCCGCTTTGACACGCCGGTCGGCCCCTGGTTATTAACCCAGCCCGTATCGCTGGATTACCGCAACCAGGAGCAACGCATTGCGATAGGCGTTCATTGCTGGCGCAACCCCAATGCGGAACTTTGTGTTCCACAACCGATAGAAGCCGGGCACAGTGGCCGGGCGCGTATCAACCTTAATCGCTTCGACCTGGCGATGCTGAAAGACTTACTGCCGGAAGGCACTAAAGCCTCAGGTGTATTCAGTGGTAACGCGGATGTATCCTGGGACAGCACTAAGCCCGGTTTACCAGAGGCGACCATTCATTTGGCCGGTAAAGGGGTGAAGGTTAACCAGGCAATGAGCAACGGGCACCTGCCAGTGGAATTTGACGCACTGACAGTAAACGCGGCTATACATAATGACCTGGCACAGGCCGACTGGCTGGTGCGCCTGGTCAACAATGGTCAACTGGATGGCAAACTCCAGGTCAAAGACCCGCAAGGGCGGCGGCAACTGTCTGGCAATGTCAATCTGACCAACTTTTCACTGGATTTCCTGAACCCTGTCTTTACCGCAGGTAAAAAAGCGAATGGTAAAGTTAATGCCCGCCTGACATTGGGCGGTGATGCCCAAAAACCACAGTTATTCGGCCAGGTGCGGATGAGTGACCTGGGGTTGCAGGCCAACTTTATGCCTTTCGATATGCAACCGAGTGATGTCACTATGGCCTTCACCGGTCAGCGTTCCACCCTGCAAGGGACAGTACGGACATCAAAAGGGCAAATCAGCCTGAGCGGTTTTGCCGACTGGGCGCAACTGGATAACTGGAAAGCGCAAATCGCCGCCAAAGGCAGCCGGGTGCGTATTACTGTACCACCAATGGTGCGTATGGATGTCTCGCCGGATATCGTGTTTGATGCCACACCTTCGGTGTTTATGCTGAACGGCAGCGTGGACGTTCCCTGGGCGCGTATTGTGGTGCATGATTTACCCGAAAGTGCAGTGGGTGTATCAGATGATGAAGTGATGCTGAATGACAACCTGCAGCCTGTTCAGCCCAAAACTGCATCGATTCCAATTAACAGTAACCTGAAGATTCATATTGGCAACAATGTGCGTCTGAATGCCTTTGGCCTGAAAGCCCGGCTGGATGGTGACCTGAAAGTGGTTCAGGACAAACAAGGCCTGGGCCTTAACGGGCAGATTAATATTCCTGAAGGACGCTTCCATGCCTACGGTCAGGATCTGATCGTACGCAAAGGGATTCTGCTGTTCTCCGGCCCGCCGGATCAGCCTTCTCTCAATATTGAAGCAATTCGTAACCCTGATGCCACACAAGACAATGTGGTGGCTGGGGTGCGTGTCACGGGGATGGCGGATGAGCCGAAAGCAGAAATCTTCTCTGACCCTGCTATGTCGCAACAGGAAGCGCTGTCGTATTTACTGCGTGGACAGGGTCTGAGTAGCGAACAGGGTGATGGTGCAGCCATGACTTCCATGTTAATTGGAATGGGGGTTGCACAAAGTGGGCAGGTTGTGGGTAAAATCGGAGAGACATTTGGCGTCAAAAACTTGTCGCTGGATACCACAGGTGCGGGGGACTCTTCTCAGGTGGTGGTCAGCGGTTATGTACTGCCGGGTCTGCAAGTGAAATACGGGGTAGGTATCTTTGACTCACTGGCAACGCTCACCTTGCGTTATCGGCTGATGCCTAAGCTGTATCTGGAAGCGGTGTCTGGGGTTGATCAGGCGCTCGATTTGCTCTATCAGTTTGAGTTTTAGCAATGCGAATATTTGTTTACGGCAGTTTACGACGCAAACAAGGTAACAGTCACTGGATGACCAACGCGCAGTGGTTAGGCGATCATACAGTAGAACATTATCAGTTATACAGTGTGGGGCATTATCCTGGCGCTGTGCCGGGAGAAGGAACCGTTTTTGGTGAAGTATACCGTATTGATGCTTCCACTCTGGCTGAACTGGATGCGTTGCGTACCAAAGCGGGGGAATACAGCCGGCAGTTAATTCAAACGCCGTTTGGTTCCGCCTGGATGTATGTCTACCAGCGCTCTGTTGAAGGGCTCACTTACATTGATACAGGTAACTGGCTGGACAGAGATAAATTCAAGTAACCCGCCGGTACTGTTAGTAAGTTCACCACAAAAACACCGCCAGAAGCCTGGCGGTGTTTTTTTCTTGATGCCCTGATGCACTTTCCCCGGTCATGCTTGTTTCTCCCGTTCACAACGCCAACCTGAATAACCTGGTTGTATTGCCGGATAGCACTTCGGTGGTGAGTGATACATGCATAATGTGCGCAGCAGCTTCTTGCTTGTGACCGGCCTGCCTGATTTACATGTGCTTAATCAGTAGAGTGAAAACAGGGAGTGTGTGGGAAAGGCATTATAAAACTTAAAAATTAAGCACTGCCGCAGGGCAGTGCTTAATGATTCATGCGCTGACTGGTGTTGTGAGCACCTCACCACCGGCATCGCGCCGCACGGCGGTATCAGGCATTATTTTTTGGCAGCGCGTTCGAAAGAAGCAACAATTTCAGCTTTAGCGGCTTCAGCGTTGTCCCAACCGTCAACTTTCACCCATTTGCCAGCTTCCAGATCTTTGTAGTGTTCAAAGAAATGGGTGATCTGTGCTTTCAGCAGTTCTGGCAGGTCGTTCACATCTTTAATGTGGTCGTATTCTTTGCTCAGTTTGGTGTGCGGTACCGCAACCAGTTTGGCATCTTCGCCAGACTCGTCGGTCATTTTCAGTACGCCAACCGGACGGCAACGAATAACAGAACCCGGCTGCAGCGGGTACGGAGTCGGCACCAGTACGTCAACCGGGTCACCGTCCAGAGAGAGGGTATGGTTGATGTAGCCGTAGTTGCACGGGTAGAACATAGCAGTAGACATGAAACGGTCTACAAACAGTGCGCCGCTTTCTTTGTCGACTTCATATTTGATAGGGTCAGCGTTAGCCGGGATTTCGATAACAACGTAGATGTCTTCCGGCAGATCTTTGCCTGCTGGTACGTTCAGTAAGCTCATGTCTGTTTCCTTTAATGTGTGGCAAACAAGTGCCGGGTATTATAGCCAACTGCGCCCGAATGTCTTCGCCTGTTTTTCTTAATCCGGAAAAGTTCGAAGTAAAAGGTAGCGTATTTTTTAGCACAAAAATCCATAAACCCAGCCGCATTATTTATAAATTCTTGTAACCGGTTACAAAAGAGAAATACCAGCGAATTCATTGGTAAAAAAAACGGCATACGCCAGTATGGTGAGGAGCCTCATCCAGCCCGATCCTTGACCAAAACTGGGTGTTAACAATTATGCTACTTTTTTGAATTGTGATGTAACGCATTCTGTTACATCCCGTATTGTCTATAGTTTCTCCTGCAGATGTACTTCTTACCAATAATAACCCTACGAGAGGACACGCTTATGTGGAAGCGGTTACTTTTAGTCTCTGCAGTTTCAGCGGCTATGTCATCAGCAGTAATGGCAGCCCCCCTGGTGGTTGGATTTTCTCAGGTTGGTTCGGAATCTGGCTGGCGTGCAGCAGAAACCAATGTTGCCAAAACGGAAGCGAAAGAACGCGGAATTACCCTGAAAATTGCCGATGCACAGCAAAAACAAGAGAACCAGATTAAAGCGGTACGCTCTTTTATTGCTCAGGGCGTGGATGCAATCTTCATTGCACCTGTGGTGGCGACCGGCTGGGAGCCTGTGCTGGAAGAAGCCAAAGATGCGAAGATCCCGGTATTCCTGCTTGACCGTTCTATTGATGTAAAAGACAAATCTCTGTACATGACCACGGTAACAGCCAACAACGTGCTGGAAGGCCAGTTAATTGGCGACTGGCTGGTGAAAACTGTCGCAGGTAAGCCGTGTAATGTGGTTGAGCTGCAAGGTACTGTGGGTGCCAGCGTAGCGATTGACCGTAAAAAAGGGTTTGCTGAAGCTATCGCCAAAGCGCCAAACATCAAAATCATTCGTTCCCAGTCTGGCGACTTTACCCGTAGTAAAGGTAAAGAAGTGATGGAAAGCTTCATTAAAGCGGAGAACAACGGCAAAAATATTTGCATGGTTTACTCCCATAATGACGATATGGTCATTGGGGCAATCCAGGCCATTAAAGAAGCCGGGTTAAAACCGGGTAAAGACATTCTCACCGGCTCTATTGATGGTGTACCGGATATCTATAAAGCCATGATGGCGGGCGATGCGAATGCCAGTGTCGAGTTGACGCCGGATATGGCTGGCCCGGCCTTTGATGCGCTGGAAAAATACAAGAAAGACGGTACGATTCCGCCGAAAACGATTATCACTAAATCAACGCTCTATCTGCCAGACACAGCAAAACAGCAATACGAGCGCAAACTCCATATGGGTTATTAACCAACCAGGCTCAGGCTATTTTCATGGCCTGAGCCGTTTCCCTGACCGGAGACTCCGCGATGAACACCCGTGATAATCAGGAAATTTTGCGCACGGAAGGCCTGAGTAAATTTTTCCCCGGCGTGAAAGCGCTGGACCATGTCGATTTTCAACTACGCCGGGGCGAGATAATGGCCCTGTTGGGTGAAAATGGTGCCGGTAAATCAACATTGATCAAATGCCTCACTGGCGTTTATCAGCGTGATACCGGGGCTATTTACCTGGAAGGTCAGTCTGTCTCGCCGAAAAACACAGCAGACGCACAGCGCATGGGCATCGGTACGGTGTATCAGGAAGTTAACCTGCTTCCGAATATGTCTGTGGCCGACAACCTGTTTATTGGTCGCGAACCCCGCCGGTTTGGTTTACTGCAACGCAAAGAAATTTTCCGACGGGCCAGCAAGTTAATGGCTTCTTACGGTTTTGAACTGGATGTGCGTGAACCCCTGAATCGTTATTCGGTTGCCATGCAGCAAATTGTTGCTATCTGCCGGGCTGTGGACCTGTCAGCCAAAGTTCTGATTCTGGATGAACCCACCGCAAGCCTTGATACCAAAGAAGTTGAAATGTTGTTCACCCTGATGCGCCAACTGCGTGATCAGGGCACCAGCCTTATCTTTGTCACCCACTTTCTCGATCAAGTTTATGAAGTGACTGACAGAATTACCGTATTGCGTAACGGTGCGTTTGTTGGCACGGAGAACACCGCAGATTTGCCACAAATTGAACTGGTTAAGATGATGCTGGGCCGTGAGCTTGAACAAAACGCGCTGCAGCGAGCCGGGCGAACACTACTGAGCGACAAACCGGTGGTGGAACTTACCGGCTACGGCAAGAAAGGCGTAATCAAACCATTCGACCTGACGGTGCGCCCGGGCGAAATTGTCGGCCTGGCAGGCCTGCTGGGTTCCGGGCGGACCGAAACCGCAGAGGTGATTTTTGGCATTCGGCCTTCCGACAGTGGTCGTGTGGCAATTAAAGGCAAAACGATGTCGCTGCGTACTCCGCATCAGGCTTCCTGCGCTGGAATTGGCTTCTGCCCCGAAGACCGAAAAACTGACGGGATCATTGCTGCAGCTTCTGTTCGGGAAAATATCATTCTGGCGCTACAGGCGCAGCGTGGCTGGTTACGCCCCATTCCGCGTAAAGAACAGCAGCAGATAGCCGAGCGGTTTATACGCCAGTTGGGTATTCGTACGCCAGGCATGGAACAACCCATCGAATTTTTATCTGGTGGGAATCAACAAAAAGTCTTGTTATCCCGCTGGCTGCTCACCAAACCCCAATTTCTGATCCTCGATGAACCGACCCGCGGTATTGATGTGGGCGCACACGCTGAAATTATCCGCCTGATAGAAACACTCTGTGCGGATGGTCTGGCGTTGTTGGTTATCTCGTCGGAACTTGAAGAGTTAGTGGGCTATGCCGACCGGGTGGTGATCATGCGAGATCGCCAGCAAATTGCCGAGATCCCCCTTAAAGATCTCTCTGTCGCCGCCATTATGAATGCCATTGCGGCATAAGGAGGAGATTGTGATGCCGCATTCGTTATCAGGTCCCGGGCAGCAGCGCCGCAGTTTCCGCTGGCCGCAGGGCACCCCGCAATTGATTGCGTTACTGTTGGTGTTAGTGGTAGACAGCCTGGTCGCTCCCCACTTTTTTCAGGTTATTTTGCAGAATGGCCGCCTGTTTGGCAGCCCCATTGATATCCTTAACCGTGCCGCACCGGTGGCATTACTGGCGATTGGTATGACGCTGGTAATTGCCACCGGCGGTATTGATTTGTCTGTTGGGGCAACCATGGCAATTGCCGGGGCCACAGCCGCCGCACTGACAGTGCAGGGGCATTCTCTGGCGGTGGTGATTCTGGCTTCACTGGGCGTCGGCATGCTGGCCGGGTTATGGAATGGTATTCTGGTCGCCATACTCAAAATTCAGCCATTTGTTGCCACCCTGATTCTGATGGTCGCCGGGCGCGGCGTGGCGCAGCTTATCACCTCCGGGCAAATTGTTACCTTTAACTCGCCCCATCTTGCCTGGCTGGGTAGTGGTTCGCTGTTGTTCTTCCCTACACCCGTGGTAATTACTCTGGTTACGTTGGTCGCGTTCTGGGTTCTGGTGCGCAAAACCGCACTGGGGCTGTTTATTGAAGCGGCAGGGATCAACATTCGTGCGGCAAAAAACGCCGGGGTGAATACCCGTATTGTCGTGATGCTTACCTATGTGTTGAGCGGTTTATGTGCGGCAATTGCCGGGGTCATTGTTGCGGCGGATATTCGTGGTGCCGATGCCAATAATGCCGGGTTGTGGCTCGAACTGGACGCGATTCTTGCCGTGGTTATCGGTGGCGGTTCGCTGATGGGTGGGCGTTTCAATATGGTGTTGTCGGTGGTGGGGGCGCTGATTATTCAGGGTATGAACACCGGGATTCTGCTGTCCGGTTTTCCGCCGGAAATGAACCAGGTGGTGAAAGCCATCGTCGTACTGTGCGTGCTGGTTGTTCAGTCACAGCGTTTTATCTCATTGATTAAAAGGTGGCGCCGCCATGATGAAGCGTAATTTGCCGCTGGTGATCACCCTGTTGGTGTTTATTCTCGGCTACCTGTTCTGCCTGGCTAAGTTTCCGGGCTTCGCCTCAACCCGGGTCATTTGTAATATCCTGACCGATAATGCCTTTCTGGGGATTATCGCTGTTGGCATGACCTTTGTGATTATCTCCGGTGGGATCGATCTTTCAGTTGGGTCGGTTATTGCTTTTACCGGGGTGTTTCTGGCAAAAGCGCTGGGTGACTGGGGGATGTCTCCGGTAGTGGCATTTCCATTGATCCTGCTGATGGGATGTGGGTTCGGTGCTTTCATGGGGTTACTGATAGACAGCCTGAAGATCCCCGCTTTTATCATCACCCTTGCCGGGATGTTCTTCTTACGGGGTGCCAGTTATCTGTTGTCTGAAGAGTCAATTCCTATCAATAACCCTGTCTATGAAACCTTATCCACTCTGGCCTGGCGTATACCTGGCGGTGGTCGCCTGAGTTTTCTGGGTGTGGTGATGTTAGTGGTGGTAGTGTTTGGCATTCTGGTGGCAAGCCGCACTCAGTTTGGTAACCGGGTCTATGCCATTGGTGGCAGTGCCACATCTGCGAACCTGATGGGGATTTCAACCCGCAGCACCACCATTGGCATTTATATGCTTTCCACTGGGCTGGCAACGCTGGCGGGGATTATTTTTTCTATTTATACCTCAGCGGGTTATGCTCTGGCCGGTGTTGGAGTGGAGTTGGATGCCATCGCGTCTGTAGTCATTGGCGGCACGTTACTTAGTGGTGGTGTGGGAACGGTGCTGGGTACTCTGTTTGGTGTGTCTATTCAAGGGCTAATTCAGACTTATATTAACTTCGATGGCACGCTGAGTTCGTGGTGGACCAAAATCGCTATCGGCATTCTGTTATTTATTTTTATTGCAATGCAGCGCGGCCTGATGGCGTTCTGGGAAGGGCGGCAAAGTGTTCCTGTTAACAGGGTTAACATAGAGCCAACAAAGACGTAACTTCATGAAAAATAATTAAACTTCCCCCGGTAGTGGACGATAACCGTACTGTTATATTTTTAATCGTTCTTGCCACTATCGGGGCTCTTTTATGTTACGACATCTTTCTCTACGTACCGCATTGCTCTCCCTGTTAGCCATAATGACATTTCTGATACTGATGGTAAGCGCAATCGGTATTTATGCGCTCCAGAACAGCGCCTCTTCACTACAGCAAATTAACAAGTTACACAGCCAGCAACTGGCGGTTATAAACCAGAGCTATATCGCCTTACTACGTGCGCGCAATGATTCCGGGCAGGCCGTTCGTTTAATGGAAATTGGCATGCTGGATGATGCCGCTACGTTGGTTAAAAAGGTTAATAGTAATATCGCCCGTGCACGTAAAAACATCACGACACAAGTTGCCGGTGGGATTAACGACACCAAAGGGGAGGAATTACTGCAGGCAGTAGGCAAAAGTTTCTCCGATTACGATGCACAAGGCATTGTTCCCATGCAGGCTGCACTGAACAAGCAAAGTGCAGATGACTATTATAACTTGCTGGAAAACCAGCTGGTGCCCCTGGCAAACCAGTTTGATGGCCGGATGAAGGCATTCCAGTCCTGGTCAACTGAATACAGTAACCAGCAGGTTCAGAGCGTACAGACCAGAAAGAACAGGGTATTGTACCTGATGGTTGTTGCGCTACTGGCAACTGTAGGAGTGATGGTTATTGCCTGGCTGATGCTGCGCCACCGCTTTTTGCACCCACTTGATAATGTCATAGCGCTGCTTGAGCAGGTCGCTCAGGGCGACCTGACCCGGACGGCCAGTTACCATAACCGCAATGAACTGGGGCGCCTGAGCCAGGCCATTGATGCCATGCGAACGGCTTTGGTGAATTCAATGAGCCAGGTGAAAAGCGCGGCACAGGGTATTGACCAGGGAAGCCAGATATTGCTTAACGGCAATACAGAACTGGCTCAGCGTACCGAAAGTACCGCCAGTTCATTAGAGCAAACAGCAGCCAGTATGGAGCAGATTACCGCGACAGCGAAACAGAATGCTGATAACGCTCATCAGGCCCATGATATGACGCTGCATGTGTCCGACACGGCAGATCAGGGGAGTGAGAAAGTCTGTTATGTCATCGAAAAAATGCAGGATATCGCGACCAGCTCCCGAAAAATCGGCGACATTCTTGGTGTTATCGATGGTATTGCCTTTCAAACCAATATCCTGGCGCTTAACGCCTCTGTGGAAGCGGCGCGTGCTGGTGAGCAAGGGCGCGGGTTTGCCGTGGTTGCCAGTGAGGTACGTAATCTGGCTCAGCGCAGCGCCGATGCTGCAAAAGAAATTCGCTCTTTAATCCTGGCCTCCCGTGAACACGTTGATGAAGGCCAGCAACTGGCCCTGGAAGCCGGGGAAACGATTGATGAGATAGCCACGGAAGTCTTGCGCATGACCAAACTGGTGCGTGAAATAGCCACCGCTTCTGAAGAACAACGCCATGGAATTGAGCAAATTAATATCGCGGTGAATCAGATGGACGATGCGGCACAACAAAATGCCGGCCTGGTACAGGCTTCTGCTTCATCTATGCAGGCGATGGAGAATCAGTCACGGCAACTAATGGCTGTGGTTCGGGAGTTTAAACTGGCTGAGGATGCCTCTGTGGTTGAAAGTGATAAGCAAAAAGCTGAACAGCCGCTGGCACTCCCTGCCTGATACGCAATACAAACAGGGCGCTGATACGCCCTGTCAGATTGATGAAAAAGAAGGAAAAAGCGTGGTTTTTCCTTCTTTTTAGTTAGCAGCCGAAAATCAATAAATTGATTTTCCTTGTTTTTTATTGGGTGACATCCTCTCTTTCTGTGCGGACATGAGGTTTGTCATCAGACTCAGGGCGCTTATACGCCCTGTTTGACCTGATTACCAGGCTTACAATGAATCCGGGTATTCGCGCATAAAGCGCTCCAGGTCATTAACCATTTGTTCTGTACCCACAAAGAACGGGCGGCGCTGGTGCAGGCTGTCTGGCTGAATATCCAGAATACGCTGTTTACCATCACTTGCTTTGCCGCCAGCCTGCTCGGCCAGGAACGCCATAGGGTTGCATTCGTATAACAGGCGCAGTTTGCCTTCCGGGTAGCTTGCTGTGCTGGGATACAGGTACAGACCGCCTTTCAGCAGGTTACGGTGGAAGTCAGCAACCAGGGAACCGATATAGCGGGAAGTGTATGGACGGTTGGTGGCCTTGTCTTCTTCCTGGCAGTACTTAATGTACTTTTTCACACCTTGTGGGAATTTAATGTAGTTCCCTTCATTAATGGAGTAGGTGTTGCCTTTCGGTGGGAAATTCATGCGCTCCTGAGACAGGCAGAAAACCCCCAGTGATGGATCGTAGGTAAAGGCATGAACACCGCAACCGGTTGTGTAAACCAGCATGGTGGATGAGCCATAGACTACGTAGCCTGCAGCCACTTGCTGGTTGCCGGGTTGCAGAAAATCTTCCAGAGTAACAGGCGTGCCGACTGGTGTAACGCGGCGGTAAATAGAGAAGATAGTACCAACAGAGACGTTAACGTCGATATTAGTAGAGCCATCCAGTGGGTCCATCAGCACAACATATTTTGCATGCTCACACCCTTCGAAAACAACAATTTCGTCTTCTTCTTCAGAAGCGATGCCGGCAACGATATCGCGGGCTTTCAGTGCAGCTTTCAGTTTCTCATTGGCAAACAAATCCAGCTTTTGCTGTTGTTCACCCTGAACATTCTCGGCACCACTGGCACCCAGAATATCAACCAGACCTGCTTTGTTGATATCGCGGTGGATGATTTTGGCACCCAGTTTTATCGCCGATAACAATGCAGTGAGTTCCCCGGTGGCGTGAGAAAACTCGTGCTGCTTTTCGACAATAAATTCACCTAACGTTTTCATAACACTTTCCCTGCATTCAGTGGAGTAAAGCGGTTGAGTAAAGCGAATAAAACAATACTAACAAAGTTTAAAATAAACGCGCACAGATGAATCGCGCCAGCAAGGATGGGATTTCGCTGAAAAGTCATTTATTCATCATAGAACATACGGGTAGAATGTGCGCCAGAAAGGAAAAGGACAGAGCTATGCGTATTCATATTCTGGGAATTTGTGGCACGTTTATGGGCGGCCTTGCCATGCTGGCACGGGCTTTAGGGCATGAAGTAACCGGGTCCGATGACAATGTGTACCCGCCAATGAGCACATTGTTGGAAAAACAGGGTATAGACCTGATTCAGGGCTATGATGCCAGCCAACTGGAACCGCAACCCGATTTGGTTATCATCGGTAACGCGATGACGCGTGGTAATCCTTGCGTTGAGGCGGTGCTGGAAAAAAGTATCCCGTACATGTCCGGGCCACAATGGTTACATGATTTCGTTCTGCGCGACCGTTGGGTGATTGCTGTTGCGGGTACGCATGGCAAGACGACAACAGCTGGGATGGTTAACTGGATCCTGGAAGAGTGTGGCTACCAGCCCGGTTTTGTGATTGGTGGCGTGCCAGGTAATTTTGATGTTTCTGCCCGGCTGGGTGAAAGCCCGTTCTTTGTTATTGAAGCCGATGAATATGATTGCGCCTTCTTTGATAAACGATCCAAGTTTGTACATTACTGCCCACGGACATTGATTCTCAATAACCTTGAGTTTGATCACGCCGATATTTTTGACGACCTGAAAGCCATTCAGAAACAGTTCCACCACCTGGTGCGTATTGTGCCAGGACAGGGGCGTATTATTCTGCCGGAGCACGATACTAACCTGAAACAGGTTATGGCAATGGGCTGCTGGAGTGAACAAGAACTGGTTGGTGAACAAGGGCACTGGCTGGCGAAAAAAGCAAACCAGGATGCTTCACAGTGGGAAGTGTGGCTGGATGGTGAACAGGTTGCGGCAGTAGACTGGGCGCTGGTTGGCGAGCACAATATGCACAATGGCCTGATGGCAATTGCAGCTGCGCGTCATGTTGGTGTGGCCCCCGCAGATGCCGCGAAAGCGTTGGGTTCCTTTATCAATGCCCGTCGCCGTCTGGAATTGCGTGGTGAAGCGAATGGGGTCACGGTATATGATGATTTTGCGCATCACCCAACAGCCATTCTGGCAACGCTTGCGGCCTTACGCGGTAAAGTCGGTGGCACCAAACGCATCCTCGCGGTGCTGGAACCACGTTCCAACACCATGAAAATGGGGATCAGCAAAGATGACCTCGCGCCATCTTTGGGCCGGGCCGACGAAGTCTTTTTGTTCCAGCCACAGCATATTCCCTGGCAGGTTGCCGAAGTCGCTGAAGCCTGTGTTCAGCCAGCACACTGGAGTGCAGACCTTGATACGCTGGTGGATATGATAAGTAAATCGGCGCAACCAGGTGATGTGATTCTGGTGATGAGTAATGGTGGTTTTGGTGGGATTCATCAGAAGTTGCTGGATGCGCTGGAGGTGAAGGCGCAGCGTTCAGTGGAGTAGGAGAGGGGCGCAATTTGCTCAGTACTGGCAGATTACTGTTACTGCGGTGGCTGTTCCGTTCACCTGGACTGATGTGAAGGTTCCGTTCACTTCTAGTGATGTGAAGGTTCCGTTCACTTCCAGTGATGTGGTTAATGTGGCTTCACAGCCTGTGAACGGGCTAAGGGGGCTCGCCCCCTTTGCAATCCCCGTTTTCGCGGGCGACCGGTGCTGCGCACTGCGTTCACCTCCGGGCAGTCAGCCTGCGGCCGGCTCGACTCGGCGTCCTGCCTCGTTTCGCCTTATTCCGCCGTCCGGGCGGAATAACCTTGTCTTCCTTTCTCCGGTTCACCGGTCTTACGCGAACTGTCCCCGCTGCAAGTGGCTATTTTCTTGTGTTGTCTGGTGTGGCTGGAGGATTTGTGTGTTATTTGTTTTCTTTATTTTTTGCTGCTGGCTTACAAACGGGTGGGTTTGGGTGGCCTCTAAATCGTTGAGGCGTGCCTGGCGGGCCGGGGCTGCCTGCAGGACGCAGGCAGAGCGACGGGAGGCAGGAAGCCGACTCGGAGCGGTACCCGAACAGGCCGCCGGGGTAAGCCGAATGTCCGCGTAGCGGCGATTTTGCCGGCCACAAAAGGGGGTGCAGGGGGCCAGTGCCCCCTGCGGGCGCCGGGCGCAGTGGGTGAGAGGAAGCAGTGTGGCTGACACGGCGCGCAATTTGCTCAGTACTGGCAGATTTACTGTTACAGTGGTGACAGTTCCGTTCACTTGCAGTGTGGTTGTTTGCGTTCACCTGGACTGATGTGAAAGTTCCGTTCACCTGAAGTGAGGTGACTAATGTGGCTACACAGCCAGTGAACGGGCTAAAGGGGGCTCGCCCCCTTTGCAATCCCCGTTTTCGCGGGCGACCGGTGCTGCGCACTGCGTTCACCTCCGGGCAGTCAGCCTGCGGCCGGCTCGACTCGGCATCCTGCCTCGGTTCGCCTTATTCCGCCATCCGGGCGGAATAACCTTGTCTTCCTTTCTGCGGTTCACCGGTCTTACGCGAACTGTCCCCGCTGCAAGTAGCGGGGCTTTTTGTGTTGTCTGGTGTGGCTGTTGGATTTGTGCGTTGTCTGTTTTCTTTGATTTTTGCTGAGATATTACAGACGGGTGTGGGGTGTGGCCTCTAAATCGTTGAGGCGTGCCTGGCGGGCCACTGCCCCCTGCGGGCGCCGGGCGCAGCGGGTGAGAGGAAGCTGTGTGGCTGACACGGCGCGCAACTGGCTCTGTGCTGGCAGATCATTGTGCTGTGAGTGGGTGTTCTCTTTGCATGACCATACTTAGTGCGGCAGGTAATACTGTCAGAGTGACCAGGGTCGCGACCAGCAAGCCGCCGATGATGGCATAGGCCATAGGCCCCCAGAATACCTGTTCAGAAATTGGCAACATACCCAGGATTGCAGCGCAGGCAGTTAGCAGTATTGGCCGTGCCCGGTGTTCTGCTGCCGCAATAATCGCAGTATCAGACCCCATGCCTTTTTGCAGGTTACCGTCTGCCTCACTGATCAGAATAACCGCATTGCGGATTATCATACCTGCCAAAGCGATAACGCCCAGTAGTGCAACAAACCCCATTGGTATACCGGCTGGCAGCATTGCCAGAACAATACCAATAAGGCCGAAAGGTGCCATTAACAGCGCCAGAAGCATCCGGGAAAAACGCTGGAGCTGTATCATCAGCAAAATCAGCATCACAACTAAGGTCACTGGCAACACGGCATAAACGGAACGATTGCCTTTATCCGATTCGGCCACCACTCCGCCTTCTTCAATCTGGTAGCCATCTGGCAATGTGGCTCGCAAATGGTCAACCTGTGGCTTCAGTCGTTGTGACACCGCTTCTGCACGCATGCCCGGGGCCAGGTCAGTCTGAACGGTGATAAAGGGCAGTTGCTGGCGTCGCCAGATAACCGGGTCTTCCACTCCCCATGCCAGTGTCGCAACCTGGCTGAGCGGAATCTTCTCCCCTTGCTCATTTGTCAGCAACAGGCCAGACAATGTCGCAATATCCTGGCGTTCAGCATCACTGGCTCTTAGCACTACGCCTTGCAACCTGTTGCGGGAACGTAAGGTTGTCACTTCACTACCAGACCAAATGGTCTGCAGTGTTTGGGCAATACTCTGTGAGGAAACACCTGCGGCCCGGGCGGCAGTTTGATTAATTTGTACGGTAATGACCCGTTCCGGTTCACCCGCAGTAAGGTTAACTTCACGAGTGTAAGGGCTGTTGCCCAGAACAGAAGCCAGTTGATGGGCAATCACCTGAACTTTGGCGTATTCCGGGCCGGTTATTCGGTATTTCACCGGCCAGCCAACCGGAGGGCCTAATTCCAGTGGGGAAACACGGGTGGTGATATCGCTGAACGACTGGGATAGCAGCGTTTGCAGGGATTTTCGTAACCGGTCCCGGGCCTTGAGATCTTTCGCCACAATAACCAACTGAGCGGTATTTTCGTTATCCAACAAAACATCCATTGGCAGATAAAACCGTACAGCACCAGAACCGACATAACTGGAGAAATGATCCACATCCGGATTATCTATTAACACCTTTTCCAGCCGTTCAGTCTGCCGGGCAGTTTCCGTTTGTGATGCATTTGCCGGTAACGTCAGGCTGACCAGTAACTCTGGCCGGTCGGAAGCTGGAAAGAATTCACCCTGCATAAAACTGGCGCCATAAGCAGCCAGACCCAGCAGCATAAGGGCTGTGCCGATAGTGATTACCCGGTGTCGCAATACACAACATAATAGTTGGTGGTAGCCACGCCGGAGCCTTCCACCAGAATGGGATGAATGCTGCGAACTGATTTTTGCCGGTAAGATCCTCACGCCAATCAGCGGTGAGAACACAATGGCGACAACCCAGGAGCACAACAAAGCGATTAGCATCACCGCGAACAGCGTAAAGCAGTACTCCCCTGCACTCGATGCAGCAAAACCGACAGGAATAAACCCGGCTATCATCACCAGTGTTCCTGTCAGCATCGGGAATGCGGTGGTTTTAAACGCACAGGAAGCGGCTTCCTTGCGGGTGTCTCCCATCTCCAGGCGAGTGACCATTGTTTCAACGGTTATCATGGCGTCATCAACCAGTAGCCCAAGAGCAATGATGAGCGCACCAAGTGAGATGCGCTGTAAACCAATACCCGCCAGCATCATCCCGGTAAATGTCAGTGCCAGTACCAGTGGTATTGCGGTGGCAACAACCAGCCCGGCGCGCAGTCCAAGTGATACAAATGAAACTGCAAGTACGATAATAATCGCTTCAACAAGCACTCTGACAAATCCATGAATAGCCTGGGTAACCACTGCTGACTGGTCGGCAACTTTGACCATTTCAATGCCCCGGGGCAATTGCTCGCTGAGCCGGGTCATGCGTGTATTCAGCGCATTGCCGAATGCCAGGAGATTGCCGCCCGAAACCATAGAAATTGCCAGCCCAATAGCGGGCTTACCATTGACCCGGAAGGTGGGTTCAGGTGGTTCGGTATTTTCCAGGTGAATAGTGGCAATGTCGGTCAGTGGAATATAACGATCATTTATGTGTAGCGTGATGGCCCGCAGGCTATCTGCTGTAGTGAGCGCCCCACTGACGTGCAGGGCGATGTTTTCGTGCTCTGTGCGCAAAACACCCGCAGGCTGGACGGCATTCTGTGCACGCAGGGCATCACTGACTTGCTGCAGGCCAATTCCCATTCCCGCCAGTTTTTTGGGGGAAAAGGCAATAACCCACTGTTCGTCCTGTTCGCCAATAAGGTGAATTTTACCGATATCCGGCACGGAGATTAGCCGGCGGCGAATTGCCTCCACCCGGTCACGCAGTTCACGGGGGGTAAACCCCTCAGCAGTAAAGCCATAAATGGTGCCCCAGGTATCGTCAAATTCATCATCCACCACTGGGCCCTGAACGCCTTCAGGCAAAGAAGACGCAATATCCTGCATTTTTTTACGTACCTGGTACCATATTCCGGCTACCTGACCCGGAGGCGTATCATCACGCAGGTTGACAAATATTACTGATTTTCCGGCATGAGTGTCGCTTTCAACGTAATCCAGATGTGGGATCTCCTGTAACTTTTCCTCCAGCGTATTCGTCACCAGATTCACTGTGTCCTCGACATTTGCTCCCGGCCATGTTGCCGAGACGACCGCTGTTTTAATGGTGAACGCCGGGTCTTCATTGCGAGGTAAATGCTCATAGCTCAGGATGCCGCACACCATGACCAGCAGCATGAAAAATACCACGAGTTGCTGGTTATTCAGTGCCCATGCAGACAAATTAAAGGTTAATTTTTCGGGGGGCCTGCTCATTGAATTCCCTCCCCAGGAGCAACCTTTTCTCCTTGCCGTAGTTTACTGACACCCGCAGTGACAACAGCATCTCCTGGGGTAATACCGCCGGATACCAAAATTGTGTTCGCGGTATATCCGCCCAGTTTAATTGGCCTGAGCACCAACTGGTGGGTTGCCTGATCCACGACGAATACAGCCGGTTCACCGTTAATTCTGGCCAGCGAAGATGCCGGGAGTGAAATCAGTGCGGGCCCGGAGTCAGGCAGGCGGATCTGTACACTGGCCCCCAGTGCCATTCCCTGCGGTGGGTTTATCAGTTGAATGCGAACTCGCCAGGTCCGGGTTTGTGGATCTGCTTGTGGGCTGATATCTCGCAAAATACCGTGGGCGTGAACTGACGGATCACTCACCAGTGAGACATTAAAATCACCATGGTGTTGTTCAAACAGTTGTGGACTGGCCACATTGATAATGGCATCAAGGGTGTCTCCTGCAGTGAGTGTCAGCACGGTTTGCCCGGCACTAAGCACTTGCCCTGGTTGTGCATTAATCTGAGTGATAATACCGGCTGCAGGCGCTTTGAGTTGCGCCCAGTCAAGGTATTCCTGCGCTGTTTTCAGCTCCGCCTCACTGCTTTTGCGGCGTGAAACGGCAGATAACCACTCTGACTGTGCTGTATCAAACTGAACACGCGCAATGGCGCCAGAGGGCATGAGTTGTTTCATGCGTTGTAAATTCAGTGCCGCCAGGTGCTCCGCAGCAAGCGAACTCTCCAGGCTGGAACGCGCGCTGTTGAGTTGGTTTTGTTGCACGGAGCTTTCCTGTGTTGCCAGCAATTGTCCGGCCTTCACCCGGTCGCCCACATCCACCAAACGAGCCAGAAGGCGGCCATCCTGGCGAAACCCGAGTGGCAGTTCATCATGAGGGTGGATTTCCCCGGTCTGCATAAATTCGCCGTGCCAGGATGCCGCAGGAGCAGTGATGGTACGTACCGGACGCGGTACCAGCACCTGCTTCTCGGTTTTTTCGCCACAGGCTGTGAGCAGTAACACAAGCGGGAGCAATACAAGAAGACTGTATCCCAACAGGGACAACCGGTTTGCTGCAAACAGATGGTAAAAAGCCTGCCGAACATAGCCGGGCAGGTCAGGAATATTATCCGTCATGGCGAGGCTCCTGAATGGTATTCCGGCCATTACACCGGAACACTGTCAGGATTTACCCCCACAATCTGTCAGGAACGTGTCAAGATAACTGAATTATTGGCAGGAAGCGTGATGGTGATAACCAGCCCTTTATCGACACCTTGCGCAGCATGGATAGCGCCCCCATGAGCCAAACAGATAGCTCGTGCAATCGACAGACCAAGGCCACTACCGCCGGAATGCCGCGCCCGTGATGACTCGCCGCGTGTAAAACGATCAAACATCACTGGCAGAAATTCGGCTGCCACACCCGGGCCCTGATCACTAAACGCCATTGCATACCCGCCTGGTGTTTTCCGCACTGATGCAGTCAGTGAACCACCTTCAGATGCGTATCGCAGCGCGTTTTCCATCACGATAGTCACAACCTGGCCGAGGCGGACGGCGTCAACTTCACAAGGGCAGGGAGTATCAGCGATAACATGCAGCGCCATACCTGCATCCTGCGCCTGTGGCGCCAGCCATGCCGCTTTTTCATGCAGTAACCCGGCGAGGTCTGTTACCGATTTATGCAGACTAAGCTGGCCTGCATCCGCCAGTGATAACAAGTGCAATTCATCAGTCAGGCGGCTAAGCAACTGGAGTTGCTTCATCACCATTTCCAGTTGTCTGGGCTCAGGAGTAAATATGCCGTCGATCATTCCCTGCAATCGCCCAATAGCGGCAGTAAGCGGTGAACGCAGTTCATGCGCCATTGCAACATGTGAAGCCTTCAGTTCACGTTCATAGCGTGCCAGTTGCTGCATCATCGCGTTGAAGTTTTGGGTAAATCGGGACATTTCTAACGGAGCGCCGTCAACCTGTGCTGCCCGTGTGCTGAAATTACCTGCGGAGACTGAACCCGCCGCCGCCGCCAGATGGCTGAACTGAACGGAGAGTGGCCGGGCGGAACGTAACCCAAAAAACACAATGAAAGGAATGATGACCACGACCAGAAGCCCGACAGTCAGCCAGTCGGCTGAGGCTATCGACGGGTCGGAATAGCTTATCCCCCACCATGCATCAATAATCTCATGGAAACGGGCAGGGTTGGCTTCCGGATGCGAGCGTAACTGCACAAACTCATTACGCAAATCCGCAGGCATATGGTGCAGTATCCAAATATTTTCAATGGCGAAGCGCAACCACATGCATAAGGCAATAACCACAACGGAACCCACAGCCAGTGCCAGTACCCGCACGCAGATCCAGCGCCATAATGTCTGTTGCTGTAAAGTCTTCATGGCTGACGGAACCGGTAACCAGTACCACGTACATTGACCAGTACGTCAGAAATGCCGGCCGCTTCCAGTTTTTTACGCAGGTTATAAATGTGCGTGTCCACCGCCCGTTCCAGAGCATCGCTCTCTGGCAGGCAACGCTCCAGCAAATCCTGGCGTGAAAAAGGGCGAACGGGTGCCCCCATCAATACCGTGAGCATGCTGAATTCTGTTGGTGTCAAATCAATCAGCCCCAGCTTTCCATCGCTGCCGCGCACTCCTGCTGTCATCATCAAGGTATCAACCTCCAGTGTCTGCCAGCGCAATAGCTGTATTTCCGGCTCCTGGAATACCCGCCGCAAAACTGCCTGCACGCGTGCAACCACTTCGCCCGGGTTATAAGGCTTGACCACGTAGTCATCTGCTCCGTATCGCAATGCGCCAATTTTATCTGGCGCGTCGCCCATGGCGGTCACCATAATGACGGGCGTGGTACTTTTGCGCCGTATTGCTGCCAGCACTTCTGTGCCATTCAGGCCAGGCAGCATCACATCAAGCAATATAAGGTCGGGGCGCAACTGTTGGCTCATGTCCAGGCCAGACAACCCATCACCCGCAACACTCACTTCATAGTTTTCTCGCCGTAAATATGCACTTAACACATCTGCCGCATCTGTATCATCTTCAATAATCAGTATTCGTTTTCCGGACATTCAGACCGCCTTGACCGTTTCTTAATAAACCCCTGACAGTTTACTGACACTGCCTCCGTATATTCACTGGCACACCCGGCCCCCCTGACAAGGGCCCGCTGACAATACAGGTACGGAGAAGCCACAATGATAGCCAGAAAACTGATGTTGTATATGGCCTGTTTCGCACTCACTGGCACAGCAACGGCAGTACGTGCCGACGACACCAGCCCGGCACAGCGCAGCATTTCAATTGGCATCGCCGGGCAAAATATCCCCCGTTACAGTGGCTCAGACAAACATAACTGGCAGGTGGTTCCTGTTGTGCAGGCCCGTGATGGCGCATTCTTTCTGGATTCGGAGAAAGGAGTGGGATACGACCTGCAAACTGACAATGGATTCTGGCTGGAGCATACACTGGGTTACAGCCTTGGGCGTTCAGAACGTAATTCCCTCTGGCGGGATGGTAGTGACAAACTGAAAGGGATGGGGAATATCAACCCGACAGTGAATACGGCCATTGTGGTTGGCTGGTCGGCCACTTCCTGGTTGACTCTGGAAGGCAAGGCTACTCTGCCTCTGAGTGAAAGCCAGGGCGTGAGTTACCAGACTTCTGTCACGCTGGTTCCCTGGCAGACAAGCACCGACACGGTTGCATTAAGCTCTGCGGCCTTATTTGGCGATAGCCGTTACATGAATACGAACTATGGGGTCAACATCAGGCAGAGTCGCCGTTCTGGTTACTCATTTTATTCCGCGCCCGGCGGGTTTTACGGTGTGGATACCAGCCTGACATGGGATCACCAGCTAACTGAGCAGTGGGGAATTCTGGTCAGCGTTGATTACCAGTGGCTGGGCTCCCATGCTGCGGACAGCCAAATCGTATCCCGCCGCAATGAAGTGGGAACGACGTTGGGTGTGCTGTATTCATTCTGAGAACATGTACTGTAATGCTTCTGATACTTTAATAAGACGGTGTCTTGAGGCTATGAACATCGGCAGTACACGCACTGAATGCATTATTTTGGCGATGACCGATGTTGCTGCCGATATGTATATTTTGGCGGATCATTACCCGTTGTTGCTGACCGGTAACGCCCTGCTGCGGATAAGACTGAATAACCAGAAACCGTGGGAGAGCCCGCGTCCCTGCGGGCAAGGCTGTCTTACTCCTTAGCCATCGGTGTGCTGATTTCCTCTACTTTCTTGTCACCCTGAATCGTGGCGATATCCTGTTTAATCTGGTTTACATCGCTTGCGGAGTGCAGCAGTTGGTAGGTTAAATCAAAGTGTGCGCTCTGGCCTGGTGCCAGTTGTTTCACACGTTTCTGTTCACGTTCAATGGATACCGGGTAGGCATAGCTGGTGCCGGGCTCAATGCCGGTCACATAGCCTTGTTTCAGCGTATCGGTATTTTTCCACAGTGTCAGAACCGGAAGTTGCGTGGTGTTAAAGTGAATAGCTGCGCCTTTGTTGCCCGCTTTGTTCACCACAGCTGCCAGTGTCTGGTGGTTGGCTCCGGACAGTGGTGCAATATTAAACACCATTTCGTCAAAGCCTTTGGTGGGGCCGGCATAGGTCTGCCAGGTGCTCAGGCCTTTCTTCGCATAGTCATTAAACGGGCTGATTTGCGCGATTGGCGCGAGGAACTGCGCACCTTCTTCCAGAATCGGCTGACCAAAGTTACTGTGATAGATTATCTGGTAATCATGGTCGTAATCACCTTTATTGGTCAGCACGTCATGAATGCTGAACTGGCTGCTGCCCGGAACATATTGCAATTCTGTTTGGGTCTGCAAATCGGCTTTTTTAAAGGTGCTCTCTTTCAGTAAGCCGCGCACAGTAATGGTATAAGGTGCGCTGTCACTCACGCTCACTTCCACTTTAGATGCCGGTGTATTCCCCGCTTTACCATGCAGGGTGTACAGCTGGCCATCTGCCATACCCGGGTGCCCGGTCCATTCATAACCACAGCGCACCATCATTTCATTAAAACCTTCCAGCCAGCCCAGTCCGTTACGGCTTTCCAGGTTCATGTAAGCAGGGTTGACGACCTCTTTAACCGGTGAATCCCAACCCATACGCACGCCAAAACCTTCTACACGCAGGATATCCATGCCGCGGGTGGGAATCAGGGTAATAGTCAGGCCGTTTTGGCTTTTAATAACCAGCAGTTTACTGCCTTCTTGTTTGCCACCATGCAACACAGTTTGCTCAATGCTGAACGGGGAAGATTTTATGTTCAGCTGATGGCTGGAGATGTGCCAGTTTCCTTGTTCTGTATTGCTTTCAGTGTCCGTCAGCACCCAGGTTTTGGCTGCCACTTGTCCAGAGATGAGTAACGCGAGTGTTGAGAGGATCAGAGCTTTTTTCATCGGAACGTCCTTTTGCTGAATCGATTATGTTTGTTTCAGCAAAGACTAGTTTTTCAGGTAACAAGAAAATGTGATCCCCTTCAATTCACTGTATTAAGTGTTAATTTTTGTAAATAAATGAGATTCAGATCATGATTTACAATGTAACAAATAAGTTGTTTGTCTAATCTTGTGCTTCATGAGGTGTTTTGTTGTAACGATTCAGCTTTTTGTGGCAGGCGTAAAATGCAGCGCCTGAAGACAGGCCTGGCAAGCATACTGATACAGGAAACTACTTTCCGGGTGAATCTGTGACAGGTCTGCGGGCAGAGCACAGGTGAAATACGGGCACCAGGTACAACAGAAAGCGACAAAGAGCAGTTCGCCACACGGGTGACGAAAAAAACGGCTGCCATTGGAAAGGCAGCCGGATGATTAATCCTGGTTTTCAGCCAGATCGCGCAAGTATTGAAAGATCAGGCGGCTGGATTTGGGTGGTTTATTACCAGCAACTTCTTTCTTCGCATTACGCGCCAGGGAACGTAATTGCTGACGGTCAGCATCCGGATACAGGCGCAGTACTTCTTCAATGGCCTCATCACCACCAGTAATCAACTGGTCGCGCAGGCTTTCCAGCTTGTGAAACACAACAACCTGCTGGTTGTGGCGATTTTTCAGCTTATCAAGCGCCTGGCGAATGGGGTCCACATCACGCTGACGCAGCATTTTCCCAATCAACTGTATTTGGCGGCGACGGCCTTCTTTCTTAATCCGTTGCGCCAGTTCCACTGCTGCACGCAGGTCCTGATCCAGCGGTATTTTATCCAGCGCGTTTTTGCCAAGTTCAGTCAACTCAACGCCGAGACGTTTCAGCTCTTCTGCGTCGCGCTTAATTTCACTCTTGCTGACCCAGATAATTTCATCATCTTCGTCCTCTTCGTTTTGGCTATCGGGGACGTCATCGAGCCAGTCTTCAGGCTGTTTTGTCATATCAGGCTCCTTAAAAAGAGGCTAATACTACCAGTTAAGGTGCGCACTGCGAAATGGTTCTCTGTTAGGGAAGGTGCGAACAAGTCCCTGATATGAGATCATGTTTGTCATCTGGAGCCATGAAAAAGGGTTCATCATGAGTCATCAGCTCACCTTCGCCGACAGTGAATTCAGCAGTAAGCGCCGTCAGACCAGAAAAGAGATTTTCTTGTCCCGCATGGAGCAGATTCTGCCATGGCAAAACATGGTGGAAGTCATCGAGCCGTTTTATCCCAAGGCTGGTAATGGCCGGCGACCTTATCCGCTGGAAACCATGCTACGCATTCACTGCATGCAGCATTGGTACAACCTGAGCGATGGCGCGATGGAAGATGCTCTGTACGAAATCGCCTCCATGCGTCTGTTTGCCCGGTTATCCCTGGATAGCGCCTTGCCGGACCGCACCACCATCATGAATTTCCGCCACCTGCTGGAGCAGCATCAACTGGCCCGCCAATTGTTCAAGACCATCAATCGCTGGCTGGCCGAAGCAGGCGTCATGATGACTCAAGGCACCTTGGTCGATGCTACCATCATTGAGGCACCCAGCTCGACCAAGAACAAAGAGCAGCAACGCGATCCGCAGATGCATCAGACCAAGAAAGGCAATCAGTGGCACTTTGGCATGAAGGCCCACATTGGTGTCGATGCCAAGAGTGGCCTGACCCACAGCCTAGTCACCACCGCGGCCAACGAGCATGACCTCAATCAGCTGGGTAATCTGCTGCATGGAGAGGAGCAATTTGTCTCAGCCGATGCCGGCTACCAAGGGGCGCCACAGCGCGAGGAGCTGGCCGAGGTGGATGTGGACTGGCTGATCGCCGAGCGCCCCGGCAAGGTAAGAACCTTGAAACAGCATCCACGCAAGAACAAAACGGCCATCAACATCGAATACATGAAAGCCAGCATCCGGGCCAAGGTGGAGCACCCATTTCGCATCATCAAGCGACAGTTCGGCTTCGTGAAAGCCAGATACAAGGGGTTGCTGAAAAACGATAACCAACTGGCGATGTTATTCACGCTGGCCAACCTGTTTCGGGCGGACCAAATGATACGTCAGTGGGAGAGATCTCACTAAAAACTGGGAATAACGCCTTAAATGGCGAAGAAACGGTCTAAATAGGCTGATTCAAGGCATTTACGGGAGAAAAAACGGCTCAAACATGAAGAAATGAAATGACTGAGTCAGCCGAGAAGAATTTCCCCGCTTATTCGCACCTTCCTTAGACTGTCAATTAACTTACCTTACATTATGGCATTGGCGATGAAAGTAATCACTCAAGTTGCACAACAACGTAAAGCACTGGAAGAAGCGGTAGCCCATGCGCTGGAACTGGCCTCCGGTAAGGCGGATGGCGCAGAAGTCGCAGTCAGTAAAACCACGGGTATCAGCGTGAGCACCCGTTATGGCGAAGTCGAAAATGTAGAGTTTAACAGCGATGGCGCACTGGGAATCACGGTGTATTCGCAAAACCGTAAAGGTAGCGCTTCCTCTACAGATTTGAGCAAAGACGCAATTGCCCGTACAGTGCAGGCGGCGGTGGATATCGCCCGGTATACTTCACCAGACCCGTGCGCTGGCGTGGCGGAAAAAGAGTTGCTGGCATTTGAAGCTCCGGATCTGGATTTATTTCACCCGGCAGAAATTTCTCCTGAGCAAGCCATCAGCCTGGCAGCTCGCGCAGAACAGTCTGCGCTGCAGGCTGACAAACGTATAACCAACACCGAAGGCGGCAGCTTTAACAGCCATTACGGCATTAAAGTGTTTGGTAACAGCCACGGCATGCTGCAGAGCTACTGTTCCAGCCGCCACTCTTTATCCAGCTGTGTGATTGGCGAGGCCAACGGCAGTATGGAGCGGGATTATGCCTATTCTATTGGCCGCGAAATGAGCGACCTGCAATCCCCTGAGTGGGTGGGTGAAGAGTGTGCAAAACGCACTTTATCACGCTTATCTCCACGAAAATTATCTACCATGAAAGCGCCTGTTATTTTTGCAGCAGAAGCGGCAACCGGCCTGTTTGGCCATCTGGTGGGGGCTATCAGTGGTGGTGCGGTGTACCGGAAATCCACCTTCTTACTGGATTCACTGGGCCAGCAAATCCTGCCGGAATGGTTAACTATTGAAGAACATCCGCACCTGTTAAAAGGGCTGGCGTCTTCCCCTTATGATGGTGAAGGGGTGCGTACCACCCGGCGAGATATTGTAAAAAATGGCGTGTTGCAACAGTGGCTGCTGACCAGCTACGCTGCCCGCAAACTGGGCCTGCACAGCACAGGTCATGCTGGTGGAATTCATAACTGGCGTATTGCGGGCCGTGGCCTGAGCTTTGAGCAGTTACTCAAAGAGATGGGAACGGGCCTGGTAGTAACGGAACTGATGGGGCAGGGCGTCAGTGGTATTACGGGTGATTATTCCCGTGGCGCTTCCGGTTTCTGGGTTGAAAATGGTGAAATTCAGTACCCGGTGAGTGAAATTACTATTGCCGGTAATTTAAAAGATATGTGGCGCAATATGGTCACCATTGGTGACGATATTGAGACCCGAAGTAATATTCAATGCGGTTCGGTATTACTGCCGGAAATGAAAATCGCCGGGCAGTAATGTTTTCGGGTGCGACCTGCCGCACTCTTTATAAAAAAGGTGAGCCAATGCGTAAAACACTGATAGCCCTGTTAGCGGTCTGTTCATTCTCTATGGCGAGTACTTCGGTACTGGCGGAGAACCTTGGCGTGGATATGGACACGCTGGCCCAGAACTATCAAACCGTGATGAGTACCAAAGATGCCGGTAAGCTAAAAATGGCACTGACTAACATGCGTCAGGCAGCAGAAGACGCGAAAAAGTCCACGCCACCAAAACTGGACGGCCAGGCGAGCGACAGCCCGCAAATGAAAGATTATCGTCATGGTTTGGATATTCTGGTGGGCCAGATAGATGGTGCGCTGAAACTTGCGGATGAAGGCAAAGTAAAAGAGGCACAGGCTGCGGCGGAGCACTTCAAACAAACCCGCAATACTTACCATCAGAAATACCGCTAATTCTGCGTCAGCCAGGTTGTTTAAACTTAGCTGAAACATAAGACTGTCTTATGATATTGCCCCGGTTTTCCGGGGCGTTTTGTTTGCTTACTCTCTGTTTTTCCTTCCTTTCTCCGTGGTTAATACCCGCAAGAAGCTGGCTTACCAGCGTTTTTGTTCAGCACCATGCCGTAATGCGAAACAGATCACTCCCTTCCGTCGTTTTTCCACTTTGAAGTGGAAAACAACTTGCTACAAACCCGCGCGCGCTCGCGCTAGCTTAGTAGCATCTCAACGAATCAAGGTAAGTCGCGTGGACAACAAAATAGCCCTGAATACCGGGGCTTGTCAGGAAGAACATGCTGCGGCGCTGGCCGGGCAGGTATTACGCCAGGTAGAGCAGTTGCTGGCAGAAAAAGGAATTTTTCCAACGCCAGTGCAGCAACAAATGCTGGCGTCGCATCTTCGGGCCATGGCGTGGCGCTCGGTGAGTGGCGAACCATTGCCCGAAGTTGACGCCAGTTTGTTTAATGAGATCCCGCAACCGGCAATGCAACTGGCTAAAACGGTGGTCGATATCTTCGGCAACTTACCCAGGGAAGAGGTCTGGTTGCTATCTGTCCATTTCGCAGTAGCAAAAGAAAACGGTGTCAGTTAAGGAGCGCAAAGTGGAACAAATTACAGTGGTTATTGGCGACCGCCTGGGAAAAGGGCAGAAGGTTGCAGCAGGTGTGGAAAAAGCGGGTGGGCGTGCGGTTGTGATACCCGGTGTTGCGGCGGATATGAAACTGGGTGATGTCATGAAAGCCGAGCAGGCAACGTTTGGCATCTCGTTTTGCGGTAGTGGCGGTGCCGGGGCAATTACGGCCCAGAATAAACATGGTTACAAAGCCAAATATGGCATGCGCTCAGTGGATGAGGGCGTCACGGCGATTAAAGAAGGCTGCAATGTCCTCGGGTTTGGTTTTATGGATATTGAAGAACTGGGTATTCGCCTGGTTGAAGCCTGGCAGAAAAAATATGGCAATGGCTGATGAAACAATTATCAACAACCACCGTTAGCGTACAGGGAAAAGGCACCTCGAAAGCGGCTGCTTTTTCCGACGCGTTTTCCCATATCCAGCGTGAGGTGTTGAAAGGCTCTTCACAGGTATTACTGCGCATTGAACCACAGGATGTGAAAGTCATTGCCGCCCGCCAGATTGTGCGGAAAGAGGCGTTTCTGTTTTTCTTTCTGCGCCGTGAAAGACGAACCTTCAGCGTTGAGCTGGAAGTCACCGTCAATGTGACGGCGATAGATCCAGAACAGGTGGATTTTATCGCTCAGTAAATAACGTGATACCCGAAGGTATTCGGGGTGCAGGCCGGGGTTACGCAGTACCCGCGCAGATTGTTGCCAGTACTCAGGAGAGTGCGGGTTGCCAGCTCACCTGCAGTCTGAAGCTCAAACGGTATCTATGCACGGCATCCTTCAGGTGTTTTTCTTGTTGGCTGCATCTGCGCACCGGCATCTCCGTGCCGTTACGCATCCTGAAAGGTCTTGTGTATAAAAACAAAAAGGGCAGGACGTATGTTTTTCATCATATTAATAAAATCGCTCATTATTGGCGGGCTGGTTGGTGTGGGAGTTGGGGCTGGCGCCGCACGTATGTTCCATGCACCGGTAACACAAGGTATGGGCGCATTCCGTACGCTGGGTGAACTCAATGCCTGCGAAGGTGACCCGGCATCACACTTCTCCTTTGGCCTGGGGTTTTTCTTTAACGCGTGGGCTTCATCGGTTGCCGCCGGGTCATTCACCCAGGATGTTGACCACCGCATTATCCCAAACTGGGGTGTCGCCGCGCTCATGATAAAAAACCGCGATGTCACCCAGACACTGCATAACCCGAAAAAAATGGCGATTGCCTGCGGCCTGGTTGGCATGGTGGTCGTTGCTTTTCTGAACTCTACTGCATCCGCCGTACCCGCGGCTTTGCAGGTAACGGCAGTCAAAGTGCTGGTGCCCGCCGCTAATCTGCTGGTCAATATCGTGATGCCCGTTATTTTCTGGCTGGCTGCGATTGATGCCGGAAAACGCTCTGGTTTATGGGCCACCATTTTTGGCGGCCTGGCTCAAATGATTATGGGGAATGCGGTTCCAGGCCTGGTGCTGGGCATCCTCGTGGGGAAAGGTGTGGAAGAAAGTGGGTGGAACAAAGTCACCAAAATCATGATGACGGCGATTATCACACTGTTTGTATTAAGTGCCTTCTTCCGCGGATTTGATTTGAAATTCCTTGAGTCGTTCCGCCTTGGTGCGCCGAACTGGCTTGAACTGCTGCATAACGCGCTGAGCGGTAAATAAGGGGAAAACAAATGGAAGAGAACAAAGGTTTTTGGTACGCAGACTGGTCATTCCCTATTTTTGTTGGCCTGTTATCTGCAGGAGTCTTTGCCGGTACGCACATGTATTACCTGTATGGCATTGGCGCATTTAATGAAGTGGCGTTTGTGTCGATGTTGCGCTCAGGCATGGATACCGGCGTCTATGGTGCGGTAGCCGCATTTGGCGCCAGTTTTCTGTTTGCCCGTATTATTGAAGGCTCGCTGGTTGGGATTCTGGATATCGGCGGGGCAATTCAAACCGGTGTTGGTTTAGGTGTTCCGGCTTTATTGCTTGGTGCAGGCATTGTATTCCCGGTCGCAAACTTTGCTGCATCACTGGCTACAGGGTTAGTACTCGGCCTGGCGATTGGCTACATCATCATCCTGGCGCGTAAGTTCACCATTAACCAGAGCGATTCAACCTACGGGGCCGATGTCATGATGGGAGCCGGGAACGCCTCTGGCCGTTTTCTTGGCCCGCTTATCATTCTGAGTGCCATTAGTGCCTCCATTCCTATTGGCCTGGGCGCTCTGGCGGGTGCGCTGGTGTTCTACCTGTGGCAGAAGCCGATTACCGGTGGCGCTATTTTGGGTGCCATGGTGCTTGGCGCCATTTTCCCTATCGCAATCAGCTAAATACCACGCCAGTGGGTACATCGCCTGCTGGCGTAAGGAGCCGTTATGTTCGATATGATCCTGCGCAGGGCTCACCTGGTCGACGGTAGCATTACCGACATCGCCATTCACCAGGGGGTGATTGCACAAGTCGGTAATATCAATACTCCGGCACGGCAAGAGATAACCCTGGGCGGGCGTTTCTTCCTCAGTGCCGGGTGGATAGACAGCCATGTGCACTGTTACCCCAAATCGCCCATTTACCACGATGAACCCGACAGTGTGGGGATTGCCACGGGCGTTACAACCGTGGTGGATGCCGGTAGTACAGGAGCCGATGACATCGATGACTTTTGGCAACTGACCCGTGAGGCAGTCACCGAGGTTTACGCTCTGCTCAATATCGCGCGTCAGGGGCTGGTTACCCAAAATGAACTGGCGGATATGGCGAAAATTGATGCCCGTGCGGTACGCCAGGCCGTCGCCCGTCACCCGGATTTTATCGTGGGGCTGAAAGCCCGCATGAGTAGTAGCGTGGTGGGGGAAAATGGCATTGCTCCCTTACAACGGGCAAAAGTGATTCAGCAGGAAAACGGTAATCTGCCTCTGATGGTGCATATAGGGAATACGCCGCCAGACCTGGATGAGATAGCCGCGCTGCTGTCTGCGGGCGATATCCTGACCCACTGCTTTAACGGCAAGCCAAACCGCATTTTTTCCCCTTCCGGTGAACTGCGCGACGCAGTACAGCAGGCGTTAAAACGGGGTGTCCGCTTTGATGTCGGGCATGGCACAGCGAGCTTCAGTTTTTCTGTAGCTGAAAAAGCCATCGGCATGGGGTTGTTGCCGCACACCATCAGTTCCGACATCTATTGCCGTAACCGTATCGACGGGCCAGTCAAAAGCCTGGCGCTGGTGATGGCGAAGTTCCTTGCACTCGGCATGACGTTGGAACAAGTGGTGGCCTGCGTCACGCAACACGCAGCCGAGGGGCTGCGCCTGGTGCGTAAAGGCCGCATAGCACCAGGGCTGGATGCCGATTTCACTCTGTTCGATGTGCGCCCATACCAGGGGGGGCTTACCGACAGTGAGCAAAGTGTGCTGGCGGCATCAGAATGCATCGTCCCGCTGGCTGCAATGCGGGCAGGAACATGGTTTTTGACAGAACAAGGGAAGGCCGAACATGTCTTCAGTGTATGAGAAATATCAGGTTAAACCGGTCATTAATGCATCTGGCCGCATGACTATTTTGGGCGTGTCCACACCATCGGACGCAGTTGTGGATGCGGTCACTCAGGGGATGCAGCACTACTTTGAAATGCATGACCTGGTTGAAAAAACCGGTCAGTACATTGCCCGTTTGCTTGAAACCGAAGCGGCAACCATTGTGTCCTGTGCATCGGCAGGGATTGCACAAAGTGTGGCTGCAGTGCTGGTCAAAGATGACGACTGGCTGTTAACTCACCTGCATGAAACACCACTGACCGATAACGAAATCGTGTTGCCAAAAGGCCACAACGTAAACTTTGGCGCACCTGTTGGCGCGATGGTTGCTCTGGGGGGCGGCAGGCTGGTGGAAGCGGGTTACGCCAACGAATGCAGCGCCCGCCAACTTGCTGCCGCCATTACACCGCACACCGCCGCGGTGCTGTACATCAAATCTCACCACTGTGTGCAGAAAAGTATGCTGACGGTTAGCGAAGCCGCGCAGGTTGCCCGGGAGCATCAGTTGCCACTGATAGTGGACGCTGCAGCAGAAGAAGATCTGCGCTGTTACTACCAGGCCGGAGCAGACCTGGTGATTTACAGTGGCGCTAAAGCCCTGGAAGGGCCGACCAGTGGACTGGTAATTGGCCGGCAACCTTGGGTGGGCTGGGTACAACGCCAGTCTGGGGGTATTGGCCGGGCCATGAAAGTGGGCAAAGAAGGTATTCTGGGGCTTGCCTGCGCTATTGAACAGTATCTGCATGCGCAGCACGAAACCGGGCAGCAAATGGTGGCGAAGATGGCCCCCTTTATTGAAGCACTTAACCAACTTGATGGTGTGCAGGCCCGCGTGGTGTGGGATGCGGCTGGCCGGGATATCGCCCGGGCGGAAATAACCTTCAATGAAGCGATAACTGGCCTGCCGACAGGCCAGTTGCTGGAGCAACTCAAACAAGGCGAGCACGCCATTTACTTCCGGGGTTATAAAGCGAACAGCGGCATTGTAGAAGCCGACGTCCGCAGTGTTGATGCCCAACAATTAATGACAATTTTCCACAGTATTCGCGCTGTACTGAACAAGGAGACAACAGCATGAGCCTGAGCCCACGTTTTTACCAGGACCGCGTGTGCCTGAATGTTCTGGCGGGTTCTCACCAGAATGCGGTGGATATCTATGAAGCCGCCGAAGGTTATGTGCTGGTTGGTGTGTTATCCAAAAATTACCCGGATACAGAACACGCAGTGGCAGACATGCGTGAATATGCCTCACTTATCAATAACGCGATTTCGGTGGGGCTGGGGGCCGGTTCGCCAGGGCAGTCGGCCATGGTGAGCGAGATCTCCCGCCAGATACAGCCACAGCACGTTAACCAGGTGTTCACCGGGGTTGCCGTCAGCAGGGCTTTGTTAGGGCAAAACGACACAGTGGTAAATGGCCTGATCTCACCCACTGGCACACCCGGGTTGGTAAAAATCTCAACCGGGCCGCTCAGCAGTCAGGCTCCGGATGGCATTGTGCCCATTGATACTGCCATTGCGTTGTTGAAAGATATGGGTGGCAGTTCAGTGAAATATTTCCCTATGGGCGGATTAGCCTGCCGTGATGAATATAGCGCGGTTGCAAAGGCATGTGCACGCCAGGATTTCTGGCTGGAGCCTACCGGGGGAATAGACCTGGACAATTTTGAGGCCATCCTCGACATTGCCCTGCAAGCAGGTGTTAAACGTATTATTCCACACATATACAGTTCCATTATTGATAAAAACACCGGGCAAACACGACCGGGGGATGTGCGTACCCTGCTCAACAGTGTTAAAAAATATCTGGGGTAACCCTTATTCAGACTCACGGGCGCACTGGGGCGCCCGTGTCACCAGAGGACACAGACGTGCGATTTCCCAACCAACGGCTGGCGCAGTTGTTTTGTTTACTGGAAAACGAAACACTGCCTCAGGATGAACTGGCTCGCCGCCTGGCTGTCTCCACCCGCACAGTCAGGGCGGATATTACGGCACTGAATACATTGCTGGCCTGCCATGGCGCGCAGTTTATTTTGAGCCGGGGAACCGGCTACCAGTTGCGGGTTACCGACCCGGGCCGTTTTGGTGAATTGCAAAGCCAACACCAGGCACCTTTGCGTATTCCCCGCACCAGTGCAGATCGGGTTAACTACTTACTGGTGCGGTTTTTAACTTCGGCGTTTTCCCTCAAGCTTGAAGACCTGGCCGATGAATGGTTTATCAGCCGTGCCACATTGCAGGGCGATATGGTGGAAGTGCGCGATGTGCTGGCTCGTTATAATTTGTCGATTGAAGCAAGGCCCCGGCATGGCATGAAACTGTTTGGCGATGAAACCGCTGTGCGGGCGTGCCTGACTGACTTACTGTGGCAAATCAGCCAGCAGGACAGTAGCAGCCCACTAATACAAGAAGAAGCGCTGAATTCTGGTGTGCTGGCGGCACTGGAACCCACACTGCAAAACTGCCTGGAACAGTTTGCCATCCGCATGACAGACGAGAGCGTTGATTTTCTCAGGTTTTATTGCGCAGTGGCGGTGCGGCGTATTAGTGAAGGTTACCCTATTGCCAGTTTTCACGCCGACAACGTAGATGAACCTGTGCGCCAGGCCGCCAGTACCATGAGCCACCTGCTCGGGCAACTGAGTGGTAAAGCACTGTCAGACGCAGAAGAAAACTGGTTACAGGTACATTTTGCCGCACGGCGTATTCAGGATGCCGACCCTTGTGCTATTAGTGCCGATGACGACGAAGCGCTGGTTAGCTACATTCTGCGTTATATCAACAGTCACTATAATTACGACCTGACCCGCGACCAGCAACTGCACGCCGATTTGCTGACCCACATTAAGACCATGATTACGCGGGTTCGCTACCAAATCCATATCCCCAACCCATTGCTGCAAAATATCAAACAGCATTACCCGCTGGCGTGGGATATGACACTTGCAGCGGTTGCCAGTTGGGGAAAACATACGCCATACACCATTAGCGAAAATGAAGTGGGTTTTCTGGTGTTGCATATTGGTGTCGGGCTGGAGCGCCACTACAACATTGGCTGGCAACGTAACCCACAGGTACTGCTGGTGTGCGATACCGGCAATTCTACTGTGCGCATGATTCAGGCCCAACTGGTGCGCAAATACCCGCAAATTGAAGTCACACGCATTATCTCCCTGCGGGATTACGAACAACTGGACACCATTGCCGAAGACTTTGTTATCAGCACTGCGCGGTTGGTGGAAAAAGACAAACCAGTTGCCACCATGTCGCCGTTTCCTTCCGATTACCAGGTAGAGCAGATAGGCAAGCTGGTACTGGTGGATCGCACCCGTCCCTGGATGCTGGAACGGTTTTTTGATGCGCGCTATTTTCGCATCATTGATAAACCCGTCAGCCAGCAGGCCCTGTTCACCAGCCTGTGCCAGCAACTGGAAAGGGAAGGCATTGTCGGGCCAGATTTTCTGCCTTCAGTGGCAGAGCGTGAAGCGATTGTCAGCACTATGCTGGGCGACGGCATTGCGTTACCGCATTCACTGGGCTTGCTGGCCCACAAAACCGTGGTGTACACCGTACTGGCCCCCCAGGGTATTGCCTGGGGAGATGAAACAGCAAAAGTGATTTTCCTGCTGGCTATCAGTAAAGAAGAATATGAAGAAGCGATGGCGATTTACGACCTGTTTGTGACATTTTTGCGCGAACAGCGCATGCCATTACTCAAAGATTGCCAGAATTTCGATGAATTTAAAGCGGTGGCTGTATCCTGCCTGAGTACTGAACAGAGCTAGCTTGTTCAGCACAAAAAAAAACAGCACCACACATATATCGGGGTGCTGTATATCTTATTGCTTCTGGCGGCAACCCGCTTTAAGCGTTTAACGCAGGTGGTGGATAACCTGGTTGCTGCTGCCACGCCAGATCAACGCCGGGTCGCGTAAATCCTGCATGTACTTGCCATCAACCAGCACATTAATCAGCGCGACAACTTGCCGCTGCGCATCGTTCAGCTCGCTCAGCAGGTAACCCGTCCAGACCCAGATGTCTTTGCCCGGGCACTCGCGGCATACGCGCTGCACCAGTTGCAACACCGCAGGCACATTGGCCGGGTGAAGTGGGTCGCCACCGGAAAGCGAAAGACCCTGGCGTTTTACCCGGTTATCCTGCAGGTCGGCGATTATCCTGTCTTCCATTTCCTGGGTGAACGGCACCCCGGAATTCACCCGCCAGGTGCTTTTGTTATAGCAACCGGGGCATTCGTGTACGCAACCGGCGACAAATAAAGTACACCGGGTGCCGGGGCCATTCACTACATCCACCGGGTAATACTGGTGGTAATTCATAATTAACCCAACTGGCCGTTATTGAGGTGTTTCACCCGGCGCTTCACTTCTTCCTGTTTACCGGCATTGAACGGGCGTGCATCCGGGCTGCCCAGGTAACCACAAACGCGGCGAATAACAGACACTCGTGAAGAATCATGGTTGCCGCATTTCGGGCAGGTGAAGCCTTTGCTGGTGCACTCAAACTCACCAGTGAAACCGCACTCATAGCATTCATCAATCGGCGTGTTAGTACCGTAATAGGGCACATGCTGGTAGCTGTAATCCCACACATCTTCCAGCGCGCGCAGGTTGTGTTGCAGATTTGGGTACTCGCCGTAGCAAATAAAGCCCCCATTACTCAGTGGCGGGTAGGGTGCTTCAAAGTCGATTTTGTCGTAAGGGTTAACTTTTTTCTCCACATCGAGGTGGAAGCTGTTGGTGTAATAGCCTTTGTCCGTTACGCCAGGCACTACGCCAAACTCGGCGGTATCCAGGCGGCAGAAACGGTCGCACAGGTTTTCACTGGGGGTGCTGTACAGGCTGAAACCATAGCCGGTTTCTTCTTTCCATTCATCTACCGCTTTACGCAGGCGGGCGACGATCGCAACGCCAATCGAGCGCAGTTTTTCATCGTCATAAATATGGCGGTTGCCGGACAACGCATTAATGGTTTCATGAATACCAATATACCCAAGCGAAATGGAGGCACGACCGTTTTTAAAGATTTGCGCGACATCGTCATCGGCTTTCAGGCGCACACCACATGCCCCTTCCATATACAGAATCGGCGCAACACGGGCTTTCACACCTTCGAGGCGTGCGATACGTGTCATCAGCGCTTTCTTCGACAACTCAAGGCGGCTGTCCAGCAGTTTCCAGAACGCGGTTTCATCGCCTTTGGCTTCCAGCGCAATACGCGGCAGGTTCAGGCTGATAACTCCAAGGTTATTACGACCATCGTGAATCTGTTCGCCGTTTTCTTCGTAAACACCCAGGAAGCTGCGGCAGCCCATTGGGGTTTTAAAGGATCCGGTCACTTTCACCACCTGATCGTAGTTCAGGATATCCGGGTACATACGCTTACTGGCACATTCCAGAGCCAGTTGCTTAATATCGTAGTTCGGGTCACCGTCACGGTGGTTCAGGCCATCGCGGATCGCGAAGACCAGTTTGGGAAACACCGCAGTTTTGCGGTTTTTGCCCAGCCCGGCAATGCGGTTGCGCAGAATAGATGTCTGAATCAGGCGGGATTCCCAGCCAGTACCCAGCCCAAAACCGAAGGTGACGAAAGGTGTCTGGCCATTCGCGGTGTGCAGCGTGTTAACTTCATATTCCAGAGACTGGAAAGCGTCGTAACACTCTTTTTCTGTGCGTGAGCGGGCATAACCTTCAGCATCAGGGATCTGCCATTCATCTGCGGTTTTACGGTGTTTTTGGAAACTGGCGGTAACGAAGGGCGCCAGGATTTCATCAATACGGTTAATGGTGGTGCCACCGTAAATATGGCTGGCGACCTGCGCGATAATTTGTGCGGTAACCGCTGTGGCAGTAGAAATGGATTTCGGCGGTTCAATTTCCGCGTTACCCATTTTAAAGCCCTGAGTCAGCATGCCTTTTAAATCTATCAGCATGCAGTTAAACATGGGGAAGAAAGGGGAGTAATCCAGATCGTGGTAGTGGATTTCACCCCGTTCATGAGCCAGTACAACATCACGGGGCAGCAGATACTGTTTGGCGTAATGTTTAGCCACAATCCCGGCCAGCAAATCACGCTGAGTGGGGATGACTTTGCTGTCTTTATTGGCATTTTCATTGAGGATAGCCGTGTTGGTTTGCTCTACCAGACCACGTATTTCCTGGTTGAGTTTGCCGCGTTTTTCACGGGCGACATCACGGTCATGGCGATATTCAATGTAAGCGCGAGCCAGTTGTTTATGGCTTCCGGCCATTAACTGGTTTTCAACAGCGGTCTGAATTTCATGAATATCGACCTGGCTACGGCCTTCCATTTGTGCACGAACGACTTCTGCGACGGTGGCGCAATAGTCTGCGTCATCGACACCAGCAGCTTTAGCGGCACGAAGAATGGCTTCTTTAATGCGCTCTGAATTGAAAGGTACTTTGCACCCATCTCTTTTCAACACATGCGGTGTCATGATCTCTCCATTTTTAAAAACAGGTTTTCCACAGAGGCAAGGGTTCAGAAATAAGGCGCTATGTATCTGGAATACGCCAAAAAGCCCCTGTCTTTGCCCCGATTTATCCACAAATACTTCCCTTGCGGAAATGTGGTCTTAGTAAGGTATAACAGATGATTTCTACAATATGTAGTTGAGGAACGCATTTTAGTGTCTATATATAGTGATTTGCATCAAACATGTTTGCGTTTTTTTTGATGCAGGACAAAGTAAATCTGGCGGAGAAGCTATGATGCGGCTTGCTGGGTGAACGGGAATTAAGCATTCAGATTTTTTCCTGAAACACGCTTAAAAAACAACCGGAAGAGGGGGCTTATGCAAACACTTCAGACCAGCTTTCCCTGGCTGGCCTGAATAAGGTTCAAATTTGCCGAGTCAATCAGATACCGCCAGCCACCAGACAGCTTCAAAGGGGCGCAATGTGATGCCTTCTGGTTGTAATGGTGGGTGAGGGTAGTTAGCAGCCAGCACTTCAGATGCGCCCGGCAAAGTACAACCGGCCCAGGTTTGTGGTTGTGGGCTGAGGTTGATGGCGACCACCAGTTGCTGACCCTGCCAGGTGCGGCGGTAACACCACAATACCGGGGTATTGGGCAGCAGGTCTTCATAGTCGCCCCAGGTTATCACCGGGTGCGTTTTACGCAGGCGAATCAGGTGCTGATAGGTGTAAAACACTGAGTCCGGGTTATCCAGTGCGGCACGGGCATTAATTTCCGGGTAGTTATCACACACACCTATCCAGGGCGTACCTCTGGTAAAACCGGCTTGTGGGCTGCTGTTCCACTGCATTGGTGTGCGGCTGTTATCGCGGGATTTACTGGCCAGCACCGCCAGCAGTGTTGCCTCGCTTTCACCACGTTGCCGCCCTGAGGCAAACATGTTCAGGCTTTCCACATCACGGTACTCTTCAATGGTACTGAAATGGGGGTTGGTCATGCCCAGCTCTTCACCCTGATAGATATACGGCGTGCCCTGCAAGCCATGTAGCGCCAGCGCCAGGGCTTTTGCCGAGACCTCCCGCAGCGGACCTTCACTCCCAAAACGGGAGACAATACGCGGCTGGTCGTGGTTACACCAAAACAACGCATTCCACGCCTGGTTGTGCATGCCCTGCTGCCACCAGGTGAAAATCTTTTTCAGTTCGATAAAGTCCGGTTCGGCCAGGGCCCATTTTTGACCGTTCGGGTAATCCACTTTCAGGTGGTGGAAGTTGAACGTCATGGATAATTCGCGGCCATCGAGCGCGGCATACTGGCGGCAGTGCTCCAGCGATGTCGAAGACATTTCACCGACTGTCATTAACTGGCGAGGAACAAACACTTCACGGCTGAATTCCTGCAAAAAATCATGAATGCGCGGGCCATCGGTATAAAAACGGCGGCCATCACCACCAGGGATATCTTCCGGCCAGCCGGGGTGTTTGGACACCAGGTTAACCACATCCAGCCGCAGGCCATCCACGCCACGGTCTGCCCAAAAATGGCATATCTGCTGGAGTGCCTGGCGCACTGCCGGGTTTTCCCAGTTTAAGTCTGCCTGCTCAGGCGCGAACAAATGGAGGTAATGCTGCCTGCTTTCGGCATGCCACTGCCAGGCACTGCCACCGAATTTCGCCTGCCAGCCGTTAGGCGGTGTATCGGGCGTACCATCACGCCAGATATAGAAATCGCGGTGCGAGTCTTGCGGGTTTTCCGCTGCACGGAACCACGCATGTTCAGTGGAGGTGTGGTTAAACACCATGTCCAGAATGATGCGAATACCGCGCTGGTGGGCTGCTGCAACCAGGTTATCAAAATCGCTCATGGTGCCGTAAACCGGGTCAATAGCCAGGTAATCGGCAACGTCGTAGCCATTGTCAACCTGAGGGGAAACATAAAATGGCGTCAGCCAGATGGCGTCCACACCCAACGTTTGCAGGTAGTCCAGCCGCTGGATAACCCCCGCCAGGTCTCCCGTGCCACTGCCGGTAGTATCCTGAAAACTTTTCGGGTAAATCTGGTAAATCACTCCGTTTTGCCACCAGGGCAGTGTTGCTGTCATCATGCTTTCCTGCATTATAAAAAAGGAACGGACGGGTAAGCTGCCCGTGAGCCTGATGACAAACCTCATGTCCGCACAGAAATAGAGGATGTCACCCAATAAAAAACCAGGAAAATCAATTCATTGATTTTCGGCTGCTAACTAAAAAGAAGGGGAAACCACGCTTTTCCCTTCTTTTTCATCAATCTGACGGGCGGGTAAGCCGCCCGTGAAGTTAAGGTTTAAACCACCTGCAATGTGCCCTGATGAGTTTTACGTTTGTACAACACCGTGGTCAGAATAATGGGCACAACAATCGCGACCGCCATGGCAAGTGAAAAGGTGCCCCAGAAGCGTGGCTGAATGGAGAGAATGCCCGGGATCCCCCCCACACCAATGCCGTTTGCCAGTACACCGCTTAACCCGCACAGCAATGCGGCCAGCCCTGAGCCGGTCATGGCGCACAGCATGGGGAAACGGTACTTCATGTTAATGCCGTACATAGCAGGTTCAGTGACGCCCAAAAAAGCGGAAATGGCGGCAGGGACAGAGATTTCACGCTCATTTTGTTTACGGCTGACCAGGATAACGCCCACAACGGCAGCACCCTGAGCAATATTGGACAACGCAATCAGAGGCCAGACAGGCGTACCGCCCATGCTTTGAATCATCTGCATGTCGATGGCCAGCGTGGTCTGGTGAACACCGGTAATCACCAGTGGTGCGTAGAGAAAACCGAACAGAGCGGCGCCAATTGGGGCAAAACTACCGGTCATCAGGTGGCGCACCGCAAAGGCAACACCGTCGCCAATCATCCGGCCTGCGGGGCCAATCAGCGCGTGGGCCAGGAAAACAGCCAGTAACAGCGAACAGACCGGTACTACCACCAGATAGAGGTAATCAGGAACCAGGCGTTTGAGGCGGGTTTCAATCATGCCCAGCGCCAGCCCGGCGAGCAGCGCCGGAATAACCTGCGCCTGATAACCCACTTTTTGAATGGTAAACCAGCCGAAGTTCCATACTTCCGGGGTCTGGCTACCCAGCAGGTAAGCGTTCATCAGTTGGGGTGACACCAGGGTGATGCCCAGCACAATCCCCAGAATGGGCGTCCCACCCATTTTCTTCACCGCCGACCAGCAAATCCCCACAGGCAAATAGAAGAAAATGGCTTCACCAATCAGCCATAAGAAGTCGTACAGGGTTTTTAATGCCGGGTACATCTGCGCCAGGGTTTCGCCGTTGCGAAAGGGCACATCGCCAATGACATTACGAAAACCGAGGATCAACCCGCCGCTGATAAGTGCTGGCAGGAGCGGGAAGAAGATCTCGGCAAAATGGGAGATCCCGCGTTCATGCCATTTCATATTCTGGCGTGCGGCCTGTTTCACCTGGTCTTTATTGGCGGAGCGTTGCCCGGTCCGTGTCAGCAGCGCCTGGTACCAGTCACCGACGTTAGTGCCAATCACCACCTGGAACTGCCCGGCATTGGTAAAACAGCCTTTCACCATGGGCAAGGTTTCAATGGTTTTTGGCTGGGCCAGCGCCGGATCATTCAGCACAAAACGCAGTCGGGTAATGCAGTGGGTTACGGTGGCGATATTTTCCTTGCCACCCACCAGTGCAATCAGCGTATCAATATCCTGCGGGTTAATTTTTTTCATGGTAAATCCCTGTGGAGGTAGGTAAAGGCATCAGCATGTTCTGCCTGCCCGCAGGGTAGCTATTTTCGTGTTGGGTTAAAATGGGAACGTTCCCGAACCAGGGCAATGATCACAATAAATCGCCTTTTACCTGACGAGCAGCGGGGGATCAGCCTGTCGTTATTGGTGGAGCCAGCCGCGCGGTGATCACTATCTGGCGGGGCGACTGCTGGTGGTTGATCTGATCAATTAATTGCCTGGCAGCCTGCCGGCCCGCTTCGTTGTAACCCGGATCCACGGTGATAATTTCCGGGTGCAGAAAACGAACTAACGGCGTGTTGCCCACGCTGGCTAATTGCAGATGAGTAATATGCTGCTCCTGCAGATATTTACTGGCGCCAATTGCCAGCATATCGGTCGCGCAGACCAGTGCGGTAGTGGCTGGGGTTAACACACCAGCGATATAGTCATAGCCCTGTTGCATGCCAAGCCCGGGCAGGGCAGCGCAGGGAGGGATTTGGTAGTGCTCACAACTGTCCAGATAAGCCTGATGGCGGCGCAGACCCGTGGTGGTATCACTGTGGGGTGCGCCAAGAAAACTGATATGGCGGTGGCCTTGTTGGTAAAGCTGCTGCATCAAAAGTGCGATAGCGCCGTTATCGTCATAACACACTGAAGCAAGGCCTGGGGCATCACGCGCCAACAGAACCAGTGAATCACGCCAGCCTGCCAGCACGCTTTCATTAATTCCGGTAAAGCCAAACAACACAATGCCATCGATATGGCGCAACCGCATCACGCGCAGATGCTCTTCCACACGCTCTGGTGAAAACTGGCTTTCCAGCATAATGGGGTCGTAGCCTTGTTCATAAAACAATGGCAGCATGGTTTGAACGGCCAGGTTTTCTGACAGAGAATCCAGGCGGGTAACAATAATCGCCACCACTTTGTCGCTTTGCCCACGCATGGCCCTGGCGGAGCGTGAAGGGCTGAACCCTTGCTGGTGCATTACGGCCTCCACCCGCTCGCGGGTTTTCTCACTGACGCCGCTTTCATTATTCAACACCCGGGAAACTGTAGATTTGCCAACGCCACTGAGCCGGGCGATATCTTTGATTGTCAGGCGTTCTGGCATATCAGGGTAATCCTTCAGGTTGGTAGTGGCGTTGCCGCTATCATAACCCCTGACGCGTCAGATTTCCCTTGTTTGCCAGCAAGAAAAGATTAACCAACCCCTGGTTGAGCTACCGTTTACACAACAGGGAGTATTCTGTGCGCGCTAAACCTGAGCCAGGTGGCGTGGTGTTTCCACCAGATATACGCCAGACCTGTTTTTTTTCACCTTACCGGAGGACTCATGGACCCAGATCCAGCACCTCATTTAACCGAGAACTACCTCACCCGGTAAGGCACGCCTTTTTCCGCCGTTGCCTTACTGGAACATGTAATGCAGCGGCGTCTTCGTATGACGTCCCTGTTGTTTTTGTTTTCGCCACGCAACCCGGTGGGTATCTGCGTGGTGCTGTTCTGTGTGCCTGCCACTGGCTGTGAAGGCGCACGGAGGGATAGTTATGCATGTAAAAAAAATGACTCGTCGTCTCTTTTCTCAATTGATTCGCCGTTTACCCCACCGCCTGGTGGCACGCGACCCGTTACTGGACACCCGTTCAGCACACCAGGCTGGCACCATGCCACCCGGCCTTGCCGAACAGTGCCTGAAAGTGGCGCAAATGCCAGAAAGCGAACTCTGGCAGGCATTTAACAGTCACCCGGAAGGGCTGAATGCCGAGGCGGTGACCCAGGCTCGGGCGCAGTATGGCTTCAACCGTATCCCGGAAGAGGCTCCCACGCCATGGTGGGGCCATTTGTGGCTGTGTTATCGCAACCCTTTTAACCTGCTCCTGACCGTGCTGGCAATTATCTCGTATTCAACCGAAGACCTGTTTGCCACGGGCGTTATTCTGTTGATGGTGGCGATTTCTACCTTGCTGAACTTTGTGCAGGAGGCGCGATCCACCAAAGCCGCTGATGCACTGAAAGCCATGGTCAGCAACAAAGCAACGGTATTGCGCACGGTGGATGAACTGGGTACCACTCGCTGGTGCGAGATCCCCTGTGATCAACTGGTTCCTGGCGATATCGTCAAGTTATCTGCTGGTGACATGATCCCCGCAGACCTGCGGGTAGTGCAGGCACGGGATCTGTTTATCGCCCAGGCTTCACTGACCGGGGAATCCTTGCCGGTAGAAAAAGCGGCCCACAGCCGCCAGGCCGAACAACGCAACCCGTTGGAAAGCGACACGCTGTGTTTTATGGGCACCACTGTGGTGAGTGGCACCGCGCAGGCAATGGTCATTGCCACCGGGGGGAATACCTGGTTTGGGCAACTGGCAGGCCGGGTTACACAGCAGGAGAATGAACCTAACGCGTTCCAGAAAGGTATCAGCCGCGTCAGTATGTTGTTGATTCGTTTTATGCTGGTGATGGCACCGGTGGTGCTGCTGATTAACGGCTACACCAAAGGCGACTGGTGGGAAGCGGCACTGTTTGCGTTGTCTGTGGCTGTTGGGCTGACACCGGAAATGTTGCCCATGATTGTCACCTCCACACTGGCGCGTGGCGCAGTAAAACTGTCACGCCAGAAAGTGATTGTGAAGCACCTTGATGCCATTCAGAACTTCGGTGCCATGGATATTCTGTGCACGGATAAAACCGGTACTCTGACGCAGGACCGCATTATTCTGGAAACTCACACTGATACCGCCGGGGAAGTCAGTAACCGGGTTCTGCACCTTGCCTGGCTGAACAGCCATTACCAGACTGGCCTGAAAAACCTGCTGGATACCGCAGTGCTGGAACGGGTGGACGAGTTCCAGGCCCGGGCGAATGTTGAACACTGGCATAAAGTGGATGAGATCCCGTTTGATTTCGAACGCCGCCGCATGTCGGTAGTGGTGAGTGAAGCGCCGGATGCGCATTTGCTCATTTGCAAAGGGGCACTACAGGAAATGCTGGATGTGTGTACCCATGTGCGCCAGGGTGAAGAGATTGTGCCGCTCAGCGAGGCTCTGTTGGTGAGAATTCGCCAGGTGACGGATGATCTTAACCGCCAGGGGTTACGGGTGGTGGCTGTTGCCAGTAAGTTTCTGGTAGCCCGGGAAGGTGATTACAGCCGGGCTGATGAATCTGACTTGATCCTGGATGGCTATATCGCATTTTTGGACCCGCCGAAAGAGAGCACCGCACCGGCACTGAAAGCCCTGCATGCCAGCGGTATCACGGTCAAAATTCTGACTGGCGACAGCGAACTGGTGGCAGCGAAAGTGTGTCGCGAAGTGGGGCTGGATGCGGGCTCTGTCATCACGGGGAGCCGTATTGAAAACCTGGATGATATGGCACTGGCAGAACTGGCGCGCCATACTGTAGTCTTTGCCCGCCTGACGCCACTGCACAAAGAACGTATTGTGCGCCTGCTGCGCCATGGCGGCCATGTAGTGGGCTTTATGGGCGACGGTATTAATGACGCTCCAGCTTTACGTGCGGCAGATATCGGTATTTCTGTGGATGGTGCCGTGGATATTGCCCGTGAAGCCGCGGATATTATTCTGCTGGAAAAAAGCCTGATGGTGCTGGAAGCTGGTGTCATTGAAGGGCGGCGCACGTTTGCCAACATGCTCAAATACATCAAAATGACGGCCAGCTCTAACTTCGGTAATGTGTTCAGCGTACTGGTTGCCAGTGCTTTCCTGCCTTTTTTACCGATGTTGCCGCTGCACTTACTGATTCAGAACCTGCTGTACGATGTATCTCAGGTTGCGATTCCGTTCGATAACGTGGATGACGAGCAAATTCAGAAACCTCAGCGCTGGAACCCGGCAGATTTGGGGCGGTTTATGGTATTTTTTGGCCCAATCAGCTCCATATTTGATATTTTGACCTTCTGCCTGATGTGGTTTGTGTTCCACGCCAGTGTGCCGGAAGCACAAACTCTGTTCCAGTCGGGTTGGTTCGTGGAGGGGCTACTGTCACAAACGCTGATTGTGCATATGATTCGTACTCGCCGGGTGCCTTTCTTGCAAAGCCGAGCAGCGTGGCCACTGATGGCGATGACGTTGGTGGTAATGTGTATCGGGTTGTGGCTGCCATTCTCTCCGCTGGCTTCATACCTGCAATTGCAGGCGTTGCCGCTCAGCTACTTCCCGTGGTTGGTGGGGATCCTCGCCGGATATATGGCGCTGACACAACTGGTGAAAGGGGTTTTCACCCGCCGTTATGGCTGGCAGTAATAACGCGGTTTTGCCAGATAAACAAACGGCCTGCTCGCAGAGCAGGCCGTTTATTGTTGCGGTTCCGCTGTTTCGTAACCCGTTATGACTGGGAAAGGTGAGTACGCGGAATGGCAATTGCTTCAATTTCAATTTTAACGTCTTTCGGCAGGCGAGCCACTTCAACACAAGAGCGCGCAGGGAAAGCCGCATGGTGTTCAGTAAAAAACGCTTCGTATTCCGCGTTCACAGTGGCGAAATCGTTGAGGTCTTTGACAAACACAGTTGTTTTAACAATATCGCCAACTGCCAGCCCGGCCGCTTCCACAATGGCTTTCACATTATTCAGAGACTGGCGAGCCTGGGCGGTGATATCTTCCGGAACGGTACCGGTTTGCGGGTCTACCGGAATCTGGCCAGACGTCATAATCATGTTGCCCAAGTTCACACCCTGAACATAAGGGCCAATAGCGGCAGGGGCTTTATCGGTACTGATTTCGCGTGACATATTTACTCCTGTTAATTAACCAGCCGTAGAAAAGATGCCCACCATTATAGGGAGCATCCGGGTCAATTCCAGCATTGTCCGCCTGCACTCAGTTATTCAGATCTGAATCATCCAAAGCTCAGTCATTCAACGTTCAGTCATTCAGGACAACGTGGCGGGCAAACTCTTTCTCGCAGTACTTACACTTCAGGGTGACGGCGTCATCACGCACTTTCACGCTAAAACTGGAAGCGACAGGTTCATTGTGGCTGATACAGTTCGAGTTGGGGCACACCAGCACGTTATCCACACGCTCTGGCAGGCTGGGACGGCTCTTACCCACCACGCTGTAATCGTCAATCCGGTTGACGGTGGCGTGGGGCGCATACAGTGCCAGTTGGTTTACCTGCTCTTCAGTTAAAAACGTATTTTCGATTTTGATAAGGTCTTTGCGGCCCATTTCACCGGAAGGTAAATTCAGGCCGATAGTGATGCGCTGGTCGGTTTTGGTCAACTGGAACAAAGAGAGCAGTTTAAACCCGACCTGAGCCGGAATATGGTCGATAACAGTGCCGCATTTAATAGCTTCAACCTGCAGTTTTTTATCGTCAGTCATTATCTTGTCTCCCTTACAGTGCCAAATCTTCATTCAGAACCAGTGCCAGCAATGCCTGGCGGGCAAAAATGCCATTTCCCGCCTGCTGGAAATACCAGGCATGAGGGGTTTTATCAACATCGGTCGCGATTTCGTCAACACGCGGCAGTGGATGCAGCACTTTCATATTGCTACGGGCACCTTCCAGGTCACTGGCGCGCAGCACAAACTGGGCTTTCACATTAGCGTATTCAGAAGGGTCGAGGCGCTCTTTCTGCACGCGCGTCATATACAGAATGTCCACTTCTGCCATAACGGCGTCAATGCTGCTATGCAGGCTCCACGGAATGCCTTTTTCTTCCAGCATATCGAGAATATATTGCGGCATTGCCAGTGCAGACGGGGCGATAAAGTAAAACCGGTTACCGCTGAATTTCGCCAGCGCCTGAGTCAGCGAGTGAACAGTACGGCCATATTTCAGGTCGCCTACCATGGCGATATTCAGATTTTCCAGCCGACCTTGTGTTTCCTGAATGGTGAACAGATCCAGTAAGGTTTGAGTGGGATGCTGGTTGGAGCCATCACCGGCATTCAGTACCGGAACATGGCCGGAGAATTCAGTTGCCAGGCGTGATGCTCCTTCCTGCGGGTGGCGCATCACAATAGCGTCCACATAGGTACTGATTACCGAAATGGTATCTGCCAGCGTTTCGCCTTTTTTACCAAGCGAGGTATTGCTGCTGTCAGAGAAGCCAACCACCGCCGCGCCCAACCGGTGCATAGATGTTTCAAAGGAGAGGCGGGTACGGGTTGAGGCCTCGAAGAAACAACTGGCGATAACCTTGTGCTTTAACAACTCCGGTTGTGGGTGCGCTTTTAACTGTGCGGCTGTCGCCAGCACCAGCTCAAGCTCCTCCCGGTTAAGATCATTAATCGAAATGATGTGTTTTTTATAAAGCGGATTGGCCATGTTTCTCTCCTGTTAACGAAACGCGGGCAAAAAAAAGCCCCTCAACGAGGGGCTCTGGATCGGTGCAACGGGAAGACAGCACCTGTATTCAGGTGAGTACGCAAAACGTCTTGTGGAATTGGCGTAACCATGCATCCTCCCGGCAAATTGTGCGGCATTATACGCATCCTGAGTCCCTCATCAAGGCGTAAATGCACATTTTTTTATCGTACCGCAACCGGTTGCGATAAAACGGCGGTCAGACCAAAAGTTTGTACAATTTTATGGTGCAAATGGGGCGTTTTAGTGACATCCCGGGGCGCTACCCAGACAACACTGCTGCCTGCCACTACGCCTAAAACATCGGGGAGCGCGCGGTAATCAAGTATTTTCCCGACCGCACGCCCATAGCCTGCCACAGTATGGAGGATAACAAACTCGGCGTTGTGCTCTACGCTGATAACCATTTCACCAATGGCCCGCCCGGCACTGGGTTCAGGCTGTTCCTGCGGGTTGAGGCTGTAGATTTTCTCCCCCCGGGCATTACGAATTTTGATGACCCCAAGAATACGCAATAAACGTGAAATCGTGGACTGGCTGATGGCCTGAAAACCGTGGCGTTGCATGTCACGCCGTAACGCATCCTGGCACCCGTAGCTGTGGTTGATGATTAACCGCTGGCATAACGCCAACTGTTGCATCTCCTTTTCAGACGATGTAATCGGGGTTTTCATACTGCATCCTGTTATTCAAAAAAACTAAATATCGAGCTAACTGTTTAACATAACTGGATTATTTAAACCGCCGGGCCAGTCTTCCTTTGACAACTTCAGGTCAACTGGCCGAAAAAAATCAGGCTATGCTCAGTGAGCCCTGCAAAATAAGCAGTAGTGTCCAGGCGGCAGCCAGTACAATGGCAATCACCAGCCACCACTCGGCATTGTTGAACATAAGGCGCTTCTGGATGCGGCGTTGCCAGATATACACCAGTATACCTGGAGCAAAAAGCAGGGCGCTCAACAGCATAGAGTCACCTGCGGCATAACACAGCCAGAAGCCATACACCGTAGCGACGATACCCAGGGCAATCGCTCCGCCACGGCGTTCATTTTCCTGGTAACGCTCACCTGTCAGCGCCAGTTTTAATCCATAAGCCGCACTGAACAGATAGGGAGGTAAAATCGCGGCGGTGGCAATAGAGAACAGGGCCTGGTAACCCGCCTGGTAGAACAGTGTCAGCAACAGGAACACCTGAATCAGGCCGTTGGTTATCCAGAGTGAGAATGAAGGTGAATGGCGGCTATTCTCACGGGCAAATATTGCGGGAAAGATACCATCCTGTGCGGCTACGCGCGGGAGTTCCGCAGCAAACAAGGTCCAGGCGAGCAGTGCGCCGGCAACCGATAAAATCACCCCGCCAGCCACGAAACGTGCACCCCACGGGCCGACAACATGCTCCAGTACCCCAGCCATAGACGGGTTCTTCAACCCGGCCAGTGTGGCCTGGTCCAGAATCCCCATCGAAAGCACACTGACCAGCACATAAATAGCCAGCGCGCCCAGTAAGCCGGTGACTGTCGCTTTACCGATATCAGAACGCCGGGCAGCGCGGGCGGAAACCACTGTCGCGCCTTCAATACCGATGAATACCCAGGTGGTAACCAGCATGGTATTTTTGGTTTGGTCGAACAGGCTGCTGTGCGTGTTACTGGTTTGCATCACACGGCCCCAGAAATCAGCCGTAAAAATACCCATTCTGAATGCCAGCAAGGCGGCGATAATAAAAACAATCAACACCAGTACCTTGATAATGGTAAGCAGTGAATTGATCCATGCGGCTTCCCGCACACCACGCAACACCAGCGCGTGTACCAGCCACAGTACAATAGACGCACCAACCACAGAGATAAGGTTGTTGCCTTCCCCAAAGACAGGAATAAAAAAGCTCAGCGCGCTGAACAGCAACACGGCATAGGATACATTGCCGAGCCATGCGGAAAACCAGTAGCCCCAGGCGGCCTGGAAACCAATGAAATCGCCAAAACCGGCGCGGGCGTAACTGTAAATCCCGCCATCCAGCTCAGGGCAACGCGCGCTCAGGTTCTGGTAGATAAAAGCCAGGCACAGCATGCCAATGCCGGTAATAACCCAGCCAGCCAGCAGTGCGCCGGGCGACGCTACCGCCGCAAAGTTTTGCGGCAGGCTGAACACCCCACCGCCAATCATTGAACCGATAACCAGGGCAACCAGTGCACCCAGCCCCAACTTTTTCTCACCGTGCTCCGCTGTATGGGAATCGGTGTCGCTATGTGTAACGTCTGCCATCGTCGTTCTCCCGCTGCCCGAAGGCAGCCTGTGGATAATGCGGCAGGCTCTGCTGCCGCATGACTGTGTTATTCACCCAGGGTTGCCACCATGACGGCTTTAATGGTGTGCATGCGGTTTTCTGCTTCATCGAAAACGATAGAACGGGGGGATTCAAAAACGCTTTCGGTTACTTCCAGCCCTTTCAGGCCCCAGGTTTTCTCAATCTCTTTGCCAACCGTGGTTTCATCGTTATGGAATGCGGGCAGGCAGTGCATAAATTTCACCTGGGGGTTACCAGTGGCTTCCACAACAGCATCGTTGATCTGATAAGGTTTCATCAGCGCTACACGCTCTGCCCAGGCTTCTTTGGCTTCACCCATCGACACCCAAACATCGGTATAGAGGAAATCCACACCCGCCACGCCTTCCCGTACGTTGTCGGTCAGCATGATGCGTGCGCCAGTTTGTTTGGCGATGTCCTGGCACTGAGCAACCAGTTCAGGTTCCGGCCAGAATGCTTTAGGCGCCACCAGGCGGATATCCATGCCCATTTTCGCCGCACCCACCATCAGGGAGTTGCCCATGTTGTTACGGGCATCGCCCAGGTAAGCAAATGCGATGTCTTTCAGCGCACGACCTGGTGTGTGTTCCTGCATGGTCATCAGGTCAGCCAGAATTTGTGTGGGGTGGAATTCGTTGGTCAGACCGTTCCATACCGGGACGCCTGCGTATTGCCCCAGTTCTTCCACAATGGCCTGGCCGTAGCCACGGTATTCAATGCCGTCGTACATCCTCCCCAGCACGCGGGCAGTATCTTTCATGGACTCTTTATGGCCAATTTGTGACCCGGTCGGCCCAAGATAAGTGACCTGCGCACCCTGGTCGAATGCCCCCACTTCAAAAGCACAGCGGGTACGGGTGGAGGTTTTTTCGAAGATCAACGCAATATTTTTGCCAGCCAGCGTTTTCTTTTCTGTCCCGGCTTTTTTGGCGGCCTTCAAAGAAGCCGCCAACTCCAGCAGGTAGTGAATTTCAGCGGGCGTAAAATCGAGGAGTTTTAAAAAGCTTTTATTTTTCAGTGAAATAGTCATTATTATATCCTTTTTTGGATAACACTTTTCTACCCCGGCCTGGTGAGGGCAGGGATCAGGTGTGGCAGTAAAAAACGCGAATCAGTGGGCTGAGATACGTGTGCCTTTGTCGCCCGCCAGAATTGCCAGGCCATCTTCCAGAGCGCCAATGCCAGCAACCCCATGGCATTGCTCGACAAACTGGCAGCAGGCAGCCACTTTCGGACCCATAGAACCCGCATCAAAGGTCATCGTCTTGAGTTCAGCCGGGGTGACTTGGGCCAGTGGGCGCTGGTCTGGTTGCCCCCAGTTGAGATATACCCCGTCTGCGTCGGTCAGAATCAACAGCGCATCCGCTTCAATCTGGCGGGCCAGCAGTGCTGCGGAGAGGTCTTTATCAATCACCGCTTCAATGCCGTGATAGCCATCGCCTTTTTCAACCACCGGAACACCGCCGCCGCCGTTGCAAATGACCAGGTGGCCGCGCTGGATCAGGGCGCTGATGGCATCACTTTCCAGAATGCGTTGGGGTTGGGGTGACGGGACTACCCGGCGTGTCCACTCACCGTCCTGGCGGAAAACCCAGCCTTTCTCGGCAGCCAGTATTTCTGCCTGAGCACGGTCATATACCGGCCCGATATATTTGGTCGGGTTGCTGAATGCCGGATCACTGGCGCTGACTTCTACCTGGGTGAGCAACACACTGATTTCCTGGTCGGGCAGAACATTTTTCAGGGTTTGCTGCAACATATAACCAATCATGCCCTGGCTTTCTGCACCCAGGATATCCAGCGGATACGGGGCGACTTTGTCAAAGGCGCTATTTTGCAAAGCCAGCAGGCCAACCTGAGGGCCATTGCCGTGCACCAGTACCACCTGCCACTGGTGGGTGAGTTGGGCTATTGTCCGTGCTGCCAGTGCGATATTTTCGCGCTGAACAGACGCCTCAAGAGGCTGGCCGCGTTTAAGCAGTGCATTGCCGCCAAGGGCAACGACCAGTGTGGGTTTACGTTCCGTCATGTTCGTTGTTCTCCGTTCTCAAATGCCATCACGTTCCAGCGGGCAGCTCATGCAGCGTGCGCCTCCACGGCCGCGCCCCAGTTCATTACCGGGAATGGGCAGTACGGTAATGCCGGCTTTGTCATATTTTTCGTTGGTCCAGGTGTTGCGTTCATAGCCGACAACCACACCCGGGCGCAGTGTCAGTACGTTGTTGGCGTCATTCCATTGTTCGCGTTCTGCTTCAAAGGCATCGCCGCCAGTGGTTATCAGTTTCACCTGGTCAATATGCAGTGCCTGTTCCAGCGCATGCAGCAGGTTGGGAGCCTGCTGGCGTTTCAGGCCACCCCGGCCATCTGGCGTCAGTACCCAGCACTGTGCGTTCTGCCGCACCACTTCCGGGTAGACGGAGAAGGTGTCGATATCAATGTGGGTCATCACGGTATCCAGGTGCATACAGGAGCGGTGTTTGGGGAGTTCCAGCGCAATCACTTGATTAGCCTGGTTATGCTGGAATAGTGAAGTGGCGAGAAATTCCACCCCTTGCGGTGTGGTGCGTTCAGACATACCAATTAATACCGCGCCACGGCCAATAACCAGTACGTCTCCACCTTCCAGCGTGGCATGGTCATAATTGATATTTTCATCGCCGTAATATTTCACAAAATCACCAGCGGAAAATAATGGGTGCCAGCGGTAAATAGCACGCAAATTATTTGTTTCTCGCTGACGGGCTGTTTTTGCCATTGGGTTAATTGAAACACCATTATAAATCCAGCAGGATGTATCACGGGTGAATAAATGGTTAGGCAATGGCTTCATAATAAAATCGATGGCGCTATGAGTATCCGTTACCATATTTTTAATATGCCCGGGTATTTCACCATAAGTGACCCCGCCAGTGAGGCGGCGCGCCAGCTCGCGGTGCGGTAAATCAGCCAGCCATGCCCGTACATCGGAGGCAAATGCCGGCCCCAGGCGGTAGTCAGATATTTGGGTGCTGAGTAACCAGTCACGCGCCTGAGTGTTATCCAGTGTTTCACTCAGTAAATCAGTGAGTAGCAGCACTTCAACACCCTGTTCCCGCAGTGTGTTGGCGAAGATATCATGCTCTTCACCTGCCTTTTCCACTGACAGCACATCATCAAATAACAAGTCCTGGCAGTTCGATGGTGTCAGGCGTTGTAAGCTGAGGTTAGGGCGGTGAAGTAAGACGCTGCGTAATTGCCCTATTTCGGAACCGACATAATGTTTTTGCATATTTAATCCTCATTATCTTTTATTCCGGAAACCTGTTTTAAATAGCAGTTATCCACATCCTGTTAATGAGAAAACAGAAGATAATTGCCTTTGCTTCCGGCTTGATGGCATTGGTTTTAAATTGTTTTGCTGATGCTATTAAAAGCAGTTTGAAGTGGTGTTGCAATCCAAAAAACAAAACTGTTCGGTTTGTTTGATATGGCTCTTAAATAATGCAGATTGCATTAAGTTGAATCTGAATAAATAATCTTTAGTTGAGTTTTAATATTTATAGTTGTTATTGTTTTGTGAGAATATGCAGAATTGAAAATATTTTAACATATTGATTATTATGTGTTATTTTTGCTGGTGTGCATAAGTATGCAAAAAAACACAGTTTTGATTTTACTCGCTCCATTATGAGAGAAATAGTTAACCGTAAAACTGCATAAAATAGAGAAAAACAAAACTGTGAGTGTGAAGACTTTTTTTTAGTATGGCTATAAAAATCAACAGGATAGCGACTTTTTTATGCACTTATTTGCATAAGTAGTGCATAAAAAAGGGACATCTGCTGCATAAAAAATGCCTGGGCAATAACAAGTGATTTACATCAGCGGAGATAAACATGCGGTGGCTATCAAAGACAATAATTTGCGCTGGTATGGCAGTGCGATTCATCGTATAAATCAGAGAGTGAAACACGGTTTTAATAAGGAACTCCCATGATCATTGGTAACATCCATAATTTGCAGCCCTGGCTGCCAGATGCGTTACGCCAGGCCATTGAGTATGTAACAGCGCATGTCACTGACGAAACCCCCGCAGGTAAATATGAAATTGACGGCAACCGTCTATTTTATATGGTTTCTAATGATGTCACAGAACCCTTTGCCGACCGCAAAGCGGAATATCATGCCCGTTGCCTGGACATTCAAATTGTTCTGAATGGCAAGGAAGGGATGACGTTCAGTACGCATCCGGCAGGTAAACCAGACACTGACTGGCTGGCAGATAAAGATATTGCGTTCCTGGCCGCTGGCGTGGACGAGAAAACAGTTGTACTGAATGAAGGTGACTTTGTCGTATTCTGGCCGGGCACCGTGCATAAACCGCTGTGTGCTGCTGGTGAACCCGGCAAAGTCCGTAAGGTTGTTGTGAAGTTGCGGGTGAATGATTGAGCAGGACAGGGGACCGGGCCCCCTATGCCCGTTCACGGCTGTGAAGCTACATCACTGGAAGTGAACGGAACAGTCACCTCAGTAACAGTAATCTGTAAGTACTGAGCAAATTGCGCGCCGTGTCAGATGCACTGCTTTTTCTCACCCGCTGCGCCCGGCGCCCGCAGGGGGCACTGGCCCCCTGCACCCCCCTTTTGTGGCCGGCAAAATCGCCGCTTCGCGGACATTCGGCTTACCCCGGCGGCCTGTTCGGGTACCGCTCCGAGTCGGCATCCTGCCTCCCGTCGCTCTGCCTGCGTCCTGCAGGCAGCCCCGGCTCGCCAGGCACGCCTCAACGATTTAGAGGCCACACCCCACACCCGCCTGTCATATCTCAGCAAAAAACACACAAAGACATATCAGGCACAAATCCCCCAGCCACACCAGACAACACAAGAAAATAGCCACTTGCAGCGGGGACAGTTCGCGTAAGACCGGTGAACCGGAGAAAGGAAGACAAGGTTATTCCGCCCGGATGGCGGAATAAGGCGAACCGAGGCATGGATGCCGAGTCGAGCCGGCCGCAGGCTGACTGCCCGGAGGTGAACGCAGTGCGCAGCACCGGTTGCCCGCGAAAAACCGGATTGTTAAGGGGCGGGCCCCTTAACACGTTCACAGGCTGTGAAGTCACATTAACCACATCACTGGAAGTGAACGGAACCTTCACATCAGTCTAGGTGAACGGAAACAACCACACTGCAAGTGAACGGAACAGTCACCACTGTAACAGTAAATCTGCCAGTACTGAGCAAATTGCGCGCCGTGTCAGCCACACGGCTTCCTCTCACCCGCTGCGCCCGGCGCCCGCTGGGGGCACTGGCCCCCTGCACCCCCTTTTGTGGCCGGCAAAATCGCCGCTTCGCGGACATTCGGCTTACCCCGGCGGCCTGTTCGGGTACCGCTCCGAGTCGGCATCCTGCCTCCCGTCGCTCTGCCTGCGTCCTGCAGGCAGCCCCGGCCCGCCAGGCACGCCTCAACGATTTAGAGGCCACCCAAACCCACCCGTTTGTAAGCCAGAAGCCGCAGCAAAAACACACAAAGACATACCATGCACAGAACATACAGCCACTCATCACAACACAAACAATCCGTCACTTGCAGCGGGGACAGTTCGCGTAAGACCGGTGAACCGGAGAAAGGAAGACAAGGTTATTCCGCCCGGATGGCGGAATAAGGCGAAACGAGGCAGGACGCCGAGTCGAGCCGGCCGCAGGCTGACTGCCCGGAGGTGAACGCAGTGCGCAGCACCGGTCGCCCGCGAAAACGGGGATTGCAAAGGGGGCGAGCCCCCTTTAGCCCGTTCACAGGCTGTGAAGCCACATTAACCACATCACTGGAAGTGAACGGAAACAGCCACACTGCAAGTGAACGGAAATAACCACCCCCGGTGAGCGCACTACACTGCACCGGTCGCCCGCGAAAAACCGGATTGTTAAGGGGCGGGCCCCTTAACACGTTCACAGGCTGTGAAGCCACATTAACCACATCACTGGAAGTGAACGGAACCTTCACATCAGTCCAGGTGAACGGAAACAACCACACTTCAAGTGAACGGAATATTCATTCAACCTGGTTAATTCTGTCCCCGCAGATAAAAATTTTCAGGCAGACAAAGCTAGCTGATAATTGTTTGCCAACCTAATATCATAATGTTTTTTATAATATGCTCTTCCATTATAAATATATGCAACTCTTCTCCATGATTTCTGCTGTAATGCATTCAGTAATGAGTTGTCACTGTTAATGAAGTTGATAAAAGAATAAAATTGCCCATCAATTGTTTTCATTCCTGAAACAAATTGCTGTATGGAATTAAACCCACATCTTTTGTAATAGCGGCCTAATATTTGAAATGCTCCCCACGATGCAGATTCAAGAGCTGCATTCTCATCTAATTTTCTGGCTTCATCTAAACGAATATATTGTTGATTGTAAGTACCATAATGAGGATACGGTTCTTTAGCTGATATATCCGGATGTGAGGTATCGAAACGATTATTTGTTAAGGAGGAGAAGATGTGTCTCTCATAAAGAATATATGGTTTTCCCGGTGATAAAAAAGGACTGCCTTTGGTTTCTGTCATGGCAATTGCTTTAACTGCAGCGACTTCACATTTTAAAGTATGAGCTGCTTCAATAAAGTAATCTTCTGTAATAACATTGCCTGATGAGTGAAATTGAGGGACAATATGTTTTTCTTTTTTCTTAAAATGTAATGACCTCAGAGTTACTCCATGTGGTGAGATAATTCCATCTGGAGGGTCTAATTTGACAATATTGGCCTGATATTGTCTTATTCTTGCGATGGTCTTTGGACCCACTATACCATCAACAGATAATTTATCAGACTGATTTTGCGTAGCACTGTTCAGTAGTGCCTGGATGGTTCTGACATCCTGTTTTTGATTCAACTGTCCAGGACCGACTGGAAATCCTATTTGTATGTGTTCCATTTTTTATTTCTTATTCAGGGAGATATTTTTTTATATATTTATATCCGTAAAGCGTATCGTCATCATCCGATGTCAACACCTGCGCATTACCCAGATAGCTTTCAATTGGCTTTGTTTCATTTGTACATTTTAATATGCTGACAAGATTGCTTGCTTTCCAGATGGCTACACCGCTTTGTACTTTCTGTGCCGCATTTTTACTGGTAAAAACAACATATGAATATGTGCCGTTTATAAATCGTAAGTAAGATACCTCACCCCCCCCGGGAGCCAAAAGATACGCATTGCGGATTGAATCAATGTCCTTATGCTCCACAGGCAGACGGAGATCTGTATGATCAATTGTGCCATATTGATAAACCGGCGTTCCAGTGTCGTTTACACTTATTGTAAGTGTTTTGTTGTTTTTTAAGTGGCAAATAAAATCTTCTGCATGACTGACACTGCAAAACATGACTGCAGAAAGAAATGCTATTGTTTTTTTCATACCAGACTCTTAGAGGAAATTTCGATAAAATAGTAATGCTAATTTGTTGATATAAACTAAGAATAATCTTAATTATGAATTAATGTGCTAATTATTAACAAAATAAATAATATGAAACAATCTGATTCATTTGGAATTATAAATTCTATTGTGCAATTCAAACCCACTCGTTTGTAAACCTGAAGCTATCAACAAGGAAAACAGACAGTACACAAATTCCCCAGCCACACCAAACCATACAAAACCCCCGCTATTCACAGCGAGGGACAGTTCGCGTAAGACCGGTGAACCGGAGAAAGGAAGACAAGGTTATTCCGCCCGGATGGCGGAATAAGGCGAAACGAGGCAGGACGCCGAGTCGAGCCGGCCGCGGGCTGACTGCCCGGAGGTGAACGCAGTGCGCAGCACCGGTCGCCCGCGAAAACGGGGATTGCAAAGGGGGCGAGCCCCCTTTAGCCCGTTCACAGGCTGTGAAGCCACATTAGTCACCTCACTTCAGGTGAACGGAACTTTCACATCAGTCCAGGTGAACGGAACCTTCGCATCAGTCCAGATGAACGGAACCTTCGCATCAGTCCAGATGAACGGAACCTTCGCATCAGTCCAGATGAACGGAACCTTCGCATCAGTCCAGATGAACGGAACCTTCGCATCAGTCCAGATGAACGGAACCTTCGCATCAGTCCAGGTGAACGGAACCTTCGCATCAGTCCAGATGAACGGAACCTTCGCATCAGTCCAGGTGAACGGAACCTTCACATCACTTCAGGTTAACGGAAACAACCACACTTCAAGTGAACAAAAATACCTACACCAGACGAACGCCCCCTCCACCAACTACAAATCCGTCAGTGTCGCCACCATCACCGCTTTAATGGTATGCATCCGGTTTTCAGCCTGGTCAAACACAATACTATTCGCAGACTCAAACACCTCATCCGTCACTTCCATGCCACCCACCAGACCGTATTCCTCAGCCATCTGCTTACCTGTGGTCGTCTGGTCATCATGGAAAGCAGGCAGGCAGTGCAGGAATTTCACATCCGGGTTGCCGCTCAACGCCAGCATCTGTGCGTTCACCTGGTAAGGTTTTAACAGCGCAATACGTTCAGCCCATTTATCTTTGGCTTCCCCCATCGACAACCACACATCGGTATAAATGAAGTCTGCGCCTTTCACACCACTGGCAATATCTTCTGTCAGGGTAATATTCCCACCATTGGTTTTTGCCAGCGCCAGGCACTCTGTTACCAGTTGTTCGTCTGGCCAGCAGGCTTTCGGAGCCACCAGGCGCAGATCCAGCCCGGTTAATGCCGCCGCTTCCAGCATGGAATTCCCCATGTTATTGCGGGCATCTCCGGCATACACCAGTGTCATCTGGTTAAATGCTTTACCTGGCAGGTGCTCCTGCATAGTCAGTAAATCAGCCATTAGCTGCGTGGGATGGAATTCATTGGTCAGGCCATTCCACACCGGTACCCCGGCATACTGGGCCAGTGTTTCGACAATTTCCTGGCCATGGCCACGATACTGAATACCATCGTACATGCGGCCCAGAACACGGGCGGTGTCTTTAATTGATTCTTTATGGCCAATCTGGCTGCCACTCGGGCCAATCCAGGTTACTCGTGCACCCTGGTCGTATGCGGCAACTTCGAAAGAGCACCGGGTGCGCGTGGAGTCTTTTTCGAAGATGAGCGCGATATTTTTCCCCAACAGGTGCTGTGCTTCTGTGCCATTTTTCTTGTCGCGTTTTAGTTGGGCGGCCAGGGTCAGTAGTTCGTGTAATTGGCTGGGGGTGAAGTCGAGCAATTTCAGAAAGTGTTTCTTATAGAACCAGGACATTTTTGCCTCACATGGTCAAAACCACTAGTTGAATTAAAATTCACTTTATATGTATGAATATTCATTTTCAACCCCAGGGGCAGAAATCTTTGCACATGAGAGTGGAGGCAAGGCTCCGGCTGTGGGAGAATAGCGCCGTATGCCAACTTACGGAGGCTCTCTTATGGCAAACCCTGAACTGCTGGACGAACAACGCGAAGAAACGCGTTTGGTTATTGAAGAATTACTGGAAGACGGCAGCGACCCGGATGCGCTGTACACCATTGAACACCACCTGTCCGCAGATGACTTTGAGAGTCTGGAGAAAGTGGCTGTGGAAGCCTTTAAGCTGGGTTATGAAGTGACCGACCCGGAAGAACTGGAACTGGATGGCGGCGAAATAGTTATTTGCTGCGATGCCATCAGTGAATGTGCTTTAAACGCTGAGCTTATCGACACCCAGGTTGAGCAGTTAATGGATCTGGCCGAAAAATTCGAAGTGGAATATGACGGCTGGGGAACTTACTACGAAGACCCGAATGGCGAAGACGGCGGCGATGACGACGATGATGATTACGTGGATGAAGACGACGACGGCGTCCGCCACTGATTCATGATAAAGCGGCGGGGTAACCCGCCGTATTAAGCCTGGAACCGTTAGATGAGTTACCCCGAAATTCTTGCCCCCGTATTACAGTTTCTCCACTGCACCACACCCGAAGCCTGGTTACATGAAGCCCGTAAACCGAAAAATTTACCATTGTTGCTGACCGACCACATGGTGTGTGAGCTGAAAGCCGCGCAAACTGCCATGTTGCTGATTCGTAAGTATGTGGCCGACCAAAAGGGTGCGGCAGTGTTGCTGGAGTGGCTGCAACCCTATGAAGCGTTTACTTTTCGCGAAGGCCCGGAGCCTGACTTTATCGCGTTGCATAAGCAAATCAGTAAAAGCGCCATGCCTCAAACCAGCTCACCCTGGGAACAGGCGCTTATCGACCGCATGGTGTTGCTTATCAAAGAAGAGCTACACCACTTCTGGCAGGTAAGGGAAGTGATGGCGGCGCGCAATATTCCTTATGTGAAAATAACCGCCAGCCGGTATGCGAAAGGCTTGTTGCGCAGTATCCGCACCCACGAGCCAGCGACGCTGGTAGATAAACTGATTTGTGGCGCTTATATAGAAGCGCGTTCCTGCGAACGTTTTGCAGCACTGGCCCCCTGGCTGGACGGTGACCTGCAAAAGTTTTATGTCTCTTTGCTGCGTTCGGAAGCCCGCCATTACCAGGACTACCTGGCGCTTGCCCGGCAAATATCAGTAGATGATATCCAGGCTCGCGTACAGGAAATTGGCGAAGCAGAGGCCGCATTGATACTGTCGGAAGATACCGAATTCCGTTTTCATAGCGGCGTACCGGTCAACCAGGCTTAATTGAGCATTACAGTATTTTCAGCATACGAACTTCGCAATCCACATGGCCTGTACAACCCATGGCCTGGTCAATATGTTTAAAGCCCAGGCGTTCATATAGCCCAATAGCCTGTGTCAGTGAACTTGTAGTTTCCAGATAACACTGGTGGTAACCCTGCTGTTGGGCAAATTCCAGCGCCTGGATCGCCAGTTTTTTTGCCAGCCCTTTACCACGCGCCACAGGCAGAAAATACATTTTCTGTAATTCACAGGTATCGCTGGTACCACCTGCCAGTGGTGCCAGACCACCGCCACCAACAACGCGCCCCTGATACTCTACAACCCAGTATATATGCCCAGGCTGGCTATACACCTGGTACAGTGCATCCAAATTAGGGTCTGCAACGGTGTAGCCTTTATCCGCCGTTAACCCATATTCGGCAGATACCTGACGAATAACATTTGCAATAGCCGGGTTATCTTCTGCAGTTATTTCCCGTGATATAAATTCTTCACTGCTCATTATTTTCTCTTAAGAATTGTCTGAATTATTTTGGCCGTTAATTAATATCAGCCTGCTAATAACATTAGTTTGTGCGAATGACAACCCCGTTAATCCAGGTGTATTTCTTTTTGTAAATATACTTTACAATAAAAAGTCCTGAATGCACACAGAGAAAATATATCTTCTTAACTTATTGTTTTTATTTGAATTTTAACTAAGGATTGTTATGTCAGACGTAAATGACGGGATGGTAAACAGCCCGGTTCGAGCTATGTCCTTCAAAGGTACGGGTGGTGAATTTTTTGTTATATGGTTGGTCAACACTATTCTGACCATCATTACTCTTGGATTGTTTCTTCCCTGGGCATTTGTCCGCTCACGCCGTTATTTCTATGAAAATACAGAATTAGCCGGGAAAAAATTTGCTTATCACGCAACAGGTAAATCTATTCTGGTTGGCTGGCTGTGCATCGCCGTGTTGTATGGCATTTTTCTGGTGAACATTGCCCATAACAATGCCGTATTATCATTGATTATGATGCTGTTGTTTATACTGTTTTCCCCATGGTTGATCATGCAGGGTTTACGTTACCAGGCCATGATGACCACATTGAATGGTGTGCGCTTTAACTTCCGCACCAATCCGTTACGCGCCTGGTGGGTGATGCTGGGGCAGCCATTACTGATTGTGGTGGCTATGTCGATGCTCGTCACCTCTATTTTGAGCGTCATGGGTTCCGCAATGAGTGCCGGTATGGTTATTGGCGGCTCTGTATGTATTGCCCTGGTTACTCTTTTTAGCATTGTACTGATTCAGGGGCTTTATATTTCACAGTGGGGTAGATTGCTGATTAATAATTTGCAGTACGGTAACGTGAAATTTGAAGTAAGTCTTGAAACGAAAAAGTGTGCCATTATTATCGTGAAGGCAATTGTGCTATTTATTCCTTTCATGATTGCTGCAGGTTACTTTATTGTTGCCCCTATAGTGCATCTGATGAAGTATTCCGGTAATCCGGAAGACATGATTATGATGGCAGCAATGCAGTCTGCAGGTTCAATATTGCTGGGTTATTTCCTCTATATTCTGGGGGCTCTGGTGTGCTATTGCTACGGTTATGTGGCAGTACGTAACTATATCTACAGCCAGGCGAGCCTGCATAATGGTGCTATTTGTTTTCGTTCCACGGTACGTGTTGGTGCGTTTGTGTGGCTGGTTGTCAGTAATCTGTTTATTTGCAGCATTACAGCGTTTCTGGCTTACCCATGGGCGCGAGTCCGTGCGACACGTTATTTGCTGGAAAATACCCATGTAGAAGGGGATTTGGACCAGTTACCAGTGGAAGACCATAATGATAAGCCAGCGGCTGACCCGGCGAATTTGCTCGCGCGTGGGTTGTCAGTGATGCAGTTTGTATTTTGATTAAAGGGGGCTTTGCCCCCTTTTTTGATCCCGGTTAGGCAGATTACAGTTACTGCGGTGAATGTTGTGTTCACTTTGCATAGTGTCATGTGTAGAGTTGTTTCCGTTCACCTGGGCTGATGTGAAAGTTCCGTTCACCTGGACTGATGTGAAGGTTCCGTTCACTTCCAGTGATGTGGTTAATGTGACTTCACAGCCTGTGAACGTGTTAAGGGGCCCGCCCCTTAACAATCCGGTTTTTCGCGGGCAACCGGTGCTGCGCACTGCGTTCACCTCCGGGCAGTCAGCCTGCGGCCGGCTCGACTCGGCATCCATGCCTCGGTTCGCCTTATTCCGCCATCCGGGCGGAATAACCTTGTCTTCCTTTCTGCGGTTCACCGGTCTTACGCGAACTGTCCCCGCTGCAAGTAGCGGGGCTTTTTGTGTTGTCTGGTGTGGCTGGGGGATTTGTGCCTGATATGTCTTTGTGTGTTTTTGCTGCTGCTTCTGGCTTACAAACGGGTAGGTTTGGGTGGCCTCTAAATCGTTGAGGCGTGCCTGGCGGGGCGGGGCTGCCTGCAGGACGCAGGCAGAGCGACGGGAGGCAGGAAGCCGACCCGGAGCGGTACCCGAACAGGCCGCCGGGGTAAGCCGAATGTCCGCGAAGCGGCGATTTTGCCGGCCACGAAAAGGGGTGCAGGGGGCCAGTGCCCCCTGCGGGCGCCGGGCGCGGCGGGTGAGAGGAAGCAGTGTGGTTACCACGGCGCGCAACTGGCTCTGTGCTGGCAGATGACTGTTACTGCGGTGACTGTTCCGTTCACTTGCAGTGTGGTTGTTTCCGTTCACCTGAAGTGAGGTGGCTAATGTGGCTTCACAGCCTGTGAACGGGCTAAAGGGGGCTCGCCCCCTTTGCAATCCCCGTTTTCGCGGGCAACCGGTGCTGCGCACTGTGTTCACCTCCGGGCAGTCAGCCTGCGGCCGGCTCGACTCGGCATCCATGCCTCGGTTCGCCTTATTCCGCCATCCGGGCGGAATAACCTTGTCTTCCTTTCTGCGGTTCACCGGTCTTACGCGAACTGTCCCCGCTGCAAGTAATTGTTTTTGTGTTGCCCGGTGCGGCTGTGGGGCCTGCGTTCTACATCTTTTTTCCTCTGGCTTAAAACAAAAACCACAGGCATAAAAAAACCGGGGCAGGGCCCCGGTTGGTGTCTTGCGGCATAGAAACTTACAGCGCGGCGATAACAGCCTGCTGTTCAATTAGTTTCGCTTTAGATTCAGCGTAACCGGTCAGTTTCTCACGCTCTTTAGCAACTACAGCTTCAGGCGCGCGGGCAACAAAGCCTTCGTTAGAGAGCTTGCTCTCAATACGGGCAATTTCGCCGTCGATTTTCGCCACTTCTTTTGCCAGGCGATCCAGCTCAGCGGCTTTATCGATAAGGCCTGCCATTGGGATCAGCAACTCTGCGCCGTCGATAATTTTGGTCACGGAAACCGGGCCTTTATCATCGGCTGGCAGCACAGTAATGCTTTCCAGGCGCGCCAGCGTTTGCAGGAAGTTACGGTTGGCATTTACACGGGCAACCACCGCTTCGCTGGCGTTACGCAGCAACACTTCCAGTGGTTTACCCGGTGCAATGTTCATTTCTGCACGGATATTACGCACAGCGGTGATTGCCTGTTTCAACCACTCGGTATCGGCCAGTGCGGCTTCATCAACCAGTGCGCTGTCAAACGCCGGGATCGGTTGCAACATAATGGTATCGGCAGTGATGCCTTTCAGCACTTTCACACGCTGCCAGATAGTTTCCGTAATAAACGGAATTATCGGGTGCGCCAGGCGCAGCAGCGCTTCCAGTACGGTAACCAGAGTATTACGGGTACCGCGCAATTCGGCTTCGCTGCCACCGTTCATTACCGGCTTGGTCAGCTCCAGGTACCAGTCACAGAACTGGTTCCAGGTGAACTCATACAGAATGTTGGCGGCGATATCGAAGCGGTAGTTATCCAACGCTTCACGGTAGGCTTTTACCGTTTGGTTGAATTCCGCGAGGATCCAGCGGTCTGCCAGTGACAGCACTTTCTCGCCACCGTTAAAGCCGCAATCCTGCTCTTCAGTGTTCATCAGCACAAAACGGCTGGCGTTCCACAGCTTGTTACAGAAGTTACGGTAACCTTCCAGGCGCTTCATATCCCAGTTGATATCACGACCGGTAGACGCCAGGGCCGCCAGTGTGAAACGCAGCGCATCGGTGCCGTGCGGTTCAATACCGTTCGGGAATTGTTTCTCGGTGCGCTTGCGGATTTTCTCGGCCAGTTGCGGCTGCATCATGTTGCCGGTACGTTTTTCCAGCAAGGCTTCCAGCGAAATACCGTCCACCATATCCAGCGGGTCAATCACGTTACCTTTGGACTTGGACATTTTCTGCCCTTCGTCATCACGGATAAGCCCGGTCATGTACACCGTGTGGAACGGCACCTGTGGTTTACCGTCTTCATCTTTAATAAAGTGCATGGTCATCATGATCATGCGCGCAATCCAGAAGAAGATGATGTCGAAGCCGCTCACCATCACGGTGGATGGGTGGAATGCTTTCAGTGCTTCGGTATTTTCCGGCCAGCCCAGGGTGGAGAATGTCCACAGCGCAGAGGAGAACCAGGTATCCAGCACGTCTTCGTCCTGGTTCAGGGCGATGTCTGCCGGAATGTTATTTTCCTGGCGCACTTCGTCTTCGGTACGGCCAACATACACATTACCCTGTGCGTCGTACCATGCCGGGATACGGTGGCCCCACCACAACTGGCGGGAAATACACCAGTCCTGAATATCGCGCATCCAGGAGAAATACATGTTTTCGTATTGTTTCGGAACGAACTGGATATCGCCGTTTTCTACGGCTTCAATCGCCGGTTTCGCCAGCGGGGCAACACGCACATACCACTGGTCAGTCAGCATTGGTTCAATCACCACGCCGCCACGGTCGCCGTAAGGCACAGTCAGGTCGTGCGGCTTGATTTCAACCAGCAGGCCAGCGGCATCAATCGCGGCCACAATGGCTTTACGCGCAGCGAAACGCTCCAGCTTCTGGAATTCCGCCGGAATATCACTGCTGTAAACGGTGGATTCAACACCATTGGTATCGAACACCTGAGCGCTTTCACGGATATCGCCGTCAAAGGTCAGAATGTTGATCATCGGCAACTGGTGGCGTTTACCGACTTCGTAGTCATTGAAATCGTGCGCCGGGGTGATTTTCACGCAACCGGTGCCTTTTTCCATATCGGCGTGTTCATCGCCCACCACCGGAATACGGCGGTTAACCAGCGGCAGCACAACATATTTGCCGATCAGGTCTTTATAGCGCGGGTCTTCCGGGTTTACCGCAACACCGGTATCACCCAGCAGGGTTTCCGGACGGGTGGTGGCGACAACCAGGTAATCTTTGCCGTCTGCGGTTTTCGCGCCGTCGGCCAGCGGGTAGCGGATATGCCACATAGAGCCTTTAGATTCGCGGTTTTCCACTTCCAGATCGGAAATCGCGGTACGCAGTTTTGGATCCCAGTTGACCAGGCGCTTACCACGATAAATCAAATCTTCTTTATACAGGCGGACAAACACTTCTTTCACCGCGTTGGACAGGCCGTCGTCCATGGTGAAGCGCTCGCGCTCCCAGTCTACAGAGTTGCCCAGGCGGCGCATCTGGCGGGTAATGGTGCCGCCGGATTCTGCTTTCCACTGCCAAATTTTATCGATAAAGGCATCGCGGCCATAATCGTGGCGGGTTTTCCCTTCTTCGGCAGCAATTTTGCGCTCGACCACCATTTGCGTGGCGATACCGGCGTGGTCGGTCCCCACCTGCCACAGCGTATTTTTACCCTGCATGCGCTGGTAGCGGATCATGGTGTCCATGATGGTCTGCTGGAAGGCGTGACCCATATGCAAACTGCCGGTGACATTCGGCGGTGGGATCATGATGCAGAAGCTTTCCTGGCTGTTATCGCCATTGGGTTTAAAGTAGCCCTGCTGTTCCCAGTGCTCGTAAAGCGGCTGTTCGATATCTTGTGGGTTATATGTCTTTTCCATTTCTGCTATATCGTTCCGGGCACCGTGGGGGTGGCCGTGGTCAAGTGGAAACCAGCCGTGCGATACGCTTTGTAGCGTTCACGCGCCAGTTGTTTCTGGGATTCTTCGTAAGGAACGAAGTCTATCACTTCATGGAAAGCGGTGGCAAAATCTGCGAACCCGGGCAGCAGGCTGATAAGAATATCGCGGGGCGCGCTGCCACGGCGTTGCGGCCAGGCCAGCTCAACCGGCGCACCAAAACGCGGGCCTTCACCGGCCAGGTTATGGGGCACAAAATGGTGGGGTTCGCGTTGCCATAGCGCTTCATCTAACCGGATAGCCTGTTGTTCGTTTTCACAGGCAACCAGCACACGCTTGCCTTCCCGCCAACGTTCTGCCGCCAGTTCGCACACCAGCGCTTCGACAGCGCTTAGCGGGCCTGCCGGGGTATCGTTATCCAGAAGATAGAACGTTGCGTTTTTCATGATTTCCGGGTGTTGTCGGTGACTGTTCACTCACGCCGGGCTCGTGGTTTGAGCAGCGGTTTCCCAGGTGAGTATGGCGCCTTCAAGGCGGTGCCAGCCTGTTGGCAAGCGAGCCGGGGTGAATGCGGGCGCATACACCGCCAGGCGGTCAGCAAGCATACCACGATGGGGGCCTGTTGTGCACGGGTAAGCCCGCACCTGGCAGGCCTTCCCCGTAAAATACTCGCCCCTGCCGTGAAAGCAGGGGACGGAGGTTACTCTTCGTTGCCCAGCCCCGCGCGGTTAAGCAGGAACTGCGCCAGCATGGCCACCGGGCGGCCAGTGGCACCTTTCGCTTTGCCGGAGCGCCAGGCGGTACCGGCAATATCCAGGTGCGCCCAGTTGTATTTACGGGCAAAGCGTGACAGGAAGCAGGCGGCAGTAATTGCCCCGCCAGGGCGGCCACCAATATTCGCCATATCGGCAAAATTGGAGTCCAGCTGATCCTGGTACTCATCGCCCATTGGCAGGCGCCACGCGCGGTCGCCAGATTGCTCCGACGCCCCAAGCAGCTCGTGAGCCAGCGGGTTATGGTTGGACATCAGCCCGGTGAGATGGTGACCAAGCGCAATCACACATGCCCCGGTGAGTGTGGCGATATCCACCACGACATCCGGCTCGAAGCGTTCAACGTAGGTCAGCACATCGCACAGCACCAGGCGGCCTTCGGCATCGGTATTCAGCACTTCAACTGTCTGCCCGGACATCGTGGTGAGCACATCGCCCGGGCGGTAAGCACGCCCGCCTGGCATGTTTTCACAACCCGCCAGTACGCCAATTACGTTGATGGGCAGTTGCAGCTCCGCCACCATACGCATTACGCCGTAGACCGACGCCGCGCCGCACATGTCGTACTTCATTTCGTCCATGCCTTCAGAAGGCTTAATGGAGATACCACCGGAGTCAAACGTCAGGCCTTTACCTACCAGAACCACCGGGCGGGCATCGGCGGACGGGTCGCCTTTATATTCAATAACCGACATCAGGGATTCGTTCTGGGAACCCTGGCCGACAGCCAGGTAAGAATTCATCCCCAGCTCTTTCATTTGTTGCTCGCCAATCACCCGGGTAACCACATTTTTACTGTAAGCATCAGCCAGCTGGCGCGCCTGAGACGCCAGGTACGCAGCGTTACAGATATTCGGTGGCATATTCCCGAGGTCTTTGGCGGCTTTAATGCCTGCCGCAATTGCCAGACCATGCTGGATTGCGCGCTCGCCACTGGTGAGTTCCCGGCGGGTTGGCACATTAAACACCATTTTACGCAGCGGGCGACGTGGCTCGGTTTTGTTGGTTTTTAACTGGTCGAAACTGTAAAGGGTTTCTTTCGCTGTCTCGACAGCCTGGCGCACTTTCCAGTACGTACTCCGGCTTTTAACGTGTAGCTCGGTCAGAAAACAGACGGCTTCCATAGAACCCGTATCATTCAGGGTGTTAATGGTTTTCTGAATTACCTGTTTGTACTGGCGCTCATCCAGTTCACGCTCTTTACCACAGCCAATCAGCAGGATGCGCTCAGAGAGCACATTCGGGACGTGATGCAGTAATAAGGTTTGCCCAGGCTTCCCTTCCAGTTCACCGCGCCGTAATAAAGCGCTGATATAACCGTCGCTGATTTTGTCGAGTTGTTCTGCGATTGGGGACAGGCGGCGCGGTTCGAATACACCCACGACGATACAGGCGCTCCGCTGTTTCTCCGGACTGCCGCTTTTTACACTGAACTCCATGCACTACGCTCCTGAATCTTAAAGACAACAGCGGCTTGTACGGATAGAATTGAAAACTTTCGTAACTCGCACTCCGCTGTTGCGGTGACTTCGTGTTAATCTTAACGGACGTTTTACTGGTTTCCGCTCGTCACTTATCAGGTCGTGAAACCTGAAGCCGAGAGATTATTTAATCTTAGCGGTGTTTTCGACGACTCAAGAGAATAAATGACGTATAAGCGATGAAACAAGCAATTTTCCTGCAAAAAGACTCGTTTTCACAGGCGTATTTAATGTGATAATCATAAGATATCTTGTACGGGAGACACTCAAAAGCCAGTTGGCGATTCTGTTCATCCTGTTACTTATCTTCTTCTGTCAGAAGCTGGTCAGGGTACTGGGCGCGGCGGTTGACGGTGAAATCCCCACGAATTTAGTGCTCTCTTTATTAGGGCTTGGCGTGCCTGAAATGGCGCAATTAATATTGCCTCTCAGTCTTTTCCTGGGCCTGTTAATGACCTTTGGCAGGTTGTATACCGAGAGTGAAATAACGGTAATGCATGCCTGCGGGCTGAGTAAATCAGTGCTGGTTAAAGCGGCAGGCGTGCTGATGCTACTGACGGGTGCTGTTGCTGCGGTGAATGTGATGTGGGCCGGCCCCTGGTCATCACGCCACCAGGATGAAGTGCTGGCGGAAGCAAAAGCCAACCCCGGCATGGCGGCGCTGGCTGCCGGGCAATTCCAGCAGTCTTCCGATGGTAACTCGGTGTTGTTTATTGAAAGTGTGAACGGCAGTAAATTCCACGATGTGTTCCTTGCGCAGTTGCGCCCGAAAGGCAATGCCCGGCCTTCTGTGGTGGTGGCGGATTCCGGCAAAATGTCACCGCGGCCAGATGGCTCCCAGGTGGTAACACTGAACAAAGGCACTCGCTTTGAAGGTACGGCGCTGTTGCGTGATTTCCGGATTACGGATTTCCAGGACTATAAAGCGATTATTGGCCACCAGGCTGTGACGCTGGACCCGAACGATACCGAACAGATGGATATGCGCACTTTGTGGAACACCCATACGCCCTCTGCCCGTGCTGAGCTGAACTGGCGCATTACCCTGGTGCTGGCGGTGGCGATTATGGCGCTGATGGTGGTGCCGCTCAGTGCGGTGAACCCGCGCCAGGGCCGGGTGTTATCCATGCTGCCTGCTATGCTGCTTTACCTGGTGTTTTTCTTGCTGCAAACCTCTATTCGCTCTAATGGCGCCAAAGGCAAGCTGGACCCGGCCATGTGGATGTGGGTTGTCAATGCATTGTACCTGGCGCTGGCCGTAGGCCTGAACCTGTGGGATACCGTGCCCATGCGTAAATTGCGTGCGCAGTTTGTTAAGAAAGGAGCGGTCTGATGGCAGGGTTTGGCGTTCTTGACCGCTATATTGGCAAGACCATCTTCAACACCATTATGATGACGCTGTTCATGCTGGTATCGCTTTCCGGCATTATCAAGTTTGTCGATCAGTTGAAAAAGGCCGGCGAGGGCGGCTACACCGCAGCAGGCGCCGGGCTGTATACCCTGCTCAGTGTTCCCAAAGATATTCAGATTTTCTTCCCCATGGCTGCACTGCTTGGCGCGCTGTTGGGGCTGGGCATGCTGGCACAACGCAGCGAACTGGTGGTGATGCAGGCTTCCGGCTTTACCCGTATGCAGGTGGCGGCATCGGTAATGAAAACGGCCATCCCTCTGGTATTGCTGACCATGGCGATTGGCGAATGGGTTGCTCCGCAGGGCGAGCAAATGGCGCGCAACTACCGGGCGCAAATGATGTACGGTGGTTCGCTGCTTTCCACTCAGCAAGGCTTGTGGGCGAAAGACGGTAACAGTTTTGTGTTTATCCAGCGGGTAAAAGGCAACAACGAACTGGAAAACATCAGCATTTATCGCTTCAACAAAGAACGCCGCCTGCTTTCGGTAGAGAACGCGGCTTCGGCGAAGTTTGATAAAGACGCGAAAGAGTGGAAGCTTTCGCAGATTGATGAATCTGATTTATCCAGCCCCACGCAGATTACCGGCTCGCAAAAACTGAACGGCACCTGGAAAACCACACTCACCCCGGACAAACTGGGCGTGGTGGCGATGGACCCGGACGCCCTGTCAATTAGCGGCCTGTATAACTATGTGAAGTACCTGAAATCCAGCGGGCAGGACCCAGGCAAATACCAGCTCAATATGTGGAGCAAGGTATTCCAGCCTGTTTCTGTGGCGGTAATGATGCTGATGGCGTTGTCGTTTATTTTCGGCCCGCTGCGTAGTGTGCCAATGGGCGTGCGCGTGGTAACCGGCATCAGTTGCGGCTTTGTGTTCTATGTGCTGGACCAGATTTTTGGCCCGCTTAGCCTGGTGTACCATATTCCGCCAATTATGGGCGCGATCCTGCCCAGTGCGTCTTTCCTGCTAATCAGCCTGTGGTTGCTGGTGAAACGCAGTTAGCTGTGGTAACGGCAGTTGTGATATCTGGCAAAACCCGCTCTGTGTGGCGGGTTTCAGATTGATGAAAAAGAAGGAAACAACGTGGTTTTTCCTTCTTTTTAGTTAGCAGCCGAAAATCAATGAATTGATTTTCTTGGTTTTTTATAGGGTGACATCCTCTCGTTCTGTGCGTACATGAGGTTTGTCATCAGGCTCAAACCCGCTCTGTGTAGCGGGTTTTTTGTTGGGTTTTTTGCCCCACAAAGATTCCCCCGTATTTTCCCCCGAAATGTGACCCCAGGCCGGTTTAGTTGCTGCTGTGCGCACCTTTTGACCATTCGAAAAAGCCGATGAGGACAATACTTAAAACAGGAAAGCTTACAGGCAACATTTACGGAAGATGGAGGGGCAGCATGGGTGAAGCAGAACTGATGGCGTTAAAGAATTTTGATTTTCTGGCACGCAGTTTTGCCCGCATGCGGGCGCAAGGGCATAAAGTAGATGTGGCAGCGATTACCGGCAATATGACGGATGCCCAGCGAGCGTGGTTTTGTGAACGTTTCCAGCGTTATTGCGAGCAGGCGCAGTGCGCACGGGAACAGGAGAAAAAACTGGCGGCACAACAGAACAGTAAGGTTCAGGGAAGCAGTGAACTGGAAGAAGAAAGTGCCTGAAAATGGCAAGTGAGCCAGCAGCAACTGAAAGACGGCCAGTGCACAGTGCGTGCCTGGCCGTTATTTATTCCCATTAAGCTGTTATCAGAAATCTGCCTGTAGCACCACGCGGTAACGGGCCTTGCCATCCCGCACATGCTGCAGTGCATCGTTAATTTTTGACATCGGGAACAGCTCGGTTTGTGGGGAAACATGCGCCCGGGCCGCCAGCTTCATTAACTGGCGCAGTTCAAACGGCGAACCGGTGGCAGAACCTGAAACACTGCGGTCACCAGCTATCAGGGTGAATGCCTGCACCGGGGACGGCTTCATTACCGCGCCAACAGTATGGAAGTTCCCGCCCCAGGCCAGCGCCTGGAAGTAGGGCTGCCAGTCCAGATCCACATTCACGGTGTTGATGATTAAATCAAACTGGCCGGCCAGTGCGGTAAGTGCCTGCGGGTCGCGGCTGTTCACCACTTTATCTGCACCCATTTTCAGCACTTCCTGCTCTTTAGACGGGTTCGAACTGAATGCGGTCACTTCACAACCCATGGCGCGCAGCAGTTTAATGGCAATGTGCCCCAGCCCACCAATCCCAATCACACCCACGCGGCTGTTGGCGGTGATATGGTGCATTAGCAGTGGTTTAAACACAGTAATGCCGCCGCACAACAACGGGCCAGCCGCCGCGACATCTATGGATTCCGGCAACGGAATGGTCCACTGCCAGTCTGCGCGGATTTTGTTGGCGAACCCGCCTTTGTTCAGAATGGTGGGCACGCTGCCTTGCTGGCAGTTTATCTGGTTGCCGCTGATGCAGGCATCGCAGTGGCCGCAACTGCGCGCTGTCCAGCCGATACCCACGCGCTGGCCCACTTTCAGGCCTTTATCCTGTGCGCCAGTGCCCAGCGCACTGACCCGGCCAATGACTTCGTGCCCGGCAACCAGTGGGTAGCTGGATATGCCCCATTCGTTATCGATCATCGACAAATCAGAGTGGCAAATACCACAATATTCTACGTCCACTTCGACATCTTCCGGAGCAAGCTCCCCGGCATCGAACTCATACAGTTCCAGTTCTGCACCGGCCTGCGGCGCAGCATAGCTTTTAATGATTGTCATGTTGGTTCCCTGGTTTGAGGACTGACCTGAAGTGTAGAACATCTTAGCGAACGCAGCACGGCCCTTAACCAGAACCGCAAGCGTTTGATGTAACAAGGTATGCTGGCCGATGTGCGCGGGAAAAGCCAGCGCCAGGAATCTGATAGTGGTGGGGTGGTGGTGGAGGGTATTCACGGTAAGGTAATGATTGGGTTGGCGGTTTTTTCAGCATACGGTAGCGAGACGCAGGGATAAGCCTTGCGCCATGAATGGGAACAGGTATAATCCTTCACGTTTTCCGCATCCCCTTCTGTGCCGAAGTGGCGAAATCGGTAGACGCAGTTGATTCAAAATCAACCGTAGAAATACGTGCCGGTTCGAGTCCGGCCTTCGGCACCAAGACTTCTTCCCAGACCATCCGAGAAAGTCCACTAAACCCTTTAAAATCAACACTTACAGCGATTTTCGCGTCCAGCATCGTCCGGGACAGTCCGTTGAAATCCGGGGGGCACTGGGGGCATAATTGGGGGCATCTTAACTTCGATTAGAAATGTGCCCCCAAAATGAAGCTCAACGCCAGACAGGTAGAGACCGCAAAGCCTAAAGACAAAACCTACAAAATGGCCGATGGCGGTGGGTTGTATCTTGAAGTTTCTGCGAAAGGTTCCAAATACTGGCGCATGAAATACAGACGCCCTTCCGACAAAAAAGAAGATCGCCTGGCATTTGGTGTCTGGCCGACAGTTACGCTTGCTGAGGCAAGAGCAAAACGTGATGAAGCCAAAAAGCTGTTAGGGCAGGGGATTGACCCAAAAGCTGAACAGAAAGAAGCTCAGGCCGAAAATTCGGGGGCATATGCTTTCGAAACCATTGCTCGTGAATGGCATGCCAGTAACAAGCGATGGAGTGAAGACCATCGTTCGCGCGTTCTGCGCTATCTTGAGCTTTATATTTTCCCTTATATCGGTTCGTCCGATATTCGTCAGCTCAAAACCAGCCAACTGTTAGCCCCAATTAAAAAAGTTGATGCCAGCGGTAAACATGACGTTGCACAACGCCTGCAACAGCGTGTCACGGCCATAATGCGTTATGCCGTACAGAACGATTACATTGACTCAAACCCGGCCAGTGACATGGCCGGTGCGTTATCGACAACCAAAGCGCGACACTACCCGGCTTTACCTTCCAGCCGCTTCCCTGAATTTCTCGCTCGTCTTGCGGCATACCGTGGCCGGATGATGACCCGGATTGCCGTAGAACTGTCTTTACTCACTTTTGTTCGCTCCAGTGAGTTACGTTTCGCTCGCTGGGATGAGTTCGACTTTGAAAAAGCAATCTGGCGCATACCGGCAAAGCGGGAAGAAATTAAAGGTGTGCGCTACTCTCATCGTGGTATGAAGATGAAAGAGGAACACATCGTTCCGCTTAGTCGACAAGCTATGGTGTTATTGGAACAACTTAAGCAAATCAGTGGTGATAAAGCGCTGCTTTTCCCCGGTGATCACGATGCTGCGAAAGTCATGAGTGAGAACACGGTTAACAGTGCCCTGCGAACAATGGGCTATGACACGAAAACCGAAGTTTGCGGGCATGGCTTTAGAACGATGGCGCGTGGTGCGTTGGGTGAGTCAGGGTTGTGGAGTGATGATGCGATAGAACGGCAGTTAAGCCATTCAGAACGTAACAATGTGCGTGCTGCTTATATTCATACTTCTGAACATTTGGATGAGCGGCGGTTAATGGTGCAATGGTGGGCTGATTACTTAAATGCTAATATTTACGAGTCAATAACCCCCTTTGATTTTGCAAAAAAATAAATTAACTTTACAATTTTTTAATTAAAAATCCCCAGAGGCTCATATGAGCCTCTGGGGATAATAGTGGGAGGAAATCATTCAGGGAATAAATGTTTCATTGCATCTAAACTCCAAAGTTTATGAGCAATTGTTTTATATAAGTCAGCGCGAGTTATAATGCTATCCTTATCTATTACAGGAATTGCAGTGCAATCAACTCCAGTGCTTTCTTTAAATCTAATATAGTTTGGTTGGTTTAGATAGAATTGTTCGCACAATGTCTGTGCTAGAATATTTTCACCGCTATATCGTTCTAATTTTTCAGTATACATCATATCCTTCATAGAACGATTCCGACTTCGAGGAAGTAAAATTAATCCGCCAATATTATTTCTCACAGAATTGAATTCGGATAAGGAAGAAAACTCAGCTTTACCCGCAGTTCGTAGCATTTCGTTTACTTGAGCAAACTGATCTGATATCAAATGCTCGATATCAAAAGTTCGGTTATCTAATGTTCGATCTGCATATGTTTTGAACCCCACTGCTGAAGTTGAATCTATGCCTAGCTCTAAATAATCTGCAAGTCTTCCTAGAAGTCTCAATAATTCTTGTCGTTTTATAGTTTCGAAATTAATTTTGACTATCTGAGGAATAACTCCTTCTATTTCATTTATTTTGGAAAATAAAAGTTCTCTAATTTGAGGGTATTTCTTACCTCTTAATTCAAGGCATAAGTTGAACATAAGATCTCTTACGTTATCATATGTATTTGCTTTGCCTTCAATAGTTCTGGCTGTTGCCCAGAAATCAAGGTAGTAGGATAATATTTTTATCTTATTATTCTTTTCTGTAGTCGAATCAGAATGATTTAAAGCACTAAGTATAACCATCGCTTGAGATGTAAAATCTCTTGCACCATTGAAGAAGATATATGGGTATTCTTGATTGTATTCTTTCTCACATTCCTTAATGAAAGAGAATGTGTCGACATGATATTTTATTTCTTTTGTTATTATGTCGAAGAAATCATCGCTATTATTTAATTTGAGTTGTTCTTTATTTTCAATAACCCATCTGTGATAGCTATCAGATATTATTTCGAAATCCCCTGACTCATCACCTTTTTTCTTGCCTCGCATGGTTGTTGCATATTTTGAACGCAACCATGTTTTAAAGAAATTAGAGTCTTCATCAATCCCAATTTTATTGAGTTTGTTTATATTTTCAGTCCATATGTTATGTGCTTCTTGGTTTTGCTCATCTTCTAAAATTCCTGAGAGGAGAAATCCTTTTAGGAGATCTATAGGGCTAAGTTTAAGTCCTCGGTCATTCATCGTTACGAAAACTTTATGGCCATCACGCTCTTTGTCAACACCAATTTGAAAGAGATAAACACATTCTGTTAGATAATCTACAAAGTGAGGTAATAAATTATTATCTTTTATTCTTGAATCAATAAGTGAATCTATTTTTTGATAGAGTGTCCATATTTTTATTGTTCCAGGGTCTTTGTTGGAAATGGAGTCAACTTTTGAACAAAAATCTATTTCATCATTACAATCATCCATCAATGCATCAAATAACTGTTTTCTTGCACCTTCCGCACTTAAATTAAAAGAATTTTCTCCGGCCACTTGTCGTCTAATTGTATTGTCTATAGAAGATATGTGGAGCTCTGGGTTCAAATTTTTCATTCGGTGAAAATAACAAAGAATATAAGTTAGAGTTGTTATTCGCTGCTGTCCGTCAACTATTAGATTTGCACCTTCTTCAACGGGGGTAACTATTATAGTTCCTAGGAAATAAGGTGCATAACCCAAAACTGTTCTTCGTCCGTGCTCTGGTTCCCAATTATCAAAGAATGAATCTTGAATATCGGACATGAGATCTTGAAGATGTTTTAGCTCCCATTTGTAGTCGCGCTGAAAAGTCGGTAATACAAAATTTTGCTGTAAACAGTTTGTTATCGTTTTTCTGTCGAATGAAATTTGCATGCGAATTCCCCATTGCTAAAACGGTTGTGTGAGTCCAAAGAGTTAATGTGTTACATGAGAAGTTTGTCACTAGCCGTGATGCCTGACAAGAGACTAGATAATCTGCCGCTACAGTTGGCTCCGAGATGGTTTCTACGGTCATTTCATGACGTTTTGAGAAACGTACCTCTGTCGTACAATTCAGTTTAACTGCCTTGTCGGAGCAACGGTGCATGGGGGCTGTAAATTAAAATAATTAATTATCATTCTGGCGCGCAATGCTTTCCCCGCCTCGCCTGCCCGCTTTCCGGGGCGGTTTTAATGCACCTGCATTAACGGACTCAGCCCCTGCCAGCACTGGCGGGAACAGCATTAAAGGTAGTCATAAAACGCATGCAAAGCCATGCACCTTATGCATGCATGGCTTTTTTTGGGGAAAAAGGCGGGATTTTCGCGGTTTTTTACGCAGGTTACTGCGCGGCCATGTCGGCACGTCGGCGGGTGTAAATCATGTTCTGTGCGGGGGTAAATTGCTCGCGGCTGTCATCACGGGATGGCGCTTCCGGCCGGTATCCGGCGGCGGTTAAAATCTCGCTGTCCCGTTCTGAATAAGTAATGTCATGCCCTCCGGCCAGCCACACCGACAGGGCTTCACGCAGGTATTCTGATGAACGATCGAGGGCGCGTTTGTGTACCATTTCAGGCTGGCCGCTCAGGTGCATCAGTTCCGGGGCGAGAATCGCGGCCAGTGCTGCGCCGTTCTGCTGCATGAAGTCATTCAGCCCGGTACGGATGCTGATGCGCTGCACTTCTTCGTGTGAGCGGATATAGCGACCGGCGGCCTGATTCACTTCCCATTTTTTGATGTCAGTGATGTCGCGCAGTTCCTGCATTCTGGCCGGAATGGGGTCATCAACGGCCAGAAGCTGTTCGCGGTATTCCTGTTCTGCCGCGGCCAGCTCTGATTTACGGTTCAGCCAGGCGGCTTTGTTGGTCTGGCAGGCCGCTGCGGCCTGCTGCAATGTGATGGTGGTCACCGGGTTTTCTCCTGGTCAGTGGCGGAACGGTGAGCGGTAACAGCCTTTTACCCTGCCGGTGGCTGTGGGCGCTGGCGGCACCGGTACGGGTTTTTCTTCCACCACCGGTGAGCGAATCACTTCAAAAATGGATTCATGGGTTTTGAAGGTGGCCGAGCACTCCAGATTCTGGCACTGGTGATAACGCTCCTTAACGTTTTCCGACATGTAGCGGCTGGTTCGCACATGGGCGGCCTGACGGCAGAACGGGCAGCACATCATGACAGTAACCCCCGAGCTTTCAGGTCAGACTCACGCTGGCGCATTTTCGCCTGCCAGACCTGACGCTGAACGGGCGTGGCCGCCACACCGTGTTCCATATGTGGCAGTGTGGCCGCCGACAGCCCGGTTTTGTACAACACCGGTTCATCTGTCAGGCGGATGTTGCAGTTTTTAACCGACTGCTCAAGCCAGTTTTTCACCTGCTGCATCACCGCCTGTTCCGGTTCTGTATAGCCCTGATGGCCGGTGGTATTGGCAAGGGGATTCTCCCGTACCAGTACGCTTAATTTCATCGCCCGGACAAGCGCCCCGCAGGTTTCGCGTAATGCGGCATCCAGTTCATGTTCTGCGTACTGACTCAGGACATGGTGATGTGCCTGCCGCCAGGCTCTGGCCGTGCCGTCACAGGCCGCCCGCAGGTGGTCACGCTCAAATGCCAGCACTTCAGAGAGGTTCTCACATTCCTGCGCCAGCGTCCGGCGTGTCACCTGCTCAATATGCCGCTGTTTCAGTTCATCGGTCAGGATGGCACCACCGGCACGAAAGGCACTGCGCCATGCGCCGGTGTCACCGTCGTTTTCCTGCTCCAGCGCGGTTTTCTGCTCTGCTGCCCGGCTGATGGCGGTGGTGGTTTCATCCATCCGGCGGGCGTTTTCAAGATGGGCGGCTCTGGCGTTCTCCAGTTGTGTCAGTGCCGGTTTCAGGTAATCAGGCATACGGGGTTTGGCCATGTTCGGGCTCCTCAGTGTTTCAAGATGAGAAGATTCTGCCGTGCCACACACAACAACACGACACATTGCCGTTGTGGCAAAAATGACACAAACAGACCTCAAACCCCGGCTTGCCAGGAAAAGGTCGCAGGAAACCCTTATCACTGGTTATTTTTATAATAAAAACTGTTCACTACTGTTCACTCTTAATAAAAAGATAAGTAATACAGTAAGATAAGAGGTGAATAGTTGAGAAATAAGTGTTCACCTGGTGTTCACTACTGTTCACCGGATTATTTTCACGCCAGTCAGAGTCTTTAGATATTTTTTCTATTAATTTTTGTTTATGCATAACTAAAATAAATAAATTTAGTTGAAATATAGTGCAGTGATTTGCATCTGTTTGCCAACGTTTGCCATTGTATAAAAAACACGCTGATGTGTAGTGTTCCCTCAAAAAATCACTTGTTGCCTTGCGTAAAAATATTCACAAAATAGAGAGCTACCCGAGGCCGGACAGATACCCCCGGCACTGTATGGACTGTAACGAGGTAGCCCGATGCACACCGCTTTTTCTTCTTCACCTTCCGCCCCTGTGGCTCCACTGATGCCGGTTTCTGAAACCGCGCCTGAGCGTTTTATTCGTTTGCCCGAAGTCATTCACCTGTGCGGGCTGTCCCGTTCTTCCATTTACGACCTTATCAGCCGTGACGCCTTTCCGAGGCAGATTTCCCTCGGCGGCAAAAATGTCGCCTGGGCGCAGTCTGAAATCTCGGCATGGATGGCTGACCGCATTGCCCACCGTAACGGAGAACTGACGAAATGATTACCCTGACACTGACCGGACAGACCCACACCCTGGCTGATGAAGATGCCCGCCTGCTGGCACTGGCGCTAACTTCCCTGACCACGGGAGACCGTCACCGCAAAACGTTCCGCGTGCGCTCGTCAGCATTCCGGGCTGAACGTACATCCGGCCCGTCACACCCACATAAATCAGCCACTGAACATCCTGCCGGTGACGTGCTGACAGACTGCTGAGGAGTGCTTTTGTGTTATTGATTCTTTTCCCTGGCTTGCAGGCCGGGGCTTTTTCCGGTTATAGTCCCTGCGCTGTCGCAAAATCGGCAGCCGGGATTGGCGTTCCGAATAACTCAATGGCGACACCAGACGCGCTATGCGTCTTTTTTTTCGTCGTAGCTCAGGCATACCCATGTTTCGGACTGTGGTGTCTAAATGTACACGATGGTTTATTCGAGATAATGGCAGTCCGGGCGGGGCAGCCTTCGGGCTGGCCGGTACCCATTGAGGCCGGTTACGCCAACCCCGTCCGGGCTGCCACCAGTGAAATTGGCGTTTCCGGTGGTGGCGTTAACCGCTACTCAATGGAGGCTGCCTTTATGGCTACAACCCTCACTTTGTCACACCCGCAGTTTGTCTTTGTGTTTGCTGCCGTTCGTCGCGCAGACCGTAAACCCCGTATTCGTATGCTTCGCACTGTTGCCAGTGATGAACGCGCCGCACGCCTTTCCCTTGTCCGTGATTACGTCCTCTCGTTCGCTGGCCGTCTGCCGGTTGCGGAGGTGCGCGCATGAAACATACCACCATTACCGTCAGTGACCTCGAATGCCTGGAGCATATGCGCAATGTCGGTCAGCTCGTCAGCGACCTGATGCAGGTGCAGGACTGCGCCACTGTACATCGTGACCCGGCGCAGCAGTTACAGCTCACCTCAGTGATTTACCTGATGACCGCCCAGCTCGACGGCGTGGTTGAACGCTGTAATGAGCGCTGGCTCACTGAGGAGGTACGCGCATGAAACACCCCTTACCGCCCGTATTACGTGCCGCACTGTACCGCCGTGCGGTGGCCTGTGCCTGGCTTACCCTGTGCGAACGCCAGCACCGCTACCCGACGCTCACCCTCGACACACTGGAAAGTGCCATTGCCTCCGAGCTGGAGGGCTTCTACCTGCGCCAGCACGGCGAGGAAAAAGGCCGCCAGATTGCCTGTGCCTTACTGGAAGATTTAATGGAAGCCGGCCCCCTGAAAGCCACCCCGTCGCTGTCCTTTCTCGGGCTGACCGTGATGGATGAACTCTGCGCCCGCCATATCACCGCACCGGTACTGCACTGAGGGAGATAATAACCATGAACATGAACGTAACGGAATCCGTAGAACGGGCTCGCGGCCACTGGCCGCGCATTCTTCCGGCGCTGGGTGTGAAGGTGCTGAAAAACCGCCATCAGGCCTGCCCGATTTGTGGTGGCGATACGCACAGTGACCGGTTCCGCTTTGATGACCAGGAGGGGCGCGGCACATGGTACTGCAACCGGTGCGGCGCGGGTGACGGCCTGACACTGGTTGAAAGGGTGTTCGGGGTGTCAGCGGCAGAGGCCGCCGGAAAGGTGAATGCCGTGACCGGTAATCTGCCACCGGTCGCCCCGGAAATGATTGCATCAGCAGAAGCCGGAACGGAAGCCGGGCGCAAAGCAGCGGCCGCACTGGCCGTCACCCTGATGGCAAAAACCCGCACGGCCACCGGTAACGCCTACCTGACCGGCAAGGGCTTCCCGGATTATGAATGTTCCGTGCTGACAGGGGCGCACAAAACCGGTGGCGTGTCGTACCGCGCCGGTGATGTGGTGGTGCCACTGTATGACGACACCGGCGCACTGGTGAATGTCCAGCTAATCAGTGCTGACGGCCAGAAACGCACGCTGAAAGGCGGCCAGGTGAAAGGGACTTGCCATACCTTCAACGGCCAGAAACAGGCCGGGAAACGCCTGTGGATTGCCGAAGGGTATGCCACGGCACTGACCGTACATCACCTGACCGGGGAAACCGTGATGGTGGCGCTGTCGTCCGTGAACCTTCTTTCCCTGGCGAGCCTTGTCCGGCAGAAACACCCGGCCTGCCAGATTGTTTTCGCCGCCGACCGTGACCTCAATGGCAACGGTCAGGGCAAAGCCGCCGCAGCCGCAAAAACCTGTGAGGGAACTGTCGCCCTGCCGCCGGTGTTTGGTGACTGGAATGATGCGTTTATACAGCACGGCGAAGACACCACACGTCAGGCCATTTACGACGCCCTGCGGCCACCGGTTCAGAGCCCGTTCGACACCATGAGCGAGGCGGAATTTACTGCCATGAGAGCCAGTGAAAAGGCGGCGCGGGTGCATGAGCATTACGGCGAGGCACTGGCGGTCGACACCGGCGGCCAGCTCCTGTCCCGCTATGAAAACGGTATCTGGAAAATCATTCCGCCACTGGATTTTGCCCGTGACGTGGCCGGGCTGTTTCAGCGTCTGCGCGCCCCGTTCTCGTCGGCCGCCATTAACGCAGTGGTGGACACCCTGAAACTGATTATTCCGCAGCAGAGCGCACCCTCACGGCGCCTGATTGGTTTTCGTAACGGTGTGCTCGATACCGGCACCGGCCTGTTCAGCCCGCACCACAAATCGCACTGGCTGCGCACCCTGTGTGATGTTGATTTCACCGCGCCGGTGGCCGGGGAAACGCTGGAAACCCATGCGCCGAACTTCTGGCACTGGCTCGACCGTGCCGCCGGTGGCCGCTCAGACAAACGTGACGTGATACTGGCTGCGCTGTTTATGGTGCTGGCGAACCGCTACGACTGGCAGCTCTTTCTCGAAGTCACCGGCCCCGGTGGCAGCGGAAAAAGTATTATGACTGAAATTGCCACGATGCTCGCCGGGGCGGATAACGCAACATCGGCCACCATCGACATGCTGGAATTACCCCGCGAACGCGCTGCCCTGACGGGCTTCTCACTGATTCGCTTACCTGACCAGGAGAAATGGAGCGGTGACGGTGCCGGGCTCAAGGCCATTACCGGCGGTGATGCGGTATCGGTCGACCCGAAATACCAGAATGGCTATTCCACGCACATTCCGGCAGTGATTCTGGCGGTGAACAACAACCCGATGCGCTTCACTGACCGCAGCGGCGGCGTGTCCCGTCGCCGGGTGATAATCCATTTCCCGGAACAGATTGCGCCGGAAGACCGCGACCCGCAGCTTAAGGACAAAATCGCCTGTGAGCTGGCCGTTATCGTGCGCCAGTTGATGCAGAAGTTCAGCGACCCGATGAGCGCCCGCGCACTGCTCCAGGCACAGCAGAACTCGGACGAAGCACTGAGCATCAAGCGCGATGCTGACCCGGCCTTTGATTTTTGTGGCTATCTGGAAGCCCTGCCGGACGCTGACGGGATGTATATGGGGAACGCCAACATTATCCCGCGTCAGCCGCGCCTGTACCTGTATCATGCCTATCTGGTTTATATGGAGGCGCACGGCTACAAAAACACCCTCAGCCTGACCATGTTCGGTAAAGGGCTGTCGTCCATGCTGAAAGAGTACGGCCTGAATTACGACAAACGGCGGACAAATCAGGGCATGCAGACCAACCTCACACTGAAAGAGGAAAGCAACGCCGACTGGCTGCCGAAGTGCGACGAACCCACCGCAAAATAAACTACCCTGACCGGCTGATGCCGGTCTTTTTTTACCTGAAAATCAGCCAGAGTGAACAGTAAAGTGTTCACTGTTCACCAGGTGTTCACCTCGTAACCCAATGAATATGATAAAGAAAGATGAAGAGTGAACACTGTGAACAGTTTTTCCCAAAAACTTTTTCCCATTGAAAGTAATCAGCGCAGCTCAGTGCCAAGAGTGAATGTTGTTAATATCGTTGTGTGCCAACTAGTGGGGTCTGGTAAGAATGACCTTTCGGATTTTTTAGTGAGTTAGGTATTACACAGTTGGAGGAGTAGCAGGAAAGTATTTATGGAGTAATTTATAGTGTAAAATATACAATATCTAATTGTATTTAAATGATTTTTTTTGATTGTGTTAAATATAACACTCTTATATTTATAACATTGCTATTTCAATAGCACTCTAATGGTGTTATGCTTCTTACCACTACAGGAAAAGAGAGGGTTTACAGATGATAAAGATCAATCCACGCATAACTCATGAACTGACAATGCACTTTGCCGAGTTGTATCACAAAGGCTCGACCTACATTCCAACATTCAAACTATTGCAGTGGTTTCAAAAAGATGGGGGGCGTATAACACCTGCGTTCTTCAGGCGTGAAATTTTTGGCCGCTGGAATGAATACTTAGATGTTGACAATTATGAAGATGACTTCCCACTCAGCGTTCTTAACGTACTGAGTGACTATAGTGTTAAGAAAGCTGAGGGCTATATAATTTTTCAGACAAACTTTTTGTTTATCACTCCCAATAGTGAAGAGGATGAGGAAGAGGAAGCGGAAGCGGAAGATGACAAATAGATTTTTTAGGTAACCAACCTACACATCCGAGGTGGCCAGGAGGCTGGCTCGGGTTCATTCGCACATCACCTAATATTTCTGCTTTTCGCTCACAGCAGACTAGCCAGCAGCAGTGAACAGTAAAGTGTTCACTGTTCATCAACTATTCACTTTTTAATGCATTGAATATTAAGCACAAAAATGCTCAGTGAACACTGTGAACAGTTTTCCATAAAAAAACTTTTTGCTCCCACATCCAAAAGCATAAGTTTTTGTATGGAATGACGGGTGATTAATCCGAACGAGCATCCATATGGTGTATTGTCCTGGTTAGGATCCGATGCACGGAACCTAACAAGGAGAGATTTGATAACTTACCATTAGATGTCGGATTTTGTAGGGGCACAAAAAAGCATGGGGGCACAAAAAGGGGCACTTATCATTGTTAATTTAAAATTATATATATTTTTCATGAAATTAAAGTGTGATTTGAGTCCGGCCTTCGCACCAAGCGATGCAAAGTAAGCTACCTGAGGGTGGCTTTTTTTGTGTCTGAAATCTAGTGTCCTCAAGGCTTTTCTTGCTTTTTACTCTCACCATTCGACCTGATTCAATCAGCATCAACTTACCGATGCGGGTACTTCATCTTGTTCTCTTATCTCTCCAGATTCTCGCCATTTTGGAAAAGATCAAAAGCATGAATGGGAACCATGAGCTGATCTTTGTAGGCGCTCAACATCCTCGTAAACCCATGAGTGAGAATGCGGTGAACAAGGCGTTTCAGTGATGGGCTATGACACAAAAACGGAAGTTTGTGGTCGAGGGATGCGGTAGAACGGCAGATGAGTCACCAGGAGCGTAGCTCTGTACGTGCGACGTATAACCATAAGGCGGATTATCTGGAGGCTAATCGGGAGAAGGGGGGTTAGCCTGTTTGATTTTGGGACTTTTTGTGTTTAGTACAGCATATACAAAATGTACGACTCCTTAAGAATGAGTTAGTTACTGTGACGCTGGTTATTGCCCGGGAAGATGTGGAAAGCTAAGATAAAGAGTTATGAGCCTTAAATATATGGATAGGCTTGCACAGCGATGGATTAAAACTTAATGATGACTAAATCCAATTTTGAGTTCCTGAAGGGCGTCAACGATTTCACTTATGCCATCGCCTGTGCGGCGGAAAATAATTATCCGAATGACCCCAACACTACGCTGGTGAAAATGCGTATGTTTGGTGAAGCGACGGCTAAACACCTTGGCCTGCTGCTGGATATACCCCTCTGTGAGAATCAACACGATCTTCTGCGTGAATTGGGCAAAATTTCCTTTGTTGATGACAGCATCCTTTCTGTATTCCATAAATTGCGCCGAATTGGCAACCAGGCCGTCCACGAATACCATAATGATTTGGATGATGCCCAGATGTGCCTGCGTCTCGGATTCCGTCTTGCCGTTTGGTATTACCGGCTGGTGACCAAAGATTACGATTTTCCGGTACCGGCTTTTGTGATGCCTGAGCACGGCGAGAATCTCTACCACGCCGAAGTCCTCACTCTCAAACAGCAACTGGAACAGCAGGCACAGGAAAAAGTACACAGCCAGGTAGAGCTGGAAGCTCAGCAGCAACGCTTAATTGCACTTAACGGATACATTGCCGTTCTCGAAAGCAAGCAGCAGGAAACTGAAGCCCAGACCAAAGCCCGCGTGGCTGCCCTGGAAGCACAGCTCGCTGCCAAAAACGCTGAGTTAGCAAAACAGACCGAACAGGAACGTAAGGCCTATCATAAAGAAATCACCGACCAGGCTATCAAGCGCACGCTGAATCTCAGCGAGGAAGAGAGTCGATTCCTGATTGACGCCCAGTTGCGTAAAGCGGGCTGGCAGGCTGATAGCAAAACGCTACGCTTTGCCAAAGGTGAACGTCCGGAACCGGGTGTAAATAAAGCCATTGCCGAATGGCCAACTGGCAAAGATGAAACAGGGAAGCAAGGCTTTGCGGATTATGTTCTGTTCATTGGCCTCAAGCCCATCGCTGTGGTCGAAGCAAAACGTAAAAATATTGATATTCCCGACAAGCTTAATGAGGCTTATCGGTACAGTAAATATTTTGATAACGCTTTTTTGCGCAATACACTTTTGGAGTACTTTACTCCCGACGATATATACGACGCCGTACCGGTCTACGAAATCAGCTGGCAGGACACCAGCGGTAAACAGCACTTTAAAATCCCTTTTTGCTACTCCACCAACGGGCGCGAATACCGCGCGGCGATGAAGACCAAAAGTGGTATCTGGTATCGCGACGTCCGCCACACCACCAACATGTCGAAAGCACTGCCGGAATGGCATCGCCCGGAAGAGCTGCAGGATATGCTGGGCTGCGACCCACAGAAACAAAACCAGTGGTTTGCTGAAAACCCCGGAATGAGTGAACTCGGCCTGCGTTATTACCAGGAGGATGCCGTTCGCGCGGTAGAGAAGGCCATTGTTAACGGCCAACAAGAGATCCTGCTGGCGATGGCGACCGGTACCGGTAAAACCCGTACCGCCATCGCCCTGATGTTCCGCCTGATCCAGTCGCAGCGTTTCAAACGCGTCTTGTTCCTGGTTGATCGTCGCTCGCTTGGCGAGCAGGCGCTGGGATCGTTCGAAGATACACGGATTAACGGCGACACTTTTAACAGCATTTTCGATATCAAAGGATTGACTGATAAATTCCCGGAAGACAGCACCAAAATTCACGTCGCTACGGTTCAGTCTCTGGTTAAACGCACACTGCAATCAGATGAACCGATGCCGGTTGGTCGCTACGACTGTATCGTGGTCGATGAAGCACATCGCGGCTACATTCTCGATAAAGAGCAGACCGAAGGCGAGCTGCAGTTCCGAAGCCAGCTGGATTATGTTTCCGCCTACCGCCGCATTCTCGATCATTTCGATGCGGTAAAAATTGCCCTGACCGCCACGCCAGCGCTGCACACGGTAGATATTTTCGGCGAGCCGGTTTACCGCTACACCTACCGAACGGCGGTGATCGACGGCTACTTGATCGACCAGGCCCCCCCCATTCAGATTGTCACGCGTAACGCGCTGGATGGGGTCTATCTTTCCGAGGGCGAACAGGTGGAGCGCCTGAACCCGCAAGGCGAGCTGATCAACGACACGCTGGCCGATGATCAGGATTTTGAGGTTGCCGATTTTAACCGCGGCCTGGTGATCCCGGCGTTTAACCGTGCGGTATGCGGTGAGCTCACCAAATACCTGAATCCCACCGGGCAGCAAAAAACGCTGGTGTTCTGCGTCACCAACGCCCATGCCGACATGGTGGTTGACGAGCTGTGCACCGCGTTTAAGAAAAAGTATCCGCAGCTGGAGCACGACGCGATTATCAAGATCACCGGTGATGCCGATAAAGATGCGAAGAAAGTGCAAAGCATGATCGTCCGCTTCAACAAAGAGCGGCTACCCAATATCGTGGTCACGGTTGACCTGCTGACCACCGGCGTGGATATTCCGTCTATCTGTAATATTGTGTTCCTGCGTAAAGTCAAAAGCCGCATTCTCTACGAGCAGATGAAGGGCCGCGCCACGCGTCTGTGCCCGTCGGTGGGGAAAACCAGCTTTAAGATTTTCGACTGCGTTGATATCTACAGCTCACTGGAAAGCGTCGACACCATGCGCCCGGTGGTTGTGCGTCCGCAAGTGGAGCTACAAACACTGGTCAATGAAATTACGGACTCTGAAACCTACAAAATCATTGAAGCGGATGGCCGCAGTTTTGCCGAGCACAGCCATGAACAGTTGGTCGCCAAGCTGCAGAGAATTATCGGCCTCGCCACTTATAACCGCGATCGCAGCGAAGCGGTGGATAAGCAGGTCCGCCGTCTGGATGAACTGTGCCTGGATGCCGCGGGTGTCAACTTCGGTGGTCTGGCTTCGCGCCTGCGGGAAAAAGGGCCGCACTGGAGCGCCGAGATTTTCAATAAGCTCCCCGGCTTTATCGCCCGCCTGGAAAGGCTAAAAACCGATATCAATGCCCTGCGCGACGCCCCCATCTTCCTCGATATTGACGATGAGGTGGTGAGCGTCAAGTCGCTGTACGGCGACTATGACACGCCGCAGGATTTCCTCGAAGCGTTCGATGCGCTGGTGCAGCACGCTCCTAACGCCCAGCCCGCGCTGCAGGCGGTGATCAATCGTCCGCGCGACCTCACCCGTAAAGGGTTGGTGGAATTGCAGGAGTGGTTTGACCGCCAGCATTTTGAAGAGTCGTCCCTGCGCAGCGCGTGGAAAGCGACGCGTAATCAGGATATCGCCGCCAGGCTGATCGGCCATATCCGCCGTGCGGCGGTGGGCGATGCGCTCAAACCATTCGACGAGCGTGTCGATCACGCGCTGGCGCGCATCAAAGGCGAGAACGACTGGAGCCCTGAGCAGATAAGCTGGCTCGACCGTTTAGCGCAGGCGCTGAAAGAGAAAGTGGTGCTCGACGACGACGTGTTCAAAACCGGTAATTTCCACCGTCGCGGCGGTAAGCCAATGTTACAGCGCACCTTTGACGACAACCTCGACAGCGTGCTGGATAAGTTCAGCGATTACATCTGGGATGAGCTCGCCTGACGCGTTATCATCCCCGGCAATTTCTTTTTCTGCGGCCCCGATAAGGGCCGATGTTTTACATGGGATTTTCAATGAACAATAACGATCTGGTCGCTAAGCTGTGGAAACTGTGCGACAACCTGCGCGACGGCGGCGTCTCCTATCAAAACTACGTCAATGAACTTGCCTCGCTGCTGTTTTTGAAAATGTGCAAGGAGACTGGCCAGGAAGCAGACTACCTGCCGGAAGGCTACCGCTGGGATGACCTGAAATCGCGTATTGGCCAGGATCAGATGCAGTTCTACCGTAACTTGCTGGTTCAGTTAGGCTCAGATGAGAAAAATTTGGTGCAGGCGGTATTCCATAATGTCAGCACCACCATTGAACGGCCCAAACAGCTGACTGAACTGGTCAGCTATATGGACGCGCTGGACTGGTACAATGGCGACCACGGGAAGTCCCGCGATGACTTCGGCGATATGTACGAAGGGCTGCTGCAAAAGAACGCCAACGAAACCAAATCAGGCGCGGGCCAGTACTTCACCCCACGCCCGCTGATCAAAACCATTATCCATCTGCTAAAGCCGCAGCCGCGTGAAGTGGTGCAGGACCCGGCTGCGGGTACAGCGGGCTTCCTGATTGAAGCCGATCGTTACGTGAAATCTCAGACTCACGATCTGGATGACCTTGATGGCGACACCCAGGATTTCCAGATCCACCGCGCGTTTATCGGCCTCGAACTGGTTCCCGGCACCCGTCGTCTGGCGCTGATGAACTGTCTGCTGCACGATATTGAAGGCAACCTCGACCACGGCGGCGCCATCCGTCTGGGCAACACGCTGGGCAGCGACGGCGAGAATTTACCGCAGGCCGATATCGTCGCCACCAACCCGCCGTTTGGCAGCGCCGCGGGCACCAACATCACCCGCACCTTCGTGCACCCGACCAGCAACAAACAGCTGTGCTTTATGCAGCATATTATTGAAACCCTGCGCCCCGGCGGCCGTGCGGCGGTGGTGGTGCCGGATAACGTACTGTTTGAAGGTGGCAAGGGTACCGATATTCGTCGCGACCTGATGGACAAATGCCATCTGCACACCATCCTGCGTCTGCCGACCGGCATCTTTTACGCCCAGGGCGTCAAAACCAACGTGCTGTTCTTTACCAAAGGCACGGTAGCCAACCCGAATCAGGATAAAAACTGCACCGATGACGTGTGGGTGTATGACCTGCGCACCAATATGCCGAGCTTCGGCAAGCGCACGCCGTTTACCGAACAGCACCTGCAGCCGTTTGAAACCGTCTACGGTGAAGATCCGCACGGCTTAAGCCCGCGTACCGAAGGCGAATGGAGCTTTAACGCCGAAAAGAGCGAAGTCGCCGACAGCGAAGAGAACAAAAACACCGACCAACACCAGGCCACCAGCCGCTGGCGCAAGTTCAGGCGCGAGTGGATCCGCACGGCGAAATCCGATTCGCTGGATATCTCCTGGCTGAAGGATAAGGACAGCATCGACGCCGACAGCCTGCCAGAGCCGGACGTGCTGGCGGCAGAAGCGATGGGCGAGCTGGTACAGGCGCTGGGCGAGCTGGATGCGCTGATGCGCGAGCTGAGCGCGGGCGATGAAACGGATGCGCAGCGTCAGTTGCTGAATGAAGCATTTGGTGAGGTGAAGGCATGAGTGATTTAATGCCTAAAGAATGGATTTTAGGAAAAGCCAGTGATTTTGTCGTTAGCCCCAAAAATGACATTGTTGATGGCCCTTTTGGGTCGAACCTAAAAGCATCTGAATATCAGCTCAGTGGAACGCCAATAATTCGCTTACAGAATATCAAGCGTCTACACTTTATTAACAAAAACATAAAGTATGTTTCAAATGAAAAAGCCGTTGAACTATCTAGGCATTCATATAAAAAAGGCGATATTGTCATTACAAAGCTGGGAGATCCTTTAGGTCTAGCGTGCATAATTCCGGAAAACTTCCAGGATGGGATCATTGTTGCTGATCTAGTGCGCTTACGTATTAATGATCTTGCATTTGATAAACGGTATTTAACTTACTTGTTAAATTCACCATTGGTTATTAGTCAACTTAATAAACATATAAAAGGCACTACAAGGCCTAGAATTAACTTAGGAATTATTCGAGACTTAAATCTCCCGATAGCTTCGATTTCCGAACAAAAAATCATTGCCGAAAAACTCGATACGCTGCTGGCGCAGGTAGACAGCACTAAAGCACGTCTTAAGCAAATACCACAAATCCTGAAACGTTTTCGTCAGGCAGTTCTGACTATAGCTATTAATGGAAAATTAACAGAAATTTTTCGTGTCCAAAATAAATTAAAAGATAATTGGGTAGAAATGCCCCTTGAACGGCTAGCTTGCAGCGATAAATACTCACTCGGCATCGGTCCATTTGGTAGTAATTTAAAAGTTGAAGATTATAGGGAAGAAGGTCATCCGTTGATATTTGTTCGCGATATTAGAGCATGTAGTTTCTCTAATAGCGAAACACGATACATAGACTCATCAAAATTTGAAGAACTCAAAGCACATAGAGCAAAACCTGGTGATCTTCTTATTACAAAAATGGGTGATCCACCGGGAGATGCTGCCATCTACCCTTCCGATTGTGAAGAGGCAGTGATTACAGCTGACTGCATAAAATTAAGAGTAGCTAATGAGCTAGCGCTCTCTAAATTTATTTTATTTACGATAATGTCGAATGAGTTTAGGGAGAAAGTTATTGAAATATCAGCAGGAGTTGCTCAACAAAAAGTTAATTTGAAGAATTTTAAGAAGCTTCAACTTAATATTCCCCCACTCCCAGAACAAGCCGAAATCGTCCGCCGCGTCGAACAGCTTTTCACCTACGCCGATACCATTGAAAAACAGGTCAACAACGCCCTAACTCGTGTCAACAACCTCACCCAGTCGATCCTGGCAAAAGCTTTCCGCGGCGAGCTTACTGCCCAGTGGCGTGCCGAAAACCCAGAGCTTATCAATGGTGAAAATAGCGCCGCCGCTCTGCTGGAAAAGATCAAAGCCGAACGCGCAACCAGTAGCGGTAAAAAAGCCGCGCGTAAAAAAGCGTAATAGTGATTATCTAAAGTCACTGATTCGTGCATTTTTAGCGCTCCCAACTCTTTATTGGGAGCGCTAATCCATTAAGACGCCATCACCTCTACCAGCACATCCGTTGCCCAGCTTTCCTCGCTATTAATCACCGTACCTTCCTGGCAGGCTTGCGCCATTTTTCCGAGCTGATAAGTCACGTCATCGGCAAAGTCAAAATTACGCCATACATACGGGAATTCGATACGCCAGTATCCCATTCCCTGATCGAAACGGATTTTCAACGTCTGACCATTTTCAAAGGTCACCGTCAGCTTACGATGATGTGGAATATCTCGCGGTGAATCGAACACAGTCAGTTCTACCGCTCTGCCCATTGCCGCAGTAAACCACTGGTCGGCGAAATCCTGAAAATCCACGTTGCTCATCCAGTCATGGAATGGTCTGTTACCGGGACGATCTTTGGGCTTAAACAGCGTATCAAGTTTAAGCTCAGCGTCATCGGTCAGCTTTGTTTTTAGCGGTTTCAGTATCGCCCCCAGCAGCGCCAGCGCAACCGGGTTTTGCAGATAGCGATCGGTATAGTGAACGCAGGTGATTCGCGGGTTTTTCATCAGCGACTGTGCTTCTTCATGGCTGTTAAACAGCGCGTCCCAGAAGCGTTGTCCGAACTGCGAAAGTGGACCATTTAACTGTTTATGAATCTCTATGTCTTTTACACGCTCAACAGCATTCGCTGCTTTTCCCGGCAGAACAAACTCGTTCAGTTTTACCGTTTTATAGCCGAGGCTGCGAATGACCAGTTCGTCATTCAGGTGCCAGCCTGGCCCCGGGATAGTTGCCTGCTGGCTGCGTGAAGCCAGCGTCATTATGCGATCAGCAAAGGCGATTTGCGCCACAATCGGCAATTCCAGAACCTGTTCGCTATGGCACAAACGCACGCCCAAAGCAGTAAACTGCGAAAGCTCATGCAACAGCTCCGGATCATCTACGCCAGCAGGAATGACAAGGTCGACCGCGACATTGTCTTTTACCCGGTAGTTCTGAATAGCCGCCCGGAATTGACGGGCATAAAGATCCCACTCATTGAGTGGCCCATTCATCCACAGAGTGAGTTTTTCAGCTCCTTCGTTAATCGCCCGACGAAGGGTATCGCCAATGGCTCCCGGGCAATATCGGGCATCCGGTAGCGAGAATGTTTCATCATCCGGCAAACCGATGTAGTACGAGAAGTCATCACCAAGCCATGCCTGTGCTGCTTTACGATCCAGCAGATCGTGATCGTGGCGAGTCTGGGAGTCGAGGAGGCATTCACTGCATGCCGTATCGCAGTGGTGGCAGCCTAATTGTTTCACCATTCCCAATAGAATGGCCTCAATGTGCATTGGTGCACTGGATGCAAAACCCGCACCACCGCTAATCACATCGTAAAGTTGAATGGCTAATACTGATTGCCCGTCTTCCAGTCTGACAGGACGCACAGCGTAGCCCAGTTCTGCCGCGGAGATACCCAAAACCCCGGCCAGCGCCTGGCGTAGGGTAACTGCCAGAGTCATGGCAACAATCCGGCCTTCTTCCGTGCTATCCGGCAGATATTCACCGTTTTGCGGCTTGCGTAGAACCATTTCAAAGACATCCGTTCGTGCCAATGCCCCCAGTGTGACGTTCTTCATGAGCGCCGTCGAACCGGGGCAAATTAGACGTTGATTCTGGTTGTCGCGATCCGCTTTTCCCGGACGTGGCGGGTAGTGGGCTTCCATACTTTTCGGCACATCGTTTGCGTTCAACATCGACTCTGCGCGACCGCAGCTCAGGCAAAGTGCGTAACCATGCCCACCTTCTCCAAGGCTTTGCTGGAAAACATGCCCATCAGCGCCAGATGACATATACCCCATTATCGGGTTAGGCAGCGGTACAGGTTCTGCTTTAACAAATACCCAGGCAGGGACAACCGGGATAAATTTCATGGTTTCAATATTGTTCGTCACTGGCGCATGCGCATCGGTCACAAACCCGGCAGGCTGCAGCACCTGGCGGCGATTATCCAGGATGATTTTTTCACCACAGGCACTGTTGGTGCAAAATAGCGTCCCGGAACTGCTCAACCCCTCTTCATAGCCTATGGTCCCGCATTTGTGGCAGCGCCAGGCGCAATCCAGACGTTGGGCTTCATTGGTATCGGCATTAATATTGTGCCAGTGCAGGGAGACGCCGGCAGAACGGAAGACCCGGCCATCAAGAATAATTTCTGCACCTGGTGCATATTCACGGATGGCAACCCCAAGGTTGCGGGAGGGGAGTCCTTTATAACGCGAAACGTTATCTTCGCGATCTTTTTTATCCCGGCTTTTCTGTGATTTTTCACGGACATAGTCTTCCATGGTGAAGTTATCAAATGTCACCACATCTGTCGGGAAGCCGTATCCAGGCAGGAAAGTTCTGGCCGCCAGGTCACGCAGCAAATATTCGCCACAGTGCCGCTTTTTCTCCAGTTCTATGCGCTTGCGATAAGGTGTTTGTGGCTGCGATTCTCGCTCCTGGGCTACAAGACCGCGGTAGACGGAAAGCCATCGCTGCTGCAAGAACGTAATCGCATGGATTGTTTTATCCCGCAACAGGTCGGGTCTGGCGCCATGTAATGCTGTGCCTTTCACCAGCCGTTCCAGCGCTGCGTCGATATCAAGAACCGGACGCTCGAGCCAGATTTTAAAGCGTTCACATTTTGATTGCCCGTCGTCTTCACCGAAAAACCAGAGGCTATCAAGACTGGTTTTTTCCTTATCCGTTTCGCCAATGACGTGACATAGAAAGTCGGACAGTAATAATGCATTGACGTGGCGTTGTACCAGCCGGACTGAGTTCATCGCCACCATAGGTGCCGGTATCATGGTCTCAAACGGCCAGAGTGGGTTGGCAAAAACCTGTTGGTCGTGCGGGTTTCCTTTACACAGAGTATAAGAAATCGCACGTGATTCCTGGCTACGCCCGGCTCGCCCGGCACGCTGTAAATAGTTAGCCGGATGCGGCGGTACGTTGTTCATCACCACGGCGGTAATGCCACCGATATCAACCCCCATTTCCATGGTGGTGGAACAGTTGAGAACATTAAGCTGCCCGTTTTTGAACATCTTTTCGTAGCTTTGCAGGCGTTCTGAAGACTGCTGAGCAGAGTGCTCGGCAGTGCGGTAGTAAAATCCGCCTTCCACGACACGATCGTTAATATCCGTCCAGACATTTTCCGAACGTAATTGCGCTATCAGCGGCTCATGGCTGACCCACTCACGTACTTTCGCCAGACCCGGAGCGTAGTCTTCTTGTGAACGATCCAGCTTCCAGATCTCTGGCATGGTGACCTTCTGCGCGACAAATGCGTCGTATTGCGCCTGGGTGAGTTGTTCAAAGGAAATATGAGTGGGTAGATATGGGGTTAACCCTTTAAAAGCAGTGTCCAGAATTTTATTGGTGACTGGACAAATCCATGCATCCGTGATTAAAGAGAAGGTCAAATGCTCTTTCGGCAAATAGAAACGGTTACCATCCGGCTTAAGTACGGCAAGTGGCCCGGTAAGCTGGTTCCATGCTTCTTTCAACCATGTATTGATAATATCAATCGTCGACGTATTTACTTTTTTAAATCCGGCACCAAGCATTAGTAACTTCACTAAACGATGAGATAAATTGCCTTTACGAATTTGTGGCCAGCGTTTGTTCTGATTATCTTCGGGATCTTTCGTTTCCGGATTACGGACGAATTTTGACGAAAAACGACTACCAATCCAGTTTTTTAACTCATCGTCCAGTTGTGTGAAGTTGCTTTCACGAACGTATAGATCGAGCGTAACCTTAAGAAAATCCTTCCAGTCATCCAGGGTCAGCCCTTTCTCCTGCCAATGTACCGGGATCTTATGGATCTTTTCCAGCCCCTGGTAACCAACCCGTACCAGTCCTTGCGTTTCCAGGCTGTTAGTTCGTTTAGGCCGGCGCATGAATTCCCGGAAAAGCAACATTTCCGAAAGCTTCAGCGGCCCGCCGTTTTCGTTGAAAATTTCAGGCTTCAAATAGTGATTGTATTGCAGAATAGGGCCGCTAATATCTGTTTTCTCTTTAAGCTCATTGACTATTTCTGTCCAGGTTCGGGAAATCAGAATGGGCGCTACGTTACCTCCGGTTGCAGCCTGAAAAGCTTGTTCAAGCTGTTCAGCCTGTACTTCTGCCAGCTTCGCTTGTTCTGGTAATCCCCAGCTTCTAAATTCTTCGGCCTGTTCGCGTGCCTGTTTTGCCAATGCTAATAACTTTTCCAGATCTGTATTAGCATTGGGAGTGGTGGAAGTCTGTGTTCGTTGATGCCAGCCCAATATTTCTACTACGCTGCCCCGTAAGCGACTGCGTTCAGCCTCTTGCTGCATGCGTACCGCCATGCGCGCTGTTCCCTGGCGGCTGTCGGTGAAGGTGATGAGACGGCGGCCTCTTCCTGGCAGTGAATCAGGGCCCACTCCCTCCTTTCCTTCTTCACTGGTAAAGTCCTGACAATACTCCAGAACGGTTGGCACAATATTGGTGACATAAAACGGTCCACCCAACAATGCGCGGCGGAAAGGTTGTTTTCCACTCGAGCCTCTGTAGCCGCAGCCACTGGCACTACATACCTGTTCAATATCGTTAATCATCAGTTCAATGCTTTCATTATTAACTACACCAATACGACGAGTCTGGCGATCGAGTTGCTGTATGATATAACCTGTTTCGCTGGTCTTGTTTGGCGCAATAATAAGTGGAGGGTGGTAACTACTTTCTTTCTCAACTTTTTCTTCAGTGGCGTCGTTTTCAACATTCACCTCATCCTGCAAAGAGAATTCATCGCCACCTTTATTTTCCCATTGGACAAGTTTGCCATTTTTATCCCGTGCCAGAAGATGCGGTTCGTTACATTCATTACAGAATGCCAGTTCGTAGACCGGGCTTCCGCAGTCACAATTTTGCCGTTGGTTCACATACACATAACCAAAGGGCCAGCCCTTTTCCAGCGGAGTGCCATGCTTTTGTCTGCACTCTTTATCAATGCAAGCCCACACCCCCTGGGTACTGCGCTGAAAGATATGTGCTCTTACCTTCAGAAATGCCGGATCTCTAGTATTGGGTTGTGTACCAGAGCAAACGTCAAGCCAGCGCAGTACATCCTGCTGGCTGTAATTATGTTTGGTCAGTGTATTCAACCGCAGCGTCATCGTATCCAGCTTCATGGGATTAGGCTGAGTGACTAACATCTCACGCAAGTAATGCGCCTCAGGTGAATGCGTAAGTGCATCAAAGCGCTCAGGGCTCACGCCCTTAATGTCTGTATCAGGGATTTGCTCGATTTCTTCTAACGGAATATAAACGTGCTTGCACTGTTCCAGTTCCGGAATCACCCGGCTTCCATCCAGTACATCGATGCGCTCCTGCGGTATACCGGATAATTCAGAAAGGAATTTCTTCAGTTGTTTTTCGGCATCGCTTCCGGCAATAGTTGCAGAGGTTGCCACGAAACGCACATCATCTGGCATCACGCCAAAGGCCGTCATCACGCGGCGTAACTGCAGCGCCAGTTCAGCGGCCTGCGAGCCGACATAGGTGTGCGCCTCATCCAATACGATCCAGCGTAATGATTTTTGTGATTTAGATTGCTGGATAATCGGGGCGTCGACTTGGCGGACCATCATATATTCCAGCATCGTGCCGTTGGTCACCAGAATCGGAGCTGGTTCTTCGCGCATTTTTTCGCGTGAGAGTACTTCATTCGGCCTTTTTACCTGCTCGCTTTTCACTGCGGCGTGTAGATTTTCAGTATTTCCGTTGTAGAGACAGTATCGGATTCCAGAACCAAAACCACGTGTCCAGGCATCCAGGCGCTCACGTTGTGAATTAATCAGGGCATTGAGAGGGTAGAGGAAAAGGGCCCTGACGCCGACAAGTGGGTTGTTGCCATTTTCATGTAATTCTTTGTAGAGGTCCTCCAGCACAGGAACCATGAAACATTCCGTTTTTCCTGAACCCGTACCGCTGGTGACTACCACTGAATGTTTCTCTTCCAGTAAAGCCTTCCAACTGGCTAGCTGGTGAGTGAAAGGTTTCCAGTCAGCACCAAAACGGTAGCGACCATTGTTCTGATCATCGAGCGAATCAACCACGGCTTTACTTAGCAATGCGTTGCCTTCCGTCAGGCTGCGCATCGTGTTGTTTGACTCTTTCCAGCCAAACATTTGCTGGAAAACGGGAGAGGCAAGGAATGAGCCTGATTTCCCACAATCGGCGCCCATTTGTTGCGCAAGGTGCTCACGCAACTGCGGGTTTGTGACCCCCATGATACTCAGTGTTGCTTCAGTTGAACGAGACAACGATTGTTCAATAAGTGACGAAAAATAGCGTGTAGTCATTCTTATCCCTTTTTATTTTTGAGCAAAATAACGCAACAGGCTGCACTGGAAGATGGCCTTAAACCAGCGGGAATCGAAGTCCCTGACCTGTCTTAGGAAAAATACAGCACCGGGTTCATGGTCAAATACGGCTTCAAAAGAGGTATTACCGCTTGCTACGGCCGCGGCGAAGATGGGTAACCAGGCAACGGAATAGCGGTAATCTGCGTCAGGATTAATGCTGATCACTGGATTTTTTTGTGATGCCATCCAGCTATGCAGCTGTTTGCTACCGTACTCTGGCCAGCGAGCTTCACTATGCTCACGTAAAAGCTCCTGATACCACTCGCGAACGAAGAACTCTGGAATGGGCGGAGGGAATTGTCCGTAACTTAACCATTTCTCAATTTCGTCGGCATATGTCGGAAAAACGAGCCCCAATCGCTGATACATGCTCTTCACCAGTAAATTCTGAGTTTCTTCCGGTGCCCCCTTTTGGCTCAGGAACAATTTAAATCGATCGGCTGCGGTTTTGATTTCGAAGATGGGGAATAACTCCCATAAAATAGGGAACTCATTTTCAATGCGGCTCAGATACTCAGCTGACATCTCAAATTTAAATAGCGACATCGCCAGTGCTCGTGGATGCTGTACTAGCGCACGCCAAACTTCAAAGGTTGCCAGCGGCAGATAACCAAATTGGTCGTACAGGTTACGCATAAACTGCCAGCCGGAATGCGCGGGATCGTTAGCCATCTGTTCAAGTACCAGTGTAATGGTGTTGACTTCTGACTGGGGATTAAAAAGCTGGGTTGCTTTCTGTAATGAGCGGATACTACTTTCATCCATGGGTAATGAAGATTCCCCACGAATGAAGCAGGGGCGAAACGCCATTTCCTCACCCTGTTTGGGGACGACTAACCACGGCCCATTTTTGTTAATAATCGAACTCAGTTCATATTCACCTATCGGTACACCTTCGCTCATTCTTGATGCTAATGGAATGACTTTCTTCTCCGGTTCGCTCAATAACATAATGACAGGTGAAGGCATTTGCCCTGTACGGTAATGGTTTGACTGGCTGATGAGAAGTTCTCTTTCATAATCATAGCGTAAACTGTATTTATAGCGCCAAATCTGCCAGTTTATCACAGCACCTGCGCCTTTGATTTGCATCTCTACAACCTGGTCAATTCCTGTCTCAAGAGACAGTAAGTTTTCAATGTGCTCCCTCAGACTGTATAAATTGAGTTCAACGGGGTGTTCTCCTGCGGTATAACGCCATTCTTGCCATGCCTGTAACCCACTTTGGGAACGTAAATGTAATTCCAGTGAAAAACGTGTCGGATCGCCATTTTTACCAAATAAAAAAGCTCTCGAGCCAAGCAAATCATTCAGAGTAATATTTTTATCCAGAGAGCATCCATTTACATCTAGGGCCAGGCAACCTTTTGCAGGGAAAGGTAAGGTCATCTCTACTGGGGCTGCTCCCAAATTTGGGTAAATCTGCAAAGAGACAAACGCAGGAGGTATTCCTTCTGCTTTAAGTAATATTTCTGTGTGTCCTGCTGAGCGTTTGCGAGCAACCTCTAGTGTTTTATCTTTTAAGACAGTCATGCAGGGATGTTGCGTTGAGATAACAATGGAACCTTCATTGGCGAGCTCGCCACCTTTTATTTCAATGTTAAAATCCGCCGGCAAGATCCCAATTTTTCGACGCAGTAGTGTTTCATTGTGAGTATTTCTGATAGAAACATATTGTGTACCCATCATCTCTTGTACCTGACATTCATCTAACGATATGCCACTCAGGTACCGTTTGAATTGTATATCTTCAGTATTCAGGTTTTTAGCCGTAACTTTAGGTACACCAAGGAATGTTTCATCAGGATGGCAATCCCAGGTTACATGTTTCCCATAAAAATGAAATCCGCTCTGATTAGATTGTTCTCTCCCGATGCGGATCCTGTATGTTTCATCTCCGGAAATGGTTACATCCTGTCGTCCTTTTACGGACAGTGTTCTAAGTCCTAATAACGAGGCTGTTCCTGGAGAGCCTTCATATCCTGAAAGAGTGATTTTTTCTTGAGGTAAGGCAATAAGAACATTGCTATTACGTACATTACAAGAAGCTTGCCCTTGCAATAACCAGCGTTCTTCATCATAAACAAAAGTAAGTGGTACCTCGCCAACGGCGATTTCACTATTTTCAAGTTTTATGGTGCCAACAATCATTCCTCCAGTTCGTGCAACAATCGTTAAGCTTGCAGCTGGCTGGCGTCTGACAAATCTGGACTCATTTTTTCGCAGGCGAACTTTGGCATGGGCGTTCTCCAGTGACGCATAGGCTGTACCGAGACTTGTGACTTCTTCACCATCTTCATAAATGGCAAGTTCAAATCGCGTCGTCGAAGGGGGACTGATGATTGAGAAAATGAGTTCATCAGGCAGCGCAATTACCGCCTGGATTTGATCAGGATGGTTTTCCGACCAATAGAATTGATAACCGGAACCCTTATTTTTTTGTAAGCGTGATTTAGTTTCTACAGAGGCAGTACATAGCAACCCATTAAGAAAGCGGGTGCCTGTTTCATCATCCAAAGGCATGGGAAACTCATCGCGCCATTTTGGATGCACTTGATCAAGCTGCTTCACTGGTTCGGTATGATTGCTCAGGTTGTACATTAGAACAAGTGAGCTGAGTTTTTCCGCTATATGGCTGATGAGTTCGACAGAGGTGTCTTCACTAAAAACAGTTGGTAAGGCTGACTTTTCTATGACAGTTCGTACCAGTGAAAGTATGGAAAACCCCGCCAGTTGTGCCTGCTCATATTGATTGAGAATCCGGGAGAATACATTCTGAAAATGGCTATCCGATTCCTTCAGTAAGCGGAATGGTAATCCTCCCTCACTGAACAATGTTCCGAGAAAATTACGTCGTTCCGATTCGTAAAACCGAATTGGGCGGAGCCAGTAACCTTCCATCCCTTTAGGGATAATAATCCGTAATTCAGTCGACGTTAATGATACCCCCAATGCTTTATATATAGGGTCCCACGTCCAACCACAATGGCGCTCATAATCCCTGCGATACCATTCAGAGCAAAAAAGGACAAAACAGGCAGCGTGACCTTTATCATCGATATTACCCGGTACTTGACCCACTGCGCGGAGTAATTGTGTTAGATTATTGTATTCATCGTTGGTCGCATGATATTCATATAGTGGACGGCCATCAGGTTGTTTTAATCCTCTACGATTAAGAAAGTTACTTAGCCAGGGAGTACATTTTACCCAAGAAATGCATTCTGATTGACTCAAAGCAAACTCCTTACAAGCAAGAGAAAATTTTTTTGGTTTTTTTTAAAAACCGATAATTATATTCTTATGTCGGTATGACTTCAACTACTAATTTTTGTGGGGGATGCCACAAGTGATTTTTATTTAAAAAATGACAAAAATTGATTATTTCACTCTATTTGTTTAGTTGTTCTATTATTTCAAATAAAAGGAAGCTTTACCTTGGCGTTGGCGTTGGCGTTGGCGTCGCTATGCACAATGACAAATAGTTTAAGCTCTTAGATATAGAACACTCAGGAGAACTATGCAACCAAGGGTAATAACAGTTGTATCATCAGTAAAAACATATGGGTTGTTTATGCATTGCATCATATGTGCTTAAAATTATTTTCCATATTTTTATCAACACGTTAAATGGTAACATCGTCTGCAGCGTGAGGCGGAAGGGTTTACTGAATTAATTACTAAATAACGGCTCATATTATCGTTCAACCTTAGCCTGAGCATGTTGATTGCCGGGGACCGGCTAAGCAGCATTCATATACTTATTTACATGTTCAAGTAATTGCTGCATGTAGCGGCACTGATGATTTGATCCTACCAACACAATGTGGACACAATCCTAAGCGAGGTTTTTGTTTTCAAATTGTTCCGGCTAAGACCGCCGCAGACACTGTGGCGATGCCACCGATTGTAATCACACTCGATATAATTAAATACCATCGTCCCCATAATTTCACTTCTGATAAAACGCTTTCCGTGTATACATGTCACTTTCAGTGAGTGCTAGCTAAAGAGCAGGAACAACGCGTCAAACGCCTGGAGATTGATCTTATGGGGGGCGCGGCAGTCATGATCCTAAATTTGTGGCATTAGGTGAGCGCCCAGTAACTGAAGCTGATAATAAACAGGCTTTGAACAAGCTTTTCTTGGAAGAAGAGCATTACTGCATTTTCTCAATGTAGTAGCCATTGTATTTGAAAGTCGGGAAGAAATTATTCCCTCCCACTATTCTCCCAGCGTATTAACTCAGTTCCCGAGACACCTTATAAACCGTTTTCTGGTCGTTCTCTGATATCTCGGTTAAGAGATTTTCACGCGCCAGGGTGCGTAGGTCATTACGGGCAGTGTTATCCGATACGCCCAGCGCCTCCGCTACGTTTGCGGCGGAATATTTCCTGCCTGGCTCCGCCAAAATGATATTGAGTAGGGTGACTTGTCGCCCGCTCAGCCGCGCTAAGCTTCCTGATTTATATAAAAATTGGTCAATCCGGGCAGCGCAGGCAACCAGTTCGTCAACATGCTTTAAGAGCCGTGTCACCGCCCGGTGGATAATACTGGCCTGGTATTCGAGGTAGTACGTCAGATCCATACCATCGGTTTCAGTGTACTGGTAGCTGTGGGCGTATTTAGCCGGGGCGGAATGCAGTAGCTGGCTGATAGAGACATATTTAAACACGTCATACCCTGATTTCAGTATGTACCAGTAAAACAGCCCACGGCTTGTACGTCCGTTACCGTCTCGGAAAGGGTGTTCGTGGGCGATCATGAAGTGAAGAATACAGGCTTTCACCAGGGGGTGAATGTAGGATTCTGTGCCGTTAACGAAGTCACACACCATTTGCAGGCGTGCCTGCAGGCCGGTGGCGGCTGGCGGTTGATGAACGATGTTACCGTCATAATCTGCAATCACCACATCATCGGTGTCGCGGAATTCTCCTGGGCGGTATTTCTCGTCGTTAATTCCCCCCATGCCAACAGCATGGAAACGGCGGATTAAATCTGGTGTTAGTGGCTCCTGGATAAGTTCCGGTATTTCGGCCATCAGCCGCGCATTACCCGCGATCATGTGTTCATCTTCAGTGCGGGGAGCCCTGCCACTTTCCAGCATGTTCCGCGCCACAAGCGTGGTTGTGTTAGCGCCTTCCAGTTGCGATGAGGTAATTGGCTCTTCCAGGCTTAGTGCCGTTAACTCTTTACCTGCGCCCCTGAGCCGGGTGGTAAGTTCCTTGAGCGCCAGCCTTGTGGCGTGTTTATCTACCAGCTCACACACTGACATAATATTAGGCGTCAGGACAAAACCCGCTTGCTCACCTGCTTCGTTGCGATAATTGATCCGTTGAAGGGCTGAGTCACGCGCGCGCCGTGTAAGCGTCCAGGCGATAGAGACATTTTCTCCACGGGCCGTGCGACGGCAAAATTCGTCAAACGGAAGATAGCGGCCTTTATCGTCCGTCACGCGGCTGTAGTGCTGGTGGGCTTCGAGATCCGCCCCGGTGAGTTGGGAATACGGAATAAGTCGCGGTGGTCTTTTGATTGGCATTTTACTATCTCAAAATATCATTGATTTGAGATAGTATAGACTGCTTTGTACAACTATCTCAATATTTATTATTTTTGAGATAGATTGCTCTCAGCTAGAACATGACGACTGGCATAACGTTCCAGCTCAGCGTTAGCTCCAGCGTAGAGTGACGGTGTGAGGGGTTGTAAGCAATGGAAAAGCGAGAACTTAGGTGGGAAGATTGTTTGATGGAAATTTTGATGCCAGTGGCATTACCCTTTTGCCTATTGGTTAGCGGTAGATTGATAGATGCTGATGTAATGCCACTGGCATCAAAGCGTATTTTTGCCACTGTTAGCCTAAGCACCTGGCGTTAGAATTAATTCACACCTTTTCTTCAAGTTTTTCGCGCGAAAAACTTGAATTGAGGATTGGGTTACTATGCTGGCTTTATCATTTCCAAGTTCCAGAATGCTGCTGATGAGAGCTCATCATATAAGGATACCTCTTCTAACAGCCTATAGGGTGTTGTATTCATTTAACAGCTTATAAGCTGTATTTTGCATTTACAGCTTATAAGGTGTATTGTCCAAATACAGCTTATAGACTGTATCAACGCCTCTAACAATGGTAAATGCCTTATGAATACTGTTTATCCGTTGAAAACTTTGAATCAAATTCGTCCATTGCTGATTGGCTTTCGCAAGGCTAATGGACTGACACAAAAAGAAGTTTCTGAAAGGTTAGGAGTAACACAACAAACCTATGCCCGGCTGGAAGCGAATCCAGCCAGTGCCAGTATGGAGCGGCTATTCAGGGTATTTACCGTGCTGGGTGTTGAAATGGTACTCTCTTCTGGACCACAGATACTTTCTTCGATGTCATCTTCAACAATGAAAGAGTCAGAACCGCAAAAAGATTCACCTGCCAGACGGGAAAAATGGTGACGATATGCGTCGAACACAGCAGCGTTTAGCAATATGGATGAATGGAATTCGGGTCGGATTCTGGGAGAAGGTCAGAGGCGAGGATTTATTGCAATACTTTCCAGAATGGATAGTGGATGAACAGGGAAGACCTTTATCGCTTTCTTTGCCTTTCACTCCTGGTAATCAGCTTTGGCGCGGTAATGTTGTTCGTGACTATTTTGATAATTTATTGCCTGACAGCGAAAGTATACGCAGGCGTTTAGCTGTGCGTTACCAGTCTGAAAGCCTTGAGCCTTTTGATCTATTGGCTGAGCTGGGAAGAGACTGCGTTGGTGCAATACAGTTACTGAATGTTGATGAAGAGCCCACAGATTTATTTTCCGTAAATTATCGCCCACTTTCTGAAGCTGATATCGCGACTACATTGCGTAACACTACGGCGGTATCGTTGCCTGGTCGGCAGGACGAAACTGACGATTTGCGATTATCAATTGCCGGTGCGCAGGAAAAAACGGCTTTATTGTGGCATGAAGAACAATGGTGTTTACCAGAAGGTAATACCCCGACGACGCATATCTTCAAGCTGCCGCTAGGGTTGGTTGGGAACATGCAAGCGGATATGAGTACATCGGTTGAAAATGAATGGCTATGTTCTTTGCTTCTTGAGCACTACGGGATCCCTGTAGCAAAAACACAGATTGCGCAGTTTGAAGATCAAAAGGCATTAGTGGTTGAGCGTTTCGACAGAAGATGGTCAGGCGATCGGCAATGGATCATTCGTTTGCCACAAGAGGATATGTGTCAGGCTTTGGGTGTTTCTCCGTTACGAAAATACCAGTCTGATGGTGGGCCGGGTATTTCCGATATTATGGAAATACTGAGTCATTCATATCAGGCTGAGCAGGACAAAGAGCAGTTCTTCAGGGCGCAAATTATTTTCTGGCTGATGGCTGCTACTGACGGCCATGCCAAAAATTTCAGTATCGCTATTGAGCCACAAAGCCGTTACCACCTTACGCCTCTTTATGATGTTTTATCAGCATGGCCGGTAATTGGCCATGGTAATAATCAAATATCCTGGCAGAGATGCAAACTGGCAATGGCTGTTCGCGGCAGCAGTAATTATTACCACATTTATAGAATTCAACGGCGGCATTGGATCAATCATGGTGAATTAACCGGATTGGGAAGACGACAGGTTGAGTCCATGATGGATGACATTATATCCAGCACACCACAAGTCATTGAGCGTGTATCTGCGTTGCTTCCGGAGTCGTTTCCACCTGAGCTTGCTGAGTGTATTTTTGATGGCATGCGGCAGCAGTGTGGGCGTTTGGCTGGAAGAGGATAATTCACGCCACTGACATGTTTCATCTACAGGTAATCGACCACGAGCAGCGAGGGAATTCCATGCTGGTGCACTCAACAGGCAACAATTGAATTTCACCGCTTTTGCGAGCATGATCGCAATAACATCAGTCTGTTACCTGGTTAACTCCTATGATATCTCGCGAAGCGCTGCAATCGGCCATCTCTAACGTTTCTGTGTGGCGTCAGGGGGATGTATGCGCGCCGCATAAGCCGTTGCTGCTGTTGTATGTGTTGTCCCAGTACAAAGCAGGCCACCCGCGCCTGTTCAACTACGGCCAGGAGATCCACCAGCAGCTTACTCACTTGTTAAAAGAGTTTGGCCCCAAACGGCGCACTGACTACCCCAATATGCCATTCTGGCGGCTCCGAGCTGACGGCTTTTGGGAAATCGCCAACGCTGAAGGCTGTAAACCCCGCAGTCGCAACACCCAGCCAACAAAGAAAGAGTTGATAGATAATCAAGTGATGGGCGGTTTTGATGAAACGGCTTACCAGTCGCTACTGGCACATCCCGGCCTCCTCTTTGTCTGGCTCAAATACTGGCTTTGCGGTGGGCTGGGAGGTAACGGTCAGGCTCGCAACCAGGTGGTGCGCCGCTTGCTTAATACCTGTTGAGTGCAGGAGCTGGCACATTCCACCAGGGCAGGCTGTTTGGCGGCACAACGCAGAAAAGAGACAAGCACTGGCGAGCAAACATATACCCTATATACCTTCAACAAATAAGCTGAAGCAAAATATAAAATACGATGTTGCCCGCACCGCTAATCAAGGGCAGTTTAGTGTTATTGTTAATCGTTGAGAGTGAGCAGCACTTGTCGCACCCTTATTAACCTTTAAATTGATATAAATCGGTTCGCCAACTTTGTTGGTATAGGTTGTGCTGGATGGAACAGTGCTGCTATTGGCGGTACTGGATGGGTAGATAAATACACTTTTAGCCGCATCTGTGTACCAGTCGTTGAAACCACCAGACGGCCTGATAGTAATACTACCCGGGCCATTATTTTTTTCCAAAACTTTTTGCGATAAGAGCGAATCTTTATCATTACTGGCTGTGAATTCTAGCGTATCCGGTATACTAACGGCGTCGCCAATATTGATTATATCAGGTGCATTTAGAACAAAATATTCGTCAACTCTTCCATCGTCGGCGCTGACTTTTATTTTTAAATCTCCGGTAATATCTTTCTTTATAGTGAAATCCACGTTATAACGTCTGCCATAGCTCTGTGGTATAGTAGAACGTCCTATATCACAACGATCGTAGGTACCACCGGTACAATAAACTACGTTACCTGAGGTTGTGAGGAGCGTTGCCTGGTCTTCTTTACCTGTCAACGCATACTTATAGTAAAGCATAGTCTTATCGTTACCCACGGACCACATCACCTCAGCGCCTGTTAAAAAATTAATATTATCACGCAGAAGCGTTAACTTAATGTTCTTTGTTATTATTTCATCCCAATATTGGGATGTATGGTAAGAAGTATGATTTCTACCGGCACTCCAGCCTTTGGCTGTACACTGGAGTGTGGCCGCAATAGCAGAGAATGAATTACTGAATGCCAAAATAGCAATGAGAAGATATTTCATTGGATGTTCCGATGGGCCCATTATGGGCCCACTCCTTTTTTACGAATAGCTAATAGCAATGGTTACTGTAGATAAGAAAGACCCCGGGCCAGGTGTTGCACCAGCTAATGCTAAAATACCCAAAGTAAAATTATGCGATGCGGCTTGAGCACTTGGGGTCAGTGCGATTTTAGTTGTGTTAGGGATAACAATTTTAGTTTTGGCCGCATCTTCAAAAATTCTTAAACCAACGCCAGCGGCAGTGCCTTCGTTTTTAAAGGTATCGTTGGTAGCGGCAGTGCCGTTCATCGTCAAATAAACTGATTTGGCATCGCTACCACATTTAAGTTCAACTTTCACTTCTTTACTCAGTGAGATATCCGTAGTAGAGAGGTCTGCTATGTCTACTTCCCCCAAAGGAATGGTGCCGAGTTCTTTTGCAAAACTACAGGTAGCATCCTTAATTGTTGCTGTTACTTTCATCTCCATATTTGTGGCACTGAAAGCCGACGAGGAAAAAAACATCGCAAACAGTAGTGGGCAGATAAAGTTAATTCTTTTTTTGATAATCATAGATAAATCCCATTATTGGCAAGTTAGTGTTTTTTCAATAATATGCTCTGATTCAGAATTTGAAATATCAAACTCTGCCTTACAACTGAATTCTTTACTTCCCCAACTGGCGGTTAATTCACCGGTATCTGGCAGGCCGGAAAGGAATACATTTCCTTCATCATCAACTAAACCATAATTACCTGATGCAACAACAGTAGAGCCGAATGGCAGTGGCTTACCATTATGTTTTAAAGTAAATAATGCGCGATACCCTTTAACAGTGGCAAAACTGGATTTAACAATAGCGCCGCGGGTAGGAACTACGTTATCAACAGACCCCTGAACCTCTATAAAGTTATCTAATGAAGTATTATCTAATGCCACCCGGTTGAGCCTGTAATTATTCGCCCATGGCGATATGGCGTATCCTCGCCAGTCTGTTTTAATTCCGTTTGAATTCTGTAGTTCAATGCCGGCAGCCCCTTTGGCTTCAACCAGAATGGCAGAATTCCCAATCGGCCGCCCAAGGGTAATGCCATCCGCATGCCCCAGGATGCTACCTGAGGTAGAATAACTTAACTGATGGTAGTTTTTGTTATAAGAATAGCCAACAGAACTATTGTTATAACTCCCCTGATAACTGGCACTGGCACTGCCACCAGAATCTTCTTTTGAGTAGTTTTGATTTACTGACCAGCTCAGGTTTCTTTGCTCCAGTAACAAACCACTCAGGCCGGTTTGCTGTGTTAATGTACCGTTGTTGTCTCTTGATGCACTGAGATTGACGTTAATTGGGTTACGATTAAGTACCCGGCCAAAATTAAACGGAAAAGAGAGCGACATGAATAAGGAACGGTCACTTCCCTGATTACCGGCATACTTGCTGTGGTTAACACTCATACTGTAGCTTACATCACGGTAATATCCGTTAAAGCCAACCATTAATGAGTCGGAGGGAGTTTTTTTATTCCAATAGGTTTGCCTTGTTCCGGTAATATATATGCTGCCTATTTCTGACAGTGATTGTGAAATATTTAATTGTAGTTGTTGCTTACGGATATCATTGCGGTTGTAACTATTTGTGATGTAGTCGTATACAACATTGTTATCTGTTTCATTAATGGTGCTATTTTTATAGGCACTTTCATTGAAAGAATAAAAACCTTTCGTTGAATACCTGTAACCAGCAAGTTGAAATGTGGTGCCTGTCTCGTTCAATGAACGGCTGTATAATAACCGTAATGACTGACCCTTGCTTTCTTCTTTATTGGAGAGCTCTGTTTTAGCATGGGTTAAATCACCGGATACTGCCCCGAAGCTACCCAGATTAATCCCGGCCCCTACCAAACCTGATTTATATTTTTCAGAGTACTGGACCCCGGAGTAGCTGGTTATATCACCAGGCAGCCCTACGGAAAAAGTCGCCTGCAAAAATGTTGGTGACTCAAATTCATTGGATAAGTTATTGCGTAACTTACCTGCCGCAATGGCGTACTGATAGCGGCCTTCTCTAATCATTAAAGGGGCAGCAGAGTATGGTATCGTATTGATGCGTGATGAGCCGTCAGATTCAATAACAGTAACCTGCAGGTCTCCACTTGAGTACATTGGGTATAAATCATCAATGACAAAATCGCCCGGGGCGACATTGAGCTGATAGATTAAATACCCATTTTGCCTGACCAATACCTGAGCATTGGTTAATGCGGTTCCGCGAATAACAGGTGCATAGCCGCGCTGGCTATCCGGGTACATGGCATCTTCAGATAGCAGTTGGGCACCCCGCATTGCCACTGAGTCAAAAATGTTGCCTTCAGTTGTACTGTCGCCAAGTGTCAACCGGCTTTTTAACGGGATAATAGCCCTTTCAATATAAGTATTACCATGTTGCCACCTGGATTCAGTGATGCCGCCGACCGAGCTTTCGGTCCATGTGCGGTCATCCCTGATTCGCCAGGCACCCATATTGATCCCGTTTTCCAGCCGAAGATAGCGGTGTTCGTTGCGGGAGTAAGGTGTGCTGCCTCTTTGCCCACTGGCATAATAGTTGATATAGGCTGCCGTAATGCCGTTATCCCAGCTTTCTGGCGGAATCCAGCCATTGGCTTTATTGTTAAGTGCAATTTGCGGAACATCAATGTGCAGGGCAAGTTTCTCAAAATCAAACCGAATCGTAGCCGAAGGAATAGAGTCTTTAAGGGAGACACATTGGTTTGGTGCTTCTGAGGTTGCAGGTAAGAATTCTGCTTTGATTCCGAACTGTAGCCATTCCTCAGTACTGATACAGGGAATTAATCCCGTATTATCAGCACTTTCGTTGGAAGAGATAAACTCTACATCACGGTTGGTTATTTTTCCCTGGTTAAAGAAAATGTCAACTGAGTAGACACCGGGGTTTTGATGGCCATTGAGCAGAGCGCTTAGGTCGGTGTTGTCTGAACCACTTTCATTAATAAGGCTTTCAGGAAACCAAAGTTCCTCGGCATATGAATTACACGCCAATGCGTTTAATATCAAAAGCGAAGATATTGTTTTACACTTGTAAATAACCATATCAAACAAAGCCTGTTATAAGTTAACTTTTATCTGCTGGGTTGTTGCCCCATAATCATTGATTGTGCTGAATGCAAGAGAACTGGCAGATATATTGTTAATAACTTGTTCTTCCTGTGGTGCAATCATTAAATCACTAATAACTTTAGAGCCCGCCTGCAAGTTATTTATGGTGATGTAATAAGGCGTAGGGTTACGGACCTTAACGTTAGTGCCTTCCTTTTTAAATTCCAGTTTGCCAGGGGCTTCATCAGGGCCGATTTTAAGCCCGGAAGGCCGAACAAAAAGTTTAATGCGAGTTATTGCGGCAATAATTAACAAGTTTTTACCTTCAGCCTCTGCCTTGTTTACTGATGGAATGGCTTTAGAATTAAGGTAAAAAATGCTTTCCCTGTCATTAGGTAATGATGCGCCATCTTTCAAAATGATGCGCATCAGGTTTTCACTACCTGGCCGGGCCGTTAACAACGGAGGCGTAATGATAAACCGTTTCGATTTTTCCCCTGTTTCTTCTTCAACCCAGGTTTGCATTAAATATGTTGTTTCTTTGGCGCTATTCCTTGAGCTGATTGTTGCCTGCCTGGCATCTTTTGCATATATAACTCGGGTTGTATTTAATGAAACCCCGTTTGCTAAAGCTAAAGATGGCACGCACAGTGAAAGGCCAAGGATGAATGAGATTAACTTTTTCATTTCATTACCACCTCAAAACGCCTCACTGTTACGTGAGGCGCTATTGGGAAAATTATTTATAGTGCAGAATAAAATCGGCCACAGCATTTGCCGCGCCTGCGGTCACTGTGCTGGCGATAGAAACGTATTGTGCCTGGAAATAGATATTGTTATCAGCACCTTCAATAAGGTCCGTCGGGTCAGTTGAACCGTTGCCATTAACCGCCAGTGCTTTACCGTCTTTTACGATCTGAATACCAACACCATCTGCGCCACCTTCAACAGCTAAAGTATCATTACTGGCTGCATTACCATTAAAGCTAACAGCAACATTGCTGTAGGAGTCTACTGAGCAATCCTTGAGAGTGATGTTAAAACCAGTTGCCGGAGAGGTATCACCAATATTTTTGAAGTCTGCTGCGCGGTACTGGCCAAGTTCAACTGTCTGGCTCTGGGTGCCAGTAGAAATGCTGCAAGGTGAGTTAACAATTGAACCGGAGAATTGAACCACGCCGCCATTTACGTTAATGGGGGTTGGGCCGTCGCCTTCATCGGCAAAACTCTGAGATGCGACGAATAAGGTTGGAACCATAATGGCTGCCAGCAAAGTCTTTTTCATGATGTTTACTCAAGGTTATTTAGGTTAATCAAAAATAATTTCGTTATGGGTATCGGCCAATATGAATCAGGATCACTAAATGACTTCTTTGTGCTATTGGCCGATGCGAGTCAGGATCAAGTTATTGATTTTCTCTGGCAACATATGTTTTGTTTACGATAAAATTTAGATAAAAATGTTTAAATTTTTAATTTAAACAGATTTAAATTCTGATTTGCGGGAGGTGATGACCATGAGTTAATACAGTGATTAATAAATTAATAAGTAAAATACGAGGTGTTTACTAAGCTAATAGCGAGTTGTTTGGAGGGCATGAAGATGTATTTGATGAAGCTTTGGGTTGCCATAAGTACCAGGCCAGGTCATCATTACTTTGGGCATTAGGTTATAAATGGTGCCCTGAATGGGAGGAGTACTCTGCGTATTGCCAATGCATTCTCCTTACCTCCCAGTAAGGATAAACCAGAAGTCGCCAGGCAGGGCTTGCTTCACCTTGTGACTACTTATATGCGGCCAGTATACGTCTTCATGTCAAGAACAAGTTTCTGAGCATCAAGAACAGGGTTTCTTTCAGCGAGGCGCAGAGCAACTTTTACATGCAAAACCGGGCAATCTCAGGGTGCTTTCTCATTACCTGGCTTCTCTTGTATTGTAAATTAACCGTCAGAAATAATTATGATATATATAATACAACATGTTATTGCATTTCGGCCGGAAGACGGTGCAGTCTGGAATGTTACTAATACTGATAATGTTGTTACACTGACTACATTACCTGTTCGTATTTTGTGCCATTTGTTAGAAAACCAGGGGTGCATTATTGACCGTGAGGGCATACTTAAGCATGTATGGGACGATTATGGCCTGGTGCCATCCAGTAATTCTCTTAATCAGCATATCTCCCAGATCAGGCGGACATTCTCTGAATTAGGGTGCGAGTGTGAAGTGATTCAAACCATTCCGAAAAAAGGGCTTCTGATTGCCAGTGATTCGGTAACTATTAATGATTCTCCTCCAGGTCCAACAAGCGAAAAATTATCCAGTGCAGGGCACAGTTCCTCAAAAATAAAAAAACACAGTCCTGAGTGGCTTGTTTTATACGGTATATTGTTACTGGTTATTTTTACCGCTTTATTGGTATTTCCACTTCCCGGAGCTCAGGGAATTAAATTTCCTCAACAAAACCTGGTGCTGGCAGGGAAAATAGGGCAGTGCCCGGTGTATATGGCAGACAAATCAACACCCATTAATGAGAAGCTCATTGGGGTGGTTAACCAGTATGCAAAATGCTCAGGTGATGAGGTCTATGTGCTGTTTACTGACAACGTTTTTCTGAGCCATGCCAATGGCCGTGTTTTTTTGAGCCGATGTGCCCAGGTAAAGGGTGGCAGTGCCGTTTTCTCGAATTGCAAAGGAGTTTACCTGCGTGAAAGGTAGAACGAAGTACTTTATCGTTTCCGTTGTTGCTGCTTTTCTGGTACTGGGCGCAATATTACTTAACCTCAATGGTTATACGTTACGGCATGCGAATTATTCAGAAGAAGTAAATTGCACCAGCAGGCTGAATATTGTTTTACCTGCAACAGGGCACCAGTTTAACTCAAATATTTCCTTCAGCCTTGATGGTAATGATGGTACGTTTGTCATCTTTGGCGATGTGCACCAGGAGGGTAATATCAATCAGTCATGGCATGTTTACCGCCAGTTAAAATTTTCCTATAAAACTAAAACCAATGGCTGGATTGACATAGATAAGTTTATAACAACTAAATATCTGGAAGATAATCTTCCGGATGATTTTTTTAATTCCTACGTTTTCGATGTGCAGAGAGATCACCCAAGAATACGGCTGACCCGTGTTCAGGGAGGGTATTTAGTATGGAACTCATTCACTCCCTATATGCTATGTACCGGCTGAGTGTTCTGCCTGGCTTTCTTTCCGGCGATGGCAATAATTTGAGGTAAGCACAACCTGTGAATTCTCAGCGGCGGTCAGGCAGGTTTTTATGTGTATCATGGTTTATGTCTGCCTTTCTGTTTGTTCCGGCAATGAAACCGTCTTACTTAAAAAATGAACACCGGAACTATTCTAAATACTGGCTAAACCAGTAAGTAACATCTACTTTTCTTACCCGGATCAGGTACCTAAAATCGATTCCTGCTACTCAGGCAGGCAGTGGTTGTATTGGGTAAGTCATGTCCCTCTTAAAAGCACGCCTGTGATTAATTATTGTTACGCTATAACTGTGAATTTTCAGGAAGAAAATGAGATACAGATTCAAATGTGATATCAATGCTGATGCAAAAAAAGGCGGTTACACCGATGGCATCAATGGTGGCGTGTGCACGGCCACAAGTATTGCATATTGCCGTAACCTGGTGAGAAATAAACCTCAGGAACTGGAGTATTTCTCGCGAGCCTGCCACTTTACCGCAAGGCAGCGGGCAGCGTATTACGCCTGTGAAGCAGGAAAGCTCAATTCAATTACCTGTATATTAAAAAGCGATAACCTTCCCTACACTTTTCGTTTTTACTTTGACCGCTGGGAACATACCGTCTCGATGGGTTACGGCGTGTATATGATTGTATTCACGTTCTCACACATTGTTCATGTGGTGGTGCTTGATAACAGGATTAAATCAAGCTGTATCCTTTTTGATGCCAATTTTGGCGAGATAGAGTTCGAGGTGGGGCCGTGGGAATTCATTCGGTTTATGAATGAAAAATATGTTGCCACATCGCAGATCTTCGTGCTTGATATTGATTGTTAACGCATGTTCTCCAGAATCAACACTGTGAAGATGGGCGCTGCTCAATCGCCAAACACGCCCTTTACGGGCGTGCTGAGTAATCAAACCGCATTCTTCCTGCGCATCATGGCTGCTCGGTCTATCCGCATGCCCTGCTTGTCAAAATAACGGCTCGGCCAAATCTCGCTGGCATCCACGCCAATTGCTGTTGCAATCAATATTTCGCCTCTGGGCCAGGGGCGGGTAAGTGCATTCGAGAGTGTAGAAGATGCAAGCCCCGCTTCCCTGGAAATCGCGGCCATGGAAGTCCCTTTCTTACGCAGTGCGGCAATAATATCTGCTGAATGCCAGTCTGTGTTGCTCATGATAATTGCTCCTTCGTGGGTTCTGCCTCACTTTCATGGCGGATTACATCAGTGAATGAGCCCCATAAATGCGCCTGAATGTGAGAGATGTTATTCACCCCACTAACATGACCTGGTATTGCCGCTCAGGCCACGGACTATAAGTCACAACCCAGGCTAAAGTTGCTGCCCGGATTTACAACAACTCACCATCAATATGTCGATAAAACACGTTTTTTTAAGCATATAGCCTAAACATGTTTACGGTATCGACACGTTCTGGCGATATGTCGATAAAATACGTTTTTTTAAACATATGGCTCAAACATGTTCATGGCATCGACACGTTCTGGTGATATGTCGATAAAATGCTTTTTTTTAAACATATTGGAGTGACGTGTGTCGCGTATCGGCATAGTATGGTGATGTGTCGATTAAAACGGTTTTTATAAACATATGAACTGGGATCCGCAAACGCCTTACAACGCACTGCCCGTGCTGCCGCCCGAACTGGATAGGGTTGAAACACGCAATGTTCTTAAAGCATGCATTAGTGCGCGCGCAGCCATTGCCGAGCTGAAAACGGCCGGTGAGTTGATCCCCGATCAGGGTTTACTGATAAATATTCTGCCCATGCTGGAAGCAAAAGATTCTTCGCGCATTGAGAACATTGTAACGACCAGCGATCAGCTTTTTCAGTATGCAGATCACGCAGATAAGGCTGATCCTGCAACCAAAGAGGCGCTGCGCTACCGTACTGCGCTTTATGATGGTTTTACCCACCTTGAAACCTGTCCACTCTGTACAAATACCGCGGTCGCTATCTGTACCAAATTGCGCGCCGTGCAAACAGATGTCCGGAAAACACCGGGTACAGTCTTGCGGGATCAGAACAACAAAGTGGTATATACGCCACCCGTCGGTGAAGACGCCATCCGTAATTTACTGGCGAACTGGGAACAGTTTATACACAGTGAAGATGATTTAGATCCGCTGGTGAAAATGGCTATTGCGCACTATCAGTTTGAGTGCATTCACCCGTTTCCCGATGGCAATGGGCGAACAGGCCGTATACTGAATATCCTGTATTTAATTCAGGAAGAACTGCTCTCGCTACCTATTTTGTATTTGTCTCGTTTTATTCTGGAAAGGCGTGATGATTACTACACCCTTTTGCGAAAAGTGACCGCAGAAGGCGATTGGGAATCCTGGATACTCTTTATGCTGAATGCAGTAGAAAGCGCGTCACGGTGGACGACGAGTAAAATTTCAGTTATTCGGGCCTTGATGGCAGAAATCGCAGCGTTTGTGCGTGAAAAACTACCCAAAATTTATACTCATGAACTTATCCAGGCGCTGTTTGCTCAACCCTATTGCCGGATTGAAAACCTTGTGGAACGTGGTGTGGCTAAACGCCAGACAGCATCCGTATACCTTAAGCAACTGGTTGATATTGGTGTGCTGGAAGAAATGGCTGTGGGGCGCGAAAAACTGTATATCAACACAAGGTTGTTGCAAGAGTTGAATCAGTAGTGGTAGGTGGCTTCTTGCGGGTTATTTACTTTCGCCCGCAACGCCTTCCGTGCTTTTCCCACCCCCATACAATTTGCATTAAAGTGCCAAACAGTTAATGCCAGATAGCCGAAAAACAGAGATGATGAGGAAAATAATGCGTATTCTGCCCGTGGTGTGCAGCCAGGTCTGTGCGGGGGAGAAAAATAAGGAGTAACAGGGTGGCTTCTGAATCATCTGCAGCACTGGAGAAAACCAGCGGTGCATCGCCTGCGCGGCTGGTGGCCTTTTTCTTGTTTATTATCCCGCCGTTATTATGGGCCGGTAACTTTATTGTCGGCCGGGCCATTCGTAATGATATCCCCCCGGCAACATTAACCTTTTTCCGCTGGCTGGTGGCGCTGGTGGTCATTTTCCCTTTTGCCGCGCCGTTTATCCGCCGGGATTTTCGCCGTTATTTGCAGGTTCCACTGCGCATTATCGCCCTGTCGCTTAGTGGCATTACTGCGTTCAGTTTGCTGGTTTACTACGGTCTGCACCACACGTCCGGCACCAATGCCCTGTTGCTGAATTCCTGCATACCTATTCTGATTATGCTGTTTGGAGCGCTGTTTTATCAGCAACGCCTTGGCGGGTTGCAGGTGGCAGGTATTGCGGTGTCATTTTGCGGTGTGCTGGTGATTATTTTCCGGGGCAGCCTGCAGGGGCTTATGCAACTGGCGTTCTCTTCCGGGGATGTGATGCTGCTCGGGGCCATGGCAAGTTTCGCGTTATACACACTCTGGCTGCGTAAACTGCCGGCGGAAATTAACCGCATGGGGTTACTGTGGGTGCAGGTGCTTATCACATTGCTGGTGGTGTCTCCGCTCTGGCTCCATGAGCATATCAGTGGGCTGGCGGTGCAGTGGAATGCCACCACGTTGTCGGCGGTGCTGTTTCTGGGCGTTTGCCCGTCGTTTATTTCTTACTGGTTTTACGGGCGCTGTGTGGAAACTATTGGTGCTGCCCGCGCCGGGTTGTGCATCCACCTGATTCCGGTGTTCGGCGTGGTGCTTTCGCTGGTGTTTCTGGGTGAACCGTTCCACCTGTTTCACCTGGCAGGTATTACCGCCATTATTGCCGGCGTTACCCTGGCAAGCCGTAAAGGCTGAGGGCTCAGAAACGAAAAAACCACCGGTTAAGGTGGTTTCAGGTTGATGAAAAAGAAGGAAAAAGCGTGGTTTTTCCTTCTTTTTAGTTAGCAGCCGAAAATCAATAAATTGATTTTCCGGGTTTTTTATTGGGTGACATCCTCTCGTTCTGTGCGGACATGAGGTTTGTCATCAGACTGGTGTTTTTTTTCGCCTGGGTACTGGCTTATTTGGTCAGTTCAGCCGTCATATGTACACCGTTATTCACATTGGCTTCAGTAATGCGGTAAGAAGCGCCAGCCTGTTTAGCCTGAGCCGCAATCTGTGCTTCAGCGCCGTCCAGGGTGGAAGCGGTGGCGGTTACGCTTTGAGCGAAAGCACCGAAAGACATAACAGAAAGAGCGGCAACTGCAACGAAAGTTTTGATGGATTTCATGGTCGTATTCCTTAAATAGTTTTGTTCGGTAGGGCTGTATTGCCCTGATGTGAACAATCATAGGCCTGCCATGAGGTGATTAAAATCAAAACAATTTGCAGATCTCTTTCAAAAAATATGAATTATTTTGGTGGGGTAAATGGCCCCCTGTGTTGCCAGGCAGGTTGGCTACCTCTGCAAGAAAAAGGCGATGATCATCATCAGTACGGCAAGCAGGGAAAAAAACGCCGCACCTGTAGAAAAACCATGCTGTATTGCTTCTTCCTCTTGTTTAATATCCCGAAAGCGGGCCAGTGCTTTCGCGGTATTGGGGGCGGTAATTTCCTCAAACTGCTGTTCATAACCTTGTGCTTTCAGGCGGGCTGCCTCAGGGGCATCCGCTTTCTCCACCACAGCAATCTGGCTGCCTTTTTTTAAGAAAATAAATACCGGCATAGGGCGCTCCGCGCAGGGTAATCATGCCGCCAACCCGTTCTGAGAACGGGCTGGCTGTAACTAACCACAAACCACACCAGCCACACAGGTGCCACTATTCCTTGCAGATGGAAGGCTGTGCTTTCCAGGAATAGACCAGTTCGTTGTCCTGGTAGTAGTTATAAACTGCCCCATCCGGGAAGAGTGAGCGGAAAACTTTCACCCGGTTATCGTTGGAGCAATAGTTTTTGATAATCACTTTCTGCATATTACTGCGCCATTCCTCATTCTTCGTAATACTGGCAGGGAGCCCTTTAATCACGAATTTATAAGTGAACGTGTTTCCTTCCGATGAGACATCCGACATCATGGTGGCATCATCAATTAATAACGGCAGTTGTTTTTTAACTTCTGCCACTACGGATTTCTGCAGTAACTTTGGGTCGTTATCTTTTAACTGATTAAATTCTTCAATTTTTGCTGACGTGGATTGTGCACGTATTTCTGCGAGCCGCTTATCCAGTTCGTTAGCGCCCGGTGCCGTTTTACTGGCCTGCGCTGTAGTGGGTGCTTCTGCGGTATTCGCTTTGTCTTTGGATGCATCATCGCACCCGTTTGCCAGAAGTATTGCCGGGAGAAGGGCGGCTAATGTTGCCCGTTTGATCATCACTGTTGCTCCATAACTGTATGTTATTGTTGTCTCATAATAAGTAATTATATATATAAATCATCTGTTAACATTGTTTATTATTTTACTCCTGCATTTGGCGCAATACAGCCAGCGATGGCGGTGCTTTGTGCCGCAAGAATGTGCTATTCAGCAAAAAACAACGTTGTATTCTCAGCATGAATATTACGTATATGGCAGGCTGATTTTGGTGAGTTGTTTTTTTGTGATTAATCTTGCTTATTCATTATGGAGAGATGACATGAAGGGTATTACTCCGGTGGGGTTACTGGCCATGGTGTTTTGCAGCGTGCCAGCGCTGGCTCAGGATAGTGGAGTGTCGTTCAGCCACAAAAACTGGGAAGTGGTGTGTGATAACACGCTCACCTGCCGGGCAGCAGGTTACAGCCCGGAAGAAGGGCAAGGCGGCTCGGTGCTGTTAACCCGTAAAGCTGGGGCGGGCAGTGCGGTTACCGGCAAAGTGATGCTGGCTGAAGTGGACGAAGGTGAAAGCACACCGGTAGCTCAACTGGCACTGTGGATAAACGGCCAGCCAGCGGGTGCATTAACGCCGACCAAAAACGACGACTGGCAACTTTCACAACAACAAACCCAGCGCCTGGTTGCCGCCATTAAAGGTAGCGGTAAAGTTGAATTTAAGGGCGGGCCGGAACCGTTCGTGCTCTCTGGCGATGGCGCTTATGCCGTATTGCTGAAAATGGATGATGTACAAGGGCGCATTGGTACGCCGGGTGCATTAACCAAAAAAGGCGATAAGCCGGAAAGCAGTGTGCTGGCGGCCATTCCGGCACCGGTAATTCAAAAAGTGAAGACGGCCAGCGCTCAGCCTCGCCCGTTAACGGCACCAGAGTTGAAAATACTGAAGCCGCAACTGTTGGCAACGCTTGGGGGAGACGACATGTGCGATAACCTGAGCGACTCGCAAGAGCAGGGCGACAGCCAGATGCCGGGCGACAACGAGGTAACATTACAGCCTCTGGATAACAGTCACTCCCTGATTTCAGCCCTGTGCTGGCGGGCGGCTTATAACGAGGGTTATGGCTACTGGGTTATCGACAAGTCACTGGCGGGCAAGCCGGTGTTAGTGACGACATCGGGTTCTGATTATACCGATGGCGAAATTTCAGAAAGCCAGAAAGGCCGTGGCATAGGCGATTGCTGGTGGAATGCCAGCTGGGTATGGGATGGCGCTGCTTTCCGTAAAAGCCATGAAGGTGGTACCGGGTCGTGCCGTTACCTGCGCCTGGGCGGTACCTGGGATTTACCGCTCTGGGTGGCACAGGTGAAACCGGTTCAGTGAAGCGCCGCGCTTGCTCATAACAGTGAATTGCTCTGAGCGCCCGTTTGTTCTGCTTTTGCGGCCGCTCCACAAGAAAAAGGCCGGTTACCCAGTTGGGTATGCCGGCCTTTTTGCTTTCAGGCTTGCCTGGCTGATGAATATTAACGAGCCAGTAAGGCGAATACCCCCCAGCCCAGGTATTCACGGGTGTATGTTACGTGGCGGAGTGGGGCTTCAGTGAGTTGCGCCCGCACTTCCCCGGCGAAGTCATCACCCGGGTTTTCATCAAGCCAGCGGCGCATTGTCAGCCATTTTGCCGCTTCGTACCTGTCCCAGCCGTCCTGGTCTGCCAGCACCATTTCCACCAGGTCGTAGCCGGATGAACTAAATGAAGCAACCCGTTCCGGCAGTGTGAGAAAGTCGCCTGGTGCAGTGGCGCCACAGGCACGGGCGATGGCTTCAGTGGGCGGCAACAGGCGCCAGTATGGCTCGCCAATCAGCAGCAGGCCGCCCGGCTTCAGGCTTTTCTCCAGTAACGCAAGGGTACCGGCAACACCGCCGCCAATCCAGGTGGCACCAATACAGGCGGCCACATCGCACGGGGCGCTGGCCACAAAGCCACTGGCATCGCTATGAATAAACGTCACTGCATGGCTGACGCCGAGTGCTTCGGCACGCTGCCTTGCCTGCTGGCTGAATAGTGGGCTCATATCCACACCCACGCCGGTAATGGCGTGGTCCCTGGCCCAGGTGCACAGCATTTCGCCTGAGCCACTGCCCAGGTCCAGTACTCTGTCTCCGGGTTGCAGGCGTAATGCCCGGCCAAGAGTGGCATATTTCTCCGGGGTAAAGGGGTTGTGGATCCGGTGAGCGCTTTCACTGATAGTGAAAATACGTGGGATATCCATGGTGCTCTCCTCAGCGGTTGTCCGGTTGGGGGCGAACGTTATTCAGCCCGGTCGTGTTAATACGATAGGGCTGCCCGTTTACGGACTTAATGAGTTTTTTGGTTTTGAGTTTTTTGAAAACAGCAAGTGTGCAGTCGCTCAGCAATAAACCTTCACGGCTGTAACATTCAACTGCGGTAACGCGACCAGCGGTATTACGGGTATGTACAATGCGCCCGCCTTTTGCGAGTACATGCAAAGTCCGTTGTTCCTGACGGGATAAATTCATACTGAAACCTGTTAATCATCATGTGCAAAAACATGCCAACACCCGCAGGTGTTCGCGTAAGGTTTTAGCGCAGCGATAACCAGTGTGGCGTAGAGCCAGCAGGCTGATTATCAGATGATTACATTCTCCAGCATCAAAGCTCCGGTGAGATTGGGTATGGATAAACAGGTGAATATTAACACCTGCTTTTTATATGGGAACAGGGCGAGGTGAATAATGTGAACCCGGTGCGGGAATACTGTGGAGGTGGCAGCTCTGCCTGGATTATAAACGGTGGGGCACCTTGTAATGGTCCATTATCCGGCCCATTAAATACAGGCGCGCTTCTGCTTCGCTGGAAAATAAACCGTGAGTCATTATGGCGTGTTGCGCCACGTTGATAGACATAATAATCAACTGAACAATATCTGCCCGTGTATGGAGCTGGGAAAGAATATCGCTGCAATCCACGTTATCATCATTGTGGCTTTGCCAGCGTAATTTCAGCATCGGAAAAATTTCTGCGGCATTCTGGCGGGCATTTTCCAGAGACATTCCGCCACATTTGCTCAGCGCAATATTGTCAAACTTTAAACGCCAGGAGTCCAGCGCCCGTGCGGCCCTGTGCGACTGCCCATCCAGGGTGCTGGTTTTTTCCTGGGGATTGTTGTCATTATTCAGCCGATAGTTACGCGTCGCCATGATGATGTTCCTTATAGCCGGGCTGTATATAAAACGTGCAGTCCTCCATCAGGAAGATTAGTTCAGTTTGCGGCGTATTTTCGTCGCTGACTTCGCATATCGTGACAGCACTTCAGAAAGCATTTCCCTTAGGGAGATCCCTACACATTATAACGATTTTGGGTTACCAACAATGGGTAACATAACGTGTCATTTGCGCCCTGATTCTGGCTATAGCCCTACTATTTTTGGTGGGGGGAATGATCTTGCTGTGCCAATGTAGCATTAACCGCGCCGGGGGAACAGGTCTGGAATGAGGGTGTTAACACTAAGCTGTAATGTCCCCTTGGGGGTGCGCGTAATGAGCCCTTACTGAAGCCATCAAAAGCTTGTCGAATGTCTCAGGGCGTGAAGCGGACATGGACAGGAGGATGCTGATAATATTTCCGCCAGTGGGTAACTTTATCCAACAGGGGGTACGAATGGAATACCAAACGTCATTGCAGAAAATATTGTCAGATGACCCTGTAAGAATGAAGATCCTACATGCGGTTCGGGCACTGGAGCTCAATGATGGTTGGGTTGGAGCGGGATTTGTACGAGACGCTGTCTGGGATCACTTACATGGGTATGGGCTAAGTCCTGTTTCTGGTGATGTAGATGTCGTCTGGTTTGACTGTGATCACTGTAGCCCAGACCATGATAGCTATCCAGAAGGCAGGCTTAGGCAACAGTTACCTTCGCTAAACTGGTCGGTGAAGAATCAAGCCAGAATGCATCAACGTAATGGTGACCATCCCTATACCTCAACGGGAAATGCTTTACTGCACTGGCCTGAAACAGCTACGGCCGTAGCTGTCAGATTGGGGAAGGAAGGTCTCGATATCACTGCACCTTATGGGCTTTCTGACTTATTTGAACTGCGTTTACGACCGACTCCTGCATTTGAACGTGAAAAGTTGGATTGTTTTAAACAACGGGTCATTACAAAGCAATGGTTGGAACGTTATCCCAGGTTACAGCTCATCGTTTCCTTATAACCTCAATATACAAATACCCCGGTTCATGCGGTTCGACTGTATGATTGACAGTCCGCGCCTGACACGAAGTGCACGAACTGACTGAGCAAAAGGTCCACTATGAGCGAAAAGCGGACTTATCTGTACAAGGGTTACCATCTAGAAATGGAAGATCATCCGAAAGGAAAACCCTCATAAACCTTCTAGACAACCCTTTCCTTAGCATTTAGCCTAAATTAAAATTTTTATATCTGTCAGGCTACTTCATTATGAAAAATGATATTAGAACTCTCGACCTTAACCTTCTTAAAGCCCTTGATGCGTTACTGGATGAGGGAAGCGTGACTCGGGCTGCACAGCGCCTCTCCCTGACACAGCCTGCCGTCAGTGGCATGCTTATTCGCTTGCGTGATTATTTTGGCGACCCACTCTTCGTTCGCACTAGTCACGGTATGGTTCCCACACAACGGGCCAACGAACTTTCTATGCCGGTAAAACAAATCCTCACCGATATCACTATTCTGCTGAAAAAAAAGGAATTTGATCCCATTACGGCGGAACTGACTTATACCATCGCCGCAACGGATTATGCACTTAAGGCAGTTGTCGTTCCGTTGATGGCTGAGCTAAAACAACGTGCACCATATATTAAAATCGCCGTGCGGCCTGTGGACAATGAGCGAATGTATCAGCAGTTGTCTCGGGGTGAAGTTGATCTGGCTTTGGTAACACCGCAAACAACCCCCGAAGACCTGCATGGAAGAGCGCTCTATGAAGAAGATTATGTCTGCGTAGCACGAAGTCATCATCCTCTGGCAGCGAGTTCGGAAATGACGCTCGAACAATTTTGCAAACAGGAACATATTCTAGTGTCTTCAGAAGGTAACTTCACTGGTGTTACAGATGAAGCACTGACTAAGCTCAGTCTGACACGACGGGTAGGCATGTCGGTTAATAGTTTTCAGGTGATACCTGATATATTGCGAGTGACTGATATGATTGCAGTTGTACCTCACCGCATGGTCTTGATTAGCAACGATCTCATCATTCTCCCTTTGCCCCTGAAAGTACCTGGCTTTACCAAGAGCATGGCTTGGCATGAACGAACCCATCGTGACCCAAGTCATCAATGGGTTCGTGCTTTATGCGCTGAAGTAAGCCAACATCCTGGTCCTGATATAATTTAACTTATTAATATTATAAGTAATGACAATTCGTCTTATAACTTCATTGCGCCAATAATCACTGCCAACTTGTTGACGCCGTAACGGCACACACAGTGCAATTGACTATCGCCATTGGGGAAATTTATGTACGCGATTAACTGGCCAGAAGGCTTTCTTCCGGGTTTTACCGATAACTTTGTTTCGAATGAAATGATCATCTCAGGTCTGAACGTCAATGATGTATGGCCGCTCCTGAGTCAGCCATTGCTATGGCCGGGATACTATAAAAATTCCGCCGATGTGCGCTTTTATGACAACAAAGGTCCAGAACTGGAAAATGGGGTGCGCTTCTACTTCAGCACGTTTGGTTTCCCAGTTGAAGCTCAGGTTGTGGAGTTTGTTCCACCTGCTGAAGGTAAACCTGCTCGTCTGGCATGGCACGGATGGTCTGGTGAAGAAAATACCGCTCAACGACTCGATGTTCATCATGCGTGGCTACTAGAGGATCTTTCCGGTCACAGGGTCCGTATCCTGACGCAGGAAACACAGAACGGAGTCCCGGCAAAAGATCTGGCAAATACCCGCCCGAACCCAATGCTTAATGGTCATCAGGAATGGCTTGACGGCCTGATTCGAGCAGCAAAGAAATAATTAACCGTTTTCCATAGTCATATCAGTGAGGTTGCACTTCCCTGCAGCCTCAAGAATATTTGCTCCTTTTCTATTGCATTTGATCACAGGTAAATCCTGTAACCCCCCTCTAAGTGACACCGCGCGGCGTATTTGAATTGTCCGCTTCTGGCACACAGCGGACTGACGGCGGGCTAAGGTCCGCTATGAGCGAACAGCGGACACTATTGCCAACTTCAGCTATTGCCGTTTACGAAATTGCGCTTACGGTGTTTCCCGGTTGAAGCTAGCGAGAAACATCGTTATTTTTCTTATCGCATAATGCTTATATGGGGAGTAATTTAGGCTAAAGGAGGAATCAATGTCACATTCGTCATCAAGAAGAAAAGTTCTAGCCGCAGAAGGCCTTCTTACACATAGAGCGTCACACGCACGGAGTTGCGCTAACCATGTTGCGAATAGATTGGGCATAACCCGCAGCGAGCTATTGATGAAGGTTGAGAAAGATACAGGGGCGAGTTTGGTATCGCCACTTACAGAAGATGAGTTAATGAAAGCGTTTCATTATATGGAAAACCTTTAGGAGCGACTGCTGTGAGCGAGGAGCAGACGTTACTATTACTATGGTATATTAATCAAAGGAAGTTTTTTACATCATTTAACCCAGAAGGATGTTATTTATGGCACGAACATACCCATCAGAATGGAGTAAATATTGCAAGACCATAGGAACGAATAATGGTTTTTCATATTACGCCAGTAATATTAAAGCCAATATTCTTATTGGAGACATAAATAGATTTTCTGCCAGATATTCTGTGGCAGAGGACTTCAACGGTGTTGATATTATTAATTCTACTAGAGGGACAAGGCTTGGTTATGAAGCATTGATGAGGGCATTACTTACCTGGAGCACCTTGGAAACTTATTTTAATATATTTCCAGTCGGATTAACTGATGTTTATACATGTCTTTCCTTTGGTGCAAAGGAAAAACATGACATTAGAATTAAACTTAATGCGATTGGTAATGACACAATTAAATTTTATACATTTATTTCTTCAAATTGCAATCCTCGTCATAAAGCAAACACAAATGCCTTTATAACGAATAATGATTTTAACCCAATAATGCTATTATCAGCCATTCGTCATGTCTTTGGTCACGGTGATCTAAGTGCAAATGTTGATAATGTTAATCCTGAATCAATAAATAAAATCGTAAATATCTTAAAAAAAGAAATTATGACTAAAATAGATACTTCTTTTTCATTATTAGTTCAATCTCATCCTGCCTATTCGACTGTATAATCTGGATGATGATTTTTTCATTTTTTTGTGCAAACGTAATCACCCTAAGTTACTTGATAGAGTAATGCTCTTAAGTACTTACTATTAATTTACACATTATTGTTTTTGCCATGTCCTTAGCTGGCACACAGCAGACAGTTATGCCAGCTAAGGAAGTAAACTTAACGTAGGATATTCCCCCTTCTCCAAGCCAAATCCATTAGTAGAAGCATCTTAGAGAACATCATTTGTCGCCTTTATGCTGAAAGGCAAAGAACTTGTAAGCAGCGATGGTCCTTAAAGGATTTTTAGTTGTTTCCCATTCTTTTTTGAGTAGCATGCGAGCTTGCAAGACTGCCTTGTCAGCCTCTTCTCCCCAGATATTTCTTTCCGAAAATTTAGGGTCTAAGAGATTAATCAGCGTCGACAACAATTCATTAGCCTCATCATCGTCAATCTTGAACCGAATTTTAATACTCCGGTATAACTGAAAAGCTTCGTACTTTATACTATTTAATTTCAGATATCCTTGTGCTTTTCTTTCATGTTCTGACTCAAGATTATAATCTAAATATGTTTCCGACCATTCATCAGCCTTAGTTATATACTCCGATATTTCCTTTCGTATCTCGTTGATCCAGATTTGTCGAAACTCTGATATTTTAAGCTGTCTGGCCATGATGGCCACAAAGAAAGCGACTGCTATACCTGTAATGATTGTTGTCATGTGCTTATCCTACATGATATTTTTCTATTTCTATCCCAAAAGGATAGGAGAGTCCTCCAAAGTAAAATTGTACTAATCTAATCTAGTGATGACTACAATTTATTGATAGTGATTTATCGTCAGATGACCTGCCCCCAATGGCTAATGCAATGAGGAGTTAGTAACGTCCGCTCCTGGCCCACAGCGGACCTTTTCGATTTTTTTCTCTGAACGTCGACAGGACATCTGTGTTTCGCAGCGCAGGTGCCACTTCTGCTTTGCGTTGACAGGTCTGGAATGAGAGTGTGAGGAAAATAGAGAATACTATCAGTATATTAATCGGTATTTTCTTCATGGCTTGTGGCGCAATGCTTCTGTGTGACCGCTACCGTGCGGCGCGTAAAATCTTACGCGGTACACCATTGCGCAAAATACCCGTTACCCAGTTGCAACCAGGCGCAATGGTATGCTCAGAGCCACAAGTCAGAGCCACAAGAAAAAAGCGTTCTCGGCCATTTTGAAGCGTTATTTTTAATTATTAATATACTGATTTATATGAATACCTGTGGAAATTCTGTCTTTCCGGATCTCTCATTGCTGTTAAAAAAGTAAGCGCAAACAAGGAAAGAACAGACCGTTTATCTCCCGGAATGTTTGCGCTTACATATTCAGAAAACAGGTGGTTATGCGGGCTCTGTGGCAGGCTCTGGCAGTGTGGCGAGCATCTCCGCCAGTGAACAGTAACGCCCGGCAGCGCTGTGAAATTCTGGCTGGTGGCAGGCTGGCGTGACCATACATACTGGCATTCCGGCAGCCTGTGCAGCCCGGAAGCCATTCAGGCTGTCTTCCACCACCAGGCACTCTGCGGCGGGCAGTGAAAGTTTGCGTGCGGTAGAAAGGTAAACCGCCGGGTCTGGTTTACCGCGCGGTTCGTCATCAGCACTGGAAACCACTTCAAAATAGTGGCGCAGTTGCAGTTTATCGAACACGGCATCAATAACCTGGTGTGAAGATGAAGTGGCTAAAGCGATACGGTAGTTGCTTTGCTGTAAGGTGTGTAATACTGCTCCGACACCCGGCAAAGGCTTACCGTTTGCCGTAATGGATGTGGTGACATGGTGCAAAATGGCCTGTTCCAGTTGCCCGGGCTGGGTGGGCAAGTTGAAATGCTGGCACCACAACCTGGCGATTTCATCCAGCCGCTTGCCTTTTGTCAGGGCTTCGCATTGCGCCACCGTGGCCTGAACCTGGCAGGCAGCCAGTGCCGTGATTTGCGCCTGTTGCCAGAACGGTTCAGAATCAATAATCACACCATCCATATCAAAAATAACCGCTTTCACCTTCATTTTTACTTCTCCTGCAGGCTGGCGGTTGCCCGCCAGACTGGTTGCTTACGACAATTGCGCACTTTCTGCCGCACATTCCGGTTTAGTGCTAAAACCGGGCTGTTCAACGTGAATGAATGGGCAGATGAAAAACGCGACGATATACAGCACGGTGTAGGCAATCACTACACCAATGGTGCTGAAGTGGGGCAGCAGCAGCACGGCAATGGCCGGGGCCAGGAAGTTGGATGTCCCGGCAGATAAGTTATAAACCGAAATAGCCGCGCCTTTGTGCCTGGGCTCCAGCGCCGGGAATACCGCCGCCATGGGAACAAATGCCGCCACAAAAATGCCCAGTGCGATTGCCGGAATTAACGCCATGGCAAAGTTATGCCCAAAATGCTGAGGGATGTAATAAAACGCCAGGCTGGAGAGCGCCATACCAATGCACCCGAACCAGCGCACCACTTTTATCCAGCCCAATTTTTCAGACACAACGCCCCAGAACACGTTGGAGAATATTGTGGTAAAGAAAAAGACGGCCCAGACCTGGAGCCATTCAGACGTAGTGAAGCCAAGTTGGTCGACAAACATCATTGGCATGATGACGGCAAAACCAAACAGCGACAGCGTATTGATAATCCGCACCATGCAGGACAGCATAATATTGCGGTTACTGTAAATCAGCGTCACTGCCCGGGTGAGCTCACTGAGTTTCTCACGCGTGGTGAGGTTTTGCATATGGCGTGGTGTGGCAATATGGCGCAGAGATATCTGTGCGATAACCCCGCCAGTGATACAAAACGCCAGCGCCAGCCACAATGTCCCCAGTTCGCCAATATGCGGGATGGTGAAGCTCGGAATATAACTGCCAAACACACCAATACCAATGGAATACACCGCCCAGAACCAGCCAATGGCTGAGCTGGCGCTGTCGCTCTTCACGTTATGAATAATGGCGACAATAAACGAATACAGGAACAGGGGATAAGCGAAACCACGAATACCATAGAACAGCAGGATCATGGCGTAATTCGCGTGCCCCAGGCCAAACACCAGAAACAGAACATGGAAAATACACCACATCAAAAAGCCAATCAGCATGGTTTTTTGCGGGGTAATAATTTCAGCCACCACGCCAGACACCCACGCGGCAAGCGCGGCTGCAAGGCCATAGAGAGTAAATGCCAAAGAGGCTTCGGCGGGTGAAAAGCCTAATTCTTTAATGTAGTGGGATAAAAACGCCAGTTCGAAACCATCTCCCGTCATGAAGAAGGCGATAGCGATATAGCCCCATATCAGGTTCAGAGGCAATCCCAGCCACTGCTTGTTGGTTACAGACATAATGACCTCGTATTCAGGGTACAGTGGAACCGCTCCGGCACAGAGCCGGAGGGTTTTGTTATAAAAATGAATGAGTACGGTAAGTAATGTCGTTTTGGTACAGAGCAGCGAATTGTTTATAGCGTTCCATTAGTGCCAGGTGGCGCTCGGGGTTCGCTTGCCAGGTTTTGTAGATTTCGGGTTTGCTGCACACTTCGCCCATTGGTCTTCCTGCCGCAAGGCAGGCCAGCCGTGCTGCTCCCAGTGCCCCGCCTGTTTCACCACCTTTGTGGGTGATAACGGGCATGGCGAGAATGTCTGCCAGCAGTTGTGCCCAGAACGGGCTGCGGGCACCGCCGCCAACTAATGAGCACTGCGTAATATCGGTGCCGCTTTCCTGCAGCACTCGCAGGCCGTCGGCAATCCCGAAGCTTACGCCTTCCAGAACGGCATAGCCCATTTGCGCGCGCAGGCTGGCGTGAGTTAACCCCCAGAACAGGCCGCGTGCGTTCGGGTCGTTATGGGGTGTGCGCTCGCCAGAAAGGTAAGGCAGGAACAGTGGCGCATGGGCTTTCTCGCTATCGCTTAACTGTTCTATTTCTTCCAGCAGTGCCGTTTCGGTGGTGCCCGTCAGGCGGCAAAACCACTGCAGGCAACTGGCTGCACTCAGCATCACGCTCATCTGGTGCCATAAATTGGGCAGCACATGGCAAAAGGCGTGTACCGCCGATTCCGGTGCGGGGCGGTAGGCGTCGGTTACAACAAACAACACGCCGGAAGTACCCAAAGAGATAAATGCATCACCCGGGGAGACCGCGCCAACACCAATCGCGCTAACTGCGTTATCGCCACCACCACCGGCAACCACCACTGAAGCATTCAGCCCCCAGCGTTGTGCTACGTCTGGCGCCAGTGTTGCCGACACCGCACAACCTTCCACCAGTTCCGGCATATTGCTGCGCGACAACCCACATTTCTCCAGCAGAGTATCTGACCAGTCTCGTTTGGCCACATCCAGCCACAGAGTGCCTGCGGCATCAGACATATCGGAGACTTTCTTGCCCGTCATTTTGAAGCGCAGGTAATCTTTCGGCAGCAGCACGGTTGCTGTGCGGTTAAAGTTGTCGCTTTCATGGCGACGCACCCAAAGCAGCTTGGGTGCGGTAAACCCCGGCATCGCCAGGTTACCGGCAATGGCGTGGAGTTCCGGCGCGATTTCTTCCAGCTCTGCGCACTCTTGCGCACAGCGGGTGTCGTTCCATAAAATCGCTGGCCGAATCACTTCGCCCTGGTTATCCAGCAGCACTGCGCCATGCATTTGCCCGGATAAACCAATCGCTTTAATGGCCGACCAGTGCTGGCCGCATTTCTCTTTCAGTGTCGCCATTAAATAATCTGTGGCTTCCCACCAGGCCTGGGGAGATTGTTCAGACCAGTGCGGGTGTGGCCGCTGGATGCTCAGTGGCGCACTGTGGGTGGCAACAACATGGTAGTTGTCGTCAATGACCAGTGCTTTCACTTCGGATGTGCCAAGATCAATGCCTAAATACATAGTCATTCCTCACTGAATCAGTGTGTATACAGCGGCAATTTTCGCGCGCAGCAGAGCAGCGAAGTCTGCGCGTGAGGCCAGTTCACCAAACAGTGCCTGGTTGCTGGCATAAACAGCAATGGGGTCGGCCGCGTTGAACATGGCATGAACGGCGGGTGCATCCAGAATGCCGTCCTGGTATTCATAAGGCAGGGCACCGTTGTGCCATTGCTCCATAAACACGAAGAACAGGGCAGGCAGCATCGCGGTGGCATCCGGAGTGGCGCCACGCTGGTAACATTCCAGCAGCGTTGGCGTGATCATCGCCGGGATTTTTGAGAAACCATCTGCGGCAACACGCTGGTTGGTATCCTGAATATACGGGTTGGTAAAGCGGTTAAGCACCACATCGCGGTAGCTGGCAAGGTCAATACCGTTATCGCCAAGGCAGGGAATGACATCTTCGGTGACATAACGGTTTGCAATGGCATAGATAAAATCGGTCTGGGTGCTTTCATGGATATATTGCTGGCCGATTAACGTGCCCGCCCAGGCAATACAGCTGTGGGATGAGTTAAGAATACGGATTTTGGCTTCTTCATAAGGAATCACAGAAGACACCAGTTCTACACCGGCGTTTTCCAGCGCAGGCCGGGCATCGCGGAAGTTATCTTCCACCACCCACTGAATAAAGGTTTCACCCATTACCGGGGCTTTGTCATCAATACCGGTTTTTTCTTTGATACGGGCTGGCAGGTCTGGCGCCGGGCGTGGTGTGATACGGTCCACCATGGTATTCGGGCTGGTGGTGTTGGCTGTCATCCAGTCAATCACGGCCTGTTTGCCCGTCTGTTGTAAAAATTCGATTAACCCGCCATGAAAGCGCTCGCCATTATGGCGGACGTTATCGCAGCACAGCAGGGTTAACGGGCCCGCCTGCGCTGCCATGCGCGCTTCAAGAATGCGGGTAATGGTGCCGTAAATTGTCTTGCAGGCGCCTTTCAGGTCTGCCGCCAAATCCGGGTTGCTGGTATCCAGTTGGTGCCGGGTATTCAGGTAATACCCGCCTTCTGTGACTGTAAATGCAATCACTTTGGTTTCTGGTTTAGCCCCTTCGTCAATCAGTGGCTGAAGGTTTTCCTGCCAGGGGATGAGCTTCTGAATTGAAGTGATTTCTTCGTATTTTCTTTCCCCTTCCGGGCTGACGGTTTCCAGGACATAACGGCCATTCTGTGCTTTCAGTGCCTGAAGAACGTTTTCTGAATCAGGGCGGATGTTCCCGGCGGCAATATGCCAGCGGTTATCGCCTGAGGCAATCAGGCTGTGCAGGTACCAGGCCTGATGTGCACGATGAAAAGAACCCAAACCGATATGAAGCCATGTGAATTGATTGTTCATGCTCTGTTCTCCATTAAGGTGTGGGCACACTCTATGTAATCATTTGATCAAATGTAGAGCTATAGATCACAAAAGAGCAAAAGACCGACAAAAATACAAATGACCAATAATGTGCATCTAATTGTGACAAGGGTACTTGCTTCACTATGATCTTCCCGCCAGAATGCGGGTATTGCCGGGGTAAAGTGCCCGCAGGCGCAGGAATAAGGCAGGGAAAAGTGAGTAAAGAAGATGATGCCAGGCTGGATCAAAAAGTGCGTGCGGCATGGATGTATTACATTGCCGGGCAGAATCAGAGTGAAATCGCTACCCGCCTGGGTACCTCCAGGCCAGTTGTACAACGCCTGATTGCGGCGGCGAAAGAAGAAGGGATTGTTTCAATTGGTTTGCATCACCCGGTGGCGAACTGCCTTGATTATGCGCAGTTGTTGCAGGAAAAGTACCAGTTGCATGAATGTAATATTGTGCCGGTCTACAGCGAAGACAGTATTCTCGATAGCGTGGCATTTGGCTGTTACCAGGTGATGTCCCGTTTTCTGCGAGCCGATACACCGAAAATCATTGGCATTGGCTCAGGGTTTACCCTGAAAAAAACCATTCAGCGCATCGATTTTAATTGTAAGAACGCCCGCTGTGTGGCGTTGATTAGTGCTATGGATGAAAACGGCCAGTGTAATTACTACGACGACGTTCCTCTGTTATTAGCGCGTAAACTGGAAGCCAAATATTCTCAGTGGCCGGCCCCACGCTATGCACAAACTAATGATGAATACGCCATGTGGTGCTCCAGCCGCTTGTTTAATAACGTGAGTGAGTTAGCCAACCAGGCGGATGTGATTTTTGTTGGTGTGGGGCCTTTAGGTGAGCAAAGCCCCATTTATAAAGACGGGTTTATTAACCGGGGGCAACTGGATGAATTAACTGCACTGGGCTCTGTCGGCGAGATCCTGGGGCGGTTTATTGATACCAGCGGTAACGTTGTTAACAGCGAAATCAACCAGTTGATAACCAGTTATGATATTCGTAAAAATCCCTGCCCACGTATTGGTGTGGCCTGTGGCGATTACAAACGCCCGGCGATTTTAGCCGCGTTAAAAGGGGGCTGGATTAACAGCCTGGTTACCGATGAGCATACCGCCCGCTGGTTGTTGACGCGCTGAGTGCCATTGTTTGCACCACTTTTTTTGTGCTACCAGGTTGGTGTTTATGGTGCCTGTTTTCGCTATTACATCTGGCAATTTTCGCGCCTTATTATCCCGGTAAAAATAAACAGGTGCCTTAATGGCACCTTAGACTGATGAAAAAGAAGGGCAAAGCGTGGTTTTCCCTTCTTTTTAGTTAGCAGCCGAAAATCAATGAATTGATTTTCCTGGTTTTTTATTAGGTGACATCCTTTCTTTCTGTGCGGACATGAGGTTTGTCATCAGACTCAGGTGCCTTAATGGCACCTCCTGAAAGCAAAAAATGAGGTGGTGTTCACAAATTTGTCATCTCACCTTTTGGCTATTACTCGCCTCGCTCCCTGTTCAATTCAGCTTTTTCATTTATTCAATAACTCACTGTATTTTCATAATAAAAATATATGATTTCTGCTGTTTGTTAAATCTTTAATGTGACTGAGTCCACAAAAAAACATTAACAAAACAGGTTGTCAATGTTCTGTATGGATTCATTTATCCAGTTTTTGAGATCTCCGTTGCAAATAAAGGGCTTGCAGCCAGGGAAAAATATGGGTGTCGCAAGCAATAAGGGCAAATGATGAAAATCGGTATTGTCGTAAGTGGCGGAGATGTTTCCGGGATAAATAACTTTATTTTCCAGGTGGCCAGGCTGGCGCAGGCTGATATTACGCTATTTAATGGTGGAATTTCTGGCTTATTGGAGAAAAAACACCACGAGATTTCATGGCGTGAACTGGTAGATTTCTCTATCTCATCAATGCCGGTAATCACATCCGGGAGGACGTCGAAAAAATTAATACGCTCTGAGTACAGTGAAATCAGTAAAAAACTTAAGTCACTCCATATTGATATATTAATCATGGCAGGTGGTGATGGTTCTTTACAATTTCTGAATACCCTTAGTGAATTTGGTGTTAATTGTTTTGGTGTGGGTATGACGATTGATAATGATGTATTCGGCAGTGACTACACGATTGGTTTCTCAACTGCCTGTGAACAAATCCGTCAGGAAGTATCCAAATTACGTAATACCGGCAGAGCATTACCTGGGCGAGTATTTATGATTGAAGTTCTCGGTGGGTACTGTGGCGAACTGACTTTGCAGGCGGCTATTAAGAGTAATGCCGATATAGCGTTAATTCCTGAAAGGCAGCTGCCAGTGGCTGAACTGGTATCAAGGATCCAGCATAAGCTGGCTGAACAAAATAGTGTCATCATCCTGTGCTCAGAAGGCTACACAAAGGAGTATTCGCCCGGCTTTCAGGGGGCGATAGACACTATGATAAAACAACTGGAGCCACAAATAGGTGTGCGTATCCGTAAGACCATTTTGGGTTTTGGCTTACGCAGTGGCGAGCCAAGTTGCGAGGAAATTTATCAGGGAACGATTATGGCCAGTGAAATTGTTCGTTGTATTCAGTCTGGAATGCGTAATAAAGCCATTGTTATTAATTCGAGTAATAAACCTATTCCCATTGATTTAATTAGTATGCAAAAACGCCTGGTCGATACTGAAGGGCATCATTATAAACTTGCAAGGCAGCTCAATATCCTTTGAGGAGACCCTACATGTTAAAAGTACTTTGCGTATGTGGCTGCGGCCTCGGCTCAAGCTTTGCCATTGAAATGACTGCGAAAGCTGTTCTTAAAAAACTGGAGATCCCTGCTCAAATTGAACACACCACAGTATCTGAAGCGGGAGCATTTAAATCAGATATTATCTTAACCTCTAAAACATTTGCAGATATTTTAACAGCCGACGCCAGTGAAGAAGAGGCTAAACGCGTTATTATTCTGAACAAATTAACTGATAAAGAGGAAATAGAAACAAAAATAGTTGCCTTTATGAAAGCACAAAATTTAATGGTGGTTAATCATGAATAGTGTTATTTCATTTATTGTAAAAGATTTACTTGGCCAGGCATCTATCCTGGTGGCATTTATTGCCATGCTCGGGTTGATTCTGCAAAAAAAATCACCAGGGAAAATAGCAGAGGGTACATTTAAAACGCTGCTGGGCTTTCTGATAATGATGGCAGGCATCAACATTATAGTCGCCACGCTGACTTTCCTGAACGACATTTTTACCCATGGTTTCGGCATGAAAGGGTATATCACCGATGTGGCAGCGATAGCCGGGCTGGCAAACCGCGAGCTGGGGTCCGAAGTGGCGTTAACGCTGATGGTGATATTTGCCGTCAATATCCTGGTGGCGCGTCTTTCACCCTTTAAGTACATCTTCCTGACCGGGCAGGCACTGCTCTGGATGGCAACTATCGGCACCGTTATTGGCTATAAAGCGGGCCTGACAGGTTTACCCCTGATCCTGACTGGTGGTGTTTTTGGCGGGGTCATGGCAGTGCTGATGCCTGCGCTGGCGCAACCTGTGGTACGGCGAATTACCGGTTCGGATGACGTCGCTCTGGGGCATTTTTGTACCATTGGCTACCTGGTTCAGGCGGCGGTGGCAAAGGTTGTTGGCAAAGGCTCCCGCTCAACTGAAGACCTGGTGCTGCCGGATAATTTCAAGTTCCTGCAAGATACCTATTTGTCTATGGCGGTGGTGATGGTGCCCATGTACCTGATCCCGGCACTGGCGGCAGGCCCTGCGTATATTGCCCAGTTTGCTGGCGGTATGAACTACCTGATGTACGCGTTTATGCAATCTATCCAGTTTGTCGCTGGTGTCTTTGTTCTCTATAGCGGCGTGCGTTTACTGCTTAATGAACTGGTGCCCGCATTCAGGGGAATTGCCATGCGTATTGTGCCGGACGCTAAACCCGCTCTGGATTGTCCGGTTCTCTTTCCCTATGCCCCCAATGCAGTAATAGTGGGCTTTCTGGCAACAACAGTGGGTTCTATTATCGGCATGCTGGTCTTCCCGATGTTCGGGATGGCGATGATTCTTCCCGGGTTATTGACGAACTTTTTTGCAGGTGGGACTGCTGGTGTTTTTGGCAATGCGCTGGGAGGGCGGCGTGGAGCCATGATTGGTGGTGTTGTCCACGGCCTGTTTATCACTTTCCTGCCGTCTGTGCTGGTGCCGATGCTGGAAAGTTACGGTTTTAATGGCGTCACATTCAGTGACTCAGATGTGATCAGTTCTGGCCTGGTGCTGGGGCATGCATTCCAAAATAACTGGTTATTTGTTGCCTTATTTATTGTGTTTGTTGCCGCCCTTGCCTGGTTTGTAAATGGTAAGTCTGTTAATCCTAAAGGGGAGAAAGGTCATGAGCCTGCTTAATTTCAACGATATTCTACGTATTGCTCAGGAACGACAATTTAAGGCAATTGGTTCATTTAACTTACATTGTATTGAAATGCTGCCTGCCTATTTCCGGGCTGCAAAAAAAACGAACAGTCCGTTAATGATTCAGATATCTACCGGAACAGCACAATATTTGGGTTATAAATTGCTGGTGGATTCTGTTTGCTCTCTGGCGGAAAGTGAGAATGTGCCAACTTGCCTGCACCTGGACCATTGCACGGATATTAACGCGATTGAAACAGCGATGAATGCCGGTTTTACATCTGTGATGTATGACGGTTCCCATCTTAGTATTGATGACAACATTGCGAATACGCGTATTGTGGTGGAAATGGCTCGCCCGAAAAATATCACAGTAGAAGGTGAGTTGGGAGCGATTGGTGGCTCGGAAGATGGCAAAGCCGTGGCAGATGAAGACATCACCATTACTACCGTGGAAGATGCTGTGCGCTTTGTGCATGAAACGCAGGTTGATATGCTGGCGGTCTCTGTTGGCACGGTACATGGCCTGTATACGGGTAAAGCGCAAATTCGCCATGAACGGTTAACTGCAATCAGTAAAGCAACTGGCACGCCGCTGGTATTACATGGCGGGACGGGCGTCAGCGATGAAGATATGCGCCTGGCGGTGACCGAAGGGATTAATAAAGTGAATGTGGGTACAGAAATGAATGTCCAGTGGGTAGGGCAATGTAAAACCACGTTTGAAAAAGGAAAAGTGAATGACAGTGTGCGGAAGTTTTTAATTCCGGCAAACGAAGCCGTTACGCAGGTATTAATGGAAAAGATCGCACTGTTTAAATAAATACCCCTTATTCTTTTGTTTTTATCACTCACCCTGGTGCCCCGGCACCCGTCGGGGCTGGAGTCGGCTATGTTTAATTCGCTAAGGAAGGTGCGAATAAGCGGGGAAATTCTTCTCGGCTGACTCAGTCATTTCATTTCTTCATGTTTGAGCCGTTTTTTCTCCCGTAAATGCCTTGAATCAGCCTATTTAGACCGTTTCTTCGCCATTTAAGGCGTTATTCCCAGTTTTTAGTGAGATCTCTCCCACTGACGTATCATTTGGTCCGCCCGAAACAGGTTGGCCAGCGTGAATAACATCGCCAGTTGGTTATCGTTTTTCAGCAACCCCTTGTATCTGGCTTTCACGAAGCCGAACTGTCGCTTGATGATGCGAAATGGGTGCTCCACCTTGGCCCGGATGCTGGCTTTCATGTATTCGATGTTGATGGCCGTTTTGTTCTTGCGTGGATGCTGTTTCAAGGTTCTTACCTTGCCGGGGCGCTCGGCGATCAGCCAGTCCACATCCACCTCGGCCAGCTCCTCGCGCTGTGGCGCCCCTTGGTAGCCGGCATCGGCTGAGACAAATTGCTCCTCTCCATGCAGCAGATTACCCAGCTGATTGAGGTCATGCTCGTTGGCCGCGGTGGTGACTAGGCTGTGGGTCAGGCCACTCTTGGCATCGACACCAATGTGGGCCTTCATGCCAAAGTGCCACTGATTGCCTTTCTTGGTCTGATGCATCTGCGGATCGCGTTGCTGCTCTTTGTTCTTGGTCGAGCTGGGTGCCTCAATGATGGTAGCATCGACCAAGGTGCCTTGAGTCATCATGACGCCTGCTTCGGCCAGCCAGCGATTGATGGTCTTGAACAATTGGCGGGCCAGTTGATGCTGCTCCAGCAGGTGGCGGAAATTCATGATGGTGGTGCGGTCCGGCAAGGCGCTATCCAGGGATAACCGGGCAAACAGACGCATGGAGGCGATTTCGTACAGAGCATCTTCCATCGCGCCATCGCTCAGGTTGTACCAATGCTGCATGCAGTGAATGCGTAGCATGGTTTCCAGCGGATAAGGTCGCCGGCCATTACCAGCCTTGGGATAAAACGGCTCGATGACTTCCACCATGTTTTGCCATGGCAGAATCTGCTCCATGCGGGACAAGAAAATCTCTTTTCTGGTCTGACGGCGCTTACTGCTGAATTCACTGTCGGCGAAGGTGAGCTGATGACTCATGATGAACCCTTTTTCATGGCTCCAGATGACAAACATGATCTCATATCAGGGACTTGTTCGCACCTTCCCTAAAAGCATTATGGCAAAAAGCGCCAGTGAACCAGGAAGATAATAATCAGCAGGCACAACAGTTGTCTGAACAAATAGCTCTGCTGGAGCAATCTCTGGCACAACAGCCAGATAATGCTGAAACACAGAAAGCATTAATGCTTGAGTACAACCGTGCATTACGTGCCTATGCCGCAAGCCCTGTTTATCGGCCACAGGTGGAGACGTTGTTTACACGAATTGATGAACTGCGAAATATTATTCGCCGTAATATTTAGGGAGTGCGCATGTCCATTAAAGATTTGTTGCTGGAAGCAGATGCTATCCAGGTCGGTGTAGATATTGATAACTGGCAGGATGTGATTCGCCGGGCTGCCAGCCCATTAGTGAATAAAGGTTTTATTTCACATAATTATGGAGAAGCCGTAATCAAAAATACGCTCGAACACGGCGCGTATTATGTTTTTGATGAAGGTATTGCGATACCTCATGCCCGCCCTGAAAACGGTGTTTCCCGCACCTGTTTTAGTCTGGTGTTACTTAAAAACCCGGTCAGTTTTGCCGGAAGTGGCGCGGCAGATATTGTTATTTTATTTGGTGCTCAGGATAGCAATACGCATATTGAAGAGGGGATTCGCGCAATTGTCGATTTACTGGATAACGATGTCCGGTTGTCCAGCCTGCGGGCAGCGCGCAGCAAAGAGGAGGTGGCAGCATTGCTATGAAACAGTTACTTAGTGCTGAACAAAAAACCGTCATTCTGGTTAATGGTATTCCGGCATCAGGAAAAAGTACCGTCACCCAGGCGCTTTCACAGCAATTCGGCCTGCCCTCACTGACGCTGGATGGTATCAAAGAGCCTTTTATGGCGCAGTTCCCGGCCATAGATCGCCAGCTTAACCGCCAGCTTGGGTGCGCGGCTTATGCCGCTATCTGGTCAGTTATTGCTACGGCACCAGCAAACTGTATCTGGCTGGTTGATGCCTGGTTTGGGTTTCAGCCCCGTGAGCAACTCCAGGTTTTTTTGCAACAGGCCCGGGTACGCGAAGTGCTGGAAATCTGGAATCAGGTTTCACCGGAGCTGGCTGTATCACGCTATGCCCGGCGGCTTGAGCAACGTAAACCGGGCCACCCGGGAGAAGAGTATTTGCCAGAACTGGCTTTGTTAGCGCAATCTGCCCGTCCAATGAGCCTCGGCCCGGTGTACACATTTGAGCAGGATGAAGACGGTGGTGATTCAGGGGCACTTTTTAACTGGGTTACGCACCATATAGCCAGTGGAGCATTGGTTGAGTGAGTGCACTGGCAGGGGCAGTCAGGCGTATTTTTACCATAGCGCCTGGCTTGTTCATATTGTTGTCTACCTGGCTCGTTGGGGAGACGGTTTACCATGAATAAATTGGTTACGTTATGCGAACGGCCTTGCGTGTTTATTTAATCGTACATTCAGTTAATACAAGCATTAATTAACCAGTGCAATTGTAATTAATTTTGCTATCCGGAAGTGCATTCCGGTTATAAAAAAACAGGAAATCCACCACAGTTTGTAATTTTATTTCGCCATACCTGTTTGTTCTGTTGTTTTCACTCCGGCATTCCGGTTTATTACGCTGCGTAGCATTCGTATCAACCGATACTGTGCCTTACACAACATACCCGCATATTGACTTATTAAGGACAGCTCTATGTTTAAAGGACTGGTTAGCGCAGCACTCTTACTGGCATGCTCTGCAACAGCGTTCGCCACCCAAATCAGTGGCGTTACGGCTTCTGGTTTTGATGAAAAGAACGGCCACAAGCCTGAATTTATGCTGGATGGTAACGCTAAAACCCGCTGGGCGGTAAGTGGCAAGGGGAACTGGGCGTTGTTCCAGTTAGCCGATGAAACAGAGATTCATAATATTGCTCTGCATACTTTTAAACCAGCAGAGCGGCGGCTTAAGTTTGATTTGCTGGTTTCGCAGGATAACCAGGACTGGGTCACACTGGCACAAGGGGTTCAGACATCGACGGTGTCACTGCATGGCGAGAAATTCGTGGTTAATCCGGTTAAAGCTCGCTGGATAAAACTGCAGGTTCATGGCACAGATATCAACTCATGGAGTTCGTTACACCAGGTCGCTGTAAATAGCGATGAAGCGTTGCCAGAAACCATGCTGAATTAACACCTGCCGGTGGTGAACCGGAAAGGCTTCAGAAAAGTACCGTTGTGCATAGAATGCCGGGTCGTCATAATGGCTACCCGGCATTTCACAGCAAAACAGCGAAGTCGGGCTGGTGTTGATTGCGAACCTGCAACAGTTCCTGTCGCAGCCGGGTAAAGGTTTTGCTCTTATTGCGTACCCGTGTTTTGTCTGAACAAAAAGGAAAACCGCCATGTTAGTGTTTAACTGCACCAAAACGGCAGCGGAGTTTTTTACTGTGACACGTCAGGGTAAAAAACAGTCGCCGCTGGAAAAACCACCAACACCGGCGATTATTGATACTCAGCACGAAAACCTGCCCGTCAGTTCATGGCTGGTGCATGCCATTAAGGTTCAGCGTAAAAATGTGTTAATCGCCATGCATGTACATACTCGCTACGCTATGGTGTTTACTGGCCTGCAAAAAGGTAACTACGCTGAATTTTCCAGGCAGTGGCTGGAGCGGCTGTTTAATAACATGCAGTTCTTCGGTAAACAATTTGAGCTGTGCGATGAAACCAGCTTCCATACGATGGTTGAGCAATTTATTCGCCAGAACCCAAACCCCTGTTTCTGCCAGCGCGGCGACAGAAGCGTTCAGAGTCATATTTCTGATGTCGTGTGGAACATTGAATATCTGGCTGATGAAACGGGCGGGTTGCCTGAAGACCTGGTGCAGGCGTCATTATTTGATGAGTCAATAAACAGCACACTGCGCTCCACTAAAACGCATAAAGACTATTTCCACCCCGATGAAGAGATGTTTCTTGAGTGGATAAGCCAGTATGGCAAACTGGACCGCAGTGAAGAGCCGCTGGTTCGGGAGTATTTCCGCGCCCTGCGCCTGCAAATGCCGCCTTTATTACCAGTCCCAGAACGCCAGGATGAAATGCAGGGCATAACAGAGACAGTGTTGCGGAATAATTTTGAAGGTAAGCCTGCGCGTGTGGATAACGTGATTGATTTTCAGCAGGCCAGAGCCAATAAAAAGAGCAAGTAACTGCATGGTAATCAATTACCTGAAGTAAGTTCGGGTTGAACTGAGCGCACCCCGTATCACGAGCCAAACTGAAGTTGAAACCATGTTTCGTTACATAGTGTTTAGTTGCTCTATTGGTAATGGCGATGCGCACCTAAAGAACTTTGCTTTGCAGTACTCGCCTGATACGCCACAGATTTTTGTTTCACCACCATTTGATATCACTCATACGCTTATCTACGACACCATAGATAACAAGATGGCGCTTAAGCTCGCAAGCAGTAAGGCGTTCACCGATAAATCCCATTTGCTGAAGTTGGCTGAGGGAAAAGAGTTTCGCATCAGAAAGTATGAATTTATTTAATTCATTTAATTCATGCCATATTAACTGGAGACGCCAGCAGTCACCTGCCCGACCGGACTATGCTCCATTGCTGGCATAACGACAGTCGAATAAAAACGCTGGTATGGCAAAACGTACTGCTGGGTGGTGTTTATTAACAGGGGATAATCTTACAGGTGAAATTGCAACCAGAATCCGTGGGTTGAATAAGCTGAATTGTTTCAGCTATTGGGCTTTTTTTAAAGCGATTCTGGCTCAGTTATGCTTGCCGGGGAATAACCAGATTATTCATTATTGGGCGGCTGATTAATATATTTCCCCAGGTAGTGAACCAGCATAAAGTGACTTTATGGCAAAGTAAAGTGTGCCATTAGCTGGAACACCTTCAATGGTGGGTTTCTGCCAGTGGCAATGGCACAGGCGGGGTGGCATGCAGTGCGTTTAAGAACAGGGTTACCGCACTCTCAATCACTAAAGGGGTGCCAGTGATATTTTTGGTATAGAAAGAGATTGCCAATTTTTCAGTGGTTGCTTTAGTAATATGCACAAAATAATACTCGGCTAAACCATAACTGGCTTTCAGAATTGCGTCTTTGTCGTACTGGGTTTTATCCAGTAACAGAGTAAAATACTCACCCAGTGAGTTAGAACCTTTTACTACAGTTTCCATTGTCAAAACCTCACATTAAGCCCATCGCTAAGTTGCCTTGCAACGTAGTGCGGCTGAGAAGCAAACCTGAGCCGGGAAAATCTAAATAGTTGTTTGTGATATTTCTCCGCGTTTTGGGTGGTGTGCATTTTGATTTAAATCACTATGTTGTTAATTAAGCACTGCACCGGTGTTATTGGCTTTTATAGTATATTTTTTAAACGAAAAAAATTCCTGTGTATCATGCTGAGTATGGTTCTCTTTCTGGTTGCTTTTCTTATGGTGGGAATCAGTTGCAGCATTATCTGCCATATAAATATTGTGCTGCCTGGTGGGGATAATCAGCGCGGGTTGGCCGTTATACGGTTCAGGGGTGTTGCTTCCCGGGTAAACGGGAAGCAACAAAGGAAGGGTTAGTTTAATTCAGGCCAGTAAGCTTTATTCGCCTCAATAAGGTCATCGAGAATCGCTTTGGCGACACTGGCGCTGGGCACCGTTTTCGACAGGGTTATTGCCTGCCACAATTTTTGGTAGGAATGCTCTTCCCAGGCATCCACCACCAGTTTTTCAACCGCCACCTGCTGGCTCATCATTCCCTTTTGGAAATGCGGAATCTCGCCTACGGTAAGGGGCTCCGGACCATTCTTCCCAACCAGACAGGGGATCTCCACCATGGCATCGGCATCAAAGTTGGCAATGGCGCCGTTGTTGGGAACAATCAGCAACATGCGTTCCTGGGTGTTGAACGCAATGGCGGCAGCCAGGTCAACAATGTAAGAAGCATGCTCGTCGATTTCCAGTTCTCCCGCGCTGGAATTCCCTGCTTCAATAATGGCCCGGCAGGCACCAAATACCTGTTTTTCACGGTGGTCCATTACTTCGTTTGCCCGTGTTCTTTCCGGGTTTGAGTGGGCCACCACATAATCCGGGAACAGGTAATACTTCAGGTAGGTGTTGGGCAGGGTTGCGCTGTCCAGCGCCTGGACATCTTTTGCTTTGGCAAAGGTATCGTTCCAGCTGGCTTCGGTATGGGTATCTTTTGCCGGGGGAACATAGCCGTGTTGCGCCACATAGGCTTTCAACTGTGGCATTAAATCGTTGCCGGCCAGGTCTTCTATCTGTGTCCACCAGCCGAAGTGGTTCAGGCCATAGTAGCGTACACGCATCTGTTTGCGGTCTTTGAGCCCAACAATTTGCGCCATGCGCCCTTCAATGCCGATTGGCATGTCGCAAATATTAAGGATTTTTGCATGCGGGCGCAGTCTGCGGGTGGCTTCAGCAACAATGGCGGCCGGGTTGGAGTAATTCAGCATCCAGGCATTGGGGGAGTATTGCTCCATGTAATCCACCAGTTCCAGTACGCCGCCAATAGAGCGCATGCCGTAGGCAATCCCACCCGGGCCACAGGTTTCCTGGCCCAGAACACCATGGCGCAGGGGGATTTTTTCATCCTGCTCACGCATTGGGTATTTACCCACGCGGATATGTGCCATCACAAAGTCCACGTCAGTAAAGGCTTCTTTTGGGTCGGTGGTGTAGCTGAATGCAATATCAGGCGCCTGCTCCTGCAGAATAATTTTGCAGGCTTCGGCGATAACTTCCTGGCGTGCGCCATCGTTGTCATAGAATTTCAGAGCGCGTAATGGGAAACGGTCCTGGTTCGCCAGCAACATGAGCACAATGCCTGGGGTAAAAGTGCTGCCGCCTCCGGCGATTACCACTGAAAATTTATTAGTCATACTGCCTCCGTCATGGTGTTGGATTCATTCGTTAAAGGGTTGTTCATCAGGCTTTCCAGTTGCTCCCGCACCTGCGGAACATGCAGCCCGACAATCACCTGGATACTGTTGCCATGGCGCACCACGCCATGAGCACCAAGGGCTTTGAAAACGTCGTCACTTTGGGTTTGCGCTATATCTACCAGGGCAATGCGCAGGCGGGTGGCGCAGTTATTGATGCTGTCGATATTGGCGGCTCCGCCCAGCGCTTCCAGGAACCCAAGCGCCTGGCCGGTACGGGTATCTCTGGTGGCAGGGGCCGGGTTTTTACCGCGGGCTGCCTGGTAGTCGGCCTTGCTGTACAGGCGCACTTCACTGTCTTCGCGCCCTGGAGTTTTCAGGTTGAGCCGCAGAATCAGAGTGCGGAACACCACAAAGTAAAGTGCGGTGAAGCACAGGCCGATACCTATCTGGGTGAACATCATGCCGCTGTGGTGGTGGAACATGGGGATCCAGTTCTGGGGTAAAAACTGATCCAGTAAGCCGCCGCCAAAGTTGCCAACCACGCCACACAGGTACATCACCGTTGCCATGCTGGCAGCCAGCACAGCATGTACAGCGAACAGCAACGGGGAGATAAACAGGAAGGTAAATTCCAGTGGTTCGGTAATGCCCACCAGAACGGCGGTGAGTGTGGCCGGGATCAGCAGCCCGGCGACTTTTACCCGGTTTTCGGGCGCGGCGGTGAAATAGAGTGCCAGGGCAATCCCCACAGAGCCAAACACCTTGGAGTTACCGTGTAAGGCAAAACCCCCTTCAGGAAACAGCACTTTCAACGGTTCGCTGCTGTTGCTGAATGCCTGTAAATGTTGTGCCCAGTAAACCTGAATACCGCCCTCGACTGCTGCCGGGCCAAAGATAAACGGGCCATAGATAAAGTGGTGTAAGCCGGTAGGGATCAGAATGCGTTCCAGAAAGGTATAGATCCACACGCCAGTGGCACCAGCAGTGCGTAAAAATGCCTGTAATGATTCAATACCCATCTGGATTTTCGGCCAGCCCAGTAATGTTAGCCAGGCACAAGGGATCATGACCAGAAATGCAATAATCACAACAAATGATGTGCCCTGAAAAATTCCCAGGAAAACAGGTAAGGGTTTATCAAAAAAGCGGTTATGTAATGCTGTAACTATGCCAGATATTGCAATTGCGCCAATAATACTGGTGTCGAGAGTTTTTATTCCGGCTATCAGTGTCAGCCCACTTCCTGCAACGGGATCCTGAGTAAAATCTACGCCGAAAAAATTTCCCCAGGTCATTCCCATGGCATTAATAAAATAGTTCCAGGTGAGGAAACTGATGAGTACGGCAAGGCACGCTCTGGCCTGAGCCTGCTTTGCCAGGCCAATGGGCAGGCCGACGGCGAAAATCAGTGGCATATTGCGAAATACGCTCCAGCCACCTTCTTCGATAATATGAACAATTTGTGCAAATAAGCTTTCAGGCGCGGTCAGTGACTCCCCGACAAAAAGCGGGTTGCTGAGCATAATAGCTATGCCAACAACCATTCCTGCAAATGGAAATAATAATACCGGGGTGAACATCGCACCGCCGAAACGTTGTATTTGACTGAGCATTGTAAAATCCTCACATAAACCAACCGGGTAAGAGGCCTTATTTCATTGTCGTGCTGGCCGGTATTGAGAATAAGAACTGGCGCATGGGGTGGCCGGGTGAGAAAACTGGGTTTGTGATAGCTCTCAAAGTTTTATTTCAGTACCTGATGTCTACTTTTTATCGTAAAACCAGACAAGTGCAGGAATCGGTTGGGAATATGTTGCTGTTATCGATGTTAATTATTTGTTTTTGAATAATTTTATAATAGAAATGCCAGTTCATTTTACTCATGGCTGAGGCAAAAAGAGGTCCAGTAGTGATCTACAAATCTATCGCGGAAAAATTACGGGTACGGCTTAATTCATCGGATTATGCTGTGGGCAGCCCATTGCCTGGTGAAAAAGCACTGGCGCAGGAATTTGGCGTTGCACGCATGACAATACGTAACGCGCTGGATTTGCTGGTGAGCTGGGGGGTGGTGGTTCGCCGCCATGGTAGCGGCACCTTTGTCGCCCGCAAAGATGTTCATCATGAAACCAACAGCTTATGTGGCCTGGCGGAAGTGCTGCGTCTGCAGGGCAAAGAGGTTGTCAGTCAGGTGCTGAAATTTGAGGTAATGCCCGCGCCCCCGGCAATTGCCCGGCAACTGCGGGTGCTGGTCAATGAGCGGATTTGGTTTTCCCGCCGTCTGCGCTATGTGGATGGCAAGCCTTTGATGCTGGAAGACAGCTATATGCCTGTCGCACTGTTTCCTTATTTATCGCTGGCGCATCTTGAAGGGTCGAAATTTGATTATATTGAGAAAGAGTGCGGGCTGACTATCAGTGGCAACTATGAAAGCCTCACGCCCGTGCTGGCAGACCGCCAACTGGCTGAACAGTTAAATGTTGCTGAGCACACGCCTTTGCTACGGATAAGTTCATTGTCTTATAACGACAGCGGGGTATTCCTCAATTACTCAGTAATGTACCGTAATACCCGCGAATACCAGGTGGATTACCATTTGCGCCGCAGTGCGCCGCACCAACCGGTATTGTGAGTGGCTATGGAGCAGCAGGATACCCGGCTGCTCCAGTGCTTATTACTCACAGGTTACGGTCAGCGTGACGCTGCCGCGATTATTGTGGTAAGTCTGCCATGCATCATTGGCGAAAGCGTAGAGGTAGCCACTCGCCTTAGGTGTGAAGGTGGTTGTGTCACCAATCAGAAAGACTTCATGGGGTAATTTTTCATCCTGCTGGCTTCCCGAAGGAACATCGTTGGCAACCATACCAACCAGCGCGAACCAGGGATACTCTTCCTCACGTTTGGTGTACCAGAAATCAGCAGTATGGTTTTGGGTGAATTTTTGGTAGAGCGTTTCGGCTTTCCCTAACAGGGATGAAACACTGTGTGCCATTTTACTTAACTGAAATTTTCCGTCATCACAGCCAGCCGGACCACAGGGAATATCACCATCCACCCATTCGCCCTGCGCCTGAAAGTGCCAGGTTTTCCCGGCTTCCAGGTACAACCCCGTTGCATTCCAGTGCTCACGGGCAAACACCGTGACAGTTTGTTTTTCTCCCGTCGCCAATACTTTTGTGGGCCAGTAGCCACCTTGTGCCAGTGGTGGGTTGTTGTGGCGCTCTATTGCCGATGAATGCAACTTGTTAGGTTGTGTGGTAAAGCAGGGCACATTACGCGGGCGGGTTTTCAGCGATTTAAAAACACCGGTAACAGAATTATGCAGGTAGCCCAGATAGTCCGGATGAAGTTGCTCCATGGTATTCGGGCGAAACGCCAGACCACAGTTTTTGGCTTCTTCCATCATCCATTTCAGCGCCCCGTCTGATAACGCGCTTTGCCCATAACCCCCGCCAACATCAGCATGTACGCCGGGAAACCAAAGTTGCTTCATATCTGTATGAGCTGCTTCATTGTCCCACAGGGTCGGCGAAAAACTTTGGCGTTTTTCATCAATGGCAATGGCGTGGCGCGCGTGCTTCACAATGTTACTCAGGCTGGTATCGTGGAAGCGGTAATTGTCCGGGTTGTCGAGAAGATTGAGCAGGGCCATATCATCCGGCACCCCCAGCGCACCAACTGTGTCCCACACGCCAATGAATTCAATACTGATACTGTGCTTAGTTGGTGTGCCCAGCGGTGTATCAAAAAAGGCTCGCTGAGCGGTAGCGACCACTGGCTTAGCTTTATCTTCTGGCGTTTTGTAGGTATCGAACAGGTCTTTAATTGCCGCCCAGCGTTGCTTTTCATCCATTTGCGATGCCACCGGATTCAGCAAACCACAGCGGGCAATCATTCCGCCAAGGCTGCGCACGGTCCAGGCGCCACGGCTGAATCCAAATAACCAGATACGCGCTTCTGGCTGGTAATTCTGTGTCAGCCATCCGTAAGCACTCATGATATTTTCATTCAACCCTGCGCCGGTGCCGCCTCCAATCATGCGGTGAAACCAGGTGCCGTCGGTGCCAACTCCGGGGTGATAATAGCGGTGTTGTGTTGGGGAGGTTTCCAGCGCGTTATAGAGTTTCACCACATTGGTGGGAGCCGGAAGGTCGTCGTCCATTTGATCCGGTGTATTCCAGGTACCATCACAGCAAACAATGAGATTGAGCATGATTTTATCCTGTGTGTCGTAGTGTTTTTCGTCGCCCTTAACAGCTGGGTAATTATCCATTTATAGTTCATGGTTATTACACTTTGGCTATTTTTATTCAGACTGTGCGATATGTGCAGATGTCATAATTGACTCAAAATATCACTTTATTCATACCTTCTTCGTATTTTGTGAAAAACCGGCTAAGGGTCTCAATAATAATCATTAAAACGGCATGCCAGCGCTGGCATCTGCCGGGTTTTGCACTACGTCATATTTCACGGATGCTAATTTTTCACGTAATTCCCCGTTAATTTTTCATCAGGGCGTGAGTCTCATCACATAGAAAAACAACAGCTATTTTATCCATATTTCCAGCAGGATATTTCCGGCGTGCCAACTATTTTCAAATCTGACTATCGTTAAAAAAACGTAACAAAATCATGATAGGCGGCAACATTTCATGGTTGGTTGTGTATGCCGCATTTTCTTACCGCTGTTCTGACGAATAAATAATGAGGCTGAAAATGAGTAAGCAATTTATTGCCAGTATGTTGTCTGCATTACTGATGGGAGCGGCTGCGTTGTCTGCGCCGCTGCACGCTGAAGAAAAAACGGTGGTGAATATTTCCAAAGTCGATGGTATGCCCTGGTTTAACCGCATGGGCGAAGGAGTGGTACAGGCGGGAAAAGACTTTGGCGTGAATGCCTCTCAGGTAGGCCCGGCCAGCACCGATGCGCCGCAGCAGGTTAAAATTATTGAAGACCTGATTGCCCGCAAAGTGAATGCCATCACCATTGTGCCGAATGATGCCAACGTGCTGGAGCCTGCGTTCAAGAAAGCGCGCGATGCCGGTATTGTGGTGCTAACTAATGAATCCCCCGGTCAACCCAGTGCCAACTGGGATATTGAAATTATTGATAACCAGAAATTCGCGGCTGAATACGTTGAGCACATGGCGAAGCGTATGGGCGGCAAAGGGGGCTATGTTATCTATGTTGGCAGCCTGACTGTGCCGCAACATAACCTGTGGGCTGATTTACTGGTGAAATACCAGAAAGAGCATTACCCCCAAATGCATGAAGTGACCCGCCGTATGCCGGTTGCGGAAAGCGTGGATGATTCACGCCGCACCACACTGGATCTGATGAAAACCTACCCGGACCTGAAAGCCATTGTCTCCTTCGGTTCCAACGGGCCGATTGGCGCAGGCCGTGCAGTGAAAGAAAAGCGTGCGAAAAACAAAGTGGCGGTGTACGGCATGATGATCCCGTCTCAGGCTGCTTCGCTGATCCGCAGCGGCGATATCACTGAAGGGATCACTTACGATCCGGCAACTGCCGGTTATGCCCTGACGGCTGTCGCCAGTACGTTGCTGAATGGCGGCACCATTAAGCCCGGGTTTGAAGTGAAGAACCTGGGGAAAGCGGAAGTCGATATGGATAAGCACATCATTCGCTTCCACAAAGTGTTGTTGGTGAATAAAGACAATATCAATTCGCTGTATTGAGTTTGGTACCAGGCCCGGGGGCTGTTATGCCCTCTGGCCGGTTTGTGCCAGCACCAGGACCGGGTGGATTAAGATTATGGAACCGTTTCTTTCTCTGCGTCATATCAGTAAAACCTTTCACGGAACCCGTGCGCTTAACGATGTGGCGCTCGATTTTCTGCCCGGTGAAGTGCACTGCCTTGCCGGGCAAAATGGCTGTGGAAAATCCACACTCATCAAAATTATTTCCGGGGTTTATCGCCCCGATGAGGGTGCGCAGATAACCCTTGGCGGCCAACACTGGCCGCGCCTGACACCTTCGGCATCTGTTGCCGAGGGGATCCAGGTGATTTACCAGGATCTCTCACTGTTTCCCAACCTGAGTGTGTGGGAAAACATTGCCGTCAACCATTACCACCATGGCTGGCTGGTGAAACGCCGGGCGCTGCGCCAGGTTGCTGAACAGGCAATGGCGAGTATTCATGTTTCCCTGCCGCTGGATGCCCCTGTGGAATCGTTGTCTATTGCCCGTTGCCAGTTGGTGGCTATTTGCCGCGCGCTGGCCCAGGATGCCAGGCTGATTATTATGGATGAACCCACGGCCTCGCTAACCCACCAGGAAGTGGAAGGGTTGCTGGCGGTGGTGCGCCAGCTTCGGGAAAAAGGTATCTGTGTGGTGTTTGTCAGCCACCGGCTTGAAGAAGTGCTGGCGGTATCTGACAACATTTCGGTGCTTAAGGATGGTGAGCTTGTGGGTACCTGGCCGGCAGCAGAAATGACAACGCAGCAACTGGGTTTCCTGATGACAGGGCAACAGTTTGAATACCAGACCCGGGCGCTGCGCCAGAGTGCGGGCAGTACGCCGGTGCTCGAAGTGGTGAACTTGTCCCGTGCCGGGGAATACCAGAACGTGTCGTTTCAGGTGGAGGCCGGGGAAGTGGTGTCCATTGTCGGGCTGTTAGGTGCCGGGCGCACTGAACTTTGCCTGAGCCTGTTCGGGTTGACGCGGCCAGACAGCGGTGAAATCCGTATTAACGGCCAACCGGTGAAACTGCGCAGTAACCAGGATGCTATCAGCCATGGTATCGGTTATGTCTCAGAAGACCGGATGAACCGTGGGCTGGTCATGGCGCAGTCTATCGAGAATAACGTCATCAGCACAGTGTTCCCACAAGTCACTAACTCAGTGGGGTTGATTGATGAAACCCGGTGTCGTGAGCTGGTTTCCCGCCTGGTAAAAGCTCTGCGCATTAAAGTGCCTGATGTTCATTTGCCGGTGAATACGTTATCGGGGGGGAACGCCCAGCGGGTATCGATTGCCAAATGGCTGGCGATTACTCCCCGGTTATTGATTCTCGACAGCCCAACGGTTGGCGTTGATATCGCTAACAAAGCCGGGATTTACCAGATTATCAGTGACCTGGCAAACCATGGTATTGCGGTGGTGATGGTTTGCGATGAAATCGAAGAAGCCTGGTACCAGAGCCACCGTATTCTGGTGATGCAACAGGGGCGGTTAACCCACAGTTTCCTGCCAGAAAACAGCACGCAAGAGATGATAGCCGGGGTGGTCAATGGCTGATTTATTCAAACGCCACGAAACCTGGCTGGGGCTGCTGATTGTAGTGCTGTTTGCCGGGTTAGCCTGGAAAAGCGATGAGTTTTTTACTCTGGGTAACCTGTATGACCTGGTGAACAACTACGCCATGTTAACCATTCTGGCCTGTGGGCTGTTTATGGTGCTGATTTCTGGCGGTATTGATATTTCTTTTCCCGCCATGACCATTATTGCCCAGTATGGCATGGTATTGCTGTTGCACCACATTGGCGGCAACTTCGCAGTCGCGTTTTTACTGGCTGGCGGTATTGGTGTGCTGCTGGGCCTGGTAAATGCGCTGCTGGTTAATCGCCTGAATGTGCCATCTATCATTATTACTATTTCCACGCTGAATATTTTCTACGGCCTGCTGTTATGGCTGAGTAAAGGTGTCTGGCTGTACGATTTTCCCCCCTGGTTTGAAAAAGGCATCATGCTGTTCAAATACACCGATGCAGATGGCTATGACTACGGGCTGAGCCTGCCATTACTGGCGATGCTGTCGGTGGTGGCGCTGACCGGGATTATCATGAATTTCACCACCACAGGCCGCAAGATATATGCAATGGGGGGCAACCGGGAATCCGCCAGCCGTATTGGGTTTAGTGTATTGCGGTTGCACCTGTTTGTTTATGGCTACATGGGTTTTCTTTCTGGCGTGGCGGGTGTGGTTCAGGCCTGGACAGTTCAAACCGTGGCACCTGATTCACTGCTGGGTTATGAGCTGACAGTGCTGGCGGCTGTGGTGCTGGGCGGTACCAGCCTGGTGGGCGGGCGGGGGACACTCAGCGGCACATTGCTGGGGGTGATATTACTGGCGGTAGTACAAAACGGCCTGAATTTACTGGGCGTATCCTCTTACTGGCAAACACTGATTACCGGCGGCATTATCGTTGTGAGTATCAGTGCGACCGCCTGGAGCCAGCACCAGAACCGGAGTCTGTTATGAAAATCGCCTGGCGTAATAATGTGGAGTTTTACCTGGTGGGGTTGCTGCTGCTGGTGGTGGCTGCTTTCAGTGTACTGATGCCGGATATTTTCTGGTCGGTCAGTAATTTCCAGTCAGTGGCATCACAAATGCCGGTGCTGGGGATTCTGGCGCTGGCAATGGCGATGACCATGTTATGTGGTGGGATCAACCTGTCGATTATTGGCACGGCCAACGCCTGTTCACTGGTGATGGCCTGGGTGGCAACCAGTTACCCGCCAGGCTGGCTTTCCGCGCTCGCTGCATTGGGCGCTGGTGCCGGTACCGCGGTGCTTATTGGCTTATGTAATGGTGTATTGATTGCCGGGATTCGGGTATCGCCGATTCTGGCAACCCTCGGCATGATGACACTGCTGAAAGGCATTAATATTTTGATAACCGGCGGCAGCGCCATTGCCAATTATCCGGACTGGGTGTTGTGGCTGAACCACGCACAGTGGTTTGGTATCCCGTTGCCATTATGGTTGTTTGCGCTGGTGGCGGTGGTGCTGTGGGTTCTGCTGGAGAAAAGCCCGTTGGGCCGCGCCATCTACCTGATTGGCTCCAATGAGCGGGCTACACGCTACGCCGGGATTAATACCCGCCGGGTGCTGATTCAGGTGTATGTGATTTCTGCGCTGTTGTGCGCAGTTGCCGCGTTTTTAATGATGTCCAAACTGAACTCTGCCAAAGCCTCTTACGGGGAATCTTACCTGCTGGTGTCGATTCTGGCTGCGGTTCTGGGCGGGGTGAACCCCGATGGCGGTAGCGGGCGCATTATTGGTATGGTGCTGGCGCTGTTTCTTCTGCAAACCATTGAAAGTGGATTTAACATGATGGGCGTCAGCCCTTACCTCACCATGGCACTGTGGGGCACATTGCTACTGGGCTTTATCCAGGTGCGCGGCATGATGGGGGATGTTAATGGGCGCTAAATAGCAGGCCATTATGCGGTCTGTACCGCAAGCCTGCTATTTTGCCAGACAGGAACGGGATTCCCTGGGGGTGTATCACAGAAAAAAACACGGGCCTGGTGATAATGCCCGTGGCGTTTCCCCGTGGGGCGGTAGGTGGTTTTATCGCCCGGCGGCGGGAAGGCTGACGGTTACTGGAATATCGCCCAGGTGGAATATAGCCTCGACAGGAGAGTTGAGAATGGTCATTTCCCGTTCGTTCATATTAAGTACTTTTGTCTTTTCACTCGTTTCCCCCGTTTTTGCGCAAACCTTACCGACTATCACCCTGCTGGCGACAGGTGGCACCATCGCTGGTGGTGGCGAATCAGCCACACAATCTCACTATGTCGCCGGGAAGTTTAATGTTGACCAGTTAGTCGCGGCAGTACCTCAACTCACTGATATAGCGGTAATTAAAGGTGAGCAACTGGCTAATATTGGCTCACAAGACATGAATGACCAGGTGTGGTTGTCATTAGCCAAAACGATTAATGCACAATGCGCGGGCAGCGATGGCTTTGTGGTTACTCACGGTACCGACACGCTGGAGGAAACGGCCTGGTTTCTCGACCTGACGGTAAAGTGCGATAAACCAGTGGTTCTTGTGGGAGCGATGCGCCCGGCAACCGCAATGAGCGCCGACGGGCCATTTAATTTGTATAACGCAGTGGTGGTCGCGGTGGATAAACATTCTGCGGGCCGGGGCGTTTTAGTGGCAATGAATGACATGGTGTTTGATGCGCGGGACGTGACGAAAACCCATACCACCGGAGTGCAGACTTTCCAGGGGGCGAATTTTGGCCCATTGGGGCTTATTCACAATGGGCGAGTCGATTACCAGCGGGTTTCTGCGCGCAGGCACCCGGCTCAGACCGTGTTTGATATCAGCAAACTCAATGCCCTGCCAAAGGTAGATATCGTCTATAACTATGCCAATGCTTCGGCAGCTCCGGTGAAGGCGTTGTCTGGCGAGGGTGTAAAAGGGATTGTCAGTGCGGGTGTGGGTAACGGTAATTTATATCACCAGGTGTTTGATGCGTTGGTTGAAGCACGAAAGCAGGGCATTGCAGTTGTTCGTTCATCACGCGTACCTGGTGGGGCAACCACGCGTGATGCAGAGATTGATGATGCCAGGTATGGTTTTGTGGCTTCAGGCACACTCAACCCACAGAAATCACGCGTTCTGTTGCAACTGGCGTTGACGCAAACTGAGTCGCCAGAAGCTATTCAGGCTATTTTCGATTCCTATTAACACAACATCGTCGCTACCCACCTGCCCGCTTTCCGGCTGGCAGGTTTTTTTGTGCCTGCTAACAGGGTAGTTACAAATTGATACGAAGGTAAACTACTAAGTTTGCCTTCGTAATTATAGACTGTCTGCATGGTGTAAGGAGAGCAGAAAATGAACGAGTTAACCGTAACTGCCGCCAGCCTGCGTAGCCTGGTTGGCAGGCTGGTACGCCGCTTGCGTGAGTCTGCACCTCCGGGCGATTTAACCTGGTCACAGGTTGCCGTACTGGGTTATCTGGTGCGTGATGGCGCAATGACAGTGACAGAGCTGGCAGACGCTGAAGGGGTGCGTACCCAGTCAATGGGCGCAACCGTGGCCAGTTTACAGGCATCCGGCATGGTAACCGGCGAACCAGACCCGAACGATGGGCGCAAGACACGTTATCACGCAACAGAGGCCTGCCTGGCGCTGGTGTCAGCTAACCGCGCAATGCGTGATGACTGGTTATTGCAAGCTATGGAAAGCCAGCTTTCACAGGAAGAACAGCAGCAATTAACGCAACTTGTCCCTTTACTCCAGAAACTGGCTGACTATTCATCCTGAGAGGTTATACATGGCTATTACTACCCTTGATGCCAATACGGCACTGATTGTTATCGACCTGCAACATGGCATTGTTTCTCTGCCCACCGCGCAGGATACCCGCCCGGTTATTGAAAAATGCGCCCAGCTGGTCGGCGCTTTTCGTAACGCACAGTTACCCGTGGTGCTGGTGAATGTTGCCGGGGGCGCGCCCGGGCGCACAGAACAGCCGCGCCGCAGTGGTGAACTGCCTGCCAACTGGGCAACGCTTATCCCGGAGATGGCTCCACAGGCTGGCGATATCACGGTGACCAAACACTCCTGGGGCGCATTTAGCAACACGCCGCTGCATGATGAACTGCAACAACGGGGTGTGACCCAGGTTATTGTGGTGGGTGTGGCAACCAGTATTGGTGTGGAATCCACAGCCCGCCAGGCGTATGAGCTGGGCTACAACGTGACGCTGGCGGTAGATGCTATGGCAGATCTGGCGGCAGAAACCCATGTGAATAGTATTGAACGTATTTTCCCGCGCCTGGGGGAAACCGGAACAACAGCTGATGTACTGGCACAGGTTAACGCCAGGTGATTCAGGTGCCGGTATCACTGGCCCGCTGGTGCGGGCTGGTACTGATTTCTGCTTTACTGATTCTGGTTCTGGAAACGGTACAGATCCCGGCGGCTTTATTGCTGGGGCCGATGTTTGCAGCTATTGGTTTTGCGGCAACCAGCCGCCCGGTGAACATTGCCCGGCCACTGTTTCGCAGTGCGCAGGCGGTGGTGGGTGCCATGATTGCCGCCGCTATTCCCCCTTCTATTTTTCATGAAATCGCCCGCCAGTGGCCGCTGTTTCTGGGGTGTGTGGTTTCGGTAATTGCGGCCAGCCTGGTGCTGGGGGGGCTGTTAGCCCGCTTCCGGGTTCTGCCGGGTTCCACGGCGATTTGGGGTTCCTCACCTGGGGCTGCTACCGCCATGACACTGATGGCGGAAAGCTTTGGCGCGGATGTGCGCCTGGTGGCGTTTATGCAGTATTTGCGGGTGATGGTGGTGGCGCTGGTCGCTACGCTGGTGACCCGCTTGTGGGTGAGCGATATGCCGGATGTTGCCGCAGCCCGGATAAACTGGTTTGCTCCCGTACCTTTATGGCCGCTGTGTGCCACTTTACTGGTTATTGCTGGCAGCGTATTGCTGGCTCACTGGGTTAAGCTCCCTGCAGGCCCAATGTTGCTGGCTCTGGTGCTGGCAACGGTTGCGCAAGATGCCGGTGTTCTGGCAATTACACTGCCAGAAACCTTGCTGGCGCTGGCTTATGCGTTTGTTGGCTGGGGCATTGGTTTGCGCTTTTCCGCTGAGATCCTGCGCCATGCGGCCCATGCATTGCCGCGCGTGCTGCTCTCCGTATTCACCCTGGTTGCGGTGTGTGCCGGGTTTGCCTGGCTGCTGGTCCGGTTCGCAGGTATCGACCCGTTAACTGCATACCTGGCAACCAGCCCTGGCGGTGCGGATTCGGTGGCGATTATTGCCTCGTCCAGCAAGGTGGATTTGCCTTTCGTGATGGCGATGCAAACCGGGCGGTTTATCCTGGTGATGCTGACCGGCCCGGTGTTGTCACGCTGGATAGCCAACTGGATGCACAGGCGTGAGACGGAGTAGGTAAAAGATACGTGGTTCGCAGAAGAACCGGACTGTGTGATACTGGGTACTGGCTCAGTCGTTAACACAGAGGATGTCTGCATGGAACTGGCTATGTACCTGGTGGATGCATTCGCACACCAGGCCTTCTCCGGGAACCCTGCCGGGGTGTGCATTACTCCCGAACCACTACCTGATGCTCTGCTGCAAAAAATTGCCGCAGAAATGGCTGTTTCCGAGACGGCATTTTATGCCCCTGGCAACCAGCAGTTACGCTGGTTTACTCCGCTCACTGAAGTTAATTTGTGCGGGCACGGCACACTCGCTACTGCGCATGTTTTACAGCAAACCGGTGCGCTTAATCTCGGGGATACATTAACGTTCTCAACCCTTTCTGGCCCGCTGCATGTAACGGCAGGGCGGGATGCAATCACTATGGATTTCCCGCTGTTGCCACCCAATATGGCAGTGCCTGCCGGGCAGTCATATCTTGCCGCGCTGGGGCTTACTGATGAGCAAGTAACAGCACAGGGCATGTTTGGTGAGAAGCATTTTATTGTGGTCAGTAGCGAAGCGGTTGTACGCCAGCTGGCACCGGATTTTGCGGCCTTACGGGCGTTACCCGGGCGCGGAATTGTAGTGAGTGCCCGTGGCGAAAATGGGTTCGATATGGTTTCGCGTTACTTTGCGCCCTGGGTGGGGGTTAACGAAGACCCGGTAACCGGCTCTGCGCATTGCGCCCTGGCGGCTTACTGGTGCGCTGAGCTTGGGAAAGCGCAGTTGCGTGCGTTCCAGGCTTCTGCGCGTGGTGGTGAGTTGTCGCTCGCGCTGGGTGAACCTGGCCGGGTGAATATTGGCGGGCAGGCGCGTACTGTGCTGGTGGGGCAGTTTATAGTTTAAGCGTCACGGCTTCGCCAGTATGAGGTGAGGAAAAGCGTGCCACCGAAATAATCGGGCCGGGGCCACTGGTTAAGTAGCGGATAAAACAGGTACTGCTATTTTATCCGCTATAAAATCAGTTGGTTAATATTGTTAACCTGTGCGGTATTTAATCACCAGAATGTGCGCCACTCCATGTTATACCCCGGTTTCCGGCTGCCCGGTTACAGGGCGTGGAAGGGGTGTTGCCGGTTTTACCGGGCCCGGCTTGCGGTATTTATCCAGCAAGTGAATCTGAATATGCCGCAACATATCGCCATTGAGTTTGTAGTAACGGAAATAGAGCCATAACGTGGCGAGGAAGAAAAATGCCGGTAATACAATCATGATGACCTGCATGCCTGCCAGAGTGCCGGCAGACTGGGCCACGTTGGGAACATAACCAATGATTCCCAGCACCAGCGCGATAAAGAATGCGGCAAATGCTGAGCCACCTTTCACCACCAGGGTTTGTACTGAGTAAGCGATGCTTTCGCAGCGCACATTGAGTTTGTATTCGCCGTAATCCACGGTGTCGGCCACCATAATCACCTGCAAAACCCAGAACAACGCAGTGCCAATGTTAAACAAAACGCCCGCCAGCAAGATGACCATTACCGGGTGGAACTGGCTCAGAGCGGCAACCAGTAATACACCACTGCCCAGCAGGGGCATTAACGAAGCACCGGCCCACAGAATGCGCCGGGAAAGCTGCCTGACCAGACGGGGGAACAGGATGAGCGTAACAAGGTTAGCCGTGCCAGCATAAGACATATACCAGGGAAATAAGCTGGCGTCGCCAATCACATAAGTGAAGTAATAAATGGCAAAGCCATTCACGATATTAGCGGCAATGTTGTAAGCCAGCGCCATGCCCAACAGGCAACGTAACTGGTCGTTGTTATACAGCAGCCCAAAAATCGCTTTCAGGCTGGTGGTGGAGGCAGAAGATGTACCCGGGCTGTCAGATGAATACACTTCGTGCACGTTACGCAGTGTGACCAGTGTGGAAGCAATGAAAAAAGCAATTAACACCAGGGTAAACAACTGGAACCCATCACCGCGATTTGCGCCACCGACGGCTTCGACAAATGGCAGCGTGACACCGGCGGTCACGAACCCGGCAAGGCTCGCAAAAAAGCGTGGGTAAGGCACCAGTTGCTCGCGTTCACGTTTATCCAGCGTAATGGTTGGCACCAGCGACCAGAATGGAATATCCATAATGGTGTAGGTCATTCCCCACAGAATGTACGTCACGGCGGCATAAATGAGCTGCGTATCGCCATCCAGCTTGTGCGCACTGAAGAGTAAAAAGAGAACGACGGAGTTCGCCAGTGTGCCCACCAGTATCCACGGTTTAAATTTGCCCCAGCGGGTGCGGGTGGCGTTGACTATCCAGCCCATAATGGGGTCATTAATTGCATCCCAGATACGGGCGACCAAAAAAAGTGTCCCAACCGCGCCAACGGACAGGCCAACTACATCGGTGTAGTAGTACATCAGGTACATGTAAACAATGCCAATAGCGAAATCCTTACCGAATGCACCGAAACCGTAGCTGAGCTTTGTTGTCATTGAAATACTCATAGGGTACCAGTCTCTGTTTCCAGGGGCTGCCTCATGTAGAGTGATACGGTTACCTGCCAGTGCGGGAGACGGTTGCTCCCGCGTGTTTTTTGCGTACTGCTTGTTTGCCTGTTTAGCTGTGCAACCAGTCAGGCAACCAGTCTCCGTGCGCGGCAATCAGGTCATCAGTCAGTGCATAAATTTCGTCAATGCTTAACACGGCTGCGGTGTGCGGGTCGAGCAGGGCGGCATAGTACACATCGTTTTTGTTTTCATTCAGCACAGCCTGAGTCACTAACGTCTGTACATTAATGTTGGTTTGCATCAACGCGGCCAGGTGGGCTGGCAGCCTGCCAATATGGGTTGGCTGGATGCCATTGGCATCGACCAGGCAGGGGACTTCCACGCAGCAACCTTCTGGCAGGTTGTCGATAAGCCCGTCATTACGCACGTTGCCGTAAATGACTTCGGGTGTGCCAGTCCAGATGGCATTCATGATGGCGCTGGCATATTCGCGTGACGGCGATACATCAATACGTTCCGCTTGCTGGTAAGCCGCCAGGTCTTTATGCCAGTTATCCAGTTGCTCAACACAGCGTTTGGGGTACTCATCTAACGGAATTTGATACCGGTCAATAAGGTCCTGGCGCCCGGGTTTAATAAACCACGGGGTGTATTCGGCAAAATGTTCTGAGGACTCAGTAACGAAGTGGCCCAATTTTTTGAACATTTCATAGCGCACAATATTTGGGCAGCGCAGGTTGCCATGCATACTGGCTTTGGGCGCACGGCCCTGGGCATACGCCTCCAGCAAATCTGGGTAGACAGAGGTGTAATCACCCTGCGCGGTTTTCTTTTCCAGCGACAGGTAAAACGCCATATGGTTAATGCCGGCGCAGCGGTAACGCAGGTCTGCCGGGTCGATATCCAGATCACGGGCCAGTTCTTCGGCCGTTCCCTGAACTGAGTGGCACAAGCCAATCTGTTTGATGTGCGGGTAACGCGCATAGATTGCCCAGGTGTTCATCGCCATGGGGTTGACGTAATTCAGCAAGGTCGCTTCGGGGCACAATTCCGTCATATCCTCACAAATACGCCACAAATGCGGAATAGTGCGTAATGCCCGCATGATGCCGCCAGGCCCGAGTGTGTCGGCAATGGTCTGCTCCAGCCCGTGGCGTTTACAGATTTCAAAATCCGTGACCGTGCAGGGCTGGTAGCCACCAATCTGAAATGCCACCACCACAAAATCAGCGCCGTTCAGCGCTTCGCGTTGCCCGGTATGGCAGGTGATATTGCCTGTCGCCCCGGTAGATTCCATCAGCTTACGTACGACAATATGTGATTCTTCCAGACGAACCGGGTCGATATCCATCAGCGCGATGTGCGCGGCTTTCAATGCCGGGCGCTGAAACACATCGCCCAGAATATTTTTTACGAAAATAGTAGAACCTGCGCCAATAAAGGCAATTTTGGGGGCGGACATCATCATGGTTTCTCCTCACGTCTGTTAATGATGCCAGCATGGCACCGGAGGCCAGAGATTCTCGTCCCTGTAACCGGTTGAACTGTGCCGGAAACTCAGAACTTGCGCGCCAGAGCATTAAAAATAAGTAAATGGGAGAAAATATTCGGTTTTGCAGAGTTTTTGGCAGAAATTCTGTTCCATTATTACTCTGCTATAACCCGGAATGAGGGTGACAGCGCGTTTTTTTGCCCAGGGTTACGCCATTATTCTTAGTTTCCTGAACAAGGAGCAACAATGGAACACTCCGCTTTTTCAGCACTGCCAGCCGACCCCTTTATGTGTAGCAGCGATGAACGGGAAACACGCAGCCCGTTGTCGCTGTATTCTGAATACCAAAAAATGGAAATTGAGCTGCGTGCGCCCCATGCCATGGCAACCAGCCACTGGCACGGGCAGGTAGAAATTAATGTCCCGTTTGATGGGGATGTGGAGTATGTCATTAACAACGATGTTGTGCGTATTAAACAAGGGCACATTACTCTGTTCTGGGCCTGTACCCCGCACCAGCTTACTAACCCTGGTCACTGCCAAAGTATGGCTATTTTCAACCTGCCAATGCACCTCTTTTTAGGGTGGCCGCTGGATAAAGAACTGATCAACTACGTAACGCACGGAATGGTTATTAACTCCCTTGCCAGCCAGCAATTGAGTGAGTTTGAAGTCCGGCGCTGGCAACAGGAGTTGAGTAGTAAAGACGAACAAATTCGCCAGGTGACCATTGATGAAATAGGTCTGATGCTCAAGCGCTTTAGTTTGTCTGGCTGGCAGCCGCTGGTGGTGAATAAAACCCGCCCAACACATAAAAACCGGGTGTCGCGCCATGCGCAATTTTATGTCAGCCAGATGCTGGAGTTTATTGCCCGCCATTACGACCAGTCTCTCACCATTAATGATGTGGCGGAGCATGTTAAACTTAACCCTAACTATGCAATGGGCATTTTCCAGCGTGTGATGCAACTGACAATGAAGCAATACATTACCGCGATGCGTATCAACCATGTGCGGGCATTATTAAGCGACACGGATAAAACGGTACTGGATGTTGCACTGACTGCCGGTTTTCGTTCCAGTAGCCGTTTTTACAGCGCTTTTGACCGCTATGTGGGAATGTCACCCCAGCAGTACCGCAAATTAAGCCAGCAACGGCGGCTGATGGGGCGTGAAGAAAACAGTTAACTACGTGACTTTTGTGTTTGCTGGCGGCGTAATAGCCAGGCCTTACGCCACGCGCGGTTGTGCAGAAAGCCATTTACCGCCCGTTCAAAACCTGGTGTGTTAAGGCTGGTAAAACTGAGTGCACTGAAAGCCACCCCCGCAACAGACATCGCTACAAACAACGGGTGTAGTGCATGGCCCAGAAACAATTGGGCCAGCATAAAGAGGAGATACCCGGTTGCCAGGACAGCCACGCACCGTAACAAAATCAGGTAGCCCCTGAGTGCCAGCCAGTAACCTCTGGCAGTCAACGACCCCAGAGTGAACAACACCAGGCAAAAGAGCAGTACACCAGGAACAATACCGGCGAACACTGCATGGCCCGGCCAGCCTGCCAGATAAAATATCCCCATCCACAGCGCCGGTTGCGGCATGGCAAAGCTGCATAGTGTGCACAGCATGCTCAGCACCAGGGGTAAGCCAAGTTTAAATGGGTTAAGAACGCCCGGAAAAACCAGTTCCTGCATTACGGCTTCCAGTTCGGATTCACTGGCCTGGCGTATTCGGGCATCCAACAATTTCATCCGGGCAAGGCACGCTGTAAGTTGCTTCATTTCACCGCAGTACACATTAAAGAGAGAAAGACTGAAGAAGACCAATCACATACTGGCCAGATTGTACCGCATTCCCCGGATGGCGAATGGTGCCGGTCATCGCACTGCCTGCAAATGCCGAGGTATTAACCAGCGCATTGGCTAATTCACGCTGCAGGGTGTGTTGCAAGGCTTCTGCCGGGAAACGTTTCGGGTACACGCCGGCTTTCATGGCGGCTTTGATGCCAGCACCGGAAATGCCCGGGTTCTGGGCGCGGATAATTTCTTCTGTCAGGCGTTTACGTTCAGCCCGGCTCAGGCCTTTGAGCCATTCAACGGCTTTGGCAGAAGACACGCTTTTCATCAGCTTCCAGGTTTCAAGGGTACTTTTCAGGCCTGCCCCGGCTCCCGCCAGAGAAATCACATCCAGCACTGTACTGGTGGTGTTGTACCAGCCCTGGCTATCCAGCCATGCTACGTCATCACTGTGGCCAGTGCCAATAAACGCCAGGCGCCCCGCGCCAATCACACACTGAGCGGCAGTGGCTAAACCGCCTGCCACAATCATTGCGGCGATAACGCCTGAACCCCCTGCCGTAAAGGGAACTGCGGCAGACGCGCCAACGGCCAGCACCACGGTGGCAACGGTAGCACCGCAGGCGATAGCCGTGGAAGTGATTTCATTGGTCAGTGAAGGCGCCTGCAGGGTGTTGACCACTGCTTTGGTTGCCTGGGTTGCAGAAACCGAACGTACTTTGGTCACAATGACATGGCTGACTTCACTTTTGATGTTGGACTTTGCCCGCCGTGAAGGGCGCACCAGCCAGCGTTGTTTCCCGTCATCATAAATAATCCCGACCTGGTAGAAATTACGGGAACAATCCAGTGTATCGGCCAGTTTTTGAAAATCGATATCTGCTGCGCCGCTTGCGCCAAACAACCGCGCACCGGCATAGTCAGGCATGCCTGCTTCTATGTTATTGCCAGGGTATTGCATGTTGAAACTCCTCTCTCCAGAACCATGCGTTGTATTGATTAACAAGAAAACAAAACAAATAAACTGCGAGTGGTGGGGGAATTCATTGTTATTTAACGCAACAGGTTAATGGGCTGCCTGAACAGGGTATTTAAGATTATTCTTATTATCCTGAGCCGGAATCAGGGATCTGCGAGAGACAGGCATGGGTGAAGTGTGCTGAGTAAAGTGAAAAAACAGATACTGTCTGGCACTGACCAGACGGACAGGAGAAGTAAATCCCCTGGATGAAAAGACTGATTAAATGAGCGATTATGTGTTGGGAGTATCGTTCTCCTTTTTTGATAACTTTACGCTTTTAAACATTTCTTTCTTTTTTTTCTGTTGAACAGATGTATCTTACTGATATTTTTTAAATAAATCCTGAGTGGAACAGAGTATTTGATATTTTAATAAAGTGAAGTTTTTTTAATATTGGTTGCTTTGTTTTTTTGATTAATATTTTTTGGGAAATACTTGTTATTTTTTGATTAATCTTTTTGGATTAATGTTCTTTTTTTCTTGTATTTTTTTATAGTAAAAAATTAAAAATATGAGTATTGTGGATTTTAATTCTGTTTTTTCAGTTTCTATCGATATAAACTTTTGTTTGATTGGGTGGTGAGTATGATGATGCCGCTAGTTAGGGAAGGTGCGAACAAGTCCCTGATATGAGATCATGTTTGTCATCTGGAGCCATGGAACAGGGTTCATCATGAGTCATCAACTTACCTTCGCCGACAGTGAATTCAGCAGTAAGCGCCGTCAGACCAGAAAAGAGATTTTCTTGTCCCGCATGGAGCAGATTCTGCCATGGCAAAACATGGTGGAAGTCATCGAGCCGTTTTACCCCAAGGCTGGTAATGGCCGGCGACCTTATCCGCTGGAAACCATGCTACGCATTCACTGCATGCAGCATTGGTACAACCTGAGCGATGGCGCGATGGAAGATGCTCTGTACGAAATCGCCTCCATGCGTCTGTTTGCCCGGTTATCCCTGGATAGCGCCCTGCCGGACCGCACCACCATCATGAATTTCCGCCACCTGCTGGAGCAGCATCAACTGGCCCGCCAATTGTTCAAGACCATCAATCGCTGGCTGGCCGAAGCAGGCGTCATGATGACTCAAGGCACCTTGGTCGATGCCACCATCATTGAGGCACCCAGCTCGACCAAGAACAAAGAGCAGCAACGCGATCCGGAGATGCATCAGACCAAGAAAGGCAATCAGTGGCACTTTGGCATGAAGGCCCACATTGGTGTCGATGCCAAGAGTGGCCTGACCCACAGCCTGGTCACCACCGCGGCCAACGAGCATGACCTCAATCAGCTGGGTAATCTGCTGCATGGAGAGGAGCAATTTGTCTCAGCCGATGCCGGCTACCAAGGGGCGCCACAGCGCGAGGAGCTGGCCGAGGTGGATGTGGACTGGCTGATCGCCGAGCGCCCCGGCAAGGTAAGAACCTTGAAACAGCATCCACGCAAGAACAAAACGGCCATCAACATCGAATACATGAAAGCCAGCATCCGGGCCAAGGTGGAGCACCCATTTCGCATCATCAAGCGACAGTTCGGCTTCGTGAAAGCCAGATACAAGGGGTTGCTGAAAAACGATAACCAACTGGCGATGTTATTCACGCTGGCCAACCTGTTTCGGGCGGACCAAATGATACGTCAGTGGGAGAGATCTCACTAAAAACTGGGGATAACGCCTTAAATGGCGAAGAAACGGTCTAAATAGGCTGATTCAAGGCATTTACGGGAGAAAAAATCGGCTCAAACATGAAGAAATGAAATGACTGAGTCAGCCGAGAAGAATTTCCCCACTTATTCGCACCTTCCTTAGAGGACTCTGTACTACCTGAGATTAACTGACCTTTCGAGTAGTAACTGTATCTGGCGCAGGCTTAACTGTTTTATAGCCGAAATGAGCTTGATGAGAGAAGTGGTCGCTGATGAATAAAAGAACCACTTCTGTTTTGGGCCTGATACAAAGTGGGATAGTACAAGTCAGAACTTTTGCTTTCTAATCGTCAGGCCGGAGCCGCCGATGATAAATTCAAACTGGATGATAAGAAAATATGAGCCACACCCAACATAAACTGGATAAAACACGCCCTCCTCGAGTCCAAATTACTTATGATGTTGAAGTCGGTGATGCACAGGCAGCGAAAGAATTACCGCTGGTTGTCGGTGTTATGGGCGATTTTACACAATCAGATGAAGAACTCCGTGAACGAAAATTCCTGAATGTTGATAAAGATAATTTCAACGAAATTATGTCATCAATGAAGCCCAGCGCTGAGTTTTTGGTAGATAGTGCATTACCAGAACAGGACGGTAAGATCGCGGTTTCGCTGACATTTGAAAATATGGATGACTTTACTCCGGATAATATCGTTCGCCAGGTTGAGCCGCTACGCAAATTAATGGCATTGCGCGAACAGTTAAGTGATTTGCGTAATCGCGCTGCCAGTAATGAACGTTTAAAAGAACAATTAGCCGAAATGGCACAACAGCAAAGTGTGGCAAAAGGCCCGGTGGAAGATAGCCAGGGAGAAGGTGAATAATGAGTGGTGAACTCGCGGAATTGAATGTTGCAGACCAGGCATTCAGTGATGATTTTCTTGATCAGGTTATTGACAATACACAGGCTATTCGCAGGGAATCTGACCGAGGCCGGATGAAGTCACAGTTAAATAACTTCATGGCGGAAGTGCTCTCTGGCGCGGTGGTCATTTCCAGTGACTTGATTGGCAGTATTGAGCAGCGTATTGCGGCAATTGATGAAATACTGTCGCGTCAGGTCAGCCTGATAGTGCATGCGCCTGAGTTCCAGAAAAAAGAGTCTTCCTGGCGTGGTTTACACAAATTAGTGCAAACCAGTGTGACGGAAAATACGCAAATTCGTCTGTTACAATGCACTAAACAGGATTTAATTAAAGATTTTAAATCAGCCAGTGATTTTGATCAGTCCATGTTGTTTAAGTGTGTCTACGAGAGCGAGTACGGCACTTTTGGTGGCACACCTTTTTCTGCTTTTGTCGGCGATTTCCAGTTTGACAATACCCCGCAGGATATTGCTTTACTGGAGCAAATCTCCCATGTTGCCGCTGCCGCTCATGCGCCATTCCTCAGTGCGATAGCGCCGGGGATGCTGTCTATGAATGATTTCTCTGAATTGCCGCGCCCGCGCGATCTGGCGAAAATGTTCGAGACCACCGATTATGCCCGCTGGCGTTCATTCCGCCAGAATGATGACAGCCGTTATATCGGGTTGACACTGCCACGGGTATTGGGGCGTTTACCTTATGGTGCGGAAACAATTCCTGCGGAAACCTTCAATTTTGAAGAGCATGTCGGGGAAAATGAATCCGGAAGCGATTATCTGTGGATTAACTCTGCATGGGAACTGGCTGGTCGCATTGTCGAATCGTTTGAAGAATATGGCTGGTGTGCTTCAATTCGCGGCGTGGAAGGTGGTGGATTAGTGAAATCCCTTCCGGCGTATAATTATACGTCTGGTCGCGGTGAGCGTATTATGCAGTGCCCTACCCAGATAGCAATTTCTGACCGGCGTGAAAAAGAGCTGTCTGACCTTGGTTTTATTCCGCTGGTTCACTGTAAGGGTACAGACTACGCTGCATTTTTTGCCGTTCAGTCAATCAATAAACCCCGGCTGTATAATTCTGACCAGGCGAATGCAAATGCCCGTCTGTCCAGCCAGTTGCCGTATATTCTTGCCACATCACGTTTTGCTCATTATTTAAAATCCATTGTCCGGGATAAAGTGGGCAGTTTTATGTCCCGGGCAGAATGCGAAGAGTATTTGCAAAAATGGATAATGCAGTATGTGGTCGCCTCTGATAACGCAGGGCCGGAAACGAAAGCGCGTTATCCGTTACGTGAGGCAAAAGTTGAAGTGTTGGAAGTCCCCGGAGCGCCAGGTACGTATCGTGCGGTTGCCTGGTTAAAGCCTCATTTCCAACTGGAAGGTTTGAGCATGTCGCTGCGGTTAGTAGCAGATTTACCTACTTCTGCTGGCGCATAATATTTAATGTAAACAGGACGTTTTAAAATGGCTAAGTTAAAAGATTGTCAATTTATTGAAATTAAGATTGATGGCAAAGTGATTTCTGGCTCTTCTGAAGAGAAGAAATACAATAAATGGATGGAAGGCTATGCCTCTGGGGGAATTAGTACGGTTTCTGGTCAGGATGGTGCTTATTTCGATCATGTAAATATGTCCATTTTAATGACCAAGGACACAAGTAGCTTTTATGAGTATTACCTGAAGCGTGGTTATAAAGAAATCATAATTACCATCGTTCATCGTGGTTCTGACCAGTTTGATCAGGACTATGAAGTTCAGCGCACGGTTTATACCAAGTGTAAAATTAATTCACTGAGTATTGAGCGCCGTGATGACTTATTCATGAATATTATTTTCTCTCTTGAGGGAATGATTGAAGTGGTATTTAACGTACCGAATGCCAACGGAAGTGGCCTGGATAAGATTGGGCCAATCAAATACGACATTCCGGAAAAAGCACTTAAATAAGTTGCTGTGACCACCCGGTAGCACAAGTGCTACCGGGTTCAGGAGCCTGTGCTTGTGATTACTTCATTACTTGTTCGCCTCAGCGATAATGAGCCTCATCAGGAAGAGGATGATTATCCCTGGGATTTACAATCGTGCGAGTTATTGGTTAATGAATTAAAAATGATGCTAACTTCGCGTGTCCGGATGCCTGATATTGATAATATGCCAGAAATTAATGCCTCGATTTTAAATTATGGTATCAATGAGACTTTTGTTTCTGACGAAGAAACAATGAATCGTTACATCGTACTGGAGGAAAGAGTAACCAGGGCGATGCAACGTTTTGAACCCCGTATAGCACATTTTTCCGTTTCCCGCGCCGCAGATGAAAATGAACCAGAACTCATGGTATTTACTATTACGGCTCATTATGAAGATGCCCCCATCATAGTAGTATTAAAATGGAATAATATGACGGGGCAGTTTTATATTCATGAATAGATTGCTTGCTTATTATCAGAAAGAAATGCACTTTCTGAAAAATCACGGTAAGAAATTTGCTCAACGGTTTCCTAAAATATCCCGGCGGCTTGGTTTTGTTGATGGTGAAACCGAAGATCCGCATGTGAGCCGTCTTATTGAATCCTTCGCTTTGTTGACTTCGCGCATTCATCAACGCCTTGATGATGATATGCCTGAGGTAACAGAAGCGCTGTTATCTGTTTTGGCACCTCAGTTTCTGCGCCCACTGCCTTCGTGCTGCATTGTGATGATAGAGCCTGACAGGCAAAAAAGCGGAATAACCGGTAAGAACGAGCTGGCTGCGGGCATGGCGCTGTTTTCTCGTCAACGGGATCCGTTACCTTGCCAGTTCCATACCGTGTACCCGGTCACGCTGTTGCCTCTCGCAGTGGATAACGCTGTCTTGCACTTCGACAGTGATGAACTGCGCTGGCAATTACAACTCCAGTTTCAGGTTTGGCCAGGGGCAATACTGGGTGATGAGACCATCCGTCTCTACTTGCATGGCCCGGGTAATGCGGTCAATACACTGTATACACTGCTCTGTTCAGAAGTCAGCAGCCTGGTGTTGCGCCATAACGGTATTGCTATTGAGCTGGATCCTGGTGTGATTACCGCAGTGGGTTTCAATTCAGAGGATGCGCTCATTTCTCAGGATTCACGCATCGCACCTGTCCATATTCTGTTGCTGGACTATTTTTGGTTTCCACAAAAATTTTCGTTCATTGATATTGCTCTGCCTGCCGGATTTCAGGCCAGTGGTAACAGCGTTTTTACTTTACAGGCTGTCTTTAGGCGTAATCCTCTGACTGAGCGGCTCGAAAAATTAGCCGGTCTGATTGACGTCAGCTTTTTCCGTTTGCATTGCACTCCCGCTATTAATCTCTTCACTCAGCGCGCGGAACCCATCAGCCTGACTGATGCCAGTAGTGAATATCCGGTCATACCGGATACCCGCCATCAGCGCCATATTGAAGTATGGTCTGTTGAATCGGTATCAGTGCAGCGTAAAGTGGATGATCGCATTCAGCATTACGTTGTCCCGCCGCTTTTGGAAAGCTACCAGGGGGCATTGCAAGGCGAGGATGCCGGGATAGCATGGCAAGGTTTTCGCCGCGAGACTCAGCATGCCGATGGGCCACAAACCCGCTTCAGCATTGGGTTCAGTGTGCGTACTATGCGCCAGGCCTCTTCGTCACCGGAAGTGGTCACACTTAGCTTATTATGCACCAATCACGCACTTGCGCATCACATGCCTTATGGGCAACAAAAAGGGGATTTTGATACCGATGCCCCGGTTGCCGGGCTGAGAATTTCCGCGCTGACTCAGCCAACCCGGCCTGTCTCTGCGCCTGAAAAGGCGGATATACGCTGGCGTTTTTTGTCACAGCTTTCATTAAATTTCCAGTTGCTATCGGGTGATCAAGGCGCACAACATCTGAAAGCCATGCTGGCGCTGTACAATTTCACGGATCAGCCCGGCAAACCTCAGCTCTATCACTTAATCCAGTCACTGGATTGCCAGCCTGTGACCGCAAGGCTTATCAGTAATGATCCCCATTCTCTGGCCCGTGGTATTGAACTGACCGTCACGTTTGACAGGAAGGCTCTGCATGAGCCGGAGTATTACCTGCTGTGTAGCTTGCTGGACCGTTTACTGGCTCTGTATGCACCGGTAAATAGTTTTACCCGTCTCACGACATGTGTTGAACATGAAACGGCAACCCGCCGTGTGTGGCCTGTGCGGGCGGGGAAACTGTCATGGATCTGATTCCGGTGGCGAGTAAGTTTAATTTTTACCAACAAATTCGCCTGTTGCTGCGCAAACTGCGTGACGGCCATACGCCGGAAGAGACGTTGCTGGATGAACAACTGCATATCACATCGTCGCTTTCTCTGGATGCGCCAGACGGGCAAATAGCGAGTATCACACGCGAAACAGCGGATTCGCCAGTAGAGATAACGGCTTGCTATAACGGTTTGACGGGGTCACTGGGTGCGTTGCCAACGGTATACAGCGAATGGATGATTAATCGTTATTACCGCTACAGTGACAGCAGTGCAAAAGCGTTTATTGACCTGTTCGGGCACCGCTTATATTGCCTGGATTACCTGGCCTGGCAGAAACATAACCTCTGTGCCCTGGCTGAGTCTCAGGATGAACCTCCGTTACACACCGCAATACAGGCGCTTACCGGGCGGCTTTGCGCACAGTCTCATCCAGAAAATACCCGTTACGCCTCGTTATTTTCAGCACCGGTTCGCTCAATGGTGAACCTTGAACAGCTATTGCGCCAGATGTTCGGGGTTCCGGCGCAGATAATTCCTTTTACTGGTGGCTGGCAACCCGTTCCGGCGCAAGAGTGTTGCCAGCTTGGCAACCCGCATCACACGCTGGCAACAGCGCCCATGATGGGCCAGTCGCGTCTTGAGTTACATGCCAGTTTTGATGTTGTTTTAGGGCCAATGACGCCGGAAATATCGCGTAAATTTACCGCCCAGGGAAGTGCCTGGCGTGCGGTATGGTGCGCTATTCGCGACTATGTTGGCCCTGTTGTCAACTTTTCCGTTTCCTTGACTATCCAGAGTACTGATTCTGCCCCCAGGTCACTGGGGCAGCAGATTCTGGGTCTCAATCTCTGCCTTGGCAGTAATGCGGCAGCGCACCTTTACCAGGTGCGTCTGGTTGCCCCCACTGACTAAACAGGATGTTTTTATGTCACTGCTCGACCAACCAAAACGTTCTCAGCAACAGCACTTATTGAGCTGGAATGGTGCAATCGCGGATGCGCTGTTACTGGTCTCTTTGCAGGGCGAGGAAGCGTTATCGTCGCCTTATTGTTACCTGCTGCGCTCTATGACACGCCAGACAGAGGAGCAGATCGCCCAATGGCACGGGCAGGCGGTGTCCTGCCGGATTGGTGAAGAAAATATGCCGGGCCCGGTGCGCTATGTCCACGGTGTGGTCACACGTATTCAGTATGCCCGGCAGGGGAAGGATGAAGCGGAATGTATTTTCACTCTGGAGCCTGCGCTGGCACCACTGAAACTGGGGCGGGTGATGCGGGTTTGGCAAAATATCAGTGTGCCTGATTTAGTGAGTGAACTGTTACGCACTCATGGGATTAACGAGCTGGAGATGCAATTACATGGTTCCTACCCGGAACGGGAATATTGCATACAGTACCGCGAATCTGCGTTTGATTTTATCCAGCGTCTGTTGGAAGAAGAGGGGATTTACTATTTCTTCCGTCACAGTGAATCAGGGCATCAGCTCATCCTTGCCGACCATCCCGCCAGCCATGTCGCTATCAGTGGACGTTCTCTGGCCTGGCACGATGCCGGGCGTTTACTGTCCGGCGGCGTCATTGATAGTTGGGTTTCAGAGGCTTCGTTATTGCCTGGGCGTGTTGAGTATCATGGATTTTCCATGCCGCAGGCAGCGGCAATTGATGTTGGCCATAGTGCAGGCAAACAAGGCACAAAACTTGATGATGTCGTGTTTACTGATATTACCCCCGCGGGCGAACGTGGGGTGATTACCCGTCATGCAGAACATGCCATGGCTGCAAGGGAAGCGAATGTGCTGAAATATCAGGCAACCTCAGCGGTTCACTGGTTATCCAGCGGGGAAACCTTCACGCTCACTGACCATCCTTCTGGTGAAAGAGAATACCGTGTGCAGGCATTAACGCTGGATATTGCCAATCACTCGGATGGGAAAACCAGCCATTGCCACTGTAAGTTTGAAGCCATGAGCAATGACTCGCCATGGGCTCCACCAGTGAAATATTCCCCGCGAGAAATCCCCGGCGTACTGCTCGCCACCGTGGTTGGCCCGGCATCGGAAGAGATCCATACCGATGAATACGGGCGAATCAAGATTCAGTTCCCCTGGGACCAGGAAAACCCGGCAGACGACACCAGTTCTTGTTGGGTACAGGTTGCTCAGTCGTGGGTTGGCGGAAAGTTTGGCGCACAGTTCATTCCTCGTGTGGGGAGTGAAGTGCTGGTGAGTTTTGTTCAGGGGCATCCGGACCACCCGGTGGTGACGGGCTCGGTCTACAACGGCCAGAATAAACCTCCTTTTGCTTTGCCGGATGAAAAAAATGAGAGCGGTTTTATGACGCGCAGTGCAACTGGCGGGAGTGTTGATGACGGGCACCGGCTCAGCTTTAACGATAAAAAAGGCGAAGAGCGGTTGACCATTGTGGCCCAAAAAGACCTTGAGCTGACGGTAAAAAATGAGGTGAAAAATACTATCGCCGCTAACCGGTTTACAGAACTGACCAAAGGTAATGACCAGTTGGTGCTCCGCCAGGGTGATATGAAGCTGGTGCTGGAGAAGGGAAACTGGCAGCAAAGTATCACGGGGAATATGGCGACAGAGCTGAAAAACGGCGATTACGCCCTGAAAGTCGCAGGCGGCGGGCAGGTTAAAACTGACAAGGCGCTCAGTCTTGAGTCCACGCAATCTATTGAACTCAAAGTGGGTGCTAACAAAATCACTTTGTCTGCCAGTGGTATTTCTATTAATGGAGCAACCCTCAAATTACAGGCCAGCAGTACGGCTGAAATGAAGGGGGCCATCCTCAAGCTGGAAGGCAGCGGCACTGCGGAACTCAAAGGTGCAATGGCGACAGTATCCGGTAGCGGCATGGCCCGGGTATCTGGCGGCATCACCAATATCGGTTAAGGAAACACTATGTCCGAACAGGGATTTTCACACCAGCAATGGCTTGAGCGTGGTGACTGGGAAATGGCGTTACAGCAATGGGTGGATTCTCACCCGGCACAAGCTACTGGCTTATGTCTGGCTTCCGTATTGCGGGAGGAAACCCCGCCCGAACAACATGCGGTTCTGGACGAGATTACCCGCTGCTTTCAGAAACATGATAACGCGTTACGGTGGCGTATTTTTAATCGCTTTTCACTTGAGGGATTTGGTTCACCTGTCGGTGCGCTGGCACTGGCGCTATTTTGGTCCGAAGGCAGTCTGGCGCCGGAAGGTGTTGACCCCGTTTATCCCGACCCGGCGCTGGTTCCGCAAATGCTGCATACCACGATGTTATTGCTGGCGGCTCAGCTTAATGACTCACCAGTCGAAGGCACTCGCGCACTTTTAAACCGTTGTCTGGCATGGGAGGCGATGAGCAAATGAAACCGGCGGCCAGAGTGTCTGATATGCATGTTTGCCCCATGGTTACACCAGGGGTTCCGCCTGTTCCGCATGTTGGAGGGCCCATTATGCCTCCAGGTGTACCCACGGTACTGATTGGTGGTTTGCCTGCCGCCACAGTTGGCTCCATGGCGACGTGTGTTGGCCCCGTGGATACGATTGTTATGGGAAGTACCAAAGTATTGATTGGCAACAGACCCGCTGCACGGATGGGGGACACCTGTGCCCATGGTGGCACCATTGTTAGCGGGTGTCCTACCGTGTTGATTGGATAAATTAAGGATGATTATGCAACCTGAAATAGCCGCGCTTTTAGTGCCAATAAGCCCTGAAAAACCCGGTGGGGAAAATTTGGAATATGAACCCCTGTTCGATGTGATTCGCGATGCGCGTGAAAGCGATCCTGTTGATGTTTCACAAGGCGAGTGGGCGCTCAGGGAACCCAAAAAAGCAGACTGGAAAAAGGTCAACACACTTTGTTCTGAGGCTCTTAGCCTGCAAAGCAAAGACCTGCAACTGGCATGTTGGTTCGTTGAATCACGTTGCCAGTTGTTGGGCCCGGCAGGGTTAATCTCTGGTGTTGATTTCCTGAGCGAGTTTATTACCCGTTTTTGGTTTCAGTGCTGGCCATCGCTGGAAGACGATGGCGTGGTTATACGGCGAGGCCGTCTGACGCGCCTGGACAGAGATCTCAGCCAGCATCTGTTCAGCCTTCCTTTGTTAAGCCACGCGCAATCATCTCTGTCGCACTGGCGGCAGGTTCTGGCATTTGAGCACAAGATCAACTCTCATCCGGATGCGCGTGATGCGCTTATTGAGGAAGAAGGCGATCTGACGGTTGAAACCTTCGAAAAGATTTCGGCACATTTTTCCTCTTTCGAAATTAGTCAGCTGGCGGATTTAACCGCCCAACTAACCAGTGCGCTGGCGCAACTGGATGCCCGTTATGTGTCCATCAGCCAGGACATGGAAGGTGGGGTTTTTACTAAAACACGGTCCACACTTAAGGACATTGAGGATTATTTGCAACGTATGGCGCAACGTGTGTTACCGCAGGCGAACGCGGAGACGGAAGCGCTGATACCTGTTGCCGTGGTTGAAGACAATAGTGCAATGCCTTTCGTTTCAGCGGAGTCTGTGGTTACCCCTTCCTCTGTTATGACGCGTGAACTGGCGGTTAGCCAAATGCTGGCGATTGCCGACCATTTTCGTACAAATGAGCCTTCCAGCCCGGTACCGTACTTAATGGAGCGGGCTGCGCGCTGGGCAGGAATGACCCTGACAGAGTGGCTGGAAGAGATGCTGAACGACACCAATAGCATCAATGATATCAACAATGTATTGGGGCGAAACCACGAATGAAAAAAACATTTTTGGGCAGCCTGATATTGATGATGGCGTTGTTGACTGCCGGGTGCGCCTCAGATAAGACCGCGGCGACATCGGAAAAGCAAGCTATTGAGCAGGCAAATACGCCTTTTGCGCAGGGCGCAATCTCACTCGCCATTCAAACTGACCCGGACCTTAATGCACTTAATGGGATTGCCAACAGCTGTACCCTGCTGGTGATTCAGTCTGAACAGGTCAGCACATTGAATAAGTTGCTCTCCAACCCGGTGATGTTGAAAGGTGTATTCAGTGGCGCAGGTGCGCAAGGGGATATCCTGAAAGTTGACCGTTACGCGGCCATGCCCGGGCAAAGTGTCACTCTGCATATTGATCGCAGCGAAAACACGCGTCATGTGGCAATTGTCGCTGGTTATTATCCATTCCCACAAAAACAGCACATGGTCGCTTTTGCTATTCCGGTACAGACGAAAAGCCGCGGGTGGTGGAAGCGTACCTGGCAGGCTGAATTACAACCTGCAGCATTGAGCATGCGCCTGGGAAGCCAGCGAATCAGCCAGTTCCAGGGAGGGAGCCCCATCCCGATTACGTTTATGAATAATAACGCTGAAGCCGCACCGGAACCGGAAGCCGGGCCTGAATCGGAAAACAAGGAGGGTTGATATGTTGCCAGAGCTCCAGCAGGTATATTGGTATTCAGGTGTTTACCTGCAACCACAGCATTTACAGTCTACAGACCTGCACCATAATTTTATGCTTTCCCGGCATCGCCAACTGGCGCAACCATGGAATGTGGGCATCATCCAGTGCGATTTTAATCCAGAACCGCTGGTCGATTTCTCAATAAAAATGACACGGTTGCAGGCTATTTTGCCTTCCGGTGATTATCTCGAATTTCCCGGAAATTGTGTGTTGCAACCCCGCCAGTTTCGCGATGCCTGGAAACACCTGGAGAAACCTTTCACATTGTGGCTCGCGTTGCGGCGCTTTGACCCGGGCCACGCCAATGTGGGCGATACCTCCAACAGCCGCTGGGTAAAGACGCCGGAAGAGGGCGTTATGAAAGATGTGTATTTCAATGGCCCGGAATGCAGTGTTGCCCGCATTATCTACAACGTACAAATTCTCAGTGATGAAGAAAAAGCCGTTGTTGTGGACTGTGAGTTTTTGCCATTTCTGCGTCTGCGTTATGACAATGACCGTGTGATTGTTGACCCGGACTTTTGCCCCCCGCTGGTGAACATTAATGGTTGTGCAATGCTGAAAAACTTACTGGCAGGGTTGTATGCTGAACTGGCCAGTCGCATGCACAAATTTGAAGAATACAAGCGTCCGAAACAGAGTAAACATAGCGACAAGGGCGATATTACCCAGTTGCTCGCTATGCGCACATTAAGCCGGACACTTCCTCTGCTGAACCATTTTTGCCGTACGCCCAATATGCACTCCTGGCCCGTGTTTGGCTTATTAACCCAGCTTGTGGGGGAGTTATCCAGTTTCAGTGAACAGTGCTCCTTTACGGGCGAATGGGGAGGCGAAAGCATGTTGTTACCCTATGACCATTATAACCCGGCGGCTTGTTTTCTCAGCGCCAGGCGGGTGCTGACCTCCTTACTGAAAAATTTAACGCTGCAAGATAACACCTGGGTTCACCTGGTAGCGGATGAACAGAATGTGTTTCGTGGTGATTTGCAGTCATTGCCATGGCAGAACACAGGCAGTGTGTTGCTGCTATTGCGCTCGGATACGCTGGCAGCAATGGCGCCAGCAGAAAATCCGGGGTTCAAAGTGGCGCCCGCCCGCGCTATCACCCGGCTGATTCAGCACGCGTTGCCGGGCGTTAACGCCACCTTATTGAATCCGACTCCACGAGGCGTGCCTGACAGTAAAGACGCTTTTTACTTCAGCCTTAATTCACAAGACAGCTTGTGGCAAGGCATTGAGCAGGATAAAGACATCGCTTTTTATTGGGATGGCGCACCCGAGGACCTTCAGGTCCAGGTTATCTTCATGGAGGACAATTAATGGCTCTGTTGGATTGTTACCTCCCTGTGTTCAAAAAGATAATCCTGATGTCTGGCGAACATGCGGCATATCCGGAGTATGACAGCGCGCGCGAGGCCTGCATTGATGCACTTGAAACAGCCATGCAACGCGCTGCTCAACAGGATGCCTGTGAACAGGAAAAAGAGGCGGCCAGGCTGGCTGTGATAGCCTGGATGGATGAAACCATCCTTTGCTCATTATTGCCCTGGCGTCAGCAATGGCAAGGTGAGTTACTGCAACGTAAGTATCTGAATATCACCATTGGTGGAGAGCGTTTTTTCAGCGAGCTTGAGCAACTTGAGGTGACCTGGCAGCAGGCGCGTAAAGTCTTCTTATTCTGTTTACATAACGGTTTTCATGGCCAGTACGGCTCACCCGATGATAAAGCGGCCTTGCTCGGCGTTATTGCACAACAGCGCAAACTCTTATTACCGGAGGCCTGGCATCAGTGGCCCTGTGCCGCCGCCATAACGCCATGTTCCACTGAGCCACCGGCAGTGATGTCGCTGCATAAACGGCCGTTATTCAATCTCACTGTCGCAGTTACGCTGTTATACGGTGCGGTATTCCTTTCTCTCTCCCTGTATATTAATTGAACGTTATGCTCAAGAAATTAGCCTGTTTTACCGGCTGGCTATTGGTGATATGCCTGTCGCTACTATTTTGTTTCACTCTGGGCTTATGGCAAAACTGGAGCACGCCAGTGATTGTGTTGTGCTGGTTGCTGATGTTATTGATTACTGCTGTGATTTGGGCCGGGGCTCAGAGCCTGGTGTCCATTTTCAAAGGGAAAAAAGGGCAACGGTTCTTGCGCCGATACCGCCTGTCACGCCGGGAAGGCGTGCTGCTTAGCCACTGGAATCCCGGCGCGAGCGTTATCAGGCGTATCCGGCGTAAGCGCACCCGCCTGCCCTGGTATATTTTGCTGGGTGAGCAAAGTGGTAAAAGCACATTACTGGCAAGTGCCGGGTTACCGCGTTTTTATGATGATGGTGATAATACCGTTATTGGCCCTACCCGTACTCTGCGCTGGTGGTTTTTCCGTAACTTATGTGTTCTTGACCTCTCCAGTAATTTTCTGAAAGGCAGTGCGCCTTTTCATTATGCCTGGGGCAAGATTGCTCACTGGTGTGCGCGTATGCCAGCGCCGGCGGGAATGATTGTGACAATCCCGATGAGTGCACTGATTGAGGGAGATTTCAATGCCCTGCATGCCAGCGCTCGCCGCCAGCGTGCATTAATTGAGCCGCTTATGCGCCGTTTTTCATCACGTCTGCCACTGTATGTGCTGGTTACACAATGTGATGCGTTCCCCGGTTTTAGCTTGTGGCACAATCAGTTATCTCCTGAACAGCGTCAGCAAACCCTTGGCTATAACTGGCGTACACCTTTGCCTGTTGATGGTCAGGATGAACAAACATTGCAGGCACTGTTTACCGCCCTGCACCATGGTATGTCTCAGGTACGGATGAGCATGGGTCGCCCTGAGCACCTCAGTGCTCAGGATTACGCGACATTGCTGGATTTTCCTGAAGCCTTCGGCCGCCTGGAGCCGGCACTGCGTTATGCTCTGGCCGCACTTTGTGAACCCAACGCCTATTTCAGCCATACCACGCTCAGCGGAGTATGGTTTGGTGCGGCTGAAATACAGGCCGACAATACCGGGAGGCGGGAAAGTGTATTTATGCATGATTTGCTGACACAGCACCTGCATGCATTAAGCCTGCATCACCATAGCTCGCGTTGGTTTTTCCGCTCATGGAGCCATATTGCATGCCGTATTGGCCTTGGCATATGTGCTTGCTGGATTATCGTGAGTGCAGTATTCAGTACTGGCCGGATACGTTCTGATCTTGAGCAGTTATCGCCTCAGGCGCTGGCCGTATTTCTTGCGGATGAAGAGAAGCACTCTGCATTTTCATTGCGTTACCTGCCATTTTCACCATTACTTAACTGGCAGCATACCCGGGCAGAAACCCGGTTATTGAGCCAGTCAGACAGCCTGCCCCGCCTGGCAGGTACCACGCTTTCTGCATGGCAGCAACGCGTTTTGTCTGCTGAACCGGCAGAGCAGCGTGAGCTTATTCTGCAACTGGCGAATGCCCTGCAAATTTGGCAGCACATGCAGGATGGGGCAGGGCTGGCCGTCCTTGAACAATTAGCTCCGGTAGACGAAGCGTTGCAACCCCGCACCTGGTTGGGTGAGCGTTCTTTGCTGGAGCGGCTGGCTTTTGAGCGCCACTACATGCAGAGCCCGGCAGGCGTGCAGTGGTATCTCACAGCACAACAGTTGTTAATAAGCCTGGTCAACCATGACCCGGAACTGGAGTGGTTGGTTGCTCCGGGTGATGCGCTGATCCCTTTGCAGGCATCAGCATTCTGGCCCTCGTTACCGGGTGATATTGCGCTGCCTGGTGCTCGCACCCGGTCTGGTAAAGCCACGCTGAATGAATGGGTCGCTTTGCTGGAACACAGCGCCGGGCAACCACTTCCTTTATTACAACAGGCACAAGCGCGCTGGCAAGTGGAGCGGCAGGATGCCTGGCGCCAGTATTTGGCTGATATATCCGCGCATCTTGTGTCACCACTACCGGTCATGATGCCGCGTGAGGCGTTAATCGCCATTGGGCAAAATAAAAGCTATGCGATGAATTTTGCCACCAATGCCGTAGAAGAACTGAGCGATATTCCCACCTCACTGGCACAGCCCTGGCTGGTGACGTTGCGCCAGTTGCAGCGGTTATCCCACGAGAATGATATGGCAACGCTACTACGTCGCGCTGCACAGACAGACAACAGAATGCGCCAGTCTCTTGGTTCATGGTTGAAAGGATTCCCGGATGTTAAACCCACCTGGAATCTGCAACAGTCGGAACAGGCCTGGCGTAAATGGCTGGATATTCGCAACAAATCTGTACAGGATGCGGTGGCGCAGAGCCAGTCAGGTGGCCGGTTAACCCGGGGGTTGTTTGCGGGCAACGAAGAGAATGACGCCAGCAATCCAATAGTGGAGCTGTTGCCTGCTATGCAAGTGTTGCAAGGGCATTTTTCAGCCGGAAGTGACGATACCGCAGTGGCGGCCATATGGGCCATTTTCGAAGATGATGCCCGCCGCCTTCTGGGGAATGCCATGGCGCACAGTGCGTGTTGGCTTAATTCACAGTGGAAGACTACGGTCATCAGGCCTCTGGGCAACCAGGCTGAAGTCCGTAGTTATGCCGACCAACAATCATTAAGTCATCAAATTGTCAGCGACTTCTTGAGTGGGCCGGCGAAAGCTTTATTAACTCTGGGGCCACAGGGTGTGGACGCGGCCGAATATGCAGATATGCGCGTACCTCTTGAAGACGATTTCCTGTATCTGGTGCGTCACGCTTTTCCTGCTGAGCTTTTTCTGGATGTACCTGAACGGGCAACCACGCGGGAAGGTGACTTACGTGCCTCCCTGCAGGCCCAGGTTGATGACCTGGTGGCCCAGCAGCGGGCACTGGAGAAAGACGCCCTGAAACTACAGGTGACCAGCCACCCGGCGACTATTCCGGGGGGAGCGGCAGTCATGCCCACTGGCACCCGGCTGACACTGAATTGCCAGAAAAACAGCCAGCAATTAACCAACATGAATTTCACCGAGCGGGCCGATTTCTCCTGGCAACCAGGGCAGTGCAATAGTGTCAGTCTTGATATTAATTTTCCTGATTTTTCAGTTAAATATGCATTAACTGGTGACGATGCCTGGCCCTGGTTTGTACAGCGCTTTGCTTCGGGAGAAGCCTACTTCGACAGCCATGAATTTGGAGAAGATGAATCATTGCTTAATCAGCTCGGCATTAAGCAAATCCTCGTACGCCTGAGTGTTTCTGACCCTTATGCGCTGGATGAAGGCTGGCAACGCTGGCTGGAACTGGCCAGCTACCTGAGTGATGCCCGCGAACAACTCGCTAATCTTGATGCACATTCTGCCCGCCAGCAGTCACGCGCTACGCTGGCAAGCCCCATTTCAGCACTGCCGGGTGATATCGCCCAGTGCCTGTAAATATGACAAGGACCGTTATGAGCCATTATCTGAAATCTATTATGAGTAAACTCAGCAATGAAGGGCGTAGCGCACTGGATGCCGCCGTGTGCCATGCCGCGTCACGCCGCCAGGCGGAAGTTATGCCAGAGCATGTATTGCTGGCGTTAATCCAGCAGGAGAGTGCGCTGCTGGAGTCTCTTGGCTTACAGGCGGGGTTGCCGGCAAACATGTTGCTGGCGGAGACACAAAAAGTCCTCGATGGAATTAACCGGGGGACAGCCTCTATGCCGGTGTTCTCAGCGGAACTGGAGAGATGGCTGACCGATAGCTGGTTGCTTGCCAGTGCGTCCTGGGGACAGGCGCAGATTAACCCTGCCGTGTTGCTGGCAAGTTTGTTACATGATGAAGGTGAGCATGTTTGCGCACCGGGTGTACAACATGCGCTGAACTGCGAACGGGATAAGGCGCTTCAGCTGCTGCGTACGTCCGGGGCTGACCAGGCTCCATCACTTCCAGAGAGGGCTGTGTCTGGTGCCAGTGGCGCTTTAGCGAAATATACCCGGAATCTGAGTGAACTGGCGCGCACAGGGAGCCTTGATCCGGTTCTGGGGCGGGAAGCGGAGATTCGCCAGATGGTGGATATCTTGCTGCGCCGCAGGCAAAACAACCCCATTCTCACCGGGGAACCCGGCGTGGGGAAAACTGCGCTGGTTGAAGGGCTGGCGCTGCGTATTGCCGCCGGTACAGTGCCGCCACGGCTGAAAAATATGGAAGTGATGACCCTTGACCTGGGGCTGTTGCAGGCCGGAGCAAGTGTAAAAGGTGAGTTTGAAAATCGTCTCCAGTCTTTACTCAAAGAGGTTGCCTGTGCCCCACAGCCGATTATTTTATTTATTGATGAAGCACATACGCTGATTGGCGCGGGTGGTCAGGCAGGGCAAAATGATGCCGCTAACCTGTTGAAACCTGCACTGGCAAGGGGGGAGTTACGGGTAGTTGCTGCAACCACATGGGCAGAATATAAAAAATATTTCGAAAAAGATGCCGCCCTGACACGGCGGTTCCAGGTAGTGAAGGTCGCTGAACCGGATATTGAGAATGCGACAACCATGTTACGCGCCATAGCCCCCGCGATGTCTGCCCATCATGGTATTCCTGTACTGGAAAATGCCATTCACGCGGCGGTTCATCTCGCCAGCCGCTATATTGGCGGGCGGCAACTGCCTGATAAGTCAGTCAGCTTGCTGGATACCGCCTGCGCCAGGGTTGCCGTTTCACAGACACATGAGCCGAAAGAAATTGAAGCTATTAATGTACAACTGCGTGCTATTGAGAGTGAGCATGAGGCTTTGGTGCGGGAGCAATCCGGGGCCGAACGCCAGGTAAAACTGGCGAGCCAGACTGTTACTTTGCAAAAACAGCGAGAGAGTTTGCTGGCTGAATGGCAACGCCAGCGTGAACTGGTGCAACAATTATTGCGCTGTGAAGATGCCAGTGAACTGGCTCAGGGGCGTGAAATGCTGGCGGCCTGGCATCAACACCACGCGATGGTGTTTGAATGCGTGGATGCTACCTGTGTGGCAGATGTGGTTGCAGACTGGACCGGTATCCCTCTTGGCCGCATGCTGGAGAAAGAACACCAGCAATCCGAGGCGCTGTTCGGGCGTCTTGCAGAACGCATCATTGGCCAGTCTTATGCGCTGGAACAGATAACTCAACAAATCCGCATCAACCGCGCCGGGCTGGGCGACCCGCTAAAACCCGCAGGGGTTTACCTGTTAGCCGGGCCATCCGGTACCGGGAAAACGGAAACAGCCCTGGCGCTTGCCGGGCTGTTGTTTGGGGGGGAGCATAGCCTGGTCACGATTAATATGTCTGAATACCAGGAGGCGCACTCTGTCTCCGGGTTGAAAGGTTCGCCTCCTGGCTATGTGGGGTACGGGCAAGGCGGGATACTGACAGAGGCTGTGCGCCGTAACCCCTATAGCGTGGTTTTGCTTGATGAGGTAGAAAAAGCACATCCGGATGTCATGGAATTGTTCTACCAAATTTTTGATAAGGGGCTGATTGAAGATGCAGAAGGCCAGGTCATTAACTTCCGTAATACCCTGATTCTGATGACGTCCAACCTCGCCAGTGCCACGCTTACTGCGGCATGTGACGGCGGTGAACAATCACCACTGGCGTTGGCGCAACTTATTCGGCCTGAGTTTGAACGTGTTTTCACACCTGCGCTGATGGGAAGAATGGTGCTGATCCCCTATCTGCCACTGCAGCCAGAGACACTGAGAAAAATTATTGACCTGAAGTTACAGTGCCTGTGTCAGCGGTATCAGCAGGCGACCGAAGGCCAGATATTGCCCGTCTATACCCGGCGTGTCGTGAACTGGGTTGCGGAACGCTGCCAGGTGAAACAGAGTGGCGGGAGGGACATCGATCAGGTCCTTAATCAGCACTTGTTACCGCGTCTGGCTGGCAATATTGGTAAACGTGGTTCTTCAGGTTCACTAAAAATTGATGCGGGAAAAAATGGGATAACCTTGCGTTTTGGCCGGGAGGTTAAATGCGCTCAGCCATAATTGATGGGAGTTTAACCGCTATCCGGTTTAATTGTTTCGACCCGCGCTGCCACCAGGTTTTTCTTCAGCTCAGCCACAATATGAGCCGCTGGAAGCAGCATGCCAGCGAACGGGCATGGTGGCTGGAGCAAGAAAAACAGTGCCACACGCTGTTTCGCCAGCATGGGTATGACCTGCAAAGTGGTGTCTGGTACTGCATGATTGCCTGCCAGTGCCATGGCTGGCAAGGTCTGACACATTCGCTCCAGTTACTGGTAAAAGGCCTGGTGAGCCAACAAAACCCTTGCTGGCCGCCACTGGCGGCAAAGGACTTGCGGCGCAATTTGCTGGAGTGGTGTTGTTCACAGCTGTTGCCTGTTATTTATGCCTTGCCAGGGAAAAAGCGCAGTGCGGCTTCGCGTATTCAGTTACTGGAAGTGGTGGATCAGTTATACCACCAGGCCGTGGCTCACCAACTGGTGTCTGCCAGCGAATTTAAGGTGCTGTTTCGCTGGCTGGAAAATGCCGCGCAGTCGGAGAGGGTACCCCAACCCCTTCCGCCAGTTGAGCCAGTGGTGCAGCCTGACAGCAGCACAGCCAGCATCCCGTTACTGACATGGCGGGCGCGTTGTATATGGGGGGCTTTGGGTGGGGTGGTTGCAGTGATGTTTATGGGGGGTATTTGGGGGCTGGGTAATTCCCGTGCGGCATACTATTCTCACCAGCTATGGCCTGATAATGCATGGTATATGAAATGGCGCAAGCAGGCCGAAAAGCATGTGGCCCTTTATCCTGCTAATCACTCTTATGAGCGGCTAAGCCAGCAGCTAATTGACCTGGAACAGCGCTTACTGGATGCAGAGCATAAACGTACGCCTTATATGACGATTTCTGCATTGAAAACCCATGTTTACCAGATGCGTGAAACCTTAAAAATGCAGGAGGCTTTGCTCGAAAACCAACTGAACCAGTTACAGGTACAGCGCAATGACCAGCAACCTGTTTCGCCTGCAGTGATACAGGCGTTAGAGTTACAACTGGAAGCGCTGCAATACCGTGTGTTGCTTCTCTCCTGGTAGCCATTGTTGGGGCCGGATACTGGTCACCGGCCTTAACAGCAGACACGGTTTTCTGTTAAGGCTGTTTGGTTTTCTTTTGCCGCAGGCGGCGGCGTTCTTTGGCGCGCTGGCTGTATAATTGCTTTGCATGGCGTGCCTGAATACCCAGTTCAGTTTGTTTACGCATAGCCCGGTTATACAGCGCCATATTTGCAACAGTGCGAAAACGGCGAGCATTCAGCATGGCGTAACTAAAAGTAATCCCACCCAGAGCGATAACTGCCGTGAGCAGATAAGAATGCGCACTGTCACTTTGCCCTGCCAGTGAATACAGGCAGGCGAAAATCACATACCCGGCCACTATCACCACCGTCACACCAAACTGAATTAAATAGCCTTTCATTGCCCGGTAGTACCCCCGGACACAAAAGCTGAGTAATGTTATTAAGCTGGCAATAAACAAGGCAGGGAGCGCAAGCATACCAACAACCTGTATGTGAACAGGCCAGTTAAACAGATGGCATAGCCATTGCCAGAACATCCCATGAGCAAGGAGATAACTCAGCAAGGCAAACCCGGCATTCAGGGCCAGGTTATAGGGAGCATCTGGGTGCTTACTGCCGGAATCCAGTGAGTGAGTGCCAACCAATGCAGCTAATTCCTGAGTGTTGGCCTGCCTGATTTGCGCCTCGGTCTGCTTCATCCAGGCCAGAGTAGTGGAGAAGTGTTTCAGGCCGATTTTCTTCACCTGCGCGGTTTTCTGCATCAGTTTTTTCGCTGGAATTGAAGCCTGTTGTGCCTGTTTAAACTTTGCATGGTGATACAGAACCACTTGTGCCAGCGTGCGAAAACGCCGGGCGCTGAGTAGCCAGAGGCTTAGCACGGTAAACCCTGCACCTGATGTTGAGGCGACTAATTCCCAGACTTGAATATTCCCCCCATACAAAAATATTCCCCATGTGCAGGTAAAAAATCCGGTGGCAATCATGGCGATACCCGCAGCCATAAAAAGGGCACTTTTCAGCACGCCAATATATCCACGCACGCCAGCAATACCCATAGCAATGAGCAACACCAGAAAGCCGCTACCGAACGGCAGAATATGGGTAAAAAAAGCAGATACAGGCCAACCAGCAAAGTTAAAAATTGCCAACCACAGCTTAAGTTGCAAGATAACGAAGGTGTATAAAACCAGACACACAGCCAGCATGTTTGCCAGACCGGGGGGGCTGGGCCAGAAAGTTTTGAGTGTAAGCCAGATACCTGGTGGTGCCAGGTGTTGCATAATTGCCTTCAGCGCTGAGGCATCGGCCTGCCTGATTTGCGCCTCGGTCTGCTTCATCCAGGCCAGCGTGGTGGAGAAGTGTTTCATTGTAAGGGGTATCACTCAGGGGTAAATGAATCCGTGGAGAAAAACTGCAGGAAGCCTACAGCATAACGCCCGGAATGGAACGGGTCTGCCAGAGGGTGAAATGTACCTGTCAGCCAAGGGCAGGGGCAACCTCTTGAGGTAAAAATCAGACCAGGTATTCAGGCCATTCTGAAAGATGGCCTGTGTGTTAGGCTGGGTGGTGTGTGCGGGCGTCTTTATGCTGATGATGCCATGGGGTCTTTCATCCAGCCCGCAATGATTTCACCATACAGGCTTTGTGCCTGTTCCAGTTTGTTCACCTCACAATATTCATCCGTTTGGTGTGCCATGGCGGGTTCCCCTGGCCCGAGAATAATACAGGGTGGATTTCCCAGCGCAGGTAACAGCAGCGAGGCATCGGTAAAGTAAGGCACGATTCGCGGTGTAAGTGGTGTGCCATGTAGTGGCTGGCAGAGCGCGAAAACCGCCTGAATCCACGGGTCTTGCGGGTCCGTCAGAACGGCGGGCAGGTCGACCTGCGCTTCCAGGCGAATATGTTCGCCAATATGGTGATGCAGCCGCTGGCAGATATCACTGTGGCTCAGATTCGGGGCGGTGCGGATATCCACATCAAACACAGCGTGGTCCGGGACTGAATTAATGTTCAGCCCACCGTGAATGCGGCCAACATTCAGAGTTGGGTGGCGCATTAACGGGTGATCCGGCCCGGGTGAAAAATGCTGGATTTTTTGCAGTGCGTCTGCCGCCAGGTAGATGGCATTGACACCCAGTTCAGGCATGGCTCCGTGGGCTGTCTTGCCAGTTGTTTCTGCCCGCAGCCAGAGCGCACCTTTATGCCCAATCACCGGGTAATTGGCTGTGGGTTCGCCCACAATCAACGCTCCTGGCGCGGTACCGGCCAGGCCCGACTCCAGTAATGCCCGCGCACCATCACACCCGGTTTCTTCGCCACCGGTCAGCCACAAGGTGACCCCCGTACCAGCACGAATGGCCGCCCGTTGTGCATCACAGGCACCAATAAATGCGGCAATGGCGGCTTTCATATCGCTGCTGCCACGCCCATACAGGCGGCCGCCCACGATATCTTTGCCGTACGGGTCATACTGCCACTGTTGCTGGCCCAGCGGCACGGTATCAAGATGCCCGGTAAACCCAAGTGGCGCACCTTGAGTATCGCCCGGTAACCGGGCAACCAGGTTGGTACGATTTTCGCCAAAGGGTAACAGGCTTACTTCAAACCCGCGCTCTTCCAGGTGGCTGGCAAGAAATGCCATGCAGGCGTGTTCATTGCCCGGCGGGTTTATGGTGTTGAACCCGAGTAACTGCCGGGAAAGGGCGATGAGTGGTGTCGTCATGAGCGGGCCTGAGTGAGCCAGTCCAGCGCATTGATCCACAGGCGGCGGTAACCGTCCCACTGGCAAAATTCATCGGGGAGCCAGTGAGCAGACATATCGCTGGTCCAGGCCAGAGTACGGCCTTTTTGGTATTCCCGCACCGCCAAAAGTGGGTGCCCGGTGCCAGATACGGTAGCAAGCAACTGGCCATCCGGGTGCATTTCGACTTCGTTATAGCCCAGCAGCCACGGCCATTCGCCTGCCAGCCCGTCCAGCACCGGGTGTTGGGTAATGCACTCTGCGCTGGCGCCTTCCGGCACTTCTACCCGGTCATCCCAGGGCAGGCAGCGCACCGGCAAAACTTTCTCGACTGCGGTATTGCGGTAGCGGGCACCGCCATTGATACCCTGAAAGCTGAAGTAACCGCCAACCATCATCAGGTTCCCGCCCCCGGCAACATAATCATGCAGTAACGTTAAGCGATTGGGGGTTCGGCGGCTTTTCAGCCAGGTGTCCGGGTGCAGCAGCAAGGTGTTCGCACCAATGTCTGATAAAATAACTACATCCCACGCCTGTAATGCTTCAAGAGTGGTGGGAAACTGGGCCTGGGCCTCGTGAGCGGGCATGTGGGTGACCTGGTAGTCACTCTCTTTCAGTGCCGCGATAAAGGCGTCCGCTCCGGTGTGGTAAGTGGCCGTGTAGAACTGGTCAAACCCTTTGACATGTGTGGCGCTACTGGTCCAGGATTCGCCGACCAGTAAAACAGACTTTTGCATGGATAAACTCCTGTTACCCGCCAAATACGCGTTGCGGGTTGGTTATCATTAGTGTTTCCAGTTGTTCGCCAGTAACGCCGTGGCGGCGTAAGCGGGGCACGAAATGTTTGAGGATGTAGCCATAACCATGGCCGCCATAACGGGTGAGCATGGTTTTCAAAAACACATCCTGGGAAAGCAGCACCTGGTGAATAAAACCGGCGTCAATCAGTTCGCGAACAGCACGGGCATTTTCTTCATCGGAAGGCGACTGGGCAGATTCGTCGGCATAGTAGTAGCTCATGCCAATCATGTCGTACTCCAGAAACGCGCCCCGTTTCGCCAGGCTATGTTGATAGGCTTTGTCGGCAAAACTGGGGTTCATGTGGCACAGCACGGTATGGCGCAGGTCTGCCCCTTCTTCTTCCAGAATATCCATCACCTTGTGGCCCAGCCGCTCCCAACCCGGCAGGTGGACTTCAATGGGGACCTGGGTTGCGGCATTGGCGCGCCCGGCAGCCCGCAGCGATTTCTCTTCTTCCGGTGTGAAGCGGCTGGAGATGCCAATTTCGCCAATTAACCCGGCAATCACGTCTGGTTTTTCATCCATGCCGCCCAGGTCGTAAATCAGTTTGTCGGCCAGCCTCTGGATATCCAGGGTTTTGGCCCAGTCCGGGTGTGATGGCTCCAGGTATAACCCGGTGCCCATCACAATATTCAGGCCAGTGAGCCGCGAGATACGCTGCAACGCATGGGGATCCCGGCCAATGCCAAGGTTAGTTGGGTCAACTACGGTTTCTCCACCCAGCGCGCGGTATTTCATGAGCTCTTCAATAGCGACATCTGCATCGAACAACTGGCAGTTATCACGGCTCATTAACGGGTTAAGCGATAATTCCCCAAGGTTCTCGATACTGACCGGCGCTTCGGCAATATGACGGTCGCTGCAACAGCACGGCGGAACCCACTTGCCTGCCGCATCCAGCAAAATATGTTCATGCATCAGTGTGACGCCCATTTCCCCAACAGGCAGTGGCCCTAGCACGGTCATCACACTGCCACTGTTCACACCAACGGGCAGCGGTGTGGAGTGGCGAAAAATTGAACCCTTCATGAGCTATCCTTTTGCGGCAGAACGGGTGGGGTTAAGAATGCGGGTGTTAAGCCAGATGGCGAGCAGGATGATGCAGCCCGTGGCAATCTGGGTATAGAACGGTGAAATATGGGACAGGATCAGGCCGTTCTGGATAACCGCAATGGAGAGCGCGCCCAACAAAGTGCCGATGATAGTGCCAAACCCGCCAAACAGGCTGGTACTGCCCAACACCACAGCGGCAATAACCTGGAGTTCGAAACCTTCGCCCTGGTTGGATGAGCCACTACCGAGGCGGGCGGTGATTATCATGCCAGCCAGTGCCGCGGCCATGCCACTGAGCATGTAAACACGCATTGTCACTGACTGGGTTTTGATCCCGCTGCGGCGTGCACCTTCGTTATTTGCGCCAATCGCGGTGACATAGCGGCCAAAACGCATATGGTTCAGCGCAAAATGGGCAATGATCAACACCGCGATACCGATCAGTGCGGGCATTGGGATGCCAACCACCCACGCCCTGCCCATAAAGGTAAAACCACTCCCGGCCGGAACCGGTATGGAATAGCCCTGGGTTATCAGCAGTGCCACACCACGAACGACCGCCAGCGTTGCCAGCGTGACAATAAACGCGGGGATCCCTTCACGGGCGATGAAAAAGCCATTAATAAGGCCTATCAGTGCGCCAACCGCCAGGCCGCCAATAAATACGACAGGCCAGGGCAGGCCCCAGTGATTCAGCGCAATAGCCGACAGCGCGCCCACCAGAGCCAGTGTGGATCCTACGGAAAGATCAATACCGCCAGTGGTTATCACAAAGGTCATGGCGCTGGCGACAATCAATAGTGGCGCAGTCTGGCGGATAATATTCAGCCAGTTATTGCCAGTCAGAAAGTAGTTGGTGATGAGCGTGAACACCAGGCAGCAGAACACGAAAAATAGCGCGATACTCACCACGCCGGAGTGGTTGTGCAAAATGCGTTTGGGCAGGCTGTGCTGCAGGACGCGGGGGCTGGACATATTAATGGTACTCATGGTTATCCCCTCAATGAGCCTGAGCGGAGTGGGCGGTGAATTTCTCGCCAACAATCAGGTTGACGATATCGCTCAGGCTGGTTTCGGCAACGCGACGGTCGGCAACGTTGGTGCCCTCGTACATCACCATGATGCGATCACAGACCAGGAACAGATCCTGTAAGCGGTGAGTTATCAGGATCACGCTGACACCACGGGCACTGACACGTTTGATCAACTCCAGCACGGCCTCCACTTCGGCAACGGCCAGGGCGGCAGTGGGCTCATCCATAATGAGCACTTTAGGGTTGAACGCCGCTGCACGGGCAATGGCGATGGCCTGGCGCTGCCCACCGGACAGGTTACGCACCATTAGCCGGGTATCAGGAATAGAAATTCCCAGGCCCTTGAGCATCTCCTGGGCTTCTTTGTGCATGCGCTGTTCATCCAGGAAAGGAATACCCAACACCTGTTTCATTGGTTCGCGGCCCATAAACAGGTTGCCGGCAACATCAACGGTGTCGCACAGTGATAAGTCCTGGTAAACCATTTCTATTTGGCAACGCCGGGCATCCGCCGGGGTCTGGAAACTGTGTTCTTCACCATCAATGCGAATTGCCCCACTGGTGGGGACTACAGCCCCCGACAGGATTTTGGTGAGTGTGGATTTGCCCGCACCATTATCGCCGACCAGCCCGAGAACTTCACCGGGGGCCAGGCGCAGGTTTACGCCACGTAATGAACGTATAGAGCCGTAAGTTTTGGTGATATTCATCATCTCGACTCTGGCCGGGACTGCCTGTTGTTGCATGCCATTACTCCCAATGTCGTGTGACGGTAGATGACGTTGCGTATTCGGATGGTCGCCACACCGGTCCACTTCTTGTAAACCGGTTTACTTAATGGTGACGACCATCCGTCAGGTTTGCTGTGTTCGTTACTTGTTCGCCGCATTTACCCAAGCAGTAACCATGCCAGGTTAAAAAATGCCCACTTGATATTTTTATAACTTATTGAATTTAAATTATTAGAATTGATATTTTTTAGTAAACCGGTTTACTAAGCAGCGGATGGGAGTGATGTCTTAACAGGGCGTGTTGCGCTAAAACTGAGCAGGCATTGCACACAATTAGCGCAGCCCGGGGGGCGGCATGATGGAATCACGGGCAACCCATTCAACCGGGAAACGGGTATGCTCGGGCACGGTTTCGCCGTTAAGCAGACGCAACATCAGTTGCACCGCCGTGCGCCCCATTTGGTGAGCAGGCTGGCGGATAGTGGAAATGCGTGGTTGGGTGAAATTAGCGTAACTGGCATCATCGAACCCTACCAGTGACAGGGCCTCAGGAGCCTGAAGCTGGCGTGCCCGTAAGCCATCAAGAATGCCTAATACCAGGTAATCACTGGCCGCGAAAATCGCCGTGGGGCATTGTGCGCCACGGAATAACTGATCCAGCGCTTTGCTACCATATTCACGCTGGTATTCGCCATACAGCACCCATTCCGGTGGGCATGACAGGCCCGCAGCTGCCAGTGCTTCACAAAAACCCAGGTAGCGTTCGCGTACACTCATCAGGGCATCCGGCCCACCAACAAACGCGATATGGCGGTGCCCGGCGCGGATTAACTGCTCTGTTGCGAGGCGCCCACCTTGTTGATTGTCGGCGAACACTTTCGGAACCTGGCTGCCCGGGATGTCTTCATCGAGCAAAATTATCCGCTGGTGGTGCTGCACCTCGCGGCGCAGCAGGCCGTCATCCGGGCGGTTGGTGGTAAACAACAGGCCATCGACCTGGCAGGTATCCAGCCAGCGAATAAACTGCCGTTCTTTTTCAGGGTTATTCCGTGTGACACACAGCACCAGGCTGTAACCTTGTGCAGAGGCGGCTTCTTCGGCGGCATCGGCCAGTTCAGCAAAGAAAGGGTTGGTGATATCCGGCAGCACCAGACCGAGTGTTTCACTGCCACCTTTGCTCAGGCGGCGTGCCAGGCTGTTGCGCTGGTAATCCAGCTTACGAATGGCTGCCTCAATCCGCGCTGCCGTTTCCTGAGGCAACACCAGATTATGGTTGAGGTAGCGTGAGACAGTGGCTTTCGACAGCCCTGCCAGGTTTGCAACGTCTGAAAGAACAACCCGTTTTTTGGTCATGATCGCCGTTATCGTATTGAGTGTTCATATCAGTAACACAGATAGCGCTCAGGAATATAGCGTTTTGTCACCTTTTCCGGGCGATGAAAATTAGCACTTGACAAGAGATGCTAAAGCGCGAATTTTAATAACCTGTTCCCGACGTTGCCTTTGCTGTGTTTTCTTTGGTTAAGGAACACCTGAGAAAACAAGTTTCGTTTCTCTCGCAGGCCCATTTTTGGCGTCTGTGTTCTTTATTTGTCCCGCCAAAATACACCTTGTTACTTTGTAAACAAGTTCATAATTTTTCTGACGAGGGCATGACCAATGTTATTCAACACCAGCAAAAAAAATGTTATTTCTGGCGCACTGATACTTTCTGCACTCTTGTTCGGTAAAGCAATGGCGGCAACGCCGGGCTATGCATTGGTGCAAATTAACCAGCAGGCGCTATTTTTCAACCTGATGAATAAAGGCGCACAAGAAGAAGCAAAATCTACCGGGAAAAATTTAGTTATCTTTAATGCTAACGACAACCCTGTATCGCAAAATGATGCCATTGAAAACTATATTGAACAGGGTGTTAAAGGCATTATGGTTGATGCCATTGATGTGAATGGCATCATGCCCGCTATTAAAGAAGCCGCGGCGAAAAATATTCCTGTCATTGCTATTGATGCGGTATTGCCTGCCGGGCCTCAGGCTGCTCAGGTTGGGGTGAATAATGAAGAAGGTGGCAAAATTTTAGGTAAATTCTTTGTTGATTACATTAATAAAAACGCCGCTGGCAAGGCTCGCGTTGGTATTGTCGGCGCACTTAACTCCGCGATTCAGAACCAGCGCCAGAAAGGGTTTGAAGAAACACTGAAAGGCCATAAAGGCATCAGTGTGGCGGATGTAGTCGATGGCCGAAATATCCAGGATGACGCCATGACCGCAGCTGAAAACCTGATAACCGGTAACCCGGATTTGACGGCTATTTATGCCACTGGCGAACCCGCATTGCTGGGGGCGATTGCCGCAGTGGAAAACCAGGGAAAACAGAGCCAAATCAAGGTGTTTGGCTGGGATCTCACCGCCCGTGCCATTAGTGGTATTGATGCCGGTTACGTGACTGCTGTATTGCAACAGGACCCGGAAAAAATGGGCCAGGAAGCGGTGAAAGCGCTGAATGCGATTAACAGCGGTAAGACTGTCAGTAAGAACATCCTTGTTCCGGCAACTGTAGTGACAAAAGCGAACGTTGATACGTTCCGCCCACTGTTTAAATAACCCACTGGCAGCGCTACCCGGCTTGTGCCAGTAGCGCCGCCAGTGTCGCCCTGCTCGGGAAAGCCAGGCGTGTTCCTGCGCGGCTGATGGTGATAGCCGCCGCCTGGCTTGCATGATGCAGGGCAAGGGCATCTGGCCGGGTGTTGCGCAGCAGTGCAGAGGCCAGCATCACCGCCAAAAATGTATCGCCAGCACCAGTGGTATCGGCCACGGTGGCAGCCACCGAAGGAACATGCTCTGTGTGGCCGTGGGCGTGTAACCGGGAGCCCTGGCTACCCAGCGTTTCCACCACCAGGGTGTGAGCGGTGTCGGGCTGCAGTAAACGGGATTCATGCTCGTTTACCACCGCGATATCCACCAGGGGCCACAACTGGCGAAAATCCTCCTGGACAGGCGAAGGGTTAAAAACAGTCAGCATCTGCTTGCTTCGCGCACAGGTAAATAATGCCCGGGTTTTTTCCGGGGTGAAATTACCTTGCTGTACCAGCACATCACCGGGGCGGGCAGTTTCCAGTAATGCAGTAATGGTTGCTGTTTCCAGTGCACTGGCGGCATCGCAACTGGTAATAATTGCGTTGTCGTCATCATTGGTAGTGAAAATAATTGAGGTGTCGGTGTGAACAGCTAATGGTGTTTCTGGAAATAACTGTAATGTTTCGGCCTGAAGTTGTTGGTAAATCCATTCTCCGTAGTGGTCATTTCCCCTTGCGGCAATTAACGTTACAGGTAATCCACAGCGGGATAAAACAATGGCCTGGTTTGCACCTTTGCCACCAGTATCGGCCATTATTTTTTTTCCGTGCAACGATTCACCTTTATGCGGTAAGGCAGAGCATTGCCAGGTTTCATCGACAGTAATATTCCCGGCAACATAGATATGCATAGCCGCTTCCTTTTTAGAGGGTTAACATGGGTTCTATATCAGCAACAAAAACGAGCGCAATTCAAGATATTTTTTCACGAGATAAAGCAGTGATTGGTGTTATTCATTGTGAAGCCTTTCCAGGTGCGCCAAAATATAATGGCAAAGCTTTTGGTGATATTGTTGAACGTGCACTGCGTGACGCTGAAAATTATATTGCAGGTGGTGTTCATGGTTTGATTGTGGAAAACCATGGCGATATTCCTTTTTCTAAACCCGAAGATATTGGCCCGGAAACAGCGGCATTTATGGCGGTGATTACTGATAATATCCGCCAGCGTTTTTCCGTTCCTTTGGGGATTAATGTGCTGGCTAATGCTGCTATTCCGGCTCTGGCGACGGCGCTGGCGTGCGGGGCCGATTTTGTACGGGTTAACCAGTGGGCTAATGCCTATATTGCCAATGAAGGTTTTGTGGAAGGGGCCGCGGCAAAAGCTCTGCGCTACCGTAACCAACTTCAGGCGAACCACATTCGTGTTTTTGCCGACAGCCACGTTAAACATGGCAGCCATGCCATTGTGGCAGACCGCTCCGTTGCTGAGCTAACCCGCGATGTTGAGTTTTTTGAAGCCGATGCAGTGATTGCCACCGGGCAACGTACTGGTGACAGCGCCACATTGAGTGAAATTGACGATATTCGCAGTGCCACGTCGCTGCCTTTGTTGGTGGGCTCGGGTGTGACGCCGGACAACGTGGCGACCATTTTAGGCCGTACACAGGGCGTGATTGTTGCCAGTGCGCTGAAAGAAGGTGGCGTCTGGTGGAACCCGGTAGAACGTGAACGGGTGGTGAAGTTTATGGCAGCGGCACGCCCCGCGCTGGAGGCCTGATGACCACATTCAGTGACCAACTGCTGGCCGGGCATAGTGATGTATGGAACGAGATGCAGCAACACCCCTTTGTTCAGGCCATAGAGCAGGGAACCTTGCCGGAAACCGCTTTTCACCGCTACCTGGTTTTCGAAGGGGAGTTTGTGTTCAGTGCGGTGGAAATTTTGGCTCAGGGGTTGAGCCATGCGCCGGATGTATCACGCCAGCGCCGGTTAATCCAGGGGCTGAATGGCCTGGTGGATACTCAACTTGGCTGGTTTGAACGCGTAATGGCAAAGCGCGGTGTGGTTGCTGAGCACTGGCAACCCGCGCCTGCCGGGTTTATTCGGTTTCGTGATGGCATGCTACAGGCCGCCCGTACTGGCGGGTACGCCGATATCATGGTTCTGATGTTTGGCGCCGAGTGGATGTATTACCACTGGTGCGCGCGTGCTGCTTCCCGGGCACAGTACGATGAAGACCTGCGCGACTGGTTATCTATGCATGCGGATGATGCTTTTTACCAGCAGGCGTGCTGGTTAAAACAGGAAGTGGACCAGTGCGGTTTAACGCTTTCCGGGCAGGAAAAGCAGCGGCTCAGCCAGTTATATGGGGATGTGCTGGCGTGGGAAATTGATTTTCACCAGGCGATGCTGGGTTAAAAATAATACCCTGCCACGGGGAATTGACTCCGTGGCAGGGTGTTTGTAACTGGCTGGTTAAAGCCTGAGGCAAAAAGAGATCTAATGACTCGCCCGGGCACAGGCTGGTTTGTGAATATTCTCCATAAACATCTGTGGCGGGTTATGCAGTTGCCGGGTCAGCAGAAGATTTCCCGCATTGGCCACATCCGACAGCCAGCCCCAGTGTTTTTTCAGGTATGGAGCTCATCCGCCACCTCATCCGCCTCCTGTCTGGGGGCTTTTGGTATAGTGGAGAGCCTTCCAGCCGGCTTGCGGTCTGCCGTGAAGCACCCAGGGGAGGCATAAGTTTTTTACCCATATGGTCAGTAACTACAGGCGAACAAGCGCAATCGGGTACGGCCAGGTAGACTAAGTAAAAAATGAGAAATCCTGCGCAAAATGACAATGGAGGCAGATGAAAGATGACCGGCTTTAACTTATGCTCATCTCTGTTCCATTCAACAGAACTATTCCATTCAAGGGAACTGAACTATGCAACCGGAATTCAGCCTTGCGAGTACCTGGAGCAGTACACAACTTTGTGATTTGCTGAATGCCTGCTTTACTGGCTACACCGTTCCGGTTTCCTTTTCGGAGCCGGTTTTTACGCGCCGTTTCAGTGCTGAAGGTGTTTGTCTTGCGGATTCTGGTGTATGGCTTTCCCGGGGGGAGCCAGTGGCTGTTGGGCTGGTGGCGCGCCGTGGGTGGGGAGCCAGGCTGGCGGCTTTTGCTGTGGCGGAACCCTGGCGTGGTAAAGGGGTTGCAAGGCCTTGCCTGAACAAGTTATTCGGCAGCATTCGGGAACAGGGTGCCCGTACATTATGCCTGGAAGTGCTGGTTAACAATGTTCCGGCAATTCGCCTGTATCAGTCTTTGGGGTTTCAGATTACACAGCGGTTGGTGGGGTTTACTGCTCCTCAGGGCAACGGCCTGTCTGGTGAATCATTGCTGAGTGAAACCTGTGATCCTCGCCAGTTGCTGGCGGCTGTCTGTGCTGAGGGCCTGGCGGACCTTCCCTGGATGCTGGCACCAGAAACACTCTGTGGGCTACCTTGCCAGGCATGGGTTCTCGGCCATTGTACCGCGGTGGTGAGTGAACTGGGCGGTGTACCACAACTGCGTTTTATCTATACGGCACCTGAATTCCGCCGCCAGGGTGAAGCATGTGCCATGTTATCTGCCCTGGCGATGCATTATCCGCACCTTACTTCGGCAGTCTCAGTACCTGAGCATTTTTCTGCGTTGTTTTTGCGTGCCGGGTATCGCCTGTTGCCTGTCATACAGTATGAAATGTCAACCCATTGAGTGTGGCGTGTACCTGGCTGTCAGCATTATTTGCCCGCCTTGCAGGGGGGATATTCCTTTTCTCATTGGCCTGGTTGAAAACGGGGATGGGGAAATGTGCCAGGTAAGGTATGGGATCCGCATGGTTCCGGTAGGTTGTGGTTTTGCTGGCTCAATGAACAATGCAGTGCCGCCATGCCAGTATCCTGAACCTGACTGGTTACCTGAACTGGATATGACTTCAACAATCACTCAATAATCGATGAGATTTTCCTTAAGTTTCTTTGCAGTTATGTATTCATTGTGATAATACTTCTCATTCTGATTTATATTCCCCAGCTAATGGGTTATGGGTGTGAGTACACCTGTTAAGGGATGAGTGACTGAAGATGATTAAACAATGGGCTGGCCGGTTACTGCACAGTTGCTTGATGGCTCTGGTGCTGCTTCCTGCCGCGGCGATTGCCACGCAATATCCACTAACCGTAAAAGATATCGATGGCCGTACAGTTGTACTGAACCACGAACCGCAACATATTATTTTGCAGGACGGGCGCGACCTGATGGCGCTGGCTTTGCTGGACCGGGATAACCCGTTTCACCGGGTCATTGCCTGGAATAACTTGTTAAAGAAACAAGATGAACAAACCTGGGATATTCTGCGTAAGGCCTGGCCGGCAGCGGAAAAAATACCGGATATGGGGTTCTCCGACCAGGGCGAAGTCAATAATGAAACGGTCATTGCCAGTGAGCCAGACCTGATGATTGCGCAGTTGCGGGCAAAACCTGCGCTGGAACAAACCGGTGTGCTTGGGCGCTTAAAAGAGCTGCATATTCCGGTATTGTTTGTTGATTACGAATTGCACCCGGTACAAAACACGCTGCCCAGTATTACGTTGTTAGGCAAAGTTCTGAACCGGGAATCACAGGCAAAAGCCTATACCGATTTCTACCAACAGCGCCTGGCTAAACTCCAGCAGATTGTTGCCGTGCAAAAGAAAAAGCCCGAGGTCTTTATTGAACCTATCGCCGGTATTGGCGGCACATCCGGAGCCTGTTGCTTTACCCATGGGCACAATGGCTGGGGTGGGCTGGTGGAAGCCGCGGGTGGGCGTAACATTGGCTCTTCCTTGTTAACGGGCGCCAGTGGGTACATCAACCCGGAGAAAATTATTGCCATGAAACCGGATTTTTACCTGATGACCGGTTCCAAACGCGGTAATGCGCAGAACCCGTTGATCCCGTTTGGTTACAATACGGACCCGGCGGCCATTAAAACCAAGTTTGATGCTTTACTGGCACGTAATGCAGTCGCTGGTATTCCGGCAGTGCAGGCCGGGCATGTGGCAGGAATTTACCACCACTTCTATAACCACCCGTGGAATATTATTGGCCTGGAGATCCTGGGTAAGATTTTCTACCCTGAAGCGATGAAAGATATCGACCCAACAGCCGATTACCACTATATCGTAACCCACTTTACGCATCTGCCTGATGCACCAATTAACCTGAGTTACCAGCCCTGATAACGTAACCCGCTTCCGGTATGCCGGTAGCGGGTTTGCTCTGTTTATTCCTAACAACGCTTAGTTATCTGGCGAAAAATCACTGCCAGCAATAAAGCTGATTCTGTCCAGTACCCACTGGCGCCCGATTTCGTGAGTTGCACGTTGTGCCTGTTCTGGCAACATACCTCTGGCGGAGACCAGCCCTGCAGAAGATTGCAGCCCGGGCCACCAGGCAGAATGGGTAACCGTCTGCGCAATAATAACCATCAATATTTGGCTTGTCTGGCATTTATTCTATTTCTGATAATCCCGGTTAAATACCCGTCAATTATCTGCCGCCAAAAATGAAGTAATTTTTTTGTCTGGAATGGGTATTTGGGCTGGAATAAAACCCTTATTTTATTCAGGTGTTTGAGACTGCCCCTGGTGAACGTTTGCAAAATCAGATATGTTCAGGTTTTTCATTTTTTTTACATTAAATTCAATTGGTTGTTCTTTTGTTTTTTTAGAGAGTTATTTTGTTTGCTTACTATCTGGGCAAATGTAATGCCCTGAATCTGCTATTCTGTAACCATTCACCTGAACGTGTGATGTAAGGGGAATGCGTGTAATCGCTCCCGGCTACAGGGTTCTGTAAACCTGCCTGTAAGAGGAAAATAGTTAATAAAAAAAAGAGGATACAAATGATACGAGCAAGGAAAAAAATTAAGCCAATCGCCCTGAGCGATGTCACTATTATTGATGATGCTAAATTAAAAAAAGCCATTACCGCAGCCTCTTTAGGAAATGCTATGGAGTGGTTTGATTTTGGTGTTTATGGCTTCGTTGCTTATGCGCTGGGTAAAGTCTTTTTCCCGGATGCCAGCCCTGGGGTGCAGATGATAGCGGCCTTAGCGACATTCTCTGTTCCCTTCTTAATTCGCCCTTTGGGTGGGCTGTTCTTCGGCATGCTGGGTGATAAATATGGTCGCCAGCGAATTCTCTCTATTACGATAGTGATTATGTCGCTCAGTACTTTCGGTATTGGTTTAATTCCGGGTTATGAAACGATTGGGGTTTGGGCTCCAGTGCTGTTGTTAGTGTGCAAAATGGCGCAGGGCTTTTCGGTCGGCGGGGAGTACACAGGGGCTTCCATTTTCGTGGCTGAATATTCGCCGGACCGGCGGCGTGGTTTTATGGGGAGCTGGCTGGATTTTGGGTCGATCGCCGGGTTTGTTTTGGGGGCTGGCCTGGTTGTACTGATTTCCGCCATTGTTGGTCAGGATCATTTTATGGCCTGGGGATGGCGTCTACCTTTTTTCCTGGCGTTGCCGCTTGGGATTATTGGGCTCTATCTGAGAAATGCCCTGGAGGAAACCCCGGCCTTTCAGCAACATGTCGATAAGCTTGAACAGGGCGACCGCCAGGGGTTACAGGAAGGGCCGAAGATTTCATTTAAAGAAATCGCCACACAGCACTGGCGCAGCCTGCTGGCGTGTATTGGGTTAGTCATTGCAACTAATGTCACCTATTACATGCTGCTGACCTATATGCCGAGCTATTTGTCCCACAACCTGCATTATTCGGAAGACCATGGTGTGCTGATTATTATCGCCATCATGATTGGGATGCTGTTTGTGCAACCTGTTATGGGGCTGCTCAGTGACCGCTTTGGTCGTCGTCCGTTTGTGATTTGTGGCAGTGTTGCCTTATTAGTACTGGCGATTCCTGCGTTTAAATTGATTAACAGCGATGTGATTGGGTTAATTTTTGCCGGGTTGCTGATTCTGGCTGTGATACTGAATGCATTTACCGGGGTAATGGCCTCTTCACTCCCGGCGATGTTCCCCACGCATATTCGTTACAGTGCGCTTGCCAGTGCTTTCAATATCTCCATATTAATCGCGGGGCTGACTCCCACACTTGCTGCCTGGCTGGTGGAAACCTCCGGTAACCTGATGATGCCAGCATGGTATCTGATGGTGATAGCCGTGATTGGGTTGATTACCGGGTTGACGATGAAAGAAACCGCGAATTTACCGTTAAAAGGCGCAACGCCTGCGGCATCGGACATTCAGGAAGCCAAAGAGATCCTCAAAGAGCACCACGATAACATTGAGCAGAAAATTGAGGAAATTGATGCAGAAATTGCTGAACTCCAGGCTAAACGAACCAAACTGGTTCAGCAACACCCGCATATCAACGAATAACCAGGTGTGATTACCCGCCACCGCCAGTTTGCCCGGCGGTGGCGCACCCGATTAACGCAATGCCGGGTTGCTCACCAGGCTGAACCGGCCACACCCCAGTAACGCAATGGTAATACCGCCAAAAAAGAATAACGCAATCTCTTCAAGCCCCCATGCACCCACTTTGGTAGTGGTGAAAATCAGCCCCGGGTCTGTACTCAACCAGGCGAATAACATGGTAAAGCACATCACCAGCGCCGCCGGGCGAACCAGCAGGCCGATTATCAACAGAACGGGTGCCACCACTTCTCCCAGGTACACGCCCCAGGCAACAAAGCCTGGCATACCGTGGCTTTCCACAATGTTGATAATTGGCCCAATGCCGTCTATCACTTTGTGGATACCGTGAAACAACATCATACAACCGATAGCCAGGCGTAACAGGAGCTTGCCAGTATCGGGTTTGTCCAATAATACATTGAGTTGCCTGAGCATGATGCCCTCCCTCCAGTGTCCTGGTAAGTATGCTAAATAATTAGTGTATTAATTATGAGTCGCATTTTAATTCTGCAGGAGAACTGCTCGAAAAAAACTGCGCTAAATCAACCTGAATGCAGGGAAAACCAGGCAGATTTTGGCAGGTAGCGGTTTCATCCTGTTCAATGAAACCGCAAGGGAGTGGTGTTGGCGCTAAAAATTATAAATTGGCGGTTAAAAAGTTACTGACGGTTTTCATACACTGCTCGCGTTCTTCAACATGAGGCATGTGGCTTGAATCTTCAAAAATAACCCACTGCGCACCGGCAATATTGTCGGCAAAGGGCTGTACCACCTCGGGGGCGGCTTCGTCGTAACGGCCTGAAATCAATAAGGTGGGAACGTTAATGGCGCTTAACCGGTCGATAATCGTCCAGTCTTTCATGGTGCCAATAACATGAAATTCTGTCGGTCCGTTCATTGCGTGGTAAACCGTAGGGTCTTCATCCATAGCGTCAAAAGTACGGCGCACTTCCACCGGCCAGGGGTCGAGTCGGCAAACATGGCGCTGGTAAAATACCTGGCTGGCGGTTTTATAGGCTTCGCTGTTCAGTGTGCCTGCGGTTTCATGCTCCAGCAGGGTAGCCTGAACCTCTGGTGGTAATTCAGAACGTAGTCTGGCCGCCGCCGACAACCAGAGTGCCATAGATGCCGGGGAATTGGCGATGACCAGTGCTTTCAGTCCGGCAGGCTGGCGTACTGCATGCTCGGCTGCCAGCATCCCTCCCCAGGATTGCCCCAGAAGCGCATAGTCCTGTTCAATACCTAAATGCTTAAGCAGGTTATCCAGTTCTTCCAGAAAGAGTGCCGGGTTCCAGAAATCTGTGGGCATGTCGGGCAAGTGTGTGGAGTTACCATTACCGAGTTGATCATAGTGAATAACAGGCCGTCCGGTGCGGGCGATATCACGAAAAGCATCAACATAGTCGTGGGTACAACCCGGGCCACCATGGGCGACCACCAGAGGCGTGCGCCCCGTATGGAGACTGCCGCAAATACGAAACCAGGTCTGGTATTCCCGAAACGGAGCATAGCCTTCTTGGATGGTATACATGGCTGCTGTTTACCCTGTGATGTGAATGTTTGCTCAGGGTAGAACGCAGCCGCATGCAGTGAATACTAGTAAAAATGCTAGTTCTTAACTGTCCAGTAAACGGTAGTGCAATGCGCGTACCACCGCCTGAACCCGGTTACTGGCTCCCAGTTTCTTCGCCGCGGTGTTCAGGTGCAATGTTACGGTGGCTACTGAGCGGTGTAACTTGCGGGCAATTTCTTTGGCTGTCAGCCCTTCTGCGGACCAGGTAAGACATTCGCGCTCGCGGTTGCTGAGTTTGACATGGCGACAGGTCAGCATTGATGCATCGAATAGCGGGAATGCGCTTTCCTGGAAACGGTGGGCGATAAAGGTCAGTTGCGCCAGGTTGTCAATGACATCCCGTTCCTGATGGGGTGCGGTCAGGATACCGGTCAGGGTGACAAAACCACCCTGAGGCAAGTGAAGCGGTACAGTTGCGCCGCATGGCATATCGTGGTCACGCATGTAATGAGTCACCGGTTTATGCTGGTCGTTAAGCCGCCCGCGCAGAGAGGTGTAATCCGGGCGTTGATAAGACCACACAAAAGGCGCGCAGCTTTCCAGTGCGCAGTGTTGTACCGGGTCAACCTGGTAATAGCCCTGATCGCACCAGCGCTGGCGCATATCGTCCGGTACGTTGTGCATCCGTAACAATGACGGCGTGATCAATTCCCCTTCCAGTGAACGGGGGACGGGTGTGTAGTCATAAATAACCGCGTCAAAGCCCAGCGTCTGTGTCTGGTCAAAAAGCGCAGCGAACGCATTATCCAGTCCATTGGGAAATGATGAACCAGGGTGCTGAATAGCGGGTTGCATGTTCCCCTCCATTTTCTGTCTGTGCCGTGAACGGCATGGTTTGTGCAAAACCTTTTCAGTCTGTAACGCTTTATATGCAAATACAGTGCCATTAATTGCCTGTTTTTTGTACTGACCTGGCAGGCAAAACTAGTATTTTTGCTAACTGTTCAGTGCCTGACGAAGCCGTTAGCGTAAGGAAAACACCCGCGAATTGAATAACGGGCACCGGAGGGAAATATGTGGAGCGAAATTCAGCCAGATAAACGCCATGATATTACGGTTAATGGCTACAACGTGGTTGCCTGGGAGTTTGGTGAAGGTGACGACGTCGTTCTTTGCCTCAATGGCGGGCCGGGGTTGCCCTGCGATTACTTGCGTGAAGCCCACTCCTGCCTGAAACAGCAGGGCTACCGGGTGGTGGCTTTTGACCAACTGGGGACGGGAAAATCCGACCGTCCGCAGGACCCGCGCTTCTGGACAATGGAGCGCTATGTTCAGGAAGTTGAAACAGTACGCCGTGCGCTGAATCTTGGGAAAGTGCATTTGTTGGGGCATTCATGGGGCGGCTGGCTGGCTATTGAAGTGGCATTGCACCACCCTGGTGCGATTCGTAGCCTGATCCTCGAAAACACGGTGGCGGATATGCCCCATTTGGTGCAAGAACTCAACCGCCTGCGCGAAGCTTTGGGGCCAGAAACGGTTGCGATGATGCAACGTTATGAAGCTCTGGGCTGGCTGAGTCACCCACAATACCAGGCCGCAGTCACCTTGCTGAATTACCGCCATGTTTGCCGGCTTGATGTCTGGCCTGCCCCGGTAAAACGTTCCCTGGACGACTGGAATATGGGGCCTTACGAGACAATGCAGGGGCCGAATGAGTTTCTCTATACCGGTAATTTAAAAGACTGGGACCGCAGTGCTGATTTGCACATGATTCAGGTGCCTTGCCTGATTACCACCGGCCAGCATGATGAACTGACACCTGCCTGTGCGATGAAAATGAAGCAGGGTCTGCCCCAGGCGGAACTGCATGTATTCCCCAATAGTAGCCACATGCCGTTTTATGAAGAACCCCAGGCCTATTACCCGGTCCTGCTGGATTTTCTTGAACGGCAGCGTAGCGGAGGAGGCGACTGATGCACCGTTACCGGTTTCTGCTGTTTCGCCCCCTGCAATTGCTGCCAGTTTTGCTGGGAATAAGCATTATCACGTTTGCCATGGTGCGCGCCATCCCGGGTGACCCGGCGCGCATTTTACTTGGTGTGCGCAGTACTCCTGCAGCACTGACCCGTATTCGCGCCCAGTTTGGCCTCGATGAACCCTTATGGGTGCAGTATCTCTATTTTCTGCGCAACCTGCTCCATGGAGAACTGGGTAAGTCCATTGTTTACCGGGTTGATACCCTGAAGTTAATAAGCTCCCGGCTGGAGCCAACAATCTGGCTGGTGGCAGGGAGTGTCCTGTTGGCAATTTTGATTACCATTCCTCTGGCCGCCATGGCTTCACGTCATAGAGGAGGAGTGTGGGATCAGTGTATTCGCTTGTTTACCACCGCCGGGCTGGGTTTTCCTGCCTTTTGGCTGGGAATAATGATGATAATCGTGTTCAGCGTGACGCTGGGCTGGTTCCCGGTTTCGGGTTATGGCGATGACCTGCCCGAACGCCTGCATCACATGGCTTTGCCGTGTTTTACTGTGGCGCTGGCGTTATCGGCGGTGCTGATTCGCAACCTGCGCGCCAGCCTGTTGATGGAAATGAGCAGTGATTATGTGGTGGCTGCCCGGGCACGGGGCCAGCGGGAATCACGTATCTTCTGGCGGCATGTGTTACCGAATTCACTGGTGCCAACCATCAACCTGCTGGCGGTTAACATTGGCTGGCTGATTGGCAGCACGGTAGTGATAGAAAGTGTGTTTGCCATACCCGGAATGGGGCAGTTACTTATCAAAGCGATTTTCAGCCGGGACTACATGGTGGTTCAGGGCGTGGTGATTGTTTTTGCACTGGCGACGGTCACCGTTAACCTGGTGGCGGATGTGCTCACAGTTGCTCTGGACCCGAGGGTGAAACTATGAACCTGACCTTGTCTGCAAGTGTGGCGCAGTGGCGGCGGCGTTTTATTCCGCGCCAGCACGCGCTGGTAGCTGGTGCCTGCATTATCGGGTTGTGGTTACTGGCCGCAATTTTTGCGCCATGGCTGGCACCTTTCGACCCTATAAACCAGGACCCGTCAGTGAGCCTGCTCCCTCCTGGTGGTGTTCATTTGTTTGGTACCGATAACTTCGGGCGCGATATTTTTTCCCGTGTAGTGTGGGGCGCACGCGTGGATCTGCAAATTTGCCTGCTGGGGGTGATTTTCCCGTTCTCGCTGGGAACAGTGCTGGGAGCGCTTTCTGGTTACCTGGGCGGTGTTGTGGATGCAGTCGTTATGCGCGTCATTGATATCGTCCTGGCTTTTCCTTTCCTGGTTCTGATGCTGGCAATCATCGCCATTCTGGGTCCCGGGCTCGGCAGTTTTTATATTGCGATGGCAATGGTGGGCTGGGTGTCATATGCCCGCCTGGTGAGGGCGCAGGTGTTAACCCTGAAACAGCGTGATTTTATTCTCGCCGCGCGCAGCCTGGGGTACAGCCACACCCGTATTCTGTTTCGCCACTTATTGCCCAACGCGCTGACGGGCGCACTGGTGTTCTCCATGTCTGACTGTGTTCTGGTTCTGCTGAACGGGGCCGCGGTGAGTTACCTCGGCTTAGGCGTTCAGCCGCCAACTGCTGAATGGGGCGTGATGGTGGCTGAAGGGCAGAGCTTTATTACCACCGCCTGGTGGATAACCACCTTCCCCGGGCTGGCAATTGTACTGCTGGCAATGGGGTTCAGCCTGCTGGCTGATGGGTTAGGTGACCGGTTAGGAGAGCGCGTATGACCTTACTGGATGTCTCACAGCTGACCGTGACAACCGCAAACCAAGTGACGCTGGTGGATGGCATCAGCTTTCGTCTGGCTGAAGGGGAAATGTTAGGCCTGGTTGGGGAAAGTGGTTCAGGTAAAACAGTGACCTGCCGTGCGCTGATGCGTTTGTTACCAGGGCAGGGGCTGCGCATTAGCGGGGGAAGTATCATCCTTGCCGGGCGTGATCTTGTTGCCCTGAGTGAGGCGCAGATGGCGGGTGTTCGCGGGCGGGAAATCGGTATGATTTTCCAAAACCCGACCAGCCACCTTAACCCGGTGATGACGGTGGGTGAGCAAATTGCCGAGAGCCGCCGCCTGCACTTTGGCGCCAGCCGCAGGCAGGCGCGGGCCGATGCCCTGGATTTTTTGCGCCAGGTGGGGATCCCTGACCCACAAAACCGGGCAAAAAATTACCCACATGAGTTTTCTGGGGGCATGCGGCAACGGGCAATGATTGCGGTTGCACTGGCGGCAGAACCACGCCTGTTAATTGCCGATGAGCCGACGACTGCGCTGGATGTCACCGTGCAGATGCAGATCCTGCGTTTGCTGAGCGATTTACGCAGTGAACTGGGCGTGGCGATGATAATGATTACCCACGACCTTGGAGTGGTGGCGCAAACCTGTGACCGTATCGCAGTAATGTATGGCGGCCGGTTGTGTGAATCAGGCGGAAAACGCGAAGTGCTCCACCACGCGGCGCACCCCTACACTCAGGGCCTTATTGATTGCCAGCCACAAAGTGAAGGCAGTGCCGGGTATTTGAAAACCATTCCCGGTCAGCCACCGGTGGCAAACCATTTTCCTGAAGGGTGCCGGTTTCACCCGCGCTGCCATGCAGCCAGTGAAACCTGTCGCCAGCAACAACCCGCACTGCACTATACACAGAACAGCCTGTCTCATGCCGCGGCCTGTTTTCACCCCTTTCAACCACTAACACAGCGGGAGGGATAATGGCGAAACAGGAAAGCTGGCCGCTTTTGGAAGCGGAAAACCTGAGCGTAACTTTTCCGGCCGGAGGCGGTTGGGGACGCGCGCGGCGCGTTGTTCACGCGGTTAATCAGGTAAGCCTGGCAATTTCACCAGGAGAAACACTCGGGCTGGTGGGTGAGTCTGGTAGTGGCAAAAGTACCCTTGGCCGGGCGCTGTTGCAACTGGAACGCCCGGCAAGTGGCGAAGTACGGTTTGATGGTATGCGTATTACCCATGGGTTGCGCAGCGACGTAGCTCGCCTGCGCCAGCAAACTGCCATGATTTTTCAGGACCCGTTCTCATCACTGAACCCGCGCCAGACTATTGGCGAAAGCATTGCCGAAGTGCTGCGGGTGCATCGCAAAGTCCCCACGGAGAATATTGCCGGGCGAGTGGATGAATTGCTGACGCTGGTGGGTTTAAGCCCCATGCAGGCGGCATTCAAACCCGGCCAGCTCAGTGGCGGGCAATGCCAGCGGGCAGGTATTGCCAGGGCGCTGGCGATTGAACCACGCTTAATTGTGGCAGATGAATGTGTGGCGGCGCTGGATGTTTCTATTCAGGGGCAAATCATTAATTTGCTGATGAGCTTACGCGAGAAAATGGGGCTGGCGATTCTGTTTATCGCCCACGACCTGGCCATTGTGCGCCACTTATGTGACCGCGTGGCGGTGATGTATTTGGGGCGTATTGTTGAACAGGGGCCGTCTGAAACGGTGTTCTCTCATCCGCGCCACCCGTATACCGCTGCACTGGTAGCCGCGATTCCCGAAATCGACCCGGATAAACCGCTCCCTGCCCAACCATTGGGCGGCGAGCCTCCCAGCCCGATAGCGATTCCGGCCGGGTGTGCGTTTCATCCGCGTTGTCCATATGCCCAGGCACAATGTTGCACTGGCGCACCACCACAGACCCGGCATGTTGCCGACCATAGCTGGACCTGCGTGTTAGCTCATGCAGGCGAAGAGACTGTATTTCCGTTGACTGGGGGAGTGTTGAATGAAGCGCAAGCACGTTAAATTGGCAGCAGCAGGGTTATTGTTGGCATTGAGCGCCATGAGTGAACTGGCGCAGGCAGCCGGTATTTTAACCATTGGCCGCCGTGAAGACAGTACCACGTTCGACCCGATTAAATCGGCGCAAAATGCGGATAATTGGGTGTTTTCCAATGTGTTCGACCCACTTATTCGGGTAGATAAGACCGGCACCAAACTTGAACCTGGTGTGGCGGAAAGCTGGACTATCTCACCCGATGGTAAGGTGTATACATTCAAAATCCGTGATACCAAATTTTCTGATGGCTCACCACTGACCTCTCACGATGCGGCCTTCAGCTTGTTACGTATTCGGGACAACGCAGGATCACTGTGGCGCGATTCCTACAGTAATATCGCTAAAGTGGAAACCCCGGATGACCGCACACTGGTTATTACCCTGAAAGCGCCAGCGGCACCTTTCTTATCGCAACTGGCATTGCCTAATGCTTCGGTGATTTCAGAAAAAGCACTGAAAGCGGAAGGGGAAGATGAGTTTGCTGAAAAACCTGTCGGCTCTGGCGCGTTTCGTGTGAAAGAGTGGGTGCGTGGTGAGAAAGTGGTTCTGGAGAAGAACCCACTGTTCTGGCAGGCGAAAGATGTCAGCCTGGATGGAGTCGAGTGGCTGACCATCCCGGATGATAATACCCGTATGCTGAAAGTGCAGGCTGGCGAACTGGACGCTGCGCTCACCGTGCCGTTTTCGCGCATCGCTTCCTTACAAAAAGATAAAAACCTGACAGTTGAACTGGATCCTTCTACCCGTGAAGATCACTTGTTGATCAACCATTCTCACGGTGCCCTTGGCAAAGTAGCGGTACGCCAGGCACTGGATTTTGCCATTGATAAAGACGCAATTGTTAAAACGGTGACTTTTGGTTACGGCCAGGTGGCGAATTCCTATATTCCTGCGGGCGCGCTGTACCACTACAGTGATAACCTGCGCCGCCCTTATGATCCGGAAAAAGCCAAAGCGATGCTGAAAGCTGCCGGGGCATCGGATTTGGCGCTGAACTATGTGGTGAATGCGGGCGATGAAGTGGATGAACAAATCGCTATTCTGTTGCAGCAGCAACTGGCAAAAGCCGGGGTGAAAGTTAACTTACAGAAAGTGGATCCAAGCCAAAGCTGGGACATGCTGGTGGCCGGTGATTACGATATTTCTGTGATGTACTGGACCAACGATATTCTCGACCCGGACCAAAAAACCACATTTGTGCTAGGCCATGACGCGAACATGAACTACATGACCCGCTACCACAATGAGAAAGTGAAAGCGCTGGTTGCTGCGGCTCGCCTGGAAATGGACCCGAAAAAACGTGAGCAGATGTACATCAGTCTGCAAAAAATGGCGAAAGCCGACGTGAACTGGATCGATCTGTATTACAGCCCGTACCGTAATGTCAGCCGTAAGAATATTAAGGGTTTCTACCAGAATCCGTTAGGCCGTTTCTTCCTGGAAAATACAGTTAAAGAGTAACGGTTTTATCCTTAAAATGGCGCCATTTTGAGTCTGGTGACAAACCTCATGTCTGCACAGAACGATAGTATGTCACCCAATAAAAAATCAGGAAAATCAATTTATTGATTTTCGGCTGCTAACTAAAAAGAAGGAAAAACCACGCTTTTTCCTTCTTTTTCATCAATCTGAAAATGGCGCCATTTCACAAGGTATCGCCCATATAGATTTGGTAGCCCAAATCAACACTGTTACCCACTATTTCGTCATCCTCTATTTTCTTTAATAGCATCTGTGCCGCAGTGCGGCCAATGTCAAACCTGGGAGTAATCACACTGGCAAGGCTTGGTATCATGCGCTTACCCATTTCCAGCCCGTGGAAACCGGCAATTGACAGGGTTTGCGGTACACAGATATTTTGCATGTGGCACCACAGTAAAGCCCCCATCGCAATGTCGTCATTGGTACAAAATACACCGTCTAAATCGGGGTATTGTGCCAGTGCATCTTGCAGCATTCGGGAGCCGAGATGAATAGATGAGATAGAGTGAGGGTTGATGCGCAGGCAAGGTAACCCGGCTTCTGCCATAGCTTCACTGTAGCCCTGAAAACGTTGTTCATCTCTGACGTCGTCTTTTGAACCAAGGTAGACAATTTTTTTCCGCTGGCGTTTTTCCAGCATAGTATTGACCATATCGTAAGCGGCCAGTTTATTGTTGAACCCCACTTCCATGTCCAGCCTGTTACCCTGGGTATCCATGACTTCAACCACGGGGATCTTTGCCGCACGCAGGAACTTGCTGGTACGTAATGTATGGTGTTTTTCACTGAGAATAATACCGTCAATATTGTAAGAGAGCAGGTTGATAACCTGTTCCTCTTCTGAATGCTGGCAGTAATTGTAATTTGCTATCAGTGTCTGGTAATTATGGCCCGATGTGACAGATTCAATCCCTGCCAGAATGTCGGAAAAGAGTTGATTTTGAAAGGAAGGAATCAGGATGCCAATGGTATAGCTCCGGGCATTAAGCAGCATTTCTGGTGCGCGGTTTGGTACGTAATTTATCTCTTCAATGATGCTGGCAATTTTTTCTCCGGTCTCCCGTGAAACTTTGTGCGGCGTACGCAGATAACGGCTGATGGTCATTTTTGTGACGCCTGCCAGCGTAGCAATATCCTGTAATGAAATGCGATGGTTTCTCATGATGTTTGGATAACACTCGCCTGCCAGTGGAATGAGCCGGGTGGCAAAAGCAGACGACCTGCTCAGGTTTTGCCCGGAATACGCGTCCTGCCACCCGTTGTCTGTATTAGTGGATAATTGCGTTAATGGCCAGAACGCCAGCCAGACCCATAAATGAAATCAGTGTTTCCATGACTGTCCAGGTTTTCAATGTTTCTGTGACACTCAGGTTAAAATAACCTTTGAATAACCAGAAGCCCGGGTCATTCACATGGGAGGCGATAACACTGCCAGCCCCGGTTGCCAGCACCATAAGCGCCGGGTCTGCATGGGTGACACCAATAATAGGTAGTACAACCCCTGCTGTCGTAATGGCGGCAACGGTTGCGGACCCCAGAGCAATACGTAGCACTGCGGCTACCGTCCAGCACATCAATAACGGCGAGAGTGTGGTGCCACTCATCAGGTCAGCGATATATTTCCCCACACCGCTATCTACCAGAACCTGCTTAAATGCGCCACCGCCAGCAATTATGAATACAATCATTGCGATAGCACCAATGGAATCGCCAGTGATGTTCATCACCTGTTCCAGAGACCGGCCATTGCGCAAACCCAGGGTAAAGACAGCAATCACAATTGCGATAAAGAGCGCGACGGCTGGGTTACCAATGAATTCGAAGAATACACGGACGGGGTGTTCTTTGGGCAGTGTTATCTCACAAATAGCGGCTATTGCCATCAGTACCACAGGGATAATGGCGGCAAAAATACTGTTCCAAAAGCCCGGCATCTCTTCTTCAGTGAACAGATGTGGGTTGAACAACCCTTCAGGCGGTGTTTTTTCATATTTGGTGAGAAAGCGCGAAAATATAGGGCCTGCGACTATTACAGTTGGAATAGTGATGATAATACCGTACAGCAATGTTGTACCCAGGTTGGCATTATAGATGGCAGCAATAGCCGTTGGGCCTGGATGTGGTGGTAAGAAACAATGCGTGACGGACAGCGCCGTAACCATTGGTACGCCGACATACAGCAACGGCAAACGTGATGCGGCAACAACGGTAAATACCAGTGGCAATAAAAGAACAAAGCCAACTTCGAAAAACATGGCCAGCCCAACCACTAAACCGGTGATAACCAGCGCCCATTGAACGCGTTCGCGGCCAAATGAGTGAATGAGTGTTGTGGCAATGCGTTGTGCTGCGCCCGTATCGGAAATCAGGCGCCCCAACATTGCGCCAAACCCTAAAATCATGGCCAGACCACCAAGGGTTCCGCCAATGCCGGATTGAATAGAATGAATAACGTCATGGGCTGGCATTCCTTCTGCAAAGCCCACGACGGTCGCAACAAGTATCAGGGCAATAAAGCCGTTGATTTTAAAACCAATCATAAGCAATAACAGCAACGCTACGCCTATGGCGATAATAATCAGTGGCATGATGTTTTATCTCTTTTATGGTTAATCGGGCGGTGGGTAAAACCGCCCGCATATATAGGGAAAGGGTTAATAAGTAAAATCAGACTGCGACCAGCATGCCGCCATCGACAAACAATAGATGGCCGTTTACAAAGTCAGACGCTTTAGCTGACAGGAACACAGCAGCACCAATTAATTCTTCAGGGTCACCCCAACGTGCGGCCGGTGTGCGTTTACATAACCAGTCAGTGAATGCCTGGTCATCAACCAGCGCTTTGGTCATTTCAGTTTTGAAGTAACCAGGAGCAATACCATTGACCTGAATGTTGTAGCGGGCCAGTTCTACGCACATGCCGCGAGTAAGCATTTTTACTGCGCCTTTGGATGCCGCGTAGGGGGTGATGGTGTCCCGGCCTAATTCACTTTGCATAGAACAGATGTTGATAACTTTGCCTGCTTTGCGCTCCATCATGTGGCGAGTGACTGCCTGAGAAACCAAAAAAACAGCAGTCTGGTTGACGGCGATAACCTCATTCCACTCTTGTTCCGGAAATTCGGTAAATGGGTGGCGGCGCTGGATCCCGGCATTATTAATCAGTACATCAATGGGGCCAATATCTTGTTCAATCTGGCTGACGGCTTTATCAATATCTGCTTTATTGGTGACATTAAAAGCCACCGCTTTTGCCACATAACCGGCCTGAGTCAGTTTATTGGCTGCGGCTTCTGCTCGTTCCTGAGTAATATCATTAACGATAATTTGCGCACCATATTTCGCCAGACCATTTGCCAGTAAGAAACCAATTCCCTGGGCTGAACCGGTAATAAGAATACGTTTTCCCTGAAGAGAAAATAAATCGTTCATTATGTAATGTCCTGTATTGGTATTAAAAAACAAGTTGGACTTTCGCTGCTCTGGTTTTATCGCCGGCAAATTTAAGTGCATTTTCCAGATCAGTAAATGGATATTCCGCAGACAGCAGCGGGAGTGGATTGATAGTATTATTGCTCAGCCAGTTGACGGCGGTGGAAAATTCAGTGGTGAAACGGAATGATCCTTTCAGAACCAGTTCTTTGGCAATAATATTCATTAGCGGGAAATCAGGAATATTGCCGCCCATACCAACTTGTACCAGCACGCCGCGAGCACGGGTAACTGCAATACAGCGTTGTACCGATGCTGCATTACCTGAAACTTCAAAGGCGATATCGAAATAGCCTTTCTCTTCTTCCCAGGCAGTAAAATCACCGTTTTTGGCATCCACAGTTTGTGTTGCGCCCATCTCTTGCGCCAGTTGGCGTGAGCGTTCACTGATGTCGGCGCACACCACTTCAGCAGCGCCAAGGGTGCGAACCGCTGCGGCAATCAGACATCCTATTGGCCCCACACCAGAGATGAACACACGTTTACCTTCTAACTCCCCCGCCTGGTGAGCGGCATGAATAGCGACAGCCAGGGGTTCCGCGAAGGCGACTATTTTGTCATCAGCGTGCTCGGCATAGGGCACACACTGTGCAGTATCAACCACTTTATATTGTGTGAACCCGCCATCAACATGAGGAAAATACATTGCACTACCGAAAAATCGCATGGTGGTACACTGATTTTCCTCGTGATTAAGACAATATTTACATTGTCCACAAGGGCGCGATGGATTAATGGCAACGCGCTGTCCTTTTTGTAAGTCAGGTGAGTCTGTTGCTACCACACGGCCAATAACTTCATGACCAAGAATCATAGGTTGTTTAACCTGAAAATTACCTACTTTACCTTCCTGGTAATAATGAAGGTCAGACCCGCAAATACCACCACGCACTATTTCTACTAAAGTTTCCTGGTTATTCCAGATAACATTTTGCTGAATAACTGACACGTCTTCTTTGCCTGAAACAACACAGGACCTGGTCGTAATTTCCATGATGTGCATTCTCTGATTGGTTTTGACACAAATCATTAAAACGCACTTTTTTGATGTTTATTTGTGACCGTTGTCACATTGTATGGCTGTTACAAAACAATGTTACGCATAACGTGATGAAGCCATAAATTCTGAAACGTGGCTGAAAAAAGGGTGTATGACATTACCATTGGTGAGTTAGTATTCTGGCAATTCAATCGCTGGGAGTCGAATAATGGCGGGGAAAAGTATTATTTTAATGGGCGTTTCTGGTAGTGGTAAATCATTGGTGGGAACAAAACTGGCACAGCAGTTACCCGCAAAGTTTATTGATGGTGATGATCTTCATCCGCGAAATAATATTGATAAAATGTCTCGTGGTGAATCACTAAATGATGATGACCGTTTTCCCTGGTTAGCAAGGTTAAATGATGTTTCTTATAGCCTTTATAAGAAAAATGAAGTGGGAATTATTGTCTGTTCATCATTAAAAAGAATTTACCGCGATAAATTACGTGAAGGCAGCCCTAATATTATATTCCTGTGGTTAAAGGGTGATTATGAAACAATTTACTCTCGTATGGCTGACAGGGCGGGGCACTTTATGCCGGTGACATTATTGCAAAGCCAGTTTGCCACACTGGAGGAGCCTCAGGCGGATGAGACAGATGTGTTTGCTGTAGATGTGAATGCCACTGTTGAAGAGGTTACTGCGCGTTGTATCGCTGTGCTACAGAGCCTGAATCCAGAGTGAATTACGGCCTGCGGTGGAGCAGGCCGGAAGGTTTACTGGCCCGACTGGAGTAGTAATGCTTCGCGCTCCGCTTGTGGCACCATGCCGCCACTTGTAGCCCAAAGAATATGGGTGGCACCAGCCAGTTGTTGCGCGCTGAAGGATTTGGCACTTTCAGCCGCAGTCACCCATGGGCCAGAAATACTTGCCGCAGCTGAAGGTTCGAGAAAAATATTTTCATGGCGCCAGACATCGCCCAACAGGGAAAGCAACGTTTCGTCAGACTGAGTGTAATACCCTGAAATCAGGCGTGCCATCGTTTTACCGACAAAACCAGACGCCCGGCCAACAGCAAGTCCATCAGCAACGGTATGGTTATCAAGGCCAATATCCTGAACACTTATCTGGTCATGCAGGCCGCTATACACGCCAAGGAACATACAGGGTGAGTGTGTTGGCTCAGCAAAAAAACAGTGCACATTATCGCCAAACGCCAGTTTCAGCCCAAAGCTGATTCCACCCGGTGCACCACCCACACCACATGGCAGGTAGACAAATAGCGGGTGTTCATGGTCGACAATAATACCTTGTTCATCACACTGTTTTTTGAGGCGCTCGCCAGCTACGGCGTACCCCAGAAACAGAGTACGTGAATGTTCATCATCAACAAACAATGTATTTTCATGGTGTTTGGCCGCTTCCCGGCCATGGCTGACGGCCACACTGTAATCATCCTGATATTCAATGACATTAGCACCACATTCCCGCAGTAGTGCTTTCTTCCATGCTTTTGCATCGGCAGACATATGCACAGTGACACGAAATCCCAGTTTTTTCCCCATCAGACCAATAGACAGCCCGAGGTTTCCTGTGGAGCCGACGGCAATTTCGTAATCGCTGAAGCACTGGCGGGCCACATCGCTGTCCAGTTTGCTGTAATCGTCATGAGGGTTGAGTAACCCGGTACGAAAAGCCAGGTGTTCAGCCCAGGTGAGCACTTCATAAATACCTCCCCGGGCTTTTACCGACCCGGCAACAGGCAAATGGCTGTCCTTTTTTAGCATTACCCGGCCGGGCACCGCGTGACCATATTTCTGGTTCAGGGCTGCCTTGAGAGCGGGTATGTCAACCAGTTCCGATTCAATCATACCCTCGGCAGCCGCTGTCTCCGGGAAGAGCTGTTTCAGGCAGGGAGCAAAACGTGTCAGACGTTGCTCTGCGCTCTGTACATCCCTGCGGGTCAGCCCACTATAGCGCAGCCCTTCTTCGGCGGAGGTGATATCCGGGTTGCACCAAACCGTTTCTTTCATTGCAACCAGGTCATCCAGTAAAGGGCGGGTTTCACGTAGCATTGCAATCGTTGTTGTCATGACTGTGTCCTTATTGCTCAAGGATAAAAGGAGCATAGCAGTTATCCTCTTACTTTTTCACATTGCAGGTGTATATGCGTGCACAGTTCTCCGGGTCGCAGGCAAAAAATCCATTAAGTACCGGATATTATCAGAGATGAATATTGTTTTTTTATGAAGCCGTTGTAAGTGGCGCAAATACAATTTTAAACCATACTCAATTAAAAGCCATGGTAAGAAAAAATAACTTTGTATGGGGAATGATTCTTCATTCTCTCTATTTGGCTTAAGTAATGCTTTCAGGCAAAACGATGATGACAACACAGCACAATAATTATGAGCAACACATTGTTTCATTTGGTGATTCCAGTCAGCTATTACTTGATAGTGGCTGGGCGATGGCTGAGTTTGATTTGTCCGGTAATGTTATTTCAGCAAATCAACAGTTTGCTAATTTAATGGGTTTCTCTCATGCTGAAGAAATGGCGAATATTAACCATTCGCAATTTGTATTAAGTCATGGTTACGGTGATGTTTTCTGGCAGGATGTGCTGGCCGGGAATATTACCTGTGGCGAATTTAAACGTTGCCATCATGATGATTGTGTTGTGTGGCTACATGCATCTTATTCACCCGTACTGAATAAAAATAATGAATTACAAAGTATTTTGATGATGGCAATGGACATTACTCAAGAAAAATTGATGTATGTGGAATATCATGCTCGTTTGCAGGCGCTCGATAGTGCTCAGGGTGTGATTGAATTTGATAAAAACGGTTTCATTCTGTGTGCCAATGACAATTACCTGGCGATGACGGGGTACACTGAGCGTGAGTTGGTGGGGCGCCATCATGCTTTTTTGTGTGCCAAAGATGAAGTATCTGCCAGCGGATACAAGCGTTTCTGGAAAGCGTTGCGCAGTGGTGAAGGCTGGAAAGGGCGATTTAAACGAATCCGTAAGAACGGCCAGCCATTATGGATCCAGGCCAATTATAACCCTATCTTTGATTCTGAAGGCCGCTTGTGCCGCATAGTGAAGTATGCTCATGACATTACTGAGCATGTAGCGAATGAAAAGAAAATGGTTCAGCAACGTGCATTACTGGATATTTTACTGGATGCACAGAACCGTTTTTTGCACGATCACGACCTGGCTTCGGCTTGTGACCATGTTTTCACGCCATTACTGAATATGACCCAGTGTGAATTCGGCTTTATTGGTATTGTGCAGGATACCGAAGGAGGGCTGTCTTTACATATTCCGGCTATTTCAAATATATCGTGGAATGACTCTGTTACTCAGTGGTTTGATGAGCAGATGCGGGCGAATAACGCGCTGATTTTTCACCGGCTGGATAACATGTTTGGCCAAGTTATTACGCACAACAAAATTATATGTGTGAACGATGTGCCAGCATTTCCGGGAAAACGCCGTTTTCCTCCGGGCCATCCTCCTTTGCATAATTTCCTGGGTATTCCCATTGTGTTTAATCAGCAGCCTGTAGGTATGATAGCCCTGGCGAACAGGCCACAAGGGATGGATGACGATCTGGTCGCACAACTGAAACCGATAGTCACCACCCTGGGAACACTCATTCGGGCCCGCAGTCTCGAAGACAAACGTTCGGAAATGGAAGACCGGTTACGCTTCAACGCCACCCACGACGGGTTGACCCGGTTACCAAATCGTATTGCTTTTTTTGAATCATTACATGCTTTGCCTGATCTCAACTTACCTTCACAAGGGATGTCCAGGCATTGCCTGGCGCTGGTTGATGTGGACTTCTTCAAGCGGATTAATGATAAATATGGCCACCTGGCGGGCGATGCTTTATTGCAGGAACTGGCACGCTTACTGGAGACGCATACCCGGGGCACGGATCTGGTGGCCCGGCTGGGTGGCGAGGAGTTTATTGTGTTATTGCGGGATGTGACGACGCGGGATGCCTGCCTGGCAATGGAGCGGCTACGGGCAGCAATTGCAGCTTATTCCTTTGACTGGGAAGCAGTTTCTGTCTCATTTACGGTAAGTATTGGTGTGGCACCCTGGCAGCCAGAGTTTGCCTCAATGGATGACTGGGTACAACGGGCAGATACCAACCTTTATCAGGCGAAATCTGCCGGGCGTAACCAGGTTTGTGGGCCGTAACATCGGGGGCAGATAACAAGGGCTCAGGGCCCTTGCTGAGCCTGTTCAGGATAACGGGACAATTTCCACGCTTATCAGACCAACCCCTAATTTACGCGGCGAGTGCCCGAGGATATTGTCCATATTGGATTCCTGCGGTGCTGGCGGTGTAATGGTCAGCGTACTGCTGTTGCCCGGGTTATCAAAGCGCAATGTTGTTGTGACTGGGGTATCACCGACAGTCAGAACCTGTTCCTGGTCACCTACACGCACTGGAATTGGCTGGTTGATATTGGGGCCATAGGCTTTGGCCTTAATCACCACATCAAAGTGCGCTGGCAAGGGCCGTGTATATTCAATTTTCACTTCAGGAGAGATATTGGCATTAGACCAGCGCCCCCATGCTTCCGGGCGGGAAATTCCGGTGAAGCTTTTCACTTCTTCCGGTGCCCCGGCTACATTGAAAATGAAACTGTCTGCTTTGTAGCGGATGTCATTATCGACAATTTTTAGCTTATCGATATTTTGCCGGTAACGCGCCATATCAATGACAGTGTCAGGGAAATGAGCCTTGCCTTGCCAGGCCTGAGTGTTGACTGCCTGAACCTGTTGTTGGCCCCCCAACTGCCCTTGCGCCACGCACAAATCGCTGGAAAGCGCGAGTTCTGGCGACCACAGGCGCGCCATTTTGTAGCAGGTATCAACCCAAATAAAGTTATCCCGGGGCGCGAAGTCTGCCAGTTGGTAGCGCAATGGAGCGGAATATTCACTCTCTGGCAATGGCTCGATTTTTTTGTCGGACACGCGTAACAGTAACGGCAGGCGGAAGGTGCTGCCGGAGAAACTGATTGTGTTTTTGCCTTTATCAATATTGAAGGTGTCAATATGCGTTGGGAAATTCCACAAGCGAATCACGTCTGGCTTCCAGGCGAGGATTTTGTCCTTCATATTCAAAAAGAGCGAAGAGAGCGACTGCCCGGACAGGCTGCTGCGCCCTAAGCCGAGGTAGTTATCTCCACCCAGAATATCCAGCACGGTTGCGCCGTTATCCATGGGGTTACGTTTCACGGAAACCAGCTGTTGCGTAGGTTTGTCTCCACGAATGATGAAGAACAGATTTTCCCTGTCTTGTTTATTGAGATAGGGCCATGCGGTATTTTTCATTGCCAGATGATCCGAAGACACCACGATGACAGTGTTCTTAAACCAGGGCGATGCTTTGATTTTTTCAATTAACGCGGCGATATGCTGTTGGCTGCAGGTGACAGCGCTGAACGACTGATTTGCCTTACCGTCTATTTTATAACTGCGGCGTGTACAGGAACGGGAAATAAACCCATCCGGGTGGTGAGTATCCACTGTCAGAGTAAACAAAGCGAAGCGTTTATTTTGGCTGGATAGCGTGACAAACTGCTGCCACACTTCATCCAGTACGGTGTCGTCGTAGTAACCCCAGTCATTTTTATACGCCGGATCACTGACTCTCTGCTTGAGTTCTTCCGAACCGTAGAGGTAGTCGAAACCGTGAGATTTGAGGAATACATCTTTCCCGGCAAAACGTAGATTGGCGCCCTGCATAAAATAGTTTTCGTAGCCAGAATTCTTCAGAATGTCGCCAAGGCAAATGTTTTGTGGGAAAAAAGTGGACATCGAGGCCGATGAATTACCTTCAAATGGCGCAAAAAGGGGAATGCCACACTGTGACGCCACCATACCTGCGATGGTGTAGTCCATGCCCGGTAGCTGACCGGTTTTGCTGAAATCAATGGCATCCTGCTTGAGTGCGCCAAGTTCAGGCGTCAGGCCGGGAAATGCCTCGTTATCAAAGTAAGTGCGCTCAAGGCTTTCCCCATAGATGTACACCAAATTCAGATGAGGGGAAGGAATCGCTTTGTTGGGTTCTTTATAGTAAACAGCAAAATCCGGGTCACCCTGACGGGATTGGGATTTCACCAGTTCAGACAGCTGGCGAAATGCCGGGCTGGCATCAACAGAGGCCAGCGCCAGAATTAACGCCAGCAAGCTGTAGCCACGGTGATGTGGTGCGTATTTACGGCGGCGTAACAACCAGGACAACCCGAAAAAAAGGCCCACCAGAAGCGCAACAAGAGCGATACCCGGCAGGATATATTTGTGTATGCCTGCACCTGTGAGGCTACTGGTGAGAGTGTACAGCACGGCATCGTTGATCCCTTCGCCAGTAAAATAATTGCTGGCATAAAGCACGATATTCAGCAAAACAAAGACAATAAGTACCACAATCGTAGAGATAAACCACCAGGTGTGGCGGCCAGCCTTCCACGTATAAACAACGATAGATGCGACAAACAGAAAAAACGAGATAACTTCTGACACTACGGGTTCCTCATCTGAATACCCGGGGGCTCTTCAGGCGAGCGACTATCCTGGGCAGCCTAATCTAGCCTGAGTTAATACGCCGTGCAATTTTTCTGCAACAAAAATGTGCTGCAGTAAGAGGTTTTTTTAATGTGTATGTGGGTATGTCATCAAACAGAGAAACTTCGGACTTCCCTTAGTGATTTAGCCAGGAAAGTTTATTGTGGTGTGGCGCTTTATTCTGGACTTATCCCCTGAAACAGGTTTTTTTTTAGTGTTTAATCTGGATTAGTGCGGTTTTGTCTGATCTTCTTTAGCAAGATATCATGTTAAAACATAATGATTTTCAGACTTTCCTCAGGATAATCTGAAAGGTCTCCATGCTACATTACTGCAACTTTATTGGGGATATTTTCCCTTTATTCCGCACAGCAATCGTGGATACCTTTATGTGGTTATATATTATTAGTCTTGCGGGACTGTTTGCTTTCGTAATGTTTTGTTTTTTCAAACATTATCGTGAAGTCAGTAAACGTATGCTGGATACAGATCGTGTGCGGCATCGTGTAAAACGGCGTTGATAGTTGAACAGCGCGTTGCATTTGAGAAAAAAAGCGCAGATTTCTGCGCTTTTTCTTTGTGCACAGAAAACCCCCAGCTAGGCTGGGGGTTCAGTAAAGCTTTCAGCTTTGGGCCAGTTATAAAAACCCCTTTTGATTTGTTAAAACAGGTTGCGGTCTGGCAACTGCAAACGTTCAACAAGAAATCAAAAGGGGGGTCCCAGTGAGGGACGAAAAGAGCTTAGCGCACACGCGATGGAACTGTAAATATCATATAGTTTTCGCGCCGAAGTACCGAAGACAGGTGTTCTACGGGGAAAAACGGCGAGTAATTGGCAGTATTTTAAGAAAGCTGTGTGAATGGAAAAACGTGAATATTCTGGAAGCGGAATGCTGTGTGGATCATATCCATATGCTTCTGGAAATCCCACCCAAGATGAGTGTCTCGGGATTTATGGGATACCTGAAAGGAAAAAGCAGCCTGATGCTTTATGAGCAGTTTGGGGATTTGAAGTTCAAATACCGAAACAGGGAGTTTTGGTGCCGAGGGTATTACGTTGATACGGTAGGGAAAAATACGGCCAGGATACAAGAATACATAAAGCACCAGTTTGCAGAGGATAAAATGGGGGAACAGCTGTCAATCCCTTATCCGGGCAGCCCGTTCACGGGCAGTAAGTAATCGTTAGATGCAAATGTCAGATCGCGATGCGCCTGTTAGGGCGCGGCTGGTAACAGAGCCTTACAGGCGCATATGAAAAACCTCCGGCTATGCCGGAGGATATTTTTTTTTTATACAGTAAGTTAAGATATGAAACTGGCTCCCTGCTTCAGTACCAAATCACAGGCTTTGGCTTTCACCTTTTTACCCAGTTCTGAATTACCCAGTGAATCAAGGTTAATTTGTTGACCCTCTTTGCTGTTCAGCAGGCCAGCTAACCCTTGTTGGTAATCCTGTGAGGTGCTGCTACTCTGGTTTTCCAGCCCAAGCTTATTAAGTAACTGATTTTTTACGTTATCTGCGGAGGTTGCATTCACCAGTTTTTGTTTCATGCAATACTGCAGTATTCCCGCCGCATTGTTCATATTTCCCGCACTCAGGGAATTACTGCTGCTCAGCAGGCTGGTCAGTGAAGAGGTGTTGCTATTGTTCGCACTGCCAGTGCTGCTGCCCATTAATTGCTCTGCTGAGCTGGAGAGTTGCTGCAGATTTACGGCGCTGGCTGTTGCCGATACCAGCCCAAAGGCTAGCGCAAGAGAAAGACGTACAGGTTGGTTAACGCTCATAAGAAAATCCATCAGGGAAGCCAATCATTGTGGCTCTAGTATAAACCTGATTTCGGGCAGTGCTGCTGCCTGCCCAATAATTCGGATTTTAGTACTCTTTTCCGGTAACCCGGCTGCGGTGACTGTCCCAGTTGAAAATGACCCACAGGCTGTTGCCCAGCCGCATACGATCCATTACCCGCTCGCCCAATAGCTGGTTCATCTCGTTAATATTCAAATTGGTAAGCATGCCTGTTGGCCTCTTGGAAGAAGAGCGCCGGTCAACAATCTGGTTAATAATGACTTTTTCGTAACGGGATTCTGTCTGGACACCAATTTCATCAATGACCAGTAAGTCCACTCTGCTCAGGTCTTCTATCAGGCGCTCTTCTGTGGTTTCAGCCCCTTCACTGAAGGTGCCTTTCATCGCCGACATGATATCTGCCACGGTTATAATCAGTACAGATTTCCCATGTAATAACAATGCGTTGCAAATGGCTGCAGCCAGGTGGTTTTTCCCGGTGCCGGGTTTGCCTGAAAAGACAAAGCTGGCAATGTTTCCTTCGAATTCATCGGCATACTTACGTGCACGCGCCAGTGCCAGAGCCTGGCCTTCACACTCGACAAGATAATTATCAAACGAGCAATTAATATGCAATTCACGAATGCCTGAGCGCTTGAAGGTGCGTTGCATTTTCATCGCCTGGTTTTCCCGTGCGAGCGCCAGCGAGCGCTGTCGGCCTTGTTCAAGTTGCCACTGGTGCCACTCCTGGGGTGTGGTAAACGCGGGGCGAACGCCATCAGGAATATGGCGCCGGACACGGGATAGCAGGTCGGTTGCTTTTTTTACCATCATTACCCCCGGAAACCGTCAGGAATGCTTTCGTCCGGACGTGATATTTGCGAAATGTCCCGCCGTGCTGTGTTGCCGTTGGCCTGACGGCTGATTTGCAGATGGCGCGCCAGTTTTTGTTGCCACTGAATATGATGGAATACTTTGCCTTCCGCCTGCCAGTATGCTGTGAATGCCGCCAGTTCCTCTGCCGCCACGGGTGTGGCTAATATAATGCCCCACAATGCAGCCTGGCGGAGAAAATCGGCATCCGGCGCCCAGCCTGAATACATAGCAAATTTCCCCAGGGGAACCGGGCCGGTGAGTAAAGGGGCGTCACTGAAAAGTGAGTCATCCAGAGTAATATCTGCCTGGGGGACGGGTTGCTGTTGTGCCGCTTCAATAGCTAACAGTGCAGCAAGCCTTTGCGGTGTCAGTGCATAGAATGCCGGGCGGTTGTTATGGAAAACAGCAATAGCACCGTTTTCCGCCTGCTTCAGAGCAGAAAGCGGGTCATCATTAAATTGATCAAGACCAATAACATCCGGGGTAAGCGTTCTGGAAGACATAACACCATCTCAAAGCTGAATTTGACTGCGCCCTTTCAGGCAAAAAAGAACGGGAACATACCAGCAGATAGTAGCATAACCTGTGGGACAGATTGAAAGGAAAGCATTGAATCAGTGTGACGAGAAAAACAGATAGCGCCAGACCGCACAAGCGGCCTGGCTGCCGTGGTAACAACACTTAGTTAATGATATTCAGCGTCACATCAATGTTACCGCGGGTGGCATTGGAATACGGGCAGACGATATGAGCGGCATCAACCAGTTTTTTGGCTTCAGCACTGTCCATGCCGGGCAGGTGGATATTCAGCGTAGCTTCAATGCCAAAGCCGTCAGGAATCGGGCCTATGCCCACTTCACCTTCAATAAAGGCCTCTTTTGGCAGAGCGATTTTATCGCGGCCAGCAACGAATTTCATCGCGCCTAAAAAGCATGCCGAGTAACCAGCGGCAAAAAGTTGTTCGGGGTTGGTAACTTCACCACCGGCTCCGCCCATTTCTTTTGGCACACCGAGTTTGACATCCAGTACTCCATCAGATGAAACAGCGCGGCCGTCACGGCCCCCGGTGGCTTTTGCTTTTGCCCGGTAAACCACTTGTTCTAAAGACATGTTTACTCCTTTGTATATTTCGCTATTAAGTCGTAAGCGACTTATCTGGCGGTGATAAAAGTGACTGAAACGATGCCGTCGATAGCTCCCGAATCTCTGGGCTGCAGGGCACAATGTTGATTGCCTGCGCGCGACAGTTCAGCCTTGCTCTGTCGATAATTTAAATAGTGCACTATTTAATTGCAAGTTATTTTTTATTTCACCTAAGCTCTATCAATCCTGGCACAACTTTGTGATTTGTGGTGAAAACCCGCCGCCGGTTAAACCCGTGGGCGTTTGCGATACAACCATAAGCCAGGCAGGGATAAACCAATAGATAGCGCACCGACAATAAATGCGGCTTTCAGAAAATTGGTCACCAGCATTATCATCAGTGGTTGTGTGTAGCCAAAGTGGCTCAGTTTTACTGCGGATATCATGGCGGTATAGGCATAAATACCTGGAAACATGGGTATGACAGCCGCAACAGTGAAAACTTTGGGATGAGCCAGGTACCAGCGCGACCACTGAATTCCAATGCAGCCGACCAGAATGGATGCGAGAAATGTGCTCCACTCAATGTTGCCACCAAAGTGCATCAGAATAAACCGGGCTCCGTGACCAATGGCTCCCAACAAAGCACAGTAAGGCAATGCTCTGAGTGGCACGTTGAATACCATGGCAAAACCGACTGCCGGAATAGAGGCCAGCGCCATATCCTGCAGCAGACTCAATAAGAACGTCATTATGCCCATCCGCGTAACCCCCACAGTGCCAGTGCCGTGACCACACCAATGCAGGTTGCCAGGGTAAGCAGGCTTGCCATAGCCCAGCGAGCAAGACCGGTATTGATATGGCCTTTGAACATATCAGCAACGGCATTAATCAATGGAAAACCCGGCACTAATAGTAAAACACTGGCCGCCATGGCAATGGTGGACGTGTTGCGAAACAAAGGAGTGGAAAGCAATAACCCGGATAGCGTTGTTGCAACAAACGCGGTGATACAAAAGTTAATCTGAGGGTGGAAATGGCGGTGAGTGAGCACCTGGCGAACAAACATAGCAACGCTACTGGCAAGGAAAGCGATAAAAGCGCCATCCCAACCACCATTATTCAGTTTACAAAAGCACCCACAAGAGAGCCCCACCATTAGCACGACCAGCCAGCGGGGATAACGCAAAGGGCGGATATGAGCAAAACGGCGCCTGACGTCTTTATCATCCAATAGTTTGTGTTCAGCCATAATGACAATGTGCTGTACCTGGGTAACGACATGCATATTGATCCCGCGGTCAATATTTTTGCGCGTGGAGGTCAGACAATGATCATCAACGATAGTGGTCAGAACAATGGCATTAGCTGAAATAGCGCTTTCCACGCTATCCATTCCGAGGGCTTTGCCCAGACGCCCGGAGAGTTCTTCCACCAGTGCGCTTTCTGCGCCGTGCTGAAGCAGAAAGAGTGCGCACTGAATACACAGCCGGGTTACTTCACGCTGTTTAACCGCTATTGCTTCCATTTTCAGACCTGCTAAAACCAAAAGTAGAGATAAAAGCGCGGCTACCAATGCGCACGCGAGGTGCCGGAGATTTTGTGCAGAACGGCTACCCGCACAAACTGCCGGGTGTATGACCTGTTTTAAGATGTACAGGCACTGTTAGTGAGAAGGTTTCTCCGTTCAACACTTATTCAATTTAAGATATTTACCTGCAATGGGAAACCGTCTGGTGAACATTTTGCTGATGATGGCAGAGTAAAAGTTACACGGGAAAGTGTGCCCGGGCAGTGGAGGTGATTTATGTCCTGAATGTGTGTTTTCTTTAACGTTGTATTAATGATTTTTTTACTTTTTGACTTTTCCAGCCAGGAATATTCCATCAAAACTTTTTTACTGTGGTCTATTAATTATTTGCTTAAATGTGCCGTGTTATAATTGTAAAGCACCCTGGTTGTATTCATCTTGCTGCATATTGCGTAGTGTTTAGGTTTTATTCATGTGTGGCGTGGGATTATAGGCATAATGTTCATCTGAACAGGTTCTGTATTTAAATATAGTTCTGGTTTTTTAAAGTTATGTCTTTTCTATTCAACTTATCCAGGTCTGTACTCCGTGTCATGCGGTTTTCTGGTGCCCATCGTTATCATGATGATGTGGGTTTTTTCTAGTTAATTGATTTTTAAAAATTAATGTCATTTTAAATGCCAGAGTTGCATAGGGCTCTGTAAGTCATCAGAAACGACGCAGGGTATAGATTTCAGATATCAACAGGAGAAAAATATGACAGCAGGAAGCTATAAAGACGGTGTGATTATTAGTCGTTCAGCAATAATCGCAGCCGGGATTGAAACGTTGATTTTAAGAAATTTCGATAATATTAATCTGAATGTTTTTGATGAAAAACTCGATGGTCAGGTTAGTATAACCACTAATAACGATATCATTTTTTATGATCTTTCCGATGAAAGACAAAGTGATAATGTTTATTATCACTATTTGGAAAGTGTTCATAGTGGGCAAAGATGCCAGTGGGTAATGTTGATCTCTGCAGATGAGCAACAATATGAAAAATGGCATGGCTTACCCAATATCCATTTGATTCCTTTACTGGTTCCTGAATCTGAACTGGTAGATTTGTTGCATCCACTTCTGGATTGTATGTATTCCTCTGGGGAAACAGATGTAGACACTGACGCGTGCGGCAACCTCCGGGCAACCAGGGGGCAATATAAACTGACAGCGTCGGAAAAACGTGTTTTGCGCTTGCTTGGGCGTGGGCTTGGAGTGAACCAGGTGGCGAATGTGCTGCAAAAAAGCAATAAAACGATCAGCGCGCAGAAACGGAGTGCCTTGCGTCGTTTATCGCTGCGAAGCAATGCTGATATGTATGCATGGATTAACAGTGAAGCCGGAAAAGTAGAGCTCTCTACTGAGTTTTGAGGCATGGCAACCAGTCTGTCGTCGCATTTCTGCAAATGGGCCTTTGTGGCCCATTTGTGTTTTCCCGCAAACCAGTGTCTGTTTGTATAACCGGTTAATGGCAGGCACCTTACTCTGGTAATCTGCACGGGTTCAGCAGGGTGTGCCCCAGAGGCAAGCGCAACTACAACCAGTCTGTCGCGGCTTACTGACACTTATGCAAGTGTGCAGTCACCGCATTGTTGCACGCCCGGCAGGCGGTTACGCTGGCAGCATGTGCGCCGTACCCACTGACCTTCCCGTTCCAGCATGGTGCGAAAAAGTGGGTTAGCACGCCCGGTGCGTAATTGCGCTGAGCAGAAGCAGTGGTGATGCAGTGTATTGAGCTCTTCCTGGGAGTGGAATTTGCTCATTTCATTAAGAAACCAGTTAACAATGTAACCCAGGTTGCTCCAGACAAGCTTGCCGTTGATATGGCCGGTTGCTTCCAGGGCGGAGACCACAGGAGTGATCCCGGTTTCTATCAGGTCTTCTATGCGGGCAATGGCATCCTGTGGTGCACTGTGTTGTGCTGGCTGAACATTCAGCCAGAATTTTTCTGCCCGGCCTGTTTCATGAAAACGCACACGGACCCGTTCTGGTGAGAGGTCAAGAGAGCATGGCATGGTCAGTTGCGCCAGCATCAGAGGGGGAACCAGTAGCCCGGTGTACCATTGAGCCCATAGAGAAAGCAGGGGCTTATTCTGCTGTTTTTTCTCGGGCGTATCACGGTAACAATGGCTGGCGTAGCGTTCCAGTAAGGCGGCCAGTTCCGCTGGCTGCGACCACTCAGCCAGCGTCAGGGTGCCTGAGGGCGTAGAGGTGCCCGGGAAAATAAAATCATTAAACCATGGACTATAGCGCGTAAAGGTTATCTTTACTTTGTCAGACAGGGTGCGGGGGAATAAGCGGGGAACTGTTTCCCATTTTTCTGCTGGTTCGCGAAACGCAAGATAAGCCATAGTGGTTAGTAATGTAAATATTAATGATAATAATTACCAATACTAACCACGATATTGAACACATACAAGCGTTGCTACCCGGGTATCAGGCTACACTCCAGGTATCGAAGGACAGAATACTGTTGCGCCCCTGATTTTTTGCACTGTAAAGCGCCTGGTCTGCCTGGCTCAGGGCTGTTTCCATATCATTATTTTTGACCTGCGCGGTACCAATGCTGATTGTTACATTGGTTGCGACACTTTCATTAAACATATGTGGAATAGAGAGATCATAAACCCGCTGGCGAATGCGTTCCGCCGTTTCGCTGGCTTGCTGCGGCGTTGTATTGACCAGTAAGACCATAAACTCTTCACCACCATAGCGACCAACAATGTCTCTGGAACGAACGGCATCGCGAATGGCCGCAGAAACACGCGTCAATGCCTGGTCGCCCATCATGTGCCCGTAATGGTCGTTATAAGCTTTGAAATGGTCAATATCCAACAGTAATAATGTATGTACAGACGAGGGATCCGCTAAGGCGTTTTCTGTCCGGTTCTCAAAACCCCGCCGATTATACAGCCCGGTGAGAGGGTCTATCATACTGAGATCGATTAACGTTTCTTTTTCTGCTTCCAGAGTGTTAAGCAGGCTCAGAATAAACCGGTCGTTACGCTGTTTAATTATCTGGTGAATGGCGATGCCAATGGTTGGTAATGCGAAAGCAAACAACACCGGCACCCAGTATTCCCAGTTGGAAAGAAACAGAATGGTTAGTGTGGTAGGCAGACAATGCAGCAGGAAACTGATTAAGTTATTGATAAACGCAATTGCCCCAATAAACAGAACCGCCAGCAATGTGACCATAAACCATGAAAGGTCTGTGGTCTGTAAAGCATGTTGTGCCAGTACGGCATTCCAGGCCCAAAAAATACCGAATATCAGTGAGATGATATTTATATGGACACGTAAATTTTTATTTTTAACATTTGTGATAAGCAGAAAAGTACTGCCAATGAAAATCATTGCAACAGGAGTACGCACAATAATATGCGCTTTGTTGGCTAACGGGTTGAGCATGCAATAAATTGAGCTCAGCGCGTTCAGGAGCAAAAACAGGCGTAATGAAAGTCGATATTTTTCTTTCATCAGGCCTTGCCATGATGGTGTTGTCATAAAAATTAGTGATAAGAATAAAATATATAGCAATATCAAAGATATTACATGGCTTCACGTCCAGACCTTATCTAAAGGCTTAAACCGTGGGCGTTCAGCCAGAACGAGGTCGGATGAGTGTTATGCGTAATCGCTCAATTTATCATCTTAAGAATAATCTGTCACCCTGGCCTTATTTGTCATTTTGATAACGCTGTGTCCCGGTTCCTGGAATTCAAGATTTAATTGAAAATGATAACCATTAGCATATGATACTTGTTATCAATTTGCTGCCTGTAGTGGGGAAGTGATGTGCAAGTATCTTGAAGGGGGATGGGGAGTAATACTGGGAAGCGGGGTGATTCTTGGCCTCGCGTTTATTGACCTGCCATTTTCGTTATGGAGAGTGTTAACTGCGGTGGCGTTATTAATCACGGCCGCCATGTTGTGGCACCCCCGGCTGCGGCATTTTATTTTACTCTCTTCTGCGATGGCGCTGGGGAGCGGTGCTGTATTGTTGCTAAAAGCTATGCTGGCATGGCCAGTTTTCCCCTGAGCACAAGTTATGCAGTATCGCCGCCGGTAATGCGCTTTGATATAGAGAAACGGAGAGATAAAGGCAAACAGACAATAATGACACAAGACGACAGGGAAAATTCAGAGAACTGGTGCGAGGGGAGGGACTTGAACCCTCACGTCCGAAAGGACACTAACACCTGAAGCTAGCGCGTCTACCAATTCCGCCACCTTCGCACAGTAAGAGATATATCGTTTTCGCATTGGTGCGAGGGGAGGGACTTGAACCCTCACGTCCGTAAGAACACTAACACCTGAAGCTAGCGCGTCTACCAATTCCGCCACCTTCGCGCAGTGCGAACGATATCAGTGATTATTGGTGCGAGGGGAGGGACTTGAACCCTCACGTCCGAAAGGACACTAACACCTGAAGCTAGCGCGTCTACCAATTCCGCCACCTTCGCATACCATCAACACATGAAAGTGTTGTAACCACGGAGGCGCATTCTAGTGGTTTTCTGCTATTCGTCAACTGTTAATTACATGCCGTTTTTCTGAATGGTGTAAAAAACGGCATCAGGAAACACCCCACACTTTGCGTTATTTTTTACCAGGACGTCGCAGTATGGCGCTATAGACTTTAAAACGCCCGGTTTGAGCAATGACTTCATGGCTGCCAAAGGTTTCATCCAACACCTTTGGATAAGGAAGAAAAGCGTTGGCGACGATGCGTAACTCCCCACCAATATTCAGGTGACGCGCCGCACCGCGGATTAACTGCTGGGCCGCGTCCAGACTGGTCTGGATCCCATCATGAAACGGTGGGTTTGAGATTATCATGTCAAACCGGCCCTGGATGTCACTAAATACATTACTGGCCAGAACCTGGCCTTCTACTTCATTAGCCTGCAGCGTGGCTTTAGTGGCTTCAATCGCCGCAGCGCTGACATCGCATAATGTCAGACGCACTTTAGGCGAGTGTGCCGCCAGTGATGCGGCCAGTACACCAGCACCACAACCGACATCCAGCACTTTGCCTTTGGTGTGCGGTGTGAAGGTGGACAGGAGCAGTTGACTGCCAGAGTCCAGACCGTCACGGCTAAAAACGCCCGGGAGTGTTTTTACCGTAACACCGTCGGCCTGGTATTCACCCCACCAGGCGTCAGGAGAGAATGTGGGGTATTTTTCAAGTTGACCATGGTAAAGACCACAACGGCGTGCGCTGTCAACTTTGGTTAATGGGCTAAATGCTTCAATCATTTGTTCTGCGCTACGGATCCCACTACGGTTTTCACCCACAACAAAAATATGGCTGCCAATGGGGAGCAGAGCCAGCAGGTTCATTAACTGGTAATGTGCCTCAGGCTTGTTTTTCGGCCAGTAATAAATCAGCGTATCGCAGCCAGCAACCTGTTCGGCCTCTGCATACATACCCCAACTAGCCTGTTCACCCATTTGCGCATGTAGCTGTTGCCAGTGATGATATTGTTGAGTAAATACTCTGGCTGAGGCGCAGGGGAGTTGTGCGGGCAACATGTCTTGCAGGTCACCTGCAAATAAAATATGGCTGTCCTGAAAATCATCACTGTTGCGCAGCAGTACTTCACTGGCAGGGGTATACGCTGACATTAATTGTCTCCTTAATATTCTGAGGCGTGATTATAGTGGTTTGTTGGCGCAGATTCGACGGATTTGCTATATTTGCGCCCTTCTGACGAGAAACAAGGCTACACATGACATCCCGACGAGACTGGCAATTGCAGCAACTGGGCATCACCCAATGGGTGCTACGTCGCCCGGGCGTGTTGCAAGGTGAGGTTGCTATCACAGTGCCGTCTGCGGTGCGGCTATTGATAGTCGCCCGGCCATTACCTGAATTACACAACCCTTTTATTCAGGATGTTCTGCGTAGTTTGCAACTCTCAGCAGAGCAGGTCATGTTGTTATCCCCTGAACGGGTTGGCATGTTACCGTCTGGCAGCCGCTGCCATACCTGGTGGCTGGGGGCCTCATGCACTGTGGCGTTACCCGGGGTAAATCTGTCTTCGCCCGGGCTGGATGAACTTTATCAGGACCACCAGGCGCGCCAGGCGCTGTGGAAACAAATTTGCCAACATGAACACGATCTCTTCCCTGACGCAGGCTGATCTCGCCGCTGCCTGGGCGATTGAACAACGCAGCCATGCTTTCCCATGGAGTGAAAAAACGCTTATCAGCAACCAGGGTGAGCGTTACCGCAATTATGGCTTATGGGTGGATAGTCAGTTGGTGGCGTTTGCCATCACCCAGGTCGTGCTGGATGAGGCGACCTTGTTCAATATTGCCGTTGATCCTGCCTGGCAACGTAAAGGGCTGGGGCGAGAGCTGCTTGATTATTTAATAGCGGTGCTGGAACAGTCTGATGTTTTAACATTGTGGCTGGAAGTCCGTGAATCGAACCAGGGCGCCCGCGCCTTATATGAGCGATTAGGGTTTAACGAAGTCACCGTGCGCCGTAATTACTATCCGTGCGCAACCGGGCGTGAGGATGCCATTGTCATGGCTCTGCCGCTGGGGTGAGTAAAAACGAGAAACAACGGAGCGAAGCCATGCAGTGGGACTGGATTCTGTTTGATGCCGATGAAACGCTGTTTACATTTGACGCATTCAGCGGCTTACAAAGAATGTTTCTGGATTATAGCGTTACATTCACATCCGAAGATTTCCAGGATTATCAGGCGGTAAATAAACCGTTGTGGGTGGATTATCAAAATGGTGCGATTAGCGCGTTACAATTACAGCACCAACGCTTCCAGGGGTGGGCCGATAAACTACGTGTGCCACCTGCTGAACTGAATGATGCCTTTTTAAATGCCATGGCGGAAATTTGTATGCCTTTGCCTGGCGCTATCTCCCTGCTCAATGCTCTGCATGGCAAAGTGAAAATGGGTATCATCACCAACGGATTTACGGCGCTACAGGAACGCCGCCTGGCGCGAACGGGTACCGCGCATTTGTTCGACCTGCTGGTGATTTCTGAGCAGGTGGGTGTGGCGAAACCGGATGTTTCAATCTTCGATTACGCACTGAATAAAATGGGAAATCCGCCCCGGGAACGTGTGTTAATGGTTGGGGATACACCCGAGTCCGATATTCTTGGTGGCATCAATGCAGGTCTGGCAACTTGCTGGGTCAACAGCCATCAGCGCACACTACCCGAAGGGATTACACCAGACTGGCAGGTGACAACGCTTAGCGAACTGGAGCAACGCCTGTGTAAACAATGATTGTCTGGCCCGGACTGTTGGGTAAAATAGCGCACATTTTTACCAATCCTTGTGGCGTGAACATGCTTCGCGCCCTGACACAGAAGACTGAATTATGACGTTGTCTCCTTTCGAGCAAGAGGTGGCCCGCCGCCGCACTTTTGCCATTATTTCGCACCCTGATGCCGCCCAGCCTTTCAACGCTTAAAACCACCTTTCATTGCACACCACAATAACATCTCTACTTACTGAATTTAAAGGCTTTTTGTCTTTTTCTCGTTTCTTTGCTTTTCAATGATGTTCAAGCGTAACCTCGGAAAGTGTGTACAAACTTGAGTACAAATTCCGTTTTAGAGGCCTTTTGCGAAAATTCCATGACACAAACCTGGCTGTAGGCCTTGTAGTTACTGGGTTTGGCGTAAAAAGTACTACCGTTAAAAAGAGTCTCTTTTTTTGGTAAATGTTTTCTTCTGTACCAAATTACAAAATTTAATGAGGGAGTTTATTGTTGGTGTGATTTTTGCTTTAGTATTTGTTTTTGAAGATGCTTGAAGCGAACCAATACGGTTATTTCTAATTGAGATATCAGACTTACCTTCAAATTTAGTTGCTGTTTACACCATCATTTTGCACTTGTTTTTCGACTTGTGTGTACAAAATTTCCTGTAACTGTGTACAAACTTCCTCTTTGTTGCACTTATCTTCTGGCGATTTGACGCGAGTTCTTCTGTAGCCCTTGCTGTATAAGGGCTGAGCGACAAAAGTACTTAGGGAGTTTGATGCGTCAGTTCGCGATTATCAGGGAGAGTATCGCTCTTTTGTCGATGACAAAAATCTCCTTCTACTTATATGTAATTATGTATCAGGTCATGGCTTTTGATATGTAATGGCTAATCAAATTTGTGTTATTTGAGTTGCTGTGATATGTTTTTGTATATAATTATTCTTAAGTGATGCATTAAGGCGTATCGAAATGAGCTATGTAACAGAGCAGATACTAGAAAGTCTTCGAGAAGCTCGGGTACGAAAGGGGTTTAGCCAGAGAGAGTTAAGTGCTCGTTCGGGTGTGCCTCAAAGCCATATTTCGAAAATCGAGTCTGGCAGTGTTGATTTAAGAATATCCAGTTTGATTGCACTTGCCCGTGTACTGGACCTAGAGTTATTTGTTGCGCCAAAAAAATCTGTACCTGCCATCAAGTCGATCATTCGAAGTGGCCAAGGTGTTAACGGCATCAGCGACGAGGGTGAGCCAATGTCGCCCGCATATCAGTTAGAGGAAGACGACAATGACTAACCATGTCTCTACGCTCAACGTTTTGCTTTACGGTGAACCCATTGCAACGATCACCAACGTGGGCAATGACAGAACGCTTTTTGCCTTTATGGATTCGTACATTCATGACGAATCGCGTCCTGTGTTAGGACTTGGCTTTAAAGATTCGCTAGGTGGCCTGCTGACTCACTTCAAACCGACCCAAACCAAGTTAACTCCGTTTTTCTCTAACCTTTTGCCAGAAGAAACCATGCGTCATTACCTGGCTGAGCGTGCCGGTGTTAATCCAGCGCGGGAGTTTTTTCTATTGTGGGTACTTGGACAGGATTTGGCTGGCGCAATCACGGTTGAGCCTGCGAATGGTGAAGCCTTACCACCTAATGTGCATCAAGACATAGAAGATGAAACGAAGACAGATGGACCAATGCGTTTTTCATTGGCGGGAGTGCAATTGAAGTTTTCAGCTGTGCAGCAGGCAAATGGCGGTTTGACGATCCCAGCAACCGGTCAAGGTGGCTCTTGGATTGTAAAATTACCGTCGTCTCGATTTGAAGCTGTGCCAGAAAATGAATATTCAATGATGGAACTGGCTCGAATGTTGGGAATGGACGTGCCAGAAACGCAGCTACTCCCTATTAATCGGATTACTAATATCCCAAATGGCATTGGCAAATTTGGAGATAGCGCTTTTGTGATCAAGCGTTTTGACCGTGCAGATGGTCAAGCTGTTCACATTGAGGACTTTGCGCAAGTGTTTGGCGTCTATCCTCAAGATAAATACAAAAAAGCCAGTATGCGAAATATTGCTCAGGTTATCGGTATTGAAGGGCAAGACGAAGACATTGCAGAATTTACTCGCCGATTGGTGTTCAACACGCTAATTGGCAATGCCGATATGCATTTGAAGAATTGGTCTGTGATTTACAAAGATAAGCGCACTGCGTCTATTGCACCTGTTTATGACTTTGTTTCAACCATTCCTTATATCCCCGATGATAGTGCATCGCTGAAGGTGAGCCGTAGCAAGAAATTCAGCGATTTCACGCTGGATGAGCTATCACACTTAGCGGCTAAAGCCATGTTGCCAGAAAAATTGGTGTTAGATACTGCAAAGCAAACTGTAGCTGGCTTCCATGAGGTATGGGCAAAAGAAAAAGCGCATTTACCCCTCACTAGGTCAGTGATTGAAGCCATCGAAATGCACTTACGAAGTATACCGCTACGCTGAATTCCTAGTAGCTAGAGCGTGCATACCGATAAAGATGGTTTAACTTAATGCGATTTTACGGCGCTTTTCGCCGTAAACTGGAAATTTGGTAAACTGCACAATGATACCGGTGTCATGATAAGGCTGATCTTCTGAACAAATCATGCATCTTTCTGACCATCAACAAGTGATGAATCAGGCGATGATAGCTTTACATTGATTTTCAGGAGAATGCAGATGACAGCCGTAGCGCACCAGATAACCCCTTTTCTAACATCTTACGAAGTGATGGCTCGTTACCACATTAGCTATACGACTCTCTGGCGAAGAATAAAAGATGGCAGCTTGCCGCAACCTCGTATCAACCGAAATACACGAAACAAGCTGTGGCACATTGAAGATTTGGAGGAGTATGAGAAGAAAGAGGACTGAGCCTCTTTCTTTTATTTTATTGTCCGAAACGCCAGTTGAATGGAAAGCCTGTCGGCTCGATGATGGTCTCTAGCTGTTGATACCAAACGTCGTAAGCATGACGCATTTCATCCAGGTACTGATATTGGTTGTAGATAGCATCCAACCCTTTTTTGCTGTGGCCAATCATCAACTCGGCAACTTCTTGCGTCGTGATGGCAGACATTCGCGTTCGCATCGTTCTGCGAAGATCATGCATAGACCAATGTTCCATCTCAACACCAAGCGATCTGCGAGCCCAGATTTTCACATTATTAGGAATAGTGGTATCAAAGCCATTTGTGGCAAGCTCTTCTTGTCCGTTCGCGGGAAACAAGTAGGTTGATTTGCTCATCTGCATCGCCAGTTCAATCAGCTCAATAGCTGGCTTAATCAATGGCCGCATGATCGGCGCTCCAATTTTCTCACCTTGTTTGCGGATCTCTATGGGCACTGTCCACATTGCAGATTGCAAGTCAAAGTGATGCTTTTCAGCTTGAATGAGTTCGCCCTTGCGCCCTCCCAATAAGAGAAGCAGTTTTATGTAGATGCGGTTCTTCTCTGTGATTTTTGACTCGTGCAAATAGCGCCAAAGTATCCTGATCTCGTTGTCATTTAGCACCCGAGTTCGTTTGCCTTTTTTACCGCCAACCTTTTTTGCTGTGATCCCAGCGGCAGCGTTAATTTCCAAAATTTGTTCATCAATCAGCCAGTCATAAAACTTGTGCAGCACAGACACTAGACGTTCTGTGTTTGAAGGGGACGACTCCGAAACCTCACGAAGACAGTTTCGCAAGGACAATTCATTGATGTCAGTTAATGGGTACTTGCCAAGTCGGGGCAGCAAATATATTTCACTGCTGCGTTTTTGGTAGTGCCACGTTTTCTCCTTTAGCCCTTGCTTACCGGCAGAGTCTATCCAGTCTCGAAAAATCGATTCGAAGCTTTGGTTGGCAGAATACTTGGCCCGTTCCTGCTGTAGGTAGAGCTTGGGGTTTCTGCCCTGATCAAGTACCGCCCTTAACCTGTCCAGCTCATTCCTGGCTTCAGCAAGCTTCATTAGTGGGTAAGTACCTATGTCTACCCGCTGTTGCTTGCCATCGAAACGATAACGAAACTGAAAAACAATTTTGCCCTTGGGCGATACCCGAGCACTTAGCCCATCTCGGTCGGCTTTTACTACGGTTTCTTTTGCTTCTTTATTTAACCTGGCATCGAGCCAGCTAACTGATAACGCCATGTTATAAGCCCAGCCCTAGTTTTGATTTTAATGATTGTTTACGTGATTCTGCTTTGGGTTCTGGCGCTGTACTCACAGAAGTAGTTTCAACTTCTGGAGCATGGCCATCCACCGGTACAGATGCCGTGGATAGATTGGGTTGGCTCATGTGAATTAACCCAAAGGTGGCCAGCATCCGCAGACGCTCAGCGCGTTCCCGTGGTGGCGTCTTTTCTAATTCTTTAAGCAGTTCAGGGTGGCTCCCTGGGGGAATGTTGACGACAACTCTCATAATCAGGCCCCATAAAACCAGAAGCCTCGGACGTTCGCCAAAACAGACTGTTCCGGCACGATGATCTTGCTTCGTGAAAAAATCTCCTTGGCCGCTTCCTTATAAGCCAAGGCTCCACCTCCGGCGATCAATACCAAGTCCGCATTAATGCTTTCGTCGCGCATTGATTGGCGCATGGCTGTAAGAGCGACAGGCGCTACCTTTTTCATGGCAGCATTCAGATAAGGTGAAATATCGACTTTTTCACCAAATAGCAGCACCTGCAAGTCGCCGGTTCTCATGGCTTTTTCAAGTCGATCCATACCTACTTTGGCACCGTGATCTTCCGAAATCAGCTTATCAATGGTTTCCAGTAGCACGGACATTGCCTGAAGACTGGTTCCTGATGAGCTGTAGCGAATTTCTCCGGCCTCAAGGGCAACCCAGTCAACAGAAAAAAAGCCGGGATCTATGACGACGACGCGACCTTCTTCAATCAAGCCCAAATCTCCACCTGTTTGAACCAGATCCATATAGGCACCGGCAGGCTGCGGCAGCACTTTGACGTCATGAACAGTGATGCTGCGCTTAGGCGTCACTTGATGGACTCCTTTTAAACGCTTCACAAGGTCAGATTTACGTTGTGGTTCATGAAACTGGGAAACCGGTAATCCAGTGACAACCAAATCGATGGACTCAGTTTCAGCCATCAACAAGGCAGCATGAAAAAGCGCCTTATAGGTTTTTGTGGTCGGATATTCCGGGTGGAGCTCTCGTTCCCAGCCTTGAAGGCGTCCAGCAGGCACACCAGCGGCCCAACGCTCATTATCGACTGACACATACAAACAAGTTTCATCATCGCCTCCACCGATACGCTCAGGCATACGATCCGCAGGACCGGCCCCCGCAGGCAGAATAATGGTTTTCGGTTCACTGCCTGATTGGCCAATAGCCAGCTTCAGGTTCGAGTAACCGATATCTACGCCTAGTACAAACATACTTATCTCCTGTGCACTCAAAGTGCTCTAACGGTTTTCAACTAACCGCTCAGGTCACGCTTGGGCATTTCCAAGTGCTCTGGCGGTTCACTCAAATGTCATTATCAGGATTCGGTGTACTGGCGGTGGGCAGAAAGGTGACAAATCCTTTCATCTATCTGCCTATTGCATTTTCGCAAAAGTATGAGAATAGGCGCTGTTTGGCGGCGGATGACCTAGTCAAAAAAATCGAGACGCCAAACGTCGTTTGCATTCTGGCCTGAACTAGCCAAACGGTTTGTATCTTCATGACGATACGTCTTTTTAGGTGTTTTTAAGTGAAATCGGGCTGTATCCCTTGTCAGGTATGGGATTGCGCGAGTTGATTTATATCGAGACGCCAAACAGTGATTGTTACGGCAGTTTTACGTTTGGCGTTTCGATCCAAAAGCCAAACGGATAGTGGTTTTGGCTTTTGGGGTTAATTGGATGGGGAAATTGGTTTGGTAGAAATCGTCAATAAACAATGGAAAGCAGAGGTATCAGATTTACTTCAGCAAGAAACAGACAGGCTAAAAGCGCTGGCACGAGCTGAAGTTGATGACTTTTGGGTTACCCATTACAAGGTTCGAGGGAATGCGCCCTTTAAAGACTGGGGGCTGCTTGGTGTCCGTATCAGAGACTTTAAGTATGGCTTTGGCATAGAGTGGTACATCAACAGCTTTCACGGTCAACGAGGCAAGCGCGTGGTCTTTAGCAAGGGACTGCGTATTTCAAAGACGAAGCTGAGATACTCATTTTTGGACTGCCAAGGTCTAGCCAAAGAATGGGAGCTAGCGCTGGCCATGGAGAAAGAAGAATTCTTCAGTGATGTTCGACGCCAGGTTGATAAGCTCAACATGCTGCGTCGCAGAGTGAACGCTTATTGCTAAGTTGTAAATGGCTATAAATGGTTATATCATTCAGTTCTAACCTTAGGGGAGTAGTCTCTCAGTTTTTACTGCGATAACCGTCAACAGTCTCCGAACAGCAGTTCGTGGCGGTTATGTCCATACTTGGATTGACAAGACTTAAGGCAAATGGCGCTCTCGGGGTGGAGAGTCTCGTTTGCCTTTGTCTAAACCACCCCAAGGAAATACTCATGTCACAGCTAACCATCGTTATTACGATCAACCGATTGGCGTCTTATGCCAGTGGAAATACTCGTAAATTTTCATTCAGTAAAGCCATTAAACAACTTCCAAACTGCATCTCCTTTGATAACAAAAACCATTTTACAAATGGGAGTGTCGTCTAATGTTAGTTGCTTCTTTAGCCATTTTAGGTGGTTTCATTCTATTGGTTTGGAGTGCTGACCGTTTCGTTGAAGGTGCTGCTGCTACTGCTAAACATGCTGGCATGCCGTCATTGCTAATTGGAATGGTCATTGTTGGTTTCGGTACGTCTGCACCTGAAATGGTTGTTTCTGCAATGGCGGCCATTGATGGCAATCCAGATTTAGCCCTCGGTAATGCGCTCGGCTCGAATATCGTCAATACAGGTTTAATTCTAGGGTTAACAGCCATTATTACCCCAATATTGGTGCAATCAAAAATAGTCAGAAAGGAGATCCCTTTATTATTGCTTATTAGTTCTGCGCTCGGTTATTTCCTTTGGGATGGCTCGCTAACACGTTTTGAGTCTGTTCTTCTTCTGGTGGGGTTCTTTACCTTAATTGGCTGGAGTATTTACTCTGCTATGAGAGGTAAAGGGGATAAATTAGAAAGTGAAATGGATCAAGAAGTGGTTGAGCACGAGATGCCTATCAAAAAAGCTATTTTTTGGCTGGTGATTGGCTTGATTCTTCTGATAGTGAGTTCACGAGTACTCGTTTGGGGAGCAGTGAGTATCGCAGAGGCACTGGGTGTTAGTGATTTAATTATCGGCTTAACGATTGTTGCTTTGGGCACGTCACTCCCTGAATTAGCAGCATCCATTATTGCAGTTAGAAAAGGTGAGCATGATATCGCTATTGGCAATGTGGTGGGTTCTAACATGTTTAACTTACTCGCTGTCGTTGGTATCGCGGGCGTTATATCGCCGATTACAGGTATGTCTTCCGAGGTTATGTCTCGCGACTGGTTAGTTATGATGGGTTTGACAATCGCCTTGCTATTTATGGCCTATGGATTTCGTGATGCTGGACGGATTAACAGATTGGAAGGCGCAGGTCTGCTAATCGCATTTTGTGCTTACAACACTTGGTTAGTTTCGTCTGTGATTTAATAGCAAAATCAAAAATAATAAGTGGGCATGTGGATTCAACTCACATGCGCACAATGAAAGAGAGAGAGATATGAAAGATTCACTTATTCAATTTTGGCAAAATCATTCAGAGACAATAGTAGCGCTTGGTTATAATTTAATCTTGGCTATTGTTATTTGGGTGGCAAGCTCACTTATTGCAAAAGCAGTGCGCAAAGCGATTCAAGACACTAACTCTAAGTTGAATAAAGTTGACGCGACCCTGATACCAATATTTTCAACCGTAGCCAGTTACGCGGTTTATGTCATCGGCGGTGTATTTATTTTAGACATCTTTGGGGTAAATACTGCTAGTCTTATCGCTCTGGTTGGTGCGGCAGGTTTGGCAGTTGGTCTTGCGCTTAAAGATACGCTCAGTAACATCGCAGCTGGAATCATGCTACTGATCCTTCGACCGTTTAAATCTGGAGATTTTATTGAGTTTGGTTCAACTCAAGGGACAGTTAAAGAGATAAATCTTTTTACAACCGTGCTTGAAACTATAGATGGATTGTATATTGCTTCCCCGAATAGCGTCTTATGGGGAAATAATATCAAAAACTTCACCCGTAATGGTAAACGACGGATGGATATTGTTGTTGGTATTTCCTATTCAGACTCCATAGATGACGCGTTGAAAATATTGCAAGGTGTTGCAGAAAATGAATCAAGATTGATGACTGATCCAGCGCCTAAGGTAATGGTTGCGTCCATGGCTGACAGTGCAGTGAATATTCAGCTGAGAGCATGGGCAACAAATGAAAACTATTGGTCAGCTTATTGGGATTTAAATAAACAAGTAAAAGAAGCCATTGAAGCGGCTGGTCTGACGATTCCGTTCCCTCAGCGTACGCTCCACATTATCGAAAACTCAAGCAGCAAATAAAGAGAGCATTACCGTACTCGCGGTAACTGGTCCCAGCGTGTTGTATAAGCGGGAGACAAATGCTCTCGCTTCATCGACCAATCTTTCTTGAGTCCTTGTCCAGCAAAGAAAACCTTTCCGGCACCACTTTGGTTAATGGTGTCCAATACAGACATTAACTGTTGGCTATTAGAGCGGGTCGATACGTCATCGAATAGTCCTGGTTGAAACATGCCTGGATCGTAAAAGTCAGACAGCATGACGCCCGCTTTGGCATAACGAAAACCATCCTTCCAAATCCGCTTGAGTAAGTGATTGGTCAGCTCGATAAAATCCCGCGTATCGCAACTGGGGATCAGCAACTCACCCGATGCAGAGTTGCTGTACTGCGGCTCGTTGTCCTTAAAGGGGCTGGTTCGTATAAACACGGTCAGCACTTTGGCTTGCTGCTGTTCTTTGCGTAGCTTCTCAGTGGCACGGGTTGCGTATTCGCATACGGCCTCACGTAACAATTCAAATTGCGTTACTTTTGCGCCAAATGAACGGCTACAGACGATTTGTTTCTTAGTTGGTGGGATCTCTTCAAGTTCAATGCACGACTCACCATTGAGCTCTCTGACGGTTCTCTCTAAAACCACTGAAAACTGGTCTCTGATGGCTCTAGGAGAGGCATTGGCGAGATCTAAGGCTGTGGTGATACCCAACGCATTTAAACGCTTAGAAAGCCGTCTACCAACGCCCCAAACATCATCAACCGGGACTAATGCGAGCAATCGACGTTGCCGATCTGGATTGGTCAGGTCTACAACGCCCTGAGTGGCTGGATACTTTTTAGCGGCATGGTTTGCCAGTTTGGCGAGTGTTTTAGTCGGTGCAATCCCTACACAGACGGTGATCCCAATCCAGTGGCCTATGCGCTCTCGCACTTGTTGTCCGAACTCGACAAGGGATAGGGCAGACTCAATACCGGTTAAGTCCAAAAACGCTTCGTCAATGGAGTAAACCTCTACTCGTGGTGCCATCTCCTCCAAAGTGCGCATCACTCGACTGCTCAAATCTGCGTACAGCGCGTAATTGGACGAGAATGCCAAAATACCATGACGCTGCATTTCAGCTTTGATTTGAAAGACGGGTACGCCCATTTTTATACCGAGTAACTTAGCTTCACGCGACCGTGCAACCACGCAGCCGTCATTATTCACCGTTACACGTTTTACACCCTAAAATGTTATGAAAAACCTTTCTGAACAAAGCCTGTAGCCTGATTTGTGTAATTCTCATCGATATGAAGCAATAAGTTGAGAATTTTTTAATATGGGGCTCATTAATTCTCAACAATTAAGTGTGGCATAACATTAATGTCTAAAACTTCTCAGTCTCGCATGCCAGATTGGTTCGTAGTCGTCGAGTGGTGATTGTGACAATAAAGATCGAAACTTATGCTTTATCAACATGGCTATCTTAGATAAGTGTGCCAACAAAGTTTGAAACACACTTTTGCCCCATTGTTTGTCAGCCAAAGAATGAGGGCGCTTCTTTCTGGCGTTGTATAGACCTAGTTTTTCTAATCTAAGCGATGATAGTTTGGGCCTTCTTGAAAGTGAAACCCGTTGGGTTCTTCTTACTAGATTTGTTTTACTGATTAGTGTCAGGACTCTTGAATTGAACCATAACTCTTGGGATTTTTTAACTTCAATATCCCATTAATTGAGTTGGCTAGAACTTGTCTGAATGCACAGGTACTTAATATCTCGACAAGACATTCGAAGTCGCTAATAGCAAAAAATACCAGTGATGCGATGCAGGCTTGAGTTTCAATATAATCAGGCAGTGAGAAGAAAGCTGGTGTACCAGAAATACCGTTGTCGACAATTTTTTTACACATCAATTGCAATACTAACCCTACCTCAGAATTGTGAAAGTCTATTCCATTTTATTCACTAGTTCTGAAATAACTAAATTCCTATGTCCATAAGAAATATCACCAGGTTTATCATTGATGATGTTAATAAAAAAATTGCCTACGTATCGTATACCGATGCATATGACAACACTCGTTATATTGTGTGCTGTATATTTTGGTACTGTGATGAATTATCCCGTACTGAAAACTATTTTTAATCTGAGTTCAGACGTTTCCAATCCTGTCTTCCCTTATACCGCGCCGGTGTTACTGACCTGTGCATTTATTATTATTTTCTCAGCATTTGCTTGGTCTTATATTTTTAAGCCGTTTATGTTTTTTGTGGTACTGACCTCTGCTGGGACATTGTACGCGGCGGTAAATTTTCAGACCATGTTTGATTCCACTATGATGGAAAGTGTGTTTGAAACTAACTCATCTGAAGCCTTTTTCTACCTCAATTATACGACAGTCTTTTATTTATTCGCTTTTGGTGTCGTACCTTGTGGCTTCATAGCCGCCGTTCGTATAACACCGTTTCAAAATTGGAAATATGCTCTTCTCTCCAGAGTTGGTCTTGTTCTTGTCGCTGTTGTTGGTATTGGTCTTATTGCGGAGACTTGTTACAAAGATTACGCCTCAGTAGGCCGAAATAATAGTTACTTAAACAAAATGATTAATCCTGCGCACATCTACAATGGCGCAAAATACCTTAAGAAAACCTATTTCGAAACTAAACTGGCTTACCAAACATTAGGTACAGATGCGAAGGTGGTTGAAGTTCCTAACGGAAAACCAACGTTGATGGTCGTCGTCTTAGGTGAGACTGCACGAGCAATGAACTTTGCTTATAACGGATATGAGCGAAATACCAATCCGTACACGAGAGATATGGACTTAATTGCCTTTCAGGATGTGTCTTCGTGTGGCACTTACACAGCGTTATCCGTTCCGTGTATGTTCTCCAATATGACTCGCAATTCTTACAGTAAACCCCGCGCAGCTGCTCAGGACAATGTACTCAATGTACTTCAACACGCAGGCGTTGATGTCATGTGGATTGATAATGACGGAGGCGATAAAGGTGTCGCTCAAAATCTAACTTACATTTCCATCGATGCATCGCTTAAAAATGACGATTGCAACGGTTCAACTTGTTTTGATGTTGCGATGCTTAAAGATGCCAAACAGTTTATCGATGATGGCTCTCGTAACAAGTTGTTGGTTTTGCATACGATAGGTAGCCATGGCCCGACTTACTGGCAGCGTTACCCTGATGCTCAAGCACCGTTCCAACCTGCATGTAATCGTAGTGATATTGAAAACTGTAACGACAAACAAATCGTTAATGTTTACGACAATACACTGGTGTATACCGACTATGTATTATCCCAAGTGATTGATGAACTGAAAAGCGTGTCGAACGACTATAACGTCATGATGACCTATATCTCTGATCATGGTGAATCACTGGGTGAAGGTGGGCTGTATTTGCACGGTACTCCTTATGCGATAGCACCGAAGGAGCAAACACAAGTGCCTTGGTTAATGTGGATGCCAGAAGAGTATGCTCAGCAAAAAGGGCTAAGTACTCAATGTCTTAAAGAAAAAGCACAGAAACACACATTATCACACGATAACTTATTTCATAGCTTGCTTGGGGTGTATGGTGTTCACACAGAAGTTCAAGATTCAGAACTGGACATCACATACAGCTGCCGCTTAGATTCATAACCATTTTATAGCGTACCGTAAACATGCAACAAGAAATCATCATTAAACGTGAAGGTATTCATCGTATTATGTATACCTTTGTCCATAGCTATAACGGCTTCAAATGGCTTTGTAAAAACGAAGCTGCCTTCCAACAAGAACTAATGCTTTTTGTACCGCTATCCGCTTTTGCATTTTGGCTGGATTTACCGGCTATGCATACCTTATTAGTTATGTTGGGCATGGTGTCAGTGCTGTTTGCCGAAATGGTGAATACCGCAATTGAGGCTGTGGTTGACCGAGTAGGATTGGAGTATCACACGTTATCTGGCGTAGCTAAGAATATCGGCTCCGCTCTAGTACTATTGAGCATGATTTGTTCTCTGGCTATTTGGGGAACGGTTCTATGGTTGCGCTAATTTCAACGCAGAGCAATGACGATTCAAGAGTAAAAATGAGCACTTTACTGCCAGTGCTGTGCTTTGCTTTGATTGATTTAATATTATTGAGTGCTTCGCGATTGATGCTTTCGTTATGGCAGAGTGAGCGTGCGTTTGCCTCTGTTGACTATGGCCAAATTTTTCTCGGTGGTTTTCGCATTGATATTTCGGCAGTGTGTTATTTGCTAGTACCAGCATTGTTGCTGATAATGCTGGCAACATTGCTAAAAGCGACTCACTACCTTCGCCTACCTCTAAAAATTTACTTAGTGGGTGGCAGCATGTTGTTTTTGTTCTTTGAACTGATTACTCCCACGTTCATTCTTGAATATGACTTGCGTCCAAACCGATTGTTTATCGATTATCTGGTCTACCCAAAAGAAGTCTTTTCGATGCTAGTTTCGGGTTACAAAATCGAAATTCTAGTCACCGTAGCAGGGCTATTCATCGCAGCCAGATTGTTGAGTAAAGTGTTCGATATCGTTTGGCCTACAGAAACCAAAGGGGCGCTCTTACAGCAAGTAGCGATGCAACTTGCTGTTGCTTGCCTTCTTATTCTAGGTGCTCGTGGTACGTTAGAGCATCGCCCGATAAACCCGGCATTAGTGGCATTTTCAACGGATCACTTGTTAAATGATCTCAGCTTAAATTCTGCTTATTCAGTCGCATTTGCGTGGAAACAAGCAAAGAATGAAATGTCGAGTGCTGAATTTTATGGCGCTCTGGAGCAAGATGATCTGCTTGAGCAAGTTCGCCTCACTTTACAAAATCCACATGCTGAATTCTCTGATCCGCTTATTCCAACAAAAACGATGCATACCTCTAGTTTTCCTAGTCGTAAGAAGAATTTAGTTATTTTGCTGCAAGAGAGCTTGGGGGCGAGATACGTAGGAAAATTAGGAGGATTGCCACTGACTCCTAATCTCGACAAAATCATGGATGAGGGATGGAACTTTACCCGCTTATACGCGACCGGTACGCGTTCTGTCAGAGGGATTGAAGCTGTTGTGACTGGTTTCACCCCAACCCCAGCACGTTCTGTCGTTAAGTTGGGTAAATCTCAGCAAAACTTTTTTACTTTAGCGAGTTTTCTTGGTGAGCAGGGATATCACACACAGTTCATTTACGGTGGTGAAGCGCATTTCGATAATATGAAGACATTCTTTTTAGGTAATGGTTTTCAAGATATTGTTCAAGGCAGTGATTTCGAGAAAATCGACTTTAATGGTTCTTGGGGCGCATCTGACGAAGATTTGTATGATCAAGCGGATAAAGAGTTCGCCGAGCTGCATAAACAAGGTAAGCCATTCTTTAGCCTTGTATTTACTTCGTCGAATCACTCTCCGTACGATTATCCAGATGGCAAAATTTCACCGTACGACAGTCAAAAACAAACTCGTAATAATGCCGCTAAATATTCTGATTATGCTTTGGGACAATTTGTTAAGAAAGCAAAACAATCGGAATACTGGAAAGATACGATATTCGTGGTCGTTGCTGATCATGATTCCCGAGTATCTGGTGCGAGTTTAGTCCCAGTTGATCACTTCCATATCCCTGCGGTTATTTTTGGCAACGATGTGGAGCATAAAGAGGATGCTCGGCTAGCAAGCCAGATTGATCTTGCCCCAACACTTCTGTCACTAATAGGCGCTTCCGGTGAGCACCCAATGCTTGGTAACGACTTCACCAAACCATTAGATGATGCTCAATTGAGAGCAATGCTGCAATATGATAAGAACTTTGCGTATATTAAAAATGGCAAAGCGGTAATTTTTCAACCTGATAAAACACCAAGAACTTTCTTGGTAGATGGTAAACAACTTATCGAGACTCAGCTTGATCAAGCCCTGACTAAGGAAGCGCATGCCTATGCTAATTTTGGCAGTATGGCTTATCAAAAAGGATGGTATTCCCATGTCGATAAATAAACGTGATTGTTTGTTTATTTGAAAAGGGAGGGGCTCTACAAGGTTGTAACTTGTACAACCTGACAAACTCAATCTTTTGACCAGACCATTTTATGAGAATAGTTTCGGGAGGAGCAATAAGACGTTCTTCCCGATGTTCGTTCTTGTATGGCTACCCTGTTCAAGAGTGGTTTGGTTATTTAATACAATATGTTAGCTGGAGTAAACAAGCGGCTAAAGCCAATGAATGTGCCCACCATTGTAAGTATAAGAAAAAGAAAGATTTTATATGAAAAGAATATTAATAGTTGAGGATAACAAGGAAATTGCCGGGATTTTGTTTGACTACTTTGCGAGTGAAGAGGTTGAGCTTGATTATGCCGACAATGGAGAATTAGCTCTAAAACTTGCGTTAGAATCAGGTTTTGACGCCATCATTCTTGATCTTATGCTACCACGTATGGATGGCTTGACGGTTTGTGAGAAGCTTAGAGAGGCAGGGAACGGAACTCCCGTGCTGATGTTAACCGCATTGGACAGCCGAAATGATATGTTAAATGGTTTCAACTATGGGGCTGACGATTATTTAACTAAGCCAGTAGACCTTGAAATTTTAGATGCACGTTTACGCGCACTGATAAAACGTTATCGACGAGCGGTTACAGATTCGTCCCTGGAGTTTGGTAGCTTACTCATCGATCAAAAAACACATCAGGCTTATCGTAATGGAGTTCGGCTCCTTCTGAACCCCACAACTTATTCAATTCTAGAGTTACTCTGCCAACGCGCACCTGAAATTGTAACGCGCACTGATATCATCAATATGCTTTGGCAAGACAATGAACCTAGTAATGACGTATTGCGCAGTCATATCTATCAACTGCGAACCCAGTTAGATAAACCGTTCGCTTCATCTATGTTGATTACGGTTCCTAAGGTTGGTTTTCGATTGGAGAACGTGAATGAAAAAAACTAACTTTGCCAGCACTCGTACCTTAACAAGCCAACTAGCGATATTTTTTACGATAGTCGCCCTCGTGATGGGTTTAGTCAGCTATATGATTTTTTTTGCAGCCTTACACTGGTCTGAAGATAAAGTCGGGGAACGCCGTATAGAAATAGATAAAAATGAAGCAATACAGAGGTTTATTGATGGAGAAAATGGTGAAATATCCATAGATGTTCTCACTCATGCATATAACGATATCAGCTTGGTCCCATTAAAGTATCATAAGTACTTCAAAGGCAGAGACTCTTATGTCGGTGAAGTTGGCTACGGGAATGAATCATTGATGCTCTACTTTGGTTACTACACAAACAATGGAGAAAGGAACCCCGTCATATTGCTATCTGATATCAATCAAATTGAATTTGGTGAATATGAAATAGTGTATGCCAGTCTAATAGTGATCACTAGTATTGCGGGGCTATTGCTTGTCTTTGGACTACTGTTGAATCGTTTAACACAACGCCTGATAACTCCCATTAATCATTTGATAGAGCAATTAACCGAACAAAGCGGTAATAGCACCCATGTGTTTGATATTCCACCAGGTGGTGCCAGTGAATTTCAGATTTTAGCGGATCAGCTCAATCAATACCGTCATGATATTCACAATTTGTTAAAGCGTGAACAGGCATTCGCCCGTTATGCTAGCCATGAACTAAGAACACCGTTAACCATTGTGAAAGGCGCAAGTAAACTTTTAGAACGAAAGGTATCTGACGATTTTCAAAAAAGACAGGTCGTCCGTATAAATGAAGCTACATTACAGATGACCACGATGGTTGATGCATTACTAGGGCTTGTGCGTTATGAACGCAGTGAAGATGACACTGTTGAAAGAATGGTAAGCAAAGACGAATTTGAGAACATCATTGAACTCAATAGTGCTCAGGCAAAAGACAAAAATATCGACGTTGAACTAATTTTTCATCAGAGACCATCGGTTAAAGCCGCGCCAGCAGTGCTGAATATGGTGATAGGAAACTTATTGAGAAACGCGATTGCAGCGACTTCTCAAGGCGTCGTAACTTTAGAAGTATCCACAGACTCATTAGCTATTAGGGATAATGGGCCGGGCTTAAGTCAGTCTCCTAATCAGGATGGACATGGTTTGGGCTTGCTAATCGTTGATGATTTATGTCGCAGATATCATTGGAGTTTTTCTATTAAGAACCGACCTACTATTGGATGTGAAGCATTAATAACGTTTCAGTGAGCGAGAGTTTAAGTCTTAGTATTTTTGCGTTTAGGAAGCATATTCCGTAAGTATGACCGTCCTGTTATGCGGCTCATGATAATAACGGCGCATATATGGAGGCAGACACAAAGAAAGGATACATTCACCGCCCCATGATGAACCAGTTTTATCCAATCTTCTCCCCAATATTGATCAGTTTCCATCATGAAGCCTGATGTACCGGCGACAAGAACACTTCCCCACATACTCCAAATCATAACAGCTCCTGCCGGGTTATGGCCTTGATAATCATCGGTGCTTGTCTCTATTACCTCTTTAAGGTGGCTAACTGCATTAGGTATAGAAGGCAAAAATGATGTAAGTCTTGCAGGAGGTGGTGCTATACAACCCCAAGCCAGTCGGATAACAATGATGCCGACTAAGCTATAACCAATGTACTGATGGACGTCACTACCTGCCTTAGTTAAGAAAAAGTTCAACGGAAATAGACTTGCTACTGCCCAGTGAGTCACTTTTACTACGGGATCCCAATGCGTTGATTTAGTCTTCATTATTCTCATAAACTATTGATATGACTGCTGAGCAGTCATAGGTTTGTGTTGGCGTACCATCGAAGCCGCTGAAGTTTTTAATGTTCCGCGCCATTTTTTAATTTTATCTCTGTAGCTTCTCTATTTATTCCCTAGCTTTTCGACATCCCCTATTAAATCAGATATATGCAATCCGATGTTAGTGCTGATTACTTAAGACACGCTTAAGAAAAGTGGTCAGATTAAAACTCAGCAAGTGTCAGCTTAAAGTAGGAGTGCTTCAAAAGTAAGCGTAACGCCAACCACACCTTGCGGTGTGGCTGGTGATCAGTAAGGCAGGAGTTGCTGTAGTTTCTCTTGGGTGTTGGCTTTGGGTAGCTCGGTTAATAAGCGGCATAGGTAATCATACGGCTCCAGTCCGTTGATTTTTGAGGTCTCGACCAGGCTGTACAGTGCCGCACTGGCTTGTGCTCCCGTCTTGGTATTGGCGAACAACCACGCCTTGCGACCAATCACGAACGGTTTGATGGCACGCTCCGCACGATTGTTGTCGATATTCAGACAGCCATCATCCAGATAGCGGACAAGCTTGGGCCACTGATTCAGGCTATAAGTAATAGCCGCTCCCAGTAAACTTTCTTTCGTGACACTCTCGCTTGATTTATCCAACCAGCTTTTGAATTGCGCGAGCAACGGCCTGGCTAGCGTTTGCCTGGCTTCATATTTCTTATCAGGCGGCGCAGTTTTTAATTTACTCTCCAGCGCATAGAGTTTCTGGATATGGTTAAGAGCCACATCGGCCTTACCGGTTTTGCCTTTACCCTGCGCTTTTTGGGCTTCGACGAACTTACGTCTGGCATGTGCCCAGCAGCCGACTAAGGTTGCGTGGGTTTTCTCATATCCGGCATAACCGTCGACCTGCAGATAACCGTTAAACCCCGCCAGGAAGTCGGTGGGATGTTTACTGCTGCGACTATCCTGATAATCAAACAGCACGAGCTTGGGGCCGGTACTTTTTTCTAAGCCACAGCCATATACCCACATATAACAGGTGCTTTTCTCAACATCCAGCACATTAACCGTGGTTTCATCTGCCCACAGCACGGGCTGTTTCAGAAGCTCAGCTTTCATTAACGCCAGTAACGGTTTCAGTTTCTCTGCACAGCTTATCAGCCAGCGGCTCATCGTTTGACGGCTAAGCTCAATACCGGCCTGATTAAACAACTGCTCTTGTCGGTACAACGGTAAGCCATAGTGCATTTTGCTGCTGATGATTTGGGCAAGCAGACTCGGTGTGGTCATGCTCTTAGGGATAACCGCCGGTGGCACATCGGCAATTTTAATGTCGACCTTGGTGTCCGTGGTTTCACACTGCCGGCAGCTGTATTTCAGCCGCACGTTTCTGAGCACCCGGATTTGTGCCGGTACGAACTCGATTTGCTCACTAACTTCTTCACCCATTTGATGTAGCGCATGGCCACAGCAAGCACAGGTTTTATCGTCAATGTCATGGATAACATCAACGCGCGGCAGCTCAGGGGCAATCCGTGGGCGGCGTGGCTTAGCAGCTTTCTTAGCGCTCTCGGTCGTCTGAGTATCTGGCTCTGTCGCTACTGACTCGTCTTCAATAAGCTGTTCGGCCTCATTTAACACCTCGCCTTCACCTTCATAGGTTTCACTGCTGGGGCTAAATTTCTGGTACTTCTTCAGGTTGTAACGCTCCAGCAACTGCTGCAACTTGTCCGACAGTTGCTGGTTAACCCGCTCTAATTTGGCGATGCGTTTATCTTTTTGCGCCAGTTTGCGCTCAAGCTTTTGCGTCTGCTCAAGCAGCATTTTCTTGAGCAGTGCAACGTCATCAGGTAAGGATTGAGGTGTCTTTTTCATGGCCGCTATTGTAACGGCCAATTTAGCTAAGTGCTTGGTAAGATTTAGATTGTTTTGGATGCGATCATAAGGATTTATAGCCGATCGTCATATCAGCCCACACTCTGGTAATGCAGTGGCTGATGGGCGGTGATTTTTTGGATATCGACACCTTGCAACAGCCAATGCCATTGCTGCTCGCTAATAGACAGTATTTTGCCAGGCATCTGCCGTGGCCAGCGGAACTTGTCTTTTTCAAGCCGTTTGTACCACAGGCAAAACCCGGTGCTATCCCAGTACAGTACTTTTAACCGGGTACGCTGCTGATTACAAAACACAAACAGTGCGCCGCTAAATGGCGAGAGCTGCATCTCTTGCTCGACCAGCAACGATAAGCCATTAATGGATTTACGAAAGTCGACCGGCTGTTTATGCAAATAGACCTTAGGCACATCGAAGAACATTTTCATGGTCAGAGCGCTCTTAGCAAGGCTGCTAACCACTGTGCATCGGTGCCGGCTGGAAACTGCAATTCGATATCGCGCTTGCGTAGCAAAATGGATTGATTCAGCTGCAAACCCTGTGGCGTCAGCTCAACAAAGCCACCGTCATCATCCTGAAACGCCAACAACTGACGCTTGCGATAACTAAAATATGTAGGAATGATGCCCTGACGTTTTGCAAATTCAGTTTGGGTGAGACCACTTTGGGCTTGCTCGGCAAACAAGGCCAGCCATTGTTCTTTGGTACGGTGCATGATGATTACCCTGGCAGTTGATAATGGCAGACAGGGTAAAGTTGATCAGTTAGGATTGGAATGTGTGGTTGGCGTTACGCTTACCTTCAAAAGCGGTTTTCCGGACTCTCCTTAATGAGTCTATCAAAAGCTGTAATGAAAATTTGTATCTAACTGGGTGGTAAGCCCATTTTTTGGTAAAAAATCAACCTTTTTTAATCGCTGTCAACTTCATGAAATCATGTTAATGAGGTTGACATTTTTAACAAAAATACACATTATATGAGAAAAATTTTAGTGATTAATTATGAAGTACTTAGTGACTGGAGCTGCTGGTTTTATAGGAAGTGCAACGGTTAGAAAGCTCAATGCTCAGGGACATGAAGTGGTTGGTGTGGATAATCTTAACGATTACTACGATGTAGCGCTCAAACATGCAAGATTGCATTTCTCCGCACACCCATTATTTCGATTTTATCCTTTTGATATTTCGAGTAAAGAAGCAATTGATACGTTGTTTAAGAAAGAGAAGTTTTAGCGGGTTATTCATCTTGCTGCGCAAGCAGGTGTACGATACTCAATAGATAACCCCCATTGTTACGTTGAATCTAATTTGACCGGTTATTTAAATATATTAGAAGCTTGCCGCCAGAATAGAATTCAACACTTAGTTTATGCTTCTTCCAGTTCCGTTTATGGGCTAAATAGTAAAGTCCCGTTCTCTACGTCAGATCGCGTTGATCATCCTGTTTCCCTTTATGCAGCGACAAAAAAATCTAATGAGTTAATGGCGCATTGCTATTCGCATCTCTATCAAATTCCTACCACTGGACTACGCTTCTTTACCGTTTATGGCTCATGGGGACGTCCCGATATGGCGCCTTTTCTCTTTACTAAGAAGATACTAGAAGGAGATACCATCGATATTAACAACAATGGGGATATGTGGAGGGACTTTACACATATTAACGACATTGTTGAGGGTATCGTACGGATTGCAGATGTCATTCCTAGCCCAAATAAGCATTGGAAGGTTGAGGACGGCTCACCCGCGAGTAGCTCTGCTCCTTTTGCGGTTTACAATATCGGACATGGTTCTCCTATAAATCTTATGGATTTTATAAAGGGGATAGAAAACCAACTAGGTATTGAGGCGAAAAAGAACTTCAGAGAGATGCAACCGGGCGATGTCTACCGTACATACGCCGATACTGAAGATCTTTTACAGGTAACCGGGTACAAGCCAAAGGTATCTATACAAGAAGGTATCGCTGAGTTTGTGTCATGGTACCGAGAATTTTATAACAAATAAGAAAAATGATTTTCTGTAGGTTTTTATTTACAGATAGCTTAAACAAGGTTAGAGCTCATGTTGCCGAGTATATCAGTCGTTATTCCAGCTAAAAATGAACAAGGGAATATAGGGAAGTTAGTTAAAGAAATTCATGACAGCTTGAAGGTTTATCCTCAATTTGAAATTGTCATCACTGATGATGGCAGTACCGATAATACCGTGCAGGAAGCGCTTGATGCTGCACAAGAGTGTGGTTGCGACTTGCAGATTGTGAGTCATGAGAAAAGTTGCGGACAAAGTACCGCTGTTTTAACCGCAGTTAAACATGCGAAAGGTGAGTGGATCATTACATCAGATGCCGATGGTCAGAATGATCCGTCAGACATGCCAAGTATGTTAGAGCTCGCCGCTCAAGTGAAAAAACCACATTTCTGTATTGCAGGCTACAGGGCTAAACGCTTAGATACTGCTTGGGTTCGTTTCCAATCTAAAGTCGCCAATACAATACGACATGCTCTGTTAGGTGATGGCGTACCAGACTCCGGTTGTGGCTTAAAAGTCATTCCTAAAGCTACCTATCTTCGATTGCCATTCTTTGACCATATGCACCGTTTTTTACCCGCGTTGATCAAATCCTTAGATGGTGAAATTGTGGTTCATCAAGTGGCACATAGAGACAGAGAAGCCGGCACTTCAAATTACAACGCTTGGAACAGGGCTTGGGTCGGCATCGTAGATTTACTTGGTGTCATTTGGTTACAACGACGTACTAAAAATCCAATGGTCAAAGCTGTAAGTAGTGTGAATAGCAAATAATGAAGTGGATTAAGCTTTTATTTCTCATTGTTGTTGGGGTACTGATTGCCAATCAGCTTGATAATCCTGTTATGGTTCATTTGACAGATAAGAACTGGCTTGTCGGTTACATCCAACAAAATGGTACGACAGGGAAAATGGTGGTATTCCTTTTCAGTGTCATCTTTTTATCTTTTAGCGGGCCAAAGCAAGCAATTGCATTGGTGTTTGGGTATTTATTCAGTATCAACTTAGGCGTTACATTAACATTGTTCGCTTGTATTTTTGCAGCGGCACTAAATTATTACTGCGCTCGGTTTATATTCGCAAACTGGTTATATCGACGCTTCCCGAACAAAATGATTAAGTTCAATTCCTTTGCCAGTCGTAAGCCGTTTTACAAAATATTGCTGTTACGGCTATTTCCTATTGGGAACAACGTTGTGACTAACGTCTTATCAGGTAGTGTCCGAGTACCTTTTTTCGCATTTCTTACTGCAAGTATACTCGGTTATCTCCCGCAAATTATTATCTTTGCACTTGTGGGGGCAGGAATTCAGTCTTCAAGTAACACAATGATATACCTTAGCATTTTCTTTGGTGTCATGAGCGCTATCCTCACAGGGTTTCTTTACAGAGATCATATTAAGAGCCGTGTTGAACTATTAAAAATGGAAGAGGAATTATGATACCCGTTTTCACAAAGTCTAGGTTAGCTTGTTCAGATACTTGCTAGGTCAGAACTAGAAAGCGTGGATCTGCGAAGACACGGGACGATGGGCTAATTCTTTAATCCCAGTAAGACTATCAAATAAGAAATTAAATGGATTTATTATCTTTATTATGATGTGAGTAACAATTCTATGTTAACAAATAACCCTAACCCTAACCCTAACCCTATTAGTGTCTCTAGTAAGCAATATTGGCTGCTAACATTTATCACTGCGCTGGTCTTTATAGCGGTAAATGTTAGTTTTAGGCCTATCTTACCTATAGATGAAACCCGTTATATATCTGTCGCGTGGGAAATGTGGCTAGATAAAAACTGGTTAGTACCACACATAAACGGAAGTCCCTATGACCATAAACCGCCATTTATGTTCTGGTTGTTTAACATCGTTTGGTCTGTATTCGGAACTTCAGAAACAGTGTCGCGTTTGGTGGTGCCAGTTTTTTCTTTGTTAAATCTTTTTCTCGTTAATCTACTGGCTCGGAAAGTTTACCCCGATTCAAAACAGGCACAAGTCTTGTCCCCACTCATATTGTTTAGCTTCTTAGGGTGGTTTTTGTATTCGGGCATGATAATGTTTGATTTAATACTCACGGTATTCTATTTGCTGGCAATATTGAGTCTGTGGAAATACTCGGAGTCGAACCGACCAGTATGGATTTGGTTCACCGGAACTGCAATCGGGTTTGCGCTGCTTACTAAAGGTCCTGTTATTTTTGTGCATTTTTTGCCATTTGTAATGTTAGTTCGTATTTGGCACCCTTCGCCGTCCAATATTAATAAAGCCTTTTTCAAAGCAGTACTTTGGGCTGTTCTTATCTCTGTCGCTATTATCTTAATGTGGGCAATCCCTGCCGCCATATCCGGAGGTGAAGAATACGCTAGAGCAATATTTTGGGGGCAATCTGTTGATCGAATGCAAAATTCTTTTGCTCATGCAAGACCATTCTATTGGTACGTGCTTCTACTTCCTGCTCTTTTATTTCCATGGTTGTTCTTAAGTGGTTTCTGGCGTAGCCGACCATGGGTGGTCACTGAACGCGGTGATACCTTATGTCTTGCCTTATTCGCGATTATACTTGTAATTTTTAGCTGTTTTAGCGGTAAACAGATCCATTACTTATTCCCCACTTTTCCTTTTGTCGCTGTTTGGATTGCTAAGCAAGTTGATTTAAGAAAATTCAAAACAGAGTTCGCTGTAGTCGGTATTCTCATCCTGATTGTTGTTTTAATTTTTGGTTCACAATTTTGGGTTTCAAAAGCGTTTCGAAGCGCAGAGATTACTGATTTGTATCAAAGTTGGGGAATTCTTCCTCTACTACTTATCGGTTTACTTTTGTGGAAAAAAACACTTCCTATCGATCGTTTGGCATTGAACATTGGAGCTCTACTATTAAGTTTATCTGCGCTATTAGCCAGTTTGTCTCCTGTACTCAAGAATGTTTACGACGTAACTGAGCCAGGTCAACGTATCCATCAACTGCAATCTGAAGGGAATCAAGTCTCATTTATAGGGAAATACCACAATACTTTTGGATACGCGGGAAAATTGGAGATACCGCTACATCTAGTACCATCCAACCAAGCAGAGCGTGATGCATTTTTGAGAACAGAGCCTGGTTATACTGTCTGGATTCAACGTCATGAATCGAAAGCGCTAGAAGAAAACGCGATATACACGACCCCTTTCCGTGGACAGAGGCTGTACGTTATCGAAAATAAAGAGCTCGAAAAAGTATTACAAGCATCTAAGTAAGCAGTGTAACTCAGTAAGGCAAGTTAGTGATGGATGATTGGGAGTTAAAGGTAATCTTTAACACGATGGATAACTATAAAATAGAGTTGGGTTCGTACAAAGATCTGCAATCAAACATACTGGCTGAGTGGCTGCTTGCAGGGTACACGACCCTGTAAATAATTCTGTGTAACTGTCGGGGTTACATGTATTGAGTGAGTCGGTCTTCGAACATAATCATAAAGCGGTTTAGAGCTTGTCGCCAGTTTCTGATCGGCATCGTCCATTTCTTGGAAGCATCTCGGATAGCCAGGTAGATCACCTTTCTAGCTGATTCATCCGTTGGGAAGAGCTTGCGCTTCTTAATCGCTTTTCTAATAACGCTGTTGAGGGATTCAATGGCGTTAGTCGTGTAAATGGCTCGGCGAATATCCTCTGGGTAGTTAAACAGGGTGTTGAGGTTGTCCCAATGCGCCGTCCAAGAGCGACTGATTTGAGGATACTTACTATCCCATCGGTCAGAGAACTGTGCTAGAGCCAGCAGAGCCTCATCTTCTGTGGCTGATTGGTAGATTTTCTTCAGGTCAGTCGCCACCGCTTTATAGTCTTTCCAAGGGACGTACTTGACCGAGTTTCGCACCATGTGGACGATACAGAGCTGTATTTGCGTCTCTGGGAACGCAGTGTTGATGGCGTCAGGAAAGCCTTTTAGCCCGTCAACGCAAGCGATAAGGATGTCTTTTACCCCACGGTTTTGAAGCTCAGTCAGCACGTTAAGCCAGAATTTGGCACCTTCCGTTTCAGAGAGCCACATGCCGAGCAGCTCTTTTTGGCCTTCCATGTTGACGCCTAACGCAAGATAGACCGCTTTGTTGATGACTTGCTTGTCTTGACGCACCTTAACCACGATGCAATCGAGATAGACGATAGGGTAAATTTCGTCGAGAGGTCGCGACTGCCATTCAATCACTTGCTCAAGCACCGAGTCCGTTACTTTTGATATCAGCGTTGGCGAGACATCGGCATCATACATTTCCTTGAACGTTGCGACGATTTCACGTGTGGTCATGCCTTTCGCGTACAAGCTCAATATCTTGTCGTCCATGGATTGGAATCGAGTTTGGTGCTTGCGGACGAGTTGAGGTTCAAAGCTGGCTTCACGGTCGCGGGGAACGTCGATATCGATTTCTCCATCATCGGTGATGATTGACTTGCCCGAGTAGCCATTGCGGGAGTTGGAGCTGGTTCTAGATTGGTGTTTTTGATATCCAAGGTGCTCATCGAGTTCAGCGTTTAACGCCGTTTCAACGGTCACCTTGGTTAACATTTTGCGGAAGTCATCAAGATCAGATTCTGTCTTAATTGACTTTGCTGCTTCACGAGCAAAAGCTTCGAGTGCTTTCTTATCCATATTGTCCATCCTTAGCCTTTAAGGCTTAAGTTTAGACAGTTACACAGAATTCAGGACACTCTCGGGTACACAAAATAGTTTAGCCGTTTTTCTCTTGTTATGTATGACGATGACGGAATGTTTTTGAACTCTAAATTGCTTTCGCATGAAGCGTTTAACCAGCTAATTATCAAATGCTACATTGATAATTAGCTGGTTAACTTGACCATTTTGCCACGTCACTTTTAATGTATGGTTATACGTATACAAACCTAACGATTACTTCTGAAGTATCAGAATTTTTAGGTGAGAAGATATCCTGCACATCAAAAGACGAACAGAGTTCATTCTGCAATAACTAACAACTAACATCAGGTTCCCATACCTGACTTAATCCGTATTTTGCTAAATTAAGTAGAAACTCTAACGAACTTCTGTCCAGAAACGTGTTTTATAAAATGGCAGTCCAAACACAAAAGAACCAGCCAAATGAACCCCGAAAAGTTTTAATCTTTAATGTAAAAGTTTCAGACATTGGTGTCAGAGTCACGATCTTATTGTCCACCGACATTAAGGCAATAGTTATTGAGAGATCTTCACAACATTTTGTACATTAAGTTGTTCTTGTAATTCATACAGCCTGAACATCAAAGAACTAATTTGTGTTTCTAATTCTTTGTTTATAGTTTTTAGATCATCTCGCTCTTGGCGGTATTGCTCTTTAAGTTTGACTTCTTTCTTCATTCTGGCTTTATGCTTTTCTTTCTCAGTTAGATTCTGCTTGTTTTGTAATAGTTTCGCTTTGACGGGATCGTAATTAGCGTTAAACGACTCAATGGCTGGGTTTGCTTCATTTTCAATAAAATCTTTAAATTTGTGTATGTAACTGTTACCAAGTCCAGCTTCGTTATTTATTTTATTAAGGGTTAATTTACCTGAAGGTGAAACATTTTGTGGCTTGCCCGAAATTAGGCGTTCTAAAGCTGCTCGCAATCTCGCTAATGCTTTTCCTGATTTTCTCATATTAACCTCTACTGGTTGCGATTATGCCTTTGATATTATCCTCAAAGGCTGTGACTTTAATTCCATGGTTGATAATCAATGACTCATTTATTTTTATCTTTTGCTTAACTCCGATAAGTATACTTTTCATCATAGGGTCGCCATTATTCAAATCTCGAAATGTATTTATTAGCCGCTTATTTTGACGTTGAGTTCTTTTGGCCTCCTTGTCTGTGATTATCTGATGTTCGCATGGTTTAATTTCAGCGGAGAACTCGCCAATACCACACACTCTACTGCAAGACGAATTAGTGCAGTATCCGCCTGTAGGTAGCTTGACAATAGAAAGCGTGCCATTGCGAACTAGGGACTCAATTTCAGTCCGCGTCATATATACCTTGTCTCCAGAGCGTAGTTTTTCAAACTTATCCTTGGCTATTCGTTCTCCACCTAGCCCACTTAGCGTTTCTGAAGCGTTGTATATTTCATCAAACATATCGACTGCAATGTTAACCCCTTCTTCATGCAATAGTTGGATTAAGTCAGAGTCTAACAAGACATCTTCGAAGTACTGAAGTTGGGCGTTTTTGCCGTAATATTCGGACATGTTTATATTTCTGTGTTTATATTGAAACTTGATTGTTGACGTTGTTCCAAATCCATAACGCTTAAAGAATACTGCGAATGTTCGTCTAAAGTCATGAGCACTGATCTTAGGTAAGAATTGACCTTCTTTGAGTTCTCCGTGCCATGAAGGGTTAAGGGTATTGAATGAATCAACATCTTCTTTTGTTGCTTTAATATTTAGTTGTTCCAAATAAGACTTGAGGTTTTTTGAGCGTGCAGCCGTTGAGCTGTAGTTGGTCTTTTTAGAGCCTCCTAGTGTTACTGGCAGAAATACAGACTCTAGCACCCGTAAGGTTTTTTTGTACTCATCTAAATTGATCTTTTGTTCAGTGTATTGCTTGTTCACATCATCTATGTAGGTTGTGCGAAGATATGCTGTGCAGTCATAGGCTAACTCAAGTGCATCTTTAGATATGCGGTGTGTTTGCCATACTTCTTTTTTAGGAATACCATTGACTGTTTTAGTAGTTTCACCTTTCAAAAAGCATATGTTATCGCCGTGTTCTCCTTCCCTTTCTTCGTAACTATCTTTAGTAAAGCTATTTAACTCTCCAACTCTTACACCGCTAAATGCCAGTAAAACTATCGCACAGGGAGTCAGAATATTAGAAATGTTTGTGCCGTCACGAGTAAGCTTAAAATCAGGAATGTTATGACCTATCTTCCGAATTCTATTACGAGTCCTGTCGTTTATCTGGCCTAGAGAAGACGATCTGTCTTTTCGATTTTTTTCTTCGTCGTATATAGTCTGTCAACGCCAGTTTAAAATTGACCCACTTATCGGCGTTATCGCCGAAGTAAAATTGACCCACCCACGTAATTAACCTTTACCTTCAGATAGACTTTCTAGAGCCGCTGGTATGGTTCCAGCCGCCTTTTTTCCTTTTAATCGATAGCTCTCACCGCTGATTTGTACGATGTGTGAGTGATGAAGAAGCCTATCGAGCAGTGCTGCCGTCAGTGTTGTATCGTCGGCGAACGCATTTGACCATTGAGAGAACGGCAAGTTACTGGTCACGATAATACTGCCTTGCTCATAACGTTTGGCGATGACGTTAAAGAACAAGTTGGCCTCTTCTCTGCCGAACGGTAGATACCCGATTTCATCGACGATAAGCAGTCTGGGAGCAAGTACACTGCGCCTCAAGTAACTGTCTAGTTTACCTTGAGCTTTCGCAGTAGAGAGTTGAAGCATCAAGTCTGCTGCCGTGATGAACCGCGTTTTAAAACCTTTTTGGACAGCGAGTTGACCAAGACTCACTGCAAGGTGGCTCTTGCCGACGCCACTTGGCCCAAGTAATACCACGTTTTCCTTTCGCTCTATGAACGCTAGCCCTGTTAGTTCCTTGAGCTGTTTTCTCGGCGCACCCGTTGCGAACTTGAAGTCATAATCATCGAACGTTTTTTCCATTGGGAAGCTGGCGAACTTAGTTAGTGTGGCTCTTGTGCGTTCTGCTCTCACTTCCAGCTCTGCGCTCAGAAGTGACTCTAAGTAATCGGCTAGGCTCAGTTCACGGCTATTGGCGATTTCTGCCAGTCTCGGCCATTCCTGACCGATAGCTTGTAACTTCAGCGCGGCACAGGCAGCTTCAATGCGATTCATTTGAAGGTTCATACTCGCACCTCCAACAGCGCGTCATAGGTTGAGAGAGGGTGCTGGAAGCTTTCGAGTGGTATCACACTATCGCTGATTGTAGGTGATGCGGTTGGGCGTCTCGGCGATGGTAGCGACTGAAGTGCAAAGCGCTCTTCATCCAAGAGAACCTGAGGCTTTGCACCTGTCGTACCATGAGTTCGTTGATGAGCGACGGTTTCTAGCCATGCGCCGATATGTCCATTAAGAACATCGATGGTAATTTTAAGACCATGCTGCTTGAGTGTCGCCGCAAGCGGAGTGACGAAGCTATTCTTCAAGTAAGAGTTGAATCGCTCCACTTTTCCTTTGGTCTTTGCGCGATATGGACGACAAGCTCTTGGTTTAAAGTTGTATTTCTTGGCTGCGGAGAGCAGTGCAGGATTCCAGCGGTGCTTACCTTCACCGTATGCATCACGCTCTATCATGATGGCTTTCGCATTATCGAACAACACTTCTTTGGGGACGCCACCGAAGTATTCAAATGCTTCTTCAAGACCTTCTATCCAGTCTTCTTGGCGCTCTCGTTCACTAAAGCGAACGAACGTCGCTCTGCTATAACCCAGCGTTGCCACGAAGGCTTTAACACGTACACCGTAATGCGTGATAGTCGTGAAGTCGACTTGCATCTGCTCACCTGGCAATGTCTCGAATCGAACCACAGGATCGACTGGCGCACTAGGTTTGTACTGTTTGATGTGCTCTTTGAGCATCGTTATACCGCCCTCGTAACCGAGAGATTTCAACTCACGCAGTAAGACGGTTGCGGGTATCCAATAAGGCTTTGCGGCTTCAATCCGAGTACGCAAGTAGTCATGGTAAGGCTGTAGCTTGGTTGGTCGGGATATACGCTCGGGATACACAGGCGCTTTGTCTTTATTTCGAAGATAAGTGCGAACGGTATTCCTTGATATACCCATATCCTTTGCGATGCGGCGGATGCTTCGCCCTTGCTGATGTAAAACGTGTATTTCCACTAGTTGCTCCTGATTGATCATAATCCGCCGCTTTGTCCATGTTACGAACGGATAGTTTGACTCAGGTGGGTCAATTTTAAATCGGCGTTAGTGGGTCATTTTTACATCGGCGCTGACAAGTCTGAATTCGGTTCATAAGAGCCGATATTTCATGGCGATGGGGGTGCAGTGACTCTACTGTTGAGATAGCATCATTAAGTATTTGTTGGTAGATATTCGTTGGAATTGCAATGTATTGCTTGGTTGGCTTTATACTTTGTATGTTTAAGCTTTTTATCGTTACAATCCTATGGCACAGGTTCAGGCTATTTAGCAGACCAAAAGTGGTTACTACATTGTTGATTAGTGTTTGAGAAAGGCTCCTTTTAATTGCTAGCTCACTGAAAGATTTCTTGAATTGCTTGAATATTCTGTCGTCTGATAGAAGGTTCCAGTTACACTCGCCAAGGCTTTGAACAATATATTTCAGCCCATTCTTCCAGTGTTGAAGTTGTCCGATAGTTGGATGCGTTTTGTTCTTTTGTTTATATTCATCCATGATGTATGCGAGTGTGGACTGAATGTACTTGCGGTATTTCATGTCAATCCGTGAAAAAGAGATACCTGTTAGACCACCAACGCCTACTTGAATAGCGCCGCTAAACTTCCACTTTTTATCAAAAATGTAGCTTTCAACACTGCCATCACTGTAACTACTTACTGGTATGTTTTCGTCATAATCTGGTACTGAAGCTAAATTATGTTTTAATACTGAGATCATGAAAACACCTCATGCAGATCATTTAGACTGTAGATATTCGAATACAAGGGGTGTGATGTTTGTTTTTGTAGCTCATAGGCTTGCTTATAATTTTCTGGAGATTTATCTCTAAATCCTCCTAGAATAGTTTCAATGGTGTTTAATAGTGTATTCATTTTCTTAGGTGGCATTGAGTTAATTGCAGGTGTTACTTCAAGCTCTTGTAATGTTTCCTTGAATGACATCATTAGCCATATATCTGTTACATCAGAGACCAATGAATGGTGCTCACACTCAAAGCAATCAAGAAAGCTGGTGCAAGCTTCTTCATCAGAGTTCATTTCAACTCCGATACGCTCTAGCATTTTATTTATGGTTTTTACAGCACCTTGTTTATTATCATTACAACGTATCCCTGTAGGGGTTCTTGCTTCATGAGACCTGTTAGAGCCCTCTCTCAGTGCTTCATACTCATAATGATCAAGAATGTTTGAATGTTTGTATTTAGCCTCTTCAACTGCGGTGTTGATATCAACGCCTTTAGCGTTGGAAAATTTAGCATCCATTGCCGCATTTAATTTTTTTTCGTGCTCTCCAGATGTCCCATGTAAATACTGTGATGAAACAACTTTAATGCTGTTGTTTGCCGACATTGCAACAAGATAAACAGACTCTGTTGCTTGAAACAGAGTGTCCATTTTGGTTTTTCTGAGTATTGAAGGGGTTATTTTAGGGAAGTCCAGTCTGGTCAATAGTTTGTTGATGCTTGCATGGGGGGAACTACCTATTTCAGAGTAAAGCTTTATCTGACCATCTTTACTATAGTAGGGGAAGAGAGGGCTGTTGCTATCACCATTTGCCATGCTTTTAGCTACATTTAACCAGCTTTCAATGAAGTCCTTTGCGTGTTTACTGAAACCAAGTGCGTTATCTTGCTCTTGGTGTTGAGCTCTACCTTTCACGGAATCCAGAATGTACTTTCCACCCTGCACCTCTTTGAAATTAACGTCTGAAATTTTCATCTTAGCTAAAGGCGTTGTATTCATTCCCGTAAACAAATAGCACAGCATCATTGCTATTTTTGTGATGGGGTTGTTTTTATGCCCTGAGCTGGGTTGTACTGCTCTTGAAAACGCAGCAAAATGGGCAACTCTGTCACTGCCTTTTATCCCTTTTTTTTGGGCTATTAGTTCTAGCAATTCTTTATCATAAAGCGGATGTTTTTCAGGCATTGTGCCAGCATTATAGTGTTCTAAAAGCTTAAAGTACGAGTTAAACAACCTTTTTGTGATCGGTTTTAATTCTCTCTCAATATCAAGACTTTTGTGGGGTGTCGTGTGTCCTGAAACATTTGATATTTTAGGAAGTCTTTTGGTATCCTGCGTCCTATTTAATTGCTTTAAAAGCCATGAAATATTTGTTCTGTGCCTCCCCCAGACAGGTCGAGAAAGTAATCCCTTACTGTTTTGCCTCCCACACCATGTCATGAATCCATCAATTAGTTCCCAGTGAAACATGTCTTTATCGATTAATTCAGTGTCGTTACTATCATCCACCCACCTAACGTATTTTATTAGCGTTTCATATCTAGAGGCTGTGGTAGAGGTGGCGTTCTCACTTAGCAAAGAGTATATTTGACGCACAAAACTGCTTCGTTTCATGTCAGTGAACTGACTAGTTTCAACCTTTCTGAAACCTCGAAACAATACTGGACAGGATTTAAAAGCAAACCTTTCAAAACGAAGAATACTGCCGTTTACACATATAACCATATCGGCTAAATGTAAGGTTTTAACTTCGGCCTTGCCTTTTATTAAGTTTTTACCTGGAAGTAGATATTTTCTCTTTCTGGTATTATGTTTTGGCATTATTGGCTCTCCATACCACTTATATCAGCATCTTCAAATGCACCTATAAATTCAAGGATATCTTCATAAATTTCATCGCCTGTAGGTTCGTCTTGAGCGATTTTAAGGTATATTAACGTTACGGACTCTTCACCGTGCCCAAGGCACTCACTCACTAAAGCAAGTGCTTTGTCAGGAGTTACACGCCTCAAAAGGAGCCTAAAAAGTGATACCGCAAATGTAGCTCTAAGATTGTGTATAGTTGCTGTTAGGTTAAACCCAGACAATATATTTACAGTGGCTCTAATTTCATTCCATCTGGCGTTGGCCTCGGGAAGTTTAGTGAAAAGTGGGACACCAGTTTGGCTAATGAATAAATACTCTTTTGTATCATCTACTCCATCCTCCCCATCAAAGTATCCTAGTTCGCCTTTTTGACGCTTAAGTTCACAATGTTCTTTGAATTTCGAGATACGCTTCTTATATCTATCACTTCTAGTGTATTCGTACAAAAGGTGCATAATTCGGGTGGGGATGATTGTTTGCCTAGATTTATTACCTGATCCAGCGGTTTTTGTTAATGAGCCGTATTGACCGCCAACACCAAGCTTCATTGCTTTCTTATCTTCACCAGGCTTTGCCACTTGACCTTTGTGAAGGCTAGCCACTTCTTCCTTTCTAAGCCCTGTGTATCGTGCGACAAGAAAGAACAGGCAATATTCAATTGATAAGTTGGAAGTAGTTGTTTCACCAGCAACTTTTTTGATAACTCGACGTGTATTGGTGAGAATATCCTCTACGGCAAGCCATTCTTTATTTGTTAGGGGTTTTAAATCTCGTCTAGCTGATGATAGTGCGCCACCGTCATTACGTTTAGATTTTCCTAAATTCAACCGCAGATCTGTTGTGTGTATATCTTTACTCAAGTAGGCACCGATGCTTGTACTGCCTCCCTGATATTGTATAGAAACAACCTCGTGCTCAAAGGGAGGATTGTTAAACTTGTAGCCATTTCTGATGTGGAAAGAGTAAAACTTAACTACAGCACCCATATATGCAATTGCTGTAGTTCTGGCTATCGTATGGTTTGGGGTGTCAGGCTCAAGTACAGCCTTTATTAGAGCCTCTCGGTATTGGTACGTAGCTTTATCACTTTTTCTAAATGGGAATTTATCCCAGCTAGGTCTAGGCAGATCAATAAATTCTTCGTAAAGGTCTTCGTCGTATTCAGAGTCCCACAAGCGCTGTAATTCTAATAAGAATGAAAAGTAGTGAACTAAGCCTTTACTGTATTGTTCTGACTCTTGCTTATTGTCATTTAGGTGGTGTGCTAGTAAAAAGCGATTAACTTGTTCCATTGGTTCGTATGAGACTATATCGCCATTAGTGTTTCTACCAACCAAATTCAACAAAACAACCTTTTTAATATGCTTAGGTTGTTGTCGAGAGTATTTAATAGATAGTTCACCATTTTCATCAGGCGTAATTAGAGGGGTTCTATACGTGAATGGTTTTATTTCTGTTGTTTTGATCTCGTATACGATTGCCATGTGGTGATATCCAATTCATTCAGTCTGTAAACACAATAGTGGACATTCTCACATTGTCAAACGTGTATAGTTAGAGAGTGGAAGTAAAAGTGTATGGGTGATTGTTGGACAGCACCACAACCGGCGTATCCTTTAAATCAGGACGAAACAGCTTCTCACAACTGGCGTAAAAGTTGTTGCAGTCCACCAAGGCAAATACAGGCATGGGAGCGTCACGACTTACGGCGCATGTTTCGCACCACATTGGTGACCACACCAAATATCTCTAACTCTGTCCCTTCAGGAATATGAATGGGTTCATACGCCTGGTTTCTTGGGATCAGCTTGACGCACGGCCTTAGTTGAAGCTCCTTTACCGTGAGTTCACCATGGATGCCAGCGATGACAATGTCACCGTGTTCTGCTTGGACAGAGCGATCAACCACCAAAATATCATCCGAGTGAATCCCGGCATCAATCATTGAATCACCTTCAACACGCACAAAGAACGTTGCAGCCGGTCGCTTGATGCACAGCTCGTTGAGGTCGAGCGTTTGCTCAACATAATCCTGCGCTGGTGAGGGAAAACCAGCAGAAACACGTTCCATGAACAATGGAATACGAAGGCGCTTTGCTTTGATGAAGGCAAGTGCGCCGCTAAGGCCTATCAGCGAGACACTCATGACGAACCTCGAAAAATCATACTTAATGCTGTTTGTTTATACAGTATCTGATGCTATGCTGATTTCTACAAGTAAAATTGTAGGTAAAACTGTAGTTGTTCGAGTAAGACGTTGTGTCGTGGGTGATTTCTTTTTTGTGGTGAAAAGCTTGATGTGGGGGATCGCTCGCCCTCGTCAAAGCCTGCAAGGCTTGGACAATACTGCTTCTGCCTACTGCTCTTGTTTCTGTTACTGATCCTGTTACTGCTACTGGTTAACGCATGGGTTAGGTAACCGTCAGACAAGGCTTGTTGAACCCTTTGCAAAGGGTTTAAAAACAGTTAGTAAAATTCTGCTTCGTATTGAATTTACTGGCTTAAAGGGAAGTCAGGAGCATCATTAAAATGCTCAGTCGAACTCAGTTAAAGCCTTTTTCAACCGTTTGAAAAGGGATTGGCTAAGCCATACGTAAAGGGTATCGGTAAGGGTTACCTAAACGGTTTAGCTAAGGCTTTCTGAAAGGCTCACCCAGTAGAAAGATTAAAAAAACGCTGAGGTATCCAAGGTGCATTTTGTACAAATGCGTTTATAAACGGACAGGGCACAGTGAAATAACCCAAAGCGAACAACAGAATTGAAGAGGAACTATCAATGACAAGAGCCCCTGCGCCATTTCCGCTAGAGCGCCTCGCGGATATCCCAGAAAGACCAGAAGATTTTAGATTGCTGGAGCGTATTCCATTAACGCGTGAGCCGCAGACTTGGCCACTTGAACTTTCTCCTGTGGTCGGTGATGAACGGCCAATGGTGCTGCTCGATACAGAGACAACCGGACTGTCTGCCGATGACGAGTCCATTATTGAGCTTGGTATGGTTAAGGTGCTTTACAGCCCCTCAGCTAAGCGGATTGCGTCGATTGTTGATGTGATCAGCCTGTATGAAGATCCCGGCAAGCCAATCCCCGAACTGATTACCGAGTTAACCGGTATCACCGATGATATGGTGCAAGGCCAGCACATTGATGATTCACTGGTAGCGAGTTGGTTATCCGATGATCCGCTGGTGGTTGCACACAATGCACAGTTTGATCGTCCTTTCTTTGAAAAGCGGTTTGCCGCATTAGGACACCTATCTTGGGCCTGTTCAGCTAGCGGCATAGATTGGAAAGCACTGGGCTTTGAAAGTCGGAAACTTGAGTACCTGCTGCTTCGCTTAGGTTGGTTTTATGAAGGACACCGAGCTGCAACCGATTGTTTGGCGATGGCCTGGTTGTTCCATTTGTTGCCCGAGTCCGTTGCAAACTTGTTGTCTGAAGCAGACAGGCGAACTGTGTTAGTTCGTGCGTTTGGTGCGCCGTTTGACGTAAAGGACTATTTAAAAGAGCGCGGTTACCGCTGGCATGACGGTGTTAAAGGTGCCAACAAACATTGGTGGCGCGAAATCAGCGAAGACGAGTTGCCGCAGGAACAAACTTACCTGGATGATTTGTATCATCGTGGCTCAGAACATGCCCACTATGACTACAAAGATGCTCGCAATCGATTTAAAGCTTTGTAGCTCTCTACAAGGTAAGCCTTGCATATTTGAAAACCTCTGGAAAATGGAAAGTGAACTTACGTTATACCCAAACTACTTGGTGTTGCAGCTAGGCGGCAAGTGAGCGAATCCCCATGAGCATAGGTCTTCTATGTGATTGGGGGGAGCGAATGCAGGTAACACCGCTGCGGCTGCAAGTAGGAAGGGTATATAACCAATAAGAGGAATCTTTCCATGTACCAAGACACCTACATTGAATACTGGGGCGACATCTTCGTCTCTGCCCGCATCATTGAATTTGGCATCACGTTTGAGCGCTTTCTTAAAGATCCATGGAAGCATTTGATGTCCTGTGGCCAAGAGTCTGCCCCAGACGCGATTGCTGAAGGGATGCTGCCATTGCTTCCAGCCCAAGCAGAAGTTGCCAGGCGCATTCGGGAGAGTGAGCAACGAGTCCTGATGTCTACAGAGACGGACAAAGGGGTATCTCATCGCGGTAACATCGTGGTGCCATTGGTTCGGGTAGCGCATTGATAGCGGCTATCAGCAATGGCATGAAACAATTTCTTCACGCCCATACCTGAGCGGCAATTGCAATCCAGATCAAAAAGTTGCCGCTTAGCCTTCCCTACAAAATAATTTGTGATAGGATGATACCTAATAAAATTAATTAGGTTGAAGCCTATTCAGTGTTTTATGGCCATCTGTCCAGCTTCAACCAGTAGAGTTTGATTAGTCATTGCGGATAAAGAGCAGCGTTGAGCGTCGCTCTACAATGTGATTATGCGATGTCGGTCGTTACTTTATAAACAGAGTTTTAAGAAACTGGTTGAATTGGATAAACAAGACGCATGACAAATGATGGTCTGAAACAAACAGTAGTGGCGAAGTCAGATAGGCTTTCGCAGTTAGCGCAGTTGCCACAAGCAACCAGGGATCGCATTGCCCACATCGATTTCACCTTATTGTTTAAGGGCGAAGCGGTGCGGGCGGATTTAGTCGATCGCTTCAGCATAGCGGCCGCACAAGCAACGAAAGACTTCACAATGTACCGAGAGCTTGCACCAGGCAACATTGAGTATGACCAAAAGCTAAAGTTGCATAAACGTGGTGAAGCTTTTGAGCCCTTGTTCGACTATGACGTTGTGAGAACACTGGCAACCATTAGCCAAGGGTACGGTGATGGCTTTACTGGAAAGGTAAAACCACCTCTTGCGTGTGAAGCGCCTTATCACCTTAACAAGCCGAGTTTATCGATAGTAGCGAAAGTCACCGAGGCCATACACAAAGGCAAAGCCTTGCGTATCACCTATGTGTCGTTATCGAGCGGTGAAACCACGCGTGAAATTGTGCCGCATACGCTGGTGGACAATGGCCTGCGTTGGCACGTTCGTGGCTTTGACCGCAAGCACGGTGAGTTCCGTGACTTTGTATTGACCCGCATTAAAGCAGCTGTTGTGCTTGAAGATTCAAGGTTATCTGAAGCTGAACTAGAAACCCAGGACCGGCAATGGAATCGCTTTGTAGAGCTTGAGTTAGTGCCGCATCCACGCATAGAGCACAGCGAAGCGATTGAACTGGATTATGGCATGGCGGGTGGCGTTCTAAAGGTTGAGATTAGAGCTGCAACAGCAGGCTATTTGCTCAGACTATGGAATGTCGATTGCTCCTCGAATGCAGCAATGAAAGGCCCAGGAGAACATTTGTTCTTAAAAAACAAAGCAGCTTTATATGGGGTTGAAAATCTGGTTATTGCCCCTGGCTACCAAGACGAAACTATCACGGACGATATGGAGCGCTAATGCTAAAACTCGAAGAAATTAAAAAAGATGCTCAGATTCGTGGCATCCAAGCCGAAGAGATCGTCCGCGTCGTACAGGTAGAACCTGTCGGTGATGCTGCCATCACGGTTTACTACAAAGACAGCCAAGGCAAACTGGGCGAGCAAATGCTCTTTCGTTCGGATGAGGCGCGGCTCGAATTGGCTACTGTTGGTCGCCCTTGGGCATTTGATGCGCCGGGTGCCGAATTCAAATTGGGCTTAGAAGCATACCGTATCAGCCAAGCAGCATTGTTTGATCCAATGATGGCGGTACACACCTCAAACGTTGAGCCACTGCCGCACCAGATATCTGCGGTATACGAAGCCATGCTACCCAAACAGCCGCTTCGATTTGTATTGGCCGATGACCCCGGTGCCGGTAAAACCATCATGGCAGGGCTTTTAATTCGTGAGCTCATTATGCGCGGTGATGCCAAGCGTATTTTGATCGTTTCTCCTGGCTCACTCACCGAGCAGTGGCAAGACGAGTTACTCGAAAAGTTCGGTGTTACCTTCGATATTTTCAGCCGAGAAAAGCAAGAGCAATGCGCTTCTGGCAACTACTTCGATGAGTCCGACCAACTCATTTGCCGTTTAGACCAGCTATCTCGTAACGAAGAATTCCAAGAAAAACTCAAAAACACCGAGTGGGACATCATCATCGTGGATGAGGCCCACAAGCTATCGGCCAGTTACTTCGGTACCAAAATCAATAAAACCAAACGCTTCCAACTGGGCGAACTCCTTGGCTCCATCACGCGTCATTTCTTGCTGATGACTGCAACACCACACAACGGTAAAGAAGAAGATTTCCAGATTTGGCTGTCCCTGCTAGATGGCGACCGCTTTTACGGTAAGTTCCGCGAAGGCGCCCATAAGGTCGATGTGTCAGACATGATGCGTCGTATGGTGAAGGAAGAGCTACTTAAGTTTGATGGTACGCCACTGTTTCCAGAGCGCCGCGCTTATACAGCCAATTACGAGCTTTCGCCGATGGAGGCATCACTATACGAACAGGTCACCACCTACGTGCGTGAAGAGATGAACCGCGCCGATAACCTCGACAGCAAAAAGAAGAACAACGTTGGCTTCGCACTAACCATGCTGCAACGCAGGCTTGCTTCCAGCCCTGAAGCTATCTACCAATCGTTGAAACGTCGCCGCAAGCGCTTAGAAGATCGCCTAGAAGAGACCAAACTAATGGCGCGTGGTCAGGCCGTTCAAAAAGGCGGCTCGGCTGGAGCTGGCGTAGCTGAAACATTGGGCGAATACAGCGTTAAAAAGAAAATCGATATTCCGGATAACTTCGACGAACTCGATGAAGACTTAAGTGCAGAAGAATACGAGATTCTCTCTGAGCAAGTGCTCGATCAGGCCACCGCCGCAGAAACCATTCCGGAGCTTGAAGCCGAAATACTTAGCCTGAAAGATCTCGAGCATCAGGCGCTTACCGTTGTGCAATCCGGAAATGACAAAAAGTGGGAAGAGCTTTCTTACCTGTTGCAAGACAAACCCGAAATGTTCACTGCCAGTGGCGCTCGTCGCAAGTTATTGATCTTTACAGAGCATAAAGACACCCTGAATTACCTGGTGAAGCGCATCGGAGACATGCTGGGCAACGACAACGCTGTGCGTACTATTTATGGCGGCACAAACCGGGATGAACGCCGCAAAGTACAGGAAGAGTTCCGAAACGGTCCTGAAGTTATTGTACTGATTGCCACCGATGCCGCCGGCGAAGGTGTTAACCTGCAAAACGCCAATCTCATGGTGAACTACGACCTACCTTGGAATCCAAACCGACTGGAACAACGCTTTGGCCGTATTCACCGTATTGGTCAAACAGAGGTTTGTCACCTCTGGAATATCGTTGCCGCCGAAACCCGCGAAGGCGAAGTGTTCAAAAAACTCTTCGACAAGATCGAAATTGAAAAAGAAGCGTTAGGCGGCAAAGTATTCGATGTGCTCGGTGAAGCCTTCGATAACGTCTCATTAAAAGATCTGCTGGTTGATGCTATCCGCTACGGCGAGTCTCCAGAAACCAAAGCGAAAATGAACGAAGTGATCGATGGTGCGCTTGATGCTGACCACTTAAAAGAAATCCTACGCCGAAATGCATTGGTTGAACAGCACATGGGGCTTGAAGAGCTCTATGCTGTCAAAGAAGAAATGGAAAAGGCAGAAGCCCGTAAACTGCAACCTTACTTCATTCGCGCTTTTTTTACCGAAGCTTTCCAAACCTTGGGTGGCGAAATGCGTAACCGTGAATCGGGCCGGTTCGAAGTGCGTCATGTGCCCGCTGCTATTCGTGAGCGTGATCGCATCATCGGTGAAACGCGAACCCCCGTATTGCGAAAATATGAACGGATTTGCTTCGAAAAGCAGCATGTTCGACAGCAAGGCAAGCCGATGGCCGATCTGATTCACCCATCGCACCCGTTAATGCATGCCTCAACCGACTTAGTGTTAGAAGCCCATCGCCCCAAGCTTAAGCAAGGCACCGTGTTGGTAGACCCAAATGATGATGGCTTAGAACCTAAAGTACTCTTTATGGTGGACCATACGGTGAGGGAAGGCGGTAATTCCACAGATATCGCATCACGTCGATTACAGTTTGTAGAGATCGACGAAAAAGGTAATGCCGTCAATGCAGGGTGGGCACCTCACCTCGATTTACAACCTATTGATGACTACGACCATAAGTTAGTCAGCGACGTTTTAAATGCACCCTGGCTAAACAAAAACCTTGAAGCATTGGCCTTAAACCACGCGTCACAGCAACTGGTGCCGGAACACTATGGCGAAGTGAAAGGCCGCCGCGAACGGCAGGCAGATAAAACCCTTGCGGCAGTCAATGAACGCCTAGTGAAAGAAATTAACTACTGGTCGGATCGCTATATCAAACTACAAGACGATGTGAACGCAGGCAAGCAGCCCCGCATGCAGCCTGAAATGGCACGTCGCCGCGTAGATGAACTCACCGCTCGATTAGAGCAGCGTAAAACCGAACTTGAAGCTCTGAAAAACGTCGTTTCTAGCACCCCGGTGGTAATGGGTGGCGCTTTAGTGATTCCGCAAGGCTTGCTGGCCCATCGTAAAGGCGAAACCCAATTTAGTGTTGATGCCGAAGCTCGCTCACGTGTGGAGCGCATCGCCATAAATGCCGTAATGGATGCCGAGCGAAGCTTTGGCTTTGAAGTAAGAGATGTAGGCGAAGAGAAATGTGGCTGGGATGTTACCTCACGCCCTCCGGTCAATGTCGACGGATCAATTCGGCCAGATCGCCACATCGAAGTCAAAGGCCGCGCCAAAGGTCAAAGCACCATTACTGTTAGCCGTAATGAAATCATCTACGGCTTAAACCAAGCAGACAAATTTATGCTCGCCATAGTCATTGTCGACGGTGATGAGTTTGAGGGGCCGTACTACGTTAAAACGCCGTTCACCGTCGAGCCAGACTTTGGAGTAGCCAGTATTAATTATGATCTCAGTGACCTGCTCTCAAAAGCAGTTGCGCCTGAGCAAACCGTTTAAGGCAAGTAAATGAGTAAGATTAAATCCCCAAAGAAATTGATTGAAGTGGCGTTACCGCTAGATGATATAAATCTAGCTTCCGGTCGAGAGAAATCTATAAGACATGGACACCCAAGTACTATGCATCTGTGGTGGGCAAGACGACCACTGGCTGCTGCACGAGCGGTAATTTTCGCTCAGATGGTGAATGACCCAGGCTATCAAGATCGAGATGGTTTCAAATATGGTGTAAACAAACAAGAAGCTGAGAAAAAGAGAGAGGAACTCTTCAATATAATCAGAGACCTCGTAAAGTGGGAAAATACCACCAATATCGAAGTCCTCAATCGAGCAAAACATGCAATCAAAGAAAGCTGGGAAGATATTTGCAGGCTAAATAAAAATCACCCTAAAGCAAAAGAACTTTTTGATCCAGAAAATGTTCCCGATTTTCATGACCCATTTGCTGGAGGAGGTGCGCTCCCTCTCGAAGCACAAAGATTAGGACTAAATAGTAACGCAACTGACCTTAACCCAATTCCAATCATGATTAATAAAGCGATGATTGAAGTGCCTCCACTATTTGAGTCAAAAGAGCCAATTGGCCCGATTCCTGACTCTGAAAAACAAGGGAATTTAGTTGAGTCCTGGAAGGGTGCAACTGGCTTGGCAGAAGATGTTCGGCGTTATGGTATCTACTTGCAGGTTGAGGCAAAAAAACGAATCGGTAATTTATACCCTGACATTAACGTAACCGAAGAACTGGCAAAGAATTACCCGACCTTGAGAGACTCTATTGGCAGTAACCTAGAGGTGATTTTATGGGTTTGGGCAAGAACGGTTAAGAGTCCAAACCCTGCATACAGTGGTCAGGAAGTTCCTTTGACTACTACTTTTGTCCTGTCTAAAAAAGCCGGGAAAGAAGCTTACATTGAGCCGGTATTAAACGAGAACAGTTATGAATTTTATGTTCATAATTCCAAACCCACCCCCGAATCAAAAAACGGAACAAAACTTGGGCGTGGCGCTAACTTTAAATGTCTACTTTCAGGCTCTCCTATCGACCCTAAATATATAAAGAGCGAAGCATCCGCAGGGCGAATGGGATATAAGTTAATGGCCGTTGGGGTAAACGGCCCAAAAGGCCGTATGTATATTTCTCCGACTGCAGAAATGGAAATGTTAGCCAAGAGTGCAAAACCTACTTGGAGACCAGAGGTAGAGATCTCAGGGAGCAGCCAGTACCTCGGTATCAAGCCATACGGCATGGATAGATTTGATCAACTGTTCACAGAAAGACAACTCTTAGCTCTTACAACATTTTCAGATTTAATTTCAGAAATTAAAGAAAAAGTATATGCAGATGCTATTGCAAATGGTTTTGAAAGCGACAGCACATCTTTAGAGGACTTAGGAAAAGGGGCTAAAGCCTATTCTGAAGCCATATCTATTTATCTTACATTCGCTGTTGATTATGCAGCTAACTATTGGTCCACATTGGCAACTCCTGCGGATGGTTTTATTAGAGGGACTTATTCTATGCAGGCACTTCCAATGTCTTGGGATTTTGCTGAAGCCCCACCATTTGGCTCAACGAGTGGTAACTGGTTGAGTGCAATTAATTGGATCGTTAAATCACTACAACTGTTACCAGCAAATACTAAAGGGCTTGTCACACAGCAAAATGCTGCTACTCAGTCAGTTTCTGAAAACAAAGTCATTTCAACAGATCCACCATACTACGACAACGTTCCATATGCTGATCTATCTGATTACTTTTATGTGTGGATGCGCAGGTCTTTGCGCTCTGTATACCCTAATCTATTTTCAACACTCACAACCCCAAAAGTTGATGAATTGGTGGCTTTTGCTCATAGGCATAACAAAAACAAAGATGCGGCTGAAACTTTCTTCCTTTCAGGAATGACTGAAGCAATGGGAAGGCTTGTAGAACTCGCAAACGATTCTTATCCGGTGACGATCTATTACGCCTTCAAACAAGGTGAAACAAGTGAAATAGGCACTGGAAATACGGGTTGGGAAACCTTTTTACATGCTGTCATAAAGTCCGGTTTTTTAATTACCGGCACATGGCCTATGCGAACTGAAAGGGGGGCAAGAAACAGAAGTATAGGCTCAAATGCTCTAGCCTCTTCGATCGTTCTCGTTTGCAAAAAACGCGATGTGAACGCACAGACTATTACCAGACGGGAATTTCAAAGAGAACTCCGAGCAGAAATGCCCGAATCTCTGGATGCAATGGTAGGAGGCACAGGCGGAACATCTCCAATAGCACCCGTCGATTTGGCACAGGCTGCTATTGGGCCAGGCATGGCCATCTACTCAAAATACAAGTCCGTGATAAATCAAGATGGATCAGAAATGAGTGTTCACGACGCACTCGTTATGGTTAACAAAGCAATTACTGAATACCTTAACCCAGACAGCGGTAACTTCGATAACGACACGTTATTCTGTGACGACTGGTTTAGCCAGTACGGTTGGGGCCAAGGCCAGTTTGGTGAGGCCGATACTCTCGCTCGCGCCAAAGGCACATCGGTAGACGGTGTACGAGATGCCGGTGTTATTGAGTCGGGCGGCGGTAAAGTTCGCCTGTTGAAGTGGAGCGAGTACCCAACCGATTGGGACCCGAAAGCCGACACTCGCACCCCGGTGTGGGAAGCCTGCCACCAGATGATTCGTGTGCTGAATCAACTGGGCGAAGCCGAAGCAGGTAGCTTATTGGCTCGTATGCCAGAGCTCGGGGAGCACATTCGTCAGTTGGCGTACCACCTATACACATTGTGCGAACGCAAAAAATGGGCAGAAGAAGCCCGCGCCTATAACGAATTGATTGGTTCCTGGCATGCCATTGTCGCTGCTTCACATGAAGTAGGTCATCGCGGCACCCAGTCTGAACTTGGCTTAGATTTTTAAGAGGGAGAAAAAAGAATGAGTTTAAAACCATGGCGTGAAATTGCCCGCCCTCACAAAGATGTTTTAGAAGGCACTTTTAAGCAATCTGAATTTGCGGCTGATATTTCGCAAGTCGCTTCTGGGACTGCGACGGTCGAGTATCAAGATGCGGAAAAGTTCTTCTCCCGTACCTTTATTACTGAAGGCATGCGCTTATTGCTAATGTCGGTTGCACAGCGCTTGGCAGGCCAAGGTGGTGACCCGGTCATCCAGCTGCAAACCGCATTTGGTGGTGGTAAAACCCATACCATGTTGGCTGTATTACATTTGGCTTCTCGCCAAGTCAGTACCGATAAGCTTGAAGGCATTCCCCCCTTATTGGATGAAGCAGGCATACATGACTTGCCCAGTGCAAAAGTAGCGGTCATCGATGGCATTAAGCTTTCTCCTAGCCAACCACAACAACATGGCAATGTTGCTGCCAATACTTTGTGGGGGGAGTTAGCTTGGCAACTTCTCGGTGACGAAGGTTATGCCATGGTTGCCCAGAGCGATGCCGATGGTACATCGCCGGGTAAAGAAGTGGTGCGGCAGCTGGTTGAGAAAGCAGCGCCTTGTGTCATTCTCATTGACGAGCTCGTGGCCTTTATTCGCCAATTAGAAGTGGGCAAGCAATTTAAAGCCGGTACTTTCGATAGCAACATTTCATTTATTCAGGCACTCACCGAAGCTATGAAAGCGGTCCCCAACGCGATTCTATTGGCTTCGTTACCAGAGTCTGAATTAGAAGTAGGCGGCACCATGGGCCAACGTGCTCTGGAATCGCTGGAAAAATACTTTGCGCGTGTTGAATCAGTTTGGAAGCCTGTTGCCAGTACCGAAGCCTTTGAAATTGTACGCCGCCGTTTGTTTGAATCGGCAGGTGAACGTGCCGAAGTGGAAGGCATTAGTCGGCAGTTCTCTGATTTCTATCGCACTAATAGTGATAAGTTTCCGTTGGAAACTCAGTCGAACGTGTATTTTGAAAGACTTTGCCAGTCTTACCCTATTCACCCAGAGGTATTCGACCGCTTATATGAAGACTGGTCGACTCTAGATAAATTCCAGCGCACACGTGGCGTGTTGCAATACATGGCAATTGTGATCCATCGGCTTTGGAATTCAGACAACAAAGATGCGTTGATCATGCCGGGTTCTATTGCCTTGGATGATAGCAATGTGCGTAACAAGAGTATTCACTACTTACCACAAGGCTGGGAGCCTGTGTTGGAAAAAGAAGTGGATGGTCCACGTTCAACACCACATGATATCGATGCATTTGACACTCGATTCGGCAGTGTACAGGCTGCCCGCCGTGCAATGCGTACTATTTTTTTAGGCAGTGCACCCTCGAATGCTGATCAAGGTGTTAAAGGCTTAAACCAGGAGCATATCTTATTAGGCTGTGCCCAGCCTGGGCAGACCATCGGTGTGTTTGAAGACGTGCTTAAGCGCTTACGAGATCGCTTGCATTATTTGTATTCAGAGCAAGATCGCTACTACCTCGACACGCGGCCAAACTTGCGTCGAGAAATGGAAAGCCGAAAGCAAAATATTAGTGATCTTCAAGAGCTTCAGCCATTATTAAAAGATCGCGTAGGAAGGGTATTTGGGCGCAATCATTGCTTTGGCGGGATTCATATTTTTACTCCTTCGGTAGACGTACCTGATGACTATGCCTCAGGTCCACGTTTAGTGGTACTGCCACCAAATGCTGCATACAGCCGTGGTGATTCTAGACAAACTTATGAAATAGCTGAAGAGATACTACGCAACCGGGGTGAGCAACCTCGACAAAAGCAAAACCGATTGATTTTCTTTGCTGCTGATTATGATGTGGTTAGCCGTTTAAAAGATGCGGGTAGAACTTACCTTGCATGGAAGAGCATAGTGTCTGATGTGGCTGATGGGAAATTGGATTTAACGGTCTCACTGTCTAAACAGGCAAAGCGCAACGCAGACACTGCCGAGCAGAGCTTGCATCAAATTGTGCGTGAAACTTATAAGTGGATAATTTGCCCAGTTGAAGAATTTTCAAAAGGTAAGCCTCAGCTTGTATGGGAGGCTGTATCAGTATCTCCGGCTTCACAAAACTTAATTTCTGAAATAGAAAATAAGCTAAGGGAAGAAGAGTGGCTGATTTCTGAATGGAGCCCTATCCATCTTCGCAACACACTTCAACAGTGGTACTTAAAAGATGGTGTAACCGAAGTAGGTGCGTTGAAAGTTTGGCAAGACAGCTGCCATTACCTATACCTGCCACGCCTTGTGAATGACCACGTTTTCAAAAATGCGATTAATTCGGGCTTAGAAAGCGAAGATTATTTCGGCTTTGCTTCGGGTAAAGATGGTGACCGCTATTTAGGTTTCGTATTTGGCCGTGGCTCAATGTCCATATTGGATGACTCTTCATTGTTAATCGAGCGTGAAGCAGCGGCTGATTATCGTGAGCGAACAAAACCAGCGCCACAACCTCAGCCCACACCAACAACTGAGGTGCAATCAACACCTACTCAAACTGGTGGAACAGGCCTGACTGGTGGTGCACAGCCTCAACCAACACATGACGGCACAACGCCTGCACCGACACCGGTTCAAACGGTAGCTAAGAGGCAGTTTTACGGCAATATTGAACTCGACCCTGTGAAAGCAAAAATGGACTTCGCCACCATTGTTGATGAGGTTGTGCAGCAGTTCACCTCGAAGTTAGGTGTGGAAGTGTCAATATCTATCGAGATTCAGGCTCGCTCCAAGGATGGCTTTGATGAAGCGCTTCAACGAACCATTAAAGAGAACTGTAATGTACTGCGATTCAGCAGTTCGGAGTTTGAGGCGGAATAGGAATTGATCCTTTGTCATCACGCAAATTGGCTGATTAAAATAAACTGCGCAAGGATGCAAACGTGGCTACAACGGTAATAGAAGCTTTTAACAAATTTCTGGCCGATCATGTGAATTTGCGTGATGACGAAACCAAGATAGCCAGAGCTAGCCGTGATTGGCTGGTTGGGCAAATCTGTAATTTTCCATCAAAGGTCGATCACTTCCCTCAAGTGTATACGGAGAAAAATATTTTCTTTGGTTCATTTGCTCGAAATACTAAAAAGAGACCCCTTGATGACATTGACATTATGATTTGTCTAAACGCTCAAGGCTCAACTTATTTCGAGGGACTATTAGGTGGCATATCAATATCTGTTCCTGAGCAAGCAATACAACTCAGGCGTCTATGTAACGATGGAACAGATACTCTCAACTCAATCAAGGTTGTCAATAAAATCGTCTCTGCCCTAAGTGATGTTACTCAATATGCAAGTTCAGACACTAAACGAAATCAAGAGGCCGCTGTATTGTCTCTGACAAGTTATGACTGGAGCTATGACATTGTTCCCTGTTTTTTTACTTCGCCAGACACATATGGAAATTCATTCTATTTAATTCCTGACGGAAGCGGGTCCTGGAAAAAGACCAACCCGATACTCGATCAAAATCGAACGCAAGCAATAAATGCAAATCATAATGGCAACGTGCTTACCGTGATCCGGATAATGAAATACTGGAACAAACGGCCAACGATGCCATCAATGAGCTCCTATCTTCTTGAGGTGATGATCTTAAATTCTTATTCGACGCGATCTGATGCTGCAAGTGAATTTGTAGACTTGGAACTTCCTAAGATATTCGAATATATCTGGCTAAACGTGACTAACGATGTGTCAGACCCGAAAGGTATTCAAGGCAATATCAATTCCCTAACGCAAGACGAACGAAGCAAAATATCAACAAGAGCATGGGTTGATAAAAATAAATCTATTGAAGCACGACAATTTGAGTCCGACAAGGATCACCGCAGCTCTATTAAAAAATGGGGTGAAATCTTTGGCAACAATTTCCCGGATTATGGATAACCAAAGATGAACAGGATTAATGAACTTCAGTCACAAGACTCGAATGTCAAGATAGCAGCAGCGTTCAGACGAGCCTACAAAATGGCTAAGAATTGGAAGACATGGATATGGCTGCCAACCATACTACTCTCTTTACTCCAGCTAATCGTCGCTATCAATATTCAAAAAATCATTTCTTTTCCAACTGTAAATCTTGCAGCTTACGTTACCGCCGCCACTCTTTTGATGCTAATGGCTAGCACGATTGGAAAACACACAAAAATCAATAAATACGTCGGCTTAGGTAGCAGTCTACAGCGCCTCCATGATTTCAATGTTTTAGGGTTAGGAATAAAACCAAGCCCCATTGAAACGCCGCAATCTCAAATAAATAGACTGTCCAAAAAGTGGCTCGACAAAAATAGTCAGGACAAACCTAACCTATCAGAATGGTGGCCAGCTAGAGTTTCAGAGTTAGGTAAGGAAAAAGGCATAGCACTCTGCCTACTTTCGACATTTCGCTGGGAAACAGAGCTTAGGAAGAAATATGGCGTTGTTTTAGCAATGATTTTTATTGTTACTACAGCTCTGAGTTTATTTCTGATGTACTCATTAAATTACAGAATTGAAGATTACATTGTTCGAATACTCGTACCGATTTCACCTTTCCTAGGTTTATTGATCGATGAATGGTTATGCAGTCGAATCAGCATAGATACTGCTTCAAAGTGTTCTGACCAGTGCTTTCAGCTATGGCAGAGTAATGGCGTTGATATTAGTAGTGAATTAAACCAGCTTAGCTACATATGGAACGGCTACAGGGCTAACTCAATCCCTATATTCGACTGGCTATACTGGGCGACACAAAAAGTTATGAACGAAGATATGATAATCGATGCCAATGCTCTTGTAGATGAGGTTTTAGCTCAGAGCCAATGACTCGGTATCTTTAACTCAAAGTTATTAGCAACATACTGAAGCATCATGATGATCTCACGATGCTTTTTTTCATCATAGGGTAACCCATCTTGCTTTTTCTGGATGATGTCTTTTAGCTCGTTCAGGTTGAACATTCCAAGCTTATAAAAATTTCCCCAGCTAGGAATTCCAAACAAGTTATAAATTGTTTCAGTGGCATCGCGCTCGCTAGCAAGACGCTTGGGTTCATCGATTTTAGCAAGAGCCGCTTCACCTTCTTCTTTTGTATCGTATGTATTTAGTTGTTTCATAGTTTTGCCACTTAAATAGCTTAAAGGTTCGATTATTTATCTGATGACAGATATTGCCACTTACTAAGGACAATACCACTTTTGCAGGGGTATTTATGCTTAGTAGATTTTTAAAGTCGCAACACCAACCTGAGTCAACTGAATCAGAAATCCCACGCTACCCGCCATTCCTGAAGGGGTTGCCAGCTGCGTCACCTGAAGATTTGCAGTCCACACAAGACGAGCTAATAGCCAAACTGCGCCAAGTACTTGGCTTTAATCAGCGTGATTTTCAAAGGCTGATTCAGCCCTGCATTGATCATCTGGCGGCCTATGTTCACTTGCTGCCAGCTTCTGAGCATCATCATCACAGTGGCGCTGGTGGATTATTACGTCATTCGTTGGAAGTTGCTTTCTGGGCGGCACAAGCAGCTGAAGGGATCATCTTTGTTGCCAGTGGCACACCAGTTGAGAAAAAAGAGCTAGAACCAAGGTGGCGTGTTGCGGCGGCTCTTGGCGGTTTGTTCCATGATATTGGTAAGCCTGTTTCAGACTTGTCCATTACAGACGAAGATGGACGCTATCAGTGGAACCCTTTTTTAGAAACCTTATCTCAGTGGACCACTAATAACAGCATTGAACGCTATTTCATTCGCTGGCGCGACGGACGGTGCAAGCGGCACGAGCAATTTTCAATTCTGGTGTTAAACCGGGTGATGACACCTGAGTTGCTCGCCTGGTTAACCCAGCCGGGCCCAGAGATTTTGCAAGCCATGCTGGAAGCAATTGGCAATACCGATCCCGAGCATGTCCTATCTAAATTGGTCATTGAAGCTGACCAAACCAGTGTACAGCGAGACCTGAAGGCTCAACGAATTTCCGTTGACGACAATGCCCTTGGTGTCCCAGTCGAACGCTATCTACTTGATGCCATGAGGCGATTACTTGCCAGTTCACAATGGCTGGTCAATCAGCGAGACGCCAGAGTCTGGTTACGAAAATCGAATCAATCAACCAATCTTTACCTGGTCTGGAAAAGCGCGGCTAAGGACATCATTGAGCTGTTGGCCAAAGACAAGATACCTGGCATTCCAAGAGATCCCGATACCCTTGCGGACATCCTCATTGAGCGAGGATTGGCCATTAAATCCGCGTCAAATGAGCGATACGAAAGCCTTGCCCCTGAAGTGCTGATCAAAGACGACAAGCCAATCTGGTTGGCCATGCTGCATATATCTGAGGCCGATTTATTGTTCAGCTCGAATGTACCAAGTAGTGTGAGACTGTTTAGCAAATCTGAGTGGGAAGCAACACAGCAAACACAAGCAGAGCCACAGAGTCGCTCCAGTGAGCATTCAGACTTGCCTGAAGCGTCATCATCAATCGAACATAGAAAATCGACTGAGTCACCATCGACAAACTCGTTCGAACAAGATGATGAACTTCGTCTTGCCAGTGATGTTAATAACCCCCAGGCAACTGAAAATGCTCCAGGTGATGGATGTGAAAAGCCTAACAATTCATATGATGGCGCTATCTCAAATAACGTAAACCAGCACGATGCAGAGGCATTGAATCTCCCTGAATCTTTGGCGTGGCTCCCAGAGGCCAGCAGTGCGTTGGTTATGGTTGATGAACAGATACTGATCCGCTATCCCGATGCCGTAAGACCTTGGTGTGCCCCCCGAAAACTGCTTGCTGAACTCAGTCGATTAGATTGGCTTGAATTAGATCCCGCAAACCCGACTCGTAAGGCCAGAACTGTGACTACGAATGATGGCGTTCAGGAGCAAGGGTTACTGCTGAAAGTGCCAGTTTCTAAAGGGTTAACTGCAATATTAGACCTTTCCAAACAAGACGCAGAACCGGCGGCAGCAATTCAGAACAAAGAGGCTTCACAGCGTCCGAGTCGAACTGAGACAACCACTGCCCAAGCAAAAGAACCCGCCACAAGAGCGGAGCGAAAGCAAAAGCCGATTGCGGCCAATGCGAACTCAAGTACCGACCCCAAACACGTGCAGCGGCAACAGATGGTTAATTTTGTGAAAGATTTGCCCATCTTACTGACCGATGGCGATTACCCAGACGTGGATCATAGTGCCGATGGTATTCGCGTCACGATTCAAACCTTACGCCAAGTCGCCAATGAGCATGGCATTCCAGCCGGACAGCTGCTTCGGGGGATCTCGGCCAGTGACCAATGCCAGTTTGATGAGGGGGAAACGGTTCTGTTTACCGCTCACGCTGAACGTTAATCCATTTGAAATTAATCGGATTGCAAACGGTTATGTTGCGGAGCATGAATGAAAGAAAACGCATATGAGATGCCCTGGCGCACGAACTATGAAGCCATGGCCGCAGCAGGTTGGCTGGTTGGTGCAACTGGGGCAATTGCCGCAGAAATGCTGACTGAGCTACCACCTGAGCCATTTTGGTGGATGACAGGGATTTCCTCGGGCATGGCGTTGTACCGCCTGCCTGAGGCTTACCGCCTTTATAAGTTACAGATGGGGCTAAAAGGCAAACCATTGGCATTTATGGCGCTGGCGCATTTGCAAAAGGTAATGGCAAAACATCCTGATGAATTGTGGTTAGGGTATGGCTTTGAGTGGGACCAACGTCATGCTCAACGCGCTTATGAAATCCTAAAGCGGGATAAGCAAACCTTGCTTAACCAAGGTCACGCCTCTTATCGAAAGAATAGCCAAATGGGTTCGACCTGGATTCATGGTGTCGAGCCCAAAGAAGAAGATGTGTACCAGCCAGTTGGTCACACTGAGGGGCACACCTTAATTGTCGGCACGACCGGTGCCGGAAAAACCCGATGCTTTGATGCGATGATCACCCAGGCCATTTTGCGCAATGAAGCCGTGATTATTATTGACCCCAAGGGAGACAAAGAACTTAAGGATAATGCACAGCGAGCCTGTATTGCCGCCGGTAGTCCTGAGCGCTTTGTGTATTTTCATCCGGGTTTTCCAGAGCATTCAGTACGACTTAATCCCCTGAGGAACTTTAACCGGGGTACTGAAATTGCTAGCCGAATTGCGGCCTTAATTCCATCCGAAACCGGTGCTGATCCATTTAAAGCCTTTGGTCAAATGGCACTGAATAACATAGTGCAAGGTCTGTTGCTTACGTCACAACGTCCTGATCTGAAAACACTGAGACGATTCTTGGAAGGTGGCCCAGAAGGCTTGGTAGTAAAAGCCGTCACGGCTTGGGGGGAGCAGGTGTATCCGAACTTTAGTGTGGAGATCAAGCGCTTTACCGAAAAGGCCAATACCTTGGCTAAACAAGCCATGGCGATGCTGCTTTTCTACTACGAACGCATTCAGCCCGTTGCCGCCAATACCGATTTAGAGGGGCTATTGAGCATGTTTGAGCATGACAGAACTCACTATTCCAAGATGGTGGCCTCATTGATGCCGGTGCTCAATATGCTCACATCAAGTGAACTTGGCCCACTGCTATCACCGATTGCAAACGATGTGGATGACAGCCGGTTAATTACGGATTCTGGCCGAATTATCAACAATGCCCAAGTGGCGTATATCGGCTTGGATTCATTGACCGACGCCATGGTTGGCAGCGCCATTGGTTCGTTGCTTTTATCTGATCTCACCGCCGTGGCCGGTGACCGCTATAACTATGGTGTTGAAAATCGCCCCGTAAATATCTTCATCGATGAGGCTGCTGAAGTCGTAAACGATCCCTTCATTCAACTGCTCAACAAAGGCCGTGGCGCAAAAATGCGTTGTGTGATTGCTACTCAGACCTTTGCTGACTTTGCCGCTCGTACAGGCAGTGAAGCTAAGGCTCGCCAGGTGTTAGGTAACATCAACAACTTGATAGCCCTTCGGGTGATGGACGCCGAAACGCAGCAGTACATTACTGACAATCTGCCTAAGACTCGGTTGCAGTACATCATGCAAACTCAAGGTATGTCGTCCAACTCGGACAGCCCCGCGTTATTTACCGGCAATCATGGCGAACGCTTGATGGAGGAAGAAGGCGATATGTTTCCACCGCAGTTATTAGGCCAGCTCCCAAACCTAGAGTACATCGCCAAGCTTTCAGGTGGCCGCGTGATCAAAGGTCGCATTCCTATTTTAACCAGCTCTACACAGGCAGCATAAGGAGTCTGTATGCATCATTCTGTCTGTCTGAAAATGACAACACTTACCAGTAAAGAAATGCTCGCTCAGTGGCAGCAACATAACCCTCAGTTCAAGGAAGCTTTAAGACTGCTTGAAACCGACTGGCCTCATGCGTTGGCTTCAGTGCACTGTTTGGCGGACTATTTAACAGATGCGCTCACGTTAGATGGCCATTCCATCTTTGATTTGTGTCTGTGTAATGGCTTGGGCAGTTATGAAGAAGTCAGTTGTGATGATGACAGTGTACGCCTGTGGCATTTCATTGAGGCACTGACCTGGACTGCCGCCAGTGCTTTAACGGGGATTCGCCTGCGTGATCCTGACCATTTCGAGTGGGCCGCCGTGGATGGTGTGTATTTCTACTCCTGGATTCGTAATCGTCCAAATCGAATGGCGTATCTGGCTGAAGGACACATCGATGTGCGTTATGTCAGTGGCCATACATCGACAAAGCGGCTTCAACAAGTGATTAAAGCCCGGATTATGACGCCAACCGTTGCAGCCATGCTGGCGCGAGTAGAAGAGGATGTTTGGCATGAGCAAGCATAAGTCGGTTTGGCTGCTGTGTCTGGCACTGATGCTGGAGATTATTGCCATTGGCGTGTTAGTGCCCGGTGATTGGACTGGCCGGGTCATTAGTAAAGAAAAGCAGATGATCCAAAATCAATTGGGCGCTCAAACAAGCTATTGGATAGGTCAAACTAGCCATGGCTGGTATCAGTCATGGATTGTGGATACACAGATGGAGCAATCTGTGCGTGATTTTCTAATCCCCACTGAAGAACAACGACTGCGCTCTAAAGGGATGGAGAACATGGGAGGCTTTTGGTTTGTCTGGGTAGAAGACCGCATTCAGGCATTTTTTGATGTGCTGTACCAAGTGTTCACTCGATTTGCTCTGCTGATGGTCTGGTTGCCTTTTGCGCTTATTCTCATGTTACCGGCGCTGTGGGATGGCTTAATGACCTGGAAGATTAAGAAGACAACCTTTGATTTTTCGAGCCCTATCATTCACCGCTACAGCATGATTATCCTGGGCTCAGGTGTCATTTTGCTGTTTATGGGATTGTTCGCCCCGCTGGCCATTCCACCGGTGGTGTTACCGTCGCTGATCATCGGCTTGGCATTGATGGCAGGGTTGGCGTTAAGCCACTTGCAGAAGAAGATTTGAGGCCTCGGTTAATGGCCACCAAGACAGGATGATATGAATATCTGGCTTATTCCTGTCATTATTTGATTCGATTGTGGGTTTGATTCGAATCATGCTATGATTTGAATATACTGTTATTTAAATCAAAAGGCGACAAGATGTGGATCTGGCAACAAGCTGATTGGCCAAACTTTATCTGGGATGAAAAAGTCATTGAACCCAAGTTACGCGACATTCGCTTTCACCAAGGAATGTTGTTGGGCAAGATGTCGAGCCAACCTAAAGACCAAAGGCAAAGTATGTTAGACACGCTATTGGCGAACATTATTCATTCGAGTGCCATTGAAGGTGAGAAGCTCAATGCTTTTTCTGTTCGCTCGTCCTTGGCCAATAAGCTTGGTCTTTCTGAAGAAAAACCATTTCCAACTACTGAACGCACTGATGGCTTAGCAGAAATAATGTTAGATGCGGTGGAGAATTTAGACTCGCTGCTCTCACTTGAAAGAATATTGCAGTGGCATAAACGACTGTTTCCTGAGGGTTACACCTTGTTCAATCCTGTTATAGGAGGGCAGTTGCGCGGGGACGAGCCAATGCAGGTTGTGTCGGGAAGAATAGATAAACCCACGGTGCATTTTGAAGCACCGAGCCGAGATGTGCTTGAGTCAGAACTAGACGTGTTTATCCGCTGGTTTAATGACTCTCGTGAGGACCCCGCTTTAGACCCTTTGCTTAGGGCTGCGATAACGCACTTTTGGTTCGTGACGCTCCACCCTTTGGATGACGGCAATGGCAGGATCACCCGCTTACTCACTGATTTGGCGCTGGCCCAGGCTGAGCGTCAATCTGTCCGTTTCTATGCAATGTCAGTGGCGATTTTAGCCAACCGTAAAAGCTACTACGAAATATTAGAGCAATCCCAGAAAGGTGAACTTGATATTACCGCTTGGCTTATGTGGTTTTTAAACACCTTAGGTGAAACATTCACCAATGTGCTTGAAGAAATCGACCAAACGGTTTTTAAAACAAACTTCTGGCGAAATGTCGATCAAACGCGACTGTCCTCGGAACAAGTAAAAGTGCTCAATCGAATGCTTGATGGAGATTTTGACCAAGGCATTAATACGTCGCAATATCATAAAGTGGCGAAAGTGAGTAAGCCAACCGCTTCTCGTCATTTAGCGGCTTTGGTCGAGCTTGGTTGCTTGGTAAAAAGTGAAGCCGGGGGGAGGAGTACTCGTTATAAGCTCGCGCACTTGTGTTAAAAACACGAACATTGAGAGCCAATTATCGTGCACTAATTGTAACCATTAAGGTTGCGATATCAATCTGATTGTAAGAGCAGAATCACCAAGCCACCTCAAAACCTTCAAGAATTCGGCATCTAGCTGACCACTGAACCTGTCAATCTCAAGGCATTCTTCACTTCTCAATTCAAACAACGAGGAGTGACTATGGAACCTGTGAGTATTCCGTCCTATATCGATGACCCGCCGCACTTCCTGCTTTGGAGTGCCGATGAGATGGCTCCCATTCTGTTGGGGCTAGTGATCGGCATTTTTACCGGTAATGCCTTGGTTTTATGCCTGTTGGGGTTGGTAACAACCAAGCTCTATCGGCGTTTTCGTGATGGTCGCCCAGATGGTTTTATTCTTCACGCCATCTACTGGGCTGGACTGTTGCCCACCAAGGCCAAGACGATCCCTAACCCATTTATCAGGAGCTATCTGCCGTGAAGTTCGACGTGTTTTTAAAATCATGGCAAGGCACGCAATTAGAGAACCGATGGCAGCGGTTCCTGATTGCAGTGCTGGTGCTATCTAATTTGCTGCTTGCGGTAGCGGCATTTTCTCGCAATACCGTGGTAGCTATTCAACCACCAACCTTGTCTGAAACGGCTGAAGTGTCACGAAACCAAGCCACTCAACCTTACCTTGAATCCTGGGGACTCTACCTGGCTGAGCTTATGGGCAACGTGACGCCGGGTAATGTGTCTTTCATCCGGGTTGCCATTGAGCCGCTACTTTCTCCAGCGGTGTACCAGCAAGTGGTCGATGCACTGGAGATTCAGGCAAGACAGATCCGTGAAGACCGAGTCACGCTCAAATTCCAACCCAGACAAGTGGAGTATGAGTATGAAACCGGGCATGTCTTTGTGACCGGTTATTCCTTGGTTTCTGGGCCATCAGGAGATGAACAGCGCCAAACTCGCACCTATGAGTTTGACATCGATATTGAGCAATACCGTCCAAAGCTCAGTTGGATGGATACGTATGAGGGGCAAGCTAGAACGAAGCGCGTTCGTGAAAAGTTGACCCAAGAGCAAAACCGGAGGGTGAATGATGCGAACCAAAATTAGTCGATGGATGACACCAGGCTTAATCGCAATGAGCTTGAGTGGCGTTCTGTTATCACAAGCGTCGTATGCAGACGTGGAATTGCCAATTGTGCCAGCCAGTGTGATGAAGCAGTCTGCTACTGCAAATCCACCGGTTCAAACCAATACGGCTTCAACGGATGCGCCAACAACGCTGCTGATGACACCGGGAGTCAATGAACTGATCCCTGTAGCACTTGGCCATCTGAACCGGATTGTGACGCCGTTTGAATCGCCTCAGGTGAGAACAACCAGTGATGCACAGACGCAAATCAAGGGGAATGTTGTATATGTGGCCACGGACAAAGAATCACCGGTTTCACTTTACATCACTCCGCCTGGTCAGGAAGCGCCCGCATTATCTGTCACCTTAGTACCTCGTCGTATTCCACCGCGTGAAATCACCTTAGCTATTGATGGTCAGCAGTGGCCTATTAAGGGCGTCGTGAACCGAAAAGCCGCCACTTGGGAAACAGCTCAGCCATACGTCGATAACCTACGAGACTTACTCAGACGCCTTGCATTAAATGAGTTGCCACAAGGCTATGACATCCGTTTAGCAGGCCAAACTGACAGGAGCCCTAAATGTTTTCAGCCTGGCTTAAAGTTTGGTTTTAAGCAGGGGCAAATTGTGACGGGACATTACTTCACCGTCTATGTAGGACTGGTTGAAAGCTTTGCCGATGAGCCGATAGAAGCCAGTGAAATAGCCTGTCATGCACCGGATATAGCGGCAAGCGCCTACTGGCCTCGCAATATCTTGTTGCCGGGTGAAAAGACTGAGTTGTATGTGGTTGTTCGCAATCATCGTGAAGAAGCGGTGGAAAGTCAGCGACCTTCGCTTCTTGTAGGAGGTGAGCTTTGATGAAAGCACAATGGGAACAAATGAGCCCGAACATGAAGCGGGGCCTATCGGTTGCTGGTATTGCTGGTGGTCTCATCCTTATGGTGATGGTGTTTTCACCTAATCCTGACGATGGCTCAAGCAGTCGGAACCGACAGGAAACGATCCGGCACATTCTTACGGATATCAATACTCGTGATGTTGGGGTCGATAGTTTGGCTGCAAATTTAAAACTACTCAGTGAGCGCAACGAGCAGTTACGTCGTGAAGTTGAGCGCTTGCGTCGTGACGTCGATTCAGGACGGTTAAGCCCTGGTTCGCCTTCTATACCAAGTGAGGTCAATGCGGAGTTGGCTCGTCTTCGAGCGGAACTTGATGATGTTCGCGCTGGAGGTGATGCAGCAGTTGAAGGCACAAATAGCCGTTTTGAAGTGCCTTTATCTGCCATGGAATTGCCTAAAGAAGAAAAGCCACTGCCGTCTAACCCAGACGACTATTTTGCCAATGCGCCGCTGCCTGATCCGCTCTATCAGCAGCCAGCCAATGGCCAAGGTACACGAGCTCGGGATGTTCCATTGCCGCCAATCACGATTCGTATGATTGAGCCTGAAGTGGTTGCTGAACCAGACGTTGTTGTGCAAGAAGCGCCGCCTTTGTATTTACCGGCGGGCAGCATCATCTCAGGTACTTTGATCACGGGTTTGGATGCACCTACTCACGAGTCCGCAAGACGCGAACCTTTTCCTGCATTGCTGAGGATTCAAAAGGAAGCCATTTTACCCAACCGATTTAGAGCGGATATCAAAGAGTGTTTCTTGATCGCCGCAGGTTACGGTGATTTGAGCTCTGAGCGTGCTTATTTGCGAGGCGAGACCATTTCATGTGTGAGAGAAGATGGTGGCGTCATTGAAACACGACTGGATTCTTATGCCGTGGGTGAAGACGGCAAAGCCGGTATTCGTGGCCGATTAGTGTCGAAACAAGGCCAGCTGGTGGCCAAATCGATGATGGCCGGATTCCTTCAGGGCTTGGCTGGCGCATTTGATGTGAATCCTGTACCAACGATTCAGACGGGTAATGCCGGTGATACTCAGCTGTACCAGCAAGTCATGAGCCAAGAAGCATTACAAGGTGCTGCGATTAAAGGCACCGGAAAAGCATTGGATCGAGTGGCCAAGTTCTATTTGGACATGGCTGAAAATATGTTCCCAGTCATTGAGGTAGACGCTGCAAGGAAAATTGAAGTCATAGTCACTCGTGGGGCCTCGTTGTCATTGGCCACTTCACAAGGGGTAGGTGCAAGAAGATGAAAAAATCCTGCATGTTGCTAACCGATCGAAGTCCGTTTCAGACAATAAGATGTGTATCCAGAGGAGAGTTAACCATGACGACATCAATGCAGAACAACCCAAAGCACCAGTCAAAACAGTGGTCTAAAGCTGGATTACTTTTATTGGCAGTCGGCTCAACCTTATTGTCTGGCTGTAGTTCATTGGGTCTTGGGAGTAGTGAATATGGATGCCCAGGTATGCCTGACGGTGTGCGCTGTTTATCCGCTCGTGAAGTCTATGAGCTGACCAGTAATGGCGCTGCACCCAAGACGATTGATGCTGTGGCGACTCGAATTGGTTCTCCCTCTGGGTATTCACAATCTGATTTAGAGACAGGACTGCTGAGTCATCCATCATTACCTGAGACGCAGCAATCTGCACCTCTTCGCATTCCTTCAAGGGTGATGCGGATTTGGATTGCGCCTTGGGAGGATGACCGTGGAGATCTGAATTTATCCAGCTACGTGTTTACCGAAATTGAACCGCGCCGGTGGGATATTGGGGTGTCAGCACCTCGAACGGTTTCGCCAGTGCTACGTCCACTTCAGACTCAAAGTGATTCAGCCTCAGCGGGAGCTGATGGTAAGCGCGATAACTTGAGTATCTACGGAGAAACTAACGAATGACAAATGCAGTTCGCACCATTCAAACTCAGCGCTTAATGACCATTGGTGCGCTTGGTTTAATGGCGTTAATGATTTCGGAGCCCTCATTTGCGGGCACCGGTGGTGATGCTTTCACCGATGTGTGGGATACCCTAAAAGACTGGACCCAAGGTACTTTGGGACGGATCGTAGCGGGAGCCATGGTACTGGTGGGTATTGTGGGCGGTATCGCTCGCCAAAGCTTGATGGCTTTTGCCTTGGGCATTGGTGGCGGTATGGGTCTCTACAACACACCAACAGTCGTTGAAAGTGTTATGTCTGCAACCTTACCTGTTGTTGCCAGCACTCAAGAAGTTATTGGCACAACTGTTTCAGCAATCAGCGCCGTTTTACTGGGCACATGATAAAATTGACGGCTTCTCGTGTGATAGGGGAGCCGTCATCTCACTCTGTGGACAATGATTTTTCGATATCGCAGATCCGTGCCATAAGTACTAAAGGGTCAAACGTCGATTCTTTGAAGCCAAATTTTTTGTAGAACGTTTGTGCAGTGTCATCAATAGCATGGACTAAGATTCCTGCTCCACCGACAGCGTTCATTGCTTGTACTGAGCGAATGATGCAATCTTTTAAAAGACCGGCTGCAATGCCTTGACCTTGATAGGCATTATCCACCCCAAGCCTTGCTAGAATCACCATGGGAATGGGATCTGGGCTATTTCTTCTTAATGAGCTGAAAGCTTGCTCTCTGGAAACTGATCCCATGGCAATGGCATAGTACCCAGCCACTTGATGGGCGTCAGTGTCATTGACCACATACACTCTCGCGGTTCCCCGCTTTTGACTCTTTAACGCCTGTTTTCTTAACCAAATATCGAGTTCTTCGATGCCACATTGAAAGGCGCTAACCTGGTGCTCATCAGCGAGTAGGGTTGGTGCACTTATTCCCAAGGCGCTTTCCTTTTAAACAGATCTTTCATGCCCTCAAGAGTCTGTGGCTCTGCACGAAGTTCGTTATCAAAGGCTTCAAAAGCCTTTGCTTCAAGAGCAAAATCCCGCTGTTCGGCCAGTATGCTATGCGCTTCATTGAGCGCTGCTTGCTGAATGAATACGGTTCTATCAACTTTTTTTAAACTTGCTGCGGCATCGATAATGTCTCTTACCGATGGCAATACTCGCATGTTGATTGGCGCTGTTTTTGTAGCCATGACACCATCCTCTGTATATCTACTTAATACACAGTTTAAACGGTTTTAGCGTGTAGTCAACAGATATACGTTATCTTTTGGGGTCTGTGATAGGGAAAAGCGTTTGTAGTTGGCTGGATGAAATTTGCTTGGCAGAGCGCCCCAAGAGCAGTTGTTCAACTACTATGCAAAGCATCGTCGTTAACTGGATGGGTATTTCTGCCAACTCGTTTTAGGTCTCTGTATGCAGTTTGTTTCGTTGCTAACCTAAGTGGTCTGCCAACTAAACTGGTATTTTCTAAAATGTTTATCGGATTTCGCTTTGTATGCGTAAATTCAATTGTACCCAAAGGTGTTTTGAATTCACCGGAACGTCCCGTTGTCATAACAGTTAACCTATCTACTGGAATTTGCGAAATAACACCATAATCAGAAAGAGCAGACTCCAAGCTAAGGTAGTTATATTCCCCACGTCGAATAGTTTTAGCAATTTGCTCCAACGTATCGCTGCCTTTCGACTGCGCTAAATTGAATAAGTACACACCATTAATCATTCGAGTTAGCAAGCCATCGTCTTGCAAACGTTTAATTCCTGCACGCAATGCTCGTTCGTTATCTTGATGAAAGATTTTGGCCAGATCTGAATTAGTAAAAACACAGCGACCACGCTTGTCATATTCTAAGAGCTTTTTAATTGCCTCAGCCTTTCTCACAATACGCCTCTAGTTGTCAAGGATGACACTTAAACATGTCATGAGTGTAGACTTAGCTTTAGAAGGATACAAGTTTACAAAAATGACATCAAAAAGTGTTAAATATGTTGACTTGGTTTCTAGGGGGGGATTAAAAGGACTTGGTTTGTTTTAAATTTTAATACCCAGGGTGTGAAAAAACGGGCTCAGCTAAACCGGTTGGCTAGCAACGGCGCTTCTGCCATCGCTTGTAGGCGATAAAAGTGTTATGTCTGCAACCTTACCTGTTGTTGCCAGCTCTCAAGAAGTCATTGGCACAACCGTTCCAGCAATCAGCGCCGTTTTACTGGGGACCTGATAAACTCAAAAGAGGCCTTTAAAAGGTTTGGGTCTACAAAGTCACTGCTTTGTGGACCTTATTTTTTATCAGGATTGGCTTATTTGATCAGTCTTGGTGGGTAAATCTGTTTAACTTCAAGCACAATGCTCCTCCCTTTATGTACGCCTTTAGGTGATGTTGTTAGTTCATAAAGCCCAGAGACGGAACCATTTTCTTTATGACGTTTTGAAAGTTCATGTTTCAACTTGTTGACTTTTAGTTTGGTTGGATTTGTTCCCTGAAAATGGCTCAATGCCTCAAGAGAACATAGTTGTCTTATGTGATCTATGATGCCCATACCAACAATAAAATCATACCGTTCAAAGCTCATCCACATTAAACTCTCTGCAATCAGATCAACGTATTCGTTTAAGCGGATGATGCTTTCTTCCGGGGTCGTAGGACCTAAGCGAATAATATTTCCACCACCGTCAACAGTATCACGTATTTTCCAGATGGGTTCATAGTGGCCAACCCTGTTTCTAAAGTCCTTTATAAATTTAAATCGATGATGTAATGCGGTCCTTGTTGCGTTCGTGCTTTTTGCATTTGGGAACACTTTTGGAATCAACGTTGGCCAAAGTTTGGTATTTTTCACTGGGTCATCGTAGTTCTGCGTAAGTAAATTAACCCAAAAGCCAAAGCTCAAGGATGCTACAACGGTATCTGAAGATGGTCTGGGAGTAATTGGTGTTTTACGATCTTTTTTCAGGTATTGCTTATCAGCCTCTTTTTTCGCAGAGGGAAATTTCTTCATTAAAAACCATTCTTTGTTATCACTGAAATGGCCGGATGCAGCTGAATGAATTGAATTTCGTAAAGTAATTTCAGTCGCCTGAAGCAGGGGGTAAAATGCTGTTGATAAGGACTTATTCCAAAGATACGTTCCAAGAGCTTCAGCATCATTTTGACAGCTGAAGTATGTGCGGTAGGTGTCCAATCGGGACTTCGAAAGCGTTACCTCTAGTGCGTTGATGAACGCTTGATCTACTTGCAAATCTTTATCTCCAATCCTATACTGTGTCCGTAAGTCCTAGATACACCCCCTCCGAGCATCGGCTCGTGATATGGCTCTAGGGCAGAATCTGACTAGAAATTGCTTTTAAATCATAGGTTTTTTGGCGAAATCTAGAAGAATTTGAAGAGGCTGCTGAAAGGAGGCCTTTTTCATTTCTGCTCGTTATAAGCTGTACACTGTTTATTCCTCCTAATTCTAACAGTTATTTCCAAATAGTTAAGCACCCTAGCAAGGCATCCAATTCTTCAATCTATCTAACCGAGTCCACATAGGACAACTGCATAGACTGGAGCCTCGATTTACATTAACGAGGACTCCTCATGCGAAAACTATCTCCAATTATTCTGGCGCTTGCGCTGTCTCCTTTGGTTCAAGCTGAATCTGTGTCTGAAGTGTCGCCCGTTGGCAAAATTGACGGCATGGTTTCTTTACCTGTCACGGGTATGAAAGCGGTCGAAAGCAATGGCCGTATTGTTTTCATGTCAGACAGTGGCCGGTTCGTCATTGATGGCACGCTCTATGATGCCTGGTCGAAAAAGCCGCTTACCAGCCTTGAAGAAATTCGTGAAGCGGGGAACACGCTGGACTTAAGTCGTCTTGGCTTAAAAATGGATGATTTGAACCCACTGACGCTGGGCGAAGGCAAAAAGAAAGTGGTGGTCTTTGTTGACCCCCGGTGCCCGCATTGCCATGAGCTTTTGAAACAAGCCTTACCGTTAACCAAAGAATACACCTTCCAAATACTCCCTGTACCAGTGCTTGGTCCTGATTCAGAGCGTCAGGTTCGCCAGCTTGGCTGTGCGCGTGACAAGAAAGCGGCCACCGATGCATTGCTCAATGGCCGGATTGGTAACCTAGAACAGGATGATGCCTGCAACTTAGAGCCAATGCAGCGTACCTTGGTGACCGCTCAAATTCTGGGAATTCAAGGTGTGCCTTTCATCGTCGCCAATGATGGTCGCATCAGCCGAGGCCGTCCTTATGATCTTTCTGCTTGGTTGGAGGGGCGTTAATGAAAGCCTCTCTGTATTCAGGGCAACGCGCTTCAGAGCTGTTGCCAGTATTGGCCTATTCAGACGATGAGCAACTGTTTTTCATGGAAGACCAGAGTGTTGGCTTTGGTTTTCTATGTGACCCATTGCCTGGTGGTGATGAGTCTGTTGCAGACAGGGTTAATGTTCTACTTAACAACGACTGGCCAAAAGACACTTTGCTGCAATTTGGCCTGTACGCATCCCCTGATATTCAAACCGACCTTCAGCGCATGATGGGCTTACGGCATCGTCAATCCGATCCATTGCTTAGGGCGTCGATACGCAAACGTGCGGATTTCCTCGATGGGGGCACGGTTCAACCGATAGAAGAATCGACCCAGACTCAGGTGCGCAACTTTCAACTGATCGTCACCTGCAAATTGCCTTTGGAAAGTCCTATACCGACGGAGCGTGAATTAAGTCGAGCATCTGCGCTTCGGGCTTCTTTCTCGCAGGCGCTGGCAACGGTTGGTTTTCGCGTCACTGAAATGACTGACCGAAATTGGCTCGCGGCATTAAGTGCTCAGCTTAACTGGGGAAAAGATGCTTCTTGGCGCAATCCATCACCGATTCGAAGTGAGGCAGATAAACCACTTAGAGAGCAAGTGTTGGATTATGACCGGGCTATCAAGGTGGATAGCCAAGGTCTGATGCTGGGCGATTACCGAGTTAAAACCTTATCGTTTAAGCGCCTACCTGAGCGGGTCTGGTTTGGCCATGCTGCAAGTTTTGCGGGCGACATGATGACTGGAAGCCGCGGTTTACGTGGCAGCTTCTTGTTGAATGTCACTATTCACTTTCCTTCAGCTGAGAGCATTCGCTCTCGCTTAGAGACCAAACGACAATGGGCAGTCAATCAGGCCTATGGTCCGATGCTGAAGTTTGTGCCGGTGCTTGCAGCCAAGAAAAAGGGATTTGATGTTCTTTTTGAAGCCTTGCAAGAAGGTGATCGTCCTATTCGGGCAAATATGACCTTAACGCTGTTTTCACCAACGGAAGAGGCGTCCATCAGCTCTGTTTCAAATGCTCGAACTTATTTCAAAGAACTCGGATTTGAGCTGATGGAAGACAAGTACTTCTGTTTGCCCATTTTCCTGAATGCCTTGCCATTTGGTGCTGATCGCCAGGCGATGAACGACTTGTTTCGATTCAAGACCATGGCGACACGGCATGTCATCCCTCTGTTGCCTTTGTTTGCGGATTGGAAAGGCACGGGCACGCCAGTGATTAACTTTGTTTCCCGTAATGGCCAGATCATGAGTGTATCCCTTTATGACTCGGGCAGTAATTACAACTGTTGCATAGCTGCGCAATCTGGGTCGGGCAAGTCTTTCCTGGTGAACGAAATCATCTCCTCCTACTTATCAGAAGGCGGGCAATGCTGGGTGATTGATGTTGGCCGCTCTTATGAAAAGCTGTGTGAAGTCTATGACGGTGAGTTCTTACAGTTCGGGCGGGACAGTGGCATTTGCTTAAATCCGTTTGAAATCGTTGAGGACTATGACGAAGAAGCGGATGTACTGGTTGGGTTATTGGCCGCAATGGCCGCACCTACGCAGTCATTAACCGATTTTCAGATGGCCAACCTAAAACGTCAGACTCGTGAACTGTGGGAGAAAAAAGGTCGTGCTATGTTGGTTGATGATGTGGCAGAGGCTTTAAAAAATCACGATGACCGTCGTGTGCAAGACGTGGGTGAGCAGCTCTATCCGTTTACGACACAAGGCGAATATGGCCGCTTCTTTAATGGCCACAACAATATTCGCTTCAAAAACCGTTTCACCGTTTTGGAGTTAGAAGAGCTCAAGGGACGCAAGCACCTACAACAAGTAGTGTTGCTTCAGCTTATCTACCAAATCCAACAAGAGATGTACTTAGGTGAGCGGGATCGTCGCAAGATTGTGTTCATTGACGAAGCTTGGGATCTGCTGACTCAAGGTGATGTCGGTAAGTTCATCGAAACCGGTTACCGTCGATTTCGAAAATATGGCGGCAGTGCTGTAACGGTAACGCAGTCGGTCAACGATTTGTATGACAGCCCAACAGGTAAAGCCATCGCTGAAAACTCGGCCAATATGTACCTGCTTGGCCAAAAAGCTGAAACCATCAACGCGCTCAAAAAAGAAGGCCGCTTGCCACTAGGTGAAGGCGGCTATGAATACCTGAAAACGGTTCATACCGTCACTGGTGTCTATTCCGAAATTTTCTTTATTACCGAAATGGGCACCGGGATTGGCCGCCTCATTGTCGATCCGTTTCACAAGCTGTTGTACTCGTCCCGTGCAGAAGATGTAAACGCGATTAAACAGTTAACGCGCAAAGGCCTTTCTGTTGCTGATGCCATCTCTCAGTTGTTGAAGGAGCGAGGCTTTGACTGCTCCCCTCCCTAAAGGAAGGGGATTCTTGTTTCAAGGCGTTATGCCCGAAGTTCATTAGAACAATCGGGACTTACTTACGCTCCACAAGCTAACACCGCTTGCCCAGCGGCTTTGATATTAATAGCGGCATTGGTATCACGGTCTAAGCGCGCTTCACACGCTGGACAAGTCCAATGCCTTATATGTAACGGTAGAGAATCAACTACGTGACCACAGCAATTACAACGCTTACTAGACGGATACCACTTGTCAATCTGGACAAGTGTTCTGCCGCGCCATTCTGCTTTGTACTCAAGCTGCCTAACCATTTCGCCCCAATTGGCGTCACCAATGGCCTTAGCAAGTCGCGGATTCTTGACCATGTTTTTAACGCTCAAACTCTCACAGCTAATCACTTGGTTTTCGTTTATCAACGTAGTGGTGAGTTTGTGGGTAAAGTCGCGGCGGCAGTCGGCAATCTTCGCCTGAATGCGAGCAACTTTGATTCTGGCTTTGTGGAAGTTGGCAGTTCCTTTCTTCGGCTATTTGCATTCTGAGGTAAGATCGCAGATTTAACCTGAAAATGGAATTCAGCCTCTTTTGTGCAAAACATGGTTGACGATCATGTTTAGGTTATAGTACCGTTTCGTGCAAAAAGTGGTTGGAGACCAGAATGAACGACTTTACGGGATCGGCAGCTTCACAGGCTGATTTTATTTGGAAGAACGCGGAAGATCTGTGGGGGGACTTCAAGCATACGGACTTTGGCAAGATCATCTTGCCGTTTACCCTGCTACGCCGTCTGGAGTGTGCGCTGGAGCCGACCCGCGAGGCGGTGAGAGAAGCGCATACCGCCTTCAAGGATGCCGATATTGAGCTGGATACCATTCTGCGTTCTACTGCTAACTACCCTTTCTACAACATCTCTGAATACTCGCTGGCTACGCTTGGTAGCACCAAGACGCGCCGCAATCTGGAAGACTACATCGCCCTGTTTTCGGATAACGCCCGCGCTATCTTCGAGGAGTTTGAGTTTGGCAATACGGTGATCCGACTGGAGAAAGCGGGCTTGCTGTATAAGATTTGCCAGAACTTCGCCAAGATCGACCTGCACCCGGACGTGGTGCCGGATCGGGTGATGAGTAACATCTACGAACACCTGATCCGCCGCTTTGGTGCTGAGGTCAATGAAGGAGCCGAGGACTTCATGACGCCGCGTGACATCGTTCACCTGGCGACCGCATTGCTGCTTGACCCGGATGATGCCCTGTTTGAGGCCAGCCCAGGTTTGATTCGTACCCTGTATGACCCGACCTGTGGCACGGGTGGCTTCCTCACCGATGCTATGAACCATGTGGGGGACTACGGTAACCGCGACAAGATCCCGCCAGTGCTGGTGCCGCACGGGCAGGAGTTGGAGCCGGAAACCCATGCGGTTTGTGTGGCCGGTATGCTGATCCGCCGTTTGGAGTCCGACCCTGGCCGAGATCTGTCGAAGAACATTCGTCAGGGCAGCACGCTGTCCAACGACCAGTTTGCCGGTGAGCGTTTCCACTACTGCCTGTCCAATCCGCCTTTCGGCAAGAAATGGGAGAAGGACAAAACCGCCGTCGAAGCGGAACACAAAAAAGGCGAGCTGGGCCGATTTGGGCCGGGCCTTCCGAAAATCAGCGATGGCTCTATGCTGTTTTTGATGCACCTGGCCAGCAAGCTGGAGCTGCCGAGCAATGGCGGTGGCCGCGCCGCTATCGTGCTGTCCGGCTCGCCACTATTCAACGGTGGTGCCGCGTCTGGCGAATCGGAAATCCGCCGCTGGTTGCTGGAAAACGACCTGATTGAAGCGATTGTGGCCCTGCCTACGGACCTGTTCTTCCGCACGAATATCGCCACCTACCTGTGGATTCTGTCCAACAAGAAGCCGCAGGAGCGCAAAGGCAAGGTGCAGTTGATCAACGCCACCGACCTTTGGACTTCGATCCGCAACGAGGGCAACAAGCGCCGTATTGTCAGCGATGAGCAACGCCGTCAGATTTTGGACATCTACGCCGCTGGGGAAACCGATGCGCTTTCCCGGATGCTCGACTACCGCACCTTTGGCTACCGCCGTATCAAGGTACTGCGCCCGCTGCGCATGACCCTGGAACTGGATAAGGCGGGCATGGAGCGCCTGGAAGCCGACCCCGCTTGGGAAAAGCTCCCTGACGCGCATCAGGCATTCTGGCGCGACACCCTCAAGCCGCTGATCGGGCAAACGCAGACCTATGGCTGGGCAGAAACCTTTGCCAAGGACGCGATCAAGTCCGACGAAGCCAAGCAGCTCAAGGTCAAGGCCAACAAGACCTTTATCGCCGCGCTGATCAACGCCTTTGGTCACAAAGACCCGGAAGCCGAGCCGGTCACGGATGCCAACGGCAACCTGGTGCCGGATACTGACCTGACCGATTACGAAAATGTCCCCTACCTGGAAGACATTGACGACTACTTCGCCCGCGAAGTGCTGCCCCATGTCCCGGATGCCTATCTGGACGAGAGCTTTACCGATGCGAAGGATGGCAAGCTGGGCCGCGTCGGCTATGAGATCAACTTCAACCGCTTCTTCTATCAGTATCAGCCGCCGCGCAAGCTGCACGATATTGATGAAGACCTGAAGCAGGTAGAAGCCGAGATTGCCGCACTACTGGCAGAGGTGGCCAGCGAATGAGCCAGTACAAAGCGTATCCCGCGTATAAGGATTCCGGCGTTGAATGGATTGGGCAGGTGCCGGAGCACTGGGAGGTGAAGCCCATTTGCCGAGTAACCTCAGTCAATGATGATGCCTTGTCAGATTCAACCACTGGATCAACGCGCATTAGTTACGTCGATATATCGTCCGTAGGATATACGGAGGGCATCAAGCAAGCTACGGAAATGGCTTTTGAGGATGCTCCGTCCAGAGCCAGACGCAAGGCATCTACTGGGGATGTAGTCGTTTCCACGGTTAGGACATACTTGAAGGCAGTTGCCGCAGTTACTGATGAGTATGCTGATTGTATATTCTCAACAGGGTTTGCCGTTCTTCGTGCCCGTCAGTTGGAACAATCCTTCCTTAAATGGATGATTCTTAATGAACTTCTTGTCCAGGCTATTGAGGCTCATTCTGAGGGGCTGAGCTATCCGGCAATAAATGCTTCTGCCTTGGTTAAGCTTAAAAGTGTCATTCCTCCCCCAGAAGAACAAGCCACCATCGCCGCCGCCCTCGACTGCGAAACCGCCCGTATTGATGCGCTGATCCAGAAGAAAACCCGCTTTATCGAGCTGCTGAAGGAAAAGCGTCAGGCGCTGATTACCCATGCGGTCACCAAGGGCCTAGACCCCAACGTGAATATGAAGGATTCCGGCATTGAGTGGATTGGGCAGGTGCCGGAGCACTGGGAGGCGACAAAACTAAAGCATGTTGCTGCATTCTCTGGTGGTGGTACGCCATCAAAAGAAAATCCAGACTATTGGAACGGTTGCATCCCTTGGGTCTCTCCAAAGGATATGAAACATGAGGTGATTACCGATTCTATAGATCATATAACTACCAAAGGACTGGAAAATAGTGCCACGAAACTGATTGACTCGGGAGCGGTGTTGCTGGTTGCTCGATCAGGTATTCTTCGCCACACGATACCGGTTGGGATCAATAATGTTCCTGTTAGCTTAAATCAGGACATGAAAGCATTGAGCCTTGATGAAACTAGGGTTAGACCCCGGTTTATACTTCGGTGGGTACAGGGTCTTAACCGCTCGTTGCTTGGGATATGGGCAAAAGAAGGAGCTACTGTTGAAAGCTTAGAGCATGAATATGTAGCGAACACTCGTCTACCTCTTCCAGACCTGAAGGAGCAAGATGCCATTCTAGCCACCCTCGACCGCGAAACCGCCCGCATTAATGCTCTGATTAGCAAGGCTGAACAAAGTATCACCCTGCTCAAAGAACGCCGCGCCGCCTTTATCACCGCCGCTGTCACAGGCCAGATTGATTTGCGAGGAAAACAATAAATGCAATCAGCAGCACATCAGGAAAAACACTTCCAGCAATACATCATCGACCGGTTGGTAGGGCAGGGCTGGAAGCTGGGTGATTCCAAGTTCTACGACACCGAGCGGGCGGTGTACCCCGAAGACCTGGAAAGCTGGATTAAAACCAGCGGCCAGCAGGAAAAATGGGACAAGCTGGAACGGCTCAACGGGGCCAAAACCCTTGAAGTGCTGATGGATCGCTTGGATAAAGCACTGGAGAAACAAGGCACCATGCAGGTGTTGCGCCAGGGTTTTTCCATTGCCGGTTGCGGCCTGATCGAGATGACCGAGGCTGCACCGGAAGACAAGCGCAATGCAGCAGTCATTGAGCGTTACCAGGCCAATATCCTGCGCGTGGTGCCGGAACTGAAGTATCACCCGGCCCGTGAATTTGCCATTGATCTGGTGCTGTTTATCAACGGTCTGCCGGTGGCAACCGTCGAACTGAAGACCGACTTCACCCAGTCCTGCGAAGCGGCAATGGATCAGTACCGCAATGATCGTCTGCCGTATGACGCCAAGACCAAACGCCGGGAGCCATTGCTGACCTTCAAGCGCGGGGCGGTGGTGCATTTCGCCATGTCCGACTCTGAAATCATGATGGCGACCAAGCTGGATGGAGAAAACACCTTTTTCCTGCCGTTCAATAAGGGGCGCAAGGACGAAAACGGCACGGTACATGCGGGTAACCCGCCAGGTGAGATTAAGGCCGATGGTACTCAGGAATACCCGGTAGCCTACTTCTGGGAGGCGGTCTGCCAGCCGGATGCCTGGCTGCGGATTTTCCATAGCTTTGTCTACGTCGAGAAAAAGGACGTTGTAGATATTCAGGGCAACTGGTCGAAGAAAGAAACCCTGATTTTCCCGCGCTTCCACCAATGGACGGCAGTGAACCAGATGCTGACCGATGCCCGCGAAAACGGCGCAGGCATGACCTACCTGTGTGACCACAGCGCCGGTTCCGGCAAGACCAGCACCATTTCCTGGACGGCCCATGACTTGGTGAAACTGCGCGAAGATAACGGCGATTCGGTATTTAACAGCGTGATCATTGTCACCGACCGCAATGTGCTGGACGGCCAGCTTCAGGACGCGGTGAAGCAGATTGACCATCAGTTTGGGGTGATCGCCGCCATTGACCGGCAGAAGTCATCCAAGTCCAAGAGCAAGCAACTCTCGGAGGCCTTGTTGTCTGGCACGCCGATTGTGGTGGTCACGATCCAGACCTTCCCCTACGCGATGGAAGCCATCATCACTGACAAGGCCCTGAAAGGGAAAAACTTTGCTGTGATCATTGATGAGGCGCATAACTCGCAGACAGGCTCTACCGCCGCTAAGCTGCAAGCCGCGCTGGGGATGAGTGGGCAAGGCAAGATGTCCACCATGACGGTGGATGAATTGCTGGAACAACTGCAAAAATCTCGGGCTCGCCCGGACAATATCAGCTATTTCGCCTTTACCGGTACGCCGAAGCACTCCACTTTGATGCTGTTCGGTCGCCCAACAGACCCGAGCCAGCCAGCCTCTAACGATAACCCTCCACAAGCCTTCCACCTGTACACCATGCGCCAGGCCATTGAGGAGAAATTCATTCTCGATGTGCTGAAAGGCTATGTGCCCTACAAAACGGCCTTCAACCTTTCCAAGCAGCTTGAAGACAGCAAGCGGGTAAGCGGCAAGGCCGCCAAACGCGCCCTGGCACAGTGGATGTCATTGCATCCCACCAATGTGACCCAGAAGGTACAGTTTATCGTTGAGCACTTCACCAAAAACGTCGCCCACCGGCTGGATGGCAAGGCCAAGGCGATGGTCGTGACCAGCTCCCGCGCCGCTGCCATTCGCTACAAGAAGGCGTTTGACCGCTATATCGAGCAGCACAGCGAGTACGGCTTTATTCATTCACTGGTGGCCTTCTCCGGCAAGATGACCGGTAAGCAGGTGATGCACCAGGATGACAGCGAGTTCAAGGATGATGTGTTTATCGTCGATGAGAACGAAGAGTTCACCGAGCAGAGCATGAACCCGGATGTCCAAGGGCAGGATTTGCGCTTTGCCTTTGACCGACCTGAATACCGGGTGATGTTGGTGGCCGACAAGTTCCAGACCGGCTTTGACCAGCCCAAACTGGTAGCCATGTATGTAGACAAGAAAATCGCCAACCATGTGGAGATTGTGCAGACCTTCGCCCGCCTCAACCGGACGGCCCCCGGTAAGGATGAGGTCTTTATCATCGACTTTGTGAACGACCCAGAGAACGTGCGTCAGGCCTTTACCACCTATGACAAGGGTGCTCACATCGACGAAGTGCAAGACCTTAATGTGGTCTACGAGATCAAGGAGCGCTTGGACGAGCACGGCCTGTACGACGATAAGGACTTGGCCGCGTTCAAGGAAGCTCGCTTCAAGACCATTCGGGACATCACCCATACCAAATCGCCGCAGCACAAGGCGCTGTATGCCGCCACTGCTGGAGCGACGGCCTTGTATAACGACAAGATGAAAATGCTGCGTGATGGCATGGCGACCTGGGAAGCGGCTTTTGAGAAGGCCCGTGCCAAGGGTGATGAGGCAGGTATGAAGTCTGCCGATCACCATCAGGATGAGTACGCCGAGCAAATCAAGGCGCTGATTGGCTTCAAGTCGGATTTGGGGCGTTTTTGTCGTACCTACTCTTATATCGCCCAACTGATTGATTTTGGCGACCCGGAGCTGGAGAACTTCGCCGCGTTCGCCAAGCTGCTGCAAAAGCGTCTATTGCACGAAGCTCCGGAAACGGTGGACTTGACCGGCCTGGTGCTCACCGGCTTTGACATCAATGCTCGTTCAGATAACGCGGAAGACGAAGGCGAAACCCCGGTACTTCAACCGATAGGTGCAGGCGGTGGTGGCGTGGCTGGCGACAAGCCGAAATTCGTCAAAGAGATTATCGAGAGGCTCAACAGTCTGTTTGGTGAGGCGACGCCGATCCAGGATCAGGTGGCTTTCGTTAATCAGATTTCAGCGATTACCGGTGAAAGCGATGTCGTCATGGCTCAGGTGGAAAGCAACACCCGTGAGCAGGCTATGAAAGGCAACCTCCCCGGTGCGGTTCAGCAAGCGGTGGTTCGTGCTTTGTCCAGTCATCAGAAGCTGGCAACCCAGGTGCTCAAGTCTGACCGTCAGGGCATGACCGCATTGGTTGATATGGTGTATGACCTGCTGCGCGAAGGCAAAGACATCGACCTGGATATGGATTAAGCCGATGCTTGACCTGCTGAATCTGCCAGGCATCAAGCCTGTCGATATGCGCCACGAAGGCAAGTGCCTTGTGATAGTTGCTGAGCCGGTAACGGTCGATGTGCCATTATGTGGGGACTGCAACACCCCTATGCACAGACACGGTACGCGCAAAAACAAGTTCATGGACACGCCGTTGTACATGGAGCCCGTCCGCCTTGAAGTTCAGCGCCCGCGCTTTCGCTGTGAGTCGTGCGGAAAAATGTCCATGCCGGAGTTGAGTTTTCTGGATGACAAACGCCGAGCTACCAAACGGCTGGTCGATGTTATTCGGCAACAGTGCTTGGGAACCACCTTCCATGCTTTAGCCGAGCAAACCGGTGTGGCGGTGAACACCGTCAAGAACATCGCTCACGATCTCATTGAGGAACTCTCCCAAACCGTTCGTTATGAAACCCCGGTCATCATGGGTATCGACGAAGTGAACCTTGCCGGCGGGTATCGCTGTGTAATCACCAATCTGGCAACCAACAACGTCTTTGATATGTTGGAGCATCGTACTCAAGAGCACCTGAAGCCCTTCTTCAAGGATTTGCCGGATGCTGACAAGGTTGAATGGGTCTGTACGGATATGTGGCGACCCTTCAAACGTTCCTTTGCTCAGCATCTGCCCAACGCCAAACTGGTGATCGACAAGTTCCATGTCGTCAAGATGGCCTCTGAAGCCCTGGAAGCGGAGCGCAAGAACTATCAGGCACAGTTAAGCAAAGAAGATCGGATTTATGTCAAAAAGTCCATTCGCTGGCTAACCCTGAAGCGGCCCGGCAACCTGACGCCCGCGGAGCAAAAGGCGCTGGAAGTCGTGAAGCAGGCGATCCCTGAGCTTGCCGTAGCCTATGATTTCAAGGAAGCCTTCTTCTGCATCTACGACGAACCCGACAAGCAGAGCGCTCAGAACGCCTTTGAGGCTTGGGAGAACAGCCTGCCGCCTTATGGCATGGAGCCTTTCAAAAAACTGGTGAAAACGGTACACAACCATTACGACGACATCTTTGCCTACTGGGATGCGCCGTTCTCAATCACCAATGGCTATACCGAAGGGCTCAACGGCTTGATCAAGATGTCCAACCGGTTAGGTCGGGGTTATAGCTACCCCATCATTCGGGCAAAAACGCTGTACTCCAAAGAAGCCCGCAAGGTCGGCAGTGGTATTCGAGCAGGACGAGGCAAGGTCGAGTATGGACCGCACATTCCGACATTGTTGAAGCAGGCAGAAGGTGGAGAGTTGGATTAACGCGAGATAGGGCGCGACTGAGAATCCAACCAATGTTAGATTTTCTCAGAGTGGTGAAAAACAGAAAAATCCAACCAGAAGCTGCTTTTTGTCCGACTAAGAATCTAGGGTTAGAATAGATGAATTCCAACCCTAGAATGCAAATAGCCAAAATTTAGAAGGACTTAACGTTTACAATCTGGCCTCAGCTCTAGTCTATTGTTCAGCTCATCAGTTTCAAAATGCACCAATTCAAATGCGTACCGCTTTATCTATGGTAACAGATGCATCTGATGTGTTGTCCATTTTACTCGAAGGAAATCATAGCGTAATTGCCGGCCGCTTAGCTGGAGCTTTTAGGAATATTGGCCGAGATCTGATCGCAAACAATATCTTAAAAGGCATGCAGGCAGCCGATTTTAAAGTGCAAGAAGAAGACCCTTTCGCAGAGAAGGTGCAGATAAGCTTTGGCCGCCGAGATGTTTCCCCCTATGTTAATCGTATACGGTTGATGTGGGCGCAAATGCGTGAAGGTGTTATCGCGCATTTTCCCCCGGTCTCAAGCCAAGCTATCAATATCGAAATTTACATGGCTGAAGTGGAAGATAAATACATTACAGATGCCTATCACTCATTATCCATTGAAGGCTATCGAGTTACTCCCGAACTGATTCAACTTGTTAAATCTGGCAACTGGCAAGCTGAGAGCTCAGATGAAAGCAGAAAGCATTTAGATGCTATGGCAGCCAAAGGCTACAGGGATGCGTTTCAAGAAGTAAAAAAATCTGTTAGGGCGGTGCTAGAAGGTAAGAACCCTGCAGATGTTTTAGAACAAACGCACAGTGACTGGTATCTAGCTCTATTTAGCCCCAGTGTTGCGGCCGGTATTATTAAGCAATCGGAATTAGCCGGTTATAGAACGGGACCAGTTTATATTCGTCAATCTATGCATACGCCCCCCAATAGAGACGCCATTAGAGATATGATGCCAACTTTGTTCGATTTACTTGCTGAAGAGGAAAATGCAGCTGTTAGAGCCGTACTGGGACATTTTATTTTCGTATATATTCATCCATATTTTGATGGTAACGGCAGAATGGGAAGGTTCATTATGAATTTGATGATGGCCTCGGGTGGTTATCCTTGGACTGTCGTACCTGTCGAACGGAGAAATGAATATATGCAGGCTTTAGAAGCTGCCAGCGTTAAACAAGATATTGTGCCTTTTACTCAGCTCTTAGCATCGCTGATTGAATAACTCAATATCTTGGAACCTTGGCGTTTTCTGCCAAGTTCATTGTCTGATGCCACGACAGTGGCAGGTTTTCCCCGTATTTATAAGAGCATCGAAGGAGCTAGTGCTCAGCTTCTTTTAACCATCGGTTGATTGACGTACGATCGACGTCCAATCGTTTGGCAACCTTAGATTTATTAAACCCTTCTTGCTGCAAGAGATAGTTCAACAGTTGAGCTCGGATATCACTGTAGGTACCGCTGACAAAACGACATTTGCTGCAACTGTCCTTGAGCCGATGTTCACCCACAATTTCCATATCATCCAGTAACAACAGCGCTTCTTCGACTGATGCCGGGCTGATGCTGATAGACAGAACTAAGCGCTCAATAATGTTGCCCAATTGGCGCACGTTACCTGGCCACTCATATTGGACTAATAGCTTCCACAATTCTGCTGAGAGCTCGATGGGGGGCTTACTATACTTTCGCGAAAATTCACGGATAAAATGCTTTCCGATAGGAATAATATCTTCTCGTCTTTCTCTGAGAGGAAGTGGTGTCGCCTTCAAGATATTTAGCCGATAGAACAAGTCTTCTCGAAATTTGTTCTCTTTCACAAGCTCTAACAACTGATGATTACTCGCTGAAATAATACGAATATCAATTGGGATCACTTGGTCAGAGCCCAGTCGCATGATCTGCCGCTCTTGGAGTACCCGAAGCAATCTTGATTGGAGGTTCTTATCAAGCTCGCTGATTTCATCGAGAAAGATGGTGCCGCCATGCGCCAGTTCAAACAGCCCCATTTTGCCTTTGACTGATGCGCCAGTAAAAGCACCAGCAACATAACCAAACAATTCACTTTCCAATAATTGCGGCGCCAAAGCGCCACAGTTGACGGCAACGAATGGTCCATTACTTCGATTACTCGCGTTGTGGATGCTCTGAGCAATCATCTCCTTACCTGTCCCACTTTCCCCATAAATCAAAATGGTGGCATCAGTTTTAGCGTAACTTTCCACTAGGCGCATGCGCCTCAACATATCTTTATTGGTGGAAATGATATCTTCAAAGCGATAACGCGTAGACAACCCTCGTTGTGCTAACTCATGGCGCCGAACGTTATATTCCATTCCTCGCAGATTTTTCGCTGATTGGATTGTAAGCAGGATGCGGAATAACGCCCCTTCTACTAGCATCGGGATTTGATTAATAACGAAAGTGCCAGACGCTGCTTTGACAATCATGCCGATAATTCGCTTTCCAGCCATCAACGACTCCCAATCGATGGCTTCATGCAGCGCAGCGTCAATGTCAACTAACTTGCGGACACGTTGTTGCTCGAAGCTCAACAGATCTAACGAACTGGCATTGGCGTGTACTAATTCCCCTTGTGGGGTGAGGCTTATTAAGCCGTTTTCGTAATGGTCAAAAATTGTTTGAAAATAGAGGCTCTCTTTATGTTTTGCCGCAAACGCTTTCGTTAATGCCTCAGCATCTTCAAAGGCATTAATAATCGACTCATCACTCGACTGAATGATGGAATACCCCTCTTTGTTACGACTGAAAAAATCTTGATATACGGCGTCCCCAACAATCCAATCAAAATGGTTACTCGCCATTAGGCGCTTTAGATGATCAATCTGTTTTTCCATGTTGTTTGCATGGGCATCTTCAACAATAAGAGATTCACTTTTAATGCCCAGCTTATCTGTCAGCTTATTGCAGCTAGATACCACACTTCTAAACCCAACAATACCGATCTTTGATGTCGTGCCAATAAAGGGCGAAATCACTTCGAACAGATCGAACAGCGACACTTTTATTTCGACTACCGGCAAGGAGGAATTACGTCTTAGCAGTTCCGCACAACCACCGCGGCTGATCAGTACCTGATAGCCCTTACTTTCTAACTGAGGGATCGCTTGCACCACATGCGTCAGATCGGTCTGAAATATGTCCATGTCCAACGGATGGGAATCGAGTAATCGCTTTGCGTCTTCGGCCAGTTGTTCATACGGGCTGACCAAACACACTCTATTTCTAAAACTCATGGAGTTAGCTCCCTCACCCTCAACAAGGTGATGCAATTTGCTACAGCAACAGAGGGACTTTACCTCACTTTTTAGTTTACGTTTTGGCAATAAATCACAAAAAACCAAGAAAATCATAAAGTAAAAAACTGGCACCCTCCTTGCTATTCCTAGTTGCTATTCCACAACAAGGAAATGATATGAAAAAGAACGCTGTTGTTATCACTGATAAAGACTCCATCGCAGTAGCGACGATGGATCTGAAAGAAGGCGATCTCGCCCTGATGTTTATTAATAACGAATCCCACGAAGTGCGACTTAAAAACGATGTGGCCTTTGGTCACAAATTGGCTATTCGCAGCATCTCAGCAGGTGAGCATGTCATCAAGTACGGCGAATCCATCGGGTTAGCGACGCAAGCGATCCAAGCCGGTGAATGGGTACACGTTCATAACGTAGAGAGTGAACGTGGTCGCGGCGATCAACACGCTTAATAACTACTTTGGGGAGAAAACAATGAAATTCATGGGATACAGACGCGCAAATGGTCAAATCGGTATTCGTAACTATGTGTTGGTGTTGGCGACAAGCGTTTGCTCTAACCAAGTGGCTCGTGAGATTGCTGAGAAGGTACAAGGCTGTACTTACATCAATAACACCTTTGGCTGCTGCCAAATCGGCTCAGATGCTCGCCTAACCACTAAAACCGTCATCAATACCGCCTTAAACGGAAACATCGGCGCTGTCGTGGTGGTTGGATTGGGCTGCGAAGGCACCGAGCCCACTTATGTTTACGACGAAATTTTGAAAACTGGTAAACCCGTCAAAATGGTTACCATCCAAGGTGATGGCGGTACTTTAGGTGCATTAGCTAAAGGGGCTGAATTTGCTCGTGAATTTGCTCAACAGCTGTCACTTCAGGTCCGTGAAGAGTGTGATATCAGCGAGCTGATCCTTGGCATGGAATGTGGAGGCTCAGACACAACTTCTGGCTTGGCATCCAACCCTACCGTCGGCGAGGCATCAGATGCCATCGTGAATAATGGCGGTACCTCTATGCTGTCAGAAACCACTGAATTCATCGGCGCAGAGCATGTTGTTGCAAGACGCGCTATCACGCCAGAAGCATCAGATGCCATCTTGAAACTCGTGCGCGACTGCGAAGCAAGAGCGATGGCCCTAGGCGAAGACATTCGAGGTGGGCAACCTACTCCAGGGAACATCGAAGGTGGTCTCACCACAATCGAAGAAAAATCTTTAGGCTGCATTCATAAATCAGGTCATGCACCAATTACCGGCGTGCTCAACTATGCCGATATTCCGGTAAATAAAGGGTTATACATCATGGACAGCCCTGGACAAGACGTTGAGTCAATGACCGGTATGGCGGCAGGTGGTGCTCATATCATGGTGTTTACCACCGGTCGTGGCTCACCTACCGGCAATGCGATTGCCCCTGTTATTAAAATCACGGGCAATAAGCAAACCTACAACAAAATGCCGGGCAACATCGATCTTGATGTATCCGCAATTATTGATGGCGACAAATCGATCCCTGACATGGGCCAAGTACTTCTAGACGAAATATTACTCGTCGCGAGCGGCAAACAAACCAAAGCAGAAACTTTAGGCCATAAAGAGTTCTGCATCTACAAGACCGCGCCTACATTTTGATTTTGCCTAAGCAGGTGCACAAAGGCGCCTGCTTAGCCTTTATTTAGAGAGCAACAAAATGAAAATCAAACAAGCTATTGAGAAGTTCCCCGGCGGTATGATGGTTATCCCACTACTGCTTGGCGCACTCTTTAAAACCTTCGCACCAGATGCGCTTGAGATTGGTGGATTCGTCACCTCAATCTCTCACGGCGCCATGGCTATCCTTGGCGTATTTTTGGTGTGCATGGGCGCAGATATCAAACTAAAAGCTGCGCCAAAAGCCGTCAAAACTGGCGTATCGATTACCTTAGTTAAATTCTTAGTGGGCACCGCTCTGGGGTTGGCCGTCGCTAAGATGTTTGGCCCAGATGGTATATTTGGGTTATCAGCACTCGCGATTATTGCAGCAATGACTAACAGTAATGGTGGGTTATACGCAGCATTAACTGGCGAATATGGTTCAGAAACTGATGTGGGGGCAATTGCCATTGTATCGTTGAACGATGGTCCATTCCTCACCATGGTGGCTCTAGGCACAGCGGGCTTAGTCTCGATCCCATTTATGAACTTGGTAGGCGTTATTATTCCAATTCTAATCGGGATGTTATTAGGGAATTTAGATGAAGAAATGCGCACATTTCTAAGGGCTGGTGCCAATATGCTCATTCCATTTTTTGCCTTTGGATTGGGCGTAGGGATCAACTTTGAAATGCTGTTATCGTCAGGCGCATCAGGCATCTTGCTGGGGTTAATGACACTGTTAATCGGTGGTTTCTTTAACATCATGGCGGATAAAGCGTCGGGCGGCTCAGGGGTTGCGGGCGCCGCGGTCTCATCAACATCCGGGAATGCGGTAGCAACACCTGCTGCAATTGCACTTATTGACCCTAGCTTGCATCAAGCTGCTGCGATCGCTACAACTCAAGTTGCAGCATCAACTATTTTAACAGCGCTGACCGTTCCACTACTGACGACATGGGTGGCAAAACGTAACGCAGCGAAGAGAGCAACCAATCAACTTGCAGAAGAAGTAGACTAAGTAACATCAAACTACCGAGTTCTTATTATTTGTGTTATTGACCGAAAAAGGCGGATATTTTTCCGCCTTTTTAATAGCCGTCACCTCAAATATCCGCCAACATCCCACAGTTCAGTCAATAACAATACTCCTAGTTATCGAATTATCCGATGATGTTCAATGTTATGACATTTACAATTTAAATTGATTCAAATCAATATCATATTCTCTCTCGCAGTTACATTACAGCGCATATTTCAAAGGAGAGAACCATGCTTAAAAAGATGTTGTTGTTAGGATTTCTTACGTTGTCTGGCTGTGCTACTCATGGCGTTGTGACCGTACCGGGGCTTTGTTTCCTAAATAGTTTGAACTAAAACGGTAGACGCTGATCTGATCGGCATAGCCTATCAACTTACATATCAAACATGCCAAAACCCCGCTATAAAACCACCAACTGGAAGCAATACAATCAAGCTCTAATCAATCGTGGCTCACTCACTTTCTGGATCGATGAGGACGCTATTGCCCAGTGGAAAGCCAAGGCCGAGCAACCAAGGAAAGGTCGCCCACGCGTATTTAGCGACTTAGCCATTACCACCGCGCTGATGGTTAAACGTGTTTTCTCTATGCCACTACGAGCGTTGCAAGGCTTTATCAACTCTGTGTTTAAACTGGCTGATATTCCGCTTTCGTGCCCACATTACACTTGCATCAGTAAACGAGCGAAAACCGTCAAGATTGCTTTTAAAACCAAGACGCGTGGCACCATTGAGCACTTGGCTATCGACTCGACAGGCTTGAAGGTTTATGGCGAAGGTGAGTGGAAAGTGAAGAAACATGGCACAGATGGCAAGCGCCGCGTGTGGCGTAAGCTGCATATCGCTGTCGATACCCATAGCCATGAAATTATTGCTGCGGAACTGAGTTTATCCGGCGTCACTGACGCTGAAGTTATGCCGAATTTGCTCAAGCAAACCCATCGCAAAATCCGCAATATCTCAGGTGATGGTGCTTACGACACAAGAGCCTGTCACGATGCCGTTCGTAGAAAACGGGCTTTGGTACTCTTTCCACCGAGGGAAGGTGCCGCTCTCTGGGAACAAGGTCATCCGCGTAACTTAGCGGTTAGTTGGCAAAAGCTTTATGGTTCAAATAAACAGTGGAAAAAACGGTATGGTTATCATCGGCGGTCAATCTCAGAAACTGCCATGTACAGGGTAAAGCAATTACTAGGTGGCAGATTGAGCCTGCGAAATTATAACGGTCAGGTAGGAGAAACTTACGCGATGATAAAGGCGTTGAACAAGCTCACAGGGCTAGGCATGCCTGAAACTTACCGTGTAGTTTGATTTTTAAACAATCATGAAGGGTTTTGTTCGCTGAATCGATTTAGGAAACAAAGCCCCTCCGAAGTAAACTGGGGCACTAAGTCTGAAGCCATGTTGGCGGGGGCATTCGGTGCGGCAGTTAATAATCGATATGGTGAGTTTCTAGAGCAGTATGCTGATGATTTTAAACAGGAAGCATACAGCGAAGGGCAGAGAATGGGATTGACCCCGATTCAAAGTCAAGTTTTCGCTCAAGCTTTCAATGAAGGTTTGGCGGGGCGCGTTTTCAACTCTGAAGACTCATCGAGTTGGTCGCCTGAAATGCTTGGTCTAAGGGAGCAAATGCTAAATGAGTATCGTCAAAAGGATGAGAGTGGCGCTTACATCTCTGACAGTGTGTCTGATGAAGATAAAGCATTTGTGGATAAGCAGATTGCAGTGATCTCAAATGCATCCCTTGCGGGAGATTATGCTCAGAACAACTTGATCGATATTAGGGCATATAACCAGGCATCAGGAAATAAATAAAACAAGGAGTAGAAGCTCAAGGCTAACGAAGTTTTATGGCTTAATTACGTAGATAGGGATATATTTCTCCGTACTTAGATACGGAGAAATATAACACATGTACACAATTGGAAAATTAGCCGAACAAGCTAGTATCAATGTTGAGACTGTTCGTTATTACGAACGACGTGGTCTTATAGAAAAACCTGAAAAACCGCATCTAGGCTACCGACTTTATCCTTTGGCAACATTAAACCGAATAAAATTCATTAAACGTTCCCAAGATCTTGGGTTCACTTTGGAAGAAATCTCCAATTTACTCAGCCTTAATGACACTCCCTGTATAGAAGTGCAAGAAATGACTTTACACAAGCTTGCAAGTGTGAAAGCCAAAATAGCAGGTCTTCGCCGCTTAGAAACCGTTCTCACAGAATTATTGAATGAGTGTAATTCTAATACTAACCAATCCCACTGTCCCATTATTGATTCCCTACTTCCTGAAGATTAATAATGAGTCAAATTTTATCTTGACTCCGTAGTTGGGTACGGGGTTTAAGCTTGTTTTACTAAAGTACGATAAGTAGAGTGAGTTATGTCAAAAAGTAATCCCAACTTTCCAATCATCGGCGGTGTTATTGCCGCTATTGGCGCTGGTCTTTGCTGCGCTGGTCCTTTCGTCTTGTTGCTGCTAGGCGTGAGTGGCTCCTGGATTGGTAATTTAACCTTGTTAGAACCTTATCGTCCCATTTTTATCCTGCTGGTTTTAGCCTTATTTGGCTTCGCAGGCTGGAAGGTCTATCGCCCCGTCGAGGACTGTGAGCCAGGCACCGCCTGTGCAGTTCCTCAAGTGCGAAAACGTCGGCAGGTGATCTTTTGGTTAACGGCACTGACTGCGTTGGTTTTAGTCACCAGTAATTATTGGATTGTCTGGTTCGCCTGATGACGATTTCTAACCTTTTATTTTGATTAAATCTTTATGGCTTGCTCTTGGAGAAAATTATGAAAACACTCGCCCTAATGTCCCTGTTCGTACTGACCAGCCTGAACGCTTTAGCTGCCCCGAAAACAGTTACTTTGGAAGTCCCAACCATGAACTGTGTGACCTGTCCCTTTACCGTGGAAAAAGCCTTACAAAAAGTCGATGGCGTCAGTAAAGCCGAAGTGACCTTTAAGACCAAACTGGCGGTGGTCACCTTCGACGACGAAAAAACCACGGTAAAAGCACTGACCGAAGCCACCACTAACGCGGGTTATCCGTCAACGCTCAAGGAGTAAAGCATAGAAATGCTAATACGGTTACTGACCCGGTTCGGCGATAAGATTAGCTCATTGGGCGCGCTGGTTTCTGCTATGGGATGCGCCATGTGTTTCCCGGCCATTGCCAGTCTGGGCGCTGCGGTAGGACTGGGTTTTCTCAGCCAATGGGAAGGTCTGTTTGTTAGCACGCTATTACCCCTGTTTGCCTGGATTGCCTTGGTACTCAACGGACTTGGCTGGTTCAGCCACCGGCAATGGCACCGTAGTGCGCTGGGTGTGGCCGGCCCCATTTTATTGCTGTTATCGCTCTATCCGTTTTTCCAGTACGGCTGGAGCAGCTATGTCACCTATTCAGCATTAGGCCTGATGGTTGCCGTATCGCTTTGGGATATTTTTTCACCGGCGAATAAACGCTGTGATGATGACAGCTGTGCTGTTTAACACGACGCAATGCCTGACTACTATTTGAGGAAAACGAATGATCTTACTATCGATAGAAGGGATGACCTGTCCAAGTTGCGTCGCCCACGTTAAAGAAGCACTCGATGCGATCGAAGGCGTTAATAAGGTTGAAATATCTTATGAAAACGCCAGAGCAACGATCACCACGAACGGTGGGGTCAGCGTAACCGTTCTCATTGGAGCAATAGAAGCTCTCGGTTATATCGCAAAAGAATCCACTGGCACTGCAAAAGAAATTACTTCACCGAACGACTGCTGTGACAACGAAAATGCAAGCAACACTGAAAGCAACCAAACTCAACATGTGGCGATTATCGGTACGGGTTCCGGCGCTTTTGCCTGCGCTATTAAAGCCGCTGAAGGTGGTGCCAAGGTCACTCTTATTGAGGGAGCCGATGTGATTGGCGGCTGTTGCGTGAATGTCGGCTGCGTACCCTCAAAAATTCTAATCCGCGCCGCTCAATTGGCTCAGCAGCAACGCAATAATCCCTTTACCGGACTGGAAAATCATGCGCCCCAATTGAGTCGAGCCTTGTTGACTCAGCAGCAGACCGCTCGGGTCGAAGAGCTGCGCGCGGCAAAGTACCAGAATATTCTGGAGACAAATCCTGCGCTTAGTTTACTTAAAGGTTGGGCGCAATTTAAAAATGCCAACACCCTGATAGTCAGAAAAAATGATGGAACCGAGCAGGCAGTTCACGCCGATAAAATCCTGATCGCTACCGGCTCCACGCCAACCATTCCTCCTATTGATGGTTTAACTGAAACACCTTATTGGACCTCTACCGAAGCGCTGTTTGCTCAGGAATTGCCGCAGCACCTAGTCGTGATTGGTTCGTCGGTTGTAGCGCTGGAAATTGCCCAGGCTTATCGCCGTTTAGGCAGTGAAGTCACCATATTAGCAAGACATACATTGCTTTATCGGGAAGATCCCTTGCTCGGTGAAAAACTCACCGGATGTTTTGAAAAAGAAGGCATTCGAGTATTAAACAGTACGCAAGCTACCAAGGTGACCCACGATGGAAGCCAATTTACATTGGAAACTAACGCGGGCGATCTACGCTGCGATCGTTTGCTGGTAAGCACCGGGCGACACGCCAATACTTGCCAACTCAATCTGGGCGCGGTGGGTGTTACGACCAACAAAAAGGGCGAAATCGTTGTTAACGAACGCATGGAAACGAATGTTCCCGGTATTTACGCCGCCGGAGACTGCTGCAACATGCCGCAATTCGTCTATGTCGCCGCGGCCGCCGGTAGCCGTTCCGGCATCAACATGACGGGCGGATACGCCAAACTGGATCTATCCACCATGCCAGCAGTGATTTTTACCGATCCCCAGGTGGCAACTGTTGGGCTCACGGAAGAGCAAGCCAACGCACAAGACATTGAAACCGACAGTCGTGTATTGGAGATGGAGAACGTGCCGCGCGCACTGGCGAATTTCGAGACCGATGGTTTTATCAAATTGGTGACGGAAAAAGCCACTGGCCGCCTGATCGGGGCGCAGATTCTGGCGCATGAAGGTGGAGAACTGATCCAGAGTGCGGCGCTGGCGATCCGCAACCGTATGACGGTGACGGAATTAGCCGACCAGCTTTTCCCTTACCTGACTATGGTGGAGGGTTTGAAGCTCTGCGCCCAAACCTTTAACAAGGATGTCAAAGAACTGTCCTGTTGTGCTGGGTAACGAACTTGAGTTGATCCGTATTCATTGATGGAAATGGCATTTTTCATTCGTAGTACGAAAGTGCCAATCAATTTTTTGAGTATAAGTAAAAAAGCAGTCAATTTACTATGACCTTGTTTTTTTAGGGAGGATAGATGAGCGACCATCTGCAAATTCGTTTACCCAGTACCAATATTTTTTTTCGCTCAGGCTTAGTTCTCGACCGGTATCTTTCAGTTGTCTTTGAAATAAATGGATTAGTCCGCTTAAGCCTAAGAAGGCTAAACCGACACATAAAATTGTCCAACTCGCTTGCCAATATGCGATTGCTACAAGCATAGTGATGATGGCTATAAGTCCGATGGGATTACAGGTCGCTTTGAATCCCAAGTAGCTGAAAAAAACGACGGTGCAAATCAGAAATGGCAAAGCCGCTAACTTGGCAGATGCCGTTAATATTTCTGAGGGAAAAAAATGAGCCGCAGCCAAAGTCGCCAGAAAAAGCCCCAGTGATATAAACCAGCAGCGTGCTGGTAAAGATTTAAGTAATTTTATCATCTTAGTACTCTCAAAGTGCACGGGCGGTGCACAATCAAATCATGCATCAGCATGTTAGTTCTCAAAAAGTGCTCTAGTGGTTTGCTCGGCCATAATCTCACACACAGGACATTTAAGCTGAATGCGCTGTTGAGATACCGTCAAATACAGACTGCCGCATCGACACCGGTGTAAGGATGCAAGCTGTGATCTTAAATCACGAGCTAGAACCCAACCTTCATTGATGGTCAGTTTTTTCCAGGGGATCTCAGCTGGAAGATCTGCCTCTTCTCTTGCAACCAAGTACGCATCGTAAGCCTTCATCAAAGCATCGATATTTAATTTCTTGTAGACATTATCACCACCAATATTGACATAAAGCGCCATCAGCAGGGAGCCTTCAACTAGGGCTCTTCTGCTTTTAACGATGGCATCAGATTCTGGCAATTGACCAGGACAAGGTGACTTGCCAGTCACTTCTTTGTGCAGCCTTCTGATAATGTGGATTGGCAAACCTGTATCGAGCGCGATAATGGTTGTTCGAAATCCGTATTTAATAAGCAGCGAGGCTCGGGTAAACAGCTCACTTTTGGACAGGTTATCAATCATGCATCCCCCTTGTTGTTTAGGGTTGATAATAAATAAGCGATTCTTGGGATACCTGTGCCTTTGCTCTTCACCATCTCAATCAGTTGGGTTTGGTTACCCCTTGGTTGAAACAGCATGAATGATGAGGTCGCCACTCGTTGAAGGTCGTCAACTCCAGCATTAATCAGCGCATCAACCACATCGCGTGTAAGTCCAAAGCGCAAGACCGCCTCTTGCGGATCAATGCGCGCCAATGCCCGTGCTGCGTGTAGGTACGCCAAATTTAATTGATAGAAGTCTTGTTGATTGGTTGTCATTGACGGACCTCCAGTTCATGTAAAATATTGCGATAAATAGAAAGCACTCTTTGCCCATACCAGCGTGCACGCTCTTCGTTCCAGCTGTGATAGCGGCCTATGCCAAGCACTAAATCGTTTGGTGAAGATTTGATTGCTTCGGCCAAAATACTGGAGCCGACAGTTAGGTTGGTGATGGGGTCTAGCAGTTCTGTTGCTGAGCTCACCCGATGTCCGTGCCAATGCAAATTGATTTGCATTAGGCCAATATCGAGCTGATATTTTTCAGTCTCTTGCAGTGCTTGATTTAACAGTTGCTCTGCTTCTGTCTTAGATTTGGCGTAGGTTGCATTTGAACCATTGCGAATTGCGTATGGCCATGGGCTGGTCATGTTGAGACCACGATGTGAGGCGGACTCAGCCAAGGCAACGGCGTAGAGTATGACAGGATCAATACCAACGCTTTGTGCTGCTTTTTCCCACTGATAGCCCGGAAACGCATAGACTGAAGTGCTTGCGGACATGGCTATCACTAGGGCAATGGTTTTTGCTTTAATCGTTTTCATTTTTGTCCTCTAATTGATTTCCGAGAAGCGCCTGAATGGCTTTCGGGCTTATTCTTTTCAAAGGCACTGCGCTAAAGTCGGTGATGCCTCTTGTATAAACTTGTGCTGCTTTTGACCAGTCGCCCACGGCAACCGGCGCTTGCATATCAAATCCTTTTTGCTGGTTCTGATGGTCTGCAATACCTTGTAATAGCCTTGGGTATTCACCCACTTCGTCCCGCAACAAGTAAGCCTGGTAGCGTGTTAAAAACTCTTTTTGTTTAAAGGGGTATTCCCTGTCATCTACCTTGCAGAGTTCAACCCATCCCCCCATGTCTGAAATAACGCGGTGAATAAGCGCATCGTCAAACATCACGGATGTCCAAGCGCCAACCTGACGAACAGCCTTGTCAACTTTGTTCCAAGCAACCATGGCTCTAGAACCCGAGTTGCCATCGATATGCTTGATGACGTCAGCGGGCTTTGGAAAAAATTGCCCAGTATCCGGTGATTGAATATGCCGAGTCAGACCGATTCGCACTTCTTCAATGCTATAAGCACGAAGGGCTTCAAATGCGATGGATAGCAATTGTGGTGATACGCTTTTGCCATACATGGCCCAAGCAGCTCCCCAAACTTCAGCAAACTCGCGTTTATCAACCTCCTGCACTTGAACGAACCTCCCGAATACCTAGTCCGGCCCAGCTTTCAGCAATGCGGCGATTGCTTTCTTCAATGTTCAATTGGTGATTGCTGCCCTTTAGGCTCGTCGATGATTGCTGTACTTCATCAATGCGAACGTACTCGTCTTCCCATTGCCGGTTTGAAAGCCAGTTATGTGGCATAGGGGTCTTAGTCCGATCTTGATACTGTAATCGGTTGTCTCGTTGCTCTTTCCAGCGTGTTAGCACTTCCAAGGCGAGTTCATGGTCTTCGTTGAGGCCCATGCGTAGCCATTCTTCTTTGGCTTTCGCTTTTTTTTCTTTGCGTATTTGTACATCCCAGAAGTCTTCAAACTGTATGTGGTCAACAGTTTTAACTGTTGGTTTATTGCTTCTCTCAGAGTCATCCGACCGTTGAGAGTCCCTTACCGGGTTGCCATCAGGCATAAACAATGATGAAAATTCTTCTGGTAGCCGAGCTTGAAAAGCGGCAAGAGATTTCAAAAGCGATGCCATACCAACGAAGTCGGCAGGTACATCTTTAAACAACCGAAAGGCTGCCTTACCTTGGTTTGGGTTTTCGATTGGGTTGTGCTTCAGAAAGCTCCGAATCAAAGTCCAACCGGATTCCTCGCAACGAATGAGGAACTGATCTTGTTCTAACTCACTTAACGCCTTGGCAACCTGTTGCTCATCCCAGTTCAAGTCAGAAGCAACGTAACCAATCGGCAGTCGAAAGCAGCCAAGCAAATTACAATGCGGGCATGTAAGCAAATACAGTCCTAGCAACTTCGCTGAGTCACTCCAGGACAAAACGTTTTGCTTTAGCCAAAAGCGGGTATAGACCTTGCCATAATCACGCATGGAGGAACTCGCTTTTGTGTTTACGTAAAATGCTGACCATTATTTGCCCTTAATCCTACTGGTTACTGGCTTTCAGCTCGCTTGGGCATTCCGGATAGATGTCCGGTCTTAACTGAGATCGGGTTACCTGTCCTTGCGTAGCTTGTTCGATGGGTAAAACGAATTCAGCGGGAACACGCCCTGATTTATTCAACCAAAACCAGACGTTTTGCTGTTTTGAGTTGATGGCTCGTGCTAATGCTGATTGCCCGCCGACCAAGTCAATGGCACGGCGGAGATGTTTTTGTGTTGTGTTGAACACTTCCATACCGTCTCCTGTTACAATAATAACTGTTACAAGATTGAATGTTACAGTTTAAACTGTAGATTAGTCAACAGTTAAAATTGTTGAAAGGCTACAGTTTTATTTGTAGAATACGGGCTTATGAAAACTTTATCCGAACGACTAAACCATGCCTTGCAGCTTACTGGGGTGACTCAGTCTGAGTTGGCTCGCCGCATTGGTATCAAACAGCAGTCGATCAGCCAGATTTGCTCTGGTAAATCGGCTAGGTCTCGTTACACCATGCAGATCGCGGAAGCGCTTCGCGTGAATGCTCATTGGCTCGCCACAGGTGATGGCGAGATTGGCTTGGGGGTCGGTAATGTAGAAGTTGGGCCTGACATTAAGGGAAGAATTCCTCTCATTAACTGGGTTCAGGCTGGTGATTGGACTGAAATAGCGGAGGGATTTGCCCATGAAGATGCTGAAGAGTGGCGTGAAGTCACAGGGAAAGCACATGAGGGTTGTTTCGCACTTCGCGTAAAAGGCGACAGTATGGAAAATCCAAGCGGAAAAAAATCCATACCTGAGGGAGCAGTGATCGTTGTTGATCCTGAGTTACCTTACTCTTCAGGTTCATTGGTTGTTGCGCGTTTGGATGATTCGAAAGAAGCAACCTTTAAGCAGTTGGTTATTGATGGTGAACAGAAGTACCTAAAACCTTTGAACCCCCAATACCCGGCAATACCGATCAACGGCAACTGCACCATCATTGGTGTAGTACAACAAGCTATCATCGATTTCTGGTAGCGAAGGAATTTGTGGTTTAGCCACAGTTGTTCATGAGCTGAAGAAGCAACGATTGCAAACAGCTACAACTGAGCATTGGCGCACGCTGAGAGTAAATGGTAACCGTTTAGATGACCATTGATTGTTTATAAAGTCAAGATCAGCGAAAATAGCGGCCAATTACGATTAACACGACGGATTTGACAAGCGAAGAACTGAAAAGAGAGTACTTCCAAAAGTGTGTACAAATCCGTGTACAAACTAAAAGAATTTATACATGGCAAACCAAGATTTTCTTAATGAAATCAATAAGCGAAGGACCTTTGCTATCATCTCTCACCCGGATGCGGGTAAAACAACCATTACTGAGAAAGTATTGTTGTTCGGACAGGCTATTCAGACCGCAGGGACCGTGAAAGGCCGTGGCTCCAGCCATCATGCAAAATCTGACTGGATGGAAATGGAAAAGCAGCGTGGGATTTCTATCACCACATCGGTCATGCAGTTCCCGTATCACGACTGTCTGGTTAACCTGCTCGATACCCCAGGGCACGAAGACTTCTCTGAAGATACTTACCGTACTCTGACCGCGGTAGACTGCTGCCTGATGGTGATTGATGCGGCCAAAGGTGTTGAAGACCGTACCCGTAAACTGATGGAGGTCACACGCTTGCGTGATACGCCTATCCTGACGTTTATGAACAAACTCGACCGTGATATCCGCGACCCAATGGAGTTGCTGGATGAAGTCGAAAACGAACTGAAGATCTCCTGCGCGCCCATCACCTGGCCGATTGGTTGTGGAAAATTGTTTAAAGGCGTGTATCACCTGTATAAAGACGAAACCTACCTGTACCAGAGCGGCCAGGGCCACACTATTCAGGAAGTTCGCATTGTTAAAGGCCTGGATAATCCTGAGTTGGATAAAGCTGTGGGTGATGATTTGGCCGGGCAATTACGTGATGAACTGGAGCTGGTGAAAGGGGCTTCCAATGAGTTTGATGAAGACCTGTTCCTGAGCGGTGATATTACGCCAGTATTCTTCGGTACCGCGCTGGGTAACTTTGGCGTTGATCATATGCTTGATGGCCTGGTTTCCTGGGCTCCAACGCCTATGCCACGCCAGACTGATGCGCGTACAGTTGAAGCCCGGGAAGAGAAATTCACCGGCTTTGTTTTCAAAATTCAGGCCAATATGGATCCGAAACACCGCGACCGTGTGGCATTTATGCGCGTGGTGTCTGGTAAGTATGAAAAAGGCATGAAACTGCGCCAGGTGCGCACTGGCAAAGATGTGGTGATTTCTGATGCCCTGACCTTTATGGCTGGTGACCGCGCTCATGTTGAAGAAGCCTATCCTGGCGATATCCTTGGTTTGCATAACCATGGCACTATCCAGATTGGTGACACCTTCACGCAGGGTGAAAACATGAAGTTTACCGGGATCCCGAACTTCGCCCCTGAGTTGTTCCGCCGCATTCGCCTGCGCGACCCGCTGAAACAAAAACAGTTGCTCAAGGGGTTGGTACAACTGTCGGAAGAAGGTGCGGTGCAGGTGTTCCGTCCGCTTATCAATAACGATTTGATAGTTGGTGCGGTTGGTGTGCTGCAGTTTGATGTCGTTGTGGCGCGTCTGAAAAGTGAATACAACGTTGAAGCTATTTATGAATCTGTCAACGTTGCCACTGCCCGTTGGGTTGAATGCTCAGACGTGAAAAAATTCGAAGAATTTAAACGCAAAAATGAAGCACAACTGGCGCTGGATGGGGGAGATAACCTGGCATATATCGCACCAACCATGGTTAACCTCAACCTGACCCAGGAACGTTACCCTGACGTGACATTCCGCAAAACGCGCGAACACTAACAGGGTATTTTGCTAACCGGTGAGTACCGGTTTTGCCAGAGCCTGGCCCGCGACATTAATGCTGGTCAGGCTTTTTTATATCCTTTCTGTCATTGTGTTTTTTGCGCAGAATGTTCTTAAAAACCCTCGAAATTAGCCCTGTTCAGCAGTTTTTTCTGTTTATCCGATCGTTTTTTACTGTCAGTGAACTATAGTTACTCCTGACAGTAAGTTCTGGTTTAAAACGCTAATAAATATATTTATTACGGTTTTAAATCTTGGTTAATTGTTCTTTTGTTGAATTTATTCACCATCATTGCGTTTTTCAGGTGTGGTGAATAGCGGCTGGTTACCACCAGCACTGGCTCAAATACTGAGCAAACATAAGGAAAGAATCGATGAAAATGACAAACAAGGTTTCTCACTCTCTGCTGGCAATTGCGTTGGGTTCTGTTCTGGCGAGTGGTACAGCATTTGCTGAAAGTACCATCACTTCAGATGCTCAGACCATGGCGGATTCAGCGGGACAAAAAATCGATAATTCTGTCACTAAAGTCGGTAATTTCATGGATGACAGTGCCATAACGGCAAAAGTGAAAACGGCTTTAATGAATAATGATTCGGTTAAAAGTACCGATATTTCCGTCGATACAAACAAAGGTATCGTGACCTTAAGCGGGTTTGTCACCAGCCAGAAACTGGCTGAAACGGCAGTGAATGTTGCCAGAGGTGTGGATGGCGTGAAATCAGTCAGTGACAAGTTGCAGGTTAAAGACAGCGATTCACAAAGCCTGAAAGGTTATGCCGGTGATACCGCAACAACCAGTGAAATTAAGGCGAAATTCCTTGCCGATGACATTGTGCCGTCGCGCAAAATAAAAGTGGAAACCACCCAGGGTGTGGTGCTGCTTACTGGTACGGTGGATAACAATGCGCAGGCGCAGCGTGCAGAAACCATTGCCAAGGCCATTGATGGCGTGAAAAGCGTCAAAAATGAACTAAAAGTTAAATCGTAAGAGTAGTCAGACGGACCCGGGCTTGCTAAAGGCAGGCCCGACGCGAACCAACCAGGTGTTACTGGTGCACTGACCGGTGGCAATCATTATTCACTTTGGGTAAGGAGCGTTTATGTTTCGTTGGGGAATTATTTTCTTAATTGTGGCTGTGATTGCGGCGGCTTTAGGCTTTGGTGCTCTGGCAGGTACCGCCGCATGGGCTGCGAAGATAGTCTTTGTTGTCGGCATTGTACTCTTTTTGGTCAGCCTTTTTACTGGTCGTCGGCGTCCATAGACAGGAAAGTGTGGTACAACATGGTTGAGTAAGAGCCAGTCCGGGCGACTGGCTTTTTAATGTCTGAATCATTCCTTTTGTATCACTAACCAGGCAGAACGCCCATGGGACAATATATACCGGTGACACTCGGGGAACTCTCCCCACTCTCGTTAAGGCCCTTTGAACCAGGTAAAATGGCGCTGGTATGTGAAGGTGGTGGGCAGCGAGGCATTTTTACTGCTGGTGTGCTTGATGAGTTTCTGCGTGCCGGCTTCAATCCGTTTGATGATTTCTATGGAACATCTGCTGGTGCGCAGAACTTGTCTTCCTGGCTGTGCGGGCAGCGGGGCTATGCCTGGCGTGTTATCACCCGTTATACCACCCAAAGAGCGTTTTTTGACCCGGTGCGCTTTATGCGCGGTGGGCACCTTATTGACCTCGACTGGCTGGTGGACTCCACTGCGAAAGCCATGCCGCTGGCAATGGACAAGGCGGCCAGGCTGTTTGACGAGGGTAAACGTTTCTATCTGTGTGCCTGCCGTAGTGATGATTACACGCCAGAATATTTTACTCCTGATGCAGATACCTGGATGGACCTTATCCGTGCTTCCAGCGCGATACCGGGTTTTTACCGTCATGGCGTGACGCTGAATGGTATCAGTTATCAGGATGGGGGAATTAGTGATGCTATCCCGGTGAGGGAGGCTGTGCGTCGTGGAGCAAAAACCGTGGTGGTTATTCGCACGGTGCCTTCGCAAATGTATTACACACCGCAGTGGTTTCAACGTATGCAACGCTGGTTAGGTGAAAGTAGTCTGCAACCTCTGGTTAACCTGGTTCAGCACCATGAAGCCTGTTACAGCGCAACGCAGCAGTTTATTGAGTCACCCCCCGATGGGGTGAATGTGATTGAAATATACCCACCGGTGGCGCTGAAAAGTATGGCGCTGGGAAGCCGCCTGCCTGCGTTACGCGCCGACTATAAAACCGGGCGGTTGTGTGGGCGCTATTTTCTGGCGACTATCGCAAAATGGTTAACTACAGAGCACCCGGCGGCAACGCAGTTACCTGCCGCCAGTAAATTGATTATTCCGGGTGAGGCCGCCAATGATGTTGTGCCAGCAGGCCAGGCAAATGATGACACTTTTGGCCGCGATGACTGCCTGGAACAGGGAGACAGTGCGTGACATACCGGTTTATCGATACCCACTGCCATTTTGATTTTCCTCCGTTTACTGGCAATGAAACGGCAAGCCTGGCGCGTGCCGCAAGCGCAGGTGTGGAGAAAATTATTGTTCCGGCAATCAGTGCCGGGCGGTTTAGCACGGTGTTGTCGCTGGCAAGCCGACACCCGACGGTCTATGCCGCGCTGGGCCTGCATCCTATGTATATCGAACAGCATCACGATGACGCATTGCCGGCACTGGAACGCCTGTTAGCGCAGCAGCCTGAAAAAGTAGTGGCCGTGGGGGAAACCGGGCTGGATGCATACCGTGAAACGCCTGACCTGCCGAAGCAGATAGCTATGCTGGAAGCACAGTTTGCGCTGGCAAAACGCTGGCAGTTGCCGGTTATTCTTCATTCACGGCGCACTCATGACAAACTGGCAATGTTATTACGCCGGGCCTCCTTACCTAAAACCGGTGTGGTACATGGTTTTTCCGGTAGTTTTGAACAGGCAATACGTTTTGTGGAGCTTGGTTATTACATTGGTGTGGGGGGGACAATTACCTACCCCCGGGCAGCGAAAACACGTAAAGCCATTGCCAGATTGCCGCTTGACGCGCTGGTGCTCGAAACGGATGCGCCGGATATGCCTCTCAATGGCTGGCAGGGGCAGCCTAACCGCCCGGAGAGGGTTGCGATGATTTTTGACATACTTTGTCAGTTGCGTAGTGAATATCCGGAGGAAATAGCTGAAGCTGTGTGGAAAAATACTTGCGCACTTTTCCCATTGGTTGCGCAAACCACTTAAAAGTGTGATCTATGTCACTGTATAAGATTAACGTTTGTATTTGTTGCGTAGATAACGTGATTCATATATCAATTTAGTGATTGCCTGCCGTTATAATGCCTGCGTTTTCAACCAATAATTCTGTTAACGAATATTTCTCTCAGGCGCAGGAATCTATCTATGCAAATCCTCATGGGGTTAGTGGGCATGATCGTGTTGTTACTGATAGGCGTGCTCCTTTCAAGTAACCGTAAAGCTATTAATTTTCGCACTGTAATTGGTGCCTGGGTTATTCAGGTATTAATTGGTGCACTGGTTCTTTATGTGCCTGTTGGGCGTAAGGTTCTGTTGGCAATGTCGGAAGGCGTTGCGAAAGTGATTGCCTACGGCAATGACGGGATTTCATTCCTGTTCGGTGGCCTGGCTTCCGACAAAATGTTCGAGGTGTTTGGTAACCAGGGCTTTGTCTTTGCGTTGCGCGTTCTGCCCATTATTGTCTTCTTCTCATCACTGATTGCTGTGCTGTATTACCTGGGGATCATGCAACTGGTCATCCGTATTCTTGGCGGTGGTTTGCGTTATGTGTTGAAAACCTCGCGCACTGAGTCACTCTCTGCCACAGCGAATATCTTTGTTGGTCAGACTGAAGCGCCGCTGGTTGTACGGCCTTATATAGCCACAATGACACGTTCAGAATTGTTTGCCGTCATGTGTGGTGGCCTGGCCTCGGTTGCCGGTTCTGTGCTGGCTGGTTATGCACAGATGGGTGTTCCTCTGGAGTATTTGATTGCGGCTTCGTTCATGGCGGCTCCTGGTGGCCTGCTGTTTGCCAAACTGATTGTGCCGGAAACTGAAACGCCTCATGATGCGCCGGATCTGAAAATTGGTGAAAACGATCCTGACCGCCCAAGCAATGTGCTTGATGCTGCGGCCTCTGGTGCCTCTTCTGGTATGCAACTGGCGCTGAATGTCGGGGCAATGCTGTTAGCGTTTGTTGCGTTGATTGCTTTGCTCAACGGTATTTTGTCGGGCGTAGGTGGCTGGTTTAATCACCCGGAACTCTCCATGCAGCTGATTCTGGGCTGGGTATTTTCTCCTCTGGCCTGGATTATTGGTGTGCCGTGGAATGAAGCGACGGTCGCTGGTTCCTTTATTGGGCAGAAACTGATCATTAACGAGTTTGTAGCCTACCTGAATTTTGGCGCTTACCTCCACGATGACGCAACCGTGGCAGCTGCTGGCCTGCAAGTATTGTCTGCTCACACCAAAGCGATTATCTCCTTTGCATTGTGTGGTTTTGCCAATCTGTCTTCCATTGCCATCCTGATTGGTGGGTTAGGCAGTATGGCGCCGGGCCGTCGCCATGATGTCGCGCGCATGGGCTTAAAGGCGGTTGCCGCCGGGACACTATCTAACCTGATGAGTGCAACCATTGCCGGGGTATTCCTGTCAATGTAGAACATTTTGTTATTTTTATAACATTTGGCGATGCCAAAAAGGCCGGGGGATAACCGGCCTTTCTCATTTTTTGCAAACGTGATTTTATCTTGTCTGTCGCATATAATTGTTGCAGGAACATCGCCAGAGTTCGCTGTTTTGCGAAACCCTCCACAAAACATGGCTGGTGATGAATGTTAGAATTTTAACATTGTATATTGCGAAACTGAAAGAGTGTGGTGAGCTTAAGCTCTGATTCCGGGCGCCTGTGCCATGCTTTTCGTTGGAGACGATGATGAATGATTTAACCAGCAGCAGCCTGCGGGCACTGCACTTAATGGATTTAACCACCCTGAATGACGATGACACGGATGAAAAAGTTATCGCGTTGTGCCGCCAGGCCAAAACACCCGTGGGAACACCTGCGGCCATTTGTATTTATCCGCGCTTTATTCCCGTAGCCCGTAAAGCGCTGAAGGCCCAGGGAACGCCGGATGTGCGGATTGCAACAGTGACCAATTTTCCCCATGGCAACGATGACATCGAGATTGCGCTGGCAGAAACCCGTGCAGCCATTGCGTATGGCGCGGATGAAGTGGATGTTGTGTTTCCTTTCCGCACATTAATGGCTGGTGATGAAGATACCGGGTTTGCGCTGGTCAGTGCCTGTAAAGCTGCCTGCCAGGCTGCGAATGTGCTGCTGAAAGTCATTATTGAAACCGGTGAGTTAAAAACGGAAGCACTGATTCGCAAGGCTTCTGCCATTGCCATTAATGCTGGAGCCGACTTTATTAAGACATCTACCGGGAAAGTGCCGGTTAACGCGACACCGGAAAGTGCGCGCCTGATGATGGAAGTCATTCGGGATATGGGCGTTCAGGAAACCGTGGGCTTTAAACCTGCTGGCGGCGTGCGTACCGCCGAAGATGCACAACTGTATTTGCAAATGGCTGACGACATTCTTGGCGAAAAGTGGGCAGATGCCCGCCATTTCCGCTTCGGTGCTTCCAGCCTGCTTGCCAGTTTATTGAAAGCTCTTGGTCACGGTGACGGCCAGAGCAACAGTCAATATTGATTCTTCCAGGGAGCAGGCCCGCCCTGGCTCCCTGACACCTTCAGGAGGCGACAGTGTTTCTTGCCCAGGAAATTATCCGTAAAAAACGTGATGGACACCCGCTCAGTGACGAAGAGATCCGTTTTTTTGTCAACGGGATCCGCGATAACACCGTTTCAGAAGGGCAAATCGCAGCCCTGGCGATGACAATTTTTTTCCATGATATGACGATGTCTGAACGTGTCTCGCTGACAATGGCAATGCGGGATTCAGGCACAGTGTTGGACTGGTCAGCGCTCAATTTGCATGGTCCGGTTGTGGATAAGCACTCCACGGGTGGTGTGGGCGATGTGACTTCTCTGATGTTAGGCCCCATGGTAGCAGCCTGTGGTGGGTATGTGCCGATGATTTCCGGGCGAGGGCTGGGCCACACTGGCGGCACTCTGGATAAACTGGAATCCATTCCCGGCTTTGATATTTACCCGGACGATACGCATTTTCGCAACATCATTTCTTCTGTTGGCGTGGCCATTATTGGGCAAACCAATTCCCTGGCTCCGGCTGACCGCCGCTTTTATGCCACCCGGGATATCACCGCAACGGTAGATTCTATCCCGTTGATAACTGCCTCTATTCTGGCGAAAAAGCTGGCTGAAGGGCTGGATGCGCTGGTGATGGATATCAAAGTAGGTAGCGGCGCATTTATGCCAACTTATGAACAGTCTGAAGCACTGGCCCGGGCAATTGTCTCTGTTGCGAATGGCGCAGGTGTGCGCACCACCGCTTTGCTCACAGACATGAACCAGGTGCTGGCTTCATCGGCGGGGAATGCGCTGGAAGTGCGGGAAGCCGTGCGCTTCCTCACGGGAGAGCAGCGTAATCCGCGCCTGGAGGCTGTCACTATGGCGTTATGCGTTGAAATGCTGTTGTCTGGCAAACTGGCTCCCAATGAAACAGCCGCCCGGAAGATGCTGAATGACGTGCTGGATAACGGTAAAGCCGCAGAGTGTTTTGGCCGCATGGTTGCCGCACAGCGCGGGCCTGCCGATTTCGTTGAGCATTATGACCGTTACCTGCCTGAAGCCATGCTCAGTAAAGCCGTGTTTGCCGACACCAGTGGCTATGTGAGTGCGATGGATACCCGTATGCTCGGCATGGCTGTGGTGACTTTGGGGGGAGGGCGCCATCAGGCCAGCGATGAGATTGATTACAGCGTCGGGTTGTCTGATGTTGTGCGTCTGGGCGAGAAAATTGATGAGCAGCGCCCTCTGGCAATTGTCCATGCACGCGGTGAAGAACAATGGCTGGCTGCGGCACAAATGGTGAAAACTGCCATCACCATCGGTAGCACCCCTGTGGCTGACACTCCGGTGGTATATAGCACTATCACCCAATAACTGGCATACTGATCTGATCACTTTCTTTTAGCGCCATCGGTTGCCACTTGCTGGCAACGATGCAGGAGAAATTATGAAACGTGCATTCATTATGGTGCTGGACTCGTTCGGCATTGGCGCAACTGAAGATGCCGATAAATTCGGTGATGCAGGCTCAGATACACTGGGCCATATTGCTCAGGCCTGTGCTAACGGCGAGGCAGACAAAGGCCGTCATGGCCCGCTTCATTTACCTAATCTGACTCAACTGGGCCTTGCAAAAGCCCACGAAGGTTCCACCGGGAGCCTCCCGGCTGGTATGGACGGTAATGCAGTAATTACTGGTGCATATGGCTGGGCACACGAACTCTCTTCTGGCAAAGACACGCCTTCCGGGCACTGGGAAATAGCCGGTGTGCCTGTGTTGTTTGACTGGGGGTATTTCAGCGACGTAGAAAACAGCTTCCCCCAGGAGTTGCTGGATGAGCTGGTACAACGTGCTGACCTGCCTGGTTACCTGGGTAACTGCCACTCTTCGGGTACCGTCATTCTCGACAAACTGGGGGAAGAGCATATGAAAACCGGGAAACCGATTTTCTATACCTCCGCTGACTCCGTTTTCCAGATTGCCTGCCATGAAGAAACCTTCGGTCTGCAACGCCTGTACGACTTGTGCGAAATCGCGCGTGAGGTGCTGACCAACGGGGGCTATAACATTGGCCGTGTTATTGCGCGTCCTTTTGTGGGTGAAAAAGCCGGAGCCTTTGAACGTACCGGAAACCGCCATGACCTGGCTGTTGAGCCACCGTCACCAACCGTGCTGAAAAAGTTGGTGGACGAAAAGCAAGGCCAGGTGGTGTCTGTGGGTAAAATTGCGGATATCTATGCCAATGTGGGTATCACTAAAAAGGTGAAAGCAACCGGGCTGGATGCGTTATTTGACGCGACGCTGGCAGAAATGAAAGCGGCAGGGGATAACACGATTGTGTTTACCAACTTTGTCGATTTTGACTCTTCCTGGGGGCACCGCCGTGATGTGGCCGGGTATGCTGCCGGTCTGGAACTGTTCGACCGCCGCCTGCCTGAGTTACTGGCTTTGCTTGAAGGGGATGATCTGCTGATCCTGACAGCCGACCATGGTTGCGATCCAACCTGGGCTGGCACTGATCATACTCGCGAGCACATTCCGGTATTAATTGCCGGCCCACATGTGCAGCCCGGGTCTTTGGGGCATCGCGATACCTTTGCCGATATCGGGCAGACACTGGCCCACTATTTTGGTACCTCTGCCATGGACTATGGCAAAAATATGTTGTGAGTGACGGTAGCTGTGGGCGGGGAATGAACCGCCCATGTCAGAATGCTGTGCCAGCAGCAGCCTGCTGCGCTCTGTGCCTGGTTTTGACAAGTGACCGTCTTGACGCTGATTACTGATTAAGGAATATAACAATGGCAACGCCACATATTAATGCAGAAATGGGTGATTTCGCTGACGTCGTTTTGATGCCGGGGGACCCGCTGCGTGCCAAACACATTGCTGAAACCTTCCTGGAAGATGTTCGGGAAGTCAATAATGTTCGTGGTATGTTAGGTTTTACTGGCACTTATAAAGGCCGCAAAATCTCCGTAATGGGCCACGGTATGGGGATCCCATCCTGCTCTATTTACACCAAAGAGCTGATAACTGAGTTTGGTGTGAAGAAAATTATCCGTGTCGGCTCATGTGGTGCTGTACGCCAGGACGTCCATTTGCGAGATGTTGTCATTGGTATGGGGGCCAGTACGGATTCCAAAGTAAACCGCATTCGTTTTAAAGACCATGATTTTGCCGCGCTGGCAGATTTTGACATGGTGCGTAATGCGGTTGATGCCGCAAAAGCATTGGGTGTGGATGCCCGTGTTGGTAATTTGTTTTCCGCCGACCTGTTCTACTCTCCGGACCCTTCCATGTTTGATGTGATGGAGCAATATGGCATCCTGGGCGTGGAAATGGAGGCGGCGGGTATTTATGGTGTGGCGGCTGAGTTTGGCGCGAAAGCGCTGGCGATTTGCACGGTGTCGGACCATATCCGTACTCACGAGCAAACTACCGCAGAAGAACGCCAAACTACCTTTAATGACATGATAAAGATTGCCCTGGAATCGGTATTGTTGGGTGATAAAGCCTGATAACGCGCTGTTTTTTTGTTGTGCCAGCGAGCCTGGCACAACACATTCCCCTCCGTTTTTTACGCTCCTTTTCCTGATAAATAACGGCTAGTTGCATCGTGGCAACGGATCAGGGCTTGTCTTGACTTTCGGGGGGAGCGTTATCTTCTTCTTTGACCGACTTACTGGCAGTAAGCAGGAACGGCGACTGCTGCCAGCGTGTACGTTTACCCTGCAATAAGACACGGGCGAGAATAATGCCAATGGCGACACATAACAGCATCATCAGGCGCAAAATATTGGTCGTGTTATCCACCTGGCGTGCGTCGGTTGGCAGGGAATGGGTGTCGAGCGTTAAACGCAAATAACCCAGTAGCGTGTTTTTGTCTTCAACGGGCTGGACGATTTGTTGGTTGAAATAGCTACCTGCCTTTTTTCCATCTAAAGCCAGCCTGTCTCGCACATTGACATTTTCGCCAGCCTTAACGATTAAATTTCCTTGCGAATCGTAGACACCCGCATCGAGAATACGCCCTTGCTGAGTTAAATTGCGCAGAATGACTGCAATATGCTTTTCATCCGGGGTATCCCCTTTGAGCAGGGGAACCAGGCGGTAACTGACCTGTATCGCCAGGGTGTTAGCCAGCTCTTCAAACTGCAAATTACGGGTTTTTTGGTGGCTCTGACTGAACCACGACGCGCCTTGCATTAATGCAACCAGCAAAGCCAGGCAAATTAAGATAATTAATGTACGATGCACACGGAATTTCAGTTTAGCCAGTGCCATAGCTCACCTATTGAAAAATTGCTGTCTGCATGTTGCCAGAAGCAGGCATCACAGGGTAGCCTCATGCGTTGTTTTATTCCGGCATGAATTCGATTTTTACAGGAGCTGTAATGTCAAATAGCCTGACATGGTGCGATTTGCCCAACGATGTTTCCTTGTGGCCCGGACTGCCGCTTTCGCTCAGTGGCGATGAAGTGATGCCGCTGGATTACCGCGCTGGCCGGACTGGCTGGCTCCTGTACGGGCGCGGTCTGGATAAAAATAGCCTGACCAAATATCAGCGTAAGCTGGGCGCCGCTATGGTGATTGTCTCCGCCTGGGATGTTGAAGAGTACCAGGTTGTTCGCCTGGCGGGTTCGCTGACTCCCAGAGCGACCAAACTGGCACATGATGCAGGTCTGGATGTTGCGCCCCTGGGGAAATTGCCTAACCTGCGTGTGCCCGGGTTGCTGGTTATGGATATGGACTCAACAGCCATCCAGATTGAGTGTATTGATGAAATTGCCAAACTGGCTGGTACTGGCGAACAAGTCGCAGCAGTGACAGAGCGTGCTATGCGTGGCGAGCTGGATTTTGCCGCCAGCTTGCGCGAGCGTGTAGGCACCCTGAAAGGTGCTGATGCCGGTATCCTTCAGCAAGTGCTGGATACCCTGCCACTGATGCCCGGGCTGACCGCTATGGTGGCGAAACTGCACGCCTTTGGCTGGCAGGTGGCCATTGCTTCTGGTGGCTTTACCTTTTTTGCTGATCACCTGAAAAAGCAACTGAATTTATGTGCTGCGGTGGCAAACCAAATGGGGATTGCTCAGGGTAAACTCACCGGAGAAGTGGTTGGTCCGATTGTAGATGCGCGTTATAAAGCCGATACCCTGAAGCAACTTGCTGATACCTGGAAAATCGACCCTTCACAAACGGTGGCAATTGGCGATGGCGCCAATGATTTATTAATGATTAAAGCGGCCGGGCTGGGAATTGCCTACCATGCGAAGCCAAAAGTGAATGAAAAAACGGAAGTCACTATCCGCCACGCGGATCTTCTCGGGGTATTCTGTATTCTTTCTGGCAGCCTTAAACAGGAATAACCTGGCAGTAACAAGAGTGAGGTAATCTGGTGGCAAAAGCACCGAAAAGAGCGTTTGTCTGTAATGAGTGTGGTGCGGATTACCCGCGCTGGCAGGGGCAGTGCAGTGCATGCCATGCCTGGAATACCATTACCGAGGTGCGAATAGCGGCATCGCCTCAGGTTGCCCGCAATGAAAAACTTTCAGGCTATGCGGGCAATGCTGGTGTCAGTAAAGTGCAAAAGCTGTCGGAAATCAGCCTGGAGGAGCTACCCCGTTTTTCTACGGGCTTTAAAGAGTTCGACCGGGTTTTGGGTGGCGGTGTGGTGCCGGGAAGCGCCATTTTAATTGGTGGTAATCCTGGTGCGGGGAAATCCACCCTGTTACTGCAAACCCTGTGCAAACTCGCTGAACAAATGAAAACGCTGTATGTCACCGGGGAAGAGTCGCTCCAGCAGGTGGCCATGCGTGCCCATCGCCTGGGGTTGCCTGGCAGCAATCTGAATATGCTGTCAGAAACCAGCATTGAACAGATTTGCCTGGTGGCTGACCAGGAGCAGCCAAAACTGATGGTTATTGACTCCATTCAGGTGATGCATATGGCGGATATTCAGTCATCACCAGGCAGTGTGGCTCAGGTGCGGGAAACAGCCGCGTATTTGACGCGCTATGCGAAGATGCGTGGGGTGGCAGTGATTATGGTGGGGCATGTAACGAAAGATGGCTCGCTGGCCGGTCCAAAAGTGCTGGAGCACTGTATTGACTGTTCTGTGTTGCTGGATGGCGATGCAGACTCGCGTTTTCGTACATTGCGCAGCCATAAAAATCGCTTTGGTGCTGTAAATGAGCTGGGTGTTTTTGCCATGACTGAGCAGGGGATGCGCGAAGTGAGCAACCCGTCAGCAATTTTCCTCAGCCGGGGTGATGAGCTGACGTCAGGCAGTTCTGTGATGGTGGTTTGGGAAGGTACCCGTCCACTACTGGTAGAAATCCAGGCGCTGGTGGATCAGTCTATGATGTCAAACCCGCGGCGGGTTGCTGTCGGGCTTGAACAAAACCGCCTGGCGATTTTGCTGGCTGTGCTGCACCGCCACGGTGGGTTACAAATGGCAGACCAGGATGTATTTGTTAATGTGGTTGGCGGCGTAAAAGTTGCAGAAACCAGTGTTGATTTGGCACTCTTGCTGGCGATTGTTTCCAGCCTGAGAGATCGCCCGTTGCCGCAAGACTTGGTGGTGTTTGGCGAGGTTGGCCTTTCCGGGGAGATTCGCCCAGTGCCAAGTGGACAGGAGCGTATCACTGAAGCGTCTAAACATGGTTTTCGCCGGGCGATTGTTCCCCACGCCAATGTGCCAAAACGCCCACCTGCGGGAATGGAAATCTTTGGTGTAAAAAAACTGGCGGATGCGCTGGCTGTATTTGATGATTTGTTTGTCACATAACAACATGGGTGGTTGCTTCTTTTGGTAGCCACCAGGTTTTAGCCCCGCGATTCAACAGGTGGTGGGCTGAAACCGAACCTGGTTATTCTTACTTGTTCCTGCGTATATTGCACAAAGGCAGGTATTCCCCGGAGATTGCAGGAGGCAACGCTTGTCATCGTTTGAATATTTAAAACACGCTATTCGCCAGAAGGGCTGCACACTCCAGCAAGTCGCTGATGCCAGTGGCATGACGAAGGGCTATTTGAGCCAATTATTAAACGCCAAAATTAAAAGCCCCAGCGCCCAAAAACTGGAGGCTTTGCACCGGTTCCTTAGCCTGGAATTCCCCCGGGTAGAGAAGCGCGTTGGGGTGGTATTTGGCAAGTTTTACCCTTTGCACACTGGCCATATCTATTTAATTCAGCGCGCCTGCAGCCAGGTTGATGAGCTGCACATCATTATGGGTTATGACGAGACGCGGGATCGCGAGTTGTTTGAAGCCAGTGCGATGTCACAACAGCCCACTATCAGTGACCGTTTGCGCTGGTTGCTGCAAACTTTCAAGTACCAGAAAAATATCCATATTCATGCATTTAATGAAGAGGGCATGGAGCCTTATCCCTGGGGCTGGGATGTCTGGAGTGCGGGCATTAAAGCATTTATGGACAGTGAAGGTATTTTCCCGGACCAGATTTATACTTCAGAAGCCTCAGACGCACCGCAGTACCTGGAACACTTAGGGATCAACACGGTGCTGGTCGATCCGGATCGCACGTTTATGAACATCAGTGGCGGGCAAATTCGTGAAAACCCTTTCCGTTTATGGGATTACATTCCTACTGAAGTAAAACCCTTTTTTGTACGCACTGTGGCTATTTTGGGCGGCGAGTCCAGCGGGAAATCCACCATGGTGAACAAACTGGCAAATATCTTCAATACCACCAGCGCCTGGGAATTTGGCCGCGAGTATGTCTTTTCTCATTTGGGGGGAGACGGCAGGGCATTGCAATATACTGACTATGATAAGATTGCCATTGGTCATTCTCAATATATTGATTTCGCAGTTAAATATGCCAATAAGGTGGTGTTCATTGATACTGACTTCGTCACTATTCAGGCCTTCTGCAAGGCGAATGAAGGGCGGGAACATCCTTTTGTGCAGGCGATGATTGATGAATATCGGTTTGACCTGGTGATTTTGCTGGAAAACAACATGCCATGGGTGGCCGGGGATTTTCGCCGTTCCGGGAATGGTAGTGAACGTGAACGTAAGGCTTTTCAGGCACAGTTAGTTTCTATGCTGCAGGACAATGGCATTGTTTATGCCCACGTTGATGATACGGATTACGATACACGCTTTTTGCGATGTGTCAGCCTGGTGCGTCAGTTGATGGGTGAAGAGAGTTCCGGGCAATAAAATACACCGTTGTTTCTGAGTCTGTGGCTTGATGGCAAGCATACTCTGAACTTGCTCGCAACGAAAATAAAACGGAAGAATAAAGAAAACAGCCACCTGTATAAGGTGGCTGAGAAGTAATAAGCAGTAAACTATTTAGTAATACGCTTATATTTGATGCGTTTTGGCTCGAGAGCTTCAGCACCCAGCGTGCGTTTTTTGTATTCTTCGTACTCGGTAAAGTTACCTTCGAAGAATTCAACTTTGCCTTCATCCTGGTAGTCCAGAATATGCGTCGCAATACGGTCCAGGAACCAACGGTCATGGGAAATAACCATGGCACAACCCGGTAACTCCAGCAGGGCGTTTTCCAGTGCCCGCAGGGTTTCTACATCCAGGTCGTTGGTCGGTTCGTCGAGCAGCAACATGTTGCCGCCGACCTGTAACAGTTTTGCCAGGTGCAGGCGCCCACGTTCACCACCAGACAGTTCACCCACTCGTTTACCCTGATCAGTGCCTTTGAAGTTAAAGCGCCCCACATAAGCACGGCTGGGGATTTCAAAGTTACCAATCTTCATAATATCCAGGCCACCGGAGACTTCTTCCCAGACAGTCTTCTTGTTGTCCATGGCATCACGGAACTGCTCTACTGCTGCAATTTTTACGGTATCACCCAGTGTGATATTCCCGCTGTTGGGTTGTTCCTGGCCGGTTATCATACGGAACAGGGTAGATTTACCCGCGCCGTTAGGGCCGATAATCCCAACAATAGCGCCTTTCGGAATAGAGAAAGAGAGATTGTCAATCAGGACACGATCACCGTAAGACTTGGTGAGGTTTTCCACTTCCAGCACTTTGTCGCCCAGACGAGGGCCTGGTGGAATAAACAGTTCGCTGGTTTCATTACGTTTCTGGTATTCCACGTTGTTGAGTTCTTCAAAACGGGCCAGACGAGCTTTACCTTTAGACTGACGGCCACGGGCGCCCTGGCGAACCCATTCCAGTTCTTTCTCGATGGATTTACGACGTGCGGCTTCAGCAGAGGCTTCTTGTGCCAGACGTTGATCTTTCTGCTCCAGCCAGGAAGAGTAGTTCCCTTCCCAGGGAATACCTTCACCACGGTCAAGTTCAAGGATCCAGCCTGCAACATTATCCAGGAAGTAACGGTCATGGGTAATCGCCACCACGGTGCCTTCGAAGTCGTGCAGGAAACGTTCCAGCCAGGCCACTGATTCAGCATCCAGGTGGTTGGTTGGTTCGTCCAGCAACAACATGTCAGGTTTTTCCAGCAGCAGGCGGCACAGGGCCACACGACGGCGTTCACCCCCGGATAAATTCGCGATTTTCGCGTCCCAGTCTGGTAACCGGAGCGCATCTGCTGCCCGTTCCAACTGGTTATTCAGGTTGTGGCCATCATGCGCCTGGATTATCTCTTCTAACTTACCTTGCTCGGCAGCCAGTTTGTCGAAGTCTGCATCCGGGTCTGCATACAAAGCATAGACTTCATCAAGGCGCTTAAGCGCACCGACGACATCCGCGACGGCTTCTTCAATAGATTCGCGAACAGTGTGTTCATGGTTGAGCTGAGGTTCTTGCGGCAGGTAACCGATTTTGATGCCAGGCTGAGGGCGGGCTTCACCTTCAATGTCGGTATCAATGCCAGCCATGATGCGCAGCAGTGTTGATTTACCGGCACCATTAAGACCCAGCACACCGATTTTGGCGCCGGGGAAGAAGCTCAGAGAAATATTCTTAAGAATGTGCCGTTTCGGCGGAACCACTTTGCCGACACGATGCATGGTATATACGAATTGAGCCACGTTGCGACTTCGCCTCTTTAATCGTGATTTAGGGTATTGAGTAACACTGGCGAAGTTTAGCCTTTTTCTTGCCTTAATCCCAGCCATCAGCACGGAAGGAGGATATCCGCTTGAGAAAAAGAATTACGTAAAAAAGTGTTTGTGGCATGGCAGATTACTTTTTGCCTGGTTAGCATGATATTTCCTGAAGGGTGTTTCGGGCATCCTGACGTACAAGAAGATTAAGGAGTTGTTGTGGGGAAAGCAAAACAGGGTATCTGGCGCTTCGCGGCTGCAAGCCTCTGCCTGCTTACTGTCAGCCATGTGGTTTGGGCAGATTCACTGGATGCACAGCGTCAGCGTTACAGCGCAATAAAACAGGCCTGGGATCAACGGCAGATGGATGTTGTTCAGCAAATGATGCCGGGCCTGAAGGATTATCCCCTGTATCCTTATCTTGAATATCGGGCATTGACATCAGACTTACAGAATGAAACTGCAGTCGCTGTTACACAGTTCATCCAACAGTACCCCACAATGCCCATCAGCAGGGCACTGACCACGCGCTTTATTAATGAACTGGCACGTCGAAGTGACTGGAAAGGTTTGCTGGCGTTCAGCCCAACAGAACCCTCAACAACTGAAGCAAAGTGTAATTATTACAATGCCAAATGGCAGACCGGGCAGACCAGTGCAGCATGGGTGGGGGCGCATAAATTGTGGCAAACAGGCCGTACTCTGCCATTAACCTGTGAGAATTTGTTCACTGCCTGGCGTGCTTCCGGTCAACAGACTGTCGATGATTATTTATCTCGTATTGTGCTGGCGATGAAAGCAGGTAATACCGCGCTGGTAAATGCGCTGGCAGGACAGCTACCGGATAATGACCTGACGTTGTCTTCTTCGGTAATTAGCCTTGCGGATGATCCGCAAACGGTCCTCTCATTCGCACGCACAGTCAAACCTTCTGACTTTACCCGCCACATGGTTGAGCTGGCATTTGCCAGCGTGGCTCGCCAGGATGTGGAAAATGCCCGGGCCATGATCCCGGCATTAGTTCAGGCTGCCGGGCTGGACGATAATCAGGCGCAAAGTCTGAAAGATATCGTGGCCTGGCGCTTGTTTGGCAATGACATTACCGATGAACAGGCGCGCTGGCGAGATGACGTCATTATGCGTTCAGGCTCAGATTCATTAATTGAGCGGCGTATTCGTATGGCGTTAGGTGAGGGTGACAGAGCCGGGTTGAATACCTGGTTATCACGCCTCTCGATGGATGCTAAACAGGAAGATGAGTGGCGTTACTGGCAGGCCGTACTCTTGCTTGAACGTGGCCGTGAAACGGAAGGCCGGGCTATTTTGCAGGATTTGATGAAATCCCGGGGGTTTTACCCAATGGTTGCGGCACAGCGCCTGGGGGTGCCTTACCAGTTAACGGTTAATGATGCTCCCGAAGCCAGTGGCACATTGGTTAACGGGCCAGTGCTGGCACGGATTCGTGAACTGATGTACTGGAACCTTGATAATACGGCGCGTAGTGAATGGGCTGGCTATATTGCCAGCCGTCCGCCCGAAGAACAGGCCGCTTTAGCGCATTATGCCCTGAAGCAAGGTTGGTGGGATTTAAGTGTGCAGGCGACGATTGCTGGTAAATTATGGGATAACCTGACGGAGCGTTTCCCTCCTGCATGGAAGGCAACGTTTGACCATTATGTCAGCGGTAAAGATATCTCCAGCACTTATGCCATGGCTATTGCCCGCCAGGAAAGCGCCTGGAACCCAAAAGTGCGCTCGCCTGTTGGTGCCACTGGTTTGATGCAGTTAATGCCAGCAACGGCAACACATACTGTGAAAATGTTCAATATTCCGGGGTACAGCAGCAGTAGCCAGTTACTCGACCCGGACACCAACATTAAAATTGGTACGCAATATCTGCAGTATGTGTATCAGCAGTTTGGTGATAACCGGATATTTGCCTCCGCGGCATATAATGCCGGTCCTGGCCGGGTGCGAAGTTGGCAGGGTAACAGTTCCGGTCGAATTGACGCCGTTGCGTTTATTGAGAGTATCCCTTTCTCAGAAACCCGACGTTATGTGAAGAATGTACTCGCTTATGATGCTTATTACCGCTATTTCGATGGTGATAACTCGCCGTTACTGACGCAACAGGAGTGGCAGCAGCATTACTGATTTTTTCAGGAGTGTGTTATGCTGCTGTACTAGTTAAATAGTATGGTGGCATAACATGACTCAGCAGACGTCGTTCTCTTCTCCGCAGGAAGAACACGCCAATCAGGAATGGCTCCGTTTTGTGGAGTTATTGCAGGCTTCTTTTGGTGAAGAACTTCACCTTCCACTTCTGACTTTGCTCCTCACACCTGATGAGCGCACGGCGTTAGGTACCCGTGTGCGTATTATTGAAGAGCTGCTTCGCGGAAAAATGAGCCAGCGTGAATTGAAAAGTGAGCTGGGCGCAGGTATTGCCACAATCACAAGAGGTTCGAATAGCCTGAAAACCGCCCCTCTCGCATTGCGCCAGTGGCTTGAAGAGAAATTGCTCGACGGAGATTAATCCTCTTAATAGGCCGTGTGGTGGAAAGGGCTGAGTGCCAGCACAACGGCCTGGCTGTATACACTACTTCTGGTCAGTGCTCCTTTCGTAAAAATCCCGATAGCGCCTTCTTTCCGCCCGAGTTGCTCAATACCCGTGGTCGCACTAATAACATCACCCAGCGTTTCGCCCTGGGCAACGGCTGCCAGAACTGGCTCCGGCAAAGGCAGCGATGCAGAGCGAGCTTCTCCGCGCTTATCTGAATTTTCAATGACCACCCAGCTGAACGTGCTACCCTCATCTATGCCTGCTTCGATAGCGACCCAGAAGTCTGCCTGAGGATAAACCCTGCGGGCATTAATAACACGCTGGCGTGCGCCAGTCAGCGTTTCGGCACTACCCATGGGTTGTTCCGGGACGCCGCTCTCGACGTCTGCGGCAATAATGTGGCAAGATCCTTCGCCATAGATAATTTCAAATGCTTGTAAAATTGCGTTAATTTTGGCTGGATTTTTGGTGGCTGTGACAACCTGGTACATAATTTAGTAAACGCCTAATGAAAACATCAGAGTAGTATAACGGATAAAGTACATGTTACAGGTCTATCTTGTTCGCCATGGCGAAACGCAGTGGAATGTGGAACGACGCATTCAGGGTCAGTCTGACAGTGGGCTGACCGGGAAAGGTATCCAGCAGGCACAGCAGGTTGCTCAACGTGTCATGAATCTGGGTATTACGCATATTATCTCCAGTGATTTGGGGAGAACGCAGCAAACGGCACGCATTATTGCGCAAGCCATCGGGTGTGATTATGTTGTGGATGACCGCTTGCGCGAGCTGGATATGGGGGTGCTGGAAAAACGCGATATCGACAGCCTCACTGAAGAAGAGGAGTCCTGGCGGCGGCGTTTAGTTGATGGTACCCCAGACGGGCGAATCCCTCAGGGTGAATCAATGACGGAACTGAGCCAGCGTATGCATGCTGCTTTGAGTGCCTGCCTTGAGTTACCGCCACAAAGCCGCCCGCTGCTGGTAAGCCATGGCATGGCGCTGGGGTGTCTGGTGAGCACTATCCTCGGGCTACCGCCTTATGCAGAACGGCGTCTGAGGTTGCGTAACTGCTCTCTCTCCCGGGTGGATTACCAGCAGAGCGCATGGCTGGCTCCCGGATGGGTGGTTGAAACCGCCGGGGATGTTTCGCACCTTGATGCCCCGGCAATGGATGAATTGCAGCGCTGAGTGTCTGTTAGCGGCGTACCGGAATCAGGTAGTCACAACGGATGCGTGAAGGCGGCTGGTCAGAACCATTGTCGAACTCTGGTTGCAGCCGCTCAATATCCTGCCCTTCACGGCGAATCAGGCCCAGTGTTGGCATACAGGTGCCATACACAGTCAGGATAAATGATTGCAGTTCGTCGGGCTCACCTTCATAAACAAATTTTACGTAATCGCCGCCAGCCAGTACTACCGGATGGGCATTCTGCACATAACTTTTGGCGATTTCAGGCGGTAATGCCGTGGTGTAAAAGACTTCCTGCTCATCGTCTTTCTCTGTACTGGGGCGTGGTTCTGCAAGGCCATAAAGCACAGGTGGAATATTGGTTGTATTGGCAAGAAATGCCCGCCAGAACTGAATACGCATTTCGTGGCGATACTGGGTGATTTGTTCAAGAGTACAACTATAGCTCTGTGTCACCCCAACCAGTTCAGTATCTGGCAGGGTAATAAAGGTGGCTTCTGGAAGTGGGGTATTATCCAGGCGGATTGGCGGGCGTATGCCCGAGGCGTTCCATTCAGGTGAGCGGCGATAGAGTGCTGGTGTCAGTGCGAATTGTTTTTTAAATGCCCGGGTAAAAGTTTGCTGGGAATCAAACCGGTATTGTAAGGCAATATCCAGTATTGGCCTGGCAGTCAGTTTGAGTGCTACCGCTGATTTGGATAGGCGACGGGCACGGATATAGGCACCAATTGCCTGGCCGGTCACATCTTTGAACATTCGTTGCAAATGCCACTTGGAGTACCCTGCTTTAGCCGCCACATTGTCGAGCGACAAAGGTTGGTCCAGATGGCTTTCAAGCCAGTTAAGCAAATCACTAATGATCCCAACCTGATCCATATATTATCCTCATCCTGATAAGCTCGGGGTATAACGACGCGGAATAATAGCACTTTTTATTTTCTTCTGGCGTGCAGTTTTCTTTGTGCACAATGGCTTTACCTTTGGAGAAACTTAGGGTTTTCCTTACAAAATCATGATCTTCAAGAAGAAATTCTCGAATATTAAATAATCACATATCGGTAATTTCGGAATTGGTAACAATATGAAATATTCTATTCTTTTTTTCACCACCGTCCTGAGCGCCCTGAGTGTTGCTCATGCGGAAGAAATAGGCTCTGTTGATACAGTATTCAAACTGATCGGCCCGGATCACAAAATCGTTGTGGAAGCATTTGATGACCCGGATGTAAAAAATGTGACTTGCTACCTTAGTCGGGCGAAAACCGGAGGGATAAAAGGCGGGTTGGGGCTGGCTGAAGATACCTCGGATGCGGCAATTTCCTGCCAGCAAACCGGGCCCATTGAGCTGAGTGATGCAATCAGTAAAGGCAAAAAGGAAGGTGAGATTGTCTTTAAAAAACGGACATCGCTGGTGTTCAAGAAGTTACAGGTAGTTCGGTTTTACGATAAAAAGCGCAACACGCTGGCTTACCTGGCATATTCGGATAAGTTAGTGGATGGCTCGCCAAAAAACGCGATAAGTGCGGTACCCATTATGCCGTGGAAATAAGCAATAAGCAGGCAACAAAAAAGGGCATTAAGCCCTTTTTTAATTTCACCAGGTGTAGGGGAAATTACTCCTGAAGATCGCCACAGAAGCGGTAACCTTCACCATGAATGGTCGCAATAATTTCTGGAGTATCTGGCGTGGATTCGAAATGCTTGCGAATCCGGCGAATCGTCACGTCAACTGTACGGTCATGCGGTTTCAGTTCTCGGCCAGTCATTTTCTTCAGCAGCTCTGCGCGAGTCTGGATTTTTCCCGGATTCTCACAAAAATGCAGCATGGCACGGAATTCACTGCGCGGCAGTTTATACTGCTCACCGTTGGGGCTAATCAAAGAACGGCTGTTGATATCCAACTCCCAGCCATTAAACTTGTAGGTTTCCACTGCACGGCGTTCTTCCGTTGTGGTTCCCAGATTCATGGTGCGGGACAGCAGGTTACGTGCACGAATAGTCAGTTCACGAGGGTTAAAAGGTTTGGTGATGTAATCATCCGCGCCAATTTCCAACCCGAGGATTTTATCGACTTCGTTGTCACGCCCTGTCAGGAACATCAGTGCGACATTTGCCTGTTCACGCAATTCACGGGCGAGCAGCAGGCCATTCTTGCCAGGCAGGTTGATGTCCATGATAACCAGGTTGACGTCATTCTCGGACAGAATCTGATGCATTTCAGCGCCATCTGTCGCTTCGAAAACATCGTAACCTTCTGCTTCGAAAATACTTTTTAATGTGTTACGTGTAACCAATTCGTCTTCGACGATAAGAATGTGCGGGGTCTGCATGTTTGCTACCTAAAATTGCCAACTAAATCGAAACAGGAGTACAAAAGTCCCGGGCCTGCCTGAAAGTGCATGTGAAAAATTAACATGCCGGCGTAACATGACTAAAGTACATAATTGTGTTCTTGATGCATAATCCATCAACGTCAACAACATCATTAGCCTGGTCATGGGTACTTTTCCCTTGCGACCCTGCTGTGTCGAAAACGGCCACTATGGTAGCTATTTTAACAGCGACATAACAGAGTCATACGACAGCAACACCCAATAAAACTACGCTTCGTTGACATATATCAAGTTCAATTGTAGCACGTTAACACTCTGATGATATCACCAGACAGTGTGACTAAACTGAGCAACATTTACGTAAACACCGGTATAATCAGGCATTATAATTAATAAACAATAGAAATGAAATTGACAAGTCTTATTTTTATGTAATTTTTTTATATTAAACATAAGGATATGCAGATTTTTCTTATTGGTAAGGGAGCCCTGTCATAGCTTTTCTGGTTAGAATTTTTAATCTGATTATCTCACTAATACTCTGAAAAATGTTGCAATAAAGTAAATTTTTTCTGCGTAATATGTTTGGCTGGCAATGTTAAATCATTCGAAAAACACGAAAAGAGAAGCGTATGCAATTCGTTATTATTCTGGTATCCCCCGCCCGTCCCGAGAATATTGGTGCAGCTGCCCGGGCGATGAAAACCATGGGGTTTACTACACTGCGTATCGTTGATAGCAAGGCTCACCTTGAACCTGCAACAAGATGGGTAGCGCATGGTTCGGGTGATATTATTGATAATATTGAGGTTTTCCCTGATCTTGCTACGGCTGTTGCTGATATTGATTTGACTATTGCGACAACAGCCCGGAACCGGGCACGCTACCACTACTATGCCACTCCCCAGCAACTGGTGCCGGTGCTGGAAGAAAAACAGCAGTGGCTGCGTTCTGCCGCAGTGGTATTTGGCCGGGAAGACAGCGGGCTGACAAATGAAGAACTGGCCCTGGCAGATATTCTTTCTGGTGTGCCTATGGTTGCTGATTACCCGTCGCTGAACCTGGGACAGGCAGTGATGGTGTATTGCTACCAATTAGCATCTCTAATTAATACGGCCCCGGAAACTTGCCCTAAAACCGATCCAGGACAGTTAACCGCATTGCGTCACCGCCTGGCTGGTTTGTTAGATAAACTGGATGTAGCCGATGACCATAAGCTCAGCGACTGGCTGCAACAACGGCTTGGCGGATTAGCGCAACGGGATATCGCAATGTTGCACCAACTGGCTCATGATATTGAAAAAAAACTACCAGAGTAACCTGTTGGTGAATTCATGAATACCCAATGAATGAATGGGTAATCGGGTAGTTAACAGTGTTTTATCAAGGTGAAAAGATAAAAAGCGGGATCTGTCGGTAATGTCACAGAAAGTGGTAAAAATAAAAAAATATTGACTTAACCCGCATAATACTTTAACCAATATAGGCAATTCATATTAAGAATTCGAGCACACGACATCTATGATGCATTTCAGCCTGGTGACAACCATTATTATTACCACCATTACAACAGGTAACGGTGCGGGCTGACGCATACAGGAAATACAGAAAAAGCCCGCACCTGAACAGTGCGGGCTTTTTTTTCGGCTTATGTTCAAGGGGTAACAACCATGCGAGTGTTGAAATTCGGCGGTACTTCAGTAGCAAACGCACAACGTTTTCTGTGCGTAGCTGAGATTCTGGAAAGCAAGGCGCAACAGGAACAGGTCGCCACCGTGCTTTCTGCGCCGGCGAAAATTACAAACCATTTGGTCGCGATGATAGAAAAAACCATTAGCGGCCAGGACGCCATGCCGAATATCAGCGACGCCGGGCAAATCTTTGCGGATTTGCTTAACGGACTGGCTCAGCTTCAGCCCGGTTTCCCTCTGGTTGAAATGAAAAATGTTGTTGAGCATGAATTTGCCCAGATTAAGCATGTTCTGCATGGTATCAGCTTGCTGGGGCAATGCCCTGACAGCATTAACGCTGCGTTTATCTCGCGTGGGGAAAAATTATCCATTGCGATTATGGCGGCACTACTTACTGCTCGCGGTCATCAAGTATCGGTAATTGATCCCGTCGAAAAACTGCTTGCCAATGGTCACTACCTGGAATCTACCGTAGATATCCCTGAATCGACTCGCCGTATCGCAGCCAGTCGGATTCCTGCAGGCAATATGATCCTGATGGCCGGTTTTACTGCCGGTAATGAAAAAAATGAACTGGTGGTGTTGGGCCGCAATGGCTCTGACTATTCTGCCGCTGTACTGGCAGCCTGCCTGAGGGCGGATTGTTGCGAAATCTGGACCGATGTCGACGGCGTCTACACTTGTGACCCGCGGCAGGTACCCGATGCGAGGTTATTGAAATCGATGTCGTATCAGGAGGCCATGGAGCTTTCTTACTTCGGCGCTAAAGTCCTTCATCCCCGCACCATCACCCCCATCGCCCAGTTTCAAATTCCCTGCCTGATTAAAAACACCGGAAACCCTGATGCACCAGGAACCTTAATTGGAGCCAATAAAGATGATGATAACCTGCCGGTAAAAGGTATCAGTAATCTGAATAATATGGCGATGTTCAGTGTGTCGGGGCCGGGCATGAAAGGCATGGTGGGAATGGCCGCCCGAGTGTTTGCTGCCATGTCGCGTAATGGTATTTCTGTGGTATTGATAACCCAGTCATCTTCTGAGTACAGCATCAGCTTTTGTGTACCGCAGTCTGAATGTTCGCGGGCGAGCAAAGCGCTTGAAGATGAGTTTTACCTTGAACTGAAAGAAGGGCTGCTGGAACCGTTTATGATAACTGAGCGGCTGGCCATTATCTCGGTCGTCGGTGACGGTATGCGCACCCTGCGTGGTATCTCTGCTAAATTCTTCGCTGCACTGGCTCGTGCGAATATCAACATTGTTGCCATTGCCCAGGGGTCTTCGGAGCGCTCAATCTCGGTTGTGGTCAATAATGATGATGCAACGACCGGGGTTCGGGTTACCCATCAGATGTTATTCAATACGGACCAGGTTGTTGAAGTTTTTGTGATTGGCGTGGGTGGTGTTGGTAGTGCGTTGATCGAGCAGATTAAACGTCAGCAACCCTGGCTCAAGCGCAAGCACATTGATTTGCGTGTTTGTGGTGTGGCGAACTCCCGGGCGCTTCTGACTAACGTGCATGGCCTGGATTTGGAAAACTGGCAGTCTATGTTGGCTGAGGCCAAAGAACCCTTTAATCTGGGCCGTCTTATTCGCCTGGTAAAAGAATATCACCTGCTGAATCCGGTGATAGTTGACTGCACATCAAACCAGTCAGTCGCTGACCAATATGTTGATTTTCTGCGAGAAGGTTTTCATGTGGTTACGCCGAATAAAAAGGCGAATACCTCATCCATGGCTTATTACCATGAGTTGCGACAGGCCGCAGAAAAATCACGCCGTAAGTTCCTTTATGATACCAACGTAGGCGCAGGGTTGCCGGTTATTGAAAACTTGCAGAACTTACTGGACGCCGGTGATGAATTACAGCATTTCTCGGGTATTTTGTCTGGTTCGCTTTCTTTTATCTTTGGCAAACTGGATGAAGGTGTGTCACTGTCAGAGGCAACTCGCGTTGCACGGGAGCTGGGGTATACCGAGCCGGACCCGCGTGATGACTTGTCGGGTATGGATGTAGCGCGCAAGTTATTGATCCTTGCAAGGGAAAATGGCCACGAACTTGAGCTTGACGACATTATTGTTGAGCCGGTGCTGCCGCCTGACTTCGATTCTTCGGGTGATGTTACTCAATTTATGGCACGTTTACCTGAACTGGATGATCTCTTTTCTGCCCGCATTGCTAAGGCGCGCGATGAAGGCAAGGTTCTGCGTTATGTCGGTCAGATTCAGGAAGACGGGCGTTGTGTGGTGAAAATCGACGCTGTTGATGGCAACGATCCTTTGTTCAAAGTAAAAAATGGCGAAAACGCGCTTGCATTTTACAGCCATTACTACCACCCGTTACCGTTGGTGTTACGTGGGTATGGTGCAGGAAATGATGTGACGGCTGCCGGGGTATTTGCCGACCTGCTGCGCACTTTGTCATGGAAGTTGGGAGTTTAAGAATGGTTACTGTGTACGCACCTGCCTCCATTGGCAATGTGAGTGTAGGGTTTGATGTATTAGGCGCGGCAGTGTCTCCTCTGGATGGCGCATTGCTGGGTGATTGTGTTTCAGTGGAACCTGCTAACACTTTTTCACTGAAAAATGTTGGGCGTTTTGTCAGCAAATTGCCACCCCGGGCTGAGGATAATATTGTCTGGCAGTGCTGGGAACGTTTTTGTCAGGCCATCGGCAAACAGGTTCCGGTAGCGATGACGCTGGAAAAAAATATGCCTATCGGGTCCGGGCTTGGGTCCAGTGCCTGCTCGGTGGTTGCTGCGTTGATGGCAATGAATGAGTTTTGTGGCAATCCTTTGGATGACACGGCACTGCTTGGCCTGATGGGGGAAATGGAAGGGCGCATTTCCGGCAGTGTGCATTACGACAACGTTGCTCCCTGTTTTCTGGGGGGAATGCAACTTATGCTGGAAGAACAAGGGATAATCAGCCAGTCGGTGCCAGGTTTTGATGACTGGCAATGGGTGATGGCTTACCCGGGAATTAAAGTGTCTACAGCACAGGCCCGGGCGATTCTTCCTGCTGAATATCGCCGCCAGGATTGTATCCGTCATGGTCGCTATTTGGGGGGGTTTATTCATGCCTGTCATACTGGTCAGCCGGATCTTGCTGCAGCGTTAATGAAGGATGTAATTGCTGAACCTTATCGAACTCAGTTATTGCCTGGCTTTGAAGCCGCGCGCCAGGCAGCGACGGAACTGGGAGCACTGGCATGTGGCATTTCTGGCTCTGGGCCGACGATGTTTGCCGTCTGCAACCAGACTGGTGCCGCCCAACGGGTCGCAGACTGGTTAAGCCAGAATTACGTCCAGAATCAGGAAGGCTTTGTACATATCTGCCGTCTCGATACGGCAGGTGCACGAGTAATGGGATAAGTAATGAAACTCTATAATCTGAAAGATCACAATGAGCAGGTCAGCTTTTCACAGGCCGTAACTCAGGGGCTTGGCCGTAATCAGGGCCTGTTTTTCCCTCATGAGCTTCCTGAATTCAGCCTCACCGACATTGATGAAATGCTGGAGATGGATTTCGTCACGCGTAGTAGCAAGATTCTGTCAGCATTTATTGGTGATGAAATTTCTGAGGCACAACTGGCGGCTCTGGTTAAGGCTGCATTTACTTTCCCGGCGCCAGTCAAGCCAGTAGAAAGTGATGTGGGTTGCCTGGAGTTGTTCCATGGGCCCACACTGGCGTTCAAAGACTTTGGCGGCCGCTTTATGGCTCAGGTCCTCGCACATATTAGTGGAGACAAGCCGGTCACTATTCTGACCGCAACTTCCGGTGACACCGGTGCCGCTGTTGCCCATGCTTTCTTCGGCCTGCCGAATGTGCGCGTGGTGATTCTTTACCCGGAAGGGAAAATCAGCCCGTTGCAGGAAAAATTGTTCTGCACTCTCGGGGGTAATATCGAAACGGTTGCTGTTAAAGGCGATTTCGATGCGTGCCAGGCTTTGGTTAAACAGGCTTTTGATGATGAAGAGCTGAAAGTAGCGCTTGGGTTGAATTCTGCTAACTCGATTAACATCAGTCGGTTACTGGCGCAAATTTGTTACTATTTTGAAGCGGTAGCGCAACTGCCACAAGAAGCCCGGAACCAACTGGTAGTGTCTGTGCCCAGCGGTAATTTTGGCGATTTGACTGCCGGCCTGCTGGCTAAATCACTGGGTTTACCGATTAAACGTTTTATTGCAGCAACGAACGCGAATGATACCGTTCCGCGCTATTTGGCTGGTGGTGAATGGGCGCCTAACGCGACAGTTGCTACGCTCTCTAATGCCATGGATGTCAGCCAGCCCAATAACTGGCCGCGCGTGGAAGAGTTATTCCGTCGTAAGATTTGGCGCCTGAATGAGTTGGGTTATGCCACTGTTGATGACGACACAACGAAAGCCACTATGCGTACTCTGGACGAACTCGGTTATGTTTCAGAACCTCATGCGGCAATTGCCTACCGGGCATTACGTGACCAGTTACATAACGGAGAATACGGGCTGTTCCTTGGTACAGCGCATCCGGCTAAATTTAAAGAAAGTGTTGAGGTTATCCTGGATAAAACGCTGCCATTGCCTGAAGAGCTGGCTGCAAGGGCTGATCTTGAACTGCTGTCTCACTTCTTACCAGCCGATTATGCACAGTTGCGCACATTTATGCTGCGCGGCAAATAATCACGCCTGAGCACATTGAAATATATGAAAGGCCAACTTCAGTGAAGTGGCCTTTTTTTTTACTTTATAACTTTAGCCAGGACAGGATTGCCTGATCAGGGAGCCGGATACGTATAAGGTGCGGCCAGGCCCAGTGGCATACCCAGTCCCCACCACAGGAGCAGGAACAAGCTCCAGACAACGAACAGAACCATGGAATAAGGCAACATCATGGAAACCAGAGTGCCGACACCAGCACTTTTGACATAGCGCTGGCAGTAAACTACCACTAACGGAAAAAAGACCATTAACGGCGTAATGATGTTGGTCGTCGAATCCCCAATGCGGAAAGCAGCCTGAGTTAATTCCGGTGAGATTCCGACAGCCATCAGCATTGGTACCATGATAGGCGAAAGCAGTGCCCACTTAGCTGAAGCCGAACCAATCAGAATATTTACAACTGCAGTCAGCACAATCATGCCAATAATAGTTACGCCCCCGGGTAGCGACATCGCTTTCAGGGCATCGGCACCTGCCAGCGCTAACAGCGTACCAATATTGGAATCGCCAAACGCTTTGATAAACATGGCACAAAAGAAAGCCATTACCATGTAAGACCCCATTTTGCTCATGGTGTCATTCATGGCATCAATAACATCTTTGCCTTTGCTGAATGTGCCTGATGCATAGCCGTAGACAGTGCCGGGGATGATAAATACCAGGAAAATAAGCGGCACAATCGCTTTCATGATTGGCGCGCTGTAGCCCGTCAGTGAACCATCTTCCCCACGCATAATGGAGTCAGCCGGCCAGGAGACAGCGGCGAGCAAACCCAACCCAAGGAGCATGACAAGCGTTGCCAAAATAAATGCTTTGCTCTCTTTTGCAGAATAGCTCGACATATCTTCATCATGAACATAATCGCCATCTATTGGCATTTTGGATACGCGAGGTTCAACGATACGTTCTGTTACCCACCACCCCGCAAGGGTAATCACAATTGATGATGCAATCCCGAAAAACAGGTTACACAGCGTGTTAACGGTGTAAGTGTTGTCCAGTAGTTGTGCTGCTGCCTGAGTGAAGCCCTGCAACAATGCATCGTTACCGGTTGGTACCATATTCGCGGCGAAACCACCCGAGACACCGGAAAACGCTGCGGCAATACCGACCAGGGGATGTCGCCCGGCAGACATAAAAATAATCGCGCCCAGTGGAATCACCAATACGTAACCGGCATCTGCAGCTACATGGCTGAACATGGCAACAAAGATAAGCATGGGGGTTAATAACCGGCGCGGGGTGACATTCAGCATCTTTTTCAGCGCGGTGTTGATAAAACCGGAGCGTTCAGCAACCCCCACACCCAGCATGGCAACTAACACAATCCCCAGAGGAGCAAACGTTGTGAAGGTGGTTATCATATTGGTGAGTGAGCTAACCAGCGCTGCTGGCGCCAGCAGGTTGTTGACCTTAACGGCTTCACTGGTTACTGGATTAATAATGCCGAAATCAACCCAGGAGAGAACGAGAGACAGCACCATCACTCCCAGCAACATATAAAAAAAGATCAGTGCCGGTTCGGGTAATTTATTCCCGGCTTTTTCTACAGCATTAAGAAAACCTGATAAAAAACGCCCTTCCTTGTTCCTTGTTGTGCTTTGCATGATATTCCTCTGTTGTGCATGGATCCCTCGTATTTTGCGGCAATAGCTCTTGGGAACAGATTGCTCAGCTATTGGCTGCACCAGATGTGAGTTTGGCCAGAGTCTTGGCATGTATTACACCCAGCATCTGTTGGGGATAGTCCGTTGTTGGTCTTCATAGCCATTTAAAATGCATGGCTTTTATAGTGGATAATATGATTAAAAGCGAATTATAAAGTATAAATCTTGAACTTAAGCAAAATAGCAGGGGAATATAATGACAAGAATGAGAGCAAGGTAGTGTGGCTGGCGGAGGGCCAGCCTGATGCTTTATTGTTCCGGGCGGCGGAAGACCAGCTCCTGGTCCGTCGAGGTTGCGCTGTCGAAGGTATAGCCTTCCTCGTTAAACCCTGCGAGCTGATCGGGGGTGGTCAGGCGGTGCTGAATGATAAACCGGCTCATCAAGCCACGGGCTTTTTTGGCATAGAAGCTGATGACTTTGTATTTGCCATTTTTTTCATCAAGGAACACCGGTTTGATGATGGGCGCCTTCAGTTTTGTGATTTTTACCGATTTGAAGTATTCATCTGACGCAAGGTTCACCACAGCCTGCTCTTGTTGTTCAGTGATGTGCTGGTTCAGTTTATCTGTAATGGTATCTCCCCAAAACTGGTAGAGATCTTTGCCTTTAGGGTTCGCCAGGCGAATGCCCATTTCCAGCCGGTAAGGCTGCATCAGATCCAGTGGGCGTAGTACGCCATATAATCCTGACAGCATTCTTAAATGCGACTGAGCAAAATCGAAATCGGCTTCAGAAAAGGATTCCGCCTGTAAACCTGTGTACACATCGCCCTTGAAGGCAAGGATTGCCTGGCGGGCATTTTCCGGCGTGAAACTGGCCTGCCAGTCGTGAAAACGCGTCGCGTTTAATGACGCCAGTTTATCGCTGATTCCCATTAATGACGCGATTTGTGCCTCACTTAATTTACGGGCTTCAGTGATTAATTGCTGGCTGTAATCCAGCAGTTCGGGGTGGGTGAAGCGAGTGGTTGCCAGTGGGCTTTGGTAATCCAGTGTCTTTGCAGGGGAAATTAAAATCAGCATAACTGCGTGCTCCATATTGCTTTTTCTTTGTGCCCACTGTAGCAAATTTTCAGTGGCGGCTTATCAATGGTTATGATTGGTTGAGATGTTTTTATTTTTTCACCTTCCAAACGCCTGGGAATAACTGCCCGCTAATATCAGGGAACCTGTCGGGATCAAACGTTGGTGTCTGGCCCAGTTTTCGTTGCCGATGGTAATCCAGGGTGACGTCGCGCACGACGGGCGAAAGCAGCAAAATCGCTGTCAGGTTGGTGATTGCCATGAACGCCATAATAATATCTGCCAGCGACCACACCAGGTCGATACTGGAAAGGGCTCCGGCCAGTAATGTCAGGCTGACTATCACCCGAAGCAATGTCACGATACGGGGAGAATCCAGGTGTAAAAATGACAGGTTGTTCTCTGCATAGCTGTAGTTCGCCAGCACAGAAGTGAATGCGAATAACACGGTAATAAAAGCAACAAAGTCTGCTCCCCATGCTCCGGAAAGTGTGCTGAGCGCATTTTGTAGCATATTGATACTGTTTGCCCGGTCAATCACATCGGTATTGCTGTCCGAGAGCAGAACAATAGCGGCAGTTGCGGTACAGATACCAAATGTGTCAAACATTACTCCCGCCATTTGAACAATACCCTGAGAAGCCGGGTGAGCAGGGATGGCTTCTGCAGCAGCGGCTGCATTTGGGGTTGAGCCCATGCCAGATTCATTGGAGAACATGGCTCGTTGCAGACCGCTTGCAATTGCCTGGCTCAGGGTATAACCCAGAGCGCCCGATGTGACTTGCTGCCAGCCAAAGGCATATTCGATAACCCGCCGCATCACGCCAGGGACTTGTTCAATATGGGTAAACATAACGCACAGGCTGACACTAATCCACAGTATGGCCATGAGTGGCACCAACCATTGTAGGATCCTGGCAATTCCAGGTAACCCACGGGTGAAAACCAGACAGGCAATAATGGCCAGCACACTGCCGCTGATTATCGGAGTAACAGAGAATGAACCTGACATCACCACAGCAATGGCGTTGGCCTGAACAGTATTAAATACCAGCCCGAAAGCAACCAGTAAGAATAATGAAAATGCAATGCCCATCCAGCGCATACCCAGGCCATGAGCCATATACCAGGCCGGGCCTCCGCGGAATCCACCGTTTTTATTAGGTGTTTTGTACAATTGTGCCAGGGTACATTCCGCAAATGTTGTCGCCATACCTGTGAGGGCTGCAAACCACATCCAGAAGAGTGCGCCGGGGCCACCTCCGGCCAGCGCAATAACCACACCAGCCAAATTTCCGCTGCCAACACGCGCCGCCATACTGGTGCAAATTGACTGAAAAGGCGTGATATTTTTATTTTTGGTGCGAAAGGTGATTTTCAGACTTTTGACAGCCGGTAAAAAGTAACGAAACTGAATAAAGCTACAGCGCAACGTAAACCAGATTCCGGTGGCCGGAACCAGGTAGAGTAAAATTGCTCCCCACAGCACTTGGTTGATAAATGCCAGAAAGTCCTGCATTTTTTCCTTTTAAAACATCAATTTTCTGGAACAGTTCACGCCATGACGGCTGAATCCAACCGGGGGCGTACAGTTTGTGAGTGGAGTTTACCATAATGAGCCCGTGGCGTTTGCTGCAGGTTGCACCTGAAACACACCGTGTTATCATCGGGTCAGACCGGTTACATCTCCCTAACAAGCAGTTTTGATGAGTGAATAATCATGACGGATAAATTGACCTCCTTGCGTCAGCTGACTACGGTTGTTGCTGATACCGGAGACATCGCGGCAATGAAACTTTACCAGCCGCAGGATGCCACCACTAACCCATCTCTGATTCTTAATGCTGCGCAGATCCCGGAATACCGCAAGTTAATCGATGAAGCCGTAACCTGGGCTCGCGATCAAAGCAGTGACCGTGAACAGCAACTGGTTGATGCAACAGACAAACTGGCTGTAAACATTGGTCTCGAAATTCTTAAATTAATCCCTGGCCGTATTTCCACCGAAGTGGATGCACGTCTGTCTTACGATACTGAAGCCAGCATTGCTAAGGCGAAACGCCTGATCAAGCTGTATAACGATGCCGGTATTAGTAATGATCGTATTCTGATCAAACTGGCATCAACCTGGCAGGGAATTCGTGCAGCAGAACAACTGGAAAAAGAAGGCATCAACTGCAACCTGACATTGCTGTTTTCTTTTGCTCAGGCTCGCGCTTGTGCTGAAGCTGGTGTGTATCTGATTTCTCCTTTTGTTGGCCGTATTCTTGACTGGTATAAAGCGAATACCGATAAAAAAGAGTACGCCGCAAGCGAAGACCCGGGTGTGGTTTCTGTTTCTGAAATTTACGAATATTACAAACAACATGGCTATGAAACTGTTGTCATGGGGGCAAGCTTCCGTAATGTAGGCGAAATATTGGAACTGGCTGGTTGTGATCGCCTGACCATTGCTCCTGCATTGTTGAAAGAGCTCTCTGAAGCACAGGGCGCTGTTGAGCGTAAGCTGTCTTACTCTGGTGAAGTGAAAGCGCGTCCGGAACGTATGACGGAATCTCAGTTCCTGTGGCAGCACAACCAGGATCCTATGGCAGTTGATAAACTGGCCGAAGGCATCCGTAAGTTTGCTGTTGACCAGGGGAAACTGGAAAAAATGGTGGGCGATTTACTGTAATTGCCCTGAATACGGCCGGTGCCCCGGCCGTATGATTATCTCTTCTCGTCTTTCTTGCCTGCATTTTTGTCTGCGCTCTGTATCACGGTGTATCATCAGAACATTATGTTTACTGACCGGAATTGATTATGAGCACACTCCGTATTGGCCTTGTTTCTGTTTCTGACCGCGCTTCCAGTGGTGTTTACCAGGATAAAGGTATCCCGGCACTGGAAAGCTGGCTTGCCAGCGCACTGACTACACCATTTATGTTCGAAACCCGTCTGATTCCTGATGAACAGCTGGTCATTGAGCAAACATTGTGTGAGCTGGTTGATGAAATGGGGTGCCACCTGGTCTTTACCACTGGGGGAACCGGCCCGGCGCGCAGGGATGTTACACCAGATGCCACCCTCGCTGTTGCTGATCGCCAAATGCCGGGGTTTGGGGAACAAATGCGCCAGATTAGCCTGCATTTTGTACCTACGGCGATTTTATCCCGACAGGTCGGTGTTATCCGTAAACAGGCGCTTATTCTTAACCTGCCCGGGCAGCCTAAATCCATTCAGGAAACACTGGAAGGGGTGAAATCAGCGGATGGAACGGTTTTGATACCAGGTATCTTCGCGAGTGTACCCTATTGTATACAGTTGATGGAGGGGCCTTATGTGGAAACTAACCCCGCAGTTGTAGCAGCTTTTCGTCCGAAGAGTGCTATTCGCAGTAGTGAATCCTGATTTTAGAGACTGTCTGGTATAAAAGCGATTTGTAGTGGGCGTTATGTATTTTTGACGATATAGTAAGTTTTACTTTACAGTTTTTTTGTAAATAAATCTTTCTTCCATCTATTTACAAATGGTTTTTTATGTCTGATACGAACAGAGCTCTGAACCGGCAGGATTATAAAACGTTGACTCTGGCTGCCCTGGGGGGTGCGCTGGAGTTTTATGATTTCATCATCTTTGTCTTTTTTGCGGCGGTGGTAGGGGCGCTGTTTTTTCCGGCAGATATGCCAGACTGGCTGCGGCAAGTGCAAACATTCGGTATTTTTGCTGCCGGTTATCTGGCGCGCCCATTAGGCGGTATTGTGATGGCGCACTTTGGTGATAAAGCTGGCCGTAAGCAGATGTTTACCCTGAGTATTTTACTCATGGCCCTCCCCACGCTCGCTATTGGTTTATTACCCACATACAACTCGTTGGGGGTGGCAGCACCATTGCTTTTGTTGCTAATGCGCGTATTGCAAGGGGCGGCGATTGGTGGTGAGGTTCCAGGTGCCTGGGTTTTTGTGGCAGAACATGTTCCTTCCAAACGCATTGGTATTGCCTGCGGAACATTGACCGCCGGGTTGACAGTGGGGATTCTGTTGGGCTCGGTTGTCGCGACTATCATTAATACTGCATTTACCAAAAGTGCCATTCATGACTGGGCCTGGCGTATTCCTTTCTTTATTGGTGGGGGATTCGGTCTGGTCGCTATGTATTTGCGCCGCTGGTTGCAGGAAACTCCCGTATTTATTGAAATGCAGCGCCAAAAAGCGCTGGCTGAAGAATTGCCCCTGAAATCGGTTGTGATACATCACAAGAAAGCAGTGGCTGTTTCTATGCTGCTCACCTGGTTGTTGTCTGCCGGTATTGTCGTGGTTATCTTGATGTCACCCGTGTGGTTGCAAAAACAGACGGGTCTGGCTCCCGCATTAACACTACAGGCAAATAGTGTGGCTACTGTGATGTTGTGCATGGGGTGCCTGGTAGCCGGGCTGGCGGCAGACCGCTTCGGCGCCAGCCGCACTTTTACTGTGGGGGGGATCCTGCTGGCAGTATCGTCATGGTGCTTCTACCACCTTGCCACTGTTATGCCTGAGTACCTGTTTGAATTATATGGGCTGGCGGGTTTCAGCGTTGGTGTTGTAGGCGCGGTTCCTTTTGTGATGGTGCGGTCATTTCCGGCAGAAGTTCGGTTTACCGGTATTTCTTTTTCCTACAACTTTGCATACGCCATTTTCGGTGGCCTGACACCAGTACTGGTCACTGTCCTGATGAGCATATCGCCTATGGCACCGTCATGGTATGTAGTGGCGCTATCATTACTTGGAATTGGTATTGGGCTGGTGTTACCTAATATGCTGGATAAAGCAAGCATGCAGGCGACGGAAAAAGCGGGGACAACCGCATGATAAAAAAGTGGCACTGTGATGTGCCACTTTAACCATTTTTACCCTGTGACTCAGTGATTTGAAGCGGCGCCGATTGGCAGAATGGTGCGACCAAATTGCTCGTTCAATACTTCGCCCATAGCCAGGTAAATCGCGCTTGCGCCACATACCAGCCCAATCCAGCCTGCAACATGAACAATGCTTTCGTTATCAGTCATATGCCCCAGACATAACAGCATAAACAGCACTGTCAGGCTCAGGAAGACAAATTGTAATGCGCGTGCGCCTTTCAGTGTGCCGAAGAACATAAATAGTGTGAATACACCCCACAAACCCAAATAGAGGCCGAGAAAATGTGGGTTTGCTGCGTCAGCAACGCCGAAGTGAGGTAATACAATAATTGCTACAAGGGTCAACCAGAAACTGCCGTAAGAGGTGAAAGCAGTTAGCCCAAATGTATTGCCTTTCTTAAATTCCAGCAGCCCTGCGAAGATTTGTGCAATACCGCCGTAAAAAATGCCCATGGCAAGAATAATACTATCCAGGGGATAAAACCCAATATTGTGTAGATTAAGCAGAACGGTAGTCATACCGAAGCCCATTAAACCCAGTGGAGCGGGGTTAGCCAGCGTAGTGTTGCCCATAATGCCTCTAATAAAGTGAGTAAAACCAATAAAACTGTAGATTGCCCTTATAGGTCTGTCAGGGCGCAGTATCGTAATTAGTGTTATACGTCACGTCTATGATCCTATCGGCTATGAATTAAAAAATTTTTTTCACTCCCCCCTTGATGGTGAGTTGTATGCCCCCATCTTCTGGTTATCGAAAGTTGTTGAATCTGAAAAAAAGATGGTAAAGGCAGTTGAAACACTGTTTTTTGGCCGCATAACAGGTTCACAACCACATGAAGCGATTTTTTAGTGGAGACGTTTAGATGGGTAAAATTATTGGTATCGACCTGGGTACAACCAACTCTTGTGTAGCGATTATGGACGGCACCCAGGCACGAGTTCTGGAAAACGCTGAAGGTGATCGTACTACGCCTTCAATCATTGCTTATACTCAGGATGGTGAAACCCTGGTTGGTCAGCCGGCTAAACGTCAGGCAGTGACTAACCCGCAAAACACCTTGTTTGCGATTAAACGCCTGATTGGTCGCCGCTTCCAGGATGAAGAAGTTCAGCGCGATGTAACTATTATGCCGTACAAAATCCTGGCTGCTGATAATGGCGATGCATGGCTGGACGTGAAAGGCCAAAAAATGGCTCCGCCGCAGATTTCTGCTGAAGTTTTGAAAAAAATGAAAAAGACAGCAGAAGACTACCTGGGTGAACCCGTAACTGAAGCTGTTATCACTGTCCCTGCTTACTTCAACGATGCTCAGCGTCAGGCAACTAAAGATGCTGGCCGTATCGCAGGGCTGGAAGTAAAACGTATTATCAACGAACCTACTGCCGCTGCACTGGCTTACGGCCTGGATAAAGAAACCGGTAACCGTACTATCGCTGTGTACGACCTGGGTGGCGGTACTTTCGACATCTCTATCATTGAAATTGATGAAGTTGATGGCGAAAAAACCTTCGAAGTTCTGGCAACCAACGGTGATACTCACCTGGGTGGTGAAGACTTCGACAGCCGTCTTATCAACTATCTGGTTGACGAATTTAAGAAAGATCAGGGTATCGATCTGCGTAACGACCCGCTTGCGATGCAGCGTCTGAAAGAAGCGGCAGAAAAAGCAAAAATTGAGCTGTCTTCTGCACAGCAAACTGATGTGAACCTGCCGTATATCACTGCAGATGCCACTGGCCCGAAACACATGAACATCAAAGTGACTCGTGCCAAACTGGAATCTTTGGTTGAAGACCTGGTTTCACGCTCAATTGAACCGTTGAAAGTTGCACTGCAGGATGCTGGTTTGTCTGTATCCGATATCAACGACGTTATCCTGGTTGGTGGTCAGACTCGTATGCCAATGGTTCAGAAGAAAGTTGCTGAATTCTTTGGTAAAGAACCACGTAAAGACGTTAACCCGGATGAAGCCGTTGCAATTGGTGCTGCGGTTCAGGGTGGTGTTCTGACTGGTGATGTTAAAGACGTTCTGCTGCTGGATGTTACGCCGTTGTCGTTGGGTATCGAAACCATGGGTGGTGTGATGACTGCGCTTATCACTAAAAACACCACTATCCCGACTAAACACAGCCAGGTGTTCTCTACAGCGGAAGATAACCAGTCAGCAGTGACCATCCATGTTCTGCAGGGTGAGCGTAAACGTGCGGCTGATAACAAATCTTTGGGGCAGTTTAACCTGGATGGTATCAACCCGGCACCGCGTGGTATGCCGCAAATCGAAGTTACCTTCGATATCGATGCTGACGGTATTCTGCACGTTTCTGCAAAAGACAAAAACACTGGTCGTGAGCAGCAGATTACTATCAAAGCCTCTTCTGGTTTGAATGAAGATGAAATCCAGAAAATGGTACGTGAAGCAGAAGCTAACGCTGAATCTGACCGTAAGTTTGAAGAACTGGTTCAGACCCGTAACCAGGCCGACCATTTGTTGCACAGCACCCGTAAGCAGGTGGAAGAAGCTGGCGACAAACTGCCGGCAGATGACAAAGCTGCAATCGAAGCTGCTTTGAGTGACCTGGATAAAGCACTGAAAGGTGAAGATAAAGCAGAGATCGAAGCAAAAATGCAGGCGCTGGCTCAGGTTTCTGCAAAACTGATGGAAATCGCTCAGCAGCAGCATGCTCAGCAGCAGGCTGATACGGGTTCAGCGGATAGCAATGCTGCACAAGACGACGATGTTGTCGATGCAGAATTTGAAGAAGTTAAAGATAAAAAATAATCGCCCAACTTGCGGGCGCGGTCATACAAGCGTTTATGATCGGTAACCAGCACGGGCGTAGAGGCAACTCCACGCCCGTGTACGTATGTCAGGCGACTTAATTCTGCAGTTTGGTTTTATCTTCAGATTAGGTATGAGCCGTTCCCGGCAATGTTTTCTGGCTGCCTGCTCACTGGGTAGTGAGGCATTTGCCTGATGTAGCGATAACTGTAGTGCCTGTGGAACAGGCTCTAAGGGCAGACACACAATGGCGAAGAAAGACTATTACGAGGTTTTGGGCGTTCCGAAAACAGCGGAAGAGCGTGAAATCAAAAAGGCTTACAAGCGCCTGGCAATGAAATATCACCCTGACCGTAATCAGGGCGATAAAGACGCCGAAGCAAAATTTAAAGAAATAAAAGAAGCTTACGAAATTCTCACTGATGCACAGAAACGTGCCGCATATGACCAGTATGGTCATGCTGCTTTTGAGCAAGGCGGTATGGGTGGTGGTGGTTATGGGGGTGGTGGCTTCGGCGGTGGCGGTGCTGATTTCAGCGACATCTTTGGTGATGTATTCGGCGATATCTTTGGCGGTGGCCGCAGAACGCGGGCCGCGCGTGGCGCTGATTTGCGTTACAACATGGAATTAACGCTGGAAGAAGCTGTCCGTGGCGTGACAAAAGAAATCCGTATTCCAACGCTGGAAGAGTGTGATGTCTGCCATGGTAGTGGTGCGAAACCCGGGTCGAATCCGCAAACCTGCCCAACCTGTCATGGTTCAGGCCAGGTTCAAATGCGCCAGGGCTTTTTCACTGTGCAGCAAACCTGTCCGCATTGCCAGGGGCGTGGGTCGATTATCAAAGATCCCTGCAACAGTTGCCATGGCCACGGTCGTGTCGAAAAGAGCAAAACCTTGTCTGTTAAAATTCCGGCAGGGGTGGACACCGGCGACAGAATCCGTCTGTCAGGTGAAGGTGAAGCAGGGGAGCATGGCGCACCAGCCGGGGACCTGTATGTTCAGGTTCAGGTTAAACAGCACCCAATCTTTGAACGTGAAGGCAACAACCTGTACTGTGAAGTCCCAATTAATTTTGCCATGGCAGCACTGGGGGGCGAAATTGAAGTACCAACCCTGGATGGACGGGTGAAACTAAAAGTACCGGGAGAAACACAGACGGGTAAGCTGTTCCGGATGCGTGGTAAGGGTGTGAAATCTGTGCGTGGTGGCGCCCAGGGGGATTTGCTGTGCCGGGTTGTAGTGGAAACTCCGGTTGGTCTCAATGATCGCCAAAAACAGCTACTGCAAGAATTACAGGAAAGCTTTGGTGGACCGACTGGCGAAAAAAATAGCCCCCGTTCCAAGAGCTTTTTCGATGGTGTCAAAAAATTCTTCGATGACTTAACCCGCTAATTGCCATAATAAATGTAATGCAGGTCATCTGATAAAACCCGGGTCGGCTTACACTGATTCGGGTTTTTCTTTTTTGTATTTCGTACCACGCTGAATATGACACAGAAGTAAACAATACGAAAAATACAACCTTACTCCCGCTTAATGATCGTAAAAACCGAAGTTACTACCTTATATAACCTGCTTTTTACGATGAGTTTCTCCCGCTATGCTTATTAACAGTTCTATTAAACCGAAATGTATAACAGTGAATGTTAGGTTGTAATTCATGACGAAATTCATAAAACGTTTTTTTAGTAGTGATGCGTCTGGTGGCGTGATTCTCATCATTGCGGCGGCTCTGGCTATGTTAATGGCTAATTTGGGCGCAACCAGCCAGGCTTATCAGTCCTTCCTGTCTCTGCCTGTGGAGTTCCGGTTTGGCTTACTGGAGATCAATAAGAACCTGCTGTTGTGGGTGAATGATTTCCTGATGGCTATCTTCTTCCTGGTCATAGGGCTGGAAGTGAAACGCGAAATGATGGTGGGGTCGTTGGCAAGCCTGCGCCAGTCCTCTTTCCCGGCTATCGCGGCTGTGGGAGGTATGGTAGTGCCTGCACTGGTTTATTTGTTATTTAACGGTGCAGACCCGGTGACCCGTGAAGGCTGGGCGATTCCTGCCGCGACAGATATTGCCTTCGCACTGGGAATTTTGGCGTTACTGGGTAACCGTGTACCGGCATCATTAAAAATATTTTTGATGGCGTTAGCTATCATTGATGATCTGGGTGCCATCATTATTATCGCGCTATTTTATACCAGTGACCTTTCAGTGATGTCGTTACTGGTGGCCGCAGCCGCAGTTGCGGTGTTAGTTGTACTGAACCTGCTCAATGTACGGCGTACCGGGGTTTATATTCTGGTAGGGGCTGTGTTGTGGGGAGCAGTGCTGAAGTCAGGCGTTCATGCTACCCTTGCCGGGGTGATTGTTGGCTTCCTTATCCCATTGAAAGAAAAAGATGGGCACTCGCCAGCTCGTGAACTTGAGCATGTGTTGCACCCGTGGGTGGCCTATTTGATTTTGCCCTTGTTCGCCTTCGCCAACGCAGGTGTGTCGTTAGCGGGCGTCGATGTGAACGGTATGTTCTCTGTTCTGCCTCTGGGCATTATTGCTGGCTTGTTTATTGGTAAACCCGTAGGTATTGCACTGTTTAGTTGGCTGGCAATTAAACTGAAGCTTGCCGCCTTGCCGGAAGGCACTACGGGCAAGGATATTTTGGCCATTGGTGTGCTGTGCGGTATTGGTTTCACCATGTCAATTTTTATCGCGTCACTGGCGTTTGGCGACCTGGATCCGATGCTTATCAATCTTGCTAAGTTGGGGATTCTGGTTGGCTCTGTTATTGCCGCAATCACCGGATATGCCTTGTTACGTGCAAGGAGTGCCGCACGTACCTGATGTATCATTTTTTTAAGTGAGCAATGCCCACTGCCACCAGGAGGTGGCAGTGGTGTAATCATTATCAGGGAGTGACAAAATGTCTCATGTAAACTTTAACCACTTGTATTATTTCTGGCATGTCTACAAGGAAGGATCTGTTGTAGGTGCTGCAGAGGCGCTGTATTTGACGCCTCAAACCATTACCGGGCAAATCAAAGCGCTGGAGGAACGTTTACAAGGAAAGTTATTCAAACGAAAGGGGCGTGGCCTGGAACCCAGTGAACTGGGTGAACTGGTGTTCCGCTATGCGGACCGTATGTTCACGTTAAGCCAGGAGATGCTGGATATCATCAATTATCGCAAAGAGTCACATCTATTGTTTGATGTCGGGGTGGCCGATGCCTTGTCCAAGCGCCTGGTCAGTGGAGTACTGGATGCTGTTGTGGTCGAGGATGAGCAAATTCATTTACGTTGCTTTGAGTCCACCCATGAAATGCTGCTGGAACAACTTGGTCAGCATAAGCTGGATATGATTATTTCTGATTGTCCTATAGATTCGACCCAGCAAGAGGGGTTGTTCTCAGTCAAAATTGGCGAGTGCAGTGTTAGCTTTTGGGGGCAACATCCGTTGCCACACCAGGCTTTTCCTGCCTGCCTGGAGGAGCGTAAGCTGTTAATACCCGGGCGACGCTCTATGCTGGGACGGCAAATCCTTAACTGGATTAATTCGCAGGGGCTGAAGGTGGAAATTCTGGGTGAGTTCGACGATGCGGCGCTAATGAAAGCTTTTGGTGCGGCGCACAACGCGATCTTTGTGGCTCCTACACTGTATGGGCAGGATTTTTATCAGGACGAAAATATTACCGAGATAGGGCGTATCGACAACGTAATGGAAGAGTATCATGCCATTTTTGCTGAACGTATGATTCAGCATCCGGCAGTACAGCGTATCTGCAATCGTGATTACAGCGCCTTGTTTCGCCTGCCCGAAAAAGTGACCTGAGACTTTATGTCAGAGCAATAAAAAAACCGGCTTGCGCCGGTTTTTTTATAAAGCAACAACAAACAATATTAAGCCAGTTTGTTGATCTGCGCAGTCAGGTTAGCTTTATGACGCGCTGCTTTGTTTTTGTGGATCAGACCTTTGCTGGCCTGACGATCCACGATCGGTTGCATTTCGTTAAATGCTTTCTGTGCAGCTTCTTTGTCGCCAGCTGCAATCGCCGCGTATACCTTTTTAATAAAGGTGCGCATCATAGAGCGACGGCTTGCATTGTGCTTGCGGCGCTTCTCAGATTGTACGGCGCGTTTCTTAGCTGATTTGATATTAGCCAAGGTCCAACTCCCAAATATAATCTATGTGGACGATTCAAAGGCCGAGGAATATGCCCTCTTAGCCTTCTTTTGTCAATGGATTTGTGCAAATAAGCGCCGTTAATGAAGCGGCACCTGTTACCTGATTGTGGCGCAAGATTCTATCAGTTTGCGTGCTGCGAATATAGTCCTGCAGTGAGAAAATTGTACCCAGTAAGGTGCTTTTTACACAAAAAGAACGGGCTTTAGCCTGAAGGCGGGCAGTTTATCGCTTACCAGCATCAATCGCGGGTTAACCTTAACCGCTGTACAAGGTATAATCCGCCAATTTCCACAGTTTTGAGCCAGTCATGAAGCTGATACGCGGCATACATAATCTCAGTCAGATACCTCGCGGATGTGTGTTAACCATCGGAAATTTCGATGGTGTTCATCGTGGTCACCAGGCTTTACTGCAAGGGTTGTGTGCGGAAGGGGCAAAACGTCAACTACCGGTTGTCGTGATGATCTTTGAACCGCAGCCGCTTGAGTTATTTGCCGGTGAAAGTGCGCCTGCGCGGTTAACGCGTTTGCGTGAAAAGTTACGCTATCTGGCTGACAGTGCAGTGGATTATGTCCTGTGTGTCCGCTTTGACAGGCGTTTTGCCGCACTGACAGCGCAGCAATTTATTGCTGATTTGCTGGTTGACCGGCTCGGTGTCAAATTACTGGCGGTAGGGGATGATTTCCGCTTTGGTGCTGGTCGCCAGGGTGATTTCCTGTTATTACAGCAGGCAGGTAAAGAGTATGGGTTCGATGTCACCAGTGCACAAACCTATTGCCATGACGGGTTACGCATCAGCAGCACTTCTGTGCGCCAGGCCTTAAAAGAAGATGACCTTGCCCAGGCAGAAAAACTGCTGGGACATCCCTTTGTTATTTCCGGCCGTGTTGTGCATGGTGATGAATTGGGCAGAACGATTGGTTTTCCCACGGCTAATTTACCATTGCGCCGCCAGGTCTCACCGGTTAAAGGTGTGTTTGCTGTAGAAGTTAACGGGTTAGGAAACTCTCCTGTCCCTGGTGTGGCGAACATTGGCACACGCCCCACGGTTTCAGGGGTGCGCCAGCAGTTGGAAGTGCACCTGCTGGATACCAATATGAATTTGTACGGGCGCCATATTGATGTTGTGTTACGTCATAAAATTCGCAATGAACAGCGATTTGCATCACTTGACGCACTGAAAACGCAAATCGCAAAAGATGAAAGTACGGCCCGGGTATTGTTAGGGCTGAATGTTGAATAACAGGGGCGCGTATGACAGACGCGAGGCCCCGGTGGCGGTGAGTTTCTGAGCACCGGCGTAATCCCAGAGCGGGTTATTAATCAAACCGAAGACGGAATAGAAAATCTAATGAGTGACTATAAATCTACCCTGAATTTGCCGGAAACAGGGTTCCCGATGCGCGGTGATCTTGCAAAACGCGAACCGGGCATGCTGGCGCGTTGGACTGATGACGGTCTGTATGGTCTCATCCGTAATGCGAAAAAAGGCAAAAAAACGTTCATTTTGCATGATGGCCCTCCATATGCGAACGGTAGCATTCATATTGGTCACGCTGTAAACAAGATTCTCAAAGATATTATTGTTAAATCCAAAGGGTTATCTGGTTATGATTCCCCTTATGTACCGGGCTGGGACTGCCACGGTTTGCCTATCGAACTGAAAGTTGAACAACTGGTTGGCAAACCGGGCGAAAAAGTGTCTGCTGGCGAGTTTCGTGCTGAGTGCCGCAAGTATGCCACTGAGCAGGTTAACGGCCAGCGTGAAGACTTTATTCGTCTGGGGGTGCTGGGTGACTGGCAACACCCGTACCTGACGATGAATTATGACACTGAAGCCAATATTATTCGGGCCCTGGGTAAAATCATTGGCAACGGTCATTTGCTTAAAGGGGCCAAGCCGGTTCACTGGTGTGTGGATTGCCGCTCAGCCCTGGCTGAAGCCGAAGTCGAGTATTACGACAAAACTTCGCCATCCATTGATGTTGCGTTTAACGCCGTCGATACCGATGCCGTTAAAGCGGCTTTCTCTGTCGCGCAAGTGACAGGCCCTGCCGCTCTGGTTATCTGGACCACCACCCCGTGGACTTTACCTGCTAACCGGGCAATTTCCCTGCACCCTGAATTTGAGTATGCACTGGTGCAAACTGAAGACCGGGCTATGATTCTGGCAACCGAGCTGGTTGAAAGTGTCATGAAACGTGCTGGCATTACTGAATGGCGCGTGTTGGGCACCGCAAAAGGCGCAGCACTGGAACTGTTGCGTTTTACGCATCCTTTCATGGGCTTTGATGTTCCCGCCATCATGGGTGAACACGTCACTCTGGATGCGGGTACCGGTGCCGTTCACACCGCGGGCGGGCATGGCCCTGATGACTATGTCATCAGCCAGAAATATGGTCTGGAAATCGCCAACCCGGTTGGGCCGGATGGCTGCTATCTGCCGGGTACTTACCCTGGTCTGGATGGCGTGCAGGTATTCAAGGCCAATGACCTGGTGGTTAATCTGCTGCGTGATAAAGGCGCATTGCTGCATGTTGAGAAGATGCTGCATAGTTACCCGCATTGCTGGCGCCATAAGACACCCATTATTTTCCGTGCAACACCGCAGTGGTTTATCAGCATGGATAAACAAGGGCTGCGTATTAAATCCCTGAAAGAAATCGACCGTATTGAGCAGGAAGGGCTGGAAAAAGAGCACCTGAGCGGTTGGGTTCCGGCATGGGGTAAAGCACGTATTGAATCAATGGTTGCGAACCGCCCGGACTGGTGTATTTCCCGCCAGCGTACCTGGGGCGTACCGATGGCTTTATTCGTACATAAACACACAGAAGAGCTGCACCCACGCACTGAAGAGCTGATTGAAGCAGTTGCGCAGCGTGTTGAAAAAGGTGGTATTCAGGCCTGGTGGGATTTAGACCCGCGCGACATCATGGGTGATGAAGCCGATGACTATGTCAAAGTGCCGGATACCCTGGATGTGTGGTTCGATTCTGGATCAACCAGTTATTCCGTGGTTGATGCCCGTCCTGAGTTTGGGGGGCACAGTGCTGATATGTACCTGGAAGGCTCTGACCAGCATCGTGGCTGGTTTATGTCTTCCATGATGATTGGTGTGGCAATGAAGGGCAAAGCACCCTATCGCCAGGTGTTAACCCACGGGTTCACCGTTGATGGGCAAGGGCGCAAAATGTCCAAATCTATCGGTAACACCGTCAGCCCGCAGGACGTCATGAATAAACTGGGTGCAGACATTCTGCGTCTCTGGGTGGCTTCTACAGATTACACCGGCGAGATGGCGGTTTCTGATGAGATCCTCAAACGTGCCGCGGACGCATATCGCCGTATTCGTAACACTGCTCGCTTTTTGTTGGCAAACCTGAACGGGTTTGATCCGGCTAAAGATATGGTTCAGCCTGAAGATATGGTGGTGCTGGATCGTTGGGCGGTAGGTTGTGCCCAGGCGGCACAGGCTGACATCATCGCAGCATATGAATCCTATGACTTCCATGAAGTGGTACAACGCCTGATGCGTTTCTGCTCCATTGAGATGGGGTCTTTCTACCTGGATATTATTAAGGACCGTCAGTACACGGCTAAGCCCGACAGCGTGGCGCGTCGTAGCTGCCAGACTGCGCTTTACCATATTGCTCAGGCTCTGGTGCGCTGGATGGCACCAATCCTCTCTTTCACCGCAGATGAGGTCTGGGGCTATTTGCCAGGTGAACACGAGAAATATGTGTTTACTGGTGAGTGGTATCAGGGGCTGTTTGGGCTTGCTGAAAATGAGCCGATGAATGATGCCTTCTGGGATACATTGCTGAAAGTTCGTGGTGAAGTGAACAAGGTGATTGAGCAGGCGCGTGCGGAAAAACGTGTTGGTGGTTCTCTGGAAGCCGCTGTCACGCTGTACTCTGACAGCGAACTGGCAGGCAAACTGACAAGTCTGGGCGATGAATTACGATTCGTCCTGTTGACCTCAGGTGCCCAGGTTGCCGATTATGCAGCAGCAACAGAAGATGCTCAGCAGAGTGAACTGCTTAAAGGGCTGAAAGTTGCGCTCCACAAAGCTGATGGTGATAAGTGCCCGCGTTGCTGGCATTACACGTCGGATGTGGGCAAGGTGGCGGAACACGCAGAACTCTGCGGCCGCTGTGTCAGCAACGTCGCCGGCGACGGCGAGCAACGTAAGTTTGCCTGATGAGTAAACCAGTATGTTCAACAGGTCTGCGCTGGCTTTGGCTGGCGTTCCTGCTTTTAGTTGTGGATCTGGGGTTTAAACAGTGGATCATGGATAACTTCCAGTTGTTTGAAACGCGCCCGTTGATCCCTTTCTTAAACCTGCATTATGCACATAATCCTGGAGCGGCATTCAGCTTCCTGGCGGATAAAGGCGGTTGGCAACGTTGGTTTTTTGCCGGTATTGCTATTGGCATTTGTGTGGTTCTGGCGGTACTTATGTATCGTGCTAAAGCCTCACAGAAACTGACTAACATTGCCTATGCATTAATTATTGGCGGGGCGCTGGGTAATTTGTTCGATCGTGTCTGGCACGGGTTTGTGGTGGACATGATCGACTTCTATGTTGGCGACTGGCATTTTGCCACCTTCAACATTGCGGATGCCGGTATTTGCATTGGTGCCGCGCTCATAGTACTGGAAGGTTTCTTCGTACAAGGGAAAAACGCGAATCAGAAGGAGAGCTCATGACTGATGTTGTTCAACATGACAGTGCTGTTCTGGTGCATTTTACACTGACACTGGAAGATGGCTCCCTGGCTGAGTCAACCAAAGACGGCGGTAAACCTGCGTTATTCCGTTTGGGTGACGGATCCTTATCTGCTGCACTGGAAGAACAACTTCTCGGGCTGTCTGTTGGGGATAACAAAGCCTTTTCTCTGGCACCAGAAGCCGGGTTTGGCCCGGCTAATCCTGACTTGATCCAATATTTTTCCCGTCGGGAATTTGTTGATGCTGGAGAGCCGGAGGTTGGGATGATTATCGCCTTTACTGGTATGGACGGAAATGAAATGCCGGGCATCATTCGTGAAGTGAATGGAGACTCCGTGACGGTGGATTTCAATCATCCTCTGGCTGGTCAAACCGTTAATTTTACGATTGATGTATTAGCGATTAATCCTCAACAGGAGGCTATGAATGCGGATTCTGTTGGCTAATCCTCGTGGTTTTTGTGCCGGGGTTGACCGTGCGATCAGCATTGTTGAAAACGCGCTGGAAATCTATGGCGCGCCAATCTACGTGCGCCACGAAGTGGTGCACAACCGCTATGTGGTTGACAGCCTGCGTGAGCGCGGTGCTGTGTTTATCGAGCAAATCAGTGAAGTGCCCGATGGTTCAATTTTGATATTTTCCGCTCATGGTGTTTCTCAGGCGGTCAGAAATGAAGCTAAAAACCGCGAGCTGACAGTATTTGATGCAACCTGCCCGTTAGTCACTAAAGTGCATATGGAAGTAGCACGGGCAAGCCGTCGTGGGGAAGAAGCGATTCTAATCGGCCATGCCGGGCATCCGGAAGTTGAAGGGACAATGGGCCAGTACAGTAATCCGCAAGGTGGTATGTATTTGGTTGAGTCTCCTGAAGACGTTATGGCGCTGGAAGTAAAAGCTCCGGGCCGGCTCTCCTTTATGACGCAAACGACGTTATCTGTCGATGATACGTCGGATGTGATTGACGCACTGCGTATCCGGTTCCCGGAAATTGTTGGTCCGCGCAAAGACGATATTTGTTACGCCACGACCAACCGGCAGGAGGCTGTTCGCTCACTCGCACTGGAAGCTGATGTCGTTCTGGTTGTCGGGTCAAAAAACTCGTCAAACTCTAACCGCCTTGCTGAGCTGGCGCGGCGTATGGGCAAGCAGGCCTACCTGATTGATGACGCCGGAGATATCCAGGAAGCCTGGGTGAAAGGGATGTCCTGTGTTGGGGTGACTGCCGGTGCTTCAGCGCCAGATATTCTGGTACAAAATGTTCTTCAACGTCTGAAAGCGTTGGGTGGGGAAGCGGCTGTTGAACTAACAGGCCGCGAAGAAAATATTGTTTTTGAAGTCCCCAAAGAATTGCGGCTGGATGTGCGTGAAGTGAAATAACGCTGCGGTTGCCAGGATTTGCAGAATGCCAGATGATGTTAACCATCTGGCATTTTTTATACACCCTGCAAAGGAGCTGGTATGCAAACTATTCCGGTTATTCTGGATACAGACCCGGGAATTGACGACGCGGTCGCACTGGCTGCTGCTATCTTTAGCCCGCATATTGACCTCAAACTTATTACAACGGTGGCAGGCAATGTTGGTGTGACGCAAACCACTCGTAATGCCCTGCAACTCCTGGAGTTCTGGAGTGAAGACATTCCCGTTGCCCAGGGAGCCCGTCGCCCATTATGCCGTCCACAGGCTGATGCTGCCCATATTCATGGGGAAAGCGGCATGGATGGTTATGCCTTTGCGCCTCCCCGACAGTCCCCTTTAATTCGTCCGGCTTTTATGGCGATGGCTGAATGCCTTCAGGAAAGCTCGCGGCCAGTCACTCTGGTGACCATTGGGCCACTGACCAATGTTGCGCTACTGCTGGCGCATTATCCCGACTGTAAAACCAATATTTCACGTATTGTCATGATGGGTGGCTCAGCAGGGCGCGGCAACTTTACTCCTAATGCTGAGTTCAATATTGCTATCGACCCGGAAGCTGCTGCTCAGGTGATGGAAAGCGGTATTGAAATTGTGATGTGTGGTCTGGATGTCACTAATCGTGCGGTGCTCACGCCGGACTATATGGCACGGCTTAAAACACAAAGTAAGACTGGGAAAATGCTGCACTCACTGTTCAGCCATTACCGCAGCGGCAGCCTTGCTACCGGGTTAAGGATGCATGATTTGTGTGCTATTGCCTGGCTTGTTCATCCTGAGCTTTTTCAACTGGTCGATTGTTATGTCGGTGTGGAAACACAGGGGACGCTCACTGCCGGGGCAACAGTGGTTGATTTGGAAAACCGCTTTAACCGGCCAGCCAATGTACGGGTTGCAATGGACATTGATGTGGATGGGTTCCGGCACTGGGTTGAAGAAACACTGGCTCTGGCACCTTAATGAACAGGCCTGAATACAGATAATCCTTAGCCACTTATTCTGTGTGGACATAATGGCTTTTACTGATATTCCGGCGCGTTTGTCATAAATTTCTAATTATAGGTGTTTTCGGCTGGCAGCCTGCAGGCAGTCTGGTTAACCTGAGAACGTTTTTATGCATTTCAACAAGAGCCTCAATATGGAAGAAGTACAAATTCGCGTCGCAATCGTAGGCGCCGGTGGCCGTATGGGCCGCCAGTTAATCCAGGCGGTTCAGCAAATAAGCGGTGTGGTGCTGGGCGCGGCTCTGGAGCGCAGTGGGTCTTCCCTTGTGGGTAGTGATGCGGGGGAAGTTGCGGGTGTCGGGCATTCCGGTATCACTGTTCAGGACTCGCTGGACAGTATTGCAAATGACTTTGACGTGCTGATCGATTTTACCCGTCCGGAAGGCACGCTGGCACATTTGGCATTTTGCCGTGATCACGGCAAAGGCATGGTGATAGGCACCACAGGCTTTGATGATGCAGGGAAACAGGCCATTAAAGACGCCAGTGCGTCTGTTCCTGTTGTTTTTGCAGCCAATTTCAGTATTGGTGTGAATGTGATGCTGAAATTGCTGGAAAAGGCCGCAACAGTAATGGGGGATTACACCGACATTGAGATTGTTGAAGCCCACCACCGTCATAAAGTTGATGCCCCTTCCGGTACCGCACTGGCAATGGGTGAGTCAATTGCCAGTGCTTTGGGTAAAGACCTGAAAGATTGTGCAGTGTACAGCCGGGAAGGCTATACCGGTGAACGTGTTGCAGGAACTATTGGTTTTGCCACAGTGCGGGCAGGGGATATCGTTGGGGAACATACTGCGATGTTTGCTGATATCGGTGAACGCCTTGAAGTTACCCATAAAGCGTCCAGCCGCATGACATTTGCTAATGGCGCTGTTCGTGCTTCATTATGGCTAAAAGGCAAGAAAAATGGCCTTTATGATATGCGGGATGTGCTTAATTTAAATGATTTATAGTTTTATTACCCAATCGTGATGTGGTTATTGCAATCTTAACTTTTTGATTGGCAGGGCAATATTTTTGTTGCCCTTTTTATTTTTGTTTTTTTTGGTTGTTTATTTATTTTTATTGATGTAGTGGATTAAACTTTAACTTTTCATCCCTTTTTTCTCTTCCTGCTGATAATTTTGACCATGTGGTCCACTTTTTCATGGTGCGCTTTCATTTTTTACAGTTAAATCTGAAAATTTTGGTTTTTTACGTCAGCTTTATTACTTGTTTTGAGCTGAATGTGGGTCTTATTGTTCAGATTGGCTAAAATGAAAAGAAAAACACCCCTCTCGCTGGACTTTTGACAATGTTGTCTTTAGAATGCCGCCGTTTGCCAAAAATTCGCCAGACAGGCGTTTTTGCGTTGATTCATACGCTATTTATGAATTAATATGCAAATATACTGATTTTTTATTCCCTGGAGGACGTTTTGATTAAGTCAGCGCTGTTGGTTCTGGAAGACGGAACCCAATTCCACGGTCGGGCCATTGGGGCTACAGGACAGGCCGTTGGGGAAGTCGTTTTCAATACTTCAATGACCGGTTATCAAGAAATCCTCACTGATCCTTCCTACTCTCGCCAAATTGTCACTCTTACTTATCCTCATATTGGTAACGTTGGTACTAACGAAGCCGACGAAGAGTCATCACAAGTACACGCGCAAGGGTTAGTGATTCGCGACCTGCCATTAATTGCCAGCAACTTCCGGGATACAGAAGACCTGTCGTCTTATCTGAAGCGTCACAACATTGTCGCGATTGCTGATATCGACACGCGTAAACTGACGCGTTTGTTACGTGAGAAAGGCGCGCAGAACGGCTGCATCATTACGGGTGACAACCCTGATGCGGCACTGGCGCTCGAGAAAGCGAAAGCGTTCCCGGGCCTGAGTGGTATGGATCTGGCAAAAGAAGTCACAGCTAAAGAAGCCTGGAACTGGACGCAAGGCTCCTGGTCTTTGGCTAATGGCCTGCCTGAAGCGGCACAAGACAGTGAATTGCCCTTCCATGTTGTTGCATACGATTTCGGTGTAAAACGCAATATTCTGCGCATGTTAGTTGACCGTGGTTGCCGCATTACAGTTGTACCGGCTCAAACTTCGGCAGATGACGTACTGAAACTGAATCCGGATGGTATTTTCCTGTCCAATGGCCCGGGTGACCCGGCACCTTGTGATTACGCTATTCGCGCCATTGAGCAATTCCTGACTACCGATATTCCGGTCTTTGGTATCTGCCTGGGGCACCAGTTACTGGCTCTGGCAAGCGGCGCTAAAACCGTAAAAATGAAATTCGGGCACCATGGCGGTAACCACCCGGTAAAAGATATCGAACATGACAGAGTGATGATTACCGCTCAGAACCATGGCTTCGCTGTTGACGAGGCGAGCCTGCCAGGTCATTTACGTGTCACTCACAAATCTTTATTCGATGGCACGCTTCAGGGGATTCACCGCACAGATAAACCGGCTTTCAGCTTCCAGGGGCACCCTGAAGCCAGCCCGGGGCCTCACGATGCGGCACCGCTGTTTGACCACTTTATCGATTTGATTAAGCAATACCGTTCAGAAGCGAAATAATCAGGAGCCTGAAACCATGCCAAAACGTACAGATATTAAAAGCATCCTGATTCTTGGCGCTGGTCCGATTGTGATTGGCCAGGCTTGCGAATTCGATTATTCCGGCGCGCAGGCGTGTAAAGCGCTGCGCGAAGAAGGCTACCGGGTGGTTCTGGTTAACTCAAACCCGGCGACTATCATGACCGACCCGGATATGGCCGATGCAACATACATTGAGCCTATTCACTGGGAAGTGGTTCGCAAAATTATTGAAAAAGAGCGTCCGGATGCCGTATTGCCGACCATGGGCGGGCAGACTGCACTGAACTGTGCTCTGGAACTGGAACGCCAGGGCGTGCTGGAAGAGTTTGGTGTCACCATGATTGGTGCAACCGCCGATGCCATTGATAAAGCGGAAGACCGCCAGCGCTTTGATAAAGCGATGAAGAAAATTGGCCTGGAAACTGCGCGTTCTGGTATTGCTCATACCATGGAAGAAGCACTGGCTGTCGCTGCGGATGTGGGTTACCCCTGCATTATTCGACCTTCTTTTACCATGGGTGGCACTGGTGGCGGTATCGCTTATAACCGCGAAGAGTTTGAAGAGATTTGCCAGCGTGGTCTGGACCTTTCCCCAACCCGTGAACTGCTGATTGATGAATCACTGATTGGCTGGAAAGAGTATGAAATGGAAGTGGTGCGAGACAAAAATGATAACTGCATTATTGTCTGCTCAATCGAAAACTTCGATGCCATGGGGATTCATACCGGGGATTCCATTACCGTTGCTCCGGCTCAAACGCTGACGGATAAAGAATACCAAATCATGCGTAACGCTTCGATGGCGGTGCTGCGTGAGATTGGTGTTGAAACTGGCGGTTCCAACGTGCAGTTTTCCGTAAACCCAAAAAACGGGCGTCTGATTGTTATTGAAATGAACCCGCGTGTTTCCCGCTCTTCAGCGCTGGCTTCTAAAGCGACCGGTTTCCCGATTGCCAAAGTGGCTGCCAAACTGGCTGTGGGTTACACCCTGGATGAGTTGATGAATGATATCACTGGAGGTCGCACGCCAGCTTCCTTTGAGCCATCCATCGACTATGTCGTCACTAAAATTCCTCGCTTTAACTTCGAAAAATTCGCAGGCGCGAATGACCGCCTGACCACACAAATGAAGTCCGTGGGTGAAGTGATGGCAATTGGCCGCACACAACAGGAATCACTGCAAAAAGCACTGCGTGGACTGGAAGTGGGCGCGACAGGCTTTGATCCCAAAGTTAGCCTCGACGACCCCGAAGCACTGACTAAAATTCGCCGTGAACTGAAAGATGCCGGGGCAGATCGTATTTGGTATATCGCGGATGCTTTCCGTGCGGGTTTGTCTGTTGATGGTGTCTTCAACCTGACTAACATTGACCGCTGGTTCCTGGTGCAAATTGAAGAGCTGGTGCGACTGGAAGAACAGGTTGCGGATGTGGGCATCAATGGCCTGGATGCAGATTTCCTGCACCAGTTAAAACGTAACGGCTTTGCTGATGCACGCCTGGCGAAACTGGCTGGTGTGCGCGAAGGCGAAATTCGTAAGCTGCGTGAGCAATACGGCTTACATCCGGTGTACAAACGTGTTGATACCTGTGCGGCAGAGTTTGCCACCGATACGGCGTATATGTACTCAACCTACGATGAAGAGTGTGAGTCTAACCCGCATCAGGATCGCGATAAAATCATGGTACTGGGCGGTGGGCCAAACCGTATCGGCCAGGGGATTGAGTTCGACTACTGCTGTGTGCATGCATCACTTGCGCTGCGCGAAGATGGTTATGAAACCATTATGGTGAACTGTAACCCGGAAACAGTATCAACCGATTATGACACCTCAGACCGTCTCTACTTTGAACCAGTTACTTTGGAAGATGTTCTGGAAATCGTGCGTATCGAAAAACCGAAAGGTGTCATTGTTCAGTATGGCGGCCAGACTCCGTTGAAACTGGCTCGTGACCTTGAGGCTGCGGGTGTACCTGTGATTGGTACCAGCCCGGATGCGATTGACCGTGCAGAAGACCGTGAGCGTTTCCAGCATGCCGTTGAGCGCCTGAAACTGAAACAGCCAGCAAATGCGACAGTAACCGCCATTGAGCAGGCTGTGGAAAAAGCCGTACAGATTGGCTACCCGTTGGTTGTACGTCCGTCTTATGTACTCGGTGGCCGTGCAATGGAAATCGTCTACGACGAGACAGACTTGCGCCGTTACTTTGCTACAGCAGTGAGTGTCTCTAATGATGCACCAGTGTTGCTTGACCACTTCCTGGATGACGCTGTCGAGGTGGATGTTGACGCTATCTGTGACGGTGAAACGGTATTAATCGGCGGTATCATGGAACATATCGAACAGGCCGGGGTTCATTCTGGTGACTCTGCCTGCTCGCTGCCTGCTTACACTCTGAGTAAAGAAATTCAGGATGTAATGCGCCAGCAGGTCCAAAAACTGGCTTTCGAATTGCAGGTTCGCGGCCTGATGAACGTCCAGTTCGCAGTCAAAGATAACGAAGTTTACCTGATTGAAGTGAACCCTCGGGCAGCGCGAACAGTACCGTTTGTCTCGAAAGCGACGGGTGTTTCACTGGCGAAAGTCGCCGCGCGCGTGATGACCGGTAAATCACTGGTTGAGCAGGGTTATACCAAAGAAGTGATTCCACCTTACTACTCCGTTAAAGAAGTGGTTCTGCCGTTCAACAAATTCCCGGGTGTTGACCCGCTGTTGGGGCCAGAAATGCGTTCTACCGGTGAAGTTATGGGGGTTGGGCGCACGTTTGCTGAAGCCTTTGCTAAAGCACAACTGGGCAGTAACTCCAATATGCAGAAGTCTGGGCGGGCACTGCTTTCTGTGCGCGAAGGCGATAAAGAACGTGTGGTTGACCTGGCGGCCAAATTGCAGAAACAGGGCTTTGAACTGGATGCAACACACGGTACTGCCATTGTGTTGGGTGAGGCGGGAATAAACCCGCGTCTGGTGAATAAGGTGCATGAAGGTCGTCCGCATATTCAGGACCGCATCAAGAATGGCGAATATACCTACATCATTAACACCACTGCGGGGCGTCAGGCTATTGAAGACTCCAAACTCATTCGTCGCAGCGCACTGCAATATAAAGTGCACTACGACACCACACTGAATGGCGGTTTTGCGACAGCAATGGCCCTCAACGCTGATGCTAAAGAGAAAGTAATTTCTGTGCAGGAAATGCACGCGCAAATTAATAAATAACCCTGGTTTGCCAGCGTAATCCTGAAAGCCCGCTTCTGCGGGCTTTTTTGTCCCATCAATTTATTTGTACCTTATCATCAAGCTCTCTCTGTCTTTATACAGCTGTATTCAGGCTACAATGCTTACTGGTGCCGTTAAGGAATACACAAGCTGAAGCCTATGATTTTGATTATTTATGCACATCCTTATCCCCATATTTCCCATGCGAATAAAGCAATGCTGGCACATGTAGCTGATTTAAAAGGGGTTGAAGTGCGTTCACTCTATGAGCTGTACCCGGATTTCAATATTGATGTCGTAGCGGAGCAACAGGCATTAAGCAGGGCTGACCTTATCATCTGGCAGCACCCTATGCAGTGGTACAGCATGCCTCCTCTGATGAAACTATGGATAGATAAAGTACTGTCTCATGGCTGGGCTTATGGGCGGAATGGGTCTGCTCTGCATGGTAAATCTATGCTCTGGGCGGTGACGACCGGAGGTGGAGAGCACCACTTTAGCCTGGGAGACCATCCGGGGTTTGAGGTTCTGGCGCAACCCGTTCAGGCAACTGCACTCTATTGTGGTTTGTCGTGGCTGGAACCTTATGTCATGCACAGCACGTTTATTTGCGATGATGAAACGCTGTCTCAGCATGCGGAGTTATACCGGCAGCGTTTGCTGGCCTGGCAGGAGTCATTCAATGGATAGTCATAACCTGATACAAGTCCTGATTTTTCTTGGGGCGGCGGCGTTTATCGTGCCTCTGGCTGTGCGCCTGGGGCTTGGCTCTGTGCTGGGTTATCTGATTGCCGGTTGCCTTATCGGCCCCTGGGGATTACGCCTGGTCACTGATGCACACACCATTATTGCTTTTGCAGAAATAGGGGTGGTGCTGATGCTGTTTGTGATTGGTCTGGAGTTGGATCCCCGCCGGCTGTGGACCTTACGAACCCCGGTGTTTGGTGGCGGGGCATTGCAAATGCTGGCTTGTGGGTTGTGCCTTGCGGCGTTTTGTTTCGTACTTGGATTAAGCTGGCAGGTGGCGGTACTGACTGGTCTGACACTGGCATTGTCCTCCACGGCAATTGCCATGCAGGCAATGAATGAACGTAATCTGGCGCTTTCCCCTATGGGGCGGAGTGCATTTGCTGTGCTGCTTTTTCAGGATATTGCCGCTATCCCACTGGTTGCCATGATTCCATTGCTGGCGAACAGTGGCGCATCCACCACACTGGGCGCATTTTTGATTTCAGCGGCTAAGGTGGTTGCCGCTCTTGCACTGGTTGTTGTGTTAGGGCGTTACGTTACACGGCCATTACTACGTTTTGTAGCCCGATCAGGCTTGCGGGAAGTCTTCAGTGCCATGGCATTATTTCTGGTCTTTGGGTTTGGTGTGTTACTTGAAGAAGCCGGTCTTTCGATGGCAATGGGCGCATTTCTTGCCGGGGTTTTACTTGCCAGTTCGGAATACCGCCATGCGCTGGAAAGTGATATCGAGCCTTTTAAGGGGTTATTGCTGGGGCTATTTTTTATTGGCGTTGGGATGTCGGTAGATTTCGGTACTCTGGCACATTATCCCCTGCGCATCTTACTTTTGCTGGTGGGCTTTTTACTGATAAAGGCGCTGGTATTGTGGCTGGTTGCCCGTCCACTGCAGGTTCCTCGTCGGCAATGGCGCTGGTTCGCGGTGTTGCTGGGGCAGGGGAGTGAGTTTGCATTTGTGGTATTTTCTGCCGCACAAAGTGCCCGGGTGCTTGATGAAAGTTGGGCGCGTTCATTAACACTCGCTGTCGCGTTATCTATGGCTGCAACACCTTTGTTGCTGGTCTTGCTGAACCGGCTGGAATGTGCTGAAACCGGTAGTGAGCAGGAAGCTGATGTAATTGATGATCAGCATCCCAGTGTCATTATTGCCGGGTTTGGGCGTTTTGGGCAAATCGCCGGACGTTTATTGCTGGCAAGTGGTGTGCCGGTAGTGGTTCTCGACCATGACCCCGACCATATTGAGATTTTGCGTAAGTTTGGCACACAGGTATTTTATGGTGATGCCACGCGGGAAGATTTATTACGCTCTGCGGGTGCTGAAAAAGCATCGGTACTGATTAATGCTATTGATGACCCGGATGTCAGCCTGCAATTGACAGGAATGGTCCATGAACACTTTCCTGATTTGCATATTATTGCCAGAGCGCGTGACCTGGAGCATTACATTCACTTGCGTCAGAATGGTGTACAGGCCGAACGTGAAACATTTGAAAGTGCCATTCTGGTTGGCCGCCATGCGCTTGAAGCGCTGGGAGTCGGCCGTTATGAAGCCCGGGAACGAGCAGATCATTTCCGGCGTTTTAATAACCGAATGGTGGAAGAAATGGTATCAGCGAGTGATGACATGCAGGCAAGGGTCGCGGCACAGCGGCGAGCCAGTGCTATGTTGAGTGACAGTATTGAGCAAGATCGCAATCAACTGGATTTGATGCAGCGGCACGGCTGGCAGGGAACAGATCAGGGTAAGCATGGCAGCAACTTGCAGGGCACCCCGGATAAGCTCAGCGAGAAATAACAGGGTAACAGGCATTCCCCTTAGTGGCACAGAGGGGAATGATGTCAGCTTAGCGCAACTTTTATACCCAGAACCAGCAGCATGCCGCCGAGCAGTTTATCAACCACTTTCTGAGCCTTCGCCAGCCCACTGCGCACTGGGGCGCTTTGGATTAGTAGCACCAGTAGTGGCCACCAGATAACCGTCAATCCCACAATGATACCGGCATACCACAGTTTCTCACCCAACCCTGAGTGTACATTTAATACCTGGGTAAACATGGCGAGAAAGAATAACGTCGCTTTGGGGTTGAGCAGGTTACACAGATACCCCTGAATAAATGCCTTACGCAGTGTGGTACTTTGCGGTGTTAACTGGTTCAAATCCATTTTGCTGCCGCCACGAGAAAACAGTGCCTGAAGGCCAACCCAGATAAGGTATGCAGCACCTGCGTATTTCAGTAAGCCAAACAGCCAGGGTGTTGTCGTGATGACTACGGCCAGACCGGCGACACAATAAGTCATATGTGTAACCACACCACAAATCACGCCGAGTGCGGTCATTAGTGCTGCTTTACGTGGGTAGCGGGCGGCATTTTTGATAACCAGGAAAAAGTCGGGGCCAGGAGAAAGCATACCAAGAGCGGCAATGGTTATCACAAACAGTGTGGTTTCAAGCATGGAAGTATCCTGGTAAAAAATAGCGGCTGCACTATATCTTCCTCTGAACAAAAAGGGTAGCCCTCTTGTGGTTTTCTGCCACCAGTATGCAGTCCCGGCAACACTTCAGAGCGGATTGTGGGATACCGCTCAGGGGTAAAATATTTCTGCTTTTTTGCACGGGTCTCCTGGTGACGAAATACCCGGCTTTCCGTATAGTGGCGACAATTTTGAATATTCAGGATGCACTGCATGATTAGTTTGATTGCTGCGCTGGCTGTGGACCGCGTTATTGGGATGGAAAATGCCATGCCGTGGAACTTGCCCGCTGATCTGGCGTGGTTTAAACGCAATACATTGAATAAACCAGTTATTATGGGGCGGTTAACCTGGGAGTCTATTGGCAGACCATTGCCCGGGCGCAAGAACATTGTTCTCAGCCGTACTCCGGGTAATGATGACCGTGTACTGTGGGTAAGTTCAGTAGAAGAAGCGCTTGCGCTGTGTGCTGAAGATCCTGAAGTGATGGTGATTGGCGGCGGGCATGTTTACCAGCAGTTTCTGCCAATGGCTCATCGCCTGTATCTGACTCATATTGATGCTGAAGTGGAGGGCGATACGCACTTCCCTGAATATGAAACGGATGAATGGCAGTCGGTATTCAGTGAGTTTCACGATGCTGACGACAAGAACAGCCACAGTTACTGTTTTGAGATCCTGGAGCGGAATTAACACCATTCACCGAGTGGTTGTTATGGCAAATTAACCAACGCCTGTCGTTTTGCTCAAACAGGCGTTGCTATTATTTCTCGTCTATTTCTCGTCGGAAATTTCCGGGCGTAGTGAGGCCTGATGGAACCAGGTTTTATCTTCCCAGCGCAGGCAGGTTAATGCCCCACCCCAGCAACAGCCAGTATCCAGCGCATACACGCCTTCTGGTGTTCCTTGCCCTTCCAGTGATGCCCAGTGGCCGAAAGCGATACTGTATTCTTCCCGTACCGGCCCGGGTAATAAAAACCAGGGCTTTAGCAGGGAAGGCGCATTGCCTGGCGCATCTTTGCAGTACATATCCAGTTGCCCATTGGCAAAACAATAACGCATTCTGGTCAGTGCATTGGTTGAAAAGCGCAGTCGCGCCAACCCAGTAAGCTGCGGCGACCAGTTATTAGGCATATCGCCATACATGGCATCAAGGAACAAAGGGTAGCTGTCACTGGACAGCACTGCAGATACCTCGCCGGCACAGGCGATTGCGGTAGCTAAATCCCATTGAGGAGTAATGCCTGCATGTGCCATAACCAGTTGTTTGGTTTCATCCACCTGAAGCAATGGCTGGCGGCGAAGCCAGTTAATCAGGGCATCTGCATCAGGCGCTTCCAGTAGCGGAGTGACCAGGTCTTTGGGCTTATTGCGGCTGATACCGGCGTAGACTGCCAATAAATGCAAGTCGTGATTACCGAGCACAATGCGCACACTGTCGCCCAGATTACGGACGTAGCGCAAAACCTCTAAAGACTTCGGACCACGGGCAACCAGATCCCCCGTTAACCACAACGTATCGGCTTCTGGCCTGAAGTTCACCTGGTTGAGTAAGGCTATCAGCTCATCATAACAGCCGTGAACATCACCAATTATGTATGTGGACATAGGCGCTTAATGTATCAGAGTTGGAACGGCCAGGCGGAAAACAGGAATAGCAAGGCGGAAAGCATTACCATTGGCATCAATCATTTCATAATGTCCTTCCATCGTGCCTAAAGGGGTTTCGATAACAGCACCGCTGGTGTACTGGTATTCACTGCCTGGGTCAATATGCGGTTGTTCACCAACAACACCTTCGCCCTGCACTTCGGTTTCGCGCCCATGACCGTTAGTGATTAACCAATAACGGCCAAGCAATTGCACAGGCTCTCGCCCCAAATTGCGGATGGTAACGGTATATGCAAAAACAAAGCGCTCATCTTCCGGGGATGATTGCGATTCGACATAAACACTCTGTACCTGCACACAAACACGGGGCGATGCTGTCATAGCTTAACTCTCCTGCGATGGGGGATTTTCAGCTAAAAAATTAGCCATCTGGCAATATTGGGCAACGGAGACATTTTCAGCCCGCAGCGCGGAATCCACACCCAGTTCAGCCAATGTCTCTGGCGAGAACAAATTGCCTAAGCTGTTGCGCAATGTTTTCCTTCTTTGGTTGAAGGCTGCGGTAGTAATCCGGTTCAGGATATTCAGTGCCTTGACTGGATGGGGCAATGTTGCATGCGGAACCAGCCTGACCACGGCGGAATCCACCTTAGGTGGTGGTGTGAATGCGCCTGGTGGTACTTCGAGCACCGGAATAACCTTGCAGTAATATTGCGCCATTACACTTAACCGACCATACGCTTTCGTGCCAGGGCCTGCAACCAGGCGGTTGACTACTTCTTTTTGCAGCATAAAGTGCATGTCAGCAATGGCATCAGTATAGCTAAACAGGTGGAACATAAGCGGCGTAGAAATGTTATATGGCAGGTTGCCGAATACACGTAACGCCTGTCCTTGTTTTTTAGCCAGTTCAGCAAAGTCCATCGTCATGGCGTCTTGCTGGTAAATGGTTAGTTTTGGCGCAAGGAAAGGGTGTGTTTGCAGACGGGCAGCAAGATCCCTGTCCAGCTCAACAACAGTCAGTGCATCCAGCCGTTCACCAACGGGCTCTGTCAGAGCGCCCAAACCAGGGCCGATTTCGACCAGTGCCTGGCCTTTTTGTGGATTGATGGCAGAAACAATACTTTCAATAATAAATTGATCATTGAGGAAGTTTTGCCCAAAACGTTTACGGGCTAAATGCCCCTGATGGACGCGATTATTCATTGACTCTTTGTAATCATGGTAATGGCGAGATTAAGCGCCGTGATAAAACTACCGACATCTGCTTTCCCGGTACCGGCCAGGTCCAGCGCGGTGCCGTGATCAACAGATGTGCGAATAAAAGGTAAGCCCAGGGTGATATTCACCGCACGGCCAAATCCCTGATATTTTAGCACGGGCAGACCCTGATCGTGATACATAGCCAGGACAGCATCTGCATTATCGAGGTACTTAGGCTGAAAAAGTGTGTCTGCGGGGAGTGGGCCTTCCAGTTTCATGCCTTGTGCACGCAGGCCATCAAGCACAGGTGCAATGGTTTCTATTTCTTCAGTGCCCATATGCCCACCTTCACCCGCGTGAGGATTGAGCCCACACACCAGAATACGTGGCTGAGCGATACCGAATTTAGTACGCAGGTCATGGTGCAAAATAGCAATAACCTGGTGGAGTGAGTCAGCCGTAATGGCATCGCTGACGGCTTTGAGCGGCAAGTGGGTGGTCGCCAGTGCGACACGTAATGATTCTGTCGCCAGCATCATGACCACTTTTTCACAGCCTGCCTGCATCTGGAAGAATTCTGTATGACCAGTGAAAGGAATGCCCGCGTCATTGATAACGCCTTTATGCACCGGGCCGGTTACCAGTGCTGAAAACTCACCCTCAATGCACCCTTGCGCCGCCCGGGCGAGTGTTTCAGTGACATAAGGGCCATTGTCTTTAGCAAGGTGTCCGGGAAGAGACGGTGTATGCAAGGAAACAGGCAAACAAGTCAGTGAACCAGCTTGTTGGGGCAGTGGTGCTTCATTAGCCTGATAATTGCGTAGTACCAGCGGCAGGTTCAGTGCCCGAGCCCGGGACAATAACAGTTCAGGGTCTGCGCAAACAACCAGTTCAACTGGCCAGGCCCGTTGCGCCAGTTCGGCAACTAAATCAGGGCCAATCCCGGCAGGCTCGCCGGGAGTGATCACTACTCGTGCTATTTTCACTTAAATATCCAGATTAATTATCCAGGATTTTCACATACGCGCTGGCGCGTTGTTCCTGCATCCAGGTTGCCGCTTCTTCTGAGAACTTACGGTTGAACAGCATACGATAGGCCCTGTCTTTTTGTGCTTCATCAGTTTTATCCACACGACGGGTATCCAGAAGTTCAATCAGGTGCCAGCCAAAAGAAGAGTGGACTGGCTGGCTAATTTGCCCTTTTTGCAGGTGCATCAAAGCATCGCGGAAAGCCGGGTCGTAAGCGTCAGGAGAGGACCAGCCCAGGTCGCCACCCTGGTTTGCTGAACCAGGATCATCAGAGTTCGCCCGTGCAGCCGCGGCAAAGGTTGTTTTCCCGCTACGGATATCTGCAGCAATTTGTTCCAGTTTTGCACGCGCCTGCGCATCGCTCATGATAGGAGAAGTTTTAATCAAAATATGGCGCGCATGGACTTCCGTGACAGAAATATTCTGGGACTGCCCACGGATATCGTTCACTTTCAGGATGTGGAAACCCACACCGGAACGAATCGGGCCAATAATATCGCCTTTCTTCGCTGTGCTGAGTGCCTGAGCAAAAATCGAGGGGAGTTCCTGAATACGCCCCCAGCCCATTTGCCCACCTTTCAGTGCCTGCTGATCGGCGGAATAGGTAATTGCCAGTTTGGCAAAGTCGGCACCGTTACGCGCCTGACTGATAATATCTTCAGCCTGGCTTTGTGCCTGGCTGACTTGCTCGGCGGTTGGGTTTTCAGGTAATGGGATCAGGATCTGGCTCAGATTAAGTTCAGTGCTGGCATCATTCTGGTTGCCTATTTGTTTTGCCAGTGCATCCACTTCCTGAGGCAGGATAGTGATACGACGGCGTACTTCGTTATTACGCACTTCAGAAATAAGCATTTCTTTACGGATCTGCGCACGGTATGTGTTGTAGTTCATGCCGTCATAGGCCAGACGGCTACGCAGTTGGTCCATCGTCATATGGTTTTGCTGGGCAATATTAGCAATGGCCTGATCCAGTTGCTCATCGCTGATTTTAATGCCCATTTTCTGGCCCATCTGCAGCACTATCTGATCCATGATGAGTCTTTCGAGGATCTGGTGGCGAAGGGTGTTGTCGTCAGGAAGTTGTTGCCCGGCTTCACCTGCGTTCATTTTTACGGACTTCATCAGTCCGTCAACATCACTTTCCAGTACTACGCCGTTATTGACAACAGCCACCACTTTATCAACAACTTGTGGAGCTGCAAAACCGGTATTCACCAACAGGGCCAGCGCGATACCAGGAAGCAGCGTTCTCCAGTTCATCATAGGTTTTCCATTTCTGATTAACCGCAATGCGGATTATGTTTCAAATCAATCAAGACTACAGTGAGCTTTGATACGGCAGAATGTTGGAGCGCAACATTTGATGCGTGCCAAGGCCATAGTTAGAACTCAGCCCACGCAATTCAATGTTGAAACCAATCACGTTGTCATACTTACTTTGGTTGTTCTGCCAACCATTAATTTTCCTTTCATAGCCAACGCGAATTGCGTAGCAGCAGGAGTTATATTGCAAAGCCAGCATTTGGTCAGCTGGTTGGCTTGCTTTGGTATCGTAGTAGTACGCACCGACAACAGACCAGCGATCAACGATTGGCCAACTTGCAGCCATTCCCACCTGAGAAATCCCGTTTTCATACTGCTCGCTGGTTGAGTAAGCTGGCAGTGTTGCCTGAATATATTCCGGGCTGGCATAACGGTAAGTAAACTGTACCATCCGGTCAGCATCCTGGCGGTATTCCAGTGAACTGCTCCCGGTCGCTACGTTTTCCATACGGGTATCATACTCTACGCCCCCCCGTAATCCCCAACGGTTTGAAATACGCCAGTAGGAGTCACCGGCCCAGACAACCGCCCCAGTCTGGTGGTCATTATTTTCCCAGTTGATGTTGTCATCGCCAGTACGGGAACGGGTGAAATAGTAGATTTGACCAACAGAAGCGTTAAAACGTTCCACTGAATTTTCATCATAAATACGGGTTGTGACACCAGTCGACACCTGGTTTGCTGACGCGATGCGGTCCAGACCACCATAAGTCCGGTCGCGGAACAGACCCGTATAGTCAGATTGCAGGAAAGCGGAATCGTAGTTGTAGATATGGCTTTGATCGCGATAAGGAACGTACAGATACTGTGCGCGTGGTTCCAGTGTTTGGGTATACCCCTGGCTCCAGTCCATATTCCGCTCGAAAACCATTTTCCCGTCAACCTTAAACTGCGGCATTACCCGGTTAACATTGTCTTTGAGTGCCAGAGATGTCGCACTGTTACCAGCATAAGTGCGGTATACATCAAGATTGGTCTGCTGGTAGTGAGTCGCCAGTAGTTTCGCTTCGGTATCCAGGCTACCCCAATCATTGGACAACGGCAGGTCGATAGTCGGTTCAATATGCAGGCGAGTTGCTTCCGGGTAGTTGCTGTTCACGTTGGTGAACTTCACCGCCTGGGCATACAGATGGGTATCGAACGGCCCAACATCATTTTGGTAGAAGTTAAGGTCCAACTGCGGCTCCGCACGGTAAGAGTTACTACTGGCTGTGTCGAAGACCTGGAACTGTTTTGTTGATAATGTGGCATCAAAGTTTTGTACTGCGTAACCCACGCTGAAAATCTGGGTGGCGTAACCATCCGTACTGGAACCGTATTGGGAGTCGAAATTGTTAAAGTAATGAGGGTCGCTCACTTTGGTGTAATCGACGTTAAAGCGCCACACCTGGTCCAGTACACCGGAGTGGTTCCAGTAGAATAACCAGCGGTGCTTGTTATTTTCACTGGGGTAATCATTCTGGTAAACACTATCGGATGGCAGGTAGTCAAATTCGACCAGACCAGCCCCGGCTTGTGTTAAATAACGAAATTCGTTCTGCCACTGGATATTACCGCGCTTTTCCATGTAATGCGGCGTGATGGTGGCATCAAAGTTAGGCGCGATATTCCAGTAATAAGGGAGTGAAAACTCAAACCCGTTGGTAGAGCTATATTTCGCATTTGGGATAAGGAAACCCGAACGGCGTTTATCGCCAATAGGCAGTTGCAGATACGGGCTGTAAAATACCGGCACCGGGCCCAGTTTAAAGCGGGCGTTCCAAATTTCAGCAACCTGTTCCTGGCGGTCCTGGATGACTTCACTGCCTTGAATGCTCCAGGTATTGGAGCCTGGCAGACAAGAGGTGAAGGTGCCATTTTCCAGAATGGTATAGCGATTATTGTCACGCTGTTTCATCAGGTCGGCTGTACCACGGCCCTGCCGCCCGACCATTTGATAATCGCCATCCCAGACATTTGTGTCTTTAGTGTTGAGGTTAGACCACGCTTTCGGACCTTTCAGGATGATCTGATTGTCATCATAGTGCACATTACCCAGTGCATCGACAGTCCTGACCGGTGTAGTTTGACCTTCCACCTGTTTTTGATGAAGTTGTACTTCGTCAGATTGCAGGCGGCTGTTACCCTGTGCAATGTCAACATTTCCGGTGAAAGTCGCGTTGTCAGGATAATTACCTTTTGCATGATCGGCATTGATTGTTACGGGCAGATCATTAGTATCGCCCTGAACCAACGGGCGATTATAACTGGGCACACCCAGCATGCACTGTGATGCGAGATCGGCGGTAAATCCTTGTTGGCTGTACAAAGCCGAACCGATAAGGGTTGCCAGCAAGGTGGGAATACGTTTTTTCATACGTGTTTTTCGTTGTTCTGTCATCAGGGACTAAGCGTAGGCAAACGGAGAGAGACTAACGTAGTCGTTATCATAGTGCCAGTGTTAATCCAGCCTGTTTACACGCCTGTTATTAGGCTCAGTTATGAATGACAGGTATGATAAATGAATTTCGGTCTGACAGCATGACCATTTGGGGAGTATATGCAGTATTGGGGAAAAGTGATTGGCATTGCGCTGGGAATCATCTTCGGCGGCGGGTTTTGGGGCGCAATTGGCGGTTTGCTGATTGGTCACTTATTTGACCGCATGCGCATGCGCTCTGCCTGGTTTACCAGTCAGCAACAGCGGCAGTCGATGTTCTTCAACACCACGTTTGAGGTGATGGGGCATTTGACCAAGGCCAAAGGACGTGTAACGGAAGCAGATATCCATGTTGCGTCACAATTAATGGAGCGGATGCAATTGCATGGTGACTCGCGGGTGGCTGCTCAGCATGCATTTCGCGTCGGTAAAGGTGCCTCTTACCCGCTGCGTGATAAAATGACACAACTGCGCAGCGTATGTTTTGGTCGTTTTGACCTGATTCGGATGTTTCTGGAAATTCAGATTCAGGCTGCTTTTGCCGATGGCTCGTTGCACCCGAAAGAGCGCGATGTTCTGTATGTAATTGCTGAAGAACTGGGGATCTCCCGGCTACAGTTTGACCAGTTTTTGCGCATGATGCAGGGCGGGGCACAATTTGGTGGCGGGTATCAGCACTCTTCTTCCGGGCAGCAGGGCGGCTACCAGCAAACGCAACGTGGGCCGACTTTGCAGGATGCATGCAATGTCCTCGGGGTGAAATCATCTGATGATGCGACAACAATCAAGCGGGCGTACCGTAAATTGATGAGTGAACACCATCCGGACAAGCTGGTGGCGAAAGGGCTGCCGAAGCAGATGATGCAAATGGCTAAACAGAAAGCCCAGGAAATTCAGCAGGCTTATGATTTGATCAAAAAAGAAAAAGGGTTTCGCTAGCCTGGCGGTTTTTCAACCCTGGCAGAAGTAAAATAGCCCGGTAGTCAGCCGGGCTCAGATTGATGAAAAAGAAGGAAAAAGCGTGGTTTTTCCTTCTTTTTAGTTAGCGGGCGAAAATCAATGAATTGATTTTCCTGGTTTTTTATCGGGTGACACCCTCTGGTTCTGTGCGGACATGAGGTTTGTCATCAGACTCAGCCCGGTGGTTAACCGGGCTGTGGGTCAGAAGTCTGCAAGCGCCCGGAATGTCATGCTGTTGCCAAAAGCCGGGTGTGTAATGGTCAGCGATTCTGCGTGTAACAATAAGCGCGTCGCCATTGCCCGGGCTTCGGGCGTGGCATAAAACTTATCACCCAGAATCGGGTGCCCCAGCGCCTGCATATGAACACGCAACTGGTGCGAGCGCCCGGTAATGGGGCGCAGAATCACTCTGGCCGTCATATCTGGCGCATACTCCACTACTTCATATTCAGTTTGTGCGGGTTTACCCGTTTCAAAGCAGACTTTTTGTTTGGGGCGGTTAGGCCAGTCACAAATCAGTGGTAAATCAACGATGCCTTCCGCTTTCTCCGGATGCCCCCAAATTCGGGCCACATACTGTTTCTTTGGCTCACGTTCCCGAAACTGACGCTTGAGTTCACGCTCCGCCGATTTGGTTAACGCCACAGCGATAACACCGCTGGTGGCCATATCGAGCCGGTGAACAGATTCGGCAGTGGGATAATCGCGCTGAATCCGTGTCATTACGCTGTCTTTGTGTTCTTCCAGCCGTCCGGGTACGGAAAGCAGCCCGGATGGCTTGTTCACCACCATAATATGCTCATCCTGATACAGAATGACCAGCCACGGGTCTTGCGGCGGAGAGTAAAACTCCAGCATCGTTGTCATTTCCTTACTGGTGTGTGACCACAATCAGGCGCAGCGCGTCGAGCCGCCATGAGGCTTCGGACAAACTCTCCAGTACTTGCTGGCGGTTATCTTCAATGGCACTCAGTTCGTCGTCGCGAATATTGGGGTTAATGGCTTTCAACGCCTCAAGGCGTGATAACTCGGCAGACAGTTTATCGTCAGCCTCTTTTCTCGCCGCATCGATTAACGCCTGTGCCGCTTTCCCTACTTGCTCTTCGCCATGCTGCAAAATCCCGTGTACATCCTGCTGGACGGCATTGATAAGCTTGCTGCTGGTGTGGCGGTTCACTGCGCTTAACTGGCGGTTAAAGCTTTCGAATTCCACCTGCGCTGCCAGGTTGGTGCCATTTTTGTCCAACAGCATACGTACTGGGGTCGGTGGCAGGAAACGCTGCAACTGAAGTTGTCTGGGTGCTTTGGCTTCAACGACATACACCATTTCGACCAGCAGGGTGCCAACGGGCAGTGCTTTGTTTTTCAGTAAGGAAAGCGCGCAACTGCCGGTATCGCCAGACAGAATCAGATCGAGTCCATTACGAATTAAAGGATGCTCCCAGGTGATGAATTGCGCATCTTCACGGGAAAGCGCGACATCGCGGCTGAAGGTAATCGTGCAGCCATCTTCAGGCAAGCCCGGGAAATCTGGTACCAGCATATGGTCAGATGGCGTCAGGATAATCATGTTATCGCCTTTGTCATCCTGGTTGATGCCAATAATGTCGAACAGGTTCATGGCAAAATTCACCAGCGCAGTATCATCATCCTGTTCGGCGATTTCATTGGCCAGCGCCTGGGCTTTTTCGCCACCGTTGGAGTGAATCTCCAGCAGGCGGTCACGGCCCTGTTCTAACTGGGTTTTCAGTGCGTCATGCTGGGTGCGGCAGCGGTGAATCAGCTCAGCAAAGCCTTCTTCGTTTTCGGGTGCTGCCAGGTAGCCAATCAGTGATTCACAGACGTCATCGTAAATGGCGCGGCCAGTTGGGCAGGTATGTTCAAAAGCATCCAGCCCTTCGTGATACCAGCGGACCAGAATGGATTGCGCGGTATTTTCCAGATATGGGACGTGAATCTGGATGTCGTGTGCCTGGCCAATACGATCCAGACGCCCGATGCGCTGTTCAAGTAAATCAGGGTTAAATGGCAGGTCAAACATCACCATGTTGCTGGCAAACTGGAAGTTACGCCCTTCAGAACCAATTTCCGAGCATAACAGCACCTGTGCGCCGGTATCTTCCTCAGCAAACCAGGCGGCTGCACGGTCACGTTCAATAATTGACATACCTTCATGGAAGACGGCTGCGCGGATCCCTTCACGTTCACGTAACACCTGCTCCAGTTGCAGTGCTGTCGCTGCTTTGGCGCAAATAACCAGAACTTTTTGTGAGCGATGGCTGGTGAGGTATCCCATCAGCCAGTCAACCCGCGGGTCAAAGTTCCACCAGGTGCCGCTGTCGCCTTCAAATTCCTGGTAAATCTGTTCCGGGTAGAGCATGTCGCGCGCACGTTCTTCCGCCGTTTTACGCGCACTCATAATGCCAGAGACTTTTATAGCCGTTTGATACTGAGTGGGTAATGGCAGACGAATAGTATGGAGTTCACGCTGTGGAAAGCCTTTCACACTGCTGCGGGTGTTACGGAACAGCACCCGGCTGGTGCCGTGGCGGTCTGTCAGCATGGAAACCAGTTCCTGGCGGGCTGCTTCACTGCTTTCGCCACCACTATTAGCCGCTTTCAGTAACGGTTCGATATCCTGTTCGCCAATCAGTTCGCTCAGTGTATTGAGGCTTTCATCACTCAGATGGTTACCTTCAAGTAACAGAGAAACGGCATCGGCAACCGGGCGGAAGTTATTTTGCTCGGCAACAAATGCTTCGTAATCATGAAAACGGCTTGGGTCTAACAGGCGCAGGCGGGCAAAATGGCTTTGCATGCCAAGCTGCTCTGGGGTTGCAGTTAATAACAGCACGCCTGGTACGCGTTCAGCCAGCTGCTCAATTACCTGGTATTCGCGGCTTGGGGCTTCTTCGCTCCATACCAAATGGTGAGCTTCATCCACCACCATTAAATCCCACTCGGCTTCGCACAGGTTTTCCAGACGCTGCTTGTTGCGGCGCACAAAGTCCAGTGAGCAAATAATCAGTTGTTCGGTATAAAACGGGTTCTCGCTGTCGTGTTGCGCTTCTGCGTATCGCTCATCGTCAAACAACGCAAACCGCAGGTTAAAGCGGCGCAGCATTTCCACCAGCCACTGATGTTGCAGGGTTTCCGGGACAATGATCAACACACGTTCAGCAGCGCCACTCAGCAATTGCTGGTGAATTATCATACCGGCTTCAATGGTTTTCCCCAGACCGACTTCATCGGCAAGTAACACGCGGGGGGCATGGCGACGACCTACGTCGTTGGCAATATGTAACTGATGTGGTATCAGGCTGGTGCGCATACCACGCAGGCCACTCCAGGGCATGCGGTATTGCTCGCTCTGGTATTTCCTGGCACGAAAGCGCAGTGCAAAACGGTCCATGCGGTCAATTTGGCCGGCAAACAGGCGATCCTGTGGTTTACTGAACACCAGTTTACTGTCCAGCAGTACTTCACGCAGTATGACGCCACTTTCCTGAGTGTCTTCACGGGTACCCAGGTAGGCGAGTAATCCATTCTCTTCCTTGACTTCATCCACTTTTAACTGCCAGCCCTCATGGCTGGTAATGGTATCCCCAGGGTTAAACATCACGCGGGTGATGGGGGAGTCATTCCTGGCATACAGACGATTTTCTCCGGTTGCTGGGAACAATAATGTCACCATGCGGGCATCAATTGCTACTACTGTTCCCAGTCCCAGTTCGCTTTCCGTATCGCTGATCCAGCGCTGACCAAGTGTAAAAGGCATAAATATTCGGCTCTGTTGTATATCTAAAAGTTGCAGGCAATAGCATTACAGCCGTCGGCACAGGGCGGCGGCACGTTGAAGAATTCGGTTATGAGTTGTGGGATATGACCCGGAAAGGGCGCTATGGTAATGGATGGCAACGCATTCGTCACCTGTCAAAATAACCCAAGTTGCCCCGTTAACAGTGTAGCAAACTCCTTACCAAGGAAAGGTAAAATTCCTTCGGCAATAGGTTGTAGCTGCCGGGTAAGGTAGTGTTCATAGTCCAGTGGCGATTGCGCAAGCCCGGCGGGCTCTGGTCCTTGTAATGTCCAGACATATTTCACTGTGCCTCGCCCATTATAGCGCGGAGGCCGCCCGGCGCGGCGGTCAAATTCGTTAGCAAGCCGTGCGGCTCTGGCATGAGGAGGAATATTCCTCTGGTAATCATCCAGTGGCCGACGCAGCCGCTTACGGTATACCAGTTGGTCATCCAGTTCGCCAGCCATCAGGCGGGCAATAGTCTCGCGAATATAATCTTCATAAGGCTCGTGCAGAAAAACACGTTGATAGAGATTTTTCTGGAAGGTTTGTGCAAGGGGAGTCCAGTCTGTGCGTACGGTTTCCAGCCCTTTAAACACCAGTTGCTGTTTACCTTCGCGTATAACCAGGCCTGCATAACGTTTTTTACTCCCCGTCTCGGCACCGCGAATTGTGGGCATCAGAAAACGGCTGTAATGGGTTTCGTATTCCAGTTCCAGCACACTCTCCAATTGTTGCGTTTCACGCAGGTGATCACGCCACCACTGATTGACCAGACTGACCAGGCGCCTGCCAGCAGCATCAGCTGCCTCTTCGCTGTGCGCTTGTTTCAGCCAGACGAAGGTAGAATCTGTATCGCCATAAATCACATCAAAACCTTGTGATTCAATAAGTTCTCTGGTCTGACGCATAATGGCATGGCCACGCATCGTAATCGATGAAGCCAGTTGGGGGTTAAAAAATCGGCAGGCGGAAGTACCCAGTACACCATAAAATGCATTCATCAGGATTTTCAACGCCTGCGACAATGGGGCATTTTTTTGCTGTTTGGCTCGCTCCCTGCCTTGCCATATTTGGCTGACGATTTCAGGCAGGCAATGTTTTTCACGGGAAAACCAGGCACCAAGAAACCCTTCAATCGCATGCTGTTCATCAGAATGCAACTGGCCTTCCACCAGCCCAACCGGGTCGATAAGAAATGTGCGAATAATTGACGGGTACAGGCTTTTAAAATCCAGAACCAGCACCGAGTCATACAGGCCAGGCCTGGAGTCCATAACATACCCGCCGGGGCTCGCCTGAGGCGGAATTTCCCCCAGGTTAGGCGCAACATAACCGGCCCGGTGCATACGTGGAAAGTAGAGATGGCAAAACGCAGCAACAGATGCGCCATGCCTGTCTGCCTGCAGACCATTAACCGCAGCGCGTTCCAGTAAAAACGGCATGATGTCGGTGTGCCTGAAAATACGGGTGACCAGCTCGCAATCTTTTAAATTGTATTGTGCCAGCGCCACTTTATCCTGCTGGAACCGCCGGTCTATTTCTGCCATGCGATCCCAGGGATCGTCAATGTCTTTACCTTCACCCAGTAACTCCTGGGCAACTGATTCCAGTGAAAAAGAGGGAAAACTCCAGAAAGCGGATTTCAGCGCTTCAATACCGTCAACCACCAGGCGGCCGGGAATTTGTGCGAAAAAATACCCCTGGTTATAGCCATGTTCACGCCACTCAATTTCACGCTGTTCCCTGCCTGGTAGCAGACGAACGCCGTATTTATCCGCCTGTTTTTGCAAGATACGTAAATCGAACTGAATCACATTCCAGCCGATAATGACATCCGGATCATGCTCAGCAATCCACTGATTCAGGCTGTGAATAAGGCCGGCTCTGTCAGGAATAAAGGTCAGTTGAAAATCAGTTGGGGCAAGGGGCTCTGGTGGGTTGCCCAGCATAAATACCTGGCGTAGCCCACAGCCTTCAAGACCAATGCAGTAAAGCTCGCCATGCCGGTTAGTTTCGATATCCAGAGAAACCCAGCGTAAATTTGGGCGGTAATCGGGGTGTGGCTTCATTTTTGCCTGGTGAATTCGCTGTGGCTGGTGTTCACCATCAACCCAGACTGGCGCGGTAATGAAACGTTCCATCAGGTAACGTTCGGGGGGGCGAATATCCGCTTCATAGACTGTAATACCGGCTTCGCGCAGCACTTTTTCAATGCGTAATAACTGCCGGTATTGTTGGCAATAGAGCGCACACACGGGCTGGTGGTGGAAATCCTTTAACGGCAGTGATGCCCAGCGCAGATGTGATTCATTGCCCAGCAGTGCCTGAGCGCGCGCCCTCTGTGATTCTGGAATGAAGGCAGTTGATTGCTGGTGGGGGAGCCGGGCACAGACCGGCCCGGCATCAGTTGCCAGCCAAAATTCAATCTCTGTACCTTGCGGGGTATCCCGCCAGTGCCGGGTCAGAACAAAACCGGCTCTTGCCTGTGACACTCAGGTTTCCCTCGTAATAAACGGTTTTCAGTATACCCTGAAAACCGTAGTGTCACTGCATTTATGTACAGTATTTCTGGCAGGCAGCGTGATTACTGGCCGTAATACGCCCTGGCCCCATGCTTGCGCAGGTAATGTTTATCGAGCAGAGTTTGCTGCATATCGGGTAATTGTGGGGCCAACTGGCGGCAAAAAATGCCCATATACGCAACCTCTTCCATCACAATGGCGTTGTGTACGGCATCCAGCGCATTTTTACCCCAGGCGAAAGGCCCATGGGAGTGCACCAGTACACCTGGCATCTGGTTTGGGTCGGTACCGTGTTGACGGAAGGTTTCCACAATAACCTCGCCAGTTTGCCACTCATAGTCACTATTGATTTCGTCGTCGGTCATTTTACGGGTGCAGGGGATTGAACCGTAAAAATAGTCCGCATGAGTGGTGCCTGTCGCCGGAATGCTTTGGCCAGCTTGTGACCAAATAGTGGCATGGCGTGAGTGGGTATGAACGATACCGCCAATATCAGGGAATTGCTGATACAGGATGCGGTGAGTTGGGGTATCTGAGGAAGGTTTCTTATTTCCTTCAACTACTTCGCCAGTTTCCAGACTCACGACCACCATATCTTCAGCTTTCATCACGGTGTAATCCACCCCTGAGGGCTTAATAATAAAAACACCGGCTTCGCGGTCAACCGCACTGACATTACCCCATGTCAGGGTAACCAGATTGTGTTCAGGCAAAGCCAGGTTGGCTTCAAGTACCTGACGTTTTAATTCTTCAAGCATTGTTATCCTCCAGAGAAAAGAAGGGCCAACCCTAAGGCTGGCCAAAGTTCCCCTGTTACTACCGTTTAAAGCTGTAATACATTTCGTTCCAGCGCAGCGCATCTTTAAAGGCAGGAAGACGTGTATCGTTATCAATTACAGCCAGTTCAATATCGTGCATTTCTGCAAACTGGCGCATATCGTCCAGGTTAAGTGCCTGACTGAAAACGGTGTGGTGAGCGCCGCCAGCCAGAATCCAGGCTTCAGAGGCTGTGTTCAGGTCTGGCTGTGCTTTCCAGAGTGCATTGGCAACCGGCAGTTTTGGCAGCGCGTGAGGTGCTTCAACCGCATCAACACAGTTAACCAGCAGGCGGAAACGGTCGCCCATGTCTATCAGACTGGCGTTGATGGCCGGGCCTGTTTTGGTTGAGAAAATCAGGCGGGCCGGATCTTCTTTACCGCCAATCCCCAGGTGCTGTACATCCAGAAGTGGTTTTTCTTCGGTGGCAATGGAAGGGCAGACTTCCAACATGTGTGAGCCAAGCACCATATCGTTACCGGGCTCAAAGTTGTAAGTGTAATCTTCCATAAATGAGGTGCCGCCCTGCAGACCGGTTGACATCACTTTCATAATGCGAAGCAGGGCGGCGGTTTTCCAGTCGCCTTCACCAGCAAAGCCGTAGCCTTGCTGCATCAGACGTTGAACTGCCAGACCGGGCAGTTGTTTCAGGCCGTAGAGATCTTCAAATGTTGTGGTAAACGCGTGGAATCCACCTTGTTCCAGGAAGCGCTTCAAACCCAGTTCAATACGTGCAGCATCAATAACGTTTTGGCGTTTATCGCCATTGACTTGCGCCGCAGCACTCAGGCGGTAACTGCTTTCATATTCATCAACCAGTGCATTGATATCTCCCTGGCTGACTGCATTAACCACACTCACCAGATCGCCAACCGCGTAGTAGTTCACGGAAAAGCCGAATTTGATTTGTGCAGCAACTTTGTCGCCGTCGGTCACCGCAACTTCACGCATGTTGTCACCGAAACGAGCCACTTTGATATGACGGGTATTCTGTTTGGATACCGCCTGACGCATCCAGGAGCCAATGCGTTTATGGGCTTCACCATCCTGCCAGTGGCCCGTTACCACACTGTGTTGCTGGCGCATTCTCGCGCCGATGAACCCAAACTCACGGCCGCCGTGCGCGGTCTGGTTCAGGTTCATGAAGTCCATATCCATGGTGTCCCACGGAATTTGCGCATTAAACTGGGTGTGGAATTGCAGTAATGGCTTGGTCAGAATTGCCAGTCCGTTGATCCACATTTTGGCTGGAGAGAAGGTATGCAGCCAAACCATCATCCCGGCGCATTTTTCGTCGTGATTTGCTTCACGGCAAATTGAGGTGATTTCATCTGGTGTGGTGCCAAGCGGTTTCAGTACCAGTTTGCAAGGGAGCTTTGCCTCTGCGTTCAGCGAGTTGACAACATGTTCTGCATGCTGGGTAACCTGACGTAAGGTTTCCGGGCCATATAAATGCTGGCTACCAATCACAAACCACACTTCATATTGTTCAAAGATATTCATTATTCTGTCCTTAATGTGTCAGGGCGGTTTCATCTGTCTTCTTGGCAGACGATGACGCCGTTACAGAGGGGAGATAGTGCTGTTCTGCGCTGGAGGCCCAGGCCAGGTAGCGTTGATATAACTGTTCAAAGCGCTCTGCGCTGACTGGTTTTGGCTGCAGGGTTTTTTCAACATTGCTGGCCATGGCTTGTTGCGCGGCTGGAATATCGCTGTGTGCGCCTGCGGCAACGGCCGCGAAGATAGCTGCACCCAGAGCGCAACACTGGTCTGAAGCAACGATTTGCAGTGGGCGGTTAAGCACATCGCAGCAAACTTGCATAATGACAGGGTTTTTACGGGCAATACCGCCCAGCGCCATTACGCCATTAACCGGAATACCTTGTTCTGTAAAGCACTCCATAATTGCGCGGGCACCAAATGCCGTGGCTGCAATAAGGCCTCCAAACAGCGCCGGAGCATCAGTACCCAGGTTCAGGTCAGTAATGACACCTTTCAGTCGCTGGTTGGCATTGGGGGTTCGGCGGCCATTAAACCAGTCGAGCACTACCGGGAGGTGATCAAGTGCCGGCTCTTTCGCCCAGGCTTCAGTCAGTGCAGGGAGTAATTGTTTTTTACTGGCCTGTAAGGTGTCTTTTAATTCAGGATGTTGCGCAGCTAATTGATCCAGTGGCCAGCCCAGCACCCGGCCAAACCAGGCATAAATATCGCCAAATGCAGACTGCCCGGCTTCCAGGCCAATAAAGTGCGGCACCACGCTGCCATCTACCTGACCACAAATGCCTTTGACTGCCCGGTCACCTACCGTGTGTTTGTCAGCAATCAGAATGTCGCAGGTAGAGGTCCCGATAACTTTCACCAGTGTATTGGCCTGTGCCCCTGCTCCTACCGCCCCCATATGGCAGTCAAACGCGCCACCGGAAACCACTACGGTTTGTGGTAACCCCAGGCGTTCAGCCCATTGGGCAGATAACGTGCCAACAGGAATATCGGCAGTCCAGGTATCAGTAAATAGTGGGTGAGGCAGGTGTTTATTGATGATGGGATCCAGCTCATCGAAGAAACTGGCAGGAGGCAACCCGCCCCAGCTTTCATGCCACAAGGATTTGTGCCCGGCGCTGCAGCGGCCACGACGAATAGCCTCAGGCCTGGTGGTATCGGAAAGTAAAGCAGGGATCCAGTCGCATAACTCAATCCATGAGGCGGCTGCTTTGGCGACGCTCTGATCCGCACGAGTTACATGCAGTATTTTGGCCCAGAACCATTCACTGGAATAAATCCCACCAATGTAGCGTGAGTAATCCTTATGGCCCGGTGCATGGCAAAGCCGTGTGATAGCTTCAGCCTCTTCAACAGCCGTGTGGTCTTTCCAGAGCACGAACATGGCGTTGGGGTTTTCAGCAAATTCAGGGTTCAACGCCAGAACGTTACCGTCTTTATCAATCGGCGCGGGTGTTGAGCCCGTGCTGTCAACGCCAATTCCGACAACGGAGTCCCGCTGTTCAGAAGATAAATTGGCCAGCACGGTTTTTAACGCTTTCTCCATTGATTCAATGTAATCAAGAGGGTGATGGCGGAACTGGTTTTCCGGGGCATTGCAATAGCGCCCTTCCTGCCAACGTGGATACCACTCCACACTGGTTGCCAGCTCGCTGCCTGTGACGGTATCGACTGCCAGTGCACGAACTGAATCGCTACCAAAATCGAGTCCCAGCGCTATAGCCATTTTTAATACTCCGTGGATCTGTAAAAAACATATCCAGAACATTAGTTTTCGTAGCTAAAAACAGTCAGGGTGTATTCGCTGATCTTATGGATAAAAATGCTATTAGTCTTCAAATTGTGACCGCACGCAAAAATTTGATGTGGATATTTCTGCCATGCTTATAGACACTTTGGTTATCTGCTAAATGAGTTGTTAATTAAGGTTTATTCGGGTAATAGTTGATCCGAAGCGGTTTTTGGCTGTTCAGTGCTTTCTTTATGGTTTCATAGGTTTACTGTTCTGTAGTAGAACAGTGAATATGGACAAATGGTTTCTCAACTCTTACGCAGGAGTCAAATTCGGTATGGCTGAAACACAAAATGATCCCCTGCTGCCAGGGTATTCATTTAACGCGCATCTGGTTGCCGGGTTAACCCCTATAGAGTCTGGGGGGCCGCTGGATTTCTTTATTGACCGTCCATTAGGTATGAAGGGGTTTATCCTGAACCTGACAGTCAAAGGTGAAGGCGTTATCAATAACAACCATCAGCAGTTTATTTGCAAACCGGGGGATATGTTGTTGTTTCCGCCGGGAGAAATTCACCACTATGGTCGCCACCCTGATTGCAGTGCCTGGTACCATCAATGGGTCTACTTCCGTCCCCGGGCATACTGGCTTGAGTGGCTGAACTGGCCGACAATTTTTGCGCATACCGGTTTTTACCGGCCAGATGAACAACATATTGAAGCGTTCTCTTCTCTGATTCAGCAGGTGATTGATGCGGGTCAGTCTCAGGGGCGTTATGCCGAACTACTGGCGATAAATTTGCTGGAACAATTATTGTTGAAGCGCATGGCGGCTATCAGTGAATCAATGAATCCACCTCTGGATAACCGGGTGCGTGAAGCCTGTCAGTATATCAGCGACCACTTGTCCGACAGCCAGTTTGATATTGCCGGTGTGGCGCAGCATGTGTGCCTTTCTCCCTCCCGGCTGTCACATTTGTTCCGCCAGCAATTGGGGGTGAGTGTGCTGAGCTGGCGGGAGGATCAGCGTATCAGCCAGGCGAAATTGTTGCTCAGTACCACGCGTATGCCTATCGCCAGTGTCGGGCGTAATGTCGGGTTTGAGGACCAGCTCTATTTTTCGCGTGTATTTAAAAAATGCACAGGCGCCAGCCCCAGTGAGTTTCGTGCCGGTTACGAGCAATAAGTGAGTGGGTAAGCCGTCTTTGTTACAACCTCTTAATGTTTCTCGGGGCAGGAATCTTGACCTAATGCTGCCTGCCCCGCAAAATCGCTGTTCGTAAGTCTGACGGACATTTTATGTACGCCTTTGTTGAACAGCTGATAGCCCATTCACTTACCTTCGCACTGGTCATTGTGCTGATGGTCGCTTTTTTTGAATCTCTTGCTCTGGTTGGATTGTTGCTGCCTGGTACGGTCTTTATGGCGGCACTTGGCGCGCTAATCGGCAGTGGTAACTTGCCGTTCTGGTGGGCGTGGGGTGTGGGGATTATTGGTTGCCTGGCCGGGGACTGGGTCTCATTCTGGATTGGCTGGCGCTTTAAACGGCCCCTGCGTAACTGGTCATTTCTGAAAAAATATAAAACGCTGGTGGATAAAACAGAGATGGCATTACACCGGCATAGTACTGTAACTATCTTAATTGGCCGTTTTGTGGGGCCAACACGCCCTCTGGTGCCGATGCTTGCTGGTATGCTGGGGTTGCCTGTTTCCCGTTTTGCCAGAGCCAATATTCCCGGGTGCCTGTTCTGGCCGCCAGTTTATTTTCTGCCGGGTATCCTGGCAGGAGCGGCAATTGATATTCCCACAGGTGAGAATACTGGGCATTTTCAGTGGTTATTGCTGGTTGCAGCGGTTGTAACCTGGCTTGCATTATGGCTGAACTGGCGTTTATGGCGCAGTGAGCGTAAACCATCTGGCGAGATCCCTGAAGGCCGGTTACCGCGGGAGCGGTTAATGTGGCTTGCGCCCCTGGCATCGGTTTGCTGCCTGGCGCTGGTGTTTCTGTTGGTTCGCCACCCCCTGATGCCGGTTTATGCCCGCATCTTGCACCAGGTTATTTTCGGCTAGTTTTGGGAAATCCCCAGTAACCCGGCGGCAGGAGACGAACCGTCGCTCAGCGACTGAGTTGGCCCATCCCAGACAATTCGGCCATCAGCCACTACCAGGCTGCGTGGTGTAATGCGTGCAGCATCATCCAGGTTATGTGAAACCATCATCAGCGTGATTTTCTGGCTCTCACAAACTGATTCCACCAGCGCCAGCATTTCCTGGCGCAATGCCGGATCCAGAGCAGAGAAAGGTTCATCCAGCAGCAGAACTGGCTGAGCACGCAACAAACAACGGGCCAGAGCAGCGCGCTGGCGTTGCCCGCCAGATAATTGCGCTGGCAGTCGGTCCAGTAGATCACTAATTGCCATTTTGTGGGCAATCTCTTCCAGTGCTGTTTTTTGTGCTGTTGTGAGTTTCATTCCCGGGTGCAGCCCCAGGCCAATATTTTGCCGGATGGTGAGGTGGCTGAATAAGTTGTTGTCCTGAAACAGCATAGAGACCGGGCGGTGCGCTGGCGGCGTCCGGGTATGGTTTTGCTGGTTAAGGGTGATAGTGCCACTGTCTGGTCTGAGAAAACCAGCAATCAGACTCAATAACGTACTTTTCCCGGCCCCGCTGGGGCCCAGCACGGCAACGCGTTCGCCCGCAGCCAGTGTTACGTTAAAACGCATAGGCAGGTGCTGGTAAATCCAGGTGACGTCAGTGAGGGTTAGCATGGTGTTTAGCGGTATTCTCTATCAAAGTGAACAGCAAGAAGCAGAGTAACAGCATCAGCATAGCGGTAACCGCACCATCATTACTCCGGTAGGCCCCTATTTGTTGGTAGAGGTAAAAAGGCAGGGTGCGAAAATCGTCACTGCCAAACAAAGCGACAACACCAAAATCCCCCAGTGATAATACGCAGGCAAAAGCCAGGGCCTGAGCACAGGGGCGTTTCAGTGCCCGTAATTCCACCCAACGAAGGCGGTTAATACCCCTGATATCCAGGTGCTGGCAGAGCCGGTTATATCGGCTGGCAATATCATAAAATGGGCTTTCCAGCACTTTCATGGCATAGGGGATTGCCATCAATGCATTAGTAAAAATCACAATACCATCAGCCCGTTCAGGTAACCCGGTTGTGCTGTTTAATAGTAAGAAAAAACCTGTAGCCAGCACGATTCCGGGCATGGCGAGAATCAGTAAGCCACTCAGCTCCATGGCTTGTGCCGGGCGTTGATGCTGACGCAAACGGAGCTCCCGGCTGCTCCACAGCAGCATTGTGGTCAGGCATAAGCACACAATGCCTGCCGCACAGGCAATGCGAACCGAGGTGAGTAGCGCAGACCACAACGCTGGCTGGTGAAAAATAACCATCGGGTTGTTGACCAGCCCGTCTGCAATAACGGCCATAAGTGGTGGCAACAGTAGCAGTAATGCCAGAATGATCACCGCGCTATCCAGTACCCGGGCTGCCAGGTTGTCCTGTGGATCCCGCCAGGTTGCATTCTGGCTCTCTCCGGGAGAAAAAGCCTGAGTCATTTTTTGGCTCAATAAGACAAGGCCAAAACAGCACAACATCTGGATCAGTGCCAGGCAGGCGGCTTTGGCGGGATCAAAATCAAAACTCAGTGCCTGGTAAATAGCCAGCTCAATGGTTGTAGCTTGTGGGCCGCCACCCAATGCCAGTACCGTGGCAAAACTGGCGAAACACAGCATAAAGATGAGTGCGCCTGCTGGAAATATCTGGCGTTGCATCCAGGGCCACTCTACCAGGCGGAAAAAGTACCAGCCGCGCATATTCAGTTGTGCGGCAAGTAGTCGCTGTTCAACAGGGATATTTTCCAAAGACTGGAGCAGCAAACGCGTGGCTAAAGGCAGATTAAAAAAGACATGGGCCAGCAAAATACCCTGCAGCCCATAAGGCGTGAATGACCACTTCAGACCTGACAATTCAAAAACAGTGCTTAACCAGCCTTCGCGGCCATACACACTCAGAATCCCAAAGACGGCTACCAGGACGGGCAAAACCAGTGTCATGGCACATAAACGCAGTAAGAGTTGCCGGCCTGGGAAACGACGACGGTAGAGTGCTCGCGCCAGTAATATTGCAGGGAGAACAGACAGCAAGGCAGACAAAGAAGCCTGGAAGAACGAAAACCTCACCACATGCCACAACCATGGGTCGTGTAGCAGTGCGCTGTAGTCTGTCTGTGGCGCATGTAGCCATAAAGCGCCAAAAGCCGCCAGAGCGACAATGCAAATCGCTCCGGCGGCTATCAGGCCGGGCCATAACCAGCCCGGAATTAATGGCTGACGGCTTGCTGCCATTGGCTAATCCATGCTGCCCGGTTTTGTTCTACCTGTTCAGGCGTAAACACCAGGCTGGTGGTGGGTTTAACCAGTTGATTAAAGGCTTCCGGAACCGCTACATGGCTTACCGGATACATCCAGTTGCCAGTGGGGATTGTTTTTTGGAACGCATCAGAAACCATAAACTGCATAAACTGCTTCGCCAGTTCCGGGTGCGGACTGTTGGCAAGGCGGGCAGCGACTTCCACCTGCATATACTGCCCTTCGCTGAAACCTGCGGCCGCATAATTATCTTTTTTCTCTTCAATAATGTGATACGCAGGTGATGTGGTGTAACTCAGAACCAGGTCGCTCTCACCCTTGAGGAATAGCCCATAAGCTTCACTCCAGCCTTTGGTTACTGTCACTGTCTTTTTAGCCAGTTTTTGCCAGGCTTCCGGTGCCTTGTCGCCGTAGACCTTTTGCATCCACAGCAACAGCCCCAGGCCAGGTGTACTGGTTCGTGGGTCTTCATAAATCACTTTCCACTGCTGTGGGCTTTCAACCAGTTCTTTCAGGCTGTGTGGTGGGTTGTGCAGTTTGTTCTTGTCGTAGACAAATGCAAAATAACCATAATCAAAAGGGATAAATGTATCGTCTGACCAGCCGCCAGGTAAGGCCAACGGTGGCAGGGTGATATCTGCTTTGGCAAACAGCCCGGTGCGACGGGCGGCAGTTATCAGGTTATTATCAAGACCCAGGACAATGTCTGCTTTGCTTTTTTTCCCTTCCATACGCACGCGGTTGAGCAGTGATACGCCGTCTTCCAGCGCAACATATTTCAAATCGCAACCACATTGTGCTTCAAAGGCTTTCTTGATTGCCGGGCCAGGGCCCCAGTCAGCAGAAAATGAGTCGTAGGTATAAACGGTGAGAGTAGGTTTAGCGAGGACAGGCGCAGCGGCCAGTACCAGTAGAGCCAGTAATTTTTTTAACACTTTGCACTCCTGAAAAAGGGTGGCAAAGGATTTTGAGAACGGCCTCAAATCCCTTCGCCGGCGTTATCCGGATCAGGTTCGACGGGTATTATCTCAGCGCCTGGTATCCAGGGCACCCCGTTGAGAACGGCTCATTGTAATGATTTGCCTGGCATTATTAAAGAACATGTTGGGTTAGTTTTCTGGTGGCGCAAACCAGGCGGATTTGAAGTCGAACCACCCCAGCGTATTCATCCGCAACCCCCGCATGCTGCGCTGCCCCTGAATAGTGAGCCAGTGGTGAATCAGTGGCAGTATATGTTGTTGTTCGACACACTGGCGTGCCCACCGGGCCGCATTCAGCTCGCCTGTGCGCCATTGCTGGTGGGCTTCTTTCATGGCGATACCCAACCCTTTGCTCAGCAGGGGAATTTCGTACAGATGAGCAAAGACCGAGTAATCCAGCGGCAGTGTGAAATTGGCGCTGTTAAGCCAAATATCGCTGTGCACATCGCCATTAAACCAGTCGTTATAGCTGATTTCCTGTATCACCAGGTGGATGCCGTGTTGTGCCAGGCGTTTACTGATAATGTCGCTCAGTGTGCGGTGTTCTATGTGGTCGGCATAAAATGTGAGCGTAAGGCTGGTCAGGCCTTCTGGTTTGCCACACTCCGTGCTGGCTGGAGTGTGGTGCCAGCGGGGCAGTAAACCCCAGGCTGGAAACCACAGGCGATGATATTGAGGGCCGCTGTCAGCCAGAATATTTACGGGTGAAAGTACCTGGCTCAGCCATGCTCTTACATGCGGGTTTGCGCCATGTTTTGAGCGCTGGTCAAACAACAGGTAATAGCAGCCTTCTTCCAGGCGGCTTTCTTCGGCTTTTTCACTCTGGCTGCCATCTTCGAGAAATACACCACAGCTCATGTCTTCACCGATTTCGGGCAACACCCAAATATTGACTTCATCAATCAGCGCGCGGAAGCCAAAGTAGTCATCAAATGCCTGAATACTGAGCTGGCTGGTATTATTGCGTGTAACAGAATAAGGCCCTGTTCCGGTTGGATGGGTGGCGAAATGCGGCAATGACTCCCATTCCCGGGGCAAAATCATCGCGGAAACCCCCGCCATCAACCAGGGCAGCCAGTTATCAGGCTCGTGAAGTATGATATCCAGCGTCCAGTTGGTCGGCGAGGATATACGGGCAATATGCTCATACAAAGGTTGCTGGTTAACCCGGTTCAGTGAATACAGTACATCGGCCATTTCGAGTTCACGCCCGTGGTGAAAATGTACTCCGGGACGTAAAAAAAAGCGCCAGTGGCAAGGTGATAATTGCTGCCAGTGGTGAGCAATGTCTGCTTCCAGTTCCCCATTTTCCTCATTTATTCGCGTCAGCCCATTGAATATTTGCCGCACAATATGAGTTTCGGAACGGCGCAGTGGTGTGCCGGGTAATAAATTCAGCAGTGGGCGATAATAAAGAACCCGCAGAATATGGCGCCCCTGGCGGAAGCTGCGCCCCAGGTGTGAGAGCAACATCTTTTTGACTTCATCTTTATCGCCAACGATTTGTACCAGTTGGTCAACCCTGTCCTGCTCCAGTAAGTCTTCCGCCCGCTGTTGCTGAAGAGATAAACCCGTATAGATAAATGCCAGCTGTGAACGTTTGCCGCGCCCGGCCTCTGCTTCCCATGTCAGCCAGCCTTTTGCCTGCATGGCATTGAGCAGAGTACGCATATGGCGCCGCGAGCAATTGAGCAGGGTGGAAAGATCATGCAGCGTTGTGGACTGAGGCTGGCCGTCACAACATTGCCATAACCGGATGAACTGCTGCTGCAAGCGTGTTGATGCCATAAAAGAGGAACTCCGGACGAAAACTCATCAATTTATCTTTCCCTATATTACGCCAATACTGTTTCGTGATGAAAGCGAGGTGACTTATGAAGCGTTCCTTTGCAGAGCAGTTTTATTTGGCTTTTTTTACTGCAACACGGCGTGTTTCTGGTTCATGGCTGGCCTGCCTTGACCCTCAACAGCGTGTGCAGATGCTTGATGAACTCATGCAGTGGCAGTGTTCGTATCCTTGTGTTTGGCACAGACATCATCGTTCTCATCAAGTGTGACTGAGTATTGGTGCTTTTAACCAACCAGCGGCAATCGTGCTGCTGGTTTTTTTCGTTTAAAATCTACCCGGCTATGGGCGTTTTGTTCACAGGAAATAATAAAAGGACCTATGAGATGCATTGGCTGATTACGCAGGGAAGGCATTTAAACTCGGTATTACTGGCGTTTATGGCTGTCGCGTTCATGCTGGGGGTGGCAGGCGCGCTGCAGGCACCCACACTGAGCTTGTTTCTGAGCAAAGAAGTAGGGGTGACCTCATTCTGGGTCGGCCTGTTTTACACAGTCAATGCTGTGGCAGGTATTGCGGTCAGCATGATTCTGGCAAAACGTTCAGACCGGACGGGCGATCGCCGTAAACTCATTATTTTCTGTTGTCTGATGGCCGTCGCCAACAGTCTGGTTTTCGCCTTCAATCGCCATTACCTCACGCTGATAACCCTTGGTGTCTTTCTTGCCGCGCTGGCCAATACCACCATGCCACAAATTTTTGCTCTGGCGCGCGAATACGCGGATAACTCAGCCAGAGAAGTGGTGATGTTTAGTTCTATTATGCGTGCCCAGCTTTCACTGGCCTGGGTGATAGGACCGCCGTTGTCATTTATGCTGGCGTTGAAATTTGGTTTTACCACCATGTTTTTATCTGCCGCGGGTATTTTTGTTGTTGGAGCATTACTGGTGACATTTTGCCTGCCTTCTGTCCCCCGGGTATTTGGCCCGGAGAACCAGGCCGTTGCGGCCGTCAGTGGCTGGAAAAACCCCAATGTGCGGCGGTTATTTATAGCTTCTATGCTGATGTGGACCTGCAACACGATGTATATCATTGACATGCCGTTATGGATAACCAGTGTTCTTGGGTTGCCCGAAGCACTGGCTGGTGCATTAATGGGGACGGCGGCGGGTCTTGAAATACCGGCAATGATCCTTGCTGGCATGGTTGTAAAGCGTATTGGTAAACGCCGGATGATGGTGCTCGCTGTTGCTGCCGGGGTGGTATTCTATGGCGGGTTATTGCTGTTCCCTACACGTAATGCTTTGATTGTATTGCAACTGTTTAACGCGATTTTTATCGGGATTGTGGCAGGTATCGGTATGCTCTGGTTTCAGGATCTGATGCCCGGGAAAGCGGGGTCCGCCACTACCCTGTTCACTAACAGTATTTCTACCGGTGTGATCCTCGCAGGGGTATTACAGGGTTCACTGGCGCAGCAGTTTGGCCACGGGAGTGTCTACTGGGGTATTCTGGTGTTGAGTATTCTGGCCCTGGGACTGACCTGCCGGGTAAAAGATGTGTGAGCGGTTGTGCCGGGTTACAGGCAGGCAATGGCACCATCAACCATCAGGAGCCATTGCCTGTATTACTGTTTATAACCTGTAAGGCTTAACGCATAAACGCAGGCTGGTTAGTTTCGTAAGCCGCGATAGCATCTTCATGCTGTAACGTCAGGCCAATGCTGTCCAGCCCGTTCAGCATGCAATGACGGCGGAAACCATCAATGCTGAATGACCAGGTTTTATCACCCGCCTGAACAGTTTGCGCTTCCAAATCCACTGTGAATGTCATGCCCGGGTTTTCCTGCACCATGGTGAACAGGGTATCGACATCCTGCTCACTCAGGGCAACGGGCAACAGTTGGTTGTTGAATGAGTTGCCATAAAAGATATCGGCGAAGCTCGGGGCAATAACAACTTTGAAGCCGTAATCGGTCAGTGCCCAGGGCGCATGTTCACGGGACGAACCGCAACCAAAGTTCTCACGAGCCAGCAGAATAGACGCGCCCTTATAAACCGGTTTGTTCAGCACAAAGTCCGGGTTGGGCTCCTGACCTTTATCATCCAGAAAACGCCAGTCATTAAACAGGTGTGCACCAAAGCCGGTGCGGGTTACCTTCTGCAAAAATTGTTTGGGAATAATTGCGTCGGTATCGACATTTGCCGCGTCTAACGGGACCACAATGCCTGTGTGACAAACAAATTTCTCAGCCATGGTTTTCCCCTTATTTCAGTGTGCGGATATCAGCAAAGTGACCGGTAATGGCTGCCGCTGCAGCCATTGCCGGGCTAACCAGGTGAGTACGCCCACCGCGTCCCTGGCGACCTTCAAAGTTACGGTTACTGGTGGATGCACAACGTTCGCCGGGATTCAGGCGGTCATTGTTCATTGCCAGGCACATTGAGCAGCCAGGTAAGCGCCATTCAAAACCGGCTTCAAGGAAGATTTTGTCCAGACCTTCGGCTTCAGCCTGCGCTTTAACCGGGCCAGAGCCTGGCACAACCATGGCAACCACACCCGGAGCCACTTTATGGCCTTGTGCAACTGCTGCGGCAGCGCGCAGGTCTTCGATACGTGAATTAGTGCATGAGCCGATAAAGACTTTATCAATAGCGACTTCAGTCAGAGGTATGCCAGACTTCAGCCCCATATAAGCCAGCGCTTTTTCGGCAGACGCTCGCTCGACCGGGTCAGAAAAGCTTTCTGGCGCCGGGATGTTATCGGTAATAGAAATGACCTGACCTGGGTTGGTACCCCAGGTAACCTGAGGTGCGATTTCCGCTGCATCCAGGGTCACTATGGTGTCAAATTGCGCACCGTCGTCGGTTTTCAGGGTGCGCCACCAGGCTACTGCGGCATCCCAGTCTTTTTCTGTGGGAGCAAACTGGCGGCCTTTAACATAATTGAAGGTGGTGTCATCCGGCGCAACCAGCCCGGCTTTGGCACCCATTTCAATCGCCATGTTACACAGTGTCATACGGCCTTCCATGCTTAAGGCTTCGATGGCTGCGCCGCAAAATTCAACAACGTGACCGGTGCCACCAGCACTGCCAGTTTTGCCAATAATCGCCAGAACAATATCTTTCGCGGTAATACCTGGAGCCGCCTGGCCGGTTACTTCAATTTTCATGGTTTTGGCGCGGCCTTGTTTCAGCGTTTGTGTCGCCAGAACATGCTCAACTTCTGAGGTACCAATACCAAACGCCAGTGCACCAAATGCGCCGTGGGTAGCTGTGTGGGAATCGCCGCAAACAATCGTCATCCCGGGCAGTGTAATCCCTTGCTCTGGGCCCATAACATGGACAATCCCCTGGAATGCATGATTCAGGTCGTACAGTTCCACGCCAAACTCTTTACAGTTTTTCATCAACTCCTGCATCTGAATGCGGGCCATTTCGCCACTGGCGTTGATGTCTTTAGTTTGAGTGGAGACGTTGTGATCCATCGTGGCAAATGTCTTACCCGGCTGGCGCACCTGGCGCCCATGGGCGCGCAGACCATCAAAAGCTTGTGGTGACGTGACTTCATGCACCAGGTGACGGTCAATATACAGTAATGGGGTTTCACCCTGGGCTTCGTAAACGATGTGTGCATCGAATAACTTTTGATATAACGTTTTTGCCATGATTACACCCCCTGGGCTACATAGTGGGCAATTTTATCGCCCATTTCATCGGTACCCAGCGCAATAGTATCCCGTGCCAGGTCTGCTGTGCGGAAACCTTCTTCCAGAACACGATTGACCGCATTTTCAATTGCTGTTGCTGCATCATTTGCATCCAGGCTGTAGCGGAGCAGTAATGACAACGAGAGGATCTGAGCAATTGGGTTGGCGATATTTTTGCCAGCGATGTCAGGCGCAGAACCCCCTGCGGGTTCGTATAAACCAAATCCTTCTTCATTCAGACTGGCGGAAGGCAGCATACCCATAGACCCGGTTATCATGGCACACTCGTCAGACAGAATGTCGCCAAACAGGTTTGAGCACAGCAATACATCGAATTGTGCCGGGTCTTTGATTAACTGCATGGTGGCGTTATCGATATACATATGCGACAGCTTCACATCCGGGTAAGACTGTGCAATTTCAGTCACGATTTCACGCCACATAACTGAGGTTTGCAGCACGTTAGCCTTATCAATAGAGGTGACAATACCGCGGCGTTTGCGTGCAGATTCAAAAGCAATACGGGCAATGCGCTCAATTTCAAAGCGATAATACACTTCGGTATCAAATGCTTTTTCATGAACACCGCTACCTTCACGGCCTTTTGGCTGACCAAAGTAGATGCCGCCAGTTAGTTCACGCACACACAGGATATCAAAGCCTTTTTGCGCAATGTCTTCACGCAGCGGACAAAAACTTTCCAGCCCGGCGTATAATTTAGCCGGACGCAGGTTGCTGAATAATTTGAAGTGTTTACGTAAGGGCAATAATGCGCCACGTTCAGGTTGTTCCGCAGGGGGCAGATGTTCCCATTTCGGCCCACCAACTGAACCAAATAAAACAGCATCAGCCTGTTCGCAACCTTCAATTGTTGCTGTAGGGAGCGGGGTGCCGTGGCGGTCAATCGCCGCGCCGCCGACATCATATTCACTGGTGGTAATCTGTAAATCAAAACGATGGCGGACAGCTTCCAGTACCTTCATTGCCTGAGCCATGACCTCAGGGCCAATACCATCTCCGGGTAAAACTGCAATATGATGATTCTTTGACATGTCACATGGTTTCCTGGTTGTGTTCTTTATTTTGTGCTTTGCGTTGCAATTCTTTTTCGACTTCACCGGCGCGCCAGATGCTGTTCAGCACATGAACCATCGCTTTGGCAGAAGATTCGACAATATCTGTCGCGAGGCCCACACCGTGGAAACGACGGCCATTATGGTTAACGACAATATCTACCTGGCCCAGCGCGTCTTTACCCTGACCTTTGGCACTTAACTGATATTTCACCAGTTCAATGTCGTATTCAGAAATGCGGTTGATTGCCTGGTAGACGGCATCGACCGGACCGTTACCTGTCGCGGCTTCTGCTTTTTCTTCTTCACCACAAAATAATTTGACCGAAGCGGTAGCCATCACACTGGAGCCAGACTGGACACTAAAGTAATCCAGACGGAAGTGTTCGGGCTCTTCTTGTTGTTTATTGATAAATGCCAGCGCCTCCAGGTCGTAATCAAATACCTGGCCTTTTTTATCTGCCAGTTTCAGGAAGGCGGAGTACAGGTTATCCAGGTTGTAATCTGTTTCCTTGTAACCCATTTCTTCCATGCGGTGTTTTACTGCCGCACGCCCTGAGCGTGAAGTCAGGTTTAACTGGATTTGGTTCAGGCCAATGGATTCTGGCGTCATGATTTCGTAGTTTTCGCGGTTCTTCAATACACCATCCTGGTGGATGCCGGAAGAGTGCGCGAAAGCATTTGCGCCAACCACTGCTTTATTCGCTGGAACTGGCATGTTACACAGCTGGCTGACGGTCTGGCTGGTACGCCAGATTTCCTGATGGTTAATGTTGGTGTGCAGGTCGAGCATTTTTTGGCGTACTTTGATAGCCATAATGACTTCTTCCAGCGCACAGTTACCGGCACGTTCACCAATACCATTAATGGTGCCTTCAACCTGACGGGCTCCCGCATGGACAGCGGCCATTGCATTACCTACGGCCAGGCCCAGGTCGTCATGGGTATGTACGGAAATAATCGCTTTATCAATATTTGGTACGCGCTCGTACAGTGAACTGATGATATTGCCGAATTCATGGGGCAGCGTGTAGCCAACGGTATCAGGAATATTAATCGTGCGGGCTCCGGCGTTGATAGCCGCTTCTACAACGCGCGCCAGGTCGTCAATTGGGGTGCGTCCGGCATCTTCACAAGAAAATTCCACGTCATCGGTATAATTACGCGCCCGTTTGACCATATATACCGCGCGTTCAATCACTTCATCCAGAGTGCTGCGCAGCTTGGTAGCGATATGCATTGGCGAAGTGGCAATGAACGTGTGAATACGGAAGGCCTCTGCCACTTTCAGCGCTTCTGCCGCAACATCAATATCTTTTTCAACACAGCGAGCCAAACCACATACTCTGCTGTTTTTGATGCTACGGGCAATGGTCTGAACTGACTCAAAATCACCCGGTGAAGAAACGGGAAAACCAACTTCCATTACATCGATGCCCATACGCTCCAGAGCGAAGGCGATTTGCAGCTTTTCTTTTACACTCAGACTGGCCTGTAACGCCTGTTCACCGTCACGTAAAGTTGTATCGAAAATAACGACTTGCTGGTTCATTGATTCCATCCTGTCTGATTTATTTCGCCATTACGCCGGATATAAAAAAACCCGCGCATTGGCGCGGGTTTAGTTTCTTATGGGGCTTGATTAACCTTAAGCAGCGCCCACCAGTCTACCGCGCACAGTATCTGCGAGAAGTAGTAGAACTAGTAGACGAGCGAAACGTGTCATGTGATCAAACCTCCGTAATCGAATGCATTAAGTGGTAACCGATATAAAACGCCATGTCAACTTTTTGTCTCAGAAGAACGCTTGATTGATGAAAGGTATTAAGGAATTTCCTGGGTGATAATTCTGCTTTTTACCTGATGTTGTATATGGTTGTGCTAAAAGTCACGTTTCTCATGATAGTTTATATTTTTTCCCTGGTGGTTTAATGCACGGGAATTTCGTGCAATTTGTTCGGTGATAAATGATTAGTCACCCGGCGAACAACATGCCTGTGCTGTTGAGTAATGTTAATGAATGAAGGAAACGGGGCACAGTCAGAGGGAGACAGATGATGGTCCGGCTTTTGTCATAAAGCGTAAACATTAATTCATGGAGTGAACAATGCCAGAAAAAATTATCATTAAGCGACGGTCCGAGGAAGATATTAAGGAAGGTGCGAACAAGTCCCTGATATGAGATCATGTTTGTCATCTGGAGCCATGAAAAAGGGTTCATCATGAGTCATCAGCTCACCTTCGCCGACAGTGAATTCAGCAGTAAGCGCCGTCAGACCAGAAAAGAGATTTTCTTGTCCCGCATGGAGCAGATTCTGCCATGGCAAAACATGGTGGAAGTCATCGAGCCGTTTTATCCCAAGGCTGGTAATGGCCGGCGACCTTATCCGCTGGAAACCATGCTACGCATTCACTGCATGCAGCATTGGTACAACCTGAGCGATGGCGCGATGGAAGATGCTCTGTACGAAATCGCCTCCATGCGTCTGTTTGCCCGGTTATCCCTGGATAGCGCCTTGCCGGACCGCACCACCATCATGAATTTCCGCCACCTGCTGGAGCAGCATCAACTGGCCCGCCAATTGTTCAAGACCATCAATCGCTGGCTGGCCGAAGCAGGCGTCATGATGACTCAAGGCACCTTGGTCGATGCTACCATCATTGAGGCACCCAGCTCGACCAAGAACAAAGAGCAGCAACGCGATCCGCAGATGCATCAGACCAAGAAAGGCAATCAGTGGCACTTTGGCATGAAGGCCCACATTGGTGTCGATGCCAAGAGTGGCCTGACCCACAGCCTAGTCACCACCGCGGCCAACGAGCATGACCTCAATCAGCTGGGTAATCTGCTGCATGGAGAGGAGCAATTTGTCTCAGCCGATGCCGGCTACCAAGGGGCGCCACAGCGCGAGGAGCTGGCCGAGGTGGATGTGGACTGGCTGATCGCCGAGCGCCCCGGCAAGGTAAGAACCTTGAAACAGCATCCACGCAAGAACAAAACGGCCATCAACATCGAATACATGAAAGCCAGCATCCGGGCCAAGGTGGAGCACCCATTTCGCATCATCAAGCGACAGTTCGGCTTCGTGAAAGCCAGATACAAGGGGTTGCTGAAAAACGATAACCAACTGGCGATGTTATTCACGCTGGCCAACCTGTTTCGGGCGGACCAAATGATACGTCAGTGGGAGAGATCTCACTAAAAACTGGGAATAACGCCTTAAATGGCGAAGAAACGGTCTAAATAGGCTGATTCAAGGCATTTACGGGAGAAAAAACGGCTCAAACATGAAGAAATGAAATGACTGAGTCAGCCGAGAAGAATTTCCCCGCTTATTCGCACCTTCCTTAATATTCGGTTAAAAGATAAGCTTGATCTGAATTTAATTCCCATTTTTTCGGCTGTTATGCAACGCCGCAATATTACCAAAGCAGCGCAGGTTTTAGGAATGTCGCAACCTGCGGTGAGTAATGCAATCTCAAAGCTGAAGAAGACCTTTGGTGACCCATTGTTTGTGCGCCAGGGGCGGGGGATTGAGCCCACCCTCAGGGCTTTCCAACTGGAGGCTGAGTTTCGCCAGGCACTCTTTTTGATTCATAACGTATTTCCCCCAGCGCATTTCGAGCCTTTTAAAAGTTCACGGACATTTACTTTGGTGCTGCAAAGCCCACTCGACACTTTGTTTTTCACAAAGATTTATCAGTACATTTGTCATCATGCTCCCGGTATTCGGTTGAATGTTCGCTCCAGCGAAAGCAGCTATACCCAGGACGGCAACCATGTTGATTTCACGATTAGTTACGAACCCGTCACAGGGGAAAACATTTTTAACCAGTTGTTATTTGAGGATGAAATGGTTTGTGTGGCAAAGAAGACATGGGGCCAGAATTTATCGTTAATGACGGAATCCGCTTTTTATCGCGCAAGGCACGCTGTGGTCTCTTTAAAAAATAGCGGTTCCTTCAGTGCTATTTGGTATGACACGCCGCTCAAACGCAGTGCAATTGTCCACCAGGGTCAGTGCTTGTTTAGCCTGCTTGAGGTGGTGTCCCGAACGAATCTGGTTGCTATTATGCCAACCTGGATTACCCGGCGCTGGCATAACGGTCCAGAGGTAATTCACTTAACACTTCCTTTACCGGTAAAAAAACGCGCTTGTTATTTAACAGGTTACACAACTAATCTGGATGATCCAGGGTTCCGCTGGATGCTGGATACATTAACCAGAATTTGCCAAAAACCCTGAAATAAGAAAGAAGAGTATTACTGTGCTTTGCTTTTATCGTGCTAAATCACCCGCTGCGTTAACATTTTTTTTATCATTCTATTGTTAACATAATTACTCATAACGCCAGCTTATGGATAGAGTAATAAACCATTGGTGCGTTACTTTATGGTGAATTATCAATGTTGGGTTGCGGGTTCGATGATGAATGGGTATTTGCCTGCTCAATTTTCTCCAGTTATTTTAGAAAGTCTGATAATAATTTTTATAGGTGCAGTGTGCTGCACCCAATGACGAACAGAAATGAATTCTGGCGTCGTGGCGTTAACCACAGCCTGGAGGCAAACCATGGAGATGTTGTCTGGAGCCGAGATGCTTGTCCGATCGCTTATCGATCAGGGCGTGAAGCAAGTATTTGGCTACCCTGGTGGAGCAGTGTTGGATATCTATGATGCACTGCATACCGTTGGTGGAATTGAGCATGTACTGGTTCGCCATGAGCAGGCTGCGGTACACATGGCTGATGGTCTGGCGAGAGCGACAGGCGAGGTGGGGGTGGTTCTGGTCACTTCCGGACCTGGTGCGACAAATGCAATTACGGGTATTGCCACCGCATACATGGATTCTATCCCTTTAGTGGTGCTTTCTGGTCAGGTAGCGAGCTCACTAATAGGTTACGATGCCTTTCAGGAATGCGATATGGTGGGGATCTCTCGCCCTGTAGTTAAACACAGCTTCCTGGTTAAACAAACAGAAGATATTCCTGGGATTCTGAAAAAAGCATTCTGGCTGGCCGCCTCTGGTCGCCCCGGTCCAGTGGTAGTGGATTTACCGAAAGATATTCTTAATCCGGCTAAAAAGTTGCCTTATGTGTGGCCGGACAGCGTCAGTATGCGTTCCTATAACCCAACAACCCAGGGGCACAAAGGGCAGATCAAGCGTGCTCTGCATACGCTGTTAGCGGCGAAAAAACCGGTCTTTTATATCGGCGGTGGCGCGATCACCGCGGGTTGCTCTGACGAAATTAAAACCCTGGCTGAAAACTTAAATGTGCCGGTTGTTTCATCTTTGATGGGGCTGGGGGCATTTCCGGGCACGCATCGCCAGGCGTTGGGTATGTTGGGTATGCATGGTACCTATGAAGCTAATATGACCATGCATAATGCTGATGTGATTTTCGCGGTTGGGGTGCGTTTTGATGACCGAACCACCAACAACCTGGAAAAGTATTGCCCTAATGCCACCGTGTTGCATATTGATATTGACCCGGCCTCTATTTCAAAAACAGTACCAGCAGATATCCCTATTGTTGGTGATGCGAAAGTTGTTCTGCAACAAATGATTGAACTGAGCGGGGCGGAAAAGCAAAGTCAGCCACTGGACGATATCCGTGACTGGTGGCAGCAGATTGAACTCTGGCGGGCGAGACACTGCCTGGAATATGACAAAGCCAGCGATGCCATCAAACCACAGGCGGTGATTGAAGCTGTTTACCAACTGACCCGGGGAGAGGCGTATGTCACCTCTGACGTTGGTCAGCACCAGATGTTTGCCGCGTTGTATTACACCTTCGATAAACCACGTCGCTGGATTAACTCCGGTGGGCTGGGAACTATGGGGTTTGGTTTACCCGCTGCCCTGGGGGTGAAGATGGCTTTGCCTGATGAAACCGTAGTGTGTATTACGGGGGATGGCAGCATCCAGATGAATATTCAGGAGCTGTCTACTGCGCTGCAATACAATTTGCCGGTATTGGTAGTCAACCTGAACAACCGCTTTCTGGGTATGGTTAAACAGTGGCAGGATATGATTTATTCGGGCCGCCATTCCCAGTCTTATATGGCATCTTTGCCTGACTTTGTTCGTCTGGCAGAAGCTTATGGACATATTGGTATTCAGATAACCAAACCCGAAGAACTGACCAGTCAACTTCAGGTGGCTCTGGAGCATGTACAACAAGGCCGGTTAGTCTTTGTCGATGTTTCCGTCGATGGAACAGAACACGTTTACCCAATGCAGATCCGCGGTGGTGGCATGGATGAAATGTGGTTGAGCAAAACGGAGAGAACCTGATTATGCGCCGCATCATATCGGTATTACTTGAAAATGAATCCGGCGCACTGTCGCGCGTTATTGGGTTATTTTCCCAACGTGGCTATAACATCGAAAGCCTGACGGTCGCGCCAACAGAAGACCCGACATTGTCACGCATGACCATTCAAACGGTTGGTGATGAAAAAGTTCTTGAGCAAATTGAAAAGCAATTGCACAAACTTATCGATGTTTTGCGGGTCAACGAATTGAGCCAGGGGCCATGCGTTGAACGAGAAATTATGCTGGTGAAAGTGCAGGCGACAGGCTACGGGCGCGAAGAGGTGAAGCGCAGTACAGAAATCTTTCGTGGGCAAATTATTGATGTCACGCCGTCGTTGTACACCGTCCAGCTTGCCGGTACCAGTGATAAGCTGGACGCATTCCTTGCCACTATTCGTGATGTGGCAAAAATCGTTGAGGTTGTGCGCTCCGGTGTAGTGGGCTTATCGCGCGGTGATAAAATCATGCGCTAAGTGGCTGGTATTGTCACTGTAACCCGGCGCAAGTGCCGGGTTTTTCTTTTTTTTAACACAGTAATGTGAGCCAGAAAAACAATTAAAGGTGTTATTATTGTGCGCGCAACCTTAACAGGATTAATCTATAACCCTGAATTCGGTGTGATATTGCCGTATCAGGCTGTCTGGCAAGTACACTCACTGATGCCGGTTCGGTTGTTCTGTGCGGATTGCTGGTGGTGAGGTATCACCCATGTTATTCAGGTTTCAGGGTGTTGAAGTATCTAAATCGTTAAGGGGCAAGAGTGAAACTGGACGAAATTGCACGCCTTGCGGGTGTGTCGCGTACCACTGCAAGCTATGTCATCAATGGTAAGGCTCGTCAGTATCGGGTGAGCGAAAAAACCGTTGAGAAAGTGATGGCAGTGGTCAGGGAATATAATTACCACCCTAATGCGGTTGCGGCAGGTTTGCGGGCGGGGCGAACTCGTTCTATTGGCCTGGTGATTCCTGACCTGGAAAATACCAGTTATACGCGCATTGCCAATTATCTTGAACGCCAGGCGCGTCAGCGTGGTTATCAATTACTTATCGCTTGCTCAGAAGATCAACCTGATAACGAAATGCGTTGTATTGAGCACTTACTGCAACGGCAAGTTGATGCCATTATCGTTTCAACCTCTTTACCGCCAGAACACCCTTTTTACCAGCGTTGGGTAAACAGCGATTTCCCTATTGTGGCCCTGGACAGAGCTCTGGATAGAGAACACTTCACCAGCGTTGTCGGTGCCGATCAGGATGATGCCGAAATGCTGGCGCGTGAATTACGTAAGTTTCCGGCCAATAAAGTGCTTTATCTGGGCGCTCTACCGGAACTCTCTGTCAGCTTCTTGCGCGAACAAGGGTTTCGTATTGCATGGGCGGATGACTCTCGCCAGGTCGATTTCCTGTATGCTGATAGCTATGAGCGCGATAATGCCGCACAACTATTTGAAAAATGGCTGGAAACCCATGACATGCCGGAAGCGTTGTTCACGACTTCATTTGCGCTCCTGCAGGGCGTGATGGATGTGACGTTGCGCCGTGAAGGAAAGCTCCCTTCAGATCTCGCAATTGCCACATTTGGCGATAACGAACTACTGGATTTTCTGCAATGCCCGGTACTGGCTGTTGCACAGCGCCATCGTGATGTGGCTGAGCGTGTGTTGGAGTTGGTGCTGGCGAGTCTGGATGAACCACGTAAGCCGAAGCCGGGTTTAACGCGTATTCGCCGTAATCTCTATCGCCGCGGCAGCCTTAGCCGCTACTAATCAAAATAACAGCAGCCATACCTGGCTGCTGTTATTATAAGAAAACTCTTAGTTCTGCTTTTTGTTATTCATTTTTCCAGCCCGATTTGGAACAATCCGAATATTGATATTGTATTAATTTGTTACAGCTGTTTTGCTCGCTGAATGTATAGGATTATTCCATCAGCATTTTTATGCTGTTTCAGGTGGGTGTTTTTTTATCCTGTACCACTTAACTCCTGCTGTTAACCTCCCTCTGTTTGCCGTAAAATGCCGCCCAGGTCGCAAACTGAATAGTTTATTTGCAATTTGGTTGTATTTTTTGGTGTTAACGTTCTGCATGTATATTCATCACTTTTTTTACAAATATTCATAACGTTATTTCGTGTCACCGTTACAGCCTTTTACTCCATATCCTCTTTATTCACTGTTTTTGGCGAAATGTTTCGTCTGGTCGGCACTGGTGCTGGCTTGACAAGCTTTTCCTCTGCTCCGTAAACTCCTTGTGGTGGGAATTTGTGGAACAAAGTGGTGAAAAAGGTAATTTAAGGGGCAACTCGATATGTTCCGTGGTGCGACGGTAGTTAATCTCGATAGCAAAGGGCGATTATCCGTCCCGACCCGCTATCGCGAAAAACTGCTCGAACTGGCTACAGGGCAGATGGTTTGCACCATTGATATCCATAACCCATGTCTGCTGCTCTATACCCTGCCTGAATGGGAAGTTATTGAGCAGAAACTGGCGCGTTTGTCCGGTATGAATCCTGACGAAAGGCGGGTGCAACGCTTACTGTTGGGGCACGCCAGTGAATGCCAGATGGATAGTGCAGGAAGATTACTGTTAGCGCCGGTACTGCGCCAGCATGCCGGGCTCACAAAAGAAGTGATGCTGGTTGGGCAGTTCAATAAGTTTGAACTGTGGGATGAAGCAACCTGGTATCAACAAGTTAAGGAGGACATTGACGCTGAGCGGTCTTCGTCAGGCACATTGTCCGAAAGACTGCAGGATTTGTCTCTCTAAATGATGGAAAGTTATAAACACACAACAGTGCTGCTTGACGAAGCGGTAAACGGGTTAAACATTCGTCAGGATGGCATCTACATTGATGGTACCTTCGGCCGCGGAGGGCACTCTCGTCTTATTCTGTCTAAGTTAGGGGCAGAAGGACGGTTGCTGGCTATCGACCGTGATCCTCAGGCGATCGCAGCCGCCAGCCAGATCAATGACGAACGCTTTTCCATTGTTCATGGCCCGTTTTCTCACCTTGCTGATTATGTCGAAGAACTGGGGCTTACCGGTAAAATAGACGGGATCCTGCTTGATCTTGGCGTATCTTCTCCACAACTTGATGACCCTGAAAGGGGGTTTTCGTTTATGCGCGACGGGCCACTGGATATGCGTATGGATCCAACGCGAGGCCAGTCGGCGGCTGAATGGCTGCTGGGCGCAGAAGAACAGGATATTGCCTGGGTACTGAAAACCTATGGCGAAGAGCGCTTTGCAAAGCGTATTGCCAGAGCAATTGTTGAGCGCAATAAAGAAGCGCCGATGACACGTACTAAAGAGTTGGCTGAAGTCGTTGCTGCGGCGACACCGGTGAAAGACAAATTTAAACATCCAGCTACCCGGACGTTTCAGGCCGTGCGCATTTGGGTAAATAGTGAACTCGAAGAAATAGAACAAGCATTGAAAGGTGCCGTAACGGTTTTAGCGCCAGCTGGGCGCTTATCTGTGATTAGTTTCCATTCACTTGAAGACAGGCTGGTTAAACGGTTTATGCGTGAGCAAAGCCGTGGGCCGCAAGTACCAGCAGGGTTGCCAATGACTGAAGCGCAACTGCGTGCTTTGGGCGGCAGGCAACTTAAAGCTTTAGGAAAACTAATGCCAGGAGAGAATGAAGTGGCTGACAACCCGCGGGCTCGCAGCTCTGTACTGCGTATTGCTCAAAGGAGCGCGAATGATTAATCGCGTGACAGAGACCTTAAGCAAAATGACGACGCTTGGCGGTAATGAGCGTCACTCTCTGCCGGGAATCATCGGCGGAGATATTCTGCGCTTTGGGAAACTGCCGCTGATTTTGTTTGTCGCGATTGTGATGTCGGCGGTGATGGTCGTTACTACTGTGCACTATACCCGTTTACTGACTGCGCAACGCGAGCAACTGGTGGTTGAACGTGATGCGCTGGATATAGAATGGCGAAATCTCATCCTGGAAGAGAACGCACTCGCTGATCACAGCCGTGTTGAGCGTATCGCAACTGATAAGCTTAAAATGCAGCATGTTGATCCTTCACAAGAAAATATCGTAGTGCAGCAATAAAGGACCAGCAACGATGAAGGCAGCGAATAAATCGCTTAAATCGAAACGTCAGGAAGAACAAGCCAACTTTGTAAGTTGGCGTTTTGCGTTGCTTTGTGGCTGCATTCTGCTGGCTCTCGCTTTTCTGTTAGGTCGTGTAGCGTGGTTACAGGTGGTCAATCCCGATATGTTGGTGCGCCAGGGGGACATGCGTTCCCTGCGTGTACAGGAAGTCTCCACGTCTCGTGGCATGATCACAGACCGCGAAGGCCGCCCGCTGGCAGTCAGTGTGCCAGTAAAAGCGATTTGGGCAGATCCGAAAGAGTTACATGACGCGGGTGGTGTTACTCTGGATTCACGCTGGAAAGCGCTTGCTGATGCATTAAAAATGCCGCTCGACCAAATGGCTTCGCGGGTTAACGCAAACCCCCGAGGCCGTTTTATTTATCTGGCCCGTCAGGTCAACCCCGATATTGCCGACTACATCAAAAAGTTGAAACTTCCAGGCATTCATCTGCGGGAAGAATCCCGCCGTTATTATCCCTCGGGCGAAGTGACTGCTCACTTAATAGGTTTCACGAACATTGACAGCCAGGGTATTGAAGGGATTGAAAAAAGCTTCGATAAATGGCTTACCGGGCAGCCAGGCGAGCGCGTGGTGCGCAAAGACCGCTATGGTCGCGTGATTGAAGACATTTCATCTACTGACAGCCAGGCCGCTCATAACCTGGCTTTAAGCATTGATGAGCGCCTGCAGGCACTGGTTTATCGTGAACTGAATAATGCTGTCGCGTTCAATAAAGCTGAATCAGGTAGCGCGGTACTGGTGGATGTCAACACAGGTGAAGTTTTGGCAATGGCAAACAGTCCATCCTATAACCCGAACAACCTGACTGGTACACCCAAAGATGTCATGCGTAACCGCACGATTACTGACGTTTTTGAGCCTGGGTCAACGGTAAAACCCATGGTGGTGATGACAGCCTTACAACGAGGCGTAGTACAGGAAAACAGTGTGCTTAACACGGTTCCTTACTACATCAATGGTCATGAAATTAAAGATGTTGGTCGTTACAGCGAACTGACCGTAACGGGGATTCTGCAGAAGTCGAGTAACGTTGGTGTATCCCGGCTGGCGTTAGCGATGCCGTCCTCAGCGTTAGTAGATACTTACTCACGTTTTGGGCTGGGGAAATCGACCAATTTGGGGTTGGTCGGAGAACGCAGTGGCTTATTTCCAACAAAACAACGGTGGTCTGACATAGAGAGGGCCACCTTTTCTTTCGGCTACGGGCTAATGGTAACACCGTTACAGTTAGCGCGAGTCTACGCAACCATTGGCAGTTTCGGTATTTATCGGCCGCTTTCCATTACGAAAGTTGACCCTCCGGTACCAGGGGAACGCGTGTTCTCTGAGGCAACCGTGCGTACAGTGGTACACATGATGGAAAGTGTCGCCCTGCCGGGTGGGGGCGGTGTGAAGGCTGCAATCAAAGGCTATCGTATTGCCATTAAAACGGGAACGGCAAAAAAAGTCGGCCCCGATGGCCGTTATATCAACAAATACATTGCTTATACCGCCGGTGTCGCTCCCGCCAGTAACCCGCGTTTTGCGCTGGTAGTGGTGATAAACGATCCGCAGGCGGGTAAGTATTATGGTGGTGCCGTGTCAGCGCCAGTCTTCGGGGCAATCATGGGGGGCGTTCTGCGCACCATGAATGTTGAACCGGATGCGCTCCCTACGGGAGATAAAAACGATTTTGTAATTAATCAGAAAGAGGGTACAGGTGGCAGATCGTAATTTGCGCGACCTTCTCGTGCCGTGGGTGCCAGAGGCACCGGCGCGAGCACTGCGAGAGATGACACTCGACAGCCGTGGGGCTGCCGCGGGGGATCTTTTTGTGGCGGTGGTCGGTCATCAGGCGGACGGGCGTCGGTATATCCCGCAGGCGATAGCGCAAGGTGTTGCTGCTGTAATAGCGGAAGCAGAAGGGGAAGCTGCTGACGGCGAAATCCGTGAAATGCATGGTGTTCCGGTGGTTTATCTCAGCCAACTGGACCAGCGTTTATCCGCATTAGCGGGGCGTTTTTACCATGAACCCTCTCATTCATTATGTCTGGTAGGTGTCACCGGCACGAACGGTAAAACCACCACCACACAGTTACTTGCTCAGTGGGCACAAATTTTGGGTAACGTCAGCGCTGTGATGGGCACCGTCGGTAACGGTTTGCTGGGGAGTGTGGCTCCAACGGCAAATACCACGGGTTCCGCAGTTGATGTTCAGCATATGTTATCCGGCTTTGTTGACCAGGGGGCAAATTTTGCTGCCATGGAAGTCTCTTCCCATGGTCTGGTTCAGCACCGGGTTGCTGCGGTTAAATTTGCGGCCTCGGTTTTCACCAATCTTAGTCGTGATCACCTTGATTATCATGGCGATATGGCGCATTACGAAGCGGCTAAATGGCTGCTATTTTCTGAACACCAGTGTGGTGTTGCCATCGTTAATGCGGACGATGAAGTTGGTCGGCGCTGGCTGGAGAAACTCCCCGATGCTGTGGCTGTGGCTGTTGATACCCCACTCAACCCGGACCAACATAACCGCTGGCTGAAAGCGACACATGTGTCTTATCACGACCGTGGCGCGACGATTCAGTTCGCTTCCTCCTGGGGAGATGGCGAGATAGAAAGCGGGCTGATGGGCGCCTTCAACGTGAGTAATTTATTACTTGCTTTGGCTACGTTGCTGTCACAAGGCTATGCCTTCGAATCACTTCTGGCGACGGCCTCTCAGTTGCAACCAGTCTGTGGCCGTATGGAGGTTTTCAGCGCGCCGGGTAAACCGACCGTTGTGGTTGATTACGCACATACACCTGATGCTCTGGAAAAAGCGCTCATGGCGGCGCGTTTGCACTGCCCGGGCAAGCTGTGGTGCGTGTTTGGATGTGGTGGCGACCGTGATAAAGGCAAGCGTCCATTAATGGGCGCTATTGCTGAAGAGTTTGCGGATGTCGCTGTAGTGACTGACGACAATCCCCGCACCGAAGAGCCAGGCGCCATTATTGACGATATTCTTGCGGGAATGCTGGATGCCGGGCGTGCCCGTGTTATGCCGGGGCGTGCTGAGGCTGTGACCAGTGTCATTATGCAGGCTAAACCCGGTGATGTGGTGTTATTGGCGGGCAAAGGCCATGAGGATTATCAAATCGTGGGTACGCGTCGTCTGGACTACTCAGACCGTGTAACGGCAGCTCGTTTATTGGGGGTGGTCGCATGATCCCGGTAACACTTGAGCAACTGGCTACGGTCCTTAACGGGCAACATATTGGTGCCGACTGCCAAATTAAAGATGTCACCACGGACACACGTAAATTAACTGCTGGCTGTCTGTTTGTCGCCCTGAAAGGTGAACGTTTTGACGCCCATGATTTTGCGCAAAAAGCCATTGAAGGTGGCGCAGGTGCGTTACTGGTCAGTCGCCAGCTACCTCTGGATATCCCTCAACTGGTAGTGGAAGACACGCGCATTGCGTTTGGGAGACTGGGTGCATGGGTACGCCAGCAGGTGCCAGCGAGAGTTGTTGCGCTGACTGGTTCCTCGGGAAAAACCTCGGTTAAAGAGATGACGGCGGCCATTCTTGGCCGTTGTGGAAACACCCTCTATACGCTGGGTAATCTTAATAATGATATTGGTGTCCCTATGACGCTGCTGCGTCTGACGCCAGAGTATCAGTATGCTGTGATTGAACTGGGCGCCAATCACCAGGGCGAAATTGCCTGGACCGTTAGCCTGACTCAACCTGAAGCGGCACTGGTTAATAACCTGGCAGCGGCACACCTCGAAGGTTTTGGGTCTCTGGCGGGAGTGGCCAAAGCCAAAGGCGAGATTTTTGGTGGGCTACCACCCACTGGTGTCGCCATTGTGAATGCCGATAACAATGACTTACCTGGCTGGAAGGCGGTGATTGGTGATCGCAAAATTTGGCGTTTTTCACCGGAACAACCCGGCAGTGATTTTCACGCGCGTGATGTGCGGATAACCTCGCAAGGTACTGTTTTTACATTGTGTACGCCCGAGGGCGAATGTGAAGTAGTACTGCCCTTACCCGGGCGGCATAACATTGCTAATGCTCTGGCTGCAACGGCGTTATCTATGGCAGTTGGTGCACCCTTGAGCGCGGTGAAAGCGGGTCTGGCGCAGTTACAGGCTGTTCCGGGGCGCTTATTCCCCATTCTTTTATCCGCAACCCAGTTATTACTGGACGATAGCTATAACGCCAATGTGGGGTCGATGACTGCTGCGGTGAGTGTATTGTCTGAAATGCCGGGTTATCGTGTGCTGGTTGTGGGGGATATGGCTGAACTGGGCGATGAAGCACAAGCGTGCCATCACCAAATCGGTGAGGCTGCGAAAGCGGCTGGTCTGGATAAAGTTCTGAGTGTGGGAAGCCTGAGTTATTCCATCAGTTCAGCCAGTGGAGTGGGTGAACATTTCAGTAATAAAACATTATTAATTGAGCGGTTACGTGAATTAGTCGCGGAAAATTCAACAATAACAATGCTGGTGAAAGGGTCACGGAGTTCTGCCATGGAAGAGGTGGTACATGCATTACAGGAGAACAGGACATGCTAGTCTGGCTGGCCGAGCATTTGGTCAAATATTATTCCGGTTTTAACGTCTTCTCATATTTGACGTTTCGCGCCATCGTGAGCCTGTTGACCGCGTTGTTTATCTCCTTATGGATGGGGCCCCGCATGATTGCCCGTCTGCAACAACTGTCGTTTGGGCAAGTGGTGCGTAATGATGGCCCGGAAAGCCATTTCAGCAAACGTGGTACCCCCACAATGGGCGGAATCATGATTCTGACGTCCATTGTGGTTTCAGTCTTATTGTGGGCATACCCGTCAAACCCGTATGTCTGGTGCGTATTAACCGTGCTGGTAGGTTTTGGCATTGTCGGCTTTGTCGATGATTACCGCAAAGTGGTGCGTAAAGATACCAAAGGGCTGGTTGCTCGCTGGAAGTATTTTTGGATGTCCGTGATTTCTTTGGGCGTCGCTTTTGGTTTATATGCTGCCGGGCATGGTACACCGGCCACTCAGCTGGTGGTGCCTTTCTTTAAAGATATCATGCCACAGCTTGGCCTGTTCTACGTTGTACTGGCGTATTTTGTGATTGTTGGTACGGGTAACGCCGTGAACCTGACAGATGGTCTGGATGGTCTGGCAATCATGCCTACCGTGTTTGTCGCAGCAGGTTTTGCGTTAGTAGCCTGGGCTACGGGTAACATGAATTTTGCTAACTACCTGCATATTCCTTATCTGCGCCATGCTGGTGAGCTGGTTATTGTGTGTACTGCAATCGTTGGAGCTGGTTTGGGTTTTTTGTGGTTTAACACCTATCCGGCTCAGGTTTTCATGGGAGACGTGGGGTCTCTGGCACTGGGTGGATCACTCGGTGTGATTGCAGTATTGCTGCGCCAGGAGTTCTTGCTGGTAATCATGGGTGGGGTGTTTGTAGTGGAGACCCTGTCGGTCATCTTACAGGTTGGGTCGTTTAAACTGCGTGGTCAGCGCATTTTTCGTATGGCGCCTATCCACCATCACTATGAATTAAAAGGCTGGCCAGAACCGCGCGTAATTGTGCGTTTCTGGATTATCTCGCTGATGCTGGTCCTGATTGGGCTGGCTACGCTTAAGGTGCGTTAATCATGGCAGATTACCAGGGCAAAAACGTTGTTATTATCGGCCTGGGTTTAACCGGACTTTCCTGCGTTAATTTCTTCCTTGCGCGGGGGGTAACTCCGCGTGTAATGGACACGCGGGTAACACCTCCGGGGATAGATAAGCTCCCGGAACATGTTGAACGCTATGTGGGGAGCCTGAATGAAGACTGGCTACTTGCAGCAGATTTGATAATCGCCAGCCCTGGTATCGCCCTGGCTACACCTGCCCTGAGCGCAGCTGCGGACGCTGGTGTCGAAATCATCGGCGATATAGAGCTCTTCTGCCGTGAAGTACAGGCTCCTGTTGTTGCTGTTACTGGGTCTAATGGCAAAAGCACGGTGACCACGCTGGTTGGCGAAATGGCGAAAGCAGCAGGCGTCTCAGTTGGTGTGGGCGGTAATATCGGCCTGCCGGCGCTGATGCTGCTGGATTTACCTCATGAGTTGTATGTGCTTGAGCTTTCCAGTTTCCAGTTGGAAACCACCTACAGCCTCAATGCTGCCGCGGCCACTATTCTCAATGTTACTGAAGATCATATGGACAGGTATCCTTTTGGTCTTCAGCAATACCGGGCTGCAAAGTTACGTATTTATGAAAATGCCCGTGTCTGTGTTGTGAATGCCGATGACGCATTAACAATGCCTGTGCGTGGCGCTGATGCACGGTGTGTCAGTTTTGGTGTGGATGTCGGCGATTACCACCTTAACCGCCAGCAGGGTGAAACCTGGTTGCGTGTGAAAGGTGAGAAAGTGCTCAACGTGAAAGAGATGAAACTGGTTGGGCGGCATAACTACACCAACGCGCTGGCAGCACTCGCTCTGGCCGATGCAGTGGGCTTACCGCGTGCCAGTAGCCTGAAAGCGTTAACCACGTTTACCGGCCTGGCTCATCGTTTTGAGTTGGTGCTGGAAAGCAAAGGTGTGCGCTGGATTAATGACTCCAAGGCTACCAATGTTGGCAGCACCGAAGCGGCGCTCAATGGTTTGCATTGCGAGGGGACGTTGCATCTGTTGCTGGGCGGGGATGGTAAATCGGCAGACTTCTCACCTTTGCGGCCTTTCCTTCAGGGAGACAGTATTCGCCTCTATTGTTTTGGCCGGGATGGTGCGCAACTGGCGGAACTCCGCCCGGATGTGGCTGAACAAACCGAAACGATGGAAGAGGCTATGCGGCTGATAGCCGGGCAAGTTAAGCCGGGAGATATGGTGTTGTTATCTCCTGCTTGTGCCAGCCTGGATCAGTTTAAAAACTTTGAACAGCGTGGCGAGATCTTCGCGCAACTGGCGAAGGAGTTAGGCTGATGCGTTTATCTCTCCCTCGTCTTCGTATGCCGCGGATACCCGGGTTTTTTATCCTGGGGTGGTTATTTACCGCGCTGAAAGGCTGGGTGATGGGTTCCCGGGAGAAAGACGCCAACAGTATGGTGTTGTATGACCGTACGTTGTTCTGGCTGACTCTGGGGCTGGCGGCAATTGGTTTTGTCATGGTGACTTCAGCATCAATGCCTGTCGGGCAACGTTTGGCCGGTGATCCCTTTTTGTTCTCTAAACGTGATGGGTTGTATCTGGTACTGGCTTTTGTCCTTGCTCTGGTTACCCTGCGTTTGCCTATGACGTTCTGGCAAAAATACAGCGCGCCTATGCTGTTGGCATCAATTGTGATGCTGCTGATTGTGCTGGTGGTAGGTAGCTCAGTAAACGGGGCATCGCGCTGGATTGCGCTGGGGCCATTACGTATTCAGCCTGCGGAATTTTCGAAGCTATCGCTGTTTTGTTACCTCTCCAACTACCTGGTACGTAAGGTGGATGAAGTCCGTAATAATTTGCGCGGCTTTCTGAAACCCATGGGCGTTATCCTGGTGATGGCAGTGTTATTACTGGCTCAGCCTGACCTGGGGACAGTGGTGGTACTGTTTGTTACGACGCTTGCGATGCTGTTCCTGGCTGGTGCCAAGCTTTGGCAATTTATTGCCATCATCGGTATGGGCATTTCCGCAGTGGTGTTACTGATTTTGGCAGAGCCTTATCGTATCCGGCGTGTGACTTCATTCTGGAACCCCTGGCAAGATCCCTTTGGCAGCGGCTACCAGTTAACACAATCACTGATGGCTTTCGGGCGTGGTGAGCTTTGGGGGCAAGGACTCGGCAATTCAGTACAAAAACTCGAATATTTGCCCGAAGCACATACCGATTTCATCTTCTCAATTATTGGTGAAGAGCTGGGATATATCGGTGTGGTACTGGCACTTTTGATGGTATTCTTCGTCGCTTTTCGCGCCATGTCGATTGGCAAACGCGCACTGGAAATTGACCAGCGTTTCTCGGGGTTTCTGGCCTGTTCTATTGGTATCTGGTTTAGCTTCCAGGCGCTGGTAAACGTTGGGGCTGCTGCTGGTATGCTGCCAACGAAAGGGCTGACACTGCCGCTTATCAGCTACGGTGGTTCCAGCCTGCTGATTATGTCTACAGCAATCATATTATTGCTGCGAATTGATTATGAAACACGTCTGGCAAAAGCGCAGGCGTTTACACGAGGTGCACGATGAGTAGTGGACCTAAGCGATTAATGGTGATGGCTGGCGGGACTGGCGGGCATGTTTTCCCCGGGCTTGCTGTTGCTCACTATTTGATGGCTCAGGGCTGGCAGGTTCGCTGGCTGGGTACTGCAGACCGCATGGAAGCAGATTTGGTTCCGGCGCGTGGTATCGAAATTGATTTTATTCGTATTTCAGGGATTCGCGGTAAAGGGCTTAAAGCCATGTTACTGGCACCATGGCGGATATTTAACGCCTGGCGTCAGGCCCGGGCCATTATGAAAAATTATCGCCCGGATGTGGTATTAGGCATGGGCGGTTATGTTTCCGGCCCCGGTGGTCTGGCTGCATGGTCGCTGGGTATTCCGGTGGTTTTGCATGAGCAAAACGGTATAGCCGGGTTAACCAATAAATGGCTGTCGCGCATTGCCAGCAAAGTCATGCAGGCATTCCCGGGGGCTTTCCCTAAGGCAGATGTCGTGGGTAACCCTGTCCGTGAGGATGTGCTGGCACTGCCATTACCGCAAGACAGGCTATCCGGGCGTACTGGGCCAGTTCGGGTATTAGTGGTGGGCGGTTCTCAGGGAGCCCGGGTTCTCAATCAAACAATGCCCGGTGTTGCCGCTCAATTAGGGGAAAGTATCACCATTTGGCACCAGTGCGGGAAAGGTGCTGGAGAAGAGGTGATGCAGGCTTATGCAACTGCAACCCCTGTCAGGCATAAAGTTACTGAGTTTATTGACGATATGGCTCAGGCGTATGCCTGGGCAGATGTTGTGGTCTGCCGCTCCGGGGCGCTGACGGTAAGTGAAATCGCTGCTGCGGGGTTACCCGCTATTTTTGTGCCTTTTCAGCATAAAGACCGCCAGCAATACTGGAACGCTGCGCCACTGGAGAAAGTCGGGGCTGCACGCATTTTGGAGCAACCGCAATTCACGGCTCAGGCCGTGGCCGATATTCTGAGTGGTTGGGATCGTCAGGTTCTGCTCTCTATGGCGAAATTAGCCCGGGAAGCAGCGATTCCTGATGCAACACAGCGTGTAGCAAATGAGATTGTGCATCAGGCCAGAGCCTGATGTGTCGGGTTGCGACAGGCAACCGCATGTTTTTGATGTGAAGGCAAAGAGCCTCAGGTTTAAAGAATGAATACACAAGAACTGGCAAAACTGCGTTCAATCGTTCCTGAAATGCGCCGCGTGCGGCACATTCACTTTGTTGGCATTGGTGGTGCCGGCATGGGAGGGATTGCCGAAGTGCTGGCGAATGAAGGTTACCAAATCAGTGGTTCTGATTTAGCGCCAAACCCGGTTACGCAGCAACTGTCAGCGCTGGGCGCGACGATTTATTTTAATCATCGCCCTGAAAACGTCCGTGATGCCAGTGTGGTTGTGGTATCCACTGCCATTCGGGCGGATAACCCGGAAATAATTGCAGCGCATGAAGCACGTATTCCGGTGATTCGCCGTGCTGAAATGTTGGCGGAATTGATGCGTTTTCGTCATGGCATTGCTATTGCCGGTACGCATGGAAAGACTACTACCACGGCGATGGTGGCGAGTATTTATGCAGAAGCAGGTCTTGACCCGACGTTCGTGAATGGTGGCCTGGTCAAAGCGGCAGGTACTCATGCCCGTTTAGGACACAGCCGTTACCTGATTGCAGAAGCAGATGAAAGCGATGCCTCTTTCCTGCATTTGCAGCCAATGGTCGCTGTGGTGACCAATATAGAAGCCGACCATATGGATACTTACCATGGCGACTTTGAGAACCTGAAGCAGACATTTATTAATTTCCTTCACAACCTGCCGTTTTATGGTAGAGCGGTTATGTGCGTGGATGACCCGGTTATCAAAGAGTTATTGCCGCGGGTTGGACGTCAACTGACCACTTATGGCTTTAGTGAAGACGCGGATGTTCGCATTGAAAACTACCTGCAGTCGGGCGCACAAGGGCACTTTGACATCCTGCGCCAGGATAAGCCCGTACTGCATGTCATGTTAAATGCACCTGGCCGGCATAACGCCCTGAATGCGGCAGCTGCGGTGGCAGTAGCAACTGAAGAAGGCATTGATGACAGCGCTATTTTACGCGCACTTGAAAGTTTTGCTGGTACAGGGCGTCGTTTCGATTTCCTTGGCGAGTTTCCTCTTGATGCCATTAATGGCAAGCAAGGCACGGCGTTATTGGTTGATGACTATGGTCACCACCCGACTGAAGTTGACGCAACTATCAAGGCAGCGCGTGCAGGGTGGCCGGATAAACATCTGGTGATGGTGTTCCAGCCCCACCGTTATACGCGTACCCGTGATTTGTATGACGACTTTGCCAATGTGTTATCGCAGGTTGATGCGCTAATTATGCTGGATGTCTACCCGGCGGGAGAAACGCCGATTCCAGGTGCGGACAGCCGTTCTCTGTGCCGCACAATTCGGGGGCGTGGCAAGGTTGACCCGATTCTGGTTTCCGATCATGCGCAGGTTGCCCAAATGTTGGCACCTATTCTGTCCGGGAATGATTTAGTGTTGGTCCAGGGGGCGGGTAATATTGGCAAGATAGCGCGTACGCTGGCAGAAACACGTCTGGTTCCTCAGTTACAGGAAGAAGACACTCATGGCTGAGAAATTGGCACCCATGCAGGGTAGCAAGGCAGATAAGTTACCTGTTGAGTGCCAGCCTGGTACCCGGATTTTGGGTAAGTTTGTTGTAAATATACTGGAACTGGCGGAGTGATATGTCCCAGGCGGCGTTGAATACACGTACTCAGCAGGAAGAAAAAGCCTTTTCCGGGCGCAGTAATGGCACGCGGCTTGCGGGCATTATCTTCCTGATAGCGGTACTACTGACAATCTTTATCGGCGGCTGGATGGTTGTACGCTGGATGGAAGATGCTCAGCGCTTGCCTCTGTCACGTCTTGTTGTGACGGGTGAGCGCCATTACACACGTAATGACGATATTCGCCAGGCAATACTGGCCCTGGGCGCTCCAGGAACTTTTATGACGCAGGATGTAGACATTATCCAGCAGCAAATTGAACGGCTTCCCTGGATAAAACAGGCCAGTGTCAGAAAACAGTGGCCGGATGAATTGAAGATTCATCTGGTTGAATATGTGCCGATTGCACGCTGGAATGACCAGCACATGATTGATGCACAAGGTAATTCATTCAGTGTACCTGCGGACAGAATGGCAAAACAAGTCTTGCCGGGGCTGTCTGGTCCGGAAGGAAGTGAGGTTGAAGTTCTTGAAGGATACCGGGCAATGAGTGATGTGCTGGCGAAATCCAGGTTTACGTTGAAGGATGCAGCCATGACGGCCAGACGCTCCTGGGTTTTAACCCTGAATAACGGGATTAAACTCAACCTTGGCCGCGGCGATACGATGAAACGCCTGAACCGCTTTATCGAACTTTACCCAGTTCTTTTAAAGCAGGCGCAGACGGACAACAAGCTTATCAGTTATGTTGACCTGCGCTATGACTCAGGTGCTGCGGTGGGTTGGGCTCCGGCCCCGGCTCCCGCTGAAGGAACTAATCAACAACAGAATCAGGCACAGGCAAAACAACAATGATTAAGTCGACGGACAGAAAACTGGTGGTTGGACTGGAGATTGGCACTGCAAAAGTTGCCGCTTTAGTAGGGGAAGTTCTGCCCGACGGAGTGATTAACATTATCGGTGTGGGAAGTTGTCCGTCCCGGGGTATGGATAAAGGCGGCGTTAACGATCTTGAATCTGTGGTTAAGTGCGTACAGCGTGCCATTGATCAGGCTGAGTTAATGGCAGACTGCCAAATATCTTCTGTTTACCTGGCGCTGTCAGGTAAACATATTAGCTGCCAGAACGAAATCGGCATGGTGCCAATTTCAGAGGAAGAAGTGACCCAGGAAGATGTGGAAAATGTAGTGCATACGGCGAAATCTGTTCGTGTAAGAGATGAGCATCGGGTGCTGCATGTCATTCCACAAGAGTACGCCATCGACTACCAGGAAGGGATTAAAAACCCGGTTGGTTTATCCGGTGTGCGTATGCAGGCCAAAGTGCACTTGATTACCTGCCACAACGATATGGCGAAAAATATTGTGAAAGCTGTAGAGCGCTGTGGCCTGAAGGTTGACCAACTGATTTTCGCCGGGCTTGCTTCCAGCTACGCGGTGCTGACAGAAGATGAGCGAGAGTTGGGCGTCTGTGTCGTCGATATCGGCGGTGGTACAATGGACATGGCGGTTTACACTGGTGGTGCATTGCGACATACCAGAGTCATTCCCTACGCAGGGAATGTGGTTACCAGTGATATTGCTTACGCTTTTGGTACACCACCCAGCGATGCAGAGGCGATTAAAGTGCGTCATGGTTGTGCATTGGGGTCACTGGTCGGCAAAGATGAAAGTGTTGAGGTACCCAGCGTGGGTGGCAGGCCGCCGCGCAGCCTTCAGCGCCAGACTTTGGCCGAGGTTATCGAACCTCGCTACACCGAATTGTTGAATTTGGTGAATGAAGAGATCCTGCAGTTGCAGGAACAGTTACGTCAGCAAGGTGTCAAACACCACCTGGCTGCAGGGATTGTGCTGACAGGTGGCGCAGCCCAAATGGAAGGTTTGGCCGCGTGTGCCCAACGAGTATTCCATACTCAGGTGCGCATTGGTCAGCCTTTAAATATCACTGGCCTTACCGATTATGCTCAGGAGCCGTATTATTCAACCGCAGTTGGGTTATTACATTACGGCAAGGAATCGCATTTAACCGGTGAGACTGAAGTGGAAAAGCACACATCAGTCACTTCGTGGTTTAAACGAATTAATAGCTGGCTGAGAAAAGAGTTTTAATTTTATTAAGAGACTATGACAATAAGTAGTCTCAGGCGACAGGCACAAAACGGAGAGAAACTATGTTTGAACCTATGGAACTGACCAATGACGCGGTGATTAAAGTCATCGGCGTCGGTGGCGGCGGCGGTAATGCCGTAGAACACATGGTGCGCGAACGCATTGAAGGCGTTGAATTTTTTGCCGTCAATACTGATGCGCAGGCATTGCGTAAAACAGCTGTTGGCCAGACGATTCAGATCGGTAGTGGTATCACTAAAGGTCTGGGGGCTGGCGCAAATCCGGAAGTAGGCCGTAATGCTGCGGAAGAAGACCGTGAAGCATTACGTTCCGCACTGGAAGGTGCTGACATGGTCTTTATCGCAGCCGGTATGGGCGGCGGTACGGGGACTGGTGCAGCACCCGTTGTGGCTGAAGTTGCAAAAGATTTAGGTATTCTGACTGTTGCTGTGGTGACCAAGCCTTTTAATTTTGAAGGCAAAAAGCGCATGGCATTTGCGGAGCAGGGTATCACTGAACTGTCCAAGCATGTCGATTCATTGATTACAATTCCGAACGACAAACTGCTGAAAGTGCTTGGCCGCGGTATCTCTTTGCTGGATGCCTTTGGTGCAGCGAACGATGTCCTTAAAGGTGCAGTACAGGGGATAGCTGAACTGATCACCCGCCCAGGTCTGATGAACGTCGACTTTGCTGACGTGCGTACTGTAATGTCAGAAATGGGTTATGCCATGATGGGCTCGGGTGTCGCGACAGGTGAAGACCGTGCTGAAGAAGCCGCTGAAATGGCTATTTCCAGCCCGCTGCTGGAAGATATCGACCTGTCTGGTGCGCGTGGCGTACTGGTTAACATCACTGCTGGCTTTGACCTGCGTCTGGATGAGTTCGAAACCGTGGGTAATACTATCCGTGCTTTCGCGTCTGACAATGCTACAGTGGTTATCGGTACCTCTCTGGATCCAGAAATGAACGATGAACTGCGTGTAACGGTTGTTGCCACCGGGATTGGTATGGACAAGCGTCCAGAAATCACGCTGGTAACCAACAAGCAACAGCAGCAGCCGGTTATGGGTTACCAGAGTGGTATGACCCAACTGCAGCCAGAGCAGAAAAATGTGGCGAAGGTCGTGAACGATACGGCTTCCCAGAGCAATAAAGAGCCCGATTATCTGGATATTCCAGCCTTCCTGCGTAAGCAGGCAGACTAAGAATTAGCCGGAATTTGGGTATCTCAGCTCTTTATGCTACTATGACTCGCCGATAGTGATGTACACTTTCGGTCGGATCAGTAACAGGCGAGATAATGCGATGATCAAACAAAGGACATTAAAACGTATTGTTCAGGCGACGGGTGTCGGTTTGCATACCGGCAAAAAAGTCACGCTGACGTTACGCCCTGCGCCGGCTAACACCGGGGTCATCTATCGTCGTACCGACTTGAATCCACCGGTAGATTTCCCGGCTGATGCCAAATCTGTGCGTGATACTATGCTCTGTACGTGCCTGGTGAATGAGCATGACGTGCGGATATCAACCGTGGAGCACCTGAACGCAGCTCTGGCTGGTTTAGGCATCGACAACATTATTGTTGAAGTGGATGCGCCAGAAATTCCAATTATGGATGGCAGTGCTGCTCCCTTCGTTTATCTGTTGATGGACGCAGGTGTTGACGAGCTGAATGTCGCGAAGAAATTCGTGCGCATTAAAGATGTCGTCCGGGTTGAGGATGGTGATAAATGGGCAGAGTTCAGACCGCATAATGGTTTTACTCTGGATTTCACCATTGATTTTAATCACCCGGCGATTGATGCCAGCACTCAGCGTTACAGCATGAACTTCTCGGCAGATGCGTTTATGCGCCAAATCAGCCGGGCACGTACTTTCGGTTTTATGCGTGACATCGAATATCTTCAGTCGCGTGGTTTGTGTCTTGGTGGTAGTTTTGATTGTGCTATCGTCGTGGATGACTACCGTGTGCTGAATGAAGATGGTCTGCGTTTTGAAGACGAGTTTGTGCGTCACAAAATGCTGGATGCCATTGGTGACCTGTTTATGTGTGGTCACAATATTATCGGTGCGTTTACCGCGTATAAATCTGGCCATGCGCTGAATAACAAACTGTTGCAGGCTGTGCTTGCTAAACAAGAAGCGTGGGAATACGTGACCTTCGAAGACGAAGCTGAACTGCCACTGGCTTTCAAGGCACCGTCGACAGTCCTGGCATAAGGGCAAGATACATTTAAAACGACTGGTTAATCAGGCACTCTCTCCGGCCTGGTGACCCAGTCGTTTTTTATTTTTGTAACACGACAGTTATTTCCTCTTTTCTGCTTCTGTTTTTTCATTTAATTGGTTTGTTCGCTCATTTGTTACGCGTTTTTTCGGGGTTCATCGCAGGGATTAAGCTGATGAATGGCGCGTTTGGTGATACTATTTGGTCGCTAAAATGTGGCTTGTCAGTTTGTATAGCCAAAATGATTCAATTCCTTTGGTGAAATAGAGTGTCCGGTATATTTGCGCGTTGGCGACAATTAGGTAGACGATATTTCTGGCCCCATCTGCTGTTAGGGATGGTTGCGGCCAGTTTTGGGCTACCTGTTTTAGCGAGCAGTAACGCCGGAGCCACTACTCCAGCAGAAACCGCAGCGAACTATAATCGTTTTAATCCCGCACTCTCGTTAGCGCAATTGCAGGAGAGCAACCGCCGCCAGTCAACATTTAGTGTCGATTACTGGCACCAGCATGCTATTCGTACTGTTATCCGTCATCTGACTTTTGTTATGGCACCTCAGGTGATGGCAGGCGCTTCGGTGCCCAATGAATCGCCACTGGAAAAACAGCACATTGCATTGCTTGATACGCTTAGTGCGCTGCTTACTCAGGAAAGTAAACCACCGTCGGTTGTACGCCAGGAGCCCTGGCCTGCAATGGCACCCTCACTCTCCTTTACCTTTACGAACTGGCTGGGCACTGCTCAGGGGATTCGTGCAGGCCCGCAAGCTCGCTGCTGATAAACACCACTACTCTTATCATTTTGTTTTATCGCTCAGCGAAGCGTTTGGGAATTTATTATGTTAGTCAAACTATTAACTAAAGTATTCGGAAGCCGTAACGACCGTACGTTGCGTCGTATGCGTAAACTTGTTACGCAAATTAATGCCATGGAGCCGGCAATTGAAAAATTGTCAGATGATGAACTCAAAGGCAAAACAGGCGAGTTCCGTGCGCGTCTCGAGAAAGGCGACTCACTGGAAAGTATCCTGCCTGAAGCGTTCGCTGTAGTTCGTGAAGCCAGTAAACGCGTGTTTGGTATGCGCCATTTCGATGTTCAGTTGCTTGGCGGTATGGTGCTCAATGAGCGCTGCATTGCGGAAATGCGTACTGGTGAAGGTAAAACACTGACTGCGACATTACCGGCCTATCTGAATGCACTGAGCGGTAAAGGTGTTCATGTGGTAACGGTGAACGATTATCTCGCCCAGCGTGATGCTGAAAATAACCGCCCATTGTTTGAATTCCTGGGCCTGAGTGTGGGTATTAACCTGCCAGGTATGCCCGCGCCGGCGAAGCGTGAAGCTTATGCGGCGGATATTACTTACGGCACCAACAATGAGTACGGGTTCGATTACCTGCGTGACAACATGGCATTCAGCCCGGAAGAGCGCGTACAACGTAAACTGCATTATGCACTGGTGGATGAAGTTGACTCCATTCTTATCGACGAAGCTCGTACGCCATTAATCATTTCTGGTCCGGCAGAAGACAGCTCGGAAATGTACCGCCGGGTGAACACTATCATTCCTCATCTGGTTCGCCAGGAAAAAGAAGATTCCGATACGTTCCAGGGGGAAGGTCACTTCTCTGTAGATGAAAAAGCACGTCAGGTTAACCTGACTGAACGTGGCCTGGTACTGATAGAAGAGTTACTGGTCCAGGAAGGCATTATGGAAGAAGGTGAATCGCTGTATTCACCGGGCAATATTATGCTGATGCACCACGTAACAGCGGCACTACGTGCACATGCTTTGTTTACCCGCGATGTTGATTACATTGTGAAAGACGGTGAAGTCATCATTGTTGATGAACATACAGGCCGTACTATGCAGGGCCGCCGCTGGTCTGATGGTCTTCACCAGGCTGTGGAAGCAAAAGAAGGTGTTGATATTCAAAATGAAAACCAGACTCTGGCTTCCATTACCTTCCAGAACTACTTCCGCTTGTACGAAAAACTTGCGGGTATGACGGGCACGGCAGATACCGAAGCCTTCGAGTTCAGCTCAATCTATAAACTGGATACTGTCGTCGTGCCAACCAACCGGCCAATGGTTCGTAAAGACATGGCTGACCTGGTCTACATGACCGAAGCAGAGAAAATTGCCGCGATCATCGAAGATATTCGTGAACGTACTGCGAAAGGTCAGCCAGTTCTGGTTGGTACTATCTCCATTGAAAAATCTGAGCTGGTTGCGCAAGAACTGACGAAAGCAGGCATAAAACACAATGTACTGAATGCGAAGTTCCATGCACGCGAAGCAGATATTGTTGCTCAGGCCGGTTATCCGGGGTCTGTTACCATCGCCACCAACATGGCTGGGCGTGGTACCGATATTATGTTGGGTGGTAGCTGGCAGGCTGAATTGGCGGAGCTTGAAGCACCAACTGATGAGCAAATAGCTGAAATCAAAAGCAACTGGCAGCAACGCCACGATGCCGTATTGGCATCCGGTGGTCTGCATATTATTGGTACTGAACGCCATGAATCGCGACGTATTGATAACCAGTTGCGTGGCCGTTCAGGCCGTCAGGGTGATCCTGGTTCATCGCGTTTCTATTTGTCAATGGAAGATGCCCTGATGCGTATTTTCGCATCAGACCGTGTCTCTAACATGATGCGTAAGCTGGGGATGAAACCGGGCGAAGCCATTGAGCACCCCTGGGTAACTAAAGCCATCGCCAATGCGCAGCGTAAAGTGGAAAGCCGCAACTTTGATATTCGTAAGCAATTGCTGGAATATGATGATGTAGCGAACGATCAGCGCCGTGCAATTTATACTCAGCGTAATGAATTGCTGGATGCCAGTGATGTCAGCGAAACAATCAACAGCATTCGTGAAGATGTGTTTAAGACTACGATTGATGCTCATATTCCGCCTCAGTCTCTGGAAGAGATGTGGGATATTCCAGGTTTGGAAGAGCGCCTGAAAAATGATTTCGATCTCGAAATGCCAATTTCTGAGTGGCTGGATAAAGAACCTGAACTGCATGAAGAAACGTTGCGCGAACGTATCCTGCAGAAGTCTGTTGAAGTCTATCAACGTAAAGAAGAAATTGTTGGCACCGAGATGATGCGCAATTTCGAAAAAGGTGTGATGCTGCAGACGCTGGACAGCCTGTGGAAAGAGCACCTTGCTGCCATGGATTACCTGCGTCAGGGGATTCACTTGCGGGGCTATGCGCAAAAAGATCCTAAACAAGAGTATAAACGTGAATCTTTCTCTATGTTCGCGGCTATGCTGGAGTCACTGAAGTACGAAGTAATCAGTACGCTGAGCAAAGTTCAGGTGCGTTTACCTGAGGAAGTTGAAGCCATGGAACAGCAACGCCGTGAAGAAGCTGAACGTTTGGCGCAAATGCAGCAACTGAGCCATCAAAGTGACGATCTCCAGGCCGCGCAGTCTCTGGCTGAACAAACAGGTGATCGTAAAGTAGGGCGTAATGATCCTTGTCCTTGTGGTTCAGGCAAAAAATATAAGCAATGCCATGGTCGCCTGAGCTAAGACAGGTACATGCTGTTGGTTAAATTTTAACGGTAATTAATCGGGCCAGGGGGAAACCTCTGGCCTGGTCATATCCGGGGCACAGAAGACTGCGCCTCTTTTTCAGGAGCTTCCCCATGAAACGATTTGAGATAGCGGTTGGGATCATTCGTAATCAGAATGCAGAGATTTTTCTGGCGCAACGAAGTGCTGGCTCGCATATGGCGAATATGTGGGAGTTTCCCGGTGGGAAAATTGAACAAGGAGAAACCCCGGAACAGGCACTGGAACGGGAGTTAATGGAGGAAGTTGGAATTACACCCACAGGCTTCTCATTATTTGAAAAACAGGAACACCAGTTCCCTGACCGGCATGTCAGCCTTTGGTTTTTCCTTGTCGAGCAGTGGGATGGTGAACCCTGGGGAAAAGAAGGCCAACCTTCTCGTTGGGTGGCTCAACAGGCGCTGGAGCCGGAACAATTTCCGCCAGCTAATGCGCCTGTTATCGCAAAACTGCAGCAAACTGCTTAGTCCTGCTTTTCACTCCACTCATCGCTGTCAGATAAGGTGTTTTGGCTGGGGATGCGTTTCTCTTCTGCGGCCCACTCACCTAAATCAATCAACTGGCAGCGTTTTGAACAAAATGGCCGCCATGGGCTTTGCTCATTCCAGATAACGGTTTTGCCACAAGTTGGGCAGTTCACTTCTGTTGTTTCAGACATCATACTTCCTTAGCAACAAGCCAAATTGAAATCAATCCGCTCCGGTATTACCCCATGTTCACTATCCAGAGGCAGGAAACGAATGGCAAAACGGCTTTTATGACCGGACACTTGCGGATAGATAGCATCCTCAAGATTCATCTCGAGACGTAACAAATCGGCATCATCGCCATTGTCCTGATAAAACCCATTGAGGCTGGTTTGTTTACGAAAAGGTGAGGAGTGGCGAATCAGATCAAGGATCAAGGCAAGCGTTTCGCGCAGCGATTCAAGGCTGGCTAACCAGTGATTTACCAGATTGTTGCGTGCGCTTTCGCTGGCATTTAGCCAGACATGCAACGTTGGCAGGTCAAAACTACAGCAGCCACCGGGAATACTTAAACGCTGGCGGACCAGACTTATCAGCTTATCTTCGCGCAATACTTGCCCCAGGCGTGAGCCTGCCATCAGGCTGGAACCTGTATTCCTTAGCTGTTCTTTTAGTGATGTGATGCGTTGCATGTCAACCCCAGGTACTTCCACCCATGCCTGAAGTTTACGCTGCTGGCGTTCCAGTTCTTTAAGTAACTCTGTTCGAATATCACCGCGTTCAAAAATATCCAGCAGGTCACTAATATTTCTTAAAAAATAGAGTGCGGAAGGGTAATCATTTAAAGGGAGCTGAGAAGAAAGTTGTTGTAGCAAAAACTCTATACGCAGCCATGTGCGCATTTTCTCGCTCAGGGGATGTTCAAAAAGTATTTGCGAGCTCATTCTTCCTCATTCCTGTCTGACGGACTGCATAGCCAGCGCCATGTATAGTTGGTGCAGGCGGGCCACATCGCGAGTTAATGTTTGTGGTAAACCATCATTATTAATAATGTCATCCGCGACAGCAAGACGCGCCTCCCGGCTTACCTGTGCTGAGATAATGTGTTGCGCAAGTTCTCGGCTGACATTATCTCGCACCATGGTTCTCTTAATCTGTGTTTCAGTACTGACATCAACAACCAATACGCGGTCAGCTTGTCGCTGAAGTTGGTTTTCAACCAGCAAAGGTACGACCCACAAGACATAAGGCGATGATGCCTGAGCAATAGCTTGCTGTGTCCGTTGGTGAATTAATGGATGTAATAAGGCATTAAGCCACTGCTTTTCTTTGGTATCAGTAAAAATACGTTCACGCAGTGCTGTGCGGTTGAGTGAGCCTTCGGGGCTGATTATCTGTTCGCCAAAATGCTCAGCAATTTTTTGCAGGGCCGGTTGGTCCGGCGCCACAACTTCTCTGGCGATAATGTCTGCATCAACAAGCGATACACCATGGTTGGCAAACAGCGCAGCAACAGTACTTTTGCCACTGCCAATCCCTCCGGTAAGCGCAACAGTGAAGACCATAACCAACGAAACCCCGATGTAATGAGTGTGCTTATAACAAAAGAAAAATGCCTTTTCCCTTGCGAAACCATGTCAGAGCTCAAAATTACCGCCATTTTTGCACAACATGGTAACGGTACCTGAAAATATCCGCCAACAGCACACCGTCCCCAGTGGCTGATTTAATCATACTTTCGAAAAAAGTGAGCAATACATAGCCGAAAATAAGTTTTTTATATAGGTTATCTTTAACGCCATTCTGACGCTAAATTTATAGGATTGTAGCGTAAAAAAGTCGCTTTTCGCAGTCTTGCGCTGCCTTTATTAGTGCGTAAGATAACGTCACTGGAGCTGGCAGTTGTATCGCCTCTTACCCTTTATTACATCGCCACGACCAGGAAAACCGCAAATGCGTATTGAAGAAGATATCAAGTTAGGTTTTAAAGACGTACTTATCCGCCCAAAACGTTCCACACTGAAAAGCCGCTCTGATGTAGAACTTGAACGCCAGTATACTTTTAAACATTCTGGTGTGAACTGGGCTGGCGTTCCTGTTATTGCTGCAAATATGGATACCGTGGGTACCTTCAGTATGGCGGGTGCTCTGGCTGCGTTTGATATTTTGACAGCAGTCCATAAACATTATTCTGTTGAAGACTGGCGCCAGTTTGTTGAGCAAGCTCCGGTTACTGTGCTGCGCCATGTTATGGTGTCTACAGGGACATCGGCCGCTGATTTTGAAAAGACTAAACAGATTCTGGCACTGAGCCCGTCTCTGGTTTTTGTCTGTATCGATGTCGCCAATGGCTACTCAGAACACTTCGTTCAGTTTGTGGCAAAAGCGCGTGAAGCATGGCCTGATAAAGTTATTTGTGCCGGGAATGTGGTAACGGGTGAAATGTGTGAAGAGCTGATCCTGTCAGGTGCGGATATTGTGAAAGTCGGCATTGGACCTGGTTCTGTCTGTACCACTCGTGTAAAAACCGGGGTCGGTTACCCACAGTTGTCCGCAGTCATTGAGTGTGCTGATGCCGCTCATGGCCTTGGTGGGCAAATCGTGAGCGATGGTGGTTGTACAGTACCTGGTGACGTGGCCAAAGCTTTTGGCGGCGGCGCTGATTTTGTCATGCTTGGCGGTATGCTGGCAGGCCATGAAGAGAGTGGTGGCACTGTAGTTGAAGAAAATGGTGAGAAATTTATGCTGTTCTATGGCATGAGTTCTGCTTCTGCTATGAACCGCCATGTCGGTGGTGTGGCAGAATACCGTGCTGCAGAAGGCAAAACCGTGAAGCTTCCTTTGCGTGGGCCGGTTGAAAACACCGCGCGGGATATTCTGGGGGGGTTACGTTCAGCCTGTACCTATGTCGGGGCTTCCCGCCTGAAAGAATTGACTAAACGCACAACATTCATTCGTGTGCAGGAGCAGGAAAACCGGGTGTTCAACAGCCTGTAATAGTTTCCCATCCTATTTACAGGGTAAGTTGGACTTACCCTGTTTCTCTTCCCTCTATTAAACAACGATAATCAACCCGCTCCCATAGCTTCCCCCAGCCCAAAAATAGGCAAATACATCGCCAGCACAAGCAAACCGGTTATCAGCCCGGTAATTACCATTAACAAAGGCTCCATTAGTTGAGTTAACTGGCTGGCCTGTAGTTGCGTATTTTCCCTGTGCCAGTCAGCAAGCTTCTCCAGCATGGTATCCAGTGCACCGGATTGTTCCCCGGTTGTAACCAGCTGGTAGCAGAGAGGTGTAAAACAATCATGCTGGCGCATGGCTTCACCCAGAGTTATACCCTGAGTGACATCCGTCGAGAGCTGCGCCATAACCTGTTGCCAGTGGCTGGCAGCAGGGAGTGTTTCTTTAACAAGCTGTAACCCTTGTAGAATATTTACACCTGATTGTTGCGTCAGGGCGAGTATCATAAAAATTTGGCTACGCATCAGTGCTCCATACAGGCGATTCATTACAGGGGCACGTTGTAACAGATATTGGGTAAATTTGCGCCTTAAATTCCGGCCAGGTCCAACCACCAGAATGATCACAGTGGTCACGGTAAAAGCCAGTATGTATATATGCCGGGTAAGCCATGCGGAAACAGACATCAAAATACGTGTCACCGCTGGTAGGGGGGTATTAAATGTCTGGTAGATATCCGCGAAAGTTGGCAGGACAAACAGTAACATGCCCAGTGTAACGGCCAATGCCATACTCAGTGTCAGTAGCGGGTAGCGTAGTGCTTTCGATACAGTGCGTTGCAGGGCGCGCTGTTGTTCTTGTTGCTCCGACAGATGTGCAAAGCATAAATCAAGTTTCCCGGTCATCTCACCTGTGCGGCTCAGGGCAACAAACAGAGGAGGAAAAAGCGCTGGCCAGCTTTGTACAATGGACGAAAAAGTTTCTCCTTCGTTGAGCCGCAGTGTGATTTGTTGCAAGACAGCCTGCCAAAGCGGAGAAGCATGTTGCTGACCGAGTAACACCAGTGCATCAGGCAGGCTGACACCCGCTTTGAGCAATGCCGATAACTGTTGCAAAAAGTGGATTCGGTGGTCCATATGGCGGTGCTGACTTTCATATGCCCGTTCCCGTTGAATACGCACCGGGAATAACGCCCGGCTACAAAGCCAGGTCATGATATCAATTTTTCCCACAGCAAAACTGATGCCGGATTGCGGGTTACCTTTTATATCAAGTGCGGACCAGCGCCAAAGCGATAATTTAGTTGTCATGAGGTAATCCCAACACCCGGTACAGTTCATTCACTGTGGTTTCCCCGCGGCTGACAGCCTGGCAGCCATGTTCGAAAAGTGCTATGCAACCTTGTTGCCTGGCGAGTTCAGCAATTTGTGTGGCTGTATCTCCACGTAACAAAGCATCATGAATTTCCGGTGTGATAGCCAGCACTTCAAACAGCGCTACCCGCCCATAGAACCCGCTGTAGCACCGCTCGCAACCAACAGGTTCCCAGTCAGGTAAAGGTAACCGGCTCACAGTTCGTGGCAGAACCAGTGGTTTCGGCTGTTGTTTCCGGCAATGTGGACACAACTTTCTGACCAGACGTTGGGCAATAACCAGTTTGAGTGCTGAGGCAATCATCCAGCGGGCAATGTCCATTTGTTCAAGACGAATGAGTGTATCGGTTGTGGAATTGGTATGTAGTGTGGATAACACCAAATGCCCTGTTTGCGCGGCCTTAATGGCAATTTCGGCTGTTTCATTGTCACGGATCTCTCCTACCATAATGACGTCCGGATCCTGGCGTAATAGCGCCCGTAATACTCGCTGGAATGTTAAACCCGCTTTCGGGTTCACCTGTGCCTGGTTCAACCCACTAAGCGGAATTTCTATTGGGTCTTCAACGCTGCTGATATTAATATCCGGCTGATTAAGGGCATTCAGAGCGCTATACAGGGATACTGTTTTCCCGCTTCCGGTAGGGCCTGTTACCAGAATCAACCCTTGTGGCGCATTGAGTGCATTTTTAAATTCATCCAGTTGCCGTGGAGCAAGGCCAAGTGCATCAAGTGAGAGTTGCTCATCCTGCTTATGTAAAACCCGTAAGACGATTTTTTCTCCAGCCCGGCATGGCAGAGTCGCCAGGCGAAATGAAATATTCCCGGGAAGATCCGGAAGTGTAAATTGCCCGTCCTGGGGAAGCCGTTTTTCTGCAATATCCATATCGCCGAGTACTTTCAACCGGGCCACAAGAGCCGGGTAAGCATCAGCATTCCCCTGGTGCTGAATGTGTAATACGCCATCAATGCGAAAACGCACACGGAACAGTGGCGTATCTGGCTCAAAATGGATATCTGAGGCCCGCTGGTTTAACGCCTGTTGCAATATCTGTTCGAGATGGACAACGGTGTTACTTGCTGATCCTGGTGTGGGTACGTTAGGCTGTGTTGCCTGGAGTTGTGCCCGGTGCCGTTCTATTTGTGCGGGTGACCAGTGCTCAACAACGACCTTTTTGTGGGAAAGAAAGCGCAGTGAGCTAAGCAATTCATCAGGGGCGTTGTTTGCAACTGCAATGACAATCTCCGGGTCATGCCGCAGAAGCAGGGCGTGATGGCGGGCACACAAGGCAAAAAGTTTTTCATTGCTCATGTTTTCTTCCTCCTGCTTACTCGTCAGCAAAGCGGAAAATGTCATTACATGCCTGCTCAAGGCTTGTATTACCAGACGCTGAACAGGTTTTGCGCCAGCCGGTGATACCCTGGTTGTCATCCCATTGAGGTAGCAGTGTTAATGAGAGCCCGTTGAGGCTGTCCTGCCCGCTAAGCTGAATACTCCCTGCAGTAACGGAAAGGCTGGAGATATACCTTGAGGTCCGTGAAGCTGGAATTCCGTGGCTATCGGCATGGCAGGATGTAATGCCACCGCGCTCAATAGCACAAAGTTCGACTGCGCTGCGGTAAGGTAATACATTTTGTAAGACGTCGGTTAATGCCGCTTTACGTAAGTAGTTTTGATATGCGGGAATAGCGGTGGCACTCAGAATGGCGATGATGCCAACTACTACCATTAATTCAATCAGGGTGAAGCCACGTTGCCTGTGCATGGTTGTCTCCTTTGGTATAACGGAGCACGACTATGGCAGGTTACGAAATATGCTTCGACAGGCTGTTTTTGATTCTGGAATTTCTGTTCCGTAGTGAATATGTATACTGAAACGAGTGCGAAATAAATGCGAGGATGCCCGAGAATACGGGCAGAGTAGCTGCCCGTAACGGAATAACGGAGAAAGCGTTATCTAAGCGTTTAGCGAAAGCGCATAGACAGATCCAGTGCGCGAATGTGTTTAGTCAGGGCTCCTACTGAAATAAAATCCACACCGGTTTCAGCACAGGCTCTCAGTGTCTCCAGAGTCACGTTGCCAGACACTTCCAACTGGGCATTGCCCTGGGTTATCCCCACCGCTTTACGCATCATATCGGTATCAAAGTTATCCAGCATGATTATATCTGCACCTGCCCGTAAGGCATCCTGCAACTCTTCAAGGTTTTCAACTTCGACTTCAATGGGAACATCTGGGTGGATCCAACTGGCTTTTTCGATTGCCTGGCGAACAGAGCCTGCGGCAATAATATGGTTTTCCTTGATCAGGAAGGCATCGGACAGCCCCAGCCTGTGGTTGCTACCACCACCGCACAGTACAGCATATTTCAGTGCTGTGCGCAGTCCAGGGACGGTTTTGCGGGTATCCAGTAACTGGGTATGCGTACCGGCCAGTTGTGTTACATAACGGTGTACCTCACTGGCGACACCTGAAAGCGTCTGTACAAAATTCAGTGCGGTACGTTCACCCGTCAGTAGTATACGTGAAGTGCCTGTCAGCTCGAATAATGGTTGGTTTGCCGTAATTTCATCGCCATCATTGACATGCCATTTAACCTGTACGCGGCCGCCAAGCTGGATGAACACTTCTTCAACCCAACGTTTGCCACAAAAAATACCGTCTTCTCGGGTGATAACAACAGCATGGGATGTACTTTCCGGTGGAAGTAATTGCGCGGTAATATCGTTATTGGCATCAATGTCACCGCCAAGGTCTTCTTTTAATGCAACGGAAACCGTACCGGGAATATCGGTATTAATCCGCTCCAACAGTGCTTCACGTCGGTGGTCTGGGTTATAACGGCGTGGTGGCATTATTAACTCCGAAATGGCTGATATAAATTGGAAACATGCTACTCTGAAGCGACCTTTAGTACCACAGCAAGGAGAACCATAATGAAGCTTCAGGATGGCTGGTTAAGCGACGCAAGGCATGCACCTTCACCGCATTGTGATGAGCGCCCGGAAGGTGAATCGCCTTCATTGCTGGTTGTACATAATATCAGTTTACCACCCGGTGAATTTGGTGGCCCGTGGATTGATGCTTTGTTTGCCGGTACGCTGGATGCCAGGGCCCACCCTTATTTTGAAGGGATTGCCCACTTGCGTGTGTCGGCGCATTGCCTGATTCGCCGTGATGGTGAAGTGGTTCAGTATGTCCCCTTTAATAAGCGTGCCTGGCATGCTGGTGTTTCTTCCTGGCAGGGGCGGGAAAAATGTAATGATTTTTCTATCGGGATTGAACTGGAAGGCACCGATGTCCTGCCATACACCGATGCTCAATATCAGCGCCTGGCTGAGATAACACGCGTTTTGATGGTGGTCTGGCCGGCTATTGCCAAAAATATGGCAGGGCATTGTGATATAGCACCTTCCAGAAAAACTGACCCCGGCGGCGTTTTTGACTGGCCGCGCTTTCGTGCACTGGTTTCAGTTTCTGGTAAGGAGAGGGTATGACACTATTTACCTTATTGTTAGTGTTAATTTCAGAACGTTTATTTAAGTTTGGGGAACACTGGCAATTGGAAAGCCGCCTGGAAGTTATCTTCCGCCGAACGCGCTATTTTTCTATGGGTTACACGCTGATGCTGTCTGTTGCCGCGATGGTATTTATTGCAGCGTGTCTGTATTTGTTAAAAGGGATTTTGTTCAATGTCCCGCTATTGGTGTTTTGGATCCTGGTTGGCGTTTTGTGCATTGGAGCCGGAAAGGTACGACTGCACTATCATTCCTATCTTAAAGCTGCCAGCCGTGGAGATTCCCGTGCCTGCGATGAGATGGTGGCTGAGTTAACCATGATCCATGGTGTTCCGCCAGGTTGTGATGACCGTGAGTTTTTACGTGAGTTACAAAATGCCCTGCTATGGATTAATTATCGCTACTACCTGGCACCACTATTCTGGTTTGTTGTAGGGGGAAGCTTTGGGCCGGTTACTTTAGTCGGGTATGCAGTCCTCAGGGCGTGGCAAACATGGCTTGCTCGTCACCATACACCTCATCAGCGGTTACATGCGGGTATTGATGCCATTTTGCACGTTCTGGATTGGGTGCCGGTCAGGTTGGTTGGGCTGGCTTATGCATTACTGGGGCATGGTGAAAAAGCGCTGCCAGCCTGGTTTGCAACGTTGGGTGACCGTGGTACATCACAGTACCAGGTGCTGACGCAACTGGCTCAATTTTCTCTGGCGCGTGAGCCACATTCAGATAAAGTCAGAACTCCGAAAGCTGCCGTATCCATGGCGAAGAAGACCGCGTTGGTGGTTGTTGTGGTGGTAGCTTTATTAACAATTTACGGCGCACTGGTTTAAGTACGCCGTTTTTTGCCGTTACGGGTGGTCTGCGGGGGGGATGCCAAAGTCTGGCATGCCATCGGGACTCCACTCAATCAATTTCACCCGGGTGTGGCGGCCAGGGTCATAAAGCGGGTCGCCCTCTATTTCAGTGTAGTTGCGTGCGTGGTAAACCAGCACATCCTGGCCGTCCGGTGTAGTGGTGAAGCTGTTATGGCCGGGGCCAAACTGGCGGTTGGTTTCACAGGTGGTAAATACCGGGTGAGGGGATTTATGCCAGCTTTTCGGGTCAAGAAGGTTGGCGTCTTTATTGGCCCATAATAAGCCCATACAGTAATTTTCATCAGTGGCGCTGGCGGAGTAAGTAATGAAAATACGCTCTCCGTGAAAAATAACCGCAGGCCCTTCATTCACCAGAAACCCCCGGCACTCCCAGTCAAATTCAGGCTTACTCAGCATGACTGCTTCCCCCTTAAGGGTCCACGGATTTGCCATTTCACTTAAATACAAATTGGAGTTACCTGGAATATCGGGGGCTTTTTGTGCCCACAGGTACCACTGCTTACCCTGATGTGAAAAGGTTGTGGCGTCAAGGCAGAAGGTATCGAACTGTGTGATTAACTGCCCCTTTTCAACCCAGGTACCGGTTAGTGGGCAGTCATCAGCACATTCGAGCACATACATACGGTGCTGGAACATGTTATCGCGCAATGCTTTGGTATGTGCGGCGGCATAATAGATATACCACTTGCCAGCTATACGGTGGAGTTCCGGAGCCCAGATCAGCTCACTCATCGGGCCAGTATCGGGTTTGCGCCAGACAACCACGCTCTCAGCCTGGGCCAGTTCTGTAATTGACGAAGCCCGGCGAATCTCCAGCCTGTCATACTCAGGAACGGAGGCAATAAAATAGTACTCTGAACCTTCATGCAAAATAAAAGGGTCTGCACGTTGTTCAATTAGTGGATTAGGCCATTGCAACATAACGTCTTTCCTTATCGTTTCGTTTGGCTCTCAAACAGGTTTTTCAAGGTGCTTGCTGGCGGCTTTGCCAATGGGGGATACAGCGGTTTCGTTTTCTTGTGTACCTTCCTGGTAGTCAACCAGTTCCTGGTAGTTCTTACGGCGTTTTTCCAGGTCAATCTGAATTTGCTTCATGGTTTCACGGTCAACTTTTAGCAGGCGGACAACTCCGGCTGTGATTAAATAACCCATACCTGGAATGACTGTGAACAGTAACATAATGCCATTTATGGCACTGGCGGGCTGCTGCTTCAGGGATGCGTCATAGCCATACCAGGATAGCAAGAAACCACACATAGAACCGGCTATTGCCAGGCCTAACTTCAGGAAAAACAGATTGCCAGAGAAGCTAATTCCAGTAATACGTTTACCTGTTTTCCATTCGCCGTAATCGTCGACGTCTGCCATCAGTGACCAGTGAAGCGGAGATGGAATCTGGTGCAGGATATTAAGCAGGAAGTACATGACGATGATAAGCACAGTGGCATGGGGATCGAGGAAATAGAACCCGCTGGAGAAGATCGCCAGCACAATATTGGTCCAGAAGAAGACTTTCAACTTACACCATTTATCAGTCAATACCTTGGCGAGTGTACTGCCAAACATCATGCCGATAACACCAAGGCTGATAAACATCGTGGCAAAACCGGTACTTTGTTGCATAACCCAGGTGACGTAATACATGGTGGCTGCCATGCGAATAAAACCGGGGCAGACATTGCACAATGTCAGCAGCAAAATACGCACCCACTGGTCGTTCTTCCACACATCACGCAAGTCAGATTTCAGGTCGTCGTTTGTGGGGACGGCAGGACGAATACGCTCGCGCACGGTTGAGAAGCAATACAGGAACATCAATAGCGCGATGATAGCCAGGGTGCCCATCGCCATCTGGTAGCCTTTCGCTTTATCTGCACCACCATACCATTCAGCCAGAGGGAGCAGTGACAGGGACAGAATTAACGTGGCTATTCCTACCATAACAAAGCGGTAAGACTGGCAGGAAACCCGCTCATGAGGATCATTAGTGATAACACCGCCCAGTGAGCAATAGGGGATATTGATAGCAGTATAAGTCAGCGACATCAGAAAATAGGTGATAAACGCATAGATAACCTTGCTGTTATAGCTCCACTCCGGCGTGGTGAACATCAGTACGCTGAAGAGTACGTAAGGCAGTGAAATCCAGAGTAGCCATGGACGAAAACGACCCCAACGGCTTTTTGTCCGGTCAGCAATGGCTCCCATAATGGGGTCGGTTACCGCGTCAACTACACGCACAGAGAGAAGTAGAGTCCCCACCAGTGCGGGAGCAAGACCGAATATATCGGTGTAAAAAAAGTTTAAAAACAGCATGATGGCACCGCCGATGATATTACAACCGGCATCTCCCATCCCGTAGCCTATCTTTTCCTTTACTGTTAATTTATTACTTTGCATCTGCCTCACTCCATTCAGAAGATATGGACAGAATTATTGGTGCTAAAGTGAAATTTTTCGCAGCAAGAATCAACCGCAGAAATGGACAATCATGTCATCGGGTAGTAAGTGTGAAGGGGGTAACAATATTCTGCACCCGCAAAATACGGGCGCAGAGGGAAGGACAAATCAGTGGGTTTTCACAGCGTCGCGGCTTTTCTGCTTACACATATAACCCACACCGAGGACCGCAATCCAGACAGGAATCAGGTAAACAGAAATTGCCATACCAGGAGTGATTAACATGATAACCAGCACTGCAGCCATGAACAGCAGGCAAACCCAGTTGCCCAATGGGTAGAGCAGCGCTGGAAAGCGCGTAGTCACGCCTTGCTGTTGCTTGGTCCGGCGGAATTTCATGTGCGCCAGGCTAATCATTGCCCAGTTGATAACCAGAGCAGAAACCACCAGAGCCATCAGCATACCGAAAGCCGATTCCGGCGCCAGGTAGTTAATCAGTACACAGAGTGCCGTTACCACTGCCGAAACGATGATGGTGTTTACTGGTACACCACGTTTATCCACAGTAAGGAGTGCTTTCGGCGCGTTACCTTGCTGGGCCAGCCCGAACAACATGCGGCTGTTACAGTATACACAGCTGTTATATACAGACAGAGCAGCGGTCAGCACCACGACATTCAAGGCATTGGCTACGAAAGTATCACCCAGCTCATGGAAGATGAGTACAAACGGGCTGGTATTCGCTGTAACGCGCGTCCACGGCAACAGAGAGAGCAGAACTGCCAGTGAGCCAATATAGAAAATCAGGATACGCCAGATAACCTGGTTGGTTGCTTTCGGGATGCTCTGTTCCGGGTTATCCGCTTCTGCTGCGGTAATACCGACTAATTCCAGCCCACCAAAGGAGAACATAATAATAGCCATCATCATGACCAGACCGGTCATGCCATGGGGCAGGAAACCACCTTGATCCCACAGGTTATGTATTGTGGCCTGAGGCCCACCTTTACCACTGAACAACAACCAGCCGCCAAAAACTATCATTGCCACAACAGCGAATACTTTGATGATGGCAAACCAGAACTCCATTTCGCCGAACACTTTTACGTTGGTCAGGTTAATGGCATTGATAATGACAAAGAAGGCTGCGGCAGAAACCCATGTGGGGATCTCCGGATACCAGAACTGAATATACTTACCGACAGCTGTCAGTTCAGCCATGGCAACCAGTACGTACAGCACCCAGTAGTTCCAGCCAGAAGCAAAGCCTGCGAAGCTGCCCCAGTATTTGTAGGCAAAGTGGCTGAATGAGCCTGCAACGGGCTCTTCAACGACCATTTCACCTAACTGACGCATGATCAGAAAAGCGATGAAGCCAGCAATAGCATAGCCCAAAATTATCCCCGGGCCGGCAGACTGTATAACCGATGCACTACCCAGAAACAGACCGGTGCCGATAGCGCCGCCCAGCGCGATTAGCTGTATATGGCGGTTTTTAAGGCCGCGCTTTAGCGAGTCACCTTGTTGTTGACCTTCCATCTTACAAACCTCGTGTGTGGTGATATTGTTGGTGTAAATAGCACCGTATGTAATTGATACATTCCATATGCTGTAGTGTTTTTTTTACGGTAACAAAGCGCGTTTTTTTATTCGTCTACTACCGAAGCGAAAAGAATAGTGTTAAGAGCTGCGAGTTGCACCTGGTTTCTGCATTCCTCTTCCCGGATTGAGCAAAATCTCACCATCCTCGCGGATTCTATTTTTCCACTTCAATTTTTTAATATGATTTATTATTCAAATAATATGTATTTTTATTCATTAAATCCTATGTTGAATCGGTTCAATTTGAAAAATAATTAGTTTCAAATTGGTTAAATGTGCATCGAGGCAGGTAACGTTATGATTTGTGCAAAGTTACATTTATGAAACGCTATTTCTGTAATGTTGTTAAAATGTGTGGTGTTTAATGATTTCAGTCAAAACCAATATGGACATAAGGTGAATACTTTGTTACTTTAGCGTCACGAATATGAAATTGGTCTTACCAATTGACTCCGGGCGAAAGGCAGAGAAAATAACGAATGGCCTACAGCAAAATCCGCCAACCCAAGCTATCTGATGTAATCGAGCAGCAACTGGAGTACCTCATCCTTGAAGGGACATTGCGCCCGGGGGAAAAATTGCCGCCGGAGCGTGAACTGGCGCGTCAATTTGATGTTTCACGCCCTTCATTACGCGAAGCTATCCAGCGTCTTGAAGCAAAAGGGCTGTTATTACGTCGTCAGGGTGGTGGCACTTTTATCCAGAATAATCTCTGGAAAAGCTTCAGTGACCCTCTTGCTGCTTTGCTGTCAGACCATCCCGAATCTCAGTTTGATCTTCTCGAAACACGCCATGCACTGGAAGGTATTGCAGCCTATTATGCTGCGCTGCGAGGTACAGACGAAGACCTCGCGCGTATTCGCGAATGCCACGAAAGTATTGAAAGTGCCAGGCAGGCAGGTGATCTGGATGCTGAATCGGAAGCCGTGCTTCAGTATCAGATAGCGGTCACAGAAGCGGCACATAATGTGGTGCTGCTCCACTTGCTTCGCTGTATGGAGCCTATGCTTGCCCAGAATGTTCGACAAAATTTTGAATTGCTCTACTCACGAAGAGATATGCATCCCCTCGTAAGTAGTCATCGCGCCAGTATTTTCGAAGCGATCATGGCACGTAAGCCGGAACAGGCCCGTGAAGCATCGCACCGGCATCTGGCGTTTATTGAGGAAATATTGCTGGATCGCAGCCGTGAGCAAAGTCGAAGAGAACGTTCATTGCGCCGCTTACAGCAACGAAAGGACTAGCGTTTTTTCAGGTTTTTTTGCCGGAATAAAACGCAAAAGCGCCCAATTATAGAGCGCGGCAACTAAACGCAGAACCTGTCTTATTGTGTTTTTACCTCAGGCTGAGAATGCAATGGGACAGGTTCCAGACAATCAACGATTAAAAGATAAGGAATACCCCATGTCAGAACGTTTGCAAAATGACGTGGATCCGATCGAAACTCGCGACTGGCTACAGGCGATCGAATCGGTCATCCGTGAAGAAGGTGTTGAACGCGCGCAGTTCCTGGTTGATCAGTTACTGAGCGAAGCCCGTAAAGGTGGTGTTAAAGTTGCCGCTGGCGCTGGTGCTGGTAGTTACGTCAATACCATTGCCGTTGAAGATGAACCTGAATACCCGGGTAATCTGGACCTGGAACGTCGTATTCGTTCTGCTATTCGCTGGAACGCCATCATGACTGTGCTGCATGCGTCTAAAAAAGACCTGGAGCTGGGCGGTCACATGGCATCTTACCAGTCTTCTGCCACGTTTTATGAAGTGTGCTTTAACCACTTCTTCCGTGCGCGCAATGAAAAAGATGGCGGTGATCTGGTGTACTTCCAGGGCCACATTTCCCCAGGCGTTTACGCCCGTGCTTTCCTTGAAGGTCGACTGACTGAAGACCAGATGAACAATTTCCGTCAGGAAGTTCATGGTAATGGTCTGTCTTCTTACCCACACCCGAAACTGATGCCAGAATTCTGGCAGTTCCCGACTGTTTCCATGGGGCTGGGCCCAATCGGTGCGATTTATCAGGCTAAGTTCCTGAAATATCTGGAACACCGTGGTCTGAAAGATACCTCCGCACAAACTGTGTATGCGTTCCTGGGTGACGGTGAGATGGATGAACCGGAATCTAAAGGTGCCATCACTATCGCGACCCGTGAAAAACTGGATAACCTGGTTTTCGTCATCAACTGTAACCTGCAGCGTTTGGACGGCCCGGTAACCGGTAACGGTAAAATCATTAACGAACTGGAAGGCATCTTCGGTGGTGCTGGCTGGAATGTAATTAAAGTGATTTGGGGTGGTCGTTGGGATGAACTGCTGCGTAAAGACACCAGCGGTAAGCTGATCCAACTGATGAATGAAACCGTTGATGGTGACTACCAGACCTTTAAATCTAAAGATGGTGCTTACGTTCGCGAACACTTCTTCGGTAAATATCCGGAAACGGCAGCTCTGGTTGCTGACTGGACTGATGAGCAGATTTGGGCGCTGAACCGTGGTGGTCACGATCCGAAGAAAGTCTATGCTGCACTGAAAAAAGCGCAGGAAACCAAAGGCCAGCCGACCGTTATCCTTGCTCACACCATTAAAGGTTATGGTATGGGTGACGCTGCTGAAGGTAAAAACATCGCGCATCAGGTTAAGAAAATGAACATGGACGGCGTCCGCTATGTGCGTGACCGTTTCAATGTGCCTGTTGCTGATGAAGACATCGAAAAACTGCCGTATGTGACTTTCGCTCCGGATTCCGAAGAAGCGAAATACTTGCATGCGCAGCGTGAAAAACTGAACGGCTACCTGCCGACTCGCCAGCCTAAGTTCACTGAAAAACTGGAACTGCCGACGCTGGAAGATTTTGGCCCGCTGCTGGAAGAGCAGAACAAAGAAATCTCCACCACTATCGCGTTTGTGCGTGCACTGAACGTGATGCTGAAAAACAAATCTATCAAAGATCGCCTGGTGCCGATTATCGCCGATGAAGCGCGTACCTTTGGTATGGAAGGTTTGTTCCGTCAGATTGGTATTTACAGCCCGAACGGCCAGCAGTACACCCCGCAGGACCGTGAGCAGGTTGCATACTACAAAGAAGACGAAAAAGGCCAGATTCTGCAGGAAGGGATCAACGAACTGGGTGCCGGCGCATCCTGGCTGGCTGCTGCAACTTCTTACAGCACCAACAATCTGCCGATGATTCCGTTCTACATCTACTATTCCATGTTCGGGTTCCAGCGTATTGGCGACCTGTGCTGGGCAGCAGGCGATCAGCAGGCTCGTGGCTTCCTGATTGGCGGGACTTCAGGCCGTACCACCCTTAACGGTGAAGGTTTGCAGCACGAAGATGGCCACAGCCATATTCAGTCTCTGACTATCCCTAACTGTATCTCTTACGACCCGTCTTACGCATATGAAGTTGCGGTTATCATGCATGATGGCCTGGAACGCATGTACGGTGAGAAACAAGAGAACGTTTACTACTACATCACTACGCTGAACGAAAACTACCACATGCCAGCTATGCCGGCAGGTGCCGAGGAAGGTATCCGTAAGGGTATCTATAAACTCGAAACCGTAGCGGGTAGCAAAGGCAAAGTTCAGTTGCTGGGCTCTGGTTCTATCCTGCGTCATGTTCGTGAAGCTGCTCAAATTCTGGCTAACGACTACGGTGTGGGCTCTGATGTGTACAGCGTAACCTCCTTCACTGAACTGGCTCGTGATGGCCAGGATTGTGAACGCTGGAACATGCTGCACCCGATGGAAACCCCGCGCGTACCGTACATTGCTCAGGTAATGAACGATGCACCAGCAGTTGCATCTACTGACTATATGAAACTGTTTGCTGAACAGGTTCGTACTTATGTACCGGCAGATGACTACCGTGTACTGGGTACTGACGGCTTTGGTCGCTCTGACAGCCGTGAAAACCTGCGCCACCACTTTGAAGTTGATGCTTCCTATGTGGTTGTAGCGGCACTTGGCGAACTGGCTAAACGTGGCGAAATCGATAAGAAAGTGGTTGCTGATGCAATTACTAAATTCAACATCGACGCAGAAAAAGTTAACCCACGTCTGGCGTAAGAGGTAAAAGAATAATGGCTATCGAAATTAATGTACCGGACATCGGGGCTGATGAAGTTGAAATCACCGAGATTCTGGTCAAAGTGGGCGACAAAGTTGAAGCTGAACAGTCGCTGATCACCGTGGAAGGCGACAAAGCCTCTATGGAAGTTCCGTCTCCTCAGGCTGGCATCGTTAAAGAGATCAAAGTCTCTGTTGGCGACAAAACCGAGACTGGCAAACTGATCATGATTTTCGATTCCGCCGACGGTGCAGCTGCTGCTGCACCTGTGCAGGAAGAGAAGAAAGCTGCCGCTCCGGCCGCCGCGCCTGCTGCCGCTGCCGCTAAAGAAGTACACGTACCTGATATCGGCAGTGACGAAGTAGAAGTCACTGAACTGCTGGTTAAAGTGGGTGATACCGTTGAAGCTGAGCAATCTCTGATTACTGTTGAAGGTGACAAAGCTTCAATGGAAGTGCCTGCACCCTTTGCCGGTACCGTTAAAGAGATCAAAGTTAACACCGGTGACAAAGTGTCTACTGGCTCCCTGATCATGGTCTTCGAAGTGGCGGGTGCTGCACCTGCTTCCGCGCCTGCTCAGGCTGCTGCTCCGGCTCCGGCTGCTGCTGGCGGCGCGAAAGACGTTAACGTACCGGACATCGGCGGTGACGAAGTTGAAGTAACCGAAGTGATGGTGAAAGTGGGCGATAAAGTTGCCGCTGAGCAGTCGCTGATCACCGTGGAAGGCGACAAGGCTTCTATGGAAGTACCTGCGCCGTTTGCCGGTACTGTTAAAGAGATCAAAATCAGCACTGGCGACAAAGTGTCTACCGGTTCACTGATCATGGTCTTCGAAGTGGAAGGCGCTGCACCTGCCGCCGCTCCAGCTGCCGCAGCCACTCCGGCACCGGCAACTGCACCGGCTCAGGCGGCTAAACCTGCAGCACCTGCTGCAAAAGCGGAAGGCAAATCTGAGTTTGCTGAAAACGACGCTTACGTCCACGCGACTCCGCTGATTCGCCGCCTGGCGCGCGAATTCGGCGTGAATCTGGCGAAAGTGAAAGGGTCTGGTCGCAAAGGCCGTATCCTGCGCGAAGACGTTCAGGCTTACGTGAAAGATGCCGTAAAACGTGCAGAAGCTGCGCCGGCTGCTGCCACGGGTGGTGGTCTGCCAGGCATGCTGCCATGGCCGAAAGTGGACTTCAGCAAGTTTGGTGAAGTTGAAGAAGTGGAACTGGGCCGTATCCAGAAAATTTCTGGTGCTAACCTGAGCCGTAACTGGGTAATGATCCCGCATGTTACGCACTTCGACAAAACAGATATCACCGATCTGGAAGCATTCCGTAAACAGCAGAATGCCGAAGCAGAGAAGCGTAAACTGGACGTGAAATTCACTCCAGTGGTCTTCATCATGAAAGCCGTTGCTGCAGCGCTTGAGCAAATGCCGCGTTTCAACAGTTCTCTGTCTGAAGATGCACAGCGCCTGACTCTGAAAAAATACATCAATATTGGTGTAGCTGTTGATACGCCAAATGGTCTGGTTGTTCCGGTCTTCAAAGATGTGAACAAGAAGAGCATTACTGAGTTGTCCCGTGAACTGACTACCATCTCTAAGAAAGCGCGTGATGGTAAACTGACTGCCGGCGAAATGCAGGGTGGCTGCTTCACTATCTCCAGTATCGGTGGCCTGGGTACCACCCACTTCGCGCCTATCGTTAATGCGCCGGAAGTGGCTATCCTTGGTGTGTCCAAGTCCGCGATGGAGCCGGTGTGGAATGGTAAAGAGTTCGTGCCGCGTCTGATGATGCCAATCTCTCTGTCCTTCGACCACCGTGTGATTGACGGGGCTGATGGTGCGCGTTTCATCACCATCATCAACAACATGCTGAGCGATATTCGCCGCCTGGTGATGTAATTAGAGAAAGCCGGCCTGACGGTCGGCTTTTTTCTGGTAACCTCATACCTGTTGTGGGGCTGTGCGAGCCAAATTGATTCGTTACCCGTTTGTTGTTTCAAAATTGTTAACAATTTTGTAGAATGCGGACGGATAGAACGTCCCGGTGGATGATGGGCGTAAAGACCAGGGACCGCCGGAAATAAATTAAGAGGTCATGATGAGTACTGAAATTAAAACTCAGGTCGTGGTACTTGGGGCGGGCCCGGCAGGTTACTCTGCGGCCTTTCGTTGCGCTGATTTAGGTCTGGAAACCGTTCTGGTTGAGCGCTACAGCACCCTGGGTGGTGTTTGCCTTAACGTCGGTTGTATCCCTTCAAAAGCTCTTCTGCACGTTGCTAAAGTTATCGAAGAAGCAAAAGCACTGGCTGAACACGGTATTGTTTTCGGCGAGCCGCAGACTGATATCGATAAAATCCGTACCTGGAAAGAAAAAGTGATCACCCAGTTAACGGGTGGCCTGGCGGGTATGGCAAAAGGCCGTAAAGTAAAAGTGGTGACTGGCCTGGGTAAATTTGCTGGCGCAAACACGCTGGAAGTTGACGGTGAGAATGGCAAAACCGTTATCAATTTCGATAACGCGATTATCGCTGCTGGTTCTCGTCCGGTTCAGTTGCCGTTCATTCCTCATGAAGACCCGCGTATTTGGGATTCCACTGATGCGCTGGAACTGAAATCTGTACCGAAACGTATGCTGTTGATGGGCGGTGGTATCATCGGTCTGGAAATGGGTACGGTTTACCATGCGCTGGGTTCACAGATTGACGTGGTCGAAATGTTCGATCAGGTTATTCCTGCCGCAGACAAAGACGTGGTTAAAGTCTTCACCAAACGTATCAGCAAGAAATTCAACCTGATGCTGGAAACAAAAGTGACTGCAGTTGAAGCCAAAGAAGACGGCATCTACGTTTCTATGGAAGGTAAAAAAGCGCCTGCTGAAGCACAGCGTTATGACGCAGTTCTGGTCGCAATTGGCCGTGTACCAAATGGTAAGCTGATTGATGCCGGTATGGCGGGTGTTGAAGTTGATGAACGTGGCTTCATCCATGTTGATAAACAAATGCGCACCAATGTGCCGCACATCTACGCTATCGGTGACATCGTTGGCCAACCAATGCTGGCTCACAAAGGCGTGCATGAAGGCCATGTGGCGGCTGAAGTTATCGCCGGTATGAAACACTACTTTGACCCGAAAGTGATTCCATCTATTGCTTACACTGAACCTGAAGTGGCATGGGTCGGGATGACAGAAAAAGAAGCGAAAGAGAAGGGTGTCAGCTATGAAACTGCGACCTTCCCATGGGCCGCATCTGGTCGTGCAATCGCTTCTGATTGTGCTGACGGTATGACCAAACTGATTTTCGATAAAGAAACACATCGTGTTATCGGTGGTGCCATTGTAGGTACTAACGGCGGTGAGTTGCTGGGTGAAATTGGCCTGGCTATCGAAATGGGTTGTGATGCTGAAGATATCGCACTGACCATTCATGCTCACCCAACACTGCACGAATCTGTTGGCCTTGCGGCTGAAGTATTCGAAGGCAGCATCACCGACTTGCCGAACCCAAAAGCGAAGAAAAGTAAATAAGTCGAGTGAAGACCTGAAGTAAAGATAAAGCGGCCCTCATGGGCCGTTTTTTTTGCGCCAAAAATCGTAAACAAGACAGCAATATACCGTGCTTAACGATTCAGCAAATATTTAATGTTGCTTTTTTGTAAACAGATTAACAGCCTACTGAAATCCTGATATGCTCCCAGTGCGGGACTGGGCTCTTTACCCTACATTCTGAGGTCTCATCGGAAAGTGAAGAGGAGCGTCCGGTGCCGATATGACAATGAGAGCGAGGAGAACCGTCGTGCTAGAAGAATACCGTAAGCACGTAGCTGAGCGTGCTGCAGAAGGTGTTGTACCGAAACCGCTGGATGCAATCCAGATGGCCGCACTGGTAGAGCTGCTGAAGACCCCGCCTGCGGGTGAAGAAGAATTTTTGTTAGATTTACTGACCAACCGAGTCCCTCCGGGTGTTGATGAAGCCGCCTACGTCAAAGCAGGTTTCCTTGCTGCTATTACTAAAGGCGAAACGACCTCTCCACTGATTACTCCTGAAAAAGCTGTCGAGCTCCTTGGCACAATGCAAGGGGGGTATAACATCCATCCGTTGGTGGAAGCGCTGGACAATGAGAAGCTGGCCCCGGTTGCTGCTAAAGCGCTGTCTCACACCCTGCTGATGTTTGACAATTTTTACGACGTTGAAGAAAAAGCGAAAAATGGCAACGTCTTCGCTAAACAGGTTGTTCAGTCCTGGGCTGATGCCGAATGGTTCCTGTCCCGCCCGAAACTGGCTGATAAAATCACCGTTACTGTATTTAAAGTGACGGGTGAAACCAACACCGATGACCTGTCGCCGGCACCTGATGCCTGGTCCCGCCCGGATATCCCATTGCATGCTCTGGCTATGCTTAAAAACGCCCGCGATGGTATTGAGCCTGACCAGCCTGGTAGCGTCGGCCCGATTAAACAGATTGAAGCGCTGCAACAAAAAGGCTTCCCGCTGGCGTACGTCGGGGATGTTGTAGGTACAGGTTCATCGCGTAAATCTGCAACCAACTCCGTTTTGTGGTTCATGGGGGATGACATCCCGGGTGTGCCTAACAAACGCAGTGGTGGGGTTGTCCTGGGTGGCAAAATTGCCCCAATCTTCTTCAACACCATGGAAGATGCCGGTGCGCTGCCTGTTGAGGTGGATGTATCAAACCTGAATATGGGCGATGTCATTGATATCTACCCGTATAAAGGTGAGGTTTGCCGCCATGACTCCGACGAAGTACTGGCCACCTTTGAACTTAAGACGGATGTTCTGCTGGATGAAGTGCGTGCCGGTGGGCGTATCCCGCTGATTATTGGCCGCGGGCTGACCAGCAAAGCGCGTGAGTCCCTGGGCCTTGAACACAGCGATGTGTTCCGTAAAGCGAAAGATGTCGCTGACAGTAACCGTGGTTTCTCCCTGGCGCAAAAAATGGTTGGCCGTGCTTGTGGTGTTGCCGGTATCCGTCCAGGCCAGTATTGCGAACCAAAAATGACATCTGTTGGTTCACAAGATACCACCGGGCCGATGACCCGTGATGAGCTGAAAGACCTGGCATGCCTGGGTTTCTCCGCTGACCTGGTTATGCAGTCATTCTGCCACACTGCCGCCTATCCAAAACCGGTTGACGTACAAACTCATCATACCTTGCCAGATTTTATTATGAACCGTGGCGGTGTGTCCCTGCGTCCAGGCGACGGTATTATTCACTCCTGGCTGAACCGAATGCTGCTGCCGGATACCGTTGGTACCGGCGGAGATTCCCATACGCGTTTCCCGATTGGGATCTCGTTCCCGGCTGGCTCTGGGTTGGTGGCTTTCGCTGCTGCAACTGGCGTTATGCCGCTGGATATGCCGGAATCTGTGCTGGTGCGTTTCTCCGGGAAAATGCAACCGGGTATCACTTTGCGTGATCTGGTGCATGCCATTCCGCTGTACGCTATTCGTCAGGGGCTGTTGACGGTTGAGAAGAAAGGTAAGAAAAACATCTTCTCTGGTCGTATTCTGGAAATCGAAGGTCTGCCCACACTCAAAGTTGAACAGGCATTTGAACTGGCGGATGCCTCTGCAGAACGTTCTGCTGCGGGCTGTACTATCAAGCTGGATAAAGACCCGATCACTGAATACCTCAATTCCAACATTGTTCTGCTGAAATGGATGATCGCGGAAGGTTATGGTGACCGCCGTACTCTGGAACGCCGTATTCAGGGTATGGAAAAATGGCTGGCCGACCCGCAGTTGCTGGAAGGTGATGCCGATGCGGAATATGCCGCTGTGATCGACATTAATCTGGATGAGATCAAAGAGCCGATTCTGTGCGCACCGAATGACCCGGATGATGCGCGCCTGTTGTCCGATGTGGCTGGCAGCAAAATTGATGAAGTCTTTATTGGTTCCTGCATGACCAATATCGGCCACTTCCGTGCAGCCGGTAAGTTGCTCGACAGCCATAAAGGCCAGTTGCCAACGCGTTTGTGGGTTGCTCCGCCAACACGAATGGATGCCGCACAGCTGACAGAAGAAGGGTACTACAGCGTATTCGGTAAGAGTGGCGCCCGTATTGAAATTCCAGGCTGTTCACTGTGCATGGGTAACCAGGCGCGAGTTGCGGACGGGGCGACGGTTGTATCGACTTCTACTCGTAACTTCCCGAACCGTTTAGGTACTGGGGCGAATGTGTACCTGGCATCTGCAGAGCTGGCTGCGGTTGCATCGCTGCTTGGCAAATTGCCGACACCTCAGGAATACCAGGCCTTTATGGAGCAAGTCGATAAGACCGCGACAGATACCTACCGTTACCTGAACTTTGACCGTCTCAGTCAGTATACGGAAAAAGCAGGTGGCGTGATTTTCCAGACTGCAGTCTGACTTTCAGCTCTGCCATACTGTAGAATCCCTTTCCCTTCGGGGGGAGGGATTCTTTTTTTTAAGTTGTCACCGTCCCCGCTTTTTTTCTGGTGTTTGACTGAGATAATAGCGTTGTCAAAGCCCGCCTGCAGGTTGGGGCACGCATAGAGAGGAACACATTATGGACTATGAATTTATGCGGGATGTTACTGGCGTGGTAAAAGTGCGTATGTCAATGGGGCATGAGGCAATCGGTCACTGGTTTAACGAAGAAGTGAAAGAGAACCTGGTGTTGCTTGATGAAGTAGAGCAGGCTGCGCGCACAGTAAAAGGGAGTGAGCGCCACTGGCAACGGACCGGGCATGAATACACGTTGTGGCTGGATGGTGAAGAAGTAATGGTGCGGGCCAACCAACTGGATTTTTCGGGCGATGAAATCGAAGAAGGGATGAGTTACTACGACGAAGAAAGCCTGGCGATGTGTGGTGTTGAGGATTTCTTACAGGTTGTCGCCGCGTATAAACGCTTTTTAGCGGGAAAATAAGCCGTTAGCCCTCATTTAGCTTAGTTTGGCGAAATATGCGGGATGCGTATGGTTTTTTTCAGAAATGGGGGCCAGTGCTGTAAGGTTAATCTCTCAACCAGATTGCGGCTTTGCTCAATCATTTTCATTCCTTCGCTTTTGTTACGCTGGAGCATGCCCATAAACAACCACTGTAAAATGGTCATTGTCATGGTATTGGGCAAGTTGAGCGCGCAACAGGCCAGACAGCTGCTTAACGATACCAGCTGAATCTATTCGCAACGCTTTAGCCAATATGGAGGTCTGGTAATGGCTAAGATGACGGAACAATTCATCGCTACAATCCTGGAACTGGTGGGCAATAAAGATAATATCCAGAACTGTGGGCATTGCATGACCCGCCTGCGCCTGACGCTCGTTAACGATCAACTTATCAAACACAGTAAACTTAAAGTGCTGGATGGCGTCTTGGGCGTGATTAACTCCGACGGCCAACTGCAAATTATTCTTGGCCCCGGCAAAGCGCAGAGTGCCGCCGAGATGATGAACAGAATGCTGTCCAGTGGCAGCGATTCCGCTTCTGCCGCTCTGCAGAGCGTTAGCTCTGTTGCAAGCGACACGAAACAAAAAATGAAAGCAAAGCAAAATAGTGTGGTACATCAGTTCCTCGCAAGGTTTGCCACTATCTTTACTCCACTGATCCCGGGCTTTATCGCCGCCGGGCTTTTGTTGGGCTTTGCGACCTTAATCGAACAACTTCTGCTGGTGGATGCTACGGTAAAAAATGCGGCCATCGTGCATATCGTTGGTTACATGAAAATCTTCGGCAAGGGCCTGTTCACCTTTCTGCCGATCCTGATTGGGTATAACGCGCAGAAAGCGTTTGGCGGTTCGGGGGTCAACGGGGCGATCATTGCGTCTTTGTTTCTGCTGGGTTACAACCCGGAAGCGACAGTGGGTTATTTCTCCGGTATCGATAGCTTCTTCGGCATGGGGATAGACCCACGCGGCAATATTGTCGGCGTGCTGATTGCCGCGATTCTGGGGGCGTGGATCGAACGGCAAATCCGCAAGATTGTCCCGGATAACCTCGATATGATAGTCACTTCTCTACTGACACTGCTTATCACTGGTATGCTGACCTTTACGCTGATTATGCCGTTTGGCGGCGAGCTGTTTAAAGGTATGTCCTGGCTGTTCCTGCATCTGAACGGTAACCCATTTGGCAGCGCGGTACTGGCTGGCCTGTTCCTGATAGCAGTGGTCTTTGGTGTACATCAGGGTTTTATCCCGGTTTATTTCGCGCTGATGGATGCGCAGGGTTTCAACTCCTTATTCCCGATTCTGGCTATGGCCGGTGGCGGGCAGGTTGGCGCGGCATTAGCGTTGTACTTCCGGGCGGGGAAAGATTCCGTAACGCGTAATCAGGTGAAGGGGGCGATTATCCCCGGTCTGCTGGGCGTGGGTGAACCGCTGATCTATGCTGTGACGCTACCCCGTGTTAAACCGTTTGTGACTGCCTGTCTTGGTGGTGCCTGCGGCGGCTTTTTTATTGGCATGGTTGCCTGGCTGGGATTGCCAATTGGTCTGAATACCGTGTTCGGTCCATCAGGTTTGGTTTCGTTGCCGCTGATGACATCCAGCCTGGGTATTTATGCGGGAATGGGCGTTTACGCAGCGGGTATATTAATCTCCTATGCATGCGGTTTTATCCTCACATGGTTCTTTGGTTATAAAGACGTTGATCTGACTTAAGAACGAGGGCAGTGGCTGACAACTGCTCAGGCTGTGCACGATAGAAAGTGATACGGATAGTGATACGGCAGAAAAACTGGTCGTGTTTCTGTCAGGTTTATCCGGATAAAAAATAAGCCATCCAGAAAGGTAATGTTTGGGTTATCTCTGGCTCAGAGAAAAAATTTAAAGCCCTGCATATAGCAAGGCTTTAACCTGTTACCTTTACATTGCCGGAATATTGCGCCCGTAATAAATTTCGCGCATCTCTTTCCATAACAGATCTGTTATCACTTTACGTTCTGCGGCGGTTAAATCTTCTGGCCGGGTATGGAACATATAGTGTTTCAGATCGAATTCTTTCAACAGCATCTTGGTGTGAAAGATATTCTCCTGGTAAACATTCACATCCACCATATCGTACAGCGACTTCATATCTTCAGACATAAAATTCTGAATAGAATTTATCTCATGGTCGATGAAGTGTTTCATGCCGTTAATATCCCGGGTAAAGCCCCTGACGCGGTAGTCAATGGTGACGATATCGGATTCTAACTGGTGGATAAGGTAATTCAGTGCCTTCAGGGGAGAAATAACACCACAAGTAGAGACTTCAATATCTGCACGGAAAGTACATAAATCCCCTTCGGGATGGCTTTCCGGATAAGTGTGCACGCAAATGTGGCTTTTATCCAGGTGAGCAACGACGGCTTCAGGCAGTGGCCCTGGATTTTCAGATTTATCAATGTGTAGTGGGTCAATGGGTTCTTCACTGACCAGAATTGTCACGCTGGCACCCTGCGGTTCATAATCCTGGCGGGCAACATTCAGAATATTAGCGCCAATAATTGAACAGGTTTCGCTCAGAATCTCTGTCAAACGGTTGGCGTTATACAACTCATCAATATAAGCAATATAGCCATCACGCTCAGCGGGTGTCTTGGCATAACAAATATCGTAGATACAAAAACTCAGGCTTTTAGTGAGATTATTAAAGCCATGTAGTTTCAGCTTTTTCAATTTCGCTCACCTCCTCAGGAATCGGGGCCGGAAAGGGCGTTAAGTAAATACTGGGGCAGGGCAAACGCCGCAGTGTGAATTGCCGGGTTGTAATAGCGACAAGTCAGGCTGGCCTGGCGGAAACGCGACTGAATGATTTCGGTACGCAGATGGCGCAGAGCCGTATTGTCAGTCGCCCAGGCAAATGTCATTACGCCACCGTAATAGGTGGGGATAGCGGCCTGGTAAAAGCTGACATCACCAAAGTAATGGCTCAGTTTGCGGTGGCTGCCAATAGCTTCATCCTGTTGCAGGAAGCAAACACCATTTTGGGCGACAAAAATACCCCCAGGCGTGAGACAACGTTTACACCCTTCGTAGAACGCGGAAGTAAACAGGCTTTCTCCGGGGCCAATCGGGTCAGTACAGTCAGAAATAATAACGTCAAACGTTTGCGTGGTTTGGTTAACAAAATTCACGCCATCGTCAATGACCAGCTTAAAGCGTGGGTCGTCATAGGCACCGGCGTTATGGTGTGGCAGATACTGGCGGCAAAAAGACACTACGCCCGCATCAATTTCCACCATTGTAATGGTTTCAACATTTTTATGGCGGCAAACTTCACGTAACATCGCGCCATCACCACCACCGATAATCAGCACATGTTTTGCCTGGCCATGGGCCAGCAAAGGGACATGAGTCATCATTTCGTGGTAAATGAACTCATCGCGTTCAGTCGTTTGTACCACGCCATCCAGCGCCATTACGCGCCCAAATGCGCTATTTTCAAAGATAATCAGATCCTGGTGATCTGTCTTTTCATGGTACAGCACATTATCAACAGCAAAGTACTGACCAAATTGATCGTGTAGCGTTTCATGCCACTGGCGATTTTCAGCCATGTGTTGGCACCTCCTTCATTAACACCCGGATAAAATGGGCGCAACATCATAACGAACAATGACCGCGCATGCACGGTCATTATTTCAACAAAGGGGCCAGAGGTGGGCTATTTTACGTAGGCCAGCAGGCTCAGTGAGTCACGGGCCAACGATTTGCATTTTTTAGCGGTGGGAATCGCAATACCACTTAAATCGCGGTAACTCTCTTCCCCCATTTTTTTCATATTAAAACTGTCGTAATTACTCAGGTCCCACTGATTTTGCTGTGCAAAGAAAATCAGAGCGTGGCGAATTTGGTCATTAGGTAAATCCTGATAACCGCAATCATTTTTTAAGTATACAAATACAGCTGTTAAATCAGCCATATCTTCGGCTTCTGCTTCATTCAATGCCTGACTGGCGGAGGAGAAAGCTAACAAACATCCCAGGATGGTTATTTTAACAAACGTCTTCATTGCTCTGACCACGTGATTGCGGAAATAAAACGTTAGCATATTTACAGTATTCGGGAAGTGATTTCTTGTGTTTAACGCAGATTGACCTTCCTGTTAGGTCAGGGTTTAGACTGCGCTCATTATGTCATCACCTGCAATGGAGAAAAGAATGCGACGTCGTGAGTTTATTAAGTATTCAGCTGCTTTGGGCGCACTGAGCGTAATACCCACCTGGGCCAGAATGCCTGTCCTTTCTGAGCGCCCGGCATTGCCGGTACCAGACCTGCTCCAGGCGGATATCCACGGTAAAATTCGCTTACGGATTCAGGCCGGGAAAACACTTTTTAATGGGAAGCAGGTCACAACCTGGGGATATAACGGCAATCTTTTGGGACCGGCGCTGGCACTGAATAAAGGGACTGAGGTAACAGTGGAAATGCATAATGCACTTTCACAACCCACGACTGTGCACTGGCATGGGCTGGCAATTCCTGGCAGTGTGGATGGCGGCCCGCAAGGGATTATCGCACCAGGGGAAACCCGAACGGTGACTTTCACGCCTGACCAGGCTGCATCCACTTGTTGGTTTCATCCCCATTACCATAAACATACAGGCCAGCAGGTCGCGATGGGGCTGGCCGGATTAGTGCTGATTGATGATGCTGCACAGGGAGCATTGCGACTACCGAAGCAGTGGGGGATTGATGATGTACCACTGATTATTCAGGACAAGCGTTTTACTACTGCCGGAGAAATAGATTATCAGCTGGATATGATGACAGCGGCGGTCGGCTGGTTTGGCGATACATTATTGTGTAATGGTGCCGAATACCCGCAACATGCGCCACCACGAGGCTGGTTACGGCTGCGTTTACTGAATGGCTGTAATGCGCGTTCGTTGACAATTGCCGCCAGTGATAATCGCCCTTTCTACGTGATAGCCAGCGATGGCGGGTTATTACCTGAACCTGTCAAAACCACTTCCCTGCCGCTATTAATGGGAGAGCGCTTTGAAATCATGGTGGATACCAGTGATGGTACCCCTTTTGACCTGGTCACTCTCCCGGTCACTCAAATGGGCATGACATTACCGCCCTTTGATAAGCCCTGCCCGGTCGTTGGTATTCGCCCACTGCGTATTCCGGCATCGGGGGATTTACCCGATACACTGGTGGCATTACCTGCACTACCTGCCCTTGAAGGGCTGACTCAGCGTGTGTTGACATTGAGTATGGACCCACGGTTAGACAGCCAGGGCATGCAGGCTTTGAAAGACAAATATGGTCAGCAGGCCATGGGCCGTGGGAACATGGCAGGCATGAACATGCATCATGCCAGTGATATGAACAGCATGCAGGGGATGTCTGGCATGCAAGGAATGCCACAAACCCATCATATGAGTAATTCAGCAATGGGGCAGGAGGCATTTGATCTCTATACCGCCAACCGTATTAATGGTAAAGCTTTCGATATGCATCACCCGGCGTTTCATGTCCCACAAGGGCGATATGAACGCTGGGTTATCTCCGGGGAAGGCGACATGATGCTGCATCCTTTCCATATTCACGGCATGCAATTCCGGATATTAACTGAAAATGGCCAGCCACCTGCTGAGCATCGCCGGGGATGGAAGGACACTGTTCGGGTAGAAGGCAGGCGCAGCGAAGTACTGGTGCGCTTTGATTATGTCGCCAGTGCGGAACATGCTTACATGGCACATTGCCACCTGTTAGAACACGAAGATACGGGCATGATGCTGGGCTTTACTGTCGGCGAGGTTTAAGCAACCCGAGAACAGTTGTTATTGAAAAGAGCCGGTCACTCTTTTGAGGCGACCGGCTCTTTTATTGGTTACGGAATGATATTCCGCCTTAATTCTGCATGTTATCAGTCATACAGCAGGTTATTTCTGGTCTGGCAGTGCCCAGGCAATAATATAATCCCCCAGTTTGGTGCCAAACGAACCATGTCCGCCTGCGGCTATCAGAACATACTGCTTACCATTGACTTCATATGTCATCGGTGTTGCCTGGCCACCTGCTGGCAGACGTGCTTCCCAGAGTTTTTTCCCGTTACTCATGTTGTAAGCACGCAGGTAGTTATCTGCGGTTGCACCGATGAACAGAACATTGCCTGCTGTTGAAATGGGTGCACCGAGCATCGGCATGCCCATCCGGAAAGGTAGCGGAACAGGTGAACTGTCACGCACGGTACCAATACGTTTCTTCCACACAACCTGGTTGGTTTTCAGATCCAGAGCGGAAATATAACCCCAGGCCGGTTGTTTACACGGCAGACCAAACGGCGATAAGAAAGCGTTCAGCGTGACGCCATAAGGTACGCCGTACTGGGGCTGAATACCGGATTCAGTGCCTGAACCTTTGGCATCTTTCGGCGGCTCCATTGGGTTACCCGGGCCACGTGGAACCAGGCGGGAGACGAAAGGCAACGCCATTGGGTTAGCAATCGCCACCTGGCGTTGCGGATCAATGGAGATACCTCCCCATTCAAACATGCCAAGGTTACCCGGGAAGACCAGCGTACCTTGCTCTGATGGTGGAGTGAAAATGCCATCATAACGCAGACGGTGGAACATTACGCGGCAGACTAACTGGTCATACATTGTCGCGCCCCACATGTCCGCACCTGTCAGTTTTTTGGCCGGGCGGAAAGTCAGGTCAGAGAACGGCTGAGTGGGGGAAACATGATCACCTTTAGCTGCACCCTGAGGAACCGGTTTTTCCGGTGCCGGCACAATAGGTTTACCCGTACGGCGGTCGAGCACAAAGATATTACCGGTTTTCGCAGGAGCATAAATTGCCGGAATGGTATTGCCATTTTTATCTTTGATATCAGCCAGTGTCGGCTGGGCTGGCATGTCCATATCCCACAGGTCGTGGTGAACAGTTTGATATGACCAGGCAAGCTTACCGGTCGATGCATTCAACGCGACGATGCTGCTGGCATAACGCTCCTGCTCAGGCGTACGGTTACCACCCCAGATATCCGGCGTGGTGACACCCATCGGCAAATAGACCAGGTCCAGTTTGGCATCGTAAGAGGCCGGAGCCCAGGAGTTAGGTGAATTCAGCGTAAAGTGATGTTCATCTGCCGGAATAGCATTCGGGTCTTTGGCACCCGGGTCAAATGCCCAAACCAGTTTCCCGGTATTTACATCAAAACCACGAATTACGCCGGACGGTTCACGGGTTGAGAAGTTGTCGGTTACAGCGCCCGCAATCACAATCACTTTGTCAGTAACAACGGGTGGCGAAGTGGGTTCGTACATACCCGGCGTGGTAACCGGCATGTTAGTTTGCAGGTTCAGCACACCTTTGTTGGCGAAGGTTTCGCACAACTTACCAGTGTCTGCATTCAGGGCAAACAGCCGCCCGTCATTCACAGGCAGAAGGATGCGGTGCGGGCAGTCGGCAACCACATCTGCTGGTGCGTTCTCCGGGGTTGCCTCATGGTAAGACACACCACGACAGGTCACATGCTGGAATGACGGGTCGGTTTTCAGTTGTGGGTCAAACGACCATTTCTCTTTCCCTGTTGCGGCATCCAGTGCAAACAGGCGCTGATGCGGAGTACACAGATAAAGCGTGTCACGAATTTTAATCGGGGTGACTTCATCAGTGATTTCTACCGGATCACTGGCTGTTTTCAGGTCACCAGTCCGGAAGCGCCAGGCTTCTTTTAACTGATGAACATTGGTGTCGTTAATTTGTTTGAGAGGGGAGTAACGCTGCCCTTCCTGAGTACGCCCATAAGCAGGCCAGTCCCCGTCAGACACTGTGCTGGTTTGCTGTGTGGCGGAAGTGGTGTCATTGCTCAGCGTACCATTGATTTCTTGCGGGTCGTTGAAAATCGCCCATCCAAGAATAATGCCGCTTACCACCAGGCTGACGCCCAAAGTGGGAACAGCCAGTGACGAAGGTGTGGCAAGGCGACGCCAGATGAAAGGCAAAATTAACCAGATGCCGAAGAACACCAGAATATCGCAGCGTGGTGTCAGTGCCCAGAAATCGAAACCCACTTCCCAGACAGACCATATCATGGTGCAAAGTAAGAATGCCCCGTACAACACAAGAGCGGAGCGCTTGCCACGCCATACCAGTGCTGCGGTGAGTAACATTACGATACCCGCAATGGGGTAGTACCAGGAGCCGCCAATGGCGACGAGCCAAATCCCGCCAATCAACAAATACAACCCTGTTAATAATGCAAACAGTGCCGTAATGATGACGAGCCAACGTGACTGCGTAGCTTCTTTATTTACAGACATAAACACTCTTTTAATAATTAAGACGTATTTAATTATAGTCATTAACAAATGTGATATGCATCACAAAATTTGCTTTTTGATCCGGCTGAGCGTTAAACAGCGTTTGCTGTTATACTTCCCCGGCAAATTCATGATGCTGGCTGAGAAGTGACTGGCATTTAATGATTTATATTTAAATCATATGGTTATAGAAATGAAACATACTGTTGAAGTGATGATTCCGGCGGCGGAAATCAAGGCGCGAATTGAAGCGTTAGGGCGTCAGATCACTGAGCATTACCGTGGTCGGGGTAATGAAATGGTGCTGGTTGGGTTGTTGCGCGGGTCATTTATGTTTATGGCTGACCTGTGCCGTGAAGTTCATGTTCCGCATGAAGTCGACTTTATGACTGCCTCCAGTTACGGCAGCGGCATGTCCAGTACGCGTGATGTCAAAATTCTCAAAGACCTGGATGAAGATATCCGCGGTAAAGATATTTTGATTGTGGAAGACATTATCGACTCGGGTAATACCCTCAGTAAAGTACGTGAAATATTGAGCCTGCGTGAGCCAAAATCGCTGGCTATTTGTACTTTGCTGGACAAACCATCACGCCGCGAAGTGAACGTGAATGTGGAGTATGTCGGTTTTTCTATTCCGGATGAGTTCGTGGTGGGCTACGGCATTGACTACGCGCAAAATTACCGCCACTTGCCATATATTGGTAAAGTCACTTTGCTGGATGAGTGATACTAACGGCGTTTACATAATTCAGGCTTAGCATCGCTGTGTTTAGCACAAATAGGAAAGGGGCGAATCACGCCCCTTTTGCTATTATTTGTGGCTGTGGTGTGTGAGCTTAAGGTTGGAAATACCATTACGGTATTGTTGTTCAAGGCCAGAGCGGCTGGTGGCGGAGACATCCAGGTCGCGTAGTAAACCGTCATGGATCCCGTAAACCCAGCCATGAAGGGCGACTTTTTGGCCGCGCTTCCAGGCGGATTGCATAATGGTTGAGTGGCCCAGGTTATAGACCTGCTCCATCACATTCAGCTCACACAAGGTGTCCATCCGGCGTTCTTGTGGAAGTTCTCCCAGTAGTGTGCTGTGTTTGAACCAGATATCTCGAATATGCAGTAACCAGTTATCTATTAACCCTAATTCCGGGTTTTCGACAGCGGCCTGTACACCACCACAGCCATAGTGGCCGCAAATAATAATGTGTTCGACTTCCAGCACATCGACTGCGTACTGGACAACAGAGAGACAGTTCAAATCAGTATGAATGACCAGATTTGCAACATTGCGATGCACAAATATTTCTCCGGGTTCCAACCCGGTCAGGCGTTCAGCAGGAACGCGGCTGTCGGAGCAACCTATCCATAGAAAGCGTGGTTTTTGAGACAGTGCCAGTTGTTCAAAAAATCCAGGTTCTTCTTCTTTTAATAACCTGGACCAGACACGGTTATTGCTGATGAGTGTTTCAATATCTTTCATGGAGGTTTCTGACCTGTCAACAGATAGACGCATTGGACTACAATAAGCAATTCGATTTTATGTTAAACCACACAGACAGTGTAATAATCAAGGTAATTGGTAACCTATGACGTATGCACTTGAGTTAGAAAAACTCAAAAAAATCTACCCGGGTGGTGTTCAGGCGCTGCGCGGCATTGATTTAACCGTTGAAGCCGGTGACTTTTATGCACTGCTCGGACCAAATGGCGCAGGTAAATCAACCACTATTGGCATTATCAGCTCTCTCGTAAATAAAACCTCAGGACTGGTACGAGTGTTTGGGTATGACCTTGACCGGGACGTTGTGAATGCCAAACGTCAATTGGGCCTGGTGCCGCAGGAATTTAACTTCAATCCCTTTGAAACCGTTCAGCAAATTGTGGTTCACCAGGCGGGATATTATGGGGTTGAACGCCACGAAGCCTTCCGACGCAGTGAAAAATATCTCACCCAACTGGATCTATGGGACAAACGCAACGAGCGCGCAAGAATGTTATCGGGCGGGATGAAACGACGCCTGATGATTGCCCGTGCGCTGATGCATGAGCCGCGCTTATTGATTCTCGATGAACCGACAGCGGGCGTTGATATTGAACTGCGCCGCTCAATGTGGGGGTTTCTGAAGGATCTGAACGATCAGGGGACGACAATTATCCTGACAACTCATTATCTGGAAGAAGCAGAAATGCTGTGCCGCAATATTGGGATTATTCAAAGTGGTGAGTTAGTTGAAAATACCTCAATGAAGGCGCTGCTTTCTAAACTGAAGTCTGAGACTTTCCTGTTGGATCTTGCACCGAAAAGCCCACTGCCTGTGCTGGATGGTTACAATTATCGTCTGGTTGATACCGCAACGCTTGAAGTAGAAATCTTGCGGGAACAAGGGATAAACAGTGTGTTCAGCCAGTTAAGCAAACAGGGTGTTCAGGTATTAAGTATGCGTAACAAGGCAAACCGCCTGGAAGAGCTGTTCGTTACGCTGGTGCATGAGAAAAAAGGAGGCCAGGAATGATGCAGCTGTATTGGGTTGCGTTAAAAAGTATCTGGACCAAAGAGATCCACCGCTTTATGCGTATTTGGGTTCAGACACTGGTGCCACCTGTTATCACCATGACGCTCTACTTCATTATCTTCGGTAACCTGATTGGTTCGCGTATTGGTGAAATGCATGGGTTTACTTATATGCAGTTTATCGTACCCGGGTTGATTATGATGTCGGTTATCACCAACTCTTATGCGAATGTGGCCTCATCATTCTTCAGTGCAAAATTTCAGCGTAATATTGAGGAATTGCTGGTTGCTCCGGTACCGACTCATGTTGTGATCGCCGGATTTATCGGCGGAGGAGTGGCGCGTGGCTTGTGTGTGGGGGTATTGGTAACGGCGGTTTCGTTATTCTTTGTCCCTTTTCAGGTGCATTCATGGTTATTTGTTGCCCTGACACTGTTACTGACCACTATCCTGTTTTCACTGGCTGGTTTGCTGAATGCTATTTTTGCCAAAACGTTTGATGATATCAGCCTGATTCCTACATTCGTGCTGACACCGTTAACGTATTTGGGCGGGGTATTTTATTCCCTGACTTTATTGCCGCCGTTCTGGCGCGGATTATCTCACCTGAACCCTATCGTTTACATGATAAGTGGTTTCCGCTTTGGTTTTCTGGGTATTGCTGATGTTTCGCTGAGCTTCACTGTAGCGGTATTAGTTGGCTTTATTGCATTATTTTATGCGTTATGCTGGTTTTTAATTCAGCGTGGGCGAGGTCTGCGCAGTTAGGTTAGTGCTTCCTTCTTCCCCGGTAATATTTTGCCGGGGAAACCGACCATTATTGATAAACGTCACAACATCATTATTCCCGTCTGGCACACTGGTATGGTACTTCAGGAGGATGGGTGATGCTGGGTTGGGTAATTACCTGCCATAACAATATGGCACTGGAAATTCGGGATGCGCTGGAAGCACAGGCAGGTGTGTTGCCACAATGCTGTACGGTGAATTTTTGGCCCGAAATGAGTAATAATATGCTCAGCCGTGCTATGTGTGATGCGTTGCATAATACCGACAGCGGCGATGGCGTGATTTTTTTAACCGACCTGCCATCTGCGCCACCTTATCGTGCAGCCGCATTGTTAAGCCATAAACACCCAGGATGCGAGGTTATTTGTGGTATTTCACTGGCGTTGTTACAGGCCATGTTGCCAGCCAGAGAAATTCTGACCAGTGAGCAATTTCGCCAGCAAATTGTGGCGGCAGGGGGTGGTAGCGTAACCAGCTTATGGCACCAACAGCAGAAAAACCCACCGTTTGTCCTTATTAAACCTGGTTCACATAGCTAGCGAAGCGGGCGCTTGTTCTATGAACCAGGGCTGGTTCAACCAACCCTGGAAACACTTAATCAGGCGACCTGTACCGGTACAGCTTTTGCCAGGCGTTTCATTTCGTTGTCACCATCGAAATAAGCCACTTTCGGGTGCCAGTCGCGGGCCTGCTCATCAGGCACATCCACATAGCTGGCGATAATCAGAATGTCGCCGACATCTGCACAGTGTGCTGCGGCACCGTTTACCGAAATGATTTTCGAACCGCGCTCGCCGGCAATGGCGTAGGTTGAAAAACGTTTCCCGTTGGTGACGTTATAGATATCAATGGCTTCGTACTCAAGGATCCCGGCCGCCTCAAGGAAATCTTTGTCGATGGCGCAGGACCCTTCATAATGTAAGTCTGCCAGCGTCACTTTGACACGATGGAGTTTGCCTTGCAGCATTTTGCGAATCATAGTTTAAACCTTTGTGGCATTGACTGACGGTGTGCCTCAACACACCGGAACCAGGGCAGTATTGCCCGTTTTATGTACACTGTCTAGCGTGTCAGTGTAACGACCATATTATCAATCAGGCGTGCCTGCCCGAGCCATGCCGCCATCAGAATCACAGCGGCTTTGCTTTGTTCACTCAGTGCTTCAAGTGAGTCCGCATCACGAATTTGCAGATCATCGCTACGCAGACCTTTTTCATTCAGTTCTGCGGCTGCCAGAGCCAGAATTTCATCCAGGCTCCGTTCTCCCTGACGCAGTTTTTCCGCAACAGTGTTCATCACCTGGTACAGCCCAGGCGCGAGTTTTCGCTGCTCACTGGTCAGGTAACCATTGCGTGAACTGAGTGCCAGGCCATCTTTCGCGCGTACAATAGGTACGCCAACAATCTCTGTGTCATAGCCCATATCCGCCACCATTTTGCGAATCAGAGCCAGTTGCTGGTAGTCTTTCTCACCAAAGCAGGCAACATCAGGCTGAACCAGGTTCAGTAACTTGCTGACAATGGTCGCAACACCGCGGAAATGACCGGGGCGGCTGGCACCTTCCAGCATGGTGGAGAGCCCGGGAACTTCTACATAGGTCTGGGTATCCATCCCCTGAGGGTAGATTTCGGATGGCGCGGGTGCAAAGACCAGATCCACGCGGCGGCGATTGAGCTTTTCACAATCTTCCTGCAGTGTGCGCGGGTAACGCGCCAGGTCATCCGCCCGGTCAAATTGCATTGGGTTCACAAAAACAGAAACAACAACAATATCGGCATGGCGACGGGCTTCATCAACCAGTGTCATATGGCCATCGTGCAGGTTGCCCATAGTGGGAACCAGCGCAATGCGCTTTCCTGCCTGCCGCCATTCACGAATGTGCTGGCGCAGGACGCTGAGTGATTCAACAATTAACACAACCTACTCCCGTTACTGAAAACTATGTTCTTCACCCGGATAAACACCCGTTTCGACTTCGTGAACGTAGGCCCGAACGGCTGCGCGTATATCACCCGTTTCACGAAGAAAATCTTTAGCAAATTTCGGGATATGCCCGCCGGTGATCCCGAATGCATCATGCATCACAAGAATCTGCCCGTCAGTGACATTACCTGCACCAATACCAATCACCGGAATGGATAACGCTTGGGTTACCCGTTCAGCTAAAGCTACCGGAACACACTCCAGCACCAGCATTTGTGCCCCTGCCGCTTCAAGTGCTTTGGCGTCATCAAACAGGGTTGCTGCGGCAGCAGTATCACGGCCCTGAACTTTATAACCACCGAAAATATTGACTGACTGTGGCGTCAGCCCCAGGTGGCCGCAAACCGGCACAGCACGCTCGGTAAGCATACGCACGGTATCTGCAAGCCAGCTTCCCCCTTCGAGTTTTACCATATTGGCTCCGGCACGCATCACGGTTGCCGCATTCTCAAAGGCTTGCTCCGGCGTGGCATACGCCATAAAAGGCAAATCAGCCAGTAACAGGCATTCCGGCGCGCCACGGCGTACTGCGGTTGTGTGATAGGCAATATCTGCAACTGTTACAGGCAAAGTGGAATCGTGCCCCTGAACGGTCATCCCCAGAGAATCGCCGACCAGCATTACCCGAATCCCTTCATCGAAAAAGAGTTTTGCAAAACTAAAATCGTAGGCGGTTATAGTCGCAAATTTCTTGTTCTGGTCTTTTAGCTGGCGCAGGTGAGTCATGGTGGTTGGTTTCATGGTTACCCCGTCGCATCATAGGAAAAATATAGGACAGGGCATTCTAGAAGAATGTGGGGGGAGGTGTTAGTTATTTTGCGCTGAATTCGGTTGACGGGTGAACAGAAAAACAGCACTCGACTGACTGAAATGATCCAGCTCGAAAAAACGACTACCAGCGTTCTGGCGGGGTATCTTTCAGGCAGGACAGGCAGTCACGCAAACTTTGCCCATCAGGGAAAAATAAATCTGGTGCCAGTTGGAACAAAGGCCAGAGCATGAACATACGATGCTTCATATCGTAATGCGGGATGGTCAGGCGTTCATTCTCAATGGTGTCATTGCCATACAGCATGATATCCAGATCCAGAGTTCGCGGCCCCCAGCGTTCTGCTTTACGTACCCGTCCTTGTTGGCGTTCAATTTCCTGCGTGTTATCCAGCAAAGCCAGAGGCGTGAGGGTTGTGTCCAGCGCAACGGCGGCATTCAGGTAATCAGGCTGATCCTGCGGCCCAAGGGGTGGGGTACGGAAAAAAGGCGAGACAGCAACCACCTGGCTATCAGGCAATTGTTTCAGTGCATCAATGGCAGCCTCTACCTGGTTTAGTGGAGACGCCAGGTTGCTGCCAATAGCGATATAAACCCGCGTCATGAATTGCCTTCACGTCTCGGGGTTCTCCGGCGGGGGCGATGGCGCTTACGGCGAGCGGGACTGTCATCACCTAGCTGGTTGAGCATTTCTTTTTGCACCGGCGGTGTTGCAGCCTGGAATTCACCCCACCATTGAGCAAGGCGCTGTAATTCCGGGTTACGTTCCGCTTCAGCCCGCATTTCCAGTAAATCGTATGCTGCACGGAATTTTGGATGTTCCATCAATTTCCATGCACGTTTACCCTGGCGGCGTGAGAGACGTAATTGTAATTGCCAGATATCACGGATAATGGTGGTAATGCGTTTCGGGATAGCCAGTGAGCGGCACGCTTCGTCCAGCAAGTCATTCATGGCCAGCGAAAAAGCGTCAAACCAGGTCAAACCACCTTCATGAGCAATTTTTTGCGCCATTTCCTGTTGGGGATACCAGTAAATCGCCGCAAACAAAAACGCCGGGTTCACGCGCAAATCATTCTGCAAACGCGAGTCGGTGTTCTTGAGTACCCGGGTGATAATACGCTCCATCGGGCTGTCACCATGCTCGGTGAAATAGCGCGCAATACCCGGAAACAGGGGTTGAAAAAGTTGGTACTGGCACAGTAGCTGATAAGTCCGGTAACCATAACCCGCCTGCAGCATTTTAAGCGATTCTTCAAACAGGCGGGCAGGGGGAACATCATTTAGCAGAGAAGCAAGGCGTGGAATCGGCTCGGCTGTTTCCGGGCTGATTGTCATATTCAATTTGGCGGCAAAACGAACGGCACGCAGCATACGTACCGGGTCTTCCCGGTAACGTGTTTCCGGGTCGCCAATCAGGCGAATAATGCCTTCCTGCAAGTCTTGCAGACCACCGACATAATCACGAATCGTAAAGTCAGCGACATTGTAATAAAGGCTGTTAATTGTAAAGTCACGCCGTTGGGCGTCTTCTTCAATCGACCCGAAGATGTTATCGCGCAGCAACATGCCATTCTGGCCGAGCTGAGATGTGGTTCTGTCACTGTCATGTAATTCGTGATGACCACGGAAGGTGGCAACTTCGATAATTTCCGGGCCGAACATAACATGAGCCAGACGAAACCGGCGCCCGACCAGGCGACAATTACGGAACAGTTTGCGCACTTGCTCCGGTGTGGCACTTGTGGTGACATCAAAATCTTTTGGGCGAGCGCCGAGGAGTAAATCCCGGACACCACCACCTACCAGCAGCGCGTCATAGCCTGCTTTATTTAGCCGGTAAAGTACCTTGAGGGCATTTTCACTGATATCTTTGCGGGAGATCGTATGCTGTTCTCGCGGGATAACGGTCATCTTCGGTTGCATAAGCACCTCAGGAGTTTCAGACTCCTCGCGGTTTAGCACCTTACGGCAAAAATTAGCGACTCGGGTAAAAATGTTGCACCTCTGTGTATCGTGGTCGGGATAAAACAGCGGCTAATCATAGCTCAGTGTTCACCATTTGAGAATGCCGGATTCGCGCTGACCGTAGCCGGAACATGACTTAATTGCCAGTTTTTTACTGCAAAAGCCAGCAACTCACCAGTATTCAGGTCTTGCCAGCCGGGTGGAACGGGTTGGTTAAGAAATGCTAACGCCTGGACAAGAACGGGCCTTGGGTCGCCTTGTGGCAGCGCTGGTGCGTGGTTTTGCTTGGATAATTTATCGCCATGCGCGTTACAGGCAAGGGGTAAATGAATATAGCCAGGTTCAGCCCAGCCAAAATACCGGTATAACGCTATTTGGCGCACTGTCGGTTCAATCAGGTCGGCGCCACGCACGATTTCTGTTACCCCCTGGAAATGGTCATCAACCACAACAGCCAGGTTGTAGGCGAACAGCCCGTCACGCCGATGAATGATAAAATCTTCCCTGGCCATTGCATCGCTGGCGTATATCTCGCCACGCAGTTTATCGTGAAAATGGGTAACTGGATGGGTTTGTCGTAGCCGAATCGCAGCGTGCCCGGCGCTATGGTGTTTATCCCGGCACCAGCCTGGGTAAAAACCCCCACTGGCCTGAATCTGAGCCCGGGTACAGGTACAAAAATAGCTCATGTTCTGGCTTGCCAGCCAGTGCAGAGCATCCCGGTATGCCTGGTGACGGTGCGATTGCCACAATACCTCGCCATCCCAGTGCAACCCATAATGTTCAAGCTGGCGCAAAATCGTGGTGGCAGCCCCCGGCACTTCGCGAGGCGGGTCGATATCTTCGATACGCACCAGCCAGACGCCCAGACAGGAACGAGCCTGGAGATAACTGCCTAATGCGGCAATCAGGGAACCGAAATGTAACTCGCCAGAAGGTGAGGGAGCGAAACGCCCAATATAACTGTTTGCAGACATGATTCAGCGCGGGAGGTTGCTTCGGCGGGAAAGCCCGCCGAAGAAAGGGAGATTTACCGCGGGTGGATTAACCAGCCATTTGTTTTTCGCGGATTTCTGCCAGTGTTTTGCAGTCAATGCATAAGTCAGCGGTAGGACGGGCTTCCAGACGACGAATGCCAATTTCAACACCACAGGATTCGCAGTAGCCGAAATCTTCGTCTTCCACTTTCTTAAGCGTTTTTTCGATTTTTTTGATCAGCTTACGTTCACGGTCACGGTTACGCAGTTCAAGGCTGAACTCTTCTTCCTGGGCTGCCCGGTCAACCGGATCCGGGAAGTTTGCTGCCTCATCCTGCATGTGTGTTACGGTACGGTCTACTTCATCCCTGAGCTGATTACGCCATGCTTCAAGAATGCGCCTGAAGTGCGCTAATTGGGCGTCGTTCATATACTCTTCGCCCGGTTTTTCTTGATATGGTTCCACCCCAGCGATGGCGAGAATACTCAGGGACGATGTTTTACGGTTTTGCCCTTCTTGCATGTTGCTTCTCCTTAACACGCACTATCGATCCCCTGTCGGGGGAAAATCAGGTCGCTATAAATAACAGAAGCTTTTCCGGATAGCAATTATATAAACACACCTCTTGACAACCCTGTGAGGAAAAGCGTATTCACGCGCGCAGCATTTATCCAACAACATACTGACACGAAACAATCTGTTAGACCACAACATTGAGCGGGCGGTTCAGTACCATTTTTTCAGGGCTGATTGAGGCGCCCCAGGCATAAACCTCTACGCCGCTGTGCAGTGCCTGTTTCAGCAACTGCGCATAGGCCGCATCAATGTGGCTGGCGGGCGAGACACAGGTAATGGCGGTGTGTAACGCCGCAAACAGTAATACCGCGCGTTCCCCCTGTTCCGCAATTGCTATCAGTTCACGCAAATGCTTTTGACCACGGGTCGTCACTGCATCAGGAAAATAGCCCTGACCCTCGTCCGAGAGCGTGACAGACTTAACTTCAATATAGCAGTTAACCTGTTTACATGCCTGTAACATAAAATCGCACCGGCTGTTTTCGTGCCCGTATTTTACCTCACGCTTAATATTTTCATAGCCAGCTAAAGCTGGAATACATTCATCCCGCAAGGTTTCTTCTGTGAGTTGATTGGCACGCTGTGTGTTAACACAAATAACATCACCACTGTGAGTTTCTGTCAGTTCCCAGGTGCAGGCATACTTTCTTTTCGGGTTACCCGAGATGGAATACCAGACTTTGTCGCCCGGGCTGCCACACCCGGTCATCGCTCCCGTATTAGGGCAATGTAGTGTCAGGGCTTCGCCCTGTTCAGTAATAACATCAGCCAGAAAACGTTTATAGCGGCGTACCAATGTGGCAGGGCGCAGTGCAGGGGAAAAATCCATTAATTCTCCGGGTGCTCAAGGGGAAATTCAGCCAGCGGAGTATAGCGTGTACGGCCCCGGATAAATTGTGATTCATAAAGAACAAAATTATTGACGGTGAAAGACCAGCTAAAACCGGGGGCAGGGAGCCTGGCATCGCTCGCTGAGTTGCGCCACAGTGTGATATGGGGATGGAATGGCTGCGGGCTTTGGTAGCAGCCATTGCGCGCCGCTTGCGCACGCAGCATATCAGCCAGCGACAGTAATCCCCGCGCCGGGCTGCGGGTTCCCAGCCAAATCACCTGTGAACGCATCCATAACCCGGCGTCATCCAGTGTCAGAGAAAAACTACGCTGGTGAATTCTGCGGGCCAGTTGCATCAATACTTGTTGTTTCTCAGCGGTAACATCACCTAAAAAGGCCAGGGTCAGATGAAGGTTTGCCGCTGCAACTGGTCGCCCGGTGGTTTCAGGGAAGTGTGTTGCGCGCCAGTCGATAATTTCCTGCTGCAGAGGCGTTGGCAGGGCAATGGCAAAAAAGAGCCGTTTGGTTTCAGGCATAGTCGTCTGCTGGTGTGGTAAAAGTTACGGGCCGTGCATAATCACAGCGTACAGCCTACAATGCTGCTCTTTTTATGTTAACCCCCAGGAGTGCTCTGTGTCGTTATTACCTGTTGCAGAAGTTGTGGATGAGCTGGTTTGTGCGCTGAACACGGCACCGCAGGTTTTGCTGAATGCGCCTACCGGTGCAGGTAAATCGACATGGCTGCCACTGCAATTATTGGCGCATTTTCGCGCTAAAGGGCGGATTATCTTGCTTGAGCCCCGCAGGCTGGCCGCGCGCAACGTCGCGCAGCGTCTTGCCGAATTGTTGGGTGAAGAACCGGGGGAGACTGTTGGTTACCGCATGCGGGCGCAAACCTGCGTTGGCCCGCGTACTGTGCTGGAAGTCGTCACCGAAGGGATTCTCACGCGCATGATTCAGCAGGATCCTGAGCTTAGCGGTGTGGCGCTGGTCATACTGGATGAATTTCACGAGCGTAGTCTTCAGGCTGATATGGCTCTGGCGTTATTGCTGGATGTTCAAACGGGGTTGCGTGACGACCTGCGGGTACTGATTATGTCGGCAACCCTGGATGATGAACGTCTGAGCACTTGTTTACCTGATGCGCCAGTGGTGGTTTCGCAGGGGCGTGCTTTTCCCGTCGAGCGCCGTTACCAGGCTCTGGCCAGCCATATCCCTTTTGATGTGGCTGTTGCCCGTGCAGTGAGCCAGTTATTACGGGAAGAAGCGGGCTCTTTGTTGTTGTTTTTGCCCGGTGTTGGTGAAATTCAGCGTGTGCAGGAGGCCTTGTCATCTCTTATTAGTGATGATGTGGTGTTGTGTCCTTTGTATGGCGCATTACCGCTGTCAGAACAACGCAAAGCGATTCTTCCTGCCGGAGAAGGTTTAAGAAAGGTGGTGCTGGCAACCAATATTGCTGAAACCAGTCTGACGATTGAAGGCATACGGCTGGTGGTGGACAGCGCTCAGGAGCGTGCAGCCCGGTTTGATATCCGTACCGGATTAACGCGTCTGGAAACGCTGCGTATTAGTCAGGCTTCTATGACTCAACGCGCTGGTCGTGCCGGGCGGCTTGAGCCGGGTATTTGTGTCCATTTGACCAGCAAAGAGCAGGCAGAACGGGCACCACTACAAAGCGAACCTGATATTCTGCACAGCGATATGAGTGGGCTGTTGCTGGAGCTTGCACAATGGGGCTGCCATGATGTTACAGCGTTGACCTGGCTGGATGCGCCCCCACATGCTGCGGTAACAGCTGCGCAAACCTTACTACAACTGTTAGGTGTTATGGATGCGCAATGGCGGCTCACTGAACTGGGGCGCCAGGTTGCTGCCTGTGGTGTTGAGCCGCGCGCCGGTGTGATGCTGGCTAATGCGCGAGATGCAGATGAGCGTGCGACAGCGGCAAAATTAGTGGCAATTATAGAAGAACCACCCAGAGGCGCTGATGGTGATTTGAATATTTTACTGTACCGCAATACGCCTCAGTGGAACCAACGCGCCCGGCAATTGTTACAGCGTGTCCACAGGAAAGAACCCGTAGGTGAAGTGAATAGCCAGTGTGCAACCCGGTTGTTGGCTTTGGCTTATGCTGACCGTATCGCCAGGCGGCGGGGACAGAGTGGGCGCTATCAACTGGCGAATGGTATGGGGGCAATGCTGGACCAGGATAATGCACTGCACCGCTATGACTGGCTGGTCGCTGTGAGTCTGTTACAGGGCAACCAGTCACCCGATGCCCGGATCCTGCTTGCGCTGCCGCTGGATATTGACGCTGTACAGGCAGAAATGGGGCACCTGGTTGCAGTGCGCGACAGTGTGGAATGGCATGAAGAGCAGGGAACATTGCGCGCTATTCGCCGTTGGCAAATTGGTGAGTTGGTGGTGAAGAGCCAGCCACTTGCCAGGCCTTCTCAGGCGGATATGACTCAGGCGATTTTGAATGGCATACGTGATAAAGGTTTGTCCGCCCTGAACTGGACTGAAGCGTCACAACAAATGCGGGTGCGAATTGCCTGTGCGGCGAACTGGTTGCCCGAGTACAACTGGCCGTGTGTGGATGATGACGCATTATTGGCAAATATTGACACCTGGCTGGCACCGGAAATTCAACAGATTAGTTCTCGACAGGCTTTGCTGAATGTGGATTTAGTTAAAGCTCTTTGCAATTTACTGGACTGGTCATTACGTCAACGTCTGGATAGTGAGCTACCAACTCATTACACTGTGCCCACCGGGAGTCGGGTTGCCATTCGTTATTTTAGTGATAAACCCCCAATACTCTCGGTAAGAATGCAGGAAATGTATGGCGAAGCTGTGACCCCATGTATTGCACAGAATCGTGTTCCGCTAACACTGGAACTGCTTTCACCGGCAATGCGCCCGCTGCAGGTAACCAGTGATTTGAGCGGGTTCTGGCAAGGGGCGTATCGGGAGGTCCAAAAAGAGATGAAAGGGCGTTATCCCAAGCATCTCTGGCCGGACTCACCCGCGACAACTGCGCCGACCCGCAGGACGAAAAAGTACCAACCGCCAGTCTGAATCAGGCGGTTATCTGTTTTTTGAGAGATTTCTTGTTTCAGAATTGGCGCAAGCAATGAGAATCAAACGCCTGCGCCTGGCGTTTTTTTGGAGAAAAAGCATGGCGGGGAATGACCGCGAACCAATCGGACGTAAACCCAAATCTGGCCGTCCTTCAAAACCGAAAGCAAGCCGTCGCGGGCATCGGGATGATGATTACGATGACGAATACGACGATTACGACGATGAGTATGAGGACGAAGACGAGGAGCCCATGCCGAGTAAACGGAAAGGTAAGAAAAAGAGCCCTCCGGGCAAAAAGCGCTGGTTGCTGTGGTTACTGGTAAAACTGTTCATTGTTTTTGCAGTGATTGTCGCTGCATATGGGGTTTACCTCGACCAGAAAATCCGCAGCCGTATTGACGGGCAGGTTTGGCAATTACCGGCAGCCGTTTATGGCCGCATGGTAAACCTGGAACCCGATATGCCCACCAGCAAAAAAGAGATGATCAATTTGCTGGAAGCAACGCAATACCGTCAGGTGACGCGGATGACGCGCCCTGGTGAGTTTACTGTCCAGGCGAACAGTATTGAGATGATCCGCCGTCCATTTGATTTCCCTGATGGCAAGGAAGGTCAGGTACGGGCACGTCTGGTGTTTAATGGTGATCACCTGGATTCCATCCAGAACATGGACAATGGCCGCAGTTTTGGTCTGTTGCGTCTCGACCCGCGTCTGATAACCATGCTGTCTTCGCCCAATGGTGAAGAACGCTTGTTTGTGAAACGCTCAGGCTTCCCTGACCTGCTGGTGGACACGCTGATTGCCACAGAAGATCGGCATTTCTATGAACATGACGGGATAAGCCTGTACTCCATTGGCCGTGCGTTTATCGCGAATATTACTGCCGGGCGTGCTGTTCAGGGGGGGAGTACTCTGACGCAGCAGTTGGTCAAAAACCTGTTTTTGACCAATGAGCGTTCTTTGTGGCGTAAGGCCAATGAAGCCTATATGGCGCTGATTATGGACGCCCGCTACAGCAAAGACCGTATTCTGGAACTCTACCTGAATGAAGTCTATCTGGGGCAGAGTGGCAATAATGAGATTCGCGGTTTCCCGCTTGCCAGCCTGTATTACTTTGGCCGACCGGTAGAAGAGCTGAGCCTGGATCAACAGGCGTTGCTGGTTGGTATGGTGAAAGGGGCGTCATTGTATAATCCGTGGAGCCGGCCAAAACTGGCACTGGAGCGGCGTAATATCGTATTGCGCTTGTTGCAGGAGCAGAAAGTTATTGACCAGGATCTCTATAACACGCTAAGTGCGCGCCCGTTAGGTGTGCAGCCGCGTGGTGGTGTGATTTCACCACAGCCTGCGTTTATGCAACTGGTTAAACAGGAGTTACAGCAGAAACTGGGCGACAAGGTCAAAGATCTCTCCGGGGTGAAAATTTTCACGACATTTGATCAGGTTTCCCAGGATGCCGCAGAAAAAGCAGTGACCGAAGGGATCCCACAATTACGTAAACAACGTAAATTGAGCGATCTGGAAACGGCGATGGTTGTTGTCGACCGCTTCACAGGGGAAGTTCGGGCGATTGTTGGTGGAGCGAATCCTCAGTTTGCCGGGTATAACCGCGCGCTTCAGGCACGTCGCTCTATTGGTTCTTTGGCAAAACCGGCTACATACCTGACGGCACTGAGTCAGCCTAATCAGTATCGCCTGAATACCTGGATTGCTGATGCGCCTATCACTTTGCGTTTATCCAATGGCCAAACCTGGTCGCCGCAAAACGATGATAAGCGCTTCAGCGGGCAGGTGATGTTGGTGGATGCGCTCACGCGTTCAATGAACGTGCCGACGGTTAACCTGGGGATGACGCTGGGCCTGTCTTCTATTGTTGATACCTGGCAAAAACTGGGGGTGTCCAAAGACCAACTGACACCGGTACCAGCGATGTTGCTGGGTGCATTGAACCTTACCCCGATTGAGGTGGCACAGGCATTCCAGACCATTGCCAGCGGTGGAAACCGGGCGACATTATCCGTATTACGTTCTGTAATTGGTGAAGATGGTACTGTGCTGTATCAGAGCTTCCCGCAGGCGGAACGGGCTGTACCGGCTCAGGCTGCCTATCTGACGCTCTATACCATGCAACAGGTGGTTAGCCGTGGTACCGGCCATGCACTGAGTTTGAAGTTCCCGAAACTGCATTTGGCCGGTAAAACCGGGACGACGAACAATCTGGTGGATAGCTGGTTTGCGGGGATTGATGGCCGTGAGGTCGTGATTACCTGGCTTGGCCGTGATAATAACCAGCCAACACGTTTTTATGGTTCAAGTGGGGCAATGACGCTGTATCAGCGCTATCTCAGTAATGAGTCGCCAATGCCGCTGGATTTGGTGCCACCTGAGGACATTGTCGACATGAGCGTGGACGATATGGGGCAGTTCCAGTGCAACGGTGGTGGTGTACGTACATTACCGGTCTGGACCACCGACCCGTCAGTGCTGTGCCAGCAGTCTCAGCCAATGTCTCAGCAACCACCTGCGGCTGATGGGCAGCAAGGGCAACCGTCCCAGCAACCGCAACAACCGCAACAGCAACAGCCTCAACAACAGAAGAGTGATGGTGTGGCTGGCTGGATAAAAGAAATGTTCGGCAGTAATTAACCATACAGCCCCTGTACAATGGCATACTGTTTTCCCATTTTAGTTATGGGGAAGCAGTCGACATACAGGGGCTTTCTCTTACTAATACTGTAAAACGTAATACAGTCAGTGGTCAGAAGGGAAAATCTGGCTATATGTAAACCCGCCATTCAGGCTTGCTTCAGGCTGCCCAGTTCGCATATTATTCATCGATTATAATAATAATTCTCGTTTGCGTTCCTGTTTTCACTTGCCGGGGGCGTGATACTCACCGGGAATTCATTATATTACCGGGTGTTGCTGCACCGTTTTTTAATTCATACACCGTCAGGGCGACGTTGGCACCATGCAGGATACACAGAACACAACAACTCCTATCACTTTCAGCCTTGATAATGTTACGTTTCGGGTGCCCGGGCGTACATTACTTCACCCGCTGAGTCTGGCTTTTCCGGAAGGTAAAGTTACTGGTCTGATAGGCCACAATGGCTCAGGAAAATCAACATTGTTGAAAATGTTAGGGCGCCACCAAACACCGAGTGAAGGGCAGATAACACTGGGTAATGCGCCACTGGAAACATGGAACAGTAAGGCATGTGCGCGGCGTGTTGCATATTTGCCACAACAGTTACCAGCAGCTGAAGGGATGACCGTTCGGGAACTGGTTGCGATAGGGCGTTATCCCTGGCATGGCGCGTTAGGGCGGTTTAGTGCCGAAGACCGGCAACATGTCGAAGACGCAATCGCCCTGGTTGGCTTGAAACCCTTTGCCCAACGCCTGGTAGATAGCTTGTCTGGTGGTGAACGCCAGCGGGCATGGATAGCGATGATGGTGGCGCAAAACAGCCAGTGTTTGTTGCTTGATGAACCCACCTCTGCGCTGGATATTGCTCATCAGGTTGAAGTGCTGGCACTGATTCACCGGCTCAGTGAACAACGTGGTTTAACTGTGATTGCGGTGCTGCATGATATCAATATGGCGGCCAGGTATTGCGACTATTTAGTCGCACTGCGCGGTGGGCAGATGATTGCTCAGGGAGAACCTGAACACATCATGCAACCTGAAACGCTGTCCATGATTTACGGTATTCCCATGGGAACCTTGCCTCACCCGGCGGGTGGTGCGCCAGTGAGTTTTGTTTGCTGATGAAATCGTTATTCTCTTCTTTATCCCGCCGTCAGTTACTCACGCTGATGGCCTCCTCACCGTTATGGCTGAAATCACAGAATGCGCTGGCGGCACGAATAAATCCCCACCGTGTTGCCGCACTGGAATGGTTACCGGTTGAGTTATTGGTTGCACTGGGTGTTACCCCATATGGTGTGGCAGATATTCCCAATTATCGCCGCTGGGTTAGTGAACCAGCCCTGCCAGACTCGGTTATCGACTTAGGTTTGCGTACTGAACCTAATCTGGAGTTGCTGGCCAGCATGAAGCCCTCGTTGATTGTCTGGTCTGCGGGATATGGCCCGGCTGCAACGAAATTGTCCCGTATCGCCCCCGGGCAGGGGTTTACTTTTACTGATGGTAAACACCCGCTGGATGTAGCACGGCGATCTTTAGTCCAGATGGCAGAGTTGCTTGATATGCAGCAGGCTGCGCAAACCCACCTCGGGCAATACGATCAGTTTATTGATGGCCTGAGAACGACATTTGCGCACCGGGGGAAACGCCCGGTATTGCTGATGAGCTTACTTGAATCTCACCATGCTTTAGTGCTTGGTAATAACAGCTTATTCCAGCAAGTGCTGGATCCGCTGGGTATTGAGAATGCCTGGCAGGGGGAGGTGACTTTTTGGGGCAGTGCGATTGTTGGTGTTGAACGCCTGGCGGATATCCGCGATGCAGACGTATTGTGTTTCGGGCATGGCGACAACGCAACTGAACGGGCCATTACCCACACACCTTTATGGCAGTCAATGCCTTTTGTGCGCCAGAACCGCTTTCATCGGGTTCCTGCGGTCTGGTTTTATGGTGCCACACTCTCAGCCATGCATTTTGGCCGTGTTCTGAGCCAAACGCTGGGGGAGAAAAAGTGACGCGTACTGTGCATATTTCACCTGGCGTGTTTGCTGCCATTCTGTTGTGTGGTACTGGGCTGACTCTGTTTAATTTACAGGCTTTATTGCCTTTGACGGACTGGCCTGCCGCATTCTGGTCGCCCTCACCTGATGCAGTCAACCAGATGTTATTCCACTACAGTGCATTACCTCGCCTGGTGATGTCGCTAATGGTCGGGGCAGGGCTGGGGCTGGTCGGGGTGTTATTCCAGCAGGTGTTACGCAACCCTCTGGCCGAACCTACCACATTAGGTGTGGCGACCGGGGCACAACTGGGCATTACTGTGTCTACCTTGTGGGTTTTGCCTGGTGGTGCGCTGGCTCAGCAATTTTCCGCACTGTTTGGTGCCTGCATAGTCGGAGCACTGGTCTTTGGTGTTGCCTGGGGCAAACGCCTGTCACCGGTTACGCTCATTCTTGCCGGGCTGGTGGTCAGCCTGTATTGCGGTGCGGTGAACCAGCTGTTGGTGATTTTTCACCATGACCAGTTACAGAGCATGTTTTTGTGGAGCACTGGCGCACTGAATCAGACGGACTGGCTGGGGGTTACCCGGTTATGGCCGGTGCTGGTTGTCGGTGTACTGATGACCGTGCTATTACTACGCCCATTAACGTTGTTGGGGCTGGATGATGGCGTTGCCCGTAATTTGGGGCTGATGTTGTCACTGGCACGTTTTGCCACACTTATCCTGGCAACAGGTATCAGTGCAATGCTGGTCAATGCCGTAGGGATTATTGGCTTTATTGGGCTGTTTGCACCTCTCCTGGCAAAGCTGTTGGGTGCCCGCAGGCTGACCAGCCGTTTGTTGCTGGCTCCCGTCATTGGCGCGTTGATTTTATGGCTATCAGACCAGGTGATTGTGTTATTGACCCGGGAGTGGCGGGAAATATCCACGGGTACTATGACATCGTTGGTTGGTACGCCATTGTTATTATGGTTGCTGCCGCGCCTGCGGTCACTGAACGCGCCGTCTTTGGCTCAGGGCGACAGTGTGACACCAGAGCGCCAACATGTGGCGTGGTTCGCTCTGGTTGGCGCAGGCATCTTGCTATTACTGACTGGAGTGGCGTTATCACTGGGGCGCGGCAGCCATGGCTGGTTTTTTGCCACAGGGCATGAACTGGACACACTGTTGTTCTGGCGTTGGCCGCGCGTATTATCTGCCCTGAGTGCCGGGTGTATGCTGGCTGCCGCCGGGTGTATTATTCAGCGCCTCACGGGTAATGGCATGGCAAGCCCGGAAGTCCTGGGTATCAGCTCCGGAGCCGCATTCGGCGTGGTGTTAATGCTGTTTTTTGTTCCTGGTGATGCGTTTGCCTGGTTGCTGCCTGCCGGGTGCCTGGGGGCTGCGGCTACATTAGTAGTGATTTTGTTAGTTGCCGGCAAAGGCGGATTTTCTCCGCAACGAATGTTGCTGGCTGGGATGGCGCTCAGTACCGCTTTTACGATGTTACTGATGATGCTTCAGGCCAGTGGTGATCCGCGTATGGCGCAAGTTCTGACCTGGCTTTCTGGTTCAACTTATAATGTTTCTGGGGAGCAGGCTGTCCGGGCAACGGTAATCATGGTTGTGCTTCTGGCCGTGACACCACTGTGCGGACGCTGGTTGACTGTACTCCCACTGGGAAGTGAAATGTCACGCTCGGTAGGACTGGCACTGACACCTGTGCGCATTGGCTTATTGCTGTTAGCTGCCGCGCTGACTGCAGCCGCAACGCTGACCATAGGGCCATTAAGTTTTGTCGGTTTGATGGCTCCACATATCACCCGCATGATGGGATTTCGCAGGACATTACCACAACTGGTCATTGCTGCGTTGTTAGGTGGGGTGTTGATGATGTCTGCCGACTGGCTGGGCCGCATGTTACTGTTTCCATACCAGGTACCTGCCGGGTTACTCGCCACTTTTATTGGCGCGCCCTATTTTGTTTACCTGTTGCGTAAGCAAACTCACTGACCTGTGAGGCAGCCCGGTCAGTAAACCAGGCTGCCTTAACACGCTTACTTTATTGTTTACCTGATTTTATTGTCAGGCGAGTTGCGCAAATACATTACGGGCAACATCAATAGTGGCGTTAATGTCTTCCGGCGTGTGCGCCACAGACATAAAACCGGCTTCAAACGCGGAAGGCGCCAGGTAAATCCCGCCTTCAAGCATCAGGTGGAAGAAGCGTTTAAACCGCTCAACATCACAGGCCATCACGTCCTGGTAGCAGGTGACAGCGGGCGCATCAGTGAAGAACAGGCCAAACATGCCTCCCACATGGTTTACCACGAAAGGAATACCGGCCTGGTCTGCGGCCTCTTTGAGGCCCTCAGCCAGTTGTGTGGTTAAGGTGTCCAGTGTTTCATGCACACCAGGTTGTGCTACCTCGGTCAGGCAGGCATAACCCGCAGCCATCGCAATCGGGTTACCGGAAAGGGTACCGGCCTGGTACACCGGGCCGGTTGGTGCCAGTGCATCCATGATTTCTCGCCGTCCGCCAAACGCACCTACCGGCATACCGCCACCAATGATTTTACCCAGGCAGGTTAAGTCTGGTTCAACATTGTAGTAAGACTGAGCGCCCGCCAGTGCGACACGGAAACCTGTCATCACCTCATCAATTATCAGCAATGCACCAAACTCATCGCACAGTGCACGCAGGCCAGGTAAAAATTCAGGCTGAGGGGGAACGCAGTTCATATTGCCAGCGACAGGCTCAACAATAATGCAGGCTATCTCTTGCGGGTATTGTTCAAAGGTCGCACGCACTGAATCCAGTGAGTTGTAAGTACAGGTCAGCGTATGGCGGGCAAAATCAGCTGGCACACCTGGGGAATTAGGCTGCCCAAGGGTAAGCGCGCCCGAACCGGCTTTCACCAGCAGGCAGTCTGCGTGCCCATGATAGCAACCTTCAAACTTGATTAGCTTGTCGCGTCCGGTGTACCCTCGGGCAAGGCGGATTGCACTCATTGTTGCTTCTGTTCCTGAGTTAACCATACGAACCATATCCATGGTTGGCACTAACTCAGTCACCAGTTGCGCCATCTTAACTTCCATTTCAGTTGGTGCACCAAAGCTCAATCCACGTTGAGCGGCTTCGATCACCGCATTACGGATAGCCGGGTGATTATGGCCAAGTACCATTGGCCCCCAGGAACCCACGTAGTCAATATAAGCTTTACCATCGGCGTCGTAGAGTCTGGCCCCGTCGGCACGTTCGATAAACAGCGGTACGCCGCCGACGCCTGTAAACGCGCGGACGGGGGAGTTGACGCCACCAGGGATTAATTCTCTGGCGGTGGCATACAAGTTTTCTGACTTACTCATCAATGGACTCCTGAGGGGTATATGTAAGCGTGCGGGTCATTCTAAGTGATTCGGTAAACGTTATGAAAGTTTTGCCCGATTGAAACAACACATTATGTATTGATTTGGGACAGGACTAACCCTGGCGGGGCAGGTAGAATGCTGCCTCATTTGTATTACTAATTGCACTGACAACTCATGAAACCTGAAACACCTTCTTTTGAAGCACAGCAGATTATTCGGTTACGGCGTGGCGACATGGTTCGCCGGCTGGTAAGGCGAGACAAAACGCCACTGGCAGTTCTTATTATGGCCGCTGTTGTAGGGACTCTGGCAGGTCTTGCCGGGGTTGGTTTTGAGAAAGCTGTTAATTGGGTATTACATTACCGAATGAGCATGCTACTCAACTTTGCTGATTCTCCTTTTCTGGTATGGCCGCTGGCATTTATAGCCTCTGCACTACTGGCAATGGTGGGGTATTGGCTGGTTCGCCGTTTTGCCCAGGAAGCGGGTGGTTCAGGCATTCCAGAAATAGAAGGTGCATTGGAGGAGTTACGCCCGGTTCGCTGGTGGCGAGTTATTCCAGTGAAGTTTTTTGGTGGGATGGGCACCCTTGGGGCTGGTATGGTGCTTGGGCGTGAAGGCCCAACCGTGCAACTGGGAGGAAATATCGGGCGTATGGTGCTCGATATATTTCGTATTCGTGGCGCTGAATCCCGCCATACATTGTTGGCGACAGGGGCTGCAGCCGGGTTAGCCGCGGCGTTTAATGCACCACTGGCAGGCATATTATTCATTATTGAAGAGATGCGCCCACAATTTCGCTACAGCCTGATTTCGATTAAGGCCGTGTTTATTGGTGTGATCATGTCCACGATTGTTTTCCGTTACTTCAATGGCGAAGTATCGGTGATAGAAGTGGGTAAACTCAGCGTGGCGCCGGTCAATACGTTATGGCTGTATCTGATCCTCGGGATGATTTTCGGGATTGTCGGTCCGATTTTTAATTCACTTATTTTTCGTACCCAGGATATGTTTCAACGTCTACACGGCGGTGAGATAACAAAATGGGTATTGATCGGCGGAGTCCTGGGTGGTGTGTGTGGGGTTTTGGGTTTTATTGAACCGGAAGCGGCTGGCGGTGGCTTTAATCTAATCCCTATTGCAGCAGCAGGGAACTATGCGGTAGGGACACTGCTGTTTATCTTTATTGCACGCATTATTACTACTTTGTTGTGTTTTAGTTCTGGTGCTCCGGGCGGGATTTTTGCACCAATGCTTGCGCTGGGGACACTTTTTGGCACCGCCTACGGTATGGCCTGTACCGCCTGGTTTCCCGGGTATCACCTGGAAGCGGGGACATTTGCTATTGCAGGAATGGGGGCGCTGTTTGCTGCATCAGTGCGTGCTCCACTGACCGGTATCGTGCTGGTACTGGAGATGACCGATAATTATCAGCTCATTTTGCCAATGATTATCACCTGTCTCGGCGCTACGCTGTTAGCACAATTCTTAGGCGGAAAACCGCTGTATTCTTCTATTCTGGCGCGCACATTGGCCAAACAGGATGCGCAGCAGAAAACCGCCCAACCCGAGGCGGCTTCACTGGAGAATACTTGAACGATTCACCAGGGTATTAGATAATCACCAATAAGTACTGGCGCAAGACAGGTGTATCCACCGGGTATTGTGTTGTCTGGCAGGCCTGTTTGTGGTCATGTCTTGCGTGAGTTGTTTCTTCGTTGGGAGCAGAAAATGAGTGATGATGTCGCGTTGCCGTTGCAGTTTACTGATGCAGCAGCTAATAAAGTAAAAAGTCTGATCGCGGATGAAGAGAACCCGAATCTGAAGTTGCGTGTGTATATTACTGGCGGTGGTTGTAGTGGATTTCAGTATGGTTTTACCTTTGATGATCAGATTAACGAAGGTGATATGACCATCGAAAAACAGGGTGTGGCACTGGTTGTTGACCCAATGAGCCTGCAGTATCTGGTTGGTGGCGCGGTAGACTATACCGAAGGACTTGAAGGTTCGCGTTTTGTGGTAAATAACCCCAATGCGAAAAGCACCTGTGGCTGTGGTTCTTCTTTCAGTATCTGACCAGCCTTAGTGATGTTTTGCCACCTGACGCCGTGCACATGCACGGCGTCGTCGTTTTGGCCGGATGGCGCTATGACTTGTGTGTCAGTGCGTTCTGTCATCCAGAGCAAAGGTGGGGAGCTTCAGGTGCCAGCGAATTGCGGCCAGGCGAATAGCCAGCGTGATTACCATGCCAGCCATACTGGCGATTTCAAGTGGTACGCCAAAAGTGTAGTACGCTGTTGCATGGACAATTCCGCCGGCAATACAGGCTGTTGCATAGATTTCCGTTCTGAGGATCATGGGGACCTCCCGGGCCAGAACATCACGAATAATCCCACCACCGACACCCGTTACCACACCCATACAGATGGCAACCAGTGGGCCGGTATCTGCAGCAAAGGCCTTATTTACTCCTATGCCGACAAAAACAGCCAGTCCAACGGCGTCAAGTACTGGCAGGATCCACTTTGGTAGGCGCCGGGGCTGGCGAACTAACAAGATAGTCAACATGCAGGTCACCATCGCAACGACCAGGTCAGTTGGGTCTTTTACCCAAAAAACCGGTCCGTTATTCAGGGCCATATCCCGTATTGTGCCACCGCCAATAGCAGTTACTACCCCAAGCACCAGCACTCCAAAAGGGTCCATACGCAGCTTGCCCGCTAACAAAACACCTGAAATAGCAAAAACAGCGGTACCGATGATATCCAGCCAGTACACCAACATGGTCTTCCTCTTGAATGCTTTTCCAAAACATTTCCCAACGGATTGATGCCGCCAGGTGAGTTAATGCGCCAGCTTGTTTACATTGGGCAAACCAGCCAGCGCTGCACATATCTGTTGTGCGGCGAGGATAATACGTGGGCCTGCACGTTCAAACCAGTCGTTATTTACCGCAATAACCGACGCTGAAAGTTGATTGTGCCAAAATTGTTCAATTTTTGGGATTTGTGTCTCATCACCGGTAACCAGAATCACCTGGGGTTTCCTGGCCAGAACCTGCTCGCGGCTAACCTGCGGCCAGGGAACTGCACTGTCGGCAAAAACGTTATCACCTCCACATACCTGCAGGACCTGGTTCTGAATGGAGTGTTGGCCGGTTGTGAACAGTGGCTGACCACCAAATTGTAAAAACACCCGCTTGCGTGGGGTGGCAGCATAGCGTTTTTCAAGCGCCGCAAATTGTGACATCAACGTATCCGCGGCCTTTAATGCCTGTTCCGGGTGGGGACTCCACGCAGCCAGGTGGCGAATGGCATCCGCAACCTGAGAGACATTTTGCGGGTCAAGCCACAATACATGAATCCCCAACGCAGATAGCTGGCCGACCTGCCTTTGAGCATTAGCCCCCTGCCAGGCGATCACCAGGTCGGGCTTTAATGCGACGATGCGTTCGAGATTAATGCCCTGCCAGTTTGCCACCTGCTCAATAGACTTTGCCGCTGGTGGGTAATCAGACCAGGCGCTGACAGCAACAGGGGTGATCCCGGCAGCAAAAGCCAGCTCCGTATTACCAGGCGAGAGTGTAATGACACGCGGCGCGGCCATAAGCCACGCCGGGAAGAGCAATAAAGCGAATACACGTAAAAACAGGAGATTAACTCTGAGCAAGTTTTTGTACCAGGCGCTCAACCAGCAAAGTAGATTGCTTCGCCGCAACAGTCAGAAACTCGTCAAAACTCAGATGTGATTGCTGGTCTGCCACATCGGAAATGGCGCGTACTACAACAAAAGGCACGGAAAATTTATGGCAGACATGACCAATTGCCGTTGCTTCCATTTCTACTGCTATTGCTTTCGGGAAATTGTGGCGAATTTTAGCCAGACCAACGGAGCCATTAATAAATGCATCACCGCTAACAACCAGTCCGCGTACGGCGTGAAACGACAACTCAGTAATGCATTGTTCCGCAGCTTCCACCAGTTTTTCATCGGCTTTAAAGCCGGCAGGACACCCTGGAAGTTGTCCATATTCATAGCCAAATGCGGTCACATCAGCATCGTGATAGCGAACTTCATCAGAAACCACGATATCACCTACTTTTAGTGTTGGCGCCAGGCCACCAGCTGAGCCGGTGTTAATAATGACATCGGGTTTGCAGTGCTCAAGTAACAATGTCGCGCCAACGGCTGCAGACACTTTACCTATCCCGGATTTTAACAGTGCGACCTCTGTACCGTTTAACGTACCAGTATAGATTTCGCAACCAGCCAGTTTTATTGTCTGGCGGTTTTCGATTTTGTCACGCAAGAGCGTAACTTCTTCTTCCATTGCACCAATGATGCCTGCTTTCATAGCCATACCTGTTTAAATGATGTATTCAGAGACATAGTCTATCATGGCAGACAAACAGGATTTAATCGGATTATTTTTCCCTTTCAAGGCGGTGATATGGGTGAGTTCAACTTCCAAAAGAAAATAAACTGGCATCGTCAATTCCGTTCGCCAGAAGGGACAAAAAACGAGCACGAAATCCAGCGGATTTTTGAAAGTGATCGTGGGCGAATTATTAATTCTGCGGCCATTCGCCGGTTGCAACAAAAAACGCAAGTATTCCCTCTGGAGCGCAATGCTGCAGTACGTACACGTCTGACCCATTCAATGGAAGTACAGCAGGTGGGGCGCTATATTGCTAAAGAAGTTATCAGTCGCCTGAAAGAAGCCCGGTTGCTGGAGCAATATGGGTTGAGTGAGCTGACCGGCCCATTCGAGAGTATTGTTGAAATGGCCTGCCTGATGCACGACGTTGGTAATCCGCCATTCGGGCATTTTGGTGAAGCAGCCATCAACGACTGGTTCCGGCAACGCCTGCTTCCCGGTGTTGATAACGATGCGCAGGGAAAAGAATCTCGCGCAGCAGAGGTTTTGTGTTTGCGTGAAGGGGAGACCGCCCTGAATACCCTGCGCCAGCATGTAATAACAGATTTGTGCCACTTTGAAGGAAATGCTCAGGGTATTCGTTTGGTTAATACCTTGATGCGTATGAACCTCACCTGGGCACAAATGGGGTGTATTTTAAAATACACCCGGCCAGCCTGGGAAAGCGGCCCGGCGCCAGAGGGCTTCCACTATTTAATGAAAAAACCGGGTTTTTATCTTTCAGAAGCGAATTATATTGTACGGTTACGTAAAGAACTTTCACTTGAGGAAAATTGTCGTTTCCCACTTACCTGGATAATGGAGGCTGCAGATGATATTTCCTATTGCGTTGCCGATTTAGAGGATGCTGTAGAAAAGCGGATTTTTAGCCTTGAACAACTTTATCAGCACCTTTCTACCGCCTGGGGGGAGCATCACTCAGGAGACTTATTTTCTCTGGTTGTGGAAGATGCCTGGGAAAAGTCGCGAGCAGGAAAAGTACGCAGTGGTGCGGAAGATGTGTTCTTTATGTATTTACGTGTTAATACTCTCAGTAAACTGGTGCCGCATGCCGCCCGGCGGTTTATTGATAATCTGCCAGAAATATACCCAGGGCATTTTAATCATGCCCTGTTGGAAGATGATAGTTCGTACAGCCGTTTACTTGGCATGTTCAAACGTGTTGCCATGCGTCACGTTTTCTCGCACCCGGACGTTGAGCAACTTGAACTACAAGGTTACCGTGTAATCAGTGGGTTACTGGATATTTACCGGCCATTACTCCTGTTGCCACTTGCGGATTTCCAGTTATTAGTTTCAGAGGGAAATGTACGCCGGCTGCCAATTGAAAGCCGGCTGTTTCATAAACTATCCAGCAAACATTGTATGGCGTATCAGGAAGCCATTGAGAAACTGGATAACACACAATCTGAATATCCTGTCTGGGAGTTCTATTATCGTTGTCGGCTTATTCAGGACTATATCAGTGGTATGACAGATTTGTATGCGTGGGATGAATATCGACGCCTGATGGCTGTGGAATAATACCAGCGAGATTTGTAAAGATGCACAATACTTTTTTACTTTTATGAAAACGCTGTCGTGGAACTTAACGCTATAAATATGACTCTGATAACCACGAACACAGCAACGTTGTATTACCTGCTTAATTTGAGAATGAGCCATATGAAAAAAACGACACTAGCATTGAGCGCCCTGGCACTGAGCCTGGGCCTGGCATTAAATCCGGTAACAGCGCTGGCGGCGGAAACCTCTTCCGCTACAACTTCGCAAGAAATGCCCAGCCTGGCACCTATGCTGGAAAAAATTATGCCTTCTGTCGTCAGTATTAATGTCGAAGGTAGCACGACAGTGAATACGCCACGCATGTCGCGTAATTTCCAGCAGTTCTTTGGCGATAACTCGCCCTTCTGCCAGGATGGTTCGCCATTCCAGAACTCACCCTTCTGCCAGGGGGGAGGGAATGGTGGCGGTGCTGATGGCAGCCAGCAGCAGAAATTTATGGCACTGGGCTCCGGTGTCATTATTGATGCAGCTAAAGGCTATGTAGTAACCAATAACCACGTTGTTGAAAACGCTACATCAATTAAAGTGCAACTGAGCGATGGGCGCCGGTTTGACGCAAAAGTTGTTGGAAAAGACCCGCGCTCTGATATTGCGCTGATCCAACTTAAAGATCCGAAAAACCTGACTGCGATAAAAATTGCTGATTCCGATAATTTACGGGTTGGTGATTATACCGTAGCGATTGGTAACCCTTATGGTCTGGGCGAGACTGTTACTTCGGGGATTGTTTCCGCTCTGGGGCGTAGTGGTCTGAATGTTGAGAATTATGAGAACTTCATTCAAACCGACGCCGCTATTAACCGGGGTAACTCTGGCGGTGCGCTGGTTAACCTCAAAGGTGAGCTAATTGGGATTAACACAGCAATCCTGGCTCCGGATGGCGGCAACATCGGTATTGGTTTTGCTATCCCGAGTAATATGGTGAAAAACCTGACAGAGCAAATGATTCAGTACGGGCAGGTGCGCCGTGGTGAATTGGGCATTATGGGCACAGAACTGAACTCTGAACTGGCTAAGGCAATGAAAGTTGACGCTCAGCGTGGTGCTTTTGTAAGCCAGGTGTTGCCAAACTCTTCTGCAGCCAAAGCAGGTATTAAAGCCGGGGACGTGATTGTCTCTATGAACGATAAACCGATTAACAGCTTTGCTGCGTTACGTGCTGAAATTGGTTCTATGCCAGTGGGCAGTAAAATGAAACTGGGCTTGTTGCGTGAAGGCAAGCGTATTGACGTGAATGTTGAATTGCAGCAGAGCAGCCAAACCCAGGTGGATTCATCCAGTATCTTCAGCGGTATCGAAGGTGCAGAGATGAGCAATCGTGCCGGTAAAGATAAAGGCGTGGTAGTGAACAGTGTGAAAGCCGGTTCACAGGCGGCGCGTATCGGGCTGAAGAAAGGCGATATTATCGTGGGGGCAAATCAGCAACCAGTGAATAACATTGCTGAACTGCGCAAAATCCTGGATAGCAAACCGAGTGTACTGGCGTTAAATATTCAACGTGGTGACAGCTCCATTTATCTGCTCCTTCAGTAATGCATTACTAATTAATTTCTTCGAGTTAAAGGCCGCGTATGCGGCCTTTTTTGTGAGCTTTTACACAACTCTGCATTATTACCTGGTGAATTGGTCATTTGCCCAATGTAAGGCATCTGCCTCTTCATTATGCTGTGCTGATGACGTACAGGAGGCGGCAAATATGGCAGGCTGGCACTTTGATACGAGAATGGCGCAAGAGATAGTAGCTCGTACCATGAAGATAATTGATACCAATATCAACGTGATGGATGCGCGCGGGCGGATAATTGGTAGTGGCGACCAGGAGCGTATTGGGGAATTGCACGAAGGGGCATTACTGGTACTGTCCCAGGGGCGCGTTGTTGACATTGATAATGCTGTTGCCCGCCATTTGCATGGTGTCCGGGAAGGGATCAATTTGCCCTTACGCCTTGAAGGCGAGATAGTGGGGGTGATTGGGCTGACAGGTGAACCAGAGAACTTACGTAAATATGGTGAGCTGGTATGCATGACGGCGGAGATGATGCTGGAGCAGTCTCGCCTGATGCACTTACTGGCACAAGACAGCCGTTTGCGTGAAGAACTGGTGATGAACCTGGTTCAGGCAGAAACCATTACACCTGCATTAAGTGAGTGGGCACAACGGCTGGGAATTGACCTGACGATGCCCAGAGTGGTGGCTGTGGTTGAAGTCGATAGCGGGCAGTTAGGAGTGGATTCTGCCATGGATGAACTTCAGCAACTGCAAACAGCATTAACCACACCTGAGCGAAATAACCTGGTGGCGATTGTCTCTCTGAGTGAAATGGTGGTATTGAAACCTGCACTGAATCAGTATGGGCGATGGGATGCCGATGATCACCGACGCCGGGTAGATGTTCTGTTGTCGCGAATGAAAGAAAACGGCCAACTACGTTTTCGCGTCGCTCTGGGAAACTATTTTACTGGCGAAGGGAGCATTGCCCGTTCTTACCGAACGGCGCGCACCACTATGATGGTGGGTAAACAACGTATGCCAGACAGCCGTAGTTATTTTTACCAGGATCTGATGCTGCCTGTCTTACTTGACAGCCTGCGTGGCGGCTGGCAGGCGAATGAACTTGCCCGTCCTTTGGAGAGGCTCAGGGCAATGGATAATAACGGCTTGTTGCGTCGCACATTAACCGCCTGGTTTCGCCATAATGTACAGCCACTGGCAACATCCAAATCTCTGTTTATTCACCGTAATACTTTAGAGTACCGACTGAACAGAATTGCGGAACTGACCGGGCTTGATTTAAGTAGTTTTGACGACCGGCTGCTGTTGTATATTGCGTTACAGCTGGATGAACAGCATGGCTAAAGAAAAGGCTGGCTTAGCGCCAGCCTGAAGGTCATTTACGGGTGAGTTTTTCCAGATCGGCTTCGATTTCGCTGATCTTGTTGGCAACAACACTTTCAAGATGGCGCAGATCGTCAAGAATTTTTCTTTTCAGATCGACTTCACTACGGTCGCGCTGGCAAATTTGATCCAACTCATCAATAACGTAACGGAGATTTGGGCTGATTTCCTGAATCTCTTTATAACCCTGACCTACACTGTCTGACACAACTGTTTTACGCTGGCGTGGGTATTTGAATTTAACGCTTTTAGCGAAAAACTCGCCCTTATCCTTATGAAAATAGATCTTCAGGATATCATTATTCGCTTCCTGTCGGAGGCTGTAACGATCAATTTCATCAGGATTGGTAATACCCAGGCTTTTCAGATTATCGTACATAGCGGTACCCTCAGCGAATAAATAACTATTAGATAATTAACGAAAAAAAGTGTTTCCGCCAGTGCCAGATACAAAAAAGGCAGGTTCTCCCTGCCTTTTTATCACCGCCATTAGTCAATGGTACGCAGCAACTCGTTGATACCCACTTTGCCACGGGTCTTTGCGTCGACTTTCTTCACGATAACCGCACAGTACAGGCTGTACTTACCATCTTTAGACGGCAGGTTGCCAGATACCACGACAGAGCCAGCAGGTACGCGGCCATAGTGAATTTCGCCAGTTTCACGGTCATAAATACGTGTGCTTTGGCCAATATAGACGCCCATAGAGATAACTGAGCCTTCTTCAACAATAACCCCTTCAACAACTTCAGAACGGGCACCAATAAAGCAGTTATCTTCAATGATGGTCGGGTTTGCCTGCAGCGGTTCCAGAACCCCACCAATACCCACACCACCAGACAGATGCACGTTTTTACCAATTTGCGCACAAGAACCTACAGTGGCCCAGGTATCGACCATCGTACCTTCATCGACGTAAGCGCCAATATTGACATAAGAAGGCATCAGTACAGTGTTGCGGGCGATAAATGCACCCTGGCGAACGGCTGCCGGCGGCACAACACGGAAACCTTCTTTCTGGAAGCGTGCTTCGTCGTAATCGGCGAATTTCATCGGCACTTTGTCATAGAAGCGGCTTTCAGCGCCGTCAATGACCTGATTGTCGTTAATACGGAAAGAAAGCAGCACAGCTTTCTTGAGCCATTGATGGGTTACCCATTGGCCGTCAATCTTTTCCGCAACGCGCAGCGCGCCGCTGTCGAGCAGTGAAATCACCTGGTTAATTGCTTCACGGGTGACTGTATCTACATTGACCGGCGTAATATCTGCCCGGCGCTCAAACGCGGACTCAATAATGTTCTGTAGCTGCTGCATTGTTAATCATTTCCTGATGTTTTATGTGAATGACATGAAAAAAACTTCACTACACTTTATCGTTTGGATTGAGGCCTTCTGTCAACCGTTGTTGTACTTCTTGTTGCAGAGTGGCATCCAGAGCTCGCCGCTCGCTGGTGGCGACAATAAATAAATCTTCAACACGTTCGCCAATGGTAGTGATACGTGCGCCGTGTAATGAAATACCGAGGTCAGCGAAGACCTGGCCGACAATTGCCAGCAGGCCGGGCTGGTCTAACGCGATCAGTTCAATAAATGTGCGCCGGTCGGTATGCGTTGGCAAAAAGTTGACTTCAGTGTCTACCGTAAAGTGGCGCAGACGGGCGGGCTGGCGCCGTGGTTGTGGTGGCTGCCAGGTACGCTGGTTAACGGTTTGCTCCAGTCCCTGACGAATCGCGTCGTGCCTGTCAGGTGATAGCGGGCTGCCATCGGGCTCCAGCACAATAAAGCTGTCCATTGCCATACCGTCGCGAGTAGTGAAGATCTGTGCGTCGTGAACACTAAGGTTACGCCGGTCGAGTTCAGCACACACTGCGGCAAACAGATAAGGTCGGTCCGGGCTCCAGATAAATATTTCGGTACCGCCGCGGGTCGCCTGTGGGCTGAGCAAAATCATGGGTTGCTTTAAATCGTGTTGTAACAAGTGACGAGCGTGCCATGCCAGTTGATTCGGGGAGTGACGAACAAAATAGCTGGCCCGGCAACGTGCCCAAATTTTATGTAATGCTTCTTCATCGATATTTTCCATACGCAGTAACGCCAGAGCCTGGGCCTGGTGATTACGCACACGCTCCCGCATATCCGGGGTATTTTGCATTCCCCTGCGTAGTTGTTTTTCGGTGGCAAAGTAGAGTTCACGAATCAGGCTCTGTTTCCAACTGTTCCATAACGTCTCATTCGTGGCACAAATATCGGCAACGGTCAGGCAAACCAGGTAACGTAAGCGGTTTTCTGTCTGGACTTCTTCAGCAAACTGCACAATGACTTCAGGATCCTGAATATCGCGGCGTTGCGCGGTAACAGACATCAACAGGTGCTGGCGAACCAACCAGGCGATTAACTGGCTTTCCCGGGAGTTAAGACCATGGAGTTCAGCAAATTTTATGACATCCTGTGCGCCCAGTACGGAATGATCACCCCCCCGGCCTTTGGCGATATCGTGAAACAGTGCGGCAATCAGAATCAATTCAGGGTGAGAAAGTCGCGGCCATAATTCAACGCACAGTGGGTGGCGCTGGCGGGTTTCTTCGTGTGAAAAACTTTCCAGTTTTTGCAACACACGCAAAGTGTGTTCATCTACGGTGTAGGCATGGAATAAGTCAAACTGCATTTGCCCAACGATATGCGACCACTGGGGCATATACGCGGACAATACGCTGTAGCGATGCATTGGCACCAGCCCACGGCTGACAGCTCCCGGGTGGCGCAGCATAACCAGGAACAGTTCACGCGCTTCGGCTTTGTAGCACAACGGCTCATTCAGATGGCGTCTGGCGTGACGCAAATGACGTAAGGTTGTTGAATAGATGCCGCTAATTTCGCGATTACGCACCATGGTGTAAAACATACGCAAAATAGCGCAGGGATCCTGAAGAAAAAGCGTGTCATCGCGCAAATCAATCAGTGTGCCACGCAGTTGAAAATCATCATCCAGTGGGCGTGGTTTTTCGTTTGCATCCAGTGCAAGAATTGCTTCATCAAACAGTTGTAACAGCATTTGATTGAGTTCGCTGACATGACGTGTCGCACGGTAGAAATCTTTCATCATGTGTTCAACGGGCTCATTACCTTCACCCTGGTATTTGAGGCGTTGGGCAACGCTGAGTTGGCGGTCAAACAGCAGGCGGTTATCGTAGCGGTTCAGTTCCAGATGCAGCGCAAAACGTATTCGCCACAAAATATGCTGGCATTCATTCAGTTCATCGCGCTCGGCCTCGGTCAGGAAACCAAAACCGAGCATTTCATTCATGGATGTGGCGCCAAAGTGGCGACGGGCTACCCATTGCAGTGTTTGGATATCTCGCAGGCCGCCCGGGCTGCTTTTAATATCGGGTTCCAGGTTATAGCTGGTACCGTGGTAGCGTTGATGGCGTTCATTTTGCTCATCAATTTTAGCTGCGAAAAACTTCTCAGAGGGCCAGAACCCGTCACTGAAGACTTGTTTTTGTAGTTCGAGAAACAGGGCCACATCGCCTGTCAGCAGCCGTGATTCAATCAGGTTCGTGGCAATAGTCAGATCGGACAGCCCTTCGAGCAGACACTCTTCAAGGCTGCGCACACTGTGGCCTACCTCCAGCTTGATATCCCAGAGTAGTGTCAGCAGTTCACCAATTTTTTGTGACTGGTCTTCGGGCAGGCGTTCACGGCTTAATACCAACAGGTCAATATCCGACAGCGGATGCAGCTCGCCACGCCCGTAACCACCCACAGCAACCAGAGCAGTCCCGGCAATGGTGTCGAACCCAAAATGAGACCACAGGCGCTCCAGAAGCTGATCAATGAATTCCGTTCGGGCCGCAACCAGTTTCTCGACAGACACACCTTCATCAAAGGCGCTGCCCAGCCATTGTTGAAAAGTTTCCAGGGCGCTTTTTATGGGCTGACATTCTAACTGGCAACCAGGCCAGGAAGACGGGTAATCAGGTTGACCTGGGAGTAGAGGGAGGTTTGGCTCGATATACTGCTCGGGAAAACTATTGGTCATATGTGGTGCCCATAAAAAAGGCCGGCAAGTGCCGGCCTGAGAGTAATGATAAACCGGACAATGCCGGTTTTTCACTTATTCATCGTGCGAAATAATGTTGGGGATGGTGTCATCTTTACGCAACGTAAGAATTTCGCAGCCGTTATCTGTCACCACAATAGTATGCTCGTATTGGGCAGACAAGCTTCTGTCTTTGGTTTTTACCGTCCAGCCATCTTTCATCGTTCGGATACGGTAATCACCTGCATTCACCATAGGTTCAATGGTAAAAGTCATGCCGGTTTTCAGCACCACACCGCCATCATCTGCGTCATAGTGCAGCACCTGAGGCTCTTCATGGAAAACACGGCCGATACCGTGACCACAGTATTCACGTACAACAGAGTAGCCTTCGGCTTCAACAAACTTCTGAATTGCAGCACCGATGGTACGCAGACGAATACCCGGTTTCACCATATGCAGACCCAGGTACAGGCTTTCCTGGGTAATACGGCACAGACGCTCGCCCAGAATAGTGGGTTTACCGACGATAAACATTTTAGATGTATCGCCGTGGAATTCATCTTTAATCACGGTCACATCGATATTAACAATATCGCCATCTTTCAAAACCTTGTCTTCACTTGGAATGCCATGGCATACCACTTCATTGACAGAGATGCAGACAGATTTGGGGTAGCCGTGGTAGCCCAGGCAGGCAGAGACTGCTTTTTGATGATTTACGATGTAATCATCACAAATACGATCCAGCTCGCCTGTGGTTACTCCAGGTTTTACATGGGATTCGATCATTTCAAGCACATCGGCAGCCAGGCGGCCAGCAACGCGCATTTTTTCGATATCTTCAGGGGTCTTAATTGAAATAGCCATTAATCAGGTCCGCAGATGCCGGGATTTCGGCAATAATTAAACAAAGTAACGCTAATGTTATCAGGGCAGGCGAGAGAGTGCCAAATCGGGAATAATGAAGTAAAGAACCCGCTAACAACTATTGGAGTCCTTGCGTCATTTGTGGTATAAAGCGCGCCGGACTTCCGTGTCAAAAAACGGACTATGGAAGATTTCAATCTCACTTTGTGTATAACACACACGTATCGGCACATATTCCGGGGTGCTCTTCGGGGTCGGTAATATGGGATACGTGGAGGCATAACCCCAACTTTATATAGAGGTTTTAAAACATGGCAACTGTTTCCATGCGCGACATGCTCAAGGCTGGTGTTCACTTCGGTCACCAGACCCGTTACTGGAACCCGAAAATGAAACCGTTCATCTTCGGTGCGCGTAACAAAGTTCACATCATCAACCTTGAGAAAACTGTACCGATGTTCAACGACGCTCTGGCCGAGCTGAACAAAATTTCTTCCCGTAAAGGTAAGATTCTGTTCGTTGGTACAAAACGCGCTGCAAGCGAAGCGGTAAAAGACGCTGCTCTGAGCTGCGATCAGTTCTTCGTGAACCATCGTTGGTTGGGCGGTATGCTGACTAACTGGAAAACTGTTCGTCAGTCCATCAAACGTCTGAAAGACCTGGAAACTCAGTCTCAGGACGGTACCTTCGACAAGCTGACCAAAAAAGAAGCGCTGATGCGTACTCGTGAACTGGACAAGCTGGAAAACAGCCTGGGCGGTATCAAAGATATGGGCGGCCTGCCGGACGCACTGTTTGTTATCGACGCTGATCACGAACACATCGCTATCAAAGAAGCAAACAACCTGGGCATCCCGGTATTTGCTATTGTTGATACCAACTCTGATCCGGATGGTGTTGATTTCGTTATCCCGGGTAACGACGATGCAATCCGTGCTGTCAGCCTGTACCTGGGCGCAGTTGCAGAAACCGTACGTGAAGGCCGTTCTCAGGATCTGGCTACTCAGGCGGAAGAAAGCTTCGTAGAAGCTGAATAATAAGGTTCGCTCTTTAAGAGCCCTTATTAACCAGGTATGAATAGTTTGGTTAGGGGGCCTGTCTCAGGCTCCCTTTTTTGTTTGAGTCCGGCCTGTCCGGCTTTATAAAGCCAGACAAGCTGAACGCTATACCCTTTTGCATTGGTGTCACAGTGGTGTGGTAAAACACATCGGAAAGCACTTGTTACAGGTGCCGGGTGTGGCTTCAACATGCAGGGTATATCTCCCCGCACGAGATAACCGAGGATTAGAAAATGGCAGAAATTACCGCTTCTCTGGTAAAAGAGCTGCGCGAACGTACTGGCGCAGGCATGATGGAATGTAAAAAAGCGCTGGTCGAAGCGAATGGCGACATCGAACTGGCAATCGATAACATGCGTAAGTCTGGTCAGGCAAAAGCGGCTAAAAAAGCAGGCCGTGTTGCTGCTGAAGGCGTTATCCTGACTGCTATCGATGGCAAATTTGGTCTCGTTCTGGAACTGAACTGTGAAACTGACTTCGTTGCTAAAGATGCTGGTTTTAAAGCATTTGGCGAAGAAGTTCTGGCTGCAGCTGTGGCTGGCCGTGTTTCCGATGTAGAAGTTCTGAAAGCGCAGTTTGAAGAACAACGTACTGCACTGGTTGCCAAAATTGGTGAAAACATCAACATCCGTCGTGTTTCTGTTATCGAAGGCGATGTTCTGGGTTCTTACCTGCACGGTGCGCGTATCGGTGTTATGGTTGCTGCGACTGGTGCGGATGACGAACTGGTTAAACACATTGCCATGCACGTTGCTGCCAGCAAACCAGAATACGTTAAACCGGAAGATGTACCGGCTGACGTAGTAAGCCACGAACACCAAATCCAGCTGGATATTGCCATGCAGTCTGGTAAACCGCGTGAAATCGCTGAAAAAATGGTTGAAGGCCGTATGCGTAAATTCACCGGTGAGATCTCTCTGACTGGTCAGAACTTCGTAATGGATCCGAGCAAAACTGTTGGTCAGCTGCTGAAAGAACACAATGCTGATGTAACAGGTTTCATCCGCTTTGAAGTGGGTGAAGGCATTGAAAAAGCGGAAGTTGACTTCGCTGCTGAAGTTGCAGCAATGTCCAAAAACTCGTAATGCCGGGAGGAGCCGTCTTAGGGCGGCTCCTTTTTTGTATCTGTCATTTTCAGAACTAAGCCACCCTCAAAAAATGTGATAATGCCTGCAACCGGCAGAGAAAAGCATGACAACAGGATGGCAATTGTCCGGCGAAATACCAGAGCATTATTGCGGGGTCTGAAAAAATCGGCCTGCTCTGATGTCAGCCGTCCTGAAATATGACAAATATTGTCACCAGATTATCCATTCCATTTGTTTACTGTCCCAGGAAAGAAACATGGCTACCAACGCAAAACCTGTCTACAAGCGTATTCTGCTCAAATTGAGTGGGGAAGCACTGCAAGGAGCGGAAGGCTTCGGTATTGACGCGAGCATACTGGATCGTATGGCTCAGGAGATCAAAGAACTGGTTGAACTGGGGATCCAGGTCGGGGTAGTCATCGGCGGTGGTAACTTATTCCGCGGTGCCGGCCTTGCTCAGGCTGGAATGAACCGTGTGGTCGGTGACCATATGGGGATGCTGGCGACAGTAATGAATGGCCTGGCTATGCGTGACGCTTTGCATCGTGCCTATGTTAATGCGCGCTTAATGTCAGCTATTCCGCTCAATGGCGTGTGCGATAACTATAGCTGGGCAGAAGCAATCAGCTTGTTGCGTAATAATCGCGTCGTCATTTTTTCTGCTGGTACTGGTAATCCTTTCTTTACTACTGACTCAGCAGCATGTCTGCGTGGTATTGAAATTGAAGCCGATGTAGTACTGAAAGCAACCAAAGTTGATGGCGTGTTCTCCGCTGACCCGGTAAAAGACCCTTCTGCGACGCTTTATGAACAACTGTCTTATCATGATGTTCTCGACAGAGAGCTGAAAGTGATGGACCTGGCCGCATTTACACTTGCGCGCGATCACAAATTACCCATCCGTGTTTTCAACATGAACAAGCCAGGCGCACTGCGTCGGGTGGTTATGGGTGAAAAAGAAGGCACTTTGATTACAGACTAATGTTCCTTAGGCCGGAATCAGGGTACCATTCAGTCCAGAAAAGTTAGTTTGACGACAGGCAGCCATACGGGTGCCATGAATTTTACGAGACTATACTTAGGTCAACCACAGTTGCTGTGGGAGGAAACAGAAGTGTGGTCTGCCTGACAACCAGTTTTCAAGGATTCGTAACGTGATTAACGACATCAGAAAAGATGCTGAAGTGCGTATGGAAAAATGCGTTGAAGCATTTAAAAATCAAATCAGCAAAGTCCGTACAGGCCGTGCCTCCCCCAGTCTGCTGGACGGTATCATGGTGGAATACTATGGTACGCCAACCCCGTTGCGCCAGTTGGCAAACGTGGTCGCAGAAGATTCCCGTACCCTGGCACTGACCGTATTTGACCGCACCATGGGGCCGGCAGTAGAAAAAGCAATTATGGCTTCCGACCTGGGACTGAACCCGAACTCCGCCGGGAGTGTTATTCGTGTGCCGCTGCCACCACTGACTGAAGAACGCCGTAAAGACTTGATCAAGGTCGTGCGTGGTGAAGCCGAACAGGCGCGTGTTGCTGTGCGTAACGTTCGTCGTGACGCTAACGATAAAGTTAAAGCTTTGCTGAAAGAAAAAGAAATCAGTGAAGATGACGACCGTCGTTCTCAGGACGATGTTCAGAAACTGACTGATGCAGCAATCAAGAAAGTTGACGCCGCACTGGCTGATAAAGAAGCGGAACTGATGCAGTTCTGATTGAATGACTTAGCGCTGCAAGAAAAAGCCGTGTCTGACTCACGGCTTTTTTGTCAGTAGTGCTTAGTTTCTGGGCACTGACTGCCTTTGCCACCAGGCAACCTGGCTTATCAGCCAGCATCGTTTTAGGGCAATTCAGTGATTTTCTCTGTTCAGCCTGTGTGCTGAAAGAGAGGGGACTGCAGGTGTGCTGCAGTCAGGAGCGAATCAGGTAACGATGTGCCTGGTTACTCGGTTCTACAACAGGCAACGCATGAAGCAATTGACTATTCTCGGGTCCACCGGGTCAGTGGGTAGTAGCACCCTCGATGTCATCCGCCATAATCCTCAGCAATTTTCGGTTACCGCGCTTGTCGCTGGCAAAAATGTCACGCGCATGGTTGAGCAATGTCTGGAATTTAACCCGCGTTTCGCTGTTATGAATGATGAGGAGAGTGCCCGTGCATTGTGCCAGCAATTGCGGGATGCAGGCAGCAAAACAGAGGTTCTGTTCGGCCCGCAGGCGGCATGCGAAATGGCGGCACTGGATGGCGTTGACCAGGTTATGGCGGCTATTGTCGGTGCAGCAGGTTTGCTGCCAACTCTTGCCGCGATAAAAGCGAGCAAGCAAATTTTGCTCGCCAACAAGGAGTCACTGGTCACCTGTGGTCGCCTTTTCATGAATGCGGTGAAGCAATATGGTGCGCAATTGCTACCTGTGGATAGCGAACATAATGCCATTTTTCAGAGTTTACCGGAACCAATCCAGCAAAATCTGGGATACGCTGAACTTGAAGAGTATGGAGTGTCATCCATTCTTCTCACCGGGTCTGGTGGGCCTTTTCGTGAAACTGTGCTCAGTGACCTTGAAATGATGACGCCTGAAGAGGCTTGTCGTCATCCTAACTGGTCAATGGGGCGTAAGATTTCAGTCGATTCGGCCACAATGATGAATAAGGGACTCGAGTATATTGAAGCCCGCTGGCTTTTTAATGCCTCAGCACAGCAGATGGAAGTTCTGATTCACCCCCAGTCGGTGATTCATTCAATGGTGCGTTATCGTGATGGTAGCGTACTGGCGCAACTGGGTGAACCTGATATGCGCACACCCATTGCCCATACAATGGGCTGGCCTGGCCGTGTTAATGCTGGCGTGAAACCACTCGATTTTTGCCGTTTGAATCAACTGACTTTCAGCCAGCCAGATTACTCACGCTATCCTTGTCTGCGCCTGGCAATTGATGCCTCGCAACAAGGCCAGGCTGCGACAACTGCACTGAATGCTGCGAATGAAGTTGCAGTAGCTGCATTTCTGGCGAATCGTATTCGTTTTACGGATATTGCCCAGGTTAACAGTGCGGTGCTCGATAAGCTGAATGTCAGGGAGCCGCTATCGGTTGATGAAGTGCTGGATGTCGATGCAGGTGCTCGTGAACTGGCAAGTAAACAGGTTAACCATATTGGGGGGTAGCGTGGGGAATATTCACGCGCTGAATTCAGTGCCATTTGTGAGCATCAGGCTGAGGTGATATAGTCTGCGCCACCCGATAAATGTCTGAGTTTGTTTTTTTATCGGGTAAGCCGTGATTGAGCACGGCTTTTTTACGTAAAGGCATCAGTATTCCTGAGAACCGCTTAATCCGATTAGGGAATAAAACGCGTTATGTTGTCTGCTAACCAACCATTAAGCGAAAGTTTGCCTGAACATGGTGCCCGTCATGTTGCCATCATTATGGATGGTAACGGGCGCTGGGCGAAACGTCAGGGGAAAATGAGGGCCTTTGGCCATAAGGCCGGAGCCAAATCGGTTCGTCGGGCTGTGACATTTGCCGCGAATATCGGTCTGGATGCGCTGACACTTTATGCGTTCAGTAGCGAAAACTGGAACCGTCCGGCACAAGAAGTTAGTGCTTTAATGGAACTGTTCATCTGGGCACTGGATAGCGAGGTGAAAAACCTGCACCGCAACAATGTCCGTTTGCGGGTTATTGGTGATACCAGCCGCTTTAATGCGCGGTTACAGGAACGGATCAGAAAAGCGGAGGCGTTAACTGCTCAGAATACTGGGCTGACGCTGAATATCGCAGCCAACTATGGTGGGCGCTGGGATATTATTCAGGGAGTGAAAGCGCTTGCTGCGCGCGTTCAGTCGGGCGAAGTTCTCCCTGAGCAAATTGATGAAGACATGCTGGGGCAACAGGTTTGTATGAATGAGTTGTCACCCGTGGATTTAGTGATTAGGACAGGTGGAGAACACCGGATCAGTAATTTTTTGCTGTGGCAGATAGCCTATGCTGAACTTTACTTTACCGAAGTGCTTTGGCCTGATTTCGATGAACAAGATTTTGAAGGTGCACTCAATGCCTTTGCGAGCAGGGAACGTCGTTATGGCGGTACAGCACCGGATGGCGAAAAAGCCTGATGGGGGTTGCTTTTGCTGAAGTATCGCCTGATTTCCGCATTTATTTTAATACCGGTCGTCATTGCTGCGTTATTCTGGCTGCCGCCCGCAGGATTTGCCATTGTGACGCTGGTTGTGTGCATGCTCGCCGCCTGGGAATGGGGGCAGTTGAGTGGCTTTAAGAGCCGCTCTCAACGTGTCTGGCTGGCAGTATTATGTGGGTTGCTTTTAACCCTGATGCTGTTTCTGTTGCCGGAATATCGCCATAATGCGCACATTCCTTTGATTGAAGGGTGGCTGTGGCTTGCCCTGGGCTGGTGGTGTGTTGCTCTGCTGCTGGTATTAAGTTACCCGGCTTCTGCCAGTGTCTGGAGGCGCTCACACATATTACGCCTGTGCTTTGGTGTTGCCACCATTGTACCTTTTTTTTGGGGCATGGTAGTTCTGCGCTCCTGGCATTATGATGACAACCATTACGCCGGATCTGTCTGGTTGCTGTATGTTATGTTTCTGGTCTGGGGAGCAGACTCAGGGGCTTACATGTTTGGCAAGCTGTTTGGCAAGCATAAGCTGGCACCAAAAGTGTCACCAGGTAAAACATGGCAAGGGTTTATTGGTGGCCTGCTGACATCCGCTGTTATTGCGTGGGCATTTGGCGCACTGGCTCATTTAGACGTCGCACCGGTTACTTTGCTAACTTGTTCTGTCATCGCCGCACTTGCTTCGGTACTGGGCGATTTAACGGAAAGTATGTTTAAACGCGAAGCGGGTATCAAAGACAGTGGTTCGTTGATTCCCGGGCATGGCGGTATTCTCGACCGTATCGACAGTTTGACAGCGGCGGTTCCTGTTTTTGCCTGTCTTTTGTTGTTAGTTTTCAGGACGATTTAACGGAAGGTTTTATGCTCAGCATACTCTGGAATCTGGCTGCTTTTATCGTTGCACTTGGAGTTTTAATTACGGTGCATGAGTTCGGCCATTTTTGGGTTGCGCGCCGTTGCGGAGTCCGTGTTGACCGTTTTTCTATTGGTTTTGGCAAGGCATTGTGGAAACGAACAGATAAACAGGGTACTGAGTTTGTCATCGCACTTATCCCTCTTGGGGGGTATGTCAAAATGCTGGATGAGCGCATTGAACCTGTTGCGCCCGAACAGCGCCATCGTGCTTTCAATAACAAAACCGTTGCTCAGCGTGCTGCAATTATTGCGGCGGGGCCAGTTGCTAACTTCATTTTTGCCATCTTTGCCTATTGGATGGTCTTCATTATTGGTATCCCCAGTGTCTATCCGGTTGTTAGTGGCGTAAGGCCTGATTCAATCGCCGCGCAGGCACAAATTTTACCCGGCACGGAACTAAAAGCGGTAGATGGTATCGAAACGCCTGACTGGGATGCTGTTCGCCTCGCGTTTATCAGTAAGATTGGTGATAGCAGCACGACGCTGCGTGTGGCACCTTTTGGTACAGATAAACAGCGTGATGTCACACTGGATTTACGCCAGTGGCACTTTGAACCAGACAAGCAGGATCCTGTTCTGTCTCTTGGTTTTTTGCCGGTATCACCGCAAGTCGAACCAGTACTTGCTGAGGTCCAACCTCATTCAGCCGCGAGCAATGCAGGTTTGCAAGCAGGGGACAGGATCGTTAAAGTCGATGGTCAGCCATTGGTTCAGTGGTCAGATTTTGTCAGTCAGGTGCGGGATAACCCGGGTAAACCACTTCGGCTGGATGTCGAACGCAAAGGAAATTTGCTTTCTCTTACGCTGACACCTGCGGTGAAAGAGAATGGCAGAACAAAACAGGCTGAGGGCTTCGCGGGCGTTGTGCCGCATGTGATTCCTTTGCCTGATGAGTATAAGACAGTGCGCCAGTATGGGCCGTTTGCCGCAGTCATTGAAGCCACAGGAAAAACATGGCAATTGATGAGGCTCACGGTCGATATGCTGGGCAAATTAGTAATCGGTGACGTTAAGCTGAACAACCTGAGTGGGCCTATTTCTATTGCTCAGGGTGCCGGAATGTCAGCAGAGTTTGGGTTGATCTATTACCTGATGTTTCTTGCTCTCATCAGTGTGAATCTTGGGATAATCAACCTGTTTCCTCTTCCTGTGCTGGACGGGGGACACTTGCTGTTTTTGGCTATTGAGAAGCTTAAAGGCGCGCCGGTTTCCGAGCGAGTTCAAGACCTCAGTTATCGGGTTGGTTCTGTTCTACTGATGCTGTTAATGGGGCTTGCACTTTTTAATGATTTCTCTCGGTTATAGAGAGACTCAGGTTAGGAAGAACGCATAATAACGATGGCGATAAAAAAGTTGCTCATAGCGTCGCTGCTGTTTAGCAGCGCTACCGTATACGGCGCAGACGGTTTCGTAGTGAAGAATATTCATTTCGAAGGCCTGCAGCGAGTCGCCGTTGGTGCGGCCCTTCTCAGTATGCCGGTGCGTCCAGGTGACACCGTTACTGACGAGGATATCAGTAATACCATCCGTTCACTGTTCGCCACCGGTAACTTTGAAGATGTTCGTGTTCTGCGTGACGGTGATTCTTTGTTAGTGCAGGTCAAAGAACGCCCGACGATTGCCAGCATCACGTTTGCTGGCAATAAGTCAGTGAAAGACGACATGCTCAAGCAGAACCTTGAAGCTTCGGGAGTGCGTGTCGGCGAAGCGCTGGACCGGACAACACTGTCTGATATCGAAAAAGGGCTGGAAGATTTCTACTATAGCGTTGGTAAATACAGTGCCAGCGTGAAAGCTGTAGTCACGCCACTTCCCCGTAACCGTGTTGACCTGAAACTGGTTTTCCAGGAAGGGGTATCTGCGAAAATTCAGCAGATCAACATTGTTGGCAACCATGCTTACAGTACGGACAGCCTGGTCTCCCGGTTCCAGTTGCGCGATGAAGTTCCGTGGTGGAACGTTGTTGCAGACCAAAAATACCAGAAACAAAAACTGTCTGGTGACCTGGAGACGCTGCGCAGTTTCTACCTTGATCATGGTTATGCGCGTTTCAATATTGATTCGACTCAGGTCAGTCTCACGCCAGACAAGAAAGGCATTTATATCACCATCAATATTACTGAAGGCCATCAATATAAGCTTTCAGGCGTTACCGTTCGCGGTAATCTGGCAGGACACTCCGCTGAAATTGAAGCGCTGACGAAGATCCAGCCGGGCGAACTCTATAACGGCACGAAAGTGACGAAGATGGAAGACGACATCAAAAAATTATTGGGCAAATATGGCTACGCGTACCCACGCGTGCAGACCGTACCCGAAGTCGATGATGCCAATAAGACCGTTAAGTTGAATATCAATGTAGATGCGGGCAACCGTTTCTATGTTCGTCGTATTCGTTTCGAAGGTAACGATATCACCAAAGATTCTGTTTTGCGCCGTGAAATGCGTCAGATGGAAGGTGCGTGGTTAGGGAGCGATTTAGTCGAGCAGGGTAAAGAGCGCCTGAACCGCCTTGGTTATTTCGAAACGGTAGATACCGATACACAACGTGTACCAGGTAAGCCGGACGAAGTTGATGTGGTGTACAAAGTTAAAGAACGTAACACCGGTAGCTTCAACTTTGGTGTTGGTTACGGTACAGAAAGCGGTGTCAGTTTCCAGGTTGGGGTACAGCAGGATAACTGGTTGGGTACGGGTTATTCAGTGGGTATCAATGGTACTAAGAATGACTACCAGACCTATTCAGAATTTTCTGTCACCAATCCGTATTTCACGGTAGATGGTGTCAGCCTTGGTGGGCGTATTTTCTATAACGACTTCAAGGCAGACAATGCGGACTTGTCCAGCTATACCAACAAAAGTTATGGCCTGGACGGCACTCTCGGGTTCCCGATTAATGAGTACAACTCGTTACGTGCAGGTTTAGGTTACGTGCATAACGACTTGTCAAACATGCAGCCTCAGGTCGCAATGTGGCGCTATCTGAAATCAGTTGGCCAGAACGCGAATATGTCGTCTACAAGTAACAGCTTTAGTGCGGATGACTTCACTTTTAACTACGGCTGGACATACAACCGTCTTGATCGTGGTTTCTTCCCAACGTCAGGTACGCGCGTTAACCTGAATGGCAAAGTGACGATCCCTGGCTCTGATAACGAGTTCTACAAGGTTACGCTGGATACGCAAAGTTATCTGCCTATTAACGATGATCACACCTGGGTTCTGTTAGGCCGGACTCGCTGGGGTTATGGTGATGGTCTGGGTGGCAAAGAATTGCCATTCTATGAAAACTTCTACGCTGGTGGTTCAAGCACTGTGCGTGGGTTCCAGTCTAACAACATTGGTCCGAAAGCGGTTTACTATGGTCCGAACCAGAGTAACTGTAGTTCCGCAGATCTTTGTAGCTCAAGTGATGCAGTTGGTGGGAATGCTATGGGTGTGGCCAGTCTTGAGTTGATTACGCCAACCCCGTTTGTTAGTGAAAAATATGCGAATTCACTGCGGACATCACTGTTTGTTGATGCAGGTAGTGTCTGGGATACACACTGGAAAAATACGGAACAGATGCGCGCGTTAGGTATTCCTGACTATAGTGATCCAACTAATATCCGTATGTCTGCAGGTTTGTCATTACAATGGATGTCTCCATTAGGCCCATTGGTCTTTTCTTATGCGCAGCCATTTAAGAAATACAGTGGAGATAAAGCGGAACAGTTCCAGTTTAACATTGGTAAAACCTGGTAATTTTTCCGGGCCCGGGATGGCCTCGTAGTGCAAAGCTCAGCCAGTCAGTTCATTTTTGGTGACTACTGGCTGGCAAAAGCGTACCTTCGGGTATATTTGGGACGGTAAGGAGTTTTATTGTGAAAAAGTGGTTAGTTGCAGCAGGTTTGGGTCTGGTCATGGCTGCTTCTGCTCAGGCAGCAGATAAAATCGCTGTAGTCAACATGGGGAACTTGTTCCAGCAAGTTGCGCAGAGCTCAGGTGTTTCTAAATCTCTGGAAAATGAGTTCAAAGGCCGCGCCAGTGAATTGCAAAGCATGGAAAACAGCCTGCAATCCCAAATGCAACGCCTGCAACGTGATGGTTCAACCATGAAAGCCAGCGACCGTAGCAAGCTGGAAAAAGATGTTATGGCGAAACGTGAAGCCTTCCAGAGCAAAGCTCAGGCTTTTGAACAGGATCGTGCCCGTCGTTCTAATGAAGAACGTGGCAAGCTGGTTACACGTATCGAATCCGCAGTGAAAAAAGTGGCCGCTGATGAAGGTTATGATGTAGTGCTGGACGCCAACACTGTTGCTTATACCAGCAGTGACATTAAAGATATCACTGCAGATGTACTGAAACAGGTTAAATAAGTCTCATGCCTTCAATTCGACTGGCTGATTTAGCCCAGCAATTGGATGCCGAGTTACACGGTGATGGCGATATCGTCATCACCGGTGTGGCCTCGATGCAATCTGCCGGGGAAGGCCAAATAACCTTTATGGTTAATCCACGTTATCGCGAGCATCTGGCCCAATGCCAGGCTTCTGCTGTTGTGATGACAACGGATGATTTACCCTACGCAAAAAGTGCGGCATTGGTGGTTAAAAACCCGTATGTGACTTATGCGCGTATGGCGCAAATTCTGGATACAACGCCGCAACCTGCAAAAAATATAGCTCCGAGTGCAGTTGTCGATGCCACCGCCAAATTAGGTGACAATGTGGCGATTGGCGCAAACGCGGTTATTGAGTCAGGCGTTGAACTGGGCGATAACGTAGTCATTGGTGCTGGCTGCTTTGTGGGTAAAAATACCCATATTGGCGCAGGCACACGTTTGTGGGCCAATGTCACGGTTTACCATGAAATTCATATTGGCCAGTCCTGCCTTATCCAGTCCGGCACTGTGATTGGTTCTGACGGTTTCGGTTACGCTAACGAACGCGGCAACTGGATCAAAATTCCTCAGCTTGGTCGCGTAATTATTGGCGATAACGTTGAGATTGGCGCATGTACCACCATAGACCGTGGAGCCCTCGACGATACAGTTATTGGGCAGGGTGTCATTATTGATAATCAGTGCCAGATTGCACATAACGTTGTGATTGGCGACAATACCGCAGTTGCTGGTGGTGTGATAATGGCTGGCAGCCTGAAAATTGGCCGCTACTGTATGATTGGTGGCGCCAGTGTTATCAACGGCCACATGGAAATTTGCGATAAGGTCACAGTGACGGGTATGGGGATGGTCATGCGCCCGATTACTGAGCCTGGCGTGTATTCGTCTGGTATTCCTTTGCAACCCAATAAAGTCTGGCGCAAAACAGCTGCGTTGGTGATGAATATCGATGACCTGACAAAACGTCTTAAAGCCATCGAGCGCAAAGTTAATCAACAAGACTGACATCACTCGCGCTGACACGGATGTTGCCTGATTATCGGCCTGCAAGCGATCTATTTAGGTTGCCGCAGGCCGTGTTATTATTGCTTTTTAGTATATTGAACAGGAAGAGTATTTTGACTACTGACACTCATACTCTGCACATTGAAGAGATTTTAGAGTTGCTGCCGCATCGTTATCCTTTTTTGCTGGTAGACCGTGTGCTGGATTTTGAAGAAGGCCATTTTCTCCGTGCCGTGAAAAACGTTTCCGTCAATGAGCCGTTTTTCCAGGGACATTTCCCCGGTAAACCGATTTTTCCAGGTGTACTAATCCTGGAAGCGATGGCGCAGGCAACGGGAATTTTGGCATTTAAAAGCGTTGGTAAACTGGAGCCAGGTGAGCTTTACTATTTTGCAGGTATTGATGAAGCGCGTTTTAAACGCCCAGTCGTGCCTGGAGACCAGATGGTCATGGAAGTGACTTTCGAGAAAACACGTCGTGGGCTGACCCGCTTTAAAGGCGTGGCTCTGGTTGACGGTAAAGTGGTTTGCGAAGCCACAATGATGTGTGCACGGAGCCGGGAGGCATAATACGTGATAGATAAATCCGCCTTTATTCATCCTTCTGCCATTGTTGAAGACGGTGCTGTTATTGGTGCCGGTGCTCACATTGGTCCCTTTTGTATTGTCGGCCCCCATGTGGAAATTGGTTCTGGTACAGTTCTGAAATCCCATGTTGTTGTTAACGGCCATACGAAAATTGGCTGTGACAATGAGATTTACCAGTTTGCTTCTATTGGCGAAGTGAATCAGGACCTCAAATACGCAGGTGAACCAACGCGTGTAGAAATTGGTGATCGCAATCGCATTCGTGAAAGTGTCACTATTCATCGCGGAACAGCTCAGGGCGGGGGATTGACAAAGGTGGGCAGCGATAACCTGTTGATGATCAATGCGCATATTGCGCATGATTGCACTGTAGGAAATCGTTGTATCCTTGCAAATAATGCAACACTTGCCGGGCATGTGTCTGTTGATGATTTCGCGATTATTGGCGGTATGACGGCTGTGCACCAATTCTGCATTATTGGCGCTCACGTCATGGTCGGTGGTTGTTCTGGGGTTGCTCAGGACGTACCACCGTATGTGATAGCGCAGGGTAACCATGCATCACCATTTGGTGTGAATATTGAAGGTCTGAAACGCCGTGGCTTTAGCCGTGAAGCGATTACAGCTATCCGCAGTGCGTACAAGTTACTGTATCGTAGCGGTAAAACACTGGAAGATGTGAAGCCGGAAATTACCGAGCTGGCTGCTAACGTTCCTGAGGTTGCACTATTCACCGAGTTCTTTGAGCGCTCGACACGCGGTTTGATTCGTTAAATGAAACCTGCTCGTCCCCTCACTATTGCCCTGGTCGCCGGAGAAACCTCCGGCGATATTCTTGGTGCCGGTCTGATAAAAGCTCTGAAAGCCCGTGTCCCTGATGCCCGCTTTGTTGGGGTCGCAGGACCACGCATGCAGGCTGAAGGGTGCGAAGTCTGGTATGAAATGGAAGAACTGGCCGTAATGGGCATTGTTGAAGTGTTAGGGCGTTTACCGCGGCTGCTTCATGTCCGTGCTGACCTGACCCGGCGTTTCAGTGAACTCAGGCCAGATGTGTTTGTGGGTATTGATGCGCCCGATTTCAATCTCACACTGGAAGAAAGCCTCAAACAGCGTGGAATACGTACTGTTCATTATGTCAGCCCTTCAGTGTGGGCATGGCGGCAAAAGCGTGTATTCAAAATAGGGCGGGCAACAGATATCGTTCTGGCGTTTCTGCCATTTGAAAAAGCCTTTTATGATCGCTACTCGGTGGCATGCCGGTTTATTGGGCACACAATGGCCGATGCTATGCCCCTGGACCCGGACAAGCAGGCAGCACGTAAAATATTGGGGCTGGATCCGCAAGCGCGATGTCTTGCATTGCTGCCAGGAAGCCGGCATGCCGAAGTGTCGATGCTGAGCGCTGATTTTATCGCTACAGCACAGCTACTTCGCCAGCGTTGGCCTAATCTTGAAGTCGTTGTGCCGCTGGTCAACGCTAAACGCCGGGCTGAGTTTGAAGAGATTAAACAGCGTGTTGCTCCTGATTTTCCGCTCCACTTACTGGACGGGCAGGCACGCGAAGCCATGGTTGCCAGTGATGCTGCATTACTGGCCTCGGGCACTGCTGCTTTGGAATGTATGCTGGCGAAATGTCCTATGGTTGTCGGGTATCGCATGAAACCCTTCACTTTTTGGCTGGCCAAACGTCTGGTGAAAACACAATATGTCTCGTTGCCTAATTTGCTGGCCGGGCGCGAACTGGTACCGGAATTACTGCAGGATGAATGCCAGCCAGAAAAACTGGCGCAGGCATTAATTCCCATGCTGGAAGGCGGAGATGAGAGCCAGCATTTGCATGACACCTTCCGGGCATTACATGAGCAAATCCGGTGCAATGCAGATGATCAGGCAGCACAGGCTGTACTGGAGTTAGTTCAATGAGTGAGTTTATCTACCCACACACATACAGAGTGGCGGGGGTTGATGAAGTGGGGCGAGGCCCACTTGTTGGAGCAGTGGTGACTGCCGCCGTTATCCTCGATCCTGCCCGTCCAATATCAGGGCTGGCGGATTCGAAAAAGTTATCAGAAAAACGCCGTCTGTCACTGTACGACGAGATTGTTGATAAAGCTCTTGCCTGGAGCCTTGGTCGTGCTGAACCGGCAGAAATAGATTCACTGAATATTCTTCATGCTACTATGCTTGCGATGCAGCGTGCTGTTGCCGGTTTGAGCATTTCGCCTGAGTATGTATTGATAGATGGTAACCGTTGCCCGGTATTGCCTGTGCCTTCAATGGCCGTCGTCAAAGGTGACAGTCTGGTAGCGGAAATCAGTGCTGCTTCCATTCTGGCAAAAGTAACCCGCGATAAAGAAATGGTCGAACTGGACTTACAATATCCAGAATATGGGTTTGCTCAACATAAAGGCTACCCGACAGCTTATCACCTTGAAAAATTGGCGGCCCTGGGTGCGACAGAGCATCATCGCCGCAGTTTTTCCCCAGTCAAAAGGGCTCTGGGTCTGGCCTGAAGTACGGCCTGTCCAATTGAGACCATTAACCGGATGAAGAGATGGCTGAACCACGTTTTGTCCACTTACGGATACACAGTGATTACTCAATGATTGACGGCCTGGCGAAAGTCGGGCCGTTGGTTAAAAAAGCTGCGTCACTTAACATGCCAGCGATGGCCATTACGGATTTCACCAACTTGTGTGGTCTGGTGAAGTTTTATGGTGGCGCGCATGGTGTCGGCATGAAGCCTATTGTTGGCGCGGACCTGCAAATGACCAGTGAGATCAGTGGCGATGAAATGACGCAACTGACTGTGCTGGCTGTCAACAATACCGGTTATCAAAACCTTACCTTGCTTATTTCACATGCCTACCAGCGTGGTTATGGTGATGCAGGCCCGTGGATTGACCGTGAGTGGCTGGTTGAGTTGAGTGAAGGGCTGATAATCCTTTCCGGTGGGCGCATGGGAGAGGTGGGAAAAGCGATACTGCGTGGTAATGATGTTCAGGTCGAGCAAAGCCTGGCTTTCTGGAAACAACATTTTCCGAACCGGTTCTACCTTGAATTGATTCGCACCGGGCGACCTGATGAAGAAAACTATTTGCACGCAGCAGTAAAGCTTGCGGAGCAGCATGATTTGCCTGTTGTTGCAACCAACGATGTCCGTTTCCTTGAAGCATCGGACTTTGATGCCCATGAGATTCGTGTCGCTATTCATGATGGTTTTACACTTGATGACCCTAAACGCCCGCGCCTCTACTCTGCGCAGCAGTACATGCGCAGTGAAGACGAAATGTGCGAATTGTTCGCTGACATTCCGGAAGCGCTGGAAAACAGCGTAGAAATTGCGAAGCGTTGCAATGTCACAGTGCGCCTTGGCGAATATTTCCTTCCCAAGTTCCCAACTGGTGATATGTCCACCGAGGACTTCCTGGTAAAAAAATCTCGCGAAGGCCTTGAAGAACGCCTTGCTTTCTTGTTCCCGGATGAAGAAGAACGCCAGAAACGGCGGCCTCCCTATGATGAACGCCTGGAAACAGAACTCAAGGTTATCAACCAAATGGGGTTCCCGGGGTACTTCCTGATAGTAATGGAGTTTATCCAGTGGTCGAAAGATAACGGCGTTCCCGTTGGCCCTGGTCGTGGTTCAGGAGCGGGCTCGCTGGTGGCATATTCCCTGAAGATTACCGACCTCGATCCCCTGGCGCTGGATTTGCTGTTTGAACGCTTTCTGAACCCAGAACGTGTTTCCATGCCTGACTTCGACGTCGATTTTTGTATGGAAAAGCGCGACCGGGTTATTGACCACGTTGCGGATATGTACGGGCGTGATGCGGTTTCGCAGATAATCACATTCGGTACCATGGCGGCCAAAGCGGTTATTCGCGATGTTGGCCGTGTACTTGGGCACCCGTATGGTTTTGTCGACCGTATTTCGAAACTGGTTCCTCCAGACCCGGGGATGACCCTCGCCAAGGCGTTTGAGGCCGAGCCACAGCTACCAGAAATCTATGAAGCGGATGAAGAAGTTCGTGCGCTGATTGATATGGCACGTAAGCTGGAAGGTGTTACGCGTAATGCCGGGAAACATGCGGGGGGCGTGGTCATTTCGCCCACCAAAATTACTGATTTTGCACCATTATATTGCGATGAACTGGGTGGGCACCCGGTTACTCAGTTTGATAAAAGTGATGTTGAATATGCCGGTCTTGTGAAGTTTGACTTCCTTGGCTTGCGGACACTGACCATCATCAACTGGGCGATGGAAATGATCAACGCCCGCAGGGAGCGTGAAGGGCTGCCGCCGTTAGATATTGCGGCGATTCCGCTTGATGATAAAAAAAGTTTCGATATGCTGCAGCGCTCAGAAACAACCGCGGTATTCCAGTTGGAATCCCGTGGTATGAAAGATCTGATTAAGCGCCTGCAGCCTGACTGCTTTGAAGACATGATAGCCCTGGTGGCACTGTTCCGGCCCGGGCCGTTGCAGTCCGGTATGGTGGATAACTTCATTGACCGTAAACACGGGCGAGAAGAAATATCCTATCCTGATGTTCAGTGGCAACACGAAAGCCTGAAGCCTGTTCTTGAGCCGACTTATGGCATTATTCTGTATCAGGAACAGGTGATGCAGATAGCGCAGGTTCTCTCTGGGTATACTCTGGGTGGCGCAGATATGCTGCGGCGCGCCATGGGTAAGAAAAAGCCAGAAGAAATGGCCAAACAACGCGGTACCTTTGAAGAAGGTGCGAAAAAAAATGGCGTTGATGGCGAACTGGCAATGAAAATCTTTGACCTGGTGGAGAAATTCGCCGGTTATGGGTTTAACAAGTCACACTCAGCGGCTTATGCTCTGGTGTCGTATCAGACGCTTTGGCTTAAGGCACACTATCCCGCTGAGTTTATGGCGGCGGTGATGACCGCTGATATGGACAATACCGATAAAATTGTCGGGCTGGTGGATGAGTGCTGGCGGATGGGGCTCAAAATTCTGCCACCAGATATAAATTCTGGTCTTTATCACTTCCATGTGAATAATGACGGGGAAATTGTGTATGGCATTGGCGCAATCAAAGGTGTGGGTGAAGGCCCGATTGAAGCCATTATTGAAGCGCGCAATGAAGGGGGCTATTTCCGCGAGTTGTTCGATCTCTGTGCCCGTACTGATACTAAGAAGTTAAACAGGCGAGTGCTGGAAAAACTGATTATGTCGGGGGCGTTTGACCGGCTGGGCCCACACCGGGCTGCGCTGATGAACGCTCTTGGTGATGCGCTGAAAGCGGCCGATCAGCATGCCAAAGCCGAAGCCATTGGTCAGGCTGATATGTTTGGTGTACTGGCGGAAGAGCCTGAGCAGGTAGAGCAATCTTATGCCAGTGTAACACCCTGGCCTGAACAGGTTGTACTGGATGGCGAGCGCGAAACCCTTGGGCTATACCTTACCGGTCACCCTATTAATCAGTATCTGAAAGAAATTGAGCGGTATGTTGGAGGAATGCGTCTGAAAGATATGCACCCGACCGAGCGTGGTAAAGTTACCACTGCTGCAGGTTTGGTGCTTGCTGCGCGGGTTATGGTCACCAAGCGAGGCAACCGTATTGGTATTTGTACTCTGGATGACCGTTCTGGTCGCCTGGAAGTGATGTTATTTACCGATGCTCTGGACAAATACCAGCAATTGCTGGAAAAAGACCGTATTTTGATCGTCAGTGGACAGGTCAGCTTTGATGACTTCAGCGGGGGGCTTAAAATGACCGCCCGTGAAGTCATAGATATTGACGAAGCCCGGGAAAAATATGCACGCGGGCTTGCTATCTCGCTGACGGACAGGCAAATTGATGACCAGCTTTTAAACCGTCTCCGCCAGTCACTGGAACCCCACCGTTCGGGGACTATTCCGGTACATCTCTATTATCAGAGGGCGGACGCACGTGCGCGGTTACGCTTTGGGGCAACGTGGCGTGTATCTCCGAGTGATCGTTTACTTAACGATTTACGTGGCCTTATTGGCCCGGAGCAGGTGGAACTGGAGTTTGACTAAAACAGGAATATTATGAGTCTGAATTTCCTTGATTTTGAACAGCCTATTGCAGAGCTGGAAGCGAAAATCGATTCCTTGACCAGCGTAGGCCGTCAGGATGAAAAACTGGATATAAATATCGACGAAGAAGTTCACCGTTTGCGCGAAAAAAGCGTGGAACTGACGCGTAAAATCTTCGCTGATTTGGGGGCCTGGCAAATTGCACAGCTCGCCCGTCATCCTCTGCGTCCTTATACTCTGGATTATGTTCGCCTGGCGTTCGATGAGTTTGATGAGCTGGCCGGAGACCGTGCTTATGCTGACGATAAAGCGATTGTCGGCGGTATTGCGCGTTTAGATGGGCGCCCGGTGATGATAATCGGCCACCAGAAAGGCCGTGAAACCAAAGAGAAGATCCGCCGTAACTTTGGTATGCCGGCACCAGAAGGTTACCGCAAAGCGTTGCGCCTGATGGAAATGGCTGAGCGCTTCAATATGCCCATTATTACCTTTATTGACACTCCTGGCGCTTATCCTGGTGTGGGTGCTGAAGAGCGTGGTCAGTCTGAAGCGATTGCCCGTAACCTGCGCGAAATGTCTCGCCTGAAAGTGCCTGTCATCTGTACAGTCATCGGTGAGGGGGGCTCAGGTGGTGCTCTGGCAATTGGCGTTGGCGATAAAGTCAACATGTTGCAATACAGCACTTATTCTGTGATTTCACCGGAAGGTTGTGCCTCTATTCTGTGGAAAAGTGCGGATAAAGCCCCACTGGCTGCAGAGGCGATGGGAATTACCGCCCCACGTCTTAAAGAACTGAAACTGATAGACAGTGTAGTTGCCGAACCTCTGGGTGGGGCTCATCGTAACCCCGAAACCATGGCAGAATCATTGAAAGCGCAATTGATTGCTGATCTTGCTGATTTAGACGTGTTAAGTAAAGATGAATTACTCGACAGGCGTTATCAGCGTTTGATGACCTACGGTTACGCTTAATCAACCGACTGTCTTAAAGGGCCGCTTAGCGGCCCTTGAGCCTGATGACAAACCTCATGTTCGCAGAGAACGAGAGGATGTCACCCAATAAAAACCAGGAAAATCAATTCATTGATTTTCGGCTGCTAGCTAAAAAGAAGGAAAAACCACGCTTTTTCCTTCTTTTTCATCAATCTGAAGGGCCGCTTAGCGGCCCTTTTTCGTTTCAGGAATCAGACAGCCTGGTTATGCTTACACAAAGGAATAAGCAAAGAGGTAAATGTGAATATTATCGCTATCATGGAAACGCATGGTGTGTTTTATAAAGAAGGTCCATTACGTGAACTGGCTGATGCCCTGCGCCAGCAGAATTTTCAACTTATCTTCCCGGGAAGCAGTGCAGACTTACTGAAATTGCTTGAGCATAATCCGCGCATTTGTGGTGTGGTGTTTGACTGGGATGACTACGGCCTGGAGTTGTGCCCGGAAATCAACCAACTGAACGAACATTTGCCTTTGTATGCGTTCATCAATACGCACTCCACGTTAGATGTCAGTACCAATGAAATGCGTATGGCATTGTGTTTTTTTGAATACACCCTTGGAGTGGCACATGATATTGCTCAGCGTATTGTTCAGTACACTGATGAATATCTTGATGCCATTACTCCCCCTTTTACCAAAGCGCTGTTTACTTATGTAAAAGAAGGGAAATACACATTTTGTACCCCGGGCCATATGGGTGGAACAGCTTATCAAAAGAGCCCGGTGGGGTGTCTGTTTTACGATTTCTTTGGTGAGAATACCTTAAAGGCAGATGTCTCCATCTCTGTTACTGAACTGGGGTCTTTATTAGATCATTCCGGGCCACATTTAGAGGCAGAAGAGTATATTGCTCGCACCTTTGGTGCCGAGCAGAGCTATATGGTCACAAATGGGACATCCACTTCGAACAAAATTGTGGGCATGTATGCGGCACCCGCTGGCAGTACTGTGCTGGTTGATCGTAACTGCCATAAATCTCTGACGCATTTGCTGATGATGAGCGATATTGTGCCACTCTGGTTAAAGCCGACACGTAATGCTCTGGGGATTCTGGGCGGTATTCCGCAGTCACAATTTTCACATGAGAGTATTGAGGCCAAAGTGGCGTTAACGCCTGGTGCGAGCTGGCCTGTTCATGCTGTGATAACCAACTCTACCTACGATGGTTTGCTGTACAACACCAACTGGATCAAGCAAACCCTGGATGTTCCTTCTATTCATTTTGATTCAGCCTGGGTGCCCTATACCCAGTTCCATCCTATTTATAATGGAAAAAGTGGCATGAGTGGGGAGCGGGTTCCGGGCAAGGTCTTTTTTGAAACGCAGTCCACACACAAAATGTTGGCCGCGCTTTCTCAGGCATCGCTGATTCATATTAAAGGTGACTATGACGAGGAAACCTTTAACGAAGCATACATGATGCATACTTCCACATCTCCCAGTTACCCACTGGTGGCTTCCATTGAAACTGCGGCGGCAATGTTACGGGGAAATCCCGGCCGGCGGTTGATTAACCGCTCAGTTGAACGGGCCCTGCATTTTCGCAAAGAGATTAAGCGCCTGCGAGAAGAAGCTGATGGGTGGTTTTTTGATATCTGGCAGCCAGAAGATATTGATGAAGCAGATTGTTGGCCCATAGAACCCGGAGAGGACTGGCACGGTTTTCGTGACGCCTGCCATGCTCATATGTACCTTGATCCTGTCAAAGTTACGATCCTCACGCCTGGTATGGATCAGCAGGGTACTATGGCGAGCGAAGGGATCCCAGCCGCGCTGGTCGCCAGGTTCCTTGATGAACGCGGCGTGGTGGTGGAAAAAACTGGGCCGTATAATCTGTTGTTCCTGTTCAGTATTGGTATTGATAAAACCCGGGCGATGAGCCTGTTGCGTGGCCTGATGGAATTCAAGCGCGCTTATGACCTGAATCTGCGGGTGCGCAATATACTGCCAGACCTGTATGCAGAGGCACCTGATTTTTATCGCAATATGCGAATTCAGACACTGGCACAAGGGATCCATGATCTTATCCAGCAGCATGAGTTGCCACGCCTGATGTTAAATGCGTTTGATACGCTGCCCGAAATGGCATTGACACCCCATCAAATGTATCAGCAACAATTACGCGGTAATGTAGAAACTGTAGAAATTGAGAAACTTGCTGGTCGAGTTTCGGCGAATATGATCTTACCTTATCCTCCTGGTGTTCCCGTTGTTATGCCTGGTGAACGTATCACTGACGCAAGCAGGGGAGTGCTGGACTTTCTGCTAATGCTTTGTTCCATAGGTAAACATTACCCTGGGTTTGAAACGGATATTCATGGGGCGAGGCTTGGGGAAGACGGTATCTACCGTGTGCGGGTGTTAAAAGAATAACAGGCATTTTTACGCTAAAAGAAAGGGATAATGACATTATGCTGGCTATTAAACGCATCCATCATATTGCGATAATTGCATCCGACTATGCAGCAAGTAAGCAATTTTATTGCGACATTCTGGGTTTTACTCTGCTTGCGGAGGTTTACCGTGAAGCGCGGGACTCATGGAAGGCCGACCTCGGTTTGAACGGGCAGTATGTTATTGAGCTTTTCTCATTCCCTTTTCCACCAGCCCGCCCTTCAAGGCCCGAAGCCTGTGGTTTGCGCCATCTGGCGTTTGCGGTAGACGATATTCAGGCGGCCGTGGGTGTGCTGCAGGACAAAGGGGTAACCTGCGAACCAGTGAGAACAGATGAGTTCACCGGGAAACGGTTCACTTTTTTCAGTGACCCGGATGGGTTACCCCTCGAACTTTATCAGAGTTAATTACTGTGACGAATGACAGTATGACGGCTATGTTACCTGGCCCTTTATTTTCCCTGTCTGACCTTGGAGATCACCGCCACTTCCTGGTTGGTTTCAGTGGCGGGCTGGATTCGACAGTGCTGCTCCACCAATTGGTTGCACTGCGTGCTGAAAACCCGGCATTATCTGTTCGGGCGGTACATGTGCACCATGGCTTAAGCGCTCACGCTGATGCCTGGCTGGCGCATTGCAGGCAATTATGCCAGTTGTGGGATGTTGAGTTTATCGCCTGCCATGTGGCTGTCTCCCCGAATGGTAAAGGAGTGGAAGCTGCGGCACGGGAAGTTCGCTATCAGGCGATTGAAGCCGTTCTGGCTCCTGACGAAGCGTTGCTGACTGCTCAGCACCTTGACGACCAAAGCGAGACTTTCTTACTGGCATTGAAGCGCGGTAGCGGGCCTGCTGGCCTTTCTGCCATGCCGCGAGAAATGCAGTTTTCGGGCCGTGCGCTACTGCGCCCTTTATTATCACTTTCGCGCACTGAACTGGAGCATTATGCACGGGCTGCGAAGCTCCACTGGATTGACGATGACAGTAACACCGATACCCGGTATGACCGGAATTTTTTGCGCCTGACTATATTGCCAGAGCTGAAACAACGATGGCCTCATTTCACGCAGGCTGTGGCCAGGAGTGCGCAGTTGTGTGCGGAACAGGAACAATTGCTGGATGAACTTCTCGCGGAGGAGCTTGAGGCTCTGGTGCAGCCAGATAGTTCATTACAAATAGCGCCTCTGAACACCATGAGCGAAGTGCGGCGAGCTGCAATCTTACGGCGCTGGCTGGCGTGTCTTGGTGCAAAAATGCCTTCACGGGAGCAATTAAAGCGGTTGTGGTATGAAGTGGCCGTGAGCCGTGAAGACGCTATGCCCTGCCTCCATATAGCACCATGGGAGGTACGACGTTTCCAGGGGGCGTTATATTTGGTCAAACCTGTAAGGATCCCACGAAATGCCTGTATACCCTGGGAATATCCACTGACGCCTTTGCAATTACCTGCCGGGTGTGGGCAAGTTTTTTGCCGTGAGGTACCGGGTAATGGCCTGGCGGTGCGGCCAGCAACAGAAGATGAAAAAGTGTCCATTCGTTTTACTGCTTCGGGGTTATTGCACATTGTTGGTCGGGACAAAGGGAGGGAACTGAAGAAAATATGGCAGGAACTGGGGGTTGCACCATGGAAGAGAAGGACTGTTCCATTATTGTTTTATAACGAACAACTTATTGCGGCGGCTGGTTATTTTATTACTCAGCAGGGTGAACCCGGCCCAGACCAATGGTACTTTTGTTGGCAGCCTGAATAAATCAGGGCAGCGTTGCTGCCCTGGGCAATTATGAGTCACTGACCACTACGGTGCCAATTTCCGGGTGGCTGAAGCTGGCAATTTTATCGAGGCGCAACTCCTGGCTGTTTCCGCCGTCATCAAGCACCAGGTATTCAACGTTTTTACGCGAAATCAGATCCTGTGCCTTTGCTTTTATTACATCGCCTGTTTTTAACTCTACGGTCAGCATCAGGTGATGCTGGCAGGCCAGCTCCAGATTGTCATAGTCATCGCAATTGATTGGCTGATACGCATCATTCATTGACATAATCGCTCACCAGTAAGTTAGCGGCAGCGTAAGCTGCAGGTTCCCTGACAGAATCAGAAAGCGTTTCGTCTGAGGCAATGTTATTCAACGTTTTCAATACACAACCCAGCGCATCAGGCACATAGCCCAGGTCGCCACTGGCAATTTCTGAGTAACGTCTGCGAATCAAATCACAATATTTTTCCACATACCCTCCAGTCAGCTTTTGGCTACAGACTTATACATGGGATGCCAGTTAAGCCTACGAAGATAAATGCTGTTTCGCAAGGTGACTATAGCATACTCATCTGGTTGATATTACCGCGGGCTTATGTAAAGTCACGCATAAATTCATTCGTTTACCTGTGCAAATTAATGCTTTTCGTTACAATGCACGTCAGGTGTTTTTGTGGGGGATATATGGCATTAAAAGCAACGGTTTATAAGGCTACGGTGAATGTGGCAGATCTGAACAGGCACGTTTATCTGGAACATAACCTTACCCTGGCTCAGCACCCATCGGAAACCCAGGAAAGAATGATGCTTCGTTTGCTGGCCTGGATAATGTATGCCAGCGAGTCTTTGCATTTTACTCGTGGTTTATGTGCGGATGATGAACCAGAGCTCTGGTTACGTAATGATTTTGGTGGCATTGAACTTTGGATAGATTTAGGACTCCCAGAAGAGAAGCGCCTCAAAAAAGCGAATAGTCTTTCAGATAAAGTGGTTTTGTTTGCTTATAATTCACGGGCAGCACAAGTGTGGTATGAGCAGATGCGAGGCGTAATCAATGGTTATGCTGATTTAACAGTATGGTATCTGGACGATCAACAACTGGCGCAACTTACCGCGTTGATATCCCGCACAATGTCGCTCCAGGCAACGCTTCAGGAAGGTGTTATCTGGTTGTCTGATGGCAGCAGCAATCTGGAAATACAACCTCATCAATGGTGAATCACGGATGATTAGACTATCGAATCATGTTGTTTTAGAAGACGAAGAACTGGAGATAACAGCGATTCGTGCTCAGGGAGCGGGTGGGCAACATGTTAATAAAGCATCCACGGCAATTCATTTGCGCTTCGATATAAAGCAATCGTCATTACCTGAACACTACAAGGCGCGTTTACTGTCTGCCACGCATCACTTAATTACGGAAGATGGTGTAATCATTATTAAATCGCAATCGTATCGTAGCCAACAGATGAACAAAGATGCTGCAATCTCGCGTCTTGTCACGTTGATTCGTGAGTTGACCCGGGAAGAGAAGATCCGAAAGAGTACTAAACCAACACGGACAAGTGTTGTACGCCGGCTGGATGCTAAGAATAAACACAGTATTGTGAAGACGCTACGCAGTAAGGTTCGTCGTTTTTTTGAGTGAGGAACTGGCGTTTTTTTCAGAAATATTGAGAATTATCAGGCGTCCACCCTATCGTTGTTCAGGTATAACGATAATAAAAACCAATGAACCCTGCTTTTAAGGCAAATTTCACGCCTGGCGCAAGCCGAAAAGTTACTGGCTGAGGAATGAGAAAGTGAGAAAAATTATTATAGCGGTATCTGTTGTGTTAGGCAGTATGCTGGTGCTGTCAGGCTGTAATAACCGTGCTGAGGGCGTAGCTGTTGTGCCAGCAGAATTCAAACCTATGCAACAGAGCTACAAGGGTGTTTTGCCATGTGCGGATTGTGGCGGGATTGAAACCAGTCTTTTTTTAGAAAAAGATGGTTCATGGATTATGCAACAAAAATATCAGGGACGCGGGGACGGGACGGCTACGGCTTCCTGGGGAACCTGGGCAAGAACGGCGAATAAACTGACATTAACGGCTACTGATGGCGAAAAATGGTTCTTCCATCCTCAGGGCGATACCCTGGTGATGCTGGATCAAGAAGGCAATGCTATTGAGTCTTCACTGAACTATACATTGAAACCTGTACAACAACCGCTTCCCGAACAACCTATGCCAATGCGAGGCATGTATAAATATATAGCTGATTCCGCAACGTTTACTGATTGTGTTACAGGTAAGCGATTTCCTGTTGTCAGTAATATAGCGCTGGAAAGAGGTTACAGGGCAAGCCGTAAACCAGATATGGCACCCGTTTTAGTCGTGCTTGATGCTCATTTCACGCATGAGCCTAATCCTGATACCGGTGTAATGCATATTGCGCTGGTAGCTGATTCTGAAGGCATTTTTAAACCCAATATGGGGTGTAGTACAACGGTACAACAATAGCCTTTAGCTGTAATACGTAATATACGTCATAAAAAGAAAAGCCCTGTGATTTATTAACAGGGCTTTTTTAGTCCGTAATCCGGTCTTAACCTTTGATTTGGTTGACGAGGTAATTGAGAATTTCGCCAACTTTAATCATTTTCTTCTCACCTTCACGGCGATATTTGTATTCGATATCGTCGCTGTCCAGGTTACGGTCACCGATAACAACCATGTGTGGAATCCCAATCAGTTCCATATCGGCAAACATAACACCCGGGCGCTCTTTACGGTCATCCAGAAGTACTTCAATTCCCTGAGCACGCAGTTCGTTATACAGGCGCTCAGCAACTTCCTGAACCCGAAAAGATTTGTGCATGTTCATTGGCAGAATTGCAACCTGGAAAGGTGCAATGGCTTCAGGCCAGACAATACCACGCTCATCATTATTCTGTTCAATTGCCGCTGCCACTACGCGTGTTACACCAATCCCATAGCAACCCATTGTCAGCGTTTGATTACGGCCATCTTCACCCTGAACAGTGGCTTTCAGCGCAGCTGAATATTTGGTACCTAACTGGAAAATATGCCCCACTTCAATACCACGTTTGATAAGCAAAGTACCTTTACCATCCGGGCTTGGATCACCTTCAACAACATTACGAATGTCAGCAACTACAGGCAACGCTACATCACGATCCCAGTTGATACCGAAGAAGTGTTTACCATCAATGTTCGCACCAGCTGCAAAATCACTCATTACAGCGACGCTACGGTCAACAATTACCGGTATTGGCATATTCACCGGGCCAAGAGAACCCGGGCCTGCATTAACAATTGCACGAATTTCTTCTTCAGTGGCAAAAGTCAGCGGGCTGGCAACCAGTGGTAACTTCTCGGCTTTAACTTCATTCAGCTCATGGTCACCACGTACCAGTAAGGCAACCAGTGGATGTTCGCTGTCTTCTGCGGCTTTAACCAACAGCGTTTTGACAGTTTTTTCTACAGGTAAATTAAACTGCTCCACCAGTTCTGCGATGGTTTTCGCGTTCGGTGTATCAACGGTGCTCATAGCCTGAGAAGGTGCGGCACGTTCCGAGGCAGGTGCTACGGCTTCTGCCAGTTCAATATTAGCGGCAAAATCAGACTCGGTAGAGAAAACAATATCGTCTTCACCACTTTGTGCCAGTACCTGAAACTCATGAGAAGCACTGCCACCAATTGAGCCAGTGTCAGCCTGAACAGCACGGAAATCCAGCCCCATACGGGAGAAAATCTTGCTGTACGCCTGGTACATGGTGTCGTAAGTTTCTTGCAGTGATTCCTGGCTGGTATGGAAAGAGTACGCATCTTTCATGATAAATTCGCGTGAACGCATAACACCAAAGCGAGGGCGCACTTCATCACGGAATTTGGTTTGAATCTGGAAAAAGTTGAGCGGTAATTGTTTGTAGGAGCTCAACTCGTTACGAACCAGGTCTGTAATCACTTCTTCATGCGTTGGGCCTAATACAAACGGGCGCTCACCACGGTCAACAAAACGCAGCAATTCCGGGCCATATTGTTCCCAACGACCACTTTCCTGCCAGAGGTCTGCGGGCTGGACAACGGGCATAGACACCTCGATAGCACCGGCATTATTCATCTCTTCGCGCACGATGTTTTCGACTTTTTTCAGAACGCGCAAACCGGTGGGCAACCAGGTGTACAAACCGGAGGCCAGCTTACGAATCATACCAGCACGGAGCATCAACTGATGGCTGATGACTTCGGCGTCGGCGGGTGTCTCCTTAAGAGTGGAGAGCATGTATTGGCTAGTACGCATGTTGTTACGGTTCCAGTTGAACAAAGGTTTCAGGCACAGTGCCTGATATAAAAAGTGGTTTAGTTTACCAGCGTGGGCCAGATGTCAAAAGGGTGAACAGTGAAATTAGCGTGGCTCCAGCGCGAAGACTTCAGCACCTGCCCCGGTTATTCGCCAGCGAACATTGAAGTCTGCCAGCAATACAGCATAGGTTTTGCCTGGTGCCTCCGATTTTCGGTAAGCAGGGCGTGGGTCCTGAGACAGTACTTCGACAATAAAGCGCTCTAAGTCAGGATAGCGCGATGCCAGGTTGCGCAACTGTTCCCCGACCTGTGTGGTAAATGTTATGACAAGAGCAGCGGGTGGCTCCGTCTGCGCATAACCGGCACGGGCATCAGGTATGGATTCAGCAAAAGGAAGATAGGGTTTGACATCAATAACGGGGGTTCCATCAACCAGATCCAACCCGCCGAGGTGCAAAATCACGTTCTGCCCCCGGCACTCCACATGTTTAAGTGCCACCAGAGACTGCCCTACAGGGTTCGGCCTGAAGGTTGACCGTGTAGCGAACACCCCCATACGCGCATTGCCCCCAAGACGGGGAGGGCGAACAGTAGGACGCCAGCCATTTTCCATTGTTTGATGAAAAACGAATAGCACCCATAAATGACTAAAGTTTTCCAGGCCGCGAACAGCCTCGGCCTGATTATAAGGGGGGAGAAGATGCAATTCGCCACCCATCGCATTCACCAAACCGGGTTGCCGGGGGACGGCAAATTTTTCCTTATATGGGGAATGAATAACCCCTATCTGGTTAAGCTCGAAAACGCTCATCAGGCGTTATTTCTCAGAAACCTGTAATGCTGATCCCAGGCATACGGCTTGCCGGTAGCACCCGGGAGTACCACTGGTGACTTCACAGCTATGCAGTAAAACCGCGTTGGCTTTCATTTTTGAAGCATTAATTTGCAGACGCTTGCGTGCTGTTGGAATGTTGGGCGGAGAATCCTGGCTACTTGACTGGCATGATTCACCAGAGACTTCGCCTAAATCGCGGAAGGGTTTACCCACCAGTGCAGTTGCGTCTGTGTAAATCTGAACAGGCGCAGCGTGGCTAACTTTGGGTTGAGTATGTTCTGTTTTCGGCGGCGTTACGGTGCTTTCAACAGGTTCTACAGGGGGTCTATTTAACAATGAGCAGCCGCTGAGAAGACTCGCTAGCGCAATTAAACAGACCGGTAAAGCACGCATAATAATTCCTCGATAAAAGTGAAAACGGAATAGTTAAAACGGCTGTTATTGAAGCAAGCTATGGCACAAATAACAAGACGGGCTTGCGCCCGTCCTGTAATTATTTGTTTGTTGCCTGGGAAAGTCTTACCAACCTTTCACAGCACCGCCGTTAAAAATCTTGTTCGCAGCGGCAGCAACTTCATCTGATTCATATGCTTTAACGAATTTTTTCACGTTCTCAGCATCTTTATTATCTTCTCGAGCCACAATCAGGTTCACATACGGAGAGTCTTTATCTTCAACAAAGATACCGTCTTTTTCCGGAGTCAAACCAATCTGGCTGGCATAAGTGGTGTTGATAACAGCAAGAGCGATTTGCGCATCATCCAAAGAACGTGGCAACTGTGGTGCTTCCAGTTGAACAATCTTCAGGTTTTTCGGGTTTTCGGTGATATCCAGTACAGTCGGTAACAGGCCAACACCATCTTTGAGTTTAATCAGCCCCACTTTTTGCAGTAACAGCAAGGAACGGCCCAGGTTTGTCGGATCGTTTGGTACGGCGATTTGAGCACCATCCTGCAGTTCACTGAGGGATTTGATTTTTTTAGAGTAACCTGCAATTGGGTAAACAAAGGTGTTCCCGACCGGAACCAGTTTATAACCGCGGTCTTTAATCTGCTGATCAAGATAGGGTTTATGCTGGAACGCATTTACGTCAATGTCGCCTTTGCTCAATGCTTCATTAGGCAGTACGTAATCGTTGAAGGTAACCAGTTCAACATCCAGACCATATTTTTCTTTAGCGACTTTCTGTGCAACTTCAGCAACTTGTTGTTCAGCCCCAACGATAACGCCAACTTTAATGTGGTTAGGATCTTTCTCTTCCTGACCACAACCCACCAGAGCTAAAGAACCGATTAATGCGCCAATTGCTGCAAAGGTTCTGAATTTAAAAGACATATCCTTTCCTTACTTATATACAGTCGTGTTGATTATGTAATTACTTGTGAGTCACAGCCCGGACGATACGATCGCCACAGAATTGAATCAGGTATACCAGCAGTACCAGCAATACCAGTACGGTATTCATAACAGTAGCATCATAACCGATATAGCCGTACTGATAACCAATCTGCCCAAGACCACCGGCACCTACCGCACCACCCATCGCGGAATAACCGACCAGAGTTATCAAAGTGATAGTAGCGGCATTAACCAGCCCTGCCAGTGCTTCCGGGAGTAAAACTTTACGAATAATTTGCAGTGGCGTTGCACCCATTGCGCGTGACGCTTCAATTAAACCTGACGGAATTTCCAATAAGGCGTTTTCAACCATACGGGCAATAAATGGCGCGGCACCAACTGTCAGTGGGACAATAGCAGCCTGAAGACCAATTGATGTGCCAACAATCATGCGCGTAAAGGGAATCATCCATACCAGTAAAATAATAAAAGGAATGGAGCGGAAAATATTCACCAGGGCAGAGACTGAACGATAAAGTTTCCCGTTCTCAAGGATTTGTCCTGGCCGCGTAATATAAAGCAGTACACCCACAGGAAGGCCGAGCACAAAGCCAAAAAAGCCTGAGACGAATGTCATCGCAAGGGTTTCCCAGACACCGCGAACCATCAACCACATCATTGCTTCAGACATAACCCAGTACCTCAATTTTCACATGATGTTGTTGTAAATAAGCGATGGCTGCAGCGGTATTGGCGCTTTCTCCATGCATTTCGGCCAGCATAATGCCGAACTTAACTCCACCGGCATAATCCATTTGAGCACTAATAATGTTGTTATTCACATTAAAACGGCGAGCTGTCTCAGATAATAGCGGCGCATCTACAGACTGGCCGGTAAACTCAAGCCGCAGTAGCGGGACTGTATCGCCATTGCTGGTGGGGGAAAGGCGCTGCACGTAATCATCAGGAATATCCAAATGCAACGTTGACTGGATAAATTGTTGTGCCAGCGGCGTTTTGGGGTGTGAAAATACTTCACTGACGGTGTCTTGTTCAATCAACACCCCATTACTGATAACTGCAACACAATCACAAATACGCTTCACTACATCCATTTCGTGGGTGATGAGTAAAATGGTCAGGCCAAGACGGCGGTTGATATCTTTCAGTAGTTCCAGAATAGCGCGCGTTGTTGCTGGATCGAGCGCACTGGTTGCTTCATCACACAGCAGTACTTTAGGGTTACTTGCGAGAGCCCTGGCAATAGCAACACGCTGTTTTTGCCCGCCAGATAAATTGGCAGGGTAGACATCTTTCTTCTCGCTGAGCCCTACAAGCTCCAGTAATTCCGTCACGCGAGTATTAATCGCATCGCGAGACAGACCATCAAGCTCAAGTGGCAATGCAATATTCCCGAAAACAGTACGGGAGGACAGCAGGTTAAAGTGCTGGAAGATCATGCCAATCTGGCGGCGGGCTTTGGTCAGTTGTGTGGCAGACAGCGCAGTCAAATCCTGGCCATCAACCAGAACGCTACCCTGTGTTGGGCGCTCAAGCAGGTTTACGCACCGTATTAAGGTACTTTTACCCGCACCAGACGCGCCGATGACGCCGTAAATTTGCCCGGCAGGAACGTGCAGAGACACATCTTTCAGTGCCTGTATAGTACGGTTTCCCTGCTGGAACTCTTTGGTGATGTTAGAAAGTTTAATCATTAGTCTGGTTATTATCTTATAAATGTAAGCCGTGGCATTTACTCTGCCGATGCATCCTCGGCCATTGATGGATATGGATGTTAAGGCATCCAGACGTCTAAATCAATCTAAGTCATCAGGCAAATGTTGTCGCGAAGGAAACGTGCGATAATAGCGCCACTTTATTTCGTCAGGAGTTTTCAGGTGGCCCAAACTGTACCCGCAATCTTTCTGGATCGTGATGGCACGATTAATGTTGATCACGGTTATGTCCATGAAATTGATAAATTTGAATTCATTGATGGTGCCATTGAGGCACTACGTGAGTTAAAAGCAATGGGGTTCGCCCTTGTTTTGGTAACTAACCAGTCTGGTATTGCCCGGGGCATATTCAGTGAAGCTCAGTTTGAACAACTTACTGAATGGATGGACTGGTCGCTGGCAGACAGAGGTGTTGACCTGGATGGCATCTATTATTGCCCGCATCACCCGGAAGGCACTGTAGATGAATACCGCCAGCAATGTGATTGCCGCAAACCACAACCCGGTATGCTGATTTCTGCGCGCGATTATCTGCATATAGATATGGCTGCATCCTATATGGTTGGTGATAAAGCCGAAGATATGCAGGCAGCACAGGCGGCTGGTGTTGGAACAAAAGTGCTGGTGCGCACTGGTAAGCCTGTCACGCCTGAAGCACAGGCTTTGGCCGATATGGTGGCAGACAGCCTTGCCGACTTACCGGAACTGATAAAAAAACGCTGAAATGACTAAAAGGTGAGCGGTTGAGATTTTTTTTGTGTTTTCCGCTTGCCATCCCAAAACATGGCCCTATAATGCGCCTCCATCGACACGGCGGCACGCTTCACTGAGTGCAGTAAGCCGGGGAGATAAAGAGAAAAAATCCTGAAAAATTGGGTTGACTCTGAAAGAGGAAAGCGTAATATACGCCACCTCGCGACAGCAGGCAGAATGCCGGGTCGCACTGCTCTTTAACAATTTATCAGACAATCTGTGTGGGCACTCATAAGCACTGATATCTTAACGTCGCAAGACGCTAAAAATTATCAAGTCTTAAAGAGTGACTAACAGTTAATTCATTACGAATAAACAGTTTAATTCTTTGAGCATCAAACTTTAAATTGAAGAGTTTGATCATGGCTCAGATTGAACGCTGGCGGCAGGCCTAACACATGCAAGTCGAGCGGCAGCGGGAAGAAGCTTGCTTCTTTGCCGGCGAGCGGCGGACGGGTGAGTAATGTCTGGGAAACTGCCTGATGGAGGGGGATAACTACTGGAAACGGTGGCTAATACCGCATAACGTCGCAAGACCAAAGAGGGGGACCTTCGGGCCTCTTGCCATCAGATGTGCCCAGATGGGATTAGCTTGTTGGTGAGGTAACGGCTCACCAAGGCGACGATCCCTAGCTGGTCTGAGAGGATGACCAGCCACACTGGAACTGAGACACGGTCCAGACTCCTACGGGAGGCAGCAGTGGGGAATATTGCACAATGGGCGCAAGCCTGATGCAGCCATGCCGCGTGTATGAAGAAGGCCTTCGGGTTGTAAAGTACTTTCAGTCAGGAGGAAGGTGGTGAGCTTAATACGCTCATCAATTGACGTTACTGACAGAAGAAGCACCGGCTAACTCCGTGCCAGCAGCCGCGGTAATACGGAGGGTGCAAGCGTTAATCGGAATTACTGGGCGTAAAGCGCACGCAGGCGGTCTGTCAAGTCGGATGTGAAATCCCCGGGCTCAACCTGGGAACTGCATTCGAAACTGGCAGGCTGGAGTCTCGTAGAGGGAGGTAGAATTCCAGGTGTAGCGGTGAAATGCGTAGAGATCTGGAGGAATACCGGTGGCGAAGGCGGCCTCCTGGACGAAGACTGACGCTCAGGTGCGAAAGCGTGGGGAGCAAACAGGATTAGATACCCTGGTAGTCCACGCCGTAAACGATGTCGACTTGGAGGCTGTGCCCTTGAGGCGTGGCTTCCGGAGCTAACGCGTTAAGTCGACCGCCTGGGGAGTACGGCCGCAAGGTTAAAACTCAAATGAATTGACGGGGGCCCGCACAAGCGGTGGAGCATGTGGTTTAATTCGATGCAACGCGAAGAACCTTACCTGGTCTTGACATCCAGAGAATCCTGCAGAGATGCGGGAGTGCCTTCGGGAGCTCTGAGACAGGTGCTGCATGGCTGTCGTCAGCTCGTGTTGTGAAATGTTGGGTTAAGTCCCGCAACGAGCGCAACCCTTATCCTTTGTTGCCAGCGGTTAGGCCGGGAACTCAAAGGAGACTGCCAGTGATAAACTGGAGGAAGGTGGGGATGACGTCAAGTCATCATGGCCCTTACGACCAGGGCTACACACGTGCTACAATGGCGCATACAAAGAGAAGCGAACTTGCGAGAGTAAGCGGACCTCATAAAGTGCGTCGTAGTCCGGATTGGAGTCTGCAACTCGACTCCATGAAGTCGGAATCGCTAGTAATCGCGGATCAGAATGCCGCGGTGAATACGTTCCCGGGCCTTGTACACACCGCCCGTCACACCATGGGAGTGGGTTGCAAAAGAAGTAGGTAGCTTAACCTTAGGGAGGGCGCTTACCACTTTGTGATTCATGACTGGGGTGAAGTCGTAACAAGGTAACCGTAGGGGAACCTGCGGTTGGATCACCTCCTTACCTTAGAGATACGGTCTTTTGCAGTGCTCACACAGATTGTCTGATGAAAGTAAAGAAGCAAGGCGTTTTAACGTGGGGCGTGAGTTTGTGGCAGATAATGTCGCTCGCTTTCTATTAATGAAAGCTCACCCTGCACAAAATTACGAATCAGCGATTCGTGAACAAATTTTGTGTCCCCTTCGTCTAGAGGCCCAGGACACCGCCCTTTCACGGCGGTAACAGGGGTTCGAATCCCCTAGGGGACGCCAAGCGTTAACTGATGAGGTCAGACCTCCCAGGGGACGCCACTTGCTGGTTTGTGAGTGAAAGTCGCCAACCTCAGTATCTCAAAACTGATTCAGCAGTGAATCACGTTTGAGATATTTGCTCTTTAAAAATCCGGAACAAGCTGAAAATTGAAACACAGAACAACGCAAGTTGTTCGTGAGTCTCTCAAAACTTACAGCACGAAGACATCTTCGGGTTGTGAGGTTAAGCGACTAAGCGTACACGGTGGATGCCCTGGCAGTCAGAGGCGATGAAGGACGTGCTAATCTGCGAAAAGCGCCGGTAAGGTGATATGAACCGTTATAACCGGCGATGTCCGAATGGGGAAACCCAGTGTGACTCGTCACACTATCATTAACTGAATCCATAGGTTAATGAGGCGAACCGGGAGAACTGAAACATCTAAGTACCCCGAGGAAAAGAAATCAACCGAGATTCCCCAAGTAGCGGCGAGCGAACGGGGAAGAGCCCAGAGTCTGAATCAGCAGGTGTGTTAGTGGAACGGTCCGGAATGGCCGGCGATACAGGGTGAAAGCCCCGTACACGAAAGCGCACCCGTTGTGAGCTCGATGAGTAGGGCGGGACACGTGGTATCCTGTCTGAATATGGGGGGACCATCCTCCAAGGCTAAATACTCCTGACTGACCGATAGTGAACCAGTACCGTGAGGGAAAGGCGAAAAGAACCCCGGCGAGGGGAGTGAAAAAGAACCTGAAACCGTGTACGTACAAGCAGTGGGAGCCCCACCACCAAAGCGTTTCGCTTTGTGTGGTGCGCAAAATGCGTAACGACAGCGCGACTGACGGTTAACGGAGCGTAAGCGACGTTCAACTTAAAAAATCAGGCAGTGGAGCGTTTTGGGGTGGGGTGACTGCGTACCTTTTGTATAATGGGTCAGCGACTTATATTCTGTAGCAAGGTTAACCGTATAGGGGAGCCGCAGGGAAACCGAGTCTTAACCGGGCGTCCAGTTGCAGGGTATAGACCCGAAACCCGGTGATCTAGCCATGGGCAGGTTGAAGGTTGGGTAACACTAACTGGAGGACCGAACCGACTAATGTTGAAAAATTAGCGGATGACCTGTGGCTGGGGGTGAAAGGCCAATCAAACCGGGAGATAGCTGGTTCTCCCCGAAAGCTATTTAGGTAGCGCCTCGTGAATTCATCTCCGGGGGTAGAGCACTGTTTCGGCTAGGGGGCCATCCCGGCTTACCAACCCGATGCAAACTACGAATACCGGAGAATGTTATCACGGGAGACACACGGCGGGTGCTAACGTCCGTCGTGAAGAGGGAAACAACCCAGACCGCCAGCTAAGGTCCCAAAGTCATGGTTAAGTGGGAAACGATGTGGGAAGGCCCAGACAGCCAGGATGTTGGCTTAGAAGCAGCCATCATTTAAAGAAAGCGTAATAGCTCACTGGTCGAGTCGGCCTGCGCGGAAGATGTAACGGGGCTAAACCATGCACCGAAGCTGCGGCAGCGACACTGAGTGTTGTTGGGTAGGGGAGCGTTCTGTAAGCCGGTGAAGGTGTGCTGTGAGGCATGCTGGAGGTATCAGAAGTGCGAATGCTGACATAAGTAACGATAATGCGGGTGAAAAACCCGCACGCCGGAAGACCAAGGGTTCCTGTCCAACGTTAATCGGGGCAGGGTGAGTCGACCCCTAAGGCGAGGCCGAAAGGCGTAGTCGATGGGAAACAGGTTAATATTCCTGTACTTGGTGTTACTGCGAAGGGGGGACGGAGAAGGCTGTGTCATCCGGGCGACGGTTGTCCCGGTTTAAGCGTGAAGGTGGAGTGACCAGGCAAATCCGGTTGCTCATTAACACTGAGGCGTGATGACGAGGCACTACGGTGCTGAAGTGACAGATGCCCTGCTTCCAGGAAAAGCCTCTAAGCTCCAGGTAACACGAAATCGTACCCCAAACCGACACAGGTGGTCAGGTAGAGAATACCAAGGCGCTTGAGAGAACTCGGGTGAAGGAACTAGGCAAAATGGTGCCGTAACTTCGGGAGAAGGCACGCTGACATGTAGGTGAAGTCCCGTGCGGATGGAGCTGAAGTCAGTCGAAGATACCAGCTGGCTGCAACTGTTTATTAAAAACACAGCACTGTGCAAACACGAAAGTGGACGTATACGGTGTGACGCCTGCCCGGTGCCGGAAGGTTAATTGATGGGGTCAGCGCAAGCGAAGCTCCTGATCGAAGCCCCGGTAAACGGCGGCCGTAACTATAACGGTCCTAAGGTAGCGAAATTCCTTGTCGGGTAAGTTCCGACCTGCACGAATGGCGTAATGATGGCCAGGCTGTCTCCACCCGGGACTCAGTGAAATTGAACTCGCCGTGAAGATGCGGTGTACCCGCGGCAAGACGGAAAGACCCCGTGAACCTTTACTATAGCTTGACACTGAACATTGAGCCTTGATGTGTAGGATAGGTGGGAGGCTTTGAAGTGTGGACGCCAGTCTGCATGGAGCCAACCTTGAAATACCACCCTTTAATGTTTGATGTTCTAACCTGGCGCCATAATCTGGCGTGGGGACAGTGTCTGGTGGGTAGTTTGACTGGGGCGGTCTCCTCCTAAAGTGTAACGGAGGAGCACGAAGGTTGGCTAATCCTGGTCGGACATCAGGAGGTTAGTGCAATGGCATAAGCCAGCTTGACTGCGAGCGTGACGGCGCGAGCAGGTGCGAAAGCAGGTCATAGTGATCCGGTGGTTCTGAATGGAAGGGCCATCGCTCAACGGATAAAAGGTACTCCGGGGATAACAGGCTGATACCGCCCAAGAGTTCATATCGACGGCGGTGTTTGGCACCTCGATGTCGGCTCATCACATCCTGGGGCTGAAGTAGGTCCCAAGGGTATGGCTGTTCGCCATTTAAAGTGGTACGCGAGCTGGGTTTAGAACGTCGTGAGACAGTTCGGTCCCTATCTGCCGTGGGCGCTGGAGAATTGAGGGGGGCTGCTCCTAGTACGAGAGGACCGGAGTGGACGCATCACTGGTGTTCGGGTTGTCATGCCAATGGCACTGCCCGGTAGCTACATGCGGAAGAGATAAGTGCTGAAAGCATCTAAGCACGAAACTTGCCCCGAGATGAGTTCTCCCTGACTCTTTAAGGGTCCTGAAGGAACGTTGAAGACGACGACGTTGATAGGCCGGGTGTGTAAGCGCAGCGATGCGTTGAGCTAACCGGTACTAATGAACCGTGAGGCTTAACCTTACAACGCCAAAGATGTTTTGGTGTGAGAGAGACGAAATTTTCAGCCTGTTAACGGATAAGTAAAGTCGTGATGGATTTTACGTTATGGCAGGGCGCAGAGCCGCACAGCGCAAGGAGCATACTGAAGTATGTGACTGAGCGGGCAGGCGAGAGCAACGCAGCAAGAACGTAAAAGAGACACGACCGAGCACAAAGAATTTGCCTGGCGGCAAGAGCGCGGTGGTCCCACCTGACCCCATGCCGAACTCAGAAGTGAAACGCCGTAGCGCCGATGGTAGTGTGGGGTCTCCCCATGCGAGAGTAGGGAACTGCCAGGCTTTAATTTAAGCATCTGCATCATGCGGGTGTGGAAAGAAAAAGTAATAAGCCATTGTAATGGCTGTTGCAGAAAAATTCGGTGGAGCGGTAGTTCAGTTGGTTAGAATACCTGCCTGTCACGCAGGGGGTCGCGGGTTCGAGTCCCGTCCGTTCCGCCAATTATTATTAACCCCTGAGGATACTCAGGGGTTTTTTGTATTTATCACTTATATCCCTTCAGGAAAATTGTTTTTAGTTGCTATTCAATGAATGAGAGTGGTGATCAGCAGACGATCACCACTCTCTATTTCGCGGCACTTTAGCGCTTCTGCTTCACTTGTAATAATTGTGCATTCAGAATAGCTTTATCAGTAAAGTGCTCAGTAAGAAAATCAATAAATGCACGGATACGGGTACTAATAGCCCGGTCACTGTAGTAAACGGCGCTGAATGGTGTAGGTACGGCTAACTTGTGTGCCTGTAAAACCTCAACTAACCGGCCCTGCATTATTTCCTCATCAACCATAAAGTCTGACAAGCTGGCAATACCATTCCCTCCCAGGCATAACTGCTTAATAGTTTCACCATTGTTAGCGGTTAATGTCGGGTTAATTTGCCTTAACTGGCCATTTTCATCCGGTACCGGCCATGAGTTCAGGGATATCGGCTCGGAAAATCCAATGCAGCAATGTGTGTCCAGATCTTCCGGTGTTTGAGGCGTACCATTTAATGCCAAATATTCTGGTGTGGCAACTATACGGCGATAGCTGTTAAACAACTGCCGGGCGCGTAAACTCGAATCCGATAAGTTACCTACACGGATGGCAACATCTACTTTGCGTTCAATCAGGTTGATAAAGGTTTCAGAAGAAACCAGCGATAATGTTACTTGTGGATAGCGCTCGCGAAAAGCTTTAATCAGAGGAACGAGCAAATGCAATATTACGGGTGTCGCTGCATCAATAATCAATGTTCCGGAAGGTGTCTCTTTCGTCTCCTGCACTTCGTTTTCGGCGTCAGCCATCTCCTGAAGAATATGCTGAGCCCGGCGGAAGTAACGTTTACCTTCCTCTGTCAGGCTTAACTGACGCGTCGTTCTGTTGAGCAGGTTAACCCCCAACTTCATCTCAAGGCGTTTAACTGCTCTGCTGACTGCTGAATTTGCCAGGTTAAGCTGCACTGCAGCACGGCTGAAGCTGCCGCTTTCCACAACTGCGACAAAAACGCCGAGTTCCTCAGAATTTGTTTTCATTATTGCCTCCATGGCAATAGTTAAATCAATTTATGGGTGATTTGGTGATAAAAGTACCCCGCGGTAGCACCGGCTGGCAATGAAAATACTGAAATAGCGCATCTTGCCGCATCAACGTCAGTAGATGATTGAAACTGGCTGCTAAAACTTCTATAACTGAAAAGACTGCTAACATGTTGTGTGCGGTTAAACGAAAAAAAGGTGTTTTGTAACGTGCGTAAACCGACCTATGCCATGCGCTATGTCGCAGGCCAGCCTGCGGAGAGGATTTTGCCGCCAGGGGTGTTTTCGAGCATTGGTCAGGCTCTTCCTTCCGGAGTACCGCTTACCAGTGAGGAGCGGATACGTATTCTGGTATGGAACATTTTTAAACAGCAACGGAATGAGTGGCTGTCGGTACTGAAGAATTTTGGTAAGGATGCGCATCTGGTGTTATTGCAGGAAGCCCAGACAACGCCGGAGTTGGTTGATTTCGCAACTTCGAATTACCTTGCGGCTGACCAGGTACCCGCTTTGATCCTGCCTCAACACCCTTCAGGCGTGATGACTCTTTCTTCAGCTCACCCTATCTATTGTTGTCCATTACGCGAGCGGGAGCCTATTCTGCGGCTTGCCAAGTCTGCTCTGGTCACTGTTTACCCGCTACCCGATACCCGGATGCTGATGGTCGTTAATATTCATGCCATCAACTTTACTTTAGGCGTGGATGTGTACAGCAAACAATTAGCTCCCATTCGGGAGCAAATGGCGCATCATAGTGGGCCAGTTATTATGGCGGGGGACTTCAATGCATGGAGCCGTCCCAGGATCAGTGCGCTATATGGGTTTGCCCGTGAAATGTCACTACGTGAAGTGCGTTTTAAAGATGACCAGCGTCGGCGTGCATTCGGACGCCCGCTGGATTTTGTCTTTTACCGTGGCCTGAATGTGGCGAATGCATCCGTTCTGGTTACTCAGGCATCTGACCATAACCCATTGTTAGTGGAATTTAACCCATGCAAGACAAAATAAAAAAACCACCTGTGTTGATACACTGCATGGCAGCAATATCACGACAGGTGGTTTGGCGGGCATGATGCTCATGCCATAATTCCGGCTCCTCAGGAGTCGGGGCTGGTTCCGTCGTTAACAAACAAGGTTAACTGGTCACCAGGCTTAATCGCATCAACATCCTTATTCCAGCGCATGACATCATTAATGTTGAGACCATGCCGCCTGGCTATGCTATACAGCGAGTCACCTTTTTTAACGCGATAGGTGATGCTGTCATTTTTTACCAGCCGTGAATCACTGTTCAGCGTACCTGTTTGCAGGGTCTGACCAATGTTTATCTTGCTGGATGTCAGGTTATTCCACGCCCGCAAATCACGCTCTGAGACATTCAAGCGAGCAGCAATACCAGAAAGCGTGTCACCACGCCGTACTGTATACGCGGCGCTGCTATTGCTTGCGACCAGAGACGATTGCATTGCATCGAATGTATTTGCAGCGAGAGAGCTACGAAGTTCATCCGCATGCTTTTGTGGCACCATGACATACTTCGGGCCGCTCTTGCCTAATACTTCCCCTTTGTAACCCGCATTGAATGCTTTCAGTTTTTTAAGCGACATACCTGCCATTTCGGCAAGTTGGTCCATCTGAACTGGGCTGGATACTTTCACTTTTGCCAGCGCACGGCTTTCATCCGGCGTTGGTAAGCGAACACCATAGCGCTGACTGTTTTTGAAAATCTCACTCAGCGCTAACATTTTGGGAACATAGACACGCGTTTCATGTGGCAAAGAAAGTGACCAAAAGTCTGTTGGTTTCCCACGGGCTTTGTTCGCTTTTATTGCACGCATTACCCTGCCTTCGCCGCTGTTATATGCAGCAACAGTCAATAGCCAGTCGCCGCCAAACATAGTGTTAAGGCGTTGCATCATGTCCAACGCGGCAGTTGTGGAAGCTACCACATCACGCCGCGCATCATACTCACGAGTTTGCTTTAAACCATAGTTCCTTCCCGTGCTCGGAATGATTTGCCAAATGCCTGCGGCATTAGCACCAGACGTTGCATGGGGGTTAAAAGCGCTCTCCACTATGGGTAGTAGTACCAGTTCCATCGGCATGTTACGTTTCTTAACTTGCCCGGCTATCCAGTACATATACGGCTCTGCCCGTAAAGTTACATCGTGGAGATAGCTCTTATTACTCAAATACTTCTGTTTTTGTTCGCGAATCCGGGCGTTTTCCGGAATCCCCATCTTTAGCTCGTTGCCAATGAAGGTCCACAGGTCCTGATCATGCGCGAAGGAAGTACCATCGTTCAACCATTGCGCGCTGTCCGCCTGACCTGCGAACTTTCCTGCTTCTCCTTGACCAGCCGCAGAAAGGCTCTGTGCGTGCTGTTGTATATGCCCGTCATGCTTCGACGCCTGGCACCCAACCAGCAGGACAGAGGCGATTAGAATCGCTTTTGCCTTCATGTGTGTGTCAATAGTTGCTTAAAAGACGAGCGATGATACCTGCGACTGCAAAATAACTCAACCCTGGATTTAGAAGTTATCTTTCTTTGCGCGTAACCAGGCAAAATATTGTTCAGGTTGTTGCAAAGTTGTTTCATCTTTAATTTTTTCAATTAAAACAGCATCATCTGTTCGTAGAAAAAGATTAATTTGCCGCTCCTTTTCTAGTGTGGAGGGGAGGGAAGAGTGATTTTTTTTACGTAACTTATTAACTTCATTACTGTATTTAAGTATTGCTTCATCTTCCGGAAGAATACTTAAAGAAAAGTTAATATTTGATTGCGTGTACTCATGGGCACAACAGATTAATGTTTGAGCAGGCAGTTTGTTCAATGTTCCAAGTGACTGGTACATCTGGGTTGGAGTGCCTTCGAATAGTCTTCCACACCCACCAGAAAAAAGTGTATCACCGCAAAATAGATAAGGAGAACTGTAATAACAGATATGTCCTAAAGTGTGACCGGGTGTAAATATTACCTCAAACTCAAGTCCCAATAATGGGAATTTATCGCCACCGGTCAGTATGTGCGTGGCACCTTTACTTCTGGTTTCCTCTGGCCCATAAACAACCAACTCCGGCCATGTTGCACATAATTCTGCCACACCGCCGGTGTGGTCGGCATGGTGGTGGGTAAGCAAAATCGCCACAGGTTTCCAGCCAAATTTCGCCACTGTGTCAAGCACAGGCCCTGCGTCTCCCGGGTCGACAACCAGGCATTCACCCATGTCGTTATAGAGTACCCAGATATAGTTGTCCTGAAATGCAGGAATACTGGTAAGATTCATAAATGACCTCGGTAATGCTCTCAAATGGAAGGTTTTAATGAAACCGGCAAGGACACCTTTGCCACTCCAGGCGCCTGGACAATGGGCTGAATTGCCCTGGGGTGAATACTATCGTGAAGCGCTTGAACGGCAGGTGCAACCCTGGCTTGGAAAAATGTTTGGATTCCATTTAATTAAACTGGGGAATTTGAGCGCAGAAATCAATACCAGTGAATGCGCTATATCACACCAGGTGAACGTGGCAATGCAAGGGCATGCACTTCATGTGATAGCAGATCCACTGGCGCTGCCTTTTGCCGCAAAATCTGTTGACGCCTGCTTGTTAGCCCATAGCCTCTCCTGGTGTCAGGATCCACACCGATTGCTCAGGGAAGTTGATCGTATATTGATTGACGATGGCTGGTTGATCCTGAGCGGTTTTAATCCAGTCAGCCTGTTAGGTATTGGTAAAGCAATGCCGTTTCGTAGCAAAAAGGGGGCAACTCAAAGCCGGATGTTTACTCTGGTTCGCCAGTTGGACTGGCTTTCATTGCTTAACTTTGAAGTGCTGCATTACAAGCGTTTCCATGTTCTCCCCTGGCACCGGTCAGGAGGGCGCTTGCTCTCCACTCACCTCCCGGCACTGGGTTGCATGCAGTTGATAGTGGCACGGAAAAGAACGATTCCATTAACGATGACCCCAATGTCTGCCAGAAAATCACGGGCGTCGTTGCGACCGGCGGTAACTGCATCCCGCCAGTACCGAAACAGGACTGATCACCCGTTTTCAGATAAATAGCCCGTATCTTCCTGTGATGGCGAACCTGCGGCTGTGCGTGCCAGTTCGTCACATCGCTCATTTTCCGGATGGCCGGCATGGCCCTTTACCCATTCCCATTTAATATTGTGCTGGCTGAGAGCGCTGTCCAGCCGTTTCCACAGATCAACATTTTTGACTGGCTTCTTATCTGCGGTTTTCCAGCCACGCTTTTTCCAGTTATGGATCCAGGAGGTAATTCCCTGACGAACATACTGACTGTCCGTGCTCAGTGTGATATCACAGTGTTCCTTAATGGCTTCGAGTGCGACGATCGCCGCCATTAACTCCATTCTATTATTCGTTGTGAGATAGTACCCTTCACTGAAGGTTTTTTCGTGTTGTTTATAACGTAAAATCGCACCGTAGCCACCAGGGCCTGGGTTCCCTAAGCAGGAGCCGTCGGTGAAAATTTCTACCTGTTTACGCATTCTGGTAAACTTCCCGGGTCTGAAGAAAAAACTAAGTCTGACACAAATGAGCGCTATGAGCACAGAAATCACAAGACAGATCGTTCTTGATACTGAAACCACAGGTATGAACCAGGTAGGGGCGCACTACGAAGGGCATCGTATTATCGAAATTGGTGCTGTTGAAGTGATTAACCGCCGCCTGACAGGCAACAACTTTCATATTTATCTCAAGCCTGACCGTTTGGTGGATCCGGAAGCCTTTATGGTTCACGGTATTTCAGATGAGTTCCTCGCATATCAGCCTGTATTTGCCGATGTTGTTGATGATTTTCTTGATTACATCCGTGGGGCTGAACTGGTTATCCATAATGCATCGTTTGATATCGGCTTTATGGATTATGAGTTTGGCATGCTCAATAAGGGCATTGGCAAAACAGAGACATTCTGTAAAGTTACAGACAGCCTGGCTCTGGCGCGGCGTATGTTCCCCGGCAAACGTAACAGCTTGGATGCTTTGTGCTCGCGCTACGAAATAGATAACAGTAAACGAACGTTGCACGGGGCATTACTCGATGCCCAGATTCTGGCTGATGTCTATCTGACCATGACCGGCGGGCAAACCAGCATCAAATTTGCGATGGAAGGCGATGCACAGCAGGCCGTGGACTCAACAGGTATACAACGTGTGGTTCGCGCTGGCGGGTTGAAAATTATCAGAGCAACAGATGAAGAATGCGTGGCGCATGAATCTCGTCTGGACCTGGTGCAGAAAAAAGGTGGCAGCTGCATGTGGCGCGCATGATGGTGTGCAAAATCCGGCCGTTCAGGTGAATTTTGCGCCAAACAGTCAAAATAGAAAGAAAAAGCGTTGACGCTTCTGTAAGGTATCCGTAATATCCGCATCGTTCCCGACGGGGAACAATCGCGGAGCGGTAGTTCAGTTGGTTAGAATACCTGCCTGTCACGCAGGGGGTCGCGGGTTCGAGTCCCGTCCGTTCCGCCACTATTCCAGCGCCATGTTAATTTCTAACATGGCGCTTTTTCGTTTACGACCCCTTATCATGTTTGTTCTGCTACTGTTGCAGTAGTCTGCCTGCATGGCAAAAGTGATTTTCCCATTGTGTGGCAATACCCGGTGAAGCAAAAATCTGTATTTGCCTGAAGAGGCGTTGATTGCGCCAGGCATAAGGTGATGAGAGGCTATTCTGGGTAGCGAGTTGGCGTGAAGATAGCAAGAAGCCTGCTATGGTTATAGGAACAATAATTTAACTGAATAGAGAATTATTGCGAGAATAAGAAAGTCACCAACAACAGTGGTGACTTTTCAGTTTTGGCGCTTTATTAAGAAATAATTTGTGACGTCGGGGTATTCTGCGTGAAGGTTTTGCAGTTGTCCGGGTTCAGCGTCAGCCCCAGTTTACTTGAAGCCAGTTCGTTTTCAGTATGTGTCCCGGCAAACTGGAAACCACGTTTAATCAGATTTGTTGTGTAGTACTTATTATACATAAATGCCCAGACAATCATGGCAACCGTAGAACCGATACCCATCGTGACTAATGCCAGAATGAGTAAAATAATAAATACCCCTATAAACGTTTTAAAATCTTTTCTGAAAAGCGCCGGAATACAACCGAAGAAAAACGTTGTCCATGAAAAACCATAGAAGCCATGTAAGTGCTCACCCGTTTTCGGGTTTTCCATATTGATTTTAACAGCCATTAATTATTTCCTGAAAGTGAAGAAGAGTGCGGCATGCATGTGTGCTTGTCGGGTAGGGTTTATAACATAGCTATGTTTAATTGTTATTTGATAAATATCAAAAATATTCTTTTAAGGTGGTGGTGTTAACTTTTTTGAGTGGAGGATATTTCGAATAGGGAAATTTATTCTGCCAGGTAATCAGCTAAACAGAGTGTTGATGGTGCCAGAGCGGCTATTCTGGCACCATTAGCGAGATGTTATTCCTGATGTACAGTAATTACCTGGGTCAGTGTGTCGGAATTTTCAACACGATCATTACGTGCAATCCAGCGGTAGCTCCCGGCCGCCAAAAACGCACCGATAAACCAACTGAAATTTGCCACGGCATGTAATGACGGGATAAAGCTGATAATCAGGCAAACTACGACGGAAGGAATCAATGCAGCAATCGCTTTCGGGTTGAACCCATTGTTGTACCAGTAAGGGCCTTCCTGAGATACGCTAAATAAAGCATCTACGTTAATTGTGCCACGTTTAATCAAATAAAAGTCAGCAAGCAAAATCCCAAACAATGGGCCAATGAAAGAGCCCAGAACATCCAGTGTGTAATGGATTAACTCTGGTGACTGGAACAGATTCCACGGTGTCAATAGCACGGAGCCCACTGCAGCAATCATGCCCCCGGTACGAAAACTGATTTTTTGGGGAGAGCAGTTTGAGAAGTCAAAAGCAGGTGAAACAAAGTTAGCGACAATATTAATCCCAATAGTGGCAGTTATCATTGTCAACAAACCAATCGCCATTGCCAGACTATTTCCCACATGGCTGACTGTCTCGATAGGGTCGGTAATCATTTTGCCAAATAACGATTGTGTACCAGAAACAATAATGACAGTAACAATGGAAAAGAGCAGGAAATTAAATGGCAGCCCCCAACGGTTACCACGGCGAATCTCATTCATGTTTTTCGCATAACGGGAGAAGTCACCAAAATTGAGTAGTGGTCCGGAAAAATAGGAGACAACCAGCGCAGTTGCGGTAATCATTTCCCACACTTGAGCTGAAGGGCTGAGTGTTTTACTGGACAGCGTAAAAGAAATACCATCCAGCCCGGTCTGGTAAAGGATCCAACCAGCAAGACACATCATCACAACATAGACGGCCGGGCCTGCCACATCAATAAACCGCTTGATGGCATCCATGCCGTGCCAGAACACCATCGCCTGCAGTACCCACATAATGCCAAAGCAAATCCAGCCCAGATGCGAAAGGCCCAGAAAGTGATTCTGTGTCATTGGGGCGAGGGAAGGCCAAAATTTCAGGATAACCAACATCAGTGCATTTGCCGCAAGGTATGTCTGAATGCCGTACCAGGCAAACGCAATCAAACCACGGATTACTGCTGGAATATTGGCACCAAATACCCCGAAAGCCTGGCGGCTGATAACAGCATAAGGCACGCCGGCCATCTGGCTGGGTTTGGCAACCAGGTTAGCGCATACCTGAACAATACAAATACCGACCAACAGGCATAACAGCACTTGCCAGCTTGATAAACCTAATGCAAAGAAACTGGCGGCAACAACATAACCTCCCATGCTGTGAACATCGGACATCCAGAATGAAAAGATGTTGTACCAGGTCCAGCTTTGTTGGCGAGTGGGCGCCAGATCTTCATTACACAATTTGGGGCTGTAGCCTGCATTGGGGTTATCAGCAGTTGTATGGTGTACGTTTGGCATGGATTCTGCTCCTTTACTTGATAGCAGGTGATGATGGTGTATGCGATAACCATTGCAGGAACCAGGCCAGGTTCATATTTTTTGTGTACTTATTTTATATATATTGTATACAAGATAGGAAATGCATTGTGTACGGGAGTAATGAATGAGGCAGCAGGATGTGGGGCAACCCCAGCAAGAGCAACAAGATAAAGAAGCAGAAATATGGCAATCATTAATGCAGGCAATCGTTGAACATCAACTTCCCCCTGGATGTAAGCTTCCTGAGGAAGCGCTGGCTGAAGCCTTTGGTGTGAGCCGAACAGGGATCAGAAAGGTGCTGACTCGCCTTGCAACAGTGCAAATGGTGACGATGACGCCCCGGCGTGGTGCGTTTGTGGCAAGCCCGGGCGTAGAAGAATCAAAACAAATTTTTCGCACCCGCGCGTTACTCGAATGTGCCAATTTACCCGATGTCGTGTCACATATTCAGCCTCCCCATATTGCTGCGTTGGAAAACATTACTCAGCGTGAAGAACTGGCTCATCGCGAACATGATGGCGCGGCAGCAATTCGTTACTCTGCGGATTTCCATATTCAACTCCATGCTATTTCTGGCAATGCCGTGATGGTTGAGACGCTGACGCGCCTGACCCGGCGTTCCTCATTAGTGATTGCCGCCTGGGGCGCACCATGGCAGCAGGGGTGCCGGTGCGATGACCATGGTGTGTTGATTAACGCGTTACGCCAAAAGGACACAGACAGGCTGGTATTGTGTATGCAACAGCACTTTGAAGACATCCTCCAGAGCCTGCATTTTGAACGAAGTGGTGAAACGGTGCCTGATTTCACGCGGTTATTCGGTATACAAGGGGCAAACAGATGACCACATTTCGTATTCAGGTTATCAACCCTAATACCAGCCTGGCTATGACACAGACTATTGGCGAGGCAGCCCGTATGGTTGCCAGTACGGGGACTGAAATTTTGTCCGTTTGCCCTTCTCATGGTGTGCCGTCTATTGAAGGCCACTTTGATGAAGCTATTGGGGCGATGGGAGTACTGGAGCAGGTTACTCTGGGAGAGCGCGCAGGGGTTGACGGGCATATTATTGCCTGTTTTGGTGACCCGGGGTTACTGGCTGCACGTGAACTGGCAACCGGCCCGGTGGTCGGCATAGCGGAAGCGGCTATGCATATGGCAACACTGGTTGCGACACGTTTTTCCATTGTCACTACACTGCCTCGTACTGTGATTATCGCCCGTCATTTATTACGCCAGTATGGTTTCGAACACCACTGTCAGGCGGTTCATGCTATTGATTTACCTGTGTTGTCTTTAGAGGATGGCACGGGTTTTGCTCAACAAAAGGTTCGGGAGCGTTGTATACAGGCCAAAGCGCAGGATAATTGTGGCGCGATTGTGCTGGGTTGTGGCGGAATGGCAAACCTGGCGCGAGAGCTGAGCCATGAACTGAGTATTCCGGTCATTGATGGCGTGAGTGCTGCGGTCAAAATGGTGGAAGCCCTGCTTGGCCTGGGGCTGGGCACCAGCAAGCATGGGGATTTGGCAAAACCCAATCCCAAACCACTAACTGGCCCGTATGCAATCTTCAATGATCCATCTGTGATGTAAAAAGAGGAAAGTAAGGCATGCAATCAGAACAAGAAAATAACCCCTGGCCTTTTACACAAAACTACCCGCGCGACATGCTCGGTTATGCAGGGAAACCGCCTCATCCGCACTGGCCTGGTGGTGCCCGCCTGGCGATTCAGTTTGTCCTGAATTATGAAGAGGGTAGTGAAAACAACGTATTACATGGTGACTCTGGTTCAGAGCAGTTTCTGTCAGATATCATTGGTGCGGCCAGCTATCCGGACCGGCATATGTCGATGGATTCGCTCTATGAGTATGGTTCGCGAGCTGGTTTCTGGCGTATCCACAACGAATTTCAACGTCGCGGGCTGACCATGACTATTTTTGGTGTGGCGATGGCGCTGGCGCGTAATCCGGAAGTCGTCCAGGCAATCAAAAACGCAGACTATGATGTGGTCAGCCATGGCTGGCGCTGGCTTCATTATCAAAATATTGATGAACAAACAGAACGCCAGCATATGCTGCAGGCAATTGAAACCCTGGAAAACTTGTTTGGTAAGAAACCATCGGGTTGGTATACCGGGCGCGACAGCCCAAACACACGACGGCTGGTGGTTGAACAAGGGTGTTTTCAGTATGACAGTGATTATTATGGCGACGATTTACCTTTCTGGAGTGAAGTAACTTGCCAGGATGGCACGGTAAAACCTCATCTGATAGTGCCTTATACGCTGGATGCGAACGACATGCGCTTCGCCACCGCACAAGGGTTTAATACAGCGGAGCAGTTCTATACTTACCTTAAAGACAGCTTCGACGTGTTATATGAAGAAGGCGCACAGGCGCCGAAGATGATGTCAGTGGGTATGCATTGCCGGTTATTAGGCCGCCCTGGCCGCTTCCGGGCACTGCAACGTTTCCTGGATTATATCCAGGGCTTCGACGACGTCTGGGTATGCCGCAGGCAGGATATTGCTGACCACTGGATAAAAACGCATCCGTGGCAAAAGTAAATGCAACGGGATGGCTCCACCGGCCATCCCGCAATAAACACCTCAGCCCATTTTACTGACATGGGCGGCAACAATCCGCCAGCCAAACGCGAACTTCACCCAGGTTTGCATCTGGCGGCCAATACTCTCACTACCTTCACGGGTGAACTCGGTGCAGGTCACTGCCATATCTTCACCAAACGTAGTGATAGTGGTATTACGCAGTGTGCGATCCAGCCCTTTGGGGGAACGGGCCTGGCGAAAGGCCCGGATCTCTGCGATACCATAGAGATTTTCTGTTGCGCCATAACGCACAGTGCGCGCATCCTCCCAAAAGAGCTCATCCAGCACGTCGACATCATTACTGATCAACGCCTGCTCATAACGATAAAACGCGGCGGTGACTTCGTTTAAAATAGCCTGTCTGTCGATATTATCTCTGTTCATGGAACACAATCCTGTACCGGCGCTGCCTGGCAAATATTCTGTAAAACAAGTGACTGAGCAGCCTGCAGGCAGCGTTTCTCCTGCCACGGGGCACCAATCAGTTGTACACCAATGGGCAAACCTCCTGTTGTGATGAGAGGAACGGTGACAACAGGCAGGCCCAAAAATGAAATCGGTTGGGTCAACATACCCATACTGGCTTTGACTGGCAAATCACACTGGTTGATGCGCATGGTCTGCTGGCCAATCTCCGTAGCGCAGCAAGGGGTCGCCGGGGCGATCAGAATATCAAAGTTATTAAACAACGGGAGTGTTATATCGCGGAACCAGGCCCGGAAGCGTTGTGCCTGGGTATACCAGGCTGAAGGCGTCATCGCACCCGCAAGCAGACGATCTCTGGAATTTGGTTCAAATTCTTCCGGCTTTGTGCGCAGCAAAGGTAAATAGTGGTTGCCACCTTCTGCAGCAGAGAGCAGGAAAGCGGCTGAACGTGCCATTTCGGCCTGCGGCAGTGTAATGCTCTCTGCTGCCTGTAATCCTCTGGCAACCCGGTTGACGGCATCTCTGGCATCGTTATCGCACCAGGTGTCAAAATAATCGCCCAGAACAACGCAACGTAAAGGCCGTTCCGGCGTCAAATCTTGCCCGATTAATGCCGGGGCGCGGCGCGCCTGAAAGTGATCATGAGGATCATCACCCTGAAGCACATCATAAACCAGGGCCAGATCTTCCACATGGCGCGCCATAGGGCCAATATGATCAAGGCTCGCGACAAAAGGCTGGCTACCACTGCGGGAAAGACGGCCGAAGGTCGGTTTCAGGCCAAAAATGCCACACAACGAGGAAGGCACACGAATTGACCCGTTGGTGTCAGTGCCCAACGAGAAATTCACCAGCCCGGCGGCAACTGCAGCGGCAGAACCACCAGAAGACCCTCCGGCGACCCGGCTAAGATCATGGGGATTATGGGTTGCCCCATAGTGTGTGTTCTCGGTAGTAAAGCCGTAGGCATAAGCATCCATATTGAGTGCCCCTGCCAGGGACGCCCCTGCGTGCTGTAATTGCCTGATGGCGAAAGCATCATGGCTGGCTGGTGGGTTATCGCGAAATAATCGGGCACCGGCCAGAGTGGTTATCCCGCTAATATCAAATAAATTTTTAACAGCGTAGGGAACACCCGCAAGTGGGGGGAGTTCCTCATTACGGGCAATGCACTGGTCTGTATGTGCGGCTTCATCCAGCATGCGCTGCTGGGTAACATGGGTAAACGCGTTGATAGCCGGATTCATGCGTTCAATGTCTGCAAGTGCCTGTGTTGCCAGCTCAGTGGCAGAAAATGATTTCTCGCGCAGGCCTTGTTGAATATCACTTATCCGCAAACTCATAACTGATATACCCCTGCGACTTCCTGGCGCTGGTCCAGCTTAAAGTCCATTAATGGTTGTGCCATCTCATTAATACGGCGCAACTGTACTTCCAGCTCTGCCCGGCGTGCATCATCCAGCGGCATATCCAGTATTTGGGCCATTAACGTAATATAGCCAGGCCAGTCAAAATCGGTTGTTTGCATGTTCTCTCCTTAAAATCCGGCGGCACTGCCATTGCTGCGTGGGTCGTAAGCACCTTCCAGCATACCGTTGGTATGGCGCACAATTGCTCCGGCATGGCCAACGGCCTCGCTGAAGTCATCCAGCGCTTCCACTTCGTGGCCCATGGCGCGTAAGGCTTCAAATGTTCGTGGGCTGAAGCGGTTCTCCAGTTTCAGGCTGTCGGAAGATTGCCCCCAGGTGCGGCCCAGCAGCCAGCGGGGAGCGGAAACGGCTTGTTGAAGTGGTACACCTTGCAGTACATAGCGCGTAAACAGTGCGGCCTGGGTTTGTGGTTGCCCGTCACCTCCCATTGAGCCGTAAACCATTACTCTGCCATCGGCCAGGCGCACAGCCGCCGGGTTGAGCGTGTGAAAAGGTTGCTTGCCAGGCGATAAGGCCAGAATATGTTGGGGATCCAGGCTGAATGCTGCCCCGCGGTTTTGCCACAGCACACCGCTTTGAGGCAGCACCACTCCGCTGCCAAATTCATGGTAAATGCTCTGAATAAAAGAAACCGCTAATCCGTTATTATCAATAACGCCCATCCATACGGTATCTCCCGGGCCTTTACCGGTTCCCCAGGGAGCCGCCTGGTTATCATCAATTTCAGCTGCCATATTTTCTAAATTTTCCGGATCAAGCAGACTTTGTACCGGGCGGGTAACATGGCGAGGATCCGTAATATACTGATCCCGAAGAGCAAATGCTTTTTTCGTGGCTTCAACAATCCGATGAATCGTTTGTACTTCGCTCGCCTGTGTCATTTCCATCCCGGCTGTAATACCCAGAATGGCCAGCGAAACCAGCCCCTGAGTCGGAGGCGCAAGGTTATAGACATCACCTTGTGGGTGAGACAGGTGTAATGGTAACCGGCGGTGGGCACGGTGTGCGGCCAGGTCCTGCAATGTAACCGGGATGCCCAATTCTTCCAGTTCCTGGGCCATCTGGCTGGCGAGGGGGCCGCGGTAAAAACTCTCCAGGCCTTCTGTTGTTAAACGCGTGAGTGTTTGCGCCAGGCGTGGCTGACAAAAACGGCTACCGGCAATTGGCACTTCACCGCGGGAAAGAAATGTCTGCGCGAATCCCGGCACGTTTACCAGCTCATGGTATTTCCCCTGAGTGGCAATCGCCTGTGATTGCGTGACGGGTATCCCGTCTGACGCATAGCGAATGGCATCGGCCAGTAAACGGGAAAGAGGAAGTTGCCCGCCACCTAATTCCTGTGAAATCTGCAGCGCTTCCTGCCAGCCACTGACAGTACCTGGCACGGTTAGTGCAGCACGAGGGCCACGGTGAGGAATATGTGTTTCATTGGCGTAGAATTCCATTGAAGCCAGGGAGCCTGCCGCACCACTCGCGTCGATGGCGACTGGTTCGCCTTCAGGTGGAACAATTAACCAGAAACCATCGCCACCAATACCATTCATATGCGGGTAGGTGACGGCAATGGTGGCAGCCGCAGCCACCATGGCTTCAATTGCATCACCACCGTGACGTAATACGGACAGGGCGGTTTCACTCGCCAGGTGGTGTGGCGTAACTGCCATACCTGAAGGGGCCATGTTGCTTTGTATCATCGTTTATGTCTCTTGCTCAGGGGTACATTAATAATAAGCAAGAGGCGTTCCAGAATGACGCGAAATGTTTCATTATACTCAAGTCCGTTGCAACAAAAGTTACAGGAGAATCCATGAAACAACTGGATGAGCGTCTTAGGGCCAGCTATGCCCAGCTTTCCCCACAAGAACAGCGAGTGGCCGGGTTTATCATGGATCACTTCGATGACTTGATAAGCTATAACAGTGCTGAACTGGCAAGGCTGAGTGGGGTTTCGAAAGCGACAGTCAGCAGGCTGTTTAAACGCCTGGGGTATGACCGCTATAAAGTCATGCGTGATGAATTACGTACATTGCGCCAAAGCGGTATGCCCCTGACAGAAAACCGTGATGCGGTGCAGGGCAACACACTGCTGGCACGTCACTATAAACAAGAAATGGCGAACCTGACGCACTGGGTCAACACCCTTGATGCTACACAATTCAGCAGTATTATTTCTGCTTTGGCGGCCGCAAAACGTATTCTGATTGTTGGCTTACGTAACAGTTGGCCTGTCGCTCTGCACCTGCGCCAGCAATTGCTGCAAAGCCGTGGCAATGTCTATGTACTTCCTCAGCCCGGGCAAACTTTGTCTGAAGAGTTGGTAGACATCAGCCCCAGTGATTGTGTTGTTATGGTGGCCTTTCGCCGCCGCCCGCGCATTATCCGCCCAATACTCAATGACCTGGCGCAGCGTGGTATTCCGCTGCTGGTCATCAGTGAGCCGCAGGCCAGTACTCTGAAAGGCATTGGTGGCTGGCATCTTGAAGCTCCACTCGACAGCGTGTCGGCATTTGATTGCTACAGCAGTGCAATGAGCCTGGTAAATTTATTGGCAAATGCACTGTTACACCACAGCCTGGCAGATGGCAGGCAACGTATCCATCAGATAGCGGAACTGTATGGTTCTCTTGATGAACTGGAACAACGTTGAATTGCACTACCGTGGTGCCATTGCACCACGGTAGTGCTCGTTTTTGGGTCGTTCTTTCTCATTGTTCCTGCTGTAACTTTTCTGAAAAATAAATATTTTACCTGTAGTTATGGCGCTGGTTGTTTTTGTTTTGCTATGGCACATTAGTTGCAGAAGTTTTTATTAAGAATCTTTTGTTTCACTGAGAATTGTCCATATCAAAGGAATCATCATGTCCGACACCCAGCTATATCCACAAATCAATCCTCCTCACCGGTTATTGATGGGACCGGGTCCAATTAATGCTGACCCTCGCGTTTTACGTGCTATGTCCAGCCAACTGATCGGCCAGTATGATCCGGTGATGACGGGATACATGAATGAAGTGATGGCTTTATACCGAGGTGTCTTTCGCACTCAAAACCAGTGGACGATGCTGGTGGACGGCACATCTCGTGCCGGTATTGAAGCCGTGCTGGTGTCAGCAATTCGTCCTGGCGATAAAGTTCTGGTGCCCGTTTTTGGCCGTTTTGGCCATTTGTTGTGTGAAATTGCCCGGCGATGCCATGCAGAAGTGCATACCATTGAAGTTCCCTGGGGAGAGGTATTTACCCCGGATCAAATCGAAGATGCTATCCGGCAGGTGAAACCCCGTCTGCTGCTGACGGTTCAGGGCGATACCTCAACCACAATGTTACAGCCGTTGGAAGAATTAGGTGCGATTTGCCGTCGCCATGGCGTGTTGTTTTACACCGATGCCACAGCTTCGCTGGGGGGGAACCCATTGCAGGCAGATGAGTGGGGCCTGGATGCCGTTTCCGCGGGGTTACAAAAATGCCTGGGCGGGCCTTCCGGGAGTTCTCCGGTAACGCTCAGCCCTGAAATGGCCAGTGTCATCAGCAAGCGGCGTTGCATCGAGCAAGGGATACGCAGTGCATCTCATGAAGATGGCGACGATGAAATGATCTGGTCCAACTATTTTGATCTGGGCATGATCATGGATTACTGGGGACCAGAGCGCCTCAACCACCACACTGAAGCAACCAGCATGTTATTTGCCGCGCGCGAGTGCGCACGCATCATGCTGGAAGAAGGCATGGACAATATTATTGCCCGCCACGCGTTACACGGCCGGGCCATGGTGGCTGGCATTCAGGGCATGGGCTTGTCAGTATTTGGTGATATTGCCAATAAAATGAACAATGTAATGGGCGTGGTTATTCCGGAAAATGTTCATGGCGAAGCGGTGCGCAAAACACTACTGGAAGACTTCCATATTGAAATTGGCACGTCATTTGGCCCATTGCAGGGCAAAATCTGGCGTATTGGCACCATGGGCTATAACGCCCGTAAAGATTGTGTTCTGCAAACGCTGGCGGCGCTGGAAGCCGTGCTTAACCGCCAGGGCTTTCGCACCACGCAAGGTGCGGCGATGCAGGCTGCATGGGATATCTATGATGCGGAGGCGCGCCCATGACAGTAATGGCAATGCCCGACGAACAATCCCGCCAGGCGGCCAGCCGCATTATGGCGCGCAGCGATACGCTGGCGTTAATTTCTCAAACCCCGGGGCAACTTACCCGGGTTTTCCTGTCGCCTGAACATCTGCGCGCAAATCAGCAAGTTGCCCGCTGGATGGAAGAGGCGGGTATGACCACCTGGCAGGACGCCACTGGAAATATCTGTGGCCGCTATGAAGGCGCAACGGAAGGCGCGAGTGCTGTATTACTGGGCTCACACCTGGATACTGTCAGAAATGCCGGGCGTTATGATGGCATGCTGGGAGTACTGACAGCCATTGAAGTGGTTGACTGGCTTAACCGGCAAGGAAAACGCCTGAACCAGGCAATTGAAGTCATTGGCTTCTCTGACGAAGAAGGTACGCGCTTTGGCATTACCTTGCTGGGTAGCCGGGGAATAACCGGAACCTGGCCGGAAAACTGGCTGGAATGCCAGGACAATGAAGGTATTACTGTTGCTCAGGCGATGGTACAGGCAGGGCTTGATCCCGCAAGAATTGGTATGGCGGCTCGTAACCAGGAGGATTTTACCGCCTATCTTGAACTGCATATCGAGCAGGGACCGGTGCTGGAGCAGGCTGATTTCCCGCTGGGTGTAGTGACAGCAATCAATGGTGCTCACCGTTTGCGTTGTTGTTTTACCGGCCAGGCCGGGCATGCCGGTACAGTACCGATGGCGCATCGCCATGACGCACTTGCCGCCGCTGCCGCCTGGATTCACCGGGTGGAACAGATAACCCTGGCAAGCGGTGGCGACAATGTAGCAACGGTTGGTACGGTTAACTGTTTGCCAGGCGCCGTCAATGTTATTCCTGGCTCAGTGGAACTGACCCTGGATATTCGCAGCCCATCGGATGACAGCCGGGATGCACTGTTGTCGCAATTGCTGGCACAGGCAGAAAACATCGCCAGTCAGCGAGGGTTGTCCTTCACTCACGACACTTTCTATTCTATTCCGGCAACGCCATGCTCCCCGATATTACAGGCAGCATTGAGTGAAGCGGTTGCTTCTGCTCAGGGCAAAGCGCTTTCTCTGCCAAGCGGGGCAGGGCATGATGCTATTGCTGTTGCAGAGCGCTGGCCTGTCGGTATGTTGTTTGTTCGCTGCGAGAAAGGCATCAGCCATCATCCGGCAGAATCGATAACTGAAGCTGATGTTGCTGTCGCGATGAAAGCATGGAGCCAGGCGGTGTGCGCGGTTGCAGAAGCCCCAACGCCACTGGTGCGGTTTAACCAGGCGGATAGCCAGGCTGCAACGGCTATGATTCAGGCTTGCGTTGCAATTCCTGCCTGGCAGGATGCGCTGGTTGCCGGCCGGCCTTATTCGTCGTTTACTGCATTGAAAAAGCACGCTGTTGCGTTAGCTGCAACCTGGCAAACAGCAGAGCTTAATCAGGCGCTCAGTGCTCACCCCCGCATTGGCGAGCGGCCAACAGGTAAGAGTGAGGAAGCGCAGTTATCGCGCGGCGAACAGGCTGCGGTGAATACTGCAGACCAGGAACTTGCACAGGCGCTGGCAAAAGGGAATGCCGATTACGAAGCGCGCTTTGGGCGAGTTTTCCTTATTCGTGCAAAAGGGTTATCCGGGCACGATATTTTGCAGGCGTTACAGCGCCGGATGAAGTCGAACCCGGAACAAGAAACTCAGGAAGCGCTTGAGCAGTTACGTCAGATTACGTTACTACGCCTTGAAGGAGTTTTCTTACCATGAGTACGCTCAGCACACATATTCTGGATACGGCTATCGGGAAACCGGCTGTGGGTGTATTGATTAGCCTGGAACAGCTTCAGGCGGGTGAGTGGGTAACGTTAACACAGGGTGAAACAGATACCGATGGCCGCCTGAAAAACCTCGGCGGTGGGGAATTAGGGCCTGGGCAGTACCGGCTGGTCGCGCAAACCGGTGAATATTTTGCGGTTACACAACGTGAAACGCTCTACCCGGTAGCGCAAATTGACCTGATTTTGCCTGCAGATAATCTGCACTACCACTTACCCTTTTTGATTTCCCCCTGGTCATGGTCAACCTACCGGGGAAGTTGAATGCAGGCTAAAACCCCCTCATGCCAGTGCATGAGAGGGCGTGCATCACGGGTTAAGCGTGAAGTTATCCGCATCACGCCAGGCCGGGAATTTTTCCCGGTACTCCTGCAACGCAGTGAGTGAGAGCTCGGCATCAATACGGGCAGCATGGTGAGGATCACAGGAGGCAATGATTTCCCCTTGTGGTGAGATAACCCGGCTGTCGCCCCGGTAATGGTGGCCATTGCCATCGGTTCCCACCCGGTTACAACCTGCAACCCAGGCCTGGTTTTCAATGGCCCGGGCAGCCAGTAACGTTTGCCAGTGCTGTGAGCGGGGCGCTGGCCAGTTGGCAACATACAAAGCCAAATCGTAATCACCGTGATTGCGAGACCACACCGGGAAACGCAGGTCATAGCATACTAACGGTAAAATCCGCCAACCACGCCATTCAACAATTACTCTGGTATTGCCAGCCTGATAATACTGGTGTTCATCTGCCATACGGAACAGGTGCCGTTTATCATAATGGCTGACTCCACCTTGCGGAGTAACCAATAAAAAGCGGTTCACCGCCCCTGATTCGGTTTGCAATGCGGCACTGCCTGCAATCATTGCGTCACACTGGCTGGCCTTTTCTTTCATCCACTCAATAACCTGGGCTTCAGGCATGGACTGCTGTGCGGCTTCCATCGCAAATCCGGTCGTAAACATTTCAGGCAGGACAATCAAATCTCGCCCTGACAGCTTATCCATCACCACATCAAAATGGCGCAAATTGGCGGAACCATCCATCCAGACCAGCGGTTGTTGCAACAGGGTAATTTTCAAACCAGACACCGTCAGCGCTCCACATTTATTCAGCGATTATCACACTGTATCAGACAATAACGCGTTTGACCGCGAATAAAAACCGCACCTGTAGCCAGGTGCGGTTTGCGATATGTGTAACTGTGGTAACGGATTTAATGCAAATCAGGCAGCCTGGTCTTTATGGCTGGGCTCGTGAAACTTTACCGGCTGAGTCGCCAGCGCGTCTGGCTCAAACTCATCGACGTTAATACTGCGTAACCGGCTGGCTTCCGCCTGTTGCAATATTTGTGCTTCTTCTTCCGTTATTTCCCCGGCAGCCAGCGCTGATTTCGCCAGTGCGTCAAGGCGGGTAAATGACAGGTTTTTACCCCGGCTTTCGCAGATCCGTTTATGAACGGGCTCAGCGGCAATAACATCCTGCAGCGCGGCCTCCATCAGGCCTGCCGGGTTATGCTCGCATGGCTCCAGAAACTGACCGCGTCCGAGACGGTCACGGGTCGCGCTGGGTTGTTGCAGAATTTGCGCAACCTTGCTGTCCAGTTTATCAGAGGGTGCCTGATGGCGGCGGCCAAGCGGGAACACCACCACACGCAACAAACGGGCAACGGCTTTATTCGGGAAATTACGTAACAGGTCGTCAATGGCCTGTTCGGCCTGATACAGTGCATCCTGAACTCCCCAGTGCACCAGTGGTAAATCTTCCTGGTGGCGGCCTTCATCTTCATAGCGTTTCAACGCCGCAGAGGCCAAATACAACTGGCTGAGAATATCGCCAAGCCGCGCCGAAATACGCTCACGGCGTTTCAGGCTCCCACCCAGAACGGCCATAGATACATCTGACAGTAATGCCAGGTTGGCACACAGCTTATTCATTTGTTGGTAATAACGGCGGGTAGCATCGCGTGTTGGTGCAGCACTGGTACGGCCATTCGTCAGGCCCAGCCAGAAGCTGCGTACTTTATTGCTGCCCACATGGCCAATGTGGCGGAAAAGCAGTTTATCAAACGCGTTCACATCATTATTTTGGGCTGCGGCCATTTCATCCAGAACATACGGATGGCAACGAATCGCGCCCTGGCCGAAAATCATCATGCTGCGGGTCAGAATATTGGCACCCTCAACGGTAATGGCAATAGGCGCGCCCTGGTAAGCCCGGGCAAGGAAGTTGGATTCACCCAGCATGATACCTTTACCGCCTGCCACATCCATGGCATCAATAATGGAACGCTGGCCACGGTGTGTGCAGTGGTATTTCACAATTGCCGACAGCACTGCCGGTTTTTCACCCATAACAATCGCGTAGGTAATTAATGAGGCAGCGGCATCCATCACCCAGGCATTACCGGCAATGCGCGCCAGTGCTTCTTCAATCCCTTCCATTTTACCAATGGAAACTTTGAACTGGCGGCGAATATGCGCATAAGCCCCGGTTGCCATTGCAACAGATTTCAGGCCACCAGTTGAGTTGGATGGCAGAGTAATCCCGCGTCCGACAGACAGGCATTCAACCAGCATACGCCAGCCCTGGCCCGCCATTTTCGGGCCACCAATAATATAATCGATAGGGACAAACACATCGTTACCACGCGTAGGGCCATTCTGGAAAGGCACATTCAGCGGGAAGTGGCGGTGACCAATTTCAACGCCTGGCGTAGAAGTTGGAATTAACGCACAAGTAATGCCCAGCTCCGTTTCTTTGCCTAATAAGTTATCCGGGTCAGAAAGTTTAAACGCCAGTCCCAGAACCGTAGCAATGGGCGCCAGGGTGATATAGCGCTTATTCCAGGTCAGGCGCATGCCCAACACTTGCTCACCTTGCCATTCACCCATGCAGACAACGCCCGTATCCGGAATTGCTCCTGCATCAGACCCGGCTTCCGGGCTGGTAAGCGCAAAACAGGGAATTTCCTGGCCACGAGCCAGGCGTGGTAAGTAATGGTTTTTTTGCTCTTCAGTACCGTAGTGTTGCAGTAATTCACCCGGCCCAAGAGAGTTGGGAACGCCAACTGTAATAGCCAGAATGCCAGAAACGCCTGAGAGCTTTTGCAATACTTTAGCCTGTGCGTAAGCCGAGAATGCCAGACCGCCATACTCTTTCTTGATAATCATCGCGAAGAAACGATGTTCTTTCAGGTAAGCCCATAATTCTGGAGGGAGGTCTGCCATTTCATGGGTTATCTGAAAATCATTCGCCATGCGGCAGGCTTCTTCTACCGGGCCATCCAGGAAAGCCTGTTCTTCGGGGGTTAATACGGGCTGTGGGTAGTTATGTAATTTTTTCCAGTCAGGTTTCCCCTGAAACAGGTCACCTTCCCACCAGGTGGTACCGGCATCAATAGCCTCTTTTTCGGTACGCGACATAGGGGGCATCACTTTGCGGAAAGTGCGAAATACTGGCGCTGAAATCAACGATTTGCGCATGGGGGCGAAATTAAAAGGCACCAGCATAATCAATAGCGGTAATAGCACCCAGGCAGACCAAAGCCCGGCAGCAGCAAGACCTGCGGTCCATAGCAACAGAATCAGGCTGCTCAGCGGCAGCGACAGACGGTGATAAAACACCGCACCGAGCAAAACAAACGTTGCAACAATACTCAATATCAACATAAGAAAAGCTCCCTTCTTGTAGGAGGTCTGACCACTTGATGTAATTATGGTTGTAGTGGATGTGCATTTCTTTATCAATCTCTTTACAAAATAATTACAACCTGGTTCACAATGTTCACTACCGGAGTCTGAAAAAAAACGTTTCATCCGGGCAGCAGCGCTTCTCGCTGTTCACGCTATCCGGTAAACTTCGGATTGATATTTTTAATACTGAAGGATATTCCATATGTACCAGGATTTGATTCGTGGTGAGCTGAATGAAGCAGCCGAAACTCTGGCTAACTTTTTGAAAGATGATGGAAATATTCATTCCATTCAGCGTGCGGCAGTGATGCTGGCAGACAGCTTCAAAGCCGGGGGCAAAGTGCTCTCTTGCGGTAATGGCGGTTCTCATTGTGACGCAATGCATTTTGCTGAGGAGCTTACCGGGCGCTATCGTGAAAACCGTCCTGGCTATCCGGCAATCGCTATTTCTGATGTCAGCCACCTTTCCTGCGTCAGCAATGACTTCGGCTATGACTATGTCTTTTCCCGTTACGTAGAAGCTGTTGGCCGTGAAGGGGATGTACTGTTGGGTATTTCTACTTCCGGTAACTCAGGCAACGTGATTAAGGCTATTGAAGCGGCAAAAGCGAAAGGCATGAAAGTCATTACGCTGACGGGTAAAGATGGCGGCAAAATGGCGGGCAGTGCTGATGTGGAAATCCGTGTGCCGCATTTTGGCTATGCAGATCGTATTCAGGAAATCCATATTAAAGTTATCCATATTCTGATTCAGCTAATTGAAAAAGAGATGGTAAAAGCCTGAGCCAGCTAAGGGCAATGGCGCAGTAGCTCTTGGCGGCACAGGTTTTGCGTATTGTGCCGCTGGCAGGTGTGAGGTGTTTTATGTGTGAATTGCTCGGGATGAGCGCGAATGTGCCCACCGATATTTGCTTTAGTTTTACCGGGCTGGTTCAGCGTGGCGGCGGAACCGGTCCTCATAAAGATGGTTGGGGAATTACGTTCTACGAAGGGAAAGGGTGCCGGACCTTCAAAGATCCACAACCCAGTTTTCGTTCGCCCATTGCCCGCCTGGTGCAGGAATATCCCATCAAATCATGCTCGGTAATTGCGCATATCCGTCAGGCCAATCGTGGCAAAGTTGCGTTGGAAAATACCCATCCTTTTACCCGTGAGTTGTGGGGGCGTAACTGGACATACGCACACAATGGGCAACTGAAAGGCTACCATTCTCTGGATACGGGGCATTTTCGCCCGGTAGGGGAAACGGATAGCGAATATGCTTTTTGCTGGTTACTGCACAAGCTTAACGAGCGCTACCCGCGCACGCCTGGTAACATGCCTGCGGTGTTTCGCTACATTGCACAACTTGCGGGGGAACTGCGGGAAAAAGGCGTATTCAATATGCTGTTATCCGACGGGCGTTATGTCATGGCCTATTGTTCCACCCGGTTACACTGGATAACCCGTAGAGCACCATTTGGCGTAGCGACCTTACTGGATCAGGATGTCGAAATCGACTTCCAGAAAGAGACCACACCAAATGATGTGGTCACTGTTATTGCGACACAGCCTTTAACCGGCAATGAAACCTGGACTCAAATTGAGCCCGGTTCATGGGCACTATTTTGCCTGGGGGACCGTATAGTTTGAGGCCAGTTGCGGTTGGGTGGCGTTCATATTGGGCGCGCCCACAACATAATGGCCATTGACCACGGAAACCACTGGCGGCTGGTGGTATTTGGCAAAATAGTCGTAACCAGGTTTCAGTTCTTCCCAAAACTTAATGTAGTAAGAGTATTTATGACGCGCCATATTGGCGTCTGTCATGCGGAAAGGGAAGATATTCACTTCAACCCGCTGTTGCCCAAAAATAATAGCACCGGTAACAAACTGGAATATTTCATCAATATTCGAGTTAGTCATTGCATAGCAACCAATGGATACACAGGCACCATGGATCATCAGGTACTTGCCGTCATACCCGTGTTCCCGGTCATAGGTGTTAGGGAAGCCAATGTTAATCGCTTTATAAAAGCGGCTGTCAGGCTTTAGTTGGCTGCGCCCAACAGAATAGAAGCCTTCAGGGCTTTTAAAATCGCCCATACGCCGTTTTGGCCCCAGGCCACCAGAATAGTCGCAGATGTGATAGCTGTTCATCAACTGATAGCGTTCACCCATCTTGACGTACAGTTCAAGAATGCGTTCTTCCTTGAAGATCTGGATATAAACCGGAGAGCCCATTAATTGCTTTTTCATTTCTGCGCTAACGGGTTTTGCCATTGAGCCACCGGAAATGTCACTGGCAAACGACAAGAGGGGCATCAGAAGCATCGCAAATACAAGTGCGATTTTACGCATACTACTATATTCCTTGATAAACCTGAAAATCATCGCCAGATTGGCTAAGAGGACCCAAAATCAGATTATTCTGCCTGATCGGGCTCACATTAACACCACTGTTAATTTTCGCAAGCCCTTGAACGGGCTGTTTGGCAGATAATTGTGTAATGGTTGTTATGACAAGCATATTTTTATTCTGCACTTTGCGAGTTTGTTCTCACTCCCTGATTTTGGATTGGGTTTTTGGCATGCAAGACTGACGATTAATGGTACTATCTTGCGGGCTAAAAGTAGCTTCATAGTTAAACCCGGTGAGTTGATTGATGGCCGGCGGATAAGATAAGAAAGGACGCTTTCCTGGGATTCACAAACGGCACACACCTTTTGGTACAAGGCGTGCCGTGCGTATTTTACTGCATTGTTACTCCTCCTTCTCTTAACCCTCAGGCTGTACACCTTTCATCACTACTCTGGCGTCAGTGGCTTTATGCTGGCGGAATTACGTTAAAAACTGCGTGATAACCATATGATTAAAATTAAAAAAGGTCTCGACCTGCCCATCGCAGGCCGGCCCATCCAGAAAATTTATGATGGTCCCACCATCAGTCATGTGGCTGTGCTCGGCGAAGAATATGTCGGCATGCGCCCTTCTATGCGAGTCAAAGAAGGCGAACAGGTCCGTAAAGGGCAGCCACTCTTTGAAGATAAAAAAAATCCCGGGGTTATTTTTACTGCGCCTGCCAGTGGCACTGTGGTTGCCATTAACCGTGGTGAACAGCGCGTGTTGCAGTCAGTCGTCATTAAAGTTGAAGGCGCGGAGCAGGTGACTTTTAACCGCTATGAGCCAAATGACCTCGCTGAACTCTCCCAGGAAACGGTAGAGCAACAGCTACTGGTTTCTGGGTTATGGGTAGCATTACGCACGCGTCCATTCAGTAAAGCCCCCACTCCGGGTTCAGAACCCCTGGCCATTTTTGTTACGGCAATAGATACCAACCCGCTTGCCGCAGACCCACAACTGATTATTCACAGTGAACGGGAAATGTTTAATGCCGGGTTGTCGGTACTTGCCCGCCTGACCAAAGGCAAAGTGCATGTTTGCCAGGCAAGTGGTGGCAAACTTGGTGGGCATTCATCTGGTCAGGTTACATTTAATGAGTTCGCCGGGCCTCATCCCGCTGGTCTGCCGGGTACTCATATTCATTTCCTTGAACCGGTAAGCCTTCAAAAGCAGGTCTGGCACCTGAATTACCAGGATGTTATCGCCATCGGTAAGCTGTTTATCAATGGGGAATTATCTTGTGAACGCGTTGTGGCGCTGGGAGGCCCGCAAGTACAAAATCCGCGCCTGGTGCGTACCTGCCTTGGTGCATCACTGGAAGAACTGGTAAAAGGCGAACTGGCCGAAGGTGAAAACCGTGTTCTGTCAGGCTCTGTCCTTAACGGGCACATTGCACAAGGCCCGCATGCCTGGTTAGGCCGTTTTCATTTGCAGGTCTCGGTATTACTTGAAGGGCGCGAGAAAGAGTTGTTCGGCTGGGTCATGCCGGGTAAAGACAAATTCTCGATTACCCGTACCACCCTGGGTCACTTCCTGAAACATAAACTGTTTAACTTCTCGACAGATACCAACGGTGGTGAGCGCGCAATGGTACCTATTGGTAACTATGAGCGTGTGATGCCTCTCGACATTCTGCCCACCTTGCTGCTGCGCGACCTGCTTGCTGGCGATACAGACGGCGCTCAGGCGTTAGGGTGCCTTGAACTGGATGAAGAGGACCTCGCATTGTGCACCTATGTGTGCCCGGGGAAATATGAATATGGCCCGGTATTACGCCAGGTATTAACCCGTATCGAGCAGGAAGGATAACCATGGGCTTAAAACAGTTATTTGAAAAGATTGAGCCGCATTTTACTAAAGGCGGCAAGCTGGAGAAGTATTATCCCCTGTTTGAAGCGACGGCAACAGTGTTCTATACACCAGGGACAGTCACTAAAGGCGCATCGCATATTCGTGATGCCATTGACCTGAAGCGCATGATGATTCTGGTCTGGTTCTCTGTGTTTCCTGCCATGTTTTGGGGAATGTATAACGTTGGGCAGCAAACTATCCCGGCGCTTAATAAACTCTATTCTCCTGAACAACTGCAACAGGTTATCGCCAGTGACTGGCATTATACTGTTGCCCAGTGGCTGGGAGTGAGTTTCGCACCCGATGCTGGCTGGTTAAGCATGATGCTACTGGGAGCCGTTTTCTTTGTTCCCATCTACCTGACTGTTTTTATCGTCGGTGGTTTCTGGGAAGTGCTGTTTGCCATTATTCGCAAGCATGAGGTGAACGAAGGTTTCTTTGTTACCTCGATTCTGTTTGCGCTGATTGTTCCGCCCACATTGCCTTTGTGGCAGGCGGCACTGGGGATCTCGTTTGGTGTGGTTATTGCTAAAGAGATTTTTGGCGGCACCGGGCGTAATTTCCTCAACCCTGCACTGGCCGGTCGTGCCTTTCTGTTCTTTGCATACCCTGCGCAGATTTCAGGAGACCTGGTCTGGACGGCTGCCGATGGCTTCTCTGGCGCCACACCGCTTTCACAGTGGGCAAGCCACGGTGGGCAGGCGCTGGTAAATGTCACGACAGGTCAGCCGGTCACCTGGCTGGATGCTTTTCTCGGCAACATTCCCGGTTCCATTGGTGAAGTCTCTACACTGATGATAATCATTGGTGGGGCCATCATCATGTTTGGCCGCGTGGCTTCCTGGCGCATTGTGGCTGGTGTTCTTATCGGGATGATAGCGACCGCAACCTTATTCAACCTGATTGGCTCTGCCACGAACCCTATGTTCGCGATGCCGTGGTACTGGCATTTAGTCCTGGGTGGTTTCGCTTTTGGCATGATGTTCATGGCAACCGATCCCGTTTCCGCCTCTTTTACTGACAAAGCCAAATGGAGTTATGGCCTGCTGATTGGCGTCATGTGTGTCTTGATAAGGGTAGTAAACCCGGCTTACCCGGAAGGTATGATGCTGGCAATTTTGTTTGCTAACCTTTTCGCGCCGTTGTTCGACTACCTGGTAGTGCAGGCTAACATCAAACGGAGGAAATCTCGTGGCTGAGAAAAAAAGTAACGATAGCATCGGCAAGACATTGCTGGTTGTGCTGCTACTTTGTCTGGCCTGTTCCGTTGTGGTGGCAGGTTCTGCCGTAGGGTTAAAACCGCGCCAACAGGAACAGAAGTTGCTGGATAAGCAACGTAATATTCTGGATGTTGCAGGTCTGGTGAAACCGGGCATGAGCAGTGAAGCTGTGAAGAAAATTTACAGCTCGCGCATTGAACCGCGGTTGCTGGATTTGCAGAGTGGCCAGTTAACAGACAAAGATCCTGCGTCATTTGACCAGGCAGCAGCATTGCGCTCCGCCGACCAGAGTATTGCGTTGAGTGCTTCGCAAGATCCGGCAGGCATTAAACGGCGCAGTAATTTGGTTGAAATTTACCTGGTAAAAGGCGAAGACAACAAAATTCAGGAATTAGTGTTGCCAGTATATGGCAATGGTTTGTGGTCCATGATGTACGCCTTTGTAGCGCTGGATATCGACGGCCGTACTGTCAAGGGAATCACCTATTACGACCAGGGAGAAACTCCGGGGCTGGGTGGTGAAGTTGAAAACCCGAGCTGGCGGCAAAAGTGGGTGGGGAAAACACTGTTTGATGATAGTGGTAAACCTGCTATTCGCGTAGTGAAAGGTGGTGCGCCACAAGGCGATAAACACGGTGTGGATGCCTTATCAGGTGCAACGCTGACCTCAAACGGCGTGCAACACACCTTCGATTTTTGGCTGGGTAAATTAGGTTTTGGGCCATTCCTGAAACATGTCCAGGAAGGGGGGCTGAACAATGGCTGATGCTGCTGGTTTGAAAGAAATTAAACGGGTAGTTGTTTCTCCGTTAGTGGACAACAACCCGATTGCCTTGCAAATTCTTGGGGTTTGCTCCGCGCTTGCCGTTACGACCAAACTGGAAACGGCGTTTGTGATGACGCTGGCAGTAACGCTGGTTACGGCGTTTTCCAGTATGTTTATCTCCATGATTCGCCACCATATTCCTAACAGTGTGCGTATCATAGTGCAGATGGCAATTATTGCATCACTGGTGATTGTCGTGGACCAGTTGCTCAGGGCTTTCGCTTACGAAATTTCCAAGCAGTTATCAGTATTCGTCGGCCTGATTATCACGAACTGTATTGTGATGGGGCGTGCTGAAGCCTATGCAATGAAATCCCCGCCACTGGCAAGCTTTATGGACGGTATCGGTAATGGCCTGGGTTACGGTGTCATTCTGATTATCGTTGGTTTTTTACGTGAACTGATTGGCAGCGGGAAACTGTTTGGTGTCACTGTGCTGCAAACCGTACAAAACGGTGGCTGGTACCAACCAAATGGCATGTTTTTGCTCGCACCCAGTGCGTTTTTCATCATTGGCCTGCTGATTTGGGGAATTCGCACCCTCAAACCCGCTCAGCAGGAAAAGGAGTAACCGCCAATGGCTCACTATATTAGCTTGTTTGTCCGCGCTGTTTTTGTGGAGAACATGGCGTTAGCCTTCTTCCTTGGCATGTGCACCTTCCTGGCTGTATCCAAAAAAGTCTCCACGGCATTTGGCCTGGGCATTGCCGTTACGGTGGTGCTGGGCATTTCTGTACCCGTGAATAATCTGGTCTACAACCTGGTTCTGCGTGATGGTGCGCTGGTCAGTGGCGTGGATCTCAGCTTCCTGAACTTCATTACTTTTATTGGGGTGATCGCGGCACTGGTGCAGATTCTGGAGATGATCCTGGATCGCTTTTTCCCTGCGCTCTATAACGCGCTGGGGATCTTCCTGCCATTAATCACTGTGAACTGCGCTATTTTCGGTGGCGTTTCGTTCATGGTGCAGCGTGATTACAACTTTGGTGAATCGATTGTTTATGGCATTGGTTCAGGTGTGGGCTGGATGCTGGCGATTGTTGCTTTGGCAGGTATTCGTGAAAAAATGAAGTATGCCAATGTACCCGCAGGGTTGCGTGGTCTGGGCATTACCTTTATCACCACCGGGTTAATGGCACTGGGTTTTATGTCTTTCTCTGGTGTGCAGCTATAAGGGCGGAAATGTATGGAAATTATTCTTGGCGTAGTAATGTTTACGCTGATTGTCCTGGCGCTGGCGCTGTTGATTCTTTTTGCAAAATCAAAGTTGGTCAACTCTGGTGATGTTCTGATTGAAGTAAACGGCGATGCTGACAAACAGTTTCGCGCGTCAGCTGGCGACAAACTGCTGAATACGTTATCCGGGCAGGGCATTTTTGTTTCATCTGCCTGTGGTGGCGGTGGTTCCTGTGGCCAGTGCCGGGTGAAAATTAAGCAAGGTGGGGGCGATATTCTGCCTACTGAGCTTTCCCACATATCAAAACGTGAAGCCCGCGAAGGTTGCCGCCTGGCCTGCCAGGTTGCAGTAAAGCAGGATATGCAAATTGAGCTTCCGGAGGAAATTTTCGGGGTCAAAAAATGGGAATGCGAAGTTATCTCTAACGATAACAAAGCCACTTTCATTAAAGAGCTGAAGTTACGGATTCCGGACGGTGAAGATGTACCGTTTCGGGCTGGCGGTTATATTCAGATTGAGTGTGACCCGCATGAAGTGGCGTATAGCGATTTCGATGTACCAGAAAAATACCGTAGCGACTGGGATAAATTCAATTTATTCCGTTACCGCTCTGTAGTGAAAGAACCCTGTGTTCGTGCTTATTCCATGGCGAACTATCCGGATGAAAAAGGCATTATCATGCTGAATGTGCGTATTGCCACGCCGCCGCCAGCAAAACCTGATCTCCCACCGGGCATTATGTCTTCGTATATCTGGTCACTTAAGCCTGGCGATAAAGTGACGATTTCCGGGCCATTTGGGGAGTTTTTCGCCAAAGAAACCGATGCGGAAATGGTATTTGTGGGTGGTGGTGCGGGAATGGCGCCAATGCGTTCTCATATTTTCGACCAGTTAAAACGCCTCAGCAGCAAGCGTAAAATCAGCTTCTGGTACGGTGCGCGCTCCATGCGTGAGATGTTCTACCAGGACGAGTTTGAACAACTGGCACGGGATAACCCGAATTTCACTTTCCATGTTGCGTTGTCTGAACCGCTGCCAGAGGACAACTGGACAGGGTACACCGGGTTTATCCACAATGTTCTTTATGAAAACTACCTGCGGGATCACGAAGCGCCTGAAGACTGCGAGTTTTACATGTGTGGGCCACCAGTAATGAATGCTTCTGTCATTCGTATGCTGAAAGAACTGGGTGTGGAAGACGAAAACATCATGCTGGATGACTTCGGCGGCTGATAAGGGGAAGAAAAGTGCTCACTGTTTTTGTAGCCACATTTGCCATTTTTTTACTGGTTATTCTGGGTATGTCTCTTGGCTGGTTGTTTAAGCGCAAGGCAATCCAGGGGAGTTGCGGTGGCATAACAACGTTGGGGCTGGAAAAAGTGTGTAACTGCCCGGAACCTTGTGATGCGCGTAAAAAGCGTATGGCTGAAGAAGCCCGGGCAGCACAACGCGAGAAAGCACGTATTCTCTAAAAGTAAGCCTTTACTTACCTGCCCGCTCAGCCGGGCAGGTAAGTAGCATGTATCACTGCTGTTCTGAGCCCGGTTTTTCTGGCTGGTTTTATCCTGGCCTGAACCTGAATCCTTCACCTGATATCTTTGGTCTTAGTCCTTTTACTTGACTTCTCTTTGAAGCCTTCCTGGGCTTAACGGCTTTATTACTGAAGAGTAAGCACTGACTTACTCTTTCTCACCCCATCTGGTAAGAAAATCACTATTACACTTCTCACTGCCAATAAACATGCTGTATATTTACACAGTGATTGGAGGGGGAATGCGTAAAATAATACATGTCGATATGGACTGCTTTTTTGCAGCCGTCGAAATGCGCGATAACCCGGCACTGCGCGATATTCCCCTGGCAATAGGGGGCAGCCGGGAAAGACGTGGCGTTATCAGCACCGCGAATTACGTTGCGCGTAAATTCGGTGTGCGTAGTGCTATGCCAACGGCTACCGCACTGAAGCTGTGCCCCCAACTTACATTATTACCCGGGCGTTTTGAGGCGTATAAAGAAGCATCACGGCATATTCAGTCGATTTTCTCTCGTTATACCAGCCTCATAGAACCCCTTTCATTAGATGAAGCCTATCTGGATGTGACGGACAGCACCCTCTGCCAGGGGTCAGCAACCTTGATTGCTCAGGAAATCCGCCAGACGATTTTTAATGAGCTTCAGCTAACCGCTTCTGCTGGTGTGGCTCCGGTTAAATTTCTGGCAAAAATAGCCTCAGACCTCAATAAACCCAATGGGCAGTATGTGATAACTCCCCGGCAGGTACCTGAATTCCTCGCAACCCTTAAGCTGGGGAAAATCCCCGGCGTGGGTAAAGTTACTGCCGGGAAACTGGAAAGTATGGGCTTACTCACCTGTGCGGACGTTCAGCAGAGTGACCTTGCACTACTGTTACGCCGTTTTGGGAAGTTCGGCCGGGTTTTGTGGGAACGCAGCCACGGAATTGATGAGCGCGCCATCAGTAACGACAGGCAGCGTAAATCGGTAGGTGTGGAGCGCACGCTGGCAGAAGATATTCATGACTGGCAGGCCTGTGCTGACATTATTGAACAGCTCTATCCTGAACTGGAACGCCGTCTGGCAAAAGTAAAACCTGACCTGCGCATAGCCCGCCAGGGCATCAAACTGAAGTTTGATGATTTTCAGTTAACCACTCAGGAACATATCTGGCCGAGCCTGAATAAAACAGACTTACTGGATACCGCGCGCAAAACCTGGGAAAGCCGCCGTGGTGGGCGGGGAGTACGGCTGGTGGGGTTGCATGTAACATTACTGGACCCGCAACTGGAACGCCAGTTAGTACTGGGGCTGTAACTTCTTCAGCATCAGAACACCATGCCGGTAAAGTTGGTTGGCTATGGCACAAAAAACGCCCTGTGTTAGCAGGGCGTTGAGTCTGATAACTCACCTCATGTCCGCACAGAACGAGAGGATGTCACCCAATAAAAACCAGGAAAATCAATTCATTGATTTTCGGCTGCTAACCAAAAAGAAGGAAAAACCACGCTTTTTCCTTCTTTTTCATCAATCTGAACGCCCTGTGTTAGCAGGGCGTTGAGGGTTTATTTAGCCGGGATTGATTTCAGCAACTCGGTCAGCAGCACCCAGTACTGGCCTACACTTTCGATATGTACTTGCTCATCGGGTGAGTGTGGCCCGGTGATGGTTGGCCCAATAGAAACCATGTCCATGTCCGGGTAAGGTTTTTTGAACAACCCGCATTCCAGGCCTGCGTGAATCACCATGATATTTGGCGTTTTGTTGAACAGGCGCTGGTAAGTTTCCCGCACCAGATGCATCACCGGTGAATTGGCATCTGGCTGCCAGCCAGGGTAACTACCTTTGGCGACAACATCTGCGCCGGCTAATTCGCCCAGGGAAGTCAGCATGCTGACAACGTAATCTTTCCCGCTGTCGATCAGTGAGCGAATCAGGCAAATAATTTCTGCTTTATTCTGCTCCATCGTAACGACACCGACATTCAGGGAGGTTTCAACCACGCCTTTAACGGCATCTGAATTGCGGATAACACCATTCGGTGTGGCATTCAGCAGGCTGATGAACTTGTCCTGGCTTTCACGAGTGAGAGCGGCGTTAGTCGTGGTAACCGGCTCAAGCAGAATAGTGAGGTTTTTCTCAACAGCAGCCAGCTCATTTTTCAGTGTGGCAAGGTAAGACTCAACCTGTTGTTTGAATGCCGCCACCTGCTCTTCTGCAACCGCAACGACGGAGAAAGCTTCACGCGGGATAGCGTTGCGCAACGTGCCGCCGCTGAACTCCACCAGGCGAAGCCCCAGATTACGTGCGTTATCGCTCAGGAAGCGCGCCAGCAATTTGTTTGCGTTACCCAACCCCACATGGATCTCACCACCGGAGTGGCCGCCTTTCAGACCTTTAAGCACCAGATTAAACGCCTGATAGCCAGCAGGAATGGCTTCACGGCTTAATGGCAGCGTGGTGATAAAATCAATCCCACCGGCGCAACCCATATAAATCTCGCCTTCTTCTTCGGAATCGGTGTTGATCAGAATATCAGCCTGCAACCAGCCAGATTGCAGACCAAAGGCGCCATCCATACCGGCTTCTTCTGTCATGGTCAGCAGCACTTCCAGCGGGCCGTGCTCAACGCTGTCGTCAGCCAGAACCGCCAGAGCTGAAGCCATACCGATACCGTTATCCGCCCCGAGCGTAGTGCCACGGGCTTTTACCCATTCGCCATCAATCCAGGGCTGAATCGGGTCTTTAGTGAAATCATGAACGGTGTCGTTGTTTTTCTGCGGCACCATATCCAGATGAGCCTGTAATGCAACAGGCTTGCGGTTTTCCATACCTTTGGTGGCAGGTTTACGCAACAAAATATTCCCAACCTGATCACGCTCTGCGTGCAGGCCTTTGTCTTTTGCCCAGGACAGGATGTGTTCAGCCAACTGTTCTTCATGATAAGAAGGGTGAGGGATAGAACAAATTTTCGCGAAAATATTCCACAAAGGTTGGGGAGATAACTGGGACAGTTCAGACACGACGAGTCTCCTTGACAGCGAGTTGCCAGTCAGTGCTGGCAGCCCGGGTTAAGCAAATAAAAAGAACCGGTAACTTGCGGGTAACCGATCCTTGCACGTTGGCGTGAGAATACCATTATATTATCCGGGTGGGGGTGTTTCCGGGCACAAAAAACTGCGCAGCTTTGCGCAACACTGGTTTTTAGTGCGTCAGATCTCTATAATCTCGCGCAACCCAATTTTCCCCTGAACACTTTTTAAGCCGTTTTTACTGGCCGGGACATTCACATGAGCGAAAAATACGTTGTCACCTGGGACATGCTGCAGATTCACGCACGGAAACTGGCAAGCCGCCTGCTGCCTGCTGAACAGTGGAAAGGCATTATTGCTGTGAGCCGTGGGGGCCTGGTGCCTGGTGCGCTGCTGGCCCGTGAACTGGGCATTCGCCATGTTGATACCGTGTGTATCTCCAGTTATGACCATGACAACCAGCGTGAAATGAAAGTACTGAAACGCGCAGAAGGCGATGGCGAAGGCTTCATCGTTATCGACGACCTGGTTGATACCGGTGGCACTGCGGTTGCGATTCGCGAAATGTACCCGAAAGCACATTTTGTTACTATTTTTGCCAAACCTGCGGGCAAACCGCTGGTTGATGATTATGAAATTGATATTCCACAAAATACCTGGATTGAACAGCCGTGGGATATGGGCGTTGTCTTCGTACCGCCGTTAGCTGGCCGTTAATTCAGCCTCATCAGTTTGGTAAAAACACGCGCCCGTTTGTCGGGCGTTTGTTTTTTTTAGCGCCTGACAAGATACAATAGGCAACATGACCTGTTCATGGAGGCCGTCATTATGTCAGAGGAAAACCTCAGCGTTTCGTTATTTAAGCCCCGTTTTAAGCACCCGGAAACTTCCACTCTGGTGCAACGTCCTCGTAATGATAAACCCCCCATGGTTGAGTCCACTCTGGATGGGTCGACGGTGCCTCACTGGTACCGCATGATAAACCGACTGATGTGGATTTGGCGTGGTGTGGACCCGCGAGAAATCATTGAAGTGCAGGCCCGTATCGCCGTCTGTGATGCTGAGCGCACCAGAGATGACTGGATAGACACCGTTATTGGTTACCGCAGTGGGAACTGGATTTACGAATGGTCCCGCCAGGCGATGTCCTGGCAACAACAGGCGACTCAGGAAGAGAATAACGCGCAGTCAGGCAAACTCTGGCTCAAAGCCGCAAATCTGTACAGCATTGCCGCTTATCCTCACCTCAAGGGAGACGAGCTGGCAGAACAGGCGCAAACCCTGGCTAACCGGGCTTACGAAGAAGCCACTCTGCGTCTGCACGGTGAATTACGCCAGCTTGAATTTCGGATCCCGGGCGGCAGCCCGATAACTGGCTTTTTGCATATGCCTGAAGGTGAAGGCCCCTGGCCGACAATTCTGATGTGCGGCGGGCTGGATTCACTGCAAAGTGATTACTATCAACTTTTCTCCCGTTACTTCGCTCCGCGCGGTATTGCGATGTTGACGATTGATATGCCCTCGATTGGTTTCTCATCTAAATGGAAACTGAACCAGGATTCCAGCCAGCTTCACCAGCATGTTTTGCAGCACCTCACCAATATTCCCTGGGTTGATCACACCCGGGTTGCTGCATTTGGTTTCCGTTTTGGTGCCAATGTGGCTGTGCGCCTGGCCTACCTGGAAAGCCCGCGTCTGAAAGCTGTGGCCTGCCTGGGACCGGTGGTACACAGCCTGCTGAGCACTCCTCAGCGCCAGCGCAATATTCCGGATATGTATATTGACGTGTTAGCCAGCCGCCTGGGTATGATGAATGCCACCAATTCTATTTTAAGCACAGAGTTAAATCGCTACTCACTGAAAACGCAGGGTTTACTTGGGCGCCGCTGCCCCACGCCAATGCTTTCCGGCTACTGGGATAATGACCCGTTCAGCCCGGAGGAAGACTCGCGTTTAATCGCGTCGTCATCTTCAGATGGTAAGTTGCTCGCAATACCTTTTAACCCGGTTTATCGCAACTTTGATAAGGCACTGAATGATATTGTCGACTGGATCAGCAAACGTCTGGGTTAAAGGATTGATAAATTCTGTTTATTTGGTAAAACATTTAAACGACTAAAGGAGACCAAAATGACGTTACCAGGTGGACACCCACGGGGCCGGTTGCTAAAAAAATTTGCTGCCCTTGGCCCGTATTTGCGTGAAGAACAGTGTGACGAGAACCGTTTCTTTTTTGATTGCCTGGCGGTGTGCGTTAACGTGAAGCCCGCTCCCGAAAAACGTGAGTTCTGGGGCTGGTGGATGCAAGTAGAGGCGCTTGAGACACACTTTGCCTATTCCTATCAATTTGGCTTGTTTGATAAAGAAGGCGTTTGGAATCCGTCTCCTGTTAAAGATAAAAATACAAACGAAGAAATTGAGAAAACACTGCGCACTTTCCATGCCAACCTCACCAAACTGCTGGATTCCTTTAATATCAAACTGCTCCCCGCCGAAGACTTTGACGAAAAACCAGTGCAGCTTTCTGCCTGAATTCACTCCATAAAAAACCCCAGTAGCAAGCAGGGCGCTATTGGGGGGAAGCAGTGGTATTGCTGCCCGCCATATTTATGGCGGGCTGTTTTAATGCCATCAGAACTGGTAAGTCATCCCCACAGCCACGATGTCGTCGGTGCTGATTTTAAGGGCGGTAGTTTTCGCGTTTTTATCAATCTGGTTGATTTTGTAATCAACAAACGCGGACATGTTCTTATTGAAGTAATACGTTGCGCCCACGTCTACATAGTTAACCAGGTCCTGGTCGCCAATCCCTTCGATATCTTTCCCTTTCTGGGAAACATAACCAATGGATGGACGCAGGCCGAAGTCAAACTGATACTGCGCAACAGCTTCAAAGTTCTGTGTTTTGTTCGCTGCACCCATAAATGTGGCTGACGTACCGCTGATTGGCGTCATGTTACGGGTTTCAGAATACATGACTGCCAGATAAATATTGTTGGCGTCATATTTCAGGCCAGTTGCCCAGGCTTCTGCTTTATCGCCAGTACCCAGTACCTGCTGTTTCTGCAACAGGGTGCGGTTAGAAACGGTATACGCACCGCCAACACTCAGGCCAGTATCGCCGATGGCATAAGTCAGTGCAGAGCCGAAACCATCGCCATTATCTTTGCTGTAAGAGCTACGGTCATTTTTACCCTGGTACTGCAGGGTTAAATCCAGACCATCAACCATCCCGAAGAAATCGTTATTGCGATAAGTTGCCAGGCCGCTGGAGCGCTGGGTCATAAAGTTATCGCTTTTCGCGGAGGAGTCACCGCCGAATTCCGGGAACATATCGGTCCAGGCTTCTACGTCGTACAGCGCACCCAGGTTACGGCCATAATCCAGCGAGCCATACTGAGCGAATTTCAGGCCAGCAAACGCCAGACGTGTTTTCTGGCTGGAGGTGCTTTCTGGTTGGTTACCAGCAAACTGTTCTTCCCAACGGCCATAACCAGTCAGTTGATCGTTAATCTGAGTTTCACCTTTGAAGCCCAGACGCACGTAAGTTTGATCGCCGTCTTTACTGGAATCGTCGCTGAAGTAATGTTCAGCTTTCACTTTGCCGTACAAATCCAGTTTATTACCATCTTTGTTGAAAACCTCTGCTGCGTGAGAAGCGGAAGCAGTCATTACACCCATCATCATTAATGCCAAAGTGCTCTTTTTCATTGGTCTTTCCTGTTTTGTTTTTTAACGCGCGACAATCGCGGGCAAGAGGAGCCCGGAGAAAACAGGGAGTTTTTTAACGTTATGGGATGAAAGAATTATGACATTTGCAGAAAAATTCTAAAATTTTGTCATTTATTTTTACTGTCATTAACATGTAAACATTACCCGGTATTTTTCCTCATTTTGCTCTTTTTCCGTTGTTTTCCCTGCTGCCTGTTGGCAAGGCTCGCGAGTCCTGTTACAACGTCATCAGTTTTTCTTTTTATTTGTTGAAACGGCAGAACACCATGAGTAATAGCCAGACACTGGTGGTTAAACTGGGAACCAGTGTATTAACTGGCGGCTCCCGCCGCCTGAACCGGGCCCATATTGTTGAATTAGTGCGCCAGTGCGCGCAGTTACACAGTGCCGGGCACCGGATTGTGATTGTCACCTCTGGCGCTATTGCGGCAGGGCGTGAGCATCTCGGGTATCCGGAATTGCCTGCAACCATTGCGTCCAAACAATTGCTGGCGGCAGTGGGCCAGAGCAGGCTGATTCAGTTGTGGGAACAGTTGTTTTCCATTTACGGTATTCATGTAGGGCAGATGCTGTTGACCCGAGCTGACATGGAAGACCGCGAGCGTTTCCTGAATGCGCGTGACACACTGCGTGCGTTGCTGGATAACCGCATTGTGCCGGTTATCAACGAAAACGACGCTGTTGTCACATCGGAAATAAAAGTGGGCGATAACGACAATTTATCGGCACTGGCCGCGATTCTTGCAGGCGCAGATAAATTACTGCTCCTGACCGACCAGCAAGGTCTGTTTACCGCAGATCCACGCAATAACCCCACCGCCGAACTGATTAAAGAAGTGCATGGCATTGATGACACATTACGGGCTATTGCCGGAGACAGCGTGTCTGGCCTTGGCACCGGTGGCATGAGTACCAAACTGCAGGCGGCTGATGTCGCCGGGCGTGCAGGTGTTGAAGTGGTAATTGCCGCGGGCAGCAAACCTGGGGTTATCAGCGATGTGATGGAAGGTATCTCTGTTGGTACTCGTTTCCACCCTTTAGATACGCCGCTGGAAAACCGCAAACGCTGGATTTTTGGTGCGCCTCCGGCGGGTGAAGTGATCATTGATGATGGCGCGCTCAACGCGCTGGAAGCCCGTGGCAGCTCGCTTTTGCCTAAAGGTATCAAAGAGGTGACCGGCAATTTCTCCCGTGGCGAAGTTATTCGCATTCGCAGCCTGGAGGGGCGCGATGTGGCCCACGGCGTCAGCCGCTATAACAGTGATGCACTGCGCCGTATTGCTGGTCACCACTCACAACAAATCGACGCCATCCTTGGTTATGAGTATGGTCCTGTCGCCGTTCACCGCGACGATATGATAGTCAAATAAGGAACGCCGGATGCTGGAAGATATGGGTAAAGCGGCCAAAGCCGCGTCTTACCGCCTGGCGCAGTTATCTGCCCGGGAAAAAAATGCTGCGCTGGAAATGATTGCCGACAACCTGGAAGCCCAGGCCGCAACCATTCTTGCTGCCAATGAACAGGATCTTGCTGAAGCCCGTGAAAACGGCCTGAGCGAAGCCATGCTGGACCGCCTGCAACTCAACCCTGCGCGGTTAAGCGGTATTGCCAGTGATGTTCGCCAGGTGTGCCGCCTGGCAGACCCGGTGGGGCAGATGATTGATGGCGGAATGCTGGACAGCGGCCTGCGCATTGAGCGCCGCCGTGTTCCCCTGGGCGTAGTGGGCGTTATCTATGAAGCCCGCCCTAACGTGACTGTGGATGTGGCGTCCCTGTGCCTGAAAACCGGTAATGCCGTTATTCTGCGTGGCGGGAAAGAAACCTGGCGCACCAACGCCGCAACCGTGCGGGTTATTCAGTCTGCACTTGAAGCCTGTGGGTTGCCTGCCGGCGCAGTGCAGGCCATTGAGAGCCCGGATCGTGCCCTGGTCAATGAAATGCTGCGCATGGATCAGTATATTGACATGCTGATCCCACGCGGCGGCGCTGGCTTACATAAATTGTGCCGTGAGCAATCGACTATTCCGGTGATCACCGGCGGAATTGGTGTCTGCCATATTTTTGTCGATGAATCTGCTGATATCGCTCCCGCCCTGAACGTGATTGTCAACGCCAAGACACAACGCCCCAGCACCTGCAATACGGTTGAAACGCTGCTGGTGCACACGGCAATTGCAGACCGTTTCCTGCCAGAACTGAGTAACGTCATGGCACAGCGTGGCGTAACGCTGCATGCCGACGCGGCTGCGCTGGTGGCATTGTCGTCCGGCCCGGCAACTGTTGTACCTGTGAAAGCGGAAGAATACGACAACGAATTCCTGTCGCTGGATTTGAACGTGAAGCTGGTAAGCGGCCTGGACGATGCCATCGACCATATCCGTGCGCATGGCACACAGCATTCCGACGCGATTCTGACGCGCACATTGCGCAATGCCGACCGTTTCGTGAATGAAGTGGATTCCTCAGCCGTTTATGTGAATGCCTCCACACGCTTTACCGACGGCGGGCAGTTTGGCCTGGGAGCGGAAGTGGCTGTCAGCACACAGAAACTGCATGCCCGTGGCCCGATGGGCCTGGAAGCACTGACCACCTATAAGTGGATTGGTTACGGCGACGATACAATTCGTGCGTGATCTCACCGGGGTGATGCAAAAATAGCCGTTTGATTCACAGAGTTATTGACGCATCCCCCGGTTAGTTTTAACCTTGCAGCCCGTGAGTTACGCTCGTAACCACATCCAGCAGTGCCGATATAGCTCAGTTGGTAGAGCAGCGCATTCGTAATGCGAAGGTCGTAGGTTCGACTCCTATTATCGGCACCATTTCACTAATTCCTTACGATACAGCTAGTTAGACGATTAAAATCTGTCTCTTTTGCCTGTAAGAAATGCTCTTTTATGTCCCTTGAAAAAGCCGCTGTGGTTGATAGTGGTAATTGGGATGTTAACTCATAGCGGCGTGTAGTTCCAAGCGTCAAACACGTACTGACTCAACTTGAAAGCTATGACGTAGCCACCGTCTCTAAACAATTCCAAAAACTTTTAGTGAAGCGCATTTTAGCCCGATGCCCCCGTTCTGTCGCCGTCGCGAGACGCCGCAGGGGATAAACAGGTTTATGGTGGTCACGGTACTTGCAGACCATATGCAAGCTCTGCCAGCGGTTCGGCCTCGCTCCCCTTGGGTACATGGTCATCCTGATAAGCCTCACTAACTGACATAACCCTGATGAAGTCGCCAGAGGCTCCGCTTGTTGCTGTACCACCAACGGGGCTTTTTGGTTCTTTTATGGTCTTATGAGCTTGAATATTGACAGCTTTACCTCAAGAAAATTGACGGCATCGTGATTGATTGGACAAAAACTTGTCGGATTCCACTTCTTATGGCAGAAATTGATATAATTCCAATCAATACAAATAATCTGTTAAGGAAGAACAATGGCTGATCCTGCTTCTCTTGCTGCTATCTCTGGCACCCTTGAGCTTGTTAACAAATCGGTTGATTTAGTTCGCAATCTCCGTAAGAAAGGTGATAACGAGCTTACCGCTGCTGAAATGAGAAATACTTTAATTGATTTGCTTGATGACCTTGTAGAAGTCAAAAGTGAATTTGTAAGCCTCAAAGCAGTTCTGCTAAGTAAGGACGAAGAAATCCGAGGGTTAAAGGCTAAGTTAGAAGGAAAACAAGAACCGAAGTTTGATGGTAGTTTGTATTGGAAAGAGGGGGATGAAACTGCTTTTTGTCCGGTATGTAAAGAGAACGAAGGTAAGCTGATACATTTAAACTATTGGGGCGGTAGTCAAGATTACTCGCCATGTTGGCTTTGTAAAGTATGTCGAAATGAGTTCAAGGTGTAAGTGTAATTACTTTGGTTGATTCAATCTTATGAATTTCAACTATTATTGGGATAAGGATCGCTTTATTTAATAGTCTTGGAGCGTTAGAAGATGTTACCAGAGTATATTTATAAATACCAACCACTAAATATTAATACAATAACGGCATTTCATAGTTCATCTTTATGGTTTTCAAAAATTGAAAATTTAAACGATCCTTTCGAGAAAATGTACTGTTTTTCGTCTGAATTTAAAGGGAATTCGAGTAATTTACTAATAAATAATGGTGCCTTTTATAATACTGGTATATGTAGTTTCACCTTGAATTCTCCAGAGGATGAGGAGAAGTTCAAAGAAAACACATTGATGTGGTCTCATTATTCGTCAGATTTTAATGGGATTTGCTTGAAGTTCAGCTTGGAAGAGTTGTTGGGATCTTTAAATTCTACAGTCAATAGATTTGTAAGAGGATTTAATGTGAATTATGTTTTGTCACCGTTAGAAATTGATTCGCTTACTAAGTTTCATGATGTTTTTTCTATATTAAAAACAAAACATGAGGCTTGGGCAAATGAAAATGAATATAGATTGATAGCAGAATCGGAGAGCGGTTTGATGAAGTACTCACCTGATTGTGTTAAAGAAATATATCTTGGTGGAAGAATGAATAAAATGCATAAAGAACTCCTTCTTACACTAATTAGTGCGACCCATCCGCATCTTAAAATATCCAGTGTAAAAAGAGTCCCATCTGATTACCGCTTTGATTTTGACAGAGTAACTCTGTAACTATTTTTTATATATTACTAATAACGAAATTTTTAATTAAGGTGAGTCTTGTTAACGGTTAAACGCTGACCCTGTCAAACAAGTATCGAAGCCGCTGACTATCATAATGTTTGCTGAATCCGCGAGAGCTGACCGATGGCTATATCTGTGAGGTGGTGCTAAATGAGTTACGATGAGTTGGATGCTATAGCAAAGCGTGCATTGGAAGAGGCAGATTACATGAGAAGCAATCAGGCCAAGCTAGCGCAGATAGCTTTGATTAAGCATCAAAAAGCATATATGGATTGGCGAACGGACAACGGGGACTTCGGTGATCCATGTCCTGGTACAAAGGAGGCTAGACTTGAGCTGATCTGGAAACGACAGAACCAGCTGGGATACGAAACTCTGAACGTGTTGGAATACTCTTTTGAGCAATTGTATGACGCCGTAGATAGCGCTCTATCAGATGCACTGGCGTGTAGAGACAACGGAGTTAGAAAATGGGCGGCTGCGTCTGATATTGCTGAACTTAGCGCCTTATGGCAGTGGTTCCGAGAGAGGTTACCTGCCGATTATGTGCCAGAGTATTTGAGGTAGAGAATGTGTCTTGCAGGCGTTACTTTTACTTCCACAACCCCACCTCAAGCGGCTCTCAGGGCTTGTGCGCATGAGGCAATGTGGTTGTACTGGGTATGTGCGCACAACCTTCTACAAGCCGCATTCTACCGTTAGCCTATAGCTGAATCCCCGGCTTGAAAAATTGCACGCTTACGGTTGCGCCTCCCTCGACGGTTAAGGCTTCAACTTCCCCCGTGTGCCTCTCCCAGCCGAAGGCTGGGCGGGCTGTATATCGATTTGCCTTCCTCTGTGGCGTTTATGACCCTGTTTCGCGTTTTGACCGTGAGGCTGTGGGTTAGGGTTACTCTTCTCTTTAAACGCTAAATCACTCCTGAATCCCCACTGTTAAAGCACTTTGCGTTGATGCTGGGTGCTGTTCTTGCCTGCGCTTGTATCTGTCTCGTTTGGGTATACCTAAAGTGAACCAGCATAAGGGGAGAAGTCAGGGGGGGTTAGCAGGGAGGTAATGGTAACGAAGTTAGCCCCCCTGTATGAATCGTTACTTTTGACTCAATCCCTTTCTTACACCGCAAATGAAATCACCAACTTCTGCACCAACGCTACGACCAGAGGAAACATAATCGACTTTAGTAATGAACTTACCATCTAAATCGAAATAGTTCAGTTTCCCATATCCATTATCACAGTCGCTGTTCTTTACTGAAACTTTGTAATATTCGACGGTTTTATGCTCAGTGTCTTCATATTGAACCAACAAAGAAGAAGAGCCATTAATGTTACGAAATGAATCCCCCTTTGCTGACATTCTAACATTCTGGCCTGTTGCCATAGGAAACCATTGTTGTGAATCAGCCGCAAATGCAGATTGCGACACCAGAACAAGTACTGACAAGCCCACCAATGAGATTTTCTTAACCATCAACATCATTCCACTTATAAGAATTTTCTTGATTTTAGCCATGCTTTCAGCAACGTTCAATGATGCATCATATAAGCTGCTATTTATCAGGGGTTAGATAGTCTGATTCCCTCTGTACCCCATGGTGAAACAGTAAAATGTCCTCAACCGTTGGTATCACTGGGCTGATGGTGAAAATTCAGATGTCTTGATACACTGATAAACCCTGTTAATAAAGTGATTGTTTATGCAGTTTTCGCAGTATTGTCAGGGTCTTGGCGTTTATTTATGCACATTTCAAAAAATGAAAACGTAAAGCCGTCAAGCTATACCGTCAAAATTGACCTGTTCCACGTACTGAACAAGTTCCCAGAGTGAAGCCCCTTGACTGTAAGTCTTGAAAGACTCTGTACTTCCCCCTCTCATGGCCCACAAGAAGCGCTATCCGGTCTTCAGGTGAAGTGGTTTACTGAATTTGGCCACCTGAACCAGCCAGCTTGCCCAGATGTGCCGCAGGTCATGAAAGCGAACGTCTTGAATCCCTGTACGTTTTAATGCAACCCTTCATGCTGTATTCGTGTCAAAACGCATCTTCCTGACAGCAGGTGATTTGGTTCCATTTGGCCTGGTGCTGCTTTCCCTGTAGTCGCTGTTCCCTCCGCTGAGTGAAGCGCGTGAGTGGGTGGATAAATTTACCCACTGGTACAACGAAGAGCACAGTCACAGCGGGATACGGTATGTGACGCCGGGACAGCGTCACCGTGGTGAAGATAATGCCCTGCTAAAACAGCGTGATGACCTGTACCGGATGGCACAGAAAGCCTATCCCGAACAATGATCAGGCAGAACGAGAAACAGGCAAACGGAAGGCCCGGTAACACTGAATCCGGCGCGGCAAAAACAGGCTACTTAAATTAACCCGGGGGCCAACTACCTTGACACTTACCGGTCTCTCCAGGCCGGTTAACAGAAAGATCGACTTAACTTTTTTTGAATTGAGCTGTCTGTGTATTTTGTTAACCGATTTAGCAACTGGCACTCCTTATGCTAAGCTAATTTATGGCTGGTTGTGGTCATTTTTAATAGTCTGGCTTTGTGCCAGGCCCGACCACAGGGTTGAAGCCAAAGATCAAGGGATATCTTGTTTGCCCGGACGACATTATATTGACAATGCTTTCACAGCGTTTGGTAGTGTGTGACAGGGAATACAGCTGTTTTATTCCGGCCATAAAAATACTTAACTTTCAGAAAAATATCAGTCAACTGCAAAGGTTATTTATTTTTCAAAGGCAGAACATTGAATAGAACCAACCTAAAAGGTTTGAGATATGTATGAACAAATCAAGATGCTGAAACAGAATAAATGCAGGGCGGTTATTCATTCTATCTCTCAGCGGAAAGGGGTAAACAGACAAGGTTTTTGCATTGCAGATAATCGCCTGGAAAGTGTTGCACAAAGAAAAACTCAGGAACCAGGTAACGATTTTTCTATCCAGAAACATAATGATAAAGAAAACGTTGCGAATAGCTCTAAGCCAACTTTTGAAAACAATTCGTATTATTCAATAGATGTTGAAAAATCATATGGTAATTCGGATAAATATACCCAGTTAAGAGCAATTAAAAATAACTCATTAGAACTAATTCCAGAGCATGTTCGAAATGCTGTATCAAGATATAGTGTAGTGCAAAGGAAAGGCACAGTAGAAGGTTTTTTAAACAAAGTAGTATATTATGTACATCAACTTGAACGTTATAGCCATCAAGGATACCCTAATTATGGAAAGCGTACGCGAGGGGATGTAGAAAAAATCAGAACATCACTCATCAATGATTATTCATCATTAAGTGAAGAAGAACAAACGCGATTGAACAACGGTGACTTTAACTGGGATAATGTACCAAATTATTTTGAATATGGATTAGACAAAAAACTGATCTATTTCCATGCTACCAATCTAAACCTGGAACCAGTGAGCTCTGTAAGTTATCAACAAGGCATTTCTGGATACCATCAGTCACATCTCGTGCCAAAACTTGATGATTATGAAGATAGCAACCGTAATTATGCTACGCTTTACTACGATATTACTGTCAGATTTTCTATATCTGGAAGACCACTGACTTTGAATTACTCAGGCAGTTATGCAGGACGTAGTGGGAAATACGAAGTCGGTCACAAGTTAAGGGCTCCGGCGCAGCGAGGTTTTGGAACTCATCAGGTTGTCTCCACGGATTATGATGATCAGCACTTTCAAACATTCGTTGATCACCACGAAAGGGATTTTGATTCAGAAGTGGCTGTTTTTGAAGACCTTAGCCAAACGATTAGCAAAGATTTACAAAGGAGAGGTATTCCACATTATACAACCGAGGGGAATGTGAATCTATTTACAGATAGAGCAACATGTAATTCATGTACTGCTTTAGCTATGCAGTTTCAAAATGCCTGGAATGTTACTGTGAATGTTAAACATGGCGGTGTCGATGATTATAAGGGTTATGTATGAAGAAAATATTAGAGTGATAAAAAATATTCTGTCCACTCTTTGCTATCAGAGACACTCCTGATCCTCCCCACCATTAGTGGACACGCGACTAAGCGCAACAACCGTAAGATCCATGCCCGTAAATTTCTGGCAACTCCAGAGGGTAAAGCCGGGTTAGCTCAAAAGCAGGAAGAAGCAGCAGAGATCAAATACTGGCTGTGTTGACATCAGATAACCTTAATTACCAAATAGCCCAGGCCAAAGTTATCGCCGCAAATCTGGCCTGGCAGGTTGCTCAGCAGCCCTTTTCTCAGGCACTTGATGAACAGGGCGGCGCATTGAAAAAACTCGAATCAGCAGCACAACAGCAAGTTGAGAGCTTGTTGCGTCAACAAGCGCGGTTGACACTAACCGCACCTCTCTCAGGGCACATGGTCTCCGGGCGCGTGGCGGATGTAAGTGATGCGCTGAAGTCTGGCACCGTGGTGGCTCAGGGCGAGCAGTTGATGCAGGTTCTGGGTAAAGAAGGTGTGCGTGGCGAAGGGTGGGTGGACGAAGAAACGGCAACAACCCTGCACACGGGGGATGCCGCGTTCTTTGTCCCTGACAGTGGTGAAACAAGAGCGATTCGCTGCAAAGTCGGTAAAATTGACAGACTCAACCAGGCTACGCTCGACCAACCCTTGCTGGCATCGGTATATGGTGGCAGCATTCCGGTGCAAATCAACAACCAGCGCCTTGTACCCATAAACACCATTTTTCGCGTTCGTTTGGAACCCTGTGAAGCGCGTCAGGCGCCAGAACGTGAACTGGCCGGAAAAGTTGTATTACAAAGTGCACACCGTAGTTATTTACAACGTGGCTGGCAGTGGCTGGTCGTCAGTCTGGGCCGGGAGGCCGGGTTATAATCATTGCGGCAGCGGGGTTGTCGCCTGGAACCACTCAGTTCCGCGCAACAGATTATCTGGCCCTTTTCCACAGGCTCTCTGAGTCATTTACCATGCTCATTTTTATATTTTTACCACAAGGTGATTGTCACCATTTTAATATAGATATTTGGCAGTATGGCTAAGCTAATGAAGTAACAGACCAATAATATTTCTGTAATCACAGAGCCCGGTTCCTGGGTAGAATAATGCTGAATCAGCATTATTCGTCTGTCAGGATACTTCAGATAAAATTAATCTGAGAAAACAATGCGCTATCTACAAAACCGGGATCTCCCCGGCAAATGTTAACGGTAGACAGGCATTTATTGGTTGTTGGCAACCGAAGCAGAGAGCGAATCTTTTCTGATAAGTGTCATTCGGCTGCCGGAAAAATAATTTTATTTGGGGTTATTCCATATCGTCGTCAGAGTCATATCCCCAATCCACACGTTCGCTCAAATAATCAAAGCCCATTATGTTTTTATTGATAGTTCCCGATGTTTCCAGGCGAATAAAAATGTGGCTCGTGCCTTTATCTAACTCCCATAAGTCAGATTCAGTTGTGTCGAAACCCTTTTTAATTATATCTGCTATTCCCTGCAGTGAAAATAAATGATGGTTTGATAACTTATAAACTCCATTGTTGACATCAAAAAAATAAACGCTTCCTTCATGATTAAGAATGGCAACAGCATGCCGAAATAGTTGGTTTTTAAATATAAGCTTAACTCTGGATGTAATGCTCATACTGAAAATAATAGCAGTGTTTCTACACGATGGTACATTCTTTATCATAGCGTCTATTTTGCGTTTCGTTGTTTCGCCATTGATTACTGAGTAATTTAGCTTGTAATTTGATCTTGTAGATAGAAAGTTTTCCTGGTTATTTAATACCTCCACGATCAACTTGCTGGAATTATCTTCAAGTCTGGCATGCATCTCACTATATATAGCGTGGATGTGCGAGCTGAAATTATAAAATTGGTGCTGATTCATTAACATCAAACCAATGGTTTTCCTGTCATTGGCTATCTCTCTGAGAATATCAGAAGCCCAATATAATGATGCACCAAAACATTTCCCACTTTGATTTTTAGTATAATGCGTTAAGTAATAATCATAATCAGCTGAGGTATCAACAATTTTTTCCCATTCATTTAATGATTTTTTCACAAGCTTTCCTTTCTTGTTATTAAAAATAAGCGGTAATATACCTGGTTTGGGTAAGAATAGAAAACTTCTTTAGCTTGATTTACAATAAATTAATTTAATTTTTTTTGGTTTTATTTGTGTTAGAAAATCTCAGAGAGAAAATTCGGTGAATCCAATAAATGTTGATTAATTCCAATTGAACTTGAGTGGTTTTATGGTATGGGGAATATATTGTCAGGTGCTGAATAGTAATCTGTGTATCTGGTGCCTGAAATACTTTTCTGGCATCTTATAGTTATTATATACTCAGGTGAGTAATGTCATAGTGGCCTGAGGTTCAGTGGATTATGATATGAATTATATTTTAATGGCATTATGTAGTGTTGGCAGAACTCATCTGCCAACACTTTTTTTATTCTACCCAGAAATACTGGTGGGGCGGGATACTGTCTACTTTAGGCTCTGTGCGAAAAAATGCTAACGACATCAGTCATCATTTTGCTAACAGGCGTGGTAGTTGGCTTTCCAGCTCAAGCAGGCAGAAATCCATCATTTTCTCTGTTTCCTGGGTAACTTTGGCGTAATTGTTTGCCTGCCAGTCGTTCAAAGGCGCAGTGACATGTGTTGGCTCACATTCGGATATCACGTAATTGCTGAACATATTGCCACCTTCCGGGCGTTTATAGAACTTAACCCGGTAGGTTAAATCGTAGTTACTGTCATTGGCAGATAAATTGGTGTATACCAGCGACCACTCAGATGCGGCAATAAACAGTGGCTGGGTCCAGGTATAACCGTTGCCATTTTTTGCCAGCCAGTCCCGAATTTTGTTTTCGGCTTTCGGGCCAAAGTAATGGGATGTGGGCTCCGGGAGCGAATCGATGGTAGTGCCTTTGTAGTTGTGTTTATCGAAAGAGTTGGTGCTGATTCCGCCACCCAATATGGCGCTTGCTATTGCTATTCCCATTCCGGTGCCCGCGTGTGCCGGGGTTACTTCACGCAATGCGGTATCTGCGTAGCGGTTATTGTTCAATTCCGTTGGCGCAAAAATAGTCGCTACTTGCACTGAACTACCGTTAGCCGCTTGTACTGCATGTGGATGAAGATTCCCTGCGCAACCAGTCAGAAAAGCTAAAGACAATACGCCAGTTATTAACAGATTGTTTTTCACTTGTTACTTTCCCTATATAAATGACAGAATGATTTTTATTATCAACCTTGCCAGTAAAGTTATTCCCTGAATCCAGGAGTACCCTATGTATAACGGTTGGAATGGCGATATCTTTAATCTGTTTTTTGCGATATGAGAAATTTTTCTGAGCGACAGGTTATTTTATTTTGTTATTCTTTTTCGAGTGGCTAATTGGTTTTTTAAATTATCCAAAGCTAAATTTTTATTGTTAATCGCGGTTAGTTAATGATTTTTATCTTAGGGGTGTTAGTGTGCTTATATTGGCTGTTAAGTCACCATATGACTGGTTAAATGAAGTTTAGCTATTAATATGACCGCCTGGCTTTCCTGAGCGTTATTCGCTATTGAAGTTCAAGGTGGACAGAAAGTTTCACTTTGCAACTACTGCTGGTTTTGGACATCATAATCGTATATTTCATGTTGCTTTAATAACGGTATATAGCATGGTCACTGAAGTCGTCAGCCCCAGCCTTAACCTCCCCGGTAGAGAGTACAACGGATAAAACTTCAGACGCGGAACACATTCTCCGAAAATACTGAAAAAAGAATAAGATAATAGTGATACAGAAAAAACAATTATCTCATTGTATACCTATCCATTTGTATAACTATCTTTTGGCATATGCATCATTGATAGTGATCCTGAACAAATAAAACAGTCAGCTGGCTCTGGCTAAGTCTTGCTGTCACGGCAATGGGAACGCTCTTTTCTCCCGGAGAAAATGGAAGGGTTCCGGCATCTGAATATTCATCTTAGTCCAGCACCCAGGCTGATATTTTTCATTAGACCAGTAAGGGATGACTGGCAGTGAAGATATGGATGCTATCTCTCTGTCTGTCGCTAATACCTGCTTACTTTTACCTGGAGTTTCTGTCATGAAAAAAATTGGTATCAATGGTTTTGGGCGTATTGGCCGGTTAGTTCTGCGCCGCCTCATTGAACAAAATGAAGATGTCACTGTTGTTGCGATTAATGACCTGACTTCACCGGATATGCTGGCTTATTTACTGAAGTATGACTCTAACTACGGTGCTTTTCCTGTACCGGTGAGTGCTGATGGTGAAAGCCTGGTGGTTGGCAACCACCATATAAAGGTTTTTGCCGAGAAAGAGGCGAAAAATATTCCCTGGGGAGATTTAGGTGTTGATGTAGTGATTGAGTGTACAGGGTTTTATACTTCTGAGCAGAAAGCTCAGTCTCACCTTGATGCGGGCGCTAAAAAAGTGCTTATCTCTGCACCCGCAGGTGAGATGAAAACGATAGTGTTTAACGTTAACGATGACACGCTTACCGCTCAGGACCGCATTATTTCTGTTGCATCCTGCACTACCAATTGTTTGGCACCTATGGCTAAAGTTATCAATGATAACTTTGGCATTAAAGTTGGCACCATGACCACTGTGCATGCCTATACCGGAACCCAGGCACTGGTTGATGGCCCACGTAGTAAAGATTATCGGGCATCCCGGGCTGCTGCTGAAAATATCATTCCTCACACCACTGGGGCTGCCAAAGCGATTGGGCTGGTTATCCCGTCGCTGTCTGGCAAGCTCAAGGGGCACGCGCAACGTGTACCAGTAAAAACAGGTTCGGTAACAGAGCTGGTATCTGTTCTGGAAAAGCAAGTTACTGTAGACGAGATAAACGCCGCTGTAAAAAGCGCTTGTGAAAATAACGAGTCGTTTAAGTATACCGACGATCCTATCGTTTCTTCCGATGTGGTCGGTTTACCTTTTGGATCTGTTTTTGATTCTACGCAAACGGAAATAAGTGAAGCCGGGGGGATCCAGTTAGTGAAAACGGTCTCATGGTATGACAATGAATACGGCTTTGTGACTCAGTTAGTGCGTGTTTTGCATAAATTCGTCAATCTGTAATTAATTACTTTTATTTATACCCCAGAAGCAAAAGCAGCTTTTGCTTCTGGGGTATTTAGTTCAGTGGAATTAACGCTGCAAAAATGCCAGCAAATCCTGATTCAGTTGTTCCTGGTGGGTAACGGCAAAGCCATGTGGGGCATTGTCATATACTTTGAGCTCTGAACCCCGGATCATTTCTGCAGATAACCTGCCCGTCGTCTCGAAAGGAACCACCTGGTCATTGCTGCCATGAATAACTAATGTTGGAACATCCACTTTAGCTATATCAGCACGGAAATCTGTTTCTGCAAATGCCGTAACACAATCAAGCGTGCCCTTAAGCGATGCCAGCAGGGCAATATTGAGCGTCTGGTGCATGACACCTTCAGACACCTGCTGCCCAGCATTAGTGCCATAAAAAGGTGAAGCAAAATCACGAATAAATTGAGCCCTGTCTTTGCGTAGCCCATCACGAATACCAGCAAAAACAGATAAATCCACACCTTGCGGGTAGTCTTCAGCTTTACCAAATATTGGGGTGACGGCTCCCAGTAGCACCAGTGCTGCAACACGGGATGTCCCATAATTGCCGATATAACGCGTTACATCGCCACCACCCATTGAAAACCCGACTAATGTAATCTCGTTGAGATCAAGATGATTAATCAGATCATTAATGTCAGAGGCAAATGTGTCATAGTCATACCCATTCCAGGGCTGGTCCGAGCGGCCAAATCCCCGGCGATCAAAAGCAATAACGCGGTAGCCCTGTTCTGCCAGAAAGTTCATTTGGCTGTCCCACATATCCGCATCAAGAGGCCACCCGTGGCTGAAGAGCACTGGCTTGCCGGTGCCCCAATCTTTGAAGTAAATCTGAGTACCATCTTTAGTTGTAAATGTGCTCATTACATAAACCTCTTATTTATTGAGTGGTTGATATTTGGCATTGCATCGTCAGAACGGAGCAACCAAATAACGGACTTCAGGTACCTGTTCTCCCTGATGGAAGGTATTCACCCGGGTCTGAATTTTTTTATCATCCATGGTGTAACGCTCCTGTTCTCGTAAGTGTTCCATCCAGGAATCAACAACGAATGTTTCAACAAAAATACCGGGTTGCAGTACATCTTCATAAATAGCCCAGTTAATCGCCCCACTTCGGCGCCTCATGCGCCGCATGTCCTGCATACATACTGTGAAATCATGTGCATCTTCGCGGCGAATACGGTATTCGTAGCTCACCATTACCGGGCCACGGCTGTGATGCACGTTCGGTTGTAATGTGCTGCTATTACGGTGGGTGGCGATATCAAGATCGAGGTCAGGGTCTTTATCAAGCCGCCAGCGCCAGACAACAGTGCAGGACAATATCAGCCCAATAGCGGCGGTACTGAGAGAGAAAGGGATTGAATAATGAGCGGCCAGTTGACCCCATACTGTGCTGCCGATGGTCATTGAGCCAAAGAATGCCGTGAGATAAACGGCGAGTGCCCGGGCCTTAACCCACCGGGCGGCACTACGTTGTGCACCCAGGTTGAGAGTCGAAAGAATGGTTATCCAGGCTAAACCAATAAAAAACTCACACAGGTTGAGCCACCAGAAATGGCGAATAAAAGCCATGCCCAGCATCATCAGGCCGAATAACACACTGGCCTGCATCATTAATGCATCGGCACTAAACCTTTTGCGTAACCTGGGCATCAACACTGCACCACTAATGGCCCCAACACCTATGCTTGCCAGCATCATGCCATAGCCGCCTGGCCCCTGGTGCATTTCCGTCCGTGCCACCAGGGGCAATAAGGCCCAACCTGCACTACCAAAAAGAAAGAAAGCACAGGTGCGTACCAGCACATTACGGAAAACGGGGGCAGCATAGATGTAACGCAGACCAACACGCACCGCCTGGAAAAAATGCTCAGGCGGCAGGCGCTGTATAGTTGGCTCGGATTTCCAGCGATACAGCACCAGGGCAACACCCGTTACGGATAATGCATTGAGTAAAAACACGAGCCAGGGGCTGGTAAAGGAGAGGATCAGGCCGCCAAGTGCAGGGCCAATCGCCCGGCTGATATTAATGCCTAGTGAGTTAAGCGCAATGGCGGGGCCCAGCTCATCTTTAGTCACCAGGTCGGGCACAATGGCCTGAAAAGGCGGGGAGCTCATTGCAGCTCCGGTACTCAACAAAAAGGCGGCTAACAATAACACCCAGGGGGTCACTAACCCGGCCGCTGAGAGCAACGTTAAACTGGCTGCCACAATAAATACCCATACCTGCGAAAAGAGTAAGTATTTACGCCTGTCAACGATATCGGCCATTACGCCTGAAGGCAGGGCAAATAAAAACATAGGCAGGCTACTACTGGCCTGAACTAAGGCGACGGCCAGGGGATCACTACTTAGCGTGAGCATGCTCCAGTTGACGCCAACATCGTTCATCCATGAACCAATATTAGAAACTACAGTTGCCAGCCAGAGCGTACGAAACACGGGTTGTCTGAGTGGTTGCCATGGTGACGAAGGCCGCACTGTAACGGTATCATCCTGCTCCGGGCTGGAACTTTGGATATCATTTACTTGTGCCATAGTGCAGCCCTTGTTTGGTGTTATTGCCTATGCGCCAGCGCCCCGGTCCTGTAATTGCCTGTGTAATGAAAATTATCAGCAATAGCCAGCCAAACTGCCCCTCAGCAACAGACCAGTCAGGGTGAACAAACAGCATGGCTACCAGCAGGACACCAATAACAGGCAAACAGGCAAGCCGGGCCCATACCCCAAGAATTATCAAAACCGGGCAAACCACCTCAGCAAGAATGGCAGGAAGTAAACTCATATAAGGCCCCATGCCAAAAGGATCTTCAATACGAGCCAGCTCAGCATGGAAGTGAAGTACTTTGGGTAAACCATGGACGTACAGCAGTAGCAAACTACTACTGAGTCGCAGGAAGAACAGCCCCAGATCAGTCTGGGGCGCAGATGAGATAAACGGTATTGTTTTCATGGTATTAAAATGCAAAGCAGCTGCAGCCGAGCGCACCCCAAAAGGCGTTCTCTTCTGACACAGGGATGTTGGCACCACGGGCGATATCATGCTGGTGGCTGTGAACACTGCAAGGGCCGTTACACTGGTGTTGCCGGGGCTTTAAGCCAGCGCGGGTCACAGCTCCTGGGGGGGCACTACGGTAGTGACCAGGTACATTAACAACAGGCGACCACTCCGGCAGGACAGGTATTGCTGGTGGTGCTTCAGAGCTAAATGAGCCTGCGGCATAAACAATGTTGCCATCCACCACAGTCAGTACTGATTCAATACCTTTTATTTCATCTTCCGGAACACTGAAAAAGTTCTTACTCAATACCGCTATGTCGGCCAGCTGCCCAACTTTTATCTGGCCTTTTTGCCCCTGCTCACTGGAGAACCAGGCACTACCCTGGGTCCAGAGCATTAAGGCTGTGTCTCGATCGAGCCGGGCGTTGACGTCATACATTTGCATTCCGCCAACAGTACGGCCAGATACCAACCAGTAGAGCGCAGTCCACGGGTTGTAACTGGCAACACGAGTGGCATCGGTTCCCAGTCCCACGGGCACACCGGTATTCAGCATTTTAGTGACTGGTGGAGTATGTGCTGCTGCTTCGAGCCCATAGCGTTCTGCAAAATACTCACCCTGGAATGCCATGCGGTGTTGAACGGCAATGCCGCCTCCCAGAGCTTTAATACGGTCAATATTTTGCTGGGTTACCGTTTCTGCATGGTCGAAAAACCAGTGAAGGCCATCAAAAGGAATATCGCGGTTCACTTTTTCAAACACATCCAGCATTCGGCTAATTGATTCGTTGTAGGTTGCATGCAGCCGAAATGGCCAGCGGTGCTCTACCAGATGGCGCACCACGCGTTCCAGTTCATCTTCCATACCGGGTGCTAAATCTGGGCGTGGTTCCAGGAAATCTTCGAAATCGGCCGCAGAAAATACCAGCATTTCACCGGCACCGTTATGGCGGAAATAATCACTTCCTTGGCCCGGAGTGAGCATATCAGTCCATTTTTCAAAATCTTCCAACTCATGGCCGGGGCGCTGAGTGAACAAGTTATAAGCAATACGCACCGTCATCTGCTGTTCACTGTGTAGTTTCGCAATGACTTCATAATCTTCTGGGTAGTTTTGGAAACCGCCGCCAGCGTCAATTGCGCTGGTGATACCCAGCCGGTTTAATTCACGCATAAACTGGCGGGTCGAATTAATCTGGTGATCCAGCGGAAGTGTTGGGCCTTTTGCCAGGGTTGCGTAGAGGATCATGGCGTTAGGGCGGGCGATCAGCATGCCAGTCGGGTTGCCATTACTGTCGCGCTGAATTTCGCCTCCTGGAGGATTGGGCGTGTCTTTGGTATATCCCACAACATTGAGTGCGGCGCGGTTCAGTAAAGCCCGGTCATAGAGGTGAAGAATAAATACTGGGGTGTCGGGAGCCGCTTCGTTAATTTCCTCAAGTGTTGGCATCCGGCGCTCGGCAAACTGAAACTCTGTCCAGCCACCTACTACTCTTACCCATTGAGGTGATGGAGTGCGCTGTGCCTGTTCTTTCAACATACGTAATGCATCAGAAAGCGAGGGAACACCCTCCCAACGTAATTCCAGATTGTAGTTCAGCCCGCCACGAATCAGGTGCAGGTGGGAGTCATTTAACCCCGGGATAACTGTGTGATCCTTCAGGTCGATGACTTTCGTTCCTTCATCATGATGTTCCATGATTTCAGCCAGGCTACCTACAGCCAGGAATTTCCCGTCACGGATCGCTACCGCTTGTGCTTCGGGGTTACTGCGATCAACCGTGTGAAATTTCCCGTTGATTAAAATCAGCTCTGCTTTACCAAGTGCCACCATAGCGCCTCCTGAACTGTGATGTCCGAATATTCGAACAGGAAAGATGCTGTCGCCTGTCGCCAGCATGAATGAGTTCAGGATTATGGGAATGAGAGATTAACACCGTCTAGTTATACAGAAGGATACTTATACGTCTGTATACCTATACGCAGAGATAATAGTGCGGAATTTTATTGCCCCCTAACATTGGCCCTGAGGTGACCAGTGCCAGGTCACATTTGCTCCGTAGCATGTTTTGCGGAAATCCGTTAATAACCTCAATGGGTAAACTCATGTCCAACTCTAAGCTTGAAGTCCTCACTCCCAATAACAGCCAGATTATTTTTATTGATCAGCAACCACAGATGGCATTCGGTGTGCAGTCAATCGACCGGCAAGTGCTGAAAAACAATACTGTTGCGCTGGCTAAAGCAGCAAAGGTTTTTAACATCCCGACAACTATCACTACTGTCGAAACAGAGAGCTTCTCTGGCTATACCTATCCTGAACTGCTGGATGTTTTTCCCGGGCTGGACATACTTGAGCGTACTTCCATGAACTCATGGGATGACCAAAAAGTGCGTGATGCACTGGCGGCAAATGGCAAGAAAAAGGTGATTGTTTCAGGTTTATGGACAGAGGTCTGTAATAACACTTTTGCATTGTGCGCAATGCTTGAAGGCGGCTATGAAATCTACATGGTGGCTGATGCTTCTGGTGGTACATCAAAAGAAGCTCACGATTATGCCATGCAGCGCATGATTCAGGCTGGCGTTGTGCCAGTGACCTGGCAGCAGGTTATGCTCGAATGGCAGCGTGACTGGGCTAACCGCGATACCTATGACGCCGTAATGAAAATTGCTAAAGAACATTCTGGCGCTTACGGCATTGGTGTTGACTATGCCTACACCATGGTGCATAAAGCGCCTTCTCGCCAGGTGAGTGAACACCGCACTTTGGCACCTGTTTCAGCACGTTAATTGCCATCTACACATTGCCAGTATTGACCAGCACCCGGTGTGCTGGTCAAGGGAGCATTCCAATGAATCCAATGATGATTTCTCTGGGGGCAGGGGTGGTAGTTGGCCTCTTTTACGCACTACTGCGTGTACGCTCTCCGGCTCCACCTGCTGTTGCGCTGGTGGGGTTATTGGGCATGATTATCGGTAGCCAACTGATTGCCCAGTTACAACCTCATGGTCAGGCAAGCTCACTCTTTTCACATAGCAAGCCGTACACGGTTGCTTATGCACCTGTGTCGGAACATGTTGGTAAGGAGAACTGATGATGCTGAAATCCTATGTTATCTCGCTGATTACAGGAATTCTGGCGGGTCTGTTATACGGTCTTATGCATGTTTCATCACCTGCGCCGCCGATTATTGCGTTATTGGGGTTATTTGGCATGTTAGTAGGGGAACAATTGGTGCCACTGGCGAAACGGCTTATTAACCGCCAGCCCATAACTCTTGCCTGGTTTCGCCACGAATGTGTGGCAAAAATTAGTGGTACGCCACTGCCGGACGAAGAAAAAACGCCCTGAGGAAAATCCTCATTTGTTAGGAACTGCGAGGATTCAGCATGGTGCTGCCACAGCAAATTGTCATCGTTGATGATGAACGCTCAGTCCGTAATGGCCTGAGCAATTTACTGCATTCTGAAGGATATACCACCAACCAGTTCGAGTCGGGCGAAGAATTAATGCGCGATATTATGGCTTTGACTGGCACCGCTCTGTTAATTGTTGATGTCAGGCTGAAAGGCATGAGTGGTTTTGAGCTCTACGCGATACTGAAAAAACATTCTATTCTACTACCAGTGATATTTATTTCTGCGGAACAAGATGACTCAGTACAAAACTATGCTCATTCACTGGGGGCGGTGACCTTTTTGCGTAAGCCGATAGATGTTGACATATTACTGGACATTATCCGCGATGAGCTGTCTCAGGGGAAAGCATATTGATGGGCATTATCTCTATTGAGCAGGATGATAATAAGGAACAGTACATATCATTGCCGGGTGATATCAACCTGATACAACTGGTACAGGAAGGCTGTATTGTGTGGCTGGCGGGGCAAAATGCCACCGGTGAAGCGGTGATTATTGCCATGGGGGCCACTGAAGAGGTAGCGTTTAAGGCAGCTCAATTATTAAAAAATGAACTAACGTTGTCTTCTCACCTTTTGCCTGGCTGGGCAGTGAAACCATCTGGCTATACCCGCCATCTTGGGCGTTATGCCCTGGTCTACCCATACTTTGATTACCACACGCTGGCTGAAGTTATTGGCACACCACCTGCGACAATAACTGAATTTCTGCACCGGGCCATTCAGTTATGTTTACCACTAAGACAACTTCACCATCAGGGGATTGTGCATGGTGATATTAAACCTGCTCACCTGTTCCTGAACCATGATGGTACCTACCGGCTTGGTGGTTTCGGCATGGCAACCGTAACCAATAACACACAACTAAAAAATGATGTGCGGGCTTCAGGAGGCACCCTGGCGTATATGTCGCCAGAGCATACAGGCCGAACATCTTACCCTGTCAGTGATCTGAGTGATCTTTATAGTTTGGGGATTGTTCTCTATGAAATGCTGACGGGTAAATTACCCTTTGGTTCTTTACAGGCCGGGCCGTCTGAGTGGATTCACTACCATCTTGCCACCCCTCCACGGCCCCCGGAATTTGTTCGCCATGATACACCCCCTGTATTGTCAGTGATTATTTTGCGCCTGTTGGCTAAATCACCCACAGATGGATACCAAAGCATTGATGGCTTGCTGGCTGATTTGCGCCGCTGTAAAGCAACGATAACCTCTCAAGGAACGATAGAGTCTTTCACTCCCGGGCTTCAGGAACGTTTTACTGCCAACTATCGCGTCGAAAGTTTATTTACGGAACATGCTCAGGGTAAGTTGTTGATCAAAGCCTTGGATGAGGTTCAGCGTAGCGGATCTCATCAATTGGTCATGATACGTGGAGCCCCTGGTTCAGGAAAGTCCGCCATTATCGCTTCTGCACTGAAAAAACTGCAGCATAAGTCGATTTTGTTAACTGTCGGCAAAGCAGATCCGCATTCTCCACAGGCTCCCTATGCTGTACTGGCTAATCTGATTCGTTCCTTGGTGATGTATCTGCTTGGTTTATCGGCTACCGATGTCTCGGTGTGGCGGGCTCGTTTATTACTGGCTTTGGGTAAAGATGCGGATTTAGCTATCGAGTTGGTTGCGGAATTTCGGCAGATATTAAACATTTCCCCAACGAAGCCGTTATCTGATTCCTTGCCGGATGAACGTGAGCGTTTTATCCATGTAGCATGCTCAATCGTAAAAGTTTTTGCGTCGTCAGGAAAACCGCTGGTAATGTTGATTGACGATGTGCATTGTGCCGACCACGCCAGCTTGCAACTGTTGGAAAACATTGTGCAGCGTTATTCACATTTACCGCTGCTGTTGGTCATTGCGTACCGTGATGCCGACCCTGCGCCTTGCTCTCTTATATCAGAGATGCTGACCAAAATTCGCAGTTCAGCTGCGCGAGTAACCGAAATTACACCAATGCCGCTGAATACCAAAATGGTTGCACGCTGGCTGGCTGCAAGATTACATATTCGCCCTTGCAGTATTAATGAACTGGCTCAGTTGGTTTATGAAAAAACAGCGGGTAACCCACTTTTTGTACAAGTATTTTTTAAGCAGGCCGTCGATGATGGACTTATTTTTTGCACTTATAAGCCACTGAAATGGCATTATGACCGGGCCGCATTATTTGCTTGTGCTTCAACCGATAATGTTGCCAGCATTATTGTGCGCCAATTGGAGCGAATGCCCGAGTCTACTCGCCAGTTGTTAGGACACCTGGCTTGTTTGGGTGGCAAAGGTGAGTTGGGCTTATTAAGCCGGGTGTTAGAAATAAATCAGGATGATATTCAGCAAGGGCTCAGGCCTGCTATTAGTGAGAAATTCATCGCTATTATTGGTGATGAATATACATTTACCCATGCACGGGTGCATAACGCTGCTTTTTTATTGATAAGTGATGAGCTAAAACGACACATTCATCTTAAGTCCGCAAGTGTGTTGTCTGAAGATGCTTTAGAGACAAACAGTAATGAAACCCTGATTAAAGCTGTACATCATATTTCAATGGTGACAGAAGCCAGGTTCAGTACAGAGCAACGGCAAATTTATTTTCATCTAAGCTTCAATGCAGTACAACTTGCCCGCAGAGCGGGCGATTATATTTCAGCTATGCGTTATATCAAAACAGCACGCGCACTGGATACCAGTCGCCTGGCCCCGGCTTTTTTTGCGCTTGGCGTTGAGGAGGCAGAATGCCAGTTTCGGCTGGGAAACCTGGATGCTGCACAATCACTGTGTACGTCACTTCTCAAAGAACCGGGTAGCCTTACTCAAAAATCAGTAGCAGCTTGTCTTTCAGCTGAAATCCATATGCGGCAGTCTGATAATTTCCTTGCACTGGAAACCGCACTGGCCTGGCTAACCGTATTTGGTATTCAGTTTAATCGTCACCCTGATGTAACTGAATGCCATACGGCATGGCTGAACTTACGTTCTCGCCTGGGCGATGTGCCGGAAATGAGCATTGGGGCATTGCCAGTAATGGTTGATCAAGAGCAAGAAGCCATTCTGAACTTGTTGGCCAGCACTATTTATGCGTCTTCTTATGATTGCCCCGAATTACATTTATTGCTGGTGTGTAAAATTCTTGAAATCACACTCGAACACGGTATTACGGGTGCATCGGTATTTGGTTTGTCGTGGTTTAGTGTACTGATTATCGATCGTTACCAGGAATACCATTACGGCTTTAAATGTGGATCGTTAGCTGCCAGGTTGGCAGAACAACATGATTTTTTGCGTTTCAAAGCACGGACACTTTTGCCACTTGATCAGATTGGTATCTGGACACAAAAGCTGGAGTTTTCAATTGATTGTGCGAAAAAAAGCTTTGATGTCTCTGTTGCTCATGGCGACAAGTCCTTTGCCTGTCTTTCATTACGCCACCAGGTGATGAATTATTTGACTCGTGGTGATTATCTTGAATCAATCCAAACAACTATCGAACGTGGTCTGGCTTTCACGCAAAAGTCTTTCTACCCCGATGTTGAAAATGTTTTATTGATGCAAAAGCAACTGGTTGTTTATTTACGAGGGAATCATGAGGGTAACAACTCTAATGGCGAGTGTATTTTCTCTGAATATTTAATCGGGAGTGAACCTGGTCCTGTTTCAGGCCCAAAAGCAATGGTTCTGTTCTGGTCATGGCTTTACCGGGGAATGGCGTATTTTTTTGCCACAGAATACTCTCTTGCATTGTCTTCTTTTTCCAAAGCACACCAACTGGTCAATTCAGTACCCGGATATATCTATCTGCTCGACCTTTATTTTTACAGTGCACTGAGTTTGACCATTCCTCTGCCCTCAGGGGCTGAGTCTTCTGCCATTGTTACTGCGCGGAAATATGCCGTAAAAATAACACAATGGGCACAACTCAACCCGGATTTATTCGCCGATAAAGCGGCTTTACTGGCTGCTGAGTTAGCGCGTATTGAGGGGCGTGAAGGCACTGCGCTCAGGCATTATGACGAGGCGATTAATCTCTCTTCCCGAAACGGTTACGTTCACATCACTGCACTGGCATACGAGTTAGCTGGGTATTGTGCCAAAAGCTGGCAGTTAGATGTTGCTGGTGACGCATATATAAAAGGTGCAGTCAGTAACTGGCGAAATTGGGGAGCACTGAGCAAGGTCTGCCAACTTGAACAGCGCTATTTACATTTGGCTGTGCAAAACCGCAGTAATGCAGGTACAACCATGCAATTCGAGGATGAAGCGATTCGTGATTTAGAAAGTGTCGTCGCTGCTGTGCGTGCGTTAACAGAAGAGATAAACCTTGACCGCCTGATTCAGACTCTTATGCGCATACTGCTGGAAAGGTCGGGGGCACAGCGATGCATGTTAATACGTATCACAGATGGGAATCTTCCCGAGATTGAAGCGCGGGCAGAAGCAAATGTTGATGGTGTAAAAGTGGTAATGGTGAAAGAGCAACCAGAACAAAGCGATTTACCGCTCTCTGTGTTATCTGCCGTGATTCGTACCGGACAGGAAATTCGCACGGGTAAGCCGGAGGAATTTAGCCCGTTCAGCCATGATCCTTACCTGGTTTCTTCTGGCGCGGCAGTTATGTGTGTACCGATGTTCAAACAGGCAAAAATGGTGGGCGTTCTCTACCTGGAAAACCGGCTGATGCCCGATGTATTCACTGCTGAACAGTCACATATTGTAAAAACCCTTAGTGCCCAGGCTGCCGTATCAATCGAAACAGCCCGGTTATATGCAGAGTTGCTGGAAGAGAATATTCACAGGCGGCGAGTAGAGAAACAACTGCGAGACAGCCAGACGTCGCTCATGCTTGGGGAAAAAATAAGCCATACAGGTACCTGGAGCTGGGAAGTCGAACAGGATCAGATGCATGTCTCTGATGAATATGTCCGCATACTTGGCTTGTCTCAGCAAGTAAGCATGTTCTCCATGGCTGATTTTATGACATTTGTTCATCCTGACGATCATAAAGTAATTAATGAGCTGGTTCAGGAAAGTGTTCGTAATGGTGTAAACATGCAGGCTGAGTTTCGTATATTTCGGCTTGACGGAGAATGCCGTTTTATTAAAGGTATTGGTGAACCGGTTGCTAACTGGCCGGAAACCAAAGAGTATTTTGGAACGATTTCCGACATCACGGTTCAACGGAGGGCTGAAGATGCTGCGCGCTTAGCTCATGCTGAACTGGCCAGAGTGTCACGGGCTACAACGGTTGGGCAACTTACGGCTTCAATTGCCCATGAGATCAATCAACCTCTGATGTCTATTGTCTCTCATGCGGGGGCAAGTTTACGCTGGCTGAAAAGAGAGCAAAGCCATATAAACAATGCCTGCTTTAGCCTTGAGGAAATTCTCAATGAAGGGAAACGGGCTGGCGATATTATCCGTGGCCTGCAGTCTTTAACGCGTAAACAGGAGTCGGTCTTCTCCAGAGCCAATTTGCATTCTATTGCCCGTGATATTCTTGCTCTGTCACGCGCCGAAATTGAAAGAAAGTGGATTGCTTTGCAGATAAAGCTGGAGGCCAGTTGTGCTGATATATGGTGCGACTGTATTCAAATTCAGCAAGTACTGCTCAATCTGGTGGTTAATGCTATTGATGCTATGGGTAGCATCACGAACCGGCCGCTGGTACTGACACTTGTAACATCCAATCCTGAACCAGGTATCATTTGCGTCGAAGTGCTGGATACAGGTGAAGGCATGGCAGATGAAGTAAAAGGCCGTATCTTTGAATCATTTTACACTACAAAACAAGAAGGTATGGGAATGGGGTTGGCTATTAGCAGCAGCATCATCAAAAAACACGGTGGTGAATTACACGGGGAAAATCGTTCAGGGGAAGGCAGTATTTTCTGGTTCACTCTGCCTGTATTACCTCCTGACGCTCCGGGTTAACTTCGGCGGGTATTGCGAATATTCAGTCGTTCAGCTGCACGAACCAGGTCAGAAAGGGAGCGAACGTTCATTTTTTCCATTACCCGGCGTTTATGCACTTTTGCAGTGATTTCACTGATCCCCATTTCCGCAGCGATTTGTTTATTCAGCAGACCACTTATTGCCAGAATCATAGCCTCACTTTCTCGCGGTGTTAAAGACTGGTAACGGGTGGTCATTTCATAGTGTTCCTGTGACACCGTAAAGTTACTCACCGCCTGCTGTAACGCTTCGGAAACGACCTCAATCAGTTGGTCAGGGATGACGGGTTTGGTAAGAAACTCGCAAGCGCCGGTTTTCATTGCGCGTACCGTAACTGGAATGGTTCCAAAACCGGTCAGAAAAATTGTTGGGATCGTAACCCCTCTCTCATTGAGTGTCTGAACCACGGTAAAACCATCTGCATCTGGCATATTAATATCCAAAATCAGGCAGCAAGGATCAGAACCTAACGAATGACTAAGAAATTCTTTGGCAGAGGGAAAAGCGATAACCTCATAATCTTCTGCCGTCAGTAGATTGCTGAGAGCAGCTCTTACTGACTTATCATCATCAACGATATAAACCATTTGATTCATACGGATTTCTTCTCAATCTGAATTTCGAGGAACGGCATGATAATGCTCAACATTCAATGTACTACGAGAAGGTAAAGCCCGGCATCGTGTGCAAAAGGGAATTAATTGTGAATATTGTAACAAAAAATACCACAATGATAATCATTATTATTGGTTAATGTTGCAATATGGTGAATGTTTTTCAGACTATTCACAGGTATTTTTATACTTATGACCGTTTTTTTGCGTTAAACACCACCTTGCCAGGCAAAGCCAGCGGAATGGCACATTCCTGCAGGGTATCTGCCAGATGTCCACAGTGGCGTGCCAGTACGGTGAACTCTGTCTGTATCTTCAAATGGTAATGGGGCTACTGGTGGCAATGTTTTTCTATGTATTAACAATAAAGCTAATCATGAAAACCGAGGTGTGTTAAATCCCCGCGCCAGCATATATGTAGCATCCGGATGAAGGTGGTATATATATCAAGAGTTCTGTTGATATTGCGAATACATAAAGCCGCCAGGTAATGAACAGGGCCACTATTACGCAGCCCTGTTTTATCTATTATTTTACCCGTATGAGCAACCGGTGTTATACGCTGCCAGGGGCGTCAATCCACGCTCTGCCAAGCGGCGTGTTGCACCAGCGCGGGGCGCATAACAGGCTGGCGAACTGGCTGACCACATCGTTTAGTAACCCGCGCAGTGGCTGTGTACAACCTGGCGGCAGTGTATGGCATGCCAGCAGTTGCGATAACGCCAGTGCGTAATCACACAGTTGTTCGCTGTCTGGCGCGAAACCGGTGGTGGCTGGCTCCGGGTTTTCTGGTGCCATACTGTCTGTTGTCAGGCTTTCAGCCAAATGTGCGGGAACAGGTTCCAGCAATGTGGGGCGTAACAGGCTGAGGCTGGTATTCAGCCTTTCACACAGTGCAAGGCGTAACAGTGGATCAGTACATTCCAGCAGGGCATCTGCCAGGTGTTCACAGTGGCGTGCCAGCACGGTGAAATCTGTCTGGTCACAAACGGGCAGGGTAAGTAAAGATTGAGTGAAAGCTGGGGTCGTAGCCATAAGGGCATCCTCTTTGGTGGTTATTACCTTTACACCACCGAGAGGTTCCAATCTCTGCTGGTGGTGAGTTGAGCAGGGTTGGAACTACCGGACACCAAAGAACCCGGCGAACCTTTCGGTTCCCCTGCCCAACTCACCATAATGAGGGCGAGCGAGCGCGACACAGAGTAACACGTAAAACGTGACTTGTGCTCTTTGGCAATTCGGGGTTCCAATCCCGGCACCTGATTATGCAGGTGCCGGAAAACAATACCGTTTTTGCTGCTTTCGGGCAAGCAAACGCCTGCGGCCATGCTCGCAAAAACCTCTGAAATTACATGTAATTCAGGCCAGAAGGCCTGACGGTGTTACGGAGATACTGGCAGGCAATAGGTTTGGCCTTTGGCTCCAGCGGGTTGTCGATGGGTTTTGCAGTGTCGCAGGCGGTTATATGCTGGTCAGCATGGTGGGCCGGTAAAAAATAAAACAATAATAAACAGGATCAATACAACGCATGTTAGCGCGGCCCATACCAGAAAGGCGTAAAACACCAGCGTACTGCTGCCAAAAAACAGTGCACCGTTCACGCACCAGGAACTCTCGTTGCACAGCCCGCCAATAAAGGCACACAGCAGTGCAACAGCGGCCAGGCCAATGCCTGTGGTAGTCAGCACCGTATCAATATTGGGCCAGTGTTTTTTGGCGGGGGCGGGTGGCTCTTGCCCTTTCAGGCCAGCAATTAACCCACTTTTAACGGCAGAGACTTTCTCCGCAACCACGCGTTCCAGTGAATGCGCGGGGGAAGTAAATGGCCCTGCGGTGAAATGAAAAATACTGAGTATCAGCGCACAGGCACCCAATAACATACCTGCATAACTCCATTTATTTTCTAAGAATCTATTCATCACATCCCTGTATGGCTGGAAAAAGAGTGGCTCTATCAGCATAGTGCATTCAGGTAATACTCAGGAAAATATACTGTTTTCAGTACCACTGAACAAATGTTCCTGGCAACCGGTCAACACCTTGTGCTGACAGCAAATGAAAAAAGCCTGAGCCGCACAACCGGCATTCAGGCTCCTGGTACTGCCTGGCTTTACCCGTCCGTAGAACGGCTTAATGTTTCCCAGTGGTCAATATCGTGCTGCATTTGTTGGAGCTTCTCCCGCACCAGTTGTACGGCATCACTCCCCAATAGCAGTGAAACCGGCGGCTCAGGGCTGTTAATTAACTGTAACATGGCACTGGCGGCTTTTGCCGGGTCTCCTGGCTGGTGCCCGCTGCGTTTTTCACGCGTTTCCCGTATTGGGTTAAAGCTTGCGTCGTAATCACGGATGGTGCGCGCAGAACGCACCATCGAACGCCCCGCCCAGTCAGTACGAAATGAACCGGGTTGAACCGCAGTCACGAAAATATTAAACGGTTTGAGCTCTTTACTCAGAGTTTCAGAAATACCCTGCAGGGCAAATTTACTGCCACAGTAATAGCTGATGCCCGGCATGGTAATAAAACCGCCCATCGAGGTAATGTTCAGAATACGCCCGGCCCGGCGTGCCCGGAAATAAGGCAAAAATGCTTTAATCATTGCAATGGCGCCAAAGACATTAACGTCAAACTGGTGGCGGGCTTCACTCAACGGTGATTCTTCCATCACGCCTTCATGCCCGTAACCGGCATTATTCACCAGCACATCAACCGCACCGATTTCCTGTTCGATAGTGGCGACAAGTGTGTCAATGGCCGCTACATGGGTTACGTCCAGGATATGCCCAAAACTCTGGCCCGGGGCCAGGGCGTCAAATGCCTGTTTTGCCTGCTCAGTGCGTACTGTTCCCACCACACGGTGCCCGGCTTTGAGTGCTTCTTTGGCTAGTGCCTGCCCAAAGCCGCTACTCACACCGGTAATAAAAAGTAATTTTGCTGAGTTCATGGTTCGCTCCTGGTCAAAAGGGATACACAGGATAGAATTCAGCGCGTCGTAGCGGTATCCCGGTTCCTCTGTAATGTTTGCCTGTTCCTCTGACCTGGCTGGACACGGTCTGGTATTGAATGCGATGCTGAATGCCCGAATTCCACTTTGCCAGAGCTTTGCTATGACCCTGTCTTCTGCACAAGTAAACCGCCAGATGGTGGCGCTGTTAGACCAGTTAACACCGCAGGAAGGCTACAACATCACGCCGTTAGACGATGTGCGGTTTTTACGGTCCAACCGCCCGCTACTGCGTACACCCGTGTTATATGAACCAGGTATCGTGATTGTTGTCCAGGGCAGCAAGCGTGGTTTTCTGGGGCGGGATGTCTATTTATATGACGCCCGGCACTACCTGATGGTGTCCGTGCCGGTGCCTTTTACGATGGAAACCGATGCCAGTGCTGAAGAGCCGATGCTGGCGATTTATATGCGGCTGGACTTCCGCCTTGCGGCAGAGCTGATGCTGGCGCTTGATGGCAGGGGGAAAAGCCCTGCTGCTCCCCCGCGCAGTATGGTGTCCAGCCCGATGGACTCACAACTGAGCGCTTCGGTGCTACGTTTTCTGCAGGTGATGTCTTCCCCGCTGGATGCAGAAATTCTTGGCCCGGCGATGGTGAGAGAAATTTATTACCGCGTATTTACCGGCGCGCAGGGGGAAACGTTGCGTAGTGCGCTGGGCATGCAGGGGCAGTTTGGTAAAGTGGCGAAAGCGTTACGCAAACTCCATGCGGAATATGCGTCGCGTCTGGATGTGGCGGCACTGGCGAAAGAAGCGGGAATGAGCCAGCCAACCTTTCACAGCCATTTTAAGACCGTAACAGATACCTCACCCATGCAGTACCTGAAATCAACCCGGTTGCACCAGGCCAGGCTGCTGATGCTAAGAAACAACCTGACAGCCTCTGCTGCCTGTGCTCAGGTTGGGTATGAAAGCCTGTCGCAATTCAGCCGTGAATTTAAACGCCTGTTCGGCCTGTCTCCCACTCACGAGATTGAGCGGATGAAGCATAATTTTGCACTGCCGGCACCGGCCACACCTTCTGCCTTTGTTTCTTCACATTAACCCGACAGGTTGCGTAAACTGAGTGCCCCCGAATCGCTTACGCTGAGCGGTTTACCCGCGCGCCTTTTCTGAAAAGTGCTGAATGCGGGGTTTCGGGGCTGAACATAACGCTGGTGATTAAGGATATTGCTGTTATGAGAACCCGGCCTTCTGCCCGGTTGTTAATTATCAACCCGGCCCATCAGGTTTTACTGTTTCGTTTTGAGCATCACGATGATGCCCTTGCAGGGCAAGGCTATTGGGCCACACCTGGCGGCGGTGTTGAAGATGGGGAGTCTTTTGCCCAGGCCGCAGTCAGGGAGTTGCGCGAAGAAACTGGCATGATACGGGATACCGTTGGCGAGCCGGTTGCACAAAGCGCTTTCGAAATGCTGTTACCCAGTGGGGAACGTGTTCTGGCAAATGAACGTTTTTTTGTTATTCGGGCAGGTAACAGCGAAATCAGCCATGAAGGCTGGAGCCACCACGAACAGCAAGTCATGAAACAACACCGCTGGTGGAGTATGCAGGCGCTCGCTGGCAGCCAGGAAATAATCTACCCGGCAGATATTATCCAAATCCTGTCTGGTGCCGGTGTGTTCCCGGCGTTGGGTGCCCGGCAGGGGGAGTGAGTGTTTTTGTCATCGTCCCGTGGTATAGATGGTTTTATGTCACTCAGACCACCTGCGTGGTGGCAGATAAACAGGGGAGAAGAGGATGTCAGCTAAACCCAGTATTGCACTTATTGGCCCGGGCGCAATTGGCACCACTGTTGCGGCAGCACTCCATGAAGTGGGGCGCACACCGGTTATTTGTGGGCGTACTGCCCACGCACAACTTACTTTGCGTGCTGATGACGGGCAAATTGTCGTACCTGGCCCGGTGTTAACCAATCCTTCAGAAGTTGAACAGCCTTTCTCGCTGGTGTTTGTTGCGGTGAAAACCACGCAAATGGCTGCAACGGCGCCGTGGTTGTCAGCCCTGTGCGATGAAAACACAGTGGTTTGTGCGCTGCAAAACGGTGTGGAGCAACAAGCCCAGTTTGCGGAATATGTGCCCGGCGTGGCGGTGCTGCCATCGGTTGTGTGGTTTCCGGCTCAGCGTGAGCCTGATTACTCAGTCTGGTTGCGGGCAAAACCACGGCTGACACTGCCGGAAACACCGCATACTGCTGTGGTGTTGGCCGCACTGGAGGGGACGCGTTGCGAAGTGGATGTCGCCGCGGATTTCACCACTATTGCCTGGCGTAAATTGCTGCAAAATGCCGTTGCCGGGTTGATGGTGCTGTCTGGCCGGAGGGCGGGAATGTTCACCCGGCCAGACATCACTGCGCTTGCGCTGGACTATTTGCGAGAGTGTTTGCTGGTGGCGCGCGCCGAAGGCGCACAGCTTAGCGATGAGGTGCCAGCGGAAATCGTTGCGCGTTTCCACCAGGCCCCGGCTGATTTAGGCACCTCTATTCTGGCCGACCGGGTGGCCGGGCAAACCCTCGAATGGGATATCCGCAATGGCGTGATACAGCGTTACGGGCGGGTTCATGGTATCCCCACGCCGATAAGCGACGTGATTGTACCACTTCTGGCAGCTGGCAGCGACGGGCCTGGTTGATGGCTTATATGTAACAACAAGGTTTAATTTTCGCCTGCCTGTATGAATAACAGGCAGGGTTCAGCCGCCAGTTTATGGCAACACATTTACTGCATCGGGTTATTTTTTCAGGGAAAAAACGGCGGGCCTTGCGTGAGTTTCAGGCGGCTGGAAGAGGCCATTACAGAATGGGCAAATAAGCATTTTCTTTTTGTTTACCCGGGATGTACTGTGCTCTGATTTTTTGGCGCATTTGGGGCATTCGATGGCGGTGAGGAAGGATTTTTGAGAGTCTTTCTTAAAATTTTGCATAGAGTTTCTTCTGTGATTAACTGCCTACAGCTTAACGTGTTTGCCCTGTGAGATCCCAGAAGTTTATGCAGATATCTTTTTTGCCTGAGAAACTGTCAATAAAGTGTAAATAAAAAAATAAGCCTTGTTATCCTGGAAGATGTATGCGTTAATCAGCACCGATTTGATACACAGAATCATTATAAGTCGTTCGAAAAGTAGCCCTCATTTCTAAAGTGTATTCCTGCGAGTACCCCTTCTTCTTGAGTCTTCTCTGTAACACGCCGATTGATATCTGTAATTAAATCATTTAAGTAAATGTTTAATTAATAAGGTAAAAACATGTCTAACAAAATTATCGGCACCGTTAAATGGTTCAACGAAACTAAAGGTTTCGGTTTTATCTCTCCTGAAGATGGCAGCAAAGATGTATTCGTACACTTCTCCGCAATTCAGAGCAACAGCTTCCGTACTCTGGCTGAAGGCCAGAAAGTTGAGTTTTCAGTAGAAGATGGCCAGAAAGGCCCGTCTGCTGCAAACGTGGTAGCACTCTAAGGACATCATTCGTCCTGTATTGGGGCATCTCCGTTGCCCACGCTGCCAGGGTTCGCAGTATCGTGTGTCGTCTTTCGATGTTAAGCACTGCAACCCGTTTGGTGCGAAATGCATTTTTTGCAAAGCGGATATGGTGTCTGGCTCAACTGTTTGTTCACTGATCAATAAAGTGAACGTAGCACAGGTCAACATTCACCAATAGCAAAAGCCCGGTTCTGATACCGGGTTTTTTAATGCCTGTTATATTGCGATTTTGCGGCTTCCTGCGCCTTTTTTCTCTTCTGCTACAGCCAGGTTAATGAAGCTATCTCATTACTCTATTCGCGTATTGCGCCTTACTCTGCCTGCGCTCTCTACTCAACACTCCGCAGTAACAGGTTTAGCATCGCTGCATAAACCTGCGTTTAGCAACGCCATGCCAGCTTGTACGCCTGGCGGGAAATTTGAGAACCAGTCCACAAAATAACCCTTTCACCCGCGGTGAATTACGCTTTCAGGTAACGCTGAATATCTACGTCATCTAACTGGCCTGGCTCCAGGTATTGCTCGGCATAGCGCTGATAAATACCGCTGGAGAGTAACAATTCAAACAGGTCTTTATCCAGGTGCTCGTCTTGCACCATCATATGTAAAATATTAATGGCTTCACTCAGTGTTTTGGCTTTTTTGTAAGGCCTGTCTCCGGCAGTCAGTGCTTCAAAGACATCGGCAATAGCCAGGATGCGGGCTTCCAGTGACAGGTTTTCCGCCGTCAGTTTTTTCGGGTAGCCGGTGCCTTTTAATGTTTCATGGTGGCCGCCAGCAATTTCAGGTATCCGCGCCAGCTCTTTAGGAAAAGGTAGGGCTTCCAGCATACGTATTGTGGCGATGATATGTTCGTTAATCCGGTAACGGTCTGCTTCTGTCAGCGTACCTTTCTGAATCGACAGGTTATGGATCTCACCCAGGTTGGCCTGCAGCGCCGGAGGCGTCATCCTCATATCGTTGCTCAGTAAAATGGCCGGGTCTTTTAGCCACGGGAAGAGATGCTCTGGCTTATCGTCCAGTAACTTCTCTTCTGCGGGGAGTGGTTTTTCAGCAATATTAGCCAGGTGTTTTACTTCTTCGGGTGACAGTCCTTCCCGGTCACTAAAGTGGCGTGTCCAGGTTTGCGCGCCAATTTCACGAATACGGGTAATTTTATCGTCACTCATAAATTCTGAACCGATATTACTTTGAGCGATAAACGTAAAGTCATCCGTTAACTGTTGGTGTCGTGCCTGGCGGGCAGCCTGTAATGCCTCTTCTGGTTCACCGGAAGCCTTGCCTTGCCAGTAGAGAATGTCAGCATCACGCCACAGCACCTCGAACCGGGTACGAATTTCATGAATACGGTTAAAGATAGTTTCCAGCTTACTGCCTTTATCAATAATGTACTCTGGCGATGTGACTTTCCCGCAATCATGTAACCAGGCGGCGATTCTGAATTCCCGCCACTGGTCTTCGTTAGCGAAATGAAATTGCCGGAACGCCGGGAGCTGGCTTTTATCGGCGGATTCAGCCAGCATCATTGCGATAACCGGTACCCGCGCACAATGGCCCCCGGTGTAGGGGGATTTTTGGTCAATGGCTTTGGCAATCAACTGAATAAAGGCATCCATCAGCGCCTGCTGGTTGGCGTGATAGGCTTCCAGCGAGAGCGCCATACTGTAAATCGAGTCAGATAAATGGTGCAGTTCATTAATGCGGCTCGGCACCGGGAGCACATCGCGAAACCGCCGCTGGCGAATTTTTTTATTTTCCAGAGAAAGCAGGCGTACCGGAGTGACAATCATGCTTGCGAGGTACAGTATTGCAGGTGCTAACAAAGCAAGGCACAGCAAAGTGATAGCCAGGGACAGGTAGACTTTTTTCATGTAAGGGCCGAGCAGCACGTCTGTTGGCACCATAATACCGAGGTAGTGAGTCTGCCGGGCATTTGATACAACGGGCTGTACAAAAAGTGTATAGCGGCTGCCATCAATAACCACGTCTTGTGATACTGCCGTGTGGGTGTTGTTTGCTTGTGCGGCAAGGCTTACAAAAGCGGGGGAAGGCACAATACCGGCAACCAGAGTGCGCTGTATTGCAGAAGACGGGCTGTCTGTCAGCCAGCGGTTTGCCAGCGTGGTTTTTTCTTCCGGAGTAAGAGACTGAATAGCTTTATTCAGTACATCACGTAATAGCGGTTTATCGGCGCTTACCAACATAGCCAACGCGGAATTGCTGTTGTCGGAAAATAACGGCACCGGGTTATGAATTTTCAGCCCAGGAATACTGTACAGCCCGGCTAAATAACGGGCGACATCCCGGGTTTCCAGGGCGGCATCAGCTTGCCCGTCGGCGACAGCCTGTAAAGCGGCCAGTGAGTCTTCCACGCTCATCAGTTTGATTTGAGGAAAATGAGTGAGTACCTCTTCCGCCAGCGACCAGCCCGCAGGTATAGCCAGCGTCCGGCCCTGTAACCGCGGTAATGTATTGAGCTGGCGGGCATTGACCCGGGTAATTAATGCGGGGGGCGCGGTGTGCCAGGACTGGGTAAACAACCCCCATTTGGTTCGTTGAGGTGTCCGGAAAATAGCTGGCATCACATCCAGCTTGCCCTTTCGGAACATCATGGTGAGGGTGTTCCAGTCAAAACCATTTATATATTCAAGCCGTAACCCGGTTTTGGCCGCCAGCATATTCATCAGATCAATAGCATAGCCCTGTGGCATGCCGCTCCAGGAAAAGTCATAGGGTGCCCAGTCAAGCTCATTAGCAACGCGCACTGTGCCCATTTTTGCTACTGCCTGAGTCTCTTCGGATGTAAGGGATATAGGGCTGGCCTGTTCTGAGGTGTGTTTGGGTTGCAAACTGAGTGACTGAGCTGCGACATTGCCATCATTATCAAAAATAAAAGTCTCACTGTGTTTAAATAAGCGGTTTTTTTGCAAAAAGACCGACAATGTATCCAGTGAAATATCGACAGCCAGAACATTCTGGCTGGTGCCAATACGCCGGGCAAACGTCACCCCGGAAGATTGCGTGGTATGAAATACATAAGGCTCAGTTTTTATTGTGGCATTACTTGCCATGGCATTGAGATACCAGGGCCGGGTATTTGCGACATACTGGCTGGTGCTTTGTGTCTGGTGGGTGAGTGTGAAAGCATCGTTATAAAAACGGGATTGTTGCTGCCCGCCAGCAGGCGTATTGCGGATATTGACTATCAGCCAGCGATCCTCCGCCGTCGCCCCTAATACATTACGTAAGTTCTTATTGCTATTGAGATTAATTAATTCATACAAATCGCCATTACCATAGCCGATATAAATGGCATACACCTGCGGGTGCTGGCGTATTGCCTGAGCCATGGCAGGAGTGATGGGGAGCAGGGGCTGGGATGTGTCTTGTTTTTCCAGACCTGGAAATTGCGCAAACAGTGTGGTCAGGCCGCTGGTTTCGCTGTCCAGTGAATGTATTTTATCACTGACATTCAGTGCAGTATGGGTAAATAAAGTCCGGGCGGCATCCTTGGCAAAAGACTGTGCGAAATAAAACTGCATTGCCAGGGCAACAGCAATAATTAACAGCGATAACGCAACAAAAATAGTGACAACTGTTAGCTTCATGCTGAATTTGGCATGACGAAGTTTTTCAAGCATAGTCCGTAGCCTTCTTGCGCATTGTTTTTGTTTTATCCATTCTCATTTAGTGCACCCAGCCCTGCAGACAACATGGCTGATACACCAATGACATTGGCTAGTTAATTTTGCTGGGGGGAACGCACTACTATAACTGGCAGTTTATTACCAGTTCACTATTTAACTGTAGATGAGTTCGGCGTGGATACCATCACACATCTGGGTGATGTCGCAAAAAAAAAGCCTTGTGACTCAGCAGGTAGTCGTTGGCAACAGGGAAAAGCAGAAGGGGATAACCCTGCCTCGCTGAGCAGGGCTCTGGTGATCTGTTTATGAGGTGGCGTAACCGCTTGCCACAAACCAGGTAATAAAAATGACAGCGACGAAAAAAATAGCAATCGGGAAGAGTATCCCAATTTTCATACCGATATCTCCCGCAAATGAAGTCAGTGTGGTTACAGCCATTTATTGTTAAATGGTCATAACATTCTACCAGAATAAATTACGTTATACCGACCATGTTCTCATGGATTAACACAAAGAGATGCTGGTAATCTCAATTTCTTGATTAGAAAAGTGAAGTCACCTCTGGCCTTTATCGCTGCGAGCAAAAGCACAGCAACAGGCAATGCGGAATATGATTTTCAATGTAAGATAGCCCCAGAAGAGGCTATCTTATCAATCTGAGGCCGACGGTGCAGGGTCGGCGCTATTTTGTCTGTCAGAGCTTGAAGCTGCCAATGACATTCTCGAGTTGTAAGGTTTGTTGTTCCATGGACTGCGCGGCGGCCGCCACCTCTTCGACCAGCGCAGCGTTCTGCTGTGTTACGCTATCGAGCTGGTTGACGGCGATGTTGATCTGGGCAATTCCGCGACTTTGTTCATCGCTGGAAGAACTGATTTCTGAGATCAGCACACCGACGCTTTCAACTTTCTCCATCAGGCCGTCCATTGTTGTCCCTGCCTGACGAACCAGCCCGCTACCCTGCTCAATGCTGCTCACCGATTCTTCAATCAGTTTTTTGATCTCCTGAGCTGAGCGGGCACTGCGCTGCGCCAGTGAACGAACTTCACCAGCCACCACAGCGAACCCACGCCCGTGCTCACCCGCCCTGGCCGCTTCCACTGCTGCATTAAGCGCCAGGATGTTGGTTTGGAAGGCGATGCCGTCAATCACACTGATGATTTCCACCACTTTAGAGGAGGACTCATTAATGTTATTCATTGTAGAGACGACTTTGTTAACTACACTGGCCCCTTGTTTCGCGGTCGCTGAAGCCTCTTCCGCCAGCTTGTTCGCCTGCAATGCGTTCTCTGCGTTAAGGCGCACGGTGCTGGTCAGTTCTTCCATGGACGCTGCCGTTTCCACAATTGATGCCGATTGATCTTCGGTGCGTGAGGAAAGGTTCAGGTTACCGCTGGCAATCTGGCGCGAAGCCGAAGATATCGCCATTGAGCTATTCCCTACCTGTTGCATCAGCTCATTCAGGAACGAAATAAACTTATTGAAATTGTTGATAATAGCGTTAAATTCCGGGCTCTTACTTTGTGCAAGACGTTGCGTTAAATCTGCCCCGCCGCTGGATAGCGTTTCAATATTACGATTGAGCAACGTCACATTATGGAAAATATTACGCACAATAAACATCATAATAAAGACAATAAGTATTCCGATAATCGCCTGTACAATGGTGAGTTTGGTCATAATAGCATTAGACATACTTACCAGGTGGCTGCTCGGAATATCAACCGCCATGAACCACGGGCTGCCGCTGATGGGCAGAACGAACAGTGAATGTGCGCCGTCTGTACCTTCATAGCTTCCGCGCATTTCTGTTGTTTTACCCTGGCTTAACAGGCTGGCTAACGGTGCCGCAGCCGGAATGCCGAGATCACGGACGTTTGAGAGTGCTGGTTTATCCTGTACGGAAGAGCCGTTACCAACTATTTTGCCGTCTGCTTCAACAATTAGTACGCTACCGTTTACCGCTTTGCCCATTTCGACAGCCAATTGGTTAAAGAAGCCCAGTGTCACGTCGATGGTCGCCACGCCCCAGACTTTACCGTCTTTCCAGATAGCCATGGCACAGTTAGTTCGCGGCTGTGGGCTGGCCGCATCCTGATAGGCTTTCGCCCACGCACATTCGCCTTTTGGCGCATTCATGCCGTCTTTATACCAGGGTTGTTCCCAGTATTTTGCCGATTCCGGCTGGTTCCATACGGTGTTGACCTGCAGATTACCGCTTGCGTCACGGGCATAGAAGGTGCTGAATTTTTCCCGGGCCGGATCACGCTGACCAGGCAAAGGCCAAATCCCACCACCGAATACGTTTAAATCGCCATATTGGTTAACCAGAAGCGGTAAAAATTCGTCGATTTGCTGACTTTGCAGCCCGGCAACCAGTTCAGTGATTGAGCGTTGCTGAGCCTTAACGCGGTTCATCTGCTCTTTAATCGCGTTACTTTGTAATTTAACCGTCGCCTGAATATTTTCAGTCTCAGTTTCAATGATTTGTGGAGCAACAAATTGCTTGATAACAATATAGGTAACTATCAATAAAATAACGAAAAAGCTTATAAGTAATAGGCCTATTCGACCCTGGGTATTTTTCCATATCATTATTGCAGCACTCGGTTTGGTTGTCTTATGTGTAATAACGACATTTATTAGCAATTCTTTAATTTAAGTTGGCTGTGGCTTCATCTAAAGTGCATTCAATAATGGCAAAATAACGGTTTATAAAAAAACGCTCTGTTGTTCATATTTTTTAATTTGCTGTGCCTTATTTCTATAAAAGATAATATTGCCGCAATGCGTTATTTCCCATGGATGCAATTACTTTGCTGATATCACTATGATTTTCATCAATATGCATACATTCTGATGAAACCGCGCAGGACGGACAATGGCATACTCGTTCGTACCCTTATTAATTCGGCAAGGTGTGGACACTCTGGAACGGAAAACCATGTTGCAGTGAGGTGCTGTTAAGGAGACTGTGCATGAATGCGTTCCTGACTGGTCATTGCCCAAAATTCTGGTTCGTCGCAGTTCTTTTTCCCTGAAAAATTCAAAAAAGCTCTGACTTTCTGCAGAGTAATATTAAAGTGTCCTTAACTAAACCAACATTCGGTTCAGACTTATGACAAAGACGCTTTATTACCTTTTTGACCCTTTATGTGGCTGGTGCTATGGTGCCACGCCCGCAGTCACTTACCTGCGCAATACGACAAATGTCGTGGTTCAACCCTTGCCTGCGGGGTTGTTCTCAGGTGACGGTGCCCGCACAATGGATGACGATTTTGCGGTATACGCCTGGAGTAATGACCAACGTATCCAGTCAATTACAGGCCAGCCTTTCACCGAAAAATATCAGGCAAAGGTTCTGGCCAACCGTCAGCAAAAGTTTGACAGTGGCAATGCCACTGCCGCACTTACCGCCGTGGCACTTACTGAACCGGAGCGTGAACTGGAAGCCCTTTCAGCAATTCAGAAAGCGCGTTATGTGGATGGTCTAGATGTAACCTCGCAAGGGACGTTGGTCGGTATACTGAATGTGTTGAAGCTTGAGGAGGCTGCCAGTCTCTTTATTTCGTCAAGTGAGATATTGCATGCTCATATCCAGGACCGGGCAAGCCATGCTCAGAGGCTAATGCAGGCGTTCGGTGTTCGTGGCGTACCTGCCTTTTTTGCTGAAACTGGGGGTGAAATTCGGTTGATCCAGACCTCCGCAGTCTACCAGGATCACCAGGCCCTTGCCCGACAGTTAACCGACTGAGCGTGTACCGTTCCTGAGGGAACCGGAGTGTTATGGGTATCCGCATATGGACTGCGGATACCCAGACATCACAAGGGCGTATGCGTGATTAAAAGACTTGATATGAAATGAAAACGCATCCTCCTGAGCACGTAATTCCTGGGCACAATCCGGTGCCGTTATCTGCTGAGGTGCCTTTCACAAACCCACTGTCAATATCATTTACTGGCGCATTATTTTTAGAACCGGAACTTTTCCCACAGAGACGCGATTTGTGGATCCATGCTGGTCGCCACGCTACTGGTTGTGTTGAACATCATCGTTTGTTTATCTTTATCTGAATATTGCGGCCACCCCGGATTGCCATATTTAGCAAACGAGACCCAGGCGTTATTGATACTTTCAGACAAGGACACCGGCGGATTTACCCCGACAAAGTTTTCTGCCTCTTTTGTATGAATCGTCCCGAACGTAAAGGGGACGTCTACAAAATGCGCAGCCCCCAGGCGGCCATGGTAAGCGGGTGACCGCCAGGAAAAGTTATAAAACCATGTGTTCTGGTTTTTGCTCATAATATTGGCTATTTTCAGTGCAGGCATTCTGAATGTGTAGTCCGACATTATCTGAGCGTAAATGTCACCCGGACTCTGCGCATTAATACTGTTTTTTGCATAGGCCTGAAGAGTTCCTGAGGGGAGACCCATTTGATGTATGACAGTGCTCACATCCTTTTCCGTGAACTTTTGCAGACCGCCGCCGGGGACCAAATATAATCTGGACTCACTGTCGGTGCTGCCTACGATAACCGGAACGCGGTTACTGTCACTATTAGCCAGGTCTTCTATTGGGCTCCTGACGATGATTTTATTGTCGGCAACTGGCAAAAATGCAGTACCTCCCAGGGAAAGCTTTCCCCACCGGGCAGGATCTTTGATTTGATTTCCAACTTTTAACACATTCTGAACCAGCGCCTCAAAAGGCACCCTGGCTACAGCTTCGGGGTCGGCAGAAATCCCCAGATTCCGGGAAAATTGTTCGGTTATTCGTGTTGCATCGGCAGGGCTAATCCACTGCACTGGAGGGCTCTGCAAAATGGCCTGCTGATAAAGCCCTTTGGTCTCTGGGTTTCCTAAATGTATGGCAACACTACCCGCACCGGCGGATTGTCCGAAGAGTGTCACTCTGCCAGGATCCCCTCCGAAGTTCGCGATATTTCGCTGCACCCATTTAAGTGCAGCAATCTGGTCAGCTATACCACGGTTGTCAGGACGATGGGCGAAATGCATAAATCCATCTACACCCACTCTGTAGTTAACCGTGACTATCATCACGCCTTTTTTAGCAAACACGCTTCCGTCATACACAGGCTCAGTCGCATCTTCCCTGATCCAGGCCCCTCCAGGGATCCAGACCATAACCGGTATTTTCCCTTTGATATCATCAGGGCGCCATATATTGAGGGTTAAGTCGCCAGCCCGCCCAACTAATGGTTGCGCGGAGGTCCTTCCCGGTTGTGGCACTGGCGAGTCAGACACAGTTTTTTTTATACCTTGCCAGGGCTGCATGGGCTGGGGATTCTGAAACCGTCGTGCAGCGGTAAAAGGATTAGCCGCATATGGGATCCCTTTATAAACACTGATACCGTCATCAGTGCGATATCCCTGAACTTTGCCCGACTCAGTAGTGACAACAGGGGCCGGTTCCATGGCAAAAGAAAATGAACTAACAACAAGCAATGCACTTCCCAGTAAAGTTTTCATTCGTATTCCTGTAGAGTTTGTTGCGCTAATACTTTGATTATACCCAATGTTTGTAATGTTTTTCACATCGGGGTTGCATACAAAACGCACCTGCCACATATCTTCCTGGAGGCAGAACAGGCTAGCGCGGAATCCAGTTCAGAGGTACGGCCTGAGCGCGATAGGTGAGATTACTTTCTACCGGATGGCCTGTGGTGCCCCCCGGCCCGATGCCGGTGAATGGGACAATATATTCCCAGACTATCTTCCCTGTAGGAGTTACCTGGAAGAAGCGCCCATCGATCCCTTCGTCAATCAGAGTATTTCCATTAGGGAGGCGTTGTGCTCCACTGACGAATGGACTAAAGAATGTAGAATCGGGATTACCGCTCATACTGGCAGTGTACTGCCAGACAATTTCCCTGGTCGCAGGGTCTATCTCCAGAATACGTGATCCTCCCAGCAGGGCTCGTGGAGCAATAGGGTAACCGGCTTCACCCTGGTCGTCGAAAACAAGGATATTCCCCGCACCAGGCAATCCCTCAGGAATCATATGAGCGTTATGCTGACCACTCATCTGGTTGACGGGATGAGGAAGTTTACCCGTTTCGGCAGGCGTCAAATGAGGATAATTTGGTCCAATCCTCCAGACAATACGGCCAGTCTTGCGGTCTATAATGGCAATGAAATTGGCGTTACGTGAACTGAAAATGATGTTCTCAGCTGCAAAACGTTTGTCTCCTGCCATTTCCCAACGATTTGGACCAAGAGCAGCCATAGCATTCATATGCAGATAGTCAGGACCGTTAGTTGCTGTGACTAGCTTCATTTCCTCTGGAGTGAAGCCAAATTCGTCCAAATGGTCAGTTGCTGACCATTGCCATACGACCTTACCAGAAGGGGTTATCTCATAAATCACGTCATCAACAATTTTGCCGATTTTAAAACGCGGATCCTCTCGCATCCTGTCGGAAAGGATGAGCATGTTGCCGTTGGAGAGTAATTCCCAGTCGTGATGTTGTAGTGCTGCCCCGACAGAATCAATGCCACTCCACTGCCAGATAACGTTTCCATTCCAGTCAAGAAGGCCAAATGTCTTGTTGATCTTTGCAGTCTTGCGCCCGGGCACGAGTCCGATTCCTGCCAGATTTGGCATCCGGGACGCATCCACCATATCAAGAGTCATGCCAGCGACGCCCTTACGCCCACCAACAAGAGAGGGATCGACTATTCGCGCAGGTTCACCTTTGTGCTCCCACTGTTTGACAACCAGGCCGTTGATATCAATCAAATAAGTTTTGCCGGATGTGCTGAACATGACATCACAGACATAGGTCGCTGACTTATCGTGGATAGTTACGCCTGTTGGAAAGACGGTTGGCATTGAGAAAGCACTACGGGAATGCACAAGTGCGGCAACAGTGACTGCAGCTCCAAGGCCAAGGAATCCCCGACGGCTAAGGCCGGCTTGATGATATGTCGATGTGGTTTTGCTCATATTTTTCCGTCACTTAGTTTGTAGTACAGAAAGCAATACTTACTCTAAATAGCTGTGCAGAATAGTCTGTTACGTAAAGGGAACTTGTTTACGCTGCAAGGTTAGTGTGTTTCAGGGCCGCACCCACATTGTGTATCGCGACTCGCTTAACATTCGGTTAAAAAGGAAAAAGGGGCGCTATAGATGATGTGCTTGAAAAAATATCACGACGCAGCCGGTTTTTTATGAAGATTCTGTGGAAGTTCACCTTAATTCTGGTTGCGGATCCATTCCTGTGCCTGACGAAATTTCGGGCCTGCCACAATGCCCTGTGCCGCAGTCAGCCGCCTGAGATCATGAGTGAAGGAGATCATGTGCCCCGAGAATTGACAGAAAAAGACCTGCTGGGTAATGGTTTCACCGTCAGGAACGTATCCCGGCTCAGGGAAGTGCTAAACAGGGATGAATCCGTGCACATCAAAGGTAAAATTCGGTCTCAGATATATTCCAGGAAACATCGTTCAGGGGGATGCATTTCTATAGTCCGGCCCGCCACCTCAAGATGTAAGTCCAGTGCGGAGCAGTATTTTGACTGCGCTGTCGAAGCGGAAGAACGCGTCTGTTGCGGCGGGGACTTGACCTCCGTTTCGTTAACTGGCTCGCTCAATGCGCGACAGGGCTGACAGCAGATTATTTTTATCCGCAGCGCTAAGTCCTGGTGCCGTCATCTGCGATATAAGCCACGCCATATCGGCTTCGGTAAAGGAGCCGGCCATCAGACGCTGGCTGATGGCCGTCATCAGCCGATTATCAGTCTGTTGTATCTTTTGTCTGGTATCCGCAAGTTCGGTAACGTGAACCCTGGCCTGCGGTGTGGCCAGCCAGTCGGCCAGGCAGCGGTACTGAATTGCCTTCCCGGCATTCATCAGCGCATGGACAAAAGGGACAACGGTGTCGGAAGCAAGCCCGGCGTCCTGAGCATTTTGTCTCATACCGTCTATGACAACTTTCTCCCGCGACAGGTCTTCAACGGGTAAGTGATGCTGCGCTTTATAGCCAGCCACCGCTGGCATTAACAGCATGCGTTCATTCAGTGCGGATGACAGTTCCTCGAGCGACACGGAGGTCACTGAACTGGCAAAAACTGTACTGCACATAAACAGTGAAGAGAGGAAAATGGCAAAAGAGTGCATAATGAATCCGCTCAGTTGGATGAAAGGCTGATATTAAATTACACGCTTAATAATAACATTGTGTGATTATTTTATTTCAAAAATATAACAATGGGTGAAAGTATGCTCTTGATTAAGGATAGCGTTGCATCGACTCGTTGAACTCACAGCGAAAAATGGACGTAACCTCACCGTTCGGTTTTAAGCTGTGCTTGCAGGCGTATTCATTTCAGCAAGCAACCAGCGTTCAAAACTCTCCAGAGCCACCTCATTTATTCCCGTTTCCGTCGGTTTTACTAAACAGAATTTTTTGCTAAGGCTGTCTGAGGCAGGCCAGGGCGAAACAAGCATGCCGCAGCTCAATTCATTCTCGATATACATACGCGGAACCAGTGCAATCCCTTGCCCCGCCATAACAGCAGCAATTACCATTTCATGAAGATCGTACCATACACCCTGAGCCGGGTTATCGAGGTGTATTCCACTTTCCCGGGCATAGTGATGCCATGCATCAGGATTCTGTCGACGGTGAATTCGCGGAAGTTCGTTTAACTGTTGATTGACGTCACTATCTGTCAACAATGCAGGATGGCAAACAGGCAGCAGCTTTTCCTGAAACAGGAATAGCATACGCATGCCTGCCCATGCGGAATGTTCAAAATGAATGACAGCGTCAAAGCCACTGCCAGGTAAAATGAACGGATCGGTTCTGGCCGCAATATTTAGCGTTATGTCCGGGAACAAAGAGTTAAAGCTGTTCAGACGGGGAATAAGCCAACGGCTGGAAAAGGTCGGCAGGACGGCGATATCCAGATTCTTACTGCCTTCAGGCATTCCCATTATGTACTGTGTGTCTCTTTCGAGCCGTTCGAGCGTTTCATGCACATGATGTGCGTAGCACGCACCGACAGGGTTAAGCTTCACCCGGCTTCCCATACGGTCAAACAATTTACAGTTCAACAAAGCTTCAAGACGCGCAATCTGGCGGCTAATGGCCCCTTCCGTTAACGACAACTCCTCTGCGGCCCGGGCAAAATTACCATGTCTTGCGGCGGCATCAAAAGCCTGCAGGGACGCACTACTGGGGATTTTTCTGCGCATAAAACCTGATCCTTTCTCAGAGCCTGCAACGTGCTTATATTGACTTAATGTCACTATATCGTGACATATTATCGATTTTAAGTTGTGAAATCAGCTTATAGCATGATCAAAAGTCATTAAGAGAATGTATTTTCTTACGTCTATGTTTCATGTGGAGATGAGCTGATGTTCTATACCGTGGAATGCTCGTATAACGAACCTGAAAGCGAGGAAGAATGGAATGCCTTTTACAGCAAGCAAAAACTACCCGCTTTAATATCTGTTACTGGCTTTGCTACGTCTCAACGCTTTCGCGCAACCCAATCCGGCTGCCCTGTATACCTTGCCATTCATACTATTCATGATGCGGATGTTCTCAGCAGTGAGGATTACCGTTTAAAAGGAGGTGGTAATTTCTCTCGTTGGCAGGCCTGCATTACTGACTGGCATCGTAACCTGTATGCGGGTGAAGGCCTCGCTCCAGCCATATCTTCCGATGAAATTCTGCTATTGAGTCCAAAGCCAATCGACTTTTTAGATAAAGAACGGGGATACAGGGGGCTGGAAATGCATGCGGTGGGGCTGGATAAATCCCCTGTATATCGTGTTGCGTATGTTTTGCCTGTTGAAATTGCCTCACTATTTACAGAGGTCCCCAGTGTGTGCCTCTACGAACCTCTGACAGCACAGTTGCAAAATGCTGAAGAAGGGAAGCTATAACATCATGCCTAATCTGACTTTTTATATTTCTGAAAATCACGGTGACAAGTTTAAAAACCTTGATGATTTTACCCATAAATGCAGTGTCCTGTGTTGTGACATCCTCGGCGCAGAACCCAAAAACATTCATATCATTTTTGTCTATGTAAAGGCGGGATGCGGGCAACCGGTCTGTGCTGAGCTCTTTTATCGTTTGACAGCGCTACGTACCCATGAAGTGATGGAGAACTTTATGCGTCAACTGGATTTTGCCACTCAGCAGGTCTCTGGTCTGACAACTCGTATTCGCTGTTTTGGTTACCCAGCAGAACACATATTCGCCCGCAACTAACCCCGAGGTATCGATGAGCCATCCCTTTCCGTTCCGTCAGATTGGAGATTTTCAAATAACTGCGCTGAGTGACGGCAATATGTCCGCCAGTCTGGATTTGCTGTCAGGCATCGAAAAAGCTGATGCGAACATCATTCAATGCAGTGCCGGAATCAATAAGCCCGGTGATATCCATATAAACTGTTATCTTATTCGCGGTCGGGGTCGAATAATTTTGGTTGATGCTGGCACAGGTTCGCTGAACAATATGGCAGGACAACTCAAAGCAAATCTTGCCACAGCGGGTGTCAGCCCTGACGATGTCGATACAGTTTTATTGACACACTGCCATCCGGATCATATTGGGGGCCTGCTGGATTCTGAAAAACAGCCGGTTTTTAAACGCGCTGAAATTATTCTTCATCCTCTCGAAGCACAATACTGGCAGGACGATGAAAAACTCAAAATAGCGAATGAGCGTGGGCAACGTAATTTTTGGCTGGCCCGCCAAATGTTAGACACTTATGCCCGGAATGTGCGTTTTTTTAACGGCGACAAAATAGCAGAAGGCATTCTCCCGGTATGGCTACCTGGGCATACCCCCGGGCATACAGGATTTCGTATCGATGCCGATGAAGAGTGCTTATTAATATGGGGAGACATCGTCCATTATCCTCATATTCAGTCAGCACAACCCGCTGTTACTATTTTATTCGACACCGATCCCGCTCAGGCAGAGGAAACAAGGCAGAAAATTATGGAAAAAGCTGTCAGCGAAAAACTGCTGATTGCAGGCATGCACTTAAGTCATGCCGGGTTTGCCAGCGTACTCAGGAAAGGTAATGGATACCGCATTTCCTACTGTGAAAAATGAATGGGTATGCCAGCTTGTTGTTTATTCGCAGCGTTCAGGGTCATCTTTGCCCGCTCCTGGCCCGGAGCGGACAAGTTACCTGAGCGGAAGGGCTGCAGAGAGCGAAAACAGACTTGTTATTCAAATTGTACTGGATTTTGTTTAGTGTCAGTGTCTCAGTCCGCAATAGATTTACTCATGTTTACGCCCGTAATCCCAAATCCGCTGGTTACATATATATGCTGGGCGCGAGTATTATCACCCGCAACACGCAATCTGATCTCTTTAAAATCCTTCGCCCGCAGATACTCTTCAAAAGCACGTAGAGACTGTTTGCCAAGCCCCAGTCCTTGGCTGGAATTGAAGATATGAAAATCGTAGATAAAAACGATGCGCATAGTCGTATCTGGTTTGTACCAGAGATAACCTACATGGTTGTCAGTATTATCCGAGTGCGCAACTATACACAATAGAACTTGCCCATGCGTCTTAACGCCCTCGGGAAGCAATTCCGAAATTTCCTGCTTCGCTCTTGCAAGAGAATCACGTTGGGAGATCCCGTAGTTTGATCCGATCTCATATGCATAATCATGAACAAAATATTCCAGGTAAGCAGGATACTCATTTTCCGTCATCGATCGGAAATAAATCACATTTGAGTCCTCAGGCTTATGATATTGATAAATATTACGATATTAATAACGCTGAGGTTACCTATGGTCAATAGGATTCACTTCTAACATACAAGTTGCAGCTCGTTGATTAACATAAAACTGCGTTTTGATGTCCGCCGTGAGCGATCTGCTGACATTGCTGGCATCGCGGTGTATTAATCATCTGGGAGCAGGTCATGACTTCACTAAATAGGGTGAAATAAAGTCCTCCACTTCTTGTTTGCCAAGACCTAATGTGAAACTGACACCTGCATTTTTTAAGATATTGAGTCCTTCACCCCTGTTTCTAGGGTGTGGATCTTCTAAAGCTACATAGACATGTTTTGGCTTCAACTCTGCAAGTGTTAATGCACAGGATGGGGTTCTTCCCTGGAAAGAGCACGGTTCAAGCGTGACAAAGATTTCACATTCCCGAATTGGAAACTTTAGTTTAGAAATTGCGTCTACCTCAGCATGATTATGGCCCGGGGAATGCGTGAACCCTTTCGAGACCACTTCCCCGTTATGAACAATCACGCACCCTACCGGTGGATTAGGCCTGCATTCCGGTAATGCTTGGCGGGAGTGTTCAAGCGCCAACAACATGAATTTTAGTTTTTCACTCATCCAATTTACGTCTTTTTGTGTCAGTCATTTGCTGCCTGTTTTTAAGGGGGGCTGATACTAATGTCAACAAATGATCGTAGCCATTTAACGCGGCTTCTTTACCACCACCATGCACAGATTCTGTCCTCCGAGCAACTACAACAACGCCTTCTCTTGGCACTCAAATGCCGTAGTGCAGTTATGAGCGAGAAGCGGACTGGCTGCACCACAAGGTGATTTAGGCGTCTAACTTGGCTTAAAATCCCAGTTATTAAAGTTATGTATTTTTCTGCCGATGTAACATGGACGTCCATTCAAGGAAGAAGGCCCATGAAAAGTATGGTTTTATCAGCGTCGCTTCTATCATTTATAGTTCCAGTTTCGTATGGCCAAGAGAATTTTCAACATGAACAAATTAAACCATATGTGATTGGTTTTCTTAAAAAGGCAGCGGGTCCAACTGGCAGTTGTGATTTATTCAAAGGTTTTTTAGCAAAAGAACCTTCAAGTCCACGTATGAAGAAAATGATGTTGGGTTTTTGCGATAGTGATATCGATTTTTCAAAGCCAATTTCATTCTCCGAAATGAAAACTCATCACTTCGAGGGTGGGGATTATGTTTGCGGAATCATTTCTGGTAAAACAGAAATGAATAGAAAAATAGGTGTTCGTTTTATTTCTGCTGAGCCATACCATTTGATATTGAATGTAAAATACTCACGCCGACCCGTTCTATACGCATCTGACGATGAGTTCTTAGTGAGTGAATATCAATTGCAAATCAAGTCATTCAATGGTCTTCACGAGAAGTATTGTAAGTAAATTAAAGTTTCAGAATGAAATAAGTGGGATCAATGAATTACATTTCTGATTTTTATTAAAATTTAAATTATTGCACCCAAACTCACATGTGCAATTTAGGAACATATATGAGCGTATAAATTTATTATTCAGCCATAAGAAATCTACCTGTCAATCCAGTGGAAAAAGTACATTTTCAGTCAATTGTAGATGCTTTTAATGAGGATTTCCCTTACAAAGATGAAGGTGAAACACTATCATTTTACAGCGTGCCATCAGATGAATACATATTGGAAGGGGCAATTAAACTCCCTTATCGAGACGAAAATATTATCGTTAAGTCAGTTACTTATTGGCTAAACGCTATCACTCATTTAACATCTGCATTATCAACAGCAGAATGGGATGTCCACATCGATGATTGTCCCGCCTCATGGGTGGATGATCATTGGGAAATGTAGCTATTGTGATGATTTTATAATCATGAATATTTAATATATTTGAATTAATTATGAAGAATTTTATTGCATTAATTTATTTTTCCATAGAAGAAACGGCGTTGGTTGTAGTGAGTTTCAGCTTTGAGCGAAGAGCAGACATATCGTTCAAGTCTATATATTCTGCAGTGTTACTCACCTCGTTTTTAATAAACCACTATGCTAGTTTGTGAAGTCTATACCAGCGTTAAGGAGATGCTATGGGTGTTGAATTGCACATAACGAGAGCTGAATTTTGGGCAGATAATGAGGATGCGCAGATAACCGCAGATGAATGGCTTAACTACATTAATAACGATAATGAATTAAGCAGATATATTATAAACGGCGATTACAACGCCTTGTGGTCAGGTCACTCTTTGTACGAAGAACCATGGCTTGACTGGAGCGCAGGTAATATTTATACCACATGGCCCGATACATACCTGTATAGAAAGATGTTGCGGATTACAAGACACTTTAATGCCCAAGTCATGGATGATGATGGTACGATTTACAGTGACGAATCGCAGTGGGAGTATGATCCGTCAACTAACGCTTAACGTCTGCTTATAGCACACAGGGGGCGTCCGGGCTCGGGAGCACTCCCCTGGACGCATGGTCCAGATTGACCATTATGGTATTTTATGGTTTTGTGAAGGTAAGAATAACGACAGAGCCTATAAGGCTCAACTTGAAGATGAGCACTACCATGATCAACCCAGAAATAAAAAATAAGGGCCATGAATCTCCGGATGGTCTACCTCGTTATCGTCTCCTGACTGGTAAGGATGACGCTAAATTTTGTCATCGGATTTCAGAAGCGCTGGCGCTTGGTTATCAACTGTATGGTTCACCCGCCGCGACGTTTAATGGGCAGGATGTGATTGTTGCACAGGCTATCATATGGCCTGAGGTACAACAGAAACAGGATTCGTAGTAATGGCGTCCTGAATCCGTCCGGTGCTGTTTTTCACCGCCGGTGTCTGTCGTAAGGTAATGTCATCACTCATCGCGACACATTTTTTCTTTACGCAGGCCTTTTGGTTACTTCCGTCTTTCACTGTTTGTCAGAAGTGTAAGCAGCAGTAATCCCCACTCTGTGCTTTAATCAACGAGATATCGTTTACAAATTAAACGACCTATTCTCAATAGCAGAGGAGGGATAACCCCTGCCTTCGCCGGGTTCCCGTGCCTGGTAATGTGCCCATGATACACATTATTATTCAGCCCCTGGCACTCAGCAGACATTCCTGATATTCCCTTTAATGTCCCACGCCGGTTTTACATTGCACCCCCGACGAACAATTCTCCGGGGGCGCGACACAGTCAGGCCCAGCGTTTAATAATGATGGATGTGTTGATACCGCCGAATGCAAAGTTATTGCTCTGCAGGTATTCACAATCAATGTGGCGGGCTTCGCCAATAATGTAATCAAGCTCACCGCACTGCTCATCTGGTTGGTGCAGGTTAATGGTTGGCGCAAACCATCCTTCCCGCATCATCTCAAGGCTCATCCAGGCCTCCAGTGCGCCACATGCGCCAAGGGTGTGCCCAAAATAGCTTTTTAACGATGAAATCGGCGTTTTATTTCCAAAAATTGCTGCGGTGGCCTGGCTTTCTGCAATATCCCCACGGTCCGTGGCTGTGCCGTGTGCAGATATATAGCCAATATCGCTGGCAGATAATCCGGCAATATTTAATGCTTTTTCCATACACACTTGCATGGTGGCCTTCTGCGGTTGAGTAATATGTGCCGCATCACAGTTGGTGGCAAACCCAACAATTTCACCATAAATGGTGGCGCCACGGGCTTTGGCGTGTTCCAGTTCTTCAAGAATCAACGAGCCTGAACCTTCACCAATGACCAGCCCGTCGCGGTTTTGGTCAAATGGGGAAGGGGTGGTGTGTGGCGCGTCATTACGCTGGCTGGTGGCGAATAACGTATCAAATACTGCCGCTTCAGATGGGCACAACTCTTCAGCGCCACCGGCCACCATAACAGTCTGATACCCGTGGCGAATGGCTTCCCAGGCATATCCAATGGCCTGGCTACCCGATGTACAGGCGCTGGAAGTGGGAATGACTCGCCCGCGCAGGCCAAAAAACAACCCCGTATTTACGGCGGTGGTGTGTGGCATCATCTGCACATAGGTGGTACCGGTAATATTATTAGTGTGCTTTTCTGTGAGCATGGTGGCGAACTCACTCACCGGCCCGGTGCTCCCGGTAGAGGAGCCGTAAGCGATGCCGGTTTCTCCGCTGGTGAGTACCGGGTCATCAATCAGCCCGGCCTCAGTCAGTGCCAGTTCAGTAGCGCGGGTGGAGAGCAGTGAAACTCGGCCCATAGCGCGAATGCGCTTACGTGTATAATGGTCTGGTAGTGTGAAATCATCGATTGGCGCACCCAGTAACGTATGCAGCCCGTCATAAACCTGCCATTCTGGCATTTTACGTACAGCATTTTTGCCGGCCAATAAGCGGCTGGCAACGTTTGCCCAGTTTTCCCCAAACGCAGTTACCCCACCCATGCCAGTAATGACAACACGCCTTGTCATAACATACCTCCGTTTATAGAAATCACCTGGCGAGTGACATAACCGGCGATATCAGACATTAAATAACTGGCCAGCCCGGCAACCTCTTCGGCTTGCCCCATTCGTTTCATGGGGATCATGGACATAGCTTCTTTCATTGCAGTTTCTTCAAGTGCGACCATTCCCGTATCAATCAGACCGGGAGCAATGCAGTTGACAGTGATTTTGCGTTTTGCCAGCTCAATGGCGAGGGCTTTGGTCGCGCCAATAATGCCCGCTTTTGCAGCGCTGTAATTTACCTGCCCACGGTTGCCCATCACGCCAGAAACCGATGAAAGCGTGATGATCCTTCCGCCCTGACGGGCACTGATCATGGGCATTATGCAAGGGTGAATAACGTTGTAAAAACTATCCAGATTGGTATGGATAACACGGTCCCAGTCGTCATCGCTCAGGGAGGGAAACGCGCCATCCCGCGTGATCCCGGCATTACTCACAACCCCGTACCAGGCACCGTGAGACTCAATATCCTGTTCAATAACTTCCTGGCATTGCTGGCGGTTGGCAACATCGAAACATAAAAGCCGCCCCTGGCCGCCAGCCTGTTCAATGGCATCCAGTGTGGCACGCGCGCCAGAGGCATCGCTGTGATAATGCACTCCGACAATAAAACCATCTGCCGCCAGTTGCCGGGCAATGGCCTGGCCTATGCCTTTACTGGCACCAGTGACAAGCACGGAACGTTTCATGGCGTTTTTCCCTGTTGAAAAAGTGAAGCTAATTCCTCGCTATCGGGCTGGAAGGTATTAATGCGCCCGGTTGCCAGGGTTTGATTAAGGTGGCTGATTGTGCATTCAAAACTGCCGAAGCGGGCATCCTGCATCAGCAGGCTGACATGGATATCCAGTATTACATCAGCCGGGAATTCACCTGCAGGGCAGGTATATTCGCGGGCGCCCAGCACCATACCCAGTGCAATGCTTTGTTGACCACGTTGCTGGCGGTGCCAGCCGGACCAGACCCCAACGGTTTGTGCCATCAGTTCCAGACCGTACCAACCGGGCAGGGTATGTTCCGCTGTCAGAAAAGGCGCTAACACCCCAGCAGAGTGAATAGCGACCCGGCAATCGGCACTGTTATCGGCCACGCTGACGACTTCATCCAGCAGTATCATGGGGGATTCATGCGGCAGATAGTTGCCGGGTGGCTGGTAGCGGCTCATGAGGTTCTCCCTAAAATAATACTGGCGTTGTTTCCCCCAAAGGCGAACGAGTTTGACATGATAATGGGGCGAACCAGGGGCTGTGATTGCTGGAGAATGCCACAGGGCGGTAATGCCGGGTCGAGTGGCGATAGCGTAAAGTCCTGGGCTGGTAAAGGCAGCCTCTGGCGCAAAATCAGGGCGCTCAGTGCTGCTTCAGTAATGCCTGCTGCGCCCAGTGTATGGCCGGTCAGGTGTTTGGTGGAGCTGCAAGGTATTTTGTCGCCAAATAAATCATGCACTACCCTGGATTCTATCTGGTCGTTAAGACGGGTGGCGGTACCGTGCAGATTGATATACCCAATCTCATTTGCAGACAGCCCGGCATTATCCAGCGCCTGCTGGATTGCCTGAATCGCACCTTTCCCTTCCGGATGCGGGGCAGAAATATGCCAGGCATCGCTGGATTCCCCAACCCCCAGTAATGCGAGATCCTGTGGTGTTTTGGTCAGCACCATCAGTGCCGCACCTTCGCCAATGGTGATGCCGCTTCGGTCACGGCTGAATGGCTGGCACAGACCAGGCGAGAGCGATTCAAGGCTATGGAACCCGTTAACCGGCATACGGCTCAGCGTGTCAGCGCCGCCAACAATAGCAATATCGGCAAGGCCCGCCGCAAGCAGGCGTTGCCCGCTGATAATAGCCCGGGCGCTGGATGAACACGCGGTTGACAGCGTAAATGCCGGGCCCGTGGTGCCAAGCCATTTACTGAGAAAACGCGAAGGGTCACCTAATTCTTGCTGTGGGTAGCGCCAGTGCTCGCTGGGCTGGCCTGTCAGGCTCAGGCGCACATGCTGGTCACCTTCATCCAGCCCGGACGTGCTGGTACCCATCACAATAGCGATTCGCGCCAGCCCGTATTGTGCAATGGCCTGGTCAACGGTGGGCTGGATTTGCGCCAGTGCCGCCAGCAGCAACTGGTTGTTGCGGGTGTGATGCGCATGGAATGTCTCGGGAATGACTGGCAGCTCGCCGTCCACTCCGCCCAACACCGCCTGCGGGTGGCCGGACAACCACCCAGCTCGTGGGCGCATGCCGGGGGATTTACCCTGCACCAGGTGTTGTGCCACCCCGGCTGCGGTATTCCCCAGTGCATTAATCACACCGATGGCAGAAATATAAATCATATCAGTCGCCCAGATATTGAATGGTGATGTGGTATTTAAACGCGTGTTGCTCAATGCTTATTGGTTCACGGCGACCTTTGCGTTGTATATAGGTAATATCGGTGATTAACGCCCCTTTAGCGTTACGCAGTTCGCGTTTATCGCCTTTGTCCTGCAGTGTCCAGCCGCGGGGTAATTGTGGTTGCCATGCACTGAGCGGCCAGTGGCTGAGCATAACATCTGCCAGCACCTGGCTTGCAGGGGGCAATTGTGGAACCACTATTGACTGTTCGGTATGCAACCCGGTTTTGTCATAGGTCACTAAAAATAACCGAATACCAATAGATGACAGCCCTGCCAGCGCGATTTTTTTATCGTCCGCATTCAGCATCACCAGCAGTGACTGAGTCTTGCCGTTAAAAGACCCGGTGAGCAATTGTTGGGAATTAACCGCCGGAGAAATGCCCGGCGCAGGTAGCGTGACGCGGGTACCCGGTTCCAGCCAGGCCTGAGGCCGCCCGGCATCACTTGCGTTTTTGTGGTAGCTGCACCCGCTGATTAACGTGGCGGCAAGGCACAAGAAGGTAGAGAACAACACACGTTTAATCATTTCACTTTTCTCTTTTTATGGGGCATGGCAAGTGGGGAGAGCAGCCATGCTGAGAAAATGCCACTGACCAGGACAATACCAAAGCTGCTGATTGCCTGCGTCGTGCTGAAGACCAGCATGCCGAGGGTTAATAATGTGGTCAGCATTGCCAGCGTGATTGCCAGCAATGAGGTTACCGGGGTGCCGCGCGGGTTACTGAAAAACAGGGTGTAGTTAATCCCAATCCCCAGAACCAGAACCAGGGCCAGTAATGAAAACAGGTTTACAGCATGCTGGCTGAACGCCAGTACGGCCAGGCCACAGCCTAACGACAGTACAGACGGAACCAGGGTGACCAGCCCCTGACGTAGCCCCTGGCGGAAGATGGCACTGGCTGCAATGACCGCCAGCGCTACCAGTAATAAGCGGGTAAGCACCGTGCGGTAATGGGAAAAGAGCGTGTCGAAAGCCGCTTTACGGTCCACCCAGCTCACGCCAGGTAATTGCTGCGCAATGCCTGCCATAATCTCACTCTTTTGAGCATCCACCCCGTCTACCGGTACCAGAACACCACTGGTTCCGTCAGGAAGCGTCATCCACATCAACCGCCAGCCTTCACTTGCCGGGCTTGCCAGCCATTGAGGTACGGTAACCGGCATGGGCGTCAGGTCTGGCGTGAACGACGTAATCCCCGCCTGGCTTAGCGCCTTTTCTACTGTGGGGGCCGCCTGATGCAGCAGCGCTAAATCCGCTGCCTGGCGTTTTAATGAATTCAGGCCAACAGTGCGGTACTGGTGAATAACCCCTTGTTGCCGGGCTTTATCCAGTTCAGGCTTCAGGGCTTCCAGGCGTTCCAGTGTTTGTTGGGCATTCTTGCCATACACCACAAACCACTTTTGTTCGAGACTTTGCCCGGTTAACCGGGTGATGGTTTTTTCCTGAGCGAGTAATGACTGTGGCAGCGCCTGGAGCTGCGTGATGTCATCATTGATGCGCACCTGGCTGAGGCCTGCCAGGCACAGGCAAAACAGCCCGCAAGGCAACCCAATACGCAGTATGTTGTTACGCCGCCATGCTGCCAGCCAGCGTAGTAACAATGCCATCGCGGGGACCGGGCGAACAGGCAGACGCTGGCTTAGCCACGGGTGCCAGAACAGAACTGTCAGACAGGATGCACTCAAACCGGCTGCTGCAAATACCGCCATCTGGCGTATTCCCGGGAAGGGCGTGAGCATCATCAGCAGGTATGCGGCAATAGTGGTCAATAATGCCAGCAGCAGGGCATTACGCACTTTGGCCAGGCTTTCCCACGGGGTTACGGCTTCGCCATGCACCATGCGCTCAGTTAAATAATAGAGTGAGTAATCAGCTGAAATCCCAATAATGCTCATGCTCATCACCAGCGTCATCAGGTGTAATTCACCAAAGATAAGCAGGGTCATCAGTGTACCGGCCAGTGCGCCTGTGGCAATGGAGAGCAGGCATAACAGCAACGGGCGGAGTGAGCGGAAAGTGGCAACAATCAGCAGTAGCACTCCAATAATCGTCACCGTGCCCAGAGAGGACATATCCCGTTTGGCTTGCTGGCTGGCATAATCACTGTAAAAAACGGTGCCCCGGGAAAGTAGCCGGGCGTCGGGGTAAGCTGCTTTCAATTGTTGCTCCAGTGCCGCCAGCGTGGTGACAAGCTGGTGGTTCTGGTGCATATCAAAAGCGTGGCCTGCCAGTTCGCCATGTATGAGATACCAGTAACGCCCCTGGTCATCCTGGGTGACCAGCCAGCCATCCATCAGGCGGAGTTTCTGGCCGCTTTGCGCCTGTGCCAACTGTGCGCCACGCATCAGCATCAGCGGGTCGTTGTGCAACTCTTTGGCACTGACTCCGGAAAATGCTGAGTAGAGTTGGCCCAGCACCCACTGCGCCTGCGCGCTTCCTCCATGTTCAAGGCGTTGCCTTGTCGCACTGTCAATCAGCCCATTGCGGTGTTGCCAGTAAAACGTGCCCCAGGCTTGCTGACTGGCCGCGTCCATTGGCCCTTTTACCTTGCTGAATAACGGGTTGTGTTGCAGGGCATTCAGCCAGAACCGGGCGGCCTGAGGCCGTGCTTCTTTGCCCGGGCTTACCAGCCACACCAGTTGTTTATCCAGGCGCGTTATAAATGCATCGTTCAGTGCCGGTGGCATATTGCCTGTGGCCTGCTCTGGCAACATCGCCAGTACGCTACTGTTTATTTTGGCTCCTGGCAGAATGCAGAACAATGCTGCCAGCATGGCGAGGCAAACCGCCGCCCACAGGTAAGCCGGAGTGCGGGAATTAGTGTTCGTCAAAGCGTTTACGCTCTTCATCGGTAAGTGTTGCGGGCGTTAAACGGTGGTCAGAAAGCACTATCCGGGTTTGGTCACCTTGCTTGTCGTAGAGTTGAATGCTGTCAAGCCAGGTCTGCCCGGCCAGGTCGATTGACGTGAAAATTTTATCCAGCGGTGTGGTGATGGGTTGTAAACGTAACGACCAGCGCCCTTGTCCTTTATCCTGAAAATCAAGACGGAAGTTTTGTTCCAGTACACTTCTGTCGGCCTGAAACAGCGCGCGCAATAAATGGTTAAACTGAAACATTTGCGGATTATTTTCAGCCGTAACCACTTGTGGTGGCTGCCCGTTAATGATTTGCACCATACGGGTATTATTCAGCATCAGTAGCATAGAAAAGGGCGATTTCTGGTCCCATAGCAACCCCTGGTCACGGGCAATCAGCATATCTCCCTGAGATAACAGAGGCTGAGGCATATCTTTGATAGTGCGGGTCTGCTCAAAATGCGCACGGATAACCGGCGTTTGCGTGAAACGCTGTTGCAGTTCATCCAGCGTAATGGCACAGGCAAAATGGCTGAACAGAGTGAAGACGAGTGCCCAGTATTTCATTGCGTAACTCCCATACGTTCAAACAGCACCGGCGGGCTGATAAAACACATTTCCCGGCTGGCTTCTTCTACGGCAACCTGAATGGTATAGCCCGTGGTGGTACGCTTCCCTGAAGCATCATCAAAAATTTGGTAGTCAATGCGCAGGCGGTTTTCATATTCGGTTACCTGGGCCCGCACGCGAATTTTTTGCTCAAAAGTCAGTACATCGCGATATTTCACCCGGGTATCGACTACGGGCCAGACATAACCGGATTCTTTCATTTGCCGGTAACCATAATTGAACTGGTTGAGCAATGCTTCGCGGGCAATTTCGAAATACCGAAAATAGTTGCCGTGCCACACCACACCCATCATATCGACATCATGAAAAGGAATGGTCAGCGTGACTTCCGTGGTGAAACGTGGGTTGTTTAACACCTGTTACTCCTTATCGTCGGCGTCGGGCAGGCGCCAGAAATCAAAAAAGTTGAACCAGTCCAGTGGTGACATGAGGGCGTAATGCTCCAGCCGCTCAGCATAACGGTCAATAGTCTGCTGTAATGCCTGTTGACGGTTGCCCCGGGGGAGCAATAGCGGGTTGGCGAATGGTTCACAGTGGATGCACAGTTGCCCGTGTTGCGAAAGGGCAAACAGCAGGAAGACCGGGCAACGCAGAATGGAAGCCAGAATAAATGGCCCTTGTGGAAACGGCGCCGGATGCCCCATGAACTGGCTCCAGGTGACCCGCCAGTCACCACGTTGCGGGTTAACGGCCAGACGGTCACCGACAATGGCAACCCACTCTCCCTGGTCGAGCTTTTCTTTGAGCAACATGGCGGTTTCTGGCCCGATATCATTGACCGGGATCAGGTTCAGCCCCGCTTGTGGCGCCATCTCTTCCATGATTTGTTTAAACCGTTGCGCATTTTCATGAAACACCAGGGCATTAATGGTTTTGTCGCCCTGCAACTGAGCGAGTGCCCGGCAGACTTCAACATCGCCCAAATGGGAAGCCAGTAATAACTGGCCCTGAGGTGAGGTTAAGTCCAGGTGTTCCTGCGCGCCGGGGGCGAACTGAATCTGCTTACCTGGCTGTAATTCACCCCGCCAGCTGGCAATTTTATCCAGCATAGACTGGCTGAAACGCAAAAAGTGAAAATAACTGTTGAGGTGCGGCGGGACCGGTCGGTGTTGTTCCGCCAGCCGGGTTTTTACCCGGTTCAGCCACTGTTGTGATGCAGCACGCGCCCGGCGCGCCAGTAGCCAGTAAACCGCGACCACCGGCCACAGTAAAACTGAGAATGCATTGCGCCCAAGATACTGCCAAACTTTCAGCATGATACGCATTCCCCACAGCCCACTGACTTCCTGCTGTTTTGCCCAGTGCTGAGTGTGGCGCTGGCGTAGCAGAAGGGCAGGAAGGCGGGGCAACATGCCAAAAAACAAACGCGTATGCATACACGAGATACGCACATTGTCTTTAAACGCGTCAAAATGCGATAACCCATCTTCCGGGTAAGTCACGCGGGTTGGGACAAAATGGCTGTTGTGCCCTTGCCAGTAGAGGCGAACCATGACTTCTGTATCAAAGTCCATCCGTTTGCCTAATGTGACCTGGTTTGCCAGGCGCAAAGTAGGGGCAATTGGGTAGACACGAAATCCACACATGCTGTCTTTCAGTTGCAGTGACAGGGTTTCTATCCACACCCATACGTGGGTTATCCAGCGGCCATACAGCCGTGAACGGGGAATGGAGTCGTCATAAATGGGCGCTCCGGAAATCAGGTCGTCCGGATATTGCTGAGCCAGCGCCAGCAGTGCAGGAATATCTTCAATGGCGTGCTGGCCATCGGCATCGACTTGTACCGCGTGGGTAAACCCGTGTTGTGCCGCCACAGTTAAACCGTGGACAACGGCCGCGCCTTTGCCCGCGTTTTGTGGCAGGTGGATCAGTTGCACATTCTGGTTGCCATTCGCCAGCGCTTCCAGTTGGCGCTGTGTGGCCGAATCACTTCCGTCGTCCACAATAAAACAAGGCAGAGCGAAAGGGGACAGCCGTGACAACACCCCGGCCATCATTGCGCCGTGGTTATAGCAAGGAATGACAACGCAGGGGGAGAAGTTTACCGACATAGTTTTATCTTCCCGCTACTGGCTGCATGGCGCTCATCACCCTCATGGCGGTGATAACTGAACGTAAGTATTTGCTTTTCAGGAAACCAGCGAATGACCAGGGTGACAATGTTGCCAGGCAGCAGTGGCGACTGAAACTTCACGTTCTGAATACTGAGAAAGCGAAAGCCCGGAGCCAGTACGGTTATGGCGTAGTGCATCACCCAGTCAAGTTGGGCGACACCTGGCAATAAAGGTTGTATGGCAAAATGCCCGCGAAACCACAACAGTTCAGGGTCAAGGGCCAGCACAAGCTCTGTCTCATTGGGCTGCACTGTGGTGCGCGCAATTTCACGAGGTCTCATGGAATAGTTCCTGTAATTGCCCGTAGACACGTTTATTCATGCTGTTGACCGGGATTTCTTGAATAACTCGCCAGTAACGCGGTATGGCAACAGGCTCAAGCCAGGGCAATAAAGCCTGCCGCCAGGCGAATTCCAGCGTTTTTTTGTTTGATGTACACCATAAAGCGTAATGTGCTTCATCCAGCACCAGCAAAGCGCCAATGCCCTGGCGGCCACCCCGGGATAAAGGGAGTGCGGCGGCGTCTTTCACGCCGTCCAGCTCCAGCAGGCGCTGCTCAACTTCCGTTAATGAAATCCGTTTCTCTTCGATTTTCACCACCCGGCCCCGCCGCCCGGATAACTGGAAACTGCCGTCATCATTGAGTTCCAGCATATCGTCCAGTATCAGTCCTGACGGGTTGTCAATCAGTGGGGAATGGGCAATGTATTTCTCGGCCTGATGCGCAAAATAAACACCCGGGAAGGGAACCCATGGTTGTTGGTCCTGCTCTCTGTGCCGCCACGCTAAAATCCCGGTTTCAGTACTGCCATAGATTTCATCAACCGCGTGACCCAGCCAGTCGCGGGTATATTGCACATCATGCCAGGGCAGCATGCCGCCAGCGGAAAACGTCATGGCCACTTGTGGTGCGGGTAACTGGTTATCCAGGCGTTTAAGAAACGCCGGGCTACTGATAAATACATAACGATATTGCGGGGTGAGTGCCGCCAGTTGTTCGGCGTAATACAGCATGGCTGCATGCAGTGGCAGGCCTAACGCCATCGGCAGAACAATACGAAAGGTGAGGCCGTATAAATGCTGAGGAACCACCGATGCAACCACCCGGCAATCCTTCACCTGCGGGGCAAACCGGGCAGCCAGAATTTGGGCTTCCTGATCCAGTGTGGCAATGCGCTTCACAACCCGCTTGGGTTGCCCGGTTGAGCCTGAGGTAAACAGCTCAATAAACTGGTTATCATCAATAACCGGAAGTGGTGGTTGCTCTGTAATCGTTGCTTCACCAGACGAGGAGACAACCAGCAAGTTTTCAGGCCATGACAGCGGTTTGTCGCTCAGTATCCCGTCAAAAAACACACACTGTTCTTTTAGCAGTGCGATACGGGAATGCCCGGGAATAACCGGAATTTTTCGCGCACAGAGCGTTGCCAGTAACGCAACAATAAACAGGTAACTGTTTTCAAAGCACAATGCCCAGCGTTCGCCCGGGTGGTTGTTGAGTTGGGCCAGCAGCTGTGCGACATCATAGCGCAGCCGGGCTTGTGTCCAGGTGTTATCGCCAAGCCAGGCAATGGGGGTGGCGTCAGCACGCGTATTACCCAGCCACTGAGACAAGGGAAGTGTGTGTGTCATGGTCTTTCTCGTTTCATTACCCTGCGGCGCACCAGCCACTCAGCAGCCATTAAACCACCCATGAGAAAATAAGCGATTAGCCCGTTCCAGGTGGTCCAGAGCGCCAGATCCCCTGACAGCGCTGTACCAAGCGCGATGCTGCCGTTAGCGACAAAAAATACGCACCAGACTTGTGTGACACGGCGAGTGTACCGCACCCCATCTGGCGGCAATTGTGGCTCTTTCAGGCGTGCAATACGCTCAACCAATGGCATGGATGTAAAAAGTGATCCACCAAACAGCGCCAGCATGACCAGGTTTACAACTACCGGGTAGAAAAGTAGTAACTGATGAGTGCGCAACACAAAACTGGCAACGCACAGTACTAACCCGGCGGCGGCTGCACTCAGTGCGACGAGGCGCAAAGGGCCTGTTCTTCGCCGGACTTGCCTGAGGCGCAAAACCAACAGCAATGCCATTACAGGGAGTAACCAGTGCAGGCCGTTATGTGCCAGGCCAAACCAGACGAAAAAAGGCCATGCCAGCAGCATTAATGCCGTTATCAGCACCAGCAACCGTTGATAAAAATGCCGCACGGCAAATCAATCTTCTTTCATTAATCGTTCGACGGCATCTACAACATCCTGCACCGTGCGAACAGCTTTAAATTCTTCCGGTTTGATTTTTTTGCCCGTTTTTTTCTGCACATGCACAATCATGTCGACGGCATCAATGCTGTCGAGTTCAAGGTCTTCATACAGGCGGGATTCAGGGGTGATACTGTCTGCATCTATCTCAAACAATTTGCACAGCAGTGCTGAAACTTCCTGATAGATTGCGTTCTGGTTAGTGTGTTCAGTCATAATGAATGCATTCTCAGGAGCGTTGGGAATTGATAAACGCGGCCAGGGTCGCGACGGAATAGAAGTGTTGGCGCATCTCTTCGCTTTCAGCAGACAACACGACACCGTACTGGTTTTTTACCGCCAGACCAAGCTCCAGTGCATCAATAGAGTCCAGGCCCAGACCATCGCCAAACAAGGCGGCTTCTGTATCTATATCGTCGGCTGTGAGTTCATCTAAATTCAGTGTATTAATAATGAGATTTTTAATCTCAAGGTAAAGCGCTTGCATCATTCATCCCCAAAAATGGATCATTAACTATTTGTAATTGGTGTAAAAGGTGCTTATTAAGTTGCCTTACTGCTCGTGTTGGTACTTGAGAGCCGGCATGAGTAAAGGGTTTTACCGCAATACGTTCTTTTACCAATACCGTAAATTCGGGCCTGGTGGGCGGAACGTTATACCAGTGGCTCTGCTTATCGAGCAGGTGTTCGCTACAATGGATTGTCACGACACGTAAATCACACTGGCAACGTACAGCTATATTTGCGGCACCCCGTTGTAACACCATGTCCTGCCCTTGCCGTGAGCGGGTTCCTTCAGGAAAAATCAACAACGTTTCTCCCCGGGCCAGCCGCTTCTGGCTTTCAGACAGCAGTGTGTCGGCTTCGCTATTAATCAGGTAATCGGCCGCCCGAATGACTCCACTGACAAAGGGATTTTTCAATAGCCTGCTTTTAACCAGGCAGTCTGTCTCCGGCATTACCGACGCCAGCAAAACATAATCTATCAGCGTTGGATGGTTTGCTACCACCAGACAACCGCGTTCCTGCTTTAATATATCGGCACCTTCAATGCGATAATTTAGCGTTCCTGTGTATCTTGCTATCCATAAAAAACAACGAAAACTGGCAGAAATACTGCGCCTTGCCAGGCAGCGTCGTTTATTTTTATTACGCACGACGACCAGCAACAAGTTGAACCAGACTAAAGACAATACCAGACCACCCAGGCCAAACAGCGCAAAACACAACCCGGTAGTCATCAGCCGCCAGGCCTGGTTAAGCCGTTTCATGAACGGCTCCAGTGCCAGGTTAAACGCTCACCGGGTATGCTGAATTCGGGTTCGCCACAGAGGTAATGTTGCAGAAATTGCAAACTTTGCGGTAACGCGGCTTCTGCGCCATCAGCATCGCTGGTTGTTTCGCAGGACAGTTCTTGCCCGGGGGCAATGACCAGTGCGGTAGCAAATGCCCAGCATGGCATCGCGGCAGGCATACCTGAATGGTAAAATTTTGGTAAAGCACCGTCAAAATCGACAATTAATACGCGTTGGTAACCGGCCTGAAGCAGGCAGATAACTTCGCATAAGCCTTGCTGGAAGGTATCCATACCGGCAGATAATGAAGATGTGACAGCAGGCTGCCGGGCGGCAATAGTCAGATTACCAACCGCAGAATTATGCACAGACATAGCAAAATCAGTTGGCGAGACCGGTTGGCCTTCTGCCAGCGCATTCAGAATACGGTAATTGCGCTCCAGTTCGCCGTGTCGGCTGGTGTAAAGCACTGCGTCAATGCTGTGCTTACGCAACATGTTAAGTCCACATTCAACCGCCAGTTTGCTGCCTGAATTCAGGCGCCTGGCAGTCATCATGGGTAATGCTGTGAGTTTTGCCTGGGGGGCGTTGGGGTCTATACCACAAGGATGCTGTGCCCAGTGCAACCACTCTGTTGCCTCGCTAAGTCCAGGAGCCCGTGCCTGCCAGTCAATAATATCAAGTGCAAATTTCATCAACGCGTTTCTGCGATAAAACTGTTATTTAGTAGGTCAGACCATTCTCAAAGCCTGCCGCGTATTAAAAAGGCTCGCATATCAACAAGGTATGCCCGATACCCAGATTGTCATGGCGTTGTTTTACCTGGAATCCAGCTAACTCAAGGTAGTGATTAAATTTTTCCAAACTGTAAAAGCGGCTGTTACCATTTGCCATACAGGTAAAGTATAACGAAGTGGCATTCAGGCTGAAGGCTGCTGCCTCAAACTTTTGTACGTCCCAAAACAGTTCCATTATATACAATTGCGCACCCGACTTCATTATTCGTGCTATTTTGCTTAAAATAGCGACAATTTGTTCAGGTGAAAAACAATCCAGAAATTGGCTCATCCACCATATATCTGCGCCATCAGGCAAGGGTTGATTGCTGAGCATATCAATTTCGTGGCAATGAATCCGATGGAAAAATCCCACTTTTTCGATGTTCTTGCGTGCCAGCGCAATTTGTTGTGGCAGATCCAAAATAGTGACGGCGATATTTTCATCGTATTCACAGCAACGTATCGCCAGTTTTCCGGTATTTCCGCCGATATCAAATAAGGTGCGTGGTTTTGCGGCAAAAATGAGCGGCAGAATGGTATTGAATGCGATATCTGAATAGTAATGGTCAAACGCAAACCAACTCTCCCGGGCGGGTGAGGGGAGTTGAGATAAGACAGGGTAAATAGTCGGTTCATCACTGAACACTTTCAGGCCTGCAGGTTGTGCTTCTTCCAGAGCCTGGGACAAATAGTACATGCCCTGGTAACAGACATCCTGAGTGAAATCCATGTTGACGCGGGTCATCGGGTCATGCAGCAGAAAATGCCCAACTTTAGATAAATAATAGCAGGATGTTTTGCGGGTGATGATCCGGCCACTCAAACCACAATCCAGCAAAACACTGGCCGCATATTCGCTGAGCGGGCTCTTTGCGACAATTTCTTCCAGTGTCGCCCCTGTTGACCCTTGTTTATCCAGAAAGGCAAGGATCCCCGAATTACGTAAGCATAATGCGGTTTGAAATAACATGGGGGCGAAAGCTATCCGTTGTGCTTCGGTAATGGCATCCAGCGCGCTGAGTGTATCCTGCTCGTACATCAAGAATAACCTTGTCCAGTATCAAAGTAGACAACCGGGCAGTGCGCCCGGTTAGCATCTGTTAGTGCTTACAGCGTACCGCTGGCCAGGTTTAACTGTATCGCCCTGTCCAGGTTACTGATCCAGCGGTTATAGGTTTTATGAATTTTTCCGCCGGATGCGCGCAGGTTAATGCTGCTGACGTAGTTAATGGCATAACTGTTTGCAGAATAGGTGATGCGAACTTCAGCAACATGCCCATGAGATTGCTGGCGGGCAGAAATAACACCAGGTGAAGTCTCATTCATCGTCCACTTACGCTCAACGCCAGCTTTTAAGATAGCGCTTTTCACTTGCTCAGCCGAATGGCCAGCGCTGATTGTGGCATTGACATTGTCAATTGGCGCAGTACGTGCGCATCCTGCCAGCGCACCAATAACTGCAAAAGCAGTTAACCATTTAACGATTTTTTTCATGCGAACCCCATTGATAGAATCAAAAAATAATATGGTGATGATATGGCCTGATTAGTGAAGTAACCGGCACTAATAATCCTGGGCAATCATATCGGCAGGCAGGGTAATTTTGTGAGTACTATATTTAGTAGGTGACTGGCGCGAGTATCTGTGCTGAAAGGTAAAATGAAGTTTTTCCATTATACTATTAGTTCAAAAAGTGTATTGATATAAAATAACAAACTGAAAGAACGGATTATTTTTATTAAATATTTGCAGTTGTAATTATTGATTTTAGCGGCAAGATAGCCGGGGAAATAGCGTTATTAGCATGAGCGAAGATGCTTTCCCCCGACGGGTGAAAATAAATATCGCTTACTCCGGCATCAGCATGATCATTTTTACTGAGCGGTTGCTGGTTAATTGCCAGGATACCTGGCGGAACTGCTGCAATTTCCCTTGTGCATTACAGAATGTGCGCTCCCCACCTTCGCGAACCACAACCTGCTGGCGCGACCAGTATTCACGGAAGGTTTCGCTGTCATTATTCATCCGGGTAACAAAGGCATTCAGCCCCTGGTCATGCTGGTAATGCATGGTATCTGCTCTTAATTCAGCCACGATTCTGCTGGCCCGGTTTTCCCAGTCGCAAACCAGTGTTTGGGACAACGGGTGCTGAAACATAAACGTCATCATGTTGGGCCGCTGCTCTGTATCCAGCCAGCCGGTAAACAGCGCCTGTGCCGCACTGTTCCATGCCAGCATGTTCCAGGTGATATCCAGTAAATAGCAAGGCGAGGCCACCTGACGTACGGATGCCAGCACTTCCTCTTCCACTACCTGAATCTGCTCCTCCTGTGGGTCGCTTTTCAGTGCCAGGTGAAATAAATACTGGCGCTGGGAAGGCTTCATTTTCAGCACCCCGGCAATATTAGCCAGAGTTTGCGCAGACACCACAATATCGCGTCCCTGTTCAATCCATGTATACCAGGTGGTACTGATGCCACTTAATTGCGCCACTTCCTCCCGGCGCAACCCTTTGGTGCGCCGCCGTCCCATGGCTGGCAAGCCAATATCTGCCGGGGCGGTGTTTTCCCTTACTGAACGCAGAAATGCCCCCAGCGCTTTTGGCCCTGAAAATAACGTGTTTTGCATAAGGTAGTACCTGTTAATACCAGTATAAATGGCAATATTGTACCAATATAAACACTTCTCTATAGTGAGCTCAACCCCGGGGATAATGCGTTTTGCACGCGCGGTTTTCTGGGAAACTGGAGTAATGACCTGTACACATACAATCAAAAAGGCAATAGCGATGGCGATAAAACATCATGTATTAACCGGGCAACAATTTGGCTCCCAGGCTCAGGCATATTTAACCAGCCAGGTACATTCTGCCGGTGCGGATTTGGTGCGTCTGGGGGAGTGGCTGGCAGAAAAACCTCAGGCCAGTGTGCTGGATTTAGGTTGCGGCGCAGGCCACGCCAGTTTTGTTGCAGCAGAAAAGGTGGCGCAGGTTACCGCTTATGATTTATCAGAACAAATGTTGGCCGTGGTAAGCGCAGCAGCCTGTGACCGTGGTTTCAGTAATATTCAGGTAAGCCAGGGGATGGCGGAAGTGCTGCCGTTTAGTGACAGTTGTTTTGATGTGGTCATCAGCCGTTATTCCGCCCATCACTGGCACGATGTTGGCAAAGCAATGCGCGAAGTAAAACGGGTACTGAAGCCAGGTGGCACGTTCATTATGATGGATATCGTCTCACCGGGCTCACCGTTACTGGATACCTGGTTACAGACCATAGAAATTCTGCGCGACCCGTCTCATGTGCGCAATTACAGCCAGAGTGAATGGATGCAGTTTGCCAGTGAAAGTGGGCTGATGACCAGACATTTGGTGTGTGACCGCCTGCCGCTGGAGTTTGCCACCTGGATTGCGCGCATGAAAACGCCACCCGTGTTATCTGACGCCATTCGGGCAATGCAGGGCACGGCTCCGGAAGAAGTCCGCCAGCATTTTGCATTTCAGGATGACGGTTCTTTTACCTCAGACACCATTATGTTCATGGCGCAGGCCAGTGCCTGACAGTTATCTCTGTGAGTTACTTTTTGTTGTTTTTAGAATTATTTTGAAATATCCAGGAGCTAATTAACTTCAAAGTTTCCTGTAACAGTAGCCCCCTGATTTACACTGGCTCACACCCGTTGCGGTCTGGCTTAAGTGGTGTGTAATTTAAGGGGGATATTGTTTTGTACCTGATGCTCTTCAGATTTTCCTTTGTGAAATTCCCACTTAAACCAGGACAAATCTGGTCAATATTAATTGAGCAGTGAATAAAGTTAGAGTGATAAAGTTTTTCGCTGTTTTTCCAACACATATTCCTTTTTCATTCACCTGAAGAGTCCAATGACAACGAATACTTCCCGGTCTGCGAGCGCGCGCTGGCTGAAATGGCTGATTATTTTGATTGTGGTGTTAATCGTTGCTGGCGTTGTCTGGCGGTTACTCCCTGGCGGCAAAGGTGTTGGGAGATCGGGTGGGGCAGGTCATCCTGGTGGGCCAGGCCGCCCGGGAATGAGGATGATGGGCGGTGGCACCACGCTGGTTCATGGTGGTGTGGCAACCAGCGCCACTGTACCGGTTTACCTGAATGCTCTGGGAACCGTGATTCCTAATGCTTCGGTTACTGTTACCAGCCGGGTAGACGGGCAACTGGAAAAAGTCTATTTCACTGAAGGCCAGAAAGTGGCTGCCGGCCAGTTGCTGGCGCAGATAGACCCGCGGCCATACCAGGCAACACTGAACCAGTACCAGGGGGAACTCAGCGAAAATAAAGCGTTATTAAACAGCGCAAAACTGACTCTGGCCCGCTACCGCAAACTCTATGCACAGGATTCACTGGCTCGCCAGGACCTCGACAGCCAGATAGCCACAGTTGGGCAATACCGGGGGGCGGTTGCGTCTGATGAAGCCCAGATAGCAAGCGCCAGACTGGACCTGGAATATGCGCGCATTACTGCACCTGTCAGTGGCCGCGTGGGGTTGCGCCTGGTAGACCCGGGTAACATGGTGGAAAGCAGTAGTAGCACAGGCCTGGTCACCATTACTCAAATGCAGCCTGCCGCGGTGACATTCAGTGTGCCGCAAAGCAATATCCCGGTGCTGGTAAAAGCATTGCATAACGGCCAAAGTTTGCCGGCAACGGCTTTTGACCAGGACAACACCACGGCACTGGGAACCGGTGAGGTTAAATTTATCAGCAACCAGATTGATACCAGTACCGGAACCGTTGAACTGAAAGCGATTTTCCCTAATCAGGATGAAAGTTTATATGCCAATCAGTTTGTGAACCTGCGCCTGCAAACCAGTGTGCTTAAAGATGCCACGGTGATCCCACGCCAGGCGTTGCAGTTGAGTAATGAAGGCTATTTTGTCTTTGTTATCAACAAAGATAATACCGTTACACGTAAAGCGGTCACCGCCGGGCCACAAGTGAATGATGACCAGCAGGCAATACTGAAAGGTATCTCGCCTGGTGACCGGGTTGTTACCGAAGGGATTGACCGTCTGTCTAACGGCAGCAAAGTCTCCGTGGTGGGTGAAACACAAACTAAAACCGCGCCTGAGGCCAAATGAATCCGTCACGCCTGTTTATACTGCGGCCGGTCGCTACCGTGTTAATTATGGTAGGGGTGTTAATTGCCGGGATCTTTGCCTACCGCTTTTTATCCACCTCCGCGTTACCGCAGGTGGATTACCCCACGATTCAGGTCACCACACTTTATCCGGGCGCCAGCCCGGATGTGATGGCTTCATCGGTGACCTCCCCACTGGAGCGCCAGTTGGGCCAAATGTCGGGCCTGAGCCAAATGACGTCCACCAGTTCCGGTGGCTCGTCAATAATCACGCTCAAATTTGAACTGGAATTGTCGCTGGATGTTGCGGAGCAGGAAGTTCAGGCCGCCATCAACGCGGCGAATAACCTGTTACCGAGTGATTTACCTAACCCTCCAACCTATAAAAAAGTTAACCCGGCAGACAGTGCGGTAATCACCCTGGCCGCCAGCTCAGATTCATTGCCGCTGACCACCGTACAGGACCTGGTGAATACGCGTGTGGCACTCAAGTTGTCACAAATCTCCGGGGTAGGGATGGTGACACTGGCTGGCGGGCATCAGCCTGCCATTCGGGTACAGATGGACCCCAAAGCGCTTGCCGCCCACGGGCTGACTCTGGAAGATGTCAACACACTGATTAGCAACAGTAATGTAAACGGTTCTAAAGGTGGGTTTGACGGCAAATACCACTCAGTAACCATTGACGCCAACGACCAACTGCGCACGGCGGCGGAATATGGCAACCTGATCCTCACATATCAAAACGGTGCGGCGTTGCGCCTGAAAGATATCGCGCATATTGAAGAAGGGCCGGAGAATACCTTTCAGTCCGCATGGGCAAACAACAACCCGGCGATTGTCATCAGTGTGCAACGCCAGCCGGGCGCCAACGTTATTCAGGTCGTGGATAGCATCAAGGCACAGTTACCCAAATTGCAGGCCGCGTTGCCCAATGGCGTGAAAATGACCGTGCTGTCTGACCGCACCCAGACAATCCGCGCATCTATTCACGATGTGCAGTTTGAACTGATGCTGTCGATAGCGCTGGTGGTCATGGTGACCTTCCTGTTTCTGCGCAATGTTGCTGCCACGCTTATCCCCAGCGTGGCGGTGCCGTTATCGCTGGTGGGCACCTTCGGGGTGATGTACCTCGCGGATTTCAGCCTGAACAACCTGTCGCTGATGGCGCTGACTATCGCCACCGGGTTTGTTATTGACGACGCCATTGTGGTGGTGGAAAACATTTCCCGGCGCCTTGAAGAGGGGGAAACCCCAATGCAGGCGGCACTGAAAGGTTCGCAGCAAATCGGCTTTACCATCATCTCACTGACTTTCTCCCTGATTGCCGTACTGATCCCACTGTTGTTTATGGGCGATGTGGTTGGCCGGTTATTCCGGGAGTTTGCCATTACGCTGGCGGTTTCTATTCTGGTTTCCATGCTGGTGTCACTGACGCTGACACCAATGTTATGCGCTTACTTACTGCGCCATATTCCCCCACAACAGCAGTCGCGCTTTTCCCGCAAAGGTGGTGAAGTTTTTGACAGCCTGATTCGGGGCTATGACCGGTTACTTACCCTGGTGCTCAACCACCAAAAACTGACTTTACTGGTTGCACTCGGAACCTTTGTACTGACGGCGGTGTTGTATATCGCCATTCCTAAAGGGTTCTTTCCCACCCAGGATACCGGCCTGATCCAGGGCGTGACAGTCGCTTCTCAGGATGTGTCATTCAATGAAATGGCAAAACGCCAGCAGGCACTGGCGAAAATCATTTTGCAAAATCCTTCTGTGGAAAGTTTATCGTCCACTATTGGGATTGATGGCAGTAATACCAGCCTGAACAGCGGGCGTATTCAAATTAACCTGAAATCCTTTGATGAGCGGGATGACAAAGCAGATGTGGTGATTAGCCAGTTGCAACAGGCCGCGAAGCAAGTGGCCGGGATCCAGCTCTACCTGCAACCGGCTCAGGACTTGACAGTCAACGACCAGGTGACACCCAGCCAGTATCAGTTCACGCTGGATGATGCCAACAGTGAAGACCTGGCGGACTGGACACCCAAACTGGTGGCGGCATTACAAAAACGCCCGGAATTTAATGGTGTAGTCAGTAATTTGCAGGACCAGGGGCGTGTTGCCTGGGTTGAACTAAACCGCGACAAAGCAGCCCGTTACGGTATTACCGCCTCCGATGTGGATACCGCGCTCTACAATGCGTTCGGTCAGCGCCTGGTCTCTACCATTTTTACCCAGGCGAACCAGTATCGCGTGGTGCTGGAAGTGGCGCCGAAATACCAGCAATCGCCCGCATCCTTTGATGATATCTGGTTGCAGCCGTCCACAACCACCTCCGACACCACTTCTGGCAGCAGTTCTAGTAGCGACAGCTCAACGAGCAGCTCGTCCTCCGGCAGTGATTCAGGCAGTGACAGCAGCACAATGGGCATGGTGAAACTGACGTCCATTGCTACCATTCATGAACGCACTGGTTCACTGATGCACATGCGCCTCAACCAGTTCCCGGCGGTGATGGTTTCGTTTAACCTGAATAAAGGCTACTCGCTGGATGATGCGCAGCAGGCTATCAGTGATGTCAGCCAGCAACTCCGGATGCCAGGTGGAATCACATTACGTTACCAGGGAGAAACGGCGGCATTCCAGAGTGCCACCAGCAATACATTGTGGTTGATCCTCGCCGCGTTACTGACCATGTATGTGGTGCTGGGCATCCTGTATGAAAGCTTTATTCACCCGGTCACTATTCTTTCCACGCTGCCGTCTGCCGCCGTGGGTGCATTACTGACCCTGATCCTGGCAGGATCTGAGTTCAGCCTGATAGCGCTGATTGGGGTTATTCTGCTGATAGGCATTGTGAAAAAGAATGCGATCATGATGATCGACTTCGCGCTGGAAGCTGAACACCACCAGCACCTGAGCCCCCGGGATGCTATCCATCAGGCGTGCCTGCTACGTTTTCGCCCTATTATGATGACCACCATGGCAGCGTTACTGGGCGCACTGCCACTGATGCTGGCATCTGGCTCGGGGGCCGAACTGCGTCGGCCGCTGGGGCTGGTGATTGTTGGCGGCTTGATTGTCAGCCAGGTACTAACGCTGTTTTCCACGCCAGTGATATACCTGTGGTTTGATGGTCTTGCCCGGCGTGGCTCTGCCTGGGTTAAACGCCGCCAGCAACAGACCCGGGGCGAATAATGAACCTGACACGGCTCTTTATCTTCCGCCCGGTGGCAACGTTGTTGCTTACCCTGGCTATTCTCCTGCTGGGCGGGCTTGGCTACCGTTTGTTGCCAGTGGCTCCGTTGCCTCAGGTGGATTTCCCCACCATCATGGTTAGTGCCAGCCTGGCGGGCGCCAGCCCTGAAACCATGGCGGCAACGGTTGCCACACCACTGGAGCGTGCTCTGGGGCAAATTGCCGGTATCACAGAGATGACTTCCAGCAGTTCCCAGGGGTCAACCAATATTGTTTTGCAGTTCGAACTGAACCGCGATATCAATGGCGCGGCGCGTGATGTCCAGGCTGCAATTAACGCTTCGCGCAGTTTACTGCCCAGCAGCATGGAATCGTTGCCGACTTACCGCAAAGCCAACCCTTCTGATGCTCCTATTGTGATGTTGGCATTAACCTCCAGTAACCGCAGCCCGGGTGAGCTCTACGACCTGGCCGAAAGTAAAATTGAGCAGGCGATGGGGCAGGTTCAGGGCGTGGGCCAGGTTTCCCTGATGGGCAGTGCGTTACCGGCTGTACGTATTGACCTGCAACCCCAGCAACTGACTCATTACGGCATTTCGCTTGATACCGTGCGCAAGGCTGTGGCAAACAGCACCACCAACCAGCCAAAAGGTATGTTAGAAGGCAAAACCCAGTCCTGGGTGGTGGACAGCAATGGTCAGTTAGATAAAGCCGCGCAGTACCGCAACCTGGTTATCTATTATCAGAATGGCAGGGCAATCCGGCTGAGCGATGTTGCCCGTGTTTATGACTCGGTGGAAGACAAATACCAGGCGGGCTTCCTGAATGCCACGCCATCGGTGATGGTAGGCATAACCCGCCAGGCCGGGGCTAATATGCTGGAAACGATTGATGCCATTAAAGCGAAGCTACCCGCCCTGCGTAAAGACCTGCCAGCAGATACCCAGTTAAAGTTGGTGGTGGACCGCTCCCCAACCGTGCGGGCATCGCTGTATGACACTGAAGAAACCCTGCTGATAGCTGTGTTGCTGGTGATTGCGGTGGTGTTTGTGTTCTTGCGTAATATTCAGGCAGTTATCATTCCCGCACTGGCTCTGCCGGTCTCCCTGATAGGCACCTGTGCTGTGATGTATATGCTGGGTTACAGCCTGGATAACCTCTCGCTGATGGCGTTAATTATTTCCACCGGGTTTGTTGTCGATGATGCCATTGTAGTTCTGGAGAACATTGCCCGGCATATTGAATCCGGCCTGAGCCCGGTGCGTGCGGCGTTACGTGGCGCAAAAGAAGTCAGCTTTACTGTGTTGTCTATGACGGTTTCTCTGGTGGCAGTATTTATTCCTATTTTGTTGATGGGCAGTATCGTGGGCCGCCTGTTCCGGGAATTCGCGGTTACTCTGACGGTCTCATTGCTGATTTCGATGTTTGTTTCCCTTAGCCTGACGCCCATGCTGTGCTCACGCCTGCTGAAAGCCAAACCTGCTGTCACAAAGCGCCCGCACCCGGTTTACCAGTTTATTGAAAACCAGCTTAACAGTCTGCTTGCTGCCTATTCGCGCGGGCTGGGTTGGGTGATGAAACACCAGAAGTTCACCATGCTGAGTTTACTTCTGACGGTGCTTCTGAACCTGTTTCTCTATTCAGTAGTGCAAAAAGGGTTCTTCCCCAACCAGGATACTGGCCTGTTGATGGGCGCACTGCGGGCAGACCAGAACATCTCCTTCCAGGCAATGAAGCCGAAAATGCTGATGTTCACCAAAATCATTAAATCAGACCCGGCAGTAGAAAGTGTGATGTCATCTATGGGTGGCGGAAGGTTTGGTTCGCGTAACTCCGCTAACTTCTTTGTGCGCCTGAAAGATTTTGATAAACGCTCTGCCACGGCAACAGAAGTGGCAAACCGGCTGAGTGCTAAAACTCGTCATATCCCCGGTGCACAGCTGTTTTTAATGGCCGCGCAGGATTTGCATATTGGCGGGCGGAGTGCCAATGCCACATACCAGTACAGCTTACAGGCCGATGACCTGGATCTGTTACGCACCTGGACGCCCAAAGTGCAGGCAGCACTGGCAGCGATTCCACAACTGAATAGTGTTGATTCAGACTCACAAACCGGTGGGCAGGAAGTGGTGATTCAGATAGACCGTGATCAGGCCACCCGGCTGGGTGTCAATGTCAGGATGCTGGATACCATGCTCAATAATGCCTTCAGCCAGCGCGAGATAGCCACGCTTTATCATACCCTGAATCAGTACCATGTCGTGATGACACTGGCAGATGACTACACCCGCGACCCGGAGATCCTCAACGAACTGTACGTCGTGAATGACGATGGCGACCGCGTGCCGTTATCTGCTTTTGCAAAATTTGTCGGTGGAAATGCGCCGCTTTCTGTTGCTCACCAGGGCCAGTCTGCCACCAGTACTATCGCGTTTAACCTTAACGATGGTGTGTCGCTGGAGCAGGCACAGGTGCTGATTAAACAGGCACTGGCGAAAATTGGTTTACCGTCATCCATTCAGGCCGGGTTCCAGGGAACGGCAAAAGCCTTTGGTGAACTGACTGCCACCATGCCGTGGTTAATTGTTGCCGCTCTGGCGGCGGTCTACATTGTGCTGGGCGTATTGTATGAAAGCTATATTCATCCGTTGACGATTCTGTCCACGCTGCCTTCCGCCGGGGTAGGGGCTTTGTTGCTGCTTCTGCTGACCAATACCCAGCTCACCGTGATTGCGCTGATTGGGATAATTTTGCTGATAGGCATTGTGAAGAAAAACGCCATTATGATGATTGATTTTGCGCTGGATGCTGAACGTCGCCAGGGCCTGAAACCCCAGCAGGCGATAACCCAGGCGTGCCTGATGCGTTTTCGCCCCATTATGATGACCACGCTGGCTGCATTTTTCGGCGCGTTACCCCTGGCGCTCGGCAGTGGCGGCGATGCCGATTTACGCAGCCCGCTGGGGCTGGCAATTGCCGGTGGGCTTGCACTCAGCCAGCTATTAACCCTGTTTACCACTCCGGTGGTTTATCTTTGGCTGGACAGCCTCAGCCGTGCCACAAAACGCAGATGGCACCGTTTACGCCATGTGGAACCTTAATTGATGAAAAGAACGTTGCGAATCACTGCTCTGGCGTTATCGCTGGTGTTAAGCGGCTGTGCTGTGGGCCCGGATTATCACCGCCCGGCAATCAACATGCCGCTGCATTATAAAGAAGCGCAGGGGTGGCAACAGGCCGCGCCGCAGGATGATAAAAACAAAGGTGCCTGGTGGTCGGTATACCATGACCCGGTACTGGACGGGCTGCTGACTCAGGTGGTTATCTCCAACCAGAATATTGCCAAATATGCAGCGCAGTACCGTGAAGCGCTGGCGCTGGCGGCACAGTCGCGCGCCGGGCTATTGCCTTCGGTAAGCTATGATGCCAGCTCAACCCGTAGCGGCAGCCGTTCCAGTACTACCGGGCAACGCACCACCAGCAACAGCCATCAGGCGGAGCTGAGCGCCAGTTGGGAACTGGATATATGGGGCAAACTGCGCCGCACGCTGGAAGAGAACAAAGCAAGTGCCCAGGCCAGCGCAGCCGAACTGGCGAACATGACACTCAGTGCCCAGTCTGAACTGGCGCAGGATTATTTTCAGTTGCGGGTAATGGATGAAAAAATCGCTTTGTACCAACAGAGTGTGGCGGCTTACCAGCGCTATCTTACTGTGATCGAAAACAAATATGGTGCCGGGACGGAATCACGCGCCACTCTGGCGCAGGCACAAATGCAATTAGAAAGTGCCCGGGCTTCCGCGCTGGATTACCAGTGGCAGCGTGCTCAGCTTGAGCACGCTATTGCATTATTAATGGGCAAAGCGCCAGCGGAGTTCAGCCTGCCGGTGGCAAAACTGGCTGCCACTTTGCCCGCTCTGCCTCAGGCTGTACCGGCTCAATTGCTGCAACGCCGCCCGGATATCGCTTATGCAGAGCGGGAAGTGGCAGCCGCCAATGCTGCAGTGGGCGTGGCGATTGCGGGCTATTTCCCGGACCTGACGCTGAGTGCCAGCGGCGGAACGTCGTCGTCGGTATTCCACAACCTGTTTGCTTTACCTTACCGGGTCTGGTCCCTTGGGCCAGAGTTAAGCGGCACGTTGCTGGATTTTGGCGCGACATCGGCACAAGTAGACCAGGCCAGAGCCGCGTATGACGCCAGCGTGGCAAACTACCGCCAGGCCGTGCTGGAAGGCATGCAGGAAGTTGAGGATGACCTGGTTGAACTGAATACATTGCAGCAGGAAGTGGTGGTGCAGCAGCGAGCCACCGCCGCCGCGAAAGAATCAGCCCGGGTGACACGCAACCAGTATGAAGCCGGCATGATTGACTACCTGGATGTCGCCACCACAGAGAACAGCAGCCTGTCAGAACAACAAAGCCTGCTGTCTTTGCAAAGCACCCAGTGGGTTGCCAGCGTGGCGCTGATAGCTGCTTTGGGTGGCGGCTGGCAGGCTACTCAATAAACCTTCACTTTTACCTGACGCAGTTATTTTCTCTTATGACTCGGGCATTTTCGCCCGGATCATATCCAGCACCTGCAGGTTACGGATACTCTCTTCCAGTGACAGGCAGTGCGCAGGTTGCTTCAGGACTGCGGCGGAAAACTGGCTGACTTCCGCCAGATAACGGTCCGACTCCTCAACGGGGATTGCGCGGCTGCCTTCATCAGTGTGCAGCCAAATATCCCCGGCATTGTCCTGGAAGGTGTCGTCAATGCGCAGTAAACCTTTAGTGCCAATAATTTCGGCAAAATTGCTGCCAAAACTGTTAAACCCGCAGTGAATATTGGCTATCAGCCCGTCGTCATACTGCAAAATCGCCGATAGCTGCGTGTCCACACCGTTATCCATCTCGCATAACACTTCACAACGAACCGGTACCCGTTGAGTGACCATGCCGACAAAATTCACCGGGTAACAACCCACATCGTACAGGGCTCCGCCACCTAAAGCAGGCTGCATTTTTATGGTACCTGGCCGGTTTAACAGGAAACGGAAAGTGGCATTGATATGGCGAATATCGCCGAGCACACCGCTTGCCAGCACGGATTTTACCGCCTGCATCCGGTGTGTGTAGCGGTACATAAAGGCTTCCATCAGGATGCGGCCATGTTGTTGCGCGGCCTTATGCATCGCGTTGCCTTCTTCGGCGGTCAGGCCTAACGGTTTTTCACATAAAACATGCTTCCCGGCTTCCAGTGCGCGTATCACCCAGGTTTTATGCAGTGAATTGGGCAGGGGAATGTAGACGGCATCAATCGCTTCATCTGCCAGCAGGCTGGCGTAATCCGGGTAGCTTTTATCCCATTCGCCAGTGGGGAGTTGCGCACTGTTACGCGAAGCTACGCCATATAAATGTGCATTAGTGGCCCGGCTGATAGCCGGGATAAGTGAATTTCTTGCAATACGGGCGTAACCCAGAATGCCCCAGTTAACCAGACCAGACATGCAAAGACTCCTGTGTCAGTAGAAGGTGACAAAATTTACTGCCAGTGTAGCGGCCAGAACAGGAAAGCTATGTGACAGCTTAAGCAAAATTAACAAAAGCTGTCATACAAGTTTGTGGCGCAGGTTAAGAAGAGGCGTCCGGGGTCTTCATCCTGGTTGAATACATTTGTCCCAAATTTGGATCAGTGATTTGCAGTTATTCCATGCCCATGGAAGGGCGTGAGATTTTTTTGTATAAAAAGCTTGTCTGTACGGGGGGATTTATGTAATTTCCACTCTTTCGGAGCTCGAAAATGACGGTCACTGATTCCCTTCTTGCCTACTCCCTTGCAGCCTCACTTTTGACAATCACGCCTGGTCTTGATACCGCACTGATTTTACGCACGGCAACCGTTGAAGGTAGCCGGAAAGCGTTTATGGCTGCGCTGGGGATTAATACCGGGTGCTTTATTTGGGGCGCGATGGTCGCATTTGGCCTGGCGGCACTACTGGCTGTTTCTGAACTGGCTTACATGCTGTTGAAATGGGCTGGTGCGGTGTATTTGTGCTGGCTTGCTTTTCATATGTTACGTACCCCTGTAACGCCTCAATTAAACGAAGGCGAGGGAACTGCCCGGCACAGTAACTGGTTTATCCGTGGGGTGCTGGGCAACGTGTTGAATCCTAAAGTTGGTGTGTTTTATGTCTCTTTTTTGCCGCAATTTATCCCGATGGGGCACAATCCGGTAGAGTGGACTTTCTTGCTGGTATCCATTCATGTGGTGTTGGGGACACTCTGGTCACTCACGCTTATTAATGCATCACGCCGTGTGGCCCATATTCTGAAAAAGCCTGCTGTGGCTCGCTGGCTTAACCGTATTACCGGTGGTTTGTTTTTGCTGTTTGCTGCGCGTCTCGCTGCATCTTCCTGAAACTGTTTCATTCTTGCGTGATTTTTCTGCGATGAGAATTGCAGAGTTATTCGAAGCACTATTTTCCCTTGTCAAAAAACAGGGGATAATTCGTGTTAACAGGAAGAGTGTGTTCAGGTAAGGAAACATAACGTATGAGTAGTATGCCCAAAATCACCAGTGTGCGTGTTTGTCGCCTCAAAAATCGCTACCCACATCAGGGCTCACGGGATTATTTTTTGCAGAATCTCGGCCTGCGGGTGGGGAAGCTCGAAGTCGATGTCGCCGATATCCGGGTAAACCTTGCCGCATTAACCACACGCTCTGAACAGTTTGCTACTAAATCTGATATTACCGAGTTGCGTGGTGAGTTACGTGCTGAAATGGGTGAGTTGCGTGAGGAGTTGCGCGGTGAAATGAGTGAGCTGCGTGAGGAGTTGCGCGGTGAAATGAGTGAGCTGCGTGAGGAATTGCGCGGTGAAATGGGGGAATTACGTGGCGAAATGGCCGCCATGCGCGGTGAAATAAACGGTTTTCGTGGTGAGTTTTCGGGTATGTTACATAAGGCGATACACAAACAAACGGTGCTGGTCCTGACTATTGTTCCTGCTTCCCTGGCCGCTATCGCCGGGGTATCTGCATGGTTCACTTAACTGGTGTAGCACACCGTTCCTTTCTGTTGTGTTTCTTTCCTGTCTCCTGGGCCAGGGCGGGAACGCCTTCCCCCGCAAAAACACCTGTCGCCCTTATTGCCATTCTCGGTGCATTAATTGGCCGGGATTGCCAGTATTGTGATTACTGTTTTTTATCTTCTTTTCTATGAACGGGATAATCGCGGCAATATCCACATCGGCTGCGCTGGATGAAGTGCTACATATCGCTGGTGCTGACTCTGCTTTGACAGGGGCGTTGCAATATGGCAATGGTATTATTCCATCACTGTTACTGGCTTTCTTCCACGACGGTACACCTGGACAATGGCCTGGATTATTGCCTTGTTCACACTTGCCAGTTTTCTGGTGGTATTACCTGCAAAGGCAAAACGTACGGTTGCCTGAGTGGCAATTACGCACAGAGCATTGCTGGTCAGAAAGAAGGTGAGCAGGTTGCTCGCCGTTAATGCCAAAAGGCCACGTAGGTGTGGCCTTCATGAGTTACTGCGCTTGTTTTTCAACACAGTTACGGCCATTTTGTTTGGCCCGGTAAAGTAACTGGTCCACCTTGCGAATAAATTCGGTCGGTTTTAATGATTCATCTGGCATGGCAGTGAGGCAACCTATGCTGGTGGTGACAAGCCCCTGGTGTGGTGAACCTTTATGCTCAATGGCTTGTTTGGCGATAAGTCGTTGGCAACGCTCTGCAATATTGCCTGCCATAACAGCATCAGCATTGGGCAGGATAATGATAAACTCTTCGCCACCATAGCGGGCAACCAGGTCACGTGGGCCTTCAAGGGCCAGGCTCAGGGTTTGTGCGACACGGATCAAACACTGGTCTCCCTGAATGTGGCCGTACATGTCATTAAACTGTTTGAAGAAATCGATATCCAGCATCAACAGTGACAAAGGGGTTTTTCCCCGTCGGGCGCTTTCCAGCTCCACGGCGAGCGTGGCGTCAAAGCGGCGGCGGTTAGCAATACCTGTAAGCCCGTCTTTGTAAGATAAAGCTTCGAGCTCTTTTTGCAGCGCAATGAGTTTTTCCTCTGTTTTCTTCCGTTCACTGATATCAAACATAAAACCAATCAGGCTGTCTGGTTCTCCATTTTCCTTGCGCACCACATGCACGACATCGCGGATCCACACATATCCATTATCTTTTGTCAGTGCCCGGTAATCGGCTTCATGATCTACGCCAGCCTGAGACTGGGCAATGCAGAAGTTGACCACACGCTCCCGGTCTTCAGGATGAATACGCATTGCCCAGTCTTCAGCAGAAACCCAACTGGCCTGTTCCCAGCCTAAAAGTGGTTCGATTTGTGGGCCTATATAGGCGAATGACATGGTTGACCAGTCTATTTTCCACGGAATAGCCAGGGTCGATTCCAGTAACGTTTTATACACTGCGTTATCGCTGGTGAGTTCACTGATGTCTGCCATAAAACTCTCTCCAAAAAATAAATTAACCAGGCATGACCGGGCGACTGTGTACTGTTGCCAGAGCATTCCAGTACCAGTAGAAGTACCCGTTGTTTTGTTGTAATAGCGTGTGTGTTGTTATGCTGTTTTGGCGAATATTACCCCAGCATGCCAGTGCCGAATTACGGTTATTATGCAAATCAAGGCAAACCTGGTTGGGCAGTGCTGGCTTGGGCGGAATATACAATGCATCGCCCTGTTTTACCCACAGGTCTGCGACACGAATAATAGCCTGTTCAGGCCAGTAACGGCCTACCGAAACCACCAGAGGTTGTAGCGGGTCTGTGGAAGCGAATACATGGGGAAAATCGTGGTGTTCAAGATCAGTGCAGGAAACAGTCAGTAGCGTATTGCCCGTGCCCTGGTAGGGAGACCAGTGGCCGGCAAATACACCATAATCATATTCTACATATTGTAGTGGGTTTACCGGGCTGGAAACCTGAATCGCCTGCCCGGGTTGAATCAGCGTCGCTCCAAATGCCGCCGCAATAGCCGGGGTGGCCCAGAAAGGCTCAAAAACCACTTCTGTCGCGCTGAATCCCAGCTGTGTTTCTGTACCCCAGGGTGGGTTCGGTATCACTTTCACAATATCCGCGACAACATAAGGTGTGCCCATGGCAATTGCCGGGTTGGTGGGTACAGCTTCCACACGCACTATTTCGGGTGCGGGTTCGGCAACCCAGACTGGCCCATTGGACGTGTTACAAAACCAGGGTGTCAGAGCGAGATTGATGTCCTCTTCATTTTTTTCCTGAATAAATAAGGGTGCGGCGAAGTGTGCGTCAGACATGGTTTTCATTATCCATTATTGCTGATGTACCAGGTGAATTGATGGGCAGACAAATAGTGTTCCAGTTTATTGTTAGTTTTGTCGGGTGGAACAAGGGAAATTATGCCGTGGCGGAAATGGCTGAGCTATAAGCAGGATGGGTGAATAGTGTTAAATATTGATAACAATAAAGGTGACAATATGGCTGTTTATCTGGCTGATACCATGCGGTGAAAGAACTTTCTTGCAGGCCGGTTTTGCCGGGCTGTTTTTCCAAAAAATATGGCTCACTGTAGCGAGCCATAAATGTGACGCAGTATATGTGGCAGAGCTGTGAACGGCTTGCTCTGTTAGTTATTTCATTCCACAGTTATCGCATTTGTTGGTGATTTGCTGAAAGAAATCGTTACCTTTGTCGTCCACCAGGATAAACGCCGGGAAATCTTTCACCTCGATTTTCCAGATAGCTTCCATACCCAGTTCCGGGTAAGCCACACACTCCAGGCTCTTGATACTCTGTTGCGCCAGCACCGCCGCCGGGCCACCAATGCTGCCCAGGTAGAAGCCACCGTGTTTCTTACAGGCATCCGTCACCTGCTGGCTGCGGTTGCCTTTCGCCAGCATAATCATGCTGCCACCGTGGGACTGCAGTAAATCCACATAGGAGTCCATGCGCCCGGCTGTGGTTGGGCCCAGAGAGCCGGAGGCATACCCTTCCGGTGTTTTGGCCGGGCCGGCGTAATAAATCGGGTGGTCCTTAATGTACTGTGGCAGTTCTTCACCGCTGTCCAGCAACTCTTTCAGTCTGGCATGGGCAATGTCGCGCCCGACAATAATGGTGCCGTTCAGGGAAAGCCGGGTGGACACCGGGAACTGCGACAGCTGTTGCAGGATTTCGCTCATCGGGCGGTTCAGGTCCACTTTCACCACTTCGCCTTCATTTTCGCCGCGCAGCGCTGCCGGAATGTACTGACCGGGGTTATCTTCCAGCTTCTCAATCCAGATGCCTTCGCGGTTGATTTTCGCTTTCACATTACGGTCTGCGGAGCAGGACACGCCCATACCAACCGGGCAGGATGCCCCGTGGCGCGGCAGGCGGATAACCCGGATATCATGGGCAAAGTATTTCCCGCCGAACTGTGCGCCAAGACCCAGGTTCTGCGCTTCGGTCATCAGCGCCTGTTCCAGTTGTACATCGCGGAATGCCTGGCCGTGCTCGTTGCCTTCTGTTGGCAGGCCGTCGTAATAACGGGTGGACGCCAGTTTCACGGTTTTCAGGGTGCTTTCAGCCGACGTACCACCAATCACAAAAGCGATATGGTATGGCGGGCAGGCCGCCGTACCCAGAGTCCGCATTTTCTCCACCAGGTAGTTCTTCAGTCTGGCAGGCGTGATAAGCGCCTTGGTTTCCTGGTACAGATAGGTTTTGTTGGCTGAACCGCCGCCTTTGGCGATACACAGGAATTTGTATTCGTCGCCATCCACGCTGTAGAGGTCAATCTGGGCCGGCAGGTTGGTGCCGGTGTTGACTTCTTTGTACATATCCAGCGGAGCGTTCTGGGAATAACGCAGGTTCTCTTCGGTATAGGTGTTGTACACCCCCTGCGCCAGGGCCGCTTCATCGCCGCCGCCGGTCCAGACGCGCTGGCCTTTTTTCCCCATAATGATGGCGGTACCGGTATCCTGGCAGGTGGGCAGCACGCCACGGGCGGCAATTTCCGAGTTACGCAGGAACTGCAGCGCCACATATTTGTCGTTTTCACTGGCCTGTGGGTCGCTGAGAATGGCCGCCACCTGTTTCTGGTGCGACGGGCGCAACAGGAACGCGGCATCGCGGAATGCATGCTGAGCCAGCAGAGTCAGGGCTTTGGGGTCCACTTTCAGGACGCTTTCGCCGTCAAATTCACTGACAGAGACATAGTCTTTGGTTAACAGATAGTATTCGGTATCGTCTTTTGCTACAGGAAAAGGATTCTGGTAGTAGAAGGGTTTGGTTGACATTTTGTTCCTCACTTCATCCATTATTGTCGCCATTCTTCCAGTGACACAGCTGTTGGCGACGGTCGTTATTGATGCCTTCGCCAGCGATATAGCATGGCAAAGGCTGAGGTGCAGACAGTGTAAAACCGGGGCGTAGCGCCCCGGTAATCATCAGAACATCATGGACATCCATGGATAGCCAATCACAATCAGTGCTACCAGGAACAGGACACCGAAGATGGTTCCCAGACGCCAGTAGTCTTTGGTCGGTAAGTAACCACTACCATAGTATATCGGGCTGGGGCCAGTACCATATGGCGTGATGATACCCATCACACCTAACGAAGTGACCAGCAACAGGCAGAAGACTTGCATGTTCATACCCGGAATAGTGGAACCGATAGTCAGTACAGCTGGCAGCAATGCGGTGGTGTGTGCCGTCGTGCTGGCAAACAGATAGTGCAGCAGGTAAAACGCCAGCAGCAGTACAATTGTTGCAGTGCCCGGAGAAATACCACTCATCAGTGCGCCACCTTCTTTACCCAGCCAGCTAATAAAGCCGGTTGAAGAAAGGCCACCTGCCAGCGCAACCAGCGTTGCGAACCACACAAATGTGTTCCAGGCTGCTTTGTTGCCCGTAATATCGCTCCACTCCAGTACACCAGTCCACAGCATCAGTGTGATAACCAGTAATGCAGCCATTGCCGGTTCAATCCAACTGGCAGCGAAAATCCACATCATCAGTGCACAGCACACGAACACCAGCAACAGAATTTCGTTACGAGACAGACGCCCCAGTTTAGCCAGTTCTTCACTCGCCCAGCGCGGTACTTCATCGTTGATTTTGACTTCAGGCGGATACAGCCAGTAAGCCAACAGCGGCATAATGAGAATCAGCAGTACACCCAGAGGCAGGAAAGCCATGAACCAGTTGCCCCAGGAGATAGCAATACCGACGGTGCTTTTCACCAGGGCCAGTGCCAGCAGGTTTGGTGCCAGTGCGGACAGGAACATGGAGCTGGTTATACAGGTGGCGGTAATGGCTACCCACATCAGGTAGGAACCAATTCTGCGAGCACTCGGATCATTAGGTTTTGAACCGTAAAGTGGAGGCAGGTTGGCAATGATGGGGTAAATCGTGCCACCACTACGTGCTGTATTTGAGGGGGTGAACGGAGCCAGTAACAGATCTGCCAGAGTAATGGCGTAACCCAGTGTCAGACTGCGGCGGCCAAGATATTTCACCAGAATCAGCGCCAGGCGGCGACCAAACTGGGTTTTATCATAGCCTGCGGCAAACATGAATGCACCGAAGATAAGCCAGACGGTGGAGTTACCGAAACCACTCACCGCCCATTTAAACGACGCAGCAGCCATTTTGAACTTCGGTGCAGCCATCTCGTCAGGGCTGAACAGCAACCACTGACTAAACAGCGCGATGACAACGACACCTGTCAGGCCAATCACGGCACCGGGTAACGGCTCAAAAATCAGCCCGACAATAACACCAACAAAAATGGCAAAGAAGTGCCATGCATAGGGTTGTAAGCCTTGAGGAGTAGGGACCAGCAGTAGTAATACTGCTACCAGAACTGGCAGGAGCATAAACAGCAGGCGGTTTTTTTTACCCCCCGGTGCTTTGCTTGCCGGTTTTGTAACCGATGTTTTCGTAGTTTCTTTCATGATGATTTGTCTATAAGTAGTTAAGAATCTTGTGATGCACAGATAAGACAGCTCTGATTTTTTTAGTTACTTAAGTTTTTTTAGTTATTTAATAGTGACATTTTAATCGACCTCTCTTTGGTATTTTCTACGGATCGGTAGTAAATCTCCTGGCCCGACTAAATGCTTATATAATGCTTTTTTTATATTTTCTACTTTTGATCAGGATCAATAAATTACGGCGATATTTTCATTTTTGAATAATAAATTCTAATGTAAATAAAAATCACGAGAATAGCCTTTAATTTTGCATGTGAATTGCGATTTTTTTTAACCTCGATTGAGATAATCTCTTTGTTTGTATTTTACTCTCATTTTTTTACGTTAAGTTTCTACTGGTAGGAGTTGTTACATCCCTTTACTGGTGCGGGTTTTGTGGTCTTTCATTGTGTTTATTAACACTTTTGATTATAGGTAAATAAAAGGTTAAATAAAATTGTGTTTATGTAAATTATGAATTTAAAATTGCTTTTTAATTAGTGAAATTCTCCTTAATTTTCTCGGTAAATAGTTATTTAACTAATGTTATTACTTTTGGAACTAAAAAAGGATTTATATTAAAGGTATGCAATCGGTAACGAATAAAAAAGAAAAATAAAACACCGGCAACAGAATTCAATTTTTAAAATTATGATCTTTGGAGCTGCTAATATGAACAGTGACGATAAAGTCTTGAGTCCATTTACGTTACCCAATGGCACTGTATTGAAAAACCGCCTGTTGATGGCGCCGATGACAACCTGTACCGGTTTTTATGATGGTACCGTCAATAGCGAACTGGTTGAGTACTACCGTGAACGTGCTGGTGCGATAGGTACAGTTATTGTTGAGTGCTGCTTTATTGATGACCGTGGCCTGGCGTTCCCTGGCGCTATTGGTATTGATAACGACAACAAAATCGAAGGCCTGGCAAAAATCGCGGAAGCAATCAAGAGCAGGGGTTCTAAAGCTGTTCTGCAGATTTACCATGGCGGCCGTATGGTTGAGCCAAAACTGATTGGTGGCCGTGCGCCGGTTGGCCCGAGCGCTGTCGCTGCACCTCGTGATGGAGCTGCCACACCAGAAGAACTGACCGCTGAAGAAGTGGACGGCATGATAACCAAATTTGGTGAGGGTGTCCGCCGCGCGATTCAGGCCGGGTTTGATGGCGTGGAAATTCACGGTGCCAACACTTATCTGATTCAGCAGTTCTTCTCTCCGAACTCAAACCTGCGTACAGATAAATGGGGCGGCAACCGTGATAACCGTGCCCGTTTCCCTATGGCTGTGCTGGAAATTACCCACCAGATGGTGCAGCAATACGCTGACCCGTCTTTTATTATCGGCTACCGCTTCTCACCAGAAGAACTGGAAGTACCAGGCATCCGTTTTGATGACACCATGTTCCTGCTGGAAAAACTGGCTGAACGGGGTGTAGATTACCTGCACTTCTCTGTTGGTTACACATTGCGTTCTTCCATTGTTGAAACCACAGACCCAACTCCGCTTATCGAGAAATATGTTGCCATGCGTTCTGAAAAACTGGCGCAGATTCCGGTAATGGGCGTAGGTGGCGTAGTGAATAGAGACGATGTGGATCTGGCTATGGAACATGGCTATGATCTGGTCGCTATTGGTAAAGCCTGCATTGCCTATCCGGACTGGGCAGACCGCATTGCGAAAGGCGAGAAACTGGATCTGTTTATCGACAGCACCAAACGTGAAGCCTTAACCATCCCGGAACCGTTATGGCGATTCTCACTGGTTGACGCCATGATTCGCGATATGAGCATGGCCTCCAAAAAATTCAAACCGGGTATCTTCCAGGAAAAAGTACAGGATGATGCCAATGAATTATTGATTAATGTCAGCCTGGAAACCGACCGTATTGTTGATATTGCCCTGGCGGATAACCCGGCGCTGGATGTTGAGTTCTCCACCAGTTTCGACATCATCCGCGAGCGTATTCTGGATGCCAACAGCCCGCACGTTGACGCGGTTACCGGTGCAACCACTCAGAGTGAAGCTGTGAAAAAAGCAGTTTCTAAAGCCATTGCCAAATCCTGTAAAGCACAGTTACTGGAAGAAGGGGGCGATGTTAACCAACCTCAGCATTACGATGTGGTAGTGGTAGGGAGTGGCGGTGCAGGTCTGGCGGCGGCCATTCAGGCATGTGATGAAGGTGCCCGAGTCCTGATTGTGGAAAAAATGTCCAGCATTGGCGGGAACACCATTAAAGCTTCTGTTGGGATGAACGCGGCAGAAACACGCTACCAGAAATTAAAAGGTATTGAAGACAGTAAAGAACTGTTCTACCAGGAAACGCTGAAAGGCGGGCACTTTAAAAATAACCCGGTTTTGCTGCGTGAATTTGTGGAACAGGCACCCCAGGCGATTGAATGGCTGGCAGAGCATGGTATCGAACTGAGCGACATCACCATTACTGGTGGGATGAGCATTGACCGTACTCACCGCCCGGCTGACGCGTCAGCCGTCGGGGGCTTCCTAATAAGTGGTTTGGTGAAAAACGTCAACAAACGCAACATTGATGTCATGCTGGACACTTCAGTAACCCAGATTCGTTACGAAAATGGCGCTGTCGCCGGAGTTGAGTTGTTGAATGACGAAAATGAATCTCTGGTCATCAACGCAAAAAGCGTCGTTGTGGCAACCGGTGGCTTCAGTGCTAACCGTGACATGGTGGTGAAATATCGCCCTGAACTGGATGGCTTTGTGACCACGAACCATAAAGGTGCGACAGGTTCAGGTATTGCCATTCTGGAAGCGATTGGCGCGGCTACTGTGGATATGGGCGAAATTCAAATTCACCCAACGGTTGAACAAACCACTTCTTACCTGATTTCTGAATCAATCCGCGGGGGTGGGGCAATTCTGGTAAGCCAGGCGGGTAACCGTTTCTTCAATGAAATGGAAACCCGCGATAAAGTGTCTGCGCAGATTATCGCATTACCGGAAAAATATGCTTACGTGGTGTTTGATGAACAGGTCCGTCTGAAAAACAAAGCGGCAGATGAGTATATCGCGCGCGGGTTTGTTGAAAGTGCTGAATCACCGCGTAAATTGGCCGATAAACTGGGTATGGATTACCACGCGTTCCTCGCTACACTGGAGCGTTACAATGTGTTTGTCGACAAACAGTATGACGAAGATTTTGGCCGTAAAACAGCAATGCGTCACCCACTGAACCAGGGGCCATTCTATGCGATTCGTATCGCCCCGGGGGTGCACCACACTATGGGTGGTGTGACAATTGATACCGATACTCAGGTTCTGGATGCCAGCAAAGCGGTACTGAAAGGTGCTTTTGCGGCCGGTGAAGTGGTTGGGGGTATCCATGGTGGTAACCGTATTGGTGGTAATGCGGTTGCGGATATTATCATCTTCGGTATTCTGGCAGGCCGTAACGCAGCACACAACGCGTTGCGCTAAACATCACTACGGTGCCTGCTGGCCTGGCAGGCACCGTATTTCTCCCGCAATACTGCAGGTGATGCTATGCCGCAAGAAGCTCATGTTTATTCTTACTCCGCCGTACTGATGGGCTCCCCCATTCTGTTAAAACTCTTTCAGCATAATGAACACCTGGCCCACCAGGTTTTTCGCCTGATCAAACACTACGAAAACCTGCTCACTGTTAACCGTTCACCCTCTGAAGTAATGAACATTAACCATGCTGCGGGTCTGCACCCGGTGGTGGTTAACCCGGCGGTATATCAGTTGATTAAGTGTGCTAAATCCGCAAGCCTGCTGCCCAACAGTGCTTTTAACCTCGCCATTGGCCCGCTGGTTAAATGCTGGAAAATTGGTTTTCAGGGGAGCAGTGTTCCCCCGGCGGACGAGATTAGCACGCGTTTAGCCCTAACCAGTCCTCACCAGGTGATACTGGATGATGAGCAACATAGCGTATTCCTTACTCAGGCTGGTATGGAACTCGACCTGGGGGCTATCGCGAAAGGGTATATCGCCGACCGGGTCAGGGATTTTCTTCACAGCCAGCAGGTTTTTCAGGGGCTGATTAACCTGGGCGGCAATGTTCAGACTCTTGGCGGAGCTTCACAAATGAGGGGTACGCCCTGGTCAGTCGGCCTGAAAAAACCGTTTGCCGGGCCAGATGACCTGATTGGCGTAATTGAAGTGGAAGGAAAGTCAGTCGTGACATCCGGTACTTATGAGCGCTGGTTTGAGTTTGCTGGCAAGCGTTATCACCATATTCTTGACCCGCGCACAGGGTATCCGCTGGATAACGAACTTCACAGTGTGACTATTGTGTCTGAAGACTCTGTTGATGGTGATATCTGGACTACATTGATATATGGCATGGGTGTGGAACAAGGTTGTGCCTGCCTGGCGAATAAACCGGGAATTGAAGCGATTTTTGTCACCAAAGACCGCAGAGTTGTCCTTTCATCACAGCAGTTATTTACGTTCACATTGCAGGACTCATCTTACCAACTGGCTCCACAAGGTAGTTGATACCTGCTGGCGTGGTTCCCCGGTAGCGCGCAATAACACGCGCACACCGGGCAAGTACGCATGGGCAAATACTGTTACTGGCAGTATTGCTTGAGTAATGCGTAATGTTCTGCCTGCAGTCGGTAACGGTAAACCGGGCGGCCGGTTACACCATAGTGAATACTGGTAAACAATATTTCGCTTTGCGCCAGCCAGATAAGGTATTTACGGCACGAAACGCGGGAAATATTCACGGCGTTTGCCAGTTCATCGGTAGAAAACTCATTACCCGGATGGGCGTCAATCCACAGGCAAATGGTACGCAGGGTTTGTGGTGTCAGGCCCTTTGGTAACCGTTTCGATTCGCTGTTTTGCTGGAGATTACCCCGAATCAACCTGTCCACATCCGCCTGCTCGTAATATTGCTGGTTATCCATCAAGTTTTTCTTCTGACGCCAGCCTGTCAGTGCTTCTTCAAACCGCGAGAACTGAAAGGGTTTGATCAGATAATCCACAACACCATAATTCAGTGATTTCTTGATATTGTCGGCATCGGCGGCGGAAGAAATCACAATCACGTCGATGGGGCGTTGTGCCTGGCGCAACACAGGTAACAGATCCAGACCATTGTCCTGCTGCATATAAATATCCAGCAGAATAAGGTCGATAGGTTGCTGCTTGTTGAGCACCAGTTCGCTGGCTTGTTGCAACGTTGAGGCTGTGGCGCAGCAGGTAAAACCGGGTACCTGGGCAACATAACAACGGTTCAGTTCCGCGACCATCGCATCATCATCGACTATCAACACATTGATCATGTGCTCATCCTCTTACCATCCCAGGGAAGTTGTACATAAAATTGAGTGTAAACACCGGGCTCTGATTCAACCGAAATGGAGCCACCGAGGTTTTCTGCTTGTTGCTTCGCGAGGAACAGCCCAACACCGCGTTCACTTCCCTTGGAAGAGAAACCTTTTTCAAAGATAGCCTGAACATTTTCGGGGGCAATACCAGGGCCATCATCACTCACTTCACATGAAAGCCAGCCTTCCTGGTAATGCAGTAATACACTGACTTCCCCTTCGGGTTGCCCCTGAAGTGCATCAAAGGCATTTTCAATCAGGTTGCCCAAAACAGTGATTAATACCGCGACCTGGTCTTCATTATCGTTATCCGGCATCAGACAATCTTCTGCCAGAGTAAGACGCAGGCCAGCGTCATGAGCACGGTTAATTTTCCCCAACAGAAAACCGACAATGACTGGCGATTTAATTTTTAACTGCAGTGAGCCAATTTCAGCCTGGTAGTTATTTGCGGTGCTGAGAATATAGTCTTCCAGCCGCTCATAACTCTTCATGTGCAGTAACCCCAGAATAACATGTAATTTATTCATGAATTCATGGGAGCGTTCTCGCAACGCATCGACATAGTTTACCATGCCGCTCAGTCGCTGCATTAACTGACTGACTTCGGTTTTGTCCCTGAAAGTACAAATTGCGCCAATAATCGTATTATTACTGTGCACCGGGACGGTATTACTCAGCAAAACACGGCCATTGAGCGTTATTTCCTGGTCCCGGAGCGGTTTGCCTGTTTGCAATACTTCACGTAACGTGGCAATAAGTGGCTGTGAATCGCTGATGTGGCCGGGTAGCGGTACATCAACGCTACTGGTGTCACGCAGCAGTTGCCGTGCGGTCTGGTTGATTAAATTGACATGGGCCTGGTCATCAACAGCGATAACCCCTTCTTTAATAGACTGCAACATGGCCTGGCGTTGTTCAAACAATGTCGAGATCTCATAGGGTTCAAGGCCAAACAAAATGCGTTTCAGCATCCGTACCAGGCACCAGATACCAATGGCACTGATTAATGCACCGAACAGTGCGGTCCAGACAATGCTCCAGCGGCTGTGATTAATTTGCGCTTTTACTTTATCGAGGGAAATACCTATCGCTACTACGCCAATCTGTTGGTGCTGGCTATCATAGACCGGGGTATATACTCGTACCGCTTCACCCAGCACACCATGGTTAACCGAGACATTCTCATTACCCACTAACGCCGTGTTAATGTCATTGCCAATGTAGTGGTGACCAATGGCGTCTTTGTTTGGGTGGGAGTAACGAATACCATCCATATTGGTAATCACGACAAACAACAGGTCATTACGTTTGCGAATGGCTTCCGCCAGGGGCTGTATTTGCCGGGTTTGTGGTGGCAGTAATAAAGCCTGCTGGACCTGTGGCGAATCTGCCAGTGTGCGGGCGACAGCCATAGCTTTGTCTTCCAGCCCATCACGCGTGGCATCGCTTATCTGAAAAAAGTAGAGCAGGTGGACCACCAACAATAATGGAATAATGACGGCGCTCACCATCAAAATGACGGATGTGCTCAGCTTCATTGGCCGCTTGCGAGCTGTGCGGGGTTGCTGCGAGTCGCTCATGGGCACCCTTAACACAAAAAAATCAGGTGATTATTATCGCTTGCTGAGGTTATTTGTAAATATCCGATTCTCTTTGATAATGCATTTATGATGATAAATCAGATGTTGCTCTGTTCTTTGTTGAATTGCGGCGAAAAATGTGCCTTTAGCGGGTTATGAAAAATGGATACTGCGGGATTTGAGAGCGAGAATCATTGCCTTGATTAGCACCTTTAAAACGTTATGGGATTATTTGTTGAATACAGATTTTAAACGGGCAGTATTCAGGCAGGTTAACTATTGTTATGTATTATTATGATGAGCTTATATCTATTGGTTTGTTGGGTTTTATCCATTTTTTTGTTGGTGTGAGTGGGTTTTCAGAACGAATCCTGAAATGTTAATTGGTTGTTCTGTTCAGGTTGAATATAAGGTTTGTTGTATTTCGTACCAGTAGTGTGAATTTTTGCCTGCCTTCTTTTAATGGTTTTTTATTATTTTTAGCTGTTTTACGGTACCAGTTCCAAATTTTTCAGTGAATTGTAAATTGAGATGCGGTAATTGCGTTGCAGGTGTTATTGTTCGCCCGCCAGTGCGAATCCGGTAGCCCTTCAATATGGAGCGCCCGTTTATGTACTACCAGGCCTGAGCGTGATTACGTCGCAGGGGCGCTTTGCCCGAGAATTCTGGAATGAAGCGCGTACTCAGTCATCAACTCCCTGGCGAAATGTAGTCAATAAAAGAAAAAGTTTTTCATACAGAATATCAATGTATTCATGGTAATATTTTTGTTGCTGTTTGGTGTGGCGGGAAAATAGCATCTCTGCTGTTTTTTTGTCTTTCTTTTTTTCGTGGCTAATGATTGTCTGGTTGTTTCTCAATATAACTGTGTTCACCCGCGCATTCATGATTCCGGTAAAATGAATTATGGGTGGTTTCACTGGTATGGGTTACAGAGCATGTATTCATGTTTTTCTATTGTGCGTTACAAACAGGAAATACACCTTCTGCCCATAGTTGCCAACTGTGTGCAGGGTGAGGCAGTATTAATATTCAGGAGGCAAAATGGAATTCGTTCCGAAATTAAGTGTTCAACCAGAAAATAGTACAATGGGAAATATTATTCAGAGTACGCTGCCGACTTTATTGTGTGCATATCAGCTATGCGGTTCAGCACTATGTTATACACAGCGTACCACCAGGTTAGTGATAACAGCCGGTTACGAAATCGTCGCGCTGCATGAAAATAGCGCACAGTACTATGGTGAAACCGCAGCAGTAACGAATGCCTGTATTGATGTTGTGCTGGTACCTCATTGTGAGGGACTTCGTTAATGGCCATTGAACTGTTTTCATTTCCCTTTATTGCCTTACTGGGCGCCAGTGCCGGGAGTGTGGTGAATGTTTTGCTCTGGCGTATCCCAATAATGCTGGAACAACCCCATAACCGTGATTTTAACCTCTGCCTGCCCCGTTCACACTGCCCGCTGTGCAAAGCCCCTGTTGCCTGGTATTACAATGTGCCGGTATTGGGCTGGCTATTGCTGAAAGGGCGCACTGCCTGTTGTCTGCAACCTCTGGCCTGGCGTTATGTGCTGACCGAGTTGTCGCTGGCGGCGATTTCACTGTGGCTGGCCTGCCTGTTGACCAGTCAGGTTTTGCTTGCTGCTGGCGTACTGTTATCAGCGTTACTGGCCGCACTGTTGTTGACAGATTTACAGCATATGTTACTGCCCGACATGCTTACACAGCCCTTACTGTGGAGTGGGCTGTTACTGGCGCTTTCCGGTGCCGGGCCGGTTAGCCTGGAATTAGCCCTGGCAGGCGCGGTAACAGGGTATTTAGCTTTATGGCTGCTGTACTGGGTTGTGCTGCTGGTACGTAATAAAGAAGGGATGGGCCATGGGGATTTTAAACTGCTGGCGGCGCTCGGAGCATGGTGTGGCTGGCAAATGCTTCCGTTCATTTTGCTGGGGGCGGCATTGCTGACTTTGGTGTTTATGCTGGTGGCGTACGCCATGAATCAGCGTTCACTCCACCAGGCCGTTCCTTTTGGGCCGGGGCTTGCGGTGAGTGGCTGGCTGGGCTGGTTACAGGCCGTTCACCTGCCATTTTTCTGGTAAACGCTGTGGTTTACTACGGCCTGGCAGGGGGACAGGCCTGGGTAATCTTCCTGCCTGATGTACCGGGTTTACTACACAACACTGCAGTTATCGGGTGATATTGTCCGTTAATCTATAACATCTGTCTTAGTGGCGTAATAACGGACAACGCGTTTTGATGGATAATCAGACAACTGCTCGTTTTCCATGGCGTGGCTGGCTAATAGCGCCGGTCTGTGCCGTTTTCGTTGGTTGCTTTACATTTATCTGCGGTAACACGCAGATTTGGCAACAGTTGTGGAGACTTCCTGATGTACGACTCAATTGACCAGTTGTTTTCCCGTGCTGAAAGTTTACTGGCTGCGGGTATGCACCGCCGTGCCGCACGTTTGCTGCGTGATATCGCCACCTCTCCTGAAACCCCTGATTCCGCCCGTAAACGCGCATGGCATATGATAGGCGAACCACAAATCTCGGCAGATGAAAAACGCCGCCAGGGGATAGAGAAAGCGTTGCAGGCAGCCCAACGGCGCCAGCAACTGGTGGATGACCGCCAGCTTGTGATAGCTTACTTCAACCAGGGGTACAGTGCTCCCGAGGTACAGAGCATGACCGGGCGTTCAAAAGCATTTGTTGCCGCCTGGCATAAAAAATGGGCGAGCCTTCAGTAACGCGAAGGTGGAACACCAAACATTTGGCGAAACGCATATGTAAAGGATGCGATGCTGGAATAGCCTAAATCCAGTGCCACCTGAGTCACACTATGGTTGTTTTTTAGTAAAATAACGGCGTCCAGTAAGCGCATTTTCTGTTTCCATTCACTGAATGTAATACCGGTTTCTTTTTTGAAGCGCCGGGAAAAAGTGCGGACAGACATGCCACAGTGCGCTGCCCATTCATCAATAGTATGGGCGTGCCCGGGTTCAGCCTGAATAGCCCGGCACACCTGCATAATTGCCGGGGAAGCAGGCCAGGCAAGCGAAAAACCGGCATCAGGCAATTTTTCCAGCAAGTGGAGCAATACCGTAACCAACATGCCATTTGGCCCGGTTTCTTCATAATGCGCCGGAACATGAGTTGTCGCATGGTGAATAAATTCCCGCACAAAATGGCTCACCACCACCACATGGCAACTGGCGTGGTTCAGTGCGATTTTCCCTGGCGAAATGTACAAACTTTCTAATTGGGTATCACCGCTGGCCTGCACCTGGTGCGGTGTATTTTGTGGGATCCAGATACCATGAAATACCGGCACAAATAGCGTTCTGCCATCCACCTCAACCCGCATTCCGCCTTTACGCGCGTAAAGAAACTCAACAAACCCATGCTGATGCTGAGCAACATAGTGGTTGTTGGGTATCGGGTAACTGCGGAAATACACCGGCCGGGGGAGGTGGGTGATTTCTGCCACACGGGTAGCGGCTGCGTCTTCAACTCTGGCAGGGCGTGGCATCGCAAGGTTGTCCTGTATTCGATATAAATTGTCTTTGCATGGTAATACCTGCCATGAATGAATTCCATAAAATAATCAGACGACTAACCTTTCAAACATCTGCAGGAAACCAGAATGAGTCATACCTCTCTCGCGGTGGAGTCTTCCACGCAACGTGATGCCTGGTGGCGTATTGCCGAAACACTACTTGATGAAGCCGGTATCACAATTAATGGTTCGGGGGCTGCGGATATCCAGGTAAAAAATCCCAACGTATTTAAGCGCATATTGCAACAAGGATCCCTTGGTCTGGGGGAAAGCTATATGGATGGCTGGTGGGAGTGCGAACGTCTTGACCTCTTCTTTACCCGTATTCTTAACGCCGGGCTGGACACTAAAATTCCTCACCACCTGAAAGATGTATTACGTATTTTATGGGCGCGGACAGTCAATCTCCAGTCACGTAAACGGGCGTGGATTGTGGGCAAAGAACACTATGATTTGGGAAATGATCTGTTTACCCGCATGCTCGATCCCTTTATGCAATATTCCTGCGGGTACTGGAAAACAGCCACTGATCTTGCCAGTGCCCAGCAAGCGAAACTGCGCCTGATTGGTGAAAAACTACAATTGCGCCCGGGAATGAAAGTGCTGGATATTGGCTGCGGTTGGGGCGGGCTGGCCGAATTTCTTGCCCGGGAATATGGTGTGTCCGTGTACGGGGTCACCATTTCCCGTGAACAACAGGCACTGGCGCAACAGCGCTGTGCTGGCCTGGACGTGACTATCCTGCTCAAGGATTACCGCGACCTGAACGAACAGTTCGACCGCATTGTTTCGGTTGGGATGTTTGAACATGTTGGCCCGAAAAACTATGCCACCTATTTCTCCGTTGTGGCCCGCAATCTCAATCCTGACGGGTTATTCTTATTGCATTCTATTGGTTCTAATAAAACGGATATGAATGTTGACCCGTGGATTAATAAATACATCTTTCCCAACGGTTGCCTGCCATCTGTGCGCCAAATAGCAGATGCCAGCGAACCCCATTTTGTGATGGAAGACTGGCATAACTTTGGCCCGGATTACGACAAAACGCTCATGGCCTGGTACCAGCGTTTCCTCACTGCCTGGCCAGAGATTGCCAGCAACTATTCTCCACGTTTTAAACGAATGTTCACCTATTACCTTAATGCCTGTGCCGGGGCTTTCCGCTCCCGTGACATTCAGTTATGGCAGGTGGTGTTCTCTCACGGCACTGAAGGCGGGTTGCGCGTACCGCGTTAATTCGGTACTGCCGGTAGTTGCAGGGCGTTGTCTGAATTTGTTTACTGGTTATAATTAGTGACCAATCCAGTTACCATAACGCCCTGGCTGCCAATGAACTCAGTGCTGATTATTGTTCCCGATGGGGGCATGTTATTTGAATCTGTCGGGGTAACCGACATCCTGATGCAGGCGAACGAACGTAATGCCTGTAGTGACCTGGCGCAAGCGCCATATCAGGTCACTATTGCCACGACCCAAATGCATAAAGCAGTGCATGGCCGATCCGGGCTGACATTGCTGGCTGATGCCCGGCTGACGGAACTGGATCCCCGGGAAAAGCGCGGTACGATAATGGTCACCGGGCGTGGTGTGGATGCAGAGGAAGATGATGCAGTTGCCAGCTGGTTACGCATGGCGGCTCCGTATACACAACGTATCGTCTCTGTGTGTGGTGGCGCGTTATTACTGGCGATGGCGGGTGTGTTGAACGGGCGCCGGGCAACAACTCACTGGCGGCTGCTGGATTACATGGCGCAAACCTGGCCGGATATTACCGTTGAGCGCGGGCCAATATATGTCCATGACGGCCCGGTGTGGACATCAGCCGGTGTCAGCTCTGGCTTTGATCTCACACTGGCACTGGTGGAAGCGGATATGGGGCATGCCATTGCCCGTGAAGTGGCTCAGGATATGGTGATGTACCTGCGCCGCCCGGGTGGGCAAAGCCAGTTCAGCCGCTACCTGCCAGCCAGAGCCGCAAAGCCGGGGCCAATCCGGGATTCACAGGACTGGATTCAGAGCAACCTGGCTGAAAACTTATCAGTGGAAAAGCTGGCGGAATCTCTGGCAATGAGCCCGCGTAACTTCAACCGGGTATTTTTACGGGAAACGGGCACCAGCCCGGCAAAATATGTTGAGCATGTCCGGCTGGATGCTGCCCGGGAATACCTGGAACGAACGCGTGAAGGGATTGAGCAAATCGCATTACAGACTGGTTTTGGTTCAGGAATCAACTTACGCCGCGTCTTTGAACGCCATTTACAGGTTGCCCCCACGACTTACCGCGAACGCTTTTATGCCAGCACGATGGCTGAAATTGATCGTTAAATGTCATATTCGCCAGTCGCCGTACTCAGTACAGTAGTTAACAGAAACTGACTGAGGAGGTATTTATGGTTAAGGTAGGCATTAACGGATTTGGGCGTATTGGCCGCAATGTACTGCGCGCGGCGCTTGGCCAGGATGATTTCAATGTCGTCGCAATTAACGACCTCACCGACAGCGCCACTCTGGCGCATTTACTCAAATACGACTCCCTGATGGGGAAATTTCCGGTCAGCGTGGAACCCGAAGGTGATAACTTGTTAGTTGGGGGCAAACCCATTCGGGTTTTTGCCCACCGCGACCCGGCAGAGATCCCCTGGCATTCACTGGATGTGGATATAGTCATTGAAGCCACTGGCTTTTTTACCGAAAAAAGCAAAGCAGAAGTGCATGTCACTCACGGCGGCGCTAAACGTGTGATTATCTCGGCACCAGGAAAAAACGATGACATCACCATTGTGATGGGGGTAAACGACACCCAGTACAACCCAGAAAAGCATATCGTGGTCAGTAACGGCAGTTGCACCACCAATGGCCTGGCTCCCGCAGTCCAGGTCCTGAACCAGGCGTTTGGTATTGAACATGGCATGATGAACACCACGCATGCTTATACCAACAGCCAGGCACTGCACGACCAGCCGGAAAAAGATTTGCGTGGTGCCCGTGCCGCTGCGTTGTCTATCGTGCCGTATTCCAGTGGCGCGGCAAAAGCAATTGGCAGGGTTATCCCAGAGCTTGATGGTCGGCTTACCGGGTATTCTTTACGGGTGCCGGTGCCTGTAGTCTCAATTGTCGACTTGAGTGTGAACCTGAAACGGGATGTCACTGTGGAAGAAGTGAACGCCGCTTTTCGGGCTGCCGCCAGTGAAGGGCCGCTGAAGGGGATCCTCGGCTACAGCGATGAACCTCTGGTGTCCAGTGATTACCGGGGCGACCCGCGCTCTTCCATTATTGACGGGCTGTCTACCCTGGTTATTGGTGGACGCATGGTGAAAGTGCTTGCCTGGTATGACAACGAATGGGGTTTTTCAAACCGCCTGGTCGACCTGGCGCTGATGATGGCGCGCCTTGGGTTATAACGGGTTTATCCTCGCTTTATCCCGGTGCATTCAGTGCCGGGATTTGCTATTTTTCGCAGAATTTCTCAGCAAATCACGTACTGTTCGTATCAATATCTCTTTACTGCGCCCACGGCGGAAAATCAGGGAAAAGGGAGCCTGATAACCATAATCGGTGGGTAACAGTGCCCGCAACCGTTGTTGCTTTACCCAGTTCAGTGCGTAATGTTCTGGTAAATACCCAATATATTTTCCCGAGAGGATCAGCATCAGTTGTGCTTCCATACTCTCCACGCTGGCAAGGCTCTGTTTAAACCCTTTCTTACCCAAATCTGCCGCACTCCAGTAACTGCGTGTGACCATACGCATCTGGGAAATATGCGCCACTGTAGGGTGGCGAACCGTAAATAATTCATGTTGATCACTGCAATACAACCAGTGTTGTTCACGGTATAACGGGTGTGAGACCACACTGTTGCCTTGCAGAGAAAAAGTGCCAACAGCAATATCGAGTTCATTATTCAGAATGCCGTGTAACAGCGCATTCGGGTTTTTGATCTGCAGGTTAAGGTGAACCAGGGGAAACAGTTCACTGAACCGGGCAATAGCTTTACTGGCAGGAAGCATTGGGTCGGTAATCGTGGAGTCAATAATGCCCAGGTTTAGAGTGCCACTTTGTTCTCCACGCAGTGACGCCGTGTAGCGGTCAAAATTTTCCAGTGTGTTCAGTAACGTCATACTCTGCTGTAAAAAGGCTTCACCTTTGGTTGTCAGCGCAAACCCGCCTCGCCCCCGGCGGCACAGCACAAACCCCAGCTTATCTTCCAGCTCACTCATGTAATTACTGATAGCCGATACAGTTAAATTCAGCTCCCCCTGGGCATTGGCAAACCCCTGGTGTTTGGCCACAGTGACAAAAATATGCACCAACCGAAGATTGGGGAATTTCCCTGCAGCCATAAGCGATTACCTCTGTTTTATTCCATCAATTAGTTTCCCTTTTTCTAAACTAATTTTTTGCTTTTTGCTATTTTTTCATCCTTTCTCCCTGATGCACTATTTCCAGACACACCGGGGGCAGGGTTGCCTGCTCCGCTAACCAGGAGAAAGTGCTCATGGAGAAAGTGTATAACCAACCGCAGGGTGGCAATGAAATGCCACGCTTTGCAGGGCGTGGCACCATGCTACGCCTGCCTTTCTGCGACAGCCCTGCTGGCCTTGATGTGGCATTTGTTGGGATCCCTCTGGACGCCGGGACTTCACAACGTGCCGGAACCCGCTACGGGCCACGTAATATCCGCAATGAATCCGTGATGATTCGCCCGTACAACATGGCAACCGGAGCGGCACCTTTTGATTCTTTGCAGGTTGGTGATATTGGCGATGTGCCAATTAACACCTACAGCTTACTGAAATCTGTCGACATCATTGAAGATTTTTATACCCGTCTTAACGACTGGCCGCTTATCCCCCTCACTCTGGGCGGTGACCACACGTTAACACTGCCCATTCTGCGCGCACTGGCGAAAAAACATGGCCCGGTGGGGCTGATTCATGTTGATGCCCATACCGACACCAATGATGACATGTTCGGCGAGAAAATCGCTCACGGCACCACTTTCCGCCGGGCGGTAGAAGAGGGCTTGCTGGATTGCCAGCGTGTTGTGCAAATCGGGCAACGTGCCCAGGGCTATGCCAGTGGTGATTTTCAGTGGGGGGTAGACCAGGGGTTCCGGCTGATCCCGGTTGAGCAGTGCTGGCATAAAAGCCTGTCACCCCTGATGGCGGAAGTTCGCCAACTGATGGGCGCGGGCCCGGTGTACCTCTCTTACGATATAGACAGCATTGACCCGGCCTGGGCACCTGGCACTGGTACTCCGGAAGTTGGCGGGCTCAGCGCCATTCAGGCACTGGAAATTGTTCGTGGTTGCCGGGGGTTAAACCTGACTGGCTGCGACCTGGTCGAAGTCTCCCCCCCTTACGATATTAGCGGTATGACTGCACAACTTGGCGCCAACTTGCTGTACGAAATGCTGTGTGTGTTGCCCGGAGTGCGTTATCAAGGAGAAACACGTCTGTGAATACGTTAACTTCAACGGATTATCCGCAGCCCCAAAGTGGCGATATTCCCCGTTACAGCGGGCTGCCGACCTTTTTTCGCCTGCCATTTGGCGCACAAATTGCATCGCTGGATATCGGTGTGGTGGGCGTGCCCTGGGATGGCGGTACCACCAACCGGGCGGGAACCCGCCACGGACCACGCGAATTACGTAATGCCTCAAGCCTGGTACGCCGGGTTCATCCGGTGACATACCAGTCACCCTATGACCTGGCAAGAGTGGGGGATCTGGGCGATGTGCAGGTTAACCCGGTCGATGTGCAGGACAGCCTGGCGCGGATCGAAAACTATTACCGTACTCTGTATCAGCAGCAGGTAATGCCACTGACAGCCGGCGGCGATCACCTGACCACACTGCCCATTCTGCGGGCGCTGGGGCGGGAACAGCCAGTGGGCATGATCCATTTTGATGCGCATTCCGATACCAACGATACCTATTTTGGCGGTGAACGCTTTACCCATGGCACACCGTTTCGCCGTGCGGTGGAAGAGGGTGTGCTTGATCCCCAACGCACAGTACAAATTGGTATTCGCGGCGCGCTGTTCAGTGAACATGACCACGACTGGGCCCGGGCCAACGGCATCACCATTATTCCCATGGAACAAGTGGCGCAAGAAGGTATGCAAACCGTAATGGAGCGGGCCAGAGCCATTGTCGGGATGGAACCGACCTATATCAGTTTCGATATTGACGTGCTGGACCCGGTCTATGCACCCGGTACCGGTACGCCAGAAATCGGTGGAATGACCACGCTTCAGGCACAGCAGGGTGTGCGCCTGTTGCAGGGGTTGAACTTAGTGGGCGCTGATGTGGTGGAAGTGGCACCGCCTTTTGACCAGGGCAACCTGACCAGCATGACCGGTGCCACCATGATGTTTGAATTACTTTGCCAGCTTGCCGGTGCGCATCATCGGCGAATGACTTCTACAGGAGCAATGCGATGACTCAGGCTGTTTCTCTTCGTGGTGTATGTGTGGCTCTGGCGTTAATGGCGGGCCTGGGCACGGTTTCTTCAGCAGTCAGTGCGGCCGATGGCACGCTGAAACCGGGGGTATTAAAAGTGGGGATGGAAGTGGCTTACCCGCCGTTTGAATCCTGGCAGGACAACAAAATTGTTGGGTTCGATGCTGAGCTGGCGCAATTACTCAGCCAGCAAATGGGCTTACAACTGCAACTGGCAGATACCAAATTCAGTGGACTGATCCTCGGGCTGAATGCCGACCGCCATGACACAGTCATTTCCGCACTGTATATCACGCCAGAGCGCACAGCTCAGGCCGATGCCATTCCTTATGCCGACACCGGCGCGTACATCATGGTGCGTAATGACAGCACCATTGCACCAAAAACAGAAAAAGACCTGTGTGGCGTAACAGTAGGGTTGCAGCAGGGGACATCCTGGGTGAAAAAACTGCGTGAGCTTTCAGACAGCTACTGCAAAACCAGCGGTAAAGGCACCATTACGGTGAAAGAGTTCCCTACCGCGCCGGAAACCATGCAGGCTTTGCTGGCAGGCCATGTTCAGGCTCAGGTGGATATCGCCGGTGCAGTCAGCATGTTTGCTGAACGCAGCCATGGCCGGGTGAAAATCACGTCACCCGACACCATTTACCCGCAAACCCTGGGTATCTATGTGAAAAAAGGCAATGACGCGCTGAAAGCCAGCCTGACTAAGGCCCTGGCTACTCTGCGCCAGAATGGAGAATACGCCGCATTACTGAAAAAGTATGCCCGTTACGGCATTACGGATACCCAGACCCGCTAATGGCAGGTGGTGTTAACCGGACAGGAGAGAGCAGCATATGACATTTAACTGGGCCTATTTCTTTTCACTTTTTTCGATGAATGCGTTTTGGCAGGCCTGTGTCACCGTGGTCGAATTAAGCGTGCTCTCCTGGCTGGCGGGCCTGGTACTGGGCTTTCTGATGGCCAGTGCCCGGCTGTCCGGGCCGGCCTGGCTGAAAAGTATCAGCCAGGTCTATATCTGGTTATTTCGCAGCGTACCTCTGCTGGTGCTGGTGGTGTTTGTCTATAACCTGCCGCAACTGTTCCCCGGCACAGGTGCTATTTTAGGCAACGCCTTTGTGGCTGGCCTCATAGCAACCGTGCTGGTGGAAACCGCGTATATGGCGGAAATCCACCGTGGCGGGTTGCTCTCGGTGGCGAAAGGGCAGCACGAAGCGGGCCATGCTCTGGGGTTTGGCTATGTTGGCATTCAGCGCCTGGTGGTTATTCCACAGGCACTACGCATCGCGCTGCCATCTCTTATCAATGAATTTATTACCATTGTGAAGCAAACCTCTCTGGTGTCGGTTATCTCATTGCCTGAACTGCTAATGACCGGCCAGCGGTTATATGCTGAAAACTTTCTGGTGATGGAAACCCTGGCGGCAGTGGCGGTTTACTATGTATTGATAGTCTCGGTCTTCAGCTTATTGTTCCAGCTTGTTGAGCGTCGGGTTAACGTGCAGGCTAAAACACCACAAACCCTGGCCGACGAACAGCTTGCCGCGTTACGTGAACAGGCTCAGCCTCTGGCATTGCGCCAGCCAGCAATACAACACGGCAGCCCTGATGCGCTGTTAATGAAGGATATTCATAAAGCCTGGGGGCAGCATGAAGTACTGAAAGGCGTAGAACTACGGGTTGCACCCGGTGAAGTAGTCAGTGTGATTGGTCCGTCGGGTTCGGGAAAAACGACATTAATTCGCACCATTAATGGCCTGGAAAGTCTGGATAAAGGTGAGGTGGTGTTATTCGGTGAAGGGTTTATTCAGGCAGGCAATGCCCGCAACCGTAAGGCTGAACAACAAGGTATTCGCCGTATTGGTATGGTTTTTCAGGGGTTTAACCTGTTTCCCCACTACACTATTTTGCAAAACGTGATGCTGGCTCAGCGGTATCACCACCAACCCGAAAAAGAAACAGTACGCCGTGCCCAGGCGCTGTGGTTGCTGGATAAAGTGGGGTTGCTGGCGCATGTGGATAAGTACCCGCACCAGTTATCCGGTGGGCAGCAACAACGTGTGGCGATAGCCAGAGCACTGGCGTTGTCGCCGGATATCATGTTGTTTGATGAACCGACTTCGGCACTGGATCCGGAACGCGTGGGTGAAGTGCTGAAAGTGATCAGTGAGCTGGCCCGGGAAGGCATGACAATGGTTATTGTTACGCACGAGATGGATTTTGCCCTGGCCATTTCGGACCGGGTGATACTCATGAACCAGGGGAATATTCAGGCCGATGCCACACCGGCCCATATTCGTTGTGGAGAGCACAGCCCCGCTTTACAACGCATTCGCCAGTTTATGGGTGTGAATGCGGCTGAAGTGGCCTGAAGTTTTCTTCATAAAGACGGTACTCACAATCATCGTAATAGTGGCCATTCAGTAAATAGCTCTCTTTGGTCACTATTTCACAGCGAAACCCCACCTTTTCCAGCAACTGAATGGAAGCCTGGTTTTCTCTGAGTGCCAGTGCACTGATTTTCTTTATGCCGGGCAGATTGAGAGCAAACTGGCATACCGCAGACAGGGCTTCATATGCATAGCCTTTTCCCCGAACGTGTGGCAACAGGCTGTAACCTACAGCCGCCGCATCGGGCACCAGTCTGTTGATATTCAGGCCAATATCGCCTACCGCCTGAGGGTTGTGCTGTTCACGAATAATAAAATAGCAGCCCGGTTCCTGGTTCAGCAGGCGCTCAAAACTCTGGCGAATACCGTCTTCATTATCAATTTCCGCCATGTATTTCATGACGTCCGGGTTCTGGCGCAGCGCCAGGTAAAACGGCCAGTCATTGGCATTAAGGGGGGTCAGGACCAGGCGTGCGGTGAAAAGTTCGTTTTTCATCATGGCAATTACATATGGCAGAGTAGTGGGATGCAAAAAAAACGCTGTCACCATACCACGTTTGCCCGGTTGTTGGTCTTGTGTTGTTGTGGTGTCCCGGTTTTTTTAGGGCACATCGTGAGTTGTGGTGGAAAGTTGCGCCCTGTGCTGGCGTAACCAAACCACAATGCCAATTACTGCGGCGATGATACCCGCTGCAGCACCAATTCCCATGGCACTGCGCGCACCATAGTTGTCTGCGACCCAGCCCGCAATAGGCGCGCCGATTGGCGTCCCACCCATGGCAATACAGATACGCAACGCCATAACCCGTCCACGCATGCTGGATTCAGTCGTCAGTTGCACCAGACTGTTGGAGGTATTCATAAAAGTCAGTGACGCAACCCCGGTTATGCCCAGCATCGCGGCAAACCACCAGTAACCTGGGGATACAGCAGCCAGAATACAACCTATACCGAAAAAACCGGCACCCAGAATTAAGGTGGTGAAACGTGGCCGTTCGCGCCCGGCACACATCAGTGCGCCCAGCAGCGTGCCACAAGCCATCACCGAGGAGAGCAAACCAAAACCACGGGCATCGGTATGAAATACACTGACAGCCATTGTCGAAATATAAATCGGGAAGTTAAGGCCGAATGTGCCAATAAAAAACAGCATCAGCAGAATGGCTTTCAGATCAGGCCGGCCTTTAACATAGCGCAGCCCTTCAACAAAATTGCCTTTCTTGCGTGCTGCCCGCACCTGGGGGTAGAGCTTATCTGCCTGCAGAAACAGCAGTGAAATCAGCACAGCGATAAACGACAGCCCATTTAGCGCAAACGCCCAGCCGGTACCTACGGCGGCAATCACCAGCCCGGACACGGCAGGGCCAATCATCCGCGCCGAATTAAACGAGGTAGAGTTGAGTGCTACTGCATTGGGTAAATCGTTATCGCCAACCAGTTCGGCAACAAAAGTTTGCCTGGCCGGGGCATCGAAGGCATTGGCTGTGCCAAACAAAAATGCGAAGACATAAACATGCCATAACTGAACCAGTCCGGTAATGGTCAGTACTCCAAGCCCCAGGGCCAGGATGCCCATAATCGCCTGTGTGGTCAGCAATAACTTACGCTGATTAAAGTAATCCGCTGCAAAACCGGTCCACGGCAGGAACAATAACGGTGGGGCAAACTGCAATGCCATGACGACGCCAACGGCTGACGCATTATGGTTCGTGAGTTGCGTCAGGACTATCCAGTCCTGCGCCACACGCTGTACCCAGGTGCCAATATTTGACACAAAGGCACCGCAGGCCCAAATACGGTAATTGGTATTGCGAAATGAACGAAAAATCGTGGTGACTGACATAGCGACCTGCGGTTAGCACATAGTTTCTGGGGAGAAGGCCGGTTGATTATTTCCCGTTACTGGCATCATCGGTCAGCCGGTTAATCAGGCTGATGGCCTGGGAAAGCGTTTCTTGCTCATCCTCACTGAGAGACGCTGAAATCGAACGGGTTAACCAGTCCTTACGCAGTGCCCGGCGGGGCATAACCCACGCATACCAGGCATCAGTAAGCGAAAGTAATGTCTGTCGCCCGTCATTGGGGTCCGGATTGCCTGTGATAAACCCCGCTGCCATCAGGCTGTTGACAATGGCCGCCATCGATTGTGGGCGAATACCTTCAGAGCGCGCCAATGCTGAAACGGTTTCTGCACCCTCATTCTCCAGGTGGTGTAGCACGGCAAGTTGAGAGGCGGAAAGTTCACTCAAGGTGGACTGCTGGCGCAACCGGCGACGGAGTTTGCGCATAGCAGTTTGCAGGGACTGAGCCAGAATGGCGCTTTGTTCTGAAGGGATGGATGTATTCATATGCAGTTCATTGCCAGCCAGCTGTGTTCTTAATTCGTCAAATTACAGGCCTGCTGGCAGCGACCTGTCAGTTGAAGTATCTACAGCTAAACTGTACAGCTAAACTGAAAAGTTTTCCTGTGTAAAAAAACAAAACCGCACGGAATGCCCAATGTGGTTTTTTACGAACCTTATAAAAAAGCCGGGAAACCTGTGAATTTCCCGGCAACGCTCTGCGTTATTTACTGCTTATTATTAGAATGTTTCCCAGTTTTCCCCGGTGTTGGCGGTAAGCGCCTTCACGCTCTGGGACGGTTTTAGCGCCGGCTTTCTCACTTCAGAATTCGCTTTTGGGGTATAGCTGCTGCCCAGGTCAAACACCGCAATGGCGCCTGTCAGGTGTTCTGCTTCCATCTCCAGGGCAGCGGCACTGGTGGCGGCCTGTTGCACTTGCGCAGCGTTTTGTTGAGTGACGCTATCCATCTCATTCATCGCCTGGCTGATTTGGTCGATACCTCGGGTCTGTTCATCTGAAGCGACAGATATTTCACCCATCAATTCCCGTACCCGGCTAACAGAGGTAATGATGGTTTCCATTGCTTTACCTGCTTCCTGAACCTGGCCCACGCCAGTAGTCACACGGTTGACAGATTCACTGATTAAACCTTCTATCTCTTTGGCGGCCTGTGCGCTGCGCTGTGCCAGAGAGCGTACTTCACTGGCGACGACGGCAAAACCACGCCCTTGTTCACCCGCTCTGGCAGCTTCGACTGCGGCGTTCAGTGCCAGAATATTGGTCTGGAACGAGATGCTGTTAATTACGCTGGTGATATCCGCAATTTTGTGTGAGCTCTCAGAAATTCCTGCCATGGTTTTCACCACTGTGCTGGTAATTTCACCCCCTTTTTGGGCCACACTTTGTGCTTCATCGGTTAACTGGCATGCCTGGTGAACATTTTCCGCGTTGTTTTTTACCGTGGAAGTCAGTTCTTCCATACTCGCTGAAGTTTGTTGCAATGCTGCTGCCTGCTGGTCGGTACGGCCAGAGAGTTCTTCATTACCTTTACGGATATGGCTGGTACTGGTGTAAATGGTGCCAGAGCTGTCACGGATTACTGTCACTGTATTGCGCAGACTCTCTTGCATGCTACGGATGTAAGGGATCAGCTGCCCTGCGCAGTTGCGGCCAAAGTCATCGATGTTATGTTGTAACTGGCCTGCGGTTAAGCGCTCCAGGTGCTTCTTGATGATGCCTACAGGGCGCACCAGATAAGCCACCAGGTAACGGTCTGTCAGAAACAGGGTAATAATGCCTGCCACCAGGGCACTCAGCAGAATAAAGCGGTTGCTGTTAATGTGCGACTGAGCTTGCTGAACAGTACTGTCAGCCTGAATCGCTTTGGTGTATTTCTCGGCGGTTACGCCAAACTGTACACTCAGCGGCGGATAAACCTGGCGAAATGTCTGGCGGAAAGCATCCAGATTATTCGCTTCAGCGTTTTGTAACATGGGCGCGATGGTGTTGAGCAGGGCTTCCCAATCATGAACCATGTTCTGGACCAGTGCTTCATCTACGCCCGGGTGTTGGCTTTGGCGAAACTCAGCCAGCATATCCTGAGTGATTTTCAGTGCCTTGCCTGCTGAGGCGAAGGTTTTCTCTGCATCTGCAACATCACCGGACTGACGGAAGTCAACCGCACGTAACATCCGCGTCATGGTGCGGAAATACTGGTCGTTACCTTTTACCAACATGGCGTAGGTTTTTTTCTGCACCATGGTTTGGTCAAGTAGTTGATTAATATCACTGAAGTTTTTCAGTGTTGATGTTGCCGCCACACCCCAAATCAATGTGAACAGGGCAAGGATGATCAACAACATTTTTCTGATAGTAATATCTTTTAAGATCTGCATAATTGGCTCCGGATAATCAGTGTGGTTATCCACAGTTAAGGATAATGGCCAACATGAGACTGGCTTTGCGTTATTTGAAATTCAGTTTCAAAAAATATCCTGTCATTTGTTACGCAGAGTATTACAGCTACAATTAAGCCAGGCACAGGTTTTGGTAAAACAGTTAAGACATAATTAAATAAATAAGAAAACTTTAATACTGCAATTACACTCGGCGTTTATCGCCTTGTTGTATAATTTATTATATACGTGTAATTACTTAAAATAGTCTTAAGCTATTGCTGAAATTTAATTTACTGCGTTATTAAAAAATAATTATTGTTATTTTTTTATCTTTTAAATTAGTGACTTGTAATTATGTTTGGTGATTGTGGTTAATTAAAAATACCTCGTTGTGGGTAGTGTAATAATACCTTATTGATGCATTTATATTGGCGTAATTTAGATGGGGTTATTCTGTTTTTTTTGTCGTGTTTTACTTAACTTAAATTTCGGTGTTTTATTGGGGCTGGTTGGTTATTGTTTATTGTAAAATAAATCAATAATGCCTGTATCTGGTTTGGTTCAGGTATCTTCCTAACGCTCTGGGAGAATTCAGCCTGCTTTATTTACGTACCATGCTAATAATTTGTCTGATTAAGGCAATTCATACTTGCAACCAGGATGAATAAAGCGTCAGATACCTTAGCCCATTTAGCCGGCGCGGGGCGAGCCTGACAGCAACAGGCAACCGGCATTTCCCGGCGGTTCCCTCCCGTACCAGTCACCGCCGCGTATAGAATCTTGAAAAGGTAACCATCATGGCGAAAGTGACATTTCTTGGCACCGGGGCAATGGGCAGCCGCATGGCAATGAACTTACTGAAAGCCGGGCATGATGTAACGGTGTGGAACCGTACTCCGGAAACCGCTGCTCCACTGGTTGATGCCGGGGCCGGCCAGGCTTTCACGCCACGAGAAGCCGTTGCACAGGCTGGCGTGATAATTTCGGTATTACGCGATGATGAGGCTTCACGGGAAGTGTGGCTTAACCCGGAATGGGGCGCACTCGCGGGAATGCCGGCCAGTGCCATCGCTATTGAAAGTAGTACGCTGACTGTGTCCTGGGTGCGAGAGCTTGCTCAGATAATGTCTTCCCGTGACCGCCCGTTTCTTGAGGCTCCGGTTTCAGGGTCGCGCCCTCAGGCTGATAATGCCAGCCTTATCTATTTTGTGGGCGGCTATGAAGGCTATGTGGATCATGTCCGCTCTTTATTATTACAAATGGGGTCCGATGTATTTTATGTCGGGAGCCATGGTGCCGCGGCAATGAGTAAGCTGGCGACCAATACGTTGCTGGGAGTACAGGTTGCGGCGCTGGCTGAAACTATTGCTATCCTGATTCGTGAAGGGGTGGATGTCGCCCGGGTACTGGATGCCGTCGCGGGCACGGCTTCCTGGAGCCCAATGGCTGGCCGGGTTGCGCAGTCTATGCTTACACAGCAGTTTGCACCGTTGTTTCCGGTTGAGCTGATAGAAAAAGACCTGGATTACATGTTGCGCTCGGCCGACGAAGAAGTTACGGAAATGCCCGCCATCAGCGGTGCGCGTGATGCGTTCCGTAAAGCCATGGCGCAAGGCCTGGGTGAAGAGGATATGAGCGGCGTGGTGCGTTTATTTGTGAAGTAAATCGCGCCTGAGCGGCTATCATACCGATGCGACCTGCCAGGACAGAAGCCTGCCTGGCAGGTAAACATTAATGGTGTGTGGTGAATGCCAGAGATGGGAAACTGGAGCGCGTAACCGCTGGCACTGCACGGTAATTTTCTTGCCCGTTAACCCCCGGATCCTCGCTGGTAATCAGTGTCCAGGCGTTGGCCGTATCCAGCACCGCACAAATCAGGGCATTATTCAGTGCATGGCCTGATTTATACGCACTGAAATGACCCAGCAGGTTGTGCCCACCGGCAAACAGGTCGCCCACCGCATCCAGCATTTTATGGCGTACCAGTTCGTTCGGGTAACGCAGGCCATCCGGGTTTACTACCGTAAATTCATCCAGACCAATGGCGTTGTCCAGGCTTGCTCCCAGGCTCAGGCCCTGTTTCTGCAAGTATTCAATATCTTTGATAAAACCAAAAGTACGGGCGCGAGACAGTTCAGCCACATAGCGTTCTGGGGTGAGTTGTAGTGCAAACTGACAAGTATCGGCAGCAATAGCCGGGTGGTTAAACTCAATAGTGAAATCCAGACTAAAACCGGTGCCTGGTTCCAGCATGGCCCACTTGTCACCATCGGTAACTCGTACGGGTTTGGTAATTTTCAGGAAGGATTTTGCTTCCTGTTGGTCCTGAACCCCGGCCTGAAGCAGCAGGTACACGAACGGGTTGGAACTCCCGTCCATAATCGGTACCTCGGCGGCATCCAGTTCGACATACAGGTTATCAATGCCTAATCCGGCAATGGCCGACGAGATGTGTTCGATAGTCGAAATGCGTACACCGTTATCATTGAATAAATTGGTGGCGAGAACGGCGTCTTTAATCCGATGCGCGCGTAACGGAATCTCTTCTACCGGGGAAAGATCGACACGACGAAACACAACACCTGTATTGACTGGTGCCGGAGAAAGTTTCATATGCACTTTTTTCCCACTGTGCAGACCAATCCCAGTGGTTTCAATATGCTGACTAATTGTTTTTTGTTTTAACATAGCAGTTTGGCGATGCACGAAAATGTCATTATACGCAATTAAGGATATCCCTGGGAACATCACTTTTTCAGTGGCGTACAATAACCACCAGGCCTGTACAGGGTTACCCGCCGGAGCAGTAAGAATAGGGCATGATTATGAGGGAAATTTGCAGTGAGTGCGTAAATTGTGCCACTTTTTTGCCAGGGTTTCATAACATCAGTAACCAGCCAGATTCACCGGGTAAAAAAATTGCCGGGATGAAAATGAACAGTGCAGGCCAGGCAGAACCGGGTTGCTGCACTGCTTATTTTCCCAGACTCAGGTGTCAGTCCACGGGTTCGATAATGGCAAGCAATTGCCCGGCATCCACTCTCTGGCCCTGTTGGCGTTGCACTTTACGAACCTTACCCTGAACCGGGGAAACCACCGGAATCTCCATTTTCATAGATTCCAGCAGGCCTATCACCTGGCCGGGCTCAATGCTGTCGCCTTCGCTAACCATCCACTGCCAGATGCTGCCTGCCACCTGGCTTTCCACGCCATAACAGGCTTCCGGTATTGCATCATCGTCTGGTGTCGCGGTTGTTTCTTCAGCAATATAGGTAAATTGCCCGTCAGCCCGCCAGCGTGCCAGTTCATCATCGAAAGCGGCCTGGCGTACAGCCTGGAAGCCTTCAATGCTGTGAGCTTCACTCGCCAGCCATTGTTGGTATTCCGCCAGACTGAATTCACCTTCTTCGATACGCAGCGGTACTTCACCCCAGGGGAAGCGTTCGCGCAACTGCATCAGTTCATCGTGGCTGACCGGGTAAAAACGGATTTGGTCAAAGAAACGCAGCAGCCAGGGTTGGGCAAACTCGCGTGTTTGCCGGTCGCGGTTCCACATTTGAATGGTACGCCCGACAAACTGGTAGCCTCCGGGGCCTTCCATGCCGTACACACACATATAAGCGCCGCCAATACCCACCGAGTTTTCCGCCGTCCAGGTGCGGGCCGGGTTATATTTGGTCGTCACCAGGCGGTGGCGTGGATCCAGTGGTGTGGCAACCGGTGCCCCGAGATACACATCCCCCAGCCCCATAACCAGGTAACGGGCGTTGAACACAATGTCTTTCACCTCATCAATATGCCGCAGGCCATTGATGCGCCGGATAAACTCAATATTGCTTGGACACCATGGCGCGCCAGGGCGAACAGACTGGGTGTAGTGATCGATGGCTTTCTGGCAGGCTTCGTCATTCCAGCTCAAAGGTAACCACAGGGTGCGCGAAGGGACGCGCCCGTCGCGCAGGTCGCCCAGTTTTGCGTCTGCTGTGGTAATGGCGTTGATCAGCCTGTCGCGGGGTAACAGGTGCGGGTCAAAGTGAATCTGTAACGAACGAATACCCGGTGTTAACTCCAGTTGCCCGGCAAGTGGCGCATTTTCCAGTTCCTGCATCAGGGCATGGACACGAAAACGCAGGGTAATGTCCAGGCGTTGTTCACCATACTCCACCAGTAAAAAGCGATCACCCGCTGCCCGCAGAGTTAATTCTGGCATCCCGTCGCGTGCCGGGTCATGCAGCAATATGGGGGAGGGTAGTGCATTGGGGCTGGCTTCTTGCCCGGTGGGCATTGCGCCAATTCCACTCAGTGCATCTGCAGTGCTCAGTGTCACCGGAACAAACTGCACGCTGTCTCCGGCCTTAAGTTGCCCAAGCATCCATAAATCTGCATCTATGACCGTTGCCGGGCAGACAAACCCGCCCAATGAAGGGCCGTCCGGGCCAAGGATAACTGGCATATCACCGGTGAAATCGACGGAGCCAAAAGCATAAGCATTGTCATGAATGTTTGACGGGTGCATACCCGCTTCACCGCCATCCGGCCTTGCCCAGTTTGGTTTCGGGCCAGTCAGGCGAATGCCGGTACGGCTGGAGTTATAATGTACCTGCCAGCGTGCGGCAAAAAACGCGGCAATGTCCTCAGGGGTGAAGAATTCGGGCGCGCCATGCGGGCCATAAATAACCCGCAATTGCCAGTTGTTGCTCAGCTCTGGCATGGCAATATCTGTTGGTGTCGCGTTACTCCGCACTTCGGGAGCGGCCAGGTGAAGCACATCACCGGTACGGAGCGCCCGCCCGGCGTGACCGCCAAATTTACCTAAAGTAAACGTGCTGCGGCTACCCAGGTAATACGGGCAATCCAGACCACCGGCAACCGCCAGGTAACTGCGGCAACCTGCGCCGTTAATTGCCCCCAGGCTCAGGGTTTGTCCAAGGTCGACGCGGGTTACTTCCCCCATCAACACGGGTATGCCGTCCAGTGTGGCATCGAGTGTTGCCCCAGTCAGTACAATGGAGCAGGGCTGGTTAAATTTCAGCACCGGCCCGCGCAGGGTGATTTCCAGCCCGGCGGCGTCCGGGGCATTCCCCAGTAAAGTATTTGCCAGGCGAAATGAACGTGAATCGTAAGGTCCGGATGGGGGAACACCGACATGCCAGTAGCCTGTCCGGCCCGGCAGATCCTGAATCGTGGTCAGCGTACCGCCACTTAGCACATCCAGCGTGTTGGGTTGCCAGTGGATTTGGCTCAGCGTGGAGGTCAGCATGCGCCCGTCACGCACGGCAGGTTGCTGAAGAATATGCCGCAACCATGCCAGATTGGTTTCAATACCATATAACCGGGTTTCCGCCAGGGCAGTGCGCAGTGCCTTCAGCGCGGTGTTGCGGTCTGGCGCATGGGTAATGACTTTTGCCAGCATAGGGTCATATAGCGGAGAAACTTCCGTACCAGTCGCAATCCCGTGGTCAATACGCAGCGTTGCGCCAGAAACCGAAGTGGGGAAGCTGACATCACTTAATAACCCGGCAACGGGCTGGTAATCTTTCGCCGGGTTTTCGGCATACAGACGCACCTGGATGGCATGGCCGCGTGGTTCACTTTTCAGGCGGTTTAATGGTGCGAGTGTTCCCTGTGCCAGTTCCACCATCCAGCGCACAATATCCACGCCAAACACCATTTCAGTCACACCATGTTCTACCTGCAGGCGGGTGTTCACTTCCAGAAAATAGAAACGGTCTGCTTCAGCGTCGTACACATATTCGACGGTGCCGGCACTACGGTATTTTACGGCCTGGCACAGGCGGATGGCGGTTTGCTGGAGTGCCTGGCGCGTTGGTTCGCTCAGGTACGGCGCCGGGGTTTCTTCAATAACTTTCTGGTTACGCCGTTGTGCGGAACAGTCACGCTCGCCCAGCGCCAGTACATTGCCCTGACCATCGCCAAATACCTGCACTTCAATATGGCGTGCGCGGGCAATAAATTTCTCCAGGAAAACGCCGTCATCGGCAAAGTTATTGCCTGCCAGGCGTTTTACCCGTTCAAAGGCGGCCTGCAGTTCACCGGCATCATTGCAGCGCTGCATACCAATACCACCGCCACCTGCGGTGCTTTTCAGCATAACCGGGTAGCCAATTGCCAGCGCCGTCTGGAGTGCGGCGTCACAGTCCGTCAGTAATCCACTGCCGGGTAACAGCGGAACCTGCTGCTGTTGTGCCAGTTCGCGCGCCCGGTGTTTCAGGCCAAAGGCGGCCATTTGCTCTGTGGTGGGGCCAAGAAACCGCACACCAGCGGCAGCGCAGGCGGCAACAAATTCGGCATTTTCACTTAAAAAACCGTAACCAGGATGCACCGCCTGAGCGCCACTTTCACGGATGATGGCAAAGAGTTTTTCCTGGTTCAGGTAGGTTTCACGGACGTTGCCATCGCCCAGCGACCAGGCTTCATCGGCCAGGCGCACATGGCCTGCATGCTTATCTGCTTCGGCATACACCGCGATGGCGGTAATACCCATCTGTTTCAGGGTACGGATAATTCGCACCGCGATTGCGCCACGGTTGGCAATTAGAATTCGGGTTAACATAACTCACTGGCCTCAGGCTATGCAGGTCGTCCTGCGTCAATCCTGGCGCGTCCTTGCGGGTCGTCCCGCAGCGCCCAACCTTACCAGACCGCGACTTCAACAGGAGTGGGGTGATAACCGTTGCAGGGGTTGTTAAGTTGTGGGCAGTTGGAAATCAGCACCAGTACATTCATGTGTGCTTCCAGCTCAACGTATTTTCCGGGTGCGGAAATGCCATCGGCAAATGTCAGGTCACCCTGTTCAGTAACGGGGACATTCATAAAAAAGTTGATGTTATGGGTGATGTCTCGCCGGGTCAGGCCGTATTCCGGGTGTTCGGCAACCGCCAGCATCCAGGAATCACGGCAGGCGTGCATATGGCGTTTTTCCAGGTCGTAACGCACGGTGTTACTCTCGGTGGCGCAGGCACCACCCAGGGTGTCATGGCGGCCACAGGTATCGGCAACAATGGTCAGCATCGGGCGGTCTTCATTGGATCGCAGCACGCTGCCTGTGGTCAGAAACAGGTTTCCCTGGCCGCGCAGTGTGTCGGTTACGCTGTAGCGTTCGGCAGTGTCATCGGCGTTAAAAAACAGGGTGTCGGCGGCCTGGTTGCCTTCCAGGTCCGTAATTCGTAAAACTTGCCCGGCTTCCACCCGGTACAGCCAGTAATCACCGGCCGGTACAGCCATGCGGTACAGTGCATCGCCGGTTACTCGTGGGCTGGTTTGCAACATGTTCAGACTCCTTCGCTCAGGTAATAGAGTTGGTTATTGCGCAGGCCGCGCTGGTTTTCTTCCCGTACCAGGCAGTGCTCTGCCAGTGGTTTGCGCTCACCATCAAGGGTGATACCCAGAGAAGCGCGCGGGTAATCACCGCCTGCATGCAACGGGTGTGGGCAGGTATGCAGCAGTACCAGTGTATCCATGGCAAAACGCAGGCGGACTTCGGCACCCGGCTTGCTGTGCTGCCCCTGGTGTAACGTGCCGTCTGCGCCCGCCGTGACCTGGGTAAAAAAGTTGATGTTGGCGGCCATGTCGCGTTTTCCCAGACCGTATTTCGCCAGCTCAACCAGGAAGCTGTCGTAGCCATTCTGGTGGCGCTTATTGTGTGCGGTCTGGTAATTCAGCGCGCCAAAGCGCTCAGCAACCAGGGTGGCGTTGCTGTTGCCGCAGACCGTGTCGTGCCAGCCAAAACTGTCTTCCTCAATGGCGCAGAAGATTCGCCCCATATCGGAATAGAGGCAGTGGCCGCGGCCAAGGCGGAACGTATGCTGGCATTTCAGCGTATCTGGTGCGTTATACCGCTCCAGTAAGTTCTCCGGGTTGTAAAACAGCACGGCTGCGTTGGCCCCGCCATCGATGTCGGTCAGGGTGAGTGCCGTACCACGGCGCATCACCAGTGACCAGTGGCTGCCAGCAGGCAAAACCGTGTGGTAGTTCAGGGTTGTCATGATTATCTCCGTCCAGGTGTATCAGGCTGCGCGGTTAACCAGCGGGGCTGGCCCGGTAGCAGGAGAGCCCGCCGGAGAACGCTCCAGCGGGATGTCGTAAGTAATGCTTGCGCCAAAGGCATCGGGGGCGTGCGGGTCGTGACGCACTTTATCGAACACCCACAGGCGTGAACCCAGTGAGAATCCCTCTTTGAGATCGTGGGTTATCATGAAGATGGTGAGCTGGTGCCGGGTCCATAGCTCGCTTATCAGCGTGTGCATTTCCGCCCGAATGCCTGGATCCAGCGCCCCAAAAGGTTCATCCAGCAATAAAATACGCGGTTGTTTGATAAGCGCCTGTGCCAGGGCCAGGCGTTGCTGCATCCCACCAGAAAGCTGGTGGGGGTATTTGTCCTGTGCCGCCAGTAACCCTACCTGGCTCAGCATGTTGCGTGCCCGTTCACGAATGGCAGCACGGCGGCGGCCAAAAACTTTGCCAAGCCAGCGGGATTCACTGAATTCCTCCCCGAGCATGACATTGCCCAGAACGGTCAGGTGCGGGAATACCGAGTAGCGCTGAAAAACCACGCCACGGTTGGCATCAGGCTCTTTCGCCAGCGGTTTCCCTGCCAGCAGTAATTCGCCTTTGCTCGGGGACTCTGTGCCTAACAGCATCTTCAGAAAGGTGGTTTTACCGCAACCAGATGCCCCGACAATGGATACAAACTCACCTTCATCAACACTGACATTCAGCCGTTCCAGCACGACCTGCCCGTCGTAGTGTTTCTCAAGGTTTTTCAGTTCAATTAACGGCATAACAGTTCCTTAAGCGGCCGGGGGTTATTTTGCGTAGTACCAGGGGAAACAGCGGCGGTTGATAAAGCGCAGGGCGAAGTCGAGCGCAAACGCCAGCAGTGTTATCCAGGCGACATAAGGCAAAATCACATCCATTGCCATATAACGGCGCATCAGGAAGATGCGGTAACCCAAACCATCGGTTGCGGAAATGGCTTCTGCGGCAATCAAAAATAACCAGGCTGAACTCAGTGACAGGCGTACAGAATCCATCAGCCGTGGTAGTAACTGCGGCAATACCACACGCCACAAAATCTGCCCGGAATGTCCGCCGAGTGTCTGGGCTTTCACTAACTGTTCCTCAGGAATCGACATCACATGCAGTTGCAGGTCACGCACAATAAACGGCGTGATACCGATAATAATCAGCACGACTTTTGCCAGTTCGCCCAGGCCGAAACAAATAAACAGAATGGGCAGTATTGCCAGCGGTGGCACCAGCGCAATCACGGTGATTAACGGTGACAGAAACGCACGCACCACTGGCAGAGCCCCGCAGAACAATCCAAAGACCAGTGCGAGCAGGGCGCTGAGCGCGGTGCCCATCAGCAGGCGCGCCAGGCTGGCACAGGTGTCGGCCCATAGCAGGTATTCCCCGGTGCGTGGGCTGGGGGTAAACGCCATGCGCATAATGGCGTCACCCATGGCATTAAAACCGGGAAGTAACTTGTCGGCGCTGTTGGCGGCCAGGCGCGCATCAGACGCGATCAGGTAGACAACCAGCACCACCAGTAGTGGCAGGGTGCCCAGCAGCAGGCGATTCATCGGCTGGGGTTGGTAGTTAATGATCTTTTGCATTGGGCACCTCCGGGTTACAGTTGGTTACTGGCGGCCATGCGAATAAATTCATCGTCAAAGCGCAGTTTGATGTTGCCCGGGTTACCCCAGTTGCCAGCCGGTGTCGCAACACCCACCACATCCGCAGAAGGCGCGGCATCGCCTAACAGGCCGTGGGCGAAAGAGAACTCGGCCACTTTTTGCATGGTGGTTTTCAACTGCGGGCTGGTGGTGAAGTCCAGTGCTTTTTTCGGTGTGTCGAACAACCAGGTATCGGCCAGTTGCGCATCAAACCCGGCCAGATCAGTTCCTGATGCCGTTGCCATTTGGGTACGGGCCGCTTTCGCCGTGGCACTGTTACCTTCCATGGTTTTCAGTGTTTCAAACCAGGCTCCCACCAGTGCTTTACCCAGCTCAGGGTGTTTTTTCAGCGTGGCAGAATTCACCACCAGTAAGTCGAGAATTTCGCCCGGGATCTGGGCTGAGGTGAACAGTGATTTGGCCCCCGGTTGTTTGGCGGCTTCCGCCAGTAACGGGTTCCAGGTGACAATGGATTTAACTTCTGGCGTGGTGAAAGCAGAGACGATATCGGCATCAGAAGTGTTCACGACTTTGATATCTTTTTCACTCATGCCCGATTGTTGCAGGGCGCGGGCCAGCAAGTAATGGGAAACCGACAACTGCACCAGGTTAATGTCCTGGCCTTTCAGGTCTTTAATGGATTTAGCGGTTTTCGACAGAATGCCATCGTTGCCGTTGGAGTAATCCCCGACAATCAGTGCAGTGCTGTCCACACCGCCTGCGGCCGGAATAGTCAGGGCATCCATGTTGGTCATGGTGCAGCCATCAAACCCGCCAGCGGTGTACTGGTTAACAGACTCAATGTAGTCGTTGACCTGCACAAATTTGATGTTGATATGGTATTTATCTGCCCATTTTTTCAGGATGCCGCTTTGTTGCGCGTAATCCCACGGCATCCAGCCTGCATAAATGGACCAGCACAGTTTGAAGGTTGGTGTGGCGGCGAGTGCGCCTGTGGTGAACAGGGCGAGCGTGACCAGGAGCAGGGCGCGTTTACAGGCTGTAAGCATGAAATTTCCTCTGACGTTGGAGTAAATAAAAGCAGGAGGGCGGCGCGTAATGGTCGCTTATCCTCCCGGGCTTTTATCCCGCCGTGTAACCGCCAGAGGGCGGTCGATCACTCTCGGACCTGCGTCAAAAGACCGGAACCCTAGTGATCCATTTCCAGATTGTCTGGCGACACCGGTTACCCGCTTGTCACCCCTGCTGGTTTAGCAAGGCAAGAATGGTGCCAGTCTGGCTGATATTTTTAAAAACCTTTAAAAACAGATAGATAATAATCACCTTTGAGCATTGCTCCCCCTGTGTTCTGTGAGTGATGTTGGTGCAATGCCCGTAACGGGTGCACTGAGCTGGCGCAATTCTGCGTTATTTCGGAGCATGGCTCGCCGGAGGAAAATGGCTGTGATGTGCCTGCGTCAGTGTTGCCACTGTCTCTTCTAAAAACAGATTCAGGGCGGCTGAGCGGTTCTGGCTTGCCGGGGTTTGTAACTGCAGGGTCCGCTGGCTTAATGTGGGGCTGTCGATAGGTTTTAACACCATTCCATCTTGTTTCGCACGCCACAGCACACTGAAATGGCTGCATACCGTTACTGCACCGGATAACTGGCGTGTCGCACCATAGAGTGTCGCGAAGTTATTGCAGCTCAGTGCGGGTTCCAGAAATGTTCCGGCCAGGCGGCAGGAAAGGTCGAACAGTTGGCGAATGGTGGTACCGGGTTCTGGCAATGCCACGGGGTAATCCTGTAAATCACTGATGGCAATTTTTTCCTGCTGTGCCAGGGGGTGCCCCGGATGTAACAGCAATAATACCGGTGCAGGCCAGCTAGTCACAATATCTACATCGCGCTCTGGCGCAAGGCTGAACTGGCAGGCTGCATCACAGGTACCTTTACGTACCCATTCGGCAACAGTCTGTGCCGTACCCACCTGTAAATCAAAACTCACACTGGGGTAGTGGCGGCGAAAGCGGGCTATCAGCCCGGGAAATAAATCAAACGCCATTCCATCAGTGCAGGCCAGGCGAACCAGCGCTTTGCGCACGGCTTTCAGTCCCTGAATTTCTGCCACCGCGTTATCCATATCGCGCAGGCTTTTGCGAACGTGGTTTGCCAGTATTTGCCCGGCATCCGTCAGGACCATTCCCCGCGCGTGGCGTTGAAACAGTGTGACCCCCATACGGCTTTCCAGCTTGTGGATCTGGCGGCTGATTGCCGAACTCGCCACATACAGTTGCTGGCTGGCCTGGCTCAATGAGCCTGTGGTGGCAACAGCCAAAAAATAGCGTAACTCATTATTTAACATCGTGGTTCCTGCCAGTGCGCCAAAAGTGTGCATATTAGCGTTATAAAAAAGGCAATGCATAATTGCAATTATTATTATTGTGGCAATGCTCTGGTCTGGTTTAGAACAAAAAGACAACAACAACAGCCCGCGCAACATGCAGCGGGCTGATACCGGACAGGGTACACAACATGAAAACACAACAGGTGGTTAACCAGGCACTGGACTGGTTCGACAGCGGGTATTTCAAAGCACTGCTGGCAGAGCGTGTAGCGATTGCCAGTGAGAGCCAGCGAACAGACCGCGATGAGCAGCTGCGCCGTTATTATGATGACGTGTTTATTCCTGCGTTCACGCAGATGGACTTCACCACAGAAATCATCCCCAACCCGGTTAACCCGGCCCGGCCATTTTTACTGGCGATACGCGAGGAAAACCCGTCACTTCCCAGCGTGATGTGTTACGGCCATGGTGATGTGGTTTTTGGTGATGATGCCCGGTGGAGTGAAGGGTTGTCGCCCTGGCAGTTAGTCGAAAAAGACGGTAAATGGTACGGGCGCGGCAGCGCAGATAACAAAGGCCAGCACAGCGTTAACCTGGCTGCACTGGAACAGGTGTGGCGTGCCCGTGAAGGGCGCCTTGGTTTTAACTGTGTGTGGTTGTGTGAAATGGGGGAAGAGATTAGCTCCCCGGGGCTTGCGCAAGTGTGCAGCCAGTTGAAAAACCGCATTAACGCCGACTTGTTTATCGCGTCCGATGGCCCTCGCCTTAGCGCAGAACGGCCGACACTTTTTTTAGGGTCCCGCGGGTGTATCAACTTTCGCCTCAGTATTAATGCCCGTGCGAAAGACTACCATTCCGGCAACTGGGGTGGGCTGCTCAGCAATCCAGGTACACAACTGGCTAATGCTATTTCCTGCCTGGTGAACGGCCAGGGAGCGATTCAGGTTGCAGGCCTGAAACCACCCGCTTTAACGGATTCACTCAAAGCTATTCTTGCGGATGTCACACCTGCCGGTAACCCGGGCGACCCACAGACCGACGCTGCCTGGGGCGAACCTGGCTTAAGCGCGGCAGAAAAACTGTTCGGCTGGAATACCCTTGAAGTGCTGGCTTTTCTGACCGGGAACCCGGCGCAACCCATGAACGCGATTCCCGGCCAGGCCACAGCCGTTTGCCAGTTACGCTTTGTGGTGGGAACGGACTGGGAAAATCTGGCCTCCCATGTGCGTACTCACCTGGACGCCTGCGGTTTTTCCATGGTGGAAATCAGTGAAGTGCGGGGTACACCGGCAACCCGCTTCGACCCCTGCGACCCGCTGGTGAACTGGGCGCTGAGTGCGATGGAACACACCACGGGGAAAAAACCTGCGTTATTACCCAACCTGGGAGGATCCCTGCCAAACGATGTGTTCGCCGGGATCCTCGGTTTGCCTACATTGTGGGTTCCGCACTCTTACCCGGCTTGCGGCCAGCATGCGCCAGACGAACATTTGCCGGTCTGTGTTGCTCGCGAAGGCCTGGCGATTATGACGCATCTGTTCTGGGAGTTAGGCGAAAATGGTAATGCTCTGCTCGATGCTCATCGCCAGTACCAGGCCGGAGGTGCACAATGACCAGTATTGTACGTGAAAACGGCACTGTTACCGTGCGCCCCAGCCTGTACAAAACCTTATTTGCCACCTGTATTGGTAATGCGCTGGAGTGGTTTGATATTGCGGTATACGGCTTTTTTGCCAGTTATATTGCTCATGCTTTTTTCCCGGTAACCGACCCGTCAGTTTCATTGTTACTGACATTTGGCAGCTTTGGTGTGGCGTTCTTAATCCGCCCATTAGGGGCCATTGTGCTGGGTGCATATGCAGACAAACATGGCCGCAAAGCCTCGCTTTTGTTGTCCATCAACCTGATGATGCTGGGCGGGGCGATAATCACTTTTATGCCCGGCTACCAGACCATTGGCCTGGCAGCACCTCTGCTGATTTTGGTCGCCAGGTTGATTCAGGGCTTTTCTGCCGGTGGTGAATTCGGCAGTTCTACGGCATTTCTGGTTGAGCACTTCCCGGAACGCAAGGCGTTTATTGCCAGCTGGCAGTTTGCCACCCAGGGCGCAAGCACGTTACTGGCCTCGGCATTTGGTTTGGGGCTGGCGCAGTGCCTGTCCACGGACCAGCTTATGGCATGGGGATGGCGTATTCCTTTCGCGTTTGGGTTAATTATTGGCCCGATTGGTTTATACATTCGCCGCCATGTGCATGAACCGCAACGTTATGCCCAGGCAGAGAAAAGCGCACACCCGGTGCGGGCGCTCTTCGGTGGGCAAAAACGCCTTATCGCAGTGGCGATTGGGCTGATGGTGGTCTCGACAGCCATTAACTACATGCTCAACTATGTGCCAACATGGGCAACCCGCACTTTGGGGCTGCCAGCGTCAACTGCGTATACCGCCACACTGGTCGCCGGGATTATCCTCACCGTAGTCACGCCGTTTGCCGGGCTGGCAGCCGAGCGTTTTGGGCGTGTGCGCCTGTTATGGAGTGCGCTGGCGCTACTGGGCTTCACCATCCTGCCGGCATTCTGGTTAATGAGCCGGGATGTCACTGCCTGGTCGCTGATATTGTTAGTAGGCTGGATGGCCCTGCTGAAATCGGTCTACTTCTCGACGATTCCCTCAATGATGGCGGATATTTTCCCCATCAGCACGCGGGCCAGCGGCATGGCGGTAAGCTATAACATTGCCGTCACGGTCTTTGGTGGGTTTGCGCCGTTCATTTGTACGCTGCTGATTCGCACTACTGGGTCTCACTTTGCCCCTGGTTTTTACCTGATGGCAACAGTGTTCCTGAGTGTGCTGGCTCTGTGGCAGGCGCAGAAAAAACAACGCTGATAATAACGGGCAAGGCACCAGGTGTTTCCCGGTGCCTTGCCTGGCATTAAAGCGGTTGGCCTAATTAGGTAGAGTGCGGTTTAAAGAAACCACTCAGGTTTTACGCCGAATCGGGCGGATAGCGCTTTAATGTGCGTAATGGTCAGAGAGCGCTGGCCGGATAAAATCTGGCTTACCAGCGATTTTGAACCGATCTCTTCTTTCAGGTCTGAGTAGGTGAGTTTGTGCTGGTCAATAAGTGTTCGCAGCAGCGCCACGCCGACCGGCATTTCAGCCTGGGCTTTATTGAACCTGGCGAAACGCTCGCTGTTATCCTCATAATCAGCTATTTTACTCGCCAGGAAGTCAATAAGCGGGTTCTCATCATCGTTCTCTATCAAATAGTCTACCAACGACAGTGCCTCCAGGTAATCGCTCTCTGAGGCGTTACTTCCCAGAAAAGGGACTGCGTCTACGAGTTGCCTGGTAGCTTCAATGGCTTTTGCAGCGTTGGTTATCATTCTTGGTTCTCCCTGTAATAGCGGGTCAACTTGTCGTATTCAGCGTGGGTTGTAATATGCTTGACGTAAAAGCGTTTATTCACAAAGTTAATGTAAGCGACAACCCGCAGGTTGTTGCCTCCCACGTCCAAAACCCACCATTTATTCCGGTAATTAAAATTGTCCAGGCCTGGAATCAGTGTTCTCATCTCAGCCGGAGAAGAGAAATCTATTTCACGCACTAAGCGGTACAGTGCCAGTATGGCTAACGAATCATTGGGATACCGCTTTGCCGCCTCCTCGAAAGGCTCCTTTGAAATGACGTGCATCTTGCATTGGTTCCATCCGTTTACATTATGTAAACACTATAACGTTAAGCTGGATGGTTTACAATATGTAAACGAAAAGCCAGCATTGCCGGAATCTCCATTCACAGGTGCTGGATGCCCTGACCGGCTGCGTGCGCGCTGCGGCCAGGGAGCAGTTACAACCCCGATGATAACCCTGCTCAGGTGCGTGCTGGTGCTGCCCGCAACCGGCGAACCACACTTGCAGCATGCAACGCGAATTGCAGCAACATCATACATCCCAGCACCAGCAGGCCAGCTTTCAGCGCGTTTAACTGGTGGATATCATCACTGGCAAGGTGCTGAATATACATGGCCCCCGCCAGTGCTGTACCCAGAGCAATAGCGGTTTGCTGCATAGTGGTCATCAGTGCACTCCCGGCACCGGCAAACTGGGCTGGCAAATCGGTTAACCCAATACGTACCGAACAGTTAACGGAAAAGGCGTTGCCAATCCCGGTAATCGCCATTGGCGCAATCAGGTCCCAGGGGGTTAGCGCCCCCTGATGTGCTGTAATCAACTGGAATAATAACCAGTAACCGGACAGGTTAATCAGGCTGGCACACATGACCAGACCAGAGTAAGACAGACGTCCAAACCATTTAGCCACCCGGTCGGCGTACAGTGACGTAATGAAGTACGTAACCCCCAGCGCAATAAACGCATTACCGGATTCAACAGATGACCACTGAAACCCCGACTGTAGTGTCAGGGCCACCACAAACATAAAGCCACCATAAGACGCCACCTGGAGGACCAGGCTGCTCACGCCAGCCAGATAAGTGCGGCGTTGCAACAACGCAGGCGGAAGCAGTGGCATTTTGCCGAGCCCTGCCAGTTTTTTTTCTACCCGAACCAGCCCAGGCAACAGCGCGATGACTGCTGTGGCACATAGCCAAACCGGCCAGCCCCATTGCCATTCCGTCCCCCAGGAGATGGCGGTTAAAATCAGTGTGATGACCAGCGCCAGGAGTGCTGTGCCGTACCAGTCAAATATGGTTTGCCCGTCTTGTTGGGTTTCTGGAATAAATTTGCGGGCGAAATAGAGAATCACCAGGCAGACAGGCAAATTAATATAGAACACGGTACGCCATGACAGACCAAATAAATCTGCTGACACCAGCCAGCCACCCAGCGCCTGGCCGATAACAAAGGACAACCCACCAACCGAGCCATAAATACCAATCGCCTGTGAATGGCGGGCTCCTGAAAGTGAAACATGAATGGTGGCGAGAATTTGTGGCATTAATAGTGCCGCTGCCACACCCTGGGCGATGCGGGCCACAATTAACTGATGAATGGTGGTTGCCAGCCCACAGAAGAAGGACGCAATGGCAAACAGCGCAATACCCAGCATAAAGAGCCGCCGCCGCCCGTAGCGGTCACCCAGACGACCACTCAACGCAAGGCAAACGGCAAATGCCAGCCCGTATAATGAAACAATTAAGCCTAACTGAGTTTTACTGGCATGCAGCGAAATACTCACTGATTCCAGCGCAACGTTAACAATTGAAAAATCCATTTGTGGCATCAATTGCCCCGCAACCAACAACAACAGACCTGCCATGGTCAATGTATGGCGTCCTGGGGACGTTTTGTTCATGAAGCGCTCCAAAAAGTAACAGGTCATGCTATATTAGCGCTTAATAAAAGGTGTACCAGAAACCACTAAGACGTGTACTGGCAGTATCTGTTACAGGACAAACTGCAATGACGAACCCGGAACGGCTGGGCGAATTTCTCCGCCTGAAACGCAACACGATTGCCCCGGAAAGTGTGGGGTTAGGTAAACCTTTGCGCTCCCGCACTCCCGGGTTACGCAGGGAAGATGTAGCAGAGTTGGCCCAGATTAGTACTGTCTGGTATGCCAAACTTGAGCGAGGAAAAGCAGAGCGCGTTTCCCGGCAGGTATTGCTGGGTATTGCGCGCGCCATGCGGTGTGATGACAGCGAAACCCGGTATTTGCTGCAACTGGGAGGCTACCAGGATGGCGCAGGGCGTATTGAAACCTGTAACAAACTGTCTGTAGCCAGTCAAAATTTACTGGAAGCGCTTAATCCGGTTCCTGCGCTGTTTTGTAATGATTTTTACGACATCCTGCAGGTCAACCAGGCTTTTGAATATATGGTGGGGTTCGATGTGAATGCGCTGCCTGTGCACCAGCGCAATACGTTCTGGCTACTGGAGCACCACCCTCAGTGGCAACAATGGCTGAATGTCAGCTCACCTGATGAACTGACAAATTGTATGCTCAATGCTTCCGCGCGCGTGCGCGCAGCACTTGCCAGCAGAGTGAGTGAGCAGGAGTGGCAGCTTCGCCTTGATCAACTGATGGCCTCAGGGCCAATATTTCGTGAAGTGTGGGCTAACCACCGGGTTAAGGCAAAAGAGCAAATTGTGCGTCACTACCGCCATTGCCAGGCAGGCCAGGTGCGGTTGGTGAAGCAGTTCTGGTCGAATGCCAGCGGGAATATTTCTGGTGATTTACAGGTCTTCTTACCCGAAAACGATACAGATAAAGCCCGCCTGCAGGCAGCAATGGCGTTGGCGGAGGTGGTCGCGTAACGTGCCATTATGTCTTTCGGATACGTACAGATAGCAGTGCAACGCATCTTGTATGCACAACCGCCAGAGAAATAACGTGCCAGCCCGCACAGATTGTTACATCTTTTCAGGCTTGAAAGTGGTTACATTGCCACCAGTAACAGGGAAGGTGGCCGTGTCTGTCAGGCTTAGCCATCTCTCTTTTCTCAGCTAAAGTGGGTGGCTTATGTATGTTTTGCTGGTGGTGGCAATCGTTGTATTTGGTGTGTTTGTCTGGCTAAAACAGCCCCAGTATGTCGCACCTGAGTGTGATGCCGGAAGCGAAAGTGCACTGTACCGCGACGGCCAGTTCAGTAACCCGGTTGCTCCTGCTCCGGCCAGCTCGGGGCGTTCCCGAAGTGTGCTGGCTATGTGGTATCGTTTTTTGTTTCTAAAACCGAAAGACGCTATACCGCAGCAGGCATTGCCTTCGGTTAAAGTGGACCTGCATGCGCTGTCGCTGACTGATAACGTGATTATCTGGATGGGGCATTCCAGCTATTTTTGCCAGGTTGACGGGTACCGGTTTTTGGTTGACCCGGTGTTCAGTGACGAGGCTTCTCCGGTACCGGGAACCAACCGGGCCTTTAAAGGCAGTAATGTTTACCATACTATTGATATTCCGGAAATAGATTACCTGCTTATCACCCATGATCACTGGGATCACCTTGATTACCCCACGGTTTCTCAACTGCGTGACAAAATTCGCCATGTGGTCACACCCACTGGTGTGGGATCTTATTTTAGAAAATGGGGTTTTCCTGAAAGCGTTATTACCGAAGGGGAGTGGTTCAGCACAGTAGAGCAGGGCGATTTAACACTGCATATTTTGCCCAGCCAACATTTTTCCGGGCGCTTATTTAAACGTAACCCAACTCTGTGGGGATCATTTGCCATTATTACGCCGCATCATCGCCTTTATTTTGGCGGCGACAGTGGTTATGGCCCGCATTTTCAGGAAATTTACCAACGGGTTGGGGCGTTTGATATCAGCGTGCTTGAGTGTGGGCAATACGACGATGACTGGCCGCGTATCCACATGACACCGGAACAAACTGCGCGGGCAGCATCTGATTTGCACAGTACTGCGTTGCTGCCATCCCATAATAGTAAATTCAAGCTGGCGCACCATGCCTGGTATGAACCACTGGAGCGCATTTCTGCCGCAAGCCAGCACCACAGCTGGCGGCTAAAAACACCACGCATTGGTGAACGCATTAACATTGATGACCCGCAACAAGTGTTTACAGACTGGTGGCGTAACCAGTAAAACCCTGTTGGCCGGTGCTAAGTGAGGTAAACAAGGCAGTCTCTGCCTTGTTTTTTCGCCTCATATAACGCACGGTCTGCGCGCTCCAGGGTATCGCAAAAGGTTTCTGCCGGTTTTTATATGCGCTGGATTCCAGTTAGTGAGATGCTTTATGCTTTGTGGGCATTAACACGCCGCTTACTGGCTGCCATTACTACACTTTCTGTAAAACTTTCCATACAAACGAGGTTCCCTGTGCGTATCGCCACAATCACTAACTGGGCTTACGGCATTACCGTGGCATTCACGTTAATTTCTGGTGGTGCGTTGATTCTTGCCTCCCGGGCTGATACCGCTGAGCGCGAGGCGGTGGCGCAAAGAGCCTCGCTGGATGACCTCAGCGAGCAACTGGATAAAGATATTTACGGAGAAAGCGATCTTGCCCGCGACTATGTTATTGACCATGATCCGCAGGATTTGCAGGCGTGGCAGCAATTACAGGTTGTTGAAAATAAAATGGAGATTCGGCTGGAACATTACCGGGTGCGGGGGATCCCCGACAGCGCGCTGGATATACTGCGCAAAGCGCTGGCGCAGAGCGATGCTTTAACAGCACTTCAGCGCCAGGCGATGGCTGAGAAAGATGGCGGGAATGACCATCAGGCGGTGAATTTACTGTTTAACCGGGAATACCAACAGCAACTGGAACAAATAGATAGCGTGGTAACGTCGTTTTATAACCAGGTAAACGCCCGGGCGCAAAATATAGTGGTGCAAACCGGGAAAACGGCCCGCCAGCTACGCACCCTTTCTGAAGTTATCGTTGTGATGACATCCGGGTTATTTTTGCTGGTGCTCGGGGTGATTTTACGCCGCCGCTTATTACAACCTGTAGTTAAATTGAGTGATGTGGTTAGTCGTCTGGCGGCCCAGGACTATGCCGCTGAACCACCCGATTACCGCCAGATTGACGAAATTGGCGATATGGCTCAGGCCCTGCGCATATTTCGTGAAAATGGCCTGGTGCGCCAGCAACTGGAGCAGGAGCGCGAAGCAGACCTCGCCCGGCGGCGTTTGTTGGCAACCATGGCTCAGCGCCTCCAGGCCTGTGAACATCGAAAAGATATCTGGCGGGTTGCGGGCGTCTTTGTGCCAGAAATCGCGCCAGGTATTGGTGGGCAGCTTTTTGTGCAAAAAAATGCTTCAGGTGAGATGCATTGTGTTGCCGCCTGGCAAGGTATGACACGCGATTCAGCGCCTTTTTTACCCCAGGCCTGTTGGGCGATTCGCCGTAGTCACCGCCACAGTGCCACTCTGTTGGGCCCGGATATGCGCTGCCTGCACTTGTCTGAATCTGGTGAAGACGCTCGCCATCATGTTTGTGTGCCGTTAATGGCTTACGGGGAAAATATTGGTGTGATGGTGCTGCGCCAAAATGACCCGGAAGCTGAATTCCCGCTTCTGTATCTGGATTTGGTGGCAGAAACGCTGGCGCAGGCACTGACCAGCCAGAAATTGCGCGAAGCCTTGCAGGAAAAGGCGTTGTTTGATTCCCTGACCGGGTTGCGTAACCGCTATTATCTTGAAGACGCCCTGAAAAATTGCCTGGATCAGGCAAGCCAAAATTCGCAACCAGTCAGTTGCCTGATGGTGGATATTGATAATTTTAAACAACTCAATGATAAGTTTGGCCATGAGGCGGGCGATGATGTGATTCGCCAGGTTGCGGCAACCCTTAAACGGGTGGTGGGCGAACGGGGCCATTTGTGGCGCTACGGCGGAGAAGAATTTCTGATTTTGCTTCCTGAACTGAACAGCACGGCGGCGAAAAGCGTGGCATGCCAGGTGCTGGAGCATGTCGCAGCTATTAATCAGCTACCGGATTACCAACGCTTTGGTGCGGTTACTGTCTCTGTGGGCGTGTCAACCTGGCCGGAAGACGCCCGCCAGGAGCAACTGATCAGCCGTGCAGATGAAGCGTTGTATCATGCAAAACACCTGGGGAGGGCTCAGGTGGTGGTAGCCTCAGAGTTGCCGCCACCACCTGACGGGCTTGAAGTCACCGGGTGATCAGCACTCAGCGCCCGGCCGGGTGATCTTGCCTGTACTGAATACACTAATGGCTTCGCCTTCCTGCCAGTTATCCAGTGTGTCTTCCAGCCCGGTCAGTATGACGATGCCGCGCTGACGGGCAATAATGGCACTGTGGGATTGCGGGTTGCCGGCGCGCAGGCAAATAGCACGGACTTCATCCACAGGCAACTGCATCGCCAGTGACGGCCACAGGTTTTCAGCACACAATACGCTGCCCGCAGGGAAGGTTGGCACGGCAAGCGGTATACTGAGCAGGTGGCACAACGTGCGGTGCAAAATATCGTCTATGTCAATATAACGTGCCTGTAAATAGGCATCGTCCAGCCCGCGGTAACTCTCTGCCACGCCGGATATCACCTGAAACCATGCCAGAGCGGCACTTTGTTGGTGCTGCTGCATGTGTGTGCGGGTTTCAGCCAGTAAATCCGGGTCATCCAGCAATGTATGCTGCCCACTGAAAATCGCGGCAATATCTGCCAGCCCGTCGTGTTCCGCCTGGTGAGCCAGAGCCAGAAGGTCATCCAGTGTATGGTTGATAGCCTGTTCCAGTGCGGAAAATGACGCTGTTGACCGGGACAGCGCTTCTGGCGTAAATGGCGCGTTGTCCTGTGCCAGCCAGTGAACAACACCCGTTATTTTGGCCGGTAATTCAGTGGCTGTACCTGCTGTGCCTGGTCTTTCACCAAACTGGTTTTGTGCCAGAGCCAGAAACGCGTCAATGGCCGCCGCGGCATCCGGACCCTGGGCGATTAACCGCAATGTATCGCCACAGCGCACCTGGAGCAGGGCAATCTGGTTGAGGGTAATCGGCGAGATGCATTTGCCGTCTTTCTCCAGCGACAGAGCGGCATTAAACCCACTCAGCGCTGCCACCAGGTGGGCCGCCGGGCGCACATGCAGCCCATGAGGGTTAGTGACCACCCAACTGGCTGTCATGGCGCTCTCACCTGGTGCCTGCGCCAGCGCAACCGGTGGAGGCAATGGTGCGTTCTCTTCCACCCCTAACTGGGCCCGCTTTGCCTGCAGTGCATTTTCTGCTTCAGCTTTTACGCGCTCGATACTGGCTCCTGTAGCGGCAATGCTGGCTGCTGCCAGCGCCCCTTCCACCAGAGGTGCGGCACAGAGTGTGACTTTGGCTGCGACCTCCGGGTCAAGCAGTTCCAGCGCTGTTTCAGCGCTGAGCAGGGCGCTACCCATATCCATCAACACCAGAATATGGGCAGTATCGGCAACGGAGTTGATGGCATCCATCACTTTTACCGGATCGGTGCCGATGGGGAAGTCCGGGTCATCCAACCCGGCGGCGACAGCTATCCGGCAGTTCGTTTTCCCCTGCAACATTTGTTGCGACAACGCACACACGCCTTCACCCAAAGCGGCACTGTGTGAAACGATAACCAGATTAACCATATCTCATACTCCCTGTGGCTGTGCGGCTTGTGCCAGCGCCTGCATCATAAACATCACTGAGGTTGCCCCCGGGTCCTGATGGCCAATACTGCGCTCACCCAGATAGCTGGCACGGCCTTTGCGCGCCTGCATGGTAATTGTGCTGTGCGCTGCTTCTTCAGCACACCTGCTGGCGGCAGCGAGCGCATCATTCAGAGGTATCTGTTGCAGGCTGGACTGGCGTAAACTTTCAACCACCGGCCACCAGACATCACACATGGTTTTGTCTCCTGGCTCGGCTTTGCCACGGCTGGCAACACCTGCGGCACCTTCCTGAATGACCTGAGTCAGTTCCTCCAGGGTAAGTGCCTGGTGTGCCTGAGCGGGTTGGGCTGCGCGCATAAAAAAGGTACCAAATAGTGGGCCGCTGGCACCGCCCACGCTTGAAAGCAGCGTCATGCCGGTATTTTTTAATATAAAACCGATGTCTTTATCGGCCACTGCCGGGAGTTTCTCTGCCACTTTATTAAACCCACGGTGCATATTCAGACCGTGGTCGGCATCGCCGATTTCTCTGTCCAGCCCGGTCAGAAAGTCACTTTCCCGAGTGAATACTTCAGTACACAGCGTTAACCAGTTGACGATTTGTTCACGGCTTAATGACTGGCTCATGATTATTCTCCCCATCTCAGTGCAGGTGTGTTGACTGGCGCATCCCACAATGACAGCAGGTCATCATCTACTTTTAATAAGGTAATAGAGACGCCGGACATATCCAGGGAGGTACAGTAAGACCCCACCAGGTTGCGCTCAATGATTAGCCCGGCTTCCTGGCAGCAGTGTGCCAGCCGGTCATAAACACCATACAACTCAGACAGTGGCGTTGCGCCAAGGTTGTTCACCAGGGCAATAACCCGGTCGCCCTGTTGTAACGCTTGTTTTTGTTCTGTGTGTTCCTGCCATTCACCCTGGCTGCAGTCCCACTGGCGCAGGGTGCGTTGCCAGGTACCATTTTCCAGCAGTGTGGCGAACATGGCATCGACAGTATCGTTAAGGTTGGTAAACGCCCGGCGATCAATGCCGGGTTCACCATGAATACCCACGCCGAACTCCATTTCATGTTCATTCAGGGTAAACGACGGCGTTCCGGCAGCTGGTACGGTATAGGCACTGAGTGCAATACCAATCGAATGCCCCTGATTATTGATTTGCCAGCCTAACTGCGCACACTGGCTTAATGAATCACCACGCTGTGCGGCCGCGCCCAACAGCTTTTCAATCAGCACTGTGTTCGCCACACCCCGGCGCCCTGCGGTATACAGGCTGTCTTTTACTGCCACGTCATCATCAACTATCACCGTCGCGACCCGCACACCACTCTCGTGTAGTAATTCTGCCGCGGTTTCAAAATTGAGAATATCGCCAGTGTAGTTTTTGACTATCATCAGTACGCCTTCACCGCCATCTATTGCCTGGGCGCACTCGAAAATTTTATCCGGAGTGGGTGAGGTGAAAATTTCTCCCGGGCAGGCACCGCTCAACATTCCTTTGCCGACATAGCCACAATGCATTGGTTCATGCCCGCTTCCACCGCCAGACAGCAGCGCCACTTTACCACTCACGGGGGCATCGGCCCGGATGACATAGAGTGGATCCGGGTGCAAGCGCAATGTGGGGTGCGCTTTTACCAAACCGGTAAGTTGTTCCGTTAGCACAGTTTCAACATCATTAATCAGTTTTTTCATTTTATTTGATGCTCCATTTCAGGGGGACTGGTTGACAGAGAGTTTCTTATGTTCATCACATTATTCTTGCCTGGGCTTTCGTGAAATAAAAAAACCAAAAATGGCGTTCCATTATGGAACTCAAAAATAAATATATGTTCCATTATGAAACGTATATTGGTTGCTGAAATAAAAACTGCGACTGATGTCAAATAAACTAATGCCAGACCAGGTTTGTTATGCCAGAAATACAAGGTTTATTGTGAATGAGGCGGGTGGTTACTCTTTTTCTGTGTATGCCTCTCCGTGGTTTTTACTCTAAAGGAACAAACTAAACCCAGCTGTAGCAGGCGGTTTTCGCATTTTGAGTGATGTCTGGATCGCAATTTTGCCTGGTTTTTTGGATATCTGTTTCTGATTGAAACGCAGTATTTATTAATTTGTTTCAAAATGAAACGTTAATATTTTTTGTTTTTTATCTTTTGGTGAGGGCCAGAATGACATCAGTGCATTAAACAGTGAAAGGATATGGCCCAATTAATGCCGGAGCGCTGAGGTGAAACAAGGGTTATTACAACCCGATTCCGGTCGTAATACGGGCAAGAAAACAACCTGGTTGTGGAGGATAACCAATGCTCAATGTAATTCAGTCCCCTTCTAAATACTTGCAAGGCCCGGATGCAGCAGCACTGTTTGGCGAGTATGCCAAAAACCTTGCAGACAGTTTCTTCGTGATTGCCGATGATCTGGTCATGAAACTGGCCGGAGAAAAAGTGATGAATGGCCTGCACCGTAATGACATTCAATGCCATGCCGAACGTTTTGGTGGCGAATGCAGCCACAATGAAATTAACCGCCTGATAGCACTGATGAAAGCCCAGGGAAGTAAAGGCGTCATTGGCGTTGGTGGCGGGAAAACACTCGATACCGCGAAAGCCATGGGTTACTACCTGCATATGCCGGTGATTGTAGTGCCCACTATTGCTTCTACTGATGCACCAACCAGTGCATTATCCGTGATTTATTCCGATCAGGGCGAGTTTGAAGAATATCTTATTTACCCGAAAAACCCCGATATGGTGGTAATGGACACCGCCATTATTGCGAAAGCGCCGGTGCGCCTGCTGGTGGCGGGGATGGGGGACGCGCTTTCCACCTGGTTTGAAGCCAAAGCCTGTTATGACGCCCATGCTGTGAGCATGGCCGGGGGGCAGTCTACTGCCGCGGCTCTTAGTCTTGCCCGCCTGTGCTATGACACTTTACTGGCGGAAGGGGAGAAAGCACGCCTTGCCGCCCAGGCTGGCGTGGTAACTACGGCGCTGGAACGGATTATTGAAGCCAATACTTACCTGAGTGGTATCGGTTTTGAAAGTAGTGGCCTTGCGGCGGCTCACGCCATTCATAATGGGTTTACTGTGCTGGAGTCCTGCCACCATTTGTATCATGGTGAAAAAGTGGCTTTCGGGACACTTGCTCAACTGGTGCTGCAAAATAGCCCAATGGAAGAGCTGGAAACGGTACTGGGTTTCTGCCACCGGGTCGGCCTGCCGGTTACTTTGGCTGAAATGGGTGTCACTACCGATATTGAAAACAGCATTATGGCGGTAGCGAAAGCCAGTTGTGCTGAAGGTGAAACCATCCATAATATGCCGTTCCCGGTTACTCCTGAGCAGGTTTATGGTGCCATCCTGACCGCCGATTTACTCGGTCAGCAATGGCTGACGAAGTAAGATTATTCCCCCGCCATAAGGAAACTGGCGGGGGATTAACAGAAATATGATCTGTCTCGCCCCCTTTTTTTGCCAGGCAGGGATAATAATGGCCTGATATTCTTCACTCTTCGAATTGCAGTTATGCTGGCTGCTCTCATCACCTGGTCACTGGCGGGTGCCAGCCTCTGAGGTGTTTGCCTCGCTGTAACTCGAATTATTTTGCTTCCAGGCAGCTACCGGATCCCGCATGACAGATATCGTAACGTCCACGTCTGAATATCCGCCTTATATCCATGAATCCTGGCATCGCTGTGCCGCGATGATGCACCCGGAAACCTGGCGCCAGCCGCACCGGGCTCTGGGCGTTACATTTCGTTCTATTTGCCAGCGCAAAGCTGCGTTAATAACCATTGCTCAGGCGGCACTGGAAGATGCGCTGGAGTTTATGGACCGGCGGCATTGCGCACTACTGGTGCTGGATGAGTCTGCCTGTTTGCTGGAAAGTTGCGGGCACCCACAGACGTTAGCCGCGCTGGCTGAACTGGGCTTCAGCGCCGGGTGCTATTGTTCGGAAAGCATTATTGGCAGTTGTGCGTTATCCCTTGCCGCTCAACTGGGCCAGCCGGTTAAAACCACAGGTCGTGCGCATTTTAAACAGGCGTTGTTTGACTGGTGTTTTTGTGCCACGCCGGTATTTGATAACCACGGGCGGCTGGCGGGTTCTGTGGCACTGGTGTGCCGGAGTGAAGAAACTTGTCCCGGTGACTTGCCACTGACGCTGGCCATTGCCCGTGAAGTGGGCAACTCATTGTTGACCGACAGCCTGCTGGCAGAGTCAAATCGCCACTTAAACCAACTTTATGGGTTGCTGGAAAGTATGAACGACGGCGTACTGGCCTGGGATTCTCAAGGTATTGTGCAGTTTCTGAATCCGCAGGCGGCCGAATTATTGCTGTTACAGCCGCAACTGAGCCAGGGACAACCGTTACAGGAACTGATTACATTACCGGCATTACTACGCAGAAGTATTCGTAAGCGTCAGCGCCTGAACCATGTTGAAGTCACTTTTGAGAGCCAGCACCAGTTCATTGACCTGGTGGTGACGCTCAAGCCCATTCATGATGCGCAGGGCGACAGTTTTATTTTGCTGTTGCATCCGCCTGAGCAGATGCGCCAGTTAATGACCAGCCAGATAAGCCGGGTCAGCCATACTTTCGAACAAATGCCTCAGCAGGACGCCGATTCACGGCGTTTGGTGCACTTTGGGCGTCAGGCGGCAAAAGGCAATTTTCCGGTCTTACTGACTGGTGAAGAAGGTGTGGGGAAAACCAGGCTCAGTGAAGCTATTCATAATGAAACCCGCCAGGCGGGTGGGCCATATATTGCCATTAACTGCCAGCGTTTTGCCGACCCGGACGCGGTGGCCGATTTCCTGGGTACCGGTCCAACAGATGAGCAAAACGGCCAGTTAAGTAAGCCTGAACTGGCTCATGGTGGAACGCTCTTTTTGGATAATATTGAATTTTTACCGGGAGAGATTCAGTCGGCGCTATTGCAGGTTATCAAGCAAGGTATGGTTACCCGCCTGGGTTCCCAGCGCATGATCCCGGTGGATGTCAAAATCGTGGCGGCGACAGGGCAAAACCTGGAAGACCGGGTGGCGCAAAAACAGTTCAGCCGTCAGTTGTATTACGCTTTCCATGCCTTTGAAATTCACATTCCGCCACTGCGCCAACGTAAAGCCAGTATTGAGAAACTGGTGCGCCATAAACTGGCGCAGCTGGAAAAGCCTTTCGCTGTCCGTTACCGAATTGATGATGAAGTACTGGCTCAGCTGGCGGATTATACCTGGCCTGGTAATGACTTTGAGCTGAATACCGTGGTCGAAAATATGGCAATGCGCAGTGATAATGGGCGTATCCGGCTAAGTAACTTACCCGATTATTTATTGAGTATTTCTGCATCCGGTGAATCGACCTGGCCTGCCATGGCGTCGGGCTTATCTTTTCCGGCAATAGAACGGGATGCCATCGTACATGCAGCCAGAGTGACACAGGGACGGGTTCTTGAAATGTCACGCCTGCTTAATATTGGCCGTACCACGTTGTGGCGCAAAATGAAGCAGTACCATATTGATGCCAGGCAATTTCGGGAACGATAAACCCCGCCAGAAGCCAGCCAGCGGGGCAGAGTGTTTAGCGGTTTACATCCACAACCAGGCGGCCACGAATTTTCCCGGCCAGCAAATCACTGGCGGCCGGAATCGCTTCTTCCAGGCCGATGGTGCGGGTGATCCCTTCCAGCAAGGAGAAATCCAGCGTTTCAGCCAGGCGGGACCAGGCTTCAGTGCGTTCTTCATAAGGCCGGGTAACACTGTTAATGCCCAACAGGCTCACACCACGCAGAATAAACGGCGCAACGGTTGACGGGAAATCCATACCTTGCGCCAGCCCGCAAGCGGCAACCGCACCATCGGCTTTAGTCGTTGCACAGGCGTTTGCCAGCGTGTGGCTGCCAACGGAATCCACCACGCCAGCCCAGCGTTCTTTCCCTAACGGCCGGCCCGGCTGGCTGAGGGTGTCGCGGTCGATGATCGTGCTGGCGCCCAGTGTTTTCAGGCCTTCGGCCAGTTCAGGGCGACCGGTGGATGCCACCACGTTGTAGCCCAATTTTGCCAGCAGTGCGACAGCCACGCTGCCAACACCGCCATTTGCGCCGGTAACCAGTATTTCACCATCCTGCGGTTTAATGCCGTGGCGCATCAGTGCCATCACACACAACATGGCAGTATAACCAGCGGTGCCAGTCGCCATTGCCTGAAACGGCGTAATACCTGCTGGCAGTGGCACCAGAAAATCGCCATTAATCCGCGCCTTTTGTGCCAGGCCACCCCAGTATTGTTCACCAACACCCCAGCCATTCAGCACCACTTTGTCGCCCGCTTTGAAGCGCGGGTGGGTACTGTGTGTGACAGTTCCCGCAAGGTCAATACCAGGAACCAGTGGAAAGGTGCGTACTACCGGGCTTTTCCCGGTAATTGCCAGCCCGTCTTTGAAGTTCAGTGTGCTGTATTCAACATCAATTGCGACGTTTTCATCAGGCAACTGGCTTTCATCCAGGCAGCGGGTTGTGCAGCGGTAGCCGGCGTCATCTTTTTCTACCAGCAGAGCATTAAACTGACTCATAAAAACTCCTGTTAGCTTGTATTAAATTCGGGGGAGACCGGCAAGGAATCCTGCGAGGAATAACCGCATCGGGTCTTCACTGCGTGTCAGGCGGGCGCGCAATACCGCACCTTCCCAGCCAATCCAGAAAAAGGCGGCCAGTTGTGCGCAATCTGCACCTGGCGCGAGAGTGCCATCGTCGCGTGCGGCTTGTAATGTTTGTTCCATCAGAGCTTGCCAGCCTTGCAGCACAGCCTCCAGCCGGGCGCAAAAATCAGCAGAGAGTAACGGGCCTTCTTGCCCAAGGTTGCCAACCAGGCAGCCCCGGGTGAACTGGTACTTCGCCATGCCTGCGCAGGCATGGTCAACGAAATCCGCCAGGCGGCTGAGAGGAGGGCGAGCCGTGTTATTCAGGTGTTTTTCCAGCATGCGGCGAAAGAAGGCGTCGTACCACTCAAGCACTGCCATTCCCCAGGCTTCTTTGCTGGAAAAGTAGTAGTAAAACGACCCCTTAGGTACACCAACCGACTTCAGAATTTGATCCAGGCCAGACGCGGTAAAGCCATGACTGGTCATTGCTTCTGTCCCGGCTCTGAGCAGGGCCTGTTGGGTTTCTTCGCGGCTGCGCCCTTCTTTGGGCGGGCGACCACGGCGCTTTTGTATCGTGGGCATGTTCATGGCGCTTAATTTAGACTGGTCGTCTATAAAATGCAATAATAATGGCACAGTAAAGTAAGGGTTTTAGGGTTTTCCAGAATATGAGGATGGAGATGTGTCTGGAAGTGGAATTAAGAACGGTCTGCCGTGGCAACCGCCACCACCCCGGAAAGCCAGGGTGTTGTATTGATGCGGGAATGGCATAACTGCCTTAAGCTGTATTTTTTTTCTGCTGAGAAGGGGAACGGGTGTTAACCCATAACATTAGCCCCCAGCCGACCATCACCATGATGGCCGCGCACAGGTATATCGATTGCATACCCCACAGGCCGCTTACCCACCCGGCAACCGGCCCGGTAATTCCCAGCGCCAGGTCAAGAAATGCGGAAAAAACCCCCAGTGCTGACCCCTGATTTTGTTCTTCCACGCGGTTAACCGCTTCAACACCCAGTGCCGGGAATACCAGTGAGAAACCAAAACCTGCCATAAATGCTCCGGCACCGGCAAGCCAGGCATTTGGCGCGAGCCAGATAAGCAATAACCCCAGACACTCCACGATAAAACACACCAGTGACACCCGTATACCACCAAACCGGATTATCGTATTACTCAGAACCAGGCGGACGCAGATAAACCCAATACTGAACAGTGAGAGCGTAAAAGCTGCGCCCTGCCACTGGCGTTGAGCAAAGTAGAGGGTAATAAATGTGGCAATAACCCCAAAACCAATGGTACCCAGACCCAGCCCCATCCCGAACGGGAACACGCGGGCGACAACTTTATGAAATGGCGCGCGTTTACCTGCGACCACTTTGACGTCCGCTTTACCATGGGCAAAAAACAACCCAATGGTTGCGATAACAATAATGAGTATTGAAAAGCCGGCTAACCCAAAATATTGGTTCAGAATAACACCGAGCGGTGCACCGGATGCCATGGCGACATAAGTTGCTACGCCATTCCAGGAAATCACCCGGGAAGTATGAATACTGCCCACCGTTTTAATGCCCCATAACGTCGCGCCAGTGGCGGTGAAGCTTTCGCCCACACCAAGAAACAGGCGGCCAACCAGTAATGCGGCAACGGCCAGGGCAGGCGAATGGGTAAGAAACGCGGCAATCAGTGTGAACAACCCGCTCAGCCCACAACAAATAATCCCCAGGGACACCACTTTTTTGGGACCCCAGGTATCAGTGTAACGCCCGGCATGGGGGCGGCTGAACAGAGTGGAAATGTACTGAATACTGATAACAATGCCTGCCAGCAACGTACTGTAGCCTAAATCGTAATGTACAAAACTGGGTAAAACTGCCAGCGGCAGCCCGATAGAGAAGTAGCAAATGCAGGTGAAAACAACGATTGAAATAATGCGCAAATTCAGTTTGGCGCCAGTTAATGGGGCGGACATGACATATCCCGGACAGCAGATTGGTATGACAAATGTAACTGATCAACAAGGCTGGTTACCAGTGCGTAATGTTACTTTTGTTGTCGCTGGTTGTTACCCAAGAAATGCTTTGTGTTTCGCCTGTACAAGGTTGTTGTATGAAAAATTATTGCCCGGCATGTCTGATTGCCACAGTGTAAATATTTTTTAGTTTACTAGTATGGATGATTATAGTTCACCTGATTATTCATTATTGGACCTGAAAGGTAATTTAAAACTATTTTTTAAAAAAATGTGCATTTGATGGTGATTGACTTAATGATTTCTGAAAATAAACATGGTGTAGGATAATTCTTAATTTCATCTTTCGGTAATGTATTTAATTTCAATTAATTACAGGTAAACCAACTAAACCTGGTAAATTGACTTACAGCAATGCCTGCGCCAGGATCCAGCCAATTTATGTTTATTTTTGCCGGTTGCAGGGATCTTTGCGACTGGCTTGTCTTGTTTGAGAATTAATGGGGCGTGTGGATGTATTCATCTCTGGATGAATTGTATGAATTGCAGCACCACCTGCATTGTTTGCTAAAAGAAAAAAATTACCGGGCACTTAGCCGGATTTTTGACTCTGTTCGGCAGGCTCAATATACGGACTTGCCTGCGGGTGGACGGGGATTGATAAGTTCGCTGGCTTTTTTGTTTCCACAATATCAGCTTGCTCGCGACAACGTTCATGCCGAGTTACTGGCATGGCACTTTGCCTGTCCGGAAGATGCCACGCCTTGCTTATTGCTGGCAGAAAGTTGGTTTGCTATTGCCAGTGAAACACTTCGGACCGGTGTATCTGTTGCCCCTGGTGAACAACCTGTACCTCGTGTGGTGATTGCAAATACCGCGGGTTTTTCATGGGCAGTACAGGCGATAGCTTCAGGCGGTTATTGCCCCGAAGTCTTTATGCTGTTGATGAATGCAACGGGTTACCTGGGTATGCCTGGTGGGGTGAGAAATGGCTTATGGCCAGTGACGTTTCCGGCACATCAGTTTGATGAAGACACACTGGCATTTGCCCGGCAGTTTGGCGCGTTACCGCTCAATAAAGGGTCCGTCTCTCTGGCATTGCGGTTGCCCACTTACTCAGAGACCCGCTTCCCCGCCCTGTATTGGTTTAACCGCACACTGGAGTGTGACCCGGCAAATATTGTGGTCCGTGAGCAGTGGGTGCGGTTATTGTCCCCATTACATTATGGCGACACTCATTACCAGGCAGTGAAGCGCTTTCTCAGTAGCGAACATTGCCAGAGCCTGAGTTTGCAGGATCGTAACCAACTGCGGCGCATAGAAGTTTATGACAAGATAAATAACCCGGTGTTGTGGCCTCTGCCGGGGAAAACGTACCGTATTCGCCGTCTGGATGCGCGCTTTCGCCAGTTGCTGTCTCTTTCTTTACATCCGGAAGCTCAGGCCAGCGGTTATTTGGCCTATGCCCGGTTTTGCGAACATTTTTTGCTTAACAGGTACGGGCGAAAGTGGCGGTTAACATCCTGGTTTGCCGGGCAGATTTATCAGTGCGTTGCTGCACTTGTTGTAATAGACGCTCCGGCCTTTTGGTTGACACACAGCAGTCAGGTCTTCTCGCTTCTGGCACTTGCGTTGGGCAATGAAAATGCTCCACAGGCAGACAGGCAGCAGGTGCTGTCGAGTCTGGTCGCACTGACCCGCGCCCGGGGAAGTTCTGTACTGGATGCCTTGCTGGCATTACTGGCAGCGACACCAGATGGTGTTTCAGGTCTGAAACAGGCGCTATCTGCCAGCCAGTTACGGGCGCTGCAGGACAGAATTCAGCACGCGGCTGCGGCAGAGTTTTGGCAGGCCTGTAATAATCTTGCTGCGCTGGGGTATGGCAAAGCGCTGGGGAAAATACTTATGCGCGCGGCACAGCAGGGAGGGCGCCAGGCAGCACTTTTTTTGGCCGATGTTCAGTCGGGTGCGAATCCACGGACTCTGTCAGCCATGGCTCTGCCTGAGAATGAATTACAGGCACAACGCGTCTTTGTCCAGGCAGGTGACCAGGGGGATGCTCACGCCTGGTTTTTACATAGCCGGTTACTTGAAAGGCAACTCATGCGGGGATCTCCGCCAGGAGAAGTAATACGCCTCGCAGAGGCAAGGGAACAGTTGTTATACCAGTCTCAGCAAGCCGGGCACGCACTTGCCCACTATGACCTTGCCTGTACACTGGTTCTCTCTGACTTTTCTGAAAAAGTTCAGCATGGACTGGAGCAACTCTGCCCGGCAATTTTGCTGTCGGGGAATATCAGTGGTGATTACCGGGCTTATATCGCCTATCTGTTTGCATACTGTGCGTTGCATGGGCGCGGAATGGCAAAAAACTTATGGTTGGTGGATTTCTGGATACAACGCGCCTGGTTGTGGAGCCTGTCGCCTCGTTATCTGCAGTTTCGTGATGATGTCGTTTCCCGCTACCCGTTGTATGTGTTGTACCGGCGGCAGGTGAAAAAGCACCAGGCAAGTGTCCCTGAGTGGCAGAAACGGCTTATCCGGCAACTGGGTTTTGATACTGGTTGTGTGGAGGTACAGGCATGATTGTTCTTGCTGGTTTCATGGTGCTGCTGGCGGCGCGTTATGCCTGGCGATGGAGAACGCTGGCCGGGAGAGATACACCTTTTCCCCGAAAACTCTGAGTGAGGTAAGGTAAATAAAAAAAGCCTTATTCCTCTTCACTGAAAATAACGCCACCACACGACTATAGTTCTGGAGAACTGATGAAAATTGCCCGTTTTGCCGAACGTACTCAGTTAAGCCCGTATACATTGCGTTATTACGAGACTCTGGGTTTGCTTCGTATTGCACGCGATACCAGTGGCCACCGGCAGTTTAATGAAAAAGATATTGAATGGGTCAAATTCATTACCCGGCTGAAAGAAACCGGCATGCCTCTGGCGCAAATCTGTGCCTATGCGGCGTTACGGGAAAAGGGGGCTGTCACTCTTTCCCAACGGCGGCAAATGCTGGCGGAACACCAGGCGGTATTGCAGGCGCACATCGCTCAGGCTCAGGCGCATCTGCAGGCGCTGGACAATAAAATTGCTTTCTATGATGAGGCATTGCGGGAACAGGTGGCGCATCAGAATGCTCAGGTGTGATTATCTTCGTGAATAAGTGGCCTTTTTGTTGCGGTAATATTTTCTTGACTTAGAGTTAACTCTAACTTTTAGCCTGTTACCTGTACTGATTAACCGGAGGTAACACATGCAACAGTCACGCTATGAAAAAGGGTTAACAAAGCTTGCTGAAATTGATGGTGAAGCAGGCGAAAAAGTGGTTAACGGGCTGGCGGATATCTGTCCTGATCTCGGCCGCTATATTGTGGAGTTTGGTTTTGGTGATATTTATTCCCGCCCGCAACTCAATCTTAAATCACGGGAAATCGCAACGGTTGCGGCGTTGACCGCGATGGGCCATTGCGAGCCTCAACTGGCTGTGCATATTCAGGGAGCACTGAATGTTGGTTGCAGCCGCGAAGAGATTACAGAAGTGATGTTGCAAATGGCGCTGTACGCAGGGTTTCCGGCAGCGCTGAAAGCGGTCGCTGTCGCGCGTGGTGTGTTTGCTCAGGCTGAGCGTGAAGCTCATGCATAACAGTAACAATGTGCCAGTCTTCTGGCACATTCCCTGCTATTTCCCCACATTCCTCCTTGTTTCCTCCCCATTGGCACAAATTGCTTACCACGGTTTGTTGAATCTTTTCTCTGCCTGGATGAGAATGAATGTTCTCATTTGTGGGGTGTGATTCCCGCAATTCCTGCTATCACGGAATATTTATGACTACGGACCGTATAAGCCGCCAGGATGCCAGGCGAGACGCAATTATTCAGGCTGCCCGAACATGCTTTCGGGATAAAGGGCTGCATGGTACTTCTATGGCGGATATCGCCCGGGAAGCGCAACTCGGGCCGGGCCAAATCTACCGCTGTTTTCAGAATAAAGACGCCATTGTGGAAGCGATTATCAAGGTGATTATTGGTGCCCGGGTGGAGCATATGCTGGCCGTCAATCATGATTTAGTGCGCAAGGCCGATGAGTTTACCCGTGGCCTGGCTGGTATTGCCGCATTTGACAGCCACGATGATGCACTGTTGCTGGAAATCAGTGCTGAAGCAACCCGTAACCCACGCATTGCTCAACTGGTGGTTGAGGCGGACTTGCGTTTATTTGAACAAGGATGCGCCATGCTGAAAGCGCGCTATCCGCATCTGGATACAACGCAAATCAATGCGCTAAGTGAAGTAATGGCGGTGCTCACTGAAGGCACTCTGGTTCGCCGCCATGTTCGCCCGCACCGGCCAATTGATGCGCAATGCTTGCAAAGTAATTACCTCGCCATATTGCACACTCTGTTTCCAGACACTCAGCGCAACGACACCAGTAAAAAGGAATAAATCATGTCAATACAACAACGTACGCAGTATGCTCTGATACTTGGCATGCTGGCTGCGTTGGGGCCACTGTGCACCGATTTTTATCTACCTGCGTTGCCGGATATTACTGCGCATTTACAGGTAGCCACTTCGGTGACGCAACTGACTCTCACCGCGTCTCTGGTTGGTTTGGGGTTGGGGCAACTGGTTTTCGGCCCGTTAAGTGACCGAATGGGGCGCAAAGTACCTCTGTTGGCTTCTCTGGTTATTTTTATTCTGGCATCAATTGGCTGTGCGATGGCAACCCGCATGCCTGATTTAATAGTGGCACGTTTTATCCAGGGGCTGGCCGGGGCGGGGGGAGCAGTATTGTCCCGGGCCATTGCGCGTGACTGTTACGCCGGTCCAGAGTTGACGCAGTTTTTTGCTTTACTGATGGCGATTAACGGTGTGGCTCCGATTGCCGCACCGGTATTAGGTGGGCTGCAACTGGCGCTGACCGGCTGGCAGGGGCTGTTTATTACTCTGGCCCTGGTGGGGATTGCGATGCTGGTTGTTGTGTTCACCCAATTAGCCGAGAGTTACCCGCCTCAACGGCGGCAAAAACAGCAAGGTAATATGGCAGCATCATTTATTGCAGTGATGCGTGAACGGCGATTCATGGGGTTGTGCCTGGTGCAGGGGTTTATGCTGGCCGGGTTATTTGCGTACATTGGTGCTTCATCTTATGTTTTTCAGTCTCACTGGCAACTGACGCCACAGCAGTATAGTTACCTGTTTGCTTTGAATGGTGTCGGGCTTATCGTATTTTCCCTTGGCACGGTGAAACTCTCGGGGCGTTGGGGAGAAAAGCCTGTTCTGGTTGGTGCTCTGGTTCTGTCGGTCATTGCCTCAGTAATACTCTTGCTGTGCGGTGTGGTGGGGGCACCGCTGTCGGTTATTGTTCCTGTGTTGTTCGTAGCCGTATCCATTAACAGCGCAGTCTGCACCCTGGCCGGAGCCATGGCGATGCAGGCACAAGGGCAACATTCAGGTACTGCATCCGCTTTTTTAGGCACCTTAATGTTCATAATGGGGGGCGTGAGCGCACCTTTAACTGGCATTGGCGGCACCTCTTTTATTTCTATGGGCGTGGTTCTGGGTGGGAGCTATCTGCTGGCGCTGTTAAGTTATGTACTGATAGCCCGCAAAGCATAACCGGACGAATCTTCCATGCAGCGCAACGTGTCGGGTGTTTTTAGCGGGTAAATGGGGTCTGCCGTCAGTTGCAATAGTGGCGGGTTTTACCGTCCCGGCGCACGAAAAACAATGTCATGCATTAAACAAGAAGGAAACCCTGAGGGTTTCCTTCTGTGCGTTCAGCAACGGATAAGTGCCAACTTAGCGTGGTTGTACTGGCCGTTTGTTATCACCGTTACTGTTCTGGCCAGGGTCTTTTTTGTTCTGCTTCTGCTGGTTGTTTTGCCCGTGCTGTAGCGCAGCCTGAACAATGGGAGCAACGGCAAAGGCCAGTAAAGCAGAAAGTGCGACAAATTTGTTCATATCATCCTCAGACTGAGCTTCAATGGCTTCCCGTTAACGGGACTTCATCGGGTTCTTTGTTACATAAGGGAGGGCTGTTCCCTGGCTCGTTATTAACTGAGGTATATAAGGGAAATTGTGAGCAAAGTATGGTTTTTTTAATTCAGGTTGTTCTCTGTGGTAACGCAAGGATAGATTAGTAGGAATAAAATGTGTTTTATTCTCAGTTATCTCTGCTTAATTAATGAATAAATCATACTTTTGTTGGATTGTTTTAGTTTTAAAAAAATAATTATTTTTTGAATTGATTTTGTTAGTGAAATTTTTTGCGGTTTTTTTTGTTTTTCCATCTTTATTTTTCAAAATGCAGTAAAAACAAAATGTTACATTTGTTTTTCTGTGAATTTTTTTATGAGATAAATGATAAAAATATTAACTAAAAATGTAATTGTGCCGATATTAATTACAGGTGTTGCGCTCCAGATACGGAAATACTGCAACAGCATTATGCTGTATTCCTGTTTCTCATCTCAACACCTGGCTTGTTATCACTTAAATACTCCGGGGGTTATATGCACTTTATTCGCAACCTTAAAATAAAGGTTATAATGTTATCTATCCTTATCCTGTTCACTCTGTTGTGGAGTGGTGTCTCTTTTTTCTCTCTGCATGCACTGGGCAGCCTGAAAGAAGAAGTCGAGCTCACCAATGTCCAGCAGGTGAATGGCGACATTATTAATGGTGCCAGTTCGCGTTACTACCAGGTTAAGCTGGCTATGGACCGTGCGATGGTCGCACAAAAAAATGGGGATACAGCCAGTTATCAGCAGTTAGTGGATGGAATTGGTAAGGATATTGATTTCCTGCAAGGGGGGCTTGATCAGTTCAAAGTGACAGACCATGCCAACATCAGTAGTGCTGCTATTGATAATATTTACAACAGCTCTCTGACACTGTTTACTCAGGCAATTAAGCCAATGTTCGAAACGGTGAAGGCAAATAACCTGGACGCCTTTACTCAACTGACAAATGATAAATATAATCCGCTGCGGACCAATTTCACCGACGCCATTCTCGCTTATAACCAGGAGATTCATGATCTTAAAACAGCAGCCAATGGTCGTATTCATAATTGGGTTTCTGTGTCGCGTACCGTAATTATTATTACGATGATTATTGGTCTGGTGATCCTGGTGCTGAGTGAGCGTTACTTATCTGTGTTCCTTGGCCGCCCGCTGGAGTGGGTAAAACAACATTTGCAGGTGTTATCACAAGGTCATCTGGATAAATCCACGCAGCCACTGGGCAATAACGAAGTGGGGCAGTTAATTCCCTTTCTGGAGACCATGCAGCAAAATTGGGTGAAAACCGTTTCGCAAATTCGTGGTAGTGCCAGCGAGATTTACCACGGCTCCAGTGAAATTGCCGCAGGTAACGTCGATTTGTCATCGCGTACAGAAGAGCAGGCAGCAGCGCTGACTGAAACAGCGGCCAGCATGGAACAGTTGAGTGCTGTGGTAAAACAGAACGCTGATAACGCAGCCCAGGCCAGTACGCTGGCACAAACTGCATCCAAAGCGGCGAATGAAGGTGGTGAAGTGGTACAGGGTGTTATCAGTAGCATGAAAAATATCACCAGCAGCTCACAAAAAATCGCCGACATCATCAATGTTATCGACAGCATTGCATTCCAGACCAACATTCTGGCGCTTAACGCCGCGGTTGAGGCGGCTCGTGCTGGCGAACAAGGGCGTGGATTTGCGGTGGTAGCCAGTGAAGTGCGTAACCTGGCCCAGCGCAGTGCGGGTGCGGCAAAAGAGATCAAAACTCTGATTGATGAATCAGTCAGCAATGTTAACACCGGTTATGAGCAGGTCTCCCTGGCAAACACCACGATGGATAACATCCTGAAATCTGTTTCCAGTGTGACCAGCATTATGGCGGAGATTGCATCGGCATCTGTGGAGCAAAGCAAAGGTATTTCCCAGGTGGGAAGTGCGATTTCTCAGATGGATACCGTAACACAACAGAACGCATCGTTGGTGGAAGAGTCTTCCGGCACGTCGGCGTCACTGGAAGAGCAGGCTCACCGGTTGACTGAAATTGTTTCGGTGTTCCGCTTGCCGGGTGATACGAGTGGTAATCAGGGGCAATCAGCAGCGCGTAAAGGACTGGCTCCGGCGAGAAAAAGTCAACTGGCGCTGGCGGGCGGTAGCTCCAAAGAGAGTGACTGGGAATCGTTCTGAGTTTATTGCTACATGACTATATTAAACGGGGGCTTCAGGCCCCCGTTGAGTCGGTTGACAAACCTCATGTTCGCACAGAACGAGAGGATGTCACCCAATAAAAAAACAGGAAAATCAAGTCATTGATTTTCGCCTGCTAACTAAAAAGAAGGAAAAACCACGCTTTTTCCTTCTTTTTCATCAATCTGAACGGGGGCTTCAGGCCCCCGTTACTACTCACATTATTCTCCTTGAACCAGCCGTTCCCCGCTGGCTTTGTCAAACAGGTGCAACCTGTCACTTTTCGCCACTAACGCCAGCGTTTGCCCAGGCCCGGTAGCAGGCCGCCCCGTAACCTGAACGTGGACGGCAAACCCCTGCCAGTCCAGATGCAGCAATGTGGATTCCCCGGTGACCTCCATAATATTCACCTGAGCGCTGGTGCCTTGTGGCGCGATAACGATGTCCTGTGGGCGTAACCCGGCAATGACCGGTTTGTCGCCCTGTAAGCGCGCGGCTTCGTGCCAGTGAGGTGGCAACGGTATCCAGAGTTCGCCGCACTGTACGCCCGGCTCGCTCTGGCGAAGCTGAATAGTGCCTTCCAGCAGGTTCATCGGCGGCGAACCAATAAAGCGGGCCACAAAAGTATTGCGTGGCTGGTCGTAGATAGTTAACGGGCTGCCTTGCTGAACAATCACGCCATCACGCATCACTACAATTTGGTCGGCCAGTGTCATGGCTTCAACCTGGTCATGGGTGACATAAATCATGGTGGCTTTAAAACGCTGATGCAGGGATTTTATTTCAGCGCGTAGCTCCATACGTAGCTGAGCATCCAGGTTGGACAGTGGCTCGTCGAACAAAAACACCTGAGGGTTGCGCACCATAGCCCGGCCCATTGCCACACGCTGGCGCTGCCCGCCGGACAAAGCTCGTGGGTAGCGGCTGAGCAATTTATCAATCCCCAGCATGGTGGCTATTTGGGTGATTTTGCTCTTTTGCGTGGTTTTATCCACTTTTTTGACCTGCATGTGAAAAGCGAGGTTTTCAGCGACGGTCAGGTGGGGATAGAGCGCGTAGCTTTGGAATACCATAGCGATATCCCGGTCTGCCGGATCAAGATCGTTTATCTGTTTTTGATTCATTAAGATAGATCCGCCAGAGGCACTTTCCAGACCAGCCAGTAACCGTAGCAGGGTGGATTTACCACATCCGGAAGGGCCTACCAGTACGGTGAAGCTGCCATCCGGGATGGTCAAATCCAGTGGGTGCAGAACAGTTTGTTTCCCATAACGCTTGGCAACTTTTACCAGTTCAACCCCGGCCATGTGACATCTCCTCTATATGGTGTTGTAGCGCCTGCCAGTCAGGGTAACTGCGTGGTGAGCTACTGATGGCATGAGCGGCAACGGCGTTTCCCCAGTACAACGCGTCTTCGGGGGATTGCGCCTGGCAAAGTGCGGCCAGAAAACCGGCATTAAAACTGTCGCCGGCGCCAATGGTGTCAACAACCCTGACCGGCTGGCCCGGAGCGTGCTGATGATATTGTGTGGTCCATAACCGGGCCCCGTTCGGGCCGCATTTCGCCACACATCCCCCCCTGGAACTGAGTTGCCGGGCAAGTTCCGCTCCGGCGTCTTCCAGGTTTTCCATCCCTGAGAGTCCCAGGGTTTCCACCTCGTTGAGCAGTAACCAGTCGCAGTTGGGTAACCAGGTATATACATCAGCGCGCAATGCTGGTGTCCAGCCAGAGGGCGGCCAGCCGGTATCCACCGCGATGCGGTAACCCTGCTTGCGCAGTTGAGGCAACAAAGTGGTGTACTGGCTGAACAGCGTGCTGCATAAAAAAGTGCCACACAGCAGGACAATATCCCCCGGGATGGCTTGTTCCGGCAGTTGTTGCAGAATGTCGTCGGCACTGAGACGAGTGATATGGCCGTAATTGCTGAGAAATGACCGCTCTTTGTCCGGGTGTGTTACGCCCACAGTGAAAGAGGTTTCGCAGGCATAGCCCGGCCAACCGGCAGCACTTTCCGGGAAGTATCCGGCGAGCCACGGCGTGAAAGCATCATTGCCCTGGCAGGAAATAGCCCGGTGGGGAATTTCCATTGCCGAGAGAGCCAGTGCGCAGTTCCCGGCTGAGCCACCAGGGCGCAGCGCACTGTGCTCCATCATGGCTTCTGTGCCAGGTGAGGGCCACTGTGTCAGAGTACCCATAATAATATCGACATTGATATTGCCCGCGACATACAACACAGGCGTGGTTAAATTGTGCATAGTTATCCTTTACTTCCACCGCTGGCAAGCCCACCCACCAGCGTTTTTTGCAACCAGATAGCAATAAACAGTGGCGGAACGGATGCCAGAATGCCGACTGCGGCTATCAGGCCGTCATCGGTTGCGCGCCCGGCAGTAAAACCGGCAATCGTAACGGGCAGCGTTTGTGCGGCAAGGTTGCTGGTAAACAGTAATGAGTAGAAAAATTCATCCCAGGCCAGGAGCCAGCCAAACAGTGCAGACGCTCCCAGCATCGGTTTTGCCAGTGGCAGCGTGATGCGCAACAGAACCTGCCAAAACCGCAAACCATCAAGCCGTGCGGCCTGTTCAATATCGCGGGGCAGGGTATCGAACTGGTTTTTGAGCATCCAGGTGAGAAAAGGCAGGATAAGCGAGCAATAAACCAGAACCAGACCAGTGCGGGTATTAAGCAGCCCGAGTTGTTCAAGAATAAAATAGAGCGGCAGTACAAAGGCCACGGGCGGCACCATGTAAATGCCCAGGCCGGCATACAACCACCCTTCACGGCCTGGATAGCGGGAAAAACTGAACGCAGCCGGGACTGCAAGCACCAGCGACACCAGCGTAGCCCCACAGGCAACCAGAATGCTGTTTAACAGTGCGTGCAGAAAAAGTGCGCCTGGCTTACCTGGTGCCAGTGAAACCAGGCTTGCATAGCGGCTGAAATCCCACTGGCGTGGCAACCATTCAAGGGGAATGCGGGTGAGGTCGGCGGTAGAGCTGACACTCATTAAAAATAGCCACGCCATCGGGCCCAGAATAGACAATGCCACGACCAGGGCTGCCAGGTAACGCAGAAAGGTGCGAATTTTACGCTTCATGGGCGGTACTCCGGCGGCGTTGGCGTAATAGCATCAGCAGGTAAACAGCAATCAGCACGCCGCACATCAGTGCCATCAGAATGGCATAAGCCGCACCACTGCCTGCCCGCATATAGCTGAACGATTCCTGGTAAACGAAAAAGCTCAGGGTTTTGGTGCTGTCCATAGGCCCGCCACGCGTCATAACGTAGATGATGTCGAAAACTTTGAAGGCATCAATGGTGCGCAGAACCAAAGCCACGCCCAGTGGGGCAACAATGGCCGGAAAGGTGATGGCGCGAAAACGCCGCCACGCACTGGCACCATCAAGCCTTGCCGCTTCATACAAGTCTTCCGGTATGGATTGCAATGCTGCAAGCACCAGTAAGGTCACCAGTGGATAGTTTTTCCAGATATCGGCAAACATCACGCTATTCAGTGCGGCGTCGGTTGAACCCAGCCAGGAGCGGTAGCTGTCCAGAATACCCAGTTGAGTGAGCAGGGCATTGATGCTGCCGTAATCCGGGTTAAAGTTCAGCCGCCACATCATGGCGTTAACAATGGTGGGGAGCGCCCAGGGCAGGATCACCAACACTCTCAGAATGTTGCGCCCGAGGAATTTTTGGTTAAGCAGCAGCGCCACTAATACGCCCAGTACACCCTCGATAGTCACAGAAACAATGGTGAAGTAGAGTGTGCGACCAAATGCATCCCGGAAATCCGGGTCAGTCAGGGCGTATAAGTAGTTATCCAGCCCAACATAGTTTGGGCCGGTTCCGGTGCTGATAAGCGCTGCATCGGTAAAACTTAACCACAGAGTGCGCAGCAACGGCCAGGCTGTTAGCAACAGCATCATGATAACCATGGGTGCTAACAGCACCCATGCCTGACGGTGTTCGCGTTGTTGCAAATTCAGCATCACGCTTCCTTAACGCAGTCGTGCCGCGCTTTTATCTACGGCTTTCATGGCGTCTTGTGGTGTGGCTTTGCCTTGTAATACCGCCTGGAGTTGTTGCTGCAGGGTATTAGACAGGCGTGAATAGTCTGCTGTTTCCGGGCGGGAAAGCATGACATTCAACGAAGTATCCGCGGCTTTAATCAGGCTTTCCTGTCCCTGAGCGACCGTCGGGTCGGTATAAGACGCTTTCCAGATGGGCAGGCTCAGTTTGGCGTATTTATCCTGTACCGGTTGTGACGTGATGTAGCTGATAAACTGCCATGCCTGTTCCGGATGCTGGCTGCCCTGCGTGATACCTAACCCCATCGAGCCATTTACCGCACCGGCTTTGCCAGGCGCATCACCCGGGGCAGGCATAATTGCGACATCACCTGCCACTTTGCTCTGTTTCGGGTCATTTGCCATGTTGTACATGTAGGTCCAGTTCAGGGCGAATGCGGCATCACCATTAGAGAAGGCTTTACGCACATCTTCTTCAAGGTATTCGCGTGAAGCCGGGTTAGTCAGGCCTTCATCCAGCGAGCTTTTCATCAGTTTCAGCGCAGCGAGCGAAGCCGGAGAACTGAAATCCAGTTTGCCGTTGTGATAGAAGCTGCCGCCAAAACCCGATACCAGCGTGGTGTAATCACACACCAGGGCTTCAGATTGTGACCAGCTCCAGACCAGCGGATATTTCACAATACCTTTGTCTTTAATGATTTTGGCATCGTCCATTACCTGCTGCCAGGTGGCTGGCGGCTGGGTTATCCCGGCCTTACTGAGCATGGCTTTGTTGTAGTAGAGATATTTGGTATCCAGAATCCACGGCATACCCAACGTTTTCCCTTTATAAACCACGGTGTTCATGGCTCCCGGAAAAATCTTTTCACGTTCAGTATCGGGAATACGTGCACTGACATCCTTCAGCAGGTTAAAGCGGGTAAATTCTGCCGGCCAGATAGCATCAAACAGCACAACATCGTAGCCATTGGTGCCTGCGCCCCGGGCCGCGACGATTTTGTCATGCAGCGCCTCATAAGGTACAAACTCCAGGTTGACGTGAATATCCGGGTGCTGTTTTTGGAAATCACTGGTCATGGCACGAATATCGTTTTCGCTGTAGGCCGCCTGGGTCATAAATAACGCGTTGATTTGTGTGGCGGCTGTGGCGCTGGTACAAACAGCAAGCATAGCCAGCAGGGTGAGGCGGAAGCGGTGTATGCTGTGGTGACTCATGGTGTTCTCCCCCAGCCCTGTTTCCCTGGTGGCTTTTTTTTGCTGTGAGCAACCGGGTGACAGGGCGTAAAACCGTTTATGATTTATTAAATCAATTTGATTGATTTAATCAGGATGACAAAAAGGTCAGGCTGACGCCTTCACTGAGTATAGTCGAAGCAAGCTTTATGCCAGTCGCTGAGCAGGGCATAAAGTTTGCTTAACCGTTGCTATCCGCCAGGGGGCAGAAGATACTGCCCGCAGGGCCGCCAGGAAAGGAACAGATGAAGACCTCAGGAACCAACCTCGAACACGCGCGCGCACATAACCGGCGAGTGGTTATTGAAACTATTCGGCTGCATGGTGAACTGACGCGGGCAGAGCTGGCGCGGCTTACCGCGCTGACGCCGCAAACCGTTTCAAATATTGTGGCGGAACTACAGCAGGCAGAAATTTTACTCAGCCATGCGCCACGCAAAGTGACCGGGCGTGGTCAACCGGCGGTTCCGGTAAGCCTGAATCCGGCCAGCGCCTGGTCGGTAGGGATTCATCTGGATCACCAGACTTTAATTATTGTGCTGGTGGATTTATCCGGTGAAATTCATTTCCGGCGACTCATTATGGTGCAAAAGCCTCAACCCGATGCCACATTTGTGCGCATTATGGCGGTGATTAATGAGATTAAAGCCTTGCCGGGGCTGGACTGGCAAAAAGTGCTGGGTGTCGGGGTGGTAATGCCCGGGCCGTTTGGTGTGGAAGGCATTTCCTCTGCCGGGCCGACAACGCTTAATGGCTGGCAGCATGTCGATGTTGCCGCTACGCTCTCTGCGCTTATTGGTCTGCCCGTTACACTGGAAAATGACGCCACGGTTGCGGCAATTGGTGAGCGTTTTCATGGTGTGGCCCGGCAACTGAGTTCGTTTATTTACCTGTATATTGGCACTGGCCTGGGAGCCGGTATTTTTACCGATGGCCATATTTATTCCGGCCATGCACATAATGCGGGGGAAGTGGGGCACATCGTGGTTCAGCCGGGTGGTAAGGCCTGTTATTGCGGGAACCATGGCTGCCTTGAGCGCTATGTCTCTTTGCAGGCGGCGTATGAGTTTTGTGGCCTTGACCCCTACCAGGCGCTGCCCGATGACTTGCTGGCTGTAGATGACTCACTGTTTGACCGCTGGGTGGAGACGGCGCTGCCACCTCTGCGCCAGGCGATCAATATACTGGAGTGTATTTTTGATGCGCAGACCGTGGTTGTGGGCGGTATGATGCCAGCGCCTTTGCTGGAGAAAGTGCTGGCACGCCTGCCACCGTTTTACCAGTCGGTACGTGGGCGTTACCTGGATGGCATGCGGGTGAAAATGGGCATGTCGGGCATGGACACCGCAGCACTTGGGGCGGCGGCTCTGCCTATTTTTGACGAGTTTAACCCACAATTTCAGGTGCTGATGAAGTAGGTGCCCAGCGCATTGGGAAAATGGGGCGTATTCACGGTGGTGTGTGAGCCATGGGCAGGTGTTTCTGCCCCGGCTCTGAATACGTCAGACTTTGAGCATTTTCACTGTTGCATCAATGTCAATTTCATCTTCAGTGAAGATGAGCGTAGTTCCCTGAAAAGTGGTGATCGCCAGTTTTTTTACTGAGCGCATCTCGCCGCTTTTTTGTGCCGACTTCGGCCTGATGCTGTTCATCAGTATACCAACAGACAACACTGCGTTTTCTTTATCAATTCGGGTGTCGACAGGCTCTTCTTCACTGTAAACCAGGTAAGACTTAATCGACGTGAGTTTTACGCGCTCACCGGCGATATACAAGTATTTACTTTCCGGTTGCACTTTCACCGCAAAGGCTGATAACCCTTTGTTATTGGTGCCAGGTTCAAAAGTGACCGCCGCATCTTTCTTAATCAGCTCAGGGTTGGATACCTTGATGACATGGAAATAGCGATTATCGCCGTTTTCATCTTTGATAAAACCAAAGCCTTTGTCCTGGAACCAGGTTGTGATTGTTCCTTTCATGGTCATTACCGCTTACTTACTCGTTGTTCACTCATTTCGCAGCGCGCAGTGTAAAGCACAATGCGCGGGCAGACTACGTCTTTGGTTTAAGTCTGACCGCTATCTTATGTAAAGGCGAGCCTGACAGGGAAATATTCAGGCGTGTTGATGCACCGGATGAGAAGGAATACTCTGCCTTTAATGCGCTTGCGGGCGTTATTCATTACCCCACTGGTTGAGGAAATTAGCAATTTCATCAATACGTTGTGCATTAATACCGGCTTCGGTTGCCATGTCTGCCTGCGCCTGCTCGCTAATTTCTTCGTTATTCATTAAACGGGTAATCAGCAACTGGAAGTAGTGTGCCAGCGCGTCACGTTCAGCCTCGCTGACAGCCTGTTCAGTTTCTGTCGAATACTCATCGACGATGTCATAAAACTTGAGCGGAATGGCCTGGTTCATTGGTTGTCCCCGGAGGTTAAGTTTGTGCCTGTGGGCTGGTTTAGTGCATTGGCGTGATAATACCATTCTTGCCAGGCTTTCTGGCACAAATTGCGTAAGCCTGCATTTGCTGGTGGTACTGTCTACCAGCCCGCCACGCCGAGCGATTTCACTCGTGGCCGTTTAATATTTGTAGCAGCGTTTGCCGGGCGTGAGCCAGGCGTGGTTTGCGTAATGCACTGGGTAGCCAGATCAGGCTATAGCGAATTTCTGTGTTACTGACTGGTGCCAGTAACTGGCTGAGTTTCCCTTGTGTAATCTCGGTGCGGCATAAAAAACCAGGCATCGCTGTCCAGCCGAAACCTTTACACAGCAGGCTGCGTTGCCCGCGTAAATCTTTTCCCACTACAGCAGGGAGCAGGGCTGAACTGGGGATCTTATTTTTATCCAGCCACTCTTTAATCAGCGACAGCTCAAGGTTGTAAGCCAGAAGCGGCTCCTTGAGTAAGTCGTGAGCGAAGTTGTTGCTTTGATTCAGACGGGCGGCAATCTCTGGTGAAGCGACAGCAATAATGTTGTCTGTGAAAATGACTTCGCTTTTTAAGCGTGTATCGGTAACCGGGTGTGCGGTGATCCCCAGGTCACAGTGCCCTTCCAGCACCATCTGGGTAACCTCAGGGCCATCTCCGGTGTGCAGATGTATCCGGATTCCACTCTGGAGTAATGGCAGAAGAACGTCTGCCAGCTTTTCAGCCATAAAGTCGGAGTGGCCAATAATTTGTAATGTGCCGGAGACATCCATCGAGCGCGCTCTGGCAGAGGCCAGTGCCGATTCTGCCGCATCGAGTTTATCGCCGATATCTGCCGCTAAGTCGTCAGCGGTTGCTGTCGGGACAACCCCCTGAGATTGCCGTTCAAACAGTGGCCTGCCTATTGCGACTTCCAGCCCACTGATATGTTGCGACACGGCAGGTTGTGTCAGGTTCAGAGCGCGGGCCGCTGCAGAAATGGAGTGCTGGCGGTAAACTTCCATAAATGTACGCAATCGTATTAAAGACACGCTTCACCCATAAATTTATTTATGCCCCTGTGAAAATAGCGTTGTTACCACCTGAATGCCAGAATCTTTAAGCTGACTGCCATTAATCATCAAGACAACGGAACAGGTAACTAACATGACGCCTCAACAACAGTTCGATGATTTGTCGGCCATTCTTCGCAACATGAAGGCGTTTCAGCCATGCCAGACTGGTCGTTGTTCAGGAGAGTGCCGGGCACGCTAATCTTCGCCTTGGTGCACCTTACCAGGACAAGGTAATTGCCGCCGAAGCATTTCTAAAAAATTAAACCATCTGTACTGCCCATATTCAGGAGTAAACATGAAAATTTTAATGGTTCTGACTTCACATTCCGCATTAGGCAACACGGGTAAGAAAACCGGGTTTTGGCTGGAAGAGTTTGCGGCCCCTTATTATGTCTTTAAGGATGCAGGCGCTGAAGTGGTACTGGCTTCACCAGCAGGAGGACAGCCGCCGCTGGATCCAAAAAGTGATTTGCCTGACTTCCAGACCACGCTAACGGAACGTTTCAAAACAGATAAAGTTGCCCAGGATGCGCTGGCGAATACAGTCAAACTGGAGACTGTATCGCAAGCGGATTTTGACACCGTATTTTACCCAGGCGGCCACGGGCCATTATGGGATCTGGCTGAATCCAGCACATCCATTGAACTGATTGAGTCGTTCAACCGTGCCGGGAAGCCCATTGCGTTTGTGTGCCACGCGCCAGGCGTATTGCGCCATGTGAAAAATAACCAGGGTGAGTTGCTGATTAAAGGGCGTAATGTCACCGGTTTTACTAATAGTGAAGAAGACGCTGTTGAATTAACTCATGTGGTTCCTTTCCTGATTGAAGATGAGTTTATTGCAGCGGGTGCTCATTATTCTAAAGGCCCGGACTGGACGCCCTATGTTGTGGAAGATGGCAACCTGATAACCGGGCAGAACCCTGCAAGTTCAGAAGCTGTGGCTGCCGCTTTACTGAAAAAAGTGCAGTAACGCGCGCGAAGGCCTGGGTCACCCGTTGAGTGCACTGGTATGCATGCCAGTGCACTCGGGTATACTTGCGGAGCGATTGAGTAGATCCCCTGCTTCTGTATTGTTTTGTAAATTGTTTTTTGCATTTTACCCGCCATAACGGTATAACAGACATCATTCGGAAGTTTAGACGTCTATACGTTCAGAAGGTAATATGCAGGACTCCACCACCACATCGCACGCAGCCCAGGGGCAGGAAGAAGGGCGGCTTAAGCGCACCATGAAAACCCGCCACCTGATTATGCTCTCTTTAGGGGGCGTGATTGGTACCGGGCTGTTTTTTAACACGGGCTATATTATTTCTACCACTGGCGCACTGGGCACGTTACTGGCGTATTTGATAGGCGCACTGGTTGTCTGGCTGGTGATGCAATGCCTGGGTGAGCTTTCTGTCGCCATGCCGGAAACGGGGGCATTCCATGTGTATTCAGCCCGCTACCTTGGCCCGGCAACGGGGTATACTGTCGCCTGGCTGTACTGGCTTACCTGGACTGTTGCATTAGGGTCGAGTTTTACCGCGGCCGGTTTTTGTATGCAGTACTGGTTTCCGCAGGTGCCAGTCTGGGTGTGGTGCCTGGTTTTTTGTGTGCTGATCTTCGGCCTGAATGTGGTGTCTACCCGTTTTTTTGCCGAAGGGGAGTTCTGGTTCTCAATTATTAAAGTTATCACTATTGTGGCGTTTATTGTGCTGGGTGCCGCAGCCATCTTCGGTTTTCTGCCAATGAAAGATGGTTCTCCGGCTCCGTTACTACACAATATTACCAATAATGGCTGGTTTCCTCATGGTGGACTGCCCATTTTGATGACGATGGTTGCGGTGAACTTCGCATTTTCCGGAACAGAGTTAATCGGCATTGCTGCCGGTGAAACGGAAAACCCACAAAAAGTGATCCCGGTTGCCATTCGCACCACAATTGCCCGGTTGATAATCTTTTTTATTGGCACTGTTTTTGTGCTGGCGGCATTAATTCCCGCGGATCAGGCGGGTGTGGTGAAAAGCCCGTTTGTGCTGGTGTTTGAGAAAGTGGGGATCCCTGGTGCTGCGGATATCTTTAACTTCGTCATCCTCACGGCGATTCTCTCTGCCGCTAACTCCGGGTTGTATGCTTCCGGGCGCATGCTGTGGTCGTTGTCCCGTGAACGCACGCTACCGGCCTGTTTCTCCCGCCTTACCCGCCGTGGTGTGCCACTCACTGCATTATCTGTCAGCATGCTGGGCGGTGTGCTGGCGCTGTTTTCCAGCGTGGTTGCCCCCGACACCGTGTACGTGGCGCTTTCGGCGATTTCCGGGTTTGCCGTGGTGGCGGTGTGGTTGAGTATTTGTGCTGCGCATTATGTGTTCCGCCGCCAGCATATTGCCGCCGGGCGGGCATTAAGTGAATTACATTACCGCGCTCCCTGGTTCCCGGTGACACCAGTGTTAGGGTTTGTTCTGTGCCTGTTAGCTTGTGTTGGCCTGGCGTTTGACCCGGAGCAGCGCATTGCATTATGGTGCGGGCTGCCGTTTGTTGCTCTGTGCTACGGCGTTTATTACCTCACTCAGTATCTGGCAAAACGTAACCAACCGGAGGTGGAACATGTCACTGATTGATCCCGTACAACACGCGTTACAACACAGCCCTTTTTTAGTGCTGGACGGCGCAATGGCAACGGAACTGGAAAACCGGGGATGCAATCTGGCAGACAGCCTCTGGTCAGCGAAAGTACTGCTGGAAAACCCACAACTGATTTACCAGGTTCACTTGGATTATTTCCGTGCCGGGGCACAGGTTGCCATCACGGCCAGTTACCAGGCCACGCCTGCCGGGTTTGCTGCACGCGGCATCAGCCATGAGCAATCACTGGAATTAATTACCCAAAGTGCACGCCTTGCCTGCCAGGCGCGTGAGGATTACCTGGCAGAACATTCAGGTTCCCCGGCGTTACTGGTGGCCGGTTCTGTTGGCCCCTATGGCGCTTTTCTGGCAGACGGCTCTGAGTACCGTGGTGATTACCAGCGAACAGCTGTGGAGTTTCAGGATTTTCACCGCCCGCGTATTGCGGCTTTGGTTGAGGGTGGTGTGGATCTGCTGGCTTGTGAAACACAGCCTTCTTTTGCTGAAACCCAGGCGTTAGTTGGTTTACTGGCACAGGAGTTTCCTGCGCTGCCAGCCTGGTTCTCATTTACGCTGCGTGACAGTGAGCACCTGAGCGATGGCACGCCGTTAGCCACAGTGGTGAGTTTTCTGAAAGATTACCCGCAGGTGATTGCGCTGGGCGTGAACTGCATTGCGCTGGAGAAAACCACGGCTGCGTTAACCATGCTTCACCAACTGACTGCGTTGCCACTGGTGGTGTACCCCAATTCAGGCGAACAATACGACGCCGTGACCAAAACCTGGCACCACAGTGGTGAAGCCTGCCACCAACTGGCTCACTATTTACCAGACTGGCTGGCAAGCGGTGCCCGGTTAATTGGCGGCTGTTGCCGTACCACACCGGCGGATATCGCAAGCATTGCGGCCGGGGCTCACCGCCATTAATGTTGGCAGATAAAAAGGCCCATCCGGGTGGATGGGCCAGAGCCTGATGGCAAACCTCATGCCCGCACAGAACGAGAGGGTGTCAGCCAATAAAAAAAACGGAAAATCAATTCATTGATTTTCGCCCGCTAACTAAAAAGAAGGGAAAACCACGCTTTTCCCTTCTTTTTCATCAAGCTGAGGCCCATCCGGGTGGATGGGCCAGAACAGGTAAAGTGGTGCACCACAAACCCCGTTAATTGAGCCAGGCCATTAACCAGGGCATGGCAAACGCCCCCGGGGCCAGCATGGCAAATGCCCACAGGCAGGCTGATGCCAGGTTTGCCAACTGGAATGGCAGGCGTGGCATGGCACAAATGCCGCCCACCAGCGGTACAATAGCGCGTAATGGGCCGAAAAAGCGGCCTAAGAAAATGCTCAGTGTGCCCCAGCGTTCGAAGAAAGCGTGGCCGCGTGCCAGTAACCAGGGCTTACGTGAAAGTGGCCACCAGTTGGTGACGTTGTCTTTGAAGTGATACCCCAGCCAGTATGAGACGCTGTCACCCAGCCATGCTCCTGCGCTGGCTGCCGCCCACAGCCACCAGAATGGCACCACGCTGTCTGCCATCAAGGCGCCCAGTGCCAGCAAAATAACCGTGGCAGGGAGTAGCAGGGAAAGGAACGCCAGTGATTCGCCAAACGCCAGCAAGAAGACAATGGGAGCCGCCCAATAGTGGTGCTGGTTAATCAGTTCGCTCACCCAACGGGTTATTTCCTGAATGGACATACCTGTTCTCTCCCTGTGATTATTTCAGCTTAACAGCATACTGGCTGTAACAAAAACCATGGCTAAACAAGGAAGGCCTGAGCTGATTTCTTCCGTGGTATTTATCGACAAGTACCTGTGCTGGAAAAGAGATATATCATCGCTTTAAGTTAAATCAACAGGTATTATTCGGAAAAAACGATTACAGGAATGCTTAAATGGACAGACAATCGTTTGCTGAACTTTTTATTGGCATGCAGTCTCTTGTGCGGCCTTTATTGATTAATGTAATGGTGAATGATAGCGATACCCACTTGATTAGCCAGTTGCCTGTATTTGGTGGGCAGCCTTGCTGGCAGCGTATATCCAGCCTGACGCCAGAAAATTCGCAGCAGGCTTTTCTGACACTGGTGTTCCCGGGAGTGGCGCTTCCACTGGAAACTTTGGCACAGTGTACTGGCCTGGTGGTGTTGTTGTTACCTGCGGGGGCGGGCGCACCAGCTAATTTACCCAAAGGCGTCATTGTCTGGCCGGTGCAGGGGGCGTTGATGCGCGGGTTGCAGGCCAGGTTGATGACATTACTGGTGCCATTATTACAACCGGGCCTGGTCATGACGGAATGCGAAGATGTTTCGCAAATTCTTAAAGCTGGCCGGACACTCCAGCACTGCACTGTGCGTAATTATCAACCGGAAACTCTGGCGAAAAATATTACCGCACGTTTGCCGCTGGCTGAACAAAATAGTTTACTGGTGGTGCTGTTATCACCTTTTGCCCGTGGATTGCTTACCAGCTACGAAGAAGCAATGGAACAAATAGCAGTGCAAATGCGGCCCCAGGCCAGGTTGCTTGGGGGAGTCTGGCAATGCGCGATAGCAGAGCCCACCGCGCGGGTGATTGGGTTATCCGGGTTTCCGTCAGATACTTTGACCGCCAGACATTATTTGGCGACTGGCAGCCTGACCCAGAATGTGCCGCTGTAAGGGATTGGCAGGAAGCGCTGATAAAGTGTTTTCAGTGTTTGTTCCGGGTTAATGTCGGCAAATTGTTGTGGGTAGAATGTTTTTGCAAAGAATTCGACTGCCGCAACATGGTAAGGGCTGAGATAGAAATTATGCCACAATCCCCATGCGTTCCCCTGACGTACCGCATTGAGGTAGCTCAGGGGCTGTTGGGCCGCAATCGCGCGTTTAATGCTGTTTTGTGCCTGTTGCTGGCTGACCAGAGGGCCGAGTTGCAACGTGCGCCCGCTGTTGCTCATTCCCGTGCCAATGTAGACCTCAGGCTGGCTGGCGAGCAATTGTTCTGATGACAGATTACCAAAAACCCCTTTAAGCAGTGGCCTGGCAATATTGTCCCCGCCAGCAAAATCCAGTAATTGCCCCAAATTACCATGGGCGACAGTCGTGCAGCAGGTGTCTCGTCTGCCGAGGTGGAGATGTAAAAACACCGTGGGCTCAGGGCCGTGAATTGCAGCCAGCCGTTTTTTCACCTGATCCATATGTTGTTGGTAAAAATCAATAAAACTCTGCGCCCGCTGTGGCTGGTTTAATACCTCGCCCAGCAGGCGAATGCTGGGTACGGTGTTGTGCAGAAGATCGACTCGCAGATCGATTTTAATCACCGGTATGTGGGCCTGCGCCAGTAATTCAATGAACTGGCTTTCTGAATGGCTGCCCTTTGCCAGTTGCGGCAGGATAACCAGGTCTGGTTTCAGGCGGATAACCTGCTCGATGTTACTTTGCTCCAGAAAACTGTCGCCCAGTTGGGTTACCGAGGCCAGTTGTGGGAAGGCTTTTAACCACACTGACCAGGTTTGCGGGTCGTACTTCGCCATATCACCCGGCCAGCCGACAATCTTATCTGCTGGGTAACCCGGCTCCAGTAAGCCCAGGGTATACAACATGCGGCTTTCACCCAACACAATGCGTTGCGGGTTATCCGGAATAGTGACCTGGCGGCCAGTAATATCAGTGACTGTTTTGGCACAAACCAGTGTGCTGAATAGCAGGCATAAAGCAACAAGCAGGGTACGCATACGGCGGGTAGCCTGAAACGAAGAATAAGGGGGTAAATGATAATTATAATCAGTTATTTTTGCAATATTGAGCCATCCCGCCAGGCTGACGGGATGGCAGCTATCAGGCATCCTGTGGCAAATGAGTGCCGATATAACGCTGGTACTTACTGCTCTTCAGATAAGTAAGGTCAACCAGAACCAGGCCATCAATGCAATCGTTGAAGTCCGGGTCGCTGCCGAAATCAATAAACTGCACGCCACCGGGTTCACACAGTTCCGAATACTGCTTGTACAGTGGCGGGATACCGCACCCCAGGTTATTCAGGCGTTGTTTGAGGTGCGCCAGGTCTTGCTGGTAATCTGTGCCCGTAAACTCCCCCAGCACTTCCGGGAGTGAAGAAGGCCAGGGGCGGCGCGACACGCCCAGAGGGCAGACAGGGGCAAACCATAAGCGGTAAAAAGCCACCAACAAGTGGCGGGCAGCCAGCGGCATGCCACCCGAAATAGACACTGGCCCAAATAAATAACGGTAGTCCGGGTTACGTGCCAGCCAGGCGCCGATGCCATACCACAGGTAATCCAGGCCGCGTCTCCCCCAGTAACGTGGCTGAATAAAGCTACGACCCAGCTCAATCCCTTGTGCCAGTATGGGTTCCATTTCCTGCTGGTAGTCGAACAGGCTGTGGCTGTATAAACCGGTGTAACCCCGTTGTTTCAGCGCATCTTTGCCGGGCATAAAACGATAGGCTCCAACAATTTCCAGCGCGTCGTCATCCCATAACACCAGGTGCCAGTAATCGTCATCCCAGGCGTCAACGTCACGGCGTTTCCCGGTGCCTTCTCCCACAGCCCGAAAAGCGATTTCGCGTAACCGGCCCAACTCACGTAAGATGGGGGTTTCCTCTGCGCCATTGCGCCGCCAGAGGTAAATACGTTTGCCATCGGGAGCGCTTCCCAGACATTCAGCCTGGCTGAGTGCCTGGCGCAGGGTTTGCCTGTCTTCCGCCGGGGCAATGCCTTTTTCCGTACGGAAATACCCTGTGTCGCGTTTCCCAATCTCATGGACATGCTCGCGAAAGCGTACTGCCAGTTCACGGGCTGGTTGGGTCGCTTGCCAGCCATCCCAGGGAATGCGTTCACCAACTCTGACGGGTAACCTGCTACCGCGCAGGCGGAACATTTCGCGAATCAGTAACAGTAGCGATAACCCTGGTGAAATCAGGGAAGTAAGATAAAACAGTGCGCTGTTACGTGCCTGAATTCGTACTGGCAGAATCGGTGCCTGATAACGCCTGGCGAGCTTGATAAACCCGGCAGACCATGGCCGGTCACTGATTCCTTCTGGCCGCCAGCGAGCCACTTCCCCGGCAGGGAAAAAGATTAATACGCCCCCCGCGGCAAGGTGATTATCCATTTCGGTAACTGCCGATTTGCGCACCTGGTTGTTCATGTTATCCACAGCGATAAACAACGAAGAAAGCGGTTCGAGCTGGCTAAGAATGCGGTTTGCCACTACTTTGATATCGCGGCGAACGCGTGAAATGGCATACAACAGTAACAGACCATCGGCGGTGCCGGTGGGGTGATTGGCTACTACAACTAATGGCCCATGTCCGGGAATTTGTTCCAGATCCCTTGCCGGGATATCACACTGTATTTGCAAGTGCTCAAGCACCTGCTCCACCATATCCAGCCCCTTGAGGTGACGATAATCGTGCGCAAACTGCTGGAAATCCTGTTCGTGAAGTAAGCGTTTGAGCATACGCACGGCGCGCTCGCCGGGCTTGTGGTGGGGATATAACTCATCCAGTACGTTGTCGATACTAAACACGGTCATTCCTCCTCTATTTTGAGGCTGACCTTAAAGCGGTAACATGACAGGTGCATGTCAACGGGGTGACGTTCTTATGGCGTGCGGTTGGTTGCCATTTTTTTGCAACAAAACAATTTCTGTTCATGTACAATTGCGCAACATTTTGTTCTGGCAGGCCATGTTGTGTTGCATCGTTTCCACGCCAGAGCAGGCCGGGTGGGTATTTTCCTGGCTCTGCTCGCTATTTTTATGCTGTTTGTTGCGCCTGTTGTGTCAAAAGCGCTGGTGCGGCAAGGGTTGATGATGCCTGAAACAGGCAACATGCTAATGCCCGGCATGGCGATGGTACAGCATGAGCCAGCAATGGCTCATAAACACGCCGGAGAACATCACGGGATGCACCACGCATCCTCCAGGAAAAACACTGCTTATCACGATGTTGTGCACAACGACACAACCACCCCGCAGGCGAACTGGATGGATGATGCGGCTTGTGGCTATTGCCAGTTATTACTGCATATGCCGCTTATCTTCTGGGTTGCCACGTTATTATTGTGGTGCCTGATTACGTTGCGGCGCACACCTGCTGTTGTGCAGGTTTGTGTGCCGGCTCTCCGCGGGTGGTTTCGTCCATTCCTCGCCCGGGCTCCGCCTGTTTTGGCTATCCACTAACACTTATTTTGCTGTGCGGCTTTCTTGATAACTGCACAGTTGTGTCATTTCTGGATAATTGATTACAGGTAAGCCATGACTTCTGAAATATTACCGGCTGGTGGCCGGGGCGCTGTTGTACAGATGCTGCGCCGGTTGCACTTTTATATTGGTCTGTTTGTCGGACCGTTTATTTTCCTTGCCGCACTGACTGGCACGGCCTATGTCCTGACTCCGCAACTGGAAAATGCCTGGTATGCCGGCACGTTATTTGTCACCCCGCAAGGTGACGCTCAGCCGTTATCCCGCCAGGTGGAAGCCGCCAGGCGTTATGTGGGGCCTGCTGAGCCATTCTATGCTGTGCGCCCGGCACCCGGCCCGCAAGATACTACCCGGGTACAGTTTGCTGACCCGAAGCTGGGGGCTTCACGTTCCCGTGCCGTGTTTATTAACCCGTATACCCTGGCGGTAACCGGTGATATGCCGGTATACGGAACCAGTGGAATTTTACCGTTACGCACCTGGCTTGATGAATTTCACCGTAGCTTGCAACTGGGCGTTTTTGGCCGTAATTACAGCGAGCTGGCTGCTTCCTGGATGTGGGTGGCGGCCGTGGGTGGCATGTTGCTGTGGTGGCAAACCCGGGTAAAAAAACGGCGCAATGGGCCAGTGCGTGGTGCCAAAGCGCGCACCCGCCACTGGCATATTGTGCTGGGGTTAACCTTGCTGGTGGGGATGGTGTTTTTCTCTGCCACCGGGCTGACCTGGTCGCGCTGGGCCGGGGGCAACATTGATACTCTACGTAATGAACTGGGCTGGATGACACCGCAAGTCAGTACATCTTTGACGGCAGATGGTACACCCACACCGATAGACCCGCATGCCATGCATCACATGCAAGGAGGCATGGTGATGGCAGTACCTGTCCAGGACTGGGATAAGGTACTGGCTGCAGCAAGGCAGGCGGGCATATCAGCCAATAAAATTGAAATTCGCCCGCCGAAAAAAATGGGCACGGCCTGGACCGTGACAGAAATTAACCGCGCGTGGCCCACACAGGTTGATGCGGTTTCAGTTAATCCGGTGAATTTCCGGATTGTTGATGCTGTGCATTTTGCCAATTTCCCTCTGGTGGCGAAACTCACCCGTTGGGGTATTGATGCTCATATGGGCATACTCTTTGGTCTTGCTAACCAAATCCTGTTGGCAGTGTTTGGCCTGGGGTTGTGCGTGTTAATTGCACTGGGTTACCGCCAGTGGTGGTTACGCCGCCCGGCCCGAAGTGAACAGCCGTTGAGTGCCGCCTGGTCTGCGTTACCTGGTGGGTTACGTATTGCCGTGGTGGTGTGCGCACTCGCTCTTGGGTATTGCCTGCCAGTGATGGGCGTGAGCCTGGTCGCTTTTTTGGCAGTGGACATGCTGCGTAGCTACCTGGGCCGCTCCCGGTGGGTATTGAGTGAGTGAATTCAGGTGCTGTTGCGTGATCCTTACTGCAAATATTAACAGTTCACTGTGTAAGGATGCGTAACCACGCAAAGTTTTACTGAGTAGCGCTTGAATTACCCTCTGTTACCCGCACAATTTGCGCGGGTAATATTGCCCGGTGACACAAATGTAAGGATACATTTATGACGACGGTTTCATTGAAAATTGAGTCGGGTGCCACACAGTTAACGCTACCAGAAGGCTTCAGAAGTTGGCTGGCGTTTTGGGAAGCTCAACGCGGGAAACGCGCAACACAGTGTGAAGCCTTTGGTTGCGACCGCGAAGTAACTGAAGCAGGAAGGGTGATTAAGGTCGGTAAAGTGGATGGGGTGTATATTCTGCCGTTATGCGATCGCTGCAGTAGCCTTGCCAATACCCGGATTTTCAAAGCCTGGGATAAAGACCTGGTCATGCTGACTCAGGAACCAGAAGCTGCTACCTGAACGGCGCAATAGTTCTGGCTCTGGGTCTGTTACTGTTCTAAAAAAAGCAGGAAGCCAGGTTTCCTGTTTTTTTTGTTGGTACTACTCGGCAACTGAATAACGCCGACAGGTTCCTGTCTTAAATCTTAATAAAGCGATGGAATTGGGGTTTATGCACCAGGTCCAACGTCATAATCGAACCCCAGGCCTTAACGAAGTCACAATGAACGGTAAAATAAACAGATGTTTTTGTCCCGGATGTACCAGGGAATAAAAAAGGTAATATGTAAAGTGGCTCATTTATCATGTGGGAGAAAGGGTTTTTCACGTAGTGAGGAATGAATGTGACTGTAAAGTACTATAAAGATAATGGGTGTAATTTGACTTTAGGTAAACCAGAAGGGGATAATTGAGCATTGTTAAAATGAATGAGGTGACTGCAGACACGTTGCGCTACCACTTGTTTATGTCTTTATTTACATGAGGTTTATATAACTAATATACTACCATCTTAAACTGGTTTATTACCTTATCAGGTGGTGGTTGGTAAGCTTATCGCCATAAAGATAATGAGGTGTAAATGGTTATTGTTGAATTAAATGAATTTGATCTTGAAGAGGCTATTTCAGATTCGGAATATTTCACTGCCAGTGAGGATGAGTATTTTTCTGCTGATGAATGTAATCCTGTTTATTTTTCGCATGCTAATCCAGAATATTTAAATCCTTTTAATTCACAGCGTCCAGTGCAATCTAATTTGGGGTGTTCAAGGCCATCTGGAGCAGGGACATCAGGCTCAAGGTATTCAGTGCAATCCGGTTCAGGATATTCAACACCATCCAGTTCGGGTTATTCAAGAAAATCCGGTTCAGGCTATTCATCATTCAGAGCTAAAGCAGGGCGGAGTAAAGCCCCGGGAGACACTGGCTGGACTTTTGATGAGAGTGCGCCCAGAGAAAAGTATAAATTCAGAAGGCACATTCCGGTAGAGCCTGCGACAATGCGAAATTATTATATGTGGCGAAGACTAATCCTTGCCGGGCAACATCCGAGAAATGCAGCTGATATGATTGGGAGCCAGTTTCGTTATAAACAAGTGAAGCAAAAAAAAGATATTCAACTTTTTAGCATTAGATTGAGCAATGAGCATCGGGTTTTTTTTATCATTAAAGAACAAGAGCGTATTGTGAAAGTGCTAAATATTGGTGGGCACTCTTTTAGTTGATTCTTATTTTTTATTGGGTTCTGTAGATAAAGGATAAGGTTTGTATGCTTTCTCGTTTTAATTTTACTGATCTTCACAAGGGAATGCGGAATATTTTATATAAATAACCGGGATTTTTTATGATACAAGAAATTGATATAGCAAAGCGTTATAAAGGTCTGCTTAATAGTTCTGAACTCTCAGGGCATAATAGTAATGGTCGTTGTTATGGTATGAGTCTTAAGTGGATAACTGATAGTTTAGATGGCATGATTAGCACTGCAGCGAATCGTAATCAAGGTTTTAGCTTAAGTGCGCTTGAGGATTTTTATATTTACGCAAATATGGTTCAGTCAACTATACATAATGGTGTTGGCCTGGAGACAGCTTGCAAAACACTGGACTCTTATCATCTTCTGAATGGTAAAACCAATAAATTTAATAAAGCCGTAATAAGATATAATTTGATCAGAGGGATGGGTATTTCAGATAAACTGGATAATATGATTAAAAGGCCTGAAGGGAATGCTGGCGAAGCAATTCTGTTAATAACACATGATAAAGGGCATGCATATGAGTCTCTTCATGCAACTGCTTTAATATGTGATGGTAAAAAAGTGTATTATTTTAACCCTAATCGAGGGGTTTTTCTTATGGAATCACATGATAATCTACAAACAATATTGAAGCATTTGAAAACAAATTTTCACCATGATCAATGCACATCATATGGCATTGCTTCAATGCTAATTAATCTGTCTGATAAATCTGGTATTAGACCATTAGATATCGTTCACTCCCGTAATCAATGGGTTATTTGAACGTTAGTTATCCCCGGTAATAAAACCATTCTTATATTGTTTAAGGTTCTCCCCATCGTAAGTGATGGGGTTTTCCATTATGCAGATACTGATAATGGCTGCTGTGACACAGGCGGAAATATCCTGAGTTGCCCTCTGTTATTGGCGTAATAAGCCCGGAATATGTAGTATGCTTTCTGGTAACAGGATAAATAAAAATAATGTTGAATTCGGGGCCGGTAACTATAGAGGAAGCTACAGTTATTTATCACCGCGAGCAGACTTATCTGACCTCCATACAAAACGCCCGATGGTATTCATCAGGCGTTTAACAGGCAGAACATAGCCAGTTTCTATCAGAGCTGGTTATATATGATGGTTACAGAATTTTCTTCTCTGCCAGATCCAGCGCGAAATAGCTGAGAATGACATCAGCACCAGCACGCTTGATTGCTCCCAGGCTTTCCAGTACCACGTTTTCTTCGTTAATTGCTCCGGCAAGTGCGGCCAGCTTAATCATTGCGTATTCGCCGCTCACCTGGTAGGCGGCCAGTGGTAGCGTGGTACGTTCGCGAATATCACGCACAATATCCAGATACGGGCCCGCGGGTTTTACCATCAGCGCATCTGCGCCTTCTGCTTCATCCAGCAGGGATTCACGAATGGCTTCACGGCGGTTTAACGGGTTCATTTGGTAGGTTTTACGGTCCCCTTTCAGGGCTGTACCCGCTGCTTCACGGAACGGGCCGTAAAATGAAGAAGCAAACTTAGTAGAATAGGCCATGATAGCGGTTTCACTGAAACCGGCAGCGTCCAGTGCCTGGCGAATGGCTTTTACCTGGCCGTCCATTGCAGCTGACGGGGCGATAAAATCAGCTCCCGCAGCAGCAGCAACCACTGCTTGTTTGCCGAGGTTTACCAGGGTTGCATCGTTATCCACCCCGTGGTCGCACAGCACACCGCAGTGGCCGTGGCTGGTGTATTCACAAAAGCAGGTATCAGACATCACTACCATTTCCGGTACTGTGGATTTGCAGATACGTGACATCCTGGCGACCAGGCCATTTTCATTCCAGGTATCGCTACCTGTGGCATCTGTATGGTGAGAAATACCAAAGGTCATCACACCACGAATACCGGCTTTGGCAATACGCTCAATTTCATAAGCAAGGCGTTTTTCCGGGATGCGCACTACACCAGGCATGGCTTCAATCGGAGTGTAATCATCCAGGCCTTCTTCAACAAATATTGGCAGAATCAGATCATTGCGGGTCAGTGTGGTTTCTTCGAACATGGCCCGAACGGCAGGTGATTTGCGTAACCGACGCGGGCGGTTAGCCAGATTAAATTCAGACATAGTGCTTTCTGCTCTTCATCGTTGTTATCAGTGATGCCAGTATACCTGAATGGCAAATGGTTATTTTACGATTCGCGCCCACAACAACTGTATGTGGGCGCCGATAGCGTCAGGATGACGGGATAACCAGCGGTTTGTTATTGCTCAGTGCGGCAACCAAATCGTTAACGCCATCACTCATATTGGTAAAGCGGGTTGATGCAGAACGGGTTACTACCACAAATACACCAATGTTCTCTTGTGGGTTCATCGCAATATAAGTAATAAAACCACCTGCACCCCCGGTTTTTTGAATAATTCCCGGCCGGCCATCTTTGGGCGCCATATAAACCCAGCCTAAACCCAGTGCATCTGCTTTACCAGGAACATCCATCCCAACCAGGCGGGTTAACTGCGCGCGTTGATAAATCAGCGTTTGCATTCTGTCTGCCTGTGCAGAGCGGTGGTAGATATCAGAGGATAAAAATTGCTGCATCCAGCGCATCATATCCGCCGGTGTTGAATACACGCCTCCACTACCAATGGCCGCCAGGGTGTTATTGCACGGACTGGCACTTTTTTCGGCCACCATTAACCTTCTGCACTGGTCTGGTGAAGGCGTATAAGTGGTATCTTTCATGCCGAGTGGGCGAGTAATGTAAGCGTCGAACAGTGAAACCCAGGATTGCCCGGCCGCGCGGGACAGCGCGTCAGCCAGCAGGTCAAACCCCAGGTTTGAATAAGCAGCCACGCTACCTGGTGTGACTTTCAGGCTGGCATGCGACAACCAGTTCCAGCGCTGGGAATAAGTCGGCCAGACAAATACCGGGCGGTGTGCGGCTCCCCCGGGCTGTTCGCGCGGCAAACCACTGGTATGGGTCGCCAGGTTTTCCAGCGTAATAGGAACGCCATTGTGACCAGGTACAGCATCACCGGCAGGGGCGTATTTTTTTAGCGGGTCATTGAGTTTCACCACCCCTTGTTCCGCCAGTTTAACCAGCATTTCACTGGTCATCAGTTTGGTCAGCGAAGCAATGCGAATAACCGAATCCAGTTGAGGCCGGACATTACTGCCAGGCCTTGTCTCACCGAAGCTACGAAAAACCCGCTGATTTCCGTCAATTACCACCATAGCCATGCCAGTGGCGGAGGTACCGTAGTAAATCAGGTTGGCGTAACGGTCAACAATATCTGCTGTGAGCAGTGGGTCGGGTGATGAGCTGGCTTTCACTACCAGCGGTTGTAATGACATCAATAATGCCGTAACGGCAAACAGACAACGTTTCAAGGTGAACCCTGCGTGTAAAACCACTCAATAATATGGGTATTTATACTACTTCTGGCACATGTGCAAAGTGTTAAATGCAAATCATTGTCAACCGCCTGGTTTTCAGGTTATTCGCTCACTTTGTATGGCGCTGTGTTTGGCGATTTGTGCTGTGGTAGTATCTTTGTTTTTCCGGGGAAAATGGCAATGGTACAGCAGCGAGTAGTCATGGTGGTCGACATGCAGTTGGGGGTGTTTGTAACGGAGCGTGTGGCGCGAGACATCTGTTGCCAGCGTATTAATCAACTGATTGATGCCGCTGAACAGGTGATTTTCATTCAACATGCGGAAGCAGACATGCAGCCAGGTACAGAAGCCTTTGAAGTACTTCCGGAACTTCATCAACCCACATCGGCATTACGGGTAACGAAAACAGCCTGTGATGCCTTCTGGCGTACTTCTCTGGCCCAGGAGCTGGAAGCCGCTGGCATTACCGGGTTTGTCGTGTGCGGATGCGCCACTGATTATTGTGTCGATGCGACAATAAAGCGCGCTGCCGGCCTTGGGTACCGTGTAACAGTGGCAGAAGATGCGCATACCACGGCAAACCGCCCTGCGGCAAATGCACAGGTGCTGATTGCCCATCACAATGATGTCTGGCGTAATTTTACTGTGCCGGGTAACCCGGTGCTGGTTCAGCCCGTCGCCAGCATCCTGGAACAATGGGCCGGGGCGTGATTTTGTCAATCGGTTTCATGCTTTGAAACAAGTTTTGCAACGCCCGGGTAGTAGAAAGCGTTATGGTTAATGGAGACGGAAATCCGGCCAGCGTCGCAGTAAGCAATAGCCCGATAACGAGACGTTATTTTCAGGAGTTTTTTCATGTTCAAGTCTTTTTTTCCCAGACCGGCAGCCTTTTTTCTGTCGGCTTTTATCTGGGTGATGATAGCAGTTATTTTCTGGCAGGCTGGTGGGGAGCGTTGGCTGGAGCATTTGGCCGGGGCCACAAATAACGTACCGATTAGTGCCGCGCGTTTCTGGTCCGGGAGCTATCTGGTGTTTTATGCTTACTACTTGTTTTGCGTGGGCGCCTTTGCTGTGGTGTGGTTTAAAATCAGCCCGCATCGCTGGCAATACTGGTCCATTCTTGGTTCTGCTTTAATTGTCTTTGTTACCTGGTTTCTGGTGGAAGTCAGTGTGGCTATTAACGCCTGGTACCAGCCATTTTATGACTTGATCCAGCGTGCACTGGCAAAACCTAATTCCGTGCCTATCCATCAGTTTTATCATGAGGTGGGGGTTTTTCTGGGGATCGCGCTGATAGCAGTGGTAGTGGGAGTGCTGAATAACTTCTTTATCAGCCACTATGTGTTCCGCTGGCGTAGTGCCATGAACGAACACTATATGGAACACTGGCAGCGCCTGCGCCATATTGAAGGGGCTGCACAGCGTGTGCAGGAAGATACCATGCGCTTTGCCTCGACACTGGAAGATATGGGCGTCAGCCTGATTAACGCCATTATGACTCTGATTGCTTTCCTGCCTGTGCTGGTGGCGCTATCTCCCCATGTAAAGGAGTTCCCTATTGTGGGGGAAATTCCTTATGGCCTGGTGATCGCGGCAATTGTCTGGTCCTTGTTTGGTACCGGTCTTTTGGCTCTGGTTGGGATAAAATTACCGGGGCTTGCGTTCAAAAACCAGCGCGTCGAAGCGGCTTACCGAAAAGAACTGGTGTATGGCGAAGACGACAACATGCGCGCAACACCACCCACGGTTAAAGATCTGTATGCGGGGGTGCGTAAAAACTATTTCCGCCTCTATTTCCACTATATGTACTTTAATATTGTGCGTATTCTTTACCTGCAGGTAGATACGGTCTTTGGTATTTTCCTGCTATTTCCTTCGATTGCCGCGGGCACTATTACGCTGGGGCTGATGACGCAGATTACCAATGTGTTCGGACAAGTTCGTGGCGCATTCCAGTATTTAATCAGTTCCTGGACAACCCTGGTAGAATTGATGTCAATTTATAAGCGTCTGCGCAGTTTTGAGCGGGAGCTGGATAATATTCCGGGGCCGGAGGAAGTGGAAGTGGCCTGACAGTCTGTTGCTGATTGCCGGGAGCACATCACTCCCGGCAAGAAAAATTACAGATGGCGTAGTTTAAACACCAGCGCCAGTACCGCCAGAATAAAACCGACAGCCAGCACAGGCACTAACCCAAAAATAGTGCTGACCAGCATACTCATTTCAATAACCGGCCCGTCTGCCTGGTTGTTTGTTTGTAGCAAGTGTTCAAAAATACCTTGCGAGTGAGACAACATATTGAGTAAGTGTGAACCTACCCAGAAACAAAATAATACGAAAACTGCATAAGCAATATTCCCGGGCAGCGTTGTTTTAGGGCGAGCCCGGGGCAGGTTACGAATTGGCAGGTCTGTCATAGTGCACCTTCTTGCCGTAATTGTTACGCGCATGGCTAATACTGAGAAAGTACCGAGAGTGTTGCAGCAAGGTGTCATGCCGGACATCAGAATAGTGATAATTGAGTTGCAGAATAATCCTGGTTTTTACAGACTGTAATACTTGTCATCTTTCTGTGCTTTTGGCAGAGCGTCTCTACAGCGCGACACACTACACAGACTGGTTGTGCAAAATATTGGATAATGAATGTTTATTGGGTAATGGAGCCTGTTGTGTATGACTCTGAGTACGAAACTTCGCCGTGACTGGCACTATTATGTGTTCGCTATTGGGCTGATTTTTATTCTCAATGGTGTGATAGGGGTGGCCGGTTTTCCCACTGAAGGGTGGAAAAGTTATGCTGTGGGGCTGGTTACCTGGGTTATCAGTTTCTGGCTTGCGGGGAAAATTATTCGCCGCCACCCGCAGGCAGCGGCAGAAGAACATGATGAAAGCAATTAATGCGCAACGCTGCTTTTCAGTGCATTGTCTTGTTGGTGGCGTTCCAGAGCCAGTTCTATCAGGCGGGTGATCAACGCCTGGTAGCTTAACCCGCTGGCCTGCCACAATTTGGGGTACATGCTGATATTGGTAAAACCAGGCAACGTGTTTATTTCATTAATGATGACCTGGTTATCTGGTGTCAGAAAAACATCCACTCGCGCCATACCGAGGCAATCCAGAGCCTGGTAAGCTTTTACAGCAATAGTGCGGATATTATCGCTGACTTCTTCAGGAAGCGCTGCCGGGACAACAACTTCAGCACCCTTGTCGTCAATGTATTTTGTGTCGTAAGAGTAAAATGCACTTTTCACGACAATTTCACCGCATACGCTGGCCTGTGGGTCACCATTCCCCAGTACAGCACACTCAATTTCTCGCCCTTTAATGCCTTGTTCAACGACAACTTTGTGGTCGAATTCAAAAGCAAGTTCTGTGGCTGTGATGAATTCGGCTTCGCTGGTCACTTTACTGACGCCGACAGAGGACCCCTGGTTAGCCGGTTTAACAAACATCGGTAAACCAAATTGCCGTTCCAGTGTCTGGAAATCATAGCGATGACGATTGGTGCGGGTCAGTGTGACAAACGGCGCAATTTTTAACCCGGCATCACGCAGGAGGCGTTTGGTAACGTCTTTGTCCATGCACATGGCGGAACCCAGTACACTGGAACCGACAAAAGGCAGATTTGCCATGCGCAACATGCCCTGCAATGAGCCATCTTCGCCTAACGTGCCGTGAACTATTGGGAAAATCACGTCAATCTGGCCCAGAGAGTGTGCGCTGTCAGAGTCTATCAGCTGGTTTTGCTCAATTCCCGGTACCAGTGCCACATTTTTATCTGAACGGTTCAGGGCGATTAACGCCGGGTTGTTTGCATTCAGGAGGTAGCTGGATGCATCGTTAATATGCCACTGGCCTTGCTTATCAATACCCAGAAGGACAACGTCGAATTTTGTTTTATCAATGGCGTCGACGATATTTTTTGCCGACTGAAGGGACACTTCATGCTCGGAAGATTTGCCACCAAACACGATCCCCACACGTAACTTTGCCATGTCGCACATTCCTGAGGCTTATCAAAAACGACACCATATCATGCTGGCGAGGTGGATTCATGTGCTTCATGAACAGGAAGTGAAAAGGGGAACAAAGTGCTGTTGTTTTGTCCATTTTTTCATCGAAAAAAAACGGCGATTTGTACCGAATGAGATGCTGTATGGGTAGCATACCTGCATATGGGTTGCTACATTTGTACTACAAATCATGCCTGCTACCCGATAAACCACCAAAATAATAATAACGGCATGTTATGTGAGGGCAGATGAAAAGTTCGCTGTTATGCTGGCATGACTTGATACTCTTTATCTCACAGTGTTTTCTGTATGGAATCCTGGAAAGTTAACCTTATTTCAGTCTGGTTTGGCTGCTTTTTTACCGGGCTGGCGATTAGCCAGATTTTACCTTTTTTGCCGTTGTATATTTCCCAGTTGGGTGTGCATTCCCACGAAGCACTGTCGATGTGGTCCGGGTTTACGTTCAGCATTACTTTTCTGGTTTCCGCCGTTGTTGCCCCCTGGTGGGGCAGCCTTGCCGACCGTAAAGGGCGGAAGCTGATGCTACTGCGCGCATCACTGGGCATGGCTGTCACTATTTTACTACAAGCCTTTGCCACCAATGTCTGGCAACTGTTTATTCTGCGCGGTGTGATGGGGCTGACTTCAGGCTATATTCCTAATGCTCTGGCGCTGGTTGCTTCTCAGGCTCCGCGGGAACGCAGTGGCTGGGCGATTAGTACTTTATCTACCGCCCAGATAAGCGGTGTGATAGTTGGCCCATTAATGGGTGGGATTCTGGCGGATAACTTCGGGCTACGGCCGGTGTTTTTACTCACCTCTGCCTTGTTGATGGTCAGCTTCTTAGTGACTCTGTTTTTAATTAAAGAGCGGGCCAGGCCAGTACAAAATAAGGCGGGACAGTTAAGTGGTAAAGCCGTATTCAAAGCACTGCCTTACCCTTTTTTGATAGTTAGTTTGTGTGTGACTACACTGGTAATTCAGCTGTGTAATGGTTCTATTGGGCCGATTCTTGCCCTGTTTATTAAGTATCTTGACCCTGGCAGTAATAATATTGCGTTTATGAGTGGGCTGATTGCCGCTATCCCGGGTATTCCGGCTTTACTCGCCGCACCACGCCTTGGCCGCCTGGGTGACCGGATTGGCACCGATAAAATTTTAATGGGTGCGCTGGTCTTTGCCGTGGTGTTGTTTTTCTCCATGAGCTTTGTTGCTACGCCGGTGCAACTGGCTGTGCTGCGGTTTTTATTAGGCTTTGCTGATGGTGCAATGCTCCCTGCAGTGCAAACATTGCTGGTGAAATATTCCACTGAGCAGGTAACCGGGCGTATATTTGGGTATAACCAGTCATTTATGTATATGGGCAATGTCGTTGGGCCATTGATGGGAGCCAGCGTTTCGGCAATAATCGGTTTCCGCTGGGTGTTTGTTGTTACTGGTGTGGTTGTTGTACTGAATATTTTGCAGTTTGCTCTGGTGCTGCGTAAGCGAAACCAACTGGCTGCTGCCAGGCGTGAAGGTTAATCTTCTGGTGAGCCGGGGCGTTTGTGTTATGAGTTCTGTTTATCTGATGGCACATTCAGTTTTAAGGTGCCTGAATAATCATTTATTACCATTTAAAATTATAGATTCTCCCGGCTAATTGTTGGGCCATCTACAAATAGTGTTGTTATTCTTCTAACTGGACGCACAATATAGCGAATTATTTTCGTATTCCTTCAAGGGAACTGCAGCATGAAAAACTTAATTGCTGATTTGCTTGTCACGCTGGCTGAGAAAGAAGACGCTACAAGGGAACTTGTAGCTCAGGTTGAAGCACTGGAAGTGGTTGTTACAGCCCTATTGAAAGGGATGGGTGAACAACAGCGCCAGAGCGTTATTGGTAATATTGAAACAGCACTTGATGACCTTCGTCCGGGGGAGAATATACCCGACCAGAATATTGATTTGCTGAGCCAGAATATAAAAAAAATATTGCATTATTAAGTTTTTTTCTGGTTTTTACCTCTACTGAAGCGAATCAAGCCTTGATGGCCTTTGTTATATATTTGTCATGGCGCTGTCATAATGATTAATTATTGTCTCTCTGTATTGCAAAAGGTAAATAATTTTACAAGGAGAGACAAATGCTCAAACCAGCCTGTGGTATGGCGTTATTACCATTGCTCATTTCGGTAGCTGTTTGCGCTGCAGAAAACCCCAATCTTATGGACAGAGCTGCACAAGGTGATTTATCTGCACCTGGTGGAGCAAGGCGCATTACTCAGGATCAAACCCAGGCGTTACGCGACTCCCTCAGTGATAAACCCGCAAAAAATGTAATTTTGCTGATTGGCGATGGCATGGGTGATTCTGAAATTACGGCTGCACGTAATTATGCGATGGGGGCAGGTGGTTATTTCAAGGGCATTGACGCACTGCCGCTTACCGGCCAGTACACCGTAAGCGTAACGCCAACCACACATTCCAATCCTAACTGATCAACTTTACCCTGTCTGCCATTATCAACTGCCAGGGTAATCATCATGCACCGTACCAAAGAACAATGGCTGGCCTTGTTTGCCGAGCAAGCCCAAAGTGGTCTCACCCAAACTGAATTTGCAAAACGTCAGGGCATCATTCCTACATATTTTAGTTATCGCAAGCGTCAGTTGTTGGCGTTTCAGGATGATGACGGTGGCTTTGTTGAGCTGACGCCACAGGGTTTGCAGCTGAATCAATCCATTTTGCTACGCAAGCGCGATATCGAATTGCAGTTTCCAGCCGGCACCGATGCACAGTGGTTAGCAGCCTTGCTAAGAGCGCTCTGACCATGAAAATGTTCTTCGATGTGCCTAAGGTCTATTTGCATAAACAGCCGGTCGACTTTCGTAAATCCATTAATGGCTTATCGTTGCTGGTCGAGCAAGAGATGCAGCTCTCGCCATTTAGCGGCGCACTGTTTGTGTTTTGTAATCAGCAGCGTACCCGGTTAAAAGTACTGTACTGGGATAGCACCGGGTTTTGCCTGTGGTACAAACGGCTTGAAAAAGACAAGTTCCGCTGGCCACGGCAGATGCCTGGCAAAATACTGTCTATTAGCGAGCAGCAATGGCATTGGCTGTTGCAAGGTGTCGATATCCAAAAAATCACCGCCCATCAGCCACTGCATTACCAGAGTGTGGGCTGATATGACGATCGGCTATAAATCCTTATGATCGCATCCAAAACAATCTAAATCTTACCAAGCACTTAGCTAAATTGGCCGTTACAATAGCGGCCATGAAAAAGACACCTCAATCCTTACCTGATGACGTTGCACTGCTCAAGAAAATGCTGCTTGAGCAGACGCAAAAGCTTGAGCGCAAACTGGCGCAAAAAGATAAACGCATCGCCAAATTAGAGCGGGTTAACCAGCAACTGTCGGACAAGTTGCAGCAGTTGCTGGAGCGTTACAACCTGAAGAAGTACCAGAAATTTAGCCCCAGCAGTGAAACCTATGAAGGTGAAGGCGAGGTGTTAAATGAGGCCGAACAGCTTATTGAAGACGAGTCAGTAGCGACAGAGCCAGATACTCAGACGACCGAGAGCGCTAAGAAAGCTGCTAAGCCACGCCGCCCACGGATTGCCCCTGAGCTGCCGCGCGTTGATGTTATCCATGACATTGACGATAAAACCTGTGCTTGCTGTGGCCATGCGCTACATCAAATGGGTGAAGAAGTTAGTGAGCAAATCGAGTTCGTACCGGCACAAATCCGGGTGCTCAGAAACGTGCGGCTGAAATACAGCTGCCGGCAGTGTGAAACCACGGACACCAAGGTCGACATTAAAATTGCCGATGTGCCACCGGCGGTTATCCCTAAGAGCATGACCACACCGAGTCTGCTTGCCCAAATCATCAGCAGCAAAATGCACTATGGCTTACCGTTGTACCGACAAGAGCAGTTGTTTAATCAGGCCGGTATTGAGCTTAGCCGTCAAACGATGAGCCGCTGGCTGATAAGCTGTGCAGAGAAACTGAAACCGTTACTGGCGTTAATGAAAGCTGAGCTTCTGAAACAGCCCGTGCTGTGGGCAGATGAAACCACGGTTAATGTGCTGGATGTTGAGAAAAGCACCTGTTATATGTGGGTATATGGCTGTGGCTTAGAAAAAAGTACCGGCCCCAAGCTCGTGCTGTTTGATTATCAGGATAGTCGCAGCAGTAAACATCCCACCGACTTCCTGGCGGGGTTTAACGGTTATCTGCAGGTCGACGGTTATGCCGGATATGAGAAAACCCACGCAACCTTAGTCGGCTGCTGGGCACATGCCAGACGTAAGTTCGTCGAAGCCCAAAAAGCGCAGGGTAAAGGCAAAACCGGTAAGGCCGATGTGGCTCTTAACCATATCCAGAAACTCTATGCGCTGGAGAGTAAATTAAAAACTGCGCCGCCTGATAAGAAATATGAAGCCAGGCAAACGCTAGCCAGGCCGTTGCTCGCGCAATTCAAAAGCTGGTTGGATAAATCAAGCGAGAGTGTCACGAAAGAAAGTTTACTGGGAGCGGCTATTACTTATAGCCTGAATCAGTGGCCCAAGCTTGTCCGCTATCTGGATGATGGCTGTCTGAATATCGACAACAATCGTGCGGAGCGTGCCATCAAACCGTTCGTGATTGGTCGCAAGGCGTGGTTGTTCGCCAATACCAAGACGGGAGCACAAGCCAGTGCGGCACTGTACAGCCTGGTCGAGACCTCAAAAATCAACGGACTGGAGCCGTATGATTACCTATGCCGCTTATTAACCGAGCTACCCAAAGCCAACACCCAAGAGAAACTACAGCAACTCCTGCCTTACTGATCACCAGCCACACCGCAAGGTGTGGTTGGCGTTACGCTTACAGTACACCCACTACTCACTCGATAAACAAACCCATAAACCTGACTATGTTACAGATTCAGCGGCATCGGCTACTGCGTGGAGTACCGGGGTGAAAACCTACAACGGTGCGCTGGGTGTGGATGTGAATAGCAAGCCTCACCCCACTATTCTGGAGCTGGCAAAAGCCGCCGGGCTGGCCACCGGTAATGTTTCCACAGCCGAAATTCAGGATGCCACACCAGCGGCGCTGGTTGCTCATGTAACATCTCGTAAGTGCTATGGCCCAACAGCAACACTGGAAAAATGCGCGGCGAATGCCCTGCAAAACGGTGGGGCGGGGTCTATCAGTGAACAATTATTGAATGCCCGTGCCGATGTAACTTTAGGCGGTGGTGCCAAAACCTTCGCAGAAAACGCCGTTGCTGGCGACTGGGCCGGGATGTCTTTGCTTGAACAGGCCGAAAAACGAGGCTACCAGGTGGTAACGGATGCTAACGCACTTGAGGCTGTTCAGTCTGCGAATCAGAGTAAGCCGCTGTTGGGGTTATTCTCTGAGGGCAATATGCCTGTACGCTGGAATGGCCCAAAAGCCTCGCACTATGGCAACCTGGAAAAACCACCTGTCACCTGTGAAGTGAACCCGGCGCGCACCGCGTCAGTGCCAACACTTGCCCAAATGACAGAGAAAGCTATTAACCTGCTCAGCCAGAATAAAAAAGGGTTCTTCTTGCAGGTAGAAGGGGCATCGATTGATAAGCAGGATCACGCGGCGAACCCATGTGGGCAAATTGGTGAAACTGTGGACCTGGATGAAGCCGTACAAAAAGCACTGGCGTTTGCGCGTGAGGACGGCAATACCCTGGTGATTGTAACCGCAGACCATGCGCACGCCAGCCAGATTATTCCGCCAAAGACCAGAGCTCCGGGCCTGACTCAGGCACTGAATACCAAAGATGGCGCCATTATGGTGATGAGCTACGGTAATTCGGAAGAGGATTCCCAGGCGCATACGGGTACACAGTTGCGGGTGGCGGCTTACGGCCCTCATGCTGCTAACGTTGTGGGCCTGACAGACCAGACCGATTTATTCTGGACGATGAAAAACGCATTAGGCCTTGAGTAACCACGCCCTGGGCAACAAGCAAATAAATGGCGCGCATTTGTGTTTGCGCGCCAGTATTGAATACCCGGCAATCGCCTCTAAGTTCAGCTTTTACTGAGTGCTTTGGATTTTTCCATACACTGCTGCATAGCTTCAATAACTGCGGAACGGAACCCTTTTTCTTCAAGCACTTTTACCGCTTCAATGGTAGTTCCACCTGGCGAACACACCATATCTTTCAATGCTCCCGGGTGTTGCCCGGTTTCCAGAACCATTTTGGCTGACCCCATTACAGCCTGAGCTGCAAAACGGTATGCCTGGGCGCGCGGCATGCCACCCAGCACGGCGGCATCGGCCATGGCTTCAATAAACATGAACACATAAGCCGGAGATGAGCCACTGACACCCACAACCGGGTGAATCATGGCTTCGCTGACAACTTCTGCTTCGCCAAAACTGCGGAATATCTCCAGAACGTCCTGCAGATCTTCTTCTGTGATAAGTGCGTTAGAAGTTACCGACGTCATGCCCATATTCACCAGCGAGGGAGTGTTCGGCATGGCCCGAATGATTTTGCGGTCATGGCCTACTGCAGTCGCCAGTTGGTCTAAAGTGACACCGGCTGCGACAGAAACCAGCACTGCATCTTTATTCAGGCTGCTGTTTATGTTGCTGAGCACCTGAAGAATGATGTTGGGTTTAACGGCTGCGAAAATTATATCGGCCTGTACAGCAACCTCTTCTGCACTTTCTGCGGCGTTAATTCCCCATTGTTGATGCAGTGCGGTGACTTTATCGGCGGATGGGGTATAGACCCAGATTTGGCTGGCAGCGACTTTGCCGCTGTTAATTAACCCGCCGAGAATCGCTTTCCCCATATTTCCACAACCAATAAAGCCTATTTTTCTGTCCACGCGTCGCTCCCGTAAGTTGATGTTTCTTTGATGTTAACAAGCATAGATTACCCCGGTTTCACTGAGTATGAAACCGCAGCCAGGCACCAGGATGCGGGCAGGGGTTAAATCCAGTTGTCGTCATCGCTGTTAAACCCGTCGCCGAAACCACTGCCAAAATCAGTGTTGTTATCCAGAAAGGAATTATCATTGCCGGTAAATGAATTATCATCTCCCAGCCCCGGGTCGCCATAAAATTGGTCTGCGGTATCGGTAAATTCCTGGTTGCCATCGGGCTGAAATGCCGTGGCGTTACCCTGAATGCCGGGCATAAAGCCATTCAGGCCGGAAGCAGGTTCGTTAATGATATTCACGATTTCCTCCGGGCGAGATGAATGGAACAGGCCAGTAAGCATATTCCCCAGTACCATACCGCCGGCAACACCCGCAGCGGTTTGCAGGGCGCCCGACAAGAAACCACCGCCACTACGCCCATTATATGGCGTATAAGTGCTCTGCTGTGGGGGATATCCAACGGGGGGTTGTGCTGCGGAGTAACCCGCCTGTGGCTGAGGTGTGGCGGTATGCCCACCACCAAACAACCCTGAAAGGAAACCGCCGCTTTTAGGCTGTGAAGCTGCGGTTTGCAACTGGCTGACCTGGTCTTGTAACTGCTGAATTTGGCTGTGCAGTTTGCGAATAGCGGCATCCTGAATTAACAGCGTCTGCGCCATATAATAAGGCGCTTCGGGTTGTTTTGTGAGGTGTTGCTGGATTAATTGCATGGCCTGCTCATCACGAGGTGAGCCGCTGTGTTCAGCTGTTTCAAGGCGCTGAAACAGCCCGTCTATCAGGTTCTTTTCTTCGGGTTGCATAATGTGTATCTCCTGCAGGTGAAGTATTCAGTGTGCATCATTTACGTGCAGTATAAAGGGGCTACAGCGTAAAGCTTTTCATAATATTGTTACCGTTTGCAGGCCATTGCTCTTGTGTTTCACCGGGTATTTCCAGTATGGTTATTGCCCGCTTCTGACATGAATTGTTTACAGTGAATTTTATTAGAGAATCCTTGTGTAATAAGGAGTTTCTTGTTTTAGAAATCTAAATGTAATGAAAGATTTACATGTGTACAGGGCCTGATTAATGGTAAAGTGGCAGGCCACTGATACCTGTTATCGTTCGTTGTGAAAAAAGAGGAATGTAAATCCATGACGCAACCCATTTTTCTTGTTGGCCCCAGGGGAAGCGGAAAAACCACTATTGGTCAGGCGCTGGCCCAGGCGCTGGGGCTGCAGTTTATTGATACCGATCACTGGTTACTCTCAACGAGCGGAATGTCTGTGGCAGAAATCGTGGAGCAGGAAGGCTGGGATGGTTTCCGTCTGCGGGAAAGCCAGGCTCTGAAGTCGGCAACCCAGCCAGGTGCAGTGGTTGCGACAGGGGGAGGGATTGTACTGCGCGACGAAAACCGTGAGTTTATGCGTGAGCAAGGGCTGGTTCTTTATTTGCGCGCCTCTGTGGATACGCTGACTAATCGTCTTGAAGCGTTTCCCGATGAGGGCCAGCGCCCTACTCTGACTGGTAAAACAATTACCGATGAAATTTCTGAAGTACTGGCAGCGCGTGAAGCACTCTACCAGCAATCTGCTCATCACTTTATTGATGCTTCTCAGAGCCCTTCTGAAATCGTTGCCGATATTCTGCAACGTATTCCGGCTTCCGGTGCCAGCAAAGCGGCCAGCTAATTCCTTTAATTCCCCGGCTTACATGGATTACCGCTATACTAACTATGTGTGGTGGAGATGTTAACACAAAGAATACGGTGGATAAGAAACCTGTATTCTTTGCGGTTGGCATTGTGCCTGTATCAGTCAGCATCTCCCTGCGCAACGGTGTGTGACCATGGTTTTTATTTGCTGGTTTATCAGTATCTGTTCATGTTTAGATGCCGTGGTTTACGTTTGGTTACGATTGGTAAATATATCCGCAGGATTTTTTGCCAATTGCTGCCAGAATTAATGATCATTTTATGATCAATTTTTCCAATGCAGTGGTTAAAGACCATGTTAAATCAAGCCGTTATAGATCATGGTAAAAATGTGTTGCAGTCGACGATGGCGATACTGTGTATCGACACCATGCCAGTCGGTGAGATGTTGCCTTTACTGTCTGAGCATATTTCTGAGCAACAAATTACTTACCTTACGCTTTTGGGTAACAAAACATGTGCCGAAGTTTTGGCACAATATGGTGCTGACGAAGACGCCAATGAACCGACTATTTTGGCGTTGCTGGCTGATTTTAAACGTGTTCGTTTATCGCGATACAAAATTGAACAGGCATTACACACTATTCTTAAGATTCTGGATAACCAGGGTTTTGAAGTAATTTTGTTGTTAAGCCATGTGCGTTTTAATGGCCTGCACACCACAAATGCGATGTTGCTCGAGCCTGAACGCCTGATCCCTCCACTGGTTGCCTCCATTGTGGGTGGGCATCAGGTTGGTGTCATCCTGCCTCAACCAGAGTTTCAGGCAGGCCAGGAAGCAAAATGGGGGCGGTTATATATGTCGCCAGTGTATGGTCTGGCAAACCCATTAACCCAGGATGATGACGCTTTAGTGGCTACCGGGCGTAAAATGATGGACCAGGGTGCAGATGTTTTAGTGCTGGATAGTCCTTGCTATCAAATAAAGCACAGAGATTTATTGCAAAAGGCGCTTGATATACCAGTATTATTGTCTAACACACTGGTGGCGAGGCTTGCCAGTGAAATCATGAACTGACTTGTGAATTTGGGTGACGGCCTGCAATTTGCTGTTTATAGTGTTTTTTTCAGTTCATAAGGGTTCAGTAAATGCTTCAGTCGAATGAATATTTTGACGGTAATGTTAAATCCATTGGTTTTGTTAGCCAAAGCGCCGGGCGGGCCAGTGTTGGGGTGATGGAACCCGGAGAATACACTTTTGGTACCGGGCAGGCGGAAGAAATGACCGTTGTTTCCGGGGCGTTAACGGTACAACTGCCAGGTGAAAGTGAATGGAATACTTTTGGACCGGGTGCCCAGTTTAATGTACCTGCTAACAGCGAATTTCACCTGAAAGTGGCTGAAGCAACCGCGTATTTGTGCCGCTACTTATAAGCGGTTAGCAATGAAATGAAAGGTAGGGAAAGCCCATTTTATGGTGCTTTAACTTGGTGCGAACCCCACTAAAAAAGTGGGGTTTTGTTATTGTATGCTAAGGCGAACAGGCAGATTGGCGATTCACCTGAGCCCGCACTCTCACGGGCTTTTCTGTTTGCTTACCGGCACAAGCCTTGCTGGCTTACTGGTTAGTTGCTTCCCCACCGAGCGCTTCAGTCAGTTGAGCAATCAGGGCAGACAGTTCGCCAGTCATCAACGTGAAATCAGCATCAAAGCGTTGCGCGACATCCTCACGGTCGATATCGTCATTCTGCTCACGTAATTCGTCGGCGAATTTTAAGCGTTTCAGCGAGCCGTCGTCCGCAATCACAAATTGCACGCGCTGTTGCCAGTCCAGAGCCAGTTTGGTGACTACTTTACCGGCATCAATATGCACGGTGATTTCGTCAGTCATCAGATCCTGTTTTTTGCAGCGTACCACACCACCACCTTCCAGAATGGCTTTGAGCTCAGCTTCATCCTGTAACTGGAACCCCTGAGGCACATCACCGCTTTTCAACCATTCGGTGAGGCTCAGTTCAATAGGGGTTGCCATGCTGAGCGGCACAACGGGTAATGAACCGAGGCTTTTGCGCAGCAATGCCAGTGTGTCTTCTGCTTTTTTGGCACTGGCGCTGTCTACCATGATCAGGCCATTGACAGTGTCAATCCACATCATGGTCTGGCTGAAACGGCTGAATGCCCTGGGCAGTAAGTCTTGCAGCACTTCATCTTTGAGTGAGTCTTTTTCTGTTTTGCGTAGCTTGCGCCCCTGGTCGGCTTCGAGTTTATTAATTTTTGCTTCCAGTGACTGCCTGATAACTGGTGAAGGGATAATCTTTTCTTCTTTGCGGGCACAAATCATAATTTGCCCTGCCACAGCGTGCGTTAATGCATCGCCACCTTTGGCTCCCATTGGTGCAACCCAGCCTGTTTTTGCCATATCCTGGCTACCGCATGGGCGAAATGCCATATCAGCCAGTTTTTGTTCCATTTCTTCCGCACGCAGTGATACGTCACGGTTTAAGCGGTAGACCATTAAATTTTTGAACCACAGCATGTTTGTTCCCCGGCTGTTAGTAAAAAGGCAGCGGGCATGATACCCAATTGGCGCGAGCCTTTCATTGCCTTTTCCTGATACGCAACATAGGCTCTGTTCACTGGGCCAGAAAATAAGGAGCGACAGGTGAGAATTGGTATTGATCTGGGTGGAACAAAAACGGAAGTAATAGCCTTGAGTGACGCGGGGGAGCAACTGTTTCGCCACCGGGTGGCAACCCCACACGGTGATTACCAGGAAACATTGAATGTCATTGTTGAGTTAGTGAACCAGGCTCAGGCTCATACCGGGCAACAGGGTACTGTCGGCATTGGTATTCCGGGAACCTTGTCACCACAAACGCACCTGGTCAAAAACGCCAATTCTGTTTGGCTGAATGGGCAGCCTCTGGACCAGGATCTCACCGCAAAATTAGGGCAACCGGTTCGCCTGGCAAATGATGCCAACTGCCTTGCGGTTTCTGAAGCTGTTGATGGCGCGGCAGCGGGGGCAGGGGTGGTATTCGCAGTGATTATTGGTACCGGATGTGGTGCCGGAATTGCCATCGCCGGGCGCTGCCATGCGGGAGGTAACGGGACTGCCGGTGAGTGGGGGCACAATCCACTGCCGTGGATGGATGACGATGAGCTACGCTACCGGAATGACGTTGCTTGCTATTGCGGGCAGCGTGGCTGCATTGAGACCTTTATCTCCGGGACAGGCTTCGCGACCGATTACCAGCGGCTGAGTGGCCACTCACTTCGTGGTAGTGATATTGTCGCCAGGGCAGCAGGTGGTGATACTCTGGCAGAGCAGGCCTTATGCCGCTATGAACAGAGGCTGGCTAAATCTCTGGCTCATGTAGTGAACCTGCTTGATCCGGATGTGATTGTGCTCGGTGGTGGGATGAGCAATGTTGACCGCTGGTACCAAACCGTGCCGGGGTTGATGAATAACTGGGTATTTGGGGGCGAATGCACCACTCCGGTTCTCAAGGCAAAACACGGTGATTCCAGTGGTGTCCGTGGCGCTGCCTGGTTATGGCCGCAGGAGAAATAAGCCCAAACCCAGGGTCAGCCAGTGTCAGTGCGAAAGTGAGCCATTACTGACATAACTTTTGGCGTGGCTTTTGATATAGCTTTTAACATAGCTTTTAGCGTCGTTTCTGGCATAACCAGGGGTATTTGCTAAAGGGGCATCTCAGGCGTGAGTATGGCTGCATATTGCCAGTACTCACGCCCCACACAAAAGTGAGCCATCACTTACTTTTGTGCATTAGCTGTCCACTGCGAAATGCTTATCCAGCCGGCTGTACCCCAGCCCGTTCACTTTACGGACTTTGATTTGCACCGGAATACGCTCTTTCATGGCGGCTACATGGCTGATAACACCAATGATTTTTCCGCTGGCATTGAGAGTATCCAGTGCATCAAGGGCGGTATCCAGTGTTTCTGCATCCAGGGTGCCAAAGCCTTCATCAAGGAATAATGAGTCAATACGTGTTTTATGGCTAACCAGGTCAGACAACGCCAGCGCCAGCGCCAGGCTGACCAGGAAGCTTTCCCCACCTGACAATGTTCGGGTATCACGCACTGCATCGGCCTGCCAGGTGTCCACCACTTGCAATTCCAGTGCTTCGTTGTCTTTACGTTGTAACAGATAACGCCCATGTAACCGGTGCAGTTGCTGGTTAGCCAGCCACACAAGGTTATCCAGTGTCAGCCCCTGTGCAAACTTGCGGAACTTATCACCTTCTTTTGAGCCGATCATTTCATTCAACGCGCCCCAGTCGGTGACTAATTGCTGCTGTTGTTCAAGGGAGTGAAGCAGACTTTGTTGTTGTTCTCTTTGGCGGGTATCGTGCACCAGTTGCTGGCGCAATGCCCCCTGGCCGGAGGTATTCTCACGCCACTGAGTGTTAACCAGCGCCAGTTGTGATTCCAGCTCACTCTGGGTGTTCTGCTCGCTAAGGTGCTCTGGCCGTGCCGCAATATGCGTGGCAAGCTGTTGTTTAGCCTGTTCTGCCAGTGCTGTTTGCTGTTGTACCTGTTGAGCCAGGGCGGCCAGACGGTCTGCCAGTTGCTGGCGAGTGGTGTCATCGAGCAATGCCGCCGTCATGGCTTCTGTGGATGCAAACTGGCTGGCCTGCAGGGCGTTATCCAGTGCGAGCTGGTGCTGTGCCAGTTGCTCTTTTTCTTGCTGCAACTGTTGGGTCAGCGCTTCAGACTGGCTGTGTAACGCCACCCATTCGCTGTTATGGCGTGACCAGTCCTGAATCCGCTGTTGCTGAGTCTCTTCGTCGGGTAGCGGTGTATCACTGCCATCGTCTTCCAGTGTCCGGAGGATTAGCCTGATGGCTTCGTCGTCTGTATTCAATTGTGCCAGCAAGGTTTGTTGCCGGAGGAATTGTTCACGGTGTTTTTCACGAGCAGCCAGCCAGGCTTCAACTTCACCGGGTTGCGGCCAGGGCAATTGCCATGTTGCCAGTGTTGTTTGCAGTATGAGGCGTTGTTGTTCGCACGATTGTGATAATTCGGTGACTTGCGCCCGGGTCTGATCTACCAGCGCTTGTTGCCCCAGCCATACCTGGTGTGCCTGGAGTTGAGCCTGGTAAGCGTCATTGTCGCTCAGCCACTGCGTGATATCGTCACCTGGTGCCGCCGACAGGTTCAGCGCATGGCATAATTCGGCCCATTGCTGTTGATGGTGTTCCAGTGCCTGTTCAACGCTGGCCTGCTGGCGGGTTAATTGTTCTGTTTGTGCAGCCAGTGCATCATGCTGGCCTTTTAACGTTGCACCTTCTTCTGCCAGAAGGCGCTTACGCTCTTCCAGTTCAGTTTTGCGCCGCTGGTTTTCGTCTGGTTTCAGTGCCTGGTAATGGGCAACTGCCGGGTGCTCTGTTGCTCCACATAATGGGCAGGGTTGGCCAGCCTGCAGGCGTTCCCGCTCGGCATTCAGGTTAACAATGGCGCTTTCCAGCTCACAGATCCTGGCTACATCCTGGTACTGCTGGTTAACTTCGGCCCAGGTTTTGCGCCGTTCGGCAAGTTGTTCTCCTGCCTGTTGATAACGTTGCTGCTGTTCATTGCGTTGCTGTTGTAACTGTTGGTACTGTTGCTGAAGTGGGGCAAACTCAAACGCCAGGCGCCGGAGTTGTTCGCGTTTTGCCTGGTGTTGCTGGTGTTCTGCCAGGCGCGCAACGGTTTCGTCAGCGGTTAATGAGAGTGCCGGGTGTGCCTGTGTTGCCAGTTTTTCTTGCTGTGCCGTCAGGGTTTGCTGCAAGGCTGTAAGTTGTTTGCTGTCATCCCGATAGCGGGCAAAGCTGCTGCGCCAGCCTGCCAGTTCGTGCTGCCATTCACCCACGGCTTTGTGTTCGCTCAGCCAGTCAGTAATGGCCTGGCGTTGCTTTTGTATATAAGTGGATTTATTACGGGCTGAAAGCCATACCTGCTGGCGCACCAGGCCCGCAGTGCTCAGGCGTTGTGATAACGCAACCAGTTGCTGTTCCAGGTGGTGAACCCGTGCCATCTGGTCTGTACATGTCTGCCAGACAGGGCGTAATTTTTCGGCGGGCAGCGCGAGTGCCAGGCGTGCGCGGTCTGGTTCAGCAGCCTCAAAATCACGCTTCGCCTGGGCCAGTTTTTGCTCAAGCTGGCTGATTTGCTGCTGTTGCTGCGTTAATTGTTGCAACCACTGAACTGCAGACTGCACCTGGCGTTGTTGCGTAAGCAACTGCTGCTCCTGCTGTACCAGAGAGGAAACCTGGTTTTCCAGCTCTGCCCGTTCACCGTCCGTAAGGCATTGCACGCCGCTGGCTTTAGCCTGTAACTGTTCCAGTTGCTGTTTGTGTTGTTTCCATGTGTCGAAAATCAGTGCGGAGATTTGCCCATAAATCTCGGTGCCGGTGAGCTCTTCCAGCAATTCTGCCCGTGCTTTTGCATCGGCATTAAGAAAAGCGGCAAATTGCCCCTGGGAGAGCAACATTGAGCGAGTGAACCGGTCATAGTCCAGCCCGGTCAGGCGGGCAATGGTTTCCAGCTTGTCTTTCACTTTGTCGGCAACAATTTTGCCATCTGCACAACGGGCCAGTTCCACTCTTGGCGCCTGGAGTTTTCCATCGGGCTGGTTGCGTGCCCGGTTCTGGCTCCAGAAGGCTCGCCAGGCAACGCCTTTGACTTCGAACTCCACTTCAGCAAGGCATTCTGCGGTATCCCTGGTCATCAGGTCGTTACTGGACTGGGAAATGGTGCTGAGACGTGGTGTCTGGTGATATAACGCCAGGCAAATGGCATCCAGTAATGTGGTTTTGCCTGCACCGGTTGGCCCGGTAATGGCAAATAAACCATTGCTGTTGAACGGCGACTGAGTAAAGTCGATTTTCCATTCACCTTTGAGTGAATTGAGGTTTTTCAACCGTAGCGTCAGAATTCTCATGAGCCAGGTTCCTCTTCCAGGCGGTGCAGGGTTTCTGCAAACAACCCACGCAGGCGGGAAGCCTGGTTTTCATCCAGGTTTTCTTGTGCCAGACGGCGCTCAAAAACTTCGCTGGTACTGAGTTCGCTCAGGGTTTCTTTTTGTTGGTTAGCGATGATTTTTTCCCGTTGTTCGCGGCTGCGGCGCAATAACACAATTTCTACTGGTAAATCAGCGGTCAGTGCCTGTAGCTGTTTTTGCATGTCGTGGAGATACTGGTCTGTAGTGAGTTCAATATCAAGCCAGGTGACTGGCGTGGAAGGGGCATCCCGCCATGCTTCCAGTTGCTGTTTAATGCTTTCCAGTGAGCCTTTAAGCATTAACAATGGTTGGGTTACCGGCACCGGGAGTGGCGTTACGGTGCTCAGTTTACCTTCAGTGAAATCCACCATCAGAACCATTTTGGTGTTGTTGGTTTCGTCAAAACTGAGTGCAATGGGCGACCCGCAGTAGCGGATATGCTCACTACTGGTGACTTTTTGGGGGCGGTGAATATGCCCCAGCGCAATATAATCAGCTGGCGGAAATGCACTGGCAGGGAAGGCATCAAGAGTACCGATATAGATTTCGCGCACAGCATCACTTTTACTGGCTCCAACGGTTGTCAGGTGGCCGGTGGCAATAATAGGGAGTTTGCGCTCACCGCGTAATTCGCAGGCTGCCTGGTAACCTTGCTGGTAATAGTGGTGAATGGCCCCGACCAGCGCCTGTTGTTTTTGCTGACCACTTTGCCCGGACTGGCTTATCTGGATATCGCGTGGGCGCAAAAAAGGAACCGGGCAGAGTACCGCGCCGGGTTCCCCGTTGCGAAGCGGTAATAAAATGGGGGCTTCGGTATCTGATGTACTGGCAATAACCCAGGTATTGAGGTAGCCCAACAATTCACGCGATTCGTTCAGTGTGGCGACGGAGTCATGGTTGCCGCCCAGCACGACAAGTGTGCAGCCGGTTGCCTGGAGTTGAACAACAAAGCGGTAATACAATTCGCGCGCGTAACTGGGCGGTGAGCCTGTATCGAAAATATCGCCTGCTACAATGACGGCGTCAACCTGGTGCTGTTCAACCATTTCGGTTAGCCAGTTTAGAAAGGCTGCATGTTCCGGAGCACGGCTTTTGGTATAGAAATTTTGTCCCAGATGCCAGTCAGAGGTGTGAAGAATGCGCATAACCTGTCCCGGTCAGAAAGCGAAGTGGTGATTATATACATGTGACGCATTAAGTTGCAGGTGTGTTGTCGTAAGCTGCGTAGCGGATTCCAGTGAGAATATGCGTTGCGACTTGTATTGCAGCAGAAGGAAACGCTTTGTCATAAAATGATATGACAGGTCATGTAATGGTCATTTTTTTCATAAAACTGTCATAAAACTGACGCATAATGACGCCGCGTTAAATTATTGTATATATTTACAGGGCTGATTATGGCGAGACGAATTCTGGTTGTGGAAGATGAAGCACCCATTCGTGAAATGGTGTGTTTTGTGCTCGAACAAAATGGTTTTCAGGCTGTTGAGGCGGAAGATTATGACAGTGCGGTAAACCAGCTCAACGAACCCTGGCCGGATTTAATTTTACTCGACTGGATGTTGCCGGGCGGCTCCGGGATTCAGTTTATCAAGCACCTGAAACGTGAAGCGATGACGCGGGATATACCGGTAGTCATGCTGACGGCCCGCGGTGAAGAAGAGGACCGGGTCAGAGGGTTGGAAATTGGGGCAGATGATTATATTACCAAGCCGTTTTCACCCAAAGAACTGGTCGCGCGTATTAAAGCGGTGATGCGCCGTATCTCTCCTATGGCAGTAGAAGAAGTGATTGAGATTCAGGGGCTCAGCCTGGATCCGTCTTCTCACCGGGTAATGACTGGTGAGAACCCACTGGATATGGGGCCGACAGAATTTAAGTTGCTGCATTTTTTCATGACACACCCGGAACGGGTTTACAGCCGTGAACAACTCCTTAATCATGTATGGGGAACGAATGTTTACGTTGAGGACAGAACGGTAGATGTTCACATTCGCCGTTTACGTAAGGCACTGGAACTCAGTGGGCATGACCGTATGGTTCAAACCGTTCGCGGTACGGGTTATCGCTTTTCAGCCCGTTTTTAATTATCTGGATGGAGTATGACCCGTGCTTGAACGGTTGTCATGGCGAAGGCTGGTACTTGAACTGGCGCTGTGTTGCATACCTGCTTTATTGCTGGGGGCGTTCTTTGGTTATCTCCCCTGGTTTTTACTGGCGAGTGTGACAGGCCTGCTTGTCTGGCATTTTTGGAATCTGTTACGTCTTTCCTGGTGGCTATGGGTTGATCGCAGTATGACGCCACCAACAGGCTCCGGGAGTTGGGAGCCGCTGATGTATGGTATTCACCAGATGCAGATGCGCAATAAAAAGCGGCGCAAAGAGCTGGGTAACCTGATCAAGCGGTTTCGTAGTGGGGCGGAGTCATTACCAGATGCACTGGTAATGATGACAGAAGTAGGTGCCATATTTTGGTGTAATGGCCTAGCTATTCAGTTGCTTAACTTACGCTGGCCGGATGATAACGGGCAAAATATTGTTAATTTGCTGCGCTACCCGGAATTTAACCAGTACATCAAAAAACGCGATTTTGCGCGTCCTTTCAATCAGGTGTTGAACAATGGCCGCCATCTTGAATTTCGTATCATGCCTTATACCGACGGCCAGTGGCTGATGGTGGTGCGTGATGTGACTCAGATGCATCAACTTGAGGGTGCACGGCGTAACTTTTTTGCCAATGTCAGCCACGAATTGCGTACACCACTGACAGTGCTGCAGGGCTATCTCGAGATGATGCAGGACCAGCCACTGGAAGGCGTGGTGCGGGAAAAAGCATTGATTACGATGCGTGAACAAACCTCCCGCATGGAAGGTCTGGTACGCCAGTTGCTGACGTTATCTCGTATTGAAGCGGCGCCAGCGCTGAGTCTTACTGATAAAATTGATGTTCCTCTGATGTTGCGTCTGGTGGAGCGTGAAGCGCAAACCTTGAGCCAGGGGCGTCACCAGATAAGTTTTATGGTTGACCCGGCGTTACAGGTTTATGGCAGTGAAGAGCAGCTTCGTAGCGCTATGTCTAACCTGGTCTATAACGCAGTGAACCATACTCCGGAAGGGACACATATTCAGGTTAAATGGGAAAAAGTGGCTCATGGCGCGCGTTTCTCTGTGCAGGATAATGGGCCGGGGATCTCTCCTGAGCACCTGCCACGCCTGACAGAGCGTTTTTACCGGGTAGATAAAGCACGCTCTCGCCAGACCGGAGGCAGTGGTCTTGGCCTGGCAATAGTCAAACATGCGCTTACCCATCATGATGCCCGTCTGAGCATTGAGAGTGTACCAGGCAAAGGAAGCTGTTTTTCTTTTGAATTACCAGAGCGTTTGCTGGTGAGTGACAAGGTGCTGGCAGCCCAGGCCTGATTTAACTGTAAACATAACTTTCCTGCAGGCCATACTTATGGCCTGTTTTCTTTTGTCTCGCAGAATGAATGAAACAAATGCATCGTGATGGCGACTTTTTGTTCGAACTATAAGCGGTTCTTATGACGATAAAATAGCGATAATGTCTGCTTATTGGTTTGATTGCGGAATAAGCCGCTTGTTTTCGGATCGCTTCTTGCCTTTAAACGCTATAAGCGTTTTAATTGCGCCCCTGTTTGTGCATGAATGCACCAGGATTGCGTTATTAACCGGAAAACTATTCTTAATTATGGTTAATCATGAGCATATCCCGCTGTGCGTGCTGTGTTGTTGGCCATCCACATATTCTGTCTGTGGCCGCTATTCAGCATAGTCATACCCGTTACTGGTTTTCGGGGCATTCAGCGTAGTGTGTTTTCTGTCATTCAGGTTTTTCGTTTCTGCAAACAACATAACCACATCCACAGGCTACAAGTACGATATGACCCGTCAATTAACATCCCGTGACATCATCGCTTTAGGTTTTATGACCTTTGCGTTGTTTGTTGGCGCAGGGAACATTATTTTCCCTCCCATGGTCGGTTTACAGGCAGGCCCACATGTTTGGGTTGCCGCCGCTGGTTTTCTTATTACGGCAGTAGGTTTGCCAGTTCTCACTGTTATCTCGCTGGCAAAAGTCGGTGGCGGTATTGATAACCTCAGCTCCCCCATTGGCCGCCATGCAGGCCTGGTGCTGGCAACCATCTGTTATCTGGCTGTTGGGCCATTTTTTGCCACCCCCCGCACAGCAACCGTGTCATTTGAAGTAGGGATCGCTCCGCTGGCAGGCGATGGTCCCACCCCTTTACTGATTTACAGCCTGATTTATTTTGCGCTGGTGATTGGGATTTCCCTCTACCCAGGGAAGTTGCTTGATACCGTAGGCCATTTTCTGGCTCCCGTAAAAATTGGCGCATTAATTATTTTGGGTGGCGCTGCGATTTTCTGGCCTGCAGGTGGTTTGAGTGACGCAACAGAGGCATATCAGAATGCAGCGTTTTCTAATGGCTTCGTCAATGGCTACCTGACGATGGATACCCTGGGCGCTCTGGTGTTCGGTATTGTCATTGTGAATGCCGCGCGTTCCCGCGGTGTGACTGAATCACGCCTGTTAACCCGTTATACGATTTGGGCTGGTCTGATCGCTGGTGTGGGTTTGACGCTGTTGTACCTGTGCCTGTTCCGCCTGGGCTCTGACAGCAGCTCCCTGGTGCCCCAGTCTGCTAATGGTGCGGCCATTCTCCATGCTTATGTGCAACATACATTTGGTATCTATGGCAGTTTGTTACTGGCAATACTCATTTTTGTTGCCTGCATGGTAACGGCTGTAGGGTTGACCTGTGCCTGTGCTGAATTCTTTGCCCAGTATTTGCCAGTTTCATACCGCACTCTGGTGTTTATCCTTGGTCTGTTCTCCATGGTGGTTTCCAACCTGGGGCTGACTCACCTGATTAAAATTTCAGTACCAGTGCTCACGGCTATCTACCCGCCTTGTATTGTGCTGGTCGTATTGAGTTTCACCCGCCCATGGTGGAGTAACCCGACGCGTATTATTGCGCCAGGCATGTTAATCAGCCTGCTCTTTGGGTTAATTGATGGTGTGAAGGCTTCACCTTTCAGCGCTATTCTGCCTGCATGGTCAACCCATTTGCCACTGGCGGAAGAAGGGCTGGCCTGGTTGATGCCAACGCTTGTGATGCTGCTTATCTCTGTTGTCTGGGATAAAGTCGCTGGTGGTGAAGTGGCATCCACAGCTCACTAAACAGAATTATTTGTTTAACCACGGGGTTCTGCTCCGTGGTTTTTTATTTTGTCAGATGGTAAGAGAAACATGGAAAACGCGAACAAACTCAAACGTGGTCTGAGTACGCGTCACATCCGCTTTATGGCGCTGGGCTCGGCAATTGGTACCGGCCTGTTTTACGGCTCCGCGGATGCGATAAAAATGGCAGGCCCCAGTGTATTGCTGGCATACATTATTGGCGGTGTCGCCGCTTATATCATAATGCGTGCTTTGGGGGAAATGTCGGTACACAACCCTTCTGCAAGTTCGTTTTCGCGTTATGCCCAGGAAAATCTCGGTCCTTTAGCAGGGTATATTACTGGCTGGACCTACTGTTTTGAAATACTGATTGTCGCCATTGCGGATGTAACCGCATTCGGTATTTATATGGGCGTCTGGTTCCCGGCTGTTCCGCACTGGATCTGGGTGTTGAGTGTGGTGCTGATTATTTGCGCCATCAACCTGATGAGTGTCAAAGTGTTTGGGGAACTGGAGTTCTGGTTCTCATTCTTTAAAGTTGCCACGATTATCATCATGATTGTTGCCGGAGTCGGGATTATCCTGTGGGGCATCGGCAATGGCGGAGAACCAACCGGAGTACACAACCTGTGGAGTCATGGCGGGTTCTTCAGTAATGGCTGGCTGGGGATGATTATGTCGTTGCAAATGGTGATGTTTGCTTATGGCGGGATTGAAATCATCGGTATTACAGCAGGTGAAGCCAAAGACCCTGAGAAATCTATTCCGCGTGCTATTAACTCAGTCCCGCTGCGTATTCTGGTGTTCTATGTGGGGACGCTGTTTGTCATTATGTCCATCTACCCGTGGAATTTAGTGGGTACAGATGGCAGCCCGTTTGTTCTGACATTCCAGCATATGGGGATTACCTTTGCGGCCAGCATCCTGAACTTTGTGGTGCTGACTGCGTCACTGTCTGCCATCAATAGCGATGTTTTTGGCGTGGGGCGCATGCTGCACGGGATGGCGGAGCAGGGCAGTGCGCCTAAAATCTTCGCGAAAACATCGCGTAAAGGCATTCCCTGGGTAACGGTTATTGTGATGACCGGGGCATTGCTGGTTGCGGTGTACCTCAACTACATCATGCCGGAAAATGTGTTTCTGGTGATTGCTTCCCTTGCCACGTTCGCCACTGTGTGGGTGTGGATTATGATTTTGCTGTCTCAAATAGCTTTCCGCCGCCGTTTACCCGCCAGTGAAGTTGCCGCGCTGAAGTTTAAAGTACCGGGTGGTGTAATCACTACAGTGGTTGGGCTGGTGTTCCTGGTCTTTATTATTGGTTTGATTGGTTACCATCCTGAAACCCGCATTTCGCTTTATGTCGGTATCGTCTGGATTGTTTTGCTGCTGGCTGGCTGGGTGCTTAAATGCCGTGCGGATAACCGCAAAGCTGTGCTTGTATCAGATAACGACTAGCTTTTTTGCTCTGGGGAGGCGTCTGGTTTCTCCCCGGGGTGAGTCTGTTTCTCTTTCCGTTTTCTCCTCCCCCGTTATCCTCCCCGAATAAAGTCGCTAATGGTGAGTTTCCTGTGTAACGATTATGGCAAGGTGGCGCAATTCCAGAGAGGGGAGAGCGATTATGTTAACAGCCTGGCACCTGCCAGTTACGCCGTTTGTCACGATTCATGATAACCATTTGGTCGTGACTTTGTGGCTCGCTGGTAATGATTTACCGCAGCGTGTTGTTATCCGTTATGAAGAAGATAACGAAGAGCTGATGATGCCGATGAAGCGGCAGAGTACGGCTCCTGCCTGGGGCGTGGTAGCCTGGCGCGGGCGAATCAGCCTTGCTCAGGGGCAACCACGCCGCCGCTACAGCTTTAAACTGTTATGGGCCGACCGCCAGCAATGGTTTTCGCCACGGGGAATGGGTGCATTCCCGCCGCCGCGGCTGGAAACTTTCGCGGTTGATTACCCTGATACAGGGCCCGGCTGGGTCGCAGACCAGGTGTTTTACCAAATATTCCCCGACCGTTTTGCCCGTAGTCACCAGCGTAAGCCCGAGGCAGACCACTCTTACTGGCACCATTCAGCCGGGACTGAAACCCGGCATAAGGCCTGGCATGAACCTCTGACACACGAAGCGGGAGGCTCGACATTTTATGGCGGAGATTTGGATGGCATCACTGAAAAACTGCCTTACTTGCAGAAGCTTGGAGTAACAGCCCTGTATCTTAACCCGGTGTTCACGGCCCCCAGCGTGCATAAATACGATACCCAGAATTACCGCGAGGTGGATATGGCGTTCGGTGGCAATGATGCCTTATTGCGTTTACGGCAACAAACCAGGAACAAGGGAATGCGCCTGATTCTGGATGGTGTCTTTAACCACACCGGAGATACTCACCCCTGGTTTGACCGTTACCAGCAACATTCGCAGGGGGCCTGCCACCATGCGGATTCCCCCTGGCGTGAGTGGTATCATTTTGATGAATCAGGTCAGGCGCTGAACTGGCTGGGTTACAGCAGCCTGCCCAAGCTTGATTATGGGTGTGCTGGTGTAGTGGATGAAATCTACCGGGGTGAGAACAGCGTGGTGCGCCACTGGCTACAGCCACCCTGGAATATGGATGGCTGGCGGCTGGATGTCGTACAAATGTTGGGTGATGCGGGAGGAGCTAAAAATAACCAGCAACATATTGCTGGTATCACTCAGGCTTCCTGCGAGGTAAACCCTGAGGCATTTGTGTTTGGTGAGCACTTTGGCGATGCCCGTCAGTGGTTGCATAACGATGCTGAACACAGCGCGATGAATTACCGTGGGTTCAGCTTCCCGGTTTGGGGGTTTCTGGCTAACACGGATATTTCGTACGACCCTAATCATATTGACGCTGAAACCTGTGCAGCCTGGCTGGAGGATTACCGGGCCGGGTTATCTCACCAACAGCAGTTACGCATGTTTAACCAACTCGACAGCCACGACACAGCGCGGTTTAAAACACTGCTGGGGAAAGATGTTGCCCACCTGCCACTGGCCGTTATCTGGTTGTTTTGCTGGCCTGGCGTTCCCTGTATTTATTATGGCGATGAAGTGGGGCTCGATGGCGGCAACGACCCTATGTGCCGTAAACCCTTCCCGTGGGATAAAGCACAGCAGGACCTGGCGCTGTTAAGTCTGTACCGGCGTATTGCAACGATACGCCGAAAAAGTAAGGCTCTGCGCCATGGTGGCTGCCAGGTGGTTTTTGCGGCCGGTGACGTGCTGGTGTTTGTCCGTGTGTGGCAAAAGGAGCGAGTGCTGGTTGCCCTGAATCGTGGGGAGAAAACCACTTGTACGCTGCCTTTCTCTGCCTTGCTGGCAGAGAAAAGCTGGCATTGCCTTGAAGGAAGTGGCGTTATTGATGGCATGGCACTGGCTTTACCGGGAGTATCAGCCACTGTCTGGCAGGGTAAATAAATCAGTCAGGCCGGCTTGTTGCTTCAGGTGTGCGGAACCCAAACAGCGTGGCGTTTTATGCAGGCGTTGCCCGTGGTGTTTCACAACTGGTACGTAATACGCTCAAGGCTCGCTGTGCCCGGCGCGAGAGTGGCCATTCGGCCCGGTAGATTAACCACAGTGGGTTAACCACTTCCGGGCCCAGTTCCAACGCCTGAATTGCCTCCTGGCGCGCAAATGCCATACGGGCAAAACGTGGTAATACAGTAAAGCCCATGCCCCGGGCGACAGGTTCAAGTATCAGGCCTATTTGGTTAATAAACCCGTTTTCTGGCAGGCTGGACACACCCGGGTTAGCCGGAAACCAGCGGCTGAGTAAACGGGTTGCCATTACATTCCCATCCGGGTGGTTAATAAAACCGAGGTTTTCAAGGTCAGGCCAGGTGTGCACACTGGCTCCTGCCGGGGCAATCAACTCCAGATATTCGTTAGCGAAGAACTCGGCATTCAGGCTGGGATGGTCGGGTTTTAACGGCACAATACCCAGTTCGAAATGGTTATTCAGTACCGCATCCAGCACTTCTTTATCCGGTGCAAAACGGTAACGAACTGTCAGAGCCGGGCATTGCTGTTGTAAGTCAAGTAACAACGGATACAGCGATAATCCAATACTGCCAGGGCTTATCACACTGATTTCCCCCTGGTCATCATCCCGGGCGGCAAGGCTCGCGTTCAGGCGTTTTTCAGCACCACATATTTCGTCGTAAAAGCGCAACAGTACATGGCCTGCTGGCGTTAATTCAACATGCCGGGAGTGACGAATGATCAGTTGGCCATACTCGGCCTCCAGTTGTTTAACGTGTTGGCTGACAGCCGACTGTGTCAGTAACAGGCTGTCAGCCGCCCGGGTGAAGTTTCCCCGTTTTGCCAGTGCAGCAAATGAACGTAACCATTGTGGATTAACCATTACGAACTCTTATAGAAACCATTAGTTGTTGGTGGTTCTTATTATAGTTTTGAGAGCGTAGGCTTGTGGAATACAAATTGAGGAGAATTGATATGAACCAAACTTATCCACGCGCCTTTTCGCATATCGGGTTGTCGGTGACCGACCTGGACGCCGCCGTGAAGTTTTACACCGAAGTGATGGGGTGGTACCTGATTATGCAACCCACCACAATCACGGAAGATGACAGCGCTATTGGCGTAATGTGCAGCGATGTCTTTGGTGCCGGCTGGTCCTCTTTCCGTATCGCTCATCTCTCTACCGGTGACCGGGTTGGTGTTGAAATCTTTGAATTTAACGCTGCAGAAAAGCCGGAAAATAACTTTGAATACTGGAAAACGGGTGTATTCCATTTCTGCGTGCAGGACCCGGATGTGGAAGGGCTGGCCGCTAAAATCGTTGCTGCTGGTGGTAAACAGCGCATGCCTGTGCGTGAGTATTACCCGGGTGAGAAACCATACCGTATGGTGTATATGGAAGATCCCTTCGGCAATATTATTGAAATATATAGCCACAGCTATGAGCTGACCTATTCAGCCGGGGCTTACCAGTAAGTAACAGGACTATGACTTAAGGGGAAAATGCAACAGGTACCTGACAAACTGGCTGTTAAATACCAGTTCTCAGGTGCCTGATGCCATCAATTCTGGTAGTTATAAATCCCGGCGGCCAGAACCAGCTGGCTGGCAACTTCACGGGCTTTTTCCGGCCCTTGTAATAAATCAATAATCTTCAGGGCAAAATCTATTGCAGTGCCCGGCCCCTGGCTGGTGAGTAAATTTACGCGCGGATCCCATACCACGCGCTTTTCCTGCCATTGTTCTTCAGGGATCCGGTCTTTCAGACCGGGAAAACCCGTCATGTTTGCGATGGGGAAAATCTCATGAGGAACCAGTACTGTGCCTGCGGCAGCGCAGATAGCCGCAACAATGCGCCCGGACAGGTGAAACTGGCGTACTGTTTCCACTAATAACGGGCTGTCGCGGAAACATTCTGCCCCAGCAAGACCTCCCGGCAGGACAATAACATCATAGGGATTGTCTGCTACCGTAACCAGCGGCGCATCGGCCAGTAATTTTACACCCCGGGAACAGGTAATAACTAAATCACCATCCGTAGCGACACTCGCGGTAGTGACCGCAACGCCACCACGCACCAGCAGGTCAATAGTAGTGACAGCTTCGGTTTCTTCAGTTCCAGGAGCCAGGCATATCAGTGCCGAGGCGCTCATAATCGTTCTCCTTACGTTTGATTTGTTCATAAAGTTGGCTGTTTTGCGGCAGAGAAAGGCCGTGAGCTCGCCCGCGTTGCAGCAGGTAGCCGGTGATATAATCAATCTCTGTATGGCGCTGAATACGGACATCCTGCAGCATGGAGGAGATATTTTCGGCAGTATTGTCGATAACCTGGTTTACATAACTTACCAGGTTTTCCTGCGAAATATGCAACCCTTCGCGCTCCATAACCAGAGCCACTTCGCTGCAAATAGCATTGATATGCTCAGGGAAGGCTTTCAAACCGCCATTAGGGCAGTCATACAACGCAGTCAGTGGGTTGATTACGCAATTGACGGTAAGTTTCCGCCAGCAGGCTGCCCGAATAGTGTCATGCCATGCGACATCTGGTAAAACTGCCTGCAGGACATCGGCCATTTCACTCCAGGCTTCCCCTTGTTTATTGCCGGGGCCAATATGTGTGGTGCCGCTGGCGACATGAATCACCTGGTTGCCTTCCCGACGGGCAGCATGCGTGGTGACACCCATTAATAAAGGGTTTTGTAACTGTCTTAGCTCTTCCTGCGTACCCATGCCATTATGAATAAGCAGAATAGGGCAGGTTGGTCGCAAATGCGATGCCAGGCTTTTGACCGCGTTGGAGACTTGCCATGCTTTAAGCGTTACCAACAGGAGATCGCACTGAGCAAGCTGGCTGAGGGAATTTGCCTGAACACGGTGCTGAACTTTGCTTCCATCCAGGTTAACCAGGTTGAATACGAAAGTGTCTTGTGGCACACGCAGCCACCCCTGAACCTGATGCCCCTGGGATAATAAAGCCGACAGCCAAACCTGACCTAACGCGCCACACCCCAGTACAGTAATGTTCATTTCCCCTCCTGGCAGGTTTTCTCGTCATACATCATGTCGCCCTTTATGGCCGCATGAACACCGGATCCTGACAGGTTTATCCTGTATCAAGAACAGTTCAAAGCACATGATATGATTATATACCTGAAAATGTTCATGTTGCAGCGAATCGCTATGTCTCACCATCCCCTGTTGGTATGCTTTTGCTGGTAAAAGCGTCTGTCCGTGGTAATAAGGGCATTGTCCAGCGGCTTAGTACTGCCTGTGGGTTGTTTTGTGCGTTTCACTGGGTATCATGCTGGCAACAGAAGAAAGGGGAGAAGAATCATGCCGTCATTCGATATTGTTTCAGAAGTGGAAGTTCAGGAAGTACGCAATGCGGTGGAAAACGCCACCCGCGAACTGGCAACGCGCTTTGACTTTCGTAACGTAACAGCCAGTTTTGAATTCAATGACAAAAATAACACCATCAAAGTTGAGAGCGAGTCTGATTTTCAGGTGAGCCAGTTGGTAGATATTTTACGCGCCAAACTGCTTAAACGCGGTATTGAAGGCAGCTCACTCGAAGTGCCAGAAACTATTGAGCACAGCGGTAAAACCTGGAGTGTTGAGGCCAGCCTGAAGCAGGGGATTGACACGGCGCTGGCAAAAAAAATCGTTAAATTGATTAAAGACAGTAAGCTGAAAGTCCAGGCACAGATTCAGGGTGAACAGGTAAGGGTTACTGGAAAATCTCGTGATGACTTACAGTCAGTTATGGCGCTGGTGCGTGGTGGCAATCTTGGGCAACCATTCCAGTTCAATAACTTCCGTGACTGATAACCCAGTGGGCTGTGCTGTATCACAGCCCACTTAAATTAACCTGGCATCAGGCGCTTTTCACCAGTGATTCAATTTCCACCCGGTTAGTGACTTTGCTGTCAATCTTCACATAGGCACTGCGCTCTTCACTGACTATCAGTGCGTCTTTCACACCTTCTTTCGCCAGCAGTCGCGCTTTCAGTACATCGTCATCAATCGCGTAGTCTGGTAGTTCAATACGCAGGCTACTGACGTAAGGCGGTTCTTTCATTGTGGTGCTGAGTAATAACCACAATACAGCCACTAACGCGCCCCCCAGAAAGACGGTTTGTGAATCAAAGTGCCCGTCCAGCCAGCCACCTAACGTGCCGCCCAGCGCAACGCCCAGAAACTGGCTGGTGGAGTAAACGCCCATCGCAGTGCCTTTGTAACCAGCAGGCGACTCTTTACTGATAAGTGATGGCAGAATGGCCTCCATCAGGTTAAAGGCGAGGAAAAACAACTGCACCCCGATAACCCGTTCCCAGAACCCTTCACCCGCACCCCATAATACGATTTCGGCAACCACCAGGGTTGCCACACAACCCACGAAGACACGCTTCATTTTACGCTTCACTTCGGCATAGATGATAAAGGGTACTACGCCGATGAAAGCGATAAGCATGGTTCCAAGGTAGAGTTTCCAGTGCTGGGAAGCGGGGAAACCAACGGATTCCAGCTCGCCAGGCAGGGCGACAAACGTGGACATCAGCAAAATATGCAGGCACATAATGCCGGCATTAAGTTTTAGCAGGCTGGGATTAGCCAGCACCTGTTTAAAACACCCGCGCACCATACCTGATTCGCGGTTCAGTACGTGGTCTTTGCTGCCAGGCACAACCAGTAAGGTAATAAGAATCCCAAGGCTTGCCAGCAGGGCAATCATCCAGAACAGGCCATTGAGGCCTATCCGGTGGGTTACAATCGGCCCGGCAACCATGGCAATAGCGAAAGTAATGCCAAAGCTGACACCAATAAACGCCATGGCTTTGGTGCGGTTTTGTTCCCGTGTCAGGTCAGACAGTAAGGCCATTACCGCGGCGGCAATCGCACCTGAACCTTGTAATGCACGGCCCAGAATGACGCCCCAAATGGAGTGTGTGGTGGCGGCAATAACACTGCCGACGACAAAGATAGCCAACCCACCAACAATTAACGGTTTACGGCCAATGCGGTCTGAAAGCAATCCAAAAGGAATTTGAAACACGGCCTGAGCCAGACCATAAATACCGATAGCAAGACCTATCAGCGCTTCATTAGCACCTTGCAGAGCCATACCCCATGTTGTCAAAACCGGCAATACCATAAACATGCCCAGCATACGCAGGGAAAATACTGTACCCAGCCCCCAGGTTGCCCGCAATTCAAGCGGTGTCATTTTGTTATCGTTCATTGTTACCTCTGAAGAAAAGCCGGGCATAGTGTAGAGCGGGGTGTCCGGTGGGGTAAATGCCAGCTTGTTTAGCAAATATTACAAAGATGATCACGTAAGGTGTGGCTGATGCTGCAAATGATACGAGTAATATGAATAAAAAAGGTGCCAGGGGCACCTTCAGATTGTAGAAAAAGAAGGAAAAAGCGTGGTTTTTCCTTCTTTTTAGTTAGCAGCCGAAAATCAATAAATTGATTTTCCTGGTTTTTTATTGGGTGACATCCTCTCGTTCTGTGCGGACATGAGGTTTGTCATCAGACTCAAGGTGCCAGGGGCACCTTTTGTGTTGAAGCAGGAAAATTACCAGACATAAGTCAGCAGGCTGTGGGAGTCCGGAACCATAAAGTCCACCGACATCATCACGCTGAGTGAGGTAATTGCGACAATGGAAAACACAAACAGTTTGCGCGCCCAGACTTTGTCGTTTTCGGTTTTATAACCTGATAACGCCATCCCAAGCCACCACACACTGACTGCCGCGGCAACCACCAGATATTTGTACCCGGCATAACCACCTAAAGAGAGCATTAACGTTGCCACCATAAACGCAATGATATACAGCGTAATATGGTTTTTTGCGACGGAAATGCCTTTTACTACAGGCAACACCGGAATGTTTGCTGCCTGGTAATCTTTAAAGCGGAAAATCGCAATGGCATAAGAGTGCGGCATTTGCCACAGGCTGAAAATAGCCAGCAGGATAAATGCACCAGTGTCAAACTCGTTAGTCACAGCACAGTAACCGATAACTGGTGGAGCCGCGCCAGACAGGCTGCCAATCAAGGTTCCGTAAACTGAATGGCGTTTCATATACAGGCTGTAAATGCCTACATAGACAACGAATCCCATTACCGCCAGCCACATAGCCAGCGGATTAGCGCCAAAGAACAGCATCATGAAGCCAGCAATACCCAGCAAACTGCCGTAAACCAACGCCACTTCCGGAGAAATGAGGCCTGTGACCATTACGCGATTTTTAGTGCGTTCCATCTTAGGGTCGATGTCACGGTCAATCACGTTGTTGAACACACAACCTGAGGCAACCACCAGGCTTACACCCAGCAGCGTAAAGCCAAACAAGGGATAATCAATATTCCCTTTTGCGGCCAGTAAAAAGCCTCCGATCACGGATATCAAGTTCCCGAAAATAATGCCGGGCTTGGTAACTTGCAGGTATTGCTTAATCATTTTAGCCGCTCTTAGTCCAGCATCATGTTGTGGTTAAGGTTCCACATAATCCAAATCGAGCCCACCACCAGAATGGCGATAATCAGCACGGTAAAGACAAAGGCAACCAGGTTCCAGCGCTCTTCTGAAGAGGTGTTCATATGCAGGAAGCACACCAGATGAACCAGTAACTGCACCACTGCGGTAACAATAACAACACCAATCAGCGCACCATGAGAGGCCGCGCCAGTCATCACCATCCAGAAGGGGATAACGGTCAGAATAACGGACAGAATAAACCCGGTCAGGTAGGTTCCTACGCTGCCGTGATGAGCGCCGCTGTTATCAGTTGAATGACTCATTACATTGCCCCCATCAGATAGACAACCGAGAATACACAAATCCACACGATATCCAGGAAGTGCCAGAACAGACTCAGGCACATGATACGTGTACGGTTAGCACTGGTCAGCCCACGACGAGAAATGTGGAACATCATGACCGCCATCCAGATTAGGCCAGAGGTGACGTGCAGACCATGAGTACCTACCAGCGTGAAGAACGCGGATAAGAAGCCACTGCGCTGCGGGCCAAAGCCTTCGGCAATCAGGTGGTGGAATTCATAGAGTTCCATCCCGATAAAGCCGGCACCAAACAAGAAGGTCAGCACAAGCCAGGACATAACCTGGCTCTTGTTGCCTTTGTTCATGGCAATGACAGCAAAGCCATAGGTAATAGAACTGAACAACAGCAGGAAAGTTTCAACCAGCACAAACGGCAGTTCGAAAATGTCTTTCCCGGACGGGCCGCCTGCGGTGTTGTTTACCAGCACTGCATAGGTGGCAAACAGGCACGAGAACAGAATGCAGTCGCTCATCAGGTAGATCCAGAAGCCGAACACTTTATTCGGCCCTGCATCGTGGTGCCCATGGTCATGGGCTTTTGAGTGAGTCAGAGTATCAGTTGACATTTTTCAGCCCTGCTTTGTTGAGTTCATCGAAATGCTGTTCTTCCAGTTTTTCGATCTCGGCAACCGGTACGTAGTAATCCACGTCTTCATCGAAGCTCTTCGCAATCCAGGTGACAATCATTCCAGCAAAGCCAACAATTGCCAGCCACCAGATATGCCAGATCATGGCAAAACCAAACACAGTTGCAAATGCTGCGATAACGATGCCCGCACCGCTGTTTCTCGGCATATGAATCTCTTCATAATGCGCAGGTTTTTTGTATGCTTCGCCTTTCTCTTTCAGTTCCCAGAATGCATCACGCTCATGAACGTGTGGCACATGGGCAAAGTTATAGAACGGAGCCGGAGATGAAGTTGACCACTCCAGTGTACGTCCACCCCACGGGTCACCCGTCAGATCGCGGTTTTGCTCACGGTCACGGATAGAAACATAGAACTGAGTCAACTGGCACAGGATACCCATAGCAATCAGTGCAGCACCGCCCGCCGCAACCATCAGCAACGGATGGAATGCCGGGTCGATATGCTGGCTCAGACGGCGGGTCATCCCCATAAAGCCCAGTGCGTACAGCGGCATAAAGGCGACAAAGAAGCCAATAATCCAGAACCAGAAAGCACGTTTACCCCATTTCTCATTCAGGGTAAAACCAAAGGCTTTAGGCCACCAGTAAGTCATACCCGCGAAGCACCCAAATACCACACCACCGATTATAACGTTATGGAAGTGAGCAATCAGGAACAGGCTGTTATGCAGAACGAAGTCAGCACCAGGTACCGCCAGCAGAACCCCGGTCATACCACCAACAGAGAAGGTGACAATAAACCCAATGGTCCACAGCATTGCGGAGTTAAAGGTGATACGTCCCTGATACATGGTGAACAGCCAGTTGAAGATCTTAACCCCTGTCGGGATTGCGATAATCATTGTGGTGATACCAAAGAAGGCGTTCACGTTCGCGCCACTACCCATGGTAAAGAAGTGGTGCAGCCAGACCATAAAGGAAAGCAGGGTGATACACACGGTCGCCCACACCATGGAGGTGTAACCGAACATGCGCTTTTTCGCAAAGGTGGCGGTCACTTCGGAGAAGACCCCGAACACCGGCAGCACCAGAATGTACACTTCCGGGTGGCCCCATGCCCAAATCAGGTTGACGTACATCATCATGTTGCCGCCCATATCATTAGTAAAGAAATGGGTGCCCAGATAACGATCCAGCGTCAACAGCGCGATAGTCGCAGTCAGAATTGGGAAGGAAATGACAATCAGTACGTTGGTGCACAAAGATGCCCAGGTAAAGATAGGCATTTTGAACATATCCATGCCCGGTGCGCGCATCTTCAGGATAGTCACGAAGAAGTTAATCCCGGTAAGCGTGGTACCAATACCGGAGAGCTGCAAGCTCCATATCCAGTAATCGACCCCAACGCCTGGACTATACTCGCTTCCAGATAGTGGCGGATAAGCCAGCCAGCCAGTTTGTGCAAATTCACCTACGCCCAGTGACAGGTTAACCAACACCACACCCACAACAGTGAACCAGAAACTCAGGTTGTTAAGGAATGGGAAGGCGACGTCACGTGCGCCGATTTGCAATGGCACAACCAGGTTCATCAGACCAACAACGAAAGGCATTGCCACGAAGAAGATCATAATTACACCGTGTGCGGTGAAAATCTGATCGTAGTGGTGAGGCGGCAGGAAGCCGGCTTCGCCTGCAGAAGCGAGTGCCTGTTGGCTGCGCATCATGATGGCATCAGCAAAACCACGCAACAGCATGACAATTGCCATAATGATGTACATCACGCCCAGTTTTTTGTGGTCGACGGACGTGAACCACTCTTTCCACAAATAGGTCCACTTACCGAAGTAAGTGATGGCGGCGACTATTGCCAGACCACCGATAATAATGGCTGCGACCGTAACCATGATAATGGGTTCATGGTAAGGGACTGCATCCAGTGAAAGTTTTCCGAACATCGTATTTATTCCTCGGCGCCCTTGTGAGAGGTTTCCGTGTCGCCCATATCCATGCCCTGCATGCCTTCATGATGCATCACTGCACCTTCAGCTTGCGTTGCCATGTGCTTACCGTGGGACATGTACTGATTAACCACATCGGCAAACAAATTAGGTTTCACGCTGGAGAAGTACTCGACACTGTTGTATTCGCTGGGTTGTGCCAGCTTTTTGTATGCTGCCATGTCATCCATTGTCAGCGATGACTGTTTAACTTTGGCAACCCACTGGTCGAAACCGGCTTCGTCAGGCGTCGCAATCGCTTTAAATTTCATCCCGGAGAACCCCTTACCGCTGTAGCTGGCAGAGATACCATCGTAAATACCGGGTTCATCGGCGATCAGGTTCAGTTTGGTTTGCATGCCTGGCATGGTATACAACTGGCTGCCCAAACGTGGAATAAAGAACGAGTTCATCACGTCTTCAGAGGTAAGCTTGAATTCAACAGGGCGATGTGCCGGGAAGGCAATCTCGTTGACTGTCGCAATACCTTGTTCCGGATAGATAAAAAACCATTTCCAGTTCATTGAGATAACCTCAATTTTCAGCGGTTTCTGGTCGCTGGCAATTGGGCGGCTGGGCTCAAGTGAATGGGTGGTTTTCCAGGTCAGTACGGCAAGGAAAAGGATGATAAGAATAGGGATAGTCCAAACGACAGCCTCAATCTTATTTGAGTGCGCCCAATTGGGCGTGTACTTAGCATCCTTGTTTGATGCCCGATATTTCCAGGCAAAGCCAATTGCCATAGCGATGGCAGGAATAACGACAATCAACATCAGCCCGAGGGCTGTCAGTATCAGTGAACGTTGTTCCAGGCCAATCTGTCCTTTAGGGTTGAGAAGTGCCGAGTCACAGCCACTGAGTAATACAGTGGCTGTGACTAATGACAGCATTCCCAGACTTTTATTGTATTTCCTGAGTCTCATTTAACGACCTCAATTCCACGGGATCTGGTGGCGCTTAAAGTGTGCTGGCATTTTACGGGATGGTTACATTACTGTAAACATGATTGGCTTAGTGTCAGCAAGGTGTTACCGGGTTCTGCTGTTCGTGTCACATATGTTGCTGAATATGACAAAAACAGTAAAAGGCGGCTAAGTGGCACCTGTTATAACCTAAACAGATCATGCGCCTGTTGCTGTAAGGGTAAATGGTATAACCAATTAAAAAAATAAACAACTAATTAACATTTAAAAGACAAGTTACAGACATTAAGAAAACTTAATATTAAAGAAAAATTAGCTGAATCGATAAAATGTAAATATAAAAAAAGCGTAGAACATTAATTTATTTCTGTCGATTCAGCACAAATTAGCAATATAGTTTTGTAGGGAATTGGTGCAAAAATAAACATATTTGTTACTTCACGTAATTATATGCTGAAATAATACCAGCCCGTTAATCATTTGAATTGATATTGAGTTTTAAATAAGGGCTGACTTACGCAGTGCCATTGCATCCAGAATGGCCCCCCCACACAACCCGGTAGCCATCAGAATTGCTCCCCATTCAGTGATATGTGCACCAGGTAAGAAAACCAGGTAACCATAAGCCTGGAACCCCAGTAACGCTAATCCGCACAATAACACCAGACAACCCAGTAGCAGCGCTTTAAGGGCAACGGCATACGCGACAGGGAAAAACTCTCGCGGAAGAAACTGTTCGGTTTGTTGTGTGTGTTCGAGTGTCTTCTTGCACACCAGCAGCAGTGCGATGCCAGGTAAAGCAGCAAAAATGGAAAAAAGATAAAACGTTGGCCAGTTGTACAGTTCAACAAACCAGCCCGCCAGTGGGCCGACATAAACGCGACCAACAGCGGAAAGCGCGGAGAGCAGGGCAAATTGTGTGGCCGAGAATGACTTGTTACACAGGCTCATGAGCAGAGCGACAAAAGCAGATGTGCCCATTCCACCACATAAGTTTTCAAAAAAAACTGCAGCACCCATGGTGTAGATATGCTTATCAGTGACAGACAGTAGCCAGTAACCGGCATTAGAAGCACCTTGCAGGATACCGAAAATGAGCAGCGCGCGGAACAAAGTCAGTCTCTGCATCAGTACCCCGCCCAGCAAAGCACCAACAATAGTGGCGAATAAGCCAAGGGTTTTATTCACCAGCCCCACATCACCTGCATCAAACCCCACACCCCGAATCAAAAAAGTAGTGGTCAGACTCATGGCGAATGCGTCACCCAGCTTGTAGAGCACAATTAACAGCAAAATAAGCCAGGCGTTGTTACGGCCAAAAAAGTCTTTCAGTGGGTGTAAAACAGCTTGCTCAAGCGAACGGGGAACCGGGATGGCATCCAGTGGTTCTGGTGCCAGCAGTGTGGCGATAATGCAAGGAACCAGGAGCGCAGCCATCAACCAGTACATGGCATGCCAGCCGAGCCATTTGTCTGCCAGCCATAGGGCCAGGCCGCCAGATACCAGCATTGCCAGGCGGTAACCCAGCACACTGATAGCCGCGCCAGTACCGCGTTCATCAGCCGGGAGCACATCGGTTTTCCACGCATCAAACACAATATCTTGTGAGGCGGAACAAAAAGCAATTAAGACCGCAAGTGCCGCCATCCAGCGTAACTGGCTCTCTGGGTCCAGAAACCCCATGGCGGCGATACCGAGAACCAGAAAAACCTGGGTAATAACCAGCCAGCCTCGCCTGCGCCCTAAAAATGGGGGAGTATAGCGGTCCATCACGGGGGACCAGATAAACTTGAATACATAAGCCTGACCGACCAAAGAGAAAAAACCGATGGTCTTAAGATCAATACCTTCAACCGTCATCCAGGCCTGAAGTGTACCTGAGGTGAGTGCGAGTGGCAGTCCTGAAGCAAACCCCAGAATTAACAGAATTGCAGACCGGGGCTGTTGAAATATCCGTAAATATTGCGTGGGCATGGCTTACTCATCAGCCAGTTTGCCGCGGCAAACTGGCTGTAATAGATGATTAGTATTAGCGAGCGTTCTGTTTGATGAACTCATTAATGCTGGTGTCTTGTGACATATCAGAGATGGTGTCGCTCAACACGGAGTTAACTGCATTCGCAATATTCTTGTTGCTGGCCTGCAACGCGCCTTCAACAGAATAGTTGGAACGGTAGGTACGGGTCATCTTATTGCCGTTCTTCGCGGTAGCAATGATAGAGACATCGGCTGAGGTGGCAATTTTATAACGCAGGTTGCCCTGTGAGACATCGGCATACAGCTTGTTGACGATGATTTGCAGGTCAACTGCGCCGTTCGGACCAACCATGTAGCCACGGGCGGTCATTTGTTTTTCCAGCACTTCCTGAAGCAGGAAACGCAGGTCTCGGGAGGCTGTCAGCGTGACAAGCTGGTTATCACGGTTGATTCGAGCCAGCGCATGATCCGGACGTTGGTCTGCGCCATTAATGCTGATGGTGATACCCATCAGGCTGGGATCCTGGGAAGGCAATGTAATTTTCGGGGTAACATCAATGGTGGTGGGCGGCGTGGCGCAGCCTGCGAGGACAAACATCACCATTAACGGGAAAAAGAGTTTTTTTAACATGATTATCTCTCAAGTACCATTTTCTATCCAAAAAAGTCCCCGCCATCATAACATTGCTGGTGACAGGGGGAAGCAGGCAGCAGGGAAAATTGTTTTATCTGCTGCTTCGGCCTTTTTCCCTGTAATAAGGAAGAAAAAACCAGCGGTTCGCGCACCAGAACCCCGGCTATTAGACCTGTTGTCTGCATTCAGAGCAATCAGACTCGAGGGAAAATTTTATTGCCATATGCTTCGCTAACAGGTAAAAGCGGCTAACATTTAAAGGGACGGGCAACCTGTTGTTGTCGGGGGAGAACTTACTATGATGCGCGCACAGATTGAAGCGAAGTTACAGGCGGCGTTTGACCCTGTGTTTATTGATATTATTGATGAAAGTTATCGCCATAATGTGCCTGCAGGCTCAGAAAGTCACTTTAAGGTTGTGCTTGTCAGCGATAAGTTTTCCGCTGAGCGCATGTTAGCGCGCCACCGCCAGGTCTATACAGTGCTGGCCGAAGAACTTGCCGGGCAGGTGCATGCACTGGCATTGCATACTTACTCTGCTTCAGAGTGGGAGAATTTGCAGGACACTGTTTTACCTTCTCCTCCTTGTCGTGGGGCGGGTACACTGGCCTGACAGGGTTGTTGTCAATAATGGCGGTTATCCGGTATGGTGATAATCGGCTATCAGCAAACGGCCTGCAGGCCGTTTGTTTTTGTTGGGTCTTTGCAGCTATTAACAGCGGAACGGGTATTTTCTCTTTGCCTGGGCTCAGTGGCTTGAAATCAATGAATTGATTTTCTTTATTTGCGCAGCCCGATGGCAGACCTGGTTTGTTAACCGGGCTGTTAGCTGTTGTCAGTCAGAACGGCCATAAGGCCGTTTTCTTTTGCCTGTTTACCGGAGAAATTCGGGTAAACAGGTGGATGGATGTCGAGAATGTGAATCGGTGCGGTTATCCGTTAGTTGCGGTTCTCGACTCCCTCAGATGATGCCGCTATAATGCTGCGTCTTAATTTTTGGAATGTATTCGGGATGATTCTGGTGACAGGGAGTGCGTTCTGGATACAGAAACCATCCCGGTTCTGTGAAGCGAAATACATTAGGGCTTCCAGAGTTGACCGAGCACTGTGATTTTTTGAGGTAACAAGATGCAAGTTTCAGTAGAAACCACTCAGGGCCTTGGCCGCCGTGTAACTATCACTATCGCTGCGGATAACATCGAGAATGCGGTGAAGAGCGAGCTGGTCAACGTGGCTAAAAAAGTCCGTATTGACGGCTTCCGTAAAGGAAAAGTACCGATGAATATCGTTGCTCAGCGTTATGGCGCATCAGTGCGTCAGGACGTACTGGGTGACCTGATGAGCCGCAACTTTGTTGATGCTATCATCAAAGAAAAAATTAACCCGGCTGGCGCACCGAACTATGTTCCGGGCGAATACAAACTGGGCGAAGACTTCACTTACTCTGTTGAATTTGAAGTGTACCCGGAAGTCGAATTACAGGGTATTGAAACAATCGAAGTTGAAAAACCGGTTGTTGAAGTGACTGAAGCTGATGTAGACGCCATGCTGGAAACCCTGCGTAAACAGCAGGCTACCTGGAAAGACAAAGATGGTGAAGTGGCCGCTGAAGACCGCGTAACTGTTGATTTCTCTGGTTCTGTTGACGGCGAAGAGTTTGAAGGCGGTAAAGCGTCTGATTTCGTTCTGGCGATGGGCCAGGGCCGTATGATCCCGGGCTTTGAAGAAGCGCTGGTTGGTCATAAAGCGGGTGAAGAGTTCACTATTGATGTGACTTTCCCGGAAGAGTACCACGCTGAAAACCTGAAAGGTAAAGCAGCGAAATTCGCTATCAACCTGAAAAAAGTTGAAGAGCGCGAACTGCCGGAAATGACCCCGGAATTCATCAAACGTTTCGGCGTTGACGATGGTTCTGTCGAAGGTCTGCGTGCTGAAGTGCGTAAAAACATGGAACGCGAACTGAAAGGTGCTGTGCGTAACCGCATTAAGTCTCAGGCAATTGATGGCCTGGTTAAAGCGAATGAAATTGAGGTGCCTGCCGCACTGATCGACAGCGAAATCGATGTACTGCGTCGCCAGGCTGCTCAGCGTTTCGGTGGTAACGAAAAACAAGCGCTGGAACTGCCGCGTGAACTGTTTGAAGAACAAGCTAAACGCCGTGTTGTTGTTGGCCTGCTGTTGGGCGAAGTGATTCGCAGCAACGAGCTGAAAGCTGATGAAGACCGTGTTAAGGCGCTGATCGAAGAAATGGCTTCTGCTTACGAAGATCCGTCTGAAGTGATCGAGTTCTACGGTAAAAACAAAGAGTTGATGGAAAATATGCGTAACGTTGCGCTGGAAGAGCAGGCTGTTGAAACTGTTCTGGCAAAAGCCAAAGTTAGCGACAAAGCTGTTTCCTTCAATGAATTGATGAACCAGCAGGCGTAATACTGCCGGTACCTCTCTGTCAGTATTAAAGCCCGTCTCCGGTTGGTGGCGGGCTTTTTTTTGTCAGTGCGAAACGTGCGTAATCCTGTTTTCAGTGGTAGCGTAACGCTGAAAGATTGTTATGCTTGAAAATAAATGGGGCTGGCCCCATCTCTTGTGGGTAACTGTTGGAATACTGGTTGATAATCCGTCTGTAAAAAACCTTTGGGGCGCCGGGCATAGTTATACCTGGTAAGCTCAGGTAAAATCAGTACGACCTGTCAGTTCTAACAACGATAAAGGAGACGGAAAATGTCATACAGTGGCGAAAAAGAACAATTTGCACCCCATATGGCGTTGGTGCCGATGGTTGTGGAACAAACCTCACGCGGTGAACGTTCTTACGATATTTATTCCCGTCTGCTTAAGGAGCGAGTTATCTTCCTGACGGGTCAGGTTGAAGACCACATGGCGAACCTGATTGTGGCGCAGATGTTGTTCCTCGAAGCAGAAAACCCGGAAAAAGACATTTACTTGTATATTAACTCTCCAGGCGGTGTGATTACCGCGGGTATGTCTATTTACGACACCATGAAATTTATTAAACCTGATGTCAGTACCATTTGTATGGGCCAGGCAGCTTCAATGGGCGCATTTTTGCTGACAGCAGGTACTAAGGGTAAGCGTTTCTGCCTGCCAAACTCCAGAGTCATGATCCACCAACCGCTGGGCGGTTATCAGGGGCAGGCAACGGATATCGAAATTCATGCCCGTGAAATCCTGAAAGTTAAAGCGCGGATGAATGAACTAATGGCAGAGCATACAGGCAAACCGCTGGAGGAAATTGAGCGTGATACTGAGCGCGATCGTTTCCTCTCTGCACCAGAAGCGGTAGAGTACGGTTTAGTTGACTCAATATTAACTCACCGTAATTAACGCCCAGGAGTGGCTGAGCCGCTATACTGTAATAAGTTTCTGGTGGCCCAGCCCGTGTAGCCAGCTGCGCCTGAGAGTGGCAACTGCGTCGTCGTGTGCGGCATAAAGTAACAGAAAAGAGGTTTTACTGATGACAGATAAGCGCAAAGACGGTTCAGGCAAATTGCTGTACTGCTCTTTTTGCGGCAAAAGCCAGCATGAAGTGCGTAAGCTGATTGCCGGGCCGTCAGTGTATATCTGCGATGAGTGCGTCGATTTATGTAACGACATTATTCGCGAAGAAATTAAAGAAGTGGCCCCGCATCGCGAGCGTAGTGCGCTGCCAACTCCCCATGAAATTCGCAGCCACCTTGACGATTACGTCATAGGCCAGGAACCGGCTAAAAAGGTGCTGTCCGTAGCGGTCTACAACCACTATAAGCGTCTGCGTAACGGCGATACCAGCAATGGTGTTGAACTGGGTAAAAGTAACATTTTGCTTATCGGGCCTACCGGGAGTGGTAAGACGCTGCTGGCTGAGACGCTGGCACGTTTGTTGGATGTTCCCTTCACCATGGCGGATGCAACCACACTGACCGAAGCCGGTTATGTGGGTGAAGACGTTGAGAATATTATCCAGAAATTGCTGCAAAAATGTGATTACGATGTGCAGAAAGCGCAGCGTGGCATAGTTTACATCGATGAAATCGACAAGATTTCACGTAAGTCTGATAACCCGTCCATCACCCGTGATGTGTCAGGTGAAGGTGTGCAGCAGGCGTTGCTGAAACTGATTGAAGGTACGGTTGCAGCGGTTCCCCCTCAGGGCGGGCGCAAGCATCCGCAACAGGAGTTTTTGCAGGTTGATACCTCAAAGATTCTGTTTATCTGTGGCGGTGCATTTGCGGATCTGGATAAAGTTATTGCCAATCGTGTTGAAACAGGTTCTGGCATTGGGTTTGGCGCGACGGTAAAAGGTAAGTCACAGAAAGCCAGTGAAAGCCAGCTGTTGGGGCAGGTTGAGCCAGAAGATTTGATCAAGTTTGGTTTGATCCCGGAGTTCATCGGTCGTCTGCCAGTTGTCGCAACTTTGAGCGAGTTGAGTGAAGAGGCGTTGATCCAAATCCTCAAAGAGCCAAAAAATGCGCTGACTAAACAATACCAGGCGTTGTTTAACCTGGAAGGTGTTGAGCTGGAATTCCGTGATGATGCGCTTGATGCTATTGCCAGAAAAGCAATGCAGCGTAAAACGGGTGCCCGTGGCCTGCGTTCTATTGTTGAAGCTGCTCTGCTTGATACTATGTATGACTTGCCATCTATGGATGATGTCGAGAAAGTGGTTATCGATGAATCTGTTATTTCGGGGCAGTCTGAACCGATGCTGATTTATGGCAAGCCAGAAGCACAACAGGCATCTGGCGAATAATTAATCATTCGTCAACAAGCAGTTACCAAAAAATGGGGGATTTAATCCCCCATTTATTTTTCGTGCCCGCCTGCCGTTGAATGTCCGGGAATTATCCCCATATACTGTTTTACTTGTTGGTGATGCCGTGAAGAGGGTTCACGAGCGCCTCATCACCTGGCGGAAACAATCGCCTGTATCATGGTGGTATGAACAGGTTAAAACTAAGAGAGAGCTCTATGAATCCTGAGCGTTCTGAACGCATAGAAATCCCCGTGTTGCCATTGCGCGATGTGGTGGTCTATCCGCATATGGTTATTCCGTTATTTGTCGGACGGGAAAAGTCTATCCGCTGCCTGGAAGCGGCGATGGATAACGACAAGAAAATCATGCTGGTGGCGCAGAAAGAGGCCTCGACGGATGAGCCTGGTATAAACGACCTTTTCACTGTCGGCACTGTGGCTTCTATTCTGCAGATGCTCAAACTGCCGGATGGTACGGTAAAAGTGCTGGTCGAAGGCTTACAGCGCGCACGGATCACGACACTCTCGGATAACGGCGAGCATTTCATTGCTCAGGCTGAATACCTTGAGTCTCCGGTGATTGAAGAGCGTGAACAAGAAGTCCTGGTTCGTACCGCCATTAATCAGTTTGAAGGCTATATCAAGCTGAATAAAAAAATCCCGCCGGAAGTGCTGACTTCACTGAACAGCATTGATGACCCGGCGCGTCTGGCTGACACCATAGCTGCGCACATGCCATTGAAACTGGCAGATAAGCAGTCCGTGCTTGAGATGTCTGATGTTAACGAACGTCTCGAATATCTGATGGCGATGATGGAATCGGAAATTGACCTGTTGCAGGTTGAGAAACGTATCCGTAACCGCGTCAAAAAGCAGATGGAGAAAAGCCAGCGCGAGTACTATCTGAATGAGCAAATGAAAGCTATTCAGAAAGAACTTGGCGAAATGGATGACGCACCGGATGAAAGCGAAGCGCTGAAACGCAAAATTGAAGCGGCGAAAATGCCGAAAGAAGCGCGTGAAAAAGCGGAAGCTGAGCTGCAAAAACTGAAAATGATGTCGCCGATGTCTGCTGAAGCGACAGTGGTTCGCGGTTACATTGACTGGATGGTTCAGGTTCCGTGGAATTCTCGCAGCAAAGTGAAAAAAGATTTGCGCCAGGCTCAGGAAATTCTGGATACCGATCACTATGGTCTGGAACGGGTGAAAGACCGTATTCTCGAGTATCTTGCTGTTCAGAGCCGCGTGAACAAAATTAAGGGGCCAATCCTTTGTCTGGTTGGGCCGCCAGGGGTAGGTAAAACCTCTTTGGGGCAGTCCATTGCCAAAGCCACCGGGCGTAAATATGTGCGTATGGCATTGGGCGGGGTGCGCGACGAAGCCGAGATTCGTGGGCATCGCCGGACATACATTGGTTCAATGCCAGGCAAGTTGATTCAGAAAATGGCGAAAGTGGGGGTAAAAAATCCGCTGTTCCTGTTGGATGAAATCGACAAAATGTCTTCTGACATGCGCGGTGATCCGGCTTCAGCATTGCTGGAAGTTCTGGATCCGGAACAGAATATCGCATTCAACGACCATTACCTGGAAGTGGATTACGATCTGTCTGATGTGATGTTTGTTGCGACATCCAACTCCATGAATATTCCGGCCCCGTTGCTGGATCGTATGGAAGTGATTCGTCTTTCTGGTTACACCGAAGATGAAAAACTGAATATTGCCAAACAACACCTGTTACCGAAACAGGTTGAGCGTAACGCACTGAAGAAAACTGAAATCAAGGTTGATGACAGTGCGATTGTCGGCATTATCCGCTATTACACCCGTGAAGCAGGCGTGCGTGGGCTGGAGCGCGAAATCTCCAAACTGTGCCGCAAAGCAGTGAAACAACTGCTGCTGGATAAGTCATTGAAGAAAATTGAAATCAATGGCGATAACCTGAAGGATTTTCTTGGGGTTCAGCGTTTTGACTACGGGCGTGCTGATAACGAAAACCGTGTCGGTCAGGTAACGGGGCTGGCATGGACTGAAGTTGGTGGTGACTTACTGACTATTGAAACTGCATGTGTTCCGGGTAAAGGCAAGCTGACCTATACCGGTTCGCTGGGTGAAGTGATGCAGGAGTCCATTCAGGCTGCCTTAACTGTCGTGCGTGCACGGGCTGAAAAGTTGGGTATCAACAGCGATTTCTATGAAAAACGTGATATCCATGTGCATGTGCCTGAAGGTGCGACACCAAAAGATGGTCCAAGTGCGGGCATCGCGATGTGTACAGCGCTGGTATCCTGCCTGACAGGTAACCCGGTTCGTGCAGATGTCGCTATGACCGGGGAAATCACCTTGCGTGGGCTGGTGCTGCCTATTGGTGGGCTGAAAGAGAAGTTACTGGCGGCTCACCGTGGTGGTATTAAAACGGTGCTTATCCCGGATGAGAATAAACGCGATTTGGAAGAGATTCCGGATAACATTCTGGCTGATTTGGATATTCATCCAGTGAAGCGCATTGAGGAAGTTCTGTCTCTGGCTTTGCAAAACTCACCGTTTGGAATGGAAGTCGTTAGCGCAAAATAGTGACCTGACGCAAAGAGTGCCTGGAAAAACAGGGCTGGCAGGTGAATTGTCACTTGCCAGCTTTTTTTTGCCTGGCTACTTTAGGACGCTGGCTGGGGATATGTCTTTCTCCTGACCAAATAAACATCGGGTTGGGAGTTGTAAGGGCATGGCAGGCCTGATATAACTGCTTCGCGGTCGTACTTTGAAGGATTCAGGTGCGATACAAAAAAAATAAACAGAGGAAGAGAAGAGTGAATAAATCTCAACTGATCGACAAAATTGCCGCAAATGCTGATATTTCCAAGGCTGCGGCTGGACGTGCATTAGACGCTTTGATTGCTTCCGTTACTGAATCCCTGCAGTCCGGGGACGACGTAGCACTGGTAGGTTTTGGTACTTTTGCCGTTCGTGAACGCGCAGCCCGCACGGGTCGTAACCCACAAACGGGTGAAGAAATTACCATTGCTGCTGCAAAAGTTCCGGGTTTCCGTGCAGGTAAAGCGCTGAAAGACGCGGTTAACTGATTAGCACCCCCGTCAGGGCGGGGCGCTGGCAAGTAAACAGCTTAAGGGCGCATCTAAGATGTGCCTTTTTTCTTTTCTGTATGACTTTCTGTGTTATACGGGCTGACAACTGCCCCGGTTTCTTTCACAATACGCTTTCGCGTGTAACGGCTTTGGGAAACTTACCCATGTACAACATGCCATTACACCAGGTTTTGTCACATTACAGCGGAGTGTTGTTACACCATGATGGACACGTTACGTGCGGCATCCAGCAATGTCGTACTCAAGATCATTCTGGGGGCAATTATCCTGTCATTCGTTTTGACTGGGGTAAGCAGCTACCTAATTGGCGGTAACAACGATTTTGCCGCAAAAGTTAACGGGCAGAAGATTGACCGTGCACAGTTTGAAAATGCAGTTGTTGCTCAACGCAGCAGCTTGCAGCAACGGCTGGGAGACCAGTATTCCGTGCTGGCTTCGAATGAAGGCTATATGCAGGAAATGCGTCAACAGGTTCTGCAGCGCCTGATTGATGAAGCATTGATTGACCAGTATGCAAAACATCTCGGTCTGAGTATCAGCGATGACCAGATTAAACAGAATATTTTTAACTCCCAGGCTTTCCAGGTAGACGGTAAATTTGATAACAATCGCTTTAATACCGTGCTGGCAAATGCCCGCTATACGCCAGAACGCTACGCAGAGAGCCTGCGCCACCAGCTTACGACTCAGCAGTTGATTGATGCGGTAGAAGGCACTGGGTTCGTTTTGCCTGGTGAAGTAAACCGGCTGGCTGCACTGGTTTCCCAAAAACGAGTTGTGCGTGAAGCTACCATCGATGTTAAAGCGCTGGCAGATAAACAGACTGCGCCAGAGGATGCAGTTAAAGCATATTACGGCCAGCACCAGTCACTTTACCTGGTACCAGAGCAATTCCGCGTCAGTTATATCAAGCTGGATGCTGCGGATATGAAAACTAACGTGACAGATGCCGATATCCAGGCCTATTACGATGAACACCGTGATGAGTTTACTCAACCACAGCGCGATCGCTACAGTGTGATTCAGACCAAAACGGAGAAAGATGCGCAGGACGTGTTGGATGCACTGAAAAATGGCGCTGATTTTGCCGCTCTGGCGAAAGAAAAATCCACAGATATTATTTCTGCCCGTAAGGGTGGCGACATGGGCTGGCTGGAGCCATCAACCACGCCGGATGAGCTGAAAAATGCCGGGCTGACTAAAAAAGGCCAGTTATCAGGTGTTATCAAATCTTCTGTCGGCTTCCTGGTCGCTCGTCTCGATGACATTCAGCCGGCTGTGGTTAAACCGCTCGCAGATGTGCGTGACTCAATCACGGCAAAAGTGAAAGGTGAAAAAGCGCTGGATGCCTATTATGCATTGCAACAGAAAGTCAGTGATGCGGCCAGCAACGACAACCAGTCTTTGGACGCGGCAGAACAGGTTGCTGGTGTTAAAGCGGTAGAAACTGGTTGGTTCTCACAAGATTCTGTTCCGGCTGAACTGAACTTTAAACCCGTTACCGATGCTATCTTTAACGGTGGCTTACTGGGGCAGGATGGTGCGCCGGGTAGTAACTCTGACATCATCACTGTAGATGGCGACCGTGCGTTTGTTGTGCGTATTGCACAACACAAAGCTGAAAGCACGAAACCGCTGTCAGAGGTGCATGACCAAGTTGTTGCTGCGGTGAAAATGCAGAAAGCCAATGAGCAGGCTCGTATTGAGGCCAGCAAGCTGCTCACTGAGTTAAAAGCCGGTAAAGGCGATGATGCCATGAAAGCGGCGGGCCTTAAATTTGGCGAAAAGCAAACTCTGACGCGTAGTGGTCAGGACCCGGTGACACGCGCTGCCTTTGAGCTACCGTTACCAGCGAAAGGTCAGTCTGTGTACGGTACCAGTAATGATTTGCAGGGTAATGTGCTTATTATTGCTCTGGATGCTGTTGAAGCTGGAGACATGCCTGAGGCGCAAAAAGCAGCAATGGCAAACCAGGTTGCCAGCAACAATGCGCAAATTGCGCTGGAATCGCTGCTCAATACCTTGCGTAAGGAAGCGAAAATCAAAGTCAGTGATGTTGTGCAACAACAGCAATAACATGCCTGCTCGCATTCTTTTGCAATAAGATGCAACACACAAGGGCCGCTTTCGCGGCCCTTTCCATTCCTGTAATTCACCGTTTGTGCTGCTGTTTGGTTCGGTTTACTGTTCCCGGGCTGTTAAAACACAAGGAGAAACGGCATGAAGACCAGTTTTAAATCTGCGGCTTTCGTTCTGGCTTTGGGTATGGGTGTTGGGATAGCGCCAACCTGGGCACAGCCTGAGCCACCTGTTCAGGCTACGGTCAGCACAACAGAAAAAGTCAGTATTAACCAGGCCAGCGCACAGGAATTAGCCAGTGCCATGAGTGGTATTGGCCTGAAGAAAGCACAGGCGATTGTTGAGTGGCGTGAGCAGTACGGCGCTTTTTCCTCCGTTGACGAACTGAGTGATGTACCAGGTATTGGCCATTCACTGGTTGAACGGAATATCGATCGCATCACATTGTGAATGTTGCGTAACTGTTAATTTTTGCCACAATAAGGAGGTCATACCAGTTGGTGTGGCCTCCTTACCTCATAACAACATAAAGGCATACAGGCTATGGTTATGCAGACTGAAATCACTGTTCGCGGGTTCCATTTGGATGTTTACCAGCATGTGAATAATGCACGTTACTTAGAATTCCTTGAAGAAGCCCGTTGGGCCGCACTGGAAGAAGAAGAAAGCTTTCGCTGGATGAGTGCACAAAATATTGCCTTTGTCGTAGTCAATATCAATATCAATTACCGGCGCCCAGCCTTGCTGGGGGAACGTTTACTGGTGACCAGTAAACTGCAACAACTCAATGGGAAAAGTGGTGTACTAAGCCAGGTTATTACACTTCAGCCTGGGGGCGAGGTGGTGGCGGATGCGCTGATTACATTTGTTTGTGTCGATTTGAAAAGCCAGAAAGCATTGTCAGTTGAAGGGGAATTAAAAGAAAAACTGATGCAGATGATTGGCTGAATTGCACTGGCATGCACCAGCATGCCAGTAGCTGTGCTGGTTTAACGCAGGCCTGTTTTTTGCTTCATTGCCGCCATGACAGCGGTTTTATCGGCCAGGTAGTGTTTCAGGCCATTGGCTCGCAGGTTACAGGCTGCGCATTCGCCGCAACCATCACCTTTAATGCCGTTATAGCAGGTCAGCGTTTCGGTGCGAATCAAATCGAGTTTTCCCCAGTAATCAGCCAGGGCCCAGGTTTGTGCTTTATCTATCCACATCAGTGGCGTTTCAAAGCGAATTTCACAGGCCATGCCGAGGTTAACGGCGTGGTTCAGCGCTTTCACGAATTCGTCGCGGCAATCCGGGTAACCGGAGAAGTCAGTCTCACATACACCGGTAATTACTGCTTCAGCTTTTACCTGCCAGGCATAAATAGCGGCCAGGGTTAAAAACAGAATATTACGCCCGGGGACAAAGGTATTAGGGATGCCACTGGCATTTGGGTCGTAATCCGGCACCGGAATGCTGTCCCGTGTCAGGCTGCTTACCGCCAGTTCATTCAGCAAACCAACATCCAGCACTTTGTGTGCTCTCGCACCCAGTTTCAGTGCCAGTTCACGGGCAATATCAATTTCAGCCCGGTGGCGCTGCCCATAATCAAATGTGACGCAGTGCACTTCGTCATACTGGTGTAGTGCCTGAATCAGGCAAGTAGTGGAGTCCTGCCCACCACTGAACACAACAACAGCACGTTTCATAGTAAACCTTGTAATAAGTAAAAACAGATAGGATATGGTAACGCGCCCGCCGCTGGCTCACCAGCTTCATGATAAGGAAGGTGCGGGTTTGTGTAAAAATGAAACCCGCACCATGCTGACTACTGGTTTTTCGTGGTGTGACCAGGCTTGCATCAGCACGATGGAAGCCGGCAGTCTGTTACTTCAATAAGGCCTGTAAAGCCAGGCGGGCTTCGCTAAGATTGCCAATGTTGGCCGCAACCCATTCAGGGTTGTAGTAACTTTCCAGATAACGCTCACCGCTGTCGCACAGTAAGGTAACAATTGAACCGGTTTGCCCGGCATCACGCATTTGTGCCGCAAGGCTCAGTACTCCCCACATATTAGTACCTGTGGATGCGCCCACTTTGCGGCCCAGAATGGTTTCAAGCCATTGCATGGCGACAATTGTGGCGCAATCTGGCACACGCATCATGTCGTCAATCACACCGGGAATAAACGACGGTTCCACACGCGGGCGGCCAATCCCTTCAATGCGGCTTCCGGTCTCACTCCGGCGCTGGTTGTCGCCATCCTGCCAGTAGTTCAGGAACACTGAGTTTTCCGGGTCGACAACCATCAGGCGGGTTTGATGCCCCTGGTGACGCAGATAACGCCCAATGGTTGCAGATGTTCCACCAGTGCCCGCGCTCATGACGATGTACTCCGGTTCAGAATAGGGTTCGCTTGCCATTTGGCGGAAAATACTGTCGGCAATATTATTGTTACCACGCCAGTCTGTTGCCCGCTCGGCATAGGTAAACTGGTCCATATAATGGCCGTTAAGCTCGCGGGCCAGTGTTTCTGAGGCATCATAAATCTGGCAGGGGCTGTCAACAAAATGGCAACGACCACCATAGAACGTAATCTGTTCAATTTTACGTTTGGCCGTGCAGGCAGGCATGACGGCAATAAAAGGCAGGCCAAGCAAACGGGCAAAGTAGGCTTCCGAAACTGCGGTGGATCCTGAAGAGGCTTCGATTATCGTGGTGCCTTCTTTTATCCAGCCATTGCATAACCCGTACAAAAACAGTGAACGTGCCAGCCGGTGCTTCAGGCTGCCTGTCGGGTGTGTGCTTTCATCTTTGAGATAAATATGGATTCCCGGAAATGCAGGAAGTGTCAGGCGAATTAAATGTGTATCAGCGGAACGCTGGTAATCGGCGTTAATTTCACGAATGGCGTGTGTTACCCAGTTATTCATGGCTCTGGCCCGTTTGTCAATTTGTGCTCAGCGTACCGCAACCTGGAGAAAAAAAAGTTGCTATTTTCTCTGCCATATTCAGTATTGAGAGAAAATATTTCTCTTTTGAGGTGGCTATGCTAGATAAAACGGACTGTCGTTTGTTGGCGCTACTGCAGGAAGATTGCACATACTCTTTGCAGGCGCTGGCGGATGCCGTTAATCTGACCACCACCCCCTGCTGGAAACGGCTGAAACGCCTTGAGGATGAAGGATATATTCTGGGTAAAGTGGCGTTGCTGAACCCGGAGCTTCTCGGGCTGAATCTCACGGCATTTGTGCTGATAAAAACACAGAATCACAGCAGCGAATGGTATAACCAGTTTGTCAATGTTGTTTCTGCAATGACTGAAGTGTTGGGGTTTTGGCGCATGGCGGGTGAATACGATTACTTGTTGCGTGTTCAGGTGGCGGATATGAAGCGGTTTGATGATTTTTATAAGCGTTTAGTCAACAATGTGCCTGGGCTGAGCGATGTCACTTCGAGTTTTGCCATGGAACAGATAAAATACACCACATCATTGCCACTGTAGGCACTCGTTCACTATTTGAACCATTTCATTCAACAAACTGGCTCGTGAAAGGCCAGTTTCAGGACTCGTTGCTGTGCGATTATTTGCTCAACTTCATTGGTACTTCCGCCGGGAATGGCGCCGTTATTTGGGTGCGGTAACGTTACTCATTGTGATTGCAATTTTGCAACTTGCCCCGCCTAAGCTGGTGGGGATTATTGTCGATGGTGTCACACTGGAACATTTCACTCTCAGCAAATTACTGCTGTGGATTGGGGTAATGGCCGTTATCGCGGTCGTGGTGTATTTACTGCGTTATGTCTGGCGGGTGTTGTTATTTGGCGCATCTTACCGGCTTGCGGTTGAGTTACGCGCGGATTTTTACCGGCAACTGAGCCGCCAGAGCCCGGCATTTTACCTGCGCCACCGTACCGGTGATCTGATGGCCCGGGCAACCAATGATGTTGACCGGGTGGTGTTTGCCGCTGGCGAAGGGGTACTGACCCTGGTTGATTCTCTGGTGATGGGCTGCGCCGTGCTGGTAGTGATGTGTACCCAGATTAGCTGGCAACTGACATTGCTGGCGTTGTTACCAATGCCTGTTATGGCGCTGGTTATCAAGCGCTATGGTGACCAGTTGCACCAACGCTTCAAACTGGCTCAGGCCGCTTTTTCCTCCCTCAATGATCGGACGCAAGAAAGTCTGACCAGTATCCGCATGATTAAAGCTTTCGGTCTCGAAGACCGCCAGTCTGCCTTATTTGCTGAAGATGCCCGGGATACCGGTGAGAAAAATATGCGTGTCGCTACGGTGGATGCCCGTTTTGATCCAACCATTTATGTCGCTATTGCAACGGCGAATATGCTCGCTATTGGCGGGGGAGCATGGATGGTCAGCCAGGGAATGTTGACGCTTGGGCAACTGACAAGTTTTGCGATGTACCTTGGGCTGATGATTTGGCCGATGCTGGCGCTTGCCTGGATGTTCAACATTGTGGAACGTGGCAGTGCTGCCTACAGCCGTATTCGTGATTTACTGGCGGAAAAACCGGTTGTGGAAGATGGCTCGCAGGTACTACCCGAAGGGCCGGGAACACTGGTTTGCCAGATCAATAGTTTTACCTGGCCGGGGAGTCAGCACCCACAACTCCATCAGGTTGATTTTACCCTGGCACCCGGGAAGATTCTCGGTTTATGTGGCCCTACAGGTGGCGGAAAAAGCACGCTGTTGTCGCTGGTACAACGCCACTTCGACACAGATGACGGTGATATCTCATTTCATGGTATGCCATTACGGCAGTTGCAGCTTAACAGTTGGCATCAACGGCTGGCAGTCGTCAATCAGACACCTTTTTTATTCTCTGACACGGTGGCAAACAATATCGCGCTTGGCAAACCCGGTGCCAGCCAGGCTGAAATTGAAGCTGTTGCAAAACTGGCCAGTGTGCATGACGATATTCTGCGCCTGCCTCAAGGTTATGAAACGGAAGTGGGTGAACGTGGGGTGATGCTCTCCGGTGGGCAAAAACAGCGTATATCTATTGCACGCGCACTTTTACTCAATGCTGAAATACTCATCCTTGATGATGCGTTATCTGCGGTTGATGGCAGAACCGAGCAGCAAATTCTGCATAACCTGAGGCAATGGGGCGCAGGGCACACATTGATTATCAGCGCCCACCGCTTGTCGGCGTTAACGGAAGCCAGTGAAATACTGGTTCTTCAACAAGGGAATGTGGCGCAACGCGGCCACCACTCTGAACTGACGAATCAGCAAGGCTGGTATCGTGATATGTACCGTTACCAACAACTGGAAGCCGCACTGGACGAAGAGGATGAAACCGGGGAGCAGGCTCATGCGTAACCCATCTCAACCTGCATTATGGCCGACACTAAAACGTCTTCTGGCCTATGGCTCTCCCTGGCGTAAATCTATCATCAAAGCGGTGATTATGCTGTGGGTGGCTTCGGCGGCGGAAGTGAGTGGCCCGGCCTTAATCAGTTACTTTATTGACCACCTGGTTGCGGAAAAACAACTGCCGCTGGCGATGATCGGCGGGCTGGCCGCCGCTTATATCCTGTTGCAGGGGCTGGCCGCATTGCTGCATTACACTCAGGCTTTGTTGTTTAACGAGGCGGCTGTGGGGGTTGTGCAACAATTGCGTACTGATGTAATGGATGCAGCGTTGCGCCAGCCAGTGAGTGCATTTGACACCCAACCTGTCGGTCAACTGATCTCCCGTGTGACAAATGATACCGAGGTTATCCGCGATTTGTATGTCACCGTGGTAGCAACTGTGTTGCGCAGCGCTGCATTAATTGGTGCGATGCTGGTGGCGATGTTCTCATTAAACTGGCGTATGGCGCTGGTGGCTATCGTTATTTTCCCTGCCGTTCTGGTGGTTATGCTGATTTACCAACGCCTGAGTACGTCAATTGTCCGGCGGGTACGCAGTTACCTCGCGGATATCAATGACGGTTTTAATGAAGCGGTTAATGGCATGGGGGTTATCCAGCAATTTCGCCAGCAGATGCGCTTTGGTAAAAAACTGGCGGATGCCAGTGAAGCACACTATGACGCGCGTATGCAAACCCTGAAACTGGAAGGCTTTCTGCTACGCCCTCTATTGAGCCTGTTCTCAGCACTAATTTTATGTGGGCTGTTGTTTCAGTTCGGGTATGCCGGTAATGGCGCAATTGAAGTCGGGGTGCTGTACGCCTTTATCAGCTATCTGGGGCGTTTGAATGAGCCTTTGATTCAGTTAACAACCCAGCAGTCGATGCTGCAGCAGGCGGTTGTAGCAGGGGAACGCGTATTTGAGTTAATGGACTGCCAACAACAGCACTATGGCCCGGATAACCAACCACTGGCATCCGGGCGTATTGATGTCTCTGAACTCTCTTTTGCCTATCGCGATGGTCAGAATGTGCTGCGTGATATTAACCTGCAGGCACCAGCGAAAAGCTTTATCGCTCTGGTTGGGCACACGGGCAGTGGCAAGAGCACACTGGCAAATTTATTGATGGGTTATTACCCGTGGTCACAAGGGGAGATACGCCTTGATGGCCGTCCGTTAGAAAGCCTGAGCCATAGTGTCCTGCGCAAAGGTGTGGCGATGGTGCAGCAAGATCCGGTGGTGATGGCTGAATCGCTATATATGAATGTGACACTGGGGCGGGATATCAGTGAAGAGCGTGTCTGGCAGGCGCTGGAGACCGTGCAACTGGCTGACCTTGTGCGCTCAATGCCTGAAGGTATTCATACCCAATTAGGTGAGCAGGGCAATACGTTGTCGGTCGGGCAAAAACAGTTGCTGGCACTTGCCCGGGTACTGGTTGATACCCCGGAAATACTTATTCTGGATGAAGCGACTGCCAATATTGATTCAGGCACCGAGCAGGCGATAGGGCATGCACTCAGTGCCTTACGCCAGCGAACCACTCTGGTCGTAATTGCTCACCGGCTTTCCACCATTACCCAGGCTGATACTATTCTGGTGTTGCACCGTGGGCAGGCAGTTGAGAGTGGCCGGCATGAGGCACTCCTGGCGAAGCGTGGGCGTTACTGGCAAATGTATCAGTTACAGTTGGCTGGTGAAGAATTAGCCTCCAGCAGCTATGAAGAGTCTGCTGTTATGTAATGCACCATTATCTGGCGAACATTTAACCCATTGCACTATTGGTGCAGTGTTTTTTATAAAAACGCACCAAAAAGGTGCGTTTTTATTTTTCAGGAATGTTCCTGGCGACAACATTGTTTCCGGTCTTTTCAGTTAACCCGCCTCTCACCTCATTAAGACGCTGAAAGTTGCTGATTTATACTTTTGGCACGTTGATTGCTTAGTAATCCCTGTTCGCTGCGGCACTTACCGATTTCTTACTGGAGGGGATTTATGAAGCTGGTTACCGTGGTAATTAAACCATTCAAACTGGAAGACGTCCGTGAAGCGCTTTCATCTATTGGCATTCAGGGGCTGACAGTGACCGAAGTGAAAGGCTTTGGTCGCCAGAAAGGGCACGCCGAGTTGTACCGCGGAGCAGAATACAGCGTTAACTTTCTCCCAAAAGTGAAAATTGACGTAGCCATTGCTGACGATCAACTCGACGAAGTTATTGATGTAATTAGTAAAGCTGCCTACACAGGCAAAATTGGCGACGGCAAAATTTTCGTTGCTGAATTACAACGTGTCATTCGTATTCGTACGGGCGAAGCCGACGAAGCGGCCCTCTGATTCCTGGCAATGGTGAAAGGGATGGATAAAATGAGTAAATTTGGCATTAAACTTGGCCTCGGGGCGCTGGCATTGTTGCCATCACTTGCAATGGCTGCACCAGCAGTAGTTGATAAAGCCGATAACGCTTTTATGATGATTTGCACCGCACTGGTGCTGTTCATGTCGATTCCTGGGATTGCGTTATTTTACGGTGGACTGATTCGTTCCAAGAACGTGCTGTCCATGCTGACTCAGGTTTCTGTAACTTTCGCGCTGGTGTGCGTGTTGTGGGTGGTCTATGGCTATACCCTGGCATTCAGCACTGGTAACAATTTCTTCGGTAGCTTTGACTGGACCATGCTGAAAGGCATCAAAATTACCGATCTGATGGGTACTTTCTATCAGTACATCCACGTTTCCTTCCAGGGCTCCTTCGCGTGTATCACCGTTGGCCTGATTGTTGGTGCCCTGGCTGAACGTATTCGTTTCTCTGCAGTGCTGATCTTCGTTGTTGTGTGGATGACCCTGTCTTATGTGCCGATTGCGCATATGGTCTGGGGCGGCGGTCTGCTGGCAACCCATGGAGCGCTGGATTTCGCTGGCGGTACAGTGGTGCATATTAACGCAGCAGTTGCTGGCCTGGTGGGTGCCTATATGATGGGCAAACGCGTTGGCTTCGGCAAAGAAGCGTTCAAACCGCATAACCTGCCAATGGTATTTACTGGTACCGCGATTCTGTATGTTGGCTGGTTCGGCTTCAATGCGGGTTCAGCAAGTGCGGCGAATGAAATCGCTGGTCTGGCTTTCCTTAATACCGTTGTTGCAACTGCTGCGGCTATCCTTGCCTGGGTATTTGGTGAGTGGGCGATTCGTGGTAAACCGTCTCTGCTGGGCTCTTGTTCTGGTGCTATCGCGGGTCTGGTTGCGGTAACGCCTGCTTGTGGTTATATCGGTGTTGGTGGTGCGCTTATCGTTGGTATCGCGGCGGGCATTGCTGGCCTGTGGGGGGTTACTGCACTGAAACGCTGGTTGCGTGTTGATGACCCGTGTGATGTGTTCGGCGTTCACGGTGTTTGCGGTATCGTAGGTTGTATCCTGACCGGTATCTTCGCATCCTCTTCACTGGGTGGTGTTGGTTTCGCAGAGGGTGTCACTATGGGCCACCAACTGATGGTTCAACTGGAAAGCGTGCTGATTACCATTGTCTGGTCTGGCGTTGTTGCCTTCATTGGTTACAAAATTGCCGATATGACTGTTGGCCTGCGTGTTCCGGAAGATCAGGAACGTGAAGGTCTGGATGTTAACAGCCACGGTGAAAATGCTTACAACGCATAATCCCGCTGGTTGCTGAGTGCCTGGTGTAATAGCCAGGCATAAAAAAGAGGGACTGTTGTCTCTCCGATTGATGACAAAGTCCTGGTCATAAGACCGGGACTTTAATCTAATAAGGCCAGTATATTTTTGAACCGCCCGACTCGCTCAGAAAACCTCCTTGCAGTAGTAGCCGTTTGAAATCACCATTCTCGACGAACGTATTTCAGAACCACTTCTGCTGTGGTGCGTAACATCGGTGCCACTTTCTTTGCTTTATCCGTAGTGCAAAGCACCTCGTGCTGGTTTTTTTGAGTAACTTTACCCATTTGACCCCGGCAGAACATGCCCTGAGTTTTTTTGTGCCAGCAATTGTGATGCTGGTAACCTCCCTGGTATGTGTATCGCTTGCCTCAAGGGGGTATGTGGCGGGTATTACATGTTTGAGTTGGTTATTTGTGGTCTTAGTGGTACTAACGGTGGGGCAAGGAGTACGAGGCCTGTTCTGGGGTGGTGGCGGGCAGTGGGCAGTTTGTCTTGCATTCGTGGCATTGTGTGCGGCGCGCTGGATATTCAATTGCCAGGCATTTGTGCTGTTCATCCTGTATTGCCGAACACGGCGCATGGCTACCCTGGTGCGCCAACTACGCCAGCATTAAACAGGTGTTGAACTCAGGGTGATACGGAGATAGCGGCCTGAGTTCATTTTATGCCAGCCCACAAACTCTCATTTGTGGGCTATTCGAACAGGTTAACCCCGCTGGCGCATAACGCCTTCCTGCACTGTTGAAGCCACCAAAACCCCATCCTGCGTATAAAACTCGCCGCGTACAAAACCTCTGGCACTGGATGCTGAAGTGCTTTCCACGCTGTAGAGCAACCACTCGTTAAAGCTGAAAGGGCGGTGGAACCACATAGAGTGATCAATAGTGGCAACCTGCATCCCGTGTTCCAGAAACCCTATTCCGTGCGGCTGTAAAGCTGTGGGCAGAAAGTTAAAGTCAGATGCATAACCCAGTAAGTACTGGTGAATGCGTAAATCGTCCGGCATTGTGCCATTCGCCCGCATCCAGACCTGGCGTTCAGGTTTATCCACATGGCCTTTTAAAGGGTTATGGAACACGACCGGGCGGATCTCCAGCGGTTTATCGCTTAAAAATTTTTCTTTAGCCAGTGGAGGGAGCATATGCTCAAACAGTTTGGCAATATCCGTTTCGGATTTAAGTGACTCCGGTTTCGGGGCTTCTGGCATGGTTTTCTGGTGTTCAAAACCAGGCTCAGGTGCTTGAAATGATGCTGTCATATAAAAGATTGGCTTGCCATTTTGAATGGCGGACACGCGCCTGGCACTAAAGCTGTTGCCATCACGCAGTACTTCAACATCATAAACAATGGCTTTCTTGCTGTCTCCGGGGCGCAGAAAATAGCTGTGAAAGGAGTGCACCAGGCGTTCTGCGGGAACCGTTTCTTTTGCTGCATACAGCGCCTGCCCAACGACCTGGCCGCCAAATACCTGGCGCAGGCCAAGGTCTTCACTTTGCCCACGAAACAGGCCTTCTTCAATTTTTTCAAGATTTAACAGGGCTAACAAATTATTTAACGCCTGACTCATAGTACACCCTCTGGCTGCGGAGTTTTTAGTCGGTGTGTGTAGTGACCATATGGCCTGATGCGCGGTTTTGCGACACAACCAGCGTACCGGTACTTCCTTCCTCAATGCAGACAAACACGCATAAAAGCGGAAGGCCGGCACACCCGGACGCAATACGACACATCCTGTTAAGTATAACCTGGATTTTTAACTGGTCCGATGGGTTCAATTATCTGAATTTACAGTCTTTTACCAGCAAAAAATCAGGTAATATGCCAGACTTACCCTGATAAGCAATAAACCAACCCCCCACCACAACGATATCGACTGTATCGGCAGGTGGCAGGAGAAGGAGAAAAACGATGAAACTGACACCCGTAATTTGCGGTCTGGCTGCTGCTTTTGTCCTGGCTGGCTGTGCACAACAATTTCGCAATACTTATGAAGTCCCGAACCCGAACTTTGCCTATTCTCGCCTCGCTTCACAGGCTGATATGCAGAAACCTCATCTGTCCGGTAATATTGTTATTAACCAGCGTTTGGCATTGCCACAAAATGCGGTACTGACAGTAACCTTGTCTGATGCTTCACGCGCGGATTCACCTGCGAGAGTCTTATCGCAGAAAGTGGTTAACCTTGAAGGCCACCAGGCACCCTTTAGCTATGTGCTGCCTTACGACCTGGCCGACATCCGCCAGAATGCCCGGATTTTGTTAAGTGCTGCGATTACCGTGGACGGCAAGCTGATCTTTATGTCTGATTCCTTTAAACCGGTAATCACTAATGGTGTGAACAGTACTGACCTGCGTCTGATTCCGTTGCAAAATACCGCGGTTGCAGTACAACCGGGAAAAGTAACTGAAGCGGAGCCTGTACCTACGCATTTCTTGCCGCAACAGCAGCAATCACAAATGCAAACCGGTAATTGATTTTCATCCGCTAACTAAAAAGAAGGGAAAACCACGCTTTTCCCTTCTTTTTCATTAATCTGACAGCGCCTCTGGGCGCTGTTTTCTTTTATTCAGGCCAACGGTAGCGTGGCAGGTCGATTTTCCCATTCCCGGATACCTGCACACCTTCTGCCAGTAATGCCTGGCGCTGGCGGCTGAGGTCCGGGCCGGTCAGTGAGATTTGGCCTGTGCGGTTCACAACCCTGTGCCATGGCAGGCGTGAGCCTTCTGGTAGCCGTTTGAGCACGCCACCTACCTGACGAGCCGCGCGCGGTGAACCAGCCATACGAGCCACATCACCATAAGTGGTTATTCTGCCGGAAGGAATCGCCGCAATTATCTGGTACACCCGCTGCGCGAAATTGTCTGTTGAGGCCATATGTTACTCCTTTGCTCCATCCACATGACTATACCCGGTGGCAGATAAGGAAGAAACAAAGTCAACTGTGCAATAAACCGGCATCCAGACCCTGTTGACTTGCAATTACCAGGATCAACAGAGATAATGCGCCCCGCGCGTTGGAATACAACGCTCTCAATGGGGGCTCTGTTGGTTCTCCCGCAACACTAACTTGTGAACTCGGTCAGGTCCGGAAGGAAGCAGCCGCAGCAGGCGACGTGTGTGCCGGGATGTAGCTGGCAGGGCCCCCACCCATTTGTGCGTTCTGCACGCTCTGGTTTTCCCCTTGTTTTGGTAATAAAAGGCATGCAGGCTGAGATGTATTGCTTCGCTCAACCTGCGGATACTGAATGACGTTATTGGGGGGAGCAGCTTTGGCTGTGTGCCGGGAAATTATGAACTGCTTTGCGGGCCATCAGCGATTAGTGTCAGTATTTTTTGCTCGATCTCATCCTGCAACAGGTAACGGCGGCGGTATTCCGCGCGTTTCTTGCTGGCGATATCATCAAGGCTTTTCCGCGGAAGGCATGCCGGAAGCTGCCACTGATACCGGCCGGCTTTGGTACCGCTAACGGATTCCCAGAATTCGTCATAACTTGCATGAAGATGGCGTGCCTTACTGAAACGGTAACGCCATCCGCGGAATACATGCCCTGCATCACTCACGCCATAGATCTTTTCTGGATGCCACTGGTTGCATAATTGCCAGATAACTTCCAACAAAATACGCTTGGGAAACAGGCCATGGCAGGCTTTGGTGGCCTGTTTAATGGTGTCATTGGTAATCTGGCGGCGTGGCCCCTGTACACCGCCAATAAACAGTACCGGGCATTGTGCAGAGCCTGTGATTGAGAACGTCAAACTTGCCAGTAAATCGTTGCCCATAAACAACCACAGCGTGCTTTCACCTTCGCGTTCTGCATTACGGGCGGTAGAAGCTTTGAGTGAGAATAACTCTTCGTTACGTCCGGTAAAACTGAATAGCAGAGTTGGTTCGCTGGCTGTCAGTGCCTCGAAAAGTGTTGGGCTGGTGTGTTGATGTAAAAAATGGTAGTGAGCCACAACAGCATGAGCTCGCTGTGAAGCAGTCAGACCCAGGCGCAAATAATGGCGGTGCGGTTTGCTGGGCAGCGTGACCTGCGCTTGTAATAACGCCGGGAATTCAGGTAATTGCGCTAAAGCTGTCAGCATGCTGTTGGTCGGTTTCCAGTACCACAGCGAACGTAGTAAAAATTTCAACCGGTAGTGTTTGTTTTGCCAGATAGCCGCAGGTGGCACAATCAGCCCCCGGGCTATAGCAAAGACCAGTGACCCGTGGCTAATGCCTTGCTCATTAGCAGTGTGTAACGGTGTTTCATTCAAAGACATAAATGCCCCAGCAGCTAAAAAAATAAATCAAATAAGAATTGTCTGTGCAGTGTAATAGAGTGAACTTCAACGAAAGCTCATCTGGATGAATAAAGTTAATAGTTGGTAAAGTTTGGGTAGATAGTTATGGTGGAAAAGGTCTTATTTTGTTCTTCATGTGGTGAAATATTTCAAAAGTAAGAATTGGTCATATTACTGATTGATAAAATGAGACATTACGACTTCATTTCCAGGCATTTTCTTTGGTAGCTTTGACAGCACTTTTTCTGCCTGCAGGCTTTGTGTTTAAATTGCCATTGTGCGGGCTTTGTTCGTCTCATCCATGAGACATCTCTTTGCCGGGGGCGGGTTACAGCGCTTATACCAGCAATGAGAATACTGTTCTGGCTGTGTCAGTAGTCTGTAATCCAGGCTGGCCCGGATGTTTTTTGGGAAAAAACAATGAAAATAATACAAACACTGTATGTCATTGCTGCAATTGGCTTAACGGGTTGTGTGGCAAAACCACCCGCTGTTCCTGCTCTTAGCGCAAACACTGTGTCGGCAACGCAGTCGGGGATTATTGATGGAAGCACTTCATTAACCAGGCTGATTCAACAGTACGGTGTGCCGTCACGCACACTCTGGTCGCCACAAGGTAAACAAATAGCAGTCTGGATGCAGAACTGGACAGGGCCTCAGGGGCAACAAGCTGCACAGACAACGCAACTGACAGCATTAATTAATGGTGAAGTTGTCGAGAGACATTGGGTGCATCGCTACCCTGCGGGTATGCAGAACAGCTTTTTGAGCCCAGACAGCAAGTTACACTTGAATAAAATCATCACCAAAGGGGTTTCCACTGAAACGGGGATTATTGCCCGATTAGGGGAGCCTCGTAACTATTTGTTTGATGATGATGGTAATAAAATCATGATGTATGTCTGGCGAGAACCCCATCAGGTAATGCAGGGCGGAGCAATGCATCCCCGAAAGATGAATGTGCTACTGATTTGTCTTGATAGCCGCAATGTAGTGAAGTTCTTCAACATTGAACAGCTTGAAGGTAGTGACGGTATTCAAAGTGATCCTGGATCTGCCTTTAGCCTGGATACCTGAACATAGCGCTGCCTCTGGTTGTTCACACCTGGTGGAGTACTTCCGCCGGGTGTGGGCATGTTACCTGTATAGTCCGCCAGGCTGGTTGAATAACAAGTAGTGAGCAGGCGTAATGCAGTGGCTATTCTTCTGTTTGCGTTTTTACTGATTGTTTTCCCATTGCCTGTTAAGCCGAAATAACACGCTTTAATGGCAATCACTGTGGTGAATGACAGTTAATTACTGTAGTAATAAAACGCAAAAAATAAATTGTAACACATTGATTAATAATAAAATAAAGAAGAGGCTATAAAGCCTCGTATAAAGTAACGTTTGGATATCGAAAGGATTCGAGAAACAATACCCTATGCAATCCTTTCCTTTGCTCTCTTCCGCTATATCAGTCCTCAATACTACCAGTACTGGCAAGCATCTCTTTCTTTATGCGAAACACGGTAGCTCGACCGCAATCGCACAGTTTTGCGATCTCGTCCGGTGTGTTCTTCCCTGCTTGAAGCATTTCAATGATTTTACTGTGCAATTCTTTGTTCTTTTGCTTGCCTTTGTACTTACGAGCTTCTTTAGCAAGGGTAATCCCTTCGTTGCGGCGTGATGCGATCATTCTTCGCTCGAATTCGGCGACTGCCCCCATCATGGTTAGGATCAGGCGTGATTGTGGGGAGTTATCAAAACTCATGAGTTAGCAAGGAACTGAACAGTGATCCCACGTTCAACGAGGCTATCAATCATTTCCAGTAAATCGCGAGTATTACGTGCAAGGCGGTCGATTGTATGAGTAATAAGAGTATCACCTTCGCGGAGGTGTGAAAGGCGGTTCAACAGTTCAAGTCTTTCGCTGGTGGACTTCCCTGATCCTCTCTCTGTAACGATTTTGTCACATACAGATTTCCAGTACTGCCAACTGACGCTCAAGATTCTGATCCTTTGTTGAGACTCTCGCATAACCAAAAATCATTTTCCTGTCCTCACCGCTGATTAGTATCATTTAAACCCGTACAACATATAAATGATACTTAACGAGACGAGAAAAACGAGTATCGTTAGGGAGTACCCAAAAGAGATTTTTGACCGTGCGTTTTTAGGCAATGTAGGGTTAGTGAAAAGTTCAGTACTGAGATCTGAATACACGGCATTTGGTCGGCGGGGTTGGACCTGATCAGACGAACAGGATTTTAAATCGTGCAGAAAAATACTGACTGTACTTTTTTCTGAGTAAAAGATTACTTAAGATTTTTTGTCAAAAAATGGATGGGCTGGGTTTTGATTGTTTTGTGATGTAAGGACCAGTACTTTTAGCGAGGACGAAAAAGCGGCCTAGTCTAGACCGCCTGCGATTGATCACCAACGAACTTCAGAAGTTGTGATGAATGCAACTTCTTTTACTCGTTCCTGCAAATCATAGTCGATCTGCATACTGATCGGAATGTGGAAATCCATAACAGTAAAAAGATCTGTGTAACCAACATCTTTGCGTAAACGCTTCCTTGGCGGCAGAAATTTATCAGGGGAACCAAACTGAGCATGAACCCACGGACGTACCATTTCGGCCTCTAAAGGTGATGGAAGCTCATTAGGGAAACGATAATTAGCTTTCTTGGGATTTTGCAAAAAAAGCTCTATAGAATAAAGAGTTACACCATCCCGCTTGAACGCAAGATAAATGCCTTCATTCATCATACTTAAAGTAAGAACGGGATCACCCGGATAGCCCGTAGGTTTAGTCTTATAAGGAATAAGTCCTGCATCAAAAATATCCTGATACGGTTTCCCTAAGCTATTGATTAATTTTTCAACATTTACGGTCATTAATATAACCCTTGTTCATGATTCAGTTGGTGCATCTTAGCTTTGGCTTCATCGATCTGACCATCAGTTAAGCCACGTTCTTTTAGAGCAGGTCTAATTGTTTCAATATCTCGTTCTAATGCTGCCCTTAAGTTTTTTGAATCCTGCTGGAGTTGTACTGGATTGTTCCTACCACCATAGGTAGCACTTAACTTCTGGTGGATTTCGGAGGGAATAATGATTGCTGCTACATCCTTCGCCATACTGTCAATTTCAGCAGGTTTTGCATCAGGATATTCACGTCGCAAGAATGCTCTCACTGCTGCTGCCGATGGCATGTGATCTGCGTGAGTACCATTTCGCGGCCTACCTGTAAAGTTGCTGTATAGATCAACTTCCAGCAGTTCTACCGGAGGTTTACTGAGATAGATGTAGATCGGCGGGTGGATGTTCCCCGAAAACACCAGAATGTAATCCCGAAAATCCTTCTCTTCCGGTACTGGCGTTGTGGTGATAGTTACGCCCTGAATATCAGGATGTTCAAGCCCCGGAATCGTTACAGTACCCGCCTGCGGGCTGTTATTGCCTGTATTCCAGCTACTTTGCGATCCCTGCGTACTCGCTGGTGTCCATGTGATCAGCGGTTTATCGCTTCTCTCATCGCCCCAAAATTCATAGCTACCATCCCTTTGTTTTTCCAGCATACGAACACGAACCTGATCACGCCCGCTTTCAGTACTGGTATGATAGCCGACAGCTTTTAATCGCCCGGTTTCATCGTCAGTAATCCAGTTATAGCGTACTCGGGTTGGTACGGTCCCTTTGCTGTAAGCGACTTGCAGTAATTTTTCAGGTGTTAGCAGATCGCTCCTTGTACCGACTTGCTATCACAGGGGAACACCCTTGATTATTCCATATAAATCATATTGATATCGCAGGCATAATATCCAAAAAGTGACTTAACTTAAATCAATTTGGCTGAAAAATACACATTCATCTTCCGAACGTGAACAGGAAATGTCCGTCGAAATTGCCCGCCTTAAGCGACAACTGGCTGAAGGGGATGAAGAGCTGGTCATTCTCCAAAAGGCCGCGACATACTTCGCGAAGCGCCTGAAATGAAGTATGTCTTCATCAAAAAGCATCAGGCTGAATTCAGCGTCAAAGCCATGTGCCAGGTGCTTCGGGTTGCCCGAAGCGGCTGGTATGCCTGGCTCAAACGTCGCTATCAGCCCGGTCAGTTACCGTGAGCACGGCCTGCCGGTGTCAGAAAACCTGCTGAAACAGAATTTTTATGCCAGTGGTCCGAACCAGAAGTGGTCCGGAGACATCACGAACCTTCGCACGGATGAAGGCTGACTGTATCTGGCGGTGGTGACTGACCTCTGGTCTCGTGCCGTTATTGGCTGGTCGATGTCCTCACGAATGGCGGCGAAACTGACCTGCGATGCGTTACAGATGGCGCTCTGGCGGCGTAAATGTCCGGAAAATATCATCGTCCACACGGATCGTGGCGGGCAGTATTGCTCAGCAGATTATCAGGCGCTACTGAAGCGATATAACCTGCGCGGTAGCATGAGTGCAAAGGGCTGCTGTTACGATAACGCCTGTGCGGAAAGCTTCTTCCAGTCACTGAAAGTAGAATGCATCCATGGTGAACGCTTTATCAGTCGGGAAATAATGCGGACGACGGTATTTAATTATATCGGGTGTGATTACGATCGGTGGTGGCCTCAGCCCGGAACAGTTTGAAAACCAGAACCTCGCTTAGGGCTGTGTCCACATTACGTGGGTAGGATCACAATACACCGTTTTTTCATTCCATTTCCCGAAAAACAACAACAGTAAAAATAAGTATATCAATGTAACAATGAAATTTATTGCTACAGAGTGAGTTTCAGATCACATTTATTTTCCTGTCTGTATTGACAGTCATTTTTCCGCAACAGAATAGTGATGGATTTTTCCTGGCAATTCGTGTAATAAGAATAATATTATTGCGCTATATAAACTCAAAGGAAAGCATATGGAAACCGCAGTGCTAAATGTAAAAATTAGCAGTGAGCTTAAAGAACAAGTGCGTAGTTATGCTGAACTGCATGGGGAAACATTGGGTGCAGTAACAGAAGAGTTTTTGAGAATAGCTTTTGCAAGCCTTGATGCTGGGGTTAAGGAAGATGACATTGATAACCAGCACACAGAAGAGGAAGAAGGGGTTCAACCATTAAACGCTAAAGAAATCAAAGCATTGAGAAAACTTCTTAAGAAGAGGAAATAATGGCTGACGATAATGTGAGTGTGGCTCACAGTTACAATGAAGCATGTGAATTATTGCGCTCCGGGTTTGTTAAGCATGTTCGCCTTGGCTGGAATGTGGGGAGTGATGAGTTTTTTCGCATAGCTTCAGACTGGTGTGATGCCGGTGCAAAAATAAAGCGCAGAGATAATGGGTTTGTTATTTCTGTAAAAGGTTTTCCGGTTCCGCGGCAACATTGATTTTGCCACTTTTTTCATGTTATACGGCAATATCAGGTCTATTGATTGTAACTGTATGGCATGAATATTTACCGTGGTTTAATGCCGATTGTCATATTACTGACATGAAAATGAAATTTATATGAAATAATAGTGTCATAAAAATATCATTTTTGTGCAACCGGAATTACCTTGAGTGTTCATAACGACTTGTTAAGGTGGCATTGCCTCAAAGGTAATGTGCATCATGGATGATATTCAAAACGGCGAGCTTTCTGGCTCGCCGTTCTCTTTTTGGTGCGACCGGGTGTCTGGCGAGCATGTGTTAAATCATCGTATTGCTTACGGGTGAGCGAACCAGAGCAAGTTGTTGCCACACCGGAACCAGGCGCATCAGTGCCATCTCCATTCTGGCCGTTTCCAGCGTGAAAGGCAGGCGTAAGAAACGTTCAAAAGCGCCATCTATACCGAACCGCGGGCCGGGTCCCAGGTGAATGCCAATATTCTCTGCACTGGCTGCAAACCGTGTTGCAACTGGGGAAGGCAGTGTGACCCAGAATGATAAGCCTCCAACTGGGGAGGTTGTTTGCCAGTTTGGAAAGTATGACTGTATCAATGCCAGACACTGGTCGCGCTGTACCCGCAGTTGTTGGCGTTTTTCCTGTAAAATTGCCTCTTCCTCTTCTATCAAAATAGCCGCAGCGAGTTGCTCAAGCAGCGGAGAACCCAAATCGAGGGTGTTACGTTGTTGAACCAGACGGGCTATCACCCCAGGGGAAGTTCGTATCCAGCCCAGACGTAAACCTCCCCAAAAGCTTTTGCCGCAAGAACCCAGAGTAATTATGTTTTCCGCATCGCCAAAACAGGCCAGAGGTGGTGGTGGAGGGGCGTCATACCATAATTCAGCCATGGTTTCGTCAACCACCAACGGGGTGTGGCTGCGTTGTGCAATAGCCGCGATGTTCTGACGCTCTGCAAGGCTCATACAGCGCCCGGTTGGGTTATGAAAATCCGGGATAAGGTAGGCAAGGCGGGGAGATGTTTGAGCCAGTGTGGCGGCAAAACCATCATAGTCCCAGCCTTCATTCGCCGGCAGGGTGACGCCTACCGGGCGGCAGGAAGCACCCCGGATGGCGTCCAGCGCCATAGGGTAAGTGGGATGGTCAACCAACACTCTGTCTCCGGGCCCGGTGAACAACCGCAATAATAATGCCAGCCCACTGACCGCGCCGTTGACCACCATTATCTGGTCTGGTGTGGTTGTCAGGCCTCGCTGGCAGTAATGCCGTGCAATCGCCGTTCGCAGGCGCGGCAGGCCCTGTGAATCATAGCCAGTGGAACCCAGGTGTTCTGTCAGCCCGGTAATGGCGCGCTGGTAAGCCTGGTGGATTGCCGGGCTGGCAGGAAGGGCCGCGGTGGCAAGGTCCAGTGTATCGCCGGGAACCGTAGAGGCCTGCTGGATTACCTGTGTATCAGGCAGGCGAGTAACTGAACCCGATCCCTGGCGGCTTTGCAGGTAACCCTCTTCACGCAACTGATTTAGTGCATTAGCCACGGTTGTGCGGCTCAGTGCCAGTGAATCTGCCAGTTCTCGTTCTCCGGGTAACCGGCTGTTTAAAGGCAACCGGCCATCAAGTATCAGTAAGCGCAGTCCTTCAGCCAGTTGCCGATAAACGGGAATACGCGTGTCCGGATGATGCCACTGGCCCAGTATTTTCAATAACGAAGCACTGCGTAGTTGTCGTTGAGTCATAGCAGTCCACTTTTTATAAACTGGACCTTATTATTAAGTCCATTATTGAGCAGAGTATAAACATGTCTGCAAAGAACAGGAAAGTATTATGTTGCGCCGCTTAGTTCAGTTGTACACAGGTCTGGTGTTTTATGGCATCTCAATTGCGGTGTTTTACCGCGCCAACCTGGGGCTTGATCCGTGGGATGTGTTTCATATGGGGCTTGCCCAACTGACCGGGCTGAAGCTCGGGCAAACCGTCATTTTGGTGGGGGCGTTGGTTTTATTGTTGTGGTGGCCAATGCGCCAGAAGCCTGGTCTGGGAACTATCAGCAATGTGGTTGTGCTGGGGCTGGTGGCCGATGCAGTACTGGCTGTTTTCCCGCCAGTCACAGATTTATGGGTACGCAGCCTGTGTCTGGTTGCTGCGATAGTGCTGAATGCACTGGCCACCAGTTTATATATTGGCGCCGGGTTTGGCGCTGGCCCTCGTGATGGGCTGATGACCGGGATGCATAACAGAATGGGTTGGCCGATACGGCGTATCAGAACAGCTATTGAACTGACAGTGCTGCTTGTTGGTTTTTTGATGGGGGGAAGTCTGGGGATTGGCACGGTGTTGTATGCAGTGAGTATTGGGCCACTTATTCAACTGACACTTCCCTGGTTCGCCACACGCCGCCACGAGAAGCACATGGCTGAAAGTAGCCAGAAATCACAAGGCAATACACTTTCTGATCTGAAAAGCCCACTCTGAGGTAGTATAGCGCTTTTACTCTCAGGGGCCGGTTATGAGCAATAAAACGATAACCTTATATGATGTCGCAGCACGCGCGGGCGTGTCTTATCAGACAGTTTCTCGTGTTATTAACGGGGCGGCAAATGTATCGGTTCGTACCCGGCAGAATGTCGAACAGGCAATGCAGGCGCTCCATTATGTGCCAGATCCGGCAGCCCGACAGCTCGCAGGGAAAAGGCGGCGTATATGGGGGTTGATAACCACAGACTTGTCCCTGCATGCGCCTTCGCAAATTGCGGCGGCGATTAAGTCCCAGGCGTCACAGGTTGGCGTGGATGTTTCCATCGCTATGCTGGAGGAGTTAAATGAACAGGCGTGTTGCCGTGCGCTGGATACCCTACTGGCTCAGCGAGTGGAAGCTGTAGCAATTAATTTACCTCTGTCCACCAGTCAGGCATCAGCGCTGGTGGAGCGTTATACGCATGCCCCGATACTCTTTTTGGATGTTCCCGCCAGCGCTCAGGTACCCAGCGTCACTTTTGACGCCGCACAGGGAGCGGCGCTGGGTGCGAAACATCTTTTGTCACTGTCATTAAACCGCATAGCGTTGCTTCATGGCCCATTATCTTCTGTCAGTGCTGAACAACGCCGGGCCGGCTGGATGAATACACTGGCACAGGCAGGTTTACAACCTGTCGCACAAGGTGAGGGCGACTGGAGTGCTTACAGCGGTTATCTGCAGGCTCAGGCATTACTCCGTTACCAACCGCAGGGCATTTTGGTTGCCAATGATCAAATGGCTTTGGGTGTGTTGCGCGCTTGTGCTGAGCGCGGTATCTCCGTGCCGGGTGAGATAAGTGTGGTTGGTTTTGACGATACAGCAGACAGCGCATGGTTTACCCCGCCTTTAACCACCATCCGCCAGGATTTTCGCCAGTTAGGTGAGTCCTGTGTGTTCTGGCTAAACAGTGTGGCGGGGAAAAAAACGCCTGCATCACAATGCCTGCCAGTTACGCTGGTGACGCGTGAATCGACTGGTGAGGCAGGCAAGGGCAGACCTCAGCCAGAGGTATTAGCACAGCAGTTACATATGCTGGCGAAGCAGGTTGCGAAATTGTCTTCGTAAACGGGATGTGATCCGCTTCGCTTATTCTCTTTCCTGGTATTTACGGCGTGCTCATATTCATTCAAATTATTGTGAATGTGAGCGCTTCGCAATTTATGAGGGAACTATGTCTGCCACGCCTTGTTCTGAACCTGCTTCTGCTTTGTCTGCCCTGGTTGCACGCCGTGACTGGGAGAACCCATCAGTGACTCACTGGCATCGCCTGGCGAGCCATGCTCCACTTGCGGGCTGGCCCGATGAAGTGAGCGCTGTGCATAAAAAACCGGGTAATGGACGGTTAAGCCTGAATGGGGCATGGCAATTCACCTGGTTTCCCCGCCCTGAAGCGGTGCCTGCAGAATGGGTTACCCGGCCACTGGAATCAGCTATAGAGGCGGTGGTCCCGGGAAACTGGCAGTTGCTACCGGGGTTTGATGTGCCGGTGTACACCAATGTGAATTACCCTATTGCTACAACCCCGCCGCAGGTACCCGTGGATAACCCTACCGGGTGCTATTCGCGCGTGTTTACTGTGGACCAGAACTGGCTTGATAGCGGGCAAACACGCATTATTTTTGATGGCGTGAATTCTGCATTTTACCTGTGGTGCAACGGGCACTGGGTGGGGTACAGCCAGGACAGCCGCCTGCCTGCTGAATTTGACCTGACGCCCTGGTTGCAACCCGGTGAAAACCACCTTGCTGTAATGGTACTGCGCTGGTGCGATGGTACCTGGCTTGAAGACCAGGATATGTGGCGCATGAGCGGGATTTTCCGTGATGTTACGCTGCTGCATAAGCCCGATACGCATATTGCGGATTATCACCACCAAATTACCTTCAACAGTGACTATTCCCGTGCTGAATTAATGCTGAATGTGAGTGTGGACGGCGATCATCCGCAACAGTACCAGATTGAGGCCAGCCTGTGGCGGCATGGGGTGTGTATCACCCGGGGAACACAGCCGGTGGGCGGACCCGTGATTGATGAACGTGGCCATTACCCTGAACAGGCCCGGCTTACTTTATCCGTTTCCTCGCCCGCGCTTTGGAGTGCGGAAACGCCACATTTGTACCGCCTGGCAATGACATTGCTGGATAGCGCAGGCAACTGTATTGATGCCGAAGCCTGCGAGGTAGGATTTCGCGAAGTAACCATTGCTGGCGGGTTGTTGAAGTTAAATGGCAGGCCACTGCTCATTCGCGGTGTGAACCGCCATGAGCACCACCCGGAGTACGGCCAGGTGATGGACGAGGCCACCATGCGCCAGGATATTGTATTGATGAAACAACACAATATTAATGCGGTACGTTGTTCGCACTACCCCAACCACCCGCTCTGGTATCAGTTATGCGATGAATATGGCTTGTATGTTGTGGATGAAGCCAATATTGAAACTCATGGCATGCAGCCCATGTCACGCCTTGCACAAGACCCGCGCTGGTTTGCGGCAATGAGTGAGCGGGTTACCCGCATGGTTCAGCGGGATCGTAACCATCCATGCATAATTATTTGGTCCTTAGGCAATGAATCCGGTCATGGCGCGGCTCATGACGCGTTATGGCGCTGGGTGAAAAGTACTGACCCCAGCCGCCCGGTGCAATATGAAGGTGGCGGTGCCAATACCGCGGCCACTGATATTATTTGCCCGATGTACGCCCGTGTAGATGAAGATCAGCCTTTTGAACAGGTCCCCAAATGGTCGATTAAAAAATGGGTGGGGATGCCAGACGAACATCGCCCGTTGATATTATGCGAATACGCGCATGGGATGGGAAATAGCCTGGGCGGGTTCTACCGTTACTGGCAGGCTTTCCGCCAGTATCCACGCCTGCAAGGGGGTTTTATCTGGGACTGGGTAGACCAGGCGCTGACAAAATATACGCCAGAGGGCAAACCATGGTGGGCTTACGGTGGGGACTTCGGCGATAAACCCAATGACCGCCAGTTTTGCCTGAATGGACTGGTGTTTCCGGACCGCACTCCACACCCGGCATTATATGAAGTACAACGCGCTCAGCAGTTTTTCCAGTTTCACTGGGATGCCAGCCAGCCTCAGCAATTGCAGGTTACCAGCGAATATCTGTTCCGTACCACAGATAACGAATGCCTGTGCTGGGCACTGACACAAGCCGGTGAAGTGTTGCTTGAAGGGCGGGAGTCACTGGTACTGGCTCCTGAGTCCAGCCGGTGTCTGGTTGTCCCGCCATTCCCTGAACGTCAGGGTTGTGAGCCGCGCTGGTTTACGGTCTGGGTTGAATATTTAGCCGATACTGAGTGGGCTCAGGCCGGGCAGCGCTGTGCCTGGGCGCAGTGGCCGGTAGCCGATTCACTCCCGTTACCCGCGTCAGCACTATCCGCGCCTCAACTTCCGCGCCCACAACTGTTGGAAGATAACGGGGTGTACCAGGTTACATCCGGGAATAACCGCTGGGTGTTTGACCGCAAACTGGGCACGCTGGTGCAGTGTTTTACCGGCGAGACAGCACACCTGCTCGGCCCTCTTGAAGATCAGTTTGTGCGTGCGCCACTGGATAACGACATTGGCACCAGTGAAGCCGCACGGGTTGACCCGAATGCCTGGGTAGAGCGCTGGAAAGCTGCAGGGTTTTATGATTTACAGGCGCAGGTTTTACAGTGTGAAGCTCATGAATCAACAGAAGGGGTAGTCATCAAAACACGGCATGCCTGGTTACATCAACAACACTGTTGCTTTATCAGTGAAAAACGCTGGCAGATAGACGGCAACGGGCAATTGCAGCTTGATGTCCGGGTTGAGGTGGCGGCAGATATTCCACCGCCGCCGCGTATTGGCCTGGTGTGCCACCTGGCGGGCCAGGCGCCTGTAGTCAGTTGGGACGGGCTTGGTCCACATGAAAACTACCCGGACAGAAAACTGGCTGCCTGCCAGGGGCGCTGGACATTACCACTGCCAGAGCTGCATACCCCTTATATTTTCCCCAGTGAAAACGGCCTGCGTTGTGACACCCGCTCGCTACGTTACGCTGGCCACCAGTGGCAGGGCCTGTTCCACTTCGGGATTGGCCGTTACAGCCTGCAACAACTGCGTGCAACCAGCCATGTGCATTTACTGGCAGAAGAGCCGGGTGTATGGCTGAATCTGGATGCGTTTCATATGGGGATTGGTGGTGATGATTCCTGGAGCCCGAGTGTGCACCAGGATGACATCCTCGCCACATCAACCCTGCGTTACCAGCTCAGTTGGTCTCTGCCTGGGTAATACCTCAGGAAGTATGAGAACAGCCACCGCCATCAACTCACTTTGGTGAACCACTGATGGCGGTTTACCGTTTCACCATCGAGGCGGAAAATACCATCACCGGTATAGTGCATGGTCTGGGGCCAGTCAGTCAGGCTTTTTACCCGAGCGCAAACCACTTCGAAAATAAAAAAGTTATAGTTGTCGACCAGTGCGTCATCATAGATTTGGCATTCAAAACTGGCAAAGCACTCGGCAACTGCTGGCGCTCCAACACTTTGCGCGGGCTCTGGTGTCAAACCAAAACGGGTGAATTTGTCGGTGTCACTCCCTGAACAGTTCCCTATTTGGGCAACAGTATCGAGTAACTCAACTTCCGGGAGATTAATTACGCAGTCTCTGCTGGCCTTAATCATCTCAAAACTGTGGTTACCTGCGGAAATCATGCAGCCAATCAGGGAAGGTGAAAACTCCATGACAGTTTGCCAGCCGAGCGTCATGATATTGTCTTTCCCTTGCCAGTGAGAACTGATCAGCACGATGGGGCCAGGCTCCAAAAAACGGCGTACTTCACTAACAGGATAAGGGTATTTTTTCATACTGCCTCCTGTATGGTTTGCTATACAGGATAATAGCTGTTTCCTGGCCGGGTGTGAGGTTGTTTGCCAGATACTTGTGTATTTACCTGCAAACAAGGCCTGTTGCCGTGGTGTCAGGCGGGTGGCGGGTGATTGTCGGGTTGCTGTCAGGTTACTGTCGTGGCGTTTTCACCGGGGTTGGCGGACAGTCTTTATCGTCAACTGAACAAAGGAGAACCAGGATGCAGTACAACAATATTAAAGCCCTGCGCCTTGCCAGAGGCTGGTCGCAGGAACAACTGGCGGCATTATCGGCACTGAGTGTCCGCACAATTCAGCGTATTGAGAATGGTGAACAGGCAAGTATTGAAACCATGAGTGCATTAGCGGCGGTATTTGAGTGCCAGGTTGCTGAATTAATGAGCCCGGCTGATGAGCACAGTGAGCCAGCAGAAGAGGGGGCCGACCAGCGTGTTTTGTCCGCCAATGCCCGGCTGGATGAAGAAAGCAGGTTTCTGCGTTCATTATTCACCTGGGCGGTGATTTGCGGGGGGCTTGCTGTAATAAATCTGCTCACCAGCCACGAAATATTGTGGTTTCTCTGGCCTTTGGGTATTTGGGGTGGGTTGTTACTGGTGCGCGGGTGCCGGGTATTTGTGCTGCACGACTGGCTGGTTCGCCGCAGGCAAAGACGCCTGCAGCAGTTGTTACGTAAATAGGCCGGCGCTCAGGCAGGGATCGCCTGAGCCTCTGTCTGATATACAGGCAGGGTATTATCCGGAACCTGAATTTCAGCACTGATACGCAGCCCCGCGTCGTTGAAGACCATACACTGCCTGGCTTCAAAATACGTTGTTATCTTCTGCCAGGGGCTGAAATGAATATCTGACGGAATAAGTACTTTGAAGTTGTCATGGCCGTAACACTGGCCAAACAGCCAGGTATTGTTACCCAGGCGTTCCACCACTTCGCACTGGAACAGAAGCTGGCATCCCGCCTGCTCACCCACCTGTAAATGCTCAGGACGGATTCCCAGTGTGATGTTATCGCCTGGATGTAATTGCTGTGTATGCAACGCGAGTGTCAGCGTTTGCTGCCCGGCAATGTCCGCCACCAGTTCCCCCTCATGCCAGTGTTTTACTGTCGCAGGCAAAAAATTCATTTTTGGCGACCCAATAAACCCGGCGACAAACCGGTTAACCGGGTTGTAATAGAGGTGCATTGGTGAACCGGTCTGTTCCACTTTGCCATAATTCATAACCACAATTTTATCTGCCAGCGTCATGGCCTCCACCTGGTCATGGGTAACATACACCATGGTAGTTTTCATCTCCTGATGCAGCCGGGCGATATGCAGGCGCATTTCAACCCGCAGTTCAGCATCCAGGTTGGATAAAGGCTCATCAAACATAAACACCTGTGGCTTACGCACGATTGCCCGACCAATAGCGACACGCTGGCGCTGGCCGCCTGAAAGTTGCTTTGGTTTGCGTTCAAGCAGGTGGGTCAGTTGTAGTGTTTTGGCAACCATTTCTACCTGATGGCGGATCTCTGTTTTGGGGACTTTATTCACCTTCAGCCCATAACCCATATTTTCAGCAACGGTCATATGCGGATACAGGGCATAGGACTGAAAGACCATTGCCACCCCACGGTGTGCCGGGGCAATATCATTAACAACCGTTGGCCCAATCATTATCTCGCCTTCACTGACATCCTCAAGGCCCGCGATCATGCGCAACAGTGTGGATTTGCCGCACCCTGACGGGCCGACGAATACCGCAAACTCTCCATCTTCGATATCAAGTTGAATATTGTGCAGCGTGACGGTTTTGCCAAAACGCTTGGTGACGTTTCTGAGCTGTATGCTGGACATCCACTTCTCCTGGCTTAATGAATGCCGCTAATGCTGTTTTATGGTTTTTATGTATTACGTATAACAAACCATGAAAGCAAGCAAGAGCAGGATGGTTTTTTGAGATTCTGAAACTATATATCTCAGTTATAGAAGGCAGTATGCTGCTGTTTCATTTCTGCAATCATGATCACAGAATAATCACTAAGTGATGGTTCTGATTATTTCTAAAGCGTAACGTATAACATTGTTGATGGTGAGTGATGTCATCATCAAAAAGCATTTAAATTATGAAAATGACTCAGTTACGAGAAAAACAAAAAAATTAGCAGAACATCTTAAATGTAATACCTTCACAAGAGGTCGATAATGAAAATTACGCTATGCTCCACCCTGTTACTTTCAGCGCTGGCAGCCAGCCAGTTCGTTGCATTTGAGGCATCCGCCGCCGCACAGCAGCTTACTGTTTGGGAGGATATTAAGAAATCAGACGGCATCAAAGGCGCCATCAGTGATTTTGAAAAGCAGTATCAGGTTAAAGTGAATGTTCTTGAGATGCCCTTTGCTCAGCAACTGGAAAAATTACGCCTCGACGGGCCCGCAGGCATTGGTCCGGATATACTGGTCATTCCAAATGATCAGCTCGGTGGTGCGGTGGTACAGGGGCTTTTAGCGCCGCTGACGCTTGATAAATCGATACTTACAGGTTTTACCCCTTCATCGGTGGATGCATTCCAGATGAATGGCACACAGTATGGTTTGCCTAAAGCGGTTGAAACACTGGTGCTGATTTATAACAAAGATCTTGTGAAAACCCCATTCAAGACACTGGATGAGTGGTTTAACTTCTCCCGTCAGCAACATAAACAGAACAAGATTGGTCTGCTGGCAAAATTTGACGAGCTTTATTATAGCTGGGGCGCTATCAGCCCGATGGGCGGGTATATCTTCGGTAAAGACAGCAACGGCAAACTCAATCCTCTGGATATTGGGCTGAATACACCCGGTGCCGTGAGTGCTGTCACTACGTTGAAAAAATTCTACAGTGAACAGTTATTTCCCAGCGGAATCATTGGGGAAAACGGTCTGAATGCAATTGATTCATTATTTACAGAGAAAAAAGCTGCTGCAGTCATTAATGGTCCCTGGGCGTTCCAGCCTTATGAAGCAGCTGGTGTGAATTATGGCGTGGCACCATTACCCCTGCTGGAAAATGGTAAACCGATGAGCGCGTTTCTGGGCGTTAAAGGTTATGTAGTCTCTACCTGGAGCAAAGATAAAACCCTTGCCAATAAATTCATCACCTTTATTAACCAGCCGAAATACGTGAAAACGCGTTATGAAGTGACGAAAGAGATCCCGCCATTGTTGGCTGTTATGAATGATCCGGTGATTAAAAATGATGAGCGCGCCAGTGCTGTTGCTGAGCAGTCAAAATTTGCGGTCGCCATGCCGGGTATTCCTGAAATGGGTGAGGTTTGGGGGCCTGCGAATGCGGCACTGCAACTGATTATGACGGGTAAGCAGTCGCCAAAAGATGCGCTCGATAGCGCAGTTAAACAAATCAAAATGCAAATAGAAGCCATGCAGGCCAGTAACCAGTAATTCCAGGTATTGTTTTGTTACGGGGGAGCCTGGCTTCCCCGTACAGCAGAAGGAGCCAGGTGTGATTATCAGTTCCAGTGAAAGTTTATCCGCATCAACCAGGCCAGGTCGTCATGCGTGGGCAGCGTTGTTGCTGGCCTGCCTGCCTGGATTCGGTCAGTTTTATAACCGTCAGTGGGCAAAAGGGCTTATTTTTCTGGTGCTACTCAGTAGTTTCCTGGGCGTATTCCATGATTTTTTGAGGGAAGGTCTGTGGGGGTTATGGACGCTTGGTGAAGAAGTTCCCCGTGATAATTCTGTCTTCTTATTAGCGGAAGGAATATTAAGCCTGTTGATCATTGGCTTAGGGGGGGCGGTTTATGTGCTTTCATTACGCGATGCCTGGGTAAACGGCCGCTGTCGGGATAGCGGTATACCGTTACACAGCGTGCGCCGCCAGTATCAGAACCTGCTCAATGAAGGGTTCCCGTATTTAATGATAACGCCAGGTTTTATCCTGTTAGTGTTTGTGGTTATTTTCCCGATTTTATTTGGTTTTGCTATCGCCTTTACCAATTACAACCTGTACCACACCCCGCCAGCAAAACTGGTGGACTGGGTGGGAATTAAAAACTTTATCAATATTTTTACCCTGTCAATTTGGCGTAATACCTTTTTTGATGTGTTGCAGTGGACGGTAGTGTGGACCTTACTGGCAACAACATTGCAATGCACTGTAGGTGTTATGCTGGCAATTTTGGTGAATCAAAAAGATCTGCGCTTTAAGCCTGTGATTCGTACTATTTTTATTCTTCCGTGGGCTGTACCTGGATTTGTCACGATTCTGGTTTTTGCCGGGATGTTTAATGACTCCTTTGGTGTCATTAATAATTCTATTCTGTCTTTTTTGGAAATAAGCCCTAAAGCCTGGATGACTGATCCATTCTGGACTAAAACAGCATTGATCATGATGCAAACCTGGCTTGGCTTTCCATTTGTTTTTGCAATGACAACGGGTGTTCTGCAGGCAATTCCAGATGATTTATATGAAGCCGCAACTATGGATGGAGCCAGTACATTTACCAAATTACGTACCATTACTTTACCTTTGGTTCTTTATTCCATTGCACCCATTATTATTACTCAATACACATTTAACTTTAATAATTTCAATATTATTTATTTATTCAATAATGGTGGCCCGGCAGTAGTCGGCTCTAATGCGGGGGGGACAGATATTCTGGTTTCATGGATTTATAAGCTGACGATGTCATCTTCGCAATACGCTATTGCTGCAACTATCACCATTCTTTTGTCGGTTTTTGTTGTGGGTGTTGCACTGTGGCAATTTCGTGCCACGAAATCATTCAAGAATGACGAGATGGCGTAAGGAGTATTCAGGGTGAAAACACAAAGCATTAAGCGTGAAAAATGGATACGCCTGTCATTATCCTGGCTGGTTGTGGTGGTGGTTTCGGTGATTATTATCTATCCGTTGGTCTGGACTGTGGGGGCATCATTAAATGCCGGGAACAGCCTGCTCAGTACCTCCATTATTCCGGAAAATCTTTCTTTTCAACATTATCAGGACTTATTTAATGGTCAGGTCAATTACCTGACGTGGTACTGGAATTCAATGAAAATAAGCCTGATGACCATGGTGTTGACATTAATTAGTGTTAGTTTTACGGCGTATGCTTTTTCACGTTTTCGTTTTAAAGGGCGGCAGAATGGGCTGATGCTGTTTTTGCTGCTGCAAATGATTCCGCAGTTCTCGGCGTTGATTGCCATCTTCGTGCTGTCGCAACTGTTGGGGTTGATTAACAGCCACCTGGCGTTAGTACTTATTTATGTCGCTGGCATGATCCCGATGAACACCTGGTTGATGAAAGGTTACCTGGATGCGATACCGAAAGATTTAGATGAATCTGCCCGCATGGATGGTGCCAGTAATTTACGTATTTTTCTGGAAATAATTATGCCGCTATCAAAGCCGATTATTGCGGTGGTCGCGCTGTTTTCTTTTACCGGCCCATTGGGGGATTTTATCCTTTCCAGTACCATTTTACGCACGCCGGATAAATACACTTTACCTATTGGGTTATATAACCTGGTAGCACAAAAAATGGGGGCCAGTTATACCACATATGCGGCAGGTGCTGTGTTAATAGCATTACCTGTCGCCATATTGTATCTGGCGTTACAGAAGTATTTTGTTTCAGGCCTGACTTCAGGGAGTACCAAAGGGTAATCATTATGAAAAAGACCGTGCTTTCTTTTGTTATCTGGGGACTGGCAGCAGCAACCAGTTTACCGCTTTTTGCCAGTGAAACGGTGGTGATTAAACCATTACGTAATGAACCCGCTGATTTTATTAAAGGTGCTGATGTTTCTACTTTATATGAAGTGGAGCATCAGGGCGCGAAATTTTATAACGCACAACATCAACAACAGGATGCGATGGCGATTTTAAAAGCCAATGGTTTTAACTATATTCGGTTACGGTTATGGGTAAACCCGAAAGACAGCGCCGGGCATCCTTACGGTGGCGGCGACAATGATTTGGCGACTACTCTTGCTCTGGCAAAGCGTGCAAAAGCGCTGGGTATGAAAGTGTTGCTTGATTTTCATTATAGTGACTTCTGGACGGATCCAGGAAAACAGTTCAAGCCCAAAGCCTGGCAAGGAATGAACTACGACCAACTGGTCACAGCTATTCATGATTATACCCGTGACACCATACAGCAGTTCCGGCAGGCAGGTGCATTACCGGATATGGTGCAAATAGGTAATGAAATCAATAGTGGCATCCTTTGGCCAGAAGGCAAAAGCTGGGGAGAGGGTGGCGGCGAATTTGACCGGCTCGCCGGATTATTAAAAGCGGCTATTAGTGGGTTGAAATCCAGCCTCGGGCCAGACGACCACGTCAAAATTATGTTGCACCTGGCTGAGGGCACCAAAAATGACACATTCCGCTGGTGGTTTGATGAAATAACTAAACGCGATGTGCCGTTTGATGTCATTGGCTTATCGATGTACACCTACTGGAATGGCCCGATAAGCGCGCTACAGTCCAATATGGATGATATCAGCAAACGTTACCACAAAGATGTCATTGTAGTGGAAACCGCATATGCCTGGACCCTGGCAAATTGCGATAAAGCCGAGAACAGTTTTCAACAAAAAGAAGAAGTAGCCGGAGAATATCCGGCTACCGTGCAAGGTCAGGCGAATTATTTACATGATTTAATGCAAAGTGTGATTGATGTACCTCAGCAGCGTGGCAAAGGTATATTTTATTGGGAGCCAGCCTGGATAACGCCTCCGGGAAATACATGGGCGACAGAAGCTGGGATGAAATATATCAATGACCACTGGAAGTTGGGTAATGCGCGTGAAAATCAGGCGTTATTTAATTGCCAGGGCGAGGTGCTACCATCAATAAAAGTTTTTAATTAGGTTTTCATTTCATTCTAAGGGTTTTTTATGAATAAGTTTCCACCTTTGAGTTCAAAGGTCGCTACCTTATTGCATGGTGCCGACTATAATCCGGAACAGTGGGATAATTATCCCAATATTCTGGAAAAAGATATTGCCATGATGCAACAGGCAAAGTGCAATATTATGTCGGTGGGTATTTTTAGTTGGGCAAAACTTGAGCCAAAAGAAGGTGAATACCAGTTTGGCTGGCTGGATAATGTGCTGGATAAATTATATACCAGTGGTATATCCGTTTTCCTTGCCACTCCCAGTGGTGCCCGGCCAGCCTGGTTATCACAGGCTTACCCCGAGGTATTACGAGTAGGGCGCGACAGAGTGCCAGCTCTGCATGGTGGCCGCCATAATCACTGTCTGACCTCGCCTGTATACCGTGAAAAAGTTCGCCAGTTAAATACTCGTCTGGCTGAACGGTACAGCCATCATCCGGGGGTTATCGGCTGGCATGTTTCCAATGAATACGGCGGTGAATGTCACTGCCCGGCTTGCCAGGCGCGCTTTCGTGAATGGCTGCAACAACGTTATTTGTCGCTCGATGAGCTTAACCATGCCTGGTGGAGTACGTTCTGGAGCCATACCTATACAGACTGGTCGCAGATTGAGTCACCCGCTCCGCAGGGTGAAGAGTCTGTTCATGGACTGAATCTTGACTGGCGGCGGTTTACTACAGACCAGGTCGTTGATTTTTGTCGTAATGAAGTCGCACCGCTCAAAGCAGCAAACTCAGCGTTGCCGGTCACGACTAACTTTATGGAATATTTCTACGACTATGATTACTGGAAACTGGCGCAGGCCATCGATTTCATTTCCTGGGATAGCTACCCCATGTGGCACCAGGATAAAGATGAGACCACTTTGGCCTGCTATACCGCGATGTACCATGATCTGATGCGTACTTTAAAACAGGGCAAACCCTTTGTTTTAATGGAATCAACACCCAGTGTGACCAACTGGCAGCCGACCAGTAAGCTCAAAAAGCCCGGAATGCATATTCTTTCTTCACTGCAGGCTGTCGCTCATGGCGCGGATGCCGTGCAATATTTTCAGTGGCGTAAAAGCCGGGGTTCGGTAGAGAAATTTCATGGCGCTGTGGTAGATCATGTAGGGCATATTGATACCCGTGTTGGCCGAGAGGTCTGCAAACTGGGCGATATCCTTCAGCACCTGTCGCCGGTGGTTGGGTGCCGGGTTGAAGCGCAGGTTGCAATTATTTTCGACTGGGAAAGCCGTTGGGCAATGGATAACGCACAAGGGCCACGTAACCTGGGGCTCGAATATGAAAAGACGGTTGCAGAGCATTACCGCCCATTTTGGGAACAGGGAATCAGTGTTGACGTGATAAATGCGGATGCTGATTTATCCTCGTATCAGCTAGTTATTGCTCCAATGCTCTACATGGTTCGTGAGGGGTTTGCCAGCCGGGTGGAAACCTTTGTTGAACAGGGTGGGCAATTCGTTGCTACGTACTGGAGCGGCATTGTTGACGAGAGTGATCTGTGCCATTTAGGCGGGTTTCCTGGCCCATTACGTAAGGTATTGGGTATTTGGGCGGAGGAGATTGACAGTCTGGCTGAAGGTGAAAGCAACCTGGTTCAGGGGCTTGCCGGTAATGAGGCGGGCTTGCAGGGGCCGTATCGTGTTCGGCACTTGTGTGAACTTATTAATACAGAAAATGCAAAAGCACTGGCCTGTTACCGGGAAGATTTTTACGCAGGCAGGCCAGCGGTCACTGTGAATGCATTTGGCCAGGGTAAAGCATGGTATGTTGCATCACGTAATGATCTGGCTTTCCAGCGTGATTTTTTCGGCAATATCATTGCTGAATCAGGCTTGTGCGGGCCTCTGCCTGTGCCATTGCCGCCTGGTGTTACCGCACACCAACGCACAGACGGGAAGCAGAATTATATTTTTCTGGAAAACTACAGCGACAAGCAGCACAACCTCGTCCTGCCACAGGGGTATACCGATATGCTGACCGGGTTGCCGGTTTCTGGCACGGTAAACCTGACTGCATGGGATTGCCGGGTACTCTCCTGCGCATGTTAGTCATTTATTCCCGCCTGCCTTTTGGCGGCGGGAATATGCCCTTCTTATAGTGCCATCCTGCGCCCTGAATATAGTGGGCGTGTTTTCTATTTCTTTCCTGTAATTATCAGTATAAGGAACCGCCTATGGTAAGCCTGACATCCTTTCTCCAGTATTTTCGCCATGAAGTAGAATGTGTAATGAATGACACAGATAAAGCGCAGGCTGAGCGCCTGGTTAGCGGTTTTGGTGGCAGAGATAATATCTGCCATATTGATGCCTGTCTGACACGCCTGCGGGTAACCGTAGCACAGCTGTCACAGGTCGATTCACAGGCTTTGCAGAGTGAAGGTGCGCTTGGTGTAATTATTCTTGGCAACGAGGTTCATGCTATTTTTGGTACCCAGTCTGATAATCTGCGTCAACTTCTGGAAAAGCATTTCTTACAGTTATAATGGGGTATTTAATTATATTTAAAAAGCTGGTCGGGCACCGGCTTTTTTATTATTTTTCTAAAAAAGAAGGCAATCAAAATAATGATTGCCTTAAAAAATAATATGCAGTGGCTATGATGTCAGAAAAATAACATCAAAAAAGAGATATAATGATGATTCAGTCAGGTAATACTTACCACCAGGCTTCGACCTGTACGCCATAATTCCATGTATCGCTGGCTGTATTGTCGCGGAAGGTATCGCGTTTTTCGCCATCTGTCAGGTATGAAGCAAAAATACGCAGTTCCGGGCGCGACATAAATTCCGGGCCATCCGCCAGTGCCAGCGCAATAGTATACTTCTCACCGCTCTGTTTGTAATTGGAGCCATCGTTATACGTGTCTTTTTGGTAAAATGCGCCTGCTTCACCAATTCCGCGGACGTAGTTGGTGAATTGATATTGTGCCCGGCCAACCAGTGAAATCAACCGCGTTTTATCTGTCGTGGCGGTAATATTGTTAGCTGAGCCCCAGGTAAGCACATGGTTCAATGAGAAACGTTCGGTAATTGGAATCAAACCTGTGTTAATAATACGGTAGCCCGTGGCTCTACTGGTGTCATTCCACATGTCATACCAGCCACCACCCTGGGAAACCATATTTTGCGCCAGGCCTTTGTTGGCATACTGCACCACCAATTTGTTGTATCCACCGAACATATCCTGGCTAATTTCACCCGTCAGCATGACACCATTATCCGCATCATATAACCCACCATAGCTTTTCTGCGTATTGGTTGGGTTAGGCATGGCATAGTCAATACCGACTTCCACCCAGGAGCCCTGCCAGGGTTTTAAACCGGCATAACGCAAATCAAGGTAGTTGATGTTGACGTTATTATCATTGTTCACGCGGTAGTCGACATCGTTCGCATCACCTCTTATCCATGCGAAAGAAACTGCCCCCGGGCCAAGGCTATAGTTTTCAATACCTGCACCTGCACCGGAAATGTTCCAATATTTTGTATCAATAATATGCAGATCATGACGTTGGTAGTAACGCTTACCACCCCAGATAACGGCATCTTTATCGCCAGGCACCAGACCCTTGATTTGCAGGTTTAACTGGCGCAAACCGAACTGTGCATCATTGCCAATAGTGGTTTCATTGTCATTGGAACCATCGGAAACCATGCTGACCATGCTGTCCAGGTAGAAGCTGACATCATTTTTTTTATACACCTGTGAACCCAGTTCAAGCTCGCCGTATGTATCTGTTTCATTACCCAAACGGCCGAGTTTATTTTTCTGCCATTCCTGCATGCCACCATCGCTGGAGACACCAATACCAGAGCGAAGATAGCCGTGAAAATCGATAGCGTTGTCTGCCATCGCCCAGGTTGAAGTCAGCGCAGTGGTCAACGCGACAGTGAGTGTGCGTAGCGTCGTATTCATGATACCCTCTTATTGTTTGTATTACGTTCACATAATCGATGTAATAAAATGCTTAATTATGATTTCTTGCAATTTAGAACAAGCGGTAATGTGATTTGACGCAAACAAAACAGCTGGTTTTGTTATCGTGTGGTGAGGTTGCTCACATGTTTTTGTTATGTGAGCGTGTTACTTTTTTGATTGGTATCAGTGAGGCGGTTTTTCCACAGGTATTTCAGACTAACGCCTGATACAATTTGATTAGTAGCCTACGTGGAAAAGGAAAGATGAAGTCTAAAAGTGCGACATTAGAAGATGTTGCCCGGTATGCAGGCGTCTCATACCAGACGGTCTCCCGGGTTTTGAATAAATCAGCCAATGTGTCTGAAACAACGCGCCGGAAAGTGGAGGAAGCTATCGAGGTGTTGCGCTATGTACCTAATCGTCTTGCGCAGCAATTGGTGGGAAAACAAAGTAATACGATTGGTCTGGTTACCACTTCACTGGCGTTACATGCCCCTTCACAGGTGGCTGCAGCGGTGAAACGCTATGCAAACCAGGATGGATATCAGGTATTGATTTCCATGATTGATGAGAACGTAGAACAAAGTATCCAAAGTGCTATCAATGAACTGAAGTCTCAGTGGGTTGATAAAGTGATAATCAATGTGCCCCTGGAAAGCGAAAATGCAGAAAAAATCGCTGTTGAGAACGATGATATCATTTGCCTGTTTCTGGATGTGGATCCTTTCAGTTCCGTGTTTAACGTTTCGTTTAATCCGGCCGACGGTACGCGCGCCAGTGTGAAATATCTCTATGAACAGGGGCACCGCGAGATTGCGATACTGGCGGGGCCCGCGCACTCTGTATCAGCCCGGTTACGCCTGAAATCCTGGCGTGAGACACTGGACAGTTATGGGCTAAAACCCGTAACAGTTCTGCATGGCGACTGGGATGCCCGTAGCGGGTATGCTGGCGCACTCCAGATGTTGCGTGAAACCCCTTCATTTTCTGCAGTACTGGTCGGTAACGATCAAATGGCGCTGGGCGTACTCAGTGCGTTCCATCAGCATCAGCTGAGCATTCCCGGGCAGAAATCGGTAATTGGGTATGACGATACCTGGGAAAGCTCGTTCTTTTACCCTGCGCTGACAACGGTTTCTCTGGATTTGGATTTACAGGGTAAAGAAGCGGTGCGGCGTTTACTTAATGCAGGGCAGAAAGAAGACGGGCGTTCATCATCTGTTCTGCCTGCCAAACTGGTGGTACGTAACTCCACAGGGCCAAAACAGGATAACACCCGCGATTTGCAACAAATTGCCGATACACTGCGCCAGCTTGCACAACAACTGAGTGCGTAGCGAGCCTTGAGCCCGGTATTGAGTTGCCCAGAGCAATTACTCTACCGGGCTAAGATGTCTGATTATCCAGACTATAGATATCATAAAAGGTCAGCCGTTTTTTATTGACCAACATTTTAGCCAATAAATCTTTTTGCTGGTTGCTGACTTGTGAGGAAGCCTGAATATTATTTATCAACTCACCAGGTACATCGCGTGTGTTATACCATTCGCCGTTATAACAGACGCGAAAATCAAGCAGGTCTATATCTTCATACCGGTAACGTGGATTGATATCAAAGAAGAAGAAACCGTTGAGCAATACAAACAGCCCAACATGCAGCCAGACAAAATCCTCAAGTGTTGGTGATTTCACGATAACAACGAGTGTTGCCAGCCACCCCGCGTACATGGCTACAAACAGCCCCGGATAACGGCGAATAAAGCTGATACTAAACCTCGGCCGGTTATCCCGTTTCTCGCGATGATTCAGTTGCTCTATGGTATTAGTCAGCAGGCGCTGAATTTCCGTCATACAAGCCTCTACAGAAAACAATTCAGGAAATATTCTCTGAATTGTAGAGAGGTGGTGCTCAGTAACCAGTAACAGTTTCCCGGAAAATTTGCATAACAGTTGTCGCCTGCCGGGCAGAACCCGGGAACGCTCAACCAGGGGCGATGAAAGGGGCGGATGTAACCACGCCGCCGGGAAACCGGTTTTTTTGAACCATAACAGAACAGAACCAGAAGTGTGTTATCTTCAGGTTCATAATTGTGTTTGAATCAGAAAGTCACTTAGCGGACGAACTTCCATACTGAAGATGGGATTTTATCGTACAATTTATTCATCGTCAGTTCTGCAAGGCGATGATCTGCTGCTGAATAAAATACTGCCAGTTCACTATCAGAAAGTTCATATTTATTTTTTTCAATCACTCTTTCGAGGGTGTCGATGGTCTGACAACGCCTTAAGCGCATCAAATAATCGGTTTTTGTTAACGGTTTGGTGATAGACATAACTTTACCTTAAGAAATATTCATACTAACAGGAATGGCTAACGGGATTTTCTTTACTCACCGTAGAAAAACACCGAAACAGGTTAAGGCCTGTTCTGCGCCACTTCTGTAAATCTTTTGCATTAATGCTGTAACTGCTGAACAACATAAAAGTGTCGTCCAAATATTCATCTATTTTCTCTACCAAGTCACTATCGTCTTCGTACTTTAATTTGTAATTAAGTGCAAAGGTAGCGATGTGCTCAATCAGATCGTTCATCTGCAGGCTGGCTGGAGATGTAGGATCGTTAACCCAGGTATGGGTACTGCCCTCGAGACTCGAGAGGCAATCATGATAAAGTGATTCGCAGAGGAATTTGAGCTGCGCTATATCATGCCTTTTTGGTGAGTATTCGTCCATATGGTACCCCCTTATTATCGAAAATTTTCTGATAAATACAATACTTCGGGGCTGACAAAAGAGAGTTCTTGATGTTTTACACCACCAGATTAATGATTTAACTATAAGTCACAGTTAAGTAATTTTCACCTGAATAGTGTAAAAATTCCAAATAATGAGAAATTCCCTGTCTGACACGGCTTTCCTGAAAAAAGATGATTTAAAACAGCTTACCCTTAGTGAGTACTGCCTGACTCTTTCAGATTCAATATACAGGTTAAATCTTGAATAATTATGTTTTTGCCATGAGTTATAAATAATGTCGGAATAATCCTGGTTTTTCTCCCCAGAAAAATGGCAATTTAACGTTACGCTTCTCGTACTTTCTTATTAGATGTATTTTAACGTAATCCACATTAATGGTTACACGGGTGCAGGTTTTTGTAACGCCATTGACTGCGTCTTGTTATCTGGTAACTACCAGGCAGAATGCCATGTGGTCCGGATTCACTCTCTTTACGCTCACCGCGACACCCCCAGTGCTGCATTGCTTTGTAACACCGCTCCAGGACTCTTAAATACAAGCATACGCCGGGAAGCCCTGATGTGGAATATGGCATTAAAATGCCGCTAATCGTCTCCCACAGGATGATATGGGGGCTGACTGTACCATAACAAGTCTGCCAGCTGAATATTCAGCCATTAATGACAAACCGGCTCCAGTTGTTTGGTGGAGGAAGGCGGCGGCTGTAGCTACAACGTGAACCCACAAACCTGCAGATTTTCGGGGGAGGTTGAAACCCGGCGGTAAGCTAAAAAAGTAAAGGCCGCACAAGGCGGCCTTTGTCTGGTGATACATACCACAAGTTAATGTGACTGTGGTGTGTCGTGACTGTGTTCAGCGTCTTCACCTTTGCTGCCAAAGCGGCGGCGAACCACAACGAAGAACATGGGAACAAAGTAAATTGCCAGCAGAGTGGCAGAAATCATCCCGCCAAACACCCCGGTACCAACGGCGTTTTGTGCGCCGGAACCTGCACCAGAGCTCAATACCAGAGGCAGAACGCCCAGGATAAATGCCAGCGAGGTCATCAGGATAGGGCGCAGACGCATACGAACAGCATCCAGCGTCGCCTCTACCAGACCTTTACCTTCTTTTTCCATCAGGTCCTTGGCGAACTCAACAATCAGGATGGCGTTCCTCGCCGATACCCCGATAGTGGTAAGTAAGCCTACCTGGAAATAAACGTCGTTGTTCAGGCCACGGAGAGAAGCTGCAAGCAACGCACCAACAACCCCCAACGGTACTACCAGCATTACCGAGAACGGTATAGACCAGCTTTCGTACAGAGCGGCAAGGCACAGGAACACCACAATCAGTGAAATGGCGTACAGTGCAGGGGCCTGGTTACCAGACAGACGTTCCTGGTAAGACATACCCGTCCAGTCATAACCGATTCCGGAAGGTAATTTACTTGCCAGTTGCTCCATCAGCGCCATAGCTTCACCGGTACTTTTACCTGGTGCTGGCTGGCCTAATATTTCCATGGATGGCAAGCCATTGTAACGTTCCAGACGCGGAGAACCATATTCCCAACGGGCGGTAGCGAATGCAGAGAATGGTACCATTTGGCCGTTACTGCCACGCACATACCAATAGTTCAGGTCACTGGGCAGCATGCGGTATTTGGCTTCAGACATCACATACACTTTCTTCACACGGCCCCGGTCGATGAAGTCGTTAACGTAACTTCCCCCCCAGGCGGCGCCGAGCGTGGTATTGATATCGCTGACAGATACACCAAGTGCCATCGCTTTTTCCTGATCGATGTCGATTTTGTACTGTGGCGTATCTTCCAGTCCGTTGGGACGAACACCAACCAGGGTATCCGGATGCTGAGCAATCATGCCGAACAGTTGGTTACGTGCCTGCATTAGTTTATCGTGCCCCAGGCCTCCCTGGTCGATAAGTTCGAAGTCAAAGCCTGTCGCTGTCCCCAGTTCCACAATAGCCGGGAGGTTGAACGCGAAGACCATGGCATCTTTGATGCGCGAAAATGCCGCACTGGCTCGGGCTGTAATCGCCGGAACTTTATTGGCTTCACCCGGGCGCTCACTCCAGTCTTTCAGTGAAACAAACGCAATCCCCGTATTCTGCCCTCGGCCAGCAAAACCAAAGCCATTAACGGTGAACACCGAGTTCACGTTGTCTTTCTCTTTGGTCAGGTAGTAGTTGGTAACTTCATCCAGCACTTTTTGCGTTCGTTCCTGAGTCGCCCCGGCTGGCAATTGTGCCATAGTGAGGAATACTCCCTGATCTTCATCAGGCAGGAATGAACTGGGCAGGCGCAGGAACAGCCATGCCATACCCACGACAATCACCAAATACAGCACCAGATAACGGCCTGTGCTCTGAAGAATATTTGCCACACTATTGGTGTAGTGGTGCGTACTCTTCGTGAACATATTGTTGAACCAGCCGAAGAAGCCTTTTGTGGCCCCATGTTCGCCCTTTTTAATCGGTTTGAGCATGGTGGCACACAGTGCGGGTGTCAGGACCATCGCAACCAGAACTGACAGCACCATTGCCGAAACGATAGTGATGGAGAACTGGCGGTAAATGGCCCCGGTGGACCCGCCAAAGAATGCCATCGGAATAAATACAGCGGACAGCACCAGTGCGATACCAACCAGAGCGCCCTGTATTTGCCCCATAGAACGGCGTGTGGCTTCTTTAGGCGGTAGCCCTTCTTCTGCCATAACACGCTCGACGTTTTCCACCACAACAATGGCGTCATCCACCAATAGCCCTATCGCCAAAACCATGGCGAACATCGTTAGGGTATTTATCGAGAAGCCAAAGGCGGAAAGAATGGCAAATGTACCCAGCAAGACCACTGGTACTGCAATGGTAGGAATCAGTGTTGCCCGGAAGTTCTGCAGGAACAAATACATAACCAGGAACACCAGCAAAATAGCTTCTACCAGCGTTTTGACCACTTCTTTAATGGAGATTTTAACGAACGGGGTCGTGTCGTAGGGATAAACCACTTTCAGACCGTGAGGAAAGAAAGGTTGCAGTTTATCAATAGTGGCACGAACTGCCGCAGCGGTATCCAGAGCGTTAGCACCGGTTGCCAGTTTAATCCCCAGGCCTGCAGCAGGTTTGCCGTTATAGCGGGCGATTACATCATAACTTTCACCACCCAGTTCAACTTTTGCCACATCTTTCAGGCGAACCTGGGAACCATCCTGATTCACTTTCAGCAGAATATTACCAAACTGCGCCGGTGAGTTAAGGCGGGTTTGCGCAATAATAGAGGCGTTAAGTTGTTGGCCTTTAACGGGTGGAGTACCCCCTAACTGACCAGCGGCTACCTGAGCGTTTTGTGCTTTGATAGCGGCAATAACATCTACTGGTGTGAGCTGGAAGTTATTTAGTTTGTTGGGGTCCATCCATATGCGCATTGCATACTGGGCACCAAACAACTGCACATCACCCACGCCGGAGGTACGGCTGATGGGATCTTTAATATTTGAACCTACATAGTCGGCGATATCATCCTGCGTCATTGAGCCGTCAGTGCTGATCATCGCCATTACCATCAAGAAGCTACTGGACGATTTTTCAACACTCACACCTTGCTGCTGTACTTCCTGAGGAAGTAGCGGCATTGCTAATTGCAGTTTGTTCTGCACCTGGACCTGAGCAATGTCCGGATTCGTACCGGAATCAAATGTCAGAGTGATTTGCACAGTACCGGAGGAATCGCTGGTAGAAGACATATACATCAGGCCATCGATGCCGTTCATATTCTGTTCGATGACCTGAGTGACTGTATCCTGTACCGTTTTAGCATCCGCACCTGGGTAACTGGCTGTAATCTGAATTGCCGGAGGCGCAATCGTTGGATATTGCGCTATAGGCAGTTTCAGGATAGCAAGTGCACCTGCGAGCATGATGATAATTGCGATTACCCAGGCAAAAATTGGGCGATCGATAAAAAACTTAGCCATGTCTTAACGGCTCCTGTTTTAGTTAAGACGGATTATTCTGACGTTTTTTCTGGGGCTTTTTCGCTGGTCTTCTCGTCAGTTGTGACTTCTTGCGCAGTCACCGTGGCACCAGGTTTGACTTTCTGTAGCCCTTCGATTATTACGCGGTCACCTGCCTTGAGTCCTTTCGTGACGAGCCATTTATCGCCAATAGCCTGGCTTGCTGTAACCTGGCGCACTTCCACTTTGTTGTCTTTATCTACAATCATCGCGGTGGCATCACCACGCGGTGTATGTGTTACACCTTGTTGCGGAACAAGCAGTGCGTCTGGCCGGACACCTTCTTCCAGTCGTGCACGAACAAACATACCCGGGAGTAATGTGTGGTCAGGATTAGGGAATATAGCGCGCAGAGTAATGGTGCCAGTAGTTTCGTCGACAGTGACGTCAGAAAATTCCAGTGTGCCGCTTTGCGGGTATGTAAAACCTTCGGTTGTTGTCAGTTCGACTTTTGCTTTGCCGTTTTCTTGCTTCAGCGTACCGTTTTCCAGCTCTTGTTTCAGACGCAGAAAATCGTTACTTGATTGCGTGACATCAACATAAATAGGGTCAAGCTGCTGCACTGTTGCTAATGCAGTGGTTTGCCCATTTTGTACCAGGGCACCTTCTGTCACAGAGGATTTTCCAATCCGCCCACTGATAGGTGAGGTGACTTTGGTGTAGGCCAGGTTAATGCGCGCAGTTTCGACAGCGGCTTTTGCTGCCAGCACTGAAGCATTGGCCTGTTGTAAGGTTGACTGTGCTGTGTCGTAGTCTTGTTGGCTAATATATTTGGTACCCAACAGCGGCTGGTAACGTTTTAAGGTCAGTCTGGCAATATTGGCTGCAGCTTCTGCTTTTGCTAAATCACCTTTTGCACTGTCATAAGTGGCCTGATAAGTGGCGGGGTCAATTTGATAAAGCGATTCACCCGCTTTAATGTCACTTCCTTCAACAAAATTACGTTTGAGGATGATCCCGCTGACCTGAGGGCGCACTTCAGCAACCCGGAACGCACTGGTGCGGCCCGGGAGCTCGGTTGTGATCTGCAAGGGTTCAGTTTTCAGCGTTACCACACCGACAGCAGGCGTGCCCATCGCATGTTGCTGATTCTGTTTATTGTCACATCCTGTAAGCGCTAAGCTGCCTGAAAGCATCAGAACCATCGCCAGAGGCGTTAACCCTCTGTTTTTGTTCATAGGTAAACCTCGAGTGTCCGATTTCAAAGTTGATCAATGGAACGCTAACGCTTGTCCATAATCCCATTGCTGCGTTTCTATTTAGAACATGTTATGTTACATACATTCAAAAATGTATGTAAGCCTTACCCCTGTAAATTCACCGACATATGGCACGAAAAACCAAACAACAAGCAATGGAGACCCGGCAGCAGATTTTGGATGCAGCAATTCGCTTGTTTTCACAGTACGGCGTATCTTCAACATCCCTTTCTGATATAGCCAAAGAGGCTGGTGTCACCCGGGGTGCTATTTATTGGCATTTCAAAAATAAGTCAGATGTTTTTAATGAAATTTGGGCATTAACCGATTCAACAATAAATGACTTAGAAATTGAGTATCGGGCAAAATTTCCTGACGATCCACTTTCTGTGATGCGTGAGCTATTGGTTTATCTTCTGGAAGCGACAGTTGAAGATGAACGCCGTCGTTCCATGATGGAAATTATTTTCCATAAATGCGAATTTGTGGGTGAAATGCTTACCGTCCATCAGGCGAAACGTGACCTCTATGTCCAGGAGTATGAGCGTATTGAAAACGCAATAATCCAGTGCATGGATGCCGGTTTACTCCCGGCTAATTTACTTTCCAGGCGCGCCGCTATTTTGATGCGTAGTTATATGTGCGGGTTAATGGAAAGTTGGTTGTTTGCACCAGAAACCTTTGATTTAAAAGCTGAAGCCCGTGTCTATGTCGATGTGTTACTGGAAATGTACCAGCATTGTACAGGCTTACAATCACAGCCACAGCAGCACTGAGCTCTTCACACAATTTTTGGCAGGCTTCGCTTTGTTTATGGCTTTTGCGTGACGTAAACCAGGTACAACTGTAGTTTCAGACTTCGCCTGGCGTAGCTCTGCAGCATTCACTATTCCATAAGCAGAAGGCGTGCTATCCTGCGCGTCTTATCATAGAAACTTGAGTGCGATTCCGCCAGACGTTTCATCTATTACACATCCAAAAATTATGCAACTTACACAAATTGTCAGAAAAGCAGCCTGTGTTGTTCTTTTGCTTTGTTGCGGCGTTTTTGCCGGTATTGTGCCGTTTGCCAGTGCGCAAACGAACAGTGATGTACCGACAAAAGCGGATGTACAAAATCAGATTAATGCGCTTAACAAACAAAAGAGCCTGTCTGCTCAGGAAAAACTCAGTCTTGCTGACCTGAATAAAACGCTGGATGTCCTGGCAAAAATAGATCAGGTGAAACAAGATTCAGATGCTCTGCGCCAACAAATTGCCCAGGCGCCGGACAAAATGAATAAAGCGGAAGAGTCTCTTGCTGCGCTGGCAAATACCACCAGTGATGATGAACAGGCGAAGTATTACGCCAAACTCTCCATTCGCTCTCTTGAAAGCAAAATGGGAAGCCTGCTGGATAACCTGCAGTCCGCGCAAACACAGTTATCCAGTATTAACAGCCAGTTGGTTGCATTGCAGACACAGCCTGAGCGTGTACAGAACACCCTGTTTAACGCTTCTCAGCAGTTACAGCAAATCCAGACTGAGTTGAGCGGAAATGGCCCGGATGGCACACAGCTGCGTCAGAGTCAACAAGAGCTGTTGCTGGCACAACAGGCATTACTCAATGCGCAAATAGATGAGCAGCGTAAGAGCTTGTCTGGTAATACGGTTTTGCAGGACTCCTTGCAAAAACAGCGTGACTACAATACGCAATATATCAATAAGCTTGAGCATGACCTGCAACTGATTCAGGCAGCTATCAGCCATAAGCGTCTGTCACTCACTGAGCAAACCGCTCAGGAAGCAGCTACGACAGATGAAGCCAGTGCCATCCAGAACAACCCGCTGGTAAAACAAGAGCTGGCAATTAACCGTCAACTGAGCGACCGGTTGATCAAGGCGACCCAGGAAGGCAATGAACTGGTTCAACAAAATATTCGGGTTAAAAACTGGCTCGACCGTGCCGTTCAGGCTGAGCACAACCTGAAAGAGCAAATCGCCATGCTGAAGGGGAGTTTGTTGCTCTCACGTATTTTATATCAGCAGCAGCAGTCTCTGCCACGGGCTGATGACCTTGAAGATATGACGAACCAGATTGCCGACCTGCGCCTTGAGCAGTTTGATATCGGTCAGAAACGTGATGCGTTGCTGCAAAGCGATAATTATATCGCGACAATTGAAGCGGGCCATAAAGATGAAGTGAACGATGAAGTTAATAGTGCGCTGAGCCAGGTTCTGGATTCCCGTAAGGATTTACTGGATCAGCTAAACAAGCAACTGGGTAACCAGTTGATGATGGCGATTGCATTACAAATTAACCAGCAACAACTGATGAGTGTATCCACCCGTTTACAGAAAACGGTAACTCAGCAGATTTTTTGGGTGAACAGTAATAAACCCATGAACTGGAGTTGGGTGACAGCATTTCCTGAAGCACTCAAAACACAACTCGGACAGTTGAAAATTACGGCAAACAACTGGAGCCTTACCACTGCGCTGGTTGCAATACTTGCCAGCCTTCCCTGGTTATTACTGGCGGGGATTATTCGCTGGCGTTTCCGTTGGGTAAATAACACTCTGGCGAAACTCAGCGCCAACGTAGGTCAACTGCGTAATGACAGCCAGTTGCATACCCCTAAAGCCATACTGCTGACTTTGTTCAAGGCGCTACCTGTGTGCCTGGTTATCATTGCCTGCGGCTGGTGCATCCTGTTTTTACAACTCAATATTAGTGAGCTGATATGGAGTTTCAGTAAAGAACTGGCGGTTTATTTGCTGGTTTTTGGCTTGTGCTGGCGCATTCTGGATACGGATGGTGTTGCAGTAAAACACTTTATGATGCCGGTAAACCTTACCAGCCATTATCGCCGTCAGATAATTCGCATCAGCATTGCTTTACTGCCTTTACTGTTCTGGTCAGTGGTGGGTGAATTGTCGCCACTGCACCTGATGGATGACGTTCTTGGGCAGTCCATCATTCTGCTCAATTTACTGCTGATTACCGGGCTGGTTTGGCCTATGTGCCGGGACAGCTGGCGCGATAAAGAATCGCACTCAATAAGGCTTATTACTGTCTCCATACTCGCTCTGGTGCCTGTCGGATTACTGGTACTGACAGTGATGGGCTATTTCTATACCACACTGCGTCTGGCTAACCGTTGGATTGATACCGTCTATCTGGTCATTTTGTGGAACTTACTTTACCAGACAGTGTTGCGCGGGTTGAGTGTGGCCGCACGGCGTATTGCTTACCGGCGTGCGCTGGCTCGCCGCCAAAACATGGTGAAAGAAGGGGCGGAAGGCGCGGAGCCTGTTGAAGAGCCGCCGTTGGGCCTTGACCAAATTAACCAGCAGACATTGCGTATCACAACATTATTGATGTTTGCGCTGTTCGGGCTGTTCTTCTGGATGATCTGGTCAGATTTAATTACTGTCTTTGCTTATCTGGACAGTATTGTATTGTGGCATTCCAGTGGCACAGAGGCGGGCAGTGCGGTTATCAGAAATATTACCCTGGGGAGTCTGTTGTTTGCGGTCATTGTCACTGTGGTAGCCTGGGCGTTAATTCGCAACTTACCCGGTTTGCTGGAAGTACTGGTATTGTCGCGGCTTAATATGCGCCAGGGCTCTTCCTATGCCATTACCACCATTTTGAATTATGTGATAATCGCGGTTGGTACTATGGCCGTGTTCGGTGCGCTGGGGGTTTCCTGGGACAAACTGCAATGGCTGGCGGCTGCATTGTCCGTTGGTTTGGGTTTTGGTTTACAGGAGATTTTCGGTAACTTTGTCTCCGGCCTGATAATCCTGTTTGAACGGCCGGTGCGCATTGGTGACACTATTACAATTGGGTCGTTTTCTGGCTCAGTGAGTAAGATCCGTATCCGCGCTACCACCATTACGGATTTTGATCGTAAAGAAGTGATAATCCCGAATAAAGCGTTTGTCACCGAGCGGCTTATCAACTGGTCGTTGTCAGATACGATTACTCGTGTGGTGATAAGCCTGGGAGTGGCTTATGGTTCGGATCTGGATAAAGTGAAGGCGGTGTTATTGCAGGCAGCAATGGAGCACCCCAAAGTCATGCGCGACCCTGAACCTTCGGTCTTCTTCACCACATTTGGCGCCAGCACGCTGGATCACGAATTACGCCTGTATGTGCGTGAATTACGTGACCGTAGTTATACTGTGGATGAACTGAACCGGGCTATTGACAGGCTGTGCCGTGAAAATGGGATAGAAATAGCCTTCAACCAACTGGATGTTCACTTGTATAACAATAATGGCGATACCGTAACGGAAGTCAGCCGTACTGTTGAAAATAACAAAACGGATCATGCCACGCCGAAACTGGCTGACTAACGCTGATACTTTGATGCGCAGGAGGTTTACGCTTCCTGCGCTTTGCGTTCGAAATCTTTGCGCACCATTTCCAGTGCGGACAGCACCACTTGTGGCGCAATCCCGCTCTCTTCCAGCAGCATAATTAAATCGACAGCCAGTTTGACATCGTCAGGGGCAGTTTCCAGTGACATGTTATCTCCCGATATTCAGCCAGGTTAACCTGGCACCGTTATTCTGTGGGCAATAAACGTAAATGTGTTAGCGAACGACGCGTTCCAGTGCATCTTCAATGCGTTCAAGTGCGCTGCGGCAGCGGGCAAGCCTGCCTTCCAGTGCCGTTTTTTCACGCAATAATTGTTGTTGTTCTGTAAGCAACGTGGTGCAGTTTAACTGAGTTTCGCGTGCCTGCAGCATTTCGACCAGGCGCTTTTCGTAGTCCTGGTGTTTAAGCAGACTGTTACGCAGTGCGCTCGCACCTTTGTGAGCGCTATCGTACTGGCGTAAAGGCCAGGTTGCCGCTTCACGCTGCAACGCCGAAATCTGGGCAACTAATCGTTCGGCAAGCCAGGTGGTTTGAACCACATTCCCTTCTTGTGCAACAGTACGCAAATGGCGTAAATTTTCTTGCGTTTCACCCAGATAATCACTTATTTGTGTGCTTCTGGTTAAGAACAGTTGTTTATCAAAACGGGCAGATAATGAACGGTGTGTGGCCAGCGGTGCCAGGCGGCGGGCTAACCCGGCAAACTGGTCTTCAAGCTGGCGGAGAAGGGTGTCCTGTTTCATAAATTCTCCGGGCCCTCTACAAATGCAAATGCCACCACGCAGAAGGAAAGGTTGAACATGTTGAGGTTTATTTTAATCATGTCCGGCTGGTTATCGGTAGCACTTGCTGTGTTGGGGGTCGTATTGCCGTTATTACCAACCACGCCTTTTGTACTTCTGGCAGCCTGGTGTTTTGCCCGCTCGTCTCCCCGCTTTCATCACTGGCTGCTCTACCGTTCCTGGTTTGGCAGTTATTTACGCCACTGGCAGCAATATCGGGCCATGCCACCAGGCGCAAAGCCGCGGGCTATCGCGCTGGTTGCAGTGACGTTTGCCATTTCGCTGTGGGTGGTTAAGCTTTGGTGGGTACGAGGAATATTAGTGGTGATGCTGTTGTTGCTTTTTATTTTTCTCGCCCGTATCCCTGTTGTTGATGAAAAACAACAAAAAAGCTAAACGCCTGTCGCAGGAGTTGCAATTACGCCCCGCAGACAGTAAATTCGAGCGTTTTCGAGCACAGGGCGCGCTGGCTATTGTGTAACCAGCCAGGCATCAGCCTGTTTGCGTTCTGTGAGTAACACCGTTTTTATAGGCAACTACCTATGACCGCAACTGCGCAGCAGCTTGAATATCTTAAAAACAGCATTAAAAGCATTCAGGATTATCCAAAACCGGGGATTCTGTTCCGTGATGTCACCAGTTTGCTGGAAGATCCGAAAGCTTTTGCCCTCAGCATTGATTTGATTGTTGAGCGTTTCAAACAGGCCGGTATTACCAAGGTCGTCGGGACTGAAGCCCGTGGCTTTTTGTTTGGTGCTCCTGTAGCACTGGGTCTGGGGGTTGGGTTTGTTCCTGTGCGTAAGCCAGGAAAATTGCCACGTAAAACCCTTAGTGAAACCTATGAACTGGAATATGGCACTGACAAGCTGGAAATCCACACTGATGCAATCAAAGCGGGCGACCGTGTGCTGGTAGTCGATGACTTGCTGGCAACCGGCGGCACTATTGATGCCACGGTAAAACTGATTCGCCAGCTTGGTGGTGAAGTCACTGATGCCGCGTTTATTATTAACCTGTTTGATTTAGGTGGGGAACAACGCCTTGCTGATGTTGGCGTGACCGCATTTAGCCTGGTGCCTTTCCCGGGGCACTAATTCGTGAGACGGAGCCTCGCTCATTTGGCGGGGCTTATGTTACATTATCCAACCTGAATTCACCTTCCCGCGAAGTCGAGCCTATCTCTGATGAGTTACCAGGTACTGGCGCGTAAATGGCGCCCCCAAACATTTGCTGATGTAGTGGGTCAGGAGCATGTCCTGACTGCGCTGGCCAATGGTCTGTCATTGGGCCGTATTCATCACGCCTGGCTGTTTTCAGGCACGCGTGGCGTGGGGAAAACCTCTATTGCCCGCTTGCTGGCGAAGGGTCTGAATTGCGAAAAAGGTATCACGGCAACACCTTGTGGTGTCTGTGAAAACTGTCGGGAAATAGAGCAAGGGCGGTTTGTTGACCTGATTGAGATCGACGCCGCATCCCGCACCAAAGTTGAAGATACGCGAGACCTGCTGGACAACGTTCAGTACGCACCAACGCGCGGTCGCTTCAAAGTCTACCTGATAGACGAAGTGCATATGCTTTCTCGCCACAGTTTTAATGCGTTGCTGAAAACGCTGGAAGAGCCGCCACCGCATGTGAAGTTTTTGCTGGCAACCACTGACCCGCAAAAATTACCGGTGACTATTCTTTCCCGCTGTTTGCAATTTCACCTCAAGGCGCTGGATGTTGAACAAATCCGTCATCAGTTGGAACGAATTCTCACAGCCGAGCAGGTCGAGTTTGAAAACCGTGCGTTGCAACTGTTATCCCGCGCGGCAGATGGTAGCCTGCGTGATGCACTGAGCCTGACAGATCAAGCAATTGCCAGTGGGGAGGGGAAAGTCACCACGCTTGCGGTCAGCACGATGCTGGGTACACTGGATGATTTCCAGGCGCTTAATTTACTTGATGCCTTATTACAGGCTGACGGGCAACGGGTGATGAGCCAGGTGGCAGAAGCAGGTGCCCGCGGCGTGGAGTGGGAAGCGTTACTGGTGGATATGCTCAGCCATTTGCACCGTATTGCCATGTTGCAGCTTTCTCCCTCTGTACCGCCTCTGGAAAACGATACCCAGGAACAGCGCCTGCGTGAACTGGCGCGGCAGATACCACCTGGTGATGTACAGCTTTATTACCAAACATTGTTGATTGGGCGTAAAGAATTGCCCTGGGCACCAGACCGCCGAATGGGTGTTGAAATGGCGCTGCTACGGGCTCTGGCATTCCATCCTCAGGCACCGGTTACACAACCTGAGCATTCTGGTCAGCCTGGTCAGGCTTTGAGCCCCTACCCGCAAACTGAGTCAGTCCAGCCGGTTTCACCTGCCGGGAGCGATGTGCCGCCAGTTTCACCTCAGGCACCCGCTAAACCAACGCCTGTTCCTGCCAGTGGGCAGGTTTCCAGTGCTGTCAGTCAGGTGTTACAGGCACGCAATCAGTTGCAGCGCCAGCAGGGAGATAACCCGTCAAAAAAGCGTGAACCGGCAGCGTCAGGCAGAGCGCGGCCGGTGAACACTTCAGCCCTTGAGCGGCTGGCAGCAGTGACGGATCGTGTACAGGCTCGCCCTGCCGCAGAAAATGCAGCGGCAAAACCGGTTAAAAAAGAAGCATATCGCTGGAAGGCGCAGAGTGTGCCAGAGGCAGTGGCTGACCCCATTGCGACACCTAAAGCATTACGTAGCGCTCTGGAGCATGAGAAAACGCCAGAACTGGCTGTAAAACTTGCACAAGAAGCGATAGAGCGTGATGAGTGGGCTGCGCAAGTGCAACAACTCAATGTGCCGAAACTGGTTCAGCAACTGGCATTGAATGCCTGGCGTGAGCAGGAAGGTAATCAAATTGTGTTGCACCTGCGTTCGGGGCAGCGTCACCTGAATTCAGCCTCTGCCCAACAAAGCCTGCAGCAGGCTTTGCGGGTTCTTACTGGTCAACCCATTGAATTGACCATTACAGAAGATGATAATCTCGCGCAACGGACGCCACTGGAGTGGCGCCAGGCCATTTATGAAGAAAAACTGGCCCAGGCGCGCGAGGCGATTCTGGCGGATAATAATATCCAGACACTTCGGCGTTTCTTCGATGCCGATCTTGATGAAGATAGTATCCGTCCTATTTGATGTGCAGGATGCCTGCATAAGTCAACCTTAACTGCCGTAAACCGCCTGGCGGCTTGCGGCCACAGCCTATAGAGAGAAGCGTATGTTCGGTAAAGGTGGTCTGGGCAATCTGATGAAGCAAGCCCAGCAAATGCAGGAAAAAATGCAAAAAGTGCAGGAAGAGATCGCCAGCATGGAAGTGACTGGTGAATCCGGTGCCGGCCTGGTAAAAGTGACCATTAATGGCGCACACAACTGCCGCCGCGTCGAAATCGACCCGAGCCTGCTGGAAGACGACAAAGATATGCTGGAAGACCTGGTGGCTGCAGCATTCAACGATGCCGCACGTCGGGTGGAAGAAAACCAGAAAGAAAAAATGGCGTCTGTATCTTCCGGTATGCAATTGCCACCTGGCTTTAAGATGCCGTTCTGATGCAAACCAGCCCACTGCTAACGCAGTTAATGGAGGCACTTCGGTGCCTTCCTGGCGTAGGGCCAAAGTCTGCTCAGCGTATGGCCTATACGCTGTTGCAGCGTGACCGTAGTGGGGGAATGCGCCTGGCGCAGTCACTGACTCGGGCGATGTCGGAAATTGGTCACTGTGCTGATTGCCGGACCTTTACCGAGCAGGAAATCTGCCCGATTTGCAGTAACCCACGTCGTCAGGAAAATGGCCAGATTTGTGTCGTGGAAAGTCCGGCCGATATTTATGCTATCGAGCAAACCGGGCAGTTTTCCGGCCGTTATTTTGTGCTGATGGGGCATTTGTCTCCGTTGGATGGCATCGGTCCGAATGACATCGGTCTCGACAGGCTTGAAGCACGCCTTGAGGCAGAAAAAATATCAGAAGTGATTCTCGCCACTAACCCCACAGTGGAAGGGGAGGCTACCGCCAACTATATTGCTGGCTTATGCGGGCAATATGGTGTTGAAGCCAGCCGCATAGCACATGGTGTACCTGTGGGTGGTGAACTGGAAATGGTGGATGGCACAACGCTCTCACATTCACTGATTGGTCGCCAAAAGATTAGCTTTTAACCAAACAGAAGCCCTGTTTCAGGGTTTCTGCTTGAAATCTTGTTTCCCTGTCCCCATCTCCTCCCTCAACACAAATTGTTTATTTTGTTGCCCGAACTGTTGAGGTATCACAACCATGAAAGGACAAGAGACCCGTGGCTTTCAGTCAGAAGTAAAACAACTTCTGCACCTGATGATCCATTCTCTTTATTCAAATAAAGAAATTTTCCTGCGTGAATTGATCTCCAACGCATCCGATGCCGCAGACAAACTGCGTTTTCGTGCACTCTCCAAACCGGAACTTTATGAAGGTGATGGCGAACTGCGTGTGCGGGTTTCCTGCGACAAAGAAAAAAGAACCATCACTATTTCAGATAACGGCATTGGTATGAGTCGCGATGAGGTTATCGACCACCTGGGGACTATTGCTAAATCCGGTACCAAAGCGTTTCTGGAATCCATGGGTTCAGACCAGGCGCAGGACAGCCAGTTAATTGGCCAGTTCGGTGTTGGGTTCTACTCTGCTTTTATTGTGGCCGATAAAGTGACTGTGCGCACTCGCGCTGCTGGTGCAACAGCCAGTGAAGCGGTGTTCTGGGAATCGGCTGGTGAAGGTGAATACACCGTCGCAGATATTGAAAAAGCAGACCGTGGTACTGAAATCACCCTGCATTTGCGTGAGGGCGAAGATGAGTTTCTGGATAACTGGCGCATCCGCTCTGTCATCAGCAAATATTCTGATCATATCGCGCTGCCGGTAGAAATTGAACAACAGGAAGAGAAAGACGGTGAAACCGTTGTTTCCTGGGAAAAAATCAACAAAGCACAGGCTCTGTGGACGCGTAACCGCGCGGAAATTAAAGACGAAGAATATACTGAGTTTTATAAGCACATCGCCCATGACTTCACTGACCCACTGGCCTGGAGCCATAACCGTGTTGAAGGCAAACAGGAATATACCAGCCTGTTATATATCCCTTCTCAGGCCCCGTGGGATATGTGGAACCGTGACCACAAACATGGCCTGAAATTATATGTTCAGCGTGTGTTTATCATGGACGATGCGGAACAGTTCATGCCGAATTATCTGCGCTTTGTCCGCGGCCTGATAGACTCCAGCGACCTGCCACTGAACGTTTCTCGTGAGATCCTCCAGGACAGCGCCATTACCCGCAACCTGCGTAACGCACTAAGTAAACGTGCGCTGCAAATGCTGGAAAAAATGGCAAAAAATGAGAGTGAAAAATACCAGACATTCTGGGATCAGTTTGGTCTGGTAATGAAAGAAGGCCCGGCAGAAGACCAGGCGAACCAGCAGGCTATTGCAAAACTGCTGCGCTTTGCCTCGACGCATAACGACTCTTCTGTACAAAACGTTTCTCTGGAAGACTATGTCAGCCGGATGAAAGAAGGGCAGGATAAAATCTACTACATCACCGCAGACAGCTATGCCGCCGCGAAAAGCAGCCCGCATCTGGAACTGCTGCGCAAAAAAGGCATTGAAGTACTTCTGCTTTCCGACCGCGTCGATGAGTGGATGATGAGCTACCTGACTGAGTTCGATGGCAAATCCTTCCAGTCTGTCGCCAAAGCTGACGAATCTCTGGATAAACTGGCAGACGAAGTGGATGAGCAAACCAAAGAAGCGGAAAAAGCGCTTGAGCCATTTGTTGATCGCGTAAAAGCTCTGCTGGGTGAACGTGTTAAAGATGTGCGCCTGACTCACCGTTTAACGGATACGCCAGCCATTGTCACAACCGATAACGACGAAATGAGTACCCAGATGGCAAAACTGTTTGCCGCAGCGGGGCAGAAAGTGCCGGAAGTGAAATACATCTTTGAACTGAACCCGGACCATGCACTGGTTAAACGGGCTTCTGACACCAGTTCAGAAGAGGACTTCAAAGAGTGGGTAGAGTTGTTACTCGACCAGGCGATGTTTGCTGAACGTGGAACACTGGAAGATCCAAACCAGTTTATCCGCCGTATGAACCAGTTACTGGTTTCCTGATATCAATACCGCCCTGCCTGGCAGGGCGGTATTTTTTCTGCAGACGTTCATATCTTTTCTTTTTTTAAGGTTATTCGCTGGCGGAATCGCTTCCGTAGCGCTGGCTTTCTTGTGGTGATGCAGCCTTAGTGGTATGGTTTTCGCCTCATTTTGATGTATTAAAATCCATTCGTAAGAGGAATTACGCAATGCGTATTATTTTGCTCGGCGCTCCTGGCGCTGGTAAGGGAACTCAGGCTCAATTTATTATGGAGAAGTATGGGATCCCGCAAATTTCTACCGGCGACATGTTACGTGCCGCAGTAAAATCCGGCTCAGCCCTGGGTAAACAAGCAAAAGACTTGATGGACGCAGGCAAGCTGGTCACTGACGAACTGGTAATTGCACTGGTTAAAGAACGCATTACTCAGGAAGACTGCCGCAATGGTTTTCTGTTAGACGGTTTCCCGCGTACAATTCCTCAGGCTGATGCCATGAAAGAAGCCGGTATCACCGTTGATTATGTTCTGGAATTCGACGTACCGGATGAGCTTATCATAGACCGTATTATTGGCCGCCGGGTTCATGCCGCTTCTGGCCGTGTTTATCATGTGAAATTCAATCCGCCGAAAGTGGAAGGGAAAGATGACGTGACGGGCGAAGAGCTGACCATCCGTAAAGATGACCAGGAAGATACGGTACGTAAACGTCTGGTGGAATACCACCAAATGACTGCACCGTTGATTGGTTATTACAGCAAAGAAGCCGAGTCTGGTAATACCCGTTATGCCAAAATCGACGGTACCCAGTCCGTGAACGATGTGCGTGCTGAACTGGAACGTATCCTCGGTTAAGTTTCCTGCTGCCAGCCCGTCCGGGCTGGCACTTTTCCCTCTGTGCTTTATCTGCGAGTTTTACCCTGTTACTGTGATTGGTTTCCAAAACACGTCATTCGGTTACAATTATCAGGCCGTTAGTCGTAAGAGAGATGGAAATGACTCAGCAAAAAACAGGTATTTTACTGGTTAATTTAGGCACACCTGATGCCCCGACCCCTGCAGCGGTTAAACGTTATTTGCGCCAGTTTTTGAGCGACCGCCGGGTGGTGGATACCCCACGCTGGTTGTGGTGGCCTCTGCTGCGTGGCGTGATTCTGCCAGTGCGTTCGCCACGAGTGGCAAAACTATACCAATCGGTCTGGATGGAAGAAGGCTCGCCATTGATGGTTTACAGTAAGCGCCAGGCTCAGGCATTGCAGGCTCAATTACCTGACACACCTGTTGCGCTGGGAATGAGCTACGGCCAGCCCGCTATGTCTGATGCCGTTGACAGCCTGCTGGCGCAGGGTGTTGAGCACCTGATTGTACTGCCACTTTACCCACAGTATTCTTGTTCGACTGTCGCCGCCGTCTGGGATGAGCTGGCACGTATTCTCGCTACCAAAAGGTCAATTCCTGCTGTCAGCTTTATTCGTGATTACGCGGATGATACCCAGTATATTTCCGCACTGGTCGGTAAGGTTAAAGCCAGTTTTGCCGAGTTTGGTGAGCCAGAACTGCTGTTACTGTCTTACCATGGCATTCCCCAGCGCTATGCAAGCCAGGGGGATACCTACCCGCAACGCTGCCGTGACACAACCCGCGCACTGGTGTCTGCGCTTGGCATCGCCCCAGAAAAAGTCATGATGACCTACCAGTCGCGTTTTGGGCGCGAGCCCTGGCTCACTCCATATACTGATGAAACCCTGAAAGAACTGGGAAAAAAAGGCGTGAAGAATATCCAGGTCATGTGCCCCGGGTTTGCTGCCGACTGCCTGGAAACGCTCGAAGAAGTCGCTGTTCAGAACCGTGAAATCTTCCTGGAAGCCGGGGGAGAAACATACCATTATATTCCGGCGCTTAATGATGATGCTGCACATATCGCTATGATGTCGGCCCTCACCGCGCATTATCGGTGATCGCAGGAAACGGGCTGGGTGTGCTAAACTTCCGGCTCGTTTTCTCTCCCTTCGCAAAAACACGATGAAATTTCCTGGTAAACGTAAATCCAAACACTATTTTCCGGTCAGTGCCCGTGATCCGTTACTGGCGCAGGTTAAAACTGAAAGTGAGCAGACAAATGCCTGGATTGTGGGTATTGACCAGACACTGGTCGATATCGAAGCCCGTGTGGATGATGATTTCATCAGGCGTTATGGCCTGAGTCAGGGCCACTCTCTGGTGATTGATGATGCTAAAGCAGAAGCGTTATATCAGGAACTTACCCAGAATCAGTTAATCACGCACCAGTTTGCTGGTGGGACGATTGGCAACACGATGCATAACTACTCAGTACTGGCTGATGACCGTTCGGTTTTGTTAGGGGTGATGTGCAGCTCAATCACACCTGGCAGTTATGCATACCGTTACCTGTGTAATACATCCAGCCGGACAGATCTGAATTATCTGCAAGGGGTGGATGGTGCCATCGGGCGCTGTTTTACGCTGATAAGCGACAATGGCGAACGGACTTTTGCCATCAGCCCTGGCATGATGAACCACCTGCGCCCGGAAAGTATCCCTGAAGCGGTAATCGCCGGAGCCTCTGCACTGGTGTTATCGGCTTACCTGGTCCGGTGCGCGCCAGAGGAACCTATGCGCGACGCCACTATGCAGGCCATTGCTTACGCCAAAAAACATAATGTCCCGGTAGTGATTACCCTTGGAACCAGGTATGTCATTACTGAACAGGCACAGTGGTGGCAGGATTTTCTGCGCGATAATGTTGATATTCTGGCAATGAATGAAGAAGAGGGGGAAGCTCTGACAGGTGAAAGTGACCCGCTACTGGCGGCAAACCGTGCGCTCGACTGGGTGGATCTTGTGCTGTGTACTGCCGGGCCGGTTGGCCTGTTTATGGCCGGTTACACCGAAGATGAAAACAAACGTAAAACTCAGCACCCGCTGTTACCCGGCGCAATAGCCGAATTTAACCAGTACGAGTTCAGCCGGGCAATGCGCCAGAACGATTGTGTTTCTCCAGTACGGGTGTTCTCCCATATTGCGCCTTATATGGGCGGGCCGGAAAAAATCATGAACACCAACGGTGCTGGCGATGGCGCGCTGGCCGCCTTGTTGCACGATATTACTGCCAATAACTACCACCGCCAGCAAGTGCCTAATTCCAGTAAACACAGCCGCACCTGGCTGACATATTCCTCACTGGCTCAGGTATGTAAATATGCCAACCGGGTCAGCTACCAGGTGCTTAACCAGCACTCTCCAAGGCTGACACGAGGTTTACCGGAGCGGGAAGACAGCCTGGAAGAAGCTTATTGGGAACGGTAAGCGTACGGCTAAGCCTGGCATCTGCCAGGCTGCTGGCTGTTTTAACTCGTATGTAAAGTAACTGTTAAATAATAACCACCAGACAAATAACCTTATGCCAGCCTGGCAGAAAAGGTAGTGATTATTTGTGTTTTATAACCAACAGCACTGCTTTTTATTGTGAGTTGCCCGTATTGCCGGGGTATCGCGTTTTAGACCAGACAGAGCAAGCATTCAGCTCAGCCCCGGTAATATTTATTCACCTGTTTTTAATGTGTTACGCGGTTATCAGGCAGAAAAATCGTCAAGATACCAATCAGTGGCAGGTAAGCACATATTTTATAAACCAGCTCAATACTGCTGTGGTCAGCCACAATTCCCAGAACCGCAGCGCCCAGTCCACCCATACCAAATGCAAAACCGAAGAACAACCCGGAAACCACCCCAATTCGGCCTGGCAACAACTCCTGGGCATACACCAGAATGGCAGAGAATGCCGAAGCCAGAATAAAACCGATGATCATTATCAGGATGCTGGTCCAGAACAATGAAACCCAGGGCAAAAGCAGGGTAAAGGGCGCAACACCCAGTATCGACCCCCAAATTACATATTTACGACCAATCTTATCGCCTACCGGGCCACCAATTACTGTTCCGGCCGCAACGGCAAACAGGAATGCAAATAAGTGCAACTGGGCGCTTTGCACTGACAGGCCGAATTTATCCATCAGATAAAAGGTGAAATAACTGCTGATACTGGCAAGGTAGAAGTATTTAGAAAAAATCAGCAACAGCAGAACACAGACCGCCTGGATAACTTTGTTACGCGGCAGCGGGTTGGTGATATGTACTTTAGGGCGTTGTTTGGCAGTGCGCTGTTGCCGGGCATACCAGCGGCTGATTTGAATCAGTACAATGATTGCCAGTAAAGCTGCCAGCACAAACCACGCCACATTGCCTTTGCCATAAGGAGCAATCAGGATAGCTGCCAGCAATGGCCCAAGTGAGCTGCCAAAATTACCGCCAACCTGGAACAGGGACTGAGCCAGCCCATGACGCCCACCAGAAGCCATGCGCGCCACACGGGATGACTCAGGATGGAAAACTGATGACCCTGTACCCACCAACACCGCAGCCAGCAAAACCGTGTAAAAACTACCAGCAAGTGCCAGTAATACCAGACCACACAAGGTGAAACACATCCCAACAGGCAGCGACCAGGGCATAGGGTATTTATCAGTAAGATAACCCACTACTGGTTGTAGCAATGAAGAGGCTAGCTGAAAGGCCAGGGTAATCAGGCCAATTTGCACAAAACTGAGTGAAAATTCGTTCTGCAATAACGGGTAGATAGCCAGAATTAACGACTGAATCATGTCGTTAAGGAGATGCGAAAGGCTGATAGCGCCAAGGATCCCAAATGAAGTACGTGCTTTCACATTATTCTGGGGAGTTGCCGGTAACACCTGAGGGTTGTGGCTCATGAGTAACAAAACCATAACAAGTGAGGAGAAAAGAAGCAGAGTGTAGCTGATTTCACCTGAGGATGAAATAATTATCAGGCTAACAGCTACCTCTGAACATCACTGGCTACTGCAATCGCGGTTTAATCAATTTTCGCGATATCAGCAAAGGTCGCATCGAGTAATTTAGCCAGGTCTGCCGGTGCCAGCTCAATATCCAGCCCACGTTTACCCCCTGAAATGTACATCGTCGCAAAGTTGCTGGCAGGCGCATCAATCACCGTTGGCAGACGTTTTTTCTGCCCCAGAGGGCTTATTCCGCCAACCAGATACCCTGTGACACGCTGTGCCACCATCGGGTCAGCCATTTCGACTTTTTTGCTTCCCAGCGCTTTGGCGACTTTTTTCAGATCAAGTTGCCCGGATACTGGTGTTACTGCGACTGCAAGATGTTTCATATCACCGTTCAGGGCAACCAGTAACGTTTTATAAACCTGACGGGCATCAAGACCCAGTTTGCGCACCACTTCATCACCAAAGTTGGTCTCATTCGGATCATGGTCATAACTGTGAAGAGTGAAAGATATCTTGTTTTTTTCGAGTAATTTAATTGCCGGAGTCATAAGGCGTTTTCGTCTGGTTAATAGTGAACTACAGGGAGAATAAACCTGGGGGAGGGAAAAAAAATAGTACCAGATTGCTAAACAACCGTAGCCATTATGCTCGTGCTGCGAGACAATTCTGATGTGAGCCTCAGGCTCATCATAAAAATAACTATTTGAATTCCTCTTTGACGGGCCAGTACCCTGTTACTGGCCGTTTTTTTTTGCCTGCAACAACTCAGGCAGATTCCCGGTACCGTATAAATGTAGTGCCCCAACAGCGACGACATAGCGCCCGGGAGGCAACTGCTGCAGATACGCATTCCAGGTAATATTACGCTGATTCATTAATACATCATACAATTGATCGCCAAAGGTGTTTGGTAATGACGTATTGCCGGATGCCGGAGGGGTCTGAAGCCACCAGCTAATCATCACTTGAAGTAAGTGTGCATTGGTTCGCCAGTGAGTCAGTGTATCCAGTAACAGTGGCAGGCCATCATCGGGCAGGGTATTGAGCAGGGCGATTTGCTGGTCTGAACCTTCGAGCTCTAAAATCTTGCGCCCACTTTGCTGTGCGGCATTCAGTAATTGCCAGTCAATGCCGTATTCCGGTCTTAACCCCAGTCGCTGTGCCTGGTGCGCCTGGAGCACCAGCGCTATTTGCCAGAAAGGCAGGGCATCCAACTGCCTCATAGCGACACCTGCTTCATTTGCTACCTGTTCTACTTCTGCCAGTTGTTCGGCACTGAGGCGGCTTTCCAGTGGGTCGCACCAGGGAACATTGTTAAACGGGGAATCACCGGTCAGAATATCGGCTTCAACAATTAGCGCATCACAACTATGAAGCTTGCGTATGAGCCTGGCAGGCAAGGGAGCCATATTGGGCGTTCCCATATGGATACTGCCAACCAGGTGTAAATAACGGCCTCCGGGCAGAACAACATCAAGTGCAGGCCAGGAGTAGCCCTGATTAACCCACTGATTCAATAATGCTTTTAAACGGCTGAAAAATGGCATTCGTTCAAGTCCCGGTAAAACACCATGCTAACCCGGCAGGCAAAAAAAGCAACACCCCGTTATCCGGGGTGTTGCGGTTGATGGCAAACCTTATGTCTGCACAGAACAAGCGGGTGTCGCCTAATAAAAAACAAGGAAAATTAACTTGTTGATTTTCGTCTGCTAACTAAAAAGAAGGAAAAACCACGTTTTTTCCTTCTTTTTCATCAATATGAACACCCCGTTATCCGGGGTGTTGCGGTTGATGGCAAACCACCTGTTTACCCGGCTTTACCGGGGTTTGTAGCGTAACAGCCGGTTGGCGTTACTGACCACCGTGATAGAGGAAAGCGCCATTGCTGCGCCTGCAACTACCGGGTTGAGCAGTGTGCCGGTCAGTGGCCAGAGCACCCCGGCGGCAACCGGGATCCCCAGCGCATTGTAGATAAACGCTCCCAGCAGGTTTTGTTTCATATTTTTTAAGGTGGCCCTGGATATCGACATGGCGTCAGCAACCCCTTGCAGGTCATGGCGCATTAACGTCATGCCTGCGGTTTCGATGGCGACATCACTCCCGCCACCCATGGCAACCCCAACATCTGCCTGTGCCAGCGCAGGAGCATCGTTGATACCATCGCCAACCATCACCACATGCCGGCCTTGCTGTTGCAATTGGGTAATGGCTTCTGCTTTGCCATCAGGCAGCACGCCAGCAATCACCGTATCAATTCCAGCCTGTTTGGCGATAGCGCCCGCGGTAACGGGGTTATCGCCTGTCAGCATCACCAGGTGGTATCCCATCCCATGCAGGCGCTCAAGTGCAGCCCGGCTGGTCTCACGCAGTGGGTCGGTAATGGCGAATAATGCCACCAGGGTGCCGTCCACAGCCAGTAACACAGGTGTCTCCCCCTGGCTTGCGACATTATCCAGCGACTGACGTGCGGGAAGGGTATCCACACCCGTTTCTTCCATCATCGCCTGGTTACCCAATGAGACTTGCCGCCCGTCAATTTCACCCTGTACACCTTTACCACCCAGAGTGCGAAAACTCCTGGCGGGCAGTAATGTCGTTGTTCCAGCTTTATCAACAATCGCTTTCGCCAGTGGGTGACTGGCACCCTGTTCAAGGCTGGCGGCAAACTGCAGCACTGCTGATTCATCCAGCTCACTAAAAGTGGCTATCTGTGTTACCTGGGGTTTGCCTTCTGTTAGTGTGCCGGTTTTATCGAACACGATTGTATCGACTTCGCTGGCACGTTGTAGGGCATCGGCATCTTTAACCAGTACGCCAAATTCAGCGGCACGGCCAACACCGGCAATAATCGACATGGGCGTAGCGAGGCCCAGTGCGCACGGGCAGGCAATAATTAATACCGTAGTGGCAATCACCAGGGTATAAACAATTTGCGGAGCCGGTCCAAAGAAATACCAAATGGCTGCGCTGAACAAAGCAATTGCGACAACCGCTGGCACAAATACCGCAGCGATTTTATCCGCCATCTGCCCTATTTGTGGCTTGCTGGACTGCGCCTGGCGCACCATACGGATAATCCGCGCCAGCGTTGTCTGGTTGCCGGTGGCCTCGGCACGGAACAGCACGCTGCCATCCTGTAGCAGTGTCCCTGCGTGAACCGCTTCGCCCGCACTTTTATGTTGGGGAACGGGTTCCCCCGTAAGCATGGCTTCATCCAGCCAGGCTTCACCCTGAGTTATCTCTCCGTCAACCGGTACCCGGTCACCGGTAGTCAGGCGCAGGGTCATCCCTTTAGTGACCTGAGCAAGCGGAACGGTTTCTTCACCTTTTTCAGTGACAACCCGTGCGGTTGGCGGAGTTAAATCCAGCAGGCGCTCCAGTGCACGGGAAGAGCGCTGGCGGGCACGTTGCTCCAGCATATGCCCCAGGTTAATTAACCCGATAATCATGGTGCTGGCTTCATAATAAAGGTGGCGGGCCTGGTCCGGAAAAGCATGGGGCCACAGATTGACGTTAATGGAGTAAAGCCAGGCAACACCTGTTCCCAGCGCCACCAGCGTATCCATAGTCGCGGTTCTGTTCAGCAGACTTTTCCAGGCGCTACGGTAGAAATGACCACCAGCGATAACCATGACGGCCAGTGTCAGCCAGCCAATCCACAACCATTGCTGGCGGTTTGCATCGGTGACCACCATATGGTCGCCAACCATGCCCCAGACCATCACCGGGATACCAACCAGCAACGCGAGGATGGCCTGCCAGCGAAAACGAGACATCGCATGTTGCGCTGTTTGTTGTTGCCGTTCACGGCGCTGCTGGTCATCTTCTATGGCTTCGGCATCATACCCGGCCTGTTGTACAGCCTGGATCAGTGCACTGGCAGGGGCATCACCCAGAACCAGTGCACTGCGTTCTGCCAGGTTGACCCGTGCCTGGGTTACGCCGGGCACATGCGCCAGCGCATTTTGCACCCGGGAAACACAGCTGGCACAGCTCATGCCACTTATCAACAAATGCTGGCTGTCATCAGTGGTAGTGTCTGCCGGAAGCTCATTATCTGCCGCTGCCAGTACTTCCGGCTGAGTGTTTGACTCTGCCAGCGGCTCAGATTTTGGGTGGCTGGCCAGTTGAGCCTCGTACCCGGCTTCTTTTACGGTGGCAATTAACTGCTCTGCGCTTGCGCTACCGGTGATTTCTGCCTGGTTGAGCGTAACTTCAGCGCTTTCAACATCGCTGCGTTTTTCCAGACTTTCTTTGACACGTTTGACACAGTGGCCGCAAGACAGGCCATCCAGTGCGAGAGTAATATGAGACATATAACCGCTCCTGTTTGTAATTGCCCGCATTCACGCCAATTTTTTGGCGGAGCGAAGCACTAAGTTATCTTGTGCAAATCATCAGCATGATATTGCGTTATGATTAAGGTTAAACCTTCCATTAAGGGGAAGGTCAAGGAGGTGATGTGAATATTAGCGATGTGGCGAAAAAAACAGGCTTAACCAGCAAAGCCATTCGTTTTTATGAAGAAAAAGGGCTGGTGACGCCGCCACTGCGTGGTGAAAATGGCTACCGGAGCTATAACCCTAAGCACCTGGAAGAACTGACATTATTGCGCCAGGCACGCCAGGTGGGGTTCACCCTGGAAGAGTGCCGTGAACTGGTGCATTTATTTAATGATCCTGCGCGGCACAGTGCCGATGTGAAAGCGCGAACGCTGCAAAAAATTGACGAGATCGATTTACATATTCAGGAATTGCTGGAAATGAAAACACGCCTGCAGGCGCTGGCGGAAAATTGCCCAGGCGATGACACGGCTGATTGCCCGATTATTGATAATCTTGCCGGGTGTTGCCACCACAATACCCCTGCGCAGCGCTAACCTGCTGCACAGGGAAATACTGGCATCAGGGTTCATGCCCCAGGGGAGCCGGATACTTCAATACGTAAAGTAATTCCTTCAACACGCACAACGCGCACACGGGTTCCGGCAGGTAAATCGGTATCGGCCTTCACTGGCCATACACTGTCGCCCAACCGTACCTGGCCATGCCCGTTGACCAGGTTATTTTCCAGCACAAAGACCTGGCCTGCCAGTTGGTTGCCCCGCTGGTTGAGTTGCTGACCGGGCTGGTTGATGTTTTTCTGGCTCAGCCAGCGCCACCATAAAAAAGCACACAGCACAGTCAACACGGCAAAACTGGTACCCTGCCAGGCCCAGCCCACCGGCAGGAGCCAGGCAATCAGGCCGGTTACCAGCGCAGCAATACCACTCCACAGCAGGTAACCACTGGCACCGAGCATTTCAGCGGCCAGTAACAGGCCGCCCAGACTCAACCAGAATGCATGCGGATGTGCAGCAATCAGTGGAATCATTTTATTTTCCGTTGCACCTGACTGTCTTTAATTAACTCGCTGATACCCGCGATAGAGCCCATAAGGCTGCTGGCATCCAGCGGCATCAGAACGACTTTACTGTTTTCAGCGGAACCAATCTGTTGCAGAGCATCAGTATATTTCTGTGCAACAAAATAGTTCACAGCCTGGATATCACCCGCAGCAATGGCCTCAGAAACCATACGCGTTGCCTGTGCTTCTGCTTCAGCAGAACGCTCACGCGCTTCTGCCTGTAAAAATGCAGACTGACGGTCACCTTCTGCTTTCAGGATCTGCGACTGTTTTTCCCCTTCAGCTTTGAGAATTTCAGCCTGACGAACCCCTTCGGCTTCCAGAATGTAAGCACGCTTGGTACGTTCAGCTTTCATTTGCGCGTTCATGGAGGCAATCAGTTCAGCTGGCGGGCGAACATCGCGAATTTCAATACGTGTGACTTTCACGCCCCAGGGGTTGGTTGCTTCATCAACAATATGCAACAGACGGGTATTGATACTGTCGCGCTGCGAGAGCATTTCATCAAGCTCCATTGAGCCCAGCACAGTACGAATATTTGTCATGGTGAGATTCATGATAGACAGATCAAGGTTGCTGACCTCATAGGCAGCACGCGCCGGATCAATCACCTGAATAAAGCAGACGGCATCTATCGTGACGTTGGCGTTATCTTTAGAGATAACTTCCTGGGAAGGGATATCCAGAACCTGCTCCATCATATTGATCTTACGGCCAATACGATCCATAAACGGCACAACCAGGTTCAGGCCAGGCATCAGTGTTTTGGTATAACGACCAAAACGTTCAACTGTCCATTGAAAACCCTGCGGGACAATTTTCACCCCGGCAGAGACGATCACCAGTGCAACAACAATTAGAACCGGGATCACGATTAGCATAAAAAACCTCCTGTTTAATAGTGAGAGTAATTCTACCCTAAAAAATAAACAGGAGGTGCTACTATATTCGAGGGTTTACACCAGGTAATCTCGAATAATCAATAAAGTAGTGAGTAAAGCTGGCGGCGATATTGTGAAGCCAGTGGATTCCCGGTGCCCAGGGCCGCGAGGATCTCCTGCATCACTTTACGGGTTTCGCCATTTGCTGCACTCAAGTCCTGTTTCAGGTGGCCAAACAACAACGCCAGTGCTTCTTCATTGCGCCCCACCTGGTGTAATTGCAAAGAAAGGCGGGTAGCGAGCTCTGCATCCTGCGGGTTCTCTGCAACTTGCTGTTGCAGTAACTGAATTTCCGGGGTGTCGGCAGCTTTTTTCAGCAGATCAATTTGTGCCTGTAACCCCTGGTAGCGGGTGTCCTGATCCTGCAGCGGGATAGTGGCCAGCACTGTTTCTGCATCATCAGAACGGTTCAGCGCAATATAGTTTTCCGCCAGTAACAGGCCGATTTCGCTGCTCTGTTCGGACAACTTCCAGGCATCAACCAGTAGCGGCAGGGCTTCGGTGTGCTTGCCTTCCTGCATTAATGCCATTGCTTCCTGTGCTTTTACCTCTTCTTCACGCGGCAGGACCTTATCCAGCAGCGCGCGTACAGCTTCTTCGGGCTGTGGCCCCTGGAATCCATCAACGGGCTGACCGTTCTGGAACAAATACACCGTTGGGATAGCGCGTAACCCAAATTGCGAGGCGACCATCTGTTGGTTGTCACAATCCACAGTGGCAAGAATAAACTGGCCATTATACTTCGCAGCCAGCCCTTTCAGCACCGGCGTCATTTCCTGGCACTGCTGGCTACGGTCAGACCAAAAGTAAAACAATACCGGTGTGGTAACTGATTGTTCCAGTGTGGTATGTAAATTCGCTTCAGTAATCTCAACAATATTCTGTACGGACATGCTTTTTTCTCAGTCAGGACTTTCTAATCTACATGGGGGTGAGACGCTGAGCTTCAACTCAGGTACGCAAAATTTTATCCATAATGCGGCCAGGCAACAGCCGTTTCAGGAAACCCACCACCCAGGTGACCACGGTCACCGGGTAGCGCAACCGTGGCCTGGTGCTGTCAAAAGCATGGCACACTTTTGCAGCAACGGCCTCCGGGCCAAGGGTAAAGCGTGCGGCAATGCCCGGATTTTGGACAGGTTTATCGGCCTGGGTTTGGTTGACGTTATCGGTAAAACGGGTATGGATTGGACCGGGTTCTATCAGGCTGACCTGAATACCGGTATAGCGTAACTCCATGCGCAGCGCATCAGACCAGGCTTCCAGAGCGTATTTACTTGCCGCATAGGCTCCACGGCCGGGTGTGGAAATCAGCCCCATTACCGAACTGGTCATTACAATTCGCCCTTCACCCTGCGCTTTCATGGCGGGTAACAACAACATTGTGAGTTGATGCACGCCAAAAAAGTTGGTGGAAAACTGTTTTTCCAGTTGTGCCCGGCTAATGGTTTCTAACGGCCCATAGAGCCCGAACCCGGCATTGTTAAATAGCCCATAGAGCTGGTTACCTGTATGGCGAAGCACTTCTTGTGCCGCCTGCCTGACGCTGGCTTCGTCATCAACGTCGAGTTGAATGCCAGTAAAACCCAGTGATGTCATACGTTCAACATCTTCTGCTTTACGGCAACCCGCAAGAACATGATAACCGCGTTGCTTCAGCGCATGAGCACAGGCCAGACCAATTCCACTGGAACTGCCTGTGATAAATACTGATTTTTGCATAACTTTACCCGTTAAAAGCGCTGATTGTTTATGACTCATGTTTAACTAACAAAGGTGCCAGTTTTTCAGCCATCCAGTTGGCAATGAAAGGCTGGGCATCCGGGTTAGGGTGAATACCATCATCCTGCATCCATTGTGGCTTCAGGTAGACCTCTTCCATAAAAAAAGGCAGCAATGGAATGGCGTATTTTTCTGCCAGTTGTGGGTAGATGGCCTGAAACGCTTCGGTATAGCGGCGGCCATAATTTGGCGGCAGGCGTATCTGCATTAGCACAGGTTGTGCATTTGCTGTTTTAACTTGTGTAATGATTTTACCCAGAGTTGTGCTAATGGTTTGTGGGGCAAAACCACGCAAACCGTCATTACCACCAAGTTCTATAAGTACCCAACGTGGGTGGTGTTGTGCCAGTAAACCAGGCAAGCGGGCGAGGCCCTGAGCGGCGGTGTCACCACTGATACTGGCATTAATAACATCTATCTGCTTTGCCTGCCATTTTTCATTAAGTTTTGCCGGCCAGGCACTGTTTGCTGACATTCTGTAACCAGCACTCAGACTGTCACCCAGAATTAACAGCGTGTCCGCAGCCACGGCACGGAACGTTAACAGGAACAACAGGAAGGGCACATGCCAGCGGAAAATAGTGTTGAAGTACATCGTCTTTGTAAGTCCGTCGGTCAGGGTGAACATGAGCTCAACATCCTCACCGGAGTTGAGTTGATTGTCAAACCAGCGGAAAGTATCGCCCTGATTGGTGAGTCGGGTTCAGGGAAGTCAACTCTGCTGGCAATTTTAGCCGGGCTGGATGATGGCACTGAAGGTGAGGTCTGGTTGTTGGGTAAACCATTGCACCAAATGGATGAAGAGGCCCGGGCTGCACTGCGTGCGGCCAGTGTCGGTTTTGTCTTCCAGTCATTTATGCTGGTGCCTACGTTGACTGCTCTGGAAAATGTGCAACTACCCGCTCTGTTGCGTGGTGAAAATTCAGCTCAGAGTCTTTCTCATGCCCGGGGTTTATTAACTGAACTGGGGCTTGAAAAGCGCCTTCATCATCTTCCTGCCCAGCTATCTGGAGGTGAGCAACAGCGCGTAGCGCTGGCAAGAGCGTTTATTGGTAACCCGGCAGTATTATTTGCGGATGAACCGACCGGTAATCTTGACCGCAAAACCGGGGATCGCATTGCCGAACAGTTGTTTACTCTGAACCGGGAAAGTGGGGCAACGCTGCTGCTGGTTACCCATGATTTACAACTTGCGGCACGGTGTGACCGGCGGTTACGGCTACAGGATGGCAAATTGCAGGAGGAGCTATGATAGCTCGCTGGTTCTGGCGCGAATGGCGCACGCCATCATTGTTGATTGTCTGGGTGGCCCTGAGCCTCGCTGTTGCCTGTGTTTTTGCGCTGAGCAGTATTGGCGAGCGAATGGAAAAGGGGCTGAGTGCTCAGAGCCGGGATTTCCTGGCAGGCGACCGGGCATTACGCAGCTCGCACCCCATTCCTGATATCTGGCTGGCGCTGGCGCAGAAAGAAGGCGTTAAGGTCAGTACCCAGTTGTTGTTCTCGACCATGACTTTTGCTGGCAATACGCCGCAACTGGCTGATGTTAAAGCCGTTGATAGCTACTACCCGCTGTATGGCAGCCTGGTCACAAACCCTGCAGGACGGGGGCCACAACCGGGAACAGTGTTGCTGGCTCCCCGCCTGATGGCATTGCTCAGCCTGAAACCGGGCGATGAACTGGACGTGGGCGATGCCACCTTACGGGTGGCTGGCGAAGTTATTCAGGAGCCTGATGCCGGGTTTAATCCTTTCCAGCTTGCACCACGCCTGATGATGAATCTGGCTGATGTCCCGGCAACGGGGGCTGTTCAGCCAGGCAGCCGGGTGCGCTGGCTGTATAAATTTGCCGGTACACCCGGGCAAATTACCCGTTTTGAGAATGCACTATTACCACAGTTAACGGCTGAATACCGGTGGTACAGCCCGGAGCAGGAAGACAGTGCGCTGGGTAAATCCCTTGAGCGTTCACGTCAGTTTTTGCTTTTGTCTGCATTATTGACGTTATTGCTGGCAATCGCCGCTGTTACTGTGGCAATGAATCACTACTGCCGGTCTCGTTATGACCTGGTTGCCGTGTTGAAAACCCTTGGCGCAGGGCGTAAGGCACTGCGCCGTCTGATTATTGGTCAGTGGTCATTATTATTGCTGGTCTCTGCCGGTACGGGTCTGCTGGCGGGCAAAGTATGTGAATCCATCTTGCTGGCATTACTGCGCCCGGTGTTACCTGCAACGTTGCCTGAACCGGGGCTGATGCCATTAATCTGGGCACTGGGTGGGATGGTGGTGATAGCCTTTTTGGTTGGGGCGCGTCCTTACCATATCTTGCTGGCCACTCAGCCCGTGCGGGTGCTGCGGCGCGATGCCATAGCTCGCCGCTGGCCGCTTACTATTTATCTGCCTGTTATGGCGCTGGTGGTGGTAGCACTGCTGGCATTGCTGGTCGGCAACAACATGTTGCTGTGGTCAGTTCTGGCGGGAAGTTGCGTGGTGGCATTGCTGTGCGGTCTGGCAGGCTGGCTGGCCCTGTGGATATTAAAGCGTTTCACTACACGGGTGTTATCACTGCGCCTTGCAGTGAACCGTCTGCTGCGCCAGCCTCTGACAACGCTGAGCCAGATTGCGGCCTTTTCCCTCTCTTTCATGCTACTGGCGCTGTTATTGGTATTGCGTGGCGATCTACTGGATCGCTGGCAACAGCAGTTGCCGCCGGAAAGCCCTAACTATTTCCTGATAAATATCGCGCCAGAACAGTTAGGTGAAATGAAAAGCTTTCTGGCAGAGCACCAGGTTATTCCCGACCGGTTTTATCCCATCGTCCGGGCGCGTTTAACCGGAATTAATGGCGATACCACTGATAGTAACAAAGATGAAGCACTCAACCGTGAGCTCAACCTGACATGGCAGCGTGTAAAACCTGCGCATAACCCGATTGTTGCCGGTAACTGGCCGCCAGCAACCGGGGAAGTGTCTGTTGATGAAGGGCTGGCTAAACGGCTGAATTTGAAGCTGGGAGATAAACTGACATTTACTGGTGATACTGACACTTTCACAGCAACAATATCAAGCTTACGTAAAGTCGACTGGGAAAGCCTGCGGCCGAACTTCTACTTTATTTTCCCTGAAGGTGCGCTCAACAATCAGCCGCAAACCTGGCTTACCAGTTTCCGTTGGGAGCAGGGGGAATCCTTGCTGACACAACTTAACCGTGAATTCCCGACAGTGAGCCTGCTGGATATCCGCGCCATTTTAAACCAGGTGGGAATGGTATTACAGCAGGTAAGCCGGGCACTGGAAGTGATGGTGGTGCTGGTAACACTGTGCAGTGTATTACTGCTTCTGGCTCAGGTGCAGGTTGGTATGCGCCAGCGTCACCAGGAATTACTGGTCTACCGTACTTTGGGAGCGGGTAAAAACCTGCTGCGCCAGTCACTATGGTGGGAGTTTATTACCCTTGGTGTGGTGGCGGGCATTGTTGCCGCAGGAGGGGCCGAAAGTGCGCTGGCTTTGCTACAAACCCAGGTATTTGATTTCCCCTGGTCACCTGACTGGCGTTTATGGCTCGCTCTGCCCGTATCAGGTGCGCTGGTTTTGGCTCTATTTGGCGGCTGGCTGGGTGTGCGTCTGGTAAAAGGCAAAGCCCTGTATCGGCAAGTTCAGGGGTAAATAAAAAGAAAACAGATTGTGAAAGAAAAGCACTTATTTATTGGGTGCTTTTTCTTTTTTTGATAAATAATGCGAATTAATTATCTTGCTTCGCACAAAATGATAATACTTATTTTTTTTATCATTTTTTGTAATAAATATTCATAATATTATTTTTTTCAGTAGCACTGATTGATAATTTTAATAAATAAAATTTAATAAATAGCAGGTAATCTTCTCCTTGCTAAAGTGGTTTTAGCACCTATTGGTAAGGAATAGAAATGAACAAAAAAATAACAGTGCTGGCGCAGGCAGTCAGCACCGCAGTGGTATTAACTGCAATGATGGTTCCAGCTCATGCAGAGATTACGTTATTGAAACAGGATCCAAAAGCAGGGGATCCATTAAGCCGGTTAAATTTCACTGTAGGTGGGAGTATTCGCCCTCAGTTTAATAATATGACAGGTGATGGTGATAAAGGTTCTTACAAACGTAATGGATTTGATGGCGGGACACGTTTTCGTTTCGCTTCTGACTATTATCTGTTCGATGATATCAGCTGGATAAATTATTACGAACTGGGCGTTAATATCCCGGCGGTATTTAACTGGGATGACCATTATGCCAAAGGCGCAAATAATACTAACCGCCGTATGCTGTATACCGGGTTGAAAAGTGCTACCTGGGGTACACTGACTTACGGTAAACAAAACAGTATTTATTATGATGTGGTTGGTGCAAAAACTGATATCTGGGATTACGACATGCTTGCCCAGGCACCAGGTAACGGTATCAATGGCGACTACGATGGTTCTTACCGTTCACGCGGCATGCTGAAATACAAAAAAGCAGTTGGTAATGTTGACCTGTATGGCGCCTGGTTGTTTGACGATGACGAATATTTGCCAGGCAATGGGCTGCGCTATAAACGTAAAGGCGGCGGCTCACTGGGTGTGGATTATCACATCACTAAAGACCTGACATGGGGTACTGCGTGGAACATGACCCGTGCAGAAATGCGTGACCCTTCTAACGGTGACAGCAAAACCCAGAACCAGAATATTTTAGGTACAGCATTGAGCTGGAAACCGGATAACTGGACTTTCTCCTTCGGTGGTGGCTGGTATCAGAACTTCCTGGTCTCGAAAAAGAGCACTGTTAATGACTACTTTGCAGGTGACGCCTGGGGGATTGAATACTTTGCCGGGTACAAATTCCCGGTTGGGCAGTATGGCCTGCAGTCTGTTCAGCCGTATTTTATGGGTGACCGCCTGGAATATGTCAACGACCGAAACTATCAGCGCATTGATAATGGCCTGGGGGTTAGTTTCCAGCTGGATTACGGCTTCCGTGTTGACTATGAACACGTATTTACCTCCAGCACCGATAAAACGCTGGGTGATATGAACCTCGTTCGTCTGCGTTACGACTTCTGATAAAAAAAGACAAGCGCCTTGTGCGCTTGTCTTTACTCTACAGACGCCTGCGACTTCCTGCTAACAGCCAGTAAACTAAAGGCTGTGAACTGAACCAGCCTTATTGGTTACTGCAACTGTAATTGTGCCCAGGCAATACCACTGGCGTACTCTTCTGGTAAAAGCGTGAGCAGCGCTTCAAGTGAGGCAGAAAGGTGCCCTTTATCCGCATCTGACAGATTCAGATGGCCCACTTTCCGGCCTGGCCGCACTTCTTTTTCATACCAGTGCAGGTGAACCAGTGGCAATTTGAGCCACTCCCAACTACGAGGTGTGCCAATCAGGTTAATCATTACTGAAGGCGCGCTGACCACCGGGCGCGGCAAGGGTAAATCCAGTATTGCGCGCAGGTGCAGTTCAAACTGGCTGATGGAAGCACCATTTTGTGTCCAGTGACCACTGTTGTGAACACGGGGCGCCAGTTCATTAATCAGCAACCCGGCAGGTGTCACAAAACACTCCATTGCCATCACGCCGATATACCCCAGTTCATCCATGACAGCCGACAGCATAGACTCAGCCTGGTCCTGTTGCTCAGCACTGGCGGAGGGGAATGCCACACTGGCTCGCAGGATCCCGTCCTGGTGGAGGTTGTGGGTAAGAGGGTAGAACACCTTGGTGCCGTCTTTAGCGCGAGCGCCAACCAGAGATACTTCGCCAGAGAATTTAATGCCTTTCTCAACAATACACTCGCCGTAGCACTCAACTGGCAGGTTGTCTGTTTCACCCGGGCGCAGGCGCCACTGACCACGCCCGTCATAGCCACCCACGCGGCGTTTAACAATTGCCAGTTCACCCGCCAGGGCAAAGACTGCAGGCCACTCCTGCCGAGAGGCGAGCAATTGCCAGGGTGCAGTAGGCAACTGCAATTTATCGAACAATTGCTTTTGTGTCAGGCGATCAGCAATGACCGGAAAAACATCGCGGTTAACAAATGCTGCATGGTTTGCCAGCTCGCGGGTTAACGGGGTTTCAGGCCAGCGTTCAATTTCAGCGGTGATAACACTGTGCTGCCAGGGAACGGCTTGCGGGTCTGCGTCCAGGCCAACTGGCCAGACAGTGACCCCCAGAGGCTCCCCGGCCTGGCGCAGCATACGCCCAAGCTGGCCATTACCCAGTACGCAAACTTGCATTATTCAGCCTCCCGCGGGTCCGGGTTGTTCAGCACATCTTCAGTCTGCGTTTTGCGCCAGTTTTCCAGGCGGGCAAGCAGTGGGGCATCATGCTGGGCCAAAATTTGAGCCGCCAGCAACGCGGCATTTGCGGCACCCGCTTTGCCAATTGCCAGTGTCCCTACCGGGATCCCTTTCGGCATTTGAACAATAGAGTACAGGCTGTCCACACCGCTCAGTGCAGCGCTTTGTACAGGCACGCCCAACACCGGCACCAGAGTTTTGGCTGCAATCATGCCTGGCAAGTGCGCAGCACCGCCAGCACCGGCGATAATAACCTGAAAACCCTTTCCCTGTGCCTGTTCGGCAAAACTGAACAGTTTATCGGGGGTACGGTGGGCGGAGACAATTTCCACATGGTGAGGAACGTCCAGAGCAGTCAGGACTTCAGCGGCAAACTGCATGGTAGCCCAGTCACTTTTGGACCCCATCACAATGGCGATACGCGCCGGGTTTTGGGTGGAAGACATGCGTCTCAAAACTCCTGTGAATAAACAAAACAACGACAGACTGTTGCGGAGAAGGGCTCAGAGAATAGCACGTAAAGCGGGCAAGGAAAACGGTTGCGTAGTGGTGAAATGGGCATTAAACCATAACAAAATGGGTTAAAACGGAAAGTGGATCAGAGCCATCTCTTCTGCGGTAACACGAATCATTGAGCCTTCTGTATGCCAGGCGCCTAATACGGCCCGTAATGCAGGTTGACCGTTGGCTTCAAGCTCATGAATCGCCGGCCGATGCGTATGCCCGTGCACCAGCCATTGCGCCTGATGGCGCGTGAACGCTTCCTGGACTGCCTGTGGGTTGACATCCATAATCGCCAGCGATTTGTGTTGATTCGCCTGCTGGCTATTGGCGCGCATTTTCCGTGCAATATGGCGGCGAATAAACAGCGGCAGGGCAAGAAACAGGCGCTGGATCCAGGGCGTGTGAACTTTGCGGCGAAAATCCTGGTACGCGTGGTCATCAGTACACAAGGTATCGCCGTGCATGATAATAACCGGGCGCCCGTACAGTGACACGCACTGCTCCTGGGGCAGTAATGTCATACCGCTACGCCGGGCGAATGCTTTGCCCAGCAAGAAATCACGGTTGCCATGAATAAAATAGACGGGCACGCCCTGATTCACCAGGGTACGAATGGCATCGGCTATTTGCTGGTGAAGAGGCTCCGGGTCATCGTCACCAATCCAGGCTTCGAACAAATCCCCGAGAATATACAGTGCGTCTGCTTGCGGTGCTGTCTGTGCCAGAAAACGCAGAAAACCGGCGGTAATCGCCGGTTCTTCTGTGCACAGATGCAAATCTGCGATAAAGAGTGTTGCCACGATTACTCGCTGACAGTCACGCTTTCAATTACTACGTCGTCTTTCGGTACATCCTGGTGCATACCACTGCGGCCAGTAGAAACGGCTTTGATTTTATCCACCACATCCATGCCTTCCACGACTTCAGCAAACACGCAGTAGCCCCAGCCTTGCAGGCTTTCGCTACTAAAGTTCAGAAAGTCGTTATCAACAACGTTGATAAAGAATTGTGCAGTAGCGGAATGTGGAGCCTGAGTACGTGCCATCGCCAGCGTGCCACGGGTGTTTTTCAGGCCGTTATTGGCTTCGTTCTGAATGGTGTCTTTGGTTTCTTTTTGTTTCATGCCCGGTTCAAAACCGCCGCCCTGAATCATAAAACCATTGATAACACGGTGGAAAATCGTGTTGTTGTAGAACCCTTCGCGACAGTAGTCCAGGAAGTTTTTAACTGTTACCGGTGCTTTATCGTCAAAAGTTTTGATAACGATATCGCCATGATTGGTATGAAAAGTAACCATGCTGTGCATCCTATTCTGCCATGTAGTGCTTAAGCCTGCGCTGCAGGCCACAATAGCCCGTTGTTATAGCACACTCATCAGGTTCGATCACCTTGCAATGCATGCTGCTTTAGAAAGGAATTTTGGGGTAATATAGATTATTGCTTTTTTACCACACACATACATGGAATCGCTGATGTTAAAGATTTTCAATACTCTGAGCCGTCAAAAAGAAGAATTTAAACCCATTCATGCCGGGAAAGTTGGCATGTACGTGTGTGGAATAACTGTTTACGATCTGTGTCATATTGGCCATGGGCGGACATTTGTCGCGTTCGACGTAGTGGTGCGCTACCTTCGCTCTCTGGGCTATGATGTTAACTTTGTGCGTAACATCACTGATATTGACGACAAAATTATTAAGCGTGCGGCGGAAAATGGCGAAGGCTTTACCGCGCTGGTGGACCGCATGATAACCGAGATGCACGCTGATTTTGATGCACTGAATATTCAGCGGCCTGACTGTGAGCCCCGGGCAACGCATCATATTCACGAAATTATCGAGATTGTCGAAAAACTGATTCAGCGCGGGCATGCTTATGTTGCTGATAACGGCGATGTCATGTTTTCTGTGCCGACAGACGCCTCTTATGGGCAATTATCCCGCCAGGACCTGGAACAGCTCCAGGCGGGTGCGCGGGTTGATGTTGCCGATGCCAAGCGTAACCCCATGGATTTTGTGCTGTGGAAAATGTCCAAGCCAGGTGAACCGAGCTGGGCATCTCCCTGGGGCGAAGGCCGTCCAGGCTGGCATATTGAATGTTCTGCCATGAACTGCAAGCATCTGGGTAGCCATTTCGATATTCACGGCGGGGGTTCCGACCTGATGTTCCCGCACCATGAAAACGAAATCGCCCAGTCCACCTGTGCTCACGACGGCGACTATGTGAATTACTGGATGCATTCCGGGATGGTTATGGTGGATCGTGAAAAAATGTCCAAATCCCTGGGCAATTTCTTCACTGTGCGTGATGTACTGAAATATTACGATGCAGAAACAGTGCGCTACTTCCTGATGTCCGGGCATTACCGCAGCCAGCTTAATTACAGCGAAGAGAACCTGAAACAGGCGCGTGCTTCTCTGGAACGTTTATATACTGCTCTACGCGGTACAGATAAAGCGGCTGTTGCTATGGGTGGTGAAGTTTTTAAAGCGCGCTTCTGCGAAGCAATGGATGACGATTTCAACACACCTGAAGCCTATTCTGTACTGTTTGATATGGCCCGGGAAGTTAACCGCCTGAAAAGCGAGGATATGGCTGCTGCTAATGGCCTTGCAGCTGCGTTGCGTGATATCGCCGCTGTCCTCGGGATTCTGGATCAAGACCCGGAAACCTTCCTGCAAAGTGGTGCACAGGCAGATGACGGCGAAGTGGCTGAAATTGAAGCACTGATTCAGCAGCGCCTGGATGCCCGTAAGGCAAAAGACTGGGCGGCAGCCGATGCAGCGCGTGACCGCCTGAATGAAATGGGTATTGTGCTGGAAGATGGCCCGCAGGGAACCACCTGGCGCAGGAAATAACAGTTTGTTTTTCAACTGGTAAAAAAGCGGCTTTATGCCGCTTTTTTTGCCTTTGGTATTTGCCAGCTTTGTGACATGAATAACTGCTGGCTGCAGCAATCAGGCTGCTACTGTAACGCTGTAACCGGCGAAAGTGACAGTTTGCCCGGCAACGATTTTACAGCGCTTACGGGTTTCTGTTGCGCCATCTACCTGAACCTGGCCGTCGGCGATAACAATTTTGGCCTGTGCGCCACTTTCAGCCCAGCCCTCCAGCTTTAACAAGTCACACAGTTCAACATGGGGATGTTTACCCAGAAAAAATGTTGCCATTATTGTACTTCTCCATCATGGTATTCTTCACAAGCCTGAAGCGTATTTTGAATCAGTGTCGCGACAGTCATTGGGCCCACACCACCGGGCACTGGCGTAATGTAAGCAGCCCGAGCCGCGGCATCTTCAAACACCACATCACCCACTACTTTGCCATTTTCCAGCCGGTTGATGCCCACATCAACCACAATTGCGCCTTCTTTTATCCATTCACCAGGGATAAAACCTGGTTTGCCAACAGCAACAATCAGCAAGTCTGCATTTTCTACATGGTGGCGTAAATTTTTGGTGAAGCGGTGAGTTACGGTGGTGGTACACCCAGCCAGCAATAACTCCATGCTCATTGGGCGGCCAACAATGTTTGAAGCACCAATGACCACAGCATTCAGGCCATAGGTATCAATATTGTAGCGTTCAAGCAGGGTAACGATACCACGAGGGGTGCAGGGGCGCAGGCGAGGTGCGCGCTGGCACAGGCGGCCGACGTTATAAGGGTGGAAGCCATCCACGTCTTTATCGGGCGCGATACGTTCCAGCACTTTAACATTATCAATGCCGGCAGGCAGAGGAAGCTGAACCAGAATCCCGTCAATGCTCGGGTCCGCATTCAGCTTATCAATAAGGCTGAGCAATTCTGCTTCAGTAGTGGTTTCCGGCAGATCCCACGCGCGGGAAATAAAACCGACTTCCTCACAAGCCTTGCGTTTGCTGCCTACATAAATTTGTGATGCCGGGTTTTCCCCGACCAGCACAACAGCAAGCCCCGGTGCACGTTTACCAGCGGCCAGGCGAGCCTGTACTTTTTCCGCGACTTCGCGCCGTACCTGCTGCGCAATCGTTTTACCATCAATAATTGTTGCTGCCATCAGCGTGAGAATTCCATCTGTAATAAAAAAGGGAAGGGAATGTGTATATTTTGTCAGAAGCGAGGCGCGCTGTCAGTCACCTGTGCAGATTTCCTTTGGTTGGCATGTGTAACTCAGCAGATTTAAAGCTATTTACACATGTAGCGCACAAGACTGTACTAAGTTTATTTCTCTGGCTGCCTGGTGTGGATAAACACAATTGCTACCCCTTGCGTAGCGGCCTTGTACACGCATCCCCTAACTTGCTGGCGCTTATCAGCACTGTTTTAGCCGTGCAGCTGACAACATTGGCCCGGCGTTTGCACTTAATACGCTTATTTCGCCAGCATACAGAACAAAAGCCATTGACTCACAAGGCCCTGACCGTATAATTCCTCGCGTTTCCAGGTGTATGTGCCGGAGATGTTTTGTGTCATGCGCCCTTAGCTCAGTTGGATAGAGCAACGGCCTTCTAAGCCGTGGGTCACAGGTTCGAATCCTGTAGGGCGTACCATTTTAAAGTAAACTGACGTCAACCGACGTCTTTTTTTATGCCTAAAATTCAGTGTATTGGCTGAATTTAACGCGTCGCTACTCTACCAAGCTCAACTCGTATCAACCTACATCAAGTAGTCTTTGTTGGTATATGTGATGGTATCTCCCCGTTCGATAAAATCTTGTACCAATAGCCAGCATGGGGGCCTCAAATGGCATTAACCGATGTGAAGGTAAGAAGTGCGAAGCCAATAGACAAGCCTTATAAGCTTACTGATGGGGAAGGGATGCATCTGCTGGTCCATCCCAATGGGTCTAAATACTGGCGATTGCAATATCGTTTCGACGGGAAACAAAAGATGTTGGCACTCGGTGTTTACCCGGAAATCTCGTTGTCCGAGGCCCGGCAGCGCAGAGATGAAGCAAAACGGCAAGTGGCCAATTCCATTGATCCCAGTGAGAAGAAAAAAGTAGAGAAGCAGGCGCGTAAAGTCGCTGTAGAAAATACGTTCAAATCTGTTGCACTGGAATGGCATGAATACAAGCGCCCCAATTGGTCAAAGGGGTATGCCGAAGATCTGATGGAGACATTTGAGAACGATATTTTTCCTGATATCGGCAAACGACCAATAGCAGAGATTGAACCGTTAGAAGCTCTAACCACATTACGCAAACTTGAAAAGCGTGGCGTACTCGATAAATTGAGGAAGGTTCGTCAGGCCTGCAAACAGGTTTGCACTTATGCCATTGTTACGGGTAGAGCGAAAACCAATCCCTTTGCCGAACTTGCTAGTGCCCTGACTACGGCGAAATCAACTCAATTATAACCGGAACCGTACTCATGAAAGTTTAAATAATCTCCTTCCGGAGATATACCGGAAACAGTTAGAAAATTCTAATCATGAGTGTCTCAGATAACGGGAAGTGGACAACACCACGAACGCGATAGAACCGCTGAACATCGTGATCCGTGCGGCTATCAAGAAGCGCAAAGTGTTCCCGACGGATGCCTCGGTGCGAAAAGTTATATATCTGGCGAACAAGGATGCGTCGAAAAAATGGAGTATGCCGATCCAGAACTGGCGGTTGGCAATGAGTCGTTTTATTATCGAGTTCGGTGACCGCCTGAGCGATCACCTTTAATGCAGTGGCAGTTACACAGAATTATTGACAGGCTGTGCCATGAGTCATTCCTTTTTAATTACATATTACTGGAATGACACAGAATTTTAACACTCCTCAGATAAGGGTTACGATCTCTATTAGCGCTATTTTTACAGCACCTCGAATATTCATTGTTTTTTCTCAATAGCAGGGAACGGACTGTCGAGTAAAACGTGAAATTTTTTGTTCAGCTCGTTGGTGATGTGCATTGCATCATTTAGTTCGTTTTTTGATAGTTCCTTTTTGAGAATATCGAGGTCATGTTTCGCTTCTTTATTGCCAGTGAAGGATGAAAGCCAAAAATAGGCAAATGCCGTTTTATTATCCTTTTGTGTTCCCATTCCGTGATAATGCATTTTTCCTAACAGCAAAAAGGCATTTGAGCTGGTATCACGGTAATCTCTTGATGACCAGGTTCCTGTTTTCTCAAGCCATTCACTAGCCTGCTTGTAATCCTGTGTGACACCATTGCCGTCCAGATACATGGTCCCCAATGCAAAGCTGGCTGGCGGCATACCTTTTTCTGAATTGGCTGCTTTCAAAAACCACTGCTGAGCCTGTTGTAAATCTTTTGGCACCGCCATTCCACGGCCTTGAAAATACATCACCCCGATATAGTATTGTGCTTCAGGTGCATTTTTTACTTTGTCTGCTTTTTTATAAAGACACAGTGCTTTTTGATAGTCTGACTGTGCTCCACTATCCGAGTTGTATTTATTAGCCAATTCGACCCAGTCAATAAAAATCCCTTCCCTTTCTTCGACATCATCTGTACACATTGGTAGGTGAGAGTTTTTACTTGCCACTTTACTAGCTGAATCGGAATTATTCTGGCAGCCTTGCAGAATGAAAAACATAGATAAGGATATTGCAATTTTAATTAACTTTTTCATTTGGCATTTCCTTTGCTGAAGATTGAAGTAATTTCTTTCGATAACACATCGGATGTCTTCACTACACCGTAGACATCGGACTGAAAACCTGCTGCTACCATTAACACTAAAGGTGTATCCAGTTTTCGCTCAGTGAGATAATTTTGCGACTGGGCTGTAACATGATAGGTTTTATTTTTATCTGAAGGCATAAGAACCCCCGCACCTTGAAGTATCACACTACATTCTGGTAAATTCTCATCGACTAACTGTTTCTTGGTTGGAATGAAGATCGGCATAAATTCTGTCGGATCACCATCGGTCACTATCATCGCGGTATATTCACCGTTTGATTGCTTTTGAATATAAAATTCTGCGCTGTTTTCAATTTCATAGCTGCCCTCAAGCTCCGGGCATGATGATTTCGCTTCTTGCATAGCACAACCAGCAAGCATAAATATAACAGGCGTAAAAAGTAATGAGTTTATTTTCTTTTTCATCGCGCTTGCTCCGATGCAGATAATCCCAAATCAGGATTACATTGCATACCATCCCAGCCTTTATAATTTTTCATCTCTGGGGTTTTATTGGGGATGTTTTGCCAGTTAGCCTTCCAGGCAAAAATAATCCATGGGCAGGGGTATTAATAGAATTCCGCGATGCGTATTCCTTTCCCCAATCTAATCCGGAAGATCCTGGTTTTAAACGTGCTTGTTGTAGAGAGTCGTCGTTGTCACGGTAGATATAAGGAATTCCCGCACTACCTGGCAACAAACGCTGATCGTCGAATCGCTTTGAACTCATGTAGAGATCGTTGGATTTTATCTGGATAAAACCTTGGCCATTAACCACAATGAAAGATATTCCTTCATTACTTTCAGGGCCCGAAGCGCCATATCGTTTTGCCCCGCCTCCCGGAGCAAAACGAGCACGTCCCCAGGTTTGTCCATAATCTTTAGAAATTAAAAAAACCGATAAATAATCCCAAGGAATTAAAATATAGTTCTCAGAAGGGTGGACGAATTTAAAGAACGATATTTTGAATATAGGACGGTCACTTTTAACAACTGCCGAACGAATATTTCTTTGTGTGTCGCTGTACCAAAGCGCCACCTCACAGTTGAACCCTTCCAGTTCAAGAAAACGATGATTGGCAAAACGATAAACAACCTGAGTGGGTGTTTTTTTTACAGATACCACTGCACCATAGGGTAGAGATAGTGTTCCTACAGCAAAGCAACAAATCAGCCTACAGATATTATTCATACTCGCTCCCTTATTTAAACCAGTGGTTTTGGCATATCCCATTACAGGGCATCCACCAGTTGGTTTCCGAAATCCCTTTTCGTACCCGGTTGAACTCGCTGACGTGGGCCGTAATCATTGACCACGCCAGGCTCGTCTGTTGGCATCGGTTGTTCACCAGTTTCCGGCTTGTTCATTAACTCCTTAATTTCTCTGGGTAATACTCCTACCTGATAGTATTTTTTTATTTTAGGATCTGGATTGCCCGGTCTGCTCCAGTCTGCTTGTAACAGTAGACTGCCCCAAAATTTGTCGTTCTCAAACGCTTTGTTCCATTGCCAGCTTCGGCACATAAGTGCGACACAGAATGGATGAGTGCTGCCTGCTCAAGCATCTACTCTGGCTTGTAGAGAGAGATTGAGTTTCACCCGCACAGTGTAGGGTATGGCTAAGCGTTACAGTCGTAATGATATTACGATAAGTGATATTTAATCAAATTTGCAGTATAAAATTCTGAAAAATGTGTGCAAGGCAACGGTCGATGGCAGTTTTGAGCGAATAACGACCATAAGTTTTGGCGTTGACACAAGTGAGTATTTCAGTCCCAGTAACCGTTTAATGTAACGGCCAATTAATGCAGTCTAGTTTAAGGTGAGCTAACCTATGATAACTTTCGCCGCAGTAACTGGGTTTAAGTCGCTGCAGAGAGGCTTTTTACGTGCCAGAACAGTGAATGGGGAATGGATTACAAAGCGTCAGAACACAAGTAGGATGGCGAAATTATGACGTCTCTTGGGACAGGGTTATTGTTTAGAGAGAGTTCAGAATTCTGAGTCACGCTAAAATTACTACAGCATCATGACATTATTTAGCCAACCCTCAAAATAAATGGCTAACTGTGACAATGCCAAATTCCAGCTCTGGATCGGCATTGTCCATTTTTTCTGCGTATTCATCAGACCCCAATAAAGCAGTTTCAACAGGCTGTTTTCATTCGGGAAAACACCTTGCATTTTGGTCAGTTTTCTGAACTGCCTGTGTACCGGTTTTATCGCGTAGGTGGCGTAGATAACTTTGCAGATATTCGCAGGATAACGGAAGTACGCCAGCAGATTTTCCCATTTGCGTCGCCAGGACTGAAATACCAATGGATATTTTTTGCCCCATTTAGCCTCCAGCTCATCCTGCGCAATTTCCGCGGCTTCTTTTGACACCGTAATACACCGGACTTCAGGTTGACCATGAAGGTTTTATGGTGCTTTGAGACCACATATTTAATCAAGTTGTGGATCTGGTGAGTGACACACAATTGCACCTCTGTCTGTGGATAAATGCAGTTTAGCCAGGAGATCTCTGTTGTCTTTTGAATGGTCTGAGAACAACTCAATCTCCTGCATCTGCAAACTGGGGGCTCTATGAGACATCCATGAAAGCAAAACAGGAAAAACTCTACAGAAAACACACTATATTGCCTGTGTGAATCCTGCAGGCACTATTTTGCAGCAAACGGATTGAGCCAGCGCCACCACCAGGATAGTTTCCAGTAGCGCCGTATTACTGGTAATGCCGATGGTTGACGGGTACCGGAGCTAAGCACTTTCCACTCAAAATTAAGAAAGATTCGGCTGTGTCCGTATTCCGCCCCGAATAATTCACATTCATTCTGTTTACGTTTATCGACCGGAGTATTAAAACTCAAATCCCTTTTCAGACTGTGGTAAGCACCTTCACGATCTAATTCGCGTGAATAACACCAGACTGATGAAGGAAGATATGACTGCTTAGAACCATGATATTTCTGGAACTTCACAAAACGGTAGTCCTCGGCACCATAATGACCGCAATACTCTTCATCATAGCCGTAAAACCGAAGAAATCTTGCCCGACTCATGAAGAAGATATTTGAATGCCCATTGTATATTTTACCGTGGACATCCTTTCTGCGTAATTTATAAAACTTACGCCCTGGATTAGAAGTTTTAATCAAATAGCGAAGTGTTTCTGCCGGGCAGGCATGATCAAGGTCCGTCATCAGGATTTTATCCGATTTAGCGTATGTTACTGCAAGATTACGCGCTCCACCCTGATTCCACTGAATATCTGTTGTGATTTTTAGCCATCGGTAGTTTAAATTTAATGTGGGAATTTGATACTCAAGAGGAGAGCCATCATCAACGATCACAAACTCGATGGCATCAATAATATCAGCTGGAAATTTTTCATATTCACGTAACAAAGAAACTACAGAGTCAATCGAATTCTGGTTGCAATAAAAATGGGTTATGTATGAAAGCTTAATATGAGACTTATCCAGTAAATGGCGTCCTGAAATTAATTCTGCCGATGATTTCATATATTACACTCTTATAATGTGATTAAGCCTATCAGGCACCTGATGATTTTGGCTGGATGGTACTTCCAGCAGTTGCCGGTATAGCTGGATGCTCAAATTATGGGTATTGCAATAGCACCTGAATGACCAAAGCTGTTTGTTGCGGTGAACCTCGCGACAAACAACCGTAATGATATCAGAGACTTTGTCACTTATCAGCCTGAAACTCATTGCCGGGATGTTGAGCAAAATAAGGCATTTTTCCGGGAAAAAGTCTGAGGCATCGTCTTTCGGAAAATAACCGCCCAGGCGCAGCAGTATCGCCAGCAGATGAAGCTGTCGCTTGAGTACGGCTTCAGTATTGCAGTAATAGTAATGCACGGTTATTCGTGTGCGAAAGCAGGTACGCAGTACCTGATTGCAAGGTTGTCTGCGGTGAGCATAATGCCGCAGATGTTCGGTACTGTCAGTATGCCGCGCATTGAAAAGGGCGATACAGGTCTGTGCTGCGCGTTCAATGCGCAACCGCTCCCGTAGAAGCTCCACCACAATACGCTCATCCACAACAATGATTGAGGTTCGAAGTATTGTTTCACCGGGCCGTGTATTGACCAGAACCCCGATGCTGTCAACTGTATTTATGGCAGGCGTGATGAGGTTAATTTTCATTGAACAAGGAAAGTGTAAAGAGACGGAACGCTTCAGAGTTGTTACCTTATACGAGTCAAATGTGACGAATAAAACACATTATCAGGAAGAACGTTCCGGTGATTTTCGTGCTGGTTTTGATACAACGCGTTTTTCTCTGATTTCCTGGTTAACCACCATCAGACAGTCATCGCAGAATTCTTTATCCAGCCCGAAGATCCGGTCCAGAACGCCTCTTTTCTTGTTACATCTGGCACATCTTTTCATTCAATCACCTGCTGTCGCATTCCGGTGCCGTGCTCGCAGGACAAAAGAAAGCCGCCCGCCGGAAGGCAGGAAATAAATTAATAAACAATACATTAAGTGAGTTTTTGGAAATTTAGCACAGGGACTACCAGGCTGGATAATTCATTTTGCAGATCAATTTTCTTACATCGATCGGTTTAATCGATCATCTCTTTCGCTCTGCGTTATACGCCATACGTGTTTCTGCACACCTTACCCGCTTCAGCCTTCTCCGGGGTTAATCCCTGCGTTCATTCTTGCCTGTCGGCATCACTGATTTCATCGACCTCACTGGAATATGTCAGTCAGGATAATTTGCGTATTATGCTGTCAAGCCGCTCGCACGCCTGAATTAACGGCTCGCCTTCTTTCCCCGACACCCCAAGCAACAAGCCTGCGCGAGAAGATGTGTTCGGCAGATACCAGGCAGAAAGAGGCGAAGGTGCTAATCCAAAATGACAGGCATAATGCGCGATGGCCTTGTCCTGAGCACCATCAGGAAGATCAATTAAAACCGACAAACCGTGAATATGTGTTTTGTAGCCAAAATTACCCATGATTCGGGCCAGTTCAAGGCTTCGGGTGTGATAAACCCTTTTCATTTTGCGCAGATGACGTAAAAAATGACCGCCGTTCAAAAAAGCCAGCACCGTGAGCTGAATAGCGGGATCCGGAGCAGGTGAAAGGCAGGCAGCAACATCTGCAACGGCTTCGACGAGTGAAGGGGGAACAACGACAAATCCCAGACGCAGGCATGGACTGATTGTTTTACTGAAAGATCCGATATGGATGACCCGGTCGAAAGTATCTTGTGCCGCCAGTGAGGGTGCTGCACGTCGGCTCAGCTGGAGTTCACCGAGATAATCATCCTCAATAATCCAGCGATCCCCTTCATTGGCCCACTCAAGTAATCGGTTACGCCTTTCAGGCGGTAGAGTCATACCCAACGGAGCTTGTTGCCCTGGAGTAACCAGCGCAATTGAGGCATCCGGAGCATGACGTATACCGTATTCTATATCCATTCCCTGCGAATCAACCGGTATAGCAACGGTTGTCAGTCCGGCAAGGGCGAGCGCCTTCCTTGCCGGGGGAAAGCCCGGATTTTCAACCCATGCCTTTTTACCCTGTAAAGACAGGGCATGCAGCACCAGGCCGAGCCCGCCAGTGAAGCCCGTGGTGACAAAAACCTGAGATGAATGGCATTTGATTCTTCTGGAAAGTGTCAACTGACCGGCTATCTCACGGCGCAGCTCATTTTCCCCCCGCGGATCGCAATAAACTTGTTTTAGAGACATGACTTTACGGGCAGAAGCAGCAAACAGACGTGACAGCAAAGGCACAGGAAAAACATCGCTCGCAGGGATACCCATCTGAAAATCGCCAGTAGGAAATAAAAAGTTCTGATACAACTCTGAGGTTGGGACAAATTCAGGCACTGTATCTGCTGCAGAACTTAAGGGCAGATTTTCGACAACACAGGTTCCCCGGGAGCGAGACATCTCGACAAGCTGTTCATCTGACAAACGTTCATAAGCGGTTTTTACCGTGCCGCGTGAAATGCCCAACTGTGTGGCCAGGTCTATCCATGAGGGCAATCTTGCGCCGGGTTGTAGTACTCCGCTCATGATAGCCTCCGTAATCCCGCGACGGATCTGTTCGGACAGCGATACCCTGGCATCACTTACTATCGTGAGTTTAAACTTTTTTTCATTCATATGGCTGCCTTCGTGGTACATCAAAATCTGCTCGTTTTGGTTCTTTTCAGTGTAAATCCAGCTGGTAAGCTTTACTCACTTTCAACGATAAAGGAAATAAAAAATGAGCCAACGTATTGATTACAATAAAACTTCTCCAGCTGGCGTTAAAGCGCTTGGCAGCGTTTACGCCTACATTGCGCAATGTGGCCTGGAAAATACGCTTGTAGAGTTAGTGAATCTTCGCGTGAGCCAAATTAATGGTTGCGCCTTCTGCCTGGACATGCACACCCGCTTTCTGCTGAAAAAGGGGCTTACGCCTGTTAAGCTGGCGCTGGTACAGGTTTGGGATGAAGCGGGTGACGTTTTTACCGAACGTGAAAAAGCGGCACTGGCATGGGCTGAAATTGTGACCAGAGTTTCAGAAACTCATGTCCCGGACGCAGCTTTCAAAGCCGCATCTGCCGTCTTTGGGGATAAGGAACTGGCGGATCTTACCATGGCAATCGGCCTGATCAATGCTTATAACCGTCTTGCTATCAGCTTCAGGAATGTTCCTCAGGAAGCGGCAACATCCAATTAGTCATCATTTCCGGTAGCAGGTGGCTCGGGCTGTTGTACACATGATATTTTATGCGTTTGTAGACCCTGCTAACCGTATAATCAGAAATGGATTTTTTATAGTCATAGTCGTTACTTTCTGGCTTTTCCCTGTGACCTGCGGTCGTAGCGGACTTTAACGTTCTGAGTGGGAGTAATATTAATACCGGTTTGACTGAAAAAGCATATTTCCCATAAAATAAGTCAAGTTATCAATTATTGAGCCCTTTCATAAAATGCATCGAGTTGGATTCTTCATTTGCAATGGTCACGATGCTCTTGATCTCGCCGGGCCGCTTTCGGCTTTTAATCAGGTAGCTGCAGCCGCTGAACGTAGCCCTTATGAGCTTCATATAATCTCCCAGTCAGGTGGGCAACTTATTGGTAATGCAGGGCTCCCTGTTGCAGCGCGTCCTGCCGGGCAAGTAGAACTTGATACCGTTTTATTTGTCGGTGGTGATATCAGTTGTATGCAAACTTCTGCGAATATTGCAGCTGCGAAGCAACTGGCTGAACAGACACCTCGGGTGGCAAGTGTCTGTACAGGTGCTTTCTTGCTTGCAGAAACTGGATTACTCAATGGTAGAAGGGCAACGACTCACTGGCGGTATATGTCTCAGTTACAGTCACGTTTTCCGCTTATCCGGGTTGATGGTGATAGCATATACACTGAAGATGATGGCATCTGGACATCAGCAGGAATCGCTGCAGGAATAGATCTGGCTTTGGCGCTGATAGAGAAAGACATGGGGCCGGAAACGGCCCGAAACGTCTCCAGGCTGCTGGTTGTTCCGTACCGCAGAGCGGGAGGGCAGTCTCAATTTTCTGTTATGTCACAAATGGAGCCAGAATCAGATCGTATTCGGATAACCCTCAATTTTGCCAGAGAACATTTAGCTGAAGCGTTGCCTGTCGAAAGACTCGCCGAAGTCGCGCGATTAAGTGTTCGGCAATTTGGTCGGGCGTTTCTCCGGGAAACGGGGGAAACGCCAGCAAGGGCAGTAGAGCGTTTGCGTGTTGAAGCTGCACGTATTCGGTTACTGGATGGCAGTGAATCAATTGAACAGGTTGCCCGGGCTGTTGGGTTTGTCGATTCCGAGCGGATGAGAAGGGCCTTTGTTAAACTGTACGGGCATCCACCGCAATCCATTCGTCGGCAGAGTCGGTTACTTCGCAGCCGCTGAGAATCGACCAAAACCATTCAGCATGTTGTTTCACCTTAAAATTCTGCAGCGCTATGGCATTTTGCAGCCGCCCTTCGCAATAAATGACTCACTGCGACAATGCCTGATTCAGGCTCTGGACAGGCATTACCAATTTCTTCTGATTGAAACCTGACCAAATGGCGTTCCCTGAAGGTGTTATCGCAATCGGGGGCGCCGGGCCACGTTTATTCCCTGTGATTCGTATAGTGCGGGAATGGCACAGAATATCTGACACTCCCAGTGTTATCGCCCAACACATCATGGCAGTTGCTCTGCCATTCTGCTGGTGATTACCTTATTAACGCCACCCTGCGCCGTGGTTGCAACCGGCATTGCCATTCTCACTCACCATTGACTTGTTTTCTTCTCTTATATTATGTCCTTTTTTGAGGTTTATACGACCTTTACGCCATTCGTTGCGTGTTACACAATCGGAACAAGTAATCGTAGCGACCCTGGGTCGCGGTGTGTCAGGCCTCAGGCCTGATCAATAAAGAAACAAAGAGAGGAAGACAAAATGAGACTGCAGAATAAAGTTGCATTAATCACTGGAGGCACCAGCGGAATTGGCCTGGCGACGGCCAAACTCTTCGTCGCCGAAGGTGCCCGGGTAATAGTGACGGGGCGTAATGAATCTGTATTTGGCGATGTGAAAGCAGAGCTTGGAGAGCATGCTGTTGTTCTGAAAGGCGATGTTCGTTCGCTTGCAGATATGCAGAGGGTCGCGATGCAGGTGAAAGAGAGTTTTGGCGGCCTGGATGTGGTGTTTGCAAATGCAGGCCTGGCCTTTCCTTCACCCCTTCAAGAAATTTCTGAAAGCCTTTATACCGATATCATGGACGTCAATGTCAAGGGCGTAGTTTTTACACTACAGGCTACATTGCCCATCCTGCGTGAGGGTTCTTCATTTATCCTTAATACCTCTTTCGTCGCGCAAACCGGTAAGCATGGTATCTCGTTAACTGCCGCAGCCAAGGCAGCAGTACGTTCACTTGCCCGCAGTTGGTCTTATGAGTTTCTTGACAGGAAGATCCGGTTTAATGCCATTGCTCCCGGCGCGATTGATACACCATTAATAAGCAAGTGGGGCTTATCTGATGAGGAAGTTCGCGAGCGCAAACAGGCGATGGCGAAAACAATCCCGGCCGGCCACATGGGTAAGGCAGAAGATATAGCCCATGCAGCGGTCTACCTTGCCAGTGACGAATCGTCATATGTCATTGGCACGGAACTTATTGTTGATGGGGGCGCCTCACAGCTTTAATTTTGGGTTGTCGTTTTAATAAAACGCCTCACTTCATTGTTTGTGCTCCTGATTTAAGTCAACTATCCGCCCGGCATTACGCCACAAAGGATAATTTAACTGACTCGTATTAAATCCGATTCTCTTGAACAGAGATCGGAATATAAGGAGAAGTAACCTTGAAAGAATATAATCAATATAGTTCATTTGAGGGTTCACAGCACAGAGCCGGTCATTCCCGTAGGGATATCCTTAAATACGGAAGTGCTGCTGCTCTTGGGGCCATTATGGCAAATGGCGCTATCAGTAACGCTCATGCACAGGGGAAAAGTGTCACCCTGTCTGGTCATGCCCCTGATGCACTGGCTCAGGGAAATAATACCGGAGAATTTGATTCAAATGAGCCCCTCAATATTTTAATTGTCAATTACGATGGTGGAACACTGCTTGATTTTGCCGGCCCAAGCGAAATCTTTCACAGAATACCGAACACAAATGTTCGCTATGCAAGTCTTAATGGGGGGAACGTCATTCTCGAATTCGGTGTTGTCTACGGTAAGACCGAACGACTGGCCGATATTGAAAAAACGGATTTGATTCTGGTCCCTGGGGGATCGAATTTGTCTGTACCCATGCAGCCGGAGTATTTAAAACAGATTCGACGTCTCGCCGATGGTGCTAAATACGTTACGTCAGTTTGCAATGGCTCGCTGGTTCTTGCAGCGACGGGGATCCTCAAGGGAAAACGAAGCGCTTGCCACTGGGCTTTTATCAATAAGTTATCTGAATATGGTGCAATCCCGGTTCCGGATCGCTTTGTTGAAGATGACAATGGCCGGTTTATGAGTGGCGGTGGTGTAACAGCAGGTATTGACTTTGCTCTTCGGGTTGCCGCAAAACTGCGGGGGCTACAGGCCGCAGAAGTCGCGCAACTTGCCATTGAGTACGATCCTGCGCCACCGTTCCATTCAGGCCACCCCCGGGAAGCCCGTCCGGAGATCATTGCAATGGTCGATAAGCAACTTCCCGGCGCCTCTAAAGGGCTCGCCAGAATTCCCGGCGTGCGCTAAAGGTTAACAGGCAAGCTCATTTCTGTACCGATTTTGTACTGGCGGCAATGAAACTAAACCCACATTGCCGCGTATTATATTCTGAACACTATAATGCAATGGCTTTACTGTTACATTGGGCTGGAAACTAATAAATATCAAAAGCCAGTCTGTGTATTGCTTCCATTTTTTCCCTCCTTGTGTGTTTTTGCCGGGCCAGCGACTGGTAAATTGGCTGATACGCAGCTTTATTCTCAATCAATATGTCTGTGGCATTTACCATTAATCAAATATGACATTCAGAAATACTAAGCAGTCTATTATTACAGTATGAAACAAGTTTTTTAATCAATTGTTGTAACTTTGTTGCTATAACAAACCAGTAACAATTCTGCTTTTCGTGATATCACAGGGGCTGGCAGCGCCAATCCGACAAGGGTTTTTCCCTGCCTCCTTGCCTGGCTTTGCGCTCGCCAGCACAGCACGGTGCGCAAATACAGAAAGGAAATATCCATGTCTTTTACACCTCTTACCTGGACGCCAGTGCAGCGTCATGTTGCTTTTGCCTGTTTTGGCGCATGGACTCTCGATGCGTTTGATTTTTTTATCCTGGTTTTTGTACTGAGTGATTTGGCCAGCTACTTCCACTCGAGTGTGGCGGAAGTCTCGCTGGCAATCATGTTAACTTTGGCTGTAAGGCCGATTGGGGCATTGTTATTCGGACGCCTGGCAGAGCGTTATGGGCGCAAACCGGTGCTAATGCTTAATGTCGCGATGTTCTCGCTGTTCGAGTTACTCTCTGCCTGGTCCCCTACATTAGGTGCCTTTATGGCGTTCCGGCTGATTTACGGTATTGCGATGGGGGGGATTTGGGGTGTGGCGTCGTCGCTGGCGATGGAAACGATTCCAGACCGTTCCCGTGGGTTGATGTCCGGGATCTTTCAGGCAGGCTATCCCTGTGGCTACTTACTCTCTTCGATTGTTTTTGGCATTTTCTACAGCCTGGTGGGATGGCGTGGTATGTTCCTGATTGGCACATTACCGGTACTTATGCTGCCCTACATTTGGTTTAAAGTACCAGAATCCCCGGTGTGGTTGTCTGCCCGCGCGCGTAAAGAAAGTACTGCGCTGATGCCAATATTACGCATGCACTGGAAACTGTGTCTGTATCTGGTTGTTGTGATGGCGTGCTTTAACTTCTTCAGCCATGGTACGCAGGATCTTTACCCCACCTTCCTGAAAATTCAACATGGCTTCTCTCCCCATACTGTCAGCATTATTGCCATTTGCTATAACATTGCTGCGATGATGGGGGGGATCTTATTTGGTGCGCTTTCCGAGCATATTGGCCGTAAAAAAGCCATTATTACTGCGGCGTTTCTGGCGTTGCCAGTGTTACCGTTGTGGGCGTTCTCCAGTGGTTCTTTCACCATTGGTTTAGGGGCTTTCCTGATGCAGTTTATGGTGCAGGGTGCCTGGGGTGTGGTTCCAACCTGGCTGAACGAACTGGTACCCGCCAATGCCCGTGCTGTCTTGCCTGGCTTTGTCTACCAACTGGGAAATCTACTGGCATCAGTTAACGCAACACTTCAGGCGCGTATTGCTGAAACGCATCAGGGCAACTACGGCTTTGCGATGGCTTGTGTGGCCGGGGCCGTCGCCGTGTTGATTTGTGTGTTGGTGGCGTTCGGGCGTGAAACCCAGGGGATGGTCATCACCGGGCGGGAAGAATCCACAGGCAACCCGACAACTGCCAACCGGCGTTCACAGGTGACGAAGAATCAGCATTCGGTTTCTTCGTCACATCGTTGATTAAACCAGGTTGTCAGGTGAGCACTCAGTGGGAATAACAGCCTGGCGCGTTTTTTCTCTCTTAAAGATGTCAGGGGCAGGGAACTGCCCCTTGTTTGTGGTGGTAACACAGCCAGTAAAAGAGTGTTTTGAGAGTAATCCAGTGTGTTAATTTGGCGAGATTATTTTACTGCCCGGGTGTAATATGCCAAAAATAAACTAATACAGGAAAAATTCATGCGGCAGAGAACCATAGTGTGCCCCATCATTCAGAATGAAGGAGCATATTTGCTATGTAAAATGGCAGACGATCGTGGCGTATTTCCAGGTCAGTGGGCATTATCTGGTGGTGGAATGGAGCCGGGGGAAACCATGGAATCTGCGCTGCGGCGTGAAATTCGGGAAGAACTGGGGGATGCACTGATCATAAACCAAATTAAGCCCTGGGCTTTTCGCGATGATATCAGAAATAAAACTTATGCCGATGGCACAACAGAAGAAATTTATATGATTTACCTGATATTTGACTGTATCAGTGCTAATAGAGAAATTACGTTTAATGAAGAGTTCCAGGAAATAGCCTGGGTTCTGCCACAGGATCTCAAAAAAATGGATTTAAATGAAGCAACCCGGTTAACTTTTACCCTAAAAGGATGGTTATAACCGGGTGGCACTGTTTTTCTCACCTTTGGCTAACTCCCTGGTAAACAGCGCGTCAAAAGTGCTACGCAGTAATACCCTATCTGGCTGAATATGCCCGGCGCGGGTGACATGGTTCATCACTTCTTCGGCATGCTTGCGAGCCACACTGGCGTAGCGTTCGGGCCAGGCTTTTGCCAGCATTGCCAGTGATTTTAATAGCCTCAATTGCACTTCACGCATAGCAGCGCCATCGCGCGCCACAGGTGAAAAAATATCGTCGAACAGGTTGTCGGGGTTGAGAGGAGCAAGGTGAATTTGCGGGTAGAGAACCTGTGCTTTTTGTTCGGCTTGTTCCGTCTGTTCAGCCCATACCGATAATACCCTTACACCACGGGTAATAACATCAATAGCGGTGCCTGGGTCATTCACGGCTGGTGACAGTGCCCGGCAGGCAATTTCAGCCATCACGCACAAACAAAAACGCGGATCCTGGTGGAAAGAGCGGGCATCTGAAATACTCAGTGCAGACAACAGACGCTGCCGGAACGCATCACTGCATTTTTCAGTGGTGTACATGACTGCCTGGGACGGATGCGCAAAGTGCCCGGGTTGGGCGGCGATATAAACATGTATCGGGCTGCCAGCGAGCATGGCGGCAAGCTTTCCAATATCAATATGCTCAACATAACCTACGGAAGGCGAAAAAATTGCCTGTGTCCCCTCAGGTTGCGTGCCACTTTCCACCCACGGGAAACAACCTAAGCAGGGGGATTCAGCCCGTGCGTGAAATGCCCGCAAAGCTGCATTCTCCACCCGGGCAGTTGTTTCCCCCACGCGGCCCAGAGAAGTCAGGTGCTGAATCCAGCGCAATAGCGTCAGTACAATCAGTGCAATCACTACCAGTGTTACAACAAACAAAATTACCCGACCACGCTCGCCATAAGCGCCCATATTCAGGGCGATAATCCCCACCAGGCTGAAAAGAAAAGAGCCAATAAAAGTGGCGAGTACATTTTGGGTTGTGGTGTCTTCCACCACCAGGCGAGTTGCACGCGGCGTGACATTGGTTGTGGCAGAGCCATAGGCGGTGACAACAATGCTCAGTGAAAAGGTCGTGACGGCCAGCATACTGGACGCCAGAATATTCAGAATATTATCGACCGCTTTCGCGCCGACTATCCCGGAAAATGCGGGTGGGATAAATGATTTTACAGCAATAGATATCAGTGCTGTGAGAATGGCGGCAATGGCAAACAGAGTGGCTCTGAACCAGAGTTTGTGGAACACTTGCGTCAGTACAAACTGCCAGCGTGAAATCATCAATCGTCCTCATGCAATGTGACCAGGCGGGGGTGTGTCAGCCTGAGGCCAGTCTTATTAATAATACAGCAAATTTTCCTGAATCTGCCTGTCTTTCTGATATGGCTGATAATATTTCGGACTCAGGTTTTGTTGTAACAGTAACTATCCCTGGAATAAATGGTTCTGCGAAGTTCATTAGGTTGTGATAATCACCAAAGATTATTTGTGAAAGTCGGTTGTTAAATAAAGTGCGCCTGGTGGCTGTGTTAAAAAATATTACTGACAAAATTATATTTTATTTTTTTCTTAAGCAGGAAGTACCACCAATATGCAGAATCTTATTATATAAGTTTTCAGGGAATAAAAACCGGGAGTTGTATAAGCCCCCGGTTTTTTATTGACGGTGATTTTTTACTTGTTACACCAGCCGACTTTCCTCTTACGGTAATACCCCGGCACCAGTATTCATCTCTGGCTTTAGATGCCGGTGAGGAAGTCAGGCGTTCTTGTCAGGCCAGTACTTGTCCACTTCCGCTTTCAGTGCTCCTGCCATTTTGTGCCCGTCATCTGCAGCCAGTGCCCGCCCGGCAATAAAGGTTTTTGCATGTATCCCCTGGAACAAGTGAATATCCTCTGCAACAATGCCACCGGTAATGGAAATTGCTAACCCCAGTTCAGACAGCGCGCGCATACGGCTCAGATCGTCTTGCGTCCAGTTGACTCCGGCCAGTTCAGCATCCCGCGAACGGTGATAAATCGCCTGCTGAATCCCAAGTTCAACCCAACTTCTCGCATCATCCAGGGTCCAGTGCCCATACAATTCTATCTGAATTTCTCCACCAAATTCATCGGCGACTTTTTTGCAGGCGGCAATGGTGGCAATATGCGCAGCGGCTGACACCGTTATCCAGTTTGCGCCTGCTTCAAAAGCCATCCGGGCCAGAATCGCTCCGCCATCTGTCGTTTTCATATCGCACACGATAATGTGATTTGGGTGGCGTTTGCGCAACGTACTTACGGCAGACATCCCCTCGGCAAAAGCCAGAATGGTGCCAATTTCAATCACATCGACATAACTTTCTACCCGATTGGCAACTGTGACTGCGGTTGCAAGGTCTGTTGAATCCAGTGCAATTTGTAATAGAGGTTTGGTCATCACCTTACTCCTTCGTTATTTCATTGCTGCACAATGTTTTGCGTAATACTGGGCCTGGCGGGTAACACGCAGCGCCATTACGTTTTTGCTGTGCAGATTCCAGTTATTAATGGTGTTGCCCGTAATATGCTTTTTCGCCATGCTTACGGAAATAGTGTTTATCCGCCAGCGCCTGCTGGAGGTGGATACGGGTATTCAGCGTCCGGGTGGACAGTGCCATAGCAGCCACCTCCTCCAGCACGATAGCGTTATGGACTGCGTCTGAGGCATTTTCCCCCCAGCAAAAAGGGGCATGTCCGGAGATTAAGGCACCAGGCATTGCATTCGGGTTGAGTTTTAACTGCCGGAAGCACTCCACTATCACTTTCCCTGTATGGGTTTCATAATCAACGCTGATTTCTCTATCCGTCAGTTGTCGGGTACAGGGAATGTCGCCATAAAAATAATCAGCATGGGTAGTGCCAAGAGCCGGAATGTCCATCCCTGCCTGAGCCCAAATAGTGGCATGGCGGGAATGCGTATGAACAATGCCGCCAATGTCAGGAAATGCCTGATATAAAACCCGGTGAGTCTCAGTGTCACTGGAAGGATTAAGCTGTCCATCAACCACGGCACCGTTATCAAGACGCACAACGACGATGTCCTCAACCTGCATTTGTTCATAGCTCACGCCTGAAGGTTTGATAGCCATCACCCCGTTCGCACGATCAACTTGTGAAACATTCCCCCAGGTTAATGTCACTAAATTGAACGCAGGTAAAGCTAGGTTGGCTTCCAGAGCCGCTTTTTTCAATGACAGATACATTGCATCCCCTTTGATTTCCTGAAGAACATTTTCAAAAGACTCTGACATCAGTGTGAGTTATGCCTCATCAGCGCATAATGCGGCGTCAATAACGCGAAAAACGTCTTCTTTTGTCTGACACTTGCGAAATTTATCCAGGTTAATTCCCGTTTCGCTGTCAGGGTCGTCCAGCACCTGTGTCACTTCCATCAGCCCCTGCATATGTTCATCCGAGGAGCTCCCGGCAAGTGTCACCAGAACATCAACGGGTTCGTTTTCTCCTTCAAAATAAACAGGGGTGGTCAGTGTGACTAAAGCAAAAGCCGTTCGTACCACGCCATCTTCCGGGCGGGCATGTGGCATGGCAAACTGAGGGGCTATCACCACATAAGGACCATGAGACTCAATACTGCGAATAATGGCGCGCGGATATTCAGGCGTCACCGCGCCAGAAGCCACCAGCATATCTGTTCCCATGATTATTGCCTCGCGCCAGTCACTTGCCGTTGCCTGCAACCGGATAGCATCATTTTCAATCAGTGATTCTTTAAATTTCATCTTTGCTCCTCACTGACCAGATATGTCTCTGGCCAGACCGGGTGATTACCAAAAAATTAATGACTAAAATTGTTTTTAATCAGACTGAGTAATTCGTCGCCAAATGTATTTGGATTAAGCATATTTTGTACACCCAGTACAAATTTTCCTTCTCCAGGTTCCATTTCTCCGGCTAAATGTCTGGACGACACAATAATGTCTGTATTCAGTAATCGGGATTTATAATCAGAAACCGCACAGGAATCCATCACGGCTGGAATACCCTTTTGCTTCAAATAATTTCCAATTTTCATTTTCATCATCATTGATGATCCCTGACCATTACCACACACAGCCAGAATACGGATGGGGCGTTCTTCCGCGCTGGCTTCGGGTTCAGATGTTTGCAGTTCTGTTAGTTCATGGAGGGTTTCATTGCCAGGATTCGCAACTTGCTGTTCTGCCATTACGGTATCTTCTTCTGCCCGCAGTGTTTTTGAAGCAAAAAACATATATACACCTGCACCTGCCAACAAAATAAAGAAGAACAGGGAAGAGAAAGACAGCCCCTGCATAATGGGAGGGAAGAGCAATGCCCAGTCGGCCATTCCCATCCAGCCATTAAAGGCGGTACCCTGTACAGCAAAGATATGAATTGCCCAGGCGGATCCCAGAACTTCAATAATCCCCATCACAAAGCAGACTTTCATCACTGCTTTCCAGCCGCCAAACTGGTTGGAAAAAACACCGATGGTCGCATTTGAAAAAAACATGGGAATAAAACCAGGGATAATCATAATCGGGGCTTTAAAGACTAACAGCCCAATAACGGCAACGAATTGCCCAATTGCTCCCCACATAAAGCCAAAGACCATTGCATTCGGGGAATAAGCATAAATAGCTGCGCAGTCAATGGCTAATACGGCATTAGGGATCACACGTTCTGAAATACCTTTAAATGCTTCAGATAGTTCAGCAACAAACATCCTTACGCCGACAACAATAATCTGAACAGCAACGGCAAATTTAAGCCCGGTTTCAATAATATAAATGGACCAGTGGGTTGTTCCTGCCATTTTTTGCAGGTTATCCAGGCCAAAGGACAATAAAATAATACCGAAGAATACCGTCATCACAATGGCGGTTGCGGTAATACTGTCGTGAAAAATATGCAGCCATTTTGGCAGGTTCAGGTTATCAACACTTTCTTCTTTATTACCCAATTTTGGGGCTACTTTCGTGGCTATCCAACTGGCGAATTGCTGCTGATGGCCAATTGAAAAACCGGCACCCCCTGTAACCTGTTGCGTGGGTTTAAACATGATATTGGAGAAGATCCCCCAATAAAGGGCCATAAGAATTGCGCTATAAATGATGGTTTCCCACATAGATGCGCCAAGCACCAGATAAAAGACCGCAACTAATCCAGCCTGCTGGAACATAATATGCCCGGTGAGCATGATAGTACGAATGCCGGTATAACGGCGGAAGACTACCAGCAAAATATTCAACGCCAACGCAAGCAATACAGTGTAACCAACCCAGGCGTATTTATCCCCCATGGTCTCCATCGTCGCCATCATTGTGGTATAGGGATCAATCACCGAGCCCACTAAATGATGGTATTCCGCAATTTTGTCTACTACGGGTTTAAACCCCGCGACCAGCGTGGCAGACCCTACCTGGACCAACATAAATCCCACGATAGTTTTTGTGGTGCCTTTAATGACAGTTGTCACATCACGTCTTAATAACAAATAGCCAATGCAGGTGACGATACCCAGCAAAAGCGGGGCCTTCGTCATTACCTGGTTATAGAAGATATAAAAAATGTTATACAGGGTTTCCATGATGATGCTCCGGTATAAGGATTTTTATGCTGATGGGATTGAATTTGCTACGGGTGTTGATTTGACAACATGACCAACGCAACCTCATCATCACTCGCCTGTTTCTGTTCGCGTGTTAACCATACCAATCACAAGGAATCACAAAAAGATTTTTTATGACTTTATGTGAGCGATATCTCTTTCCATTTTATCAAGAAGGTTCTCTCAATTTTACCTGAAATAGCATTGTTCTCATTGTCCATAAACTTTGCCGAGCGCATTGATAATATTAAAAACTATATTAATCATCTTGTTAGGTTTGTTTTTTGTCTCGAGAGATGCACGAAAATCATCCTGACTACAAAAAAACATAAATAATCATTGATAATCATAACTACGCTGATATAGTCATTAAAAATCATAAGAGGTCATGCGATGACAAATTACCTGTCGTTGCCTGTCCTGTCACTACACTGGCTGATGAACAAACAGGAGTGCAACAATGAGTCATGTTGATGAAATCACTCGCGAGTCGTGGATTTTGAACACGTTCCCGGAGTGGGGAACCTGGCTGAATGAAGAGATCGAACAGGAAGATGTGTTACCTGGCACTTTTGCCATGTGGTGGCTGGGCTGTACTGGCATTTGGCTAAAATCAGCAGGTAACACACAAATATCCATTGATTTTTGGTGTGGGACGGGCAAAAAAACGCATGCCAATCCTCTGATGAAAAAACAGCACCAAATGATGCGAATGGGCGGTGTACGTAATTTACAACCTAATCTGCGCACCACGCCTTTTGTTCTGGATCCATTCGGTATTCAGCATATTGATGCTGTACTGGCGACACATGATCATGCCGATCATATTGATATTAACGTTGCTGCTGCCGTGCTGAAGAACTGCGGCAGCCATGTCAAATTTATTGGCCCCCAGGCCTGTGTTGACTTATGGCAAAGTTGGGGTGTGCCGCAAGATCGTTGTATCACCGTCCATCCCGGCGATGAAATTAGCGTCGGTGATATCACAATCAATGTTCTTGATGCATTTGACCGCACGGCATTAGTGACTTTGCCTCAGGGAGTGTCCTCACATGATAAGCAGATCCTTGATGGGATGGATCAGCGTGCTGTCAATTACCTGGTAAAAACGTCTGGCGGCAACCTTTATCACTCAGGCGACTCTCATTACTCCAATTACTACGCCAAACATGGTAATGAAAATCAGATAGATGTCGCATTGCTTTCATTTGGCGAAAACCCCCGTGGTGTGACAGACAAAATGACATCGTCAGATATTTTACGAGCCGGGGAGTCTCTGAAGGCCAAAGTCGTCATCCCGTTCCACCATGATATCTGGGCGAATTTCCAGAGTGATCCCCGTGAAATTGAAGTGCTGTGGTCAATGAAAAAAGACCGGCTGGATTATAGTTTCCATCCTTTCTTCTGGCAGCCTGGAGGGAAATATACCTTCCCGACAGATAAAGGGAAAATGCATTATCAGCACCCACGCGGATTTGACGATATATTCACGGATGAGCCTGAATTACCTTACAAATCTTTCCTGTAAACCTGTTGACGGGTGTGGCAGCACGCAATGTCTGTTTCTGGATCGCACTCTTGATATGACCGCGTATTGCCACACCGTCATTTACAGCACAAGTCAGGAGGTGCTGTTATGACATACCGAGTTTTAGCGCTGGATCTGGATGGGACATTGCTCACTCGCCAGCACCAGATTGTCCCTGCGGTATGCGACGCAATACATGCACTACGTGAACGGGTAGAAGTCATTCTGGTCACAGGCCGTCACCATACAACCGCGCAACCTTATTACCGGCAACTGGGATTACAAACGCCCATTATTTGCTGCAACGGTACCTATGTGTATGACTATGGGCGTCAGATGGTGGTGGAAGCTGACGCCATTCCGGCACAAGCTGCCGCACAATTTATTGCGCTGGCACAGGCTAAGTCACATGAACTGAGCCTGGTCATTTATGTTACTGAAGCCATGGTGTATGCACAGCGCCAGCCGGCGCAATATATAGCCTCGCTGAAAGACTGGGCGGAAACCTGCCCGGCGGACTATCGCCCTAAAATAATCGCAGTGCCGTCCCTCGAACAAAGTCTGGCTCATAACATCCAGGTCTGGAAATTTGTAGTTGAAGGCGAGACAGAAAAAATCAGGGCGTTTGCTGACCAGACATGGATCCATGCACATTTCAGTGCTGAACAATCCTGGTCAAATCGGATGGATTTTTCATGGCAGGGCAACAGTAAAGGTCGCCGCCTTCTTTCTCTGCTCACCGCACGCCATTACTCGCCAGCTGAGCTTGTCGCCATTGGCGATAACGATAACGACATTTCCATGATTCGCCTGGCAGGGTTCGGAGTTGCCATGGCGAATGCGAACGACACAGTCAAATCCTGTGCAGACTGCATTACACCACAAACTAATGAGGGGCGTGGTGTTCTGGACATTATCGAGACATATTTTTGACCAAAACCGGAAGGCATTATGTACTCACAAGAAGATAACTTTCGCCTTGGACTCTACGAAAAAGCCATGCCCGCGCATTTAACCTGGGAAGAAAAAATAAAGGCGGCAAAAGCACTGGGGTTTGACTTTATTGAGATGTCGATTGATGAGTCCGATGAACGTCAGGCCCGGCTGGTATGGGACGATAGCCACATCGCCTGGTTGCGCCGCCTGAGTGAACAATACAGTCTGCCGATTCAGTCACTCTGCCTTAGCGCACACCGCCGCTTTCCCTTTGGTTCGACGGATCCGGAAGTACGTGACAAGGCCCACCAGATAATGGAACAAGCCATAACACTCGCCTGTAAACTGGGTATTCGCTGTATTCAGCTCGCGGGGTACGATGTTTATTATGAACCCCAAAGCCCGGAAACAAATCAACACTTCATTGCTGGTATGCAGGCAGCTGCCAAAATGGCTGAGCGGGCTGGTGTCATGCTGGGAGTGGAGATAATGGATACACCTTACCTTAACTCATTGAGTAAATTCGAAATTCTCAAACGTCATATCCCATCACCATTTTTTATGGCCTACCCGGATGTTGGCAACATTACAGGCTGGAATTACGACATTTGCACGGAGCTAAAACTCAGCCGTCAGCATATTATTCAAATTCACTTAAAAGAAACCCGTAAGGTCTGTGGGCCGGGTAAAGGCCAGTTCCGTGACCTGGTCATTGGTGAAGGCGATGTTGATTTTCCGTCCGTGTTTCACACATTGTCAGAGATCGGGTTTAAAGGCCCTCTGGTGCTGGAGATGTGGGCGCAGGACGAAAACTGGGCCGACAATGTCGCACTGGCTAAATCCCGCCTGGAAATAATGGCTCAGGAGAGTGGGGTTTCATTTGCATGACTGTGTTTACGGTGAACTTGATGGCATTCATTCTCAAAATGAGTAAAATGATTATTTTTCATCAAGAATAATCATAAGCGAGCAGGCAATGACTGAAGCACAACGGCATAATGCCATTTTGACCTTGCTGCAACAACAGCAACATATGACGGTGTCCGGCCTAATGGAAGCTTTCTCAATTTCGCCTGCCACAGCCCGTCGGGATATCAATAAACTCAATGAAATCGGTAAGTTGCGTAAGGTTCGTAATGGTGCAGAAGCGCTGCCAGTGAAAGAAAAAAGTGTCTGGTCGCCATTAAACAGCCAGTTGAGCTCCAATCACGATGAAAAAATCAGGATAGCTCAGGCCGCTGCCGCCCTGATTCAGCCTGGTGAAAGTGCTGTGATCAACTGCGGCTCAACCGCATTTTTACTGGGGAAAGCCTTGTGTGGTCAGGACGTGCAAGTCATCACCAACTATTTCCCGCTGGCGAATTATTTAATTGAAGAAGGCCATGATGGCGTGGTGATTATTGGTGGGCAGTATAACCGCAGCCAGTCGATAACCCTGGCACCACAGGACGAAATTTCTTCACTCTATGCCGGGCACTGGATGTTCACCAGTGGTAAAGGGATTACGGCAGACGGGCTTTATAAAATGGATATGCTGACAGCGATGGCTGAGCAAAAAATGCTCGACCATGTTGGTAAGCTGGTAGTACTGACTGATAGCAGTAAAGTTGGTCAGCGCGCAGGTATGTTATTTTGTCCGGCAACTCGTGTGGATATACTTATCACAGGTAACGATGCCGACCCGACGGTGTTACAGGCTTTACAAAGTAAAGGCGTACAAATTATTCTTGTTTGATAGTAGCAACATGATGCATCAGTGTTGCACTGGCAGTCAGCACTGATGCGGATAGTGTCAGCATAATCAGGCAATAACTTATTACGGGCACTTGCCGGGTGCAGACATGAGCGTTGTTTTTTTATTGGTATTGTAGTTAAAACTATCTATTCAGCTTCAGGTTGGTATTTACTTGCCTTAATCTGTACTGGATGTGTCTTCTCTTCTGTAAATCATGTACAGGCAACGAATCCTGCTCCTGCCCACATAATGGGGACACAGTTCTGAGCAAGATTTTCGTTTTCAAATTGTCCCGGACTGAAGCTGCCACAAGTATTGTGATGTCGGCAGCGATGATTGTTACAGCACTCAACATCATTAAACTCAGTCGTTCATATTTTTCCCTGGCTGGCAAAGAAGCTATCTTTATATATTTGCTTATTGTCCAACGATGTAATGACAGGGAGCCTGATGAGAAAAGTTCTTAATGCGTTTTTACCCTTATATGTTACGACCTTACTCATGCTGTTGGGTTCCGGGTTATTGACCACTTATGTTTCGTTACGCCTGGCTCATGAGCAGGTCAGTGGCACACTGATTGGCGCCATCATTGCCGCAAACTATGTGGGCTTAGTGGTGGGGGGAAAAGTTGGGCATAACCTGATTGCCAGAGTGGGGCATATCCGTGCTTATGTAGCCTGTGCGGGGATAATCACCGCCTCAGTCATTGGCCATGGGTTAACCAACTTCATACCCTTGTGGATCTTCCTGCGTCTGATAATCGGCCTGTGCATGATGTGCCAGTACATGGTGCTGGAAAGCTGGCTTAACGATCAGGCTGAATCTTCTCAGCGTGGTGTCATTTTTGGTCTGTACATGGTGGCAACCTACCTGGGGCTCAGTGGTGGCCAGGTGATTCTTGCAGTACAAACGGGCTTTGGTATCAGCACGTTGCTGATAGTGGCATTGTGTTTTGCCCTGTGCCTGGTGCCCATAGCGCTGACAACCCGTACCAATGCGAAAGCGATGTCACCGGCTCCCATGGAACTGGGGTATTTTGTCCGTACCATTCCCAAATTACTGGCGACAACGCTGGTTAGTGGCATGGCGATTGGCGCGTTTTACGGCCTGGCTCCGGTATTTGCCAGTGAGAAAGGTTTCACCACAGAGCAAACGGGGATGTTTATGAGCCTGACGATTTTTGCCGGTCTGGTTTCCCAGTTCCCCTTAAGCTGGCTCTCAGACCGTTTTGACCGCCAGCGGCTGCTGTTTATTATTGCGCTACTGTATGCCATTTTTGCGTTAGTTCCGGGTGTGCTGTTATCTCTGCCTTATCAATTCCTGCTGGGCGTGGCCTTTGCCGTCAGTATGATGCAGTTTTCCCTGTACCCACTCCAGGTTGCTCTGGCGAATGACCAGGTGATGCCAGAACGGCGGGTGTCACTCACTGCCTGTCTGTTAATGGCTTTTGGTATTGGTGCCAGTATCGGGCCGCTGGTGGTTGGTGCGGTGATGCAACCGCTTGGCAGCAATATGCTGTATATCTTTTTTGCCTGTTGCGCGCTGGTTATCGCGCTGCTCAACCGCCCGGTAAAAATACACCCTGTTCCTACTACCGAAGTGCCTTTACCCCATGTGGTGATGCCGGACAGCCTGGCGACTTCGCCAATTGGGGCTGCGCTTAACCCGGTTATTGAGGAAGAAGATATTCAGGCTGCCATGGTTAATACTGACGAAGAGAGTGAACCGCCTGAGGAGCCGGAAGATCAAACAGATACTTCGCCTGTCAACGGAGAAGCAACGGAAGCCAGCACAGAGAAACCGGATAAGGCGAAACCGGATGAACAGAAACACACCGGTTCACCTGACTGAATCATGGATAAACACACTAAAAACATACAGGAAATAGCTAAACCTGTTTCCTGCTATGTTGCCCCTCTTGTTAAATAACACCAGGCGCGCAATAAACTGTGGAAAGGTATCGCACATATGCGCTGCAGGGTTAACGTAGCCTGGCATTGCCCGCCAGGTGGAACAGATGGCAACGAGGGAGATGACAATGGGTGCTGCATTTGAGGCCATGGTGGAAGGCCGGGAATACTGGATTAACGATGCTGAACTGGTGGAGATTCGTTATTGCACCCGTGACCGGGTGGACCAGTTTAACCAGTGTGGAGCCCGGGAGGTTTCCCAAAAGAACACGTTGATTCGGGAAATTTTCGGCAAAGTTGGCGATGATGTGCATATTGAAAAGCCGTTACGTGTGGATTATGGCTGTACCACAACACTCGGCAACCATGTGTTTATCAATTTTAATTTTACGTTGCTGGACCCGGGGTTCGTGACTATTGGTGACCACGTCTTTATTGGCCCGAATGTGTCGCTGTATACCGCATTGCACCCCATGGATGCAGGCAAGCGTGGCCGGCATATCGGAACAACCTTGCCTGTTACCATTGGCAACCATGTGTGGATAGCCGGGAATGTCACTGTATTACCGGGTGTCACCATTGGTGATGGTGCCGTGATTGGGGCCGGAAGTGTGGTAACCAAAGATATTCCAGCTGGCATGCTGGCAGTAGGAAATCCGGCTCGTGTAATTCGTAAGGCCGATTGAAGTTCAGATATTGATAGCTCACCACACCAGGACACAGAAAACGAAGCGTTGTCCTGGTGTGGTGACACTAATCAGACGCGCTCAACGTACAGCATTTGCTCAGAAATGTCGTTTCCGCACTACTAACAACCAACATTCAACAACCAACATTGCTTTGCCGCCAGGCAATAGTGAGCTGGTGACAGGTTGAGAAGGCACCTGTTCTCTTCTCACCTGCAGAAAGCTACTTTTCCCTTCAATACCTCTTCTCATTCAGCCATTCGACACGTCTTATTCATACTTCATTCAAAATTGTTGATTTTGTGAATTTGTGTAATGAAATGTATTCACAAAATGGAGAGAATGTGTAAGTATGATAATCAAAATGATAATTATTATCTTTATCATTTGATATTTCGGGCTATGCAATATGGAATGAAAGCCTGACAGCATGCTGTCAGGTAGCCCGGTGATACCTGCATAACAATAAAAACCTTTATTTCACATGGATAAAAATCGCAACCAGCCGTTTGGCAACTTTAACTCACTGACGTTGTTCACCGGGCTATGCCTTGGTGCGTCAACATCTGTCGCTCATGCCGCTGATAACACGGCACAGAAAAAAGAAGAGACTCTGGTCATTCAGGCTCAGGCACCTTCACTTTATTTACCCGGTGTATCAGCTGACCCTAAATTTACCCAACCACTGGTAGATACAACCCGCACAATAACAGTGATTCCGGAGCAAATGATTAAGGACCAGGGCGTCACAAACCTGACTGATGCCCTGAAAAATGTGCCGGGCGTTGGGGCATTTTACGCAGGGGAGAACGGTAGCTCTTCTACAGGTGATGCGGTGTATATGCGCGGAGTGGATACCTCTGGCAGCATTTATGTTGATGGTATTCGTGATATTGGCAGTGTTACCCGTGATACCTTCAATACCCAACAGGTTGAGGTGATTAAAGGCCCGGCAGGCACTGATTATGGCCGTAGTGCACCTTCGGGCTCTATTAATATGATAAGCAAACAACCCCGTCTGGATTCAGGGTTAGATGCGTCCGTCAGTGCTGGCAGCGCCTGGATGCGCCGTGGCACGCTGGATTACAACCAGGCATTTGGGGAAAACAGCGCTTTTCGCCTGAACCTGATGGGTGAGAAAACCCATGATGCTGGGCGGCATCATGTAGAAAATGAGCGTTACGGTGTTGCGCCATCACTGGCATTTGGCCTGGATACACCAACTCGCCTGTATATTAATTATCTGCATGTTCACCAGAACAATACACCGGATGGTGGTATCCCAACTATTGGGCTGCCTGGGTATTCAGCGCCTTCTTCGGCTACCAGCGCCCTGAATAGTTCCGGCAAAGTGAACACTAAAAATTACTACGGTACTGATTCTGACTTTGATAAGTCGACAACAGACAGCTTCACGCTGCGTTTCGAGCATGATCTTACCGACAACACCACGCTGCGTAATACCACCCGCTGGTCGCGTGTGAAACAGAAATACCTGCTGACCGCAGTGATGGGCGGCGCGAGTAATATTACTCAGCCAGACAGCAACAATGTGGATACCTGGGAATGGTCGCGTCTGGCTAATACCAAAGATGTCAGCAACCGTATTCTTACCAACCAGACCAACCTGACCTCGAAATTCCACACCGGTTTTGTGGGGCATGATGTCAGTGCCGGGGTTGAATTTACCCGTGAGAAACAGACCAACTACGGCGTTGATGCAATCACCCCGCCTGCCGTCAATATCTACCACCCCATCAGCAGTATTTCTGTGGGTGGCCTGTCACGCAACGGCGCAAATGCTAATGGGCAGACAGACACGTTTGGGATTTACGCGTTTGACACACTGGAACTGACCGACAGCTTCCAGGTTAATGGTGGGATCCGCCTTGATAACTACCACACGGATTACGACAGCGCCACAGTATGTGGAGGCACGGGGCGTCGGGCGGTCGCCTGCCCGGCAGGTGCACCAACAGGAACGCCTGTCACCACGGTTGATACCGCGAAATCTGGCAACCTGGTTAACTGGAAAGCAGGGGCGCTGTATCGCCTGACTTCGCAGGGCAACCTGTATGCTAACTATGCTATTTCTCAGCAACCACCAGGTGGCAGCACCTTCGCCCTGGCTGCTGGTGGTAGTGGTAACAGCGCGAACCGCACTGATTTTAAACCCCAGAAAGCCAAATCCAGTGAAATTGGCACCAAATGGGAAATTCTTGATAAGCGCCTGTTGCTGAACGCAGCCCTGTTCCGTACCGATATCGAGAATGAAGTTGCCAGTAATGATGACGGCACTTACTCCCAGTATGGGAAGAAGCGAGTGGAAGGCTATGAACTGTCTGCGATTGGCAATATTACGTCTGACTGGCAGGTCAGTATGGGGTATACCCAGCAGCATGCCTCTGTGAAAGAAGGGGATACCGTGGCACAGGATGGTTCATCTGCCCTGGCCTATACACCCAAACATGCTTTCACCGTATGGAGCCAGTACCAGGCAACGGACGCGATTTCTGTTGGAGCAGGGGCGCGCTATGTGGGCAGCCTGCGCCGGGGGAGTGATGGCGCAGTGGGTACACCGGACCACACAGAAGGCTACTGGGTGGCAGATGCGAAACTGGGTTACCGGGTAAACCGCAATCTGGACCTGCAACTGAACGTATATAACCTGTTCGATAAAGATTATGTCGCCTCCATTAATAAGAGCGGCTATCGCTATCACCCTGGTGAACCCCGTACATTCCTGCTGACTGCCAACGTGCATTTTTAACTGATTTGTGTGGGGCTCTGTCCCCACATACAGAAGAGAACACCATCATGATGTATCACATTCCTGATGTCCTGACGTCAGACGAACTGATCACCTTCAGTGCACAGCTTGCCCAGGCTGAATGGGTGGATGGGCGAGTAACGGTAGGCAGCCAGGGTGCACAGGTTAAGCATAACCAACAAATAAATACCCAAACTGCGTTGTATGATGCGCTGCAAAATGCAGTCCGGCAGGCCCTTAACCGCAACCCGCAATTCTTCTCTGCGGCATTACCCCGCGCTTTGTCATCGCCATTATTCAACCGCTATCAACAAGGGGAAACCTATGGTTTTCATGTAGATGGCGCGGTCAGGCAAAATGGTAATGCTGGCTGGATGCGCACAGATTTATCTGCCACCTTGTTTTTATGCGCGCCAGAGAGTTATACAGGCGGGGAGCTGGTCATTAAAGATACCTATGGCGAGCACCGGGTTAAACTCCCGGCAGGCCATCTGGTGCTGTACCCTGCAAGCAGCCTGCATTGTGTGACCCCGGTGACATCAGGGACCAGGGTGGCGTCATTTCTTTGGATCCAGTCAATGGTGCGTGATGAAAAGCAACGCGCCATGTTATATGAACTGGATAATACTATTCAGTGTCTGAAAGCCCGCCATGGCGACAGCGAGGAACTTTTGTCGTTACTCAACATGTACCACAACTTATTACGCACCTGGACCGAAGTTTGAGCAATCCCTGGCAGGGCGTTACTTCTCCTGAGGAGCGCCCTTGTGCTGTTTTTTATCCAGGTACATATTTTTGTCGGCTTCGATAATTAATTTATCAAGATCAATCTGTTTTATCTGTTTTTCTACAGCGATACCAATGCTGGCATGTAACGTTATCGGTATATCATTGATGACAATCGGGGCATCCAGAGCCCGACGGATTTTTTCAACCAGAGCCTCTGTTTCCTGCCGGGCATCTTTAAAACCCTCAGTAATCAGCAAAAATTCATCGCCCGCCAGGCGTGCAAAGAAATCCTCCCGGCGCAATAACCCATTTACAATCCGTGCGAAAGCAATCAGTGTCTTGTCGCCCACATCATGCCCGTAGTTGTCATTAATTTTTTTGAAATCATTAAGATCAAAAAACAAAATACTGATGCCAGAAAATTTTTTGAATGATGGACTTCGGTAATTTTCCAGGTAGTGATCAACTGCGCGTCTGTTGGGTAGCCCGGTCAGAAGATCATGGTTGGCATCGTATTTGTAGATATCCTGTAATTTTTTAAATTCTGTAATATCGGTAGTGAGTAAATAGAAACCATCATTGAGTTTTCTGGCCGGAACCACTGTGTTGTTAAAGACAACCGTTTTGCCATTGATGTTCATTTCCTTCTCAAAGGAATAGGTCATTTTTTCATAAATTTTTTTAATTTTGAAGTCTTGTGGTGCAAAAAACTTGCGGTCGTATAAATTAAATACTGACGTATTCAGTAATTGCTCAATTTTGCAAGGGAAGTATTTCTCATACATCTTGTTGAGAAAAGTAAAATTGATATGTTTATCTACGTGAGCAATCAATACCGGAATGTTATCAGTGATTTCATTCAGCCGCAGTTTGCTTTCAATCAGCTTTTTCAGCGTGTCTATTTTTTCACTAATGTCATGCACAAAGACGGAGTAAAATACTTGTTCATCCAGCCGGTATGAGCTGATAGCCAGCTCAACTGGAAAGGTGCGCCCGTTTTTATCGCGCCCATAGAGCCGCTTACGGGCGCTCAGTGCTTCTCCGGTATCGGTATAAAAAACATCATGAAATGCACAGCCTGCCGGGCTGGTATGTTTATGCAGGAAAATCTTCTCACACAGTGGTTTATTAATAACAGAATCATCCAGAGAAAATAAATTTTTAGCTGCAGTGTTAATACGGCTTACACGTTCAGATTCGTTGAATTCAATAAATGCGTCTTTACTGTTGTTAATGAAAATACTGAAATAATCTTCCTGTTGTTGCAGATTGGCTTCAAGAAACTGGTTGCGTTCATAAAGCTTTTCTTCTTTATTCTTGAATGCCGAAATATCTCTGGCATAAACATAAAAATTAACCAGTTGCCCTTCTTTGGTCAGTACGCCAATATCCACCTGAGCAACTATAGATTCACCATCATTACGTACAAAATGGTGTTCATAAGTGACGCTTTTCTTTTCGCCAGTGAGCAGGCAGTTAAAAGATGATGCGTGCAGTGACAGATCATGCACATCCGTGAACTCACGAAAGGAATGGCCTGTCAATTGGTCTGCTTCACGTTCCAAAATGGCACTAAAAGCGGGATTAACCTGCACAAAAACACCACGTAAATCCAGAAGCGCCATCGGCATGTCTGATTGTGCAAACAGTTCACCGTAAATATCAGTACTCATCTTTCACTCACCATGCTCAAGGTTTCCCTAAGTAAAATAACTTATCGGCAGGGTGAGACAATTCTGTAGCAGTGTGGCTAAAAAGCGATTTCAGTTGCTTCCGGATGCAAATATGCAATTATTTTAAGAATATTCTTAAGGAGAGCCGGAATGATGATCACTTTTGCACGGGGATCTGCTGTTGCCACATTGCTGGCACTGGGTTTCCTCTGTCTGCCCGCAATGGCGAAAACGACGGTTTCTGATGACCAGGTAAAGCAGGCGATTATTGATGATTCCATTGCTGCTTACCCGGGCGTCTGTGCGTGCCCGTACAACAGCGCACGTAACGGAAGCTCGTGCGGCAGGCGTAGCGCGTGGAGTAAGCCCGGAGGCTATTCCCCCATTTGCTACAAGAAAGAAGTTACGCAGAACATGATTAAAGACTGGCGGGAAAGACACCACCTGGGTTAACCTGGTGAGTGAGTATAACCAGCACCTGACGCATGCAGCCCCGGTGCCAGTTGCCTGCTATTACCCTGCTATTACGGAATGATGCAGTGTTGCTTCAGGGTATCAGGTAGCTGAATAAATGAATCCAGAGCACAGCGATACCCTGCGCAACCTGCTTTGCGGCTTTGGCTCATATCGGTGAACACCGCCACCGGGTGGCTCTGGCCGGCATTATTTGGGCCGGGTATTCAACCCGGCGTCTGGCACTTAACCGGAGGAGCCGGTCACTGCGCTGTATAATGGCGGCTGGTGCGTATGGCGCCGCCAAAATACGCAGAGTATATAAGCCTGGCGTTTACCAGCCACGCATACCATAACCCCCGCAACCACCGTTACGCATGCCGTAGCCCATGCCATAACCCATCCCGTAACCCCGGTCACCATCATTGCCGGCACGAGGTCCACGGGCGTAACCTGCATCCATCATTTGCCTGTGCCATTCACTGCGGCTGGCATACCACTGGGCATTGAGTTGACCAAGCTGTTGGGTGAGCGCGGCAATTTTTGCCTGGTCTGGTTTCGCCTGGTTGTACTCGTTATCCAGTGCCTGCTGGGTATCAAAGACTTTCTGGCGCAAAACATTCATGGTCTGGAAATGTTGTTGGGCCTGGGCATCAGTAATAACTGCATTGCCTGTCTGAGGGGTTTCTGTTGCCGCATTGGCCAGTGAAAAACCCCCCACCAGTGTGGCGATAACCATAGCGGCCTGCAGTTTGCGTAATGTTGTACGTTTCATGATTTGTCTCCTGATAGTCAACAGCCAGGAATAGTGTTGTAACCTGGCAAATGTTCTTCTTGCTTCTTAGGTTTGCAAGTGCTGTGCCAATATTTAATTTATTGTTTTTTATGGATAAAAAATAATTTCTGATATTTATATGTGAATTATTTACCCAGATCATAAAAAAAGTGGGTAAAAAAGTTACACTTCAGCGACCGGGTGAATACTCACTACGCTGCCAGGGGATAAACAATGTTAAGTGACTCCAGACGAACTTTTTTTGGCCTGTCGCCCTGGCTGATGGTGGGGTTATCGGTTGTACTGGGGGCTGCTGTGTTCGGGTTATCCCTGCGCAGTACGCAACAGGAACGGGTGTACTTGCAACAAAACCTCAATAACCGGGCAGATGCCATTGTCTGGGCGCTGGAAACAGGCGCGCGGATGAGCATGAGTGGCGGCCGGGACAACCGCCTGCAAACCCTGGTTGAACAGACGGCTCACCAGCCAGGCGTCATCTTTCTGATGATGACTGATGATAACGGCAATATTCTGGCGGACAGCGATGCCAGCCGGGTAGGGCAGCAACTGCCTGCAGACCAGCGCCCCTCACCACAACAGCCCAATACCTGGCGCAGGCATATAAAACTGAATGATGGCAGGCAGGTTTTCCAGGTCTGGCAGCGGTTTAACCCCTTGCGTGGGCGCGGCATGATGGGCGGCGGAAACGGGATGATGCGCATGATGCGCGGCTATGATGATGGGGCAGACAACGCCTTGCCACAATGGGTTGCTGTGGGTATCGACCCGGCCAGCTTTGAAACCACCTTTGCGCAAACCCGGCGTAACAATTACCTGCTCGCTGTACTGGTGATTTTGCTCGGTATGGCGGGTTTTATCTCCTTGTTCTGGGCTCACCACTACCGGCGTTCACAGTCACTCCTGCGTGACACCAGGGCGATGGCCGACGAAGTCATCGCCAGCCTGCCTTTGGCTTTGCTCACTTGCGACACACGGCAGCGCATCATCTCCGCTAATCGGCAGGCTATTGAACTGTTGCAATTACCAGCCCTCTGGGAAAAACACCCTCTGGCTCAGGTAAAAGGGCTGGACTGGGCAGCAATACGCAATGCCATGCCAGAAAATGGGCGCTTACTGGAGCAGGAATATCAGCTCAACAACGCCGGGGGGCATAAAATCCCGGTCAGTATCAGTGCTTCGCCAGTACGTGGTGGTAACGGGCACATTAGCGGCACGGTATTTGTGTTGCGCGACCTGACAGAAGTAAAACAACTTCAGGCACAGGTTGAACGGCAGGCCCGCCTGAGCGCACTGGGTGAAATGGCGGCCGGGGTGGCCCATGAAATCCGCAACCCACTCAGTTCGATTAAAGGCCTGGCAACTTATCTGGGGGGGAAATTTTCCAAAGAGGCCCCCGAACATCTGGCTGCGCGCACTTTATCCGAAGAGGTGGACAGGCTGAACCGGGTGGTTTCTGAATTGCTGGATTTTGCAAGACCTGGTGAGTTTTCACTGCAACCGGGTGATATCACTCCCGTTATTGAGCGGGCAATTCGCCTGGTGCAAAACGATGCTGCAAATAAACATCTTTCCCTGGTGTTTTTACCTTGCGGGCCATTACCGGAGGTGGAGCATAACGCTGACCGCCTGGCTCAATGCCTGCTGAATCTGGTTATCAACGCCATCCAGGCGACACCAGAAGGTGGCACCATTTCTGTGGCGGTACGGGTGGCGAATATGGGCACCAAACTGGCCGTTTCGGTCGCGGATAACGGTAGTGGTATCGACAAACAGCATTTAAGCGAAATTTTCACACCGTATTTCACAACCAAACCCAGCGGAACCGGGCTGGGGCTTGCCATTGTCCACCAAATTATTGAAAAACACCGGGGGGAAATCACTGTAGAAAGCGAACCGGGCTCAGGCAGTGTTTTCACCCTTTGGTTACCCATTTACCGGAGCGAACACCATGAAAAATAACCCTGAAACATTGCTGGTGGTGGATGACGACCCGGGGCATCGCATCATGTTGATTACCTTACTCAGTGAGTGGGGTTACCAGGTTCAGGGCGCGGAAGATGGCGCAACCGCAGTTCGTCTGTGTCATGAAACCCCTTTCGACCTGGTACTGATGGATATCCGCATGGCCGGGCTTAATGGTATTGAAGCTTTAACGCAAATCAAAGCCTGGAACCCGGCAATTATTGTGCTCATCATGACCGCCTGGGCTAATACCGAAACAGCCGTTTCAGCAATGAAAGCGGGTGCCTGGGACTACCTCACCAAGCCGCTCGATTTTGATGAACTGAAAATGACCATTGAGCGGGCACTGGATCATGTAGCGCTGAGTAGTGAGAACCAGCAACTGCGTGATGTACTGGCAACCCATCTTCAGCTACAGGAAGGCATGGTGGCCCGCAGCGATGCCATGCGCCAGGTGATGAACCTGGTACAGGCTGTTGCTCCCAGTGAAGCAACTGTATTGATTGGCGGTGAATCAGGAACCGGTAAAGAGCGCATAGCCCGCCTGATTCATGACAACAGCCCCCGGCGTAACGGGCCGTTTATCGCCATTAACTGCGGCGCGCTGAGTGAAACTTTGCTGGAATCTGAATTGTTTGGCCACGTCAAAGGCGCTTTTACCGGGGCAGAAAAAGCGCGTCCGGGCCGCTTTGCCGCGGCAAACAAAGGTACGTTATTTCTGGATGAAATTGGCGAAATGCCATTGCCCATGCAGGTTAAGTTACTGCGTGTGATTCAGGAGCGTGAAGTACAGCGCCTTGGCGAAGACCAGCCGCAGAAGATTGATGTGCGGTTGTTAGCGGCAACCAACCGTGATTTGCAGGACCGGGTGGCGACCGGCGAATTTCGCCAGGACTTGTGGTATCGCCTGAACGTAGTCTCGATTACCTTGCCGCCATTGCGCGAGCGCGTGGAGGATATTCCGTTATTAGCTGATGCTTTTCTTACCCGGTTTGCCAGGCGCAATGGCAAACAACTCAAAGGATTTACCCCGCAGGCAATGGATTGTATGTTGAAATACCGCTGGCCGGGCAATATTCGTGAACTGGAAAATGCAGTGGAACGCGCGGTGGTACTGGCAATAGGCGACTATGTGGGTTTGCAGGTACTGCCACCTACGCTGAATCCGGGTGATGACCAGGAACCTTCGCCACTGGTGTTTGATGATATGTCCCTTGAAGAGATAGAACAGGCGGCGATAGCCCGTATGCTGGAAGTGACCGGGGGCAATAAAAGTGAGGCGGCCCGCCGCCTGGGGATCACCCGCAAAACCCTGCACCAGAAAATTTCCCGTGGTACAGGGGAGAGTGGACCGGGCTCTTCATCAGCATAAGCATGGTGTTTATCTGCTCACTGTGGCCCGGTATAGTACCAGGCCATTACTAACCTGTTTCTGCGAGAGAACCATGGCACGACCGAAAATACCCCGTAATATCTGCGGGCGCCCGGCAAACAGTTGCTTTAAGCCTAACGGTATCCCAATGAACAGCCTGGAACGGGTGGCAATGGGTGCAGATGAGTTTGAGGCAATGCGTCTGGTTGACCTTAACGGCATGCAACAACTGGAAGCCGCAGCAGTAATGCAGGTGTCACGGCAAACGTTGGCAAACCTGGTGAAACGTGCGCGCGCCAAAGTGGCAGACTGCCTGGTAAATGGCAAAGCGCTGGATCTTGCGGGCCGCGACTGACTCAGTACCAGACTTACACCCTGTAACGGATTTTTCAGTAATTGGCATATGCCATTAATAGTGCTATATATGGCATATGCTATTAATGGCGTACGGCCAGACCTGCGCCCTTACTGAGGACTCCACCATGACAATTGCTATTCCCTGCCTGAAAGGGCAGTTATCTCCCCACTTCACCAAAGCAGACTCATTTGCGCTTTACACGGACCAGGGCGAAAAACTGGGTGAATTTACCAATCCGGCTTTTGATGAGAGCAGTTGCGAAGCAAAACGCGCACTGTTCAGCACGTTGCAGAGTAAACAGGTGACCTGCATTGTGGTGCGTAATATAGGCCAGCATATGCTGGGCAAACTACTGGATGCCGGTATGCGCGTATTGCAGGCAACTACGCGCGATATCCCGGCAACACTGGCACTGTTGGTAACCAATAACGCAGAAATGGTGCAGCTGACAACAGCTGAACAAGGCCGGCCATCGCGGCACCATGGAGAACACCACGGCCAGTGCGAACAGGCTCAGAGCCACCACGGCGCAGGCCATGCCTGTTGCCATGACCAGCATGCCGGGAAACATCATGAGCAAGGAACAATGAATGTGACGGGTATTGCCCGCTCATGTTGCGGTGGGCACCAGCATAATGGTGGTCAGTGTGGTCGCCATCACCAACATAACTGATCATCAGGGTTGTTTGGTACGCTCCCCGGCGAAAACCATCTTTACGCCATCTGTCCGTTTTGAGCCTGTTGCCACTAAATGCCACTGTCCGTCACACTGACAGTGGCATTTCAAACGATATACTTCACAACCACAAACTTACAACACGGGGGCAGAACAGGTTAAAGCCGGTTAACGACCTGTTGCAGAACAAGCATATTGGTTCTGTTCAGTATCCGTTCGCCACCGCGCATGGATGTAACAGAGATATGCCAGCCCGCATGCTCATCCTGTGGCAGAATTTTGGCGCTGATATCGTAGTTTGCGTTAGCAAAATCCTCTGTGATTAAACTTTGTATCGGGGTAAGGTTGGTGCGCACCAATTGGTTCTCTGAACCAGCAGAATAACGTAACGGATGGGAACCCATCTCATCGTTCAGCGCTTTTTCCGCTTTTTCGCTATCTTTTAATACCTTGCCATACAGTCCCTGAAAAAAATCATTCAGTTTATTTCTCAGTTTGGCAACAGACTTTATGGTTTCAAGAAAATCTTTATTTGTCGCAATTTGTACATCTGAGAAGTTATTGCGCAACAGAGCCATTGCCCCGGATGCCAGGCCGGTTGCACCTAAAGAAGATAAGGCATAACGGGCAGCGATAACGGAAAGAGATGAACCGGTTTGTGTTGCCGCGATTACGGCAGTGCCCGCACCGAAAGTCGCCAGTCCACCAAGACCAGCCAGTACTTTGCCTGCTATATCGTAATAACTTTTCGTCTGATCCCGGTAGATATTACCGCCATAGCCATACATATGAGCTGGCGATGTCCGGAAGCGCTCAAAAAAATCAGGGTTACTGCGCATCGTGATATTACGACGGTCAACACCCGTTAATGATTCCAGCTCATACTCTTCATCACGTTGCCGCCTGCCCGGTGTTCTGCAGGCGGAAAGTAACTGTGTATAGCAGTCCATGATGGAGCGTTCTGAACCGTTTTCAAACTGATGCAATGTGTCATTATCCAGTTCATTAACGAACGCGATGATAATATGCATCTGAGCTGCATTAAACCGCGATGTGTCAGAGACGACAGTATTTATCTCGGAGGTTATATCTGCCATAGCGGGATCTCCGGCATTGATTAAAGTTCTTTATTCTGTTTGATATCCCAGCCAGATGAGGTTTCTGCACCTTTTGTACCCTGAGTAGATTGTTCCCAGTAATGCAGATTGACTTTAGATGCCTGAAACAGGTAATTCACCATAACTGTGTCGGTATGGCCCACGCCGCTGAAACTGGTTTTGGTAACCAGAACATCTTCAAGAACAATACGGGAATACTCAATTTGCGAACCACCGGCTTTGCAAATTGACAACTCAACTTTACTGACATGTTTACCATTGGCGCAGAATTTAAGAATGGTCGGTGTTGCTTTATCTATTAATGCCTGTACTGAAAGGTCCTGGAAATTAACTTTCCCCGCACCGCCACCGCCACCCACACTCATATTACCCGGCTGTTCCGCTGCCCAGTTAAATGACAATACATCAATCCAGCTGGAGTGATTTGAATCTTTAGATTCACCAGTTACACCATCAACCTTTAAATACATATCAATAGCCATATGAAATTCCTATATTAAATGCTTTAAGAATGGGTGGTCAGCCATTAACTCTAGAGTAAATTTCGGCGATTTGAGTGAATTAATCGTGACATAATGAAAACTGAGAATAATCTTACTCTTTGGTGTGTTAAGTATCACTTCAGACATAAATTCCAGTGAGATACAAGGGTGTTTACTTTTGGATATATTTGCTTTGCACAGTGCATAATAAAATTGTTGCAGGCCGCTGAGCGGCCCGGGTTTATGCACCATGCCAGGGAAAAGGCATGTCCGTTTGTTCTGTATATTTTCCCAGCTATTAATCGTGGTCTTGTTGCGTTACTGAATCTGTTGAGTTGTTCAGTGTCGCCCTTACATGCGGAAGGCTCTGCGGGTAATTTTGCTGAATAAATTCAATCATTTTTTCCCGTACATAACAGCGTAAGTCCCAGGCTGTAGGGGAGTTTTGTGCAGTCATTAATAACCTGATTGTCATGGTTTTTTCAGTAGTATCAGTAACCTGGAGCACCTGGGTCTGTTGATCCCAGAGCTTTGTTTCACTGAGTACTTTTTCAAAATGTTTGCGCAGGGGTTCCAGTGGCATCGAGTAATCCACGTAAAGAAATACAGAACCTAATATTTGTGCATTATTGCGTGTCCAGTTCTGAAAGGCATTTTCAGTAAAATAGGTAATAGGCAGCACCAGCCGGCGCAAATCCCAGATACGCACCACAACATAAGTCAGGTTTATTTCCTCAATCCAGCCCCATTCCTTTTCTACCACTACCGCATCGTCAATTTTTATTGGTTGGGTAAAGGCTATCTGAATGCCGGCAAACAGATTGACCAGTGATTTCTGTAGAGCAAAGCCTATGATAATTCCTGCCACTCCGGCACCCGCCAGAATTGTCGTGCCAAATTTTCGGACACCAGGGAAACTGAGTAAAATCAAAGAAAGGCAGAATAACACCAGCAGTACAATAGCAACTTTCTTAACATATATTATTTGTGTGCGGATCTTACGGGCGCGCAGATTATTCGAAAGGTTAATGTCATAGCGTATGAACAACATATCCTGAACGACATTTGTCAGGCGAATTAAAACGGAACAAAATGATAATATAATAAATATATTGGCAGTTGATGTAATCAGGTTAAGGACGTTTGTGGGGATATTGATATAATGAACCCCAACATTGATTAATAGTAAGGGGAGGAACAGAAACATGGAGCCACGCAGATGCTTCTCCAGTGATTTGAAGAGCTTCCTGTCGCGTTTCTGCCAGTAACGGATGACCCGGAGAAGTATAAACCGGGCCAGAAAACCTACTGCGAATGAGAGCGTGACCAGCAATAAAGCAGGTACCCATGATGGAGCGTCAGATAACTCAATAAATAACAATTGCATCATTTTCCCTTATATCTGCTAACGACAATTGTTGTCAGCTAAGCCGCCAAAATCAGTAACCGTTGTCTTCTTGCTTAACTGAGAAAGACATAATCGTGCAAATAAGTTTATGAAAAATTGAGGTAACTGGCTTACTACTCGGATAAATCACGTTTGCGTAAACCAGTTTTTATGAGTAAATTTTTTCTAACTTTCTGAAATTATGCGGAAAATTAATATGCTCATTTGATCGTAACTCTGTACAAAAACCTGCCGGTACTGCCCGTATGGGAGGAGTGCATAGTATGGGGCGTGGGGATCATGGGAGGTAAGTCGGCCCTGACCTGATAATGCACCCGGGCCGACATTTGACTGGGAGAATGCTTAAAGCAATCGCAAAAGTTTTGCCGGGTTCCCCGCATAAATCCCTTTAACCAGTACAGGTTTAGTGACTACGCTACCGGCACCAATAACCGCGCCACTGCAAATTTCTGTGGTCAGAATCGTTGCTCCGCTACCCACCGTAACTGCATTGCCTAATACAATCTGAATCCAGTTTTCAGCACAGGAATCAGGGCCACCCGTTTTGAACAGGTCATTAGCGAAAGTAACGCCATGGCCGATAAAACAGTCATCTCCCAGCGTAACATTTTCACAAATAAAGGTATGAGACTGAATTCTGCTTCTGTTGCCAATCACACAGCCTTTTTGAATTTCGACAAATGGTCCGATAAAGACGTCGTCACCCAATGTGCACTGATAAATATTGACAGGTGTTACTACCCTGATATTTTCGCCTTCAATGACATCACGTATACCACTTGCAAATACTTTCATAGTTATCCCAGATGAACAAAGGTGTTTCAAGAATAGCGCGCAGAAGCCTGTTGGCTATTTTTCAGAATCCTGCGCTCGTAATTCCATAACTGACACATCATAGGGGAGAATACTGAATAAGTTGTCTGTGATGAAGCCCGACATCCGGGTCAGTCTGCCGGGCTGTGGACAACAAGCATATATCACGAGATGGTTTTCAGTGTGCTGATCCATTCTTTTTTTAGCAGAGCATAGATACAGGTATTATCGTACCTTTTGATACCATTTTCACTTATAAAGGAAACAAACTCTTTAAAACAGCCTTCACGCCGCATATGAAGACGTTCACAAAGTCTTTGCGACGCCACATTATAATCTTCAACCCAGGCATACAAACGCCTTGCGCCTTTTTCATTAAATAAATATTGGAATAAAGCAGTAACCGATTCCGTCGCAAACCCTTGCCTTGTATAACGTGGATTAAAATGCCAGCCAACCGACCAGGTTTCGCTGTCCGGTTCGCCACTATTGTCCATAAAAAGGTGGCCGATTAACGCATCCGTGTTTTTCATACAGACGGCAAACTGGCATGGGTCGGTGGCTCTTTTAGCCACTTCGGCCTGTGCTTCTGTTAATGAGGCTAACCGTTCACTCTGAAAGCAAGGCGTACAGGGTGAAAAAAGATAGTCTAAAAGCCCTGCGGCATCTTTTTCCTTGAAATGACGAATGGCAAGCCTCGGGGTTATAATCCTGTTCATTGTTACCTCATGTACATTTTTTGCCATTTAACACCAGTCTGGCGGGGGCTGACTCCGTTTACAGAGTGGCTAAAAATGGCAAAGACTAATCGTTACGTGCGTTCTTCCGGTTATATTTTCGCGTTTCAATAAATCGGGTAATCATGGCGAAAAATACGGGAATAAAGAAAATGGTAAACACAGTTCCACTGATCATCCCTCCGAATACCCCTGTGCCTATGGCATGTTGAGTGCTGTCACTTGCACCCCTGGCAAGCATCAGCGGAACAACGCCAAGTGTAAAAGCCAGCGATGTCATGAGGATCGGACGTAACCGCTGCTTTGAGGCCGTTAATGTTGCATCAATTACGCACTTTCCCTGCTTCATCAATTGTCTCGCAAATTCAATAATCAGGATTGCATTCTTCGCGGAAAGGCCAATAAGAGTTATCAGCCCTATTTTGAAAAAAACATCATTAGTCATGTTCGCAATGGTCACAGCCAGGACAGCACCGACCAGCCCCAGAGGGACGACGAGTATGACTGCAAATGGAACAGACCAGCTTTCATAAAGCGCAGCAAGCACCATAAATACCACCAGCATTGACAGAATAATCAGCCCCGGAAGCTGTGATGTGGATATCTTTTCCTGTACTGAACTGCCCGACCATGCTCCAGCAAAACCCGAGGGCAGGCCACGAGAAAGTTTCTCCATCGCCACCATGGCAGTACCTGTGGATATGCCTGAGGCTGCGCTTCCGGTAATTCGTAGTGCAGGATAACCCTGATAGCGATTCAGTTGCTGCGGTGCGACCCCCCAGGACAGCGTGACAAAAGTGGACAACGGAAGCATTCGCCCCAGGCGGTTCTTAACGGGTAATGCTAATAATTGTTCCGGCTGCATACGGTAGGGGGCATCGGCCTGGACAATCACCTGCTGAACCCGGCCTTTATTGAGGTAATCATTGACATAATTCGACCCCATGGCGACGGAAAGCGTTTGGTTAATTTCGTCAAACGAAACCCCCATGGCTTCCGCTTTCTCTCTGTCAACTTTTAGGGTTAAGTTAGGGCCATCCGGGAGTCCGTCAATATAAACATCTGCCAATTGTGGGGACTGATTTGCCCGCCGTACAAGTTCATCAGCAGCGTCTTTTAACGCCCGGTATCCCTTGCCGCCTCTGTCCTGGACATAGTAGGTGAACCCGGATGTGGTTCCCATATCTGAAATAGCGGGAGGAAGCAGGCTCATGGTGACAGCGTCTGGCTCACGCTCCATTCTGGACTGAATAAAGGCCGCTTCATCCTGCGCGGTTGTGTCTGCGCGTTGTTTCCAGTCTTTAAGCGTGGTGAAGCCCATGGCTGAGTTTTGGCCTGAGCCAGAAAAGCTAAAACCCAGGATCATTATATTGCTTTCAACTGCGGGTTGTTTGGCGATTTCGTTTTCGAATTTTTTAACTACATTCAGTGTTCTCTGCATCGTGGCATCAGGAGGAAGCTGGATTGACGACATAAAGTAGCCTTGATCTTCTTCAGGTAAAAATGATGAGGGCAGTGAAGACAGGCCAGCGCAAAGCGCCAGACATAAAGCGACATAGAGCATGAGCATACGTCCGCTCCGTTTCAGTACAAATCCCAGCCCGGATGCGTAAAATGCAGTGAGGCGATGGAAACGGGCGTTGAACCACCCTGAAAATGTTTTGCCTGTGTTCTGACCACGACTGTGTGGCTTGAGTATTGTTGCGCAGAGTGCTGGCGTCAGTGTCAGTGCCAGAAACGCTGACAGTAAGATAGAAACAGCCATAGAAATGCAGAACTGCCGGTAAATAATACCGACGGAACCCCCAGCAAACGCCACAGGAATAAACACTGCAGTAAGCACCAGTGTAATACCTATAATAGCCGGGGTGATTTCATGCATCGCTTCACAGGTTGCGTCGTGTGGGGACAGCCCTTTTTCTTCCATCAGGCGTTCGACGTTCTCTACCACAACGATAGCATCGTCAACAATAATGCCGATAGCCAGCACCATGCCAAACATGGTCAGTATGTTAATGGAATAACCGCTGAGCAACATAAGTGTAAACGTGCCTGACAGTGCCACCGGCGCCACAATAGCAGGGATAAGCGTACAGCGAATTTTATGAAGAAAAAGTAGCATCACGAGGAAGACCAGAACCATTGCTTCCAGAAATGTCTCCACGACTTTGATAATAGATAGCTTAACAAAGGGAGCTGTATCAAACGGAACTGTAAACACCATACCTTCAGGCAATACGCCAGATAGCTCAGCAAGCCGTGAGCGAATACCGGCAGCAGTGTTGATGGCATTTGCGCTGGGCGAAAGTTGAATAGCGGCGGCGGTGGCTGGAACGCCATTCTCACGTATGCCAAATGCATAACTTTGCAACCCGGATTCAACGCGGGCAATATCAGACAAGGCCAGCCGCGCGCCAGATGTCGCTGATTTAATGGTAATATTGCGAAACGCCTCAACTGACGAGAGCTGCCCTTTGATGGTGATTGGATAGGTAACCCCCTGACCGGGGATAGCGGGTTCATCTCCTGTTCTGCCTGGCGAGACAATGACGTTTTGCTGGCTTATCGCAGTTAATACATCTGAGGCAGATACCCCGTAACTGTTTAACTTCATTGGATCCAGCCATATACGGAGTGCTTTTTCTCCACCAAATAGCTGAACTTTACCTACACCGGGTACGCGCCGCAGTTCATCCGTGACATTTCGGGCAAAATAGTCACTTAAATCTGCCTCCTGGTACTTCCCTGTGGGGGATTTTAACCCCACCATCATCAGAAAGCCGGAGTTAGCGGCTTCAACATTTATGCCGTTTTGACGTACCGTCTTTGGTAAACGCGGTTCCACAATCTTAATCTGATTTTGTAGATCCATTTGGGCGAGCTTGATATCAGTTCCTGGCTTAAAGGTTACTGTAATTGATGCCATGCCAGTGGTATCACTGGACGATTCAAAATAAAGTAAATTATCCACGCCAGAAATCTCACGTTCGATAAGTGAAACGACGGAGGAATTCATTACTTCCGGGCTGGCACCGGGATAACTGACCGAAATAATAATCCCCGGCGGTGCAACAGCCGGGTATTGAGCGACCGGTAATTGCGGGATTGACAGTATTCCGGCCAGGACAATAAACAGTGCAATTACCCACGCAAAAATAGGGCGTTCAATGAAAAAATGCGGCATCAGAAAAACTTCCAGCTGGCTGACATAACATTCGGGAAAATCAAAACAACTCATCTGATGAAGGTGCCTGACCATCTCTTGTGACGTGTTTGCTGAAGATCCTGAACGCTGAGAATTTATTAAGGTGTTGTGGTGCATTATCCTGGGCTGTCTCACATATCCACAGACAGGTCATCCAGGTGAGTCTGTTCCAGACGCAGGTATTTTTATCAATCATGATGATGCCATCCTGAACATCAGAAAAGCGCAACCATACTATCAGTGGCTAAAACCTTGCCAGATTAACATTCCGCAGTACAAATATACCTGTGAATAAGAACATAAACCGACTATAACGTATTGACATTGACCACGTATGGGGTGTTTATGGAGCGAGTATGGAGTGAAAGAGTAGTACCGAAGAAACACGTACAGAATAAAATAATATCACATTCATAATATGCCGGTTAGTCCACATAAAAAGATTGCCCGAGAATATTTACCACTGGGCACAAAATAACAATTGTTAACCAGAGTGCCAGTGTGGATTATTTGTGGTTGTATAAGTGCGAGATAAAAATAAATGCCATCTTAGGTTAACTTGAAGAGAGTGAAAATCTTAAATTAAATATATGCTATTATTGTCTCTGCATGGACAGGCCATTACCGTGGTTTAAGTATTCACAAAAAGTGGGTTTTAATGCAACTTTTTTGAAATTCGATGGTCAGAGAGGGCGGATTAAACAAAAAATATCAGAAGTGCTTATTTTACCAGCGTTGCATTAAATCCAGGCTGGCTGATAATGACAGAAGATATTTTCAAGATAAAATAAATACTATCATTGGTTCTGGTAGAAGATAAAATGAACAAAGATAATCTGATTATTGTCGCAGAAGACGACGATGAAATTGCCGACATACTGATAAGCTATTTGCATCGGACAGGTATGAAAACCTTCAGGGCTAAGGATGGTGAACAGGTGATAAGCCTTGCCCGTCTGCATAAACCAGACCTCATATTACTGGATATCCATCTGCCTGTTTATGATGGATGGAACGTTCTGACTACTCTGCGGAAAGAGAGTAACGTTCCGGTTATCATTGTTACCGCGCTGGATCAGGATGTAGATAAACTGATGGGCCTGAGGCTCGGGGCAGACGATTATGTGATAAAGCCCTTTAATCCTTCTGAAGTCGTCGCAAGGGTCGAGGCCGTTCTTCGCAGAACGCTGGCGCGTACAGAACTCGTGAATGCAAGGCCAATAAGGACACCTTTTTTGACAATTTATCCTGATGATTTTTATGTGGAAATTACTGTCAAAGATACAACGGTTACCCCAGTGTTGACCACCACGGAATTTAAACTTCTCGCATATCTGGCGAGAAATCCGAGAAAGGTATGCTCCCGTGAAGAGCTGCTTGACGCCTGTTTGCCAGAAGGTGACTCACTTGACCGAACCGTGGACAGTCATATGAGTAAACTGCGGAAAAAACTTGAGCACGCAGGATTAAAAGGGATCCCGGAGAGTATCAGAGGGCTGGGCTACCGGTTAGGTGAGAATAAATGAATAAAGACGCAATTTTGAGCCGTCAAATATTGTCGTACATGCTTTCGCTGACTTTTATTATTATTATTATCGCAGTACTTGGCTCTTATTTATTTTATAGTTTTTTGATTAATTACCTGCCAGGCGGTGCTATTGCAGGGAATGAAGATAAAATGACGTTTCTGGACTGGCTGTGGATAATGATAGCCTCAGTAAGTAGCCTGGTGGTTTCCCTTTTCTTTACCGTCAAGCTCTCATCAAGAATACTGAGGCCATTAAATGCTGTAGCCTATAGCCTGAAACAGATATCACAGGGAAATCTTGATGCCAGAGCAACGTGTACCAGTTCTCAGTTAGGAGAAATTAACAACCTTGTAAAGAATTTCAATGAGATGGCTGAAAAGCTACAGACACTGGATGTTCAGCGGAATTTATGGAATGCCGCAATAGCGCATGAACTCAGAACGCCTGTGACTATTCTTCAGGGACGGCTTCAGGGACTGGTTGATGGTGTTTTCGCACCTGAGGAAGTTCTCTTCAGAAATTTGTTAAAGCAAACAGAAGGTCTGACGCATTTAATTGAAGACCTTCGGGTTGTGAGTTCCTCCGGCGGTGCGGGTTATACGCTTACTCTTAATGAAGTTTTCCTTGATACCACCATTGCGAGTGTACTTGATACCTTCCAGCCAGAGTTTCAGAGTAAACAATTTACTCTCACCACCGAACTTAACCATCAGTGCTGTATCTGCGACCCTGCACGTATTATTCAATGCCTGACTGTTCTTTTCGACAATGCGTTAAAATATTCCACATCAAAAACGCTTCTGGTAAAAAATGGTATAGCAGAGGAAGAGAATTTTATCCTCATTCAGGATAAGGGGCCTGGAATTCCTGAGGAACTCCAGAAAGTCTTATTTCAACCATTTCAACGAGGGGAATATGCAAGAAATATTAACCCGGAAGGGTGTGGATTAGGATTATCTGTAGTCAGAGCTATTATGCTCGCTCATGGCGGGAATGCGAGCTATAGTTTAACACCAGAAAATCACTCGATTTTCAAGTTATCATGGCCAGTCAGTCAGAGTAAACACTTGTAATGGGAGGACAGGTTTAATGGAGCCTGCTTTTTAATTCAGTAAGATGCCACATTTCTCCTAATGTTGCATTCCAGGTCGCTGGTGTTATTCTTAGTTTTCCTCGCATAGGGCTTAATGTGATTTCACTAAAATAAATTTCATCTTCTGCCAGCATTAGATCGACTCGGCAATAATCAATGCCCTTTGCCAGTTCCTGTGCAGCAATAATTGCGTTATGGAATAACTCGGGTTCCTGTACTGGAACCGGCGTATTTGGATATTCCATCTGGAAAGGTTGTAACTGCCATGAAGTGTCATAAACGTTAATGAATTCCTTTCCGTTTTCATCGGTGAAATCGGCCTCGATAAAGCAGGCTATGTTATGAAAACAATGGATTCTTAACATTTCCGGTATGTTTGTTTTTACTCTACCATTGAATATATCTATATACTTCTCGCAAAGAATAACTGGGGTAATGTATTTATATTGCCATTCTCTGGTAGTGAAATACATATTTTTATTAAGAGCAAGTTTTAGCCTGTTAAATACTCTGCGTTGGTTGAATTTTTCTTTGTCGGTACAAATGACAACACTACCACTGTCATGATTGCATTTTAAAACAAATTTTTCGGGTAATTTGCTGAGGTCGATATCCTCAACTCTGTTGTAGACACCTATTACTGGTATGGTTTTCACCAATTGAGTCCTGTTGTGTACATATTCTCTGACTGCGAGTTTATCTGCCAGTAATGTATACAAAGGGTTATGATCAAATACAAGTCTGTGGCAAATCTTCTCGTTCAACGTTACTGGTTTTTTTAGATTTGCATGCGCTCCTGAAATTCTATTCAGTGTGGCTGTATGAAAGTAAAGGTCCGTAGTAACAAATACTCTACATTTTCTGATTAGATATTCGGTGTATTTTAAAATGTAGTTCAATTTATTCATGATTCCTCCTGAGCACAATGAATATTGTGATGGAGGATAATTGCTTTATATTGTTCAGTTTATGGAGTGAATGTGGAGCAAACAGGCAGTTATTTGGTGTTTACCTGGGATTATGCCGCACAGGGTGGACATTCATCTGCCTGTTCCGGCCCGCAGTCTTCAGGTCTTCGTTATCAGCGTCCTGCGGATTTTGCACAAAAATGGATGCAGTCGGTCAGATTTCTATGGTCTGCGCGTTAATGTTTACCTTGTGCCGCCAACTAAGGCGATACTGGTCGGCCAGAGTGCACAACTGACCAACACAAACACCATACCTGACGCACAAATGACCTGTCTCATTCGTTGCCATCCTTTATTACTGTGCGGGGCTTCATACAACGGCTGATATAAAGTGTTAACCAGAGATAATTACTGACGTTTATCATCAGCCGTTGGCAAGTGAATGTAACACCGCCGTGAGCCGTTACGCATTGCCTGGCAGAGAAAGTTAATTTCTCGCATAAGCTTTTCGAACATGAATGAGTTCAGCAAGAGTGATGGCTGGCCTCAGCATCAACTGCATGCTGCCAACCACAAATAGCCATGTTCCGTCAGTCATCAGGGCGTCATAGAAGAAGAAAATACTGCCAATCAGAAACCATAACGCTATCAGTAAATCGTTTAATGCGCCTAACGCCCGGTAACGCCGTTTGATAATGATATGCTCGGCACCGAAGTCTATTTCTGCTTCTCGCTTTCGCATCTATCCCCCACGCTTAATTGCTTTGATTGTCTTAATAAAATTACACTCTGATTGCGAGTGTTTCTGACTCCGGATGTAACAGAATGTTAGAGTATGCTGCCCGGTGGGCTGTCACGCATGCGTAATATTCGTTCTGGCACGCTTCTGGCACTAAAAGGACAGACAAAACTTTATGCTCATCTCTCAAACAATGCCTGACCCGGACTCGTTTATGTGAAATCCGGATGAAGGACGGACACAGAGAGGTCGCAGCCGTGCTGGCTTACGAATGTTTTTCTGGTTGTTATGTAACCCGGTTTTTATCTTTCTTTCGGGGGTGCCGAATGCTGATAGCAATATTTCTTTCTGTACTGATGTGGCGGAAGATTATATCGTTGACGAAACGCCCTGTTTAATGATTGTTGCGAGTCAAAGCCAAACCGTATCGCCAGGTTTATCAATGAATCGTCTGACTTAATAAGTTCCTCAGCAATAAGGTATAACTTTCGCTCTCTGATAAATGCCCCAAGGCACTGACCTGTTTCTGTGAAAAATAATCGTTGCAAGTGCCATTTTGAATACCCGGATTTAATGGCTACGTCATCTAATTTGAGTGGTGACTCGATATTGTTATTTATCCAGGTAATTAAGTCTGCTATAAATTCTGTTCTGCTATTCATAAGGTAATACCAGAGTTAATTTATTGAGGAAATATATACTTATCTGCACCATAAATTCAGAAACTAAAAATATTGCTGTCGGGTATATCTCTCCAGTTGAGAAAATACCTGCCATTATGGTGTGACGGATATACTGGCTGATAACCCTGCCACCAGTTCAACCCCTTTCGGCAGGGTGTCGATATGAATCCGAACCGGAATGCGCTGCGCAAGCCTTACCCAGCTAAATGTTGGATCAACATCTGGCAGGCCAAGCTGACCCGTCGCGTCATTATTATCACCTATCCCACGCCCGATACTCTCTACATGCCCCGTGATAACCGAGTCAAACCCCATCAGCGAAATGTGCGCCATATTTCCCACATGAATATGGCGCAACCGGGTTTCTTCGAAATAGCCAACTACCCAGAAACTATGGGCATCAATGATAGCAACTTTAGTTTCTCCTTCTGTGGCATAGTCTCCGGGGTGAAGCCGCAAGTGCGTGACATAGCCCGCAACCGGCGAACGAACAGTGGCATGAGACAAATTCAGCTCGGCAAGTTCCAGCGCGGCCAGCGCACCATGATAATTGGCTGCAGCCACGCTGGCTGCACTGGTTGTTTGCTGTAAATCCTCGCCGGAAACCATCCTTTTTATCTGAGTGCGCCGCCTGGCTGCATCCTGACGCATCAACATCTCATGACGTTTGGCCTCAACATCTGCCTGTGCGGTGACAACTGCCAGCTTAAGCCAGTGTGGGTCAATGGAGTAAAGAACATCACCACGATTAACCCACTGATTATCACGCACTGCCACGTTAAGCACCGGCCCGGAGACATCCGGCGCAATCTGCACCACCTCCGCGCGAACCCTGCCATCGCGTGTCCAGGGCGTTTGCGCATAATGTTTCCAGCAAATAAAAGCCAGCAGAGTGGATATCGCCACGACACTGAGTGTCAGCGCATAGCGGCTCAATAGAGACAGTAATGATTTCATGTGAGTAACCCCAACGTGGTCAGGCCCTGCAGCAGCAGGTAAAAAGTAACAATAACAGTGGAAAGTTCGAGTAGTGGGCGAAACGGCAGGCGGCGGTAAACCCGGCTGCGGGTGAACAGCGGCACAAGTAATAGTGTGCAGGCCAGCGCGAAGAGAGCGATCACCAGCAGGCCAGGAATAAAAACGCCCCCGATATTGATGTCATTGATCATCAACAGGTTCCCTATTCTGATTACGGATTACGCAGTACAAATCAACCAACCGGAAAACATACTGGCGCGATGGTTCATCGGTTGCAGGTAAGCTGTGCTCCATGAGAGTGGCAAGTTGCTGAAGTAAGATGCCGGTGTCTGCCGGACGAACAAGGAGCGTGAACAATTCAGTTATTCCAGGGTTCTTATGGGAATCATATCGGCGTATGCGCATCACACTGAGCCCCACGCGCAGTGCGTGTAACAGGCGATGCTGCGCCCATTCTGGTGACCGCCCACTGCGCTGTAAACGCGGTAGCAGTAAGGCTGCCCGGTCAATCATCATGTTGGTCCAGTGGGTTTCGTCGATATTCAGTACGCCTTTCACACTGCGGCGAATATCGCGCTGGCAAAGTTTCAGCAGGCGGTTTACCGCCGTATCTGCCTGTATGGTTTGCAGAAGACTCATCCCAACCACGGCAAAGCCGGCTGAAAAGAAGAGGGCAATGGCAGTGTTAACCGCTACGGAAAAATCTCCGCTGTAGTGCGCACCCAGTTCGCACAAGATGGGCAGTGTCAGGGTTATTCCCATCGCCATAAAAGTGGTTGGCGGCCTTGCCTGGAGCGAACCGGCAAACAAATAGACTGGAGCAAAGACCGCTACCAGCACGGTGAAATTACTGACCTGGGGGAGCAGGGCAAAACTGTAAATCAGGCTAAGCACAACCCCCCAGACCGAGCCAATAATGTATTTCACAATATGCGGGGCGGGCGTATCGAAGCTACCAAACAGTGTGCAAAAAACCCCAAGGAGAGAGACTGCCGTGACGCCATCCTGCCAGCCAGAAAAAATCCAGACCAGGCAGCCACTCAGAATGATGGAGAAAGCCCCCAGGGCTGAGCGAAACGCACTGAGGGCGTCGCGGTGGAATACGTAGCCTTTCACTGTATTTGTTTCTGCTGGCCCGTCCGCAGGCCTCGTGTCATAAATGGCATCAGAAAGGCGACCGCACTGCTGTACCAGCTCAATAGCTTCAGCCAGGTAGTGCACAAGACTGACCTGTAAAGCATCGTCGAGCGTCAGGACCTGAGTTGCATACCGGCACAGCAGTTGTTCACAGCGTTTTTTGAGGGATTCAGCCGCGTTGTTACCTGCCCTTCCATTATTACCGACAAGCCAGGTCCGGACATCGTCAAGCAGTGTTTGCATATCGGCTGGCATCACGGGCATCAGCACAAGGCGGTCGTGTAACTCGCAGTTGACAATGATTAACCGCGCCAGACGGTCGTGGATCCCTTTTCTGGCCTGCCGCACTGGTACAGAGAGCGCAAAGTCATAGGGAATGTGATGGCTGATGCCTTGCAGAAATTGCAGAGCCAGTGCTGTATGCAGAGGAACCGAAACTGCATCTGGTTTGCGCGCTAAGGTGTCCGCAACCCGTTGCCGCGCCGCCTGTAACGTTTGCGATAGTTTGCTGTTAAACAAGGCAGAGATTCGTGCCGGCAACACATAGCGATGAATCAACGCTGCGCAGAATATTCCAATGATTATCTCCTGTACCCGTACGATGGCGATGTGAAAAATCGCGCCTGGGTCGGAAACTGCGGGAAAACCAATCAGGCTCGCGGTGTAACCTGCCAGTACAAAACTGTAGGCGCGGGGTGTACGTTCCAGAAGTGACAAATAGAGGCAGAAGGTTATCCAGGCGGCCAGTATCACACTGCAAAAAACAGGCATATTCACGAATGTGGGCACGATTAACACCGTCATGCCTGCACCCACTACAGTGCCTGCCAGGCGGTACAGGCACCGGCTCAGCGATGCGCCGACAGAGGTTTGTGAAACGATATACACGGTGATGATTGCCCAGGAAGGCCTGTCCAGGCCTATCGACAGGGCAATATAGTATGCGAGCATCGCTGCGATGAAGCTCTTCGCGGAGTAGATCAACGCGCTGGCATCATTCAATAGTGTGGTGGTCGCCGCACGGTGTAAACGATGGCTTATCGCGTGTAAAAAATGAAAGTGGCTAACGTTGGTTTTGTTCATGCCGAAGATTATTACCGGCTTGCTTATATGCTTAAATACTCTATTCTGTCAAAAAATACCTAAATGTGGTCAATTGTATGTCCCGCTCACTCGCCAATACGTTGTTTGACCCGGATTCCACGTCTTGCCCCGCTGTGGCACGACATCTGGATTTTGTTGATTACGCAGCAGAAGTGCCGGTGCATACGCATCGCAAAGGGCAGTTGATTATTGCCCTGTATGGCGCGGTAATTTGCCGTGCTGAAAATGATATCTGGATAGTGCCGCCCGACTGTGCCGTCTGGATCCCCGGTGGTATTGCACACAGTGCGAAAGCCACCTGGAATGCACATCTCAATTATCTGTTTATTGAACCGGGTGCCGCCGCGCTGCCCGAACGATGCTGCACGCTGGCGATTTCCGGGCTTATTAAAGAACTGGTTGATCGCCTGACTCAGGAATGTGTTGATTATTCATCAGAAAGCCATGTCGCCAGACTGACCAGGGTGACACTTGATGAGTTAGCCACCATGCCACAACAGAAACTGAGTCTGCCTGTGTCGTCTCACCCGAAAATCCGCACTATGGCCGACGTTCTGGTCAGTCACCCTGATGACCGCAGCACCTTAACAACCTGGGCAAAAAGACTGGCACTTAGCGAACGCTCGCTGGCGCGTTTAATGGTGCGGGAAACGGGCTTGTCTTTTGGGCGCTGGCGCCAGCAACTACATTTGATTATTGCCCTGCAGGAGCTGGCGAGTGGTGTCTCGGTACAAAATGTGGCGATAAAATTAGGATATGAATCGGTCAATGCGTTTATCACCATGTTCCGCAAAGTGATGGGAAGCACGCCCGCGCATTACTTTTCTGAGCGAAAAATAAGCGCACACCAGACTCATGCCCCATGAAAACAGGTTATCAGTACACACTGTTAACATCTTTTGTCATATTCATCGTCGTTATAGAGGCCTGGCAGATAAGTGTTCAGGCCGTTGACAAAGTCAATCATGCGGGCGGGTTACCCTGGAAAAGCGTAGTCACGCTCTGGCATGGGGAATTCTATTTACGAATAAAATCCACAAATGCGCGCAGCGCCGTGGGCAGATGCCGCCGCCCGGAATAGTAGAGAAAAAAACGGCCTGGCGGCGTACTAAAAGCTTCCAGTAAAGAAACCAGCCTGCCTTCAGCTAAATCCTCTCTCACCATTGCTTCATAGAGGTAGGCAATACCTGCACCGTCGCGTGCAGCCTGGACCATCAGCATATCGTCGTCGAATACCAGGGGGCCAGAAACGGCGATGGACTGCGGCTTACCGGCAACCAAAAATTCCCAGTTATAGTAATGACCGCCTGGAAAGCGGCGACAAATACAGGCATGATTCAGCAGGTCTGTCGGTATGTTTGGCGCATTATACGCATTCAGATATGACGGTGCGGCAATGCAGACAAAGCGTTGCGAGGGACCGACAGGCACAGCGACCATATCTCCGGCCAGACTCTCGCCGAAACGGATGCCTGCGTCGAAGCCATCATCCACAATATCGACCAGACCATCGTCGGTCACAACGTCGACTTTCACTCTGGGATACTTCGCCACGAAACCCGGTAATATTGCTGACAGTACCAACCAGGCTGCCGGGCGCGGTACATTCAGACGAAGCGTTCCTGTTGGTACAGCCTGTAATGCCGTCACATCGGAGAGGGCATCGGCCACATCGCGGAGAGCAGGTGCGAGCCGGGCCAGCAGACGGTGGCCTGCCTCTGTTGGCGTTACGCTACGTGTGGTGCGATGGAGTAGTCGCACACCCAGACGTTCTTCAAGCCCGCGCAGGGCATGGCTCAGCGCTGAAGCAGATACCCCCCTTTCAGCGGCAGCCTTGCGGAAACTTCTGTGCCGTGCAACGGCTTCAAAGGCATCCAGTTCATGGAGATCGATTGTCATATTAATGAGAAATATTCAGTAGTTCATAAAAGATAACATAGCTTATCGTCTCATATATGGCGTGCCACAATGAAGTTGTCTAATTCATTGGGAAATTAAACGATGCAACAGAACAAATTGGGCAATGCCGATTTCACTATTTCTCCTGTCGGCCTGGGAACCTGGGCCATCGCAGGGGCGGGCTGGGAATTTGGCTGGGGAGCGCAGGATGACGCTGAAAGTCTGGCTGCGCTGGAGTATGCAGTAGAAAGGGGAATTAACTGGATAGATACCGCTGCCGTTTACGGCCTGGGGCACGCAGAGGAAATTGTCGGGCAGCTTTTGCGCCGGGTGCCGGCTTCGCGTCGTCCGTTGGTATTCACAAAAGGCAGTCTGGTTTGGGATCCGGCAACTCGGCAGATTTCGCATTCACTGGCACCAGACTCGTTGGCCAGAGAAATTGACGAAAGCCTGCGCCGCCTGCGTACAGAAACCATTGACTTGTATCAGATCCACTGGCCTGCTTTTCCTGCAGGCGGACCGGATGACGGCATTGAGGCCGCACTTGCTGCGGTAGACAAAGCACGTAAGCAGGGGAAGGTGCGTGCTATCGGTGTCTCCAATTTCGATGTGGCGCAACTCAAACGAGCACAGGCAGTGACGGATATTGTCTCACTACAGCCGCCTTATTCGGCGCTTATGCGTGAGGCAGAGTCCGACATCCTGCCATTCTGCGAGCAGACGAACACCGGCATTATCGCTTATTCAACTTTGCAATCGGGCCTGTTGAGCGGGGCAATGACGCGTGAGCGGATTGCCAGCCTCCCCGATGATGACTGGCGTAAATTCCGAAGTCCTGACTTTAAGGAACCGCGCCTGACCAGGAACCTTGCGCTGGTTGAAACCTTCCGTCGGATTGGTGAACGCCACGGTCAGACACCTGCGGCTGTAGCGATTGCGTGGGTGCTGAGACAACCAGCTGTATCCGGCGCGATAGTCGGTGCACGCCGTCCGGCGCAAATTGACGGATTGCTTGGCGCAGCAGAGTTCAGACTGAGCGAGGATGAACTGGCCGAAATTGTCCCGTTTCTGCCCGAAGGAATGGGTACTAATGTGCCTGAGGCCGCTGCCTCCTGAACCGCATCGAAACACTGCCATTCACATAACATCAGTGAATGGCAGGCAGGTGAAGCGAGATCAAAAATTTGTGAGCACAATCTTGCCCTGAATACTTCCCAACTCAGCGCGCTTATGCGCATCTGATGCCCTGGCTAAGGGATAGGTACTATCAACGACCACCCGGATAATTCCTTTATCCAGAAGATTACTGGCCTCAATAAGTTGCGCACCATCAGAACGTACTTGCGTTGATGATACGGTAATACCCTTTTCAACGGCCTCATTCTGTCCGGAAAAACCCAAAGGATTAACCAGAAATAATGCTCCGCCCTGTTTGATGCAACCAAGGAAGCGCTCCATGTTTGGGCCACCAACAGTATCCAGGACGAGATCGACATTTTTTACTACAGTCTCCGCTGCTTTTTGGGTGTAATCGATGAACTCATCTGCACCCAGATTGCGTAAAAGTTCTTCATGCCGGGACGATGCAACGGCAATAACTCGTGCCCCTTTCCACTTAGCTATTTGTACGGCAAGATGCCCCACGCCACCGCCAGCACCATTTACCAGTACTGTCCGGCCTTCCAGTGAAACAGGTGTATGCTGAAATGGCTGAAATGGATTTGGTGCGTTGTGACCCAGTTCGACAAGAAATTGCCAGACTGTAAGCAGCGACATCGGCGCACCAGCAGCCTGAATATGTGTGAGCCTGTGAGGTTTGAATGCGACCTGTGATGCAGGAATACTCACATAGTCTGCGTAGGCACCGCTGCCATTCATTATCCCTTCCGGGAAACGCACCATTGAATAGACCTCATCCCCTGGGCTGAATGCAGAGACATTTTCACCGACTGCTGCAATGACTCCTGATACATCAGTTCCGGGGATGAGTGGAAATGTTGGTTTTGGCCACCATTCAGGCGGAAGCGCCCGATAACCGTCTCGCAAATACAAGTCAGGGGGATTAACACCGGCTGCATGTACATGTACAAGTACTTCGTCGCTTCCCACCGCAGGTACTGGCGCATCTTCATACAACAGGTTTTCCGGCCCGCCAAAAGCTCGCAGTTGTACTGCTTTCATTACGTCAGTCATTATCGTCTCACTTTAATAAAAGGACTTTCGTAACAAACAATATAACTGTTATCCAGGATTGATAATTGGGTTCAGTTTCGCTTTAATTGTGCCATGAAGGAACAAATTGGTTTTGAAAGGCTCACGGGTCTTATTGCATTTGCTCGCGCTGGTTCTCTCGGCAGCTACACTGCTGCGGCACGCTCTTTGTCCATTTCACCTTCAGCGGTAAGTAAGAGCGTTCAACGACTGGAACAGCTTCTCGGGGTCACTTTATTTATCCGTACCACTCGCTCTCTGGTTTTGACTGAGGAAGGGCGCGAGATTCATGAGCGGGCACTACGGCTGTTGCGCGATGCTGATGAGATTGAGCAACTGGCAAAGCGCGCTCATGCTGAGCCAGCGGGAATATTGAGAATTGCGGCATCGTTACCGGTCGGTATTCATTTGATTGCGCCGGTTATTCCGCAGTTCTGCGCAATTTACCCAAAAGTGAAGATTGACTTACGGTTAAGTGATCATGTGATAAGTATCGTTGATGAGAATATTGATATCGCCGTCCGGCTCGGCGAACTCGCAGATTCAAATCTGTTGTCACGCCATCTTTCTCCCTATCACATAGGTTGTTATGCTTCGCCTGAATATTTGGCCCGGCATCCCGCGCCGGAACACCCGTATGATCTGAATGAGCACAAAACGGTCAATCTGCGTTACCAGAATACCGGGCAGATTTTTCGTTGGCCGTTTCGGGTTGGCGAAAAGGAGATCGAAATTGTGCCTTCATCCAGTATTATTGTTGATGTCAGTGAAGCCGTTGTAGCGGCAATTACTGCTGGTGCCGGAATAGGGATGGTTGCGAGCTTTATAGCGGATTCGTGGGTAAAAGATAAAAAGTTAGTTACTCTGCTGGCGGGCTATACAGTAGAGCGGCATAATATTTCGGTACTGTGGCATGAAAGCCGGCGTTCTAATCCCGCAGTGCGGGTATTTCTGGATCATCTTTTTGAACATGTCTGAATTCTTAATACCGGTTTGAGTAAGGTATAGTCACCCAGTTGTATCTCCATTGGGGTACCCTCCGGGCAAAGCATTTTCGTGGTTCGAAGTGAAGGGGCTCACATTGCCTTACCTGCCATTCCGGTATTGGCAGGTTGAGATCGTATTAATATTAAATGCGCCGACATCGTGATCAGCATGAAATTATTCCGGCCAGTATGACTCAGCTTTAACCTTTAATAAATGGCGTAGACGGTGCGCTTCTTTTTGTGGGGGGCTACCAAAGAACCGGCTAAATTCTCTGCTGAATTGTGTCGGGCTGACATAACCAACCCTTAAAGAAGCTTCGCTGGCAGTGACATTTCGTTTTACCATTAAAAAACGCGCCTGGTGTAACCTGATAGAAATAAGGTACTGTTTTGGTGTTGTGCCAGTGAATGCTCTGAAATGGCGGTGAAAAGAAGGAATGCTCATCCCGGCTACTTTCGCCAGCATATTGATGTCAATATTATCCATAAACCGGGTATGCATAGTACGTATAGCCGCAGCAACTTGCCTGAAATGCCCCTTTCCGGAGAGCGCCGCTCTTATTGAGGCTCCCTGAGTATCAATCAGCACACGATAATAAAGTTCTTTCAGAATACCCGGCCCCAGAATTCTGGCTTGCTCCTCATCAGAAAGTGTTGTCAGAAGCCGATAAACCGTATCTGACAGCTCTCCTCCCAGCGGGGTGGAAAACATTATCCCTGCACTCTCATTATCGCTTATGTCTTTTCCCCCCATTTCAATCATTAATTCGGCGATAAGTGCGACATCGAGCGATACAGACATGGCCAGCAGAGGTTCCTCCTGGCTGGCAGTTGTCTGGCTGGTAAACGGAACAGGAACTGAGACAACCAGATAATGCCCGGCATCATAGATGAACGCCTGTCCGCCCATTAAGCCTGTTTTCTTTCCCTGCAGAACAATAACTATGCAGGGTTCATAAAGGACGGGTGTATGAGGCATAGATTCATTTACCCGCAACAGTTTGACCTCCTTCATCGGTGTACGTGAGTAGCCTTCATCCGGTGCAAGTGCCAGAAAGGCAGAGATCATTTTCTGTGTCAGTATTGATGGGAATCCGGACACTACGCCTCCTGTAAATACGAAAGGATAATTTCTTTCCCATTATTTCCGTGTGTCAAAAGTGATTATGAGAGAAATAGATAATGTTTGTACAGTAATCAACATTGTTACGTTTATCTGCTTCTCATATCCTTTTTGCCACGAAGGAAATGAGGAGAGGAGTAAACATGACAGATTTTTTAGGTTTGAAAAACAGAGTGGCGATTGTTACGGGGGCCGCTGGCGATATTGGCAGGGCGACAGTAAAGCTAATGCTGAGCCATGAAGTGAAGGTGCTGGCCCTGGATATTAACCCGGAGGTTCATTCTCTGGCCCGGGAAAATCAGGTGGTGACTCATATTTGTGACGTCAGCCAGGAGCAGAAGGTTATCGACGCTGTGAAGCTCGCACAGGCAGAATTCGGTGGGGTGGATATTCTCATCAACAATGCGGGTAAGACCCTGAATAAACTTGCTACCGAGACATCGGCTGAAGAGTGGGACAGCATTATGGCCATTAATGCCAGAGGATATTTTCTCCTGAGTAGAGAAAGCCTGAAGGTCATGCAGCCCCGCAGACAGGGAGCGATTGTCAATGTGGCGTCCGTTGTGAGCATGGTTGGTATGAAAGCAACTTCGGCTTACTCGGCTTCTAAAGGCGCAATAGCCCAGTTGAGCAAAGTGCTGGCTCTGGAAGCGGCTGAGTATGGTATCCGGGTTAATGCGGTGGCACCCGGCGTCGTCGAAACGAATATTCTTTCCGGTATCGTGGAAGACAGCCGTGCCACGTTGTCCAGCTATGGTCATGTTCACCCACTTGGACGAGTGGCTCAGCCGGAAGAAATTGCCGAAGCAATTACCTGGCTTGCATCACCTAAAGCCAGCTTTGTTACGGGAACAATATTAATGGCAGATGGCGGTTATACCGCACAGTAACCAGGAGCACAGCAATAATGAAAAGACAGCGTATTTTGATTGTTGGGGCTGAGAAAGGGCTTGGGCTGGGGCTGACAGAAGCTTATTTGAAAAAAGATTGGGAAGTTTTTGCCACGCACTTACCAGATGCTGATGTATCTTCCCTGCTTGCTCTGGAAAGGGATTATCCGGATAACCTCACGACCGGCGAGATTGATGTAACTGATGCGAGCCATATCAGGCCCTTTATCGACAGCCTTGGTGCACGGGCGTTTGACATTATTTTTATGGTTGCAGGGATCTACGGACCCTTGCATCAGTCCGTGTTGCGGGCGTCGGATGCTGAATTCCAGCAAATAATGATGACCAATACCTTTGGGCCTGCCCGTCTGGCCAGACACCTTCTGCCGTTCATGAAACCTGCCAGCACGCTGGTTTTTATGTCGTCACACCGGGGCAGCATTGCGGGCAATACCGAACCTGGCATAGGTCTGGAGCTCTACCGTGCCAGTAAAGTGGCGTTGAATATGCTGGCTCGTTGTATTTATATGGATCTGAAACAGGGTGAACATACTGTACTGTCTGTTCATCCGGGCTGGGTCGCGACAGCGATGGGCACGCTGGACGGCGCAGTTGAAGCAGAGATTGACGTGAAAACCAGCGTCAACGGAATGGTTAATGTCATTGAGCTACACCGTAATGATAAAAAACATCTGTTCCTTGACTATGAAAATAACACCTGGCCCTGGTAAAAAACGGCGAAACGAGCCAGCAATATCGCTGGTTATTCTTTCAAACGTCTGCCTGGCGCACAGTGGGCATTTTTTCTCTGGTACGGCATTCACACAATAACCCAACATCATTTCTTTATCTGACGGCCGCCTTCCCGTTGAAATTGTCCGCTCAGTTTCTTATGGGGGATATGTGCCACTTTTTTCAGCTACAGAATTCCATGTTCGAGTTGATTATTGATGGCAGTTGTCTTCATTGCCTGGTCAATGAGGCGCGGCCTCGCTGTTTTTCAGAAGTGAGAAGGTTACTGACACCAGCAGGCCGGTTTGTTCGCCAGACACTTTCCCCCGTTATGGGATATAGTGTGAAATTATTTCTACTCGACAGGTAATACGGCAATGGCTCTGATCCCTAAAAACTACGCACGGCTGGAAAGTGGCTACCGTGAAAAAGCACTGAAAATCTACCCGTGGGTGTGCGGGCGCTGTTCACGCGAGTTCGTGTACTCCAACCTGCGTGAATTAACGGTTCACCATATCGATCACGACCATACCAATAACCCGGAAGATGGCAGTAACTGGGAATTATTGTGTCTGTATTGCCATGATCACGAACACTCGAAGTACACGGAAGCGGAGCAGTACGGCACAAGCGTTGTGGCAGGGGAAGATGCACAAAAAGACGTTGGTGCTGCCACCTATAACCCATTTGCCGATTTAAAATCGATGCTTAACAAGAAAAAGTAGTACCAGCTATGCCTGCCACTATTTGCCCGGTTGATGAATGCCAGGTTGATGAGGCGCACCCGCCACACGTTGCGGAAAGAATTCCAGCAGCCATTCAATAAACACACGTAACCGGTGTGTGACGTGGCGGTTTTGTGGGTAAACCACATGGAAAGGATAGGGTGCCGGGCGCCACTCCTGCAGAATTTCTGTCAGCACACCGGCTTCGATTGCCTTTCCGGCACAATAACGGAATGTCTGTACAATCCCTATCCCGGCCAGGGCTGCCGCCAGGTGTGCATTGCTTTCGTTAACACCAATACGGTGGTCAATCTTAATTTCTTTTCTCTCTCCCTGGCGTTCGAAGCGAAACGGTGTGGCCTTGCCATTTTGTGGCGATACATAGCTCACCAGCCGGTGCCCGTTTTTCAGTTCCTCTGGGGTAGCCGGTGTCCCGTAGCATTTGAGGTAAAATGGAGTGGCGCAGGTAACGAAAGTGGCGGAGCCAATATAACGGGCAACCAGCGACGAGCTTTCCAGTGCGCCACCGCGAATCACGCAGTCCACGTTATCACTAACCAGGTCCACTGAGCGGTCTGAAACGCCTAAATCAAAGCGAATATCGGGGTAACGGGCCAGAAAATCCGGCAGAGCGGGAATTAACACATCGCAGGCAGTGGAACTACCGATATCAACACGTAACGCTCCACGTGGTTTGCTGCGTGCGGTACTGAATGCGTTGTCGATATCTTCCAGGTCGCGCAATATTCGCGTGCTCTTTTCATAATACTCATGGCCCTCTGGCGTGATTGTTACGCGGCGGGTGGTGCGTTGCAGTAAACGAACGCCAAGGTGTGCTTCCAGTTCCTGAACCAATTTACTGACCGTGGCGTTAGGCATATTCAGTGAATCTGCCGCCCGGGTGAAATTACCTGACTCCACAACCCGGGCAAATACCCGCATGGCTACCAGTTGGTCCATTTTCACCTCCACGTATCAGTTTTTCTTGATTATACACACCTGTGAATAGTCATTTTAATTTTTCGCTATTTTTCAATAAATATGCCCGCGGTACTGTAGCGCCATACACCGCACACATCGGGCGGGTTGCTAAATAAGACTGCTGAATAGAGGAAATGAAAATGAGCAAACAACTGAACGGTAAAATTGCATTAGTTACCGGTGGCACCAGTGGAATTGGCCTGGCAACAGCAAAAGAGCTGGTGGCACAAGGTGCCCGGGTATTTATCACTGGCCGCCGCCAGCAAGTGCTTGACTCCGCCATCGCGGATATCGGCGGCAGTGTTACCGGAATTCGAGCCGATGCATCGGTACTGGCAGACCTCGATAAGGTTTACGCGCAAATCGCGAAAACAGCCGGGAAACTGGATATTCTCTTCGCTAATGCAGGCGGTGGCGATATGCTGCCTTTGGGCGAAATCACCGAAGAGCATTTTGACGACATCTTCGGCACCAACGTGCGTGGCGTGTTGTTCACCGTGCAAAAAGCACTGCCGTTGTTGACGGACGGCGCGTCCGTCATCCTCACCGGTTCAACCACCTCAGTGAAAGGGACTGCCAGCTTTAGCGTGTACAGTGCCAGCAAAGCCGCTGTGCGTAATTTTGCCCGCTCCTGGGTGCTGGATTTGAAAGTGCGCAATATCCGCGTGAACGTGGTCAGCCCGGGCCCAATCCGTACACCGGGTCTTGGCGGCCTGGTGCCTGACGAATACCGCCAGGGGTTATACGACACGCTGGCAGCTCAGGTGCCGCTGGGCCGCCTGGGTGAAGCATCAGAAATTGGCAAGGCTGTGGCCTTTCTTGCCTCCGATGCAGCAAGCTTTGTGAATGGCATTGAACTGTTTGTTGATGGCGGCATGGCGCAAATTTAAGTGAGTGAAACGCCGGGCTGTTGCGCACATCCTTGTGCAACTGCCTGGCGTGTCAGACCGGCGCTTTCGGTGGTGTGAGTGTATTAGCGTCCTCCAGCGCTTCATACACCACATTACCAATCTGGCGCAGGGCTTCCCGGTTGGTTTCCGTTAATGGCTGGGCACAGTTAATCCGCAGACAATTACGGTATTTGCCCGATGCCGAAAACATCGAGCCCGGAGCTACCTGAATTTTAAGCTTTGCCAGGCAGCGAGAAACACACACCATATCCACCTGTTCGGGGAGTTCTATCCATAACATGTAGCCACCTGCCGGGCGGGTAACACAGATGCCATCGGGGAAATCCTGGCGAACCCAGCAGGTCCAGGCTTCCATGTTTTGCTGGTAAACCCGGCGCATACGGCGCACATGGCGGGTATAATGCCCGTCACGAATAAACGCTGCTACCGCCAACTGTGTGGCAGGAACATTAGTGCCTGCGGTGGCATATTTGGCGTGCAGTACCCGGTCAAGATACCGGCCCGGTGCAATCCAGCCCACCCGCAAACCCGGTGCCAGGGTTTTGGAAAATGAACTGCACAACAACACGCGCCCGTCTATATCAAAAGATTTAACGGTGCGTGGGCGCGGGTAGTCGTTAGCCAGTTCACCATAAATATCGTCCTCAAAAATCACAATATCATGGCGTTGCGCCAGAGAAACAACGGCGCGCTTACGGTCGTCCGGCATGATAAAGCCCAGGGGATTATTGCAATTGGGCACCAGAATAATACCTTTAATGGGCCACTGTTCCAGCGCCAGTTCCAGTGCTTCAATACTGATTCCAAGGCAGGAGTCCGTTGGAATTTCAATGGTTTTAATACCAAAACCACGTAACATTTGCATGGTGCCGTAAAACGAGGGTGACTCAACCGCCACAATATCACCGGGCTTGCACACCGCCAGCAGGGCGGCACTGAGCGCGCCCTGGCAGCCGCTGGTAATGACGATGTCATCGGCACTAACCAGGGTGCCGCTGTCTACCATTAAGCGGGTAATTTGTTGACGTAATTCGGCTTTTCCTGCCAGGTCGTCATAACCCAGTACGGTATCAGGATTGTGTTGCACCTGGCGGCTTAATTCACGCCACAATGGTTTAAGTGTCGTCTGGCTCAGGTCAGGTGAGCCACTGCCCAGCGCCAAAACTGTTTTATCTTTCCGGCTTTCCAGCAGGGTCATGATTTCATCCCACTGTGTGACATCCACTGGCCGTTGTACCGGGCGGCTCATTGCGGGGACGGGGGGTTGTGCTTTACATGGCGCAACAAAGTAGCCTGAACGGGCCTGGGGAGTGATCAGCTGCAGGTTTTCCAGTACCTGGTAGGCCTGCTGAACCGTACTGATGCTGACACCGTGCTCGGCGCTTAATTGTCGCACCGACGGTAATTTCTCTCCACTCTTCCAGAGCCCCTGTTCAATGCGCTGAGCAAGCAGTGTTGCCAGATATTGGTAACGAGTCATGCTGTATCCTTATGCTGTATCCCTAATTGATGCCATACAGAAGAGAAAACCAGTACAGACTGGGTGAAAAAACACCATGCAGATCTCATATTGAGTTATCTGTACGGTAAAGAAAAGTAATTTTTGCATCTGTATTGGTGCGGCCTTTCCCTGCGATGATAAAGCCACGGCATCAAGATGGGGGGGCAGGCAGATAATGGAGTTTTATGAAAACCGTTCCAGGGCACCGTTTAAAGGCTTTGTGCTGATTTGGCAGGCATGGAAACACTGGCGGGCGCGCCGTAAAACACAACGTGTGTTATCGCATTTAAGTGATGCGCAGTTAAAAGATATTGGGTTGTCGCGCAGCGACGTTGCCGACCCGATGGACAGAGCCTGGCCGCGTTAATATTCAGGCTGAATGGCACTGACGCAGGGCTATATGAATGGGCCTGCGCCAGTGCGTTACGCTGTGTTTAGTGCAATTCCGGCCACCAGGCTTTGTTTTCAGTAATCAGTGCATCTAATATCCTGCGGGCTTTTTTCGCATCCACAATAGTACGGTTTAATGTCAGCGCCTGTAATGCTTTGGTGTAAGACCCTTCGAACCAGGCCTCAACTGTTAAGCGTTCATAGGCGAACTGTTGTTCGATAAGCCCTTTATAAAAGACCGGAATTTTACCTACGCCATAAGGCCTTGGCCCATGGCAACCGATTTCTGCGGTAACTTCCACCATCACATCATCATCAAGGTTTTCCACCAGACCCTGGTTAGGCACCATGACAATAAATTTCTTTTTCAGGTTAAAGGCGATGGATTCCGCGAGTTCGACAATCATGTCGCCGTGCGCATCATTATGCACAACATGAACATTCCGGGTGGTACCTTCTGCTACTGCCTGGCGGCATTCATCAAAAACCCGTTTTTCCCGCCCGTCCATTACTTCGTTAGCGCGGGTATAGTGGGAATTGAGCTTGCTCAGTTTATATTCAGGATAAAGATAATATTGCAGATAGGTATTTGGCAGGTAATCCGGGAAATCGCGCAACATATCCGCGACTGCGGCGTAGGTTTCCAGCCAGGATTTATCCCGCTGTTCGGCATCAACCGGTTTGAAACCATTCTCAGCAATAAAGGATTTCAGTACCGGAGCCAGATCCTGGCCGTGTTCATCGTATAAATGAGTAAACCAGCCAAAATGGTTCAGGCCAAAATAGACCGGGTCAAAGGTTGACGGGTCTTTGCCCAGCAGGCGTCCATAGGAACGCAGCAGGTTGACGGGCTGGTCACAAATATTCAGCAGGCGCTTTTCGTCCGGGAAGCGTTTATTCAGGGCATCAGCAACAATCGCGGCCGGGTTGGTGTAGTTAAGGATCCAGGCGTCCGGTGAATACTGGCGCACCTGTTCGACCAGGTCAATCATGTCGCCAATGGACCGCATACCATAAGCAAAACCTCCGGCCCCACAGGTTTCCTGGCCAATCGCCCCCAGGCTAAGAGGGATCTTTTCGTCCTTCTCCCTCATGGCAAAACCGCCAGTACGCATTTGGCAGAAAATAAAATCCATATCGCGAAAGGCTGTTGCTTTATCCGTTGTGTAAGTAAATTCTAATTCCGGATAAGATTCACTGAATAAAACTTTGGCAAACTCACCAATCACTTTCTGGCGTTCTTCATTGATGTCAAACATCACCAGTTTTTTTAATGGCAGGCGAGATTTTAATTTACATAACGCTTTGAGCAGACCTGGCGTCCAGGTGGAACCACCACCGACAAGGACAATATTAAATTCTTTCTTCATTGCGAATTCCCTTAATGGGTTGGTTGTGTCAATAAATGTTGTTTTACAGCAGTGGCAACACTTTCCACCTGTGGGCCGTAAATAACCTGAATATCGTGTTCTGTTGCCCGAATAAACCCACTGGCACCGGTTTTCCTGAGCAGGCTTTCACTCACTTTTTCTGTCTGATGTACTTTTACCCGTAACCGGGTAAAGCAGCAGTCCACTGCGTGAATATTTTCTCTGCCACCAAGCCCGGTAATAATTTGTTCACTCAGCGTATCTTCCTGGTGGTGGGCGCTAACCACGGCAGGTGTTTCACTGTCTGTTTCACGCCCAGGCGTTTTGACATTACTGCGTAAAATAATCCATTTAAATGTGAAGTAATAAGCCGGTGCCCAAATGCAACCGAGTAACAGGCTGAACCACCACTGTGTTGCTTTCCCACCCAGAACACCGAACACCATAAAATCGATAAAACCACCCTGGATATTGCCAATCATAATATGGAGTAATTGTGAGCAGGCGAAAGATAAGCCGGTCATAATGGCATGGAAAATAAATAATACCGGTGAAACAAAAATAAAACTGAACTCCAGCGGTTCCGTAATGCCGGTAGTAAAAGATGCCAGCGCGCCAGCCAGCATCAGCGCTTTGACTCGTTGCTTATGCTCAGGCCGGGCGCAGCGGTAAATAGCCAGTGCAGCGCCCGGTAAGCCAAACATCATCACCGGAATTTTCCCCTGAGCCAGAAAGCGAGTGGCATGGCGGGTAATGGTGTCGGAAATCTCTCCCGGATGCGCCAGCGCATAGTTAAAGATAGACAGCGCGCCAGTAATACTCTCACCATTTATGTGAAGCATGCCGCCCACCGGAGTAAACCGAACCGTTTCATTAAGAATGTGGTGTAACCCGGTTGGAATAAGAATACGTTCAGTAAAAGCATAAATAAATGTCCCAAAAGGGCCTGATTCACCAATAAACTGCCCAAGGGAAATAATGCCGCTGGCAATAACAGGCCAAATCAGTGACGTGGTTACCCCGGCTAACGGTAAAACCATGACTGTAATAATCGGGACAAACCGCCGCCCGCCGAAATAGGCAATAGCTGTGGGAAGTTTTATCGTGTAAAAGCGGTTATGCAGCAGTACGGTTATCAGACCACTGAGCACGCCACCTAATACACTCATCTGGTATGAAAATATCCCCAGTACGTGGGTGAATTCGGCAGAATACATTACTGCAGCAGACTGTGTCATTCCGCTGGAAATAAGTGCCGTGGCCGAAGTGGTTTCTGGTGTCAGGCCCTGGATGGTTAAACTATAATTAACGCCAACATGAAAAGTGATAAAACCAATAACCGCTGCCAGTGCTGCAGTGGGTTTTTCATCTTTTGCCAGACCAATTGCCGTGGCAATACAAAATAGCAGTGGCAGGTTAACAAATAATGCACCTGATACTTTTCTGATAAAACCAATAACTGTTTGCATGGCCTGAGCATGAATAATGTGCTCACCAACGATGGCCGGGTTTTGTAGGGCAGCGGCAAGGCCAAGAAATATTCCGGCAGCCGCAATAACAGAAATAGGCATCATCAGTGCTTTGCCTAAATCCTGTAGAAAGGCACCTGTCCTGTTCATTCTTTTTTCCTGTAATTAATGTGCATGGCACGGGGCACTGCTCGGGAATAAGTATAAGTGTTTTGTATGTATAGTTGTCTAGCCCAGTGAATAAAAAATAAGCTTACGAGCACAAACTGTTTTCTGTGACCGGGTCAGTCTCGGGTTGCTGTCAGGGTAAAGCGGTAGTGTTGCTGATTATAATAAATATCGGAAATTTCGAAGGGGCCAAACCCGCGTAACATGGCGACAGAGGTGGCATGAAGCACTGGCTCCTCCCGGTTGATGCCCAACATATCGCGCACTTCTTGTGAAGGCAGTTCAGCCCGAATCTCTTTCTCGGAGCGTTCAACCGTAAAACCTTTACGGGCAATATAAGCATATTTCGAACGGTTGAGATCGGTTTCACTCAGGTCGGAGAAAGGGGCGGCCAGCATCCAGGATTGTTCAAAGACAAAAGGCACATCACCCACTAAACGCAGGCGTTTCATAAACCAGATATTGGTACCCGCAGGAATATGTAACTGAGCGGCAATGGAAGGCGGGGATTTTTGCAGCACGAGGCAAATCAGGTGGTTGGTGACTTCTTTGCCTGCTCCGAGAGTGGCTTCGCTGGATGAAAGATGCCTGTCCAGCGGCAGTGAAATACGCAGGTTATTTTCCTGCCGGGCGACGAAAGTACCCTGCCCACGGCGGCGTTCAACTTTTCCCTGGCGAACCAGGTAATCCACTGCTTTACGTGCAGTCATGCGGGAAATTGAGAATTCAGCACACAGTGTATTTTCCGACGGAAGTGCATCGCCAGGCTTTAACTTCCCACTGGCTATCTCTTCGCTAAGATATTGCTCAAGCTGTAAATAAACCGGTGTACTGGAATATTTATCTATCATCATTCATGCCCCCCGCATCATGCCGGAATGATAGCGGCATGCCTGGCAAGTGACAATCGCTGTTGGTGTTAGTGAAAGATATGTCACTGATTTACTTTGCGGGCAGAGAAAGCATTCCGTGCACAGAGTCAAACAGCGCGCAGGTGTTCATTACCATTCCAGGAGAAAGTGCCGTTCAGCGCAGAGCGTGTTTGTTGCAAAGCAGGACAAGAGGTGTTGGTGAAGAACCAGAGATAAAGGGCATTCGTGCAGGGCGGGGCAGGTGGAACCCTGCCCGGAGCCCCGGCATTTACTGAATTACAGCATATTACCGGCAGTCAAATTTTCTCTGTCGAACGCGTGGCTGGCTTCAATATGGTTCTGGTGAACCGTGTTGTCGATATTTGACCCGGCTTCCGGGCGCGAAAACGTGTTGCCTGCAGCCATGGCACCTGAAGAAAATGTAGCAACCAGCAGCAGAGCGGTAACAAGATTTGTCTTTTTCATTTTGTATTCCTTCTGTTGGTTAACCTGCCACTGCCGCAAGCACGTTAAGACTGGCGGCCTGGCAGAGGGCGCACGGCTTATTTGCTCAGGTTGGCAGTCATATGCACCTGGTTGCCAACGTATGCTTCTGTGATGTTGTAAGCTGCACCAGCCTGTTTTGCCTGCGCTGCGATTTGAGCTTCAGCGCCATCCAGTGTGGAAGCCGTTACGCTGATGGTCTGCGCGAAAGCACCAAAAGACATTACAGAAAGAGCAGCAATTGCAACGAAAGTTTTGATGGATTTCATGGTCGTATTCCTTAAGTTAGTTGGTCTGTATAAGGCGTTTCGCCTTGATGTGATAATAGTAAGGTGACCACGGTGTGATTAAAATTAAAACAATTTGCGGATATCATTCAAAATAATTGATGTTTGAAGCGGGGCGGTATTCGAGTAGAGAGATTGCCAGCCCGGGGCTGGCAACACAGGTGTTATCCGTTCAGGCAGTCCAGCACTGTCTGGTGCAGTACCGGGCAACCAGTGGCAACAATATTGCCACCTTGTTCTGGCCTGCCGCCATCCAGGGTGGTAATGGCACCTCCAGCCTGTTCAATCAGGGGAACCAGTGCGGCGATATCGTAAGGTTGAAGGCCGTATTCGACACAAATATCAATATGGCCTGCGGCAACCATGGCGATGGCGTAGCATTCACCGCCATAGCGGGTCATCAGTACACGTTCGGCCAGGTCAGTAAAACGGATTGCCGGGAAGCGGGGAACAGGTTCAGGCGAGGTAGTGTGTAAAATCGCCTGAGACAGTGAAATACCAGTACGGGAAGTGAGGCGGTGTTCGCCATACGGGCTGCGCCACCAGGCCGCATTACCATCAGCCCAGAACCGTTCCTGGGTGAAGGGCTGACTCATCATCCCCATGCGCGCCCGGCCATGTTCATACAACCCAATCAGTGTTCCCCAAACCGGTAAACCACACAGGAAAGGGCGGGTGCCGTCCACAGGATCCAGCACCCATTGCAATGGGCCACTCCCTGTTGCCCCAAATTCCTCACCGAGAATGCTGTGTTCCGGGTAATGTTCCGTAATAATCTGGCGGATTACCCGTTCTGCTTCCCGGTCGGCATCCGTGACGGGGTCAAACCGGAACCCCTCCTTGGGCTTGCTGCCAACATGCAATTCCTGAGCTGAACGAAAACGCGGAAGAGTCTGCTGTGCAGCGGCATCTGCCAGTTGGTGAAAGAACGCGATGTCCGGTAACGCATGTGCCATGATTGCCTCCTGTAATCAAAATAGGTGCCCAGTATATATCGGCAATATGAAAGCTGGCTGACACCACAGGCAGATTGTTTGATTTCAAGTGGTACTTCCGTTCTTATTCAGTGCAAACCAGAACGGGAGAATAAAAATCACTGAGATTCACTGCGCCGCCGGGCAGGCGGTTGAAGCGCAATTGTTGGTGCTCACCCAATTTCAGGCCAATAATTGTGTGGTCAAACAGGCCAGCCGGAAGGCTTCGCTGGCTGTAAGGTATCACGCTGGTTACCCGCACATCGTAAAGGTTATTGTGTAACGTTTTCCACGAGATTAACGTCTGGCGGGAAACGGGGACTTGCTGATTGTGGTAAGTATAAATGCCCTTGATATTCAGGCTGCCTTCACCATCAGGTAAAAAGTTAGCGACAATTTCACCGTCAAAACGCACCGGGGCGCTCTCCAGTGTATCGTGGTACACGAGGTTACCGTGGCAACTAAAATCCAGCGGAGCAGAGTGGATGTGCCAGCCAGTCAGGGTTGCTGACAGCATAACGGTTACAGTGCATACGCTCAGGTAAAACCAGCGTGGCCGACATTTCATGATGACCACCCTCGGAAATAGTGAGTCAAACAGGTTTCGCTGGTTTGCTGCGCCAGCGAGCACTCAATGATCGCCAGTTGCCCTTTGCCCTGATAGACAATTGCATCCTGTGCATGCAGATAAAATACCGTGCCCTGCTGGCAGGACAGATGGTCAATGGACAGTGCCGTTTTCGCCAGAGCCTGTATTGGTTTTTGCCAGGCATCGGGCAGTTTGGTAAAGGTGTAGACCGGGCACTGATTAACTTGTGTTAACAGGAACACCGGCGTTGCGGGAATAGCGGCGGGTGCCGGGGTCAACACCACAAACAGTATGCTGGCCAGGGCGACAGCGAGGGGGAATAACCACGGTGCCTGTTTTCTGCGCACCGGGGTGTTTTGCAGCGGTATTTTTTGCCCCCGGCTTTCCTGTGACGGGCTCTCAATACGGGAAAGCCCTGATTGCTGGCTGACAACCAGCTCACTGTTGAACATAAAGCCCACCCTGGGCACCGTGATGATAGTGGGAAAATTCAGGCCAAAACTGCTCAGTGTCTTACGCAGGATACTGATGTACTGGTTCAACGAACTACTGGAACCTCGCAGCCCACGTTGGTCCCAAATTTCATGCAGCAGGGTATCGCGCTCCACCACAATCCCCTGGTGGTGTATCAGTAATGCCAGTAACAAGTTAGCGGTTGTGGTGAGGGTGATACTCTGATCATCCGGGGTACTGATATGTGTCAGCACGCCATCTTCAGGGTTGTAAATTACTGTGGAAGCAATCAGCCAGGTCATTTTGTTTCTCTGTCTTTCTGTTTACAGGGTGCTTAATAACTCAGCGTGACGACAACATCATCGGTGTAGGTCGCTGCTGCGGGGGGCGACTGTGCGGGAACAACGCCATAAATGGTGTAATCCTGGACATTCCCATTGCTGTTGGTTGTTTCCAGCGTATTTTCCCCACGGTTGTTCCCCCAGGGGGATGTGGTTGCGCTGTCCTGCCAGAGTGAATAAGCCAGGCAGTCGCCACTGGCACTGCAAAGTTGCCGCGTGGTGCCCGTGGCATGGGTTCCGTTATCAAGACCTATCGAAAACTGGGTTCCCGGAGGGCAGTGGGTGCGTAATGTAGCGGTGGAGCGTATGCCAGAACGGATACTGTCAGCACTGACAGTACCGAAGTCGAGCGCACTGACACTTTCAATAAAGCAGCCAGTAGAAATGGTTGCATTCGCGTTACTGGAGCTGTCAGTGGCACTGCCGCTACTAATGCCGTTCTGGCAGGGGGTTAACGTGCTTTGTTGGGTACTGGTGTTCCAGGTGATTTTTATTCCCAGTGAATAGTTAAAGTAACTTCTGGCGGGCACCGGGCTCTGGCCGGATGGCATGCGGGCAATTAACGGGAAAGTGCCGCTTGTTTGCTGATTGTTTCCGGCAGAAAACACCTGCTGTATCAGGTTACCACTTGTTGAAGATGCCAGCATTTGCGAGCTGTCGCTGGCGTTGTACAGATTAAATTGCAATGAGTAAGTGTGGCCCTGTTCATCGCCGTTAGAGGTCATAATGAACGGGGGTTCTTCCTGGCTGGACAGGCAGACGGCAAAGTATTGGGTTGTGCCATAATCTGCCTGGCACGCGTAGCCCACACGGGTTTGCGTTTGGTTAACACTGTCTGTTGCGATGGTGCCAAAAGCAATACTGGCGCCATGGGTTATCCAGCAACTGGCGGCCATAGCTTTTGCCGGGCATATCAGGCAAGCGCACAGGCAAGCCACTTTCAGTATGTGAGCCATCACTGACATAGAATATTCCCTGGTTGCAGATAAGCCTGCCCGGCAGGCCTGGCGGGCAGGCGGGCATGGCATCGGTGTTGGTTAGTGGTGACTTCCAGTTCAGCAGGCAGTGTCGGGTTCTCCAGCCAAATCATGCCATCACGGGCCACACTTTTGGTGGTACTGTCACCCTTGATTCGGACCTGGCTTCCCAGGGGTAACGGGGCACCGTGGGCATCAACCAGGCGCGCCACAACGGAAAGCGCTTCTTTCATGCCAAAATCAACCAGTACGACCTGCCCGGTTCCTGGTGAAATATAGCGCTCCGTTACCGGTGTCAGAACGGAGGCCGGCAGCTTAAGCGGGTCGATGGATATTTTGCTGGTGTGGTATCCTGGCAGTTCTGTTAGCAGTAACCATCCCTTGTCGTCTGTCCTTCCCGCCAGGCGGTTTTCCTGGTAGACCGGAACCGATGGAATACCGTTACTGGACACCAGCGCAACCCCCTGGTGGCTTTGGCGCATGGCATAGATGTGTCCACGGAGCAGCGTCAGGCTGCCTTCGCCCGTTAACCAGCCACTGGTTTCTGTTTCCGCTTTGTTGATACCGAGGTGCCATTCGCCATAGCGGTTAAGGTTGCCAACATCAGCATAGTGATATTGTTGGTAGCCATTGGATTGCCCGGCATCCCAGGACCAGCCGCCCTGGTCATTATCGGCCTGGTGGCGATAGCGCCATTGCTGGCGACTGCCACTACTCTGAACAGAGACCTGGTCATGAAAACCGAATGGAACAGCCAGTGTGAAGTTGATTTGTGAATCTCTGCCGGCAATATCCCGCGTCCAGGTTATGTTGGTATTCACCCCGTGGGAAAAGGTTTTGGACCACGAGGCGTTCAGGTACTGTTCATCGTTTCCTGCGGTGTGCTGGCGTACCCAGCCCATGCCAAGTTGCCCCAGAGGCCCTAACCGGGTACTGGCCCAGACTGCGTCACTGCGCCGCGCGGCCACAGCGCCACTGGTGCTGGCGATATCGGTAAACGTATTTTCCCGCAGCGTGGTACTGGCAGAGAATGCGTATCCCCGGCCATTCCATTGCCAGCCAACACCCCACTGCTTCCCTGGTGCCGTAAGGGAATGGCTGACAGCGATATGGGCGCTTAACACGCCAACCCAGGGTGATGGTAGCCAGTAAGCACCGACTCCGGCATTCCGGGCTGCGCGTTGTTGTTCGGTATGCAGTGCCAAAGTCAGTGTGTTATTGACACCATAGCGCCAGCCGGCATCCAGCATCGGCTTCGCAGCATAGTCATTTGAGTTAAGGCTGTAATTTTGTCGCATCCAGCCCACATCCAGCGTACCGCTGCTCAACCCTGCGGCCAGCATCTGCGGCGCACCGTACAAATCCAGTGAGACCACTTTACGCTGCCCATTGATATCGGTAATCACAATGTCGGCCTGACCATTTCCCGTGAAAGTGGGTTGTGTGGCGAGAATATACTGGCCTGGCACAACTTGCTGGCTGCTCTGTTTCAGTCCGTCGATGTATAAATCCACCGTTGATGGCAGTACTGCGGTACTGCTGTATTCGGCTCGGGGTGACGTATTCAGTTGTGGCGTCAGTTGAAAGTTGCGGGCAAGATGAATACCACCAAAACGCACCTGCCTGCTCCAGCTAACACCGGAAGTAATAGCATCGCCCAGCGTCAGGGAAATTTGGTGCTGGCTGTCATCCAGTTGCCAGGCGGTCATTAGCCGGGTAGTCCGGTCCTGCGTTTCTTGTGGGTTTTCTGCCACACGGCTGTTAAAGCTACTGTAAAGGGTACCGGGAAGCCATCCTGATGATGTCAGACTGGTTTGTGCGCAGGCATATTGGTAGCCAGTCGAATGAGTGGCATTCAGGCTGTAGCCCAAAGTCAGATGACCCAGGCGTGTGTCAGTAGTGGGCATGCCAGGTTGCACATCGTGGGGCTGGTTTTCCAGGTACTGGCGCCTGGACAATGCGGCCATTCTGGCAGACAGGAATAACTGCTGGTTAAGCGCATCGAACGTGGCTGATATACCCGGTATATCACTTAATTTAACCCATTCACCTTGCGGTAATTTGCTGCTGGCAGGGCCAATGCCCAGGGTGCGTAAATCCTGCTGCTTAAGCCCTATTTCCGTGCCAGCTACTTGTACGGCATATAATCCCGGTGACTGAGCCTGATTAACACTGACTGACAACCATTGAACATGACTTCCCACGAGCGTTGTTTCAGCGCAGGTGAGTTGCGGCTGTAACCCTGTTAAAAGTAGCAACAGTATGGTTGAGCGGGCATTCATAAGGCACTTCATTGAGTGTCAGTTTCAAAGTGACGGCCTGATTCAATAACGATGCAGGCACAGAAATAGCCTGCCAGGATCCGGGTAACAGATAACCGACTAAACCATCCTCATGGTGCAGCTGGCGGCCCTGCTGGTTTTCGACTTGCAAGTCACTGAGTTTTATATGGCGCGAACCCTGGTTGTGTAATACCAGTTGCCGGTGGGCAGAGTCCCACTGGCAGGTGGCTGTTTTACTGTTATCATTGCCGGGAAGTGAATGGCTGGCGATAAACACCGGAATGGAATAGCGCAGCAAAAAATGGATGGCATGGTGGTCATCCTTGTTCGCTTGTTCGCCGGGCAGTTCATCAATAATCAGCCGAAAACTGTGCTCTTTATCTGCGGTAAAAGGCTTAAGCGCAATCAAGCGGATAAGTTGCTTTTGACCTGCCCCCAGCGAGGTTATTGCCGGGCTGCTGACCAGTGTCGTCGTGGGTTCAAGAACGTCTTTCCCGTTCACCTGATTCCATTGATACAGGCGAATTTGCGCACTTTCTTGCAGGCTACCTGTGTTGGTGAGCCATACAGCTGTGGCTTGTTGTTCAGTTGTCATCCCGATATTCACCGGGGCAACCTGTAAGGTGGCCGCAAGTGCATAGTGTGTAAGCGCCAGCATGAAAAACGGCCAGGAAATGAGAATGAGTGCTCTGGTTTTCATCGGTTAATAGGTTAAATACAGGTTTACATCGTCGTCGTACTGGCCTGCGACCGCGCTTGTCAGTGCGTTGGCTTCAATCACGCCATACAGTGTCTGGTTTTGTAGGGTACCGGTGCCAGTGCTTTCCAGCCCGTCAGTGCTGGTGATTTGCTCTGACTTACTGGCGTCACTGTAGAGTTTGTAGGCAATGTTCGCGGCATCTGTCATATCACTGGATGGGTGCAGGTAGAATGTGCCGTTTGCCTGATCTGCGGAATCTGCGGTGAGTTTCCAGGGCGTGCCTTTGGTACAGGTAATACTGAGTTCACTGCTGGCTGTTATCTCGCTGGTATCAGCAGAGCTGTGCCGGGAAAAATCCATATCACTGGCTGAGAGTGAGCAGGACTTCATCACCTGCAGCGTAACATGCATGCTGGTATTATCATCCGCCTGGTTGGCGAAAGAAATCACTGCCAGTGCGCAGGCGTAAGCAATATTTTTAACCTTCATATCAATATGTTCTTATTTAAGAAAATCTGGCTTTGATAATGACCGGTAGGTGTTTCTGGAATCCGACTGAACTTACCGGGGAACCGTCGTAGCCGTTCAGGGCCCGAATGTTTAAGTGCTATATAAAGTAATATTCAAAATTAAAAAAGAATATAAAAAGATAAAAAATATGGCGCATTCCTGGTATTGTGAATGAAATGAGAATAAAAATAACTGGTGGTTTATTTAGTTACATAAATAGGTTTGGGAGAAGTAATCATGCTTCACGCTGTAAGAATAAAAAACCGGCAGGCTGTGTATTTTTCTGAATTTATCCGGCAGGGGTTTACAAATTAAATGAATGTGCAACTGGTTTCCACATATAACCCTGGCCATAATCGGCCACGCTGATTTGTGCTGATAAAAAGTCGTGGTGGTTTTCTATACCTTCAATCAATACCTTATCACAAAGTGTCTGGCACTTACCGACCAAATCATTGAGGCGCTTTTGGTACCCGCGCAGGTTCCAGAATACATGTTTATCTATTTTAACCCCATAAAAAAAGAATCTTTCTTTGAGCAGAAGCTGAATCAAAGCGGGGGTGACATCATCGGCCCATACCTGAATGTTCATTGCGTGTAATTGGGAGATGCGTTGGCGTAATTTTCTGATCTGTACCGATGAGAACTGCATTATATTACACAGATCGGTGAGTTCGAGTGCAAATTTTGGTCGGTGGAAATTATGGCCGGCGATCACTTCTGCCATTGTTGATGACAGGAATACGCCTGAGTCAGCATTAATATAATAGCGCTGAGCACAGGGTGTATAAAGTGCATAATTTACCTGGTTTGCAAAAAGTGATATGCGTTTTTCCTCGGGAAGGGAGGAGAAATATACTTCCGCGTCGATATTGGGACGCAGTGTTGACAGCATTTCCCAGGCAATGATTCCCTGATTGTTAAGGCGGCGAATAGATTCGAATTTGTAACCTGTAAGCATCGTTGATGCCAGTCCCTGCTGATATAAATAGGAGTTGCAGTGTGAACAAATTATGTCTCTTATGGTATTTATAAATGAATTAACGAAGTTTTCGGTGTGTTTATCTGATTTTTTATATCTATTTGATTTTTAATTCTGATTATTTGAGGGCTTATAGCGCATAAAATACAGAGGAGGTCACATCTGGATACCGGAATCGTCTTTGCGCAGGGCTACCTGAAAGTGGTAGTGTGGCTCAGACAGTGCGACTAATCAGGTGTTGACGCATTCTCGCCAGTACCCGCTGAGCAGATATAGCAATGGACGTATAGCTATACCGGGCAATGTGATGTTTGACGAGTTGATATCAAAGAACCCAATACCGGTGATATTTATTATTACTCTGGTGGGGTCAGGTGCTGATACAGGGCCGCATCGCTCATTATTGATACTTTGACAGGCAGGAAGAGATAAACATCATGACACAACAACTTACCCTTTTCTCAGACGATAACTCGTCGGTGGGGCTGGATGTGCTACCCGGTACCCTTGGGCAGTCAGCTCTGGATCTGCGCCCGTTAGGGCAACAAGGGCTGTGTAGTTACGACCCAGGCTTCAGTAATACCGCCGGGTGTAAATCTGCTATTAGTTATATCGATACTGAACAAAGCATACTGCTACACCGCGGTTACCCCGTTGACCAGTTGGCGATGCAGTGTGATTTCCTGGAGTTGAGTTATATTCTGCTATACGGTGACGCACCAACCGAAGAGGAATATCAGGCATTTAGCCATACAATTACTCGCCATACACTGGTGCACGAGCAAATGGCCAGAATGTGCAGTGGCTTTCGCCGTGATTCCCACCCGATGGCGTTAATGTGTGCATTGGTAGGGGCGCTGGCGGCTTTCTATCATGAAATGGTTGATGTCTCAAACCCGGAACATCGCCGGCTGGCTGAAGTGCGCCTCATTTCAAAAATGCCAACGCTTGCAGCCATGAGCTATAAGTATACGGTTGAGCAACCCGCCAATTATCCACGTAATTCCCTCTCCTATGCCGGTAATTTTCTGCACATGTTGTTTGGTATACAGGCTGAACCCTATGTGGTGAACCCGGTACTTGAGCAGGCAATGAACCAGATTTTAATCCTCCATGCTGATCACGGGCAGTGTGCTTCCACCACGACTGTGCGCACCGCCGGGTCATCTGGTGCGAATCCTTTTGCCTGTATTGCTGCTGGCCTGGCTTCTTTATGGGGGCCACAACATGGCGGGGCCAATGAAGCCTGTATGAGCATGCTGGAAGAGATCCGTGAGATTGATGAAATACCGGCATTTATTCAGCGCGCTATGGCACAACCTTCGGTATTCCGCCGTCTGGGCTTTGGTAATTCACGTTATACCCATTCGGATCCGCGTGCGGCGATTTTACGCGAAACCTGCCACAAGGTGCTTAAAGAGCAGGGGATGGAGGACAGCCTGTTACAGGTTGCCATGGCTCTGGAAGATATCGCCATGAATGACAGCTACTTTATTAAGAATAAGTTATTCCCAAGTGCAGATTTTTATACTGCGGTGATTCTTAAAGCGATGGGCCTGCCATCAACCATGTTTACGGTTGTAACTGCCGTGGGGCGCACTCTGGGCTGGGTTGCACACTGGAATGAGATGCATGAAACCGTCGATGAACCTTTGCAGATTTACCGTCCGCGCCAGTTATACACCGGCCAGGCACGGCGAGATTTCGTCTCCCGCCGCCAGCGTTAATTTGCCGGAACGGGCATACTGACAGGCAACAAAGTACCAGGCACTCAGGCACCAATAAAGTGGGTATACCGCTTTATTGGTGCCAAACCTGGACTCCACCCACCGGGCTTAACGCCGTTTAGCTCACATGACGCCAGCGTTAATAAGTTATGCACTTTTTTTGTGCGCTATGCGTTATATTGGTGCGCTGCGCCAGCCTCCAGTGTTAATTAGCCTGAACGGGCATACTAACAGGTAACAAAGCTCCTAAGGCTCAGGCTCCAGTGAATCAGGCATAACGCTTTATTGGTGGTGTAAAACCTGGATGTCATTCGCCTGGCTTAACGGCGTTTATCTCACGTAATACCCGTCCTGACTACTGCTGCACTATTTTTGTGCATTGCGCACTATTAAGGTGCGATCAGGTTGCTGTTTGCAAATACCCTGTCGTTTATCCGTCGCCCACTTGTCTTATCCTGGCCGAATTAACCGGCCAGGTTTGCAAATTTCATTATTCAGTTACCTTGCGACACCTTAATTATAAAAAGACACATTTATTTACCCATAGATACTCTGGCTGGCATACAACCTGCTTTTGAAGTCCTGTCACACAACACATCACATCAACAAAACGTTCAGATAGCCGGGCCAGTGAGTGCCGGAACTGAAAATAAGAGGTAGGTCAGATGGTGAAACATGGGCTGAAAAAAGGGTTGGGATTAGTTGATCTCACTCTGCTGGGAATAGGGTCAATGATTGGCTCTGGGTGGCTTTATGCTGCACTCACCAGTGCAGGATATGCCGGTGCACAGACAGGCTGGGCATGGATCCTGGGTGCCATAATTGTATTATTAATCGGACTGGTTTTTGCTGAATTATCATCGGCGTTACCACGCGCCGGGGGATTTGTTCGTTACCCTAACTACTCACATGGTAATGTAGTTGGTTTTGTCATTGGTGTGAGTTCATTACTTGCTTATACCAGTACGGCAGGGGTGGAAGTAGAAGCGGTACGCCAGTATGCCGTTTACTGGTGGCCTGCACTGGGTCATACGGATGGCAGCCCGACAGCGGCAGGTTTTGCGGTCCAGATTGGCTTGTTGTTAGTCTTTTTCTTGCTGAACTACTGGAGTGTGAAAGTCTTTGGCCGGGTTAATACCATTGTTACCGCTTTCAAATTTATTGTGCCATTGCTGACAATTGTTACTCTGTTCATGTATTTCCACGGCGCCAACCTGGATGTGCCACCGCCACCGCCTGGTGGTGCTCACGGCATTTTCTCCTCACTGACCGGAGCCGGGATTGTTTTTGCATACCTGGGGTTCCGCCAGGCAGTGGATTTCGCCAGTGAAGCAAAGAACCCGCAACGCGATGTTCCGCTGTCTATCATGATTGCAATTGGGTTAAGTTTCGTTATCTATTTGCTGCTGCAATATGCTTTCCTGGGGGCAGTACCATCTGAAGCACTGAGTGCGCACGGTTGGGATGGACTGAAACAGGTTCTGCAATCACCTTATGCTGATCTGGCTCGCAGCCTTGGCATTACCTGGTTGATTAACCTTATCCTGGTGGATGCGGTTATCTCTCCTGCAGGCACAGGCAACATCTACCTTGCTGGCGCAAGCCGCGTATTATTTGCCTGGGCGCGTAATGGCCATTTATTTAAAGTGTTTGGCAAAATAGACGAAAAATCAGGTGTGCCGCGCGGTGCTTTATGGCTGTCTCTGGTACTGGCTATTGCATGGACTTTGCCCTCTGAATTCCAGGTCTGGGGTGGGTTGATTGGCGCAGTGACTTCCGCAACGGTCTTTACTTATCTGCCAGGTCCGATTTCTGCCGGGGCTTTCCGTCGCCATTTGCCTCATTTACACCGTCCTTTCCGCCTGCCGCTGTTTAATCTGTTGAGCCCGCTGGCTTTTGTTGCCAGTACCATGTTGGTTTACTGGAGTGGCTGGTCGGTTAACATCATTCTGCTGCCTATTTTGATTGTTGCCTGGGCTTTGTACGCACTGTTTGCAAGGAAAGGAAAACATCATCAGCGTGATGTGGGGTGTGCATGGTGGTTATTGGCCTATTACATTGCCATGATGGTTATTTCCGGGCTTGGCACGTTTGGCGGCTCTGGGGTCATCAGCTCACCCTGGGATATGTTCCTGTCAGTCGTTATCAGCCTGGTGTGCTACTACTGGGGTGTCAGCGCCAGTCTGACAATACCAGAAATTACTGAAGAACAAGATGAAACGCTGGTGGCTGAGCACATGAATCAAGAAGGTTACGCTCAGTAATGCCCTAAATTGATAGCCTGAACCATTCAATGGCTGCTGTCGTTATCCCGCCTGGGTGAAAAATAATACCCAGGCGGGACTTTCATTATATTTCTGCCTGAATTGTCTGCGCCAGACACGTTGTCGCCCGGTGGCTCAGTGTTTACTCCACTAAGTTACTCAGTACCTTTTCAGCATTATTAGATATGAAACTGACGCAGGACTGCAGGGTATCCCTCTCTTTTTCGCAAGAGGCAACATAGAAACGCCCGGTAGATTTTTCAAATACGCCAGGGTCGGCCTGAAAGAAAAATACGCCGGATTCACGACACGGGAGCTCACTGGAAGCAACTAACTGGCTTGCCAGAGTAATGGTATTGGGATGCCCTTCATTAGGGTGCGGCGGCAGGCTGTAAAGTTCACAATGGCCAATAACACCAACCCGCTTTGCTTCATACACAGAGGATGAACCGGTTAAATGGAGCAGGGTGACCAGCCCGCCTGCAATTAGCAGTACCAGCAGTGCCAGCACAACGTTATATGGTGAGCAGCTGCGTTGATACCATGCGCATCCTTTTTTGGGGGGCTCCGGTAACGTTGTGGCAACTCGTTGGGCAGGATATGCCGGGGGCTGTATTGGTTCCTGTACCATGAACCTTGCCTGGAGATCTTCCTTACTTGATGGCGGTGGAGCGGGAGGGAGGCGAGTAACGTTAATTTCCCGGGAAAACATAAAACCCAGTCGCGGCACTGTCTTGATAATTTCGCCTTCAAGACCAAATGCGCCCAGTGACCGACGAATGGTAGAGATGTACTGGTTCAGACTATTGTTTGAGCCTTCCAGACCATGGCGCGTCCAGACATGGTAAATAATGTCGTCACGCATTAATAACTCACCCTGGCGTTCGAGCAAAAGCCATAGCAGACGGCTGGCTGTAGTAGTCAGAACCGTGTTACTTTCATTGGGTGTGCTCCACCAGATAGCGCCATCATCCGGGCGGAAATACAGCACTTTATCAATTAGATAAATCATCAGACATCCTTTTTGATGAAATAATTCAGGTGTAACAGTTATCTTGTGCTCTCATGCATTACAGCAATATGTATTGACTGCCATACACTCTGTTTGATGACTGAATGAGATGAATGCAGCGCGTTATTCCTCTGCCTGCTGTTGCCACTATCCTGCCTGTTCCCTTGTACTGAGTTAATCACTCAACTAATCATTACATTGAAATTACGGCAGTTATTGTAGTTTTTTATAATGTTGTGTCATGCCGTTTATAACGTGAAAATTCTTATAATTAATGTGGGATTTTGAAATAAGCGGGTAACTTACACCAAAAGTAATGCTGAAGAGTAAGTGGAGTTTAACATTGCGTATTATATGGGTATAGCGAAGGAATAGTCAGGGAAAACAGCATAAACAGGGAGAGAAAAATAGCTGGCTTATTCTAACGCAAATTGTTTTCTATCAATGCATTACATGAGTATGATGCCGAATACCATGGGCAGGTTTCCCTGCGCAAATAAGCCAGCCTGCTTGCTATGTAAAATAAAATCAAGATAACCAGACGTATAATTACGCCCTATGTGACAGATTATACCGTTATAGTTTGAGGGCAATAGCTAAATTAGATGATATTTTTGCCCTTATTTATGTGATGAAGAGTCTTTTATATGTCAATAAAGTGATATTTTAAGGTTAATAAATGAGAGCTTTATCACTGTAAATTGCTTATGTATTGAAATTAAGTTCGCTTTTAGCAGGCAGTATGGTTCCATACATCATCTTTGCCTGAACCAGAGCGCTCAGCACCCCAGGCACCAATAAAGCAAAATGCACACTACCCAACAACAAAACAAGTGAACATCTGTCCCTGGCCTGGCAGACTCTCTTGTGTATCGGCGGGTAGATATGCTTTGTTTTATCTCTGCCGGTAGCGGATGTTTGCCTGATAACCTGTGGGCATGCTCACATGAGGCGAGTGATTTCGGTATTTTTGGAGAACTGACTGTAAAAATATCTCGGCGAGTGGTGAAAGGTTGGGATGCTTATTTTTCATATAGGATATTTCTTATCCGTTGGGGGGTTTTTAGTGTATTACGTTTAGTTGATGTAACTATGTGAAGTAACGCAATTAAAACCAGAAAATAAATGGGGTTTTGCCTGGCGTTATTTTTGTTGATTAGATATGAGGCTTTTAGCCACAATAGCTGTGCTAATTTCTGGCCATAGGCAAGCACGTATTCCCGGTCCGGCGGTGCGCTGTTTTTACTCTGGTATGTTTACCCGGCTTAATATGAGCCCTGGACTGTGTTTATCCGAGATGTTTGTATGATGGTTGTCCACTATAATCCTGTTCTTGTGGCTATTTCTTTCCTGGTTGCTGTCGTTGCTTCTTACACTGCTCTGGATATGGCGGGCAGAGTCATGGAAGTAAAAAACCGGGCAGCCTGTTGGTGGCTGGCTGGCGGTGGAACAGCAATGGGAATTGGTATATGGGCTATGCATTTTATTGGCATGCTGGCGATGGTTATGCCGGTTAAGCTTGCTTACAACCTGCCGCTGACACTACTTTCTTTACTGATGGGCATTGCGGCATCGCTCTTTGCTTTGCGCATGGTGTGCCACGCTGTGTTGCCACTACGCCGGTTAATCACGGGCAGTATCTCCATGGGGAGTGGCATTGCTGCCATGCACTACACCGGCATGATGGCTGTTGAGATTTCCCCCGCCATCACCTGGGACCCATACTGGGTTGCGGCCTCTTTTATGGTCGCTTTTATCGCCGCAGGCTGTGCCCTGTATTTAACTTTCCATTTGCGCCAGCGCCGCCGGTCTGTTCATGCGTACCGGGTTATTGCCGCCTGTATTATGGGAGGGGGCATTGCCGGGATGCATTATACCGGAATGATGGCGGCCTGTTTCCCGGCGCATGCTCATGGTGCCCATGGGCTTAACCGTAACTGGATGGCTCTGCTGGTTACCCTGGTCAGCCTGACAATTCTGGGTATTGCCCTGCTGACTTCAGTGCTGGATGCGCGCCTGCATACTAAAACCAGCGAACTGGTTAATTTGTTAGCCCGTGCGAATGCGGAACTGGAGAAGCGTGCGCATTACGACTGGTTAACCGGGCTACCTAACCGGGGCTGGCTGGAACAACAACTGGCTGCCGCACTGGATGAAGCGCGCAGTGAAAACAGGCGTTTTGCGTTGATGTTCCTTGATTTGGATGATTTTAAGCAGGTTAACGACCGCTTAGGTCACCAGGCCGGGGATCTCTTGCTGGTGGATGTCGTGGCAAGAATGAAGCGAGTGCTGATGGACCGTGGCATTCTTGCCCGGCTTGGTGGCGATGAGTTTGTGCTTTTCATGCCAGTAACACGGGCAATGGATGCCGCAACGCTCGCCAAACAATTGGTGGACAATGTGGCTACGCCTTATAGTGTCGCGCAGCAATCTGCACGGGTGAGTTTGAGCGTGGGTATTGCCCTTTATCCGGAAGATGGGCGCGATGTGCGTGAGTTAATGTTTAATGCCGACACCGCCATGTATTACACCAAGCAGCATGGGCGTAATAACTTTCATTTTTACCAGGCTGGCATGGGCGAAAGCCAAATCCAGGAAAACCAGCTGGTTTCGGCAATGCATCAGGCACTCAGAGATCAGGAGTTTTGCCTCTATTACCAACCTAAATTTAGTGCTCCCACTGGCGCTATTATTGGTTTTGAAGCATTAATTCGCTGGCAACACCCGGAAAAAGGCCTGCTGGCACCAGACAGCTTTCTGCCTTGCGCGGAGAAGTACGGCCTGATCATTGCTGTGGGAAACTGGGTGCTGGATGAGGCCTGCCGCCAGTTAGCACAATGGCACGCGCAAGGCGCCACTCACTGGTCGGTGGCCGTGAATTTATCTGCCCTGCAACTGGCACAGCCTGGGCTGGTAGCGCAAGTGCTGGCCTGCCTCGAAAAATACCAACTACCACCGGATGTGTTGACACTTGAGATAACGGAAACCTCCGCCATCAATAACCCGCAAGAAAGCGCTTCCCGCCTTGCACAGTTGAAGGCGCGCGGTGTGAAAATCTCTATTGATGATTTCGGAACCGGCTATGCGAATTTGCTCTACCTGAAAGCCCTGCCAGCCAGTGAACTGAAAATTGATCGTGCTTTTATTATAGATACTGACCCAGGCTCGCAAAACACGGCAATTGTTGCTTTGATAATTGATCTTGCCCGCTCACTTAAACTCAATGTAGTGGCAGAAGGCGTAGAGACCGAGGCCCAAAAGGACTTTTTTACCGGGCTGGGGTGTGATGTACTGCAAGGATATTTATTAGGGAAACCGCTACCGGCGCAATCAGTCATTCCTTTTTTCTGGGAGCGGTAATCACACCAGACATCACATACTGTGATTATTGGAGTTTGCATGGTGCCTTATCTGGAAACACAACGTTTGCTGTTACGCCCTCTTAACCTGAGTGATGCCCCACAGATACAGGCGACTTTCCCGCGTTGGGAGATTGTCCGTTATCTGGTGGCAACGGTTCCCTGGCCATATCCGGCTGATGGCGCGCAAAAATTCCTCTCGGGAGTTGCGCTACCTGCAATAGAAGAGCAACGAGCCTGGATATGGTCGTTACGTTTAAAAACGGCACCAGATACGTTGATTGGTATTATCGGTCTTTATGACCAGAAAGATAACCACCGTGGTTTTTGGCTGGCTCCTGAATATCAATATCAGGGGTTGATGGCGGAAGCATGCGAGTGTGTCAATACATACTGGTTCAGGGAACTTAACCGCCCGGTATTGCGGGTTGAAAAGGCTGAGCTCAATACGCGTTCAGCGGTTATTTCTGAAGCCCAGCATATGCGCAAGATAAAATCGTTCAATAGAAATTATGTCTGTGGCACGCTTGAAACAGCATTATGGGAATTAACCCGTGAAGAGTGGCTGTTTTACCACCCACAGTAACTAACAGATTTAGCCTGCCTGTTATATTTCGCATGCAATGGGTGTTAATAAGAAAATTAATACCTGCAAGCGAACTTCCGATTCACTGGCAGTGAAATGGTTCCTTTCTGCTGCCGATGTCTAAATGCCATGGCCAGTATTCATATTGCAAAAGATCCAGGATGTTCATAATGTTGGTGAGATGTTTTGTATTTAATGTTTTTGGTTGCTGTATTGTTAAAATCAAACATTAAAATGCATTAAAAATGCTACATGCATCACATAAATAACTCTTTTAAGATTTATTCCGTGCGCTATTTTTTCGGAATTTTCTATTTTGTGGTTCGTTTGTATTAAGTTTTTAAGGTGTTTTATTCTGTTTTATTTATATTAATTGGTTTTAAACAATTAAAATTCTCAATTTAAAGGTGTTTAATTTTACATTTAGCCGTGTGAGTGGTTTTATATGCCTGAGTGATATCACATGTCCTTCTGCCAGTGTGGGGAAGAAAAGTAAAAGTAAACGCTTCAGAGCGCAAAGCCTGGTTCCTGAATAGTGTGCATGACTGAAGCCCGTTTATTGTCTGCGTTATTAACAAGACTAAGACTTAAAGGGTCTATTATGAACAATCAAATTCATATTGATGGTGAAAACTATTTTATTACACTGGCTATAAAAAAAGTGCTGGATGATGTTGTCAGAAAGAGCCGGTTAAATATCGCTCACCTCCGTATGGTTGTTGTGGTTGATGCCACACCATTTCTGGAACTACAGCGCTTCCAAAAATTGGATCTTGAAGACTGGGATCTGATTTTTTGTTCAAACTATTTTTATAATATTGTTAGTGAGTTTTCCCCAGAGCGGTTAAATCAATTTGTTTGTGTCGATAATAATATCACTCAGTTACGTAATGATTTGGTGGTACAGCTCAAAGAGATACACCAAAAAACGAGTAACCTGAATTTGGAAGATGAGCAAAACCCACAGAAGCCATTGTTTACTCCTTGTGAACAGACATTTATTAATGACTATTTTTCTTGCATGCGCGCAAAACAAATTGCCCGGATCACAGGTAATAATGTGAAGTCTGTTTCGAATAAGAAACGCAATATCATGAATAAAATTCACTGCACGAAGAACAGTGATTTTTATATCACTTTGTATTTCCTTAATATGCTGCATAAAGTTGAACTGGAATTGCACGAACCGCAAAGCAAAGCGCGCACCACCGTTGCATGGCAACGGGTTTCCGGGCAGAAGGCGACGGTATTTCAGTATGCGCACTAGTGATGAGTTAAGGGGGCTTTGCTGAAATTAGCCCCCGGCCTGGGGAACCAGTGACTGCAGCGTTTGGTCACCATGCCGGGAAAACCGGTAGTGTTGCTGGCCTGGAGTGGTATAAAAGGAGTGGTATAAAAATAGTCAAACTATGTCGCTGTATAACCGCATGGTTGTACAACGGCATAGTTGCAGAACTATGCTATGCTTTGCCCATCCTGGTGACAGGAAGCACACGGACACTAAAGGCGGCCTTAACCTTATCCCATATGAATTATCTTATCGCTAATACTGTCATTTATGACACGGAAAATGGCGTCATCCAGATGCAAGATGCGCAACATCAGGATGAAGCAAAAACACTGACTCCTACCGCTAATCGTATTCTTGCTTTATTACTGTCTGCTCCGGGGGAGGTTTTTAAACGTGAAGACATTCTCGATAAGGTTTGGGAGTCTCAGGGGCATGCTGGTTCAAACAGTTCCCTTAATCAGTACATCAGTATTTTGCGCAAGACACTGTCTGCGTGGATAGATGACGATGACATTATTATTTCCGTGCCGCGTGTTGGCTTCTACTTTAATTCCGCCATTTCGGTAGTCCCCTGGGTGCAAGCCGCAGACGAACAACCTGACGGAGCCACCAACGAAATGCAACCAGGCGTAACCCCTTCCCACCCTTCTGAGCGTTTGCCGCTTATTCCCCTGGTCGTAAATTTAGTCCTGATTGCGGCTATTTTGCTGGTGAGTACCCTGGCGGTAAAAAATTACCGGGAAGTGCATGTCTCACCACTGTACAGCAAGGTTTACCCGCAAGGGAAACTGGGGTTATGCCAGTTGAACGCCTGGCAGAAGTTATCTCCGGAGATGAGAAAAAACACGCTGGAAATCCTTAATATTGCGGCTCCAGAACTGAAAGAAAAATGCCTCAGTGAACCGGCTGTGGTTTATTTCCAGATTCAAAATCAGGTTTATTTAGGCCGGGCAGGGCGCATATTTATTGCTACCTGCTCACAGGAAAAAGGGCTGAACAACCTGCTGTATTGCGACAGCACCTATAAATATAACTGGAGACGGAAATGATGGTGTCGCGGATTCTGGCAGGGGTGCTGGTGGTGGCAATGTGCGCACTGGCGGTTGTTAAAATCACCAGTACGGCAGACCCGGTACAACTCAATTGCGAAGCCAGCCTGCATTATGAGGACGCAGCTTCCGCTGTGCCGCTTGCTTACGACGGCACTATTACCTTTCATGCCTCCGGGAAAAAGACCGGGCAGTTCATGTTATCGGGTAACGTTCGCTACCAGAATCAGCTCTATTCATTGTCCCGCATGGCTTTGTTCGACTACGACAATATTGAGCTGAACCAGTACCGCTTAAAAGTGACCAGCATGGAGCGCATGGGGCATGATGACCTGCCTGATGATATTTTCCCACTGGTGTTTAAGCGCCTGAGCCTTGGCAATTCGCTGGTGTTGTATATTAATCCGGTGAATGCCCAGTCGCTGGTTATCGGTAATGTGGTGTCGCCAATTGCACTCTGTATGCACCAGGCAAAATAACGCCGGGTTCACTGTGCCTGACTGTGCGGCACCGGGGTGACGCGCCCGGCGCCTGCCGTTATTTACTCAATCATTTCTTTGGTTATCCCCAGCCGCTTCATCCGGGAAAGCAGTGTGGTGCGTTTGATACCCAGGCGTTGTGCGGCGCCTCGCGGCCCGGCGACCACCCCATTAGTTTCTTTCAGAACGCGCAGAATTTGCTGGCTTTCATCTTCACCCTGTAAGGGGATGTCGGTATCCTCCGGCGGTTCAAAACTGGCCCGGTCATTCCGCGTAACCTGCTCTGGTAAAGAGAGTTGCAGCACACTGCCGTGGGTCAGTAATACAGCACGTTCAATCACATTTTCCAGTTCACGCACGTTACCTGGCCAGTCCATACGGCTTAGGGTACGCAGTGTCTCCGCCGGAATACTGTCAATGCTGCGCCCCATACGGCGCGCTATCTTGAAGGTAAAGGCTTTAACCAGTAATGGAATATCTTCACGGCGTTCACGCAGAGGAGGTAACTGGATGGGGAAAACATTCAGCCGGTAGTAGAGGTCGCTGCGAAACTCCCGGTCGGCGACCATCTGTTTCAAATCCCGGTTAGTTGCGGCTATCAGCCTGACATCAGCGTTGATAATTTTATTACTGCCCAGGCGCTCAAACTCTTTTTCTTGTAATACGCGCAATAACTTGGGCTGCAATTCCAGTGGCATATCGCCCACTTCGTCTAAAAAGAGCGAGCTTTTATCTGCCAGTTCAAAACGGCCAATACGCTGGGTGCTGGCACCGGTAAAGGCGCCACGTTCATGGCCGAACAGGTCACTTTCCAGTAAACCAGCCGGCATGGCAGCACAGTTGATTTTTACCATGCGCCGGTTATTGCGCCCACTCAGGTTATGGATGGCGCGGGCAATCAGTTCCTTGCCAGTACCGGTTTCCCCAAGGATAAGCACGGTACTGTCGCTTTGCGCGACCATTTCCACCTGTTTCATAACCGATGACATGACATCACTGCGGCCAATAATTTCACCAAACTCACTGGACACATTATTAATTTGTTCGGTCAGCGCCAGGTTTTCATCCACCAGTTTTTCTTTCAGCCGGTGAATTTCCTGGTAAGCCAGCGCATTATCTACCGCAATCGCAATACGCTCGGCAATCTGGCGTAATAACTTGATATTACTGGCAGTAAATACCTTCTCTTCGCACTGCGCCAGTTTCAGTACACCAACAATATTTTGCCCAAACATCAGTGGCAACAGACACAGTGTCTGGATCTGATTGCCCCACATTTCAAACAGCATACGTTCATAAGGCGCGTGTTCATCGCGCTGGTTCAGGTTAACCAGCAGCATTTCGCGGCTTTTAAACACCCGTTCAGATAAGGTGCCAGCTTCATCCACTTCACTTTGGTCATGCACCGGGGCGGCTTTGTCCACATAATGAGCAGACCAAATGCTGACTTTGCCTTTACGTGAGTTGCGCAGCACCACACTGATGGAATCAATATTAAAGTAGTGATGGATCTCTTTTGCCGCTTCACTGACCAGTTCATCGAGATGCAGTTTTGATAAGACGGCATTAGTAATGGCAACCAGAATGCGGAAATCGTCCCTTTCCCGGCACAATATCTGGTATTCGTAACTGGATGTCAGGCGATGCTGAATTTGCTCCGCGGCCACACCGGCCACCTGGGTAAAGATTTGCAGGCGGGCAAACTCTTTCTCACTCCAGTTCTCCGGGTTCTGGCGAATAAATTCGCAGCCACCGAAAATATGGCCTTCGGCTGCGAGGGGTAACAGGCCGTAGTGCCCAAAAGCGCGATACAACGGCATTTGCGCCAGTTGCGGCCAGGTGTCTTTAAATTCTTCGTACTGGCAGTGCAGTGCTTCCGGGCGTGACAATATCCGGCGCAGCGGGCCGTTTGCCAGCGCAGTTTCATCTTCATATTCCAGTTGCGAGCCTTTGCCATCGGTGCCATAAAAACTGGCACGTTGATGATGGGACTGCCACAGCAGAATATTCGCCTGGTCTGCCAGCCCGGCCTGGCGAACCAGGCGGGTAAGTGCTTCAGAAAGCGCGCATAAATCAGCCTGTTGCAATAAAGTCCGGGTGATATCGAACAGCCCCTGCTGCCCGAGATCGCTCATCGGTGTATATGACATAGTGCCCATCCAGTCAGGCGCGCCTGATGGCGCACCTTGTTATTATTTTCATGTGAGACTTTAGTACATCTTAACGAATGGCAAAAAAGAAACGCCAAAAACGCATGCCATCAACAAATGCGCGGTAATGGCTCCGCGTGAGGAAGGTCCAGGGTGCGTTTTACCCCGTATAAACCGGTCACCCGCACACCTTTGCGTTCGACTACCTCGCCAATCATGGCCGCTTCTGCACCCAGGGGGTGCGCACGAAGTTGTGCCAGCACACCTTCGGCTTTGTCGCGAGCCACAACCATAACCAGTTTCCCTTCATTGGCAAAATTCAGTGCATCCAGCCCCAGTAATTCACACACACCGCGCACCGCCGGGTGTAAAGGCAGGCTGGCTTCATTGATTTCCATACCACAGGCACTGACTGCCGCATACTCATGCAGAACGGCGTTAACACCACCGCGTGTGGCATCGCGCATGGCTTTAATGCCTTCCAGACCAGTCACTGACTGAATCAGTGGGGTTAACACGGCACAGTCGCTGCGTAACTCGCCATCCAGCCCAAGGGATTCACGCAGATTAAGAATGGTTGCGCCATGGTCGCCCAGTGTGCCACTGACCAGGATAATATCGCCCGGCGCAACCTGGTTTGCGCCCCAGTTCAGGTGACAGGGCACAGCGCCGATACCGGCGGTATTGATAAACAGCTTATCTGCGGCACCGCGCGGCACCACTTTGGTATCCCCGGTGACCACGGCAATACCGGCATCCCGGGCTGTTTTGGCCATACTGGTGACAACCTGTTCCAGGGTGTCATAAGCCAGGCCTTCTTCGAGAATGAACCCGCAGGAAATCCAGCGTGGAATTGCGCCACTGACGGAAACATCATTGGCGGTACCACAAATAGCCAGTTTGCCAATATCCCCACCGGGAAAGAACAGGGGGTCGATGACGTAGCTGTCAGTGGAAAATGCCAGGTGGTCGCCGCTTTTGGTTAATACATCCAGCGGTAAGCGCGCCTGATCTTCCTGGGTTGCCAGCCAGGGGTTGTCGAAGGCGCGCATAAACAGCCGGGCGATAAGTTGCTGCATTGCCTGCCCACCACTGCCGTGGGCGAGGGTAACGGTTTTCATGCCACTGGTTCCTCTGCTCGATATTGATACCAGGCAGCACAGGCACCTTCTGAAGACACCATCAGCGCGCCAAATGCGCTTTGTGGGTTGCAGGTTTTTCCAAACAATGGGCACTGGTGCGGTTTACACCGGCCGGTAAGCACATCGCCACACCTGGCCCGTGGGTCGTCATTGACTGACTGGCGCACCGGGTTAAAGTGTTGTTCGGCGTCAAAACGCTGGTATTCCGGGGTTAAATGCACTCCGGATGCGTCAATCACGCCCAGACCACGCCACTCACTATCGCCATTCACCACAAACACATCGGCAATTGCCTGTTGTGCCAGCTTGTTGCCTTCATCAGGTACCACGCGGCTGTACTGGTTTTCCACGCATGCGTGATTCGCTATTTTCTGCTCAACCAGCATGGTTACGCCTTGCAGTAGATCAAGGGGTTCGAAACCAGCAACCACTAAAGGGCGATTAAATTGTTGCGAAATGAAACTATAAGCCTGGGTACCGATAACCATACTGACATGACCGGGAGCCAGAAACGCATCTATCTGGTTATCTGGTTGCTCCAGTAATTTTTGCAGCGTGGGGATCAGGGTAATGTGCTGGCAGAAAAAGTAAAAATTATTGATGTTTTTCGCTTTTGCCTGGCGCAGGGTGATAGCAGTAGCTGGCATGGTGGTTTCAAAACCCAGCCCGAAGAACACCACTTTATGGTCCGGGTTTTGCTGAGCCAGTTTCAGCGCATCCATAGGCGAATAGACAATACGGATATCCGCGCCTGCCGTTTTGGCATCCAGCAGAGAACCATTGCGGCCAGGCACACGGATGGCATCGCCAAAAGTACAAAAAATAACTCCGGGACGGCGGGCAATATCAATACAGGTGTCAATGCGCCCCATTGGCAGCACACACACCGGGCAGCCGGGGCCATGAATAAATTCAATATTGGGTGGTAACAACTGATCCAGGCCAAATTTGAAAATGGCGTGGGTGTGGCCGCCACACACTTCCATGATACGCAGTGGATGTTCTGGCGTGGCGCCCAGCAGCGGAGCCCGCTGGGCGAGGTGTACCAGAAGTTTACGGACCTGTTCGGGGTCGCGATACTCATCGACCAGATGCATATTAACGCGCCTCCCCATACAGCAGAGCACCCACATCGGGCTCAACGTCAAACATGTTTTGTAAGGCTTCCAGAGTATCCCGGGCTTCCTGCTCATCGATGACACTCATGGCAAAACCAACATGCACCAGAACCCATTGACCCAGGCGCGGCTGACCCTGTTCATCGTGCTGCCCAACCAGGCTTAAATCAACATCGCGCTGGATACCACAGACATCGACTTTTGCCTGGTTGTCATCCAGCAGGGCACTGATTTGCCCGGGAATGCCTATACACATTGTTGTGCCTCCAGCCAGTTAAGCCAGGTCTCCATGCCGTCGCCTTTGGTGGCGGACAGCGAAATGATTTCAATCGCCGGGTTAACTTCACGGGCGTAAGCAAGGCATTTTTCTACGTCAAAATCCAGGTATGGCAGTAAATCGACTTTATTGAGGATCATCAGCGAGGCGGCGGCGAACATGTGCGGGTATTTCAGTGGTTTGTCTTCACCTTCAGTGACAGACAGCACGGCCACTTTATGGCGTTCACCTAAGTCAAAGCTTGCCGGGCAAACCAGATTACCCACGTTTTCAATAAACAGAATGCCGTGGTTGTTCAGCGGCAGGCGGTGCATGGCATCGTGAATCATTTGCGCATCAAGATGGCAGCCTTTACCGGTGTTCACCTGGATTGCCGGTGTGCCGGTTTCACGGATACGTGCGGCATCGTTGACAGTTTGTTGGTCGCCTTCGATAACCGCACACGGCACGCGTCCTTGCAGGCGTTTTAGGGTTTCTGTCAGCAGGGTTGTTTTACCAGAACCGGGGCTGGAGACCAGGTTGAGCACTAACTGTTGTTGTTTGGCAAACCAGGCGCGGTTCTGGCGAGCCAGTTGGTTGTTTTTGTCCAGAACATCAATTTCAACCTCCAGCATACGGCGCTGGCTTTGGCCTGGCGCATGGCTACCGGCTTCACCGTGCCCATAATGCAGGTCGCCGCCTGTCAGTTCATCTGGCGTGAAGTGTGCGGTTTCCGGCACCAGCCCGGTGATACTCAGTTTATGAGCAACAGCGGCCGACGCCGCGAAAGGCGCACTACGGAAAGGTGAGTGGGGATTATGCTCATCGCCTTCGATATAACGGTTGCCTTCACCGCAACCACAAGTGGTACACATACAGCACTCCTACTCGATTTCCAGGCGCATTATCTGCATACCGTCGTCGGCCACTATCTGGAGCTCATCGCTCTGGCACTGTGGGCAACGGCGCACGCGCTGGGTTAATAACGTGACATATTGCTGGCACTGTGGGCACCAGCACTCAGCCTGTTGTTCTTCTATATGCAGGGCACAACCTTCTGCCAGCGTGCCGCGGCACACCAGTTCGAAACAGAAAGTCAGTGCGCTGGTTTCCACGCAGGAGAACGCGCCAATCTTCAGCCAGACAGCGGTAATACGTTGTGCGTTATTCTGGCGAGCCTGCTGCTCCATTAGTTCGACAGCGCGCTGGCAGAGTGTAATTTCGTGCATAACTGCTCCTCGTGAATCACCCTGCGCACCAAATGCAATAAAAGTGCCATGTTTTATTTTTTGCCAGGTAAAGAAGTGTCGTCAGCGATGACGAAGGTGACGAAAATGACATGTCAAAAGTCAGGTTATTAAGGTGTTTTTAAAATAAAAACATGAAAAACAATGTGTTAAAAATTGGCACGTTATGTGCTTATGGAGGGGACTTCCATTAAAAGAGTAACGCAACATGACCATTTGGGAACTGAGCGAAAAAGCTGAATACATTGCCGACCGGCATCGCCAGCTACAGGATCAGTGGCATACCTACTGCAATACCCTGATTCAGGCCGTCACGTTATCAAAAGCACACCTGTACCACGCCGTGGGATGCAGCCCCGACGAGGACCTCTGCTTTGTGTTATTTGACCACTTCATTGTGCACATTGAGCCAGCTACGGGCTTTAACTGCCACACCATCGAATATACCTTAAGCACCCGTGATGATAACACCCGCCTGCTGATTGGTACGGCTGAACTAAACAATGCCGGGCAGATAGATAACACCGTGAATATCCGCGACCGCCAGCAGGTTCTGGACCACTACCTTGGCAAGATTGGCAGTGTCTACGACAGCCTGTATCAGGCCGTACATGATGATACGCCACTGAATATGAGTGAGCTTAAACAAGAACTGGCCCGCCACGCACTGGCCTGAGCCTTAACCTGTGTCGATATCTGTCGAAATTGACAGTTTGCGGCATGTTTTCGTCAAAAATGACCATCGACCCGAGGACATACCCGGTGAATCGTTTTGTTATCGCCGACTCCAGGCTGTGCATAGGTTGCCATACCTGTGAAGCGGCCTGTTCTGAAACGCATCGTCAGCAGGGGCTGCAATCGCTGCCACGCCTGAAAGTCATGCGCAATAAAAATGAATCCGCGCCGCAGTTATGTCACCACTGTGAAGACGCGCCGTGCGCGACCGTGTGCCCGGTCAACGCGATTAAACGTGTTGATGGCGCAGTGCAGCTCAATGAAAGTTTGTGTGTGAGCTGCAAGCTCTGCGGCATCGCCTGCCCATTTGGCGCTATTGAGTTCTCCGGCAGCCGCCCGCTGGATATTCCCGCCAACGTCAATACACCCAAAGCGCCGCCGGCTCCGCCCGCTCCGGCCAAAGTCAGCAGCATGCTGGACTGGGTGCCAGGTATTCGGGCGGTGGCTGTGAAATGTGATTTATGCCAGTTCGATGAACAGGGCCCGGCCTGTGTACGTACCTGCCCGACCAAAGCACTGCGTGTTGTGGATAACGCTGATCTGGCGCTGGCCAGCAAACGTAAGCGTGCGCTGACAGTGAATGCCAGTCTGGGGGATTTGTCTTTATTCAATACCGGGACGGAGGCGACTAAATGAATGCGTTGTCGTTGATGGACGGCGCGGTGCTCGGTTTTATCATTACCGCAGTACTGGCGCTTGTCTTTGCCTTTTCCCGCACACTGAGTGGCTTACTGGCCGGGGTGTGTGGCGCTGTCAGCAGCCTGATGGCTATCCTGGCGGCGGGTGCCGTGCTGACCGGAGCTGCGCCTCAGGCTGCCAGCCCGTTCAGCTTTATGCATATGACGTTTCAGTTAACCGCATTGAGCAGTATCTGGCTGATTGCGTTGTGTATCCCGTCACTGTTTGTCAGTGTATTCAACATTGCCTGGCACCGGCATACAGATGTCCGTTGCAATGGCTTCTTATTGAATTTGCTGATGGCCGCAGCCGTACTGGCGGTAACCGCCACGAATTTCGCCATGCTGATTGTGATGGCTGAAATTATGGCGTTGTGCGCGGTGTTTCTTACCGGGTGCAGCCAGTCTGGCAAATTGTGGTTCTTGCTGGGCCGCCTGGGTACGGTATTGCTGGCGGTGTGCGCATGGCTTCTCCGGGCGCGTTACGGCACTCTGGATTTTGTCGACTTACAGCCCGCAGTCAGTGCCTTCCCGTTAACACCTGCCATCTGGATCCTCGGCTTGCTGGGTTTTGGCCTGCTGGCTGGCATTATTCCCTTGCATGGTTGGGTACCGCAGGCCCATGCCAATGCTGCTGCGCCAGCAGCGGCGCTGTTCTCGGCTGTGGTGTTGAAAGTGGGCCTGTACGGCATTCTCACTTTGTCTTTACTGGGTAGCCAGTTGCCGCTTTGGTGGGGCGTCGTGGTGCTGTTGCTGGGCATGTTAACCGCCTTTGTTGGCGGGTTGTACGCACTGATGGAGCACAACATTAACCGCCTGCTGGCTTACCACGCGCTGGAAAACATCGGCATTATTTTGCTGGGGCTTGGCGTTGGGCTGATTGGCTGTGCGCTGAATGACACCGTGCTGATTGCCCTTGGGCTGACTGGCGGTTTATATCACCTGATTAACCACAGCCTGTTTAAAACCACCTTATTCCTTGGCGCCGGGGCGGTATGGTTCCGCACGGGCTACCGCGATATTGAGAAACTTGGTGGTCTGGGTAAACGCATGCCGGCGATTTCTCTCGCCATGCTGGTGGGGCTGATGGCGATGGCGGCATTGCCTCCACTGAACGGCTTTGCCGGTGAATGGCTGATTTACCAGTCTTTCTGGCTTTGTTTCCTAAATCGATTCAGCGAACAAAACCCTTCATGATTGTTTAAAAATCAAACTACACGGTAAGTTTCAGGCATGCCTAGCCCTGTGAGCTTGTTCAACGCCTTTATCATCGCGTAAGTTTCTCCTACCTGACCGTTATAATTTCGCAGGCTCAATCTGCCACCTAGTAATTGCTTTACCCTGTACATGGCAGTTTCTGAGATTGACCGCCGATGATAACCATACCGTTTTTTCCACTGTTTATTTGAACCATAAAGCTTTTGCCAACTAACCGCTAAGTTACGCGGATGACCTTGTTCCCAGAGAGCGGCACCTTCCCTCGGTGGAAAGAGTACCAAAGCCCGTTTTCTACGAACGGCATCGTGACAGGCTCTTGTGTCGTAAGCACCATCACCTGAGATATTGCGGATTTTGCGATGGGTTTGCTTGAGCAAATTCGGCATAACTTCAGCGTCAGTGACGCCGGATAAACTCAGTTCCGCAGCAATAATTTCATGGCTATGGGTATCGACAGCGATATGCAGCTTACGCCACACGCGGCGCTTGCCATCTGTGCCATGTTTCTTCACTTTCCACTCACCTTCGCCATAAACCTTCAAGCCTGTCGAGTCGATAGCCAAGTGCTCAATGGTGCCACGCGTCTTGGTTTTAAAAGCAATCTTGACGGTTTTCGCTCGTTTACTGATGCAAGTGTAATGTGGGCACGAAAGCGGAATATCAGCCAGTTTAAACACAGAGTTGATAAAGCCTTGCAACGCTCGTAGTGGCATAGAGAAAACACGTTTAACCATCAGCGCGGTGGTAATGGCTAAGTCGCTAAATACGCGTGGGCGACCTTTCCTTGGTTGCTCGGCCTTGGCTTTCCACTGGGCAATAGCGTCCTCATCGATCCAGAAAGTGAGTGAGCCACGATTGATTAGAGCTTGATTGTATTGCTTCCAGTTGGTGGTTTTATAGCGGGGTTTTGGCATGTTTGATATGTAAGTTGATAGGCTATGCCGATCAGATCAGCGTCTACCGTTTTAGTTCAAACTATTTAGGAAACAAAGCCAGTCTTTCTTCCATTTGAGTAATGCACCGGTGTTTATTGGCCGCTTCTTTGGGCCGCTGATGGCAGTAGGCCTGGCAATCACCGGGGCGCTGGCGGTGATGTGTATGGCGAAAGTGTATGGCGTAACGTTCCTCGGCGCGCCACGCACCGCCGAGGCCGAACAGGCCCGCCATGCACCGGTATTGATGAACCTCAGTGTCATCGGGCTGGCATTGTGCTGCGTGGTGGCTGGTGTGGCGGCGCCCTGGCTGTTGCCATTACTGCAACAGGCTGTGCCATTACCGCTGGTTACCGCCCATACCACTGTTTCTCAACCCATGATGACACTGCTGCTGGTGGCCTGCCCATTCCTGCCTTTCCTGCTGATGTTGTTGCTCAAAGGTGACCGCCTGGCTGCCCGCAGTAAAGGCATGGCCTGGGTATGCGGCTACGACCACGAAAAATCAATGGTGATTACGGCGCATGGTTTTGCCATGCCAGTGAAAGGGGCGTTTGCACCGGTACTGAAACTGCGTACCTGGTTGAACCCGGTGCGTTTATTCCCGGGCTGGCAGAGTGAATGTGTGGCGGGGGTATTCCGTCGCCTGGCCTTAATCGAACTGGCTGTATTGCTGGTTGTTGTCATTACCCGAGGAGTCTGAAGATGAATACTGTGTTACTGGCCTGTATTCAGGCGCTGGTGCTGTTTGCACTGGCTCCCCTGATTACTGGTGTGACGCGCGTTGCCCGTGCCCGGCTGCATAACCGCCGTGGGCCGGGTCTGCTCCAGGAATACCGAGATTTAGTCAAACTGCTGGGCCGCCAGAGCGTAGCACCTGCGGCATCTGGCTGGGTGTTCCGCCTGACACCTTTTGTGATGTGTGGGGTGTTGCTAACAATTGCCACCGCGTTGCCGGTGGTGACAAAGGCTTCTCCCCTTGCACCACTGGGTGACCTGATAACGCTTCTCTACCTGTTTGCCATTGTGCGCTTTTTCTTCGCTATCGCCGGTCTGGATACCGGCAGCCCGTTTACCGGTCTTGGGGCCAGCCGTGAAGCGATGCTCGGGGTGCTGGTTGAACCCATGTTGCTGTTGGGTTTGTGGGTGGCAGCGTTAGTGGCCGGTTCCACTAATGTGGGCAATATCGCATTGATTATTGCGCACTGGCCTGTTTCCCACAGTATTTCATTGGTTCTGGCACTGGTTGCCTGTGGCTTCGCCACATTCATTGAGATGGGCAAACTGCCGTTCGACCTGGCGGAAGCTGAACAGGAACTGCAGGAAGGGCCGCTGTCGGAATACAGCGGTGCCGGGTTTGCCGTCATGAAATGGGCAATCAGCCTGAAGCAACTGGTGGTGCTGCAACTGTTTCTGGGTGTGTTTATCCCCTGGGGGCAAATGACGCAGTTCTCCTGGTCTGGTCTGGCGCTGGCGGTGGTTATCGCGCTGGTCAAACTGGTGGTTGGCGTGCTGGTGATTGCTCTGTTTGAGAACAGCATGGCGCGACTGCGTTTTCTTGCCACCTCCCGGGTTACCTGGGCCGGGTTCGGCTTTGCCTTTTTAGCGTTCGTCTCCTTGTTGGTGGCGTGATTTAAGAGAGTGTATTCATGTCAGAAGAAAAAATCGGCCAGCAGTATATTGCTGCGCTACATCAGGCTTTCCCGGGCGTTATCCTGGAAGCTGCCTGGCAGACCAAAGACCAGATAACGTTAACGGTTAAGGTCGACCGGTTGCCAGAGGTGGTTGAACATCTCTACTACCAACAAGGTGGATGGTTGTCAGTGCTGTTTGGTAATGACGAACGTCAGCTGTGTGGTAACTACGCAGTCTATTATGTTTTGTCGATGGAGCAGGGCGAGCGTTGCTGGATTACAGTCCGTGTTGAAGTGGACCCGGTGAAACTGGAGTACCCGGCGGTAACGCCACGCGTACCGGCTGCGGTGTGGGGTGAGCGCGAAGTGCGCGACATGTATGGTCTGCAACCCGTCGGGTTACCCGATGAACGCCGCCTGGTGCTGCCTGATGACTGGCCGGATGATTTGTACCCACTGCGCAAAGACAGCATGGATTACCGCCAGCGCCCGGCACCAACCACTGATCAGGAAACTTACCCGTTCATTAATGAACTGGGTGACAAGAAAAACAATGTGGTGCCGATTGGCCCATTGCATGTCACCTCTGATGAACCGGGGCATTTCCGCTTGTTTGTTGATGGCGAGAACATCATTGATGCCGACTACCGGTTGTTCTATGTCCACCGTGGTATGGAAAAACTGGCTGAAACTCGCATGGGTTACAACGAAGTGACATTCCTGTCTGACCGGGTGTGCGGTATTTGCGGTTTTGCACACAGCACGGCCTACACCACCTCTGTGGAAAATGCTATGGGGATTCAGGTACCAGAAAGGGCGCAGATGATTCGCGCGATTCTGCTGGAAGTGGAACGCCTGCACAGCCACCTGCTCAACCTCGGGCTGGCCTGCCACTTTGTCGGGTTTGACTCCGGCTTTATGCAGTTCTTCCGGGTACGTGAGCAGTCTATGAAAATGGCTGAAATCCTGACCGGTGCGCGCAAAACCTATGGGCTGAACCTGATTGGCGGTATTCGCCGCGACATGCTCAAAGATGACATGATTCAGACACGTAAGCTGGCTCAGCAGATGCGCCGTGACGTGCAGGATCTGGTCGATATTCTGCTCAGTACGCCAAATATTGAACAGCGTACTGTGGGAATTGGCCGCCTTGACCCGCAAATAGCCCGTGACTTCAGTAACGTGGGCCCAATGGTGCGCGCCAGCGGGCATGCCCGCGATACCCGTGCCGATCACCCGTTTGTCGGTTACGGATTACTGCCGATGGAAGTCCACAGTGAACAGGGCTGCGATGTCATTTCCCGCCTCAAAGTGCGAATTAACGAAGTATTTACCGCACTGAATATGATTGATTTCGGTCTGGATAACCTGCCAGGTGGCCCGCTGATGGTGGAAGGCTTCACATACATTCCCCACCGCTTCGCTTTAGGTTTTGCAGAAGCACCGCGTGGCGATGATATCCACTGGAGTATGACTGGCGACAACCAGAAGCTGTATCGCTGGCGCTGCCGTGCCGCAACTTATGCCAACTGGCCAACTCTGCGTTATATGTTGCGCGGTAATACCGTGTCTGACGCACCGTTGATTATCGGCAGCCTTGACCCGTGCTACTCCTGCACGGACCGTATGACGGTAGTGGATGTGCGTAAACGTAAAAGCAAAGTTGTGCCTTATAAAGAGCTCGAACGTTACAGCATTGAACGCAAAAACTCGCCACTGAAATAACGTCTTTGGCGCCCGCGTCTGGTGGGCGCAGAGGAGTAATGATGTTTACGTTTATCAAAAAAGCGTTGAAAACCGGGGTGGCGACGCAAAGCTACCCGCTCAGCCCGATTGAGGTTGATAAAAATTTCCGGGGTAAGCCGCAACATAACCCTCAGCAATGCATTGGTTGCGCAGCCTGCGTTAATGCCTGCCCGTCTAACGCACTGAGCGTGGAAACAGACCTGGCAACTGACCAGCAAGCCTGGCAGTTTAACCTTGGGCGTTGCATTTTTTGTGGCCGGTGCGAAGAAGTTTGCCCAACTGCGGCGATTAAGCTCTCCCAGGAGTACGAGCTTGCTGTATGGCGTAAAGAGGATTTCCTCCAGCAGGCGCGTTTTGACCTGTGCCATTGCCGGGAATGCGGCAAGCCTTTTGCGGTACAAAAAGAGATTGATTACGCCATTGCTCTGTTAGCCCACGAGGGTGACCCGCGCGCCGAATCCCGCCGGGAAAGTTTTGAAACCTGCCCGGACTGCAAGCGTCAGCAGTGCCTTGCGCCGTCAGACAAAATTGATTTCAGCCGCCAGATGAAGGAGGCCAGCTGATGAGCAACCTGTTAGGGCCACGCGACGCCAACGGGATCCCGGTCCCCATGACAGTGGATGAATCCATTGCGCAGATGAAAGCGTCATTGCTGAAAAAGATTAAACGTTCCGCCTATGTTTACCGGGTGGACTGTGGTGGTTGCAACGGCTGTGAAATTGAAATCTTCGCCACGCTTTCTCCCCTGTTTGACGCTGAACGCTTCGGCATCAAAGTCGTGCCATCTCCACGCCATGCCGACATCCTGTTATTCACTGGCGCGGTCACCCGCGCGATGCGCTCACCGGCGTTGCGTGCCTGGGAATCAGCCCCGGATCCGAAAATTTGTATTTCTTACGGGGCCTGTGGCAACAGCGGCGGCATTTTTCATGACCTGTATTGCGTCTGGGGCGGTACCGACAAAATCGTACCAGTGGATGTTTACATTCCGGGGTGCCCGCCGACACCGGCAGCCACACTGTATGGTTTTGCCATGGCGTTGGGGCTGCTTGAGCAGAAAATCCATGCCCGTTTGCCGGGCGAAGTGGATAACCAGCCTGCCCAGTTATTACACCCGGATATGGTCCAGCCATTGCGTGTGCGTGTTGAGCGTGAAGCACGCCGCCTGGCGGGTTACCGCTATGGCCGCCAGATTGCCAATGATTATCTGCGTATGCTGGCGCAGGGTGAAGAGAAAGTGGGGAGCTGGTTGTCGAGCGAAAATGATCCGCGCCTGAGTGAAATTGTCGGCAATCTGCAAAATCTGGTGGCTGGGGAGCGAGTCTGATGAGTGAAACCGTGGTGTTCAGCCAGTTGAGCCGCAAATTTGTCGATGAAAACGACAATACGCCCGCAGATGCCCAACAAGTGGTGTATTACAGCCTGGCGATTGGCCATCATCTGGGGGTGATTGACTGCCTGAAGGCCGCGTTAACGTGCCCTTATCCGGCTTACCAGGCATGGGTGGCAACACTCGAAACGGGCAGCCAGGCGCGGCGTAAAATGGAAGGTGTGCCGCGTTATGGTGAAATCGTTATCGACAGTACTCATGTCGATATGCTGGCTTACGCGTTTGATAACGCCCGCAGCCAGCAAACGCCGGAGCAACAAAGCTGGAGTGAGCAAATGCTGTCCATGTTGCAGGCTATTCACCAGGAGCCGGCAGTGTACCTGATGGTCAGGAGGCAACATGACTGATGTTCTGTTATGTGTTGGCAACAGCATGATGGGCGATGACGGCGCCGGTCCGTTACTGGCTGAGCGCTTTCGGTCGGCGCCTCAGGGTAACTGGGTACTGATAGATGGCGGTAGCGCCCCGGAAAATGACGTCGTGGCGATTCGGGAATTACGGCCAGACCGCCTGCTGCTGGTTGATGCCACCGAAATGGGGCTCAACCCCGGGGAAATCCGGGTTATCAACCCGGATGATATTGCTGAAATGTTTATGATGACCACCCATAACATGCCACTGAACTATTTGGTTGACCAAATCAAAGAGGATGTGGGCGAGGTGATTTTCCTCGGTATCCAACCCGATATCGTGGGTTTTTATTACCCCATGACCGCACCGGTGATTGCTGCCGTGGATGAAGTTTATGCCAGGCTGGCTGGTTGGGAAGGGCAGGGCGGCTTTGCTTTACTGGAGCCAGACTGCTGATTTTTCGCTGTCATCATGTTGTCAGATGTCATCGTCACTTATGTCGATGACATTTTTTTTGGCAATAATAAAAAATAAAAGTGTTAAATAACAGTATGTTAATAATTGGCATGAAACGTGCTTAATAAGCGCGGAAACCACTATTACTGCTGGAGAAGTAGATGAACCGTTTCATCCTTGCTGATGCGAGCAAATGTATCGGGTGTCGCACATGTGAAGTGGCATGTGTGGTATCTCACCAGGAAAACCAGGATTGCGCTGCGCTGACGCCACAGACTTTTCAACCACGCATTCACGTTATTAAAGGCGTCAATATCTCGACAGCAACCATGTGCCGCCAGTGTGAAGATGCTCCCTGTGCCAATGTTTGCCCGAACGGCGCCATCAGCCGCGATAAAGGTTTTGTTCATGTCATGCAAGAACGCTGCATTGGTTGTAAAACCTGTGTTGTTGCCTGCCCATATGGCGCGATGGATGTCGTTGTGAAACCGGTGGTGCGTAACAGCGGTGCCGGGTTGAATATTCAGGCTGAAAAAGCAGAAGCGCACAAATGTGACCTGTGTTTTCACCGTGAAAATGGCCCTGCCTGTGTTGAAGCCTGCCCGACCAACGCAATTGTTTGTGTCGACAGAAATAAGCTGGAGTCAATGAGTGCGGAAAAACGCCGCCGTGCTGCTCTGGATACCTCCACCTCGCTGATGTTTTAACCTCAGTGACTTTCAACTTTTAACAGGTCTGTTATAGATGAAAAAAATTACCAGTGTTTGCCCCTATTGCGGAGCAGGCTGCAAACTGAAACTTGTCGTTGAAAACAACAAAATTATCCGTGCCGAAGCCGCAGACGGGAAAACCAACCAGAGCGAATTATGCCTTAAAGGTTACTATGGCTGGGACTTCCTGAACGATACCAAATTGCTGACGCCACGCCTCCAGCAGCCGATGATTCGCTATGAAAAAGGCGGCAAGCTTCAGCCTGTTTCCTGGGAAGAAGCGATTAGCTATACCGCAAAGCGTTTAAGCGATATCAAAGCCAAATATGGCCCACGGTCTATCATGACTACCGGTTCTTCTCGCGGTACGGGTAACGAAACTAACTTTGTGATGCAGAAGTTTGCCCGTGCAGTGCTCAATACCAATAACGTCGATTGCTGTGCGCGTGTGTGCCATGGCCCGTCGGTTGCCGGTTTACAGGCAACATTAGGTAATGGGGCAATGAGTAACTCCATTGGTGACATTGAAAATTCCCGTTGCCTGTTGGTTATTGGCTACAACTGTGCGGATTCACACCCCATCGTGGCGCGCCGGGTGATTAAAGCCAAAGAAAATGGTGCCAAAATCATTGTTTGCGATCCGCGTCGCATTGAAACCGCCCGTATTGCTGACCAGCATTTGCAAATTAAAAACGGTTGTAACATGGCGCTGGTCAATGCCTTCGCCTACGTTCTGCTGGAAGAAAATCTCTACGACAAAGAATACGTTGCGAAATATACCGAAGGTCTGGATGCTTACCGTGAAGTGGTAAAAGACTACGCACCGGAAGCCGTAGAACACCTGACCGGGGTGAGCGCGCAACAAATCCGCCAGGCGATGCGTACCTATGCTGCAGCACCTTCCGCCACCATCATGTGGGGGATGGGGGTTACTCAGTTTGGCCAGGCTGTTGACGTGGTGAAAGGCCTCGCAAGCCTTGCTTTGCTGACCGGCAACCTGGGCCGTGAAAATGTTGGGGTTGGCCCGGTTCGTGGTCAGAACAACGTACAGGGCGCCTGTGATATGGGGGTTCTGCCTAACCAGTTCCCTGGCTACCAGAATGTTACCGACGCCGATGTGCGTGCCAAGTTTGCCAAAGCCTGGAACATTGACCCGGCAATCATGGATGACAAAGTGGGTACCCGCATTACTGAAGTGCCACACCTGGCGCTGGAAGGGAAAATCAAAGCCTACTACATCATGGGCGAAGACCCGCTGCAAACCGAAGCCGACCTGGGTCTGGTGCGTAAAGGGTTCGAAGCGCTCGATTTTGTTGTTGTGCAGGATATCTTCATGACCAAAACCGCAGAAGTGGCGGATGTGCTGCTGCCTGCGACGTCATGGGGTGAGCATGGTGGTGTCTTCACTTGTGCTGACCGTGGTTTCCAGCGTTTCGAAAAAGCCATTGAGCCGCAGTACAACGTAAAACGTGACTGGGAAATTATCAGCCTGCTTGCGACAGCAATGGGTTACCCGATGCACTACGAAAATAACCAGGAAATTTGGGATGAGTTGCGTGAGTTGTGCCCGCTGTTCTATGGCGCGACCTACGAAAAAATGGGGGATATGGGGCACGTTCAGTGGCCTTGCCCAACCCTTGACCACCCAGGGACCCAGTATCTGTACAAAGATAACAAGTTCGATACCGATACCGGCAAAGGCAAGTTGTTTGCTGCACAGTGGCGTGCACCGGCTGAAGTGCCGGATAACGACTACCCGCTGGTTTTGTGTACGGTGCGTGAAGTGGGCCACTACTCTTGCCGTTCTATGACCGGTAACTGTGCTGCACTACAAACGCTGGCGGATGAACCGGGCTTTGTCCAGATTAACCCGGAAGATGCGCAACGCCTTGGTGTGAAAGACCAGCAACTGGTCTGGGTGGCTTCCCGCCGCGGGAAAGTTATCAGCCGTGCCAATATCAACGAACGTATCAATACGGGTGCCGTGTACATGACCTACCAGTGGTGGATTGGCGCATGTAACGAACTGACTCAGGACAATCTGGATCCCATCTCCAAAACACCGGAAACCAAATATTGTGCGGTTAACGTGACGGCGATTGAAGACCAGCGCTGGGCAGAGAATTATGCACAAACCACTTACAACGATATGAAAGCACGCCTGCGCGAAGCTATCGCATAAGGCTGGAAATGCGCTGCGGGCCTGGCTCGCAGCGTATGATAAAAAGATGAACGATAACGGTATTTGCTTACGCATTCGCGGTAAAGTTCAGGGAGTGGGGTTTCGTCCCTTTGTCTGGCAACTGGCGCAACATTTCAATCTGACTGGCGATGTCTGCAATGACAGCGCTGGCGTGCTGGTGCGCCTGTATGGCAACAGCCAGGCATTTGTTGACGGTTTACATCAACACTGCCCTCCGCTGGCGCGGATTGACAGCATTGAGCCGTCTCCCTTTCATTGGGTTGCAGAGCCGCAGGGGTTTACCATTCGCCAGAGCGCAACACAAGGCGCAATGGTGACGCAAATAGCCCCGGATGCGGCAACCTGCCCGGCCTGCCTCGCTGAAATGAATGACCCGCTTGAACGCCGTTATCGCTATCCTTTTATCAACTGTACACACTGTGGCCCGCGCCTCACGATTATCCGTGCGATGCCTTATGACCGGCCAAATACTGTAATGGCCGCTTTTCCGCTCTGCACCCTGTGTGAGCGCGAGTATCAGAACCCGGCTGACCGGCGTTTCCACGCCCAGCCTGTCGCCTGCCCGGAATGTGGCCCGCAACTTTCCTGGCAGCATAGTGGGGAACCCGCACTGGCAGGGGAAGCGGCACTACAGCAGGCTATCGCCTGTTTGTTGCGTGGAGAGATTGTGGCGGTTAAAGGCCTGGGCGGATTTCACCTGGCCTGTGACGCTACCAGCCTGCAGGCGGTGATGCGCCTGCGCCAGCGCAAACAGCGCCCAGGCAAACCGCTGGCGGTGATGCTGCCAGATGCCGCATCACTGAGCGCCAGCACGCAGAAACTGTTGTTAACACCGGCAGCACCCGTTGTGCTGGTGGATAAAACGCAGGTTAATAATCTGTGTTCCGCCATCGCGCCGGGGTTGAACGAAGTGGGGGTGATGGTGCCAGCCAACCCTATTCAGCATTTATTGATGCAGGGCGTGAACCGCCCACTGGTGATGACATCTGGCAACCTGAGCGGCAAGCCTCCCGTGTTGAGTAATGAAGACGCCTGTAGCGACCTGGCGGGTATCGCTGATGGTTTCCTGCTGCATAACCGCGACATCCTGCAACGGATGGATGATTCAGTACTGGCTGCCGATGGTGCGATGCTGCGCCGGGCCAGAGGCTTTGTCCCCGATGCCTTACTGCTACCACCTGGATTTGCGTCAGTGGAACCGCTGGCGAGCCTGGGGGGCGACCTTAAAAATACCTTCTGCCTGGCGCGTGGTCACCAGGCTGTTCTCAGCCAGCACCTGGGGGATCTGCACGACCCTCAGGTGGAGGAACAGTGGTGGCAGGCCTGGCATGTGATGTGCGAAGTCTATGGTTTTACTCCCCGGCATATCGTGGCCGATGCGCACACGGGTTACCAGACTTACAGTATTGCCCGTGACATGGGGTTACCGGTACAAACGGTATTGCATCACCACGCGCACCTGGCCGCGTGTATGGGCGAGCATGGTTTACCACGGTCAACCAAACCTGTGATAGGGCTCAGCCTGGACGGTATTGGCATGGGAAGTGATGGCGCGTTGTGGGGTGGGGAGTGTTTGCTGGTGGACTACCGCCAGTGCCGCCACCTGGGCGGGTTGCCCCCTGTTGCTTTACCCGGCGCAGACCTGGCCGCACGCCAGCCCTGGCGTAATTTTTTGGCGCAATGTCTGGCTTTTGTGCCAGGCTGGCAGAGCAACCCGTACTGCGCCAGTTTGCTGGCGCACCCCTGGGCTGTGCTGGAGAAAGCCATTGTCCGGGGAGTTAATGCACCGCTGGCGTCTTCTGCCGGGCGGTTATTTGATGCAGTAGCCGCAGCACTGGGTTGTGTGGCAGACCAGCAAACCTGGGAGGGGGAAGCGGCCTGTAGCCTTGAGGCGCTGGCTTTGCAGTGCTCAGGCTTGCGCCACACCATTCCCTTACCCGTGAAGAATAACATGCTGGACCTGGCTGTTTTCTGGCCCGCTTTTCTGGCGCTGAATGCAACGGTGCCAGAAAAAGCCTGGGTGTTTCATGATGCGCTGGCTCGGGGGTTCGCTCAACTGGCCAGTCAGCATGCCCGGACACAGGGTATTACTACCGTGGTCTGCGCAGGCGGTGTTTTTCACAATCGGCTTTTTCGCCAGCGCCTTCAGCACTGGCTTGGCGATTATCATGTGTTGTTTCCCCATGCTCTTCCGGCAGGAGACGGCGCACTTTCATGGGGGCAGGCGCTGGTCGCGGCTGCCCGGTTGCAGGGATAACCAAGGAACCTGTTATGTTGTTGAAAATGTCTCATCTGGATGGGCGCGCCGTGTCACTGGTCAGTGCTTTGTTATTAGCTAACCTTGGCGCGTGGGGCTGGGCGTTTATCTCTTTTAGCCACAGCCCGGCGCTGATGGCTGCCAGTTTGCTGGCCTGGTGCTATGGTTTACGCCATGCCGTGGATGCTGACCATATTGCCGCTATCGACAATGTTACCCGCAAGATGATGCAGCAAGGGAAACGTCCACTGGGTGTGGGTGCCTGGTTTTCGCTGGGGCACTCCAGCATTGTGATTCTTGCCACGATTGCCATTGCAGCCACAGCGGCGGCTTTTCAGCATAAAATGGACTGGTTTCATGAAACCGGTAGTGTAATAGGCACAACGGTTTCTGCCGTGTTCTTACTGGCTATGGCACTGGTGAATCTGGTGATTTTGCGTGGAGTATGGCACGCATTTAGCCGCCTGAAACGTGGCGAGCCGGCAAACAATGTTATGGAAGATGCCATTGGCGGCGGCATCATGAGCTGGTTGTTTAAGCGGACATTTCGGTTAATTTCCCATAGCTGGCAGATGTATCTTGTTGGCTTCTTGTTTGGCCTGGGCTTTGATACCGCAACGGAAATTGGTGTACTGGGTATTTCGGCGGCGTCAGCTTCCAACGGCATTTCGATTTGGTCAATACTGGTCTTCCCGGCGTTATTTGCCAGTGGAATGGCGTTGATTGATACGCTGGATAATTTTGTGATGGTTGGCGCATATGGTTGGGCGTTTAACAAACCCCAACGCAAGCTTTATTACAATATGACCATTACCGGAACTTCTGTGGTCGTTGCGCTGTTTATTGGTGGTATGGAAGCGCTTGGCCTGGTTATGGAAAAACTGGATTTACAGGGTGGCTTCTGGAATATCGTGAGTTTACTCAATGATAATTTAGGTAATGCCGGGTTTGTGGTGGTCGGCTTATTTATTTTCTGCTGGATAGTATCAATGCTGAATTACCGCTGGAAAGGTTACGATGCATTATCGGTTAACCACTAACCGGTTGTTACTGTAGCGATGTATCGTATATCAATGAATTAATTGTTTGGGTATTCCCTTGTACTTACCAATGGTATTCCGCTGTTTAAGTGAGGGTGTCATCGGTTTCAGGCCTGCTATTTAGCAGGCTTTTTTTCTTCTCTGTATCGTGGAGTGACGCATAGTCAATAAGGGTATTCCGGTTTAAAAATAAGGGGATTATTTTTGTGACGGGAAGTATTGGGGATGTTGCCAGTCTGTTGGTTATATGTTTCTGTTTCTGTGGTTAAAACCCTGTAATTACGCTGAGAAATTGTCGTAAAGCTAACAGTGATAGTTAAAAAAAAGGTTTTTTACCCATTTATGGTCTGTTATCTGCTGTATTGGCCTTGCCGCTGGTTATTATGTTGCAGGCTGGCTGGCAGGGAAAAAACACTCAAATAATCCCCTTTATTCTACTCATGATTTCCTCTTTTAATGCGGCTGGCTGACATAAGTCGTTTAGCTTTTTGGCTAGAGTTGAACGTGCCCTTGTGCTAGCGTTACCCGGCCTGCATACAATAAGCGCACTACGCGTTATGACTGACACAGACTGACTATTATGATTGTTCGCCCGGCTCAACACTGGTTCACGCGGTTATTTGCGTGGCACGGTTCCGTGATGTCTAAAATATACTCACGGTTATTATTGAATTTGCTGTTATCCTTGATATTGCTTGGGGTATATAGCTGGTATGAAAGCCTGCATGTTAAAATAACCCTTGCGCCCTTCAGCCTGTTGGGTATTGCGATTGCGATTTTCCTTGGGTTCCGTAACAGTGCGTCATGGGCGCGTTATTGTGAGGCGCGCCAATTGTGGGGCAGCCTGCTAATTAATTGCCGTTCATTAATGCGTGAAGTTATAACCTTATTTCCCAACGATGCTCACTATCAGCAAAGCCTGAAAAACGACCTGCTGGCATTTTGCTACTGCCTTAATTACCAGTTGCGTCATAAACCGGTAGCCGCAGTGTTACAACGGTTTATTGAACTGCCCGTAGCCACTTTCGTGAATACCCAGCAAACCCCCTGTAACCGGTTATTGTTAATCATGGGGGAAAAGGTGGCTGAGGCACGCCGTAGTGGGCGGATTTCCGATATTCTCTACCAGAACCTTAATGCACACCTGAATCAACTCTCTGGTATTTTGGGTGGTTGTGAGCGTATCGCCAATACACCAGTGCCGTTTGCCTACTCACTGATTTTGCACCGCACAGTCTATGCTTTTTGTACGTTGTTACCTTTTGCGCTGATAAACCAGATCCACGTCTTTACTCCGATGGTTTCTGTCTTTATTTCTTATACTTTTATCTCGCTGGATACTTTGGCGGAAGAGCTGGAAGAGCCCTTCGGAACAGAAGCGAACGATCTCGCCCTGGACGCAATATGCAATACGATTGAAATTGAGCTATGCCAGATGGCAGGAGACAGCCACTGCCCGGCGAAAATGTATCCGGATAAACAACACCGGCTGACCTGATTTCCCCAATGTTTTAGCGGTAATTTGTGAGCGGCCATCAAATTACATCGTGACAATAAGAAAATAAGTTACATGTTCTGCACCGGGTGCCGATAACCCCTTCAGATGTTTCGAACTGCGATTAAATAATAACCAGTTACAAGGTGCAGATATGGGCTTCCTTAAAAATTTTACAATTCGTTCGGTCATGCTGTCAGTATTGGGCTTGTTTTGCCTGCTGTGGTGTGGTGTCGGTGCCTACAGTGTCTACTCCCTTGACCAGCAGACTGCAGGGAATACCAAAGGTCAGTTACTGGCGGATCAGATGAATGCGCTGAGCCGTGGTAATGATCAATACTTCCGTTTTATAACCCGCCTGACCCGCTTAATGGAAAACAAAGCGGATGGCAAAATGCCGACTGAGGCAGACTTTGGGCCAGTCAAAGAAGCGCTGGACAATATGGCGCATCAACTGGCTGTTTTTAAACAAGGCTCGCCAGGCCCCATGGATAAAGAGACCTCCGACAAGGTTATCAACGCATGGCAAAAGTTGTATGAAGAAGGCGTTACACCACAAATGGAGCTGGCACGCTCTGGTACTGCGGATCAATACCGCAACCATGCGCACAATGTGACGCCTGCGTTAAGCCGTGCCTTTGGCGCAGCGGCAACCAGCTACAATAAAGCCGCTGGCGCTCAGCTTGATGAGACGCGCAGAGAAGTTGCTCACCTGACGTCGGTGACTAAAACCATCATTATTATTGCCGTATTGATTGGTCTTGCATTGTTGCTGTTCACCGACCGCTATTTAGTCCGTTTCCTGGTAAAACCGCTGGACAGGATCCGCGAGCATTTCCGTGTCATAGCAGAAGGGGATTTGAGCCAGCCATTGGTGGATGAAGGGCGTAACTGTGTCGGGAAACTGGTGCCATTACTCAGGGCAATGCAGGACAGCCTGCGGACTGCGGTCAGCGCAATTCGCTCTGGTACCGAGAATATCTGGCAGGGGGCGACGGAAATTGCGTCTGGTAACAACGACCTCTCTTCGCGCACTGAGCAGCAGGCCGCTGCCCTGGTGGAAACCGCGGCCAGTATGGAACAAATCACGTCTACTGTGCAGCTCAATGCGGAAAACGCTAATCATGCCAGTGCGCTGGCGCAGCAGGCTTCTGAAACGGCCAGCAAAGGCGGTCGCCTGGTTGGCGATGTGGTCAGTACCATGCAGGGGATTTCCGAGAGTTCGAAGAAAATTGCTGAAATTACCAATGTGATTAACAGTATCGCTTTCCAGACCAACATTCTGGCACTGAACGCAGCAGTTGAAGCCGCTCGTGCTGGTGAGCAGGGGCGTGGTTTTGCCGTGGTGGCCAGTGAGGTACGTAACCTGGCCCAGCGTAGCGCCGGGGCAGCAAAAGAGATTGAAGCGCTTATCAGCGACTCAGTACAACGGGTGGATAACGGTTCCCGCCAGGTGGATGAAGCAGGTAGCACCATGGGGGATATTGTTAAAGCTGTCTCCAATGTGACCGAAATAATGAAGCAGATAGCCAGTGCTTCTGAAGAGCAGAGTAAAGGTGTGTCTCAGGTGGGGATTGCGATTACCCAGATGGATAGTGTGACCCAGCAAAACTCCTCACTGGTTCAGGAAATTGCCACTGCAGCAGCAGAACTGGAACGCCAGACGGAAGGCCTGCAGCGTTCTGTGGCGAAATTCCGCCTGTCCACGGACCAGCGCGACAACATTGGGCGTCAGGCAAACCTGGGCCATTCTGCACCGAAAGCAGCACTCAGTTCGCCGGTGAAGAAAACCAGCCGGACAGAAGTCAGTACTGCTGGGGACTGGGAATCGTTTTAACCTGATGTATAGCCGGGGAGTGGGGCGGTGATACTGCACGTACCCCGGTTATACCTGCGCCATGGCTGAACACGCAATTCAGGCAAAGTATTGCGGGTTGTTTTACTTCCCTGTTCTTTGCCATTTGCAGGTATCTGTAGCAGGCAAGAAAAAAATCCCGGCCACTGGCCGGGCAATTTTCACGGATTAATTTTTATGTTATTCGCCGACATTGTAACCGATTTAATCGGCTTGTCATCGGGGGCTACTTAAACTGGTAGTAGACTAATACTTTTTCATTATGACTATTTTTAGTTAAAAATAGCACTTATAGATAAGATTAATTAATTATTAGTGTTTTCTACTATATCCTCACTGCAAGGTAATCCGCTGATAATTTCGCCTAAGAGCGCGATTCTCGGTGCGACAGATGCCTTTTCCAGGTATTCATCAGGTGAATGGAAACCACCTCCAACAGGCCCCAGGCCATCCACGGTAGGGATCCCTAATGCCGCGGTTAAATTCGCATCACTTCCTCCGCCAACCGCTTGCCAGGTTATGGGCACGCCACAACACTCACCAGCCTGTTCAATATGATGCATTAGCGCCCCGGTCGCTTTGCCTGGCGTCATGGCAGGTTTATGGGCAAGACAGTGAGCAGACAGCGCCACTCCGTTGTACCCCGGTTTGCTGCACAATGTGAACAGAGCCTCTTTTACCCTTTCGTAATCACTGTTTTCCCAGAAACGGATATCGACTGTGGCAGAAGCGTGGGCCGCGACAATATTTGGCGCATCCCCTCCGCTGATAATCCCCACATTCACTGTTGTCCCCGCATCCAGACTGGCAAGCTGGTTAACGGCCAGTACTGTATGTGCCAGGGCGGTAATCGCACTGCGCCCTTTTTCCGGCTCATTACCCGCATGGGCTGCGACCCCACTAAAGTGTATTTCCCAGGTTGCCACGCCTTTACGTGCTTTAACCAGTGAACCATCGGCACGGGCCGCTTCGCAAACCAGTACAACACGGGCACGGCTAGCCAGTTCGCTCAGCCATTGCTGAGACCAGGGAGAACCGACTTCTTCATCCGGGTTCATGGCAACCGCTATCGACAACCGCTCATTGTCTGTTTTGGTCAGGTTATTCAGGGCGAAGAAAATATTCAGTAAACCGGCTTTCATGTCTGACACGCCCGGGCCATATATCCGGGTTTCGTCTTCGCTCATTGGGCGCTGTGCTACAGTCCCCGGAGGAAAAACGGTATCCATATGGCCGATGAGCAGTACATCATAATGTGCCGCTTCATGGCGGTTAGTGACCAGCAAACCTGGCCCACAGGCATCGTCCAGTTCTACTGTGCGGGTAAACCAGCCAGCTTCCTGCCACAAGGCACAAAGCCGTGATGCTACCGTGGCGACACCTTGCGGCGTCTGGGTACCACAATCAATATTGACCAGCTGGCTGAGCAGACGGGTGTAATGGTTCATATCCATATTCAGTATCCTTATCGTCAGAGAATGATGCGCATTAGCCACATAGCGAGGAAGGCGTTAAGCAATGAGATGCCAATCATCAGCGGTATGCGCGCCGCGCGGGTACCAATTACCCCAAGAATACGGCCGAGATACTGTACCTGCGAACCCATCAGATAGATGGCGGGCACCAGAATCGCAATATGCTCACCGGCCAGTATCTCGCGTTCAAACAGGCCGATAACCACACCAATAGCACCTCCCATTGACATCCAGGCGCCAATCAGAACCGCAGCGGCTTCACCAGGCAAACCGAACACCCCCATTACAGGCGCGAACACTTTGCCTATCAGAGACAAGGTTCCGGTAATTTCCAGTGCTTTTATAAGAATAAACGCCATTACCACATTTGGTAATGTACTGGTCGTGGCGACGGTCCAGCCTTTACGGGCGCCTTCAATAAAAATATCTGTCACCATAGGGCGCGGGGTTGTCGACATATCAGCTCTCCTTGCGGGTAACAGGCGGGGTGGCAGTTTTACCCCTGCGGGTCAGCAGGCACAGACGCATCATGTTTGCGCCGACAATCTTCATGATAAACATCACGGCAATACAGCTACCAATTGAGGCGGGAACGACCACTGAGCCGTCTGCAGCAACCAGGGCAAATAACACCGCACCAGAACCAAAAAAATTGGTCAGCATGGCACCCGCCGAGAACTGAAACATCGCAAAAACATCACGTTCGTCTTCACTGATTTCGCCCTGTTCGGCGAGATTACGGGTTAATGATGCCCCAACATCAGTACTTTGCAGGCTGCCAATCAGGGCCAGCCCGGTATGGCCTGGTAACCCCAATAAAGGGCGCAGCAGTGGAGTGAGTAAACGGCGGGCGGCACGCAACGCGCCGTAGTGCTCCAGGACGTTTATCATGCCCAGCGCAAACATCACGGCGGGTATCAGCCCCAGAGCAAACAGGAAGCCGTCCATCGCACCATGCCCGCCAACACCGCGAAAGCTTATGGTGCTGGTGGTTAGCGTGCCATCATTCAGTTGCACACCAGAGACCACACGGCCAAATGCGCCATTTAATGTAGTGAAATCAAAAATGCCGTACCAGCTATCGCCACTGGCAATACCGGAGAAAAATACCACGGCAAAGGCCAGTGCCAGCCAGGCACCGGGTGTCACCGCAGGTTCATTGTGAGTGGGGGAAACAGACATAGGGCTCCTTTATCTTCTCTCCATAGTGTGGAGCCGCTATTGTGGGCAGATAATCAGGAAACAAAGTGACACAGGTCATGAATAGTTTTATTTATAACGTAATGAAAAGTAAGTATTTTTATAGTTTTTATTTAATGATGATAAGTGAAAGATAAGCCGATAGGTAACCTCGGAAAAACAGGTGAATGCCAGGTGCTAACCAAGAATAGCGCCAATAGTTGGCGGGATGCTGCAAAAGCGGCAGGCCAGTTGAGCCAGGGCAAGCTCGGCTGTCGCGACAGCATCACTCAGCGCATTATGTGCGGTATAGGAAGGTAAACCGCAGCGGGAACGTAATGATGCCAGCCGGTAGTCTTCCCTGCCATCCTGTTGCAGACGTTGGTGCTGACGCCCCATTTCAAGCGTGTCCAGCCAGATAATGGGTAGAGTGTCCAGCCCATAGCGCGTCATCAGGTAATGATTGATAAAACGGGCCTCCACCATTTTGCCATGTACCACAGCAACATGCCCGGCCAGGTGGGTGAACAACTGTTCCATTACTGCATCAATGCCAGCGGCATTTTTCAGCATTTCCGGCGTAATATGAGTGAGAACAGCGGTTTGGGCTGCTATTGTTACGGAGGAGGAAACATAGTGGTGTTGCGCCTGGTCAAGGGCGATTTGCCGGGCAAGCACAGGTACAAAGCCAATGCTCAGAATATGCGCCTGTTCTGCGTTCATGCCGGAGGTTTCAAAATCAAACGCCAGCCAGGGGTAATCGTGCAACAAGGTATCTGCACCCGGAAGGGGAGTATTCACCAGGCGCTGCAACGCCGGAGGCAAGCCACCAGTCTGCTGCCAGCGCTGCTGTTGCTGGTGTAATTTGCGCCAACGCTGGGTGGGGCCGGGCCAGGGGAATTGCAGCCTCATTCTTTCACAAACCTCAACTTCGCGGCATCCTGCAAACCTGAAATTATCCTGAACGCGTCTTTGAGATGCTTGCGCTCGAAACTGCCAAAATCCTGTGGGTTTATCTGGTTGTCTGCTGGCTGACCCTGGCGAATTTGCTGGCACTGATGTAACAGGCGCTGACGGGTCAGAAAATGGAACGTGTCGATAATATTGGTACAGCTGTCTGCTGATAATAAGCCTTTATCCCTGGCGGCAATAAACCGGGCTTCGGTGCGCGTTTCACTACAACCTGCCGCCAGTGCGTAAATACGGGCCAGGTCAATAATCAGCGTCAGGGCATAGCGTTTGATATTCAGCGTTTTGGTGTCCGTACCACTTTTTTCCAGCACCAGGTTATTAAAAATCCCCAGTGGCGGGCTGGTCTGAACGGCATCACGGGTGAGTGCGCGTAAAAAGCCCGGACACCGGGCAATGCTATCAAGCAGCGTTTGCTGTACTGTTTCACACAGGGCAGCATTGCCTGCCAGCGCCCGGGTTTCCAGAAATACGGTGGCGTTGAGCAACTGGCTGTATTCCGGGTTGCGCACCCATTTTTTGAAATATTCCTGCCAGACATGCGCAGGCTGGCACCAGCGGCGGGAGACAGCCATATAGTTGCCCGTGCACAGTGGGTAACCACACATATCCAGCCCGTTGCTGACATACATCGCCATATGCATAAACCAAATAATATCGCTTTCCGTTGCAGTATCGGCCAGCACCAGCGCACTGTCCTGGTCTGACATCATGTGGACTTCGTTACGGGCGTGGGAGCCTGCCACCAGCCAGGCATACTCGCACGGGGGTGTTCCCAGGTGCTGAATGGCCAGGTTAATTAACTTGCGGGTGCAGGCATCCATAATCATGGTCATGACAAGATGCGTGCTTTCGCTGTGCAAATTGCCTTCCACCAACGCTTCAAACACCGCCTGGCGTTCAACGGCCAGCGCAGACAGTTCTTCAACCGTATTGCAGTGGTTAATTTTTTCAATCAGGAAAATGGCCTGCACCCGGTGGTGCTGCACCAGATGTGAGGTGGTTAACAGCCCGACAGGCCGGTTCTGGTTGACGACGGGCAACCCGCGAATGCCGTGCTGCATCATTAAGGCGACTGCCTGCATGATAAGTTCGTTCGGGCCAATAGTGACCGGTGAAGGTGTCATGACCTCTTTGACCGGGCGGCGGGTATCAACCCCCTGGGCGACGACACGTAATGACATATCCCGGTCAGTAATAATGCCAACAATCTGGTCATCTTCCATGACTACTGCCGTAGAGCAACGGTCGATACCGCGCATTTGCCAGGCGGTTTGCTGAATAGTGGTCTCTGACTGAACGACAGAAATCACATCGCTGGCGACATCCGCAACCTTGCGAACAAACAACCCTTTTTCGTCGTTTGACCAGACCACATTCATGGCAGAGCCCAGCCGTTCATGGGCGTTAATCGAAAAATGGGTGGCGTATTCTGGCCAGGTGTTCAGCAGGTTTTTCAACAAAGAATGCGGAATTTGATAGAGCAGGGTGTTTTGTAACGCGGTCACGTTATAACAATCTTCCGGATTGCCCGGTACTCCTTCGAGAAAGGTAAAGCCAAATAAGTCTTCTGGCCCGAGACGGGCCCGCAATACGCCATCACGCCAGCGTTGTTCCAGCGCCCCGGTGCGCACCACATACAGCCAGCGCTCTTCTTCGCTGGCATCGAAAGGCAGGGTTTCCCCGGCCGCCAGGTAGCGAATACGCAAGTGGCTCGCAATGGTTTTTTGCGCACTAACGGGTAATGAATTCAGGGGAGAAACTTGAGCGATAAACTCACTGATGCTGGGCAGTACAATTTCTGACATAAGCGGCTTTCCTGTCGCAGAACGGATCCATTGCATAATGGAATGCCGTTTTATTTTGCGGCTGTGCGTGCAGGAAGGCAAAAAGAAAAAGTGAATAACCGGGCCAGAGCGACGTTTTTCTGATTTTTCACTGGCTCAGTGAATGGGGATATCGCCGTACTGGCAGGAAATAAGCACCGCCTGTTCACCACCACCCTGGATCCAGAAGGCTGTAACATCGCCCTGGTCGCTTTCACTTTCGCGCCAGGCGCGGATCCCTTTTTGATTAAGCGTGGACATCAGTGCTTCCACGGTGACGCCATCAAGTAGTGATTGCTTGATTTGATCCAGCGGGAAAGGCAGCGCCTCTTCCGGAGAGCGGATAGCAACGGCGATAAGCTGCCGGTGTGTGGGTATTGACATAGCCAGAACCTGTTGAGGTGATTAATGGGAGCGTACTGTCACCAGAGTTGTTCAATATGTACAGAGTAACGCTGCTAATTGTCTAAATTTTAACGGTTTATACCGCTAACGCAAGTTCGCGTTGAACGGGTATACCACCGTGGCATAAAGGCGGGCAACCGGTACTCCCGAAAGCATCATTATACCGCGCCTGCACCAGCCAGACAGATGTTTTCATATTTATACATTCTGTTGTGTTGCGGGTTATGGCCGCTTCTGCAAAGCGCACAGGGCGTGCAGGCATTGTGATGCATCAGGTTTACTCAACAGGCACAGCATATAACGCGTTATTTTACTGTGATTTCTTGAAAAAGGAACGGCGAGTAATGTGACGCTGTGCCAGACGAAACTGGGGAGCGTTTCAATAAAAACGGCGCCTGAGAACCAGACGCCGCGGAGATTTAAAATTGGGTATTCATACTCATAAAGAACGTCCGGCCAGATTCGTTATAGGTTGCGGCCCCCGCGCCGTACATATAAGAGTTGGTGTTGCTGTTACCGGTGGTTTGCGCGTTACCGGAACGCCAGTGGCGTTTATCAAACAGGTTATCCACTCCGGCAGTAAAGCTCAGGTTTTTGTTAACATCCCAGGTACCACTCAGGCCAATCACGCTGTAGGGGCTGACTTCGGTCTTCTCACTGCCTGAAACCGGTTCGCCCTGGTAGTTGTACAGCTTCGGTTTCTGGCGTCCGTACCAGGTGAGGGTACTTTGCAGAGAAACATCGCTGCGTACCTGCCAGCTCAGCGTTGAGTTAAGGGTAAACTGCGGAATAATCGACAGGCGGTCACCGGTTTCTTTGTTTTTACTTTGCAGCATCCAGGTCAGGTTATTATTCCAGGCCACTGTATCAGTAACAGGCACATTCACCGCTCCTTCCAGCCCTTCAACCACGGCTTTCGGCACATTTTCCCACTGATAGATATTGGTGGAGCCGGTGGCGCCAACAGCAGAATAACCCGCTTCAATCTTGTTACGGTAATCGTTACGGAACCAGGTCAACCCTGCCTGGTAGCCCATATGTTTAAACTCTAAACCAATCTCTTTGTTGATACTGGTTTCGGCTTTCAGGTCTGCGTTCCCCTGCAAATAACAGGCTGTTGAGCTGTCCATGCAGCCCTGGCCTTTACTGTAGAGAATGTAGTTCGGGTTGGTCTGGTACAGGCTGGGGGCTTTATACGCGCGGGCAATCCCCAGTTTCAGTGTGAAGTCGTCGCTCAGCGCCTGAGACAGGTTCAGTGACGGGCTCCAGTTATTCCCCACAATGGTGTGATGATCAAAACGTAACGCCGGGGTTAACATAGTACTGTCGGTCAGTTCCATGTTGTCTTCGGCAAACAGTGAGAAGATTTCCGCACTGGCGTATGGGCTGCGGTTGGTGCTGGAAACCCCGTCAAGACTGCCACCTGACAATGCCTGGGTATTCGACGCATTATCTTTCATCCGCTGTTGGTTCCACTCGCTACCCAGAGTCAGAGTCTGGTTGACCAGCAGGTTAAGCGGAAGGTTCACTTCACTGTGCAACAGGATATCGCTCAGGTCGATATCGACAAATTTGTTACTGGAGAATAACCCCTCGGTCCCGCCAGCCAGCCCTTCACTCAGGCGTGAGTTGCGCGTGTGCTCATACTGCGCCCAGGTGTTGGTGGAGACACCGTTATCCCAGGCGCCTGCCCAGGTCAGGGAGTAAGTCTGGCGGTACAGGCGGTTGGTTTCTTTCCCATAGTTCTCTTTTACCAGCGCACTGGTATTGGTGTTCTGGGTGTCGCCTGCATACAGGTTGCCCTGGCGACTGTAACCAGACTCAAAAGTCAGTGACTGCATAGGGGCGAACTGCCAGCGCAACTGACCATTAATGTCTTTATCGATAACACCTTCGCGCCCGGCGGGATAAGTACCGGCAAACGTGCCTGTGCGGTTTTCTTCATGGCCCTTGTTGATGTCCCAGGCATCGGCCTGTGTCTTCGCCAGGTTTCCCCACAGGCGGAAGCTTACGTCTCCACCCACTGGCCCTGTCAGGCTGAAGTTGGTTCGTTTGGTGGCGCCTTCATCTTTATGTTGTGGAACGTTGAAATAGGTGTTCCATGAGCCGTGCCATTCACTGGAACTGGGTTTGGTAATGATATTGACCACGCCACCTGCCGCACCATTACCATAACGCGCCGCCGCCGGGCCGCGAATGACTTCAATGCGCTCGATCATCTCAGCAGGAACCCAGTTGGAATCACCGCGTGTATCTCGTTCACCACGCCAGCCCAGGCGCACGGAGTTACGGCTGGTAACGGGTTTACCGTCTATCAGGATAAGGGTGTTTTCGGGCCCCATACCGCGAATATCGATCTGGCGGTTGTTACCACGTTGACCGCTGGTTGAGTTACCGGTCAGGTTCACGCCAGGCATGGTGCGGATAATTTCTGACACATCGCGTGCGGCGGGGTGTTTTTTGATTTCTTCAGCCGTAATGGTTGAAACACCCGGGGCCTGAAGGTTTTGCTCCGCCGCACTGACAACAATGGTGTCTTCTTGTGTTGTCGTGCTGGCTGCTGAGACCGGAAGCGCAAAGCCATAAATTCCCAGATGCACCAGCGTAGCCAGTGTATTGCGTTTTCTAATCATGTTGAGTTCCTGCTCGTCTTGTTGCCGGTACAGGCTCCCTCCCACGGAAACCGGGCAACAAAATGCGTGAAAGTGCGCGGAACGGCTTGTCTGGCAAAATCCGGCAGCCAGCAAGACGCCTTATTTTTTATAAGTGCTACAGGCACGGTGATTAACAGCGAGCAATACGCTATTGCAAATAGAAATAATTATCAATAGCGTTTTCATTATTTTTGCTGTTTTATGCTTTTATTGCGTATTTACTGTTCTGAATCAAATAACTGGCAGGTGTTTTCGGCCCGGCTCGCCACGGTTTACTCAAGGTGGAACAGGAGCAGGGCCGGTGTGGTAGCGATGATTAGTGGGCAGGGAATAACTTCGCTAATGTGTCCAGTAAGTGGCTGGCACTGTAATAATCCAGGCGGAAATTATCCCCACCCAGGGCATAGACACGCCTGGCTTCTACTGCCGGAAGGTGAGCCAGTAGAGGGTGATTTTCTACCGATGCCACATCTTGTGAGTTGGCGGCAAACAGCAGAAATGTTTGCCCGGTTAGCCCGACAACCAGGTTTTCGCCTTGTAGTGGAATAATATCCTGGCGTGTGCCTCGCAGGCTGACCATGCGCTGTTCCTGGCCGGGTTCACTCAGGGTAAATCCCAGTTGGGAAAGTAACTGCCCCTGAGCAGACACCCTTGTCCAGACATTAGCCTGCGAAGCGCGGGCATTCCACACCAGGGCGTTTACCGGCTGAGGCGGCAATGTAATCGCAGATTTTACCTGTGCAAGGTGCGTACTGAATTGGGCAATACGCGCTGCCGCTTGCTGTTCGTGCCCGGTAATTTTCCCCAGTTCGGTCAGTAATTCCTGCCAGCTTTGGTCACCATAGTTAATTACGATTGTTGGCGCTATTTTTGACAACTTATCCCACTCAGCCATTGCTGAATCGAGGCCCGTCGCGCTCACCAGAATCAGGTCCGGGCGCAGGGTGGCAATCAGTTCCGGGTTGCTCTCTCCGGGAGGCAGGGCCTGGATGTTACGCTGAACAGCTATCTCTCCCCACTGGCGTAAAAAACCATGTTCATCAGACACTTTGTTGCCTGGCCGGGTTGTACCGCTGGCAATGACTGGCGCATCCAGCGCCAGTAACGAACCCGTGAGTGTGACGCTGGTGGAAACAATGCGTACAGGCGCCTGTTGAAGCGTATGGGTTCCTTTGCTGTCAGTGAATGTGCGTGGCCAGCCGCTGGCCTGTGCGGAGCAGGACAACAGCGCCATCAGGCAGGAGATGAAAAACAGAACGGGTTGTTTCACTATATCGCCATCATGGTTAATGAAAATTACTCTCATTTTTATTTTTATTTTTATACGATGCAAGCCCCGGGTACATTTTTGCCTGATGCAGTGATCTGCCGCTGTTTTGTGATTTACATCGAAATTACATTCCTTTTCATTTTATTTAACATTTTGCTTAAAGCATGATCCCTGCAGCGTTTTTTACCCACAGAAGCAGGTCAAATAAGCGCACATATCCTCTGTCAAACCTCTGTTGTGAAAATAAAAAAGGAAACCCTATGAATAACACGGGGAAACACCTTGTCTGGGGCATACTGGCACTATTGGGTGCCTTTGCTCTGGGCTACATTGCGTTAAATCGGGGTGAGCAAATTAATGCATTATGGATTGTCGTAGCGGCAACCTGCGTGTACTTAATCGCTTATCGTTATTACGGGCTGTTTATTGCCAATAAAGTGCTGTCGGTGGATGCCACCCGCATGACACCTGCCGTGCGCCATAACGACGGGCTGGATTATGTCCCGACAGATAAAAAAGTATTGTTCGGCCACCATTTTGCCGCGATTGCCGGGGCGGGGCCGCTGGTTGGCCCGGTGCTGGCGGCGCAGATGGGCTATTTACCCGGTATGCTGTGGTTACTGGCTGGCGTAGTGCTGGCCGGTGCAGTACAGGATTTTATGGTGCTGTTTGTTTCTACCCGTCGCGATGGCCGCTCTTTGGGGGAGTTAGTTAAAGCGGAAATGGGGAATACTGCCGGGGTTATCGCACTGGTCGCCTGTTTTATGATAATGGTGATTATTCTTGCGGTGCTGGCAATGATTGTGGTGAAAGCACTGACCCACAGCCCGTGGGGAACCTGGACCGTTGCGTTTACCATTCCTCTGGCGCTGTTTATGGGGGTGTACCTGCGTTATTTGCGCCCTGGGCGGATTGGTGAAGTTTCGGTTATTGGCCTGGTGATGCTGGTGTTCGCCATTATTTCTGGTGGCTGGGTGGCGGCAAGCCCCACATGGTCGGCTTTTTTTGATTTCACGGGTGTACAACTGACCATTATGCTGGGCGTGTATGGTTTCATTGCTGCCGTGTTACCGGTTTGGCTGCTGCTGGCTCCTCGCGATTATCTGTCTACCTTCCTTAAAATTGGCACTATCCTTGGCCTGGCGGTGGGTATTTTGCTGGTTCGCCCTGAGCTGAAAATGCCAGCCCTGACTCGTTTTGTTGATGGCTCCGGGCCGGTATGGGCCGGGGATTTGTTCCCGTTTCTGTTTATTACTATTGCCTGCGGCGCGGTGTCTGGTTTCCATGCACTGATTGCCTCTGGCACTACACCGAAGATGCTGGCGAATGAGAACCAGGCTTGTTTTATTGGCTATGGTGGCATGCTGATGGAATCCTTCGTGGCCATTATGGCGCTGGTGTCGGCGTGTGTGATTGACCCGGGTGTTTACTTTGCTATGAACAGCCCGCTTGCACTGTTGGTGCCGGACAATACCGTTGATGTGGTGACATCGGCCGCACATGTGGTCAGCAGTTGGGGCTTCCAGATAACACCGGATATTCTGCACAACATTGCCCGTGAAGTGGGTGAACAAAGTATAGTTTCCCGCGCTGGTGGTGCCCCAACGCTGGCGGTAGGTATGGCCTACATTCTTCATGGGGCGCTGGGTGGCCTGATGGATGTTTCTTTCTGGTATCACTTCGCTATCTTGTTTGAAGCTTTGTTCATTCTGACGGCGGTGGATGCAGGCACGCGTTCCGCGCGCTTTATGCTCCAGGATTTACTCGGCCTGGTTTCACCTGGCCTGAAACGCACGGATTCATTACCGGCTAACCTGGTTGCTACGGGGCTGTGTGTACTGGCCTGGGGCTATTTCCTGTATCAGGGCGTGGTCGATCCGCTGGGCGGGATTAATACGCTCTGGCCGTTGTTCGGGATTGCCAACCAGATGCTGGCAGGCATGGCGCTGCTGTTGTGTGCGGTTGTGCTGTTTAAAATGAAACGCCAGCGTTATGCCTGGGTTGTGCTGGTGCCGACCGCCTGGTTACTGATTTGTACCTTGTCTGCCGGTTGGGTGAAAACCTTCAGTAGCGACCCGCGTGTTGGTTTCCTGGCTATCGCCAACAAATTCCAGACCATGATCGATACCGGCACGATTCCGGCGAAATATACAGAAGGCCAGTTGGTGCGGCTGATATTTAACAACCGCCTTGATGCCGGGCTGACGCTGTTTTTCATGGTCGTTGTCGTGGTGCTGGCCTGGTTTGCATTACGCTGCTGCCTGAAAGCGCTGAACAGTGATAAACCGACAGTGAATGAAGTGCCGTGGGAAGCAATGCCGCCAGAAACACCGGTAGCAACGCACTCGGCTCGTAACGCACATTAAAGCGGCAGGGGCGGGCAACCGCCCCTGTGATGACCAGGGCAGGCGGAAGGAGGAAACATGTTTGATACGCTTGCAAAAGCCGGAAAGTATTTGGGTCAGGCCGCCAAACTGATGGTCGGGGTGCCGGATTATGACAACTATGTGCAGCATATGCGGCTGAATCACCCCGAACAGACACCAATGAGTTATGAAGAATTTTTCCGTGAGCGCCAGGATGCCCGTTATGGCGGCAATGGCGGCCCGCGCTGCTGTTAATACAGGATATTTATGCAATCAATAACAGTCCCTGTCACCTTGCTGACCGGGTTTCTGGGGGCAGGGAAAACCACCCTGCTTAACCACTTTTTGCACCAGCCGCAAGCGGGAGCTGTGGCGATTGTGGAAAACGAGTTTGGCCCGGTGAATATTGACGGCGCATTACTGGAAGCAGGTGATAACGTCAGTATTGTGGAGTTAAGCAATGGTTGCCTGTGTTGCAATGTGCGTGGCGAGTTCACCGCGGCATTGCATGGCCTGCTGGATAAGCGGGCTGATGGTGGGTTGAATTTTGACCGGCTGGTGGTGGAAACCACGGGGCTTGCCGACCCGGCTCCGGTTATTCAAAGCTTCTTTGTGGATGAGCGCTTACGTGAGTCATTGCAACTGGACGCCGTGGTGACCCTGGCGAATGCGCAACACATTCACCGGCAACTGGATGAGCACCCGGTGGCGGTTTCTCAGGTGGGGTTTGCTGACCGGATTTTGGTCACCCACGGTGACCAGGTGACACCCGAGGAACGCGATGCCGTAATGGCCCGCCTTAACCGTATCAACCCGCGTGCCGCGATTTACCAGGTAACCAACGGGGAGTGCCCTGCAGCGTTATGGCTTGATCTGGCTGCTTTCACGCTGAGTGATGACGCCACTGTGCAGCGTGGCTTTTTTATTGCCCGGCCACAACTGGACCAGGCGCTAAGCTTCCAGCCACTTTCACAGCCACGCGTAACCCGGCACTGGGATGACGCCATTTCGTCTCTGGTGCTCGAAGCAGGCTGGCTGGATTTGCATGCGGCAGGTGAGTTTATGAACTGGTGCGTGGAAAACTGGGGTGCGGATATGTTGCGTTATAAAGGTGTGCTGGCGGTTGCGGGAAAACCAGAACGCCTGGTGGTACAGGGAATACACAGCGTGGTGGGGTTTGATTATGGCTCCTCCTGGCGTGACAGTGAAACAGCCTGTTCCCGGCTGGTTATCATTGGCAGAAACTTGCCCACGGAAGATATTCGACGGCGCTTTATGGCGGCCTGCGTGTAATAAGTCTGTGCAGGTCGCAATCATTTAACGAGTTACGGCTTCGATATTTTTCAGTGCCGCTTGCAGGTGTACTGGTGCCAGTTTCCTGTAGCGCCAGTTTGCGCTGTTCTGGTAACACACGCACATTGGTTCTGTGCGCCAGGCTGGGGCCTGAAGCTTGCCGGGCCTGGCACAACGCGGCTGCCGTTATGTCGCATATATTCGGTTTCTGTCTGTGTTCAGGCGATTTTCGTCCGTTGTCTGAGTGGGGACAGAAGCAATCCTCTCTGTTTTATATTATCTGCCCAATAATGCGTCTGGATGTCCGGATGGCTAATAATATTTCGCTTTATGTTATGCCATTTCATTCATTGTCATGGCCGGGGCAATATGAAAAATACCATGAATTATCAGATTGATGAAAAAGAAGGAAAAAGCGTGGTTTTTCCTTCTTTTTAGTGAGCGGACGAAAATCAATGAATTGATTTTCCAGGTTTTTTATCGGGTGGCATCCTCTTGTTCTGTGCGGACATGAAGTTTGTCATCAGACTCAATTATTTGGTTAATTTCATAGAGACTGGCATTTATGGCACAACCTCACCAGATTGAGATGCGTGGTATTTCCATCAGCTTTGGTGGTTTTAATGCCTTGCAGAGCGTGGATTTCACTCTTAGAGGCGGAAGTGTTCACGCGCTGACGGGGGCGAATGGTGCCGGAAAATCAACCCTTATGGCTGTGTTGTCTGGTATATGGGCGCAATATGAAGGGGCGATTTTGCTTGATGGTGAACCGGTGCAATTGCGTACACCGCGTGACGCAAAGCAACTGGGCATTCACCTGGTACAGCAGGAAGTGGATGTTGCGCTGGTACCCGGACTCAGCGTGGGTGAAAACATCATGCTTGACCACCTGGCGGCTCCCGGGCATGGGTTTAACTGGCGCGCTGTCTGGCAGCAGGCGCGCGAAGCACTGGCACAACTGGATATCAGCCTTAATGTAAAAAAAACCATTGAGCATTGCTCCCTTGCTGAGAAACAACATGTGTTGCTCGCGCGTGCGCTGTCTCACCATTGCCGCTTTCTGATCCTCGATGAACCCACCGCTCCCCTTGACCAGCATGAAAGCGACCGCCTGTTTGCCGTGGTCCGGCGTCTTCAGGCTCAGGGGATTGGCGTGGTGTTTATCTCCCATCGCATTCATGAACTTAAAGCTATCTGCGACACGCTCACAGTATTACGTGATGGCCGCCTGGTTGAAACCGGGGCAATGGCATCGCTGTCTGGCGAGGAAGTGGTAGAGAAAATGCTGGGCCACACCCTGGATAACCTCTACCCGGAACGGACCGGTGTGGCGGCAGATGCCCCTGTATTACTGGCGGTTGAAGGGCTGAATGATGAACATCTGTTACGCGATATCAGTTTAACCCTGCGCGAGGGGGAGATTCTGGGTATTGCCGGGCTGGCAGGCGCGGGTAAAACGGAATTGTGCAAAGCCTTATTTGGCGCTTCACCTTGCCAGGTGGCTCATGGGGTGTTGCGTGGTAAAACATGGCGGCCAGTAAGCCCGGCGCACGAAGTTTCTCGTGGCATAGCTCTGGTGCCGGAAGAGCGGCGCAAAGAGGGCATTTTTATTGATGAGCCGGTTGCCATGAATTTATCCGTCAGCGCGGATAAACACTTTTCCCGTGGCGGTCTGTTTGGTTTCGGTGCCGCCAGGCGCTGGGCAGAAGAAGTGATAGCGCGCCTTAGTGTGCGCACTCACGGGCCTGATCAGGTGTTACGGCGCCTGTCTGGTGGTAATCAACAAAAGGTAGCGATTGGTAAGTGGCTGAAAGGCAACGCCGATGTACTGATTTTTGATGAACCCACTAAAGGGGTGGATGTCAGGGCTAAAACCGATTTGTTTACCCTGATATCCGGTCTTGCGGAGCAGGGAAAAGGGGTGATTTACGCCAGTGGCGAATTTGCCGAACTGGTTGGGTTGTGTGACCGAATTTGTGTGCTCTGGGATGGGCGTATTGTGGCGGAACTGGATAGTCGTGAGGCCAGCGAAGAAATTTTGTTGATGTATTCCACTGGAGGAACACCCGCGTGAGTAAAGCCCTGTCCCTTGAAGCGAAGGCCCCCGGGCGCCAGCGTCTGTTTGATTTTTTCTATAAGTGGGGAATGTTGCTCACTGTTGTGGCCCTGATTGGGTTATTTGGGCTAACGACAGATAACTTTCTCGACCCGCATAACATTATCAATATTCTGCGTTCTATCGCTATCGTAACCGTGATTGCGGTGGGCGTGTCGTTGTCGCTGACTGTTGGCGGCTTTGATTTATCGGTGGGCTCGACCGCTTCACTTGCCAATGCCCTGGTGATTTCCCTGTTTGTCTGGTACGGCTTTGACACAACGCAGGCGATAGTCATCACGCTGGCGTTGTGCTGCCTGGTTGGGGTGTTTAATGCCTTTCTGATTGTGGTTCTGAAAATTCCCGACATGCTGGCAACCCTTGCCAGTCTGTTTGTTATTCAGGGCGTGGCGATGACTTACAGCTACGGTGGTTCCATTACGGAGAATATGGTGCTGCCGAGTGGTGATATGGCGCAAGGCCTTATTCCGCCGGGCTTCAGCCAACTGGGCCAGGTGCCAGTCATCGTAATAATCATGCTGGTGGTTACAGTGGTGGCACAACTTGGCCTCTCGCTGACGACTCATGGCCGCCGGATGTATGCCATTGGAGGAAATCCGGAAGCAGCGAGGCTGTCTGGTATTCGCACCACACGCTACCGTGTGCTGGCGTATGTGCTGGCCTCGTTACTTGCCGGGTTGGGTGGGATTTTACTGGCGTCACGCATTGGATCAGCTCAAGTAAACGCAGGCAGTGGCTACCTGATGGACGCTGTGGCTGCCGCCTGGATAGGTTTTTCACTGGCAGGCTCAGGGAAACCCAATGCGCTGGGAACCTTGCTGGGCGCCATCATTCTTGGTGTGCTGCAAAACGGGCTGGTGATGATCTCTGTACCGTATTACGCCATGGACATCATTAAAGGCCTGGTACTGGCAGGCGCTCTGGCCCTGACTTATATCCAGCGCCGTTAATCAGGCGAATTTTGTGTGGGGCAAACCTGCAACATATTGCACAACATCATCTAAAACAGACAGGAAACAGACAATAATGAAAATGCTGAAGTACTCGTTAATTACCCTTGGGTTACTGGCTGGTACCGCCACCAGTTTTGCTGCCACACTTGCACCAGTGCCTGCGGCAATTGCAGACCACAATGGGCCAATAAGAATCGCGGTGATTCGTAATCTGGGCTCAGATGATAATACTTCGCAGTTTCTTGCCGGTGCCATTCAACAGGGCAAGAAGCTGGGGTTCAAAGTGAGCGTGTTTCTAACCAATGGCGATGATGCGCGCTTTCAGGATTTTGTAAACCAGGCTATCAGCCAGAAATACGACGGGATTATCTTGTCTCAGGGCCGCGAACCTTATTCAACAGCACTGGTAAAACGTATTGTGGATAGCGGGATCAAAGTGTCAGTCTTTGATACAGCGGTAACAGGTAACATTCCGGGTGTGACTGCCACCCAGCAGGATGATGCTTCACTGACGCGGCTCTCCTTTGGCCAACTGGTAAAAGACTTCAATGGTAAAGCCAATATCATCAAGCTGTGGGTGGCCGGTTTCCCACCGATGGAGCGCCGCCAGGCTGAATACGAAAAAATGCGCAAAGACAACCCGGGGATCCATGAACTGGAATCTATTGGCGCAGTCTCTTCTGATGTGCAGGGCGATACGGCTAATAAAGTGGGCGCGGTGCTGGCGAAATACCCGAAAGGGAAAATTGACGCAATCTGGGGTACCTGGGATGCGTTCAGCCAGGGGGCTTATAAAGCGCTGGAAGAGAATGGCCGTACTGAAATCAAACTGTACAGCATTGATGCGTCTAACCAGGATTTACAACTGATGCGCGAGGCCAACAGCCCGTGGAAAGTGACAGCAGCTGTTGACCCAAAACTGATTGGCGCTATCAATGTCCGTTTGGTTGCTTACAAAATTGCTGGCGAGCCGACACCGGCTACCTACGATTTTAAAGCTGCGGTAATTCCCCAGGCCTTGCTGGCAGGCCATTCGGGTAATGTGAATATGGCATCCCTGAGTAAAATTATTCCAGGCTGGGGCCAGTCTCAGGACTTTATCGCTCCGTGGTTCGCCACGCTGGAAGCGAAACAGCAAAAATAAGGCGTTAAAGAAGGCATTAAAGAAGGCATATCGTTGCTGAAACCCGAATACAGCCGCAATATGCGGCTGACCAGGCCTCAGGTTATTCAGCCCTGTGATGTGTTGGTGGATGCGCAGCGAATATCTGCAGCACTGGCTGTAACGCCGGGCTGTCAATTTTCAGTACCTGGGCTGATTTACGGTACGCCAGCGTTGATATCGTCTGGAGCGATGTTCACCGCAGTGGAGCAATATATTACTGCCAGAGGGAGAGAGCCATTGGTAAGTGACTCTCTTCACCCTGAACGGGGTTAACTGTACTGCCGCACCCGCGCGATAAACTCTTCCACGTTGTCAATTTTATCTGCAATCAGAATCAACGCCTTACCCAGTGCCAGCGCCTGGCGCTGGCAGGCAAGGCGCATGGCGTCATCGGTAATGGTGTCGATATCAGCTACATGGGATAACCCTACAGTGCGGCGGATAAGCTCCGTACCTGCATAGCCAATCGCATCGTGCCACACTTTGTTCAGGAACTGGCTGGTGTAACCGGGGCAACCCAGCGCCTGGTCACGGGTTTTCTCGCGCGCCAGTGCCTGGAAGCGCTCCGTAAAGGTGTGCCAAAATTCGCAAATATCCGCCAGGCGTTGCTCGCGTGCATCGGCGGCTTCACGCAGCGGGAGCAAACCGGGTAATCCACAGTAATTGAGCAACAGGTTGCCAATTGCTGTACCCGGGTCAAACCCGGCGGGGCCGAAGAAACCAAATTCGGCATCAATGGCTTTAAGGCGGCCTTTGGCGACAAAAACAGAACCACTGTGGATGTCACCGTGCAGTAGTGCTTCCGCATGGGAGAAAAAGCGGTGTTTAAGGGCGCTCACAGCAAGCTTCAGGTCTGTGTCTTCACGCAGGGCGGCAACCTCGCTTTCCAGTGCCGCAGGGTAATTATTGCGTTCGTGCTGGCAGTACGGGTCGTTAAAAAACAGGTCTTCAGTGATTTCGCACATGTCCGGGTTAATAAACCGCGCGACTTCGGCTTTTTTCTGGTGCGGGTGCAGGTAAAAATCGGAAGTATGAAACAGCACCTGCGCCAGGTATTCACCTAACTGGCTGGCGGCCTGCGGATAATATTCACCGCGAATCAGTTCGCCGCGCCAGATACGGTAACTGGATAAATCTTCCATCACCATGACGGCGAGTGCCGGGTCAAAGTGCAGAATATGGACTGTATGTTGTGGGCAGTGCTGGTAGTGGGCAATAAGGGTTTCCGCTTCCAGGCGGGCGCGGTCGAGGGTTAATGGCCAGGATTCCCCTACGCAGCGCACATAAGGTAACGCCTGTTTAACAATAATGCGGCTTATTCCTGCGTTGTCGAACACCTTAAACACCAGGTTAAGGTTACCGTCGCCCACTTCTTCAGCATGGGTCAGTGTTTCCGGGTTCGCCAGCCCACCATGTTGTTGAGCCCAGGCAACGGCGTCCCTGGCGGTAAAAGTGCGGTAGTGCGACATGTGACTTCTTTCCTCTTCAGTTCTGGCATTCTGGTTAATAAGCCGTTCAGACGTCTATACATCCGCTTTCCATCCTGACACAATAGAACACATCAACGCAACAAGGATTTAACTAAAATGAATAATCTCCAGACCACCAGCTTGCGCATTGCCAACAACCAACTGTGGATCCTCGACCAGCAGGCCTTACCGCAACAGTCAAACTGGCTGGATGCCAGTACAGTCGAATTATTGGTGGGCCATATCCATGCTTTACGGGTGCGTGGTGCGCCCCTGATAGGGCTATCTGCCAGTCTGTTACTGGCTTCGCTGGCGGAACGTGGTGAGAGCCGTGAAAAGCTGGGGGCGGCGCTGGAAACATTACGCGCCGCCCGGCCAACAGCCGTTAACCTGATGAATAACCTCGACCGGATGAAACAGGCGCTGGGCCAGAGCGACTGGGCCGGTGCCTTGGTTAATGAAGCCTGGCGGCTGGTGGAGGAAGACAAACAACTGTGTGACGCTATTGCTCTGGCTGGCAGTAAGTTAGTTACGCCCGGCAGCCGCCTGTTAACTCATTGCAACACCGGTGGGCTGGCGACGGCAGGGTGCGGAACTGCGCTTGGGGTGATTCACAAAGCCTTTCTGGCAGGCAATGTGCAGCAGGTTTGGGTGGATGAAACACGCCCGCTATTGCAGGGCGGGCGTTTAACCGCCTGGGAACTGGGAGAACTGAATATCCCCTACCAACTGATTTGTGATTCCATGGCGGCCAGCCTGATGGCAAAAGGCGAGGTGGATGCTGTATGGGTGGGTGCTGACCGCATTGCCGCCAATGGCGATGTGGCGAATAAAATTGGCACTTACAGCCTGGCGGTGCTGGCAAAGTACCACGGTATTCCGTTTTATGTTGCGGCACCGATTACCACCCTGGATTCATCCTGCCCGAATGGCGAGGCTATTCCTATTGAGCAACGGGCGGCAGTGGAAGTAACCGGCGTGGCAGGGAGTTTTGGCGCGGTGCAGTGGGCGCCAGCGAATGCGCAAGTTTGCAACCCGGCGTTTGATGTCACCCCGGCAGAGCTGATTAGTGGCTGGGTACTGGACAGTGGCGTGATTACCCCGGAACAGGTGCGCGACGGGGTGTTTAAAGCTCAGGCCTGAAGAGTGGCGCGGCCAGGTAACCAGTCAGCCTGGCCGCAGGCAGGATTCAGTCAATGCGCGGGTAAATATCAGCAATAGGGTTACCGGTAAATTTTGCCACCCAGCCTTCCGGGTTATCAAAAATACGAATGGCGGTGAAATTGGGTTGTGAACCCATGTCGAACCAGTGTGGTGTGCCTGCGGGAACAGAAATTAAATCATTTTTTTCACACAAGACCTGGTAAACCTTGCCGTTCAGGTGCAGGCAGAATAAACCCGCGCCTTCAACGAAGAAACGGACTTCGTCTTCACCATGAGTATGTTCAGCGAGAAATTTTTCCCGCAGCGCCGCTTTCTCCGGGTGACTGGCGCGCATGCTGATAACATCCCAGCTTTGGTAGTTTTTCTCGGCAACCAGCTTTTCAATTTCGTGCTGGTAGGCTGTCAGCACTGTTTCTGGTGTCGGCGCTTCTCCCAGTGGCTGGTTAGCTTCCCAGCGTTCAAAACGCACACCGGCGGCATTGAGTTGTTCGCGGATAGCCTCTGCGTCCTGGCTGTGCCAGAGCGCCTGGCTGGCATCGTTTTCGGAATAAATGGTAAGTGTGCTCATTCAGTTATGCCTCTGGGTTGATGGCGCTAAAGTCGCCAACCTGGGGGTGCTGGCTGGCGTTATCCGCCGCGCCACGAATCAGTTGTACGGTTTGCCAGCCTGCTTCGCGCGCGGCATCCAGCTCCTGGCGTATGTCTGATAAAAACAGTAATTCACCTGGTGCAAAACCCGTTTTGCGGGCGATTGCCTGGTAAGAAGCTGTTTCCCGCTTGTGGCCAACATGTGTATCGAAATACCCGCTGAACAACGGCGTGATATCACCTGCGTCACTGTAACCAAACAGCAGTTTCTGCGCGGCGACAGAGCCAGACGAATAAACATATAACGCAATACCTGAAGCCTGCCATTTTTGCAGTGCTGGCAGCACATCCGGGTAGAGGTGACCGGTGAAGTCACCTTGCTGATAACCGGTTTGCCAGATCATGCCTTGCAGGGCTTTGAGCGGGGTTGATTTGCGGTCTTCATCCATAAAGGCCAGAAGTGCGCTGACCACTTCGCGGGTAGTGGCTTGTGGCTGGCCGATTTCGTTGCGCACGGCATCCAGTTCAGCAGCAACATCGGGTTGTTGCTCATGGCTGGCAATAAATGCAGCGAGATGCTGGCGTGCATAAGGGAATAATACATTGTGTACAAAGCGGATATCACTGGTGGTGCCTTCTATATCCGTCACGATGGCTTTAATCATAATACCTCCAGGCGGCGGCGCAGTATTTCGCATTCAAATAAGAATTCCAGCCCTTCCAGATGGCGGCGGGCTTCCTGAACACTTCTTCCCCAGCAGGTCAGGCCGTGGCCGCGTAGCAGGAACCCCCATTGCAGGTCGTCTTTGCTGGTTTCCGAGTTAATTCGTTGCACCAGTGCACTGATATCCTGGTTGTTATCAAACACCGGGAGTTGCAGGGCATCCAGGTGCGACGACTGGCCGCGCAGGGATTTTTGCATTTCGTAGCCCTGAAGTGTCAGGCGGTTGCCTTTGACCAGGCGAGATAACACGGTCGCGTTAACAGTGTGAACATGGAGAACCGCCTGTGCTTCAGGGAACAGGCGGTAAATAAGGGTATGCAGCCCGGTTTCCGCAGAAGGTGTACGCCCGGAGGGCGCGGTATTGTCGCCAATGTTGACCTGCAAAAAATCGCTTTCTGTCAGGCTGCCTTTATCTTTACCGGATTCACTCAGCCAGCACCATTCGGAGTCCTGGCGCAAAGACATGTTGCCGCCAGTTGCGGGAGCCCAGCCTTTGGCACCGAGCCAGCGACAGGCCGCGACTAATTCCGCCAGTTGCAGTTGTTGTGTCATTACGTTCCTTATTATGTGCAGGAGTTATTCGGGCATGACATTATTATTTGGACGTCTAAGCGTCTTGATTGCCAAATATTAACATCGTGTTATAGTTGCAGCAACACAAGCATTACAACAAAATACCGGAAAGGGGAGAGAATGAAGAGTAGTAACCCTTTGATTCCAAAAAGTAAGTTACCAGCATCGGGTGTCACTATTTTCACCCAGATGAGCGCTCTGGCACAGCTTCACCAAGCCATTAACCTGTCTCAGGGGTTCCCTGATTTTGACGGGCCTCGTTATTTACAAGAGCGCCTTGCCTGGCATGTTGCTCAGGGGGCAAACCAGTATGCGCCCATGACCGGGGCTCAGCGACTGCGGGAAGCCATTTCCCGCAAAACAGCGGAGTTGTATGGCTGGCTGCCGGATGCTGACAGTGAAGTCACCGTCACTGCCGGAGCGACAGAAGCCTTGTATGCAGCCATTACTGCATTAGTGCGCACCGGTGACGAAGTGATTTGTTTTGACCCCAGTTACGACAGCTATGCCCCGGCTATTGAACTGGCTGGTGGCGTGGTGAAGCGCCTGGCGTTACAGCCGCCGCATTTCCGGGTGGACTGGGACGCATTCAAAAACATGCTTACGCCGAAAACCCGTATGGTTATCCTCAATACGCCCCATAACCCCACCGCAACCCTGTGGCAACAGAGCGATTTCGTCCAGTTATGGCAGGCTATTGCAGACCAGGAAATCTATGTGCTGAGCGATGAAGTGTATGAGCACATTTGTTTTGCGCCTGAAGGCCATGCCAGTGTACTGGCGCATGAAGCGTTGCGTGAGCGCGCTGTGGCGGTATCATCATTTGGTAAAACTTACCATATGACAGGCTGGAAAGTGGGCTACTGTGTGGCTCCTGCTGCCATCAGTGTGGAGATCCGTAAAATTCACCAGTACCTGACATTTTCGGTGAATACTCCGGCACAACTGGCCCTGGCAGATATGCTGGAGGCAGAACCGGAACATTACCGTACACTGCCAGCGTTTTACCAGGCGAAACGTGACCGTTTTGTTAAGGCATTAGCTGCCAGCCGCCTGGAGGTTTTACCCTGCAGTGGAACCTATTTCTTACTGGCGGATTACAGTGCCATTTCTGATATGGATGATGTGAGCTTTTGCCGCTGGTTAACGGCTGAACAGGGTGTGGCGGCAATACCGTTGTCTGTATTCTGTGCCGACCCGTTCCCCCATAAACTGATTCGCCTGTGCTTTGCCAAGCAGGAAGCAACGCTGGATGCGGCGGCAGAGCGTTTGGTGAAACTGTGATTGTTTTGGTGGTTGTAATATGAAAAACCTGGCGCCGGTAACAGCGCCAGGTTTTTGGGGGTGGGTTATTACTGGCCGATATCGCGCAGTTTTTTACCGGTCATCAGATTACGTTCAATATGTTCCAGTGTGACGTTTTTGGTTTCCGGAATCAGTACAAAGGTGACAATGATGAACAGAACGTTCAGCGCGGTATACAGCCAGAAGGTACCCGCGGCGCCAATGCTGTCGAGCAGTGTCAGGAAAGTGGCCCCAATAATCATATTGGAAACCCAGTTGGTAGTGGTGGAGCAGGTCACACCAAAGTCACGGCATTTCAACGGCTGAATTTCAGAGCACAGGATCCACACGACCGGTGCAGCACTCATGGCATAACCTGCAATACACATCATAGTCATACCAACAGACAACCAGGACAGTGCGCCAGAGCTGTGCCCACCTTCTACCTGCATCAGGCAATAGCCGAGAATCAGTGTCCCCAGCGCCATCACCGTAAAACCAATTTTCAGTGCAGGTTTACGCCCGGATTTATCAACAGTGAACACGGCAATAAATGTAGCAAGCATAAAGGTCAGCCCAACAACCACCGTGGCCATCATTTGTTGTTGAGTACTGGTGAACCCCGCCATTTGGAAAATTTTGGGCGCGTAATACATGATGATATTCATCCCGGTAAATTGCTGCATTGCCTGCAACAACATCCCCAGGAATACCGCACGGCGCACGTTGTGGTTGCTTTTAAACAGTGCCCAGCCACCTTGTTTAACTTTCAGGCTTTCACGGATTTCATTCAGTTCTTCGCGGGCTTTTTCTGAGGAATCGCGCAGCATATGCAGTACTTTTTCTGCCTGGTTGTGCTGGCCTTTTGCCGCAAGCCAGCGTGGGCTGTTTGGCAGGAATACCACCATCACCAGTAAAGCGAGTGCCGGCAGTGCCAGAACACCGAGCATGGCGCGCCAGTTACCGCTATAACTCAGAGCAGTATCTGATAAGAACGCCAGCAAGATACCCAGTGTCACCATCAACTGGTACATGCTGATCATTTTGCCACGTACATTCTCTGATGCCATTTCAGACAAATACAGTGGCGCGGTGTAAGAGGCAATCCCAACCGCAATTCCCAGCACAACACGGGATAGCAGAAGGATTTCCAGGTTGGTGGACATCGCTGAGCCAAGCGAACCGAGTATAAACAGAATTGCGCCCGCCATCAGGCTGTATTTGCGGCCCAAACGGAAAGATAACCAGCCATTAAAAAGTGCTCCCAGCGCCGCACCGAGCATCATACTGCTGACAACCCATTCCTGTGCCTGGCTGGTTAAGGTGAAGTAGTGAGTAATAAAAGGCAGAGCACCTGATATAACGCCGATATCCAGACCAAACAGCAGGCCAGCCACGGCAGCTGAGATCGAGACAAACAGATTCATCCGGCGCGCTCTTTGTGCCTGGATGGACAGTATATCGCCTGTTTCGCTGACATAAGACATAGTGTAACTCCAGCATAGGGTTGTTTTTATGAGGCTACGGTACGGTATTTCCGTTTATTTGCGTCTGGCTTAAATCGTCAGTGATATGGATTATTGTGCTTCAGCATGTTGTTTTGTGATGTGCGTTCCATAATGAAAGCATGTGTTACATCACGAAATCTTTCCGGTATATAAGGTGAGCCGCGATTTTACTCACCTTTTAAGCAGCGGAGTGGCCGGTTTTTAGAGGTTGTGAATATGGATAATTCTTGTTTTTGGTTTTTTGTTGTTCAACGGTTACATGCTGTGCTGCTAATAACTTTTTGCATGTGACTGCCACAGATAATGCCCGGATGGTGAGCGCGTTCTTGATTTATATTCCCTTTTTTATGTATGGTTATTTATGCCTGTATTACAGGCCCGGCACCATAGCCACTGTTATATACAGACAGGCTTATGCCGGAGAAAAGGAGCCTCGGCTTGTTTGATATGTAAAACCAATCACAGCCATAGGCAGGATGTAAGGCCGGAAGCATTGTCCGCCAGCCAGACAGATGGTGTAATCTTGAGTTGTTACGCCTGAAAAATGGAGTGACAGTATACGCCAGCTATGGCACTGAAGTACTGAGTGGTATTTCAGTCTCGGGCCGCCTTCCGGGTGGCCTTTTTATTTTAAGGCTCCCGACAGGGCGTGCTGGTCTGGCGGTTCATACGTCAGGTTGCAACAATAAGCGTGCATAGTAGGTATTGCTTATTGATTTGATAACGTAAACGCATTGGCTGAAGTGACGAATATTCGCTACTTTATATCCCGTCGATAACACGGAGGAAGTATAGATGTCCTTAATTAATACCAAAATTAAACCTTTCAAAAACCAGGCATTTAAAAACGGTGAATTCATCGAAGTTACCGAAAAGAGTGTTGAAGGACGCTGGAGCGTGTTCTTCTTCTACCCGGCTGACTTTACCTTCGTATGTCCGACAGAACTGGGCGACGTAGCTGACCACTACGACGAATTCCAGAAACTGGGTGTTGATATTTACTCTGTATCGACTGATACCCACTTCACTCACAAAGCATGGCACGACGAGTCTGACACCATCGCTAAAATCAAATACGCGATGATCGGCGACCCGACCGGCACCCTGACCCGTAACTTCGAAAATATGCGTGAAGATGAAGGTCTGGCTGACCGCGGTACTTTCATCGTCGACCCACAAGGCATCATCCAGGCTATCGAAGTTACTGCTGAAGGCATCGGCCGTGACGCTTCTGACCTGCTGCGTAAAGTGAAAGCGGCTCAGTACGTTGCGACTCACCCAGGCGAAGTTTGCCCGGCTAAATGGAAAGAAGGCGATGCCACTCTGGCTCCGTCTCTGGACCTGGTTGGTAAAATCTAATTACCACACCTCACTGGTGCAAGTGCTGTAATAGCCACTTGCACTGGTCAAAAAAATCGCCCGAACTGACGGGCGATGAATCAACGCATTCGGGTGCCTGGCACCCGAATTTCTTGCCAGGGAGATAAACATGCTCGACGCAACCATGAAAACACAGCTTAAGGGTTACCTTGAGCGTCTGACTAAACCTGTTGAGTTGATTGCCACACTGGATGACAGTGCACAGTCCGCTGAAATCAAGGAGCTTCTGGCAGAAATAGCGGAATTATCTGACAAAGTTTCTGTTAAAGAAGACAACACAAGGAATGTACGTAAACCGTCGTTCCTGATAACTAACCCAGGCAGTGAACAGGGGCCGCGTTTTGCTGGTTCACCGTTGGGACACGAATTTACCTCACTGGTGCTGGCATTGCTGTGGACCGGTGGGCACCCGTCAAAAGAAGCGCAGGCTCTGCTTGAGCAGATCCGCGATATCGACGGTGATTTTGAATTTGAAACTTACTATTCGCTCTCTTGCCACAATTGCCCGGATGTTGTTCAGGCACTGAATTTAATGGCTATCCTCAATCCGCGTATTAAACATACTGCGATTGATGGCGGTGTTTATCAGAATGAGATAACTGAACGCAACATCATGGGTGTTCCTGCGGTGTTTGTGAATGGTCAGGAATTTGGTCAGGGGCGCATGACTCTGGCAGAAATCGTCGCCAAAGTGGATACCGGTGCAGAAAAACGCACTGCAGAAGAGCTGAGCAAGCGCGATGCTTATGATGTGTTGATTGTGGGCTCCGGCCCGGCAGGCGCTGCCGCAGCCGTTTACTCTGCACGTAAAGGTATTCGTACCGGGTTGATGGGGGAGCGCTTTGGCGGCCAGATCCTTGATACAGTAGATATCGAAAATTATATTTCAGTGCCGAAAACCGAAGGTGCAAAACTGGCGGGTGCGCTTAAATCCCATGTTGATGATTATGATGTGGATGTGATTGACAGCCAGAGTGCGGCGAAACTGATCCCGGCAGATGTTGAAGGTGGCCTGCATCAGATTCAGACGGCATCCGGTGCAACGCTGAAAGCACGCAGCATCATTCTGGCAACCGGTGCCAAATGGCGCAATATGGGGGTTCCTGGTGAAGACCAGTACCGTACTCGCGGCGTAACGTATTGCCCGCACTGTGATGGCCCGTTGTTTAAAGGTAAACGTGTTGCCGTGATTGGTGGTGGTAACTCGGGTGTTGAAGCGGCGATTGACCTTGCAGGTGTGGTTGAACATGTCACCTTGCTTGAGTTCGCGCCAGAAATGAAAGCCGACCAGGTATTGCAGGACAAAGTGCGAAGCCTGAGCAACGTGGATATCATTCTGAATGCGCAAACCACGGAAGTGAAAGGCGATGGCACTAAAGTGACCGGCCTTGAATACCGTGACCGTAATAGTGGTGATGTGCATCAGTTGTCACTGGCCGGGATTTTTGTGCAGATTGGTTTACTGCCTAATACCACCTGGCTTGACGGGGTTGTTGAATGCAACCGCATGGGTGAAATTATTATTGATGCGAAATGCGAAACCAGTGTGAAAGGGGTATTCGCTGCGGGTGACTGCACCACCGTGCCGTACAAGCAGATAATCATTGCGACTGGCGAAGGGGCAAAAGCGTCTCTGAGCTCATTTGATTACCTGATTCGCACCAAAACAGCATAATTAATTGTTCATACAGTAAAAAGGCTGCCATTTGTTGGCAGCCTTTTTTTACTTTTACGGTAACTAACGGTAAAGCTGCCATACCGGGGCGTTACCGGAACCGTTCAGGTACAGGCTTACAGGATAAGACTCCCCAGGGCTGCCAGCAGGAAAGCAATTGTTCCCAGCAAGGTCTCCATTACAGTCCAGGTTTTCAGTGTGGTTTTCTCATCCATTTCAAGGAAACGACCAACCAGCCAGAAGCCTGAGTCGTTCACATGTGACAGCACGGTAGCGCCGCCTGCGATAGCAATCACAATAAAACACAGGTCGAACTGGCTGAGGCCTGGTGTTGCCTGCACCATCGGTGCAACCAGTGCCGCTGTGGTGGTTAACGCAACCGTTGCCGAACCCTGAGCCACACGCAAAATTGCCGACACAACAAATGCTGCGACAATCAGCGGTAACCCAATGTTGCTCAGAACATCGGCCAGCGCATTACCAATACCACTGGCGCGCAGTACACCACCAAACATCCCACCGGCACCGGTTACCAGCACGATGGCGCAAATTGGCCCCAGCGCACCATCACAGATTTTTTCCAGGTGCTGGCGGCTACGGCTGCCACTGAAAACTTGCAGTGCGAAGAACACAGTAATCAGCAGGGCTACCGGTGTTTTACCCAGCATACGTAAGATTTGTACCAGTGTGTTATCTGCTGAAACCCAGCCGATAACGGTTGCCGTATTCAGGCCTGTATCTAAAAAGATAAGGATCAGCGGCAGCATCAGAATTGTCATTACCATGCCGAAAGAGGGGGGCTGATGCGACGCGTCACGTTCAATGTCACCCAAAAATGATGACGGTAATTTCACGTCAAATTTTTTGCCAGCATATTGCCCGTAGAGGTACGCACCGATATACCAGGTCGGGATAGCGATAATCAGGCCAAGGATAACCAACAGACCAATATTGGCACCCAGTAAATCACTGGCGGCAACCGGGCCTGGGTGGGGCGGAACCAGCGCATGCATGACTGCAAAAGCACCGGCAGCCGGGAAAGCATATTTCAGGGTGGAACCACCGAATTGCTTCGCCACGCTGAAGATAATTGGCAGCATCACCACCAGGCCTGCATCGAAAAAGATAGGAAAGCCGAACATCAGCGAGGCAACACCAATTGCCAGTGGTGCGCGCTTCTCACCAAACTTGTTAACCAGGGTGTCTGCGAGAACTTGCGCTCCACCAGAAACCTCAAGCAGCCGGCCAATCATGGCACCCAGACCCACCAGCAAGGCTACACTCGCCAGTGTACTGCCAAATCCATTTAACAGCGTGGGAACCACTTTGTCGAAAGGCACTTTTGTTACCAGCGCCACCAGAATGCTGACCAGAGTGAGGGCCAGAAATGCATGTACCCGGAAACGCATAATGAGGATTAGAAGAACAACTACCGAGGCAGCAGCAATCCCCAGAAGGGTGCCTGCACTATATGCGTGTGTTAATTCTGTCATGGAATAACCCCTATGAACTTGAGCGTAGTACGAAAAGGAAAACCCTTCGTTCTGTGCTGATACCGGTAACATGATACTGGTAACATTCTCTGCACTTAAAGCGTTCCTGACATGTTTATTAATATTTTGAGATGTATATCAAGCATTAGATATAAATACCCACTTTGTTGATCTGCACACTTGTTTTTAAAAAATAGCTTTGTTAGCGCATTGATTTTTAAATGTAATCGCTATGTTAATCATTATATTAATTATAGTGTTATCACCGGATATAACCCCGGGCGTGAGAATAAATAACGTTTTTATGGTGCGTGGGTAAAATTAAATTATGACAAGAATGAAGGGATGACAGTCACTCAGGAGGCGTGACGATGGGCGAAAGGGCTTAAGTGAGCACATAATTATTCCCACTGGATGCCATATTCAGGGGGGGAAAAGTGCCCGTTAATTAAATGACAGGCATAAAAAATGTGTCAGAAACCGGCCGCGTCCAGGCGGAATTGTGCCGGGCAGTTACCGGGGTGAGCGCCAGGCGCAAAACTGCCTGCCGATAATGGTGCGTTGATGCTGCCAGCCCGAATGGCGATTTGGATTTCTGTCAGCCATGCCGGGTTGCCGTGGCACATAAAACGGAAAGCTTTTACACTTTTCTCGCCATAAGCCTTGCTGATTGCCTGGTTAAGCGCATCGCGCGAAACGGTTTCGCCATAATGGCTGGCAAGAAAAGCGCCAGGGATACTGTGGCGAATCTCACTATTAAGCCGCAACATGGTGCCAAAGTAGTCATCGGGTACAAAACCAAAACAGACCCCATGTTTTGCGTATTCATAGCGTTCAAGGCATGAAGTGCCACCTGCGCCCGGCATGTGTTGCACCAGTTGCGCTGCCAGCGAAGGCGAAATGCCCGTATCAGGAGCGGCGCATTTTCTGCTGGCTTTTACTTCTGGCATATCAGGAACCGGGCGGGTTGCACAACCAAACCGCATCCAGCGGCGCCTGTCCACTCCCTGACGGGCAATACTGCGAGGCAGGTCTGGCCATAACCCGTGAATGGTCAGAAACTGCGTTTTGTCTGCCTGTTCCTGCTGGTTCTGGCATTCTGCGGGTAATGCGCGCTGGCTTTGGTGCATTGTTTCACAAAAACCCGGTTGCCAGGAAAGCGCCAGAACATAGTGGTCAAAGTCACTATAGCGCTGTGCCTGCAGTGGAGCGCCATAGCCTGGTATGGCAAGCGAAAACAGTGCGGCGAGAAAAGCGCCAGTTATTATGCGGTTAATCATGTGCCTGTCATTACGTTTGTTGCTGTTGTGTTCAGGGCTACAGTGTAGCCCTTTTCGGGAGCTGAGTCTGATGACAAACCTCATGTTCGCACAGAACGAGAGGATGTCACCCAATAAAAACCAGGAAAATCAATTTATTGATTTTCGCCCGCTAACTAAAAAGAAGGAAAAACCACGCTTTTTCCTTCTTTTTCATCAAGCTGAGCCCCCTTTTTGGGGGCTGTGCGAATTAAGGGAGCATAACAGTGGCGGGAACCAGTATTTCGGTTGCCAGAATGACTACTATCAGGCCAACCAGAACCGGCACTGACGTGCGTTTTACCACTTCAAAAGGGGATATTTTCGCCATACCGGCAACAGCCACCACTACGCCAGATACCGGTGAGATAGTTCTCCCCAGGTTTGATGCCTGAAGCATCGGAATGGTTAAATATGCCGGATTAATGCCAGCTTGCTGCGCCAGGCGCGGAATCAGCTCAACAAATGCGTAGAACGGGGCGTTACCCGAGCCTGTGGTCATCGCCGCTAACATAGTCAGAACAACCAGCACCAGCATCAGAATAATGCTGCCGGAGCCAAAGGATGTCGCAATGGATATCAGGCTCTGGATAAACCCAATAGTGCTTAACCCCTGGGCGAATAACCCGGCAGCCACTAACAGCATGACCACGTTGGCGAAAGCATCGGCCATTCCTCTCCATGCCACATCCAGCCCGGCAAAAACCGTTTCGGTATTAAAGCTGCGCAAAAATTCGATGATGGCTGACAGCAGCATACAAATAACCAGAATGGTAATGATATGCAGGCTGGGGCCCCATTTGCCGTCAAAGATTAATACCCCAATAATTGGCGTGAAAGGCAGAATTGCATAGAAAGAGGGTGCACTGGTGTCAATTTCTTTGATGTCCAGTTGCTCGCTGGTAATGTTTTCTTTTTTATCAAGAAAGCGCTGCCAGAAAAAATGCGCGATGGCCATGCAGATAATTGCGGCAATAGAAACAGGCAGCGTAGTTTTAAAGGCAAAATTAACCAGATCCATTTCTGACGCTTTGGCTGCAAGCACGACATCGCCCGATGTGGGCGACAAAATGATAGCGGCAGGAGAGGCACAAATTGCGGCAGCGGCACCACGACTGATGCCGACATTGACCATTACCGGAAACAACGTCGCCATTAACAACACGCCAAGCCCGGTTGCTGAGGAAACCGCCAGTGACATAAGGCAGGCAACAAAATAAGCTGCGACCATCAGCAAATAAGGCGAGTTGATGAATTGCAGTGGTTTGGATGCCAGCTTTACCACCATGTCATTGGCACCAATATGCGTCATATATGCCGCAAAACCGCACAGCACCATGATCATCATGCCGAGATCGCCACCGCGGCTCATCAACAAAATTTTGATGTATTCCACGATATCTACGCTGAGAAAACCCGTGCTGGCTTCACTGGCAGGCAGAATACGGTGGCCCATGATGGCACTGATGATAAGCAGCACCAGACCACCGACAAATAATACGCCAGTAGCGGAATAGCCTTTGATGATGTAACGGGCAACGCCGATGATTACCAGAATACCAACGGCAAGTTCAAAAAAAGTGAGCATAGTTTCCCCTGTTTGTGGCTAAACGCGCACGGTGACATGTGGCATAGCATGGCTATAGCGCTAAGTCGCAATCATGACGTTCAGTAACACAGTGTAAATTATGTAAGTAGCGCAGAGGAATGTGCCTAATCATTCCACTTTTTTTGCTGACAAAAATCAATAAAACAGCAATAAAATCTAATATTTTGCGGTTTTATGGATTGAATGTATCAGTGAAGGGGGCGTGTGTTGGCTGCCGGCCCTGAACAGGTCCTGGGTTAATTGCCAGGCTATCTGTTTACCTGGAAATACGCGGCGGTTGAAAGAATATTAATAATGGCTGCTGATATCTGTTATTTAATGATAAAAATAACCAGGATTTTTCTGTGTGATAAATTTTTCGTAAAATGGCATGTTATGATAGCCCGTAAACAAGAATACCAGGTTTAGATATTTCAACGGGTTCGTCAGAAGGGTAATTAATAATTCATCAATACAGTATGAATTCTTGTAAGGTACGCCAGGTCTGGTTTGTGGCGTAGATAATTGCCACTGGTTCAACATTTTTTTGCGTGGGAAAAACTGAGGTATTTTTCGGAATTATACATCTTGATTTTCAAGAAAATAATTTTTCCGGTTCTTTGTTCAGGTTTTGTTAATAAAAGCACCCGTAGTCTGTGCATATTTGAAAGTATTTGGTGGCGACAAAGTGTTCAAGATGATTAAGCATTTATTTGTAGTATGTGGTTTATTGGCTCCCTGTTTGTTTTCATCTCAGGTGCAGGCAAGTGATGGTGGGTGGTTCAGCACTCTGACAGGGAACATGGGTGAAACATGGCGTGAGCCTCAGCACTACGATTTGTACGTTCCGGCTATCACCTGGCATGCGCGTTTTGCGTACGATAAAGAAAAAACAGATAATTACAATGAGCGCCCCTGGGGGGCCGGGTTTGGTGTTTCTCGCTGGGATGAGAAAGGGAACTGGCACGGTTTATATTTAATGGCGTTTAAAGACTCGTTTAACAAATGGGAGCCTATAGGTGGGTATGGCTGGGAGGCGACCTGGCGGCCTGTCAGCGCAGATTCACGTTTTCATGTGGGGTTGGGGTATACACTGGGCGTAACAGCGCGTGATAACTGGAACTATATCCCTATTCCGGTGGTATTGCCTCTGGCATCTGTTGGTTACGGCCCGGCAACGTTCCAGATGACGTACATCCCAGGTACTTATAACAATGGTAATGTCTGGTTTGCCTGGTTGCGCTTCCAGTTCTGATAACGGCTGCAAAATTTTTTTTCGTACCCATTGCACGGAAAAGCAAGGGGTTATCAGCCTGAAAGTAAAAAGATAGCGATTTTTATCACTTTTTAGTAAATATCAACTGGACAAACGGCACCACAATTGATGTACTGGTTACCGACACGGTATTTGTGTCGTTTTTTCATAAAAGGTAATTTTGATGTCTAAGATTAAAGGTAACGTTAAGTGGTTTAATGAGTCCAAAGGATTCGGTTTCATTACTCCGGAAGATGGCAGCAAAGACGTGTTCGTACACTTCTCTGCAATCCAGAGCAATGGTTTCAAAACTCTGGCTGAAGGTCAGCGTGTAGAGTTCGAAATCACTAACGGTGCCAAAGGCCCTTCTGCTGCTAACGTAATTGCTCTGTAATAACGTCTGGCTGAGAACGACAAAACCCGCCTTCAGGCGGGTTTTTTTTGCTCAAAATCTGGTTTCTTAACAGGTTAACCCGGTTGCTACCGGGTTCGGTAAGCTTGTTCAGCTAAACAAGTAAAGTTTCAGGAAGCAACCGACAATGAGTGCGCTTAACAGTAGCGTACTGATGTTTACCAGGCTTTCTTTCATTATAGTGCCCATGTTTGTGTGATTAACTCAGGCAGATACTGGCAGAGAAAGATGAAGCCTACATTAACGCCATACGTCGCAAGTAAAAATTATCGCGCAGCAAGCACTGAAACCAGCCAAAATGCGAGCCCGGTCATAATAAGTGAACCTGCAAGGTTAATCACTACATTGGCCGCGGCCCAGGCGAGACGTCCGTCCTGTAGTAAAAATACCACTTCTGATGAAAAAGTTGAGAACGTCGTCAGCCCACCACAAAAACCGGTGGTAATTAATAGTTTCCACATCGGGTCGAGGTTAGTCAGGCGGCTAAAACTTGCCAGCGCGATACCAATAATAAAAGCACCGAGTAAGTTAGCTGAAAGTGTACCCATTGGGATGGCATGATGAAGCGGGTTCAGGCGTTGGCTAATCAACCAGCGGCAAATACTCCCAAGGCCGCCGCCAATAAATACAGCAAATAACATCTGCATAAGGTATATCTCATTAATCATTAAAGCGGAAAGTCTACCGCGCAAGCTGGCTATGGGGTAGTGTTGATTCACGCAATGTGTCGGGGAGTGTTTGTATGAATGTTGCAGCCGGGCAGTTTGCTGTTATGCCAGACTGGCAGGACAATTTAGCGCAATGCCGTTTGTTAGTCAGCCAGGCTATTGAGAAACGCGTCAATTTACTGGTGTTGCCAGAAGCTATTCAGGCGAGAGACAACACTGACCCCGGCTATTCTGTACGGCACGGGCAAACCCTCAACGGGCCATTCATTCAGGGCATGCGCCAGCTCACGGAAAATTGTGACCTGACACTGGTGTTCACCCTGCATATCCCGGATGATTCGGGGCGGGTGACAAATTCCTTGCTGGCTCTGCACCGCGGGCAGGTGACTGCGCGCTATGATAAATTGCATCTGTATGATGCGTTTAATGTTCAGGAGTCCCGGTTTGTCTGCCCTGGGCAGGCTATTGCACCATTGATTGCTGTTGGCGACCTGATGGTGGGTGTAATGACCTGCTACGACTTGCGTTTCCCTGACCTGGCAATGAGCCTTGCACTGGCTGGTGCGCATGTTCTGGTGGTGCCGGCAGCCTGGCTTAAAGGTGAAAATAAAGTGCATCACTGGCAAACATTACTTGCGGCACGCGCTCTTGATACCACTTGTTACATTGTGGCAAGTGGTGAGTGCGGTGAGAAAAATATTGGTATGAGCCAGATTATTGATCCTATGGGTAACATGCTTGCCTGTGCCGGCCTTGAGCCAGGCATGATTGTCAGTGACATTACCCTGGCGCATGTGGAACAGGTCCGTGCCCGGTTGCCGGTGTTGGTAAACCGGCGTTTTTTGCCCCCGGTGCTTGGGTAACTCGCGGTGACTTTGATTCACTTTGTTACAGAATTATTTTGTATATGGGGCATGAATAACCGTTAATAGTACAAGGCTATGTAGGTAATGCACTGTGGCGGGTGTAGTGTATTACGAACGAGTATGGCTGGAGATTAAGAAGGTAAATATGGGTGAGATTAGTATTACTAAATTGCTGGTTGTCGGGGCGCTGATCGTGTTGCTTTTCGGTACGAAAAAGCTACGGACCCTGGGCAGCGATCTGGGTTCAGCGGTTAAAGGCTTCAAAAAAGCCATGAGTGAAGACGATAATAACCAGTCGATAATCTCTGGCGAAAAAAATGACGCGCAAGACACGCGTGAGCGCCTGAACAACAAAGAGTAGCCTTGTGGCTATGAAATATAGCTGGCCACTATCAGGTTGTTATTTCTGGCAGGGCTATAAATTGAATAAAAAAACCGGTCAGCGCCGGTTTTTTTATTCTGCAAGCCTGGTGGGCTCAGGTTTATTTTACTTCTTCACCACGCGCCTGCAGGTCAGCATGGTAAGAGGAGCGTACAAACGGGCCACATGCCGCATGAGTAAAGCCCATTGCCAGCGCTTCAGCTTTCATTTCATCAAATTCTTCCGGGGTGACATAACGCTGAACCGGCAGGTGGTGGCGGCTTGGCTGCAGATATTGCCCCAGTGTTAGCATGGTTACCCCATGACGGCGCAAGTCATGCATCACCTCGATGATTTCTTCATTGGTTTCACCCAGCCCAACCATCAAACCTGATTTGGTCGGAATTTCCGGATGTGCTTCTTTGAACCGTTCGAGTAATTTCAGTGACCAGTTGTAATCAGCGCCCGGGCGTACCTGACGGTACAGGCGGGGAACGTTTTCCAGATTGTGGTTGAAAACATCTGGCGGTGTGGCAGTGAGAATTTCCAGCGCACGGTCCATTCTTCCACGGAAATCAGGAACCAGTGTTTCAATTTTTATATTTGGGCTTTCACGGCGAATGGCGGCAATGCAATCGGCAAAATGCTGGGCACCACCGTCGCGCAGGTCGTCACGGTCAACGGAAGTGACAACCACATAACGCAGACCCATATCAGCAATGGTGCGCGCCAGTTTTTCTGCTTCACCGGCATCGGGCGCAACCGGGCGACCATGAGCAACGTCGCAGAATGGGCAGCGACGGGTGCAAATCGCACCCAGAATCATAAAGGTAGCCGTTCCGTGGTTGAAACATTCGGCAAGGTTAGGGCAGGATGCTTCTTCACAAACAGAGTGAAGGCCATTTTTACGCATGGCAGCTTTGATACCCTGAATACGGGTGGAGTCCGCCGGGAGTTTGATTTTCATCCATTCCGGCTTTCTTAACAGCTCCTGGCGTTCAGTGGCGACGTTTTTCACCGGGATTAGCGCCATTTTGTCGGCATCCCGGTATTTAACACCGCGTTCCATGACAATGGGTTTACTCATAACGTGCGTATTCCAGTTGCGGATATCGAGTGAAAACGTTTCAATTCAATCAAATGTTGTATTTATCAACTATTTTTGAATTAATGGCAGGCAGTATAACATTTATATTGCTGTGAAAGCAGCCTGCCGGGCACGCAAAACGTGATTTTAGTGTAAATAAGTTGTTATTTTGTGCGTTTGTCTGTCAGAACATGGCTTCTCCGTGTTTTTGCACAAATGCATTCTGAATCGTTTCCATGCAGTTGCGTAATACCTCGTCATGCTGGCTGAGTTTGTTATAAAACAGGTGCGTTTCGAATTTTCCCCCGGCAAAGCCCTCACGCTCAACTTCACGCAGGTTCCAGTTATCCCGAAACATGTGGTACAACCCCGAAGACATAAAACCAACCAGATCACTGTTAGCCAGCATGGCTGCCAGTGTCAGGACATTGTAACTGCTGAAAGTGATTTGCCGGTCGGGGAATGTCTGCTCAACCACATTACGCACATCCGGCAAGATATCATCCTGCAATACCAGCATGGTTTGCTGTTGTTTATTCAGAATATCTAATGACACTTCGTCCGTTAGCTCCGGGTGATCATTGCGGCAGACGATGACCACACGTTCTTCAAACAAGCGAAAGCTGCCTATTTTGCTCATTACCGGCCGACGAGTGTCTATCACCATATCAGCCTGAAGCTGGCTTAACTGCGTTTCTGCCTGCGATATCGGGACATTATTAATGTTGATATTGGGGCAACGGTGGTGGATAGCTTTATAAATAGTCGGCATCACCAGTGCGCCAACAGAAGGATGGGTTGCAATGGTAATGGTGCGTTGCGCGTTACTGACTTCATTAAACTCCAGTGCTCCCAGTATGGATGACAACCCCTGGCTGATATATTCATGCAGGTGGGCGGCATAACTGGTGGGCATGATCCCCTGCCCGTTACGTACAAACAATGGGTCTGGGAAGACGTTACGCAACTTTTGAATGGACTGACTGATAGCCGAAGGCGTGAGATTCAACGCTCTTGCTGCGTTGACAATGCCTTTGTGAATGTAAACTGCCTCAAATACCGTCAATAAGTTAAGGTCGATAGTACGAAGTGCCTGGAAACCACTCAGGCGTGCACTATTCGAACGGGAAAGAAAATTATTATCCTTGCCAGTATTATTCATTCGTTCTCCCATTTTTATAATGTGTTGTCTGTTTACTGAAAAAGCGTTGTCTGTTTTGGGCACAAGGAAATACCGCCATTTTGAAAGACAAAACGGCAAAGCACTTTTTATATAAGTTTGCTGTCGTGCTAAGTGCTTGCACAACATGAATAAAAGGTAGACGTAAACTAGCGATTAAGCAAAAAATAGAGAAGGATTAAAACCCGTTAAATAAACTAATAAACCGAAACAAAATCATTCTTGTTTCGGTTTTTTTTGATTATTCACTGACTGTACGAATGGGTGGGTTACCCAGTAAATGCAAAAAATTATCCAGCAGAACCGGTTGAATATCTGCTACTTGTATACCGGGACGAAACTGTTTGACCTGGGTCATTTTCATGCCAGCGTAGCCACAAGGGTTAATACGTAAAAATGGGGTGAGATCCATATTGATGTTCAGCGCCAGGCCGTGAAATGAGCACCCTTTGCGAATCCGCAGCCCAAGAGAACAGATTTTATCTTCACCTACATAAACACCCGGTGCATCAGGGCGGGCATGGGCGTCAATATCCAGTGTTGCGAGGGTATTGACCACGCATTGTTCCAGTAGCGTTACCAGCTCACGTACACCCAGTTTACGGCGCTTGAGGTTGAGCAGCACATACATCACTTGTTGGCCTGGGCCATGATAAGTTACCTGGCCGCCACGGTCGCTCTGAATAACGGGAATATCACCTGTCGCTAACAGGTGCTCAGCTTTGCCCGCCTGGCCCTGAGTAAACACAGGGTTGTGTTCTACCAGCCAAATCTCATCGGGCGTAGTTTCATCACGAGTATCAGTAAACTGATGCATGGCGAGTGATACAGGTTCATAAGGCTGCAGGCCAAGATGGCGAATAAGAATGGTATTTTGAGACAAAACAGATGTCTCCGGAGTCGGGAATACAGGCGGCCAGTATAGCATAGCGGAGCAAACAAACACCCGGCCTTCAGGCCGGGTAACGGAAAACGACGTTTTTGCTACAGAACCATACGGACAATTTCAATTTTGCCCAGTTCTTCATAAAGTGTTTCTACCTGTTCTACATGGGTTGCCGTAATCGTGATGGATACGGAATGGTAGTTGCCTTTACTGCTGGGTTTGATTTGAGGTGTGTAGTCACCAGGTGCATGACGCTGTACAACCTCAACGACCCTGTCCACCAGTTCAGGTTGAGCCAGACCCATTACTTTGTAGGTAAACGGGCAGGGGAACTCGAGGAGTTCATTTAGTTTGGTTTTCATGTCAGCTCCAGCAAAAATAAAAAACGAACTCCCGCCTGAGCGGGAGTTCCAGTGTTACTTAGTATATGGGGGCAGCCGTCACACTTTCAAGTGTGCGGTTTTTAACCAAACCAGTGGTGGAACATCAGTTTGATGTAATCAATCATCCGGCTAAAGAAGTTACCTTCATGGATTTCATTCAGTACAACCAGTGGGCGCTGGTCGATTGTTTTGCCGTCTAACTGGAAGTTAATGGTACCCACTACCTGATTTTTTTGCAGTGGTGCATGTAATTCCGAATTGTTCAGCACATAACTGGCTTTCAGGTCTTTCATCCGGCCACGAGGAATGGTCAGCCAAACGTCTTTATCCACACCCAGTGATGCACGGTCACTGTCACCAAACCATACTGGCTCAGAAGCGAATTCTTTACCTGCCTTAATAGGGTTAACAGATTCAAAGAAACGGAAGCCCCAGGTCAGCAGTTTTTTGCTTTCCACTTCGCGACCTTTGAATGTCCGCCCGCCCATAACCGCGGAGATAAGGCGCATGTTGCCATCAGTGGCTGAAGCAACCAGGTTATAACCTGCTTTCTCAGTATGGCCGGTTTTGATGCCATCTACATTCAGGCTTTTATCCCACAACAAACCATTACGGTTCATCTGGCGAATGCCATTAAATGTGAATTCTTTCTCTTTATAGACTGCATATTCGTTTGGAACATCACGAATCAATGCCTGGCCCAGTAACGCCATATCACGCGCGGAGCTGTACTGACCATCAGCGTCCAGACCGTGGACAGTCTGGAAATGGGTGTTTTTCATGCCCAGTGCATTAACGTAGCTGTTCATCAGGCCAACAAAGGCGTCCTGACTACCCGCCACGAAATCCGCCATCGCCACGCAGGCATCGTTCCCTGATTGCAGGTTAATCCCGCGAATCAACTGAGAAACAGGAACCTGCATACCGGGTTTGAGGAACATCAGCGATGAACCTTTGAATACTGGATTCCCTGTCGCCCAGGCGTCTTTCCCGATAGTGACTACAGCGTTTTCATCAAATTTACCCGCTTTCATTGCCTGACCAATAACATAGCTGGTCATCATTTTCGTCAGACTTGCCGGGTCGCGGCGTTCATCGGCATTTTGTTCGGCAAGCACTTTGCCTGAGTTGTAATCAATAAGAATGTATGACTCAGCGTCGATTTGTGGTACGCCAGGAATCATTGTTTTGATGTTCAGGTCATCAGCCCTGGCTAACCCAGTTGCGGCCAGTGTTAACGCAGCCCCAAAGGCAATACGCTTTACAGCATTAGCGGAGAAAGTGGTATTCATGGTCAGAACAGCAACATCCGTGATGGAATTTAAAAAAGTGACTTACTATAACAAATGGTTTTTTACCTGGCACCAGACTTTGCGCATGAGTTTGTTAATGTTATTTACGCAAACTGACAAAGCTGGTGCCTGGAAACTTATTGAGCCGGGGCCGCAGTAATAAATGACTGCTGCTGTGCTTCATTCATCAGGCGTTGTTGCAGGCTGATTGCCTGGCTACGGCTGCTAAATGGCCCAAGCTGAACGCGCCAGATTGCCCCATTCTGAGTGACCAGACCGGGTACACTAAATTGCTGGCTGAGTTTTTGCTGCCACTGTTGCGCGCGCCCGGCATCACTTACCGCGCCCACCTGGACAACATAACCCCCGCTCGCTACCGTGGCGCTACGCCCGGCGACACTCCCCTGAATCGAACCGGGCGCAGTGACGGGATCACTGTGCAGGCCAAGAGCCGGGTTAACCGGCGCTGGTGCCGGTTCAGTTGTGGCCGGGGCTGTGGCGGGTGTAGCTGTGGTGGCAGGCGATGTTTGATTCGGCGGCGTCAGCATTTGTGACGTGGCGGCTCCCGCCGCGACAGTTGCGTTGCCAGATGTCACGCCTGCATTCGGGGTTGCCTGTGATGCCGGAGCCAGGAAACTGCCGTTTTGTGCCGGGGCGCTGGTATCTTGCGGCTGGAGTGTACTGTTACTGATAGCCTGCACATTGCTGTTTTGCGGTTGTGCCGCAGGAACAACTGAAGACGCACTGCCTGACCCGGACGTGAGATCCGGGCGGGCGGGCAGGGCATAAGTTTGTTTGGCAATGGTAATACACGCCATACCCGGACCAGACATTGTGCCATCCTGAGCGACCAGAATTGGGTCGATACGTACGCGTGTATTATTGGACATATTCAAACGGTCGGCTACGGCACGAGATACTGCGACAACCCTGTCGTCACCATAAGGGCCGCGATCATTGATCTTAACAATCAACATCCTGCCATTAGCGAGGTTGGTAATTCGCGCGTAACTGGGAATGGGCAGGGTCGGATGCGCAGCTGTAAGTTGGGTCGGGTCGAACACTTCGCCGGATGCCGTGAGGTTACTGTTTGGTTCGGCATCATAAATAGCAGCAAGCCCGCTCTGACTGAAGCGTGACGGGTCCTGGACAATGGTATAAGTCCGTCCATCCCTTTGGTAGTTTTGGTTCGCTGTGGCTGATGGGGTTTCATAGTGCGGTTCAGCACCAGATACCTCAACGCGTGGTCCATTACATACTGGTGTGGCAGGCACTTGTTCAACACCTGCCTGCTGTTGCTCCCCACTACAGGCCGCCAGTAAAAGTGCGGCAACACAAACTCCAGGCCATTGCTTGCGCATCACTTACCTCTTATACGTTTTTCGATAACAGTTTTCGATGGGTGTGTATCGACATAACAATACCAAACCCCGCCATGAGTACGATAAGCGCGGAACCACCATAACTTACCAGCGGCAGGGGAACGCCCACCACCGGTAGAATTCCACTAACCATACCAATATTAACAAAGACATAAACAAACAAAATCAACATCAGGCCACCGGCCATCACCCGGCCAAAGGTGGTCTGTGCATGTGCCGCAATCCACAGCCCACGCATAATCAGTAATAAATACAGTGTTAACAGGGCCAGCACGCCAACCAGCCCCAGTTCTTCAGCCAGTACAGCAAAAATAAAGTCAGTATGACGTTCTGGTAAAAACTCCAGTTGGGATTGCGTACCATGCAACCAGCCTTTACCGCGCAACCCACCGGAACCAATCGCAATTTTAGACTGAATAATGTGATAGCCCGCACCCAGTGGATCACTCTCCGGGTTAAGCAGCATCATGACGCGGGCGCGTTGGTAATCATGCATCAGGAAAAACCATAAAACGGGAATAAAGGCCGCCACCAGTATTACGGCTATACCAATTAAGCGCCAGCTCATCCCGGAAAGGAACAACACGAAGATACCGGATGCGGCAATCAGGATGGATGTTCCCAGGTCTGGCTGCGCCGCAACGAGCAGGGTTGGCATAAAGATAAGCGCTAATGCGATTGCCGTGTTTTTTAGTGTGGGTGGGCAGACATCGCGGTTAATAAAACGGGCCACCATCAGGGGAACCGCAATTTTAGCAATCTCTGATGGTTGAAAGCGCACTATGCCAAGATCCAGCCAGCGTTGAGCCCCTTTGGATATTGCCCCAAAGGCATCAACGGCAACCAGTAACACGATACAAAGGATGTACAACCAGGGAGCCCAGCCTTCATAGACCCGTGGGGGGACCTGAGCCAGCACAATCATGATGACCAGCCCCATACAAATTTGGGCGATTTTGCGTTCCATCATGCCCGGGTCTTGCCCACTGGCACTCCAGACAACCAGCGCGCTGTATAATAGCAATGCCAGAATGGTGACGACCAGCATGGGATCGAGGTGTATCTTATCCCAGAGGGACTTTTTATTCGGATTGTCAGTCATGGGCTATTGATCCTCTCCGGCGACGTGTTGGGCAGGGGAGTCAGTTGGTAATGCGGTGTTGTTATCGCCAAGCATAATATGATCGAGAATTTGCCGAACGACGGTCCCCACTGCCGGGCCTGCCCCGCCATTTTCCAGAATAATAGAAACAGCGACCTGCGGATTATCATAAGGTGCAAACGCGGTCATGAGTTTATGGTCACGCAGGCGCTCAGAAATTTTGTGGGCGTTATAGGTTTCATTGGCTTTCAGGCCAAACACCTGTGCTGTCCCGGATTTTGCGGCAATTTTATATGGCGCACCGGCGAAATAACGGTGTGCTGTGCCGTTAGGGCGGTTTGCCACACCATACATCCCGTCTTTGGCGATTTCCCAGAAGCCTGAATGGATGTCACCAATGTGACCGTCTTCCTTTTGAACCCAGGGCACTCTCTTACCATCCACGACTGTATCCATCAATAAATGTGGTGTTTTAATGACGCCATTGTTAATTAGTGTCATCAGCGCTTTGTTCATCTGAATGGGTGTGGCTGTCCAGTAGCCCTGACCAATCCCAACAGGGATGGTATCCCCCTGGTACCAGGGCTTTTTGAAGCGTTTGAGTTTCCATTCGCGGGTTGGCATGTTGCCTGAACGTTCTTCCGCCAGGTCGATACCAGTCAGATGACCATAGCCAAATTTGCCCATCCATTCAGACAGGCGGTCTATTCCCATATCGTAGGCAACCTGGTAGAAGAAGGTATCTGCTGATTCTTCAAGCGCCTTAGTAACATTCAGATGCCCGTGCCCCCATTTTTTCCAGTCACGGTAACGCTTCTCAGAACCAGGAAGTTGCCACCAGCCAGGGTCAAACAGGCTGGTGCTGCGGGTAATCACCCCGGCAGTCAGGGCTGATACCGCAACATAAGGTTTCACTGTGGATGCCGGCGGGTAGGCACCTTGTGTCGCGCGGTTGACCAGTGGTGTGTCCGGGTCATGCAGCAGGCCTGAATAGTCTTTAGAGGAAATGCCATCGACAAACAGGTTCGGGTTATAGCTGGGCATGGAGACGAGAGCGAGAATCGCACCTGTACGCGGGTCTGTGACAATGGTTGCAGCCCGGCTGCCAGCCAGCAGTGTTTCAATGTAGCTTTGTAACTGGAAGTCGAGTGTCAGGTAAATATCGTGCCCGGCCTGAGGTGGCACTTCTTTTAACTGGCGAATGACGCGCCCACGGTTATTGACTTCCACTTCTTCATAACCTGTCTGACCATGGAGCAGGTCTTCGTAATAACGCTCAATACCCAATTTGCCTATATCATGGGTTGCGGCATAGTTAGCTAATTTCCCGTCTTTATCCAGGCGTTCAACATCACGGTCGTTGATTTTAGAAACATAACCGATGACATGAGTCAGGGCCGAACCATAAGGATAATAGCGGCGTTTGTAGCCTTTGACTTCTACCCCCGGGAAACGGTACTGGTTGACGGCAAAGCGAGCCACCTGTTCTTCGTTCAGGTTAACTTTGACGGGAATAGAGGTGAAACGGTGTGAACGGGAGCGTTCTTTTTTGAAATTGGCAATATCTTCGTCTGTCAGGTTAACCACCGGGCGTAACGCATCCAGTGTGCCCTGCACGCTGTCCACTTTTTCTGGCATCATTTCTAATTGGTAAATGGTACGGTTAAGCGCCAGTGGTGTACCGTTCCTGTCGTAGATGATGCCCCGGGTTGGTGCGATGGGAACCAGCTTGATACGGTTTTCGTTCGAGCGGGTTTGGTAGTCATCATGCCGGACGATTTGCAGATTATAAAGATTGGCTATCAGTACCCCAGTCAGCGCCAGAATACCAACAAAGGCAACTACTGCCCTGCGCACAAAAAGCGCGGACTCAGCCGTATAATCGCGAAAAGAATCCTGTAATTTCATCCGCTGCTTAATCTACCTGGTGCATTACTCACGATGATAGGGATGATTCGTGGTGATACTCCACGCCCTGTATAAACTTTCCGCAACCAACACACGTACCAGTGGGTGTGGCAGTGTCAGTGTGGAAAGGGACCAACTTTGCTCGGCTGCCGCTTTACACGCGGGAGAAAGCCCCTCGGGGCCGCCAATCAGTAAGCTGACATCCCTGCCATCCTGCTTCCAGCGTTCCAGTTGTTCAGCCAGTTGCGGCGTATCCCAGGGTTTGCCTGGAATATCCAGAGTGACGATTCGGTTACCTTTCCCGGCAACGGCCAGCATGGCTTCGCCTTCTTTGTCGAGAATGCGCTTTATATCCGCATTCTTCCCTCGTTTGCCAGCCGGAACTTCAACCAGCTCAAAAGGCATATCTTTAGGGAAACGACGCAGATATTCACTGAAACCAGTCTGCACCCAGTCGGGCATTTTGGTTCCAACGGCAACTAACTGAAGCTTCACACTTAACTCCAGAGTTTTTCCAGTTCATACAGGTGACGGCTTTCTTCCTGCATAACGTGCACAATCACATCGCCCAGGTCAACGACTACCCAGTCAGCATCGTTCTCACCTTCCACACCCAATGGCTGCAGCCCGGCCTGACGTGAAGCCTCAACAACATGATCGGCAATGGAGACGACATGGCGGCTGGAGGTGCCGGTGCAAATAATCATGCAGTCAGTGATACTGGATTTGCCTTTGACATCAATGGCAATAATGTCCTGACCTTTCAGATCATCAATTTTGTCGACAATAAAGTCCTGGAGTGCTTTACCCTGCAAGTGTTCCCCCTGGTGGATTAACAATGTGTGATGGTGCCTGCATGATACCATACCGATGCCCACAGCCCGGCTGGCCAGCCAGCGGCACTGCGCCAGGCGAGCTATCTTCCCACTGGCCGGGCTGGAATGCATCGCCATTTTTGTAAAACAATTTAGAAACAGCGGCGCAGGCAATTCTGGCAGCGGAGAATAACAGGCTGACAAGGGGTGTCAATGCCCGAATGGCCCGGTAACCGTGGTGCGGCGGGTTGGTTAATCATTATGTGTACTGTTTCCATGGTTATTGAGATAACGCAGAGTTGCATAATCGCCTTTCAGGTCGATACGGCTCCATGTTCCCTGCTCAATAGCAAAGTGCCACATGGCTGCGGGTGGCATATTCAGCAGTTGCGCCAGTAACTGGCTTATCACGCCCTGGTGGCTGACCAGTAGCAGGTTGTCTGCCTGTAGCGACCGGGCCGCCAGGGCAAGTTTTGCGACGCGCTCCGTAAAGTGGGCAAAACTTTCCCCTTCCGGTGGGGTGACATGCTGCCAGTCAGCACACCAGGCCTGATACTGCTTATCCTGTTCAATCAGCGTACTATGGTGTTGCATTTCCCAGGCACCGAAATCCATTTCGTTCAACAGGGCACTGGTACGTGGTTGTGGGTGATGCGGTTGCAGGATCAGTTGTGTTGTGTGGCGGGCGCGTTCTCGTTCACTCATTAACACATGGTCGAAGGGCACATTGCGTAGCAGGTTGGCAACTACACAGGCCTGCCCAATACCCGTCGGCGTCAGAGGTGATTCGCTTTTACCGCAAAAAAGCTGCCGGGTATTTGCTTCAGTTTGCCCGTGCCGTACCAGCCATAAGCGCATGTTTCTCTCCTGCAATGATTGCGGTCCAGGCCGCATTATCTAATAGCGCGCAAGTTTCCGCTATGATAACGCTTTTAATAAAAGGAAAAATCATGTCCCGTTTCACCAGTCAGCATGGCGGAAATCGACGCGAGGTTGCGCAATATTTGGGGGTTGATGAGGATACTCTTCTGGATTTTAGCGCCAACATTAATCCACTGGGGATGCCGTTGGGGGTGCGCCAGCGCCTGGCAGAGTCACTGGATAAACTGGAGCAGTATCCGGATGTAGCCTATCAATCACTGCACCAGGCGCTGGCGGCTTATCACGCAGTTCCGCCAGCCTGGATACAGGCAGGTAATGGGGAAACCGAGCTGATTTTTGACCTGGTGAAAACCCTGGAGCCAAAACAGGCTTTAGTGGTATCTCCCGGGTTTGCTGAGTATCAACGTGCATTAGCCCAGGCTAAGTGCCAGGTGCATACCTGGTGGTTGCAGGAAAGTGCTGGCTGGCAGTTAGATGACGGTATTCTTAGTGCGTTAACCCCGGAGCTTGATTGTGTTTTTTTATGTACGCCAAATAACCCCACCGGATTGCTGCCCGACTGGCCTTTGCTGGAGCGCATCGCACACAAGTGTGGGGATAATCATATTTGGTTAATTGTTGACGAAGCCTTCCTTGATTTTGTCCCGCAACAACCTGGTTTTATTCCTGTGCTGGGGAACATGCCGTGGGTGTGGGTATTGCGTTCGATGACAAAATTTTATGCCATTCCCGGGTTGCGACTGGGTTATGCGCTAAGTAGCCACTCGGCGTCGATGGCATCCCTGCGGGCAAAGCGTGCTCCCTGGAGTATTAACACCCTGGCGGCCATCGCGGGTGAACAGGTGTTACAGGAAACAGCGTATCAGCAGGAGACATGGCAGTGGGTGCGTAGAGAGAATCAGTGGTTGTATCAGGCGCTGAGTAAGGTGCCCGGCATTCAGGCATGGCAGCCGCAGGCAAACTATTTGTTTTTTCGCTGCGATGTCCCTGAGCTGGATTTACAGTGGGCGCTGTTGGAACAGGCGGGGATGTTAATTCGTTCTTGCGCTAACTACCCAGGGCTTGATGCGCGTTACTACCGTGTCGCGGTGAAGTCACATGCAGCGAACCAGTCATTGCTGGATGCGCTGCAACAGGTGATGTCAGCTTTGGTATAAATGCTCGCGGCGGATGTAGTCCAGTACGCTGTCTGGCAGTAGATCATCACACGGGCTGTTGTTGGCAAGCCGGGTACGAATTTCTGTTGCTGAAATGGCATACTCCGGTGTATCGGCAAGGAAAATTGAGCCACAAGGTGACTGGTGGAGCAGGTGTGCCTCTGTTACCAGGTTATCTTCCAGCCATTGCTGGCGGCCTGGTTCCGGGAGGGTTAATGGGTATCCGGGGCGGCGGCACACTAACAAGTGGCACAACGACAGAATTTTTTCGTGCTGGTACCACTTGTGGAGTGTTAACAGGGAATCCTGACCAATAATAAATGCCAGGGGTTGTTCCGGGCCGTATTCACGGCGAAAGGTTTCCAGCGTGGCGACAGTCCAGGAAGGCGTGTCCCGCTCCAGTTCACGGCAATCCACAGTAAACAGTGGGTTACCTGCTACCGCCAGTTGCACCATGGTTTTGCGTTGTTCACTACTGGCATCAGGTTGTGGGCGGTGTGGTGGCACATTGTTGGGCAGAACGATAACCTGCTTAAGTTGTGCCGCCTTTGCCATGGCGATGACAGACTTGATGTGCCCGTAATGTACCGGGTCGAAGGTGCCGCCATAGAGTGCTATCAGTTCAGATAAAGAATCAGCCATGAATAAAGGTATCGGGTAATGCGCCGTGGCAGAGTAACAGTGACAAAGCTGCAAGTGACGGCCAAATATCCTGGCCAAAATCTTGTTTAAGCGTCAGCTCAGTCTGGCTTAGTAACTTCACAGCCTGAAACAGCTGTTCAGGCTGTAGCCGGTTCAGTGCTTCAGTCAGCAGCCCCCGGCGGTTCTGCCATACACGGTTTTGGTCAAATAGTGTACGCAGTGGTGCCTGGGATGACTGGCGCTTCAGATTAACCATCAGCAACAATTCACGCTGAAGTGTTCGTACCAGAATAACCGGCTCATCACCTTCTCGCTGGAGCTGGTTCAGGATATGTAACGCGCGTTTACTCTTACCCGCCAACAACGCATCTACCCAGTGCCAGGGAGTAAAGTGCGCGGCGTCATTAACAGCCTGTTCAACACGGGGCAGCGTCAGTTTGCCATCAGGCCAGAGTAAAGCAAGCCGGTCAAGTGCCTGAGCCAGGGCCAGTAAGTTACCTTCATAACAGTAGCAGAGTAACTGACTGGCCGCGTCATCCAGGGAGAGTTTCATCTGCCTGGCGCGGGCTGCAAGCCAGCGGGGGAGCTGCGCCTGTTCGGGCGTCTGGCAGGTGACCTGGGCCGCCTGTGCACTGACTGCCGCAAACCAGGCCGCATTTTCCTGCGCTTTGGTGAGTTTATTACCACGAATTACCAGTAATAAATCTTCATGTAACAGGCTAACCAGGATTTCCAGTTGCGCATTAATAGCGGCATTTGGGCCATTTTCCGGGAACTGCAAAACCAGAGACTGGCGGCTGGAAAACAGGCTCATAGACTGGCAACGAGTGAACAAGTCCTGCCAGTCTGTTGTGGCATCAATTTGTACACTGTAATGCTCATCGAAGCCCTGAGCTTTGGCTGCGTCCAAAATAGCCTGCTGGCTTTCCTGCAATAACAAAGGGTCATTGCCCAATAATAACCAAACAGTACGCAGCCCATCATTGAGCTGCGTACTGAGTTGTTCCGGATACAACTTAACCATTACTGTGCAGGCACGGGAGTCAGCGTAGCCGACTGGCGGGGAGACGTTACTGCAGAAGAATGCGTTGCAGGCGTGTCATTCTCTTCACTTCTCTGCTGCGCTTTTGTCTGCACTGACATTAGTTTACGCACCAGTTGTTCGGCTGCCTTGTCGTACATTTCTTTGATGATAAGGTCCTGCTCAGCACTTTTCGCCAGTGCGGTGAGCGGGTTGTCAAAGAATGAACGATAGACTTTGGTTGAAATGGGGTAAATATCGTTCCCTGGCATCAACACGGTTGCGTTTACTGTCATTACCATCTGGTATTCCGCCGTCTGCCCATTTTCAAAGATAGACGCGGTGTCTTTATGTATTAACGCACCGCCCAGGCGCAAGGATGGGATATCCTGGCGAGCAGAAGATGCCTCTACAATCGTCACGTTATTAAGACGTAACTGGTTGCGTACTGCACGGGTCAGCGGGCCATTCGGGTCACCCGAGTTCAGAATCAATGTGTGCATACTGGTTGGCACCGCGGAATACCCCCGCAGGTGCCAGCCACACCCGGCGGTGACCAGCACCGCCATACTTAAGATGATAGTGAGCAAATATCTCACATGTCCTCCTGCGTTTAACCAACAACCAGGTTGAGCAATTTACCCGGCACGTAGATAACTTTGCGGATGGTTACGCCTTCAAGGTATTTTGCGACCAGGTGTTCCTGTGCCGCGCGAGCCTGAACCTGATCCTGGTTGGCATCTGCCGGGACGGTGATTTTGCCACGGACTTTACCATTGACCTGAACCACAACCAGACGGGTGTCTTCAACCATGGCTTGCTCGTCAGCAACCGGCCATGGCGCGTTATCGATATCACCTTCACCACCCAGCGCCTGCCACATGTTGAAGCAGATATGCGGAGTAAACGGATACAGCATGCGTACTACTGCAATCAGAGCTTCCTGCATCAGTGCACGGTCCTGCTCAGTGTCCTGTGCAGCGCGGGTCAGGCGGTTCATCAGTTCCATAATGGCCGCAATCGCGGTATTAAAGGTCTGACGACGGCCAATATCATCGGTCACTTTGGCAATGGTTTTGTGCAGTTCACGGCGCAGTACTTTCTGGTCTTCTGACAGTGCAGCTTCATCCAGAGCAGCGACTGCTCCTTTTTCTGTATGCTCAAACACCAGTTTCCAGACACGTTTCAGGAAGCGGTTAGCCCCTTCAACACCCGATTCCTGCCATTCCAGCGTCATTTCTGCCGGGGAAGCAAACATCATGAACAGGCGCACGGTGTCGGCACCATAACGCTCAACCATGACTTGCGGGTCGATACCGTTGTTTTTGGACTTGGACATTTTGCTCATGCCCGCGTAAACCAGGTCATGGCCTGCGCTGTCAGTCGCTTTAACAATACGGCCTTTTTCATCACGTTCAGTAATGGCGTCAACCGGAGATACCCAGTTACGCTCGCCATTTACACCGGTGTAGTAGAAGGCATCGGCCAGCACCATACCCTGGCACAACAACTGTTTGGCGGGTTCATCAGAGGTGACCATACCTGCATCGCGCAGCAGTTTGTGGAAGAAGCGGAAGTAGAGCAGGTGCATGATGGCGTGCTCAATTCCTCCCACATACAGGTCAACCGGCAGCCAGTAGTTCGCGGCTTTTTCGTCCAGCATGCCTTTGTCGTATTGCGCACAGGTGTAGCGAGCGTAATACCATGAAGATTCCATAAAGGTATCAAAAGTATCCGTTTCACGCAGTGCAGGCTGACCGTTTACCGTGGTTTTTGCCCACTCAGGATCGGCTTTAATCGGGCTGGTGATGCCATCCATTACCACGTCTTCTGGCAGGATAACCGGTAACTGGTCTTCAGGCGTCGGGAGCACGGTACCGTCTTCCAGTGTCACCATTGGAATTGGCGCACCCCAGTAACGCTGGCGGGAAACCCCCCAGTCGCGCAGGCGGTAGTTAACTTTACGCTCGCCAACCCCTTTTGCGGCCAGGCTGTCGGCGATGGCGTTAAATGCTGCCGGGAAGTCCAGACCATCAAACTCACCGGAGTTAAACAGCACGCCTTTTTCGGTATGTGCTGCATTGCTCAGGTCTGGTGCATTGCCTTCGGCATCCAGAATGACGGGTTTGATGGCCAGGTGATATTTGCTGGCGAATTCCCAGTCACGCTGATCATGCCCCGGGACTGCCATTACTGCGCCCGTGCCGTATTCCATCAGGACAAAGTTAGCAACCCACACCGGAACCGCTTCGCCGGTCAGCGGATGGATGGCGTTAATGCCCGTTGCGATACCTTTTTTCTCCATAGTCGCCATGTCGGCTTCGGCTACTTTGGTGTTACGGCATTCGTCAATAAAGGCGGTAATGGCTGCGTTACCTTGTGCTGCCTGTTGCGCCAGTGGGTGGCCTGCGGCAACAGCAAGGTAAGTGACCCCCATAAAGGTATCCGGACGGGTGGTGTAGACAGTCAGCTTCTGGTCGCTGTTTTCAACGTCAAAGGTAATTTCCACACCTTCTGAGCGCCCAATCCAGTTACGCTGCATGGTCTTAACGGTATCTGGCCAGTGGTCCAGCTTATCCAGGTCGTTAAGCAATTCTTCAGCGTAGTCAGTGATTTTAATAAACCACTGTGGAATTTCTTTACGCTCAACTTTGGTATCACAACGCCAGCAGCAACCATCAATAACTTGTTCGTTGGCCAGTACGGTCTGGTCGTTCGGGCACCAGTTAACCGCAGAGGTTTTTTTGTAAACCAGACCTTTTTTATACAGTTGGGTGAAGAATTGCTGTTCCCAACGGTAATATTCTGGTTTGCAGGTTGCCAGTTCACGGCTCCAGTCATAACCAAAACCCAGCATTTTCAGCTGGTTTTTCATGTATTCGATGTTGTCGTAAGTCCAGGGTGCCGGTGCTGTGTTGTTCTTTACCGCAGCACCTTCAGCGGGCAAACCAAATGCATCCCAGCCAATTGGCTGCAGGACGTTTTTACCCAGCATGCGCTGATAACGGGCAACCACATCACCAATGGTGTAGTTGCGCACATGACCCATGTGTAGTCGACCAGAAGGATAAGGAAGCATCGACAGGCAGTAATACTTCTCTTTGCTCTCGTCTTCAGTTACTTCAAATGTACGCTTCTCTTGCCAGTGAAGCTGAACGTTAGATTCTATCTCTTCCGGGCGGTATTGCTCTTGCATGGCTGCGAGTGGTCCTGTGCTATAGAAAGCTACAAATGTAGCCTGTGTGTGTTTTTTCAGATCGGCATAGCATAGCCGATTAGGGCGCGGCAAAACAGCACTTCCATGCCCGTAAGAATGATTTCCTGCCCTGTTACCTGTGAGAAATATTTGGTGCGGTTGTGGGGTGGCTAACACTGGCATGACAGAATAACGTCTATTATTAGAAGACGTTAAGTCCAGGAGGCCAGCGCCATGAGTAAAGTTGCGCAATACTACCGTGAACTTGTTTCGTCCTTGAGTGAGCGTTTACGTAATGGGGAGCGCGATATTGACGCGCTGGTGGCGAGTGCCCGGCGTCATATGAATGAGTCGGGAGCACTCACGCGTACTGAGATGGATGAACTGGTGCGTGCGGTACGCCGGGATTTGGAAGAGTTTGCGCTGAGTTATCAGGAAAGCCAGCAGGAAGTCAACGACAGTGTTTTTATGCGCGTGATTAAGGAGAGTTTGTGGCAGGAACTTGCCGATATCACTGATAAAACGCAACTGGAATGGCATGAAGTCTTTGAGGATTTAACCCGTCACGGTGTCTACCACAGTGGTGAGGTGGTGGGGCTGGGTAACCTGGTGTGCGAACATTGCCATTATCACCTGGCGGTGTATACCCCGGATATATTGCCCCGTTGCCCAAAATGTGGGCATAACCAGTTTCATCGCCAGCCATTTAATCCCTGAGGCTGATGACAAACCTCATGCCTGCACAGTGCCAGAGGATGTGACCCAATAAAAAAACAGGAAAATCAATTCATTGATTTTCGCCCGCTAACTAAAAAGAAGGAAAAACCACGCTTTTTCCTTCTTTTTCATCAATCTGAGGCTGAAAGGGTCACCTTTCAGCCTGTTATGTAATGCACGATTTTTCACAATTTAGTGAATGATTTTTGCCAGAAAGTCTTTGGCCCGGTCAGATTGAGGGTTGGCAAAGAACGCTTCTTTGGGTGAGTCCTCGACAATTTTCCCTTCATCCATAAAGATGACCCGGGTTGCCACTTTACGGGCAAAGCCCATTTCATGAGTTACCACCATCATCGTCATACCTTCTTTTGCCAGTTCAACCATAACATCCAGCACTTCGTTGATCATTTCCGGATCCAGTGCGGAGGTTGGTTCGTCAAACAGCATGGCGACAGGGTCCATACACAACGCACGGGCGATAGCCACACGTTGCTGCTGGCCACCAGATAATTGTGCCGGATACTTGTTAGCGTGAGCAGACAGGCCGACGCGTTCTAACAGTTTCAGGCCTTTTGCCCGTGCGGAAGTTTTATCACGCTTGAGCACTTTCACCTGCGCCAGTGTCAGGTTATCGATAATCGACAGGTGCGGAAATAATTCAAAGTGCTGGAATACCATACCCACATGGGAGCGTAACTGTGCCAGGTTGGTTTTTTTGTCATTCACTTTGGTGCCATTGACAATGATTTCACCTTGCTGAACAGGCTCCAGGCCATTTACGGTTTTAATCAGGGTTGATTTACCGGAACCCGATGGGCCGCACACTACCACAACTTCACCTTTTTGCACTTCAGTCGAACAATCGGTCAGTACCTGAAAGTGGCCGTACCATTTAGAAATATTTTTCAGGGAGATCATCACACAGTCCTTTTCTTCAACCAGCCGACCAACAAGGAGGCACTGAGACTTATTACAAAATAGACCGCACCGGCAAACAGCACCATTTCAACCTGGGTGCCGTCGCGTTCTCCAATCGTGGATGCAGTGCGGAAAAAATCAGACAGACTGAGCACATACACCAACGATGTGTCCTGGAACAGAACAATGCCTTGTGTCAGTAGTAAAGGCACCATAGCGCGGAATGCCTGGGGCAGAATAACTAATTGCATGGTCTGCCAGTGGGTCATTCCCAGTGCCAGTGACGCACTGGATTGCCCACGGGAAATACTCTGAATACCCGCACGGATAATTTCCGAGTAATAGGCGGCCTCAAACATGGAGAACGCGACTAATGCTGACACCAGGCGGATATCTGTTTTCGGGGATAAGCCCAATACCTGTTGCAGGAAGCCCGGTACAATCAGGTAAAACCACAGCAACACCATAACCAGCGGAATTGAGCGGAATACGTTGACATAGGCTTTGGCAAACCAGGACAGGGGTTTAAAAGAGGACAGGCGCATGACCGCCAGCAAGGTGCCCCACACAATACCGAATACAATCGCCGTGAGGGTGATTTTCAAAGTCAGAATCATGCCATCTGCTAAAAAGGGCAGGGAAGGCGGAATAGAACTCCAGTCAAATTGATACATTATTTGCTCCCCATATTACCTGGCAAACGCACTTTACGTTCAACAATGCTCATCAGCACCATAATGACGGCATTGATAAGCACATAGGCCAGCGTGATGGCGGTGAATGATTCCCACGCATGAGCAGAATAATCCAGCAGTTTGCCTGCCTGCGCCGCCATGTCCATCAGGCCTATGGTGGATGCGATAGCTGAGTTTTTAACCAGGTTCATCATTTCTGATGTCATCGGTGGAACAATAACGCGGTATGCATTGGGTAGCAGAACATAACGATAGGTTTGCGGCAGGGTCAGGCCCATTGCCAGCCCGGCGTTTTTTTGCCCACGCGGCAAAGACTGAATGGCGGCCCTGACTTGCTCGCAGACACGCGCGGCAGTAAACAGGCCCAGACACAGCATGGAAGAGACGAAAAACTGAATATTCGGATCCAACTGCGCTTTAAACCACATGCCGATGTTTTGTGGCAGCAATTCCGGTACAACCAGATACCAGGTAAAAAATTGCACAATAAGCGGCACATTACGGAATAACTCAACATAACAGGTACCAATCGCTGAAATGCCACGATGCGGTACGGTACGTAAAATCCCGAAGAACGAACCGACGAGAAAAGCGATTATCCAGGCGCAAACTGATAATGCGATAGTGACCTGAAAACCGCTCCATAACCAGCCCAGATAGGTGGTGTTCCCGAAAGGGGCAGGCTGAAAAAAGATTCCCCAGTCCCAGTTTATAGACATATTTCAACTCCGAAAAAAATGAGGGTAGCATCGCTACCCCCCAAGATTGATGAGAGACCTCTTTTCGCGCCCGATGGGGAACGACCATCCGGCGTATAGTCTGTCCTGGTCCCTGTGGTCAATCGTTAGGGCAGGTTTTCCCGCCCCTCTGTGTTGTAATTAGTTTAATGCTTTATCATTTGGGTTTTTGAACAACGCTTTCATGTCATCAGACAGTTCGAAGTTCATGTTGAGGTTTTTCGGCGGAATCGGGTTACGGAACCATTTCTCAAACCATTTTTCTGCTTCACCGGAGGTTTCAGCTTTGGCGATGGTGTCATCCATCAGCTTTTTAAACTCAGGATCGTTTTTGCGCAGCATACAGCCATAAGCTTCCTTGGATTGCGGAGTCCCTACAATCACCCAGTCGCCTGGTTTTTTAGCTTTGGCGCGTTCACCTGCCAGTAACGCATCATCCATCATAAAAGCAACGGCACGGCCACTTTCCAGGGTGCGGAAAGAGTCGCCATGGTCTTTCGCGCTGATGATGCGCATACCAAGGTGTTTCTCGTCGTTCAGTTTATGCAACAGTACTTCAGAGGTTGTACCGGAAGTGACAACGACATTTTTCCCTTTCAGATCTTCAAAATCTTTGATTGGGCTGCCTTTTTTAACCAGCAAGCGTGTGCCGATAACAAAAATAGTATCAGAGAATGCTACCTGTTTCTGGCGTTCGAGGTTGTTTGTGGTGGAGCCACATTCAAAATCGAAGGTACCATTTTGCAGCAATGGAATACGGTTTTGAGAAGTGATAGGAATCAGCTTCACAGTCAGGTTTGGCATGTTGAGTTTAGTTTTGATGGCATCAACAATGGCGTTAGAAAAATCCTGTGAGTAACCCACCACTTGCTGTTCGTTGTTGTAGTAGGAGAATGGTACGGAAGATTCACGATGACCAACCACAACCACACCGCTACTTTTAATTTTGTCCAGTGTGGACTGGGGTGCATCTGCTGCATGAGCCACACCAACGCAAATACCCGCGGCTAACAGTGCTGTGGCCAGTTTTGCTAATTGCATATCCAACTCCTTTATTGCAGCCCGTAGTGTAATCACCCGGGCTATTGTCGTGAGTTTGTAGTTGTGTTGTTAAAATTAGTATGTAGATACACTCAATTTATTAACATTCAATCCGGGCGAATGTAAACAAATTGCGTAATGCGGATGTATTTTTTGCGATACACCACGCACCAAATAGAGGCAAAAAGAAACCATTGCACCTTTGTGGTGCTGGTTGGGAACCCTGATGGTGCAACCTGGTATTAATGTTTACTGTTATAGCAGCAAACAGTTGTTACCTCTGGAAATATCTAAGCAAAGGTCGTGCCAGAAAGGAAAATAAAGGTTACAGCAGCATAACAAGCGGATAAAAAAACGGCGCAGAACGGAGCCTGCGCCGGGAAGGGATCAGCGTTTACGGCGGCCCAGGCCCCAGACCACTACGGCGAAACCCGCCAGCAATGAAAGCAGCCAGACCCCCCAGTTGCCGAAACGAGCGTAAGGTGTCAGACCGCGGGTTGGTGTGACAGTGGCATCCAGAACCTGGCGGGTAAATTGCGGGATAATTGCCTGCACATCGCCGTCAGGTTTGACAACAGCTGTCACGCCATTATTGGTGCTTCTCAGAAGTGGGCGAGCCAGTTCCAGCGCCCGCATACGGGCCATCTGGAAATGCTGCCACGGACCAATTGAATGACCAAACCAGGCATCATTTGAGACGGTCAGCAGAAAATCCGTATCAGGGCGGAAGTTGTCACGCACCTGTTCGCCAAGAATGATTTCATAGCAAATAGCGGTGGTAAGCTTGTAACCATTCGCTTCCAGTGGCTTTTGTTTATAAGGCCCGCGGCTGAATGACGACATGGGCAAATCAAAAAACGGTGCCAGTGGGCGTAAAATGGATTCCAGCGGGACAAACTCCCCAAAGGGAACTAAATGGTTCTTGTTATACCTGTCGGGGGAAAAATAGTTATAGGGGTTGCCTTCCCCAAGCGTAATCACCGTATTGTAGGTATCGTAACGGTTTTGTTTATTCAGGCGTGCATCCACAATACCGGTAACCAGCGCGGTATTATGCGCCTGATAAGTATCATCCAGTTGGTGCAAAAAACGTTGCTGGTTAACTTCAAGATCACTGATTGCCGATTCCGGCCAGATAACCAGGCGCGCTTTCCCCACCCAGGGCGAACTGAGGTCGACATAGGTTTGCAGGCTGTGCAGCAACTGGCTTTCATCCCACTTCATTGACTGGGGAATATTGCCCTGAACCAGTGCGACATTAACCGCCCGCTCAGGTTGTGCCTGATACCAGATGATGTAGCGCAGGGGCCATGGCAGCACTAATAACACACATGCTGCAACCAATGAACGCCAGCTTTTTTGCGCAATCGCGAAGGCCAGAAAACCGGTGAGCATCATCAGTAAAAAGGTAATGCCTTCCACGCCAAAAACCGGGGCAAGGCCTTTTAGCGGGCCGTCTATCTGGCTGTAGCCAAATTGCAGCCACGGGAAACCAGTCAACACCCAACCGCGCAGAAACTCGGTGACTTGCCAGAGCGCCGGGCTCGCCAGAGCCAGCCGCCATAATGTGGTTGACGGAAGCAGGCGGTTGAGCAGGCCGCTGAACAGAGCAGGGAACAGGGATAACCAGGCTGCCAGCAAGATAACCAGGAAGATGTTGACCGGGCCTGGCATGCCACCAAATTGAGCGATGCTGACATAAACCCAGTTGACCCCGGTTCCAAACAGGCCAAAACCCCAGACAAAACCAATCGCAGCACTTTGCCATGAGCGGCGGTTCAGTGTGAGTAAATGAAGACCTGTAAGCGAAATAATCGCTGCTGGCCAGAAATTATAAGGAGAAAAGGCCAGCGTACCGCAGGCCCCGAAAAGTAACGCCAGCAGCAGTCGTTGCCACTGGCGAGACAAAAAGGCGAGTGCCATCAATTATTCTTCCACTGTAGGCGCCGGAGAGTCATCCGGGATACGGACATGAACCTGAATAATACGGCGGCTGTCAGCCATGGCAACTTTGAACTGGTAACCGTCAATGTCAATAGTCTCGCCACGGGCTGGCAGGTGACCAAACGCCTGCATCACCAGACCGCCAATTGTATCCACTTCTTCGTCACTGTACTGCGTGCTGAAGGTGTCGTTAAAATCTTCAATCGAAGCCAGGGCGCGCACCGTCCAGGTGTGACGGCTTAACTGGCGAAAATCGATATCTTCTTCTTCGTCGTATTCGTCTTCAATTTCGCCGACAATCAGCTCAAGGATATCTTCAATAGTAACAAGGCCGGAAACACCGCCAAATTCATCAATAACGATAGCCATGTGGTAACGCTGAGAACGAAACTCTTTGAGCATACGGTCTACACGTTTACTCTCAGGTACCACCACCGCAGGCCGTAACACTTTATCCATGCTAAATGGCTCAGCATCGCTGCGCATAAAAGGCAGCAAGTCTTTCGCCATCAAAATCCCTTCAATGTGATCTTTATCTTCACTGATCACCGGAAAACGAGAGTGCGCGGATTCAATAATGACATCCAGACATTCATCAAGAGGTTGATTTCGTTTGAGGGTGACCATTTGTGAGCGGGGAATCATAATGTCGCGAACTCGCTGGTCAGCGATGTCCATTACCCCTTCGAGCATATCGCGCGTATCCTGGTCGATAAGCTCATTTTGTTCAGAATCACGAATTAGCGCGAGCAGCTCATCCCGGTTTTTGGGCTCGCCATGAAAAAGCTGGCTGAGGATCAGGGAAAAGAACCCCTTTTTACTGTGAGGTGTGTCGCTACTGTGTGAATTATCGTCGCTCATGGCGGTGATTTTGGGTTCCTGTATCAGTTGAAAAACAACCGGCCCGGAGCAAACTCACCCGGCCGGCAATCATTTACATTTAAGAATAACAGCAAAATACCGTTATTCTTTCTCGGAAATGTACGGGTCAGCATAGCCAAGAGCAAGCATTATCTCTGTTTCCAGACTTTCCATCTCTTCGGCTTCATCATCTTCGATGTGATCGTAACCCAGCAAGTGCAGGCAACCATGTACTACCATATGCGCCCAGTGCGCTTCGGTAGTGATTTCCTGCTCCTGAGCTTCGCGCTCGACAACCTGGCGGCAAATCACCAGATCACCCAGCAGTGGCATTTCAATGCCCGGCGGGGCTTCAAACGGAAAAGAGAGCACGTTGGTTGGCCGGTCTTTACCACGGTAAGTATGGTTCAGCTCATGGCTTTCAGCTTCATCGACCAGGCGTACAGTGATTTCTGCTTCTTCCTGAAATTGCAGAATGGCTGCATCAGCCCAGCGCTGGAAGGCGGCTTCGTCTGGCAGCCCCTGATTGTTCTCACAGGCTAACTGGAGATCGACTATCACCTGGCTCATTTGTGCTCCTGCAGGCTGTTTTGGGCAGCAAGCGCTTCACGTTTACGTGTTTCGGCTAGTTCTGCCTTACGTTTCTGGTCGGCTTCTTCCCATGCTTCATAAGCATTAACAATGCGTGCAACCACCGGGTGGCGCACTACGTCTTCACTGTGGAAGAAGTTAAAACTAATCTCATCAACTTCAGACAGCACTTCAATGGCATGACGCAGGCCAGACTTGGTATTGCGTGGTAAGTCTATCTGGGTGACATCCCCGGTAATCACGGCTTTAGAGTTAAAACCAATACGTGTCAGGAACATTTTCATCTGCTCAATGGTGGTGTTCTGGCTTTCATCAAGAATAATGAATGCATCATTGAGGGTTCGCCCACGCATGTAAGCCAGTGGGGCAACTTCAATAACGTTGCGCTCCATAAGCTTTTCGACCCGCTCAAAACCCAGCATTTCAAACAGCGCATCGTACAGTGGCCGTAAATAAGGGTCGACCTTCTGGCTCAGGTCGCCTGGCAGGAAGCCCAGTTTTTCACCGGCTTCCACTGCCGGACGAGTGAGCAGAATGCGGCGAATTTCCTGGCGCTCCAGGGCATCGACTGCAGCAGCAACAGCAAGGTAGGTTTTACCAGTACCGGCAGGGCCAATACCAAAGGTAATATCATGATCAAGGATATGGGCAATATATTGCGCCTGGTTTGGCGTGCGTGGTTTGATGACACCGCGTTTGGTCTTGATATTAACCGCTTTGCCATATTCCGGCACACTTTCTGCAGCCTGCTCCAGCACCCGGAACTCTTTTATCGCAAGGTGAATATGTTCGGGGTCAATGTCTTTCGTCTGGCCGCGTACCGGGGCAGTATCAACATACAGATGACGCAGAATATCTGCTGCGGCATTGATAACCAGGCTGCCGCCGGTCAGTTTAAAATGGTTGTCACGGCGGTTAATTTCGATACCTAACCGGCGTTCCAGGTGTTTGATATTGTCATCAAACGGGCCACATAAGCTCAACAGCCGTTGGTTGTCTGCTGGCTCCAGCGTTAATTCGCGTGTTTCGATATTCAAACTTATCCTCTGGGTCACACAGGGCCTGTTAGCAAAGAAGACGCGCCGCACATGAGCGGCATGTGAAATTTTTCCTGCCCATAAGGCTGGGCACAACACTTAAGGCGGATATGGGGATAGATTGCGCAGAATGCAAGGGGAACTGGCCCTGCGAAAGGGCCAGACCGACATCAAGGTTGCCAGGTACCTACACCCAGTTCATTTTCTTTACGGGTACGGGCAATGACAGACGCCGGAGATTCGGTGATACGCAACCCCATTTCGTCCTCAGTGCGCACCACTTTCCCGCGCAATGAGTTAGGGAAGACATCAACAATCTCGACATCGACAAACTTACCAATCATATCCGGTGTACCTTCAAAGTTAACCACCCGGTTATTTTCAGTACGCCCTGACAGCTCCATAATATTTTTGCGCGAAGGGCCTTCTACCAGTATACGCTGTGTGGTACCCAGCATCCGGCGGCTCCAGGCCATCGCTTGTTGGTTAATCCGCTCTTGCAGGATCCACAGGCGCTGTTTCTTCACCTCTTCGCTGACATCATCGACCATATCGGCTGCCGGGGTACCCGGGCGTGCAGAGAAGATAAAGCTGAAGCTCATGTCAAAATTAACATCGGCAATCAGTTTCATGGTCTGCTCGAAATCCTGTTCAGTTTCCCCAGGGAAACCAACGATAAAGTCAGAACTGATTTGGATATCCGGCCGTGCCGCACGTAGTTTACGAATGATAGCTTTATATTCCAGCGCAGTATGGGTGCGCCCCATCATATTCAGAACGCGATCTGCGCCACTTTGTACCGGTAAGTGCAGGAAGCTCACCAGTTCTGGTGTATCACGGTAGACTTCAATGATATCGTCAGTGAACTCAATTGGGTGGCTGGTGGTAAAGCGAATCCGGTCAATCCCGTCAATGGCCGCTACCAGGCGCAACAGTTCAGCAAAGGTGCAGATACCGCCATCAAAAGTTGGACCGCGGTAGGCATTGACGTTCTGGCCTAACAGGTTAACTTCACGCACACCTTGCGCCGCGAGCTGGGCGATTTCCAGCAGAATGTCGTCACTTGGGCGGCTGACTTCTTCTCCGCGGGTATAAGGCACCACACAGTAAGTACAGTACTTATTACAGCCTTCCATAATAGAAACGAAAGCCGTTGGCCCTTCTGCGCGGGGTTCCGGCAGTCGGTCAAACTTTTCGATTTCCGGGAAGCTGATATCCAGGACGGGGCTACGAGTGCCACTGACTTGTTTGATCATTTCCGGCAGGCGGTGCAGGGTTTGTGGCCCAAAAATAATATCGACATAATGGGCGCGCTGGCGAATATGCTCACCTTCTTGCGATGCTACGCAGCCACCTACACCAATAATGAGCTCAGGATTTTTGTCCTTTAATGTTTTCCAGCGGCCTAACTGATGGAAAACCTTCTCCTGTGCCTTTTCACGAATTGAACAGGTATTCAGCAGCAGAACATCTGCTTCTTCAGCCACTTCAGTCAGAGTAAAGCCGTGTGTGGTCTCCAGCAGACTGGCCATCTTCGATGAATCGTATTCGTTCATCTGACAGCCCCAGGTTTTGATATGCAGTTTTTTTGTCATTGACTCATTGCTCAGTTAACGCCAGGAATGCAGGGCGCGTATTGTAATGCTTTGGCGCTGTTGTGACCAGTAGGTGAGAGACAGACAGCGCACAGGATTGAAAATCCGGTACACTTAGCCCATGTGTGCTAAGGATAATTAACCATGACGAATCTATCCACTGACGTTGCGATTATTGGCGGCGGTATGGTTGGGGCGGCACTGGCCCTGGGGCTTGCCCAAAATGGCTTTACAGTCGCGCTTATTGAGCAGCAGACGCCAGCTGTTTTTAACCCGGAGTTACCCCCTGATGTGCGGGTCTCTGCGGTCAGTGCCGCGTCCATCGCTTTATTAAATAGCCTTGGGGTCTGGCAGTCTGTCACCGCCATGCGCAGCCACCCCTGGCGCGAGCTGGAAACATGGGAATGGGACAATGCCCGGGTGGTTTTTTCTGCCGGGGAATTAGGTGTGCCGGTTTTAGGTCATATGGTTGAAAATCCAGTATTGCAACGCGCATTGTGGGATGCCGTTTCGTCACATCCGGCGGTGACGTGCTTCTGCCCGGCAACATTGCGTTCGCTATCCACTGTTGCGAAAGGGCTGCAACTGGTACTCGATTCCGGAGAGATGCTCACTGCGCGGTTAGTGGTGGGTGCAGATGGTGCGCATTCCAAAGTACGCGAGATGGCAGGTATTGGTATTCATGGTTGGGAGTATGACCAGGCCTGCATGCTGATTACGGTAAAACGGCCACAGGAATCAGGAGACCGTACCTGGCAGCAATTTACGCCAGACGGGCCCAGGGCGTGGTTACCACTAATGGGAAATTATGGTTCGGTTGTCTGGTATGACAAGCCAGCGCGCATTCAGGCGCTGAATAAATTGCCTTTGGTACAACTGGCGAATGAAATCCGGGCTCATTTTCCTGCACGTATTGGCGAGACCGTGGTGGTTGCCCGGGGAGCATTTCCGCTGGTGCGCCGCCACGCGTGGCGCTATGTCAAACAAGGTGTGGCTCTGATTGGCGATGCGGCACACACTATTCACCCGCTGGCGGGGCAGGGCGTTAACCTGGGATACCGTGATGTTGAAGCATTACTTGATGTGCTGATTAATGCCCGTAGTTATGGTGAGGACTGGTCATCCAAAAACGTGTTGCTGCGTTACCAGGCCCGTCGCTACCCCGACAATATATTGATGCAAACCGGGATGGATCTGTTCTATGCCAGTTTCTCTAACCGGCTGGGGCCGGTAAAGCTGGCCCGGAATTTAGGCCTGATGGCGGCAGCGAATGCCGGAAAGGTCAAAACACAGGTGCTGAAATATGCAATTGGTTTGTAGCCGGAGCTGAGTTCTGTGCCCGGTGGTTGCCGCCGGGCTTTTCTGCGGCGGGTTTGAATAAGCCTGAACTCAGTAAATGACTGTTCAGTAAACTACAGTTCAGTAAACTACAGATGCAAAAAAAGCCCGATAAACGGGCTTTTTCTATTGAGTGGCTGGGGTGCAGGGATTCGAACCCCGGATGGCGGAATCAGAATCCGCTGCCTTACCGCTTGGCGACACCCCAACAGGTGCGTTACAAGTAACGTCTTTTAAATTTGGCTGGGGTACAGGGATTCGAACCCCGGATGGCGGAATCAGAATCCGCTGCCTTACCGCTTGGCGATACCCCAAGAAAATGGTGGCTACGACGGGAATCGAACCTGTGACCCCAGCATTATGAGTGCTGTGCTCTAACCAGCTGAGCTACGTAGCCAAATTGTACTGCTATTGACCAGCCCGAAAACGACTGGCTGGGGTACCTGGATTCGAACCAGGGAATGCCGGTATCAAAAACCGGTGCCTTACCGCTTGGCGATACCCCAACGACTGACGCGTTTCCACGCAGGAGTCGCAAAAAAATGGCTGGGGTACCTGGATTCGAACCAGGGAATGCCGGTATCAAAAACCGGTGCCTTACCGCTTGGCGATACCCCATCCGACAACGCTAACGGAAATGGTGCGGGAGGCGAGACTTGAACTCGCACACCTTGCGGCGCCAGAACCTAAATCTGGTGCGTCTACCAATTTCGCCACTCCCGCAAAAAGATGGTGGCTACGACGGGAATCGAACCTGTGACCCCAGCATTATGAGTGCTGTGCTCTAACCAGCTGAGCTACGTAGCCATCTTTTTTCGCGTTACCTTATCGGCGTTGCGGGGCGCATTATGCGTATTGGGCCTTGCAGCGTCAACACATTTTTTCCCGAAAAGTGGCTCTGAATGTCTGTTTGACTATCTTGCGAACGACTTGGCGTGATAATCAACAAAATATCACGACTTTTATAAATCATCTGGTTAAAAAGTCATCATTATCAGTGATAAAGTTTTTTGCGCGCCAGCCGGCAATCGCCTGAGGAATACGGTATTGCAGAAATGCCTGGCGAGATAACAGTTCTGGCTTATGTGCGTTTGCTGCCCGCATAAAAAATGCCCGCATATAGCGGGCATTCATATTGATGAAAAAGAAGGAAAAAACGTGGTTTTTCCTTCTTTTTAGTTAGCAGCCGAAAATCAATGAATTGATTTCCCAGACTTTTTATTGGGTGAGAACCTCTCGTTTTGTGCGGACATGAGGTTTGCCATCAGCCTTAATGCCCGCATATAGCGGGCATTGGCAGTGAAATTGTATCGCAGTGTTATTTATATGCAGACTGGTGCACACCAACAGCACGGCCTGATGGATCGTTCATCGCTTTGAATGATTCATCCCATTCAATGGCTTTGGCAGAAGAGCAGGCAACTGACGGGCCACCTGGTACACACTCAGCCGCACTGGGTACCGGGAACAGTTCTTCAAAAATTTCACGGTACAGGTAACCTTCTTTAGAGGTTGGTGTGTTGTACGGGAAACGGAAGTGAGCGGTTTCCAGTTGCTGGTCGGTAACTTGTTCTGCAGCCACTTCTTTCAGTGTGTCAATCCAGCTATAGCCAACACCGTCTGAGAACTGCTCTTTCTGGCGCCATGCCACACTGGCCGGCAGATAGGATTCAAAACATTCACGCAGAATGTGTTTTTCCATTTTGCCGTTGCCGCACATTTTATCTTGCGGGTTGATACGCATTGCCACATCAAGGAATTTTTTATCCAGGAAAGGAACGCGCGCTTCCACACCCCATGCAGACATGGCTTTGTTCGCACGGGCGCAGTCAAACATATGCAGTGCCTGCAATTTACGCACAGTTTCTTCATGGAGCTCTTTAGCATTGGGCGCTTTATGGAAATAGAGGTAGCCGCCAAATACTTCATCAGAACCTTCACCGGACAGCACCATTTTGATGCCCATTGCTTTGATTTTACGTGACATCAGGTACATTGGCGTGGAGGCGCGAATGGTGGTGACATCATAAGTTTCAATGTGATAAATGACATCACGAATGGCATCCAGACCTTCCTGCACCGTGAAGTGAATTTCATGATGCACCGTACCCAGGTGGTCAGCCACTTCCTGCGCTGCTTTCAGGTCAGGTGAACCTTCCAGACCAACGGCGAATGAATGCAGTTGCGGCCACCAGGCTTCGCTGCGTTCCTGATCTTCTACGCGGCGTGCGGCAAATTTCTTGGTGATAGCCGAAATAACAGATGAATCCAGACCGCCAGACAACAGTACGCCATAGGGTACGTCAGACATCAAATGGCTTTTTACTGAATCTTCCAGAGCCTGGCGTAATTGGTTTTTGTCCGTCACGTTGTCTTTGACAGCGTCGTACTCAAACCAGTCACGCTGGTAGTACTGGCGAATTTCACCGTCTTTGCTCCACAGGTAACTTCCCGGAGGAAATTCGCTGATGGTGCGGCAAACCGGTACCAGTGCTTTCATTTCTGATGCGACATAGAAGTTGCCGTGTTCGTCATGGCCCATATATAACGGAATAATACCGATATGGTCGCGGCCAATCAGATATGCATCCTGTTCGCTGTCATATAACGCAAAGGCGAACATACCCTGCAGGTCATCGAGGAACTCCGGGCCTTTTTCTTTATACAGCGCCAGAATGACTTCGCAGTCAGAACCTGTCTGGAAAGCATAGCGGTCAGCGTATTCAGCACGCAGCGCCTGGTGGTTATAAATTTCACCATTGACTGCCAGCGCATGAGTGTGTTCCGGGTTATACAGTGGCTGGGCACCGGCGTTAACGTCGACAATGGACAGACGTTCATGGGCAAGAATCGCTTTGTCACAGGCATAAACGCCGGACCAGTCCGGGCCACGGTGACGCATCAGGCGGGATAACTCCAGTGCTTTTTTTCGTAATTCAGCCGGGTCGGTTTTAATATCCAGCACACCAAAAATCGAACACATACACTTCTCCGTTTAACCGAACTGGGCGGTGATGTTGTTTTATCTATATTGTGCAGCAAATCCTGTCTGCCGCATTCCGTAAGTAAGAAAATGCCCCAATGTGCATAACGGTGCAAGCCTTTTCAGGGCTCAAAAAATAAAAGTTAACCTGCTGCTGCGGAAAAGTGATTTTTTATATGATTGTGGCGTCTTGAATTAACGAATCTTCACTATTTTCTTTGTTTTGTTAGATAAACATTAATTGTGCTGTTTTGGTGCGCAGATAACAAAAACGGCGCATGTGCGCCGTCAGAAGTTGTGGTGGACGAAAATCAGAGAATGTCTATTTCAGCAACAGAAGGGTAAATCCAGGTTGGGCGGAAAGGCACATTATCTATGTCGTCCATACTGGAAACACCGGATAAAACCAGAATGGTTTCCAGCCCGGCCTGGAAGCCTGCCAGAATATCTGTACGCAGGTTGTCACCGACAATAACCGTGTGCTCTGAATGTGCCTGCATTTTGTTCAGCGCAGAGCGGATTATCCACGGGCTGGGTTTACCAACATAAAACGGTTTTCGCCCGGATATTTTCTCAATACCGGCACACAATGCACCACAGGCAGGGTAAAACCCCCGCCCATGGGTGTCCGGGTTGGTGGCAATGAACCGGGCGCCGTTCGCGACAAAATAGGCTGCTTTATGCATCATTTCCCAGTTATACGACCGGGTTTCACCGACAATGACAAAGTCAGGGTTAATGTCTGTAATGGTAAACCCGGCTTTATAGAGTTCGTGAATCAATGCGCCTTCACCCACTACATAGGCTTTTTTACCTTCCTGACGGCGCAGAAAGTCTGCAGTCGCCATGGCCGAGGTGTAAAACACGGAGTCTGGCACTTCAATACCGGCTGCAGAGAACCGGTTAGCCAGATCCTGGCCTGTTTGTGAAGGGTAGTTGGTCAGTAAAACCAGCGGAAAACCTTTGCTCATGATGCGCGCCAGAAATTCACTGGCGCCAGGCACGGCGACATTGTCGTGCATCAGCACACCATCAATATCGCAAATCACGTTCTGGATGGTCATTCGATACTCTTTATCAGCACATTCAAGGGGCTAACTATAGCCTGGAACAGACGAAAATCCTGTTAATTTTCCAACAAACGCTGGAGAAGCGCGCCGTTCAGCATAGCGCGTTTAACCAGTGCAAACGCGCCGATCGCTGAGCGGTCATTCAGTTGAGAACGGACTACAGGGAGTTTTGTCCGGAATGCATTCAGTGCCTGAGTGTTGATACAAGCCTGAATGGTTGGCATCAGTATCTTTTCTGCTTCTACCAGTTCACCAGCAATGACGACTTTTTGCGGGTTAAACAGGTTGATGGCAATAGCGATTGCTTTCCCCAGTTGGCGGCCAACATGTTCAATCACTTCTGTCGCCAGTGTGTCGCCTTTGTTGGCGGCCTTACAGATACTGGCAATATCGCAGTCATCAAGGGATAAACGGCTGGGATAGCCTTGCTCAAGACGCTGGCGCACCCGGTTTTCAATAGCAGCGTTTGCAGCGATGGTTTCCAGGCAACCAAAGTTGCCGCAGTGGCAACGCTCACCTAGCGGGTCGACCTGAATATGACCAATTTCACCCACGTTGCCATTGCGGCCAATAAATATCTGCCCGTTAGAGATAATGCCAGCCCCGGTTCCCCGGTGCACACGCACCAAAATGGTGTCATCACAATCCCGGGTTGCGCCAAAATAGTGCTCGGCGAGCGCCAGGCTGCGAATGTCGTGACCGACAAAACAGGTGATATTGAATTTTTTTTCCAGAACGGACACCAGCGGCCACTCGTTGACCGGGAGGTGAGGCATATAGCGCACCACACCTGTATCTGGCTCAACAAGCCCTGGAAGTATCACAGAGATAGCAATTAACTCCCGGATTTTGCGCTGATTATTATTGATAAACGTAGTGAGAGTTTTCAGCAACGCATCTTGTAACGTTTCCTGAGTACGCTCGGGAAGTGGAAAATGTTCTTCAGCCAGTGCGCGGGCACTTAAATCAAATAAAGTCAGTGTGGCATCATGGCGGCCAAGCCTCACCCCAATTGCCTGGAACAGACGTGTTTCAGTAATGATAGAAATGGCACGTCGCCCGCCGGTTGACGCCTGCTGATCGACTTCTTTAATTAACCCGCGCTCAAGTAACTGGCGGGTAATCTTGGTGACACTGGCGGGTGCCAGATGGCTGAGTTCGGCTATCTGAATACGTGATATGGGGCCTGCCTGATCAATCAGACGGTAAACCGCCGCACTATTCAGTTGTTTTACCAAATCCACATTGCCAATTTGTGCTTGTCCGCCAGTTGTCATGCCTTACTTACTCTGCAACGACCTCGTTACCATTAACGATGGTCTTAATAATATGATAATCACGGGTAAACACGGTTAAATTGGCCACTTTGCCCGGCTCAATTGTTCCAAGATGTTTGTCCATGCCAATAGCTCGCGCCGGGTAGAGTGTTGCCATCCGCAGTGCTTCGTCCAGCGCAATGTTAACGTGCTCAACCAGATTGCGTATTCCCTCAATCATAGTCAGTGATGAACCACTCAATGTGCCGTTTTCATCTACGCAGAGCCCGTTACGATAGTATATTGTTTTACCAGCAAAAATGAACTGGTCGATGTTTGCACCTGCTGGTGCGGTTGCATCTGTGACCAGGCATAGCTTGTCTTTTTTCACTTTTTTCGCAGTGCGTATGTTGGCAAAATCAACATGAAGGCCATCGGCAATAACACCGCACCACACATCTTCTTCGTCAAAAATTGCGCCGGTCAGGCCGGGCTCACGCCCAGTGATATAAGGCATTGCGTTAAATAAATGCGTAGCAAAACTAATACCGGCGCGGAATCCTGCTTTGGCTTCGCGCAAAGTGGCATTGGAGTGCCCGGCGGAAACGACAATACCTGCACTGACTAACTGCTTAATAACCTCTGCCGGTACTTTTTCCGGGGCGAGCGTGATTTTGGCAATGACATCAGCATTCTGGCAGAGAAAATCAACCAACTGGCTTTCCGGCAACCGAATGTATTCCGGGTTATGTGTTCCTTTTTTCTTGATATTTAACCAGGGGCCTTCAAGATGCAGACCAAGTGCCTGATTCTGATGTTTGCTCAGATAATCACGCATCACATTAACTCCCTGCATCATCAGGGCGTCACTGCAAGTAATCAGGGTCGGCAGGAAACTGGTACAACCGGACTTTTCGTTGGCGGCTTGCATAATTTCCAGCGTTTTCACACTGACGGCTTCAGCTGTGTCGTTGAACTGTACGCCACCGCAACCGTTGAGCTGCACATCAATAAAACCAGGGGAAATAATGGCGCCGTTCACGCCATGTTGGGCCAGCGTATCGGGCAGTTCGGACACTGGGCAGATACGGTCAATCAGACCATTGGCAATGACCACTGCATGGTCATCGAGAACTTCTCGGCCGGTATAAATCCGGCCCTGGGTTAAAGCGTACATAATTTCCCCCGGTTAATAGCGTGAGCTTAAAGATCTTTAATATTTTCAGCTTCTAATTCATTGAAATATTTCAATGTTTTTACTTTCAATTCCATCGTTGACGGCTCGTCACAAACGATAACAGCTTTAGGATGGAGTTGCAGGCAACTGATTGTCCACATGTGGTTGACATTGCCTTCCACTGCAGCCTGCAATGCCTGGGCTTTTACCTGGCCCAGCGCCAGAATCATGACTTCCTCGGCATCAAGCAATGTGCCTACACCGACAGTGAGCGCATATTTTGGCACCTGGCTGACATCACCACCAAAGAAACGTGAGTTGGCAACCCGGGTTTCGTGTGTCAACGTCTTGATTCTGGTCCGTGAGGCCAGAGAAGATGCCGGCTCATTAAAGGCAATGTGCCCATCGTTACCCACCCCGCCCATGAAAAGGTGGATTTTTCCATAAGCACGGATTTTTTCCTCATATTGACGGCATTCTGCATCAATATCGGGTGCGTTACCATTCAACAGGTTGATATTTTCTTCCGGGATATCAACGTGTTCAAAGAAGTTGCGGTACATAAAACTGTGGTAGCTTTCCGGATGTTCTTTAGGTAAGCCGACATATTCGTCCATATTAAATGTGACTACATGCTTAAAACTAACCTGGCCTGCTTTGTGCATGTCAACAAGTGCTTTATACGCTTCAAGCGGCGTGCCTCCCGTAGGCAGGCCGAGAACAAAAGGGCGTTCAGCGGTAGGTTTAAAGGCATTGATGCGGTTAACGATATGGCGTGCTGCCCATTTGCCAACTTGCTGTGGTGTAGCCAGGGGAATCAGTCTCATTGTTCACCTCATGAAGATAGAAAGAAACAGAAAAGCCGAATTGAGTTGCTCTAAAGTGTAATGCTCCGTCAGTCGAAGAGCGAACAGGGTCAATCCGTCTCGATTTTTCGAATGATAAAATAAGTTTTGGTTTCAGGCCAGTTAAAAGGGAGGTAATAAGAGAATTTTGGTGATTTTTATCACAAATGAGTGTAATTAATTTGCGATGCGAATTATTTTTTCACACACTCAGGATGTAATATCAAAAGCTGTGCAGGTATTTCAGTGCCAGTCAAAATAAAAACAGACAGTTAGATAAGACTTATCGGGTCTTACAAGGGGGAATATGTGAGTGTTTTAGGTTATTTACAACGCGTTGGTCGCGCGCTCATGGTGCCTGTTGCGACCTTGCCTGCCGCGGCAATACTCATGGGGGTTGGCTACTGGATTGACCCGGTTGGTTGGGGAAGTCAAAGTGCGCTGGCGGCGTTCTTCATCAAATCCGGTTCGGCCATCATTGATAATATGTCAGTGCTGTTTGCTATTGGTGTGGCTTACGGTATGTCTAAAGACAAAGATGGTGCGGCTGCACTGACTGGCTTTGTCGGTTTTCTGGTTCTGACAACATTATGTTCACCGGCGGCTGTGTCCCTGATTCAAAAGATTCCTGTCGACCAGGTTCCGGCTGCTTTCGGTAAAATCCAAAACCAGTTTGTTGGTATCCTTGTTGGGATAATTTCTGCTGAACTCTATAACCGCTTCAGTGGCGTTGAACTGCCTAAAGCACTCTCTTTCTTTAGTGGCCGCCGGTTGGTACCCATCCTGACTTCCTTCGTGATGATTGTTGTTGCGTTCATCATGATGTACACATGGCCTATTATTTTTGGTGGCCTGGTTAATTTTGGTGAGCATATCCAGAGACTGGGTTCAGTGGGTGCCGGGATTTACGCTTTCTTTAACCGTTTGTTGATTCCGGTTGGTTTGCATCATGCACTGAACTCCGTGTTCTGGTTCGATGTCGCAGGTATCAACGATATTCCTAATTTCCTTGGTGGCGCTCAGTCTATTGAAGCGGGCAAGGCGATCCCGGGCATTACTGGCCGCTACCAGGCTGGCTTCTTCCCAATCATGATGTTCGGTTTGCCTGGTGCGGCTCTGGCTATTTACCATTGCGCCCGCCCGGAAAACAAAGCAAAAGTGTTAGGGATCATGATGGCGGGGGCGTTTGCAGCCTTCTTTACGGGGATAACTGAACCGTTAGAATTCTCCTTCATGTTCGTTGCGCCTGTGCTGTATGTGATTCACGCTATCCTGACGGGGATTTCTGTTTATATCGCAGCCTCTATGCACTGGATTGCCGGTTTTGGCTTTAGTGCCGGTTTGGTGGATATGGTGCTTTCTTCGCGTAACCCACTGGCTACGCACTGGTACATGCTGATACCTCAGGGGCTGGTGTTCTTCGCTATTTACTATGTGGTGTTCCGTTTCACTATCACCAAATTCAACCTGATGACGCCGGGCCGTGAACTGGCGGTTGCCGGAAGCGAAGCTGATGGTGAAGACACAAATGTCAGCAAAGGTGGTGCATCGAAAGAGCAGAACGCGGCTCAACTTGCCCGCCAGTATATTGCTGCCGTGGGGGGCTCTGATAACCTGACTGCCATTGACGCCTGTATTACGCGGTTACGCCTGAATGTGAAAGACTCTTCTTTGGTTAATGAATCGATGGCGAAACGACTGGGCGCAACCGGTGTGATTCGTCTGAATAAAACCAGCGTGCAGATCATTGTCGGTTTTATCGCAGAGAAAATTGCCAATGCCATGAAAACTACCGGGCACGTTGAAGCCGCACCAGCACCAGCACCAGCACAGAGTGGTGCTAAATTGCAGTCTGTTCCCACTTCAACGGCAGAAACTGTAGTTTCACTGGTATCGCCGGTTACCGGTGCGATTGTTGCTCTTGAGCAGGTGCCAGATGAAGCCTTTGCCAGTAAAGCAGTTGGCGATGGTGTGGCAATTAAACCGACCGACAGTATGGTTGTTGCTCCGGCAGCGGGGACTATTGTGAAAATCTTCAATACCAACCACGCATTCTGCCTGGAAACTGAAGGTGGTGCCGAACTGGTTGTGCATATGGGGATTGATACTGTCGCACTGAACGGTAAAGGTTTCACGCGCCTTGTTGAAGAAGGCGAAACTGTAACTGCCGGGCAACCGGTGCTGCAGTTAGATCTTGATTACCTGAATGCCAATGCCCGCTCCATGATTAGCCCGGTTGTCTGCAGTAATATCGACGACTTCGCTGGCCTGGAATTAAAAGCAGAAGGCCAGGTTATCGCCGGGCAGACTATTTTGTTCGACATTAAAAAGTAATTAATCCCGCCTGATACGTAAATCAACGGCTGAAGGTTTTCTTCAGCCGTTTTTTACGCCTGCAGTAACTACGCAGAGCAATAAATCCAGAATTATTGCAACATAAAGGTTGTTTCCACGCGCCGCTTATTAGATCATTCTCCGTTAAATGATGTTTACGCTTTGAGGACTCTGCGATGAGTGAGGCTGAAGCCCGCCCAACAAATTTTATCCGCCAGATAATCGATGAAGATCTGGCTGCTGGTAAGCATGACCATATTTGCACCCGTTTTCCGCCAGAACCCAACGGTTATTTGCATATCGGCCATGCCAAGTCGATTTGCCTGAATTTTGGTATTGCGCAAGATTACCAGGGGCAATGTAATCTGCGTTTTGACGATACTAACCCGGTTAAAGAAGACATCGAATATGTTGAATCAATCAAACACGATGTGCAGTGGTTAGGCTTCCAGTGGGCTGGTGATGTCCATTACTCATCCGATTACTTTGATCAGTTGTACCAGTATGCGCTGGAATTAATTAACAAAGGCCTGGCCTATGTTGATGAGCTGACTCCGGAACAAATCCGTGAATATCGTGGTACGCTGACAGCGCCCGGGAAAAACAGCCCTTACCGTTCACGTAGTGTTGAAGAGAACCTGGCGTTATTTGAAAAAATGCGTGCTGGTGGGTTCGAGGAAGGCACCGCTTGCCTGCGCGCCAAAATCGATATGGCCTCGCCATTCATGGTGATGCGCGACCCGGTGATTTACCGTATCAAATTTGCAGAACACCATCAGACCGGGAATAAATGGTGCATTTACCCGATGTACGACTTCACCCATTGTATTTCTGATGCGCTGGAAGGTATTACACATTCTCTGTGTACGCTGGAGTTCCAGGATAACCGCCGTTTGTACGACTGGGTGCTGGATAACATTACGATTCCGGCTCACCCGCGCCAGTATGAATTCTCACGCCTGAATCTTGAATATGCGGTTATGTCCAAGCGTAAACTGAATTTACTGGTCACTGAGAAAATTGTTGAAGGTTGGGATGATCCTCGTATGCCAACCATCTCTGGTTTGCGCCGCCGTGGTTATACTCCGGCTTCAGTGAGAGAATTTTGTAAGCGTATCGGTATTACTAAACAGGATAATACCGTGGAGATGGCAGCGCTCGAAGCCTGTATCCGTGAAGACCTGAACGAACATGCGCCTCGGGCAATGGCTGTGATTGATCCCGTAAAAGTGGTCATTGAAAACTACCCGCAAGGGCAGAGTGAAATGATAACCATGGCTAACCATCCGAATAACCCGGATATGGGCAGCCGTGAAGTGGCATTCAGTGGCGAAGTCTTTATCGACCGTGCAGATTTCCGTGAAGAAGCGAATAAGCAATACAAACGCCTGGTGCTGGGTAAAGAAGTGCGCTTGCGTAATGCGTATGTGATTAAAGCCGAGCGTGTTGAGAAAGACGAGGAAGGGAATATCACCACCATTTTCTGCAGTTACGATGCAGACACGCTGAGTAAAGACCCGGCAGATGGGCGCAAGGTGAAAGGGGTTATTCACTGGGTGAGTGCAGCCCATGCATTGCCAGTGGAGATTCGTTTGTATGACCGCCTGTTCAGTGTTGCGAACCCTGGTGGTGCAGATGATTTCCTGTCAACAGTCAATCCGGAATCCCTGGTGATTAAACAAGGCGTGGCAGAGATGAGCCTGAAATCCGCCCAGCCTGGTAAAGCGCTGCAATTTGAGCGTGAAGGTTACTTCTGCCTGGATGAGCGCTACAGCACAACCGAAAAACGGGTATTCAACCGCACTGTTGGGTTGCGTGATACCTGGGCGAAAATCGCTGGTTAATTGTTTGAATCCCCCGGACATTACCGGGTGAGAACTGACCGTAGTCGTGGTGCGCGACTGCGGTTTTTTTTTACCTGTAACAGCCATTTTTTGCACTATCCCCTGAGAGCGTTCCCGCCAGTACGCGTCATTATGCACAGCGGTTAGCACCATAAATTCAACGGATTTATCCATAGCCTGATTCTGTGAGAATTGCCGCAATTCTCTCTGAAACCGGTTGCAGAGGTAGTGCATATTCAGTCAGTCTGAAACCGGTTGCAGAGAGCAAACAAACAAAGGATCAGCTATGGGCACTATCAGAGATTACAGCGCGCTGGCAAACAATATTCTCACTGAAGTTGGTGGGGAAGCGAATCTGGTAAGCTTCTCCCGTTGCGCAACTCGATTACGTTTGGTGTTAAAGGAAGTTCCCGAATCGGCTATTGAGCGGGTAAAAAATCTTACTGGTGTAATTACCGTTGTCCTGAGCGGGGGCCAGTTCCAGGTGGTTATTGGCACTCATGTCGCCGATGTATATCAGGCATTTTCCGGGCTGGTTGACAGCGACACGTTAACCAATGCTACAACAGAGAAAAAACGCCCGCTGGATGCTGTTGTGGCAACGATGTCGGCGGTTTTTGCGCCCGTTATTTACGTGCTGGCCGCTGCGGGTTTGTTGCAAGGGTTGCTTATCATCATCAATTATTTCTCCGCATCCTTTCATACAACAGGCACTTTTGGCGTACTGAATTTTATCTCATGGACACCGTTTGCATTTCTGCCGGTTTTCATTGCGATAACGGCCGCAAAACATTTTAAGTGCAATACCTATATCGCCGTGTTGTGCTGCTGTGCATTAATCAACCCGGACTGGGCAGTTATTGCCGGAAAAATAGCCAGTGGCGAAGGCTTTACTTTCCTCGGTATTCCGTTAGCGAAGACAGTTTATACCTCATCTGTGTTACCGCCGCTGTTTCTGGTTTGGGGGCTGGCGCACCTGGAGCGCCTGGTATTACGAGCTTTACCTGATGTGGTGGCTCCGCTATTCACACCATTAGTTTGTGTTGTTGTTATGGTTCCTTTAACGCTGGTGGTGATTGGGCCTGTGACGGCGGGGCTGGCAAATGGTATTGCACATGGCTATAACTGGCTGTTCAATGCGGCCCCACCACTGGCTGCGGCGGTGATAGGCGGTGTATGGCAGGTTATTGTTATTTTCGGTGTCCATTGGGGGATTACTCCTGTCATCATGGCTAACTTTGATATGTATGGCCGTGACTCTTTCCAGGCGTTCCAGACGATGGCTGTTGTGGCGCAAATGGCTGCAGCCTTTGCCTGTGCGATGAAAACCCGCCAGGCCGCATTCCGTACGGTTTCCTGGTCTGCCGGGTTAACCGGGGTGTTTGGCATTACTGAACCCGCGATTTATGGTGTCACTTTACGCCTGAAAAAACCGTTTATTTGCGGCTGTATCGGTGGGGCTACTGGGGCATGCGTCGCCAGTTTCTTTGGCAGTTATTACTACGCGTATGCCGGGCTCCCGGGGTTGCTGACCATTATGAATGCTATCAGCCCGGAAAACCCCCAGTCGTTCATTGGTGAGCTGGTGGGGCTTGGCGTGACAGTGGCGGTGACTTTCGCTCTGGTGTTTATGGTGAGCTTTACGGAACCGGAAATGCCGGAAAATAAACAAAACGCGCCAGAACCACACGCTAAAGAACATGTGCCCAGTGAACTGGTTTTAAATAGCCCGGTTTCAGGGACGCTGGTTTCCCTGAGCCAGGTTAACGATGAAACCTTTGCCAGCAAGCTGCTGGGTGATGGCATTGCTATTTTACCTGACAACGGCGTCATTGTTGCCCCCTGCGATGGGGAAGTGGCTTCGGTCATTGACTCTCAACATGCTGTCGGGATGCTGTGCGCGAATGGTGCTGAACTACTTATTCATGTGGGCCTTGATACAGTGAAGCTCCAGGGCGCACATTTCACCACGCTGGTTAAAACAGGTGACTATGTGACCGCCGGTACCCCGTTGATTCAGTTCGATAAAGAAAAGGTAATTGAAGCGGGCTATGACATTACGACGCCGGTACTGGTGGTGAACAGCGATGAACATGCTTTGCTATTTCACCAGCAGTCGGGCAGGGTTGATAGCGGTAACCCTTTATTTTCTGTTGCTTAAATACTCGGGGTCCAGCATTACTGGCCCCACTCTTGTTGCCGCAAAATTGAAACGGCACGCGAAACCCATTACAGTCGTGTAGCCCTGAATACATCTGCCAGTTTTCAGGGCTCAGGCTAACCTGCCTTTCAGGCCGTAGATAATTTGGGGAGTCGTTTTTCAATGGTAAAAATGCTGGATGTCGCGAAAGCCGCCGGGGTATCTAAATCTACCGTGTCCCGGGTGTTGAATGGTAAAGACATCGTCAGTGATGAAATTAAACGCCTGGTGTTTAAAGCCATTGAAGAAACTGGCTACCGGCCTAATTTGTTGGCCCAGCAACTGGCGACGCAGAAAACACGGTTAGTGGGTTTTGTGATGACCAATGCTTTATACAATGGCCCTTATTTCTCAACACTAATTTATGGTGCAGCAACCTGGAGCGAACAATACCAGCATCAGCTTATTTTTGCCGATGGTAAGCACTCAGCAGAAGATGAAACGGCGGCTATTGATTACCTGGTGCGCATGAAATGCGCTGGTATTATGGTTTACCCGCAATACCTCACTCCTGATGAACTGGATGCGATTATTGATACCAGCCCGGTTCCTGTTATTGTTCTCAACCGCACATTACCCCGCCATCCTGAATGCGCTATCAGCGTCCTGCACTATCAATGTGCCCGAATGATGATGGCCTTTATTCTGGATATGGGGCACCGCAACATCGCCTGGATAAGCGGCAGGAATGGGTCTCCAACCAATATTATGCGTTATCAGGCGTATTTAGATGCGTTATCTGAACAGGGTCTTACTCCTGAACCTGCTCTGGCAGTGGCCGGTGACTGGAGTATGGAAAGTGGTTATGCCGCTGCACGGCAACTGATTGAGCAGGCAGTTCCCTTTAGCCTGATCCTTGCCGGTAATGATGATATGGCATTAGGGGCCATGAAAGCGCTGCAAGAGGCGGGAATTGCGGTGCCTGGCGATATTTCTGTTGCCGGGTTTGATGATTCGCGCATTGGCGGTTTTGTTTCTCCTGCACTCACCACCATTAAAATCCCCTTGACTGACATGGTCAAACTGGCCGTTGAACGTTTGTTAGGTATCTCACCGCATACAGATAAATCTTGCGTGAGTTTACCCGGTGAACTGGTCATTCGCGATTCAGTAAAGAACCTCAATTAACCTGTCTGGTTGTTTTCACTTTTCTGACTGCAAAACCAATTTGTCTCACACAACAGGGAACACAAATCTGGATTTTCAGTCCGGTTATCTCGCCGAAATGTTCGGCCTGGAGCTTGCGGTTTTTACCGCAATTGAAATGGCGGAGTCCCCTGAAAGCGGTCACTCCAATGAAATTGCTTGTTATCAGGCAATAAAGCATACAAGGAAGACTGGCGCGGCGATAAGAGTGGTATCCGCCTGTGTAAAGCAGCGGCAAAGTTTAAATACGGCTCTGTGTCAGCGGTAATGTGCCGGTGCGCGCTGTGAGCCCGGATGGCAAGCGCGTACCAGCAGGGGCGTTATTGCTAAGTAATGCTGATTCGCTTGTGGGAGATGGAAGCCCTGCCAGCGGAACAAAGCTCACTGACAAAAAAACCAGGTATTAAGCCTGGCTTTTGTTGATGTCACATTACACAGGCTTACGGGTACACCCGATTATTTGGTGCCTTCGTGTGCATGTTCATCATCACGGCAATCGCCTTCAGCGCAATGACCATAGAGGTACAGACTGTGGTTTGTCAGGCGAATACCATGGCTGGTAGCAATTTCACGCTGGCGAGCTTCGATAGAATCATCGCTGAACTCAATAACTTTACCGCAGTCCAGGCAAATCAGATGGTCATGATGGTGCTGCTGCGTCAGTTCGAATACCGATTTGCCGCCTTCGAAGTTATGGCGTGTAACGATACCGGCGTCATCAAACTGATTGAGCACACGATACACGGTAGCAAGACCAATCTCCTCTCCCATGTCAATCAGTCGCTTATATAAATCTTCCGCGCTGACATGGTGATTGTCCGGCTCCTGCAACACTTCCAGGATTTTTAACCGGGGAAGCGTGACTTTCAGGCCTGCCTTCTTTAATGCGGTATTATTGTCAGTCATGCGGAATATGTCCTGTTGCTTGCAAAGTACCCGTGAATGGGCATACGACGTAATACGCTAAAGTTAATGCGTCTCATTATAGGTTTGACACTCCCTAAAGAAAACCGCAAGTCTCCAGCAAAATTGAAAAATAATAATCTGACAGCACTGGCACATTTACCAAAAAAACATGCTGTCAACTGGATCATTGTACAGCGCTAACGTGAAAAAGTTAAAAAAATGTAGCAATTATTTTTATCGGTTTTACCTATCAATCCGGCGCAATATAGTTGCGCCGTTGAATTATCAGGCATTAATAATGCTATCGAGCTGCATTTCTTCAGAAACTTGCTTAACCCATTTTTCAACACGCTCAGCTGTCAACTCTGGCTGACGGTCTTCATCAATAGCCAGGCCGACAAAGTGGTCGTCATCTGCCAAACCCTTCGAGGCTTCAAAATGATACCCGGCAGTTGGCCAGTGGCCGACGATAACCGCACCACGCGGTTCGATAATGTCACGCATTGTGCCAAGGGCGTCACAAAAATATTCGGCGTAATCTTCCTGATCACCGCAACCGAACAGGGCTACCAATTTACCCGTAAAATCAATTTCTTCCAGTGTAGGGAAAAAATCATCCCAGTCACACTGTGCTTCACCGTAATACCAGGTTGGGATACCAAGCAGCAGAATATCAAAGGCTTCAATATCTTCTTTGCTGCTCTTGGCTATGTCGTGCACTTCAGCAACATCTTTACCAAGCTGTTTTTGAATGCTTTTTGCAATGTTTTCAGTGTTGCCGGTGTCGCTGCCGAAAAAAATGCCTACGATCGCCATGAGTTTAATAACCTCTTGAAACTTAATGTTATGGTGGCGTGAGTTTGTCCACAGATAAGGCAATGATAGCAGAACAGCTTCCCATGCGGAAACAGCTATCACTACCGGGTGCACACGCTGCTACATGAAAAGGAAAAACTGGCCGGGAATGCGTGGATTATATATGACCGGGTTTTGTGTTATCTAACTGAGCCATCAACATCTCTTCAATAAGTTCGCTTCGGCTCATGTTACGCACCTGCGCCAGCTCATTCAGCGCATCTACCGCATCGGCATTCAATTTTAATTCCACACGCTTAAGCCCACGAACCTTATCGCGTTTAAGCTGGTTGCGTTTATTAATACGCAATTGTTCGTGACGTGACAGTGGATTTGTTTTCGGGCGACCCGGACGGCGTTCATCCGCGAACAGATCTAATGTCGTACGGTCCGTTTGTTCTTTTGCCATGATTAGAATAGTGAGGAAAACAGGTGGCTTGAGCAACGTGCTCGGGCGCATTACAGCGCGCCATGATACATCAGGCAACATGACGCGCCAACGCGAAAGCCACATTTGCCAGCCAGTCGGCGGCTTTTTAATCAGTTTTGGTCTGCGGGGTTAAGAAAACGGCGAATCGCGCGGATGACTGCATCGGGTTTTTCCGCATGAACCCAATGACCGGCACCTGCAACCACCCAGGCTTTGGCACAAGGAAATTGAGCCAGCAGTGTTTCACGATACTGTTCCTGAATATAAGGTGACTGCCCGCCGCTGATAAAGAGTGCCGGGTGCGGCCATGGCGCGACGGTTTCCCAGCCGACAATATTGCTGTATTGCGCTTTGAGTACCGGGACATTAAAACGCCACTCACCATTAACAAAGGATTTCAGCAAAAACTGAATAACACCTTCCTCATCGATAATGTTACGCATCACGGTTGCTGCATCTTGCCGGGTAGTGACACCGGCTGCATTGACGGCGTCTATAGCGGCAAAAATAGTGTCATGGCGGCGAACGTGATAATCGACCGGGGCTATATCAATAGCGATCAGTTTTTCAACCCGGTTTGGTGCTTGTTGTGTCACCGCCATTGCGGTTTTGCCGCCCATTGAATGGCCGATGAAAATCGCCCGGTCTATATGCTGTTCGTCCAGCGTATCCAGTACATCCTGAGCCATAGCAGGCCAGGTCATGGTGTCGCTGCGTGCAGACAAGCCATGGTTGCGTAAGTCTATTTGCAGTACGTCGTGGTCCTTCACAAGGTCTCTTGCCAGAACCCCCAAATTGTCCAGCGTACCGAATAATCCATGGATAAGCACAATCGGTGGATTGTTAGTCATTTGTTGAGCAGATTGCAGGCGAGCGTGTAATTTCATAGAAAACTTCTTTTTTTCGCTGTCTCAGGAATAGAGTATTATGTTGGCTATTCTGCCATCCGGCTGCAAGGGTTACAGTTAATTCTGACTTTTGACACCATCCCGGGTTGATGCTATTCGCCATTGGGTTTTGACTCTATAATCCCAATGATTTGTATTCAGAAAAGATATGTAACTGGATTAAAATGAAAACGATTGAAGTTGATGACGAGCTGTATCGCTACATTGCGAGCCACACACTGCATATTGGTGAAAGCGCGTCAGACATTTTGCGGCGTATGCTGAAACTCTCTTCTGGTCAGCAACCTGTTGCGCTGTCCTCTTCTACAATTTCAACGAACAGCAGTGTTCCTGTTTCACGTATTGAAAAAGCGCCAGAAAAACCGAAAGATAAAGTACGGGCAATGCGTGAATTACTGCTGTCAGATGAATATGCGGAGCAAAAGAAAGCGGTTAACCGCTTCATGCTGGTGCTTTCAACGCTCTACTCTCTGGATTCTTCCACATTTGCTCAGGCAACGGAGTCTTTACATGGGCGCACCCGGGTGTATTTTGCGGTTAATGAGCAAACCTTATTGAAGAATGGTAATCAGACTAAACCTAAGCAAGTTCCCGATACCCCTTATTGGGTTATCACGAATACCAATACGGGCCGCAAACGTAGCATGGTCGAGCATATTATGCAGTCGATGCAGTTCCCGGCAGAATTGATTGAAAAGGTTTGCGGCACTATTTAACGCTTGTGACAAAAAGGACCAGCAATGGCTAACCATCCTCGAGCAGGGCAACCTGCGCAGCAGAGTGATTTGATTAATGTCGCTCAACTGACCGCTCAGTATTATGTACTGAAACCTGTGTCAGGTAATCCAGAGCACGCGGTGAAGTTTGGTACGTCAGGCCACCGGGGTAGTGCCGGTCGCCATAGTTTCAATGAAAGCCATATTCTTGCCATCGCCCAGGCGATTGCAGAAAACCGTGCCCAGAACGGTATTACCGGGCCGTGTTATGTCGGTAAAGATACGCATGCGCTTTCTGAACCAGCATTTATTTCTGTTCTGGAAGTGCTGGCCGCCAACGGTGTGGATGTCATTGTTCAGCAGGATAACGGTTTCACTCCGACGCCTGCTGTTTCCAACGCGATTCTGGTTCATAACAAGCAAGGTGGCCCGCTGGCTGATGGTATTGTGATTACGCCATCGCATAACCCACCAGAAGATGGTGGTATCAAATATAACCCACCTAATGGTGGCCCGGCAGACACCGGTGTAACAAAACTCATTGAAGAACGTGCCAATGCGTTATTAGCAACAGGCCTTGCGGGTATTAAGCGCGTGGCTCTGGATGAAGCGCTGGCAAGTGGGCATGTCCAGGAAGTTGATCTTGTTCAGGCGTACATTGAAGGCCTGGCCGATATCATTGATATGGCCGCTATTCAAAAAGCAGGCCTGAAACTGGGAGTGGATCCACTGGGTGGTTCCGGCATTGAATACTGGAAACGTATTGCTGAGCATTACAAACTGAATCTGACTCTGGTTAATGATCAGGTTGATCAAACGTTCCGCTTTATGCACCTGGATAAAGACGGAGTGATCCGCATGGACTGCTCTTCTGAATGCGCCATGGCCGGTCTGCTGGCACTGCGTGATAAATTTGATCTGGCATTTGCGAATGACCCGGATTATGACCGTCACGGTATTGTTACCCCAGTTGGGTTGATGAATCCAAACCATTACCTTGCTGTCGCCATTAATTATTTATTCCAGCATCGTCCGCAATGGGGTAGTGATGTCGCTGTGGGTAAAACCCTGGTTTCTTCAGCCATGATTGACCGGGTTGTGGATGCCCTTGGCCGTAAGTTGGTGGAAGTGCCGGTTGGGTTTAAATGGTTTGTTGACGGTTTGTTTGATGGCAGTTTTGGTTTTGGTGGGGAAGAGAGCGCCGGAGCGTCGTTCCTGCGTTTCGATGGTACGCCATGGTCAACTGATAAAGACGGAATCATCATGTGCCTGCTGGCTGCGGAAATTACAGCAGTGACGGGGAAAAACCCGCAACAACATTATGATGAGCTGGCTGCGCGTTTTGGTGCGCCAAGCTATAACCGCCTGCAGGCGTCTGCCACTTCTGCGCAAAAAGCTGCGTTATCCCGTTTGTCACCGGAAATGGTTAGTGCCAGTACACTTGCCGGGGATGAAATCACTGCCCGTGTGACGACAGCGCCTGGCAATGGTGCTGCAATTGGTGGCCTGAAAGTCATGACTAAAAACGGCTGGTTTGCCGCGCGTCCGTCAGGTACGGAAGACGCTTATAAAATTTACTGTGAAAGTTTCCTGGGTGCGGAGCACCGTAAACAGATAGAAACAGAAGCGGTGGAAATTGTGAGTGCGGTACTGAGCAGTGCTCAATAATGTCAGTCAGAAAGAGAAACTGCCAGTTTCTCTTTCCTGAATAAGTCAAAAAGAGCGCCAGCGGCGCTCAGATTGATGAAAAAGAAGGAAAAAGCGTGATTTTTTCCTTCTTTTTAGTTAGCAGCCGAAAATCAATGAATTGATTTTCCTGGTTTTTATTGGGTGACATCCTCTCGTTCTGTGCGGACATGAGGTTTGTCATCAGACTTAAAGAGCGCCAGTGGCGCTCTTTAAGTCTGATGCAAGCTGCGTTAATTCAGCATAAAACGGTAACCAATACCGGTTTCAGTTAACAGATGGCGCGGGCGTGCGGGGTCAGTCTCCAGTTTCTGGCGCAGATGCCCCATATAAATGCGCAGGTAGTGGCTGTGCTCGACAGCATTTGGCCCCCACACCTGGTTGAGTAACTGGCGTTGAGTCAGCACTTTGCCATGATGGCGCAGCAGTACAGCCAGCAAACGAAATTCAATGGGTGTCAGGTGAATATCGGCTTCATTACGGCAAATACGCCGGGCTGCGAGATCAACCTGAATGTCACCAAAGGTGTACAGGCTGTTCTCCTCCTCATTGCCAGAAGTGCGGCGCAGGGCCACACGCAAACGAGCCTGGAGTTCCCCAATGCCAAAGGGCTTACTCAGGTAGTCATCTGCTCCGGCATCCAGTGCGGCGATTTTATCCTGCTCATCACTGCGAGCCGAAAGCACAATAATGGGAATCTGGCTCCACTGGCGTACATCGCGAATAAAATCCAGCCCGTCGCCATCAGGCAGACCCAGATCGAGAATAACCAGGTCAGGCTTTCGTGTCGCTGTTTCAATGAGCCCGCGCTGTAATGTGTCTGCTTCAAAAATGCGTACATTTTCATCTTCCAGCGCATTGCGTAGAAAACGACGAATTGCCTGTTCATCTTCGACAACAACAATAGTAGTCACATCACCTCGTCAGTTTCATCAAGCCCCGGAGGGGTAAGGTGGGGCAGGCGGATATGAAAACTGGCACCGCCCTCAGTACGGTTCTCAGCATAAATCTCACCGTCATGGACATCAACAATTGCCTGACAAATTGCCAGGCCAAGCCCGACACCTGGGATGGCGGATTCTTTGGTGCCGCGGGCAAATTTTTCAAAAATTGTGGTCTCCTGGCCGGGAGGAATACCGGGGCCGGTATCCCAAACCTCCAGGTCAATGATGGATTCATCACTGCGAACAGTAATCCCAACCTGTGCCTGATTGCCTGCGTATTTCACAGCATTTTCCAGCAGATTAATCAGTACACGTTCAAACAATGTTCCGTCCACATGAATTAACAGTAAGGGGTCGGGCAGGTTGAGATGGATTTCACGCCCCCCCGTTATCGGATCCAGTTGCTGGAGAGCACCACCAATTAACTCTTCCACTGGGATCCAGGCCCGGTGCAAATTAAACCCACCGGACTGGATCCGTGCCATGTCCAGCAGGTTATTCACCAGACGAGTGGTATTAAGCACTTGCTGGCGAATTTCATTTGCCTGCGGAGCATGTTGTGAGCCTTCAGAAGCCAGGTCGAGGGTTAAAATTTCCGCCTGGCCGAACAACACAGTTAACGGCGTGCGCAAATCGTGGGAGAGTGCTGCCAGCAGCGTATTACGAATGCGTTCCCGTTCCCCGGCAACCCGTGCCTGTTCTTCACTGACCATCAGATTCAGGTGATCCAGTGCTGAGGTGACCAACAGCAGTGCTGTTTCGAGCAATCGCTTCTGTTCGGGTATCATTAGCTGGCGCAAATTATCGGGCATGATAACCATCAGCCCCAGCGTTTTCCCTTGTGTGCGCAGAGGGTGAATCTGCCAGAGTACGCCTGGCAGTGTGTCGGTGCCCGCGCCAGCAGGGTGCCCGTTATCAAAGCTCCAGCGCGCAATCGCGTCATCCCACCACACTGGTGTGCCTTGATCACTCACTGGCCGCAGTTGCCCCTGGTTGTCAGGGAGTAATAATTGCGCATCGGCCTGGAAACTTTGGCGGATAAACTGCTGGCTGGTGAGCGCTATCTCTTGAGTGTTTCGGGTGACGGCGAGGGCGCGTGAAATTTCATACAGATGATGTGTGCGCTGCTCCCGGTGGCGGGCCACGCGTGCCTGGTAACGGGCACCTGCGGTCAGGGTGCCAATTAATAACCCGACAGCCATCATTACAGCGAAAGTGAGCAGGTACTGGACATCAGAGACAGCGAAGGTCCCACGGGGCTCAATGAAAAACAGGTCAAAGCAGGCAACATTGATTACTGTGGCGAACACCGAAGGGCCACGCCCGTATAACAATGCGACAACGACAACTCCAAACAGGTAGATCATTACCATATTGGCGGTATCCAGGCCCAGTAACCACAGGCTGGCAAAGAGCGTTATCACAAAACAAAATAATGCCGCGACAGCACATCCCAGTAGCTGTACTCGCCATTTTTCAAAAAAACGGCGCGTGTCGGGCATATTGCCGGTCGGGTCAGGGCGGTCATCCATAGCGACGACAATTAAGTCGAGGTCAGGCCCATGTTGCGCCAGTTTGTCGGCAAAGGAACGTGCAGGCCAGTAGCGTTTCCCCTGGCGGCGGCCAGTGATAACCTTGCCCAGATTATGTTCACGGGCATAGCGTACAATGGCATTGATTTCCTGAGGGGCAGACAACGTCGCTGTAGTTGCGCCTAATTCTTGTGCCAGGCTCAGTGCAGAGAGAATGGCCCGCCGCCTGGATTCATTCAACCGGTGTAAACGGGGGGTTTCGACATACACCGCATGCCAGGAACACCCCATCCTTGCTGCCATTCTGGCGGCGGTACGTACCAGTTTTTCATTGCCACTACGGGCGCCAATACACAGTAAAATGGCATCACGGGTGTGCCAGACTTTGCCTGGCTGTTGGATTCCCCGCCAGTCCTGCATTTGCCCATCGACCCGGTCGGCTGTGCGCCGTAATGCCAGTTCCCTGAGCGCGATAAGATTCCCGGTACGGAAGAAATGCTCAATGGCACGCTCTGCCTGGCCTGGGATATAGACTTTGCCCTCACGTAACCGCTGGCGTAAATCTTCTGCCGGCAGATCAACCAAAACCACATCACTGGCATTATCAAAAATAGGGTCGGGGACGGTTTCTCTTACCTGAACGCCAGTTACGGCACCAACTATGTCATTCAGGCTTTCCAGGTGCTGTACATTGAGTGTGGTAAAAACATCAATACCGGCATCCAGTAATTCCTCGACATCCTGCCAGCGCCGCGGGTGGCGTGAGCCTGGTGCATTACTGTGGGCGAGTTCATCAACCAGAACCAGAGCCGGGTGGCGTGCCAGGGCACCGTCCAGGTCGAATTCTTCCAGTACCCGCCCTCGGTGCCCATGCCGCCTGGGAGGCAGAAAAACCAGGCCTTCTGTTAGCCTGGCGGTTTCTTCGCGCCCGTGGGTTTCAACAACACCAACAACCACATCCAGCCCTTGTTCGTACAACCGGCGTGCTTCCTGCAACATGGCCCATGTTTTACCCACGCCAGCACAGGCGCCGAAAAAAATGCGTAGTTTACCCCGCTCCGGGAGATTAACTTGCGCAATTAAACGGTCCGGGTCAGGGCGTAGTGGTTCCTGGTGCATGGATATTCCTTAATTAGTTTGACTGCCGGTAACTGTCCAGAGCCTGATTCAGCGATAACACATTCACAACGGGTTCACCAATGAAACCGGGTACTGGGTAGTGCGTTGCCTGTTCGACCAGAGTAGTTAACACACTCTTCGGAATATGGCGCGCGGCAGCAATACGTGGAATTTGCCACAAAGCAGCCTCGGGAGGAAGTTGCCCGTCAAGGCCGCTGCCCGACGCAGTAAGTAAAGCGACGGGAATGGGGCCAGTGGCTTGTGGGTTATTGTGCCGGAGTGACTGTGCTCGCCTGGTTAACTCTTGTGTTAACAGTGGGTTACCGACAGAAAGATTACTACCGCCGGAAGCCATCGGGTTATAAGGGAACTCTGCGGTAGCAGAAGGCCGGCCGTGAAAATACCCGGCCTGAGTAAATTCCTGCCCTATCAGCGCAGAGCCACGAACTTGTCCCTGTATTTCAACACGAGAGCCCATGGCTTGCCATGGAAACCACCATTGCCCAAGCACTGTGGTGATGAAGGGGTAGACACCACCAGTCAGTACAGTCAGAACAAGTAACAGCGAAATAGCAGAACGCAACGGAGACATATTCACCTCAAAACAAGCCTGTGGCACTGAGCAGCAGGTCGATAAGTTTGATACCAATAAAGGGTACGATTAACCCGCCCAGCCCATAAATCAGTAAATTCCGGCGTAACATGGCAGATGCGCCAAGGGGCTTATAATGCGTGCCGCGTAAGGCCAGTGGGATAAGGAAAACAATAATTAACGCATTGAAGATAACCGCACTGAGAATGGCTGAATTGGGCGAGTGGAGGTGCATGATGTTCAGCGCGTTCAGTTGTGGCCAGTTCGCCGCGAACGCGGCCGGAATAATGGCAAAATATTTTGCGACATCATTGGAAATACTGAAGGTGGTCAGTGATCCCCGGGTCATCAGCATTTGTTTACCAATATGCACAACTTCTATCAGTTTGGTTGGGCTGGAATCAAGGTCAACCATGTTGCCCGCTTCTTTTGCTGCCTGGGTTCCGGTATTCATTGCCACTGCAACATCGGCCTGAGCCAGCGCCGGGGCATCGTTTGTTCCGTCGCCTGTCATCGCAACCAGCCGCCCTTCTGACTGATACTGGCGAATCAGGGCCAGTTTAGCCTCGGGGGTTGCTTCCGCCAGAAAATCGTCCACGCCCGCTTCAGCGGCGATTGCCGCAGCGGTCAGCCGGTTATCACCCGTTATCATCACGGTTTTAATTCCCATCTGGCGCAATTGAGCAAAACGGGTCTTGATACCGCCTTTCACAATATCCTTCAACTCAATAACACCCAATACCTGAGCGCCTTCTGAGACTACCAGTGGGGTACCGCCTGACCTTGCGACTTCTTCAACTTGCTTATCTATTTGTGACGGGAAACGACCTTTATTAGCTTCAATATGACGGCGAACAGCGTCTACTGAGCCTTTGCGGATAATGCGGTTTTCCAGATTAATACCGCTCATGCGGGTTTGAGCGGTGAACGGCACAAATGTTGCGTTAAGCTGGCTGACATCCCGTTCACGTAAATTAAAGCGTTTTTTCGCTAATACCACGATACTGCGGCCTTCCGGCGTTTCATCGGCCAGCGATGCCAGTTGAGCGGCATCGGCCAGGCGCTTTTCGTCAATCCCGGGCGCGGGCATAAAACGGGCCGCCTGGCGATTACCCAATGTTATCGTACCGGTTTTATCCAGTAGCAAAACATCGACATCGCCTGCGGCTTCAACCGCCCGGCCGCTGGTGGCAATGACGTTGGCGCTGAGCATACGGCTCATGCCTGCCACACCAATCGCTGATAATAATCCGCCTATGGTGGTGGGAATCAGGCAAACCAGCAGTGCTACCAATACCGGAATACTGACGGCATGACCCAGCCAGGCGGTAAAAGGCCAGAGTGTGGCAGTCGCCAGCAGAAAAATAATGGTCAGCGCTGAGAGCAGCACAGAAAGAGCTATCTCATTTGGGGTTTTCTGGCGACTGGCGTTTTCAACCATGGCTATCATTCGGTCGAGAAATGTTTCGCCAGGGTTGACGCTGCAGCGAATAACCAGCCAGTCAGACAGGATACGTGTACCACCCGTGACTGAGGCGAAATCCCCACCGGATTCACGAATAACCGGCGCTGACTCACCGGTGATGGCGCTTTCATCTACCGATGCACCACCTTCCACGACTTCGCCATCACACGGAATAATGTCACCCGCTTCAACCAGTACGATATCTCCTTTGCGCAGGGTCTCTGCCGGTACAGTTTCTGGAAGGCTGCCATAATGTGGTTCAGACAGGCGTTTTGCCAGACTGGTCTTTTTGACACCTCTGAGGGCGCTGGCCTGGGCTTTACTCCTGCCTTCAGCCAGGGCTTCCGCAAAATTAGCGAACAGCAGGGTTATCCACAGCCATGCACTGATAGCAAGAGTAAAACCGGCCTCTCCGTGAGTGATTTTTGTTAGCATGGCCAGGCCCAATAATGTCGTCAGGACACTTCCGGCCCATACGACAAACATCACCGGGTTGTACCATAACCTCGCAGGGTTAAGTTTAAATATGGCATCAATGATTGCCTGGCGGCCCAGTGTTGGGTCGAACAGAGCCTGTGTTTTACGTGTCATATGCGCTCCGTTAATGGGTCAATTGGTTTAAGCTGTCCACCACTGGACCCAGTGCCAGTGCAGGAACAAACGTAAGGGCACCGACCAGAATGACAGTGCCAATAAGCAGCCCGACAAACAGCGGGCCGCTGGTGGGGAGTGTGCCGTTTTGTGGTGTTTGAGCCGGTTTACTGGCCAGAGAACCGGCTATGCCCATGACGGCGGCAATGACGGCAAAACGGCCAATGAACATGCAAAACGCCAGTAGCAGGTTCCAGAATGGCGTGTTGGCATTTAACCCGGCGAAGGCGCTGCCATTGTTATTTGCGGCGGAAGACAGGGCATACAGCACCTCGCTGAAACCGTGTGCGCCAGGATTCAGAATGGCCTCGCGCCCGAAAGGTGTCAGGGTTGCCAGTGCTGTACCCAGTAAGACCAGTGCAGGCGTGACCAGAATAGCCAGTGCTGTCCACTTCATTTCGGCAAGAGTAATACGTTTGCCTAAGTATTCTGGTGTGCGCCCAATCATTAAACCGGCAATGAAAACGGCGAGGATCACAAACAAGATCATGCCGTACAGGCCTGAGCCGACACCGCCAAAAACCACTTCCCCCAACTGGATTAGCCACATGGGAATCATGCCACCCAGTGCAGTGAATGAGTCGTGCATGCCATTAACTGCACCGCAGGAGGCCGCGGTTGTAATCACGGCAAACAGGCTGGTAGCCAAAATGCCGAAACGACTTTCTTTGCCTTCCATATTGGCGGTGCTGTTTGCACCAAGTGCGGCAAGGTGTGGGTTCCCTTGTGTTTCGGCCCACATAACAACAGCTGCGCACAAGACAAAAATAATTCCCATTGCCCATAACAATGTCTGGCCCTGGCGGTTATCGCGCGCGACTTCACCAAATGCAAAGCACAGTGCGGTGGGCAGTAAAAAAATAGCCAGCATTTGTATGAAATTAGTCAGTGCTGTAGGGTTTTCGAAAGGGTGAGCTGAGTTGGCATTGAAGAACCCACCACCGTTTGTACCCAGCATTTTGATCGCTTCCTGAGAAGCCACTGGCCCCCCTGGCAACAGGTGATGTAGCCCTTCAAGCGTGGTAAAGGGTTGTGCTGGCGCAAAATTTTGCAGTACGCCTTGTTGAATAAAGAAAAGCGCCATTATCAGCGCTATTGGCAGTAGTACCCACAGTGTAATTCGGGTGATATCAACCCAGGCATTTCCCAGTGTTTGAGCACTCTTGCGGGTGAGGCCGCGGATCAGTGCGAACGCAACCGCGATGCCAGTGGCTGCGGATAAAAAGTTTTGCACACCTAATCCCGCCATTTGGCTGAAATAACTCAGCGATGTTTCACCGCTGTATGCCTGCCAGTTGGTGTTGGTCACAAAACTAATAGCGGTATTGAGTGCCAGATCCCATGTCATTCCAGCTATATGCTGTGGGTTGAGTGGCAAGTGGTTTTGTAATATCAGCAGCGTAAATAACAGCACAATCCCTGTCAGATTAAACATCAGAATGGCTGTTAAATATTCACGCCAGCCCATCTCATTTCGCGGTATTCCGGTAATAAACCAGATACCCTGTTCCGGGCGTTGCATCCAGCGTGGCAGGTTACCTTCAATCAGGTAACGCAGGCCATGCCCCAGTGGGCGGGCAAGTAATATCAACACCAGCAGATAGCTGATGGTGAGCAAAATCGCATTACCCATCAGAATTTCTCCGCATGTAATAAGGCGTAGACCAGATAGCCGAGTAGCAGAAAAACCAGCACTATGCCGGCGACCAGGGAAAGACTCATCACGTTTACTCCAGTTATGAGGTTATCTGGGGGTTACGGTAAGCAAAGGGCTGGAAAAATTTCGCAAAAAAAGCCGTCAGGGTGTAAAAAAAATATAAAAACATAACCGTGAAATAACTAATGTTTAGTATTAAATTAACAATCCTGTAACTAAATTACGGGTATTCTGCGCCTGATGTGAAAAAATGACCATTTATGTGGTCGGATGAGTGGTAAAATTTCATCATTCCCGATATGATTTACAGCAGAGAACTTATTTATGCTTACCAGCACATTGAGCTGGTCCAAAAGGGGGAGAACATTATGTCGCTATACCAATCCTGGCCTCTGCACCGCATTCTCCTGCGCAGGGCCGGTGTCATTATCATTGGTACATTAGCATTGCCGGTTATGTTGTTCTGGAAAGACCGTGCACGTTTTTATAGTTATCTGCACCGCATATGGATGAAAACCAGCGACAAACCTGTATGGCTGGCCCATGCAGAGTCAGCGGCGGGTGACTTTTACTGAGTTTTATTCCACCGCATTTCACTATTCTTCGAACATTCCCTGCCATGGTGTTTTTCTCCGTGGCATTTTTTTATCCATTCCCAGTGCCAAAATACCTGGCTAAACTTACAGGTAAAAGTGATAAGGAGTGGATATGCGAGAAAAAAAAGGCTCAGCCCCGGGCAGACATTTCCGGTTAAATTTTCACTTATGGTTTGTGCCAGCCTTGTACCCTGAGATTAAGCGGCACTTACGGTCATGCCTGTTCTTTACGGTTGTTGGGGGCAGAGTGTCAGCATGATGTCTACTCAACAAACTGTCCATTTAGTCTGGTTTCGTCAGGACTTACGCATTACCGATAATCTGGCTTTGGCTGCTGCGTGCAACGAAGATGATGCTAAGGTTATTGCCCTGTTTATTGCCACCCCTGAGCAATGGCGCAGACACAGTATGGCTGCCCGCCAGGCATGGTTTATTCGTGAACAGGTGGTTTTACTGCGCCGTTCCCTGGGCGAAAAAGGGATCCCACTTTATTGTCTCAATGCGGCTGACTTTACTGATTCAGTCGGCACTCTGGTGGAATTTTGTGAAGCACACCAGGTATCGCATCTGTTTTATAACTATCAATATGAACTGAATGAAAGGCGCCGCGATGCACAACTGGAACAGCAACTGGCAGGTAAAGTCACTTGTCAAGGGTTTGATGACAGCGTTTTATTACCACCGGGGAGTGTGTTGACAGGCAATAACGAAATGTTTCGTGTCTTCACGCCATTCAGCAAGGCATTCTTGCGCCGCTTGCGCGAAAAAATGCCTCAGTGTGCTCCTGCTCCTCATGCTCGCGGTCCGGCAATCAGTGATGACACTCCAGTTGAATTTGATTACCCACTGCAACCAGTAGATACAACCCAATTTCCCCCTGGAGAAAAAGCGGCATTACAAAAGCTGCGTATGTTCTGCCAACAGAGGGTTCAGAATTACCAGCAACAGCGCGATTTCCCGGCACAGGATGGAACCAGCATGCTTTCCCCCTGGCTGGCGACTGGTGCATTGTCACCACGTCAGTGTTTCCGGCGGCTGCTGGCGGAGCATCCTCATGTCATGGAACACGAAGAGGGGGCAGCAGTATGGCTGAATGAGCTTATCTGGCGTGAGTTCTATCGCCACTTGCTGGTTGCCTGGCCTGCGTTGTGCCGACACCGGCCCTTCATTGGCTGGACGGATAACGTCGCCTGGTCACATGATAAAGCTTTGCTTGGTGCGTGGCAGCAGGGAAAGACTGGCTATCCCATTGTGGATGCCGCAATGAGGCAGTTAAACAGTACTGGCTGGATGCATAACCGGTTACGGATGATTACCGCCAGCTTCCTCACCAAAGACTTGCTGATTGACTGGCGGGAGGGCGAGCGCTGGTTTATGGAGCAACTTCTGGATGGTGATTTTGCTGCCAATAACGGTGGCTGGCAATGGGCAGCCTCTACGGGAACCGATGCAGCACCCTATTTTCGTATTTTTAACCCTGAAACCCAAAGTACCCGTTTTGATGTTCAGGGGAATTTCATTCGCCAGTGGCTGCCGGAACTCAGTCTGGTTCCTGCCAGCGCCATTCATAACCCGTGGAAATGGGCAGATAAGCAAGGGGTTACTCTTGATTATCCCCGTCCGGTTGTGGACCATAAAACGGCACGTTTGCATACGCTGGCTACCTGGGAAGCCGCAAGAGAAAAAATGAAGGATGAACAATGAATAATATTGAACTGGAACAAGTTATTAACGAAAAGTTGAATGCTGCAACTTTTAATGACTATGCCCCTAATGGATTACAGGTTGAAGGCCAGCCAGAAGTGCAAAAGATTGTCACAGGCGTTACCGCAAGTCAGGCGTTACTCGACGAAGCTGTAAGGCTGGGAGCGGATGCGGTGATTGTTCATCATGGTTATTTCTGGAAAGGTGAATCGCCCGTTATTCGTGGTATGAAGCAGAAGCGATTGAAAACCTTGCTGGTTAATGACATTAATCTCTATGGCTGGCATTTACCCCTTGATGCTCATGAAGAGCTGGGAAATAACAGCCAGTTAGCTCAACTGCTGGGGATTACTGTAAAAGGTGTGATTGAACCGCTGGTGCCCTGGGGTGAAGTGGCAATCCCGGTTTCAGGGGCCGAGTACGCGTCCTGGCTGGAGGCGCGTTTAGGCCGTAAACCGTTATGGTGTGGTGACAATGGCCCGGAAAAAATTACGCGTGTCGCCTGGTGTACCGGCGGTGGGCAAAGCTTCATTGATAGTGCAGCCCAGTTTGGTGTAGATGCGTTTATTACAGGTGAAGTGTCTGAACAGACGATTCACTCGGCCCGCGAACAGGGTATCCACTTTTTTGCCGCAGGCCACCATGCTACTGAACGATATGGGATAAAAGCATTGGGTGAATGGTTAGCTGCGCAGTATGGGCTGGATGTGATGTTTGTGGATATAGACAACCCGGCATGAGTTCTCTGTGAAACATGGGTCAGCAGTACCACAGGAGGCGGGAGTGCAGCGAGCACGGTGTTATTTACTGGGTGAGAATTGCGTAGTTTTATCTCTGGAACCACCAGTAAGCCTGGAAAGCCAGCAGCGCATATGGGGGCTGATGCAGCGCCTGCAGGGAATGCCAGAGGTACTGGAAGCAATAGCGGGCATGAACAATATCACGGTGATTCTCCGTGTTGCCAATAGCAATGCGCTGGATGCTATTGAACGGTTACAACGCTGGTGGGAAGAGAGTGAAGCCTGGACGCCACAATCCCGGCGCGTGGATTTCCCGGTCGTGTATGGTGGGCAACATGGGCCAGATCTCGGCGAAGTGGCCCGGCATTGTGGCATGACTCCCGCACAAGTCGTTGAACGCCACAGTAGTGTGGAATATGTGGTGTATTTTATGGGGTTTCAGCCGGGGTTTGCTTACCTTGGTGAGTTGCCTCACGAACTGGCAACCCCGAGAAGAGCTGAGCCGCGGCTGAATGTGCCTGCTGGCACGGTAGGAATTGGTGGTCAACACACCGGGATATATCCTCTGGAAACCCCGGGCGGCTGGAACCTGATTGGCCGAACATCCCTTGTACTCTTTGACCCACATAGTGAGCCTCCTGCGTTACTGAGGCCGGGTGACCGCGTGCGTTTTGTTCCGCAAAAGGAGGGAGTATGCTGAAAATACATCATGCCGGGATACATACCTCCGTTCAGGATGCTGGCCGTTCTGGTTTCCGCCAATTGGGAGTTAGCCTCTGTGGCGCACTGGACCTCCCCGCATTACGTACAGCCAACTTACTGGTCGGCAATGATCAATTTGCCGCAGGCCTGGAGGTGACTCTGGGCAATTTTGTGGCTGAATTTACGTCAACTGGCTGGGTAGCACTGACTGGTGCCGGCTGTGAGGCAACACTTGCAGGAAAACCCTTGTGGACGGGCTGGTGTTTTCCGGTGAAGCCGGGGGATCAACTCCGTTTGCGCCAGCCTCGCCATGGGATGCGCAGTTACCTTGCCGTCAGCGGTGGGGTTGTGGTTCCAGAGGTTATGGGCTCAAAAAGTACAGATCTTAAAGGCGGTTTTGGTGGGCTGGAAGGGCGATTAGTTCGTGATGGAGACAACCTGCTGGCAGGTGAGCCAGAACGCATTGTCACGCGCTCACGAGGGGTTAAACAGTTGCTGTGGAATAATCGGGTACGGGCATTACCTGGTCCTGAATATATGGATTTTACCCCATCAGCCCGGCAGGATTTCTGGCGTAACGGCTGGCAACTCTCGGCACAAAGTAACCGCATGGGGTACCGTCTGGTGGGAAACAGCCTGGAGCGCGAATCTGACCATGAGTTGCTGTCCCACGGGTTGGTTCCGGGAGTGGTTCAGGTGCCGCCAAATGGGCAGCCCATCGTATTGATGGCTGACGCGCAAACCACGGGGGGCTACCCACGCATTGCCTGTGTGATTGAAGCAGACAGATATCATCTGGCACAGTTACGCCTTGGCGAACCACTGCATTTTATGCAGTGCACTCATGAAGAAGCGCACCGTGCCTGGGTTGAGCAAGAGCGTTACTTTGAGCAACTGGCAAGGTATCTGGAACAAGAGACTCACTGACTCATACTAATAAAGATAACAAGGCCGTCTTAGCTTATTGCAGGGTGGCCTTTTTTATTCCTGTAGCAGTCTGGTTGCATAATAAATGTAGGTGGGGACAAAGAAAATCCTTTTATATGACTATATTTTAATATTTCTGAATGGCGGTGAATGTTTCCTGAAATAATTTTTTTCGGCTGTCTCTTTTTATTTTAGCCATTATCTCTTTCTTTGATTTTCTGAATCAGATTGCTGTATGAGTAGCGTTTTTTTACCTTGTTACTGATTGTTGTTATTTATTGGCAGGAGATTTATACAAGGAAATTGGTATCTTTTCCTTTATAAAAAGGTTTTATCTATTGATTTTATTAATTCTTCTCTTTTTGCTTTTATATAATGCATATATTTTTATTGATAAGCAGGAGTATTTCTTCGTTTTTATCTCCATTACTACTCTGTATTTCCTACCTTTTGGTCTCTGTTTACAGCTTTTTTAAATTGATAATTGGTTGTTTTTTGTTATTTTATTCTGATTTATTACTTTTATTTGGGTTTTTATTCTATCTAATGATTGTTATGTGTTATTTTCACCCAGTAAAGGATGTAGGGAGTTGTTATCTTATTCAGGTTTAAATACGCAATGCACTGTCTTCATAATTTATTTAATCAAATTAACGTATTTGAATATTTTCATCTGTCTATTATTGTATGTGCGGGCGGAAGTCCGGATGACACCAATAAAACATTCACTAATGAGAGAGGGGATATGAGCGACAGCTTCCAAAGGGAAATACCTAAAGCCCGCATTAACTTAAAACTGGATTTGCACACAGGAGGGGCGCAGAAGAAAACAGAATTGCCTTTAAAGTTATTAGTTGCTGGTGATTTTAGTAACGGCAAGGAGACACTGGCATTATCTGAGCGGAATAAAATCAACATTAATAAAAATAACTTTAATAGTGTGCTTGCTGACTATTCACCCTCTGTGAGCATGGCTGTAGAGAATACGCTTGCTGGTGACGGCAGTGAAGAAAATGTCAGCCTGACATTCCGTGATATGAATGATTTTTCTCCCGAACAGGTTGCACGGCAAATCCCTCAACTCAAAGCGATGCTGGCTATGCGTAACCTGCTCCGGGATCTGAAAGCAAATCTGCTGGATAACCAGTCTTTTCGTAAGGAACTGGAAAAAATCCTGCTTGACCCTTCCCTGAGCGCTGAGCTGCGTAATGAGTTGTCTGCGCTTGCGCCAAAACAGGCATAACACCAGTAACAATTTTAACGGACTAAATAAGGAATGCTGATGGCTGTAAATACTGAAAGCGCAACCACTGGGGATAGTGTGGTACTGGAACGCCCTGAAATGGGCAGTGTGTATACCTCGTTGTTTGAGAAAATTAATCTTAACCCGGTTTCAGAACTTAGCGCGCTGGATATCTGGCAGGATGCACAGGCGATGTCTGACGCTACGGCCGATGAACGCCTGACTGCTGGCATGCAGGTTTTCCTCGAGTGCCTGAGTAAAGCGGGAGCCCGTGTGGAAAAACTGGATAAACACCTGATTGATCACCATATAGCGGAACTGGACTGGCAAATCAGCCGCCAACTGGATGCGGTGATGCACCATGAAAGCTTCCAGTCAGTGGAATCCTTGTGGCGTGGCGTTAAATCGCTGGTGGATAAAACAGACTTCCGCCAGAACGTCAAAATTGAACTCCTGGATTTATCCAAAGACGACCTGCGCCAGGATTTTGAAGATGCACCAGAAATTATTCAGAGCGGCCTGTATTTGCAGACATATGTTGCTGAATACGATACACCGGGTGGCGAGCCGATAGCGGCACTCATTTCTGCGTATGAATTTGATGCATCGGCTCAGGACGTTGCACTGTTGCGCAATATCTCAAAAGTGTCTGCGGCAGCGCATATGCCTTTTATTGGCTCGGCAGGCCCGGCATTTTTTCTGAAAGACTCAATGGAAGAAGTCGCGGCCATTAAAGATATTGGTAACTACTTTGACCGTGCGGAGTACATCAAATGGAAATCTTTTCGTGAAACGGACGATTCCCGTTACCTTGGCCTGGTGATGCCACGAGTACTCGGACGCCTGCCTTATGGCCCGGACACAGTACCGGTACGTAGCTTTAACTATGTTGAAGAAGTAAAAGGGCCGGATCACGACAAGTATTTGTGGACCAATGCATCATTTGCCTTTGCTGCCAATATGGTGCGCAGCTTTATCAATAATGGCTGGTGTGTACAAATTCGCGGCCCGCAGGCGGGTGGTGCAGTGCAGGATCTGCCAATCCATTTGTATGATCTGGGAACGGGCAACCAGGTGAAGATCCCTTCTGAGGTGATGATCCCTGAAACCCGCGAGTTCGAATTTGCCAACCTCGGTTTTATTCCGCTTTCCTATTACAAAAACCGCGATTATGCGTGTTTCTTTTCGGCAAACTCCACCCAAAAACCCGCACTGTATGATACGGCTGATGCAACAGCGAATAGCCGCATTAATTCGCGGTTACCCTACATATTCTTGCTGTCGCGTATTGCGCATTACCTGAAGCTGATTCAACGCGAAAACATCGGTACCACGAAAGATCGCCGTTTACTGGAACTGGAACTGAATACCTGGGTGAGTGGGCTGGTAACAGAAATGACTGATCCGGGTGATGAATTGCAGGCTTCTCATCCACTGCGTGATGCGAAAGTGGTTGTGGAAGATATCAGTGATAACCCGGGTTTCTTCAGTGTGAAACTGTACGCGGTGCCCCATTTCCAGGTCGAAGGCATGGATGTCAACCTGTCGCTGGTTTCCCGAATGCCAAAGGCGAAATCTTAACAAGGCAGGAAGCCGATGAAAACGGAACAACCGTTATGGGGGCGAGGGATTATGCTTTCGCCCCAGCATTTCCAACAACAGGCTGCGTATGCAGCCTGGTCTGCCGAATGCATTGCCAGAATGGGGCTCAACCATCCGTGGGGAGTGGTTGAGGTTTCGTTTGAAGCCGATGCATTGAAACTGGGTCATCTCCAGGCCCGCCACTTACATGTCCGTTTCCAGGACGGCACATTGATTGATACCAACAACGCGGAGGCATTGCCACCCGCGTTGCCCCTGGCTGGCGAAACCCATGAAACGACAGTGCTTCTCGCATTACCCCGGATGCGTGCCAATGGTGGCAATTGCCTGAAACCCGAAGAAGTCGCCGCTCACCCAGTCCGCTTTCGCCAGTCCTGGCATGACGTGCGTAATCTCTTTGGGGATGATGACCGCCAGATTGCCATACTCCAGCCAGAACTTAGCCTGCGTTTTGCTCACCAGAAGAATGGTGATTTCCTTACCTGCCCTGTGGCTCGCCTGATTCAGGATTCACAGGGAGTATGGCGTGTGGACGAGACATTCCTTCCACCGTTACTCAGTGTGCGCAGTAGCTCATGGCTGGTGGTTCACCTGGAACAACTGATGACCCAACTACGTGCGCGGCTTGCACGGTTGATGGCCATGAGGCGTGAAAGCAATGAGCGTATGGCAGACTTTGCTGTCGCAGATGTGTCTTTGTTCTGGTTACTGAATGCCCTTAACAGCGCTGAACCGGTACTCGGGCAATTTCAGCACCACCCACAATCACCCGTGGAACGTCTGTATCCCGAGCTTGCCCGGCTTGCCGGTAGTTTGCTGACATTTTCCCTGGAGCATCAGATTACCGCTATTCCTCACTACCGCCATGAGGCACTGAACGATGTCTTCCCACCATTATTTAATTTGTTGAGTGATTTATTAGAAGCCAGCCTGCCATCACGGGTTGTGTCGATTGAACTGACGTGTGACACACGCCTGCGGCTGTGGTCGGCGCGGCTGCATGACCCCCGGTTGCGTGATGGGGCCGACTACTACCTTTCGGTACGCTCACCCATACCTGCAGCGCGGTTGCAGGAGCAATTTCCTCTGCAATGCCGTGTGGGTAGCCCGGACTTTGTCACCAGCCTGGTGAACGCGTCTCGTCAGGGTATCCCACTCAAGCCTTTGCACCATGTCCCGGCAGCTATCCCGTTGCGCCTGGAAAACCAGTACTTCTCCCTTGATTTGTCTCATCCGGCGGCAAAAGAAATGCTGGAAAGCGGCAGTTGCATGTTCTACACCCCGGGCATGCTGGGCGAACCTGAACTTGAACTTTACGCGGTACTGAGAACATGAGTGAGCAAACATTCGAAATTACTAAACCTGTTGATATTGATTCACTTTTGCATAGTACCTGGCTGCAGGTTATCAGCTTACGCCACAGCCCTGAATTTAAGTCCGGCGAAGGGGCGATATTGTGGGAGCGCTGTGTCGAGAACATTACCGGGGCGCAACAGGCGCTGAAAGCAACACAACTGGATGAAGTGAGCTGCCAGCACATCCTCACTGCACAATGCGCACTATTGGATGAAACGGTGAAAAGTCGTGGTGTTCAGGATGATGCCTGTGCGCAGTGGTACAGCATTCCTCTTGAAGGGCATTTCCTGGGCACGATGAATGCGGGGGATACCCTTTGCGACCGCATGCGCGCAGTGTTGCGTGAGCCTGCGCCAGACCTGGCGGTTTTGGTCTGTTTCCACCGGGTTTTGATGTTAGGTTTTTTGGGCAGTTATCGTTCACTGGATGATCCGGAACGTAACAAACTGGTCAATGCGCTTAATGACAAAGTTGGCGGCATCACCTGTACAACAGTGCAACCCGTTCTGAACGAAAGGTTCGATGATGTGGGGGTAATGCGTTGTTTTTCCTCCTGGCCTGCACGTATTGGCCTGGCTGTGTTTATGCTGGTTGTACTGTGGTTGGGTCTGGATCTGTGGCTGGACCAGGTTCTGGCAACACGGTTGCCTGAGGTGGTTCAATGACACCCACACAACAGCGACTGCTGGTGTTATGGGCCGCACTGTTAAGCAGTGTGCTCTGTCTCGGGTTCCTGCCTGTCTCGCGTTTTTCTGCTGTATTGGCGGTGGTTGTTATTTGGGGAAGTGCCACTGTATGGGTGGGCATGGCAAACCGCCGGGGAAACCCAGGCGCTATTGCCTGGTTTACTGACTTGCCCGGAGTGGCATACCGCCAGCCTGTTGTATTGGTTTGCGGTGATTTGCCAGGCAACTGGCCAGAGGCCTCACCGGTTCTCACTGTGAGCCAGGGTTGCTGGATAAGAGTGGAAACTCCGCATGACCTGGCGGCAGTTACCCGCGAACTGTTGTCTCAACGCCCCGGCTGGGGTCGCCAGCTTTCGGTAATGGTCTGCGTTTGCCCACAACAACATGGTGACCTGGAAACGCTCACCAGCCAGTTGCTCGCTTTGCGTTGGCAAATAAGCCAGTTGCACCGTATAACCGGGCAGGCTGTGCCGCTATTGCTCAGTAGTCTGGTGGGCACCGCAATGGTGAAAGATATGCACTGGCAATCTGCAACATCGGAGGGGCGTATCCGTGTCTGGCATAGTTCATCTGTGCCGGAAACAGTTGCTGGCTGGCTTAATACGCAGAATCCCCAGTCTGTTGAGCCCCCGGTGTTGATGAATAGCCTGGCAAACTGGTTCAACCGTTATGTTCACGCCGTATTTATAGATACAAAACCGGATATGCCACCCATTAAACCCACAGCAGTGGTTTGGGGAATAAGCCCGGTTCTGGCGGGAAGTTTACCCCGTTCAGTCTGGGCCGAATGGTTACACCGGCATACAGCATTGAATGACGTCGCTGGCTGGCATCCTGCCGGGGCTGACAGCACAGTGATGCCACTGTTACCCGATTTTATTTTACCGCTGCTGCCTGAGGGGGAAGGCGTAACGCCCGGTCAGCGTATGTTGTGCAACGGTTTTGTGCTGTTCACGCTGAGCATCGGCGTGGCTTTAGCCAGCAGTGCCTGGAACAACCAGCAATTACTGCAACGCATCAGTTTCGATTTACAGCATTACCACCATATTGGCCCGGCAGATAACAGGCAGAAGGCGCAAGCGGTAAATGAGCTGCGCCTGCACGCAGCCCAACTGAATAGCTGGGCTCGTAATGGTAGCCCACTTCACCTGAGCCTGGGGTTGTACCGTGGGGAGCATTTACGCGCACCGGTTATGGCCGCCATCCAGTCTTACGTTGTACCGGTAGAACCTGTTGTTCCCACACCTCCGGAAACAAGCCAACCCAATATTATTCACCTCGATAGTATGTCTTTGTTCGATGCCGGGAAGTCTGAGCTGAAACCCGGTTCCACGAAAGTGCTGGTGAATGCGCTGGTGGGGGTTAAAGCCCGGCCAGGGTGGCTGATTCGCATAACCGGGCACACAGATAACACCGGGAGCACATCACTCAACCAGGCGTTGTCTCTGCAACGGGCGGAGTCGGTGCGTGACTGGATGCGCGATACCGGCGAAATACCGGAAAACTGTTTTGCGGTTCAGGGGCATGGTGCAAGTCGCCCCGTCGCAACTAACGATACAGCGGAAGGCCGTGCGCTTAACCGCCGTGTCGAAATCAACCTGGTTCCACAGGCGAATGCCTGTCTGGCAGCAGGTTTATCCTCTGCGCCATCACTGGATGGTGGCGTGTCACGAAACGAAATGGAGTAACAAATGGCAATTCCTGTTTATCTTTGGCTGAAAGACGATGGCGGTGCTGATATCAAAGGTTCTGTAGATGTTCAGGACCGTGAAGGCAGCATTGAAGTGGTGGCGCAGGAGCACAACCTGTATATCCCGACTGATAACAACACCGGGAAACTGACTGGCACCCGTATCCACACACCTTTTTTGTTCACCAAAGAAATTGATTCCGCCAGCCCGTATTTATACAAGGCGGTGACCACAGGCCAGACGCTGCAGTCAGCTGAATTTAAGTGGTACAAAATCAATGATGCGGGCCAGGAAGTGGAGTACTTCAACACCAAACTTGAGAACGTGAAGGTGGTGAAGGTAAACCCGGTTATGCATGACATCAAAGACCCTGCTTACGAGAAACACAATCACCTGGAGCGCATTGAACTGCGTTACGAAAAGATCACCTGGACTTACAAAGACGGCAACATCATTCATTCTGATTCATGGAATGAGCGCGCCACCGCGTAAGTTATTCAAGCGGGCAGTTTCGGCTGTCCGCTTTTCTTTTTGCTGAGCATCGGTGAAGCGGGTGTTCAGCAAAAAATACCACAAACCCCAAACCAGACCGGATGCGCTTAGGTTCCTGAAAACAAGGAAAAGCGATGGGCGGTAGCGTGCCTGAAGGTCTCTGACAGCGAGTGAAAGAATATGGAAAATTCAGCGAACCTGTTGCGTCGTCTAAACCCTTACTGTGCCCGTGCACTGGAAAGTGCTGCCTCTCTGTGCCAAACCCGGGCTCACGCGAAAATTCACCCAGAGCACTGGCTATTAAAGCTATTTGAACAAGGCGAGGGTGACCTGACGGTATTGGGACGCCGTTACGAATGGGATATGGATGCGCTGTGGCAGGACCTGATGAACTGGCTGGATGCGTTACCTCGCCAGATTCATCACCGGCCACGATTATCGGATGAAACTCTGGCGTTGTTACAGGAAGCCTGGTTACGGGCATCACTGGCTGGCGAAGAGCAGATTCGCAGTGTTCACTTGCTGATGGCTCTGGTTAACAAACCTCGCCTGGTATCGTGTGATGGTTTGTGGCCGTTGCTGACTTTGAGGCAAATTCAGTTAGAGCGCCTGCGGTCACTCCTTGACACACAATCTGACGAGCGGCTTGAAGCTCAGCAGAATGACGAACTTGCCCATTCACTGCTTGATAATGCCACCCTGGCGGGCCGCCCGGAAAGCCAGCCAGACAATGCGGCAACACTGAACAGCGTATTACAGAATACGCTGGATAAATTTACCGTTGACGTGACAGCCAAAGCCCGCAAAGGGGATATCGACCCGGTATTTGGGCGTGATACTGAAATTCGCCAGATGATAGATATTCTTTCGAGGCGACGTAAAAACAACCCTATTTTGGTCGGCGAGCCGGGTGTCGGAAAAACAGCGTTAGTGGAAGGGCTGGCTCTGCGTATTGCACAAGGGAATGTCCCCGAATCCCTGAAGCCAGTCACCCTGCGCACCCTTGATCTTGGCCTGTTACAGGCCGGAGCCGGTGTGAAAGGGGAATTTGAACAGCGGCTGAAAAATATTATTGATGCGGTACAACAATCATCTGAACCCGTACTGCTGTTTATCGATGAAGCTCACACCATTATTGGAGCCGGGAACCAGGCTGGTGGTGCAGACGCTGCTAATTTGCTCAAACCCGCGCTGGCTCGTGGTGAATTGCGCACTATCGCAGCCACGACCTGGAGCGAATATAAACAATATTTTGAACGCGACGCCGCGCTGGAGCGCCGTTTCCAAATGGTGAAAGTTGATGAACCGGATGATGACACTGCCTGCCTGATGCTCAGAGGTCTTAAGCCTCGTTATGTGCAACATCATGGTGTTCATATTACAGATGATGCGGTGCGTACAGCGGTGGCTTTATCACGCCGCTACCTGACTGGACGCCAGTTGCCGGATAAAGCGGTTGATTTGCTGGATACCGCGGCTGCCCGTGTTCGTATGAGCCTTGATACGTTACCAGAGGTTATAACCGGCTACCGTTCGCGCATTACTGCGCTGGAAATGGAGCGCCAGGCTCTTCAGGCTGATATCGATGCGGGAGGAGACGTGGCTGATGGGCGTATTTCCGCGCTCGAACAGGAAGAAATTAGCCTGGTGGTGGCGCTGGATGAACTGGAAGCGCAATACGGTAAAGAACAGGCTGTGATTGAACAAATTCTGGCTTGCAAAGGTGATACATCCGGCTCTGCACAGAGGGCCTCTTTGCTTAAACAATTGCGCCAGATTCAACAGGAACAGGCGCTGGTTTACCCGGATGTTGAGCCCCGTACAGTAGCAAATGTTATTGCAGACTGGACTGGCGTTCCGCTCTCTTCGTTGATGAAAGACGAGCAAACTGAGTTGTTAAGCCTGGAGCATGAAATCGGCAAGCGAGTGGTTGGCCAGGAGGCTGCGTTGAATGCCCTGGCCCAGCGCTTGCGGGCCGCAAAAACCGGGTTGACCTCTGAAAATGGTCCTCAGGGCGTATTTCTTTTGGTTGGCCCGAGTGGTACCGGTAAAACGGAAACCGCACTGGCGCTGGCCAGCGCGTTGTATGGTGGTGAGAACTCACTGATTACCATTAACTTATCTGAATACCAGGAACCCCATACGGTTTCTCAGTTAAAAGGCTCACCACCAGGTTATGTAGGGTACGGGCAGGGTGGCGTTCTGACTGAAGCGGTGCGTAAACGCCCGTACAGTGTGGTGTTGCTGGATGAAGTCGAAAAGGCGCATAAGGACGTGATGAACCTGTTCTATCAGGTTTTTGACCGTGGCTTTATGCGTGATGGGGAAGGCCGTGAAATAGACTTCCGCAATACAGTGATATTGATGACATCTAATCTGGGTGGCGACTTGCTGATGCAAATGCACGATGACCAGCCTCAAGCCACAGATGGCGATTTACATGAATTACTGCGTCCATTGTTGCGTGACCATTTCCAGCCTGCGCTGTTGGCGCGTTTCCAGACAGTAGTTTATCGCCCGTTATCACCTGTTGCTATGCGCGCTATTGTCGAGATGAAACTGGCACAGGTAAACCAGCGTTTGCAGCGCCATTATGGGCTGAAAACACAAATAGAAAACAGCCTGTATGACGCATTAACCAGTGCCTGTCTGTTACCTGATACCGGTGCGCGCAATATCGACAGCCTGCTTAACCAGCAAATTTTGCCGGTACTGAGCCAGCAGTTGCTGGCTTACCTTGCGGAGAAACAACTGCCCCGGAGCCTGGCGCTGGGGTGGCATGAAACTGAAGGTGTCACTCTGGTATTTGGCGCGCCTGCTGGCGATATTGATAACCCTGACTGCGGAGGCGTGCAATGAGCAGCAATCCTTCCCGGGTGCTGTTCAGCCACAGCCACCATTTACTGAAGATTAAAGATTGCCAGTCACAGCCAGATGTCCTGGCTTTTGAAGGCCGCGAAGCGCTGAGTGAGCCATTCAGTTACCGCATTGAGTTTACCAGTACTGACCACGGCATTGGCCGGGAAAGCATGCTGATGAAAGCAGCATCACTGACGCTGCAGGCTCCAACAGACCAGGGGTTCAGCATTAAAGTTCGCCAGCCAGTGCGAGTCATTCAGGGCGTGGTCACCGGGTTTGAACGCCTGAGCACATCTAAAGACGAAACACACTATGCGGTGACGTTGCAACCCCGCCTGGCGCTGCTTTGCCGGACTCGTCATAACGCGATTTACCAGGATATGTCAGTTCCGCAAATCGTGGAGAAAATCCTGCGTGAGCGCCATAAAATGCGTGGGCAGGATTTTCTCTTTTCACTGACCAAAACTTACCCACGCCGTGAACAGGTCATGCAGTACAACGAGGATGATCTGCAGTTTATTACCCGCTTGCTCGGCGAGGTGGGGATCTGGTTTCGCTTCACCACCGACACGCGCCTGAGAATTGATGTTGCGGAGTTCTACGACAGCCGACAGGGTTACGAAACAGGCCCTGTACTCCCTTCGGTTCCGGTTTCCGGGCAACTTGACCGGGGGGAAGAGTCCGTATGGGGGCTTGAGAGCCGGTACCAGGTGGTGGAAAAAGCGGTCAGCCTGCGGGATTACAACTACCGGGAAGCTGAAGAGGATATGGATATTCGGGTGGATGTTGCCCGTGATGACCAGGGCACTTATGGTGAAGCGTACCACTATGCCGACAACTACCGCGTTCCCGGTAGTATTTATGATCACAACCCTCCACCTGAGAATGGGGTGTTCTACGCCCGAATGCGCCATGAACGCTACCTGAACGGGCTGGCAACGCTTTCCGGGATGTCCAGTTGTGCCACGCTGTGCCCGGGGCAGGTACTGAAGGTAACGGGCGGCCATGAGGTGACGGAAGCCTTCGCCCGAGGTGTGGCGATTACTTCCGTCATAAGCCAGGCACGGCGAGACAAAAGCCTGGTAGTGCGTTTTGGCGCGATACCGACTAATCCTGATTACAGTTTTCGCCCACCACGGGGTTGTCGGCCAATAATGGCCGGGACGTTACCCGCCAGGGTGACCAGTACAACGAAAAACGATCCTTACGGGCATATTGATAAGTTCGGGCGTTATCGGGTCAACATGTTGTTTGACCGGGATGACTGGGAACGGGGCTCGGAAAGTATGTGGCTACGTCAGTCCCGGCCTTATGGTGGTGATACCTTCGGCCTGCACTTACCTTTACTGGCAGGAACCGAGGTGGCAATAGGGTTTGAAGATGGTAACCCCGACCGCCCCTATATTGCCGGTGTGCTGCATGACTCAGTACACCCGGATCTGGTCACCATCCGTAATTATCGCCGAAATGTGCTACGCACTCCGGCGAACAATAAAATTCGCCTGGAGGATAACCGCGGCCAGGAGCATATCAAAATCTCCACTGAATACGGTGGCAAAAGCCAGTTAAACCTGGGCCACCTGGTGGATAGCGAGAAACAGCAGCGCGGTGAGGGGTTTGAGTTGCGTACCGACTGCTGGGGGGCAATCCGTGCTCAGGCCGGGTTATTTATAACTGCTGACGCGCAGATTAAAGCTCAGGGGAATGTACTGTCAATGGATGCAGCCTTAGGCACCCTAAGGCAGGCACATGGGCTGGCGCAGTCATTAAGTGAAGCCGTGTCTGTTGCTCAGGCTGAGCTGGCACAACTCCGTGCGCAAAAGGATTTGCTCGAATCTTCATTAAAAGACCTGCAGATGTCCGCATTGCTGTTGAGTGCGCCAGACGGAATTGCACAAGTCTCGCCACAAAACATTCAGATCAGCAGCGGGCAAAATTTCATTCAAACCTCCGGAGAAAATAGCGACTTCAGCGTATTTAAAAAATTTACGGTTGCAGCCGGAGAAATGGTCAGCCTGTTTGCTAAAACGTTGGGCATTAAAATATTCGCGAATCAGGGCAAAGTGGATATTCAGGCGCAGGGTGGAGAAATGTCATTGACTTCGCGTAACGCGATGAATCTCACCAGTAAAGATGGTGAAATAACACTCCAGTCAAGGAATAAACTGACTCTGTCCAGCGGCAAGACGGCTTTAGTAATAGAGCCTTCAGGTATCACGTTAATGACACCCGGAGATCTGAACATTAAATGCACCAGTTGGCACAGGGAAGTCGCGCAGAGTTATAGCCCATCGCCTGCGAGTGTACCGCCAACTGCAACCTGCGTGGAGAATAACCGCTGATGAATGCTCCGGACATGTCGCTGCCGGATAGTCTCAATGCCCGGTACGATGAGTATCGTTACCTGTTACTCGACCCCATCAAACCAGTGGCGCCCTGGAGCCCGGTGAATATGGATAATCTCTATCAAACAGCCAGGCGTGAGTCTTTTTCTATTGTTCCCAGGCACGACCTTGTCTGGTCACCTGAACATTGCCCTCAGTTATTGCTACTGGCACCGCCGCAAGCGCCCTGTGATGCCATGCTGGTTCAGAACAGTGAAATGTATTCACGCAATGAAGTGCTGCATGAGAAGCGCTATATCTGTGGGTGGTTAAGTTCACCGCTTCCCCCGAAAGAAATGGCAAACTGGCTGGCCGAATTGTGTACAAGGCTAACAACTGACAGTGTTGTGCCTGTTTATGAACCTTTCAGACTTGAACTGTTGAGTATGGTTGCTGAGCCTGCGCTGCTGGCATCGCTGCTCGCACCTGTTAACGCGTGGCACATAGCGTCTGTCACTGGAAGGTTAATCACATTACGGGGTGAGCAACAGAGTAACGGTAGCCGTCTTAGCTGGCGAGCGGAGCTGGTATTAAACAATATTCACCCAATACGGCTTTTGTTGTCTGAGTGGGAAAAACAGTGCGCAGTGCTTTCAGAAAATGCGGTATCCCTGGCAACCGATGCCTGGATAACCTCAGGGGAAAGCAAACTTCATCATTTTAACGACCGTTTTTTTCTGGCGCTCAATAACCTGATTCTGGGCGTTGATATGACGCAACATCCCGCTATACAGACGTTGTTACAGCAAGTAGCTGATAACCCCGGGCTGTATTTCACCCAGGTGATAGAAAACATTGACGATTCAGCCTGGCAGGCCCTGCATCCTGCCGGGCCGTTAACGGAAAGGAGTTCCGGCGATGAATATCAAAGAACAGATTGCCCGTAATGCACTTGCAGCACGCCAGGCTGCGGCAGCGCCGTCCGGCTGTAAAGCCTGCAGCCGGCAGGGTGTGGCCATATACCCGTTGCGGGTGGCAGCCGTGCCCGCTTTTCTGGTGCATCCTGCCTGGCGCCCGGCGGTGCCTGAGCAGGCGGTTCCCCTGGCGGGTGGGGAATTCAAATACGCCCTGCGCACCCTGCGTGGCGGGTACGTCTATGTACTGCTGGACGGGGAAATCTGGCAGGGGTACCAGGTGACCCCGGAAGGGTACCTGCGCCAGTTTAATGTGGAAGAGATGCCGGCCAGCCCGGACATCCCGCCCCTGAATACCGCCTGCCGGAGACAGCACCATGACATCCTGGCCAGTTTTATCACCATTGCACCCCATCACACGGATATCCGCATGGCATTCAGCAGTGACCCGTGGAGCATGGATGTTCTGGATGCCTGGCGCAGCAAAAACGGCCCGTCTGCGCGTTTTACCCAACTGACCCTGTCCGGGGGGCAGGTGAGCGCCACGCAGCCGCACCGGCACCGGGTGCTGGAGCCTTCCCTGGACACCCTGAAAGCCCAGGTCGCTGAGTTTGCCGTGGAATCCTTCCCGTCGGTGGCCGGCCGTGGCGGCACTCCGGGCGGGGCTCACGGATTTTACCCGCGTACTAACAGGGAAAAACAGCGGGTACTGGGAATGCACCTTGCCCGTGCGGAACAACAGTACGGTGCGCCGGTCAGTGCCGTGGTGCTGGATGACATTGTCGGGGTGGTACAGGAATTAAACCACAGCCGGCTGGACGTGACGGACGCGCTGGCGGCGTACACCGGGCAAAAGAGGGTGATTCACCAGTTGATGGTGTCGGAAAGCATTCTGGCACTCCGTGAAGGCACCCGGTTGCGGGTGCATAATGACCCGCAACTGAAAGGGTTTTCCACGCCGGGTTACCACGGCTCGTTCAGCGTGAGCCGTGAGGTGGAGGTGGCCCTCAGAACGCATGAAGCGTTAAGACGGATGGAGCGGTTTTATCATGAGCCTGCCCGGGCGGAGTTTGCCCGTGAATATGAAAGCATGGTGGGCAGCCATCACCGGCGTATTGCAGCCATCTGGCAGGACCTGGCGCGGCTGCAGGGCTCTGCCGCCTGGCAGGGCATAATGCAGGACGACTATGCACCGGAGCGCAGTGTGCTCAGCTGGTCGTTTCTGTTGCGCACACTGGCCAGTTGCCTGCATGGCGGGCCACATAAAGACATGCCGGAAGGGCGGGGCGGGCAGGCAGAAGGCAACGCGGATTTTTCCGGCTGGCGGGCCTGGCTGGAAAACCCGGCCAGCCCGCTGTTTGTGGCCATGCTGGGAGGGGCGAAGGTGTCTGCCGGGGTGTTCAGCGGGCTGTTTTCGTATGCCGACCTGAAATCGGCCCTCACCAGCAGTGAAGTCAGCCAGTTTGTGAACAGTGAGGTGTACCAGCGCCAGGTGGCGAGCCTGGTTACGGCGGTGAACGGGGCATTTGCTCACCTGCGCCATACCCTGCCCGGGAGGGTCAGAAACGGGGTGGAGCGGGTGGTGATGGCGGTGGGCAGTGCCACCACCGGCGGCCCGGGTGTGGGGGTCTTTACCGGGGAGATGACGGTGCGGGACTTTCAGTCACTGGTCCGCCGCCAGTTAACCGCCCACGGGCGGCCTTTATGGACCACCCGCACGGCCCCGGACGGGCAGTTTACCCGCACCACCAGTGCCCGGCACCCGCCACAGATAACGGATGCGGAGATACTGAACCGCAGAATCAGGGTACGTCTGGCACTGCCACTGAACAGCCCGGAGCTGCTGGCCGGGATAACGGGGATGACCCCGGAGGCGGTGAACAGTGCGCTGAAAAACGGTGATATCGCCCTCAGTGATGCGGAGATAAAACGTGTGGCCCGGGCGCAGGCCCGGCTTTCTCCGCACCTGCAGAGCGGGATACTGGGTCTGGTGCTGGCCGGGGTGATGGTCAGCGCCACTGCCGATAATCTGGCGGCCCTGAAAAGTGCGATGCCCGGCGACACCCGGGCAGAAATGGCGCTGGCATCCGGTGTGCTGATACTGATGGCGTCAGCCGTGGAAATTGTGGGGCAGAGTGCGGCGGTACTGAACCTGTTTAACAAGGGAGATATCCTGCTGAGGGCCGCCGGGGTCATTGCCGGGCTGGCGGTGGTTATTCAGGGTGTGGCGTTATGGATAAAGGGATATGAGGTGTGGGAATTCGGTGACAAGATGGCTGGAGGTTTTTATGTCATTGCGGGTTCTCTTTTTATCATATCTGGCGGTATGGCTATGGCCTATAGCGCAGCCGGTAAGTTCACCCTGCTTGGCCCGGTAGGCTGGTGTATTGCCCTGGGTATTCTGGCCGCCACCCTGGTGGCAGTGGGCAACCGCTATATCCGCTCCCCGCTGGAGCGCTGGCTGAGCCACTGCTGCTTTGGTAACCGTAACAGGTGCGATGAACGCGAACCGGTCTGGCACCCGGAAAGCCTGGAAGACCTGCAGGAGTGCCTGGACGCGCTGGCGATTATAACCAGTGGGGTGTCGGTGCAACTGCGTTATGACCGGCTGGCCGGGCTGACCAAAGCGGCGCCATTACCGGGCACCCGTCTGCTGGCGGCCCGGGTCATTCTGGCAGACTGCCACCCGGAAAACTCAGCCTGGCGGGTGGAACTGGCGGGTATCACCCACGGGGGAATACGCCAGGTACTGGCATGCAGTGCCTCCGCAGACCAGCAGGGTAACCTGCCACCACTACAGCCACAGACCTATGAAGCCCTGCGGGTACAGTATCCCCGCGCGGATGTCATGGCGCCGAATCCCCAACCGGTCAGGCAGGTCACTGCCGCCACCACGCTGGCGGAAACCTGGTATACCCGGGAACAGGCACCGGAGCCGGGCCGGCAGGATGACACCGGGAGGGTACGGGCAGAACAGCCGCTTCAGGGCCCGGCATCAGGCAGCACCTGCCCGCAAGACAATGCCCCGCCAGCGGGCTCACAGCCGGAAAAAAACGGTGAGCAGAAAAAGCCGGAGCCCCACGGGTTGCAACTGGACGGCACCTTTCCCCTTAACACCACCCGTTTTAAGCGTGCGGAACTGTCGGTGGTCTGGTGGCCGGATAAATCACTGCCGGATGAATACCTGCAACTGGCCACCCATATGGACTGATGCGCGAACAAGGATGAATAACCATGTCTTTTATGTCGTTTGAGTACCCAAAACCCCGTTTGCACCCCAAACACAACAACTGGTGTGAAGACCTGCCGGAAAACCATGAGCCCCAGCTGGTGCCGCCACAACTGCGCTGGCTGACAGAGCGGAATGATATTTACCTGGAAGTGCCCCGTTACCGGACTGAGGTGATGTGGGGAGGAATGATTTTTTTGGTAGTTATATTCACTTTTATTATTTTCTTTCTTGCCTTTTATAGTATCGCGATTGCTCATTATTTTTTTGTCATCACGGCCTTTTTAACCTCTATCGTCATTTTATGTTTAGTTTTTTTTGCCCTGAAAACTTATTTTATAGAACCTCGCAGCCTGCCAATACGCCTGAACCGCAAACGGCAAAAACTCTATGTCTATAACTATAAACAGCCCTGGCAGCCCTGGCGGAAAGCCATAATCCGTATCAGTGTGTATAACTGGGCAGATATCCACGGAGAAGTCCATTTTGAAAGCACCCCGGGTATCCGTGGCTACCACCTGTATGGGGCACTGTGTGAACCCGGCACCCACCAGGTGGTGGAACGCTTTGTGCTGGCGAAAGAGTGGGGGGAGCGGGAGCAACTGAACCAAATCTGGAGTTACCTGTGTATGTATATGCAGCACGACGATGAACTGCCACCGCCGCGCAATGCCGGAACCGCGGACTTCTGGCAACCCCGCAAGGCCGATGCCTGGCCGGAAGCCATGGAGCGGGAATCCACCAGCACACCGTAGACACACCGGCAACTGCCACCCATATGGACTGATGCGCTAACAAGGATGAATAACCATGTCTTTTATGCAGTTTGATTACCCGAAACCCCGTTTGCACCCCAAACACAACAACTGGTGTGAAGACCTGCCGGAAAACCATGAGCCACAACTGGTGCCGCCACAACTGCGCTGGCTGACGCAGCGGAATGATATTTACCTGGAAGTGCCCCGTTACCGGATTGAGGTGATGTGGGGGGGAATGCTTTGTGCTGCCCTGTTCCCACTTAGTGGGGCCTTACTGATGATAATCATACTAATAATTCAGTATGGGTGGGGGAGTTATGATTATGTCGCTATGTTATTAGGCAGTTGCGGAACTACTGTATTGTTATCGTTGTTCCTCCATGGTTTGAAAACTACTTTCATAGAGCCCCGCAGCCAGCCAATACGCCTGAACCGCAAGCGGCAAAAACTCTATGTGTATAACTATAAACAGCCCTGGCAGCCCTGGAGGAAGGCCATAATCCGTATCAGTGTGTATAACTGGGCAGATATCCACGGAGAAGTCCATTTTGAAAGCACCCCGGGTATCCGTGGCTACCACCTGTATGGAGCATTGTGTGAACCCGGCACTCACCAGGTGGTGGAACGCTTTGTGCTGGCGAAAGAGTGGGGGGAGCGGGAACAACTGAACCAAATCTGGAGTTACCTGTGTATGTATATGCAGCACGACGATGAACTGCCACCGCCGCGCAATGCCGGAACTGAGGACTTCTGGCAACCCCGTAAGGCCGATGCCTGGCCGGAAGCCATGGAGCGGGAATCCACCAGCACACCGTAGACACACCGGCAACTGGCCACCCATATAGACTGATGCGCTAACAAGGATGAATAACCATGTCTTTTATGCAGTTTGATTACCCCACACCCCGTTTGCACCCCAAACACAATAACTGGTGTGAAGACCTGCCGGAAAACCATGAGCCACAATTGGTGCCACCACAACTGCGCTGGCTGACGGAGCGGAATGATATTTACCTGGAAGTACCCCGTTACCGGATTGAGGTGATGTGGGGAGGAATGTTGCTTTCGGCATTCCTGTCGTTAGCCTGTGCTGTATTATCCTTGATATTGGCATTTGTCATGACAGCCGGACTTAAATGGTATGATTTATATGGAATATTGATATGGCTTTGGGCTGGGGGGTTTTTCCCTCCTTTGATACTTTATTGTTTAAAAATGTACTTTGTAGAGCCCCGCAGCCTGCCAATACGCCTGAACCGCAAGCGGCAAAAACTCTATGTGTATAACTATAAACAGCCCTGGCAGCCCTGGCGGAAAGCCATAACCCGTATCAGTGTGTATAACTGGGCAGATATCCACGGAGAAGTCCATTTTGAAAGCACCCCGGGGATCCGTGGCTACCACCTGTATGGGGCACTGTGTGAACCCGGCACCCACCAGGTGGTGGAACGCTTTGTGCTGGCGAAAGAGTGGGGGGAGCGGGAGCAACTGAACCAAATCTGGAGTTATCTGTGTATGTATATGCAGCACGACGATGAACTGCCACCGCCGCGCGAAGCGGGAACCCCGGACTTCTGGCAACCCCGTAAGGCGGATGCCTGGCCGGAAGCCATGGAACGGGAATCCACTAGTAGTAGCTAAGAGTTTGCAGATACTTTTATTTTCATATCGTAACAGCAGACTTTCCGACACGAGGGGTATTACCCATGCACCGGTATACCCTGCATCCAGGTGCGAATACCGTCCAGAAACATCTGAGTGGCGATCATCACCAAAATAAGCCCCATTAACCTTTCCAGCGCATTAACGCCTTTTTCACCCAACAGCCGTAAAAAGAGTGAAGACTGCAGCAAAATGATGAAGGTTCCTCCCCATGCAACCAACAGGGCGATAACTAAATGCCCCATTTGGTTGGGATACTGGTGAGAAAGCAGCATCAGTGTTGCCAGTAGCGATGGTCCGGCAACCAGCGGAATCGCCAGTGGTACAATAAAGGGTTCTTCACCAACTGGCAGGCCACTGGAGCTTCCAGCGGGGGCTGGGAAAATCATTCGAATGGCTATCAGGAATAAAATGATGCCACCAGAAATAGAAACAGTTTCAGCGTGTAAATTAAGTAAGGACAGAATTTTCTCACCTGCAAATAAGAAAATTAGCATAAACAGCAGCGCAATTAATAGTTCCCTTATCATTATCCTGCGACGCCGTTTTGGCTCAGTATGTTTTAGTACGGACATGAAAATGGGTAAATTTCCGAGAGGATCCATAATCAGGATCAACAAAACTGCTGCGGAAATGATTTCATTCATAAATAAATTTCCATAATAATGAATTCGGAATTTCTGCTAAATAAGTCGTACTTCTGATGAGATTGTCATCATTGATTAATTTCACTTGCGACTTTAGCTGCTTTTTGTAAGGTGAAAGGATAAACCGGTTCCCTCACGGGTACACAAAAACGCACACATCTTCGCAGGAAAGATAAGTTATGAAAAATGTTGGTTTTATCGGATGGCGTGGCATGGTTGGTTCCGTGCTCATGCAGCGCATGGTTGAAGAGCGCGATTTTGACGCCATTAACCCCATCTTCTTCTCTACCTCTCAAACCGGGCAGGCTGCACCTGCGTTCGCCGGGAAACCTGCTGGTACTTTGCAGGATGCCTGGAACCTGGACGCACTGAAGGCTCTGGATATTATCGTGACCTGCCAGGGCGGCGATTATACCAATGAAATCTATCCAAAGCTGCGGGAAAGCGGCTGGAAAGGCTACTGGATAGATGCCGCGTCTTCCCTGCGAATGAAAGACGATGCCATTATCATTCTGGACCCGGTAAACCAGAAAGTTATTGATGATGGCCTGAATAAAGGCATTAACACATTTGTTGGCGGTAACTGTACTGTCAGCCTGATGCTGATGTCCCTGGGTGGTTTGTTTGCCAATGACCTGGTTGAGTGGGCATCTGTTGCTACTTACCAGGCTGCTTCCGGTGGTGGCGCCCGTCATATGCGCGAACTGCTGGTACAAATGGGGCAGTTGCATCATGAAGTGGCGGCAGAACTGGCGGACCCGGCATCAGCTATTCTGGATATCGAGCGCAAAGTAACCGCGCTGACACGCAGTGGTGCATTACCGGTCGATAATTTTGGTGTGCCGCTGGCTGGTAGCCTGATCCCCTGGATTGATAAACAACTCGATAACGGTCAGAGCCGTGAAGAGTGGAAAGGCCAGGCGGAAACTAACAAAATTCTCGGAACCACATCAACGATTCCTGTTGATGGCTTGTGTGTGCGTATTGGCGCATTACGTTGTCATAGCCAGGCTTTCACGCTGAAACTGAAAAAAGACGTTTCAATTGCGACTATCGAGTCGATGCTGGCGGCACACAACGACTGGGTGAAAGTGGTACCGAATGATCGTGAAATCAGTATGCGTGATCTGACGCCTGCTGCGGTAACCGGTACATTGTCTACGCCGGTTGGACGCCTGCGTAAACTCAACATGGGCCCGGAATACCTTTCTGCTTTCACTGTAGGCGACCAGTTGCTGTGGGGCGCAGCGGAACCGCTGCGTCGTATGCTGCGCCAACTGGCCTGATTAGCATTTTATGCTTCGTGGGAGGGGATTCCCTCCCGTTTTCTTGCGCACTACATGGAGTAAACGCGATGTTCATTTTTTTCTCGGGAGTCAGCTAAACCATTGACTATGCTTAAAGAGAGCGTGCTTGCCACGTTTCTGCTTTTTGTGTGACAGAGTGGCAGGGAGAATGACTGCACTGTCAGGTTGATAAAATAAGTGGGCATGCCTGCGCACATGCGTAAATCGGACAGGTATGACACATAAAAACAGGATGCTTACCATGTCTGTGTGTATTGATAAGGACGTGATAACTGCGCTTTTTGCTGGCCAGAATTCGGATCCGTTTTCCGTGCTGGGTATGCATAAGACCGATGCCGGGCTGGAAGTTCGCGCATTGTTACCTGACGCCACGGAAGTGTGGGTGATTGAACCGAAAACTGGCCGGAAAGTTGGCCAGCTTACATGTCTTGATTCTCGTGGCTTTTTCGCCGCGGTGTTGCCTCGCAGAAAAAATCCTTTCCGTTACCAACTGGCTGTGTCCTGGCATGGGCAACAGAACCTGATAGATGACCCCTATCGTTTTGGCCCTTTATTGCCGGAAATGGACGGTTGGTTATTGTCGGAAGGTACTCATATGCGCCCTTATGAAGTGATGGGCGCGCATGCTGCAACCATGGATGGTGTGACGGGTACCCGGTTTACTGTCTGGGCACCAAATGCCCGCCGGGTTTCGGTGGTTGGGGAGTTCAACTTCTGGGATGGGCGACGCCACCCTATGCGCTTACGTCGTGAGTCGGGGATTTGGGAAATCTTTATTCCAGGAGCTCACAATGGGCAGCTCTACAAATTCGAGTTGCTGGACTGCCAGGGTAATTTACGCATTAAATCAGACCCGTATGCGTTTGAGGCGCAAATGCGACCGGATACGGCATCGATGATCTGCGGGTTGCCACCAAAACAGGTGATGAGTGAATCACGCCAGCGTGCGAACGATTTCGACGCGCCTGTTTCGATTTATGAAGTACACCTCGGCTCCTGGCGTCGCCATACTGATAATAACTTCTGGTTAAGTTATCGGGAGCTTGCTGAACAGCTTGTGCCCTATGTGAAAAGTATGGGGTTTACCCATATCGAACTGTTACCCATCAATGAGCACCCTTTTGATGGTAGTTGGGGTTACCAGCCCCAGGGGTTATATGCGCCAACACGGCGCTTTGGGACGCGTGATGATTTTCGCTACTTTGTTGACGCGGCCCATGCTGCCGGGCTGAACGTAATTCTTGACTGGGTGCCGGGGCATTTCCCGGTGGACGATGCTGGTTTGGCGCGTTTTGACGGTACTGCGTTATATGAACACCAGGATCCTCGCGAAGGTTACCACCAGGACTGGAATACCCTGATTTATAACTTTGGCCGCCGTGAAGTGCAGAACTTCCTGGTGGGTAATGCTCTGTACTGGATGGAGCGCTTTGGTATTGATGGCTTACGAGTGGATGCTGTGGCCTCAATGGTGTATCGCGATTACAGCCGTGCTCAAGGTGAGTGGATCCCCAACGAGTTTGGCGGGCGTGAAAACCTCGAGGCCATTTCGTTCTTACGCCAGACCAACCAGATAATTGGTAAGGAAGTGCCTGGTGCCGTCACGATGGCAGAAGAATCAACGGATTTTCCCGGCGTTTCCCGGCCCGATGGCCTCGCATTCTGGTTTAAATGGAACATGGGCTGGATGCACGACACGCTGAATTACATGAAACTGGATCCTGTTCACCGGCAGTATCACCACGACCAGATGACGTTCGGCATGCTGTATAACTACAGCGAAAACTTTGTACTCCCCCTGTCCCATGATGAAGTGGTTCACGGGAAACGGTCTATTCTTGATCGTATGCCCGGAGACGCCTGGCAAAAGTTTGCCAACTTACGCGCTTATTACGCCTGGATGTGGGCCTTCCCAGGTAAGAAATTGTTATTCATGGGAAATGAGTTCGCTCAGGGGCGTGAGTGGAACCATGACACCAGCCTGGACTGGCACTTACTGGAAGGTAAAGATAACTGGCATCACGGCGTACAGCGCCTGGTGCGCGACCTGAACCACACCTATCGCCACCATAAAGCATTACATCAACTAGACTTTGACTCTTATGGGTTTGAATGGCTGGTTGTTGACGATAAGGCCAACTCAGTATTCGCGTTTATCCGGCGTGACAAGCAAGGCAATGAAATTATCGTGGTGAGCAATTTCACTCCGGTTCCGCGTGAGCACTACCGGGTAGGGGTTAACCAACCAGGACGCTGGCAAGAGGCCGTTAATACCGATTCTCAGTACTACCATGGCAGTAATATGGGCAATGGCGGCACTATCCAAAGTGATGCTATCCGAAGTCATGGGCGTGAACACTCATTGTGTTTAACCGTGCCGCCGTTGGCGACAATTTGGCTGGTACGTGAGGGAGATATCGATGACGCAACTACAGGCGGGTAATGCTTCGCCCCTTGGCGCGGCATTCGATGGTCATGGCGTGAACTTCACTTTGTTCTCGGCTAATGCAGAGCAGGTTGTGTTGTGCCTGTTTGACGAGGATGGCAACGAAGAGCGTCATTTATTACCTTCCCGTACTGGCGATATCTGGCATGGTTACCTGCCCGGTGCCCGCCCTGGTTTGCAGTATGGTTACCGCGTGCATGGTCCCTGGTCTCCGGCACTGGGGCACCGATTCAATCCGGAAAAATTGCTTCTCGACCCGTGTGCTCGTCAGGTCACTGGTGAGGTTCCCGATCACGCGTTGTTCCATGGTGGCCTGGATAACCCCGACCACCGGGATAACAGCAGTGTAATGCTGCGCTGCGTAGTTGCTTACTCTCATTTTGATTGGGAAGACGATGAACCGTTGCGTACTCCCTGGGGGGAAACGGTGATTTATGAAGCGCATGTACGCGGCCTTACGCGCCTTCACCCTGATATACCTGCGGAGTTGCGCGGCACGTATCTTGCGCTGGCTCACCCAGTCATGCTCGATTATTTCAGGCAACTGGGGATTACCGCGCTGGAGTTAATGCCAGTGATTCAGTTTGCAACAGAACCACGTTTGCAGCAGATGGGGCTCAGTAATTATTGGGGTTACAACCCTCTGGCGATGTATTGTCCGGAGCCTGGTTATGCCTCGCGGCCTGAAGCAGCCCGGGTTGAGTTGTGTACTGCGGTGAAAGCTTTACACCAGGCAGGGATCGAAGTGGTGCTGGATATTGTGCTTAATCACACGGCAGAAACCGATCTTTATGGGCCAACCTTCAGTTGGCGAGGAATCGATAATGCCAGTTATTACTGGCTACAGGACAACGGGGATTATCACAACTGGACGGGGTGTGGAAACACACTGAATCTGAGCCATCCGGCAGTGGTAGATATGGTGGTGGATAATCTGCGTTACTGGGTGTCGGAATTTCATGTTGATGGTTTCCGCTTTGATTTAGCGAGTGTGATGGGGCGTACTCCTGAGTTTCGCCAGGATGCCCCGTTGTTTGAAGCGATTCGCCAGGACCCGTTGTTATCACAGGTAAAACTGATTGCTGAACCCTGGGATATTGGTCCGGGTGGTTATCAGGTCGGGAATTTCCCACCACTGTTTGCCGAATGGAATGACCATTTCCGTGATGGTATGCGGCGCTTTTGGCTGAGTAGCGATTCAAATCCTGGCGAGTTTGCCTGCCGCTTTGCTGCTTCCAGCGATGTATTTCGTCACCAGGGGCGTAACCCTTCAGCCAGCATTAACCTGGTGACATCACATGATGGCTTTACGCTGCGCGATTGTGTCAGTTTCAACCATAAGCATAACGAGGCTAACGGTGAAGAAAACCGTGATGGCACCAATGCGAATTTCAGTAACAACCATGGTGAGGAAGGCCCAACAGGCAATATTCATATTCAGGAACGCCGTCGCCATTCAGTTCATGGCTTACTGACGGCACTATTGCTTGCTCAGGGGACGCCTATGTTGCTGGCTGGTGATGAGCACGGGCACACCCAGCACGGCAATAATAATGCCTACTGCCAGGACAACGAGCTGACCTGGCTGGACTGGGCCAATAAGAATGAAGGGTTGACGGCGTTTACCACCGAATTAATCAAACTCAGAAAGCAAATCCCTGCACTGGTCAATGATCAGTGGTGGGAAGAGGGCGATGGCAGTGTTGTCTGGCTTAACAGTCAGGCCAGTCCACTCAGTCCTGAAGCATGGCAGTCTGAGATAAAACAGTTGCAGGTGCTGCTTTCAGGGCACTGGCTTATCACACTGAATGCCACGCAGTCTGTGAGTGAATTTGTTTTACCTGAAGGGGAATGGCGTGCTGTCCCCCCATTTGCCGGAGAGGATAACCCGGTTGTAATGGCTGTATGGCATGGGCCTGCGCACGGAGTGTGCGTTTTTTACCGGTCATAAATAAAGGAGTCAGTCATGATAAAATTCGAGAAGAACGATTCGTTGATGTTGGCACGCGAGCTGCCAATGAAGTCTGTTGCCCTGATTCTTGCCGGGGGGCGAGGCACACGCTTAAAAGATTTAACCTCAACACGCGCCAAGCCTGCCGTTCACTTCGGCGGTAAATTTCGCATTATTGATTTTGCCTTGTCTAATTGTATCAATTCCGGTATTCGCCGCATTGGTGTGATTACGCAATATCAGTCGCATACACTGGTTCAGCATATTCAGCGCGGCTGGTCATTTTTCAATGAAGAAATGAATGAATTCGTTGATTTACTCCCCGCGCAGCAACGTGTTCATGGTGAAAACTGGTATCGTGGTACGGCCGATGCCGTAACGCAGAACCTGGATATTATCCGGCGCTATAAGGCCAGCTATGTGGTGATCCTCGCCGGTGATCATATCTACAAGCAGGATTATTCGCGCATGTTGATTGACCATGTTGAGAAAGGTGCCAAATGCACCGTTGCCTGCCTGCCAGTTCCTGTTGAAGAAGCCCGCGCGTTTGGGGTCATGGCTGTCGACGCCGAAGAACGCATTATTGATTTTGTTGAAAAACCAGAAAAACCGCCAGCGATGCCGAACGACGCGACAAAAGCACTGGCGAGCATGGGGATTTACGTGTTTGACGCGGATTATCTTTATCAGTTGCTGGAAGAAGACGATAAAGATGAGCAATCGAGCCATGATTTTGGTAAAGACATCATCCCCAAAATTACTAAAGCTGGTGAAGCATTTGCTCACCCTTTCCCGTTGTCCTGCGTGCAATCAGACCCGGAGTCTGAACCTTACTGGCGCGATGTGGGTACGCTGGAGGCTTACTGGAAAGCGAACCTTGATTTGGCCTCAGTAACCCCTGAACTGGATATGTATGACCAGAAATGGCCGATTCGCACCCATATGGAACCCCTTCCACCCGCTAAGTTTGTACAGGATCGTTCTGGTAGCCATGGCATGACACTGAACTCGCTGGTGTCTGGTGGTTGCATTATCTCGGGGTCAGTGGTGGTGCAGTCCGTGTTGTTTCCCCGAGTGCGAATAAACTCTTTTTGTAATATTGATTCCGCAGTGCTTTTGCCTGATGTGTGGATTGGCCGTTCGTGCCGTTTACGGCGCTGTATTATTGACAGGGCCTGTGTCATTCCTGAAGGAATGGTCATTGGTGAGAATGCCGAAGAGGATGCCCGTCGTTTTTATCGCTCCGAAGAAGGCATTGTTCTGGTAACGCGTAAAATGCTGGCCCGCCTGGAGGCCTGAACAACAGGGAGCCTTCACTGAGTCAGTGTGGGTCAAACATTGAACGGGAGCGACAATGCAGGTTTTACATGTATGTTCTGAAATGTTTCCGCTGCTGAAAACGGGTGGCCTTGCGGATGTTATCGGTGCACTACCGGCGGCACAAATTGCGGGTGGCGTGGATACGCGTGTTCTGTTGCCTTCTTTTCCGGATATTCGCAGGGGGATCGCTGACGCGCAGGTAGTAACCCGGCGGGATACCTTTGCCGGCCCTATAACATTGCTGTATGGGCATTTTAATGGCGTGGGTATCTACTTGATTGATGCGCCTCATCTGTATGAGCGCCCGGGCAGCCCTTATCACGATACCAATTTGCATGCCTATACCGATAACGTGCTGCGGTTTGCCCTGTTAGGCTGGGTGGGAAGTGAGCTGGCTTGTGGTCTGGACTTATTCTGGCAACCAGATGTGGTTCATGCCCATGACTGGCATGCAGGCCTGGCACCGGCATACCTCGCCGCGCGTGGACGGCCTGCTAAATCCGTCTTTACTGTCCATAATCTGGCTTATCAGGGATTGTTCTACGCCAAACACATGGCAGAGATCCAGTTACCGGGTGAGTTTTTCAATATGCATGGTCTGGAATTTAACGGACAGATTTCTTTCCTGAAAGCGGGTCTCTATTATGCTGATCACATTACTGCTGTGAGCCCTACCTATGCTCGCGAAATAACCGAGTCACAGTATGGCTATGGTATGGAAGGTTTGTTAACGCAGCGGCACAGAGAAGGACGATTGAGTGGGATCCTTAACGGTGTGGATGAAAAAATTTGGGATCCGGCCCATGATTTATTACTTACCGCCGCTTATGACCGTGATTCTGTGGAAGCGAAAGCGGAAAACAAACGACAGCTCCAGATAGCCATGGGGTTAAAGGTGAATGACAAAGTACCGTTGTTTGCCGTTGTCAGCCGCCTGACCAGCCAGAAAGGCCTGGATTTGGTGCTTGAAGCGCTACCAGGATTACTGGAGCAAGGTGGCCAACTGGCGTTACTCGGCGCAGGTGACCCGGTATTGCAGGAGGGTTTTCTGGCCGCTGCCGCAGAGCATCCCGGGCAGGTTGGGGTACAGATAGGTTATCACGAGGCGTTCTCTCACCGAATTATGGGCGGTGCAGATGTGATTCTGGTGCCGAGCCGGTTTGAACCTTGTGGGTTAACGCAATTGTATGGGTTGAAATATGGCACGTTGCCGCTGGTGCGACGTACAGGAGGTTTGGCGGATACAGTTTCTGATTGTTCGTTAGAGAATCTGGCTGATGGTCTCGCCAGTGGTTTTGTCTTCGAAGACAGTAATGCCCTCTCGCTTCTTCGGGCAATTCGTCGGACTTTTGTGTTGTGGTCACGCCCATCGTTATGGCGCTATGTTCAGCGTCAGGCGATGAGTATGGACTTTAGCTGGCAGGTAGCGGCGCAGTCCTACCGCGAACTTTATCAACGCTTGATTTAGTCTCCAGGAATCACTGTTATGAACGCACCCTTTAGCTATGCATCACCTACACTCAGCGTCGAGGCGTTGAAGTATTCCATTGCCTATAAACTGATGTTTACCATCGGTAAAGACCCGGCTATCGCCAATAAACATGAGTGGTTGAATGCTACGTTGTTTGCCGTAAGGGACAGAATGGTTGAACGCTGGCTTCGTTCCAACCGGGCACAGCTCTCCCAGGAAGTTCGCCAGGTATATTACTTGTCGATGGAATTTCTTATTGGCCGCACACTGTCAAATGCACTGTTGTCTTTGGGAATTTATGAAGACATTGACGGGGCATTGAAAGAGATGGGGCTCTCTCTTGAAGAGCTTATCGAAGAAGAAAATGATCCAGGCCTGGGTAATGGTGGGTTGGGTCGCCTTGCAGCATGTTTTCTGGACTCATTGGCAACACTTGGGTTGCCAGGCCGCGGTTACGGCATTCGTTATGACTATGGCATGTTCAAACAAAACATAGTCGATGGCCGCCAGAAAGAATCGCCGGATTACTGGCTGGAATACGGTAACCCATGGGAGTTCCGCCGCCACAATACGCGTTATAAGGTGCGGTTTGGTGGGCGCATTCAGCAAGAAGGTAAGAAAACCCATTGGGTTGAAACCGAAGAGATTTTGGCGGTTGCCACCGACCAAATCATTCCCGGCTATGATACAGACGCAACCAATACCTTACGGTTGTGGACTGCTCAGGCCAGTAGTGAAATTAACCTGGGTAAATTTAACCAGGGCGATTATTTTGCTGCAGTGGAAGATAAAAACCATTCAGAAAACGTGTGTCGTGTGCTCTACCCGGATGACTCCACCTATTCAGGCCGGGAGCTGCGTTTGCGCCAGGAATATTTCCTGGTGTCAGCCACTATTCAGGATATTCTGAGCCGCCACTGGCAAATGCATAAAACCTTCGACAATCTGGCTGATAAAATTGCCATTCATCTGAATGATACGCACCCGGTCTTGTCTATTCCTGAGTTGATGCGTCTGTTAATCGATGAACACGGTTATAACTGGGATGATGCTTTTGAGGTAACCTGCCAGGTCTTCTCTTATACCAATCACACGTTGATGAGCGAAGCACTGGAAACCTGGAATGTGGATATGCTGGGCAAGATTTTGCCTCGTCATTTGCAGATTATCTTTGAAATAAATGACTATTTCCTGAAAACGTTGCAGGAGCAATACCCTGAAGATGTGGGGCTGTTGAGCCGCGCTTCAATTATTGATGAATCCAATGGGCGCCGTGTGCGCATGGCCTGGCTTGCGGTGGTGGTCAGCCATAAAGTGAACGGTGTTTCTGAATTGCATTCAAATCTAATGGTGCAATCGCTGTTTGCTGATTTTGCGTCCATCTTCCCGATGCGTTTTTGTAATAAAACCAATGGAATTACCCCCCGGCGCTGGCTGGCGCTGGCAAACCCTGGTTTGTCTAAGGTGCTGGACGATAACATCGACCATAACTGGCGTACTGATCTGAGCCTGCTGCGTGAACTGAAGGAACACATTGATTATCCATCGGTAAACAATGATATTCAGCACGCCAAGCTGGAAAATAAAAAACGCCTTGCCGGCTGGGTTGCCCAGCAAATGGGGATTGTTCTGAATCCCCATTCGTTGTTTGATGTGCAGATAAAACGTATCCATGAATACAAACGCCAGTTGATGAATGTATTGCATGTGATTACGCGCTATAACCAGATTAAAGCAAACCCGGACGCCGACTGGGTACCACGGGTCAATATTTTTGCCGGTAAAGCGGCTTCTGCCTATTACATGGCTAAGCACATTATTCATCTGATAAATGATGTTGCAGCGGTCATTAATAATGATCCTCAGGTAAAAGATCTGCTGAAGGTGGTCTTTATTCCTAACTACAGTGTTAGCCTGGCACAGGTGATTATTCCTGCGGCTGATCTTTCGGAACAAATTTCACTGGCAGGTACCGAAGCATCGGGTACCAGTAATATGAAGTTTGCTCTGAATGGTGCACTGACTATTGGTACGCTGGATGGTGCAAATGTGGAGATGCTGGAACATGTGGGCGAAGATAACATCTTTATTTTCGGCAACACAGCAGAACAAGTGGAAGCACTGCGCCGCAAGGGATATAACCCGCGTGAGTATTACGAGAAAGACAAAGCGTTGTATCAGGTGTTGACGCAAATCGCGACTGGGGTGTTCAGCCCACAGGAGCCCGGGCGTTACCGGGATCTGGTTGATTCACTGATAAACTTCGGCGACCACTACCAGGTGCTGGCTGATTACCGTAGCTATGTGGATTGCCAGAAACGAGTGGACGAGCTTTATCGGACACCAGAAGAATGGACCACAAGGGCAATGCACAATATTGCCAATATGGGGTATTTCTCCTCTGACCGCACCATTCAGGAGTATGCCGATGAAATTTGGCATATAAAACCGGTAAGGCTTTAAATGATGATATGGGAAAGGGCACTCAATAGCCCTTTCCCTGTTTCTGAATGCTGGTGGCATTTAATGAAAGGATAAAGTTACAGATTTTCAGTTCTCTACACCTTTCTCCTGGAGTAACGTTTTATCACCCTTTATGACATAAAGCGACCAGGTATCGTCTTCTTCAGGGCGAAGTCTGTATAAATATTCTCCATTACTGAAGTCATATCCTCTAAAGTCCTCTGATTGTCCGATATTAATCGTATGGCCGCTCAATGTTAGTTCAGTGTGATTCTTTTTATTCACTGAATGATATGTAACATCATTACAGGCAATCTCACCTTCCTCACAATTATCTGTGATAGTTATCTGGTAGTTTTTAGTAGTGATAGATAATGTATCATTTTTATTTTGAGCAAATGATGATGCTGTTGTTAAAAGTAAAAGTGCAGTTAGTATTTTTTTCATAATTTTATGTACACACCTTCATTATATACTTTTAGTTCCGACATACGCCTTTTCAACAGCCCGCCAGACTCTTTTCCTCTAGATATATCATAAGCAGTCCAGGCTGAGTATAAATCTGCATTACTTTCTCCATTAACGATAGCTAATACAGATGACCAGTATAAACCTTTGTGTTTATGACTTCTTGGCGAACCAGGTCCGATATTGAAGGCGAGAATAAAAATTGCATCAAACTCATTTTGAGTAAGATCTACTTTTATATACTTTCTTACATCTTCTAAAATCCAGTAACTGTCTTTTTTGAAAATACTATCGGCTTGTTGATCCGTTATTCCATCTCTGTATTGGTTGAATTCTTCTGGGGTGTTAATAAGATGTCCATATCCAATTGTTGCTGTCTCATCCCACTTTGTGAGTTTCGTTTTGTGTTGCTTTGGATCTTTATCTGAATATGGATAGTTTATTTTTTGTTCATATTTTTTTAACAAATTATAAGCATTTATGCTTGGGTTCATATATCTAGAGTTTGATTTTTTTCCATTGGGGTTAGTACAAGTTGCTCCATCAGCTTTATTCAATGAATTGGACCTTGTGTTTTTATCTCCGGTGAGAAGTTGGAATGTCTTCTTGCCTGGTGATATAACACCATCTGGATAATGATAAAAGTGTTTTTGGTAAGTCAGAATGGCTTTTATAGTGTTTGGCCCGCAAATTCCATCTATATTTAGACTTGGGAAACCATTCTCTCTTAATAATTTTTGTATCTCTTTCACATCATTATAATTGTTTGTACCACCTTTCCCAACTGAGTTTTTATACTATTCATTTGTACATCTCAACTATTTTTATTCTTTATTTGTTTCAGACCATTTCCATTTATTTCAGATGGAATAAATGGAGTATTGCTGATAGGTCAATGAGTTAAGCATCGCATGCTACTCAGAAAATTAGAATCAAAAAGCAGAAAAATCTTAATATTTTTTGGTTGTCGAAACGGCTCTTACTGACGAGGTTGCGGTGTGCTCAGCAATTAACTTATGTAGTCAGGTATGAACAACACATCCGTTGGTTGGGAAATATGGTTTTTCAGGGAAATAATTATGGTGAATAGCTATGTTCAGGCACTTTTATGTGGGGGAAAGTGCCTGAACATCAGGGAAGCAATCAGGATGCCAGTGAAAGCCTGCTGTCTGACGATTGTTGGTGCTCAGACAACCACTGTGCAACACGGGCTTGTTGGGCTTCAGTTAACCACATACCTTGTTTGGTACGGCGCCAGATAGCATCGTCCAGTTCACGTACCCACTCGTGAGCGACCAAATAATGCAGTTCAGCCTCATAAAACTCATGGCCAAAATCTTCACCTAAATCTGCCACGCTGCTGGCATTACCAATGATTTTCTCACTGTTGCTGCCATATGTGCGGGCGAGATGGCGGGCGAGGGATTCAGTCAGGAAACTGAATTTACGCCGTAACTGCGCTGCATAATCATCCCGGTCACCAGAGAAATGGCCGCCAGGCAGGACTGCGCCTTTGGTCCAGGCGGGTTTAATATTGGGGTAATAGTGGCTGAGCTTATCCATTGCGTGTTCGCCCAGTTTCCGGTAAGTAGTCAGTTTGCCACCAAATACCGATAGCAACGGCGCTTTGCCTTGCTCGTCGTGAATATCCAGCGTGTAATCACGCGTAATGGCTTGTGGTGAATCAGATTCATCATCACACAACGGACGTACCCCTGAATAACTCCAGACAATATCTTCTTGTGTGAGTGTCTTTTTAAAGTGTTCGTTATAGGCATTCAGCAAGTAGCGAATTTCGTTGTCGTCAATCTGAACGCTTTTAGGGTCGCCTTTATATTCAACATCAGTAGTACCAATAATAGAAAACTCATCCATCCAGGGAATAACAAACACAATGCGTTTGTCTTCGTTTTGCAGAATATAGGCCTGCTTTTGTGTATGTACACGGGGCACCACTATATGGCTGCCTTTGATTAAGCGGATTCCGTAAGGTGATGGTAAGTGTAAGCCGTCATCAAAGAAATGTTTCACCCAGGGACCGGTTGCATTGACCAGCCCACGCGCTTGCCAGGTATGGCGCTTGCCGGTATCAGTGTCTTCAGCTTCAACCACCCACAAGCCATTTTCGCGGCGTGCAGAGGTGACACGAGTGCGGGTGAGAACCTGTCCCCCTTTTTCTTCCACCATTTGTGCGTTAGCCAGCACAAGCCTTGCATCATCCACCCAGCAGTCGGAATATTCGAAACCGCGCACAATCTCAGGTTTAAGCACGGAGTCTGCACCAAAACGCAAACCGCCAGAACCTGGCAGACTGGTGCGTTTACCCAGGTGATCATACATAAACAGACCAATGCGGATCATCCAGGCCGGACGCAAATGCGGGCGGTGAGGTAAGCGGAAGCGCATAGGGAAGGCGATGTGCGGTGCCATTTTTAACAGCACTTCACGTTCAGCCAGTGCTTCACTGACCAGACGGAATTCGTAGTGTTCAAGGTATCTCAGCCCGCCATGAATCAGTTTTGAACTGGCCGATGATGTGGCGCAGGCTAAGTCCTGAGCTTCTAATAACAGTACAGACAAGCCTCTCCCGGCAGCGTCTACAGCGATGCCAGCACCATTGATGCCACCACCAATCACAATCAGATCTTTGGTTTCCATTATGCCCCCACGCATTTTCGTTAAAGCTCAAAAATGTTCGATATCGCTCATAATAGCAAGAGAACGCGCTTTTGGTAACAAGAAAAAAACAATTTCGCGTGATATGCATAACACAATGGCGCATTAACGCGCAGCCACGTACACTGGGAGCCAGAGAATCAGGCCCCATGTTCCTTACCAGGAAACGGGTTTTATCCCCTATACAGAAAAGAGTAAGCGCAGATAATGGATAACTTTGAATGTATCAATGTTGAACAGGCCCACCAGAAATTACACCTTGATGGTGCGGTGTTAGTGGATATTCGTGATCCACAAAGTTATACCCTGGCGCATACCCCCGGTGCGTTTCACCTGACCAATGCATCTTTACCGACATTTATGCAGAATACGGATTTTGATACACCCGTATTGGTGATGTGTTATCACGGCAACAGCAGCAAAGGTGCGGCGCAGTACCTGCTGCAACAAGGCTATGATGAGGTTTACAGCATTGATGGTGGTTTTGAGGCCTGGCATCGCCAGTTCCCGACTGAAGTCGCTCAGGGTGAAGAGTAATTTTTGCCAATATCATTTAACCAGTATACTGCTATGACTATTATGGATAAGCAGGTTGTTACCCTATGTTGATGGTTGCCTCATTTGAAAACCCGCGTATGGCTCAGGCGTTTGTTGATTACATGGCAACTCAGGGTGTACACCTGAGCTTGCAACACCGGGTGAATATAGATATCTGGCTGGAGGATGAAAGTCAGGAGTCGCAAGTCAGAGAAGCGCTGGAACACTTCCTGGCAAACCCCAATGATCCTCGTTATCTCGCCGCCAGTTGGTCCACAGGCCATACTGGTAGTGGGTTGCATTATCGCCGTTATCCTTTTTTTGCGACACTACGCAGCAAAGCAGGCCCATTGACACTGGGTATGCTGGTCTTGTGTGTGGCCGTATATATTTTGATGCAGATAGTCGGTGATCAGCAGGTAATGCTGTGGCTGGCCTGGCCATTTGATCCCTCGCTCAAATTCCAGGTATGGCGTTATTTTTCGCATATCCTGTTGCACTTTTCGCTGCTACATATCGCATTTAACCTGGTGTGGTGGTGGTATTTGGGCGGCCCGGTCGAAAAGCGCCTTGGCAGTGGTAAATTGCTAACTATCACCCTGATTTCCGCCTTACTCAGTGGCTTTATGCAGCACTATTTTGGTGGGCCATGGTTTGGTGGTTTGTCGGGAGTGGTATATGCCTTAATGGGCTATGTGTGGTTGCGGGGCGAACGTGATCCAGCTTGCGGTGTGATGTTACCCCGTGGGTTGATGGTGTTTGCACTGCTCTGGCTGGTGATTGGCTGGTTTAATGTTATGGGGATGTCCATTGCCAATAGCGCACACCTGACTGGTTTGCTGGTAGGGTTGGCTATGGCGCTGGTTGACAGCAGCCAGACGCGAAAACGCGCATAACCGCTTTGGTCGCAAAGCGGCTCTTGTGACGCAAACAATAACAACAGGAGAGCAGGGTGAAGCAAACACAGCGGCATGATGCCATTATTGAACTGGTCAAAAAGCAAGGTTATGTCAGTACCGAAGAGTTGGTGGAACATTTTTCTGTTAGTCCGCAGACTATTCGTCGTGACCTGAATGACCTGGCTGACCAGAATATAATTATGCGCCACCATGGTGGTGCTGCTATTCCATCAAGCTCAGTCAACACGTCATGGCACGACCGGCGTGCGACGCTGGCTTCAGAGAAAGCGCGTATTGCGCAAAAAGTTGCCAGCCAGATCCCTGATGGGGCCACGCTGTTCATTGATATTGGCACTACACCGGAAGCCGTCGCTCATGCCTTGTTAGACCACAACCATTTGCGGGTGGTGACCAATAACCTGAATGTGGCAAACACCCTGATGGTAAAAGATGATTTTCGGATAATCCTGGCGGGTGGTGAGTTACGCAGCCGCGATGGTGGGATTATTGGCGAAGCAACGCTGGATTTTATTTCACAGTTTCGCCTGGATTTCGGCATCCTGGGGATTAGTGGCATCGACAGTGATGGCTCTTTACTGGAGTTTGACTACCACGAAGTACGCACCAAACGGGCAATAATTGATAATTCACGCCATGTGATGTTAGTGGTGGATCACACGAAATTTGGCCGTAATGCCATGGTTAATCTGGGTAGTATTGGCCTGGTCGATGCGTTGTATACGGACATTATGCCACCAGCCAGTGTCATGCAGGTGATTGCCGAAAATAACGTGCAGTTAGAGTTATGCTAAACCCGGCCAGCCTGGCCGGTTCTTAGCCAGGCTGGTAAACACAAGGCTTACACGCCGTACCCCATCATTTTTAATAATTCCTGTGCCTGTTGTACGGCTTCCCGGCGGTGCGCCACACCCATTTTCTGGTACAGGTTACGAATGTGGGTTTTGATTGTGGTTGCGGCGACATCCAGTTCTCCGGCTATCTGGTCGTTACTGTAGCCAGAGTAAATCAACCCAAGCACCTGCCATTCGCGTTGCGTTAGCGGGCTGGTACGGATTAATTCCGGTACATCCGGGTGGTTCAACAAGCGGTGTACAAAACTTTCATCAAAGTGAGCAAATTTATGCCGGTGATGCTGGTTTATCTCTTTGAGAATGCGTTGCGCGCGATGTTGCTCCAGTTCTGGCAACGTTGCCAGTTGGATTAACTGGCGTAACTGTTGCGCCATTGGCTCACCTTCAATAACAAAGTGGCTGATAAAGCCGGTACGGTTTGCCAGGGAAAGCGCTTCAACCAGTACCTGAAGGGCATCGCTCTTACGGTCTGCCTGCCAGTAAAGTTGGTTGAGCAGTAACAAGTTACGGTTCAAATCACTCATCAGGTGAAGTCGCCGCGCGTTCTCGTTCAGCTCTTCCAGAATCGTTTCTGCCGTGCCAAACTCTTCCAGCAGAATTTGAGCCCGGGCAATGTTACGCCACTGGCTTTGCAGGAAATGATTGCTCACTGTCGCCGGGCGCGGAGTCTGGCGTAACCAGTTTTCTGCCGCCTGCTTATCATTATTCATTTGCCAGTAAATGACGCGTACTTTGTCGGCATTGCTGACCCAGTCGATGTGATAGGAACCGTTGCCCAGCAAGTTTTCCAGGCGGTTGAGTAAACCGCGTGCATTATCTAAATCGCCCCGGGCCAGTGAGTTTTGAATCACTAATGACAGACACTGAAGTTGCTGCTGTGGCTGATAGTTAACCAGCACATCCATCCCCTGGCGGGCTGCCGCTTCGGATTCATCCAGCCGGGCCCACGCCCAAAGTAACTGCGAGCGGATACGTAGCAAAAATTCATGTAGTGGTAATTGTTCCAGGTGCTGAGCCTGAATCAGCTGGAAGGCTTTTTCCTGAATTTCCCATGCAGACTGCAGGAATCCCTGGGCAAATAAAATTTCGCTTTGTTGAATTTGGCTCCACAACACGTAGTGCCAGACTTCATTGACTTGCGCCATCTGCTCAGTTTGTTGCATTAAGGCCAGTGAGTGGTTCAGTTCGCCTTTGCAGTGCAGCACTTCCCCATGTACAGAGGTGGCGACAATGCGCCCGTAAAAACTGGAGAACGGCAAAGTTTCCAGCGCCAGCATCGCAAGGCGTTCTGCTTCTTCCGGGTTACCAGCGTTGATAGCTACCTGTGCCCTCAGAGCGTTGAACTCACCATGTAGCGATTCATCCGGCTCACGCGTCATCTCTTCTTCTGCACGGGCCAGCAGGGTGTTAACCTCCTGAAAACGGTGCTGGCTTTGCATCAGCCAGGCTTTCAGTAAAAGCAGGCGTGGGTTATCTAACAATACAGCCCAGGGCAGAGCGTTGAGGGATTCTTCCAACAGCGCCAGTTCGCTCTGGTTAAATAAATCCCAGGCGTGCTGATGCAGGATATCACGCAATAAAGCGGTATCGCCCGCCGCCACACCGTGGTGGATAGCTTCAGCAGGGTAGCCCTGTGCCATCCAGCCTTCTGCGGCTGCCCGGTGAATGGCTGGCAATTCAGTTGCCATTTCCCACTGGCAACGCTGGCGCAGGAAATTGCCAAATAGTGGATGGTAGTTGAACCACTCACCGTCGTCATCCATACGCTGTATGAACAACCCCTGGCGCTCCAGATCCTCCAGCCACATTTGCCCGTTTTCTTCTCCTGTCACTCGCACTATTAACGCATCATTCATTGAACGCAATAAAGACGTTTTCAGCAGGAACAGGCGCGTTGCTGGTGTAACAGTATCAAGCACTTCATCAACCAGGTAATCCGATAAATGGCTGGCGTTGATGCCGGCCAACCGGCGGGCAGAGTGTTGAGTAGCGGTATTTTTTTGCCGGGCGGACAAGGCGATTAGCTGTAATGCTGTAACCCAACCGGCGACATCTTCACAGATCTGGTAGCTTTCCTGCTCATCCAGAGGTGAACTTAACCGGCAGTCAAAAAATTGTTTTGTTTCCCGCTGGGTAAAGGCCAGTTGATGACTGCCTACTTCCAGTAGTTGATCCCGAACGCGCAGATTGGCTATCCCTAACTGTGGCAGATTACGGGACAGAACGACCAGCGTGAGATTATCGGGCTGGTGGCGCAGGAAAAAACGCATGGCGTCATGGATCACCGGGTTGGTGATGAGGTGATAGTCATCAATGACTAACTTGAAAGCATGCTGGCATTCAGCCAGTTCAATAAACAGTTGCCCAAACAGTGAAATCAGGCTGGCATACTGCCTTTTCTGCACCATCATTTCGGTGGTGACGCAATGCTTGCCGGTGGCCTGCTGAATAGCGGCTATCAGGTAACTGGCAAAACGCTCAGGCTGGTTATCTCCTTCATCCAGTGAAAACCAGCCTAAATGGGGTTGGCTGGCGGCCCATTGGGCAACCAGTGTTGTTTTTCCGTAGCCTGCCGGGCTGGTAACCAGAACCAGACGGTAATTTTTGGCCGAGGATAATTTTGCCAACAGGCGATCGCGCACGACTGTATTGTCGAGCCTCACCGGACGGCTAAGTTTGGATGGAATTAACATAGTCATTCACTTCACTGTGTCGAAACTACGGGATTACGAATTTTTTCGCGCTTCGTAATTAATTCTTAAGATAAATTCGGACAGATTAGTCTTTAATGCAAGTTAACCCCGTATAAAAGACCTTTAAAGGTGCACCTGGTCACATTTCTGAAACTTATTGGATGATTTGGGGGCGTAGCCAGGGTTAGTCGTCCTCCTTTGTTTCACTCCTTTGACCTCCACACCATTCTTCTCTTTCAAGTAAAAACAAAGGGTTTAGTTTTATTTCTACATAACGCACAGATAGTGTGTCTGTCTTTATTTGCATCTAATAGTAATTATTTCAATTAATTAAAGTGTTTCATCGTTTGAAGTTTCACCTGTTTCATTAAAATTTCACATTATGCTTTTACGTGGTTTACGGCTAATTTGAGTGTCATGGATCACAGTTTCTCCTACTCCCCGCTACTCCTCCCTGCCTAATCCAAGGCGGGATGAGGTATCAGCCGGGGGGCCCAGGCACACTAATGTAAACTTTGTCTAATTACTTGAAGGACACCGATTACCTATGTCACAGCCTACATTCGATAAAGCACAATTTCAGGCTGCCCTGACACGTCAGTGGCAGCATTTTGGATTACATGCTGCCGCAGAAATGACGCAACACCAGTGGTGGCAGGCTGTTAGCGGGGCGCTGGCGGAACTTTTGGCAGCACAGCCTCTGGCAAAGCCAGAAAAAAAACAACGCCATGTAAACTACATCTCAATGGAATTTCTGATTGGCCGCCTGACAGGTAATAACTTATTGAATATGGGTTGGTATCAGTTGGTGAGTGATACGCTGGCCGATTACAACATTGTGCTGAGTGATTTACTTGAGCAAGAAACCGACCCGGCGCTGGGAAATGGTGGATTGGGGCGGCTTGCCGCCTGTTTCCTGGATTCCATGGCAACCGTTGGGCAGTCTGCAACCGGTTATGGCCTGAATTACCAGTACGGCTTATTCCGCCAGTCGTTTGTTGATGGTCAGCAGCATGAAGCCCCGGATGACTGGTTGCGTGGCAGTTACCCATGGTTCCGCCATAACAGTGCCCTGGATGTGCAGGTTGGCATCGGTGGTAAAGTGGTGACTGTCGAGGGTAAACCGCACTGGGAACCCGCTTTTGTAATGCAAGGGGAAGCCTGGGACTTACCGGTTATTGGTTACCGAAATGGCGTTTCGCAACCTTTGCGTTTATGGCAGGCGAAACACGCTCATCCTTTCGATTTGGGCAAGTTTAACGACGGTGATTTTCTGCGTGCCGAGAAACAGGGTATTGATGCAGAAAAACTGACCAAAGTGCTGTATCCCAATGACAACCATCTGGCGGGGAAAAAGCTGCGCCTGATGCAGCAATATTTCCAGTGTGCCTGTTCCGTTGCTGATATTTTGCGTCGCCACCACCAGGCTGGCCGAAAACTGGCACAATTACCTGATTTTGAAGTGATTCAGTTGAACGACACTCACCCTACGATAGCCATTCCGGAATTACTGCGAGTGTTGATTGATGAACACCAGTTGAGCTGGGATGACGCCTGGGCGATTACCAGCCGCACTTTTGCTTACACCAACCATACCCTGATGCCTGAAGCACTGGAGTGCTGGGATGAGCGCTTAGTAAGAACATTGCTGCCACGCCATATGCAATTAATCAAAGAGATTAATGCCCGCTTTAAGAAGCTGGTTGAAGCGACCTGGCCGGGCGATGGCGCCGTGTGGGCGAAACTCGCTGTGGTACATGATAACCAGGTACGTATGGCGAATCTGTGCGTGGTAAGTGGCTTCGCAGTAAATGGTGTGGCGGCACTGCACTCTGAGCTGGTTGTGAAGGATCTGTTCCCGGAATACCACCAGTTATGGCCGAACAAGTTCCATAATGTGACCAACGGCATTACTCCCCGTCGTTGGATAAAGCAGTGCAATCCGGCTCTGGCTGCATTGTTAGATAAGACATTGAAAAAAGAGTGGGCAAACGACCTGGATGTCCTCGAAGGTATCGAAAAATATGCTGACGATGCCAAATTCCGCAAAGCTTACCGGGAAATTAAACAGCAGAACAAAGTTCGCCTGGCGGAGTTTGTTAAGCAACGTACCGGGATTGAGATCAACCCCAATGCTTTGTTTGATATTCAAATTAAACGTCTGCACGAATATAAGCGCCAGCATTTGAATCTGTTACATATTCTGGCGCTTTACAAAGAGATTCGCGAAAACCCGAAAGCAGACAGAGTTCCACGCGTATTCTTGTTTGGGGCAAAAGCCGCACCTGGCTATTACCTGGCTAAAAATATTATCTTTGCCATTAACAAGGTGGCTGAGGTTATCAACGCTGACCCGGCGATTGGCGACAAACTGAAAGTTGTCTTCCTGCCAGATTACTGTGTGTCTGCTGCAGAAGTAATGATCCCGGCAGCAGATGTCTCCGAGCAAATCTCAACGGCCGGGAAAGAGGCTTCAGGTACCGGGAATATGAAGCTGGCGCTGAATGGTGCACTGACTGTCGGCACGCTGGACGGCGCGAATGTTGAAATTGCTGAGAAGGTTGGTGCGGAGAATATCTTTATTTTTGGCCATACCGTGGAACAAGTGAAAGCGCTGAAAGCCGCTGGTTATGAACCGCAAAAATGGCGTAAAAAAGACAAACTGCTGGATGCCGTTATGAAAGAGCTGGAACAGGGTAAATACAGCAACGGCGATAAACATGCGTTCGACCAAATGCTGCACAGTTTGGGGAAACAGGGAGGCGACCCATATCTGGTCATGGCAGATTTTCATGCTTATGTTGAAGCACAGAAACAGGTCGATGAACTGTACCGCGATCAGGAAGCCTGGACGCGTGCGGCGATTCTGAATACAGCACGTTGCGGTATGTTCAGTTCGGACCGTTCTATTCGCGATTACCAGGCTCGTATTTGGCAGGCAAAGCGCTAAGGACATCAAGGTAGGTGAAAGGATGATGGACAAAAAACGTCTTGAACAGGCCGCCCTGGAAGCGGGGATCGCATCGAGTTATATCAATGCGCATGGTAAACCTGAAAGCATTGGTATGGACACCCGCCAGCAGTTGCTGGCGGCAATGGGTGATGCTCCGGCACTGGCATACCAACACAGCCAGCGCGTAGTACCTCCTGTACATGTGCTGGTTTCTGGTAAACGCCTGTCTGTGCCTGTAAAAGGGGAAGGTCGTTTCCAGTGGTTGCTGACAACAGAAACTGGCGAATTACACCATGGCACAATCCAGGGCGGCAAGCCCATGCGTTTGCCTGTTAGCCTGCAACCCGGATATCACTCACTGACTCTCACTCAGGATGAACAGCGCTGGCACTGCCAGGTGATTGTTGCACCGCCTCGTTGTTATGAACCTGCAGCCCTCTTACAAGGGGAGAAGCTCTGGGGGGCTTGCGTACAGTTGTACACATTGCGCTCAGCAACCAACTGGGGTATCGGTGATTTTGGTGACCTGAAACGTATGCTGCCAGAAATTGCCGCACGGGGTGGGGCTTTTATTGGCCTGAACCCGGTTCATGCGCTGTACCCGGCGATTCCTGAAAGTGCCAGCCCGTACAGTCCGTCATCACGTCGCTGGCTGAATGTTTTATATATTGATGTTCCCGCTGTGGCTGATTTTGCTGCCAGCGATGCCGCGCAACACTGGTGGGAAAAAAAGACGACACAGCAAGCGATAGCCCAGGCCAGAAGTGCCGGGCGGGTGGATTACACCACGGTAACGGAACTTAAAATTGCTGCATTGCGCCTGGCCTGGGATACCTTCTGCGCCCGGCCTCATGATGATGATACGGTTGCATTGTTTGATGCCTTTGTGCGTGATGGTGGAGAGAGCCTTTACTGGCAAGGCGCTTATGATGCAGTGCATCACCATTTGCTGGCGCAAGATGCTCAGCATTGGGGGTGGCCGGCCTGGCCTGAAGCCTGGCGTGATCCGCAAAGCGCTGTCGTCCTGGCGTTTTGTGAAGAAAATGCTCAGGAGGTCCGCTTTTGGATGTGGTTACAATGGCTGGCAGCCACACAGTTCTCGGCTTGCTGGGACGAGTGCCTGAAAGCGGAAATGCCAGTGGGGCTGTATCGTGATTTGGCTGTTGGCGTGGCAGAAGGTGGAGCCGAAACCTGGAGTGATCGTGCACTGTACAGCCTGCGGGCTTCTGTGGGCGCTCCGCCAGATATTCTGGGCCCTCTCGGGCAAAACTGGGGATTACCACCGATTAACCCTCATGTAATGTTTGAGCGCGCCTATGAGCCGTTTGTTGATTTATTGCGAGCCAACATGACGCATTGTGGCGCATTGCGTATTGACCATGTGATGTCGCTACTGCGTTTATGGTGGATCCCATATGGCGAAACGGCAGATAAAGGCGCGTATGTTCACTACCCGGTAGACGACCTGCTGGCCATTTTGGCACTGGAAAGCCAGCGCCACCAGTGCATGGTGATTGGCGAGGACCTGGGGACTGTTCCGGCAGAAATTGTAGGGAAACTGCGTAGCAGTGGAGTGTATTCGTACAAAGTGCTTTATTTTGAGCATGACAGCGAAAAGCAGTTTAAAGCCCCTGATATCTGGCCGGAACAATCTATGGCTGTCGCCACTACCCATGACCTGCCAACTCTACGGGGATACTGGGAATGCGGGGATCTGACGCTTGGCGAATCTTTAGGGTTATATCCTGACAAGGTGATTCTGAAAGGTTTATATCAGGAACGTGAAGCGGCGAAACAAGGGTTACTCAATAGTTTGCACCAGTATGGTTGTGTACCGAAACGTACCGGAAAGCAGGCGCGTCTTATGCATATGTCACCTGTTCTTAACCGGGGATTGCAGCGTTACATTGCTGACTCAAACAGTGCGTTGCTCGGTTTACAACCGGAAGACTGGTTGGATATGGCAGAGCCAGTGAATGTCCCTGGCACCAGTACACAGTATCCCAACTGGCGGCGCAAACTGAATCGCGAAATAGAAGCAATCTTTGCGGATGATGATATTAACCGGTTACTGAAGGATTTAACTGCCAGGCGTAAAAAAGCGGGCCAGTATAAATAATCCGGACGAACTAAAGCTGAAACAACGCCCTGTACCCGGTAGTACAGGGCGTTTTTTTATTGCAAGGCCGTTACTGGGGGGCAAACAAAAAAAGGCGACAGATAACTGTCGCCGAATCAGAGTCAGAGTTCAAGCAAGTGTGTTGGCATGGGCAGTAAATGGCAATACATCAAAGAGCGATTATGGCCTGTTGCGGTTTATTTATTCAGTTCCGCAGTCATATGAACCTGGTTACCGCTGAATGCTTCTGTGATGTTGTAAGAAGATGCCCCGGCTTGTTTTGCCTGTACTGCGATTTTTGCTTCGGCACCATCGAGTGTGGATGCTGTTGCGCTAACTGTTTCAGCAAATGCGCCAAATGAAGCCAGGGAAAGAGCTGTAACTACAACTAAAGATTTGATGGATTTCATGGTCGTATTCCTTAATGGTTTTGGTATTTTTAAAGGCTTTCGCCTTCGATGAAGTGATAATAGGCTGGGAGTGGAAGAAGTAAAAGCTGAAGGATTTGCTTGTATTTGTCAAATTATTTGAATAATAAAATGGCGTAAACAGGCAGGCAGCATATTCCTGAACCGGTTTTGCTTTGCCTGGCTGGCACCTGATGTTTTCGGGAAAAGTAATCGGGAGATGAAAGAAGAAAACAGAAAGGCCTGCGGTTTATAAACCGCAGGCCTTTACAAAAACACCAGGGCAGAAAGAGTGCGCCTGCTGTTTTTAATAGTACGAGTGTTCGCCGCGCTGGTGTTCCGTGAGGTCACGCACACCTTTAAGTTCGGTAAACTCGGCTAAGAGCTGTTTCTCAATCCCTTCTTTAAGGGTGTAATCCACCATGGAACAACCGTTACAGCCACCACCAAATTGCAGAATAGCGTAACCTTCTTCAGTGATTTCCATCAGGGAAACGCGCCCGCCATGACCAGCCAGTTGCGGGTTGACCTGGGACTGCAGGAAGTATTCCACGCGTTCAATTAATGGTGCGTCATCTGCCACCTTGCGCATTTTCGCGTTGGGTGCTTTAAGGGTTAACTGTGAGCCTAACTGATCAGTAACGAAATCAATTTCAGCATCTTCCAGGTACGGTGCGCTCAGTTCATCAACGTAGGCGGTCAGTTGCTCAAACACAAGAGCTGTGTCCGTAGCCTCAACAGCATCAGGCGGGCAGTATGAAACACCGCACTCAGCATTTGGCGTGCCGGGATTAATAACGAACACGCGAATCTGTGTCCCTTCCTCCTGATTTGCCAGCAGTTTGGCAAAGTGTGCTTGCGCAGCATCGGAAATACGGATCATAACAAAGGCCTAATAGTTGACTATTTTAGTCGGTTATTATACGCCCATCATCGAGGCTCTACAAGGTTCGACACAGGCACCAGATCTGAATGCTTGCAGCACCAGCTTTGTTAAGCTGGCGGGCAATTTCACCGGCAGTGCTGCCAGTAGTTACGACATCATCCACTATAGCGATGTGGCGTTGCTTTACCGGAATTTCAAGCGTAAACGCATTATTGAGATTGTGCCTGCGTAACCGCGCTGAAAGCCGGTGCTGAGTTACTGTCGGAATTCTTCTCTGCAATCCTGCCGGTTCCCAGACACATTTTAGCCAGTGTGCCAGCGGGCGGGCCAGCAGGTCACTTTGGTTAAACCCCCGTAACCAGTGCCGCCGTTGAAATAACGGCACACTGAGTATTGTGTCAGGTAATTGCCAGTTCGTTGTGTACTTCTGTGCCTGTAAACGCAGGAACAGTAAACGTGCCAGCCCCTCACTCAGCGCCGGCGTATTATGAAACTTCCAACGCTGGATGAGTTTATCAAGGGGAGGGCAGTAATCACTGACAAATATCATACTCTGCCAGGGGGGCGGTTTTTGCAGGCAGCGGCCACACAGGCAGTCTGCCTGCCCGGCGGGCAAACCACAGCACGGGCAACAAACAGGTGGCCGGGGCAGGCTGGCGGTACAACAGGAGCAAAAACCCCAATGAGGCAGAGTAAGTGGCATTTTGCATAGCCAACAATGTCCGGGGATTGATAGCATACAGCCTCCTTGCTGGATAAATCAGAGAACTATAACCGATGACGGATTTGTGGTGGCAAACATGTGGTGAAGGAAAAACACATCTTGTGCTGTTGCACGGATGGGGATTGAATGCGGCTGTCTGGCAAGGCATTACCGCCCAGCTTAGCCCGCATTTTACCCTGCACCTGGTAGACTTACCGGGGTTTGGGCGCAGCCAGGGCTATGGTGCGATGAAACTTGAGGACATGGCTGATGTGGTTTTACAACAGGCACCCGAACGCGCAGTATGGTTGGGCTGGAGCCTTGGCGGGCTGGTTGCCAGCCAGGTAACACTGGCTGCACCTTCCCGGGTGGACGCTCTGGTTACAGTGGCCTCTTCGCCTTGTTTTCAGGCGAATGAACATGAAGGGTGGCCTGGCATCAAAGGGTCAGTGTTGCAGGGGTTTCAGCAGCAACTGAGCGAAGAATTCCGGCGAACCGTTGAGCGTTTTCTGGCATTACAGACACTGGGTACAGAAAGTGCCCGGCAGGATGCACGGGTACTCAAAGACGTTGTGTTGTCGCAACCGTTCCCGACACCAGAGGTGCTCAATGGTGGGCTGGCTATTCTGGAACAAGTGGATTTGCGAGCAGCACTGGATAACCTGGATGTACCATTCTGGCGGCTCTATGGCTACCTTGATGGGCTGGTGCCGCGCAAAGCCGCACAGATTCTGGACAGCCGCTGGCAGCGCAGTGCTTCGGTTGTATTCCCAAAAGCCGCACATGCACCATTCATTTCTCACCCTGATTTGTTCTGTGAACAATTATTGGCTCTGACCAGCGGGTTACGCCTGTAACCTGAAAGGTGCCCGGTAAACCCACTGGCGCAGTTCACCGGGTTTGTTCTCTTACGCTGGCTGGCTAAGGCTCCACACTTCTCTCAGGCAGGCTGTTTTACCCTCCGGGCAGCTTTTGCACCCTCCGCCCAGGCAGTGGCTGGTGTCTTCTGTGCGACGCTGTGCTTTGCCCATCGCTTCCAGACGGGCCAGCATAGCGTTAACCAGTGGAAGCGGTGTGGCTAGTTGCTGGCTGAGCTGCGAGGCATCCATGGTACCTCGCAGCGCCAGTAGATCACGGATCTGAATCAGGCTTGCCATAGCTTGGTTGCCTCCTGTTATGTCTTAGTGGCAGTCACTGGTGCCTGCAGACTGGCAACAGGAAGCGACACTGCCTGGTTTGGCAACCAGGTGTACTTCCACCCGACTACGCGCACGGCGTAAAGCGCCCAACAGCACCACATTGAACAGCACCACCGCCAGAATACAGACCAGACTGTATTGAGGATGGCTGTGGAAAGAGACCACTTGGTAGTACACCGTAGCCAACGAGTAAGCAATGTTCAGACCCCACAGAATGGAAAACGTCATCCATCCTCGACCCGCTTCACGAGCGATGGCGCCCATCACCGAGATACAAGGGATGTAAAGCAATACAAAGATTAAGTAGCTGTATGCCGCAGACTCACTACCAAACTTACTGCTCATGACGCCCATGGCACCGGTCGCCATTTCGCCATCACCTTTACTGGCTTCAATGGGGTTAGCCAGTACGCTGAGACTGAATGTGTCTTTCAGGCTTCTCCAGGTATCCTGAAGCGCCCCCTGAAGTTCACTCAATAAGTTGAAGGATGCCGGATCAAACGCTTCATTATGAATATCCTCGGCGGTATACAACGTATTGAGTGTGCCAACAACCACTTCTTTCGCCATAGCACCGGTAAACAACCCTACAGTTGCTTGCCAGTTATCCTGGTGAACGCCTATGGGTTGCAACAGCGGAGTCAGAACGCGACTGACGGACGCCAGGGCTGAATCGTTAATGTTATCTGCCGCTTTCCCGGTGAGTGTGAAACTGTTCAGGGCGCCGATAAAAATACTCACCAGAACAATCACTTTTCCGGCACGGATCACGAACCCTTTCAGGCGTTGCCAGGTTTGAATTAACAGGCTTTTCAGGTGCGGGACGTGGTAAACCGGCAACTCCATGACAAATGGAGTGGCTTCACCACGCATAATAGTGTGCTTCAGCATCAGGCCGGTAAGTATTGCCATCACAATGCCCAGCAGGTAGAGCGAAAAAACAATCAATGCCCCTTGTTGCCCAAAGAATGCCGCGGAGAAAACAGCGAATATAGCAAGGCGTGCACCGCAGGACATAAATGGCGCCATCATGATGGTTGTCAGCCGCTCACGGGGTGCGTCAAGGGTACGTGAACCCATCACTGAAGGTACGTTACAACCAAAACCAACAATCAGCGGGACAAATGACTTACCAGGCAACCCCAGAGATTGCATCAGGCGGTCCATAACAAAGGCTGCCCGAGCCATGTAACCCGAATCTTCAAGGAAAGAGAGAAACAGGTACATCATGCCGATTTGCGGTACCAGTGGTAATACGGTGTTGATCCCACCGCCAATGCCCTGGGCAAGCAATAACGTCAGCCAGTCCGGGAAATGTAACGTTGCGCCAACCCACTGCAGACCGTGGATAAAGATGGCGACGGAACCGGCGTCAAAAATAGGTTGCAATGCACCACCAATGTTAATGGCCAGCAGAAACATCAGGTACATTACAAACAGAAAAATGGGTAAACCGAGGAAGCGGTTCAGGACGATTTTATCTACCTGCGCAGTGAGCTTGTTCGGCTCAACAGTAATGCTGTTACTGACTGATTCACAGATGGTGGCAATGGTCTGATAACGCGCGTCAGCAATATATAACGCCGGGTCATCAATTTTTTCACTCAGCCCGGCTTTTACTGCATTGAGTTGGTTGCTTGCATCTCCAGCGTAGGCAAGGCTATAGATATCCCCTTCCAGCATTTGTATGCCCAGCCAGCGGCGGTGGTCAGCCGGTAATGTATCGGGCATGGACTCAGCCAGTTGTTGCGCGCTGTCAATAATGGGTTGCGGGTAATGAACGAACTCTTGTTTACTGTTTTTTTGGTGAATGTCCAGAGCGCGTTTCAGGTTGTCGATACCCCGCCCACGAGTGGAAACCAGTGGCACGACCGGGCAGCCAAGCCGGGCAGAAAGCGCATCAATATCAATACGCAGGTGCTGTTTCTCTGCAATATCCAGCATGTTCAGGGCGACAACACAAGGAATACCGAGTTCAAGAAGCTGCAATGTTAAATAAAGATTGCGTTCAAGATTGCTGGCATCAACAACGTTAATCAGTAAATCTGCATCACCGCTCAGAATGTAGTGGCAGGCAATTTGTTCATCGAGGGAGGTTTGTGCAGAAATAGTGGTCAGGGAATACGTACCAGGCAGGTCAACAAGTGTGACCTGATGTTCTGGTGTCGCAAACAGCCCTTCTTTACGTTCAACCGTTACGCCCGCCCAATTCCCTACACGCTGGCGGGCACCTGTTAATTGGTTAAATAATGTTGTTTTCCCGGAATTGGGATTACCAATCAAACCAACAGTAATTGTTTTCATTTTATGACCCACTTTCTTGCATTGCCATGACCTAACAACTGAGAGTAACTCAGCGTATTTCCTCGACATTTAATAGCGCCAGGTCTTTTTTACGCACGACCAGGTTAACGCGACGGGTTTCAATATGAATAGGATCGCCCAGTGGTGCCACACGTACCACATTGAATGACGAACCTGGCAACATGCCTAAAGAGAGAAGCTTTTGGCGGTATGCCGGGCTGATTTCTCCGGAGAACCCAATGATTTTCCATGAGCTGGATGGTAAGAATTGCATAATGCCTGCCAGAACTTACAAGTGAACGTTTACCAAGAGAACAGCCTGAAATGAGATTCAGAGGAGCCTCGCCAGAAAAATAGAACAGAATAAAACAAGTAATACAATGATAATGAGAATGGTTTTCGTAATCAACTCGATTTAACGCAAATGAATCTTATTTCACACTTTATTCGTACTAAGGTTAATCTGTGTCATAAAGAGGGTATTTAGCATGAGTGGTGGGGTATTTCAAATAACTACAAATGGTTAATTTTGTTAAATTAAAGGTTAGATTTTAAATATTTTGGTGAAGTGTATTTTATTTATATAAAAAAATAATTATTTGCTAAATTCCAGCCCGCTAACAATTAACTTTTATATATGCGCTGGTGTGCGGAACCGGCGAATTTTACAGGACTATTTCAGTATCACTGGGGCAGCTTTGTTACAAGGTGAAACTGAGCAGGTGACAGGCGGAGAACGATTTTTTTTCTGATTTTTTGTGTTTTTTTTTGCCAGCCCGGGTAAACAGGCTGGCAATTTTCATATCACGGATTAACGCTTTTTACCAAATGCGGCAGCCAGTGCGTCGCTCATGGCACTGTTACCTGAGCTGGTTGTTTCACGCTGGTGCTGACGTGACTGTTGTTGAGGGCGCTGTTGCGTGTTGCCACCTTTTGCCCGACGAGGCTGGCTCTCCCCTGGTTGTTCGTCAAGACGCATAGACAACGCAATGCGCTTGCGGGCCAAATCCACTTCCATCACTTTGACTTTAACGATATCACCGGTCTTCACCACCTTGTGTGGGTCCTCAACGAATTTATCCGCTAGAGAAGAGATATGCACCAGTCCATCCTGATGCACGCCAATATCTACGAATGCGCCGAAGTTAGTGACGTTGGTGACAGCACCTTCCAGGATCATGCCCGGCTGGAGATCGTTGAGTGTTTCCACTCCATCAGCAAATTGAGCCGTTTTAAACTCAGGTCGCGGGTCGCGCCCGGGTTTTTCCAGCTCTTTGATAATGTCCGTAACAGTAGGAACACCAAAACGTTCATCAGTGAAGTCGACCGCTTTCAGGTTACGTAGTGCGCCATCATCACCCATCAAGTCCCGTAAGGCTTTATGGGTTGCGGCAAGAATCCGCTCAACAACAGGGTAGGCTTCAGGGTGAACAGTTGATGCATCCAGCGGGTTATCCCCGTGGTTGATACGCAAAAAGCCGGCACATTGTTCAAAAGCTTTCGGCCCCAGACGGCTAACTTTCAGCAGTTGCTGGCGGTTCTGGAACTGTCCATTCTGGTCGCGCCAGTCGACAATATTCTGCGCCATCATACGTGTCAGACCTGCCACACGGGTTAATAACGGCACCGATGCGGTGTTTAAATCCACACCCACGGCGTTTACGCAGTCTTCGACTACGGCATCGAGTTTTTTCGCCAGTTGATTTTGGCTGACATCGTGCTGGTACTGGCCTACTCCGATAGATTTCGGGTCTATTTTCACCAGCTCAGCGAGCGGATCCTGCAGGCGGCGGGCAATGGAGACCGCGCCACGCAAAGAAACATCAAGTGATGGAAATTCTTGTGCCGCCAGTTCCGAAGCGGAATAGACTGATGCCCCGGCTTCACTGACAATCACTTTCTGTGCTTTAAGGTGAGGATACTGTTTTAGCACATCCAGCCAGAAACGTTCTGTCTCGCGCGATGCTGTACCGTTACCGATAGCGACCAGTTCGACATGGTGTTTTTCACACAATGCTGCCAGCACAACCGCCGCTTTAGCTGCCTGCCCGGTATGCGGGTAAATGGTATCAGTAGCAACCAGTTTCCCGGTGGCGTCCACAACGGCAACTTTAACCCCGGTACGCAAACCCGGATCCAGCCCCATTGTGGCACGCATTCCCGCAGGTGCCGCCATCAGCAAATCATGCAGGTTACGGGCAAAGACATTGATTGCTTCATCTTCCGCGCGTTCGCGCAGGGTAGACATTAGCTCTGTTTCCAGGTGCATTAACACCTTGATACGCCAGGTCCAGGAAACAACCGCACGCCGCCAGTTATCTGCTGGCGCGTTGTTCAGGCGTAGCCCAAGGTGGTCAATAATCAGTTGTTCACAGTAACTTTCTTTGGGGGGCTCATCAAACTGGGGATCCGGGTTAACGGCTAACTGAAGCACACCTTCGTTACGGCCACGGAACATGGCCAGAGCACGGTGTGAAGGCACACCAGAAATGGCTTCATGGTGGGCAAAATAGTCACGGAATTTCGCGCCTTCTTCTTCCTTACCTGGTACCACGGTGGAAGCCAGATGGGCATTACGCCACAGGTAGTCACGCACTTTTGCCAGCAAGGCCGCATCTTCAGCGAAGCGTTCCATCAAAATATAGCGCGCGCCATCCAGCACTGCTTTGGTGTCGGGCAGGCCTTTGTCTGCGTCAATATACTGCTCTGCTTCCTGTTCTGGTGTGCGGGAGGCATCCTGCCAGAGCAGATCCGCAAGCGGCTCTAACCCTGCTTCAATGGCGATTTGCCCACGAGTGCGGCGTTTAGGTTTGTACGGGAGATATAAGTCTTCAAGCTCCGTTTTGCTCAGTGTTGAATTAATGGCTCCAGCCAGTTCATCACTCAGCTTCCCTTGCTCGCTAATCGACTTCAGAATGGCCTGGCGGCGCTCTTCCAGTTCACGCAGATAACCCAGACGGACTTCAAGTTGACGCAATTGGGTGTCATCCAGCCCACCTGTGATCTCTTTACGATAACGTGCGATAAATGGCACGGTGTTCCCTTCATCAAGCAAACGGATAGCCGCTTCAACCTGCTCATTCCGTGCCTTGAGTTCACTGGCAATAATGCCGTTAAGCGAATTGTTCATCATGGCTTTTGTTGTCTGTCTGTCGCGATAAAAAGTGAAGCACAGTTATACGGAGTCCGGAAATAAAATGCCAGTTATGGCGACCTTTCAGCCTGCTTTTTCAGTTTGTTCTTTAAATCTTGTGAACAGTGCAGAGGCTCAGGCTTCTTTGGACCAGTCCGGTCTTGTATAGCTGATACTGTTTACATACCAGGTTGCGATACCAGATGGTGTGATAACGGTGGCAACATCACCTTCTTCTTTTTTGAGCAACGCCCGGGCCACAGGAGCATCAATAGAGATGTAGTCATTGCGGCCAAAAATTTCGTCGTAGCCGACAATGCGAAACCGCCTGATATCTCCGTCGTCGTTTTCAATTTCCACCCAGGCGCCAAAAAACACTTTGCCATCCTGCTGTGGTGAGTGGTCAACAATGCGTAAACTCTCAAGGCATTTAGTGAGATAGCGAACACGCCGGTCAATTTCACGCAGGCGTTTCTTGTTGTACTGATAGTCGGCGTTTTCGCTACGGTCGCCAAGGCTTGCCGCCCAGGTAACTTTTTTGGTGACTTCAGGACGTTCTTCACGCCATAAATAATCCAGCTCTTTTTTTAGTTTTTCGTAACCCTCTCGGGTAATCAAGGGCGTTTTCATGCAATGTACCTGTTAGTTCTGTCAAATGGTGAAGCAGGCCTGTTTTACAATAACTTGCCTGTCGCTTTATGCACCAGTTTGTGATGTATTGTACAGATAAGTCGCTGTTAAATATGCTTTGTAACAATTTTGACTAGAATATATACCAGTTTTATCTGGTCGTTGGCGCACACTTTTCTAGAATAGCCATCGTACAATTCGAGCCTTTGGGAGTTAACAGTATGCAAGAGAATTATAAAATTCTGGTTGTTGATGACGATATGCGGTTGCGTGCACTGCTTGAGCGTTATCTCACCGAACAAGGCTTCCAGGTTCGTAGCGTTGCTAACGCTGAACAAATGGATCGCCTGCTGACACGTGAGTCTTTCCACTTAATGGTTCTGGATTTAATGCTGCCGGGAGAAGATGGTTTGTCCATTTGCCGCCGTCTGCGTAGCCAGAGTAACCCGATGCCCATCATTATGGTAACGGCGAAAGGTGAAGAAGTGGATCGTATTGTTGGGCTGGAAATTGGTGCTGATGACTATATTCCCAAACCCTTTAACCCGCGTGAATTGTTGGCTCGTATTCGTGCAGTGTTGCGCCGCCAGGCAAATGAGTTACCCGGCGCACCGTCCCAGGAAGAAGCTGTTATTGCTTTTGGCAAATTTAAACTGAACCTGGGAACCCGTGAAATGTTCCGTGATGACGAACCGATGCCTTTAACCAGTGGTGAATTCGCTGTGTTGAAAGCCCTGGTCAGCCACCCGCGTGAACCATTATCCCGCGATAAACTGATGAACCTCGCGCGTGGCCGTGAATACAGTGCGATGGAACGTTCTATTGATGTTCAGATCTCCCGCCTGCGTCGCATGGTGGAAGAGGACCCGGCACATCCCCGTTATATTCAGACGGTATGGGGCCTGGGTTATGTGTTTGTGCCGGATGGCGCTAAAGCATGAGGCGACTGCGCTTCTCGCCAAGAAGTTCATTTGCCCGCACCTTGTTACTGATTGTCACCTTGCTGTTTGCCAGCCTGGTGACAACCTACCTTGTCGTGCTGAACTTTGCGATTTTGCCGAGCCTCCAGCAGTTTAATAAAGTACTGGCTTACGAAGTTCGTATGCTGATGACAGATAAACTGCAACTGGAGGACGGTACTCAACTGGTTGTACCGCCTGCGTTTCGTCGCGAGATTTATCGTGAACTCGGGATATCGCTTTATTCCGATGAAGCAGCGGAAGAGGCTGGCCTGCGTTGGGCGCAGCATTACGAATTTTTGAGCCAGCAAATGGCGCAACAACTCGGTGGACCAACGGAAGTTCGTGTTGAGGTCAATAAAAGCTCGCCGGTTGTTTGGCTGAAAACCTGGCTGTCTCCCAATATTTGGGTACGGGTACCGCTGACTGAAATTCATCAGGGCGATTTCTCACCGTTGTTCCGCTATACCCTGGCGATTATGTTGCTGGCCATTGGTGGGGCGTGGTTGTTTATTCGTATTCAAAACCGCCCCCTGGTCGACCTTGAGCATGCTGCGTTGCAGGTGGGTAAAGGGATTATCCCTCCGCCGTTACGAGAATATGGTGCTTCAGAGGTACGCTCGGTGACCCGGGCGTTCAACCATATGGCGTCGGGGGTGAAGCAACTGGCGGACGACCGCACCTTGCTGATGGCCGGAGTCAGTCATGATCTGCGCACGCCTCTCACTCGTATCCGTCTGGCGACCGAGATGATGAGTGAGCAGGATGGTTATCTTGCGGAGTCAATCAATAAAGATATCGAAGAGTGCAATGCCATTATTGAGCAGTTTATTGACTACCTGCGAACGGGCCAGGAAATGCCACTGGAAACGGCAGATCTTAACGGTGTGCTCGGGGAAGTGATTGCTGCGGAAAGTGGTTATGAGCGCGAGATTAATACCTGTCTGCAGCCGGGTGAGATTACTGTCAATATTCATCCGCTTTCTATCAAGCGCGCTGTGGCCAATATGGTGGTTAATGCGGCGCGTTACGGTAATGGGTGGATAAAAGTCAGTAGTGGCACAGAGCCGGGTAAGGCCTGGTTTCAGGTGGAAGATGACGGGCCGGGCATCCCGCCTGAACAACTGAAACATTTACTGCAGCCTTTCGTGCGTGGAGACAGCGCGCGCAGTACCAGTGGTACCGGTCTGGGCCTTGCGATTGTGCAACGTATTATAGATAACCATAATGGTCTGCTGGACATTGGCAGCAGTGAGCGCGGTGGGTTGCGCATTCGGGCCTGGCTGCCCATTATGCCTGGGTTACTGGCTGAGAAGGCGAAAGAGAGTTAACCGGACGCTGGTAACTCCACCAGACAGGTGATACAAAGCAAAGCCCGTGTATTCTGGAATACACGGGCTTTCTGCTACTCAGACTCAGGGAGTTGGTTACCGGGTTTGTGGCCCGGCACTGACCAGCGCGGCACCCGCGGGAGTATCGGTATATTTCTCGAAGTTATCCACAAACAGTGTGGCGAGATGCTGCGCTTTCTCTTCCCATTGTGCGGCAGTGGCCCATGTATTGCGTGGGTCAAGTATCCTGGCGTTCACTCCCGTTAATGCAACTGGTACGGCGAGGTTAAAGACCGGTAGCGTGGTGGTTTCAGCGTTATCCAGTTCTCCACTAATAATGGCATCGATGATTGCGCGCGTATCTTTAATGGAAATACGTTTACCAGAACCGTTCCAGCCCGTATTCACCAGATAGGCCTGGGCACCGGCAGCCTGCATCCGTTTCACCAGCACTTCTGCATACTGCGTGGGGTGCAGCGTGAGGAAGGCGGCGCCAAAGCAGGCAGAGAATGTAGGCGTTGGTTCGTCCACACCACATTCTGTACCAGCCAGTTTTGCGGTGAAACCTGAAAGGAAGTGGTATTGCGTTTGTTCGGCTGTCAGGCGTGAAACAGGTGGCAGCACTCCAAATGCGTCTGCGGTGAGGAAAATCACCTTAGTGGCATGGCCTGCTTTGGATACTGGTTTAACAATATTATCAATGTGATAAATAGGGTAAGACACGCGGGTATTTTCAGTTTTGCTGCTGTCGTCGAAATCAATGGTGCCATCGGTAGCGACGGTGACATTTTCCAGCAAAGCATCACGGCGAATAGCCCGGTAAATATCTGGCTCTGCTGCTTCTGATAAACGGATGGTTTTCGCGTAACAACCCCCTTCGAAGTTGAATACGCCGTCGTCATCCCAGCCGTGCTCGTCATCGCCAATCAGGCGGCGTTTCGGATCAGTGGAGAGAGTGGTTTTACCGGTTCCGGATAAACCGAAGAAGACCGCTACATCGCCTTTTTCACCAACATTGGCGGAACAGTGCATGGAGGCAATGTTTTTCAGTGGCAGCAGGTAGTTCATAATGGCGAACATCCCTTTCTTCATTTCGCCGCCATACCAGGTGCCACCAATTAACTGCATGCGTTCTGTCAGGTTAAAGGCAACAAAGTTTTCTGAATTCAGGCCTTGTGCCTGCCAGTTTGGATTGGTGCATTTTGCCCCATTCATTACGATGAAGTCAGGTTCAAAATCAACGAGTTCTTCATCATTGGGCCGAATGAACATGTTCTTGACGAAATGTGCCTGCCAGGCCACTTCGGTAATGAAGCGTACACACAAGCGGCTGTCCGGGTTAGCACCGCAAAAAGCATCAACCACAAACAGACGTTTTCCCGAAAGCTCTTCAGTGACGAGGTTTTTCAGGTCTTGCCATATTTCAGGGGTGAGCGGGTGATTGTCATTCTTTCCGCTGCCGTTATCAGCCCACCATAATGTATCGCGGGTTGTATCATCACGAACGATATATTTATCTTTTGGTGAGCGACCAGTGAAAACACCGGTATCAACAGCGACGGCACCCAGATTTGTCAGTACGCCACGTTCAAACCCTTCCAGGGTTGGGTCAAGCTCTTCACGATACAATCTATCGTAATCAGGGTTATACACCACTTCCAGTACGTCATGAATACCATAAGCCTTCAGTTCTTGCGGGGTTAAAACGCGCATGTCACTTCTCCTTAGCCAGGAACTATTACTATAAATTGTAGGGTTATTAGCCGAATGTTGACCGCGACCCGCTTCATAGATTTACGTATCAAAAGATTTGTTCGCAAATCAACAGAAGCAGGGCAGGTCTCGCTGCGGGGAACATTATCGCAGGATTTTTTTATTAATGAATATAAGTGTTTTGCAAATGTTATTGAAAAGTAGAAAAAAAAGCCTTTTTGAGATTGTAAACGCATACATAATGTTGCGACGGTGTAGTTCTCGACAAAACAGTGTGGTGGCTGACGGAAGGGAAAAGAAGCCCTGGTGATGACCAGGGCCTGTAGTACTTAATGAATGTGCGGATCCGCTGGATCGGCATTGGTCCGTATTTCTGCGATATCCATAGCATTAAACAGGTAGTGGCTACCGCAATAATCACAATGCATATCTATCTCACCATCTTCTTCAAGGATGGTGTTGATTTCTTCTTGTGGCAGAGTTTTCAGGGCTGCAGCACAGCGCTCACGTGAACAACTGCAAGAGAAACTGACATCCTGAGGTTCATACAGAGTGACTTCTTCTTCGTGGTACAGGCGCCATAGCACTTCCTGGGCAGGCAGTGTCAGTAGTTCTTCGGCTTTGATGGTTTCTGTCAACGTGGCAAGGTGAGTAAAATCATCAGCCTGGGTATCCTGAGCAGGTAAGACTTGCAGGAACATACCTCCTGCTGCAGGTTTACCTTCTGACTCACCAAGGCGAATAAACAGGCGGGTTGGCAATTGTTCTGAACGCACAAAGTAATCTTCCAGACACTCTGCGATGGTTTCACCTTCCAGACCAACCACACCCTGGTAGCGCTCACCTTCTTTCGGACTGATGGTGATAACCAGATAGCCATTACCCACCATTTCTTTCAGTGTGGCACTGGCTGGGAACTCTTCGCTAAAACGCGCAACACCACGCAGTTGCTGCTGGTTATTACCGTTGATAACAGCCAGGGACAACGGACCATCACCCTGCAACTGAACGGTAATATCACCTTCAAATTTCAATGTGGCAGTGAGCAGTGATGTGGCCACGAGCATTTCACCCAACAGGTTTTTCACCGGTTGCGGGTAATCGTGGTTGGCCAGCACTTGCTGCCAGGTGTCAGATACCGTTACCAGTTCGCCGCGAACAGCGAAATTTTCAAACAGATAACGGTGCAATTGGTCGTGTTGAACCATACTTTCTCTCTCTTGCGGGCGGTGATTATTCATTGCCGCCGTATTTAAATTTCATCAAATCACGCCGCTCTTTTTTGTCAGGGCGACGTTCAGGATGCGGCATTGTCAGTGAATTCATTTTACGAGCCAGTGCGATATTCTCGCGCTTCTCAATACTGTCCGGTGTTTCTTCATACAGCGTAGCAGCTTGTATTGCGGGACCACGTTTGTCGGTGATGCCTTTAATAATAACCGTACGCTGGTCATTACCCTGACGAATCACCAGACAGGCATCCAGTTCGACGATTTTGCTCGGTTTACTTCGCTGGCTGTTGTAGTGCACCTTCCCGCCTTCAACCATTTCTCTCGCAATGGCCCGGGTTTTATAAAAACGGGCAGCCCACAGCCATTTATCCAGCCGCACACCTTCTGCGATTTTCTCTTTCATCTCACCTCCTTTCAGGATAGTGCCTGGAGCAGCCCCCGGTAGTCACCTGTTGCCGGATGGCGGTGCCAGATTTTATCGGGTTGCCCGGAGTCCGGGTTAGTGACCCCGAGACAATAGCGAATGCCGAATTGTTTTGCGGCATCAAGAATAGGTTCGCTGTCGTCAATGAACAATGTGCGAGCCGGATCAAACCCGGTTTGCTCCTGAACAGCCAGCCACAGACGCCTGTCTTCTTTGGGATAACCAAATGTATGGGTGGAAAGTAATAAATCAAGCCAGTTGCCTAAACCAGTATGTTCCAGTTTGACAGAAAGGTTATACGGGTGCGCATTAGTCAGCAGGACTCGCCGCTTCCCGGCCTGTTTCAGAGCAGATAAAAATGGCGCGGTATCAGCCCGCAAGGCTGCCCGTGGCCCCATCTCCCGGGTCATACCGCGAATATCCAGGCCGAGTTCATTACCCCAGTAATCGAGACAATACCAGTTTAGCGTATGTTGTACGGCATGGTATTTCTGGCGAATCAGGGTATGTGCGTCCTCGAGGGGAATGCCCCGCTGTTCGCTGAGCGTTTCTGGCACCAGATGTAGCCAAAAATAGTTGTCAAATGCGAGGTCGAGTAAGGTGCCGTCCATATCCAGCAGAACGGTGTCGATATGTTGCCAGTCAATGTCGACGTGCATGAGAGCTCCCGGGTGTTCACAATGTGCCACAGGTTATCACAACCTGCGGCATGAATACTCAGAACAAATGGGGAACGTCCGGCCCAGGGATCAGTTTCGGATTGAGGCAGTTTTCGTACCATGCCTGAATTTGTGCCAGGCGACGGCGGTGCCGGTAGTAACGGATAGCTGCCATGCTGCCATTATACAGGGTGCTAAGCACCATCGCGGCCAGCAGCAATGACGTGAAGATATAACGCCACAAACTGGCGCTGTCTGGAACGCTGTGCAGCATGATGTGTACCGTTCCATTCGCGTCGGTGGACAACCCGGTTATAATGCCTTCCGCATGGAATGGCGTATGGGTCAGGGTTTCGGCAAGGTGCCGGAAAACAGCCCATTGCTCTTGCGGCGGATAATCATAGAGTGAAACAGGCGGATAAGGCTGGTCAACCAGTTCAGCGCCCTCGTCACTGATAATCAAAAAACCCCCTGGTGACGGGCTGTTCAGTGACATAGCAGCACGGGATGTTTCGCGCATGAAGAAAGGAGCTGTCGATGTTGCCACCAGATTAGACAGTGACTCCGCGCTGACCGGGCGGAGCAGAACATTAATTCCATCCAGTTTTCCGCTATCTGCGCGCTTAACCAGTGTTTCCCAGTCCTTGGTATTCCCCAGATTCACCAGGGCATTTTTGAGGCGAATACAATCATCGTTCGAGGTACATAACGCCTGGGTTTTTTGCACGATATCTGCAAAGTCATCCACCAACACCATGCCTGATTTTTGAATAGCGGAAGCCAGTTGCGGGTTCACCTTTGTATCATCGCCATCCTGTGGATGTAGCTGGCGATTGACTGTTTGCACCAGGGCACTGGCTTTAGTGACGATATCGGATTCCGGCGCTGGCAACGGGGTAGCGTTGTTCCAGAAAATCTGTGAACAATCAAAGGGCCGGAAAGGGGTGTTATGCTGAGCTGACCAGTTGTCCGTAGCCGAAATACTGCACATCCCGGACCCGGAGAGTTGCACGGTATCACCAACACGCAAATTGGCACTTTCCAGTTGAGACAATGTTGTCGCTTCAATACTTTGCGCGCCTTTAAGCCAGGAGATAGTGAGCTTTATCGGCATATCAAGAGGCACCCAGACAACCAACATCACCAGTACGACAAGGGCGCTGGCACTAATTATCAGGCTGCGCAGCCAGTGCTGCAAAGGAAAGTTTTTTACTTCATCATGTAAAGACAGAAAACGTCCCTGGCGAACAACATGGCGATCCAGATAAATATCAATGTCTGTTTTATGTCCCAGGTCCTGGTTAATAAAAGGCTGCCAGTGAGAGGGGTAAACCAGGTCAATGACACCAAGAGATATATTATTTTGTTCCTGGTCTGATTCGCCAAACAGCCCCCAGCGTTTTGGGGTACCGCGCAAACAGTGGATTTCCCGTAAGTTGCTTTTTGCCGGTGGGATGCAGATACCATATAACCCACCCAGTAACAGAAGCGTGGCACATCCGGCAAGCCATGGGATAAACATTGATGGAATAAGCAGGCACAGATAGTACAGTAAAAAAGCAGCACTGATCAGCAGGGCATCTCGCAGGTTATCCTGATGCGACAATGTGTATTCTTCACGCGTCTCTTCGCGAATATTTAACAATTCAATTTGTTCACTTTCTTCGCCACGAATCGATGCAGTGCTGCCAGAGAATTGATGTACCGCTCCGCGGGTTTCCTGGTGATAGTTTTTCAGTGTATGGCCATTGAGGCCAATCACCAGTGGGAGTGAGTCGGTAATCACTAAGTCAACGTTGTTATCATCACTGATGTACTGCTCCCAAAAAGGCGGTAAATGGACTTCAACAGAATCCAGATAATAGCGCCACTTGTTAGGATCATCGGCAGTAAGCCCATAGCGGGTAATTGAACGTACGACTGAATAAACGATGCGGCTTTTAGGGCTTAGCGACAGGGTAACTGGGCCTGCACTGGCACCACTGGGGCCAGGCAGTTGCTGATTACGTGCAAGTGAAGAAAGATAGTGCTCAATAGCCGAGCGTTCTTCTTCGCTAAGCTGGCGTGTCGTCGCGCCAGCTAATGCCTGCAACCAGGGGTAGCGCGAGTGCTGACGCTGCTTGTACCCGTACACCAACCCGGCAATAGCCAGGCAGCCCAGTACTGCAGTGAAAAAAATCAACAAGGTGCTCATGCTATCCCCATCAAACCTTCATTTTTTGAATCAAGTACAGCAAACGGCGACCCTTCACTGATGATTTTAGTTAAGTGAATGATAATCGGCATTATTGATTTCTTTCTTTAGCTTTTTGGGTAGACATGCCGAAGGTAACTAAATGTTAGCAAAGCTATATAAAGAGAAGTATCAGCAAATTCCTGGAAAGAATGCAATGCCTTGACATCAGTCAAATTGTCATGATTCGTGCTTGTTTCGTTGCACAATTGTGAAAAACAGGCAATTGGCAATTGCTCAAACATTGCCGTGTGTCGCAAAATAGCATCAGGATCCCATAAATGAAGCGCAGATTCATGAATAAGCCACTAAAAAAACCACAAATACTGAATGTTGAAACCGTTGCCCGCTCCCGTTTGTTTAATGTTGAGTCGGTTGATTTGGCATTCAGTAACGGGGTTCATCGTGTCTATGAACGTATGCGTCCGTCTGAACGGGAAGCTGTGATGATAGTCCCTCTCCTGGGCGATAAACTTGTTCTGATACGTGAATATGCTGTTGGCACAGAGTCTTACGAGCTGGGGTTTCCAAAGGGATTAATTGATCCCGGCGAGTTGCCTTTTGATGCGGCGAACCGGGAGTTGCAGGAAGAAGTGGGGTTTGGTGCGCAAAAACTGAGCTTTCTAAAAAAAGTGACAATGGCACCTTCTTATTTTTCCAGCAAAATGAATATTATTTTGGCTGAAGACTTATATGAATCATCGTTGGAAGGTGATGAGCCGGAACCCCTGATACAGGAACACTGGCCGCTGGCGACCATGATGGATTTGCTGAAAGAGCCTGACTTTAGCGAGGCACGTAATATCAGTGCGCTGTTTTTAGTGCGTGAATGGCTGAATCAGCAGGGTCGGCTGTAATAGCCCCTTCCACAGGAAGGGGCTGGCTTATCAGAAGAGTTCGTGAGTTTCACCGTTATCAATGACAGTTGTCCCCACTTCATGTACAGCCTGATGAGTGGGTTGTGTGCCATCAATAAAATACTCATCCCGGCTATTGCCGCCGCTGGCAAGTTGACCTGTGGCACGGTCAATACGCACGGTAACAATACCGGGTGGCGGCGTGAGTGGTTGCTCCGGAACACCGTCTAATGCCGCTTTCATGTAATCATCCCAGGCTGGTTGAGCACTTTTAGCACCACCCTCGTAACCAGAGATCTGATCCTTAATCACACCTGATAACGTAGTACGCCCAAGATCCCGACGATGATCGTCAAAGCCTATCCACACCGACGTGACGACACCCGGGCCATAACCAGAGAACCACGCATCTTTTGAACTATTGGTTGTTCCGGTTTTGCCGCCGATATCATTACGCTTCAGGTCCCGTGCCGCGCGCCAGCCGGTACCCATCCAGCCTGGTTCACCGAAGATATTCGAGTTCAGTGCGCTCTTGATAAGGAAGGAGAGTGGTGTGCTGATAACATGAGGTGCATAAGCCTGAGACTGCATGGCAGGCACTTGCCCATTCACTTTTTCAAGTTCAGGCATGGGCACTGTGGCATTTTGCTGCTGAGCAGAAGTAGCGACATCTTCCATGTTCTGATTTTCCAGAACATTCGACTTCGGTGTTTCGCCATAAATAACCGGCAGATTGCAATCGGCGCAGGCAACCTGTGGTTTGGCCTCAAAAATCGTGTTGCCCTGTTCATCGTCGATCTTACTAATGAAGTAAGGATCAACCAGGAAGCCGCCATTTGCCAACACAGCATAGCCACGAACCACCTGCAAAGGTGTGAAGGAAGCGGAACCCAGCGCCAGTGATTCTGTGCGCACAATATTCTGTGACGGGAAGCCAAAGCGTTGCAGGTAATCGGCAGCGTAGTCCACACCCATCGCCCGCATAGCGCGAACCATGACCACGTTTTTCGACTGCCCCAGGCCCTGACGCAGGCGAATCGGACCATCATAAGTTGGTGGGGAGTTTTTCGGACTCCAGTCGGAACCTGCACCAGCGTCCCAACGCGAAATAGGTACATCGTTCAAAATACTGGCTAATGTCAGGCCCTTATCCATAGCGGCGGTGTACAGGAATGGCTTAATGTTAGAACCGACCTGACGCAGAGCTTGTGTGGCGCGGTTGAACTTACTTTGGTAGAAATCAAACCCACCCACCAGCGCCATTACCGCACCATCGTGTGGGTTAAGCGAAACCAGAGCCGAGTTCACTGCTGGTATCTGAGCCAGCCACCAGTTGTTGTCTTGCTGGCGAACCCAGATTTGCTGTCCCGCCTGAAGAACATCGGTTACTTTGCGCGGAGTGGCACCCTGCTGAGTATCTGAACGCCATGGCCGTGCCCAGCGAACACCATCCAGCGTTAAGCGCACCGAACTCCCGTCAGCGAGCATCGCTACTGCTTCTGTTGGGGTGGCACTGTTCACGATAGCCGGATGTAACGGGCCATAATTAGGCAGGGTGCGTAACAGGGTAATCTCTTTTTGGGTATTCCATGGCATTTCACCAATACGCCACAACACCGTTTCCGGGCCTCGATAGCCATGGCGCATATCGTAATTAATTACATTGGTACGCAGAGCATCCTGAGCGGCTTGCTGTAAACGACGGCTCACCGTGGTATAGACTTTGTAGCCATCGGTATAAGCGTTATCGCCATAGCGGCTAACCATTTCCTGGCGAACCATCTCAGCCAAATAAGGTGCTGAAAAGACTATTTGCGGGCCATGGTAATTCGCTTCTATCGGCTGAGTGACCGCATCATTATATTGCGCCTGTGTAATATAGCCCTCGCTGAGCATGCGGCTCAAAACCACATTGCGGCGGGCCGTTGCCCGGTCGACAGAGTAAATCGGGTTGAATGTGGAAGGTGCTTTCGGCAACCCCGCAATTACCGCCATTTCACTTAATGTTAGCTGGCTGACATCTTTACCAAAGTAGACCTGAGCGGCTGCTCCCACTCCGTAAGCACGGTACCCGAGATAAATTTTGTTGAGATAAAGTTCAAGAATTTCATCTTTACTCAGCAATTGCTCAATACGTATCGCCAAAAACGCTTCTTTAATTTTACGGTCGAGCGTTTTTTCGGGACTCAGGAAGAAGTTACGCGCGAGTTGTTGTGTAATTGTACTGGCACCCTGGGTAGCATGCCCGGAAAACAGAGCCACGCTGGCCGCACGGAAAATCCCTACAGGATCAATGCCGTGGTGTTCATAAAAGCGGCTGTCTTCAGTCGCAATAAACGCTTTCACTAACTCCGGCGGAATTTGGTCCAGGTGCAACGGTATCCGCCGCTTTTCACCAAATTGCGCAATCAATTCACCATCGGCGCTGTAGACCTGCATAGGCGTCTGGAGTTTGACATCTTTGAGCGTCGCAACATCGGGTAACTGCGGCTCTATGTATTTGTATAAGCCATAAATCGAGCCAGCACCCAATAAAATGCAAGCAATAACAAAGAACAATAAATACTTTACGAACTTCACTGAGCTTTTCTCATCTGGTTTCTGTTGGGCAGTTTATAAACAACCGGGCAGTAGTATAAAGGCATCAAGAGCGCTTTGATATGCCATTTTTACTTTTAGGTCAGGGAGGAAGATGAGATGTGTCCAGCAGCACAGTGGCAGGTGGGGGTTGATATTCAGCGTGACAGGCTCCGGGCGGTGGCTGTTCAACACCGGCGTTATGGGTGGCAATTACGCGGCTGGTGGGAATGGCCGGTGTCTCATCATTCACCAGACGATACGCAACAGCCTTCACACGCTGATGTCGTTTCAGCTCTGGCGGCGTTAAGGCTCTCACTGCCTTACGGGTATCGTATTCGGGTGGGGATCCCTACCGGGCGTACGCTTCAACAACAAATGTCATTACCTGCTATGGCTATGACCGAGACTGATACCTGTCGTTATATCGGTCAAATGGCTGCACAACAACTGGATATACCTGTCAGTCAATTGTGTTGGGACTATGTTGCCCGTACTGCTACTGATTCTGGCAGCAAGAGTGTCAGTGTTGCTACTGCTCCGGCGGATGTAGTGGCACGTTTGCAAGAGTATTTTACCCAAAGCAAGTGCCACCTGCGTGCAATTACCCCTGATGCGCTGGCACTGGCTCCTTATCAGGCTCTTCTGGGAGGTAGTTCCTGGGTTATATATCGCAGCCAACATGACTGGTTATGGTATGGCCCCCAACAATGGGGGGCAACACGGGTTTCCGATGTGCCGGAAGTGCCTGCTTTATTGGAACGGTTGGGATGTAAAAGTGAACATATTCATTTTTGTGGGCCACAGGAGGTGCTAACGGAACAACCACAAGAGAGGCTGGATCCATATCGCTTGCTACATTTGGTTGCACCTCCTTTACCTGAAAACATCGACCCATTTGTCATTGCATTGGGGTTGGCGCTTGGGGGTTATCCGGCATGAATGAATCGCTGAATTTTTTGCCGTGGCGGGACCAACGGCGTAAATCTTTGTTCTGGTTGTGGGGGCGGCGCTCATTCATTGCACTGTGTTGCGTTGGTATAACCCTGGTACTTGTTGTTCTGCCTTTGCATACCTGCTTACGTGTCAATATGAATGTGGCTTCCACATTCCCTGCTTTATATAACCACCAGCAACTTGCGGTAGTCGGGCTGGAAACAAAGCTTACCCGGTTAGCTCAGATACGCCAGGCCAATGACACTATGAAAAAGCGCCAACAACGATTACACCGTTGGCGGCAGAGCCTGGTCTACCTCAGTCAGCAGTTACCGGAAGATACCTGGATTACCCGTCTGGTTGTACAACATAACACCTTGTCAGTTGAAGGGGTTGGGTTATCGGCTGAGGGTACACTGGCCTGCGAAACGGTACTGGCGGCCTTGCCAGGGGTTGACCAACTAAAAGTTAACCATATCACCCGGCGTAACGGCGAGATTCACTTTGGATTTACCCTGCAAGGTGAGAAGGATGATGTTGATAGTTGAACACTGGCTGGCACTTTCCGGCCCCAGAAAGGCCGTGCTTTTGCTTGCGCTGATGGCAGTCTGTACAGGTATTGGCTGGTTGGTTTGGGTGATGCCAGTAAAACAACAGGTTGCTGATTCCGTTATGCAATTAAATATGCAGCGTACTCAATGGCAACAACAACAGGCCCACTGGTTACAATTACGCCAGCAAGTAGCAGAACTGGAACAACAGTATTTATGTATCAGCCAGCCAGTCACGGTATTTTCTGCCCAGCGTTTTACCCGAGATGTGGGAGGGAAATTATTACGCTGGGGGATGCCGGGAGGTGAGCGTAAAGGTGAACTGAGTTTGTCCTTGCCCTGGGAGGGTGTTTTGCAGTTATTTCCGGCATTGGCTGGTGAACCTGTCGAATTGCCAGGGTTCCAGTTGCAGGCGGACGAGGGTGAGCAGGTTAGCGTGAGGCTGGATCTGGAGATTATGGATGCGTCAGATAATGTTGTTGATGTTATGGGTACCTGCGCTGGTCTGTAGTGAATTGCGAAATCCATTTATTCCACTGGCAACAACCTGTTCATCAGGTGTACCGGATGAATGGCGTTTTATGGGGGTAGTACGTCAGGGAGCGATGCTACAAGGCATTATTCGTACCGGCAGTGGGCAGTGGTTGCGTGTGATAGAGGGCGATGAGCTTGGTGATAGTTGGCGTGTTGGCCCAGTTTCTGAACACCAAATGATAGTACGCCGGGTAGCAGCATGTTCGGCGCAGGAGCATATTTTACTACCCTCAGGGAGGAACGAAACATGAAAGTATGGCTGGTGAGCCTGGTATTTTTGTGGTCAACATGGTGTGGCGCCAAACCAGTTTCCCTGGTGGTTGACCATGTGCCGGTGGCACAGGTGTTACAGGCACTTGCTGAGGGCCGGAAGCTTAATGTTGTGATTGCGCAAGGGGGCGATCGGCTGGTGTCATTACGGTTGGTGGATGTTCCCTGGGAGCAGGCGCTTTCCGTGGTGCTTGAAATTGCGGAACTGGAAGGGAAGGTGCAGGGCAATATTTTGCGCATCAGTACGCGTGAATGGGCCAGTCAACAGCGCCAGGCTCAGCGGGAAGAAAAAGCGCAACAACAGGCTCGCCTGCCGCAAAAACAGGCTGTTATTGTTGTACAGCATGCTGATGTCGAACGGGTAGCGGCTGCCATTCGTGAACTGGGTGATAATGGTCTGTCAGGCTCCGGGTCTATGGTGGTTGATAAGCGTACCAGCAGGCTGATGTTAAATGATACGCAACCAGCACTGGCGCGCATACAGGCATTGGTTGAGTTACTGGATTTACCATTAGGCCAGGTTGAGCTGGCGGCCCATATTGTGACGATTAATCAGCAAAGTTTGCAGGAACTGGGCGTGAAGTGGCAAGGTAACTCACGGCAGGTTTCAGGCTCTGCAGAGTTAGGTGTTACGGGCAGCAGCACTACCAGCCTTGGGTTCAATATTGGTCGGGTCGACAGTAATTTATTGGCGCTGGAACTGTCAGCCCTCGAACAACGCCAGCAACTGGATATTATTGCCCGCCCACGCCTGATTACCGCACATCAGCAACCAGCCAGTATTAAGCAAGGGAGTGAAATTCCCTACCAGACCTCAGGTACGGATTCTTCGGCTGCTACTATTGAATTTAAAGAAGCTGTTTTGGGGCTTGAGGTAACGCCTGTGGTTCTGCCGGATAAACGAGTCCGCCTGAATTTACGTATCACTCAGAATGCCCCTGGGCAGGTTTTACAGCGTGCTGAGGGCGACGTTATGGCTATAGATAAACAGGAAATAGAAACCCGAATTGATGTACGCCATGGCGATACCATCGTTCTTGGTGGTATTTTTCAGCATAAACAACGTGATGGTGTGGCTCAGGTTCCTTTTCTTGGATCCATTCCATTGATTGGCGGTTTATTCCGTCATCAAATAAAAGAAGATGAGCGTCGGGAGCTGGTTGTTTTTATCACCACCCATCTGGCAGAAATCTGACAAATAAAAGATGTATACAAATAAGTTTAGTTAAACCCGTCATGGTGTTTGACCTGAGGCTGGAATTATCATACAAGATGTACCGGTTTTAGGTGGGGCAGGGCCGCTTCAGGCTCAGTGCTTGTTCTGGGGATATCCGCGAAGTAGTAATTTATTCGGTTGCCAAACCACCTTGAGTGTTGAGATAATTTTTAGTCTGACTCTCGCACTATCGCATAAGAGGTTTCAGTTCATTTCCTGCCATGCCCGGACGTTGCATGGTGGGTTTATCATTAACGAATTGTCTTAGTAGTACCGAAAAAATGGCAGAGAAACGCAATATCTTTCTGGTTGGGCCTATGGGTGCCGGCAAAAGCACTATTGGGCGGCAATTGGCTCAACAGCTCAATATGGAATTTTTCGATTCCGATCAAGAAATTGAGAAACGTACTGGAGCCGATGTCGGTTGGGTTTTTGACGTTGAAGGCGAACAGGGTTTTCGCGAGCGCGAAGAAAAAATTATCAATGAGCTGACCGAAAAGCAGGGTATCGTCCTGGCTACCGGCGGCGGGTCTGTGAAGTCTCGTGAAACGCGTAATCGTCTCTCTGCGCGCGGTGTTGTGGTGTATTTGGAAACCACCATTGAAAAACAACTGGCGCGTACGCAACGTGACAAAAAACGTCCGTTACTCCAGGTAGACATGCCCCCTCGGGAAGTTCTCGAAGCGTTAGCGGATGAGCGTAATCCTCTGTATGAAGAGATTGCCGATGTTGTCATTCGCACTGACGATCAAAGCGCGAAGGTTGTTGCTAATCAAATAATTAACATGCTGGAAAGTAACTAATTTCAGTTGATGTAAACGTAACCCGGCTGGGGTAATACACAACAAAAGGTAACAGCGTCATGGAAAGGTTAATGGTGACATTAGGGGAGCGCAGCTACCCAATTACCATCGCATCAGGGTTATTTAATGAATCCGCTTCTTTCTGGCCCCTGAAATCAGGTGAGCAAGTGATGCTTGTTACAAATGAAACCCTGGCACCACTTTATCTTGACCGGGTTCGGCACATGCTTGAACAGGCAGGGGTTAACGTTGATGTCGTTATCCTGCCAGACGGTGAACAGTATAAGAGCCTGTCAGTACTTGACTCAGTTTTTACCGCATTGCTTGAAAAACCCCATAGTCGGGATACCACCTTAGTAGCGCTGGGAGGCGGTGTTATTGGTGATTTGACCGGTTTTGCTGCAGCAAGCTATCAACGCGGTGTCCGTTTTATTCAGGTTCCCACAACGTTGCTTTCCCAGGTTGATTCGTCTGTTGGCGGTAAAACAGCAGTAAACCATCCCCTCGGAAAAAATATGATTGGCGCTTTTTATCAACCGGCGTCAGTTGTCATTGATATCGATTGTCTGAAAACATTACCTCCCCGAGAATTAGCATCTGGTCTTGCTGAAGTGATTAAATACGGGATTATTCTTGATGCCGATTTCTTCAACTGGCTGGAGAATAACCTGGATGCTTTGGTGGCACTGGATCCTGTGGTTATGTCTTACTGTATTCGCCGTTGCTGTGAACTGAAAGCAGAAGTTGTGGCCGCTGATGAGCGCGAAAGCGGTCAACGTGCTTTACTTAACCTTGGTCATACTTTCGGACACGCCATTGAGGCCGAAATGGGGTACGGAAACTGGTTGCATGGTGAGGCGGTTTCTGCGGGAATGGTAATGGCTGCTCGTACTGCTCAACGCCTGGGGCAGTTTAGTGAAGCAGATACGGTACGTATCATTACACTCCTTAAGCGAGCAGGGCTGCCGGTAACCGGCCCGAAAAGCATGGAACCAGCTGCATATATGCCGCATATGATGCGGGATAAGAAAGTTCTGGCGGGAGAACTACGCCTGGTTCTTCCGTTGGCTATTGGTAAAAGTGAAGTACGGGCAGGCGTTGCGCACGACCTTGTTCTCAGTGCTATCACAGATTGCCTGCAGGCGTGATTACAAAGACATGAGATTAGCCACCCAAAGTGGCCTTTAACTTCGGGCGAGTGAGGTATTAACACTCTTCGCCTTTGAATGGGGTGTTAAATGGATGAATTAAAACCGGAAGACGGTCTGAAACCAGATCCCAGCGACCGTCATCCTGGCCGCTCACGCCAGTCTGCAGACTACGACAATGAGCCCAGTATCAACATGGATGATGTGGATGTTGATGCAGACGAGCGCCGTCCATCGCGTTCACGACGTGACAGCGATGCCCAGGAGTATGATGAGGCTGATGAAAGTGGGGAACAACCCACGCGTCGTCCACCTAAGCGTAAAAAAATAAAGTCTGCTCCTTCTAAAGGCCCAGTTTCACGCCAGCATATTATGATGGGGGTGGGGATACTGGTTTTGCTGGTGCTGATTTTGGGGATTGGTTCTGCACTGCAATCACCTAAGTCACCCGGCGATTCATCCTCCACGGTCTCCTCTGGCGGTGAAAAAAGTATCGATCTTTCTGGTTCTGCTTCACAGGGAAGTAGTACTCCTGCACCCGTAGTGGACAATAATGGTCAGGTTGCTCAGGGCAACAGTGCACCACAAGAAATTTCTGTCCCGCCTGTGTCAGAAACACCTTCGCAGGCTATTGGTCCTGCTCAGTCTGCTAATAATGCTGAACAACGCGTAGATGTGCCGGGTGACCTCAATACCGCGCTGACTCAGCAACAAGGGCAAATCAATAACGTTGTTGCGGGTTCAACCCTGCCGACAGAACCTGCTACGGTCGCTCCTGTGAATGGTAAATCCTCACCTGTGGCTGCACCAGAGCGCACTGTGCGTCACAATGAGCCGGCAAAGACACGCCGCGAAGTGGTCATTGAACCTTCTCATTCAGCCAGGGAGAAAACAGCCAGGGCCGCAGAACCCGCGCCGGTGAAAACACGCGAACCCACGCCGGTTGTGAAGAAACCTGAGCCTGTTCGTGCAGCGCCTGCTACCCAGGAACATGTGGCGGTGGCAAAAACTACGCCCGCGCCTGCTGCAGCTTCGGGCGGTACTATTGGCAATATTAATGCCCTGAAATCAGCCCCGGGTAGTCATTACACTTTGCAATTAAGCAGTTCTTCCAACGAGGCCAACTTGTCAAACTGGGCTAAGAAAGAGCAGCTTAAAGATTATGTGGTGTACAAAACAACGCGTAATGGCCAACCTTGGTATGTTCTGGTAAGCGGCATTTATGCAAATCGCGATGATGCCAAACGCGCAGTGTCATCGCTCCCGGCAGATGTACAAGCGAAAAACCCCTGGACCAAGCCCATTCATCAGGTTCAGGCTGATCTTAAATAGTGTATAAAGCGCAGGATGCTGTCGGAGCTTCTCCACAGCGGGAGAAGGTAATTTAGTCATACAGCATGAAAAAACATCGCGCTTTTTTGAAGTGGGCAGGGGGGAAATACCCCCTGCTCGATGACATTAAACGTCATCTCCCCGAAGGCGAGTACCTGATTGAGCCTTTTGTCGGGGCGGGTTCTGTCTTCCTGAATACAGAATACTCTCGTTATCTCCTCGCCGATATCAACAGCGATTTGATTAGTCTGTACAACATCGTCAAGACACGTACAGAGGAGTATGTTACTGAATCTAAAAATTTTTTTGTTCAAGAGAACAACTGCGCTGAACGCTATTACGTACTACGTGACACGTTTAACAAAAGTACGGACCCATTTCAGCGGGCACTACTTTTTTTGTATCTGAACCGCCATGGGTACAATGGTTTGTGCCGGTATAATTTGCGTGGTGAATTTAATGTTCCCTTCGGGCGTTACAGGAAACCTTATTTCCCCGAAGATGAATTGTTTCTGTTTGCGGAAAAAGCTCAGCGGGCTGAGTTTGTCTGTGAGTCTTATGATTCCAGCATGGCTAAGGCAATGAAAGGTGCGGTTGTCTATTGCGATCCGCCTTATGCGCCTCTGTCAGAAACAGCAAACTTTACGGCGTATCACACCAACAGTTTTAATGTAGAACAACAACAGAATTTGGCTTTTCTGGCTGAGAAGTTGCGGCAAAAACGCATTCCTGTGTTGATCTCTAATCATGACACAATATTGACCCGGGAATGGTACAGGCTGGCAAGTACGTTGTTGCCTGTAAAAGTCCGGCGCAGCATCAGCAGTAACGGCGGCACGCGCAAGAAAGTAGACGAACTTCTGGCACTCTATAACGTCTGAGTAATTTCGCTGCCGCATAATGCATTTCTAAAAATGGAGACGCGGATGACACAGTATCTCATTGCCCCTTCAATTTTGTCGGCGGATTTTGCCCGTCTTGGCGAAGATACCACAAGAGCCTTATCTGCTGGTGCAGACGTGGTTCATTTTGATGTGATGGATAATCACTATGTGCCGAATCTGACTATTGGGCCAATGGTGTTGAAGTCACTGCGTCAGTACGGAATAACAGCACCCATAGATGTCCATCTGATGGTGAAGCCTGTTGACCGGTTAATCCCGGATTTCGCGGCGGCAGGCGCCAGTATTATTACATTTCACCCGGAAGCGTCCGAGCATATTGATCGTACCTTACAACTGATTAAAGAGCATGGCTGTAAAGCCGGTCTGGTATTTAATCCAGCCACGCCGCTCAGTTACCTTGATTATGTAATGGACAGGCTGGATGTCATCTTGTTGATGTCCGTGAATCCAGGGTTCGGCGGCCAGTCTTTTATCCCGCATACACTGGATAAGTTGCGTGAAGTACGCCAGCGTATTGATGCTTCCGGGTATGATATTCGCCTGGAAGTTGATGGTGGCGTGAAAGTAGAGAATATTGGCGAAATTGCGGCAGCTGGTGCAGATATGTTTGTAGCTGGTTCGGCAATTTTCGGGCAACCAGACTACAGGCAAGTGATTGACCAAATGCGTGAAGAGCTGGGAAAAGTTAGCCATGGGTAAGCTTGAAGGTATTAAAGGCATCGCATTCGACCTTGATGGTACATTAATTGATAGTGCACCAGGCCTGACAGATGCCATTGACAGCGCATTGTATGCCCTTGAGTTGCCGGCTGCAGGTGAAGACCGTGTGACGACCTGGATTGGTAATGGCGCGGATATTCTGGTTGAGCGAGCGCTCACCTGGGCCTTGAAAGATAAATCACCTCAGGATGGCCTGCCAGAAATGATGCGGCGCCTGTTTGATACGTATTATGCCCAGTATGCAGAGGAAGGCAGTTATTTATTCCCGACAGTTGCGGATACCTTGAAAACTCTGCGTGAGCACGGTGTTAAAATGGCGATAGTGACCAACAAACCTACGCCATTTGTCCGGCCGATTCTGGAAACACTGGGTATTGCTGACTATTTTGACCTGGTTATCGGTGGTGATGATGTCGCTGCCAAAAAACCGCACCCGGCTCCCCTTTACCTGGTACTGGGTAAACTGGGTCTGTATCCTCATGAATTACTTTTTGTGGGGGATTCACGCAATGATATCCAGGCCGCAAAAGCCGCTACTGTCAGCGTTGCTGGCATGACATATGGTTACAACTATGGTGAATCGATCACGTTAAGTCAGCCTGACTTTGTTTGTGATCGTTTCAGTGATCTCCTGCCCATTATTGGGCTCCCGCACAATGACAATCAGGAATGAAAAAATGAGTAAGCCCATCGTTTTTAGTGGTGCACAACCATCAGGTGAATTAACTATTGGTAACTATATGGGTGCACTGCGTCAGTGGGTGAACATGCAGGATGATTACCACTGTATCTATTGCATTGTGGATCTGCACGCCATTACGGCCCGCCAGGATCCTGAGAAACTGCGTAAAGCGACACTTGATACTCTGGCTCTGTATCTTGCCTGTGGTATTGATCCGGAAAAAAGCACCATTTTTGTTCAGTCTCACGTACCGGAACATGCACAGTTAGGTTGGGCGCTGAACTGCTACACCTATTTTGGTGAACTGAGCCGCATGACGCAGTTTAAAGATAAATCTGCGCGTTATGCCGAAAATATTAATGCTGGCCTGTTTGATTATCCGGTTCTGATGGCGGCTGATATTTTGCTTTACCAAACTAACCAGGTACCGGTTGGTGAGGATCAAAAACAGCATCTCGAATTGAGCCGCGATATCGCGCAGCGCTTTAACGCGATTTATGGCGATGTATTTAAAGTGCCGGAACCTTTTATTCCTAAATCTGGCGCTCGTGTTATGTCACTGCTTGAGCCGGGCAAAAAAATGTCCAAGTCCGATGATAACCGCAACAATGTGATCGGATTGCTGGAAGATCCTAAATCAGTGGTTAAGAAGATCAAACGTGCGGTAACTGACTCTGATGAGCCGCCTGTTGTTCGTTATGACGTTGCCAATAAAGCTGGTGTATCTAACTTGCTGGATATTTTGTCTGCTGTTACCGGGCAGAGTATTCCTGAGCTGGAACAACATTTTGAAGGCAAAATGTATGGTCACCTCAAAGGTGAGGTTGCCGATGCCGTTTCAGGTATGCTGAGCGAGCTTCAGGAGCGTTTCCATCGCTATCGGAATGATGAGGCTTTCTTGCAGCAAGTTATGCGGGATGGAGCGAAGAAAGCACAGGCCCAGGCAGCAGAAACTTTGAAGAAAGTGTACGAAGCAATTGGTTTCGTTGCTAAACCTTAAAATGAAGCTCCATCCGGAGATTTCAGATTGATGAAAAAGAAGGAAAAGCTTGGCTTTTCCTTCTTTTTAGTTAGCAGCCGAAAATCAATGAATTGATTTTTTTTGTTTTTTATTGGATGACTTCCTCTTGTTCTGTGCGAACATGAGGTTTGTCATCAGACTCAGTCCCCCATCCGGGGGCTTTTGCTTAATGGTTGCTGAACCAGTTTAATTTTTCCCGTAGACCAACAACACGCCCAACAATAATCAGGCTTGGGCTCTGCACTTGTTGAGCAAGAGCAGCCAGTTGTTCCAGTGTACCCTGCACCACTTTCTGTGTAGTCGCCGTCCCCTTTTCTACCAGAGCACAGGGGGTTTCAGACGGCATCCCGCAAGCAAGTAAGTTTTTTTCAATAGCCGGCGCCTGGTTTAGTCCCATATAAAATACCAGTGTCTGTTTTTCTGCAGCAAGGCTGGCCCAGTCCAGCTCTTCACCACTGGACTTAAGGTGTCCGGTAACCAGGCGGACACTTTGCGCATAATCACGGTGAGTCAGTGGAATACCTGAGTAGGCGGAACAACCAGAAGCTGCAGTAATACCCGGAACGACAGAGAATGGAATCCCTGCCTCACATAACGTTTCCAGCTCTTCGCCACCTCGCCCGAAAATAAACGGGTCGCCACCTTTTAGCCTGACAACACGTTTCCCACTTTGCGCTTCTCTGAGCAATATTTGGTTAATCTCTTCTTGTGGTACGCAGTGATAACCCGCCCGTTTGCCCACAAATACCCGGTCAGCATCGCGGCGGACCAGTTTCATCACATCATCAGAAACCAGCCTGTCATACACAACAATATCGGCTTGCTGGATTTGCTGTAATCCTTTAAGCGTGAGCAGCCCGGCATCGCCAGGACCCGCGCCAACCAGAACCACTTCGCCCTGGTTATCCAGTGGTGTAGAGAATAATGTTTCGGTTTGCGAATGGATTGCGGCCGGATCGTTATTTGCCAGAGATTGCGCAATTCGGTCATTGGCGAACAACTTTTCCCAAAAACGACGACGCTCAGCCATTGTTGTGAAAGTATCTTTGACTCTCTGACGCAACTGACCGGCAAATTGGGCCACCTTACCTAGGTGTTGAGGTAATACAGCTTCAAGCTTTTCGCGCAGCAACCGGGCAAGAACAGGTGCTGTACCACCGGAGGAAACCGCTACCATGATGGGGGAGCGGTCAATAATCGACGGCATGATAAATGACGCACGTTTAGGGGCATCGACAACATTACAAAAAAGCTTACGCCGTTCTGCTTCCTGACTAACGTGCTGATTGGTTTGGTCATCGTCTGTTGCCGCAATCACCAACCAACTGCTATCCATTAACGCAGGTGAGAAATCACCTTTAACCAGTGACAACTGCTTATGCTCAGCCCAAACAGTGAACTGTGGGGTAAATTCCCGGGCATTGACGATGACGTTGGCTCCTGCATCCATTAGTAGCCTGGCTTTACGCTCAGCGACATCTCCTCCGCCAACCAGCAGGCAATCGCGGTTTTTCAGCTCACAAAAAATAGGCAAATAATCCACAGCAGTTCCTCGTTCCTCCCGCTTGCGCGGGCCAGTGCGATAAGCATTTTTGACAGTAAGGCGAAGACTATCTCATAGCCGTACTAAAGCGTACAGATCCCTGCCCCCTAAATATGAGTTCAGTATTCAGATGGGAATACGTTAAACTATCAATAATATACAGATAAAAAATCATTGAATTTGTTGGTTTTTCTGTAATCCCTGATGCTTTTCCTTCCTGTTATTTTGCCTGCAAGTTGTCTTGCCGGGTGTTTGGTAACTTACTGTCGGCTCCCTTCAGTGATGCCCGGGTTTTTACATAAAGTGGTAAGGCGCTATTGTTGCACGTCATAGTGAATATGCGTTGTGCCTGTAACGAAAAGGCATGATAACTTCATATTTGCTGTCTGTTTTTCAATATGTATTCATCCGGAGGGTATATGGCACCAGCTACGTTTTGGTTCATTCAGGATGTGCGCCTGCCAGGGCGTGAAGGTTTGTGGCAAATTACTATTGAAAACGGGCGGTTTGGAGCAATAACGCCCATGACGGAAACTCGTGTGTATGGAAGCCACGATGTCCTTAATGCTCATGGCGGATTAGCACTTCCTCCTTTTGTTGAACCTCATATTCATCTCGACACCACACAAACTGCAGGTGAACCAGCCTGGAATATATCGGGAACCTTATTTGAAGGCATTGAGCGTTGGGCAGAGCGCAAGGCAACACTGACCCACGAAGATGTAAAAGCGCGGGCGTGGAAAACGCTGAAATGGCAGATGGCAAACGGGATCCAGTATGTACGTAGTCATGTGGATGTTTCTGACCCTGGTCTGGTTGCGCTGAAAGCCATGCTGGAAGTAAAACAGGAGGTCGCGCCCTGGATTGATTTGCAACTGGTCGCATTTCCGCAGGAAGGTATTCTGTCTTATCCCAATGGTGCCGCTTTGCTTGAGGAAGCTTTGGTGATGGGCGCTGATGTTGTGGGAGCTATCCCGCATTTTGAATTCACCCGTGAATATGGTGTGGAGTCTTTGCATACTGCCTTTGCGCTGGCGGAGAAATACGACCGGCCACTGGATATCCACTGTGATGAAATCGATGATGAGCAATCGCGCTTTGTGGAAACGGTGGCTGCGCTGGCACTGAAGTTGGGTATGAAGGAGCGCGTCACCGCAAGTCACACTACGGCCATGCACAGTTACAATGGTGCTTACACGTCTCGCTTATTCAGGCTCTTGAAATTATCCGGGATTAATTTCGTGGCAAATCCTTTGGTGAATATTCATTTGCAGGGGCGCTTTGACAGCTACCCGCGTCGCCGTGGGATAACCCGGGTGAAAGAGATGCTGGAGGCGGACATTAATGTTTGCTTTGGTCATGATGACGTTTTCGACCCATGGTACCCACTGGGAACGGGTAATATGTTGCAGGTGTTGCACATGGGGCTACATATTTGCCAGTTAATGGGCTACCCGCAAATTGATGAGGGCATTCGGCTGATAACCGACAACAGTGCCCGCACACTGGGTATTGCGGATTACGGTATTGTGGAAGGGCACCCGGCGAACATGGTAATTCTGCCAGCCCTGAATGGCTTTGATGCGCTAAGACGGCAGGTGCCGGTGCGCTGGTCTGTCCGTAATGGGCGTATCATTACCACTACGCAACCTGCTCAGACATGGGTACAGGTGGATAAGGGAGGCGAACTGGTAGATTTTTCACAGCCAGGTAATCCGCAGCCTTCAGGCAATTAATCCTGACATACACCCAGTTGAAGAGTGAAACGCCGGATATGCGGTATTTGATTGCCCATACCACCGGGAAAATACGATGAGTATGTACATTTTTATTAAATAAAATCAGTGCATTGTTTTTATTGATGCAATTGAAACATACAGAGTGACCCTGGAGGGTGTTACTGCCGGGGTATGTATTCTGTTACGTAAAAAAGAGTAAATGGCTGGCTTGTCGGCAGGTGGCTCTTTAGAATCGTTTCATTGCATTTTTTATTGCTTGTAAAGGAAACCATTCATGCTGAAATCGACTCTGGCGGCCGTTACGGCTGTCTTTGCCCTGACTTCGATTTCCTCTTCTGCACTCGCGGCAAAAGGGGATCCTCATGTGCTGCTGACAACGTCGGCCGGGAATATCGAGCTAGTGCTGGATAGCGGAAAAGCGCCAGTGACGGTGAAAAACTTTGTGGATTATGTCAATAGTGGCTTTTACAACAACACGATTTTTCATCGTGTGATTCCAGGGTTTATGATTCAGGGTGGGGGCTTTAATGTGGATATGACGCAAAAAGCCACGAAACCGCCAATTAAGAATGAAGCCGACAATGGGTTACGTAATACGCGTGGTTCAATAGCGATGGCGAGGACGGCAGATAAAGACAGTGCAACCAGCCAGTTCTTTATCAATGTGGCGGACAATGCATTTTTAAACCATGGCCAGCGTGATTACGGATACGCTGTTTTTGGCAAGGTGGTGAAAGGCATGGATGTAGCGGATAAAATCGCTCAGGTACCTACCCATAATGTTGGCCCTTACCAAAATGTTCCCTCTAAGCCTGTTGTGATCCTCTCAGCTAAAGTGCTGCCATAATCTGCTTGTGCGAAGCGGGAAAGTAACACCTGCTTCGCCCCTCCAGCTTTTTCTGCATCATGGCGTTATTTTCCCCGTTCACAAGGGTAAAACCGGTAGAATATGCCCGTTTTTAGAACGGGAGTTGCTATGTTATTGCTGATTGATAACTATGATTCGTTCACCTGGAATTTGTACCAGTATTTTTGTGAGCTGGGCGCGCAGGTGCTGGTAAAACGTAACGATGAAATAACCCTTGATGATATAGACCAGCTCGCGCCACAGAAGCTGGTTATTTCTCCAGGACCATGTACGCCAGATGACGCTGGTATTTCTCTGTCAGCGATACGCCATTATGCAGGCAGGTGCCCGATTTTAGGCGTCTGTCTGGGTCACCAGGCGATTGGCCAGGCATTTGGCGGCAATGTGGTTCGCGCCGCGAAGGTAATGCATGGGAAAACATCTGCGATCCGCCATAATGATCAAGGGGTTTTTCATGGTCTGAATAATCCACTGACTGTTACCCGCTACCACTCCTTATTGCTTGAACGTGAGAGTCTGCCTGAGGTATTTGAAGTGACAGCCTGGACGGAACAACAAGAAATTATGGGGATCCGTCACCGGTTGCTGGATATTGAAGGAGTACAGTTCCATCCGGAAAGTATTCTTAGCGAACAGGGCCATGCGCTTTTGAATAATTTCCTGAATCGTTGATTTTTTATTGCCATTAAGTGATTTTTTATGCATATTTTGTGATTATAATTTCATTACGCATTTCTGCTAAACATAGGTGGATATGAAATGGCAACTGAACAACCCGCAGTAACCCGCTCTACATTTGATGACGTTATCGTTCCAATTTTTGCGCCCGCAAACTTTATCCCGGTAAAAGGTAAAGGGAGCCGAGTGTGGGATCAGCAAGGTAATGAGTACGTTGATTTGGCAGGCGGTATTGCGGTTACAGCGCTGGGGCACTGCCATCCGGCGCTGGTTGAAGCACTGAAAGCGCAGGGTGAAACGTTGTGGCATACCAGCAATGTGTTTACTAATGAGCCAGCATTGAAGCTTGGGCAAAAACTGATAGCCTCAACTTTTGCAGAGCGTGTTTTGTTTATGAATTCGGGCACTGAAGCCAATGAAACCGCCTTTAAGCTGGCTCGTTTCTATGCGTCCACGCGCCACAGCCCTTATAAAACGAAAATAATCGCTTTTCATAATGCTTTTCATGGTCGTTCTTTATTTACTGTCTCTGTAGGGGGGCAGCCTAAATATTCAGATGGCTTTGGGCCGAAACCAGCAGATATTGTTCATGTGCCTTTTAATGATTTACATGCGGTGAAAGCCGTTATGGATGACCACACCTGTGCTGTCGTGGTGGAACCTGTTCAGGGAGAAGGTGGTGTGATGGCGGCCACACCTGAGTTTCTGAAAGGCCTGCGTGAGCTGTGTGACGAATTCCAGGCTTTGCTGGTGTTTGATGAAGTTCAATGTGGTATGGGGCGTACTGGCAAGCTGTTTGCTTACATGCACTATGATGTGACTCCCGATATTTTGACCAGTGCTAAAGCAATTGGCGGTGGGTTCCCAATCAGTGCGATGCTGACAACAAAAGAGATTGCATCGGCTTTCCATGTTGGCTCGCATGGCTCAACCTATGGCGGTAATCCGCTGGCGTGTGCGGTAGCAGGGGCAGCTTTCGATATTATCAACACGCCGGAAGTACTGGATGGCGTTATGGCGAAACGCGAGTTGTTCGTAAAACACCTGCAGCAGATTAATGAACAATATGCTGTTTTCAGTGATATCCGTGGGATGGGGTTACTGATTGGCGCCGAATTAAGTGCAGCATATAAGGGCCGGGCGCGTGATGTACTGAATGCAGCCGCCGCGAATGATTTGATGATCCTTAACGCTGGCCCGGATGTGATTCGTCTGGCCCCGTCTTTGGTTATTGATTATAAAGATATAGAAGATGGTATGGTCCGTTTTGCCGGTGCAATAAAGGCAGTGGTGAAAGGGCTGTAACTGTATTAATACAACTCCTGTCTGTGTTTTTGTAGCGTGTGCAGGGGAAATTAATAATAAATAAAGCCGGATAATCCGGCTTTTTATCGTTGAAACAGCCTGCAAACAAGCTGTTTCACAAGTGAAAATTAATACAGCGCTTTACCTGAGCTGTCTTTCACGTTTGCTTTCCAGGCTGCGCGAATCTGATCGGTAACATTTGCTGGCAGAGGCGCGTAATCAAGGCTGCTGGCAATAGCGTTACCATTTTTGTAGGCCCAGTCAAAGAATTTCAGCACTTCAGCACCTTTCTGTGCGTTTTCTTGTTTTTTGTAGACCAGGATAAACGTGGTAGAAGAGATAGGCCATGCATCTGCACCTTTCTGATAAGTCAGATCCTGGGCAAAGGTTTTGCTCCAGTCTGCTTCTTTGGCACTATTGCTGAAACTTTGTTGGGTCGGCTCAATTGCTTTACCGTCAGCATCGAACAATTTAGTCCAGGTCAGGTTGTTCTGTTTTGCGTAGGCATATTCAACATAACCAATAGAACCCGGCAAACGTTGTACAAATGCAGCCACGCCATCGTTACCTTTGCCACCCAGCCCGGTTGGCCATTTAACAGTGGTGCCTTTGCCTACCTTGCTTGCCCAGTCCGGGCTCACTTTAGACAGGTAGCTGGTGAAGACGAAAGATGTGCCTGAACCATCTGCGCGGCGCACAACATTTATGTTGGTATCCGGCAATTTGGCTTTTGGGTTCAGCTTCGTGATAGCCGGGTCATTCCATTTTTTGATTTTACCCAGGTAAATATCACCCAGTGTTTTACCATCCAGAGTTAATTCACCTGATTTAATACCCGGGATGTTAACGGCCAGAACTACGCCACCGATAACGGTCGGGAACTGGAACAGGCCATTTTTTGCCAGGTCAGCATCGCTCATTGGCGCATCAGATGCACCGAAATCAACGGTTTTTGCAATGATTTGTTTGATACCACCTGAAGAACCGATTCCCTGGTAGTTTACCTGAGAACCTGTTTTCTGCTGGTATTCTGCAGCCCATTTTGCATAAACCGGCGCTGGGAATGTACCACCGGCACCGGTCAGGTTAGTGGCTGCAAATGCAGTTGTGGTGGACAGAGTCAGAGCGGCGATTACAAGACGGGCTGAAGAGCTAAGCATTGCCATAATTTCTCCCGGAAAAGGTTAGATCAAAAATAATTTTTTAATCGCTGTGTTTTCAGTACCTGGGAAGAATAAGGCGAATTTGTGACAGTTTTGTGTCATTCATGAACAATTTTCAGAATTTGTTAGGTAAAGCTGAAGGGATGCCTGGTTGTGCAAACAAAAAGGCACGCTCTAAAGCGTGCCTGTATGCGTGATTAAATACAGTAAAATTAACGAGTACCGTATACCACAATTGTCTTACCATGAGCGGAAATCAGGTTTTGATCTTCCAGCATTTTTAAAATGCGGCCCACAGTTTCACGGGAACAGCCAACAATTTGACCAATCTCCTGGCGGGTGATCTTGATTTGCATGCCATCCGGGTGAGTCATCGCATCAGGTTGTTTTGCCAGGTTAAGCAAAGTCTGTGCAATTCGGCCGGTTACATCGAGGAATGCCAGGTTCCCCACTTTTTCAGAAGTGACCTGTAAACGACGTGCCATCTGGGATGAAAGGCGCATCAGAATGTCCGGGTTTACCTGGATCAACTGGCGAAATTTTTTGTATGAAATCTCGGCAACTTCACAGGCTGTTTTTGCACGAACCCAGGCGCTACGCTCCTGGCCTTCTTCAAACAGCCCCAGCTCGCCAATAAAATCGCCTTGATTAAGATAAGAAAGGATCATCTCCTTGCCTTCTTCATCTTTGATAAGCACGGCCACAGAGCCTTTTACGATGTAATACAGCGTTTCTGCTTTCTCGCCCTGATGGATCAGGGTGCTCTTGGATGGATACTTATGAATGTGGCAATGTGACAAGAACCATTCGAGAGTCGGGTCTGTTTGGGGTTTGCCAAGCACCATGCGCGGTTATCCTCTATTATAAACTTGCTCAAAGACAGGGTAGGGCCCTGTTGGCGTTACAACATTAAATCGCCCCATTCCTGAAGCGAGCCATAAGTCGTTTGGTCTGTAATCGCTTTTTCCTCTGTAACAGGTATGACGTCACTGTCAGCCTGTTACATCTTGTTTGTTTTAGCACAGGTTTCCTGTAGTGTCTTCTATTGTCTCGTTTCAGCATGACCTGTGTCGCCTTCCATTGCCTGTTTTGTTAATGCCGCGTAATCTGTTGCGATGACACTTTAGTTGGGAGTAATAAGAATGCAGGCGCGAGTTAAATGGGTTGAAGGTTTAACATTTTTGGGTGAATCCGCCTCAGGTCACCAGGTGCTGATGGATGGTAACTCCGGTGATAAAGCGCCAAGTCCAATGGAAATGGTGCTAATGGCAGCAGGTGGATGCAGTGCCATTGATGTGGTCTCTATTTTACAAAAAGGTCGTCACAATGTGACTGATTGTGAAGTCAAACTGACTTCTGAACGCCGGGAAGAAGCACCGCGTTTGTTTACCTCTATTAATCTGCACTTCATCGTTACAGGGAAAGATCTGAAAGATAATGCCGTGGCTCGTGCGGTAGATTTATCTGCAGAAAAATATTGTTCTGTTGCGTTAATGCTTGGCAAAGCTGCCACTATCACGCACTCATGGGAAGTCGTTGAAGGTTAAGTTTTCATGACGGGTGCTGCGCCATGCAGCACCCTGCCTGTTGGTACCCCATATCAGCCTCCCGCGACTTTTTTCCCTTCCGCCAGGCGTTTAACCAGTGGCGTCATGATTAACTCCATCGCCAGTCCCATCTTCCCACCAGGGACAACTAATGTATTGATATGTGAAATAAATGACCCTTGCAGCATTGCCAAAAGCCATGGGAAATCGATATCTTCCAGCCCACGAAAATGAATGACTACAAAACTTTCATCCAGTGAAGGAATGGCTTTTGCGGCAAAAGGGTTGGACGTATCCACTGTAGGGACGCGCTGGAAGTTAAGATGAGTACGTGAGAACTGAGGTGTAATGTAATTGATATAATCTTCCATTGAACGCACAACGGAATCCATCACAGCTTCCCGGGAATGGCCGCGCTCACTGGTATCTCTTACCAGTTTTTGTATCCACTCAAGGTTGACGATAGGCACCACGCCGACCAGAAGATCAACATGTTGAGCAACATCATGAGTCTGGGTAACGACACCGCCATGCAACCCTTCATAAAATAATACGTCCGTGGGTTCAGGCAGTGGTTGCCAGGGGGTAAAGGTACCGGGTACCTGGTTCCAGGGAACAGCTTCATCATAAGTGTGCAGATATTTGCGGGACTGACCGTTACCCTGTTCGCCGTATTGCCTGAATGTGCGCTCCAACAAGGCAAAGTCGTTGGCATCTGGCCCAAAATAGCTGATGTGACGCCCAAGATCGCGTGCTTTACGTATCGCCATATCCATTTCAGGGCGTGTATAGCGGTGAAAACTGTCGCCTTCAACTTCAGCAGCACGCAGATTAAGTTGAGTAAAAATTTTACGAAAGGCAATGCTGGTTGTTGTGGTACCGGCCCCGCTGGAACCGGTAACCGCAATAACAGGGTGCTTGGCTGACATAAACAACCACTCCATCAGTAAGAGGCAAGGTAAAACGCACAGTACTGCAGGTTAAAGCAGTATAGTGGTGGATGCCAATACTGTATGTGACGCCTGTGAATCAGCCCTTAAATTGTGTGCGAGGCATGATATTCACTGTTTCATGCAATTCAGACCAAACCAGCACAGCATCCCCCTGTTTTAGTTGTCGTTTTACATCGGCTACTTTTTGAGCAAGCGAGCGTTCCTGCTCGCCGTAATCAGTGCCTTCACGTAATACGAAGGATTCAATCAGATTATCCAGCGTTTCAGGTGCTATCTGTTGCCAGGGAATGATCATTTTAATTACTTAAATAACGGGTTAACCAGCTGGGAATGCGCTTTTCAAGCCACATTTCTGGGCGAGCGATGCTACCACCGATAAACCCGACATGGCCACCATGGTCGGTGAGCTGGTATTCAATGTTTGACGGAAGTAGTGTGCTGTCTGGTATGACATGGTGATCCATAAAGGGATCATCCTTTGCGTGAATAATCAGTGTATTTACCGCTATATTCGGCAGATGGGACATTGCACTGCATTGGCGATAGTAATCCAGCGCATCATCAAAACCGTGAATACGGGAAGTAATTAAATCATCAAATTCTCTGATTCGTTTTACTTTGCGTAGCCGGGTTAAATCGACAGGGAGTGAGCCCGGATACACAGCCAGTTTCCGGCTGGCATTCGCTTTCAGTAAGTTCAGCAAATAACGTTGATAAATACGAGAGAATCCCCGCTCCATATGGTAGCAGCACTGTTCCAGCATAAAGGGTGCAGAGACGATTACCGCTGCATCCAGCGTGCACTGTGTACCTTGTTCTGCTAACAGGCAGGCCAGCATGTTGCCACCCAACGAGTAACCAACAGCAGCAGTGGGTACCGAACCGTAACGCAGATTCAACCAGTTAAGGAAGTAACTGGCATCGCCGGTATCACCGGAATGATAAATCCGCTTTTGGCGGTTCGGTGTTCCGCTACAGCCGCGAAAATGCATTACGACACCCAACCAACCCTGCGCTTTCGCCGCTTCTATCATGCCGTGGGCGTAGGGGCTGTACAGGCTGCCCTCAAGGCCATGAAACACCACCAGCCGGGGTTTATGCAGAGCCAGTTGTGGGTCTTCGCTCCATGCAAGATCAACAAAATCGTCGTCCGGAAGCTCAAGCCGCTGCCAAAAAGGGGTGAAGTGCAGGCGCCGGCGAATGAGGCGGGGCAGCATAGTTTGTAAATGCGGGTTAGAAAGCCCAGGCATAGGGTGAAAATCCCTCTGACTGTTGTTTTCTTCACTGGCATCGACGGGGGTAATCTGGGTCATAGTTGTAAAACGGGTATCAATTCATTATCGCGCTAATTACTGGCTACTATACCGTGAGTCATACGTCTCGTTTATGTATTTCACGGCATTGATTCAAAATTAACCATTTTGTGTTCACTCTGGCAGCAGATTACGCGAAAACAAGTGAACCGGGATGTTGGGTTTACGCCGCCACAAACGTGCTTTTCTGGCTCCGGTGGCAACACTTTGCCCTGTATCTTCAAACATTCCTGACGCTTCAAAACGGCGAATCAGGCTTTTGCGCTGTACCGGTTGCCCAAGAATAGCTTCGGTTGCTTCCTGCAACTGAGTTTGGGTAAATGTATCTGGCAGGCAATAGACTGGTAACAGCGAGTACATCGTTTTTTGCCGCAGGCGCTGTAAGGCTGAGGCAATGATTGTGGCGTGGTCAAAAGCCAGTGCTTCGCTTTCCAGGTTTGCTACCGGACACCACTGAACATCACTTACTGTTGCAATATGTGGCTGGCAGGCTTCCCATGCGATGAGTGCAAACCAGGTTGCAGTGATGCTCCAGCCCCTGGGGTCACGGTTCGGCCCGGAGAAAGTTTCCAGTTGTTCAAGCCAGGAAGGGGTAATGCCTGTTTTTTCTGCCAGTTTGCGCGTTGCTGTTGCCTGGGTGGAATTATCCTGTTGTAAGTCAATGAAACCACCAGGCAGCCCCCATAGCCCCTGAAACGGGTGTTGGCTGCGCTTGACTAACAATACACACAGTTGTTTTTCATGCAAAGTGAACAGCACGCTGTCGACTGTGACGATAGGTGAGGGGAAACGACTGGCGTCATAATTTTTCAGGTACTGCTCTTCGCTTTCCATCTTCACTCTCCACAATAACTGTCTCAAGGTCACATTTTACATGGAGGTAGTTCAGAGAGGGTATGTTTTTTTTCTGAGATTAATCAATGCATTAATTATAAATTGTGTCTTTGTGACAATTTTTACTTGCAATAAAGTGTCTTTGAGACAATATTATAAGTGTCTTAAGGACATTAATTGGAGGCGGTAATGGGAATGACACTGAACATTTGGCTTGATAATCAAGCAATCATGGTTGAAACCGGATGTTTCCCAGACGGTGCGGTTTGGGCAAAAGCACGGACTGAGTTACCAGATTTTGCTAATAAAATGGTGGTTCGGGCAACCGGGCTTGCCACGATGGATGACTGGATGTTACTGGCTCAGTCTGTTGATGCTATTCGCCATCAGTGTGATATCCGTTTCAGCCACTTGCAACTTGCCTGGCTGGCATATGCCCGGCAGGACAGGTATATGCAACCCGGAGACAGCTTCGCGTTACGTATTTTTGCTGACGCACTAAACAGCCTTAACTTTGACAAAGTTTTTGTCCTTGACCCGCACAGTGAATCTGCGGCGGCTGCAGTGCGCAACATGGTCATTATTCCGCAGGAAGCCGCCGTGTTGGCCCATGAAGAATTACGCTCGCAATTACAGTCGGGCGCATTAATGCTGGTGGCACCTGATGCTGGTGCACTGAAAAAGATTCATGCCGTCGCTGCCGCTGCTGGGGCAAAAGATTTCGCCATCATGACTAAAAACAGGGATGTAGTAACCGGCGCATTAACCGGGTTTGCCCTGGCGAGTGGTGATGTGGCTGGAAAAGACCTGCTGATTACCGATGACTTGTGTGATGCCGGGGGAACCTTTATTGGGTCTGCTCAGGTGCTATTAGCGGCGGGAGCGCGTTCAGTCAGTTTGTATGTGACGCACGGTATTTTTTCTAAAGGTGTGGAAAACCTGCTTAGCCAGGGTATTCACCACATTTATACCACCACTTCATTTTCTACACAGTTTCCGACTGATCCACGCCTTTCTGTTGTGGATATTGACACGTTATTTGTGGCTTAAGGAGATACGGACATGATGATTAACCCTATTCTGGCAATTGATGGTTATAAAGTTTCACACCGTGAACAATACCCTGAAGGCACAACGCGTGTTTACTCGAATTTTACGCCACGCAGCGATCGTTTTTTCTGTTCGCCAGTTGCGGATAACAAGCTGGTATTTTTCGGCCTGCAAGGTTTCATAAAATGGTTCCTGATAGACATGTTTAACAGCCAGTTTTTCGCACAGCCGGAAGAACAGGTGGTTAGCGAATACAAAATGCTGATGGACAGTTACCTGGGAAAAAATGCTGTTGATGTTGAACATATTCGGGCATTGCACCGTTTAGGTTATTTGCCTTTACACATTAAAGGACTGGACGAAGGCGATAAAATTCCGATGAAAGTGCCGGTATTAACAATTACCAACACCCGGGATGAATTCTTCTGGCTGGTTAATTACCTGGAAACTGTGCTCTCAGCTGAGCTGTGGAAAGCATCAACAAACGCTACTATCGCACACCACTATCACAAAATATGTGTAACCTGGGCGGAACAAACGTGTGATGACTTTGCTCACCTGGATTTTCAGTGCCATGACTTCTCTTTCCGGGGAATGGCGGGTATGCAGGATGTCGCCCAGGCTGGTTGCGGGCACTTGCTGAGTTTTAAAGGGACTGACAGCATTCCGGCGGTTGTGTATGCCCGTCAGTATTATACCGGCAATGATGCTGATTACTTTATAGCAGGCAGTATTCCGGCAACAGAACACAGTGTGATGTGCATGGGTGAAAAAGAGCATGAAATAGCTACATTTCGCCGTCTGATTTGTGATTTGTACCCTCAGGGGTTTGTGTCTATCGTCTCAGATACCTGGGATTACTGGCAGGTGCTCACAAGCTATACCCGTGAACTGAAAGCCGCCATTATGGCGCGGGAAGGCAAAGTGGTTTTTCGCCCGGACAGTGGTGATCCGGTAGATATTTTATGTGGTACAGGTGCTGATGATGATCAACGCGCCACGCGTTCTCCTCAGGAAAAAGGTTCTGTTGAAGTTTTGTGGGAGATATTTGGCGGTACAGTGAACAGCAAAGGTTACAAGGTGCTCGATTCCCATGTAGGCCTGATTTATGGTGATTCAATTACTCTGGAGCGTACCCATGAAATTTTACGCCGCCTTGCGGCAAAAGGTTTTGCCAGCTCCTGTGTCGTGTTTGGTGTTGGTTCATACACCTATCAGTACAATACGCGTGATACGTTCGGCTTCGCAATGAAAGCTACCTGGGGGGCCGTCAACGGAACAGGGCGCATGATCTTTAAGGAACCGAAAACAGATAGCGGCCTGAAACGTTCCGCAAGAGGGTTGTTGAAAGTGATGCGAAATGCACAGGGTGAGTTATGCCTTTTGGATGAGCAGACTCCAGAGCAGGAACGTGAAGGTGAACTGAAAACCCGTTTTCTGGATGGCAAACAGTATAATGTTGAACACATTGAGGTGCTGCGCCAGCGCCTTGCTGCTCAGCAATAGGACAGTGGTGGACGCAAGGCCATCACCAGCTCTTCTCTGAATATGGTGCACATGAGGTTATACTCATGTGCACGTTTTTCCAGGGTTACTCTTGCCCGCCAGAAAGCATATGTTCGAGTTGTTCCTGCGCATCCAGCCATGCCATTTCACTCTCTTCCAGCGCAGCTTTCGCTTGTGCCTGTTGTTGCAGGCAGTCTGTGAGGTCAGCTTTACGGCTAATATCATAGATAGCTGTATCTGAAAGCCGGGTTTCCAGGTCACTCAGTGTGCTGTTGAGTTTTTCCATCTCTTTTTCCAGCCGCTCAAGTGTTTTACGTAAAGGCTGCGTCTGTGCGCGGAGTTCTGCTTCACGCCGCTTCTGATCTTTACGCGCCTGAGCACTGTTCTGGTTATCCTTAACCGTTTCCTTCAGGTTGCTTTCTTGCCGCTCCTGTTTGTGCTGGTCCAGAGACCATTGCTGGTAATCATCCAAATCCCCATCAAAGGGTTCAACACTGCCATCGTGTACCAGATACAGGTCGTCGGTGGTAGTACGCAGTAAGTGGCGATCATGGGAAACGACGACCAGTGCGCCTTCAAAGTCAATCAAGGCCTCTGTCAGCGCCTGGCGCATATCTAAATCCAGGTGGTTGGTTGGTTCATCGAGCAACAACAGGTTAGGGCGCTGCCAGACAATCAACGCGAGCACTAACCGCGCTTTTTCTCCACCAGAGAAACGCAGGGTTGGCTCATTAACCTTATCGCCCTGAAAACCAAAACCGCCCAGGTAATCGCGCAGCGGTTGTTCAGGCACACCAGGAGCCATTCGTGCCAGATGTTGTAACGGGGATTCATCTGCGCGCAAGTATTCCAGTTGGTGCTGTGCGAAGTAACCGAGTTTGATACCTTTCGCCAGGCCGATTTCACCTTGCTGTGGTTCCAGATCACCAGCAAGCAGTTTAATCAGTGTCGATTTCCCGGCGCCATTTCGGCCCAGCAAACCAATACGGGAACCTGGGACCAGGTTGAGTTTGATTGAACGCAGAATGGTCTTATCACCATAACCCGCACTGACATGTTCCATTTTCAGTAAGGGGGTTGGCAGGCTTTCGGGTTCACGAAACTCGAAATGAAACGGATTATCAACATGCGCCGGAGCAATTAACTCCATGCGTTCCAGCATCTTGATGCGGCTCTGAGCTTGTTTCGCCTTGGTGGCTTTAGCGCGAAAACGCTCAATGTAGCTTTGCAGATGCGCTACACGCAGTTGCTGGCTTTCATATTGCGCCTGCTGCTGGGCAAGACGAGTCGCGCGCTGTACTTCAAATGAGGAATAGTTACCGGTGTACTCAAACAACGCTTGTTGTTCAATGTGCAGGATTTTATCAACAACCGGGTCAAGAAAATCCCGGTCATGGGAAATAAGAATGAGTGTGCCGGTATAGCTTTTTAGCCAGCGCTCCAGCCAGACAACCGCTTCCAAATCCAGGTGGTTGGTGGGTTCATCAAGTAGTAGTAAATCTGAGCGGCATATCAACGCCTGAGCCAGGTTCAGACGCATGCGCCAGCCACCTGAAAAATCGCTCACTGGCAGTTCAAGCTGCTCATTGGTAAAACCCAGACCGTGCAATAAGCTTGCCGCGCGTGCGCGAATGGTCCAGGCATCAATGGCATCCAGTTTGCCGTGCACGGTGGCAATGGCATGGCCGTCATCCGCTTCATTTGCGTTTTTTAACGCCTCTTCAAGCTGGCGGTATTCACGGTCGCCATCAATCACATACTCAATGGCGGGTTCCGGGAGCGCGGGCGTTTCCTGGTTAACCCAGGCCATAGCCCAGTTGCCAGGCCAGGTCACGCTACCTGCATCGGCACTGATTTCACTTTTCAATAGCGATAACAGCGTGGATTTACCGCAACCATTTTTCCCAACCAGCCCGACTTTCTGCCCGGGGTTGATAGTAGCGGTAGCATTGTCGAGCAGCACGCGGGTGCCGCGGCGAATTTGTAGTGAAGAGAAAACGATCATAGCGCGCCGTATGTTTAGACTATGTTAATTTGTCATTATAATCAGGTAACCTGGGCCAGTATTGGGCCAACCGCGCTGCATGTTAGCCCAAAACAGCACTCAAAACGATCCCCGGAGGGTAATGATGTCGCAGCCACCCAAGGTTTTGCTGTTGTACGCCCATCCTGAATTTCACAGTTCAGTAGCTAATCGGGTCTTACTGGACGGTGTTTTTCAACTGCCTAACGTGACTGTCCACGACCTCTATGCCCACTATCCTGATTTTTTTATTGATATCCAGCATGAGCAGGCCCTTTTACGGGAGCATGACATCATTGTATTTCAGCATCCACTGTACACTTACAGTTGCCCGGCATTACTTAAAGAGTGGCTGGATCGCGTGTTAAGCCGTGGGTTTGCCAGTGGACAAGGGGGCAATGCCCTGGTGGGGAAATACTGGCGCAGTGTCATCACCACTGGCGAGCCTGAAGGTGCGTTTCAGTACGATGGGCTTAACCGCTTCCCGCTGAGTGAGATTTTACGCCCATTTGAATTAACCGCCGCCTTGTGCAGGATGCACTGGTTAAACCCCTTTGTGATCTATTGGGCCCGGCGGTTGCCCGCTGATGAGCTTGCCAGCCATGCACGGGCATATGTCGAGTGGTTGTCTTCACCGTTTAACCAGGGAGGAATTTGATGCATCAACCCGATCTCCTTGTTGCAGGTGTCGTATTTCTTCTGGCGGCGGTCGTGGCTGTGCCACTGGCTGCCCGTCTTGGTATTGGGGCGGTATTGGGGTATCTGTTGGCCGGGATAACTATTGGCCCCTGGGGGCTGAGGATGATAAGCGATGTCGATGAGATATTGCACTTCTCAGAACTTGGTGTGGTTTTCCTGATGTTTTTGGTTGGGCTCGAATTAAACCCTGCGCAACTCTGGCGGTTGCGGCGCTCCATTTTCGGTGTCGGAACCTTGCAGGTAGTGATTAGCGCAGTGATCCTTGGTGGTTTATTAATGCTGAGCCACTTTTCTTTGCCTGCTGCTGTTATTGGTGGCATTGGGCTTGCTATGTCATCAACGGCAATGGCGCTGCAGTTGATGCGAGAAAAGGGCATGAAACGCAGTGAAGGGGGGCAACTGGGTTTTTCGGTTTTGCTCTTCCAGGATATGGCGGTGATCCCGGCGTTGGCGTTGGTCCCTTTACTGGCTGGTGGCGAAGGGCAGACACCTGACTGGTTCAAATTCGGCATTAAGGTGGTGGCGTTTGCTGGCATGCTGGTGGGGGGGCGTTATTTACTTCGCCCTGTCTTTCGCATCATTGCGGCATCAGGTGTGCGCGAAGTCTTCACCGCGGCTGCATTGTTACTGGTTCTTGGTGCGGCACTGTTTATGGATTTGCTTGGCGCTTCCATGGCATTGGGGACCTTTATTGCCGGAATTCTGCTGGCGGAAAGTGAATATCGTCATGAACTTGAAAGTGCTATAGAACCCTTCAAAGGGCTGCTGTTAGGGTTGTTTTTCATTTCGGTTGGCATGGTACTCAACCTGGGTGTGCTTTATACCCACTGGCTATGGATATTGGTCAGTGTAGCGCTTCTGGTCAGCATCAAAATGGGTGTGCTTTATGTGCTGGCTCACTGGCGAGGATTGCGTTCTTCCGAGCGAGCTCAGCTTGCTGGGGTGTTAAGCCAGGGGGGAGAGTTTGCTTTTGTCTTGTTTTCCGCAGCGTCTGCACAGCATATTTTTGCTGGTAATCAACTGGCCTTGTTATTGGTGACGGTCACCCTTTCGATGATGACCACACCACTACTAATGCGGGTGATTGATAGTGTGCTGGTGCGCCGTTTTAACCAACCCGTAACTGACAGTGATGAACGCCCCTGGGTTGAAGATGACCATCCCCAGGTCATTATTGTTGGTTTTGGCCGGTTTGGTCAGGTGATTGGGCGCTTATTGATGGCGAATAAGATGCGAATCACTGTTCTGGAACGTGATATCAGTGCTGTTAATATCATGCGGAAATATGATTATAAGGTGTACTACGGTGATGCGACGGACGCAGAGTTGTTACGCGCAGCAGGCGCTGAAAACGCACAGTCTATCGTTATTACCTGCAATGAGCCGGAAGACACGCTGAAAATCGTGCACCTTTGCCAGAAACATTTCCCACATTTAGCTATCCTTGCGCGGGCGCGGGGGCGCGTTGAGGCTCATGAGCTATTACAGGCCGGGGTCACACAATTTTCCCGTGAAACATTTTCCAGTGCGCTGGAGTTGGGGAAAAAAACGCTAATCTCTCTTGGAATGCATCCTCATCAGGCTTTGCGAGCGCAATTACATTTTCGTCGCCTGGATATGCGTATGTTACGTGAGTTGATGCCTGTGCATACCGATACTGCGCAAATCTCGCGGGTAAAAGAAGCGCGCAGGGAACTGGAAGAGATCTTTCAGCGTGAATTACAACGAGAGCGTCATCAGTTGGATGGCTGGGACGAATTTGAATAACAAGGTGAGTAATGGCGGTACGTAAACGTTTTATCGCGGGTGCAGTGTGCCCGCAGTGCCAGGCACAGGATTCACTGGCTATGTGGCGTGAAAATAATGTCGATATTGTTGCCTGTGTGAAATGCGGCCACCAGATGCGTGAGGCCGATAAACAGGCGCGTGAGCAATTGCGCGAACACGAGCAAGTCATAGGGATTTTTCATCCGGACTAGCGATACGCGTCAGCTTTCTTTAAGCTATTGGGTACACCGGCGTGAATTTCAGCTACAATTCGCGCCAGTTTTTTCCCCACGTTCAGGAGATATCATGAAAGTAGCAAAAGACCTGGTGGTCAGCCTGGCTTATCAGGTACGTACAGAAGACGGTGTGTTAGTTGATGAGTCTCCGGTAAGCGCGCCGCTTGACTATCTGCACGGTCATGGGTCGCTGATCTCTGGCCTGGAAAATGCGCTGGATGGCCATGAAGTGGGTGATCGCTTTGATGTCAGCGTTGGCGCAAACGACGCTTACGGTCAGTATGATGAAAATCTGGTACAGCGTGTACCGAAAGATGTATTCATGGGTGTTGATGAGCTCGAAGTTGGGATGCGTTTCCTGGCTGAAACCGATCAGGGACCGGTACCGGTTGAAATCACGGGTGTGGAAGATGACCACGTTGTGGTTGACGGTAACCATATGCTGGCTGGCCAGAATTTGAAATTCAATGTGGAAGTTGTCGCTGTGCGTGAAGCCACTGAGGAAGAACTTGCTCATGGTCACGTTCATGGTGCTCATGATCACCATCATGATCACGACCACGAAGGTTGCTGTGGTGGTCATGGTCATGACCACGAACATGGCAACGGTGGTTGTGGTAATGGCGGGTGTGGTTGCCATTAATCCGCTGAGCGGCAAAAAAGGGCGCAGTAGCGCCCTTTTTTAATGCTGGTTTCTGTGGTTTTTGTTAATAGTGTGGCGGAGGTGTTTCTTCCGATTGTGATGCCAGCATTGACGGTTGACTTGCCTTCAGTTTTTCCACCAGTAAACGAATGTGTTCACGCAACCTGGCAAGTTCCAGTTCATGGCTGGAAACAGCCTGGTTAAGTGCCTCGATAGTGAATTCCTGAAATGCCAGCCGGCTTTCTAACTCCTCCAGGCGTTTTTCTGTCTCTGTGCTTTGCATATTGTTCTCCCGGAATTTGAGCCCGCTCAGGGCAATATGCGGGGGATTGTACTTGAATTATGGCGTAAATACCGCCAGTCCTGACCATGACATTAATTTACACAAAAATAAGTCAGAATTTGACGCAATAACCGCGTTAGAGATTGTGCTGCTTTCTTTCCCGACGTTATAGTACGTCGCTCTGTTAGTTTAATTTCTTAACCCTGGGGTGTGACGCCCTGCCCGGAGATAATGGATGAAATCACTGTTTAAAGCCACGCTGCTGGCAACCACTATGGCGATGGCACTGAATACACCTCTGGTATCTGCAGCTACGACCTCTGCGGAACAAGGGGCTGCGGCGAAAGCAGACAAGAGTGCTGCAAAATTCAAAGATGACGACCAGCAGGCAGCATATGCGCTGGGTGCATCTCTGGGCCGCTACATGGATAACTCCCTTAAAGAGCAGGAAAAACTGGGTATCAAACTGGATAAAGCGCAACTGATTGCCGGGGTACAGGATGCATTTGCTGATAAGAGCAAGCTGTCTGATCAGGAAATCGAAGAAACGCTGAAAGGGTTTGAAACCCGCGTGAAAACTGCTGCTCAGGCAAAAATGGAAAAAGACGCGAAAGAAAATGAAGACAAAGGTACTGCATACCGTACAGCATTCGCGAAAGAAAAAGGGGTTAAAACCACTAAGTCTGGCCTGATGTACCTGGTTGAGAAAGCAGGCTCAGGTGAAGCGCCGAAAGATACAGATACCGTGGTTGTTAACTACAAAGGTACATTGATTGACGGGACAGAGTTTGACAACTCTTATACCCGTGGTGAGCCGCTTTCTTTCCGTCTGGATGGTGTAATCCCGGGCTGGACAGAAGGGCTGAAGCACATCAAGAAAGGCGGAAAAATTAAACTGGTCATTCCGCCAGACCTGGCTTACGGCAAAACGGGTGTGCCGGGGATTCCTGCAAACTCTACGCTGGTCTTCGATGTCGAACTGCTGGATATCAAGCCTGCACCGAAGAATGATGACAAGGCTGCGGATGCGAAAGCGGACAATGCCAGCGCAGCAGCAAGCAAGTAATCTGTTAGTATTGAAACCGTCGCCATACAGGCGGCGGTTTTTCATTGGAACCAGGATATAATAAAAACTGGCACAGTCGTGCTGCGCTGTATTACTTTATGGGCTTGCGCAATGTATTAAGAAATGAGTCTGCCCTACGATAATAATGACCATCATCGCGACAGACTCCGTGGAAAAGGTGGTGTTTCTTCATGTCCAACTCGCTTCTAACCAACGAAACCAGTGAGCTTGATTTACTGGATCAACGTCCTTTTGAGCAGACAGATCTTGATATTCTTAAGTCATATGAGGCTGTTGTTGACGGGTTGGCAATGCTCATCGGCTCCCACTGCGAAATTGTTCTGCACTCTCTTCAGGATTTGAAGTGTTCAGCAGTGCGTATTGCTAATGGTGAACATACCGGGCGTAAAATTGGCTCACCAATTACAGATTTAGCTCTACGTATGTTGCATGATATGACAGGTGCAGACAGTAGCGTCTCTCGCTGCTACTTTACGCGGGCGAAAAGCGGTGTACTGATGAAATCGGTCACAATTGCGATTCGGAATCGGGAAAACCGTGTTATTGGTTTGTTGTGCATCAACATGAACCTGGATGTGCCGTTTTCCCAGATAATGAGCACTTTTGTGCCACCAGAGACGCAGGAAGAGTCATCCTCTGTTAATTTTGCTTCTTCAGTTGAAGACCTGGTAATGCAAACTCTTGAATTTACGATTGAAGAAGTCAATGCAGACCGTTCTGTTTCGAACAATGCCAAGAACCGGCAAATCGTCCTTAATCTGTATGAAAAAGGAATTTTTGACATCAAAGATGCTATCAATCAGGTGGCAGACCGCCTGAATATTTCTAAACATACCGTCTATTTATATATTCGCCAGTTTAAGAGTGGCGACTTTCAGATTCAGGACAGGTAATGCGTTTTGCTTTAATAGTTACCGGACCCGCTTATGGCACACAACAGGCGACCACTGCCTGGCGTTTTGCTAATGCGCTACTGGACTCCGGGCATGAACTGGACAGCGTCTTTTTTTATCGGGAAGGCATACTTAACGGTAACCAACTGGTGTCTCCAGCTTCAGATGAGTTCGATTTGGTGCGTGCGTGGCAGAAAATGGCTTTGCAACAGGGCATTGCTCTGAATATTTGTGTCGCTGCGGCATTACGGCGTGGTGTAGTTGATGAGCCTGAGGCCATTCGCCTTGGTCTGAGCTGCCATAATTTACTCGACGGTTTTCAGTTGAGTGGCCTGGGGGCGTTAGCTGAAGCGGCATTAGCCTGTGACCGAGTGGTGCAATTCTGATGAAGCGTATTGCTTTTGTATTTACTCAACCACCACATGGTTCTTCTGCCGGGCGAGAAGGGCTTGATGCATTGTTGGCAACCTCTGCAGTCAGCGATGACCCGGGGGTATTCTTTATGGGAGATGGTGTACTGCAATTACTGGCAGGTCAACAGCCAGGAGCCATTCATTCACGCGACTACATTTCAACATTTAAGGTATTACCGCTTTATGACATTACATCTTGTTGGGTGTGCAGTGATTCGTTGAAGGCCCGTGGGCTTACACGACAGAGTGCGGAATTGATACTGCCAGCTGCAATTGAGCCTGCTGATGTATTACGCACCCACCTTGAACAGTACGATGTTGTGCTGACTTTCTGAGACATTATGCTACATACACTCTTTCATTCACCGGGCCAAATTGACCTGCCGATGCTAAAACGCAATCTTCGGGAAGGCGATGATCTTCTGCTGTTACAGGATGGTGTCTACGCAGCCATAGAAGGCAGTGTGGCTTTCGCAGAGTTGCGAGCTTGCCCTGCCTCCTTTTATGTACTCGAAGATGACGTGCAGGCCCGCGGAATTTCTGGTCAAATATCAACCAGCATTGCCAGGGTTAGCTATAATGATTTTGTCATACTGGCAGTGAAACATAAGAATCAGATGGCCTGGTAATGACATCGTGGCTGTATAATTCTTGACACCCTTTCTGCCGGGCCCTAAAATTCTGCGTCCTCATATTGTATGAGGCCGTTTTATTACGTGTTTACGAAGCAAAAGTTAAAACCAGGAGCTATTTAATGGCAACAGTTAACCAGCTGGTACGCAAACCACGTGCACGCAAAGTTGTTAAAAGCAACGTGCCTGCACTGGAAGCTTGCCCGCAAAAACGTGGTGTATGTACTCGCGTATATACCACCACTCCGAAAAAACCGAACTCCGCACTGCGTAAAGTATGCCGTGTTCGTCTGACTAACGGTTTCGAAGTGACTTCCTACATCGGTGGTGAAGGTCACAACCTGCAGGAACACTCCGTGATCCTGATTCGTGGTGGTCGTGTTAAAGACCTCCCGGGTGTTCGTTACCACACCGTACGTGGTGCGCTTGACTGCTCCGGCGTTAAAGACCGTAAGCAAGCTCGTTCCAAATACGGCGTTAAACGTCCTAAGGCTTAATGGATCTCCGTTAAGTAAGGCCAAACGTTTTATTTTAATGTCAAACTAAACTCGTAGAGTTTTGGACAATCCTGAATTAACAACGGAGTATTTCCATGCCACGTCGTCGCGTCATTGGTCAGCGTAAAATTCTGCCAGATCCGAAGTTCGGATCAGAACTGCTGGCTAAATTTGTAAATATCCTGATGGTAGATGGTAAAAAATCTACTGCAGAAACTATCGTATACAGCGCGCTGGAGACCCTGGCTCAGCGCTCTGGTAAAACTGAACTGGAAGCTTTCGAAGTAGCCCTCGAAAACGTGCGCCCGACTGTCGAAGTTAAGTCTCGCCGCGTTGGTGGTTCTACTTATCAGGTACCAGTTGAAGTTCGCCCGGTTCGTCGTAATGCTCTGGCAATGCGTTGGATCGTTGAAGCTGCTCGTAAACGCGGTGATAAATCCATGGCTTTGCGTCTTGCAAACGAACTGTCTGATGCTGCAGAAAACAAAGGTACTGCAGTGAAAAAACGTGAAGACGTTCATCGCATGGCTGAAGCCAACAAGGCGTTCGCTCACTACCGCTGGTAATCCCGCGTTAGTGTTAGTTCCAGGTGGGCGCTATAACTTAATTGTTGCGCCCACTCTGGGTAACTTAACTTGAACGTCCCAGGATATAGAGGAATCAAATGGCTCGTACAACACCCATTGCACGCTACCGTAACATTGGTATCAGTGCACACATCGACGCCGGTAAAACTACCACTACCGAACGTATTCTGTTCTACACCGGTGTAAACCACAAAATCGGTGAAGTTCATGACGGCGCCGCTACTATGGACTGGATGGCGCAGGAGCAGGAACGTGGTATCACCATCACTTCCGCTGCTACTACCGCGTTCTGGTCTGGTATGGCGAAGCAGTATGAACCGCACCGTATCAACATCATCGACACCCCAGGGCACGTTGACTTCACTATCGAAGTAGAACGTTCCATGCGTGTTCTTGACGGTGCGGTAATGGTTTACTGCGCAGTTGGTGGTGTTCAGCCGCAGTCTGAAACCGTTTGGCGCCAGGCTAACAAATATAAAGTTCCACGTATTGCGTTCGTTAACAAAATGGACCGTATGGGTGCGAACTATCTGAAAGTTGTTGATCAGATTAAAACCCGTCTGGGCGCTAACCCTGTTCCGTTGCAGCTGGCTATTGGTGCTGAAGAAGCATTCACCGGTGTTGTTGACCTGGTGAAAATGAAAGCTATCAACTGGAATGAAGCGGACCAGGGCGTAACCTTCACCTATGAAGATATCCCGGCAGACATGCAGGACCTGGCTGACGAATGGCACCAGAACCTGCTGGAATCCGCAGCTGAAGCATCTGAAGAGCTGATGGAAAAATACCTGGGTGGTGAAGATCTGACTGAAGAAGAGATTAAAGGCGCTCTTCGTCAGCGTGTTCTGAGCAACGAAATCATCCTGGTCACCTGTGGTTCTGCATTTAAGAACAAAGGTGTACAGGCAATGCTGGATGCGGTAGTTGATTACCTGCCGTCTCCGACTGACGTACCGGCAATCAACGGTATGCTGGACGACGGTAAAGATACGCCGGCAGAGCGTCACGCAAGTGATGACGAGCCGTTCTCTGCTCTGGCATTTAAAATCGCTACCGACCCGTTTGTTGGTAACCTGACGTTCTTCCGCGTGTACTCTGGTGTTGTTAACTCTGGTGATACCGTACTGAACTCAGTTAAAGCCCAGCGCGAACGTTTTGGCCGTATCGTTCAGATGCATGCCAACAAACGTGAAGAAATCAAAGAAGTACGTGCAGGTGACATTGCTGCGGCAATCGGCCTGAAAGACGTAATTACTGGTGACACCCTGTGTGATCCGGATAATGCAATTATCCTGGAACGTATGGAGTTCCCAGAGCCAGTTATTTCTATCGCTGTAGAACCGAAAACCAAAGCTGACCAGGAAAAAATGGGTCTGGCTCTGGGCCGTCTGGCGAAAGAAGACCCGTCTTTCCGCGTATGGACAGATGAAGAATCTAACCAGACTATCATTGCTGGTATGGGTGAGTTGCACCTCGATATCATCGTTGACCGTATGAAACGTGAATTCAACGTTGAAGCAAATGTGGGTAAACCGCAGGTTGCTTACCGTGAAGCGATTCGCGAGACCGTTAAAGATATCGAAGGTAAACACGCCAAACAGTCCGGTGGTCGTGGTCAGTATGGTCACGTTGTCATCGACCTGTACCCGCTGGAACCAGGCTCTAACCCGAAAGGTTATGAGTTCATCAACGACATCAAGGGTGGTGTAATTCCTGGCGAATACATCCCTGCCGTTGATAAAGGTATTCAGGAACAGCTGAAGTCTGGTCCTCTGGCTGGTTACCCGGTAGTGGATATCGGTGTGCGTCTGCACTTCGGTTCTTACCACGACGTTGACTCCTCCGAGCTGGCGTTTAAACTGGCGGCATCTCTGGCCTTTAAAGATGGCTTTAAGAAAGCAAAACCTGTTTTGCTTGAGCCAATCATGAAGGTTGAAGTTGAATCGCCTGAAGAGAACACTGGTGACGTTATCGGTGACTTGAGCCGCCGCCGTGGTGTGCTGCGTGGTCAGGAATCTAACGCCACTGGCGTTATCATTCACGCTGAAGTTCCGCTGTCTGAAATGTTTGGATATGCAACTCAGCTGCGTTCTCTGACCAAAGGTCGTGCTTCATACTCTATGGAGTTCCTGAAGTACGATGATGCGCCGAACAACGTCGCTCAGGCCGTAATCGAAGCCCGTGGTAAATAAGCCTCAGGGTTAACACAAAGTCCAGCGCTCCTTCTGCGGGAGGAGCGCAATAGTAAGGAATATAGCCGTGTCTAAAGAAAAATTTGAACGTACAAAACCGCACGTCAACGTCGGTACTATCGGTCACGTTGACCATGGTAAAACAACCCTGACTGCTGCAATCACTACCGTTCTGGCAAAAACCTACGGTGGTTCTGCTCGCGCATTCGACCAGATCGATAACGCGCCGGAAGAAAAAGCTCGTGGTATCACCATCAACACTTCTCACGTTGAATACGATACCCCGACCCGTCACTACGCGCACGTAGACTGCCCGGGCCACGCTGACTATGTTAAAAACATGATCACCGGTGCTGCTCAGATGGACGGCGCTATCCTGGTTGTTGCTGCGACTGACGGCCCGATGCCGCAGACTCGTGAGCACATCCTGCTGGGTCGTCAGGTTGGCGTTCCTTACATCATCGTGTTCCTGAACAAATGTGACATGGTTGATGACGAAGAGCTGCTGGAACTGGTTGAAATGGAAGTTCGTGAGCTGCTGTCTCAGTATGACTTCCCGGGCGACGACTGCCCGATCATCCGTGGTTCTGCTCTGAAAGCGCTGGAAGGCGAAGCAGAGTGGGAAGCGAAAATCATTGAACTGGCAGAAGCACTGGACAGCTACATTCCGGAACCGGAACGCGCTATCGACAAACCGTTCCTGCTGCCAATCGAAGACGTATTCTCCATCTCCGGTCGTGGTACTGTAGTTACCGGTCGTGTAGAACGCGGCATCATCAAAGTTGGCGATGAAGTAGAAATCGTTGGTATCAAAGAAACCACCAAAACCACCTGTACTGGCGTTGAAATGTTCCGCAAACTGCTGGACGAAGGCCGTGCTGGTGAAAACGTTGGGGTTCTGCTGCGTGGTACCAAACGTGATGACGTTGAACGTGGTCAGGTTCTGGCTAAACCGGGTTCAATCAACCCGCACACCAAATTCGAATCTGAAGTATACGTTCTGAGCAAAGATGAAGGCGGCCGTCATACTCCGTTCTTCAAAGGCTACCGTCCTCAGTTCTACTTCCGTACTACTGACGTAACGGGTTCCATCGAACTGCCGGAAGGCGTAGAAATGGTAATGCCGGGCGACAACATTCAGATGGTTGTTACCCTGATTCACCCGATCGCAATGGACGAAGGTCTGCGCTTCGCAATCCGTGAAGGCGGCCGTACCGTTGGTGCAGGCGTTGTTGCTAAAGTTCTGGGCTAATTAGTCTTCGAACTAAAAAGGGCGCTTCGGCGCCCTTTTTTATTGCACAAATTCTTACGTCTGCTCCTCGCCTTGTGATATCTGTACTCCGCTGTTATTTCTCAAAGCCGGGCTTGAATGCTTTAACTGCATCGTGCTGATCTTTTTACGAACCGTCTATTGTAATCATAACCATTCTCAATTAGAATTTGATCGTTATTTGTACTGGAGTGGTTATGTACATTTGTCTGTGTAACGGCGTTAGTGATAAAGCTATTCGCCAGGCGGTACGCCAGTTTCATCCGCAATCTTTTCAGCAGTTGCGCAAGTTTGTTCCTGTCGGTAACCAGTGTGGTAAGTGCATCAGGGCCGCGAGGGAAATCATGCAGGAAGAACTGATCCAGATACCAGAGTTTAAAGAAACGGCATAATTAGTGCGCTTTTTTTGACTTACTCTGCTACCCATCTACGCTTTTAAGTAGTGGAAGCGGAGAGAGTGACTATGAAAGGTGATGCTAAGATAATAACCCATCTCAATAAACTATTGGGAAATGAGCTTGTTGCAATAAACCAGTACTTTTTACACGCCAGAATGTTTAAAAACTGGGGCCTGACAAGGCTTAATGATATTGAGTATCATGAGTCTATTGATGAAATGAAGCATGCAGATAAGTATATTGAGCGTATTTTGTTTCTTGAAGGAATCCCCAATCTGCAGGACCTCGGCAAACTTCACATCGGGGAAGATGTTGAAGAGATGCTTCGTTCGGATCTCAATCTTGAAATGGAAGGGGCGAAGAATCTTCGTGAAGCAATTGCTTATGCAGATTCGGTTCACGACTATGTCAGCAGGGATATGCTTATCGAAATTTTGTCGGATGAGGAAAGCCATATTGACTGGCTGGAAACTGAGCTGGATTTGATCGGTAAAATTGGCCTGCAAAATTATCTCCAGTCCCAACTTAAAGAACAAGCCTGACACCACTATAGCGGAGGCGATATCTGAGTCTCCGTTTTATCTATCTTCCTGTTTCAGCTTACTATCAATTAAACCCCCACTTGTGCAATATCCATGACTAATTTATAAACAAAGCTTGCCTGAGGCGCAGATTTGCGTATAATGCGCAGGCTCGCTAATAGTAGCGAGTGGCTCGACAGAGCCTGTGCAGCTTTGCTGCCTGAACAATGCTTCCGATTGGGAAGCTATGTAAAGAAGATTACACTCTCCCGTCAATCGTAATGGGTCTGAGTAGTAGTCATTTTCGTCTATAAATAATTGGAGCTCTGGTCTCATGCAGAACCAAAGAATCCGTATCCGCCTGAAAGCGTTTGATCATCGTCTGATCGATCAATCAACCGCGGAAATCGTTGAGACTGCTAAGCGCACTGGTGCGCAAGTTCGTGGTCCAATCCCGCTGCCGACCCGCAAAGAGCGCTTTACCGTTCTGATCTCTCCGCACGTTAACAAAGACGCGCGTGATCAGTACGAAATTCGCACTCACAAGCGTCTGGTTGACATCGTTGAGCCAACCGAGAAAACCGTTGATGCTCTGATGCGTCTGGATCTGGCTGCCGGTGTAGACGTGCAGATCAGCCTGGGTTAATCAGGTCATTGAACGATTGAGAGGTTGAAACAATGATTGGTTTAGTCGGTAAAAAAGTGGGCATGACTCGCATCTTCACTGAAGAAGGCGTTTCTATCCCAGTAACCGTAATCGAAGTTGAAGCTAACCGCGTTACCCAGGTTAAAGATCTGGACAACGATGGTTACCGCGCAATCCAGGTTACCACTGGTGTTAAAAAAGCAAACCGCGTCACCAAACCTGAAGCGGGTCACTTTGCTAAAGCCGGTGTTGAAGCTGGTCGTGGTCTGTGGGAATTCCGTCTGGCTGAAGGCGAAGAATTTGCTGTCGGTCAGAACATCAGTGTTGAAGTTTTCGCTGACGTTAAAAAAGTAGACGTAACTGGCACCTCTAAAGGTAAAGGTTTCGCAGGTACTGTTAAACGTTGGAACTTCCGCACTCAGGATGCTACTCACGGTAACTCCTTGTCTCACCGTGTTCCGGGTTCTATTGGTCAGAACCAGACTCCGGGCAAAGTGTTCAAAGGCAAGAAAATGGCAGGTCAGCTGGGTAATGAACGTGTAACTGTTCAAAGCCTGGACGTAGTACGTGTTGACGCTGAGCGCAACCTGCTGCTGGTTAAAGGTGCGGTTCCCGGTGCAACCGGTAGCGACCTGATCGTTAAACCAGCTGTGAAGGCGTAAGGGGATAGCAATGGAATTAGTACTGAAAGACGCGCAGAGCGCGCTGACTGTTTCCGAAACTACCTTCGGTCGTGATTTTAACGAAGCGCTGGTACACCAGGTTGTTGTTGCTTATGCAGCAGGTGCCCGTCAAGGTACTCGTGCTCAGAAGACTCGTGCTGAAGTAACTGGCTCCGGTAAAAAACCGTGGCGCCAGAAAGGTACTGGCCGTGCACGTTCTGGTTCCATCAAGAGCCCAATTTGGCGCTCCGGTGGTGTGACCTTTGCTGCTCGTCCGCAGGACCACAGTCAAAAAGTTAACAAAAAGATGTACCGCGGCGCGCTGAAAAGCATTCTGTCCGAGCTGGTACGTCAGGATCGTCTGGTCGTTGTCGAGAAGTTCTCTGTAGAAGCACCGAAAACTAAGCTGCTTGCTCAGAAACTGAAAGATATGGCTCTGGAAGATGTGCTGATCATCACCGGTGAACTGGATGAAAATCTGTTCCTGGCTGCACGTAACCTGCACAAGGTTGACGTACGTGATGCTAATGGCATCGATCCGGTTAGCCTGATCGCCTTCGACAAAGTCGTAATGACTGCTGATGCTGTTAAGCAAGTTGAGGAGATGCTGGCATGATTCGTGAAGAACGTCTGCTGAAAGTGCTGAACGCACCGCACGTTTCTGAAAAAGCGTCTGTTGCGATGGAAAAAAACAACACCATCGTTCTCAAAGTTGCTAAAGACGCGACTAAAGCAGAAATCAAAGCTGCTGTGCAGAAACTGTTTGAAGTCGAAGTCAATGACGTACGTACCCTGGTTGTTAAAGGGAAAGTAAAACGTCATGGACAGCGTATCGGTCGTCGTAGCGACTGGAAAAAAGCTTACGTCACCCTGAAAGAAGGCCAGAATCTGGACTTCATTGGCGGCGCTGAGTAAGTCGGAGGAGTAAAGAACAATGGCAATTGTTAAGTGTAAACCGACATCTCCGGGTCGTCGCCACGTAGTTAAAGTGGTTAACCCAGAGTTGCACAAGGGCAAACCTTTTGCTCCGTTGCTGGAAAAAAACAGCAAATCCGGTGGCCGTAACAACAATGGCCGCATCACTACGCGTCACATTGGTGGTGGTCATAAGCAGGCTTATCGTATTGTTGACTTCAAACGCAACAAAGACGGTATTCCGGCAGTTGTTGAACGTCTTGAGTACGATCCGAACCGTTCTGCGAATATCGCGCTGGTTCTGTACAAAGATGGCGAACGCCGTTACATCCTGGCCCCTAAAGGCCTGAAAGCTGGCGACCAGATTCAATCTGGCGTTGATGCTGCAATCAAAGCGGGTAACACCCTGCCGATGCGCAATATTCCGGTTGGTTCTACCGTTCATAACGTAGAAATGAAACCTGGTAAAGGCGGTCAGCTGGCTCGTTCTGCTGGTACTTACGTTCAGATCGTTGCTCGTGATGGTGCTTATGTCACCCTGCGTCTGCGTTCTGGTGAAATGCGTAAAGTGGAAGCAGAGTGCCGCGCTACTCTGGGCGAAGTTGGCAATGCTGAGCATATGCTGCGCGTTCTGGGTAAAGCTGGTGCTGCTCGCTGGCGTGGTGTTCGTCCTACCGTTCGCGGTACCGCGATGAACCCGGTAGATCACCCACATGGTGGTGGTGAAGGTCGTAACTTTGGTAAGCACCCGGTTTCCCCGTGGGGCATTCAAACCAAAGGTAAAAAGACCCGCAGCAACAAGCGTACTGATAAATTCATCGTACGTCGCCGTAGCAAATAATTTTAGAGGATAAGCCATGCCACGTTCTCTCAAGAAAGGTCCTTTTATTGACCTGCACTTGCTGAAGAAGGTAGAGAAAGCGGTGGAAAGCGGTGACAAGAAGCCCCTGCGCACTTGGTCCCGTCGTTCAACGATCTTTCCAAACATGATCGGTTTGACCATCGCTGTCCATAATGGTCGTCAGCACGTTCCAGTTTTTGTTTCCGACGAAATGGTTGGTCACAAACTGGGTGAATTCGCACCGACTCGTACTTATCGCGGCCATGCTGCTGATAAAAAAGCGAAGAAGAAATAAGGTAGGAGGAAGAGATGGAAACTATCGCTAAACATCGCCATGCTCGTTCTTCTGCTCAGAAGGTTCGCCTTGTTGCTGACCTGATTCGCGGTAAGAAAGTGTCGCAGGCTCTGGATATTCTGACCTACACCAATAAGAAAGCGGCTGTACTGGTCAAGAAAGTTCTGGAATCTGCCATTGCTAACGCTGAACACAACGATGGCGCTGATATTGACGATCTGAAAGTTACGAAAATTTTCGTAGATGAAGGCCCGAGCATGAAGCGCATTATGCCGCGTGCAAAAGGTCGTGCAGATCGCATCCTGAAGCGCACCAGCCACATTACTGTGGTTGTGTCCGATCGCTGAGACTCTGGAGACTAGCAATGGGTCAGAAAGTACATCCTAATGGTATTCGCCTGGGTATTGTCAAACCATGGAACTCTACCTGGTTCGCGAACACCAAAGAATTCGCTGACAACCTGGACAGCGACTTTAAAGTACGTCAGTTCCTGACTAAAGAACTGGCTAAGGCGTCTGTATCTCGTATCGTTATCGAACGTCCGGCTAAAAGCATTCGTGTAACCATTCACACTGCTCGCCCGGGTATCGTTATCGGTAAAAAAGGTGAAGACGTTGAGAAACTGCGCAAGGCCGTAGCAGACATTGCTGGCGTTCCTGCTCAGATCAATATCGCAGAAGTTCGTAAGCCTGAACTGGACGCAAAACTGGTTGCTGACAGCATCACTTCTCAGCTGGAACGTCGTGTTATGTTCCGTCGTGCTATGAAGCGTGCTGTACAGAACGCAATGCGTCTGGGCGCTAAAGGTATCAAAGTTGAAGTTAGTGGCCGTCTGGGTGGCGCTGAGATCGCACGTACCGAATGGTATCGTGAAGGTCGTGTACCGCTGCACACTCTGCGTGCTGACATTGACTACAACACCTCTGAAGCGCACACCACTTATGGTGTTATTGGCGTGAAAGTGTGGATCTTCAAAGGTGAGATCCTGGGTGGTATGGCTGCTGTTGAACAACCGGAAAAACCGGCTGCTCAACCTAAAAAGCAGCAGCGTAAAGGCCGTAAATAAGGAGCGTCGCTGATGTTACAACCAAAGCGTACAAAATTCCGTAAAGTGCACAAAGGCCGTAACCGTGGTCTGGCTGCAGGTACGGATGTGAGCTTCGGCACTTACGGTCTGAAAGCTGTTGGCCGTGGTCGTCTGACTGCACGTCAGATAGAAGCAGCACGTCGTGCAATGACCCGTGCAGTTAAGCGTCAGGGTAAGATCTGGATCCGTGTATTCCCGGACAAACCGATCACCGAGAAGCCGCTGGAAGTTCGTATGGGTAAAGGTAAAGGTAACGTGGAGTATTGGGTTGCCTTGATCCAGCCGGGTAAAGTCCTGTATGAAATGGACGGTGTTCCGGAAGAGCTGGCCCGTGAAGCATTCAGCCTGGCAGCAGCGAAACTGCCGATCAAAACCACCTTTGTAACTAAGACGGTGATGTAATGAAAGCAAAAGAGCTGCGTGAAAAGAGTGTTGAAGAGCTGAACACCGAGCTGCTTAACCTGCTGCGTGAGCAGTTTAACCTGCGTATGCAGGCTGCAAGTGGCCAGCTGCAACAGACTCACCTGTTGAAGCAAGTGCGTCAAAATGTCGCACGCGTTAAGACTTTACTGACTGAGAAGGCGGGTGCGTAATGACCGATAAAATCCGTACTCTGCAAGGTCGTGTTGTTAGCGATAAAATGGAAAAATCCATTGTTGTTGCTATCGAGCGTTTTGTGAAACACCCGATCTACGGTAAATTCATCAAGCGTACGACTAAATTGCACGTACATGACGAGAACAACGAATGTGGAATTGGTGACGTGGTTGAAATCCGCGAATGCCGTCCGCTGTCCAAGACTAAATCCTGGACTCTGGTTCGCGTTGTAGAGAAAGCGGTTCTGTAATAGAGTACGCATTCTCAAATCGATAAACGGCTCAGAAATGGGCCGTTTATTTTTTCTACCCATATCCGATAAGCGGTGTTATAATGCCGCGCCCTCGTTTATGGGGCGTTTATGAACGACCTGATATCAGGTCTCAGTAGTTGACATTAGCGGAGCACTGAAATGATCCAAGAACAGACTATGCTGAACGTCGCCGACAACTCTGGCGCACGTCGCGTAATGTGTATCAAGGTTCTGGGTGGCTCGCACCGTCGCTACGCAGGCGTAGGCGACATCATCAAAATTACCATCAAAGAAGCAATTCCGCGTGGTAAGGTCAAAAAAGGTGATGTGCTGAAGGCGGTAGTGGTGCGCACCAGGAAGGGTGTTCGTCGCCCTGACGGTTCTGTCGTTCGCTTCGATGGCAATGCTTGTGTTCTTCTGAACAACAACAGCGAACAGCCAATCGGTACGCGTATTTTTGGGCCGGTTACTCGTGAACTTCGTTCTGAGAAGTTTATGAAAATCATCTCTCTGGCACCAGAAGTACTCTAAGGAGCAAACATGGCAGCGAAAATCCGTCGTGATGACGAAGTTATCGTGCTGGCCGGCAAAGATAAAGGCAAGCGTGGTAAAGTTAAGAGTGTCCTGTCTTCTGGTAAGGTCATTGTTGAAGGTATCAACCTGGTGAAAAAACATCAGAAGCCGGTTCCGGCTCTGAACCAGGCGGGTGGCATCGTTGAAAAAGAAGCTGCAATTCAGGTTTCTAACGTTGCAATCTTCAATACGGCAACCGGTAAGGCTGACCGTGTAGGCTTTAGATTTGAAGAGGGCAAAAAAGTCCGTTTCTTTAAATCTAATGGCGAAACTATCAAGTAATTTGGAGTAGTACGATGGCGAAACTGCATGATTACTACAAAGACGAAGTAGTTACTAAACTGATGACTCAGTTTAACTACAATTCTGTCATGCAAGTCCCTCGGGTCGAGAAGATCACCCTGAACATGGGTGTTGGTGAAGCAATCGCTGACAAGAAACTGCTGGATAATGCAGCAGCTGACCTGGCAGCAATCTCCGGTCAAAAACCGTTGATCACCAAAGCACGCAAATCAGTTGCAGGCTTCAAAATCCGTCAGGGCTATCCGATCGGCTGTAAAGTAACTCTGCGTGGCGAACGCATGTGGGAGTTCTTTGAGCGCCTGATCACTATTGCTGTACCACGTATTCGTGACTTCCGCGGTCTTTCCGCTAAGTCTTTCGATGGTCGTGGCAACTACAGCATGGGTGTCCGTGAGCAGATCATCTTCCCGGAAATCGACTATGACAAAGTCGATCGCGTTCGTGGTTTGGATATTACCATTACCACTACTGCGAAAACCGATGATGAAGGCCGTGCTCTGCTGGCTGCCTTTGACTTCCCGTTCCGCAAGTAAGGTAGGGTTACTTCATGGCTAAGCAATCAATGAAAGCACGCGAAGTAAAACGCGTAGCTTTGGCTGAAAAATTCTTCGCTAAACGCGCTGAACTGAAAGCGATCATTTCTGATGTGAACGCTTCTGACGAAGATCGTTGGGATGCTGTTCTCAAGCTGCAGAGTCTGCCGCGTGATTCCAGCCCGTCTCGTCAGCGTAACCGCTGCCGTCAAACTGGTCGTCCGCATGGTTTCCTGCGGAAATTCGGGTTGAGCCGTATTAAGGTCCGTGAAGCCGCCATGCGCGGTGAAATCCCGGGTCTGAAAAAGGCTAGCTGGTAATTGTCACCAATTTGAATCACGGGAGTAGAGACAGATGAGCATGCAAGATCCGATCGCGGATATGCTGACCCGTATCCGTAACGGTCAGGCCGCGAACAAAGTTGCGGTCACCATGCCTTCCTCCAAGCTGAAAGTGGCAATTGCCCATGTGCTTAAGGAAGAAGGTTATATCGAAGATTATAAAATTGAAGGCGACATCAAGCCTGAACTGGAAGTTTCTCTGAAATATTTCCAGGGCAAGGCTGTGGTAGAGAGCATTCAGCGAGTCAGCCGTCCAGGTCTGCGCATCTATAAGAAAAAAGATGAGCTGCCGAAAGTTATGGCTGGGCTGGGTATTGCTGTCGTTTCTACCTCTAAAGGTGTTATGACTGATCGTGCAGCGCGCCAGGCTGGTCTTGGTGGCGAAATTATCTGCTACGTAGCCTAATCGGAGGAAAAAATGTCTCGTGTTGCTAAAGCACCGGTCGTTATTCCTGCCGGCGTTGATGTAAAAATCAACGGTCAGGTTATTACGATCAAAGGTAAAAACGGCGAGCTGACTCGTTCTATCAACGATGCTGTTGAAGTTAAACATGCGGACAATGCACTGACTTTCGCTCCTCGCGAAGGTTTTGCAGATGGCTGGGCCCAGTCGGGTACAGCTCGTGCGCTGCTGAACTCCATGGTTATCGGTGTTACCGAAGGCTTCACTAAGAAGCTTCAGCTGGTTGGTGTAGGTTACCGTGCAGCGGTTAAAGGGAATGTTCTGAGCCTGTCTTTAGGCTTTTCTCACCCTGTAGACCATGAACTGCCGGCTGGCGTCATTGCAGAATGTCCGTCACAAACTGAAATCGTGCTGAAAGGCGCTGATAAACAAGTGATTGGCCAGGTCGCTGCTGATGTGCGCGCCTACCGTCGTCCTGAGCCTTATAAAGGCAAGGGTGTCCGTTACGCCGACGAAGTCGTGCGTACCAAAGAGGCTAAGAAGAAGTAAGGTAACACTATGGATAAGAAATCTGCTCGTATCCGTCGTGCGACCCGCGCACGTCGCAAGCTCAAAGAGCTTGGTGCGACCCGCCTGGTGGTACATCGTACCCCGCGTCATATTTACGCACAGGTAATCGCGCCGAACGGTTCTGAAGTTCTGGTAGCTGCTTCTACTGTAGAAAAAGCTATTGCTGAGCAACTGAAGTACACCGGTAACAAAGATGCCGCCGCTGCAGTAGGTAAAGCTGTTGCAGAACGCGCTCTGGAAAAAGGAATCAAAGATGTTTCCTTTGACCGTTCCGGGTTCCAATATCATGGTCGTGTCCAGGCACTGGCAGATGCTGCCCGTGAAGCTGGCCTTCAGTTCTAAGGTAGAGGTGTAAGATGGCTCACATCGAAAAACAAGCTGGCGAACTGCAGGAAAAGCTGATCGCGGTAAACCGCGTATCTAAAACTGTAAAAGGTGGCCGTATTTTTAGCTTCACCGCTCTGACTGTAGTGGGTGATGGCAATGGTCGCGTTGGTTTTGGTTACGGTAAAGCGCGTGAAGTTCCAGCAGCGATCCAGAAAGCGATGGAAAAAGCCCGTCGCAACATGATTAACGTCGCGCTGAACAGCGGTACTCTGCAGCACCCAGTTAAAGGTGTGCACACAGGTTCTCGTGTGTTCATGCAGCCGGCTTCAGAAGGTACTGGTATCATCGCAGGTGGTGCTATGCGTGCTGTTCTCGAAGTCGCTGGGGTTCATAACGTACTGGCAAAAGCATATGGTTCCACCAACCCGATTAACGTGGTTCGTGCTACCATTGATGGCCTGGAAAATATGAAATCTCCAGAAATGGTCGCTGCCAAGCGTGGTAAATCCGTTGAAGAAATTCTGGGGTAATTGACCATGGCAAAGACTATTAAAATCACTCAAACCCGCAGTGCAATCGGTCGTCTGCCGAAACACAAGGCAACGCTGCTTGGCCTGGGTCTGCGTCGTATTGGTCACACTGTTGAGCGTGAGGATACGCCTGCGGTCCGTGGTATGATCAACGCGATTTCCTTCATGGTTAAAGTTGAGGAGTAAGAGATGCGTTTAAATACTCTGTCTCCAGCCGAAGGGTCTAAGCACGCGCCGAAACGCCTGGGTCGTGGTATCGGCTCTGGTCTGGGTAAAACCGGTGGTCGCGGCCACAAAGGTCAGAAATCTCGTTCTGGTGGTGGTGTACGTCGTGGTTTCGAAGGTGGTCAGATGCCGTTGTATCGTCGTCTGCCTAAATTCGGTTTCACCTCTCGCAAAGCAATGGTCACTGCGGAAATCCGTCTGTCTGACCTGGCTAATGTTGAAGGCGACGTAGTTGACCTGAACACGCTGAAAGCAGCAAACATTATCGGTATTCAGATTGAATTCGCGAAAGTGATTCTGTCTGGTGAGGTTACTCGCCCGGTAACTGTTCGCGGTCTGCGTGTTACTAAAGGCGCACGAGCTGCTATCGAAGCTGCTGGCGGTAAAATCGAGGAATAAGTAGCAGATGGCAAAACAACCGGGATTAGATTTTCAAAGTGCTAAAGGTGGGCTTGGCGAGCTAAAACGCAGACTGTTGTTTGTTATTGGTGCGCTGATTGTTTTCCGAATTGGCTCTTTTATTCCAATCCCTGGTATTGATGCCACTGTTCTTGCCAAATTGCTCGAGCAACAGCGGGGCACCATCATTGAAATGTTCAACATGTTCTCTGGTGGTGCTCTGAGCCGAGCTTCCATCTTCGCGCTGGGTATTATGCCGTATATTTCGGCTTCAATTATTATCCAGTTGCTGACAGTCGTTCATCCGGCGTTGGCTGAATTGAAGAAGGAAGGGGAGTCTGGACGTCGTAAGATTAGCCAGTACACCCGTATCGGTACTTTGGTGTTGGCAATATTTCAGTCAATCGGTATTGCTACCGGTTTACCGAATATGCCAGGAATGACTGGTCTGGTTATTAATCCAGGTATTGCATTCTATTTCACTGCTGTTGTTAGCCTGGTCACCGGGACAATGTTCCTGATGTGGTTAGGTGAACAGATTACTGAGCGAGGTATTGGTAACGGTATCTCAATCATAATCTTCGCTGGTATTGTTGCAGGCCTTCCGCCTGCTATTGCACATACCATCGAGCAAGCGCGGCAAGGCGACCTGCACTTCCTCCTGTTGCTGTTGGTTGCAGTATTAGTATTTGCTGTCACCTTCTTTGTTGTGTTTGTTGAACGTGGTCAACGCAGAATTGTGGTAAACTACGCGAAACGCCAACAAGGTCGACGTGTCTATGCTGCACAGAGCACACATTTACCGCTGAAAGTGAATATGGCTGGTGTAATCCCGGCTATCTTTGCTTCCAGTATTATTCTGTTCCCGGCAACCATTACTTCATGGTTCGGGGGCGGTACTGGTTGGAACTGGCTGACAACAATTTCGCTGTACTTGCAGCCTGGGCAACCGCTTTATGTGTTACTCTATGCGTCTGCAATCATCTTCTTCTGTTTCTTTTATACTGCGTTGGTTTTCAACCCGCGTGAAACAGCAGATAACCTGAAGAAGTCCGGTGCATTTGTACCAGGAATTCGTCCGGGAGAACAAACGGCGAAGTATATTGATAAAGTAATGACTCGCCTGACTTTGGTCGGTGCGTTGTATATTACTTTTATTTGCCTGATCCCGGAGTTCATGCGTGATGCGATGAAAGTGCCGTTCTACTTTGGTGGGACTTCACTGTTAATTGTCGTTGTTGTCATCATGGACTTTATGGCTCAAGTGCAAACTCTGATGATGTCCAGTCAGTATGAGTCTGCATTGAAAAAAGCGAACCTGAAAGGTTATGGCCGTTAATGGTCGCTTGAGAAGTTACGGAGAGTAAAAATGAAAGTTCGTGCTTCCGTCAAGAAATTATGCCGTAACTGCAAAATCGTTAAGCGCGAAGGCGTTATTCGTGTGATTTGCAGTGCCGAGCCGAAACATAAACAGCGTCAAGGCTGATTATTTTCGCATATTTTTCTTGCAAAGTTGGGTTGAGCTGGCTAGATTAGCCAGCCAATCTTTTGTATGTCTGTGCGTATTCATTTGAGTATCCTGAAAACGGGCTTTTCAGTATGGTACGTACACATGAAATTATAGGAGTGCATAGTGGCCCGTATAGCAGGCATTAACATTCCTGATCAAAAACACGCTGTAATCGCATTAACGTCGATTTATGGTGTCGGCAAGACTCGTTCCAAAGCCATCTGTGCTGCGGCGGGTATCGCTGAAGATGTTAAGATCAGTGAGCTGTCTGAAGAACAAATCGACACGTTGCGTGACGAAGTTGCCAAATTTGTCGTTGAAGGTGATCTGCGCCGCGAAATCAGCATGAGCATCAAGCGTCTTATGGACCTTGGTTGCTATCGCGGTCTGCGTCATCGTCGTGGTCTGCCGGTTCGCGGTCAGCGTACCAAGACCAACGCCCGTACCCGTAAGGGTCCGCGCAAACCGATCAAGAAATAATCGGGGTGATTGAATAATGGCAAAGGCACCAATTCGTGCACGTAAACGTGTAAGAAAACAAGTCTCTGATGGCGTGGCTCATATCCATGCTTCTTTCAACAACACCATCGTTACTATCACTGATCGTCAGGGTAACGCGCTGGGTTGGGCAACTGCCGGTGGTTCCGGTTTCCGTGGTTCTCGTAAATCCACTCCTTTCGCCGCTCAGGTTGCAGCTGAACGTTGCGCTGATGCAGTGAAAGAGTACGGAATTAAGAATCTGGAAGTTATGGTTAAGGGACCGGGTCCGGGTCGCGAATCTACTATTCGTGCTCTGAACGCCGCTGGTTTCCGCATCACTAATATTACTGATGTGACTCCGATCCCTCACAACGGTTGTCGTCCGCCGAAAAAACGTCGCGTATAACGCACCGTTTTTAGGAATGTTGGAGAAAGAAAATGGCAAGATATTTGGGTCCTAAGCTCAAGCTGAGCCGTCGTGAGGGCACAGACCTGTTCCTTAAGTCTGGTGTTCGCGCGATCGATACCAAGTGTAAAATTGAACAAGCTCCTGGTCAGCATGGTGCGCGTAAACCGCGTCTGTCTGACTATGGTGTGCAGTTGCGTGAAAAACAAAAAGTTCGCCGTATCTATGGTGTTCTGGAACGTCAATTCCGTAACTATTACAAAGAAGCAGCACGTCTGAAAGGCAACACCGGTGAAAACCTGTTGGCTCTGCTGGAAGGTCGTCTTGACAACGTTGTCTACCGTATGGGCTTTGGCGCAACTCGTGCGGAAGCACGCCAGCTGGTAAGCCATAAAGCTATCATGGTTAACGGTCGTGTTGTTAATATCGCTTCTTATCAGGTGAGTCCGAACGATGTTGTTAGCGTTCGTGAGAAAGCGAAAAAGCAGTCTCGCGTGAAAGCCGCTCTGGAGCTGGCTGAGCAGCGTGAAAAGCCAACCTGGCTGGAAGTTGATGCTGGCAAGATGGAAGGTGTGTTCAAGCGTAAGCCTGAGCGTTCTGATCTGTCTGCGGACATTAACGAACACCTGATCGTCGAGCTTTACTCCAAGTAAAGCTTAGTACCAAAGAGAGGACACAATGCAGGGTTCTGTGACAGAGTTTCTTAAACCGCGCCTGGTCGATATCGAGCAAATGAGTTCGACGCACGCCAAGGTGACCCTTGAGCCGTTAGAGCGTGGCTTTGGCCATACTCTAGGTAACGCACTGCGCCGTATTCTGCTTTCATCGATGCCGGGTTGCGCGGTGACCGAGGTTGAGATTGATGGTGTACTGCATGAGTACAGCACCAAAGAAGGCGTACAGGAAGATATCCTGGAAATCCTGCTCAACCTGAAAGGGCTGGCGGTGAAAGTTCAGGGCAAAGATGAAGTTATTCTTACCCTGAATAAATCTGGCATTGGCCCTGTGATCGCAGCAGACATCACCCATGACGGTGATGTTGAAATCGTCAAGCCGCAGCATGTGATTTGCCACCTGACCGATGATAACGCATCTATTAATATGCGTATTAAAGTTCAACGTGGTCGTGGTTATGTGCCGGCCTCTGCCCGAATTCATTCGGAAGAAGATGAGCGCCCAATCGGCCGTCTGCTGGTCGATGCTTGCTACAGCCCTGTAGAGCGTATTGCCTACAATGTTGAAGCAGCTCGTGTTGAGCAGCGTACCGACCTGGATAAGCTGGTTATCGAAATGGAAACTAACGGCACAATCGATCCTGAAGAGGCGATTCGTCGTGCGGCTACCATCCTGGCTGAACAACTTGAAGCCTTTGTTGACTTGCGTGACGTACGTCAGCCGGAAGTTAAAGAAGAGAAGCCAGAATTCGATCCGATCTTGCTGCGCCCTGTTGACGATCTGGAATTGACTGTCCGCTCTGCTAACTGCCTCAAGGCAGAAGCTATCCACTACATCGGTGATCTGGTACAACGTACCGAGGTTGAGTTGCTGAAAACGCCGAACCTTGGTAAAAAATCTCTTACAGAGATTAAAGACGTGCTGGCTTCCCGTGGTCTGTCTCTGGGCATGCGCCTGGAAAACTGGCCACCAGCAAGCATTGCTGATGAGTAACCGGATCACAGGTTAAGGTTTTACTGAGAAGGATAAGGTCATGCGCCATCGTAAGAGTGGTCGTCAACTGAACCGCAACAGCAGCCATCGCCAGGCAATGTTCCGTAACATGGCTGGTTCACTGGTTCGTCATGAAATCATCAAGACGACCCTGCCAAAAGCGAAAGAGCTGCGTCGCGTAGTTGAGCCGCTGATTACTCTTGCCAAGACCGACAGCGTAGCTAATCGTCGTCTGGCATTCGCCCGTACTCGTGATAACGAGATCGTGGCAAAACTGTTTAATGAACTTGGTCCGCGTTTCGCGAGCCGTGCAGGTGGTTACACTCGTATTCTTAAGTGTGGCTTCCGTGCTGGTGATAATGCTCCGATGGCTTACATCGAGCTGGTTGATCGCGCTGAGTCTCAAGCAGAAGCTACTGCAGAGTAATTTGCAGTAACGTAAAAAAGCCGGGCTTGCCCGGTTTTTTTATATCTAAAATTCGGACCTTGATCTAGAATTCAAATTTTATTTGTTCATTTAATCACCGAGGTATTGATATGTGGTTAATTGACCAATGGGCTGAACGGCACATTCTTGAAGCACAGCAAAAGGGTGATTTGGACAACCTTCCTGGTGAAGGGCAACCTTTGGTGCTGGATGATGATTCTTTTGTACCTGAATCCTTGCGAACTGGTTATCGTCTTTTAAAAAATGCAGGATGTCTTCCACCTGAGCTTGAGCAGCGTAGGGAAGCACTTGAACTCCATGAGTTACTCCAGGGTGTTAAAGAGACTGACCCTGAATTCCATGAAGTAAGCCAGCGTGTTGCATTGCTGGAACTTAAATTACGCCAGGCTGGTTTAAGTACTGATTTCCTTCATGGTTCCTACGGCCTGTTAGTCAGAGAGCGCTTTTCTGAGGACAGCTAGCTATGTATCGTATAGGTGAAATTGCTCGTTTAGCTGATGTTACGCCCGATACTATCCGCTATTACGAAAAGCAGAACATGATGGATCATGAAGTGCGCACAGAAGGTGGCTTTCGGTTATATAGTGAAAATGATTTGCAGCGCCTGCGTTTTATTCGTTACGCAAGGCAGCTTGGTTTTACTCTGGATTCAATCCGTGAATTACTCTCTATTCGGATTGACCCGGAACATCATACTTGCCGTGAGTCAAAGCAGATTGTCCAGGACCGACTCACGGAAGTAGAATCCAGAATCGCTGAGCTTGAGGTGATGAGGCAGTCTTTAAAAAGACTGGATGACATTTGCTGTGGCACCGCTCACAGTAGCGTGTACTGTTCAATTCTTGAGGCACTGGAACAGGGTGCAACCAAAATCCAACCGGAGAAAATATGAGTAACTATCAACATAAAAAAGGGACCATCCGAGATAATGCTTTGGAGGCATTGCTTCATGACCCGCTATTTCGCCAGCGTGTTGAGCGAAACAAGAAAGGAAAAGGTAGCTATTCTCGCAAAACTAAATATGGGAAAAACAGTGGGCAGGAGGCCAGCAGTAAACAAGTAGATGCTTTTTTACTCCTGGCCTTCTTCGTACTAACTGCGGCAGTTATGCATCTTTACTATTCTGGGCTTTGAGCAGGTCACGAATTTCAGTCAGTAACACCTCTTCGGTAGAGGGAGCTGGAGGTGCTTTTGGTGCTTCTTTTTTCTGGTACAATTTGTTCATCATCTTAACTACCATGAAGATGGCAAATGCTACGATGATAAAGTCAAAAATGTTCTGAATAAAAACACCATAGTGCATGACCACTGCCGGGATATCCCCTTCAGCAGGGCGCAATGTTACTGCAAACTGCTTAAAATCAATTCCCCCGATCAGCAGCCCCAGTGGTGGCATAATGATATCGGCAACCAGCGACGAAACGATTTTCCCGAAAGCAGCGCCGATCACTACCCCGACAGCAAGGTCAATGACATTTCCGCGCATTGCAAAAGCTCGAAACTCTTTGAATATACTCATACATTCTCCTTGAACAACACAACCCCAATAGGGCAATAGCGTTTTAGATCCCATTGACCCAAATAACAGTAAGTAAATAGATTATATACAAAGAATTAACGGGGCGGATAACCGCCCTGTATTCAGAGGAAAAATGGACTGGGCTGGAAGAGACGTTCTACATCGCTGACATACTTTTTATCTGTCAGGAACATAATAACGTGATCCCCTTGTTCAATACGCAGATCATTGTTAGCTATCATTACATCATTACCGCGTACAACAGCACCAATAATGGTACCTGGTGGTAATTTTATCTCGTCAATGACCCGGCCAACGACTCGCGATGTACTTTCATCACCATGTGCGACAGCCTCAATCGCTTCAGCAACGCCTCGCCTGAGGGACGAAACCCCTACAATATCAGCTTTGCGTACATGGCTGAGTAGTGCAGAAATTGTTGCCTGCTGTGGAGATATGGCAATATCAATCACGCTCCCCTGTACCAGATCGACATAGGCTTTGCGCTGGATCAGTACCATTACTTTTTTGGCACCCATGCGCTTTGCCAGCATTGCGGACATGATGTTTGCTTCATCATCATTGGTGACAGCAATAAACAAATCAACCTGATCAATATGTTCTTCTTGCAGCAGTTCCTGATCAGATGCATCGCCGTAAAATACAATAGTATTTTGTAATTTCTCGGCTAACTCTGCGGCTCGTTTCTGATCACGTTCGATCAATTTAACGCTGTATTCTTTCTCTAAACGTTTTGCTAAACCGGCCCCAATATTACCACCACCCACCAACATAATGCGTTTATAGGGTTTTTCCAGCCGCTGTAATTCGCTCATCACTGCACGGATGTGCTGCGAAGCCGCAATAAAAAAGACTTCATCACCGGCTTCGATAATGGTGGAACCCTGAGGGCGAATAGGCCTGTCATGGCGGAATATAGCCGCTACACGGGTGTCGATATGCGGCATATGTTCACGCATTGTAGACAGCGCGTTACCTACGAGTGGGCCACCGTAATAGGCTTTGACGACCCCAAGGCTAACCTTGCCCTCGGCAAAGTTAACGACCTGAAGAGCCCCCGGATACTCAATCAGACGATAAATGCTATCAATCACCAATTGTTCTGGCGCGATTAAGTGGTCAATTGGTACGGCGTCTGGCGTGAAGAGTTTTTGCGCATCGCGTACATAATCTGATGCCCGGATGCGCGCAATACGGTTTGGGGTATTAAATAACGAATAAGCAATCTGGCAGGCAACCATATTCGTTTCATCCGAACTGGTTACTGCGACCAGCATATCTGCATCATCAGCACCTGCTTCTCGCAGAATTCTGGGATGTGAACCCGGCCCCTGCACAACGCGCAGGTCAAATTTATCTTGCAGACTACGTAACCTGTCACCATTGGTATCCACGACAGTGATATCGTTATTTTCACCTACTAAGTTTTCTGCGAGGGTGCCCCCAACCTGTCCGGCACCCAAAATGATAATTTTCATCAGTATTGTTTCTTAAGTTGTGCCTGGAAGGCTTGATTCATCATGACGCTTTGATTAGCTTAGCGTAAAAGAATCCATCTCCTTCATCTGGCCCGGGGAAATTTTGTTTCCCAGGCTCATCAGATGTTCCTGTTTCGACAATTGTTGCATCAGCAAAGTTGTGCAAAAATTGTTTAATTTGCTGGCTATTTTCCTCTGGCATGATGGAGCATGTTGCATATAACAAAGTGCCACCGGGTTTTAAAAGGGGCCAGACAGCATTAAGAATTTCGCTCTGTAACTTTGCCAGCTCTTCTATATCATTATTGCGTCGCAGCCATTTTATATCGGGGTGGCGCCGTATTACTCCCGTCGCTGAGCAGGGCGCATCCAGCAAGATGCGGTCAAATTGTTGGCCAGAACACCACTGCTCGGGGTAGCGACCATCACCTGATTTGATTTCAGCCTTCATACCCAGACGTTTCAGGTTTTCATAAACCCGGCTAAGGCGCTTTTTGTCAATATCAACAGCCAGAACGTTAGCCTCAGGTGCAGCTTCCAGAATATGAGTTGTTTTCCCTCCCGGAGCTGCGCATAAATCCAGAATATTCTCGCCATTCTGCGGATTCAGCAACGCCACACAGCCCTGGGCTGATGCATCCTGTACGGTAACCCAACCTTCAGAGAAGCCGGGCAGCATAGCAACAGGTATTGGCGTTTCCAGCCTGATGGCATCAGGGTAGTCTTGGTGAGTAAACCCATTCATTCCTGCTTGTTGGAGTAGCTTAAGCCACGTATCACGCTGATGAAAGCGACGGTTTACACGTAACCACATCGGTGGACGGTGGTTATTTGCTTCAACAATGCTTTCCCAATGCTGCGGCCAGGCCTGGCGCAGGCGATTAAGCAGCCATTCTGGATGCCAGTAACGGGATTCATGCTGTTGTAGTTCCGCCATAAGGCTGTCGCTCTGGCGTTGGAATTGCCGTAATACACCGTTGATAACCCCTTTAAACTGTTGTCGCTTAAGCACGCTTGCACCTTCAACAGTTTCAGCGAGTGCAGCATGTGCGGGGATCCGGGTGTGAATTAATTGGTAAAGACCAACGGCAATCAGATAATGGATGACTTTATGCTTGCCTTGCAATGGGCGGGACATCAACTGACTAATCAGCCATTCCAGTTCTGGCAGTGTACGCAGGGTACCAAAGCACAGTTCTTGTAAGAGTGACTTGTCTTTGTCAGAAACACGTTCCTGAAGTGGTGGCAGAACATCACTAAGTGACAATTTCTGCTCCATTACCTGGTCTATCGCCTGAGCTGCCAGGCTGCGTAAGTTTTGAGATCGTTTCATTGCTACAGTCTGGTTTTCCAGCCGTCAGAAATAAAAAGGCCCGGACAAGTCCGGGCTGTGAATAAGATGCTTATCAGGCAAGCGCAACTCCTGGGGTGAACCACTCTTTCCTGGAATTGAGAATATCCTGGGCCGACATCGGTTTTTTGCCGGCGGGCTGCAATATCTCTATGTTCAGAATGCCTTGCTGTGTAGCAACCTGAATACCGTGTTTATTTGCTGCAACAACTGTCCCGGGATTTTCATTAACCTGAGTGTCAATAACTGATGCCTTCCAGACTTTTACTGGTTGTTCATCAACCATTAAAAAACTTACAGGCCAGGGATTAAACGCACGAATGCAGCGCTCAAGCTGGGTTGCCGGTAATGACCAGTCAAGTCTGGCTTCTTCTTTACTGAGTTTTTCAGCATAGGTCACCAGGGTCTCATCTTGTTTTTCTGGTGTAATGCCCGACTCAGCCAACTGAGTAAGCGTATATAACAGACCATGAGGGCCAATGGCAGCCAACTTGTCATACAGAGTAGCGCTGGTGTCTTCGGGGGTAACGGGACAGGCTATCTTATGCAGCATATCGCCGGTATCAAGGCCTTTGTCCATTTGCATGATGGTTACGCCAGTTTGTTCATCTCCGGCCCACAATGCGCGCTGAATCGGCGCAGCACCACGCCAGCGAGGAAGCAGGGAACCATGTACATTAATGCAGCCTAAACGAGGCATGGTTAATACTGCTGCTGGCAGCAGCAGGCCATAAGCAACCACGACCATCACATCTGCATTACACTGAGCAATTAGCGCCTGGTTTTCCTGCGGTCGCAGGCTGTCTGGTTGATACACAGGGATCTCATGCTCCTGAGCCAGTGTTTTCACTGGGCCTGCCATTAGTTTTTTCCCTCGCCCGGCAGGGCGATCGGGTTGAGTAAAAACAGCAACCACTTCATGCTCTGAAGCTATCAGCGCATCCAGATGGCGAGCGGCGAAATCAGGTGTTCCGGCGAAAATAATACGAAGAGAATTAGCCACGTGGTTTTTAGCTCCGTGCGGTTAAGCTTCGCGCGCACTCAGTCTTGCCATTTTTTCAAGCTTCTGACGAATACGTTGGCGTTTCAATGGGGACAGGTAATCAACAAACAATTTGCCTACCAGGTGATCCATTTCATGTTGAATACAAATGGCAAGCAGACCATCTGTTTCCAGCTCAAAGGACTGGCCGTCACGGTTTAATGCGCGCACTTTGACTGTTTCAGCACGAGGAACCAAAGCCCGCTGCTCAGGAATTGAAAGACAACCTTCTTCAATTCCAGTATTACCACTTTTTTCCAGTAGTTCAGGGTTAATCAGAACTAACTGTTCATCGCGGTTTTCCGAAACATCAATGACAATGATACGCTGATGAATATCTACTTGTGTTGCAGCAAGGCCAATGCCTTCTTCTGCGTACATGGTCTCGAACATATCATCGACGATACGCTGAATTTCTGCATTAACCTCTTTGACCGGTTCAGCGATAGTGCGAAGCCGCTCGTCCGGGAAATGTAAAACCTGCAATACTGACATATTTATCCAGAGCTGAGTTCAAAAGTTAAACGGATACTTCCTTCCTATTCTAGACATTTCCGCGCCCGATTGACAGTATCCCTCGCCAATCACAGAAATTGCTGAGGTTGTAGGAATGAGTTTGTCGGAAACGGAAATCTGGCTGCGATTAATGAATGTTTCGTCAATATATGGCGACATCGCGCATATGCTATTTCGTCAGTTACAGGAAAGCCCTTCCTGTACTCCTGCAACATTGCGTTTTATCGGGTGTAGTGAGACCCAGATAAAACAGTTTTTCTCTCCCACTTCGCAGCAAATCGCTCAGGCGCTGAACTGGCTTGATAGTGAGCATCATCATCTGTTGACCGTCTCGGATGCAATGTATCCTGCGCCGTTAAAGGCGATTAATGATTTTCCGGTTGCGCTATTTGTTAAAGGTGATTTGTCGGTACTGAATACACCGCAATTAGCTATAGTTGGAAGCCGCAGCCTTTCCTGGTATGGGGAGCATTGGTGCCGTCAATTTGCTGCATCTCTTGCCGAACAGCTGACAATTACCAGTGGGCTTGCGATTGGTATTGATGGCGTGGCACATAATGCGGCACTTGAGTCAGGCGGGAGAACTGTTGCTGTTTTGGGAAACGGTTTAAATACAGTCTACCCCCCTCGACATCGGTCACTGGCAAGAGACATTCAGGTAATGGGCGGCGCTATTGTCTCTGAGTTTCCTTTATGGACAACGCCTAAGCCCGCTAATTTTCCGCGGCGCAATAGAATTATTAGTGGGTTAAGTTACGGGGTTTTGGTCATTGAGGCGACGCTGAAAAGTGGTTCGTTGATTACTGCACGTTGTGCGCTTGAACATGGGCGAGATGTGTTTGCGTTACCGGGCCCGTTAAGTAATCCAGGCAGTGAGGGTCCACACTGGTTGATTCAGCAGGGTGCTCAACTGGTTTCTCAACCCGGCGATATTATTGATTCGCTCAGTGAAACTGTCAGCGTATTAGCAAAACAGGCGTTGAAGTTAAATAATTCAGTGGATCATGCCATCCCTCCATTGCCATTTCCTGAGCTGTTGGCTAACGTAGGAGATGAGGTAACACCTGTTGACGTCGTCGCTGAACGTGCCGGCCAACCTGTGCCAGTGACCGTAGTCCAATTACTTGAGCTGGAGTTAGCAGGGTGGATCGCAGCTGTACCCGGCGGCTATGTCCGATTGAGGAGGGCATGCCATGTTCGACGTACTAATTTATCTGTTTGAAACATATATCCAGAATCAGGCTGAAGTTCAGGTTGATCAGGATAAATTAACCCGTGATTTAGCTGATGTAGGGTTTGATCGCGACGATATCTACAATGCATTATCCTGGCTGGAAAAACTGGCTGATTACCAGGATGGATTAGTTGAGCCAATGCAGTTGGCGTCCGACCCTCTGTCTATGCGTATTTTCACGGATGAAGAAAGCCAGCGTCTGGATTCCAGTTGCCGGGGGTTCTTGCTATTCCTGGAACAAATACAGGTGCTAAACCTCGAAACACGTGAAATGGTAATTGAGCGTGTTATGGCGTTGGATACAAGTGAGTTTGATCTTGAAGACCTGAAATGGGTTGTGTTGATGGTGTTATTCAATCTGCCAGGTTGTGAGAACGCTTATCAACAGATGGAAGAACTTCTTTTTGAGGTAAATGAAGGTATGCTTCACTGATTATTCAGTGAAGTGTGAGCGATATGGCAAAAGACGCACTCTTTTCAGTGCCTGAACAGTCGCCCTGCCCAAAGTGCGGGGCGCGGTTAGTAATTCGTACCGGGAAGCATGGACCGTTTCTCGGTTGTTCTCAGTACCCAGATTGTGACTATCTGCGTCCTTTAAAGCCCTCATCAGATGGGCATATTGTTAAGGTGCTTGAAGGGCAATTGTGCCCGGAATGCCAGTCAGTCCTGGTGTTACGCCAGGGGCGTTTTGGTATGTTTGTTGGTTGCAGCCAATACCCAGAATGTGGGCATACTGAACTTATCGATAAGCCTGATAATACGGCTATTTCCTGTCCCCAATGTAAGCAAGGCCACTTAGTTCAGCGGCGTTCTCGTTATGGAAAAATATTTCATGCCTGTAACCGCTTCCCCGAGTGCCAGTTTGCTGTAAATTGTACGCCTGTTGCAGGGGAGTGTGAGGAATGCCATTACCCCTTGTTAATTGAGAAGAAAACGGCGCAAGGTGTTAAACGCTTCTGTGCCAGTAAACAATGTGGAAAGCCGGTAACGGTAGATAAAGAAAGTGAATAACAACCTGCAAAATCATGCGCTGAACGACATCGTTCACGTTTTAGAAGAAGAAAATGTCATCGCCTATCCCACCGAAGCTGTATTTGGTGTGGGGTGTGATCCTGATAGTGAAACTGCAGTAATGCGCTTATTGGCGTTGAAGCAACGTCCTATTGATAAGGGGTTGATTCTTATCGCTGCAAATTTTGAACAATTACGCCCTTATATTGATGAATCTTCTCTGAGCCCTGAACAGCTCCAAAGTGTATTTGCGTGCTGGCCAGGCCCTGTCACTTTTGTCTTTCCTGCGAAACCAGATACACCAGTATGGTTAACAGGGCGTTTTGATTCATTAGCTGTGCGTGTCACTAATCATCCACTGGTAGTTGATTTATGTCTCGCTTTCGGTAAACCGTTAGTTTCGACAAGTGCTAATTTAAGTGGTTTACCACCGTGCCGAACCACTGAAGAAGTTCGCGCTCAATTTGGTGATGCCTTTCCTGTGGTTGATGGCTTAACAGGGGGAAGGAAAAATCCATCAGAGATCAGAGACGCTTTAACCGGCAAACTCTTTCGGCAAGGATAATCATGGAAACATTCGCTGTCTTTGGTAACCCTATTGCGCATAGCAAATCCCCTCAAATACATGCGTGGTTCTCAGAAGAAACGGGGATTTTTCACCATTATGGGTCTGTTCTGGCTCCCGTTGATGGTTTCAAAGAATCTATTGGGGCTTTTTTTTCGAACGGGGGCAAGGGCGCGAATGTTACGGTACCGTTTAAAGAACAGGCGTTTGAGTTTGCTGACACGCTAACGCAAAGAGCAACATTGGCTGGGGCAGTTAATACGTTAAAATTGTTGGACGATGGGCAGGTGCTGGGTGATAACACGGATGGTGTTGGGCTTGTCAGTGACTTACAGCGGTTGGGGTTTTTACCTTACGGGGCACGTATTCTGTTGCTGGGGGCAGGCGGCGCATCCAGAGGTGTCATTCTGCCCTTGTTAGCACAAACCTGCGATATTGTAATTGCCAACCGGACTTTTGATAAAGCTCAGACGCTGGCCGCGCATTTTTCTGCTTTCGGAAATGTGAGTGCCTGTGAGTATTCTGCGCTTGATGGAAAAGTTTTTGACCTTATTATCAATGCAACGTCCAGCGGTATTAACGGCGACGTCCCTCCGATCCCGGCTTCATTACTGCATCATAATATCAGTTGTTATGACATGTTTTATCAGGCCGGGCCTACGCCTTTTTTAATGTGGGCAATGCAGCACCATGTTCAGAAATTTGCTGATGGGTTGGGGATGCTGGTTAGCCAGGCCGCTCACTCATTTATGCTTTGGCATGGCGTTTTGCCAGAAACAACCCCAGTGATTGAAAAGCTAAAACGAGTATTGAGTGCATGAACCAGTCGATTCAGTTTCCGGACAGAGAGGAATGGCATATTGAGTACCAGGCTGTTGTTTTTCCTGCGCTGGTGGGTGGTATGCAGGTCTTTTGCGCTATCAGCAAGCTGGTTTTAGCACAACGGTTTGGTGAGCATACTGCTGAAGAATACCTGAATCTATTCAGATCCCATCGCTGGGATCTGGAGGAAGAGGCTGAAGTATTGATCAATGCGCAACAGGAAGATGCTCAAGGTTGGTACTGGTTATCCTGAGCCAGGTACTCTGCTTTCCATTTTACATAGTTATCTGCAGAGTATTTCAGGCCTTGGATTTCGTCTGCAGATAGTGGGCGCACTTGTTTAACAGGGCTTCCAATATATAAAAATCCGCTTGCCAGTTTTTTCCCGGGTGGCACCAGGCTACCAGCACCAATCATGACATCATTACCAATTTCAGCACCATCAAGCAGGATGGAACCCATACCGACTAATACTCTGTCACCTATTTTACATCCGTGAAGCATTGCCTTGTGACCAATAGTTACGTCTTGCCCAATGATTAACGGGTAGCCTTCAGGGTGTGAAGGTGATTTATGCGTGACATGTAAGACACTTCCGTCCTGGACATTTGTCCTGTCACCGATAGCAACGTAATTAACATCGCCGCGAATAGCGACAAGAGGCCAGATGCTGACATCATCTCCCAGTCTTACATCACCAATGAGTACACTGGAGGGATCAACCATGACCTGGCGTCCGGCTGAAGGATATAAATTCTGGTATTGACGGAAAACCTGGGGCATAGCTACCTCAATTTAAGAGTCTGAAAGGTTAACTTTGACTATCAGACAGGGAAATTCAAGGTGAAATGTACATAAAACAAACGTTGAAGTGCATGAATTCAGCAAAAAGGTTGAAAAAACCACACTTAGCAAAAAAGATCGAAAAAAGGCTTGTGCATCTGAATGGGATCCCTATAATGCGCCTCCATCGACACGGCGGCACGCTTCACTGAGTGCAGTAAGCCGGGAAGATAAAGAGAAAAAATCCTGAAAAATTGGGTTGACTCTGAAAGAGGAAAGCGTAATATACGCCACCTCGCGACAGCAGGCAGAATGCCGGGTCGCACTGCTCTTTAACAATTTATCAGACAATCTGTGTGGGCACTCATAAGCACTGATATCTTAACGTCGCAAGACGCTAAAAATTATCAAGTCTTAAAGAGTGACTAACAGTTAATTCATTACGAATAAACAGTTTAATTCTTTGAGCATCAAACTTTAAATTGAAGAGTTTGATCATGGCTCAGATTGAACGCTGGCGGCAGGCCTAACACATGCAAGTCGAGCGGCAGCGGGAAGAAGCTTGCTTCTTTGCCGGCGAGCGGCGGACGGGTGAGTAATGTCTGGGAAACTGCCTGATGGAGGGGGATAACTACTGGAAACGGTGGCTAATACCGCATAACGTCGCAAGACCAAAGAGGGGGACCTTCGGGCCTCTTGCCATCAGATGTGCCCAGATGGGATTAGCTTGTTGGTGAGGTAACGGCTCACCAAGGCGACGATCCCTAGCTGGTCTGAGAGGATGACCAGCCACACTGGAACTGAGACACGGTCCAGACTCCTACGGGAGGCAGCAGTGGGGAATATTGCACAATGGGCGCAAGCCTGATGCAGCCATGCCGCGTGTATGAAGAAGGCCTTCGGGTTGTAAAGTACTTTCAGTCAGGAGGAAGGTGGTGAGCTTAATACGCTCATCAATTGACGTTACTGACAGAAGAAGCACCGGCTAACTCCGTGCCAGCAGCCGCGGTAATACGGAGGGTGCAAGCGTTAATCGGAATTACTGGGCGTAAAGCGCACGCAGGCGGTCTGTCAAGTCGGATGTGAAATCCCCGGGCTCAACCTGGGAACTGCATTCGAAACTGGCAGGCTGGAGTCTCGTAGAGGGAGGTAGAATTCCAGGTGTAGCGGTGAAATGCGTAGAGATCTGGAGGAATACCGGTGGCGAAGGCGGCCTCCTGGACGAAGACTGACGCTCAGGTGCGAAAGCGTGGGGAGCAAACAGGATTAGATACCCTGGTAGTCCACGCCGTAAACGATGTCGACTTGGAGGCTGTGCCCTTGAGGCGTGGCTTCCGGAGCTAACGCGTTAAGTCGACCGCCTGGGGAGTACGGCCGCAAGGTTAAAACTCAAATGAATTGACGGGGGCCCGCACAAGCGGTGGAGCATGTGGTTTAATTCGATGCAACGCGAAGAACCTTACCTGGTCTTGACATCCAGAGAATCCTGCAGAGATGCGGGAGTGCCTTCGGGAGCTCTGAGACAGGTGCTGCATGGCTGTCGTCAGCTCGTGTTGTGAAATGTTGGGTTAAGTCCCGCAACGAGCGCAACCCTTATCCTTTGTTGCCAGCGGTTAGGCCGGGAACTCAAAGGAGACTGCCAGTGATAAACTGGAGGAAGGTGGGGATGACGTCAAGTCATCATGGCCCTTACGACCAGGGCTACACACGTGCTACAATGGCGCATACAAAGAGAAGCGAACTTGCGAGAGTAAGCGGACCTCATAAAGTGCGTCGTAGTCCGGATTGGAGTCTGCAACTCGACTCCATGAAGTCGGAATCGCTAGTAATCGCGGATCAGAATGCCGCGGTGAATACGTTCCCGGGCCTTGTACACACCGCCCGTCACACCATGGGAGTGGGTTGCAAAAGAAGTAGGTAGCTTAACCTTCGGGAGGGCGCTTACCACTTTGTGATTCATGACTGGGGTGAAGTCGTAACAAGGTAACCGTAGGGGAACCTGCGGTTGGATCACCTCCTTACCTTAGAGATACGGTCTTTTGCAGTGCTCACACAGATTGTCTGATGAAAGTAAAGAAGCAAGGCGTCTTGCGAAGCAGACTTCAGTGTCCCCTTCGTCTAGAGGCCCAGGACACCGCCCTTTCACGGCGGTAACAGGGGTTCGAATCCCCTAGGGGACGCCAGGCGTTAACTGATGAGGTCAGACCTCCCAGGGGACGCCACTTGCTGGTTTGTGAGTGAAAGTCGCCGACCTCAGTATCTCAAAACTGATTCAGCAGTGAATCACGTTTGAGATATTTGCTCTTTAAAAATCCGGAACAAGCTGAAAATTGAAACACAGAACAACGCAAGTTGTTCGTGAGTCTCTCAAAACTTACAGCACGAAGACATCTTCGGGTTGTGAGGTTAAGCGACTAAGCGTACACGGTGGATGCCCTGGCAGTCAGAGGCGATGAAGGACGTGCTAATCTGCGAAAAGCGCCGGTGAGGTGATATGAACCGTTATAACCGGCGATGTCCGAATGGGGAAACCCAGTGTGACTCGTCACACTATCATTAACTGAATCCATAGGTTAATGAGGCGAACCGGGAGAACTGAAACATCTAAGTACCCCGAGGAAAAGAAATCAACCGAGATTCCCCAAGTAGCGGCGAGCGAACGGGGAAGAGCCCAGAGTCTGAATCAGCAGGTGTGTTAGTGGAACGGTCCGGAATGGCCGGCGATACAGGGTGAAAGCCCCGTACACGAAAGCGCACCTGTTGTGAGCTCGATGAGTAGGGCGGGACACGTGGTATCCTGTCTGAATATGGGGGGACCATCCTCCAAGGCTAAATACTCCTGACTGACCGATAGTGAACCAGTACCGTGAGGGAAAGGCGAAAAGAACCCCGGCGAGGGGAGTGAAAAAGAACCTGAAACCGTGTACGTACAAGCAGTGGGAGCCCCACCACCAAAGCGTTTCGCTTTGCGTGGTGCGCAAAATGCGTAACGACAGCGCGACTGACGGTTAACGGAGCGTAAGCGACGTTCAACTTAAAAAATCAGGCAGTGGAGCGTTTTGGGGTGGGGTGACTGCGTACCTTTTGTATAATGGGTCAGCGACTTATATTCTGTAGCAAGGTTAACCGTATAGGGGAGCCGCAGGGAAACCGAGTCTTAACCGGGCGTCCAGTTGCAGGGTATAGACCCGAAACCCGGTGATCTAGCCATGGGCAGGTTGAAGGTTGGGTAACACTAACTGGAGGACCGAACCGACTAATGTTGAAAAATTAGCGGATGACCTGTGGCTGGGGGTGAAAGGCCAATCAAACCGGGAGATAGCTGGTTCTCCCCGAAAGCTATTTAGGTAGCGCCTCGTGAATTCATCTCCGGGGGTAGAGCACTGTTTCGGCTAGGGGGCCATCCCGGCTTACCAACCCGATGCAAACTACGAATACCGGAGAATGTTATCACGGGAGACACACGGCGGGTGCTAACGTCCGTCGTGAAGAGGGAAACAACCCAGACCGCCAGCTAAGGTCCCAAAGTCATGGTTAAGTGGGAAACGATGTGGGAAGGCCCAGACAGCCAGGATGTTGGCTTAGAAGCAGCCATCATTTAAAGAAAGCGTAATAGCTCACTGGTCGAGTCGGCCTGCGCGGAAGATGTAACGGGGCTAAACCATGCACCGAAGCTGCGGCAGCGACACTGAGTGTTGTTGGGTAGGGGAGCGTTCTGTAAGCCGGTGAAGGTGTGCTGTGAGGCATGCTGGAGGTATCAGAAGTGCGAATGCTGACATAAGTAACGATAATGCGGGTGAAAAACCCGCACGCCGGAAGACCAAGGGTTCCTGTCCAACGTTAATCGGGGCAGGGTGAGTCGACCCCTAAGGCGAGGCCGAAAGGCGTAGTCGATGGGAAACAGGTTAATATTCCTGTACTTGGTGTTACTGCGAAGGGGGGACGGAGAAGGCTGTGTCATCCGGGCGACGGTTGTCCCGGTTTAAGCGTGAAGGTGGAGTGACCAGGCAAATCCGGTTGCTCATTAACACTGAGGCGTGATGACGAGGCACTACGGTGCTGAAGTGACAGATGCCCTGCTTCCAGGAAAAGCCTCTAAGCTCCAGGTAACACGAAATCGTACCCCAAACCGACACAGGTGGTCAGGTAGAGAATACCAAGGCGCTTGAGAGAACTCGGGTGAAGGAACTAGGCAAAATGGTGCCGTAACTTCGGGAGAAGGCACGCTGACATGTAGGTGAAGTCCCCCGCGGATGGAGCTGAAGTCAGTCGAAGATACCAGCTGGCTGCAACTGTTTATTAAAAACACAGCACTGTGCAAACACGAAAGTGGACGTATACGGTGTGACGCCTGCCCGGTGCCGGAAGGTTAATTGATGGGGTCAGCGCAAGCGAAGCTCCTGATCGAAGCCCCGGTAAACGGCGGCCGTAACTATAACGGTCCTAAGGTAGCGAAATTCCTTGTCGGGTAAGTTCCGACCTGCACGAATGGCGTAATGATGGCCAGGCTGTCTCCACCCGGGACTCAGTGAAATTGAACTCGCCGTGAAGATGCGGTGTACCCGCGGCAAGACGGAAAGACCCCGTGAACCTTTACTATAGCTTGACACTGAACATTGAGCCTTGATGTGTAGGATAGGTGGGAGGCTTTGAAGTGTGGACGCCAGTCTGCATGGAGCCAACCTTGAAATACCACCCTTTAATGTTTGATGTTCTAACCTGGCGCCATAATCTGGCGTGGGGACAGTGTCTGGTGGGTAGTTTGACTGGGGCGGTCTCCTCCTAAAGTGTAACGGAGGAGCACGAAGGTTGGCTAATCCTGGTCGGACATCAGGAGGTTAGTGCAATGGCATAAGCCAGCTTGACTGCGAGCGTGACGGCGCGAGCAGGTGCGAAAGCAGGTCATAGTGATCCGGTGGTTCTGAATGGAAGGGCCATCGCTCAACGGATAAAAGGTACTCCGGGGATAACAGGCTGATACCGCCCAAGAGTTCATATCGACGGCGGTGTTTGGCACCTCGATGTCGGCTCATCACATCCTGGGGCTGAAGTAGGTCCCAAGGGTATGGCTGTTCGCCATTTAAAGTGGTACGCGAGCTGGGTTTAGAACGTCGTGAGACAGTTCGGTCCCTATCTGCCGTGGGCGCTGGAGAATTGAGGGGGGCTGCTCCTAGTACGAGAGGACCGGAGTGGACGCATCACTGGTGTTCGGGTTGTCATGCCAATGGCACTGCCCGGTAGCTACATGCGGAAGAGATAAGTGCTGAAAGCATCTAAGCACGAAACTTGCCCCGAGATGAGTTCTCCCTGACTCTTTAAGAGTCCTGAAGGAACGTTGAAGACGACGACGTTGATAGGCCGGGTGTGTAAGCGCAGCGATGCGTTGAGCTAACCGGTACTAATGAACCGTGAGGCTTAACCTTACAACGCCAAAGATGTTTTGGTGTGAGAGAGACGAAATTTTCAGCCTGTTGACGGATAAGTAAAGTCGTGATGGATTTTACGTTATGGCAGGGCACAGAGCCGCACCGCGTAAGGAGCATACTGAAGTATGTGACTGAGCGGGCAGGCGAGAGCAACGCAGCAAGAACGTAAAAGAGACACGACCGAGCACAAAGAATCTGCCTGGCGGCAAGAGCGCGGTGGTCCCACCTGACCCCATGCCGAACTCAGAAGTGAAACGCCGTAGCGCCGATGGTAGTGTGGGGTCTCCCCATGCGAGAGTAGGGAACTGCCAGGCTTTAATTAAGAAGAACCCTCAGCGAAAGCTGGGGGTTTTTTGCTTTTGTATTTCAGGCCGTTCAGCTGTTCAGCCACAGTTTCACGCCCGGGAACAGTTCCCGTCAGGTTATTCCGCTGCAGTGCCGGGTTTTTTGCCTGCACACCACCGGGTCGAGCCGACCGAGGCGGCACATCCGCAGACCGTCGCTGTTTCCGCCAGAACCGCTGGTGCTTATTATTGTTGCCAATTTTTCTTACCCATTTAACCGAGTAAAAAATGCCCTGTCACAGGACAGGGCATCAGCAAACGCAATACGGATATTTTAATGAATAACCTGGGAAAGGAAGGCCCGGGTACGATCGGAACGCGGGTTAGAGAAGAATTCCTCAGGTGGTGCTTCTTCTACAATTTCGCCTCTGTCCATGAAAATAACGCGATTAGCAACTGTACGGGCAAACCCCATTTCATGGGTCACACAGAGCATTGTCATTCCATCTTCAGCCAGGCCAATCATGGTATCCAGCACCTCTTTAACCATTTCAGGATCCAGTGCTGAGGTTGGCTCATCAAACAGCATTATTTTAGGCTTCATACATAAGGACCGGGCAATAGCTACACGCTGTTGCTGGCCTCCGGATATTTGGCCGGGGAATTTATTAGCATGTTCAGCAATACGCACACGTTCGAGGTAATGCATGGCCAACGCTTCTGCTTCACGTTTGGGCATTTTTTTCACCCAAATCGGAGCGAGAGTGCAGTTCTGCAAGACGGTAAGATGCGGGAATAAGTTGAAGTGCTGGAATACCATTCCAACTTCGTTACGGACCCGCTCAATATTGCGGATGTCATCATTGAGCTCAATGCCATCAACAACAATGCGCCCTTGCTGATGTTCTTCCAGGTGATTTATACAACGAATCGTTGTTGATTTTCCTGAGCCTGAAGGACCACACAGAACAATACGCTCGCCTTGCTGGACATTAAGGTTAATATCTTTCAAAACATGAAACTGCCCGTACCACTTGTTAACATCTTCCAGCGTAATCATCGCGTCGGCAGGTAGAATAGTATTTTGACTCATGATTTTCCTTAGTGCGGTGTGCGCCCGGTATGGAAGCGCTTTTCCAGATACTGGCTATAGCGCGACATGCTGAAACAGAAGATCCAGTAGACCATTGCGGCGAAGACATAGCCTTCGGTTGACATCCCAAGCCATGCCGGGTCAACGGTGGCCTGCTGAACGCTACTGAACAAATCGAACAGGCCTATAATGATGACCAGGCTGGTGTCTTTGAATAATGCAATGATCGTGTTGACCAGCCCTGGGATCACCAGTTTTAAGGCTTGTGGAAGAATGACTAAAATGTGGGTTTTCCAGTATCCCAGAGCCAGGGATTCCGCAGCTTCGTATTGTCCTTTTGGCAAAGCTTGTAAACCGCCCCTGACTACTTCTGCAACATAGGATGACTGGAAAAGAACCACACCGACCAACGCCCTGATTAGTTTATCTATCGTTGTCCCTTCTGACATAAAGAGCGGCAGCATTACTGAAGACATAAACAGAACAGTGATGAGTGGTACGCCACGCCAGAATTCGATAAAAATAACAGACAGAATTCTGACTACAGGCATACGCGAACGGCGTCCCAATGCCAGAAGAATCCCCAGAGGGAGAGCACCGGCAATACCAATAGACGCAATAATCAAAGTCAGTGTCAGACCACCCCACTGGCGTGTTTCAATGCGGTTTAGCCCGAAGAAGCCACCATACATTAACCACCACACAACGACTGGATAAACAATTACCCATCCGGTGATGTAGCGGCCCCGCTGCGGCATGTTCTTCCAGAACATCGGAAGAATACTCAACAGGCCAATAATCAGTGCCGTATTAATACGCCAGCGCTGTTCATGCGGATAGAGCCCATACATAAACTGCCCGAAACGGGCATGGATAAACACCCAACAGGCACCTTCTTTAGTACAGTCACTACGTGTTGAACCTGCCCAGTTAGCATGAAAAATAGCCCAGTTGAGCAATGGTGGAATTAACTGCCACATTAACCACAGGCAGATAATAGTCAGCAGGCTATTACTCCAGGATGAAAACAGATTCTTACGCATCCATAGTAGTGTACGTCCGGACCAGGAAGCATCAGGACGAGAGTCTTTTGATAAAATAGCTTTACTCATCATGCGTCCTTAACGTTCCACCAGAGCAATGCGGCGGTTATAAATATTCATCAACAACGAAATACTCAGACTGATGATCAAATAGACCGACATTGTGATGGCAATAGTTTCTATAGCTTGTCCCGTCTGGTTAAGTACGGTTCCGGCAAAAAGCGATACCATGTCCGGATAACCAATCGCAGCTGCCAGTGAGGAGTTCTTCACTATATTCAGATACTGGCTGGTCAGTGGAGGGATAATGACACGCAGCGCCTGAGGAATAATGACCTGGCGCAGGGTTATTGGGTTGGGTAACCCAAGGCTACGCGCTGCTTCATGCTGTCCAAACGGAACCGACTGGATACCCGAGCGAATTATTTCCGCAATAAATGCCGATGTATAGACGGATAAAGCCAGAGTAAGTGCGGCCAGTTCAGGGATTAAAACCATCCCTCCGCGGAAATTGAATCCCCGCAATGCAGGAATATCCCAGTGAATTGCTGCACCAAAGATCAAATGAGTTAATAAAGGTAAAAATACTATCAGAACGAGGGCTACAGGCCAGGTGCGGCGAAGTTGCCCTGTTTTGATTTGGCGTGTGCGATTGAACCGGTACAGCCCATAGCTGACAATCAGCGCAACCAGTATAGCCAGCCCTGTGGCGATAAGGCCCTCTCCAATAATTGGGGAAGGCAGGTAAAGGCCACGGTTGCTAAGGAATACCAGATCAAACAGATCAAGTGCCTGGCGAGGACCCGGTAAATTACGTAATACCGCAAAGTACCAGAAGAAAATTTGTAGCAAAGGCGGAATATTACGGAAGGTTTCGATATATATCGTCGAGATCTTCCGTAACAACCAGTTATCTGAAAGGCGGGCAAGGCCAAGGAAAAAACCCAGAAAAGAAGCAAAAATGATACACAGTGCGGAAACCAGCAGTGTGTTGAGCAACCCAACGACAAAGACTCTGCCGTATGTATCCCCCTCTTGATAATCAATAAGATGCTGGACAATACCGAACCCGGCGCTTCTGTCCAGAAAAGCAAATCCGGAAGTGATTCCGCGGTTATTAAGGTTTGTGATGGTGTTGTGTATCAGGTAAATTGCGGCCGTGGCTACCAGAACAATTGCGATAATCTGGTACAGCCAGGCACGCACCGCAGGGTTAGAAAAGGAGAGTTCTCCTTTCGTTTTAAGGCGGCGATGAGACATAAACGAACCTCAGTAATACAATGCGACAGACGTGAGGGCACTACAAATGTAGTGCCCATTACTGCAAAAATTAACGTACTGGCGGGGCGTACTGGATACCGCCATTGTTCCAGAGGTTGTTAAGGCCGCGTTTGATTTTCAGTGGGCTACCTTCACCAACGTTGCGGTCAAATATTTCACCGTAGTTGCCAACCTGTTTAACAATGTTGAATGCCCATTTGTTGTCGAGCTTCAGGTCTTTACCAAAGTCGCCTTCAGCACCTAACAGGTGTGCCATATCCGGGTTGGAAGGATGGGCTGCTTTTTCATCAACGTTTTTGGAGCTGACACCCATTTCTTCTGCATCCAGCATAGCAAACAGTGTCCAGCGAACGATGGCAAACCAGTCGTCATCACCCCGACGAACAACAGGCCCCAGCGGCTCTTTAGAGATAACTTCAGGCAGAACAACCCATTCGCCAGGTTTGCTGAGTTTGATACGCAGCGCATAAAGCTGCGACTGGTCAGAAGCCAGCGTATCGCAGCGGCCAGACTCAAGCGCTTTCGCTGATTCATCAGAACGGTCAAACGTTACTGGTGTGTATTTCATGTTGTTGGCTTTGAAATAGTCAGCAACGTTCAGTTCTGTATCGGTCCCGGCCTGAATGCAGACTGTCGCACCGTCGAGTTCTTTCGCACTTTTTAATCCGGCTTTAGCGTGTGTGAGGAAGCCAATGCCGTCGTAATAGTTAACACCAGCAAAAACCATCCCCATGCCACCATCGCGGGAAGATGTCCAGGTGGTATTACGTGAAAGCAGATCCACTTCGCCAGATTGCAAAGCAGTGAAACGTTCCTTCGCTGTGAGTGGAGTATATTTTACTTTTGAAGCGTCGCCGAACACGGCAGCAGCAATACCACGGCAAATATCCACATCAATACCTGTGAACTTGCCGCTTGCATCAGCATATGAAAAGCCCGGTAAGCCATCACTGATACCGCACTGTACGAATCCTTTCTTTTTAACGGCATCCAGGGTTGCCCCTGCATGTGCCTGGTTGGCGATACCAAACAGCGCTCCTGCTGCTACCAGAGTGGCTAACGTCAATTTTTTCATAGTGGATCCTGTGTGGCTAAATTATCGTTATAAAAAGTGGCATCCATATTGATGCCATCATCCTGTCTGTGGCGATTGCCGAACTTAATAAAGCAAAGGTGATGCCAGGTTTTAAACTATTCAAAATGTGACAAAGCAATCACCCTGCGATGAGTGTAGGCATGAAATATAGGAAATGGCGCCCTGTCATGGTGCAAAAATGAAACTTACGCCACATAATGGCGCAAAAAAGTTTCATCGATGTGATGATATTAACGTAGAGAAACAATTTATAATGAAATGAATTTTTGTGGGGAGTTAATATTAATAAGTACTACATTTTATGGTTATTTATCTGCTTCATGTAATCTAAAGTAACTTTATATTCTATTATTAGTTAACTGGTTGAAAGTTTGTCTTATCTATACAAACACCTGATGCATAAAAATGCACCTCCTTAATACAGCTTACCTTTGCATCATCTGTGCTCCATATACCGATAGTCTGCAACAGTCGCATCATCGTGAGTTCTGATTTTTCGTCATCGATATATTTAGTTTTTTGCTGGTGCGGGGAAACTGGCAACTGATGAGAGTTATCTGGCGGTTATATATAAATGAATTGTAATTCAGGTAACTAATAAATCTCACGCTACCGAATGTGTCGCCATGGGGGAATGTATTAAAGGAGTGTGTCAGATTAATAACCTTTATAAAATAATGGTTAATTATCTGGCAAGGGAAAGTATGCAGTTAGGGGATCTTTCTAAGGAGCGGATTTATAAATAAAAAGGTACCACCCCGTGAAGGGTAGTACCTTTTAAAACAACGGATTAACTGATTAAAATCAGTTCATGCCATATTTTTTCAGTTTTTTACGCAAGGTGCCGCGGTTGATACCCATCATCAGTGCTGCACGGGTCTGATTACCACGGGTGTATTGCATCACCATGTCCAACAATGGCTGTTCAACTTCAGCCAGTACCAGCTCATACAGGTCATTAACATCCTGACCATTCAGTTGAGCAAAATAGTTCTTCAGTGCCTGTTTAACCGAGTCACGCAGGGGTTTTTGGGTTACCTGATCCTGAGAGTTAACGGTAGAAACGGTCAGTACGTCAGAATTTACGCGTTGTTCGAACATAGTTCTGTCAGCTCTTTATTTCTGTTTACGCAAAATTTTCGAAGTATGCCTCCAACGCCTCCAGCTGTTCGCTGGCATCCTCTATGGCGTTGAATGTGCGCCGAAACTGGTCATTTGGAGCGTGTTCCTGGAGATACCAGGAAACGTGCTTACGTGCAATTCGGTAACCTTTCACATGGCCATAAAAGCCGTGTAACGCCCGAACATGCTCGCACAACAAGTGCTTTACCTCAGCCAGAGGCAGTGGCGCAAGCAACTCTCCAGTGTCCAGATAATGCTGGATTTCCCGAAAGATCCAGGGTCTTCCCTGAGCAGCCCGGCCTATCATCAGGGCATCAGCCCCTGTATAGTCCAGAACCGCTCTGGCTTTAAGCGGGTTTGTTATGTCACCATTCGCGATAACGGGAATGGAAACTGTCTGCTTAACCAGCCGAATATTGTCGTATTCTGCTTCGCCTTCAAACCTGCAGGCGCGCGTGCGTCCATGTATCGTCAGAGCCTGAACACCACAGTGCTCAGCCAGTTGGGCAATTTCTACACAGTTCTGGTGGTCTTTATCCCACCCAGTACGAATCTTTAACGTTACAGGTACCTCGACCGCATTAACCACTGCGGACAGGATACTTTTAACCAGCTCTGGGTACTGCAGTAGTGCTGAGCCTGCAAGTTTACGATTCACTTTTTTAGCCGGGCATCCCATATTGATATCAATAATCTGGGCACCATTTTGCACGTTAATGCGCGCGGCTTCTGCCATTTCATCAGGCACACTGCCGGCAATCTGTACGGTACGGATGCCGGGTTCATCAATATGAACCATACGTAACCGTGACTTGTCACTTGCCCAAACTTCCGGGTTAGAAGACATCATCTCGGAGACCGTAAGTCCGGCACCCATTTCGTAACACAGCGTTCTGAATGGTCGGTCTGTTATCCCCGCCATTGGTGCGGCGATTAACCGGTTCCGAAGCTGATATTGTCCGATTTGCATGAGTGAAGAAATGACCATACTGTGACTGCAAGGCGGCGTATATTACGCATTTTTTACGCGAGATGAAAGGCCAAACTTTGAACAATCCGCTGTTATAGATCAATGAATCTGTTTCTGGACATGAATGCTGGGTAAATTAGTGATATTAATCATACGATTACATTTTTATGGTTAAATTGTGCGCTTTGAATTTTTCTTAAAACTTCTTAAAAAGAGGGGATAAAAAGCGCTTTTGACCGGGATAATATGCTGGAAAATCGGGTGTGTGAGGCGAATTGGCGCAGAAAAATTGATTGATAATCAAACAGAAAAGCGTGGTGCAAAGCCACCACGCTGAGGTAATTCAAAGGCAGGTTCCTGTAATTCGGCACCACTCTTCTTTTTCAACAACCGGGTCAAGTGCGAACCGGTCGGTGTAGGCAGCGCAAACTGAACTTGCCTGGCTGGCAAGGATACCGGAAAGCCCAAGCACACCGCCTGTAACGGGCAGCACGCCGATAAGCGGGGCCAGTTCACGCAATGGGCCAGCAAGAATGTTTGCGACCACCACATCTGCTTTCAGGCCTTCTGGTTGATCGGCTGGTAAATACAGCGATAACCGGTCAGAAACGCCATTACGTTCAGCGTTGTCCCGGCTGGCCTGAATTGCCTGCGGGTCGATATCGATACCAATCGCTTTTGCAGCGCCCAGTTTGAGTGCGGCAATTGCCAGAATGCCAGAGCCACAACCAAAATCGATAACCGTTTTCCCGACCAGATCCAGTCCATCCAGCCATTGCAGGCACAATGATGTCGTGGGATGAGTACCCGTACCAAATGCCAGTCCCGGGTCCAGCAGTACGTTGACGGCGTCAGGATCCGGAATATCGCGCCAGCTTGGGCAAATCCATAAACGGTTACCAAACTTCATTGGGTGGAAGTTTTCCATCCACTCACGTTCCCAGTCTTTATCTTCCAGTTGTTCAATTTTATGGTGAAAACCGGATGCCAGCAGTGGGTGAACAGACAACTGTGCAATGACATCATTCATATCTGCTTCGGCATCGAACAACCCGATGACATCAGTATCACCCCACAGACGTGTTTCGCCCGGCAGGGGCTCAAAAACCGGGGTATCATGGGTGTCCTGAAAAGTGACCGAGACCGCGCCCGTTTCCATGATGGCGTCACCGAGTTCTTCAGCGGTTTCACCTGTAGCGTTAATCTTTAGTTGAATCCATGGCATGGCGTAACTCTTTATTTTTCCGGGTGGGTGTTCATACTGGCGGTGACTGCAGGGCGCCCAAAGCAATTACCTGCGAGAAAAGCCAGTAAACTTAATAATAGTGACGGGACAATCGGATGAAAGCCCAAGAACTGTATCTTCAGTGTGGCCAGCACAGCGTAAAGCAGGCCACCAACGATCATGGCTGATAAGGCTCCCGCAGAATTGGCCTTTTCCCAGTAAAGCCCAAGCACCAGGGGCCAAAGGAATACCGCTTCCAGCCCGCCAAATGCGAGGAGATTCAGCCAGATGATCATCTCTGGTGGATTCCATGCAGCCAGTAATAGCAGCGCACTGAGTACCAGTGTAATCCCGGTTGAGAGCTTTTTCAGTCGGGATTCGTTTTGCGACTGGTCAGGGCGGGTTCTGAGCCAGAGATCTTTAATGATCGTTGCTGATGACTGGAGGAGTTGAGCATTGATGGTCGACATAATCGCGGCCATTGGTGCTGCCAGAAAGATCCCCGCCAACGCAGGTGGCAGGACGGTAATCATCAATGTGGGGATAACCAGATCAGGTATTGTCAGGTCGGGTAAAATTGCGCGTCCCAGTGCGCCCGCGAGATGCATTCCCAGCATCAGCACCGCGACGACAATCGTGCCGATAATTATCCCACGATGAACGGCCTTGCTGTCTTTGTAAGAAATACAGCGCACCGCGGTATGGGGCAAACCTATAACGCCAAAACAGACCAGCACCCAGAATGAAGCCATAAATGTGGGTGACAGAATATTGTCTGCTCCCTTCGGAGATATAAGCTGCGGATTAATATGCGACAGCTTTTCCACCGCCATATGGAGTCCGCCTGCCTGGTGAACAACACCCACAAGCAACAAGATGGTACCCAGTAGCATCACGACCCCTTGCATCGCGTCATTTAATACACTGGCCCTGAATCCGCCAAATGCGGTATAGAGCGCAATAGTGACGCCAAAGATAAGAAGCCCTGTGTCATAAGGAATGCCTGCGGCGGTTTCCAGTAAGCGGGCACCACCAATAAACTGCACAGTCATTGCGCCTAAAAACGCGACAATCAGGCTGAGGCTTGCCAGCCACACCAGCAGGTGGCTTTGGTAACGGGCGTATAGCATGTCGTTGAGAGTCACGGCGTTGTAGCGGCGTGCGAGAATCGCAAATTTCTTACCGAGAATCCCCAGTGACAACCAGATAGCTGGCAACTGAATCATGGCCAGAAGCACCCAGCCAAGCCCATATTTGTAAGCAGCACCTGGACCCCCGATAAACGAACTGGCGCTGACATAGGTGGTCGTGAGCGTCATTGCGAGGACAAAACCGCCCATAGAGCGTCCTCCCAGGAAAAACTCATTCAAAAAGTTTCCCTGCTTACGCCTGCGGAATGCATAAATAGAAATAGCAAATACCAACACTAAGTAGCCGACAAGCGGGAGCAGAACTTCAGTCTTCATGGTTCTCCTCCAGCGAAATATCGCGGAATATGCGGGTGACCATCATCTTACATAGAAAAATAAATACCACGGGGACCAACAGGCAGGCGGCTTCAAACCAGTGCGGCAATCCCGTCACACCCTGAACGGAGTCGGGTAAATATCCCGCAGCAATCCACGCAGCCAAATAAAGAAGGGTTAGCCAGAGTGCCCAGCGGGCTTCTCTATGAGCCTGAACAAAACGCGCGTCCATCGTTATCCCTTGTAAAAGATCAAAGCCGGAATTGTACCTTATGGACGATGAGAGGAAATAAAAAAAGAAAAGGGCCGGTTTACCGGCCCTTCAGCTTCTTGCAGAGTATTATTTTTCCTGCAGACCGAGTTTTTTCTCCAGATAGTGGATGTTGGTACCACCATGCTGGAAGTTCTCGTCGCTCATAATACGTGATTGCAGATCAACGTTGGTTTTTATGCCATCAATGATCAGTTCCTGCAACGCATTGCGCATACGGGCAATCGCAACATCACGGGTTTCACCGAAGCAGATAAGCTTACCTATCATTGAATCGTAATAGGCTGGAACGGTATAACCTGCGTAAATGTGAGATTCCCAGCGCACCCCAAAACCACCTGGAGCATGAAAACGCGTGATCTTACCCGGGCTTGGCAGGAAGGTATTAGGATCTTCAGCATTAATACGGCATTCAACCGCATGTCCGCGAACCACAACTTCTTCCTGTTTAATGGATAACGGCTGGCCTGCAGCAATACGTAACTGTTCTTTGATCAAATCGACGCCAGTGATCATTTCGGTCACCGGGTGTTCAACCTGAATACGGGTATTCATTTCAATAAAATAGAACTCACCGTTTTCGAACAGGAACTCAAATGTGCCAGCGCCACGATAGCCGATGTCCACACAAGCTTTTGCACAGCGTTCGCCAATATAGCGACGCAGTTCAGGAGTAATGCCTGGTGCCGGAGCTTCTTCCACAACTTTCTGGTGGCGGCGTTGCATGGAGCAGTCGCGCTCAGCCAGATAAATTGCGTTACCCTGCCCATCGGCCAGTACCTGAATTTCCACATGGCGCGGATTTTCCAGGTATTTCTCCATATATACCATGTCGTTATTGAAAGCGGCTTTCGCTTCTGCACGGGTCATGGTGATGGACTGAGATAAGTCAGATTCTTTGCGCACAACACGCATGCCACGACCGCCGCCGCCGCCTGATGCTTTGATAATAACCGGGTAACCAATGCGTTTGGCAATGGCACGGTTTTTATCCATATCGTCGCCCAAAGGACCATCAGAACCGGGTACACAAGGCACGCCAGTTTTTTTCATAGCGGTGATTGCAGAAACTTTATCACCCATCAGACGAATAGTTTCTGCTCTCGGGCCGATGAAGATAAAACCTGACTGCTCAACCTGCTCTGCAAAGTTCGCGTTTTCAGACAGGAAGCCATACCCCGGGTGAATAGCGACTGCGCCGGTGATTTCAGCAGCAGCGATAATTGCCGGGATATTGAGGTAACTTTTAACTGAAGGCGCCGGTCCGATACAAACCGTTTCATCAGCCAGCAGTACGTGTTTTAAATCGCGGTCTGCGGTGGAATGCACAGCAACCGTTTTGATGCCCAACTCTTTGCAGGCACGCAGGATGCGTAATGCAATTTCACCACGGTTGGCGATGACAATTTTATCCAGCATGTTCGCCTCGTTATTCGATGACGACCAGCGGCTCGTCAAATTCAACCGGTTGACCATTTTCGACCAGAATGGCTTTCACAACGCCTGATTTATCGGCTTCGATCTGGTTCATCATTTTCATTGCTTCAACGATACATAATGTATCGCCAGCACTGACTTTCTGACCCACTTCTACGAAGTTTTTTGCATCCGGGCTTGGCGTGCGATAGAACGTCCCAACCATTGGGGAGCGTACGATATGACCACTGATCTCAGCAGAAGCTTCTTTTACTGTTTCAGCAACAGGGGCCACGGCTGATGAAAGTGCAGGTTGAGCGGCGGGCATGGCAACCGGAGCAGCATAAGCTTGCTGCATCATAGGAGCCGGGTTCACCACTGCGCGGCTGATGCGAACAGACTCTTCGCCTTCAGAAATTTCCAGTTCAGCGATGCCAGATTCTTCAACCAGCTCGATCAGTTTTTTAATCTTACGAATATCCATGAGTGCGTTCCGTACTCTTGTTAGTTTAATTGTGACAGACGTTTTACCGCTGTCTGTAGTGCATATGAATAGCCATCGGCGCCTAAACCGCAAATGACGCCAGAGGCAATATCAGATAGATATGAATGATGGCGGAAAGGTTCCCGCGCATGCACATTGCTGAGATGTATTTCTATGAACGGAATGTTCACAGCCAGTAATGCATCACGCAGTGCCACGCTGGTGTGCGTATATGCGGCCGGATTTATCAGGATATAGTCAACAGTATCTTTAGCCTGATGAATCCGCTCAATCAGCACATGTTCAGCGTTAGATTGCAGATGATCCAGTACAGCGCCCAGACTTTCTGCTTCTGCTTCCAAACGGGTCACTATCTCAGGCAACGTTTGTGAACCATACTTCTCAGGCTCACGTGTCCCCAGCATATTGAGATTAGGGCCATTCAAAAGCAAAATGTGAAAATTGTTCGCCATCGTGCTGCTATCTCCAGCAATTTTCCAGGTAATTTACAAAATATACCTTAAGGCTGTTGTTGTCACCCGAGAACGCTAAAATAACGCCCCAGAGTGAACCAAAGTCGCACATTATAATGATTTCGTGGCATTTGGCAGCTAAATACTGGTCTTATCAGGGAAGATAATCAACATACAATGAGTATGGGTACTGATGGGGGCCTGTGGCATCAGGCCCGGCGGGCTTATCGGCGACGAAACCACTGTCGAAATGTTTTGTATCGCCATATTAATAGCAAGAAGGCGGCACCTGCATACAACAAGGGCAGTGGTGATAAAATTTTTACTGACCAGATATAGTGAACCGGGGCAAGAATAGCGACCAGATACACTCCGTTGTGTAGTGTTTGCCATCGCCTTCCCATCCATTGTTGCAGTTTCCGCGTCGACGTTGCGGCCAGTGCCAGCAATATCAGCCAACATGCCATACCCAGTGTCAAATAAGGGCGATGTAGAATTTCCTCGCCAAGTAGTCGATATTGCGTAATACCAAGTTCCAAAAAAAGGTAGCTCAATAAATGCAGTGATGCCCAGGCAAAGCACCACAGGCCGGTTAGTCGCCTTACCCGAATGAGCAGTGGTTGTTTCAAATATTTCGCAAGCGGCGAAATCAGCAATGTAACCAATAAACATTTCAGAGCCATTCGGCCAGTAAAATGCTGAATATCCTTCGCCGCGTCGGCGCTTAGCCAGCCGTAATGTAGTGCAAAAAAAAGCCATATCAGTGGTAAAACAGCCAGCAAATGCAACAGGCCTTTGATGAGACGAATATGCTTAACTGTCAGGCGCACTTAAAAATTCTCCCGCAGATTCAGCCCGCGATAAAGTGAAGCAACCTGGTCCGCATAACCGTTGAACAATAGCGTGGGCTGGCGTTTGACATCCAGAATACCGCCGCTACCAATGAAGCGCTCCGTGGCCTGTGACCAGCGCGGATGGTCAACATGGGGATTTACATTGGCATAAAAGCCATATTCATCGGGTGCAGCCAGGTTCCAGGTGCAGGGCGGTCTTTCACGCGTCAGACGAATACTGACAATCGATTTTATTCCTTTGAAACCGTATTTCCAGGGAACAATCAGGCGAACAGGAGCACCATTTTGCGGCGGTAAGGCTTTGCCATAAACCCCGGTTGTCATTAAGGTCAGAGGATGCATTGCTTCATCAATACGCAACCCTTCCACATAAGGGTATGCCAGACCGCCGCCAATAAATCTGTCTTTTTGACCGGGCATTTGATCGGGAGCGTAGCGAGTGGTGAAGGCAACATACTTTGCATTGCTGGTGGGTTCAGCCAAAGCCAGTAGTTTGGCTAAAGGAAAGCCAATCCAGGGAACTACCATCGACCAGGCTTCCACACAGCGCATACGGTAAATTCGCTCTTCCAGTGGCAGTTTTTTATATAAGTCATCGTGATCAAGTGTGATTTTCTTTGCAACTTCACCGCTTATGGTTAGCGTCCATGGGTCGGTAATCAGTGTTCCGGCATTTGCTGCCGGGTCTGCTTTATCCAGACCAAATTCATAGAAATTATTATAGCCAGTGACTTTATCTTCCGGGGTTAATGTCAATTTTGCTTGCCAGACCTCAGGGCGGGTAAAGGTTAGCGGTTTGCCTGAAGGCGCGGCTGGTCTGTCGTTACCTTTAAACCACGACAATACATCTGCCTGTGCTTTTGCCTGCAAGCCAGCAGTGGCTACACCAATACCCAACATTTTCAGAACCTGCCGGCGCTGCATAAAAAATACGCTTTCATGTGTAACATCGTTTTCACTGAGGTGTTTTTTCATTTTCATTATTGATTGCCTTTGTTGCCATGCAGGTGGGTTGTTATAAGCATGGCGGGCAGAATCAGATGAAGCCAGTTTCAAATATTCAACTTTCTGTTAAGACTTATTAGGCAGAGAATGTGTCTCTTGGCTGATTTGTCTGCGCCAATACCGAAGGAGTGAGAAAAACCCTGGAGAGAGCAGCGATATTTGCTAGTATGCAGGGTGTTTACGTGCATCTGTTTTCATGGCTGGCGCTCATTTCGAACGAGTTTGCATATTATCCAATTAACGAGGTGCCAGAAGGAGTTCACACAAGGATGCGACTGACAACAAAATTCTCTGCCATTGTGACATTACTGTCCGGGCTGGCGATGCTGGCTGTCCTGATAGGGTGTTCATGGAGTTTCTATACCGCGGTTCAGGTGAAGCTGAATCAGCGGGTGAGGGCGATAGCCACTATAGTTGATAACCGTCTGCTAGAGTATCCACCAGAAACTCAGTCACGCTTTTTCGATGAAATCATGACGCCTGTTGATGTGGTGAGAATGGTTATTCGCCAGGATGGTGTGCCTGTTTTTCTTCATGACCAGCCCGAAGGATATAACCCGGCAGGTCTTCCTCAGCAGTATAAATCTCTGAATGTTCCTCTGGTCAAACACCCTGGTATGACACTGACGCTGGTCTGGATGGATCCAATGGCCAATTACTTTCACTCTATTCTGGCGACCACACCATTATCTATTGCGGTGTTGTTCATCGTGATAATGGCGCTGCTCACGGTCTGGTGGATCAAGCGGCAGTTTCAGGGGCTGGAACATCTTGAAGCCCGGGCTATTCGTATTCTTAAGGGGGAACGCCGGGCAGGGATTCGGGGAACGATGGATGAATGGCCGCATAACCTGAGTAGTGCGCTGGATGTGTTACTGGCTGATATCCAAAATGCTGGTGAACAACAAGGCAGGGTGGAGAACCTGATTCGTGCGTATGCCGCGCAGGATTCCAGAACAGGCCTGAATAATCGCCTGTTTTTTGATAATCAACTGGCAACCTTGCTCGAAGGGCAGGATAACGTTCAGAGCCATGGTGTTGTTATGATGATTCGCCTGCCTGACTTTGAAATGTTACATGAGACCTGGGGAAAAAGTGTTGTTGATGATTATCTCTACAGCCTGGTCAACATGCTTTCAACATTTATTATGCGCTACCCTGGGGCATTACTGGCACGTTATTATCACAGTGATTTTGCTGTACTGTTACCCCACCGTTCACTAAAAGAAGCTGGAAGTATTGCCAGCCAGTTACTCAATGCCGTTGATGCTCTGCCGCCGACTCCCATGTTGGACCGTAACGATATGCTGCACATTGGGATTACCGCGTGGCGTAGCGGGCAAACAACTGAGCAGGTGATGGAACAAGTTGAGGTGGCTACCCGGGAAGCAATGCTTCATGGTGGCAATGGCTGGTCAACCTGGGATGAATCAACACCAGAAAAAGTACGAGGCAATGTGCGTTGGCGTACTTTGCTGGAAGGCGTTTTACAACGCGGTGGGCCACGGATTTACCAGAAACCCGCAGTGATGCAGGATGGTGTGGTGCACCATCGGGAACTGTTGTGCCGGATATTTGATGGGCAGCAGGAAGTGCTTGCGGCTGAATACATGCCAGTAGTGCAACAGTTTGGTCTTGCTGATTCCTGGGACCGGCAAATGATTAGCCGGGGAATTCAGTTGCTCCAGTTTTGGCCAGAAGAAACTTTCGCATTTTCAATTACAGTGGATTCTCTGCTTCGCCCTCCTTTTCAACGTTGGCTGCGTGACACGCTTATGCAATGCGAAAAATCGTTAAGGCGGCGAATTATTTTGGAACTCCCAGAGGCGGATGTGTGTCAACATATCGGTCGTCTGCAATCTGTTATTCGGTTAATCAAAGCCCTGGGTAGCAGAGTTGCCGTCAATCAGGCAGGTCTGACACTGGTCAGTACCACTTATATAAAGGAACTGAATGTGGAGTTAATCAAACTTCACCCCGGTCTGGTACGCAACATTGAAAAGCGCACTGAGAATCAATTGTTGATACGAAGTCTTGTGGAAGCGTGTACCGGCATGCAGACGCGAGTTTTTGCCACTGGTGTCAGGGCTCGCGGTGAGTGGCAAACGTTAGTTGATCGCGGTGTCAGTGGCGCACAAGGGGATTTTATTGCTGCAACACAGGCACTGGATACGAGCGTAAAAAAATATTTGCAAAGATACTCGGTTTAACCTGCCGTTTGTGATGTTTTCACGTAGAATAACGTCCGCTGAATCCTATGGGAGCCTCGGCTTGCCGGACGGAGTATCTCAGTAAACCGGACAATTTATGAACGGCCATGTAACAAAATATAAAGTTGCTTAGTGGCATTTTACTGGTACACCGGGAGCCAGATAGCAACTTTGTAAAGCCGGAAATGAATTGCACTATTTTTCACCGATGCAGAACGTTTTTGCGCCTTGTCGCTGCATCGAGTGGTTGGTAAAGTAAGCGGATTTTGTTTCCGCCCCAGCTTGCAGGATTATCCCTTAGTATGTTGAAAAAATTTCGTGGCATGTTTTCCAACGACCTGTCCATTGACCTGGGTACCGCGAATACCCTTATTTATGTAAAAGGACAGGGCATTGTGTTGAATGAGCCGTCTGTTGTGGCCATTCGCCAGGACCGTGCTGGTTCACCGAAGAGTGTGGCTGCTGTAGGCCATGATGCAAAACAAATGCTTGGCCGTACACCTGGCAACATTGCTGCTATTCGTCCTATGAAAGATGGTGTAATTGCAGATTTTTTCGTGACCGAGAAAATGTTGCAGCACTTTATTAAGCAAGTGCATAGCAATAGCTTTATGCGCCCCAGCCCGCGTGTACTGGTGTGTGTGCCTGTTGGTGCCACTCAGGTCGAACGACGTGCTATCCGTGAATCCGCACAGGGGGCTGGCGCACGTGAAGTATTTCTGATCGAAGAACCAATGGCGGCTGCAATTGGTGCGGGTCTTCCGGTTTCCGAAGCAACCGGTTCTATGGTTGTCGATATCGGTGGTGGTACCACTGAAGTTGCCGTCATCTCTCTGAATGGTGTGGTGTATTCCTCTTCTGTTCGTATTGGCGGTGACCGCTTCGATGAAGCTATCATCAACTATGTTCGTCGTAACTATGGTTCACTGATTGGTGAAGCCACAGCCGAACGTATTAAACATGAAATCGGTTCAGCTTACCCGGGCGATGAAGTTCGTGAGATTGAAGTTCGTGGGCGTAACCTTGCTGAAGGTGTGCCCCGTGGGTTTACGCTGAATTCAAATGAAATTCTTGAAGCCCTGCAGGAGCCTCTGACAGGTATCGTGAGTGCGGTTATGGTTGCGCTGGAACAGTGCCCGCCAGAACTGGCTTCTGATATCTCTGAACGCGGTATGGTATTAACAGGTGGTGGTGCATTGCTGCGCAATCTGGACCGCTTGTTAATGGAAGAAACGGGCATTCCTGTTGTTGTTGCTGAAGATCCTCTGACGTGTGTTGCTCGTGGCGGTGGTAAAGCGCTGGAAATGATCGATATGCACGGCGGTGATTTGTTCAGCGAAGAGTAATTAATGCTGAAAGGGGCAATCGCCAGATTGCCCTTGTTGCCAGCCCAGGAATACGCATAGCCTATGAAGCCTATTTTTAGCCGTGGCCCTTCGCTACAGATTCGCCTTTTTCTGGCCGTAGCGGTGGCGCTGGGCGTCATTGTTGCGGACAGCCGCCTGGGTATGTTTAGTCAGATCCGGGCCTATATGGATACGGCTGTCAGCCCTTTCTATTTTATCTCCAATGGCCCGCGGGCATTGCTGGATAGCGTTTCACAGACTCTGGCATCGCGAGATCAGCTTGAGCTGGAAAACCGTGCTCTGCGTCGGGAATTATTATTAAAGAATAGTGACTTGCTTCTGCTTGGGCAGTACCGGCAGGAAAACGCCCGTTTGCGTGAGTTACTGGGTTCCCCCTTGCGTCAGGATGAGCAGAAAATGGTGACGCAGGTGATTTCGGCGGGGACCGATCCATACAGTGACCAGGTCGTCATTGATAAAGGCAGCGTGAATGGGGTTTATGAAGGCCAGCCGGTTATCAGTGACAAAGGTGTTGTGGGGCAGGTTGTTGCTGTTGCGAAATTTACCAGCCGGGTATTGTTAATTTGTGATGCCACACATGCTTTACCTATTCAGGTATTGCGTAATGACATCCGTGTTATTGCGGCAGGTAATGGTTGCACAGATGATCTCCAGCTTGAACATTTACCTGCTAATACGGATATCAGGGTTGGGGATGTGTTAGTGACATCCGGTCTGGGCGGGCGCTTTCCGGAAGGTTATCCCGTGGCTGTTGTCTCTTCAGTCAAACTGGATACACAGCGGGCTTACACTGTTATTCAGGCACGTCCTACTGCTGGCCTGCAGCGTTTACGCTATTTGTTATTGCTGTGGGGAGCCGATCGCCAGGGGTTACATCCAATGACACCGGATGAAGTCCACCGTGTTGCGAATGAGCGCCTGATGCAAATGATGCCGCAAGTATTGCCAGCACCGGGGCAAATGGGGCCACCTGCGCCAATACCAGCACCAGCAACAGGCCTGTCACAACCACCGGCAGCTACTGAGCCTCAAAACAAGACACCATCCTTGCAGGGAGGCCAGTAGTGGCGAGCTACCGTAGTCAGGGGCGTTGGGTAATTGTTTTATCTTTTATCATTGCGCTGATACTGCAGGTTATGCCATGGCCGGAACAAATCATTGTTTTCCGGCCAGATTGGGTGTTGCTTATCCTTATTTACTGGGTACTGGCGTTGCCGCACCGGGTAAATGTTGGCACCGGATTTATAATGGGAGCCATACTTGATCTTATCAGTGGCTCAACACTGGGTATCCGGGCGCTCTCACTGAGCATTATTGCTTATCTTGTTGCGTTAAAATTCCAGCTGTTGCGCAATCTGGCGTTATGGCAACAAGCGTTAGTGATTGTTGTGCTCTCTCTGGCTGCTGATTTACTTGTCTTCTGGGCGGAGTTTTTGGTCATTGACGTAACATTTCATCCGGAAATTTACTGGAGCAGTGTGGTCAATGGTGTGCTTTGGCCCTGGATCTTTTTACTTATGCGCAAAGTGCGCCAGCAATTTGCCGTGCAGTAGCAGGTAATGATGACTACATTGTATCTCGCTTCAGGTTCACCTCGTCGCCAGGAATTGCTGACGCAACTTGGCGTTTCATTTGAACGCATTGTTACCGGTGTGGATGAAATCCGCCTACCGGGAGAAACTGCGCAACAATACGTGTCACGCCTTGCCCGGGATAAAGCCACTGCCGGGGTTGCCATGGCCTCCCGGGATTTACCGGTTTTAGGCGCAGATACCATTGTGGTATTAAATGGAGAAGTTCTTGAAAAACCGCAGGATCAAGCGCATGCCTGTGCTATGTTACAGTTACTCTCTGGGAAAACACATCAGGTTATGACTGCGGTTGCCATTGCGGATAGCACCAATCTGCTGGATTGTCTGGTAGTGACTGAGGTGACATTTCGCCCATTATCAGAGCGTGATATTGCTGAGTATGTTGCATCCGGTGAGCCAATGGATAAAGCTGGAGCGTATGGAATCCAGGGGCTGGGGGGGCGTTTTGTGATAAAAATTAATGGTAGTTACCACGCGGTGGTTGGCCTGCCTCTGGTTGAAACTGATGCATTAATAGCGACGTTTAGTGCGTTACGCGAAGGAAAAAGCAATCATGACGGCTGAGTTATTAGTCAATATTACCCCTTCTGAAACTCGGGTAGCTTACATAGATGGTGGAATTTTGCAGGAGATCCACATTGAACGTGAAGCGCGCCGGGGAATTGTAGGCAATATCTACAAAGGTCGCGTGAGTCGTGTACTTCCGGGCATGCAGGCGGCATTTGTAGATATTGGCCTTGATAAAGCAGCATTCTTACATGCCTCAGATATCATGCCGCATACTGAATGTGTTGCGGGTGAAGAACAGAAAAACTTCACAGTACGGGATATTTCAGAGTTAGTTCGCCAGGGGCAGGATCTGGTGGTCCAGGTAGTGAAAGATCCTCTGGGCACGAAAGGTGCCCGTTTGACGACAGATATCACACTCCCTTCTCGCTATCTGGTTTTCATGCCAGGTGCATCCCATGTCGGCGTATCACAGCGTATAGAAAGTGAAGAAGAACGTGAGCGGCTCAAACAGGTTGTAAGCGTTTATTGCGATGAAATGGGCGGTTTTATCATTCGCACGGCGGCAGAAGGCGTATGTGAGAAGGATCTGGCTTCTGATGCCGCTTATCTGAAACGCGTCTGGCGTAAGGTCATTGAACGCCGTAAACGACCTCAAACCCGCTGCCAGCTGTATGGCGAGTTAGCACTGGCTCAGCGAGTATTGCGTGATTTCGCTGATGCCTCACTGGACAGAATTCGCGTTGACTCTCGTCTGACATATGAAATGCTGCTGGAGTTTACGGCTGAATATATTCCGGACATGACGGCCAAACTGGAACATTACAGTGGTCGCCAGCCTATTTTTGATCTCTATGATGTTGAAAATGAAATCCAGCGTGCTCTTGAACGCAAGGTTGAACTGAAATCTGGTGGGTATTTGATAATCGACCAGACAGAAGCGATGACTACCATTGATATCAATACAGGCGCTTTTGTTGGGCACCGGAATCTTGATGACACCATTTTTAACACCAACATTGAGGCGACTCAGGCCATAGCCCGGCAATTACGCCTGCGAAACCTGGGTGGGATTATCATTATCGATTTTATCGACATGAGTAACGATGACCACCGGCGTCGTGTATTACACTCCCTTGAGCAAGCCCTGAGTAAAGATCGTGTTAAAACCAGTGTTAATGGTTTTTCTGCTCTTGGCCTGGTGGAAATGACCCGGAAACGTACACGGGAAAGTGTGGAACATGTTCTGTGCAGTGAATGCCCAACTTGCCATGGGCGCGGCACTGTAAAAACTGTCGAAACCGTCTGCTACGAAATTATGCGTGAAATTGTGCGCGTCCATCATGCCTATGATTCTGATCGTTTCCTGGTTTACGCTTCTCCGTCAGTTGCTGAAGCATTGAAAAGCGAAGAATCTCATGCGCTTGCTGAGGTAGAAATTTTTGTAGGTAAACAAGTTAAAGTTCAGATAGAGCCGCTCTATAATCAGGAGCAGTTTGATGTGGTCATGATGTAGCACTGCCGCCAGCAGACAAGGAGAGAAATGTGAAGCGACTGCCGGGCATCTTGCTGCTCACCTTTGCTGCACTGGTTGTCGTTATTGCGCTACTGGTCAGTGGGCTGCGCCTTGCATTGCCGCATCTGAATAATTGGCGGGAACCCATTCTTGCTAAAATTGAACAGGTTAGCGGTATTCCTGTAGAGGTCAGTGAAATCCATGCCTCCTGGCAGACATTTGGCCCCACCCTTGATATTCGTGATATCAATGTTCTGCTTAAAGACAAAGGGACGTTAACCATAAAGCGAGTCACGCTGGCGCTGGATATCTGGCAAAGCTTGTTACACGCTCGCTGGCAATTCCGTGATCTCACCTTCTACCAATTAAACGCAGTGACCAATACGGCCCTTTCCCATAACGGTGAAACCACCGACTTTGAGGTCAGTAAACTCAATGACCTGTTTTTACGGCAATTTGACCACTTCGATTTGCGCGACAGCAACATCAGCTTTTTAACGCTATCAGGCCAGCGGGCAAACTTACATATTCCACATTTAACCTGGTTGAACGGCAATAAACGCCATCGGGCTGAAGGAAAGATAAGTCTGTCCAGCTTTAACGGGCAACATGGGCTGGTCAATGTACGCATGGATTTACGTGATCAAAATGGCACGCTGAACTCCGGGAAAATCTGGATGCAGGCAGACGATGTCGATGTTAAGCCCTGGTTTGGTGAGTGGATGCGGGACAACATTAAGTTGAATCGTGCACGCTTCAGTATGGCGGCCTGGGTAAATATCAAAGATGGTGGGCTGGAGAGTGCGGACATCTGGCTACAGCAAGGGGGCGCGGAGTGGTCGGGCGAAAAATTCCGGCATGAGCTTTCGGTGCAGAGCCTGCTTACCCATATCTCTAAGCTGGGCACTGGCTGGCAAGTGCAGTTTCCGTTATCAGGCCTGAAACTGGATAACCAGTCATGGTCACAAGGGAGCATGGTGCTTGCCTGGCTACCTGGGAATACCAAAGAAACCGCAGAGTCTGCGTTTTCAGAGGGAGAGTTACGCATTCGTGCGAATCAGTTAACCCCGGATTACCTGGCTCCACTACTTCCGCTGGCGGAAACATTTGCTCCAAAATTTGTCGATGTCTGGCGTACCCTGCACCCGGCAGGAAATATAGACTCACTGGCTCTGGATATTCCCTTAGAGAAGCCCGAAACATTGCGCATGAAAGCGCAGTGGCACAACCTTTCCTGGAACCAGTGGAAGTTATTGCCAGGTGCGCAGCATGTTGCCGGCAATATTGTCGGAAGTCTGCAAAATGGCAGACTGAATCTGAACATTCATGATGCCCGTTTGCCTTATGAGCATGTCTTTCGTGCGCCACTGGAAATCGCACAAGGTAATGCCACTTTACGCTGGCAGGATGATGCTCAGGGGCTGCGTATTGACGGTAGCAATATCAATGTTCAGGCCAATGGCGTCCAGGCCCATGGTGATTTCAGTTATCAACACCCGGAAGGTGACCAACCCTGGCTTAAAATACTGGCCGGGATCACGGCGACTGACGGGGGGCAGGCATGGCGCTATTTTCCGGAAAACCTGATGGGCAAATCGCTGGTGGATTATCTCAGTGGTGCGATTAAAGCCGGTAAAGCGCAAAATGCGACACTGGTTTACTCAGGAAACCCACATTTCTTCCCATATTTGCATAACGAAGGTCAGTTCCAGGTTTTTGTTCCGCTTAAAGATGCAACCTTTGCTTTCCAGCCAGACTGGCCTGCACTTCAGCACCTTGATATTGATCTCGATTTTCGTAATGACGGTTTGTGGATGAAGGCACCTAAAGCGATTTTAGGTGGGGTAACGGCCAGTAATCTGGACGCCGTGATTCCGGATTATGCGAAAGAAAAACTGTTTATTGATGCTGATATCAACGGCGCGGGAGAATCTGTTGGGCCCTATTTCAAACAAACGCCCTTAGCGGATACCCTTGGCGCAACGCTTGATGAACTCAAACTGAAAGGAGATGTAAGTGCTCGCTTACATCTGGCTATTCCTTTAGATGGAGAAATGACGACGGCACAGGGAAATGTTTCACTGCGCAATAACACGTTGTCTGTTGTTCCCCTTAACAGCACATTGCATCACCTGACTGGCGAGTTCAGCTTTAAGAATGGCAATTTAACCAGTGGACCACTGCAGGCGACCTGGTTTAATCAGCCACTGACGGTTGATTTCACCACACAAGAGCAGGAAAAAGCGTATCAGGTGGATATTAACCTGAATGGCAACTGGCAAGCTGCCAGTACAGGCGTATTGCCTGATGCTCTTAGCCAGAGTTTAAAAGGTACTTTTAGCTGGAAAGGGAATGTTGGAGTGACCTTACCTTACCGGGGTGATACAACCTGGCAGGTTGACCTTACAGGTGACTTGAAGAATGTAAGTAGTCACTTACCTGTTCCGGCCGCTAAACCTGCTGGCGAGTCTTTGCCATTGGTCATCAAAACGAAAGGAGATATGCACAGTTTTTCGCTGACTGGCAGCCTTGGGCAGACCACACACTTTAATAGCCACTGGTTGCTCAATAAAAAACTGACACTGGAGCGGGCTATCTGGGTGTCTGATTCGAGGAGTATTCCCCCATTACCTGAAAACCAGATGGTGGAGCTTAACCTCCCACCACTTGATGGTGCTCAATGGCTGGCTGTCTTACAGGCCGGGACTGCAGAAAAAGTAAGCCACAGTGTGAGCTTTCCTGATGCGGTCACATTGCGAACGCCTTCCTTCCAGTTTGCCGGTCAGGCATGGAACAACCTTAATCTGGTGATGCATAACGCAACTGACAGCACTGTTGTTGACATAACCGGGCGTGAGATCAACGGCAAATTAACCCGGCGTGAAAATACTCCATGGGATGTGTCGCTGAACTACCTTTATTACAACCCGGTATTATCTGCGCTCAAGGTTGATAAAACTGCTGAAAATATGTTGGCGACCACGGGGAATACAATTGATTTTAGCCAGTGGCCTGATCTGAATATTCACTGCGCAGAGTGTTGGCTGATGGGGCAAAAATATGGTCGTATTAACGCAGATTTAGCGATTCAGGGTAATACGCTTACGTTAACACAAGGGCTTATTGATACAGGCTTTGCACGGTTGACGGCGAGTGGGGAGTGGGTTAATCAGCCTGGTAGTGAAAGAACATCTCTCAAAGGCGTCCTGAGCGGCAAGTCGCTTGACGAGGCGACAGGCTTCTTTGGGGTCGGTACTCCGTTACAGGGGGCTTCTTTCAAGACCGAATACGATCTGCACTGGCGCAATATTCCCTGGCGCCCTGATGTCGCCTCACTCAATGGGATAATTAAAACTAAACTGGGGAAAGGCAAAATAGCAGAGCTGGAAACCGGGCATGCAGGCCAACTTTTGCGACTGGTGAGTTTTGATGCCTTATTGCGTAAATTGCGCTTTGATTTCAGCGATACTTTTGGCAGTGGTTTTTATTTTGATTCCATCCGTAGCACAGCCTGGATTAAAGACGGTACGTTGCACACTGATGATACGCTGGTAGATGGGCTCGAAGCGGATATAGCGATGAAAGGCACTGTTGATTTGGTTAACCGGCAGTTGAACATGGAAGCTGCCGTGGCACCTGAAATTTCAGCAACTGTAGGGGTTGCAACGGCTTTTGCAGTAAACCCGATAGTTGGTGCTGCGGTATTTGCCGCCAGTAAAGTTCTGGGGCCTTTGTGGAGTAAAATTGCCTTGCTGCGCTACCAAATTACGGGCCCGATAGATAAACCGCGTATTAATGAAGTATTGCGGCAACCTCGTAAAACCGCCACGCAATGATTTGACGTTAGCGATGAATTACCGCAAGCTCAATAGATAAAACATTTCACCACCAGTCAGGTGGTCAGCATAAGAGTAATGAGTACGATGAGTCTGAATCTGGTAACCGAGCAGTTATTGTCCGCGAATGGATTAAGTCATCAAGACTTGTTTTCTGTCCTGGGTCAATTATCACAGCGTCGTCTTGATTATGGCGATCTCTACTTCCAGTCCAGCTATCACGAATCCTGGGTTCTGGAAGACCGTATTATTAAGGATGGTTCCTGGAATATTGACCAGGGCGTTGGTATTCGTGCCATCAGCGGTGAAAAAACTGGGTTTGCATATGCAGATCAAATAAGCCTTGAAGCATTGCAACAAAGTGCGCAAGCCGCGCGCAGCATCGTACAGGAGCAGGGAGAAGGGCAAACCAAAGCGTTTAGTGCCATAGCCACACCTGCTCGTTATATGCAGCTCGACCCTCTGCAGAGCATGAGCCGCGAAGAAAAACTGGATATTTTACGCCGTGTGGACAACGTGGCACGTTCTGCTGATAACCGTGTTAAAGAAGTGAATGCCAGTCTGACGGGGGTGTACGAGTTGATCCTGGTTGCCGCCACTGATGGTACTCTGGCAGCCGATGTACGGCCATTGGTCCGGTTATCAGTCAGTGTGCAGGTTGAAGAAGATGGCAAACGTGAGCGCGGCTCCAGTGGTGGCGGTGGCCGGTTTGATTATGCCTGGTTCCTTGAAGAAGAAGAAGGTACTGCCAGAGCTGATGCCTGGGCGCATGAGGCTGTTCGTATGGCGCTGGTCAACTTGTCTGCTGTGGCAGCTCCCGCAGGCACACTACCCGTGGTGTTAGGTTCCGGATGGCCGGGTGTGTTGTTGCATGAAGCTGTCGGGCATGGCCTGGAAGGTGATTTTAACCGCCGTGGGACTTCTGTATTCAGTGGTCAGATGGGCAAACTGGTGGCGTCTGAATTATGTACGGTCGTTGATGATGGCACGCTGGCAAATCGCCGTGGTTCTGTTGCCATTGATGATGAAGGAGTGCCTGGGCAGTACAACGTATTGATTGAAAACGGCGTACTCAAAGGGTTTATGCAGGATAAAATGAATGCCCGCCTGATGGACATGTCTCCAACGGGTAATGGCCGGCGTGAATCTTATGCTCACTTACCGATGCCACGTATGACAAATACCTATATGCTGGCAGGCAAATCCACGCCAGAAGACATTATTGCATCGGTTGAGTATGGCCTGTATGCCCCGAATTTTGGCGGTGGTCAGGTTGATATTACCTCCGGGAAATTCGTCTTCTCCACTTCAGAAGCCTATTTGATTGAGAAAGGGAAAGTGACGAAACCGGTGAAAGGCGCAACGCTTATCGGTTCTGGGATCGAAACGATGCAGCAGATCTCAATGGTTGGTAATGATCTGCGTTTGGATAACGGCGTCGGTGTCTGCGGTAAAGAAGGGCAGAGTGTACCTGTTGGTGTGGGGCAGCCCACACTTAAGGTGGATAACCTTACCGTTGGCGGAACGGCCTGATTCTGACACAGGCCGATAAATGTAGTCGTCGACATGTAAGCCGCCGCTTTAACTGGCGGCTTATTTTTTACCTCAGGTCTGTATGGCGGCCATGCATTTCCTGGTAAGTCTCTGCTACGTTCACAAAGTACTCCATCAGCCAGTTAATACAGACTTGTACTTTCAGGGGCAATTTATCTTTTTGGGTATATAACGCATAGACTGGTCGAGGATCTGACTGGTAGCGGGGCAGTAAGACTTCCAGATCACCTTGTTTTATTTCATCCAGAACCCACATAAGTGGCACATAAGCAATTCCTGCACCTTCACTCAGCCAACGCGTGAGAGTCATTGGATCATTGGTGACAAAACGCCCCTGAGGTGTCATACGGGTGGTAATTCCCTCGGGTGCGATTAGCTCAAATTCATTATCCGGGCGAACACTGTATTCCAGCCAGGAGTGGTTACTCAGGTCGGCGGGTTTTTCCGGTACACCGTGCTGATTGAGGTATTTCTTTGCGGCACAGATAACCATTGGCATTGCCCCCAGGCGGCGGGAAAACAGGCTGGAATCGCTCAATGCTCCAACCCGAATAACCACGTCAAGCCCATCGGCAATCAAGTCTGGTGCCGGGATACCTGTCACCAGATTAACAGACAAACCCGGGTACTCTTTCAGCATATTGGCTGTCATGACAGCCAGAATATTGTGTGCCATTGTAGAGGAACAACCAATACGCAGCGTCCCTATCGGCGTGTTATTGAAGGCATAAAGTTGTTCGTGCACTTCCCGCGCTTCGTGCAACATGCGGCGGCAGCCCTGGTAATAAATTTTCCCTGCTTCGGTCAGACCAATACTGCGGGTACTACGGTTAAGCAGCTTTACCTGCAGTTCATTTTCCAGTTTGGCAATAGTCTGGCTGATCGATGAGACACTCATTTGTAATTGTCTTGCCGCCGCGGTGAAACTACCCAGTTCAACTACTTTGGCAAAGACTGACATCCGTTTAAGTCGTTCCATTATTCACTCTGGCTTAAAAGTGATTTAGATCACAGATTATAGATAACAGCATAACAGTTACGTTAATATATTATTATTAAATTGAGCACTTCGTAGTTCCTGCCTGCAAATTCTTGATGTGGCTTCGAGGTGTTAACTACATCAATGGTATCGCCTGCTCCGTTCATATCAGGACAAAAATGACTTTATTTCCGGTTATTGTAGTATTCGGCCTTTCATTTCCGCCGATTTTTTTCGAGTTGCTATTATCGCTGGCACTATTTTGGGGGCTGCGTAGAGTACTGGTTCCTACTGGTATCTATGATTTTGTCTGGCACCCGGCATTGTTCAATACCGCCTTGTATTGCTGTCTATTCTGGTTAATAACCCGCCTGTTTGTTTGAGGTAGAAGTGAAAACACTAACAAAAAATCTGACCCGCACGGCAATCACCGTGGTGTTGGTTATTCTGGCCTTTATTGCTGTATTCCGGGTTTGGTCGTTTTATACCGAGTCGCCCTGGACACGAGATGCCCGCTTTAGTGCTGATATTGTGGCTATTGCACCGGATGTTTCCGGTTTGATTGAACATGTTGATGTTCATGATAACCAACTGGTGAAAAAGGGCCAGGTGCTGTTCGTGATTGATCAACCGCGTTATAAAGAAGCACTGGCAGAGGCTGAGGCGGATGTTGCGTACTACCAGGCTCAAGTAGAAGAGAAACGTCGTGAAGCCGCTCGTCGTAACCGCCTGGGGGTGGGTGCCGTGGCAAAAGAGCAAATCGACCAGGCGAACAACAGCCTGCAGACTATGGAACATCAGCTGGCTAAAGCCCGTGCAACAAGAGATGTGGCAAAACTCGACCTTGCGCGAACTGTTGTTTATGCGCCAGCAGATGGCTGGGTAACCAACTTGAATGTCTATGCCGGTGAGTTCATTACGCGTGGTTCTACCTCTGTAGCCCTGGTGAAAGAAAATTCGTTCTATGTTGTGGCTTACATGGAAGAAACCAAACTGGATGGTGTCCGGCCGGGATACCGTGTTGAGATCACCCCGCTGGGAAGTAATCAGGTATTACATGGTTCGGTAAACAGTATTGCTGCCGGGGTGACAAATGCCAGCAGTAGCCAGGATGCGAAAGGCATGGCGAGTGTCGATTCCAACCTCGAGTGGGTTCGTCTTGCACAAAGGGTACCTGTGCGTATTCAACTGGATAAGCAGTATGGCAATTTGTTTCCGGCAGGCACTACGGCAACGGTTGTTGTTACTGGCAAACATGACCGGAATACTGAGAACATGTCTTTTATCAGTAAGTTTTTCCGCCGTTTTCGTGAGTTTGGTTAATTATCATGGGCTTTTTCTCCATCTCCCAGATTCATTTGCGTTTTGCTTTCAAGCTCGCTACAGCCATTGTGCTGGCGCTGTTTGTGGGGTTTCATTTTCAGCTTGAAACACCTCGCTGGGCTGTATTGACTGCAGCCCTTGTTGCAGCAGGCCCAGCTTTTGCAGCAGGTGGAGAGCCATACTCCGGGGCTATTCGCTACCGGGGGATGCTACGTATTATCGGAACATTTATTGGTTGTTTTGCTGCGCTGGCTATTATCATTTTATTGATTCGGGCCCCGTTACTCATGTTGATAGTCTGTTGTATATGGGCGGGGTTTTGTACCTGGGTTTCTTCTCTGGTGCGTGTCGAAAATTCATATGCATGGGGGCTTTCCGGTTATACCGCACTGATCATTGTAATTACTATTCAAAAAGCACCATTGTTGACCCCGCAATTTGCCGTGGAGCGCTGCAGTGAAATTGTCATTGGGATAATGTGCGCAATAGTTGCTGACCTGCTATTTTCACCTCGCTCCGTTAAACAAGAAATTGATAAAGAGCTGGAGGAGATAGTTGTTGACCATTATCGGTTGATGCAACTGTGCATCGCGCACAGTTCCCGCGAAGAGGTTGATAAAGCCTGGAGTGATTTGCTGAGGCGCACCAATGCATTAAATGGGATGAGAAGTAATTTAAAAATGGAATCATCTCGTTGGGATAAAGCCACTCGCCGTTTGAATGTTATCCACTCGTTGTCGTTAACCATGATAACTCAGGCAGCCGAAACCTTTCTGATTCAGAATACCCGTCCTGAGGCAGTGCCTTCTGAGTTCCGTTACTTGTTTGAATTGCCTGTCGATTCAGCTGCTGATGTACACCGCAGGTTGAAACTCATGCGCCGTGTTATTTCAATCAGTGGTGATGATACACCGGTAACTATTTATACTTGGGTGGGCTCTGCAACACGCTTTTTACTGCTAAAACGCGGCGTCAACGCAAATACCAAAATCAGCGCAGTTGAAGAGGAAGTACTCAATGGGGAGCCGGTTGTTAAGCCGGTATCAGCTGAGCGCCATCACGCGATGATTAATTTCTGGCGTACGTCGGTGTCCTGTATTCTGGGAACACTGTTCTGGTTGTGGACGGGCTGGACATCCGGCAGTGGCGCAATGGTCATGATAGCTGTTGTCACTTCATTAGCAATGCGTTTACCTAACCCACGGATGGTTTGTCTTGATTTTGTTTATGGCATGCTTATGGCATTACCACTCGGCGCACTCTATTTCCTGTTTATTATCCCCTCGACACAGCAGAGTATGCTGTTGCTGTGCCTGAGCCTGGCCATTCTTGGGTTCTTTATTGGTATTCAGGTACAAAAGCGTATGTTGGGTTCAATGGCAACGCTGGCCGGGACTATCAATATTATTGTGCTGGATAATCCCATGAAGTTTGATTTTAATTTCTTCCTGGACAATGCGCTGGGGCAGTTGGTGGGTGTGGTGCTGGCCATGATCGTGATTTCTGTTATTCGGGATAATTCGCGTGAGCAAACCGGGCAGAATATTTTAAATCAACTGATGTCAGCAGCAGTGTCATCGCTCACCACCAATGTAGTACGTCGTAAGGAAAACCATTTACCTGCGTTGTACCAGCAACTGTTCCTGCTGTTGAATAAATTTCCGGGAGATATAGCCCGTTTTCGGCTGGCACTTAACTTGATTATCGCCCATCAGCGCCTGCGTGATGCCCCGGTTCCCGTGAATGATGAGCTGTCAGCTTTTCATCGGCAATTACGGCGAACGGCAGACCGTATTACATCGTCATCAAATAACTTCCGGCGGCGTGAATCCTTCCAAAGGTTGCTGCGTGAGTTAGCTATTTACCAGCAAAAACTGGAAAAGTGGGATGCTCCACTTAGTGTTACGGAACCAGTGCGCCGCCTGACAGAAATGTTGAATAAGTATCAGCATGCGCTAACAGAAAGTTACTCATAAAGGCATAACAACAACCCGGCATTATGCCGGGTTGTTGTTATAAACGACGAGAAGTGGGGCACCATGCCCCTGCATCATAGCTTATTTATATAATTCTGCAGTTGCATGCCAGCTATCACCTGAACGCGCCTCTATAACATGGTAAGCGGAAGCTCCTTGTTCAGCGGCTTTCTTATTTAGCATCTGGTGCATATCCATAGGTGAACTGGCTATGCCATCAACGCTGATTGTTCCTATAGGCTGGCGTGATTCAGCTTGCTCATCATTGAGTTGCGTTGCGGCAAAAGCGCCAAATGACAACATGGAAAGCAGGCTGGCTGTAGTGAGAGTTTTTGTCATGTTCATATCAGGTACCTCTGTTATCTGTTTTGTCTTGCTCATTATTCGTGAGCAGTGTCACAAAAAACAGTATAGTAGGGCCACGAAAAAAAGATAACAGACTAATCATTTCATAATGAACATTTATTGTATAAGAAAATCTTTTTAGATTGTTGAGTCATAAAAATGGATTGGGAAGCGAATGTTTTTAGCTAAAGGTTATGTAAATCAATCGGATATAAATATTTAACCATTGATGCGGTTTAGTGCATGAGAACAGTCTGGTGGACAACGCACAAAATACAAAATAGTGGCAGGAAATTCCCAGGTAGTGATGCATGAGGTTCGACAGGTTTACGCGCCTTTGGCACGGGTACGGCAGCGTAAACCCATGTACTTACAGCTCTTGCTCGAACAGTACCAGAATCGCGTCGTAAAGTTCTTTTACCGTGAAGTTACTGGCTGGTGTTGTGAAAATCGTGTCGTCACCCGCAATGGTGCCCAGGATCCCTTCTGCTTTACCAAGAGAATCGAGCAGGCGGGCAATGAGTTGCGCAGCTCCGGGGCTGGTGTGAATAACTACCACAGCATCGTTGTAGTCGATATCCAGTACCAAATTCTTGAGTGGACTGGAGGTGGTTGGTACCCCAAGTTCTGCCGGTAAACAGTAGACCATTTCCATTTTTGCATTACGTGTTCGCACAGCGCCGAACTTAGTCAGCATACGGGAAACTTTCGACTGGTTGATATTTTCAAAGCCTTGCTCCTGGAGAGCCTGAACGATCTCTCCCTGAGAGCTAAATTTCTCTTCTTTAAGAAGCGCCTTGAAAGCTTTCACTAATTCTTCTTGTTTAGCAGAGGCTCGCATAATTTACCTTCATTCAGGCCAATAAGTGGCATCATTATGCAATTAATTGAATTTTTATGCAAATGCATCCTGGCGGCTGAATTAAATTGATGAAAGCCGCGGATTCTATCAAAAAATGTTATCCAGAAATATACCTGCATCACGTCTTAAAAATGCGCTATAAGGTAAAGTAAATGTTATCAAAATGATGTTGTTTTGATTCATTCAGTACAAGTTAAGAAAACAGTATTGAAGTGCCTGTTTAGGAAGTGACTTACTGTCCACCCCAGAAAAGTATACGGAGTAAACAAAACACCGTAATACTTAGTAAACTGGTGGCGTGAAGATTGTATTTACTTCATCTCTGGATTATGGTCGCAACCCCTATGGAGTTAAGGCACTTATTGCTAACCATAATAAGGAGTTTAGGATGAAAGTTGCAGTCCTCGGCGCGGCAGGTGGTATCGGCCAGGCGCTAGCCCTTCTGCTTAAGACCCAACTGCCTTCTGGTTCAGAGCTGACTTTGTATGATATTGCTCCGGTAACCCCGGGGGTGGCAGTTGATTTAAGCCATATTCCTACCGATGTGAAAATCACAGGTTTTGCTGGTGAGGATGCAACGCCCGCTCTGGAAGGCGCTGATATTGTATTAATTTCCGCGGGTGTTGCCCGGAAACCCGGCATGGATCGTTCCGATCTGTTCAATGTGAATGCCGGGATTGTGAAAAACTTAGTTCAGCAAATAGCGAAAACATGCCCAACAGCATGTATTGGCGTTATTACTAACCCGGTTAACACTACGGTTGCAATTGCGGCTGAGGTGCTTAAGAAAGCAGGTGTGTATAACAAAGATAAGCTATTTGGTGTGAGTACACTGGATATTATTCGTTCTAATACATTTGTTGCTGAACTCAAGGGTAAAAACGCGGCGGATGTGAATGTTCCGGTTATTGGTGGTCATTCAGGTGTGACCATTCTTCCGTTACTTTCCCATGTTCCTGACGTCAGCTTTACTGATGATGAAGTTTCGGCACTGACAACCCGCATTCAGAATGCAGGTACTGAGGTGGTTGAAGCTAAGGCGGGTGGTGGTTCTGCAACTCTCTCTATGGGTCTTGCTGCTGCGCGTTTCTGTCTGTCACTAGTACGGGCAATGAAAGGTGAAGCAGGAGTTGTTGAATGTGCCTATGTAGAAGGTGATGGCGAATATGCCCGCTTCTTCGCTCAGCCATTGCTGCTTGGCAAAAATGGCATTGTAGAGCGTCAGTCCCCGGGGGTTTTGAGTGCTTTTGAAAAACAAGCGCTGGAAGGGTTAATCGATACGCTGAAGAAAGATATTGAACTGGGTGTGGATTTTGTAAACCGCTAACGCAACTACATGGGCCGGCTCCCGGCCCATGTTTGTTTCTGTCAATTCGTTGCCGGGTATTCCTGGACTGTCACCATCAACGTCATTTTCTGTTCATTACGCATAATTTCAACGGGTATAACTGATCCTGGACGGATTTCAGCCACTTGATCCATGGTCTCCAGTGCTGAAATCGCAGGTTTATGGTTTACCGATAAAATCACATCGTTGATTTGAATACCTGCTTTTGCCGCAGGCCCATCTGGTGCCACATCATTAACGACTATACCCTGTATCTGGTCCAGCCCGGATGTTGCGGCTGTATGCATGGGCATCACTTCTCGCCCGGTGATACCTATATAGCCGCGAATGACCCGCCCATCACGAATTAGCTTATCCATGATGCGGGTTGCCAGGCGAGTAGGAATGGCAAATCCCAGGCCTTCAGGTGTCTCGCCGTCATTACTTTTATCAAATGAGAGCGTATTGATCCCCATTAGTTCACCCAGTGAATTAACCAGAGCGCCACCCGAGTTACCATGGTTAATCGATGCGTCGGTTTGCAGAAAGTTTTGCCTGCCACTTGGGTTAAGGCCGATTCGCCCGGTCGCACTAATGATACCCTGAGTAATGGTCTGCCCCAGGTTATAAGGGTTACCTATTGCCAGAACAACATCACCAATATGTGGCACCCTGTGTGGGTTGATGGGAATAACAGGCAGATTTGTTGCGTTAATTTTTAGTACAGCCAAATCAGTCAGGCTATCAGAACCTACTAATAGTGCCTCGAAAACCCGACCATCCTGTAAGGCAACGATGATTTGGTCAGCGTTATTAATAACGTGCTTATTGGTAAGGATATACCCTCTGGCATCCATTATGACCCCGGAACCCAGGGTGCGGATTTCCAACTGGTGATGTGTATTGCCATTACTACTACGGTTGTAAACGTTAACCACTGCTGGTGCCGCCCGGCGTACAGCCTGGTTATAACTAACCGGAGATTCATCTGCACTGGTGAACTGACTCACCGATGCAGGCACCATTGTGCGCAGCGAAGGCACGGTGAACACCAGAATGCCACCGACAAATAAACCAATTAGTGCTGACCGCAATAGCTTCAGAATCATGGATGTATATTGTGATTAATTGAGTAAACAGGATGGGAGCATATCATGAGTTTACCAGCCACCGCATTGCGGAGGCTGGTAATTATGTTACTTAGCGCAAAAGCAGATAAAGATTGGTATCACCACGTAAGATATTCAACGCAATAACCGATGGTTTATTTTCCATTACCTTACGCATCTCAGCAATGGAATGCACACGCTCACGGTTAACACCGACGATTAAATCATCTTTATTCAATCCGGCTTTTGCGGCAGCACTACCTTTGTCAACGGCATCAATATGCACACCTTTAGTTCCGTCTTTCAGGTGTCCATCACTGAGTGTTGCACCCTGTAATGCTGGTGATATTAACTCAGCACTGGCTGACGATGCTGTGCTCTTATCGAGTACGACCTCAACTGAAAGTGCTTTTCCTGCCCGTAACAACCCCAGTTTTACTTTGGTTCCTGGCTCTGTTGTGGCAATTTTTGCACGGAGCTCGGCAAAACTGCTGAGCTGTTTACCGTTCAGGCTGGTTATTACATCGCCCGCTTTGATTCCCGCTTTCGCTGAACCAGAACCTGGTAGTACTTCGTTTACGAACGCACCGCGCTGGACATTCAGGTTGAAGGCTTTAGCCAAATCAGCATTCAATTCGGTTCCTCTGATACCCAGTAACCCGCGCTGAATTTCCCCGGAGTGAATCAGTTGGGTTGCAAGCTTTATAGCCATGTTGCCCGGAATAGCGAAACCAATACCGATGCTGCCGCCGCCTGGAGCAAGAATGGCCGTGTTAATGCCTATCAGTTCCCCCTTCAGGTTTAGTAATGCACCACCCGAATTACCGCGGTTAATAGACGCATCTGTCTGAATGAAGTTTTCCAGACCTTCAATATTCAGCCCACTGCGCCCCAGAGCAGAAATAATGCCGGACGTCACTGTTTGCCCCAACCCGAAAGGGTTACCCACGGCAACGGCAAAATCCCCCACTTGCAGCGCATCGGAGTCAGCAACTTTAATTTGGGTGAGTTTTTCGGGATGCTGAATTTGTACGACTGCTATATCACTTTGCGAATCACTGCCAATCAGTTTGGCATCAAACGTGCGGCCATCGTTTAACTGGACACTGATTTTATCTGCATGCTCAATAACGTGGTTATTGGTAAGCACATAGCCTTTTGCTGCATCAATAATTACACCAGAACCTAAACCTTCGAAAGGCTGGGCTTGCGGGTCTGAACCATCATCACCAAAGAATTTTTTCAGTTCATCGGGCACTTGTGGGCTTTCTACTGCACTGCCTTCCACCTGAATGCTGACAACAGCCGGAAGCACTTTTTCAAGCATTGGCGCAAGGCTTGGAATCGCAGGTTGCCCAGGAATCTGTGAAGGCAAGGCGGCCAGCGAAGCCGCTGGAACAGACAATCCGATGCCAAGCGCTAACGCGACAGCACAAAAAAGTGGAGTTGTTTTTTTCATTAATACAGGCTCCCATTGGCTTGCTTGAAAACAGCTATCCTGAATAGATTGATAATATTGAATATACCTGGAATGAACAACTTGTATAACGTGTAAGCGCAATCACGCAAAAAAATAGGGTGCCGGAGCACCCTGTCATTTACAAATCGTTAGCTGCGTTTTGCTTTTTCGTTGCGCAAAAGCCCTGATGCGCCTTCAGAGTAATCTCGCGGTATTTGCACCGGAGCCTGATCATTATTGGCTTCTGAATCTTCAAGTCGATTGCGGAATGGGTTGGTTTCATCGCTCATTTCCGGTAACAAACTGGAAGAGCTTTTTGCCATGTGTTGATACAACTGGCGGTAATCACGCGCCATGTTATCCAGCAACTCGGCACTTTGGGCAAAATGATTCACCAGTTCTTCCCGGTATTCTTCCAGTTCTGCTTTGTTTTTCTCCAGCTCATACTGTAATGCCTGCTGCTGGCGAAGCTTGCGGTTGCCAAAACGCATCGCGACGGCGCCAATAATGATACCGACGACTAACCCAATTAGCGCGTATTCCCAGGTCATGAACATCTCCCATTTATTGTTTGGTCGTAGGGTTAACTGCGAGGCTTACCTTCTGTTATGTCCGTGCCATCGCTTTATAACTGCCACTATAACCGTTAATTCATGAGAAGTGGAATCCTGCTGGTGTATCGCGTAGTGTAGAACGGCCTTTTTTTAGACAAAAGAGTAATGGCAACTCGTTTATTAGATTGCTAAGGAAGTAAGAATAACACCATGCAAACCCTCTCTCCGGCATCGCGTTACGAAATGGCGCTTCGCGATGGGCAGTTTCAGCCTGACAATGTTCAGCGCGATGCAATTACGCGTCTGGACGCAATTTACCAGGCATTGAGCGCACGGCAGGCGGTGCCTCATTCTGAGCCAAAAGGCCTGGCAGGAAAGATTACCCGATGGTTTAACCGCCAGCCAGTTGCTCCGCAACCTGTAACCGGCCTCTATATGTGGGGCGGCGTAGGGCGTGGGAAAACCTGGCTTATGGATATGTTTTTCCAGAGTATTCCGGGTGAAAGAAAGCTGCGGCTGCATTTCCACCGTTTTATGTTGCGTGTTCACGAAGAACTAACCCGTTTGCAGGGGCACAGCGATCCACTGGAAATTGTGGCTGACAGCTTCAAAGCGCAGGCAGACATACTCTGCTTTGATGAGTTCTTCGTTTCCGATATTACCGATGCGATGTTACTGGGTGGGCTAATGCAGGCTCTGTTTTCCCGGGGGATTACTCTGGTGGCAACATCGAATATTCCGCCAGAGAACCTGTATCATAATGGATTACAGCGCTCGCGTTTTTTGCCCGCTATTGCCGCAATTCAGGCGCACTGCGATGTGATCAATGTGGATGCCGGTGTGGATTATCGTCTGCGTGCGTTAACACAGGCACATCTATGGCTTTCGCCTTGTAATGCTGGCAACCTGGAACGGATGGGGCAATTATTTCAGACACTTTCAGGTTCACCATGGCATGAAGGCCAGGGCGAGGTTCTGGAAGTCAATCATCGTTCACTTGCGACGCTTGGCAGTGCGAATCAGACGCTGGCGGTGACATTCGATACGTTGTGTGTGGATGCCCGCAGCCAGCATGACTATATCGCGCTGTCACATTTGTTTCATACGGTGATGCTGTACAACGTACCGGTGATGGATATACGGGCTGAAAATGCAGCCAGGCGTTTTATTGCACTGGTGGATGAATTTTATGAGCGCCAGGTGAAGCTGGTGGTTCTCGCGCAGGTGCCTTTGTTCGAGATTTATCAGGGGGAACACCTGAAGTTTGAATTCCAGCGCTGCCTTTCCCGGTTACAGGAAATGCAAAGTGAAGCGTATCTGCAGGCTCCGCACCGGCCATAACCTGTGCTGACTGCTGCTGAAAATCAGAAAAAAGGGTCGATCTTTACCAGTGACTTCTCTATAATCTTGCGACCCCACGTTACAACAAAGTTTTTTTCCCGAAACTTTAGAGTGCCGGTGAAAACTATCCGAGGGGGTAGGTTTACTGGACAATGTCGTGTGAACCTCAACTGATTTTAAGCGTTTGGGTGTTCACCAACGTGTAACTATTTATTGGGTAAGCTTTTAATGAAAACTTTTACAGCTAAACCAGAAACCGTAAAACGCGACTGGTATGTTGTCGACGCGACCGGTAAAACCCTGGGCCGTCTGGCTACCGAACTGGCTCGTCGCCTGCGCGGTAAGCATAAAGCGGAATACACTCCGCACGTTGATACTGGTGATTACATCATCGTTCTGAATGCAGATAAAGTTGCTGTTACCGGCAACAAGCGTTCTGACAAAATGTACTACCACCACACCGGCCACATCGGTGGTATCAAAGAAGCGACCTTCGAAGAAATGATTGCCCGCCGTCCTGAGCGTGTGATTGAAATCGCGGTTAAAGGCATGTTGCCGAAAGGCCCGTTGGGCCGTGCTATGTACCGTAAACTGAAAGTTTACGCAGGTAACGAGCACAACCACGCGGCGCAGCAACCGCAAGTTCTGGACATTTAATCGGGATATCAGGCAATGGCTGAAAATCAATACTACGGCACTGGTCGCCGCAAAAGCTCCGCCGCTCGTGTGTTTATCAAACCGGGCAACGGTAAAATCGTTATCAACCAACGTTCTCTGGAACAGTACTTTGGCCGTGAAACTGCTCGCATGGTAGTTCGCCAGCCGCTGGAACTGGTCGACATGGTTGAAAAACTGGATCTGTACATCACCGTTAAAGGTGGTGGTATCTCCGGTCAGGCAGGTGCGATCCGTCACGGTATCACCCGCGCTCTGATGGAGTACGATGAGTCTCTGCGCTCCGAACTGCGTAAAGCTGGCTTCGTCACTCGTGATGCTCGTCAGGTTGAACGTAAGAAAGTGGGTCTGCGCAAAGCACGTCGTCGTCCGCAGTTCTCCAAACGTTAATTGCTCTCTGCTCTGCAGATTGCATTGGCGAAAAACCCGGCCTGGCCGGGTTTTTTTATCTCTGCACAATGCTGTATTTACATGCCAGACAGTGTGTTTTTCTGTTAATTCCCACCACCCTTCACCACAAGTACAACAAAATCTGGTAAACTATCATCCAATTTTATGCCCCAAAGCTGGTATCTGTTTACGTTTTAGCCGGATTGCCTGGCGCAAGTGACTACAACAACAGACTCAGGGCTCCCGTAATCTGGCTGGCTGCTCCGCTGTAGCGGTTAGTGGCAGTAATTTTCTGAATATACTTGGAGGTTTTCATGGCTGTCGCTGCCAACAAACGTTCGGTGATGACGCTGTTTTCCGGTCCTACTGACATCTATAGCCATCAGGTGCGTATTGTCCTGGCGGAAAAAGGTGTAAGTTTCGAAATCGAGAATGTGGAAACGGATGATCTGCCTCAGGATCTGATTGACCTCAACCCGAATCAAAGTGTTCCTACTCTGGTTGATCGCGAACTGACGTTGTGGGAATCCCGTATCATCATGGAATATCTGGATGAGCGTTTCCCGCACCCGCCGTTGATGCCGGTTTATCCGGTCGCTCGTGGCGAAAGCCGTCTGTATATGCATCGTATTGAAAAGGACTGGTATAGCCTGATGAACATCATCATGGCAGGTACGGGTTCGGAAGTGGAAACGGCACGTAAACAGTTGCGTGAAGAACTAATGGCTATTGCGCCTGTCTTCGGTCAGAAGCCTTACTTCCTGAGCGATGAATTCAGTTTGGTAGATTGCTATTTAGCTCCGCTGTTGTGGCGTTTGCCTCTAATGGGCATTGAGATTGCCGGTGCTGGCGCTAAAGAACTTAAAGGTTATATGACCCGTGTCTTTGAGCGTGATGCATTCCTGGCTTCTTTGACGGAAGCAGAGCGTGAAATTCGCCTGCACACCCGGGGCTAATACCAATGGAAATGTCTCAGTTGTCACCTCGCCGTCCATATCTGCTGCGTGCCTTTTATGACTGGTTGCTGGATAACCAGTTGACGCCGCACCTGGTAGTAGATGTGACGCTGCCGGGTGTGAACGTACCCATGGAATATGCCCGGGACGGACAAATTGTGCTCAATATTGCGCCTCGTGCTGTCGGTAACCTGGAGCTGGGTAACGATGAGGTGCAGTTTAATGCCAGGTTTGGTGGTGTTCCTCGTACGGTTTCTGTCCCTGTATCTGCTGTTTTGGCTATCTATGCCCGCGAGAATGGTGCAGGCACGATGTTTGAGCCTGAACCGGCCTACGAGTTGGATGATGAAAGTGCAGTACAAGGGGCTGGGTCTGAGAGTGAATCATCCGATAACACTGTGATGTCAGTGATTGACGGCGATAAACCTGATGCCCCGGAAGAAGGTGATAATCCGGACAACGATCCTCCACCACGGGGTGGCCGCCCGGCATTACGGGTTGTGAAGTAACCACACTGGTTGGTTAATAGTGAAAACCGGGGACGATACCCCGGTTTTTTTACGCCTGTTGTTTTCCCCGCCGAAAATGTAAAAAAAGCCAGTCAGCGTGGACCGACTGGCTTTGACGGATGAGCTAATGCTCATTTGTTGCCGTGTTCGTTACACTTCCAGGAAGTTCATTATGCCATCAGCGGCTTTACGACCTTCTGCAATCGCAGTAACAACCAGGTCGGAACCCCGCACAGCATCACCGCCGGCAAAGATTTTCGGGTTGGTTGTTTGATATGGGTTGTCACTGTTTTCTGGTGCCAGAATACGCCCCTGACTATCCAGCTCAACACTGTGCTTTTCCAGCCATTCCATACGGTGCGGACGGAAACCAAATGCCATAATGACGGCATCTGCCGGAACCACATGTTCAGAGCCTGCAACGATTTCAGCACGACGGCGTCCTTTGGCATCTGGCTCACCCATTTCTGTGCGTACCATCTTCACACCGCACACTTTGCCATTACCATTGACTTCAATACCTAATGGTTGAACATTGAACTGGAATTCAACGCCTTCCTCACGCGCATTTTTAACTTCGCGTTTAGAGCCCGGCATGTTTTCTTCATCGCGGCGATAAGCGCAGGTGACATGAGTGGCGCTCTGGCGAACAGAGGTGCGTACACAGTCCATTGCGGTGTCACCACCACCGAGAACCACTACACGTTTGCTTTGCAGGTTAATGTAAGGTTGCTCAGCGTCTTCCTCAAAGCCCATCAACTTTCTTGTGTTGGCTATCAGGAATGGCAATGCATCAAATACACCTGTGGCATCCTCATTTTCGAGCCCGCCGCGCATAGACTGATAAGTCCCGACGCCCAGGAATACCGCATCATACTCATTCAGCAAATCGTCCATCTGGATATCTTTGCCCACTTCCGTATTCAGACGGAATTCAACGCCCATACCGGTGAAAATCTCCCGACGTGTGCTCATGACTTCTTTGCCCAGTTTGAATGCCGGGATACCAAAAGTGAGCAGTCCACCAATTTCCGGATGACGGTCGAAGACAACGGCTTTCACACCATTACGTGTCAGCACATCGGCACATGCCAGGCCGGCAGGACCGGCACCAATGACAGCAACCCGCTTGCCAGTGGGTTTTACGCCACTCATATCTGGCCGCCACCCCATTTCGATGGCTTTATCATTGATATAGCGTTCAATATTACCGATGGTGACAGCACCAAACTCATCATTCAGCGTGCAGGAGCCTTCACACAGGCGATCCTGCGGGCAAACACGACCACATACCTCCGGGAGGCTGTTGGTCTGATGCGACAACTCAGCTGCTTCAACAATACGCCCTTCATTGGCAAGCTTCAGCCAGTTTGGAATGTAGTTATGTACCGGGCATTTCCATTCACAGTAAGGGTTGCCGCAGGACAGGCAGCGATCTGCCTGTGCTTTAGCTTGGCCTTCTGAGAAGGGTTCATAAATTTCTACAAACTCAATTTTTCGAATCTTGAGCGGCTTTTTCGGCGGATCAACGCGCTGCAGGTCGATAAATTGATAAACGTTTTGACTCATTGTATGACCTCTTACTGCGCCTGCACCCGCAGCTCGGCTGCGGAACGACTACGGTGACCCAATAATGCTTTTACATCACTGGATTTCGGTTTAACCAGAGCAAATTTTGCTGACCATACCGGCCAGTTCGCCAGAATCTCTTCACCACGGTGAGAGCCGGTAAACTGAACATGTTCAGTAATCATGCCACGCAGGTGTTCCTCGTGAATGGCAAGCTCATCAACATTCAGAACTTCAACCAGTTCAGGGTTGACGCGCTTACGGAACTCGCCATCTTCATCAAGAACATACGCGAAGCCCCCCGTCATACCAGCACCAAAGTTCACACCTGTCTTACCAAGAATGCAAACGATCCCGCCAGTCATGTATTCACAGCCATTATCACCAATGCCTTCTACAACAGTGATGGCACCAGAGTTACGGACCGCGAAACGTTCACCGGCACGCCCGGCGGCATACAACCGGCCGCCGGTCGCACCATACAGGCATGTGTTACCGATAATGCTGGCTTCATGGCTACGGTATGCTGAACCCACTGGCGGTCGAATTGAAATTAAGCCGCCAGCCATACCCTTGCCGACATAGTCGTTTGCGTCACCCGTCAGGTGCAGTTCAACACCACCCGCATTCCAGACACCAAAGCTCTGGCCTGCTGTCCCGGTAAAATACGCCACGATAGGGTCTGCCGCCAGGCCCTGGTCGCCATGATGGCTGGCAATATGGCCAGACAACGATGCACCAACAGAACGGTCAGTATTGCGAATATCGAACCAGAAGGTTTTACTCTGCTTGTTTTCGACATAAGGCATCGCCTGGTTAAGCAACTGGGCGTTTAAATCGCCTTTATCAAACGGCGGGTTCTGCTCTGTGCAGTACAGTGCTTTACCTGGCAATGGCTCAGCCGTTTCCAGCAGGCGCGATAAATCCAGTTTTTGCTGTTTGGCAGTAAACCCATCCAGTACGCTGAGCAAGTCTGTACGGCCAATTAAATCAACCAGACGTGTTACACCCAGAGACGCCATGATTTCACGGGTTTCGCGGGCGATGAACTCGAAGTAGTTGGTCACTTTCCACGGTAAACCATGATAGTGATTACGGCGCAGTTTCTCATCCTGAGTCGCAACACCAGTCGCACAGTTGTTGAGGTGGCAAATACGCAGGTATTTACAGCCCAGGGCAACCATAGGACCAGTACCGAAACCAAAACTTTCCGCTCCCAGAATCGCGGCTTTAACGATATCGACACCTGTTTTTAATCCGCCATCAACCTGCAGACGAATTTTGTGACGTAAACCATTTGCGACCAGCGCCTGTTGGGTTTCCACCAGACCTAACTCCCATGGGCAGCCAGCATATTTCACTGAAGAAAGTGGGCTTGCGCCTGTACCACCATCATAACCTGCAATAGTAATCAAGTCGGCATAGGCTTTTGCCACCCCGGTGGCAATCGTACCAACGCCCGGTTCAGACACCAGCTTGACGGAAATCATCGCCTTAGGATTGACCTGTTTCAGGTCAAAAATCAGCTGAGCCAAATCTTCGATAGAATAAATATCATGGTGTGGTGGTGGTGAAATCAATGTCACACCCGGCACTGAGTAACGCAAACGCGCGATATATGGGGTGACTTTATCACCAGGTAATTGCCCACCTTCACCCGGTTTGGCACCTTGCGCTACCTTGATTTGGATAACATCCGCATTTACCAGGTAAGCCGGAGTAACCCCAAAACGGCCAGAGGCAACCTGCTTAATACGGGAAACTTTGTTGGTTCCATAACGCGCCGGGTCTTCGCCACCTTCACCAGAGTTGGAGAACCCCCCCAGGCTGTTCATGGCTTCCGCCAGAGATTCGTGAGCTTCAGGGCTTAGCGCGCCAATGGACATCGCTGCAGTATCAAAGCGTTTGAACAGCTCGGTTGCCGGTTCCACATGCTCAATATTGACAGCGTCACCTTGTGGGGTGATTGACAGCAAATCACGCAACGTGGCAGCAGGGCGCTCATTAACCAGTTTGGCATACTCCTGGTAATCAGAATATTCACCGCTCTGTACTGCCTGTTGCAGTGTACGAACCACATCCGGGTTGTACGCATGGTATTCACCACCATGGACATACTTCAGCAAACCGCCTTGTTCCAGTGGTTTACGTGCCAGCCAGGCTCGCTTGGCCAGGTTAATAAGGTCTTGCTGGAAATCATTGAACCCGGCACCACCAATACGGCTGACCACCCCCTGGAAGCACTCACTGGCGACATCATCATGCAGGCCAACAGCTTCAAACAGTTTTGAACAGCGGTAAGAGGCGATAGTAGAAATGCCCATTTTGGACATTATCTTGTACAGCCCTTTGTTGATCCCGTTACGATAATTAAGCATCGCTGTACGGTAATCTTTCTCCAGCACGCCACCATCAACCAGTTTCGCCAGTGATTCATAGGCCAGATAAGGGTAGATAGCTGTAGCGCCAAAACCTAGCAGGACAGCAAAGTGGTGTGAGTCCCGGGCACTGGCTGTTTCCACAATAATGTTGGCATCACAGCGCAGGCTCTGGTCTACCAGACGAGTCTGGATAGCGCCAACAGCCATTGGTGCAGGAACTGGCAAACGCTCTTTAGAGATATTTCTGTCTGAAAGGACCAGCAAAACGGTTCCTTCGCGAACCATTTTTTCTGCCTGGTCGCACAACGCTTTGATAGTTTCTTCCAGAGAGGCTTTGGCCGGATCAAAGGTAATATCCAGCGTATCTGCACGGTAATGTTCTTCATCCAGCGAAGTCAGTTGCCGGAAATCAGAATAAAGCAGAATCGGTGACTTAAAGCTCAGGCGGTGTGCCTGGCCTTCCGCTTCGCAAAAGACATTCATCTCGCGGCCAATACTGGTCGCCAGTGACATGACATGGGCTTCACGCAGCGGGTCAATTGGTGGGTTGGTCACCTGCGCGAATTGCTGACGGAAATAGTCATAAATAATGCGGGGTTTGCTGGACAGTACGGCAAATGGCGTATCATCACCCATTGAGCCAACCGCTTCCTGGCCATTTTCACCCAACACGCGAATCACCTGATCCAGTTCTTCACTGCTGTAGTTAAATTGTTTCTGATAGCTACCCAGCAAGTCATCGCTTAATTCACGAGCTCCGACCTGGTCATCAGGCAAGTCTTCAAACGGTACCAGGCGGCGCACGTTGCGCTCCATCCACTCTTTATACGGATGGCGGCTTTTCAGGTCATCATCGGTTTCTGCTGAGTGCAGGATACGGCCGATACGCGTATCGATAACCATCAGTTCACCTGGGCCAACACGCCCTTTTTCAACTACTTCGTCGGGCTGATAATCCCAAATACCCACTTCAGAGGCACAGGTGATTAACTTGTCGGTTGTGATGACATAACGCGCCGGGCGCAGACCATTACGGTCAAGGTTACAGGCGGCGAAACGCCCGTCAGACATCACAATCCCCGCCGGGCCATCCCAGGGCTCCATATGCATGGAGTTAAAGTCAAAGAACGCACGCAGTTCAGGATCCATATTCGGGTTGTTCTGCCAGGCAGGTGGAACCAGTAAACGCATGGCACGAATAATGTCCATCCCACCACTTAGCAGCAGTTCCAGCATGTTATCCAGTGAACTGGAGTCCGAACCTGTTTCATTTACGAAGGGAGCGGCATCCTGCAGGTCAGGGATCAGTGGTGTTTTAAATTTGTAAGTACGTGCTTTTGCCCACTGACGGTTGCCTGTAATGGTATTGATTTCACCATTGTGTGCCAGGTAACGGAACGGCTGAGCCAGAGGCCAGCGTGGTACGGTGTTAGTTGAGAAACGTTGGTGGAACAGGCAAATAGCCGATTCCAGACGTAAATCAGCCAGGTCCAGGTAAAAACGCGGCAAATCAGCCGGCATACACAGACCTTTATAAATGTTCACCAGGTTAGACAGGCTGCAAACGTAGAATTCTTTATCGTTGAGCAGGCGCTGTTCAATACGGCGACGGGCAACAAACAGGCGGCGTTCCATATCACGCGGGCGCCAGCCTGCGGGAGCATTAACAAAAATTTGCTCAATACGTGGTAAAGAGGAGAGGGCGATTTCACCGAGTACACCTTCATTGGTCGGCACATCGCGCCAGCCAACAATTGAAAGTGTTTCCCGTTGCAATTCTTCTTCTACTACCTGACGGCTTGCCTGGGCCAGCGTATCGTCCTGGTTAAGGAACAACATGCCAACAGCATAGTTCTTCGCCAAACGCCATCCGCGCTCTTCCGCAACGATGCGGAAGAAGCGATCGGGTTTTTGTAGTAGCAAACCGCAGCCATCGCCGGTTTTACCATCGGCAAGAATTGCACCACGGTGCTGCATCCGGGCCAGTGCGTGGATTGCGGTACGCACTACCTTGTGGCTAGGTTCGCCTTCTATGTGGGCGATCAGGCCGAAACCACAGTTATCCCGTTCGAGGGATTTATCGTACAACATATCAGTGAACCTCCCCAGGCTCTACGGGATTCCCGAGACCGATTGCGTTAAGGCGTAACAGGGGACAGGCGACGGGGTGTGCATACTCAGTATGCGAGCCTCGCATGTCGCCCTCTTATCGACTCGACGTTTTACATCGGTGCACAAGTGTTGAGGACTTGCTTCAGAGGGAATCTCAATTACTGCATAAATATGATGAGCAGAGAACTCATCGAGAAAGCTTCCAGCGGACTTCCAAGTTAGCGAGAATCGCTACTCAGGTCAAATGGCATTCTTATTTATGCAAAAAAGAATGGAAAGTAACTTAACTATATAATATTAAATGGAAAAATAACTTTTTTACATTCAGTTTACCTAAGGGTGACCTTATGAGGAATGTGACCTGTATCACTGTGTAGTTGTGGGGGTGATGAGATTTGTCACTGGTTTTTTCTAAACTACCAGCATTTTTTACCTGGTGATGCTGTTTTTGTAATTGATGAAACTGTTTTTAGCTTGTGAAGAATTTTTGTCGAAAAATTAAATTCACATAAGGAAAAGTAATCGTCTGCGAAGTGAGTGAAAAAACGTTTATTGTGAATTGTTATTCATTTGAATAAAGGCAGCCAGGGCGCTTGATCCAGGTCATCGCCGTTGGTTGAGAAAAGTGGCAGTCTGTTGCCCTTACTAAGGGCGGCCTAACAGAATTATGCAGTTACAGAATTTAGTCAATATGTTTGGTGGTGATCTTTTTCGCCGCTACGGGCAAAAGGTACATAAATTGACTTTGCATGGCGGGTTCAGTTGCCCAAACCGCGATGGAACCATCGGGCGTGGGGGATGCACGTTTTGCAACGTCGCCTCTTTTGCTGATGAGGCGCAACAATATCATTCCATTGCAGAGCAACTCGCTGATCAGGCGCACCTTGTGAACCGTGCAAAACGCTATCTTGCTTATTTTCAGGCATACACCAGCACCTGGGCAGAGGTAGAAGTACTGCGTAATATGTACCAACAGGCAGTTGTACAGGCAAATATTGTAGGTTTATGTGTGGGAACACGCCCGGACTGTGTTCCGGAAGCTGTGCTGGATTTACTAAGTGGTTATGCGGCTCAGGGGTATGAAGTCTGGCTCGAGTTAGGGTTACAAACCGCACACGATAAAACATTGCATCGCATTAATCGTGGCCATGACTTTGCCTGCTACCAGCGAACAGCTCAACTGGCCCGCCAGCGCGGCCTGAAAGTCTGTTGTCACTTGATTGTGGGGTTGCCGGGTGAACAACATCAGCATTGTATGGAAACTCTCGAAAGAGTGGTAAACACTGGAGTGGATGGCATTAAGTTACATCCCTTGCATATTGTGAAAGGCAGTATCATGGCAAAAAGCTGGCAAGCCGGCAGGCTGGCGGGGATTACTCTTGAGGAATATACCCATACTGCCAGTGAAATGATCCGCCACACACCGTTGGATGTGGTCTATCACCGTATTTCAGCCAGCGCGCGTCGTCCGACACTGCTTGCTCCTTTGTGGTGTGAAAATCGCTGGACTGGAATGGTGGAAATCAACCGCTATTTGCTTGAACATGGCCCTCAGGGGGACGCATTAGGGACGCCCTGGAAACCGGCGCTTGCCTGAAAACATACTGTTATGTCATTTTTCGGTATCATGGTGGTAATTCTCAGTTAAGGAATGTTCCATGAATCAAATCCGTAAGCTGGCGCAATATTATGTAGACCTGATGATGAAATTGGGTCTGGTGCGTTTTTCATTGTTATTAGCGTTTGCGCTGGTGGTTCTGGCTATTGTTGTTCAGATGGCTGTCACTATGGTGTTGCGCGGTCAGGTAGAGAGTATTGATGTTATCCGCTCTATTTTCTTCGGGTTATTGATTACGCCCTGGGCGGTCTATTTCCTCTCTGTTGTAGTGGAACAAATTGAAGAGTCCCGGCAGCGACTGACACGTCTGGTAGAAAAACTGGAAGAGATGCGTGAACGCGACTTGTCGCTTAATGTTCAGCTAAAAAACAATATCACGCAGCTTAATCAGGAGATTGCTGATCGCGAAAGGGCGGAAAAAGAACGTCAGTCTGTCCTTGACCAGCTCACTCTGGAAATAAAAGAGCGTGAACAAACGCAGATCCAACTGGCACAACAATCCTCTTTTTTGCGCTCATTTCTCGATGCATCACCAGACCTGGTGTTTTATCGCAATGAAAATCAGGAGTTTTCTGGCTGTAACCGGGCGATGGAGTTGTTAACCGGGAAAAGTGAGAAACAACTCATTGGCCTGCGTCCGCCCGATGTGTATTCCACTGAAGCGGCAGAGAAAGTGATTGAAACAGATGAGAAGGTCTTTCGCCACAATGTTTCACTCACCTATGAACAATGGCTGGATTACCCCGATGGGCGCAAAGCCTGCTTTGAAATCCGTAAAGTGCCTTACTACGACCGTGTAGGTAAACGGCATGGTCTGATGGGGTTTGGGCGTGACATTACTGAACGCAAGCGTTATCAGGACGCACTTGAGCGTGCCAGCCGGGATAAAACAACGTTTATTTCAACTATCAGCCATGAATTGCGCACGCCACTGAACGGGATTGTTGGGTTAAGCCGTATTCTGCTGGATACCGACCTGACACCGGAACAAGAGAAGTACCTGAAAACCGTTCATGTTTCTGCTGTCACTCTGGGTAATATCTTCAATGATATTATCGATATGGATAAAATTGAACGCCGTAAAGTGCAACTGGATAACCAGCCAATTGATTTTACCGGTTTTCTTTCTGACCTCGAAAATCTCTCCGGCCTGCAGGCCCAGCAAAAAGGGCTGCGTTTTGTAATGGAAGCCGCCCAGCCGTTACCGCATAAAATAATCGCAGATGGTACACGCCTGAGGCAAATTCTGTGGAATCTGATTAGTAATGCAGTGAAATTTACCCGCAAAGGAGAAGTGCGGGTGCGGGTCAGCTATCAGGATGACCAGATAATGCGCTTTGAGGTTCAGGATTCGGGCATTGGTATTCCTCCAGGCGAGCAGGATAAAATTTTCGCTATGTATTATCAGGTAAAAGATGAACAGGGTGGAAAGCCGGCAACCGGAACCGGAATTGGCCTTGCGGTATCCCGACGTCTGGCAAAAAGCATGGGAGGAGACATCACCGTTTCCAGTAATCCAGGAGAGGGGGCATTGTTTACCCTGACAGTACATGCTCCTGCTGTTCATGACGAAGTGGATGAAGACGATGATGATGAGTTGCCATTGCCGGCACTCCATGTTCTGTTGGTAGAAGATATTGAGCTGAATGTGATTGTCGCCCGTTCTGTGCTGGAAAAAATGGGGAATTCTGTTGATGTGGCAATGACCGGTAAAGAAGCTTTGGCGACATTTATTCCTGGTGAATACGATTTAGTTTTATTGGATATTCAGTTGCCGGATATGACCGGGCTGGATATTGCCCGTAAATTAACCCAGACATTCACCCGGGATGAATTGCCTCCTTTGGTTGCGTTAACTGCCAATGTACTTAAAGATAAAAAAGAGTACCTGGATGCGGGCATGGACGATGTATTGAGTAAGCCATTATCTGTGTCTGCTTTAACCGCGATGATCAAGAAGTTTTGGGACGCACATACCGTGCAGGAGGATGGCGTGAATAATCTTGAAACTGATGATAAAAAACAAGCTATCCTGGATTTACCGATGCTCGAACAGTATATGGAGTTAGTCGGGCCAAAATTGATTCGTGACGGGCTGGCTATGTTTGAAAAAATGATGCCGGGTTATTTAAGTGTGCTGGAGTCCAACTGGACTGCACGCGACCAGAAAGGCATTGTTGAAGAAGGTCATAAAATCAAAGGTGCCGCAGGCTCGGTGGGGTTACGCCATATCCAGCAACTGGCACAGCAAGTTCAGTCTCCGGATTTACCTGCATGGTGGGATAACGTCGGAGAGTGGATAGATGAGATTCGGCACGAATGGCGCAACGATATTGCTGCGCTGGAAAAATGGGTTGCTGGTGCTGAAAAAAAATGACCCCGGATTAACCGGGGTGCGCGAATACTGCGCCAACACCAGGGAAACTGACGTCCCGCAGAGTATTGGTTTATGTTTTAACGAGGCGAGACGAGAAATTCCTTACACAACTCAGCCATAAGATAGCAAAACTTAAATTTGTTGTTACATGAATCAGTAAAATGTGTGAAGCATAGCGTCTTAATAGCATTTTATTTAACGATTTGACAGCAGTACAAAGAGAATTTGTATGAAAAAAATTGGTGTAGTTCTGTGCGGTGCGGGAGTCTATGACGGCTCGGAGATCCATGAGGCCGTCCTGACTTTACTGGCAATTGCTCGGGCAGGAGCAGAAGCCATTTGTTTTGCTCCAGATAAAACACAGTATGACGTGGTAAATCACCTTACCGGTGAGGTAATGCATGAAACGCGTAACTGCCTGGTTGAAGCTGCACGTATTACCCGCGGGCAGGTGAGCTCGCTCAGCCTGGCTCAGGCAGCGGAACTGGATGCTCTTATAGTTCCTGGTGGGTTTGGCGCGGCCAAGAACCTGAGTAACTTTGCTGTTGCCGGTGCGGAGTGCTCGGTTGACCCGGCACTGAAGGCTCTGGCGCGGGATTGCCATGCCGCGGGCAAACCTCTTGGTTTTATCTGTATTGCACCAGCCATGCTCCCTCACATTCTTGAAACTCCTGTGCGCCTGACTATTGGCACGGATGTTGATACAGCTGAATTAGTGGAAGAGATGGGAGGTGAGCACGTTCCTTGTCCGGTAGAGGATATTGTGGTGGATGAAGACCAAAAAGTGGTAACTACACCGGCCTATATGCTGGCGAAAAATATTGATGAAGCCGCACAAGGTATTGAAAAACTTGTTTCGCGTGTTCTGGTTCTTTGCCAATGAGTCGAGGCAGTAAAGGATTATTAGCGAGAGTTAAACGGTACATCTTATATAGTGTTTTGGGGCTCGCTGGTTTTTGGCTGTCATTAATACTGCTGTTTCGTATGTTGCCTGTCCCGTTTAGCGCTGTGATGGTGGAGCGCCAGGTATCGGCCTGGTTTTCGGGGAATTTTCACTATGTGGCGCATTCAACGTGGGAATCCATGGATAACATCTCTCCCTGGATGGCGATTGCGGTCATTGCGGCTGAAGATCAGAAATTCCCTGAGCACTGGGGGTTTGATGTTGACGCGATTCAGCAAGCGCTGGCTCATAATGAACGTCATGAAAACCGGATACGTGGTGCATCGACACTCTCTCAGCAAACAGCCAAAAATATGTTTTTGTGGGATGGGCGATCATGGCTGCGTAAAGGCCTGGAGGCCGGGTTGACCGTGGGAATTGAATTGTTGTGGGGTAAGCGCCGAATCTTAACGGTTTACCTGAACGTGGCTGAGTTTGGTGAAGGTATCTTCGGTGTTGAGGCCGCTGCACAACATTATTTCCATAAGACTGCAAGACAACTGACACCTGCAGAAGCCGCTTTGTTAGCCGCGGTATTGCCAAACCCGATTATTTATAAAGCCAGCGCGCCTTCAGGGTATGTCCGTGCCAGGCAACAATGGATACTCCGCCAGATGAGGCAACTGGGTGGGGAAAGCTTCCTGGCAGAGCACAAACTGAATTAACCTGCAGTTAATTAATCTTCGTCAAAGCCCGCGTCGAACAGTGCTATAACGGCAGCCAGCGCTTCTTCTTCCTGAGGCCCGGTTGCTTCCACTTCAATGTGCCCACCTTTGGCAGAATCCAGCATTAGCAGTGCAATCACACTGCTGGCTTCTGCTTCTGTTCCACTTTCATTGCGCAGCAACACTTCGGCATCAAAACTTTGTACCAGTTCAAAGAGCTTCATTGCCGGGCGCGCGTGCATTCCTAAACGATTGGTGAGCTCAACAGTTTGTTTTACGGTCATGTTTTGCGTTTTTCCAACGTTCGATGGCGTGACTGGACGTTTTTACCGCGTGAGCGGAAATAGTCAGCTAATTGTTCTGCAACATAAACAGAGCGGTGCTTACCACCGGTACAACCAATAGCAACCGTCAGGTAGCTACGATTATTCGTTTCCAGCATGGGCAACCATAACTCGAGGTAGCTGCGAGTCTGGTAAATAAAGTTATGCACTTCGGTATGGCGATCCAAAAAAGCAGCGACGGGTTTATCCAGACCAGTCATGGGGCGTAATTTGGGATCCCAGTGGGGGTTTGGCAGAAAGCGAACATCAAAAACATAGTCTGCATCGATAGGAATACCGTGTTTAAAACCAAATGATTCAAACACCATGGTAAGCTCACGCTCGCGTTTACCCAGTAGCCTGGTTCGCAGCATTTCAGCCAGTTCATGCACTGACATTTCCGAGGTATCAACAATCAAATCAGCCCGGGAACGCAGCGGCTCCAGCAGATCATTTTCTTCATCAATCGCACTTTCCAGTGACAGATTTTTACTGGACAGCGGATGAAGACGCCTTGTGTCACTGTAGCGTCGAATCAACGTGTTACGGTCAGCATCCAGGAACAGAAGTTGCGGCGAAAATGTATCAGGCAAATTACGCATTGCCTGCTCAAAAATTTCCGGTGACTCGGGCATATTGCGTACATCAATACTGACTGCCGCAGATGTTTGCCGGTCAGATAATGTGCGGGCTAAATCGGGTAGCAACACAACTGGCAAGTTGTCTACACAGTAAAAACCCATATCTTCCAAAGCACGCAAGGCTACGGATTTCCCTGAACCTGAGCGGCCGCTGACAATCATCAGCACCATGAACAGTCTCTCCCCCAGTCTGAATATACCCGTTGTCGGTTTGCACAGGGTGGCTATATTTATCTCTCTCATCCCTGAGAGGCACCCTAATGACCGCTACCAGTAAAACACCCTTTACGTTACTGATGCAGATGAAGCCAGTGGCGTTTACGGTGTTAGCCTGCATGCATCCCCAATTTTCATGGGTATCATGTGATGTTAATTCATGATTACTGAGCCGGAATCAGGCTTCTGCATTTCCCGCATCAGTAATAATGTTAAACAGTTCTTCATCCGTTTGGGCCATACGGAGCTGACGACAAATCGTTTTGTCGGCCAGTTTTTTGGCAACCAACGACAAAGTGTGTAAGTGTGTTTTAGTTTGATCTGCCGGAACCAGCAGCGCGAATAAGAGATCAACTGGCTGATTATCAATGGCATCGAAAGGTATGGGTGTTTCCAGACGGATAAATACACCAACGGCACGTAATGTGTCTTCTTCCAGTTTACCGTGCGGGATAGCGATACCATTACCAATGCCGGTACTTCCCATACGTTCGCGGGTTAATACAGCATCAAAAACCGCTTGTGACGGAAGGCCTAACTGCTTAGCCGCCAGCTCACTGACGATTTCCAGAGCACGTTTTTTGCTCTGACAATGTACGTTATTACGCGTACATTCCTGGTTCAGGACAGCGCTGAGTTGCAGCGCGGAATCATTATTCATCATAGCTCCACCTGGTACCCTCTGTGCCAGCGGCCCGCTATCCTGCGATAACGGGCCGCTGAGATTCAGGGAAATACCTGGGTCATCAATGCTGTTTCAGTTTATCTTTGTGTTTAGTTAATTGACGTGCGAGTTTATCTATCAAACCGTCAATTGCGGCATACATATCCTGGCCTTCGGCACTGGCATGCAATTCACCGCCATTTACATGAAGTGTAGCATCCGCTGTTTGAGTGACTTTTTCCACTTTCAACACAATATAGACCTGGTTGATCCTTTCGAAATACTGCTCCAGTTTGGCGAACTTTGTGTTGACGAATTCGCGCATAGCTTCAGTAATCTCGACATTCTGTCCTGTGATATTGAGTTGCATATTGTCTTCCTTATCGGTTGAGTCAAACCAATTGTTTACGCTGGTTCGACGGCGGTATGGATAAAGACTCGCGGTATTTTGCGACAGTGCGCCGGGCCACCATGATACCTTGATCAGATAACATAGAAGTCAGTTTACTATCACTAAGTGGTTTTGCCGGGTTTTCTGCGGCAATCAACTTCTTCACCAGTGCGCGAATTGCCGTGGAAGAGGCTTCGCCCCCACCTTCAGTATTCACATGGCTGGAGAAGAAATATTTCAGCTCAAAAATGCCCCGTGGGCTGTGCAGGTATTTTTGCGTGGTAACGCGCGAAATCGTTGATTCGTGCATTTCCACCGCCTGAGCAATATCTGCCAGTACCATTGGCTTCATGTATTCTTCGCCATTTTCGAAAAAAGCCTGCTGCTGCTCTACAATACACTGGCTGACCTTGAGCAGTGTCTCATTTCGGCTTTCCAGGCTTTTGATTAGCCATTTCGCTTCCTGCAGATTACTGCGGATGAACTGACTGTCACTGTCATTACGAGCATTGTTGCACATAGAGGCGTAATGCTGGTTAATGGACAGGCGGGGAATACTGTCGGAATTCAGTTCAACTGTCCAGTGCCCTTTATGTTTGCGCACCAGTACATCCGGAATAACGTATTCAGGCTCAGTGGTGTGAATGGACTGCCCTGGACGAGGATCAAGAGACAGGATCAGCATCATCGCATCTTTCAGCACATCTTCTTTTAGACGCGTGATTTTCATCAGTGTCCGGAAGTCATGGTTTGCCAGAAGATCGAGATGCCCATTGATTATCTGCCGGGCTTCTTCAAGAAAAGGCGTTTCACGAGAGAACTGAGAAAGCTGGATAAGCAAACAATCACGTAAATCACGGGCAGCTACACCCACAGGATCAAACCGCTGAACTCGCTTGAGTACAGCCTCGATTTCATCCAGTGTTATGGTTTCATCGCCCATGCTTTCCAGAATATCTTCAACGGGAACGGTGAGATAGCCTGTTTCATCTACCGCATCGACAATCGACGTGGCAATTGCCCTGTCAGTATCAGAGAACGGTGTCAGTTCCACTTGCCACATCAGGTAATCCTGAAGTGTTTGTGTTGTCTCCCCCTGATAAACAGGCAGTTCATCATCAATGTAATCGGCACCGGTGCCGGAGGGGGTTCCTGCGGTATAGATCTCATCCCAGCTTGCATCCAGCGGCAGCTCTTCAGGCATATCTTTTTGCTCAAGCGCTTCACGGGTATCCAGCGACTCACTATCCTGAGCATCCTGAGTTTCCACTTCGTCATGAAAATCGGTTTGCTCAAGCAGCGGATTATTTTCCAACGCTTGCTGGAGTTCTTGCTGCAGTTCCAGCGTAGACAGTTGCAACAGGCGAATGGCCTGTTGTAACTGAGGCGTCATGGCAAGCTGTTGACTAAGCTTTAGTTGCAAACCTTGCTTCATATTCAGAGCATACTTCCTCAGGTCAATACGTTAATAATACCTGCCCTGGCAAAAAGAAAAACTCTCCTGATAAAGTGAAACGGTGACAGTGATAACGAATAGCGAACAAACCTGATGTGAGGTGTGCTCACTCTTTTTTACATCCTGTCACGCTTACCCTATCAGAGTCTGAACTCTTCCCCAAGATATACCCGCTTCACATGCTCGTCTTCGAGAATTTCACTGGGTGTGCCATGGGCAATAAGATGACCCTGGCTGACAATATAAGCCCGTTCACAAACCGCCAGCGTTTCGCGTACGTTGTGGTCGGTAATCAATACGCCCAGACCGCTATCACGCAGATGTTCGATAATACGTTTTATGTCGATAACCGAGATGGGGTCAACCCCTGCGAAGGGTTCATCCAGCAGAATGAACTTCGGATTAGCAGCCAGCGCCCGAGCAATCTCTACACGACGGCGTTCACCACCAGACAGTGATTGACCAAGGCTGTCGCGCAGATGTTCGATGTGAAATTCTTCCATCAACTCATTTGCCCGATCAACACGTTGTTCGCTGGAGAGATCATCGCGAATTTGTAACACAGCCATCAGGTTATCGTACACGCTGAGACGCCGGAAAATAGACGCTTCCTGTGGCAGATAGCCAATTCCCCTACGGGCACGGGCATGAAGTGGTAACAGGCTGATGTCTTCATCGTCAATGGTGATATTACCGGCATCGCGTGGAACAATACCCACTACCATGTAAAACGTGGTAGTTTTCCCCGCACCGTTTGGCCCCAGCAGGCCAACGATTTCTCCAGAGTTCACAGTTAAACTGACATCTTCTACGACCCGGCGCCCTTTATAGGCCTTCGCCAGGTTTTTCGCTGTAAGTGTTGCCATACCGAATTAGTTACTCTTTTTAGGGGCTGGTTTCTGGTCTTTTTTGTCCTGAAGTTGGGACGGAACCAGAACGGTAGTCACGCGTTTACCTTTATCACTAAACGCCTGCATTTTCTGTTCTTTCACCAGATAGGTAATTTTATCGCCAGTGATATTACTATCCAGTTGCTCCAGGTAAGCTTTGCCAGTCAGCACGACAAAATCATTTTGCAGCTCATAATGCATATGGCTGGCATGGCCTTTAACCGGCTTGCCGTTATCCTGCATTTGATAGAATGTGGCAGGGTTACCATAGCCATCAATCACTTCTTTACCTTTTTCGCCACCGGGACGTGTCACAACAACTTTGTCCGCGTTGATCTTTATGCTTCCCTGGGTGACAACAACATTACCGGTAAAGGTAACAATATTGCCCTGCATATCCAGAGACTGTTGATCTGATTCGATATGGATAGGCTTATCCGTATCGCCAGTTAACGCAAATGCCGGGAGGCTGGCGGCAAACAATGCACCGGCTACCAGAACGTTAAGGCTGAGTTTGTTTATTTTGAATTTCATAGGAAGTTCTAACCTTTTCAATCAGCTTGGCCGTTTTACTGCGTAAGTTGCCGCGCATTTTCAAACCACTGGAATTAAATGTGGTGCCATATAGCGTCACCAGATCATCGGAGGCAACATCCTGAGTTATCAGGTTTACCTGCGCGTTATCGGTGGTGATTTTACGTAACTGTGAGTCAGGCGTCAGTGCATCCAACTCGACATGCCCGTAAAGATAAAGCATCCGGTCATTGGTCAGTTTTGCTTTGTCTGCCCGGATAGACCAGGTCGCGACTTTGTTTGTATCGTATGAAGTCACTACGGGGTCAGTAAACCAGGTCAGCTCTTGATCTGAATAATATTCAACATGTTTTGCTATCAGACGATAATTGAGCGCGCCTTCTGGATTATATACAACCGTATCGGAGTGCTCACTCTGATAAGTGGGCTCGTTATCATTGACCTGCACTTGCGAATTATTGTCGGTATCGGCGAGGTTTATCCCCAGCAAAATTAAAACGGCCAGGGCAAGCAGGATAATGACCCAACGTCTGCTTTTACTCATATTGATTGCCCTGTAGCCTGCTCAAGTTTGCCTTGAGACTGTAACAGGATATCGCAAATCTCTCTTACTGCTCCGCGCCCACCAGAAATCGTCGTGACATAATCTGCACGGGGGAGCAGCAGTGGGTGAGCATCAGCGACAGCCACACTTAAACCGACTTGTGACATCACTGGCCAGTCGATCAGATCATCACCAATATAAGCGACATCTTCCGGCTGTAACGAAAGGTGTGCAAGCAACGACTGGTAAGCGATTCGCTTATCACTTTGCCCTTGCCAAAGATGAGTGATGCCCAGTGTCTGGCAACGGTCTTCCAGTAACTTTGCCTTACGCCCAGTGATAATGGCAACTTCAATGCCTGATGTTAGGGCACAACGAATGCCGTAACCGTCCCGCACATTGAACGCTTTCAATTCTTCACCATTGTTGCCCATATAAATGAGGCCATCAGACATCACGCCATCGACATCAAGGATAAGCAGCTTAATCCGCGCCGCTTTTTCTATCACTGAGTTATCGACCAGACCGTAGCACGTTTCAGTTACCGCTTGGGGGGTACTCATTACTTCATATCCTATTCAGACGACGCCAGCGCGCAGCAGATCGTGCATATGTAACACACCAGCCAGATGGTCGCCATCCGCAACCAGTACAGATGTAATATGCCTGGACTGCATTAAATTCAATGCATCAACAGCCAGTGTAGCCGGCTTAACCCGAATACCGCCCGGAGTCATTACGTCTTTAATTGCCAGAGTATGCAGGTCTACGCCCATATCAAATACGCGGCGTAAATCGCCATCGGTGAAAATACCATGGATTGTCATCTGGTCATCACAGATAACTGTCATCCCCAGATTTTTTCGGGTGATTTCCAGTAAAGCATCGCGTAACGAAGCATGCTCACTAACATGGGGAATCTCATCACCCGTGTGCATAATATCATTAACACGCAGTAATAACTTGCGCCCAAGAGCTCCGCCTGGGTGCGATAGTGCGAAATCCTCGGCGGTAAACCCCCTGGCTTCCAGTAGAGCAACAGCCAGCGCATCACCCATAACTAATGTGGCGGTTGTGCTGGTGGTGGGGGCCAGGCCCAGTGGACAGGCCTCTTGCGGTACATGAATGCACAAGTGGATATCTGCGGCTTTCGCCATCGTGCTTTGTGGCCGCCCGGTCATGCTGATTAGTGGTACTTTCAGGCGTTTAAGTACTGGAATAAGCGCCAGTATTTCGTTGGATTCGCCTGAGTTAGAGATGGCAATAACAATATCGTTGTTGGTCACCATGCCTAAATCACCGTGGCTGGCTTCACCTGGATGAACAAAAAATGCGGGTGTACCTGTGCTGGCGAATGTTGCGGCCATTTTACGGCCAATATGCCCGGATTTACCCATTCCCATCACCACGACTTTTCCCTGGCAGGCAAAGATCTTCCTGCAAGCCTCTGTAAAGTCGCCATTGATATACTGGTCCAGTTGAGCCAGCCCTTCACGTTCAACCGCCAGCACGGTTTTCCCGGCGTGCTGGAAATCAAAGTTTGCATCCACGTTTTTGTGTGACATACCGTGTCCGTATTACTCGACGAAAGGAAAAAAACCGGCGAGGCGCAGAATTAACCAGGCAATGAAACCCGCTAATAACAACGCTCCCGCACATTTACTGATTTCACCTGAACGGCGCCAACAAAGTAGCGCAAACACCAGACTGACCAGCAATAACACGCCATAATCATACCGGATCATGAGCGGGTCGAGGTCGCTATGGTACCCGAGCGCAGGTAAACCCAGAACAATTGTGATGTTGAAAATATTGGCGCCGATTAAATTGCCAATAGCGATATTGTCTTCACCTTTTCTTGCTCCGGCTATTGCCGTTGCCAGTTCCGGCAGGCTGGTGCCGATTGCCAGTACAGTGATACCAACCAGGAACTCGCTGATGTTAAAGGCATTGGCAAGTACTGTAGCGTTGTCAATAACCATGTGGGTGGCTATCGGCATAATAATGAGCGCAACGCCCAGCCACAAAAGTGCAACGGGCAGAGAGCCTTCACAAGGCAGTTCTGCCAGTTGCTCCCGGGTCAGGTTGTCGTTTTCTTTATGATGGGCATGCTGAGCAAATTTGACTGTCAGCAGCAAGTAAATAGCGGCGATTATCAGTAAGACAATCCCTTCGCCACGAGTTAATTCACCATCCCACAGAATATACCCGGCAATGAACGTGACCAGCAGCATCAGTGGGATTTCTCTGCGTAGCAACGCTGAGTGGACTTTTAGGGGGTGTAACGTTGCTGCGAGCCCAAGAATGAGCAGAATATTTGTGATGTTTGAGCCAATTGCTGTACCTACGGCCAGGTCACCCTGGTCGCGTAACGTTGCCGATAACGCAACAATTATCTCGGGCAATGATGTGCCAACGGTAACGACAGTCATGCCGATGATTAAGGGAGAAACCCCTAGCCGATGGCAAAGTAAAGACGCAGAAAAGACCAGCCGGTCGGCGCTGTAAACCACCAAAAGTAAACCGATGATTAACAGAGACGTCGCTACAAACATGAAAAATCCTTTATTCAGTTACAATGACTGGTTCACTGCTCTGGCTTATGTGGGAACAGCACAGCATGAAACACTTGCCTAATTTTGACTATATGGCACCGAAAAGTAAAACGATGCCAGTTTTCGCTAACTGAACCGCGCAATATTCTGTAAGAATATCGCGCACAGCAGAAATCAATGCCGTGTTTAAATGTACAGGTGTATCTGAAGCTAAGAGTTTAAGGACATCAGATGAACCAGAGAGTGGATAACCTGGTCGATATTCGAGACGTGACCTTTTCACGCGGGAGTCGGCGTATTTTCGACAATATCTCGTTGGCTGTACCGCGTGGAAAGATCACGGCCATCATGGGGCCATCCGGGATTGGTAAAACAACCCTGTTACGCCTGATTGGTGGGCAGATAAAACCTGATGCCGGGCAAATTTTATTTGATGGTGACAACATTCCGTCACTGTCTCGTTCACGGCTATTTACCGTCCGTAAACGGATGAGCATGCTTTTTCAGTCAGGTGCGTTGTTTACAGACCTGAATGTGTTCGAAAATGTGGCTTATCCCTTACGCGAGCATACACACCTGCCTGAGCCATTATTGGTCAGTACAGTTATGATGAAGCTGGAAGCCGTAGGGCTACGCGGAGCGGCAGAGCTTATGCCATCAGAGCTTTCTGGCGGGATGGCCCGGCGGGCTGCGCTGGCACGCGCTATAGCGCTGGAACCTGAACTCATCATGTTCGATGAGCCGTTTGTGGGTCAGGATCCAATCACTATGGGGGTGTTGGTGAAGTTAATCTCTGAGTTAAATCGTTCACTGGGTGTGACCTGCATTGTCGTGTCCCACGATGTACCTGAAGTACTCAGTATTGCCGATGAAGCATGGATCGTTGCGGATCAACAGATTATCGCGCATGGCAGCCCTGAAGGGTTACGCCGTAATCCGGATCCTCGGGTTCGACAGTTTCTGGATGGTATTGCCGACGGCCCTGTGCCGTTCCGTTTTCCGGCTGGGGAATATCAACGGGATTTATTTGCAGGAGCGGAGGAGTAATCACGTGGTATTTCTGGATGCGCTGGCATCTCTCGGGCATAAGGGCATTAAGTTTTGTGCAACATTTGGTCGGGCAGGGATACTGCTCTTCAATGCACTGGTCGGAAAACCCGAGTTTCGCAAACATGCGCCGCTATTGATGCGCCAGCTCTACAATGTTGGCGTTATGTCTATGATAATCATCATCGTATCGGGGTTGTTTATCGGTATGGTGTTGGGCCTGCAAGGGTACCTGGTTTTAACCACATACAGCGCAGAAACCAGTCTGGGTATGCTGGTGGCATTGTCGCTACTGCGTGAGCTGGGGCCGGTTGTCGCTGCATTATTGTTCGCCGGTCGGGCTGGTTCCGCACTTACTGCCGAAATAGGCCTGATGAAAGCCACAGAACAGCTTTCCAGCATGGAAATGATGGCTGTTGACCCGTTGCGACGTGTTATTTCCCCGCGTTTTTGGGCGGGAGTCATTTCGTTACCGCTACTGACATTGATTTTTGTCGCTGTTGGCGTTTGGGGCGGTTCGCTGGTGGGCGTTAGCTGGAAAGGGATCGATTCCGGCTTTTTCTGGTCAGCCATGCAGAATGCTGTCGACTGGCGTCTTGACCTGGTCAACTGTGTTATCAAGAGTGTTGTGTTCGCCATTACTGTAACGTGGATTGCGTTATTTAATGGGTATGATGCTATCCCAACATCTGCAGGGATTAGCCGGGCAACTACACGTACTGTTGTGCACGCTTCTCTGGCTGTTTTGGGGCTGGATTTTGTGCTTACTGCACTGATGTTTGGGAATTAAGTTCATGCAAACGAAGAAATTTGAAATTTGGGTTGGCGCATTTATGCTGGTTGCGTTTGCCGCTATTCTTTTTATCTGCCTGCGCGTGGCGAATGTCACCTCCTTTCATACTGAGCCAACGTATCGTCTGTATGCCACTTTCGACAACATTGGCGGTCTGAAAGCACGCTCGCCAGTCCGTATTGGCGGCGTAGTGATTGGCCGGGTGGCAGATATTTCCCTGGATCCAAAGACCTATTTGCCCCGTGTGGCAATGGATATCGAACAGCGTTACAACCACATTCCGGACACCAGTTCGCTGGCTGTGCGTACTTCAGGCTTACTGGGTGAACAGTATCTGGCACTGAATGTGGGGTTTGAAGACCCTGAACTTGGCACTGGTATTCTGAAAGATGGTGACACGGTGCAGGATACCAAGTCAGCTATGGTGCTTGAGGACTTGATAGGCCAGTTCTTGTATAAGGGCAACAATGGTAACGACAATAAGACGAGTGGCGATGCACAAGGAACGTCACACGGGAATAATGAGCCATCCCCGTCCGGGAAAACGAACTAAGTTTGGAGATATGTCATGTTTAAACGGCTGTTAATGGTTGCCATGTTGGTGATCGCTCCTTTAGCGGTAGCGGCGGATCAGTCTAATCCGTATGTTTTAATGAACCAGGCGGCGGAAAAGACATTTTCCAGGCTGAAAAATGAACAGGCGAAAATTCGCCAGAATCCGGATTATCTGCGTGAGATAGTCGACCAGGAATTATTGCCTTATGTCCAGGTTAAGTATGCCGGCGCATTAGTACTGGGGCGTTATTATCGTGAAGCCACTCCGGCGCAACGTGAGGCCTATTTCGCGGCTTTCCGCGAATACCTGAAGCAGGCTTACGGCCAGGCACTGGCAATGTATCATGGGCAAACCTACCAGGTCGCGCCGGAACAACCTATTGGTGATGCGACTATCGTGGCAATCCGCGTGACCATCATTGACCCGAATGGTCGTCCTCCGGTACGTCTCGACTTCCAGTGGCGTAAAAATAGCCAGACAGGGAACTGGCAGGCATATGACATGATTGTGGAGGGTGTCAGCATGATCACCACAAAACAAAATGAGTGGGGGGATTTGCTGCGCCAGAAAGGGATAGATGGCCTGACTGCGGAGCTTAAAGCCATTGCCAGTCATCCGATTACCCTGGAAGCGCAGAAATAATGGCAGGTGCTTTGCAGTGGCAACTGGATAGCGGCGTTCTGTCTCTGTTTGGTATTCTGGATCAGGGGTCGTTATTGCCACTCTGGTCACAGCGGCAGGTTGTTTGCCAGTCGTTATCTGAGATAGCGGTTGGCGAGCTGGTCAGGGTAGATACTGCGGGGCTGGCTATCTTACTGCATCTGGTAGCAATATCTCGTTCCCGGGGGCATGAGGTTGTGCTCACTGGCATGAACGAAAAGCTTGATATGCTGAGCAAGCTCTATAATTTACCAGAATCAGTATTTCCCTATACCCACTAATGTTTTCAGTGGGTTAGTTTCAAGGCCTTGCATTTTCTTACTGCAAGGCCTTTTTGCTTATTTCAGCGGCGAACACTTTCCTCTAAGATGTTTGGCTGGTTTTATTAATCGACGATGATGAAGAGCCCATGGAAAATCATGAAATTCAGACGGTGCTGATGAATACACTGCCCCTTCAGGAAGTCCACGTCACTGGTGACGGTAGCCACTTTCAGGTTACTGCAGTGGGTGAACTCTTCGCCGACATGAGTCGTGTGAAAAAACAACAAACGATTTATGGGCCTCTTATGGAATACATTGCGGATAACCGTATCCATGCTTTATCCATCAAAGCCTATACCCCGACAGAGTGGGAACGCGACCGTAAATTAAACGGATTCTGAGCTGCAACGATGCTGCAGTAACTGTGATTTTGAATATGTAGAGAGCTGTCCTGATGGATAAATTCCGCGTAGAAGGGCCAACATGCCTGAGTGGCGAAGTGACGATATCGGGGGCGAAAAACGCCGCGTTGCCGATTTTATTTGCCGCCCTGTTGGCTGAAGAGCCGGTTGAGATTCAGAATGTCCCCAAACTGAAAGACATTGATACCACAATGAAATTGTTGAGCCAACTGGGGACAAAGGTTGAGCGCAACGGGTCTGTCTGGATTGACGCCAGTAAAGTTAACATTTACTGCGCACCTTATGAACTGGTCAAAACAATGCGGGCATCTATTTGGGCATTAGGTCCTTTGGTTGCTCGTTTTGGCCAGGGGCAGGTGTCTTTACCGGGTGGTTGTGCAATTGGCGCTCGTCCGGTTGATTTACATATCTCAGGTCTGGAGCAACTGGGTGCAGAAATCAAACTGGAAGAAGGGTATGTAAAAGCCAGTGTCAATGGTCGCCTGAAAGGGGCGCACATTGTTATGGATAAGGTCAGTGTTGGTGCAACGGTCACGATTATGTCTGCGGCAACGCTGGCTGAAGGCACTACGGTTATTGAAAATGCGGCCCGCGAGCCAGAAATTGTCGATACGGCCAATTTTTTGAATACGTTGGGAGCAAAAATCACAGGCATGGGTACTGACCGTATCACTATCACGGGTGTTGAACGCCTGGGTGGTGGTGTATATCGCGTCTTGCCTGATCGTATTGAAACAGGCACTTTCCTGGTGGCTGCTGCCATTTCTGGTGGAAAAGTGATGTGCCGTAATACCCGCCCGGACACTCTGGATGCAGTATTAGCTAAATTGCGTGAAGCGGGTGCTGCTATTGAAACAGGTGAAGACTGGATATCTCTGGATATGCACGGCCAGCGTCCTAAAGCCGTAAATGTCCGTACTGCGCCACATCCTGGTTTTCCGACAGATATGCAGGCCCAGTTTACACTGCTCAACCTGGTTGCCGAAGGCACCGGTGTCATCACCGAGACCATCTTTGAAAACCGGTTTATGCATGTGCCTGAGTTGATTCGTATGGGCGCACATGCCGAAATTGAAAGCAACACTGCGATTTGCCATGGTGTGAACAAATTGTCGGGTGCCCAGGTTATGGCGACTGATTTGCGTGCATCGGCAAGCCTGGTGCTTGCCGGATGTATTGCTGAAGGCGTTACGGTGGTTGACCGCATTTACCACATCGATCGTGGTTATGAGCGTATTGAAGACAAACTTCAGGCGCTGGGTGCTAAAATTGAACGTATTCGCGCTGAATAACGTAATAAACCGGGGAGTTCCCCGGTTTTTTTAACGTTGGCGAATGAGCCGGGTTCTGTCAATGAATTGTGCGGTATGCGGGTCATAGTAGCGGGAGGGCCAAATCTCCCATGGGTTCACATTCAGCGCATCGGCTATCAACATTTCTCCCCTGGGCCAGGGGCGTGTCAGAGCATTGGCGAGAGTCGAAGAACTCAGTCCGGCCTTACGTGATTCGGCGGCCATTGACGTTCCCTTCTTGCGCAACGCGGCAATAATGTCAGCCGGGTGCCAGTCAACAAACTTACTTTCCATGTTTTCTCCCTGTCGCTATTGGGTTGCATTGGCTACTCAGTGGAAGCCTGGGTTATATAGCACAGGAGATTCTTGAAAGTTCTTAATATTGAGGCTTGCAGTTTGTTTTGTGTAGCCGCGCTCAGCTTTTTGTAATGCGTTGCATAAGAGCCCAAAAGAAGAAAAAGGATCCGGGCACTGTGGCGCAGATCCTTTTTAACTAAGCCAATATGGTGTGGTTTAGTGGTTGCGTTGTACGGCGATGTGTGCGAGGCCAGTTAGTGCTGCTTTCCAGGGGGAGTCAGGAAGTATTGCCAGCGCCTCAATGGCTTTATCCGCTTCCTGCTCGGCTCGCAGGCGTGTCCAGGCGAGTGAACCACACATTTCCATTGCTTCCAGTACATGTTCCAGAAGATGCCTTCCATTACCTTGCTCAATGGCCTGACGAATCATAGTGGCCTGTTCTGGTGTGCCATGTTGCATGGCATGTAACAGCGGAAGAGTGGGTTTCCCTTCGTTGAGGTCATCTCCCACATTTTTACCCAGCGTTGCGCCGTCAGCACTATAATCAAGCAGATCATCAATAAGCTGGAAGGCTGTACCAATATAGCGGCCATAATTTTGCAGGGCGAGTTCTTGTTCGGGCGTTGCACCAGCAAGAATGCCGGAACACTGAGAAGCAGCTTCAAACAGGCGTGCTGTTTTACTGTAAATAACCCGCATGTAGCTTTCTTCTGTAATATTCGGGTCGTTGACGTTCATTAGCTGAAGTACTTCCCCTTCAGCAATAACGTTGACGGCCGCCGACATCACTTCCAGTATTTTGAGTGAGCCCAGTTGCGTCATCATCTGGAATGCGCGGGTGTAGATAAAATCACCAACCAGAACGCTGGCTGCATTACCAAAAGCGGCATTTGCTGTCGCCTTACCACGGCGCATATCTGATTCATCAACAACGTCATCATGGAGCAACGTAGCGGTATGAATAAATTCAATTAAGGCCGCAATAGTGACATGCGCGTTGCCGTCATAACCCAGAGCACGGGCAGAAAGCACCGCTATCATTGGACGAATGCGTTTCCCGCCACCACTGACTATGTAGTATCCCAACTGGTTGATTAGCTGAACGTCAGAGTTGAGCTGATCCAGAATTGTCGCGTTTACGCCCGCCATATCTTGCGCGGTTAACTCGGTTATTTTCTCTAAATTCATCGCAAAAGTCTGGCTGTTGCCCGGTTTATCCCGTTCGACGGAACATGTTATTGGGTATCTGTCTGGTCATCAAATACAGATTGTACTGAAAAAATGCGCTTAATAAATGGAACATTGTGCGTAGTGTTTTTTTTCTACACGAATTGATGATGGTACTTGTCAAATGTCCTGGATTTGCGTAATATTCGCGCCCTATTGTGATTATTTATAGCGCGCACTGAAAACACAGAGGTGTGTGCGGAAAGCGGAGTTTTTTATGTACGCGGTTTTCCAAAGTGGTGGTAAACAACACCGAGTAAGCGAAGGTCAGACCGTTCGCCTGGAAAAGCTGGACATCGCAACTGGCGAAGCAGTTCAATTCGACCAGGTTCTGATGATTGCCAATGGCGAAGAAGTTAAAATCGGCGTTCCTTTTGTTGAGGGCGGCGTAATTAAAGCTGAAGTTGTTGCTCATGGTCGTGGCGAGAAAGTTAAAATCGTTAAGTTTCGTCGTCGTAAACACTATCGTAAGCAGCAGGGCCACCGTCAGTGGTTCACTGATGTGAAAATTACTGGCATCAGCGCTTAATAGGGGAGCAGATTAAATGGCACACAAAAAGGCTGGCGGCTCAACACGTAACGGTCGCGATTCTGAAGCTAAACGTCTGGGCGTAAAACGTTTCGGCGGTGAAGCAGTTCTTGCTGGCAGCATCATCGTTCGTCAGCGTGGTACTAAATTCCACGCAGGCAGCAACGTAGGTTGCGGTAAAGATCATACTCTGTTCGCTTTGTCTGACGGTAAAGTCAAGTTCGAAGTTAAAGGTCCGAAAAACCGTAAATTTGTAAGCATTGTTGCTGAATAAGTTTTTCGCGTTCCGGTAACGGATTGAAGCCCCGCAACACGTTGCGGGGCTTTTTACATTCTGACACAGGGGAAAGCGCCAGGGGCTTTAAATGAAACAACAGGCAGGAATTGGCATCGCTTTGGCCCTGACAACAGCGATGTGCTGGGGCGCATTACCTATTGCTATGAAACAGGTACTGGAGGTGATGTCTCCTCCTACTGTTGTATTTTATCGTTTTCTGATGGCTGGCACCGGACTGGGCCTGATTTTGACACTGAGAGGGAATTTACCCCCGCTCAGAATTTTCAAACGCCGCCGCTGGTTAGTATTACTGGCTATAGCAACAGGTGGGCTGTTTGGGAACTTTATTTTTTTTAGTTCCTCTTTGCAGTATCTGAGCCCTACAGCATCACAGGTCATTGGACAACTTTCTCCGGTAGGAATGATGGTTGCCAGTGTTGTTATCCTGAAAGAAAAGATGCGTGGTACCCAAGTTGTTGGTGCACTGATGCTGCTTTCCGGGTTGATTATGTTTTTTAACTCCAGCCTGGTGGAAATATTTACCCGTCTGACAGACTACACATGGGGCGTAATATTTGGCGTTTCTGCAGCCTGTGTCTGGGTCAGTTATGGGGTGGCGCAGAAAGTGTTACTACGGCGTCTGGCATCCCAACAGATTCTGTTTTTATTGTACACTTTATGTACAATAGCATTGCTCCCATTGGCTGACCCAATGGTTATAAAGCAATTGAGTGGGTGGCAACTGAGTTGTCTGGTGTTTTGTGGCCTGAATACACTGGTGGGTTACGGCGCACTGGCTGAAGCAATGGCACGCTGGCAGGCAGCACAGGTGAGTGCATTTATTACACTGACACCTTTATTTACATTGCTGTTTTCAGATTTATTAGCCCTGGCATGGCCAGATTTCTTTGCTGTGCCAATGTTGAATGTCATGGGTTATATCGGCGCATTTGTCGTTGTGGCGGGCGCAATGTATTCCGCGATTGGGCATCGCCTTTGGGGGCGTTGGCGTAAGCGCCAGCCGGTGGTACCTGTGCCCCATTCGGGCGAATGATCTACGGAGAAGTAAAATGAAGTTTGTTGATGAAGCAACGATCCTCGTGGTCGCAGGTGATGGCGGCAATGGGTGTGTTAGCTTCCGTCGTGAAAAGTACATCCCGAAAGGTGGCCCGGATGGTGGCGATGGTGGTGATGGTGGTGATGTCTGGCTGGAAGCTGACGAGAACCTGAATACCCTTATCGATTATCGCTTTGAAAAATCATTCCGTGCTGAGCGGGGCCAGAATGGTCAAAGCCGTGACTGTACCGGTAAACGAGGAAAAGATGTTTCCGTTCGTGTACCTGTTGGTACCCGGGTTATTGATAAAGGTACCGGGGAAGCAATGGGTGATATGGTTTCCCACGGTCAACGTTTGCTGGTCGCAAAAGGGGGCTGGCATGGTTTGGGGAACACGCGCTTTAAATCCTCTGTAAACCGTACACCCCGCCAGAAAACGAATGGTACGCCAGGTGAGAAGCGCGAACTCGACCTTGAGCTGATGTTGCTGGCTGATGTTGGCATGCTGGGTTTACCTAATGCGGGTAAATCTACATTTATTCGTGCCGTATCCGCGGCAAAACCGAAAGTAGCTGATTATCCCTTTACCACTCTGGTTCCAAGCCTGGGTGTTGTTCGAATGGATAACGAAAAAAGCTTTGTGGTTGCTGATATTCCGGGGCTGATTGAAGGTGCGGCTGATGGCGCAGGGCTGGGAATTCGTTTCCTCAAACACCTGGAACGTTGCCGTGTTTTATTGCACCTGATTGATTTGGCACCTATTGATGGTTCTGATCCGGTCGAGAATGCACGCATCATTATTGGTGAGCTGGAGAAATACAGTGCCACTTTGGCGGCAAAGCCACGCTGGCTGGTATTCAATAAAGTTGACTTGCTTGATAGTGAAGAAGCAGAACAGCGGGCTAAAGAAATTGCTACCGCCCTGGGCTGGGAAGAGAAGCATTACCTGATATCTGCGGCGACACGTGATGGTGTCAATGCGTTATGTTGGGATGTGATGCATTTCATTATCGAAAACCCGGTTGTTCATGAAGAAGTGGCTCAGGAAGCTGAGAAAGTTGAATTTATGTGGGACGATTACCACCGTAAACAACTGGAAGAAGTGCAATCTGAAGCCGAAGAGCCCTGGGACGATGACGATGACTGGGATGAAGATGATGACGAAGGTGTAGAGATAATCTACGAACGTTAATCTCCACGTAGCTTTGCAGGTAAGGCCGGGTTTCCCGGCCTTACTTTTTTGCTTCACTGCGCAGTGGGCGTAGTTTCAATCAATATGATCCGGGAACCAGCAACCTGCATTCAAACCCTGGCTATCAGTACGGTTATCTATCAGCAATTTTCCCCGGTGCAGTTGCACAATACGCCGCACGATGTTGAGCCCAAGCCCGCTGCCACCATAGCGTTGATCCAGGCGACGAAATGGTTCCGTAATAGTTTTTCGGTGAGCTTCGTCGATGCCCGGCCCTTCATCCAGCACTTGAAGATGTGCGCCATTGTTTTCTTCCTGTAAGCGGATTTCGATACAACTCCCTTGAGGGCTATACCGCCAGGCATTTTCCAGTAGATTACGGAGCAGCAGGCGTAATAGCACCGGGTCCCCCTGCACAGAGAGACCAGTATCTTCCGGCCAGATAATCCGTTGATTATGCCTCTCAGCCATCTCTGTCATTTCCTCCTGAAGTGGTTCGATAATATCTTTCCACCACTGGTGCGTATCATAATGCCCACTGGCTAAGGCTTGTCCTGCCCGGGATAGCATTAACAACTGTTCGATGACATGCATCAGTTGGTCCAGTCGCTGGATCAGCGAATCAGCCTGTTTATTTCCGGACTGGGCCATAAGCTCAAGATGAAGGCGAATACCAGCCAGTGGGGTACGTAATTCGTGGGCGGCATCGGCGGTAAATAATCGTTCCTGCTGAATGGTACTTTCCAGACGGGACAGTAATTGATTGAGGGCCGTGGTGACTGCTACCATCTCTTCCATCTCGGAAAACATGGGTAATGGGCTAAGGTTGTCGGCGGAACGGTTAACAAGACTACGACTGAGTTTGTTGAGTGGCTGGATAATCCAGGACACTGCCAGAAAAGAAAAAAACAGTGTAAAGCCAACCATAACCAGTGAAGGAACTAATAATGAGGCTATGGCTTCGTGGATCTCTTTTTCAACATGGTGATTACGTGTACGGGCAGACAGCGTTTCATTGACCAGGAACCCAATTTGCTCCTGGCTTTCGTGCCACAGCCATAATACGCTGACAAGTTGAAAGAAAAGAAAAATTAACGCCAGCATTGCCATTAAACGCCGACGCATACTGTTCATACCCGGTTCTCCAGACGATAGCCAACGCCACGAACAGTTTTGATGCGTTCTTTACCCAGCTTGCGTCGCAGATTATGAATGTGAACCTCAAGGGTATTTGAGCCAGGATCGTCCTGCCAACTATAGAGATCCTGCTGAAGTGTTTCCCGGTGAACAGTTTGGCCAACTCGCATAATCAGACGGGTCAGCAAAGCAAACTCTTTGGGGGTGACTTCCACAGCGTTACCTTGCAGCAACACTTGTTGTGTCTGGAGGTTTAATGTGAGGTCATCATGTTGCAACAGATTGTCACTGTGCCCCTGGTAACGGCGAATAAGAGCCCGGGCACGGGCTTGTAATTCGGCCAGCGCAAAGGGTTTTACCAGGTAGTCATCTGCGCCTGCATCAAGACCACTGACCCGGTCTTCCAGTGCATCCCTTGCAGTCAGAATCAATACCGGAGTTTTTAGCCCTCTTCGGCGCCATTGGCTGAGTAGTGTTGCTCCGTCTTTATCGGGTAGCCCAAGATCCAGAATCACCAGACTGTATTCACCACTTTGAATCAGCGCGTCGGCATCATTTGCTGTCGCTGCAGTATCTACAGCGTATCCGTCACCATTCAGTGCCAGAGCCAGTCCTTCTTGTAGCAGTAAATCATCTTCAACAATGAGTAATTTCATAATTAGTTATTCTGATAGAGGTCTTTGTAGAGTCGGCTTTCAAAGCGTACCAGCGGTATCCTTCTGTTACGTTGGTCGCCGGGTTCAACGGCATAACCAGAAAGATATTGAACAAATGCCAGTTTTTGCCCGGATGCCGTTGTAATGAACCCTGCAAGGTTATACACCCCTTGCAATGATCCTGTTTTGGCTGAAACCTTCCCATCCACTCCTGCTTCATGCAGCCCGGCCCGGTATTGCAGCGTGCCATCATGGCCGGCCAGTGGCAGCATTGAGATAAAGTTTAGCTGATTATCATTTTTGGCAATAAATTGTAGCACTTGCATCATGGTTGAAGGCGAAATCAGGTCATGGCGTGATAAACCTGAACCATCCACCAGAATAGTGTTACCTAAATCGATACCAGCCTTCTGCTTCAGGATTTGGCGAACAGCATCTGCGCCTGCCCGCCAGGTTCCCTGAACCCCCAGGGTTTCCCGCCCAATAGTGCGAAAAACAGTATCAGCAATCATGTTGTCAGATTTTTTTAGCATCATGCGTAGTAAATCATGGAGGGGAGCAGACTGCGTGGAGGCTAAAACCTGCCCTGGCTGGTTTACTCGAGTTTGGCGAATCAGTGTTCCGCTCACGGTTATTCCCGCACTATTCAACTCATCTTTGAGTATTTCACCGGCATAGCTGGCCCCGTCCTGTACAGCGAACGCGAGAGGTAATGGGTCTTCACGCTGGGTCAGGCAACCTGTTAATGTGTAGCGATTCAGGTCACCTGTGACGACATCCAGTTCACAATATTTGGCATCTGCAGAACCATGGGCAAGTGTTCGCACATTAGAAAACACATGAACAGGGTAATACGATGCCAGGCGCACCGTAGCCGTTTCATTGGGACGTGGACTGGAAAGGGATACGGAAAAACAATTTTTATCGACGATAGCCGCAGATGGCGGAGCGCTGAAGCATTGCGTTATATCATTCCATGGCCAGCCGGGGGCTTTATCGTGGCTGGCGAATACCGATGTATCAATTAAGATATTTCCCTGAATTTTTGTAATTCCCGCCTTTTTCAGGCTGGCTACCATATTGTGTAATTGCTGCCTCTTCAATGTCGGGTCGCCGGTGAACCTTGCTATAAGGTCTCCTTGCAAAATCCCGTCATTGATGTTTCCATGGCTTTCAAGGGTTGTTGTGAAACGGTAATCAGGGCCGAGCGATAACAGGGCTGCGAGAGCCGTTATCACTTTCTGAGTACTGGCGGGCAGTGCCATTTGTTGGCCATGGTAATCAATAAGCGGCGTATCTGAGCCCGCTTTTTGCACCAGAAGCGCGAGGTTAGCGCCTGGTGGGAGTTGTTTGACGTATTCATCAATATTTGCAGCCTGAGCTTCTAAGGCGAAGGATAAAACCAGCCCAACAGCTAAATGTAAAAATCGCATAATTTTTGGCATTAAAACCTGGAAACGTGCCGTCATACTACGGTGCAATCCCCTGTAAAGTAAACGATGACCCCCGGGGAACTTCAGGTTAAAATACGTATCAAAATGCGAAATACGACTAGCCTGAAGCTTTGCTTCGGGGTAGTTTTCTTTTGTTTCTGGCCCGGTGAATGCAGAGTTTCTTCGGGCAGTACTCCGGTTGTGCGGCCAATTGTGGCCCTTGTGTCCGGGGCGTTTTTTATAATGAGGTATAATATGCAAGCTATTCCGATGACTTTACGTGGCGCCGAAAAATTGCGCGAAGAGCTTGAGTTTCTGAAGGGCGTTCGCCGTCCGGAGATCATCGCAGCCATCGCCGAAGCGCGTGAGCACGGTGATTTAAAGGAAAATGCCGAATACCATGCTGCGCGTGAGCAACAAGGCTTTTGTGAAGGCCGTATCAAGGATATTGAAGGCAAGCTGTCTAATGCACAGGTTATCGATGTGACCAGGTTGCCTAACAATGGTCGTGTTATCTTTGGTGCAACGGTAACTGTACTGAATCTTGATACCGAAGAAGAGCAAACTTACCGTATCGTTGGTGATGACGAGGCCGATTTTAAAAAGAATCTTATCTCTGTTAACTCACCAATTGCTCGTGGGCTGATTGGTAAAGAAGCCGATGATATCGTAGGAATTAACACCCCTGGTGGGTTAGTTGAATTTGAAATCATCAAGGTAGAATACCTCTGATTTCTGCTACGCTGGATATAACGGTTTTGTAAAGAATGGAAAAGGCCGCAATGCGGCCTTTTAACCATGAAAGGAGCGTGTCATTTTGCTCAGCCTGCGTTATAAAAATGCAGATGATTATTGCACTTTTTGTTAACGAGGCAGCGAAATTTTGCGTTCCTGGGATGGGCGATAAAGCACCAGCGTTTTACCGATGACCTGTACATTACAGGCTCCGGTTTCCCGCACGATGGCTTCCACTATCAAAGTTTTCGTTTCACGATCTTCTGTGGCAACTTTAACCTTGATCAGTTCGTGGTGCTCCAGCGCTTGTTCAATCTCGGCCAGCACCCCTTCGGTCAGACCGTTATTGCCAAGCAGGACTACCGGCTTGAGCGGATGCGCGAGACCTTTCAGGTGCTGTTTTTGTTTTGTACTCAGATTCATCGTTTTTTGCTTACGTTGGGATTGAAAACGGGACATTCTACCGCCATCTCCTGATTATAGCCAAATCGCCGTGCGCTTTTTGATATTGCTCGCGGAAGATGAACCCGACTGGATTATAAAATGACAGGTAAAAAGCGTTCTGCCAGCTCTAGCCGCTGGTTGCAGGAACACTTTAGCGATAAATACGTTCAGAAGGCACAGAAAAAAGGGTTACGATCCCGTGCCTGGTTTAAACTTGATGAAATACAGCAAGGTGACAAACTTTTTAAGCCGGGTATGACGGTTGTCGACCTTGGTGCGGCGCCTGGTGGGTGGTCGCAATATGTGGTAAGTCAAATCGGCGGGAAAGGTCGTATCATTGCCTGCGATCTTTTACCTATGGATCCAATCGTCGGTGTGGACTTTCTTCAGGGTGATTTTCGTGATGAATTAGTCCTGAAAGCGCTTCTTGAACGTGTGGGTGATAAAAAAGTTCAGGTTGTCATGTCCGATATGGCACCCAATATGAGCGGAACACCTGCTGTTGATATTCCCCGAGCTATGTATTTGGTGGAACTGGCGTTAGAAATGTGTCGTGATATTCTGGCACCAGGTGGTAGTTTTGTAGTGAAGGTTTTTCAGGGCGAAGGTTTCGATGAGTACCTGCGGGAAATTCGCTCCCTGTTTACGAGTGTTAAAGTTCGTAAGCCGGACGCTTCGCGTGCTCGCTCACGTGAAGTGTACATTGTAGCGACCGGGCGTAAACTATAGTACCCTGACGCTGTTTGTTAACACAGTTGTAATATGAGGTTAATCCCTTGAGTGACATGGCGAAAAACCTAATACTCTGGCTGGTCATTGCCGTTGTGCTGATGTCAGTATTCCAGAGCTTTGGGCCCAGCGAGTCTAATGGCCGCAGGGTGGATTACTCTACCTTCCTGTCTGAGGTCAATCAGGATCAGATTCGTGAAGCGCGTATCAACGGACGTGAGATTACCGTTACCAAGAAAGATAGTAACCGATACACGACTTATATCCCCGTAAACGATCCCAAACTTCTTGATAACCTGCTTACCAAGAACGTCAAGGTTGTTGGTGAACCACCAGAAGAACAAAGCCTGCTGGCAACGATCTTTATTTCATGGTTCCCAATGCTTTTGCTTATTGGGGTCTGGATATTTTTTATGCGCCAAATGCAGGGCGGAGGTGGCAAAGGTGCCATGTCGTTCGGCAAGAGTAAGGCGCGAATGCTGACGGAAGATCAGATTAAAACTACTTTTGCCGATGTCGCGGGTTGTGACGAAGCGAAAGAAGAAGTTGGTGAACTGGTGGAATATCTTCGTGAGCCAAGCCGCTTCCAGAAATTAGGCGGTAAGATCCCGAAAGGTGTGCTGATGGTTGGCCCTCCAGGTACTGGTAAGACATTGCTTGCCAAGGCTATTGCCGGTGAAGCAAAAGTACCGTTTTTCACCATTTCAGGTTCTGACTTTGTTGAAATGTTTGTGGGTGTGGGTGCATCCCGTGTCCGTGACATGTTCGAACAGGCTAAAAAAGCAGCTCCTTGCATTATCTTTATCGATGAGATCGATGCGGTGGGGCGTCAGCGTGGTGCTGGTTTGGGTGGCGGTCATGATGAACGTGAACAGACACTGAACCAGATGCTGGTCGAAATGGATGGGTTTGAAGGCAATGAAGGTATTATCGTCATTGCAGCGACTAACCGCCCGGATGTTCTGGACCCAGCTTTGTTGCGTCCTGGGCGTTTTGACCGCCAGGTTGTCGTTGGGCTGCCTGATGTACGTGGTCGTGAGCAAATCCTTAAAGTGCATATGCGCCGTGTGCCGCTGGCTCCGGATATCGATGCGGCTATTATTGCCCGTGGTACACCGGGTTTTTCCGGTGCGGACCTGGCTAACCTTGTGAACGAAGCCGCTTTGTTTGCCGCCCGTGGTAATAAACGCGTTGTGTCCATGGTTGAATTTGAAAAAGCGAAAGACAAAATCATGATGGGCGCTGAACGACGCTCAATGGTGATGACTGAAGCTCAGAAAGAATCAACCGCATATCATGAAGCGGGCCACGCTATTATTGGGCGTCTGGTGCCGGAACACGACCCGGTACATAAAGTAACGATTATTCCTCGTGGTCGGGCATTAGGTGTGACTTTCTTCCTGCCTGAAGGCGATGCAATCAGTGCCAGCCGTCAGAAACTGGAAAGCCAGATCTCGACACTCTACGGTGGACGTCTGGCAGAAGAGATAATTTACGGTGTTGAGCATGTGTCAACTGGTGCGTCCAACGATATTAAAGTCGCGACCAACCTTGCTCGTAACATGGTCACTCAGTGGGGCTTCTCAGAGAAACTGGGGCCATTGCTGTATGCGGAAGAAGATGGCGAGGTGTTCCTTGGCCGCAGTGTGGCTAAAGCGAAACACATGTCAGACGAAACAGCTCGTATTATCGACCAGGAAGTGAAGTCACTGATTGAGCGTAATTACAACCGTGCCCGTCAAATCCTTAACGATAACATGGACATCCTCCATGCTATGAAAGATGCGCTAATGAAATATGAAACTATTGATTTACCGCAGATTGATGATTTGATGGCCCGGCGTGATGTGCGCCCACCAGCTGGCTGGGAAGACCCTAATGCCAGCAACAACACTGACAATTCCTCTGGTACGCCAACAGCGCCAAAACCAGTGGACGACCCGGATATAAATAAACCCGGAAATCCCATGTCAGAGCAGGCTGGTGATAAATAATCCCATTTTGCTGTAATCTGTAAACCCCGGCTTGTCCGGGGTTTTTCTCATCCGTAACGCGTTTTCTGAAGGTAATCACATGAAACTCTTTGCTCAGGGGACTTCACTTGATCTCTCGCATCCTCATGTCATGGGGATTTTAAATGTCACGCCAGATTCCTTTTCTGATGGCGGTCAGCACAACACCCTGAATGAAGCCGTAAAACATGCCAACCTGATGATTAACGCCGGGGCGACCATTGTTGATGTGGGGGGCGAGTCTACCCGGCCTGGTGCCGCTTTAGTGAGTGTGGAAGAAGAACTTGCCCGTGTTATTCCGGTTGTTGAGGCGCTGGCACAGCGTTTTGAAGTGTGGGTGTCGGTGGATACTTCTCGGCCTGAAGTTATTCGGGAGTCCGCACGAGCAGGTGCACATCTGATTAACGATATCCGCTCACTTAAAATGCCTGGAGCAATAGAAGCGGCGGCAGAAACTGGGCTGCCAGTTTGTCTGATGCACATGCAGGGTGAACCTCGCACTATGCAGGATGCTCCGCATTATGATGATGTCTTTCAGGATGTAGAGCATTTCCTGATGGAACAAATTGCACGCTGTGAAGCTTCAGGCATCGCGAAAGACAAATTGTTACTCGACCCCGGCTTCGGTTTCGGTAAAAATCTGGGGCACAATTATCAGTTGCTGGCGCGTTTATCTGAACTGCATCATTTCGGTTTGCCACTGTTGGTGGGGATGTCCCGTAAATCGATGGTTGGGCAACTCCTGAATGTGGGGCCGGATCAGCGCCTGAGCGGTAGCCTTGCATGTGCGGTTATCGCCGCTATGCAAGGGGCACATATTATTCGTGTTCACGATGTAAAAGAAACTGTTGAGGCGATGCGGGTTGTGGAAGCGACGTTGTCAGCGAAGGAAAATAGACGCTATGAGTAACCGTAAATATTTTGGTACCGATGGGATTCGCGGCTGTGTTGGTCAAGCCCCTATTACACCTGACTTTGTTCTGAAACTGGGCTGGGCTGCGGGTAAAGTGCTGGCACGCCACGGTTCACGAAAAGTGATTATTGGCAAAGATACCCGCATATCGGGCTATATGCTGGAATCCGCACTGGAAGCCGGGCTGGCAGCTGCCGGTTTGTCTGCCTCGTTTACCGGTCCCATGCCGACACCGGCAGTGGCATATTTAACCCGTACTTTTCGGGCTGAAGCTGGCATTGTCATTTCGGCATCCCATAACCCGTATTATGACAACGGTATCAAGTTTTTCTCTACAGAAGGTACCAAGTTGCCAGATGAGGTAGAAGAAGCTATTGAAGCCGAACTGGAAAAAGAGATTACTTGCGCGGAATCGGCCATGCTGGGTAAAGCCAGCCGTATTGTTGATGCTGCCGGCCGTTATATTGAGTTCTGCAAAGGTACCTTCCCAAACGAACTGAATTTGAACGGCCTTAAAATGGTTGTCGATTGTGCCAATGGTGCAACATACCACATTGCGCCAAATGTTTTTCGTGAGTTGGGGGCCAACGTAATTACCATGGGTTGTGAACCCAATGGGCTGAATATCAATGAAAAATGCGGTGCGACAGATGTTGCAGCGCTTCAGTCCAGAGTGATTGCGGAAAACGCAGATCTTGGGCTGGCTTTTGATGGCGATGGCGACCGCGTGATCATGGTCGACCATCTCGGAAACCGTGTTGATGGTGACCAAATCCTCTACATTATTGCCCGTGAAGGCTTGCGCCAGGGCAAACTCCAGGGAGGGGTGGTCGGCACGCTGATGAGCAATATGGGGCTGGAACTGGCACTGAAACAGCTGGGTATACCATTTGCACGGGCAAAGGTCGGTGACCGCTATGTGCTGGAGAAAATGCAGGAAAAAGGTTGGCGTATTGGCGCGGAGAACTCTGGCCACGTCATTCTGTTGGATAAAAGTACCACAGGAGACGGTATTCTTGCCGGTCTTCAGGTTCTGGCTGCTGTCGTGCGCAATCATATGAACCTGCATGATTTGTGCAGTGGTATGTCACTCTTCCCGCAGATTCTGGTTAATGTCCGTTATACCGCGGGGAGTGGTGACCCACTGGAGCACGATAGCGTGAAACAAGTCACAGCGGAAGTCGAGCGCACTTTGGGTAAACGCGGGCGAGTCCTGTTGCGTAAATCAGGTACAGAACCGCTAATTCGTGTGATGGTGGAAGGCGAAGATGAAGCGCAGGTGACTCAACTGGCTAACCAAATAGCCGATGCAGTGAAAGCGGTCTGAAAATACGACACTGCCGGTAGGGGCGATTCTCGCCTCACCGGCTGAAATCTGCGCGTGTTGCCGCTTTTTTCTGCAATTGAATCATTGCGAAGAAAATGGTCTTGCACAGTGCATGCGCTTTGGTTAGTATTCACACCCGCTTCAGTGGGGAATGACAAATACCCACGTCTTTTTGGTTAGAAGCATTGGCATGCGGAAATCCGCAAGGAACAGGTTAATTATGTACGAAGCTCTTTTAGTCGTTTTCCTTATTGTAGCCATCGGCCTTGTTGGCTTGATTATGCTGCAGCAAGGTAAAGGTGCTGATATGGGTGCCTCCTTTGGCGCAGGCGCTTCTGCAACTCTGTTTGGTTCAAGCGGTTCTGGTAACTTTATGACCCGCATGACTGCCGTGCTGGCGACACTGTTTTTTATTATCAGCCTTGCGCTGGGTAATATCAACAGCAACAAAACCACCAAGGGAAGCAGCTGGGACAATCTGAGTCAGCCCGCTCAAACTGAGAAGACTACTCAACCGGCAGCGCCAGCGCAGCCGAGCAGCGATATCCCGCACTAAGTTGTCGTATCATCGTACTTTTTGTGCGAAATAAGTGCCGAGGTGGTGGAATTGGTAGACACGCTACCTTGAGGTGGTAGTGCCCGATTGGGCTTACGGGTTCAAGTCCCGTCCTCGGTACCAAATCCCAGCGAAGTTTGCTTTTTTTGTGTTAAAGGCGTAGTATTTGCCACGTTTTCGGACGCGGGGTGGAGCAGCCTGGTAGCTCGTCGGGCTCATAACCCGAAGGTCGTCGGTTCAAATCCGGCCCCCGCAACCAATTTCCCTGAGAGTTGTTTTTCAAATATACTGTGAAGAGCGACAGTTCTTTTCACAATGGAATTTTGAAAAAAATTCTCATGGAAATAGTTCCAGGTCGCAGTCGCGGCTTGTAGGGTTCAGTTATATAAAGCCCCGATTTATCGGGGTTTTTTGTTATCTGACGAGAGAATAACTGGGCTTAGCGCCCTTTTTTTATGTCTTGGGGGTGGGCTTGTCCACATTAGAGCAAAAGTTAACAGAGATGATTACTGCACCAGTAGAGGCTCTGGGCTACGAACTGGTTGGTATTGAGTTTGTTCGCGGTCGTACGTCTACGTTGCGCATCTACATTGATAGTCCGAATGGTATCACTGTTGATGATTGTGCTGATGTTAGTCATCAGGTAAGTGCAGTAATGGATGTAGAAGATCCAATCACTGTTGCTTATAACCTCGAAGTCTCCTCTCCTGGCCTTGACCGTCCGATGTTTACTGCCGCGCATTACACGCGTTTTCTCGGTGAGGAAGTCACATTGGTGTTGCGTATGGCAGTGCAGAACCGTCGTAAATGGCAGGGCATCATCAAACAGGTTGATGGTGAGATGGTTACCGTTACGGTCGATGGCAACGATGAAGTGTTCGCACTGAGTAATATTCAGAAAGCGAACCTGGTCCCCCACTTTTAATAGTCTGGCTTGAGGCGAACCCAGGATGAACAAAGAAATTTTGGCTGTTGTTGAAGCTGTTTCTAATGAAAAAGCGGTTCCGCGCGAAAAAATTTTTGAAGCGCTGGAAACAGCCCTTGCAACAGCGACCAAGAAAAAATATGAGCAAGAAATCGACGTCCGCGTCAGCATTGACCGGAAAAGTGGCGATTTTGACACTTTCCGCCGCTGGCTGATCGTTGAGGAAGTTACCCAGCCTACGCGTGAAATCACGCTGGAAGCCGCGCAGTTCGAAGATCCTGCGCTGAATCTGGGTGACTATGTAGAAGACCAGATCGAGTCAGTGACTTTTGACCACATCACCACGCAAACTGCCAAACAGGTTATCGTGCAGAAAGTGCGCGAAGCAGAGCGTGCAATGGTGGTTGATCAGTTCCGTGAACATGAAGGCGAAATCATCACCGGTATGGTGAAGAAAGTGAATCGCGAAAATATCACGCTGGATCTGGGTAATAACGCAGAAGCCGTCATTCTTCGTGAAGATATGTTGCCGCGTGAAAACTTTCGCCCGGGTGACCGTGTGCGTGGGGTGCTGTATTCCGTGCGTCCTGAATCACGTGGTGCGCAGTTATTTGTGACTCGTGCTAAGCCGGAAATGCTGATTGAGTTGTTCCGCATTGAAGTTCCGGAAATCGGCGAAGAAGTCATCGAAATTAAAGCTGCGGCTCGTGACCCGGGTTCTCGCGCAAAAATTGCGGTGAAAACCAATGATAAACGCATCGACCCTGTTGGCGCATGTGTTGGGATGCGAGGGGCACGCGTACAGGCAGTATCAACTGAACTTGGCGGCGAGCGTATTGATATCGTGCTGTGGGATGATAATCCTGCTCAGTTCGTTATCAATGCAATGGCGCCTGCTGATGTCGCTTCCATTGTGGTTGATGAAGATAAACACACAATGGATATTGCGGTAGAAGCGGGTAACCTGGCGCAGGCTATTGGTCGTAACGGTCAAAACGTTCGTCTTGCTTCTCAACTGAGTGGCTGGGAACTGAATGTCATGACGGTAGAAGACTTACAGGCTAAGCACCAGGCTGAAGCACACGCCGCCATTGATACGTTCACCAAGTATCTCGATATCGATGAAGATTTCGCGACTGTTCTGGTAGAAGAAGGCTTCTCCTCACTGGAAGAGCTCGCGTATGTCCCGATGAAAGAGTTGCTTGAAATCGATGGGCTTGATGAAGCTACTGTAGAAGCATTACGTGACCGCGCGAAAAACGCGCTGACCACGCTGGCGTTGGCGCAGGAAGAAAGCCTCGGTGATAAGAAACCTACCGACGATCTGCTTAACCTTGAAGGTATGGATCGTGCGCTGGCCTTTAAACTGGCTACGCGTGGTATTAGTACGCTGGAAGATCTCGCCGAACAGGGCATTGATGACCTGTCAGATATTGAAGGCTTAACCGATGAGAAAGCCGGGGCGCTGATTATGGCCGCCCGAAATATTTGCTGGTTCGGCGACGAAGCGTAATAAACTGTAGCAGGAAGGAACAGCATGACAGATGTGACTATTAAATCGCTGGCCGCGGAGATTCAGACTCCAGTGGATCGCCTGATACAGCAATTTGCTGATGCCGGGATCCGCAAGTCGTCTGAAGATTCGGTGACAGCGCAAGAAAAACAAGCTTTGCTGGCATTTTTGAACCGTGAGCATGGTTCAGGGCCAGACAAGTTAACATTGCAGCGCAAAACGCGCAGCACTTTGAGTATTCAGGGTACCGGTGGTAAAAGTAAATCGGTACAAGTGGAAGTCCGCAAAAAGCGCGCCTTTGTAAAACGTGATCCGCAAGAAGCTGAGCGTCTTGCCGCGGAAGAGCAAGCGCAGCGTGAGGCGGAAGAGCTGGCCAGTCGTGAAGCAGAGGAATCTGCTAAACGTGTGGCTGAGGAAAAGGCCAAACGCGAAGCGGAAGAGAAAGCCAAACGCGATGCCGATGAACATGCGAAGCGTGAGGCCGCGGAACAAGCGAAACGTGAAGCTGCGGAAAATAGCAAAGTGAGCAATCAACAATCCGAACAACAGAAAGCCGTACAGGCTGAGAAGGCCCGTCGTGAAGCAGAAGCAGCAGAGCTGAAACGTAAGGCTGAAGAAGAAGCCCGCCGCAAAATTGAAGAAGAGGCTCGCCGCGTTGCAGACGAAGCCCGTCGCATGGCGGAAGAGAATGCCGACAGTTGGCGTAATACTGACGAAGAAACGGAAAGCAGCGACTATCACGTTACGACGTCTCAGCATGCTCGTCAGGCTGAAGATGATAATGACCGTGAAGTTGAAGGTGGCCGTGGCCGCGGTCGCAACGCTAAAGCTTCACGTCCTAAGAAAGGTAACAAACACGCCGAATCCAAAGCTGACCGTGAAGAAGCGCGCGCCGCTATTCGTGGTGGTAAAGGCGGGCGTCAGCGTAAAGGCAGCGCTCTGCAACAAGGTTTCCAGAAACCTGTTCAGGCAGTTAACCGTGATGTCATGATCGGTGAAACTATCACGGTTGCGGAACTGGCTAACAAAATGGCGGTGAAAGGCTCTCAGGTCATCAAAGCAATGATGAAAATGGGTGCCATGGCAACCATCAACCAGGTGATTGACCAGGAAACTGCGCAGCTTGTTGCTGAGGAAATGGGGCACAAAGTTATCCTGCGTCGTGAAAACGAGCTGGAAGAAGCAGTAATGAGTGACCGTGATACTGGCGCTCAGGCAGAACCGCGTGCACCTGTTGTGACTATCATGGGCCACGTTGACCACGGTAAAACGTCTCTGCTGGACTACATTCGTTCAACGAAGGTTGCCTCTGGTGAGGCCGGCGGTATTACTCAGCATATCGGTGCTTATCACGTTCAGACTGACAACGGCATGATTACTTTCCTGGACACCCCAGGCCACGCAGCGTTTACCGCAATGCGTGCTCGTGGTGCTCAGGCAACAGATATTGTGGTGCTGGTTGTTGCAGCAGACGATGGCGTGATGCCGCAAACTATTGAAGCTATCCAGCACGCTAAAGCGGCGAAAGTCCCTGTAGTTGTTGCTGTGAACAAGATTGATAAACCAGAAGCAGATCCGGATCGCGTTAAGAACGAACTGGCTCAGTACGGCATCATTCCAGAAGAATGGGGTGGTGAATGCCAGTTCGTTCATGTTTCTGCAAAAGCAGGCACCGGTGTTGATGAGCTACTGGATGCTATCTTGCTGCAATCTGAAGTACTGGAACTGAAAGCTGTACGTAATGGTATGGCGAGCGGTGTGGTTATCGAATCCTTCCTGGATAAAGGACGTGGCCCGGTAGCAACTGTGCTGGTTCGTGAAGGTACGTTGCATCGTGGCGATATTGTCCTGTGCGGTTTCGAGTATGGCCGTGTTCGTGCAATGCGTAACGAACTGGGCAAAGATGTTGAAGAGGCGGGTCCGTCAATTCCAGTAGAAATCCTGGGCTTGTCTGGTGTGCCTGCAGCGGGTGATGAAGCTACAGTTGTCCGTGATGAGAAAAAAGCGCGTGAAGTGGCGCTGTATCGTCAGGGCAAATTCCGTGAAGTTAAACTGGCTCGTCAGCAGAAATCTAAACTGGAAAACATGTTTGCTAACATGACTGAAGGTGAGGTTTCTGAGGTTAATATCGTACTGAAAGCCGACGTTCAGGGCTCTGTTGAAGCAATTACCGATTCTCTGGTCAAGCTGTCCACAGATGAAGTGAAAGTGAAAATTGTGGGCTCTGGTGTTGGTGGGATTACTGAGACCGATGCGACGCTGGCTGCTGCATCCAACGCGATTGTTGTAGGCTTTAACGTCCGTGCTGATGCCTCTGCCCGCCGTGTTATTGAAGCTGAAAGCATCGACCTGCGCTACTACTCCGTTATCTATAACCTGATTGACGAAGTTAAACAGGCTATGAGCGGTATGCTGGCTCCGGAATACAAACAGCAAATTATCGGCCTGGCTGAAGTTCGTGATGTGTTCAAATCACCGAAGTTTGGCGCGATTGCGGGTTGTATGGTTACGGAAGGTGTGGTTAAACGCCACAACCCAATTCGTGTTCTGCGTGATAACGTGGTTATCTATGAAGGCGAGCTGGAGTCTCTGCGTCGCTTTAAAGATGACGTTAACGAAGTCCGTAATGGTATGGAATGTGGTATCGGCGTTAAGAACTACAATGATGTTCGCACCGGCGACATGATTGAAGTCTTCGAAATAATCGAAGTTCAACGTACCATTTCCTAATCCCTTTCTGGGCTCGGTAAGATTATTAAGGGGGGCCTGGTGCCCCCCTGATTTGTCTGGAGAAACTATTATGGCGAAAGAGTTTGGTCGCCCGCAGCGCGTATCGCAGGAAATGCAGAAAGAAATCGCAATCATTCTGCAGCGCGAAATTAAAGATCCGCGTGTAGGTCTGATGACAACAGTCTCAGGCGTTGAAGTATCCCGTGATTTAGCTTATGCAAAAGTTTATGTCACCTTCCTGAATGATCAGGATGAAGCAGCAGTAAAAGCTGGCGTGAAAGCGCTGCAGGATGCATCTGGTTATATTCGCATGTTGCTGGGTAAGGCAATGCGTTTGCGCATTGTTCCGGAGCTGACATTCATCTACGACAACTCTCTGGTTGAAGGGATGCGTATGTCTAACCTGGTCAGCAGTGTGGTTAAACAGGATGAAGCGCGCCGTTCCCATTCGGAAACGGATGACAGCAACAAGGAGGATTGATGAGTCGTCCTCGTCGGCGTGGGCGTGATGTCCATGGTGTTTTATTGCTGGATAAACCGCATGGACTGTCATCAAATGATGCGCTGCAAAAAGTAAAACGCCTCTTTAATGCTAATCGGGCAGGTCACACAGGGGCGCTGGATCCACTGGCTACGGGCATGCTGCCTGTTTGTCTTGGTGAAGCAACCAAGTTTTCCCGTTATCTGTTAGATTCAGACAAGCGTTACCGTGTAATTGCCCGGCTTGGGCAGCGTACCGATACTTCTGATGCCGACGGAACTGTGGTTCAGGAGCGCCCGGTCACCTTCAGTGAATCTGATCTTCTTCAGGCGCTGGAAAGCTTTCGCGGTGAAACACAACAAGTGCCATCCATGTTCTCTGCACTCAAGTACCAGGGGCGGCCTTTGTATGAATATGCTCGCCAGGGTATCGAAGTTCCCCGTGAGGCGCGTGCTATTACTGTGTATGAATTGCTGTTTATCCGCCACGAAGGTAATGAACTGGAGCTGGAAGTACACTGCTCTAAAGGAACTTACATTCGCACAATCATTGATGATCTTGGCGAAAAACTGGGTTGTGGTGCGCATGTTGCCTTTTTGCGGCGTTTAGCTGTCAGTAAATACCCGGTCGAGCGCATGGTGACCCTTGAGCACCTGAATACACTGGTCGCGAAAGCCCAGGAAGAAGGCTCGGGTATTGAGGCGGTACTGGACCCTCTGCTGATGCCAATGGACAGCCCGGCAGCCGACTTCCCCCAAGTGAATCTGCAGCCCGCTGTTGCGGCATATTTCAAACAAGGGCAGCCGGTCAGGGTTGCTGGGGTACCTTCTGACGGTCTGGTTCGCGTTACCGAAGGCGAGACTGGTGAATTTATCGGTATGGGTGAAATTGATGACGAAGGCCGTGTTGCGCCGCGTCGTTTGGTTGTTCATTATCCGGTATAGTCTCACCTTGCGATAACCTGTCCGCGCAGGTAGAATAGCGCGGCTCTGGGGCTGCTGAATTAGAGATCGGCACCCTTTTTTCTTATTTAATTACTGGAGTTCAAAATGTCTCTAAGTGTTGAAGCTAAAGCTAAAATCGTTTCTGAGTTTGGTCGTGGTGCTAACGACAGCGGTTCAACTGAAGTTCAGGTTGCCCTGCTGACTGCACAGATCAACCACCTGCAAGGTCACTTTGCAGAGCACAAAAAAGATCACCACAGCCGTCGTGGTCTGTTGCGCATGGTTTCTCAGCGTCGTAAGCTGCTTGACTACCTGAAACGTAAAGATGTTGCACGCTATTCTTCCCTGATCGAACGTCTGGGTCTGCGTCGCTAATATTTGCGAGTTTCTGAAAAAGGGGCCTCCAGAGGCCCCTTTTTTCAACTCAAAAGCAGCAATTCACCAGAAAGTAATGTATTGTTGCTTTTAATAGTCTTTATTGCTGAGGTTCGCGCGGCTAATGAAAGCACATATAATTTTTCTGTGTTTTCATTAGTCGCGAGGGAGCATAAAGGCTGGTAATCACAACAGCACTTTGTTGTGCTGTCACTCGTCTAAAGAAAGGATACTATTTTGCTTAATCCGATCATTCGTCAATTCCAGTATGGTCAACATACCGTCACCATCGAAACTGGCATGATGGCTCGCCAGGCAACTGCGGCCGTGATGGTCAGCATGGATGACACCGCCGTTTTCGTCACCGTTGTTGGTGCTAAAAAAGCGAAACCCGGCCAGGATTTCTTCCCTCTTACAGTAAACTACCAGGAACGTACTTACGCGGCTGGCCGTATTCCAGGCGGATTTTTCCGTCGTGAAGGTCGTCCAAGTGAAGGCGAAACGCTGATTGCGCGTCTGATTGACCGCCCTGTTCGTCCGCTGTTCCCGGAAGGTTTTGTTAACGAAGTTCAGGTTATTGCGACGGTTGTTTCTGTTAACCCGCAGGTTCACCCTGATATCGTTGCTATGATTGGTGCTTCTGCTGCTTTGTCTCTGTCTGGTATTCCATTCAATGGCCCAATTGGTGCGGCGCGTGTTGGTTATATTAATGACCAGTATGTTCTGAACCCAACTGCCGATGAACTGAAAAGCAGTAAACTGGATTTAGTGGTTGCAGGTACTGATAACGCTGTGCTGATGGTTGAATCTGAAGCTGAACTGCTGAGTGAAGACCAGATGCTGGGTGCGGTAGTCTTTGGTCACGACCAGCAACAGATTGTTATCGAAAATATCAAAGCGCTGGTTGCTGAAGCGGGTAAACCGCGTTGGGACTGGCAGCCAGAAGCCGTTAACGAAGCATTGAATGCGCGCGTTGCTGCTCTTGCTGAAGCGCGTCTGAGCGATGCATACCGCATTACTGACAAGCAGGAGCGTTATGCTCAGGTTGATGTCATTAAATCTGAAGTCATTGCTGCTTTGTTGGCAGAAGATGAAGCCCTGGACGAAAATGAACTGGGTGAAATTCTGCATGCGCTGGAAAAAAACATTGTCCGTAGCCGCGTACTGGCTGGGGAACCGCGCATTGATGGCCGTGAAAAAGACATGATTCGTGGCCTGGATGTGCGCACAGGCGTTCTGCCGCGTACTCACGGTTCAGCACTGTTTACCCGTGGTGAAACTCAGGCGCTGGTTACTGCAACTTTAGGGACTGAACGTGATGCGCAAAACATCGATGAATTGATGGGTGAGCGCACTGATCGTTTCCTGTTCCACTATAACTTCCCTCCATACTCTGTGGGTGAAACCGGGATGGTAGGTTCGCCAAAACGCCGTGAAATTGGTCATGGTCGTTTGGCTAAACGTGGTGTGGCAGCTGTTATGCCTGCTGCAGACCGTTTCCCATACACTGTGCGTGTTGTTTCTGAAATCACTGAGTCCAATGGTTCTTCTTCCATGGCTTCTGTCTGCGGTGCGTCTTTAGCACTGATGGATGCAGGTGTGCCGGTGAAAGCTGCTGTTGCGGGTATCGCAATGGGTCTGGTGAAAGAAGGCGATAATTTCGTTGTCCTTTCTGATATCCTGGGCGATGAAGATCATCTTGGCGATATGGACTTTAAAGTAGCGGGTTCTCGTGAAGGTATTACTGCTTTGCAGATGGATATCAAAATCGAAGGTATCACCCGTGAAATCATGCAGGTTGCTCTGAACCAGGCTAAAGGTGCGCGTCTGCACATTCTGGGTGTGATGGAACAGGCAATCAATGCTCCGCGTGGTGACATTTCTGAATTTGCACCGCGTATCCATACGATTAAGATCAACCCTGATAAGATCAAAGACATTATCGGTAAAGGTGGCTCTGTAATCCGCGCTCTGACTGAAGAAACCGGTACAACCATTGAAATTGAAGATGACGGTACTGTGAAAATCGCAGCAACTGATGGTGATAAAGCAAAACATGCTATTCGTCGCATCGAAGAAATTACTGCTGAGATTGAGGTTGGTCGCATCTATAATGGTAAAGTTACGCGTATCGTTGATTTCGGTGCGTTTGTAGCGATTGGCGGCGGTAAAGAAGGTCTGGTGCATATTTCTCAGATTGCCGACAAGCGTGTAGAAAAAGTGACAGACTACCTGCAGATGGGCCAGGAAGTTCCGGTTAAAGTACTGGAAGTTGACCGCCAGGGCCGTGTGCGTCTGAGCATGAAAGAAGCGGTTGAGCAACCAAAAGCGCAGGAGCAGGAAGAAAAATCTGCTCCGGATGCCGCGGTTGACACTCAGGCAGAGTAATCTCGCTCTATGGCATATTAATATCCGATACCGTCTGTAAACATGTTGCCCGCCAGTGCCGCACTGGCGGGCAACAAAAACAGTATCTGGAATGCGGAGTTGACTCTTCATGGTGACATGAAGAGTTGTTTCATTCAGGGCAGGAAGCCATGTTATACAACCGGGTAACAGGACGTTCATCCATTTGTTGTCTTCGGGAGTAGGAAATGAAGCCTTTTTTGCGCTGGTGTTTCGTTGCGACAGCCCTGACGCTGGCGGGATGCAGCAACTCTGCCTGGCGTAAGGATGAAGTGCTTGCTGTTCCTTTACAGCCAACACTACAGCAGGAAGTTATCCTGGCGCGGATGGAACAAATTCTTGCCAGTCGGGCTTTAACCGAGGATGAACGCGCACAGCTTTTATATGAGCGCGGAGTGTTGTATGATAGTCTCGGTCTGAGAGCTTTAGCGCGGAATGATTTTTCTCAAGCGCTGGCAATCCGACCAGATATGCCTGAGGCTTTTAATTATCTCGGGATTTATTTAACGCAGGCGGGCAATTTTGATGCCGCTTATGAAGCGTTTGATTCTGTACTTGAGCTTGATCCAACTTACAACTATGCGTATTTAAACCGTGGTATCGCGCTGTATTACGGCGGTAGGTACCGGTTAGCGCAAGATGATCTGCTGGCGTTTTATCATGACGATCCTAACGATCCTTTCCGTAGCCTGTGGCTTTACCTTGACGAAAGCAAGTTAAACAAACAACAGGCAAAAGACGCGTTAAGACAACGCTTCAACAAATCGGACAAGGAACAATGGGGATGGAATATTGTCGAATTCTACCTTGGTGACATCAGTGAAAGCACACTGATGGACAGACTCAAGGCAGATGCAACGGATAACACCTCGCTCGCTGAGCATCTCAGTGAAACCAACTTCTATTTAGGTAAGCATTACCTAAGTCTGGGGGATAAGGACAGTGCTGAGGCATTGTTCAAATTAGCGCTTGCTAACAACGTTCATAACTTTGTCGAGCATCGCTATGCATTGTTGGAATTATCGCTCTTGGGCCAGGAGCAAGATGACCTGGCAGAATCGGACCAGCAATAGCTGACGAATTTTTTCAGCCCTTTTTATCGAGTCTTCACCTTCAGGGGTGAGGGCTGTTTTGTTCGTCAATTCAACAAATTTGAGCCGGTTCACACTTTTCAATGAAAATTGCAGATCGTTTTCACGATGAGTTATGTAGACTGGCCGCCATTGACACTGAGGCACTTGTACTACATGGCTGATATTGAAACCACCTTTTCCGAACTGGGCCTGAAAGCCCCAATCCTTGAAGCACTGAGCGACCTGGGTTATGAAAAACCTTCGCCGATTCAGGCTGCCTGCATCCCGCACTTACTGGAAGGGCGTGATGTTCTGGGGATGGCCCAAACCGGGAGTGGCAAAACCGCAGCGTTTTCGCTGCCGTTACTGAACAATATTGATCCTGAGTTGCGCGCACCGCAAATCCTGGTTCTGGCTCCAACGCGTGAGCTGGCCGTTCAGGTTGCAGAAGCGTGCAATGATTTTTCTAAACATATGCGTGGCGTGAATGTCCTGGCCCTTTATGGTGGCCAGCGTTATGACGTTCAGCTGCGCGCTTTGCGCCAGGGGCCACAAATCGTTGTGGGTACACCTGGTCGTCTGTTAGACCACCTGAAACGCGGCACTCTTGATCTTTCCCAACTGAAAGGTCTGGTTCTGGATGAAGCAGATGAAATGCTGCGCATGGGCTTCATCGAAGACGTTGAAACCATCATGGCAGAAATTCCTGCAGGTCATCAGACCGCACTGTTTTCTGCAACTATGCCAGAAGCGATTCGCCGTATTACACGTCGTTTCATGCAAGACCCGCAGGAAGTGCGGATCCAGACCAGTATTACTACGCGTCCTGATATCAGCCAGAGTTACTGGACTGTCTATGGTATGCGTAAAAACGAAGCGCTGGTTCGTTTCCTGGAGGCTGAAGACTTTGATGCGGCGATTATTTTCGTGCGTACCAAGAATGCGACTCTTGAAGTGGCCGAAGCCCTGGAACGCAATGGTTACAACAGTGCTGCACTGAACGGTGATATGAACCAGGCTCTGCGTGAACAAACGCTGGAGCGCCTGAAAGATGGCCGCCTGGACATTCTGATTGCAACAGACGTTGCTGCACGCGGCCTGGATGTTGAACGTATCAGCCTGGTCGTTAACTACGACATCCCGATGGATGCTGAGTCTTACGTTCACCGTATTGGCCGTACTGGCCGTGCTGGTCGCGCTGGCCGTGCTTTGCTGTTTGTTGATAACCGTGAACGTCGCCTGCTGCGTAACATTGAACGCACTATGAAGCTGACCATCCCGGAAGTGGAACTGCCGAATGCTGAGTTACTGGGAGAGCGCCGCCTGGCTAAATTCTCTGCCAGTGTTCAGCAGCAACTGGAAAGCAGTGATCTCGATCTGTACCGTGCGCTGTTAAGCAAACTGCAGCCGGGTGAAGAAGCTGATATGGAAACGCTGGCCGCAGCATTGCTGAAAATGGCTCAGGGTGAGCGTCCGCTGATTCTGCCGCCGGATCCGGTTATTGAGCGCCGTCCGCGTCGTGAATTCCGTGACCGTGACGATCGTGGTGATCGCCGTGGCGAGCGTAGTGAACGTGGTGATCGTCCGCGTCGTGAACGCCGTGATGCTGGTGAAATGGAACTTTACCGTATCGAAGTAGGCCGTGACGATGGTGTTGAAGTTCGTCATATCGTTGGCGCAATTGCAAATGAAGGCGATATCAGCAGCCGTTACATCGGTAACATTAAACTGTTTGGTTCACATTCCACCATTGAACTGCCAAAAGGCATGCCGGGTGACGTATTACAGCACTTTACCCGTACGCGTATTCTCAACAAACCGATGAATATGCAGCTATTAGGTGATGCACAGCCACAGCCGCGTGGTGAACGCCGTGGTGGTGGTGGTCGTAGCTTTGGTGGCGAACGCCGCGAAGGTGGCCGTGGTGAAGGCCGTCGCTTCGGTGGTGGTGAGCGCCGTGAAGGTGGTCGTCCATTTAACGGTGAACGTCGTGATAACCGTGACAGTCGCGCACCGCGTCGTGACCGTGATGACTCAACAGGTCGACGCCGCTTCAGCGAAGCATAATTCAGCGTAGCTACTGATATTCAGGCCCTGCGTAAGCAGGGCTTCAAATTGATGAAAAAGAAGGAAAAAGTGTGGTTTTCCCTTCTTTTTATTTAGTAGCCGAAAATCAATAAATTGATTTTCCTGGTTTTTTATTGGTGACATCCTCTCGTTCTATGCGGACATGAGGTTTGTCATCAGACTGAGGCCCTGCGTAAGCAGGGCTTTTTTTTGCTATTTTTCCTGCTTTATACTCACTTTAGCGAAATAACTGACCGTAAACTTTTCTTTACATTTTGCATTTCACTATGCTTTGGCCAATTCAGGCAAGGTTATTTCAGCGTGTACTCATGTACTGGTACAATGTTCCATATAATTACTGGCCTAAAAATGGGCCCAATGGAGCTTGTATGGCAACACTCACAACATCATCTTCAGCCTCTGTGTCTGTTTGGGGCGGCGTGATGCTTATCGCGGGTACCATCATTGGTGCTGGTATGTTTTCTCTGCCCGTTGTGATGTCTGGTGCCTGGTTTTTTTGGTCTCTGGCGGGGCTGGCTTTCACCTGGTTTTGCATGCTGCATTCAGGGCTGATGATTCTTGAAGCAAATCTCAATTATCGCCCGGGAGCGAGTTTTGATACCCTGACACGGGACTTACTGGGTAAAAAGTGGAATTTGCTCAATGGCCTGTCCATCGCATTTGTCCTGTATATCCTTACTTATGCATATATTTCTGCAAGTGGTTCTATTCTGCAGCATACTTTTTCTTCTTTATCCCTGAATATCTCAGCACGTTTTGCCGGAACCGGTTTTGCACTGTTGATTGCTTTTATTGTCTGGCTGAGCACAAAAGCGGTGAGCCGGGTAACCGCCATTGTGTTGGGGGCAAAAGTGATTACGTTCTTTCTCACTTTTGGCACACTGCTTGGGCATGTCCAGCCAGCGATATTGCTTAACACCGCAGACAGCAACCCACATTATGCGCCGTATTTGTTGATGACCCTGCCATTCTGCCTTGCTTCATTTGGTTATCACGGAAATGTCCCAAGCCTTGTGAAGTACTATGGGAAAAATCCTGCGGCTATCGTGCGTTGCCTGGTGGGGGGAACGCTTATCGCGCTGGGCCTGTATGCTATCTGGTTACTGGGAACGATGGGGAATATCCCGCGCCATAACTTCATTGATATCGCTGCAAAAGGCGGCAACATTGATGTGCTGGTTCAGGCTCTGGGTAGTGTACTGAACAGTAAAAACCTGGGGTTGCTGTTGGTGGCGTTTTCCAACTTTGCTGTGGCAAGTTCATTTCTGGGGGTGACTCTGGGGTTGTTCGATTATCTGGCTGATCTGTTCAGCTTCGATGACACGTCGTCAGGCCGCCTGAAAACAGCTGGGCTGACCTTCCTGCCGCCGGTTGCCGGGGCGTTGTGCTGGCCAAACGGTTTTCTCTATGCGATTGGTTATGCTGGCCTGGCGGCAACGGTTTGGGCGGCAGTCGTTCCGGCTCTGTTGGCACGAAAATCACGCAAGCGCTTCCCGGATGCGCCGTTTCGGGTGTGGGGAGGAAAACCGCTCATTATACTGGTGCTTTGCTTTGGCATCGTGAACGCGGCGGTTCATATTCTGTCCAGTTTTAATGTGTTGCCTGCTTATCAGTAAACCGAAAAAACGCAGGGTTGCCCCTGCGTAAGTCCACTATTACAGACTCGCTTTGACTTCCATTGCCAGTTCAAAGGAGTGCAGGCGAGCCTGGTTATCAAAGATTTGCCCGTTAACCATAATTTCATCGGCCTGGGTTTCCCGCAATAAACTTAACAGGCCATGGCGCACTTTGGTTTTATCGCCAACCAGAGACATACTCAGTGCCTGTTGAACACCATATTGCTCCGCCGGGCTCCAGAAATTAGCGATATTCTGGATTGGCTGAGGTAATTTGCCTGTTTCGCCACGGCGTAATTTTACAAATGCCTGCTGCATTGAAGTAAACAAAAACTCAGCGTCGCGGTTGCTGTCGGCAGCAATAATATTAATGCACACCATGGCCCGGGGTTTTTCAAGACGCCTGGAAGGTACGAAGTTGCTGCGGTAAAGCTGCAGGGCCTGGAACAGCATATCGGGGGCAAAATGCGATGCGAAAGCAAAAGGCAACCCGAGTTTTGCCGCCAACTGAGCGCTATAAAGGCTGGAGCCTAAAAGCCATACCGGGATACGCAGCCCATAGCCGGGTACAGGGTGTACGGCAGAAGCATTTTCACTGGCATCGAACCAGTTTATTAATTCACAGACATCTTCCGGGAAGCTGTCCAGTTCGCTATTCATATGGCGACGTAATGCTGCCATTGTTCGGTGATCACTCCCTGGCGCACGGCCTAACCCCAGGTCGATACGCCCCGGGAAGAGCGTTTCCAGCGTACCAAATTGCTCTGCAATAACCAGTGGAGAATGGTTCGGTAGCATAATACCGCCAGACCCCAAATGAAGGGTGGTGGTATTGGCCGCAAGGTAGCCAATAAGCACGGAGGTTGCTGCACTGGCTATACCAGACATGTTGTGGTGTTCTGCCAGCCAGTAGCGGTGGTAGCCGAGTTTCTCAGCAAGCTTTGCCAGCTCAAGAGAGTGGCTGAAGGCTGTACCTGCTTCTGCGCCTTCAGGTACAGGGGCAAGGTCAAGAACAGAAAACGGTACACTGGCGTAATCAGACATAAGCACTCGCTTTTATCGCATCGTTGAGAACAAAAGAACGACTCCGGGCAGATGGTTTTAGCATCTGCCCGTTCATGTAATTTTAATACTGCATTAAAGATTGATGATGCGCGTTAACAATGCGAGCTGTTTCAGACTTCGAGGTTAAGACCTGCCAGGCGTTTCCAGTAACCGTTACAATCGTGGTGGTTTTCCAGTACCAGGGGTTTTTCACCCTGCTCATTGGCGCGGAAGTGTTTGAGCACATCCAGCGTTCCCAATCCCATTGGCGACAACCGGACAATATCTACCAGACCTTGCATACCGGCTAATTCATTACCAAGGTTGTACACATAACCACTCATGGTCTGAATACCATTGAGCACGAAAACTTGCTGGTCTTCCTGTGAGCGCATATTGCGGCCAACCGGGTATTTGATACAGCAGGTCTCACACTCATCCTTTGCCCGGTTTTCTGAACGGGCAGTAAAACAACGAGCAGAATATGCCAGCGGCAGGTGACCATAGCTGAGTACTTCCACTTCGAACTGATTACGAATACCCAGCGTATCGCACTGCTCAAGTAATTTAATCAGCCAGTCACGGGAAAGTTCAACTGGCATACACCAACGTACCATCCCCTGATTAAGTAAAATACGCAGCGTGACAGCGTTATAGCAGTTGAGCGCATGCCCGGCGACAAAAGGCAGTTTGTGTTCCGCTGCAAGGCTGACTGTACCGAAATCATTGGCCTCAATCATAAACTCGCCGTTATCGACATAGCGCTTCAATTCGCCCAGCTCTGAAGGTGCCTGAACGAGAGCGAGTGTGGATAACACTACTTGCTTCCCGCTACCAGCCAGCATTTTTGCCAGCGCCATCCAGTCACCTTGCTTTGTTGCCCGGCGCTTACTACAAACAGCTTCACCCAGATAAATAATATCCGCTTCACTTTTTTGTGCGGCAGTATAAAACGTTTCCAGTGTTTCTTTCGGCCAGTAATACAGCACAGGCCCTAATGAATATTTCATCTTTGCTCCTGTTACTGCCATTTCCGGTGATAGGCGCCAAGGGTTGTCTGGGTACCTTCTGCCATTGCGCCAAGCGCCTGCATCCATGCATCTTGTGGCACGAAGTTCTCGGGATCTGCGCTGCAGCGGTCAATCGCCTGGCGCCACACTTTGGCAACCTGAGTAACATAAGCCGGGCTGCGCTGGCGGCCCTCGATTTTGACGGATGCTATACCCATGGACATCAGTTCAGGCAGGAGAGACAAAGTATTCAGGCTGGTGGGTTCTTCCAGCGCGTGATACAAATCGCCATCGACCCGGTAGCGCCCTTTGCACAAGGTTGGGTAGCCCGCATTTTCGTTTTCCTGGTAGCGGTCTATCAGTACGTCGTTCAACCGGGATTCCAGCCCTTGCGGTGTCTGTTGCCAGCGCACAAAACGCGCGGGTGAGCAGGCACCTACGGTATTCGGTGATTCGCCTGTCAGGTAGGAGGAGAGATAGCAACGCCCTTCAGCCATAATACACAGGCTGCCAAATGCGAAGACCTCCAGTGGAACAGGGGTAACGCGGGCGAGTTGTTTCACCTGGTGAATAGACAACACCCGAGGCAGCACAACACGGCTGACGGCGAAGTTATCGTGATAAAAGCGAATGGCGGCTTCATTGGTGGCTGATGCCTGAACAGAAACATGGCGCTCAACGCCTGGGTAGCGACGGGCTGCGTAATCCAGCATTGCCAGGTCGGCCAGAATTAGGGCGTCTGCACCCAGTTGGGCTGCCATATCTACCGCTTTTTCCCAGCGGGTGTAACCATCGGGATGCGCAAACGTATTGATAGCAATATGTAGTTTACGTTTATGGCGATGCACAAACTCCACTGCTTCTTGTAACCGCTTTTCGGTAAAGTTTAACCCGGCAAAATGGCGGGCGTTGGTATCATCTTTCAGGCCAATATAGACCGCGTCGGCACCATTTTCGATGGCCGCCTTCAGAGCCGGTAAATTCCCGGCCGGACAAAGCAACTCCATAGCGTTTCCTGGATTGTCTGGTAACCATCAACGTTACCGGGCTGACCGTAACTGGACAGCAAGAATTGTTAACGAAGTGCGATTCTAGTTAACCTTTACACGATACATTTTGATTTAAGGCAGCTAAAGTCGTATTCATAGCTCCAGACACTGGTAATGAAACCTGTGTAATAGTTGATTTGAGCCGCTATCTCGCCAGCCTGATGTGGCAGAATATGCGGTAATATTGTGTTAAGGAGTGAAAGCCCGTGTTGGAAAAATTGCGTACAAATCTGGTGCGTCTTGGTCCTGCGTTGTTGCGCCAGCCGGTAAAGCTGACGCCATTTGCGTTGAAACGTAAAGTTCTGGAACAAGTTCTTGGCTGGCAGTTTCGTCAGGCGCTGGAGGAAGGCGAGCTGGACTTTCTGGAAGGTCGCTGGCTGAGTATCGAGGTGCGTGATATCGGGCTGCAGTGGTTTACTTCGTTGCAGGCGAACCAGCTGGTGGTGCGTGAACAGGCAGATGCTGATGTGAGTTTTATTGCCGATGCCAACGATCTGTTACTGGTCGCAGCACGTAAGCAGGATCCTGATACACTCTTTTTCCAGCGCCGTTTGGTGATTGAAGGCGATACCGAACTTGGCTTATATGTTAAAAATTTGATGGATGCTATAGAGCTGGATGCAATGCCTAAGCCGTTGCGGGTTCTGCTACTTCAACTCGCTGACTTTGTCGAAGCTGGCCTTGAAAAAGCGCCCGCAATCAAACAGACCTCAGTAGGTGAGACATGCTAATTCGTGTGGAAATTCCCATTGATGCCCCTGGCATTGATGCACTGCTTCGCCGGGCATTTGACGGTGATGCAGAAGCGCAACTGGTTCACTCCCTGCGTGAAGATGGATTGCTGACATTGGGTCTCGTCGCAACCGATGACGAAGGCCAGGTGGTTGGCTATATTGCGTTCAGCCCGGTAGATATCGCTGGGGAAGACCGGCAATGGGTCGGGCTGGCCCCGCTGGCAGTCGATGCACCATTTCGTGGCCAGGGGCTTGGTAAGCAACTGGTCTATGAAGGGTTGGACTCGTTAAACGAATTTGGTTATGCCGCTGTTGTTGTGCTTGGTGAGCCTGGGTTTTACTCACACCTGGGCTTTAAAAAAGCCGCACAGTTCGACTTGTATTGCCGTTGGCCTGAGACAGAAAATGCTTTCTTGGTTTATCCTTTGGCGGAAGAGGCTCTGGCGGGTATTTCTGGGCGGGTTGATTATCACGAACACTTTAATCACTTTTAATCTCCAGGCGTGTGCAAGCCCGCCAGAAGATTAACCAGTTTCGTGTTGTCGGTAAGCAGGTGCTCTTTTTCAGCCCGGGTAAATTGTTTTACCCGGTATTCTGCACGCAGTGCCAGTGACTTATCACCTATCGGGTAACTGAATACCAGGCTTAACTTACCCGCACCCCGCAACGCTTTTGCGCCTTTACCGCGCTGATGCTGGCTAAAACGGCGTTCGACATCCGTTGTAATGCCTGTGTAGAGGCGGTTATTTTGCGTGTGAATAAGATACAGGAACCAGACAGACATCGTATTAAGTTGTAAAGGAGTGTCAGGCTACCTTACCACGAATTGGGCGACCGGTCAGTGGCCGCCAGAATCACGTCGCAGGTTTAAACAAACAGGAGTCGCGATGGAGTCTCTGAGTGTTATCAGCCGGTGGCTGAAGAAGCAGCATGTCGTCACTTTTTGTGTCTCAAATGAAAGTGGTATCTGGTGCGCTAATGCATTTTTTTATTTTGATGAACAGCGTGTGGCGTTTTACCTGCTGAGTGATCCCGCCTCCCGCCATGGTGAGATGATTGGTCAAAGCAGGCCGGTGGCGGGTACCGTGAATGGTCAGACCAAAAGTGTCGCGCTGATTCGTGGCCTGCAGTACAGCGGAACTATTCGTTTGGTTGATGAAGCTGATTCAGGCCCATTGCGTGAGCCTTATTACCGGCGTTTCCCAATCGCCAGAGTCCACAAAGCACCGATTTGGGAAATTCTGGTTGATGAACTCAAATTCACCGATAACACCCTGGGGTTTGGTAAGAAATTATTCTGGTTCCGTGACCCTGAGGCTGCACAGCAGGCAGGTCTTGACCAGTGAATGTATTACTCGCCGGCGCCAGTGGTTTAGTTGGCAGCCATTTGCTTGAACTGCTGGTTGCCAGCCCGCATATTTCTCATATCGTTATTGCCGCGCGCCGTTCACTACCTTCCCACCCGAAAGTGACTTGCATTGCAGCCCCTGAATTAGCAGACGCCCTGAATCAGGTCGCAACACCGGTCGACCTGGTTTTCTGTTGCCTTGGCACAACGCGCCATGATGCGGGCAGCACTCAGGCTTTTTACGCGGTGGATCATGATTTGGTGGTACTGACCGGGAAAACCGGGCTACGTCTTGGTGCTGAAAAAATGTTGGTGGTCAGCGCCATGGGGGCCAACCCGCGCTCATGTATCTTCTATAATCGAACAAAAGGTCTCGCAGAGTATGCTTTGATTGAACAGGCCTGGCCTGAACTGGTCATTGCCCGTCCATCCATGCTACTGGGCAGTCGCCGTAAAAAACGCTGGACAGAAACGTTGAGCACACCGTTTTTTAAATGCCTGCCAGGCTCCTTGCGGGCTATCAGAGCCGCAGATGTCGCCCGGGCTCTGATGTTTAATGCATTATCCGATAATAAGTCTGCCGTTGTTGTCAGGGACTCCGCTCAACTCAGCCAGGACGCAAAGCATTACACAGTTTAAACAGATTGTTCCTGCCTGGTATCCTGGCATAGCAGGCCGCGGGACGTTTTAATCACTACATATTTTTTTGAGGTTCTTATGGCAACGCAATCCGCGCCTGCTGAACGGGTGTCTGCATTTGCATGGTGGAAACCCGCCTTGTTTTTCCTGGTAACGGCTGTCGGTCTTTGGTATGTAAAATGGCAACCCTATTATTTTAAAGCGTTTACTGCGGCTGAAACCCACAGTATTGGGCATTCCATTATTGCTCAGGCTGAAACACATCCCTTCCAGTCGGCCATTGATTACTCTGTGGTGTATTTTTTGGCCGTGTGGAAAGCGGCTGTACTTGGTGTATTGCTGGGGTCATTGATTCAGGTTTTGCTCCCCCGTAACTGGTTACTGAAAACACTGGGTCAAACTCGTTTTGGCGGAGCTCTGTTTGGGGCGTTATTCGCAATACCCGGTATGATGTGTACTTGCTGTGCGGCACCAGTGGCAGCAGGCATGCGCCGTCAGTCGGTTTCCATGGGCGGCGCTTTGGCATTCTGGATGGGCAACCCATTGCTTAATCCGGCTACGCTGGTCTTTATGGGATTTGTACTGGGCTGGCAATTTGCGTTGATACGTGTTGTTGCCGGGTTGGTTACCGTGCTGGGTGTGGCGTGGATGGTACAACAGTGGGTGAAGGAGCCTGATATACTCAGTGCCCGCGCTAAATCAAATGCGCTGTTGGATAACATACCCAGCCAGCAAACAGGGGGGTTCTTACGCCGGTGGGCATCAGCGTTATGGTGGCTGTTCTGGAGTACCATTCCGGTATATATCCTTGCTGTATTCATTCTGGGAGCCGCCCGTGTCTGGCTGTTCCCTCATGCAGACGGCATTATTGAAAACAACCTGTTCTGGGTTGTGGCAATGGCAATTGCCGGGTGCCTGTTTGTGATTCCGACGGCGGCTGAAATTCCTGTTATTCAAACGCTGATGGCCGCAGGGATGGGAACAGCTCCGGCGATGGCGTTGTTGATAACGTTACCTGCAGTAAGCCTGCCATCACTGGTTATGTTGCATAAAACATTCCCGGCAAAAGCGCTCTGGCTCACGGGGCTGATGGTGATTGTTTGCGGGAGTGTACTGGGGGGGCTGGCACTGATGTTCTGAGTTGTTCTGGTCAGTTACCGGCACTTTGCAAAACAACAAAGCCCTGCGTATACAGGGCTTTATTTTCCTGGCTATAGCGATATCTCTGGCCAGACGTGCACACCGCCAGAGTGGGAAGCTTATTATTTCAGGGGCGTAAACGCAGTAGTGACATGTTTAACACCACTGACCCGACTGGCAATATCTGCAGCCGCTTTTGCTTCAGCATCTGTTACCAGCCCCATCAGGAAGACTTCGCCATTTTCAGTGGTTACTTTCACGTTCGATGATTTCACCGTATCACTTGCCAGCAATTGTGAACGTATTTTGGTGGTTATCCACGTATCCATGGAAATTGTGCCCAGGCTGATTGGCTGCATAATCCGGATTTCGTTATAGACTTCCGTTGCACCTTCCACACCCATGGCAATTTTCTTCGCTTCTTCAGACAGTGCTTGCGTCGGTGCCTGGCCTGTCAGCAGCAATTTCCCCTGGTATGCCATGACATTGACGCGAGCTTCTTTTTTCAACTGTTCATCTTTGCTCAGGGCATTACTGGCACGTAACTCCAGCGTGCCATCATCCACTTGAGTACCTACAGTTCGCGGATCGGTAGCGGTTTTTGTTGCGACGGCTGCACTTCCCACGACTACAGCGCCAACACAGCCTTGTAACAGTAGAGCGGAAATAAGGACTGCCAGCGGCGTTAATGCCTTCATGAGTACTCCTTAGTCGTCCTGGTGAGGAAATAATGTGTTATCGATCAGATCACATAAGCAATTCACCGTCAGCATATGCATTTCCTGAATACGTGCACTGCGATGAGAGGGTATACGAATTTCAACATCTTGCGGGCCCAGCAGACCGGCAAGTTCACCACCGTCATAACCGGTCAATGCCACAATTGACATATCACGGGTGACAGCCGCTTCAACTGCTTTCACGATATCTCTGCTGTTGCCACGAGTCGAAATCGCTAATAAAACATCGCCATGATGGCCTAAAGCACGAACTTGCTTGGCATAGATCTCATCATGCAAACGGTCATTACCTATGGCGGTCAGGACCACATTATCAGCATTTAGTGCAATAGCAGGTAAACTGGGGCGCTCCGTTTCAAAGCGGTTTATCATACTGGCGGCGAAATGCTGCGCATTCGCCGCAGATGTGCCATTACCGCAGCACAGCACTTTATTGCCGTTCAGTAAACATTGAACAATGGAGAGTGCGGCGCGTGAAATTGCATCTGGCAGCGCTTCTGCAGCCGCAATCTGTGTTTGAATACTTTCGGTAAAACAGGCTTTAATTCTGTCCAGCACAATAGATCCTGATGCAATGGCTTTTAATTGTCGCAGGCGGAGAATGCATTAGGTATCCATTCCGCCCGGTCATTCGTGAAGGCTAACACATCAAAACGGCAATCCACAGTATCAAAACTCTGGTTTTGTTGCGCCAGCCATAAGTTGGCAGTTTGTAACAGTTTACGCCTTTTTTGGCGAGTGATACTGGCTTGCGCACCACCATATAGTGCTGACTGGCGATAGCGCACTTCAACAAAAACCAGGCACCCGCCCTGTTGCATAATAAGGTCTATCTCACCTCTGCCAAAACGCACATTGGCTGCAATAAAATGTAACCCTTGCTGCTCCAGCCAGCGGCGCGCCCTCTGTTCCCAGAGCGCGCCTTTCTGTTGTGTGGCACTTAATTGACGGGAACCACGTTGCCTTGTTGGTACATAAGCCATGGCAATTTCCGTTTGATAACACAATCGCTATTGGCGGTCAGGTTGCCAGTATTCCCCATAACCTGGTATCCGGGCACCTGACGTATTTGCGAAAAGTGGCTGGCCAGCGTCCAGGCATCGACACCCATAGCATACAGGCGGGCAAGTGAGTAATCGTTATTCACACTGCCGAGCGCTTGCTGCATCAGGGTATTATTGCCCCCGGACAACATCGGAATGTCACTGAATTGCAGACCGCTCATTTCCAGACGGAAGTCTGGCCCGGTACCGCCCTGGGCACTGCGTGAGCTGGCATACAACACTGCACCGCCATTACGGCTGCCTGAACCCATGGTTATCATCGGTTTGAGCAGTGCCAGCTCAGGTTGAGTCGCCACAATATATACTGCGTCTACTTTTCCTGAGGTTCCGGCAGTGATGTCTGCATCGGAAGGCGCTGCCGGAATGGTTAACCCACCAATGGTCACACTCTTCTGCTGTGGCAGGCTCGCCTGAACGGGACGGCCAGTCAGCGTAATACCTGAATTGCGGTTAATGCTCATTTTCAACTCATTTACTGAACCGAACTGTTGCTCAAGTACTACACCACCACCCAGTTGTTGCCACGCCGTGGCAAAAGCTTTACTGATACGCGAACCAAAACTATTGCGTGGAATCAGTACCAGCGGGTTACGTTGCCCGGATTGCCAAATATGTCGCGCAGCATCTGCGGCTTCGTTTTCTGGCGACAACGCGAAGTAACAGACATTTGCCTGATTCTGCACATCTTCCGGTTGGTTAAGAGCCAGCATATTTAAAGTGGTATTGATTTTAACTGCGGCTTTAACATTTTCTTTCAGCAATGGACCGATAATGATACTGGCACCGTCTTTTTGGACCTGAGCCATGATCTGATCAATGGATTGCGCACTGGTGTCATACACTTTTAATTCAGCGGATGGATTTGCTGGGGTGCTATTAATAGCCTGGGTATCAGCAGATGGCGTTGTGCTGGCTACAACGGGTGTGTCTGGTGTGGTGGTGTCAGTTGTAGCCGTAGTGCCGGTTTGTGTGGCGGTAGCTGTTTCACCGGTCAGATTATCAACGGATGCTGCAGATGGGCTGACAACCCCCCCGTTTGCACTTGCCGCTGTGTCTGCGGTGGTGCCCGGAGTGGTTTGCACACCATTTGCCTCAGTGTTGCTGGCAGAGGCAGGTACAGATTGCGGCGCAATCTGGGTAACTGGCGTTGTACCTGCATTTTTGGCCGCCTCGAAACCTTGCTCAATCGTACGACCAAAAATGGCCGCCTGGCCGCTCAGTGGCAGCAACAAGGCAATTTTTTGAACTGACGTAGGCTGGAATGACTGCACGTTTGCCAGTGGGGTTGGTAGCATTTTTGCTGCCGGGTTGTCCGGGTAACGTGTCTGCCAGTCTTTGATTGCAGCCTGTAGCATGGTGGCATCATTACGGTTATCGAACCACATATGCTGCAAGTCGAGCCAGCCACGTAAGGTCTGTTCACCGGTATTGATAACCAGTGCATTAGCTTGTTCCCTGGTCATTGAAGAAAGGGCCTGCCAGGTTGCATCAATATTTTGCTGTTTTGCCTTCCCCTGCAGTCCGGGTTCCTGAGCAATTAACGCCCGGAGTAACTCAATAGAAGGCGTGCCGTGGTTAAGCGCAATTTGCGCCTGCCAGTAACGTTGCGCCTGAGACGGGGTCAGTGTTTCTGGATTTATATTTGCCAGCAGTGTTTTTGCGCTGTCCGGGTCTTGCTGCACCAGTTTCATTTCAACGGCCAGCAATGCCTGTTCATCACGTTGCTGTGCGGTAACCTGCTGTGGTAGTTCCTGGAAGAGTTGCACTGCCTGGTTGGTTTTCCCTTCCTGGAGTAGTGAACGAATGGCAAGTAATTGCCAGTTGGTCTTGGTATCATTCGTACTCTGCTGCATTTGCTGCAAGTAGAAGGCGGAACCGGCCTTTACCTGGCCTTGCATGTAAGGTGCACTTTGGTCTGGTTCATGCGCGACGCATCCTGCGAACAAAATCGCGGCCAGAACCACTGGCAGGCTGCGTGAAGCTTTAGAACGAAAACGGTTTGACGGTACCATACTGTATCCAGTGTTTTTTTGCTTAATGCTCAATATTAAATCGGCAATACGGATGAAACAATGAAACAAGACGAATCAGTGCTGAATTCTGATGGTCAGCTTTATATCGTTCCTACACCTATCGGAAATTTGGGTGATATTACTCAACGTGCGCTGTCCGTATTGCAGTCTGTTGATCTTATTGCAGCGGAGGATACCCGTCATACCGGGTTACTTTTACAGCATTTTGCCATAAATGCGCGTTTATTCGCACTTCATGACCATAATGAACAACAAAAAGCAGAAACATTGCTGGCTAAGTTGCAAGAGGGGCAGAACATTGCTCTGGTTTCCGATGCCGGAACACCGCTGATTAATGACCCGGGTTATCATCTGGTGCGCACCTGCCGTGAAGCGGGAATTCGTGTGGTGCCATTACCTGGCCCATGTGCTGCCATTGCCGCTTTAAGCGCAGCAGGTTTGCCTTCTGACCGGTTTTGTTACGAGGGCTTTTTGCCTGCCAAACCAAAAGGGCGGCGGGACGCACTGACCGCATTGTCGCAAGAGCCGCGCACGCTGATTTTCTATGAATCCACTCACCGTCTGCTGGACAGCCTCGCGGATATAAATACGGTGCTGGGGTCCGGGCGCTATGTAGTGCTGGCTCGTGAGCTCACCAAAACCTGGGAATCTGTATATGGTGCCCCGATAGGTGAATTACTGGCCTGGGTTCAGGAAGATGATAACCGGCGTAAAGGGGAAATGGTGCTGATTGTGGAAGGTTATAAGGCACAAGAAGAAGCCCTGCCGCCGGATGCATTGCGCACTCTGGCCTTATTACAGGCAGAATTACCACTGAAAAAAGCTGCCGCGCTGGCGGCAGAAATTCATGGTGTTAAGAAAAATGCGCTGTATAAATATGCGCTGGATGCACAGGATAACGGTTGACGTTATCCTGGCAAAACAGGCATGAATATAGCAAATGTGGCGTGTTCATGCCTTGCTGGTGGATCAGGTCACGGGGGCGGGGTTAAATACAGCCAGTTGGTTGTGCAGGCCCCACTGGTCTGAGAAGGTTTTTTTCCGTCCACTGGCTACATCGAGAATAAAGTGGAACAACTTCCAGCCCACATCTTCAATTGTCTCTTCACCCGTTGCAATGGTGCCGGCATTAATATCCATTAAGTCAAACCAGCGGTTAGCCAGCTCAGTACGGGTTGCCATTTTTATCACCGGTACAGCCATCAGGCCATAAGGTGTCCCACGGCCCGTTGTGAAAACCTGAACGGTGATTCCTGATGAAACCTGTTGTGTGCCACAAACAAAGTCGCTGGCAGGCGTTGCGGCATAAATCAGCCCACGTTTTGTGGGGCGCTGGCCGGGCGATAATACTTCCACAATCGCACTTTTCCCAGACTTGGCAATGGAGCCCAATGCTTTCTCAACAACGTTTGCCAGCCCGCCTTTCTTATTCCCTGGTGATGGGTTGGCGCTGCGGTCCGTTTTCCCCATATCCAGATAATTGTCATACCAGGCCATTTCTTCAAGCAGGCGTTTGCCTACGTCTTTATTGACTGCGCGCGGAGTGAGTAAATGAATGGCATCACGCACTTCAGTCACTTCAGAAAACATTACGGTCGCACCGCAACGCACCAGTAAGTCAGATGCGAAACCCACTGCCGGGTTTGCTGTTACGCCAGAGAATGCATCACTCCCGCCACACTGTGTACCCACTACCAGTTCAGATGCCGGGCAGGTTTCGCGTTTACGCTGGTTGAGCTTGTCCAGATGACGGGCAGCGACACGTAAGATATCTTCCACCATTGACTGGAAGCCAATGTGCTGTTCATCCTGCAGCCGCACTATGCTGGCTTCATCCACATTTATTGGCTGAACATCTTCAGTACCCTGCAACAGGCGCTCAGGTTGCAGCTTTTCACAACCCAACCCAATCACCATCACCTCTCCACCAAAATTGGGGTTAAGCGCGATGTTATGGATAGTGCGAATCGGAACCACTGCTGCAGGCGCATTAATAGCCACACCGCAACCATACAGGTGATTCAGCCCAACCACGCCATCAACATTAGGGTAGTTGGGGAGTAAGTCTCGCTCAATCAGTTTGACTACATAATCCACAACCCCTGCGACACAGTGTACGCTGGTGGTGATACCCAACAGGTTTTTGGTACCGACACTGCCATCTGCGTTGCGGTAACCTTCAAAGGTGTATCCTTCCAGCGGCGGTAAAGGCTCAGGAACGCGGGTCGCCAGTGGGAGTGTGTTCAAGGGTGGCGCTTTTGGTAATTCCACCATGGATTCATCAATCCAGGCTCCGGCCGGAACATTACGTACCGCATAGCCGATAACTTCGCCATAGCGAATTATTTCCCCTTTTTGTGGAATATCACTTAAGGCTACTTTATGCCCCTGGGGAATATGCTCAATTAATGTCAGGCCATCAGGAAAACATGTGCCAGCCTTTAAACCATTGTCATTAACAATAATAGCGGCGTTATCAGTTTCATGAACTTTTATATAAAATGCCTGAGGTGAATGCTGTTTAACTTCTATCGTTGCCATTTCCAGTATTCTCCAGGTACGCTGTCTGGTGATATTTAAAAAATGAAAAGGTTAATAAATATATTGTGGAATTAGCATGTCAGGTTCATTCAGAATAAAATGTGATCTGCATCACTTAATATGCTGAAGCCAGAGCTGGCAAGGTGGGGAACAGTAAAAATTGTGCATTATCGCCCATGCTATTGTGCATTTGCTCATTAGATAATTTAAATTCACACTTTCAATTGTGCGTTTGCATGGTGCGCGTTATTTATACTGTGATTATACTGTGGAAAATTAAAAAACACTTACCAGTTTTTTTTATTGGTTTATTTATATGGTGTTCATAAAAACATTTTAAATTTATTTGTTTGTACCCGACTTAGAGGCTGGAAAAATGATTTTGGATGAAACGGTGGAAGCTAAACGGGGAATGCACACCCGATATCTCATATTATTAGTGATATTTATTGTCACTGCAGTGAATTATGCAGACAGGGCCACTCTCTCCATCGCCGGTGCTGAAGTGGGTAAAGAACTACAACTTAGTTCAATCTCTTTGGGATATATATTTTCGGCTTTCGGTTGGGCTTATTTGTTAATGCAAATTCCCGGAGGTTGGCTACTGGATAAATTTGGTTCACGTAAAGTTTATACCTACAGTTTGTTTTTCTGGTCATTGTTTACTTTCCTGCAAGGGTTCGTTGGCATATTTCCTCTTGCATGGGCCGGGATCTCAATGTTCGTGATGCGCTTTATGCTGGGCTTTTCCGAAGCGCCTTCATTCCCTGCAAATGCGCGTATTGTTGCCGCGTGGTTCCCGACCAAAGAGCGTGGCACCGCCTCGGCGTTGTTCAATGCTGCGCAATATTTCTCATTAGCTATTTTTTCTCCGTTACTGGGCTGGCTCACGTTTACCTGGGGTTGGGAACATGTGTTCACCGTAATGGGGGTTATTGGCTTTATCCTGACCTGGATCTGGACTCGTACTATCCATAACCCAACAGCTCATCCGCGCATGTCTGAAGCAGAACTGGACTTCATCCGTAAAGGTGGAGCAGTTGTGGATATGGACCAACGCAAGAATGACAGCATCGCTGGTCCAAAGGCTAACTATATCAAACAGTTGCTTACAAGCCGGATGATGTTAGGTGTATTTTTTGGCCAGTATTTCATTAATACCATTACCTGGTTCTTCCTGACCTGGTTTCCTATTTACCTGGTTCAGGCGCGTGGCATGTCAATTTTGAAAGTTGGCCTGGTTGCTTCTATTCCTGCACTGTGTGGTTTTGCTGGTGGAGTATTGGGCGGCGTGTTCTCAGATTACCTGATTCGTCGTGGTGTCTCTCTTACCTTTGCCCGTAAGTTACCAATAGTGCTTGGCATGTTACTGGCCTCAACCATCATTTTGTGTAACTACGTCGATAACACCGCACTGGTTGTGACGCTGATGGCGTTGGCATTCTTCGGTAAAGGTTTTGGGGCGCTGGGCTGGCCGGTAATTTCAGATACTGCACCGAAAGAGATCGTTGGGTTGTGCGGTGGGGTGTTTAATGTCTTCGGTAATGTAGCATCAATTGTGACTCCACTGGTGATTGGCTACCTGGTCAGCGAGCTTCACTCCTTTAATGCTGCTCTGATCTTTGTCGGCTGTTCAGCACTGATGGCGATGGTTTGCTACCTGCTGGTTGTTGGCGATATCAAACGTATGGAACTTCAAAAATAAGCAACGATAAAGGCAAGACAAATGAATAGCGAATTTTTCCCAAATGCATTCAAAGCCGCGCTGGCGGCTCACCAGACACAGATAGGCTGCTGGTCTGCTCTTGCAAGCCCTATCACAACAGAAGTGCTTGGCCTTGCTGGTTTCGACTGGTTGGTGCTGGATGGCGAACATGCGCCGAATGATATTTCTACCTTCATTCCCCAGCTTATGGCTCTGAAGGGCAGCCTCAGTGCTCCTGTGGTGCGCGTTCCAACCAATGAGCCGGTCATCATCAAACGGTTTTTGGATATCGGTTTTTATAACTTCCTGATCCCGTTTGTTGAATCAGAAGATGATGCCGTACGGGCTGTGGCATCGACACGTTATCCACCGCAAGGTATTCGTGGCGTTTCTGTTTCTCATCGCAGTAATGGCTACGGCACAGTTAAAGACTACTTCAAAACGGTAAACGACAACATCACGATTCTGGTGCAAATCGAAAGCCAGGAAGGGCTGGATAACCTGGATGCAATTGCTGCGACTGAGGGTGTGGATGGCATCTTCGTGGGGCCGGGTGATTTGTCCGCCGCATTGGGTTATCTGGGCAACCCTTCTCATCCTGAAGTGCAACGCGCAATTGCGCATATTTTTGAACGCGCAAAAGCACATGGCAAACCCGCCGGTATTTTGGCACCCGTTGAAGCTGATGCCCGTCGTTACCTGGAGTGGGGCGCAACCTTTGTTGCTGTGGGCAGTGACCTTGGGGTTTTCCGCGGTGCCACTCAAAAACTGTGTGATGCATTCAAAAAGTAACGACCACCTGTAAATAGCGAGAGAGAGCAAATTATGACGATGAAAGTTGGTTTTATTGGCCTGGGTATTATGGGTAAACCAATGAGTAAAAACCTCATTAAGGCCGGTTATTCCCTGGTGGTTTCAGACCGTAATCCTGAAGCCATTGCCGATGTTATTGCTGCAGGTGCAGAAACTGCAGCAACACCGAAAGCCATTGCTGAACAGTGTGATGTCATTATTACGATGCTGCCCAACTCCCCACATGTGAAAGAAGTTGCATTGGGTGAGAACGGTATTATCGAAGGTGCCCGCCAGGGGCTGGTGTTAATTGATATGAGTTCCATTGCTCCACTTGCCAGCCGCGAAATCAGTGAAGCACTGAAAGCGAAAGGCGTATCCATGCTTGATGCACCGGTTAGCGGTGGTGAACCCAAAGCTGTGGATGGCACATTGTCTGTGATGGTTGGCGGTGACAAAGCAGTATTCGATAAATACTACGACCTGATGAAATCAATGGCAGGTTCAGTGGTTCATACCGGCGATGTCGGTGCAGGTAATGTGACTAAACTGGCAAACCAGGTCATTGTTGCCCTGAATATTGCAGCAATGTCTGAAGCTCTGGTTCTGGCAACGAAAGCGGGTGTTAACCCGGATCTGGTTTATCAGGCAATCCGCGGTGGGTTGGCAGGAAGCACTGTGCTGGATGCCAAAGCCCCAATGGTTATGGATCGTAATTTCAAACCGGGTTTTCGTATTGAACTGCATATTAAAGACCTGGCGAATGCGCTGGATACTTCCCATGGCGTGGGTGCTCAGTTACCTCTGACCGCAGCGGTAATGGAAATGATGCAGGCATTACGTGCTGACGGGCTTGGCTCTGCCGACCACAGTGCACTGGCATGCTACTACGAAAAACTGGCTAAGACTGAAGTCAGCCGATAAGGCAAGGGCGCGAGACAGCGCCCGGATGTTTTCGCCCTGAGTGGCATGACCAGGCAACAACCTTATGAAAATCGTAATTGCACCCGACTCATACAAAGAGAGCCTTTCTGCCACTCAGGTAGCGCAGGCAATTGAAAAAGGATTTCGTGAAATCTTCCCTGATGCCGAATATGTCTCCGTGCCGGTTGCCGATGGTGGCGAAGGAACCGTTGATGCCATGATAACGGCCACTCAGGGAGTCAGAATGAGCTCCCCGGTTACCGGGCCTTTAGGGCAACAGGTTATGGCGGAATGGGGTATTTCGGGTGACGGGAAAACCGCATTTATTGAAATGGCCCAGGCCAGCGGTCTTGCACTGGTTCCACCGGAACAGCGTAACCCATTACTGACGACTTCTCGTGGTACGGGGGAATTAATTCTCCATGCACTGGAGAAAGGTGCTCAAAACATCATTATTGGTATTGGTGGCAGTGCGACCAATGATGGTGGCGCGGGTATGGTTCAGGCTTTGGGTGCCCGCCTTACCGATGAAGCCGGTGAGGAAATTGGTTTTGGTGGCGGTAGTCTTTTACAACTGCGTAATATTGATATCAGCAATATGGACTCCCGCCTTGCGCATTGCGTGATTAATGTTGCTTGTGATGTCACCAACCCTTTATTGGGTGAATACGGCGCTTCCCGAATCTTTGGGCCTCAGAAAGGGGCGACGGAAAGCATGATTCGCACGCTGGATTATAATCTTGACCACTTCGCAGACATCATTAAAAGTGCGCTGAATGTCGATGTGAAGAATGTCCCTGGCGCTGGTGCGGCTGGTGGTATGGGAGCAGCATTAATGTCGTTTTTGGGTGCAGAGTTGCGCAGTGGTATTGAGATTGTCACTGAAGCACTGAATCTGGAAGAACACATTCACGACTGCACCTGGGTTGTTACAGGTGAAGGCCGGCTGGATAGCCAAAGTATTCATGGTAAGGTGCCAGTTGGTATTGCCAGTGTGGCGAAAAAATACCATAAGCCCGTCATTGGTATAGCGGGCTCTCTGACGAAGGATGTCGCTGTTGTGCATCAGTATGGTATTGATGCCGTATTCAGCGTATTAAGCAGTATTGGCTCTCTGGAAGAGGCGTTTCGGGGCGCGTTTGAAAATATCTATCGTGAGTCGCGTAATATTGCGGCCACGTTAATGGTCGGTATGTGCACCGCAAGGTGACAGACGGCGTGAAACCCTCTATACTGCGCGCCGAAGCTGACCAGACAGTCGCTGCTTCGTCGTCGTCCTTTTCGAAGGAGACGGGCGGAGGAGAGGAAAGTCCGGGCTCCATAGGGCAGGGTGCCAGGTAACGCCTGGGGGGTGCAAACCCACGACCAGTGCAACAGAGAGTAAACCGCCGATGGCCTGCGCAAGCAGGATCAGGTAAGGGTGAAAGGGTGCGGTAAGAGCGCACCGCACGGCTGGCAACAGTTCGTGGCACGGTAAACTCCACCCGGAGCAAGGCCAAATAGGGGTTCATAAGGTACGGCCCGTACTGAACCCGGGTAGGCTGCTTGAGCCAGTGAGCGATTGCTGGCCTAGATGAATGACTGTCCAAGACAGAACCCGGCTTACCGGTCAGCTTCACACTTTCAGGCCCCGCCAGCAATGGCGGGGCTTTTCTTTTATCAACAGAGATGAATGACTGCCCAAGACGCTATATAACGAAGAACGCGGCTTACCAGTCAGCTTCACACTTTCAGGCCCCGCCAGCAATGGCGGGGTTTTTCTTTTTGTAATACTCGCTCTGGCACTCAACAACCACATTCGCTCAGCCCGGGGTGGTTATCCGGGCGCCTGCCTAAAGGCCAGAAGAACAGGCGTTCAGTGTGCGAAATAGGGAGATCGTTGATACAGGCAAAGCGCCTTACCATAAGGCCTTGCTCATTAAATTCCCAGTTTTCGTTACCATAACTACGGAACCAGTTCCCTGAGTCATCGTGCCATTCATAAGCAAACCGGACAGCAATCCTGTTCTCATTTACTGCCCATAACTCTTTGATTAACCGATAATCCAGTTCTTTTTGCCATTTGCGTTGTAAAAATTTCACCACAGCCTCACGCCCGGTGACAAACTCTGCCCGGTTGCGCCAGACAGTATCAGGCGCATACACCCGCGATACTGTTTCAGGATCGCGGCTATTCCAGGCATCTTCTGCCATCCGTACTTTTAGTGTGGCACTGTCGTAAGTAAAAGGGGGAACGGGTGGTCGTGTTTCCATGATATCTCCTGTAGTATGTAGACAGATTTGTCTACTTAATTTATCTGATGTAGACAGGTCTGTCTACTTATTGACTGAAATCAGGAAACCTGAAGTGACTGCAACTAAAGAAGTCAGCGCTAAAGAGCGCATTATTCGCACTGCCCATGAGTTGTTTTATAAAGACGGAATCAGGGCTACCGGCGTAGACCGGATAATCAAAGAAGCCGGGGTGACGAAAGTAACTTTCTACCGCCATTTCCCGGCCAAGAACGACCTTATTTTGGCTTTTCTTCACTACCGGCATGGCTTATGGATAACGTGGTTTGCCACCGCTTTGAAAGAGGAAATGGCGCAGAGTGGCAAGCTCTGCCTGGCACTACCACAGGTGCTTTCCCGCTGGTTTCTGTCACCTGAATTTCACGGCTGTGCTTTTATTAATGCTACCAGTGAAATTACCGGTGTATTACCGGAGGCTCTGCCCGTAATTCGTGAACATAAGCAGGATATGGCGGATACTATCGCGCAATGTCTGCCAGATACCCCACAGCGTATTCAGACGGCGCAAAAATGTGCTTTATTAGTGGATGGCGCGATTGTTCAGGCGCAGCGGGAAGAAGACCGGGAGGCGACAGTGGCACTATTGCAGGCTTGCCTTGCTGACTTCACACAGTAAGTTATTTCATCCATTCTTCGTTTTAGTGAGACAGGTACCAGGAGCCGCTATGGCATATTTGTTTGTCTATGGATCTCTCTGCCCGGGGGAGAAAAACGCCGGGTTATTGGCGCAAATGGAAGGCCTTTGGGAACCGGCCTGTGTAACGGGGCATCTGGTCAATGCGGGCTGGCGCACACTTGGTGGCTACCCGGCGCTGATACCGGACTCACAGGGCGAACTTGTTGACGGATATCTTTTTTCATCCTCAAAGTTGGATGAAAACTGGGCGATGCTGGATGATTTTGAAGGTGCTGACTACCTGCGGGTAACCGCGGAAGTGACTACGCAGCAGGGACAAAAAATTTGTGCCTTTGTCTATATTCTGAAGGCCTGATGCCCCAGGCCTGGCAGAAAAAGTGTGGTGTCAGGCATAAAGCTCTTCAGCCAGGCGAACTTGTGCTTCCGCGACAATTGCTTCCAGCTCATCCAGCATTTGGGTAAAAACATCGTCGAGTGAAGCAGGCTTTGCCACAGGTGTTGTTGCGCTGTTTGCGAGTGTTTGTTCGTGTTGCATAACAGTCTCTCTCATGGTGTGGTTATACAGGCAAGTCTACCAGTAACCCTTCCAGGTCGGTATCCGCCACAAGGGTTAGATGTGCCTCATCCTTAATAAATGCGCCGTCACCACAAGTCATATGGGCTTTTTCCTGAGCGCCTGTTTGCGCGTGAAAAGAACCATGAATAGACTGCAAATATGCCCGTGGCCCATGTAACTGAAACTCTTCCTGTTCGCCTGCTTTCAGGTTCACATAATGGAGCCAGACTTGCTGGCGCAGCACCAGGCTGTTTTGTTGGCCATCCGGTGAGGCAATTAACTGCCGCTTGTCCCCTGACAGGGTTATTTTCTGGATTAACGGATTTTCGCGTTCCGGGCAGGCATCAAGCCACAGCTGCATCCTGGTGAGCGATTTATCTTTACTGGCATTATGCTCACTGTAACTACAACCTTGCTGAGTGGATAAAAGCAACGCCTCACCTGCTTTAACCCGAATATGGTTACCCTCGCTGTCACGGTATTCTGCTTCACCATCCAGAATTAAATTCAGGATATCCACTTTAGGGTAAGTGCGCGGCTGAAATGCGGCACCAGGTGCCAAAACTTCCTGATTCAGTACACGTAATGATGCGTAGCCGAGTAAGTCCGGGTCAAAGTAATGTCCAAATGAGAAAGTGTAACGTGCCTGTAACCAGCCGAAATCTGCCTGGCCACACTGTTTTGCAGTTCTTGTCGTAATCATGTTTTAACCTCTTTTTGCTCTCTCCATGTTAAGTAACTGGACGCTGCATTGTTAGCCAGTTAATCTGCTTGGTATGTTCAAATTTCCTGAAAGAGAAGAGGATGGCAAAAGAACGCGCACTCACGCTGGAGTCATTAAGAGTGATGGATGCTATTGACCGGCGGGGAAGTTTTGCAGCAGCGGCAGATGAACTGGGCAGAGTACCTTCTGCACTGAGTTACACCATGCAAAAGCTTGAGGAAGAGTTGGATGTGGTGCTCTTCGACCGCTCAGGTCACCGTACTAAATTCACCAATGTCGGCAGAATGCTGCTGGAACGGGGCCGGGTGTTGCTGGAAGCTGCCGATAAACTCACAACAGATGCTGAAGCACTGGCCAGGGGGTGGGAAACTCACCTGACGATTGTGACTGAAGCACTGGTACCTACTTTTGCATTATTTCCTCTGGTGGAGAGGCTGGCACAAAAAGCCAATACCCAGCTTTCCCTGCTGACCGAGGTACTGGCTGGCGCCTGGGAGCGTCTTGAACAAGGGCGGGCGGATATCGTTATTGCACCCGACATGCATTTTCGCTCTTCAACAGAGATTAACTCCCGAAAGCTCTACTCCATGAAGAATGTTTATGTCGCAGCGGCAGACCATCCTATCCATAACGAGGCAGAGCCGCTTTCAGAGGTAACGCGTGTGAAATACCGGGGTATAGCGGTGGCTGACACCGCACGCGAGCGCCCGGTATTAACCGTCCAGCTGCTGGATAAACAGCCGCGCCTTACGGTAAGTACCATTCATGATAAGCATCGGGCTTTACTGGATGGCATGGGGGTGGCAACCATGCCATGGCCGCTGGTGAAACAGGATATCGAGGAAGGGCGTTTACGGGTCGTGAGCCCCGAATCGACCAGCGAGGTTGACATTATCATGGCCTGGCGGGGCGACAGCATGGGTGAAGCCAAGTCATGGTGCCTGCGTGAAATACCGAAACTGTTCGCGCAAATGAAATAGCCCACGCTTTTGCAGCAGAACCCGGGGAGTTGCACCGGGTTCTGTGCTGTCAGTTAATCGCTATTTTAGGGTCATTGCCAAAACGGTTGGCACCACGGTTACCTTCCTGACAATAGAACGCCAGCAAGATCAGCGCGCCAATCAGTGGAATGAACATGAGTAGCAACCACCAGGCTGAACGGTTGGTATCGTGCAGGCGGCGAAATTGTAGCGCCAGTGAAGGAATTAACACAAACAGGCTATACAACGATGATAATACCCCCTGCTCATGAATACGCAGGTGTAACATATTGTCCAGCACCGCCAGAACTGCAGCAAAAATGATATTAACCAGGGTAAACATCCAAAATTCTTTGCGGCGAGCTCTTCCCTGAAAACCAAAGTAATTGCGCAGCGCGCTTAAATACCAGTCCATTTGCACTCTCCTTTCCAGTCAGACAACCTTTTTAATCACCAAATAAAGCATAGGACTGAAAATAAAACTGGCAAATGGCAGGCACAGAGAATGGTTGAGTTCTCACCTTTTTGAGCAGAAATAGCGTGGGCTTGTTAAATGAGGGCAAAAACCGGGCGCAGGCCCGGTTTTCGTCTCACAATTTAACGGTATTTAACCTGGAAACTGCTGTTCGCGCCCGTGGGGCTGCATTAAATTCTGAACCGGGCCTGTGGAGATAATGCCGGTTGGGTTAATGGTTTTATGGCTACAAAAATAGTGGTGGCGGATATGATCAAAGTTAACCGTATTAGCAACTCCGGGTATCTGGTAAATATCCCGTAAGTAGGCGAACAGGTTGGGGTAATCACTGATGCGTTTGCGGTCGCATTTGAAGTGGGTGACATACACCGGATCAAAACGGATAAGCGTGGTCCACAGGCGGATATCTGCTTCTGTCATTTGGTTACCCACCAGCCAGCGTTGTTGCCCCAGCAGGTCTTCCAGTTTATCCAGCGCAGTAAACACGCCGGCTACCGCTTCATCATACGCATCCTGAGATGTCGCGAACCCTGCCTTATACACACCATTATTCACGGAGTCATAGATCCAGGCGTTAATCTCATCTATTTGTTCACGCAAAGCTTCGGGATAGTAATCTCCCGCTGTTGCGCCCAGTGCATCAAATGCACTGTTAAACATACGGATAATCTCAGCTGATTCGTTGCTGACAATCGTCTGGTTTTGTTTATCCCATAATACGGGGACGGTAACACGGCCAGAGTATTGCTCATCGGCATGTAAGTAGAGTTGGTATAAATACTCATGTTGGTACAGGCCATCGCCTGTAGCGCCCGGGAAATCCTGTGCCAGTGTCCAGCCGTGTTCAAACATCAAGGGGTGGACCACTGAAACGGGAATAAAATCAGAAAGCCCTTTCAATTGCCGCATAATCAGCGTTCGGTGAGCCCAGGGGCAGGCAAGAGAGACATACAAATGGTAGCGGGATGTTGATGCTGAAAAACCACCTGTTCCGGTTGGGCCCGGTGTGCCGTCTGGCGTTATCCAGTTGCGAAAAGCGGAGACAGAGCGCTTGAATCGCCCGCCAGTTGATTTCGTATCATACCAGGTATCGTGCCAGACTCCGTCAATAAGTTGTCCCATGTCTGTTTCCTCTGTTCTGTTTCTTCAACCCGTTTTCCCAACTGCACACTGTTATAGCGAGAAACAAGTGAAGGGGCTGATTGTCAGTTGCCGTGATACAGCAAAAGGCGGAGCATATCTCCGCCTTTTGCTTTGAACCATTACCAGCTCTTTTTCAGGACACGGTCCAGGCTGATGGCACCAGGGCCGGTGATGAAAAGCAGCAGATAACCGCCTGCAATCGTCAGGTTTTTCATGAACATCAGTGAGTTCACGCCTTCTGCAAAATTACTGTGGAAGATAAACGCAGTAATTAACGTGAAGATTGCAGTAATAATAGCTGTTGTGCGCGTCAGGAAACCAAACAGGATAGCCAGGCCACCGCCAAACTCCAGTAAGATGGTCAGCGGTAATAAGGCCCCCGGCACACCCATTGCCTGCATGTATTGTTGAGTTGCTCCGTAAGCGTTGATTTTGCCCCAGCCGGCATAGATAAACAGAATTGGCATCAGGATGCGTGCAACCAGAAAACCAATATTTTCGAATTTTTTCATCTTACTCTCTCCAGGAAACCAGTTTATTTTTATTGAGTAGCAGCAGGTGATTAGTGTGCCTTGCTGTCCATGGCTGAATACTAAAGAGACTGAAGGGAGATTGTTAGCAAGTATAATTGTCAGAAAAATTCAAAAAAATTGATTATGTTTGAATTGAAAGAATCCCACGGGGGAACCGCGGGATTTTATCAGTCAGCGCCGTATGTTACGGACTAAGCGCCAGGCGCTCCAGACCAGTGGCCCACGTCTTAACAGGCGTATCAGCCTTCCAGGATGGCGCAATTGCCAGGTCGCCAGTATACCGCTTCCGGCGATGGCCACCCATTTGTAGCGGGCCAGATACCCCCAGCCCGCATCTACCGGTGCCATTGCAGATAGCCACTCGCGCTCTGCGCTGAGCAAGTCAAGGCGTTGCTGCTGAATACGCAATGTCAGCCGCGCCTTTCGTTCGGCAAGTGATTCATTCATGGTGAGTATCCTCCAGTGCCTGCCTGTCGTTTGCTAACTCTTTACGAGTTTGGCGCAGCAGAGTGGAGGCCCGTGATTTATGCAACGCCACAAGACCACAGAAGAGTGCGAGGAGTAACAATACAACTGTTGCTGCCGTCAGGGCATAGAGCCGGTATTGAGGGTCAATAACCCAAACAATGAGCACCAGCAGGCTGGCAAGACCAAACAGAGTGAAAAGCAACGTCAGTGACAGCAGAAGAAGTAACTGAAACAGGCGCGCTTTCTCCTCTTCCAGTTCGACTACAGCTAACTGAAGCCGGGTCTCCACCATGGAGACCAGCAGCGACAGAATTCGCTTTCCCGAACCAAGAATACGCCCTCCCGGCCCTTGTGTCGGAGAATTATCCATCATTAACGACGCGCCAGCAGCATACCCAGTACCAGACCCGCAGCGGCACCAATTCCGATTCCGGCCCATGGATTTTCATGCACATAGTTATCTGCTTTGCAGGCTGCTTCTTTTGTCTGTCGCAGCACTGCCTCACTTGTTTCACTTACCCGCACCCGGCTCTGTTTCAGCATACGTTCAGCTTTGGCTCGTACTTTTTCAACTTCTTCTTTCGATTTCTCACCCGAAGAATTCAGCACTTCCTCAAGAGTATCCGCCAGGGATTTAAGTTCATCTCGCAGTTGTTCAGTATCTTTAGACATACAGGCTTCTCCAGTTAATTCACAGTTCCATGAATCAGTCACCGCTATACATATGCGGTGACTGCTGTAACGCTGGCCTGCCGTTCGAGTGGGCCTTTATCGCGTATGAGTGCTTTTATGTTTTTCACCCGATAAGTTGCTGTGATGGGATTCTTCCCTGCACCGGGACCTGACCTCCGCCAGAGCCTTATTCAGGCCATCAATACGGCGCTGATTATGGTGCTTTTTCGCATAACTTATCTCACGCAATATATCTTGCTGCTTGTCCTGACAGGCGGTGGATGCCTGTATCAGAGGGGAGAAAAACAGCAAGGTAAACGTACAAACCAGCAAGGTGCGATAATTCATTGTTAACATGTCCGTTCGTTTCTGGTAGCAGCAACAAGGGGGCACCAGTCCGTTGAAGATGCTGTCAGTGTAGCGATTTTGTATTTTTAAATCGCCTGGTAAGCATAGTCAGGATGCAGCTAAACGGCAAAGTAAGTGAAAATATTCAGAATATTCGGTAAAGCAAGTTAGCCAATTCTGGAAGGTGAAACGCCAAGGCGGGCCAGCCAGTGGTCAAACGGGGTTGGTTCCTGGCGGGGCGTGATAACATACCCATGGGGAAGTGTTGCAGAAAGCACCCGGGCAGCGGCTTCGCTTTGCACGTTGGAATCAAATTTAATCACGAGCTTATTGTTATCTGGTGTAATGCTTTTCACCCGAATGCCATTGGCATCAAGATGGTGCCAGACGAAGAAACCATCGGGAATTGTTGCGCCAGCCTGTGCAGGGCGAATTTCCAGAGTGGTGTCTGGCTTACGGGTCGCGGCCCAGAATACGGTGCTGGCACAGATCAGTAACAGAGCCACGATAGCAAGGTGGGCCCGGTTATTAGTTAAATGATGGAACAGTTTCATCCTTTGCTCCCGCTGCGTTTTTTCCACAACATCACCAGGGAACCCAACAGACCGAAGACCAGTAGTACCACCGGGATAAGCATCAGACAGGACATCAACGCATCTTCATATTTGGCAAACACGGGGGTTTTGCCCAGCAGGTAACCCAGAGCAGTCAAAATCAGAACCCACAGTAACCCACTCATCCAGTTGAAAAACTGAAAACGAGAGCTGCTCAGGCCAGAAAGGCCCGCAATGGTTGGGAGCAGAGTACGAACAAATGCGATGAACCTGCCCACAAGTAATGCGGAAAGGCCGTGCTTATGGAACAAATGGTGGGCACGTTGATGATAATGGGCGGGCAGATGAGATAGCCATTTCTGCACAAGTCGGGCGTTGCCAAGCCAGCGGCCTTGAATAAAGCCGACCCAGGAACCCAGGCTGGCTGCTGCGGTAAGCAAAATCAATGTGGGGACAGCCGCCAGTGCACCTTTAGCAATCAGTACGCCGATTAAAATTAACAAACTGTCTCCAGGGAGGAATGCCGCCGGGAGTAAGCCATTTTCCAGGAACAAAATCGTAAATAAAACGAAATACAACATGCCAATCATTGAAGGATTGGCAAGGGTTTCAAAATCCTGACTCCAGAGTGCATTAAGGAGTTGTGTAAAAAGTTCCATTCAGGGGTCCTGGCACATCAGTCAAAACCAATAACGGCAGAAGAAGGCAAATGGCGGGATGGGTCTGTCGCGTGTGTGCTGCCGTAAAAACATTATCAGCGTACAAACTGGATCACCGTATAAAAAACAGCCTTTTCTGGCGTATCACATACGTGGCAAAAGGCAGCAAAAAGCCAGGCTGGCCACGAAAAATGCGTACAATTGTAACAAATATAGATGTTGTGCGTCACAATATTTAGCAGTAGTCGGGCTGATTTTGCGCGGTAAAATGCAGGCTGGCGAGAGTATTTACAAAGGCTGACACTAACGCCCTGAATATCTCTCGCCCATTGACGAATTATTTATGTGGGATGCCGGGAGCTTCAAGGTGAACGACCGGGTTTTCAGCAAACAAGTAGCGGTCTGCGTTGAACTCAAAGTCGTCGCTGGTTTCATTAAACAGCATCTGTTTGGTATTTTCCAAATGCTGCCACATCGCCAGTTTAGCTGCGTGGGGATCTTTTCTGACCAGGGCACGCAAAATCTGATCATGGTCATCGCACCAGTGATCGACTGTTCTGAGATCGATATGATCGTGTAACTTTTTCCAGTAAGGGTTATGAACACGCTGTGTCCACATTCTTTCTACAATAGCGGCTAACGCGCTGTTTTGGGTGGCCAGGGCAACTTGCACATGGAACTGTAAGTCCCATTGCGAATCCCTGAAACATTTCTCATGCCGCGCCTGTTCCTGAATTTCCATCAACTTCATGATGTCTTGCTTGGTCACCTGCGTTGCCGCAAATTCTGCAATATTACTTTCAATCAACTGGCGGGCCTGGAGTAATTCAAAAGGACCGTAATTAGCGAATTCAAACCGCTCATCGGGTTGCGCACTGTAGCGGGCCTGGTTGGCGATGACATGAATGCCTGAACCTTTACGGACTTCAACATACCCTTCCACTTCAAGCATGATAATGGCTTCGCGTACCACTGTCCGGCTGACATTTTTCTCGTCAGCAATAAAACGCTCCGCCGGTAATTTGTCTCCGACAAGATAAACTCCGCTTTCTATTCGGTGTTTTAGCTCAGCGGCCAGTTGCTGATATAAGCGACGAGAATCCGATAACTCCATAAGCGGCTCCAGGATGGGGTCTGATACATGATGAAACTAATTTGTTATACCACTTATCTCTTCCCGGCTCTACTTGATGCTAATAAAAAGCCGCCTTAAGGCGGCTTTTTGAGAACCAGGTTTAACTTTGCGCCGCAGCGTGAGCAACGCCACCTTCATCCACAATGTCTTCAGCGGATTTATTTTTCAGTACCGTCCAGATAACCAGTGCACCGAGCAAGTCGAACACAGCCAGTACGGCAAACAGCGGGCTGAACCCAATTTTGTCGGCCAGCGCACCGACAACCAGAGCGAACAACGTACTGGCGGTCCAGGCTGCCATACCAGTCATCCCGTTAGCAGTAGCCACTTCGTTACGTCCAAATACGTCAGAAGACAACGTAATCAGAGCGCCGGACAGTGACTGGTGGGCAAAGCCACCCACACACAGCAGAGCGATAGCGACATAAGGGCTGGTGAACAAACCAATGGTACCTGGGCCAATCATCAGGAATGCACCCATGGTGACAACCAGCTTACGAGAAACAATCAGGTTAACACCAAACCAGCGCTGGAACAGCGGAGGTAAATACCCACCAATTACGCAACCCAGGTCAGCGAACAGCATTGGCATCCAGGCGAACATGGCGATTTCTTTCAAGTTAAAGCCGTAGACTTTAAACATAAACAGCGGGATCCAGGCGTTAAACGTACCCCAGGCCGGTTCAGCAAGGAAACGCGGTAACGCAATACCCCAGAACTGGCGGTTACGCAGGATCTGCCAGGCAGAAAGCTTTTTGATGTTACTGGTTTGATGCAAAGCTTCCTGACCACTGATGATGTAATCACGTTCTTCATCAGACAGTTTTTTCTGATCTTTCGGGTGCTTATAGAAGAACAGCCACAGCATCGCCCAGGCAAAACTCAGAACCCCGGTGATAACAAATGCCATTTCCCAGCTGTGGATCATAATCGCCCACACAACCAGAGGCGGCGCAATCATGGCACCAATAGAGGAGCCTACGTTGAAGTAGCCCACGGCAATGGAACGTTCTTTCGCCGGGAACCATTCACTACTGGCTTTCAGGCCTGCAGGGATCATTGCGGCTTCTGCGGCACCGACTGCCCCACGGGCAATAGCCAGACCGCCCCAGCTTCCCGCCAACGCTGTTGCACCACAGAAGATAGCCCAGAAGATGGCAAATACGGCGTAGCCAACTTTTGTACCAAGAATATCAAGGATATAGCCAGCAACAGGCTGCATTACTGTGTAGCATGCAGAATAAGCGGCAATAATATATGAGTATTGCTGAGTAGTAATATGGAGCTGTTCTTGCAGAGTCGGCGCAGCCACAGCGACAGTGTTACGGGTTAAATACCCCAACACGGTCCCCAGCGTGACCAGTGCAATCATATACCAGCGTAAGCCTTTGATCTTTCGCATTTCGAACCTCAGTATTTGTTTTCAACCGCGCCACACGGTTGCATTACAGGACCAGACCTGCATATGAGTTTTATTCAGGAGGGTTCTACCAGTGAAACTTAGGTATGGCCCGTGCCTTGCTAGTTAGAATGTGTAAAGCATCCGGCATCCATACCTACAAAAGCGATAAAAGCGCATCGCCAAATATTCCGTAATATTTACTGTTCTTGACGTGGCAAAAGATAACTTGTCATACATCTTTAAAAGTTGAGAGCCATCACAAAAGTACATTAAAGACAGGGTTATTAAATCGGGGTATGCTTTGCCAGAACTGGCGCGGCTTGCAGTACTTTTTTTAACTTTAAATAAACATAATTTGTATGGTTTATGTGATCCGGGACACAAAATTCCACTCGGATGCAATGAATTGGTGTGATAACTTTGTAGTCATACTGATTAGATATCCGATAACGTGTCCAGAGGAATAACGATAATGACTCGGTTTATGACTGAAGACTTTCTGCTTGATACTGAATTTGCCCGTCGCTTGTACCACGACTACGCAGCGGATGAGCCAATTTTTGACTTCCACTGCCACCTTCCCCCGCAGCAAGTCGCAGAAAACTATCGTTTTAAAAACTTGTATGACATCTGGTTGAAAGGCGATCACTACAAATGGCGTGCTATGCGCTCTAATGGTGTTGCTGAGCGTCTGTGCACCGGTGATGCGACTGACCGCGAAAAATTCAACGCCTGGGCGGAAACCGTGCCGCACACCATTGGTAACCCGCTTTACCACTGGACGCACCTGGAATTACGTCGCCCGTTTGGTATTACAGGTAAATTGCTGTCACCGAAAACAGCAGATGAAATTTGGGAGCAGTGTAATGCGCTGCTTGCTGAAGACACCTTCTCTGCTCGCGGTATCATGAAGCAGATGAACGTGAAAATGGTTGGGACAACTGATGACCCGATCGATGCCCTGAATCACCACAGTGCTATTGCGGCTGATACCAGTTTTGACATCAAAGTGTTGCCAAGCTGGCGTCCGGACAAAGCATTTAACATTGAACTGGCCACTTTTGTTGATTACATCGGCAAACTGGCGGAAGTTTCTGACACCGATATTCGCCGTTTCAGCGATCTGCAAACTGCGCTGAAAAAACGCCTGGATCACTTCGAAGCCCACGGTTGTAAAGTGTCTGACCATGCGCTGGATGTCGTAATGTATGCCGATGCTGATGAAGCAACACTGGATAGCATTCTCGCGCGCCGCCTGGCTGGAGCTACTCCGTCTGCGCTGGAAGTTGCTCAGTTCAAAACCGCAGTACTGGTTTGGTTGGGCGCGGAATATGCCCGTCGTGGCTGGGTTCAGCAATACCACATCGGTGCACTGCGCAACAACAACACCCGTCAGTTTAAGCTGCTGGGGCCGGATGTTGGTTTCGATTCCATCAATGACCGCCCGCTGGCGGAAGAGCTTGCGCGTCTGTTGGATAAACAGAACGAAAATAATCAACTGCCGAAAACTATCCTTTACTGCCTGAACCCGCGTGATAACGAAGTCCTGGGTACCATGATTGGTAACTATCAGGGCGAAGGTATCGCCGGGAAAATGCAGTTTGGCTCCGGCTGGTGGTTTAACGACCAGAAAGACGGTATGGAACGTCAGATGACTCAACTGGCGCAGTTGGGCCTGTTAAGCCGTTTTGTTGGCATGCTGACCGACAGCCGTAGTTTCCTGTCATACACCCGTCATGAATATTTCCGTCGCATCCTGTGCCAGATGATTGGCCGTTGGGTTGAAGCGGGTGAAGCACCTGCAGATATCGAGTTGTTAGGCCAGATGGTGAAAAACATCTGCTTTAACAATGCGCGTGATTATTTTGCTATTGAGCTGAACTAAGTCTCAACTGAGGTTGATATGCAATACATTAAGATCCATTCGCAAGATAATGTCGCTGTTGCGCTAGTGGACCAGGCCGAAGGGGCCATCGTCAATGTCGATGGGCAGGACATTACTCTGCTTCAACCTGTTGCGCGTGGGCACAAGTTCGCCATCCGGGCAATCGCGAAGGGTGAGAACGTTGTTAAGTATGGTCTGCCTATCGGTCATGCACTGGTTGATATCCGGCCTGGTGAGTACCTTCACTCGCATAATATGCGTACCAATCTGAGCGATTTGGACGAGTACAGCTATCAACCTGAAGCACTGAATGTCATGGTGCAGGCGGGGGATCGCGATGTTCAGATCTACCGCCGCTCCAATGGCGAGGTGGGTGTGCGTAACGAATTATGGATCCTGCCTACCGTTGGGTGTGTTAACGGGATCGCCCGCCAAATTCAGCAGCGTTTTCTGAAAGAAAATGATGACGCCTCTGATATTGACGGTGTTTTCCTGTTCGGCCACAACTACGGTTGTTCCCAGTTGGGCGACGATCACATCAATACGCGTACTATGCTGCAAAACATGGTTCGCCACCCTAATGCCGGGGCAGTACTGGTGATTGGTCTGGGGTGTGAAAACAACCAGGTTAGCGCCTTTCGTGAAACCCTGGGCGAGTTTGATGAAGATCGCGTTCACTTTATGATTTGCCAGCAGCAAGACGATGAAGTGGAAGCCGGGGTTGAACACATCCAGGCGTTATATGAAGCGATGCGTCATGATAAACGCCAGCCAGGTAAACTCAGTGAACTGAAGTTTGGCCTTGAATGTGGTGGTTCTGACGGGTTGTCCGGTATTACTGCTAACCCGATGCTTGGGCGTTTCTCTGATTTTATGGTTGCCAATGGAGGCACAACAGTATTAACGGAAGTGCCAGAAATGTTTGGTGCGGAACGTATTCTGATGAGCCATTGCCGTGATGAAAGTACGTTTGAAAAAACAGTCACTATGGTGAATGATTTCAAACAATATTTCATTGCCCATAACCAGCCTATTTACGAAAACCCATCACCAGGCAACAAAGCTGGTGGAATTACAACCCTGGAAGAGAAGTCTCTGGGATGCACGCAGAAAGCGGGCTCCAGCCAGGTTGTGGATGTGCTGCGTTATGGTGAGCGCCTGAAAAAACACGGGGTTAACCTGTTAAGCGCACCCGGCAACGATGCCGTTGCGACCAGTGCGCTGGCTGGTGCGGGTTGCCATATGGTGCTGTTCAGTACCGGGCGTGGCACGCCTTATGGCGGGTTTGTGCCCACTGTTAAGATTGCCACAAACAGTGAACTGGCGGCGAAAAAACCGCACTGGATCGATTTCGATGCGGGTCAGTTGTTGCATGGCACTCTGATGCCACAATTACTGGAAAAATTCATTGACCTTATTGTGGATATCGCCGACGGCAAACAAACCTGCAATGAGAAAAATGATTTCCGCGAACTGGCTATCTTCAAGAGTGGTGTCACATTGTAAAATGCCAGCACTGGCGTAAAATAAAACGGCGTTTCACTTGGTGATGCGCCGTTTCTTTTTTGGCATTATCTTTTTCTACTGTTAAGGGTTTCCCATGTCAGCATACTGGCTTGCTCAGGGCATCGGGGTCATTGCGTTTTTGATTGGTATAACTACTTTTCTCAATCGTGATGAACGGCGTTTTAAGATACAGCTTTCAATATACAGTGCTGTTATCGGTATTCATTTTTTCCTGATGGGGGCATTCCCGGCGGGTGCCAGCGCAGAATTGAATGCCATCCGAACGTTAATCACGCTGCGTACCCGCAGTTTGTGGGTGATGGGAATTTTTATCGCTCTGACGTTGTTATCAGGTTCAATCCATGTTGAGTACTGGTTTGAAGTGCTGCCAGTGATTGGGACCGTTGCCAGTACCTGGGCGTTATTTCGTTGCAAAGGCCTGACTACGCGTTGTGTTATGTGGTGTTCAACAGCATGCTGGGTGACACACAACGCTTTACTGGGTTCGATAGGCGGTACGCTGATAGAAGGGAGTTTTTTAATCGTAAATGGCGTGACAATTATTCGTTTCTGGAAAATGCAGAAACGTGGGATTGACCCATTTTTAGTTGAGAAAACACACTAAATTCCCCCCGGCCCGGCCGGAGGGAGTGTCTGAATGATATCAGCCGCGTAATGGGTTACGGTCGGCCAGCCGGGCATCTTCAGCCTGGCATGCTGCGGCGGTGAACAGCGCATCGGTAGATGAGTTCAGAGCCGTTTCGCAGGAATCTTGCAGTACGCCAATAATGAAGCCAACAGCGACAACCTGCATGGCGACATCATTCTGAATACCGAACATCCCGCAAGCCAGCGGAATCAGCAACAGAGAGCCACCCGCGACACCAGACGCGCCACAGGCACATAGCGATGCCACAATACTCAACAGCAAAGCGGTAGGTAAATCGACAGCAATACCCAGAGTATTGACTGCCGCCAGTGTCAGCACAGTAACAGTAATCGCAGCACCGGCCATATTGATAGTTGCACCCAGAGGGATAGATACCGAGTAGGTGTCTTTATCCAGGTTCAGCTTCTCGCACAGTGCCATGTTTACCGGGATATTTGCCGCAGAACTGCGGGTAAAGAACGCTGTGACACCACTTTCACGCAGGCAGGTAAATACCAGAGGGTAAGGGTTGCGGCGAATTTTTAAAAAGACCAGCAACGGGTTAACTACCAGCGCAACCAGGAACATACAGCCAATTAGCGCAACCAGTAACTGGCCGTAGCCCAACAAGGTACTGAACCCTGTTTCCGCCAGAGTGGAAGAAACCAGACCAAAAATACCCAGCGGCGCAAAACGGATAACAACACGCACCATAAACGTGACGGCATGTGAGAAGTCGGTGACCAGGTTTTTGGTTCCTTCGTTTGCATGACGCAGAGCGAAACCTAACCCCACAGCCCACACCAGGATACCAATGTAGTTGCCTTTCAGCAGAGCATCGACGGGGTTGGACACCATGCTCATCAGCAGGCCTTTCAATACCTCAACAATACCAGAAGGCGGGGTGACGTCAGTGGCGGCTGCAGTCAGATGCAGGGTAGAAGGGAACACAAAACTGACCACCACCGCACACAATGCCGCGCTGAATGTCCCCAGTAAATAGAGCACCAGAATAGGGCGAATATTGGTTTTACGCCCTTTGGTATGGCTGGCAATAGAAGACATGACCAGCATCAGCACCAGCACTGGCGCAACGGCTTTCAGTGCACCGACAAATAATGTGCCAAGCAGACCGACTGCCAGGGCCGCGGGTTTTGATGCCCACGCCAGCAGAATACCCAGAATCAAACCTACGAGGATTTGTTTAACCAGACTGCCCTGCGCAATACGCTGGAACAGGCCAGGAGAAGAGTGTGTAGCCATTGATATTTCCTGTCTGAGATGATGCGAAACATCCCGGCTGCCGTATTATTTGTGACATTTATAGCGGGATGTAACAATGTGTTTGCATTGGTGAGTATAAGGATATTCTCTCGCGGTGGAAGCGATATGCTCTAATTCTTTTGAGTTCATCCAGAATTAATAACTAAGCTGTAACAAATTTGTGACAATTGCAGCAAATGTTCAGCCTGCTACTTTACCAAATAATAAAGGGGCAAATGCCCCCTTAGCCAGATGATTATTTCATCTTGTTTTGTCTGTCATTTCGCCAGTTTACCCAACTATTGAACAGCAATGTCAGGGCCAGGATTGCGCCAACTACGCCCAGAGAAATGCCAACCGGGATATGGAAGAAGTCCACGATAAGCATCTTCACGCCGATGAATACCAGAATGACGGACAGCCCGTACTTCAGCATAGAGAAGCGTTCAGCAACACCTGCCAGCAGGAAATACATGGCGCGTAGCCCCAGAATGGCAAACAAGTTTGAGGTGAGCACAATAAATGGATCGGTAGTAACAGCAAAAATGGCCGGGATACTGTCAACAGCAAAAATCACATCACTGAGCTCTACCAGAATCAGCACCAGCAGCAACGGGGTGGCGAACAGCAGACCATTTTTACGTACCACAAAGTGTTCATTCTCAATAGTATCAGTCATACGTAAATGGCCTTTCAGCCAGCGCACCAGCGGTTTATTTTCCAGGCTACTGTCATCTTCTTTAGCAACAGCCATTTTAATCCCGGTGAACAGCAGAAATGCGCCAAACAGGTACAGCACCCAGGAGAACTGTGTAATAAGCCAGGTGCCGGTAAAAATCATGATAGTTCTCAGGACAATCGCCCCCAGAACACCATAAATAAGCACCCTGCGTTGTAATGCTGCCGGTACAGCAAAATAACTGAACAGCATCAGCCAGACAAAAACGTTATCCACCGCCAGTGCTTTTTCAATCAGGTAACCGGTCAGAAAAGCCAGTGCCTGGGTGTCGGCGATTGCACGGCCCTGTGTTTCGCTGAGATACCACCAGAAGGCGAGGTTGAAAAGCAGAGAAAGCGAAACCCAGATAACCGACCAGACGGCGGCTTGCTTCATTGACATGGCATGGGCACCACGGCGGCCCTGCAACAGCAGATCAATTGCCAGCATAATGGCAACAACAACAGCAAAACTGCCCCACAGCAAGGGAGTGCCAACACTATTCATGGAGATATTCCTTACAAAACAAAAACGGCCAGTGTCGGAAGACGCCAGCCGTATCGCTACATTGCGTGCACCTCGCCTTCCGGCAAGGTCTCACTTACAATGCGTTTTGGAACCCATGTTATGGAACCCATCCACATTGCCCGGTGACCGGAAGCTTGCGCTTCGTAATGACGACCAGCCGGCAATGAAGTTACTCCCCTTTGCGCGTAACAAAATATGTCAGCAGCCCGCGATAAACAAGGTGCCGGCACCAGTGATTTACCTAAATTTACGCAATAAGTGGTTCCCTGGTAGCGTCTGCCGGGAACACAACACCTGTTTGCTGGCGAATTTCTGTTTGCCAGCGTGCAATACCCAGGCTACAGGCCAGGTCAGGGTGCTCAACCAGGTTCTGTTCCACATAGTCGGCAAACACCAGAGCTTCATACAGCATAGTATTAATATGCTGGGGAACGGTCAGCGTTTGCGCTGAACCCCCACGCGGCAAAAAAGTAATCGCCTGGCATTCAGACAATTTCTCTATGATCAATGACCCTGATTCGCCCTGAATTTCACTGGGGAGTGATGAATCGCTCACCTTAGAATGCAGTAGCGTCACATCAAAATCACCATAGTTCATGATAACCGAACCATGGGCATCCACGCCGCTGGCGAGCAAACTGGCTTGCGCTTTTACCTCAAACGGCTCACCGAACAACGCGATGGCCGACCCCAGGCAGTAGAACCCAATATCCATAATGGATCCATTAGAAAATGCCGGGTTAAACGTATTGGGATTTTCACCATCCAGGTAGCGCTGGTAACGGGAAGAATACTGGCAATAATTGAGCAGCACTTTACGCAGCTTACCCACTTTAGGCAGTGCGTTTTGCAATACCTGAAAATTAGGCAGTGCTGGCGTTTTGAATGCTTCAAACAGCACAACCCTGTTTTCTCTGGCACAGGCAATGGCTGCCTGCGCTTCATCAAAATTGGATGCCAGTGGTTTCTCGCAAATAACATGTTTTTTGTGGCTGAGAAACAACTGGGTCTGGGAAAAGTGCAGGGCGTTTGGGCTGGCGATATAGACGGCGTCGATTTCAGCGTGGCAGGCCATCTGCTCCAGAGAGGTAAACAAATGGGATACCGGGTAATCGCGGGCAAAGGCTTCGGCCTGCTCAAGGGTACGTGAGTAAACGGCAACGAGTTGATATTTACCGCTTTCGTGGGCCGCATCAACAAACTGGCGAGTTATCCAGTTAGTTCCAACTACAGCGAAGCGTATCATAGACAGGCACTGTCTCCAGTAGGGGTTGTCATTTCAGGGTAGCACGTTTTTTTGTGGGTAAAACGCGTCAGGAAGTCGTTTTTTGTAGCGAAAGGTGCGTCAGCCATAAACGGGTATCGAACTCTAACTGGTGGTAATCGGGAGCCATATGGCAGCACAACTGGTAAAAGGCTTTGTTGTGCTCTTTCTCTTTTAGGTGGGCCAGTTCGTGGACGACAATCATGCGTAAGAAAGCTTCCGGGGCCTCACGAAATAATGTCGCTACCCGAATCTCTGCTTTTGCCTTGAGTTTATTTCCCTGAACCCGGGAAATAGCGGTGTGCAGGCCCAGCGCGTGTTTGACCACATGAATCTTGTTATCCCACAATACCTTATTAATGGGCGGAGCACTGCGCAAATACTGGCTTTTCATCTCCTGAACATAAGACCACAGCGCTTTATCCGTCACAATTTCGTGGCGGGCCGGGTAGCGTTTTTCAATAAGCTTTCCAAGCTTCCCCTGTGCAATTAACGTTTCCACCTGCGCCAGCAATGATGCCGGGTAACCCTGTAAAAACGGGCGTGTAGTCATATTCTCTCCACGGGTCAGGAAAAAGGTTTACTCTGGGGCCAAATTAAGGGATAAAACGCGCAGATTTTAGCACTGTGGAGAACCAATGAGCCAGGTAGAGTTAGCCGGGCGCGTATTCGCGCTGGAACGTTTCCCTGTAACTGACGACATCAACCCGCTGCAGGCGTGGGATGCGGCAGATGAATATTTACTGCAACAGGTTAGCGGGGATATCGACGGGCCACTGGTCATTCTCAACGATAATTTCGGTGCATTAACCTGCGCTTTGGTTGAGCATCACCCGGTTTTTGCCAGTGATTCCTTACTTGCGCAAATTGCCACGGAACGTAACCTGCACAATAACGAGCTTGACGATAATGCGGTAACATTCCAGGACAGCCTTACTGGCCTGCCGGAAAAACCAGCGCTGGTGCTGATTAAGGTGCCCAAACAGTTAGCGTTACTGGCACATCAACTGGAGCAAATTCGCCAGGTTGCCACACCGCAAACGCGGATTATTGCTGCCGGTAAAGCAAAAGAAATCCATAACTCTACTCTCGCATTATTTGAGCGTATTCTCGGGCCAACCACAACGTCTCTTGCCTGGAAAAAAGCCCGCCTGATCCACTGCACTTTTACTGCGCCTGCATACCAGCCCGCCAGCCAGACTGAACACTGGTCTGTGCCGGAAACGGGCTGGATCATGCATAACCATGCCAATGTTTTTTCTCGTAGCTCACTGGATATTGGCGCGCGTTTCTTTATGCAGTACCTGCCTGAAAACCAGGAGGGCAGCCTGGTGGATTTAGGGTGTGGTAACGGTGTGATTGGCCTGTCTTTGTTGAGCAAAAACCCACAGGCTCAGGTGACATTTATTGATGAATCCGCAATGGCTGTGGCCTCCAGCCGCCTGAATGTCGAGGAAAACCTGCCCGGTGATGTGAATCGCTCTGTTTACCTGGTAAATAACTCGCTGGCGGGGCTGGAAGCGAATCAGTTCGATGCCGTACTGTGTAATCCACCGTTTCATCAACAGAATGCTATTACCGATAACATTGCCTGGCAGATGTTTAATGATGCCCGCCGTTGCCTGAAATATGGCGGCGAATTGCGCATTGTCGGCAACCGCCACCTGGATTATTACGCCAAACTCAAGCGTGTCTTTGGTAATTGCACAACGCTGGCAACCAACAAAAAATTTGTTGTATTACAGGCAGTAAAAACCCGCAAACAATACTGATCACAGGCTCAGCGCGAGGCGGGTGCCTTGCGCTATGGCTCTGCGGGCATCAAGCTCGGTTGCCACATCACAGCCGCCAATCAGGTGAACTTGCTTACCCAATTCCTCTAATGGCCGGGATAATGCCCGCAGCGGCTCCTGGCCTGCACAAATAATCACATTATCCACAGCCAGAATTCGCTCTTCTTCCCCACAACGGATATGTAAGCCAGCATCGTTAATACGCAGATATTGTACACCGGCCAGCATTGTTACGCCGCGCTGTAGCAGGGTGGTCCTGTGGATCCAGCCGGTTGTTTTCCCCAAACCTTCACCGGGTTTGCTGTTTTTGCGTTGCAGCATAATGATTTCACGTGGGTTGTCTGGCTTATGAGCTCCCCCCGGGATCAGGCCTCCAGCATGTCGGAGTGAGGTATCGATACCCCACTCTTGGCAAAAACGTGCCACATCAAGGCTGGTGGACGCGCCGTTCTGGCTTAAGTACATGGCGGTATCAAAGCCAATACCGCCGCAACCAATAATTGCCACACGCTTGCCAACGGCGTGCTTATCGCGCAGTACTTCAAGGTAGCTCAGCACACTGGGGTGATGAATGCCCTCGATGTCTGGCGTGCGCGGTACAACACCGGTTGCCAGAACCACCTCTTGCCATTCGGTTAACTGCTCTGGTGCTACCCGCTCGCCAAGGCGTACATCGACATGGTGCAGTTCCAGCATGCGCTGGTAGTAACGTAACGTCTCCCTGAACTCCTCTTTGCCGGGGATCTCTTTTGCAATATTGAACTGCCCGCCAATCGTACTGGCCTGGTCAAACAAGGTAACGTGGTGGCCTCGCATGGCGGCATTGACTGCAAAAGCCAGGCCTGCAGGGCCAGCACCGACTACCGCCAACCGGCGCTTTCCGGCTGCCGGGCGCAGGGGCAACTCGGTTTCATGGCAGGCCCGTGGGTTGACCAGGCAGGAGGTGATTTTTCCCATAAAGATTTGGTCCAGACAGGCCTGGTTGCAGGCTATACAAGTATTGATTTCGTCGCTACGCCCGCTTTCAGCTTTTGAAATAAACTCGGCATCAGCGAGGAATGGGCGTGCCATGGAAACCATATCTGCATCACCGTCACGTATAATTGCTTCCGCAACATCCGGGTCGTTGATACGGTTGGTGGTTATCAATGGAATGGCGACTTCGCCTTTGAGTTTGCGCGTCACCCAACTGAAAGCTGCGCGAGGAACCGATGTGGCAATCGTGGGAATACGTGCTTCATGCCAGCCAATGCCGGTGTTTATCAGCGTTGCGCCTGCCTGTTCAATGGCGCGTGCAAGCATGCTGGTTTCAGTAAAAGTGCTGCCGCCTTCCACCAGATCGAGCATCGATAAACGGTAGATAATAATAAATTGCTCACCCGCCGCCTTGCGAACGGCAGACACGATTTCTGTTGCAAAACGCATGCGGCGTCGCCAGTCACCTCCCCATTCATCATCACGCTGATTAGTGCGTGCCGCGAGAAACTCGTTAATTAAATATCCTTCAGAACCCATGATTTCCACGCCGTCGTAGCCCGCTTTTTGTGCCAGCATGGCGCAGCGCGCAAAATCATCAATCAGTACCAGAATTTCTTCGTGGGTTAACGCATGAGGTTTGAAACGGTTAATGGGAGCCTGAATAGCAGAAGGGGCCACCGGGTGTGGCTGGTAGCTATAGCGACCGGTATGCAGGATTTGTAAGGCAATTTTCCCGCCTTGCTGGTGGACCGCATCAGTAATGACCTGGTGCGCCCGAAGATGCTGCTCTGTATCCAGTGTCGCACCTTGTGCCATCGCAACTCCGGAAGGGCTGGGGGCAACACCGCCTGTCACAATCAGAGCTACGCCGTGCTTTGCCCGCTCAGCATAAAAAGCGGCCAGGCGCTCAGGGCCATTGGGGTGTTCTTCCAGCCCCGTATGCATTGACCCCATAAGTACCCGGTTTTTCAGGGTAGTGAAACCTAAATTAAGGGGGGACAGCAGCGATGGATAGCTCATCATTTTTTCCGTTTTTGTTATGTGGTCGGATGAGTTATTAATTTAGCTGGCAAATGCCTGATGGACAGTATCAGGTAAAACGATTGTGATGGGATTCAAATAACTGGCAGAAAAAGGAAGGTCCGGGCACATCATGTGTGTGCCCGGAGGCATATTACGCTGCGTCGTCTTCTGGCTCTTGTAACTCCGACAACTGCTCCAGTGCCACTTTCGCGGCCTTGAGCACTTGTTCACACTGAGACAATTCCAGCGTCAGTGGCGGTTCAATACGAATGGTTTTCGCATTGTTAAGCGTACCGGCGACCAGAATGTGCTGGCGGAACATTTCACTGGCGAAGTTATAGCCAATATCGTTATGGGTAAACTCAATGGCCATCAACATCCCTTTACCACGGACCTCAGTGATGAGCTCCGGGTAATCTGCTGCCAGTGCCTGGAAGCCTTCCAGTAATAGCGCACCTTTTTCAGCAGACTGACGAGGCAGGTTTTCTTCCAGCAGCACATTAATGGTTGCTAACGCCGCGGCACAGGCCAACGGGTTGCCACCAAAAGTAGTGGTATGCAGGAAGGGGTTTTCAAACAGTACAGAGAACACTTCTTCCGTGGCAACAGTTGCCCCAATCGGCATCACCCCACCGCCAAGCGCTTTGGCAAGGCATAAAATATCAGGCTGCACATTTTCGTGCTCGCAGGCAAACATTTTACCTGTCCGGCCCATACCCGTTTGCACTTCATCCAGAATCATCAGGGCACCGAATTCATCACACAGCTTACGCACTGCGCTCAAATAACCTTCAGGTGGCAGAATAACGCCGCCTTCGCCCTGAACAGGCTCCAGAATCACGGCGGCAACATCGTCGCCGGTTTTCTGGCATTCGCTCAGTAAGGTACGCATGGCGTCAATGTCACCAAAGGGTACATGGCGGAAACCCGGTACTAATGGCATAAAGGGCTTACGGAAAGTGGATTTTGCTGTGGCGGACAACGCACCCAGTGACTTGCCATGGAAAGCGCCACTGGTTGCCACAAACGTATATTTACCTCGTTTCCCCTGATACGCTTTTGCCAGCTTCAGTGCGGCTTCAACGGATTCCGTTCCACTATTGGAGAAAAAGCTGTATTTGAGTTTTCCGGGGGTCAGTGCAGCAAGGGTTTTTGCCAGTAATGCACGCAGGGGGTCAAGCAATTCCTGGCTGTGCAGTGGCTGTTTTGCGAGCTGTTGCTCAACGGCGGAAACAACGACTGGATTACGGTGCCCTACATTAAAGATTCCGAACCCACCAAGACAGTCAATAAATTCCTGTCCCTGGGTGTCGACAAGCGTATTCAAACTTCCCGCCTGCCATTCTACGGCCCCGTAATCCCCGCCGGCTGTAACTGATTTGCGATACTCCAGAAAACCAGGGTTGACATGCTCTTTAAAGTATTCTCTTACCTCTCGGTTAAGTGCTTTCATTTCCTCGTGATCGAGGGTGGTTTTTTCAATGATGTTCAGTGCGTGCGCTGAGCAAGCGAGTGCCGACGCGCTGGAAGGTAACCTGTTCAAAATGTGCTCCTTTGGTGCGGCGTATCACACGATACTGAATTAAGTATTGCAGGGTTTACGCCATATCGTCGGCAGTCGTGAAAATCACGATTTTGAACTGATAAACTTAGAAAGGATGGATTTTAATCGTTGTGCCTATGGCATCGCCTGGTGTTAATGCTGTGTTACAAACGGTATCTATAAAATAAAAAGTGGCAAAAAGTTTGTCTGCTGTGTTTTTTTCACCGTTATGGGGCGCTTTGCTCTGCTTTGGTGCGAAAACTGAGTAAAGTATGTAATTTGATGATTATCAATAAATTGTGTGATGGACATCTGTGGCTGAGAGTTATTAAGCTTCAGTTAGTATCAATTTTTGTAATGAATGTTATTTTATTACAAAGTCTCATCGAGAGAGGAAATAATTGGTGTATCTTTACGCTGTTTTTTGCCCAGGACCGGCATCGGTAAATTCAAGGAAAGCCCTATGCAGATGATTCTTAATATAGATAATGATTTAATTGTGTTAAATCAGGCGATAAAAAACCATTATGAGTGGGCGGGAAAACTGCTCGAACTGGCTTTGTTAGGTGGAAAAACCGATGAGGCCATTTTGCACCCGCTAGCTCACCAGCGTTGCCAGTTCAGCCAGTGGATCAACTGTAATCTGGAAGAAGGCCAGCCAGGTGCTGAGCTGGTATCACATATTTATTCTGCTCATGTGATTATGCATGACAGAGCGCGAGACTTAACGCAGGCAATAATTAATAAAGCTGTCAGCCCGATAATATTAACTAATTACCATCATGCCCAGCAATTGTTTATCAATAGTATCGATAAATATAAAGAATATTTGTTTGAAAGCCGTAACCATATGGACACGCTTACCGGCCTTCCATTGAGGCATTTACTTTACAGCAAATTCGCATTAATGCAGGCCCGAAATCAGCGAGCCGGAAAAAGAATATTTGTCTTATTAATGGATATCGACAGGTTTAAATCGATTAATGACTGCTGGGGGCATAATGCCGGTGATGAGGTATTACGCCGGGTGGCAGATATTCTCTGCAGTGGAGCGCGGCGGCATGAACCTGTTTACCGTTTTGGTGGCGAAGAATTTATTATGCTTATTGAAGCATCATCGGGTAAAGAAGCCTGCCAGTGTGCAGCAAGGTTATGCCATCATATGGAAAGTAACCCTGTTGAACTGGGAGCAGAGTTACTGACGGTGACAGTGACAGGTGGCATCGTCGGCCTTAAAGAAGGCGAATCACTGCACGACGCCATCGGCCGTGCAGATAAAGCGATGTACCACGGGAAAAATACCGGGCGTAACCGCTGTATTTATATGTCAGAAACGGGGCAATTGATAACGCTTACCCACCAGGTTCCTGGTGAATCCCCTGGCTCAGATCCTGGCGTGAATACAAACGCTGAATTTTCCCACCATCCATAAAAGCGGCGCGGTCTGACATATGGGCGATAACGCCAGCGTCATGGCTGACCAGGACGTAAGTCATACCGTGTTCTGCTTTCAACCGGTTCAACAAATTGAGAATTTCTGCCTGAACCGACATATCCAGTGCTGAAGTAGGCTCATCAAGCAACAAAACACGCGGGCGCAACAGTAATGCTCTGGCAATTGCCACACGCTGGCGTTGACCACCGGATAACTGGTGCGGGTAACGGTCCAGTGCACTGGCAGGCAGGCCAACCTCTTCCAGCATGGCCGTAATTTGTTTACGGCTGACTTGCTCGCCATGAATAATCAATGGTTCAGACAGTGTGCGCCACAGCGTATGGTTTGGGTGAAGCGAGGCATACGGGTCCTGGAACACCATTTGGACATTACGTCGCAGATCACCGCGAAATACCTGCCCCGGCGCAAGCGTATTCCCCATTAATGAAACAGAACCCTGCCATTCACGTTGTAAACCCGCCAGAACACGCAAAATTGTCGACTTGCCACAGCCTGAAGCGCCAATCAAAGAAAAGGTTTCACCTTCTTCAATGGCAAACGTCGCACCTGACACAGCGGTTTTCACTCCGCCTTTTACCGGAAATACAACCTTAAGCTCGTTAACATTAATCATTGCCATGAGGAATTCCTTGCCAGATTTGGCTGCGATCCAGAGTAGGAAGCGGATGCCCCCAGCTTTCAGCGCTGGGGCGGCAAGTCCAGAGAGTCCGGGTGTAAGGATGAGTGGCATTGGGAAGTTCGGCCGCAGGCATAGTGTCTGTGAGGTGACCCTGAAACATCACCATCACCCGGTGGCAGTGTGCTGCAACCAGTGGTAAATCGTGGCTTATCAGTAGCATTCCCATTTTTCGTTGCTCACATTGCTCAACCAGCAGGGTGAGGATCTGATCCCGCATGCGGGCATCCAGCGCAGAAGTTGGTTCATCCGCGATAAGCACACGCGGCGAGTTCATCAGCGCAATGGCAATCATGACGCGCTGCCCCATCCCGCCCGACAATTCCGCCGGGTAGCGAGACAACACGGTTTGAGGCAAACCAACCGCATCAATGAGTGCTTTGATATGCTCCATGCGGGTTTTACGTGGCAATTTTTGATGCAGAGTCAGGGCTTCCTGCGTTTGCTGTAATACCGTTTGCACCGGATTGAGTGCGTAACGTGGGTCTTGCAATACCATGGCGACCTGGTTACCACGCAGGCGTTGCCAGGCGCGTGGGGAGAGGGTCAGTGCATCCTGGCCGAGCACTTGCAATGACCGGGCGCTGACCTGGCCTGGTTTACGCACCAGCCCCATCAGCGCTCTTGCCGTCATGGATTTCCCTGAGCCAGATTCTCCAACCAGCGCCAGCCGCTCCTGGCCGAGAGAAAATGACAGGGAACTGACCACCCGAGCTCCCGGATAATCTATATTCAGCCCGTCGACATGGATAAACTTGTCAGTCATGCTGTGGCTCCAGAACGTCACGTAAGCCATCGCCCAGTAAATTAAATGCCAGGCTGGCAAGAAGAATGATGGCCCCCGGGGCTGCGGCTATCCACCATTGGTCGAAAATCACCTGCATACCATCTGCTATCATGGCACCCCATTCAGCCATAGGCGGGCGGGCACCCAACCCCAAAAATCCCAGCCCGGCAGCAGCCAGAATGATCCCGGCCAGATCCAGAGCCAGGCGCACAATGGCGGAAGGCAGACACAAAGGTAAAATATGGCCTGCCAGCAGGCGTGTTCCCCGCACGCCCATCATCTCTGCGGCGGCAAGGTAATCACTGTTACGCAAGCGTTGTATTTCACTGCGGGCCTGGCGGGCATAGGCCGGCCAGGTGGTGAGCGCCAGAGCCAGTGCACCATTAACCAGACCAGGCCCGAGCATGGCAACAAAAGCAAACGCCAGAATAAGGCGTGGCATGGACATAACGATATCGGTAATCCGCATCAGTACACGTTCCAGCCAGCCACCATAGTAGCCAGAAACAATACCGACTATCAGGCCAAGTGGCAGAGTGATAATACTGACAAGCATCACCAGACCAAGTGCCGGGCGGGCACCATACAGCAGGCGGGAAAGCATATCGCGCCCATAGCTGTCGGTACCCAGCCAGTGGTGTGAGTCAGGTGCGGCAAGGCGATCGGCGGCATTTTGCCAGTTTGGGTCTGTCGGTGCCAGCCAGGGTGCAAGGAGAGCAATAGCCACCAGTAGCACCACAACCACCAGCCCGGCAACCGCAGAAGGGGAGCGCAATAAACGGCGCCAGAATAGTGAGGCAGGCATCAGTGTGTCCTCGGGTCAGTGACGCGAACCAGCACGTCAGTCAGATTATTGATAAGGACAAAGCAAATCCCGATAACCAGCGTGCCACCCATAATGGCTTTGGTATCTCCGGCAAACAGGGCTGTAGTCAGGTAACGGCCAATACCTGGCCAGGAAAAGACAGTTTCGGTCAGAACCGCTCCTTCAAGCTGGCTGGTCCATACCAGGGCAAGAACGGTCAGCAGTGTACCGCGAATATTAGGGAGTACATGGCGCCACAGAATAGTCATTTCGCTGGCACCTTTTGCCCGGGCAAGGGTGATGTATTCTTTTCCCAGCTCACTTAAACAGGCCGCACGGGTCAGGCGGGTAATGCTTGCCAGTGCGTAATACCCTAACAGGCTGACGGGCAACACCAGGTGGCTCAGGGCATTGCGGAAAGCTTCCGGGTCACCTGAAAGCCAGGTATCAATTAACGCGAAGCCGGTACGTGGCTCAACGCTGTACTGGTAAATATCATCTAACCGGCCGGGGCCTGCGCTCCATTGGAGGCGGGCATAAAACAGTGACAACATCAGCAACCCCAGCCAAAAAATGGGCACGGAGTTGCCCAGTAACGTGAGGGTACGAATTACGGTGTCAAAAAGAGACCCCGCGTAGCGGGCACACAATACCCCGCACAGGATACCGACCACTGCGCCCACAATCAGCGACAGCGTAGCCAGTTCCAGCGTAGCCGGAAACGCCGATAATAAATCCTGCAAAACAGGCTGCCCGGTGGCACTGGCGGTACCCAGATCCCCGTGAAGAAGATTCACAAAATAGTGCCAGAATTGCATGACCAAAGGCTGATCCAGACCTAACTGGTGACGCACTTGCTGGTAGGTTGAAGCACTGGCGTGATCGCCCACAATCTGTAGCACAGGGTCCACCGGGGAAAGGGCGGAAAGTGAAAAAGTAATAACCAGCAGGCCCAGTAAGGTCAAGACCAGTGTGAACCCGCTTTGTGCAAGGGTGACCAGCATCTGGCTCAGGCGTTTCGCGCCAGGAGAGAACGGTGTCGCTGACATGAAAAAAACTCTATTTGGGTAAGACAGAACCAGGGGAATAAACCGGCACAGGGTGTAATATTGCCCTGCGCCGCTAAAGAGACCGGTATTATTTGGTTACGCGGTCATAGTACACCATATCGGCGTTCAGCCCTTGTTGGTAGCCCTTCACGTTATCGCGTACCACCACCTGGGTTTTCCCCTGGTCAATAAATACATACGGTGAGTTGTGCTGTAACTTCTCCTGCATCTGTTGATACATAGACAGGCGTTTAGCGGGGTCGGCTTCAGCCACGGCGGCCAGTGTTTGCTTATTCATTTCAGGGTTCATCCAGCCATTCAACCCTGCGACAGTGCTGGATTTACCATCATTGTAAGCAAATGCGCTGGCATTTGAGTGGGCATCAAAATAATCCGGGATCCACAGACGAATGGCGGCCTGGTGTTGTTTGGCCCGCACCCGGGCATACACCTGGCTACCTGCGGCAGGCAGTAAATCTATTTTTACGCCACCCTGTGCAAAACTGGCCTGCATAGACTGGGCAATAGTGATGAATGGCGGTTTGTTTTCCACATCCAGCGTAAAGTGTGCGTCTTTAATTCCTGCTTTGCTTAAAATCGCTTTGGCTTTTTCAGGATCAAAGTGGAAAGGGTTACTTTCGATAGCACCCGGTAAGCCAACAGGCAGAAAGCTCTGGTGAATAAAATACTGGCCTTTCAGCAGATCCTGCGTAATGCCTTTATAATCAACCAGCCAGCGAGCAGCCTCCCAGAATGCCGGGTTCTTCAGGAGCGGATTAGCACTATTACCGGTGTTAAACACCAGGTAGTTCTGTTCAGCAGAAGGAATGCTCAGCACTTTTACGCCAGGTTTGCCTTGCAGCGCACTGGTCTGGTCTGCGCCCAGGTCACGGGCTATATCGGCATCCCCCTGCTGGATTAACAGGCGACGCGCGGCCGGGTCGGGCACATTCTTGATAATTATGTGAGCCATCCTGGCTTTATCGCCAGGCGAGGAAGCATTGGCATCCAGCACTATTGCCTGGTGGGGCTGGTAAACCCGCATGCTGTAGGGGCCACTTCCCGCCGAATGCATTTTCAGCCATGCATTACCGAAATCATTGTTTTTGGCATGAGAGGCCACTTGTTTCTCATCCACAATAGAAGCGATTGGCGTGGACAGAATATTTAAGGCAACCGCCGGGCTGACATCGGCAGTCCAGTGAATCTGTAATCGGTGGTCGTCAACCTTCTTGAATTGTTTGGCGATATTCTTCGGTGACCAGCCCAGAACATTAAGTATAAATGCGGGGGATTTATTCAGATTAATGGCCCGGGTATATGACCAAATAACATCTTCAGGGCGCACCGGGTTTCCGGAAGCAAATACTGCGCCGTTACGCAGTGTTATCGTCAGTGTTTTGCTGGCTGCATCAGTTGTCCAGCTTTCAGCCAGTACTGGAATAACTTTTTCCGGGTTATCCCGGTCAGCCTGTACCAGGCGTTGGTATAAAGAGGGAATGGTTTGAATGCTCGACAATTCGTTGGCTTCAGCCGGGTCAAGGCTAACCAGGTCATCAAGCCCCTGGGCAACAACCAGGGTATTGGGTGGTGTGGCAGCCTGAGCAGAAAAAATACTGGCAGAGAGCGCTGTCAGTAATACAGCAGGAAGGTATTTCTTGCGCATAATCATCCCAATTAACGTTTCGACATTATTGTTCACATAACGTTAGGGCTTTTAGTCCCGGAGATAAAGCCATATCGCGCAGGTAACCTATGAAAATAAGTAATATCCATATAGTCAAATGTCATCATGGCTATATAGTAACTTTATGAAATTATTGCTTTCATAAAATATCTGGCGGGTTATATACGTGGCAGACATGTCTGTGCGAATAACCTGATCTTATTAGTGGATAAATGCGATTGTGATCACACAATAAACCTAAAGATAAATTTTTTAGCGCCGAAATAACAATTCACTGGAATGTTTTTAACAAACAGGCAACTGTTTTTTCGGAGCTGTACATGACTTCTCGCCCTCCTGTTACCCAAACAGAAAAAAAACTGGAAAGCTCAGCAACACTGATGTCGACCACAGACCTCGCCAGCTATATCACTCATGCTAATGATGATTTTGTCCATATCAGTGGTTACAGTCTGGATGAACTCACTGGCAGCCCACATAATATTTTGCGCCACCCGGATATGCCAAAAGCCGCATTTGCCGATATGTGGGCCACGTTGCGCAGTGGCGAACCCTGGACTGGAATTGTGAAAAACCGGTGTAAAGATGGCGACCATTATTGGGTTCGCGCCAATGTCTGCCCAATGAAAAGAGAGGGCAAAGTGACTGGCTATATGTCGATAAGAGTGGCGGCGAATCGCGATGAAATCGCCGGTGCAGAATCGCTGTATAGCGCGCTTAATGAAGGGCGCAGTACAAAGCGGATTTTCAAAGGCCTGGTGCTGGGTAAAGGTTTGTCGGGAATATTGCCCCGCCTTTCACTCCGTCAGCGCATAGGCGGTGTGTTTGCTTTGTTGTGGGCCTTATTCGCAGTGCTGGCCGTCGTACAAGGTGAGCGGGGCATGATGTTGCTGGGCGAATTAGCGACGGCGGCGCTGGTTATGCTGGTTGGGATGGGCATGATGGTCTGGCAGGTAGCCCGGCCTGTAGAGGATGTGGCAACCCAGGCACTGGAGGTTGCCACCGGTGAGCGTCAGTCAATACGTCATATACACCGTGCAGATGAAATTGGCCGTACCTTACGGGCCATTGGTCAACTAGGGCTGATGTGCCGCTGGTTGATGAATGATGTCACCCAACAAATCAACACCGTGCGTCAGGGGAGTGAAGAGCTTGCAAAGAGCAACGAAGACCTGAACCACCGTACGCAGCAGTCGGTAGATAATGTCCAGGCTACGGTCACAACAATGAATCAGATGGCCGAGACTGTGCAGTCCAATTCGCAAACCGCTGAACAAGCTAACCAACTCTCCTCCGATGCCAGCCAGGTGGCACAAAGCGGTGGGCAGGCAATGAAAACGGTAGTCACCACTATGGATGATATTGCCAGCAGTACTCAGCAAATCGGTACCATCACCTCATTAATTAATGACATCGCTTTCCAGACCAATATTCTGGCACTGAATGCCGCCGTCGAAGCTGCGCGGGCGGGGGAGCAGGGAAAAGGATTTGCAGTTGTGGCGCAGGAAGTGCGCCATCTGGCACAACGCAGCGCGTCTGCAGCTAATGAAATTCGCCAGTTAATTGAAGAAAGTGCCAGGAAAGTTGAATCGGGCTCTGTACAGGTTCACCAGGCAGGGCAAACCATTCAGGACATTGTGGACCGGGTACAAAATGTCACACAACTGATTACCCGCATCAGCAAGGCGACCCGTGAACAGGCTTCCGGGCTATCCGGGTTGACCGAAGTGGTGGCGGCGCTGGATGGGATCACTTCCAGTAACGCGCAACTGGTGGAAAGCAATGCACAAATTGCCGACATGGTGAAATACCGGGCGGAACGTCTTCAGGATGCAGTTGGCGTGCTTTCTCAGGCGGGGTAATCACTACTCTGGCTGAGATTGACGGAGGGCCAGGTTCTGCGCAACCTGGCTGCTTAACCGCCAGTGTACCTGGTGAATGGCTACATGGTGGCTTATTCAAACTGTGCGTTTTCTATCAATAACATGATGTTATTTAGCGTAATACAGGCTGTTGGTGCAACGCACTCACTGTGATAGTGCGTTTGCGCAACCTTGCTATAAGTTTCGGTTATTTGTTGCGGTCGTTAACGATTTGTAAGCATAAGATAATGATATTGTTTCATTGTTTTATGAGTTATTTCCCGATTTTTCACCATTTGGTACATATTTTGCTCGATGTTTCCTGTCATTTATTTAACAGGGACATCAACATGCTGAAATTATCTTTTCCGGGCCGTAAAAGTAAGTTCGCACTGGCGCTGGGTTCTCTGGCGCTTTTGAGTAGTTCACTGGTAAATGCGTCAACGCTGCGTATTGCTATGACTGCAGCGGATATTCCCCTGACTCTGGGCCAGCCAGATCAGGGCTATGAAGGTAACCGTTTCACCGGGATCCCTTTGTACGATTCACTGGTTGAGTGGGATCTTTCACAAGGCGAAAAACCCAGTGGTTTGGTGCCAGGGCTTGCCACCGAATGGCATGTTGACCCGGATGATCACACGCGCTGGATCTTCACTTTGCGCCACGATGCCACCTTCCATGATGGTACGCCAGTCAATGCCGATGCCATTGTCTGGAACGTTAACAAAGTTCTGGATAAAACCGCTGTACAATACGCACCAGGGCAGATTGGCAATACCTTATCGCGTATGCCAACACTGCGCGGAGCCACGAAAATTGATGATTACACCGTTGCCCTGACCACATCAGAACCGGATGCGCTCCTGCCTTATAACCTCACGAATCTGTTTATTGTTTCGCCCACGGCCTGGCAGAAAATTTTTGCGGCTATCCCGGCTTCAGATGGCGATGACGCCACACGCAGCAAAACGGCGTGGACGGAGTTCGCAGCACATGCTGTAGGAAGCGGCCCGTTTGAACTGGAAAAGTTAGTTCCCCGCCAGCAGTTGATCCTGAAAAAGAACCCTAATTACTGGAATAAAGCACGTATTCCGAAAGTGGACAAAGTGGTGCTGATCCCACTGCCGGAAGCTAATGCGCGCACTGCTGCATTGCTCTCAAAACAAGTGGACTGGATAGAAGCGCCAGCGCCGGACGCGCTCGATCAAATAAAAGCCCAGGGCTACAAGATCTACGCCAATATTCAGCCTCATGTCTGGCCCTGGCAGTTCTCATTCCTGAAAGGGTCGCCCTGGCTGGATATCCGGGTGCGTAAGGCGGCTAACCTGTGTATCAACCGTGCAGAGCTGAAAAATTACCTTGGCGGCTACATGGAGGCGGCCACCGGCGTGTATGAACCCGGTAACCCCTGGCATGGCAACCCCACCTTCAAAATTAAATATGATCCCGATACCGCACGTAAGTTGATGGAAGAAGCCGGTTACAGCGCCAGCAAACCACTGCATGTGACTGTGGCGACCTCGGCATCCGGCTCCGGGCAGATGCAGCCGTTACCCATGAACGAATACATCCAACAAAGCCTGAAAAGTTGCTATTTCAACGTGGATATCAAGGTCCAGGAATGGAATACCTTGTTTACCAACTGGCGTTTGGGGGCAAAAGATCCGGCAGCCAAAGGTATTGATGCGATCAACGTCAGTGCCGCCGCGCTCGATCCCTACTTTGGCATGATCCGTTTCTCAACGGCGAAAGCCTTCCCACCGGTTGCCACTAACTGGGGTTATTTCGCCACACCTGAAACTGAAAAACTGGCAACGGCGGTGAAAAATGCCTTCAGCACGGATGAGATGAACAAAGCCGCTGCTGCATTGCACACCGAGCTGGTGGACCAGGTTCCGTTCCTGTTTGTTGCCCATGATGTTGGTCCCCGGGCAATTTCACCTGCTGTCACTGGGGTGGTACAGCCGCAAAGCTGGTTTATCGATCTCGCGCTGGTGAGCAAAAAAGAGTAACTGAGAACTCAGGAGGGAAGCATGTTTCGGTCTGTCTTTTACCGAGTATTGCTGGCGGTTCCCACCATGCTGGGGGTAGCGATTATCTGTTTCCTGTTGGTACAGATAGCCCCCGGCGACCCGCTGGTTTCCGTTATGCCGCCAGATGCTTCAGAAGAACTACGCCGCAGTCTGATGCAGGCTTATGGCTTCGATAAACCGCTACCGGTTCAGTTTGTCCACTGGCTGTGGCGGGCATTGCATGGCGATTTGGGTATGTCGGTCGCCACCGGGCGGCCGGTATTCAGCGAGGTAATGACGGCGGTGACCTATTCGCTGCGCCTGGCTGTGCTGGCAACACTGGTGGGTTTTTTGCTGGGAAGCCTGTTCGGGTTTGTTGCCGGTTATTACCGCAACAGCCTGGTGGACCGCCTGGCATCGGTGTTATCGGTGTTTGGCGTGAGTGTGCCGCACTACTGGCTGGGTATGCTGCTGGTCATTATTTTCAGCGTAAAACTGTCGGTGCTACCTGCTACAGGCGGCGGGCCGATAGGCGAAGTGGGCTGGGCGTGGAACTGGGAGCATATGCAATTTATGTTGCTCCCGGCCATTACGTTATCTGTCATTCCCACAGGTATTATTGCCCGTACCGTGCGTTCTCAGGTCGCAGACTTATTGAGCCAGGAATTTATTACCGGGTTACGGGCCAGAGGGCTGAGTGAAGCGAGTATTTTTGGCCATGTGGTGAAAAATGCCGCGCCAACCGCCCTGGCGGTGATGGGGCTGCAGGTGGGTTACCTGATGGGCGGTTCAATCCTGGTTGAGACGGTATTTTCCTGGCCGGGTACGGGGATGTTGCTCAACACGGCAATTTTCCAGCGAGACTTGCCGCTGTTACAGGGAACTATCTGGGTTCTGGCGCTGTTTTTTGTGCTGCTGAATTTGCTGGTAGACATGCTCCAGTCTGCGCTTGATCCGCGAATTAAAAGGAGCTGAGGATGGTTGATTCTGTGACACCAAAAGCACCTGATACATTGCCTGTTGTTCCGGCTTCAGATAGCTACTGGTCTGGTGTCGCACTGAGGCTGGCAAAAGACCCCGGCGGCATGTTTGTCGCTGCCATCATTATCGCTCTGCTGTTTTTAGCCGTGGCTGGCCCCTGGCTGATAACCAAAGACCCCTACCAGACATCCATGTTTTTGCGCCTCAAACCCATTGGGACTGATGGTTTCCCCCTGGGTTCTGATGAACTGGGGCGCGACATGCTGTCGCGGTTGATTCTGGGCACGCGTTTATCGCTATTTATGGGGATTATGCCGGTAATCCTGGCGTTTTTTATCGGCGGGACGATAGGTATCGTGGCCGGGTACGCCGGAGGCTGGGTAAACAGTGCGATTATGCGCACTGTGGATGTGTTTTATGCCTTTCCTTCTGTTCTGCTGGCCATTGCGTTATCTGGCGCGTTAGGGGCCGGGATCGGGAATGCGTTGTTATCCCTGACTTTGGTGTTTGTGCCCCAGGTTGCCCGTATCGCTGAAAGTGTTACCGCTCAAGTGCGCAATATGGATTATATCGATGCGGCCAGAGCCACGGGAGCGAGTGCCTTTACCATTATTCGCGTTCAGGTACTGGGCAATGTCCTCGGGCCGGTATTTGTCTTCTCTACCGGGTTAATTTCTGTCTGCATGATTCTGGCTTCCGGCCTCTCTTTTCTGGGGCTCGGAGTACGGCCACCTGAACCCGAATGGGGGCTGATGCTCAACACGTTGCGCACGGCTATTTATACCCAACCCTGGGTGGCGGCTTTACCAGGCATGATGATTTTCATCACGTCTATCTCCTTCAATATTCTTGCTGATCGCCTGCGCTCAGCCATGGCCATTAAGGAGTAACGGATGCAACCTTTTCATAATCAGGATATTGGTGGGCCTGCTCAGCCTTTGTTACGTGTTTCCGGGCTGGTGAAGTATTTCCCGGTGCGTAGCGCGCAAGGGCGGGTACAGGTTCAGGCTGTAGATAACGTTAATTTTGAAGTAAAAAAAGGGTGTTAAGTGACACATAAGTAATGAATAGTATCTAGTACCGGGAATATCCGGGTTTAACCGGGAGTATGTGGGATAAGTCTTGATATGAAAGGCTTCAGGTAATCTACTATGAAGTACACAGAGCGAGGTCAATGCCGAACGCTTTTTTAGATCACCTAACTTGAAACGAGATTACTGACACATAAAAAATGAAAGTACCGCTGGGTGATTTCAAGGTTTAAAGTGCATTTAAACCTTAAACATCCTTTGCAATATGAACAACACGGCCAATGACTTCAAAGTTATGAAGCTCACTTTTTGAAATAGGCATTGGTGGATAAGTCGTGTTATCGCTAATAAGAACCCAGGCGCCATTAGGTTGAATCTGAAACCTTTTCACCCACAACAAGTCATCTTGTCTGATTACATACATGTTTCCATCAGATGGCCTGGCATCTGCTGTGTTAATGAGTAAAGTGTCGTTGTTGCTGATTGTTGGTTCCATGGAATCACCTTTTGCCCAAACAACAACAAGGTCTTTTTCATGAAAACCACGATATGACAACCACTTACGTCTAAACGCTAGATGTCTACATGGTGAAATGCCATCATCATTAAATGAACCATATCCAGCCGATACTTGGATGCGATAACCTGGTATAAGAGCAAATTCATCTAAGAAGTTGTCATACGAATCAGGTTCTGCTTTTTCTACAGTGTAGTTAGGTGATGGCACATCATTTACTGACTGTTTACTTCCCTCACTCTTGTACGCCAACTTTGCTGCTGGTGGCAGGACAGATATATGATATTCCGTCGCTTTCGTCCCTTTCCTTTTTCTCCGCAAATCAGGTCGGTCATAGCTGGCTCTGTCCAGTATGTCTCTTGCCCTTCTCGGGGTTGTAGGCATATCAGGTAGACCGGCTGCATCTTTAGCCGTTAACCAGTCTTTAGATTCTTCAAACTCCATATTTACGTCCTTTTCATCGATGGTAAAAGGGACTGGTCGTCCTTTTTGCCGCTTACATGTCTTTTTCCACTAAATGCCAGGCTATACAGGCATCTGAGGCTGAATCACTAAAAAGACAAAAAGGACGAAGTCCTATTGACTTGCGTCCCTTTTGTCTCTATCGTCTTATTACTAGGTCTAAGCACAAGGGCTTATTACTATGAATGATTATGTAGCATCTCAAAAAAATTGCATGGATGGAAGAGACTGGCATCGGGCAGATGTAATTGCTGCTTTAAAAAAGAAAGGGACATCACTGGCCCGTGTTTCACGTGAAGCGGGACTTGGCTCAAGAACTTTAAGTAATACGTTTGCACGGAAATGGCCCCGAGGTGAGCAACTTATTGCTGCTGCCCTGGGAACTTCTCCACAAATGATTTGGCCGAGCAGGTATCCCAAAGAGGAGTGCAATTAATGGAATGGGTATCTGCTAATGAAGTCGCCGGTATTGCTGGATTGCCAACAACCCCCAGAAGAACCCGGGACACTCTTGAAAGAATGGTGGCAGGAAGGACTGAATTACGCCGTAAACGCGAGGGGTCAAAAGCATTTGAGTATCACATATCAGCTCTCCCGCCCCAAGTTCGAGCCGAATTTCTTACATCCAAAGGATTAATTGAAACTGGTGTAGGGTTGATCACGTTACCTGAAAATAACAAGAAAACTGTCGCTTCAGCAGAAAGCTTTGAAAGACAGAAACTCTGGCAACACTGGGAGAAAGCCAGTAACGAACAGCGACTGCGAGCCGAACACCGGGCTAAAGCTGTCGCTTTAGTTGCCGAACTCCAGGATTCGGGGCTGACCTTACGGCTCGCGATGGCTACCGCCGCGAAAAAACTGCAGATGAGCGAAGGCTCATTGCGTAATCTCTACTACCGGGTGCAGAACCGGAGTCGTGATTTATGGGCTCCGGTATTGTTAGACCGTCGTTTGCGTGAAAAACGAAAAACAAATCGTGAAGCACCTATCAGTGAAGATGCCTGGCAATTCTTTCTTGGTGACTACCTGCGCCCTGAAGAGCCGTGCTTTACAAAATCCTATGAGTTGCTCGTTATCGCTGCGCGTGAATATGGATGGGAAATCCCGTCAGAACGGACACTGCGCCGTCGCGTGGAGCGTGAGGTTGATGTCCGCGTTATCGTGGCGACCCGCAAAGGTGATAATGCGCTGGCGAGAATGTTCCCCAGTCAGCAACGTACTGTTGCACAACTCAGTGCCATGGAATGGATTAATGGCGATGGCTATCAGCATAACGTTTTTGTTCGCTGGTATAACGGCGAAGTTATCCGGCCAAAAACATGGGTGTGGCAGGATGTCCACAGCCGCAAGATTATTGGCTGGCGCACTGATGTTTCGGAAAACAGCGACAGCATTCGCCTTTCACTGATGGATGCCATTTCAGACTTTGGCAAACCCGAACACGTCACTATCGATAACACCCGTGCAGCCGCCAATAAATGGCTTTCTGGCGGTGTACCAAACCGTTACCGCTTTAAAGTTAAGCCTGATGACCCTATGGGGATTTTGCCTCTGCTGGGTATCCAGGTGCACTGGACCAGTGTTATCGGTGGGAAAGGCTGGGGGCAGGCAAAGCCTGTCGAACGTTCCTTCGGTATTGGTGGTCTGGGTGATTATATCGATAAACATCCTTCCCTTGCCGGAGCATATACCGGCCCGAACACCCAAAACAAACCGGATAATTACGGTGACCGGGTGGTTGATGTAGAAACCTTTCTTGCCGCCGTCAATGAAGGTATCGCGATGTATAACGCAAAAACCGGGCGTAATACTGAAATGTGTCGCGGTGAGTATTCCTTTGACCAGGCTTTTGAGAACAGCTACCGCAATGCCATTGTCACCCGTCTCAGTGATGAACAAATTCGTCAGCTTATGCTTCCGGCTGAAGCCGTGACGGTGAAACCCACCGGTGAATTCCTGCTTGAATCGGGCGGTACATTATTCGGTCGCAAAAACAGCTACTGGAACCCGGCGCTTGCCAATCTTCGCAAACGCAAAATTACCGTGCGCTTCGACCCGAGAAACCTGCACAGCGAAGTCGCCTGTTATGACCTGGACGGCCGTTTTCTGTGTATGGCTGAGTGCCGTTCTGCCGTGGCCTTTGGCGACACAGAAACAGGCCGCGAACACAGCCGTCAGCGTAAACAGATGATGTCTCACACCAAACGCGCTGCCCGGGCACAACGTCGCATGACCGCTATCGAGGTGAATGACCTCCTTCCCGATGTGGCCCCGCCAGAACCCCCTCAGCGCCATGTGGTTGAACGGGTGTTTTCAGAAGGTAATGCCCTGAAGAAAGTTCAGGAGGTACAGGAACAACAGAATGAAAACGATGTGATTTTTCAGGCGCTGATGAAATCTGTCAGCAAAGGGAAGAAATGAAAAGAGCGGCCTTGCCTGCCGCTCTTTGAAAACGATGTAAATCAGCTTTAACAACGGAAAAATACAGGATTAAAGAAAATGACGCAAATTAACCATGATGAAGTCCGCCACGCAGTCAAATCCATGATTGAAAATGGTGGAACAACGGGAGCTACTCTGGCGCGTGAAACCGGTCAGTCAACAGCGGTTATTTCCCAGTTTCTGAACGGAAAATACAGAGGGGATAATGACACCGTTGCCCAGAGCATAAACACCTGGCTGGAAACCCGTAAAGCTGCGCAACACACCCTTCCTGCCATTCCTGACTATGTTGCAACGCCGACATCGGAAACCATCACCGCTGCGCTGACTTATGCGCAACTGACGCACACCATTGCCCTTGTTTATGGTAACCCGGGCGTTGGTAAGTCTGAGGCGCTCAAACAGTATGAACGTACAGGAAACAACGTCTGGCGTATTACTGCCAGCAAATCCCGAACCAATGAACTGGAAACCATGTATGAACTGGCCCTTGCCATGGGGATTGCTGATGCACCTTACCAGCGGGGCGCACTCTCACGTCTGCTGCGTCATCGCCTGCGCGATACCAGCTCGCTCATCATCATTGATGAAGCTGACTGGCTCAACTATGACGCCATTGAAGAACTGCGCATTCTTCAGGAGGAATGCAATATCGGTCTGGCCTTTACGGGCAACCACAAGGTCTATGACCGGCTGACCGGTGGAACACGCAGTGTGGACTTTGCCCGGCTATTTTCCCGGGTGGCAAAAAAGGTGGTGATTAACAACATCAAAGCCGGGGATGTCGATGCTTTCTGTGATGCATGGAATGTGGCAGGCAAGGACGAACGCCAGCTGCTTAAGGCTATTGCAAAACGGCCCGGGGCACTTCGCTCTCTTTCACACATCCTGCCGCTGGCTCATATCTACGCAAGCGGTAAAGGTGAGCCTGTTAATACGGGGCACATCCATTCAGCGATGCTTGAACTCGGTCATGCAGATGTCAACGGGGAATAACACCATGATAGCCGAACATATTGCAGAGCATATCAGTATGGCTGAGGCAGCACAGAGCTGGCTTCGGGCGCGTGGGAGTCGTGTCACGGATGTCCGCGTATTTATGCGCCGTCCTTTGCTGGAAATCGCCTGCCCTCCTGCTGAACTGGTGAATCAGGCCTCACGAATTATGGAAACCCACAAAGGGGGAACCCGGTCAGTCTGGGTTGCCAGCCTTGAGGGTTGCCGGGTTATCTGGAGGTAAATATGGGATGTAAATCAGGCAGAACATGGACCCGGGAAGAACTCCGTCTCCTTGAGCAGCATGCGGGGAAACTGGGGGTCAGTGAACTGGCCCGTCTGCTGGGGCGTTCAACTCAGTCTGTCTATAACCGCGCCATGCGCCATGGGTTGTCATTACGGATAGTCACGGAAGATGAGCATGACCAGTATCTCTGCCGTGAGCTTTATAAGGCGGGGCTGTCCATTGCGGTCATAGCCCAAAAAATGGAAATGACCCGTAACCGGGTTTTCCACATTGTCTGTCAGGCTGAGTGAAGTATCGCCTGACTACTTAAATAAAGGGGTATCAGTATATGGCTAAAGTAATTTTTGAATTTAAAAGTGATTTTGCAAAACGGGTGCAAAACGGCGTCATGGAAGGGATTTCGGTTAATGTTCAGGTTGATTTTCAGGGTGACCAGCACAATCCCACCGGGGCACTTGCCATGGTAATGGCCGAGAATCAAAAAGAAATAGCGGGTCTGGTAATGGGGAAACTGGTTGAAGAGATGCGTTCCATGGGTGACCACGCAGAAGGCAGTGTCTGCGAACGGTCAGTACAGAAACACTAAGGGGGGCACATGGCAAAAATTACGGCTTACGCGTGGGCATCCGGTCTGATTGAGTTTGGTACGGTGACACCTGATGGCGCATTGCCCATTCTGTCAGGAGAAGAAACACGGGTTCGGGGACTGATTGAAGACATGGCAAGACATTCCAGAAACAGTGACCAGTTGTTAGTGCCCGGTATCCCTGAAGCACCCAGACAACATGAAGGTCTGGATGCATTAATTAAGTTCACTGACCTTATTCAGCGACAATATAGTAAAAATTAAACTGAGGCTTTTATGAATACTGAAAATAACATCCCGGAAGGTTACCGGATTAATGCTCAGGGCCATTATGTTCCGGAGTCCCAAATAAAACCGCTGGATAAACTGCGTGATGAAGTGGTTCTTGCCATTGTGGAAGCTGCTCATCTTCAGCGTAAATCTCTGGCTGAGTTCAAACTCGGTTCAATGGCAAAGGTGGGTGACTTCATTGATGTTTCAGCGGCTGAATACGGTGTTGAATATGGTGGCGCAAAAGGGAATGTCACGCTGGTAAGCTTCGATGGCCGTTACAAAATTATTCGTGCTGTTGGGGAACACCGGGTTTTCGATGAGCGAATTCAGGCAGCAAAGAAGCTGATAGATACCTGTATCAGTGAATGGTCCGGTGGTGCTGATGAAAAAATCATGGCGCTGGTTGACCATGCTTTCCGGGTCAACAAGCAGGGAAAGATAGACATCAATCAGGTGCTGGGGTTACGCCAGCTGAACATTGATGACGGGAAATGGAATGAGGCGATGGATGCGGTAGCTGATGCTATCCAGGTGACCGGAACCAGTCAGTATTTGCGGATTTATGAGCGCCAGACTGACGGCTCTTATAAGCAAATATCTCTGGATATAGCCAGGCTCTGATAATTAATTCCTGATGTTTTCTTTCTTAATACGGCGCGAGCGCCGGGGATTCGCTCGCGCTGAAACTGAGTATGAGGTTATTTATGACATACATAACGGAACTACCGATACCTGAAAAGAGACGGCTGGAAGAAATTGCATTTGGAAGTGTGGGGCAGTCACTGGAAGAAGGTATGTATATGGCCCGGGCACTGTTGCAGGCGATAGAGCAGAAGCCGGTTGAATACAAAGTGGTATCACCATTCGGCGATGTAACCCTTCGTGACCAGGAGTGTGAAGCGCGAATGTACCAAGGAATGCCAATGTGGAAAGTTACTCCACTCTATTCTGGCCCTGTCGTATCTGAGCAGACAGCGCGTGAACATGTTCGCCGCGAACACGCTGAGTGGTCACAAGCCACCTTCGGTAATGTTGGTCCGGTTGGCCCACTGAAACACCTTTCTAAAGAAGCGCTGGAAGCGGCAGCAGAACCAGGTGACCTTAGCGAATGGGCTGATATGCAATTCCTGTTATGGGACGCGCAACGCCGTGCTGGCATCACTGATGAGCAGATAGTTCAGGCAATGATTAAAAAGCTGGCTGTGAATAAAACCCGTAACTGGCCGGAGCCAAAGGATGGAGAACCCCGCCTGCATATTAAAGGCGGAGAGTCCCGGTTACTCGCCGACGAACGTGCCTTATTTGATGCATGGCTTGCAACTGACTACGAACCAGACCGCAGTGGAATGACCACTGAATCTGATGAAACTGCTTTCATCGCCATACTGTGGCATGTCTGGCAGGCCCGTGCCGCACTGGCTGGGAGCAGTTAACATGCGTAAAAACGTGATTAAACTTATCCATGTGGCCCGGCGCAAGCTGGGTCTCGATGATGAAACATACCGGACCATGATTGGCAGTATTGTTCCTGGCAAAAGTAGTTGCCGGGACATGAATATTCAGGAACTTGAAAAAGTGCTGAAGGCGCTGGAGGGAAAAGGCTTTTCCCGGACATCTGCCCGTTCGGATAAACGCAGAACTTCACGACCATCAGATATCAGTGCAAAAATTCGCGTTATCTGGCGTTTCATGCACATAGATGGTTTTGTCATTGACGGCAGTGATGTTGCCCTTGACCGTTGGGTTCAGCGGATAACCAGCCAGAAGAACGGTGGTGAAGGTGTGGCAAGTGTGGCATGGCTGCGTGGCGATATGGTGATTGCTGTACTGGAAAGTCTCAAACAGTGGCACCTTAGAGTGATGCGTGAAACGATGACCGAACGCGGGATAATGATGCCTGTCAGCCCGGTTAATGGCAGAGAGCTAAGGGATTATGACTCTGTTCGCTCTGCTTTTATTGCAGCAAGGGCAAGGGGGAAACAATGAAAAATGAAACGGGTGAGCTTTTTGATGATGTACGGGATGACAGTATTCTGGAACATCTTGATGATGAGGTTGAATCCTCCCGGTTTCCTTCACTCCTGGCTGAGCTGAATGCGTTATTACGTAACGAACTGGAACGGCTTGGGTATGACTCCCGCCACTCAATTGAACTGGTGGCCGCTATCAGTAGCAAGATTGGAGGAATGCAGGTCTATTTCCCCCGGGGGCAGACACTTGAGTATCTCATCCGCGATATGCGTATCTGGCGTGACTTTACCGGTAAAAATATACCTGAGCTGGTTGAGCGCTATCATGTAACCTACAAAACGGTGTATAAAGCCATCAAACGGATGAGAAGACTGGAGCATGGCAAACACCAAATGCCATTATTCTGAGGATAAGATTAATGAAAATCTTCATATTGATCGCAGCAAGTATTTTATCCCAATCAGCAATCGCAAGTACGGACTTCATTAAAGATGTTAAAGGGGTTTTTCAACAGTACACGAACGTGGATGCTGCTGACTGGTACAACGAAGGAGACACCGCATTTGCTGAGTTTACCGGGCGTAACTTAGGGATTTATCAGAACATTAAAGCTTCAGTGAGAAAGAACGAAGTTAATATAAAAATGTGGTATGCAGGTAACGGTGATAAACCCAGCGATGATGATTTCTTTGTTGCCACCACAGCCGTATGCAATATTGTCTTCCGACATGTGGTACTTACTTCTGACCAAATTGAGAAATTAAAGTCGTGGGATGATAATGTTACTGACCCACTGGACTTTATGTCTGTTGATAAGCTCCAGTTGAGTAATGGTGATTATGTGCATAAAAACATTAATGGCTGGGATGTTAAAATAAAACACTCAGGTATGAATACTTCCTGCTCTGCACAAAAAGCATGATGACATAGTCAATACCAATGAAGCCGGTAAATCCGGCTTTTTTTATGTCCGGCATAAATTGAAGAAACGTTTTTAACTTTATCTTCAGGTGCCGATATGACACAGCAATTGTTTTCCCCCGCATTTCAACACGCACTGGCTTTTGTCCTTGCCCGTGAAGGTGGCTATGTTAATGACCCTACGGACAAAGGCGGTGAAACAAAGTTCGGTATTTCAGACCTTCGGGATGGCCTCGCTGATGGAAAAACAGATGTCAGCGGCGACGGGAAACCCGATACCCTCATTAAAGACCTGACTCAGGAACAGGCTGGTCAAATCTATCAGCGTGACTACTGGCTTACAACCAAGTGCGATACATGGCCTGACGGCATATCCATTTTTGTCTTTGACTCCGCTGTTCAGCATGGTTCCAAAAAAGCCATTCAACTGCTGCAGGAGGCTGTTGGTGTCCAGGCTGATGGCATCATTGGCCCGAAAACAGTCAATGCAGTCAGTACCGCAGATGCTGAATGGCTGTTGATCCGCTGCTTCCTCAAACGTTCCCGCTACTACGCCGACATCATTAAATCCAATGCTTCTCAGGGGAAATACCTCAATGGCTGGTTCAACCGACTGGATGAACTGGCAAGTGCCTGTCAGGAAGTGATTGGTGGGCAGGTTTCTGTCACCCGGAGCTGATATGTGCAAAAGCTGGGAAAACTCACGGCTTTTGGGGCGGCGTGATCGCCTCCGTCAGGAAGTGCTGCACCGGGTCGATGGTGGCCCGGTTCCAACCCCAAGAGACTACACCGGCTGCGATGGAACACACGCCAGTTATTACCGCAAGGGATGGGATTCTGTTGATGTCAGAGACATTGTCTGGCGATGCCACCGTTACAAGGAAAAAAAGAATGTTCAACTCAATTAAAGTGATGTTGCCAAAGCTGTTTTGTTCGGGGTGGACATTGCTTTTGTTTGTCGTGGTTTCTCTGTCCGTATGTGGACAGACGGGCCAGAAGCCCTTTCTCGTCTGGTGGCTGTCAGCCTCAGGTGTGGCGCTTTCATCACTCAGTTTCTTTCTTGATAACCGGGCTGTCGTGCAGCGTCTGGCACATCGTCGAAAGGTCATGGGCTGGTGTGCCTGGCTGGTTCTGGTCGGTGCGCTTGCCTGCTTCTGGGCCACATCGTTTCTTGCCGTAACGTGGATATCCGTCGCGATGTATATCGCAGGGTCATTGTGCGGCTTCATGTTCAGCCTGTGGGTCAGAAATAAGGAGTTGATGAAATGGATCCAATAACCATTTCCACCATTGCCTCTTTGCTCATGAAAGCCGGACCTTCTCTTGTCAGAACGGTGGGTAACCTGTTCGGTGGTGATACGGCGAAAGCCGCCGATTCAGTGGCAGGCATAGTTGAGAGTGTCGGTTCGGTCATTAACCCTCAGGACCAGCAACGGGTTCTTGAGCAGAAACTGAGCCAGTTACCCCCGGACCAGTTCGTGCAAATCCAGTCCATGAAAGTGCAGCTGGAGCAAATTCAGCTTGAACGGGACAAAGCTGTCATGGCTGACAGTCAGGCGGCTCAGCATGAACAACAGGAAACCATTCGTAATGGTGATAATGCCACTGACACCTATGTGCGTCAGACCCGGCCCCTGATGGCCCGTTTATCCCTCTACAGCAGTATCGGTTATGTGATGCTGATGTCTCTGGGACAGCAGGCCGGTGCCGTCGCCAGTGCTTATGGTCATGTGTTTACCATGCCCGCGCCAGACTGGGATATCGCCCTGATGCTGGCGACACCCGCCATGGGCTATCTGGGCTTCAGGACACTGGACGGGTTTGCCCGCTACAGCAAGTCAAGCAAGGACAAGGCCATGGTGACGAAATGACAGATGCTTTTGACCGCGCCAGTGCTCTGGAAACTGAAGAGCGGGAACGCATTTTAAACCGCCATTTAAACCGCATTAAAGAACGGCCTGAACATTACGGTTTTTGTAATGACTGTGGCAATACCATTCCGGACGACCGACTTGCTGCGCAACCGGATGCCGTGACCTGCCATACCTGTCAGAGCATCAGAGAAGAAAGGGGGAAGCGTGGACTGGGATGCGGTTCAAGGTAACTGGGCAATTATCTGGGCGCTGTTCATGTCAGGCGTAAACCTGATTCAGCTTCTGCTGGCAAAGACCTATGTCAAGCGGGAAGAGCTTGAGCTGGTCAGAAACCGGATACAGACGCTGGAAACCAATATTGAAGTTTTGCCGGGTCAGAAAGACCTGCATCAGTTGCAACTGGAAATGAGCAACCTTCGTGGCGAACTGCGTGAGCTGGCCCCGTCAATACGTCAGGTATCACGTATCAGCGATTTACTCCTGGAAAATGAACTGAAGGATAAATAGAGGTATGACAATGCGAGACATGCTCGACCAGGACCAGCGCCTGGTCATTTTGCGATCCCTGACGGAGTGTGGCGACAGTGCCAATGAATCCATTCTTCAGGCCTGCCTGCAAACATACGGACACCGGGTTTCCCGTGATGTGGTCCGGACTCATCTTGCCTGGTTACGGGAACAGGGGCTGGTCAGCCTGACGGATGTTTCCGGCTGTTATGTGGCTGAGATTACAGGTCGTGGTGAAGATGTGGCGAGTGGTCTGAGCACAGTTCCGGGTGTCAAAAAACCCCGGGCGCGGGGGTGATGATGACGGATACCAATACGCTGTTGCATAACTGTCTCAAAATGGCTGACAACCTGAGACGAATATCCCGCGTGGCTGGCTGCACTGAAGCCGGAGAAACCATTCTTCCATGGCATGCAGTGGCTGAAGTTGCCAGCCATATTGAGTCGCTCTGTCAGGTCTGTAAAAAACAGGGCGAAGAGCTGGCCCGGTATGACCGTTCAGAGACACAGCTGATAGAAGAACGGGACCATGCTGAAACGGCCCTGAGTGATATGTATGAAGCCGCCACTGGAGAACGACCTGAATGGAGTAACGTATTCAGCTTCAGTGACGCGGTAAACGATGTGGCTGAACACAGGCATCAGGCGGAGGCAGAACCCCATGGCGAATAAGCTTAAATCACTCACCAAAGGTGAGCGGAATGTGATTAACCAGTTGGCCGCTGTCATGGTTTGCCTGGAAGTTGAAGTCAGGGCTGTCGCACCGCAGATGGAAAAATCAACCGGTAAAAAATATGACTTTAACGCGCCGGACTCCTATCTGAATGTCTTTCTGAACAAGAACCCGGAATACCGTCGCGTATGGAAGCTTCTGATGAAAGACAAGGCCAGCCATGAACGTGGGTTCCTGGAGAAAGTCAGGAGGGAAAATGGCGAGTGAACTGCGTCCCACCCGTGGCCGTCCGTCAAAGATAGACCTGTTACCTGACAGTGTCCGTGACACCCTGCATCAGATGTTGCGCGAAAAACGACATACTCAGGAAGAAATCCGGGAGGCCATCAACGAGCTTATTGACAGTCATGACCTGCCGGAAGGCATGAAGCTCAGCCGAACGGGGCTGAACCGGTATGCCAGCCGTATGGAAGAATTTGGTGCCAAAATCCGGGCATCCAGAGAAATGGCAGAAATCTGGGCAGCAAAGCTGGGTTCTGCACCGACCTCTGATGTTGGTAAGTTGTTGCTGGAGTTCGTCAAGACACTGGCCTTTGAAACATCTATGTCAATGGCTGAAAGCGAGCAGACTGTCGAGCCCAAAGCACTGGGCCAGCTTGCTCTGGTGGCACAACGTCTTGAAGCGGCAGCGATGGCGAGCCATAAACGAGAAAAAGAAATCCGCCAGGCCTTTGCCGAAGAAGCGGCAGCGCAGGCTGAGAAAATAACCAAACAGGCTGGACTGTCAGCTGAAACCGCTGCTGATATCAAACGCCAGATTCTGGGGATTGCATAATGGTTTCCATGTCTGATTCAGCCCTGAACAGTGCTTCAGCCTCTGCCATCCTTAACGGTGAATTTGAACAGGATCAGGTGCTTTTGCCATACCAGCGTCGCTGGATTGCCGACACGGCCCAAATCAAGATTGGCGAAAAATCGCGTCGGACCGGACTGACCTGGGCAGAAGCGGCTGATGCTGCGTTAAATGGGTCTATGTCCAGAACTGCTGGCGGGTGTGACACCTTTTATGTCGGCACGACAAAAGATATGGCTCGCGAGTTTATTGACGCGTGTGCCATGTGGGCAAAGGCCTACGACTGGGCCGCATCCAATATTGGCGAAGAAGTGCTGAACGATGAAGACAAAGACATTCTGGTCTATGTCATCAACTTCGCCAGTGGTTTCAAGATAAAGGCCCTTTCCTCTAACCCGTCGAACCTGCGCGGTATGCAGGGGAACGTCATTATTGATGAGGCTGCATTCCAGGGGGATTTAGCCGCATTACTGAAAGCCGCACTGGCACTGACAATGTGGGGCAGTAAAGTGCGCATTATCTCCACCCATAATGGTATCGAAAACCTGTTCAATACCCTTATCACTGAAAGCCGTGCAGGAAAGCGCCGTTACTCCGTTCACCGTATTGATATTGAACTTGCCATTCAGGAAGGGCTTTACCGGCGAATCTGTCAGGTCACCCGGCAAACCTGGTCACCCGCCGCAGAAACTGAGTGGCTGAACAACCTGCTGAGCGATACGGCAACCGAAGAAGATGCCCGTGAGGAATATTATTGCGAACCCAAAAACGGTGGCGGGACCTATCTGGCCCGGTCCATACGTGAACGGGCTGCGCGGGGTTCAGGTCCCGTTCTGCGCTTTACAGGGTCCACGGAGTTCAATGCCACGCCTGAACATATTCGGGCACTGGACATGCAGGACTGGCTTGAGCGGGTGGTTCAGCCTGCACTGAACACGTTACCGCAGAATCTCCGCCACTGTCTTGGCGAAGACTTTGCCCGTTCCGGGCACCTGACCGTGTTCTCACCCATGACGGTCAATGATGACACCACCCGCACGGTTCCCTTTCTTGTTGAGCTGGCAAATGTTCCCTACAAGCAGCAGGAACAGGCCCTGTTTTTTATTTGTGATCGTCTGCCACGACGCGACGGTATCAAGCTTGACGGGCGTGGTAACGGTAATTATCTGGCGGAACAGGCGGCTGAAAAGTACGGCGATGAAGTGGAAGTGGTCATGCCATCCGTGGCGCATTACCGCGAAAACATGCCCCGCTTCAAGGCGGCATTTGAAGATGATGAGCTGGTCTTACCGAAGCATGAAGATGTGATCAGTGACCTCGGTCAGATAGTTATCCTTCGTGGCGCACCGGGTATTGATGACCGGGAGAATACCGGCAGCGACGGCCATAAACGCCATGGTGACAGTGCTTATGCGATATTTCTGGCCTTCCTTGCCAGCAAAGAAGACTGCCGCCGGTATGAGCTTCACCGCCTTAACCGGCAGGAACATGAGCGGAAGCGGCCAGAGAGTGATGATAACCATCGCCAGCTTCACCTTACCCGTGGTCTGAAAAATCAGCGAGGTTTACTCTGATGCTAAAACAATTATCCGGGGCTATACGCCGTCTGCTTCATCCTCAGACCGGGGAAGCTGTTACCGTTAAAGATACTGATGCCACAGAGGCGGAAGCCCGCAGCCGCAGTATGAGTGTGCGCCGACCTTCCCCAGGTATCAGTGTCGCCAGCACACTGTCACCTGCCCGTCTTGCGGGGGTTTTACGCAATGCTGTGGAAGGTGATGTCAGGGAATACTTCATTCTTGCTGAAGAAATGGAGGAGCGTGACCTGCATTACGCCAGTGTGTTGCGTACCCGTAAGCTGACGGTGGCCGGAATTGTCCCCACGGTGGTGGCGGCCAGTGATGATGAAAAAGATATCCTGCTTGCTGATGCTGTCCGGGCCCTGCTGGAACAGCCTCAAATCCCCGAGCTGTTATTTGACCTGCTGGACGGGCTGGGAAAAGGTATCGGTGTCTGTGAAATTCTCTGGGATACCCGTCAGGCACAATGGAAACCCCGTGACTATGAATGGGTTGACCCCCGCTTTCTCAGGCCAGAGCGTGAGACGCTCCGCCAGTTTATGCTGCTGACAGACAGCAATCCTGTTTCGGGTGTGTCGCTGAGCCCGGGTAAATTCATTATCCATCAGCCCCGGCTTAAGTCAGGGTTACCCATTCGAAACGGGTTAGCCCGTCTTGTGGCAGTGATGTACATGCTCAAGTCCTTTACGGTGCGTGACTGGTGGGCCTTTGGTGAAAAGTTCGGTATTCCCATTGTTGTCGGGAAATATGGTGCGAATGCCTCCCCTGAACAGATAAAGACCCTCATTGATGCCATCAGCTCTATTGCCTCAGATGCCGGGTGTGCCATTCCACAGAGTATGCAACTGGATATGCAGGAGACGGCCAGCCGGAATAATGGCGGCGCACTGTTTAAGGAAATGGCTGAATGGTGTGATGCCCAGACATCCAAGGCGGTGCTGGGTCAGACGATGACCACGGATAACGGCAGTTCCCGTGCCCAGGCAGATGTTCATGACCGGGTGAGAATGGACATTGTGAACTGGGACGCCCGGCAACTGGCCGATACGCTCAATGAGTTTCTGGTTCGTCCGTTTATCCAGTTCAATTACGGGCCTCAGGAGAATTACCCCAGGATAAAAATGTCAGTCAGTGAGGCCGAAGACCTCAAGTCCTTTGTTGAGGCCCTGACACCGTTGATAGACAGGGGCATGAAAATTCAGGAATCAGAAATTCGTGACCGGTTCGGGCTGGCAGAGCCCGAAGACGGTGCCGCCGTTCTCGTGCCTGAAAGCACGTTCACAGCCTTCAGTCCTGCCCCTGCACTGAACCGTGAACACATTGCACTCAACCGAAGCCAGGAAGACGACATTGATGTCATGGTCAGTGAAGCAATGAAAGACTGGGAGCAGACCGGTGATGCATTCACCAGTCCGGTATTGCAGCTGGCTAAAGATGTCGGGAGTTATGAAGAGTTTCTTGCCCGCCTGCCTGAGCTTCAGCAGTCGCTGAAACCGGATGAGTTCGTGCAGCAGCTGGCGCTCCTGAGTTTTAAAGCCCGGGCGCTGGGGGATGCGAATGATGGTTGATAAGCCAGTAACGAAAGCCATGTGGACAAACATTGCGGATGAGCTGAAAGGCTACTTTTGTCATGTCCGGTTCCGCTATCAGGATACAGTGGTCAGTATTACGCGGGAGCGTGACGGTGAGAGCCACACGGTTCTCGCTGTTTATTTTGACGGGAAAATGTGCGCCGGATGGGGTAGTGAAGCCAGTGATATGTTTAACCCGCTGACCCGGCTTTTCTGGTGTGAGAAAAGACGCCGTTATTATTCGGCAAAACGGGTGGCTGAGCTGGAAAAGCTGTTTGGTAAACGGAAAGCAAAAGCGATGTTCCCTGAACTGCATGACTGTATGCGTTACCGCACACCGTTTTTCAACAGTTCTGCCGCGCTCATTCGGCAGTTCAGGAAGGCTGATGGCCTGACCATTATCACTGAACAGGAGGCGTGACTTATGGCTCAGGATATTGTCCCTGAAGAGGCACTTGCCTGGATGAAAGCCAAAAAGCTTAAGCCCGGTTTTGATTACCGTGACGTCTGGCGTGAAGAGCACCGTATCGGCTTTACCGTGGCAAAAATGACCCAGCTCGACCTTCTTCAGGATGTGAAAATGATCCTAGAGGATGCACTGGAGAATGGCCAGACCTTCGCGCAGTTCCGCGAAACACTGAAACCGCTGCTGATAAAGCGGGGTTGGTGGGGCACTCAGATGATGGATGACCCACTGACGCAGGAAACCCGGGTGGTACAGCTCGGCAGCGACAGACGTTTGCGCACCCTTTACGATACGAATATGCGTACTGCACGCAGTGCCGGTCAGTGGGACCGCATAGAGCGAACCAAAAGGGCCATGCCGTATTTGCTCTATACTGTCGGGCCGTCGAGGGTACACCGCAAGGAACACCTTGGCTGGGCTGACCTCTGTCTGCCGGTTGATGATCCTTTCTGGAAAACGCATATGGGACCAAATGGCTGGGGGTGTAAATGTGGTGTGCGGCAGGTCAGTAAGTATGAGTATCAGCAATTGCTGAAACAGGGTGTCACCCGTAACGTTCAGCAGCTCGATGACAGAGGTAATCCAACGGGTCAGGTCATCCGGCAGACAGTGCCGGTGCAAACTGAAGCGCCGGAAATAAAACGGGTTAAGTGGGTGAACAAACGTACCGGTGAAGAGGAAATGGTGCCACAGGGTATTGATCCGGGATGGGATTATAACCCCGGTACAGGGCGGGAACGTGAACTGGATCGTCAGTTACAAACCCGGCAGCAGCAGTTCGACAGTAATAAATAATGTTGCCTGAAAGACGTTTGTACGCTTCATGGTGGCGCTGTCATGCTTTGTGGTACGATGATTCACCAGAAATTTATTAAACGCTTACAGGCGTTTTTAAACGTGTTTTAAACGGGGTTAACCCGATAATTTACAGTGAAGCCGGTAAATCCGGCTTTTATTTTCCCTTCCTCATACTGTCCGTACACCTTTTTTAAACGGACAGCATCATGGGCAAACCGCTCCCCAACATTGAACTTCTGGCGCTCTGCTTTGAGTTGCCGGAACTGACAGCTAACACCCCGCTGCCAGAATGGCTGCCGATGATACCGGCTGGCACATTCACCGGGCGTGATGGCCGTTCCTGGGTAAATAACCAGCCGGAAGCTGTTATCCGCGCCACCCTGAGCTATCCCAAACTGCCGTTTGATATGGAGCATGCCACTGAGCTGAAAGGGCCGAAAGGCGAAGAGGCTCCTGCATTTGCCTGGCTGGACGACTACCGGCTGCGTGATGATGGCGTCATTGAAGCGCACATCGAATGGACGCCCGATGGCGAAGCCCTTATCCGTGGCAAAAAATACCGCTACTACAGTCCGGCCTTTGGCTTTACTGCCGACGGTCAGGTGACCCGTATTTCCAGTGCGGGCCTGACCAACAAACCCAACCTTGATTTACCCGCACTTAACTCGGAGAACCACGACATGACCGTACCTGTCCAGATTGCGACAGTGCTGGGTCTGGCCGCTGCTGCGTCTGTTGATGACACAGTTAAAGCTATCCAGCAACTCAAAGACCGTGAAACGGTGGCGCTGAACCGTGCTGAAAACCCGGATGTGACGAAGTTTATTCCCATTGAGACACACCAGCTGGCACTGAACCGTGCTGAGACAGCTGAAGGTGAGCTGCAGGCCCGCAACAACAAAGATGCTGAGGCTCTGGTGGATGCGGCAATTGAAGGCGGGAAGGTCGCCCCGGCGAACCGTGAGATGTATCTCGCGACCTGTCGTACCAAAGAAGGCCGGGAGCAGTTCATCGGCTTTGTCAAAACGGCCCCTGCACTGGTGAACAATGAAGACGCCACAAAAGGGAAAACCACCACCACCGATAAAAAGCTCACGGAAACTGAACTGGCAATGTGTCGCAGCATGGGCATTACCGAAGAAGAGTTTCTCGCAGCCAAACCTGAACAGGAGTAATCACGATGCCAGCACCTTCTGCTGAAATTTTGCACGCACTCACCACGTCGCTGAGTGCTGCGTTTAACCGTGGGCTTACGGGGGTTACACCACAGTATCTGCGTATTGCGACTGAAGTGCCCAGTGGCTCCGCCTCCAATACATATGGCTGGCTGGCGGATTTACCGACCATCAAAGAGTGGGTCGGTGAACGCCAGATGGCACTGCTGGCACAGTACGGCTACGTCATCACCAACAAAACCTGGGAAAACTCTATTCGGGTTAAACGGGAAAACATTGAAGATGACGAGATTGGTCAGTACAGCGTGATTGCCGCCGCGTTCGGCCAGCAGGTTGCTGCGTTTCCTGACACCCTGAGCTTCCCCATGCTGGTTGCCGGTTTCACGACAGAATGCTTTGACGGTCAGTATTTCTTTGATACCGACCACCCCATGGCGGGTTCCACCTACAGCAATATCGTCGGGGATATTGCCACCGATACCGGTGAACCCTGGTTCCTGATTGATGAGTCACAGGCACTGAAGCCGGTGATTTACCAGAAGCGACGTGATTTCGATTTCAAATCGCTGGACGACCTGAGCAGTGAGCATACGTTCAAAAATAACGAGTTCCTGTATGGCGTTGATGGTCGCTGCAATGTCGGGTTCGGGTTCTGGCAAACCGCCTGTGGCTCACGTGCGGCCCTGACTACTGAAAACTATGAAGCGGCAGTGAAGGTGTTGCAGGGAATGAAACGTGACTCCGGTCAGCCTCTGGGTATCCGCCCAACCACTCTGGTGGTGGGGCCCAACAACCGTGCCGCCGCGAAGAAAATCATTGATGCCATGCTGGTCGATGGTGGGGATTCCAATATCTATTACAAAGATGTGGATATCGTCAACTCACCGTTCATCACCACCCCGGCGTAATTCTCAGCGTCGGTCAACAACGTTACAGCAGGCTTTATACCTGCTGTAACCCACCTTTAAAGAGGATGGAACAGTGAGTGGAACGAAAGCAAAAGCAACGGGTAAGCAAGTCACTAAAGGTGGCGCTGGCAAGGTATCAGCGGAGAAAGTGGCACCGGATGTTGCATCAAACGTGCCGGGACCTGAACTGTCACTTGCGTTGCCCGGGCATTACATACCGGTGGGTGCGGGTGCCATCAGTGTGATGACACCGCTGCAGGCGCTGAGTACCGGTGATGAAACACGTCTTCCCCCGGCTGGTCCGGCAACTGATGACGTGCAGGTTCTGTCTGTCAGGGCAAAATCCCGTCGTGGTTTCTGGCGCTGTGGCCGCTTCTGGCCGCATGAGACCGTGCATATTTTTGTCAGTGATGACCCGGATGGTGACAACGAGGCGAATGCTCTGGACGGTGATGTGGTCATCAGTTGCTTCATCAGCCATGCCACCGCGCAACGCCTGAAAGCGGAACCCGGCCTGATAGTGACTGACGTCCCGGTTGTGGCGGAGAAAGGCTGATGGGGATTTACGTTACCCGTGATGACCTGCTGGCGGCAGACGGCTCTCTGGTCTGGAACATGGCTATAGACAAGGACACCGAGCAGCTTGATGAAACCAAAATTGCCACAGCGATTGAAGACGCAGATGCAGAGATCAATTCGTTTCTGTCCAAGCGTTACCAGCTGCCGCTGAATATTACAGCTGTCCCGCGGCCACTGCACCGGGTAGCGGTCTCCATCGCCATTTACTGGTTATCTGAACGCGACAACCAGATAACAGACCTGATTCAGAAACGGTATGACAGTGCCATCCAGACCCTGAAAGAGATGGCGAACGGCACCCGTGACCTGGGTCTGCCAACAGACACACCGGCACCGGAAACGGATAACGGGAGACTGATTGTTGTATCCGATAACGAGCGACTCTTCACCCGTAACAAGTTGCGTGGGGTGCTGTGATGGCGATATCCGTCGAGGTATCAGGCACTGAACAACTGGCTAAGGTCCGTATGGCGGTTGAAAAGCTGTCCGACGGTGCCCTGCAACAGGAACTGCTGGAAAGCATTGGTGCCACGGTTGAATCGCAGACCCGCCGTCGTATCAGTGATGAGAAAACCAGCCCTGCCGGGGAGAAGTGGCAGGACTGGTCAGAGCGCTACCGAAAGACCCGTAACGGTAACCAGAGTCTGTTACAGGGAAATGGTGACTTACTGGACAGTATTCAGTTCATCACCGAGCGTGGCCGGGTTCGCGTGGGTTCTCCACTGGCCTATGCAGCCGTTCACCAGGACGGGTTCTCCGGCAACGTGTCGGTCAGTGCGCATAAGCGTCTCATCACCCAGGCATTTGGCCGGGCACTGAAGCATGGCGTCTGGCAAACCGTGGGGGCACATAAGCGCATGATGAATATCCCGCAGCGTGAATACCTCGGGTTATCTGCAGAGAACAATGATGAGCTGATGCACGTCATCAGTGATTTCTGGAATGGAGTGTTGCCATGAGTAACCGTCCCGTATTACTGACCACCGGCAGCACGGTTGCCGCTGCTGAGAATATTGTGTCATGGCTTATCCCTGCCCTGCAGGGTGACAGTCCGGATCAGGTCAGGGCAATTGAGCGACATATCGGCCAGTTCAATACACCTGCTGAGGTGAAAACCTATCTGTCTGACCGCAGTGGCTGCATTCGCATTACCGCTCTGCGTATTCGCAATATCCGCCAGCGTGCAGGGGGTACGGTCGGTGATGTCATCTGGGGTGCCTATGTGATGGCAACAGATTCATGGGGCCATTCCCGGGATACCCGCTGCGAGGTCATCGTGGGAAAACTGGTCCGCCGAATTGCCTCCCGTGATGCCGCTGCAGGTATGAAAGCTGAACGGGCTCCGGTTTCCATCAGCGCTGACAACATTTATTCCGCAGGCCTTAACGAACTGGGCCTCACTTTATGGGCGGTGACATGGGAGCAGGAATTCAGGCTGGATGAAGAAATCGATATTAATGCGCTCCCTGACTTTCTGCGACTGGGTGCCACGTTTGTGGTTAACGATGGCGCAACGGAAATTCAGGGCGATATTGACGTGAGAGAGGAACATGAATGATTAAGCATATAACGCCAGCCCGGCCTGACTTACGGGTCAGAAAACAGAATGGCGACCTCCTTGCTGCCGGAGGCGAGCCATTGCAGGTCAATGCCTGGTGGTATCGTCGTGAGGCTCAGGGTGATGTGATCATGACTGAGGTAAAAAAAGGCACTGCGTCCACTGACAGTGGTACACAGAAACGTACTGGCGGGGAGAAATAACCATGTCTCTTGGCACTATTCCTGATGATATCCGCGTACCACTGGCTGTCATCGAAATTGATAATTCTCAGGCCCTGAGCAGCGCACCGGCTCAGTCACGTAAGGTACTGGTTATCGGACACCAGAATGATGACGGGACATCAGTGGCACTGACCCGCAGCCGGATCACCGGTGATGGTATGTCCGGGCAGTTATACGGTAAAGGTTCAATGCTGGCGGCCATGCTGAAAATATTCCGCAAGGCGAACAGTTACACCGAGACCTGGGCAATGAGTGTGCCTGTTCCTGAAGGGGCCGCGGCAAAGGCTTCTCTGACGATTATCGGTTCTGCTTCAGCAGCCGGCACACTGGCGCTGTTGGTGAACGGTATCTCTGTACAGATTGCCGTGGCGGAAAGTGACGACAAGGATACCGTGGCGGGGGCAATAGTGACGGCTATGACGGCCCAGCCTGAGACACAGGTCACTGCCGCCCTGAAAGAAGGGCTGACCGATACGGTTGAACTGACGGCAAACTGGCCGGGCAGTACGGGAAATGGTATGGACGTGCGCCTGAATTATTATACCGGCGAGCAGACACCCTCGGGTCTTGGGGTGACCATTGCCGGTTTTGCAGGCGGTACGGGTACACCGGACATGTCGGCTGTCGTGGCTGCAATGGGTGATGACTGGTTTACCGATATTGTGTGCCCGTTTAATGACACCCAGAGCCTTAACACCCTCCGTGACGAACTGGTCACCCGCTGGGGCCCGCTGAAGATGATTGAGGCGCAGTTGTGGACTGCTTTTCGTGGTACGCATGCTGAATCAGGTACGTTTGGTCATGCCCGTAATGACTGGCTGATATCCTGCATGAGTACCAATATTGCCCCTCAGCCTCACTGGCAGTGGGCGGCATCTTACGGGGGTATCGCCGCATACTATCTGGCTGTTGACCCGGCCCGCCCGCTTCAGACACTGGTTCTTCCCGGGATACTTGTTCCGGTTAAAGATATTCGCTGGGATCTGCAGGAACGTAATCTGCTGCTGCATGACGGTATAGCAACCCACTTTGTTGATGCGGGTGATAATGCCTGTATTGAGCGTGAAGTCACGATGTACCGGGTTAATCAGTACGGTGATACGGATACGTCTTACCTTGACGTCCAGTCACCGGCCACACTGGGGCGCATTCGCTACATCATTAAGAACCGCTTCACTAACCGTTACCCCCGCCACAAACTGGCCGGGGATGACGTTCTGGACCGCCTTGACCCGGGACAGCCCGTAATGACACCCAAAATCGCCCGGGCTGAGTTGCTGGATATCGCACTGACCGAACTGGTGCCAGCCGGTCTGGTGGAAGACTTTGATGATTACAAAGACACGCTTGATGTGGACATCGACAGCAACGATGCCAACCGGCTCAACTTTATCGCCCACCCGAACCTGGTAAACCAGTTGCGTGTGCTGGCCGGTCTTATTCAGTTCAAACAGTAAGGGGATAGTGGTATGTCAACAATTCTGGGAATGGCCTCTATCCGTATCAATGGCCGTGAAATTAAAACTGAAGGTAAATCCACCCTGAATCCGGGTGGCTTCTCCCGAACCCAGCATATGGGCGGCGGCAAGGTCTGGGGGTTGTCGCGCAAAATGGCGGCACCGTCAATTCAGTTAACCATTGCGGCTGCAGAAGACATGGATGTGGTTGAAATCAGTAACTGGGAAGAGGTCACTGTCATGTTTGAAGGGGATAACGGCCTCAACTATATGATGACCGGGTCAGCAACAGAAGGCCCGGCAACACTGGATGAAGATGCCGGGACGATATCGGCTAACTTCCTTGGCACCAATCTGGTTAAGGTATAAGACATGGCTCAGATGACCTGTACACTGAAGCATGGCCTGCTGACCGGTAAAGGTACGGCGGATGAAGCATGTCATGTTGACGTCACCTTTCGTGAACTGAACTCAGAGGATGTGATCAAATCACAACTGGCCGCTGAGCGTGTGGTTATCGGGGAGAACGGCAAGGCCGTTGCTTACTGCTCTGAGGTGCTGATGGGGCTGGAGATGTTGCGCCGTCAGATACTTTCTGTAGGTACTATCCCCGGCCCGCTGAATATCAAAGACCTCTACAGGCTCCACCCGGAAGACCTTGATTTACTGACGGGCATGGCATCAAAGATGGATGACCTGCTTGCGGAGACTGGTTCCCGGGGGCGACCTGATGCCGCTGGCGACGGCGCTCAGTAGTTTACTCGTCAATTTGTCTCAACGTTTCGATATGTCCTACCTCCAGCAGTTGCCCTTGCGGCAACTGTTTCGTCTCACAGAACAACTGAGGAAGCAATATGGCAAGCCGCCTGACCACAGAAATCCTCATTAACCTTGCCGGTAACCTGACAGCAAAAGCGCGGCAATACGGTGCCAATATGTCTGAGTTCGCCCGGCGTAATGAACGGGCCATGTCGGTGGTTAAATCCACCAGCGCTGCTGCAGGCCGGGCTCTTGACAGTCTGGGTAATCGCTATACCGGGATGATTGCCGGGTTTGCTACCGGGGCAACGGTAAAAGGTGTTGCTGATTTCGATGCACAGATGCGGCGTATGGGAACGGATGCCCAGTTAACCCGTGAGCAGGTCATCAGTTTACATGAGCAAATCAGGGATATATCGAATCAGGGGGATATTCGCCTTGATGCGTCTGCACTGGGACAGGGTGTCAGCGAGTTGCTGGGAAAAACCGGTGATTACAAATTTGTGGCAGATAACCTGCGTAATATGGGATTGCTCATGCAGGCCTTTGGGGTTGACGGCCAGACGGCAGCGGGCTTGCTTGCCCAGTTCTGGGAAAAAGGTGTCAAAGGTTCCGGTGACGTTAGCAAAATGCTGGATAAGTTGTATGCCCAGTTTGCTGTCGGGTCGGTAAGTGTGGCCGATATTGCCAGGGTTGCCCCAAAATTGTTTTCTATTATTCAGCAACAGGGCCCGGTAGCGATTGCCCAGATGGGCGCATTCGCTCAGGTATTTGCAAAAAACAAGGGCAGCGCTGATGAAACAGTTACCAGTATTCAGGCCATGTATGCAGCCCTCTCTAATAAAAAGAACATTGATTTTCTTAAAGCGAATGGCATCGATGTGTTTCAGAAAGGGACAAAAGAATTAAAGCTTCCTTTTGAATTGATGAAGGAAATTTTAGCAAGGGCTAAAAACGATCCAGTAAAACTTCAGGATGTCTTTGACCAGACAGGGATGCAGGGGATTACAACATTACTCAAGCCTGAGAATATCAGGCTTATGCAGGAGCTGATTTACGGCACCGTAGAATATGGGTCCACCCAGAATGCAGCAAAGACCAATGCAGAGGGATTTAATTCAGCCATGCAGTCGCTCAATAATGAATGGCAGCGTTTTGCTGAATCAAATCTGGCACAGCCTGTACAGGAACTGGCTGATGCTCTTAACTCGGTTGACCATGAAACGGTACAAAACTGGTTGAATATTGGTAAGAACATCACTATTGCAGTGGGCGGGCTTATTGCGGCCAGAAAAGTATTCAAAGTTGGAAAAGGTGCCTGGGATTTGTTTGGCGGCGGTAAAAGTAAAGGAATTCCAAAGAACGTCTCTGATGCATTTGGATCTGGTGTGATGCCTGTTTATGTTGTCAACATGAGTGGTGGCTTCAGTAATGGTGGTCCGGGTAGTCAGAATGGCCCGACACCGGCAACAGGTCCTAAAGGGGCTGAACCCACCAAACCTGTCCCTTCTGGTTCCAGTCCCTCATCACCGAAACTTCCTGAGTTACCTACAACAGGCATGACACGCTGGACAGGTCTTGCACTCGGTGCCATGACCGGGGTTGGTATGACCTATCTGCAGAGTGAGGCGGCTGATTATATTGCCCAAAATATTTACGAAGGTTCCGGGCTTGGGGAAAAGGCGCGTCAGTCTCCTACACGCGACTGGTCGTATAGGGTGGCATCCGAATTACAGCTTGATACACCTGCCCAGGAAAAACAAAAACGAAGTGATGTATGGGATGCACTGGTCAACTTTTTTACCACTGCTGTCAGTGATACATCATCAATGCCGCAGGACCCAAGGCCATGGGCAAGTATGCAAAATCAGTCACCGAATTACCCTCTGGTGCCACCCCAGCTTCAGGGGGAAATTCGCGTGGTTGTTGAAGGTGATGCCCGGGTTAAAAGTGTGAAGATGGACCAGCCAGGCGTGAAACTCAGTGCCTCTGCTGGTATTTCCAGTGTGGAGCAGAACTGATGGCAACAGGAAAATGGGAAACCCTGCGTGATGCATCATTCCGTAATGTCTCGTTTTACCTGGTCGATAATGAAGGCACCAGTGGGCGGCGAGCCATCCCTCGGGCATATCCCAAAAAAGAAGTGGGCTGGACCGAAGACAATGGTGCGGTGCTGTCCCAGCAGCAGATTAACGGAAAGCTCGTCGGTAACAATTACCAGAAACAACTGGATGCCCTGCTGTCTGCTTTGAACACTCCCGGCCCGGGCGAACTGGTCCACCCGTGGTTTGGGGTTCAAAAGGTGCAGGTGGGTAAGGTTTCTCACCGACTCAGCACTGAGGAAGGCGGCGTCGCCTACATTTCATTTGAAGTTTTTGAAGCGGGTGAACGCCTGTTCCCTTCCCCAACGGAAAATACCAGCCTGACCTCACTCAGTGCTGCTGATGCTGTCAAAGAGGCTTTTGCAAACGGCGATTATTTTGCCGCTCTTGATGGCCTCGGTGATATGACTGACAGCCTGCTGGATGATATGGAAGGGCTGGTAATGAACCTCCCAACCATACCTTCCGCACTGACTGACTGGGTTGACCGGCTGGGCCGCTTTAAAGACCTGACAGGTGTAATTATTGCTAAACCCGGAGAACTGGTCAGGCAGATGACCAGCCTGACCAGCAGTATCCGGGACATTGTCAGTGAGCCACCCTGGTCGCTGCGCGTTTATGACCAGTTGAGTGACCAGTGGGCCGGAGATAAAGCCACCAAATCCGCAACCCGAAGTCTTCCTAAAGACATGCCTGTTGTAGCCAGCTCACCGTCTCAGGGAGTCGTTGGTATGGCGAGTAGTGTCCCGGTAACGGGGGTTGCCATGACCACATCAATGAAGGACAACATCAACGACTTCCGTCAGCTTGTCATTGTGTCTTCTGTGGTGGCAAAGGCCGAGGCTGTCGCCACCATGGATTTTGCAACAGCAGAAGAAGCCACGAACGCCGGTGATACGCTGGCCGTTCAGCTGTCTGAGCAGGCAGCTATTGCCGTTGAAAACGGACAGCGTGATTTGTGGCGTGCATTACGTGACCTTCGTTTTTCTGTTGTAAATGATGTCAGGGTTCGTAGTGCACAGTTACCTGACACCCGTCTGGTTAACCCAACAACGACCACAACAGCAGCCCTGCTGGCATGGCGTGAAACGGGTGATACGGAGAACAGGGACACTATTGTGTCGCGTAATCGCCTTCGTGATCCTTCTTTTATTCTCCCCTCCACATCAATAAAGGTGACTGACTGATATGACTGAATCCGGCCAGCAAGAAAGCGTTTCACTTATTGTGGACGGGAAAAACTGGGATGGCTGGACTGAAATGTCCATCACCCGTTCTCTGGACGCGATAGCGGGTGAGTTTGACCTCACGGTGACAACCCAGTGGTCAGAAGCTGCTCCACGCACCATAAAAGAAGGCTTACCCTGTAAGGTCATGATTGGGACCGATATCGTTATGACCGGGTATATAGATGATTTTATTCCCAGCTATGATGCTGAGAATGTGTCATTACGGGTAACAGGTCGTGATAAGACGGGCGACCTTGTTGACAGCTCTGTCGTGCATAAATCGGGGCAGTGGAAAGGCATACGCCTTGAGCAACTGGCGACAGAAGTTGCCAAACCCTATGGTATTACTGTCATCAATGAAACGGATACCGGCGAGGCTTTTCCCAGTGTGGTACTGGAACAGGGTGAAACCGGCTTTGAATTACTTGATCGTCTTGCCCGTCAGCGTGGTGTGCTGCTGACATCGAACGAAAACGGTAATCTCGTTATTACCCGCGCTTCAACTAAACGCGCCCCAGTCGCTCTGGTACTTGGGGATAATATTCTCGCCGCCCGTGGCCGTTTCAGCTGGCGTGAACGGGCCAGTCAGTACATTGTTAAAGGCAGTTCCAGTGCGGGTGGTGCCACATGGGATGCCCAGCCAGCCAGTGTTGTTGGAGGCCGTCAGGTCAGTATTGATGACGGTGAAATAAACCGGTATCGCCCCAGAATCCTGGTCAATGAAGACAGCCTGACAGTGGGCGGCGCGAGCATTCGTGGTGACTGGTATAAAGCAAGGATGCTGGGTGAATCCAATACAACGGAAATTACCCTGTCCGGGTGGCGTGATAACGGCAATACAGGAACGCTGTGGCATACCAACCTGCTTGCTGACATCCGTGACCCTGTCCAGAATCTGAATACCACCTGGATAATCAAAAGCGTGACGTTTACTGATGGTGATAACGGACGCCTCACAGTCCTGTCACTGGTTCCGCCTGAATCTCTGGACCTTCCTGAAACAAAAGGCAAAAAAACCAAAAAGTCAAAGGTGAAAGCAACATGGGACTGAATCCAGAAAATGTTGGCCGTACCCTTAACCAGATAGCACGACGTCTGCGCCTGTTAGTTGATCGTGCTGTAGTTCGTCTGGTCACGGACAGCCTCGGGCGACAGAATCTCCAGGTTCAGTCTCTGGCTGATGCGACGAACGACGATGTTGAGCGTTTTCAGCAATACGGTCTGACTACAGTTCCACCGGCAGGCAGTGAAGCCATTGTGCTGGCCGTGGGTGGGCGTCGGGAAAGTCTGGTCGCGATTGCCGTAGAAGATAAACGCTGTCGTCCGAAAGGGCTGGAGGCAGGCGACGTCTGCCTTTATCATCAGGATGGTCAGTCAATGATTATTCTGAAGAAAGGCGGAATAATTGATGTTAGAGGGAAAACGGTTAATTACACCGCCGACGATTTATTTGAGATTACTACAGCTCAATTTAAATGTGTCGGTCCTTCTGAGTTTACTGAGGATATTACTGTTAAAAGTAAATCCTTCCTCGACCATATTCATAAGGATGGCGACAATGAAGATACAACCAAACCCTTATGACTATCGGACTGACCTGGCAAAATCTCTTATCACGCGGTGATATTACCATTCAACATGACGGCCTGGCGCTTGACGACGGGCTTGTTACTCTGGTGCTTATTTGCCTGTTTACCGATATCCGTGCTGATGCAGATGATGAAATTCCTGATGGCTCTGATGACCTGAGGGGCTGGCCGGGTGATACCTACAGCGATTACCCATGGGGTTCAAAGCTCTGGTTGCTTGAGCGCCAGAAACTGACAGAGTCAGTTCGTCAGCGCGTGGAGGACTATGCCACGTTATCCATGCAACCCTTGTTGCGTACCGGTTATGCCAGAACGGCTGAGGTGGTTGCCACAATTGCCACCAGTGACCGCATTAATTTCACTGTAACCCTGACCCGCCCGGATAAATCGGTGCTGACCATTCAACTGAATAAACGATGGGAGGCGACGCTGAATGCCATTTAATATTCCCACGCTAAAAAAAATCATTTCAGACGGGAAAAAGGATATCGTCATTGAACTCGATATTCCTGAGCTTCCGCCTGTCGGCGTTGAAAATGCCATCAATATTTCAGTAAGCAGTCAGGTTCGTGATTTATATGACCATCAGAGCTGGATTGCAGACCAGATAATTCCTTCACCAGATTCCGATGACCAGACCATTATCGATACAGCTGCTTCTGAAGGTGTCATACGTAAACAGACCTCTTTCGCAACAGGCCCGGTTGAATTTACCAGCTCTGCTGCACTTGAGCTTGATACATCAATGCAGACCACATCCGGTGTGGTTTATCACATCACTGCATCTTCTGAACCCGTTGATGGTGTGATCACTGTTCAGGTCCAGGCTGATGAAGCCGGTGTTGATGGAAACCTTTCATCCGGTGAAATATTAACGTTACTTTCCCCTGTTGCAGGCACAGAAAGCAATGGGGTTGTTGCCAGTGACGGGATAACGGGTGGTGCAGATATTGAACCCATTTCTGAGTTGCTTGACCGACTTCTTTTCCGCAAACGTAACCCGCCCGTTGGTGGCGCTGTCCATGATTATGTCAACTGGGCCAGAGAGATGGCCGGTGTCAGTCGTGCCTGGTGTTTCGATGCCTGGCATGGTTCAGGCACTGTTGGTCTGGCATGGGTCTATGATGACCGTACCGATATTACGCCAACAGCCACTGACAGAGCATCCATGGAGACGTATCTCTTCCGGCATGCTGACCCTGCCACCGGCAATTATGTTGGCAAGCCAGGCGGGATTGAGGTTTGGCCTGTTGAGCTGCAACTGAAACCCGTCGATATGAGCATTAAGCTGACGCCTGACTCAGCGGCGACACGAACGGCGGTGCTGACCAACCTGTCAACGCTCCAGAAAACGCTGTCACCCGGACAAAAGTTACCTGTTTCAGCACTCAGGACGGCTGTCGGGTCAGCCAGCGGCGTGACTGATTACACCCTTTCCATTGATGCTGATATTCCGGCAGAAACCAATGAGCTGATTACGACAGGAGATGTCACATGGCTCACGGCGTAGCGGCGTGGTTACATGCGCTTCAGCAGGTTATGCCCAGAGGTAAGGCGTGGCCGCGTGAAGCCGATTCAGATTTAACCCGTCTTTTACTGGCTCTTGCAACCCGTTTAAACCGCGTTGAAACCAATGCAGACCTGCTTCTTCCTGAAATGCGCCCGGAGACTACCCGGCAGTTACTGGATGAATGGGAGGGGTATCTTGAGCTGCCTGAATGTGAATTACCTGCCAGCACTTTCGAAGGCCGCAGACGGGCTGTCGTTGAGAAATATCATCGTAAAGGTGGACTTGCCCCCTGGCAAATAGAGGCTGTCGCGGCTGACCTGGGCTTTAACGTAAAGGTAAACGTTATTCTTCCTCACCACTGTATGCGGAGCTGTATGTATCCACTGTGGCCCAATCGTTACCGCTGGCTTTTACAGATAGAGGTTCTTGATTCAAGTGGTGGCCGGTTTACGTGTATGGATACGGTCATGACACCGTTACTCAGTGACCGCGCCCGGGAGCTTGAGTGTGTTATGACAAAGTATCGTATGGGTGGCACAGGCTATGAATTTATTTATGCAGGAGAGAACTGATGTTCCATGTCGATAATAATACGGGCGTCCCGGTTATGCCCGCCGTGTCACCACTGTACAGTGCCTTACGCCTGTTCTTCACTGAAGGGGGGAATGGTATTCCTCCCACCTATCCGGGCCCTGACTGGTTCAATACCGTTCAGTCAGAGTTACTTAATATTCTTGACCAGGCGGGAATTGACCCAGATAAGGCAGATGCGACGCAATTGCTCACGGCATTCACCAGGCTTTTTCTCAGCAGAGAGAATCCGTTTGCGGATATCAAAGCTGATGGGCCTGCAGCTGTTGCACAGGGTCTCGCAAACCTTGGTTTGGGAGATATAGCTTTAGCTGGGGTGGGCGGGGGTATGCTGTCTGGAAATGGATATATAGCTCTACCGCTAATCATTAGCGGGGTGAAGCGAACATTTATCATTCAGTGGGGTGTTACAACATCATCCTCAACAGCAACTGCTGTGGTTACATTTCAGACTACATTTCCTAACGCTATTTGTGGTGTATTAACGGGTGCACCATCAGCTTATTCATCCTATATTTCAAACTCTTCAGGAGAGTCATTAACCGGAATGAACATTAACTGCTATAGCAGTGTCGGCGGATCACCTGTGAGAGTGGTTAACCCAGTATTCTGGCTGGCATGGGGGTATTAATGACTACTTATTTTTCCGCAACTACGTTTGGTTTTTATAATGATGCATTTAAAGACACTTACGTAAAAGCAGGAACATGGCCTGCAGATGCAAAAGAAGTCTCAGAGGAAGAGTTATCAACGTATACCTCAACACCTGCAGATGGAAAGCAACTGGGGGCAGATACATCAGGTTCGCCAGCATGGGTTGATACCCCGCCGCTCAGTGAAGCAGAGCTGATTGCAGCGGCAAAATCTGAGAAAAATAATAAAACTGATGATGCTAACGGCTACATTAATAGTATGCAGTGGCCTTCAAAGTTAGCCCTTGGGCGTCTGAGTGACAGTGATAAAGCGCTGTTTAATGAATGGCTGGACTATCTTGATGCACTGAATGCCGTAGACACTTCAACTGCACCAGATATTACCTGGCCGACAGAGCCAGGTTCATCCAGTTAACTTGAAGACTCAGGGGCGTCAGGCCAGACAAAGACAACATAGCTGGCTTCATCTGTTATTGAGCTGAAGTCCAGCGCCTGGAGTTCTTTGATATAGGAAATCCAGGCTGTTAGTGTTGCCTTGTCTGCGTCACTGATGATGCCAAGCAGTAGCTCAGACTGCCATACGGATATGGTGTTTTTCGCTGCGGTCAGTAACGATGTCTGCTTTATCTTAGCCTGAGCAATAAGCTCACTGGCAGTGGGGGCTGGAAGGTCGGTCCACACAGGCATTCCATCGCTGCCAACATCCAGCTTTTTACCCACCGGTGCCTGAGCGTTGTATGTGTCCCTCACATTGTCATCAACCTCAATCACATCATCAGGAAGTGTACCCGCACTGATGTAAGCCTGTTTATCAGCTGCGGGATAAAAGCCCAGTGTTGTTTTGGAAAAGAGATACATATTAATATCCTATCGTTATTACAGCGACACTCATTGGGTTATTGCAGTAAAGCTGCCGGCTGATCTGAGAGACATTTCCACCATTCACTAAAGCCGTACCAGAGCCGCCCGGTAATACTGCATCGGCAAGAAAAGTATTTGGAAACGGGATTGGGAAATTTACAGTGATGGCCCCAGCCTGTGTTGCTATCGCTGTGTACCACTGCATAATCAGCTCCTTTCTCTCACCATCAATTATCCCAGGAAATTTCCAGTATCCATTGCTGCTCTGACCTCCCAATAATCCCGTCCCCACCCCTGCCAGGGCGATATCTCCCAAACCAAGGTTTAAGAGAATGACCGTTCGCCCGCTATTTGGCATGCTTTCGGCTTTTGCCGGGAGAAATACTTGTGCTGATAGGCTATGTGAGGGTGTCAACAAATGACCAGAACACTGCATTACAACGAAATGCGCTTGAGTGTGCAGGATGTGAGCTAATTTTTGAGGATAAAATCAGCGGGAAGACATCAGACCGCCCCGGATTAAAAAAGCTTCTCAGGATGCTTTCAGACGGCGATACGCTGGTTGTGTGGAAACTGGACAGGCTTGGGCGCAGCATGCGTCATCTTGTCGTACTGGTTGAAGATCTAAAAATAAGAGGGATAAATTTTCGTAGCCTTACTGACAGCATTGATACCAGTACACCCATGGGGCGCTTTTTCTTCCACGTAATGGGAGCACTTGCAGAAATGGAACGTGAGTTAATAGTAGAGCGAACCAGAGCTGGTCTTGAGGCAGCTCGTGCAGAAGGGAGAATTGGAGGTCGGAAGCCTAAGTTTACTATAGAGCAATGGGCACAAATGGGCAGGCTTATTGCTGCTGGTGAGTCCTATCAGCGTGTGGCGCTAATCTTTGATGCTGGTTTATCGACCCTGTATAAAAGGTTTCCAGTCTGCTCTAAGCTTTGACATTTAAAGTTGGATCACATGTTGTGATCCAAAGTTGTTTGACAAAAATTCGCGATTTATGTGCCGCGCACAAAGGGGAAACTCTGGGTGTGGTGGGGGAGTCCGGTTGCGGCAAATCCACCACGGCACGGTTATTAATGCAGTTACTCACCCAGGATAAAGGCGAACTGGTATTTGACGGGCAGAGTGTTGGCTCTGCTGCGCTGTCCATGAAAGCTTACCGCCGCCAGGTGCAGATGGTGTTTCAGGACAGTTACGCTTCGCTCAACCCCCGTATGACCATGGAAGAGAGCATTGCGTTTGGGCAGCGGGTACATGGTGTTTCTGCTCGTGAAGCCCGGGAGTACGCACATTATTTGCTGGCGCATGTTGGGCTGGATCCGGCTCGCTTTGCCGGGCGTTATCCTCATGAGTTATCTGGTGGCCAGCGCCAGCGTGTGAACATTGCCCGTGCTCTTGCCATGAAACCCCGCATGGTGATTCTGGATGAAGCTGTGTCCGCGCTGGATAAATCAGTGGAAGCTCAGGTGCTGACACTATTGCAGGATTTAAAACGCACCCTGGATTTGACCTATGTGTTTATCAGCCATGACTTACATGTTGTTCGCTGGCTATCTGACCGTATTCTGGTGATGTACCTGGGCGAGGTGGTGGAAGTGGGGCCTGCTGAAGCTCTGTTTACCGGTGCGGCGCACCCTTATACCCAGGCGCTGCTGAGCTCTATGCCATCGATGGACCCAAATCACAGAACCCTGGCTTCACCTTTGTCGGGGGATCCCCCCAGCCCCATTTCACCGCCGACGGGTTGCCGGTTTCATACCCGTTGCCCGCAGGCGAAACCGGTTTGCCAACAAGTGAAACCTCAGTTGAGTGCAGTGAGTGAAGGGCATCAGGCCGCCTGCCTGATGGCTCAGCCTGGTTCACCCTGGTACGTCGAAACTCCGGTTCGGGAGGTGTACAGTGCCGCATGATGCTTTTGTTGAAGTGAATGACTTACATGTCACCTTTACCCGCGGCGGGCAGACCATTCAGGCCGTAAATGGTGTCTCTTTTGATGTGCAAAAGGGCGAGGTGATGGCGCTGATTGGTGAGTCTGGCTCGGGAAAAAGCGTTACCTTACGCGCACTGATGCGCCTGCATCCACCAGACAGCACACGCATAACCGGCAAGATTCATGTTGGGGGGGAAGATGTTTTGGCTATGTCTTCGGCGGCACTGCGCCAGTTTCGTGGTGCCCAAACCGCGATGATTTTCCAGGAGCCTCTGTTGGCCTTCGACCCGGTGTATACCGTGGGGCAGCAAATTATTGAGGGGCTGCGCCGCCACGAAGGGTTGTCACGCGCAGAGGCCAGGAAAAGGGCGCTGTCTGCTTTGCAGCAGGTGAAGATCCCCAGCCCGGAAAGCCGCCTTGATGCCTGGCCCCATGAGATGTCTGGCGGTATGCGCCAGCGCGCCATGATTGCACTGGCTCTGTCCTGTAACCCAGACCTGTTACTGGCAGATGAACCAACTACGGCACTGGATGCCACGGTACAGATTCAGATCCTGATTTTGTTGCGCGAGCTGCAAAAGGCGAAAGGGCTGTCGATTATTTTTGTCACCCATGACATGGGCGCGGCAGTAGAAATTGCTGACCGTGTTGCCGTGATGTATGCCGGGCACATTGTTGAGGAAGCATCGCTGGCGGAAATCCTCGCACATCCCCGACACCCGTATACCCAGGTGTTGCTTGGCAGCCGCCCACGCGCTGGCCTGAAAAAAGGCGATGCATTGTATTGCATCCCTGGCGCTCCACCTGATTTAGCGCATTTACCTGAAGGGTGCGCATTCGCCAGCCGTTGTCCTCATGCCAGTGCCACCTGTTCGCAAACGGTGCCGGAAACTGAATATGTCGCGCAACGCCATCGGGTCAGTTGCCACCGCTGGCGCTCACTGGAGCAAGAGGCCGTAACAGAAGCAGCAACCCAGTTGGCCTGAACCTGACGAACAAGGCGATGACGACATGTTGGGAAAAGTATCCGTGTTTTTATGCCTTACCCGTTTTCCCGGTTAAAGCAGTACCTGTTGGTACGTTTGCAGGGTTAACTTTTGCGCTCAACAGCCTGCGAAGTCTGTTGCCCTTTATTGATGCAGCCTGTTCTGTCTGGGATGGGGTGCACCAAATTAGTGCCTGATTGCCTGATTGCCTGATTGCCTGATATTGATGGTGCGTATATCGTCTTGCGGGTTATTGAGGGGTAGGGCACCTGGCTGGCGCAGGAGGGAGCAGTTGCTTGTGAAGAGCTGTTCCCTGGCTCTTATATAGCTGCCCGTTTTGCCAGGGGGAAACGGGGCACTGACAACCCGGTCTGTGAAGCTACATAATGATGATGTGTACTTGTTGCCGTTCATAGCTGCGCGAGTTGTTCGCGCAGTACTTCCACTCCGGGGGCAATTTTTTCCGGTGAAATGGCGTGAAAACCCATACGGAAAAAGGTTTCTGGTGGGTTGGCATCCAGAAAATGCCGGGCACCGGGCTCAATTAATACACCTGCGTGAGCCGCGCGCCAGGTGAGTTGCTGGGTATTAATACCGCCGGGGGTTTTTAGCCAGAAGGCGTTAGCATGCTCACTCCCGGGAATAGGGCGGCATTCCGGCAACCAGGTTTCCAGCGACCTGTTCAGTAACTCCCAACGGCGTGCAGAGTCTTCATGGTAACGGCGCAGATGTGTTTCGTAATACCCTTGTGCCAGGAAATGCGCCATCTGGTACTGGATATTGGTTGGCGCATGGCGAACCACCAGGCGGCGTAGTGCCCGGGCTTCATCAATCAATTCAGGGTCGGCCACCATAAATCCCAGGCGTAATCCCGGCGAAAGCGCTTTGGACAGGCTGCTGACATAAACCACGCGGCCATGTTTATCGCTGGCTTTCAGAGCGGGCGGTGGGTTGAGCGTGAAATTACTTTCTGAATCGTAATCATCTTCGATAATTACCGCGTCATGGCGAGTCACATGCTCAAGCAATGCCTTGCGGCGCTGGCTACTCAGTGTCACACCTGTCGGCACCTGGTGCCCGGGGGTGACATAGTAATAATCACACGGCGGCTGGTTCAGGGTAATGCCTTCTTCATCAACATCGTGGGGAATTATCTGCGCATCACCCAGCAAAAACGTGTTGATAGCTTCACGGTAACCCGGGTTTTCCACTGCCACGCGGGTTGACGAAGACATCAACAAACGGGTCAGTAAATAGAGCGCGTTTTGCGAGCCAATGGTTATCAGAATTTCATCCGGCGCCGCCAGTATTCCGCGTTTTGGCAGTACTCTGGTGCGAATCTGCTCAATCAGCATGGGGACATCCTGATCGATATGATCGATTATCCAGCGCTGGTCTGCCACTCCACTGTTGAGCCAGCGTGAAGCTGCCCGCCACTGACTTAGCGGGAACTGGGCGGTGTTAGGCTGCCCGTAGATAAACGGGTAGCGATAGTGCATCCAGCCTGAGGGTTTCATAATGGATTCTTGCTGGCTGGGGGCGACTTTAAACCGGTTGCTCCAAAGTGGTGCGGTGTTATCGGCGGGAAGTGCAGTCTCTGTGGTTTTGTACTGGCATGACTGGTAATCCGGGTGCAGAAAATAACCACTGCGTGGACGGCTAATCAGGTAACCATCGTTCACCAGTCCTTCAAAAACCAGGGCTGTGGTATTGCGTGACACCTGGAGCTGGCTGGCAAGCTGGCGGCAGGAAGGCAGAGGCTGGTCGGCCGGAAAAATACCGCTCAAAATAGCGTTAACCAGTGTCTCTCTGACTTGTTCCTGCAACCCACGTGACCGGTCAAATTCTATGTGCAGATAATGACGATTCATCGTGATGGTCCTCCGGTGGCTTAACAGGTAACTACATAAGCAATCTTCGTACCATATTCTGCTTATCTGACACATCGGCAGAGTGAAACTGTCACTGTTCAGGTGGCAAACAACCTTCCTAGAGTAAAACGCAACCCGGTGTGAATATTCTTAACGGGATATTTCTTTTCCGGCACATATTTTGCTTCGTATTCGGGTAACGCTTTCCCGTAATGCATCTGGTTTCAGAAAATAAAAGGTGGCGCTATGAAGAGTAAGTTGGGCATTTTGACTTTATCCGCAGTGCTGGCAATGGCATTTAGCTGGCAGGTGGCTGCTCGTGATTTACCGGAAATTGAAAAAGCAGGCGCATTGAAAGTGGTGACAGAAGACGACTATGCGCCGTTTAACTTTATCAAAGATGGTAAAGCGGAAGGTTTTAACAAGGATATGCTGGATGAATTACGTAAATACGCAAAATTCCATGTAGACCAAAGTATTTTACCCTGGACTGGCTTATTGGCGTCTGTTTCTACCGGGCAGTATGATATGGCTCTGACAGGGGCTGTTGTTACGGATGAGCGCCTGAATGTTTTTAATTTCACACCACCGTTTGCTTCTGCACAGCATTATTTTGTGAAGCGCGCAGGGGATACTTCACTGAATACCATTAAAGATTTGTCCGGCAAAAAAGTGGGTGTTCAGGCGGGTAGCGCGTTATTAGCACGTTTGCCAGAGCTGAAAGCCATGCTGGAGAAACAGGGTGGTGAACTGGGCCCGGTTGTTCAATATCAGTCCTATCCGGAAGCGTATGCAGATTTGGCCAACAAACGCCTGGATTATGTGATTAACGTGGTTATTTCTGTAAACGATTTGGTTAAAGAAAAACCCAAAGTTTTTGCCAAAGGCCTGGCGGTTTCTGGACCGGGTTATATGGCCTGGCCAATCTCAAAAAATTCACCAGAACTGATGAAATATATGACCAAATTCATGGATCACATGCGTGAAACCGGTCGTCTGGCTGAATTGCAGAAAAAATGGTTTGGTGAAACCTACCCGAATCTGCCAACGGTACCAATCACCAGTGCTGAACAGTTCCATAAATTAGCAGGTCTGTAATAAATGGGCGCAGCCTGCAGGCTGCGCCTTGTTTTGGTATCAAGGAGCGTTAAATGGACGCGATATCTTGGCAGTTATTATTTGAAGGCGCCTGGGCGACGTTGTGGATTTCCGGCATCGCTATCCTGTTCGGGGTGTCGATTGGTCTGGTCATCGCGTTTATTCGAATGATGAAGATCCCCGTTGTGGACACTATCCTGGTGCTGTACATCAGCCTGGCGCGTGCCACACCGTTGGTGACATTAGTCTTGTTTTTGTTTCTTTCATTACCGGCGGTTGGTATTAACCTTGATAAAAGTATTGCCGCCATTGTGGCACTGACACTGAATACTTCCGCATTCAATGCAGAGATCTGGCGTAATGCCTTTACCCATTTTCCCAAAGAGCAAAAAGAAGCTGCTGAAGCGGTAGGAATGCAACGCTGGACTTATTTCCGTTATATCATGTTGCCACAGATGTGGATTGAAAGCCTGCCAGCATTGGTAAATGAAATGTCTTTTTTAATTAAGGGCAGCCCGGCGATTGCTGTTATCGGTGTGGTGGATTTAACCCGGGTAACAAACCGTATTTCTGCAGTAACTTATGAGCCGTTATCACCTATCCTGGCGGCGGGTTTACTGTATATAGTAATTATTGGCGTACTGCTTAAATTACAAAATTTAGCAGAACGTAAAGCGAAACGCCTGGCGCGGTAAAGCAGAGTATTTGGAGACGCTATGAACCAATGGGCGATAGTCTGGTCAGCACGAGATTTGTTTCTGCAGGGGTTTATTTCGACCCTTGAATTGTTCGTTATTACTGCGATTGCGGGAATTATCATCGGTACTACAGTGTTGTACTTAACCGAGCTGCAATCAAAAGTGCTGAATAACATTATTCACTATTTTGTAAGCCTGATGCGGGCAGTGCCTTTTCTGATTCTGGCTTATTTACTTTATTACGGTTTGCCTGAGATTGGCATTAGGGAAGGTGCGAACAAGTCCCTGATATGAGATCATGTTTGTCATCTGGAGCCATGGAACAGGGTTCATCATGAGTCATCAACTTACCTTCGCCGACAGTGAATTCAGCAGTAAGCGCCGTCAGACCAGAAAAGAGATTTTCTTGTCCCGCATGGAGCAGATTCTGCCATGGCAAAACATGGTGGAAGTCATCGAGCCGTTTTACCCCAAGGCTGGTAATGGCCGGCGACCTTATCCGCTGGAAACCATGCTACGCATTCACTGCATGCAGCATTGGTACAACCTGAGCGATGGCGCGATGGAAGATGCTCTGTACGAAATCGCCTCCATGCGTCTGTTTGCCCGGTTATCCCTGGATAGCGCCCTGCCGGACCGCACCACCATCATGAATTTCCGCCACCTGCTGGAGCAGCATCAACTGGCCCGCCAATTGTTCAAGACCATCAATCGCTGGCTGGCCGAAGCAGGCGTCATGATGACTCAAGGCACCTTGGTCGATGCCACCATCATTGAGGCACCCAGCTCGACCAAGAACAAAGAGCAGCAACGCGATCCGGAGATGCATCAGACCAAGAAAGGCAATCAGTGGCACTTTGGCATGAAGGCCCACATTGGTGTCGATGCCAAGAGTGGCCTGACCCACAGCCTGGTCACCACCGCGGCCAACGAGCATGACCTCAATCAGCTGGGTAATCTGCTGCATGGAGAGGAGCAATTTGTCTCAGCCGATGCCGGCTACCAAGGGGCGCCACAGCGCGAGGAGCTGGCCGAGGTGGATGTGGACTGGCTGATCGCCGAGCGCCCCGGCAAGGTAAGAACCTTGAAACAGCATCCACGCAAGAACAAAACGGCCATCAACATCGAATACATGAAAGCCAGCATCCGGGCCAAGGTGGAGCACCCATTTCGCATCATCAAGCGACAGTTCGGCTTCGTGAAAGCCAGATACAAGGGGTTGCTGAAAAACGATAACCAACTGGCGATGTTATTCACGCTGGCCAACCTGTTTCGGGCGGACCAAATGATACGTCAGTGGGAGAGATCTCACTAAAAACTGGGGATAACGCCTTAAATGGCGAAGAAACGGTCTAAATAGGCTGATTCAAGGCATTTACGGGAGAAAAAATCGGCTCAAACATGAAGAAATGAAATGACTGAGTCAGCCGAGAAGAATTTCCCCACTTATTCGCACCTTCCTTAGTATGGAAGCCTGGACAGCTGGTCTGGTTTCACTGATTATTTATCACAGTGCATATTTTTATGAAATATTACGTAGCCAGCGGCGGATTTTTTCTACTGGCTATATTGAAGCAGCAACAGCACAAGGTTTTTCCCGTTATAAAACCTTTACCCGGATTATTACACCGAATATTTTTTCCGGTGCGCTGCCACTGATGGGTAACCAGTTGATTATCTGCCTGAAAGATACAGCTTTCTTGTGCATTATTACTGTTCAGGAAATTACTGCTGCAGCAAACAGTGTCCAGGCGACTTATTTCATTCCATTTAATGCATTTATTGTTGCCATTGGCCTGTACTGGGGTGTCAGTGTGCTGCTTGAGTTATTGATTAAACGCCTGAATAGCTATGGCGCGAAACGAGGAATTACCCATGCCTGAGAATGCGGCAGTTAGTATTAAAAATGTCTCGAAGCAATTCGATAATGTGGAAGTGTTACGTGATATCAACCTGGATGTACAAAAGGGGGAAGTCATCAGCATTCTGGGGTCATCCGGTTCGGGTAAATCGACGTTGCTGCGTTGCATGAACTGGCTGGAACAGCCTGATCGCGGCGAAATTCGTATTTCTGGTAGCCGTATCGGCGTGGATGACAGTGGCAAACATATGTCTCACCGTGAGCTGTCAAAAGTGCGTGAACGTGTGGGTATGGTGTTCCAGAGTTTTAATTTGTGGCCGCACCTGACGGTGCTGCAAAACGTGACAGAAGCGTTATTGCACGTCAAGGGCCTCAAACGTGCGGAAGCCAACCAGATTGCCCATAAACAACTGGAAAAAGTGGGTATGAACCACAAGGCCGACAGTTACCCCATTACGTTATCCGGTGGGCAGAAGCAGCGTGTGGCAATTGCCCGCTCGTTAGCTATGTCACCGGAAGTGATTCTGTTTGATGAACCGACTTCGGCGCTGGATCCTGAACTGGTTGGCGAAGTGCTGGCAGTAATGAAAGCACTGGCAGCGGAAGGTTACACCATGGTGGTGGTGACTCACGAGATGGACTTTGCCCGCCAGGTGTCAGACCAGGTGGTATTTTTGGAAAAAGGCGTGTTAATTGAGAAAGCCGCACCCGAAAAATTCTTTACTAATCCTGATTCTGAACGTGTGCAGCGCTTTTTGGCGACCACGCGCTGAGATGTATGTTATTCCCATGTAGCCGGCAATAACGGCCCACAGAAACGGTGGGCCGTTATTTTGTTAATCCCGGTCGATAGCAAACGGGTTCCACGCCTGGCGAACCGGCATCACCTCAATACGGTTGATATTCATGTGATCCGGCAAGGTGGCGATGTAATACATCTGCTCTGCAATATCCTGCGCACTGAGCGGGGTGGTACCGCGGTAGAGGCTATCTGATGCCGCCTGGTCTCCCTTGGTACGCACCAGCGTGAATTCTGTTTCCGCAATGCCTGGTGCGAGGTCGGTGACACGTACTCCGGTTCCCAGCAAATCGCAACGCAGGTTATAGCTGAACTGTTTTACAAACGCTTTGGTTGCGCCATATACATGGCTACCCGGATACGGCCACTGGCCTGCGATAGAGCCAATATTAATAATACTGGCTCCAGCACCGTGTTTAATCAGTGTTGGCAGCAATGCATGCGTGACGCTCACCAGCCCTTTCACATTGGTATCAATCATGGTTTGCCAGTCTTCCAGGTCAACTTTCTGAGATGGCATGGGTGAGAGCGCCAGCCCGGCGTTATTAATGAGTGCTTTCACATCGGCAAATTCTTCAGGCAGGCTGGCTACCGCAGTTTTTACTGCATCTGAATCGCGCACATCCAGCTCAATAATATGAACGGGTACTTTTCCCGCAAGGGCATCTTTTAATGCTTCAAGCCGGGAGAAACGGCGTCCGCTGAGCACCAGTGACCAGCCATGTTCTGCAAAATAATGGGCAGCTGCTTCACCAAAACCTGATGTTGCACCAGTAATAAAGGCAACCTGCTTTTCGGACATGTTCCACTCCTTTAAAGAAGACTGAATAAGGCAAAGGTCAGTTCGCACTATAAGAAGCGGCGAGGGAGTGAGACAGAGCCAGATGACTGACTGGCTTGTGACACCTCTTGTCACAGTAAAAATCTGCTTCTGGCTCTACCAGGTCTGGTTGTTACAGGCTCAGGATGAATTCAAGGGTTATGACCGAAATGTTGAGCGTAAGATTCAGGAGGGCAGGTATGAAACTGGCATTACAGGGCGAGAATTTTCTAACAAATAACGATGTGCGTCAGCTGGACCGTTCTTATGTATTTCACTCATGGTCTGCGCAGGGCAACCTGAACCCATTAGTTATTGCTGGCGCAAAAGGCTGCCAGTTATGGGATTACGACGGTAAAAATTACCTCGATTTCAGCAGCCAGTTAGTTAACGTCAATATTGGTTATCAGCACCCTAAAGTGCTGGCCGCCATGAAAGCACAGCTTGAAGAGCTGGTGACGATTGCCCCGGCAACAGCTAACCTGGCGCGTGGTGAAGCCGCAAAACGCATTGTGGAACTGGCACCTGCGGGTTTCCATAAAGTTTTCTTTACTAACGCCGGGGCCGATGCCAACGAAAACGCGATCCGTATGGCGCGTTTATACACCGGGCGCGATAAAGTGCTGTCAGCCTACCGCTCTTATCACGGTAATACCGGTAGCGCGATTGCCGCGACCGGTGACTGGCGCCGTGTACCAAACGAATATTCTCGCGGCCATGTGCATTTCTTCAACCCGTATCTCTACCGCTCTGAGTTCAATGCCACCAACGAACAAGAAGAGTGCGCGCGTGCGTTACAGCATTTACGCCGTATTATTGAATGCGAAGGCCCGGCTTCTATTGCCGCTATTTTACTGGAAAGTATTCCTGGTACCGCAGGCATTCTGGTGCCGCCTGCAGGGTACATGAAAGGTGTGCGTGCTCTGGCCGATGAATTTGGCATTGTCCTGATTCTGGATGAAGTGATGGCAGGTTTTGGCCGCACCGGCCGCTGGTTTGCGTTTGAACATGATGACGTGGTACCTGATCTTATCACCTTCGCAAAAGGGGTGAACGCAGGTTATGTACCGGCAGGTGGCGTACTGATTTCTGAAGCCATTTCCCATTATTTTGATGACCACTTTTTTGCCGGTGGCCTGACTTATTCCGGGCACCCACTGGCGATGGCGGCGATTGTCGCCACGCTGGACGCAATGAAAGAAGAAAACGTTGTGGAAAATGCAGCACTGGTGGGTGATGGTGCACTGCGTGCCGGCCTGAATGCGCTTTCAGAAAAATATGCGCTGGTGGGTGAAGTGCGTGGGGTTGGCGTATTCCAGGCACTGGAACTGGTGACCAACCCTGAAACCAAAACACCCGTCGCTGCAGCCGATATGGCGGCCATCAAGCTGGCGTTGACCGAAGCCGGGCTACTGAGCTTTGTGGTGGAAAACCGCATTCATGTGGTTCCGCCCTGCACGGTTACTGCCGATGAAGTGAAACAAGGCCTGGCAATCATTGACCAGGTACTGGGTCAGTTCAGCGGCCTGGTCCGTTAACCACTCCCCAGGTAAGCGGCCAGCCTGCGGGCTGGTTGCTTGCTTTTTAATCCAGTTGTGAAATATCCAGTGCGGCTTTATCAATGATGCCGATAATTTGTTTGAGCGTAGCAGGCTCAACGCCTTGTTGATTCACTTTCAAATCCAGCACCGCTTTGATGTTGTCCAGCGCCCGTTTCATATCTGGGTTGGTTCTCAATTTACGGCCTACCGCTTTAGCTGCGATGCGTTCTTTAATTTGGCTCAATTCCTCATTGTGCGCTGCTAACCATTGCTGTCCCAGTTCTGTAATGGTGATTTTTTTGCGCCCGTTTTCTTCATCTTCCAGGTGAATCAGTTTATTGGACTCAAGAAAATCCAGCGTGGGGTAGATAACGCCCGCACTCGGAACATAATGGCCTTCCGTCATGTTTTCGATAGACTTGATCAGTTCATAGCCGTGGCTGGCATCCTGAGACAGGATATCGAGCACTACGATCCGCAGTTCGCCATGGCCAAAGAAGCGTTTACGGCGATGCCCGCCACGTTCATTCATGTCGCACTCAGCATGTCTACCACGGCTCCGGTCTCCGTGCCCACGTTCTTCACGGCCACGCAGTTCACGAACTTGTTCTTCACCTTCCATACGGCTATGGCGACCCCTGCCATGGCGACGCCCTTCGCCTTCTTCTCCGCGCCCGTTATCGCGACGCATTTGTAAACGGAAAAAATCTCTCATAGGGACAACCTTATTGTTGTGTTTAATTTATGCACCTGTTGTTGCATTCAGTTTCTGAATGGTAAGGTGTCATATAGATATATCTAAAGTATATCTAATTATATTTTTTAGCAAATATTACAAAGTTTATTTCATTGATCTTACCTTAACTTATTAATTTGTATTTAATTATTGACTTGTTGTGACTGGTGGTGGTGACGAGTGCTGATATATCAAATTTTGTCTTGCATAAATCACGGATAACAATCATTATCATTAACTGACGATTAGATATATCTAAAATTAGACTATACAGGAGCTCCTATGACACAACCCCGCTCTGCAACAACACACTATCCCCGCCGTGCCCGCAATGCATTACGCTTTCGAAAACTGACTGTGATGCGCACGGAACAGGTCGCTGGCCACTTCCAGCGTATTGTGGCCGGCGGTGATGAACTGGAAGGTTTTGAATCACAAGGTTTTGATGACCATATCAAACTCTTTTTCCCTGAACCTGATAGTGGTTTTGTGCCACCTGTTGCAGGTGAAGATGGCATTATCTGGCAGAATGACGTTCGCCCTTCTGCTCGTGATTACACGCCAATTTATGACCCGTCCACACAAGAACTGACAGTGGACTTTTATATCCATGACGGTGGTGTGGCAAGTAATTGGGCTGTGCAGGCTAAACCTGGCGATACGCTGTATATGGGCGGGCCACGGGGTTCACTGATAGTTCCCACAGAGTATCACTGGCAACTCTATGTTTGTGATGAGTCTGGCATGCCTGCATTACGCCGCCGCCTGGCCGAACTCAACGCCCGCCAGTTTCAGGGGCAGGTGACAGCGCTGGTTTCTGTGCACAGCCAGCAGGCCTGTGAATATTTAACCGCTGAACCGGGTGTGAATATCGAATGGTTTGTTGGCGAAAGCCCTGAAACCGTGGCGCGCCATGCACTGGCTCTGACCATTCCTGAAGAGGATTATTTCATTTGGGTGACTGGTGAGGGTAAGGTCGCGAAGCAACTCGGAGAACAGCTAAGTGTAGGGCGGGATGCACAACTGGTTCGTACCGTTGCTTACTGGCACGATAAACGTTAATACAGTGCGCTTGTGCTGTGTGAGTGGCAAATATCCGGCAGATTTGGCTCTGCCGGGCTGAAATATACTTAGCTGAGTTTACCTTTAAACAGTGAGTATTTACCGGCACCCAGCAACATAATGAAAATGCCGCCGAAGAAATACAGCGCTTCTGTTTCCAGTGCCCATGCACCGACTTGCGTGCGCACAAAGAATTTCCCCATCCCAACCAGCAACACCGCGACAACCAGGTTAAAGGCATACACCAGGCCAGCAACGCGGGTAAACAGACCAATAATAATCAGTACCGGGGCGACAACTTCGCCAATATAAGCGCCATAGGCGACAAAACCGGGTAAACCATGGGCTGCGAGCATGGGTTTAATCCACTCAACGCCATTCTGCATTTTTGCAGTGCCATGAAATAACATCAGGATGCCAAATACAAGTCGCAGTAACAGGCGGGCGAAGTCCGGGTGATCTACCGCGCTGGAAAAACGAGAATAAAGATTGGTTAACATAATATATCCCTGAATATGCACAAAAAGTGATTGTCACCTGCGCAGCATAACCGCCTCTCAAGTGGAGAGAAATCTAAAAAATTGCAACAATGGTTCAAAAAAATTGAATAATATTTTTGTGGTAACTATTTATTTATCAATTAATTACGCATTTTTTTGTGTCGGTTAGTGCGTTTTTTGCTGTGAGGCTGCGGTAATGACCAGGGTGTGTTTCCGCACCCTGGTCTGAAGGGAGTAATTAATGAACGAGCAGGCGAAACTGCTCCAGTTCTTCTTGTGGCATACCTGCTTTCAGTGCGGCTTCACAAATAGCCTGCCAACTGCCGTTATCCAGCGGGATCCCTTCAGCCCTGCGTATTGCACGGTTGGTTGCTTCCCATTCACCAGGCACCAGAATAGGCTCATCTGCTGCCTGCTGTGAGGATTTCACCCAATTGATAAACGCATCCGTTTCTTTTTCCATTTCGGGCGCACCGAACATTTCCGGGTTAAGAATAATGGTTGTCATGCCATTAAAAATCGCGTCAACGCTGCCGTGCAGTGTTTCTTTATGGGTTGTTTTCCCGCCAGATAACGCGCCACCCAGAATTTCACACATGGTTGCCAGCGCATACCCTTTGTGTTGTGCGAAGGTAAGTAGCGCGCCTAAAGGCGGGGTCTGCATCACGGCCGGGTCGGTGGTGGGAGCACCTTGTGAATCAATCAGGCAGCCTTCTGGTACTCGTTGGCCTTTATGCCAGGCAACCCGGGTTTTACCGAACGCAATAGCGCTGGTGGCGAAATCCAGCAAGAGTGGGTCTTTATCTTTGCGCGGGAATACCACGCAGAAAGGGTTGGTGCCAAAACGGCTGTCGGTGCCGCGGAAAGGGGCGACCATTGGGTCGCCAGGGACATTCACAAAATGGATAGAGATAAACCCGGCAGCGGCGCACTGTTCAGCCCAGTAACCGATACGGCCAATGTGGTGTGCGTTATGTAATGCCACGGCAGCGATGCCAAACTGCTTCGCCTTTTCAATCCCCATATTGATAGCTTCCAGCGCCGCGACCTGACCAAAGGCGGCATTGCCATCAACCGTGACGATGGCACCGGCATCCCGCACGACTTTTGCGTGCTGGTTCAGTTGTAAATAACCCAGTGCCAGTGAGTTGATATAGCTTGGGATCATGCCGGCGCCATGGGAGTCGTGCCCGGATAAGTTCGCCGCGACCAGGTGGTCAGCCACCCGGCTGGCTTCTTCGGCTTCACTTCCCGCATGGCGAAAGAGCGCTTCAATAAACTGGTGGAGGTGTTGTGCTTGTATACGTATTCCTGTGTTCACGTTGTATTCATCCTCTTGCGTGCCCCTTGTCGTTCACGTTACGCGCACAAGGCTCCACTGTCCTCAGAAGGTGGATGAAAAGGCGTAGCCTGGGGTACGGCAACGTGAAATCGATGGGGTTATTGGTCTTTTTTTATCTGTCCGGGTTTTATACTGCGCCAATGGTGGGCTGAGCTCAAGGCGTGAATCGATGATGAGAAGACTTTAAAATGTTTGTGGTTTTTTTGACATGATTTGACACATTTATCCTGATTTGTGCCGCAAATTACTCACAATTTTTGGTGGGGATGGGGCCAGAATAAGCAAAAAACTTCTGGGACAATAATATGTGTAAATTTGCGATAGTGCTACTGGCCGCGGCCAGCGCCATGTTTACTTTTGCCAGTGTTCAGGCTGCTGAACCGGCATCCACCACTCACCCGGTAGATTGCAAAAAGCCACCTGAACCACCAAAAGGTAGTGATGGTAAACCACTTCCTCCACCAGAGGGTAAAAAACCCCCCATGGGAAAAGATGGTAAGCCATTGCCACCACCAGATGGATGCAAGCCGCCGAAAGAGGGTGTGGCGCCTGGGAAGTAAGCCTTACCTTAGACACGCAACAGAAAGGCTTTTCCGTTGCGTGTTCCTGTAATTATTGCTTTTGCTGATTGCATCCTCAGAAATATTGAGAAGTGCCGGGTGATAACAAATTGTGCTCACAATGGTTTTTATGGGATCAATAACCTTTAATTTTGTTGCGACTGGTGTGTTTTTTACCCCGTGCATGTTGAACACTCTTCATCTGGGATAACGCATCCTGAACCGCAATGAATGCTTTTATAAACGCATCTTTAGGGGGGCTTCATTAGCTAAAATAGTGAATTGCTTTTCTGTGTCACTTAATGATTTATGATTTTTCACCCTCATCCTCATCTTTTCCTAAGTTAATGAGCAGTTCGCCATTGATACCACTTTCCCCTGAAGCCAGTCCTTTAGGCTCAGTTGATTTGTTTTTCCCCATTTCCTTGATGAGATTTTCCAAACCAGATTTTATTTTATCTTCTTGCTCTTGGGTATTAGACTCTTCATGGTGCACTGACGCTGGTTTCTTTGCCTTGTTATTCATCAGACAATTCTCCGAATACAGCCATTGGATCTCTCATCATAACAAAAGCCTTTGCTTTCGTAATAATCCAGAACATCACTGTTAATTGGATTTATTATTTTTACATGGGTGGCACCTAATAGCGTAGCATAAGCATAGAGAGCAAGATACGTCAGGTCTAAATGTGGCTCGCTTGCTTCTGGCGATTTTTCTATGTAATCAAGCCTGAGCCCAGAAGACTGGTAAGTGGGACGCCCCATCGAAAATCCGATAAGACGATTACCATTCCAGGTTGCGCATTCAAATCGCTTTGGGTAGTTCTTTTTCCATGCAGGCCATGCACCCGGCCAATCCCAGTCCACAACCCTGGCGGGGTGATGCCGCCATTGTTCAAAGGCCGCATAAGCAGTACTGTCGACAGTTTATATTCGGATGTCAGGCGTTCTTAGTGCCTGATTTGCCATATAAATTGACTGCCGCCTTAATTCACCTACCTGCGTTCTAACAGTTCACGCATCCTGAGCCTGTTCCCTGGCATATATTCTCCTTTTTTATAGTGATATCAGGTATCTGTATTCATGCTGTGTCTATATATGAGGTTACTTTGATAGAAGCATCATTATGAAGTTGATGTCATGGTTGTATCTATTTTTACGGTGTACATCTTATTCTGTAAAATATATTTTACAACACAGTAATACTGGTTGTGATATGTAATTATTCCCGTCGTTTAAATGTAATTGTGTACGCTATATGTTCATGTCTTTTAGCTCGGGTTCTGTGATGAATATTTCGGTTTTTGGCGTATAGCAACGGAACAGATTATAGTGCAGGCCGCTTTCATTATCCTGGCACTGCCGGGCAAAACGCAGGGGCTGGGCGTAAGCCGCACCGGTGCGGCGTTCAGCACTGGCCGGTGTCTGGCCGCGCAGTTTCCCGAAGGTGTCGTACTGCCCGGACCAGCGCAGGTTACCGTCTTCACCGGTGACTTCCAGCAGTGCGGGTCGGATCATAGTATATGTAAAATTATACGATGGTTTTAGCCCCAAGCGTCTTCTTCTGAAATTATATTATTAATAAAGCTAATCAAGTCATTATCAAGAAAAATTTCTTTCCCACTCTCAAGATTTAAAAAATATATACTTTTATTGTCAATGTCGATACAGAAAGGAAATCCGCCTCCATCTATTGCAAAGGGTAACATTTTTTCTGGAATTAATTTTTTTTCCTTAGCTAGTTTCTTATATAAATTCTCAATGGTAAATATGCCCGGTTCTTTAGATTTTCCGATGGGGAGGAAATATTTTATATCCAACTCATGTGATTCACTCTGATAAATGCATTTATCATCTTCAAGCACGCCGCCATTATTTTTTCTGTATATTTCATTTATTTCTCTCGGGATCGGAAAGCCTAAAAAAAGTTCGGCTTTTTCTATGTCTTGCTCAGATATGGCTGGTGAGGAATTAATTAACTTAATTGACATGGCTACCTCCTATTTACAATGTTTCGGAACTCGGCCTTTTAGCCAGCCTTTGGAATGAGATATTTTAATCGCTTCAGGTGTTCCATATTCTACACCGAAATGTTTTTCAAATTGCGATACAGACCCCTTGTGAGGTAATGACTCAACATGAGCCTCAGTCGTAACTAACTGCATTGTACCTTTACCTGTTTTAGGGTCGAAAACATCAAGGTGATGCCATGTATAGTTTTCAGCATCAGTCTTGGTAATCCCTGCTAATTTATAGGCTTCAGTAAAATCACGTCCTCTGGAGCCTTGCAGAGTTATTTCAACAATATTACGTTGTGTTCCAGTTACTGGGTAGAGAGAAGGGCTGCCTGTAAAGTCTACCCCACTCATTGCAAGACCAAACGGATCCACCCACCCCAGCGGATTCGGCGCATACTGATACAGGTTCCAGCCACCGGCCAGCCCAATCGGGTCCTGGGTGGTAAAGCGGCCCACCTCCGGCTCATAGTAACGGAACAGATTATAGTGCAGGCCGCTTTCATTGTCCTGGTACTGCCCGGCAAAACGCAGGGGCTGGGCGTAAGCCGCGCCGGTGCGCAGCCCGGCACTGCCGGGTGTCTGGCCGCGCAGTTTCCCGAAGGTGTCGTACTGCCCGGACCAACGCAGGTTACCGTCTTCATCGGTGACTTCCAGCGGTGCGCTGTTCAGGTCGGTGTGCAGCCAGTAAATATCGGCCTGCGGTGCGCTGCCCGCCTGCTCAATGGCAGCCAGCGGCGCCCACGGGCTGGCCGGGTCATAGCTCCAGGTGCGACGGGTGGCGTTATCCCGTTGCTCCTGCAGCAGGCGGTAGCCCTGCCACAGGAAACGGGTGGTTTCCGTTCCCCGGTTGCGGTAATCGACGGTTTTGCGTATCCGCCTGCCCAGGGCATCGTAATGATAGTGTGCGGTGAATTCGCCTTCCGGGCCACGGCCACGGGCGCTTATCAGGCGGTTGTCGGCATCATACGTATAATGCTGCTCATGCTGTCCATGACGGCGGCTGACCAGGTTACCCCAGGCATCATAGCGGTAAAATAACTGCTGCCAGGTGGTGAGGCGGTTGCTCACAATGGCTGCGGGCTGTTGCCGGGCACCACCGGAACTGAGCGGGTCTTCACCCAGCAGGTTATCGGCCAGGTCGTAATGCAGGTGGCGGCTGCGCAGGCTCTGCCGGGGTTCCGTGTGCTGCTGCAGGCGGCCTTCGGCATCATAGCCATAATGTATCTCGCCACGCAGCGCATCACTCACCCCTTCCAGCTCACCACGGCCGGTATAGCGGAACACCCGCCACAGCAGGCCTTCTTCCGGTTTGCTGATTTTCCCGTTACGGAAACTGCTTTGCCAGCGGCGGCGGCCCAGCTCATCATACTGCCGTTGCTGAAGCAGTGAGCCCTGCGTGCGCCCGGTTTCGCGGTGTAACCTGTCGCGGGTGAACTCACTGACCAGTTGCTGGTTAAATTTGATGGCACTGGTATGCCCTGAGCCATAATACAGCCACTGTAACTGGTCGCCCTGGGGCAGGACCAGGGACAGCAGATTCGCCAGCGCATCCCATTCATAATCCAGTTTGCCATTCACGCCCTGTTCAGACAGCAGGTTACCGGCGCTGTCGTAGTGCAGTTGCACGCGGTCTGGCTCAATACCCTGTTCAGCCCCTGCGGCAGTGGGAGTGCGTGAAACCTCATTCAGGTGGCCGGTTGAGTTGTACTGGTACTGCCAGACAGCACTGTCGTTGCTGCGCTGGCAGAGTTGCCCGGCTTCGTCATAAAGGAACTGATGTACCCGCTGTGAAGGCTGTGCGCTGCTGTTCTGCGGGCCGGTCTCCCGGTGTTCAGATAACAGGCCTTGAGCATTGTAATGGTAGAAATGGTCGGTATTATCCGGGCGGCGCTCCCCGGTAAGCCTGCCTGCCGGGTCGTAACTGAACTGGTACTCTCCGCCATTGCCGTTTTCCAGACGGGTGAGCCAGCCACGCGCGTTATAGTGCCAGCGGCGGGTACGGTTGATACGGTCAGTGACGGCGGTTCGCTGCCCCAGTTGGTTATATTGCCAGTGAGTTTCGCTACCCAGCGGGTCCTGATGGCAGGTTAACTGCCCGCGCGCATTCCAGAAAAAGTGTTCTTCACTGCCATCCGGGTGGATGAGCCGTTGCAGGCGGCCCGCGCTGTCCCGCTGGTATTGTGTGAGGTTGCCTTCGGCGTCTGTGCGGTGCGTCAGTTCGCCAAACACATCCCAGGCATACGCGGTGATACTGCCGGAACAGTCGGTATGGCGCAGCAACTGGCCCTGCGCGTTCCATTCCAGTTTTACCTCGCCACCCAGTGCGTTAATAACAGAAGATGGCAGGCTGTCTTCCTCATCCGGGTAGTGATAGCGGGTGATGTTGCCCAGTGCATCAGTCTGTTGTGTCAGCCGGCCCTGTTGGTCGTGTTGTTCGAACTCCTGGCTGCCATCCGGCCAGGTGACAGAGACCAGCCGGTCAGTGTTGCGTGAGTACTGCCAGGTGGTTGTGCGGCCCAGCGGGTCCGTTTCACTGAGTAACCGGCCGTAGATATCCCATTCACAACGGCGCTGCCCGCCACCGGGCAGGATCACGCCACACAGTTCGCCCCGCTCGTAGAGAAAGGCCAGACCGCGCCCGTCGAAGTTGGTGAACTGCGCGACGTTATCGTCATCATCCAGTTGCCACACGGCCTGTTTCCCGTCATCGCGCACCACCCGGCGGACACTACCGGCAAAGTCATAAAACATCGAGAGGGATTCACCGGCGCTGTGCCGCCAGGCCGTGACCCGGGGTAAGCCTTCAATTTCCTGCCACTGGTATTCACTCAGTAGCCCGTGGCGGTCCTGGTGGCCTGCCATCAACCCGTTATGCCAGGTAAAGCGCCGGGTGATTTCACCGGCTCGGTTGGTGACTGTGCTCAGCTGGCCTTCATCGTCATAGGTGTAACTGACCAGCGGTACATCGCCACCGGGTGTGTGTAGCAATACGCAGGCCAGGCGGAGCAGGCCGTTGGTGGTGGTGAGGTAGCGGCAACTCAGGTGCTGGCCTGCACTGTCTGCCAGCCCTGAAAGCTGGCCCTGGTCAGTATAAACCAGGGAAGTCATGTTACCGGTGGAGTCTGTCATCATAGTCAGGCGGCCAGGTTGCTCACCAACCGGGGTCTGATAATGCCAGGCCTGTTCGCTGACATCAAAAACCTGCCAGGTGCCATCCGGGTTATGCATCAGCCAGCACTTTTCCGCTTCGCAGTAGGTTTTATGCCCGCGGGGAACGTTCGGGAAGGAAATGTAGTCGCCAGACGGCGCCCGCCATACCAGACCGCCCTGGTACGGTATCAGGCAGCTTTCCCAGAACAGACTCCAGCCGCGCCCGAGCACGCTGTCTCCGGGGTTACCACTGCGCCAGTAGCGTTGCCATTCAACCGGAAAGCGGGAAGGGAGGACAAAATCCAGGTCATCATCACCCGCGAGAAATTTCTGCCCGGAGATAATATCCACCGGGCGGGCGATGATGCCACCGGCCTCAACGACAGTAGCAACTTTGCCCAGGCGGCAGGCAGTTCTCATGAACCAGTTGATGCCTTTGAGTTTACTGAATAGCCTGCCAAGGGCGCCCAGTTTACTGGCAGCACCACCCGCGCCACCAAGTAACCCGGCAAACAGTAATGTCAGGTCTGAAGCTTTGTACAGCCAGTTCGGTACTTCAGGGTCGATGGGGAGTGTGGTCGCGGTACCGCCACCAATGGTGACATCTGCCGACCCCTCCATGACCTGGGCGTCACAGTTGGTTTTATCGCCTTTACGTGAAGCGGGTTGCTTGTTGATAAAGACATTGTCAGAGCCCTGTGCCATTTGCATGGACGGGCCATCGTTGCTGCACGACACCTGGCTGATGGTGGCAATGGCCGCTGGTTTACCATTGATAAATACGTTGGGGGAACCGGTCTGTATGGCCCCGGAGGGCGACAGACTCCCGGCTCCGGCACCGGCAAGGCCATCCCGGGCGGCCGTTGCCAGTTTTCCTGTGAGATAACCAACCAGAAAGCTGGCACCTATCAGCAACACACCCACACCAAGGCAGGATGCAGCCAGGCCAAGGAAAAATAACTCCCCTGCGATGATCCCACCCGCGGCAGCAATCAGCCCACCCACAAGGGTGCCGGCAATCATACCGGCCAGGGCATGTGAATGCCCGATGGGGTCTCCGAGGCGTGCAGCTTCACTCATGAAAAATCCCTTTTATGGCTGTGTGGTTACGCCGTCGGCGGGCTGGTAGCTTTCCAGCACCTGCTGGAGCAGGGCCTCATCCTCAGGTGATAATTTGCGGGTCATGGCGAGGGTGAATACCAGAACGTGACCACCCTGTAATGCAAATACAGCCTGGCGTTGCCAGATACGGCGGCCATCACGCAGGTAACTTGCCAGCACGCATTCCCCTGGCAGCGCATCCTTGCCGAGTGACACGGGTTCACGGCTTTTCAGTACCCAGCCTTTCAGCCCGGTGGAAAGCGTATCCAACTGGCGTGTCACATAATCAGCCAGTAGTTCATCTGCCTGCAGGTCATCGCGGGAGATATTCAAAGAAGGGGAGGCATCATCCCCCGCCAGCAGCACGTTCACGGTGCGGTCGCGGTAACCTTCAGGTAACGCCACACTGCCTTCCGTAAAGCTACAACGTGAAAAGTCGGGCATCTCGCAGGGTCCTTTTGCTTCACAGGGTTAAACACTGTATCTAAAAAGATGAATAACATTTCCCCGGAATGCGTTGCATAGCAGCAGGAACGGCTTTGGCTGTAGTGAACCCGCCTGGTTTGCGCCAGCGGGTGGTAGCAATAACCGGTTCACTTATATCGGGAAAAGGGTATTTCACCTTTCGGTTTAACCAGTGGATATAGGTTTTGTCTGAATTTGGTTTTTTGTTTGTGCGAGTGTAAAGCACCGTTATTTATTGCCGGGGGAGCAAGGAGTATTGGGTTAACCCAGGTCACGTTATGGGCCCGTTCATGTGAATGGGTTAAGTCCACTTGCTGTAGCGGATATAAACATATGCAACAATTATAATCCACAGTACGACAAACACGCCCGGGTGAAAGGGAACAAAACGAAGAATTATAAATGCTCCGACAATAGTGAAAATGACAGGGATAAGATAAAAAAAAGACTGTAATAGCCACAAAACCAACCGCTTCATTTTTTTAAAATCTCATATAAAGCATCACCTATTACTTCAGGTTTGTTATCTCCTGATTGTATCTGGTAAATGATTTTCTTCATATGTGGTTCGATTATAAAATACAGCATTTCTAAATTTTCTTTATACAGGAGGTGATAATATTCCAGGTCCTGAAAACGCAATCTGTTAACAGCGCAAGCTGCAAAGTGCGCCTTTCCATATATCGATGTTCCGGCAATAAATAATGAGGAAAATCGGTTAATCATACTGATGTGACTTCTTTTGAAATCACCGGAGCTTATAATTGACCATAACTGTTAGAAAGGGCAAGGAAGATAATGAAAAAAAGTGGTAAGGCGGCAATTTACTTTTTGGTAGTGATTGTTTTTTTTCTAACTATCCCGGAGATTGTGATTCGTGTACTGACCCCGGAACAATTTGCACGGCTGAGTGATTTTTCTAGCCTTGGAGGGTTGTTCAGCAACCTTCTTTCGATACTGATTTTCCTCGGTATTGTTTCTATTTTGCTGGGAGTTCTGGCAATTTTTCTGACGAAGAAAATTTACCGATATCTGTATCGCTCCAGAGGCTGATCGATATGACTTCTGCATGCTTTTGATCATTTTCTCTTACTGCCCGCCGTGTGCGGGTTTTTTTATGTGCTCAGGAAAGTGGCGGTAAAAAATCCACCGCCATTTCATCGCCACTAAAAATTCAGGCAACAAAAAAGCCACCGCATTGGGTGGCTTAAGTGTCTGTATTAACAGCTAAAATCTGGTGGCCCCTCCCCGGCTTGAACGGGGGACCAAGCGATTATGAGTCGCCTGCTCTAACCACTGAGCTAAGGGGCCGTGGCGGACGATTATAATGGAACTGACTGCCTCAATCCAGCCATTATAATGCGTATGCTGATTTTATAAGCAGTGTTAACCCGTTAGAAAATCAACAAGAATTAGAAATGCCCGCTTGTCAGTAGCCTCGTTGCGGATGCACTGGAGTATTAAACGCGTTAAGAGTAACTGTATGGGCTCCAGAGCCATTGCAGAGGAGAAGGTGAATCGGGGCCGTTAAGGTCACTTGCTATGGCATATATGCAGTATGAAGGAGAAAGGGCCGCTACCCGAAGGTCGCAGCCCTTAGTGCTAATCACAAAACTAATCAGGCACTCAGCCAGCCCAGTTTGATAACAAACAGGATGGACATGATAATCAGTGCCGCATTCACTTCTTTAGTGCGGCCGCTCAGCAGTTTTACTACTGTCCAGGTGATAAACCCGAAAGCAATACCGTTAGCGATGGAATAAGTCAGCGGCATGGTCAGTGCGGTTACGGTAACCGGTGCAGCAGTGGTGACATCTTTCCAGTCAATCTCTGCCAGTCCTGAAGTCATCAACACAGCAACGAACAGTAATGCCGGTGCAGTTGCATAAACCGGTACGCTGCCAGCCAGTGGTGAGAAGAACAGGCTCAGCAGGAACAGAATTGCAACCACAATTGCTGTCAGACCCGTGCGGCCACCGGCGCTCACGCCTGCGGCAGATTCCACATAACTGGTGGTGGTGGAAGTACCCAGCAGTGAACCAAACAGTGCTGCAGCGCTGTCGGCAACCAGTGCACGGCCCATTTTCGGCAGGTTACCGTCTTCATCGGCAAGACCGGCGCGTTTGGTTACACCCAGCAGTGTGCCGGTGTTATCGAATACATCGACAAACAGGAAGGCAAAAATAACGCTTACCAGGCCCACATTAAATGCACCGGCAATATCCAGTTGCAGGAAGGTTGGGGCGAGTGATGGCGGAGCAGAGAATACGCCACCGAACGGTGTCAGGCCAATCCCCATAGACAGGAAGGTAACAATCAGAATACCTATCAGTACTGCGCCTGTTACACGGCGGGCTTCCAGTACCACAATGATGATAAAGCCTAACAGTGCCAGCAACGGACCTGGTTTGGTCAGGTCGCCCAGGCCAACCAGCGTTGCCGGGTTATCAACCACAATCCCGGCACCTTCCAGCGCGATCAACGCCAGGAACAAACCAATGCCTGCGGCAATCCCGGAACGTAGTGGTAACGGAATACTGTTGATAATCCATTCACGGATTTTGAATATCGACAGCGCAAAGAAAATACAGGCAGAAAGAAATACCGCACCCAGCGCAATATGCCAGGTGTAGCCCATGTGTAATACCACGGTGTAAGTAAAGAAGGCATTCAGCCCCATACCCGGTGCCAGCGCAATGGGGTAGTTGGCGATAAGGCCCATCAGCACACAGCCAATTGCCGCAGCCAGGCAGGTGGCAACAAACACCGCACCTTTATCCATGCCGGTGGCACCAAGGATGCTGGGGTTAACAAACAGAATATAGGCCATTGCCAGGAAGGTAGTGATACCCGCGATAACTTCGGTGCGAACCGTTGTATTGTGCGCTTTTAGCTTGAATAGTTTTTCTAACATCATCATCTCTCGTGATGGGGAGACGTCACTGACGTGCGTTCTCTTGCCAATAATGGGTTGCATGCGCGTTATTGTTTCGGGAAAAGGCTGACAGCTGCATGCTCGGCTATCAATCCGGCGATTTTTCGCCAGCGCCTTGTATACCAACTCCTTTCCCTGAATTCACATAGCAATTGCTATGCCATGCCTGGACGCAATCGTTTACCTTCTTCGTTGCATCACTGGCTAAGACTATTCCGAACCAGAATGAGGCGTGATTATGGTGCATTGCACCATGTGTGCGCAATCGTTTTCCCACATGAAAACAGCATGGCTGGTTCTGGTTATGCGGGTTTATTTAGTGAACGGTACAAAAGACAAGGCGTTGAAGGAATGTTGAAGGAATAAGGCAGGTTTCTGTGTATGTTTTTCCGTGCAGCAGGTTACAGCGTACCAATAAAAAAGGCCCCGTAGAGGGCCTTTTCACGTTGGAAGATTATATATTAATCATCCAGGAAGCTGCGCAAGACTTCCGAGCGGCTTGGATGGCGCAGTTTACGCAGTGCTTTCGCTTCAATCTGACGAATACGTTCACGGGTTACGTCAAACTGTTTACCCACTTCTTCCAGAGTATGGTCAGTATTCATATCAATACCAAAGCGCATACGCAGAACTTTTGCTTCACGGGCTGTCAGGCCGGCGAGAACATCGTGGGTGGCGGCACGCAGGCTTTCCGTTGTGGCGGAATCCAGCGGCAGCTCGAGGGTGGTATCCTCGATGAAATCACCCAGATGCGAATCTTCATCATCACCAATTGGTGTTTCCATGGAGATAGGCTCTTTGGCGATTTTCAGTACCTTACGGATTTTATCTTCTGGCATCAGCATGCGCTCAGCCAGTTCTTCCGGAGTGGGTTCACGGCCCATTTCTTGCAGCATCTGGCGTGAAATACGGTTGAGTTTGTTGATGGTCTCAATCATATGTACCGGAATACGGATGGTACGCGCCTGGTCAGCGATAGAACGCGTGATAGCCTGACGAATCCACCAGGTGGCATAAGTTGAGAACTTGTAACCACGGCGGTATTCGAACTTATCCACTGCTTTCATCAGGCCGATGTTACCTTCCTGAATCAGGTCGAGGAACTGCAGACCACGGTTGGTGTATTTCTTGGCGATAGAAATAACCAGACGCAGGTTTGCTTCAACCATTTCTTTTTTGGCGCGACGAGCTTTCGCTTCACCAATCGACATACGACGGTTGATGTCTTTAACCTGCTCAATGGTCAGGCCGGTTTCTTCTTCAATCTGACGCAGTTTTTGCAGGCAACGCTGAACGTCTTCTGTTACTTCGTTCAGTTTTTCAGACCAGGGTTTGTTCATCGCGATAGCCGCGTTGAACCAGGTTTCGCTGGTTTCGTTACCGGTAAACAGTGTGATGAAGTTTTTCTTCGGCATTTTGCATTGTTCAACACACAGTTTCATGATCAGACGTTCCTGGGTACGAACACGGTCCATCATGGCACGCATGTTGTTTACCAGGTAATCAAACTGTTTTGGCACCAGGCGGAACTGTTTGAATACTTCAGACAGTTTCAGGATTTCTTCCTGTGCAGCTGCGTGGCTACGGCCTTTCAGTTTGATAGTGTCACGAGTAACAATGTATTGTTCACGCAGTTCAGTAAATTTCTCGCGCGCCAGTTCCGGGTCGATGCTGTTATCGTCGTCGCTGTCGTCGTCGTCTTCATCTTCGTCGTCGTCATCGTCCATATCTTCCTGGGACAATTCAGAACCAACGTGAGTGGCAGTCGGGGCAAGATCTTCTTCTGCGTTCGGGTCAACAAAGCCCGTAATCAGGTCTGACAGACGAGCTTCTTCTGCTTCAACACGATCATACTGTTCTAACAGATAGGTGATAGCTTCCGGGTATTCGGCAACAGAGCACTGTACCTGGTTGATCCCATCTTCAATGCGCTTGGCGATGTCGATTTCGCCTTCGCGGGTCAGCAGTTCAACGGTACCCATTTCACGCATGTACATACGTACGGGATCGGTGGTGCGGCCAATTTCAGATTCAACACTTGAAAGCACTTGTGCGGCTGCTTCAGCGGCATCTTCGTCCGTGTCATTCGTGTTTTCAGCCAGCAACAGATCATCGGCATCCGGCGCATGTTCCATCACCTGGATGCCCATGTCGTTGATCATTTGGATGATGTCTTCGATCTGGTCGGAGTCGACGATATCCTCCGGCAGATGGTCATTGACCTCGGCATAGGTCAGGTAGCCTTGCTCCTTACCACGAGTGACAAGAAGCTTGAGCTGTGACTGCGGGTTTTGCTCCATAAGACGGTATCCACACTTAAGTCATGAGAGTTGGTGTTGGTCGGCGAAACTGCCAACAATAACGTTATACCCGTTTCTTTCAAACTGCGGCGTTGTATGACCTGGTCTGTGTTCACCCGGCGGTTTCTTTCCGCCCGGGCCACGCCATCACTGTCATGCTGCACCCTGAAAAATCTCAGGTACGGCGGGCTGGTTTATTTTCTGGCCGCTGCCCGTCTTTGCGGCATTCGGGGTCTTCCCGAGGTATATTCGGCAGTTAAGCCGCTTAAATTCTTTCTCGTCATACTTCGCGCCGCAGGTGTGTTGGCTGCCTCGCTCGCACCAGTCACTTACTAATGTAAGCTCGAGGCCGTTCACTGCGTTGCCGCCTTCCTGCAACACGAATTATTTAGAGCAATCTCGTCATACTTCGCGCCGCAGGTGTGTTTTCACTTCCTTCACAACACAAAGCATGTTAATTCTGTAGTGCCTCGCGCCTATTTCTTTGCGCGTTTTAACGCTTCAGTAATCACGCGAACTTCTTCGCGTTCGGCAGCGTTTAAGCCTTCGGTCCTTGACCGTGCGATAAGCTCAGTAAGCCTGAGTTCGAGCACCGTATCAAACATATGGCTGAGCGCATCGGTGAAGGTTTGTTCTGCGATGTCCTTATCTGCTATATCGTCCCAGGTTGCCAGTTTTTCAAGGGTTGGCGCTTCTTTTCTTCCACGATAAAGCTCAAGTAATTGCCCGGTGTTCAACCCAGGTTGCGCCAGACAGGCTGCAACCAACTCAGAGAACAACCCCAGTCCTGGCAATTTGGCCTGTTCCAGCCCTGCCAACGAAGGAACCAGCGGTGCAAGCTGTGGGTTTTGTATCAACAACCCTATCAGTATACGCATGGTTGTCCGTTTTAGCCCGGCTGGCTGCGGATTTACTGGTGTTTCCGCCTGGCGCGGCATCAACCGTTCCAGTTGTGTTTCGTCCAGAATACCGAGTTTGTTACCCAACTCCTGGCGCAAAAAAATGCGTAATGTTTCGCCGGGTACCTGGCTGATTAATGGCAAAGCCAGTGTACTTAACTGTGCCCGCCCATCCGGTGAACTCAGATCTACCTGTGGCAGCAAACTGTTAAACAGAAACGCAGAGAGCGGCTGAGCCTGCTCAATCCGGGTTTCAAAGGCGGCTTTGCCTTCTTTGCGAACCAGTGTATCCGGGTCTTCGCCATCGGGTAGAAACATAAAGCGTAGCTGACGACCATCAGTCATGAAAGGCAGCGCTGTTTCCAGAGCTCGCCACGCCGCGTCACGACCTGCCCGGTCGCCGTCATAACAACAAACCACGGTGTTCGTTGCCCTAAACAGCAATTGAATATGATCTGCTGTTGTTGACGTACCCAGAGAGGCAACAGCATAGTTAATGCCATACTGCGCCAGCGCCACTACGTCCATATAACCTTCAACCACTAATAACCGTGCAGGAGAAGGCTGGCTTTGCTGTGCTTCATAAAGGCCATATAGCTGGCGGCCTTTATGGAAAATATCAGTTTCCGGTGAGTTGAGGTATTTCGGAAGCCCGTCACCTAACACGCGACCGCCAAAGCCAATGACTCTGCCGCGTTTATCCCGGATAGGGAACATAACGCGTTCCCGGAAACGGTCATAACTACGACCGTTATCGTTGGTTACCAGCATCCCGGCATCAATCAACGCCTGTTTATTTTCGGCATGCTGACCAAAACGTTTAAGCACATTATCCCAACCAGCCGGTGCATAACCGATGGCGAAATGTGCAATAACTTCCTGGCTGAGGCCGCGTTTTTCCAGATACTGGCGCGCGTTTTCAGCAACGGGTTGAGTCAGTGATTGTTGGTAAAATGCATTCAGCCCATCGAGCAACTGGTACAGGTTTTGCCGCTGATGGCGTTCAATCTGCCCCGGGCCGTTACCGGCTTCGTAGGGAACATCCAGATTGTGCATGGCAGCGAGCTCTTCAACGGTTTCGACAAACTCAAGCTTGTCGTAATTCATTAAAAAGTCGATGGCATTACCATGAGCGCCACACCCAAAACAGTGATAAAACTGCTTCTCGCCATTCACCGTGAAAGAAGGGGTTTTTTCATTATGGAATGGGCAACACGCGTGGTAATTCTTACCTTGCTTTTTCAGCTTTACACGCGCATCGATCAAATCGACGATGTCGGTGCGAGCCAGCAAGTCATTGATAAAAACGCGTGGGATACGTCCAGCCATAGGCCCCGGTTTTTCAGCTCTTAAACGAGAATAAGCCGCGCATTCCTTTCGGAAGCACGGCCTTTACAACTAAAACTCAGTCTGTGTGACAGTTGTATTGCGGAAAATCCGCAGTCAACAATTAGTACAGACGAGTACGGCGTGCGTTTTCGCGAGCCAGTTTCTTCGCGTGACGTTTTACCGCAGAAGCTTTAGCGCGTTTACGTTCGGTGGTCGGTTTTTCATAGAATTCACGACGACGAACTTCCGCCAGAACACCCGCTTTTTCACAGGAACGTTTGAAGCGACGCAGTGCTACGTCGAATGGCTCGTTTTCACGTACTTTAATTACCGGCATGTGCCTCTCACCTTTACTAAATTCGGTTTGCCACTGGCATCAACGCCAGCATATTTCAAAATGGTGCGGAATTTTACTTCAACTATTGCTGCTTTGTAAAGCACCTGCTGCAAGCTGAAGAGGGCTTTTCTGTCAGGCCTTTCTAAAAGTCCGGCATTATACACTACGATGCACCAGGATGAGCAAAGTTTTACAAGCCGCGCATCTGGGCATACACTTCGCGCTGACAAAAGAGGGTGAAGTATGCGTGTACTGGGTATCGAAACATCCTGTGATGAAACAGGAATAGCCATCTATGATGATGAAAAAGGGTTGTTAGCCAACGAGTTATACAGCCAGGTTAAATTACATGCCGACTACGGTGGTGTGGTGCCTGAACTGGCATCACGGGATCATGTCCGTAAAACTGTGCCCCTTATTCAGGCGGCGCTGGCATCTTCCGGGTTATCTGCGAAGGATATTGACGCCGTAGCGTATACCGCAGGGCCTGGTTTGGTAGGTGCATTATTAGTTGGCGCAACCGTTGGCCGCTCACTGGCATTTGCCTGGAATGTTCCTGCAGTGCCTGTTCATCATATGGAAGGGCACTTGTTAGCCCCGATGCTGGAAGATAACCCACCTGATTTCCCTTTTGTTGCATTACTGGTGTCTGGTGGTCATACCCAACTGATTAGTGTGACGGGTATTGGCGAATATGCCTTATTAGGTGAATCCATTGATGATGCCGCCGGGGAAGCGTTTGATAAAACCGCGAAGCTGCTTGGCCTGGATTACCCTGGCGGGCCACTGCTTTCGCGTATGGCGCAGCAAGGGCAGGAAGGGCGGTTTGTTTTTCCGCGTCCAATGACAGACCGGCCCGGGCTGGATTTCAGCTTCTCCGGCCTGAAAACTTTTGCGGCGAATACCATTCGTAGCAACAGCGACGACGACCAGACTCGTGCCGATATCGCCAGAGCTTTTGAAGATGCTGTGGTTGATACGCTGGCAATTAAATGCAAGCGCGCACTGGAGCAAACCGGGTTCCGTCGCCTGGTGATGGCGGGTGGGGTCAGTGCTAACCGGGCACTGCGCGCGAAACTGGCGCAGGTGATGGAAAAACGTGGTGGCGAAGTTTTTTACGCACGCCCGGAATTCTGTACCGATAATGGCGCAATGATTGCCTATGCGGGCATGGTGCGCTTTAAAGCGGGTAGTGTGTCTGATTTAGGTGTGCGTGTACGCCCACGCTGGCCACTGGCTGAATTACCGCCAGCGCAATAACTGTTCTTGCCTGCCTGTTTTTATTCTGTGCCGTGTTGTGCCACGGCACTATTCTTCACTCTCACCTTTCTTTTTACGCCGCAGTTTTTCCCAAATTTTGGTTTCCTGCCCGCGCCACAACCGCTGAATATTATCGTGATGGCGCAGCAGAATCAGGCATGAAAGCATGGCAACGGGGAAAGTGAACTGAGGTTTGAACCACCAAACATAGAACGGAGCAATCAGGGCGCTGATAATTGCCCCCAGCGAAGAATAACCACTCAGCAACACGGAAAGCAGCCAGGTTACTGCCATAACACCCGTCAGATCCCAGCCAATAGGCGCGATAGCACCAAAAGCCGTTGCAACGCCCTTACCACCCCGAAACCCGAAAAAGACAGGCCAGATGTGCCCAATACAGGCGGCAATGGCAATAAAACCGAGCCACATCGGGCTGACGCCTAATGCCCATGCACCCCAGACAGGCAACATGCCTTTCAGTATGTCAAAAACCAGCACGGCTGCGGCGGCGCCTTTTCCACCGATACGCAACACATTGGTTGCTCCGGGGTTGCCTGAGCCCTGGCCACGCGGGTCGGGGAGGCCTGTAAGCCGACAGACAATAATGGCGCTGGATATCGAGCCACAAAGGTACGCGAGGAGCACTATTCCGGGCGCGATTGCACTCATAACGCTGTTCCGTTTTGAAAATGTCGTTTTATTCTCTGCATCAGTGGATAATACGCATATTTCGCCGGAAGTGGTATCCGGCTGGGCTAAAAAGCGGCGGGACGTGATGGATATTGTATTTATAGAGCAACTTTCGGTAATCACCACTATCGGTGTTTACGACTGGGAACAAACGATTAAACAAAAACTGGTGTTCGATATCGAAATGGGCTGGGATAACCAGAAAGCTGCACAAAGCGATGATGTTAATGATTGCCTAAGCTATGCTGATGTGAGCGATGCAATATTAACCCATGTCTCTGGCGGGCGTTTTGCACTGGTAGAGCGCGTGGCTGAAGAAGTTGCCAGTTTGCTGCTGGCCCGGTTCCCCATCCCCTGGCTGCGTCTGAAAGTCAGTAAGCCGGGCGCGGTCGCTGAAGCATCCAACGTTGGTGTGATAATTGAGCGTAGGCAAAGTCTGAAAAGCGAATAACGTCATCTAAATTAAATTATTTCCGGTTAAGCTGGTCTTACGGATAACCATTTGCGGTGGCCTGAATGTCTGCCGTTTTTTTATATCTTTTTTAGGGGTAACGTTGTCATGAGCGATCTGAGTTCGCTTGGTGTTGCAGGTATCTTAGGGGTTGTCGAAGGTTTGACGGAGTTTCTCCCGGTATCCAGCACAGGCCATTTAATCATTGTCGGCCATTTATTGGGTTTTGAAGGTGATAAAGCCGATACTTTTGAGGTTGTGATTCAGTTGGGGTCAATCCTCGCCGTAGTGGTGATGTTCTGGCGGCGGTTATTTGGCCTGATTGGTATTCATTTTGGCGCTGTGCCACATGAAGGCACAGGAACCGGGAAACTCACCCTGTTGCACATTATTGCTGGCATGGTACCTGCGGTTATCCTTGGGCTGGTTTTTCATGATTTCATCAAGACCCTGTTTAATCCGGTGACTGTCATGTACGCGCTCATTGTGGGCGGTTTGTTATTAATAGTTGCTGAGTATCTGAAACCTAAAAAGCCACGAGCTGAAGGGGTGGATGATATGACAATCCGTCAGGCGTTTGTGATTGGGTGTTTCCAGTGCCTTGCATTATGGCCGGGTTTCTCCCGCTCGGGTTCAACAATTTCAGGTGGGATGCTAATGGGCGTGAGCCGTTACGCAGCCTCTGAGTTTTCGTTTCTGCTGGCCGTGCCAATGATGATTGGCGCAACCGGGCTGGATCTCTATAAAAGCATTGGCTTTTTGACCCTGGCTGATGCACCGATGTTCGCGGTTGGGTTTGTGATGGCGTTTGTTGTTGCATTGATTGCCATTAAAACCTTTCTGGAATTAATTAAACGAATCTCGTTTATTCCGTTTGCCATTTACCGGTTTATTGTCGCAGCAGCCGTTTACCTGGTTTTTGTGCATTAATCCCTGGCTGCCCTTAACCCTCAGGTTGAGGGCAGTGCTCTTGCTTCCAGGCTGCAACTGCCTGTATACGGCGGCGTGTCAGTTCTTCCCTAATTTCCGCTCCCTGAAAACCGGCCGCCACTACCGCTTTGCTGTCAACCGAGCGGGCAACCTGCCAGGCGGCACGTAACAACCTTCCCTGGGGGTAATCGCTGGATTCAAAACCGGTTCGCCCACGGGCATCGGCTTCACTGGTTAAAGCCAGTTGCTCAACACGTTCTGGTTTACGCCAGGCATCAAGATTATCAAACAACTTCACCAGGGTTTTTGGCTGCAGTATTTGTATGGTGTGAATCAGGTCGTGGAACTCCGCAACCAGTTTCGCCAGGTCACGGATGGCAACTGGCACTTTATAGCGCTCACATAAACGGGCTACCAGTTTCACCCCTGCAGGGCCATGCCCATGATGGCGGGGCCACAGTTCTGGCGGCGTCAGTCCTTTGCCCAGATCATGGCACAGTGTGGCAAAGCGTACATCCAGTGCCGGGCTGAGCTGGGCCGCAATAGTCAGCGTCATTAATGTGTGAATGCCAGTATCAATTTCAGGGTGCCATTTCGCAGGGGCTGGAACGCCAAACAGGGCATCCACTTCCGGGAACAAAACGCTCAGTGCATCGCAGTCTCGCAGTACCTGGAAAAAGACCTGTGGGTTGCGTGTTAACAGTGCAGCTTCCGTTTCTTTCCAGACCCGTTCAGGTGTCAGGTGAGACAGTTCACCAGCCTGAGCCATTTGTTGCATGAGCGCCAGTGTTTCCGGCGCAATACGAAACCCCAAATGGGCATAACGGGCAGCAAAGCGAGCCACCCGTAACACGCGTAACGGGTCTTCACAAAAAGCAGGAGAGATGTGGCGCAACACACGCTGCGAGATATCTTTTTGCCCGTTCCAGGGGTCAATAAATTCGCCCTCTTCACTTTGGGCAATCGCGTTGATGGTCAGATCACGGCGCAGTAGATCCTGCTCAAGAGTGACGTCTGGTTCAGCGTGGCAGATAAAACCGGTATAGCCGTGGCCATTTTTGCGTTCAGTGCGGGCCAGCGCATATTCTTCATGGGTATCCGGGTGCAAAAAAACGGGAAAATCACGCCCCACCTGCTGGAAGCCTTTATCGAGCATTTCTGCTGGCGTGGCCCCCACAACAACCCAGTCCCGGTCTTGCACCGACAGGCCTAACAACGAATCCCGTACTGCACCACCCACCAGAAAAATCTTCACCCGCTACCTCATTGATGGCCACTTTGCCCAATATCATACGTTAAGTGTAACCATAATGGAGCAAGAACAAGAAGAGAACGCCCGGTTTACCAGAATGGTAGCGTCCGGGCGTTTACAAACAGACTTAGTTCATCCAGCGGTCTTTACGGCGGCGACCAGGAATAATATGGGGCAGGATCAGGCCCAGTAACAACCCAATGCCTGCAACACCGCCGCCATACATAAACCATTGCATGATGATGGTCCGCTGCTTGTCATCCAGCTGCAGGTTAGCCATGTTGACCTTTTTCTGGGCAACGGTCAGTTCATTCTTCAACTTCTGGTTTTCGCTTTTCAGTCCATTGATAATGCCATCGCTTGCGGCCACTTTTTTCTGCATATCTGCCGTGCGCTGGTTCCAGGTGGCATCAATATTATTGAGCTTGTCGGTCAGGGTTTTCACCTGCGCTTCCAGTGCAGGTACGCGAGTGCGCATGCTGGGGTCAGTATTCAGTTCTTTCAGTGGTATCCAGGCTGTGCGCCCGTCTTTGTCACGAACCTGACCATAATTTGTGTTTTCATTGGTTTGCAGCAATGTGACAGCTTCGCCCGCAGAAAGGGTGCCAACCAGACGGTAGTTGTCCCCCGGCCCGCTGCGCAGCCAGGTGGTGAGATCATCGGAAACATAACGTGTTTCATCCGCGACAGCCGTAGCGGAAACGCTTAAAGCAAATAAAGAGAGACAAATCAGGCGTAATTTCTGCATTAGTAAGTCATTATTGTCGTTAATGGTAGAAAGATAGTAATGGCAACAGTCTGACGACGCAAAAACTAAACCTGAATGGGAATCTTCCTGGTGTGATTTTTACCACCAAAAAGTCAGTTTGCGCCGAAGACAGCTACCCTTAGCGTTATTGGGTGTCACTCACCATCCCTGGGGTTTCATCAGCTGTTACTGCGTTAGCTGGGTTTCTGGATGCAGGTTCATTTTGCAGCCCTGAAACCCGAATTATTTAGAGTATACTGACAGTTAAATGTTTTTTTAGTTCACTTCCCAATTTGTGGAACGACAGTAAGTAGAGACTATGGCACAAGAAATCGAATTAAAGTTCATTGTTCAACCGCAAAGCGGTGATGCGTTATGCGCTTTTCTGAATACGCTTCCCGGCCAGCATAGTGAGCCACGAAAACTGAGCAATATCTATTATGAAACGCAGGATAACTACTTGCGGCGCCATGATGCTGGCTTGCGCATCCGTGGTGTGGATGGCCGGTATGAAATGACGATTAAAACGGCCGGGCATGTTGTGGGTGGGTTGCATCAGCGCCCGGAATATAACGTTGCTCTGGATGCGCCTGTCTTAGCGCTGGATAAGTTTCCGGCTGAAATCTGGCCACAAGGTTGTGATGTGGCCGAACTGGAAAAAGCGTTGCACCCGCTGTTCAGTACCGATTTTTTGCGGGAAAAGTGGGTGGTTACTCACGGTGACAGCGAGGTAGAGATAGCTTTTGACCAGGGCGAGGTGAAAGCGGGTGAGTTCAGCGAAGTCATTCATGAACTTGAACTGGAGCTGATTAAAGGCAATACGGAAGATGTCCTGAGCCTTGCGGGGGTTCTGGCCTCCCGGCCGGGAGTTCGTCAGGGGCTGCTCAGTAAGGCGGCCCGGGGTTACCACCTGGCGAAAGGAAATCCTGAACGCCCTCATCAGGCGTTACCCATTATGCAACTTCCGTTGAAGTCCAGTGTAGAGAAAGGCCTGGAGACGGCACTGGGTATTGCGCTCAATCATTGGCTCTACCATGAAGAGTTGTGGGTGCGTGGCGATCAGAAAGCGAAGAACGAAATTATTGAAAGTATTGGGCTTATTCGTGCAGCACTGGTGCTGTTTGGTGGCATTATTCCCAGGAAGGCGAGTACTCACTTACGTGACATGCTTACCCATACTGAAAGTGATCTCGCGCTGGATGTCTCAGCAGAAAGCGTGGTATGGGAAACTCGTTTCACGCAAACCAAACTGGCGTTAACCCAATGGCTGGTGACCCGGGGCTGGCGTCCGTTTTTGGATGAGAAAGCACTGCGTAGCCTTGACGAAGGGTTTAAGCGTTTTGCTGATATTAATTTGTCACGCCACAGCGCGGAACTGAAGCGTACATTTACTCACGTAACAGGCGACAGCCTGCGGGATCAACTGCCGCGTCTGAGCCGTGAAGTCCATATTTTACGTCTGTTGTCTGGCTTTTATGATCAAACCCAGGCCAGCCACTGGCTGGATAACTGGCAGGAACTTTGTCTGGCTATCAGGCAGGGCAGCCGCCATGAAGCAGACCACTTCCGCCATGAGGCACTGGCTCAGGCACCTTTCTGGTTACACAGCGGGCAATCAGGGAAACACTAAATTAAGGGAAAATGGTGATGATTCCTCTCTCTCCTGTTTTACAACAACACTGGCAGACGCGCCTGGCGCGCCTGCCGGAATCTTTTGCAACTCAGGCGCTTTCTCAGCAGGCACAAAGCGTACTGGCATTCAGTGATTTTGTGTGTGACAGCGTGCAGGCCTGGCCGCAATGGCTGGAAGAGTTGCAGGTTGCACAGCCAGGCCCTGATGAATGGCAAAACTATGCTTCAGCGCTGGAGCGGTTGTTGGGCAGTATTGAGAGCGAAGCAGAACTGATGCGCGAACTGCGTATTTTCCGCCGCCGGGAAATGGTCCGTATTGCGTGGGGGCAGGTGACAGAAAGCAGCAGTACTGAACAGACACTGGTGCAATTAAGTGCGCTGGCCGAAGCGTTAATTGTTGCTGCCCGAGACTGGGTATATCAGGCATGCTGCCGGGAATGGGGAACGCCATCTAATAAAGAGGGCGTCCCTCAGTCGTTATTTATTTTGGGTATGGGGAAACTGGGCGGCGGAGAGCTTAACTTTTCTTCGGATATTGACCTTATTTTTGCCTGGCCGGAAAGCGGCGTGACACAAGGTGGGCGCAGGGAGCTGGATAATGCGCAGTTTTTTACACGCATGGGGCAACGTTTAATCAAAGTACTGGATCAACCAACACAGGATGGCTTTGTCTACCGGGTGGATATGCGCCTGCGTCCTTTTGGTGACAGCGGGCCACTGGTAATGAGCTTTGCGGCTCTCGAAGATTATTACCAGGAGCAGGGGCGTGACTGGGAACGTTATGCCATGGTGAAGGCGAAAATACTTGGCCCGCAAGACAGTCTGTGGAGCAAAGAATTGCACGCGATGCTGAGGCCGTTTGTTTTTCGCCGCTACATTGATTTTAGTGTGATTCAGTCGCTGCGTAACATGAAAAGTATGATTGCCCGGGAAGTGCGGCGGCGGGGGCTGAAAGATAACATTAAGCTGGGCGCTGGGGGGATTCGCGAAGCGGAGTTTATTGTTCAGGTTTTTCAGCTTATCCGCGGTGGGCGCGAACCCGCTTTGCAATCACGCTCATTACTGCAAACGTTGGATGTTATCAACGACCTGAATTTGCTGCCTGCCAGTGATGTAGTTGCGTTGCGTGAGGCCTACTTGTGGCTGCGCCGTCTGGAGAATTTACTGCAAAGTATTCATGATGAACAAACCCAGACATTGCCGGGCGATGAACTGAATCGCGCGCGCCTTGCCTGGGCGATGAATGCTCCCGACTGGTCTGTACTGGAAGCAACCTTGCAACACCATATGCAGGCGGTACGCACAATTTTCAATGCGCTGATTGGCGATGAAGAAAGCGTGGAAGCTCAGCATGCGGTGGATGATGGCTGGAGCGAATTATGGCATGACACACTGGATAGCCAGGATACCCCGGATGTACTGGCTCACCTTGCGGATGCTGATCGCCAGCAAGTTCTGCGCCTGATTACCGATTTTCGTAACGATACCAACCGGCGGACTATTGGCCCGAGAGGTCGGCAGGTGCTTGATCAGTTAATGCCGCATTTGTTGCAGGCTGTTTGTAGCCGGGATGATGCGCCAGTTCCGTTCTCACGTATGGTACCTCTGCTCACCGGTATTCTGACCCGCACCACCTATCTGGAACTGCTCAGCGAGTTCCCAGGTGCATTGCAGCATCTGGTGCGTTTATGTGCTGCTTCGCCAATGGTGGCGGAGCAACTGGCACAATACCCTTTGTTGCTTGATGAGCTGCTTGACCCTTCCACGCTTTACCAGCCTACAGCACCTGATGCCTACCGCGATGAACTGCGCCAGTATTTGTTGCGTGTTCCTGAAGATGACGAAGAACAACAACTGGAAGCACTACGCCAGTTTAAACAGACGCAACTGTTACGTGTCGCAGCAGCCGATATCGCGGGGACGTTGCCTGTGATGAAAGTGAGTGATCACTTAACCTGGCTGGCCGAAGCGATAATCGATGCCGTCGTGCAGCGCGCGTGGGCACAAATGGTGGCTCGTTTTGGCAGGCCAGGGCATTTAGCTGGCCGGGAAGGGTACGGGTTTGCAGTGGTTGGTTACGGCAAACTGGGCGGATGGGAGCTGGGTTACAGCTCAGACCTTGATCTGGTGTTTCTGCACGATTGCCCGGCCGACGCGGTTACGGATGGTGAAAAGGAAATTGATGGTCGCCAGTTTTATCTGCGCCTGGCCCAGCGCATTATGCATTTGTTCAGCACGCGGACTTCTTCCGGTATTTTGTATGAAGTGGATGCGCGCCTGCGCCCGGCAGGTGAAGCCGGGATGTTGGTAACCACCGACAGTGCCTTTGAAGACTACCAGCGTAATGAGGCCTGGACATGGGAGCACCAGGCGCTGGTGCGTGCCAGAGTGGTATATGGCGACAGCCAAATCCACACCCGGTTTAATGCCATTCGCCAAAAGATTTTGTGTACTGAGCGTAATGAAGACCACCTGCGTACTGAAGTGCGTGAGATGCGTGAAAAAATGCGCACACATCTTGGCAATAAACACCGTGGCCGGTTTGACATTAAAGCTGACCAGGGGGGCATTACTGACATCGAATTTATCACGCAGTATCTGGTATTACGCGATGCAGCAAAAGTCCCTGGTCTGACCCGCTGGTCTGATAATGTGCGTATTCTGGCGTTGCTAGCCCAGCATGGCATTATGCCTGAAGAAGAAGCGCACGCGCTCACGTCAGCTTATGTGACGCTACGTGATGCCTTGCACCATTTGGCCTTACAGGCACAGCCCGGGCATGTGGAGCCGGATGCTTTCGCAGCACAGCGTCAACAAGTGATAACCAGTTGGAATACCTGGCTGGAACAGGCCTGAACAGTGCGATTAATATCAGTTGTGGTATTATCGCGCGCAAATTTGCTATCTCTGCTGGAGAATAAGGAATGAAAGTAACGCTGCCCGAGTACAACCGTGCTGGCGTCCTGGTGGTAGGCGATGTCATGCTGGACCGCTACTGGTATGGCCCTACCAGCCGAATTTCCCCTGAAGCGCCTGTTCCGGTGGTGAAAGTTGACACCATCGAAGAACGCCCTGGTGGTGCAGCCAACGTCGCGATGAACATTGCTTCTCTGGGTTCCCGTTCACGCCTGGTTGGCCTGACGGGGATTGATGACGCTGCGCGGGCCTTGAGCCAGTCTCTGGCGGATGTGCATGTTAAATGTGATTTCGTGTCTGTGCCAACCCACCCGACAATCACTAAATTACGTGTATTGTCACGTAATCAGCAGTTGATTCGCCTCGATTTTGAAGAAGGTTTCGAAGGCGTTGATCCGGCGCCGTTGCATGAACGCATTCAGCAGGCTTTGCCTGAAATGGGCGCGATTGTGCTGTCTGACTATGCCAAAGGGGCACTGGCGTCTGTACAGCAAATGATAGCCCTGGCGCGTCAGGCGGGCGTACCCGTATTAATCGACCCAAAAGGCACTGACTTTGAGCGTTACCGTGGGGCAACGTTGTTGACGCCAAACTTATCTGAATTCGAAGCTGTGGTGGGTAAGTGCACTACAGAAGAACAAATTGTTGAACGCGGTTTGAAACTCATTGCTGATTACGACTTGAGTGCTTTGCTGGTAACGCGCTCGGAGCAGGGCATGAGTTTATTGCAACCGGGCAAAGCTCCTTTGCATATGCCCACTCAGGCACAGGAGGTATACGACGTCACCGGTGCCGGGGATACTGTGATTGGCGTGCTGGCCGCGACGCTGGCAGCCGGAAATTCACTGGAAGAAGCCTGCTATTTTGCTAATGCCGCAGCCGGGGTTGTCGTCGGTAAACTCGGTACATCTACAGTTTCGCCAATTGAGCTGGAAAACGCGGTGCGTGGCCGGGCAGAAACCGGCTTTGGCGTGATGAGTGAAGCTGCGCTGAAACAGGCGGTCAGTGATGCCCGTAAACGGGGGGAAAAAGTGGTCATGACGAATGGTGTGTTCGACATACTGCATGCCGGCCATGTTTCCTACCTGGCAAATGCCCGTAAGCTGGGTGACAGGCTGATTGTGGCTGTCAACAGTGATGCCTCGACGCGTCGCCTGAAAGGGGAAACCCGGCCGGTCAATGCGCTGGAACAGCGTATGATTGTGCTGGCGGCGCTGGAAGCGGTAGACTGGGTTGTTGGGTTTGAAGAAGACACCCCGCAGCGCCTGATAGCCGATATCCTGCCTGATTTACTGGTAAAAGGCGGCGATTACAAACCGGAAGATATTGCCGGGAGTAAAGAAGTTTGGGCAAATGGCGGTGATGTGCTGGTGCTCAACTTTGAAGATGGCTGCTCAACCACCAATATTATTCGTAAAATTCAGAATCAGTGATTCTGAACAGAACCCTGTGAGCCACCAACGGTTGGCAGTCTGTTAATGTTACCAGCCGTTGGTTTTTCAGGGTTATTACTGTTCGTCACTTTCTTGTTTCTGAGTACTTTCAAGTGCGGCAAGGCGTTGTTCCAGCACAGCAAGCTTTTCGCGAGTCCGCAGTAAAACTTGTGTCTGAACATCAAACTCTTCACGGCTCACCATGTCCAGGCGCGTCAGTTGTGACTGCAGCGTCTGGCGGATTTTTTTCTCAACATCTTCACCAAAGTCACGCATGCCTTTAGGCATTGATTCGTGAATCTGACGGGCTATCTGCTCAATTTTTTTTGGATCAATCATTGTCTTTTCCGGCAATAAAGTGAGGTGATTCTTCTATTGTAATCGCTGAATCCGGGGGGATAAACCAGAAATATTTTTAAGCCCGTTGCCGGGTTAGGGGATTGGCGTTATAGTAACTGCGTTTATTCTCAGGGCGGGGCGAAATTCCCCACCGGCGGTAAATCAGCGCCTTGCTGAAAGCCCGCGAGCGCTCCGCTGTCATGGCGGAGGTCAGCAGACTCGGTGTAATTCCGGGGCCGACGGTTAGAGTCCGGATGGGAGAGGATAGCGATCCAGTCGGGTGAAAGCCCGCTCGCGTTATTTATTTGCCTTTTGGCACTCCTAAGACTGCCCTGGTTCTGGTAATCCATAAGTTTAATGAGGTTTCTTACCATGAATCAGACGCTGCTTTCTTCTTTTGGCACGCCTATTGAACGCGTTGAACAAGCGCTTGCTGCATTACGTGAGGGACGTGGTGTAATGGTCCTTGATGACGAAAATCGTGAAAACGAAGGTGACATGATTTTTGCCGCTGAAAATATGACGGTTGAACAAATGGCACTCACCATTCGCCATGGCAGCGGTATCGTTTGTTTGTGTATTACGGATGAACGCCGCAAGCAACTTGACCTGCCTATGATGGTAGAAAATAACACCAGTGCGTTCGGTACCGGTTTTACCGTTACCATTGAAGCTGCTCACGGTGTGACTACCGGTGTTTCTGCGGCCGACAGGCTGACCACGGTACGTGCTGCAATTGCTGATGGCGCAAAACCCAGTGATTTAAACCGCCCGGGGCATGTTTTCCCGTTGCGTGCTCAGGCTGGTGGTGTGCTTACCCGCTGTGGCCACACTGAAGCGACGGTAGATTTAGTTACGCTGGCCGGGTTCAAACCAATGGGTGTGCTGTGTGAACTGACTAACGACGATGGCACTATGGCTCGTGCGCCGGGTTGCATCGAATTTGCTGGTAAACACAACTTAGCGGTTGTCACCATCGAAGATATCGTAGCTTATCGTCAGGCTAATGAGCGTAAAGCCAGCTAACTGGCAATGACTTTTTATTTCCTGTGGCAGCTATTTGGCTGCCACAGTGCTTTTCGGGGCCTGATAGCGTTATGAAACCAGGTAAATCATGATGCCTTCAGTCACAATGCCCAGTGCGGTCCCCAGTAAAATGGATGATGAGGCTGATTCCACATAAGTATCACTGCGTATGGCAAACATCCCGGCAGCTATAGCTGAAGGGGTTGCACCAATAATCACCACTTGCTGCATAAACGTGTGGCTGAGGCCAACAGCCAGCCCGGCGGCAACCATTAATGCAGGCTGGATCAGGTTCTTGATACTGATATTGGTGAGTGTATGTATATTGAAGGCGGGGCGTTCACCATAGAACAGTAACCCCAGAGCAAACAGTGAAATCCCTCCGGCCGTTTTCCCCATCATCTCAATTGGTGACTCCAGCAATGCCGGGATTTTAAGGCCACTCAGGCTCAGCAATACTCCCAGAATAGGGATCCAGACAATAGGGTTGCGAATGGCTTTAAATAAATTCGCGGCTATCATACTGCCCAGTCTGACTGCTTCTGATTCGTTACCTTTCTCCCCCATGCGAATCAGCATAATAGTTAGGGGAATCATCAACACACTGGTTATCAGGTTACCTATCAGGACACCCAGAAAACCTTCCGGGCCAATTAATACCGCCAGCACGGGCGCACCAAAGTAAGCCATATCCGGGAAGGCACACACCAGTGACTGAATTGCACTGGTTTTAATATCATGGCGAAAGACAAATCGTGAAATAAGTAATGCCAACAACCACGAGCCCATCAGGCCAAATACCAGAACGGCCATAAATGGCAGGTTTTGAATTTTCTCTGGATCCGTTTTCAGTGCACCCATAAATAAATGCAAAGGCAGAGCAAAGCGGATAACTACGGTTGCTAATACCGAAGCATCTTCGCGGCGGGTATAACCTAGTTTACCACTTAACCATCCAAGAACCATAATGAACACAAGTGGAAATAATGAGGATAAGAGTAATGTTGGCATAATATTACCTTGTAATTGTATTGAGTGGAAACAACCTGGAGATCACCTTCAGTGATGTTTTCTCATGTTGAGATTTTTCTGGTTAACACACTGAGTGATAAGCCTTTATTTCACTATTTGTAAATGAATAAATAATCGTTATGATGAGCTGAATATATAGTTGCTGTATTCTTTTGTGAGTGATATCAGTCACGGCAAGGGGCTAACATTAATTACTAAAGCCTGTTTAAATTTAATAAAGTAACGGCTGCGTTTTTTTGGTTTGGGAAGATATTTTTTTTGTGAATTAACAGAGGTAATCGACAGGGGAAGTTGATGCGGGAAATAAAAAATGCGCCAGTAAATGGCGCATCATGAACAGGTAAGAAAATAAATTAAAATGCCGCGTGTTTATAAGGCTGGTATTCTGCTTTCCAGAACGTTTTATCAATAGCGGAAAGAATAGCATCGTCATCCATTTGTGGTGCGACACCATCCTGTTGCGCGGCTTTTGCCACAGACAGTGCTATTGCTCGAGAAACCTGTTCTATCTCTTCAATAGGAGGCAGTAACTTGCCACGTTCTGTTTGCACCAGTGGTGAATGATCAGCCAGTGTCTGGCTTGCTGCCAGTAGCATACCGTTCGTGACACGGCGTGCTTTCGCTGCCAGAATGCCCAGCCCCAGGCCCGGGAAAATATAGGCATTGTTACATTGGGCAATGTCATAAATATTATCCTGGTAGCATACTGGTGGGAACGGGCTTCCTGTGGCAACCAGTGCAGCGCCTTCCGTCCAGGCAATCAAGTCTTGTGGTTTGGCTTCCGCGCGTGACGTTGGGTTGGACAACGGCATAATAATAGGATGCGGGCAGTGGCGATGCATCTCTTTAACGATTTCTTCACTGAATAACCCCGGTTGCCCGGAGACGCCAATTAACACAGTGGGTTTCGCGTGGCGGACTACATCCATCAGGGAAATTGTTCCGGCTTCATTACCCCAGCCCTGTACTTTTTCCCGGCTGGTGACCAGACGGTGCTGGAAATCCCGCAGGTTTGGCATGTCGTCAGTCAACAGGCCAAAACGGTCCACCATGAAGATTCGTGAACGTGCTTCTTCTTCACTGGCACCATCTGCCACCATACGTGCAACGATAGTTTCCGCAATACCACAGCCTGCGGAGCCTGCACCCAGGAAGGCAATACGCTGGTCGCGCAGTGTTGAACCTTTAGCCTGTGAACCGGCAATCAGTGTACCTAGTGCAACGGCGGCTGTACCCTGAATATCATCGTTAAAGCAGCACAGCTCGTCACGGTAGCGGTTCAGTAATTGTGTGGCGTTATTCTGAGCAAAGTCTTCAAATTGCAGCAGAACATTTGGCCAGCGCTCTTTTACGGCATTGATAAACATATCCATAAATTCACGGTATTCACCATCTGTGATACGTGGGTGGCGCCAACCCATATACAGAGGATCATCCAGGCGTTGGGCATTATTCGTGCCGACATCCAGCATGATGGGCAATGTAGATGCCGGGTTAATACCACCACAGGCTGTGTACAGCGATAATTTACCGATAGGGATACCCATGCCGCCAATTCCCTGGTCACCAAGGCCGAGAATACGTTCGCCATCGGTCACAACAATGACTTTTATGTCATGGCGGGAAAAGTTTTGCAGCATGTCATCAATACGGTGGCGGTCTGGCCAGGAAATAAATAACCCACGCGCGCGGCGGTAGATATCAGAGAAGTGTTCACAGGCCTCACCCACTGTAGGGGTATAGATGATGGGCATCATCTCTTCGAGGTGTGAGCGCAGCAGGTTATAGAATAATGTCTCGTTAGTATCCTGGATATTTCGCAAATAAATATGGCGGGAGAGGTCGCGTTTAAAGTGATTAAACTGGGACCATGCGCGTTCAGTTTGTTCAGTGATGGTCTCGACTTGTTCAGGCAACAGGCCAATTAAATTTAATGCAATACGCTCTTCATGAGAAAATGCCAGCCCTTTATTTAACAAAGGGTTTTCCAGCAACATAGCCCCAGTATACGGGGTATAAACAGAATTTTTTTTTAACATCTGAATGCTCCAGAGACGATCATACTGCCACGGCGCATAAGAGAAAAATGTCACCACGTAAATATACGTCTGGCGTATGATGTAGGGGTGTAACGGTTTAATTTAACCCCGATTGTATTCCTCATTTTTGCAGAATTTTAATTACTTTAATTGCATTAAACTTTAATTAGTTTTTTTAGTGTTTTTTGTTTGATTATTATCCAGGGATGGATGGCGGGTAACTATCAACGTGAATCTGCTAACCCATATAACGGTATTAATGCGTTATATAATACCAGATGTTTTATTTTATGTGACGAGGTTAAATATTTCAATAAATGATTGTGGAAAGTATGAGTTAAATATGTATTTAGTTTCCTGCCTTTGTCCGGTGTTTTTGTGCGTTTGCCTGATATTCATTTGATGCCAACACCAGGCGGGTTGCACCCAATGAAAGTGCAGAGCTCCATACCCTGTAATGCAGTCAGGCTTAACCCCATGACCACCATTATGCACAGTGCGCCAATAAATGGTGAACTACCCGCTAACAGAGTCGGAACCAGCGGTACAGGCATAGCACTTAAATTGGATAATGACTGTCATTTTTATCTTTGATTCAGCTGCGTGTCGAGGGCTGTGCGTACGTTTTGCATAATAATATATTCAAAATTTCTGATGATCATCATCATGGTTATCTGCGTTTATTTGCACGCTGAAAGCCGTAATCTGGCAGTAAGTAATCTGACACGGTAATTAAGGATATAATGATGAACACCTCACGTATGCCTGCACTGTTTGTTGGCCATGGCAGCCCAATGAATGTGCTTGAAGATAACGTGTATACCCGCTCCTGGCAGCAACTGGGTAAAACACTACCTCGCCCGAAAGCGATAGTGGTGGTTTCTGCTCACTGGTACACGCGAGGTACTGGCGTTACCGCTATGCCTAATCCAAAGACTATTCATGATTTTGGCGGGTTCCCGCAGGCGCTGTTTGATACGCAATACCCGGCTCCTGGCGCACCGGATTTAGCACAGCACTTAGTGGATTTACTGGCTCCTGCTGCTGTCATTAAAGATGACAGTGCATGGGGGTTTGACCACGGATCATGGGGTGTGGTTATCAAAATGTACCCTGATGCCGATATACCTATGGTACAGCTGAGTATTGATGCTACCCAGTCACCGGTCTGGCACTATGAAATGGGCCGTAAGCTGGCAGCACTGCGTGATGAAGGTATCCTGCTGATAGGTAGCGGCAACGTTGTACACAACCTGCGTACTATTCGCTGGCAGGGTGGGAGTGAGGCTTATCCCTGGGCAACCGCCTTTGACCAGTACGTTCGCGATAATTTGACCTGGAAAGGTGAAGCGCAAGACCACCCGTTGGTTAATTATATGGACCACTCAGGCGCTCAGCTTTCATGCCCGACACCAGATCACTACTTGCCGCTGTTGTATATTTTGGGGGCGTGGGATGGTGAAGAGCCAGTGAGTATTGTTATTGAAGGAATTGAAATGGGTTCTCTGAGTATGCTGTCTGTGCAGGTTGGCGCATAACGACATTGCCACCGGGTACTGTGTCAGAACCCGATGAATACTGAATAAGGCCGCGCCTGATTAACAGGCGCGTGCAGTCATTATTCAGGGGTGAAGCTGTGTGGGTAAAAGCGTGAAAGATCCTGCGTGATCAGTGCCCTGTCTTCCCGTATACCGATCCCGGCGGGTTGGTCATTAATCAGCCAGGATCCAATTAGCGTATAACTGTCACCAAACCTGGGTAATGGGTGGTATTGCTGGACAATCATACCTTCTTCACCATATGGACCCTCCGCCCGGGCTATTTCTTTCCCTTGTTCAATAATCTGGATATTGGCACCTTCGCGGGAGAAAATGGGTTTCACCACGTAGCTCTCCATGGCGGGATGATCATCTGCGGCAAACCAGGCGGGCAAAAGATTCGGGTGCCCTGGAAACATTTCCCACAGCAATGGCAGTAATGCTTTGTTAGATAAAATACTCTTCCAGGCCGGTTCCAGCCAGCGCACACCAGCATCTTCAAGTTTTGTCGAAAACATCTCCCGTAGCATGAACTCCCACGGATAGAGTTTAAACAAATTGCTGATGACCTGGTCCTGCATATCGGTAAACTGACCTTTTTCACCCAGCCCAATTTGATCCATAAACAGGAATTCGGTTGGCAGCCCGGCTTCGGCTGCGCAGTCCTGGAGATACTGCACTGTGCCCCGGTCTTCAATGCTGTCCTGGCAGCAGGCCATGTGAAGCAAATTGAAGCCATACTGTTCGCGCAATACACGAAAACGCTCGATTAACTGCTCTTGCAGGCTGTTGAACTGATCACTTCCCGCAGGCAGGTTACCAGCGTTGATTTGATCTTCCAGCCAGATCCACTGGAAAAACGCAGCTTCATATAATGAGGTTGGTGTATCGGCATTGTTTTCCAGTAGTTTAGGTTCCCCGGTACCACCCCAGGCAAGATCCAGCCTGGAGTAGAGAGACGGCTGGCGGGTTGCCCAGCTTTGGCGTACGAAACCCCGGGTATGGCGCGGGATGCAAAATTTATCCATCAGCGCATCACTGGCAACCACGCGTTCCACGGCTTTCAGGCATAACTGGTGTAATTCAGCAGTAACATCTTCCAGTTTTTCAATTTCCGCCAGGGAGAACTGGTAATATGCATCTTCACACCAGTAGGGCTCGTCATACATGGTGTGAAAGTTGAAACCAAATTCGCGGGCTTTATCCTGCCAGCCTGGACGTTCGGTAATAGGCAGACGTTTCATGACTTAACCACCCATTGTACGACGCGTTGTGCCACTGGTACTGGATCGCTGCATGGACGCTTGTTTGGCGACGCTTTCACCAAAACCACCACGAGTAATTGTGCTGGTAGTTGTGGGTTTCGGCGCCATAGCGGTTTTGGGCACAGTCATGGTGCGCCCAGGCGTTGCTGCGCCGTAGCTTTTACCACTGGCATCTGTGTAACGGCCATAAGCCGGGCTGGAGGGGTTTTTCGAACTGAACAGCGGCTGTTGAGCATAAGAGCCGCCCATCATACGCCCCATCATGTACCCGGCCATTAATGGCATCCAGAAACTCCCACCTGACTGAGCCTGTGCCTGATTGTCACCGGCGACACTCGCCTGGGAGGGCGCAGGCTGGCATTGGCCTTCACCAAATTCGGCAACACAATCCTGACGAGTCGCGTATTTAGGTGCGGTGCGTTCAGCTTCTTTCAGGGCGTTGTTATAGGCTGTTGTACATTGCTGGCTTTCACCTGGATTGGCTGCACTACAGTCATCCGCATTTTGGTAGAGTTTTACTGTTTCATCGCTTTTTTCACAGCCAGCGAGTAAAAATGCTGCCGTAACAACCAGAGCAACTGGCGTCAAATGCCGTGCATTCCAGCTTTTGCGAAAGGCGGCGAGTTGTATTGTTTTGGTCCTTTTCATCATTCTTTTCCTTGCCCAGTGGTAGAGATTACTTGGAGTGCAAAGAATAGAGGAACACTGATTATATTTGAAGCAATGTGCAGAATTGTGGCGTCTTCTTTACGAAGCCTTACGTTTAGAAAAAAAAGAGCCAAAAGGTTCTCTGAGGCTGATAACAAACTTCATGTCCACACAGAACGAGAGGATGTCACCCAATGAGAAACACGGAAACTTAATTCACAGAATTTCGGCTGCTAACTAAAAGAGAGCCAAAAGGCTCTCTTTAGATAAAACAAAACGGCCAATCAGTGGCTCAGCATTTTTTTGCTGCTGGCTCTTTTGACTGTTTTTTGTCCTGTTGTGTCATTGTAACCATCTGCTCTCGCATCCTGCTGCATATTATCGGGCGCAATGCTTTCAGGTGAAGTCGAAACCGGTTTGCTCAGTTCGCTGTTCAGTGTGACCAGATCCTGCTGGTTCAACGTACCCAATGCAGATTTCAGTGTCAGGGTATTGATCAGGTAGTTATAACGTGCGTTGGAGAGTTCCTGCTTGGCGTTATACAATGTAGACGTTGCATCCAGGACATCAACAATAGTACGGGTACCGACAGAGTAACCGGCTTCCATCGCATCCAGTGAGCTTTGTGCCGACACTACTGCCTGTTTATAGGCATTGATGCTGCTGATGGATGCATTGATGTTGTTCCACGCTGAACGGGTGGTTTGCACAACACTGCGGTGAGCACTTTCCAGTGATTCGCTGGCACCCACGAAGTTATATTGCGCCTGTTTCACCTGTGAAGTCACAGACCCACCGCTGTAGAGCGGTAAAGAGAAGCTCAGGCCAACCGAGTTCTGCCCAATGTCTCTGTCTGCATAGTTTGAACCGACAGCGTTATGACCATTGTATTTGGTGTTGGAAACACTACTGGACGCGGTCAGATTCAGGGTAGGCATATGGCCGGTCTGGTAGTAGCGAATTTGTTCACGAGCCAGGTCCTGGTTCAAACGTGCCTGCAATAAAGATAAGTTACGGTTTTCCGCTTCTTTGAGCAGGTTCTGAACGGCCTGAGGCTTGGTGACTTTCATATCCGCAACGTTGACGGAGGCCAGTTCAGAGTAGTAATTGCCGGTAATCTGGCGCAATGATTCCAGTGCATTATCCAGATTGTTACGAGCGGTGACTTCATTAGCCAGAACGCTGTCGTACTGAGCACGGGCGTTTTGTACGTCAGTAATCGCCACTAAACCAACATTAAAACGCTGGGTGGTTTGGTCAAGCTGGCGGTAAATAGACTGTTTTTCCGCTTCAACGTATGACAACGAGTCGATAGCGCTCAATACGTTAAAATACGCTGTTGCGGTATTGAGAATCAGCGCTTGTTCGTCAGACTGGTAGGAGACATCCTGTATTCCCGCCGTTTTTTCCTGGATGGTCAGCGCACGCCATTTTGACATATCGAAAATAACTTGCGTAAGCTGTAAGGACGCGCTGGTGGCATTGGAGTTAATGCCATTGTTGTCACGGTAGCCGTTATTGTAGGTATAGTCGGCTCCCAGGCCCAGTTGAGGTAATAATGGGCTGCGTGATTCATTGATTTTCTCAAATGCCGCATCGCGATCAGCTGCGGATTTACGCAGGTCAGGGTTACTGATACGTGCCTGCTGATAAACCTGCAACAGGTTTTCTGCCTGGCTCATGGTACTGAACGCGATAAAGCTCAGACCGATAAGTGTGGGGAGCAGTTTCTTCATTTGCATTCCTTGTTGTGAAGCAGAAATTGTGTGTAATAACGCTGACTGATGCCAAAAATGATCGCCGATTTTAGCAGGTTCAGCGTTGACAACGTCTTGGCGTTAAGTGCCATCTGCCCTGAAAATTCATCAATCTACCACAGAGTGGTTGAAACAACATTCCTGATGGATTGAAATCAATAAAACAATCACTGTTCGAGCAGGTCTACTGATGGATAAAGAAAACAAAAACATCACAACGTTTACAAAAAACGATGTAGAAATTATTGCACGGGAAACAGTTTGGCGTGGTTTTTTTTCGCTGGATGTCTGGCGTTTTCGTCATCGTATGTTCAATGGCGGAATGAGTGAAGAGGTTCGTCGGGAGATTTTCGAACGTGGCCACGCGGCAGTATTGTTGCCCTATGATCCGGTGCGTGATGAAGTGGTGATTATTGAGCAAATTAGAATTGCTGCTTTTGATACCAGTGAAACCCCATGGCTGTTGGAAATGGTTGCCGGCATGATTGAAGCGGGCGAGTCTCCGGAAGATGTTGTGCGCCGTGAGGCAGAAGAAGAGGCCGGGTTGCATGTGAAGCGTACCCGGCCGGTATTAAGTTACCTGGCAAGCCCTGGCGGAACCAGTGAACGGTTGTCTATTCTGGTCGGAGAGGTGGATGCAATGACTGCGACCGGAGTCCACGGCCTGGCGGAAGAAAATGAAGATATCCGTGTTCATGTCGTCAGCCGGGAAACGGCGTACCAATTAGTTGAGGAAGGGAAAATCGACAACGCCGCATCTGTCATCGCCTTGCAATGGCTGCAGTTGCATTATCAACAATTACGACAAGAGTGGAACGCATGACAATGAAGCGCTATACACCTGATTTTCCTGAGATGATGCGTTTGTGCGAAACAAACTTCGCCCAGTTACGCCGGTTGCTGCCACCTGTTGATGCAATCGGTGAAAAAATCAGCTACCAGGTCAATAGTGCTCAGTATCGGTTAACGATTCTTGAATCAACTCGCTACACTACGCTTGTTGAGATTGAACAAACGCTACCCTCTGTCACATACTGGAGTCTTCCTTCCATGTCTGTCAGGCTCTATCATGACGCCATGGTTGCTGAAGTGTGTTCAAGTCAGCAGATCTTCCGTTTTAAAGCACGTTATGATTATCCTAATAAAAAGTTGCATCAACGCGACGAAAAACATCAAATTAACCAGTTCCTTGCCGATTGGCTACGTTACTGTTTAGCGCATGGAGCGATGGCGATTCCGGTTTGTTAGCGTCGTGAAACCTAAGGACACCATTTGGAAAGCCTGTTGACAATACCTGCTGCTGATGAAGCCAGTATCAGGATACTACAAATTACTGACACCCATTTATTTGCCGGGAAAGATGAAACGCTGTTGGGCGTTAACACCTGGTCAAGTTATCGGGCAGTACTGGCGGCCATCCACAAAGAAGCCCGTCCGTTCGACCTGATAGTTGCCACAGGGGATTTAGCACAGGATCAGAGCAACGAAGCTTATCAGCACTTCGCTGAAGGGGTTTCTTCGTTGGCGGTACCTTGTGTCTGGCTGCCTGGCAATCATGATTTTCAACCCGCGATGTTCAGTTCGCTGAAAGAATCGGGTATTTCGTCTTCAAAGCAGGTACTGGCAGGGAAAAGCTGGCAGGTTTTGCTGCTTGATAGCCAGGTTTTCGGTGTGCCTCATGGTGAGCTGAGCGAGTACCAGCTTGAGTGGCTGGAAAAAAAACTGGCTGAAAACCCTGACAGGCAAACTTTGTTACTGTTGCATCATCATCCTCTGCCTGCCGGATGCAGCTGGCTTGATCAACACAGCCTGCGTAATGCCCAGGCACTTGATGATGTGTTGCAACGTTATACAGGGGTGAAACATTTGCTGTGTGGGCATATTCACCAGGAAATGGATGTGGACTGGAATGGGCGCCGGATGATGGCTACGCCGTCCACCTGTGTGCAGTTCAAACCACATTGCGCCAATTTTACACTGGACACGGTTGCGCCGGGCTGGCGCTGGATAACACTGCATCCGGATGGTTCGTTGACAACTGAAGTTTGTCGTTTGTCGGGCAGCGCGTTCAGCCCCGATACTGATTCTGAAGGTTATTAATGGCCACTCTTCTTTATCTCCATGGTTTCAACAGCTCACCGCGTTCGGCAAAAGCCACCAGTATGAAAAACTGGTTGGCTGAGCACCACCCGGATATCACCATGGTTATCCCTCAGTTACCTCCTTACCCGGCCGATGCTGCAGAAATGCTTGAATCTATTGTAATGGCCAGAGGGGGAGAACCGATGGGCATTGTGGGTTCATCATTAGGTGGGTATTACGCCACCTGGTTGTCGCAATGTTTTATGTTGCCTGCGGTGGTTGTGAATCCGGCTGTACGCCCTTTTGAATTACTGGCAGATTTTCTCGGAGACAATGAGAACCCATACACCGGCCAGCAATATGTGCTAGAGTCTCGCCATATTTATGATCTCAAAGTTATGCAGGTTGACCCGCTGGAAGCACCCGATTTGCTTTGGTTGCTACAGCAAACGGGTGATGAAGTGCTGGATTACCGCCAGGCGGTGGCTTATTACGCCCCTTGCCGCCAGCTCATTGAAGAGGGGGGTAATCATGCATTCACCGGCTTTGAACATCATTTCACACAGATTATTGATTTCCTGGGGCTGAGTTAGTACCAGGTATCTTCTTCCTTAGTTGAGCAGCGAAAAACCATGACGCAATCCTATAACGCTGATGCCATTGAGGTACTTACCGGGCTTGAGCCGGTTCGCCGTCGCCCGGGTATGTACACTGACACCACGCGCCCTAACCACCTTGGTCAGGAGGTTATTGATAACAGCGTGGATGAAGCGCTGGCAGGCCATGCCAAAAAAGTTGACGTAATTCTCCATGCCGATCAGTCGCTGGAAGTTATTGATGACGGGCGCGGCATGCCTGTCGATATTCACCCGGAAGAAGGCGTTCCGGCGGTTGAGCTTATCCTGTGCCGCTTGCACGCCGGGGGAAAATTCTCCAATAAGAACTACCAGTTTTCTGGTGGGTTACATGGGGTGGGCATCTCTGTTGTCAACGCGTTATCCAAACGGGTTGAAGTGACAGTTAAGCGTGATGGTCAGGTGTATGGCATTGCGTTTGAGAATGGCGATAAAGCTGAAGAACTGCATGTAAAAGGGACCTGCGGTAAACGCAATACCGGCACCAGCGTGCATTTCTGGCCTGATGAACAATTTTTTGACAGCCCGCGTTTCTCTGTCTCTCGCCTGTCGCATTTGCTGAAAGCAAAAGCAGTACTGTGTCCTGGTGTGGAAATCACCTTTCGCGATGAAGTGAACAACACTGAACAGCGTTGGTGTTACCAGGATGGCCTGACAGACTACCTGAGTGAAGCCGTTAATGGTTTGGTGACGCTGCCGGAGAAACCCTTTGTAGGTAATTTCTCTGGTGAAACCGAAGCCGTTGACTGGGCGCTACTGTGGCTGCCGGAAGGCGGCGAGCTGCTGACTGAAAGCTATGTCAACCTGATCCCTACCATGCTGGGTGGGACCCATGTTAATGGCCTGCGCCAGGGGTTGCTGGATGGTATCCGCGAGTTTTGTGAATTCCGCAATATTCTGCCGCGTGGTGTGAAATTATCTGCTGATGATATTTGGGAACGTTGTGCTTACGTCCTGTCGGTCAAAATGCAGGACCCTCAGTTTGCCGGGCAAACCAAAGAACGTTTGTCATCTCGCCAGTGTGCGGCATTTGTTTCTGGTGTGGTAAAAGATGCTTTCAGCTTATGGCTGAACCAGAATGTGCAGGCGGCAGAACAACTGGCTGAGCTGGCGATTGCCAGCGCGCAGCGCCGGCTGAGAGCGGCCAAAAAAGTTGTACGTAAGAAACTGACCAGCGGCCCGGCACTGCCTGGTAAACTGGCAGACTGTACTGCCCAGGATTTGCATCGTACTGAGCTTTTTCTGGTGGAAGGGGATTCCGCTGGCGGTTCTGCCAAACAGGCGCGCGACCGCGAGTATCAGGCCATCATGCCTTTGAAAGGTAAGATCCTGAATACCTGGGAAGTGTCTTCAGACGAAGTGCTGGGCTCCCAGGAAGTGCATGATATTTCTGTCGCCATTGGTATTGATCCCGACAGCGATGATTTAACGCAACTGCGCTACGGTAAGATTTGTATCCTGGCGGATGCAGACTCCGATGGTCTGCACATTGCTACATTACTTTGTGCGCTGTTTGTGCGCCATTTCCGCCCGCTGGTGAAGGCAGGCCATGTGTATGTCGCTATGCCACCACTGTATCGTATCGACCTGGGTAAAGAAGTCTATTACGCCCTGACTGACGAAGAAAAAGATGGGGTTATGGAGCAACTTAAGCGTAAACGTGGTAAACCAAATGTTCAGCGCTTTAAAGGATTGGGTGAAATGAACCCACTACAGTTACGTGAAACAACGCTGGATCCCAATACCCGCCGCCTGGTGCAGTTAACCATTAGCGATGACGATGAAGAACGAACCCAGTCGATGATGGATATGTTATTGGCGAAAAAACGTTCTGAAGACCGCCGAAACTGGTTGCAGGAAAAAGGCGATATGGTGGATATTGAGGTCTGATTTATTGCCGGTTAACAACCCTGATGATAGAGGCGTAAAGCCCTATCTCAGGGTTTTTTATGCCCGTTGGAGCGTATTTGTTCATCAGTATAAGCGCATTGCCTCATAATGATGCAACCGCAGATTCACTGATCGATAACGCCTGCATAAATAAATTAATTATCGGATTAATTTTTTTTCCTTTCTTCAGCATCAGGTAGAAAGGCGTTTTTGCCACCAGTTTTTCATTACTGAGTTCCTGTAATAAACCCCGATCAATATAGCTTTGCGCATAATGTTCTGGAAGATAACCAATAAAGTGTCCGGTTAATATTAACATGGCGACTGATTCAACCTGAACAGCCTGTATTTTTGTGTCGTGAACAGGCAGGAGGCTACTGCTATCGCGGTGTGAAACATACATGTGATTAATCATTTTTTGTTGTTTTATTATATCAATAGACACGTTATTTTTCTCTTCTTCATTAAATAGTGGGTGAGAGGAGGAACAATAAATTTTCGAAATTTCGTGATATAAAATAAAATACTCAAATGCTTCTTTTTTTTCATATACGGGGCCGATCCCGCAATGATAACGCCCCTCGCTAATACCCCTTTCTATATCTTCTAATTGCGATGTTTGCAGACGGATATTTACTTTTGGTGCATTCTGGTGCAATTGTTGCACCGCTTTGGTGACAGGCGACTGAGTATCAGAAATAGTATTATCGACCACGCTAATCGCAATATCGCCGAGAACTTCATTGCGACTACTGTGAACCCTCTCACGGAAAGTATTAAGTGAAACAAAGAGTTCCAGCGTTGCCTGGTATACATTTACGCCGTATTCTGTCAGTTCAAAGCCTTCTCGCCCACGGCTGCATAATGTCATCCCAAGGCGTATTTCAAGGTCGGAAACCTGTTTGCTAATTGCAGCAAGGCCAATATTCAGCTCATGGCTGGCCGCCGTCATTCCTCCGGCTTCCACCACACATTTAAAAACCCGCAGCAATTTTAGGTCGATGTTATTTAATGAAAGAGTTGTTCCATCATTACGATTCATCGCGCTGTTTCCATTGCCCGGATTTGCCATGTTTCCATAATGAGAAACTTTACTTTCCATTTTTACTATTTAACTCCGTAAATATTGCGGTAAAAGTACAGTGAACATGAAATGAATTAAGTTTTCCAGTGATAGTAAAAATAAGTTTTTATTATTGCCGGAGACGAACTCATTTATCACCGTCTTGAAAGGGAAACAGCATGTCTGAAAATGCAGAGCGCCTTTGGGGAGCGCGTTTTAAATCCGCTCCAGCCGCCAGCCTGAGTGCGTTATCACGCAGCCCGGAGCACTATTTCTCACTGGCTCCCTACGATCTCGCCGGGTGTCGGGCCCATGCCAGAGAGCTGGAAAGAGCCGGGCTGCTCAGCGCTGAAGAGTTATCAGCCATGCTGGTGGCGATTGACAAGCTGGACCAGGATTTTCGAGCCGGACTGGTTTCACCAATTACTGCGGATGAAGACGTTCATACATTTATTGAACGTGTACTGGTTGAACGCCTGGGGGAATTGGGCGGGAAGTTACGCGCTGGCCGTTCTCGTAATGACCAGACAGTGAATGATTTGCGTCTCTACCTGCGGGATAACGGGCGTCGTGTTGCCAGTGCATTGCTGGAGTTACAACAGGCGCTAATGGGCCAGGCAGCCCGACATCTTCACAGTGTTGCTCCGGGTTTTACTCACCTCCAGCAGGCCCAGCCCATTGTTTTTGGGCACCAGTTGCTGGCTCACGCTCAGGCTTTCGCCCGGGATATTTCACGTATGCAGGACTGGGATCAGCGCAGTGCATACTGCCCTCTGGGTGCCGCAGCAATGGCAGGTTCAGCTATTGCCCGCCAACCCGAACTTGCAGCTCAGGAACTGGGGTATATCGCAGCCTGTGAAAACTCCATTGATGCCGTTGCCAGCCGTGACTTTGCTGCGGAGTTTTTGTTTGTGACTGCCATGATAGCTGTCAACCTGTCGCGCTTGTGCGAGGAAGTCTGCCTCTGGTCATCTCGCCAGTTCCGCTGGGTGGAGCTGGATGACAGCTATGCTACTGGCAGCTCGATTATGCCGCAGAAGAAAAACCCGGATATTGCCGAGCTGACGCGTGGGCGCAGTGGGCGTCTGGTCGGTAACCTGATGGCATTACTGACTACTATGAAAGCGATGCCACTCTCCTACAACCGGGATTTAAGTGATGACAAGCGTAATGTCATTGATGCAGTAGAAACCCTGTTGCTGGTCCTGCCTGCCATGTCTGGCATGGTTGCCACCCTGAAATTCGATACACAGAGAATGGCGCAGCAGGCGCCGGAAGGCTTTACCCTGGCAACAGAGGTGGCGGACTGGCTGGCCATGCGCGGGGTGCCATTTAAGCATGCTCATGAAATTACCGGCCAACTGGTACAACTGTGCGAACAACAGCAGTGCGGGCTGGATGCACTGAGCGATGCCGAACTGAAATCGGTAGATGAGCGCCTGACGCCTGACGTTCGTGATGCCCTGACACTGGATGCGGCATTAGCGGCCCGCCACGGTTTCGGTGGCACCGCACCGCACTGTGTTGAACAACAGTTAGCCCGCCTGCAAACGTTGACCGAATCCCAGCTAAGCTGGACCCGGAATTACACTGGGCCGCGAGCCTGAAGGAGGCAGGATGGAACAATCAACCCCGCTTACAACATCATCACCGGCGCACAACAGCCACACACAATATGACCTGGACAAATACCAGGTCGTCCCGCGCCGCTATTATGGGCGAATTACTGCCTCGGTTGTGATTTTGCTCCTGGTGGCAATGCTGGTGAATGCTTTTGCCCACGGCAATATTGAATGGCGTTATGTCGGCCAGTTTTTTACTGCCACAGCCATTCTTCAGGGGGTGATGAACACTCTGATTATGTCGATTTTAGCCATGATGCTGGGCGTGGTTTTTGGTGTGGTGGCGGCAATTATGTATATGTCGCCCAACCCGGTGTTGCATTACATCGCAGTGGCCTATGCCTGGATTTTTCGGGGCACCCCACTGATTCTGCAATTACTGCTGTGGTTCAACCTCGCGCTGGTATTCCCGGTGATTTCTATTCCCGGCCTGTTCAGTGTGCAGACCGTACATGTCATGACACCATTCCTGGCTGCTTTGCTGGGGCTGAGTATCAACCAGGGCGCGTATACCTCTGAAGTGGTTCGCGCCGGGTTGTTGTCTGTGGATATTGGCCAGTATGAAGCGGCGAAATCCATTGGTATGCCGCGCCTGCAGGCTTTACGCCGCATTATTTTGCCTCAGGCGATGCGAGTTATTCTGCCGCCTATTGGTAATGAATTTATCAGCATGATCAAAACGACCAGTCTGGCGAGCATGATTCAGTATTCCGAATTGCTCTACAACACGCAAAACATCTACTTCGCTAACGCGCGTGTGATGGAGCTGCTGTTTGTGGCGGGGATTTGGTACCTGATGATTGTCACGGTGCTCTCTTTTGGCCAAAGCCAACTGGAGCGTTATTTCTCCCGCGGTCATCGCCGCCGCCAGTAACTGGAGTTCCTCATGAGAAACATTGTTCGCGCCATGAAGGTGAACAAATATTTTGACCAGTTCCACGCGCTGAAAGATGTCAGTCTGGAAGTGAATTACGGCGAGGTGATGTGCATTCTCGGGCCATCGGGCTCAGGGAAAAGTACCTTTCTGCGTTGTATTAACCAACTTGAAAAGGTGGACCGTGGTGGGATCTGGATAGATAACGAGTTGGCTGGTTATCGCATTGCAGGCGACAAGCTCTATCCACTCAATGACAAACAAATTGCCCGCCAGCGCCTGCATACCGGCATGGTCTTCCAGCGTTTTAACTTATTTCCCCATAAGACTGCGCTGGAGAATATCACTGAAGGCCCATGCAATGTGTTATTGCGCCCAAAACGCGAAGCAACTGAAGAGGCGATGGCATTACTGGAGCGGGTTGGTTTGGCAAACAAAGCACACGCCTACCCACAGTCGCTCTCTGGCGGGCAACAACAGCGCGTTGCCATAGCCCGGGCACTGGCAATGAAACCAAAACTGATGTTGTTTGATGAACCCACTTCGGCACTGGATCCCGAAATGGTGGGGGAAGTGTTGGCTGTCATGCGTCAACTGGCGCAGGAGGGCACAACAATGCTGGTGGTGACCCATGAAATGGGCTTTGCCCGCGAGGTTGCCAACCAGGTGGTGTTTATGGATGAAGGCCAGATTATTGAGCAGGGCGCACCAGAAGAGATTCTGCTCAACCCGCGTAACCCGCGAATGAAAAATTTCATTAATGCCATTCTCCTTTAATTAACCGGGGTAAACCATGAAAAACCTGTTTCTGAGCGTGATAGCAACTGCACTCGTTGTCCAGTCCTCCAGCAGCTGGGCGGCAACGGAATTGCCAGCATCCATCAAGGCAAAAGGCGAAATTACCGTGGCAATTATGCCGAACTACCCGCCAATGGATTTTAAAGACCCGGCCAGCAATCAGTTAACTGGTGTGGATTACGACCTGGGCGTAGCCATTGGCAAAGAGCTGGGTATCAAAGTGAACTGGCAGGAAATCGCTTTTGAGCAGATGGTCAATGCTGTGGTAACCAAACGCGTCGATATGGTGATGTCAGGGATGACAGATACCAAAGAACGCCAGAAAGTGGTCGATTTTATTGACTACTTCAAAACCGGCCCACAGTTTTACACGCTGACCGCCCGTCAGGATCTCCAGCATGATATTGATTTGTGTGGCAAACATGTTGGCACCAGCCGCCGCACTACATTCCCGCAGGAAATTGCTAACTGGAGCAAAGCTCATTGCGAAGCTGCGGGGAAACCGGCTGTTGTGGTTGTGGGTACTGAAGGTAGCGCTGATGCGCGCACGCAGTTACGCCAGCGTCGCCTGGATGCAGCCGTGCAGGGGAGCGAAACGCTGCCTTACATTATGAGCCTCGAAAAAGGAACCTTTAAGCCACTGGATAAAGCATTCGCTTTCCAGTACACCGGGATGGCGATTGGCAAGGACAACACTGCATTACGCGATGCCATTCAGGGCGCGCTGAATGACATGATAGCCAATGGTACCTACCAAAAAATCCTCACTAAATGGGGCTTATCAGATAACGGCGTAGCCAAAGCCACCGTCAACCAGGGCTGAATCAGGAGCAGATGATGCAATCACCGGGTGAATTGCGTTGGCCTGAGGGAAAACGCGGTTGTATGGCGCTGGCGTTTGATTTAGATGGCCCGACTGGCGATGCCATGCTTAATGGCAGTATCTGGTCTTCACCAGAGTACTTTACCTTTGGCTCTTATGGGCCATTTCGGGCACTCGGTCGTTTGCTCGATTTACTGCAAGACTTTCAGTTACCGGCCACTTTTTTTGTTCCGGCCTGGGTTGTTGAGCACTGGCCGGAACAATGCCGCGCCATAGTGGAACAAGGGCATGAAGTGGCATTTCATGGTTATCGGCACGAATCGTTTTTTGCCCTGAGCCCTGATGAACAGCATGCAGTGATGGCAAAATCCGCAGAAATTTTTCAACGCTATTTAGGTATTACCGCACGAGGGTTCCGTACCCCGTCGGGAGACTGGCAAGCCAGTACTCCTGAAGTGCTCAAGGCTGCAGGGGTTCTCTATTCGAGCAGTATGCGTGGCGATGACAGACCTTATTGCATTGAGGTTGCGGGTTTCCCGCCACTGGTGGAAATCCCCGGCAAGTGGGAAATGGATGACTATGCCTCACTGGCCTATACCCGTAACCCGGATTTTCCCAAAGGGGGAGACCGCACTGCCAGCTATGCACTGACGCTGGATAACTGGCAACGGGAATTTGATGGCGCCATGGATGAAGGATTATGCCTGACCACGTTGTTTCACCCCAAAATCTCCGGGCAGCCAGGCCGCATTTTGTTGCTGGAGAAATTCTTTGCCCATATGACTTCCCGTGGCGACGTGTGGTTTGCCCGTTGTGATGCTGTCGCAGCGTGGTATATGCAGGAGTGTCAACATGCCGGATAAAAACACAATGCTTACCGGGAGTACTTCGCCCTGGCCGCAGGGATACCGTTCTGCTGCGGTTATCACCATTGATTTTAATGATATCTACGGCATTTTGTCCCAGGCTCCTACTGTTGAAGGACGGGATAAAACATTGTCTGTCTGGCGCTATGGTACGTTACGCGGTGTTGACCGTTTACTGAATCTGCTGGCGAAAAAGCAGGTGAACACCACCTGGTGCCTGCCAGCTATTGTGGCGCAAGAACAGCCATTGCTGCTGGAGCGGATTTTGGCAGCAGGCCACGAAGTTGCCTGCGCAGGTGACCAGCACGAAGATTTTTCCGCTATGAGCCTGGAAGAACAGGTGGCTTGTGTCCGCCGCGCTACAGAGAAACTGACGGCGTTATGTGGCCGTGTCCCCCGGGGGTTTCGTACCCCCGCCGGGCAGTGGAAACCCGGGTTTGCCCAGGCACTGAGCGGCATGGGGTTTCAGTGGTCTTCCTGTTGGCGAGGCGACGACCTGCCTTATTTCCATCCGGGCACCTCTCTGGTTGAGTTACCGCTGCATTATGAACTGGAAGATGAACCCTATTTCGCGTTTAACCTCAGCCCGGCAGTACCACCAGGCCAGTCGCGTATCGCGTCATACCAGGAAACACTGGCGAATATGACCCAGGATTTTTACGGTTATCACCGGTTTGGTTTGTGTTACTTACTCCGTTTGCACCCGGAAATTATGGGTACGGCAGGCCGCATTTCATTACTGGAGGCGCTGATTGATACGCTGCAACAGCAACCTGTCTGGTTAACCACCGCGCAGTCTGTGGCCGAACACTGGCGTTCTTCTCAGCCCGCTAATACGCCAGACCACCCGGCGGAAGTATTCCAGCGGTTGTGGGAGCAACATCATGGCTGAATCCATGATTGATTATACGCACATGCTGGGGGAATTCATTGCCACTACAGGCTACAGGGATTTTCCTCCACACCTTGTTGAAAAAGCCAAACGCCATTTTTTAGATACCCTGGGCGCGATGCTTGCAGGCACCGACAGTGATATCTGGCATCAGTGTGCTGCCTTAGCCAGAGAAGAAGGCGGGCATGCACAGTCTCTCCTTGTGGGGCAGGCGTGGCGGGTAACACCGCGCCAGTCAGCCTGGCTGAATGGTGTCGCTGCGCATATGTATGAACTGGATGATACCGGTGGCTGTGATCACTCCGGAGCAGTGGTAATGCCTGCCATTCTCGCGGCATTACCACTGGTAGAGGAAGCCGTTGACGGGCAGCGTTTATTGACCGCGTTTATTATTGGTTATGATATTGGCCGTCGTGTGCTGGAAGCCTGTGGCGGTTACAACGCTCATAACGAAGCTGGCTGGCACTCGACAGCAACCTGCGGGGTATTTGGTGCTACCGCCGCAGTGTGCAGCCTGCTGCGGCTTTCTCCGGCTCAGTGTAGTGCTGCTCTGGGTATTGCGGGCAGTTTCAGTAGTGGCCTGTGGGCTTTCATTCATGATGGTTCGCAAACTAAAAAACTGCATGCTGGCCGGGCTGCCGAGAGTGGGCTGTTTGCCGCGCAACTGGCACAGAGAGGCATTCAGGGACCGGGTGCTATTTTCGCTGATAAATGGGGCGGTTTTTTGCAAACCATAGCGCCTCACAGCCAGCTACCTGAGGCACTGGTGGCATCGCTCGGGCAAGTCTGGAAACTGGCGCGTTGCTCAATCAAACCTTATGCCTCATGCCGGGGAACTCATTCAGCGGTTGATGCACTGAACCAGTTGTTGTCTGTGCAGCCTTTGGCTCGGGTGCAGCGCATACATGTCAGGCTTAACCCATTTTTAATGGAGATGTGCGGTGGCCGGTCAACTGGCAGCCTGGCGGCGGCACAAATGAGCCTGCCTTATGCGCTTGCTGCCCGTCTATGTTATGGCAGCGTCGGGCTGGAAAGCTACAGTGAAGAAAAGCGGCTTTCGCCACAAGTGAGCGATATGCTGGCGCGCATTACTCTGGAGGTTGATGCGCTTCAACAAGGTGATGAAGAACCGGTTGTTATTTTACATACCACCCGTGGCAGCGTGACACAGGTACAGGTACCAGTGCCTTCGGGTTCGCCAGGCAACCCGCTGAGTGATGGAGCGTTGTTGGCTAAATTTGACCAACTGGCACGCCAGGTGTTATCAGCAGCGTCTTGCCGGGCACTGGAGCATGTTTGCCTGCATCTGGATGAATACCCGGATGTCGCTGTACTGTGCGGATTGCTGGGCAGGGAAGATGAGTAAACCTGAGTGATGGTGCAGGCGTGATAGCGAAAAATAACATTATGAACCGCAATAAAAAGAAGGAAACTGACTTCCTTCTTTTGTAGCAAATGTAGCGAGTTCATTGTAGTGATGTGTTTACTTTGCTGGAGTAAACTCAGGCAATGCCGGGTTTCAGAATGCGAATGTGCATATCCAGCACATCATTCCTGGTTTTTTCCCCGAATGCTTTCATATGCGGCGTTTCCAGGTGCGCTTTGAGATGTGCAGCACTTTCCCACACTTCAACCACGACAATGGAATCTGGCGCTGTTGCCTGAAAATCCAGAGCGGTATTCTCATCCACCATTGGGGTGTAGCCATGGCAACCTTCTTCCTGAAGAACAACAGGTACCAGGGTTTTAAATTCATTCAGCACGGCCTGGCGATGATGAACGCCTGGACGTGTGCGAATTTCAGCAATCACTGTCAGCATAAATTCACTCCTTTTTAAATGTGTTAACAGTTAAGCAAAAATCGCCCGCAGATGCTCGCGATATTGTGCAATATAATGTGGCACATCCGGTTGCTTAATCACATCATTGGCGATATATGTCGGCAGGCTTTCCAGGCCAATAAACTGATTGGCTTTGTGGAACGGCAGGTAGACGCCATCAACACCTGCGCCGTGGAAGAACTGCTCTTTGTCCGTAAACGCTTCCAGTGGGGCGTTCCAGGTGAGTGACAGCATATATTTTTTGCCCTGCAACAGCCCCCCTGAGCCATATTTTTTGCTGGCATCTGAACGGGTACGGCCATCACTGGCGTACAGGCTGCCGTGGCCGGCAGTGAACACATCATCCATGTATTTTTTAACGGTCCAGGGCGCACCCATCCACCAACCGGGCATTTGCCAGATAATAGCGTCAGCGGCCAGGAAGCGGGCAACTTCATCTTCCACATTATAATCGCTGTCGGCTACGCTCACTGTTACCTGGTGACCCAGCTCACGTAATTGAGCTACAGCTTCTTCGGTCAGTGTATTATTCAGTTGACCGGCGGAGTGCCCAAAAGATTTGGCGCCATTAACAATCAGTATGTTACTCATGGTCTCTTTCCGATAAGTTAAGATGCGGAGGATTTTATCGTGATGTGTATCACGCCTGTAGTGGAAAGACAGGCAAAGACTTTTGCTCTGAGGGCAATAATGCGCTTCTTGTGACTCTCCACGCCAGATAGGGTACTATCGGCCACAATATTGCCATTCAACTTTGCATTGGCCAGTCAGTTTGAGGGTTAAAAATTAATGAGTGAGATTACTCATGACGGCGTAGAACGCCGTGCTCTGCATGAATTTACGGAAAGTGCGTATCTCAATTACTCCATGTACGTCATCATGGATCGCGCATTACCATTTATTGGCGATGGCCTGAAACCCGTTCAGCGGCGCATTGTGTACTCCATGTCTGAACTGGGGCTCAATGCAGCGGCGAAATTCAAAAAATCAGCACGTACCGTCGGGGATGTGCTGGGTAAATACCATCCCCATGGCGACAGTGCCTGCTACGAAGCAATGGTACTGATGGCGCAACCCTTCTCTTACCGCTATCCGCTGGTAGATGGGCAGGGGAACTGGGGGGCACCGGATGATCCGAAGTCCTTCGCAGCGATGCGTTATACCGAATCCCGCTTGTCGCGTTATGCTGAAGTGCTGCTCAGTGAACTGGGCCAGGGAACGGTTGATTATGTCCCTAACTTTGACGGGACGCTCAGCGAACCGAAGATGCTGCCAGCCCGTTTGCCAAATATTCTGTTAAACGGCACCACCGGGATTGCTGTTGGTATGGCGACAGATATTCCGCCTCATAACTTGCGTGAAGTGGCTCAGGCAGCAGTAACCCTGATTGAAAACCCCAAAACCTCGCTGGATACCTTGCTGGATATTATTCAGGGGCCGGATTACCCCACGGAAGCGGAAATTATTACTTCTCGTGAAGATATCCGTAGAATTTACCAGAACGGGCGTGGTTCTGTACGTATGCGTGCTGTCTGGAATAAAGAAGACGGTGCTGTGGTTATTACTGCACTGCCTTACCAGGTTTCCGGTGCGCGGGTGCTGGAACAAATCGCCAGCCAGATGCGGGCGAAAAAACTGCCGATGGTTGATGATCTGCGCGATGAATCCGACCACGAAAACCCAACTCGTCTGGTGATTGTACCGCGTTCTAATCGCGTGGATATGGAACAGGTGATGAACCACCTGTTTGCCACTACCGACCTTGAGAAAAGCTATCGCGTTAACCTGAACATGATTGGTTTGGATGGCCGCCCTGCGGTTAAAAACCTGCATGAAATTATCAGTGAGTGGTTAGTTTTCCGTCGTGACACAGTACGCCGCCGGTTGAGTTTCCGGCTGGAGAAAGTACTGAAACGGCTGCATATCCTCGAAGGTTTGTTGGTTGCGTTCCTCAACATTGATGAAGTTATTGAAATCATCCGCACTGAAGATGAACCGAAGCCCGCACTGATGTCGCGCTTTGGTATCTCAGATACTCAGGCGGAAGCAATTCTTGAACTGAAATTACGCCACCTTGCCCGCCTGGAAGAAGTGAAAATCCGTGGTGAGCAGAGTGATCTGGAAAAAGAACGCGATACACTGCAGGGCATTCTCGCTTCTGAGCGGAAAATGAATAACCTGCTAAAAAAAGAGTTGCAGGCAGATGCACAGGCTTATGGCGATGACCGCCGTTCTCCGTTACACGAACGTAGTGAAGCGAAGGCGATGAGCGACCATGAGATGATGCCGTCTGAACCCGTCACGATTGTGTTGTCGCAAATGGGTTGGGTTCGCAGTGCCAAGGGCCATGACATTGATGCCGCCGGGTTAAATTATAAAGCGGGCGACAGTTTTATGGCGGAGGCTAAAGGTAAGTCTAACCAGCCAGTGGTATTTATCGACTCAACCGGGCGTAGCTATGCGCTGGATCCTGTGAACCTGCCGTCTGCTCGTGGGCAAGGGGAGCCACTCACTGGTAAGCTGACGCTACCGCCGGGAGCGGTGGTTGAACAGGTTCTGATGGCACCGGATGAGCAAAAACTGTTGATGGCTTCCGATGCCGGTTACGGCTTTGTGTGTACCTTTAATGATCTGGTTGCCCGCAACCGTGCAGGCAAAGCAATGATTAGCCTGCCGGAAAATGCCCGGGTATTGCCGCCGTTATGGGTAAATCATGATGACGATATGTTACTGGCGATTACTGCCGCCGGGCGTATGCTGATGTTCCCGGTCCGTGATTTACCGCAACTCTCAAAAGGTAAAGGGAATAAAATTATCTCAATTCCTGCGGCGGAAGCCGTAAGCGGGAAAGATAAACTTGCCTGGTTGCGTGTTCTGCCGCCACAAAGCACAGTGACTATTCATGTTGGTAAGCGGAAACTGAAACTGCGTCCGGAAGAGTTACAGAAAGTCCATGCAGAGCGCGGGCGTCGGGGAACGGTGATGCGCGGTTTGCAGCGGATTGATAATATTGAAATAGACTCACCAGCCCGCGCTGACGATGACAGCGAGTCATAAACAGAACAGGGGAGTGGCGCTTCACTTCCCTGAATTCGTATGATTTTTTCACCTCACCATTGTTTGTGATGGCAAAGCGCCTGACAATGCATTCTCCAGTTATAATGGTTTGCTGGTCTGCAAATAGTGGTTGTTAATGTTATTCAGGGGACAGGATAAAAGGCGTTGAAACCTGCCTGAAACTGAAATTATACCAGGGCTCTGGTGAACATCGCCTGTGTCTTCAGAGGTTGCTATGCTTTTGATTATTCGTTTTATTATTGTTGTGCTCTACAGTATTTTGGTGTGTGTTTTCGGTTCAATATATTGTCTCTTCAGCCCCAGAAACCCACGCCACGTTGCTACGTTTGGTCATCTTTTTGCCCGCCTGTCTACCGTATTTGGGTTAAAGGTGGAAATCCGCAAACCGTCCGGTGCAGAAAACTTTGGTAATGCTATTTACATTGCCAACCACCAGAACAACTACGATATGGTAACAGCGTCGTATATTGTTCAGCCAACAACCGTAACAGTTGGCAAGAAAAGTTTATTGTGGATCCCTTTTTTTGGGCAGCTTTACTGGCTGACTGGCAATCTGCTGATAGACCGCAATAACCGGGCAAAAGCACATGGTACGATTGCCCAGGTCGTTCAGCAGATTCGCGAGCGTAATATCTCCATCTGGATGTTTCCAGAAGGGACACGAAGTCGTGGTCGTGGTTTGTTGCCTTTTAAAGCCGGGGCATTTCATGCAGCATTGGCTGCCGGAGTGCCTGTCATTCCCATCTGTGTTTCCAACACCAGCAATAAAATTAAACTCAATCGCTGGTGTAATGGGTTGGTGATAGTTGAAATGTTGCCACCTGTTGATACCAGCAACTTCGGTAAAGATCAGGTTCGTGAATTGTCTGCGTATTGCCGCCAGTTGATGGAAGAAAAAATTCGCGCACTGGATGCAGAAGTTGCTTTGCGCGAAGCGGGAAAAGTTACGTCCGAGAAAAACGTACAACGTTAGGCCTCTTTCCGGTCATTTTTAGGCGGGAAAGGTGTCCCGCCAAATTTCATTCAGTTTACATGGAGCAATTATGTCACTCAGCCGGCGTCAGTTTATTCAGGCATCTGGCATTGCACTGGGCGCTGGGGCGTTGCCGTTAAAAGCCAATGCGGCTACCCAGTTGCCTCTTCCTGTTCCGCCATTGCTGGAGTCCCGGCGCGGGCAACCTTTGTTTCTGACGCTGCAAAGCGCTCACTGGTCTTTTGCACCCGGAACGCGTGCTCAGGTATGGGGTTTTAACGGGCGCTACATGGGGCCCACCATTCGTGTATGGAATGGTGATGATGTTAAAATGATTTACAGCAACCGCTTAACGGAGAATGTCGCGATGACAATTTCCGGGTTGCAGGTTCCGGGGCCGCTAATGGGTGGTGCGGCACGCATGATGACACCCAACGCTGACTGGGCGCCAGTGCTGCCCATTCGCCAGCAGTCCGCCACATTGTGGTACCGCGCAAATACGCCAAACCGTTCCGCTGAGCAGGTTTACAAAGGGCTGGTGGGAATGTGGCTGGTGGAAGATGACATCAGTAAATCATTACCTGTCCCTAACCACTATGGGGTGGATGATTTCCCGGTCATCTTGCAGGACAAACGGCTGGATAACTTTGGCGCGCCAACCTACAGCGAACCTTCCGATGGCGGGTTTATTGGTGATACCTTGCTGGTCAATGGCGTACAGGGTCCTTATGTCGACGTCTCGCGAGGCTGGGTGCGCCTGCGTTTACTTAATGCGTCGAATGCCCGGCGTTACCTGTTACGTATGTCTGATGGCAGACCGCTGCACGTTATCTCCAGTGATCAGGGTTTTTTACCGGCACCCGTATCCGTTTCTCAGCTCTCTCTTGCCCCCGGTGAACGTCGCGAAGTGCTGGTGGATATGAGCAATGGTGATGCCGTCTCCATTACCTGCGGGGAATCTGCTGGCATAATGGAACGCATTCGTGGCTTTTTTGAACCATCCAGCATCCTGATTTCGACGCTGGTGTTGACGCTGCGGCCGACAGGCTTGTTGCCCCTGGTGACCACTCCACTTCCTGCCCGTCTTTTGCCAGAAGATATTATTGCCGGTAGCTCAACGCGCAGCCGTGATATTTCACTGGGTGATGATCCGGGTATTAATGGTCAGTTGTGGGACGTCAACCGCATAGATATTGAGACCTTGCAAGGGACCTGGGAGCGTTGGACTGTACACGCTAATACGCCCCAGGCTTTCCATATTGAAGGTGTCATGTTCCAGGTGCGTAATGTGAATGGCGCATCCCCCTTCCCGGAAGACCGGGGCTGGAAAGATACCGTCTGGGTTGACGGGCAGGTGGAATTGCTGGTGTATTTCGGCCAGCCGTCCTGGCCGCATTTCCCCTTCCTGTATTCCAGCCAGACACTGGAACTGGCCGACAGGGGCTCAATTGGGCAGCTATTAGTTCAACCTGCATCCTGATGATTATCCACCTGATATCACTGAGCATTCAGGGGTATCAGGTGACAGTTAAGTGAGCATAATTTGTTCAGCCCTCTTCTTTTCCGGCACTAACCCGGCGTATAATCGCGACCCTTTGATATCTTTTTACCTTTTTTCGGAAGCAATATGAGCCGTACCAGTCTGATTCAGCCCGAGCGCGACCTTTTTTCATGGCCCCAGTATTGGGCTGCCTGCTTTGGTCCTGCCCCTTTTCTGCCCATGTCCCGCGAGGAGATGGACCAATTAGGCTGGGATAGCTGCGATATTATTCTGGTTACCGGTGATGCCTATGTTGACCACCCGAGTTTCGGGATGGCGATTTGCGGCCGTATGCTGGAAGCGCAAGGGTTTCGTGTTGGGATTATTTCCCAGCCAGACTGGACCAGTAAAGACGCGTTTATGGCACTGGGCAAACCCAACCTGTTCTTCGGTGTGACCGCGGGCAATATGGACTCCATGATTAACCGCTACACAGCAGACCGGAAATTGCGCCACGACGACGCATACACACCGGATAACGTCGCAGGTAAACGCCCGGATCGTGCTACCCTGGTTTACACTCAGCGCTGCAAAGAAGCCTGGAGCGATGTGCCGGTTATCCTTGGCGGTATTGAAGCCAGCCTGCGCCGCACTGCGCATTATGATTACTGGTCTGATACCGTTCGCCGTTCCGTGTTGATTGATGCCAAAGCAGATATGCTGATGTTTGGCAATGGCGAGCGCCCACTGGTAGAAGTGGCACACCGCTTATCGCAGGGTGAGCCCATCAGTGAAATTAAAGATGTGCGCAATACTGCGATTATTGTTCGTGAAGCGCTGCCAGGTTGGGAAGGGGTGGACTCCACTCGCCTGGATACTCCTGGTAAGATAGACCCAATCCCGCATCCTTATGGCGAGGATTTGCCTTGTGCGGATAATAACAAAACCGTTGAAGTGGGCGCGGGGGCAAAAGCAGAAGCCATAGTGGTACAGCCGCCAAAACTAAAGCAAAAGCCCTGGGAAAAGACCTACATTCTGTTGCCATCCTATGAAAAAGTGAAAGGCGACAAAGTCTTGTATGCCCATGCATCACGGATCCTGCACCATGAAACCAACCCTGGTTGTGCACGGGCATTAATGCAAAAACAGGGTGACCGGTATATCTGGATAAATCCACCGGCCATTCCGCTTTCCACCGAAGAGATGGACAGCGTGTTCGCACTGCCTTATAAACGCGTACCGCATCCGTCATATGGCGACAGCCGTATCCCTGCGTATGAAATGATCCGTTTTTCGGTCAATATTATGCGTGGCTGCTTCGGTGGGTGTACTTTCTGTTCAATCACCGAACATGAAGGGCGCATTATCCAGAGCCGCTCAGAAGATTCAATCATCAATGAAATTGAAGCGATCCGCGATACTGTGCCGGGCTTTACTGGTGTGATTTCCGACCTGGGCGGGCCAACAGCCAATATGTACATGTTGCGCTGTAAATCCCCGCGTGCTGAGCAAACCTGCCGCCGCTTATCCTGTGTCTACCCGGATATCTGCCCGCACATGGATACCGATCACCAGCCGACGATTGACTTGTATCGCCGGGCTCGTGACCTGAGTGGTATTAAAAAGATCCTGATAGCTTCTGGTGTACGTTACGATCTGGCGGTTGAAGACCCGCGCTACATTAAAGAACTGGCAACCCACCATGTGGGCGGTTATTTGAAGATTGCGCCTGAACATACCGAAGAAGGTCCGTTATCGAAGATGATGAAGCCAGGTATGGGAAGCTATCATCGTTTCAAAGAGCTGTTTGACAGTTACTCAAAACAGGCTGGTAAAGAGCAGTACCTGATCCCTTACTTTATTTCTGCGCATCCAGGTACGCGAGATGAAGATATGGTTAATCTTGCATTGTGGTTGAAGAAACACCGTTTCCGCCTGGACCAGGTACAAAACTTCTACCCGTCGCCGCTGGCAAATGCCACCACGATGTATTACACCGGCAAAAATCCGTTGTCTAAAGTGAATTACAAGAGTGAAGATATTGTGGTGCCGCGTGGCGATAAGCAACGACGCCTGCATAAAGCTTTGCTGCGTTACCATGATCCGGCTAACTGGCCGTTGATTCGCTCTGCACTGGAAGCGATGGGGAAAAAGCACCTGATAGGCCCACGGCGTGAGTGCCTTGTGCCGTCACCAACGATGGAAGAAATGCGCGAAGCACGTCGCCAGAATCGTAAGAGCCAGACCGCACTGACACGCCATACACCAATGGCTCATCAACGCCGGTCTCCTCAGTCGGCAACGGGTCGCGCACCTCAGTCTGCAACTACAAGTACAGGTCGCACATCTCAGGCTGCACCTGGGCGCTCACCCCAGGCCGCGCAAAAGCGCCGTAAACCTCAGTCCAGACAAGGCTAAAGCAGGTTGGCTTAACAAATGAAACAACGCCCTTCGTAATGAAGGGCGTTTGTTTTTTGCGAGGCGCTTATATCGCCCTGCTTTGGCAAGATGCCAGTGGCAGCCTTATGCCCCAAACTTATCCGGGTCCGGGCCAATCCGCTTACCACAATCCAGTTTTGCCATCTCTGCCAGTTCTTCTTTTTCCAGGCGGAAATCCCAGACATTGAAGTTTTCAGCAATGCGCGATGGGGTTACCGATTTTGGTATCACAACCAGTCCGTTATCCAGGTGCCAGCGGATAATAATTTGCGCGGGCGATTTCCCGTATTTGTCTGCCAGATGACGAATAATCTTCTGCTCAAAAATACCTTCACCAGCCCGGGCCAGTGGGCTCCAGGATTCCGTTTGTATTTGGTGGGTGGCATTCCATGCATGCAATGCACGCTGCTGAAATAACGGGTGCAGTTCAATCTGATTAATCACCGGGTGAACGCCCGTTTCATCAATAATGTGCTGCAGGTGATCAATATTGAAGTTGCAGACACCAATACTCTTCACCAGCCCTTGCTGTTGAAGGTCAATCATACTTTTCCAGGCTTCAATGTAGTGGCCTTTCGCCGGGACTGGCCAGTGCATCAGCCACAGGTCGATATAATCAAGCTGTAGCTTTTCAAGACTTGCCTGAAGTGCCTGCGCAGGTTGCAGGTGGTCACTATTCCAGAGTTTGGTGGTGATAAATAAGTCTTCGCGGGGGACATGACTGTTTTTTAATGCCTGGCCAACGCCTTCTTCGTTGTGGTAGGCGGCTGCGGTATCTATGGCCCGGTAGCCCACATCCAGTGCACTACTTATGGCGGTCAGCACTTCTTCATTGCTGGCCTGCCAGACACCTAAGCCAAGTTGCGGCATCAGGTTTCCATCGTTCAGCTTTATTACACTTGCATTCGCCATTCTCTCCTCCTTTATTGAGCTGCCACCCGTAGCAGGTGGCAGCGAAGGGTCGAAATCAGGATTGGTGCAGACTGGTTAGCGAGCCGCCTCATAAATCCGGCGGCTTACGTCCAGGGTAATATCCTGATGCTCACCCAGGTTGGTCATGCCGTGTTCTTCCAGTTTAGACAATAAGGCCGGAATAGTGCTGCCATCCAGACCATAATCGGATAAATGTGTCGGAATCCCCATATTTTCAAAGAACTGGCGAGTGGCATTAATGGCCGCATCAATGCGGGCGTCTTCACTTCCTTCAGTGATATTCCATACACGTTCAGCATACTGCAGCAGTTTTTCACGCTTCTGCTCGCGTTTTTCATTCAGCAAAGCGGGCAGAACAATGGCCAGCGTTTGACCGTGATCCAGGCCGTGCATTGCTGTGAGCTCGTGTCCCAGCATGTGTGTTGCCCAGTCTTGCGGTACACCTGCACCAATCAGGCCATTGAGCGCCATGGTGGCAGCCCACATGATATTCGCACGGACATCATAGTTCTCAGGCTCTTTCAACGCGACAGGGCCTTCTTCTTTCAGTGTCAGTAACAGGCCTTCTGCAAAACGATCCTGAACTTTCGCGTTAACCGGATAAGTGATGTATTGCTCAACAGTATGAACGAATGCATCAACTACACCATTTGCCACCTGGCGGGCTGGTAACGTGTAGGTATAAACTGGATCGAGAACAGCAAACAGAGGCTGAACATGAGGCGACATAAATGCGCGTTTGTCACCCGTTGAACGGCGAGACACCACGGCGCCACTGTTGGATTCGGATCCGGTTGCTGGCAGTGTCAGCACGGAGCCGAGCGGCAGAGCGTCTTTGATATTGCCGCCCCAGGTTTCCAGTATTTCCCAGGGATCCACGCCATCCTTATATTTTGCCGCTGCGGCAATAAACTTCGTACCATCCAGCACGGAACCGCCACCCACAGCCAGTAAGAATGTGATGTTTTCTTGCTTAACCACTTCTACGGCTTTCATGAGGGTTTCATATGCCGGGTTCGGTTCAATGCCACCAAAAGTTTGAACATTTAAACCATCCAGCGCAGTGAGCACCTGGTCAAGCACGCCAGTCTTTTTCACGCTACCACCACCATAGGTGATAAGAATGCGGGCATCTGCCGGAATATTTTCGCGCAGTGAAGACAGCGCACCTTTACCAAATAAAATGCGGGTAGGGGTATGTAAATCGAAATTGTTCATGGGGTGTACCCTTCAATAATTAGTTATGCCCTGTGGGGCGTTGGCGGTTATTGTCTGATTCTGCGCCCGATTGCTCAATGCTCATTTCTGCAATTGATTTGCCTATTTCTACAAAACAATGGAGAAAGAATTCATTTTGAGTACACTACCTCTTGTCCGAATACTCTCTGCCTGGTAAGTAAAAATGAGCCGTGAAGAAATTTGTTTAACCTTAAAAAATAAGGTTAATCATCTGATAAACATAAAAAATACTTCGAATTTTTTTGATGGTGAAATTAGCCTGCTCTATGGGGAGTCTCCGTATCCCCGCACGCCGGTAATGTACGAACCAGGTGTTGTTTTTCTCTTTTCGGGCCACAAAACGGGTTATCTGAATGATCGTGTTTTTCGCTATGATGTAAACGAATATTTATTGCTGACTGTGCCACTGCCTTTTGAATGTGAAACCACAGCAACACCAGAAGAACCGCTTGCCGGGCTACGTATCAACATTAATATTATGCAGTTACAGGCTTTGCTTATGGATATTGGTGAAGAACCGGAATTCCAGCCGCATCCGGTTTCCAGTGGTATTCATTCCGCACCTTTATCAGAACCGATTTTGTGTGCCGTGGAACGGTTGCTGGATGTACTGGAAAAACCGCTGGATGCGCGCATCCTGGGTAAAGCCATCATTCGGGAAATTCTCTACCATTTACTTACCGGGCCAGTGGGGGGAGCATTGCTGGCCCTGGTCAGCCGCCATACCCATTTTAGCCTGATCAGCCGGGCATTGCGGCGCATTGAAACTCAGTATCGTGATAACCTGACTGTCGACCAGTTGGCGATGGAGGCGAACATGAGCGTATCAGCGTTTCACCATAATTTTAAATCCGTCACCAGCACCTCACCGTTGCAGTACCTGAAAACCTACCGGTTACACAAAGCGCGTTTATTGATGCTGCATGACGGGATGAAAGCAGGAGCAGCGGCCATTCAGGTGGGTTACGAAAGCCCTTCTCAGTTCAGCCGGGAATTTAAACGTTACTTCGGGCTGACGCCCGGGGAAGATATTCTGAGAATGCGGGCGACACAAACGGGCACCCGCAATCTGCTGAACACCACTGCCCGCCAGTAGAATTCTGGCCGTAGCCTAGTTAACCGGGCGGTTATTGTTTGTCGCAACGCCGCCCATCGGCTTTTTTTTAACGGCAACAATGATGGCGCCCAGTAACCCGGCAACCAGCAGAACAACCGGTAAAATCATTAAACCAGTCATGACCTGGTCTTCATGGCGCTTTACAAACGGAATCATACTCAGCGCATAACCCAGACCAGTAACTGTACCTACCCACAACACAGCACTCAGCCAGTTATAAAACTGGAACCGACGGTTAGACAGCCCGGACAACCCGGCAATGACGGGCAAAATGGTACGCACAAACGCTAAAAAACGCCCCACTAACAGTGCCAGCAGTCCGTGACGGTCAAATAAGCAGGTGGCACGCTGGTGATATTGTGAAGGCAGTTGATGTAACCAGCCTTTGACGATGCGGGTATTGCCCAGCCAGCGGCCCTGCAGGTAGCTCAGCCAGCAACCAAGGCTGGCGGCGGCGGTGAGCAACAATAATGTAGAAGTAAAATCCATTACTCCCCGGCCAATCATTGCGCCAGCGAGTAACAGCAGGCTGTCCCCGGGAAGAAAGGCTGCAGGCAACAAACCATTCTCAAGGAACAGTGTCGCGAACATGATGCAATACACGATACCGATAACATGTGGATTAGTCAGAGCCACAAAATCATGATGCCAAAGTGCAGCGATGATATTTTCGATAACAACCATGAAACATCCCGTGGAACAGCTTAAATTATAGTAATTGTACCTGACGGATACAGTTTAACACCTTGATCCGGCGCTCAACATGGCACATCCCATACTCATGTATGACAACTTTTTGCAGACTTAAACCAAACTGAGTTAACCAATGCGCTCCAGCCCGGCAGCGAGGTCGTCAATCAGGTCAGACACATTCTCAAGACCGATATGCACGCGTACCAGGGTGCCAGTAAAGTCTACCTCACTCTCCGGCCTGATGGCGGCAATTTCTTCAGGTTGATTCGCTAAAATGAGTGACTCAAACCCGCCCCAGGAGTAGGCCATGCTGAAATGGCTGAAGTTGTCCAGAAAATGGGCAAACTCAGCTTCACTAAGGCGTTTTTTCAAAATAAAAGAGAACAACCCGCTACAACCGGTAAAATCGCGCTTCCAAAATTCATGGCCTTTACTGCCGGGTAAAGCCGGGTGGTTAACGCGCTCAACAGCCGGGTGCTGCTGCAACCAGGTGGCAACAGCAATGCTGCTTTCCTGATGTTGTTTCAGGCGCACACCCAGGGTACGTAAGCCGCGACTGGTCATATACGCGGTATCTGCATCCACCATTTGCCCCATCAGGTAAGCATTTTCACGCAACTGTTCCCAGCAACGGGCGTTGGAAACTGCTGTGCCAACCATCGCATCGGAATGGCCAATCAAATATTTTGTGCCAGCCTGAATTGAGATATCGACACCAAAATCCAGAGCTTTAAACAGCACACCCGCAGACCAGGTATTGTCCATCATGATGATGGCATTGGGGGCTTTCTCTCGCACTGCTTTGACGATAGCCGGGACATCATGAACTTCCATCGTGATGGAACCCGGCGATTCCAGAAAAACAATACGCGTTTCCGGGCGGACCAGTTTGGCAATATCTGCGCCAGCAAGTGGGTCAAACCAGGAGGTGGTAACGCCTAACCGTGAGAGGATTTTGGTGCACAAATCCTGGGTCGGTTCATATGCTGTGCGGGTTACCAGAATATGATCACCTTGTTCAACAAAGGCCAGAATGGTATTAGCAACGGCGGCAGCTCCGCAGGGGAACAGCGCGCAACCAGCGCCACCTTCCAGCTCACACATAGCTTCCTGTAAGGAGAAATGTGTGAGGGTGCCGCGTCGGCCATAAAATAACTCACCTGTTGCCCTGCCTGCTGTGGCCTGCTTTTTGGCACTGACGGACTCAAATACCAGCGAAGATGCCCGCTGGATAACACTGTTCACAGAGCCCTGGGTATAGCGCTTGTTACGGCCAGCAGTAATCAGCGCGGTTTCAAGATGTTTCTCTGACATTGCCTGTCCCTTTATACGTCTGGATGTCTAAATAAGTTAACACGCTTCTGGCGGAACCGGCACAGGGAAATGACCTTCATAAGAAAAAGTGCGATAAATAGCAGTCAATTGCTGTCCTGGCGCAAAGAAACAGAGTGTGAGCCAGATCATTATGTAAATAGTAATGAGAACGACTATCAATTCGACACTATTTTGATATGATACCGACAATATTCGTTTTTTTCATGTTGGTCCTGGAGATTGACTGTGGCAGAAAATTTGATGCAGGCGGATTTGTCCGTCTGGGGTATGTATCATCATGCCGATATTGTGGTGAAACTGGTCATGATTGGCCTGTTGTTCGCCTCCGTGGTCACATGGGCGCTGTTCTTTCGCAAATTTACTGAACTGCTTGCCTGGAAACGCCGCCTTAATGGTGAGTATTCCGCACTCTCAAGTGCCCGCTCTTTAGATGAAGCCAGCGAAACTGCGGCAGGTTTTCACACCAGCAGTTTGAGTGCTCAGTTAATTAATGAAGCACAAGACGAGTTGGTCCTTTCAGAAGGGAGTACTGATAACGAAGGCATCAAATCGCGTACCAGTTTCCGTCTGGAGCGCCGTGTTGCGGCAACCGGGCGTTATCTGGGGCGCGGTAATGGCTTTTTGGCGACTATTGGTGCAATTTCACCGTTCGTTGGGCTGTTTGGTACAGTCTGGGGCATCATGAACAGCTTTATTGGTATTGCGCAGTCGCAAACAACGAACCTGGCCGTTGTGGCTCCAGGCATCGCTGAAGCGTTGCTGGCAACCGCAGTTGGCCTTATCGCTGCGATTCCAGCCGTGGTGATTTATAATGTTTTCGCCCGCATGATTGGCGCTTATAAAGCATCACTGGGTGATGTGGCCGCACAAGTGTTGTTACTGCAAAGCCGCGATCTGGATTTGGCTGCGAGCTGTGAAACACGTAATATCCAGCCAGCTCAGAAACTGCGTGCAGGTTGATGCCTTATGGCTATGCATTTTAATGAGAACTCAGACGACAGCGCCGAGATGCACGATATCAATGTCACACCTTTTATTGATGTGATGCTGGTTTTGCTGATTATCTTTATGGTGGCTGCACCACTGGCGACAGTTGACGTAAAAGTGAACTTACCGGGGTCATCCAGCGAGCCGCAACCCAGGCCGGAAAAACCTTTGTATCTGTCAGTCAAAGCAGACAAAACATTGTTTATCGGCGATGAACCTGTGACTGAGCAGAACATGGTGGATGTCCTGAACACCATGACAGAAGGGAAGAAAGACACCACTATCTTTTTCCGTGCGGATAAAACGGTGGATTATGAAACCCTGATGCATGTGATGGATATGCTGCAACAGGCCGGGTATCTCAAAATTGGCCTGGTAGCGCAAGAAAGTAACCCTGCGGCCGGGGCAGCAGCAGGCCCAACGGGTGCCTCACCACAACCCGCGCAATCATCACAGCCGTCAGGTGCGGCAGCGAAGTAATTGACATCGGAGTGACTGTTTGATGACCTGTTGGTTCATCGCGCAGGTTCTCTGCCAGTCAGTTTGATGAAAATAGCCGGTTTTTATCTGTTCCCGGTAAGAAAGCTGGCTTGCTCTGCTTCTTACCGGTATCGGGGCGTGGCATTGGCCACGCTTTTTTTATGTGTGAAAGAACGTGCCAGAAAACTGAGAGGGAATAAGGCTAGCTTTCGAGTGCTGAAGACGTTTTAAACTGGCCGTCAACCAGTTTGCGGGACACTTCCAGTGTTTGTGCTTCATGAGTACGAAACTGCTGGTAATGTGCCTCAATACGCGCCATGACTTTTTCTTTTAGCTCCGGGTTGTTAGCCAGTAACTGGCACAACACGCTGCCATAAACTTCTTCTTTCACCTGGAATGCGTACAGCGCTTTACGGTTTTGCCACTTCAACTCAACCAGAGCCGCCGGAATGCTGGAGACTTTACGGGTATAACGGTCTACCACCTCGTTTTTATAAAGCCGCAGTGACTGTAAATTTCTACTTAAGATAAATTGGTGCTTATTTTCAGTATTTAAAGTGAAATTTTTATTAATTGATTGAGCCTGTTCAGACATAGGGCTAATCCTCAAACCGGTAAAACAAAGGTGATTTAACTTCGCTGGTAATTAAATTAAGCCAAATTTTTTCACCCTGCTCATTTGTTTCTACGGTCTTTTGTGTGATTAGCTCAGAAAGAGCTTCCTGGGTAATTTCATTTTCTGCGACTAATTCTTTTAGTACCCGGGCAAAGGTTTCTATTTTAGCAACGCGAAATAATCGCTCTTTGAAATAGCGGTCGTGTTCTTCCAGAAGGGCGTTCTTCGGCAGGCCAATACGCCCCGGTTGAGAGACGCTGCTGAGAATTTCAACCTCGAGTTCCTGAAGCTTTTCAGTAACTAAAGTGAAATCAGATGGAGTGTCAGAACTTTCTTGCGGTGATTCCGGAACTATATAGTGATACCGCCCGGGCACCAGGTTATCTGGCAGCATAACTAATAAGCCTTTTATATCAAAAAGATAAAATTATTCAGGGCGAGTGTAACGTTGACAATAACATGTTGTAAAATTAAAATCAAAAAAAAGGAGTGTAAATGTGAGCCTCACTATTTATCTCGTCTTTATATTATTAATACTACTGGGTGGGGTGCTTGTTTTAATGCGCGATAATAAAAAGAGCGCAAAACAGGAACAGCAACAGCCTTTATATTCACAACCCTCATTAACACCAGAGCAAGGGGAGGATCAGTTTGCCCGTTTGATCAACCACATTACCCCACCCTGGTACTGGCGGGTGAATAACGAGTACATTGATTTTGTCCGCATAACAGTTAAGCAAATGGGCATTGATAAAATCACGTCGACACCTGGGTTGTTTGATGCCCAGCGGCGTTGCAGCGACCTCAACTCAGCGGTGTACAAATACTATGACAATCTGAAAAAGCGCTGTATGAATGGGGAAGTGATTGGCTACTCAGATATTGAAGTGCTGAATCTGCGCCAGTGTTTCTATGAGTTCAGCCTGAGTGCTTATCCGGAACTGGTTGCGATTGTGTGGCCTGCTTACCAGCGCCCTGTGGTTTCGCTTGGGGATGTATAACGGTTATGCAGAAGGAAACCCGGCCAGGCGAAGAATTAGCGCCTGCCGGGTAAGTATCACATCAGCCCCAGCAATTTTGGTATGAACAGCGAAATTTCAGGGATATAGGTTATCATCATGAGTGAAATAAACAGGGCGGCATAGAAGGGCAGCAACGGTTTAATCAGGTTCTGGATCTTCACGCCAGAGATGGAACACCCGACAAACAGCGCACTCCCTACAGGTGGTGTCAGCAGACCAATACACAGGTTGGCTACCATCATTATTCCGAAATGTACCGGATCCATTCCCAGTGTCTGCGCAATCGGCAGGAAAATAGGGGTGAAAATCAGTACTGCGGGCGTCATATCCATGAAGATACCTACCACCAGCAACACTACGTTAATCATCAGCAGAATAACGAGCGGGTTATCAGAGATACCCATCATGGCATCACTAATCATGTAGGGGATATCGGCGTTGGTCATAGCCCACGACATGCCCACTGAGCAGCCAATCAGCAACAACACGATGGATGTGGTGACAACAGACTCCAGAATAAGCCCGGGCAAATCACGCCATTTTACTTCCCGGTAAACCAGCACTGAAAGGATAAAGGTATACACCACAGCGATGGCGGAAGCCTCGGTGGCGGTAAACACCCCACCTAAAATCCCACCCATAACGATAAACACTAATAACAGGCTGGGCAGTGCATCCAGAAGCGCTTTCAGCGCCTGGCGAGCTGTTGGGCGTGGCGACAATGGATAGTTGCGTTTACGTGCCAAAAACCAACAAACCAGCATGATGGAAAAACCCATCAGAATGCCCGGCAGGTAACCCGCCATAAACAGCGATGCCACAGAAACGCCGCCAGCTGTCAGTGAAAAGACAATCAGCACGTTTGATGGCGGTATCAATAACCCGGTAATACAGGAAGAAACGTTAATGGCTGTTGAAAACTCGGGGGCATACCCTTCTTTTTTCTGAATAGGATCCAGAGTGCCACCTACTGCGGCGGCAGCTGCAACAGCTGAACCTGAGATGGAACCAAACATCATGTTAGCCAGTACGTTGACATGGCCCAGAGAACCCGGCACCCGGCCAACCATCACTTGCGCCAGGTTGATTAACCTGATGGCTATTCCACCACTGTTCATCAGGATCCCCGCAAAAATAAAAAACGGGATGGCGAGTAGTGCGAAGTTATCCAGACCATTAGCCAGGCGCTGGGTGACGGTGATAATGGCGATATCCCACGGGAACATCAGCGCCATGGATGTGACAGTCGCTATCCCGATTGAAAACGAGATAGGCACGCCGATAAAAACCAGAATAAAGAAACTACCAAACAGGGCGAGAGCAATATAACTTTCCATTACGGGGCAACCTCATCCGGATGGCGTAAGCGGTGAATATCATGGGCAATAAACCATAAGGAATAGAACATCATGACGGCGCCACTTAACGGCAGAACAAAATAGACATAACCCACAGGAATTTGCATGGCTGCAGACACTTGCGCAGTGGCAAGGGTTTTTTCAATCAGCTTCAGGCCGCCGGAAATAATCACGCCACCCGCAAACAGAAAAATAAACAGGTTAATTAAGATGTTGAGAACCTGTTTCTTCCGCTCACTCAGGCTGAGCGCCAGAATATCAATTGATAAATGGCGTTGTGCCCCTACGGTATAGGCGGCGCCCAGTAAGCCTACCCATATCATCAAAAAGCGTGCCAGCTCATCTGTCATGGTACTGGGCTGTCCTAGCACATAACGGCTGAATACCTGCCAGACGACGCAGACAACAAGGGCTACCATTACCAGGATAGAAAAGGTCGCAATAATCCGGTCAACCACCCATTTAATACGGTCGAAGATCATTTTTGTTTTCCTGATTAAAAAAGGCGGGCTTCAAGCCCGCCAGAGGTCCGTCACTGTGGCGCGGCGGCTTCAAACTTGGCAAGCAAGGCTGCTTGTTTAGGATCTTTGGCAAAATCGTCGTAAAGCGGTTTAACAGCAGCACGGAACGGCGCTTTATCCACTTTTACAAAAGTGGCTCCCATTGAAATGGCTTTCTCGCGTGACTCTTTGTCCACTTCATCCCACAGTTTCTGTTCATAAACTTCAGAATCGGTAGCAGCTTTAGCCAGAATCTGCTGTTGTTCTGGTGTCAGCTTGTTCCATGTTTTGGTCGACATCACCAGAAAATCAGGAATGGAGGTGTGTTCATCTTCAGAGAACACTTTGGCAATTTCGATATGACGTGTTTGTACCCAGGATGGCACATTGTTTTCAGCACCATCCACCACGCCTTGCTGCATGGCTGTATACACTTCACCGAAAGAAATAGGGGTAGGTGAACCGCCCATTAACTCAATCATTTTCAGTGTGGTTGGGCTCGCCTGGACACGAATTTTCATGCCTTTCAGGTCTTCAGGTTTAGTAATGGGTTTTTTCGCGTAGAAACTACGGGTTCCGGCAACATAGGCTGCCATGGTGAAGAAGCCTTTATCCTTGGTGGAGTTCATGATTTCTTTGCCCACTTCACCGTAGACGACATTGTTAAAGTGCTGCTGGTTTTTGAACAGATAAGGCAGGTTGTAGATGGCGTATACGTTGTCGAATGACTCCAGATCGCTGGCTGAACCTTTTGTCATATCCAGCGCACCATTTTGCAGTAACTCCATGGTTTCTCTGGCGCTGCCCATTTGGCTACTGGGGTAAATACGGATTTGCATATTGCCGTGGGAAAGCTCTTTGACTTCTTTCGCCATCTGTTCAAAGGCTTTGTGAACCACATGGCTGCGCTCAAGGTTATGAGCCAGTTTAAGCGTAACTTTTTCTGCAGCACTGGCATTGCCGGCGCAGAGGGTCAAAATTGCTGCGCCCAGCAGGCTACGGGAAAAAGAGGTCAGTTTCATAACACATTCTCCGAAGGATAATTAAGGCGTAACGCTTGTGTAATAAAATGTAATTATTGGTTTTGATGTATGACATCTTATCTTACTTGTCGGATAGCATTTGTTAGTTTGGTTCACATTTTTCCGGATGAAAGTCCTGGATGACTATTTCTGTGAATGAGATCACCTGAATTAACTTCATCAGGTTATTCAGTTTTCAGCCTGTCGCGCGGTGCAATAGTTACTGATGACACTTATCAGTCCGCAATATTTTCCTGCTTTATTCATGTCATAGTGTGTTTTAATTGGTTACTTAAAAGTGCTATTTGAAATAGGTATGACAACTTCTTGTATTGGTCTGTTGCCAGTGGGAAACCTGAGTATTGATGGTTCTCTGCTTTAAATTATAAAAATGAAACATTGGTTTATTTTATTAGGGGAAATTGTTCTAATAAAAAAAACGCCGACAGGGATGCAGAAGTGATTCAGTTTAGTAACTCAGATTTTTCGACGTGCAAGGCGCGCTTTCAGGGTCACCCTGGGTTTATTCAGGCTCTTCGTGAAGATAACCACGCTATTTTGTCCTGGCCAGTAATGGTGCCTGAAACCGCAATTGCGACATGGAACCTTTACTATTTTTGCCCGGAACACGGTGTACGGCTTAACTGGAACCGCCAGTCTCCAGACGCACATTGCTGCCCGGTAGATGGCAAAATATGGCGTGGCCAACCCTGGGATGGCGCATGGTGGCGTGGGCTTAATGGTCTTAATGCAAAAGCTTGTTATCAGTTAGGGCTACTCTGGCAACTTACCGGGGACACGGAATATCTCGACAAAGTACGCCAGATATTGCTGGGTTACGCCAAATATTATCCGGACTATGAAGTCCATGGTGGCATTCCCTGTAATGGCCCTGGAAAAGCCAATGCCCAAACATTGTGTGAAGCGAATTGTCACCTGGAGTTTGCTCTGGGCTATGACTTCATTCGTGATGCGCTTAGCCATGAAGAACAGCGCTATATTGAACAACGGTTGTTGCGGGAAGGCGCTGATTTTCTGATAGCGCACCGCGTCAGGCAATTACATAACCATGAAGTAAAAATCAGTGCCACAGTGGGAGTTATTGGTTTAATTCTCGGGGATACAGACTACCTGGAGTTCGCGGTTAACAGTGATTATGGGTTGCGTTATCAACTTGAGCACGGGTTACTGGATGAAGGATTGTGGTTCGAGGGATCGGTCCATTATCATTTTTATGCACTGCAAGGTTTCTGTGCTTTTGAAAAACTGGCCCGTGGAACCCGCTGGAGTTTGTTGTCACTACCCAGCTACCAAAAGATGCTTGATTTTCCGCTGGATTTACTGCTGCCTGACGGCACTTTCCCACCCATAAATGATTGTATTACCGGCCAGCAAGCACTCACGCATTCCCATATTTATGAGTTTTTCTATGCGGTATACGGCAAGCCGCGTTATGGTGCAGTGCTTCACACTATCTACCAAAAGCAACCCCGTAATAATCTGGATGCCTTGCTATATGGCGTCAGCATACTGCCAGATACCTTCCCGGCTCTGGTTCCCGGCGAAACCCTCCATGCACCGGGAGCCGGGTTGACACTACTGCGCCAGCCTGGCTCTGACCAGGCGTTATTGCTAAAACACGCCCCATTTGGAGGTGAGCATGATCACCATGACTGTCTGGGAATCATGCTGTTCAACCAGGGCCACCACTGGTTGCCAGACCTGGGAACAACAGGTTATGGCGCACCTGCGCATTACCAGTATTATAAAAACAGTGCTACCCATAACACACTGAGTATTGGGCGAACCAATCAGCCTCCTGCTATACCCCAGGTTATCAACTGGCAACAAGAGCCAGCTTTTTGTTGGTTACAAACCAAAGTGAGTTGGGAAGGTGTGTTGCCACCGCTGGACAGCCATTACCCACCCGCAACAGATACCGAACTTTGGCAGGGGGTTGTTTTTCGCCGCAATATCTTGTGGTTAGCGGGTATGGCTGTGGATGTGGTTGAAGTTGAGAACCCGCACCAGCAGGAACTGGACTTTACTCTGCATGTGGACGCAAGCCTGGCTGAAAGCCCTGCGGGCAAGGCGTGCCAATGGCCCGGGCAAGGAGTGGATGCGTATTTTCATTCTGTCACCCGTCGCCCATTGAATGGGGTGATACCACTTCATTTTCACCACGAAGATAAACAGTTACCGGTGTGGCTGGCGAGTGAGCAGGAAACCGCTTTATACACAGCTCTGGCTCCGGCGAACCCGGTAACCCGGAATATCAGCTACCTGGTGGTGCGTAGCAACCAGACTCGTTACCACCTGATCACGCTGTATGATTTAAGCGGGAGAAACAGTATTTCGCTTATTGATGTTGCATGGCAACCAGGAAGCGTGGCGCTTCACATTAACCAGTGCGGGGCACGCCAGGTGATGACCCTTCCGTGGAACAAAGGGACTCCGCAGATTATTGATTAACCAGCCCTGATCCGGGCGGTACTGTCTTCGGGTATACCGCCTGTTTATTCCTCCCCGGTATTGATTCTCACCAGGGCTTTATCTCTGAAGTCCGAATACGTGTTTGTGTTGCTACCTGTTGGTTAGTGCTGAGTAGCCCCGCTATGTTGCTTTATATCCAGTTTGAGTATTGGGGTGTGTTTATACAGCAGTCATCTTTCTGGTGCTAAAAATACCAAAAATGACGAATGAAAAATCCTAAAAATAGCCATCATGATAATTATTTATCCACTAACCGTTACTTTTCTGATTCTTTATCTTTATGAAATTTAAGAAGTTATCTTTTCCCCATTTGAGTTACTTTTTCTCGCCATTACTGAAACCATTCAGCCTGCATTAAATGTGATTGAGATCATAAATAAGTGTGACCTGTTTCATAATAATTCCACAAATAAAAACCACGTCACATTATTTTTAAAACACTGTTTTATAATTTATGCAGATTTCATGGATTGGGTGATTTTTTCAGTGAGACTGCGTTTGCCAGAGCAAAAGCAGGTGGCTCAGAGGTAATTAAATGAGTATTGATATCCTGGTAATTACAGGCTATTTCGTCCTGATGGTCGTAATAAGCCTCGCTTTCAAAAAAATGGCCAGCCAGTCGGCCAGTGACTATTTCCGAGGTGGTGGCCGCATGCTGTGGTGGATGGTCGGGGCGACAGCCTTTATGACTCAGTTCTCCGCCTGGACCTTTACCGGTGCTGCTGGTAAAGCATTTACAGATGGCTTTGCTGTTACCTTCGTATTCTTCGGTAATATTTTGGGTTACATGGCTTCCTGGTGGTGGTTCAGCCAGCGTTTCCGCCAGATGCGTGTTGATACACCAACAGAAGGTGTTCGTGCTCGTTTTGGCAAGGGTAATGAACAGTTCTTCACCTGGGCGATTATCCCCCTGAGTATATTGAATGGTGGTGTGTGGCTGAATGGCCTGGCTATTTTTGTCGGCGCGGTATTTGGCTACGACATGGCAACCACTATTTGGGTTACCGGGATCTCTGTACTGCTTATTTCTATGCTCAGTGGCGCCTGGGGGGTGGTGGCCAGTGACTTTGTTCAGACACTGGTTGTCGCAGTGATTTCGGTAGCCTGCGCAATTGTTGCACTGGTGGCTGTTGGTGGCCCGACCAACATGCTTGAGCAATTCCCTGGCGACTTCATGATGGGCCCGGATATGAACTACGGCCTGTTGCTGGTGGGCTCATTTATCTTCTTCCTGGTGAAACAGATGCAAAGTATCAACAACATGCAGGACTCTTATCGCTTTCTGAACGCGAAAGATTCCGGCAACGCCCGCAAAGCCGCTTTGTTGGCAATGGGGCTGATGGTGGTGGGTACTATTATTTGGTTTATCCCGCCCTGGGCGGCGGCTGTTCTGTTACCGGATGCCGCAGCGTCTCATTCTGAACTTGGCAACAAAGCGTCCGACGCCGTGTACCTGGTGTTTGCAGAGAAAATGATGCCAGCAGGAACCGTCGGCTTGCTGGTAGCAGGTCTGTTTGCCGCCACGATGTCTTCCATGGATTCTGCTCTGTGCCGTAACTCGGGTATCTTTGTGCGCAGCTTCTGGTCGCCAATTGTATGCCGTAACAAAGTGCGGTCAGAAAAACAATTGCTGCGTACCAGTCAGATTGTCACCGTGGTCAATGGCATCCTGGTCATTCTGATTGCGCAGTTGTTTGCCCAACTTAAAGGTCTGAGTCTGTTCGAACTGATGATGCGAGTGGCCACATTGTTGCAATCGCCGATTCTGGTTCCACTGTTCTTCGGTATGTTTATTCGTAAAACGCCGCGCTGGGCGGCATGGTCAACGGTCTGCTTCGGTATGGTGGTGTCCTGGCTGGTAATGAATGTCTTTACTGCTCAGTGGTGTGCTGACTTGTTTGGTATCACACTGACCGCGCGTGAGCGTTCGGAACTGACCACTACACTGACAGTTGCGGCGCACCTGGTGTTAACTGGCGGCTTCTTTGCCTTGACGGCACTGTTCTATAAAGAGTCTTCCTTGACACAAGAAGAGAAAGAAAACGTCGATACCTTCTTTAAAAACGTGGATACGCCAGTTGTGGCTGCAGAAGGTCAGGACGAATTTGACCGCCTGCAACGCAGCAAACTGGGCCGTATCACTCTGATGATGGGAACCGGGCTGTTGTTGATGGTTTTATTGCCCAACCCACTGTGGGGCCGAATGTTATTCCTGGGTTGTGCGTTAGCTGTATTGCTGGTGGGTTACTTACTCAAACGCAGCGGCGAAGTACAGCAACCTGTGGAACAACTGAAAAAACAACTTTCATAATATTATCAAGTTATTAAACTTGCAGGCCAGTCACTAAAGACTGGCCATTTTCATTACAGAAGGGCCAGGAAAAAACTGCATTAAAGCCTGAAAACCAGGCGTACTGGCTCGAGCAACTATACTTATACGCAAACTTCACATTTCTGCTATGGAGTCTGCATGGAGATACTTCAACGAACAAACTACCTGAATTTGCTGACGTCCTTGCCTTTTTGGACCGATGTGGCATTAGTGATAGTGATAACGCTGGTGACCTATTTTCTGGTTAATCGCCTGATAAAGTTTATTCACCACCGGGTTGATGCCTGGTCGCAAAACACGTCCCACAATACGCAGTTTCACTTCATTTTTTTTGAAGTTTTACATAAAACCAAAAAATTACTGATTCTGTTTGCCGCATTCCTCTTCAGCCTGCAATTCGTTGCCTTGCCTGATACGCTGCACAGTACAATCTCCCATGCCTGGTTTCTGGTCCTGGCATTGCAGATTGCGATTTGGTTTGACCAGGGGATCCAGTCATGGATGAAAAAGTTGCTTTTTGCTCCTGGCACCTCCCGTAACCCGGTCACACTGGTCATTTTGGGGCTGATATTACGGGCGCTGGTCTGGTCAATCATGCTGCTCTCTATCCTTGCCAATGCGGGGGTAGACATTACCGCACTGGTTGCCAGCCTGGGGGTTGGCGGTATCGCAATTGCTCTGGCGGTACAAACAGTATTGAGTGATGTGTTTGCGTCACTGGCGATTGGGTTTGATAAGCCCTTTGAGATTGGCGATTTCATTGTGTTCAACAATGTCGCGGGCAGTATTGAACATATCGGTTTGAAAACCACGCGGATACGCAGCCTGAGTGGTGAACAAATTGTTTGTGCCAACGCAATACTGTTGCAGCAGATAATTCATAACTACAAGCGCATGAATACCCGGCGAATTGTCTTTACCTTTGGTGTTTCTTACTCCACCACCGCAGCACAATTACGCAAAATCGGCCCACTGCTTAAAGAGGTTATTGAACAGGTTGGCGGGACGAAATTTGACCGTGGGCATTTTCTGTCGTTTGACCAGGACCGGCTGACTTTTGAAGTGGTGCATATTGTCGATACTGCTGACTACAACAAATATATGGATATTCAGCAGGAGATTAATATTCGCCTGATTGAGCGGTTGAATGAAATCAATGTCAGCCTGGCTGTCCCTTGCCGGGTGATTATCCCTCAGGATAATCAGGACCGTGCTGCAGCCTAGTCCGGCGGAATATGGCAAATAAAACAGTCCACATCCAGGTGGTTGATAAAGGCCATGGAGCGTGAGGTCAGTACACCAAACAACCGGTTATGGTGGCCAATAATCACCAGGTCAACCTCCTGTTTGCGGATAAATGTTGCCAGAGCCCTGACCTTGTCTAACGAGATAATCACCCGGGTAGTTACCGGGTAAGGGCTACTGGCTGCCAGGTGGTTAAGTAATGCTTTGATTTCAATAACCTGGTTTGAGCCTGCATCGTTCATCATGCTGTCGGAAATATAATTCATGGCCCGGTAATCAATCATAATATGCGCCAGGGTTATCCGGGCATCCTGGTGAACCATTTGGTTTGCCCGGTGTAACAGCAGTGGACCATCCTGTTCATCGTTAACCAGCACCAAAATATGTTGATAGTGTTTCATATCACCCTCCCGTGCTCTCCCTCTGATGCTAACTATAGCCAGTGCTTTCAGGTTATCGCTGTGCGCTAAAGCGCATTTCTGTTTGTTGCATCAATGTTGTGCAAAAGGAGGTTTTGTGATGCTTTTGGTGAAACGAAAGTAACAATATGGTGCATATGCGATTTTATGGTTTCACCTGGTGCAGCCAATAAAACGGTTCAACACCCACTCTGCACGCGAAAGGTGGTAAAAAGCCTGGTTCCACCATACCTGGCCTGGTTTATGCATTTTACTTTGGTACTCAACGGATCAGGATGCTTACCATGTCAGAAACTAACCAAAAAGAATTGATCTATGGGCTTGAGGAGCGCATTTCTCCCTGGGCCGCACTCCTGACGGCAGTTCAGCATGTGCTGGCCAGTGTGGTGGGAATAATCACACCACCACTGATTATTGGTTCAGTTCTGGGGCTGAATGCTTACCTGCCATATCTCATCAGTATGTCATTGCTGGCATCAGGCATTGGCACTTTTCTTCAGGCTAAACGTGTGTGGGGAGTGGGTGCCGGTATGATTAGCCTGCAGGGCACCAGTTTTGCTTTCCTTGGGGTGATTCTGTCTGGAGGCTTTTTAGTTAAAAGCCAGGGCGGTAGTTCTGAAGATGTGCTGGCGATGATCTTTGGCGTTAACTTCGTCGCAGCATTTATCCCATTACTGGTCAGCCGTTTTTTTGATTCACTGCGCCGGGTTCTGACACCGTTGGTGACCGGCACCGTCATTGCACTGATTGGTATCAGCCTGATTAAAGTCAGTATTACTGACTGGGGCGGCGGGCATGGTGTCGCTAATTTTGGTTCGCCTGCCAATTTGGGGCTGGGTGCACTGACTTTACTGGTTATTATCGCGTTGAACCGTTCTCGTAGCAGGGTTTTGCGCTTGTCAGCTATTGTAATTGGGATTGCGGTGGGTTGTACCGCTGCTGCGGTAACCGGGCATCTGGCCATCCAGCCTTTGCCAGCACAGTGGTTCGCTTTACCTCAGCCATTCCGCTTTGGTTTTCATTTTAGCTGGGCTATTTTCATCCCTATTGCGCTGGTTTCATTTATTTCCATTCTCGAAGCCGTAGGTGACCTGACGGCGAATTGCATGATCTCACAACAGCCAATTGAAGGAGAATCGTTCCGTAAACGCCTGAAAGGCGGGATTATGGCTGACGGCGTAAGCTGTATGGTTGCTGCAATGTTCTCGTCTTTCCCTAACACCACGTTTGCGCAAAATAACGGGGTTATCCAAATGACCGGTGTCGCCAGTCGTTATGTTGGCATGTATATCGGCGTGATTTTATTACTGTTAGGGCTGTTCCCGGTTGTTGGTGGGTTACTGCAACAAATCCCGGCTCCGGTTTTAGGTGGCGCGACACTGGTGATGTTTGGCAGTGTAGTGGCGGCAGGTATTCGGATCATGACGCAAAACCCGTTAGGCCGCAGAGAAATGCTGATCATTGCCATTTCGTTTGGTATTGGTCTGGGTATTGAGGCGGTGCCCGAAGTTCTCGGACAGTTTCCGAAAATTATTGGCAATATCTTTGGTCATGCTGTTACCAGCGGTGGGATTGCAGCAATGGTACTTAACCTGTTAATGCCACATGATGAACCACAAATAGTGAAAGCTGGTGCGGCAACCTCTGCGCGCTGATTAACGCGCTGAATGTTCCCGTCTCCTGAGCATTTAGAGCGTATCTTGCTGAATGGCGCAGCATTAACCTGCGCCATGTTCTTTTTCAGATACAGCCTGATTACCGTTAATAGGGTCCGGGCGGTAAAGTTTACGGTACCACGCAAGGCGCTGGGCAAAAAAATCCTGATATTCGGGCGGAATATCATGAGTCAGTGTTGCAGGATTGCCCTGCTTATTCAGGTACTCCAGGAAAGCCTGGGTTGATGCCATGAAGTCGATTGCTTTATCAACATGAACAATATGTTGGCCGGGTTTGCGTGGCATAGTCAGTTCCTTGTTTTAAAAATTTATTGGGGACTGCCAGTAAAGCGTAGCAAAGCAATTTATCTTTGGAGGCGACAGATTTCTCATAAGTCAGGACAGAACGCTAAAATTGCTGCTTACGTAGGGGGGTTCCATGATTATCTTTCAGTACCTCCGGGTTACTGCTCCAGTCTCCGGGCTGCGTCTTACCCCATTCTGATGATTATCAGTTTTATCTATTGTCGGTTGTGATTATTTCCTGTCATTCTGTGTGGGTATTCTTTTTTGTGCGGTTTATCACATACAGGAGCAGGATATGGCTGTTTCAGCACGTAACCAGTTAGCCGGTGTTGTCTCTTTGGTCGCCGATGGCGCGGTAAACGATGAAGTTGAACTGACCCTTGCAAGCGGCGCTAAACTTGTCGCGGTTGTCACTCATACCAGTAAAACGGCAATGGGGTTGGCCGTGGGCAAAAGTGTGGTCGCGTTAGTTAAAGCCCCCTGGGTTATTCTGGCATCTGAAGACAGCGGGCTAATTTTTTCAGCTCGTAATCAGTTTGCTGGCGTGGTGGAGTCCGTGCAAAAAGGCGCAGTGAATACCACCGTTCATGTTAAGACTGATGCCGGTTTTACCCTGATTTCCGTTATCACTAATGAAGGTACTGATGAGATGGGATTAGTGGCTGGGAGCCGGGTTATTGCTCTGGTCAAGGCCTCCAGTGTGGTACTGGCTGTTAAAGCTTAACCGCCTGTTTGTGCCCACCGCCTGGCTGAAACCGGTAAGCATGTCTGCTTTTGATGACGTGGTTACCGGTTTTTTCTAATTCATATACAAAAAGAAGGAAACGTTGTTCCCTCTTTTACGCTATGCAGGTATGTGGCATACCCTGTTAATCACTGAACTGCGCTATTAACCTTATTTCAGGTTATTGGGGAAATCTTTCGGCAGTTCGCTGGCTGCACAGGCGATGACGCTTTCATTATTTTCACCACAGTCACGGATAAAGGTAATGGTCGCGAATTCATCAATGACTTCGGTAGGATAAGCCGGGCCTGCAGCGCGGTAAGCTTCCATTTCCGGGATATGGTCATTCTGGAAACAAATAGTTTTTTCCGGGTTATTGATTATCCAGCGCGGGAAGAAGATGGTGCCATGGAACAGACGATCCGCCAGGTTAACAATCAGGCTGACATCGGTACCAGTTGGTTCGGTCCATGAGATCTTATAAATGCTTTCCCCCACACGGGCGATAAAGACACGTTGATCTTTCACCCAGCGGTTACCGACGATCCCACTGTGAATACGGTAATCCATAGTGCGATCATTTTTAACGTAAATTTCGTAATTCCAGCCATTATCGTAAGTATAAACCAGGTGTTTTCCTACCAGACCTTGCAAATCGTGTTTATCAAAGGTGCTCATTTTGTCTCTCCTCTGTGGAATGAATACAGCTTACATCTTCATTTTTTGAATGAATAACGCTAATTTTGCATTAAATTGAGTTAAAAATTGGATGGGTTATGCACAAAACAACACTTGAACAGTGGGGGTTGCTGGACCAGGTGGTACGGCTGGGCAGTTTTGCGAAAGCCGCGGAAGCAACCAGCCGTAGTCAGTCTTCAGTCAGTTATAATTTGGGGTTACTGCAAAGCCGCCTCGGGGTGGAGTTATTGCGTCAGGTGGGGCGCCGGGCAGAGCTGACGCCTGCCGGGCAGGTACTGTTAACTCAGGTGAGGCCGCTGCTGAGTGCTTTTGATTATGTGGAGGCGCGCGCTCAGTCAATGCGTAGTGGTATCAGGAGCCGGTTAGACCTGGTGGTAGACAGCATTTTTCCCCGCGCACTGCTGTTTTCAGTATTACGCCAGTTCCAGCAACGCCATCCTTATACCCAGGTTAACCTCACCGAAGTGCTGGAAAACCATGTGGATATCAACACAGATGCTGATGTCATGATCCTTTCCCGCCGCCAGGATATAACCGGTCGTGGTGAGTGGCTGATGAATATTGATTTTGTCGCGGTTGCTCACCGCGACCACCCATTACACCAGGTCACTCCTTTCCCCGGGGAGGACGCGTTGTCACGTTACCCTCAGGTACGCATCGCAGAACTCGACGGCGCTCAGGATACACACCAGATTTCAGCAACTGAATTTTGGACATTTTCCACCTTTGAAGCAGCCATCGAAGCTGTATTGTACCAGGTAGGTTATGGCTGGCTGCCACAAGAGCGCATCGCCGGGCACCTTGCTGCCGGTATCCTGAAAATATTGCCATTGCCTCATGGTGTAAAACGCGCCACCCCTTTGCATTTGATCGTGAAAAAGGATCTCACACCGCCGGATCAAGTCGTACAGACATTAACCGCCTTGTTCAAACAGGCAACTTCCGGCCCGGAGTGTTAAAAGCCGTATAGTTTGTCTGTTCATCGGTAATTCATTCGTTATATAATTTTTTACATAACGAATTGAGGGGACATGATGAAACACGCCACTATTACAGGCTGGATGGCAGCCTTGTTTTTTTGCTGCCTGACATTTACTGCACAGGCTTCGCGCACAGTAACGGATCAGTTAGGCAGGCAGGTGACAATTCCTGACCAGGTGGACCGGGTTGTGGTGCTGCAACACCAAACACTGAATTTGCTGGTACAAATGCATGCCGGGAACAAAATTGTTGGTGTGTTGGCAAACTGGAAACAGCAATTAGGTGAAAATTATTTGCGCCTGGCCCCCTTTTTGGCAAACACACCGGGGCTTGGTGATCTCACACATGTGGATACCGAAAAACTGGTAGCGCTTCACCCGCAAGTGGTGTTTGTGACGAATTACGCTCCAGCAGCAATGATAGACAGCATTACACAACTGGGGATTCCGGTAGTTGCTATTTCGCTGCGTCATGACGCGACACCTACAGACGCCTCCAGGTTGAACCCAACCCTTGCCAATGATGAACAGGCGTATGACCAGGGGTTGCGTGAAGGCATTACCCTGATTGGCGAGATAGTTAATCACCAGGCGGATGCCCGCGCACTGAATGAGGCGGCATTTGCATACCGCAAAGAAGTGGCTTCCCGGCTGAAAGATATCCCGGCAAGCGAAAAAGTACGGGCTTATATGGCAAACCCGGATTTAACCACTTATGGCTCAGGAAAATACACCGGGCTGATGATGTCCCGCGCTGGTGCTGTGAATGTCGCTGCCAGTACAGTAAAAGGCTATAAGCAGGTTTCCATGGAGCAGGTGATTAACTGGGATCCTCAGGTTATCTTTGTCCAGGCGCGTTACCCACAGGTGGTGTCTGACATCACTCACTCACCTCAGTGGCAGGTGATTGATGCTGTGAAACACCACCGGGTTTACTTAATGCCGGAGTATGCCAAAGCCTGGGGGTACCCGATGCCGGAAGCTGTAGGGCTGGGCGAATTATGGATGGCGAAAAAGCTTTACCCGCAACGCTTTAGCGATATTGATATCAACAAAGAGGTTAATCGTTGGTATCTGCGGTTTTATGGTACTCATTACCAGGGTGAACACTAACATGAAAGCACTTGTTGCCGGGAGTTTACGGGCTGTCTGGCAGCCGTTAATGGCTGCATTTTATGAGCTGAGTGGTGAGCGCGTGGATACCGGGTTTGGCCCGGCAGGCCTTCTGCGAATGCGCATTGAACAAGGTGAATCTTGTGACTTATTTGCATCAGCAAACCTTGATCACCCGCTCTCACTGTTTATGGCTGGCAGAGCGCACCAGGTGATGCCCTTTGCCACCAACCGTTTATGCCTGACAGTAAAAACAGACTGCCTGATACCTGGTGACACCTGGCTTTCCGTGCTCTCCCGGCCTGAACTGCGCCTGGGGACATCCACCCCGGTCAGCGATCCTTCCGGTGACTACACCTGGCAACTATTCCGCCAGATCGAATGGCGTTATCCCGGTCAGGGAATGGCTATTCAACAACGTGCGCAATGCCTGGTTGGCGGGAGTGAAACACTGTCTGTTCCTCCAGGAGAAACAGCTGCAGGCTGGCTGATCAACCAGGGGCGCGTTGATATGTTTATCGGTTATGCCAGCTATGCCGCCAGACTGCGTCGTGTCACCGGGCTGACAGTTCTGGATATTCCTGAAGATATGGGTGTACAGGCGCAATATACGCTGGCGCTACTGGATATGCAGGCGGAATGTTTGGCTGTGTTTCTGGGCTCGCCTTTGGCACAAAAAATTCTGATTGCCGCGGGGTTTGGGCCGGGTGGCGATGAAATTTTCGCGAACTTACCGGCGGCGGTTGGGTGCCGGTGACGGTGGTGGGCTGCCAACAGCAATACCTGATTTACCATTGTGCTTAATGGAGTACATAGCTTCGTCTGCACGTAAAACCGCATCGGCAAATGATTCATGACTGCCAACATCAACCAAACCAACTGAAGCGCCAATGGTGGCCTCGCCGTTATCCAGCTCAAATGGTACCATTGAGACATCCAGAATTTGCCTGGCAAGATGCAGCGTTTCAGGCTGGCTTACGCTCCAGGGAAGAATCAGCAAAAACTCATCTCCACCCAGCCGACCGGCAACACAATCTGATGGGCATATCTCGCTAATGCGCCGGGCGAGTTGTACCAGCAGATTATCACCACTGCGGTGCCCCAGAGTATCGTTGACGGTTTTGAAATTATCCAGGTCGATAAATGCGATGGAAAAGACTGACTGTTTCTGTAGCTTCTTATAGTGGTTGGTCAGTGCGTGGCGGTTTGCCAGCCCGGTGAGCGGATCGTGGTTTGCAAGACGGGCAAGTTGTTGTTCATACTGTTTTTCTTTCGTCATATCAATATGTGTGCCCGTCACTTTCAATGGCCGCCCTTCGTCATCCCACTGTGTGACTCTGCCTCTGTCCAGCACCCAGGTAACAGATCCATTTTTGGCTTTCATGCGGTGTAATGCTTCATAGAACGGAGTTTTGCCTTCAATATGGTTATAAAAGGCAGCCAGCACAAAATCACGGTCATCCGGGTGCAGATGATCGCGCCAGACCTCAAAATGTGCATTTAGCTCTTTTGGCTGAAACCCCAGCATGGCTCCCCAACGGCGGTTAAAAATAACCAGTTTTCCGGAGGGAATATCCAGTTGCCATAAACATAACCCTGTGCCATCCAGCGCCGCACTTAATTTATCTCTGGCATCGTGGGCAATACGCTTTAATCTGGCATTATGTTTTTTGAGATTTTGTATTTGTTGCTTTAATGTTTCTTCCGACATAAGTCAGCTATCTCAGATGCGCAGTTTAATTCTGTGTCTTGAGACAAATCTCAAACAGAACATAATTTACTCGAAATACATATTACTAAGATATCAACCATTCGAACCAGACAGGTAACATAATTTATGTGTCCTGCTATGGTTTCATAGCCAGTAAGTAATAAAACTGCATGAGAGAATAAGATGGATCGTCTGGACTGTGATCGTATGTTTGTAATGGTGCTGGAGCTTGGTAGTTTTGCCCGGGCAGCGCAACGCCTGAATACCAGCCATGGTCAGGCATCCCGGTTGATTTCACGGCTGGAGAAAGAACTGGGGATCCAGTTATTTAAGCGTTCCACACGCTCTCTGGCACCCACGGATGTGGGGCTGGCTTATTACGAGCGCGTGAAAGTGCTGATTGATGCCTTTGAAGCACTGGATGCAGATGTACGCCATACGGCCCGTGACCCTTCCGGTAAGTTGAGGATTTCTGCACCGGTTACTTTTGGCACGCGCCAACTGACGCCTGTGATGGTAAATTTTGCCCGTGAATATCCCAATATTGAACTGGATGTCAGTTTTTCAGACCGGAGGGTGAATATTGTTGAAGAAGGGTTTGATATGGCGTTGCGTATCGGTAACCTGGAAGACAGCAGTCTGATAGCCCGCAAACTGTGCGATATACATATCACGACGGTTGCATCACCCACTTATCTTGCCAGCGCCGGTACACCTGAACACTGGCGGTCACTGGCAGATTTCGATTGTATTGTTGACTCGAACTTTCGCGACCCAAATCACTGGCATTTTCATGAAGGTGGTCAGCTCATTCCTTTTCCCGTAAAAGGACGGTTACGTTTTTCAAATGCCGAAGCCTGCCTGAGTGCAGTGGTGGCGGGTTTAGGTATCGCCAGGTTACCTACTTTTGTCGCCGGTGATGCTATCCACCGCGGAGAAGTTGTAAAACTGCTTGCTCAGTGGGATACACCGCCACTGGGTTTGTATGCCATTTATCCACCATCGCGCCATCTTGCCCATAAATCCCGGACGTTTATTGATTATCTGGTCACTGCTTTCGCTGCGCAGTCCTGGTTTGATTAGTGCAGAAACGGAAATAAATAATCTCACTTTGCCCGGATAATCATTTAATCAGAAATAACGTAGTCTTGCCTTATCGACAATATATGTTCTGCTGATAAAGGAAAAGACCATGATTGATAACCGTACTGCGCCCTGGGCTGCTTTGGTAATGCGTATCGCACTGGGTATTCTGTTTTTAGCTCACTTTGGTTTAAAAGCCTTTGTATTTACTCCGGCTGGTACCGCGAAGTTCTTTATTTCACTGGGCTTACCGGGTGGGCTGGCTTATATCACTATGGCCTGGGAGTTGGTTGGCGCGATGGCATTAATTTTGGGTATCTGGCCCCGTATTGCCGCCGTTGCACTGATTCCGGTGTTACTTGGCGCGATTTTTACCGTGCATGGCCCGGCCGGGTTCTTCTTTACCAACCCTAACGGTGGCTGGGAATTCCCCGGGTTCTGGATAATTGGCCTGATTGTGCTGGCTCTGACTGGCGATGGTGCACTGGCACTGAAACCGACACCATTTGGCCGTAAATAAACCTTTTACTGTAATCAGGAGGTAACCATGCTGGTAGATGGCAAATGGACCACCGAGTGGCATCCGGTTCAGGCAACCGATGAGAAAGGCGGTTTTGTCCGGCAAACCTCCAGTTTCCGCCACTGGGTTACGCCGGACGGTACGCCTGGCGTAACCGGAGACGGGGGATTTAAGGCTGAGGCCGGGCGCTACCACTTATATGTTGCGTATATTTGTCCCTGGGCATCCCGGGTGCTGATGGCGCGTAAACTGAAAGGGCTGGAGTCCGTTATTTCAGTCAGTGTGGTGGAACCACAGCTATTTGACCAGGGCTGGCACTTTGGGCACTTTCCTGGTGCGAACCTTGATGAACTGAATGGGGCTGAGTGGTTACATGAGCTCTATACCCGGGCTGATCCGCATTTTACAGGGCGGGCAACGGTCCCCGTTCTGTGGGATAAGCTTTCCGGTACCATTGTGAATAATGAATCCGCCGATATCCTGCGCATGCTGGACAGCGGCTTTGGTGACCTGGCCAGTAATGCATGGGATTTATATCCACAACCATTGCGTGAAGAGATAGACAAGCTGAATGCGGTTATCTACCCACGGCTGAATAATGGTGTTTATCGTGCCGGTTTCGCGACGACGCAAGAAAGCTATGAAGACGCATTTAATGATGTTTTCACTATGCTGGAACAGTTGGAGTCACGCCTGAGCGATGGGCGACCATTCTTGTGTGGTACACAACTGACAGAGGCGGATATTCGCCTGTTCGTTACGCTGATTCGTTTTGATGTGGCTTACTACGGGTTGTTTAAATGCAATCTGAAACCGGTGCGTGAATATGCATTCCTCAACCCGTATATGCGGCGGGTACTTGATATTCCGGGGGTGCGCGATACGGTGAACATTGCCCATATCAAACATGGTTATTATTCCATTAAGGCGCTGAATCCACCGGGAATTGTTCCGGCAGGGCCAGATATGAGCGCTTATGGGTTGTAAGGAGCCGGACATGACGAAGAAACTGGTGATTTTTCTGCACGGCGTGGGCAGTAGTGGTGCGGATTTGGCTGTGCTCGGGCCGTTATGGCAAGAACGTTTACCCGACCCCCACTTCAGCGCTCCAAATGCCCCGCAGGCCTTTGGGCAGGGTGGTGGCTGGCAGTGGTTCAGTCTTAATGGCATTACAGAAGCGAACCGCCCACAACGAATTGTTGAGGCTCGCCCGGAATTCGACCGCACTATTCAGGCTGTTTGCCAGCAACAGGGGGTAGACCCTTCACAGGACAAACTGGCATTTGTGGGTTTTTCTCAGGGTTCGATTATGGCACTGGACGCGCTGGTATCGGGCCGCTGGCCGCTGGCCGCGGTGGTGGCGTTTTCTGGCAGGCTGGCAACGTTTCAGGGAAAACCCGTGGGCAGTGTGCCCACATTGCTGGTACATGGGCAGCGTGACCCGGTCATTCCCTGGCAGGAAAGCCAGCAGGCACAGGAAAAACTAAAGGCGCTGGGTATTCAGGCACAGGTTGCCTGGGATGCCACAGCAGGCCACACGATAACGCAACAAGGTGTTGATAAAGCAGGTGAGTTTCTGGCTAAACACCTTGTGTAATTCGCCTGTTACTGTACCCGAATCCATGTACCATTGGCCGTAACATTGTGACCAAAACCACACTGTCGCGGCCTGTCGGTGGTGACCGTTAACTGGTCTGGCGTGAACTGCAGATGAATATTGCAGTGAATGCTGTAATCACTGTCGGTGTCATTATCGGTGATGTCATCGTCATCATCGCGTAATTTCACCGTCGCGTGGTCGCCCGACAAGGCAACAGTACGCACGAAATGCCCCATATTTGGCCCGTTATACAGGCCCATCAGCCCAAAAGCATACCCTTCAAAATCCACTTTTATTTTGTTATTCCTGGCCCCCGATACTTTGATGCTTTGCCAGATACCCCGCCCGGCGTATTTCCACCACACTCCATCCGGCGAGTCAGGAAAAGGTTCAGCGGCCAGTTTGTCTTTAATTAAAGCCAGGTTTTGCACAGATTCAGGGTAACCAGGGGCAAGCATCAGCCACGCCTTCGCCCGGTGGTAATCTGCCTGCTGTATATAAGTGCGTGCTACCGCATTATAAGCCGCAGCAATCTGGTCATCAGGCAGGTCGCACTGCTCGCTCCAGCTTACCTGTTCTTCAAATGCAGCACGCGCAGCAGCAAACTTATTTGCCGCCCACGCCGCCTTACCATCAGCCGCATAATGACTCACTTTAGCGCAATCAGCAGTAATTCTCGCCTCAGTAATATCGGCCTGCGCACCAGCCGAAACCGTAAGCACCAAAGCGACCAAACATTTAAGATGAAAAGACATAACCCCAGGCTCACACTACATTATCGCCTCCACATAATACGGCATTCTGCGTACCAGCCACAGTCAGCAGAGTGCAAAGTTAGGGTTTCAGGCTAAGGCTAAGGGTAAACAAATGTGTTCAGGCGCGTCATTCTTCGCACTACAGGTGTGTTGGCTGCCTCGCTCACACCGGTCACTTACTAATGTAAGCTCCCGGTGATTCGCTGCGTTGCCGCCTTCCTGTAGCACGAATAATTTAGCGCCTGGCGGGGCGTTTTTTGCACTAACAGGTGTGTTGGCTGCCTCGCTCACACCGGTCACTTACTAATGTAAGCTCGAGGCAGATTCGCTGCGTTGCCGCCTTCCTGTAGCACGAATAATTTAGCGCCTGGTGCGTCATTCTTCGCACTACAGGTGTGTTGGCTGCCTCGCTCACACCGGTCACTTATAATGTAAGCTCCCGGTGATTCGCTGCGTTGGGTGGGGAAAGCTCTCATTCCTGAGGGGGAGGGAAATCAGAACGTTTCCCAGTTATTATCGCTGCCAGCAGGCGGCAAGGCATGAGTTGCTGCGCGTGCAGTGGGTGGGGTGGGGCGGGAGGAAGTCGTTGGGCTCGGCATACCATTAATCCTGAACACATCCACCACCTGGTGGAGCTTGCCTGCCAGCGCTTCCAGTGCCGCTGCAGCGGTAGCAGACTCTTCAACCAGGGAGGCGTTTTGCTGAGTGACTCCATCCATTTGTGCGACGGCCAGGCCAACCTGCTCAATGCCACGGCTTTGCTCGTCTGATGCGGAAGCTATTTCCCCCATAATATCTGTTACCCGGGTAACAGCCTGCACTATATCCTGCATGGTGGAGCCCGCGGTCCTGACCTGACCGGAACCGGTATTCACCCGGGAAACTGCGTTGTCGATAAGCTCCTTAATCTCTTTTGCCGCTTGTGCACTGCGCTGTGCCAGGGTGCGTACTTCTCCGGCAACAACAGCAAAACCGCGGCCTTGTTCTCCTGCCCTCGCTGCTTCAACGGCAGCATTGAGCGCCAGAATATTAGTTTGGAAAGCAATACTGTCAATAACGCTGGTTATATGGGCTATTTGTTGTGAACTGTCGGCAATGGCGCTCATTGTGTGCACGACGGTATTGACCACTTCACCACCTTTGAGTGCCGTCTCTGAGGCCGTTTTCGCTAATTGCGCCGCCTGGCGCGCATTGTCGGTATTCTGTTTAACGGTTGCTGTCAGTTCTTCCATACTGGCCGCAGTTTCCACCAGGGAAGCGGCTTGTTCTTCAGTACGTGAAGACAAATTGTGGCTACCAGAAGAGATTTCACTGGCACCAGTGAAAATAGAGTTTGACGTTTCACGCACCGCGCTAACGGTACGAACCAGCGACCCCTGCATGGCTTTAACCCCGGCAGAAAGTTGCCCCATTTCATTATTGCCAGTTGCGTCGATACTACGTGTCAGATCGCCATCAGCAATGGCGCGGATATGTTCCATTACTTTGCGTAAAGGGTGTAACAAAATAACCTGAAGGCCACGCCACAAAACGACAATAGTGACCACCACCAATAGCAGAATCACGCCCAGCGTCCATTTCATACTGTTATAGCTGTTCAGATTTTCCTGTCCGGCATTTTGTAACAGGCTGGCATTCTGTTTACGCCACTGGTTGTACATCCCTTCCAGCTCATCCTGTGCCTGCTGTGCATCCAGATTTCCATATGCCGGGTAGTTACCTTCTCCCAGATACTGAATGGACATCTTCATTACATCATGCATGGCCTGGTACTTTTGCTCCAGTTGGCTGGCAAGGGTTGTATCCTGCCCACTGATGTTTTGTGACCCTTTGTATTTAGCAAAAGAACCTTCTGTCTGGATCAGTGATTTTGCTGCACTGTCCAGCAACCGTTTCATTCCATCAATGGCAGCCTGGTCTTTTTGGTTCTTCAGAAAACGAATGGCAACCCGGTTAATAGTCACACGGGTTTTGATAAGCGTGAGAATACTGTCAGTAAGTTGTGACTGCTGGTAGTTCAGCACATCTGAGTTTTGAAAGTTATGGCGATCATTATTAACCGCGGAGTAAAAAAAACCACTGGTAACCAGCTGTAGTACCGAAAATATCACCAATATTGCAATGATACCGGTTATGACTTTCAGATTTTTTATCATGTCTGTAATCCATTATTGAATATACCAAGAGATAGTGAATTTATCGGTAAGTGCTGCTAAAACTTTATTCGGTAAAAATTACTTAAATAACTAACGTTTTGATTTTTTTGTATATATTAACTGGTGTATTTTTTCTTCTTTTTTGTATTCATTAATATTTGGTAGGAGAATGCGTATTTTTCTAATGCTTTATTATCAGTGAGTGGGTGTTTTTATTATTCACCATGAAAAATGAAAGCACTTTCCTTTATTTTTAAATGGCATTTTCGAATAAAATAGCTTTGTGGTTGCAAAGAAGGTTGGTGGCCTTAACATATGCTGATGTGTTGACGGTTCGCTGTAGTACGATGAAATTTCCCTTATGGGTAAAAATTGACCATTACATGATTAACTATAAAAAAACAATAGGATTATTACCTGTTTATATCGATCAAATCGCATGAATTGATAGGCATTAACACGTATTTAATCGATCAAAAATGTTGTATTAATTGGTTTTACCGATCATTTAAGTAGTGTTAAACAAGGATGTCAGTTATGGAACAATACAATGTAGCACTTGCCCGGTTGGAACAGGTTTCTGTGCCAGGTGGCTCAGCGGCCATCATTGGTGAAACCGGGAAATTATGGGGGATAATGTCAGGAGAACCTCCAGGGCGATATTTACCGGCAGCGTTTTCAAAAGAGCATGCCAATATAAACTGGTTTGAGAATCAACTGAATTTTATTAGCCGGGCTGCCCATGTGTTTAACCACCGAGGGCTGTGTTATCTGTTGCATATGGATTTTGAACAGGCTGCTTACCTGGTATCTTCACCAGAATTGCTGCGTCAACTCTCACTAACACCATTTGTGACGTTAATGGTCAATGAGTCTTTCCCGAATCTGGCTGATGCCCAGGATAACCCGCTATTGAATGCGTTAATGGCGGATGTGCATCTGGGGCTGAGCGATGCCGGTGCTGGTATTATTCCATTTTCTGTTGTGTGTAGCGGGATGTTTGCCGTCACTGTGCTGGCCTCCGCATTTTACCAACAGTACGTCATGTCGCCAGCGTTGGCTGTTGTGGCTGAAAAGATAACGGATTGCGGGAGTATACTGGTGCTCAATGGCGTAGATACACCTCAGTTATGGCAATTAGGGCAAACAATTCCAGAAGCGAAAATGATGGGAAAGTGTTTCGATTGTTCAAAACCTGCAGGCAAGCCACACTGAAGGATTTCTGGTACAGAGTGCCATTATCTTAATGTATTTATTGCATTATTATTCTTCATGCTATTCGGGGGTGAGCATAATCGCACGACACACTTAAAAAAATAGAAACAAAATCAGGTATGGAAAGTACAGCTTCAGGGTAGGCGTATCACTTACTGTGTGCTAGTTTCCTCACAAAAGCAACTGACCTGTTTGCTGAGTGCTGGCTTAAACCCGCCTGGACGCTTCATCTCAAATTATAAGTGAGTTGGCTGTCCTCGCTTATCCCGGTCACTTAACCGTGTAGGCTCCGGGATCCGCTGCGTTGCCGCCTGGCTGCAACTCGAATTATCTTGAGTATAAGAGCATTTCTGTACTGTAAATTGATATGCAAAAAACACCCATTCGTGATTTTGACGCAGAGAGAAAACTCTTTGTCTACAGGGTTTCCATTGCGTTCGCGCTGGTGATCGTCTGTTTTTGTATTCTGATTGTTAACTTATACCGCCTGCAGATTTTGGATAACAGCTACTATAGTGAACGATCCAGCCAGAACGATATAAAACTGCTGCCAATCGCGCCTACTCGCGGGATAATTTATGACCGCAATAACACGCCGCTGGTCAAAAACGTTACCCGCTATGATATTCAGCTTACGCCTTACAAAATTAAAGATCTCAAAACCACGATTGCTGAATTAACACCTGTGGTGGGGCTGACACCGGACGATATCGATAACTTCTGGCATACGCTGCACAATAGTAGCCGTTACAAGCCCGTTATCCTGAAAGACGAGTTGTCGGATCAGGCTGTGGCGCGGTTTTCGGTTGAACAATACCGTTTTCCAGGTGTGGGGATTGATACTTACCAGGAACGCCAGTACCCCTGGGGCGCGTCGCTGGCGCATGTTATCGGCTATGTTTCCAAAATTAATGACAATGACCTCAAACGCCTGAGTGAAGAAGGGGAAGCTGAGAATTACGCTGCTGACCACGATATTGGCAAACAGGGTATTGAGAGCTATTACGAATCGCAGCTGCATGGCAAAACGGGTTATCAGGAAGTTGAAGTGGATAATCACGGGCGTATTGTCCGGGTTCTCAAACAGATACCGCCTGTGGCGGGTAAAAATATCTGGCTGACACTCGATCTTCCTTTGCAACAATTTATCGAAAAACAGTTGGTTGGTCAGCGAGCCGCCGTGCTGGTGGAGAACCCTCACGATGGTTCAGTGTTAGCGATGGTCTCAACACCTTCTTATGATCCGAACCCTTTTGTCGAAGGGATTAGTGCCAAAGGTTACGCTGCTTTACTCCATAATCAGGACTTGCCGTTGATAAACCGGGTTACACAAGGGCTTTACCCTCCGGCATCGACAGTCAAACCTTACATGGCGATGTCGGCACTGATTAACCATGTCATCACGCCTGAAACCCATCTGTTCAGTGGATCAAGTTGGGTATTACCGGGCACCAGCCGTCGTTACCGCGACTGGAAAAAATCGGGGCACGGCAATATTACGGTTACACAGGCTATAGAAGAGTCGTCGGATACGTTTTTTTACCAGGTGGCGAACATGATGGGGATCGACATGATCCATAAAATGCTCAGCCAGTTCGGCTATGGTAAATACACGGGGATAGACTTGCATGAAGAGTACCAGGGGTTGCTGCCCAGCCGGGAGTGGAAGCTCAAAGTTCACAAAAAACAGTGGTATCGCGGGGATACTATCTCCGTTGGTATCGGCCAGGGTTACTGGGTTGCCACGCCAATCCAGATGGAAAAAGCGCTGGTAACGCTGTTAAACAACGGGCATGTGATTATTCCTCATTTGATGGCGAAAATGGCGTTGGGGAAAGCCGTGTCTTTCTACCGGGCGCCCAAAGAGCAGCAACAAGTTGGCGACCCTGCATCACCATTCTGGGGCGTGGTTCGCCGGGCCATGTTTGGGATGGCCAATGCCCCTAATGGTACCGGATATAAGTACTTTCATACGGCACCTTACGGCATTGCGGCCAAGAGTGGAACGTCGCAGGTGTTCAGCCTGAAAGAGAACCAGGTCTATAACGCAAAAGCTATCCCACTACGCCTGCGCGATCATGTGTTTTATACCGCGTTTGCGCCTTATAACGACCCACAGGTTGCTGTGACACTTATTCTGGAAAATGGAGGCGATGAAGGTGTAACCGCTGCGCCTATTATGCGTAATATCATGGACTACCTGTTTGCCGGGAAGACGGATGTACCTCCACCCACTCCACCCGGCGATTCTTCTGGCGCTGTTACCCGCCCGGTATCACCGGGGGGCTAGTCAAGCAACAAAGGCGATAACCGCTGCCATACTCGCGGTGTCGCCGCCCACATCACATTACCTTGTATCAGGCCATTGTGAGCCAGAAAAGGGTTAGCCTGACCGCCAGCTTCCAGAATCAGTAGCAAACCGGCCAGTGCGTCCCAGCTATTGAGATGCGCCTCAAAGTACCCGTGCACCTGCCCGGCGGCGACATGGGCGAGCATCAGCGCACCAGCACCAAACCGGCGGTATTCCACTCCCTGGTCGGCCAGGTGTTGTAATGTTTTCAGGTAGCCATCCAAAGAGGTCCGGCTGGAACGGCCAAGGCCAATAACCACCTGTTCCGGGTTGGGTTCTCTCAGGTGCAGAGGATGCCCATTTAATGTGGCACCTTTTCCGGCTTCAGCTACAAAAAACTCGTTGCGGTCAGGTGCATAAATAATACCGAGTACAACCTGTTCGCCTTCAACACAAGCCACGGAAATGCACCAGTAATCCATTCCTGAAATATAGTTTGTGGTGCCATCTATTGGGTCGATTACCCAGGTGCGCCCGTTACCCGTTTGCAACCCGCTTTCTTCACCTAAAAAACCGTCGGTGGGAAAGTGTTGTGCTAACCAGTGCCGTAACTGTTGTTCCACCCAAATATCGGCCTCAGAAACAAAATCTTGCTGGCCTTTACTGTCAATTTTCAAACCCTGGTTACGCAATGCCTGAGCATGCTGCCCGGCGTGTTTAATCAGGGTAAATAACGCCTGTTTTTGATCAGTTGTCATAACGTGTCTGTCTGCTCTGTTACGCAAGGTGAAGTACGGCGATGGACAAGCTCCACCGCCACCGGGATGACCTGAGCAGCACGTTCCGGATGCCTTGCACGTTCACGCAGACAATCCAGCGCTTTTGCTGCCAGTTCATCCACTTGCTGATGAATCGTGGTGAGCTGGTAACTCTCCCATGCGGTCTGGGGGGTGTTATCAAAGCCAATTAAATGAAAATCGGTCGGAGCGTTTTTCCCTTGCTGGCGCATGCTATCCAGAAAACCACAAGCCAGCAGCGCATTGGCACAAAATATACCGGTAGTGGCCTGCGGGCGTAGTAAGTTACTGTGTTGTGCCGCCAAAAAGCCGCCTTCATACCCGTCCTGTGGTGCCTGCAATTCTCTCAGGTATTCTGGCGCGATACCCTGCACGGTAAGTGCATGACGAAACGCCTCGCCACGCGCCCGGCCTGCCCAGGTTGAACCCTGGTAGTTAAGCCAGATAAACGACTGGCATCCTGCCGCACAGAGTTGTGATGCTGCCAGCATAGCGCCAGCCTGGTTATCTGAACAGACAACATCCATGGACGGGCCACTCTGTGCCCGGTTAATACCCACTACAGGGATATGGTGCTCAATACACTCCCGCACAATCGATTCCGGGGGTTGCCCTGAGGTCACGACCACGCCCGATACCCGAAATTGCGTGAAACGGCGCAGTGACAGGCCGGTTTCTTGTTCATCAGTAATTTCAGTGACCAGCGCCTGGTATCCCCTGGCCTGAATTGCTGATAACAAGGCATTGACCAGAGTACTGCGAAACGGGTCAGTTAACCGGGCCACCACCACGCCGATTAACTGGCTACGCTGCCGGTTAAGTCCCTGAGCCAGAAAGTTAACCTGATAACCTAACTGGCGTGCCGCGGCTTCCACTCTGGCGCGGGATTGCGGGGAAACACTGCCATTGTTGCTGAGTGCTCTGGAAACTACAGCACGGGAAACCCCCGCCAGGCGGGCAACATCCTGCGCCGTTACTGTAGGTTTATTGGGGTTGGGTGCTTTCACAAGGCCGCCTGTAGCCAGTTTGGTTTCTCCAGGTCGAACAGGGTACCGTCGTTGCTGAGCCGTAAATTCGGGTGAAGTGCGCAGGCCCGGGTAATGGCGGTCCGGTCAGCATCCTGGGTGTGGTACAACACCATCAGGTTTAACGCCAGCTTCTCACATAATGCCAGGCAGGCAGGGTAATCGCCATGGGAAGCATCTGTTGTCAGAGGTTGCCAGGATGCGCATTCCTGAAAAGCCAGCGCACTGCCAGCCATCAGAGACTGGGTGGCGTCTGTTGGCCTGCCATCACCACTGTAAAACAGCACATGGTTATCGGCCTCAATGCGAATGGCCTGGCTTGGAATTTCATGCTGCGCGAAGGCTGTGCGAATCTGCCAGCCACACCACTTCCATTCCGGCTGGCTGTCCAGGATTTCAATGGGAAAGGTCAGCTCTGTGTGTGGCCAGTTTGCCAGCGCGATTTGGTTAACCAGCACAGTCTGTTGTTCAGACTGGCAATAAATTTGTAGTGGTTTCACGCGCCCGAAACTTTTCCAGTGGTTAAGTAATACCGCAAGGCCCGCGCAGTGATCAGGGTGAATATGCGTGAAAAAAATTACATCAATCGCATTGATATCCACTTTCCGATTCCATAACGCACGCGGAACGGTAGGGCCACAATCAATTAGCCATTGTGCCTGCTGGTTATCAATAATACGAATAGCCGATGTGGTGTGGTGTAAAGAAAATGCGCTGCCACAACCCAGAACATCAATTCTCATTCTGCCTCGCTAAATTTCTTCCCGACTTAATTAAAGTGTCACAAATACACGACAAAGTAGGTTCACATCATGTCGATCCAAGGTTGCATTTTTTTTACAGACAAGTGAACACGTGTTCATTCAGGAAAAAAACAACCGAACTCAGGTTAAAAGGCAATGAGCTATTTACAAATCAGCCAGTTAACTTCCGGATACGGGAGACAGATTATTCTGCGTGACATTGATTTGTCGGTGAATAAAGGCGAAATGCTTGCATTGTTGGGGCCTTCTGGCTGCGGGAAAACCACTTTGCTAAATACCTTATGTGGGTTTATTCCTGCATTGTCTGGTGAGATTTCTGTTGGTGGGCGCAATATTACACTGCTGCCTGCTGAACAACGTAATATCACCATGGTTTTTCAAAGTTATGCGTTATGGCCTCATTTAACCGTGGCGCAAAATATTGGTTTTGGGTTGAAGGTGCGTAAAGTCGGCAAGTCTGAAAGCCAGCGCCGAATAATGGATTTACTCGCCATGGTCAATCTGGAAGGGATGGCGGATAAAAATGTGGCGGCATTATCTGGTGGTCAGCGGCAACGAGTGGCTCTGGCCCGTGCTCTGGCTATTGAACCTGATGTATTAGTGCTGGATGAACCACTTTCAAATCTGGACGCAAAAGTGCGCCTGAGCGTACGCCATGAAATAAAAACATTGCAGGAAAAACTGGGTTTTACCTCGTTAATTGTTACCCACGACCAGGAAGAGGCGCTGGTGATGGCAGACCGGATCGCGGTCATGAACCAGGGGACCATTGAGCAACTCGATACCCCTGAAAACGTGTATCAACACCCGGCAACGGCATTCGTTGCCGACTTTATGGGAGCAGATAACCGGCTGGTCTGGTTATCAGATCAATTGCCTGACTGTGTCAGGCCACAGCCGGAAAGCTGGGAAAGTGAAATTTATTTTCGCAGCACGGATGTCACCATTACCAGTGAACATACTGACCACACCTGTCCCGGGCTGTGCCTGCACGGGGTTGTCGAACAGTCGGCTTTTCTCGGCCACAACTACCGCCATGGTGTGCGGGTCAATAATCAAATGCTGTTTGCTGATGCTCCCAACTGTTGGGCGCAGCAAACCCCGGTAACACTCCATATTCCAGCGCCATCCTTGCACATTTTTGCTCGTGCAATGTAACGGCTTATTGTTCATTAATATTTTGGGGATAATTATGTTTTCCATAAAAAAATTGGCAGTAATGGCGTCACTTTCCTGCGGGCTGCTTACACCCTTAGCCTGGGGGGATACAGTGCTTAATGTGGCAACAGCCGGTGACCAGAATATGGTGGATTACGTGAAAACGTTTTTAGCACCGAAATTCGAAGCAACACATCCTGGCGTTAAAGTGAACGTTATAGGAACAGGGCCGGGAGATGCCGGTTCGAATAAAATTATGGAGAAGCTATCGGCACAGCAGGCGAGTGGCGTAAAACAGTGGGATATGGATGTTGCCGTGGTGCACCAGAAAGCAGGTGGTGAGTTGGTGGAAAAAGGCTTGCTGGCACGTTACCGGGATTCTATTCCTGAAGGCAAAATGGTCAGTGCGCAGAATGCGAAAAATGCATTGGGTGTGAATGTCGATGGCTATGTCATGCCGATGTTTTTGAGCCAGACGGCCATCGCCTGGAATAGTGACCTGGTAAAAAAACCACCAAAAAGTTATAGCGAGTTAGTGCAGTGGGTAGAAAAACACCCGAAAGCCTTTGGGTATAACGGTATCAAAAACGGGATGTCGGGTGTCAGTTTTGTGGTGGGGTGGATCTATGCCTGGGGCGGTACAGATGCCATGCGTCTGTCTGCTGGTCCCTATGATAAAGCCATTGAGCAAAGCTGGGTGCCAGCATTCCAGAAACTTAAAGCCTTTAATCAGAATGTGACATTTACACCGGGTAATGCAGGTACTCTCGACATGCTGAGCCGTGGTGAGATAGCTATGGGCCCAGTGTGGGTGGATATGTTTTATAGCTGGAAAGACCAGGGCAAATTGCCTCCGTCAATTAAACTTTCGCTGTTAGCGCCAGGGATGCCCGGGCAACCAATGTATTATGTCCTGCCTGCTAAAGCTGCACACCCTGAGCTGGCGCGAGATTTTATCAGCCTGGCAACCAGCCCGTCTGTTCAGGCTCAGGGGATTGTGAAGCAATTTAACTGGTATCCGGGGATTGACGCGAAATATGTAAAACCAGAGCTGGATACCGCTACCTGGGAAAAGCTGTTTGCTGAAATTACACCTCAGGCGCTGGCTGAATACGGCAAAAGTTTTCCTATAGCACCTTATTTTGATGACATCAAAGAAGGTTATGAAAGCCAGGTCGCAAATTAATTATTCAGCCCGGGTTGCTCACCCGGGCGTATTTTTGTCATTAATTCTGTAGTCGGACAGCCTGGGATGAGAAATAAAAACATTCAGTTATATCTGTTAGTCGCACCTGCCGCACTAATGATAAGCCTGCTGTTTATCTGGCCGATGGGGGCTTCTCTGGTTACCGCATTCACCGGTAAGCAGGCAGAATTCAGCCTTGAGCCAATGCGTAAAGTCTTTTCGCTCTATTCGCATGATATTGTTTTTTCTGTAGTTATCGTGCTGATTTCTCTGGTGTTACTGGCAGTGATTTCAGTAACAGTTTCCGCAGTAGTTGTGTTATCTCCCTGGCAAAAAGTAGTCCGGTTACTGGGCTTATTGTACCGGTTACCGCTGTTTATTCCCTTTATTGTCACGGCGCAAATGATGCGAACGTTCCTGGCAAAAAATGGATTAATGAACAATGCGCTGGTGGCGACCGGCCTGGCTAACCCACTGGAAACTGTGTCATTTTTAGGGTGGAAAGGCATTATTATTACCTTTGTCTGGAAGCAATTTGCTTTTGTCACGTTATTAGTTGCCGGGGCGATGGCGGCGGTAGATCCGGCGCAAATTCAGGCAGCACGGAATTTGGGCGCGTCCAGAATACGCATTTTATTTACTATTATTCTGCCGCAAGTTCTGCCCACCCTGGGTGTGGCATTGGTGTTGTCCACGGTGATGATGTTGTCTGTGCTTTCTGTCCCTTTAATGATTGGCACCGGTTCCCCCGGCATGTTGACAGTTGATATGGCTTTTCGTGTGAACTCTTATGGTGATTACCCGGTTGCCAGTGCATTGGGTATTGTTTCCTGGGGAATCTGTGCTGTGTTGTCCTGGTTTTATTTACGCTACAGCCTGAAAGAAAAAGGGGGCCAGTAATGGCATCGGCAATGTTACCTGTTCCGGTATCAGTCAAATTACCTCGGCGTATTTTGCAGATGTATAGTGGGCGGTTTTGGCAAACACTGCTGGTTATTTTTCTGGTGTTAGTTCTGCTTGGACCGGTTGTTAATTTACTTATCTGGAGTGTGGCGGAAAGCTGGTTTTTCCCTCATGCACTGCCCAGCCAGTGGGGTTTAAAATACTGGTTTCAGGTATTCAGCCCTTATAGTGATGTTTCTGGTTCATTATTTACCAGCCTCGGAATTGCGCTACTGAGCGTGTTGGTTTGCCTGGTTGTCTCTGTGCCTGCGGGTTATGCCCTGGCTCAACGTACTATGCCGTTACGCCTGGTGTTCATGTTGCTGTTTCTTGTCCCACAGGCATTCCCAAACCTGACTGTGTATATGAACGTTGCCCGCCTGTTTTACCTGTGGGGGCTTAATGGTACGGTACTGGGGGTGGTTCTGGTACACAGTGTGCATGGGTTAATGTATTCCGTCTGGATAAGTGTTGCTGCGTTTTCAGCCACAGACCCATTGCAGGCCAGAGCTGCCCGTAACCTGGGAGCCGGGCCGGTATACACTTTCTTCACCATTATTTTGCCTCAGGCAGCACCCGGGATAATCGCCGCGAGTATCTTTGTTTTTCTGGAATCAATGGATGAATTTACTGGCACTTTTTTTGTTGGTGCGCCGGATATTTCGACATTGCCGATTATGCTTTATACCGCCAGCATGTCTGGTAATTACCAGATATCGTCGATAACCGCGTTAATTCTGTTACTGCCTTCGGTGCTGTTTATGCTGGTCATTCATAAATTTATGCGCCCGGAAATGCTATCCCGTCTGGGGAAATAGCTTGCACCGACGGTGTGCATAGTTTTTATCTGTTTATAAAGGCATAAAAAATATATGGTTAAAATGTTTGCTGTTGAGAATATATCTGGCTGTTTTATAAATAATTAAATAAGCACTCAGCCTGGATTTGCCTATAGTTAAATTGGCCTGCCTCTTGCACGAATGGATTACCCTTCCTGCAAAGTTGCAGGCTTTTTTTACATAACAGGCAAGGAGTAACAATGCTAATAAGAAAATGGCAAGGGGCGCTTTCCATCGCAGCGTTATTGGTCAGTAGCCAGATTTATGCGGCTTCGGCGCCAGCAACAGAAGCACGACATGGGATGGTCGTAACATCTCAGGACCTGGCGACCAAAGTCGGGTTGGCAATTTTAAAGCAAGGGGGAAATGCCATTGATGCGGCGGTTGCGGTAGGTTACGCCGAAGCTGTAGTAAACCCTTGTTGTGGAAATATTGGCGGCGGTGGATTTATGACAATCCACCTCGCTGACGGCAAAGATACCTTCATTAATTTTCGCGAGATGGCACCAGCTGGAGCCAGCGTCAGGATGTACCAGGATGCAAATGGTAACCTGGTCAAAGGGGCGAGCCTTTATGGCTGGCTGGCATCTGGTGTACCCGGCACTGTGCTGGGCATGGAAACGGCGCGCCAGAAGTACGGTAAGTTGACGCGTGAGCAGGTTATGGCTCCGGCCATTAAGCTGGCCCGGGAAGGGTACATTCTCACCCGGGCGGATACGGACGTCCTCGACACAACGGTGGAGAGGTTCAAAAAGGACCCGTACATCGCCAGTATTTTCCTGCGCCCGGATGGCTCTCCATTACAACCAGGGGACAGGCTGGTGCAGCGTGACCTGGCAAAGACTTTGGAAGCAATAGCGAAACAGGGGACCGATGCTTTTTATAAAGGCCGTATTCCACAAGCAGTGGCTGCCGCGGCGAAAAAAGGCGGTGGGGTTATCTCAGCCGCAGATTTTGCCAATTATCGGGTGACAGAAACCGCGCCTGTTACCTGCACATACCGGGGTTACCGCTTCGTTTCGGCACCGCCGCCCAGCTCAGGGGGCGTCACGCTGTGTGAAACGCTGAATATACTGGAAGGGTATGATTTGAAATCTATGGGGTTCAACTCCGCTGCGGCTATCCATACTCTGACAGAAGCAATGCGCCATGCCTACCTTGACAGGAATACCTATCTTGGCGACCCGGCGTTTGTTAAAAACCCTCTGGACAGACTGCTCAGTAAGGATTACGCAGCAAAAATCCGGGCAACCATTCCTGCAGATAAAGCCACGCCTTCATCATCCTTAAAGCCTGGGGTTGCACCTCATGAAAAACCGGAAACTACCCATTATTCCATTGTGGATAGCGCAGGCAATGCCGTCTCCACCACCTATACCATTAATGGACGTTTTGGGGCGGTGGTGATGGCACCGGGTACTGGCTTTTTTATGAATGATGAAATGGATGATTTCACTACTAAGGTGGGAGCTAAAAACATGTATGGGCTGGTTCAGGGGGCGGCAAACAGTATTGCACCGGGCAAACGGCCTCTCTCTTCAATGAGCCCAACTCTGGTCACTAAAGACGGGAAAATTTTTCTGGTGCTTGGGTCACCTGGTGGTTCACGCATTATTACTATCACTCTGGAAACAGCTCTGAACATTATTGATTTTGGTATGGCGCCGCAGGAGGCGGTGAATGCACCACGTATCCATCACCAGTGGTTGCCAGATGAGGTTTATTATGAGCAACGTGGCGTCTCGGCAGATACACTAAAAATCCTGGCAGGGATGGGGTATAAAATGGTGGAACAAACTCCCTGGGGCGCGGCGGAGTTGATTATGGTTGGGCTGCCAGGCGCTGCGGGTGTCAGTACTGCCAGTTCAGGGAACGATAGTGCGGTATCAGGGAAAGTACGTGAAGGATATTTATATGGGGCAAATGATGTACGCCGCCCGGCGGGTTCAGCAAGAGGCTATTAACGGTTCTTGTTGATTAACCAGCTACAGCAAGAGTTTTTGCTGTACAGTTATAATTATTCCGGCCATATGATTATGTTGGCCGGAATAATTATTTTCAGACGAAGTGGGTTATTTTGCTGTGTCGCCACAACCACCAATAATTTTAGAGATGGAAACCGCCGGGTGCAGCAGGTAATCATAGCTGCAGTCTTTCTCTTTGTTCTGAATAGTGCCGCTGCATGCAGTTAAGGTAGAAATAACGGCCAGTAAAGCAAATACTTTTGCAGTTTTTTTCATTTTATAAATCCATATTAGTTGATAAATATTCATCCATTGTTGAAATTACTTTTCTCAACGGCGACAAAAATAGATATACGTGATTTTTTTGTCAATTAGTTAATGGGGTATTTGGTGTCGGTAATGAGTATTTCGGAAGTTTTCTTTAAGTTATTTATAATTCTTATGAGAATGACTAACGACTTATTGTAAATGTAAATAGTTATGGTCAGCCTGGCCGTGGTGTTCTTTGTGCTGTTGCCCGGGAAAGTTCCTCCGGGTTCTTGCTTTGCATACCCTTGCCGAAATTACTTATAGTGTAACCGCCATGGTAAAGCGGATTTTGTCAGTGATCGCGCGGCGAACGAAAGCGCTGTTCGACCGGTTTATTGTTAGTTTAAAAGGTGTTACTGCCAGTGCCATTCAGGAAAAAATGAAAAATAGCAATTTTTGGCTGTTTTTTATACAAAGCTGCTGTTTTCCTTACTATTGAGCACACAGTCTGCTAACCATCGCACCAATTGATAATACTTTTCGTTTGTTTGCCTGGTAAAAATGACAAATTGTATGCCTGTGTAACCTGTAGTTACATTGAGGTGTATGTTTTTCATTCAAATAAGCAATTATACAAACAGACAACACAGGTAAACACAACGTGAAAAAATCACTGCCTTTCGCCGCCTTGCTGGTCTTGTCGGCAAATGCGGCTGCGGCCGACTCAGGGCAACAGACCAGTAACGGCTTTCTGGAAGATAGTAACCTGGATGTATTGCTGAAAAATGCCTATATCAAGCGTGATTATAAAGACGTTGGTGTTCGCGACCGGGATGAATGGGGTCAGGCCATTATTGCGACATATAATTCCGGGTTTACTCAAGGGCCGGTTGGCTTTGGTGTGGACGGTATTGCTCAGTATGCAGTGCGCCTTGATGGTGGTCGCGGGCGTAGCGGCGCGGGCGGAATCGACTTCTTTGCTCAGGATCAGGATGGCAAAGCGAAGTCTGACTTAGCCAAATTTGGCGCGCGTGCCAAAATGCGCTTTTCCAATACTGTGTTGAGCTACGGTAATCAGCGCCCGGCATTGCCCATTGTTACTGCCGACGAATCCCGTTTGCTGTATGAATCTTTTACTGGCTTCATGTTGGATTCGCAGGAACTACGGGGGCTGGATATCAGTGCAGGCTATTTCACAGCAGAACAGTAAAAAAGCGACGACAGCCATGACAGTGGGTTAAACAGCCTGGCTTTTGCTGGCGCGCGTTATGCCTTTAATGACCAGTTTAATGCCGCTTTTTATGCGTCATCTGTGCAGGATGTGCAAAACAAGCAATATCTTGGCATGACGTTCACCCAACCGCTGACCAATGACCAGAAATTAATTCTGGACTTCAACGGCTATAATTCTCGCCTTGACCAGTCTTATGCCGACAGCCTGAATACTGGGCGCAGTAATACGATTTGGAGCCTGGCAGCAAGCTATGTGTTGTGGGATATCCATACCTTCAAAATCGCCTGGCAACAGAGCAGTGGCAGCACGGGTTACCATTATGGCGGTTATCGTAAAAATGGCGGTATCGGCGATGGCGGCAACACGATTTGGCTGGCTAACTCTTACTGGTCTGATTTCAATGGTGAGGACGAGCGCTCCTGGCAAGTGGCTTATTCGGTTGACCTGAGCGGGCTCGGTGCTCCGGGGCTGAGTTACGATGTGGCTTATGTGCGTGGTGACAACATTAAAACCTCTGCCAGCAGTAATGGTCACGAACATGAGTTCTTCAATCAGGTGCAGTACAAAGTGCCAAATGGCATTGCCAAAAACCTGAAACTGAAACTGCGCTATTCCGTATTGCGCGTCTCTTCTGATGCGGCGGATTACAACATTGGCGGTAATGAAATTCGCGTGTTTGTCGAATATCCGTTCTCTGTTATGTAAACCCGTTTGGGTGGCGGCAAAAATATGCAACCACCCAGTACCTTCTTCCCGGATTCAATACGCCATGGCTGTTTTGCACAGTAAAGCGCGGCATCAGCCACAGCAATACTCTCACTCGTATTCTTCCCGTTTTCCAGAACTTGCCAGCCCCATACTCACTGTTACCTGGTCACTCACTTCAGATTCTTCGTTCAGCCAGACTCTGGCAACGGATACAGGCGGCCTGCTCTACAACCCCGTGACCAGCTTACCGTTTTATGGGAATTGCCGGGAAAGTCTGCTCTTTATTTTTGGCCGGAAAAGGCACCCAGCGTTGGCTGCAACCAACGTAGACATTTGTACCCAGAGGCTTTCCGGGTAGCGCTGGACGGGTTCCTTCTGGTCCGGTTTGTATCTGCGCGAATTCAACCTGCCAGTGTGCGTCCATGTTGAAGCGAACTCCATCCAGCATGATGCCCAGAGGATGGGCTGCGTCAAAGCCACGCAGTACCAGGTTACCCGATGTGCCGACGACATCGCGAAGTATGATATTGCGATAGACCGGGATCTGGTTGCCCCGTGCGTTGGGAGTGTAGTGAGTATCGAAATCCAGTGGGCGGCGGTTGTCGCGCAGGCAAATGTGTTCGTAACGTACATTACGAACCAGCCCGCCGCGGCTGACATCACTTTTGATGCGCAGGCCCGAGGTGGTGCCATCCAGCGTCAGGTTCTGTACCAGTATGTCGCTGACACCGCCAACCGTCTCGCTGCCGATGGACAGTCCATGTCCCCAATAAAAGTGGTTGTCGATCAGTGATATGTGGGAGGTAGTGCCGCTACCGGCCTTGATAGCCACGTTGTCATCACCGGTGCGGATGAAGCTGTGAGTTATGGTCACATCCTGTGAGGCACCCGGATCGATGCCGTCAGTATTGCGTGCATCAGCTGGCGTATCAATGCGTATCCCCCAAAAGGTTGCACCCTCGACACCTTTCGGGGCCACATGGAAATTTGGTGAATTGTGCAGCGTGATTTGGTAGAAGGTGATGTCGCGCGAGTTATCGACCTCGATCAAACGTGGCACGTTCTGTCTGCCGCCTTCAGCTTGCGCGCGACGAGCCAACTGCCACCAGGTCTCTTTATGCCCGACCATAGTCTCACCTCCTTGCCCATCGATCACACCCTCACCAACGATGCCACCGCCTTGTGTGCCCCGAAACAATATAAAAGGTCTGCAGCCGTTTCCCTTGTCGTCAATGCTGCCGCAATGCCCGTCTTTGTCGTAAACCCGTGGATCGGTGCTGGCAGCCAGTACCGCATCGCGGTCAACCCAGAGTGTGACTCCAGATTTGAAGGTTAGCGGGCCGCTGATAAAGCGGCCGCTGGCCAGGTGTACCGCAGCTCCTGCAGGGCATCGATTGATAGCGTCCTGTATACGGAGGGTATCGTTGCGGGAAGATGAATCAGAAGCAGGTTCCAACGTGGTGCAGACATTCCTGGGCAAGGTTGGCTCAGCAACCTGTCGTCTGTCCTGAGCCACGGCAGCAGCACTGACCAGCAATCCTGCCCAGACATAAACACTGTACCCATATACCAAAAGTCTACGGTGATTCATGAGCATAAGATTACAAGTCCAGAATAGTGAAAGGGGTATTTTATTCCAGGCACATGACCGGCTAATGAAAATTTGCTGGCATTTGACGCTGGTATTGCGTGTATCTGGGGTGAACGTTCCGGTGAGGTGCGGGATATAGCTCAACGTTGGCGTATTCTACCGGGCAATAGTGTCACTGGCTTGATTGTGGCTGGCGGCATTAGTGAATGTGGTTTATTGGGTTAGCACCAGCTAATAAATATCGGTAATAAAATAAGTTGTAACTTATAAAAGTCAAAATAATGAAATTGTAATTGATGAGAAAAATTATCCCTGTCATGTTTTGTTTCGGGGTGGCAATGCTGTTGCTGCCTGGGTAACTGGCTTATTCCTCCTGTCAATTGACACAAAAGGCATTACATACACTGTCACTGACTTCCGTCTAAGAAAAGCATAGCGCCCGTAATACTTACAGGTAATACAATCCGGGCTGAGTTCCTTTTACGTGATCTATTATTTTGCGAAGCTATTTAGTAAAAAACCTCTTCATCGGACATACGCTCTTCTATCTGCCAGGCGACCTTCTGCAGCGAGGCAAGATATTTTTGCACTGCCTGGTCGATGGTCATCGCCTTGGCTATATATATCAGGCTCAGGCAGCCGATAACCCGCTGCTGGCGGCGGACAGGGACGGCAATAGAGGCGATTCTCTCCTCCTGCTGCCAGCCGCGAAAGTTTTCACCATAACCGTTTTGTCGGGTGCGTTCGAGAATGGCGGCCAGTTTTTCCGGCTCGCGCGCCAGCTGATACTCCACTTCCGGGCGGGCCGCCAGCATCTCGATTATTGGGTTTCGTTCATGTTCCGGAGAGAAGGCCAGCCAGGTCAATCCGGAGGCGGTCAGCAGCAGTGGCAGGCGGCGACCAACCATCGCCCGGTGGAAGGAAAGCCGACTGAAACGATGGGTTGTTTCGCGCACCACCATCGCATCGACATCAAGGGTGGTGATGTCGGTGGGCCATAAAACCTCCTGCAACAGCTCGCCAAGCAGTGGCGTGGCGAGGGCAGAAATCCAATGTTCGTCACGAAATCCCTCACTTAACTGACGAACTTTAATCGTCAACCGAAAGCTGTCATCGGAGCGACTGCGGCGAACATACCCCTCATCCTGTAGTGTTTCCAGTAGCCTCCTGACGGTAGTGCGATGCAGGCCGCTAAACTCGGCCAGAGTGCCGACCGTCGCGCCTCCGTCGAATTTATTTAACAAATTTAATAACAATAATCCACGGCTTAATCCGCGAACCGTTTTGTAATCTGCTGACGAGTTTTCGTTCATGCGTTTTCAATAAAAATCAGCTTAAACAATAGAGTGCACCAGGTGCACTCTGGATGATTTTTTTATTGTAGCGCAAATTACCGAACCTATACTGACCTCACAATAAAAATATATTTACATTTAATTAACAAATGCCCCGTTGAATTCTCTGCAAGGGCGGCAATTTGTCTGCAGCGTGAGGTCTTGAAAATGACAATATCTAATCCTGATATCCAACCGTCCGTACAGGATACTGCTCAGGTCGCTATTGCGGGCGCAGGCCCGGTTGGCCTGTTGATCGCCAACTACCTTGGACAGATGGGCGTAAGCGTACTACTGATTGAGAAGCTGGAGTCGCTGATTGATTATCCCCGCGCCATCGGTATCGACGATGAGGCGCTACGGGCGATGCAGGCGGTGGGGCTGGTGGACAAGGTGCTGCCGCATATCACGCCATGGCATGCTATGCGTTTCCTCACCCCGAAAGGGCGCTGCTTTGCCGATATTCAGCCGATGACCGATGAGTTTGGCTGGTCGCGCCGTAACGCGTTTATTCAGCCGCAGGTCGATGCGGTGCTGTACGACGGCCTCAGCCGCTTTCCCCACGTGCGCTGCCTGTTTTCCCGTGAAGTTGAAGCTTTTAGCCAGGATAGTGACGGTATCACTTTGAACATAAAAGGCAGCGACGGCGAGCGGGAAACCGTTCGCGCCGACTGGCTGGTGGCCTGCGATGGCGGAGCCAGCTTTATTCGCCGCACGTTGAATATTCCCTTCGAAGGGAAAACCGCGCCGAATCAATGGGTGGTTATCGATATCGCCAACGACCCACTGGCGACGCCGCATGTCTATTTGTGCTGTGACCCGGTGCGCCCGTATGTCTCCGCCGCGTTGCCGCACGGGATACGGCGCTTTGAATTTATGGTGATGCCGGGTGAAACCGAGGCCCAACTTAGCGAGCCGCACAAAATGCGCCAACTGTTGAGCAAAGTGCTGCCGGATCCGGACAATGTCGAGTTGATCCGCCAGCGCGTCTACACCCATAACGCACGTATCGCCGAACGCTTCCGCGTGGATCGTGTACTGCTGGCGGGTGACGCCGCGCACATCATGCCGGTCTGGCAGGGGCAGGGTTACAACAGCGGCATGCGCGACGCCTTTAACCTTGCGTGGAAACTGGTGCTGGTGGTTAATGGTAAAGCCGGGGAATCGTTGCTGGACAGTTACCAGCAGGAGCGCAGGGACCATGCCAAAGCGATGATCAACCTGTCGGTCACCGCCGGTAACGTACTGGCGCCGCCAAAACGCTGGCATGGTGCGGTGCGTGATGGTATCTCCTGGCTGCTGAACTATCTTCCACCGGTCAAACGCTACTTTCTTGAAATGCGCTTCAAGCCCATGCCGCAATATCACGACGGTGCACTGCTGGCAGAAGGCGAAGGGAAAACATCCCCGGTTGGCAAAATGTTTATCCAGCCGAAGGTCACGCTTGAAGGGGGGCAGGTGACGTTGTTGGATGAGGTGATTGGCGCCAGGTTCGCCATTATCGCCTGGGGTTGCAATCCGCTGTGGGGACTCAACGACGAACAGATTGCCCGTTGGCGCGCAGCCGGAGTGCAGTTTATCCGGGTCGTGCCGGAAGTGCAGATTCATTGCGCACAGGACAACGTGCCTGGTGTCACCCGCGTCGGCGATACGCAAAACCGCCTGAAAAGCTGGTTCGCGCAGCACAATACCTCCATTGCCGTTGTGCGCCCGGATCGCTTCGTCGCTACCGTGGCTATTCCGCAAACCCTGAGCAAAAAGCTTGACGCGCTGGCGGGCAAAATGCAACTGGCCGCCGCACAGGCCACAGCACCGATTGAACAGGTGGCCTGATATGAACGCTTATCTTCATTGCCTCTCGCATACCCCGCTGGTGGGCTACGTTGACCCGCAACAGGCGGTGCTGGATGAGGTCAATGGCGTGATCACCGACGCGCGGACGCGCATTGCCGCCTTCGACCCGGAGCTGGTGGTGCTGTTTGCCCCCGATCACTACAACGGCTTTTTCTACGATGTGATGCCGCCTTTCTGTTTAGGCATCGGGGCGACCTCTATCGGTGATTTCAGCAGTGCCAGTGGCGTTCTGCCAGTACCGACGGCGCTGGCGGAGGCCTGCGCCCATGCGGTGATAAAGGACGGGATCGACCTGGCGGTTTCTTACTGTATGCAGGTGGATCACGGTTTTGCGCAACCGCTGGAGTTCCTGCTCGGTGGGCTGGATATGCTGCCGGTTCTGCCTGTGTTTATCAACAGCGTCGCATCGCCACTGCCGGGCTTTAAGCGTACCCGTATGCTGGGTGAAGCTATTGGCCTTTTCCTTAGCACCCTCAATAAACGGGTATTAATCCTTGGCTCTGGCGGCTTGTCGCATCAACCGCCTGTGCCGGAGCTGACGAAGGCCGATGCCCATATGCGTGACCGACTGCTGGGCAGCGGTAAGCAGCTGCCGGCGGACGAGCGGGAGCTTCGCCAGCAGCGGGTCATTAACGCGGCGAAACAGTTTACCGAAGACCAGAACTCGCTCTATCCGCTCAACCCCGTCTGGGACAACCGTTTTATGAGCCTGCTGGAGCAGGGACGGCTGGCGGAACTCGATGCCGTCAGTAACGAAGAACTGTCGGCAATGGCTGGCAAATCGACGCACGAAATTAAAACCTGGGTGGCCGCCTTTGCCGCGCTATCCGCGTTTGGCCGCTGGCGCTGTGAAGGCCGCTATTACCGACCTATCCCCGAGTGGATTGCCGGATTTGGCTCACTGAGCGCCACCACGCAGAACTGAATTAACAGGAGAATATGATGAGCTACCAGCCGCAAACTGAAGCCGCCACCAGCCGTTTCCTCAACGTTGAAGAAGGCGGAGAAACATTACACATCCATTTTAATGACTGCGGTCAGGGTGATGAAACCGTGGTCCTGCTGCACGGCTCCGGCCCCGGTGCCACCGGCTGGGCCAACTTTAGCCGCAATATTGACCCACTGGTCGAGGCGGGCTACCGGGTGATTCTGCTGGACTGCCCCGGTTGGGGGAAAAGTGATTCTGTCATCAATCGCGGCTCTCGTTCTGATCTGAATGCCAGAGTACTGAAAAGCGTTATTGACCAACTGGATATCAGCAAAGTGCATCTGCTGGGCAACTCCATGGGTGGGCACAGCGCGGTGGCTTTTACCCTGAGCTGGCCGGAGCGCGTCGGCAAACTGGTACTGATGGGCGGCGGAACCGGCGGGATGAGCCTGTTTACGCCAATGCCGACGGAAGGCATCAAGTTGCTGAACGGCCTGTATCGCGAGCCGACCATTGAAAACCTGAAAAAGATGATGAGCATCTTTGTCTTCGATACCCGCGATCTGACCGAAGCCCTGTTCGAAGCGCGCCTCAATAATATGCTATCGCGCCGGGATCATCTGGATAACTTCGTCAAAAGCCTGGAAGCCAATCCGAAACAGTTCCCGGATTTTAGCCCGCGTCTCGGCGAGATTTGCGCTCAAACCCTGATCGTCTGGGGGCGCAATGACCGTTTTGTGCCGATGGACGCCGGGCTGCGTCTGTTGGCAGGGATCAACGGTTCCGAATTGCATATCTATCGCGACTGCGGCCATTGGGCGCAGTGGGAACATGCAGAGAGCTTCAACCAACTGGTGCTCGATTTTCTGGCGCGACCTGAGAAATCATGATGACAACTTTATCTCTTGAACTGCTGGCGCAGCGTTTGCGTGAGGCCGAAATGTGTGGCCTGGCTATTGAACCACTGCGCGATATTCTCGGTGTAGATAATGCGGAGGCGGCCTACGCCATCCAGAGGATTAACGTACAGCACCACATCGCCAATGGCCGCCGGGTAGTAGGGCGCAAGGTGGGGTTGACTCATCCTAAAGTGCAGCAGCAACTGGGCGTTGGTCAGCCGGACTTCGGCACCCTGTTTGCCGATATGTGTTACGGCGATAACGCCGACGTGCCGTTCATTCGGGTGTTACAGCCGAAAGTTGAAGCAGAAATCGCTCTGGTGCTCAGACACGACCTGCCGCATGCCGATACCACTTTTGATGAGCTGTACGCCGCCATCGACTGGGTGCTACCCGCGCTGGAAGTGGTCGGTAGCCGTATCCGCGACTGGTCGATTGGCTTTGTTGACACGGTAGCCGATAACGCCTCCTGCGGCGTTTACGTACTGGGTAGTCCGGCGCTGCGACCGGCCGGGCTGGATCTGAAAAACTGCGCTATGCGCATGACCCGTAACGGGGAACAGGTGTCCAGCGGGCGCGGCAGCGAATGCCTCGGCCATCCGCTGAACGCGGCGGTGTGGCTGGCGTGCAAAATGGCCAGCTTCGGCGAACCGCTACGGGCGGGAGATATTGTGCTGACCGGGGCGTTAGGCCCAATGGTGGCGATTAACGCCGGCGACCGGGTTGAAGCCCATATCGATGGTTTAGGTTCAGTGGCTGCGACTTTTGTCGCCAAAGAGGAAAGCAGAAATGAGTAAACGTAAAGTCGCCATTATCGGTTCCGGCAATATCGGCACTGATTTAATGATCAAAATTCTGCGCCACGGGCAGCACCTGGAGATGGCGGTGATGGTCGGCATCGACCCTGAATCCGACGGACTGGCCCGCGCCCGGCGCATGGGCATCGCTGTCACGCATGAGGGGGTGGGCGGGTTGATGCAGATGGCCGAGTTTGCCGATATCGATTTCGTTTTTGACGCCACTAGCGCCGGAGCGCATGTGAAAAACGACGCCGCATTGCGGGAAGCCAAACCGGGGATCCGTGTTATTGACCTGACCCCGGCTGCCATCGGCCCGTACTGCGTGCCGGTAGTTAATCTTGAGGCCAATATTGCTGAGGGTAACGTCAATATGGTGACCTGCGGCGGTCAGGCAACCATCCCAGTGGTGGCGGCGGTGTCTCGGGTAGCGAAAGTACACTACGCGGAAATTATCGCCTCGATTGCCAGCAAATCCGCCGGGCCGGGAACACGCGCCAATATCGATGAGTTTACCGAGACCACTTCGCAAGCCATTGAGAAAGTTGGCGGGGCGGCGAAAGGCAAAGCGATTATCGTGCTGAACCCGGCGGAGCCGCCGCTGATGATGCGCGATACCGTTTATGTACTGAGTGAAGCGGCGTCGCAGCAGGCGATTGCCGCTTCGATCGCGGAGATGACGGCGGCAGTGCAGGCCTATGTGCCGGGATATCGCCTGAAACAGCAAGTACAGTTTGAGGTGATCCCAGAAGACAAGCCGGTAAATCTGCCGGGCGTTGGTCGCTTTTCCGGTCTGAAAACGGCGGTTTACCTCGAGGTCGAAGGTGCGGCGCATTATCTGCCAGCTTACGCGGGTAACCTCGATATTATGACTTCGGCGGCGCTGGCGACGGCGGAAAAAATGGCCCAGGCGATGAACGACGCGGCGGGAGAAGCAGCATGAACGGCAAAAAACTCTATATCTCAGATGTAACCCTGCGCGACGGGATGCACGCGATTCGCCATCAATACTCGCTCGATAACGTGCGCCAGATTGCCAGGGCGCTGGATAGCGCAGGCGTTGATTCGATAGAAGTGGCTCACGGCGATGGTCTGCAGGGTTCCAGCTTTAACTACGGCTTCGGCGCACACAGCGATCTGCAGTGGATTGAAGCCGCCGCGGAGTCGGTAAGCCGGGCGAAAATCGCCACCTTATTGTTGCCTGGCATTGGCACCCTGCACGACTTGAAAAACGCGTATCAGGCCGGGGCGCGGGTGGTACGCGTAGCGACCCATTGCACCGAAGCGGATGTTTCGGCGCAACATATCGCCTTCGCCCGCGAACTGGGGATGGATACCGTGGGCTTCCTGATGATGAGCCATATGACCACTCCGGATCAACTGGCGCAGCAGGCGGTGAAGATGGAATCCTACGGTGCGACCTGTATTTACGTGGTTGATTCCGGCGGAGCGATGAATATGAACGATATTCGCGATCGTTTCCGCGCCCTCAAAGCGGTATTGAAAGCGGAAACCGCCACCGGGATACACGCGCACCATAACCTGAGCCTCGGCGTCGCTAACTCTATTGCCGCGGTGGAAGAGGGTTGTGATCGCATCGATGCCAGCCTTGCGGGGATGGGGGCCGGCGCGGGCAATGCGCCGCTGGAAGTTTTTATCGCCACGGCCGATAAGCTCGGCTGGAATCACGGTACAGATCTTTATGCCTTGATGAACGCTGCCGATGATCTGGTGCGTCCGCTCCAGGATCGCCCTGTGCGGGTTGATCGCGAAACCCTGGCGCTGGGCTATGCCGGGGTTTACTCCAGCTTTCTGCGCCACAGCGAAGTGGCGGCGGCGCGCTACGGCCTGAGCGCGGTGGATATCCTTGTCGAGCTGGGCAAGCGGCGGATGGTGGGCGGCCAGGAGGACATGATTGTCGACGTCGCACTGGATCTGCTTAATCGTAGCAAATAAAGGAGACGAGCGGCTGGCAAAGCATCAGCCGCCATTCACCTGCTCCGCTTGTCCGGATATCGCAGAGGTACCCTATGATCAATACAACGACTGCAAGCAATTCGCGCCTGATGTTAACCGTTGGGCTCTGTTTTATGGTGGCCCTGATGGAAGGGCTGGATTTGCAGGCGGCGGGCATTGCCGCCGTCGGTATGACCCAGGCGTTCGCGCTGGATAAAATGCAAATGGGCTGGATTTTCAGCGCTGGGATCCTTGGCCTGCTGCCAGGTGCGCTGGTTGGCGGTATTCTGGCGGATCGCCTCGGCCGCAAGCGTATTCTGTTGGGATCGGTGTTTCTCTTTGGCCTGTTTTCCATTGCCACCGCGCTGGCGTGGAATTTCCCGACGCTACTACTGGCGAGGCTGTTGACCGGCGTTGGGCTGGGCGCGGCGTTACCGAATCTGATTGCGTTAACCTCGGAAGCCGCTGGCCACCGTTTTCGCGGCAGGGCGGTTAGCCTGATGTATTGCGGCGTTCCCATCGGCGCGGCGCTGGCGGCTGCGCTGGGTTTTTTCGGCCTTACCGGGGCCTGGCAGACGGTGTTCTGGGTTGGCGGTATTGTTCCGTTGCTGCTGGTGCCGCTGTTGCTGCGCTGGCTGCCGGAATCGCAGGTCTTCCGGCGCAGTGCCGAAGGCGTGCCGTTAAGCACACTCCTCGCGCCGGGCAACGCCACAGCCACTCTGCTGCTGTGGCTGTGCTATTTCTTCACGCTGCTGGTGGTATATATGCTGATTAACTGGCTGCCGATGCTGTTAGTCGGTCAGGGATTCAGCCCCAGCGAGGCGGTGGGAGTGATGTTTGTCCTGCAGCTTGGCGCTGCCAGCGGTACGCTGCTTCTGGGGGCGCTGATGGATAAGCTCAGCCCGCTGTGGATGTCGCTGCTGATTTATATCGGCATACTGGCGTCGCTGCTGGCGCTAGGCACCGCGACGTCATTCGGCACGATGCTGTTCTCTGGATTCGTCGCCGGACTGTTTGCTACTGGCGGGCAGAGCGTGCTGTATGCACTGGCTCCGCTGTTTTATCGCACCGAAATCCGTGCAACAGGAGTGGGGACGGCGGTGGCGATTGGCCGCCTTGGCGCGATGAGTGGTCCGTTACTGGCCGGAAAAATGCTGGCGCTGGGTACCGGAACTATCGGGGTGATGGCCGCCTCTGCCCCAGGCATTCTGCTGGCAGGCGCAGCGGTATTCTGGCTGATGAGCCGACAGAAACGCACGGCGGTAGCCTGAATGATGTCCAGATGGTGCGGGTGACATTATCTGGATTTTACTCCCGAAACCTCAGGTGCAGAACGAACTGCTTTCATGCTGGAAGCTGCTCGGGCTGCCGCAGAGGAAGCGTTGCTCGAACAGCGCATCATTATGGCCGCTCCAGAGGCTTACCAGGAATTTCTTACCCGTTTGGATCAGGCTCCTGCAGCAAATGTTGCACTGCGCAAAACTATGCAAACTGCTGCGCCCGGTCGTTTTCGCCGTAATATGCCCGATCCGATCCCTATATAGTGGTGTTGGGATGACTGGTAGTGGATCAATCACTGCATGGTCAAGGGGTTGGACGTGTGCTGGTTCGCGACACCGGATTGCGGGGCAGATACTATTGGTATCCGCGGGATGTTGGTTCATGCATTATCTGATGAGGCACGAGAATTTTACTTGCGGGTGGGGTTTGAGCCATCGCCGGTAGTGATCTTACCCAGCAATAGTGGACAAGATCACCAATCCCAACGAAGGTCAGTCCGATCCTGTATCTGAAAGTCTTTTCGAATGAATGGTGGCTCCTGTAACACAGAACAGATTTTATCTAATACTATAATTGTAATTATATCAATTGACTATGTGCTTTTACTGCAGATAAGTTCCGGACTCAGGATAAGCAGTAGTGAAAGGTCGGATAAAGCGCTATATATCAGAGGAAGCCTGTTTTTTTATGCGATTTGATATCATCGATTTGCGTCTGTTTCTGAATGTTTATAAGGCGGGAAGTATTACCGGCGGTGCTGCATTGTCCCATCTTACGTTGCAGTCAGCTAGCGAGCGCATTCGCGGTATGGAAAGCGAGCTCGGTGTTCCTTTGTTTAGTCGTTCGAGAAAAGGTGTGAAGCTGTCAGATGCGGGATATTCGTTGGTCAACCATGCCAATATTGTATTGCAGCAGGTTGACCATATGCGTAGTGAATTGCACCAATATGGCAAAGGGCTGCGTGGACATATCAATCTGTTATGTAACTCTTCGGCACAAAGCGAATTTTTACCCAGTCTGATCGGTCCTTATTTACTCAGTAATCCCAATATTTCTATTTCCGTTAAAGAGATGCTTAGCCACGACATTGTCGCGGCAGTTAAGAATCAAATGGCGAATTTGGGTATCGTTGCTGACTCGACCCAGTTGAATGGGCTGGCCTCACTCCCTTTCAATGATGACGAACTGGAGGTGTTTGCACCGGCAAAAGGCCGTTGGCATGATACCGAAAGCACGACGTTTGAAGAGATCGTCATGACTGAATTTATCGGATTTACCCGGGGATGGGAGTTTAGTGGCAATAAGCCCCAAAGGGCATACATAATAAGCACGATACCCAACGCTACTTCAGTCCATGAGGATGTAGACGTTAAGCCGGGTAACACACTGAAAAGCGTACCAATGAAAATTCCTGCGATAAATCCCCATAATCTTTTAATTAAACTAAGAAATGCGGGGCCGATGAAGAGTTGCCATATATTTGTTACCAGAGAAGGGATAATTAACAAACTGGCTGCGCTAGCCGGTGCCATAACGATGGTTAATAACCCCATGGATATCGTCGGTAGTCCCAGCCCAATCACACCTTTCACCATTCCAGACAACAGGAATACAGACATAATGGTAATCACTTGATTCCCCTATTTTAATGATATCGAGCTTTATATCTTTGCTGGCCGGGATATTAAGTGGGGAGATAATGCCTGTATATGAGTTTTTCGCTAAGAGTATATCAAGGAAAAACTGATTTTATTATTTATAGTGATATGCGTGAATACATGGCGTAACAGAAAAAGTCCTGATTGGAATTTTCATTAAAAATCAGCAGGAATAACTAAATAAAAACATATAATTAATGATTAAATAGCTGCGTCTAATACCGCTACACTTTTGCCTGACCATTTTTCCTCCGGGGAATGGGCTGGCGGTTTCCATAAAATGGCGGACCTTTTTCAGTAACTGCCACATTGAGCGGTACTGATGATTACGGGTTATCGTGTCATGAAGCGACTGCCATAACCGCTCAACGTGGTTCACCCACGGCGAGTAAACCGACTGATAAATGACACTGAACTTTGGATTCGCTTTCAGCCAGTGCTGTGTTTCATGGCTTTTATGGATAATGTAATTATCCACGATGAGTGTGACGGTTTTTGCCCGTCGATATGTGGCTTCAAGGTGCTTCAGCAGACTGATAAACAGTCCCGAGCTTTGCTGTTACCTCCAACGTAACTGACCTTTCCCGTGCCGCTGTGTAAGGCTCCGGCAAGATAATATTTTTCATTCTTTTCCTATATTACTTGTCCTGTTTTGCATATAACTAAAAAATATAACATATAAATAACTTGTATATGATAATGGCAATAATTACTTGCATGTGAGCTAAATATTTGATTTTGATTTTCCGGAGAAACAATGATAACCCCTAACTACTTATCTTTTCTGTGTTTTCTGTTACCGCTATTCAGCATGTCGGCGCAGGGGGCCGTTGAAAAGCTTCCTCTGCCATTGCAGGCATTACAGAAACAAGGGCTTGAGTTCAAAGGTCAATTTGATGCGGGGCCAAATCTGCATGGCTATGTGGTCCAGTATCAGGGGCAGGGTTCAACTGTATTCCTCACGCCCGATAAGCAGCACGCAATTGTGGGTAATCTGATTGACAGCAGCGGCAATAATCTCAGCGATCCGCAGGTAGAGAAATATGTCTATGCCCCGATGGGAAAACAAATGTGGAGCCGGCTTGAAAGTAGCCGCTGGATTACAGTCGGTAATGAGAAAGCACCGCGTATTGTTTACGCATTTTTCGATCCCTTCTGCCCTTACTGTGCGCAGTTCTGGGAGAAGTCTCGTCCCTGGCTGGATTCGGGTAATGTACAGTTGCGCGTCCTGCTGGTCGGTATTCTTCGTCCGGAAAGTACTCCCCGCGCTGCCGCAATTATGATGGCGAAAGACCCGTCTAAGGCACTGGAAGATTATGAAAATACACACGGGAAAACATCGCCATCTGTCCCTGAAACAGTCAACCCGGAAGTCGCCAGCGCACTGAAAAGTAACCTTCAGCTGATGGAAAACCTGGGCAGCGACGCCACGCCGGCTATTTATTACCTCAACCCTAAAGGCCGTTTACAGCAGCAGCAGGGGGTACCGCCTGATGATGACACTATGAACACTATCATGGGCAGCAAACCCTGACGCCATAATCACTACAACATCAGTAAGGCATCATGATGAATATCCTGTTCCACATTCCTGAATTATCGCGTGTCACTCCCTGTCTGAATAACGTCAGGAATTACCTGAAAGCCGTCGATACGGATGCAGATAAATTCCGGATTGTCTTCAATGGGAATGCCGTTAACAGCCTGGTTGACAAAACAGAGAGTGCCGACCAGTGGAAAGATTTAGCCGAAAAACATAATAACATTCAGTTAGATGTTTGTAGCAATTCACTCCGGGGGATGGGCCTTCTCCCTGAAAGCCTCATTCGGCCCATCAGCATTGTGCCTTCCGCTATTCTGACGCTGGTCACGCTGCAGAATGAAGGCTGGATTTACCTGCGCCCTTAATGACGGCTGTTTAATTTAATAGTTTTGACCATTTTGAGAGGAACCGTGTATGGGTCTCACTGCCGCAAAACATCATGTAACAGAAGATAATGCCTGGATATCTGGTCTGGGCCTGCTGGCCGTACGTATTATCCAGGGATTTATTTACTGGGGCGGGGGCTCCCGGAGGTTTATTTATGCTCCGGATAAAATCAACCCGGAAGCGCCTCACTGGATGGCCTATAAGTTTCAGACGGCTATGCCAGGTGCCCTGCTTGGATTTGAGCAGGTCATATCTTTCATGCTCCAGCATTTCTGGTTGCTGTTCACTGGCGTGATCCTTTTTAGTGCTGCTGAACTGATTGCCGGGTTGTTCCTGATGTTAGGTCTGTTTACCCGCCTCAGTGCGTTTCTTACTATGGGATTTTCTGTCCTTCTAATGCTGATGTTCGGCTGGCAGGGGGCAACCTGTATCGATGAATGGACCATGGCAGCCTGTAATCTGGCGATGGGAACAACAATCTTCTTGTGTGGATCCCGCCAGTATGCTTTGGATAATCTCATTCTCAAAAAATACCCCCGCTGGTCAGAAAGCTCCCTGTTTCGCTGGGTTGGTGGTGCACTGCCGGTACCGCTTCAGCCATCAGGTTATAAAAAACTGGCACTGGGGTTACTCGCATTTGTCGTTATCTTTAACGTCGGGACCTACAGTTACTACCGGGGGTCAGTCGTTACACCTTTCCATCAGGGGCCTGTGAATCCCAGTATCCACCATATCTCTCTGAGCCGCGGTGAGGTACATGAAGATGGCAGTGTCAGCATTCACGCCTATCTGGATGCAGGCACTCCGGAAGCGGCCATGCATATTATGGATGTATGGTTGCTGGATGCTCAGGGAAATAAAATTGCACACTGGGATACAGAACAACTCTCCGCATTACCAAAAAACAGTTTTGATAATGACTATGCTTATAACAAATTCGTCTCAGGACCTTACGGAATTCAGGCAATTGTCGGTGCAGCCGCCACGCTGATTTTTCCGTCCGTTGCGAATACACTTCCTGATAGTCAGATGACCCTGATGATGATTGACGCTGATGGGCGTAAGTTCAAAGCACCGCTATCCCGAACCAAATAAGTCTGGTTTTCACCGAGTAATAGGGACTGGGTTTTCATTTTGCAGCCCTCGGGCTGCTTAGTTCAGAGGTAGGTCTGTAGTAATGCGTAATGTCCTGACTCGATTGAGAGTATGGTTTCCGCCACCACTCATCTTATTGCTCTTTTTTGTCACTGATATGTTGACTGCAATCCCGCGTTTTACCTTCGATATTGTGAATATGGGGTTAAGCGTGTTACTAACCTGTGTTTGTATCACCATGATACTCCATACCGTCTGGCAGATGAGGATGAAGCGCACGACGCTTAATCCGCTTCATGCGGATAGAACCACCACGCTGGTTACTGGCGGTTGTTACGCCTGGAGTCGTAACCCTATTTACCTTGGAATGAGCGGACTTCAGTTAGCCCTTGCTCTCTGCTTTGGCAGCCTGGTGGAGATATTTGCTGTTCCGTTGTTTATGTTTGTAGTTGCCAGATTGCATATCGATATTGAAGAGAAACAACTTCGAAAACGTTTTGGGGTGGAATGGGAATGCTATATGCAGCGGGTTCGTCGCTGGTTATAACGTTCCCATGGTATTGCAGGCGACAGATAAGTTCGAAACAATAAAGCGAAGAATTCATTATCTTTGAGTTTTGATATTTTTGTCGGTAATCATATTAATCTTAGCCATTTAGTTTCATCATAACGGCATTAAATGCCATCCCCAGGGCAACGACGATCAGTAGTCCGGAAAACCCCTTCTGCACAATATGTTCAGGTAAATGCTGGTTTAGCCTTCGACCAATCAACATCCCTGTCGCAGTACTAAGCACAAACCAGAGAGTAAAAGGCAAGGGCAGTGTCGCACCCTGTATCACTGCCACGGCAATCCCGCCCATACTTACCAATGCAACAATCATCAGTGAGGTTGCGATACAACTATGAATAGGCAGGGGGGTAAATTGCCGCAATAACGGGACGATAATAAATCCTCCCCCCACGGCTAATAGCCCGGTCATAAAACCGGTCACAGCCCCTAACGTGAGAAACAGCAACCATGTGTTTATAGCCCAGATAAATCGTCCGGTGTGTTCATCCAGTTTTACGGGATAAGTGTGCCTGGCAACCATCTCGGGGGCACGAAGCAATCGCCACGCTACGATTAGCATCACCCCCGCAAACAGCAGGTTCAGCAACGCAGGGGAAGTTTGGTGGGCAACCCATAACCCAACGCTCGTCATGGGCACGCCCGCCAGTATTATCACAATAGCGGCACGGTAGCGCACCAGCCCCTTGCGCAAGGCCTCAAAGGTCCCAAGCGCCGCACTCCCGGCGACGGCGACCAGGGCCACCGGAGCAGCCTGTTGTGGCGCCCATCCCATACCCATCACCAGGGTGGGAATGGCAAAAATGCCACCACCCGCTCCTGTGATACCGAGCACTGCTCCCACGAGCAGACCTGACAGTAACGAAATGACCATAGGCTTTCCTGATGTGTGGCTGATAACGTCCGGAGCAGAATTACGATGCCTGACGCTTTGCTCGTTTACGTTCAATCTGTTCAAAAAGCAGCATGCCGCTGACTATTAATCCAACGCCGAATATCACACCTGCCAACAGCGAAAAAGACAGGTTCATACATGTCCCCTTGAGCGATTTACTGTGCGAGCCGGCTTGACTAAATCCTCAATCCCATCATCCAGGCGGTTATGAAAGCAACACTCATAAACGTCAACGTAGCCACCAGAGAATGGGAGGATAAACGCGATAGAGCGCAAACCTCATGGCCGCTGGTACACCCCGAACTGCAGCGGGTTCCGGGCCCGACCAGCAACCCGGTGATCATCAGAACTGGCCAGGGAGCAGAAACCTAGGACACAGGAAGTGGCGAGTTGCTGACGTCAAATGGCTTCCAACTTCTGTCATAATGCCATTTGCCCCACTGAAACTTCTCTCTTGCTCAGGTGGCACAGCATCAGGCGATCATTATTTGCCAGAGCAGGCAATACAGCGGCTGCTCTGGCTACATCACGCATTTTTAGGGGGGCAATAAGCGTGATTTATAAGCTCTCTTTGTCATCCTGATCTACTCCGACGATAAACTTTACATTTTAATATAATATAATATTGTATAATTAAAGAGAGTGGCTGTGAAGATACATCATTCAGCGTACAGATAAGAAGGCGTTAACCATGACACCACTTATTGAGGGTTTTTACGATCCAGCAACCGGGACTGTCAGTTATGTGTTGGCCGACAGGACAGGGGGGACGGCGGCAATTATTGATCCTGTTCTGGACTATGACCCAAAATCCGGCAGGACTCAGACAACCTCGGCTGATCGGCTGATAGCTTACGTGGCAAAGCAACAACTGGCCGTCAAGTGGCTACTGGAAACTCACGCTCATGCTGATCATCTTTCGGCAGCCCATTATTTGCGCGAGAAGATTGGTGGCAACATCGCTATTAGCGAAAAGATTGTTGAGGTTCAGCGGATATTCAAGCGCGTTTTTAACCTCGAACAAACCTTTGCACTGGATGGGTCACAGTTTGATCATCTGCTGACTGATGGTGAAACCCTGGAGCTGGGAGCTTTTACCATACAGGCGTTGCAGGTTCCGGGCCATACACCAGCTGATATGGCTTTCCAGGTCGCTGATGCAATTTTCCTTGGTGACACTCTGTTCATGCCTGATGTGGGTACCGCGCGCTGTGATTTCCCGGGGGGGGATGCACAGCAGCTTTATCATTCCATCCGCAAGATCCTCAGTTTTCCGGCGGAGACTCGTTTATATGTGTGCCATGATTATCCTCCAGCCGGCCGGGAACCCCAATGGCTGAGCAGCGTAGCCACACAACGGGCTACTAATATTCATGTCCATGATGGAAACGATCTGGCCACATTTGTGGCGCTTCGGCAGGCGCGGGATAAAACCTTGTCTGCTCCGGTACTTCTGTTACCGTCCATTCAAGTCAATATCCGTGCCGGTAAATTTCCGCCAGCAGAAGATAATGGCGTTTGTTATTTGAAAATTCCTTTAAATCGGCTGTAACCAAGTGATGTGATGGGTGTCTCTTTTTCAGCGCAAGTCCTGCTAACCTCATGCTGAGTATTCTTTTTTCAGAGGTACTGCATTATTTACGCGATAAAAGTCATCGGCATCATTCTGGCTGGATAAATCTGTCTTCGGTTCTGAGTCTGGATGGGCAATGGGACTGTTACATCTGACAGTAAAGTTTCCCGTAATAAATTGCTAGATCTTATTCGCCAATTTCCTGCCGCAGACGAGAATGAGTGCAGCCGTTGCATGAAAGCTCAAACTGAACAAAAGGCCACGAATCGATGTGGCCTTTTCTTTTCATATATCTGAAAAGTTAACCGCTCTCTTGAACGTGATGCAGCAATGGAAGACCAACTGTTTAATTTGTCGCGATTCGACGGTCGTAGAAAGGAAAGCAGTGAGAATTATGACAATCCGCCGTTGCGTGCTTTCTTCCGGCGCCTTTCAAACGAGTGTGGCTTTGTGGTCCGCCCTCACAGGTTCCGCCATACCATTGCTACCAGTCTGATGAGCATGCCTGACCGAAATCTGAAAATGGCACAGGACTTACTGGGACACTCCACACCAACAGTAACCTTGCAATACGTTGAAAGTGATATAGAGAAAGTCAGAAGTGTGCTCGAACAGCTCGATGCAGCCTAAGATGATTCTTAAGTCAAATCTAAGTGGATGATTCTAAAAAAGGAAAAATAAGGGGAGATTCTTTACAAAAGATTGACAGAAAAATGTTCTGAGGGTAAAAACCTTCATGATGTGTTTTTTATGGATGTGAGAAGTCCAGAGGGTGCTGTAACATCCTCTGGACTTAATAGTCCCGTGTTCAACATTGGTGTGGTAAGCAAAGTACCAACATCACGCTGGGGACCGCTGTCTTGCCCGTTAAGGATCTCATCTCTTAACGAACAGGCTCTGAAGAAGTGGTGCCCGGACTCGGAATCGAACCAAGGACACGGGGATTTTCAATCCCCGTGTTTTTGGAAAGCGGTGAAGTGAGCAATCGTTCTCATCTGAATAATGTTATTCAGGTGACGAAATGCATTCAAAAACGAAAGTTGTACCCGTAGTTTCTACCAAAGGTGGCGAGGGGAAATCAACCCAGGCCGCTAATCTCGGTGGTTTTCTCGCCGATGCAGGCATAAAAACCCTTATTATTGACGGCGACCATGCTCAGCCTACCGCCAGCAGTATCTACCCGTTAGCATATGAAGCACCCTGCGGCCTATACGAACTGCTCATGCAGACCGTAGACCTATCAAAAGCCGAAAATATTATTTCCCGCACCACGATCGATAACCTTGACGTCATCGTCTCCAATGACCCCCGAAACCTTTTACCTACCTATATGCTCAATGTTCCTGACGGACGCGTGCGTCTTCGCAATGCACTGTCAAATCAGGTTTTCAGTCAGTATGACGTCATTTTGATTGATTCACAGGGTTCACGTTCAGTGATGTCCGAACTGATTATTCTGGCCGCTACCGGCGAAATGATTGGGATGGTTAAACCTGTTCTGCCGGATGTTCGTGAATTTATGCGTGGAACTGTAGCTCTGATGGAAGAATTGCTCCCCTATATGGCTTTTGGTATCAGTCTCCCACGCATACATATGCTGGTTAATTGTATGGATTATACGCTGCTCGCGAAAACCACAGTTGAACAGGCCGAAAACATCATAGTAAGCGGCGATTACAGTCAGCATGCAGATAAGATCGTCATTGATATGCTCCAGACCCGCATTTATGACCTGGACGTTTATAAGCAGGGGCATGCAGCAGGTCAGCCAGTGCACCGCCTTGAGAAGAAAACCAGCCGTAAAAGCGATTCCGCATTTGATTCTATGCATGGCCTCGCCTGCGAACTGTTCCCTGAATGGGTAAGCCTTTTCGATACGCTGGCAAAGGGAGGTGAGCGTGTCTGACGATCGCAGAAATATTCCGGGGATTTATTCCCCTGATGCTGAACAGTCTGTCATCGGGGGTCTTATGCTGGATAACGACCGCTGGGATGAAGTGGCACTCCGTCTGAGTGCTGATGATTTTTTCCAGAAAGTCCATAAAGTTATCTATCAGGAAATGACCCGTCTGGTTGCGGCAGGAAAGCCGCTTGACCTGATTACGCTCTCGGAGAGTATCGAAAGTCGCGGTAAAGATGCCCTTGAGCAACTCGGTGGTTTTGCCTACCTGGCTGAGCTCAGTAAAAACACCCCGAGTGCGGCAAATATCGTTGCGTACTGTGACATTGTGGCCAGAACCAGCCGGGCAAGGCAACTGGCCTCCATTGGCGCTGAAATCACCGAATCAGTCAGGACACCTGGCACCGATATTGACAGGGTGATGGAGACCGCCGAGCAGAAAATTACCCGTCTGGCAGAGCGCGCTGAACCAGAGCAGGGCGTCACGCTGCTTGAAGGGATGGAAAGGCTGCTGCCAGAACTGGAGCGGCGATGCAATGTGCCTGACGGTATTACCGGTACGCCAACAGGTTTTGAAGAACTTGATGCCATGACCAGTGGTCTCCAGGCGGGTGACCTGGTACTTATTGCGGCTCGTCCCTCGATGGGGAAAACAGCGCTTCTCATTAGCCTGCTACTGAACTCATTGATGAAAAAATCCGGCTCAAAGGGGCAGCTTTACAGTATGGAGCAACCCACCGAACAGATCCTGATGCGTATGCTCGCGTCGCTTGGCAGTATTGACCTCACGCATCTTAAAAGCGGGCTGATGGATGATGAGGACTGGGCTCGTGCAACAGACGCGTCGGCATTGCTGATGGGTGATCTCAACGACAGTCTCATCATTGATGATACCGGCTCACTGACGCCGGCGATGCTGCGTATCCGCGCCCGGCGCAATGCCCGCCGCTACGGTCACCCGTCGATTATCGGGCTCGATTACCTGCAACTGATGCGGTGCCCGGATCAGGAAAACCGCACGCAGGAAATTGCGGAAATCTCCAGGTCACTAAAAGCGCTGGCCAAAGAGATGATGTGTCCGGTGGTGGCACTGTCACAGCTGAACCGCCAGCTTGAAAGCCGCGCTGATAAGCGCCCCAACAACGGTGATTTACGTGATTCCGGTGCCCTGGAGCAGGACGCTGACGTCATCGTCTTTATTTATCGCGATGAGGTCTATCACGAAAACACCGAGGATAAAGGGATTGCTGAAATCATTATCAGTAAACAGCGCCAGGGACCCACGGGGACGATCCGCCTGCAGTATGAAGGTCGTTTTACCCGTTTTTCTGACATCACGGGCCGACCGGGGAGGAGCGCATGAGCAACGTCCGTAATCTTAATCTTGGCGCGGCCATGCTGCAGCGCGGCAAAACCCCGGCTCAGGGTGATGCGATTCCCGCCGCAGTCCCCTTGCCGGTCAGCGAAATGGCGATGGTACTCACGCTCGATCAGCTGCGACCGAACCCGGATAACCCGCGTAAAGGTCGTAATCCGCGGTATGAGGAGATCAAAGCCTCCGTTCGTGCACGCGGACTGGATTCCATTCCCAAGGTGACACGCGATCCGGACGGTGAAGACGTTTATATCTTCAGTGACGGAGGCAATACCCGGTATCAGATCCTGTGTGAGTTGTGGCAGGAAACCGGTGATGAGCGTTTCTATCGTGTTCACACCATTTTTAAACCTTGGCCTGGCCGGTTGAAATGTCTTGTCGGGCACCTGGCAGAAAATGAGGTCCGTGGAGAGCTTACCTATATAGATAAAGCGTTTGGTGTACACAGTGCCAGAGCCATTCAGGAAGAGCTGATGGGGCGCCCTGTGACACTGAGAGAACTGTCAGAATTATTAAATAATGAAGGTTATCCGATTGATAATTCGACCATCAGTAGGATGGAGGATACATTAAAATATCTATGGCCCTGTTTCCCAACCTTGCTCAACAGTGGTCTGGCACGTCTGCAGGTGCTGTCGCTGCTGCGCATCCGTTCCCAGGCAGGAAAGGTCTGGTCGCAGTTCGCGCATGAGTCCTCCCCGCAGTGTTCGTTCGATCAGGTATTTGAGGCGAGTTGCCAGGGGTTTGACGATCCTGACAGTTATGCATATGAGACATTCCGTGATGAGTTTATCGGTCAGCTGGTTAAGGCGCTGCCACATCCCAGCCTGAACTATGACCGCTGGCTGATTGAGCTGGACCCCCGCGAACAGAAACGCCGTGAACAGTTTGGTGATCCGCCGCCGCTGCCAGCAATGACACCACCACCGGAAAGAGCGGCAGGTCGTGAACCCCCGGAGCCGCAGATGACTGTCCTGCCTCCGGATACTGCATCTGAAACGCTGGTCACGGGACTTCGCAGCGGCACGCTGACCACGCCCGGACGCCCGGAGCCGGCACCGGAATTGCACACAGACGCTGAACTGCCTGTGAACGCGCAGGTGACAGCCGGCAGTGAACCGCGTCGTGAAGTACAGAATGATCTGTTTGGCGGACGGCCGGTCATTTCCGGTGAAACGGCTGACCCTGAAAGCATTTCTCTCCCTGATTTCAGCCCGGGCACACTGATGTCAGCATTTGGCGAGGAGAATGCGTCCCCGGCAGCGTCCGTCAGTTCGGTCGCCTTTGCCGCAACAGGACTTGAGCCCGTCAGTGATATCTGGCACATCCCGGCACTCCAGGATGATATTGAGCACCTGCAGGATATGGCTTACCGGCTTGTCTTCGAGATTGCTGAGGTGATGGGCTGCGCGGACAATGTGCGGGAGGATAAACACCCTCAGTCAGCAGGCTTTGCCGTCTCCGAAACCGGCAGCGAATTTGTCCTCTTCCTGGCGGGCCTGTCCGGCTCGCTCCCCAACAGGCAGTTCAATATGTTTATGTTCTGCCTGAATTTCTTCGGTTCTCAGTCACCGGCTGACATGGCCGTATTCGACGATATCACGGTCGTGAAAACAATGCGCCTTATCCGCGTTATCCGCCGTCTGCGTGAGCTGCAGCGACTCGCTGCGAAAGGAGGGGAAAATGTCTGATGATCTGAATGATGAAATGGCCCAGGCCAGTACAGCTCTGTTCATCCAGCACGGCATCGATGCCATCCGGGCAAAGGTAAACTCTGCAACACCGTCGAAAGCGTTCTGCGAATGCTGCGGTGCGGCTATTCCGGTTGCCCGTCAGCTTGCGGTTCCGGGCGTGGAGCTCTGTGCCGGTTGTCAGGAGGTTAAAGAGATGAAAAACCGTCACCGGGCTGACGGTGGCAGGGGGATGCGCCATGTCGGATAACGCAAAAATCACTGCCCGTATCCGGCGCCTGATGGCGCTGGGCACCCGCAACAGCAACCCGCATGAAGCCGCGCGTGCGGTGGCGCTGGCACAGCGGCTGATGCAGCGCCACGGGCTGACGCCGGACATGCTTTCCCTCAGTGATGTCAGTGAGTCAGTCTGTTTCAGCCTGACCAGTGATGCAGAAAAGGTGCCGGCCTGGCTGAGCTCGCTGGCAACCGTGGTCTGTATGGCCACGGGCTGCCGTTGCTGGTTTGGCTGGCATATTCATGTCAGTCCACAGGGTGTGAGCAGCGTGCGCCGTTCACTGCACTTTTATGGATTCAGCGAACGACCGGAGGTGGCGCTCTACATCTATACCGTTCTCCAGCGGCAGCTGCGTGCTGCCACAGACGTTCACATGGCTGGATACCGTAATCGGCGCATTCTTCTGCGCACGCGCCGTCGCCGGGCAGACCAGTTTCGTGAGGGCTGGGTATCCGGCGTCTGGCAGGTGTTGCAGTCCTTTTCACCCTCCGGGGAAGAGAACGCCGTACTGCAGCGCTGGCTGGCTCAGCGTCATGCCGGCGAGCCGCTTGAAGATATGTCGGTCCGGTCTGCGGGTAAATGCCGGGGTGACAGAACGGCCCGGGTGGCCGGTTTTTTCGCAGGTCGCGATACCGACCTCCATCATGGTCTCAGTGGCGCACAGGCTTCCCGGCAGATAACAGCGGGAGGGCATGCACATGACTGACGTTCTTTTATGGAGTGCCTGCCTGTCGGGCTGGCTTTTTGATGTTCTGCTCATCGCTGACCGGGCGATATCAGGAGGTGGCCTGTGAGCCAGCATAATCTTTCTCAGGCCACCACGGCCATTCTGTCCTCACTGCTGATGGACGTCAAAAACGGCAATATCCGCCGCTGTGAGTCACTGGGTATGTCGGTCGAGGAAATCCGTGCGCTGAGTCATCTGAGCCTTGATGAACTGCATTACCTCAGCCAGTCACATGTTTCCGTTCTTGATGTCACCCTGAATCATGAAAACTTCTGGCTGATGCTGAATCAGGCCCGCAATGAGCAGAAGCGCTTCATGATGATTGACCGCGCACTGGAGCTCGGCGGTTCGATGGAGCTGATTGACCGGTATTTTGGTCTGTCTCCTTCGGAGGTGAGTGCCCGCCGCCGTCTGATGGGCATTGAATCCCGGCAGGGCCGAACCCAGGCCCTGACAGAGCCACAGGACGCCGCGCTCTGGGCCGAGTGGAAAGCGGCAGGGTTGTCATCACCGGACTCCCATCAGGCGCTGGAGGCGATGATGCTGGCGGCCGAGCAACTGGGTCTTTCACTGACGGCCGTATGGAGCCGGGTCTGCCAGTGGTGTCGGGAGGCGAATGCCGCAGGCCGCCGGTCTGAAATACCTGTGCGTAAGGAGGCGTGATGGAGATGGGTGATTTCTCCCCCCGGCAGCAGGTGTCACCGGCAGTACGCCGCCGCGCGCAGCAGCTGTTCCGCGCTGCCTGCGGTGGACAGAAGGTGTTCCGCCGGCTGACCATGAACGGCTACCTCAAGATAGACGTGGGGCCGTTCTGGCGCATTCTCAGTAAGGATGGCGGCCGGCAGTGGTGGCTGATGGACCATGAGACCTACAACCGTGAAATACGGCGGTAACGGACTGCCGCTGATGACCAGACAGTGCCGGGTTTATCCCGGCACTGTGCTGTCTCAGGCTGAAGAGGAGAGCATAAAATGACCATTCCCGCCGACAGCATCGTGGCGCACACGCTCGCCAGAATGCAGCAGAATCTTGAGCGGCGCACCGATACCGGCGATGTCAGCCAGGAGCGCAGCGGGCTGCTGTTCATGGGCAACGTGCACGATGCGTTCCCGCGCAGGCTGTTTCTGGATACACGCCTTTCACCGCTGGATAAAACCGCCTGGGTGATGATAAGACTTTACGCACAGCAGAATGAGGGAGCCATCTTCCCGACTTACGATGAGCTGCAGGTTCAGCTTGCCTCCGCGCATTCAGAGAAGGCATCGAGGGATACGGTCAGCCGCGTCCTGCTGATGCTGCGCCTGACCGGCTGGCTCAGCCTGTGTAAGCGGGTACGCGATGACCGCGGGCGTGTGCGGGGCAACATTTACGCGCAGCATGACGAGCCGCTGGGTTACCGTGACGCCGAAACCTTCGATCCGGGCTGGCTTAAGCTGGTTGAAGAGAGTTGCCTTAGCCGTAATAAAGCGGTCCGCATGACCGCGCTGGCCGTGGTGAATGACATACTTCAGGACCCCGGAATGCGTCACCGTCACAGTCGCCTGGCCCTTATCGAAAGTCGCCTGAGCGCGCCGTCCACACCCAGGCAGATGGTCAGTCATCGCCGGGCAGTGAACCGGAGTCCGGAATCCGGACTCAGTCAAAAAAGCACCAAAAACATCCCGGAATCACTGAGTCCGGAAAACGGACTCAGTACCCCGTCAGTGGATAAAACACAGAGTCCGGAATCAGGACTCAGTCTGAAATCAACGAGTTACACCGGAGTCCGGAATCCGGACTGTAACGTACGTTCTTTCACACAGAATGTGAATAAAAAAACGTACGTACCGGGCGGGGAACATTTTCTGCCTGACGATTTTGTGAACGGACTGAACAGCGATGACCGGCAGATGCTGACCAAACAGATGGCCTCACTGCCTGAGGCGGTGGCAAAGACGCTGGCTGACATGCTGCGTGAGCAACTGCGGCTTGGCAGGCTGAATAACCCGGTGGGCTGGCTGTTCACGATGCTGCGGCGTGCCCGGAGCGGTGAGCTGAACCTGCCGGAAGCAGCAGCACCTGCCCCTGCCGGTTCCGGCAGCAACAATCCACCGACAACCGGTACGCGTGCTGTACCGGCGGCGATCATCCCCGTGCAGCCTGCCAGACGGCCTTCCCGCGATGAGGTCAGGGCGATGATCGAGAGCATACGACAGTGTGTTGGCAGATAAACATGTGGTTAAAATTTGAGCTTGCTGCCAGTGGCAGCAAGTATGTTTTTTGAGCAGCTAAAATCTGACATGTTAAAAGGGTCTCTTACTATTGATTAAAAAATCACCTTGCTGCCTGTGGCCGCAAGATTAAAAAACGTACAAAGGATAATTTCCTGTCGCTGATTATGAGTTTCACATTGTTGGTCATGCGTGTGATTCAGGACTATGCGAGCTCTTCTTAACTGAATACAGGTGACGACAACGATGGCAGATAAACAGGTAACAAAGACAGGCTCGCTTCAGTCAGAAATGACAATTGCGCTCCATACCAATTATGCAATTGGTTTGTGGCTGGGTCGCAAACGGGAGAAACAGGAAGACAATACTCCTGTTAAACACGGCATCATCGGGATGCCTCAGTTCTTCGTGCGTGCAACACTGATTAACCAGGACTCCCTGAATAATAATCCGTGGGCAGATGAAGCCATGTACCGTCTGGAGGAAAAGCTGAGATCTGCAACTGAGACGATGACCGGGCTTATTAAGCAACTGGATGAAGAGATGAGTATGCTTCCTGCAGGTATTACGCTGACAGAGGTTACTTCGGTCGAACCACTCGATATTCATGTGTTTACGCGTACTCCTCTGGGATACCGGTGTGTGTTTCTGCTGGTCGGGTTTGACCAGTTTGCCAAGAAGGTTCTTCAGGCGTCACATTACGGACTGATTACCCGTAATGGCCGGGATAATTATCTCAGTGAAGGTGGGCGACTTCTGCGTCAGATTTACGGGACGGTTCTTTCTTACCGCAGGGTGGATGCGACACGCCTGGACGCAGCAGAGAATAATGAAGTCTGGCAGAAAGCCTGTCAGGAGGCGGGTGAGCCCGATCGTGCCGTGCTGCTCGGAGAAAAACGTTCAGCATTTTCCCCTCCCGTTAATGAAGCGAGCGTGAACCTGCTGCGCCTGCGTTATCAGACAGTCTGAGTCGCCGGAGGCTGGTCATGCGGCTATATATCTGTGAAAAACCCTCGCAGGGACGCGATCTGGCCGGGGTTCTCGGTGCCACCCGGCGCGGTGACGGCTTTCTGACCGGCAGCGGAGTCACCGTCACCTGGGCAGTGGGGCACCTGCTGGAAACCGCACCGCCCGAGGCGTACGGTCAGCAATACGGTAAACCGTGGTCACTTTCGGCACTGCCGATCCTGCCTGCCCCCTGGCAGGTTGTGGTCAAAAAAGAGACGCAGGATCAGTTCAAAGTCATCGAGCGGCTGCTGCGACAGGTTGACGATGTGGTTATTGCCACTGATGCAGATCGGGAGGGGGAGGTCATTGCGCGTGAGCTGCTGGAATACTGCCGCTGGGAAGGTCCGGTGCAGCGGCTCTGGCTGTCTGCGCTGGATGAACTCAGTATCCGCGCGGCGCTTCAGGACCTGCGTCCCGGTCAGGCCACGCTCGGGATGTATCACGCCGGACTGGGGCGTGCCCGGGCCGACTGGCTGATAGGTATGAACCTCTCCCGTCTTTATACCCTGCGCGCAGCGGAGTCCGGTTTTGATGGCGTGGTCTCCGTGGGGCGTGTTCAGACGCCCACGCTGGCGCTGGTTGTCCGCCGGGACCGGGAAATCGCAGCATTTGTGCCGAAGCCGTTCTGGCAGGTTAAAGCGCTTATTTCCGCCGGTGACCTCACCTTTCCGGCGCAGTGGGTGCCGGCGAAGGTGTATACCGACGAGGAAAAGCGCTGTGTTCACCAGAACATCGCGCAGCAGGTGGCACAGCTCTGCCGGCAGGCAGGTCACGCCGTGGTGACCGAATGTGACACTAAGCGTGAAAAAGCCGCCGCGCCACTGGCGTTTTCCCTCGGGTCCCTGCAGCAGGCCTGTGGCAGGCTGTGGGATATGTCCCCGCAGCAGGTGCTTGACACTGCCCAGAGCCTGTATGAAAAGCACAAGGCCACGACCTACCCCCGAACCGACTGCGGTTACCTGCCGGAATCCATGCGGGAGGAGATTTCCGGTGTGCTCGATGCCATCGGCCGTACCGACCCGGAATGTGCGCCGGTCCTGGCTCGCCTCGACAGAACATTTGTCTCGCGCATCTGGAACGACAAAAAAATTACGGCACACCACGGCATTATCCCCACCCGCAATGCGTTTCAGCTGTCCGCGCTGACGGAGAACGAGCGTAACGTCTATATGCTCATCCGCCGTAACTATCTGGCCCAGTTCCTCCCCCTGCATGAGTCCGATTTCACACGGCTGCAGTTCGACATTGGCGGGCAGCTGTTCCGTGCCACCGGGCGAACGGAGGTGATAAAGGGCTGGAAGGTTCTGTTTGAGAACGCTGGTGATAATGAAGTTGATGACGGCGATGAAGCAGACGTTGCCCTGCCGCCGCTGGCGCAGAATGACCGCTGCGCGGTGACGGGGGCTGAGGTGGTGCAACTGATGACCCGTCCGCCGGCGCACTATACCTTTGCCACACTGATTGGCGCCATGATGAACGCGGCAGCATTTGTCACCGACGTCGCGCTGCGCAAGGTGCTGAAAGACAACGCGGGACTGGGCACCGAAGCCACCCGCGCCGGTATTGTTGAGCAACTGCTGAACCGTCACTTTATCGTGCGTAAAGGCAGTAAAATCATGGCGACCGAACTGGGTGCCGATGTGATTGATGCCCTGCCGCCGCAACTGACCGAACCGGGCATGACGGCGCTGTGGGAACAGGCGCTGGATGAGGTCGCCGCCGGGCGTATGTCACTCGACGACTTCCTGCAGCGGCAGACTGGCTGGACGCGTAACCTGGTCAGTCAGGGCACACAGCAGCAGGTGCGTATCCGGGTTCCGCCCACGCCCGCCTGCCCGCTCTGCGGGGGAAAAACCCGTCTGCGCAGGGGAGAGAAAGGGGAATTCTGGAGCTGCCAGCGCTGGCCGGAATGCAAAGGTGTCATCAACATCGGGGGCACCAGAAAGAAACGACCGCGCAGGGCTAAGTCTCCTGAATCAAAGAAGAATTAATCCTCTGTATCCGATTGCGGGGCGTTGTGGGCTCTGCTATTGTGACCCCGGCTCTGAAGCCGCACCCCGTGACTGCGGGTTTCGTCAGCATCTAATGCATGTGCTGCCGGAATACAGTCTGGCCGGCCCCGTCCACACCTGAACGGGAGACGGTAAGGCACAAAAACTCCGTGAAACCTGTGCCGGGCCCTTTCAGCCAGCGGAGCCACTGCGATAAGCAGGTTTACCTCAGGTCGATGGTGCAGACCTCAGAAGGCGGTGTCGCACGGCACCGCTTTTTTTATTTTTGTGTGCTGATGATTTTTTGAACGCTGCGGCGTTGACATCCGTGGCGTCTGAATGAATGATAAAGAGGCTAATCGTTGTCGTTCCGACAACTGCCAATGCCTGGGTGATTTGAGACAGGCGCCTTCGGGTAATCACATGCCAATGCCACATTAACCTGAGAGTGGCGCCTTCGGGTGGTTCAAACCTGTTTAACCTTTGCAAACAGGGACCTGATAACCAGGTTAAGGTCCATTTCACCATTACAGCCAGTCGGCAAACCTTGCTGACCTCCCTGCGGGAAACACTTCCCGTACGGGACAGATGTTTCTCCGCAACCCGTTCAGTTTTACTCCGGAGAAACCATCATGACTGCAACTACCACTACCCCTGCTTCAACCGGCTCTGCTTCTGCCTCCCAGAAAAAAGAGTTTTTCAACCTCAACGTCAATGGTATCGGGTATCTCAGCTCGATACGCCATGTACAGGGTGGTAATGGTGAATTCACCTGCGCCGTTATCAATGCCCTCACCGGTCCGACAGACAATGCGTCTTATACCCGTTTCGATGTCACCATCGCGGGTGCGGAGACCACCAAACTCATCAACCGCTGTCAGAAAGCCGTTGATGAAGAAGAAAAAGTGCTGATTGGCTTTGTGCTGAGCGGGCTGAAAGCCGATGTGTTTACCCTGCAGACGGGTGATCACGCCGGTGAAAGTCGCCCATCCCTGAAAGCCCGCCTGATTAAGGTGGAGTTTATCAAGAAAGGTCAGGACGTCGTTTATCAGGCACCCAATGCTTCCCAGACGCCGGAATCCGGTTCATCGGCTCAGAAAGAGTACGATCCGAATTCGTTCTAAGCGTCACGGACACACCACCGGAACACACCCCGGTGGGTGTGCTCCTCTCAACACCATTCTTAAGAGGAAATCATTATGTCCGCACGCGGCGTCAACAAAGTCATCCTGGTCGGTCATCTCGGTCAGGACCCTGAAGTTCGTTACATGCCTGACAGTACGGCCGTGACCACGCTTTCTGTGGCCACGTCGGAAACCTGGCGTGATAAACAGACCGGTGAAAACCGTGAAAATACCGAATGGCATCGTGTCGTGCTGTTTGGCAAGCTGGCCGAAGTGGCCGGTGAATACCTGAGAAAGGGTTCACAGGTGTATATCGAAGGTCAGTTGCGCACCCGCAAGTGGACCGATACCAATGGTATCGAACGCTGGACGACAGAAGTCCGTGTGGGCGTTAACGGAACGATGCAGATGCTGGGCGGTGGCCGTAATAACAGCACCAACACCAGTGGAAATAATGCGCAGTCAGGTCAGCAGGGCGGCTGGGGCCAGCCTCAGCAACCGCAGCAGACACCGTCAGCGCCACGAAATCCGCAGAATGAACCTCCGATGGATTTTGACGATGATATACCGTTCTGAATGACATAACGGATTCGTATAATTATATACCCTCATGCGCCAGTTCACTCTGGCGCTTTCTTTTTCAGCTTCAGTTGAATAACTATGTATAGCAATCTGCTACCATTCAGACTATCCTGTGTGTATAGCAATTTGTTACCAAGAGGAAGAAATATGCAAACTCCAGTCCGTAAATCCGTCCGTGACAAGCAAATCAATATCCGCGCCACGGATGAAGAACGTGCGGTGATTGATTACGCTGCGAGTCTGGTTAATAAAAACCGTACTGATTTCATCATTGAAAGGGCTGTGCATGAGGCCCAGAACATCATTCTGGATCAGCGTGTGTTCGTTCTTGATGATGCCCGTTACCAGGCGTTCATCAGGCAGCTTGAAGCCCCTGTGCAGAATGTTGAAGGTCGTCAGCGACTGATGGATGTAAAACCTGAATGGAAATAAATGTCACTGCGCCTGCTTTACTGACAGAGGAGCATGTTCTTCATCCGTTCGATTGCGGGAATGCGGTACTTGATGACTGGCTTCGCCGGCGTGCGTTGAAGAATCAGCATCTTAATGCTTCCCGTACATTCGTCATCTGTCCTGAAGGTACTGCGCGTGTAGTGGGTTATTATTCCCTCGCGACTGGCTCAGTAAGTCATGTCGACTTGAGTCGTAGTCTGCGACAGAATATGCCCGATCCCGTACCGGTTGTTTTGCTGGGCCGCCTTGCAGTCGATGTATCCACTCAGGGCAATAACTTCGGGAAATGGTTGCTGAATGATGCTGTGATGCGCGTATCGAATCTGGCGGATCAGGTCGGCATCAAGGCTATCATGGTGCATGCAATTGATGAGCGGGCTAAAGCGTTCTATGAATACTTTGGTTTTGTGCAGTCACCAGTTGCGGCTAACACGCTTTTCTACAAAATATGATGGTCTCATGCAGGTATTCATCTGTAGAACACATGGACCTGAAATCACATTCAACGCCGGTTCTCCGGCGTTTTTTCTTATCAGATTAAAGTGAAGGGCTTAGTCAGCTGATTAAGCCTGACCGGCTCTGCAATGTTTTTCTTCAGTTTCCGGAAAGAGTTTCGCATTGCCCGCTTTTTCATCCCCGCCAGAATAGCACTCCTGATTAAGACTAATCCTGGGGTGAATCCTGATGGCAGTACCTTCCAGACGTGTGGCAACGGGCGCTGCCCTCTTCGCCTGTTCAGTTATACAGGCGGGCTGCAGCAGCGCCGTTTCTGATCCCGCGCCCTTTGCAAACGGCCGCTATCAGCAGCCCACCCGCTTCGATGATATTTACCGCAACCGGGCCCCCGACGTGGTTCGCTATGACCGTTATACGCTGGTCAGCACGCGTCCGGACGATGCACAGCGCGATCCACTCAATCAGATTGTCGATATCACCATGCCGGCGCAACTGGTCAAAACGGTCGGTGAGGGCTTTCGCTATCTGCTGCTGGAGTCCGGATATTCACTGTGCTCAGCCACAACCTCCGCATTTTCAGAACTTCTTAGCCGTCCACTGCCGGCCGTTCAGCGTGATATCGGTCCGGTCCGGCTCAGTGAAGCCCTGCAGATTGTGGCCGGCCCGGCCTGGCGACTGAAGGTGGATGACGTTAACCGTGAAATTTGCTTTGAACTGCGGGACCAGTATCGCAGCTTCGCCGTACCGTTGCCGGCTCCGGTCTCACTGGTGTCACAGCATGCACCCGTCAGTCTCCCGCCGGTCATACAGCCAACCCGGACTGGCGGGGCCGCCGGCACTGTCAATGCTGTGCCGCGTAATCCCTTTACCGGTGATACGAGTATCAACAGCACCCCGGGCACCGTGCAAAAACCGGTACTTACGGCGCAGAACCAGTCCGTCCCGTCACCGGTACTGACAGTGGCGAAGACACCTGCAACACAGAAGTCTGCTGCGCTGTCGCCAGCCGGGCGCCCGCCGGTGCCACCACCTGCAGCTGCACCGAAAGCAGCCTCATCTCAGAAAACACCTGTTACAGCCGTTCATCCGGTTACCGTTCAGCCAGCTACAGTGAACGCTGCCCGGCAGACTGTGCCCGTCCGGCCCGTCACCTCACTGCCGCCGGCTCCCCCCGTCTCCGGTCAGACCGCTTCTTCATTTATACCGGGGGCGCCGGTCACTCCTCAGCCAGTTGGCCAGACGTGGCGCGCCGAACCGGGTTCCACACTGAAAGAGACCCTGACGGGCTGGGCATCAAAGGCTACGTGCAGCAATGGCGGAAACTGGGTGGTCATCTGGCCGGTATCACTGGATTACCGCATTGATGCGCCTCTGGTGTTTCACGGCAACTTCGAATCCGTCCTGGTACAGGTCTTTGACCTCTACCGCAAAGCGGAAAAACCGCTGTTTGCCGAGGCTAACCGCATTCAGTGCCTGATTTCGGTGAGCGATACCCCGACGGGCGGAGGGCACTGATATGGGCTATGCGCTGCCCGTCTTTGTTTTCTGTCTGGTCATTGCGCTGATGGCCGGTGATGCGCAGCGTCACTCCGCTGAACACGTCCGGCTGTCGCTGCAGCAGACCCTGCCTGACCAGCTTGCCACCGACATGCTGCGCTCCGCGGATGCGGTGAACAACTGGCGCCATGGGCGGACGGTCGCTGACGGCACGGTGACACCTGCACAGGCCGGCATCGTCCCCGCGCCTGACAGCCGTATCCAGACCGTGATTCAGGGGGGACGCCTCTGGGTCTGGGTGCCCGCCACTGATGGCGTGTATGCGGCGCTGCGTACACAGTCCGTGACCTCGGCACTGGCTCTGACCGTCAGCGACGGGCGGCTGCGGATGGCGGACGGCACCGATATGAACCTGCCCCTGCCGTCCGGCGTGACGGAGGGCAGCATTGTTTACCTCAACTAACCTCATCAGGGAGCTGCGGATGCCGCGTTTACCTTTCTGCCTGACAACGCTGGCCGCCGCGCTGGCGCTGTCATCATGTTCGCTGAATGAAATCAGCAAAATGGACAAGGAGGCCTCGGGGCAGGCCGATACCGCTCAGCGCGTACTGCAGAGTCGCCAGACCCTGACTCAGCCCACCGTTGTCTGGTCCGATAAACCCTGGGTGAACCTGCAGCCGGTCACGCCGGTCATCTCCACGCCGGATGAGAAGAACCTGCCCGCCTGCCAGATTACGATTAACCGGCCGGAGGGGATTTCGCTGCCGGAGCTGGGGCAGCGTATCACCGCGCTCTGCGGCATCCGCGTTTCCATCACGCCGGATGCCTTTGCCGCACTGAGCAGCATTTCCACCGGCAGCGTGGTGACGTCGCAGATGAACGGTCAGTTGCCGGCACCGGATGATAATGGCCGCGTGCCTCTGTCACAGATGGGCACCACGTCTGCGCAGCCCGTCTCCGTTCAGTCATCTCCTTCGCTTATCCGGGGCCTGAAATATCAGGGCGATATCCGCGGGCTGCTGGATATGGCAGCGAGCGGTCTGGGACTGTCATGGCGCAGCGACAGCAGCGGCGTGTATTTCTACCAGCAGGATACGCGTACCTTTCAGCTCGTCATCCTCAATACGAAGGTGAACAGCAGTGCCTCCATCAACTCCGGCTCCGGTAACCAGCTCGGCAGCGGTGGCGGTACATCCGGGGGGACCACCGGCGACATCAGCTCGAACCAGAAGACCGACTATGGCATGAACAGCGACCTGTACGATGACATCAAAAAAACGGTTGAACAGATGGTGACGCCAAAATCCGGCCGCTTCTGGCTGTCGTCTGCCACCGGTACGCTCAGCGTAACGGATACGCCCGATGTTCTGAATCGTATCGGTCGCTATATCGAATACCAGAACAAGGTTCTGAGCCGTCAGGTCCAGCTTAATATCCAGATTGTCAGCGTCAACCAGACGCGTAACGAGCAGATGGGACTGGACTGGGGACTGGTCTATAAATCGCTGCAGAACGTGGGTGCCAGCCTGACCGGTTCAATGGCGAACGCCTCCTCATCCGCCGCCAGCGCCGGTATCTCCATTCTTGATACGGCCAGCGGCAATGCTGCTAAATTCTCCGGCTCCAGCCTGCTCATTCATGCCCTGTCTGAGCAGGGCAACGTCAGCATGGCGCTGAACCAGACCGACCCGACCGCCAACCTGACGCCGGTGGCCTATCAGCTCTCCAAATCCACAGGGATGCTGACCAGCTCCAGTTCGACGGCCACCGCCAACGTGGGGGTGACGTCAACGATGACCACGACAAACGTCACCACCGGTCTGTTCATGACCATGCTGCCCTTCATTCAGGAAAACGGTGATGTGCAGCTGCAGTTTGCCTTCAGTTATACCAGCCCGCCGGATATCAAAAGCTTTGTCAGCCGGGACGGTAATACCCGCAATGATACCGCAAACACCTCTACCGAAGGGCTCGCCCGTAAGGTCAACCTGCGCTCGGGCCAGACACTGGTCCTGACCGGTTCTGAACAGCAGAACGTCTCGGCGGATAAGCAGGGCACCTTTACGCCGGGCAACTTTATCCTGGGCGGCGGTCAGACCGGCTCGCGGGGCCGTACCACGCTCGTCATCATGATCACCCCTGTTCTGCTGAGGTAACGATGTCATCACAGAAAAAAACAGCACGCCGCACCGGTATTCGTCTCACACACCACCGGCGCGACTGGATGGCCGGTCTTCACTGGGCACCGCAGCACAGCGTACTCAGTGTTCGTCTGCGGGGCAGGGCCTCGCCGGACACCCACTACGTGACGGCCGGCAGAGGCAGCGCTTCCATGGCGGGCGTTGTCTCCCCGGGACGCGTGCGTCACCGCCTTTATGCTCTTGCCGTGGCTTTTCAGCTGTCCGAAGGCGGTAATGCCTGGGGCATTTACCGTCTGAGCCGCGATGAAGACCTGTGGGTGTTCTTTGCCGCCAGTGGGGGGCAGCTTTCCGTGATGGGCGACGTGACCGGCCCGCGGGCATTCATTGAGTCAGCCGCACAGAATTTTCTGCGCTTTAACGATGCTGATGCGCCGGGCCTGCGCTGTGCGGCCACGGCTGAGGATGGCCGCGATGCCACCACGCTCACGGACAGGCTGAGTGGTGCACAGCTCAGGCGCTGCCGCCTGCGAAAACGCCTGGCACCGATGTCGCTCATCCTGCCGGCTGTCGTGCTCACCCTGGCGACGGCTGCCGGCGTTTACTGGCACGATACCGTGCAGCAGCAGGCAGACCGGGATAAGGCGATGGAGGCTTCTCGCTCCCGTGTGGCGCCGAAACACGATAAACCTGCCCTCCCGGCCCGTGCACCGCATCCGTGGGCCTCACAGCCTCCGGTGTCAGTGCTGCTCAGAAACTGCTGGCTGACGCGGGAGCCGGTCTTTGCCTCGGTGGCCGGCTGGCGTTTTACCGACGGTGAGTGTGTGCCGGAAGGACTGCGGCTGCGCTTTGTCGCCACCCCCGGCTCAACAGTGGAAGACTTCTCCCGCCGCGCCCGTGAACTGCTGGGGCATGCGGCCGTTTTTAACCTGCAGGAAGGCGGGAAAAATGGTGATGTTTTCATTCCCTTCCGTAAATACCTCGCAGGCGAGTACACCGATGAAGCGCTGCCGGGTGCCGATGCGCAACTGATGCGGTTTATCTCTCACCTGCAGCGCCGCAACCTGGACGTGAAATTCACGGAGGTGAAGCCGCCTGCCGTCGCGCCGGGTCAGGAAAAAAACACGCCCGTCCAGGACTGGCGGGAATTCACCTTCTCCGTCAGCTCGCGTCTGCAGCCTGAGCGCCTGCTGCAGGATTTTGATGCCGCCGGGCTTCGCCTGACCAGCGTGTCCATCACCATGAGCCCGCAGGGGCAGTTCGGATACACCATGAAGGGGAGCATTTATGCGCAGAATTAATCCCGCCCGGACGGGGCTGCTGCTGTCCGTTCTGCTCAGCGGGCCCGCGCTGTCAGCCACCACCGCCGATGCGCTGCCACCGAACGTCACCCTCGGGGAACTGGAAGCCGCACAGGCCAGGAACCTGATTCTGGAGCAGAAAGTCCAGACCGCCCGTCTGGAACAGCAGCTGCGCGAAAGCCAGTCCGGGCAGAGTACCGACCGTAATTATCTGGCGACATCCCTGCAACCGTCAGCCCCGCTCATGACGCAACCCGTCCCGTCACAATCGGCCGCTACGTCTGGCACGGAGAAGCGTGCCGGCAGTGTGCGCCTGCAGGAGATTTACGGTCGCGGCACACAGCTGCGCGCCCGCATTGTGCTGCCGGACGGGGGCGTTACCGAGGTGGCGAAAGGTGACCAGATCCCCGGCACTGCAAAACGGGTCACGGAGGTCACGTCCACGCTCGTGCGCCTCAGTGACAATTCTGAACTTTCCTTCTGAGGCAACGATGACGCCCGATAAAGACATTATGGATTTTGTGTTTGCCGAACAGCATCCGTCCGGCGGCGTGACACTGCTTATAGACGGTAACCGGCGAAAAGAACCGGCTATACAGCGCTGGGTGATGGATGTCACCCGTGAGTATCCGACGGCAAAGACCGAGTTTGTGACGCTGAGCGAGCTGAACCGCCGGCGCGAAGTGGCAGAGCAGCGCGGTCTGGCCCTCTCTCAGAGCGTCAGTGAAAGTGATCTGAACAGCCGTGATATCAGCGTGTCGCAGGATAAGGTCATCAGTTATATGAAACTGGGAAACGAGTTCAGTGCGTCTGATATCCATATTGAAATCAGCGCCGACCGTAAGCTAAGCATCGTCCAGTTGCGGATTCACGGCGAGCTGGAAGTGGTGGATGAAGTGAAAGATGTGGAGGGGATGACACTGGCATCCACCTCTTATCTTTCCATGTGCGACGTGCGCGAGCAGTCATTCTTTGCCGGCCGCGAGCAGTCAGGGCGCATCGATGCTAAGTTCGCACGCCGTGCCGGTCTGTATGGTGCCCGTTATGAACATCGCCCCACACCCGATGGCCTTATCGTCGTAATGCGTCTTATCCCGGACGACGGAAACAACATACCGACGCTGCCGCAGCTGGGATTCTTGCCGGAACAGATAAGGCTTATTATGCAGATCCTTCGACTGCCGGAAGGCATGGTTTTGCTGACCGGGCCTACCGGTTCAGGGAAGAGCGCCACACTGCGTGTGTTCAGTGATATCTGGCTGAAACTGACCGGCGGGAAAAAGCGCCTGCTGACACTGGAAAACCCGCCCGAGGGGCGTATTCCCGGCGCCATCCAGACGCCGGTCATGCCGGCTGATAACTCGCCAGAGGCCATCAGCCGCGCCTGGAATAATGCCAATGCTTCCGCACTACGACTCGATCCGGATGCCATCCTGAACGGCGAGATGCGCGACCTGCATTCGCTCATTGCAGCCATCTATGCAAGTGAAACAGGGCATCTGCTTCTGTCCACGACCCATACACAGAGTGCAATAGGTGCACTACGTCGAATGGAACATTTTGGCATTGATCGCCATCTTCTTGCAGATGCTTCACTCGTAACGGGTCTGGTAGGTCAGCGGCTCGTCCCACTGCTATGTGAAAAATGCCGTATTCCCTGGCAGGTAAAAGCGCCTGAGCTCGACGATGAAACCCGCGCGCGCCTGGAAAAATACTGCACCGTGGAGGGTATGTGTGACACCGGCAAGCTCTTCTTCCGTAATCACAATGGCTGTCCGCATTGCCAGAAGACGGTGCCGCTGACCAGCCGCATCATCAGCCGGGGCGTAACCGGACGTACGGCTGTTGCCGAAGTCGTCAGAACGGATGCCCGTCTGATGCAGCTCTGGTTGTCTCACGGCCCGGCCGTTGCCCGTCAGTACTGGGTAAACCAGGGGGGTATCACCCGCCGTATGCATCTGCTGCGTTATCTCGCGCAGGGGCGCGTTGATCCGGTGGAAGGCGATCTTATCTGTCCGCTGGACGAGGACGACATCATGCAGTGTGAGGTGCCAAATGTTGGTTAAGACACGTTTTTCGCCTGAGCGCGATATGTCGCTGGCGGAAAAGCTGCGGTATCGCGTGGTCAGGGCAACGTTTACCGGACAGTATCGCCAGCCGTTTTACGAAACCCTGCGCTTTCTGCTGGAAAATCGCAAAGCACTGGAAGAGGCGCTGACCATGATTGGTGAGGTGCATACCGACTTTGGCCGGCGCTGGCACCCCTATTATGAACTGGTGCAGGACTGCCTTGAGGGTGTGAAAGACAACCGCGAGGGCCGCTCCCTGAAGGATGTGCTGGCTGCCTGGGCACCTTATGAAGAGGCGGCGCTTATCAGCGCCGGTATGGAAACCGGCAACATTCCCGGTGCGCTGATGCAGGCTGACAAGCTGATTGTCGCCCGCCGGCGCATCCTCGGTCAGGTGGTTTTTGCCTCGGTCTTTCCGTCAGCGCTGGCCCTGCTGAGCGCGGGGCTGCTGCTGGCCAACAACATGGCACTGGTGCCCACCTTAAGCAAAATGTCTGACCCGGCACGCTGGACCGGTGCACTCGGGCTGATGAACGGCATGGCACAGTGGACCGATACGTGGGGGGTGACCGCAGCGGGTGCGACAGTCGGGGGCGTCATTCTGGCGTTCTGGTCATTGCCGCGCTGGCGAGGCCGGATGCGTCGTGTTGCCGATTTTCTGATGCCCTGGTCGGTTTACCAGGATCTACAGGGGGCGGTTTTCCTGATGAATATCGGGGCCCTGCTGGGGGCCGGCGTGCAGGAGCTTAAGGCGCTGCAGATCCTCAACGAGTTCGCTCCGCCCTGGCTGCAGGAGCGTATCGAAGCGGCAATGGAGTGTATGAGCGAGGGGGACTCGCTGGGCATGGCGCTGCGCCAGAGCGGTTACGACTTCCCCAGCCGCGAGGCGGTGAACTACCTCTCGCTGCTGGATAAGGGGAACAGCGCCGGGTCACTCATCACTAACTATGCCGACCGCTGGCTCGAACAGGCGCTGACACGCGTTGCCCGTAAAGCGAATGTCACCAAACTCTTTTCTCTCGTTCTGATTATGAGTTTCTTCTTACTCATCCTGCTGATGGTGATGCAGATTCAGGACATGAACACCTTCAACATACATTAAGGAACGACTATGTCATCTCAGACATCACATTATCACCAGCGCCAGCCAGACCGGGGCTGGGGTATCCTTGAGCACGGCAGCATTGCCCTGTTTACGGTTATCGTCATCTGCATTGTCGGGGCGCTTGTCTGGAGTCTCTCTGGCAAAAAGTCTGTTGCGGTGGAAACCTCAAATATCCAGACCGTTGTGACCAATGCCCAGCAGCTCAAGCAGACCCAGGGCGGGTATAACTTTACCAGCGGCACCACCATGACCGGCACGCTGATTCAGCAGGGAGGCGCGCCAAAAGCTGGCTGGACGATTCAGGGGACGGCCAGTTCCGGCACGGGGACGATGTGGAACAGCTACGGCGGTCAGGTTGTCATGGCACCGGTTGCATCAAACGGATTCAATAATGGTTTCTCAGTCACCACGCAGAAAGTGCCGCAGGCCGACTGTATCTCCATTGCCACCCAGCTCGGCTCCGGTGGCGCGTTCAGTGCCATCAGCATCAACAGCACCGACTACAGCGACGGTCTGGTCAGCGCCGAGGATGCCGGCAAAGCCTGTACCGCTGACACCGGTATGACGGGTAACAACACCCTGGTCTTCACGCACAACGGCTGATGACATGCTGCGCCTGACAGTTCTCCTGCTGTTTATCCTGCTCAGCCCCCGTGCGGGGGCATTCTGCTTTGACGCAGCCGGGGCAAAGTACCACATCGATCCGCTGCTGATTCAGGCTATTGCCACCGGCGAAAGCAGTCTGCGCCCCGGGATTACGAATATTAACCGCGATAAAAAGACCGGGCGTGCGCTCGGCACTGATTACGGGCTGATGCAGGTCAATTCCTCACACATCCCGGCGCTGATGGCTCAGGGGGTTATCCGCAGCCCGCAGGATCTGCTGACCCGTCCCTGTCTCAATGTGCAGATTGGCACCTGGATTCTGGCGAAACATTTTCAGGTATGCGGTATCAGCTGGAACTGTCTGGGTTCTTACAACGCCGGCTTTCGTCAGGATCGCCATGAAACGCGCGAATCCTACGCCAACCGGATTTATGCCATTTACCGGCGCCTTTTACTGAAAGAGCGGGGGATCAGACTGTGACGCTGCTGACGCTGAGTATGCCGTGGCCAACGCTTGGCATCCTTTTTCCCCTGAGCCTCGGTTTGTTCAATGTTATGGCGATCCTCGTCCGTATTAACCTGGTGAAATCGGGGCACCGGAACGGGCGCAGTTCTCCCGTGCCTCCGGCGATAGTCTGGCTGTATGCCGCTGCTGTCAGTGTTATGCTGCTGGCGCCTGCACCGGCGATGCTCCGCCTGCTGTCCTTTTTCCTCAGCCTGTTTCTTTTCAGAATGACGCTGACCGATGCGCTGACGGGACTGCTCCCCCGCGAAATGACGGTGAGCTGTCTGACTGCGGGGCTTGCTGCCGCACTTCTGCACCCGGGGTTTACGGAACATCTCCTTTCTGCGGTCACCGCGATGTTGATATTCGGCGGCTGGCGATATGGCTCAACGAAGATTCAGGGGCGCGAGTGTCTGGGGCTTGGCGATGTGTGGCTGGCTGGTGCCATTGCCGCATGGCTCGGTGGAGCCAGCGGGCTTTATGCCCTGCTGACCGGTGTGATGTTCTTTGTCCTGTGGCAGTTAACGGTGCGTCGCATCCGCGAGGGCGGGCCGATGGGCCCCTGGCTGTGTGCCGGTGCGATGTCAGTGACACTGCTTAAACTTTATCAGCCACTTATTACATGGTGATACCAGTGAACGTAACAAAAACAACCGATCGTGGCTGGGCTATTCTCAGCACAGGTGCGGCTTTAGTGATCCTGCTGCTGGTCAGCGTATGGGGATATTCGCTTATCAGCGACTGGATGCAGAGACGGACCTGGATGAACACCTCCGCGCAGGTGTCCCGCTTCACGCAGGCCGTAAAGAGTTATACCGGGCGTTATTACGATACGTTGCTCGCCAGTGCCACCACCACCGCGCCGGTCATTGTGACCCCCGCTATGCTGAAAAATACCGGTTTTCTGGAGCAGGGCTTCAGTGAGACCACCCTTGACGGTCAGGCTTATTCCGCTGCGGTGATACGCAATGCCACCAACACCGACCAGCTGCAGGCGATGGTCTACACGCAGAACGGATCTGCGCTGCCGTTTCTCGCGCTGCGTCAGATATCAATGGATATCTCTGCCGGCATGGGGGGCTACATCTGGACGTCCGGTATCGCCACCGGTGCAATGGGGAGCTGGACTGTTCCTCTTGCACAGTTTGGTGTCAGCAGCACGCAGGGGCATATTGCCACACTGCTGACTGCGGATGAACTGGGGGTGGCACGCGGTGAAAGTGATCGGCTTTACCGTTTTTCGGTCACCGGCAAGCCCGATCTCAACACCATGCATACCAGCATCGATATGGGCGGCAACAACCTCAACAATACCGGAACCGTCAATGCCGTAACGGGGACGTTCAGCGGCAACGTGACCGCCGGTGGCAATATGACGGCAAACGGCACGGTAACGGGACAGAACGTCGCTGCAGGGACAAATGTTACCGCCGGCAATACCATTACAGCCAATAACGATATCCGTTCGAATAATGGCTGGTTCATTACGCGGGACGGGAAAGGCTGGGTGGATGAAACACATGGCGGTGGTTTTTATATGTCCGATAATGACTGGGTACGGGTTGTTAATAACAAGAATATTTACACCGCCGGTCAGGTTCGCGGTGGTAGCGTACGGGCAGATGGTCGCCTGTCCACCGGTGAGGTTCTGCAGCTCGATGGGGTGAACACAGCGGGTGCAACTTGTTCACCAAACGGGCTTGTAAGCCGTGATGCGTCTGGCGCAATACTTTCCTGTCAATCCGGTGTGTGGCAATCCAGTGGAGGATCAGGCCTCAGGGTGTGTGCAAACTACTGTGGAGGGAAATGGCCGCTGGAAGTTGGAAAAGTTAACCATGATGGAGACTGGTCATCCTGGAACACCCTGGGAGAGGGGTGTGCCGGTGGATATTCCATGAATTGGTTAACCCCTGTTTTCTGCAGCATCAACTGACTGTCAATCCGGTGTGTGGACGGGGGCCGGAAAAATTAATAATTCGTCCTGTAAATGGGTATCAGCTCCAAATGCAAATGATGACATTGCTGGTTATAAAACAGCCTCCTGTCCTACAGGATGGATTGTTCAGTCTGTACGTTGGTTTCAGATTCCATCCTATGTTGACGATGAACATGTAGACGCCTACTGCTGCCCTTTCTCCTAACTGTCAGTTAATTAGTGGCACATATAGCGAACACAGTCAGGCTCTCCCGGGGACAGGCTGCGGTCCATCCATTTCCGCTTGGATTTGACCATTTCAGTCTTTCCTGACTTCCGGGATCACATTGAGCTCCTCCTCCGGTCAAATACTCATCACTTGAACAGCTAACAGAGATGCTTTCATATCCAGAGTTATGTCTAATAATCGTACTGACTTTGCTACTTCCCCACACACCGGATTGACAGTGATGTCTGACAGCAGTGTGATATCTTTCCTGATTTTTCAGGGGAATACGATGGCGCTCAGGAATCGGATAAAAAAAATGCCACTGGCAAAAGCACTGGATAAATATTTCAGTGCAGTCTCTGTCCACAAACGTGGTCATCTTCAGGAGTTTTACCGTATCAACGTTATCAAACGTTCAGCGCTGTCACTGAAGTGCATGGATGAGATTACCTCCGTGGATATCGCTGATTACCGTGATATGAGGCTGAATACGGTGAGTGATCGTACAGGTCGTACTGTGAGCCCCAATACGGTCAGGCTTGAACTGGCCTTACTCTCGGCGCTGTATAATCTTGCGCGTATCGAATGGGGGACCTGCTCACACAATCCCGTCGAACACGTTCGTAAACCTGCGGCGTCCCCCGGGCGTACGCGCCGGCTGACCTCCACCGAAGAGCGTCGGATTGCGCGCGCCCTCCGCCAGAAAAATCCACAGCTTCTCGCCATTTTTCATCTGGCGCTGGAAACAGCCATGCGTCAGGGGGAAATTCTGTCCCTGCGCTGGGAATATGTGGATCTTCATCTGGGTATTGCTCACCTGCCGCTCACGAAAAATGGCACCGCCCGTGATGTGCCTTTGTCATGGAAAGCACGACAGGTCCTGAAAGAGTTTGCGGGGCCGATGACGGGGCCGGTTTTTGATTACACCTCAAATGGTTTTAAAAGCGCATGGCGGGTTCTTCTGGCTGAGCTGGAGATACATGATCTCCATTTTCACGATCTACGTCATGAAGCGGTCAGCCGCTTGTTCGAGCTCGGGACGCTGAATGTCATGGAGGTGGCGGCGATCTCAGGCCATAAGAGTATGAATATGCTGAAACGGTATACACACCTTCGGGCCTCTCAGCTGGTCAGCAAACTGGATGCCCGACGCCGTCAGGCACAGAAGCTGGCAACGTTATTTGTTCCCTATCCGGCAGAGATTTCAGAATCCGGCGGCCTGTACCGGGTGCAGTTCAGTGACCTGGAGCACACGGCTATTACCGCAGTAAATCGTGATGAAGCCCTGGCAAATGCAGCCTCACATCTTCTGCGAATTCAGGCTCTGGCAGCGCGAGCCGGTAAAAGGCTTCCGCCACCGGGTGAAATTGGCGTCCGGGAAGCTCACCGCGTACTGATTAATCCCTTCCATAAAGGGGGAGAGGCAGCAGGCACTGATAACGGGACTTAATCGGTGATCCCCTCCCCGGAATAATTTTAAAAAATGGCTGATGAGTTAATCATCGCCATTCACGGCGTGTTTTAGCACCTTATGGCCGTTCTGCTGTGCAGCCATAAGGAATCCCTGTATGTCACTCAGTCATGCCTCGCCCGATGACCTGCTCCCTGAAGCTCCTGAACATCAGGCCAGTGCGCCGGAGGTGCAGTCCGCTGCTGCGGTTGAGCCACGTATCCGGCTTCCGTTCAGCCCCCGAAAAATTCTTCAGACTGGCAGCATCATTTTGCTGACTGTCAGTCTGACGGGTTCCCTGATCGCGCTGGTTGTCATGGGGCGTCAGGTTTCAGACCTGACAATACGTGTTAACACACTTGATGCGGCATTCCGCAGCGGCCAGATAGGCCAGCTCACCTCAAATGTTTCAGCGATGGAAGCGCGCCTGAAGACGCTCGAACAGCAGGCGGCCACGCTTGCCTCACTTCCTGCTGCCATGCAGTCGGCCGATGAGCAGCAGAGCGCCCTGAGAACATCCGTCAGTCAGCTTCAGGAGGCCGGCAACGACAACACCCGGGCGGTGACTCAGCTGCAGTCACGCGTGGGCTCTCTTGAACACGATGTACAGCAGTCCCGGGCCGTGCTTGATGAGATTAACCGTAAGGCGGAACTGACGCAGAAAACGCCGGCGCCTGAAAAGCCCCGGACCAGCACTGGTGCAGTGATCCCCCGGGTGGGCGCCGCTGTAAAAAAGACTGACCGGTCAGCCAGGCGTACGGTGACGCCGGCTGCACCGTTTGTGCTGACCGGCATTGAACGCCGTGGTGGTCAGACCTTCGCCGTCGTCATTCCCCGCGGTGTCTCGCAGATATCTGCCATGCGCCTGCTCTCACCGGGGGATTCCATGCTGGGCTGGACGCTGCGCTCAACGGAGGGCAGCGGTGCTGCTGTCTTTCTGGTCAACGGCCGCGAGCACCGGATTCAGGTTGAATAAACGGAGATAACGCTTTGATGAGAAAAACACTGATGGCCTCACTGTTTCTGGTGCCGCTCATGACCTCCGCTGCCACGGTCAGGACATCCTCCGCGCAGAGCAGCATATCCACATTGCAGGAGTCCTCCACCGGCGTGCTGAGTGCGCAGCAGCAGGCGCAGCAGTGGGGACTGTCTGACAGCGACTGGAGCCGTTATCAGACCTTGATGAAGGGGGATCGCGGCATTATGTCACCGGGCCTTGACCCGCTGACGGCGCTGGGTGTGGAAACCGATAACAGTGCTGAACGCCGTCGCCTGGCTGAACTCTGGGTGAGGCACGAATACCAGCGAAGCGAAAAGGAGCTGGCCTTTCAGCGCGAAATCAATGCTGCCTGGCTGCGACTGTATCCGGAGACGCTGGCCGTCAACATGGGCAGCAATGCGGCGGGTATCGCGCACGACACGCAGGGGCGTCTCGCCCTGTTTGTGAAAGAGAACTGCTCGCGTTGCGATGCGCGTCTGGCGGCCGTGCTCGCCGACGACCGGCCCGTCGATATTTATCTGGTCGGCGGAAACAGCGATGAGGCCATCCGTACCTGGGCCATCCGTCACAACATCCCGGTGGAAAAAGTCCGCAGCCGCCAGATAACGCTCAACCACGACGGTGGCCTGTGGCTGCGCTACGGGCAGGGCCAGATGCCGGTGATTCTGCAGCAGGGGGAAAACGGATGGCAGCTCGCCGCATTCTGATGCTGGGTGCCGGGATTCTGTTTGCAACAGCGGCGTCCGGCGCCACAGACCTGCAGGTTATTCCTGATGCGTACCGGCAGATAGCCGCCGCTGAGCGGGTGCCGGCGGAGTCACTGTATTCGCTGGCAATGGCCGAAAGCACCCGCAAAACTGCCTGGGGTGCGAAGCCGTGGCCCTGGACCATTAACGTTGCAGGCAGGGGTTACCATTACAGCACACGTGAAGAGGCCTTTACGGCACTGCTCGGGTTTATGCAGCGCTGGCCGCTGAAAAATATTGATGTCGGTGTGGCCCAGGTGAACCTGGGCTGGAACGGGCATTTTTTCCCGACGTACCGTGATGCGTTTGATCCGTACACCAATCTTCGCGCAGCGGCCCGTATCCTTCGGGCCTGCTATGACGCCCGCCCCGGCAGCTGGCTTCGTGCGGCGGGCTGCTACCACCATCCGTCAGGCGGTGCGCACGCGGCAACCTATATGACCATTGTGCGACGCAAGCTCAGTCAGATAGCCATAACCGGTACACCGGCGGCCGTCGGCCAGCCCGGTTTACTGGCCCGAAATTCTCTTTCCTGGATTGAACCGCAATGAAAAATATTCTTCGTTATTCCCTTGTTTTCACGCTTTTTTCAGGGCTGCTGACCAGTGCCTTTAGTGCCTCTTCCACGCTGACCGTGGTGGGCGACCTCGGCGGTGAATCCACAGGGCCGCTGTTTGACGCCATCAATGCCGGTCCGGGTCAGTCTGCAACGGAGTCGCCCGTTCTCCCGACACCGCCGGCATCGCTTTCCCTGTCCGACATGCTGCCGGTCAGCACGCCTGAAATGTCACCAGGCGCTGTCGCCGCCCGGTCGCTGAATCTCCCCGGTATGCCGCCGGTGTTTGTACTGGGTGACGATGCGTCTTCCCGTCAGTGGCTCACGCAGCACGCCACCACGCTCAGCCGCATGCAGGCAACCGGCATGGTTATCAGTGTCAGGGATGAGCAGGGATTAAACGCACTGCGTCAGCTGGCACCGGGGGTGGCAATGGTACCTGTCAGCGGCGGTGACCTGGCCCGGCGCCTGGCACTGACGCATTATCCTGCCCTCATCACCGCAACGGGGATATCACAGTGATGCCGGCCTCCCTTATCGCTGAGTTGCTGAACCCGCACAGGGGACTGTCTGTCCTGGCAATGACGGGGGCGGTTGTGCTGGCGTTCCTGGTATTAAAACCGCGCACTGTCAGTCAGCGCCGCCATCGTCGCTATCAGAAACAGGCCGCACGGGCGCTGCTTCGCCTGCCACAGCTGCGCGACGAGGCGGCAAGGATAGCCTGGTTGCGTAAGATGAACCCGTATGTGTTCGAGGAAATGCTGCTGACGGCACTTTCCCGGCAGGGCCTGCGCATACAGCGTAACGCCCGTTACAGCGGTGATAACGGTGCAGACGGTCAGGTCTGGATTAACGGTCGTCGCTGGCTGATTCAGGCCAAACGTTACAGCGCCACCATCAGTGCCGCACACGTTTCGGCATTCGGGTTACTGACAGAGCGCGAGGGGTGTCCGGGGCTGTTCGTTCACACCGGCCGGACCGGCGAGGTCAGCCGGGAAGCCTTTCGCCGCTATGACGGCATCATCCTTATCAGCGGGCAGCGTCTGCTCTGGCTGCTGTCCGGTGACCGGCGCTGGATGGACACACTGACCAGACCGCCACACCGCTCCCTCACCCCACAAAGTCAACGTAAAGCACCGGCACCATCCCCCGTCATCCGCGATTAAGAAGGAACATTGTCATGCCCAGAATGCTGTATTCCCTGACAGACCGCATCGTCGACCTGGTTACCCCTCAGGCGGTAAAAACGGCCCCGATGGTCATTTTCGTTCTCGTGCAGTGTGTGCTCAGAATATTTATTCTGCGTCCCCTCATTATCTTTTGCTGCATGGTACTCGCGGTACTGACCGCCGTGCCTGTTGCGGTTTTTATCAGTCCGTCGTTCACCCCGGATGTGCTGGCTCAGGGCCTCTTACGGGTGATTCACCTGCTCCCCGGGGCGTATACCCCGCTGTGCGTTGCCGGTGCACTGTCTGAACTGGTTTACCTGATTCGCCGTTTTACGGTTCTGCCTGATTTCTGGCCGGATAACGCGGCTCAGCGAAAAGGGAGATAAGCGATGAGTGATTTTCTGGCGAGAATGGACGCTAATCCGCCACACTGGGCGGGGGACGTTATCGGCAAATGGGATGACCATAAGTTGCGCCTGTATGGCGGTTTTCTCCGCCGGCATTACTGGACCGATCAGGGCAGTATTAATGTGTTCTGCATAAAAGGCACCGACCATCCTGACTATCAGGGGCTGACCTGGCATGAGTTTCTGCACCGGGGTAAGCGCATGGACCGGAACATTCCGATGCTGGAGCGTAATCCGGGTTACTACCTGGAGACTGACCGTAAAAAACCTTCCATGTATTACAACAGCTATGACGGTATTGACTGGTATATCGGTGCTGACGGTAATCACCGCAGCGGTCTGGCACGGTTTCTGTTTCATGAGCGGGAAATGGCGTATCTGCACGGTGTGCATCTGAACCATTATGAGTTCGATGAACCCCTGCTGGCCGTGTATCTGGCCCTTCGTGAGGAACTGAGCCAGCATGCGGCACAGGGCTTTCACATGGACCTGAATGTCAACCGCGTTCATCGCGCCCGGGAGGATACCGCAGGCTGGAAAACCGATATCTATTCCACGTCGCTGTATTTCAGTGTGGGGCCATGGTGCAGGGAACACGCTGACAACCTGGACATCAGCGCACTGGCAGCCCCGCGTGATTTTTCGTGTCCGGATGAGGGATGGCAATTGCTTGTGTCTCTGATGGCATGGCGGGATAAGCGTACTGCAACAAAACGTCCCGGATTTTTCAGCCGGCTGACCTGCAGGGGGCGTACATGAGCGATCGTTATGTGATGGAATCCCTTCTGCGCCCGGCCGTGGAACTGTATTCCGCAACGGTTGCGGCCAGTGCGACCTGTATCTGCCTGACCGCCCCCTGGGCGGTGGCACTCGCGCCTTCTGTCAGTTGGGTGACTGCCGCCGGTTTCGGCGTTCTGGCCCTGAAGCGCACCCGACAGGGCATGAAAATCCTGCGCTACCGGCAGAATATCCGCCGTCTGTCCCGTTATGTGCTGACCAGCGAACAGATACCGGTCAGCCGGCACCATCTGTTTCTGGGGAAAGGTTTTCAGTGGTCTGTGCGTCATACCCAGCGGCTGATGGAGGCGCGTCGACCGGAGTGCGAAATCTATGTGCAGCCCTCCGTGCTGTACCGCATGGCGCGTGAGATGGAAAAGAAGATGGAGTACAGCCTCCCCTGGCTGTGCCGGCTGACCCGCACGGATTCGGCGCTCAACCCTTTTCGCCCTTTACCCCCGGTCGGGGGCAGCCCGGTGTATCACGGTGTCGAGCCTGATGAGACTTCGGTGACCTACGATCTCGGCGAACGCGTCGGGCATATGCTCGTTATCGGCACGACCCGCGTGGGCAAGACCCGACTGGCGGAGCTGCTTATCACCCAGGATATCCGCCGCACAAACGCTGCCGGTGAACACGAGGTGGTCATTGTGTTTGACCCCAAAGGGGACGCGGACCTGCTCCGGCGGATGTACGCAGAGTCGCACCGCGCGGGGCGTCAGGATAACTTCTGGGTGTTCCACCTCGGCTGGCCCGATATCAGCGCCCGGTATAACGCCGTCGGACGGTTCAGCCGTATCTCCGAGGTGGCCTCCCGCGTGGCCGGTCAGCTCTCGGGGGAAGGTAACTCCGCGGCATTCCGTGAATTTGCCTGGCGGTTCGTCAATATCATCACCCGCGCGCTGGTCGCCCTCGGACAACGCCCGGACTACGGCCTCATTCTGCGGTATGTCACCAATATCGGTGAGCTGTATGAGACTTACGTGGATAACCTGCTGAGCGAAAAGGCGCCGCAGCTGATGAATACAACGGAAGCCATGATGCAGAGCGGGATCAGCGATAAGGACCTGCCGCGTCACCTGCAGGGGCGGCCTAACGGCGTGAAAATCTGGGTGTCAGAGCAGGTGCTCGGCAGCCCGGAGGGGAAAAAACTCTGGGACCCGGTGCTGGACGGCCTGCGCAGCGCGGTGCAGTACGATCGCACCTACTTCGATAAAATTGTGGCATCCCTGTTGCCGCTCCTGGAGAAACTCACTACCGGCAAAACGGCCGCGCTTCTCGCCCCAGACTACACCGACCTGGACGATCCGCGTCCGATTCTCGACTGGCACAATATCATCAAGTCCCGCGGCGTGGTGTACGTGGGCCTCGATGCGCTCTCCGACCCGGTGGTGGCCGCCGCCGTTGGAAACAGCATGTTCGCAGACCTCGTGTCTGAGGGAGGCCACATCTATAAGTTCGGTCTCGGTGATGAGGAAGAGGGGAAATCCGCAAAGGTGGCCATCAACCTTCACTGCGATGAGTTTAACGAGCTGATGGGGGATGAATTCATCCCGCTTATCAACAAAGGCGGTGGTGCCGGTTTTCAGGTGACAGCCTACACCCAGACGCTTTCTGACATCGAGGCCCGCATCGGCAGTACGGCCAAAGCGAACCAGGTGGTGGGTAACTTCAACACTCTGGTGATGCTGCGCGTGCGCGAGAAAAACACCGCCATGCTGCTCACCGATCAGCTCCCGGAAGTGGACGTCTACCAGAAGACACTGACATCGGGTGTCACCGACGTCTCGCGTCCCGGGGAAGGCACGGACTTTAACAGCAACGTTAACGACCAGGTGAGTCTGGTGAAGGTGCCGATGATACGGCCCGCCGATATCATCAACCTGCCGAAAGGGCAGGCCTTTGCACTGCTGGAGGGCGGACGGTTGTGGAAAATCCGTATGCCGCTGCCGGCGGATAACAACGACCCACATATGCCGGCCAGCCTGACGCATCTGGCTGACAGCATGGAGAAAAACTACCACACCGGTGAAACCTGGTGGACCGGTGGTGACATAACGTATGCAGGAGGGCCGGATGCCACAGCAGGACAGTGAGAACGGGCAGCGCAGCGCGACGCCCCGACAGCGACAGTCCGGTCCGATTGGCCTGCTGCTCTGGGATTTCCCGATGGGCCTTATCGGTGTGTTGCTCGGTTCACTCCTGGTCAGCCTGCTTATCGAGTATGTCTGTATAGCGCTGTTGTGGCCGGAAGAAGGCGCGGCCCACAGCTATCAGGTGATGGTGGCAGAAAGCCACTGGCTCTCGGGAGGGTATACGCGCAGCCTGCTGATGGCCGCCCCGGTTGAGACAGTCAGCCGGTGGGTGCACGTTGCCTGGCAGTGGCTGTTTGTGGACAGTGGGTTCAGTGGCTGGCTGCAGTCATTTAAATCCCTGAGCGAAAAAGGCAGCGGGCTTATTCCGGCGCTGAACGGAGTCGGTGCCACGCTTGTGAACTGGCTGGGTGTGTACCTTCAGGCCACGGTCTGGGTCACGCTGATTTTCTTCATCCGGGTGATGATCCTTTTTCTCAGCCTGCCGCTGTTCGCGCTGGTTGTCATCACGGGCGTGGTGGACGGGCTAGTCAGGCGTGACCTGCGGCGCTACGGCGCGGGGTATGAATCGAGCTTTGTTTATCACCATGCCAAACGCTTTATCAAACCCGCGCTGTATGGCCCCTGCATGCTCTATCTGGCATGGCCCACGGCGGTATGGCCGAATCTGCTGTTGCTGCCATCAGCGTTGCTGGTTGGTGCTGTTCTGGCCATCACAACCGCAACCTTCAAGAAATATTTATAGCGCCTTTATGCTGTACGGAGCTGTATCAGGAAATACCTGCGAGGACACATGATGAACAAAAATAATGCTGGCAACCTGTCTGAACCGAATCAGGCCCGGCCAGTGGCAGCTATCAGACCTTCGCCAGAGATGCAGGAGATGCACTTTGTTCTTCAGGACAGGTGTCACACTGTGCTGATGCCACTGGAAACGCTCCTGCGATGCCTGCGTGAAGCAGAGAAACTGGGCGAGGTACCAGTCATTCCTGAGGCATGGTGGTCACTGCTGAACTGCAAATACCCTGAAATCAGTTAGTGAGCAGGTGTGGACCCAGAATGTCAGCCGCGTGTGCAAGAAGTTTCTGTCCAGCAGCTGAGCTTTCCCACTCAGAAAAATTCACGATATTATTGAAATAGTTAAAGTCGAAATCTATTTTTTGACGGTAAATTTCACGCGGGGCTTCATAACCACACTTTAGCGTGACCACCATATCCATTGTCTCGCTGAGCACATCGTTGGTCACAACAGCGCTGTGACAAGTGTAATAGGTCCCAAGAGTCAGGTAATCAATGCAGGACGGGACTTTGACAAGAAAACCATTCTCGTTCAACAAAAGCCTTTCCGGCTCAGCGACCATCAGTGCCTGAGCCATCTCCTTATTCTCCAGTTTTTTGTAAAAAATATCCTGCCAGTCTGCCATATACGCGAATATCCAGGGAATGTTCATTAACGTTGCCCGGGAATACAGCCACCCTTCCTCACGGGCGTACTGCCGAAGCATGGACACAGCCAGTTTCTCATCAATTCTGATGCCGATAGTTTTACTTAGCAGCCAGATCACTTTATCAAAATGTTCGATAAGCAACTGAAGTATCAGCCGTGAAAGTGCGCCAGGTGCTCTTTTGCCTTTATCTGAGCCAGAGCTCTTAGTTTTGTCGGCATAAGGGCAATGTTCGTATGCTTCCCTGTCGTAGATCCCTACACCAGGCAGTGCCGTATTATAGTGTTTTGCATAGGGAGCGGAGACATTGGCGGGGAGCCTGTAGATACCTATTATCTGGATCGGATTATTGCAGGCCGGGCAGACTGCAAAATAACGGGGGGAACCAGAATCACTTACTTTATACCAGGGGGAACGACGAGCAGTGCGCTGTTCGTAACCATCTTTATCGAGTAACCAGTATCCCTGTTTTTTTACATCGAGCTTATAAACATTCACCTTCCAGCGCGTCCTTTCTCAGTCATATTGTTCATTTTTATAACATACCTGTTCTGGTGTCTTAAACATCTGCGATTAAAGAGGATGCCGTTAAGGGGTTATTTTCGTTGGAGCATAAATAATTTCCTGCTGTAAGACTTACGCCTTTGCGTCACTCTCCCGACGACCCGTTAACCGGAGAGCCGCAGAATGCCTCATACCCGAATCCTCACAGCCCTGCTGATGGCCGTCCTGCCCGCGCTGCAGTGCCACGCCTCAGAGAAAGATGAACTCGCGCTGGTCATGCGTCAGCTCGACCAGGTGCAGGCCGGGCTGGACCGCGCCCGCGTGGTGGCGAACCAGACCCAGGATGCCCGCTTTTACTTCGATTACCAGCAGGCGACGCGCGATATCACCACCATGAAGCAGGGGATCTCAACCTATCTGGAACCCTCCCGCGCGCAGCCTGTGTCACCGTCGTCTTCTGTCACCGGACAGTACCGCGCACAGGCGCCGGCATGGCGATGAACGGTGCACAGCTTAATGGCTGGAGCGCCGGCACCGGCAGCAGCCTCACGCCTTCGCAACTGAACACGCTCATCCTCGGCACGCTCGCGGTCGTCATCCTCCTGTTCAGCGCCTGGGCGCTGGTTCAGGCCTATCGCGGGGTTGCCTCGAAATCCGTGACATTTCGTCAGTTCAATGAGCTTGCCGTGCGACTGATCGTGCTTTACCTGGCAATGCTGTTTCTGTTTTTCCACTGAAAGGACAATCTAATGAAATCCATGTTACTCAGGCTTTATCGCGCCACGACTACACGAGCAAAGCATCTGATGCTGAGCGGGCTGTTTATTACCGGTAATGCGCTGGCTGACCTTCCTCCCATTGAACAACCCACGACCGGCGGCGGTGGCGGGACGTACAACACCATGATGGGTTACGCAAAAATGGGCGGTCTCGCACTCGGACTGCTTGTCAGTGTGGGGGCATTTCTGGCCGTGGCGCATGCTGTCATCACGTCTTTCCATGATATCCGCAAGGGCAAAGGCTCCTGGACGGAATTCCTGCTTTACGGTGTGGTGGGCATCATTCTTATCCTTGTAGTTATTTTTCTGGCGACCAAAGCGTCAGACATTCTGTAAGGAGACTCTATGGCCGTCATCGATTTCCTTCCTGACCGTCTGAACAACCCGCCTGTGGTGTGGAAAGGTTTCACGTCCGGTGAATTTCTTCTGGCGGCCATCACCGGCGTCATTGCAGGTATTCCGCTGGCGGTGCCGCTGGCTCTGGTGCCTTTTATCGGCTGGCTGGCCTTTCCCACCTGTATGCTGCTGATGCCGATGTTCGTCATCTTCTTCGGCGGGGGCTGGATTGCGGGTTACAAGCGCGGTAAGCCGGAGAATTATATCTGGCAACGCCTGGAGGAAATCCGCTGTCGTACTGGTCTGTCCCGTGCCCTGATCCTCAACAGCCGGGCATGGGAGATGAAACGTACCACAGCGATAAAACGCGGAGGTCTGTCATGAGTCGTTTCCGCAATGGCATGACCGCGCGGGATAATCATATTTTCTCCCTGCGCATCGCCTGTGCGCTGCTGTTCGCCGGCATGCTGATGGCCGGTATTGGCTGGATGCGTGCACCGTCAGAACTTACCATCCACAATCCGCCGGATCTGCGTTCAGGCAGCACCCGTAAATGGTGGGAAGTGCCGCCTTCCACCGTGTACAGCTTTGCCTTCTATATCTTTCAGCAGCTCAATTCCTGGCCAAAGAACGGCGAGGTGGATTATCCGGCAAAAATTGCCCAGATGAGTCCTTACCTGACGCCGTCCTGCCAGGATTTTCTCAATAAAGACGCGGAGATGCGTAAAAACAGCGACGAGCTCCGGGACCGCGTGCGCGTGGTGTATGAGATCCCGCGCCGTGGCTACAGCAGCCGCAGCGTCACCATTCTCGATCAGGACCACTGGATAGCACAGCTCGATCTGGTGGCGGATGAGTATTACCACACTGAGCCGGTAAAACGTGCGCTGGTCCGCTATCCGCTGAAAGTGGTGCGCTGGGAGGGTGATCCGGAACGCAATCCCTTCGGACTTGCTCTGGACTGTTATGCGGCCACCCCGCAGCGGCTGGAGGCCGTCACGCTGCCTGAGCCGGAGAAAAAGTGATGAAGAACCCGTTAAAAAAATGCCGTCTGCTCCTGCTCGCCGGACTGATCCTGTCGGGCGCGGCAGACGCTGTGGAGCTGATGAAATGGGAACGTATCCCGCTGCAGGTTCCCCTGACGGTGGGTCAGGAGCGTATCGTTTTTGTGAATAAAAACGTGCGTGTCGGCTTTCCACCCGCGCTTAACAATAAGCTGCGTATTCAGAGCACCGGCGGCGTGGTGTATCTCGATGCGAGTGAGGCGTTTCCGGTGACGCGGCTTGAGCTGCAGAACAAGGAAAACGGGGAAATTATTCTGCTCGATGTATCAGCCGCACCGGGAAAAACCACGCGTGAACCCGTGAAAATTGTCTATGACGGCGAAGTGGCCACCGCAACCGCCAGTGACAGGCAGTCCGTCAGCAGCGAGGGTGACAGCACCGGCCGCAGTGCTCAACAGGCTGATACGGAAACCACAAAGCCGGACCGTAAGCCCGCGAAACTGAATGCACCGCAGCCGGTGGTCCTGACCCGCTATGCGGCCCAGAACATGTACGGCCCGCTGCGTACGGTTGAACCGGTGCCGGGTATCAGCCCGGTGTCACTGAAGCTGCCTTCCGTCATCACAACACTGATGCCTGCTGAACCGGTCACCGTCACGCCGATGGCCGCCTGGAGTCTGCAGGGCAGCAGCGTCGTCGCGCTGCAGGTCCGTAACCGTTCTGCCGGCAAGGTTATTCTTGATCCCCGCGCGCTGGAAGGTCAGTTTACCACGGCCACCTTCCAGCACCGCTGGCTGGGGCGCGCAGGCACACCGGAGGATACAACGGTCCTCTATCTGGTGACGGCCGGACGCCCGGAGGGTGCCTTCATTGCTGAGCCACCCTCGCTGCAGCCCGCTGACGGACGTAAACGGAGAGCGAAAAAATGAAGGCACCCTCCTCAAATCTTCTCGTGAAAGTCGCCGTTCCGGTGGTACTGGCCAGCGCGGTGGTGGTGGGCGTGAAATCCTGCTCGGGGGGGGAACATCAGACGGCTGCGCCACATACCGCCAGCAATGTTGCGCTGAAGGACCTGTCGCCGGAAGACCTCAAGGCGCTGGGTATTGAAGGTGACACGCCGCAGGACACACTGCGCACGGTGGTGGGAAATTTCCGCAAAGTGCAGGACCGTCTCGATACGCTCGCGGACGATAACAAAAAGCTCAGCGACGAAAATAAAGCCCTGAAAACCACCAACAGCAATGTGGACACGCAGATTAATCAGGCAGTAAGCAATGCCCGTGCCGAGGAGGCGCAGAAACGCCAGCAGCTCAGTGCAGAGGTCACCGATCTCAGTACCCAGGTCAAACAGCTGATGGACCAGTTGCGGAATGGCGGTGCCGGCACGGAATCCGGAAAAAACAGCGGCTCCGGCAGTGATATTCCGATCGGGCTGGGCTATGACAGTGGGCTGAACAGCGGCGCTTCCGGTGTCTCATCTTCCTCCGATGGTCTGCAGTGGGTTGAACCCAGAGACGGTGTCTCCGTGGATGCCAGCGGTCGGCCGGTGACTGACAGCAACAGGAATAACGCTACCGGCTTCTCGTTTGCCACGTCGTTTGCTGATGCCGCTGACGCCGGTAAACAGGCCGTCGGCAACACCGCAGCGGCGGTACAGACGCAGCTTACGGATGCACAGAAGGCCACCGACCCGGTGTACACGCTGCCGGAGAATTCCACCCTCGTTGGCAGTCGCGCGATGACCGCACTGCTGGGGCGTATCCCCGTGGATGGCAAAGTGACCGACCCCTATCCCTTCAAGGTGATGATTGGCAAAGACAACCTGACGGCAAACGGCATTGAGCTGCCCGACGTGCAGGGGGCCATTGTTTCCGGCACGGCGACGGGCGACTGGACGCTGTCATGCGTGCGGGGCTCCATTACCAGCATCACCTTTGTCTTCAGCGACGGCACGGTCAGGACGCTGCCTTCGCCTGACGGTCAGGGGCAGAACGGAAACAGCAGTAATCAGAACAGTCAGGGCGGTAATAACAGCAGTATTGGCTGGTTGTCCGATGATAACGGTATTCCCTGCATCTCCGGGACGCGCAAGAGCAATGCTTCGACCTATCTGCCGACCATCGCCGCACTTGCGGCCGCCAGTGCGGCGGGGGATGCCGTGGCGGAAAACCAGAGTACCGGCCAGACCAACGCTTACGGTGGCGTGACCTCAACGCTCACCGGTAATGCCGGTCAGGCCGTACTGGGTAAAGCGCTCTCCGGCGGCATGCGTGAGACCGTTGACTGGGTGAAGGCCCGCTATGGCCTGACGTTTGATGCCATCTACGTGCCGCCGGGTCAGACAGTGGCTTTGCATATCACGCGCCAGCTGGCCATCGATTACGAGGAAAAAGGCCGCAGGGTTAAATACGATTTCAGCCTGGCCGGCAGCGGCACGGGCATGGACTGACGGAGAGACTGATGCAAAACGATATCCCTGATACCGCTGTGATGAGGTGGCGCAGTCTGCGTCCCGTCACGCTTTTCCTGACCGGAGCCGTGGCACTGCTGCTTGCCGGCTGCAGCACATCAAAAGATGAGATGCTCCCGCCGGGTGACAGCACCATGCTGGAACTGTGGAATGATGGTGCTTCAGCCACCCATGCAACCGGTGAGAGCCGGACCACCCTGCGCCGTCCGGTTACGGACAGTGAGCGGGTTATTTCACGGCAGACCCGGGACAGCTACAGCCGCACCCAGGAGAATGAAATCCAGCAGACGTTTCCGCGCCTGCCCAACCCCGACCTGGTGATGTACGTCTTCCCGCATCTGGCCGACGGCAACACACCGGTGCCCGGTTACAGCACCGTATTTCCCTTCTACAGCCAGGTACAGTACGCGCTGCCCGGCGAGCGCACGGAGGATTTGTAATGGCCTTTTCACTTTTCCGTCGCAGGGCTGAAGCGCAGGAAGCACACCAGTACGGTGACGGGCCGTTTTCTGTTAACGGCCATGAACCCCTGACGCGCGAGGGACGTCTGACCCGCAGCGAGGAAGCGAAGCTGTATGAGACGGCTCCGTCCATCATCGATCACATTCCCTGGGGGGAATATCTCCCTGAACATCAGTGCATCCTGCTTGATGACGGCGTGTCGGTCGGGGCAGTTTACGAAATCATCCCGGTGGGCACCGAGGGGCGTCCGGATTCTCGCCTGGAGGAAATTCGCGACGTGGTCGAAAACGCCCTGCAGGACAGTCTGCCGGAGCTGGATACACATCAGTGGGTGGTGCAGTTCTACTGTCAGGACGAGTCTGACCTGATGGTGTATATGGATAAGATCCGGGGATATGTGAAGCCCCGGGCGCAGGGCACCGACTTCACCGACGCCTGGCTGAAGGAACAGGCCCGTCACCTGCAGAATGTGGCCACTGAAAAGGGCCTGTTTGTCGATGAGGCCGTCACCGGTGCGCCGTGGCGCGGTCAGATACGTCGTACGCGTATGGTCATCTACCGCTGGGTGGAGTCACCGTATCGTGATCCGATGGCCCCAGAGGTGCTGCTGAAGCAGGTCTGCGATCGCCTGACGGCCGCTATGAGCGGTGCCGGTATTCAGTGCCAGCGCCAGAACGGCGAGCAGATCCACAGCTGGCTGCTGCGCTGGTTCAACCCTGAACCAACGTGGGTGGATAAGGCCACGTTGTATCGCTGTGCCAGACATACTGACGACGCGCCTGGCGAACTGCCGTTGCTGAATGATTTCAGTGAAAGCCTGTGGTTCACCCGCCCCCGCAGTGATGCGGAGAAAGGCGTATGGTGGTTTGATGACGTGGCGCACAGGGCGGTGCCGGTGGCTCGTCTGCGCAGCGCACCCACCACGGGGCACCTGACCGGCGAGGTCCGCCGTGGCGATAATATCAACGCCATTATGGACCTGCTGCCGGAAGGTACGGTGCTCGTCATGACGCTGGTTATCCATCCGCAGGACAAGCTGGAGGAAAACTTTGCCCGGCTGAGTCGTGACTCGATGGGGGAGAACGTGGATTCGCTGCGTGCCCGGGAGGATGCGGCCACCGCCCGCACTTACCTGGGTAATAAGCATAAACTGTATCGCGCGGCCATTACCCTGCTGATTAAAGCCCACGACCTGCCTTCACTGGACAGTCGCTATCTCGACCTCAGCAGTAAGCTACTGAACTGCGGGCTGGAGCCGGTAAACCCGGAGCATGATATCGGGCCGCTCAGCACCTACATGCGTGCATTACCCATGTGCTTTAATCCGGAGCAGGACCGGCACAACTGGTATACCCGTCTGATGTTCGTGCAGCATTTTGCCTGCCTGGCGCCGGTGTACGGGCGTGATACCGGCACCGGCAACCCGGGCTTTACCTTTTTTAACCGGGGCGGTGGTCCGCTGTCCGTCGATCCCCTCAACAAAAATGACCGTACGCAGAACGCCCACCTCCTGCTGTTTGGGCCGACCGGTGCAGGTAAATCGGCTACCGCACTTGATAAGCTGGCACAAATGATAGCCATTTACCGTTCACGTATCTTTTTACTGGAAGCCGGTAACAGCTTCGGGCTGGCCGGAGATTACTTTGAGTCCCTGGGGCTCACCGTTCATCGTGTCAGCATCAAGCCCGGTAAGGCCATCTCGCTGGCGCCGTTCGGCGATTCGCATCTGCTGATGCAGGAAAAACCGGATGAACTCATTATCAGCGAAGACGCCCTGCCGGATATTGATGACGATGAGGACAAGGATGAAAAACGTGATGTGCTGGGTGAGATGGAGATTGCAGCACGCCTGATGATTACCGGCGGCGAGCCAGCGGAGGAGCAGAGAATGACGCGCGCCGATCGCGGGATGATCCGGGAGGCCATCATGATCGCTGCGCGGAGTACGTTTGAGGCCGGACGGCAGATGTTGCCTGAAGATCTGATGTTTGCGCTGCAGGGCATCGCCCGGGATGCCGGGATGGGTGAGGACGGGCGCGAAAGGCGTACGGCCGCGCGCCGGGCCCGTGCTGAGGAAATGTCGGAAGCGTTACGGATGTTTACCGAAGGCTTTGAAGGTGAGCTGTTTAACCGTCCGGGTACGCCGTGGCCGGAGGCTGATGTGACCATCGTTGACCTTGGTACGCTGGCGCGCGAAGGCTATGAGGCGCAGATGGCCGTTGCGGTGATTTCCCTGCTCAACACCATCAACAATATTGCTGAGCGCGAGCAGTACAGTGACCGGGATATTATCGTGTCGATCGATGAGGCGCATATCGTGACCGCAAATCCCCTGATGGGGCCTTATGCCACCAAGATTGTGAAAATGTGGCGTAAGCTGGGTGCCTGGCTCTGGCTGTTCACGCAGAACCTGGCCGACTTTCCGGATACGGCCAAAAAGATGCTTAATATGGCGGAGTGGTGGATTTGTCTGGTGATGCCCCCTGATGAAGTGGAGCAAATAGCGCGTTTTAAAACGCTGAACAGTGAACAGAAGGCGATGCTGTTGTCTGCCACCAAACTTCCTAAAAAATATACGGAAGGCGTTATTTTGTCACGTAAGGTGCAGGCCCTTTTCCGTGCCGTGCCCCCGAGCCTCTACCTTGCTCTGGGTATGACAGAAAAAGAAGAGAAAGCTGAAAGACGCCTCATTATGAATGAATTACAGTGCAGTGAACTTGAGGCTGCGTTTCATGTTGCGCGCCGGCTTGACGAAAATCGCGGACTGAGTATCTGACAGGGGAATTCATGAAGAAACTGACTATGGCACCGCCGATGGTCGTTGCGGACAAAGCGCTGATTGCGTCTGTCATTTTTACCGTACCGCCGCAGGGTATGGCCTCGATAGGGCAGTCTGACAGCGTGTCGCTTGATACGCTGCTGCGGGAAATACTGAAACGTCTGAAAACACCGTTTTTGCTGTCGGTTTACCCGCACCGTGTTGGCCGTCGCAGCTGCGTGGCGGTACACCTGACGGATGAGAATGAAAAAAAACTGGATATTCTGATCACCGTGACCGGCAATACGCTGTGGCCCGGTGAAGCGGAGTTCAGAAATGGCCTGCGCTGGAATGTCTGCGTACCCGACGCCACCGACCTGCTGTGGGTACTGAAGGAGATTGACAGAGTTACGGGCGGGGAAATCTGCAGTTAACAGGACCTGCGTGTTTGTCGGACAGCGCAGTCTGCTGTCTGACAAATACGCAGGCTGCGGGTGCGGGCGGCAAAGAGCCCGCGTTGATTTGCCTTTCAGTCCTTCGGGAATATCGTGTCTGAAACATTACAGTCTGCCTCTTCGATGCAAGTCCCGAGTTGTCAGTAGCCATTGTTGTAGCGACTCTGCATTTTATACAGGCGTCGTGTTTCATTTCGTCGTCCGTCCGGTGCGATGTTTGCGCCCATACTGATGCAGTGTTCCCTGCGACGGACAATGGCTTCCCGTACGGCATCGTCGTCCGACAGGTCCATCACAGCCAGCCACCGGCGGGCGGCACGGCGCCACTTCCCCCGGTGTTCCAGACTTTCAGCAATACTGTCTTTCAGTTCCATATATCTCCATCGCCAGGCAGTCATGACATTGCCGGCTATTCTTCCACAGACGCAATCACAGTTCTTTATTTAACCCTCAGCGCGCTTCCGGAAAATGGCATCTGAACCCCCATAACGGAGACTTCTGATGCGCTATCCCTTTGAACTCGATCCACAGATTATCCATCACATCATTTACAGCCAGGCCGGTTCCATCGGCAAGGCCGTGATAGAACTCATCATGAACAGCGTCGATGCCGGCGCCGGCGCGGTGATTATCGATATTACCCCGGAAGGCTTCTCCTGCCGGGATGATGGCCGGGGTTTTGCGTCATACGATGATGTTAAGCGCTACTTTGGCCGGTTCGGCACCCCGCACCAGGAGGGCGATGCCACTTACGGCCGTTTCCGGCTCGGGCGGGGGCAGATTATGGCACATGCCCGGACGCTGTGGCGTTCGCAGCGATGGCAGATGTCGGTTGATACGCGCGAAATGGGGTATCACTATGATCTGGAAGAACTGACTCAGCCGATTCAGGGATGCATCATCAGCGGTGAATGGTATGAGCCGCTCACCAGCCAGGAGCGTATGTCCTGCCTCCAGGAAATCCGCGACCTGGTGCGCTATACGCCCGTCACGGTACATCTCAACGGCACCATCATTACCCGCAAGCCAGCGCTGGAAAAGTGGGATATGGAGGACGATGAGGCCTGGTATCGCCTGCGCGAAGACGGTGCCGTATCCATTTACAATCAGGGCGTCCTGGTACGACATGACCCGGCTCATATCTGGGGCGTGGGTGGCCTTATCGTCAGTAAAAAGCCGCTCGCGCTGAACGTCTCACGCACCGAAATCCTGCGCAAGACCTACCCTGTGTGGACATCGATTGCGGCCCGGTTTGGCCGGCTTACTGCCACTTTTTCTGACAATCAGGGTAAACACCGTAAAACGGAAGCCCGACGGGAGAAAACGGCGCGATCGCTGCTGTCCGGCGAGGGAGACATGCAGAGTCTTTTCAATGGTGAAGAGGTCATCACCCTGCTGCCCGGAAAGCAGCATGTTACGCTGGAGCACTTCATCCGTAAATGCTGCCATTACCCCTCTGCGGTGGATAAAAACTGTTTCACTCTCATCCGCTATGCCGGTGATGTGCCCCGGGGAGAACTCATTGCCCGTGCGGGGATCGCACCGGTGGTGCATCCGGTCACGCTTTCCCGTTTTGGCTGTTATGAGCCGGAAGAGTTCATGGAGTGCCTGAGCCGTGTCCGGGTAAACCTCATGGCGTACCGGGAACCCCTGCCCCGGGAGCAGCGATGGGGCTCCGGCTGGCTGTCAGAACTGGCACTCGTTGATTTTGAGACGCTCAGTGCAAACTTTATCGACAGCACGCAGATGGTCAGTGAGAAACAACTGGATAAGGAGACCCGGCGGGCGTGGACGGCGCTGCGATGGTGCCTGGCCCAGTATGCTGCCGTCTGTTCGGGTGGTGAGGCGGGTTATCAGTCACGTTCTTACGACGGCAAATGCTTCCAGATCCTGCTGGGTGAGTCCACGTCGTCCGATGCCTGGACGGACGGTGAAACCTATATTGCCTACAACATTGATATCGTGCGTCGGCTGAAGCCTGATGCGCTGCGTACCGCCAGCCTGCTGTTCAGCCTGACGGAGCATGAGGTGGCACATGAGGGTGACAGCCTGGACTGTGGCCATGATGAGGCCTTTTACCAGCGGTTTCATGACATCAGTACCCTGTGCGCCCCCGACAGGCAGCGTTATATGCACGTCTGGCTGATGAAATACACCACCAGTCTGGAAGCGGAGAGCAAGCGTGCCAACGGCACTGCATGGCGGGAACGTTACCTGACCGAGCGAGCCAGTACCGGCCGGGAGAAAAAGGGGCTTCCCGGTGTCATCAGCCATGAAGGCATTGAGGACGCTGTGAACGCACCGTCTGAGCCGGAAGATGCAGCCCGGCTCCGCTTTTTCAACCTGCAGCTGAACGGTGCGGGTACGGCAGCACCGGCGGAGACCGACTGGAACAATGTGGTGGCCGCAGGTATTGAGCAGACGCGTGAAAATAAGCTCGCGCGGCTACGTGAGCAGCAGGCCCTGGAGGAATGGTACGCTTCAGATAAAGATGCGACCGATATCCTGACGGATGAGCAACTGGCAGATGAAGCCGAAGAGCAAATGTGGCTGGAGTCCCGTAAATTGCATTATCTGTCCATTTTACCCGGGGCAACTGAGGAAAATCTGAATGACAGGGCTGTGGCGTTTCTTGCTTATATGACCGATTCAGAAGAGGAGGAACTGGCCGCCTGGGCCATGCGGGCCTGGGAAAACAGTGACCAGTGGTATGCCAGAAATACCACGTCGTGCAGTGAGGCTGATGACCTGTATGAACAGGATTTTGATCAGCCACTTGGGGAAAATGTCCCGGCAGACTGGCTTCCGCTTATGCAGGAGGGCGAAACACGATGGAGCATAGAGCGTAACGCGGCAGCGGCCGGGTTTATCCGGGAAATGGATTATCTGGCGTCGCGACAGCGCCATCGATGACATTCCCTGACTGTGCATAATACAGGGTTTGTCAGCCGGCCGGGTGGTGTGGATTTTGCTTTCTGTCAACCAGTCATACGGATAATAAATTATCGGCACCGGGCTCAGAGTTAATTACTGACCAGCTGTATCATTGACCGCACCCTGAGCGGGTTACTCACTCAGGGAGTGTTCTTCATGAAATTACCTGTCTGCTGCCTCGCAGCACTTTTCCTTACCGCCGGCGTCCGTGCCGGCACCGTCATTTATACCGACAGTACCCACCCGGTCACGGGCAACCCCGGTCCTGACGTGACCGTCGTTCTGCTCGATGCCCCTGACCGGCTGCAGGCGCAGCTGTTCGGGCCGCTGCCGGCAGACCCGGCGCAGGCTGAGCAGCAGGCGCGGACGGTTATCGGTTCACCGGATTTTCAGCGACGCCAGCAGGACCTTGCCGGGGCTTATGCCGGCCTCACGCGTGCCTGGTCGCTGGGTCTTGAGAAATACCCCGCCGTGGTGTTTGACGATAAGTGGGTGGTTTACGGCACCTCTGACGTCGGCGTTGCCACACAGAAGCTGAACGTATGGAAGGAGAAGGCACAGTGAAAATGTCTTTCTCCCGCCCGCGCCGGCTGGCGCTGGCCACGTTAATGGTCTGTACGGGCACGATGGCCAGCGTCAATACCGCCAGCCTGCTCTCCAGTGCCGCCAGTCCGGACTGTATCAGCTGGCGCATCAGCGGTATCTGTTACTGGCTGTTCTGTACGCCGTTCGGCTGCTCGGTAAAAACGTCAGTGAAGGTCACGCATTTTATTCCTGAAGCCGTGGTCTCAGCCTACCTCAGCCCGGGGGCCAATCCCTGGACGGAGATGTCCGGCGTCAGCAGCCTGGCCGACGGTGCCGAAAGTACGTTGTTGGGTAGTGCGGCCGGTGTGGCCACCGGCGGTGGCCGTCAGGAGATGAAAGCCCCGGGTGAGCGCAAGCAGAACCTGCACTTTTACTATGGTGACGCCTATGGCCATCCGGCCACCAGGCTCATCGGCGGGATGGTCCCGGGTTATTCCTGTGACAGTGCCGCCACGCCCTTTATGCCTTACTTCACAAGCGCTCTCGATGCGCTGGCCTGGCGCACCGGCGTGCCGGAATCGCTCTACCCGGAGGCGTTAATCCCGGGGCAGCGTGAAATCGGCAGCACGACCAGTGGCAATATGTGGGGCAATGTCTACCCCCGCAGTGGCTTTGTCACCCAGACCGACAGCTACAAATCGGCGGCCGTCGTGGTGCAGCGCGTGGCCGACATCATCACCCGCCAGGGACAGCTGCATGTTTACAGCCCGCTTACCGGCCAGCGATCACCGGGGTACTGGCCACCTGAGCCGGTGCAGGAGAATACCGGCACGAAAAATCACAAGTGGCAGCGCCTCTCTCCGCAGTTGTCGCAGAGCTGCGCGGTGTTCCCCGACACCGGCGGACTGACGGCTGAAGACGGCAACTATGCCTGGGCACTGTGGCAGCCCTACAGTTGCTGCAAACGACGTGGCCAGACCTTCCTTTACAGCACCGATTTCTCATGAGGATTATGCAGATGAAACAGCAATATCCGCAGCGGCTGCGCCGCCCACTGGCGACACTGGCGCTTTTTGCCGCTCTTTCCCTGCCGGCACTGGCCGTGAATACCGCGCTTTCGTCCGACGGTGCCTCGGTCAGCGGTGCCATCAATGACGGCCTTTTTTATTCCATCGGTGGTGGCTCAGTGATTTCTCCGCCGCCAAGCCGCAGCAACATGTCGCGTTTGGGGCTGAACGGCGGCTGGAGCAGTGACCTCATGTGCGGCAACTTCGACCTGAAAACCACTGTGGGCAACCAGCTTAACGGTATCACCAGTGGGTTTAAAGACCTGATGGGCAATGTGATTCAGGGGGCGACCGGGGCTGTCATGAGCATGCCGGCAATGGCCATTCAGCGTGCCAACCCGGGTCTGTATGAAATGCTCACCAACGGGGTGCTTCAGGCGGGGCTCAGTTACGACAAAGCCCTGCTGAACTGCCAGAATATGTCGAAAAAACTCGCCGATTACACTGTGGGCAGCAAGTGGCAGCAGGCTGCTGTATCTGAGGAGTACAAGGATATCGTGGCGTCCAGCGGCGGGGATGCGGTCTCCAGCGACCAGCAATTGCAGAAGGCCACCGGTGAAGAAGGTGTCACCTGGGTCGGCGGCCAGAAGCGCGGTGGTAAGGGGCAGCAGGCTATCCAGCCCACCCGGGACCTGGCGAAAGCCGGTTATAACATGATGAACAGCCTGCCGGTGACCAGCAACAGCAGCGTGGGCTCCGCCAGCTGCAACGGCACGGTCTGTCAACGCTGGAAGTCGTCGGATGATGCGGCAACTGCGGTGGTGAAAGTGCTGGGCGACCGCTCCATCCGTACCTGCCGTGAGACCAGTGAATGTACCAGTGGTGGCACGGATAATCAGCCCGGCAGCACCGTTGCCGGCACCGGTTTCTCGCCGGTGCTGGAGGATGCAACGAAAACCAACCTGGAACAACTGGATAAGCTGGTCGGCGGCCAGCTCCAGCCCACAGCGGATAATCTGGGGGTGCTCAAAACCGGCAGTCTGGTGGTGACACGCGGCGTCATTCAGTCGCTGCGCGATGACCCCGATAAAGCTGCTCTGGTGCAGCGTCTGGCGGGTGAGCTGGCGATGGCCGACACCGTCGAGACCGCGCTCACCATGCGCCGCATGCTGACCACCGGTGAGTCTGAACCGAATGCCGCCGAGCAGCCAGAGGCGATTGCCGAGGGTGACCGCCGCATCGATGCCCTGGACCGGGAACTGAATGCCCTGCGTAACGAGATGGAGCTGCGTAAGGCGATTAGCAACAACAGCCTGCTCACTACGCTGGAACGTCAGGGTGCCCGTAATCAGGATAACCAGTTGCAGCAGAAATCCGGCAACCAGGACCAGGGCTTCAGCCAGATGAACCAGACGCAATCCTCAGGAGCACAGTGATATGAAGCGCTCTTTTCTTCGCGGTCGTACGGGCCGCATTGTCCTGATGATCGCCGCCTTACTGCTTATAACCGTGGCCATGTTTGCACTGGCCTCTGTGTTTATGGCGTATGACCCGGATGGCCACCTGACACGTCGCTGGCTGCATGACAGCCGCTGGGCACTGTTTACCTGGCGGCTGTTCATGTATGCCGGCATCGCGGTAGCCTGGCGGATGAAGGTCCGGCCGCAGATGCAGGCGAGCTGGCCGGAGGTCCGGGCCCGCCTGCCGCGCACGGAGCTGCTCAGCGTGCTGTTTATTGTGGCCACTGAGTGCGTGGCCTGGGCAGGCGTGGCCTGAGGAGGGGACAATGACTGCGAACAGTTTTCTGGAGTATTTTCTCATCCTGTTCGGCTGGGTGATGAACAACGCCATGTGGACCATCCTCGGCAGCACGGGGCTGTTCGCCCTGCCGCTGGTCTTTAAGGTGATGGGTGTGTGGCTGAAGGTCCGGGAGGAAGGCGCGGACGAAGGCAACAAAGGGTTGCTGGCACTGCCACGCATCGAGCATGCGCTTTACGTGTCGTTTGTGGTGATGTTGTTCTGCTGCATTCCGCTGCTGCCGGTGGATATCAGTACCATTAAATTCGACAGTTCCCGGGCAAAACAGTGCGGTGTCAGTGTACCCGCGCCACAGAACTCCGGTTACAGCGGACTGGTGAACGACTTTGACGGGCGCACGGCCGAGGTGCCCATCTGGTGGTATCTGCTGCATATGATGTCGAAAGGCACCACACAGGCGATGATTGCGTCCATCCCCTGCGGTACGGAGCTGCGTCAGATGCGGTTTGACGTGCAGAACACGAAGCTGCGTGACCCGGTACTGCTTCAGGAGGTACAGGATTTTGCTAACCAGTGTTACTCCAGAGCGTACTTTCGTCTCAAGAACAGCAACAACCAGCTCAGTGATGCCACCATCAACTCGGTGGGCTGGATTGGCAGCGACTATTTTCTGAATACGTCCGGCTATTACGATTATTACACCGCCTCCACACCGCGGAGCCAGTGGCCGTATGACAGCACGCGCGACAGCGGTTATCCGGATACCGGGCAGGGAGGCTATCCCACCTGTAAAACGTGGTGGTCAGATGGCTCGTCCGGGCTGCGCAAGCGGGTACTGGCCAGCTTTGGTGACAACACGCGTAAGGAGATGCAGCGATCATTCCCGGGGACGCAGTGGGAAGAGGTCGCCCTGCGCTGGCTGGTCAGCCCGCGTAATGCCGGCCTCTCCGGAGACGGAACGACGTATGCTGTGGGAAGTTCTGATAACGTGAGCGGCGTGGTCGGTAATATGACACGACTGACCTCCACCATCGGGCTTGGCCTCAAGCAGGCGGAAGCGCTGCCGGGATTTGATGCGCTGAAACAGGCGCTTCCGATGATTCAGGCACTGCTGCAGATGATGATTATTACGGTAATACCGGTCCTGATGATGTTCAGTGCCTATGAGCCCAAAACGGTGGTGACCATATCATTTGCGCTGTTTGCGCTGCAGTTCATTACTTTCTGGTGGGAGTTGGCTGGCTGGCTCGATGATCGTCTGATCACCATCCTCTACGATAATATGGCCCAGCAGGGACTGGCCAGTTCTGTACCTTTTGCGAATTTTATCAGCTCAACCAATGACGGCTGGATCATGAATCTGGTGCTGGGGATGATGTATGTGGTATTCCCAATGTTCTGGGTTGGTATGTTTAGTTGGGCCGGAGCTCAACTCGGTTCTATGGCAAGCTTGATGAGTAACGCTTCAAAAATGCCTATGCAGGCAGGTTCTGAGGCGGGAAAACAAGCTCAGGGAATGGCAATCGACGCAGCATCGGGTGGACTTAAAGCTGGAGTTAATCAGGCTTTAAAAAAATAAACATAAAAAAAGGAGGAAATTTTCCTCCTTTTTATTCGAAATCCTCTCTCCGTTCCCAACTGAACCAAAGCCAAGGCCTGTCTTTCCTGAACTCTTTGTCGTCAATTTTTTTAGGCGAGCCAGCAACAACCGCAGATGCAACACCTGATAGTACCGCACCACCTAAGGAACTTGTCGCACTAGGTAATGACATAGGTTCGGTCTTCTTTAATTTCAGTTTGGATTCATCATAAACGATGTTACTGCGTTTCGAGGTGAATCGCGCAAAGGTGCTGCTGAGGTCATCTTTATTGAAACCGTCCTCACTCATGGTCACAACTCCTCATTTCGTTTAATAAATAAGCTACTAAAAATCATCTGAATACGCAAATGGTCGTGACCTGCTCCCTATTGATTAATATACCCCGATGTAGCATCAACATGGCAATAATCCGCCGGGCATAATTTTTATCCCGGGTTTGTCGGGCTTCTTTACGCATCAGTCGTCGTTCTTTATTAGAAATTGCTGCTATGATCGGCATCGCTCAGTCCAGTTGGTTATTATGGTTGGTTTGGCGATTGATCAGCTCGCTCAACTCGGACTGAGTTCCCTTAACGTGATCTATTATTCTGCGAAGTTATTTAGTCTCGCAACAAACTCTGTCACTGCAGCGAGGCCAGTATGATATTTACCTTCAATAATTTCTTTTTCATACATATTTTCATGTATTACTTCCATACCGTTAAAACAGTTTTTCAGCTCAGTAATATCAACCAGAAGATCCAGCTGTTCCGGTCCTCCCGTTCCATAGCCAAGTTGCTTTGGTGAGTAAGCCTGATAAATCAGCACCCCACCAGGTGCAAGAGCATCAACAATTTTTTTGTGGATTTTATGGCGAAGAGTCGAGGGTAAGTGGCAAAAAATCATTACCACTATATTATAGCGCTTTTCTATAACGAAGTTAGAGAGATCAGTGAGTTGAGTTTCTATACGAACATCGCGACTTGCGGCAAGATCTTGTGCTTTCAATAATGCCACAGCAGAACCATCGACAGCGTGAACATGGTGACCCAGTGTAGCAAGGTAGACTGCGTTGCGTCCTTCTCCCTCTCCCAGGCTCAGAATGCTCAGTGGCGATTTCAGGTTTAGCCAGTTTATTTGTTCAACTAAAAATTGGCTTGGTTCAGTGCCATATGCATAACCACTCTGGCTGTAACGTTCATCCCATAGATTCATTCTGCTACTCCTTTTTTATTACTAACATTTCACGATAGACAGGTATCACCCAGCAATAGACTGGGCCGATAAAAAGCACGATGTCTGTGCACATCTTCCAGAGATTTGTTCCTGCAATATGCAGAGGATGAGACTGCCATAAAACTGGAGTTGCCCCAGCCCTGAAAGGCTCTCTTATGCAATGGTAATAATGCGTTTTCAATGAATACGGAAAGATGACGTGCCATATATGGCACGTCATCTCTTATTGATTCATCGACGCCATAACCGCTTTCCAGGTTATAAAACCACCGCTCAGATTATATGCCCGGAAGCCGTGTGCCTGCAGAATACGGTATGCCACATGCCCGCGCAGGCCACTCTGACAACCGATAAAAATCTCTTTATCTTTAGGGAAGGTGCGAATAAGTGGGGAAATTCTTCTCGGCTGACTCAGTCATTTCATTTCTTCATGTTTGAGCCGATTTTTTCTCCCGTAAATGCCTTGAATCAGCCTATTTAGACCGTTTCTTCGCCATTTAAGGCGTTATCCCCAGTTTTTAGTGAGATCTCTCCCACTGACGTATCATTTGGTCCGCCCGAAACAGGTTGGCCAGCGTGAATAACATCGCCAGTTGGTTATCGTTTTTCAGCAACCCCTTGTATCTGGCTTTCACGAAGCCGAACTGTCGCTTGATGATGCGAAATGGGTGCTCCACCTTGGCCCGGATGCTGGCTTTCATGTATTCGATGTTGATGGCCGTTTTGTTCTTGCGTGGATGCTGTTTCAAGGTTCTTACCTTGCCGGGGCGCTCGGCGATCAGCCAGTCCACATCCACCTCGGCCAGCTCCTCGCGCTGTGGCGCCCCTTGGTAGCCGGCATCGGCTGAGACAAATTGCTCCTCTCCATGCAGCAGATTACCCAGCTGATTGAGGTCATGCTCGTTGGCCGCGGTGGTGACCAGGCTGTGGGTCAGGCCACTCTTGGCATCGACACCAATGTGGGCCTTCATGCCAAAGTGCCACTGATTGCCTTTCTTGGTCTGATGCATCTCCGGATCGCGTTGCTGCTCTTTGTTCTTGGTCGAGCTGGGTGCCTCAATGATGGTGGCATCGACCAAGGTGCCTTGAGTCATCATGACGCCTGCTTCGGCCAGCCAGCGATTGATGGTCTTGAACAATTGGCGGGCCAGTTGATGCTGCTCCAGCAGGTGGCGGAAATTCATGATGGTGGTGCGGTCCGGCAGGGCGCTATCCAGGGATAACCGGGCAAACAGACGCATGGAGGCGATTTCGTACAGAGCATCTTCCATCGCGCCATCGCTCAGGTTGTACCAATGCTGCATGCAGTGAATGCGTAGCATGGTTTCCAGCGGATAAGGTCGCCGGCCATTACCAGCCTTGGGGTAAAACGGCTCGATGACTTCCACCATGTTTTGCCATGGCAGAATCTGCTCCATGCGGGACAAGAAAATCTCTTTTCTGGTCTGACGGCGCTTACTGCTGAATTCACTGTCGGCGAAGGTAAGTTGATGACTCATGATGAACCCTGTTCCATGGCTCCAGATGACAAACATGATCTCATATCAGGGACTTGTTCGCACCTTCCCTAAATATAAAGGTGCGGTGATCCCGGTAAACAACTAATCTGCTTTTTGCCGGGTGGCGGCAGTGCTTTATCCGGCCTACGATGTCCTGTAGGCCGGGTAAAACGCGTTCGCGATGCCATGCGGCACCAGAGCTACACTCGCTCAATTCTCGCTGGCAACCCCTGACGCACCGACGCACCCGACACCCAGTCAAGCCAGGTATTGGCTACCTGTCGGGTTGGGTCCGCAAAACCCAATTCGTTGAGATTAATCCCCGACTTAATCTGCTCATCAAACGCCATCGGCTCACCGTCGAGGGTATGCTGTGCCGCGCCCATTTCTTTATGTCCGTAACCATGTTCAATGGCGATGACACCCGGCATGACGCCATGCAGCAGGCTTATCTGCGCTTGCGCCTGACCACCAGGGGTGGTGATACGCACGATATCGCCGTGTGCTAAACCATACCGCTGACCATCCTGTGGATTGAGCGCCACCAGATTAACCGGCTTCAGATGATGAAGGCGTGGGATCACCGCCGTGGCGCTGGACATGGTATTGGATTTGAAGGAAATCAGCTTCAACGGCCACTCTTGTTCCGGGAACAACTCCTCGACCGCACGTCCATCTGACAGACGTGATGGATACCAGGCCGGGCAGCCGCTGTAGCGCTCGCCAGTAATCGCATGGCGGTGCGCGGCGACGTTCGCATTCCAGATTTGGAGCGGTTTTTCCCAGGCATTGCCGACGCGGTTATCAACTCGCCCGCTGTTGTCCGGCGCAAAGCGCCCGCCGCGGGAGTAGATAAACGCCACTCGGCTGATTTCATCGGTTTTCAACGTTTGGGTCATCACAGGCATGATCCGCTGGACCCCGGTCAGCGCTATGTCTTCCGGCTGTGCTTCAGCAACCGGAGCTTTGCCCATAAACGCAATATTGGCCGCGAGACGCAGGTAGTAATCTTCCGCACGGTTCAACGGATAGTGATTACCTTGCGGATCGGTAATTGCATTGTCGCCGAATCCAGGTAGCCCGATGCGCTTTGCCACTGCGATACAGAAAGACTCCATCGAGGCCGGTTGACCGTCAGCCGTGAGGCTGGTCGCCGATCTGACAACTGGCCAACGCGCGGTGGTGGCTTTGCTGGCCACGCCCGCCCACGGAGCGCTGAATCCCCAGCTTTCGAAGTTGTGGGTATCCGGCACGATGTAATCTGCCAGCGCCGTGGTTTCGTTCATAAAGGCGTCAATGGCAATAAACAGCGGCAGACGAGCAGGATCCTTGAGCTTTTCTTCCGCCACGCCGCGTAACCCCGCAATGCCGTAAAACGGGTTGGTCATGTTGGAGATCCAGGCTTTCAGCGGATAAGGGTAACCTTCAAGCGCCGAGACGAGGAGTTCGGTAAGCTGACCGGCGACAAACGGATACCACGGCGCTTTAGCCGGGAAGGGCGATTGCCCGGCAGCCACCTTATTGCGGTACTCTTCCGAAGACTCATAAGCGGTTTTACTGCGCGCGATGCTTAACCCTTTCGGTTTTACCTTCCCGGCGAAGCTGTCCATGTTGTAGCGCGGACCGTCGGTGGCACCATTAAATTTGCCGCCGCCGACGAACACGCCGCCTTCAAGGCTGAGGTTACCAATAAGCGCATTGAGCATCATCACCGACCAGGCGTTATAAAATCCATTGCCTGCCATCATTCCGCCGTGCGTGATCACCGCCGCTTTACGCCCGTGGCGGGTGAATGCGTCGGCCAGAACGGCAATGTCTGCTTCTGACACCCCACACTGCTGGCTGTACTGCGTTAGCGACAGTTTCTCTGCGGACTCACGCAGACACTGGAAGCTGCTTTTTACCGTTACTGTCTGCCCGTCGGCCAGCGTCACTTCACGGGTAACAAACAGCTGAGCGCGCGGGCAACTGCTGGCGGCGACAATCTCACCGGCCTCGTTGACGACCACCGGCTCCTGGGCTGCGTTTGCACTCAGATGGGCGAGGGTCAGGTGTTGTCCGGCAAGCGTTGGAATTTCATCGGTAATCACCAGATGCGTTGCATTAGTCCAGCTTTTTTCTCCTGCCTGCTGCATGGCCTGCACGCCGGGAATGGCGAGATAATCAGCGTTATAGCGTTGTTTATCGATAATCCAGCTTATCATCCCCATAGCCAGCGCGGAGTCGCTTCCCGGTCGTACGGGCTGCCAGTGGCCGCGATCGTCAGCCAGCACCGTGGTTAATGGCAGGGCTGGCGCCACCACAACATAGCGGAAGTCGTCACGTAAACGGGCGCTGGCCAGCTGGCGGGCCTGGCGCTTAAACGGGTTGCCGGATTGCGCCGGAGAGGTGCCCATAAACAGCGCGAATTCGACGTTATCCCAGTCGGGTTTTACGTGGGTATTTTTATCCAGATCGCCCATTAACGCACCTGAACCGGCCCGATAGGCCAGACCGCAGTAAGCGCCATGAGCGCCGAAGTTTTTACTGCCGAAACTGTTCAGTGCGAAGCGACGTAAAAAGGTATCACGTCCTTCATCGCTGGTATTGGTGACCAGCAGTTGATTGGATTTTGGGCCAAAGCCGGGATGTTTCGCATCAAGCGGTGTAGTGGGATCGTGGATAGCTCTCAGACCATCAACGTGGCCTTCACCAAACAAATCCCCACCTTCCACCACCTCTTTGATCAGCTGTTCGAAGCTGATGCGCTGCCATTTTCCTTCACCGCGTTTACCGACGCGCTTCATAGGCTCCAGAATACGTAGCGGGCTGTACAGACCTTCGAGTAAGGTTGCACCACGGGCGCAGGCGGTAGAACGTGCGTCAAGACCTGACTCCCCGGTCAACTGTTCCATTGCCGTGGCAAAGGGGACAGAGGCGTCTATATGGTGCTCGTGCGACAACGGATGATAAGGGTTGCCCGCAATGCGCAGCACTTTGCCTTGCTCAGTGTCAACGCGAACCCGTACACCACACTGCGTCCAGCAACCAAAGCACTGCGTCATCGAGATCACCTGCTGCGGGTTTTGCTGCCAGTGAGGCCGGGCGTTGGCTTCGGGGATGAGCGCGTTGGCAAAAATGCGGTCACGGGTAATTTTGCCCGAGGTTCCGTCCAACAAACCGTCTATCGCGCGCTTTGCCACATCCCGATAACTCAGGCCAAAAGTCACCATGCCACCTACGGCAAGGCCGACTTTAAGCCACTGACGACGGGTTAAATTAGCCATGTTGCATTCTCCTTGCGATCGCGTTCAGGGCTTCACGAACAATAATAATCAGTGCTATCCACAGGCCGAAGGTACCCACAATAGCCAGCCAGCCATCGGTGCCGCCGGGCAGGGTATAGGGATTAAACTGCGCGTTAAATTTCGGTACGGTCTGCACCTGGATGAGTAACGTCCAGCGCATTAGCCAGCACAGCGCCATAGCGCTAAAAGCGAGTAATATGCGCAGCGGTAGCGATAAGGGGTAACGTACAACCAACCCGCAAAGAGCAAGCGAAACAAGCCATAGCGCAACCCAACCGATAGCGTAGTGTTGTGCTGAAGAGGCAACATCCAGCCACTGACGGATAGCCGAACCGGAAAGCGTATTCCCACTCGCCCAGATCGCCACCACGATAGCCAGCGCGATCAACGTGACCATTTGCCCCCACGCTAGCTTACGCGGTAGTGCGTCCTTGCTATTTGTCGTGGCAATAAGCAGGGCAAGAAATGTTTGCAGCGCGCTGAGGAACATCGCAACCGGAAAGGCGTAACTGAACCAAATGGGACGCGCCTGTACCACCGACACTTCACGGCCGGTGTAAACCAGCAATCCGATGGCGGACAGCGCGCTACCAAGTGCTAACCATTTTGTGACGCTGTAACTTTTTAGCGTTAGCCGTTTCACATGCTGCGCCAGAAACCACAGACCTAAAAAACCGGTAAACAGCGGTAAAAACAGCGCGCCCCACGGCATCCAGGACCATGGCGTCGGATACGCATAGAAGTGCCAGACGCGGGCGGTTTGGTGTAGATCAGCAGTCAGCGCCAGCGGCGCGGTAATCGCGCAGGTCAGGGCGATTAGCAGCGTCAGATTCTCCAGGTCTGCCGTTTCTTTTTTGCGCCAGTGGAGAACGCATGCGAACAGCGCGGCGCAGGCGGCAATGCCGATGAAAAAGAAATATTGTACGGCCCAGGGTAACCAGCTTACGTCCTGGGGATGGGCCAGAACCTCGTCGATAATCAGTGAATGGTTCATTTAAACCTCCTGCCAGAGAGCGGGTTGAGCACGTCCCATCAATGGGGTAACAAACGCCTCATCCAGCCCCAGATAGAACACGTGAGGAGACGTACCGCTTTCCGGCTTCAGGACTTTGATGGCATCATGGTGCTCATGCAGCATTTGCGAAATGCGGCTGTGCGGATCTTTAATATCGCCAATGATGCGCGCGCCGCCGACGCAGGATTCCACACAGGCCGGGAGCAGCCCCGCTTCGAGGCGGTGAACGCAAAAGGTACATTTATCGGCGGTTTGCGTTTCATGGTTGATGAATCGCGCATCATAAGGGCAGGCCTGCACGCAATAGGCGCAGCCCACGCAGCGTGTGTTGTCGACCACCACAATGCCGTCTTCGCGTTGGAAAGTGGCTTGTACCGGGCAAACGGGCACGCAAGGGGGATTATCACAATGGTTGCACAGTCGCGGCAGCAGGACGTTGGTAACGCTTTGCTGGCCTTCAATCTGTACTTGATACTGGTTGACGAGGGTACGAAATTCGCCCTGTGGCGTCTGGTTTTCAATGGCGCAACTGACGGTACAGGCCTGGCAGCCGATACAGCGTCGCAGGTCAACCAGCATGGCGTAGCGATGCTGTTGTGAGCCTTCGTGGCGTTCAGGCGAAAAGGGAAATTGCGCCTGAGCCAGCGGAACCAGTGATGCGCCAGCGGTCAGGACGCCCAGTCGCTGGAGAAACTGCCGTTTACTGCTGTCCATATTTTCTCCCGTCACGATGCAACAACGAAACATTGGTCACGCCGTTGATTTGCGTGTGATGAATAAAGAATCTCAATGATTTACAGTGTAAAAATCGTGACGGGGTATACTCTATTGTGGTTAACCACATACCCGGCTTGTTGTTGATCTAAAACAACATAATTGACAGGGACAATTGAGTGGGACGCAACGTAGTAAGATGTCTGACGGTACTGGCGTCGCTGTGGATGCTAAGTGGCGCGGTCAGGGCGCAGACATGGAACATTGGCGTTTTGGCGATGCGCGGGGAGGTTTCTACACGTAATCACTGGCAGCCGCTGGAAACCTTGTTGAATCAGCAAATCCCCGGTGAGCAGTTTCATATTCAACCGCTGGACCTGCGGCAGATGCAGGAGGCGGTGAATCGTGGAACGGTACACTTTGTGGTCACCAATCCGGCGCAGTTTGTCCAGCTTAACAGCCGCTCAGCGCTACGCTGGCTGGCGTCGTTACGATCCACCCGTGGTGGGAAAGCCACCAGTAACGTGATTGGCAGCGCCATTCTCGTCAGGCGCGACAGTGGGTTAACCTCCGCACACGATCTGATCGGCAAAACGGTTGGCGCCATTGATGCTCAGGCGTTTGGCGGCTATTTGCTGGGATATAAAGCGCTCAGTGATGCCGGTCTGCGCCCTGAACGTGATTTACGTCTGACGTTTACCGGATTTCCCGCCGATGCCTTACTCTATTTATTACGTGAAAAAGCCGTGCAGGCGGTGATCGTGCCGGTGTGCCTGCTGGAAAAAATGGATGAAGAAGGCCTCATCCGTAAAACCGATTTTATGACCGTGTTGAATCATCCGACTTCAATTCCCTGTTTAACCAGTACGCCGCTCTATCCGGACTGGTCATTTGCCGCACTACCTGTAGTGAGTGACGAGCTGGCCGATCGCGTCACGCGGGTACTGTTCAATGCACCGCAAAACGCGACGTTTCGCTGGGGTGCGCCCGCCTCGACCCGTGAAGTAGAAGCGTTGCTGCGCGACGTCCGACAGCATCCGCAGCAGCGTCAGCTGTGGCTGGATGTCAAAAGCTGGTTTATTCAACACCGACTGGCGATGGGGGGCGTGGTCATCGTATTGCTGTTGCTTACGCTCAATTACATCTGGGTGATGCTGTTGGTTCGCCGACGTGGCAGGCAGCTGGAGCGGAACAACGTGTTGTTGCACAAACAGGAACAGGCGCTGGAGACTGCCCGCCAAATGAGCGTGCTGGGGGAGATGACCTCCGGTTTTGCCCATGAACTCAATCAGCCGTTGTCTGCTATCCGTCATTATGCCCAAGGCTGTCTAATTCGCCTGCGTGGTCAGGATGAGCAGCATCCGTTGCTGCCCGCGCTTGAGCACATAGACGCCCAGGCACAACGAGGAGCCGATACGCTGCGCAATCTCCGGCAGTGGGTCAGCCAGGCACAGGGCAATCCGGTACTCACCGATGACTGGCAAGCCATCAACGTTCACGATGCTATCCATCACGTCTGGCAATTACTGCGTATGCCCCAGCAATTCCCGGCGATAACGCTGCACACGCAGGTTAGTAAGGCGTTAACGTTGATGCTGCCAAGCGTTCTTCTTGAGCAGGTGCTGGCTAACCTGGTACTCAATGCCGCCCAGGCAGGCGCTACGACGGTATGGTTTAGCGCCCTGCATAAGGATGGCGGCGTGCGTATTCAGGTGCAGGATAATGCCGGAGGTATTGACGAGGCTCAGTTGTATCAGGCGTTTCAGCCGTTTATGACCACCCGCAAAGAAGGTATGGGACTAGGACTGGCCATTTGTCAGCGACTGGTGCGCTACGCAAACGGAGATATTGAGATCAAAAATCAGCAGGCCCCGGACGGTAAAGCGGGGGCGAGAGTGACATTGTATTTTAAGCCAAATCAGGAAGGAGGCCGTAGTGGCGATAATTCATCTGCTGGATGACGACATTGCCGTTACCCAGGCCTGTGCGTTTTTATTGGAAAGTCTGGGATATGAAGTGTCTTGCTGGGAGCAAGGCGAGAAATTCCTCGCCGAGGCAAATTTGCACCAGGTGGGCGTACTACTGCTGGATATGCGTATGCCGGTACTGGATGGGCACGCTGTGCATGAAATCATGCGTCAGAAAGCAAGTACGCTGGCGGTGGTCTTTCTCACCGGGCACGGCGATGTGCCGATGGCGGTTGAGCAAATGAAACGTGGCGCGGTCGACTTTTTGCAAAAACCGGTGTCAGCCGTGCCGCTTCAGGCAGCATTAGAACATGCCTTGCAGGTCTCGGCAGCGGCGTTCTCGCGACAAGAGATCATCTCATGCTACCAACAACTTACGCCAAAAGAACGGGAACTGGCGCATCTGGTAGCAAAAGGGTTAATGAATCGGGAAATTGCTGATGCCATGAATATTGCCGTGCGTACGGTTGAAGTGCACCGGGCGCGGGTGATGGAAAAAATGCAGGCAGGAAGTCTTGCTGAGCTCGTTAATCGACTTCAGAGAATTCAGTAGAATGATAACATTTATTTGATTTTCATTGAATTTTGTCTAAATCCTCAGAGTGATATATGCTGTTGGTTTGAGTTAATGACGAGCGGGCAAAAATGGGAAATCAGACGAAAGACGACGAGTTGTACCGTGAAATGTGCAGAGTAGTCGGTAAAGTAGTGCTGGAAATGCGCGATCTGGGACAAGAACCTAAGCATATCGTCATTGCGGGAGTACTGAGAACCACCCTTGCTAACCAGCGCGTGAAGCGCAGTGAGTTAGGGAAGGTGCGAATAAGTGGGGAAATTCTTCTCGGCTGACTCAGTCATTTCATTTCTTCATGTTTGAGCCGATTTTTTCTCCCGTAAATGCCTTGAATCAGCCTATTTAGACCGTTTCTTCGCCATTTAAGGCGTTATCCCCAGTTTTTAGTGAGATCTCTCCCACTGACGTATCATTTGGTCCGCCCGAAACAGGTTGGCCAGCGTGAATAACATCGCCAGTTGGTTATCGTTTTTCAGCAACCCCTTGTATCTGGCTTTCACGAAGCCGAACTGTCGCTTGATGATGCGAAATGGGTGCTCCATCCTGGCACGGATGCTGGCTTTCATGTATTCGATGTTGATGGCCGTTTTGTTCTTGCGTGGATGCTGTTTCAAGGTTCTTACCTTGCCGGGGCGCTCGGCGATCAGCCAGTCCACATCCACCTCGGCCAGCTCCTCGCGCTGTGGCGCCCCTTGGTAGCCGGCATCGGCTGAGACAAATTGCTCCTCTCCATGCAGCAGATTACCCAGCTGATTGAGGTCATGCTCGTTGGCCGCGGTGGTGACCAGGCTGTGGGTCAGGCCACTCTTGGCATCGACACCAATGTGGGCCTTCATGCCAAAGTGCCACTGATTGCCTTTCTTGGTCTGATGCATCTCCGGATCGCGTTGCTGCTCTTTGTTCTTGGTCGAGCTGGGTGCCTCAATGATGGTGGCATCGACCAAGGTGCCTTGAGTCATCATGACGCCTGCTTCGGCCAGCCAGCGATTGATGGTCTTGAACAATTGGCGGGCCAGTTGATGCTGCTCCAGCAGGTGGCGGAAATTCATGATGGTGGTGCGGTCCGGCAGGGCGCTATCCAGGGATAACCGGGCAAACAGACGCATGGAGGCGATTTCGTACAGAGCATCTTCCATCGCGCCATCGCTCAGGTTGTACCAATGCTGCATGCAGTGAATGCGTAGCATGGTTTCCAGCGGATAAGGTCGCCGGCCATTACCAGCCTTGGGGTAAAACGGCTCGATGACTTCCACCATGTTTTGCCATGGCAGAATCTGCTCCATGCGGGACAAGAAAATCTCTTTTCTGGTCTGACGGCGCTTACTGCTGAATTCACTGTCGGCGAAGGTAAGTTGATGACTCATGATGAACCCTGTTCCATGGCTCCAGATGACAAACATGATCTCATATCAGGGACTTGTTCGCACCTTCCTTAAGTGCCGCTGCGCTTTCGCTGACACCGGACTGGCTGTCGGCGGCTGCATCAAAACGGTCCCACAGGTCTTTCACATCATCCGCTTTGTCCACCGTGTTATCGGGATCAGAGACTTGCGCGCCGACAGACGGCAGCACCAGGCTGAAATCATCGGTTGGTCCAAAATGCGTCAACAGCGCCGGGTTGGACAGCGCCGCGGTACCGTAGTGTGCTGATGCCACGCCGGTGCCCCCCATTGCGTCCCCCCGTGCTTCCATCCAGCCTGTGGCTGCATAGACTGACGGCACCGCAGAAACCAGCAGGGCAACAGAAATGCAGCGTGTAATCATTGAAACTGAAGCTTTCATCATTTATTTCCTTTTCTCATTTATGGTGTTTAAGGCAAAAGAATCCCCTGACGCTGGCGCGCCAGTTAAAACGGGCTATTCAGTGAATTCAGATGGAACGGGTTGAAATAATGTCTTCCGCTATCTTTCTCCATTCATCATTTATAAAATTATCCGGATTAAGGAAAGGCTCCCTTTCTTCAGTGCTCCAGATCCTTTGGGTATATTTTCCGTGAGTATCGTGGAAGGGTTTTTGTATTTCCCTTAATGCTGCCGGCGGAAGTACTTCCCCGGATATCATTGAATCCAGAATATTCCCTGAATCAATAAAGGTATCGACAAGGAAGAGGACTTCGGCTTTAAACAGCAATCCGCACAGGGCCAGGAATAAAGTAAATTGTTTCGCTGACTCACCGGATACTGAACAACGGCCAGCACATTCCACAACACGGAACCTTGTGTCGTTAATGGTTGTGTACCGGCGAATAAACAGGAAAATATCATCCTGCTCTTTTTTTCGAATAAAAAAGAGATCCGGCCGGGCGATAAAATCTTCCGGATTGATTTCCTGAATTCTGCACGTTAATAACCGGGCTGCATCGAGCCAGTCAGGAAATACGGTAATCCGGACCGGAGGGACGATTTTGCCCGAGAGCCACCCGGTACTGACATAAAACCATTCAGACAATTTTTCCAGCAGGGGCGGGGTCATGTAACCGAGCGTTCTTTCCCGGTTTTCCAGCACACCCAGGCTCATGTTCCAGTCCGCAAGCAGATGGGCCACCTCCGGAGATGACAGATTGTATTCGTCCATCAACAGCCAGAAACGTTCAGGGATGCGGGTAACGGCGGCCTGATGCGGTGTGAGGGTTTCACGCATGACGCCTTCAATCATAATATTCACGAGAGCCGCAGCCGAGATACCCAGACGACCTGACATGAGGATGATAAAATCCCCCACAGCAGGTTTGAAACGGATGGCCATCGGGTTACCGGATGTTTTCTTTCCGTCGGACATTGCGGCGGTCAGTTGCAGCAATTCGTCGTCCCGTTCAAGGGCGATCCTTGCCAGCAGGGATGTCATATTCAGATGCTTCATAAAAAGTCCTGGTGTTGGCTAACAGTCTAATTTTCATCGGTTTATTTATATGTATCCGGTGTGAATACGTTACGCCGCGAAAATGCGGATGTATAACGGATAAAATCGATCGTTCAGATCGAATACATGCATGTATCCAGTGTGAAACGGCGCGCAGACTGTTGACAGGGGAAATTATTTTTCCGTGTTTAAAGATTTTCGCCGGAGGACCAGCACGGGCCAGTCCCTGCGGAAGTCCGTGCGCCAGCGCCACTGCCGGAAAAGGATTTCGAGCTGCATCAGTGCTCTTTTCCAGGGAGTAAAAGGAATCTGATAAATACGGCTGCGGACCGTGAGTCCATATTCCGTGGTGTGGGCCAGTAGCCTGCGGGCACGTATACCGGTCAGCAGGTGCGATGAGATGATAACGGTGCGGTGTGTTTCCAGTGCCTGACAGGTTGAGGCGTTCACGTTCTGCCAGAACAGACAGACACGCGACGGCGTCAGGTCGGTGGTGGGCTGCCAGGGGGCCAGGTGAACCCATGCCCGCTTTCCGTGCTGGCTTATCAGCGTCATCTTCGGCCTGAAACGACGCTCTGCCCATGCGAGCGGGCGCAGCAGGAAGGGGAGGCCGGACAGCAGCACCCAGACCAGATAAAAACCGGAGCAGGGAACGCCGCCGGTGATCTCCAGACCCATCACGCCGGACAAACCCAGCCATAGCAGGAAAAAAGAAAAAACACAGGCTTGCTGCATGAACAGACTCCCGATAACGGTGTTAACAGAGGCGTGCAGGAGAGCATTCCTCCTCTGGTCCCGGCACCCTGAAAATCTGAAACCACTTCTGAATATTTTCACAAGCAGGATTTCTGTCAGGGGCAGTTCAGGGTTTCCGGTTGCAATTATCAGGGGGGCTTTTAGCGTAGCGTCATTTTCAGCAGGCATATTCCGGCGGAGGTGATGGTGCGTGGACTTAACTGGTTAACAGGCAGGAGCCGACAGGAAAAACGGCCCGGAGAGAGGCTACCGGCGGGTGCCACGCCGTCCCGGACTGTTGCTGATGATGGCTGGCGCCCTGCTCAGACGGGCAGATCACTGCTGCAGGCAGACGAATACCGTCGCCTTATCCGGGTGCTGACAGAGAACAGCCCGCTGTCGCAGCAGGTCACGGAAGCCTGGTGGCTCAGGCCACTGGAGGAGATGGCGGGACGGGTGCAGGCCTGCCCGGGGGCCTGGGCCGGGCCGTTCTCCGGACCGGGAGGGTTTAATGAACTCACCCTGAACGTAGCCACACGTGCGGTGAGGCTGGTACGTGGCATGATGCTGCCACCGGGTGCCACGCCTGAAGAGCAGGCAGAGCAGACGCCCGGCTGGGTCTGTGCAGCGTACTGGGCCGGGCTGTTCCATCACCTGCCCTGGCTGATGCAGGTGGAGGGGGCGCTGAAAAGCGGACGTGTCTGGTATCCGGGGCTGAGTGTGCCCGGAGAACCGTGGCGGGTCAGGCCGGCCAGCGAACCTTCGGGTGCGACGGGCAGTGTATATGTGGCGTTCAGGCTCCTGCCTGAGGCCGCTCTGCTGTGGCTTCAGCGCTGGCCTGTGCTGTCCGATACGCTGCTGCTATTTCTTTCCGGACGTCGTGCGGAAGCCGGGATTCTGAACAGCATTGTGAACGATGCGCTGCGCAGCTGCGGTCTCTCTGATACGGCCGTTATGTCCGGGCAGCCACCAGACCTGGTCTCCCTTGTGACAGTTGTGCCTGTCACTGGTCATACCTTCCCTAAATTATATGAGACTGATTCTATCCCATTGTCCAGTAACGATAATTCTCCGGATGTTTCAGTGCCAATTAAAACCGGAGATATGACCTACAGTTTCAGTCAGGACGGAGAGAAAACGTCCGTTAATACTGTCCCTTCAGCACTGGTACTGGAATCAGCACATTCAACAGATGAACCGCTGCTTTCAGCAGAAAATGATATCAGCAGGGATGAGGAAGGTGGGGCGCAGGTATCCACGGAGAACCTGCTGTCATTGCTGGATCTGATGGCAGAAGGGAAAAGCTCTGTGGTAACGGAAAATGTACCTGCGGATAGTGCTGATAGCCCTCCGGCCACGGTGCTTCCGCCCGGTACACTCCCTTCGCATGAGGAGGGGATGGACAAGGAAGAGCAGGCCGGCGCGTTATTTCTGGAGTGGGTCAGGGACAGCGTTGAGGACGGCACGCTCAGCGTCAATGAAAAGGACAGCATTCTGCACGTTCTGGCGCAGTTTGTATTCATGGTGTCACCGGCCTGTTTTTACCGTCACACCTCTACAGCGGAAGGGAGTGTTACCGACAAGGACAGGCTGCAGAAAAGTTTTGAGGCGCTGAACGTACACCATTCACGAAATGGTAAGGGGTTATTCCATTACCATCAATACGACACGCCGGATAAAAGCGGTCGTTTTACCAAAGTGTCAGGCTACATGATTAACGCTGACATTATTTTTAAAAAAGGGAGCTGTCTCACGGACAGTATATGGCTTTCAGCGAAGAAATAATTTGCTGAGGTTAAGTTAATATTACGAGGTCATTATGGCAGACATTGTGACGTTTGAAAAAATTCTCGATGACTATTTTTTTAATAAAGTTCTTCGTCGTGCAACAGAATGGAGTTACCGAAAGGTGGTGAGAACTTTCCTTGAATTTTACGGAGAAGATATTCTTCCGGAAAATGTGACGCGAATGGATGTTCTGAAATGGAGACGGTATGTTCTGAATGAACAGATGTCCAGTAAGCGGACATGGAATAACAAGGTTGCCCACATGCGGGCAGTATTTAATCATGCCATCACGAATAAACTTATTTCAGCCAGAGAGAATCCTTTTAACCAGGTGATTGTTAAACCCGATATTAAACGAAAAAAAACACTATCCGGGGAGCAGATGAAGAAAATTGATTTAATCATGGAAAGGAAAATTGAGCTGGAGCAGATGGGCGTTCACGATCCGCGGCCAAATGCCCTTGAACCCGCCTGGTTCTGGATGACGGTCATTGAGACACTGAAGTTCACCGGTATGCGCCAGAATCAGCTGCTGCATATACGACTTTGTGATGTGGACCTGAAACTGGGCATCATTGAATTACAGGCTGAAGGTTCTAAAAACCACCGGGAGCATCGCGTGCCGATCACAGCGCGGCTGAGACCGCGTCTTGAGCAACTGTATCTTATGTCTGTACAGAAGGGAGCCAAAAAAGGGGAGCAGTTATTCAACATCAACCGGTTTACACCCAAAAAGAAAAGAATTATTCGGGCTAAAAACATGGATCACCTACCGATGAGGGCCTTCTTCAGAAGACTGTCTAGGGAGTGTCAGTGTGATATCAGCCCGCACCGGTTCAGGCATACGATAGCCACAGACCTGATGAAACGCCCGGAGAGAAGCCTGAATGATGTCCAGATGCTGCTCGGTCATTCCAGCGTAGCGGTGACCCTGGAATATGTGGAAGCAAACATGGATAACCTGAGGCGAAATCTTGAAGCCGCATATGCAGCTTAGGAGTAATCCTAAGTCAAATTCATAAGGATTTGATATCTAAACGGGAAAAATCGCGGGTTTTCCTTTACAGATCGTTGACAGAGCAGCGCTGAGAAGGTAAATACCTGTAACTGAAATTGTTGGGATGTGAGAAATCCGGAGGATGCGACCAACATCCTCCGGATTCTTAATCCCTAAACCCTCAGGTGCAGAACGACTTTGCCTCATCCTGCACGATGATGGGTCCGGGACTTTGTCTTGCCCGTTAAGGATCTCATCTCCTAACGGACAGGCTCTGAAGAAGTGGTGCCCGGACTCGGAATCGAACCAAGGACACGGGGATTTTCAATCCCCTGCTCTACCGACTGAGCTATCCGGGCAACGGGGCGCATTAAACCGTAAAGGCCTGCTGTCGTCAAATCATTTGTTGTACCCGGTGGTGTGTTTGCCTGATTTGTGTGCATTCTGTTACAGGCAACCGCTTGCACCCCTGCCAGAAAGGTGCCAGAATTGCGCGGATTTTTTCCACGACTACCTTAACGAGGTCGCTGCAATGTTCGGATTCTCATCGACATTTCTGGCACATCACAGCCATTGCGTAATGGCGTGTTCTCGTTATGTCCGCTATTTATCTATTCAAGCCATTCAAACTTTCACCATGCGGTGAGGGCAGTGCAGGCTCGCACCGGAGCATCAGTAAACTCAGGCAGGCCCTGGTTTTACTGATGTCTGGTGGTCGCAGCTGGTTATCAGTTCAGGCCCCTTATCATTTTCGCCGGGAGAACACTCCCTTTTGTTGTGCCTCTGGCACTCACTCATCCTTGACCCCTGGGGATTTGTGCTTATGAAAGCGTTGAAAATTGCCGCAAGCCATGATGTTGTCACCTGTTTGTCCACGCACCGTGAAGTTGTGACACTGGATAACACGGATTTTACTGATGTGGCCGTTGTGGTGGTTTCGGTTGCCGACAGCCGTAGCGGTATTCTGACTTTGCTTAAACGCACCGGGTTTAATTTACCGGTGTTCCTTTTCAGCCCTGAGCAGGTTGCACCGCTTTCGGGTACTGAAGGTGTGATTACGGGAAAAGCACAAGATTTTCTTGAGATTGAAACGGCAGCTTGCCGCTATGAAGAAAATTTGTTACCCCCGTTTTTCGATACCCTTAGCCAGTACGTTGAAATGGGCAACAGCACATTTGCCTGCCCGGGGCATCAGCATGGTGCGTTTTTCCGTAAGCATCCGGCAGGGCGCCAGTTTTATGATTTCTTCGGCGAAAACGTTTTCCGTGCGGATATGTGCAATGCCGATGTCAAACTGGGTGATTTGCTTATCCACGAAGGCTCAGCGAAGGATGCACAGAAATTTGCAGCCAAAGTGTTCCACGCGGATAAAACCTATTTTGTCCTGAATGGAACTTCTGCGGCAAATAAAGTGGTGACCAATGCGTTGCTGACCCGGGGAGACCTGGTGCTGTTTGACCGCAATAACCACAAATCCAACCACCATGGTGCGTTAATTCAGGCAGGGGCGACCCCGGTTTACCTGGAAGCAGCACGTAACCCGTTTGGGTTTATTGGCGGGGTGGATGCTCACTGCTTTAACGAAGCGTACCTGCGTGAATCCATTCGTGAAGTGGCCCCGGAACGCGCAGACTTGCCGCGCCCATTCCGCCTGGCGATTATCCAGTTAGGCACTTACGATGGCACGGTATATAACGCCCGCCATGTGGTAGACACCATCGGCCACCTGTGTGATTACATTCTGTTTGACTCAGCCTGGGTTGGCTATGAGCAGTTTCTGCCAATGATGGCAGATTGCTCGCCATTGCGGCTGGAACTCAAACCGGAAGACCCGGGTATTTTTGTCACGCAGTCTGTCCATAAACAACAGGCCGGTTTTTCTCAGACATCGCAAATTCATAAAAAAGACGATCATATCCGTGGGCAGTCGCGTTTCTGCCCGCATAAACGCCTGAACAATGCTTTCATGTTGCATGCATCAACCAGCCCGTTTTACCCGCTGTTTGCGGCACTGGATGTGAATGCCAAAATTCATGAAGGGGAAAGTGGCCGGCGCTTATGGGCTGAGTGTGTGGACATGGGGATTGAAGCGCGCAAACAGATCCTTGCGCAGTGCAAAATGATCCGCCCGTTTATCCCGCCAGAAATCGATGGCCGTCAGTGGCAGGATTACCCAACGGACACCATTGCCCATGACCGGCGTTTCTTCAGCTTTGAACCGGGAGCAAACTGGCATGGCTTTGAAGGGTACGCCAAAGATGAATACCTGGTGGACCCGTGCAAATTATTACTGACCACGCCAGGAATTGATGCAGCAACAGGGAAATACAGTGAGTTTGGTGTGCCTGCTGCTATTCTGGCGCACTACTTGCGCGAAAATGGCATCGTACCGGAAAAATCAGACCTTAACTCGATTCTGTTCCTGCTGACTCCCGCCGAAAGCCAGGAGAAGCTGGCGCAACTGGTTGCTATGCTGGCGCAGTTTGAACACCATATTGAAGACAATACGCCGCTGGCAGATGTATTACCTACCATCTACCAGAAATACCCGGTGCGCTACAAAGGCTATACGTTGCGCCAGCTTTGCCAGGAAATGCACGACCTTTATGTCAGTTTTGACGTGAAAGATCTGCAAAAAGCGATGTTCCGTAAAGAGTGCTTCCCCGAAGTGGTGATGAACCCTCAGGATGCCAACAGTGCATTTATTCGCGGCGATGTAGAACTGGTGCGCCTGAGCGAAGCCCAGGGGCGGGTCGCTGCCGAGGGCGCATTACCGTATCCGCCAGGTGTGCTGTGTGTGGTGCCGGGTGAAATTTGGGGAGGGGCCGCATTGCGTTACTTCCTGGCACTGGAAGAAGGTGTCAACCTGCTGCCTGGTTTTTCACCAGAACTCCAGGGGGTTTACAGCGAAACAGACTCCGATGGCATTAAACGCCTGTATGGTTATGTGATTAATAATAATCCCGCCTGAACAATTAATTACCCGGCGTAATAAAAAGGGAAAAGCATGCTTTTCCCTTTTTATATTGCTTGTTTGGTGAGAATTTAAAACTTAATGCACCCGGCGGTAGCCTTTTTGCGCAGTATTCACTTTATATAAATACCGGCGTGATTCAGAAGACGGGTGGCGGGTGGCCAGAGTTTCATAAACATCATCAGGCGACAGGCTGTTGATAATCGATACCGCCTGGTCTTTGTCACTGGAGAATACACGCAGTACGCTGCCGGCCCCACCGTTATACGCAGTAATAACGGCATAACGCCGCGACGTTGGGTTATCAATGCCCGCAAGATAAACATTATTCAGCATCGCCAGGTAGGCTGTACCGGTATCAATATTGTTTCTCGGGTCGAAAAGATAGTTTCTGCTGGGAATGCCACTGCGCCCCTGGGAGCGGAACACATCTTTCCCGGCACTGTGCTGTACCACCTGCATTAACCCCAACGCATCGGCATTGCTCACTGCATAAGGGTTAAAACTGGATTCTGTTTGCATGATGGCCAGAATCAGAGACTCATCCACCCCATATTTATGCGCTGCGCTGCGTACCATGCCAAGATATTTATGCGCACGCTTATCCAGATGGTTTGCTACCATGTTAATGGTCACGCTGTAGATAATATGCAGCCCGTTGCTACGGCTTTGCAGGCGGGTTTGCAGCAGGTAGTCTGCAAACTCTTCTGCCCGCCATTTCCAGCGGATGGGCTGCCCCCGGTTATCCACTACCTGCCCATATAAAAAAGGTTGTTTGGACAGTGCAACATCATTGCTGTCGGAGTAGAGATCAATAGAGCCCGGGTCATCGCCCATCAGAAGCGTCGAGACAATCGCCTGGCGCAAGTGAGCTGCCGGGTCTGTACCGGAGATGGTTTCAACGGTAATCGTCCCGTCATCAAAGTTGATATGGCTACGGGTTTGATACTGGTCCGTATACTTAACATAGTCTTTCGGCCCGGCGATCAGTACCTCGTTATACCCCCACAGGTTCTCAATATTATTGGCAAACTGCCCCATTAAAATATCGAAACCGTTGGTGTCTTTGACCCACTCTTCGTGATATGCCGAATCCTTTTTACTGGAGCAGGACACCAAAAGTGGTGCAACAAGAGCCAGCGCAATAAGTCTCTTCTTCATTGATGTGTGCAGTTTTATCCATTGAAGGGCACGAGCCCTTATTGTTTTTCTTCGGGTGTAAAACCTTCAATGTGGACGTCTTTACCTTCAAACAGGAAGTTCACCATTTCCTGTTCCAGTAATTTGCGGTGTTCCTGGTTCATCATGTTGAGTTTCTTTTCATTGATCAACATGGTCTGTTTGGTTTGCCACAGAGCCCAGGCTTCTTTGGAAATTTCATTATAAATACGTTTACCCAGTTCACCTGGGTACAACTGGAAATCCTGGCCTTCAGCATCGCGCTGCAGGTAAGTACAAAAAATCGTTCTGCTCATGTCTCATCCTCATTATTTGGTGGGCCTTAAGCAACTGACCCGGCACGCAATTGCTGCAACAGACGCTCTACCGGTGCCGCTAACCCCACTGCGGGTGGCTGCGGTAAGTTATACCAGAGACCGGTATCTTCCTCCATGCGAAGAGGCCATGTTTCTGCCCGGACTAATACTGGCACAATATCCAAATGGAAATGGCTGAATGTATGGCGAAAAGCTGTAAGTTGCTGGCAATTATCTGCTGAAATGTGTCTTGCTTCCAGCCACTGATGCAATGCGTTTTGCGTTTCAAATTGTGGGAAGCAATAAAGCCCACCCCACAACCCAACCGGCGGGCGCTGGCTAAGATAAACGTCGTCACCATGTTGTACCAGCGCAAACCAGCCAGTGCGCTCCGGCAGCGTTTGTTTTGGTTTTTTCCCTGGAAAGCTGGACCAGTTGCCTGCCTGTTTCGCAAGGCAACCCTGGCTGAGAGGGCAAATCTCACATTTGGGCCGTGAACGAGTACAAACCATGGCTCCCAGATCCATCATGGCCTGGTTGAACTGGCTAACGCCATGCACTGGTGTAACTTGTTCGCTCAGGTCCCATAAGCGCTTTTCGACATCTTTTTTGCCTGGCCAGCCTTCTACTGCGTAACACCGTGCCAGCACCCGTTTTACGTTGCCATCCAGAATGGGGTAATGCTGGCCGCAGGCAAGAGAAAGTACGGCACCTACGGTAGAGCGGCCAACACCTGGCAGTGCGGCAACTTCTTCGAAACGTTCAGGAAATTTACCGCCATGCTGTTGAACGACAGTTTGTGCGGCTTTATGCAGGTTGCGGGCGCGGGCATAATAGCCAAGGCCAGTCCATAAGTGCAGTACTTCATCCAGTGGTGCCGCCGCCAGGTCGCGGATATCCGGGTACTTTTCCATAAAGCGCTGGAAATAAGGGATAACCGTTGCCACCTGGGTTTGCTGTAGCATTACCTCGGACAGCCACACTTTATAAGGTGTTTTTGCTGCCTGCCAGGGTAAGGTTTTCCGACCATACTTTTCATACCAGTCGAGCACCTGGCGAGAGAATTGAAGCGCTTGTATCATTTACGCACAGTATCCGACTCAGTCAATTTAGGTGTCAGATTCCAGCACAGCACGGGCCTGCTGTAAACAGCTGGTGTCCGGTGCTTGCATCGGCGGAGTAACTTTGGATAATGCCCGTTTCCTGAACATTAACTCAAGCAGAGTTTCTACCATGATAAACGACGTGATTTCACCGGAATTTGATGAGAATGGTCGCGCATTACGCCGCATTCGTAGTTTTGTCCGCCGCCAGGGCCGCCTGACTAAAGGGCAACAACATGCGCTGGACCACTACTGGCCGGTGATGGGCGTTGAATTTGATGGTAAGTCCATCGATTTTGCGGCGCTGTTTGGGCGGGAAGCACCTGTTACCCTGGAAATTGGGTTCGGGATGGGCGCATCGCTGGTGGCGATGGCCGCGGCCAATCCACACCAGAATTTTCTGGGAATTGAGGTTCATGCACCGGGTGTTGGGGCGTGCCTGAGCGCTGCTCATGAATCCGGGCTGACTAACCTGCGTGTAATGTGCCATGATGCCATTGAAGTGCTGGACATGATGATCCCGGAAAACAGCCTGACCATGGTGCAACTGTTCTTCCCTGATCCATGGCACAAAGCGCGCCATAATAAACGCCGAATTGTTCAGGTGCCGTTTGCTGAAAAGGTGAAAGGGAAACTAAAATTGGGCGGTGTTTTCCATATGGCGACAGACTGGGAACCTTATGCAGAACATATGCTCGAAGTAATGTCATCGGTGGACGGTTATCAAAACATGTCGGAGAACGGCGATTATGTTCCTCGCCCAGAATCCCGTCCGGTCACCAAATTTGAACAACGCGGCCAGCGCCTTGGCCACGGTGTATGGGACTTAATGTTCGAGAGGATCAAATAATGGCAACAAACCGCAGCCGTCGTTTACGCAAAAAAATGCATATCGACGAGTTTCAGGAAGTGGGGTTTTCGGTGGCATGGCGTTTCCCGGAAGGTACGCCGGAAGAACAGATTGATAAAACCGTTGATGACTTAATTAATGAAGTGATTGAGCCAAATGGCCTGGCTTTTGATGGTAGTGGTTACCTTGCCTGGGAAGGGCTGATTTGCATGCAGCAAATTGGCAAATGTACCGAAGAGCATCAGGCGCTGGTAAAAAACTGGCTCGAAGCACGCCAGTTGTCAGAAATTCGCACCAGCGATTTGTTCGACGTCTGGTGGGATTAAGCGCAGGATGTTCAACGGGTCGGTTGCTACCGGCCCGTTTTTTCTTTATGGAGTAGCAAATGCAGAAGTTATCCCTTGCGCTGGCTGCGTTACTGGCCGTCAGCACGGCGGCGAAAGCTGATTACCAGTGCAGTGTCAGCCCCAAAGATGATGTGGTTATCAACCCTCAACAAGTGCAGGTGGTTGGGCAACATGGCGACCTGGTTATTTCTCCTCAGGGGGACGTTCAGTTTAATGGTAAAGCGCAGTCGCTTACTGCCAGCCAGCAACAACAGGCTGTGAACTACCAGCAGGCACTGCGTAACGACCTGCCGTGGATCGATAACGGTGCCCGGGCCCGGGTTGAGAAAGGCCGTGCGGCACTGGACAAAATCATCACCGAGCAGGTGGGGGAAAGCAGCAGCATGCACGGGCGGCTGGAAAAGCTTGATGCGCAGTTAAAAGCGCAGATGAACCGTATTATTGAACACCGTACTGATGGCCTGGCTTTTCACTACAAAGCTATTGACCAGGTCAGGGCAGATGGCCAGCAACTGGTTAACCAGGCAATGGGTGGCATTCTGCAGGACAGTATCAATGAGATGGGGGCGAAAGCGCTCACCAGTGGAAACAGTAAAGGCGGTTTACAAGGGATACTGGGTAACCTTGGCGGGATGCAAAATGCCATCCAGCAGGAGTGGAATAACCAGCAGGCCGATTTTAAACAGTTTGGCAAAGATGTTTGCTCCCGGGTGATTTCCCTGGAAGACCAGCGCAAGGCACTGGTGAAAGGCCTGAAGTAAGTTAGCTACGAGAAAGAACAACAGGCTCGAGTCTGATGACAAACCTCATGTTCGCACAGAACGAGAGGATGTCACCCAATAAAAAACCAGGAAAATCAATTTATTGATTTTCGGCTGCTAACTAAAAAGAAGGAAAAACCACGCTTTTTCCTTCTTTTTCATCAATCTGAGGCTCCCCTTTTTGTTGCCGGGGAGCCTGATTCAGTCATCAGCCAGAAACAGGCCCAGCAGCGAGTTGAGAAACAATTTCCCGCGCTGAGTGACTTGCCACTGTGATGCCGTTTCGGTGAGGTAGCCCTGGGCAATGGCTTCATCCAGTTGCGGGCGGACCACTGTTTCGCCAAGGCCGGTTAGTTGCAGAAAATCGCTCCGGGGAACGGGTTCTGACAGCCGGAAGCGGTTCATAAAGAATTCAAATGGCTTATCTGCCACAGCCACTTTATGCTCTCTGTCGAGGTACTTCCCTGCCATATAACCGCGCGGGTGGCGAGTTTTTACCCGGCGAATAATCCGGTTATCCGGCCAGGTTATTTTCCCGTGCGCACCGCAACCAATTCCCAGGTAATCACCAAAGCGCCAGTAATTGAGATTATGCTGGCACTGGTAGCCCGGTTTGGCGTAGGCGGACGTTTCGTATTGCTGGTAACCGGCCGCACTCAGTAGTTTATCGCCCTGCTCGAAAATGTCCCATAGGGTATCGTCGTCGGGCAGCACTGGTGGGCGTGAGCCAAATAGCGTATTGGGTTCGATTGTGAGCTGGTACCAGGACAAATGCGGTGGGTTCAGTGCTATCGCCTGGCGCAAATCGCTCAGCGCTTCCTCCAGTGACTGGTCGGGCAGCCCGTGCATCAAATCCAGGTTAAAACTCCGCAAGCCAAGTGAAGATGCCAGTAGTGCTGCGCGTTTTGCTTCTTCCGGGCCATGAATACGCCCCAGCCGTTGTAGCTTTTCCTGGTTGAAACTTTGGACACCAATGGAAATACGGTTAACACCGGCTGCCTGGTAAGCGGCAAAGCGGCCAGCTTCAACGGTACCCGGGTTAGCTTCCATGGTGATTTCTGCATCGGCTGCCAGCGGTAAACGCTCGCGTACACCATCAAGCAGCGTTTGCATCGCTTCGCCAGAAAGCAGGCTTGGTGTGCCACCACCAATAAATATTGTGCTGACAGCGCGGCTCTGAGCGGCAGGCAGTTCGTTGTCTAAATCTCTCAGCAAGTGGCTGACATATTCATCATGCGGCACATCGCCTTTCAGCGCATGAGAGTTAAAGTCGCAGTAAGGGCATTTTTGCACACACCATGGAATATGGATGTACAGACTCAGTGGCGGCAAATCAGCCATTGCGCATTGCTTCCAGTAGTAATGCCAGAGCCTGGCCGCGGTGTGAAATAGCGCGTTTCTCTTCTTTAGTTAATTCCGCAGCAGTTTTGCCTTCGGAAGCAACGTAGAAAATGGGGTCATAACCAAACCCCCCAAGACCTGCCGGGGCGCGGGTGATTTCCCCTTCCCATGAGCCATGGCACACCAGTGGTGTCGGGTCATCAGCATGGCGCATGTACACCAGAACACAGTGAAAACGTGCTTTGCGCAGGTTATCGGGCACGGCGTCCATGGTATGTAATAACTTCTCCAGATTCTGCTGGTCTGTTGCCTCTTCGCCCGCATAGCGTGCGGAATAAATACCTGGCGCCCCACCCAGTGCATCGACTGCCAGGCCTGAATCATCAGCAATGGCGGGCAACCCGGTGATACGTGCCGCATGGCGAGCTTTGAGAATGGCATTCTCAATAAAGGTGCCGCCCGTTTCTTCCGCTGAATCAACGCCCAGCTCAGTTTGCGCGACAATATCCAGACCGAAATTTTCCAGTAAGTCAGCCAGTTCGCGAACTTTGCCCGCATTACCGGTCGCCAGTACGACTTTTTGCATAACGAATACCACAGATTAATTAAGACAGGCCGCAACAACCGGCGGAATAGTTTTTGGTGAACTGATTAGCACTGATTTATGACGGCCAAGTTCACCTTTGGTGAGTGACACCTGGCTTTTGGCAACCCGGAATTGTTTTGCCAGAAATTTAACCAGGTGAGCGTTGGCCTGGCCGTCAACCGGCGGCGCGGTGATGGCGATTTTTAACTCATCGCCATGCAGGCCAACAATAGCATCCCGGCTGGCTTTGGGCTGAATAAACAGGTTCAGCACCAGCCCGGATTCAGTCTGGGTTACTGCACTCAAAGCTGGTACCACAGCCCCGGGAACAGATCCATACCCAGGTAATTGAGCAGATACAGAATAATAATTACCCCCATGGCGGAAAAGTCGATGCCGCCCATCGCCGGGATAAAGCGGCGAATTGGCGCCATCAACGGTTCAGTGAGTTGCATCAGTACAAACTCCATTGGGCTACGCCCCTGGCTTACCCAGCTCATAATGGAACGCACAATAATCACCCAGAACACCAGAGAACCAGCACTCTTCAGCAACGACAACAAGCCAACCAACAGGTTTACCGGGCCAATTGCAAGTACTCCTGCCTGAATCAATAGCAGAAGTGGGAATTTCAGCGTGGTAAGAATAAACGCGACCAGCAAAGAAGCGGTATCTACCGGACCAATTGACGGAATAATCCGGCGCAACGGGCCAATAATGGGCTGGGTAATCTTCACAATAAATTGTGAAAGCGGATTATAAAAATCACAACGTGACCACTGCATCCAGATACGGAGCAGTAACACCATCACATACAATTCAATGATGGTTTTGGCCAGGAAAGTCAACGTCAGCATGGCATTCCTCTGTAGTTATTGTCCCTGACGCGCGGAATAATCCCGTGCGCCAAAAATTGCTGTACCAATTCGAACCATGGTGGAACCTGCGGCAATAGCTGCTTCCATATCATCCGTCATGCCCAGCGAAAGTGTATCAATGCCAGAATAGCGGCGTTGTAGCGCGCTAAATGCTACAGCCATTTGTTGGCAAACAGCAAATTGCTTGTCGTAATCCTGCTCTGGCGCAGGAATTGCCATCAGCCCGCGTAAGCGTAATCCGGGTAAACTGCTTACCAGGTCAGCCAGGGCGTCTACCTCAGCTAATGCGATACCTGATTTACTGGTTTCATCGCTGATATTAACCTGAATCAGCACATTCAATGGCGCTAATTCGCCCGGGCGCTGTTCACTGAGCCGCATGGCGATTTTTTGCCGGTCAATGGTATGACACCAGTCAAAATTTTCGGCAACCAGGCGGCTTTTATTGGACTGTAAAGGGCCAATAAAGTGCCAGGTCAGGCCGGTAATCCCTTGCTCACGAAACAGAGCGATTTTATCGGTACCTTCCTGAACATAGTTTTCACCAAACTCCCGTTGCCCGGCGGCAATGGCTTGTGCGATATCACTCGCAGGTTTAGTTTTACTGACTGCAAGAAGGGAAACTTCTTCTGGAGCACGGCCGCAACGTTCTGCAGCCGCTGAGATTCTCTGCTGAACCTGCGCTAAGTTGTGGGCAATGTCGTTCATGAGTTTCAGGATAAGCCAAAATGGAAGAAATCGTGGCCCTTAGTGTAAAGCATAATGTGTCGGATCTACACCTGTGTAGCAGTGGGCATTTTTACTGGCGTAAAGATGGCGTGATGGAGCCAGCCCCGTGTGCTTTACCCGATATATCGGCATTGCTGGATTTGTGGCTGACACCAGAGCAGCACAGCCAGTTTAAACACCATGGGCAACTTGATTTCGCCGTCGAGCTGGCAAATGGCCAGCGTTTAAGAGCCAATGCTTTTCTTCAGGTGGCAGGGGTGTCTCTGGCGTTGCGTATTTTACCGCAGGTATGTCCTGAGTTAACCACATTACAGGTTCCTGAAGCATTAATGGCACTGCTACAAGAGCAGTCAGGGTTGGTATTAGTGTGTGGTGCTACGGGCAGTGGCAAGTCAACGACACTGGCAGCCATGGTTGGTGAGCTGAACCGGCAAACGCAGGCACATATTATTACCCTTGAAGACCCGGTTGAGTTTGTTCACAAACCTCCTCAGGGTGTTATCCAGCAGCGTGAAGTAGGTTTGCATTGTGCCTCTTTTGCTGCCGGGCTGAAGGGGGCTTTACGCCAGGATCCGGATGTCATTTTGCTGGGCGAGTTGCGAGACAGCGAAACGATTCGCCTCGCCCTGACAGCGGCTGAAACAGGGCACCTGGTGTTGGCAACACTGCATACCCGTGGGGCTGCACAAGCGGTAGAGCGGCTGGTAGATGTCTTCCCGGCGGAAGAGAAAAGTATGGTTCGTACTCAACTTGCTGGCAGCCTTAAAGGTGTGGTAGCTCAACAACTGGCTGCGCGTAAAGGTGGTGGGCGGGTGGCTTTGTTTGAGCTTTTAGTTGTTACGCCAGCCGTTTCCAGCCTGGTTCGGGAAGGGAAAACACACCAGTTACCCGGTGTATTACAGACTGGCAGGCAGGCTGGCATGCAAACTTTTGAACAAAGCCGCGCCGAGCGTGATGCGGCGGGAATGCTTGCCTAAATGCTTTGGGTTGCCTTTGGGTGCGGCAATGCACAAACGGCGCAGTACGAAAGTCTGCATGAAGTGCTGGCCAGAAAGTGCCGTTATGGGGCTAATCGCTAATGTATTGGTGAGTAGTCAATGGGCGGGCAAAGAATATAGTATTTCATTGATTGTAAAGGTAAGTTTGCCGGTGTTTTTTGTGCCGGGTTATCGTGTGAGCAGATATTCAGAAGAGTGATATAGCAGCAGCGAAGCTGTTTACAGCATTGTGGATATGTTTGAGCCCAGTGCAGTGACCGGGCTCAATATGGTTGTTCAGTACCAGAATCAAGGGGATAAAAGCGCTCCGGTACCAGAACAGTTACTCTTATTTGCTCAGTTCAGCAGTCATGTGAACCTGGTTGCCAGAGTAAGCTTCAGTGATTTGGTAAGAAGCTGCACCAGCTTGTTTAGCCTGAGATGCTATCTGTGCTTCTGCACCATCCAGAGTACTTGCGGTAGCAGTGACGGTTTGAGCAAAGCTTGCAAAAGAAACCAGAGACAGGGCAGCAGCAGCGAACAGAGTTTTAACAGATTTCATGGTCTTTTCCTTATTTAATTCAATTCGTTATCGTTAAAGGCGAGTGCCTTTGATGTGGGTTATAATAACGCTTGAAATTATATCTCAGGTAACAAAAAGTGCGATCTGGATCACGTTATGCTGGGATGATGGCTGGGGATATGGCCTTTGGAAGAACCCGTTTTTTAGCTAACTTATTGAAATTATAATATGTTATATGTTTGGTTGTATCAGGTGTTAATCACTGGTTGGCTATTTATTTTTGGCACAAAAAGCCAAATTATATCCCCCCGGTAGTTCAGGTTATGTGTGTGTTTGCTCAGAAGGGTGGCGCCGGCAAAAAAATGCTATATAAAGGGATATTGGGGGCTGGTTCAGAAACAAGCGAGATTGGCTGCATAGCGCAGCCAGATAATGGGTCAAACGCGTTGCTCAAACCAGCTTTCCAGAATAACAACCGCGGAAGCCGAATCGACGCTGCCTTTATCCAGTGCTTTGAAACCACCCTGAGCAAATAAACCAGCACGGGCTTCAACTGTGCTCAGGCGTTCATCATGAAGCTCCACAGTAATGCCAAAACGGCCATGCAGGCGGTTAGCGAATTTCTTCGCTCTGGCCGTCAGGGGTTGTTCTGTGCCGTCCATATTCAGCGGCAAGCCAACAACCAAAAAATCAGGTTGCCACTCTTTAAGAATACGGTCGATTTGTTCCCAGTCAGGAATGCCGTCTTTGGCTTTTAGCGCAGACAACGGGCGGGCTGTCCCGGTAATTTTTTGCCCAATGGCGACACCAATACTGCGGGAGCCAAAGTCAAAAGCCAATATTGTTCCTGTCGCCATTACGCGTGCCCTGCTTCGTTAGGCAGATTGTGAATATCAATGCCAATCAGGCGTGCCGCTTCCCGCCAGCGTTCACCAATCAGTGTGTGGAACAGAATCTGATTATTGGCGGGCGCTGTAAGCCAGGCATTATCCAGGATTTCCTGTTCCAGCTGTCCTTTATCCCAGGAGGAATAACCCAGCGCAACCAGCACATCTGGTGGCTGGTTTGGTGTACCCAATGTTTCCAGAACATCTTTAGACGTTGTAATAATGGTGTTCTCAGAGATACGAATACTGGAACTGAACATTTCTGGTGGGGTATGCAAAATAAAGCCCCGGTCTTCCGCGAGCGGCCCACCGACAAATACTGGCTTATCCAGGCGAATCGCCGGGTCTCGTGGTTCTGGTGTAATCTTTAATTTCTCAAGCACGTCGGCAACTTTCAGGTTATCAAGAGGCTTATTAATAATAATCCCCATTGCACCTTCGTCGTTATGCTCGCAGATGTACACGACAGAACGCCTGAACAGCGGATCCTGTAACCCTGGCATGGCAATAAGAAAGTGATGCTGTAAATTCATTGTCAGAGGTCTGTTCCGGTTGAGTCTTTGGCAGGTGGTAAGTCTGCCTGATAAGGAATGTGTGCTACCGGCATTCCCGAGAGTCTGGCGGGATCCTTCCCGCCATGGACACTATTTTGCCAGACGCTTCTCAATAGCGTCCATTAGCATTCCCGTAATTGATACCGGGAACTGTGCTTCAATTTCCCGCACGCACGTTGGGCTGGTGACGTTAATTTCAGTGAGCTTATCACCGATAATATCGAGCCCGACAAATATCAGGCCTTTTTCTTTTAACGCAGGGGCAATGCGGCGGGCAATGGCCCAGTCACTTTCAGACAATGGGCGGGGCTCGCCACGTCCACCTGCTGCCAGGTTACCACGGGTTTCCCCATTTGGCGGAATACGCGCCAGGCAATAAGGCACAGGTTCACCGTCTACTACCAGCACACGTTTATCACCCTCTTTAATCTCAGGCAGGTAGTTTTGCGCCATGCAATAACGGTTACCCAGTTCCGTCAGCGTTTCGGTAATGACGGATAAGTTAGGGTCGCCTGCTTTCACGCGGAAAATTGATGTTCCACCCATGCCATCCAGTGGTTTGAGAATGATGTCGCCGTGTTTTTCCCAAAATGCTTTCAGTTGTGCTTTGTTCCGGGTTACCAGCGTATGCGGTGTTAAATCAGCAAACCAGGCAGTAAAGAGTTTCTCGTTGCAGTCACGCAGACTCTGTGGTTTGTTAACAATCAATGTGCCCTGTTCTTCAGCCCGTTCCAGAATATAGGTGGCGTAGATAAACTCTGTATCGAACGGTGGGTCTTTACGCATTAAAATGACATCAAGGTCTGACAGCGCAATATCCTGCTCGCTGTCGAAGTTGTACCATTTCTCATAGTTATACTCGACGCTGAGGGCGCGTGCGCGTGCGCGTGCTTCACCATTCGTCAGGTACAAATCGGCCATTTCCATGTAATGCAACTGGTAACCACGTTTTTGTGCTTCCAGCAACATCGCAAAACTGGTGTCTTTTTTCAGGTTAATTGACGCGATGGGATCCATCACGATGCCGAGCTTGATCATTCTTGTCTCCTTTAGCCCAAATCACCAAAACGCACCTGCAGTGCGGTGATTGCAGTAAGGGCGGTGGTTTCTGTACGCAGCACACGCGGTCCTAACAGAATATCAGTAAACTGATAACGCGCAGTCATGGCAATCTCTTCTGCCGATAATCCACCTTCAGGCCCAATAAGCAACCGCACCCGTTCAACTGGCAGAGGGAGCGTATTGATACTGGCACTGGCGCGCGGGTGAAGATTGAGCTTCAGTGCATCATCCTGTTCCTGGCACCAGGTTTCCAGGTTCATTACGGGACGTATTTCTGGAATCTGGTTGCGTCCACACTGTTCACAGGCGCCAATCGCAATTTTTTGCCATTGCTGCAGTTTTTTATTCAGGCGTTCTGCATCCAGTTTCACTCCACAACGTTCCGAGAACAGGGGGGTAATCACATTGACGCCCAGCTCAATGGATTTCTGAATAGTAAATTCCATTTTTTCGCCACGGGACATCACCTGGCCCAGATGTAAAAACAGTGGTGACTCACGGTTATCTGTTTCACTACCCAGCAACCTGACCTGAACCTGTTTTTTATCTGCCTGAACGATTTCTGCAGAAAAAACCTGGTTGGAGCCATCAAATAACTCCAGAGTCTGCCCGGCAGACATGCGCAGAACACGTCCAACATGCCCAGCCGCGTCATCACTTAACGCAATAGTCTGGCCAACAACAAGTGGCGCAGGGTGATAAATGCGAGGAATACGCATCGTGTATATCATCCATAAAAAGGTGTGATGGTGGTTATAACAAATTCTTCGCTAAGCGCAGAGTGCAGAAGTTGCCGTCATTATTGTGCCCCACTAATGGAGGCACCGGCGCATCACAGAGTTAATTATTGCTGGGTAGTGTAGGTTAGCCTTTTCGCGCCATGCAAGCCTGCTGTACATAAGGGTTATGATTTCCCTGTATTTTCGCTATACGTTCATCGCGTGTGCATTCCCACTGAGTCACCGGGTACATTTTATCCCAGGCTTCAAATAGTTGAGTTTGTTGGCGTGAGAGCGGTAGTTGGTACTGATCGCGCATATAAAAATATGTTCTGGCAATGGCACCCCGCGCGCGGGCTGGTGGTTCAGCGCGCTTGCTGGAAAAATCGACTTTCATTGTGCACTGCCCATACTGGTTCTCACCACCATTCCACTGGTTGTACATAAAGTTACCGCGATCGGCGTTGACTTCGCCCACTGCGGGTTCCAGGTTGTGCATATCGCTTTCAATTTTGCGGTACACCGGATCTTTGGCACAGTTCTTACGCCCCCCTTCTTGCCAGCACTGGCGCAGATGGCCGAATTGCCATGCGGGCATAACATGTTCCCATTCAATGCGGTTGGCCCGAACTTTATTTTTTCTGATGTGGTAACCGCATGAGTTCAGGTCCGGAATGCCTTTTTTCCCTTCCCAGGTGATTTTACAACCACAATAAAAAGTGCCGGGAACATCGGCATTCACTTTTACGCCAGCCGTCTTTGCTTGAGAAAAACTGTGAATACCTGTGGCCTGTGCACCGGTACTTAACAAAAAAGCCGCCAGGGAGATAGCGGTAGAAAATATTTTGCGGGACATATCGAAATTCTCTGTCAAAGTGTGCCCGCACCCTAACTGATCATTTATCCAGTTTCAATCAGTTAGATTCTAAAGTTTCCAGTTAACTTGTTGTCGTTACAGAGGAGATGTGCCCGGTTTTAGTATTTCACCGCAATGAATACAGCGGTATTCCGCCTGCTTGCGTAATACCCGGTTATGGCGACGTACCGTCAACTGATGTTGCTGGCAACGGCAATAATAAGGGAAGGTATTGGAACGCACGGCGCTGAGTTCGAACTGGTGAGTACGCAGAGCCGGAACGCCCAGCACAGTTTCCATCATCCATTTCCACTCTTTGCCATGGGGAGCCACCCGGCCAAAATGCTTCCACACCAGTAAATGAGCCAGTTCGTGTGGCACTACCTGGTCGGTAAATGCTTGCTGGTTTTCCAACAATAATAATGGGTTAAGCCGGATTTCATAGGATTCTAACCAGGCGGTACCCGCCGATGTTCCGCGTTGCTGCCAGGAGATTTTGGGCTCAGGGTACTGTGTATTCAGGTAGTGATTAGCCCGTACCAGGTTAGCGCGCAGGCTGCGCATTATAGCTTGTTGTATTGCAATGGGGATGCGGCGTGTATTCATAAGCTGGCAGCATAGAGCCTGGAATCGCTGACTGCAAGCGTGTAGCGGGGGGCATAGCCGCCCCCCAAATTTGGCAGGATGTTTTATTGGGCACCAATTTCACGCAACGGACGGCCTTTCATCAGGTTACGTTCAATGTGCTCAAGGGAAACATGCTTGGTTTCCGGTACCAGAATTAATGTCAGAATGATAAAGAACACATTCAGACCAGCATAAATCCAGAAGGTACTTGCATTACCCAAACTGTTGAGCATAGTCAGGAACGTCGCACCGACAATCATATTGGCAATCCAGTTGGTTGCCGTTGAGCAGGTTATGCCGAAATCTCGTCCTTTCAGGGGCTGAATTTCGGAACACAGCACCCAAATTAACGGGCCGGCACTCATTGCAAAACCCACAATAAACATCAGTAGCATGGCCACGGCGAAGTATTGTGCATTGCTGGAGTGAATACCCACATGCAGCATGGTGCCGAGAATACCCATACCAACGGCCATCACAAGGAACCCAAGGATCAGCGTTGGTTTACGCCCCCAACGGTCAACCAGTCCAATTGCAATAAAGGTTGCCAGTACATTGGTGAGGCCGACGATAACCGTTCCCCACATCTGTTCTGTGGTATTGGTAAAACCGGCTATTTCGAAAATTTTGGGCGCGTAATACATGATGACGTTCATCCCGGTGAACTGTTGCATTACTTGTAGTAGCACACCCAGAAAAACGGCCCGGCGGAAATTGCTGTTTTCACGGAATAGTGACCAGCCACTTTGTTTCACCTTCAGGCTGTCACGTATTTCTTCCAGTTCACGTTTGGCTTCTTCACTGGAGTCACGCAGGTACATCAGCACACGTTCAGCGTCATGGAAGCGGCGTTTGGCTGCAAACCAGCGTGGGCTGTCTGGTAAAAAGAATACGCCAATTAACAGCAAGGCCGCCGGAATAGTGATAACACCCAGCATCCAGCGCCATTCACCGCTGTAACTGAAGGCGGTATCTGATAAATAGGCGCCAAGAATGCCGATAGTTATCATTAACTGATACATGGAGATCATGCCGCCGCGAATCTTTTCTGGCGCAATTTCAGAAAGGTACAGTGGTGCCGTGTAGGAGGCAATGCCCACGGCCAGCCCCAGTAACACGCGGGAAAGAATCAGAATTTCGGCATTTGGTGCCAGAGCGGAGCATAATGAACCGGCCACGAACAGTATCGCGCCAATCATCAGGCTGTATTTACGCCCCAGTCGGAAAGAGAGCCAGCCGCTCCCTACCGCACCCACTGCAGCACCGAACATCATGGAACTTACCACCCATTCTTGTTGGTGTGATGTAATTTGGAACTCATGGGCAATAAAGGGAAGTGCACCGGCAATAACACCGATATCAAGACCAAACAGCAATCCTGCCAGTGCGGCCAGAAAGCAGACAAAGAATGTCAATGCCTTGTTAGAAAGCCCCGTTTTTTTAGTGTCAGGCATGATGCCCTCCAGTTGGGTTGTTAATTATACCGATGTTAATGGTAGGTTGTGTTTGGGAGAGAAAACGTGACCATTGTCACGCTAATGTAATCGGTTACATTGTGTATGGTTTGTGATTGTTGTTTTTTACTATTAAAATCATTATGTTATTCACTATCTCATTTTCTGTTATGTTGGATTATTAGATAACTCTGATAGTTTGTGTAACAAAAATATCAAATTTATGTTTTTTTAAGCCTATTCTGAAAAAATATATTGCAAATCGATGTGTAACCGTTTTCATTTCTTGCGTGATGGCTCAGGCTGCACTAAGCAGAAAAGAGGCTGTTGGGGGCCGCGCAGCAAGATTTCGCGTTGTACAGAAACGTGTTGGTTGCAGGTGTAACGGGAGCGCTCAGTCTTGCAGAAAGAAAAGTTAGCCAGTAAACAAATTGCGAAGGGTCATAAAGAGGGCCAGTGAATACTGGCCCTGAGTCTGATGACGAACCTCATGTCCGCACAGAACGAGAGGATGTCATCCAATAAAAAACCAGGAAAATCAATTTATTGATTTTCGGCTACTAACTGAAAAGAAGGAAAAACCACGCTTTTTCCTTCTTTTTCATCAATCTGAGGGCCAGCGAATACTGGCCCTGAAAGGTGCCCGAGACTGTTTATTACAGCCCGGCAGCAGCGCGCAGGTCGGCTGCTTTGTCGGTTTTTTCCCAGGGGAAGTGGTCACGACCAAAGTGACCATAAGCTGCTGTTTCGCGGTAGATCGGATGTAACAAATCCAGCATTTTGATCAGGCCATAAGGGCGCAGATCAAAATGTTCGCGAACCAGTGCTGTCAGTAACTCTGAGGCCACTTTTTCAGTACCAAAGGTTTCTACCATGATGGAAGTGGGTTCAGCCACACCGATGGCATAGGACACCTGGATTTCGCAGCGATCTGCCAGACCCGCAGCAACAATGTTTTTCGCTACATAGCGAGCAGCGTAAGCTGCAGAACGGTCTACTTTGGAAGGATCTTTACCGGAGAATGCCCCGCCGCCATGGCGAGCCATACCACCGTAGGTATCCACGATAATTTTACGTCCGGTCAGGCCACAATCGCCCATTGGGCCACCAATAACAAAACGGCCTGTTGGGTTAATAAAGAATTTAGTGGAAGCACTCAGCCATTCTGCAGGCAGAACCGGCTTGATGATTTCTTCCATTACAGCTTCTTGCAGGTCTTTCTGCGTGACCGATTCTGAATGCTGAGTAGACAACACAACCGCATCGATGCCGACAATTTTTCCGTCATCATACTGGAAGGTTACCTGGCTTTTCGCATCAGGGCGTAACCACGGTAGTGTGCCATTTTTACGCACTTCAGACTGGCGCTGAACCAGACGATGAGCATAAGTTATTGGCGCCGGCATTAGTACATCGGTTTCATTAGTGGCATAGCCAAACATCAGACCCTGGTCACCAGCACCCTGTTCAAGCGGGTCCGCACGGTCAACACCCTGGTTGATATCCGGAGACTGTTTGCCGATGGCGCTCAGAACGGCACAAGAGTTTGCGTCAAAGCCCATGTCGGAATGAATATAACCAATATCACGCACGGTATTACGGGTAATTTCTTCAATATCAACCCAGGCACTGGTCGTGATTTCACCACCAACCAGAACCATGCCCGTTTTTACGTAAGTCTCACAGGCAACGCGTGCTTTAGGATCCTGTTCCAGAATCGCGTCAAGAACGGCGTCTGAAATCTGGTCTGCTATTTTGTCGGGATGCCCTTCGGATACTGACTCGGACGTAAAAAGGTGTTTTGCCATATTATCTTCACCCTGGAGTAAATCGATTATCAGGGACTGCTGATAACCCACATCCTTTATAAGGACTATGCTGACAAACGTCATTTGGGGTGGTAATCAACACCAGCAGTCTTAGTGTTAATCAGTATAGATGGATTAACTTCTGGACGGCTATTCTAGGTTATACCTTAAGCAGATTTCCAGTGGTTTTTTGACAGACTTCACGATGCTGCTGTTTTGTTACAAAACAACAGAAGCAACGAGCGGCCCGGTAGCATATTTTTGTTTTGCTTTTTGGCGATGATGTGGGTATAAAACGGCGCGCGCGGCTTATATCGTCAGGTAATCAGTTTTTACTGTGTTACTCACTTCCAGCCGGGTTGAGCAAAATCTCAGTAGCGTGGTTTTCGTTCCTGCGACCGACCACGGGCTTTACTTATCGCATGTAGTTGTATGCGTGGAGGTGATAACAAGCAATGACAATGAACCGCCATTTTCAACAGACTCCGTTGTTACGTCGATCCTCAGGTGTATATACGCACCTCTCCACCTGCTTCTCACTTTTGTTTTCCAGCCGATGTCATATCCGTTTCGGCACGTCTCAGGATTCTCGAGCTGGTTTTCGCCACCTGAACTGAGCAAGGGCTCTTCTGGTTTTCCAGAAGGATTTTTCCAGGTTTCGCCGGACTGTCATGTGGCGTTCGGAATCGTGTCTTACAATGTTATGAAAATGAAACCGGTCACGCGGTTAGCGAAGCTTTATGTTCTGCTAACTCCGGGTGTTGCTTATGGGTTGTTATCTCAGGTATGCCCTGCGATAGTAGTCAACTGTTTTACTTTTTCGACAAAAATTGAGGTTCGCAATGTCTGACGACATTTCTTTTGTTTCGGGTTCGTCAGCAGGCGAACAGGGTGTACTCCGTTCCATGCAGGAGGTTGCAATGAACTCCCAGGAAGCCAGCAAGATGCTGCGTACATACAATATTGCCTGGTGGGGCAATAACTATTACGACGTCAATGAACTGGGGCATATCAGTGTTTGCCCGGATCCGGACGTACCGCAAGCCCGGGTTGATCTGGCGAAACTGGTGAAGGAACGTGAAGCCCAGGGGCAACGCCTTCCTGCTCTGTTTTGTTTCCCACAAATTCTCCAGCACCGCCTGCGTTCTATTAATGGGGCATTCAAACGCGCCCGTGAATCTTACGGTTATAAAGGCGACTATTTCCTGGTTTATCCGATAAAGGTAAACCAGCATCGCCGCGTGATTGAGTCACTGATTCACTCCGGTGAACCGCTGGGGCTGGAAGCCGGTTCCAAGGCCGAATTGATGGCGGTTCTGGCTCATGCCGGTATGACTCGCTCAGTAATTGTGTGTAATGGTTACAAAGACCGTGAATACATTCGCCTGGCGATGATCGGTGAAAAGATGGGCCACAAAGTCTATCTGGTCATCGAAAAAATGACGGAAATTAATATCGTTCTGGAAGAAGCCGCCCGCCTGAATGTGGTGCCACGCCTGGGGGTTCGTGCTCGTCTGGCTTCACAAGGCTCAGGCAAATGGCAGTCTTCCGGTGGCGAAAAGTCAAAATTTGGCCTTGCAGCAACTCAGGTATTGCAACTGGTTGAAATGTTGCGTGCGGCGAATCGCCTTGACAGCCTGCAACTGCTGCACTTCCACCTGGGTTCACAGATGGCGAATATCCGCGATATCGCAACCGGTGTTCGTGAGTCTGCACGTTTCTATGTCGAACTGCATAAACTGGGTGTGAATATTCAGTGCTTCGATGTAGGTGGCGGCCTGGGCGTAGATTATGAAGGGACACGTTCTCAGTCTGACTGTTCTGTGAACTATGGTCTGAACGAATACGCCAACAATATTATATGGGCCATTGGTGATGCCTGCGAAGAGCACGGGCTGCCGCACCCAACGGTTATCACCGAGTCAGGCCGGGCAGTGACCGCGCACCACACAGTTCTGGTCTCCAATATTATTGGGGTAGAGCGCAATGAATTTTCCAAACCAACGCCTCCGGCTGAAGATGCTTCCCGTGCATTGCAGAGCATGTGGGAGACCTGGGAAGAAATGCATGAGCCAGACAACCGGCGCTCCTTACGTGAATGGTTGCACGACAGCCAAATGGATTTGCATGATATCCATGTCGGCTACTCATCCGGTACATTCAATCTTCAGGAGCGAGCCTGGGCTGAACAACTCTATTTGAGTATGTGCCATGAGGTGCAAAAACAACTGGATCCACAAAACCGTGCTCACCGGCCAATTATCGATGAACTGCAGGAACGTATGGCGGATAAACTGTACGTCAACTTCTCGCTGTTCCAGTCCATGCCGGATGCCTGGGGGATAGACCAGTTGTTCCCGGTTCTGCCACTTGAAGGGCTGAACCATGCGCCGGAGCGCCGTGCTGTATTACTGGATATCACCTGTGACTCAGATGGTGCCATTGACCATTATGTGGATGGCGATGGTATTGCGACGACCATGCCAATGCCGGAATATGATCCTGAAAACCCACCATTACTCGGTTTCTTTATGGTCGGGGCATATCAGGAAATTTTGGGTAACATGCATAACCTGTTTGGTGATACCGAGGCCGTGGATGTGTTTGTCTTCCCGGATGGCACCGTGGAAGTAGAGCTTTCTGACGAGGGTGATACCGTTGCCGACATGCTGCAATACGTACAACTGGACCCCAATACGCTGCTGACACATTTCCGTGATCAGGTCAGGCAGACTGGGCTGGACCCGGTATTGCAACAGCAATTTATGGAAGAGTTCGAAGCTGGCCTTTACGGCTATACCTACCTCGAAGACGAATAATCTGTTATTCGTTTGCTAAGAATGGCGCGCGGGTTGTCCGCGTGCCGTTTTTCTATTGCCCTCCTGCCCACCAGCCCGGCTCAACAGTAAGCAAAAAGTCTTAAAATCCGCACCCAGGGCGCAGAAGTATAAATCCTCAGGCTCAGCCTGTGCGATACTCAACTACAGAACCTGAGGGCTGTTTCGCAGATTTATCTGTGGACAAAAGGATGTTCCATGTACATGACAGGCTGCTTAGGTTAAATTGATGGACAACTTTTTGGAGCCCTAACGGCCAGAGACATGTGCCCACTTATTATGGTGAATCAATAGCCTGAAAATAACACAGCCTGAATACAGTTTACTGTAGTGGGGTGTTTTTGCTTTGGGCTATACACCATTGGGGTGCAGGCTTGAAACCGTTATTAAGGCCTGGTCTTCAACTATCCGATCTGGAGTCAAAATGTCTTCTCGTAAAGAGCTTGCCAACGCCATTCGTGCGCTCAGCATGGACGCAGTACAAAAAGCCAAATCCGGCCACCCCGGAGCCCCTATGGGGATGGCTGACATTGCTGAGGTCCTGTGGCGTGATTACCTGAATCATAACCCGAAGAACCCGCACTGGGCTGACCGTGACCGCTTTGTCCTGTCTAACGGCCATGGCTCCATGCTGCTTTACAGCCTGCTGCACCTTTCCGGCTACGACCTGCCAATTGAAGAACTGAAAAATTTCCGTCAGTTGCACTCCAAAACACCGGGTCACCCGGAAGTGGGTTACACCGCTGGTGTTGAAACCACCACTGGCCCGCTGGGGCAGGGTATTGCCAATGCCGTGGGTATGGCAATTGCTGAGAAAACACTGGCTGCGCAGTTTAACCGTCCGGGCCATGAAATCGTTAACCACCACACCTACGCCTTTATGGGTGATGGCTGCATGATGGAAGGGATTTCTCACGAAGTGTGCTCCCTGGCCGGTACCCTGAAACTGGGCAAACTGGTTGCGTTTTACGATGACAACGGTATTTCTATCGACGGTCATGTGGAAGGCTGGTTTACTGATGACACCGCCAAACGTTTTGAAGCTTACGGCTGGCATGTGGTACGCGGTGTTGACGGCCATGATGCGGACTCCATCAAACGCGCCATCGACGAAGCGCGCAGTGTCACAGACAAACCGTCCCTGCTGATGTGCAAAACCATCATCGGTTTCGGTTCGCCGAACAAAGCCGGTACCCACGATTCTCACGGTGCACCGCTGGGTGATGCAGAAGTGGCTGCCACCCGCGAACAGCTTGGCTGGAAATACGAACCTTTTGTTATCCCGCAGGAAATCTATGGCCAGTGGGATGCTTCTGAAGCAGGCAAAGCAAAAGAATCCGCATGGGATGAGAAATTTGCTGCCTACAGCAAAGCCTTCCCGCAGGAAGCGGCTGAATTCACCCGCCGCATGAGCGGTGAAATGCCGTCTGATTTTGCGGCAAATTCTCAGGCCTTTATTGAAAAACTGCAGGCCAACCCGGCGAAAATCGCCAGCCGTAAAGCGTCGCAGAATGCCATTGAAGCCTTTGGCCCGTGGTTACCGGAATTCCTCGGCGGCTCTGCTGACCTGGCACCGAGCAACCTGACCATTTGGTCCGGCTCCAAATCCATTAACGAAGACACCGCTGGTAACTACATTCACTACGGTGTGCGTGAGTTTGGGATGACGGCGATTGCCAACGGTATCGCGCTGCATGGTGGTTTCCTGCCGTATACTTCCACCTTCCTGATGTTTGTGGAATATGCCCGTAACGCGGTGCGTATGGCTGCACTGATGAAACAGCGCCAGGTGATGGTGTATACCCACGACTCCATCGGTCTGGGCGAAGATGGTCCGACTCACCAGCCTGTAGAACAACTGGCTTCCCTGCGCGTAACGCCGAACATGAGTACATGGCGCCCATGCGACCAGGTGGAAAGTGCCATTGCCTGGAAAGCGGCTGTTGAACGCCATGACGGCCCGACCGCGTTGATTCTGTCCCGCCAGAACCTGGCCCAGCAGGAGCGCAGTGCACAGCAACTGGCTGATGCAGCGCGTGGTGGCTATGTGCTGAAAGACTGCGAAGGCCAGCCGCAGGTGATTTTCATTGCCACCGGTTCTGAAGTTGAACTGGCGGTTGCCGCCTGGGAACAACTGTCTGGCGAAGGCGTGAAAGCGCGTGTGGTTTCCATGCCGTCAACTGATGTGTTTGATAAACAGGATGCCGCATACCGCGAAGCGGTGCTGCCAAAAGCAGTTGCTGCCCGTGTGGCAATTGAAGCAGGCATTGCTGACTACTGGTTCAAATACACTGGCCTGAACGGTGCCATTGTGGGCATGACCACCTTCGGTGAATCTGCACCAGCAGAGCTGCTGTTTAAAGAGTTCGGTTTCACCGTAGAAAACGTAGTGAAACAGGCGAAATCTTTGCTGTAATCACCTCAGCCATGTTCGTTTTATATAGCCGGGTAATTTGCCCGGCTTTTTTACGCTCGTGATATCCTCTCTGGCAGTAAATTATTCCATTATTCCTGAAGAGTATTCTTGTGCAGATTATCTTCTAAGCAGTGAAATGGCGAAAAGTGTGATGCAGGTCAGAAGAATGAGTGATAACGCAGAGGGAATATTCCCTTTATTCCTTATTTCTAATATGCTGGCTGAAGCGTTTCAGTAATTTAAAATGTTCGACATTTAACCAAACAGTCGTGATTTATGGCTGGCGAGGATTCCCCTGAGGCGGTGGCTGCATTACCCTGTTTGCCACAACATTGCTCAGAATCCTGGCAGGAGAGATATGACCGTACGCATCGCGATAAATGGCTTTGGTCGCATCGGGCGCAACGTGGTTCGGGCACTTTACGAATCCGGTCGCCGGGCGGAAATCACCGTTGTGGCAATCAACGAGCTGGCTGATGCCGCTGGTATGGCGCATTTGCTTAAATACGATACCAGCCATGGCCGTTTTGCGTGGGAAGTTCGCCATGACCGCGAACAGCTCTTTATTGGTGACGACACTATTCGTATTTTGCATCAACGGGATATTACCTCGCTGCCCTGGCGGGCGCTGGATGTGGATATTGTGCTGGATTGCACCGGGGTCTATGGTAGCCGTGAAGATGGTCTGGCTCACATTGAGGCTGGAGCCAAAAAAGTGCTGTTTTCGCACCCAGGCGGTAATACGCTGGATGCCACCGTGGTTTACGGTGTCAATCATGACCAACTCCGCTCCACAGACCGCATCGTTTCCAACGCCTCCTGCACGACTAACTGTATTATTCCCGTGATTAAGCTGCTTGATGAAGCCTGGGAAATTGAATCAGGAACGGTCACCACCATTCACTCTGCGATGCATGACCAACAGGTGATCGATGCTTACCATCCGGACTTGCGCCGTACCCGGGCAGCCAGTCAGTCAATTATCCCGGTCGATACCCGGCTGGCTGCAGGCATCACCCGTATTTTTCCGAAATTTTGTGACCGCTTTGAAGCTATCGCTGTACGAGTACCAGTCATTAATGTGACGGCGATTGATTTGAGCGTTACTGTGTCACATAAAGTAACTGCGCAAGAGGTTAACCTGTTGCTGCAAAAAGCGGCACAGGGGGCATTTCATGGTATAGTTGACTATACGGAATTACCGTTAGTCTCGACCGATTTTAACCACGATCCACATAGCGCTATTGTGGATGGTACCCAAACCCGGGTAAGTGGTGGGCACCTGATCAAGACATTGGTCTGGTGTGATAATGAGTGGGGCTTCGCCAACCGCATGCTGGATACCACGTTGGCGATGTCTGCAACACCGATATCAGGTAAGGCGTAATTTGCGCCTGCAAAACTTTTAGAATCAACGAGAGGATTCACCATGTCTGTAATTAAGATGTCCGATCTGGATCTGGCTGGTAAACGTGTTCTTATCCGTGCGGATCTGAACGTACCGGTTAAAGAAGGGAAAGTGACTTCTGATGCGCGTATCCGTGCATCTCTGCCTACCATTGAAATTGCCCTGAAACAAGGCGCAAAAGTGATGGTGACTTCCCATCTGGGTCGTCCGACTGAAGGCGAGTACAATGAAGAATTCTCTCTGCTGCCAGTTGTGAATTACCTGAAAGACAAACTCTCTGCGCCGGTTCGTTTAGCAAAAGACTACCTGGATGGCGTGGAAGTGGCAGCTGGTGAACTGGTTGTTCTGGAAAACGTTCGTTTTAACAAAGGCGAGAAGAAAGACGACGAAGCGCTGTCCAAAAAATACGCAGCACTGTGTGATGTTTTCGTAATGGACGCTTTCGGTACTGCTCACCGTGCTCAGGCATCAACTCACGGTGTTGGCAAATTTGCTGAAATCGCTTGCGCAGGTCCGCTGCTGGCAGCTGAACTGGACGCGCTGGGTAAAGCACTGAAAGAACCTGCCCGCCCGATGGTTGCTATCGTTGGTGGTTCTAAAGTTTCCACTAAACTGACTGTTCTTGACTCCCTGTCTAAAATCGCTGACCAGTTGATTGTTGGTGGCGGTATCGCTAACACCTTCGTTGCTGCGCAAGGCAATAAAGTGGGCAAATCTTTGTATGAACCAGACCTGGTTGAAGAAGCCAAACGCCTGCTGACTATTTGTGACATCCCGGTACCGACCGATGTTCGCGTAGCAACCGAGTTCTCTGAAACTGCTCCGGCTACGCTGAAGTCTGTTACTGAAGTGAAAGACGAAGAGCAAATTCTGGATATGGGTGATGTTTCCGCTGAGAAACTGGCTGAAATCCTGAAAAACGCTAAAACTATTCTGTGGAATGGCCCGGTTGGCGTGTTCGAGTTCCCGAACTTCCGTAAAGGCACTGAAATTGTTGCTAAAGCCATTGCTGAAAGTGATGCATTCTCTATCGCTGGTGGCGGCGATACCCTGGCAGCAATTGATCTGTTCGGTATTGCAGACAAAATTTCTTACATTTCCACCGGCGGTGGCGCTTTCCTTGAATTTGTAGAAGGTAAAGTTCTGCCAGCTGTTGCCATGCTCGAAGAGCGTGCTAAGAAGTAATACATTCGGGCAGGGTTTCCTGCCCGTCGTTTTCTGTGTGTCTGGTTAACCAGGCGCACCTCCTTTTTCCAAGGCCGAAGATACAGGACAACGTAATATGTCTAAAATTTTTGATTTCGTGAAACCTGGCGTTATCACTGGTGATGATGTTCAGAAAGTTTTCCAGGTAGCAAAAGAAAATAACTTTGCTTTACCGGCAGTGAACTGCGTCGGTACTGATTCTATTAACGCTGTTCTGGAAACGGCTGCCAAAGTTAAAGCGCCGGTAATCGTGCAGTTCTCTAACGGTGGTGCTGCATTTATCGCTGGTAAAGGCTACAAAGGTGAAGGCCAGCAGGCTGCTATTCTGGGTGCTATCTCTGGTGCGCTTCACGTTCATCATATGGCCGAACATTATGGTGTTCCGGTTATTCTGCACACTGACCACTGCGCGAAAAAACTGCTGCCGTGGCTTGATGGCCTGCTGGATGCTGGTGAAAAACACTTTGCTGCCACGGGCAAACCGCTGTTCTCTTCTCACATGATTGACTTGTCTGAAGAGTCTCTGGAAGAAAACATCGAAATCTGTTCTAAATACCTGACTCGTATGTCTAAACTGGGCATGACCCTGGAAATCGAACTGGGTTGTACGGGTGGTGAAGAAGATGGTGTGGATAACAGCCACATGGACGCTTCTGCACTGTACACTCAGCCAGAAGACGTTGATTACGCATACACTAAACTGAATGCTATCAGCCCGCGTTTCACCATCGCTGCTTCCTTCGGTAACGTACACGGTGTTTACAAACCTGGTAACGTTAAACTGACCCCGACTATTCTGCGCGATTCTCAGGAATATGTGTGCAAAAAACACAACCTGCCGCACAACAGCCTGAACTTCGTATTCCACGGTGGTTCTGGCTCAACTGCCCAGGAAATCAAAGACTCCGTAAGCTACGGTGTGATTAAAATGAACATTGATACCGATACCCAATGGGCAACCTGGGAAGGTATTCTGAACTACTACAAAGAAAACGAAGCTTATCTGCAAGGCCAGTTGGGTAACCCGAAAGGCGAAGATCAGCCGAACAAAAAATACTATGACCCGCGTGTCTGGCTGCGTGCCGGCCAGCAGTCAATGGTAGCTCGTCTGGAGAAAGCGTTCACTGAACTGAACGCAATTGACGTTCTGTAATTAGTTCGTTTCTGTCACAACTAAAAACCCGCCTCTGTGGCGGGTTTTTTTACGCCTTTTTCTGGCTTTAAAGCATAAAAATGTGAGCTGTCTGGCATAAGGCAAGCTTTTTGTTTACCCTTTAGAAACACCTTTGAGGTGTATATTTGCTTTTGACTAACGGAGACAAGGAATCCAGATGGAAGACATACATGTTGTGGACAGCATAAATGATGCAGGCACCTGGTTGATGCGCAATCAGGCTTTGTTGGTTGATTACGCCGTTAATATTGTCTCAGCCGTAGTCATCATTATTATTGGCTTTGTGGTAGCCCGCTTAATTTCTAACGCGCTGAACCGTGTTATGCAGGCCCGCAAAATTGATGCCACCGTTGCAGATTTTCTGTCTGCGCTGGTTCGCTATGGCATTATTGCGTTCACCCTGATTGCTGCATTAGGCCGAATTGGGGTACAAACCGCTTCTGTAATTGCCGTATTAGGTGCCGCCGGTTTAGCTGTTGGCCTTGCGTTGCAGGGGTCGTTGTCTAACCTTGCTGCCGGCGTTCTGCTGGTAACATTCCGCCCGTTCCGTAGTGGCGAATATGTTGACCTGGGTGGTGCTGCGGGTACCGTACTGAATGTCCAGATCTTCTCTACCACACTGCGCAGCGTGGATGGCAAGATAATCGTTGTTCCTAACGGCAAAATTATCTCTGGTGATATCATTAACTATTCGCGCGAACCTGTACGCCGTAATGATTTCATGATTGGTGTGTCCTATGATGCGGATATCGATCAGGTGAAAAAAATCATCACTGATATTCTGATGGCTGATGAACGCGTTATTAAAGATAAAGGCATCACTGTGCGTCTGCATGAACTGGGTGACTCTTCCCTTAACTTTGTAGTGCGTGCCTGGAGCAATAGTGCCGATCTCTTTGAAGTGTACTGGGATACACTGGAAAAAATTAAGAAGGCTCTGGATGCTAATGGTATTGGCATTCCTTACCCGCAAATGGATGTGCATATGATTCGTGAGCAAGAAAAATAATCTGTTGCTCTCAGGTTGTTGTGATGCCTGAGGAAAATGTGGTTTTTCTGCATAATGAAGCACGTCGATGACAGTTCTCGTCATCAGCCCGAATGGCCAGTTTGTACTGGCCATTATTATAGTCTCTATTATTAGATATTTTTATTAATAATTAGAAACATCAATTTCCACTAATAAAACAAACTACTTAGACTGCGCGCCATTCCCAAAATAAAAGGATGAACTATGTTTAGCTGGTATCTGCAAGGGCTGGCGTTGGGCGCAGCAATGATTTTACCCCTCGGGCCACAGAATGCGTTTGTAATGAATCAGGGGATTCGTCGCCAGTATCACCTGATGATTGCGGCACTGTGTTCCTTAAGTGATTTAGTGCTGATTTGTGCCGGGATTTTTGGTGGCAGCGCACTGTTGATGCAGTCGCCCTGGCTTCTGGCCCTGGTAACCTGGGGCGGCGTGGCGTTTTTGTTATGGTATGGATGGGGCGCGTTCAAAACAGTATTCAGCCGCGATATTACGCTGGATGAAGCACAAATAGCGGGCCAGGGGCGCTGGCGTATCATTACGACGATGCTGGCGGTGACATGGCTCAACCCCCATGTGTATCTGGACACTTTCGTGGTATTAGGCAGCCTGGGAGGGCAACTGGCCACTGAGCCGAAACGGTGGTTTGCTCTGGGGACTGTCAGCGCCTCGTTTCTGTGGTTTTTTGGCCTGGCACTGCTCGCGGCCTGGCTTGCCCCACGCCTGCGTACTCAACATGCGCAACGGGTTATCAATTTTGTAGTCGGTAGCGTGATGTGGTTCATTGCATTAAGACTTGCACGGGAAGGCGTTCATCATCTTCAGGGGTTGTTTTGATAACAGGCTGGCGTAATTATCCTATGGACATCTGGAGATTAATCGTTACTCTTGCTCGCAGGATGTAACGAGAAGTACTTCCTGTCAGGTTAAAAATTGCATGGAGGATAAGAAATGAAGTTTAACGTGTTGTTACTGGCAAGTGTTTTAGGATTGACCTCTTTTTCTGGTGTCGCGAATGAGTTACCGAACGGACCTCATATTGTCACATCAGGGAGTGCCAGTGTAGACGCAGTGCCAGATATCGCGACGTTATCTATCGAGGTGAGCGTTACGGCGAAGGATGCAGCCAGCGCGAAAAAACAGGCCGATGAGCGTGTTGCGCGTTACTTTTCTTTCCTGCAGGAAAAGGGTGTCGATAAAAAAGATATTGATGCGGCAAATTTACGTACTCAGCCTGAATACGAATATCTGAAAGAAGGCAAGCGCGAACTTAAAGGCTATCGTGCTGTGCGCAACGTTGTTGTTACAGTGCGCAAACTGGATGGCCTTAGCGGGTTGCTTGATGGCGCACTTAAGGCCGGGTTGAATGAAATTCGTTCCGTTTCCCTGGGAGTCTCCAGCCCGGATGCCTATAAAGAACAGGCTCGTAAGGCTGCAATCAATGACGCCATTGCACAGGCAAATTCACTTGCGCAAGGTTTCCACGCTAAATTGGGCCCGGTATACAGTGTGCGTTACCACGTAGCCAATTATCAGCCGTCGCCTGTGATGCGTATGATGAAAGCAGACGCAGCCCCTGTTTCTGCTGAAGATACCTACGACCAGCAAACGATTCAGTTTAATGATCAGGTAGATGTGGTATTCGAAATGAGCCCACAGACCGCCTCTGCTCCGGCGCAATGATAACTGTTTACGGCCAACACAAGTAAAAAAGGCTTCCACCTGGAAGCCTTTTTCATGAGCAAATGCTGGATCAGTACCAAATGGGCTGGCGGCGGGGGAATAAATTCACCGCGCTTGTGATAATCAGCGCGATGACAGCAGCAGCCACAACATAACCATATACCGAGAAATCACTTAACGGAACATGGCTTAACCGGTTGGTATTAAGTGGTTCGAAAAAGGTACTTTTCACTTGCAGCAAGGCCATCAGTACCAGCAGGTTACTGACTGCCAGCCCTAAGGTACAAACCAGGGCCTTCAGTAATGACGACATCGCAAAAACGCGCTGCAGAATCACTGTACCCAGGGTTCCGGAAATTGCGAAAACAAGGGTATGCCACATCTGGCACTCAGCCGTTGCTGCCGCGCTGGAAATAAACAGTGTCTTGCCGTGAAAGTACATCACCGCGGCCGGAAGATAAAGGCTGTAACCCAATATCCCAAACAGCCCGAGAGAAAAAATCGTGATAAATAACGTTTTCATGCCAGTCTGCAATACCCGCCTGTGCGAATTAACCGCCGCATTGTCTAACATTCCCGTGCCGACGGATAATAACCAGTTTTATCTGTTTGTTATTAAATATTACAGAGAACGCTCACCAGGGTTCGGGAAATAAACAGGCAAAAAAGACCGTTATTCCTGGCGTAATACTTTGTGCCCAAACGCCAGCAGTGCATCAGTCACTTTACGCATCATACGGCTTTCAGGAGCAAACCTGTGCCAGTAAAGCATACGGCGTTGAAACAGCCCTGGTGTTAAATCGATAAGCTCACCGCTGTTTAACTCTTTTTCAATTTGCAGATGCGGAATCATACAGCAGGTTGTTCCCTGACGTGCGAGCTGAACAAATGCTTCTGATGAGTTCACGATATGGCAGGGCACACTGCCCGGGGAAAGATCAAAGTTCTGTTGCAAAAACGCCTGATGCATATCATCAAGGTGGTCAAATGCCACGGCGGGAGCCTTCAGCAAAGATGTACGGTTAACACCATTGGGAAAATAACGTGCTGCAAAAGCTTTGGAACCGACAAACAGGTAATCCAGCGCCCCGAGTTTGTCGACCAGGCAACTGGGCAGTGCCTGAGATTGTATACTCACGGCACCAACCACTTCACCGCGGCGTAAACGCTCCTGAGTACGGGTTTCGTCTTCAACTTGCAGGTTGAGGCGAATCGGGGAATCAGCCAGTACCGGGGCTAGCGCCGGAAGCAACCAGGTTGCCAGACTGTCGGCGTTCACCGCCAGTGACAAGAGCAGTGGTGTTGACCCTGTTTGTTCATCGCCAAGCCATTCTTCTTCAAGTAATTCTACCTGGCGCAGCAATGCCAGAAGTTTCTGCCCTTGCTCTGTAGGCCGGGGAGGAACTGTTCTTACCAACAGGGGCTGACCGAACAAATTTTCCAACTGTTTGATTCGTTGAGACACCGCAGACTGGGTGATACAAAGCTTTTGTGCTGCACGCTCAAACCCGCGTTCGCGGATAACTGCGTCCAGCGCCTGTAGTGTTTTGTAGTCCGGGCGTTTCATTATTTCGGTGTGCTCCTGTTTTTTTGGCTTCTGGCACTATGACATAAAACCAGACATGATCCAGCGAAAATCCTTACATATGGCATGCAAGTTGCCTTTCATTCGGCGTATTTTGGCCTTAAACACGGTATTTTTACTGGCTCTGTTCTATAATACGCCCCCGGTTTTTTCATCTTTTCTATCACAGGCAAAAACACCATGACGCAGGATGAACTGAAAAAAGCAGTGGGATGGGCCGCTTTACAGTACGTGCAACCCGGAACTATCGTTGGTGTCGGCACGGGGTCTACCGCCGCACATTTTATTGATGCACTGGGCACTGTTAAGCATCAAATTGAGGGCGCAGTATCCAGTTCCGATGCTTCGACCGCCAAACTCAAAGCGCTGGGTATTACCGTGTTTGATCTTAACAATGTTGACGCGCTTGGTATTTATGTTGATGGCGCAGATGAGATTAACGGGCAGATGCAAATGATCAAAGGTGGTGGTGCTGCCTTAACCCGGGAAAAAATCATTGCTTCTGTAGCAGATAAATTTATCTGTATTGCTGATGCATCCAAACAGGTTGATATTTTGGGTAATTTCCCGCTGCCAGTTGAAGTTATTCCTATGGCCCGCAGCTGCGTTGCGCGCAGCCTGGTCAAGTTAGGTGGGCGCCCGGAGTATCGCCAGGGGGTTCTGACCGATAACGGTAACGTAATTCTGGATGTTTACGGTTTATCCATCATTGATCCGGTTGCCACAGAAAATGCCATTAATGCGATTCCCGGTGTGGTGACTGTTGGGTTGTTTGCCAACCGTGGCGCGGATATTGCGCTTATTGGTACAGCTGATGGTGTGAAAACTATTGTGAAATGATCTGGCTGGGGGGCTTTTCTGCCCTCCAGAAGCTGTCGTTTTGAAAAAATTTAAGAAATTTTAAATTTAGTGATAATGTTCACATTTAATTCCTGTTGTGGTTTTTATTCCTGCTTTTTTTGATTTTTTTGGCGTGAATCCCCGGCTTTCCTTCTTACTTGCATTTTGTTCAGCATAAGTGACAAAACATCGTTATTGCCGGGGGCGTAATTTTTGATATGTTGACAGAAGGCTGGCTTATTTCATGCAGCGTATTCTTTCAGATAACACAGGGTCGGGAAATGGCAAAAGTATCACTGGAGAAAGACAAGATTAAGTTCCTGCTGGTTGAAGGTGTGCATCAAAAAGCAATCGATAACCTTCGTGCTGCAGGCTACAACAACATTGAATATCATAAAGGCGCACTGGACACTGAATCACTCAAAGAGTCCATCCGTGATGCTCATTTTATTGGTTTACGATCCCGTACCCATCTGACTGAAGACGTTTTTGCCGCGGCTGAAAAATTGGTTGCGGTAGGGTGTTTCTGTATCGGTACAAATCAGGTTGACCTGGATGCAGCAGGTAAACGTGGTATCCCGGTATTTAATGCGCCGTTCTCAAATACCCGTTCTGTTGCTGAACTGGTTATTGGTGAGCTGCTGTTGCTGCTGCGCGGCGTACCGGCCGCGAACGCCAAAGCACACCGCGGTGTCTGGCATAAACAGGCAGTGGGTAGCTTTGAAGCACGCGGTAAAAAACTGGGTATTATTGGTTACGGTCATATTGGTACTCAGTTAGGGATTCTGGCCGAATCTCTGGGTATGCACGTTTATTTCTATGATATTGAAAGCAAACTGCCGTTGGGCAATGCCACCCAGGTTCAGCATTTATCAGATTTACTGAATATGAGTGACGTGGTCAGCCTGCATGTGCCGGAAAATGCATCCACCAAAAACATGATGGGTTCAGAACAGATAGCCATGATGAAGCCAGGCTCACTGTTAATTAATGCCTCCCGCGGTACTGTGGTTGACATCGACGCACTGTGCGACGCACTGGCAAGCCAGCACCTGGCCGGGGCAGCCATTGATGTCTACCCAACAGAACCGGCAACAAACAGTGACCCATTCACTTCGCCGTTGTGCGAGTTTGATAACGTGCTGCTGACTCCGCATATTGGTGGTTCAACCCAGGAAGCGCAGGAAAATATTGGTATCGAAGTGGCCGGTAAGCTGGTGAAATATTCTGATAACGGTTCAACACTTTCTGCAGTGAATTTCCCGGAAGTGTCTTTGCCTCAGCATACCAGCAGCACCAGCCGTTTGCTGCATATCCACGAGAACCGCCCCGGCATTCTGACCGCAATCAACCATATTTTTGCCGATCAGGGGATCAATATTGCAGCGCAGTACCTGCAAACTTCTCCGCATATTGGTTATGTGGTTATTGATATCAATGCGGCAGAAGATGTCGCTGATGCAGCACTGCAGAGCATGAAAGCTATTCCGGGGACAGTACGTGCCCGCCTGCTGTACTAATTAATACATTGCTGCATTGAGCCTTCCTTTGGGAAGGCTGAGGCCGATGACAAACCTCATGTCTGTACAGAACCAGAGGGTGTCACCCAATAAAAATAAGGAAAATCAATTTATTGGTTTTCGGCTGTTAACTAAAAAGAAGGAAAAACCACGTTTTTTCCTTCTTTTTCATCAATCGGAGCCTTCCTTTGGGAAGGCTTTTTTATGCGCCGGCAGTGAGTTACCAGGCCCAGAGTTTTGACGGCGTCACAATAGTGGGTAAGGGAATATCCCATCGCTCGGTGGGGAGTGCCTCCACATGCTGGCAGTCATGCGCGTAGCCTACCGGGATAAAACCATGTTCACGCCAGTTTTGTAGTGTCCGGTCATAAAACCCTCCACCCATACCCAGCCGTTGGCCAGTGCTGTCGAACGCAACCAGAGGGGTTACCAGAATATCGAGATGCTGCAAGGGCAGAATCTGGCGCACATCAAGGCGCGGCTCGGGAATTTTCAGGCGGTTGACTACCAGCTCAGTATCCGGCTCATAACGCACCATAATAAGCCCACCGGTGCTGAACGGGTGCAGAACCGGAAGGTAAACCGAGCGGTTCATTGCCCACAGGCGTTCAATCAGTGGGCGAGTGTCGAGTTCGCCGTCTACAGAGAGGAATAACCCAATATGCTGTGCGCTTGCTGCGGGGGACCAGCTCAGAAAACGTTTGGCCGCTTCATGAGCGGAAGATTGTTGCTGATGAGGAGTTAAAGCCCGCCGAACCTGTCGAATATGCTGACGAATATGTTGCCGGGAAGCAGATACATCCGGTGAGTGCGACATAGACAATGAGATGATGAAAAGAAAGAGGGAATCTCCGAGATGCCGCCGCAGGCTGTAACCCTTGAACCCGTGGTTCAAGGTGAATGTGTCGTCACGACCTTAAGGCTTCCCGGACTGACCGGGCATGCTCACCGGTCGTGGAGCGTCACATTCTGTTTGTTTGAAATATCGGCTCAGGGGACTGGCCCGCTTGCGAACATCTCAGAGAAATTTTTAATTCATGGTTACTGTACCACAGTCAACCCAGAATTGTTATTCAAACTTCGTTTCCGGCCTTTCAGTTATGCGACCTTGTTCAAGTAATGCCTGTTCAATGGTCTGCTGTAACATCCGGATTCGTTGCTCCATACTGGCAGCATAGTCACGGGTTTTCGCTTTTTCTTGTGACAGCTCATAACAGATGTTGAGCGCCGCAATGAAAACCAGTTGCTCTGTATTGGTGACTCTAGTGCGAACTTTCAGATCTTGCAACCGTTGATTCAATTCATCAGCGGCCAGATTCAGCGCATCACGTTGTTCAGGCGGACAATTCACGCGCAGTGAACGACCAAAAATTTGAATGTCGACTGGTTCTGCAGACATGACACCTTCCTGCTGTTTACTCGCCTGCCTTATCGCAGCCCTGGGGCGGCGAAGGGGCGCTACTATAGCTACCCTTATATGAAGATACAAGCCCTTTTCTGGTATCTCCTGGGGCCGAAGTGGTAGCATAACACGAACTTAGCTTCCCAACGACGAAGAATGCGCATGTCTATACAAAATGAGATGCCTGGCTATGCCAGCATAAACCAGTTGCTCAACCAACAAAATGTTGGTTTAACGCCGTCGGAAATGCACGGATTGATTAGCGGGATCTTATGTGGCGGGAACAATGACAGTTCCTGGCAACCGCTTGTCCACGATTTGACTAACGAAGGCCTGGCGTTCAGCCAGAACCTTGCTGACAGCCTGCGCCAGATGCATGGCGCCACCAGTGATGCACTGGAAGATGAAGGCTTCCAGTTCCAGTTATTCATGCCTGACGGTGAGGATGTGTCAGTGTTTGACCGTGCAGATGCTCTTTCTGGCTGGGTGAATCACTTCCTGCTGGGGCTGGGAGTGACTCAGCCGCGCCTGGATAAAGTGAAAGGTGATCTTGGCGAAGCGATTGCTGATTTACGCAATATCGCTCAACTGGGTTACGACGAAGACGAAGATATTGAAGAACTGGAAATGTCTTTGGAAGAAATTGTTGAGTATGTGCGTGTTGCGGCATTGCTGTGTTATGAAACATTTAACCGCCAGCAACCAACAGCACCGGAAGTACAACAAAAACCCACACTGCATTAATTCAACGTGGGGTCAGGAACGAAAGGAGGGGTGATGAATCAACAGGAATTTCTTCGCCGCCGTCAGGCTATGTTGGCAAAAATGGCGCCAGCCAGTGCGGCGCTGTTTTTTGCGGCTCCTGAGGCACCGCGCAGTGCTGACAGCGAGTATCCTTATCGGCAAAATAGTGATTTCTGGTACTTCACAGGTTTTAACGAGCCGGAAGCATTGCTGGTCTTAATTAAGAGCGATGATACGCACAATCACAGTGTGTTGTTTAACCGGGTGCGGGACAAAACGGCAGAAATCTGGTTTGGTCGTCGCCTGGGGCAGGAAGCTGCGCCGGAAAAACTCGGGGTGGACAGAGCTCTGGCTTTTGACGAAGTGGATGACAACCTCGCTCAACTGCTTAATGGGCTGGACTGTGTTTACCACGCGCAGGGTCTCTATGACTATGCAGACAGCATTGTTTTTGGCGCGCTGGATAAATTACGCAAAGGCAGCCGCCAGAACCTGAAAGCCCCTTCCACACTTACTGACTGGCGCCCCTGGGTGCATGATATGCGCCTGTTTAAATCACCCGAGGAAATCGCGGTATTACGCCGTGCCGGGGAGATAACCGCATTGGGCCACACCCGGGCGATGGTAAAGTGCCGCCCGGGAATGTATGAATACCAACTGGAAGGTGAAATCCTCCACGAATTTAACCATCATGGCGCACGTTATCCCTCATACAACACGATTGTCGGAGGCGGTGAAAACGGCTGTATTCTGCATTACACCGAAAATGAAAGCCTGCTGCGTGCCGGCGACCTGGTATTAATTGATGCCGGGTGCGAGCTGGAAGGGTATGCAGGGGATATTACCCGCACTTTTCCTGTTAACGGGCGCTTCACTCCGGCGCAGCGGGCGGTTTATGACATCGTACTGGAATCGCTTGAAACGGCACTTTCGTTATATGGTCCGGGTACAACCATGCAGGAAGTGACAGAAGCTGTTGTGCGCGTAATGGTCATGGGCCTGGTTCGCCTTGATATCTTACAGGGTGATATCGACGCCCTGATAACCCAAAACGCACACCGGCAATTTTTCATGCATGGCCTGAGCCACTGGCTGGGGCTTGATGTCCATGATGTCGGGGAATATGGGCCGGATCGCTCACGCCCGCTGGAACCTGGCATGGTACTGACGGTTGAACCCGGTTTGTATATTGCGCCAGATGCAGATGTACCGGAAATCTACCGGGGCATTGGTATTCGTATCGAAGATGACATTGTGATTACAGCCACCGGGAACGAAAACCTGACTGCCAGTGTAGTGAAATCTGCAGATGATATCGAAGCACTGATGGCGGCATCACACTCATGAGTATTGTGATTGCAGGAGGCGGAATGACCGGTGCGACACTGGCGCTGGCTATCTCCGCCCTTACTCAGGGTAAGTTACCTGTTCATCTCATCGAGGCCCGTTCCCCTGATGCCTGTCAGCACCCGGGGTTTGACGCCCGGGCTATTGCCCTGGCAAAAGGCACTTCCACTCAGTTAGCAAAGCTAGGGGTGTGGCAGGCATTGCAGGACTGCGCTACGCCACTGACACAAGTTCAGGTTAGCGACCGCGGTCATGCCGGGTTTGTGACACTGCAGGCCAAAGATTATGCTATTACTGAGCTGGGCCATGTTGTTGAACTCCATGATGCCGGGGTTCGCCTGTTTCGGCTATTGCGCGATGCCCCTGGTGTGACACTGCATTGCCCGGCACGGGTTGAATCTGTAACACGCAGCACTGACAGCGTTACAGTGACGCTGGATAACCAAACAACCGTTGTGGGCAAAGTGCTGGTGGCTGCTGATGGCACTCTGTCTGCTGTTGGTAAAGCTTGTGGCCTTGCCTGGCAACAAGATGACTACCAACAAGTAGCCGTCATCGCGAATGTAACAACCGCATGTTCACCAGATGGCCGGGCTTTTGAGCGCTTCACCGCCAGTGGGCCACTGGCAATGCTGCCGATGTCTGGTGGGCGCAGTTCACTGGTCTGGTGCCACCCGTTATCACAACAAGCTGAGGTTATGAGCTGGAGTGATGAGCAGTTTTGCACACAGCTTCAGCGCGCCTTTGGCTGGCGGCTGGGGCGTATTTGCCATGCAGGTGAGCGCAGTGCATACCCACTTCGGTTAACTACGGCAGTGGCCGCTACTTCGCACCGTGTAGTGGCAGTGGGTAACGCTGCACAAACCATGCACCCTATTGCCGGGCAGGGTTTTAATCTTGGCATACGCGATGTGATGTCGCTGGCTGAGGAATTCGCCAGCGCGTTTAATCAGCAGCAGGATCCGGGCTCATGTGCGGTACTGGCACGCTATAATGCGCGCCGTACTCCTGACCGGGAGGCGACAATTGGCGTCACTGATGGCCTGGTTCACTTGTTTGCCAACCCATGGGGGCCGCTGGTTGTTGGGCGCAACATAGGTTTAATGGCGATGGATATCCTGGCGCCAGTGCGTGAAGCGCTGGCAAAACGCACCCTGGGCTGGGTGATTCGGTAAGGAGCATTATGGTTCAGAGTGTGGATGTCGCCATTATTGGCGGTGGAATGGTTGGGCTGGCCGTAGCCTGCGGTCTGCAGGGTAGTGGGCTGCGGGTTGCTGTCGTGGAAAATCAGCCATGCCAGCCAGTTGATGCGTCTGCGCCTCCGGCGCTGCGCGTTTCGGCAATCAATGCGGCCAGTGAAAAATTACTGCGCCGTCTCGGAGCCTGGGAGCGAATGGCGCCACAACGTACCAGTGAATGGCATGGTATGGAAGTGTGGGAAAAAGACAGCTTTGGGCGCATAGCTTTTGATGATCGCACTGCGGGTGAGCATGCGCTGGGTTATATCATTGAGAATAGCGTGATAAACCAGGCATTGTGGCAACAGGCTGAGCAGTCGGCAGATGTCTCATTTTATGCCCCGGCTGAAGTGAATTCAGTTGCCTGGGGTGAAAATGAGGCATTTATTACGCTCAAAGATGGCGAGATGCTCACTGCCCGGCTGGTTGTCGGTGCTGATGGCGCACGCTCATGGTTGCGTAGCCAGGCGAATATACCGCTCACCTTTTGGGATTATCGGCACCATGCCCTGGTCGCCACTATTCGCACTCAGGAGCCACATCAGGCTGTTGCTCGCCAGGTATTTCATGGCGATGGCATTCTGGCTTTTCTGCCACTTAACGATCCTCACTTGTGTTCTATTGTCTGGTCATTGCCGCCCGATAAAGCCCGTGAAATGCAGGAGGCGGTCCCTGAAGTGTTTAACCGCGAACTGAGCATTGCATTTGATTTGCGCCTGGGTCGCTGTGAGTTGAGCAGTGACCGCCAGTGTTTCCCTCTTACCGGGCGTTATGCGCGGCAGTTTGCCGCTCACCGGCTGGCTTTGGTAGGCGATGCAGCACACACCATTCACCCGCTGGCGGGGCAGGGCGTGAACCTGGGCTTTATGGATGCAGCTGAGTTGGTGGGGGAATTACGGCGTTTGCACCAGCAAGGAAAAGATATCGGTCAGTACCTGTATCTGAAACGCTATGAAAGGCAGCGTAAATACAATGCCGCATTGATGCTGGCTGGCATGCAATCCTTCCGTGAATTGTTCGCAGGTACTAACCCGGCACTGAAACTGGTGCGTGATGTTGGCCTGAAACTCGCCGACACATTACCCGGCGTTAAACCCCGCATTATTCGCCAGGCAATGGGGCTTAATAATTTACCCCAATGGTTGCGTGATTGATCATCAGCGCCGTGTTTACGGTTGGTAAACCGGCGCGCCTTTCATTTGAAATATTCTAATTTCACTCCTTTTTTCAGATTAGTTTTATTTATCTGAATTTTTTCCTGAATTTCGCGTTTTCCTGAGTATTTGGAGATTAATATCATTTAAATCGGAAACCGGTACGCAAAAGCTGGAGAAAATTTTATGTTTTTGTGGTTAATCCAGTTTAATTAACTGGTAGTTGTGTTGTTAAAAATACTCATAAGATAAAGTGATGACCCATTTTACCTTATGGTTAAGCAGGCTTTTCAGTGGTAAGTTCAGGCAAAAGATAACGTTTGCGTCGGGGCAAGTCAGGGTATTGTTTTCCCCAGGCCAGACGTGAGCGTTCCGCAATTGCGGGCTATTACTGAAGAGGACAACATGACTCAGCAAACTCCGTTGTTTGAGCAGCATAAACAGTGCGGCGCGCGCATGGTGGATTTCCATGGCTGGATGATGCCACTGCATTATGGCTCGCAAATTGATGAACACCACGCCGTGCGCACGGATGCCGGGATGTTTGATGTGTCGCATATGACGATTGTCGATCTTCATGGCGAACGCACCCGTGAATTCTTGCGCTATTTGCTGGCAAATGATGTCGCGAAGCTAACCCAGCCAGGCAAAGCACTGTATACCGGGATGCTTAACGCCTCAGCGGGTGTCATCGACGATCTGATTGTCTATTTTCTCTCCGACTCCTGGTTCCGCCTGGTCGTCAACTCTGCAACCCGTGAAAAAGATCTTGCCTGGATCAATCAACAGGCAGCCTCTTATAGCATTGATATCAGCGTGCGCGATGACTTGTCATTGATTGCCGTACAGGGCCCGAATGCACAGCAGAAAGCGGCAACGTTGTTTACTGCACAGCAGCAACAGGCTGTTGCAGGTATGAAACCTTTCTTCGGCGTACAATCCGGGGATTTTTTCATTGCAACAACCGGTTATACCGGTGAAGCCGGGTACGAGATTGCACTGCCGGCAGAGCAGGCCGCAGATTTTTGGGAACAACTGGTTAAGGCCGGGGTGAAACCTTGTGGCCTGGGGGCCCGGGATACCCTGCGCCTTGAAGCCGGAATGAATTTATATGGCCAGGAGATGGACGAAAGCGTGTCTCCCCTGGCTGCAAATATGGGCTGGACTATTGCATGGCAACCTGAAGATCGCGACTTTATTGGGCGCGATGCTCTTGAAGCTCAACGCCTGCATGGTACCGAGCAACTGGTGGGCCTGGTGATGACCGAAAAAGGTGTACTGCGTGGTGGTTTACCTGTTCGTTTCACCGACACTGAAGGCACAGCACGCGAAGGTGTTATCACCAGTGGCTCTTTTTCTCCAACCTTAGGCTACAGTATTGCGCTGGCACGCGTACCGGCAGGTATTGGCAGCACAGCGGTTGTGCAGATCCGTAACCGGGAAATGCCGGTGCATGTGACTAAACCGATTTTTGTTCGCGCCGGTAAACCGGTGGCTCAGTAAATTTTTATCAGGAGAGAATTATGAGCAATGTGCCTAATGAGCTGAAATACACCAAAGAGCATGAGTGGCTGCGTAAAGAAGAAGATGGTACTTACACTGTAGGTATTACCGAGCATGCGCAAGAGCTGCTGGGCGATATGGTGTTTGTCGATCTGCCGGAAGTGGGAGCCACTGTCAGCGCTGGTGATGACTGTGCCGTTGCTGAATCTGTTAAAGCGGCTTCAGACATCTATGCGCCAGTAAGTGGTGAGATTGTCGCTGTTAACGAAGAGCTGAATGACAGCCCGGAACAGGTCAACAGCGAGCCTTATGGCAATGGCTGGATTTTCAAAATTAAAGCCAGCGATACCTCTGAGATTGATGCGCTGCTGGATGCAGAAGCCTATGAGGCACTGCTGGAAGACGAGTAAAACCCGGGGGCTGGTAACTGCCAGCCCTGTAGCTATCTACTTATCGTAAGTTTCGTTTCAGGAAATACCGCCCATGACCCAGACCTTAAGCCAACTGGAAAACAATGAAGCGTTTATCGGTCGCCATATTGGCCCGTCGCCTGATCAACAGCAGGCCATGCTCGCTGTAGTTGGTGCCGATTCACTGGATGCGCTGACCGGGCAAATTGTGCCCAAAGATATTCAACTGGCACAACCACCTTATATTGGTGAAGCGGCTACCGAAGCGCAGGCGCTGGCTGAATTAAAAACAATTGCCAGCCGTAACAAGCGTTTCCGTTCGTTTATAGGTATGGGGTATACGGCGGTTCATACGCCACCCGTTATTTTGCGTAACATGTTGGAAAACCCTGGCTGGTACACGGCTTATACCCCGTATCAGCCTGAGGTTTCTCAAGGGCGCCTGGAAGCTTTGCTGAATTTCCAGCAGGTGACACTCGACCTCACCGGTATGGACATGGCCTCCGCTTCTTTGCTGGATGAAGCGACTGCGGCTGCAGAAGCTATGGCGATGGCAAAACGCGTCAGTAAGCTCAAGAACGCCAACCGCTTTTTTGTCGCCAATGACGTCCATCCGCAAACGCTGGATGTTGTCCGTACCCGCGCAGAAACCTTTGGTTTTGAGGTTGTAGTGGATGACGCTGATAAAGTGCTGGAACTCCCGGATATCTTTGGTGTGTTGCTGCAGCAGGTAGGAACCACTGGTGAAGTGCATAACTACAGCGACTTAATCGCGCAACTGAAGCAGCGTAATATCGTGGTGAGTGTTGCGGCAGATATTATGGCGCTGGTGATGCTGACAGCACCCGGTAAGCAAGGTGCTGATATCGTTTTCGGTTCCGCACAGCGTTTTGGCGTGCCGATGGGTTACGGTGGCCCACATGCTGCATTCTTCGCAGCGCGTGACGCGCATAAGCGTGCGATGCCAGGGCGGCTTATTGGTGTATCCCGCGATGCAGCTGGTAACATTGCATTGCGTATGGCGATGCAAACCCGCGAACAACATATTCGCCGTGAAAAGGCGAACTCCAATATTTGTACGTCACAGGTTTTACTGGCCAATATCGCCAGCCTGTATGCTGTATGGCACGGCCCGGTTGGGCTGAAACGTATTGCCGGGCGTATTCACCGCTTTACCGATATTCTGGCCTGTGGCCTGAAGCAAAAAGGGGTTTCACTACGTCATCAGCACTGGTTTGACACACTGTGTGTGGAAGTGAGTGATAAAGGCAGTGTGCTGGCGCGTGCTCAGGAACAAGGTATCAACCTGCGTAGCGATATTCATAATGCAGTGGGGATTACTCTGGATGAAACCACTACCCGGGAAGATGTTCTCAGCCTGTTTAGCGTGTTGTTGGGCGACGATCATGGTCTGGATATTGCCCCACTGGATAAAGAAACCGCACTGGACAGCCGCTCACTACCGGCAGAAATGCTGCGTAACGATGCCATACTGACGCATCCGGTTTTCAACCGTTATCACAGTGAAACTGAGATGATGCGCTATATGCACAGCCTGGAGCGCAAAGACCTGGCACTGAATCAGGCCATGATCCCACTGGGCTCCTGCACCATGAAGCTCAATGCTGCGGCTGAAATGATCCCCATTACCTGGCCTGAATTTGCCGAACTGCACCCATTCTGCCCGGTGGATCAGGCTGAAGGTTATCATTACATGATTAACCAACTGTCTGAGTGGCTGGTGAAACTGACCGGATATGATGCCCTGTGTATGCAGCCTAACTCGGGTGCCCAGGGGGAATATGCCGGCCTGCTGGCGATTCGCCGTTATCACGAAAGCTGCAACCAGGGGCAGCGCGATATCTGCCTTATCCCCAGTTCAGCTCACGGTACCAACCCGGCATCAGCACAAATGGCGGGCATGCAGGTGGTCGTGGTGGCCTGTGATAAGCAAGGCAATATCGACCTCGATGATTTGCGTGCCAAAGCAGAGGCAGCTGGTGACAAACTCTCCTGCATCATGGTGACATACCCGTCCACCCATGGCGTGTATGAAGAAACTATTCGCTCTGTGTGTGACATTGTGCACCAGGCGGGTGGCCAGGTTTACCTGGATGGCGCGAATATGAATGCTCAGGTTGGCATTACATCACCCGGTTTTATTGGCTCGGATGTATCACATCTCAACCTGCACAAAACCTTCTGTATTCCTCACGGCGGTGGCGGCCCGGGAATGGGGCCGATTGGTGTTAAAGCACACCTGGCTCCGTTTGTTCCAGGCCACAGCGTGGTGCAAATTGAAGAAATGCTGACCCAGCAGGGCGCGGTGTCTGCCGCACCATTTGGCAGTGCTTCCATTCTGCCTATTAGCTGGATGTACATACGCATGATGGGTTCACAAGGCCTGAAGCAGGCCAGTCAGACGGCAATTCTGAATGCCAACTATATTGCCACACGCCTTAAAGATGCCTATCCGGTGCTGTATACCGGCCAGGATGGCCGTGTGGCACACGAATGTATTCTGGATATCCGCCCGCTGAAAGAGCAAACCGGTATCAGTGAACTGGATATCGCGAAACGCCTGATTGATTATGGGTTCCATGCTCCAACCATGTCTTTCCCGGTAGCCGGTACGCTGATGGTGGAACCGACGGAATCGGAAAGCAAAGTTGAACTGGATCGCTTTATTGATGCCATGCTGGCTATCCGCGGTGAAATTGCCAAAGTTGGTGCGGGTGAATGGGCCCTGGATGATAACCCACTGGTGAATGCACCGCACACACAGCAAGAACTGGCTCAGGCTGAGTGGCCGCACAGCTATACCCGTGAACTTGCTGCGTTCCCGGCGGGTTACGGCAATAAATACTGGCCGACGGTTAAACGCCTGGACGATGTTTACGGTGACCGCAACCTGTTCTGCTCCTGTGTCCCGATGAGCGAATACGACTAGTCAAATTTTGTTTTTTGTTAATTTTATGTTAAGGGTGCTTCGGCACCCTTTTTATTTTGGAGTAAAGCAAAGGATGAAAATAGCACTGGTGACAGGCGCCAGCCGTGGAATCGGGCGGGCAACGGCACAATTATTAGCGCAAAGCGGCTATGCTGTGGTGGTTCACTACCGCGAAAACCAGCAAGCGGCAGATGAAGTGGTTACCGATATTGTTCAGCATGGTGGGCAGGCATGGGCGTATCCGGCTGATATGTCACAAGAAACGGACATCGTAAATTTATTTGCCTGGATTGATACGTTGCCGGGCTCACTACATGCACTGGTCAATAATGCTGGTGTGTTATTTCCTCAGACGGGTATTGAAGGGCTGGATGCTGAGCGAATCAACGCAGTATTACATACCAATGTTACCGGCCCTTTTATTTGCTGCCGGGAAGCGGTAAAACGCATGAGCCAGCACTCAGGTAACCCGGGAGGCGCTATTGTGAATGTTTCTTCTGCGGCGGCCCGTCTTGGGGCACCTGGCGAATATGTTGATTACGCCGCGTCAAAAGGCGCGCTGGATACATTGACCCGGGGGTTATCGCTGGAAGTGGCTGCTCTGGGGATCCGCGTGAATGGTGTCCGGCCTGGGTTTATTTATACCGGGATGCATGCCAGTGGTGGTGAACCCGGTCGGGTAGACAGAATTAAGTCCCGTTTGCCCATGCAACGCGGGGGAGAACCCAATGAAGTGGCTCAGGCAATTGTCTGGTTACTCAGTGACAATGCGTCTTACGTGACAGGCTCATTTATTGATTTGGCTGGTGGGCTGTAAAAATGCCTGTAGCCCTGCCGCAAGGTGACCTGCACGCAGGCTGGTATCAGCCTGTAAAAGAAAAAGCCCCGCAGTACGCGGGGCCTGAGAAAGATGCTGGTTGGGTTATCAGAGTTCTTCACCATTGCTGGCAATCACGCCCTGATACCACCAGAAGCTTTTCTTCCGCGAGCGGGACATATCACCCGTGCCATCATCGTGTTTATTCACATAAATAAACCCGTAGCGCTTGCTGTATTGCCCGGTAGTGAAAGAGACGCAGTCAATGCAGCCCCATGGGGTATAGCCCATCAGATCCACACCATCATAAGTGACAGCTTTCACCATTTGTTCGACATGTGCGCGCAGGTACTCAATACGGTAGTCATCATTGATACTGCCATCCTCTTCAACTTTGTCGTAAGCGCCAAAGCCATTTTCGACAATGAACAGCGGTTTCTGATAGCGTTCATACAGTTCACACAGAGCATAACGCAGGCCAACCGGGTCAATCTGCCAGCCCCAGTCAGAGGCTTTAACATGTGGGTTCGGTACGCTGCCTTCAAAACCGGAAATGGCATCGCCACTGCCACCTTCTGCTTTTACCGCATTGGTCATGTAATAGCTGAATCCCAGGTAATCACAGCATCCTTCACGCAGAATTTGCTCGTCACCTTCTTCCATGTGGATAGTAAACCCACGGCGTTCCCATTCGTTGAGTACATAAGCCGGGTAGTAGCCCCGCAATTGCACATCGGTAAAGACATAGCGTTCACGCATGGATTCCTGTGCATACATCACGTCATCCGGGTTACAGGTAAACGGATACAACGGCACCATGGCAAGCATGCAGCCAATTTTCATTTCCGGGTTGATTTGGTGGCCGGCTTTAACCGCCATTGCGCTGGCAACAAACTGGTGATGCAGAACCTGATACATGGTTTCTTCAGGGTTCTCATGGTCGGTATACACCACACCAGAGCAGCAATAACCAAATAAAGGCGCGCGCCAGTTACGCTGGTTATTAATTTCGTTGAACGTCATCCAGTATTTCACTTTGGATTTATAACGCTCAAACACCACTTCGGCGAAGCGAACGAAGAAATCGACAACTTTACGGTTAGTCCAGCCGCCGTATTCCTGCACCAGGTGTAAAGGCATTTCAAAATGCGACAGGGTGATGACTGGCTCAATATTGTATTTGAGCATTTCATCAAACATGTCGTCGTAAAATTTCAGGCCCTCTTCATTTGGCTGGGCTTCGTCTCCTTTGGGAAAAATTCGCGTCCAGGCAATGGATGTCCGGAAGCATTTGAAGCCCATTTCGGCAAACAGCTTAATGTCTTCTTTGTAATGACCATAGAAGTCGACTGCTTCATGGTTAGGGTAGTATTTACCTGTTTCTGGTTGCTGGGTAATCTCGCGTGGCACACCGTGAGCGCCACCGGTCAGCACATCACAAATGCTGGGGCCTTTTCCACCTTTATCCCAGCCACCTTCAACCTGGTGTGCTGCAACAGCGCCACCCCACAAAAAATCCTTTGGCAGTGTGAGTTTTTTCATAACGTCCTCTGAGTGTTGTGCACGCGATATCCTGGTTTTACCGCCCGAAAATTGGGTGCAAAACAGAACGGATATTCAGCAGTTAAAGTCATGATTCAGAGTCTGTCAAAAGCAGGTGCAAATGTCACGATATAACAAAATCAGTGAGTTGTGACTAGTTACATGTAAAAAACAGGACGTTTTTTAGGCCAGTTTTCGGGCGAGTTTCCGGCCTAATGTTTCCAGAATATAGACGACAGGTAACTGGCTGGTAATGTCGTGATTGCCGGAAATACGCATCTGGGGAATATGCCAGGAAATATTGAAATCCGCCATACGAGCCAGTGACGAGTTGTCATTGCTGGTGATTGACATAACTTTGCAGTGATGCAGGCTGAACTGGCTGGCAAACCGCAAAATTTCCGGTGTTTCTCCAGAAACGGAAAGTACAATGGCCAGCGCGTTTTTCGCCATATCGTTATTGACCGGGAAATATGGGTCGTCAATATGGTTACTGAATTTTCCCATATTGGAGAAAAAACGCGCACCGTATTTCGCCATAGAGCCTGATGTGCTGGCACCCACAAATATAATACGCTCTGAATGGCAGATAATATCAACTGCCTGGTTAAGCAACGCATCAAACTCCGGGTTATTCACACTGTTAAAGAAACTGATGATTTCACCGGTGCCAAAATTGGCGGGCAGTGGTTCGGCCTGAGATAAATAGAGCTTAAAACGCACACGAAACTCAGAATAACCATCACAACCCAGCTTGCGGCAGAAACGTAAGACCGTGGTTGTGGAAACCCCGGCGGCTTCTGCCAGTTCCCGGATAGTCATATACATCACGGCATCATGATTCTTGATGGCGTAGTTGTAGACCAGTAATTCCAGGTTGTTCAGTCCGGCTATTGCCGCATGGTTAAATAAGGTCACAGCGAGTATCCTGAATCATAAAGCCAATGGTCGTTAGCGTAACCAGCCTTTTTCGTGAGCGGCATATAACTGTGTTTTGACATGTTCCCATAAGTCAGGCCAGACGTTGCCAACGCAGGTATTACGGCTGAGGACTTGCTCAAGCCGGACCTGGTTTTCCTGCCAGCTTTGCCCTTCATTATGCAGGTTTTGCAGTACCGGTAACACTCTGTCCAGTGCGCCTGCAAATTGGGCGTCGGGCGTGGTGCCTTCTTCATATTCCTGCCAGAGTGCCAAAAACTGGCTATTTTGTGGGGCGGGCAGCAGGCCAAATAAGCGCTCAGCCGCCAGGGCTTCCTGGCTGGCAATGGCGGCGCGGGCTTCCAGGTCGTATACCAGCACATCGCCGGTATCTATTTCAACAATATCATGTAGTAGCGCCATTTTTATTACCCGGTCAATATCTACCTTGCCGCCTGCAAAAGGTGCCAGGCTCATTGCGGCTACGGCAAAATGCCAACTGTGCTCAGCACTGTTTTCAGGACGCCCTGCGCCTAACAGCCGGGTACGGCGTTCAACTCGTTTGAGTTTATCAATTTCCATAAGAAAATTAATGATATCGGTAAATTTACCAAAACCAGGAGTACCACCGGCCATCGTCTTTATCCTGCTGTTATGTGCTGGCGCAAATTGTAAATCAAATTTCACTTACCTGCGATCAACCTGGAAATACCTGTACACATATTAAATTTCAGTGAACATGTGTTCACTGAAATCATTCTCAGTTAGGCTATATGTGCGGTGACCTTATTACTACCAGGAGTTGATCTTATGGCCCGGAAAGAACGTGTTGCACAGGGATATTCATTGGCAGAAGAGATTGCCAACAGTATCAGCCATGGGATAGGCCTGGTGTTTGGCATCGTTGGGCTGGTGTTATTACTGATTCAGGCCGTGGATACAAGGGCAGGGGCGACAGCCATAACCAGTTACAGCCTGTACGGCGGCAGCATGATATTGCTGTTCCTGGCGTCCACGCTCTACCACGCCATTCCGCATGCACGTATTAAACCGCTGCTGAAAAAATTTGACCACTGTGCCATCTACCTGTTGATTGCCGGTACTTATACACCGTTTTTGCTGGTTGGGTTGCGCTCGCCACTGGCCCATACCTTAATGGTTATTATCTGGAGCCTGGCATTAGCGGGAATTCTGTTTAAGCTCACCATTGCTCACCGGTTTAAAGTGCTGTCGTTGGTAACTTACCTGGCCATGGGGTGGCTTTCATTACTGGTGGTGTACCAACTGGCAATGCGTATAGCTCCGGGAGGCGTTACTTTACTGGCCGCTGGCGGGGTGGTGTATTCACTTGGCGTGATTTTCTATGTTTGCCGACGTATTCCTTTTAACCATGCCATTTGGCACGGTTTTGTGTTGGGTGGGAGCGTGTGCCACTTCCTGGCGATTTACTTTTATGTGGGGTAAAGCTGGCAGGATAAAATAACAGGCAGGCTCAAGCGCTCATCTGCTGAAGTGCGCCAGGCTGAGCGCGTTTTCCCCAGGCCTGGCGCTAAAGCAAGGTGGGTATCAGTCTTCTTCTTCAAGTGAATAAGGCAGTTGCTCAAGATTGAGTTCGCTGCTTTCGTCGCCCAAAACACGGAATACAGTGCCTGGTTCGATATCGTTATTCATTACGGCCTGAACCAGTATTCTGCCATCTTCCAACGATACAGCTGCCAGAACACGCCCGGTACGCCGCCAGTTGTCACCCATTTTCATTTCCAGCGCATCTGCTGGCGCGGGAACATGCGCGGCTTTACCCGCCAACAACCACATGGCGCGCTTGTTGGCTCCGCGGAATTTTGCCCGTGCCACCATCTCTTGCCCGGTATAACACCCTTTTTTAAAGCTGATTCCCCCCAGAGCCTGTAAATTTGTTGCCTGCGGGATGAACTCATTGGTGTTGGCTAAATCAATAATGGGGTAGCCTGCTTCAATATCCAGTGCCAGCCATTGCTGGCTGTTATTACGCTGAGCTTCGCCTTTGAGTTTATCAGCAACTACCTGAGCCTGTGCTGCGTCAGTGACCAGTAAAAAGCGCTCGGCGGGTAAAGGTAACCACAGTAACGTGGTGCTGCCATCCTGCACAACTGGCTGGCTTGCATCAGGCAGGGTTGTATAAACAGAGGCCAGTGCAGCACGAGCCTGAAAACCGGCCAGCCCCAGCAACACGGCGCTGACATCTGGTGCGATGGTGACTTTGGAAAAAACAGCGTATTTTTTGATTTCACTTAACTGGGTTTCGCAAACGCTGCGGCGCAGCACCCAGGAGAAACCTTCTTCACCAGAAAATAACCGCAGGTTACTCCACATTTTCCCTTTGGCATCGCAATGTGCGGTCAGCACATGTCCATGTTCCGTTAGCTGAGCAATATCTGCAGTAAGTTGCCCCTGAAGATATGTTTTACTGTCAGGGCCGCTGATGGTGCCAACGGCCCAGTCATCGAGCGTCATTAATGTCAAAGGAAGGCGCGCTGCGTTAACCGCCTGACGAGGCGCAAACGGATTGAAAGACATAGTGTTAGTCCCGTTTAAATGAGTGCGATATCCAACTATGGTAAAAGAGACGCAAGCCATTGCAAGGGCTTTCACCATACCTTTTGTGCCTTTGCGCGCAGGGCTGCAGGCTAATGTAATAACCTGCAACATTAAGAATAAAGTTAGAAGGATCAAGGAAAATCGCAGATTCCGGTGAAGAGTAGTGATAAAACAAGGTAAACTAGCCCGGTACCCGCTTGTGTATTACAGGAAAGAATGTATGGATATCAATAATAAAGCTCGTATTCATTGGGCATGCCGTCGCGGTATGCGCGAGTTAGACATTTCCATCATGCCTTTTTTCGAGCATGAATATGACACGTTGAGTGACAACGACAAACAAGCGTTTGTACGGTTGCTTACTTGTGATGACCCGGATCTCTTTAACTGGCTGATGAACCACGGTTCACCAGAGGATCCGGAACTGGCCCGAATGGTTGCACTGATTCAGTCACGGAATATGGCTCGTGGTCCTGTGGCACTCTGACCTGCGGGTTTCCTGGCAAACACAATGGCTTTCACTGCTGCTGCACGGTTTAGTTGCTGCGGCAGTGTTGTTTTTGCCCTGGCCACTGGCCTGGACGCCAGTATGGTTGTTGCTGGTTTCGCTGGTGGTGTTCGACTGTGTAAGAAGCCAGCGGCGTATCAATGCCAGCCATGGTGAATTGCAACTGTTAACCGAAAACCGGGTTAAATGGCAAGAGGCTGAGTGGGCGCTGGCAGGGCAACCCTGGATGTTGAAGTATGGTATTTTGCTGCGTTTGCGCCGGATTTCGGGAGGGCGCAAACACCATTTGTGGCTGGCAGCAGACAGCATGGACCAGAAAGCATGGCGTGATTTGCGCCGCTTACTGAATCAACACGGCGATACATAAGTATTTCCGGGTGGTCAGCCAAATGCCTGCGCCATTTCACCAAGAATTTGTTCACACCAGTTTTCGAGGCGTTCATCACTCAGGTCATACTGGCTGGTTTCATCCAGAGCCAGGCCAACAAACAGCTTGCCATCTGCGGTGACGGGTTTCTGGCTGGTAAAGGTGTAGCCTTCAGTTGGCCAGTAACCAATAAAGTGAACACCCAGGGGTTGTAGTTTGTCGTGCAGCATGCCCAGCGCATCAAGGAACCACTCGCTGTAACCTTCCTGGTCACCCATGCCGTACAGTGCAACAATTTTTCCCTTGAGGTTAAGGTCGCCCAGTTTGTCCCATATGGCTTCCCAGTCTTCCTGGATCTCACCGAAATCCCAGGTCGGTATTCCCATAATCAGCACATCATAGCTTTCCATTAATGTGGGAGAGTCGTCTTTCAGATTGTGCAGTTCCACCAGATCCGGGCCAATAATGTCGCGAATTTTTTCCGCAGCCATTTCGGTGTAGCAGGTGCTGGAGCCATAAAAAAGGCCGATTTTCATCATGTTAACCATTCATTTCTTATACCAACATGCATAGTGTACCAGATCCTCTGTTGGTTAAGGCATAATGCGCATATCTGGACAAATACGAGGCGAAAATGGACGACAATCTGGCACTGATTGAGCAGTTCCTCGATACGCTGTGGCTCGAGCGCAACCTGGCGGAAAATACGCTCAGTGCGTACCGGCGCGATTTACACATGGTTGTGGAGTGGCTCCATCACCGGCAACAAACTGTGTTATCCGCAACCGGTGACGATTTACAGGCGTTACTGGCTGAACGGGTTGAAGGCGGCTATAAAGCGACCAGTTCTGCCCGTTTATTGAGCGCGCTGCGGCGTTTTTTCCAGTATTTGTACAACGAAAAACTGCGTACTGATGACCCCAGTGCCAGGCTGGCATCGCCCAGGCTCCCTCAACGTTTACCCAAAGACCTGAGTGAAATCCAGGTTGAGCACTTGCTACAGGCTCCAGTAGTGGATATCCCCCTGGAGTTGCGAGATAAAGCCATGCTGGAGGTGCTTTACGCCACCGGGTTGCGTGTGTCTGAATTGGTGGGCCTGAGTATGAGTGATGTCAGCCTGCGCCAGGGCGTGGTTCGCGTGATTGGTAAAGGCGATAAAGAGCGTCTGGTGCCACTGGGTGAAGAAGCTGTTTACTGGCTGGAACAATATCTGGCATACAGCCGTCCCTGGTTACTCAATGGTGTGGCGTCTGATGTGCTTTTCCCCAGTCAGCGGGCAAGGCAGATGACACGCCAGACTTTCTGGCATCGTATTAAACATTACGCTACGCTGGCGGGCATCGACAGTGAGAAGCTTTCACCTCATGTGTTGCGCCACGCTTTTGCCACGCATTTGTTAAACCATGGTGCAGACTTGCGTGTGGTGCAAATGTTGCTGGGGCATAGCTCACTTTCTACAACGCAAATTTATACACATGTGGCCACGGAACGACTGCGCCAACTTCATCAACAGCACCACCCTCGTGCGTGAGTGCCGAAGCAAAAGGATGTTTTATGAAAAAAGGGTTTGTATTGCTTTCTTTAATGGCAGGGATGTTGCCAGGCCTGGTGCATGCCGATGACGACGCCATCAAAACGTCTTTGGGTAAACTGGGTGTCAGCCAGATGACCATCAAGCCTTCCCCCGTGCCGGGTATGAAAACAGTGCTGACACCGGCAGGCGTGTTGTATGTCACCGAAGATGGTAAACATGTGATTCAGGGGCCTTTGTATGATGTCAGTGGCGCGCGACCGGTTAACGTGACTAACGCGCTGTTAGTCAGCTCACTGGAAGCCCTGAAAGGTGAAATGATTGAATACAAAGCCACCCAGGAAAAACATGTAATTACCGTGTTTACGGATATCACCTGTGGTTATTGCCACAAACTGCATGAGCAGATGAAGGACTATAACAGCCTGGGCATCACCGTGCGTTACCTGGCTTTCCCCCGCCAGGGCATGCAAAGTGAAACGGCGGGTGCCATGAAAAATATCTGGTGTGCCAAAGATCCTAAAAAAGCCTTTGATAACGCAATGGCAGGCACGGAAGCACCAGCAGCGGATTGCAAGGTTGATATCGCGAAACACTACAACCTGGGCCTGCAGTTTGGTATCCAGGGGACACCGGCTGTAGTGCTGCAAAATGGCAGCGTGATCCCTGGTTACCAGGGGCCTGAAGAAATGAAAAATTTCCTGGATCAACATGACAGTTAAAGTTCAGCAAAGCGTGGTCAGTTTCGGGTGAAAAAACAGTTACAACTCCGCCGCCGCATCGTTGATGATCAGGCGGCGCTGCCAGAGTCTCTCCCGCCGTTATTGCGGCGCATTTATGCCAGCCGTGGGGTACGTAGTGAAGAGGATTTAGCGCGCAGTGTCAAAGGGTTGCTTCCCTGGCAGCAACTGAGCGGTATGGAAGGCGCGGTGGCTTTTTTACACCAGGCTTTGGTTAACCAGCAGCATATTGTGGTTGTCGGAGACTTTGATGCCGATGGCGCAACCAGCACCGCATTGAGTGTGCTGGCACTGAAGCAGTTTGGTGCCAATGTGGATTACCTGGTTCCCAACCGTTTTGAGGATGGCTATGGGCTGAGCCCGGAAGTCGTGGTTCAGGCACACCAGCGCGGTGCTCAGGTTATCATGACTGTTGATAACGGTGTATCGTCACATGCCGGTGTGGACAAGGCTCATGAGCTTGGGATCCCGGTGCTGGTTACCGATCACCATCTGCCAGGCGAGACATTGCCCGCCGCAGATGCCATGGTCAATCCCAACTTACACGGCTGCGATTTTCCCTCCAAATCACTGGCAGGTGTAGGGGTTGCGTTCTATTTAATGATGGGGCTTCGTAGCCATTTGCGCGCTGCAGGCTGGTTCACTGAAACGGGCAGAGCAGAACCTAACCTTGCGGAGTTTCTGGATTTGGTCGCATTGGGCACAGTGGCTGATGTGGTGGCGCTGGATACCAATAACCGGATACTGGTTTGGCAGGGGTTAAGCCGTATTCGCGCCGGGCGTTGCCGGCCTGGAATTCGCGCACTGCTCGAAGTGGCTAACCGCGATGCGTCACGCCTGGTGGCAACTGATTTGGGGTTTGCCATTGGCCCGCGGCTGAATGCCGCCGGGCGGCTGGATGATATGTCTGTCGGCGTGGCGTTGCTGATGTGCGATAACCCCGGCGAAGCACGTATGTTAGCCAGTGAGCTGGATGCACTGAACCAGACCCGAAAAGAGATAGAGCAGGGCATGCAGCAGGAAGCACTGGTATTGTGCGACAAACTGGAGCGCAGCAGTGAAACGTTGCCTGCCGGGCTGGCAATGTACCACCCGGAGTGGCATCAGGGGGTGGTGGGTATACTGGCCTCGCGCATGAAAGAGCGTTTTCATCGCCCGGTAATCGCTTTCGCGCCTGCTGGCGACGGCAGCCTGAAAGGTTCAGGGCGCTCTGTTCAGGGCTTTCATATGCGTGATGCGCTGGAGCGCCTTGATACGCGTTTCCCCGGGCTGATGCTGAAGTTTGGCGGGCATGCCATGGCTGCCGGGCTGTCTTTAGAAGAAGCGCAGTTTGAAACATTCCGCGAACGTTTTGCCGCACTGGTGAATGAATGGCTGGATCCTGCCATGCTGCAAGGTGAAATTTGGTCGGATGGCCTGCTTGAACCCCAGGAAATGACGCTGAACGTCGCTGAAATGCTGCGTGATGCTGGCCCCTGGGGGCAGATGTTCCCGGAACCACAGTTTGACGGGCGTTTTCGCTTGCTGCAGCAACGGCTGGTGGGAGAACGCCATTTGAAAGTGATGCTGGAGCCTGTTGGCGGCGGCCCGTTACTGGATGGCATTGCTTTTAATGTGGACACACAATGCTGGCCCGATATGGGCGTAAAAGAAGTCGAACTGGCTTACCGGCTGGATATCAATGAATTTCGCGGTAACCGCAACTTGCAGTTAATTATCGAAAACCTCTGGCCGGTGTAATAACCCAAAATATCCTTGCCAGTTATCCACCAGAACGCCCCAGGTGAAATAACCGCCTGGGGCGTAAATTTTTAAGGTATAAAATGTTCAGTAAATCCGGTAGACTTCCCGGTCTGTAACCGCATATGTCTTCTCTTAATTCAACGTAAGATTCGCAACCATGTTTGAAATTAACCCGGTAAAAAACCGCATCCAGGACCTCACCGAACGCACTGACGTTCTTAGGGGGTATCTTTGACTATGATGCGAAGAAAGAGCGTCTTGAAGAAGTAAACGCCGAGCTGGAACAGCCCGATGTGTGGAACGAACCTGAACGCGCGCAGGCGCTGGGGAAAGAACGTTCTTCACTGGAAGCCATCGTTGGCACGCTGGACCAAATGCAGCAAGGCCTGGATGATGTCAATGGCCTGTTAGAGCTGGCGGTGGAAGCTGACGACGAAGAAACGTTTAATGAAACGATCGTCGAGCTGGATCAACTGGACGCGAAACTGGGTCAGCTTGAGTTCCGTCGTATGTTCTCTGGTGAATACGACAGCGCAGATTGCTATATCGATATTCAGGCCGGTTCTGGTGGCACTGAAGCGCAGGACTGGGCAAGTATGCTGCTGCGTATGTATCTGCGTTGGGCGGAAGACAAAGGTTTCAAAACTGAAATTATTGAAGAGTCTGAAGGTGAAGTCGCTGGCCTGAAATCTGCCACAGTGAAAGTGATGGGGGATTATGCCTATGGCTGGTTGCGCACTGAAACCGGCGTTCACCGCCTGGTGCGTAAGAGCCCGTTCGACTCAGGTGGCCGTCGCCATACGTCATTCAGCTCCGCGTTTGTGTACCCGGAAGTCGATGACGACATTGATATTGAAATTAACCCGGCTGATTTACGTATTGACGTATATCGTGCATCCGGAGCAGGTGGCCAGCACGTAAACCGAACAGAATCTGCGGTTCGTATTACGCACGTTCCAACCGGGCTGGTTACTCAGTGCCAGAATGACCGTTCTCAGCATAAGAACAAAGATCAGGCAATGAAGCAGTTGAAAGCGAAGCTGTACGAGCTGGAAATGCAGAAGAAAAATGCTGAGAAACAGGCAGTGGAAGAAACCAAGTCTGATATTGGTTGGGGCAGCCAGATTCGTTCTTATGTACTGGATGATTCCCGTATCAAAGATTTGCGCACAGGTGTGGAAACACGTAACACGCAAGCGGTACTGGACGGCAGTCTGGATAAATTCATCGAAGCAAGTTTGAAAGCAGGGTTATGAGGAACCAACATGTCTGAACAACAATCACAGGGCACTGAAGTCGATCTTAATAATGAAATGAAAAACCGCCGTGAAAAGCTGTCTGCACTGCGTAAGCAGGGCGTGGCTTTCCCGAACGACTTCCGACGTGATAACACTGCTGACAAACTGCACGCTGAATTTGATAGCAAAGAAAATGAAGAACTGGAAGCGCTGGGTATTGAAGTTAGCGTAGCCGGGCGCATGATGACTCGCCGTATCATGGGGAAAGCCTCTTTCGTTACGTTGCAGGATATGGGCGGTCGTATTCAGCTGTATGTTTCCCGTGATGATTTACCGGAAGGTATCTATAACGAACAGTTTAAGAAATGGGACCTGGGCGATATCCTCGGCGCTCGCGGTAAACTGTTCAAAACCAAAACCGGTGAACTGACCATTCATTGCACCGAGATGCGCCTGCTGACCAAGGCACTGCGTCCGTTGCCAGACAAATTCCACGGCCTTTCTGACCAGGAAATGCGTTATCGCCAGCGTTATCTGGACCTGATCGCCAACGAAGAGTCCCGCCATACTTTCCAGGTGCGTTCTCGTATTCTGGCGGGTATCCGTAAATTCATGGTAGGCCGTGGGTTTATGGAAGTGGAAACGCCGATGATGCAGGTGATTCCGGGTGGAGCTTCTGCGCGCCCGTTCGTGACACACCACAATGCGCTGGATATCGATATGTATCTGCGTATTGCGCCTGAGCTGTACCTGAAACGTTTGGTGGTGGGCGGTTTTGAGCGGGTGTTCGAAATCAACCGTAACTTCCGTAACGAAGGTATTTCTGTGCGCCATAACCCTGAGTTCACCATGATGGAACTCTATATGGCGTATGCGGACTATAACGACCTGATTGAACTGACCGAATCCCTGTTCCGGACAATGGCGCAGGAAGTTCTGGGCCAGACTCAGGTGCCTTATGGTGATGAGACCTTTGACTTCGGCAAACCTTTTGAAAAACTCACCATGCGTGAAGCTATCAAAAAATATCGCCCGGAAACGGATATGGCAGATCTGGACGACATGGCGAAAGCCGTGGCAATCGCTGAGTCTGTTGGTGTTAAAGTTGAGAAAAGCTGGGGCCTGGGCCGTGTTGTTACCGAGATCTTCGAAGAAGTGGCGGAAAGCCATTTGATCCAGCCGACATTTATTACCGAATACCCGGCAGAAGTGTCTCCACTGGCGCGTCGTAACGATCAAAACCCGGAAATTACCGACCGTTTTGAATTCTTTATCGGTGGCCGTGAAATTGGTAATGGCTTCTCCGAGTTGAATGACGCTGAAGATCAGGCTGATCGTTTTGCCCAGCAGGTTGCCGCAAAAGACGCCGGTGATGACGAAGCCATGTTCTACGATGAAGACTATGTCACTGCACTGGAACATGGTCTGCCACCAACTGCAGGCCTGGGTATTGGGATTGACCGTATGGTTATGCTGTTCACCAACAGCCATACCATTCGTGATGTTATCCTGTTCCCGGCTATGCGCCCGGTGAAATAATCCGCTAACGCTCCCCATTGGGGGAGCGTTTTCTCGCTATCGTTCGGTCTGGCTACCGTCTTGCTATTAACACCGGAAGCTATCTGAATAGATCCAGAGGAGAGTGCGTGAGTTCGGGAATCACTTTTTCACACTGGCTCAGACCAATTATCTGTCTGTTTTTAGCCCTGTCTCTGGCTGCCTGTTCCGGGAGTGCGTCCCGCAACAATACGCCAATTTCTGGTTCAACTTACACAGTTCAGCGTGGTGATACGCTGTATCGTATCGCATTGCGTTCTGGTAGCTCAGTGGGCACGCTGGCACGTCTTAATGGCATTTCACCGCCTTATACCATTCAGGTTGGGCAACGTTTGCGGTTGAACGGTTCTTCGACCAGTAAAACAGTTACGCCGAAGGCATCAACCAGCGCTACAACAACTGCACGTAACAGCAGCATGTCGCAGCCTGAAAAACTGGCTCCTGCCAGCTGGCCTGCTCCCGGCAGTAAATGCTGGCGCTGGCCGACACAAGGAAAAGTGATTGATGGCTGGTCCAGTAAAGATGGCGGCAATAAAGGCATTGATATCGCCGGTACGCGCGGGCAGCCCGTGTATGCCGCTGCCGCCGGGCGTGTGGTTTATGCTGGCGACCAGTTGCGTGGTTATGGCAACCTGATTTTAATTAAGCATGATGAAAACTACATTACTGCTTATGGTCATAATCAGAGCATGCTGGTTACCAATGGGCAGCAGGTGAAGGCCGGTCAGAAAATAGCCACCATGGGCAGCACAGGTACCAACACAGTCAAACTGCATTTCCAGATTCGCTACAAAGCAACAGCACTGGACCCACTGCGTTATTTACCGGCTCAGGGGAAATCACCGTCCTGCTAAGCAGGGCGGTTGCTTAAAATGACAGCACTCAGTTGGTGCGGCTCTTGTTAATCAATTCCAAATGTCTATAATGCGTTACGCACTTCCGATGCGGGTGTAGTTCAATGGTAGAACGAGAGCTTCCCAAGCTCTATACGAGGGTTCGATTCCCTTCGCCCGCTCCAGAACCTTTCTTAGAGTATCTCAACTTACTGAATCCTAAGGGATATGGCTTAAGGCCTTCCGGTAGTTTTACTCACTGTAACCAACACTGTAACTAACTTTGTTGAAATAGTGAGCTGACTTAAGATCTCAGTACATGCTCAACCCAAAAACCTATCTTTATCAGCGCAATGGCGTCTTTTATATCCGCCTCAGGATGAAGTCCACCGATCGCCTGATCGTTTCACATCCTTCTCATAGCCGTTATAAAATAGCGTCAGTATCACTACGGACTAAGGATAGACGCACCGCTATGGCTTACTCACGGCATATCAAGGCAGCACTTAGGGCAATCCATGCAGACAGACCCAACGCCTCCTATGAGGACATGAGGGAATACCTGAGGGACATCGCAGAGTGGGAGTTGTCTACAGGCCGTTCAGATCTCTTCGCGCCAGATATGAGAGATCTATACCGTGACCAGTATGGGGAAGTGGGAGAAAATCTTGTCCATGCTCTGGCAAGCGAGCCACTGACAATTGACCAGCATCGCTACATCAATGAGGCTCTTAATGTTCTCAAGGCTTGCATGAAGCGCATCGAAGCGGGAGATAGTCAGCCACTTATAGATTATATAGATGGATTTGATGATGATTATGGAGCTAATGACCAAGCCTCAGCGTCCCTATCTGTTAGTGCTCCTCAAAAGCCTAGCATTCCCGAAGATAAACCCAGCGTAACCGTAGCTTCCCTCTTTGAGCAGTACGAGCAGGAAAACGCCCAAAACTGGAAGCCAGCAACTTTACAAGAAAACAAAGCATCCCATGCTGCGTTAATTGAAATTTTTGACTATCTGGGACTCAATGTTGATGCCAATGCGATAAAACGGGCTGATATGCTCAGGGTCCGTGATGTCCTCCTGCAGTTGCCGAAGAACCGTAAGCAGCGTTTCAAGAATGTCCCATTGGTTGACCTGCTGGACCGTGAGGATAAAACCGATTGTATGGATGTTGTTACCATCAATAATAAATATCTCATTAAGATGGCGGCTGTCTTCAAGTGGGCTGTACGTAATGATCTGATCAAAAAGAATATGGCTGAGGGGCTGGAACTTAAGGTTCCCCAGCGTAAAGCCTCTGAGGCCCGTAATGCTTTTAGTCCAGAGCAGGTAGGGCAACTACTAGCCGCCGCGAAGGCATACTCACAGAAGACCTCAGGTAAACCGTATCATTATTATGTTACTGCGTTAGCCGCTATCACTGGGGCGAGACTCAATGAAGTAGCTCAACTACAGGTCAAAGACGTCAGGGCCACTGAGGCGAGGACCGTTTATATTCATATTAATGAAGACGACAGTAGCTTACCCGGTAAGAGCATCAAGAACGCTCACAGTGATCGCTGTGTGCCTTTGGTTGATGGGGCTTATGGTTTTGTATTGGCTGACTTCATGACGCTTGTTGAGGCTCGTAGAGGCACTGATGGCGATGACGCTATGGTTTTTGATGGTCTTCGTCTCATGAAGAACGGCTACGGTGAGCAGGTGAGTAAATGGTTCAACCGTACGTTGTTACCTAAGGTTCTTGCTGACCGAGACGGGCTGGCTTTCCATTCGTTCAGACATACAGTTGCGACTCAGTTAAAACAACATGGTGTCGAGTTGGCGTATGCTCAGGCGATTATGGGCCATAGCTCAGGCTCTATTACTTATGACCGTTACGCTAAAGAGGTTGAGGTGGATAGATTGGTTATTGTGATGACTGATATTTATAAGGAGAGTAGAGTAAATGGCTGAGTATTACCCTGCGGAATACGGAAAAGAAAACTTTAACTGTCCCCGATGTGGTGTCTATGCACAACAACACTGGAAGCAGCTTCTTTTTAGACCGATGGATGGTTATTCCAATACAGAAGCTGCTCCTATGCATATGGCGATTTGCGAACATTGCGATGGTTTAAGTTTCTGGTTTTCAGAACAAATGATCGTTCCTGCGTCTTCTAATATTGAAATGCCAAACCCGGACATGCCAGAAGACTGCAAGTCTGACTACATGGAAGCACGCAGTATCGTCAATCTATCACCTAAAGGGGCTGCGGCACTCCTTCGTCTATGCCTCCAGAAACTGATGGTTCATTTAGGAGAGCCGGGGAACAATATTAACGCTGACATTAAGTCTCTAGTTGAGAAAGGTTTACCTCCTCGCATCCAGCAAGCAGCCGACATCTGTCGCATTGTTGGCAATCAGGCTGTACACCCCGGAGAGATTAGCCTTGAGGATGACCCACAGTTAACGCATAGTCTCTTTAAGCTGTTGAACATCATTGTCGATGACCGAATTACGAGGCCAAAAGAAATCGAGGCGATGTTCCAGAGTATGCCTGAAGGCCCACGGCAGGGAATCGAAAAGCGCGACAAAAAGACAGCTTAGTAATTAATACGACTCACTATAGGGAAAGGGCCTCTGAGTAATCCACAAAGGGTGTGAACTCATGCCCTTAGTATCGATTATTACTTACATGTCTATCTAGAAGTCAATGTCGTTAATACGACTCACTAAAGGGAGAGACGACAAAAAGTTTTCCCTCAATGATAACTAACCGTAACTTATTGCATCCTTTCAGGGGCGGGATGACCAATTACAGACACCAAGCGTTCTACTTAAAGTAAATGCTTCCTGCGTGCTCTGGGTCAGTCGATAAGTGAATAGCCTATGATAAATTATATTTATTTATGGTCTCTAGCATACAGGGGCTAAACTTAAAGTATTACTTAAGGACCTCTGAGATACTTATAGTTTTAAATGATTATTATAAATAAAAGATAATTACTTAAAATAATATTAGAGATATCCATTAATTAATCTTGTCATCATTAACTCTTGTAATAGCCACTGGTGTCATCGCAAGATACCATTTTTATTAATCGCAAAGACATTCTAAGTGTGCATCCTTCGTCCTGCTGGTCTCCCATCGCTTTGGGACTTTTAGTATGTCAGTGGAGTGCAGCTTAGGATACATATTTAAAAAGGAGGGTTATTATCATGAATAATAAATTATCCAGTAATCAAATCGCTTATCTAAACCGCGCTATGACAAATGGGAAGGGTCTTATTGAAATAGGTGAGCTAGCTCGTGGTCTTGGTAAACAGAAAGGTAACGTTATTCGTAAACTGGAATCCAACTTCCCACCTGAACAGCTTTTCAAAATGAAAAACCGTTCGGTTATCCCAAATGGGGGCAATGGTGCTACACGTGAGGTCGAAACCTACATGCTCGACTATAAGACAGCCGGAGCACTAGCGATGAGCTATGATCTCCGGTTAGGTATTGAGGTCCTAACCATACTTGAGGACTCTCTAAAGACCATCCAAGAGATGACCTTAGCCGCAGCCAATGATGACACCTCAGGTGTACGCAAAGCGGCTGTAAGTTTCCGTGAGCGTCACAGGGAGCGACTGGAGTTCCGCCCGGGCGCTTCAGAGAATGAGGACCGTAGCGTTGCACTCAGGCGTTTGGGCAGAAAGGGACTGTAAGCAATAATTATTGAGTTAGAAACGCCCAAAGATAACCTGAAGGCCGTATGGTGTTACGCTCTTGCTTGATTGGCTTAATATACTAAGCGATCAATCTTAAATAATCGATTGAGACAAACAATCAATTAAGTGGCTTTAATCGGATATCATATTGACACTTGTCTGACATCCTGAAGGTATCAATATGTTTGGGCTTTTTAAGAAAAAGGCAAAAGCGGAAAGGCGTTATGATGTAACACGCATTCAATACGAACTGGTTGTAATGTCATCTAGGCTGATAAAAAAACAGACCGATATGTTCAAAGTAATAAAAGAGGAGCGAGAGGAGGCTGTAGGTGACCCTTTATTATCAGCAGGATATATCACACCATGGGTCATTGGATATTGCACTGGTCTCTTGGATGCAGTGACTCAGACTGAGGCTAACAGGATGGCATTTACATCCGAAATGCTCGGGCTTCTATTTGCAGCAGTTTTCGGTGATGATAAGTCTCTGGAGGCCATGGGAACTTATATAGCCTGTAACGAAGCCTCCTCACCAGACCATGAATTTCATGTTACGTATGAGCTTTATATGTCTGGTTTAGCGAAAGCATTTAATGAGGTATGTGAGGATAAACCTGTAATAGGACTTCTGAACTATTTAATGCAGGATTGAAAATTTCCCAAAAAAATCTCAGCGCCTATATAACAGTAATAGCCCTGCAACATTCCCCCGTATACCTCCAGAAGTTATCCTGAAACTGATGGAGGTATCTTGTCATGTATTTGAATCACCAAGTATGTTTGTTCTATTCCTCTTTCGGGAATATTGCAGCTCTACAGCCTTGACCAGAGATCACTCGATGTGTAACCATAACTGTAACCACAAGGATTCATCATCCTTTAAGAAACAAATGGTTAGCGGTTGGCTGTCTTCGATACTTCGATTCCCTTCACCCGCTCCATCCTTTTCAAAGCCTTTAAATATTTTTAACTCAACTAGTTAACTTTAAAGTGATGTGAGTAAAGTACTGCTATTTACCCTAAAAGTTGCTGCAATTTGTTGAACGGTGAACAGGGAGTTTAGCAAAGTGCTGGTGGTCGTTTCACTGTTCATAGCATGGTGCATTTTGCCTGATGCTCCCTTATGCCACACATTGAGTTAATGTTGCAGGGAAAAAAAGTGTTTGGTGAATTAGTACCTGCACACAAAATGCAGGTTCTGCCAGCGGTTCGGCCTCACTCCTTCGGGCACATGGTCATCCTGATAAGCCTCACTAATTGACATAACCTTGATTAAGTCGCCTAACGACTCCGCGCGTTATCTTACCATCAATGGGCTTATTGGTTGCTATTGCCTGAAATCTGATCATCATGTGAACGTTAACCTTAATGGTCGCAACGCCTTGGCACCACCCAGATGATAAGAAAGGGGAGATAGAGTCTGCCGAAAAGTTTCGGCTGGATTGCTATAAAGTTCATCCGTATGATTGCTTGCACAATCAGTGATTGGGGAACATCTTTTGAGAGATAAAGGACGATACAATATGAAAGTTACTGATGAAGCTTTGTTACGTTCTGGCTTTACATCGTCGGATTTACAGAAGATAAAAAACAACGTTGAAAGTTACGGTGGAACCTTGGGGGAAGCGATTCAGGATCTGGCTAATCGATTCAGGATTGTTTTATGGATAACATCAGTATGTCTGATGGTTTTTATCATTTTAGTGTTGTTTTCTGCGAAAGAAACCGTCGTGGGTGGTGGCATATCAATTCTGATCGCAATACTCATTGTTGCATTTATCCAGCCGCCAGTGCTTTCTTACAAGTCCTGGCGGTTCTGGAGAAAATTCAGAGACTAATGGTTCGATGTGTCAGAAGAAAGCAGGTCAAATATTACTTTGGCCTTAAGTCCATAACCTACTATTTTCATCGTTAATTTCGGGCGGCTCATCGTATCGACCTTGCGATAGAAATCACGGGGCATCCATTTAAATAGCCTCCATGCTTCGGGTCTTCTGGCTAATCCAAAGATGCTATATACACTTGCAGTCAACGTAATGGCGTTATAAATCGCAAGTCCTGTTTCAGGCTTGAAACCCATAAATTGGGCTGCTTCCATAGTGCCATCAGCCACAAATCCCTCTGTTTTATATTGTTTTCCATATATACCTGGAATGATTTCTTTTGACAGACCGTTAATGCCATCTGTTACAAGGATAGCCCCTGCCAGCATACCTAAAGGTGTCATCGTAGAGACCATTAACGCACCGCCAGCAATTGCTATTCCAGAGACCACAATGTGAATAGCTGAAATCATGTACCCGACGATTTTATTATTTTCCTTAACAAACTCGACCTTCGCGTAAAGCTGTGCGGACTTGGTTCTTAACAGGCGCTCTTGTTCAAGCAGGCTGTCTGTTTCAGCACGCAAATTTTTGATACATACAATGCATTCTTCATCGGTTTTAGCTCGTCGTGCTGTTTCAAATTCTTTTTCTACAACCTGTTTTATCTCTTCGACAAACTTGATACGTGTAAGAACATCTTGCAAATAGAATGCTGACAGCCGGTTTGCTGTTTCGACGAGTTTTCTGGCTTCCAGATTCACCATTGTATCTGACCATGTTCTGTTCCAGCCCCTGTTGAGCAGCGCGATATCTATAAAGACTCCTTCCCCAAATGTGTCTGGTCATTTTACGGTAATATGTTCACGGACGTGATGGAAGCATAGAACTACGCAGTTTGCAGCATGGCGTAGTTATCCCTGCCGATCCCCTCACGGGTAAAGCTACTGGTTCCCGTCAGGACTGCTCTTTTAACTTCACCAAAGAAATTGACAGTTCATCGCCGTATTTGTTCAAAGCCGTTGCAACAGTCCAGGCACTTAAAAGTGCTGAATTTCAGTTCTACAGAATAAACTACAGTGGACAAGAAGAAATCTACTACACCATCACGTTAGAAAATGTGAAAGTGGTTAGCCATAACCCTGTTATGCACGATACCCGCAACGTAACAGGTACAGGGCACATGGAAGATGTTTCCTTGAGTTATGAGAAAATCATCCATTTTATAAAGATGGGCACATTCTTAACTCTGATGCGTGGAACGAGAAGAAGCAAGTCTGATAGCATAGAGAAGGCAGAGCATTGCGCCCCTTTTCTCGTTTATGGGAAAACGATTTCAGGATAATCCACCAATTCCACATTCCGGCTTTAGTCTTGAAAGTTACTTTAAAATCTCCGCTATCAATTACCAATGTTGAGGTATTTCAGCGCTCTGGTGTGTTTATTATTCCTCAATGTTTCTTTTGAACGTTACTTGGGCAAGATCGGTCAGGCAAACTGAACCGCCTTCGAGCATATTAAGCAGCACGGAGGAAGTCATGTGTGATAATAAAACTGATAGTTACGCCAGACGATTTAAACAGGTCTTTGATTATATTGACTGTCATCTTGATGACACATTATTACTGGAAAAACTTAGTGAAGTGGCTCACTTCTCGCCATTTCACTTCCATCGTCAATTTTGTAGTTATTGTGGGATGCCACCTGGTCGTTACATCCAGATGATGCGTTTAAAGCGTGCTTCTTATCGGCTGGCTTTTAATCCGTTAGAGAAAATTACTGATATCGCGTTCGATGCCGGTTTCCAGCATTCTGAATCATTTAGCCGTGCTTTCAGACAAATGTTTGGTTTGTCACCGACGCAATTCCGTCAACAGCCTCCTTGGGTAGATTGGCATAAGCGCATATCCGAACCTTACAAAGCCAGGAGACAAACAATGCAAGGCCAGGTCAGGATCATCAATTTCCCTGCGACAGCAGTCGCAATGCTAACTCATTATGGACGACCGGAGCTAATAAATGAAACTGCAGCTCGTTTTATTGAATGGCGAAAAAGCAGCGGGTATTCGCCTGTTGCCATCAGCCAGACATACGGTATTGCACCTCATGACCCAACCTTAACAGCGCCGGACAAATTTGAGTTCCATATTTGCGGAACAGTCACGTCACCGATAGTGGAAGATAATCGCTTCGGGGTCATAAATAGTGGCATTCCGGCTGGTCGATGTGCGGTATTGCGTCATCAGGGATCGCATGATGCATTAACCGGGTTGGCAAAGAGTCTGTACCGTGACTGGTTGCCTGAGAGTGGAGAGGAACTGCGTGATTTCCCGCTTTTCTTTCATTACCACAACTTTGTGCATGAGGTAGCGGAACATGAATTACTCACGGATATCTATTTGCCATTGAAATGAACTGCTTCATGGCAATTTCGTCGTCGCCGCACTCCAGTGCGGAACGCGCCGGGGGGCCACCTGGCGCGTTTTTTGTCAACAGAAAGACTGGGCAGTGACAGATGTGCGACAAATAGCTCGTAATCACACTCAATAGCGCTCACTTTCTACCAGTAGTTCGGGAGACAATCGGCAAGTTTTTCTCTTCCTCCACAAACAGCGAGTGTCTGATTAATGAGTTCTGCTCACAAGTCATATCTTATTTTGCATATTAATTACATGGATACTTTTATTCTAGAATAATGCTTTGAGATGGCAGAGGAGCTCAACCGTGGAATACTCAGTATTAAGCAACAACCTTAAAATGCCGATGGCAGGTTTTGGTGTGTTTAAGGTAACCGATAAAGAAGAATGTAAACAGTCCGTGTTGAGTGCTGTTCGGGCAGGTTATCGTCTTATTGATACCGCAGCCGTTTACGGCAATGAAGATGCTGTTGGTGATGCTGTTCGTGAAGCTATCGCAGAAGGTCTGTGTACCCGTGAGGAGTTATTCATTACTTCTAAACTGTGGGTACAGGATATGGCCAACTACGATATGGCGAAAGCCGGTATCGGGGCGTCGTTAAAAAAATCGGGTCTGGAATATTTCGATCTTTACTTATTGCATCAGGCCATGGGGGATTATTTCAGCGCGTGGCGCGCACTGGAAGAGGCATATGAAGCAGGAAAACTGAAAGCGATTGGCGTGTCCAATTTCTATGCCCATGTATTAGCCAACTTCTGCGAAACAGTCAGAATCAAACCCATGGTGAATCAGGTTGAATTGCATCCTTACTTTGCACAACCGGATGCACTTGAAACCATGAAGTATTACAACGTTCAGCCTGAGGCCTGGGCTCCATTAGCGGGTGGGCGGCATAATCCTTATGAAAATGAAATGCTGCAAAGCATTGCCAGAGCCCATAACAAAACCGTTGCTCAGATTATTCTGCGCTGGAATTTGCAACGTGGTGTGACGGTTATCCCTAAATCCACACGCCTGGAACGTATTGAAGAGAACTTTGCTGTCTGGGATTTCTTACTGACGGATGGCGAAATGGCCCAAATCAGTTCACTGGATGAAGGCTACGTTGGTGAAGCGGTAAAACACTTTAATCCTGAATTTGTTCGTGGCTGCCTTGGTGTGAAAATCCACGACTGACAGCCGTATTCGTTAATATCCGGGCCATTTTCCAGAACAAGACGTGGTGCGGGTATTACGTTGATCTCAGACCCAGTTTTGTTGCTGTATTACCTGTGGGGCAAATACACTCGCCTGCCGGCTTTTTACTTTATACCTTTCCTTTAGTTGCACACAAATCATGCCAGGTTTGTGTTTTTCTGGCGTTAAATACTGTTTAAGTTCAGGTAAAACCGTAAATCAGTATCTTTCTTTATCGTTATTCCTGCGATTAGCTGGTGATTAATTTTGGTTAAATCATACAGCCAGACTGTTTTTTCAGCCTGGAAAGAAGGAAATCATAAAAAGTACCTGTGAGTGGGAAGGAACCGGTTATCGCTGTCAGGTTATAAATACGGTCGTAAGGTATTCGTTCATATTGGGTTATTTTTATTGGGTTTGTTGTCCTTTGTTCAATGAAACAGAAGCAGTAACTGGCGGTTTCACCTTGGGGTGATTCGCCTTAAGGCTGTGCAATGCATAACTGCAACGCACATGTGCTAATCCAGTCTTTCAGGCTGTTTCACTTGCGGTTTTGTGCCCGGCTGAATGCAAACAATCTTCCCGTACCCTGGTTCGTGTTGGTTGCCTGCATTGGCAGGCGCAATATACATGCCTGAAAAGACTTGCTTCTGGCACTCCTCCGTTCGTTCATGAACATATGTGGAGATTTGACAATGGTCTCATCACTATCGGGATATGCGAATTATCCTTTGTCGTATATCCCTTCAGTCAGTAGTACCAGTAGTGCCCCGGCAACAACAGATCTGTCTGAAGTGCAAAAGGCCACCTCACACCATTCCGGGAGAGGTGGTATTTACAGTGCGCTGACTAATGCGCTTTCTGAGTCGGGCATTACACTCAGTAGTGCAGACACCACTGCTACAGATACGGATAATACGGATACGTCCAGTACCTCATCAACAGCAGATACTGAGCAGTCTGTCGGGCAGTTTATCCAGGTTTTGATGGCTGCCATGCACAGTATGTCCGCACCAGCAGCACCAGCGACAGATACCGATGCACCACCACCGCCGCAGACTGTGGCGGCAGATTCGTCATCAGAAAACCCGATGCAGACCGACCTGAATGCGCTGATTAGCGAGCTGGCTTCTTCTTCCAGTTCAGCAACCAGTTCATCATCAGGTTCGGAAATCAGTGATCTGCAAAGTGCTTTCAGCTCTATGCTTTCCAGTCTGGGACAAAGTAGCAGCAATGTCACACTCAGTTCTGTTTTGCAGAATTTTGCGTCCACATTGTCGGCGAATCAGGGCAGTAACATGGTTAATGAAGTTGCCTGATATCTGTTTATGAATTAACAGGTTAGTAAAGTTATGCCAGAAAGGCACTTCGGTGCCTTTCTTTTGGCCATATAAAAATATGTTGTCAGACAGAGGCGTTTTGTCGCATTAGTGGGTATGTGTTGAACCTGAGCGACGGAAAAAACTGCAAACACGTTTAAAACATGTCTGGTAACAATTAACAGTAAAATGGGCGCACATCGGCCGATACATAAATTCCTCGTGCGCCTGACAGAGCTATTCCTCTGCATGTTCGTGGTAGTGGCGGTATTTTGAGGTATGCCCAATCCCTGGATTAAAACAGTTGCAAGGATCCAGTGTTTGGTAATGGTTTTTCAAGGCTGCTTTTGCAAAGTATAAGTGCCCGACATTATGCTCTGCAGGGTATTCCGCTCCTCTGTTATCCAGCAGCTTCCACATTTTGTGTTCAAGTTCGAGGCAATCATGGCCTTTACTCACAATATAATCCTGATGGAATACATGGCACAAAAAGTGGCCGTAGTAGAGTTTCAGCAAAATCGGCTTTTCAATCTCCCTGGGCAAGGTTTCACACCATTGCTGAGTATTTCTTGGTAGTGCGATGTCCAGCGCAAGAATGTTTTCGACTGTCCGGGTGTGCACTGCCCGGTATCGATTTGCCGCACCGGCAGCAGCAAACCGATGCAAAAAAGCTTTGGTGCCTTCTTCTTTTGTGCATTCAAAAAAATCACCACTTTTATGGCTAAAATAGCTTGATAAAAAGTTCCTGGCTTCTTCCTTTCCTTCAGCCGACACTTTAAGTAGCAAGTGGTGCTCAAATTTGTCCCGATATTCACGCATTCTTGGGGGCAAATGGTTGGGGAACAGAGTGCTGGCGAACTGCATGATTCTGTCCGTGAAATTAGAAGGGAATATTCTCAGTTTGGTAAAAATATTATCCATTTTGGCTTTGAGGGCGAAAAGCCTGGGTAGGCGTGATGTCCCCAAGTAATGAATCATCAGAAAGGTGTCTTTGCCATATTTTTCAGCGACATTAAAAGCTACTCTGTGTAGATATTCCCCAGAAATAGGTAACTGCTCAAACGTCGACAGAATATAACGACGTATATCCGTTAATTCCTGTGGGTCATTGGTGCCAATATAGAAAACCTGCGGATCTTTCTCTATTGGAAAGGTGTCAAGGCGTACAGCAAACACCATAACTTTTCCGGCCGACCCGGAGGATTCATACAAACGATGCGGATCGGCATTAAATCGGGCTGGCGTATTTTCATCAATTTGGCGCACGTAGCTTTCGTAATCGTGATCGGAACAATTCCCCTGGTTATTTTCAATATCTGCATCACTGAAATCCCCCTGTTCAATACGCTGGAGGACATCTTCTTCTAAACCTGTTAACGAAATACCCAGGTGGTTGACTAAATGTAGTTCACCCTGACTATCGACTTGTGCAAACAGTGACATCTGGGTATATGCCGGACCACGGCGAACCAGTGCGCCACCAGAGTTATTACAAATACCACCAAACACCGAGGCACCAATACAGCTTGAACCAATCACTGAATGGGGTTCCCGTCCCAGTGGACGTAGTATTGTTTCTAATTGATCAAGAGTTGATCCAGGTAAACAGATAACTTGTTTCCCTTGCTGAATAACATGAATGGTTTTCATCCGGGTCATACTGACAATGACTATATCCCTGTCATAATCATCGCCATCCGGCGTTGAACCACCGGTTAATCCGGTATTAGACGCCTGCGACAGAACAATCACACCCGCATTAATGCAGGCTTTCAAAACTTGCCATTGCTCAACGAGTGAACCCGGACGAACTACCGCGAGGGCTTTCCCACAGCCAAAACGAATACCTGTACGGTATTGTTTTGTGTGTTCTTCATCCGTTAACACATATTTGTTACCAACTATTTGGTTTAATTGAGAAATTAAGCTGTCACTGTTTTGCTGCGCATGAAGAGACGCAGCAGAAGGCCATGTAACCATCATGTTACTCCGAAGAGGGTAAAAAGCATCGACGGGAAATTGAACCCGAGTTTTCGTTTGCAGGGGGGAACGGAAAGCCGTGTCAGACACAGCTTTCCGCATCTGGCTTTATCGCCGCCAGTTAGTTTTGCTCAGCTCAATAATTTCATCACCACGGCCATTGAGCAGCGCTTTCATCATATACAGGCTGAAGCCTTTCGCCTGTTCCATTTTAATTTGTGGTGGCATCGCAAGTTCCTGTTTGGCTGTATCCACTTCCAGAACCACCGGGCCTTCATGTGCCAGGGTTTCTTTCAGCGCGCCAGGCAGGTCCTCCGGTTTACCAACATGAATACCTTTTACACCGCAGGCTTCGGCAATGGCGGCAAAGCTCGGGTTTTCTAAGTTCGTGTCATCAGAAAGATAACCACCAGCTTTCATTTCCATGGCGACAAAGCCTAAAGAACGGTTATTGAACACCACAATTTTCACAGGGAGTTTCAATTGATTAAGGGACAACAGATCCCCCATTAACATGGAGAAGCCCCCGTCACCACACAGTGCGACAACCTGGCGTTTTCTGTCGATAGATTGTGCCCCCATGGCCTGTGACAATGCGTTGGCCATGGAGCCGTGGTTAAACGAACCAATTAAACGGCGTTTCCCATTCATTTTCAGATAACGCGCAGCCCATAATGTTGGAGTGCCCACATCACAAGTAAATACCGCATCGTCGGCTGCGGCTTCGCTCACCAGGCGTGCCAGGTACTGTGGGTGAATCAGGCCATAGGCTGTTTTTCCGTTAGCCAGTTCATCCAGACCTTTACGTGCTTCAGTGTAATTTGCCACACACTGCTCCAGGTGCGCAGAGCTGTGATTACTGTTAATCATTGGCAGAAGAGACTGCAATGTGGACTTAATATCCCCTAATACACCGAGGTCGATTTGGGTATGGCGGCCCAAAGACGCCGGGTTATTATCGATTTGCAGTATGCTGGCATTTTCCGGGTAGAACGCGCGGTATGGGAAACTGGTGCCAAGCAGTAAAACTGTATCGGCCTGGCGCATGGCGTGGTAGCCCGATGAAAACCCGATTAAACCCGTCATACCCACATCATAAGGGTTGTCATATTCGATATATTCTTTACCACGCATGGCATGAACAATCGGTGCCTGTAATTTTTCGGCCAGTGCGAGAACTTCCTTATGGGATTCAGCACAACCCGCGCCACACATTAAGGTGATTTTTGCGCTGTTATTGAGTTTTTCGGCCAGTTCAGCGAGATCTGCCTGCTGAGGCTGGTAATAAGCGGGTTTAGGTACATTCCATTTCGGCTCAATTCCTTCAGGAACAGCCTGTAATGCAATATCGCCCGGCAATACTAATACGCTGACATCACGGTGAAGTATGGCCTGGCGCATGGCTGTTTCCAGCAAATAAGGCATTTGTTCCGGGTTGGAAACTAATTCGCAATAAACACTGCATTCTTTAAAGAGTTCTTGCGGATGAGTTTCCTGGAAATAATTGGTGCCAATTTCTGCGGAAGGAATATGTGCGGCAATGGCCAGAACCGGAACACGGTTACGGTGGCAATCAAATAATCCGTTGATTAAATGCAAATTACCCGGCCCACAGGACCCCGCACATACCGATAATTTGCCAGTAACATGAGCTTCAGCACCTGCGGCAAATGCTGCTGTTTCTTCATGACGGGTACCCAACCACTCGATTGTACCTAATTTTCTCAGGCTGTCGCTGATGCCATTTAATGAATCGCCAGTAACACCCCAAATACGTTTAACACCCGCTTTATCAAGCGTTTCAGTAATGAAATTTGCAATACTTTTCGACATACAAAACTCCCTAAAAAGAGAATGGCAATAACACAAAGTAAATAAAATGTTATCAACTTGAGGTTATTATCAACCCTTTTTGGTTTCGTGTTCAAGGTGTGAATGTCATTTGTATTACAAATATTTTATTATATTAATGTTGCTTTATATCTTTTTTTGTAATATGTGAAATTATTTTTTATCCATATAAAACAATATATTACTGTTTTTATCGTGAAGGTTTGTTAGATAACATCGTGCTTTTTCAGGAAAATTGCTGGCTGTGGTTAAAATAAAAATAAATAGTAAATAAGGGAAATAATAAGCAAAGTAAACGAATTTGTTGAATGTTCAATAATTCTGATTAATACCAACAAAACAACTGTCTTTCTCTTGTTATGTTCGCTGGATACTATTTTTTCATTATGTGTGGTACCCCCGGTAACGTGACGTTATCTGTGCCAGACTGATGCAGGATAATTTAACTTTTTAGCCCTGTCAGGCATGCCAGGGTCGGAAACACTTAATGAGATAAAAAAGGGTGCCACGTTATGTGGCTGATTATTGTTAAGGAGAATTTCCATGGCATACGCAACAACGAACCCCTACACAGGGGAAGTTATTAAGACATTTCCTGATGCAACAGACGCAGAAGTCGCAGACGCTATTGCCAGGGCACATAATACTTTCACTACATGGCGTAATGTTTCATTTGCACAACGTGGTGAAATCTTACAAAACGCAGCTAACTTGCTGCGTAAACAGAAAGACGAATTTGCTCGTTTACTGACGCTTGAAATGGGCAAGTTATATAGTGAAGCGCTGGCTGAAGTAGAACTGTCAGCTCAGATTTTTGAATATTATGTTAAAAATGCGGAAAAACTATTAGCACCGGAAAACCTACCAGTAGCTAATCCCCAGGAAGCCACCGCTAAAATTGTTCATGAACCGTTAGGTGTTTTGCTGGCGATTGAACCGTGGAACTTCCCGTACTATCAGATTGCCCGTATCATTGCACCGCAGCTTTCTGCCGGGAATACCATCCTTCTGAAACATGCCTCCAATGTGCCGCAAAGTGCGGCTCGTTTTGAAAAACTCATGCATGATGCTGGTCTGCCGGATGGTGGGTTTATCAACCTGTATGCCGCGCGTCACCATATTGAACAAATCCTGAATGACCCGCGAGTGCAGGGCGTGGCGCTCACCGGTTCAGAAGGCGCCGGGGCAATAGTCGCTGCACAAGCCGCGAAAGCGCTGAAAAAATCCACCCTTGAATTAGGTGGGGCTGATGCCTTTATTGTGCTGGCGGATGCCGACCTGGACAAAACAGTAAAATGGGCCGTATTTGGCCGCCACTGGAATGGCGGGCAGGTTTGTGTTTCTTCCAAACGGATGATTATTGTTGATGACGTCTATGATGCGTTCCTTGAACGCTATACTGCAGGTGTGGCGGCGCTGAAAGCAGGCGATCCTCTCGACCCGGCAACCACACTGGCACCGCTATCCTCGCAACAGGCGGCAGACGAAGTCAAAGAGAAAATCCAGTTAGCGGTTTCCCACGGTGCGCAGGCACTGGAAGTTGGGCCGAAAGTACCCACCCAGGGCGCGTTTGTTCAGCCCACGATTCTCACTGGTGTGGCACCCGATAACCCGGCTTATTACATGGAATTCTTTGGCCCGGTATCAATGATCCTGCGTGCCAAAGATGATGAAGATGCTGTACGTATAGCCAATGATTCCCCGTTTGGCCTGGGGGGCTCTATTTTCACTCGTGATACGGCTCGTGGTGCGGAACTGGCAACCAAAGTCTCTACCGGGATGGTTTACATTAACCACCCAACACGCGTGAAAGCAGACCTGCCATTTGGTGGTGTACGCCGCTCCGGCTATGGTCGTGAATTAACCGGGCTGGGTATTAAAGAGTTTGTTAACCACAAACTGATTTCTGTTGTAGATATTGACGCAGAATTCTAAACCAGCGACAGGAAGCCTTTAAGTTCGGGCTTCCTGTCATTCCCATCCTTTCGCTCGCAGGTTTGACCCACAACAAAGAGCTCCGCAACCCCACCTCTTTATAATCAGCCCCCATTTCCCTTGCGCGGTACACATAAATGGCTTACCAACTCAATATCAACTGGCCGGAGTTTCTGGAAACTTACTGGCAGAAAAAACCGGTTATCTTAAAAAATGCTTTGCCAGATTTTATCGATCCTATTACGCCAGATGAGCTGGCTGGCCTTGCAATGGAAGCTGAAGTCGACAGCCGTATTGTGAGCCAGCAGAATGGGGAATGGCAGGCCTGGAACGGGCCGTTTGAACAATTTGACCATCTGGGCGAAACGGGCTGGTCTTTACTGGCACAGGCGGTAAACCACTGGCATGCGCCTTCGGCTGAACTGGTTCGCCCTTTTCGGGTATTACCAGACTGGCGGCTTGATGATTTGATGATCTCGTTCTCGGTACCGGGTGGTGGTGTTGGCCCGCATATCGATCAGTATGATGTATTTATCATTCAGGGCATGGGCAGCCGCCGCTGGCGGGTAGGAGATAAACTACCAATGAAGCAGTTCTGCCCACATCCGGCGTTACTGCATGTTGATCCGTTTGAACCAATCATTGATGAAGATCTGGCGCCTGGCGATATTCTTTATATCCCGCCCGGATTCCCCCATGACGGCTTTACCCACGAAACAGCATTAAATTACTCTGTTGGTTTTCGTGGACCTAATGGACGCGATCTGATCAGCAGTTTTGCGGATTATGCGCTGGAAAACGATCTGGGTGGTGAGCATTACAGTGATCCGGATCTGACATGCCGCGAACACCCTGGGAGGGTAGAGAATTATGAACTGGATCGGGTGCGCAATATGATGCTTGATCTGATCAACCAGCCCGAAGACTTTGTGCAATGGTTTGGCCGCTTTGCCACTACGCCACGCCATGAACTGGACATTGCGCCGCCAGAACCCGCTTATCAGGCTGATGAAGTGGTTAATGCGCTGCGTTCAGGTGAAGCCCTGACCCGGCTCAGTGGGCTGAGAGTTCTGCATATTGGTGAACATTTCTTTGTTCACAGTGAAGCGCTGAACACCAGCGATGACAATGCCGCAGATGTGCTGTGCCGCTATACCACTATTGGTGAACAGGAACTGGGTAACGGGCTGAATAACCCGGCGTTTGTCGCTGAACTGACTGCTCTGGTAAACCAGGGATACTGGTTCTTTGGCGAAGAAGAATAACCTTCATCAACCAGTGAGCAGGGCATTTGTCCTGCTCACCAGGTAATAATCCTGGTGGCACCTTCCGTTTATTCTGGTTAACATCATTTAATCCACTGATTTTAAATCGTATTCCTTCATCATCTCTTTTTTCAAGACCCGATTATTTTTATTAATATGTGCGAGTTGTAATTATAAGCGCACTTTTAGTTATTATAGATATAATTTCATTAGTTACCATATGTGCATTGACCTTAAGGCATCGTTCAACCAAATCACTTGTGTTGATTAACGAATTAATAAATGAAGGAATATGACTATGAAAAATATTAAAACCATCGCTGCTGCCGCTGCTCTTACTCTGGTTTCATTTGCAAGCTTTGCACAATCTGTCAGTGTGACCGCGGATACGCTGGATAGCGCTGAAGCAAAAATTGCTGCAAAAGCACAGCAGGAAGGAGCGTCCTACCATATTACTGAAGCAAATACGAACAACAAAGTTCATATGACTGCAGAGCTGACCAAATAATCACGCAGCGCTGGCTGTGGAACCAGAAAAACCGCATATAAGGTTTTTCTGGTTTGAACTCCACTGGTTATTCCCCACGAAACATCGCCTGTACTCTCTCCCTTTGGGGAAAATTATCTTCCAGAACAGATATTCCTGAAGAAGTAACGCTGATTAAAAACAGGGTTTTGTTACTTTTCTTCTGCCATCCCAAAGCCATTCATGAGAATTATAATAACATTGAAAATGAAAATTATTATCAATACTATAATGCGCAATTCCTGTTACAGTTAAAAACCATTTTAACGATGAGGTTATTGGGCAATGGAACTGGCTTTTGGGAGCCATGCGTGGTGGCAACATAAACAAAGCCCGGAGTGGGTGGCTGAAGGCACAGATAAGTGCCGGGTAACGTTCTGGTGGCGTGACCCGAATGGAGATGAATCAACTTCACCCGTTCGCCGGGTATGGCTCTATATTACCGGGGTCACAGACCACCATCAGCAAGCGGTTCCCCAGTCTCTGCAACGTACTCAGGGTACCGATGCCTGGTCATGGACCACCTCATTAAGTTCGCACTGGCGTGGCAGCTATTGCCTTATTCCCTCGCTCGCTGAAAACGACTTCAGTGAAGCTGTCATGCAGGGCGACATGAGCGATAAAATGGCGCTGCGAGAAAGCTGGCGCCGGTTGTTACCCCAGGCGATTGCTGACCCACTAAACCCGCTAAGCTGGCGAGGGGGGCGTGGTCACCCGGTTTCAGGTCTGGAACTGCCGGATGCGCCAGAACAACCAGGGTGGAAGAACACGCAAGTGGCTTACACAGCACCACAGTGTATTAACTGGTACAGCGAACATTTGCACAATACCCGCCGGGTTTGGGTTTACACCACTGGTGAGGTTTTTGATCCTGCCGAACGGCCACTGGCAATACTGCTGGACGGGGAGTTTTGGGCGCAGAGCATGCCAGTCTGGCCGGTACTGCAATCACTGACTCTGGCCGGGCAATTGCCCGCGGCCGTTTATGTACTGGTCGATGCTATCGATACTGCTCATCGCAGCCGGGAATTACCCTGTAACCCGGATTTTTGGCTGGCGGTGAAAAACGACTTATTACCCCGTATTGCGCAGCTTGCCCCCTTTAATCCTGACGCACAACATACCGTGGTTGCCGGGCAAAGCTTCGGTGGCCTGGCCTCGTTATATGCCGCATTACACTGGCCTGAGCATTTTGGCTGTGCGCTCAGCTTGTCTGGTTCCTACTGGTGGCCCAACCGGGGGGAAACCGTGGATGGCGAGCTTATCCATCAGGTGCAAAGTGGCCAGCTCCCGACGGGCAGTCCTCGTATCATTCTTGAAGCGGGCTTACGTGAGCCCCTTATCTTTCGGGCCAGTCAGGCCATGTATACACAACTACAACACGCACAGTACAACGTTTTGTGGCGTCAGTTTGACGGCGGACATGACGCGTTTTGCTGGCGCGGTGGGTTAACCAGCGGATTAACCACGCTCTGGGCACCACTGTTGGGCCAGTAAAGCGTATTTTTCATGACAGAGGAGCCAGGTATGGAGTTCAGCAACCCCTTCGATAACCCGCAAGGGTTGTTTTTCATTTTGTGTAATGCGCAGCAGCAGTATTGTTTGTGGCCGCAGCAGTGCGCGCTGCCTATTGGATGGCAGGTTGCCTGTAACGCACAGCCCCAGGCTGATTGTAATACCTGGCTGAATGCTCAGTGGCAGTCTCTTCATCCCCGTCATCAGGTGAGTTGTGAGGGGGAAAGTGCATGAATTTACCTTTAGTGGCGGCACAACCTGGCATCTGGATGGCGGAAAAGCTCTCTTCTTCACCGCAAAGTGAATGGAGTGTGGCGCATTATGTTGAGCTCGATGGGGAACTGGATGCTGCATTGTTGTCCCGTGCAATTGAATGCGGCCTGGCACAGGCAGATACCCTTCATCTGCGTTTTCATGAAACAGACGGTGAAATCTGGCAATCAGTGGATGAGTCCCTGGCCTTGCCTGCTCCCGGGCTGACTGATTTGCGCCATGAAGCCGCGCCTCATAACGCGGCAATGGCGTTAATGCAGCAGGATTTAAACCAGAATCTGCGGGTGGACAGCGGTAATCCGCTGGTTTACCACCATATCTATCGTGTGGGTGACAACCGCTGGTACTGGTATCAGCGTTATCACCACTTGCTGGTGGATGGCTTCAGTTTTGTTGCCATCACTCAGCACATTACTGCCATTTACCGTGCATTGTTGCGCGGCATGCCACTTCCAGCTTCACCATTCACACCCTTTGCCGATGTCGTGGAAGAGTATCAGCATTACCAGCACAGTGAGGCCCGACGACGGGATAGCGCGTTTTGGGCGCAGGAAGCACAACAGCTACCGCCTGCGGTCTCACTATCTGAGGTGCCATTACAGGACAATGCATCTGGCCATGAGATTATAAAACTGGTTCAGCAGGCTGATGCTCAGGTATTTAACCAACTCATGCAGGCTGTACCTGGGTGCCGTGGAGAAGACATCGTTCTGGCTCTGGTGGCGCTGTGGCTGGGGCGGTTATCCGGGCGGCGCGATTATACCGCCGGGTTTATTTTTATGCGGCGTATGGGCTCGGCCGCATTGAGTTCAACCGGGCCGGTGCTGAATGTGTTGCCACTGGCTGTCACGATTGACCCTAACCAAACGCTGGCTGAGCTGGCGCAGTCACTGGCGGGTAAGTTAAAGAAAATGCGCCGCCACCAGCGCTACGACACCGAACAGATCCTGCGGGATACCGGGCGTGTAGTCAGCCACGAACCACTGTATGGCCCGGTATTTAACGTAAAAGTGTTTGATTACCAGGTTGATATGGATGGCCTGCGTGGCAAAACACATATCCTGGCCACCGGCCCGGTCAAAGATTTGGAACTGGTGTTGTTACCGGGTGAAGCGGGTGGTGCGTTCGGCATTGAATTACTGGCTAATGCTCACCGCTACCAGGCGGACAGCCTCTCCCGGCATATGCAACGCCTGCCATTGTTGCTCAGGCAGTTTGCTGCAAACCCGGGTTTGCGCTGTGGCGACAGTCAGTTACTGCTCGACGAAGAACAGGCTCAACTGGCACGCATTAACCAGACTGAGACACCGCTTCCGCGCACTACATTAAGTGAGTTGCTTGCGCGCCAGGCAAACCAGACACCCGATGCGCCAGCACTGGTTGATGCCGAAATCAGCCTGAGTTACCGGGAAATGCGTGAACAGGTGGTTGCCCTGGCGCATCAGTTACGCCAGCAGGGTGTCCGCCCCGGAGATTGTGTTGCCGTCGCTTTGCCGCGTTCCGTCTTTTTGACACTGGCGCTGCATGCCATTGTGGAAGCCGGAGCCGCCTGGCTCCCTCTGGATACCGGTTACCCGGACGACCGCCTGCATATGATGCTGGAAGATGCCCGCCCTGCGGTACTGATTACCACGCCCCAACAGCAAGAGCGTTTCCGGCATAGTGGTGTGCCCGCGTTTATTGGTTATGACGGGCTTCTGCCCACGCAAGGGGCAACACCGCTGGCGCTCTCCCGCCCGGAACATACGGCGTACATTATTTTTACCTCTGGCTCTACTGGCAGGCCGAAAGGCGTTATGGTGGGGCAGTCGGCAATTGTTAACCGCTTGCTGTGGATGCAGGAGCATTATGCCCTGACGGCGAATGACGTTGTTGCGCAGAAAACACCCTGCAGTTTTGATGTCTCGGTGTGGGAGTTCTTCTGGCCGTTTATCGCCGGGGCAAAACTGGTTATGGCTGAGCCAGATGCTCACCGTGACCCGGAAATGATGCTGCAGTTTTTCCGTCATTATGGGGTGACAACCACCCACTTTGTGCCTTCCATGCTGGCGGCTTTTGTTGCCATGCTTTCCACCAAAGAACGTGACCAGGATTGTGAGTCATTACGCCAGGTCTTTTGCAGTGGAGAGGCGCTTCCCACGGGGTTATGCCGTGAGTGGGAACAACTGACCGGTGTGGCGCTCCATAACCTGTACGGGCCAACCGAAGCCGCTGTGGATGTCTCCTGGTACCCGGCTTATGGCGAGACTCTGGCCGCCGTGACCACCCCCAGTGTGCCAATTGGTTTCCCTGTGTGGAATACCGGGTTGCGAGTCCTGGATGACATGATGCAGCCAGTGCCCGTTGGCGTTGCCGGAGACCTGTACATTACAGGTGTTCAGCTGGCTCAGGGGTATATGCATCGACCTGATTTAACTGCCAGCCGGTTTATTGCCGACCCGTTTGTCGCTGGTGAACGGATGTACCGAACGGGAGATGTGGCACGCTGGCTAAGCAATGGTGCTGTCGAATACCTGGGCCGCAGCGACTTCCAGTTGAAAATCCGTGGCCAGCGTATTGAGCTGGGTGAAATAGACGCGGTATTACAGAGCCTGCCGGGTGTTGCCCAGGCGGTGTCCCATGCCTGTGTTTTCAACCATGCCGCAGATGTGGGGGGCGATGCCCGCCAGTTAGTGGGGTACCTGGTAGCGGAAGAGGGCTGCGTGCCAGATGAAGCCGTGTTACTGGAACAGGTACGCCAGCAACTGCCACCGCACCTGGTGCCGGTTGTCCTGATTACGCTTGATACATTGCCATTGAGCGCTAACGGTAAACTGGATCGTAAAGCACTACCGCTCCCACAACTGCGCCAGCCATCTCCGGGGCGAGCGCCTTTGCCCGGCACTGAAAGCCTGATTGCTGGCGCATTTGCGCAATTGTTGGGGTGTGAAATCAACGATGCCAGCGCCGATTTCTTTGCCCTTGGCGGGCACTCCCTGCTGGCGATGCGCCTTGCAGCCAAACTGAGCCACCAACTGGGGCTGCGGGTACGGCCCGGGCAAATCATGGCAGCCTCCACAGTTGAAAAACTCAGCGAAGCGCTTGGGCAGGGCAACTCAGGCTCATCTCAGCCAGCCGGTTTTGAGCCGTTACTGACCTTGCGGGAAGGCAATGGACCTGCGCTGTTTTGCTTCCATCCCGCTTCTGGTTTTGCCTGGCAGTTCAGCGTGTTATCCCGCTACCTGGCACCATGCTGGTCTGTGGTTGGCGTGCAGGCGGCAGGCCCGGCAGGGCCAATGCAGTCGGCGGCAACGCTTGAAGCATTGTGTGAGCACCATCTTGCCATACTGACTGCGCATCAGCCCCACGGGCCTTATTATCTGCTTGGTTATTCATTAGGGGGAACCCTCGCTCATGCTCTGGCATCCAGGCTGGAAGCACAGGGCGAAACCGTAGCTTTCCTTGGGTTGCTCGACACCTGGCCACCAGAAACACAAAACTGGTCAGGTAAAGACCACCAGCAGCCTGACCCGGAAGTGCTTGAGAAAATCGCCCATGAACGTGAAGCCTTTATCGCGGCACAGCAGGGGCAAAATGCGGCGGATGAATTGTTCAGCGCTATTGAGGCCAACTATGCCGATGCCGTACGTTTACTGGCAACGGCGCGAAGCCAGCGCTTTAACGGGCATGCCACCTTGTTTGTGGCAGACCAGACACTCGCCAGCGGGCTTGAGCCGCACAGCGCCTGGGCACCCTGGAGCGGGTCATTGTCGGTATATCACCAGCCATGTACTCATGCCGGGATTATTACGCCGGATGCCTTTGCCACTATTGGCCCGCAAATCAGTCAATTGTTGGGAGCACCTTTATGAACAGGCCGCCTTCACGCTGGCTTAATCTCAGCCTGCTGAAAACACACCCGGCATTCCGCGCTGTGTTCTTTGCCCGGTTTATTTCCATCCTCTCGCTAGGGTTATTAGGGGTGGCGGTGCCGGTACAAATCCAGACTCTTACCCAGTCAACCTGGATGGTAGGCCTGGCGGTGACACTGACTGGCGGAGCGATGTTTATTGGCCTGATGACGGGCGGCGTGCTGGCCGACCGCTACGAGCGTAAGCAGTTGATTCTGTTTGCGCGAGCCACCTGTGGTGTCGGGTTTATTGGGCTGTGCATCAATGCGTTATTGCCAGCGCCATCACTGGTGGTGATTTATTTGCTGGGTATCTGGGATGGTTTCTTTGCTTCACTGGGCGTTACGGCCTTACTGGCGGCAACACCGGCGCTGGTGGGCCGCGAAAATCTGATGCAGGCCGGGGCGATAACCATGCTGACGGTGCGCCTTGGGTCAGTGATTTCCCCCATGCTGGGTGGGTTGTTACTGGCGAGTGGCGGTGTGGAATGGAACTATGGCCTGGCGGCACTGGGGACATTTATCACACTGTTGCCTTTGCTGTTCCTGCCCCATTTACCTCCTCCGCCTCAGCCGCGAGAAAATCCACTGAAATCACTGCTCGGTGCCGGGCATTACCTGGTGAAAAACCCGTTAATTGGCGGCATTGCATTGTCAGGTGGGTTGGTGACCATGGCGAGTGCCGTGAGGGTGCTGTACCCGTCGCTGGCCGAAGTCTGGCAGATATCTGACTCCCATATTGGTCTGTTGTATGCGGCTATACCACTTGGCGCTGCGGTGGGGGCGCTAACCAGTGGTAACCTGGCGCATCACCCTCGCCCCGGTTTATTGATGCTCCTGACTACGCTGGGGGCGTTTATTGCTATTGCTCTGTTCGGGCTTATGCCAGCCTGGTTGCCTGGTGTCGTGTGCCTGGTGGGATTTGGCTGGCTCAGCGCCATTAGTGCGCTACTCCAGTACACCTTGCTACAAACCCAGACACCGGAACACATGCTGGGCCGGATAAATGGTTTATGGACGGCGCAAAACGTCACTGGCGATGCCATTGGCGCGGCGGTGCTGGGTGGGTTGGGGGCGGTTGTTTCGCCAGCACACTCGGCCAGTGTCAGCGGTGTTGTACTGTGCATTATTGGGGTAATCCTGTTACTCAGCCTGGGGCAACTGCGCCGCTTTCACCAGGAGGCGGTCTCTTCTGCCTCCGGTACGCCCGGGCAGGCATAAGTTTTATGTAAGGAATGTCTGAAAATGGGGGGCCACTGGTCGCCCTCTGGCAGTTTGCCGGATATGGCCTGGTGGTGAATGGGGCGATTTTACGGGAAACGCTCAGGTCGAAAATAGCACCAGCCCACTGCTCATACGGTTTGTGTGGTTGACATCCCATTTGGTTGCTTTTAGGGTAGCAGGCATAAAATACGTAAATGATAATTGTTATTAAAATACTTATCATTTCGTTAATGGCCCGAAGATAATTCTGGTACAACGCAAAATCACAGCGGCCAGAACTATTGAGGATAAGTGACAGTGATGTTTCTGAGGGTGGGGATTCAGTCAATGACTGCAATACTGAGATCCGATAGCTTCTTTTTTATGTCGCCATTTCGCAGCCTGGTGACGCAGGGGTGTTTTTCCCGCATTACCACACCGCTGGCAGGTGGTGAGGATGCAGACAGCCCGTTTCAACAGGCGTTATCTGATGCGTTTGCTAAGGCGCATGATGCCGGGTTAACCCGGCCTGTTGTGGTTGGGGCGATTCCTTTCGATACGCGTAAGCCTTGCGCGTTATTTGTCCCTGAAACCTGGTCGGAATTCTCACGCGAAGCCTGGCTAAACCAGGTGAATAAGCCTGAAAAAAATCCCCTGACGGTGGTGCACCGAAAAGCTATTCCTGAACAGGCGACCTTTGAAGCAATGGTTGCCCGGGCGGTGGCATTAACCGCTACCCCGCAAGTGGACAAAATTGTTTTATCCCGGCTGATTGACATTACTGCGCAATCCCCACTGAACAGCATTGTGCTGCTCCGGCAACTGAGTGCGCAAAACCCGGGCAGTTTTAATTTCCATGTTCCACTGGCTGATGGGGGCGTTTTACTGGGGGCCAGCCCGGAATTACTGGTGCGTAAAGAGGGGGATGCGTTCGCTTCGCTACCCCTCGCGGGTTCTGCTCATCGCCACAATGATGCTGTGCTGGATAACGTTGCCGGGCAGCAACTGCTGGCTTCACAAAAAGACCAGTATGAACACGCGCTGGTGGTGCAGGCTATGAAAAGCGTCCTCGCGCCACACTGCCAACAGCTGGATATCCCCGCTTCGCCACAACTGATCTCAACTCCCACGTTGTGGCATCTGGCTTCTTCCATACATGGCATAGCCAACCAGGGTGACAATGTGTTGTCCCTTGCCAGCCGACTACACCCGACGCCAGCACTGAGTGGTTTCCCTCATGAGATTGCCACCTCATTGATACGCGAACTGGAACCATTCGACCGCGAACTGTTCGGTGGCATTGTTGGCTGGTGTGATGAACAGGGCAATGGCGAGTGGGCGGTTACCATTCGCTGTGCCGCGCTGAATGGTAACCAGGTGCGCTTGTTTGCTGGCGCAGGAATTGTACCGGCATCGTTGCCTGAAAAAGAGTGGCAGGAGACCGGCGTTAAGCTCTCCACCATGCTCAATGTGTTCGGGTTGAATTAATGCACAAGGACATACCAATGGCTATTCCTTTCACTCCCTGGCCAGATGAATTCGCCCGGCGTTACCGGGAAAAAGGGTACTGGCTGGACCGTCCCCTGACAGACATTATTGAAAACCAATGTGAAAACCCGTCTGTTGCGCTGATTGATGGCGCACGGTCGTTCAGTTACACACAACTCGACCAGCTTTCCAGCAATCTGGCGGCCAGCCTGTTAGCCCGTGGGGTTAAACCCGGTGACACTGCGCTGGTGCATCTGGGCAATAACGCGGAATTTTTTATTACCTTCTTCGCATTGCTGAAAATTGGCGTAGTGCCGGTTAATGCGTTGTTCAGTCATCAGCGTAATGAAGTGGATGCGTACGCGGTACAAATTTCGCCAACATTGTTGATTGCCGACCAGCAGCACAGCCTTTACCAGAATGCAGAAGCGGTGGACCATTTTGTTACCCGGCATGCTTCCATCCACACTGTTTTGTTGCGCGGAGCACAAGGCGCACAGAGCCTGGCCGAAGCGACAGAACAACCGGCTGGTGGTACTGAATTGCTCCCCGGCCCGGCAGACCAGGTGGCGTTTTTCCAGTTATCCGGCGGCAGTACCGGCACACCTAAACTGATTCCCCGCACGCACAACGATTATTACTACAGCATTCGCCGCAGTAACGAAGTGTGTGGGTTCAGTGCACAAACCCGTTACCTGTGCGCGCTGCCTGTCGCCCATAACTATTCCATGAGTTCACCGGGTACACTGGGGGTCTTTCTGGCTGGCGGTTGTGTGGTACTGGCTTCAGACCCGGACGCCACTTTGTGCTTCCCCTTAATTGAACAGCACCAAATCAATGTCACAGCCCTGGTGCCACCGGCGGCCAGCTTGTGGTTGCAGGCTATTAGTGAGTGGGGCAGTAACCAGCAACTTGCATCACTGCGGTTATTACAGGTAGGGGGCGCGCGCCTGTCACCGGCCCTTGCGGCACGAATTCCGGCAGAAATGGGTTGCCAGTTACAGCAGGTGTTTGGCATGGCAGAAGGGCTGGTGAACTACACCCGGCTGGATGACTCACCAGAACGCATTATCCACACTCAGGGCAAACCTATGTGCCCCGATGACGAAGTCTGGGTGGCAGATGAAAACAATAACCCACTGCCAACAGGCCAGGTGGGGCGTCTGATGACCCGTGGGCCTTATACCTTCCGTGGGTATTTCAACAGCCCGGAACACAATGCCAGCGCATTCGACCAGAACGGTTTTTACTGCTCTGGCGACCTGATTGCGATTGATGAAGCGGGTTACATCACTGTTCAGGGGCGCGAGAAAGATCAGATAAACCGTGGTGGTGAGAAAATTGCGGCAGAAGAAATAGAAAACCTGCTGCAACGCCATGAATCTGTGGTGCATGCCGGGCTGGTCAGTATTGAAGACCCTTTGCTGGGGGAAAAGAGCTGCGCTTACCTGGTTACTTCTGCACCGTTACGCGCTGTGGATATTCGGCGTTTTCTGCGCAGCCTTGGCGTGGCGGATTACAAACTACCTGACCGGGTGGTGTGTGTGGACGCCCTGCCGCTGACGGCTGTGGGCAAAGTAGATAAAAAAGCGCTTCGCCGCTGGATGGCTGAACGCGACGCAACCTGAGGAGGAGTGAAATGGCGATTCCAAAATTAACGGCTTATACATTGCCTGAAGCCAGTGAGTTACCGGTCAGCAAAGTCAACTGGGAAGCGGACCCTGCCCGTGCAGCACTGCTGATTCACGATATGCAGGAGTATTTCTTGGGGTTCTGGGGGGAAAATAACGCCATGATTAACCAGGTGGTGAATAACATCGCTACCCTTCGCCAGCACTGCAAGCAGCAGGGGATCCCGGTTTATTACACTGCGCAGCCAAAAGACCAGCCAGCAGAAGACAGAGCTTTATTGAATGATATGTGGGGGCCAGGGCTGACCAAATCGCCGGAGCAACAGGCAGTGATGGCTGCACTCACACCAGATAAAGATGACACCGTCTTAGTGAAGTGGCGCTACAGCGCGTTTCATCGCTCACCGCTGGAACAGTTGCTCAAAGAAAGTGGTCGCGACCAACTGATTATTACTGGCGTGTATGCCCATATTGGCTGCATGACGACGGCCACGGATGCCTTTATGCGTGACATTCAGCCGTTTATGGTGGCTGATGCCCTGGCGGACTTCAGCCGTGAAAAACACCTGATGGCACTCAACTATGTGGCTGGCTGCGCCGGACAGGTGGTAATGACCCAGGATGTGGTGCCATTACCTGCCAGTAAAGGGCATCTGCGGGAGATTATTCGCCCACTGATTGATGAAGAAGATGAACCCATGGATGATGAAAATCTGGTGGATTTCGGCCTGGATTCCGTGCGGATGATGGCGCTGGCAGCACGCTGGCGTAAGGTTCACCCTGATATTGACTTCGTCATGCTGGCGAAAACCCCCACTATTGATGCCTGGTGGGCGTTGTTATCCCGCGAGGTTCGGGTATGACCCCTGGGTTTCAGGACAAAACCGTGTGGGTGACCGGCGCGGGCAAAGGTATTGGCTATGCGACGGCGCAGGCCTTTGCCGCCGCAGGTGCGAATGTCACCGGATTCGACCTCGCTTTCCCGCTGAATACCTACACCTTTTCAACTGTGATGATGGATGTGGCGGATGACCAGCAGGTAAGTGACGTTTGCAAGGGGCAACTGGCATCAATCCAGAGGCTGGATGTGCTGGTGAATGCCGCCGGCATTCTGACTATGGGCGCAACCGATGAACTCACCCCTGAAGCCTGGCATCGTACCTTTGCGGTTAACGTGGGCGGCGCGTTCAACCTGTTCCGCCATACCATGGCGCAGTTTCGCCACCAGAAAGGCGGGGCTGTCGTGACCGTTGCTTCAGATGCTGCGCATACACCACGTATTGGTATGAGTGCTTATGGTGCTTCTAAAGCGGCGCTGAAAAGCCTGGCGCAAACTGTCGGGCTGGAACTGGCCCCATTTGGTGTACGCTGTAACCTGGTCTCACCCGGTTCAACGGATACCGACATGCAGCGCACATTATGGCTGAGCAATGATGCCGAACAGCAACGTATTCGCGGTTTCGCTGAGCAATTCAAGCTGGGGATACCTTTGGGGAAAATCGCCCGGCCTGAGGAGATCGCCAATACTGTGCTGTTTCTGGCCTCCGAACTCGCGAGCCACATCACATTGCAGGATATTGTGGTGGACGGTGGCTCAACTCTGGGGGCATAGCCTGTGTGGAAACGGCAACTGTCTCTTGAGGCACTGAATGCCACCAGTGCAGATACTCTGGTGGCGCAACTGGGTATTGTTTATACCGCATTAGGCGAAGATTACCTTGAGGCGGAAATGCCGGTAGACAGCCGGACATTTCAGCCTTTCGGTTTGCTGCACGGCGGGGCATCCGCTGCACTGGCAGAAACATTAGGCTCAATGGCCTGTTTTCTGACTACCCGGGAAGGGCAATGTGCGGTGGGTACTGAATTAAATGTCACTCATCACCGCCCGGTGGCTCAGGGCAAGGTTCGTGGGCGCTGTACGGTACTGCACCCTGGGCGGCAAAGCCAAAGTTGGGAAATCGTGGTGTTTGATGAACAAGGGCGGCGTTGCTGTACCTGCCGTCTGAGCACTGCGGTTCTGGGTTAATCTTTACTTCATTTCGTTAATTTGAACGGCTTATACGCCACAATGTGAGCCGTTGTCACTGCAGTGTGTTCTGTAGTTGGTGGGCATTGAATACAACAGGCAATACCCTGGCGGGCATTGCCTGTGCGAATTAATTCAGTGCGATGCGGACAATATCATCTGGAGCGGTTGCTGGTTTGGTGCGGGTTGCTTCCTGCTTAACCGTGACATACAGCGTATTACCCTCTGGTGAAACAGCCAGGCTGTTTGGATGAACCGGTAACTTAATGGTTTTGGTTACCGCCAGGGTTTTGCCATCGATAATGCTGACTGAGCCGTCTGTGCGGTGTGTGGCATAAATTTCGTCACGCTTCGCGTTAAACAGCACGGCTACAGACGTTGGTGTGGCGATATGGTTAACCACTTTATTGGTTTTCAGATCCACCACAAATAAGCCAGGTTGTTTGCCATCAGAAATAAAGGCGCGCTGGCCCTGGGTATCCAGACTGATATTCAGCAGCATATGGTCTTTGCCATCATCAACAATTTTATGGCGTTCCAGAACCTTGTTGTTGGTTGTGTCGATAATAATCAACTCGCCATCTGCGTTGGTGGTGTACAGGCGCCTGGTCTGGCTGTCCAGCGCCAGCCCGGTATTCAGTTTACCCAGGTGTGTAATGGTGTGTTTCAGTGTGAGGTTTTTGCCATCCACCACCCAGATTACACTGTCAGCGCGGCCAATACCGCCAACGTAAATGGTATTGGTTGCTTCATCAACTGCCAGTTCACGCGGCGCAGGTGGGCGGTTTTTTTCTGCACCCGGTTTTTTATCCTGCGCGGCGGCCTGTGGTACCAGGGCCAGAATGCCAGCAACTTTACCTGTCGTGGCATCCACTGCCATCAGGGCACTGGTAAAGGTATCGCCGAAATACAGAGTATTGGTTTTACTGTTCAGCGCTGCACCAAAAGCTTTGTTCGGTGTATCAATAATATGAGTTGTATCCAGTGTGGCAGCGTTTAGCTGGTAAACAGCACCGCCAGGCTCGCCGCGCTGCTTGATTGTTGCTGCATATACCGCATTGTTATTTGGGTTATAAACAATTTCGTACTCCCCAAAACCAACAGGTTTGCGCAAAACAGTATCTGCGGCCAGGGTAGCAAATGCCATGCCGCCAAGCATTACCGCCAGCGCCAGGTGAGAGAAATGCCGTTTAAAAGATGAGTTCTGCAGATCCATGATTACACCCTTTTTTGAGATGAATTATTATTTGCTTATGTTAATGATAACTATTTCGATTATCATGTAACCATGTTGCAGAGTCAAACAGTTATCAGCACAAAATCGGGGGCTGGAATATTGGTGGTTGTGCCGTTGGATTTAATCCCACAGGCACACTTAACCCTGTGTTGTGTGGTGGTAAGTGTTAGTGTTGTTCACCAAAGCCGTTGTAATGATCCAGTGCCCTGGTAATCGCCGCCAGATGCTCTTTCAGATTACTGTGCAGGGTTCTGATTGCGGGGGAGAACTGTTTACGATGCGGGCAAATCAGGTTTAACGGCGCGGTTTCCCCAGCCTGGTCTGGCAGAACAACTTCGAGCCTGTTGTTCTGGACATCGTGGCAAACATCCAGCCATGATTTGTAGACGATACCCATCCCTTCAATTGCCCAGCGCCGGGCCACATCGGCATCATCACAAAGCAACCTGGCTGCCACTGGCAGTTCCTGCACTGCTCCGTTCACCGGAAATGACCATTTATCAACAAATGTGTTGTTGAGCGTAAATGCCAGACATGGGTGGTGAAGGATATCTTCCAGTGATTCAGGCCTGCCGTGTTCATCAAGGTATGCTGGTGACGCAACCAGTACCCGGCGATTCTCCGGGGCAAGCGGCAGAGCAACATAATCACGGTTGTTCAGTACACCATAGCGAATGGCAATATCCACCGGGTCACGGAAGATATCGCTGACGTGGTCGGATAGAAATAAACGCAGGCTGATACGCGGGTGGCTCCGGCAAAAATCAGTAATAACCGGAAGCAGCACATTACGCCCCACATCGGAGGGCATCGCTATTTTTAATTCTCCCTGGAAATCCTGCTCGCTGGTACGCAGACTTTCAGCGCCAGCCTGCATTGCGCTGAGCATCTCCCGTGCAAAGGGCAAGTATTTCTCACCCTCAGCGGTCAGGCGCAGGCTGCGGGTGGAGCGGGCAAACAGGCGAGTGTCCAAATCCCTTTCCAGGCGGCGAATGGCTGCACTGACCTGAGCTGGCAACAGGCTGGCTTCGCGAGCCGCGGCGGAAAAACTGCCAAGCAGCGCTGAACGAATAAACAAATGAACATCTTCAAGACGAATCACAGGCGGCCTCTCACAACTGATTCGATTTACACTCCAGGAGTGAAAGTGTTGCTCATTTTAGCTAATTTTTCTGGTTATCTGCCAGGCGTAGACTGCGTTAACTAACTTTAATTGAGATGTTAATTGCCCTTTGCCACAAACAGGAGGCAGGTTGTGAAAGCGATTGTTTATAGCCAGCACGGTTTACCGATTACCGATGAACAGGCGTTATATGAAACAGAACTCCCCATGCCAGTGCCTGGTCCCCATGATCTGCGGGTAAAAATCCAGGCGATTGCGGTCAACCCGGTAGATATGAAAGTTCGCCAGAGTGCAGCCGTGGCTGAGCCGCGTATTCTTGGCTGGGATGCCGTTGGTATCGTTGATGCGGTGGGTGAAGCCGTAACCCTGTTTAAACCGGGTGATGAAGTATATTACGCAGGTGATATTACCCGCCCGGGGGCGTATGCCGAATATGGGCTGGTGGATGAATTTATCGCCGGGCACAAACCGGCTTCGCTGAGTGTGGCAGATGCTGCAGCATTACCTTTAACATCACTTACAGCATGGGAACTGTTGTTTGACAGACTTAATGCGGCAAAAGATGAACACGCAGCGTTGTTGATTATTGGCGCAGCTGGTGGTGTGGGCACCATGCTGACCCAACTGGCAAGAAAGCTGACCAACCTGACGGTGATTGGTACAGCTTCCCGCCCGGAAACAGTGGAGTGGGTAAAAAGTTTTGGCGCACATCATGTTATTGACCATAGCCGACCATTGCGTGAAGGCTTACAGCAAGCCGGGATTGAGTCTGTGCGCTATGTCGCAAGCCTCACCCACACAGAGCAGCATTTTGCTGATAGCGTTGATGTGCTGGCGCCACAGGGGCGTTTCGGGGTAATTGATGACCCGGCCACTCTTGATGTTATGCCGTTAAAAAAGAAAGCAATTTCTTTGCACTGGGAGCTCATGTTCACACGTTCCATGTTTGCCACACCGGACCGTATTCGCCAGCATGAAATCCTTGACCATGTCAGCCACCTTATTGATGCCGGAACACTGAATACAACGGTGGGCGAACATTACGGGGTGATGAGTGCGGCAAACTTACGCCGGGCGCATGCCATGCTGGAAAGTGGCCGGGCAAAAGGCAAAATTGTGCTGTCCGGGTTTTGAAAACTGCTAATGCCATTTGCTTATTTTTCCTGCCGTCCCTCTTACCCGGTATTGCGCCGGGTAAGGCTTGTTGACTGTTACTGATACGTATACCTTAACCCATCTCTCAGGTACTGAAATGTCTCTTTTCGTTTGTTAACACCCCCTGTAACGACAATATGGCAGAAAGTATGAAGTTAAATGCGAGATATTCTGAAGTCTCTGTCAGTAAAAAGTACCGGAACGTGACATTTTATGAATTGGCACAAATAGCTACAAAATGAGAATGAAAATTCTCATAATTAGCAGCATCGTGAAAATAAATAAGATGAGAATAGTCTTGGTGATGGCGTTATTGCTGGCTATCCCTGAAAACCAAAGCAGGTAATTATTTCGTAAGTAGCTATTTGTTGATCTACAGGTAGTTTTTCCTGGCTGCGGGTACGCAGTTGTCACGACAAAGACGCACTCTACGTAATGGCTATTTTATAACAGCGGGGAAAACCCCTTTGCTGAATAATATTTCTTCCCTGAACGGGATTTTCTCTGCTGGTATTGTGCCAGCAGAGCTGGCGAAGGCCGGTTTAATGATTTGATTTATCTGATTTTCAATAGGGTTCCTTTTTGCTGTTTGCGCCTTTGGGTGTGAGTTAGAGGAATTATGAAAATTCGTGGTATTTACCTTTTATCCGTATGTTTATTGTTCGGATGTGATAACAAGGATAACGCCAGTAGACCCTCCACAGTAACCGAAGTGGGAGTGGTCACTTTACAACAACAGCCTTACACCCTGAAAAGCGAACTGACCGGGCGGACTACCGCGACGCTTAGTGCCGAAGTGCGCCCTCAGGTTGGCGGCATTATTGAGAAAAGATTGTTTACCGAAGGCCAGGACGTCAAAGCCGGGCAGGCGTTATACCAGATAGACCCGTCCAGCTATCGTGCGGCTTATGATGAAGCTATTGCGGCGCAAAAAACAGCACAGGCGCAAATGATGGGCGATTGCCAAAAAGCACGCCGTTATTCGCAACTGGTGAAAGTTGACGGGGTATCAAAGCAGGATGCAGATGACGCAGTGGCAACCTGTGGTGTGGATAAAGCAACGCTTGAAGAGAAAAAAGCAGCGGCAGAAGCGGCTCGCATTGACCTGAACTGGACAACAGTCACTGCGCCAATTAGCGGGCGAATTGGTATTTCGTCGGTTACACCCGGCGCACTGGTCAGTGCTTCTCAGACCACCGCACTGACTACGATTTACAGCCTTGACAAGATGTATGTTGACCTGACGCGCTCCAGTGCGGATTTGCTACGCCTGCGTAAAGAGGCGCTGGCGCAAAACAGCAATACGTTTGACGTGACACTTACTTTGGAAGATGGCAGCACTTATCCGCTGAAAGGGCACCTTGAACTTACTGAAGTGGCAGTGGATACCTCGACTGGCTCAGTTACGCTGCGTGCAGTCTTCCCTAACCCTCAGCATATTTTACTCCCCGGCATGTTTGTGCGCGCAAGTATTGATGAAGGTGTTGTTGAGAATGCCATTCTCGCACCGCAAAAAGGGATTGGCCGTGATCCGAAAGGTGAAGCCACAGCCTATGTAGTCGATGCCAATAACAAAGTGGAATTGCGTACGCTTAAAACTGGCGAGGCTGATGGTACCAACTGGGTGGTGTTGAGTGGACTGAAATCAGGTGACCGGATTGTGGTGGAAGGCAGTGATAAAGTGACATCGGGCCAAACCGTCAAACCAGTTGAAGTGAAACTGAGCGGAGAGGCGAACTGATGTTTTCACGTTTCTTTGTTAATCGCCCGGTATTTGCCTGGGTGATAGCCATCTTAATTATGATGGCAGGCGCCATTGCCATTCGGACATTACCGGTTGCGCAATATCCGGATGTTGCGCCTCCTTCCGTGCAAATTAAAGCCACCTATACCGGAGCATCTGCCGATACACTGGAAAACAGTGTTACCAAAGTTATTGAGCAGCAACTGACCGGGCTGGATAACCTGCTCTATTTTTCATCCACCAGTAGTTCCGATGGTAGTGTGAAAATTACCGTGACCTTTGCTCAGGGAACGAACCCGGATACAGCACAGGTGCAGGTACAAAATAAAGTACAACAGGCTGAGTCGCGCTTGCCAACGGAAGTCCAGGAACAAGGGATAACCGTAACCAAGACCCAAAGTGACTTCCTGATGATTGCTGCGGTCTATGATAAAACCGACAAAGCCAGTAGCTCTGATGTTTCGGACTGGCTGGTCAGCAACCTGCAGGACCCGTTGTCACGGCTTAATGGTGTCGGGAGTGTGCAGGTATTCGGTGCGGAATATGCTATGCGTATTTGGCTGGACCCGGCAAAACTGGCTGCTTACTCATTGATGCCGTCCGATGTCGAAACGGCAATTAAAGCGCAGAACGTTCAGGTTACTGCCGGGAAAATCGGCAGCATGCCTTCTGCAGACAGCCAGCAATTTACCGCGACTGTACGCGCCCAGTCTCGTCTGCAAACACCAGAGCAATTCCGCAATATTATTGTGAAAAGCGAGTCAGATGGCTCGGTGGTGCGAATAAAAGACATTGCCCGGGTGGAAATGGGCAGTGAAGATTATACCGCTCAGGCGCGGCTGAATGGCCACCCGGCCGCTGGTGTGGCAGTTATGCTGGCACCTGGCGCTAACGCACTGAATACCGCAGCGCTGGTGAAGGCCAAAATACAGGAATACCAGCGCAATATGCCGGAAGGTTATGCAGTTGCATACCCGAAAGACAGCACTGAGTTTATTCGCCTGTCCATTCATGATGTGGTGGAAACCCTGTTTGAAGCCATCATTCTGGTGGTTGCTGTTATGTACCTGTTTTTGCAAAACTTCCGCGCAACGCTGATTCCTGCGATCGCTGTGCCGGTAGTTTTGCTGGGTACCTTCGGTGTGCTGGCCATATTTGGTTACTCTATCAACACCCTGACTCTGTTTGGGATGGTGCTCGCCATCGGGTTGCTGGTGGATGATGCCATTGTTGTAGTGGAAAACGTCGAGCGAATAATGCGTGAGGAGGGGCTTTCGCCGAAAGCGGCAACAGAAAAATCCATGGGGGAAATTTCTGGTGCGCTGGTAGCGATTGCTCTGGTGTTGTCTGCCGTCTTCTTGCCTATGGCGTTTTTTGGTGGTGCGACTGGGGTCATTTACCGCCAGTTTTCTGTCACTATTATTTCTGCCATGGTGCTTTCGGTAGTGGTTGCGTTGACGCTGACACCGGCGCTATGCGGCAGTATCCTGCAACACAGCCGCCCGCATTCGAAAGGCTTCTTTGCCGGTTTTAACCGCTTTTACCAGTCAACTGAAGGTAAATACCGCCACCGCGTACTGGGTGTGTTGCGTAAACCCCTGCGCCTGGCCGTGGTGTATGTCGTGCTGGCAGGCGCGATGGGCTTTCTGTTGCTGCATCTTCCGGGCGGTTTTTTACCCGTTGAAGACCAGGGACAGGTGATGGTGCAGTATACATTGCCTTCAGGGGCCAGCGCGCACCGTACTGACCAGGTTAACAAAGCAGTGAGCGACTGGTTTTTACACCAGGAAAGGGCCAATACCGATGTTATCTTCACCATTACCGGGTTTAGTTTTGCTGGTAGCGGTGAGAACACGGGTATGGCCTTTGTGGCATTAAAAAACTGGGACCAGCGTAAAGGTGCAGAAAACACTTCCAGCAGCATTGCTCTGCGAGCGATGCATGATCTCTCCAGACTGCGTGATGCGCATGTCTTTGCGATGGTGCCTCCGTCTGTCTCCGGGATGGGGCAAAGTAGTGGTTTTACCTTTGAACTGATGGCATCTGGTAGTACCGACCGCACTGAACTGGCGAAACTGCGCGATACGCTTATCAGTGAAGCGAATAAGAGCCCTGAATTGTCCTCTGTACGCGCTAATGAGTTGCCGGATATGCCTCAGTTGCAGGTTGATATCGACAACAATAAAGCAGTTGCTCTGGGGCTGACACTCAGTGATGTGACAGATACATTGTCCAGCGCCTGGGGCGGTACCTACGTAAACGACTTTATTGACCGTGGACGCGTCAAAGAAGTGTATATCGAAGGGGATAAACAGTTCCGCTCCAAACCGTCTGACCTCAACAAATGGTATGTACGCAACAGCAGTGACACCATGACGCCGTTTTCAGCCTTCGCTACCACTCACTGGACTTACGGGCCGGAAGCTCTGGTGCGTTATAACGGTAATGCTGCGTATGAAATCCAGGGGGATAACAGCCCCGGTTACAGTTCTGGTGCAGCAATGGACAAAATAGCCGAGCTGGCGAATAAATTGCCGAAAGGGTCCACCTGGGCATGGAGTGGGTTGTCATTACAGCAACAAATGGCTGGTGGGCAGGCAACCAGTTTGTATGCCATTTCTATTCTGGTGGTGTTCCTGTGTCTGGCGGCATTGTACGAGAGCTGGTCTGTGCCATTTTCTGTCATCCTGGTGATTCCATTGGGAGTACTGGGCGCCACTCTGGCAGCAACGCTGCGTGGCCTGGATAACGATGTCTACTTCCAGGTAGGGTTGCTGACGACCATCGGGCTGTCATCGAAAAACGCCATTTTGATAGTGGAGTTTGCTGAAGCCGGAGTGAAACGAGGAATGTCATTGAGTGCAGCAGCTATTCAGGCAGCCCGCACCCGTTTACGCCCGATTATGATGACGTCACTGGCCTTTATTGCCGGGGTCTTCCCGCTGGCGATAGCAACCGGTGCCGGGGCGAACAGCCGTATTGCAATCGGAACCGGTATTATTGGCGGAACACTGACCGCAACGTTACTGGCTATCTTCTTTGTGCCTTTGTTCTTTGTGCTGGTGAAACACTTGTTTGCCAGCCGCCGTTCCGTTCAGGAGTAACCCATGTTACCGCGAATTACCGTTATCGCTTTATCGTTGTTGTTAGCCGGGTGTATTTCACTGGACCCGAAATATCAACGCCCGGCATCTGCGGTGCCCGGCACCTGGCCGGGAGCCAGCCAGCATGGCGCAGCACCAGTGGTGTTGAAAGACTGGCAGCATATCGTGAATGACCCGCGGCTGAAACAGGTGGTGGAGCGTGCCCTTGCCAGCAACCGCGATTTACAGAAAGCCATTACCGATATCGACGCTGCTCGTGCTCTGTATGTTGAACAACGTGCGTCACTTTTCCCTTCACTGGATGCGGGGCTTGATGTGACCCGCAGCCGGACGACAAGTAATGGTGTGTCTACCAGCGCCAGTGCGGAAGGAACGGTTTCGAGCTTTGAACTGGATTTATTCGGTTATAACCAGAGCCTGAGCCGGGCGGAAAAAGAAACCTGGCTTGCCAGTAAATACACAGCGCAAGATACCCGGCTGACCTTGATCTCTGAAACCACAACGGCCTGGATTACTCTGGCAGCAGATAAGAGCAACCTGGCATTAGCGCAAAGCACCATGGACAGTGCGGCAAAATCACTGGCAATTACCCGCAAACAACATGACGTTGGCACGGCTGCGGCAACGGATGTTTCCGAAGCACAGGAAGTGTGGCAGGAAGCCCGTGCCAGCGTTGCCAGTTACAAAACACTGGTGATGCAGGATAAAAATGCACTGGATTTGTTGGTTGGTGAACCGGTACCGGACACGCTATTGCCTGATGAGCTGAGTAAGCTTGCCAACAACAGCATTGAACTGGTGCCTGCAGGCGTCTCTTCAACGGTCCTGTTACGCCGCCCGGATGTGCAGGAGGCCGAACATAACCTGCTGAGCGCCAACGCCGATATTGGTGCCGCCAGAGCCAATTTTTTCCCCACTATTTCGCTGACATCCAGTGCTGGTGTGGGCAGTGACAGCCTGTCCGGGTTGTTCAACCATGGGCTGAAAGTGTGGAGTTTTGCGCCATCGATTAGTCTGCCTGTTTTCAGTGGAGGCAAGAACCTGGCTCAATTGCACTACGCTGAGGCTGAGAAAAAAGGTCTGGTGGCGACTTACCAGAAAACGATTCAGAGTGCATTCAAAGATGTGGCGGACGCGCTGGCGCGCCGTGAAACCCTGGATGAACAAATGGATGCCCAGCGTGGCTATGTGGCTGCGGCACAGAAAACGCTGGAACTGGCGCAAAAAAGTTACCAAATAGGTAGCGGTGACTACCTCACCGTACTGACAGCGCAACGGACATTATGGTCCGCTCAGGAATCGTTAATTGCACTGCAACAAACCGATTTTGAAAACCGTATTACGCTGTGGGAATCTTTGGGAGGTGGGTTGAATAATAATGCACACTAAATTTTGACCACAGTATTTTTGACACTGTGCCACCCGGTTTTTGACCGGGTGGTTGCCACTTCGTATTGAGTTTCTTAGTGAAATTTAGCTATTTACCATAAAGCAATCGGTTCACACTGTAAGACTCCAGTGTCTGACGGATATGCGCTTCTTCATTACGCTCTGGCAAGGTAAAGTAGCTGGGAGCGAGGATACGGGAAACCGATTCAATCGTCACAACGATAAGATTTTGTACTGTGAACTCACCTTTGATGCGTGCCAGAACATCGCGCCCCACTGCAGGAAAGCGTGAATCAGCTGACGGTATAATGCTGGCATTTCCGGTAATTTTGAACCCTCTCTGGCGAAACACATCAATAAAACTCAGGCACACCTTGTTCTGCTGACGGATATTCTCAACAGAGCGGGCAGAGGCAATATCAGCAATCACAATTTGTTGCTTACCATCCCAGGAAAACATCTCTTTGGGTGAGACATTAGGGGCACCGCTGGCATCAACCGTTGCCAGCCAGCACAGTACCGCATTCGTCAGATCCTTACGAAAAGCCTGAATGTCCGTGAATTGCGTCATGATGTCCTCCTGAAACTGGCCTGTTTTTAGTGTCTTTTCTCAGAAAATCATCGGCCTGAATTGCCCCGGAAAAAGCGAGCTGCTTCATAAAATGGAGGCGGTTACGCAGACATTACGGTTTTCTTTGACCAGAAATAAGATTTATGGTGCTCGGGTAGCATTGAAAGGACCAGGGAATGGGGTTGTTTGTAATCGTGATGTTGTTCACTTTTTACGTAGATTTTAAAAATAACCTGCAGTTGTTGCTTTACCATAAAACAGGATCTTACTTAGGGAGTGTTCAGCTATGCGGGATGTTGTGATTACTGGTGCGGTTCGTACACCCATTGGCAGTTACCAGGGGGCATTATCTCACCTCTCTGCTGTTGAACTGGGGAGCCTGGTTGTCAAGGCATTGCTGGCACGCAGTGGTGTTTCTGCCGGGCAGGTGGATGAAGTGATTATGGGGCAGGTACTCACCGCCGGAGCCGGGCAAAATCCTGCCCGGCAAACAGCCCTGAAAAGTGGCCTGCCCTGTACTGTTTCTGCCATTACTATCAATGATGTTTGTGGTTCGGGCCTGAAGGCATTACACCTCGCAACCCAGGCGATTCAGTGTGGTGAAGCGGACGTCGTGATAGCGGGGGGACAGGAAAATATGAGCCGGGCACCTCAGCTACTTCTGGAAGGATCAGCAGCAGGTGGTCTGGATAATGGTCAGGTGGTGGAGAGCCTGGTTCATGACGGGCTGTGGGATGCTTTTAATGATTATCATATAGGTGTTACAGCAGAAAACCTGGCGCGTGAGTTTGGTATCAGCCGCCAGGAGCAGGATAACTGGGCTTTGGCTTCGTATCAAAAAGCATTATCAGCAATTCATGGTGGGCGCTTTCGCGACGAAATAGTACCAGTCAGTTCTGCGCCAGGCAGCACAATGCCGCTGGTCGAGAGTGATGAACAACCGTTGCGCCAGTCCAGTGCTGAGCTGCTGGCAGCACTTTCACCCGCTTTTGATGTGCGGGGCAGCGTGACTGCAGGGAATGCATCGTCAATTAATGATGGAGCCGCTGCTGTTATGATGATGAGTGCTGAATGTGCACAGCAATCAGGTGTACCTGTTTTGGCTCGCATCAAGGCGTTTGCCAGCGTCGGGGTGGACCCGGCATTTATGGGAATCGCTCCCGTTCATGCTACCCGGCGTTGCCTTGAGAGGGCTGGTTGGGCACTGGAGGAACTTGATCTCATTGAAGCCAACGAAGCGTTTGCTGCACAAATGATCTCGGTCAGCCGCCACCTGGAGTGGGACACCCGTAAGGTGAATGTCAATGGTGGGGCTTTGGCTCTGGGGCACCCGATTGGCGCGTCTGGCTGCCGCATTCTGGTTTCTCTGCTGCATGAAATGAAGAAACGTGAAGCGCGTAAAGGGCTGGCTACCTTGTGTATTGGCGGGGGGCAGGGGGTTGCACTTGCAGTAGAACGCTAAGGCTCTGGCAGTCGTTGCCAGTTATTTCTCGATGGCACAGCACACTGATAACGTCTGTTTTTTCGCTTAATTAGCGTGTTCACAGCAATTGCACTACCTGTATCACGCTACGTAATATTTCATACTTCACACGTTTTTTTCATACTTCATACTTTTATTTTTCCATTCCACACTCCTGGAGTGAAAACCACAACGCTTTCATTATTATTCCTTTTTGACAAAACACGGGTTGTTGTCGCTTCATCGTATGTGGTAGCAATTCGACATCACACTATTGCATGACAGATTTACCAGATATTAGCTTTTAAACCTGCCATGCATTGCTTCTCTTTGTATCTTTCCCGCCTTATATGAAAACCTGAAAATTAGCCAGCTAAGTATTTTTAATTGTACTAAAAAAGTGCGATAACGATCCGTATTTTTTAATTGAAATATTATTTCATTTATGCATTTAAGGTTGTTTGTTGCGATTTTTAGAGGGGGTTTGTTTGTTTTTTGAGTAGAAATTATGACTCATGTCACGAATAGGGTATTGGTTCAATTTACTGGTCATTAATTCTGACACGGATCACTAAAATAGTATTTTTTTAAAAATAAAATCACATTCCATAAAAATGAAACAGTTTTTCAATAGTTGGGATATAACATGTTAAGAAAAACTCTGGGTTTGGTCGTATTATGTGGGGCAAGTTTTGCGGCTTCTGCGGTAACGGTAGATATGCGTCATGAATACCGTGATGATGGCCGTAATGCGGACCGCGTTTCTGTTTCTCACCGCTTTGCGAATGGTTTTGGGTTTAGTGTTGAAGCCAAATGGAAATCAGGTGGTACCAATCAGGACCAGCCTTTTACCGATATCATTGCTAATGGTCATGAAGAGCAAATCAGCTGGCGCTGGCGTGCAAATAAGAACTTTGCGCTGACACCTGGTATGAACCTTGACAGTAATGACAGCAAATCAACCTATAAGCCTTTCCTGCACGCACAATATAGCTTTGATAATGGGGTGTATGTTGCTGCGCGTTATCGCTTTGAATATACGCGTTATCCGGATAATGCCAATAAAGATGATGATAAGGTAAACCGTGGTGATGTCTGGGTGGGGTATGTTCTGGGTGACTGGCGCGCTGAGCTGAATTATCTGTACGCACGCAGTGAGCATAATATTCGCTCGAATAACAATAAATATTCGGAAGAGTACAACCTGAAAGTCGCGTATAAACTGGACAAAAACTGGGCACCATATGCTGAGTTGGGCAACATTTCCGGTAGCTCGAAAACGGATGAACGCCAGACTCGCTACCGCGTAGGGGTTGCATATTCCTTCTGATAACAGGCAGCAGGTAATAAATTATCTGCTGCTATATTCTCTTTTTGAAATGCATAATGCGCCATGAAATACAGGTGGTGCTATTATGCATGAAATAAACATTTCCTTTGTTGGAAATGCCAGGTTGCGTTATTACCCTTTTTCCTGATAGGTACGCATTTTAAATCTATTGACTGTCATGCCGGTATTACTAATAAACTTGTAATGCAGACTGAGGATACAGAGCATCTGACTTTACTTTCTTGACGCCACATTGTAATACCGGGTATTCAGGTAAGCATTCCGCAGGGAGTGCTTTTTTTTGTAGTTTATTTAATGAAAACCTTTAAATGCATAAATAGTTAGCTGATGTTTTTGCTGAGTATGGCTGTGAGTTTGTGTGAGTATTTGTCTGTCTGTTTTCTTATGCTGACTTCTGACTTCTGACTTCTGACTTCTGACTTCTGACTTCTGACTTCTGACTTCTGACTTCTGCCCGTTCAACTGGTGGTGGATTGAATCCAACTTACCGCGGCTTGTGGGCCGCGAACATAAAAAAGCCCCCATAAATATGGGGGCAGAGTCTGATGACAAACCTCATGTCCGCACAGAACGAGAGGGTGTCACCCAATAAAAAAACAGGAAAATCAATTTATTGATTTTCGGCTGCTAACTAAAAAGAAGGAAAAACCACGCTTTTTCCTTCTTTTTCATCAATCTAAGCCCCCATAAATATGGGGGCAAGGGCAGTGCATATTTTAGAATACAACAGTTACACAGGCGTTATTACGCAGGTAAATACTCGCGTTGTTGCGGGAGTTTTGCGATATACAGTGCAGGTTTGCCATCTTTATCTGAGCTGAATAGCACGGCTTTGTCGTCTGGTGTAAAAGACGGGTGAGGGTGGGTAACCTGGCGGCTGTTCTCGAAGGTGTCCCAGGATGTATCATGGCGTGCAACACGGAAGCAGGCTTTTTTCGCTACATCGAACACATATAAATACGGATCATTTTCAATGGTGTAGCCGCTGGTATCTTTTACATCAACGGGGGTGCCTGAGCCATCACCCACCATCAGGGTACCATCAAAGTTACTCATCAGGTGAGAACATGCTGGCATCTGCATCAGTGCAACATTGGCACCGGTATCTGGGTCGTAGCTGAAAATTGTACGGACCTGTTTGCCTTTCAGGTAGGAAACATAAACCAGTGCAGATCCATTTGGCACCCAAAATTCATGTGTGCAGCTTTCGCCTGGCGCATGTTCTTTGACTTTACGTACATTGCTGCCGTCTTCATTAACCATCCACATGCGGGCATCAACCAGGTCATGGGGGCCTTCATGGCAGAATGCCACGGTTTTATCGTTAAACGGGCGATAAATAGGGTGACCGAGCCAGTTCTTCTCTTCATGAATGACTGCGCTTTCGCCGCTTGTTAAATCAACGCGCAGCAGGCGGCAGTGTGGGCCTTTATGGAAGAAGTCATGGAAAATTTTCCAGTCATTCAGTGGTACCCAGTCACTTTGCGCGATTTCGATACCGACGAGTTTAGTACAGTCACTGTTGGCAACCCAGGTACCATAACCTACCCACTCTTCCGGCACACGGTAAACTTCACGCTCAGCCAGTGTGTCCAGGTTGACCTGCAACAGTGCCCGTTCATTTTTAACATAATAGAGGAATTGATCATCAGGTGATAGAAAGCCCCCAAAGGTGTTGTCGCCCGTACCTTCAGTTAACTGGGTAGCTACCGATTTGCCAATATCCAGTAAATAGTAATTCCAGTTACCGTCAAAAGCGCCAGCAAAGAGTAAGCGGTTGCCATCGTTGGTGAAGCATTTCTGGTAAAAATAGTTACGGTGGCAAGTGACTTCAGGTGGTGTTAACCGGGTAATCTCTGCACCGGTATCGGGGTCAGTATACACCTCGTACTGAAGTTTAATCTGCATGCCCTTAGCCATAATTAACTCCTCAAAATTCCAGTTTTATACCCTTCAGTCATCAGGTTACCTGTTACATCAGCTTCATGTTGTAGCCGGAAAATCTGTGGGTATACCCATGTAACGGTCAAGTTCAAAAACAAGTTGGTAATTTATCAAAACATCGTTTCATTTTATGTGATTACTGGCGCAAATTGCCAGTGAAATAGCAGAATTGTTGTTGTCTGTCAGGGCGGCGTTACTTTCTGTGGTGTGTTATTCCTCTGTAGAACCTCATGCGCTGTACCTAACCGTGATCAGAATATCAAAAATGAAAATAACATGCTTAAAAATTGAAACAACGTTTCAATAAGAATTGAAATGGTATTTCAAGCCGTCTAAGATGAGCGTACAAACTAAACGGTGTTAAGGGAATACGGGTTTTCAGCTTCATCAGATAGCCGTTACCGCATGTGCCTGAAGCGAGCCGTTTAAGCTAATGCACTGTTTAACTGAACTATTCATATTTGATGTCGCGTGAAACGCCCGTTCGCAACATGCGCTCTAAAAGGAAACTTACTTATGATTCTGAATTCATTCTCTTTAGAAGGTAAAGTCGCTCTGGTTACCGGGTGTGATACCGGGCTTGGTCAGGGCATGGCGATTGGTCTGGCTGAAGCTGGCTGCGATATCGTTGGTATCAATATTGTTGAACCAACAGAAACTATCGCGCGTGTGGCTGCTCTGGGGCGTCGTTTCCTGAGCTTGACTGCGGATCTGCGCCAGATTGAAGGGATCCCGGCATTACTGGAGCGTGCTGTTGCTGAATTTGGCCATATCGATATTTTGGTCAACAACGCAGGTCTGATTCGCCGCCAGGACGCTATTGAATTTAGCGAAAAAGACTGGGATGACGTGATGAATCTGAACATCAAAACCGTCTTCTTTATGTCTCAGGCTGTTGCGAAACAATTTATTGCTCAGGGTAAAGGCGGCAAGATTATCAACATCGCTTCCATGCTCTCTTTCCAGGGCGGGATCCGCGTGCCGTCTTACACTGCATCCAAAAGCGGCGTTATGGGCATAACCCGTTTGATGGCGAACGAATGGGCCAAACACAATATCAACGTGAATGCTATCGCGCCGGGTTATATGGCAACCAACAATACCCAGCAGCTGCGTAGCGATGAACAGCGTAGCGCTGAAATCCTCGACCGCATCCCTGCCGGGCGTTGGGGCCAGCCAGGTGATCTGATGGGGCCGGTAGTATTCCTGGCATCTGAAGCGTCAGATTATATCAATGGTTATACCGTTGCTGTTGACGGTGGCTGGCTGGCACGTTAATTCGCTTTTCTACCTCTAAAAAGCCTCTGCCCGGGACACCGGGCAGAGGCTTTTTATTATCCATGAGCCACCGCCATAAGGAGGTGATCAGATTGATGAAAAAGAAGGAAAAAGCGTGGTTTTTCCTTCTTTTTAGTCAGCAGCCGAAAATCAATAAATTGATTTTCCTGGTTTTTTATTGGGTGATATCCTCTCGTTCTGTGCGGATATGAGGTTTGTCATCAGACTCATGGTAAGGTTAACGGTACTATACATGTGCCAGCCACAGCGCAGGCATTCCTTCAGCATCTGAAGTAAATAAAACCCACTGGTTATCCGGTGAAAACGACGGATGTGGGTGAGTGACCTGGCGGTTGCCTTCCAGCACTTTCCATGATGTATCATGGCGACAAATGGCCTTCTGGCTACCTTTATGCAGATCGAACACCCAGATAAACGGATCATTGAGCTCAGTGGCACCCGTTTTATGTGGTGAACCGTCTCCCACAACCCAGCGCCCGTCATGGCTGCTCATTAAATGGGAGCAGGGCGGGATAGTTCTCAGCCTGCGGTTCTCGAGGGTTTCAGGATCTGCGCTGCATAAATAGCGGTGGGCATCATCTTCATGGTGCGTGACATAATAGAGCGCACTTCCATCGGGCACCCAAAACTCATGAGTCATACTCTCACCGGGTTGCGGCTGGCACACTTTGCGTACCCTGTTTCCTTGTGGGTCAGTTAGCCACATACGGGCGCCGACCAGGTCGCGTGGTCCTTCATGGCAAAACGCTATTGTCTGGTTGTCATCTGGCCGCCAGATTGGGTGACCAAGCCAGTTTTTTTCCTGTAGCACCACATGGCGTTCACCAGAATGTAAATCGACCCGAATTAACCGGCATTCCGGGCGGGTGTACCAAAAGTCGCGGAATTTTTGCCAGTCGGTCAGTGGCCGCCAGTCCGACTTGCGGATTTCTATACCGACAAGCTGGCTGCAATCGCTGTTGGCAACCCAGGTACCGTAGCCAACCCAGTTGGCATCCACTTCGTAGACACACTGCTCTTCCCAGGTTTCAAGGCAGACTTTACGCAGTTCGCGTTTATTTTTGACGTACCATAAATGGCGGTCATCATGGGATAAAAAACCACCAAAAGTATTGTCGCCATTGCCTTCAGTCAGTTGGGTGGCAATTTCACGATTGAGATCCAGCAGATAGTAGTTCCAGTGGCCTTCGAATGCGCCGCCAAAGACAATTTTTTGCCCATCCCGGGTAAAACATTTTTGGTAAAAATAATTGCGATGACAAATAACATGCGGGGGCGTTAAGCGTACAACCTCGTGGCCTGTTTCACGGTCAATGCTGCGGCGAAACGAAAGATGCACTTTTCTTCCTTTAGCCATGTTATCTCCTTACAGGTAAAAAAATACCCTGCCCCATATGAGGCAGGGTAATTCGGTGTTCAGTTATCCGGACCACTGCCCGCAAATAAGGGTGGTGAGTGGATAGCCATTGGCAAACATCAACCCGACGTGTGATTAACGCATGGCCCGCCGCAAAATGCGGTCCGACTGGCGTTCAAAATCCGCCGCTGCTTCGGCTACTGTTTTTTGTCCATAATCGATGTACTGCAAAGTGGTGCCAAACTGCGCCACAATCTGCGGGTCATCGAAGTAAGGTGAGACAGAAAGTTTGGTTGGTAGTGATTGAGCCAGTTTCAGCCCGGCAACAGCCGGATCACTGTCTTTGATTGAACCATCTGCCGTGAGGATCTCTACTGCCGCATGGCTTAACGGAACACCGCGCTCCAGCCCCAGTGCTTCCACACCTTCTTTGCTGTTCAGCAGGAAGTTAATCAACATAGCCGCTTCTTTTGGATGCTGGCTGGATTTGCCAATTGAGAACATCTGAGCAGGTTTAAAGAACAGGCCTGCATCCGTTGCGCCTTCCAGCATGGGGTAACTCCCCAGAACCAGTTTGGCTGGTGGCTGGAGATTGTCGGAATATTTATTGATTGTGGAGTTCCACATATAAGTGCCACCCCATTCACCCTGGATCCACGGGCGCATTTCGTACATGTTGCTCTTGCCAAACGAAGCGTAGTACTTGGTGTCTGGCATCACATGGCTATCGATAAGTTTTTTATACATCTCAAAAAATTCTACCCACTGTGCTTTGGTGTAAGCGAATTTTTTGGTTTTCTCATCAATGGCGGCAATATTGTATTTTTGCACCATATAAGAGTTAAGCAGTGCCAGAACATCCTGGTGTTCCAGTACTACCGGGTAATATTGTTTACCCAGCCTGGTTTCAAATGTTTTCCCGGCAGCCATCAGCTCATCCCAGGTTTTCGGGAAGGTGATACCCGCTTTTTGCCAGGTCTGGTCATTAAAATAAAAGACGCGGGCTGTCACCGATGTCGGGATCCCGTTGAGCTTGCCGTTAACGGTGGTGGATTGCAGTTCTTTTGCCGAGAACTGGGACAAATCCAGTACATCTTTTTGTTGGTTGAGGTCATAAAAACCAGTGCCATCTTTAGAAAAAATAGGCAACCAGTTCCAGTTTGTTTGCATGACATCGGGCTCGGTGCGCCCGGCAATCTGAGTAGTCAGCCTGGATAAATGTCCGTCCCAGCCAGTGTATTCCGCTTTAACATTGATATCCGGGTGCAGCTTATGAAACTCGTCGAGTGCCTTAAGCGTTGCCTGATGTCGGCTGTTACCGCCCCACCAGGACATACGTAGATTCACCTGCTCAGCAAAAGCCTGGCCGGCGGTTATTGCCAGCGTTGTCGTAATCAGGGCACCCAATAACATTTTTTTCATTATCATGACTCCTGTCAGAGAGAGAGGTTTTGTTCTGTTTTTGCATCAAAGATATGGCATTTATTCATATCGAATTTGAAATACACCTGGCGATGAAGCCCTTTTTCAATAATCGGTTTGGCTTCATCTGAAGGAATACGGGCAGTGAGCTCGAAGTCACCTACTTTCAGGTAGACGAAGAATTCATGCCCCATGTTTTCTACGCGCACCATTTGGCCGGTTGTGTGGCTACCGTCAAAGGGTTCATCGGCAATGGAGACAAATTCCGGGCGAATACCGAAGAACACATCCTGGTTTTTATAGCTGGCAAGTTTCTTTTGCTGTGTGTCGTTGAGTTCCAGTAAGTCTTCACCGACACGAATATGCAGCCGGTCATTTTGCACCAGCAGTTTTGACGGTTTGATATTCATTTCCGGCGCACCAATAAAGCCCGCGACAAACATGTTTTTCGGGTAGTGGTACAGGTTATCCGGTGTATCTACCTGCATGATATGGCCGAGCTTCATGACACAAATACGGTCACCCATGGTCATCGCTTCTGTCTGGTCGTGTGTGACATAGACAGTGGTTGCAGGTTTACCGCTTTTCTTCAACTGCTTATGCAAGTCAGAAATACGAATACGCATGGAGGCGCGTAATTTGGCGTCAAGGTTGGACAGTGGTTCGTCAAACAAGAAAACATCCGGTTTTTTAACAATGGCGCGGCCAACGGCAACACGTTGAGCCTGGCCGCCTGATAACTGGCGCGGCAACCGGTCGAGCAGGTCTTCAAGCTCGAGAATTTTGGCCGCTTCGTCGACGTGCGCATTAATCTGTTCTTTTGGTAACTTGCTTAACTTCAGGCCAAACGCCAGGTTTTCGCGCACCGTCATATGTGGGTAGAGCGCGTAGTTCTGGAATACCATCGCTATTCCGCGCGATTTAGGTGCCAGGTTATTCACCACTTTTTCACCAATGCGGATTTCACCACCACTAATGGTTTCCAGCCCCGCAAGCATGCGCAAGGTTGTCGATTTAGCACAACCTGACGGGCCGACGATGACCATGAATTCTCCGTCTGCGATTTTCAGGTCGATACCATGTACCGCTTTGAAGCCGTTGGAGTAGACTTTTTCGAGCTTATTAAAAATAACTTCAGCCATGATATTCCCTCGTTAACCTTTAATTCCGCTGCTGGTAACGCCCTGAACGAAGTAGCGTTGGGCCAGGAAGAAAACAATAATTGACGGCAAAATGGAGATACTCGCCATTGCCAAAATTTCATTCCACGGCGCGCCTTCAGTAACATCGATAGACATTTTCAGCGCCAGTGCAATGGGGTATTTATCCACGCTGTAGACATAAATCAGTGGGCCGATAAAGTCGTTCATTGACCACATAAACTGGAACAGCGCGACGGAGATGATGGCGGGTTTAAGAATTGGCACCACCACGTACCACAACACCTGGAAGGAGTTACAACCATCAATTTGAGCTGCTTCTTCCATATCGCGCGGGACACCGCGCAGAAACTGAATCAGCATGAAGACAAAGAACCCCTGGGTCGCGAATGCCAGTGGCAGATACAGTGGCAAATAGCTATTCAGCATGCCCATTTCACGGAACATCAAATACTGTGGGATCAGCAAAACAGTACTTGGCAGCAACATGGTGGCAATCAATGTGGCAAACCAGAATTTCTTCCAGGGGATCTCGAAACGGGCAAAGCCGTAGGCAACCACAGTAGAAGAGATAATGGTCAGCAACACCTTAGGAATGACATACTTAAATGTATTGAGCATGTAATGACCAAAGGTGTATTCGGTACCGGTTTTCCAGCCATTGATAAACCCGTCTGATGTCGGATTTGAAGGCCATAAACCCAGCGTGGTAAAGATTTCATGGTTCGGTTTAAAAGAGGCCGAGAACATCCATGCCAGTGGGTAAAGCATTAATAAACCGACAAAAATCAGAATCACATAACGGACCCACGCGTTTATTTTTTCCCGTCGCAGAGTACGCTGAACTTCCCGCTCAGCATGAGAGAGTTTTTGCGACGACATCGGGCTATGCTGGATATCAGCCATTTTTGCCTCCCTTATCGGCAGAGTAGAACACCCAGTATTTTGAAGACTTGAATGCAATAGAGGCGAATAACGCGACGACCAGGAACAATACCCACGCCAGCGCGGCACCGTAGCCCATATCGAAGTATTTAAACGCGGTGTCGTAGATATAGAGTGAGAATAAGTAGGTGTAATATGTTGGCCCACCGCCAGTAATGACATAAGGGCCGGTAAATTCCTGGAATGCCTGCGTGGTCTGCATGATGAAGTTAAAGAAAATTACCGGCGTAATCAGTGGCACGGTCACTTTGATAAACATTTGCCATTTAGACGCGCCATCAATCATGGCTGCTTCATACTGAGATTGCGGGACATTCTGTAGTGCGGCCAGGAAAATAACCATCGCTGAACCAAATTGCCACACGCGTAACAAGGTAACCGACATCAGTGCCAGTGAAGGTTCGCCAAGCCAGTTGATGGGATCCATACCAAAAAAGCCGATAAAGCTGTTGAGCAGTCCATCAATCGCAAACAGTGCCCGCCACAAAACCGCAATGGCAACAGAACTGCCAAGAATGGACGGTATATAGTAAGCAGTGCGGAAAAAGCCAATGCCGCGTAATTTAAAATTAAGAACAAACGCAATCCCCAGGGCAAAGGCTAATTTTAACGGAATAGTAATAAATACATAGGCAAAGGTGACACCCATTGATTTCCAGAAGAGGCCGTCTTCAAGGAACATGTAACGATAATTCTCAATACCGTTAAATGTGGGCGGGTTCATTAAATCATAATCGGTAAAGCTTAAAAAAAACGATGAAACAAATGGGAAGGCCGTGAAGACTATCAACCCTATAATATAGGGCGATATCCAGGCCAGACCCAGAAGCTTGTTTTCATTCATAATATACCTACCTGGCAAACAATTAGAGAAACGGCTGCTTACTGCTGTACAGCGCGCCGCAGGTGCGCTGTAGCGGTGAGTGCTGGCATGGCCAGCACTGTGCAAAACAATTTCAATTCTTTGTCCTGTAACAGGAAAGACAGTGCGTACAGGTTTAAATGAACCGCTATTTCATGTTTGTAAAACAGCGTTTTAATTTATTCTATTGCTATTTTATTTTCCGTCATTCGCTGTTTAATGGAAATGTGATCGAAGTCGAAACGATGTTTCGAAAATTTGAAGTGACAGAGGTTTTTGCCCACATGGGCGAGCTGTGGAGGAAGACATTAAACTCAACTATTTTTAGTGGTGTAAGCGTTTTTTTCCTATTTTCAGTGTGTTTAGTGATGTAAAATATTGTTGTTAATGAATTATACGGAATAATTTTATTGAAATTTTGTTTTGTATAACATTATAAAGCGATATTGCAGGATGCGTGTACACCAGTAGCAAAAACCTTAGAGGGATATGATGACAGTGCAAAGTGTTTTGAAAAATCAGGGGAAAACTGATTTTTTTAATGGGAATGAATCGCTTGCTTTACCTCGCTCAGAGAATGAAATTGACCTGATTGCGTTACTTTCCTTGCTTGGGAAGGTTAAAAAACAGTTAATTATGTTTACATTCCTGTGTGGGCTCATTGGTGTGGCAGTGACTTTTCTGTTGCCGCAAAAATGGACCAGCGAGGCAGTTATCACACCCGCCGAAAGTGCTCAGTTTGAAGCGTTGAGGAGTCAGTTGGTTCACCTGAACGTGTTGGGTGTGGAGCGCCATGCAGACTCGCAAAAGTTGTTCAAATCCTTTTTGACGAAGTTTGACTCACAGACACTGAAAGCGAGTTATTTGTCCCATTCCCCTTTTATTTTGTCTCAATTAAATGGGGCGAAATACAGTGCAGAGGAATTACACCGCTCAGTGGTTCTGGTTTCGGGCAAGATAACATCTGCGGCTAATATCGATGTGAAACGCTCTGAAAACAGCCCATATGAATCCTGGACACTGAAGTTTACCGCACCCGATGCGCAGGAAGCACAGCAAGTGCTGACCGGGTACATCGAATATGTGATGCGCCAGGTAGTGGCGGAAGAAGTGAAAACCCTTCAGGACGAACAGGCACTTACAATCCGCTATAAACAACACCAACTCGATTTGGAACGCACGCGGCTGGAAAATGCACACAATGTAGCGATTCAGCGCCTGAATTATTCTCTGGCCGTCGCAAATGCCGCAGGTATCAAAGAACCGGTTTATAGCAATGGGCAGGCGGTGAATGATGACCCTGATTTCAGCATCGCCCTTGGGGCCCGTGGCCTGGCAGCAAAACTCGATATAGAGAAGTCGATTCATGATGTTGCGGAACTTAATGCTGATCTGCTGAATCAGCAGCATGTCCTGTCGCAACTGGAAGCGATAAAAATTAAGGAGATTGATTTCTCTCCTTTCCGCTATCAAATGTCCCCTTCTTTACCCATCAAACAAGACGGTATTTCAAAGCCCTTTGTGGCTGTGATTGCGGCTTTGTTTGGCGCATGCGCTTTCTGTATGTGGGTGCTGGGTAAACAGGCCGTGCAACAACAACGGGCGCGTATAATGGGGTGGAATCCGGACCCGGTAAAAGAATCCGGAATTTAATGCCGCCTGCGCACAGGCCTGGCGGTAATCTGACGCCCGGCCTGCCAAACCGCTTATTTCAGGAAATCTTGCCGGATTGGTGTAAAGGTATCCAGTAACTTTCCGGCTTTCAGGCAGACACAGCCATGCATGATATTAGGCTGCTTGTAGAGCGTATCACCAGCGGTAACCACATGGGTTTCATCACCAATGGTGAATTCAAACTCGCCAGCCAGAACATAAGTTAATTGTTCGTGGGGGTGATTATGCATTGGGCCGACAGCGCCTGTTTCAAAATGCACTTCAACTGCCATCATATTGCCATCATGCGCCAGAATACGGCGGGAAACACCTGCGCCCAGGTCCTCAAGTTCGGTTTCTTTGATAAACGTAAACATGTGTGGATTCCATGATAGTGAAACATTGTTTCAATTATTTTATAGTACTCAACTGAGAAAAGAAACGATGCCCCAGGGATTTGGAAGTGGGATCACGTTTTATTACTTAGCTGAACAGGGTAGTCTGTGGAGAATTAACAGGAGGTGAAGGATGAAAACACTGGGCCTGATTGGCGGTATGAGCTGGGAGTCCACTCTACCTTATTATCAGTTACTTAATGAAGGTGTTAAAGCCCGGCTGGGTGGGCTGCACTCCGCAAAAATTGTATTACATAGTGTTGATTTTTATGAAATTGAGGCTTGCCAGGCATCAGGGCAGTGGGTAAAAGCCGGGGAAATTCTTGCCAGTGCTGCACAGGGCCTGCAGGCAGCTGGCGCGCAGGGTATTGTGTTGTGTACCAATACCATGCACCGGGTTGCAGACCAGATTGAATCCGCCTGTACATTGCCATTTTTGCACATTGCCGATGCGACAGGGCGCAGCATTGCCAGAGCAGGAATTCAACGCCTGGGGCTGCTGGGTACGCGCTATACCATGGAGCAGGATTTCCTGACAGGCCGCCTGGCACAAAATTTTGGCCTGGCGTGCCTGGTCCCACCCCCGGAACAACGCCAGAACATTAACCGGATAATCTTTGATGAACTGTGCATGGGCCAAATCACTCCCGAGGCGAAAACCGCTTTTCTGGGCGCCATCGAAGGCCTGATTGCCCGCGGAGCGCAAGGGATTATTCTCGGCTGTACGGAAATCGGTTTATTGATAAAGCAGGAAGATGTTCCCCTGCCTGTCTTTGATACCACTGCGATTCATGTTGAAGATGCCCTGGGGTTTATGCTGGCGGATTGCCCTGTTTAAGCAAGGATGCAAGTGGCTGCGTGACAGAGGTTATGGCCTGGGACATATGAGCGCTAAAGGCGTCAACCAGGGCAGAAGCAGGGCGGTGTAGTGGGCGAATCAGGCTCACTGTGAAAGGAATGTCCACACTAAAAGGCCGGACGATGATATCGCGCCCGGCATAATCCAGGGCGGTAAAAGGATTCACGACCGAAACTCCCACCCCCGCTTTCACCATGGCACAAATGGACGCCGCACTGTGGGTTTCCACCACCATGCGGCGTTTAACGTTATGCTCCTGAAACAATGCATCCAGCAACTGGCGATAGCTGTCCTGGCGAGACAAACTAATAAAGTTTTCGCCACTAAAATCAGCTGGCTCCAGGCAAGGTTTGTTTCCCAGTGGGTGGCTGGCGGGCAGGACACATACTTCATTGAGTGTTGCCAGCGTCTGGCGCGATGTCCCTGCCGGTGTACTGGTGGTTTCTGTTAAGCCCAGGTCATGGCGCTGGGCAGACAGCCACTCTTCCAGCACGGGCGATTCCTGGGGAACAATGGTCAGGCTTAATTCAGGGTAACGCGCCAGAAAAGGTTGAATTAAAGTGGGTAGCAGCGACTGGGAAAAAACAGGTAAACACACCAGCGACAGTTCCCCCTGGCGAAACTCACGCAAACTCTCAGCTGCATCAATAATACGGTCAAGCCCATACCAGGAACGCTGAACTTCTTCAAACAACCGCAGGCCTTGCGCTGTGGGGTGCAACCGCCCACGAACCCGGGTGAATAATTGCAGGCCAGCGATTTTTTCAAAACGCGCCAGCTCACGGCTTATTGTCGGCTGAGAGGTGCTCAGTAGCCTTGCTGCCTCAGTCAGGTTGCCGGTTGTCATTACTGCATGGAAGATCTCTATATGGCGTAAATTGATTGCTGGCATATTATTCCCCTCCGAAATCCATATCATTTTTGCATAGAGTTAACAAAAATCGATATTTTTTATTTTTTGCTGAGTGTGGCGTAATGGCGTTATCACCTTTTATCGAGCCAGGAAAATCTGTTATGCCGCGTCCGCTGAACACCACCGAAACTGCGTTAAATGCCACTCATTTATTACCACTGGCAGAAAAGTTCGGGTGCCCGGTATGGGCTTATGATGCTGACGTTATCACCCGGCAGATTGCGCAACTCGCCCAGTTTGATGTGATTCGCTTTGCCCAAAAGGCCTGTTCCAACACCCATATTCTTCGCCTGATGCGCGAGCAGGGGGTTCGCGTGGATGCCGTATCTCTGGGGGAAATTGAGCGCGCTCTGGTAGCGGGGTTTGACCCGGTAGCGCAGGGTGATGATGTGGTCTTTACGGCAGATGTGATTGATGAGGCAACGCTTGAACGGGTGCGCGAATTGCACATTCCTGTTAATGCCGGTTCGGTGGATATGCTGGAACAGGTTGGCGAGAGTTCGCCCGGCCACCGTGTCTGGCTGCGTATTAACCCGGGGTTTGGTCATGGCCACAGTCAGAAAACCAACACCGGTGGAGAAAACAGCAAGCACGGTATTTGGTATGCAGATTTACCAGAAGCACTGCGCGTGATTCAGCGTTACCAGTTGAAACTGGTGGGGCTGCATATGCATATTGGTTCCGGTGTCGATTACGGCCATCTGGAACAAGTGTGTGATGCCATGGTAAGCCAGGTGGTGCAGTTCGGTCAGGATCTTGAAGCCATTTCAGCGGGTGGTGGTTTATCTGTTCCCTATCATTATGATGAGGAATCGATTGACACTGCACATTATTTTGGTCTGTGGAATGCGGCGCGCGAGAAAATTGCTGCGCATTTAGGGCATCCGGTAAAACTGGAAATTGAACCTGGCCGTTTTCTGGTGGCTGAAGCGGGTGTGCTGGTTACCCAGGTACGCGGCGTGAAAGATATGGGCAGCCGCCATTTTGTGCTGGTGGACGCCGGGTTCAATGACCTGATGCGCCCGGCCATGTACGGCAGTTATCACCATATCTCTGTGTTGCCAGGAGCGGGGCGCAGTGTTGACATGGCTTCCACCCGGGGGACCGTTGTCGCGGGCCCGTTGTGTGAATCTGGCGATGTCTTTACCCAACTGGAAGGTGGCATGGTCGAGCCACGCCAGTTACCTGAAGTGCATGTTGGTGACTACCTGGTGCTGCATGATACCGGGGCATATGGTGCTTCTATGTCTTCTAATTACAACAGCCGCCCATTACTGCCTGAAGTATTATTCGAACAGGGCGTCCCGCGCCTGATTCGCCGCCGCCAGACCATTGAAGAGTTGCTGCAACTTGAGCAATGTTAATTCCGCAGGAGCAGGCTAAGCTTGTTAGCCTTGCTTCGTATGCCAAATATCTTCGCGCAGGAGAATCATTTCTTCTGCCAGATCCCGGCATAGCATAGCTGTCATCAGATGATCCTGGGCATGAACCAGGATCAACGGCACGGCAATTTTCCCACTACCTTCATCTTCGCTGATTAATGCGGTTTGTACTTTGTGCGCTTCTCTGGCCGCAGTATCCGCATCAGCCAGTGCCTTGCGTGCCTCATCCCATTGCTGCTCACGAGCCAGTTGCATCGCCTGCATGGCACATGAACGCGCTTCTCCTGCATGAACCAGCAACCCCATTACGCAATTTTCGAAATCAAACATAGTTCACCTTATTTGGTATGCCAAAATTCGTGATATTTATCTTACTGGAATACCAAATTTGTCTTGTGAGAATCTCGTCACAGTTTATTAACCTATCTGATACTACTTTTTGGTATGCCAAATAGAGGTTGCTGTACCCACGTTGACATAACAATAATTGCGATATGAGGTATTAACTCATGGCTTTACAGGAAAAGCTTATCGACTCCCTCGGGAGTTTTGCCACCCGATTCAATAGCTACCGCTATATCATGGCAATCAAAGCTGCATTCATTACACTGATGCCAGTGATTATAGTCGGTGCATTCTCTGTGCTTATCTCGAATATGGTTCTGGACGCCAAAAATGGATTAGCCAGTTTTGAGATGTTTTCTTTCCTTTCCACCCTGAAACCGATTACCAGTGCACTGAATTACGCCACATTAAACTTTCTTAATATCGGTGCTGTGTTTTTAATCGGTATTGAATTGGGGCGGATTAATGGCATGAAAACCCTGTTCCCAGGGTTACTGGCCGTTATCTGTTTTATCTGTGTCACACCGACCACAGTGGAAATGATGGTGGATGGCCAGTTACATATGGTGAAAGATGTGCTGGCCCGGCAATTTTCCGATACCCGCAGCTTATTTCTCGGCATGTTTATCGCCATTTTTTCAGTGGAAATCTATACCTGGCTGGAAAACCGCGACCGCCTGAAAATTAAGATGCCTGACACAGTACCGCCTAACGTGTCTGCCTCTTTTTCTGCGCTTATCCCGGCGATTATTACCACATCACTGGTTGCCACCCTGGGCTTTATCTTTCATCAACTTACTGGCATGTATTTATATGATGCGGTGTACCAGGTCGTACAGCAACCGCTGGAACGGGTGGTACAAAGTTTGCCGGGAATATTGTTTTTGATGTTTGTTGCCCAGTTATTTTGGGTGATAGGCATTCATGGTAATCAGATGATCAAGCCCATTCGCGAACCTCTTTTGCTTGGGGCGATTACCGTCAATATGTCAGCATTTGAACAGGGTAAAGAAGTACCGAATATTATTACCATGCCATTTTGGGATGTTTACATGAGTATTGGCGGCTCAGGCCTGACAATTGGCCTGTTGCTTGCGGTAATGATTGCCACCCGGCGTAAAGAAATGAAGGAAATAGCCAAGCTTTCTATTGGGCCTGGTGTGTTCAATATTAATGAACCTGTCATATTTGGTATGCCGATTATGCTCAACCCCATTCTCGCCGTACCTTTCATTATTACACCACTGGTTACAGGAACGATTGGCTATTTCGCCACGGTTACCGGGTTTGCTGGCAAAGCTGTCGTTATGGTGCCCTGGACAACGCCGCCATTAATCAATGCCTGGCTTTCAACAGCAGGTTCTATGGGCGCAGTAGTGACTCAACTGGTGTGTATCCTGGTTTCGGTACTGATTTATTTACCCTTTGTAAAAATTGCTTCGTACCGTGCAGAGCAGGCACAGCGGCAGCAAAGTGTCACACCCACTAATGCATGAGGGAAATCATGGCATCAATAACGAAAACTATTCCGGACGATTTTATTTTAGGCGCTGCCGCTTCAGCCTGGCAGACAGAAGGTTGGCAGGGGAAGCAGCCTGGGCAGGATTCATGGATGGACGCATGGTACAAACGCGAACGCCATGTATGGCATAACGGCTATGGTCCTGCTGTCGCCACGAACTTCTATCAACGGTACAAAGAAGATGTCGCCCTGATGAAACAGGCCGGGCTGACGCATTTTCGCACTTCAATTAACTGGTCACGTTTTTTCACCGATTACCGTAATGCGGTGGTCGATGAAGACTATGCGACATACATTGATAATGTGCTCGATGAACTGATTCGTGCAGGCATTGAGCCCATGATCTGCCTGGAACATTATGAGCTACCCGCTGAGTTATTTGACAATGACGGAGGGTGGGCATCCCGTGAGGTTGTTGAGCTGTTTGTGCATTATGTCGGGAAAGTATTTGAACGTTTCCATGCAAAAGTACGCCGTTGGTATACGTTTAATGAACCGGTTGTGGTGCAAACCCGGGTCTACCTGGATGCCCTGCGCTGGCCCCATGAGCAAAATACGGGTACCTGGATGCAATGGAATCACCACAAGAACCTTGCAACCGCGAAAGCTATCCAGTTATTCAGGGAAAAAGGGTATCCGGGTACGATTGGCTGCATCCTGAATCCGGAAGTTACCTATCCGCGTTCCAGTGCGGCTCATGATCAAAAAGCTGCACAAATGTATGACTTGTTCTATAACCGGGTGTTTCTTGACCCAATGGTACATGGCTGCTATCCCGAATTACTGCTGGATACACTCGCCCGCCATGAAGTTGCCTGGCATTACAGCGAAAACGATCTTGCTGTGATGCGGGATAACTGCGTTGATGAACTGGGTATCAATCTGTATTACCCCCACCGGGTTCAGGCGCCTTCTCATGCCTGGAACCCGGAAACGCCATTTCACCCTGCCTGCTATTACGAGCCTTTTACACTGCCCGGACGGAGAATGAACACATCACGGGGTTGGGAAATCTACCCACAAATCATTTATGACATGGCTATGCGCCTGAAAACAGACTACCGCAATATACCGTGGTTCATCGCAGAAAATGGTATGGGCATTGAAAATGAAGGGCGTTTTCGTAACAGCGATGGTGTAATTGAAGATGACTACCGCATTGAATTCTATAGCGAACATCTCTTTCAGGCATTGCGTGCCCGTGAAGCTGGCGCAAATTGCCTTGGCTATATGGTGTGGGCATTTACTGACAATGTTTCGCCAATGAACGCATTTAAGAACCGGTATGGGCTGGTCGAAATCGACCTTGAAAATAACCGTGATCGCCGCCTGAAAAAATCAGCGTACTGGTTTCGCCAGATTCGCGATTCACGGGTATTGGCTCTCTCAGTTGATGACGAATGGAAATAGGGGATAACCATGAAACGTATTGTACTGTGTTGTTCTGCCGGGATGTCCACTTCACTGGTGGTGACCAAAATGCGTAAGGAGGCCGGGGAGCGTGGCATGACCGTTGAAATTTATGCGATTGCGGAACAGGGCCTGCGTGATGAACTTGAGAACTTTGGTGCTGATATTCAGGTGGTGCTGCTGGGGCCGCAAGTACGGTTTAAATTGGCTGAAAACAAAAAGTTGACGGATGCACACCAGATCCCGATAGCTGTTATCGATCCTGTGGCCTATGGCACGCTTAACGGCGCGAAAGTTCTCGATCAGGCAATGAGTTTGGTAAGCTAGCATAAATTTCCGCCGGGAACAGATGAGTAGCGTTTTCCCCGGCGGTTTTATGCTGATAGTAATGCTCACAGGTGACATCGTGGAAAAGATGGCCGTTCCGCCAGAAAAAAAACAGTATCAGGAGATAGGCGATGATCTCAGAAACCATATTATTCAGGGATTGCACCCTGTGGGGTCGCGTTTACCCACCGAGCGTATGATTGCTGAAAAATATGGGGTCAGTCGCACTATCGTCAGGGAAGCGTTACTCATGCTTGAACTGCAGGGTGTGGTAGATATTCGCCAGGGATCCGGTGTGTATGTGATGCGTATTCCGGCGGAAAACGAAGAGGAAGAAGAGCGCTTTTTTAATAGTGAAATTGGCCCGTTTGAAATGCTACAGGCCAGGCAGTTACTCGAGAGCAATATTGCCGCTTTTGCGGCGAAAATGGCCACTAAAGCAGATATCGATAATCTCAAACGTATCCTGGAGCAAGAGCAGCGTGCTATTGCGCTGAATGATACCAGCCAGGATAACAATAAGGTTTTTCATCTGCTGCTGGCGGGTTCTTCACAGAACCAGATGTTACTGGAGACAGTGGAAAGTATCTGGCGCCATATGGATGCCAGCCCGTTATGGCAGCACATGCGTGGGCATATTGAAACGCGTGCTTACCGGCTTAAATGGATGGGGGATCACCAGACCATTCTGGCCGCTCTACGGCGCCGGGATGTAATGGGCGCATGGCAGGCAATGTGGCAACATTTAGAAAATCTTAAACACAGTATGCTGGAGTTTTCTGATGCCGACGCACCGGATTTCGATGGCTACCTGTTTGAATCTGTTCCCATTTTTCAGGGGAAGTTGCAATGATAATCCAGCCTCTGTACCAGGCTGCGCATTTTGCACCACAGGTTACCCGCTGGCTCACCGAAGCTTTCGGTGGGGCCGATTATGCTGGTTTCTATGCCAGCATAGTACAGCACAGCCAGCAGCCTGGCGCTTTGCCCATTACTTTTGTTGCCAACGACCAGGGGCAACTTTGTGGGACAGTGGGGTTATGGCGGTGTGATTTGATAAGCCGCCAGGATTTATGGCCCTGGCTGGCAGCCCTGTATGTCGATACCCCATGGCGTGGGCAAGGGCTGGGGGAGTCGTTACAGCACCATGTGATGCAGTACGCCCGCAAACAAGGGTTTAGTGACCTGTATCTGTACTCGGCCTGTAAAGAGTACTACGAGCGCTTTGGCTGGCGCTACATTGGTGACGGGCTGGATACACCAGACAAACCCGTTCATCTCTACCATCAGTCGTTATGAAGCTCCGCTGGCGCCGTGACGGAATGGCGGCGTACCAGCGTCGGGCTGAACATATGTGTAATTTCCGGAATGGGCCTGTTTTCCGCAAGGGCAAGCGCTAACTCTGCGGCTTGTGTCGCCATGGTGACGATAGGGTAACGGACTGTGGTGAGTTGCGGGCGCATGTATCTGGAAATGAGAATGTCATCGAAGCCAATCAGTGATATTTCCCGTGGCACTTCAATGCCATTATCGCTCAAAACCCCCATGGCACCTGCAGCCATCGAGTCATTATAACAGGCAACGGCAGTAAAACTTCGCCCTCTGCCCAGCAACTCAGTCATAGCCTGCTCGCCACCACTTTCATCTGGCTCGGCAAAAGCCACCAGCCTGTCCTGAGTGGGGATATCATGGGCTTTCAGAGCATCATAATAACCCTGCAGGCGGTCTGTGGCATCAGATATCTGGTGGTTGGAGCACAAGTAACCAATCTCTGTATGCCCTTGCTGAATAAGGTGCCGGGTGGCAATAAATGCGCCATAGCGGTCGTCCAGAGCCACACAGCGTTTTTCATAACCAGGGAGTGTACGGTTGATTAACACCATCCCGGGGATTTGCCGCATCAACGGCATCAGTTCACTGTCCGGGATCATCTTGGCGTGAACCACCAGTGCGGCACAGCGGTGGCGTATCAGTTGCTCAATAGCCTGGTGCTCTTTTTTCTCAATATGGTAGCCATTGCCTATCAGCAAAAAATTGCCAGTGTGGTAAGCCACTTGTTCCACGGCTTTTACCATTGCACCAAAAAAAGGATCAGAAACATCACCAACGACCAGACCAATCGTTTCCGTATTTTGTTGTGCCAGCGCCCGTGCATTCGCATTGGGGTGGTAGTTCAGTTCCTGCATCGCGTTTGTCACCGCCAGGCGTGATGCCTCGCTGGCCTTTGGGGAGTCATTGATGACTCGTGAAACAGTGGCGACAGAAACACCTGCCAGCCGGGCCACATCCTTTATTGTCGCCATAGCGGACCTTAAATTTAGGGGAAACGATTACACTTCCTTTAGTGTTGCGGAAAAAACCCTTCACATCAAGTAAATGCCCGTTGCTCTGCCCAGACATCTCACAAAAAAACAAAATAGTGTAATCGGTTTATCTGGGATGAGTGGAAAGCATGTCAGGGCAAATTTTTGCTTACACTTTGCGAAAGCCTGTTGCGATTCACGGGTGGCGGTGCAAAGGAGCCTGCTGGTAAATTGATTATCCCAGAGGTATTGATAGGTGATGTCAGCCGCTTTTTAGCTGAACACAAGTATTACACCAGCCTGCGCGGATGCGCAGGTTTTTTTTTGTTTTTTTTCAGTGTTGTAACATAAATCTGTAAAAGACATACCTGGTTGCAATTCGCCCAATTTACTTGCTTTTTAGAGGTGGTGTATTGCCCGTCAACCCGTCAGGATAAAAGTCCCAGAGGTATTGATAGGTGATGTCAGCCAATTTTCGCTGAACTCAAGCATTACACCAGCCTGCGCGGATGCGCAGGTTTTTTTTACTCTGCAGATATTCAGTCGCTCCCGTCTGGTAAGTCGTGTACTCTCTCTCCCTGTATTCATTTATGGCTGTCCAGGTTTCCGACTACAAAGGGAGTTGATATGCTTTTTGGTCTTTTTCGCGCAGTGTTCAGAATAGTTTTTCGCGTCACTGTCAGTGGGGATAACGCGGCGCTGTCCAGTGAGCGGGTGCTGATTACGCCGAACCATGTCTCTTTTCTCGATGGCGTGTTGTTAGCACTGTTTCTTCCCGTCAGGCCCGTTTTTGCGGTCTATACCTCCATCAGTAACCAATGGTTCATGCGCTGGTTACGCCCCATTATTGATTTTGTTCCTCTGGACCCGACAAAGCCGATGTCAATTAAGCACCTGGTTCGCCTGGTTGAGCAGGGCAGGCCGGTAGTGATATTCCCGGAAGGGCGTATCAGTACAACGGGGTCACTGATGAAAATCTATGATGGTGCCGGGTTTGTCGCTGCCAAAACACAGGCGACTGTTGTACCGTTGCGTATTGATGGTGCTGAACTGACATTTTTCAGCCGCCTGAAAGGGGTGGTAAAACGCCGCCTGTTTCCACGAATTACGCTGCATATCCTTCCCCCGACTTCATTGCCTATGCCGCAGGCCCCTAAAGCGCGCGACCGCCGCCGCATGGCCGGGGAAATGTTGCACCAAATCATGATGGAAGCGCGTATGGCTGTTCGCCCGCGCGAAACGTTGTTCGAAGCACTTTTGTCGGCACAGCGCCGCTATGGCTCCCGCAAACACTGTATTGAAGATATTAATTTCACACCAGACACCTACCGGAAGTTACTGACTAAGATCCTCTTCGTCGGCCGGGTCCTCGAAAAATACAGCCAGAAAGGTGAGCGAATTGGCCTGATGCTGCCTAATGCCGGTATTTCGGCTGCGGTTATTTTCGGGGCTGTTTCCCGGGGGCGAATTCCGGCCATGATGAATTACACCGCCGGAGTTAAAGGGCTGACCAGCGCTATTACTGCCGCAGAGATTAAAACGGTATTCACGTCCAGGCAGTTTCTTGATAAAGGCAAACTATGGCACCTGCCGGAGCAACTGACTCAGGTTAAATGGGTATTCCTTGAGGATTTAAAAGCCGATATCACATTCAGTGACAAAGCCTGGATCTTCGCACACCTTCTGGTACCTCGCTGTGCTCAGGTTGCTCAACAGCCTGAAGACGAAGCTCTGGTTTTGTTTACTTCCGGCTCTGAAGGCCACCCGAAAGGCGTGGTACACAGCCACAAAAGCCTGCTGGCAAACGTTGAGCAAATTCGCACCATTGCTGATTTTACCGCACGCGATCGCTTTATGTCGGCATTACCCTTGTTCCATTCATTCGGATTAACCGTTGGGTTATTAACCCCTTTACTGACAGGTGCCGAGGTTTTTCTCTACCCGAGCCCGTTACATTATCGGGTTGTCCCTGAACTGGTTTATGACCGTAACTGTACGGTGTTATTCGGTACTCCTACATTCCTTGCTAATTACGGGCGCTTTGCTAACCCTTACGATTTCTTCAAAGTTCGCTATGTCGTGGCTGGGGCCGAAAAACTCCAGGAAACAACCCGCGCGTTGTGGCAGGAAAAATTTGGTTTACGTGTGCTTGAAGGTTATGGCGTGACGGAATGTGCTCCCGTGGTATCAATCAATGTCCCTATGGCGGCAAAAAGTGGCACTGTGGGGCGTATTCTTCCGGGAATGGATGCACGTTTGTTGGCTGTTCCAGGTATCAGTGACGGCGGGCGTTTACAGCTCAAAGGTCCTAATATCATGAAAGGTTACTTGCGGGTAGAAAAGCCGGGCTACCTCGAAACGCCTTGTGCAGAAAATCAGTATGGTGAGCCTGAAGAAGGCTGGTACGACACTGGCGATATTGTTGCGTTTGATAACCAGGGGTTCTGCGTTATTCAGGGCCGCGCAAAGCGTTTTGCCAAGATTGCCGGTGAAATGGTTTCACTGGAGGCCGTTGAGCAACTGGCGCTGGGTGTTTCCCCTGAAAAATTACATGCCACGGTTATCCGCCATGATGCCAGTAAAGGTGAAGCGCTGGTGCTGTATACCACAGACAGCGAACTGACTCGCGAACGTTTGTTACGCCAGGCGCGTGAGCAGGGCATGCCAGAACTGGCGGTTCCCCGTGATATCCGCTTCCTTAAGCAACTGCCGTTGCTGGGCAGTGGCAAACCTGACTTTGTAACTCTGACCAGTATGGTTGCTGAAGGAGAAAACGTTAATGGCTAAGGCACCAGAGGTTCAGCAAGGGTTGTATTCGCGCGGCATGATGGCGGTGATGGTGGCTCAGTTCCTGTCTGCGTTTGGCGATAATGCATTGCTATTTGCCACCCTGGCAGTACTCAAACAGCAATTCTACCCGGACTGGAGCCAGCCGGTACTGCAAATGGTATTTGTTGGCGCTTATATTTTGTTCGCCCCCTTTGTCGGACAGTTTGCTGACAGCCTTGCCAAAGGGCGAGTAATGATGATTGCCAACGCCCTGAAATTGTTTGGTGCAGCGGTGATTTGCGCCGGGTTGAATCCGTTTGTCGGCTATACCCTGGTTGGGATTGGCGCAGCGGCATACTCGCCAGCGAAATATGGCATTCTGGGTGAGCTGACTACCGGCGACCGTTTGGTTAAAGCCAATGGTTTGATGGAGTCCTCAACCATTGCCGCCATTCTTATGGGCTCAGTGGCCGGGGGGGTACTGGCTGACTGGCACATACTGGCGGCGCTGGGAGTGTGTGTACTGGTTTATGGTGGTGCAGTGGCGGCAAACTTTTTGATTCCCCGCCTGCAACCTGCACGTACCGGGTTATCCTGGCATCCGGGGAAAATGGTGGCGCACTTTTCTTTGGCCTGCCGCACACTCTGGCATATGGGAGAGACCCGTTTTTCGCTGGTGGGAACCAGCATGTTCTGGGGCGCAGGGGTGACTCTGCGTTTCTTATTGGTGCTGTGGGTACCCGTTGCGCTGGGGCTGACGGACAACGCCACGCCAACCTATCTTAACGCGATGGTGGCGATTGGCATTGTGGCCGGTGCAGGAGCCGCAGCGCGCCTGGTCACGCTTAAAACGGTTGCCCGGTGCATGCCAGCCGGGGTGCTGATTGGTGTTGGCGTGGCCTTTTTCGCCGTACAACACAGCCTGTTGCCTGCTTATGTTCTGTTGATGGTGATTGGGATGTTGGGCGGCTTTTTTGTTGTGCCACTAAATGCTTTGTTACAGGACAGAGGTAAACATACTGTGGGAGCAGGCAATGCTATTGCAGTCCAAAACCTGGGTGAAAACATCGCCATGTTGCTGATGCTTGGTCTTTACTCACTGGCGGTGAAAGTGGGTGTACCAGTGATTGGCATTGGTGTTGGGTTTGGTGTGCTGTTTGCTGTGGCTATCTGTGGCCTGTGGATGTGGAAGCGCGGCCAGGATAAAAAAGCCCGCCAGCGCACAGCGCCTTAACGGGCCAGGGGTAACGTTGCCTGTGAAAACAGGCAACGTAGTGGTTATGGTGCCGGGTAGGTATAGCGCTTGTGTACCGCTTCCAGTTCTGCGAGCACATCTTCAGACAGTGTCAGGTTATAGCTGCCAATATTTGTTTCTAACTGTTCAATACTGGTTGCCCCCAGCAAGGTACTGGCAACAAACGCCTGCTGGCGAACAAACGCCAGCGCCATTTGCGCCGGATCCAGATTATGGCGTTTTGCCACCTCAACATAAGCGGCCACTGCCTGTTCTGCCTGCTCACTGCTGTAACGGGTAAAACGGCTGAATAACGTGTTTCTGGCACCCGCCGGGCGGGCCCCATTAAGGTATTTACCTGTTAGCGTACCAAAAGCGAGACAGGAGTATGCCAGCAACTCCACACCTTCATACTGGCTCACCTCGGCCAGACCTACCTCGAAACTGCGGTTAAGCAAACTGTACGGGTTCTGAATGGTCACAATACGCGGCAGGTCGTGTTTTTCTGCCAGATTGAGATAGCGCATCACGCCCCAGGCAGTTTCGTTGGAAACGCCGATATAGCGAATTTTACCGGCGCGTTGTAATTCCGTTAAGGCTTCCAGGGTTTCCAGCAACGTCACTGCTGGCTTGTTTTCAGTCCAGGTATACCCCAGCTTGCCAAAACAATTGGTGGCACGTTGTGGCCAGTGAACCTGGTACAGGTCAAGGTAGTCGGTTTGCAGGCGTTTGAGGCTGGCATCCAGCGCCGCACGAATATTTTTGCGGTCAAGGCACTGATCTGGTCGGATACCACTGTCGCTATTACGTGAAGGACCACTCACTTTTGAAGCAATAACCAGTTTTTCACGGTTACCGCGTTTATGTAACCAGTTGCCTACGTAGGTTTCGGTCAGACCCTGAGTTTCCGGGCGCGGAGGCACGGGGTACATTTCTGCGACATCTATCAGGTTAATGCCCTGGTTTACGGCGTAGTCGAGCTGAAGGTGGGCCTCAGCTTCGCTGTTTTGCTCACCAAATGTCATTGTCCCAAGGCCCAGGGCGCTGACTTCAAGTGAGCTGTGGGGAATACGGTGATAATGCATAGCCGGTTTCCTTCTTTTTGTTGTTTACAACGAGTCGCTTCCCGACAACAGTTTCCTGCCATTCAATTGTACAGGCGGGTTGGCGTGCAGGCTGCGTGGCCTCATGGAGCCAGATTTATCGCGACGTATTCTACAAGCCCACCACAATTAATTGTTGGGGGGCTATCAAAATGGCAGAGCGGGCGACAAAGGGGAAGTAAAAAATTACTGGCTGGCATTGAGCCAGCCGGGTGAGGTTTAGCGTTTGATAATTTGTGAGACTTCGTTGCGGTTGATTTGTAACTTATTCCCTTTCTGATCTTCATAGCTGATCATGCCGGTGTCATTATCAACCTGAGGCTTACCATCAGTAAGAATCATCCGGCCATCTTTGGTTGCCATAACGTAATCGCTGCTACAACCAGAAACAGTAAAAACCAGACCCACGGCGGAAATGGCGACAGCCCATTTATTCATCATTATTTTCCTCTCAGGGTTGTGAAGTTATACTATTAATAGCGAACTACATAGAATTCAGGAAGCAGTATATTCTGAAAAAATGTAAATAAGTGCGCGTTGGTCACGCGCACGGTAAAATTAATGCGATTTTTTTTTATTTCGTAACAAATTCAGGCTTTCTACCGCAATTGAGAAGAACATTGCGAAGTAAATGTAACCCTTAGGTATATGAATGCCAACGCTTTCCAAAATAAGCGTGAACCCCACCAGAATCAGGAAAGACAGTGCCAGCATTTTTACTGAAGGGTGTCGGCTGACGAACTCACCAATCGGCCTGGCTGCGAACATCATAATTCCGACTGCAATAACCACGGCGGCCATCATTATAAACAGGTGGTCAGATAAGCCTACGGCTGTAATCACAGAGTCCAGGCTGAAGATAATATCCAGCAGCATTATCTGAACAATGGCACCGAAGAAAGAATGCACATTGGTACGTAAATCCTCTTCATCACCTTCTATCGTTTCATGTATTTCTTTACTGGCTTTCCAGATAAGAAATAGCCCGCCAGCCATAAGAATTAAATCACGCAATGAAATTGCATGGCCCGCCAGAGAGAAAAGTGGATTCGTTAAGCGCGTTACCCAGGCAATGGAGGCCAGTAGCAGTAAACGCATTACCATCGCCCCCATCAGACCGAGGCGGCGGGCTTTGTTTTGTTGTGCTTTGGGAAGTTTGGCAACCACCAGAGAGAGAAAAATAATATTATCGATGCCCAGAACAATTTCCAGCAGCGTCAGTGTTCCCAGCGCCAGCCAGGCATTGGGGTCGGTTATCCATGCAAATAACATCAAAAAACCCTGAAAATAAAGGAAAGGAAATATTATATACCCAAACCTGAATGCGTTGCAGAGTTGCCTGTTACAAGGATGCCGGGTGTATTGTTGCCTGGGTATATTAGGAGCAGATTGGTCTGATACAGGCTGGTTATTGTGCTTTACAGCATGAAGTGCCGCGCGAGAATAGCGCCTGTGAAATTTTTCTTTAAATAGAAGCCACGGGGGAGTGTCATTATAGGTTGCCCATTTTCCCCAATGGCTTCGGTCAGTGCCTTGCTGTTAGCGGCTTTGGGGCGAATTTGCAGCACTTCGCCATGGCGTGCGGTTATTCGCTCAACCTGGCCCAGCACAATCATATCCATCAATTCTTCCCAGTCACGGCGTAGCTGGTCATCCTCTTCTTCAGAAGGCGACCAGAGTAATGGTGAACCGACGCGACGCTCACCTGGAGGAATGCTACGTTCACCTTCTACAGGAACCCACAACACCCGGTGCAGTTTATGGCGCACATGGCTGGTTTCCCATACAACACCGGTATTACCCGTGAGTGGGGCTACACACACAAATGTGGTTTCCAGCGGTCGCCCCTGAGCATCTATGGGAATGGTTTTCAGCTCAATCCCCAGGTCGGCAAAATCCTGTTCAGGTTTACTCCCGGCACTGGCGCCTAACCAGCGTTCAAGCAAAACCCCGGTCCAGCCTTTATCGCGCTTCAGATTTGGCGGGGTGTTCATTCCTGCCAGTGTTGCCAGTTCGCCTAATGCCATACCCGCCAATTGTTGCGCCTGATTAACCAGCTCCAGCTCGCTTGAGGGGGGATGTGACAGAGGACGAAGGATGGGCATAACGATATTCACCTGAGTGATTAAAAATTGAACGCATAAGTGCAGGGTTATCCACTCAGTTTACCGTTATGCTAAAAGAAATTACAGTTTTATGATTTTTAAGCTATTTTTTATTATTCATCCACAGAATTATTGGGCAGTCCGAAGGTTTTCCAATTCTGGTCACTGGGAATAAACAGGATCTTACACCGGGTTATCCACAGAAAAATGGGATAACCGGGAAAAGTGGCAACTACTGGTTTGATTTACAGCCTTGACTTGCGAATAAAATCCAATTTTCAGACAAATTGTGCCTAAGATACTGGCATAAGTTGTGGATAAAATCGGCGCTGGTTGATCTTTCATCAGCATGTCGATCCTTAATGTGATGAATATCACTTTTCAGGGCTCGGTTGTGGTGATTTCTTTTTTAATATAATGATATTTATGAATTTAATTCCCCGCTTAATACGAGAGCTACGCAACCTGTCACTAGTTTTCCCTGAGTAATACGGTACTTCTTCACAATGATATCCACAGAAAAAGTGAATAAAACCGCGGTTATTGCTGTCCGGGTGTTTATAACTGAGGCATGTTCTGTGAGTTATTCAATTGTTATTCGTTTGTACTTGCCCACATACAGTGGTTTACCGTCATACAGGAGTATGAAACAATCAAACGTATCCAGGTTTATTTTGAGGTAGTCCAGTGATCGATGATGATGGCTACCGCCCGAATGTAGGTATTGTGATCTGTAATCGCCAGGGACAGGTAATGTGGGCCAGACGTTTTGGTCAGCACTCCTGGCAATTCCCTCAGGGAGGTATAAACCCCGGCGAGTCGCCTGAACAGGCGATGTACCGGGAGCTTTTTGAAGAAGTCGGATTACAGCGTAAAGATGTCCGGATTCTTGCCTCGACCCGAAACTGGTTACGTTACAAATTACCGAAACGTTTGGTGCGTTGGGATACAAAACCCGTCTGTATAGGCCAAAAGCAGAAGTGGTTTCTTTTACAGTTGATGAGCAATGATACTGATATCAATATGCAAACCAGCAGTACGCCTGAGTTTGATGGCTGGCGTTGGGTAAGTTACTGGTATCCGGTTCGCCAGGTCGTTTCCTTCAAGCGGGATGTCTACCGGCGGGTAATGAAAGAGTTCGCCAGTGTTGTTATGGCATTGCAGGAGATCGCGCCGCAACGTAACACGGCTGCTAATGCTAACTATCGGCGTAAAAGAGGTTAATACAGACGATATATGTTAACGCGGTTGCGAGAAATAGTAGAGAAGGTCGCCAGTGCGCCTCGTTTAAACGAGGCGCTGGATATTCTGGTTACTGACATCTGTCAGGCGATGAACACTGAGGTTTGCTCGGTATATCTGGCAGACCAGGACAGGCGTTGTTACTACTTAATGGCAACCCGCGGGCTGAAAAAACCACGTGGGCGTACCATCACACTGGCGTACGACGAAGGTCTGGTTGGGTTGGTTGGGCGCCTTGCAGAGCCTATTAACCTGGCTGATGCGCAAAAACACCCCAGTTTTAAGTATATTCCCGCCGTTAAAGAAGAGCGCTTCAAAGCCTTTCTGGGTGTACCTATTATCCAGCGCCGGCAGCTCCTGGGCGTACTGGTGGTGCAACAAAGAGAACTTCGCCAGTTTGATGAAAGCGAAGAATCTTTTTTAGTTACGCTGGCCACCCAAATGGCCGCCATTTTGTCCCAATCTCAGTTGACCTCATTATTCGGGCAATACCGCCAAACCCGTATTCGTGCGCTGGCGGCCTCACCTGGTGTGGCAATCGGCCCCGGGTGGATGGATACCACGTCGCCACTGATTGAGCAGGTCTTCGAAGCTTCGGCGTTGGATAAGAGCCTTGAGCGTGAGCGCCTGACCGGAGCGCTGGAAGAGGCAGCTAATGAGTTCCGTCGCTACAGCAAGCGCTTTTCTGCTGGTGCGCAAAAAGAAACAGCCGCAATTTTTGATCTCTATTCGCATTTATTGAGTGATGCCCGTCTGCGTCGAGAGTTGTTCGACGAAGTTGACGGAGGGGCGGTTGCTGAGTGGGCTGTTAAAAAAATTATTGAGAAATTTGCCGCCCAGTTTGCTGAGCTCACCGATGGTTATCTGAAAGAGCGTGCCGGTGACTTACGCACACTTGGGCAGCGCATTCTTTTCCATCTCGATGACACGATTCAAAGCCCCGATACCTGGCCTGAACGCTTTGTTCTGGTGGCGGATGAGCTATCCGCGGCGACCCTGGCAGAGTTACCCACAGACAGGCTGGTGGGGGTTGTGGTGCGTGATGGCGCTGCCAACTCTCACGCCGCAATTATGGTTCGCGCACTGGGTATCCCTACGGTTATGGGAGCAGACATGCAACCCGGCATGTTGCATAACCGAACCCTGGTGGTCGATGGTTACCGTGGTGAAGTACTGGTCGACCCGGAACCGGTACTTGAGCAAGAATATCAGCGGCTGATAACCGAAGAGCTTGAGCTGAGTAAACTGGCAGAAGGTGAAGTTGAGCAACCCGCTCAACTGAAAAGCGGCGAACGTATCCAGGTCATGCTCAATGCCGGTCTTAGCCCGCAACATGAAGATAAGCTGGGCGACCGAATTGACGGGATTGGTTTATACCGTACAGAAATCCCCTTCATGTTACAGGCTGGTTTTCCTTCGGAAGATGAGCAGGTAGCGCAGTATCAGGGTATGTTGCAAATGTTTAACGGTAAGCCTGTTACTTTGCGAACACTGGATGTCGGGGCAGATAAACAACTACCTTACATGCCTATCAGTGAAGAGAATCCATGCCTTGGCTGGCGCGGAATCCGCATAACGCTTGATCAACCCGAGATTTTTCTGGTGCAGATGCGCGCAATGTTGCGGGCTAACGTAGCCAGCGAAAACTTGAGTATTTTGCTGCCAATGATAACCAGCCTTGATGAAATCGACGAAGCCAGGCGTCTGATTGAACGGGCTGGGCGTGAAGTGGAGGAAATGCTGGGATACAACATTCCCCGTCCGCGTATTGGTATTATGGTTGAAGTACCCTCTATGGTGTTCCTGTTACCGGATCTTACCGGGCGGGTTGATTTTATCTCTGTGGGTACCAACGACCTGACTCAGTATTTACTGGCGGTTGACCGGAACAATACGCGTGTAGCAAACCTGTATGACAGTTTGCATCCGGCTGTATTACGCGCGCTGAAAATGATTGCCGAACAAGCAGAGCAGGTTGGTCTGGATTTATGCGTATGTGGCGAAATGGCCGGAGATCCGATGTGTGTTGCGCTTCTGGTTGGCCTTGGATATCACCATTTATCAATGAATGGCCGTTCAGTACCTCGTATTAAATATTTGTTACGTCATATTGAAATCGCAGAAGCGCAGGATCTGGCAAAACGTGCGCTGGAGCTGCAAATGACCACGGAAATTCGCCATCAGGTGGCGGCATTTATGGAACGTCGTTCCATGGGTGGGCTTATTCGCGGTGGCCGTTAGCGGCTTTACTGGTTGAATAGTTCTTTACAACTCGACAACCCGCTGGCTGTTGCCTTTGTGATATCATGCGCGCTTTCTGGCGCGTATGCTCCGTGTACGCATGACCAACAGTCTGCTTTTGGGCAGAAAAATAAGCGTTTATATGGTGACTATGAACACTGGCTATCTGCATTTCCCTGACTTTGACCCGGTCATTTTCTCTCTCGGCCCTGTCTCCCTCCACTGGTATGGTGTCATGTACCTGGTTGGGTTCGTTTTTGCAATGTGGCTGGCTACGCGCCGGGCCAATCGCCCGGGAAGCGGCTGGACAAAAAATGAAGTGGAAAACTTACTTTATGCGGGTTTTCTCGGTGTCTTTTTAGGTGGCCGCATTGGTTATGTCCTGTTTTATAATCTGCCATCGTTTCTTAATAATCCGTTGTATTTATTCAAAGTGTGGGATGGCGGCATGTCATTCCATGGCGGGCTGATTGGCGTGATTTGCGTGATGCTTTGGTTTGCCCGTCGCACGAAACGGACTTTTTTCCAGGTATCTGATTTCATTGCGCCATTAATCCCATTTGGCCTGGGTGCCGGGCGTTTGGGTAACTTTATCAACGGTGAGTTGTGGGGGCGAGTTGACCCTAACTTCCGGTTTGCCATGCTGTTCCCCGGGTCCCGTAGTGAAGATATCGCGCTGTTACCAAGTCACCCGCAATGGCAGGCTTTGTTTGATAAATACGGCGTGCTGCCCCGCCACCCATCCCAACTGTATGAACTCTTCCTCGAAGGGATCGTACTGTTTATTATTCTGAATGTGTTTATTCGTAAACCTCGTCCGGCAGGGGCTGTATCCGGTTTATTCCTGATAGGCTATGGCGCGTTTCGTATTATTGTCGAATTCTTCCGCCAGCCTGATGCGCAGTTTACCGGTGCCTGGGTTCAGTACATCAGCATGGGGCAAATTCTTTCCATTCCAATGATCCTGGCTGGCGTGGTGATGATGGTCTGGGCATATCGTCACAAAGGCCAGCCGCAGTTATCGTGAGAAAACATGAAACAGTATCTTGATTTGATGAAAAAAGTGCTGGATGAAGGCACGTTTAAGAATGACCGTACCGGCACCGGTACGCGTTCAATCTTTGGTCACCAAATGCGTTTCAATCTGCAGGAAGGCTTCCCGCTGGTGACGACAAAACGCTGCCATTTGCGCTCAATCATCCATGAACTGTTGTGGTTCCTGAAAGGGGATACCAACATCGCATACCTGCGTGATAACAATGTCACGATTTGGGACGAGTGGGCAGATGAAAAGGGTGATCTGGGGCCAGTATACGGCAAACAATGGCGCGCGTGGCCTACACCTGACGGTGAACATATTGACCAAATAACCCGGGTTATTGAACAGCTAAAAAACGACCCTGATTCACGCCGTATTATCGTTTCCGCATGGAATGTGTCTGAACTGGACAAAATGGCACTGGCACCCTGCCACGCGTTTTTCCAGTTCTATGTCGCCGATGGCAAGCTGTCCTGCCAGTTGTACCAGCGCTCTTGCGATGTGTTCCTGGGGCTGCCATTCAATATTGCCAGCTATGCGCTTCTGGTGCATATGGTGGCGCAACAGTGTGATTTAATCCCCGGAGACTTCGTCTGGACCGGTGGCGATACTCACCTGTATATGAATCATCTTGAACAGGCAAATCTGCAACTGACCCGGGAGCCGCGTCCATTGCCTGAACTGGTTATCAAGCGTAAACCAGCGTCAATATTTGACTACCAGTTTGATGACTTTGCAATCGAAGGGTACGACCCGCATCCGGCAATTAAAGCGCCGGTGGCTATCTAAGCGCGGCTCGTCCGGTTGCTCACAGAAAACAAAATTTCTTGTTTGCCAGTAACCTTAGCCCGCATCCTGCGATGCGGGTTTTTTTGTGCCTGCCATCTGTTATGTTAACGGTTTTACCTGCATGCTTTTTCGGCAGCGCTCGCAATGCCTTGTAACGTTTACATTCCTTGTTAAGTTTTTGTCAGTCAGCCTTCCTGAATTGCCATATCGTCCTTCACTTCTTCTGAACCTCTCTGGCAAATTGCCACCATGAAAAAACGAAACAATGCGGGTTTTACACTATTGGAAATGTTGGTCGTCATGGTGATTGTCGCGGGGTTGTCTGTAGGCAGTTATGCCCAGTGGTTGCGCTGGCAACAGCAACAGCGCCTGGTGCAAAGTATCAATCTGTTACGCGCATTTTTAATGTCATGGCGAGATGATGCTAACTGGAAAAATCAGGATGTGCGCTTGTATATCCATCAGGAAAATGGCTTGTGGTGTATCAGCACAACTGAACATATTTATGGTGGGTGTACCTCATCATCCCGTCAGGTTTATACCCCGGTAACACCTGAAATTCAGTTGGTGGGTATGACCGACGGGCTGGGGTTTTACGGTGTCCGTAACACTGCCCGCACTGGCCGGATAACTGTGCGCAGCCCGGCAGGTGAGGGGCAACTTATTATCTCCGCATGGGGGAGAATTCGGGTGTGCGGGCCTGGAGACACATTATGCGAATAGCCAGACAGCGCGGCTTCACTCTTATGGAACTGATGCTTGCCCTCGCCATTAGCGCAGTTTTATTACCTTCTGTGATGAAAGTATTGCCTTTTCTTACTCTTCAGGTAAGCCGGGAAACTCAGCGTATGCAACTGGATGATGAGCTCTGGCAACTGGCATTTATGGTAGGTAAGCATATTCAACGGGCTGGTTACTGTAATGGGGAATGTGCTGGCTCTCCAATATACCTGCAACCGGGGTGTCTGGTTGTGCAGTGGGATAGTGACAGCTCGGGGAAATGGCCTGTTTTACCCGCCGCGCAACCTGCTCAATTTGGGTTTCGCATTCAGGGAGAAAGTCTGCAAACCAGCCGGGGGGCCCCGGATTGCCAGCAAGGTACGTGGGAGCGTGTTACTGACCCGGAATGGATGGCAGTGACTCGTTTTACTGTCACACCATTAGCACAGAACCCGGCAGTCTTTGAGGTCTCGCTGGCTGGCTACTTACGCCGTTATCCTCAGGTTAGCCTGTCTGTGCTTCACAGCGTGGCAGGGTATAATTTGCCATGAAAAAGCAAGATGGTGCATCAACACTGGTTGTTGTCCTGATGCTGTTTTTGTTAGGGATGTTAGTACTGGCGGGGCAGACACAGCAGTATGAAATGCGTTTTCGCCGTATTCACCAGGAGCGCGCAGCCCTGGCGCAATGGAATATGGCGTTTACGCTGCTGGCATGGGGAACGCAGCAGCAATGGTCTCCGGCAACTGACTGGCTTTGCCAGGTACCGGCAAATGGGGCAGGGCGCGCCTGTATGCGCCAGATTTCTCAGGCGCGTGTATTACTGGCAGCAAGCCCCGAAACGCCCGCGGAGGAACATAATGAGAAGGCACATTTGATCTTATGGCGGTGGGGGACACCCACAGACACCGGAATCACCTGGTTACCCCAGGGGTGGATTGATTTTTGTCCATTATCTGAGAATAAAGCATGCATATTGCCATAGCACGCAACCAGCAAGGTTTCAGCCTGGTTGAGACACTGGCTGCAGTCGTGATGTCTGCAATAATGTTGGCGGCACTGGTGGCACTGCAGCATGAAATGTCGCAGGGCATACAGGCGCAGCGTGAATTCTTACTGGTTGGGCGCTTTGCCAGCCAGCAAGTTAATATTGTTGCCCCGCCCTTACCTGAAGGCTGGCTGTTAAGCCGCACCCGGCGGGAAGAAGGGGCATGTTTTACGCTTCAGGTTCAGTTGGTAAGCCCGGGAGGCAGACAGGGCGAGCTATCTCGTTTACATTGTCCACTGGCACGGTAGTCAGGAGTTTTTATGTTAAGGGTCTATCACTCAAATCGCCTGGACGTTCTGGAAGAGATCATGGCGTTTATTATTGAGCAACAACCATTACCCGACCCCTTCGCTGAAGAAGTGGTATTGGTGCAAAGCACCGGGATGGCGCAATGGTTGCAAATGACTCTGGCACAGAAATTCGGTATTGCTGCTAACATGTCATTTCCCTTACCGGCACGTTTTATCTGGGAAATGTTTGTCACGGTTCTGCCGGGCATTCCGCAGGAGAGTGCCTTCAGTAAACCCGGGATGACCTGGAAACTCATGTCACTGTTACCAGCCATGATACCAGAGCCTGAGTTTGCGGCTCTGCGCCATTACCTTGACGATGACATCGACCAGCGTAAGTGCTTCCAACTTGCTTCACGGGTAGCTGACCTTTATGACCAGTACCTGGTGTATCGGCCCGAATGGCTGACTGCCTGGGAGAGCGGGCAGTTACTTGGTGAATTAGGCGATGCCCAGGTGTGGCAGGCACCATTATGGCGGGCACTGGTCGCACATACTGCTGAACTGGGCCAGCCTGGCTGGCACCGCGCCGGGTTATATACCCGATTTATCCATGCCCTTGAAACCAGTGATACGGTGCCAGAAGGCCTGCCTTCGCGTGTCTTTATTTGCGGGATTTCCGCTCTGCCGCCGGTTTATCTCCAGGCGCTGGAAGCATTGGGGAGGCATATTGACGTTCACTTGTTGTTCACCAATCCGTGCCGTTATTACTGGGGGGATATTAAAGACCAGGCCTGGCTTGCCCGTTTAGTTACTCGCCAACGCAAACGACACCAGTCAGATGAGTCACGTTCCCTGTTCAGAGACGAAGAGGCTCTGGACTCATTGTTTGATGATAACGGCGAGCAGGAACTTCCTAACACGTTACTGGCTTCATGGGGCAAACTGGGCCGCGATTACACCTGGTTGTTGGCGGACCTTGAACATATTAATGATCTGGATGTGTTCGTTGATGGTGAGCGCGATACGCTGTTGCACCGTCTGCAGGATGACGTGTTAACCCTTAGCAATACCACGGAAGAAGGTCTGACCCCTGAACGCTTTGAGCACAGTACTTATAAGCAGTGCCTGGCTGTGGATGATACGAGTCTGACTTTCCACTTGTGCCACAGCCCCCAGCGTGAAGTGGAAGTGTTACATGATTACTTGCTGGCATTGCTGGCAAATCAGTCTGAACTGTCAGCGCGTGACATCATTGTGATGGTTGCGGATATTGACAGTTACAGCCCTTATATTCAGGCAGTATTCGGTAGTGCGCAGGGGAAACGTTATGTTCCGTTTGCTATTTCCGACCGCCGGGCCAGCCAGGCTCACCCCGCGATGCAGGCTTTCCTTGCTCTACTGGCCTTGCCAGTCAGCCGCTTTACTTCTGAAGATGTTCTGGCCTTACTCGAAGTGCCTGCAGTAGCAGCCAGGTTTGGCATTGATGAAGACGGGTTAGGGTATTTACGCCAGTGGGTGAATGAATCCGGTATCCGCTGGGGGCTGGACGACGAGAATGTCCATGACCTTGGCCTGCCGGTAACCGGGCAACATACATGGCAATTCGGGCTGACACGCATGTTACTGGGCTATGCGATGGACAGCGCTGAAGGTGAATGGCGGGATATCCTGCCTTATGATGAATCCAGTGGCCTGGTCGCGGAACTTGCTGGTCAACTGGCAACGTTGCTGTCGCGCCTGAAAACCTGGCGTGACACACTCAATACTTCCCGTACTCCACTGGCGTGGTCACCTGTTTGCCATGAACTACTGGCGGATTTTTTTGCACCAGACCCCGATGCAGAAGCCGCGCTCGCTCTGGTTGAAAAGCAGTGGCAATCCATCATCGACCAGGCGCTGGAGGCACAGTATCAAGAGCCTGTGCCACTGAGTTTATTATGTGATGAGCTGACTGGCCGTTTGGACCAGGAGCGTATCAGCCAACGTTTTCTTGCCGGGCCAGTTAATTTTTGCACGCTGATGCCCATGCGTTCCATTCCTTTTAAAGTCGTATGCCTGCTGGGCATGAATGATGGTGTTTACCCCAGAACTCTCTCACCGCTGGGGTTTGATCTTATGAGCGAAAAACCACGCCGTGGAGACCGAAGCCGGCGTGATGACGACAGGTATTTGTTCCTTGAAGCACTCATTTCTGCCAGGGAAAAGCTCTATATCAGTTATGTAGGCCGCTCGGTGCAGGACAACACCCCGCGTTATCCATCCGTTCTGGTTGAGGAACTAATTGATTATGTCGCCCAAAGTCACTATTTGCCGGGCGATGAACAACGGGATATTGATACCAGCGCACATCATGTACGTGAGCATTTATTGCGGGTGTACCCACGAACGCCTTTCGATGCTGACAATTTTATTCCTGGTACCACACAACAGAGTTTTGCTCATGAATGGCTGCCTGCCGCCTCTGGCGTAGGGCAACCCCAGCCGCATTTTATTCGCCAGCCGTTACCAGAGTTGCCAACTGAGGAGTTGGCGCTTGAGGCGTTACAACGCTTCTGGCGCCATCCGGTGAGGGCGTTTTTCCAGATGCGGTTGAGGATTAGTGGTCATTTGGATGAAACAGAAATTCCCGATACTGAGCCCTTTGAACTCGACAGCCTTGATCGTTTCCTGGTCAATCAGCAATTGCTCAATGCGCTGGTAAACGGAGAGGAACCCTCCCGGTTATATCGCCGATTCCGGGCCGCAGGGGCTTTACCTTACGGGCCATTTGGTGAAATTTTTTGGGCACAGCAACAAGACGAGATGCAGGAAATTGCCAACCAGGTGTTGTCGCAGCGTGCATCTGATACCGCGGAAGAAGTGAACATCACTTTGGCGGGTGTTAAGTTGACGGGGTGGTTACAGCATGTCCAACCTGATGGCTTGTTACGTTGGCGGCCATCGGTGCTCAGTGTTGCTCATGGTTTGCAACTTTGGATTGAACACCTTGTCTATTGTGTTGGTGGTGGAACGGGGATTAGCCGTTTGTATGGGCGTAATGACTCTGGTTGGGTCTTTCCACCATTGGAAAAGGATCTTGCTGAAAAGTACCTTGCCCAACTAATTGAAGGGTATCGGGAAGGCTTGTCCCAGCCCCTGGTTTTACTGCCAAACAGTGGGGGTGCATGGATAAAAGCCTGTTACGATGCCGAAAATAGTGCCATTTTATGGGACGACGATACGCAAAAGAATGCCCGCCGTAAGCTGACTCAGGCATGGGAAGGCAACCAAATGGTAGCCGGTGAAGGGGCAGATATGTGGTTGCAGAGGCTGTGGCGTACTCTTGAACCTGAATATTACCAGGCAATATTACGTGAAGCAGAGCGTTTTTTGTTACCCCTGTTCAGGTACAACCAGCCGAAATGAGATAAAAGAACAGTCTGCAGTATCTTAAACGGTGGAAGCAGGCATCGGCACTGAACAGTACCAGATGATGAATAGCAAAGTTGTTAAAGGTGAGGTTTGTTGAATGCCTAAGAGCAGTACCTGGTTTTATGCGCTGTTTGTTTATGTTGTGCTCTTTTGGGCCCCTTTAAGCCAGGCCGATACCGGCTGGCAACCCATCCGGCAGACTATCCATAAAAGTGCGAGCGACCCCCGTCTGTATCAGGCGATACAGCTTGATAACCACATGACGGTACTATTAGTCTCCGACCCACAGGCAGTGAAATCGCTGTCTGCACTTGTTGTTCCTGTAGGCTCTTTGCAGGATCCGGATAACCACCTGGGTTTGGCTCATTACCTTGAGCACATGACCCTGATGGGCTCCAAAAAATATCCGCAACCGGATTGCCTGGCCGAATACCTCAAACTTCATGGTGGCAGCCATAATGCCAGCACCGCCCCCTACCGCACTGCGTTCTACCTTGAAGTGGAAAACGATGCGCTGGCGGGTGCGGTTGACCGCCTTGCTGATGCCATTGCCCAGCCATTATTGGCACCGGAATACGCAGAGCGCGAGCGCAACGCAGTCAATGCGGAACTGACCCTTGCCCGGGAGCGTGATGGCATGCGCATGGCGCAGGTCAGTGCCGAAACTATTAATCCGGCACACCCTGCTGCACGTTTTTCTGGGGGAAACCTGGAAACACTGCGCGATAAACCCGGCAGTAAATTGCTGGATGCATTGCACCACTTTCACGACGAGTACTACTCGGCAAATATCATGAAAGCGGTTATTTACAGCAATAAACCGCTGGCGGAATTAGCCGCGCTGGCTGTGCAAACTTATGGGCGAGTTCCCAACAGGCATATCCAGCGCCCTGAGGTAACTGTACCTGTTGTCACGGCTGCTCAGACCGGTATTATTATTCACTATGTGCCTGCGTTACCACGCAAAGTGGTGCGGGTTGAGTTCCGCATTGCCAATAATAGCGATAAATTTCGCAGCAAAACGGATGAGCTTATTGGCTACCTGATTAGCAGCCGCAGTAAAAATACCTTGTCTGACTGGTTGCAAACTCAGGGACTGGCGGACAGTATTCGTGCTGATTCTGATCCCGTCGTTGCCGGTAATAGCGGTGTTTTCGCCATTTCCGTTTCTCTGACTGATAAAGGCCTTGCTCACCGCGATGAAGTTGTTTCTGCTATTTTCCGTTATATCAACACCCTGAAGGCTCAAGGCATCAGCAAGCGTTATTTTGACGAAATGGCACATGTCCTTGATTTAGATTTCCGCTTTCCCTCCATTACTCGCGATATGGATTATGTGCAGTGGTTAGCCGATACCATGATTCGTGTGCCGGTCAGCCATGTTTTGGATGCCGGTAATATTGCAGATGAGTACGACTTGCAGGCGATCACTGCCCGCCTGGCAGAAATGACGCCACAACATGCCCGTATCTGGTATATCAGCCTGAATGAGCCTCATAACAAACTGGCTTACTTTGTTCACGCGCCGTATCAGGTTGATAAAATCAGCGCAGAGAAATTTTCTGAATGGGATAAGTTTGGTCAGTCGCTCTCGTTCACTTTACCAGAGCTTAACCCTTATATTCCTGATGATTTTTCATTGATTAAGCAAGATAAAAAATGGACAAAACCTGAGCTGATTGTCAATGACCCTGGCTTGCGTGTGGTGTATCAACCCAGCCGCTATTTTGCCAACGAACCAAAAGCCAGTGTGACTTTAGTGCTGCGCAACCCACATGCAATGGATACTGTGAAAAATCAGGTTATGTTCGCACTTAATGACTATATGGCAGGACTGGCTCTGGATCAGTTGAGTCAGCAGGCCGCGGTGGGTGGTATCCATTTTTCTACCAATGCCAACAGCGGGCTGATGGTCAGCGCAAATGGGTATACCCAGCGCCTGGCACCACTTTATCTTGATTTGTTGCAGGGGTATTTCAGCTACCAACCAACGCAAAGCCAGCTTGAACAGGCTAAATCCTGGTATAAGCAAATGCTGGCATCGGCGGAGAAAGGTAAAGCTTATGAACTGGCGATTATGCCAGTACAAATGATGTCACAGGTGCCATATTTCGAACGGCAGGCGCGGCGGGAACTCTTACCCTCCATTACGGTGCAGGATATTCTGGATTACCGTGAGCAGTTGAAAACTGGCAGCCGTCCTGAGTTTTTGGTGGTAGGCAACCTCACCCCTGATGCAGCGCATAACCTGGCATCGCAGGTTCAACACTTGCTGGGAACAAAAGGCACGGAATGGACCCGTAACCGGTCTGTGGTGGTTAACCAGCCCCGGCGAATTGTATTTGAAAAAACGATTTCCGGCAGTGATTCTGCTTTGGCGGCCGTCTTTGTACCTTCAGGGTTTGATGAAAACACCAGTTCGGCTTATAGCGAAGTTCTGGGGCAGATTATCCAGCCGTGGTTCTACAACCAGCTGCGCACCCAGGAACAATTGGGCTATGCCGTGTTTGCATTTCCGATGAGTGTGGGTCGCCAGTGGGGGTTGGGGTTCCTGTTGCAAAGTAATACCCGGCAACCAGCTCAACTGTGGCAACGCTATAACGCATTCTTTACCGGCACAGAAAAACGGCTGCGTGAAATGCCTGAGCAGGAGTTTGCTCAGGTACAACAGGCGGTAATTAACCAGATACAACAGGCACCTCAGACTCTGGGCGACGAAGTGGCAAAAGTCAGTATGGATTTTGACCGGGCAAACATGGCGTTTGATAGTGATGATGCGGTTATCCGTGCGGTTCGCAGTTTAACACCGGCCAAAGTTGCAGATTTCTTCCGGCAGGCAGTTATCGAACATAATGGTATGGCGGTTATCTCCGAGGTTAGTGGCAGTCAACAAGGAAAGGCAGATTTTGCCGCGCCTGAGGGCTGGAAACAGTGGGGCAGTGTTGAAGCATTGCAAAAGACATTGCCTCAGTCGGGGGCTGAGTGATGCTGGCGCATCATAATAATCCGACTGCCCTTGACCCAATGCGTTTACCCCTGGCAGGGGCACGCTTAATTGAGGCGTCAGCTGGTACCGGAAAAACTTATACCATCGCCGCTCTTTATTTGCGCCTGTTGTTGGGCCTGGGGGGCGAGGCGGCTTTTGTGCGGCCACTACCTGTGGAATCTATTCTGGTGGTGACATTTACTGAAGCCGCTACAGAAGAGTTACGTGGGCGTATACGTAGCAATATTCATGAGTTGCGTATCGCTTGTGTACGGAAAAGCAGTAACAACCCGCTATACCAGCAATTGCTGGCTGAAATCAGTGACAAAAAACAGGCCGCCCGAATATTACTCCTTGCTGAAAGGCAGATGGATGAAGCCGCTATTTTCACCATTCATGGTTTTTGTCAGCGGATGCTGAGCCTGAATGCATTCGAATCAGGTATGCCGTTTGAACAACAACTGATTGAAGATGAAACAGAGTTACGCCAGAGAGCCTGTGCTGACTTTTGGCGGCGCTACTGTTACCCGCTGAATAAACCCGTTGCTCAGGCGGTCAGCGAAATATGGCCAGGGCCTCAGGCGCTGCTGCGCGAGATTGGGCGTTACCTGTCTGGCGACGCGCCTGTGCTGAAGCAACCAGTGAACGAAGATGAAACCCTTCAGGCACGCCATGATACGATTATTCATGCCATTGATACTCTGAAAGCTCAGTGGCGGGGCTCCTCTGGCGATATTCCCGATATCATTGAAAATTCCGCCATCGACAGGCGTAAATATAACCGTAAAAACCAGGGGATCTGGTTTGATGCTGTTGAAACCTGGGCGGCAAGCCCAACAGAAAACTATACCTTTCCAGAGGCACTGGCTCGCTTCTCACAGTCCTTTCTTTATGAACGTACTAAAGCAGAAGGTAATCCGCCTGAGCACGCGCTGTTTTCCGCTATTGATGTTTTTCTTTCTCAGCCACTGACTATTCGCGATTTGGTTATTGCCCGTGCACTTGCGGACATTCGTTACACTGTTACGCAGGAAAAGCGTTACCGGGGTGAGCTGGGGTTCGACGATATGCTAAGTCGCCTTGACCAGGCACTGGCACAACCGGAAGGTGACAACCTGGCTGCGGCTATTCGTGGGCGCTTCCCGGTTGCAATGATTGATGAGTTTCAGGATACAGACCCACAACAATACCGTATTTTCCGTCATATCTGGCTGGGGCAGGCTGAAACAGCGCTGTTACTGATTGGCGACCCGAAACAGGCCATCTACGCGTTTCGTGGCGCGGATATTTTTACCTATATGAAAGCTCGCGGGGAAGTTAGTGCTCACTATACGTTGGAGACTAACTGGCGCTCATCTCCGGCGATGGTTAATAGTGTAAATCAGCTGTTCAGCCACCTTGAAAATCCGTTCATGTTTGAGCAGATCCCCTTTCTACCGGTCAACGCCGCACCGCGTAACCAGGGCGTGCGTTTTGTGCTCAATGGGGAGACTCAACCGGCGATGTCCGTCTGGTTAATGCCTGGCGAAGGTTGTGGGGTGATGGAGTACCAGCAAACCATGGCACGTCAGTGTGCTTGCCAGATTCGTGACTGGCTTGTGGCTGGTGCGGCTGGTAACGCTGTACTGGAACGTGAGGAGAAAACGCGCCCGGTCACCGCCACAGATATAACGGTACTGGTGCGCAGCCGTCAGGAAGCAGCATTAATACGAGAAGCGCTGAGTTTATTGGGGATTCAGTCTGTCTATCTCTCTAACCGCGACAGCGTTTTCAGTACCCAGGAGGCGCAGGATATTTTACGTGTCCTGCAGGCAGTGCTTAACCCGGAAAACGAAGCAGCCATGCGCAGCGCACTGGCAACCAGCCTGTTGGGGCTGGATGCAGCAACCCTTGAGCAGTTATCTCAGAATGAAACGGCCTGGGATAATCTGGTTGATGAATTTGTTGGTTACCGCCAGTGCTGGTTTAAGCGTGGGGTGATGCCGATGTTGCGCTCTTTACTGGCTCACAGACATCTGTCGGAAAACATTCTCGCAAGCCAGGACGGTGAACGCCGCCTGACCGATATTATGCATGTCAGTGAGTTATTGCAGGAAGCGGCGGCTACGGCGGACAGTGAGCATGCGCTGGTGCGCTGGTTATCGCAACGTATTGCCGAACCGGATGACAACGCCAGCAGCCAGCAACTCCGCCTGGAAAGTGACAGACACCTCGTTCAGATTGTGACAATTCATAAGTCAAAAGGGCTTGAGTACTCGCTGGTGTGGTTGCCATTTATTGCCAATTACCGCGCGCAGGCCGAAGGGCTATATCACGACCGCCAGACATTCGAAGCGATATTAGATTTACATAATGAAAAAACCAGCCTTGAGCTGGCAGAAGCTGAACGGCTGGCCGAAGATTTGCGTCTGCTCTATGTTGCGGTCACCCGGGCTATATGGCACTGCAGTCTGGGAATTGGTCCCCTTTTCCGAGGCAACAGGGCCAAAAAAGGCGCATCTGATTTCCATCTGAGTGCGCCGGGGCGTCTGATTCAGCAGGCGCAACCTTGTGACTCCGGGGAGCTCAGGCAGTCCCTGGAGCAGTTATGCAGGGGCGATATTGCCTTAAAAGACATTGACCTTAGCGACGAAACGCCCTGGTCCCCCCCGGCATTGTCGGCAGAGAATCTGGCTGCCCGTGAGGTAACAAGAACATTCACTGATTTTTGGCGTGTGACCAGCTATTCCGGGCTACAGCAACATGGTTCATCGGCCGGGCAGGCTTTGTTACCCCGTTTGGATATTGACGCCATAGGGACCGTCTCTTCCTCCGGTGAGCAAGCACTTACCATCCATACGTTCCCGCGTGGGGCAGTGCCTGGTACTTTTCTTCACAGTCTGTTTGAACAACTGGATTTCACCCAGCCAGTGGATGCCGAATGGCTGGAGCAGCAATTACTTTCCGCAGGGTATGGCGCTGAGTGGCTGCCAGTTTTATTACCCTGGCTTGATGCATTGCTTTGCGCGCCACTGACGGAAGAGGGGTTAAGCCTGAATGTGTTATCTGCGCAAGATAAACGGGTTGAAATGGAATTCTACCTGCCTGTTGATACGCTTCTGGCCCCCGATGAACTTGATGCGTTGATTCGCCAGTATGATCCTCTGTCGGCACGTTCTCCGGCCCTGGATTTTCAGCAGGTGCGCGGCATGCTGAAGGGCTTTATTGACCTGACATTCCGCTGGCAGGGCCGCTATTATTTGCTGGACTACAAGTCCAACTGGTTAGGCAGTACCAGCGAGGCATACACCCCTGAAGCTATGGCCCAGGCGATGTGTGAACATCGCTATGATCTCCAGTACCAGTTGTATACGCTGGCTCTGCATCGTTACCTGCGCCACCGGATGCCTGATTACGAATATCAGCACCATTTTGGTGGGGTTATTTACCTCTTTCTACGTGGTGTTGAACCCGGTTTGCCTGGAAATGGCATTTTTACCACCAGGCCAGATGAACAACTGGTATCTGCAATGGATACATTGTTTGCCGGGCAGAGCGAGGAGGTTGTGAAATGACGGCACCCTTGCTGGCGTTATTAGAGCAGGCAACTGCTGAGGGGCACTTTCGTTATCTCGATGTCCAGTTTGCTCAAATGGTTGCTGCGGGTGACCCGGCAGTTATGTTGGCTGCCGCCATTCTGAGCCGTGATACCGGGGAAGGGCACGTTTGTGTACCACTCGACAGCCTTAGCCCGGAACGGAGTTTTTCCGGGCCAGCGGTTAGTTTAATTGGTGAGCCGTTGTTTGCCTGTGTTGGCCCGGTTGAAGACTGGCAGGAAAAACTGTTACACAGCGACGCAGTCAGTAATGAAGATGATGCCACCCCCATAAAACTGTCAGCAGGGCGTTTATATCTTGACCGTCTGTGGCGTAATGAGCAGCGTGTGGCGCAGTTTTTCCGTGATACTAATCAGCCCCTGACTGTCGATGAGGTTCTTCTTGCCGGCGTGCTGAATACCTTATTCCCGGAAAACCCGTCTGGGCCAGACTGGCAAAAAGTGGCTGCAGCTGTTGCCCTTACCCGGCGCATTGCGGTGATATCAGGTGGGCCGGGAACCGGGAAAACAACCACAGTGGCAAAGCTGCTGGCAGCACTGGTACAACTTTCCGGGCCACCCTTGCCGCGCATTCGGCTGGCTGCGCCAACAGGTAAGGCTGCGGCGCGTCTTACCGAGTCTTTGGGGGCTGCGTTACGGCGCCTGGATATGGATGAATCGTTGAAGATGGCATTGCCCGATGAAGCCAGTACACTGCACCGTTTATTGGGAGCTGTGCCGGGGAGCCAGGCTGTCCGTTATCACCAGGGCAACCCACTGCACCTTGATGTGTTGGTGGTTGATGAAGCATCCATGGTCGATTTGCCTATGATGTCCCGGTTACTGGCTGCTTTACCGGCACATGCGCGGGTTATTTTTCTGGGTGACCGCGACCAGCTCGCTTCAGTTGAGGCGGGCGCGGTACTCGGGGATATTTGCCATTTTGTAGGCGAGGGGTTCAGCCCACAACGTGCCCTCGAACTGTCCCGGTTATGCCAGTGCACTGTTCCTGCAGGGCAGGCCAGCGGGGTGGATGCCTTGCGTGATGCCATTTGCCTGTTGCAGGAAAGCTACCGTTTTGGGAAAGACTCTGGTATCGGTTTCCTTGCCCGTGCGGTGAATGGTAATCAGGTTGCGGCTGTAAAGGCTGCATTTGACGGGCGATTTAATGATATTGGGTTATTCCCGCTGGCGACGACGGAAGATTATGCCAGCATGCTGGAACAGATTGTCACTGCCCATCAGCCATTTCTTTCAGCCCTGAAACAAGACAATGAACCACAGAGTATTTTGCTGGCATTTGCAGCCAGCCAGGTTTTGTGCGCGTTACGGGAAGGGCCATTTGGTGTGGCGGGCCTGAATAATCGAATCGAACAGGTGTTTTTTAGCAAAAATCTGCTCCAGCGCCCGGCCCGGGAGTCGCGCTGGTATCATGGTCGCCCGGTCATGATCAATCGTAATGACAGCGGTTTGGGGCTATTTAATGGTGACATTGGTATTACGCTGAACACTCCGCAGGGCTTGCGGGTATGGTTTTCTATGCCGGATGGTTCACTTAAGTCTGTACTCCCCGGGCGTTTACCGCCCCATGAAACAGCCTGGGCCATGACGGTGCATAAATCTCAGGGGTCAGAGTTTGACCATGCTGCACTTATCTTGCCGCCAGGCTGGAACCCGGTGATTTCACGTGAGCTGGTCTATACCGCGGTTACCCGGGCAAAAAAACAACTTTCTGTATTTGCCGATATGCCGGTCTTGCTACAGGCCGTGAAAAACCGCACTGCACGGCGCAGTGGCTTGCCGGAAGCTTTTCAGGCGGGTTAGTACGGGAAACGGAAACAATACCGGTGACAGGCGCGCCACCGGTAAGCAAAGCGATAAACTGGTCAGGTAAGGCTGGCCATCAGCACTTTAGAGCGCCGTTGGTAGTTGTACATTTTCTTTTTGCTTTCGGGTAATGAGTCGATATCAACAGGTGTAAACCCGCGTTCCTGGAACCAGTGAATACTGCGGGTTGTCAGCACAAACAGTTTATCCAGCCCTATTTGTTTTGCCTGGCTGGCAATTCGTTCCAACAGTATTTCTCCCCGGGCTGAACTGCGGTAGTCAGGGTGCACGGCTACACAGGCCATCTCGCCAATTTTCTCTTCTGGGAACGGATAGAGTGCGGCGCAGGCTATTGTCAGGTTATCTCGCTGAATAATGGTGAATTTATCAATTTCCATTTCTAACTGTTCACGAGAACGGCGTACCAGAATACCTTGTTGTTCCAGCGGGTGAATCAACTCAAGGATCCCACCAATATCGTTAATAGTTGCACGGCGAATTTGTTCCGCACTTTCCATTACAATCTGAGTACCGATACCATCGCGGGAGAACAGCTCCTGCAGTAATGCACCATCTTCCTGGTAGCTTATCAGGTGGCTGCGGCGTACCCCGCTGCGGCAGGCTTTTACTGCCCCACGCAGGAAACGCACAGTACCTGAATAATAATCCCCTTCAGCTTCGAGCGCATCTACGCGTTGCTGTGCTTCATTCGGGAAGAGTTCAGAAATAATATTCCCGTCTTCATCTGTCACACCTTGCGATGAGCAAAAGCCAATCATTTTTTCTGCTTTGAGTTTGATGGCCAGTTGCGTGGCGATTTCTTCTGATGTCAGGTTAAAGCTTTCACCAGTAACGGAGACAGCGACCGGGCCCATTAATACAATTGCGCCGCTATCCAACTGGCGGTGAATGGCTTCTTCATCAATTCGGCGAATACGGCCGCTGTGGCAATAATCAATACCATCGTCCACACCCAGAGGTTGGGCAATAATAAAGTTACCACTAACGACATTAATATGTGCGCCCTGCAATGGGGTATTGTTCAGGCTCATAGACAGGCGGGCAGTGATATCCAGTTGCAACAGGCCTGCAGCCTGTTTCACCAGCTCCAGTGTTTTGCTGTCTGTCACTCGGGTATTCTTATGGTAAACCGGTTCGTGATGGTGCTCGGCAAGGTTTGCATCAATCTGTGGGCGAGCACCGTATACGACAACCAGGCGGATACCCAGGCTGTGCAGCAAACCAATATCATTAACAATACTGGAGAAATTCTCATGCTCAATGGCTTCACCACCCAGCATGATGACAAAGGTTTTCCCTCTGTGTGCGTTAATATAGGGGACAGAATGGCGGAATCCCTGCACCAACTCGATTCTACGCTCCTTTACCACGGCAACACCCTCAATGCATGATTATTCGAAATAAGTGTATTTTTATTCTTTTATGGGCCTGGGTGCAAGCCCAAATTTAACCCTGTAAAACAGCAGGTCTTTGGGGTAAGGCCTGATTTGTTGAGGTTTGTTTACCCTTTTATTGATGACAGGTGCACAACCTTTGGTTAAAGTTTCGATTTAATATTTACCGTTGTGGCACATTTTCCGGCCTGACAACGCAGCGTTTTAAAATGCTCAGGAGAAGCATGTCAGATTCTCATTCATTGTTTAGCCGTCGAAATTTACTTAAAGGTGCAGGCGCGATGTGGCTCCTGAGCGTCAGCCCGTTGAGTTTTGCTGCCGCAAGCCAGATCATCGCGATTCGTGTCTGGCCTGCATCAAGCTATACGCGCGTTACTGTTGAATCCAATCACCAGCTCCAGTACAAGCAGTTTGCCTTAAGTAACCCATCCCGCCTTGTTCTGGATATAGAAGGCGTACAGTTAAATTCGGTTCTTAAAGGGCTGGGTAAGCTTATCAGCGCCAATGATCCTTATATTCGTTCCGCGCGTGTTGGCCAGTTTGACCCTCACACTGTGCGCCTGGTGTTTGAACTCAAACAAAATGTCACCCCTCATTTGTTTGCGCTGGCACCTGTTGCTGAATTCAAAGAACGCCTGGTTATGGATCTTTACCCGGTTAATGCTCCCAGTGAACAGGATCCGTTGCTGGCATTGCTGGAAGATTACAACAATGGCGATTTAGATAAAAAAATGCCGGCGCAGCCGCAAGGTCCACAACCAGGTAAAGCCGGTCGTGACCGACCTATTATTATTATGATAGATCCCGGGCATGGTGGCGAAGACCCGGGGGCTATCGGGAAATATAAAACACGCGAAAAAGATGTTGTATTGCAGATTGCCCGCCGTTTACGGTCACTGATCGATAAGCAGGCCAACATGAAGGCCTACATGACACGCAACGAAGATGTCTTTATTCCATTGAAAGTTCGGGTGGCGAAAGCACAGAAACAGCGGGCGGATTTGTTTGTCTCGATACACGCGGATGCATTTACCAGCCGTGAAGCCCGTGGTTCGTCTGTGTTCGCATTATCAACGAAAGGTGCGACGAGTACCGCTGCGAAATACCTGGCACAGACACAGAACGCTGCAGACTTAATTGGTGGTGTCAGTAAAAGTGGTGACCGTTATCTGGACCACACCATGTTTGATATGGTGCAGTCGTTAACTATCACAGACAGCCTGAAGTTTGGCAAAGACGTATTGAATAAACTAGGGCGAGTGAACCGCCTGCATAAAAACCGTGTGGATCAGGCGGGGTTTGCTGTTCTGAAAGCACCTGAAATTCCCTCTATTCTGGTGGAAACCGCATTCATCAGTAATGTGGAAGAAGAGCGTAAGCTCAAAACCGCTAAATTCCAGCAGGAAGTGGCCGAGTCTATTTTCTCCGGAATACAGGCTTATTTCTCAGACAGCTCCACACTGGCTCGTCGCAGCTAACCCCTGGGTATAGACCAGCAGAGAAGAGCACCTCAGGCGGTTCTTCTTTGCTGCAGTCAGTAAAAAAATAGCGGGTAGTTGCTTATGAACATGGCTGCTGGAGGCGTTTCAGGCAACGAGGTGTTGTAAACGTTTTCTCTGGTGCTAAAAACAAAAAAACACCCGTCAGGGTGTTAATTTATTGGTTGCGGGGGCCGGATTTGAACCGACGACCTTCGGGTTATGAGCCCGACGAGCTACCAGGCTGCTCCACCCCGCGTCCGTCTTTCTTCTTCACTTTTTTATTTTGCAAACAGCATATAACGCTTATTTTGCAAAATTGGTTGCGGGGGCCGGATTTGAACCGACGACCTTCGGGTTATGAGCCCGACGAGCTACCAGGCTGCTCCACCCCGCGTCTGTGGAAGCGCACTATACACTCATCATGTTGTGATGCAACCTTTTTTTAAATCAACATGCTGATTCGTGCCAGTGCCGGTGAAATATTCAGCTAAATGCCGGGTTTTTGTACATATCACCGGCTGGCGCGAGCCCGCTGATTTTATTCAGGCCAAGGGTTTGTTATCTTCGCGAAGCGAACGCAGTTATAACGAAGGGAAAATCATGAAATCTCATTGGGGGAAGGTATTAATTGCAGGCTGTCTGGCGACCATGCTGGCGGCCTGTTCCTCAAAACCAACGGATCGTGGTCAACAATATAAAGACGGTGAACTCACTCAGCCTTTCTCACTGGTAAACCAGCCAGATGCCGTAGGTGCGCCAATCAATGCCGGTGATTTTGCAAAGCAGGTGGGGCTTATTCAGGGGGCATCACCCCGGTTGTACGGTTCTCAGAGTGCCGTCTATGAGGCGGTAGAACGTTGGTTACGCTCAGGGGGAGATACCCGAACGCTACGCCAGTTTGGCATTGACGCCTGGCAAATGCAGGGTGTGGATAATTATGGCAACGTGCAGTTCACTGGTTATTACACACCAGTTATTCAGGCCCGCCATACCCGCCAGGGCGCTTTCCAGTACCCCATTTACCGTATGCCGCCAAAACGCGGCCGGTTACCTTCTCGTGCTCAGATATACGCGGGTGCACTGAGTGATAAATATGTACTCGCCTGGAGTAACTCCCTGATGGACAATTTTATTATGGATGTCCAGGGAAGTGGTTATGTTGACTTTGGTGATGGTGAACCACTGACATTCTTTGGTTATGGCGGTAAAAATGGTCACCCCTACGTGAGTATCGGTAAGGTATTAATCGACCGGGGTGAAGTAAAGCGCGAAGACATGTCTATGCAGGCGATTCGTGAATGGGGTCAGCAACACAGTGAAGCAGAAGTGCGCGAACTGCTTGAGCAGAACCCTTCCTTTGTTTTCTTTAAACCTGAAAAACTGGCTCCGGTAAAAGGTGCCAGTGCGGTACCTTTGGTTGGCCGGGCTTCTGTGGCTTCAGACAGTTCCATTGTGCCTGCGGGCAGCACGATTCTGGCAGAAGTGCCTGTGCTGGATGACAACGGCAAATTCGCTGGTCAGTATGAGTTGCGAGTGATGGTCGCTTTGGATGTCGGTGGTGCTATTAAAGGCCAGCATTTCGATATTTATCAGGGGATTGGCGATGCTGCAGGGCATCGCGCTGGTTGGTTCAACCATTATGGCCGTGTTTGGGTGCTGAAAACAGCGCCAGGAACCGGTATATTTAATGGCTGACTCTCTTCCTTGTGGGCTGGATTATCCAGCCCGTTTTATTTGTAGAACATCTGAGGTTTTTCATGGCTGTCGTACTGACGGATGCCTGGCTGCAACGCTTTGGCGGTACTGCGAGGCTTTATGGGCGTGAGGCTCTGCAGTGTTTTGCTGATGCGCATATTTGTGTTGTTGGCATTGGTGGCGTGGGTTCATGGGTGGCGGAAGCGCTGGCGCGTACTGGTGTGGGTGCAATTACGCTGATTGACATGGATGATGTTTGTGTCACCAACACGAACCGGCAAATACATGCATTGCAGGGAAATGTCGGGCTGGCGAAAGCGGAAGTCATGGCACAACGTATTGCCGCAATTAACCCGGAATGCCAGGTGACGGTTGTGGATGACTTTGTTACCCAGGATAACGTGGCACAACTGCTGGATAAAGGCTTCAGCTACGTAATTGATGCCATCGACAGTGTGCGCCCGAAAGCAGCGCTGATAGCCTGGTGCCGGCGCAATAAAGTACCTCTGGTTACAACGGGAGGCGCGGGTGGTCAAATCGATCCTACCCAGATTCAGGTGGCAGATCTGGCGAAAACTATCCAGGATCCTCTGGCTGCCAAAGTCCGTGAACGTCTGAAAAGTGATTTCGGCGTGGTGAAAAACAGTAAAGGAAAGCTTGGTGTGGACTGTGTTTTCTCCACAGAAGCTCTGGTGTACCCACAAATGGATGGCACTGTTTGCGCCGCGAAAAGTACCGCAGAAGGACCAAAACGCATGGACTGTGCTTCCGGGTTTGGTGCGGCAACGATGGTTACCGCAACTTTTGGCTTTGTGGCTGTATCACATGCATTGAAAAAGATGCTGGCTAAAGCTGCCCGCCTGTCTCAGGGCTGACTGTGCGCCGCTTTTTTTACCGCCGCTTCCAGAGCATTCAGCCCCTGGTTGCGGCTGGCACTCAATTGTGCACGCAGCTCTAAGGTTTCAAATAGCGCCAGTGGGCTACTATTTTGCAGTTGCTCACGGGTTTTCCCTTCAATACCGGTTAACAGAATTGCCAGCAGGCCGCGTACTATTCGCCCTTCGCTGTCGCCGAAGAAATGCAGTTGCCCATTCTCAGCCTGCTCCCACCCAAGCCATAAACGGTTTTCACAACCGCTGATTTCGTGTGCCCGCTCCCGTTCATCACTGGGTAGTGGCGGGAGTTTTTTGCCCAGCATAATTAACTGACGGTACTTTTCCTCCCAGGTGGTGAGTGGTGCAAAGTCGTGTTGCAAGGATTCTGGTGTTATCTGGGTTCCGAAAGGGTGTTGTCCGGTTAAAGGCATATGGCTTAGTCCAACAAAATTGACAGCGCCTGGTCAAACGCTGCAACCAGGGCGGCAACATCGTCTGGCGTGTTATAAGGCGCAAATGAAACCCGTAGTGTACCTGACACACCCAGCGCAGCAAGCAAGGGTTGCGCACAATGCTGACCAGAACGTAAAGCGATACCGGCGCTACTAATCAGTGTTGCTATATCACTGTGGTGCAGGCCATCAACCGTGAAAGCAAACAGGCTGGCGTGGGGAGCCCGAAACAGCCGGACTCCGGGCCTTTTTGCTAACTGGTGCGCTGCGCTGTCGGCTAACTGGCAGGCCCAGGCTTCAGCCTGAGCAGTATCAACCTGGCTTAGCCATTGCAGTGCCGCATTCAGGCCCGCGACGCCTGCCATGTTGGGCGTGCCAGCCTCGAAGCGCCAGGGGGCTGATTGCACAGTGTAGCCGTCAAAGGAAACGTCAGTAATCATTTTCCCGCCCCCCAACAAAGGCGACATCTCTGCCAGTAGCTCCGCTTTCCCATACAGTACGCCAACCCCTGTCGGGCCATACAGTTTGTGGGCGGAGAATGCATAAAAGTCACAATCCAGTGTGGTGAGGTCTGGTGGGTTGTGGACAATGCCCTGCGCGCCATCAACAACAACGTATGCCCCGGCCTGGCGCGCAAGGGTTATCGCCTGGACAAGGTCTGGCTGGCCACCTGTAACATTAGACATTTGGCCAACAGCTAAAATTTTACAGCGCGAGGTCATTAAGCCGGGTAATTGCTGAATATCCGGCAGGCCTTCACTGTTCACCGGCCATTTCACCACCCTGGCACCAGTCTGTTCAGCCACCATAAGCCAGGGTACCAGGTTAGCGTGGTGCTCTGCTTCACTAACGATAATTTCATCTCCGGCCAGCAGGTGAGAGCGGGCAAAACCCTGGGCTACCAGATTGATGGCTTCTGTGGTGCCCCGGGTCCAGACAATAGTGTTCGGGTCTGGGGTATTCAGGTATTGGGCTACCATAGTACGGGTATTTTCGTACTGCTCCGTCAATTGCTGCGCCTGTGCTGAGTGGCTACGGTGAACGTTGCCTCCGCTGCTTTTATAGAATGCTGTGGTCGCATCAATGACTGCGCCGGGTTTCAGGGCAGTTGCTGCGCTATCGAGATAAATCGAGCCATCATTCAGTGCGGGGAATTGGGCGCGAAACTGGCTGGGATTAAATGATTTCATGCTTTTCCTCATTTCATAGCGCTGATCGTGGCGTATTTTAAACTGTTCTACAAGCCATGACGGGGATTCAGATTCCTCCAGGAATGAAAATGGCTGTCAGGGAGTTTGTTATGCTGAATAGTGTTAGCAATTTTATTTTCAATAGTGTGGCTGCATTATAAAGCAGCATCTCATACTGAAGGAGGCGAGAATGACAAAGATTTATGCAATGCTGTGTGCGGGGATGATGACACTGGCACTTTCAGCCTGCTCCGGACCCAATTATGTGATGCACACCAATGATGGCAGAACGATTGTCACTCAGGGGAAACCCTCAACCGATGATGAAACTGGCATGATTAAATATGAAGATGCCAGTGGAGCTAAGCAACAGATAAACCGTTCAGATGTAAAAGAAATGACGGCGCTGGATGATTGATATTCGCTGATCTTCAGGCAAAAAAAAGCACCGCAAATTGCGGTGCTATACAAATCACTATGGACAGACAGGGTAAATGTACAGGAAGTGAAAAAGGCAGCCCTTGCCGCCAGGGTCTGAATAGCAGACCAATGCAAACACAACAACACAACATCACAACCGTAAGCCAAAAGCCCCTCTAAAACCTTCATTTCAGAATAGCTTTTCGTTCCGGCTCAGGAAGTGACGCCACTATAGGTATTTGCTGGTGCAACCTCAACGGACAATTTATAATGGCTCAGATAAAAAAAACTAATAGGTTAAACTCTGTTTCCTGTTTGTTATTATTGGTTAACATAAAAGCCAGGCAAAGATGTCAAAGCGACTTCCACCTCTCAACGCATTACGTGTGTTCGATGCTGCTGCACGCCATTTGAGTTTTACCAAAGCGGCTGAAGAACTATTCGTGACTCAGGCTGCGGTCAGCCACCAGATAAAGTCCCTGGAAGATTTTCTGGGGCTTAAATTATTCCGTCGACGTAACCGTTCCCTTCTGCTTACAGAGGAAGGACAGAGCTATTTTCTCGATATCAAAGAGATATTCTCCCAGTTAACTGAGGCAACGCGCAAACTACAGGCGCGGAGTGCGAAAGGGGCGTTGACTGTCAGTTTACTGCCAAGTTTTGCAATACAGTGGCTGGTACCGCGTTTATCAAGCTTCAATGCTGATTACCCGGGGATTGATGTACGTATTCAGGCGGTGGACAGGCAGGAAGATAAACTGGCGGATGATGTCGATGTGGCCATTTTTTATGGACGGGGAAACTGGCCGGGGCTGCGTGTTGAAAAGCTGTATGCCGAGTATTTGCTTCCTGTTTGTTCGCCGTTGTTGTTAACCGGAGATAAACCGTTAAAATCCCCTGAGGATTTAATTCAGCATACGCTTTTGCATGATGCGTCGCGCCGTGACTGGCAGGCCTACACCCGGCAACTGGGGCTGGCCCATATTAATGTGCAACAGGGGCCGATATTTAGCCACAGCTCAATGGTGTTGCAGGCGGCTATCCACGGGCAAGGAATTGCGTTAGCCAACAATGTTATGGCGCAATCTGAGATTGAAGCAGGCCGTCTGGTCTGTCCTTTCAATGATGTGCTGGTGAGTAAAAACGCGTTCTATCTGGTTTGTCATGACAGCCAGGCGGAACTGGGAAAAATCGCAGCCTTCCGGCAGTGGATCCTTGCGAAAGCGGCCAGTGAACAAGAAAAATTCCGTTTTCGTTACGATCATTAATCTGTACTGCCAGGGCAGAGCACAATTTAAGGTAATACCATGACCAGCCGTTTTATGCTGATTTTTGCCGCAGTGAGCGGTTTTGTTTATGTCGCCTTTGGCGCATTCGGCGCACATGTTCTCAGTAAGTCTATTGGGGTCGCTGAACTGGGATGGATACATACCGGGCTCCAGTATCAGGCATTTCATACGCTGGCAATTTTAGGCCTGGCGGTGGCGATGCAACGCCGTATCAGTATCTGGTTTTACTGGAGTAGTGTTTTTCTGGCATTAGGGACGGTTTTGTTCAGCGGCAGTTTGTACTGCCTGGCCTTGTCCCAACTCCGTTTATGGGCTTTTGTCACCCCCGTTGGAGGAGTGAGTTTTTTAGCCGGTTGGGTATTGATGCTGATTGGCGCAATTCGATTGAAACGCAAAGGTGTAACGCATGAATAAGGTAGTACTTTACTGCCGGCAGGGTTTTGAAAAAGAGTGTGCCGCGGAAATAACTGACAAAGCGGCGCAATTAGAAGTGTACGGCTTTGCCCGGGTAAAAGAGCATTCTGCCTGGGTATTATTTGAATGCTACCAGGATGGCGATGCAGAAAAACTGATAAAAAATCTGCCATTTATGTCGCTGATTTTTGCCCGGCAAATGTTCATTACTGGCGAGTTGCTCAAAGATTTGCCGCCGGAGGATCGTATCACGCCAGTTGTTGCCGCACTCACCGGCCAGGTTGATAAAGGCGGCGATTTGCGTGTGGAAGTTGCTGATACCAACGAAAGTAAAGAACTGATGAAGTTCTGCCGTAAATTTACGGTACCGTTACGCGGTGCATTGCGTGCTGCCGGGGTCTTATCAAAAGTTGAAAACAACCGTCGCCCGGTGGTTCATGTCTTTTTTATCGCTCCGGGTTGTTGCTATGTGGGTTATTCCCTGAGTACCAATAATTCGCCATTTTATATGGGAATACCTCGTCTTAAGTTTCCCTCCGATGCGCCAAGCCGCTCCACCCTCAAGCTGGAGGAAGCTTTTCATGTGTTTATTCCTGAAGATGAATGGGATGAACGCCTGGCGAATGGTATGTATGCCGTGGATCTGGGAGCCTGCCCGGGCGGTTGGACATATCAACTGGTGAAACGCAACATGTGGGTTTCCTCTGTGGATAACGGGCCTATGGCACAAAGCCTGATGGATACCGGGCAGGTAACCTGGTTGCGGGAAGATGGTTTCCGCTTCCGCCCTAATCGCAATAATATTTCATGGATGGTGTGCGACATGGTGGAAAATCCCGCCAAAGTAACGGCACTGATGGTACAGTGGCTGGTAAATGGCTGGTGCCGTGAAACCATTTTTAACCTCAAACTGCCAATGAAAAAGCGTTATGAAGAGGTGTCGCAAAATCTGGCATTTATTCGTAATGCTCTGGATGAACAGGGTATTAATGCCACCATTCAGGCCAGGCAGTTGTATCATGACCGGGAGGAAGTCACCGTACATGTACGCCGCTGGTGGGCAGCTGTCGGTGGGCGGCGCGACGAGCGCTAAGCGTACTGTAGTGACTGGTTTTGCGCGCCAGTAATCCGGGCTATCGCTTCAGGCGCAGTTGCTGCAGGTTGCCTGATAACACCAGCCCGGTCTCCAGCGTAACCAGTTTTCTGCTAAGCAGGGCATTATCATATTGCCCTGTGAGCTTTTTCTTCCACTTTTGCGGAACGTCATCCAGGTGTTGCCAGAGGTTTTCCAGAGTCTGGTACTGGCTGATTAACTGGCTGGCGGTTTTGGGGCCAATACCCGGCACTCCTGGAATTTTACTGCTGCTAACACCCGTCAGGCCCCAGTAATGGGGTAATGCCTCTGGTGTTACGCCAAACTCTTCTGCAATAAACGGGGCATCCAGCCAACGTTTTTGGAAATAGTCGCGAATACGAATAGTGGGCGACAGGAGTTGGCAGTAGCCTTTATCGGTGGAAACGATGGTGGCCAACTGCCCGGCTGCAGCAACTTTTGCGGCCAGCGTTGCAGCCAGGTCATCGGCCTCGCAGTTTTCCAGAGACCAGCAGGCGACACCCTGTTCGGCGAAAGTCTCGCGAATCAGCGGCATTTCATGTTGTAAATCTTCCGGTACTGCTGAACGCCCTGCTTTATATGACGGGAACAGGCGGTAGCGCCAGCCATCGTGCCGGTTCTCATCATCGAATACTGCAACAGCATGAGTGGGGCTGGCGTGGTTAAGTAACTGCCTGAGCGCATGTATGCAGGTATCCCGGCAAGGGGAACCGGATACGGCATGAATGCGCCGGATAAGATTCAGCGCGTCAATTATCAGTAAGTGTGATGACATAGCAGTATTTTTCAGCAGGTTACCATAAATAAACCCTACCATTTTATGGCTTTTACTACCATGACAGGGGAAAACAATGCGCGGCAGTTTCCATTTTTTTCAGTAACAAACCTTATGTTCGCACCGAACGAAAAGATGTTACTCAATAAAAAAGGGCAGTATTCACTGCCCTTTATGAATGGCTACGCATTAACCCGATATTAATTCACTATCAACTACAAATTTCGTAGCAGGGAATGTAGGTTGATCCTGGGAGCTTCATACGATGCTGGGCTACAAAACCCTGCAGTAAATCATCCATCCGTTTCATTATTTGGCTGTCACCATGGATCTTATACGGGCCAAAGGATTCAATCGCTTTGATGCCTACTTCTTTCACGTTACCCGCGACAATTCCTGAGAAAGCCCGGCGCAGATCAGCGGCCAGTTTCTCTGCTGGCTGCTCCGTGTGCAGGTTAAGGTTCGCCATATTTTCATGGGTGGGTTCGAAGGGGAGTTGCAAGTCTGGCGCAATACGTAATGACCAGTTGAAGCTGTAAGCATCTCCGCTTTCACGACGGTTCTCTTTCACCATCGGCATCGCTTTTTTCATTTGGCGCGCCACTTCAGCCGCATCATCAACAATGATGGTGTAATGTTTACGGGCTTCTTCACCCAGCGTGTTAACAATGAACTCATCCAGTACCCGGAAGTAATCCGCGCTGCCTTTTGGCCCGGTGAGGATCAGCGGCAGTACCTGATTCTGGTTTTCCGGATTCATCAGAATACCGAGCAGGTATAACAGTTCTTCTGCAGTGCCTACACCACCCGGGAAAATGATGATGCCATGAGCAATACGCACAAATGCTTCAAGGCGTTTTTCGATGTCTGGCATGATTATCAGTTCATTAACCAGTGGGTTTGGCGGCTCAGCGGCGATAATTGAAGGCTCAGTCATACCAATAAACCGGCCATCTTTGTAACGCTGTTGTGCGTGCCCAACCGCCGCACCTTTCATCGGGGCTTCCATTGCTCCGGGCCCACAACCAGTGCAGATATTCAATTCCCGCAAGCCGAGTTGGTTACCTACGCTGCGGCCATACAAATATTCAGTTTCATTAATTGAGTGGCCACCCCAGCAAACAACCAGGTTCGGGGCTTCACCAACATGCAATGCCCGGGCATTGCGCAAAATCGAGAACACCAGGTTAGTGATATGTACCGAGGCTTCCATATTCAGGTGTTGTACCCGGCTGGCAAGATTAATCTGCCCGTTAACGAACAGAATATCGCGCAACACGGCAAACAAGTTGGCCTGCAGTGAACGAATGATATGCCCATCGACAAAAGCATCTTCAGGCGGGTTAATCAGCTCAAGTTTCACGCCACGTTCCCGGCGCAGTACGTTGATGTCAAAATTCTGAAAACGGGATAACAGTTCTTTGCTGCTGTCTGTCTGGCTACCCGAGTTCAGAACGGCAAGTGAACAGTTACGAAACAGTTGATAAAGATCGCTACTGGCCGTGCGCTTAAGCATGTCGACTTCCAGTTGCGACAACAAATCCATTGAACCAAGTGGGCTGATATGTGTAATCAAGTAGACTCCTTATGGGGCTAAAGGCACAGCTCCCTGTGATTACAATAGCCCTGGCTTGTGGGTTTTAACAACCCACACGAGTGCAACAGTTTGCATTATTGTGTTGATTCGCGTGTTGGTTCGCATAGCGAAAACTGATTTGGAACTTAGCTCATCCATGAGCCACAGGGATTATTGGCGGGGCAGGCGGCCTGTCGCGGGGGTGAACGCATAATTGCTGCGCCAGGGGTTGATATCCAGCCCACCACGACGGGTATAGCGGGCATAAACACTAAGTGCTTTGGGTTGGCAGTAACGCTGGATATCATTAAAGATGCGTTCAACACATTGTTCATGGAACTCGTTATGATGGCGAAAAGAGACCAGGTAACGCAGCAGCTTTTCGCGATCAATGCGCTTGCCCTGATAGGCGATTTGTACTGAACCCCAGTCTGGCTGGTGAGTAATCAGGCAATTTGACTTCAGTAAATGGCTGACCAGTGTTTCTTCAATGACCGGCCCTGTGCTTGCGGCGCCTTCGAGCAACGTGTCATCAAACTGATAATCATCAATAGTGATATCCTGGTTGTCGATACACTCCCCGTTAAAAGCGGCGATAGGTTGCCCTTCCAGAAAACCAACGCTATACAGCGTGACGGCAACCTGGCCTTTTGCACACTGGCTCAGATCACGAATCAGTGTCTGGCGTACGTCGTCCCAGCTTTCAAAATGGGTTTGGTTGAAACTGTTGAGGTAAAGTTTAAAACTCTTCGATTCAATCAAGTTGACGCTGCGCGCTTCCAGTTCAACATGCCCAACAGCAACCTGAGGCAGACCTTTGCTGTTAAGCCAGGATAGTTCGTACAATGTCCAAATGTCGCAACCGTGGAACGGCAGGCTATCGGCGTGCAACCCCAGTGGGTCGCGGTTCAGGCTGCGGGGAACAGGTTGCAATAAATTAGCGTCGTAGCGATCCCGGTAATCCGTTGTTTTACCCAGTGTAAGGCCGCTGAGCGCCTTGTGGTTATCGTAAACAGTCATACTTTACCTTTAAATAGGATGCCGAAAAGGTGGTACTTATTTTTAGCGTAAATTTTGAAGCCGGAAGTTAGCAAGCAGCGCTACCATCCTGTATGGTGTCCGCTTTGGTCGTTAACGCTACCCGGCATCTTCTCGCCTGGTTGCCGGTGTGCAGTGACTTCTTCGGAGAAAAGAGTGGATAACGCTGTTCAGAGTGCTTTGCAGGATTTTACCACACGATACAGCCAGACGTGGGATCAACTGTGTGGAACCCACCCGGCGAGTGATGAACTGTTCGGTGTACCATCACCCTGTATTACGCAAACTAAAAAAGATGTGGTGTACTGGCAACCTCAGCCTTTTAGCCTGTCTGAAGATTTGGGCGCTGTTGAGCGAGCCATGGGGATAACCCTTCAGCCAGCGATTCACCAGTTTTACACCACGCAATTTGCCGGTGATATGCTGGCAACGTTTGGGGGATTACCGTTAACGTTACTGCAGGTATGGAGTGAAGAAGATTTTACCCGTGTGCAGGAGAATGTGATTGGGCATCTGGTTACTCAACGGCGTTTAAAACTTTCACCAACGGTTTTCATTGGCACTGTTGAAAGTGAGTCACAGGTGGTTGCTGTGTGTAACCTGAGTGGTGAAGTGGTGCTCGAAACACTCGGGCGTAAGGTGCGTCAGGTTCTCGCTCCTTCACTTACCCGGTTCCTTGAAGAGGCCAGTCCGCGGACTTTGTAGTCCTTTTGGCTTACTTCCTTGTGAGATATCTCTTACAAAGTTGTAGGATAATTGCCAGAGAAAATGCATTACCTTTTAGATGGTTGTTTTTAAAAAATTTTTATTATCATACTGTTAAAGGTGAGCTATACATTAGCGGATGAAACTTTACGTAGGGTTTATCTGATACCATCTTGTAACTGCCTGCTGAATCAGCGATTCTAATGTCATCGACAGGGAGTTGATAATGAAGCAGATATCAGGATGACGTCTCTTCAAACAGGACACACCAGAAGGTGTAACAGGGAAGGCTTCAGGATGAAGCAAAGAGGATAGCGCAAGGTTGCGCAAAAGGACACCTCCAGGATGGAGAATGAGAGCCCGACAGGAGTCAGGCGGGTCAGGATGACTTAAGGAAAGATGCGTCGGGGGGCGCTTGTAGCATCGGGAAGACGCGTGCAGGAAGCACTAACAAGGATTGTTAATCAGGAAAAGTTGTCAAGGATGAGCAGGGAGCATAATAAGTAGCCGGATAGCTGCTAAACGAACCGGGAGCACTGTTTAACAGTGCTCCCTTTTTTATTATTGTTTCCCACCCACTGTTTTTCTCATTACCGCCGGCAATGGTATGCTTGTGCCTGTTGATGTTGCCCGGAGAAACCCATGAACCACCACCAGGCCGTACGCCGCCATCTGCACATGCTTGAACAACAGTTGCGTGATTGTGGGCAGTGGCAGGCCGAACCACCTCATGCCAGTGCTTTCGAAAGTTCACAGCCATTCTTTCTTGATACCTTACAACCTTATGAATGGTTGCAATGGGTGCTTATTCCCCGGATGCATGCGTTACTGGATGGCTCACATGCATTACCCGAGAACTTCGCAGTCGCGCCTTATTATGAACAGGCGCTTGCCCCAGACCACACTGGCCGGGAATCCGTACTGGCAGTATTGGTGGAGCTGGACGCCTTATTTTCAGGTGATAAATCGTGACACTGGAAATTCTCTACCAGGATGACTGGCTGGTCGCAGTCAATAAACCCTCAGGCTGGTTAGTGCACCGCAGTTGGCTGGACAGGGACGAAAAAGTGGTGGTCATGCAGACAGTGCGTGATCAAATCGGCCAGCATGTGTTTACTGTGCATCGCCTTGACAGGCCGACATCGGGCGTGTTGTTGCTTGGGCTGAGTAGTGAAGCAGGGCGCAGGCTATCCCGTCAATTTGAGCAGCATGAAATTCAAAAGCGCTATCATGCAATTACCCGTGGCTGGCTTGAGGGAACTGATGTACTGGATTACCCGCTGATAGAAGAAATGGATAAAATCGCGGATAAATTTTCCCGGCAAGATAAAGTTGCACAGCCTGCTGTAACTGAATATCGCGGTCTGGCGACAGTGGAAATGCCGGTGCCGGTTGGCCGCTATGACACCGCACGTTACAGCCTGGTTGAACTGTTACCTAAGACCGGGCGTAAACATCAGCTACGCCGCCATATGGTGCATCTGCGCCATCCTATTATTGGCGATACAAAACATGGTGATTTGCGCCAGAACCGGGGAGCAGCCGAGCATTTTGGTTGTAACCGGCTTATGCTTCATGCAAGCCAACTGGCGCTGACACACCCTTTTACTGGCGAACCTCTGGTGATAAATGCCGGGCTGGATAAAAGCTGGATGCAGGCATTGTCACATTTTGGCTGGCAAGGGATCCTGAAAGAGAATGAAAGGGTTGAGTTTGTCTCTGGTGGTAGCCAGGATGGGTGTGATTGCGAAACAACAAGAGGTTAACAGGATGGCAGAAGTCGGTATTTTTGTTGGCACTGTGTATGGAAACGCACTGTTAGTTGCCGAAGAGGCAGAAGCATTATTAACGCAGCAAGGGCATCATGTCACCATTTTTGAAGACCCTGAAATCGCTGACTGGGCGCGTTACCAGGGCCATTATTCCCTGGTTATTACTTCCACTACCGGTAATGGGGATTTGCCCGATAACATTCGCTCCCTCTACCACGCTATTAAAGATGCCGGGTATTTCCCGCACCACCGTTATGGCCTGGTAGCCCTTGGCGACAGCGGCTATGAACACTTTTGTGGTGGTGGGAAGCAGTTTGATGCCTTGCTTAAGGATGTAGCGGCGCAGCGAGTTGGCGATATGTTGTTGGTGGACGCAGCAGAAGACCCGGAACCTGAGCAAGTGACCAATGCCTGGGTTGAGCACTGGGGCCACTTGATTTAATCATCTGATGTTTCTGTAATTTCCCTTTATTTAGTGTGCCTTTGTTTTGCGGTATGGCTGTCAAGTGATGCCGCTCACGTCCCAATACAATTCACTGCCTGATGAGCCCCATTTGGTAGCTAATCAGGCAAATCGTGAAGAAGTACGCAGCACGTTGGTCCGATGCTTAAATTTCTTATTCCTCTTCCCCTGAATCTTGTGCTCTTGCACGGTGAGCAGTGCACTACGTGTTTTTATACTGCATAAGCCAGTACATATTCCGTATGCGTAAAGCCCTCAGGGCGCCAGATAACAACTAACGCTGCGGCCTTTATTCATCATTCTGAAGTGCCCTACAGGTTCTGTTGTTCAGAATGGGAGTCGCTCAACGTAGAGATTCAGGAGCACAACATGAACACAGTCAGCCAGGTTGCGGATAATGTGCAGAAGCGCACTAACGCCCGATACTGGATTGTGGTGATGCTGTTTATCGTCACATCATTCAACTATGGTGACCGCGCAACGCTGTCTATAGCCGGGTCCGCCATGGCGAAAGACATTGGTCTTGATCCTGTTGGTATGGGGTATATCTTTTCGGCCTTCTCATGGGCTTATGTGATTGGGCAAATCCCGGGAGGCTGGTTGCTCGACCGTTTTGGTTCTAAACGGGTTTATTTTTGGTCTATTTTCATCTGGTCACTGTTTACCTTATTGCAAGGATTTGTCGATATATTCAGTGGGTTTGGCATTATCGCTGCGCTGTTTATGTTGCGGTTTCTTGTCGGCCTCGCTGAAGCGCCTTCGTTTCCTGGCAATAGCCGTATTGTCGCAGCCTGGTTTCCTGCCCAGGAAAGGGGAACTGCTGTGGCTATCTTCAATTCTGCGCAGTACTTCGCTACCGTTATTTTCGCGCCGATTATGGGCTGGCTGACTCATGCAGTGGGCTGGTCTCATGTCTTCTTCTTTATGGGCGGACTTGGGATCCTCATCAGCTTCCTGTGGCTCAAAATGATCCACGAACCTAACAACCACCCGGGTGTGAATAAAGCAGAACTGGAGTATATCGAGCAAGGCGGCGCTCTGATCAATATGGATCAGAAAGGGGCTAAACATCAGGTGCCAATGTCTGAAAAATGGGGGCAAATTAAGCAATTACTGTCGTCACGGATGTTGATGGGGGTTTATCTCGGCCAGTATTGCATTAATGCTCTGACTTATTTCTTTATTACCTGGTTCCCGGTGTACCTGGTTCAGGCGCGTGGAATGTCAATTCTTAAGGCGGGGATTATCGCATCTGTGCCGGCTGTCTGTGGATTTGCGGGTGGCGTGCTGGGTGGCATTATTTCCGACTGGCTGATGCGTCGCACCGGTTCCCTCAATGTTGCCCGTAAAGTACCCATTGTATGTGGCATGTTGTTGTCCATGACGATGGTGCTGTGCAATTACGTTGATGCGCAGTGGATGGTGGTTGGCTTTATGGCTATGGCTTTCTTCGGAAAAGGACTGGGGGCATTAGGTTGGGCGGTGATGGCCGATACTGCACCGAAAGAGATCAGTGGCCTGAGCGGTGGGTTGTTCAACATGTTTGGCAACCTCTCCGGCATTGTGACACCGATTGCCATTGGTTACATCATCGGGATGACAGGGTCTTTCCACGGCGCGCTGATTTATGTCGGTGTTCACGCCCTGGTTGCGGTGCTGAGCTTCCTGGTTATTGTCGGTGATATCAAACGTATTGAGCTCAAACCCGTTAAAGGGCAGGAGGCGAAACATGCACACACAATCTAGCCCGGTTATCACGGAGATGAAGGTTATCCCCGTGGCAGGTTACGACAGTATGCTGCTCAATATTGGTGGTGCACATAACGCCTGTTTCACACGCAACATCGTCGTGCTTACTGATAACGCCGGGCATACTGGTGTTGGGGAAGCCCCAGGCGGTGAAGTGATTTATCGCACGCTGAATGAGGCAATTCCCCAGGTTGTCGGGCAGGAAGTTGCCTGTCTGAACCGCCTGGTACAACAAGTGCACAAAGGTAATCAATCTGCGGATTTTGATACTTTCGGTAAAGGCGCGTGGACGTTTGAATTACGAGTGAATGCTGTTGCCGCACTGGAAGCTGCATGCCTTGATTTACTGGGGCAAGTTCTGAATGTACCGGTATGTGAGTTGTTGGGGCCAGGTCGCCAGCGCGACACCGTGACAGTTCTGGGGTATCTGTTTTATGTCGGTGACCGGCGGAAAACGGATTTGCCCTATCTGGCAAGCAGCCCAGGAACCCACGACTGGTATCGCCTGCGCCACCAGGAAGCGCTCAATTCAGAGGCGATTGTACGCCAGGCTCAGGCAGCACAAGACCGCTATGGTTTTAAAGATTTCAAACTCAAAGGGGGTGTCTTGCCTGGCGAACAGGAACTCGATGCCGCTGTGCAGCTCAAAAAGCAATTTCCTGATGCCCGCATAACCGTAGATCCGAATGGGGCATGGTTGCTGGATGAAGCCGTGGCGTTGTGCAAGGGAATGAAGGATGTGCTGACATATGCCGAAGACCCTTGTGGGGCTGAACAGGGCTTTTCTGGCCGCGAGGTGATGGCTGAATTCCGGCGCGCCACCGGGTTGCCTGTGGCAACCAATATGATTGCCACCAACTGGCGTGAAATGGGGCATTCAGTCATGCTGAACGCGGTGGATATCCCGCTGGCGGACCCTCATTTCTGGACGCTCAGTGGTGCCATTCGTGTGGCACAACTGTGTGATGACTGGGGGCTTACCTGGGGTTGCCATTCAAACAACCATTTTGACATTTCACTGGCGATGTTCAGCCATGTTGGCGCGGCCGCTCCGGGCCAACCCACCGCGCTGGATACTCACTGGATTTGGCAGGAAGGTAACCAGCGCCTGACGAAAAAACCACTGGAAATTGTTAATGGGCAAATAGCTGTGCCGGATACACCCGGGTTGGGTGTGGAACTGGACTGGGAGCAGGTCCAGGCAGCCCATGAGTTGTATAAAACATTGCCTGCAGGCGCACGGAATGATGCCAGTGCAATGCAGTATTTGGTACCAGGCTGGACATTTGATCGTAAACGCCCCGCTTTTGGTCGTGATTATATGAACACAAGGACAAGCTAATGAGTAACGTAACTTCTACTCCTGTCGTAACCGGTATGCAGGTTATTCCCGTTGCAGGCCACGACAGCATGCTGATGAATCTGAGTGGCGCTCACGCCCCTTTCTTCACCCGCAATATTGTCATTATTAAAGATAACGCCGGCCATACCGGTGTGGGTGAAATTCCCGGTGGCGAAAAAATCCGTAAAACGCTGGAAGATGCAGTAGAACTGGTTAAGGGAAAAGCACTGGGCGAATATAAAAATGTGCTGACCCTGGTTCGCCAAACATTTGCAGACCGTGATGCAGGCGGTCGCGGGTTGCAAACATTTGATTTACGTACCACGATTCATGTTGTGACCGGTATCGAAGCGGCACTGCTGGATCTGCTGGGCCAACACCTGGGAGTTAACGTTGCATCATTGCTCGGCGATGGGCAACAACGTAATGAAGTTGAAATGCTGGGTTACCTGTTTTTCGTCGGTGATCGCACACAGACACCTCTGCCTTACCAAAACCAGGCAGATGAAAAATGCGACTGGTACCGGTTGCGCCATGATAAAGCCATGACTCCAGACAGCGTAGTGCGCCTGGCTGAAGCTGCTTATGAAAAGTACGGCTTTAATGATTTCAAACTCAAAGGCGGTGTTATTGCTGGCGAAGAAGAAGCGGAAGCGGTTACTGCACTGGCAAAACGTTTCCCGAAAGCGCGGGTTACTCTGGATCCTAATGGGGCCTGGTCGCTGAATGAAGCGATTGCTTTGGGCAAGCAACTTAAAGGTGTTCTGGCATATGCAGAAGATCCTTGCGGTGCGGAGCAGGGCTTCTCTGGCCGTGAAGTAATGGCTGAGTTCCGCCGTGCTACCGGGTTGCCAACCGCAACCAACATGATTGCCACAGACTGGCGTCAGATGGGCCATACTTTATCGCTACAGTCTGTGGATATTCCGCTGGCTGACCCACATTTTTGGACGATGCAGGGTTCGGTGCGTGTTGCTCAAATGTGCCATGATTTTGGGCTGACATGGGGTTCGCATTCCAATAATCACTTTGATGTTTCTCTGGCAATGTTTACCCATGTGGCTGCTGCGGCACCGGGTAAGGTCACCGCTATTGATACCCACTGGATTTGGCAGGAAGGTAACCAGCGTCTGACTCGCGAACCACTGCAGATTAAAGGCGGTATGGTTCAGGTACCGGCCAAACCCGGTTTGGGTATTGAACTGGATATGGACCAGGTCATGAAAGCTCATGAGTTGTATCAAAAACACGGACTTGGCGCACGAGATGATGCCATGGCTATGCAGTATCTTATCCCTGACTGGACGTTTGATAACAAACGCCCATGCATGGTGCGTTAACCGCGATTTTTACCGACACAGGCCAGGTTTGTACAAGTTTCAGGCCTGGCACAGACTGCCAATATGTAACCAAGAGATCACCATTAAGCAGAGGGATGGCATATGAAAATAGTGATTGCGCCAGATTCATTTAAAGAAAGTCTGAGTGCACAAGAGGTTGCCGGGCATATCCGGTCAGGTTTTCAGGAAATTTATCCTGACGCTGAATATGTGTGTGTGCCTGTTGCTGACGGCGGAGAAGGAACCGTTGATGCAATGGTAGCGGCAACACAGGGGCGTATCATTGAAGTCAGTGTGTCAGGCCCTCTTGGTGAACGCTGTGACGGTTTTTACGGTATATCCGGCGATGGCAATGTGGCGTTTATTGAAATGGCGGCCGCCAGTGGTCTTGAGTTGCTTGCGCCTGAGCAGCGTAATCCATTGCTGACAACATCCTGGGGTACCGGCGAGTTGATTCGCCATGCTCTTGATAAGGACGTAAAGCATATCATTATTGGCCTGGGCGGTAGCGCAACCAACGATGGTGGTGCGGGAATGATTCAGGCGTTGGGTGCCCGCTTACTGGACAGCCAGGGCCAGCCGCTGCCTGCAGGGGGAGCGGCATTACAGAAACTGGCCCGGATTGATATCAGTGGCCTGGACCCGCGCCTGGCGCAATGCCAGATTGACGCGGCATGCGATGTCACCAACCCATTGACCGGTCCTCAGGGAGCTTCAGCTGTGTTTGGCCCGCAAAAAGGCGCTTGTGCTGACATGGTCGAACAACTGGACAAGGCTCTGGAGCACTATGCTGGCATTATTGCGCAAACGCTGGATAAAAATGTCCTGAATCTGCCGGGTGCCGGGGCTGCCGGAGGGATGGGCGCGGCGTTGTATGCCTTTTGCAATGCAAGCTTACGTCCGGGTATTGAAATAGTGACAGAAGCACTGTCACTGGCGGATGTCATCAAGGATGCTGACCTGGTGATTACCGGAGAAGGGCGTATCGACAGCCAGAGTATTCACGGCAAAGTGCCGGTGGGTGTTGCCAGTATTGCGGTACGTTTTGGGAAGCCCGTTATCGGGATTGGCGGCAGCCTGTCCAGAGATGTCTCTGTGGTTTACCAGCATGGCCTGAATGCCGTATTCAGTGTGCTGAGCCGGGTGTGTCCCCTGGAAGAGGCTCTGAATGATGCTGGCGAAAACCTGGAACATACCGCACGTAACATTGCAGCCATTCTCCAGGTGGGCCAAAACCTGGCGCATTAACCGCTTTTGCTGATGCCTCTGCCTGCCCATTGGCTGTAATGGGCAGTTGTTGTGTGTTATCCAAGGATTTTTTTCGCAGCTTTGGCGACATTGTCCATTTCGTCCAGTAATTCGAGGAATTCCGGCTCAAGGTCACTGGCTGGCGTATCGTTACGCAGTGCCTGCTCTATCAGGAAGCAGAGGTTCTTCAGCCTGGGCACACCACTATAACCACAGCTACCATGCAGTTTGTGAATATTGTCCAGCAAGTCTCCAGGTGCTTCCCCTACCAGTTGCTCTTCTACGGTATTGCGTACTTCTGGTAAGAAGTCTATCAACATCTGCAGCATGTCACGGGCCAGATCCACCTTATTAGCTGCCTGGCGTATTGCCAGTTGCCAGTCGAGGGAGACATCATTGGCAGGTAATGGATTATCCTGTTGCTGGAAGGCTGCGGCAGCGGGTAGTACGCCATGCACGGAGGAGTGGTAACGCAATAACAGGCTGCGTAATTTATCTTCTTCAATCGGTTTTGCCAGGTAGTCATTCATACCGGCACGCAGCATTTTTTCTTTCTGCCCGGCAATTGCATGGGCGGTAACCGCAACGACCGGCGTTTTGTGTAAATGAGGCATCTGGCGAATTAACTCGCAGGCATGAATGCCATCCATATCTGGCATCTGGATATCCATCAGAATAATGTCGTAATGACCAGTGCGGGCTTTTTCCACAGCCTGACGACCACTGTTGCACAGCACCACATGCTGCACTAAGTCTTCCAGTAATACACCAATCAGTTTCAGGTTTGCCGGATTGTCATCGACAGCCATAACCGTTATTGGCAGAGGGCTGTATGGGTGGGTATCCGTTTGATGTTCCGGGTGATTACCGCAACATTCAGCCAGTAGTGGCAGCAAGCGGGTTGGCGTAATCGGTTTCAGAATACAGGCGGCTGCTCCGCCTTTTTTCAGGCCTTCTGCATCAATTTGCGCATAACAGGGCAGAGCAATAATCAGGCTGTTACAGCGCTGCAAAGCCCGGGCAAATAAGTCCTGTTCCATCGATAGTGGTTGATGGGAGGTCACTGACACTCCCATGATCAGTACATCGATATTTTCTGCTGTTAAATCATCCAGTTTGGCACGCCATGAGATTTGCGCTGGTGTGGATTCCAGCCATTCAAGTGTACTTTGTGCTGCGGTATGGTTTGGTTCAATATAAGCAATATGTTTGCCTGCCAGAAACTCAGTGATATGCACATCTATGATGGCATTAGGGTTCAGGTCGATATTAATCGTGAACCAAAACGTTGAACCCTGGCCGGGCTGGCTGTGGAACGAGATATCTCCGCCCATCGAATTAACTAATTTTTGTGTGATAACCAGCCCCAGTCCGGTACCACCGTGACGGCGTGAAATGCTGGCATCGGCCTGGCGGAATGCCTGGAATAACCGTGATTGATCGCGTTCAGGAATACCGATACCTGTATCGTGAATACGTATCTCAATTTGCGCTTTCTGATTGGCGCGTGAACGGCACTCCACCACAATATCAATGTTGCCCTGTTCCGTGAATTTAATGGCGTTCCCTACCAGATTAGTGATGATTTGCTGCAAGCGCAGCGGATCGCCGATTACACTATCCGGCACATCATTTTTGATACTGAGTGTCAGCTCAAGGCCTTTGTCATGGGCGGAATGCGCCAACAAAGTGACCACATCATCCATCGAGTTATGGAGCAAAAAGGGGATACTTTCCAGAATCAGTTTGCCCGCTTCCAGTTTGGAAAAATCCAGAACGTCATTGATTATCGCCAGCAAGTTATTGGCTGAGCGCTCTATGGTTTGCAGGTGGTCGCGTTGTGTGTCGTTAAGCTCTGTTTTGAGTGTCAGGCGGGTAAATCCAATGACACCATTAAGGGGAGTACGCAATTCATGGGACATGTTCGCCAGAAATTCGGATTTGATACGGGCGGCTTCCTGAGCGCGTTTTTTCGCGAGATCCAGTTCAACGTTCTGGATTTCCATCTGCTCAAGGGTTTCCCTTAAATCGGATGTCGCCTGGTCAACGTTATGCTGCATTTCTTCATGGTAAGCCGTTATCGACATCGCCATAGCATTGATACCATTTTTCAGCATATCAAGTTCGCCAAGCATAAAACCTTCGACACGCGTATCGAGTTGCCCACGGCGTATCTGGTCTACCGTATTGACCATATTGCGAATCGGGCGGGTGACATCTTTCATTAAGCGCCAGGCAAACCCAAGCGCGATAGCCACACAGAGAATAAGCATGAGTGATGCCATGAAAATTTCTTGGTACTGCTGCAAGCGTACTGAGCGCAAATCTAACTCAAGAGCGACATAGCCCAGTGTATTATGTGGCTGTTTTGCCCCAGCTGCCGGGGATTCATCCGGTTGGTAACCTTCAGAAATGATGGGGGTACGGAGTATCAGGCTATTGCTGTCCTGCTGTGTGACAGTGAGCTTTTGGGGGACAGGCTGGCCGGGCGCGAGGCGTAAATTATCCGGCGAAAGATGGTAATTAGATGTAACAAACAGGTTGTTCTTGTCATCATACACCGCGATGGCGCGTACAATATCCGAATGGCGGCGATGCAACACACTGACTAACTGGCGTATCGATTCACGGTTATCCAGGTCCATGCCGTATTCACTGGAGACAGCCAGCGGTTCAATGATACTGGCTCCGGCATCTTCAAGTTGGCGTTGTAAATCGTTATAGCGATGCACAACGAAAAAGATACTCAACAACAAACCGATCAACACCGTGGGTGCCAGGATCAGTACCATCATTCGGGCTCTGAGGCTGTAGTTGGTCATGACGTTCCAGTATGGGACAATATGTCGCAGTAATTATTAAGTAAAAACGAGCACATGGCGCAATTCTACTCTGCAAAAAGACGCGTGGCGACGCGTCAATCACTCACCGTTACTATTGACGACCTGGACACCTTTGGGCAAGGCGTGGCACGCCACAACGGTAAAGCACTGTTTATTCCTGGCGCATTGCCGGGTGAACGTGTTGATGTCACCATCACAGAAGATAAACGCCAGTATTCCAAAGGAAAACTGTTACGCAGGCTAAATGACAGCCCGGAACGGGTTTCACCCGTCTGCCCCCATTTTGGCGTATGTGGCGGCTGCCAACAACAACATGCTTCAGTTGCGTTGCAGCAGCAAAGTAAATCACGCTCTCTGGCCCGCATGTTGAAACGCCCGGTAGATGATGTCATTACAGGTGCACCCTGGGCGTACCGCCGCCGGGCAAGGCTCAGCCTGAATTTTATTGCCAAAACGCAGTCTTTACAGATGGGCTTTCGCAAAAGTGCCAGTAATGAGCTGGTAACCATACAGCAATGCCCGGTTTTGGTGCGTCGCCTTGAAGCATTATTAAAACCACTGCAAACTTGTTTACAACAATTACAGGGTGCGCGCTATCTCGGCCATGTGGAACTGGTGGATGCTGAAAATGGCCCTGTCATGGTGCTGCGCCACATTCGCCCGTTAAATTCGCAAGACCAGGAAAAACTGGAACAATTTTCGCATTTACACCAGGTGACACTGTTTCTGGCACCGGAAAGTGACGTATTAACAAGAATCAGCGGTGACATCCCCTGGTATCTGTCGGACGGTCTACGCTTAAGCTTTAGCCCGCGAGATTTTATCCAGGTGAATGACCAGGTGAATCAGCAGATGGTGGCACGGGCTTGCGAGTGGCTGGCTGTTACACCACAGGACCGGGTTTTGGACCTGTTTTGTGGCATGGGAAATTTTACCCTGCCACTGGCGAAACGCGCGGCGCAGGTTGTTGGGGTGGAAGGGGTTCTGGCTTTGGTAGAAAAGGCGCAACAAAATGCCCTTGATAATGGTTGCCTGAACGCCATGTTCTACCATGAGAACCTGGAATCGGATGTTACCCGGCAACCCTGGGCCAGGCAGGGTTTTACCAAAGTATTACTTGACCCGGCCCGGGCGGGCGCTGCTGTGGCCATACCTCAGGTTATCCGGCTCGCGCCAGAAAAGGTTGTTTATGTATCCTGTAACCCGGCGACTCTGGCGCGTGACAGTGAAGCATTACAGGCCGCGGGTTACCAGATAACACGGCTGGTAATGTTGGACATGTTCCCGCACACTGGTCACCTGGAATCGATGGTGTTGTTCGAAAAAGCAAAAGATTGACACTGGCTCCCATCTGCCAGAATGAGTCCCGAAAGGAGAGGACAATGGTTGCGGTAAGAAGTGCACATATCAATAACGTTGGCGAGTTTGCCCCTGAAACGTGGATAAAAAGTCTGGGTATAGCGAGCCAGCAGTCGTGCGCCCGTTTAACGGATACCGTGCGCTATTGCCAGCAGCAAATTGCAGGCCATGACGATGCCAACCTGATTCTGTGGCGTGGTGTCGAGATGGTAGAAATCCTCACTATGCTGAGCATGGATACCGACACGCTGTGCGCCGCACTGCTGTTCCCGCTGGCAGATAACCAGGTGGTCAGCGAAAGTGATATCCAGGAAGCCATGGGAAAATCGGTCGCCACGCTGATTCATGGTGTACGCGACATGGACGCCATTCGCCAGTTGAAAGCCACCCATACCGACGCAGTCTCATCAGAACAGGTTGATAATGTTCGCCGTATGCTGCTGGCCATGGTGGATGATTTCCGCTGCGTGGTCATCAAACTGGCTGAACGTATTGTGCATTTGCGCGAAGTGAAAGATGCGCCGGAAGATGAGCGGGTACTGGCTGCAAAAGAATGTACCAATATTTATGCCCCACTGGCGAACCGCCTGGGTATCGGGCAACTGAAATGGGAGCTGGAAGATTATTGCTTCCGCTACCTGCACCCTGATGAGTACAAACGGATTGCGAAGTTGCTGCACGAGCGGCGGCTTGATCGCGAACACTACATCGAAGAGTTCGTTGGTCAATTGCGTGAAGCCATCAAAGAAGAAGGTGTGAAGGCCGAGGTTTACGGCCGGCCAAAACACATTTACAGCATCTGGCGCAAGATGCAGAAAAAGCATCTGGCGTTTGATGAGTTGTTTGATGTGCGTGCTGTGCGCATCGTGGCTGAACGTTTACAGGATTGCTACGCGGCATTGGGTATTGTGCATACCCATTATCGTCACTTACCCGATGAGTTCGATGACTATGTCGCGAACCCTAAACCCAATGGCTACCAGTCAATTCATACAGTGGTGCTGGGGCCGGGAGGGAAAACGGTAGAGATCCAGATTCGTACCAAACAGATGCACGAAGACGCTGAACTGGGTGTTGCCGCGCACTGGAAGTACAAAGAAGGCACAGCATCGGCCAGTGGCCGTTCAGGCCATGAAGACCGCATTGCCTGGCTGCGTAAACTGATAGCCTGGCAAGAGGAGATGGCGGATACCGGTGAAATGCTGGATGAAGTGCGCAGCCAGGTATTCGACGACCGGGTCTATGTCTTTACCCCGAAAGGCGATGTCGTTGACCTGCCTGCCGGGTCTACGCCGCTCGATTTTGCCTACCACATCCACAGTGATGTGGGCCACCGCTGCATTGGCGCGAAAATAGGTGGGCGTATTGTCCCGTTCACCTACCAATTGCAGATGGGTGACCAGATTGACATCATCACACAGAAACAACCTAACCCAAGCCGGGACTGGTTAAACCCCAACCTGGGTTATGTGGCAACCAGCCGTGCGCGGGCCAAAATTCACGCCTGGTTCCGTAAGCAGGACCGCGATAAAAATATCCTTGCCGGGCGGCAGATCCTTGATGATGAGCTGGCGCATTTAGGTATCAGCCTGAAAGATGCTGAAAAACATCTGTTGCCGCGTTACAACTTCAATGAAGTGGATGAATTACTGGCAGCGATTGGCGGAGGCGATATTCGCCTTAACCAAATGGTGAATTTCCTGCAATCGCAGTTCAACAAGCCCAGTGCGGAAGAGCAGGATGCCCAGGCGTTAAAACAGCTTCAGCAAAAAACCTATACACCGCAAAGCCAAAGCCGCAAGGACAATGGCCGGGTTGTGGTGGAAGGCGTGGGGAACCTGATGCACCATATCGCCCGTTGCTGCCAACCGATACCAGGGGACGATATCACGGGCTATATCACCCAGGGGCGCGGTATTTCTATTCACCGTGCAGACTGCGAGCAACTGGCGGAGTTACAGGCCAATGCGCCGGAACGCGTGGTTGATGCGGTGTGGGGTGAAAGCTATTCCAGTGGTTATTCGCTGGTGGTGCGGGTAACGGCAAATGACCGCAGTGGCCTGTTGCGTGATATCACCACCATACTGGCAAACGAAAAAGTTAACGTGCTGGGTGTTGCCAGCCGCAGCGATGTGAAGCAGCAACTGGCCACTATTGATATGGATATCGAAATTTACAACCAGCAGGTGTTGGGGCGTGTCCTGAGCAAGCTTAACCAACTGCCGGATGTGATTGACGCACGCCGTTTGCACGGTTAACTCACACTGTTTTAATGTCTATCTCTCACCCGTTGATACACTCCCGGCTGGGTTCTCAGCCCGGGAGTGTTATTTCCACAGGCCATGCCAGTCGGTAGTCATCCCTCATGGTTTGTTTTCTCGCTGTAATCTTTAAGGAACCGAAATGACCGAAATAGAACGCCTGTTGGGCATTATGCGGCGCTTACGTGACCCGCAAAGTGGTTGTCCGTGGGATAAAGAACAAACATTCTCCAGTATCGCTCCCTATACTCTGGAAGAAACTTACGAAGTGCTGGATGCGATTGCACGGGAAGATTTTGACGATTTGCGTGGCGAACTGGGGGATTTATTATTTCAGGTGGTGTTCTATGCACAAATGGCACAGGAAGCCGGGCATTTCGATTTCACCAGTGTATGCGCCGCCATCAGCGATAAACTTGAGCGCCGTCACCCACACATTTTTGGTGATGCCACACTGAATGACAGTGAAGCTGTGCTTGCCAATTGGGAAAAAACTAAGCGTGAAGAGCGTGCAGAAAAAGAACAATTTTCAGTACTGGATGATATCCCGCACTCACTGCCAGCGTTGATGCGGGCACACAAAATACAAAAACGCTGCTCAGCCGTAGGGTTCGACTGGACTACTCTTGGCCCGGTTCTGGAAAAAGTGCATGAAGAAATTGATGAAGTTATGCATGAAGCCAGCCAGGCGGTGGTGGATGAAGATAAACTGGAAGAAGAAGTGGGCGATTTGTTGTTTGCCACAGTCAATTTATCGCGCCATTTAGGGAAAAAGGCCGAAACAGCACTTCAAAAAGCGAACCTGAAATTTGAACGCCGTTTTCGCCAGGTTGAGGCGATTATCCGCCAGCAGGGGCTGACACTCGAACAGGCCACTCTGGAACAGATGGAACGCGCATGGCAGCAAGTTAAGTGCCAGGAAATTGATATTTAAATGGTTTTTACGAGCAAGCGCGAGTTAGCAGAAAAATTAAATAACAAGCGCTTGATTTACGTCAAAAACATTTATTGCTGACAAGCTATTTTCTTCGGTCGTACCACGTTCGGTGTCCGGCCAGAGAGTGAAGAATGAAAGTTTGTGAGCAATGCGCTGTTCAGGTATACTACTTTCCCGTCCTGGTTATTCCATCGTCTTTTAAACCTAACTTCTCAGGTTCAGCATGACAACGAACTATATTTTTGTGACCGGCGGGGTTGTTTCCTCTCTGGGTAAAGGCATTGCCGCAGCCTCCCTTGCCGCTATTCTCGAAGCCCGCGGGCTCAATGTATCCATGATGAAACTGGATCCGTACATCAACGTCGATCCGGGTACGATGAGTCCAATCCAGCATGGGGAAGTGTTCGTTACTGAAGACGGCGCTGAGACCGATCTGGACCTTGGCCACTACGAGCGCTTCATCCGTACCAAGATGACCCGTCGTAACAACTTCACCACCGGGCGTATTTACTCCGATGTTTTGCGTAAAGAACGTCGTGGTGACTACCTTGGGGCGACAGTTCAGGTTATCCCGCATATCACTAACGCTATCAAAGAGCGCATCATTGAAGGTGGCGAAGGCCACGATGTCGTTCTGGTTGAAATCGGCGGTACCGTTGGCGATATCGAATCTTTACCATTCCTGGAAGCCATTCGCCAGATGGCAGCCGAAGTCGGGCGTGAACGTACCCTGTACATGCACCTGACGCTGGTTCCATATCTGGGTGCTTCTGGTGAAGTGAAAACCAAACCGACGCAGCATTCTGTAAAAGAGCTGCTGTCTATTGGTATCCAGCCAGATATCCTGATTTGCCGTTCCGACCGTGCAGTTCCGGCCAACGAACGTGCGAAAATTGCTTTGTTCTGTAACGTCCCGGAAAAAGCTGTTATTTCTCTGAAAGACGTCGATTCTATCTATAAAATTCCGGGCCTGTTGAAATCACAGGGGCTGGACGATTATATTTGTAAACGATTCAGCTTAACCTGCCCGGAAGCCAACCTTTCCGAGTGGGAACAAGTTTTATACGAAGAAGCAAACCCGGCAGGCGAAGTGACCATCGGTATGGTGGGCAAATACATCGAACTGCCAGATGCATACAAATCGGTAATTGAAGCACTGAAACACGGTGGTCTGAAAAACCGTTTAACAGTGAATATCAAGCTTATCGATTCACAGGATGTAGAAACGCGTGGCACCGAGCTGCTTAAAGGCCTCGATGCAATCCTTATCCCCGGCGGCTTTGGCTACCGTGGTGTGGAAGGCAAAATTGCCACCGCGCGTTATGCCCGTGAGAACAAAATCCCTTACCTGGGTATCTGCCTGGGGATGCAGGTCGCGCTGATTGAGTTTGCACGCGATGTGGTAGGGATGCAGGATGCTAACTCAACTGAATTTGTGCCAGACTGTAAGTACCCGGTGGTTGCACTGATTACTGAATGGCGTGACGAAGACGGTAATGTTGAAGTCCGTACTGAGAAAAGTGATCTGGGTGGGACAATGCGTTTAGGCGGCCAGCAATGCCAACTGAGCGACGACAGCCTGGTGCGTAAAATGTATGGCGCGCCGGTGATTGTTGAACGTCATCGTCATCGCTATGAAGTCAACAACATGTTGTTGAAACAAATTGAAGCCGCAGGGCTGCGTATTGCGGGGCGTTCCGGTGATGACCAACTGGTTGAAATTATTGAAGTGCCTGATCATCCGTGGTTTGTGGCCTGCCAGTTCCACCCGGAGTTCACTTCAACGCCGCGCGATGGGCATCCGCTGTTTGCGGGCTTTGTGAAAGCCGCTGGTGAATACCAGAAACGGCAAGAAAAGTAATATTAGTACAGCAACGCGGCGGGGTCGGTAAGCGCCTGCCACGCTGGTAACGTAGCCCGCGAACGTATCACGGGACCTGGTGGTTATACCTGGTTACCTGGAAACGTTAGCGGGCTAAAACAGTTGTAATGGGCTACACTGGCGCGTTGTTGTCTGGAGTTTTAGTTTAACTTGTACTGAGGAAAACCTAATGTCCAAAATCGTTAAAGTCATCGGTCGTGAAATCATCGACTCTCGTGGTAACCCGACTGTTGAAGCCGAAGTTCACCTGGAAGGCGGTTTCGTAGGTATGGCTGCAGCCCCGTCAGGTGCTTCCACTGGTTCCCGCGAAGCGCTGGAACTGCGCGATGGCGACAAATCCCGTTTCATGGGTAAAGGCGTAACCAAAGCTGTTGCTGCGGTAAACGGCCCGATTGCTCAGGCTGTTCTGGGTAAAGACGCTAAAGATCAGGCTGCTATCGACCAGATCATGATCGATCTGGATGGTACTGAAAACAAATCTAACTTCGGTGCTAACGCAATTCTGGCTGTGTCTCTGGCTAACGCCAAAGCTGCCGCTGCTGCTAAAGGTATGCCGCTGTACGAACACATCTCTGAACTGAACGGCACTCCGGGTAAATACTCCATGCCGCTGCCAATGATGAACATTATCAACGGTGGTGAACACGCTGATAACAACGTGGACATCCAGGAATTCATGATTCAGCCTGTTGGCGCTAAAACTGTTAAAGAAGCGATCCGTATCGGTTCTGAAGTTTTCCACAACCTGGCTAAAGTTCTGAAATCTAAAGGCATGAGCACTGCTGTTGGTGACGAAGGTGGCTATGCGCCTAACCTGGGTTCTAACGCAGAAGCACTGGCTGTTATCGCTGAAGCTGTTAAAGCTGCTGGCTATGAGCTGGGCAAAGACGTTACTCTGGCTATGGACTGTGCTGCTTCTGAATTCTACAAAGACGGCAAATATGTTCTGGCTGGCGAAGGTAACAAAGCCTTCACTTCTGAAGAGTTCACTCACTTCCTGGAAGACCTGACCAAACAGTACCCGATCGTATCTATCGAAGACGGTCTGGACGAATCTGACTGGGAAGGTTTTGCATACCAGACTAAAGCGCTGGGCAACAAAATCCAGCTGGTTGGTGACGATCTGTTCGTAACCAACACCAAAATCCTGAAAGAAGGTATCGAAAAAGGTATCGCTAACTCCATCCTGATCAAATTCAACCAGATCGGCTCTCTGACCGAAACTCTGGCTGCTATCAAGATGGCGAAAGATGCTGGCTACACTGCCGTTATCTCTCACCGTTCAGGCGAAACTGAAGATGCAACCATCGCTGATCTGGCGGTAGGTACTGCAGCAGGCCAGATCAAAACCGGTTCTATGAGCCGTTCTGACCGTGTTGCTAAATACAACCAGCTGATTCGTATCGAAGAAGCTCTGGGTGACCGCGCACCGTTCAACGGTCTGAAAGAAGTGAAAGGCCAGGCTTAATCGTCTGCTCTGTTACTGAAAAAAACCCGCTTCGGCGGGTTTTTTTGTGGTGTGCCGGGCATGCTCAGCACATCGGGGGGTGAAAATCCCCTGTCCAGCCTGTTGGTGGCAAAGGACTAGTGAAGCGCAAGGGCGCCGTCGCGAGGTGGGGTCTGAAGGAAGCGTGAAGCAAAACCATGACCTGACGAACAGAAACCCGATAAAAGGCCTACCCGGCTGGCTGAGCAATTCATTGATTAAAAAGGCGATAACCATCAAGAGCCGGGGTGGTAGATTGGGCAGGGCGTGGTGAAAGATGCCGAACTTACCCCAGAAGGCCTGTCCGTCGTTCTGCATTCAGAACTGAGCGTACCGTAGGGTAGGCTAACTGGCGAACAGGAGGCTGAAACCGTGCAGGCACCGGCGAGCAGAGAAAGTCCGTCGTCAGCAGCGTGGCTGATGGAAGCCATCTGTGAACCAGTCAATCTCAGGCAAGCCTTGAAAAGAGTGAAAGCGAATAAAGGTGCGGCGGGAGCGTAAGCGAACTGGCGGGCCACCTGAAACACCACTGACCGGAGGGAGCTGAAAGCGCAACTGCTGTCCGGCTGCTTAATCTCTACTTTTAACTACGGTTAAAAATGGGAGGATTACCTTAGCTTCTAAGTCGATAAAATCAGAATCAGGAAAAGTAGATTGAAGTAAAAACGTCCTTTATGATGACTCAAAGGTTAGCCCAAAAGGAAATCATGACAATGAGCGTTGGATTAATTACAGACGAGCCAGGACGTTTCTACACCTTCCAGTCTACATTGCCAGCCGGTGAATATTTCGAATTTCGCCCCCGCAATCCTCCACTGAACTCAAAACCCATCGTTGATGACGAAAGCGGGATGTGTATTGGTTATTCCGTCGCTCAGGCTCCCGGTTTATGGCAGATTTATGATGCAGACGGCATGTTTGTCAGGCTGGAAGAAGCGCCATTAGAGGCCCCCCTGATTGACCCAACAGACCTCGCTTTAATTGCTTTTGGTGCATTTCGTCTTTTACGGGCAGGTAAGGCGTTACTGGAAAGTGGTGTCAAAGCCGCCGTAACTGTGAGGCTCAGTGAGGCTACCATCAGTCTCTTGCGCGGCCGTCTTAAAATGGGCTTATCAGTTCGCGCGCTCAGGATGAGTGAGTCATCGGCAAAGCACATGCTGACCCCTGGTCGTTATGTGCCTTTACAGATTCAGGAAAAGGCCATTCGTTATGGCATAAGAAAGCCGGATCCTCTCAAAAAGCCAGGGCTTTTCCGTTACGAGGCTCGTATGTATAAGCTTGTGGAAGACAGGCAAAATAAAGGCACTTATATTTATAAGTCTTACCGTCTTGAGGTTTTGGTCAGGGAAGCTGACTGGACTATCATGCATTTTCAGTACATGCCGTAAGAGGGGATCATGATAGATATCACAAGCGGTGACAGGCACCTTAAATTAACGCCTTATGAAAGGCTGGCTGAGCCCGAAGAGCCTGCCTATAGCCGTATTATGGTTTGGGTTGAATTCTCAATCCCTGCCTTAAAAACAGAGTTTGCTGCAGAGTTTTTTGTCGGTCAGTTGGAGCAGTTCAGGAATGATACACATGATTTCCATCAGGCCTTAAAGGCAGGGGCGAAATTTAAGGATATTAATTTAACCTCGGCATTCGAGCAGGTTGTGCTTAAGTTTCATCAGGCACATTTTGCCGGAACTGTTGGCGTTAGTATGGTACTTAAGCCTGAAAACCATGCTGACAGTATTACTCTTGATGATTCCTTCGATATTGATGAAAGTTACTTTCCCGACCTGCTCTCTGGTCTGGACGACATCATTTCATGGCAAAACTGATGCTTGAATTAAGCCACAAGACCGGCACTTAGAATGCCGGTCTTTTTATGCCATTTACTGGCGATTATGTCGTTTTTAAACTCTGCATGCATCAGGTGCATGAGTTTGCATCCGTTTTACATTCCAGCGTTTGTCAGCCAGCATCAGCGCTGGCAGGGCTCGGGGCTCCTGATGTACCTGCATTAAAAGCAACCCGTTAACCGGGCAGGCGTGGCGGGGAAAGCATTGCGCGCTGAGCCGGGTTATTTATTTTCCTCGCGTCTCAGCGGCTCGCTATCGCGTTGTGATGGTGTCGGGTGAGTCGTTGGGAGGTTGTCGATTGCGGCGGTGTGTCGTCGCTCTAAGGGCGTGTGATGGCGGGTATTAAAAAGTCGCCTGTCAGGGCGGCTGGTTACGGTTTATTCGTTGTCTTCGAGGGAGTATTTGTCGAAACGGATAATTAAAAGAAAGCCCCGCATTCGCGGGGCCTCTTCTAGTATCGATGTGGTCAACATGTGGATATGACATGAAGCAAATTCTTTTATTTCAAAGTGTTAAGTTGTATTTAAAATCTCCTTTGGGGGCTTTGAGTCTGATGACAAACCTCATGTTCGCACAGAACGAGAGGATGACACCCAATAAAAAAACAGGAAAGTCAATTCATTGATTTTCGGCTACTTTCCCCCTGCAACATGACTGCGGCCGCAGTTGCACAGATAGAAGAAATATCCGAAGCTACTACTCCGTATAACTGGCGTAATCAGGCTAAAGCAGAGGGGAAACCGGTGCCGGGTCACAGTAAAAACAGCGAACAGTGGTCAGCCGGGGGAGTAAGTAAAGACCTTGCAGCGCAAACGGTAGGGAGCTGCCATAAGCAATGGCGGATAAGCTGTATCCGGCACTGAGCATAGCACTCCCGAATCGCCTGTTCATCAGACCGGGCCTGCCAGAGCTATAGGAAGGCGGCGGTCAACATAACCGACCCGCCGTATACGGACACGTATGTACGGTGGTGTGGGTGGAGGCTGATCGTGAGATAGGCCCCTGGCCCTATCCTGATATTTTCGGTTCTGTGCACGGTTACATTACCAACATGATCTGCCCGCCAGGATCTGCGATAATAATGGTTTATTCCTTTACCGAGTTGACTATGCAGTACCCGATTAATGAGATTTTCCAGACCTTGCAGGGCGAGGGCTACTTTACTGGCGTCCCCGCCATTTTTATTCGCTTACAGGGTTGCCCGGTTGGCTGTGCCTGGTGTGATACTAAACACACCTGGGATAAGCTCGCGGAACGGGAAGTCTCGCTGTTTTCGGTTATGGCGAAAACGAAAGAGAGTGACAAGTGGGCAGCGTCAACACCAGAAGAGTTGCTTGCTGTTATCAACCGTCAGGGCTATACCGCGCGCCATGTGGTGATTACCGGTGGTGAGCCCTGTATTCACGATTTAACGCCGCTTACTCAGTTGCTGGAGCAACACGGTTACCAGTGCCAGATTGAAACCAGTGGTACGCATGAGGTGCAGGCAACGGCAAACACCTGGGTTACCGTTTCACCCAAAGTGAATATGCGCGGGGGTTACGATGTGCTGGGGCAGGCACTGGTGCGGGCCGATGAAATCAAACACCCGGTAGGCCGGGTACGGGATATCGAAGCGCTGGATGCCCTGCTGGCAACGCTCACTGATGAGAAACCACGTATTATCGCGCTCCAGCCCATCAGCCAGAAAGAAGACGCCACACGTTTATGTATTGAAACCTGTATTGCACGTAACTGGCGTTTATCCATGCAGACGCACAAATACCTGAATATTGCCTGAGGTGGGGCCTGTGCCCCGCTTTTGGGGCACGCGAGGGGAATCAGACTTCGCCGCGGTAAACACAACCTGCGGTGCAAGTCTCTTTAACCATTACTGCGCTCAACAAGGGTAACTGAGGCTTGAGTTGATCCCATACCCATTTCGCCAGCACTTCACTGGTGGGGTTTTCAAGCCCGGGAATATCGTTGAGATAATGGTGATCAAGGCGCTCCCAGGTCGGCTTAAATACGGCTTTGAGTTCGGCAAAATCAATAATCCAGCCGGTGTAAGGGTCAACTTCGCCGGTCACTTCCAGGCGCACCATAAAGGAATGCCCGTGCAGGCGGCCGCATTTGTGGCCTTCCGGAACATGGGGAAGGCGGTGCGCCGCTTCAAATGTAAAATCTTTAAATAAGCTGGTAGCCATAGGGAGTCCTGGTAAAGCAAAAAAACCGCCGCATAGTACATTAAATGGCTGTTTTACGCACTAACAATACTTGTCTTTACACCTGCTTTATATGCCTGCGATTTCCAGGTGCTGGCGCGTCTTGCCAGTAAATTATTTTTCCCCGAACACCTGCATCCTGGTTTTGCCGGGTGCGTTATGGCGCTTTATCTTATTTTAATAAATAAAATCAATGCATTAATCTACCTGTTTTACCGTTATTCATTACCTTAAAAAGTGATTAGTCAATTTGGTTATTTATTATTTCTATCACTTATTTAATTGTTATTATGCCCGCCGTTACCCTTATCGGCATTGTCTCTATCAATAATGTCATTAATCCGCCCCGTCTCTGCGCGGGTGCACACCTTCGGCAGCTACACGCTGTGGCACCACGCGGATAATAAGGCGACGGCTTTGAGCCAGTCAGCCTGAGTGATTTGGGGTTATTGACTGTTTATTTAAAACAGCCTCATTTGCTACTGGAACATAACGACGCATGACAAAACAGGTCCCACCGACAGCGCTGCTTCCGCTTAGTCCGGAGCAACTGGCCCGCCTGCAGGCGGCAACGACTGATTTCACCCCAACTCAGCTGGCCTGGTTATCTGGCTACTTCTGGGGCCAGGTTAACCAGACTGGCGCAGCGAGCATTGTGGCAGCCGCACCGGCGGCGGCAGAAGCGCCTTCTGTGACGGTGCTCAGTGCTTCCCAAACCGGGAATGCCCGCCGTATTGCAGAGCAAATGCGTGATGACCTGCTGGCAGAAAATATTAATGTGAAACTGGTCAGTGCGGGCGACTACAAATTCAAACAAATCGCTCAGGAAAAACTCTTACTGGTTGTCACCTCCACTCAGGGTGAGGGCGAACCGCCGGAAGAAGCGGTTGCGCTGCATAAATACTTGTTCTCCAAAAAAGCGCCTAAATTGCCGGATACGGCCTTTGCGGTATTGGGCCTTGGCGATACCTCTTATGAATTCTTCTGCCAGTCCGGGAAAGATTTCGACAGCAAACTGGCCGAGTTGGGTGCAGAGCGCCTGCTTGCGCGGGTTGATGCCGATGTTGAATACCAGCCCGCTGCAGAAGCCTGGCGTAAAGAAGTGGTCGCCCTGCTGAAAGACCGTGTACCTGCGTCGAGCGCAACTCCTTCTGCTGTGCTTGCCAGTGGTGCTGTCAATGAGGTTTACACCAGTCCTTACACTAAAGAAAACCCACTCAGCGCTACGCTGTCGGTAAACCAAAAAATTACCGGCCGTAATTCAGATAAAGATGTGCGCCACCTGGAAATTGATTTGGGAGAATCTGGCCTGCGTTATCAACCCGGTGATGCGCTGGGTGTGTGGTATCAGAATGACCCGGCACTGGTCAAAGAATTGGTGGAATTGCTGTGGCTTAAAGGCGATGAGCCGGTCACCGTGGGGGATAAAACCCTGCCTCTGGCCGAAGCTCTGCAGTGGCATTTTGAACTGACCGTCAATACTGCGGCAATTGTTGAGAAATACGCCACCTTAACCCGTAACGACGCTTTGCTGGATAAAGTGGGCGATAAAACCAGCCTGCAGGCATATGCCGCCAGTACGCCCATTGTGGATATGGTGCGCTTTGCTCCGGCACAGCTTGATGCACAAGCGCTGGTAAGCTTACTGCGCCCGCTAACGCCTCGTCTGTACTCCATCGCTTCTTCTCAGGCAGAAGTGGAAAACGAAGTGCATATCACTGTCGGTGTTGTGCGTTATGACATCGAAGGCCGTGCACGCACTGGCGGTGCATCCGGTTTCCTGGCAGACCGCCTTGAAGAAGACGGCGAAGTGCGGGTGTTTATCGAACATAACGATAATTTCCGTTTGCCAGAAGACAGCCAGACGCCGGTCATTATGATTGGCCCGGGCACGGGGGTTGCGCCTTTCCGCGCGTTTATGCAGCAACGTGCTGCTGACGGAGCAGAAGGGAAAAACTGGTTGTTCTTTGGCAACCCGCATTTTACTGAAGATTTCCTGTACCAGGTTGAATGGCAGGCACTGGTCAAAGAAGGCGTCCTGAATCAGATAGACCTGGCCTGGTCACGCGACCAGGATCATAAAATTTACGTACAAGATAAACTGCGTGAACAGGGCGCAGAGCTGTGGCGCTGGATTAACGAAGGCGCACACATTTATGTCTGTGGCGATGCATCCCGTATGGCGAAGGATGTTGAACAGGCTTTACTGGACGTGATTGCCACTTATGGTGATATGGACACCGAAGCGGCAGACGAATATTTAAGTGAGCTGCGCCTGGCGCGCCGTTATCAGCGAGATGTCTACTAATGAGTGAAAAACATCCTGGACCCCTGGTGGTTGAAGGCAAACTGGCCGATGCCGAACGCCTGAAACTTGACAGCAACTTCCTGCGTGGAACGATTGCGGAAGATTTAAATGATGGCCTGACGGGCGGTTTTAACGGTGACAACTTCCTGCTGATCCGTTTTCACGGCATGTATCAGCAGGATGACCGCGATATTCGTGCTGAGCGCGCTGAACAGAAACTGGAACCACGCCATGCCATGATGCTGCGCTGCCGCCTGCCGGGCGGTGTGATGTCGCCACAGCAGTGGCTGGCAATTGAAGAGTTTGCGGGTGAAGAAACTCTGTATGGCAGTGTTCGCCTCACCAACCGCCAGACTTTTCAGTTCCATGGCATCCTGAAAAAAGATCTGAAATCTGCGCACCAGTTATTACATAAAGTTGGCCTGGATGCTCTGGCGACGGCTAACGATGTTAACCGTAATGTGTTGTGTACTTCTAACCCGGTGGAATCCCGCCTGCATGAGCAGGCTTACGCATGGGCGAAGAAAATTTCTGAGCACCTGCTGCCGCGCACTCGTGCTTATGCCGAGATCTGGCTGGATCAGGAAAAAGTCGCCACTACCGATGAAGAGCCGATTCTGGGGGCGACTTATCTGCCCCGTAAATTTAAAACCACGGTGGTTGTTCCGCCGCAAAATGATGTTGATCTTCACGCCAACGACATGAACTTTGTCGCGATAGCAGAAAATGGCGAGCTGGTTGGTTTTAACCTGCTGGTGGGTGGTGGCTTGTCTATCGACCACGGTAACAAGAAAACCTATGCGCGCACCGCAAGTGAATTTGGTTTTATTCCGCTGGAACACACGCTGGCTGTGGCAGAAGCTGTGGTTACCACGCAGCGAGACTGGGGTAACCGTACAGACCGTAAAAACGCGAAAACCAAGTACACCCTGGAGCGCGTGGGTGTCGACGTATTTAAAGCCGAAGTTGAGCGCCGTGCCGGTATCACATTCGCCCCGATTCGCCCGTATGAATTTACTGGCCGTGGTGACCGCATTGGCTGGGTGAAAGGTATTGACGACAAATGGCACCTGACTCTGTTTATCGAGAATGGCCGCATCCTGGATTATCCTGGCCGCCCACTGAAAACCGGGCTGCGCGAAATAGCCCGTATTCATAAAGGTGACTTCCGCCTGACTGCCAACCAGAACCTGATTGTTGCAGGTGTGCCGGAAAGTGACAAAGCAGCGATTGAGAAACTGGCGCGTGACCATGGCCTGATGAACAGCGTAACCCCTCAGCGTGAAAACGCGATGGCGTGCGTGTCATTCCCAACCTGCCCACTGGCAATGGCCGAAGCGGAACGCTTCCTGCCGGGTTTTGTGGACCAGGTGGATGGCATCATGGCGAAACATGGCATGAGCGATGAGCATATCGTATTGCGTGTAACTGGTTGCCCGAATGGCTGTGGCCGTGCACTGCTGGCCGAAGTGGGGTTAATTGGTAAAGCTCCTGGTCGTTATAACCTGTACATTGGTGGTAACCGTACTGGCACACGCATTCCACGTATGTACCGCGAAAATATCACGGATGCGGAAATTGTCAGCATCATGGATACCCTGGTGGGCCAGTGGGCGGAACAGCGTGAATCTGATGAAGGGTTTGGTGACTTTGCGGTGCGCACAGGTATTGTGCGACCGGTACTGGACCCGGCCCGGGATTTCTGGGAATAACCTGGAGGCAAATATGGCTACGTTTGACAGAGAAGCGCTGAATGCGCTGCCCAAAGCAGAGCGCATAATGGAGCTGGCTGAAACTAATAATCAACTGGAAAAGCTGACCGCTGAGCAGCGCGTTGCCTGGGCGCTGGAAAACCTGAGTGGTGAGTTTGTGCTCTCTTCCAGCTTTGGGATTCAGGCGGCGATGTGCCTGCATCTGGTCACGCAGCAATATCCGGATATCCCGGTTATCCTCACCGATACTGGTTACTTGTTCCCGGAAACCTATCAGTTTATTGATGAGTTGACCGACAAGCTCAAACTTAACCTGAAAGTGTACCGGGCAGAACAAAGCCCGGCCTGGCAGGAGGCGCGTTACGGCAAATTGTGGGAACAAGGTGTTGAAGGCATTGAGAAATACAATACGCTCAACAAAGTTGAACCCATGAACCGTGCACTCAAAGATCTTAACGCAGGCACCTGGTTTGCCGGGTTGCGCCGTGAACAGTCTGGCAGCCGGGCCGCTTTGCCGGTGCTGGCGATTCAGCGTGAAGTGTTTAAGATCCTGCCAATAATCGACTGGGATAACCGCCAGGTTTACCAGTACCTGACTGCGCATGGTCTGAAATATCACCCATTGTGGGATCAGGGTTACCTCTCTGTAGGTGATACCCATACTACCCGCAAATGGGAACCGGGCATGGCAGAAGAAGAAACGCGTTTCTTCGGCCTGAAACGGGAATGTGGCCTGCACGAAGGTTAATCGCTGTAAAACGCACTGGGGGAATGGCCCCGGTGCGGTTTTGTCTCTGCTCTAATTCCAGCTTCAGTTTCAATTTCAATACGCCGCTGACAGCCTGTCACTGCTTTCTTCCTGCGCTTGCTTATTCTTCCGGGCTGCAAATTGTTTACTACTTTGTGTTTCAACTTCCTTTTGTGAATTAGTAGTACTAATAAATGGGTGAATATCACAAATTTGCAGTTAATCTGGTTTTATTATCGCAATTTATAACCTGTGTCGTTATAAATAGTATGACTAATTAAAAGGAGAGAATGATGTTTGACGATTTACATGGAAAGCGGGTTCTGATTACTGGCAGCACTGCCGGGGTTGGCCTGGCGGCTGCCCAGGCGTTTGCCCGGCGCGGTGCACTGGTCGGGATCAACGGCCGCCGCCCGCCAGAGGAAATGGCTGAGGTGGTTGCCGCGTTGCGGGAACTGGGTGGCGATGCGGCTTATTTTCAGGCGGATTTATGTGATTCTTCCGCCTGCGAAAAACTGGTCGCGAGTTTCACAACACATTTCGGCGGGCTGGATGTTTTGGTCAATAATGCAGGTGGTTTAGGGGGCCGCGCCGGTCTGGAAGCCATTGATGATGCATTCTATGATCATGTGATGGATCTCAATGCCCGTTCTGCATTGATGATGACCAAATACGCTCTGCCATTTTTGCGTGCCAGCGCCAAAGCCAGTGGTAAAACAGCGGCGGTTATCAGTACCGGGTCGATTGCCGGGCGCGAAGGCGGCGGTATTGGTGCGGGCATTTATGCGGCATCCAAAGCCTGGCTGCACGATATCCACCGCAACTGGGTCAAAGAATTTACCAAAGACGGTATTCGCTTCAACATTGTATCTCCCGGTACTATTGATACGGCTTTCCATGAAGACAAGCCTCAGGAGCTGCGGGATAAAATTGCCGGTTCTATTCCCATGGGGCGTTTTGGCCGCAGCGAGGAAGTCGCGCCCAGTTTCCTGTTCCTGGCATCACATGCCTGCAGCGGGTATATCACCGGGCAGATCCTTGATGTGAATGGCGGGCAGATAGCGCCGTAAACTACAGAATGGCTTGCCGGGAAAGGTGCTGAACACTGACCCGGCAACTGCCCATTTTGCCAGCCCCTGTGCTACACTGCGCCCCTTCCTGAATCAGGTATTAGAGTCAGATGCAATTTACCGCCATAAGCACGACACAACGCGGCCTTGACGGGCTGATCGCACGAGATATCGCCCGCCGGATCCTGTCTGGCGAATTACCTCCCGGTACGATTTTACCCAGTGAAGTTGAGCTGGGCGAACAACTGGGTGTCAGCCGTACTGCGCTGCGGGAAGCGTTAAAACAACTCACCTCAAAGGGGCTGATTGAATCGCGCCCCAAAACCGGGACGCGGGTCCGGCCCAGAACCAGCTGGAATATCCTCGATGCACAATTACTGGACTGGATGTCGGGTATGGAAGGTACGCTGGAAATGTACCACCAGTTCCTGGATTTCCGCCGGGTGATTGAACCCCATGCCACCAGGCTTGCTGCGGAAAATGCCACAACTGAGCAGCGTATTGAGTTATCCCGCGTTTATGATGAGCTCTGCCAGCGTGCCCGTGATTTTTCCCCGGAAGAGTGGGTGGAAGTGGACACACGTTTTCACAGCCTGATTTTCCAGGCATCCGGTAACTGTTTTTATCTGCCGTTCGGTAATTTGCTGACTACGGTATTTAAATGGTTTATCAGCCATTCTTCCCGGGATGGTGGCATGTGCCTTGCTGAACATCACCAGATTTATAAAGCGATTATGATGGCAGATGGCGAAGCAGCGTACCAGGCTTCACTCGCGCTGATGAATGCGAAAAAGCACCGCCTGTAACGGGAAGTGAACCGGTGCCCGGCGTTACCGGCACCGGTTCACCGGGTTTTCAGCCTGCTATCAGTTGGGCATCAAACCCGCCGGAACCCGGCCGGTTGTCTACCGTCACCAGGGCGGCACTACCGTCAGTAAACGTTATCTGCAACTGGGTGCGACGGGCGCTGTCTTCACAAATATTAACCTGGCTGACTTTCCCCCGGGCATCCACCGAATATTCGCTCGCTTCATCAAACTCGCCGTGGCTTTCCAGTACTGTGGCAAACAATGTATCGCTGGCATGGGTGCGCCAAATCCAGCACGGCTCAGTGCGCAGGTTATTATCCGGGTCACTGGCACCTGTGCGGGCGATAATCAGCTCGCCACCTGCTGGCATGGCTGTGGTGATGGTGTAGTAAGTATCGCCATCCAGCCAGCTAATCTGGCTATGTTCCCCGGTGGGTATTGCTCCTCTGGCGCAGTCCCACAAATGCTGGTAGCCGTGTGCGTTACCCAGTGGCGCCAGTTGGGGTTTGCTTTGGAGTGAGATGTTGCTGGCAATACGCTGCCCTCGTATATGCAGGCAGTAATCATACTGGTGCGGTGTTGGGCTTTGCAGGCGAAACAGATCTACTAACAGCGGGCGTGGGCAGGCGGGCAGCGTGAGTAGCAACACTGTGCGCTGTTGGGTTACATCTGGCCAGTAATGCCGCGCAATGGCACTCATCCCCGAACCGAGCGCGTGGTTACCCTGAAAAAAATGGGTTTCACCGTGGTCGCCTGTTGCCAGTGTTTTATTGCCCTGGTGCTGGCAACCACTATCGACTGTTACGGTATTGTGGGCTACGGTTTGTTTGCAATAGCTGTTGTTCTCCGCAATATAACGCCCACCAAACTTAGGTTCGACATTCACCCAGCGCCCGAAACCATAATCCTGCAACACTTCCTTACCCCGGTTAAACAGGCTCAGGTGCAGACCGTCAAAATGCCCGTGGTTCAGGGCACTGTGCATGCCGGATATGTCACCATGACCACCCCACCAAAGCAGTGCCATGGTCTGGTCGCCTTGAGAGCACACCTGGCGTAACACACCCACGCCGCCTTTATCTCCTTGTGGGCCATCCCGCCATATGCCGCCAGGCCAGGTGGGGTACGGCCCGGCTGGTTGTTCACGGTCTGGCAGCAGGGCGCCAGCACAAGGCCAGAGTTTACCCTGCCAGGCAGCGAGTGCCGCTAACCGTGCATCTGGCCCATAATGCTGGCGGCACAAGCTTACAGCTAACACTGCACCTTCATCTTTCAGGTTCATCGTTTTGGATGCGTCATTAAGCGCGGGGAGCGTGCCATCCGGGAAGGCCAGGGCAAACAAGGCATAGCAGGCTGCTTTAATGCGCTTCCCGGCAAATTGCCAAATATTCAGTTCTGGCTGAAAACGGGAAATTGCCTGAGCAAACATCAGCAGCGGCCGCAATGCAAAACGCTGGTAGTACAGCCCTTCAACGTAAAACCCGTCGCAGGAAAAAAGCTGGCTGATTTGTGCCATAAAACCACCACTCTGGCTGTCGCCCTTAAGGCCATAGAGCGCGGCATCCACCAGTGACTGATCATTCAGGGCATAACCACATAGCCCTACGGCGGCAACCGACCAGATGCCATGGTTATGCACAATATCAAATGTGGCGGCATGGGTTTCCACGGCCTCGGTTGCCATCAGCCGTAACAAATTGTTTTCAATGTGTTCCCGGGTTTGCGCCGCAGTGCTTTCTTTCACGCAGGACCAGGCATGTGCGGCATAGAGCAAAAACATATCTTCGTTCAGTGTCTGGTGAAACAGCCGCCCGGGGGGATTGGTATCTTTACTGGTGGCGTTACCAAGGTGGGGATAAATATCGGCGTAGCCCGACAACACCGCAATGATTTTATCGCGCCACACCGGGTCCTGGGTGAATTGCCATAACCAGCCTGCCAGGTGCAGCATCTGGTAATGCGTTTTGTGCTGAAGATGCTCCGGGCCACCGCCTTCACCATGGCCGGGGATAACCACGGGCGCAGCCAGCCAGGCCGCGGCCTGTGCCTGGTAGTGGCGCAATGTTTTCCCCAGCAGCGAGTTCTGTGCGAGCGCATCCCTGCATTTGGCTATGTCATGCGAATCAATAAATAGCGCACTTTCACAAGTCATAAAACGATTCCTTTTGTTTAATAGTATGACTATTAAACAAGGTTTTTGACTTGTTTGTCTAATTTACTTCCTGTTTTTGCACCATTTTTTCAGTTGTTCGTAACTTGTTTCACACTTTTATCTTTTTATTAGTATGACTAATTTGCGGGTTTGCCAGATCTTCAACCAGGGGTAACATCACTTTCATCACTGCCCGTGTGCGCTTTTCAACCTGCCCGGGCAGCCAGTGATCCAAATACTGTTGGTTATCACGGGTAACATCGTGGCGGCTGGTGCCTGAAGGGAATGCTTTGCTTTTGGCGCGTTGTTGTTTCCCGTCGTGCTGGCCGAGTGACCAGTCCGTTGCTTCAACTGCCAGCACGGGAATACCTGCTTTATCAAAGACGCTGGCATCATGCGTCGGGCCGGTGCCTTCAGGCCAGGCCGAAGAAAGCCCTGGGCTGGTTAATGCACGAATACCAAGCTGGCGCGCCAGGGTAAGCGCCCGGTCTCGGGTGAGCTTACGCACGGCAACTGGCGTGTTCTTCCCACTATTAAAGTAGATATGATCACCCACAATCAGGCTACTGAGGTTAATCACTAACAATGTGTTGCGTTTTTCTTTTGCACTCATGCGGGCCAGGTAATCTTCTGCTCCTGAATGGCTGGTGTATTCACCACTGGTGGCGATAAAGCGCAAGGTATAGCGAGTTTTAACATGCTGTAAACGTTGAGCCAGCTCCAGCATTACCCCCAGACCGGAAGCATTATCATCCATTCCCTGCAAAGTGAGCCCACCCAGGTTATTGTCGCTGTCACTGTCGCTGTGTGGAGCATAGGTGTCGAGGTGCGCCATAATAATTATCTGCTCGGGCAGCTCACCTTCCCGCGCGGCGATCACCGTACTGCCCGTGACATTTTGCCAGGTCTTATTCCCTTCTTTGCTGGTGTAGGTATAACGGCTGTGGAACTGGCGAACATCGCTCTGGTAGCCCCATTGCTGAAATTGTTGTTGCAGGTATTCCGCCGACAGCATTTCAGCCGGGGAGCCGGTCATACGGCCAGGGAAAACGGTAGCGAGGTGGCGGGCTTGCAAACTGGCAGTTTCACCCAGAGCAGGCTCTTTGGCGAAGACGGCAAACGAGCAGCATACGCCCAGGGCGATAACTATCGCTGAATGGCGCAATGCGGAAAGCATAATGGTTCCTTTATCCTGTTCAATTTAACTTACATGCAATTGGCGAGAATAGTATGGAACTGTTGGTGGCAACTGACAATTTCATTTATGCTGAAAAGCACTGAAACCTTTTTTTGAGCACTTTTTGTTGTTATTCCATAGTGGCGTTATTCCATTGTGGAACTACTCATTCCAATTCGTCATTTCATTCATTTTTAGCTGACCCCTATAGTCCTTCTATCACCCGGTTGTATTGGGGTTTGACGTTTGCGGAATCTTCCTGCCCCTGATGGTTGGTGCATCCTGGCCCGCCATCACGTTCTGACCCTGTATACAGCTTAGCGGTATAAAACTCGCGCTCCCGGAAACACAGCCTGTCGGGCGCATTTTCGTATTCACCTGGCAACATAATACAGACGAAAGCCCCTGAACTTTCGCCTTGAATCTGTCTTAAGGAAGGGTTATGGACCAAAAACGACTTACCCATTTGCGGTTACTGGAAGCGGAAAGCATCCATATTATCCGTGAAGTGGCTGCTGAATTCGCCAATCCGGTCATGCTGTATTCTATCGGTAAGGATTCATCGGTGATGCTGCACCTGGCTCGTAAGGCGTTCTTCCCGGGAACCCTGCCGTTTCCTCTGCTGCATGTTGATACCGGCTGGAAATTCCGCGAAATGTATGAATTCCGCGATCGCACAGCAAAAGAATATGGTTTTGAATTGCTGGTGCACCGTAACCCGGAAGGCCTGGCAATGGGCATCAACCCCTTTGTCCACGGTAGTGCCAAACATACCGATATCATGAAAACCGAAGGTCTGAAGCAGGCACTGAATAAATACGGTTTTGATGCCGCGTTTGGTGGTGCACGCCGCGACGAAGAAAAGTCCCGTGCTAAAGAGCGTATCTACTCTTTCCGTGACCGTTTCCACCGCTGGGACCCGAAAAACCAGCGCCCGGAACTGTGGCATAACTACAATGGCCAGGTTAACAAAGGTGAAAGCATCCGTGTGTTCCCCTTGTCTAACTGGACTGAGTTGGATATTTGGCAGTATATCTACCTGGAAAATATTGAAATTGTTCCGCTCTACCTGGCGGCTGAACGCCCTGTACTGGAGCGCGACGGTATGTTGATGATGATTGACGATGACCGGATTGATATACAACCGGGCGAAGTTATCAAACAGCGTAGGGTGCGTTTCCGTACTCTCGGATGCTGGCCACTGACAGGCGCGGTTGAATCTGAAGCTGCCACACTGCCTGAAATTATCGAAGAAATGCTGGTGTCTACCACCAGTGAACGGCAGGGGCGTGTAATTGACCGCGACCAGGCGGGCTCTATGGAGCTCAAAAAACGTCAGGGTTATTTCTAAGGAGTCATGATGAATACTACGATTGCCCGCCAGATTGCAGACCAGGGTGGTGTTGAAGCTTACCTGCAGGCCCAGCAACACAAAAGCCTGCTGCGCTTCTTAACCTGCGGCAGTGTTGATGATGGCAAAAGCACCCTGATTGGTCGCTTGTTGCACGATACCCGCCAGATTTATGAAGACCAGCTGTCTTCTTTGCACAACGACAGCAAACGCCACGGTACTCAGGGCGAAAAACTGGACCTCGCACTGCTGGTGGATGGTTTACAGGCTGAGCGTGAGCAGGGTATCACCATTGATGTGGCTTACCGCTATTTCTCTACGGAAAAACGGAAGTTTATTATTGCGGATACCCCGGGGCACGAGCAGTACACCCGTAATATGGCAACCGGCGCTTCTACATGTGACCTGGCGATTTTGCTGATAGACGCCCGTAAAGGTGTACTGGATCAGACGCGTCGGCACAGCTTTATCTCCACGTTGCTGGGGATTCGCCACCTGATTGTTGCCGTTAATAAAATGGATTTGATGGAATACAGCGAAGAAACTTTCGAATCCATCCGCCAGGCTTACCTGGATTTTGCAGCACAGTTACCGGGTGAACTGGATATTCGCTTTGTACCGCTGTCTGCGCTGGAAGGCGACAACGTGGCGTCACAAAGCAGCAACATGCCATGGTACAGTGGCCCTACTTTGTTGGAAGTGCTGGAAACGGTTGAAATTAAACGTGTCGTCGACAGCCAGCCAATGCGCTTCCCAGTACAGTATGTTAACCGTCCGAACCTGGATTTTCGTGGTTACGCAGGCACCCTCGCATCAGGCACATTACGCCCGGGCACCCGTGTGAAAGTGTTACCTTCGGGTGTTGAGTCCACTGTCAGCCGTATTGTGACTTTTGATGGTGACCTGGATGAAGCCATTGCCGGTGAAGCGATTACCCTGGTGCTGAAAGATGAAATTGACATCAGCCGTGGCGATTTACTGGTTGAAGCCGATACCGTGCTGCCTTCAGCACAACGCGCCAGCCTTAATGTGGTGTGGATGGCAGAACAGCCACTGGAAGTGGGTAACAGCTATGATGTGAAAATCGCAGGCAAGAAAACCCGTGCGCGTATCGACAAAATTGATTACCAGGTGGATATCAATAACCTGAGCCATCGCGAAGTTGCCAGCCTGCCTCTGAATGGTATCGGTCTGGTGGAAGTCACCTTTGATGAACCACTGGTACTGGACAGCTACCAGCAAAACCCGGTGACTGGCGGGATGATATTTATTGATCGCCTGAGCAATGTCACGGTGGGTGCCGGGCTGGTGGTTGAAACCCTGGGCCAGCAGGCTGTGACATCTGAATTCAGTGCCTTTGAACTGGAACTGAATGCTTTGGTTCGTCGCCATTTCCCTCACTGGGGCGCGCGTGATTTGTTGGGAGGCCAGTAATGGCCAACCATGACGAGAATGTTGTCTGGCACAGCCACGTTGTCACGCGTGAGCAACGGGAACAACACCACGGGCACCGTGGTGTTGTGCTGTGGTTCACTGGCCTGTCAGGCTCGGGCAAATCCACGGTTGCTGGTGCACTGGAAGTGGCACTGAGCAAGCTCGGCGTCAGTACCTATTTGCTGGATGGCGACAATGTGCGCCATGGCTTGTGCAGCGACCTGGGATTCAGCGATGCAGATCGCAAAGAAAACATCCGCAGAGTGGGGGAAGTTGCCCGGCTGATGGTAGACGCTGGCCTGGTTGTGCTGACGGCATTTATCTCTCCGCACCGCAGCGAACGGGCGATGGTGCGCGAGCGCCTGGGGGAAGGGCGGTTTATTGAAGTATTTGTTGATACCCCGCTTGAGGTGTGTGAAACCCGTGACCCCAAAGGGTTGTATAAAAAAGCCCGTGCGGGGGAACTGCGTAATTTCACCGGAATTGATGCGGTTTATGAGCCGCCTGAAATGCCGGAAATCCACCTTGATGGTCAACAATTGGTAACAAATTTGACAGCCCAATTATTAGATCTGTTGCGCAGGGAAGATATTATCAAATCCTGAGACCATGCCGGATTATACACGCTGGAGTATCCGGCAAGGCACAAGACAGGATAGGTTATGCGCAACACGACTCAATTAATTGTTTCCCGGGCAGATACGGTTCCTCCGCCTGCCAGCAATACAGAAAATAGCTGGTCACTTCCCGGTGGTATCATCGGTTTTGTGGCCTGGCTACTGGCGCTCGCCGTTCCTTTTTGGCTTTATGGCTCTAACACGCTGTTTTTCTTCCTTTATACCTGGCCCTTCTTTTTGGCTCTGATGCCTGTCGCCATTGTTGTCGGTATTGCGGTTCACTCATTGCTGCATCGCAGATTATGGCTGAGTTGTCCACTTACCTGCCTTGTAGTTATGGTTATGTTCGGCTGCCTATTTATGTGGTTGCTGGGCTAATCTGAGAGAGTGTGTAATGAGTAATGGCGCATCCCGGATGGTTTTGTGGTAAATTCTGCCGCCTGCGTCGGCAATAACTCGTATACCCTGCTTTACAGGCTGGACACACGGTGGTGTCTGTCGGCAAATTGTGGGATGATGTTTGCCGTTTTTCAGGGGGCGCAATGGGTAAACTAACGCTGCTGTTATTGGCTTTGCTGGTCTGGCTACAGTATTCACTGTGGTTCGGAAAAAATGGTGTGCACGACTATTCGCGTGTAAAAAGCGATGTCGAGGCGCAACAGGCCACTAATGCCAAACTGAAATCAAGAAACGACCAGTTGTTTGCTGAAATAGACGATTTAAACGGCGGGCAGGAAGCGATTGAAGAGCGTGCCCGCAATGAGCTGAGCATGATTAAACCTGGCGAAACATTTTACCGCCTGGTACCGGATGCGTCTAAACGTAACGGGAACATGTCACGACCAAATAATCAATAACCACTCAGGTTCTACTACACATGGCAGTTTCCTTCCCGGATGTCATTGCCGTGGTTCCGGCTGCGGGTATCGGCAGCCGGATGCAGGCAGAATGTCCCAAACAATACCTTCGTATCGGCAACAAGACGATTCTGGAGCACGCTGTTGACCGCGTGTTACAGCACCCACGGGTTTCAAAAGCCATTATCGCTATCAGCCCGGCAGACCAGTGGTTTAAACATTTACCCCTTGCCAGCCACCCGCAAATAGAAGTGGTTTGTGGCGGCGACCAGCGAGCAGACTCAGTGCTGGCAGGGTTGAATGCCGCCGGGAATGCTGGCTGGGCACTGGTGCACGATGCCGCGCGCCCTTGCCTTCACGCCGATGATCTTAACCGCTTGCTGGCCCTGACACAGACCAGCAAGGTGGGCGGTATTCTGGCAGCGCCGGTGCGCGATACCATGAAACGCGCAGAGCCCGGCATGCAGGTCATTGCCCACACCGTTGAGCGCCAGGCTCTCTGGCATGCGCTGACACCCCAACTTTTTCCCCTTGAACTGTTACGCAACAGTTTGCAACGCGCCCTGCGTGAAGGGGTGGCTATCACTGATGAAGCCTCTGCGCTGGAGTATTGCGGTTACCATCCTGAACTGGTGGATGGCCGGGCTGATAACATTAAAGTTACCCGCCCGGAAGACCTCAGTCTGGCGGCTTTTTATCTTTCTCGCTTAACCCCTGAGGAGAATACCTGATGCGGATTGGACACGGTTTTGACGTACACGCGTTTGGCGGCGAAGGCCCGATTATTATCGGCGGCGTTCGCATTCCTTATGAAAAAGGTTTACTGGCTCACTCCGACGGCGATGTGGCACTGCATGCGCTAACGGATGCCCTGCTCGGTGCAGCAGCACTGGGTGATATCGGAAAATTATTTCCGGACACCGATCCGGCCTTTAAAGGCGCGGACAGCCGGGCGCTGCTGCGTGAAGCCTGGCGTCGCATCCAGGCAAAAGGTTTTTCTTTGGGTAATGTGGATATCACTTTGATAGCACAGGCACCCAAAATGGCTCCCCACATTCCACAAATGCGCGTGTTTATCGCGGAAGACTTGGGATGCCACATGGATGACGTTAATGTGAAAGCGACCACCACAGAAAAACTGGGTTTTACTGGCCGTGGTGAAGGCATTGCCTGTGAAGCAGTGGCATTGTTAATCAGGGTAGAAAAATGAGTGAGATAATGGCACCACTGTGCTGGCGTTATGGTAAACCCGCGGGTAACGGCACATTAAAAGCCAGCCCGGAAGACTTTGTGGTCATCGAAGACCTGGGGTTTGAGCCAGATGGCGAAGGTGAACACCTGTTAGTGCGCATCCGCAAAGAAGGCTGCAATACGCGCTTTGTCGCGGATGCACTGGCTAAATACCTAAAAGTACATGGGCGTGAAGTGAGTTTTGCCGGGCAAAAGGATAAGCATGCTGTTGCAGAGCAGTGGTTCTGCGTCCGTCTGCCAGGCAAAACAATGCCGGATTTGCGCGCCTTTGAGCTGGAAGGGTGTACGGTGCTTGAAGCCAGCCGTCATCGCCGTAAATTACGCACAGGTTATCTCAAAGGTAATCACTTCCGGGTAGTATTGCGAAATGTTACTAATCGTGAGGATGTCGAAACACGCCTGCAGGCCATCCGGCAAACAGGTGTACCTAATTACTTTGGTGCTCAGCGTTTCGGCATTAATGGCAGTAACCTGGAAATGGCGCGCCGCTGGTTCAGCCAGCAAACCCCACCCCGTGACCGAAATAAACGCAGTTTTGCCTTGTCAGCAGCCCGTAGTGCGTTATTTAATCAGGTTGCCAGCGAACGTCTGAAAAAACCAGAATTTAATCAGGTTGTTGAAGGAGACGCGCTACAATTAGCGGGAAGCGGAAGCTGGTTTGTTGCTACGGCTGATGAGTTAGCGGCCTTACAGCAGCGGGTAAATGAGGGCGATTTGTGGATCACCGCCACATTACCCGGCCGTGGGGACTGGGGGACTCAGGGGAGTGCGCTGGCGGCGGAACAGGCTGCGATTGCCAGTGAGCCGGATTTACAGGCGCTGTTGGTTCAGGAGCGTGTTGATGCCGCGCGCCGTGCTATTTTGCTGTTTCCTAAAGAATTACGCTGGGACTGGTGGGATGAGGCCACTGTCGCCCTGACTTTCTGGCTCCCGGCCGGAAGTTTTGCCACCAGTGTTGTAAGGGAACTGATTAACCAACCCGATGACTATGCGCATATTGCTGAGTAATGACGATGGCGTTCACGCGCCGGGGATCCAGGCACTGGCTAAAGCACTGCGGGAATTTGCCACTGTTCAGGTTGTTGCTCCTGACCGCAACCGGAGTGGGGCATCCAACTCTCTCACGCTGGAAACCCCACTTCGGGCGCTGAATTTGCCTGGTGGTGACATTGCTGTACAAATGGGCACACCAACTGACTGTGTTTATCTGGGGGTGAATGCGCTGATGCGTCCACGCCCGGATATCGTTGTTTCTGGCGTTAACGCCGGGCCGAACCTGGGCGATGATGTCATTTATTCGGGAACGGTTGCTGCTGCTATGGAAGGGCGCCATTTGGGGTTCCCGGCTCTGGCGGTATCACTCAATGGCCTCACGCACTATGAAACGGCGGCAAAAGTGACCTGCGCGATTTTGCGTGCGTTGACACAAGAACCGTTGCGCACCAGTCGCATCCTGAATATTAATGTACCAGACCTGCCCATTGAACAGATAAAAGGCATACGTATTACCCGCTGCGGCAGTCGCCATCCGGCAGACCAGGTCATTGTTCAGCAGGACCCGCGCGGTAACCCGGTTTACTGGATAGGTCCACCGGGGGAAAAATGCGATGCCGGGCCGGATACTGATTTCGCGGCAGTGGATGCAGGCTACGTTTCTGTCACGCCGTTACAGGTGGATTTAACGGCTTACAACGCGCATGATGTTGTTTCCGGGTGGTTATCCCGGGCAGGAGTGGAGAACCAATGGTAAGCAATCGCGTACAAACTCTTCTTAAGCAGTTACGTATGCAGGGTATCAGCGATGAGCATGTGCTCGAGGCTTTAGCCAGCGTACCCAGGGAGAAATTTGTCGATGAAGCGTTTGAACACAAAGCCTGGGATAACGTTGCTTTACCTATTGGTTCCGGTCAGACTATTTCGCAACCTTATATGGTTGCCCGCATGACAGAGTTGCTGGAGCTGTCGCCAGAGTCCCGCGTACTGGAAGTGGGGACAGGCTCCGGGTATCAAACAGCTATTCTGGCGCATCTGGTGCAGCATGTTTGTTCCGTTGAGCGCATTAAAAGCTTACAGTGGCATGCCAGGCGTCGTCTGAAACAACTTGATTTACATAATGTTTCAACACGACATGGCGATGGCTGGCAGGGTTGGCGTGCACGGGCACCTTTTGATGCCATTATCGTGACCGCCGCACCACCAGAAATACCCGTTGCGTTGCTTTCCCAGTTAGATGAAGGTGGCGTACTGGTTTTGCCGGTAGGTGATGAACAACAACTGCTTAAGCGGGTTCGTCGCCGGGGTGCAGATTTTGTTATCGAAACAATAGAAGCAGTACGCTTTGTACCGCTGGTAAAAGGTGAACTGTCCTGAATCCAGATTTATCCCCGTATTTTTTCCGCGGGGCGGGCGTATTGTAAGGCAGGCCGAAGTGTGGATGACCTCTACGGCTCTGATTTGACTGTTTTCTTATTTTTTGGGGGATAAATGAGCGCGGGAAGCCCACATTTCACCTTACGCCGTGTTGCGGCGCTTTCACTGGTTAGCCTGTGGCTTGCCGGTTGTTCCAGTAATAACCATAACCAGGCTCCGATCAGTTCCGTCAATGGTGGCGGCTCATCGTCTGCGCCCAGTACCAGTAGCGGGATGTTAATTACACCAAACACCTCTGCGCCGGTTCAACGACCGCAAATACAACCTGTACATCCGGTACAAACAAGACAGACTCACACCGTTGCAGTACAGCAGCCACCGTCACAGCCAGTGCGCACCGTGAATGGCAAAATTGTTTATGAACGCCATTATGATTCTATTCCCAAAGGCAGCTATTCCGGCCAAACCTATACCGTCAGACGTGGCGATACATTGTTCTATATTGCCTGGCTGACAGGGAACGATTTCCGGGACCTGGCGCAGCGTAATAATATTCCGGCTCCCTATGGATTGCATGTCGGGCAAACGCTGCAAGTGGGCAATGGTTCAGGCGCGCCAATTACTGGCGGTAATGCGATTACGACCGCAGATGCCAGTGCTCAGGGGCTGATAACTAAACCTGCACAAAATTCAGGCGCGGTGGTTGCAACGCAACCGACAATTACGTATTCTGAAAATTCAGGTGAACAAAGTGCTAACAAGATGTTGCCTGGTAACCGTCCGTCAACGGGTGCAGTAACAGCCACGACGACGACTACCGCGCCGGTTGTTAGTACTCCCGAACCGACTGTCAGCAGTACGTCAAGCAGTTCGCCGATTTCATCATGGCGCTGGCCTACTGATGGCAAGATTATCGAAAACTTTTCTGCTGCCGATGGCGGTAATAAAGGTATTGATATTGCAGGTTCGCGTGGCCAGGCTATCTATGCAACCGCCCCCGGGCGCGTTGTCTATGCCGGTAACGCACTGCGCGGTTACGGGAATCTTATCATTATAAAACATAACGATGATTACCTGAGTGCCTACGCTCATAACGATACTATGCTGGTTCGGGAGCAACAAGAAGTCAACGCGGGGCAGAAAATAGCTACTATGGGTAGCACCGGAACCAGTTCTACACGTTTGCATTTTGAAATTCGTTACAAGGGGAAATCCGTCAACCCGCTGCGTTATTTACCGCAGCGATAAACCGGCAAAGTACGTTGTAACAGGTGCTTTGCCCAGGGATCACGGGTAGGAGGCACCTTAAGATGAGTCAGAATACGCTGAAGGTTCATGAAGTAAGTGAAGATGCGGAATTTGATGAGAATGGAGCAGAGACCTTTGATGAAAAGGCCTTTGTGGAAGAGGAACCCGGTGATACAGAGCTGGCAGAGGAAGAGTTGTTGTCGCAAGGTGCCACTCAACGTGTGCTCGATGCAACACAGCTCTATCTTGGTGAGATTGGTTACTCACCCCTGCTGACTGCTGAAGAAGAGGTGCATTTCGCACGCCGGGCATTGCGTGGTGATGTAGCTTCGCGCCGTCGGATGATAGAAAGTAACCTTCGTCTGGTGGTGAAAATAGCGCGGCGTTATGGCAACCGAGGTCTGGCATTGCTGGATCTCATTGAGGAAGGAAACCTCGGCCTGATCCGCGCAGTTGAGAAATTCGATCCGGAAAGAGGGTTCCGTTTCTCAACTTATGCAACCTGGTGGATCCGTCAAACTATCGAACGTGCGATCATGAATCAAACGCGTACGATTCGTTTGCCAATCCATATTGTTAAAGAGCTGAACGTCTATCTGCGCACAGCCCGTGAACTTTCTCATAAGCTGGATCATGAGCCCAGCGCAGAAGAAATAGCGGAACAACTGGATAAACCGGTAGATGACGTCAGCCGTATGTTGCGGCTCAACGAACGCATCACCTCAGTGGATACCCCATTGGGTGGTGATTCGGAAAAAGCGTTGCTTGATATCCTGGCCGATGAAAAAGACAACGGCCCGGAAGACACCACACAAGATGATGATATGAAACACAGCATCGTGAAGTGGTTGTTTGAACTCAATGCGAAGCAACGTGAAGTGCTGGCGCGCCGTTTTGGTTTGCTGGGCTATGAAGCTGCCACACTGGAAGATGTTGGCCATGAAATTGGTTTGACACGCGAGCGTGTACGCCAGATTCAGGTTGAAGGCCTGCGTCGCCTCAGGGAGATCCTGCAAACACAGGGTCTGAATATTGAGGCTCTGTTCCAGGAATAATACTTTTTCCGCCGAAAAAGCCAGTCGTATGACTGGCTTTTTTTATGTCTGAGCGTTGCCGTCCGGCTCCAGCATTTTTTCAATCATTGCGTTAAATGCCTGCTGTTCTTGCGGGTTTAGCCGGGTTAAAAACGCCTGGTCCACAGTCGTTGCTCTGGACTGGCTGAGGGTGAGCAGTGCCTGCCCGTCCGGTGTCAGTGAAACAAACCGCCGCCGTTTATCCGCCAGGTCGCAAGCCCGGCTGACCCAGCCTTTTTTCTCCATCCTGCTCAACATTTCTGCCAGTGTCGCCTTGGTACACACAGCCGCTTCAGTCAGGCGCGCCTGCTCAATACCCGGATGTTCCGCCACTGCCCGCAACACTGAATACTGCGGCTTGGTCAGTTCGGGAAAAGTATGTTGCCACCTGGCTGTATGTTGCTGAAATAGCAGGCGTAAAAGGTGAAATGTTTCCTGGTGTAAATGCATCCTGAACCCATTTGGCATGAAGATAAAAACATCCGTCGATATCATACCTGCAATTTTTCACCTGGCTCATATTTTTACACAGGTGAACGTTTTGTGCGCTTTTGACGCGATCGCTGTGCTTTACGTTGTTCTTCTTTGGCGCGATATATTACTTTATCCATAATGTTCGTGTGCGAACAATGTATTGTTAACAGGAGACGCATATGGCGTTTGATGATTTGCGCAGCTTTTTACGTGCGCTGGATGAACAAGGGCAGTTACTGAAAATTGAAGAGCAAGTGATGCCGGAACCGGATATTGCTGCTGCCGCTAACGCAACCGGGCGTATTGGTGAAGGTGCCCCAGCGCTGTGGTTTGATAATATTGCGGGTTTTACAGATGCCCGTGTAGTTATGAATACTATTGGCTCCTGGCAGAACCATGCTATTTCTATTGGTATGCCGCCAAACACCCCGCTTAAACAACAGGTAGATGAATTCATTCGCCGCTGGGACACATTCCCGGTAGCCCCGGAACGCCGCGATAACCCGCCCTGGGCTGAAAACAGCGTAGACGGAGAAGACATCAATCTGTTTGATATTCTGCCGTTATTTCGCCTGAATGATGGTGACGGCGGGTTCTACCTGGATAAAGCCTGCGTTGTTTCGCGCGATCCACAGGACCCGGAACACTTTGGTAAACAAAACGTTGGTATTTACCGGATGGAAGTAAAAGGCAAGCGTAAGCTGGGCCTGCAACCGGTACCGATGCATGATATAGCCCTGCATTTACATAAAGCCGAAGAACGTGGTGAAGACCTGCCTGTTGCCATTACACTGGGTAACGACCCGGTGATTACCCTGATGGGGGCAACGCCACTTAAATATGACCAGTCTGAATATGAAATGGCTGGCGCATTGCGTGAGTCGCCATACCCAATCGCCACTGCACCACTGACAGGTTTTGATGTGCCCTGGGGATCAGAAGTGATTCTGGAAGGTGTAATTGAAGGGCGCAAACGGGAAATCGAAGGCCCGTTTGGTGAGTTTACCGGCCACTATTCCGGTGGGCGCAACATGACCGTAGTGCGCATTGATAAAGTATCTTACCGTACCAAACCGATTTTTGAATCTCTCTATCTGGGGATGCCGTGGACCGAAATTGACTACCTGATCGGCCCGGCAACCTGCGTGCCACTGTACCAGCAACTGAAAGCGGAATTCCCTGAAGTGCAGGCGGTTAACGCCATGTACACCCATGGTTTGCTCGCCATCATCTCCACCAAAAAACGTTATGGTGGATTTGCCAGAGCGGTTGGCCTGCGGGCGATGACAACGCCACATGGTCTGGGTTACGTAAAAATGGTGATTATGGTGGACGAAGACGTTGATCCGTTCGATCTGCCACAGGTGATGTGGGCGCTCTCATCCAAAGTGAATGCGGCAGGCGATCTGGTGCAGCTACCGAATATGTCAGTACTGGAATTGGATCCGGGCTCAAGCCCTGCGGGGATCACCGACAAGCTTATCATTGATGCCACCACTCCGGTTGCACCGGATAACCGCGGCCATTACAGCCAGCCAGTAAAAGATTTACCAGAAACGGCACTGTGGGTTGAAAAACTGACTGCCATGCTGGCTAACCGGAAAAAAGGAGAAGCGCTATGATTTGTCCACGTTGTGCTGATGAACATATTGAAGTGCTGGCAACATCACCGGTAAAAGGTGTCTGGACAGTGCACCAGTGCCAGCATTGCCTGTACACCTGGCGGGATACAGAACCGCTGCGCCGCACCAGCCGGGAGCATTACCCCGAGGCGTTTATGATGACCCAGGCCGATATTGATAATGCGCCGCAGGTACCCACTATTCCGCCTTTGTTGCCGGAAGGCCAGCGTTAATTACCTGGCCTGAGTGGTAATATAAAACGCCCCAAATGGGGCGTTTGAGTCTGATGACAAACCTCATGTCCGCACAGAACGAGAGGATGTCACCCAATAAAAAACCAGGAAAATCAATTTATTGATTTTTGGCTGCTAACTAAAAAGAAGGAAAAACCACGCTTTTTCCTTCTTTTTCATCAATCTGAAACGCCCCGTCCGGGGCGTTTTTTACAGCGTTAAACCAATGACTTCAGCCGGTAGATCCACTCCAGCGCCTGGCGAGGCGTCAGGCTGTCCGGGTCGAGATTTTCCAGCGCTTCAACCGCCGGACTGGATTCTTCTGAGGCAGCCAGCAACGACATCTGCGTGCCGTCGACCTGGCTTGCTGCTGCATTACCCGACAGACTTTCCAGTTCTCGGAGCTTCTGGCGTGCGCGTTTAATCACATCTTTCGGTACGCCAGCCAGTGCCGCAACCGCCAGCCCATAACTCTTGCTCGCCGCACCATCCTGCACGCTGTGCATAAACGCGATGGTGTCACCGTGCTCAAGGGCATCGAGATGCACGTTGGCAACCCCTTCCATTTTTTCTGGCAGCGTTGTCAGCTCAAAATAGTGGGTGGCGAATAGCGTCAGCGCTTTAATGCGGTTCGCGAGGTTTTCAGCACAGGCCCAGGCCAGAGACAGTCCATCATAAGTTGAAGTACCCCGGCCAATTTCATCCATCAGCACCAGGCTTTGCGCAGTGGCGTTATGCAGAATGTTGGCGGTTTCTGTCATTTCAACCATGAAAGTAGAGCGCCCTGAAGCCAGGTCATCCGCCGCACCAACACGCGTGAAAATGCGGTCGACCGGGCCAATTTCTGCGCTTTCTGCCGGCACAAAGCTGCCAATATAAGCCATCAGCACAATCAGAGCGGCCTGGCGCATATAGGTACTTTTACCGCCCATGTTCGGGCCGGTAATAATAAGCATCCGCCGTTGTGGCGACAGATTCAGTGGGTTGGCAATAAACGGGTCACTTAATACTTGCTCCACTACCGGGTGGCGACCGCCCTGTATTGCTATACCGGGTTTATCGGTAAGTGTCGGGCAGACATAGTTATAGCGCAGGGCCCGTTCAGCCAGGTTTGCCAGCACATCCAGCTCCGCCAGCGCCGCCGCGCTGTTTTGCAGTGCTTCAAGGTGTGGTAGCAATTTGTCGAACAGTTCATCGTAGAGCTGTTTTTCCAGCGCCAGCGCTTTCCCTTTGGAGGTGAGTACTTTGTCTTCGTACTCTTTCAGTTCAGGAATAATATAGCGCTCAGCGTTTTTCAGGGTCTGGCGGCGCACATAGTTAATTGGCACCATGTGGCTCTGCCCACGGCTTACCTGAATATAGTAGCCATGCACAGCATTAAACCCGACTTTCAGGGTGTCAATACCCAGTTTTTCTCGCTCGCGGATTTCCAGTTTGTCGAGGTAATCCGTTGCACCATCTGCCAGTGCGCGCCATTCATCCAGCTCTTCATGGTAACCTGGAGCAATAACACCACCGTCACGTACCAGCACTGGCGGGCTTTCAATAATGGCGCGCTCCAGTAACTCGCGCAGTTCGCTAAATTCGCCACAGGTTTCACGCAGGCGCTGAACGGCAGGCGCATCCACTTCCGCCAGCACATCGCGCAGTAGTGGCAGTTGCTGGAAAGCATGGCGCATTCTTGCCAGGTCGCGCGGGCGGGCCGTGCGCAGCGCAAGGCGGGCCAGAATACGCTCCAGATCACCGACCTGGCGCAAAATGGGCTGTAGCTCGCTGGTTAAATCTTGTAATGCACTGATAGCCTGTTGGCGGCGGCTCAGCACACTGGTGTCGCGCACCGGCATATGCAGCCAGCGTTTTAGCATGCGGCTGCCCATTGGTGTAACGGTGCCATCCAGCACGGCGGCAACCGTGTTGTCGGTCCCGCCTGCCAGGTTGAGGGTGATTTCCAGGTTACGGCGCGTGGCGGCATCCATAATAATGCCATCCTGCTGGCGCTCCATGGTGATACCACGGATATGGGGCAGTGCAGTGCGCTGAGTGTCTTTCACATACTGCAACAGGCAACCTGCGGCGCACAGGCCACGGTGTGCCTGTTCCACGCCAAAGCCAGTTAAATCGCGGGTGCCGAATTGCAGATTCAGTTGCTGGCGAGCGGTATCAATTTCAAATTCCCATAACGGGCGGCGGCGCAACCCCCGGCGGTGTTCAACCAGGCGCATATCGGCAAAATCTTCCGCATAGAGTAATTCTGCCGGATTAGTGCGCTGCAGTTCGGCAGCCATATCTTCCGCATCTTCCGGCTCAGAAAGGCGAAACCGGCCAGAGCTGATATCCAGCGTGGCATAGCCAAAACCTTTGCTGTCCTGCCAGATAGCCGCCAGCAAGTTATCCTGCCGCTCTTGTAGTAAAGCTTCATCACTGATGGTTCCTGGCGTGACGATACGCACCACTTTGCGCTCCACCGGGCCTTTAGTGGTTGCCGGGTCGCCAATTTGTTCACAAATAGCGACAGATTCACCAAGGTTAACCAGCTTTGCCAGGTAGTTTTCGACCGCATGATGCGGCACTCCCGCCATGGGGATAGGTTCCCCTGCGGAAGCTCCGCGTTTGGTCAGGGAAATATCCAGTAACTGGGAAGCCCGTTTGGCGTCGTCGTAAAACAACTCGTAAAAATCGCCCATCCGGTAAAACAGCAAGATCTCCGGATGCTGTGCCTTCAGGCGCAGGTACTGCTGCATCATTGGGGTGTGGGCGTCGAAATTCTCTAGTGTGCTCATCAGTTTGTGATGTCCATTTTCTTAAATTTTAATGAGTTAGTGATGTTTGTTGTTCTCATTGAGTTTCACTTTGTCTCATTGGATCTCATGAATCGGGTTGTTCTGTTCATGCATGCGTGGTGAGCATGATAACGGAGTCTTTATGGCAGGAAAACAAGTGGCAAGGTGACTGGCGTAATAGCGTCTCGCTCACCGCAATAAAACTGCTTTGCTTCCTTTTTCGTAAGATATCCTGGATGGTTCGCTTATGCTCTTGAACAAGGCATTGAGTGCGCCCTTGAGTTACTTGAGTTAATTCGCCTGGAAATGTTGGTATAATGTTCGTTCGATGACTGTCTGCCCAAATTCTGCTTTCAGGAGTAACGATGAGCAACAACAAAAAAACTCAGGCAAGCTACGCTAAGCCGTCTCGTGCCGACATTGTTCGCTCAGTAGTAACGTCTACGGCTGTTGAAACTGGGCAGTCCTCTGCGAAGATTGAAGCTTCCCTTGAAGCGACGCGCAAAAAATTTGCTCATTTACGTCTTGCGGTTTAATTCCTTCTTAATACTTCCCTGACCCAGTGTCTCATTGGCTCGTAGTCCATTGATAAGCCTGAATGAATAGCCGAGATATACTGGGTTTTGTTTTGCTCCCAACTTTTATAATCCAGCGGTTTGTATCCTCCCTGAACGGCCATCACGTCGGCTAATAGTCGCGACAGGCGCCCGTTTCCCTCTCTGAATGGATGGATAAGTATCAGCTCGACATGGGTGATGGCGACAGCGGCGATGAGTTGTTCTTCGTCCATGCCGCTACACTTGGCTTTCATCGTATTTAACACGAGCATTTTCAATATCCTGTAAATGCTCGATTGCCCATTCGAACACTGCGGAAAAAGGTTTCTGCAGGGTTCGGCCTAGGTCAGTTATAGAGTATTCAACTGCAACGGGGGAAGTGGCTAAAACTCTGCGGGTAATCAGTCCATTACGCTGAAGCCGTCTAAGTGCTTGCGTTAGCGCTTTATGAGTGATGCCTTCTAAGCGTCTCATCATCTCATTGAAACGGGTGGGGCGTTCTTCGAGGATGGTGAGGATCATTACCGACCATTTATTGGCGACCTGATCGAAGAACGATCTGGCGGCACAGTCTGCGAAAAACATATCGCTAACTCCGAATTCTGATCCACGCGGCATCCAGGTATCCTTATGTATATCTACGCGATTAAAGGTGCGTAATTGACAGTAAATATATAATGGATATCTTCATGTATCAACATGATACATATAGGGTGGATATCCAGATGGTGCAACTCTCTCACCGCAGACTTTCAGGTGATTTTGCTAATGCAGCAGAGGCAACTCAGGGCTCCGGGGCCCAGCCTGCTTTGGCTCAGGACATGCAGACAGCACGGCTTTTCAGTACTGATTCGGGGAATGGGCGTGCGCTGATTCTTCTACACGGTTGGGTGGCGGATTCCCATGACTGGAGCTGGCAGATCCCCGAGCTTGAGCAGCATTACCGCGTGATTGCGGTCGATCTTCGTGGACATGGGCGCTCAGAAGTTATGCCCTCTGGTGCTTATACGCCAGATCACTACGCCGCGGATATCATCTCGCTTATCCAGAAAGCATTGCCGGGACAAAAAGCGGTTCTGATTGGACATTCTATGGGGGGGCAGATCGCTGCACGGATTGCTTCGGAAAGACCTGATCTTGTCGACGCAGTCATTTCGGTGGACGGCAGCCTTGGGTTTGATCAATCTTTTGCGCCGCTATTCCAGCAAACGGCAGAACGTTTACAACGTGAAGATCCCGCATCCGTTACATCCGAAATGATCCAGAATTTCTATGATGCCGCGACCCCGGCTGCATTTAAGACCTGGCATTCACGGCGCATGTTTGGTATGCCTGAAGCACCATTCCGCGAATCCTTTGGCCCGCTGTTTGTTGGTCCAGAGCAGGTGGGGGTAGGTCAGGGTAGCGAAGCATTGCTGCGGTCCCTGAATATTCCTTTTTACCACATGTGCCGTTATGTTGAGCAGGCTATAGCGATGCGGCCATGGTTCTCACATCCCAAATCAAAAGTAGACGTTTGGGAACATGCCAGTCACTGGATAATGAAAGACCGACCTGATGACGTAAACGCTGCGATTATTGACTGGCTTAATAAACTTTAGTCATTTTACCGCAGTACATGAACTCAGAGGGGCTGGTCTTCTGGCAGCGCGAGGCGACGCTGGTACTGTAATACTGGCATCAGCTACTGAGAACAACAGGTGATGCTGGCCGGGCGAGGTATAGACTTTCATACCCTCGCGATAGTATGGAAACCTTGTTGCCCCATCACCCGTTTTAGGCTGATGCTTTCTATAACAAGATGCTTTATGTTGGTCAAACTTATCCTTCAGGGCATCACCATGATAACAGTAGAGAAATCAGATCCATTTTCTTCAGAATCCTGTCGCCTAATCGAATTGCTATCAGCAGAGCTTGCCGCTATTACTGGTGATAACGGAAAAAGCAATTTCACCGTTGACGCAATGAGTGATGACAAGGCCTTATGGGCATTAGCAAAGAATTCTCAAGGCAACGCTATTGGGTGCGGTGCTATACGGCCATTAACGCAAAATATAGCCGAGCTTAAAAGAATGTTTTCAGACCGAAGTGTGCCTGGGGTTGGCTGCGCTTTACTCAAATTTCTTGAAAAATCTGCAAAAGAGATGGGATATACCGAACTTAGGCTGGAAACCCGACACATCAACTATCGGGCTGTAAATTTCTACAAGAAAAACGGCTATATCCGTATTGCGAATTACGGTCCATATATAGGTAGGACAGAAGCTGTCTGTTTCTCAAAGGCATTGCGCTGAATATATTAATCGGATCTGACGTCCACGCCTGGCACACAGCAGTCATTTTGATTCTTCTTTCACATCTCAATCCCTGGACAATCCCGCCAGCTTTACACCAAATCAGGAAACCGGCATCACCCGACGGAAAAGACGGTGCCCAGTCTGAAACACCTGATGAATCCTCCGTGCCAGGGGCATTGTCCTCGACCCATCATGCTGTACTCAACATAATGGATCTTATGTGGCGGTGGTCGCTATGTTCATTTTTGTTGTTAGCTTTTACCCGTAGCGCGGTTGAAAGTAATCAATACAACATACATAGACGGGGGAAGAGTATTATAACATGTAGACCAGTGCTGGCAGTTTAGTGTACTTGTCCGAAGAGGTATCAGTATTTGATATCTCTTCGGAGCATTAAAAATGAAACTCGTGAAATGAGGTGATAAAAATTACAGAGGTAGTGTTTCTATTTCTGATTACATCCTGCGCTAAACAGTCAGTATCACGCTCCCCGTTGTGCGCCCAGCTTCAAGGTCTGCATGTGCCTCAGCGGCATGAGTCAGTGGATATTGTGCCCCGACAGGGTTTATAAGTCCGTTCTGAAGGGCCGATATAAGGTCTCTCGCTCCCTGCGCGTAAAGTTCTGCGTCATCAGCATAAGCCATTGAGCTTGGCCTCATGAGTGCGATTGAGCGGGCGAATCCCAGTTCTTCAACGCGGACCGGAGGAATGGGGCCAGCCGGTTGGCCCAGACTTGCCGCCGTGCCAAACGGGCGTACCACGCTGAGCGTGGTAGAGAGCGTGCTTCCGCCTATCCCATCAATGGCAAGATGTACGCCACGACCATCAGAAATTTCACGTACCTTATCTGCCCATGCAGTGTCTGTATGAAGGAGAACCTCTTTTGCTCCTGCTGCCTGCGCAATTTTAACTTTATCCGCAGAGCCCGTTGTGCCGATGACGCGTGCGCCTTTCATTGTTGCCCAGCGTGTAACAATCTGGCCAAGCCCCCCGGCAGCAGAATGTACCAGAATCCAGTCGCCCTCTTTGACATCTCTGACTTTATGAAGAAGCATATGTGCGGTAAGTCCGCGTAACATAGCGCTTCCGGCTGTTCTTATATCGATATTCTGGGGAATTCTGACAAGGCGACTGGCCGGGATATTTCTTATTTCGGCATAGGCTCCCATCGGGCTGCCGGTATAGGCCACCCTGTCACCCGGAGCAAAGCCCCGGACGTTATGTCCGGCCGCTGTCACTATGCCGCTCCCTTCAAAGCCGGGTATAGCAGGCGAAGAGGGCAGAGGATAAAGGCCTGAACGATAGTAAATATCAACAAAATTAACGCCTATCACTTCATGCCGGATCTGAACTTCATCAGGGCTGGGGTCTTTGATTTCTATTTCAGTGGCGTGGAGTACTTCAGGTCCGCCTGGCTGGCTGATAATGATTGCGGTTGGCATATACTGTCCTCACTATTAAGTGAGAAAATTATAAAGTTGTTCACATGGAGAAAAATACGGGTATAAAAGCTCTATGTATGTGCGGATATGCACAAGGTGGAAATGGATGGACTGGCAGGATTTAAATTGTTTTCTCGCGCTGGCGCGTAAAGGGTCCATGTCAGCCGCGGCTAAAGAACTTAATGTGGATCACGCAACTGTAAGCCGCCGTATAGCGGCGCTGGAAACTGCGCTCGGGCTTCGCCTTACCGAACGTTTACCCCGGCAAACCAGCCTTACTGAACAGGGAAAAGTGATTGCCTCGGTAGCGAATGAAATGAACAGGATCGCAGACCGGATTCATATACAGGCAAAATCGTTATCAACTTTACCTGCGTTTAGTTTAAGGATCAGTGCATCTCCTGCTGTGGCTGCACAGCTGATTGCGCCTGCTATAGCAGGTTTCACTCAACGCCATCCTGACATCGCGCTCTCGTTGGCAGGCGAATCACATCATGCTCAACTGAATAAAGGAGAAGCGGATATAGCCGTACGTCTGACGAGACCTGATGACCCCGGTTTGCTGGTCCGCCGGATTGGTACAATGCATTTTGGCCTTTATGCTTCCCGTTCCTGGCTGGAAACTCCACCTGAAGACTGGGTATTCATCGCTTATGAGCGCTCTCTTGAACATGTTACGCAGCAAAACTGGCTGGAATCACTGCTGGAAGGAAGGCGTGTCATATTCAGGGCAAGCGATCTGATGGCACAGCAACAGGCCGCAAGAAGCGGCCTGGGTCTCGTCACGTTACCCTGCTTTATGGGAGATGCTGACAGTTCCCTGGTAAAACTGGCCGTCAATTCGCGCCCTCCTGTCAGAGATATCTGGCTGGTCGCTTATCCGGAGTTAAGACGTGATCCTTCAGCAACTGTCGTCATGGAGTTTCTTGCCGCCACCATCAGTAATGTATGTCCGTCAGACTGAATATCCCGGAATGATCCTACCCACCATTAGTGGACATGCAACTAAGCGAGTAAACTCCCTGCTTCCAACGTTTTGATAAAAAATAATATATGGAATGGTTGATTACGAAAATAGCAAGAGTCAGAAGCATGCATTCTTGTTATGTATTAGCTATCCAGGCATGAATTAATAGTGATTGAAAGAAATGATGAGGTGGCGAAAATCCGGCATTGAGAATTAATTCTTCAGTTTTTTCAGGGGGCAATAGAAGCAACCTTTTTCGTAGCAAAGTTTTGAGATCCTCAAGCATTGGTATGTTTGGGCTGGAGATTGCCTGGAGCGCTGCCCAACCAGACAATTGTTCGTCGAAATTACCCGTTGTGGTATCTCCCGCGATTTCGGCCACAATCAATCTGCCGCGAGTCTTTAATCTCTTTTTTATTTCACAGTAGATGCCTCCCCGGTCACTCTTCTGGATAAAATGCGTTACCAGCAGGCACAATACTGCGTCATAAGCCACATTGTCCGGTATATTATCAAGATATCCTTCTATTAAAGTGCAACGGTCTTTTATCTCAGCTTGTTCCAGTTTACTGGCGCATACTTCCAGCATATCGGGAGAGGGATCCACCCCAGTGAAGTGCCAGCCATGGTTTTTGACTGCGTGGTAAATAATTTCGTTACCAGTTCCCACACCGACACAAAGTATACGTGCATCAGCGGGGAGATCACGCAGCAGCAACGCGACCAGGAAATGTAAGTTGTCGTTAATCGCGCTGAAACGTGAATTATTGGCATCATACTGGCGGGAGAATTCACTGTTAAAAATGTCATTGGTATTCATATGTACCTGTCATTTACTTATGTGGATTCAGTATTTGTTGTGCTTCATGCTTCATCACATGAGTACGAATAGCGGCCTGAAAAACTTTAAACAATAAGCCATTAATAAAGGTGGTGATGGTCAGTACGATAAAAGCTGTCATTATCCAGTCGAACAGGCCGACGCTGCTGTGTAAAAGAATCGGGTGGTAGATCAACATACCGGCCGCAACCATCCAGTGGCTCATGCAGTAAAAACAGCTGAACAGATGCCCTAATAAGCCATTTTTTCTGGCCGCCAATGCGCGTAGCGACGCGAAAAGTTCGGTTTGCGTAATTGTCATAGACAAGCTGGCAGATGACAGGGCAATCATCAGGCATACTGAAAAATCTGAAGATAATACAGAGAGCATTGTTGGTTCCTTACAGGTCTGTGATGGCAATTTTCCTGTTTGCAGGCGATGCGATCCTTCATGTAACTTATAAAATCACATGATATTCGTTGTTGTCAATCTTATGTATCATTGTAAGATACATAAGTGTCATTAAAGAGAAGAGTCGATATGCGTCAGGACAACAAACTTTCCCGCACACTGCATGTGTTACTGCATATGGCGCGGCACGATAAAGTCTATACCTCAGAACAAATCGCCATGATGCTTGGGACGAACAGTGCTGTTGTAAGGCGGACTCTGGCCGGATTACGCGAGGCGGGGTTTGTCACATCGGTAAAAGGCCATCACGGTGGCTGGCGTATTGCTGTTGCTATGCGGGATATCAGTCTGCTTGATATCTACAACGCTGTCGGGGTTAAGCAGCTTTTCGCCATCGGCGGAGGGGATGAACATCCGGAATGTGCCGTAGAAGCGGCGGTAAATCAGGCTCTGGGTAATGTGCTGGAAGAGGCTGAACAGGCACTCCTGTTACGTTTTTCTGAAATTAGCCTGCAAGACTTAAGTGAAAGGTTCGAGAAGCATTTCCCTGGAGGTACTGGAACTAAATAGCTTCGCAAAATAATAGGCCTCTGGGGGGAACTCAGTCCGAATTGAGCTATCTGTTCAATCGCCAAAAATCGCCAACCGGTCAGGGCGATACTCACCATAGCCGCAATTCCTGATGAAGAACGATAACTCATGCGTAAAGAAGCCCAATAAAACCATGATGAAAATTATGCCCGACGCTCTGTCGCCATATTGATACTGCACTGGGGAATGGCCGTCAGCGATCTTGCCAGGCTACTTTGTGCTGTGCGTTCATCTGTCGGAAGATGGATAAACTGGGGTTGTGATGTCCATTTTCTTGAATCTTAATGCGTTTGTGGTTTTATTTTTGTTGTTACGAGCTACCCGGACGCACCGACAACAGGAAGGATAAATCTGGGCATTGAACTATCTCCATCTGTTTACACTATTAACCCAGCTAACCCAGCAGTTTCATTTCCAGCGCCCGGCTCATAGCCTGAGTGCGGCTGTTGACTTTGAGCTTGGCGTAGATGTTCTTGAGGTGCCATTTCACTGTCTCCACAGAAATAGTCAGGGAGCGGGCAATTTCTTTGTTCATCTGGCCGTCGGCTATCAATTGCAATACCTGAAGTTCGCGTTCACTGAGCTCCCAACGAACATTATGGCTTTCACTTTGTTCTTCCTGCACACCCGTGCCAACCCCGCGACCGTATGCTGCTTCTCCCGCTTTGCATGTAAAAGAGGATTCGTTCATACAGGTAAGCAAAGGTTGCAATGCATCCCCAACATCAAGAAAGATGCGCTTCAGATTCTGTTGTTCAGCTAATTGCAGAACAGGCTGAAATATAGTGCAGGCATCTGCGCTTTTGCCACTGTTCCACAAAGCTAACGACCAGAGCGTACGCAGGCGCGCCGCAGTTAACCAGTCGCCCCGATTTTCCTGATCACTAACCAGTTCAGCCAGTAGAATGCAGGCTTGAGGCGCCTGGTCTGTAGCCAGAAGAAGGCGGCTGCGGCTGAGGGTTGCATACTGAACGATAGTTCGTTGGCACGGGTGTTCCGCATCAATACTGAAGTTGGTGACCAGTTGTTCAAGTTGCCGTTGCAGTTGCTCAGCACCCGCAAAATCTTCACGCTGCAGCCGCACCCTGACTTGTTCTGCTAACAATATAGCCTGTAACCGTTGCCATCCACGAGACACGGCAAGTCGTTGCGCATGCTCCAGCAACCGCTCTGCTTCATACGGCATATTGCCATTTAAGGCCTGACGCGCAAGACAGGTATAGCAACGGCATAGCGCGTCGGGTGGACTGAACCGATCGATAAATTCGAGCCTGTCAGTTAACAGATTATCGAGTGAGTCAAGACTCTTGCATTCGTAAGCAATCTCCGCCAGCAGTGGCGCCAGTGTCGCACCACTGGTCGATTGGGTACCGGTATAACGTTCCGCCTGTCGCAATGCTTTCTCTGCATACCACCCGGCTTTTTCCAGATCACCCTGACAAAGGTGGCACTGGGCAATGATAAAAGCGCGGTAAACCGAGACAAACAGATTGTCTAAAGGGCTTTCTGGACAGGGCATATGCTGTTGAACCTCCAGAGCTTCGGTATAGCGCTGGTTAACAACATGGCAATAGCTAAGAATATTACATATCAGACCATCAACCCAGGTATCTCCACAAGGCACTTCGGCCAGCAATGGCTGAACAATAGCCAGACTCTCTGGGATGTTCTCGGCAAAGGCCTCGCAAATTGCACGCACAACACGCAATTTGTGCCAGGTGCTGCGGGGTAAATCATCACGGTGATTAACGACTATCTGTTCCAGATTATCAAGCAACTGCCTTGATTCATCAAAATGGAAATAATGTGCCAGACCCCAGGCAAGGTTAATTTGAAGGTCAATGCGTGAAGGATCCGAACTGGCAGGTAAGTGATGCATCCAGGAAACAAGCGTTTCTATATCACCTTCTTCTGCCAGTGACTGAGCGCTTGCGCCATCCTGCCTGGAGCTATGAACTGGCTTTCCCGCTTTGAGTGCATGGCGTATCGCCTCAGACCACAGCCTCTGTTCGGCAAACCAACGGCTGGCCAGTTCATGCAACTGTGTGAGGTTAATTTCGTTGTTCTGCTGCAGCATTGCCCGAAGGTTTTCCTGCAACAGAGGGTGGTAGCGAAACCAACAGCCTTGTTCATCAAGGGCTGACAAAAAAAGGTTGTGTCGCTCAATCCATGCCAGCATCGCTTTACTATCATTACGTCCCGTAACTGCATTACATAATCCGGCATTTAACCGACTGAGGAATGACGTTTTCAGCAGGAAATCGAGCACCTCCTCCGGAAGCGGATCAAGCACCACCTCTTTCAGATAACGGGCAATGGATCGTGTTCCTCCACGGATATTGCGCAGCAGATGCTCTGGATCATTTTGCAATTCAGCAGACAATGAAGCGATTTTCATGCCTGCGATCCAACCCTCTGTCGCGGCCTGTAGCCGCTGCGCATGTTGGTTGCTGAGTGGCACTGCAACCGTCCGGTGAAAATAGTTCTTCGTTTCTTCGAGCGAGAATTGCAGGTCTCTGTCATAGATTTCCACCAACTGGTCCTGTGCCTGTAACTGGCTTAGAGAAAGGCTTGGGTGGAAACGGCTACCAATTATCAGATGTAAGGCAGCAGGGGCATGCCTGAGTAAATAACCCAGGGCTTCATATACACCAGGGTCATTAATCACATGAAAGTCATCGATAATCAGATACAGGTCGTGCGGACAAGTGTGTAACTGGTTAATCAGCCCGGCCAACAGCCGCTGGGAGCTGGAGAGCATCTGTTCTTCTATGTCGCGCCAGAAATCGACGTCCCAGTTTGCATCGAGTGGGCGCAATGCTTCCAGCAGATAAGGAATAAACTGCCATACGTCATCATCGTCCTCATCAAGGCTAAGCCAGGCAACACGTTCACCCTGAGCGATCATTTGCTGATGCCATTGCGCCAATAGTGTGGTTTTACCAAACCCGGCACCTGCACAAACAACGCCCAGTCGGCATAACTGAACTTGATTGAGAAGTTGAAGAAGTCGTGGGCGCTCCAGCAATTGTATAGAGGAGCGTGGCGGAACGAATTTGGTCAGGATTAGCGGCAAGCCTCTCGTCAGCCGCAATGGTCCCGAGACCAGTGAGGGTAATTGGCGACCTTCTAAATCCGATGGCTTCATCCGTGGCTGTCTACTCGCTTTGTTTTTTTTAATTGTATGTCAGAGCAAGGGATTACATGGAACAGCCCAATGTGATTGATGCACAAAATTTATAAAGTTTGACCTCAAGCATGAAAACCCCCTCCAACCCCCCCATGCAGGTGGCTTCTCACTCTCCCGTACCGCTCGTAGATTCATTGCATTGGTGTAGCCAGGGTGTATCTCCCTGCCCGGACGACCTTTATTGAGGAGAATTAAATGATGCTAAGCAAACAGGCTTTATTGCAGGCTTACCGCAAGATGCGGGAGATCAGGACATTTGAAGAGCGTTTGCATCAGGAAAATACCAGCGGTGATATCCCTGGCTTCATTCACCTTTATACTGGCGAGGAGGCTATAGCGGTAGGGGTCTGCGAAAATTTAACCAGCGCTGATTTCATTGGGTCAACACACCGTGGACATGGCCACTGTATTGCCAAAGGTTGTGATATTCACGGCATGATGGCCGAGATATTCGGTAAAGACAGCGGCTTGTGTCGGGGGAAGGGTGGGTCTATGCACATTGCCGATTTGTCGAAAGGTATGCTGGGCGCGAACGCTATTGTTGGTGGAGCCCCTCCGTTAGCCATTGGTGCAGCGCTGACGGCCAGGACTCTTAAAACCGGCAACGTCGGGGTCTCTTTTACTGGTGACGGTGGTTCTAATCAGGGGCTGGTTTTTGAAGCCATTAATATGGCAGTAGTGCTCCAGCTTCCAGCTATTTTTATTTTCGAGAACAATGGTTATGGGGAAGGGACCGGTCATGACTACGCCGTCGGGGGGCGTGACATCGCCAGGCGCGCCGCTGGCTTCGGTTTACCGGCAGTAACCGTTGATGGCACTGATTTCTTTGCCGTTTACGAGGCAACCTCAGAGGCGGTCAGGCGGGCACGCGAAGGAGGTGGCCCTGGCGTCATTGAGGCCAAAGCCTTCCGCTGGCATGGTCACTTTGAGGGCGATCCCGCGTTATACCGTGCTGAAGGTGAAGTTCAACGCCTGCGTGAAGAACATGATCCGCTGAAGATTTTCACAGCAAAGGTTAGTCAACATATCACCCAGGAAGAACTTGCGGTAATCGACGCGGAAGTTGAAGCGCTTGTTGACGATGCTGTGGCGAAAGCCCGCGTCGCTGCCTACCCAGCTCCAGAAGACCTGCTGACAGACGTTTACGTCTCATACTGAGGGGGATAACAATGACAATAAAAACCTATCGTGAAGCGGTCAAGGAAGCCCTGGCTCAGGAAATGGAACGCGACGAACGCGTAGTGCTAATTGGTGAAGATTTACGTGGTGGTCATGGCGGAAACGCGCCTGAAGAAGCGAGAATCGAAGCCTTTGGCGGTGTGCTCGGTGTAACTAAAGGGTTGTGGACGCAGTTCGGATCAGAGAGGGTAATAGACACACCAATTACAGAGTCGGCGATCATCGGTATGGCAGCCGGTGCCGCAGCCACTGGTCTGCGGCCAGTGGCGGAGTTGATGTTCATGGATTTTTTCGGCGTGAGCCACGATGCACTGTACAATCAGGCCGCCAAGTTCCGTTATATGTTTGGTGGTAAGGCCAGGGCACCACTGGTAATGCGAGGCATGATCGGTGCTGGTTTTTCTGCCGCAGCCCAGCATTCTCAGTCACCTTATAATATCTTTGCTACCACGCCGGGGTTGAAGGTGGTGGTGCCATCGACACCTTATGACGTCAAGGGGTTGTTGATCCAGTCAATTCGTGATGACGATCCGGTGGTATTCTGTGAGCATAAAATGCTTTACGACCTCAAGGGTGAAGTTCCGGACGAGATTTATACTATCCCGCTAGGTGTAGCTAATTATACCCGTGAAGGAGAGGACGTCACCATCATTGCGTTGTCAGCAATGGTGCATAAAGCAAACCAGGTTGCGGACAAACTGGCCAGCGAGGGGATCTCGGTTGAGGTGGTTGATCCACGTACTGTTTCGCCACTCGACGAGGAAGGTATTCTCGAATCAGTTGCTTCCACAGGGCGTGTAGTGATTGTCGACGAATCCGCAGCACGCTTCGGCTTTGCTCATGATGTCGCGGCACTGATTGCGTCCCAGGCATTCCATTTCCTCAAAGCACCAGTCATCCTGGTGACACCACCACATACTCCAGTCCCTTTCTCCCCTGCTCTCGAAAAACTCTGGATCCCTGGCGTTGAACGTATCGAAGCAGCCGTCCGTCAAGTACTGGAGGATTAATCTATGAGCGAAATCAAGACACTTGAAATGCCAAAGTGGGGGCTGTCAATGGAGGAAGGTTTGCTCGCCCGGTGGGCCATCCAGGAAGGTGACAGCTTTACCAAAGGGCAGGAAATCTGCGAGATTGAAACCAGCAAAATCGTTAATGTGCTGGAGGCGCCTTTCGCCGGTACGCTGCGTCGGATAATAGCCCAACAGGGTGATACCCTCCAGGTAGGAGCCGTTCTGGCGCTGGTCGCTGACACTTCGGTCAGCGATGCCGAACTGGATGAATATGTTGCCGGTCTGGCTACGGTGAAATCAGTAACTCCTGCCACGGAGGCCACCGGGCCGGATGTGGTTGCGCAAGCAGTGGGTAACCTACCTGATGTTGCATCGACCCCATCCAACAAACCTGTGCCGCCCATTGGGCAGACTGAAGTCCCAGCAAGTCTGCAAGGTATAACGGATGTGACTCTGGTTAATGCAACTCCCCATGCGCTACGTCTGTCTGCTCGCCTGGGGGTCGACCTGAAAAAGGTCCGTGGGAGCGGGCGTGATGACCGTGTCTCTGTGGCAGACCTGGAAAGGGCGATAGTTGCAGCTGGCGGCCGCATAGCCCCTCCGCAGATACCTGTTCGACGCAGCAAAACACCACGCTCGCATGCCGATGACAGCCAGGTATCAGCAACTCCGCTGGCGCGCCGTCTTGCCAACAAACTGGGTATCAATTTACACGACTGCCGAAGCAGCGGTTCACATGGCCGGGTCAGTCGTGATGATGTGCTGGCCGCGGCGGCGCTACTTGACGGGCAGCCGCAGACCGGGCCTGCTCAGGAAAGTGTGCCTGCAACCTTTGAGAACATCCCCCTGTCAGGTATGCGGCGGGCTATCGCATCCCGCTTGCAAATGTCCAAGCAACATTCTCCCCATTTTCGTTTGACTGCCGATCTTGACCTGGAACGACTGTTAGCGTTGCGTAAGGAAATTAACAGTGAAGTTCCCGGCGTCAAGATTTCGGTTAATGATCTGCTGGTTAAGGCCTGTGGCCTGGCACTGGTTGCCGTACCGGATGTCAACGTACAGTTTGACGAAGTTACCCAGAGTATCCACCGTTTTGTCGATGCCGATATTTCGGTGGCTGTTGCGCTGCCTGATGGATTAATTACGCCTATTGTTCGCTCGGCGAACCGGAGAACGGTAAGCGACATATCGAACGAAATTCACTCTCTGGTGACCAAAGCCAGGGCGGGCACGCTCAAGCCTGAAGAATTCCAGGGGGGAACCTTTAGCTTGTCCAACCTGGGCATGCTCGGAGTACGGCAGTTTGACGCCATCATAAATCCACCGCAAAGCGCGATCCTCGCAATTGGTACCTGTGAGGCCCGGGCAGTCGTACGTGATGGACAAATAGTCGCGCGCCATCAACTGACTGTTTCGCTGTCCTGCGATCACAGGGTTATCGATGGGGCGCCTGGCGCGGCTTTCTTGCGGGAACTCAAGCGTCTGGTTGAAACACCGACACTGCTGTTTATCCAGGAGGCGAGTTATGCACGATAAATATGATGTACTGATCATCGGGGGTGGGCCTGGGGGATACGTGGCGGCCATTCGTGCCGGTCAACTGGGGCTTCGTACCGCATTAGTGGAAAAGCAACATCTGGGAGGCATCTGCCTGAACTGGGGATGCATCCCAACCAAGGCACTGTTGCACGGTGCTGAGGTGGCGCACAGTATTGCACATGCCAACCAACTGGGTTTTAGTGTCGGGGAGGTGAGTTTCAATCTGCAGAAACTGGTGCAGTTTAGCCGTACAGTGTCGCAACAGCTGACTGGTGGAGTCGAGTATCTGTTGAAGAAAAATGGTGTCAGGGTCATTGATGGCACTGCCCGGCTGTGTGGCAAGGGACAGGTAACCGTATCTGATGCCAGAGGGGAAAAGCATGAGTACCGGGCTGATCATGTTATCCTGGCAACTGGTGCCCGGCCACGGGCGTTACCAGGCATAACGCCCGATGGTGAGTATATCTGGACCTATTTCGAAGCGTTGCAGCCTGAGCGATTGCCGAAATCTCTGTTAGTCATTGGTTCAGGGGCCATTGGCGTCGAATTCGCCAGCCTTTATAACGATCTTGGCTGCAAAGTAACGCTGGTCGAGCAGGCTCCACAGATCCTGCCAGTTGAAGACACCGAAGTGTCTGCAGCGGTGCGCAAATCATTCGAAAGGCGCGGCATTCAGGTCCATACCCAGACTCTGGTGACGCAGGCGCAGGTCACCGACACAGGGGTGTGCTGCACCTTGAAAAACGCCAGTGCCGAACAGTTCCTGGAGGTTGAGCGAGTGCTTTTGGCGGTTGGCGTACAACCCAATATTGAAGATCTTGGGCTGGAAGCGCTTGAAGTTGGGCTGGATCGGGGTTTCATCAAAACGGATGCTGCTTGCCGCACCAACGTATTTGGTCTTTATGCTATTGGTGATGTAGCCGGCCCGCCATGCCTGGCGCACAAGGCCAGCCACGAAGGCGTGATATGTGTTGAGACACTGGCTGGCCTCGAAGGCACAGCTCCTCTTGACCACGACTATGTGCCCGGTTGTACTTACGCCCGGCCACAGGTTGCCAGTCTGGGTTTGACAGAGGCTACAGCACGCGCCAGAGGGCGGGCTATCAAAATAGGTAAGTTCGCCTTGCAGGGTAATGGAAAGGCACTGGCCAGTGGAGAGACGGAGGGGTTTGTAAAGACTATCTTTGATGCTGAAACCGGCGAGCTTCTGGGCGCGCATATGGTTGGCGCACAGGTGACTGAACAGATCCAGGGGTTGGGCATCGCCCGTCATTTAGAGGCCACAAATGAAAGTCTCCTGTCGGTGGTCTTTGCGCATCCAACGCTTTCCGAAGCTATGCATGAATCAATTCTTGCCGCCAGTGGCAGGGCGCTGCACCAATAGGAAAATAGGTAAAAGAGACACAGTCCTGATAGTTGTGACGGGTGACATAACCCAAAGAGCAATAAGGCCTGTTAATAAATGAATAGTTTATGAAATAAACAGGTATGTTACTAAGGCACAGACAACCTTACCCGCATAGCTGAAAGCTGGCATGGTAAATTACTGCCAACCGTCAGCCGGAAATCGGCAACTGGCTCATCTTCTGTTGCGCAGTAATGTCAGACGCTGGCATTTAACCCGTCCGGGAAGGGAAACAGATTAGTAGGGGCTAAAAGTCACAAGGTAAATGAATGTGATGTAGCCCCTGAAACACCAGACCAGAGCGGTCTCTCCATGATGTGACTCACCCCACACCTGGATACGCACTGAAGGCGTGCCATTCTTTCAGAAAAGCGCTTCTTTTATACTGATTTCTTCCACATTCAGTATTGATGACATGTCGAAACCCTGCATATCAGCCCTGAACTCTGCGCTAACCATATACTTCTGATTTATGGCTTGTATATCGGCTCCATCTTTATAAGTTACTACCGCAATGACCTGATTATTTGCTCCCAGGTACACATGGTTAACATATATATCAAATGTGGGAAGGCTGACCATGTGCCTTGGCCAGTGCGTGTGAAAATAAGTTTCTGCGGACAGCGCGTCTTTGAGGGTGTAAATCCTGACCTGTTTCATTTTAACCATCCAGCCATTCAGATTATCGGGAGGGGAACAGACCTAATCATACTGATTTTATTGCGGTGAAATTCACAAAAGACCACATTGTTGTATCGAAAATATGCGGCTCAGTTGAACTGAACGCTATATATCCTTCAGCATCGACACAAACCGCTTTACTGTGTGAGATCGTTCAAAACGACGCCAGCAGAGTGCGATGTCGGTATAAAGTTCTGGCGTTGTTAAAGCATGATAGGTGATGCCGGGCGGTGTGATAGCGGTCATTGATTTTGGCACCAGCGCAAACCCACAACCGGTGGCGACCATCCCAAGGGAAGATGAAAACTGGGAGGACTGCAGCGTGTTTTGCATATCAATGCCTGCCCGTTCGCAGCAACCGTATACACGGTCATAGCAACCCGGTGCGACCTCCTGCGGGAATAAAATCAACGGGGTATCTTTCAACTGCCCCAGGGCAAGCGATTCACATTTTGCCAGCGGGTGAGTCGGATGTAATGCAGCAACCATTGGTTCCCGTTCGAGTATTTTCAGCTCAAAATCCTTGCTGCTATCACAGGGTAGCCGCACAAAAGCGATATCCAGTTCACCTTCTGCCAGCATCGTCATCAGGCTGGACATATTGGCCTCCACCTGGTGGACAGTAACTCCCGGGTTTTGTTGTAAATACAGGTGAATGAGCCTAAAAATCTGAGGATGGAAGGCATCTGAACTGGTGATACCAATCGAAAGGCTGCCATTAAGACCCCGGGCTATTCCTCGGGCTTTTTCCAGTGCGGCATCACTCATCGCCAGGATTTTACAGGCATCCTCATAGAATGCCTCACCCGCCTCAGTCAGTTCCACGCCACGGGTCAGTCGCCTGAACAATGGAGTGCCGACCTCCTGTTCAAGCCGCTTAATCTGCTGACTCAGTGGCGGCTGTGAAATACCCAGTGCTTTAGCCGCTTTGGTGAAGTGTTGCTCGCGCGCCACCGCAACAAAATACCGCAGATAACGAAGTTCCATATCAAAAACGTCTCAAACCAGCATGGTTTCTATATTGGAATTATCAACTGAATCGAGTCAACATTTATTTAACCTTTCTGAAAAAAGTTGAAGAGGCAGGGCATGATTTCGCATTCATCTGCATGTGATTGTCAGGAGAGTTTTCATGAAACTGTACGGGCATTCTCCGCGCAACATCCTGACAGCATCATTTATCAGACATCGCTAATGAGCGCTTTGTTGAGTGGCGTATACGAAGGGGAAACAACTATAGCGAGCTTGTTAACCCATGGCGACTTCGGTCTTGGCACCTTTAATGAACTTGATGGTGAGATGATTGCCTTCAGTAGCCAGGTTTACCAGTTACGTGCTGATGGTAGTGCCCGGGCTGCAATGCCGGATCAAAAAACACCGTTCGCAGTAATGACCTGGTTCCGGCCGCAGTATCGTCATACTTTTGATACCCCAGTCAGCCGCCAGCATATTCATGATGTTATCGACCAGCAAATTCCTTCAGATAACCTGTTCTGCGCATTGAGAATAGATGGCCATTTCCGCCATGCGCACACCCGTACAGTTCCACGCCAGACTCCGCCTTATCGTGCGATGACCGATGTACTGGATGATCAGCCCGTTTTCCGTTTTAACCAGCGCCAGGGCGTGCTGGTGGGGTTCCGCACACCGCAACATATGCAGGGCATTAACGTAGCCGGGTATCACGAACACTTTATCACGGATGATCGCCAGGGCGGTGGGCACCTGCTCGATTACCAGTTGGAGCATGGCACGCTGACTTTTGGCGAAATTCATAAACTCATGATTGACCTGCCTGCAGACAGTGCGTTTTTACAGGCTAACCTTCACCCGGGCAATCTTGACGCAGCGATCCGTTCGGTCGAAAACTAACAGGAGAATCACAGTGAACAGTGAGAAGCAGGCACGTCAGTGGGCACACGGTGCCGACATGATTGTCGGCCAGTTGGAAGAACAGGGAGTTAAACAGGTTTTCGGTATTCCGGGTGCAAAAATTGACAAAGTTTTTGACTCCTTACTCGATTCCTCAATAGAAATCATTCCGGTCCGGCATGAAGCGAATGCGGCATTTATGGCTGCGGCGGTAGGGCGGCTGACAGGTAAAGCCGGTGTGGCGCTGGTCACCTCCGGGCCGGGCTGCTCAAATCTGATTACTGGCATTGCCACGGCAAACAGTGAAGGTGACCCGGTTGTCGCTCTGGGTGGTGCGGTTAAACGTGCGGACAAAGCGAAACAGGTTCATCAGAGTATGGATACGGTTGCCATGTTTAGCCCGGTCACGAAATACGCTGTGGAGGTCACTTCCTCTGACGCAATAGCTGAAGTGGTATCAAATGCCTTTCGCTCCGCCGAACAGGGCAGGCCAGGCAGTGCTTTTGTCAGCCTGCCACAAGATATTGTCGACCAACCAGCAAGGGGCGCGATTTTACCTGCCGGCTCCTCGGCATTGATGGGACCGGCACCTGATGTGGCAATTAACGAGGTTGCGGCCCGCATCAATCAGGCGAAGAACCCGGTTATTTTATTGGGGCTGATGGCCAGCCAGACAGCCAACAGTGCAGCGCTACATCATTTGCTGGAGAAAAGTCGTATTCCGGTCACCAGTACCTATCAGGCGGCCGGTGCCGTGAATCAGGCGCATTTCACGCGTTTTGCCGGGCGTGTTGGCCTGTTTAATAATCAGGCGGGTGACCGTTTGTTACATCTGGCTGATCTGGTTATTTGTATTGGCTATAACCCGGTTGAATACGAACCCGCAATGTGGAATAGCGGCGATGCCACACTGGTACATATTGATGTGCTTCCCGCCTATGAAGAGCGCTATTACACCCCGGATTTTGAACTGATAGGGGATATCGCAGCAACGCTGGAGCGCCTGGCTGGTCGTATTTCCCGTTTGTATGAACTGAGCCCACGCGCTACAGAAATTCTTGTCGACCGTCAGCGTCAGCGGGATCTTCTCGACCGCCGAGGCGCGTCACTCACCCAGTTTGCTTTGCACCCATTGCGTATTGTCCGGGCGATACAGGATATCGTGAACAATGACGTGACGCTGACGGTCGACATGGGCAGTTTTCATATCTGGATTGCCCGCTATCTCTACAGCTTCCGTGCCCGTCAGATAATGATTTCCAATGGTCAACAGACGATGGGGGTAGCTCTGCCGTGGGCAATTGGTGCCTGGATTGTGAACCCGGGGCGCAAAGTGGTTTCTGTTTCGGGTGACGGGGGATTCCTGCAGTCGAGCATGGAGCTGGAAACCGCGGTGCGTCTGCACGCTAACATTCTGCATATCGTGTGGGTGGATAACGGCTACAACATGGTGGCGATTCAGGAAGAAAAAAAATACCAGCGTACTTCCGGTGTTGAATTCGGCCCCGTCGATTTCAAAGCCTATGCCGATGCATTTGGTGCAAAAGGGTTTGCTGTGGAAAGCGCTGATTCGCTGGAAGCGACATTGCATGAAGCAATGGATGTAGACGGCCCGGCTGTAGTGGCCATTCCGGTTGACTATAGCGACAACCCGCTGTTGATGGGGCAGCTCCATCTCAGCCAGATTCTGTGAGTTAATAAAAGGACAAAATGATGCAAAAAGTTGCTCTTGTAACAGGTTCAGGCCAGGGGATCGGTAAAGCCATTGCGCTACGCCTGGTAAAAGAGGGTTTCGCTGTGGCTATTGCCGACTATAACGAAGCAACGGCGAAAACCGTAGCAGACGAGATAACGCATTCAGGTGGTCGCGCTATTGCCGTGAAAGTGGATGTATCTTGCCGTGAACAGGTTTTCGCAGCGGTAGAGTCAGCGCGTAAAACATTGGGGGGATTTGACGTTATCGTCAACAATGCCGGGATTGCCCCTTCCACGCCGATAGAATCTATCACCCCTGAAATAGTAGATAAGGTATACAACATCAATGTGAAAGGTGTTATCTGGGGGATACAGGCTGCTATCGAGGCTTTCCGCAAAGAAGGCCACGGCGGTAAGATAATTAATGCCTGCTCACAGGCAGGGCACACCGGCAACCCCGAACTGGCGGTATACAGTTCAAGTAAGTTTGCGGTACGCGGCCTCACTCAGACTGCCGCACGGGACCTGGCTCCGCTGGGGATTACTGTTAATGCCTATTGCCCGGGGATCGTGAAAACACCCATGTGGGATGAAATTGACCGACAAGTATCCGAAGCGGCAGGTAAACCACTGGGATACGGTACTGAAACTTTTGCCAAACGCATCACGCTTGGCAGGCTATCTGAACCGGAAGACGTGGCTGCTTGTGTTGCTTACCTTGCCGGGCCTGACTCGGACTATATGACCGGGCAATCATTGCTGATTGATGGTGGAATGGTGTTTAACTAATTACTTACTATAAACTCTGACGTGGATTTTCCCCTGCTATATATAGCAGGGGCTTTTTATATCTGGTTTGCAATATGTTCACGTAACCACTTATGTGCAGGGTCACGGTGAACCCGTTCGGGCCAAAGCATAAGCATCTCGAAGCCCGGCACCTCAAAAGGCAGTGGAATAACCTGAAGCGCAATATTTTCCCGCACCAGCCTCCAGGGCACCATCGCCACCATATCTGTATTGGCCAAAACCGCACAAAGGAAAAGAAAATGAGGGACCGACAGCGATACCTTACGTGTAATCCCTTGCTCCATCAAAAACGTATCTGTTATACCGCGAAACCCGCCGCCATCCGGGGAAACCATCGCATGGTCAAGTTGGCAAAACTGTTCCAGTGTCAGGCCTGGCTTTAAGTGGGGATGGCCAACTCTGCCTGCCAAAACATAGTGCTCGGTGAAGAGTGTGCGCCGGTGTAAATCCAGTGGTGCTTCTGCTGCACTCATCAATGCCAGGTCAATGTCACCTTGTTCTGCTTTCCTCAGAACTTGTGAAGGTGAACTTTGCACTACAGATAAGCGGGTTGCTGGTGCTTGTGTTCGTAACGATTCAAGCATGGGAAGCAAAATAGTGTACTCACCATAATCGAAAGCGGAAATCCGCCAGGTCTGGCTCGATTGTTGAGGAAAGAAATCCCCTTGTGGTGCCACAGCCTGTTCAAGAAATGACAATGCCTGCCTGAGTGGTTCGCGCAGTTCATCTGCTCTGGCCGTAGGCCGCATCCCCCGTGCACCCGGTAGTAATAATGGGTCGCCAAAATAGTCCCGCAAACGGGAAAGTTGCACACTGACAGTTGGTTGCGAAAGGTGCAGGCGTTCCGCAGCCCGGGTGACATTATGTTCAGTCAACAGCGCATCAAGCGTGATTAACAGATTCAGGTCGAGACGTCTTAAGGAATTACTCATGGCTATACCTGGAATATAGGAGATTCATTTCAACTATACCTGATGGAAGACTAACGTGTTGCCACTGACGCATTCTCCACTGACTAATAAGGTATTGATGATGAATATTCTTCTTGTTTATGCGCAACCAGAACATACGTCTGTGACACGCCATCTGGTGGATATTGCCGTTGAGGTATTCACGGGGCAGGGACACCAGGTTGAGCAATCCGATCTCTACGGTATGGAGTGGAAAGCGGTATTTGATGGTGATGATTTTCCTGAGCGTGTAAACCCGGCGCGTTTGTCATTTATTGACGAGTCCCGGCATGCTTTTCACCATGGTTGCCAGACACCGGATGTCAGCGAAGAACAACGAAAAGTCCTCGCAGCGGATGCCGTGATTATGCTGTTTCCTCTTTGGTGGTTTGGTATGCCGGCAATCATGAAAGGCTGGATAGAGCGCGTCTGGGCTTACGGCCTGGCGTATGGCTACCAGGGCAAAGGCAATGCGCACCGCTACGGAGAAGGCGCTTTTGCAGGCAAACGGGCACTGCTGGCGGTCAGTGTGGGTGGGCCAGAGCAGGATTATTCCCCGCGCGGGATTAATGGTCCTTTAGAGCAACTTCTGTTCCCGGTCACACACGGTACGTTGTTCTACACCGGCATGGAAGTATTACCCACGTTTGCAGTATATGGCAGTGGGCGTATTGATACGGATGCTATGGCACAGGCAGAGGCCAGGTGGCGGCAACGTTTGAACGCAATGTTTGTTGAGGAGCCAATAGCCTTTCGCCGCCAAAATAGTGGTGACTACCCGGATAGCCACGTACTGGCAGACCATGTATCTCCGGGGCTGTCTGGCATGAGGGCGCACATTGCTGGCAGGTAACCCTTGGTGAAAACACCAGTGTGCCGGATAACTGGCAGTGCGCTGGGTTGAGGCCGGGCTGGGGCAACCACCAGTACTGTTTCGGGAATTACTGGCAAAAACAGTTACTGATGCCAGCCTTCTGGCAGAAATAGACCCGTTACTGGAAATTAAACAGCGCACCGGGGAAGCCGTGTATGGTCCGCGCAGGGAGCACTTGCACGCGTTTATTGAACACGAACTGGCAAGAGGGGAAATCTCACCGAAATTGCCCCTGAGCGCGACGGGAAAAACAGGAGCGCTCGACAGCCTGCTGTACCGCACGGTAATGGGGTAACAATACCCGTTCGTGGACTGAAACAACTGCCCCATCAGCCTGAGCATGGGGCAGTTGTTCCCTGGTGGTTAGTGGACTTTCTGACGGACATCCAGCACAGCCTGCTGGTTGGCGCTCAGCGTTTCATCCACCGTCAGTTTGCCTGTTAACAGGTTAGCGATGTTTTGCGCCACCTGGCTGCCCATCTGGTCGAAACCGGGAATACTGACATACTGAATCCCCTGGTAGGGGACCGGGTTCAGTGTCGGCGTTTCCGGCGAGGCTGTTTCCATGGCGGCAAGCACTTGTTTGGCATAGGGTGCCAGTGCCTGGTAACCCGCTTCAGCATAGGTCGATTTTCTGCTGCCCGGTGGAACAGAACCCCAACCGACAACTTTGGCAACCTCCTGAATATACCCACGTGAAGTGGCCCAGGAGATGAAATCAATGGCCTGTGCACGCTGGGAACTGTTGGCCGGTACCGCCAGCGCCCATGCCCATAACCAGTGAGATCCATTACGAGTAATGTCATGTGGTGCTGAAGCAAACCCCAGTTTGTCGGCGACCATTGAAATCTGCGGGTTGGTCAGCAGCCCGGCAGCAACGGTACTGTCCACCCACATGGCACATTCCCCCTGAGCTGTCAGGCGCAGGATCTGCCCAAAGCTATTATCCACCGTATCCGGTGGGCCGTATTCATGCACCATCGTGACATAATCTGTCAGCACCCGCCGCCACTCTGGTGTGTTCATGGTAGGGGTCCAGCTTTCATCGAACCACTGGGCACCATAGGCGTTGGCGATGGTGTTGATCAGCGCAACGTTATCTCCCCAGCCGGGTTTCCCGCGCAGGCACAAACCATAAATGCCTTTGCTCTTATCCGTCAGCGCGGCTGCAAAATGCTGAATATCCTGCCAGGTGGGTTCTGCCGGCATGCTCAGCCCTTTTGCCGCAAATAAGTCTTTGCGGTAATACGTCATACTGCTTTCACCATAAAAAGGTAGCGCATACAGCGTGTTATGCCACGAAAGCGCTTTGCGCAGCGGGGGCAGCAAATCATTCACATCATAACTGTCGGGTAAATTATTCAGTGGTGCAAGCCAGCCTTTTTCGCCCCATAATGGCGCTTCGTATGTGCCGACGGTAATCACATCAAAGCGTTCACCGTTGCCTTCCATTGATGAATAAATCGTTTTTCTGAGTGCGCCATCATCCATAACATGCCACTGCAAATGGACACCAGGGTGTGACTGTTCATACTGGTCGGAGAGTTGCTGCATAATCGTCATGTCACCATTGCTGATGGTGGCGATTTTCAGCGTTGTGTCGGCCCAACTGAGCACCGGGACGAGCAAACAAAGTGAGGCCAGTAACTTACGCATTATGCCTCCTTGTATTCAAGTGCGGTGTGCATTGCAGCGCCGGACACTGATTTTTCACGATTCTGTGTGTGGAAAAAGGCCATTTTTTCCACCAACAAGTCAGCATGCTGGCGTACAGTCTGGCTGGCATGGCTGGCTTCCTGTACCAGCGATGCATTTTGCTGAATAGCTGTATCCATCAGGTTTACCGCCGCATTGACTTGCTCAATGCCGCTCGATTGCTCCCGACTGGCAACCGCGATTTCACCCACAATATGAACTACCCGCTCAACGCCCTGGTTAATCTCATTCAGCATGTCGCCAGAACGGCTGACCAGGTTACTCCCGGTATTAATTTTGCTCACGCTGGCATCTATCAGGGTTTTGATTTCTGCAGCCGCTTTGGCGGAACGTTGAGCTAACTGACGCACTTCGGTGGCAACCACGGCAAAACCGCGCCCTTGTTCGCCCGCTCTTGCGGCTTCCACCGCAGCGTTCAGTGCCAGTAAGTTAGTCTGGAAGGCCAGTTCATCAATCACCCGGTTGATATCGGCAATTTGGTTACTGGCTTCTTCAATTTCGTGCATGGCTTTCACGGCGCTGTTTAACACATCGCTACCACGTTGTGCCTGTTCGCGCACGGTGGTTGCCAGCGCATCTGCCTGCGAAGCGTTTTCCGCATTATGCTTCACAGTGGCGGTCATTTGCTCCATGCTGGCGGCGGTTTCTTCCAGTGAACTGGCCTGGGAATGGGTGCGTTCAGAAAGGTCGTCGTTCCCCTGAGCCATCTGGCGAGCCGCATCGCGCAGAATATCCGCGCTGCTGCTGACATCCTGCACAATATCTGACAAGCGCACATCCATCGTGGCGAGTGACTGCATCAGTTCCCCCAGTTCGTCGTGCGTGCTGGCGGTGACACGGTGGTTCAGTTCACCATTGGCGATGGATTCCGCCAGGTTACGGGCACGGGAAAGTGTCTGGTGCAATGAACGAATCAGTAGCCAGCCCGCGATAATGCCTGCCAGCAGACCGACAACCAGCATCACTATCAGGCTGTTACGTGCCAGAAGATAGGCGCTGTTACTTTGCTGATACGTTTTCTCGGCCAGCGCGCGCATTTGTGCATCGAGGCTATCAATATTCTTTGCCATCGCCAGTGAGTGCACCCGCAACCGGGTTTCAATCACCACCAGGGCGGCGGAAGGGTTACCTTGCTTAAGCAAACTGCCGGCCTCACTCAGTGCCTGCTGGTAACTATCGAGATCCTGAAAAAAACTGTCACGCAGTCCGGACATATCCTTATGGGTATCCAGACCAGCCCAGGCTTTACGTGCGGCAGCAATTTTTGCGCTGTCGTCCTGAATAACGGCCAGCCGGGTTTCTACTTCACTTGCGCTGGTCCAGTAACGTAACGCTTCAAATAATGTAGAAGACTGGTTTTGTACCATGCGGTACAAACGGGAAGAGTATTGCAAGGGCAGCAGTTCAGTACGATAAGTACTTTCTGCACGCTGTTCTGCATTGTGCAGGCCAAAGATCCCCCAAACGGAGGTGATCACTAATAAAATACAGAGAAAACCAATAATACCGATTAAACGCGCCCGAACGGTCATTTTCATTCTGAACTCCCGGTGAGTAAAAGTTGTAGGCGGAAAATTATTCTTTTTTTGCCTTTCAGCTATCGACTTACCGGGGAATAACTTGAAGGAAATGTCGGAACATGTGCGGTAACTTATGTTTTTGAGGTAAAAAGTGCAGCCCGGTTTTATACCGGGCTGAATATGAGCTTAACCGTGCATATCAAAAAAACAGTCTTTATCTAACTGAATAGTAGCCACTTTCTGTACCGGGCCACGCATCCTGACCTGAAAATCTTTATTCAGGGTAATGGTGAGCTGCCCGCCTGGCATATGCACGGTGACTTGTTCATCCACTAAACCGAGTTTGTACATGGCACTGGCGGCGGCGCAGCTGCTGCTGCCGGAAGCCAGGGTATAACCGGCTCCCCGTTCCCAGATACCAATATTGATATTATTGCGGTCCACAACTTCCACAAACTGCACATTGGTGCGCCGGGGGAATAATGGCAGGGTTTCTACTTGCCCACCCAACTGCCGGACCTGCTCCAGGTCGAGCTTTTGCACACGGATAACACAATGTGGGTTACCCATAGAGACCAGCGTTGCCTGCCAGGACTTGCCACCCAGCATTAATGGCAATGCCAGTGCTTCTGTGCCTTCTACTAATGCTGGCAGGGCGGCAGGGTTAAAACGGGCTTCGCCCATATCCACAACTACCTGATGCGCCCCTTCTTCCACCAGGCAGGAAACCTGTCCGCCCAGGGTATTTACCTTAAAAGGCGTGTGTGCCACGCGGCCGCAGTCGAACAGGTAGCGGGCATAGATCCTGAGACCATTCCCGCTTTTCTCGGCTTCTGAACCATCGGGGTTAATAATACGCAATGTGGGGATATCGCCGTCATCGCCATCCACCAACAGGCCATCGGAACCAATGCCGTAATGGCGGTCACAAACGCGCTGGATCTGCTGGTTAGTCAGTTGCGTAGCCGCACTGTGGTGGCAGACCAGGTAGTCGTTGCCAAGGCCGTGGTAGCGGTGGAAGGTAAGCGGGTTTTCCATGGTGAGTTCCTGAAAGTCATTAACTATTTTCATCAGCAAACCATACCGTTTTTTGCCGGTTATGCCAGTGTTGCTGTTCTGGCAGAAAGAATGTTCAGCATCGGGCTGCAGATATTAGTCATTCTGATAGTTATGACGGTATTTTTGCTGGTTTTTCCACCAACTGCCACAATGGTGGTGGTCATCTGTCACTAACTGCAACTGCGAGCCTTTTATAGGATGGCAGTTGCTGCGTTTTTCATCACTTTTGGATCAGCTCTGACCGCAGTTTTATCGCCCACGTACTTTCCTTGCCCCATCACAAAGCAACTCTGCTGTTTTTTGCACCACATATGGTCAATAAAAGTTCATATCATGCCGCCAATTGCTTCAAACGTGCTGTGTTCTTACGGTTTTTCACTCTGGCACAAAAATGGCATAACCAAGAGAAACTTAACCAACCAGTCAAAAATTGACAGGGGGAGCAGGGGAATGAGCCAGCTAATGTATGAGGAAGAGTCTGCCGTGGTGCCTTTAAAGCCTGCCACGGCACGGCCAGCCGTTACGGTGCGTGATGTAAATGTCATTTACCCGGCGGCAGACCAGCCAGTACATGCACTTAAAGATGTGAATCTGACAATTCGCCAGGGTGAGTTTGTCTCTTTCATTGGGCCATCTGGCTGCGGAAAAACAACCTTACTGCGTGCCATTGCCGATCTCGAACAGGTGAGCTCGGGTGAGTTGCTGGTCAACGATATGTCTCCTTCTGAAGCCCGCCAGGCCGGGGCTTATGGTTATGTCTTCCAGGCACCAGTATTGCTCCCGTGGCGCACGGTGCTGGCGAATGTCATGTTGCCGTTACAAATTCAGGGTGTGCCGCCAGGCCGGTGTGATGAAATTGCCCGTGAGCAACTGGCGCGTGTCGGGCTGAAAGGGTTCGAGAAAAAGTACCCCTGGCAGTTATCTGGCGGTATGCAGCAGCGTGTTTCTATTGCCCGTGCTTTAGGTTTTGAACCCAAAATATTGATGATGGATGAACCTTTCGGCGCGCTGGATGAACTGACCCGCGACAACCTGAACCAGCAACTTCAGCAACTGTGGTATCACGAGCAACGCACGATGGTGTTCGTGACCCACTCCATTTCTGAGGCAGTGTACCTGTCCACCAAAATCGTCATTATGTCTCCACGGCCCGGGCGCATTATTAAAGTGATTGATTCCCCCCTGCCTGCTGAGCGCGACCTTACAATTCGCGACACAGCTGCATTTATGCAGTTATCTCAGGCGGTGAGGGAAGCGCTGGTGGAGGGGCATCATGACCACTAGAACACTCACCTGGGGGCGGCGTTTAACGTTCCATACTCTGCCTGTCAGTGTGGTACTGCTGGCAGTGGTCGTGCTGTGGTACGCCCTGGCTGTGGCGCTGAATGCCCATGGCACCATGGACCGGGTGTTGTCCCACCGGGCTTCCTGGAACACGGCAGACCTGATTGTCGCCTCACTGAATGCCACTCGCCCGTTACTGCCCGCTCCCCATCAAATTGTTGCTGATATCTGGAACAGCCTCACTCAATGGCCGGTGACATCGCCACGTAACCTGTTATTACACACCTGGGTGACGGCCAGCGCCGCATTAACCGGTTTCGTTATGGGAGTGGTACTGGGGATTTTGCTGGCGGTGTGTATCGTTCATTCGCACACCCTGGATAAAGCATTGTTGCCGTGGATTGTGGCTTCACAAACCATTCCGGTACTGGCTATTGCCCCCATCGTACTGATAATTCTCGGTAGTATGGGGATAACCGGTATGTTGCCGAAAGCCACCATCGCCATGTATTTGTGCTTTTTCCCGGTGACGATAGCCACGGTGCAGGGGCTGCGTTCCCCGCAGAAAATGGAGATGGAGCTGGTACACACCTGGGCGGCCAGCCGGATCCATATCTTCTGGATGGTGCGCCTGCCTTCCGCTTTGCCTTATTTGTTCCCTGCTTTTCGTGTCGCTATTGCCAGTGGGCTGGTGGGCACCATGGTGGCAGAACTGCCCACCGGAGCGCAGGCCGGGCTGGGAGCACGCCTGCTGACCAGTTCTTATTACGGCAATACCGTGCAAATCTGGTCGGCACTGGTGATGGCATCGCTGCTGGGCCTGCTATTAACCGGCATGGTCACACTGGCTGAACGCCTGGTGATGCGTAAGCGTAAGGGGGCGTGATGAAAAGTAAAACCATTCCGGGCGTTATCTCACTGCTGCTGGCGCTGCTGTTACTGGCTTTATCCCTGGTTCAACTCTCTGTTGCCTCGCCGGTGAACGGTGCGCTGGTGGTGATAAACCTGGTGTTGATTATCAGTGCGCTGCTGGCCTGTTCACCCACCTTGCCGGTCTGGCGCATGGCGGCTTTTGCCATCACCCTGGCGGCAGGTACCGTTTGGCTGGCGTGGTTGCCGCTCAGCGGGTTAACACTGGCGTCGGTGGCATTACTGGCGGTTGTCAGTGTACAGCGCCTTGCCCGCACGACATTACCGGCAAGCCTGGTTGCCAGCCTGTCAGGGCTGTGGATCCTGGTGTTCTGGCAAATCCTGGTTACGGCGTTTGCAGTGCCTCAGGTCATTTTGCCTGCGCCGCTGGCGATTATATCTGCGCTGGTGAGCAGCTCAGGCATGCTGATGGGCGATGTTCTGCAAACGGTGATCAAGTCTGTCCTGGCGGGTTATGTCCTGGGAAGTGGGCTGGGGATTGTGGTTGCTTTGTTGACAGACCGCCTGCCTTTCCTGCAACGCGGATTGCTGCCAGTGGCAAACCTGACCAGTACCGTGCCACTAGTGGGTGTGGCGCCGATAGCGGTGATGTGGTTTGGTTTTGACTGGCCTTCCAAAGCGGCTGTTGTCACCCTGGTCACCTTTTTCCCGGCTTTGGTGAGTACCCTGGCTGGCCTGAAATCCTGCGGAAAAATGGAGCAGGAACTGATGTATTGCTATGCCGCCACGCCGCGCCAGAGCCTGCTTTCCCTGCGCCTGCCTGAAGCCATGCCATTCATTTTTAGTGCCCTGAAAGTGAATGCGACGCTGTCATTAATTACCGCGATTGTAGCGGAGTTTTTTGGCTCACCCACTGCCGGGCTGGGCTTTCGTATTTCTACCGAATCTGCGCGCATGCATATGCCGGTGGTGTGGTCCGCCATTGTGGTGGCTTCAGTTGCTGGTTCGCTGATGTACGCCCTGGTGGTCCGCCTCGACCGGCGGGTGAATTTCTGGCATCCCACCGTGCGTGGTATGTCGTAAACGAAGTGAATGAAAAATAACGTTAATTAATGATGCTTAGCACGTTTGTATTCCCTTTTTAATGCCGGTGGCTGGTAGCGGTATGCCGGAATGATTCTGGGGATATACATACCTAACCCGAGGAGTTACTCAATGATAAAACGTTCTGCTTTTCGCCGGGGATTGTTGCTGGCGGCAATGTCTGCGACGCTCGCCTTTCAAACCTTTGCCGCAGAGAAAGTGACACTCCAGTTAAAATGGGTGCCGCAGGCGCAGTTTGCTGGTTATTACGTGGCTCAGGCGAAAGGCTTTTATCAAAAAGAAGGGCTGGATGTCACTATCAAGCCTGGCGGAACGGATATTTCGCCAGTCCAGGTGATTGCCGGTAAATCTGCGGATGTCATTGTGGACTGGTTGCCTGATGCGCTTGCTTCCCGCGAAGCTGGCGTTCCATTAGTGAATATTGCTCAGGTGTATGACCGCTCAGGCATGATGCTGACCTGTAAAAAAGCCAGTGGCATTAAAACCCCGGCAGATTTTAAAGGCAAAACCCTCGGTGTCTGGTTTGGCGGCAACGAATACCCCTTCTTTAACTGGATGAACAAACTGGGACTGAAACCGGGTAAAGATATCACCATCTTAAAACAGGGCTTCAACGTTGACCCGCTGCTACAGGACCAGGCTGCCTGTATTTCCACCATGAATTACAACGAATACTGGCAGTTAATAGACGCCGGGCTGAAAAAAGATGAACTGATTAATTTCCCATATGAAGACGAAGGGGTTTCAACCCTGGAAGATGGCCTGTACGTGCGTGGCCCGGACCTCAAAGATCCGGCGTTTGTCAGCAAAATGGCGAAATTCCTGAAAGCGTCATTTGAAGGGTGGAACTATGCCGTTAAGCACCCGGAAGAAGCAGCAAAAATCGTGGTTGCTGAAGATGCCTCCGGTGCTTCTACTGTGGAAGGGCAAACACGCCAGATGGAGAATGTCGCCAAACTGATAACCAACGCGAACACCCCTAAAATTGGCTGGCTTGACCCGGCTGCCTACCATCGCACCATTGATGTTCTGTTGCACAGTGGCGGCGATACCCCGGTGATTAAGAAAGACCCGGGCGATGCTGCTATGACCCACATAGTATGGGATGCTGCAGCCAAACTGCAGTAATGCGTTTGCGCCAGGGAGGGCGCGCTTCATGCGTTTCGGAGGCGTACGTTAACTGATGAATGATGTATTACTCAGTGGCATGCTGGAAAACCCGGAGAAAGGGCGCATTCGCCAGGACAATGAAGCGGTTATCCTGCCAGCGGCTGAGCGGGTGTTTGCCCGTTATGGCTTTCGTGGTGCTACTATGCAGCAAATAGCCGATGAAGCCCAACTCCCCAAACCCAACCTGCACTATTACTTCGGCAATAAACAAAACCTTTATCTGCGGGTACTGGAGCGCATTCTCCATGACTGGCTGGCTCCACTCGAAGTCATGGTGGCGGACGCAGACCCCAAAGCGGCGCTGGAAGCTTATGTACGCAAAAAAATCCGCTTCAGCTTTACGCGCCCGGATGCTTCAAAACTGTTTGCCAATGAAATATTGCAGGGTGCGCAGGTAGTGCAGCCGTTACTGCAAAATCAGTTGCGCCAGATGGTAGCTGAAAAAGCACGCATGCTGGATGGCTGGATAGCGCAGGGAAAATTACGCGCAACTGACACCACCCACTTCTTTTTTACTGTCTGGTCGATGACCCAGACCTACGCCGATTTTGATATTCAGATAGCCGCAATTCTGGGGAGTGATGCCCACAGTGAAGGTGCCGAAGAACGCGCAACCCAGCATGTGCTGAGTTGCGTTTTACGGATTTGCGGCCTTGAGTAACAGTGTATCTGTTGCTTATTAATGTGGCTAAAAGAGTCAAAAATGGTGCGAAATGCACCAAAATGAAGAAATTTTCCGTGTTGCTGAAAGTGTATTGATGACCTTAAGCCTTATTTTCTGCAAGGTTAAAGGAAGATGAAATAAATGGCATGCAAATCGCATGGGTATTCCTGAAAACTTAACCATTTGGTCAAAAATTTGCAGCCAGCCTTTTCGGGAGCTGCATCTTTCAGGAGAAGCATAATGAGCAGAGACGTCCCGCAGTATGTTGTTGTTCGTTGCCCCACCGAGCTGCCCCTGTTTCATTTTTTGGCAAGTGCAGGAGGTGGCTTGTGAATAAGCATGCGCCTTTGGGTATTGATCTGGCTGGCGTACAGGCTGGCAGATTAGCCCCGGCAGATTACGCGCGTGAGTTTGCCGATTGCGAAACCCCACTCACAGCACACCAGGCTGTAACAGAAGCTGACCGTTGCCACTACTGCTATGACGCACCCTGTAGCCAGGCGTGCCCGGCTGATATCGATGTCCCAGGTTTTATTCACCGCGTGGCGCAAAACAATACGCGTGGCGCTGCCGAACTGATTCTTACAGCCAATGTGCTGGGCGGTATTTGCAGCCGGGTTTGCCCAACAGAAAACCTGTGCCAGCAGGCATGTGTGCGTAACGCGCAGGATGGCAAACCGCTGAACATTGCATTGCTCCAGCGTTTTGCCACTGACCAGTTCTTTGCCGATGGTGGCAAGCCGTTGTTTGTTCGTGCTCCCGCCACCGGGAAGCGTGTGGCCGTGGTTGGTGCAGGCCCGGCAGGCCTGACAGTTGCGCATCAACTTGCAGTTGCAGGCCACGACGTGGATATGTTTGACGCCAGCCCCAAAGCCGGGGGGCTGAATGAATATGGCCTTGCCCGTTACAAAGTGGGCGAAAATTTTGCCAGCAAAGAGGTGGCATGGCTGTTGTCTGTAGGCGGCATTCATTTTCACCCACAAACCCGCCTGGGGCAGGATGTGCAGCTTAATACCCTGCGTGAAGAGTATGACGCGGTTTTTCTCGGCCTGGGCCTTGCGGCTGTTAACGACGCCAGCCTGGGTTCAGCAGAACCCGCAGGCGTCATGGATGCCGTTGATTTTATTGCCCGCCTGCGCCAGAGCACGGACCTCCGCCAGTTGCCTGTTGGCCGTAACGTGGTGGTGATTGGCGGCGGTATGACGGCGATTGATGCCGCCGTTCAGGCGAAGAAGCTCGGTGCGCGTGACGTCACTTTGGTATACCGCCGCGGGGCTGACGCCATGAAAGCCTCACCCAAAGAGCAGGCGTTTGCCAAAGACAACGGTGTCACGCAGCGTTACTGGTCTGCACCGCTGGCGTATCAACAGCAAAATAACCAGGTGACTGGCGTGACATTCAGTGTAATGGCCCAAAGTGACACCGGCCTGGTGGACACTGGTGAACGCTACACCCTGGCTGCTGACTGGGTGTTGAAAGCGATTGGCCAGGCTTACGACCCGGCTCCGGCAGGAACGGCGATAACCCTTAAACAGGGCCGCATCTTAATTAATGAGCAGGGCCAGACCTCGTTACCGGGCGTCTGGGCCGGGGGCGACTGTTGCTTCGGTGGCCTTGATCTCACGGTTGATGCGGTGCGGCAGGGAAAAATCGCCGCAGGTTCCATTGCACAGGCACTTTCTGTTGCTACATCTCACGCTGATTTCGCCGGGGAGCACGCTCATGGCTGATTTACATAGTAATTTTTTAGGTATCCACAGTCCTAACCCTTTCTGGCTTGCCTCTGCGCCGCCAACCGACAAAGCCCTGAATGTGGAACGCGCATTTGCCGCAGGCTGGGGTGGCGTGGTGTGGAAAACCCTCGGGCTTGACCCACATGTCGTTAACGTAAGCGGCCCACGGTACAGCACGTTGCGTGGCGCAGACCGCAAAGTACTTGGCCTGAATAATATAGAACTTATCACCGACCGCAGCCTCGCGGTTAACCTGGAAGAAATTGCCCAGGTGAAAAAACGCTGGCCGGACCGGGCGATAGTGGTCTCTGTCATGGTGCCCTGCGAAGAAGATGCCTGGAAAACTATTTTGCCGCAGGTGGAAGCGACTGGCGCTGATGGCATTGAACTGAACTTTGGTTGCCCGCACGGAATGAGTGAACGGGGCATGGGCGCGGCAGTAGGCCAGGTGCCGGAATATATTGAGATGGTCACCCGCTGGTGCAAACAGTATTGCAGCCTGCCGGTTATCGTCAAACTGACCCCAAATATCACCGACATCCGCTACCCCGCCAGAGCTGCGCGGGTGGGTGGCGCAGATGCCGTTTCACTGATCAACACCATCAACTCCGTGATGGGCGTTGACCTGGATTCCATGCTGATGACACCCCATACCGGCAATAAAGGTTCTCACGGCGGCTATTGTGGCCCGGCGGTGAAACCCATTGCCCTGAATATGGTGTCGGAAATTGGCCGCGATGCGCAAACCCAGGGGCTGCCGATTTCCGGTATCGGCGGGATTTCCACCTGGCGCGATGCGGCGGAATTTATCGCGCTCGGTTGTGGCAACGTTCAGGTGTGTACAGCCGTGATGGTCAATGGTTTCCAGATTGTGCGCGACATGATTAGCGGCCTGGAAAACTACATGGATCAAAAAGGGTTCCGCACCATTGAAGATTTCCGCGGCATGGCGCTGGGCAGTGTTACCGACTGGCGTTACCTCAACCTTAATCATGTTGATAAAGCCGTCATTGATCAAAGCCTGTGTATTAAATGCGGGCGTTGCCACCTGGTGTGTGAAGACACCTCTCACCAGGCCATCTCTACCTTACAAGACGGTGAACGCCACTTTGAAGTGCGCGAAGAAGACTGCGTTGGCTGCAACCTGTGCGCTTCTGTCTGCCCGGTAGAAAACTGTATTTCTCTGCGTAGTTTGCAACCCGGCGAAGTGGATAAACGCACCGGTAAAGTGGTGACCGACCAGTATGCCAACTGGACAACGCACCCCAATAACCCGATGGCAACCACCGCCTGAACCCTGAACAGAAAGGAGAAAACAATGGGTAATGTGTTGATTAAAGGCGGTACGGTGGTGAATGCCGATTACCAGCAACGCGCCGATGTGCTGTGTGCGGGCGGGAAGATTGTTGCCGTGGGTGATGCCGCTCAGTGGGATATTCCGGCGGGCACTGAAACGCTGGATGCCGGTGGGTTGTACGTGATGCCCGGTGGCATAGACCCACATACACATATGAATTTCCCGTTTATGGGCACCACCACGGTAGATGATTTCTACAGTGGGACTTCGGCGGCTCTGGCGGGAGGCACCACAACCATTATTGATTTTGTGATACCAAACCCGCAGCAGCCCTTGATGGAAGCTTACCATCAGTGGCGCGGCTGGGCAGAAAAAGCCGCATCTGACTACAGCTTCCATGTGGCGATAACCTGGTGGGATGAGAGTGTTCGCCGGGATATGGGCACGCTGGTGCGTGAAGAAGGGGTGAACAGCTTTAAACACTTTATGGCCTATAAGAACGCCATTATGTGTGATGACGAAACCCTGATGAACAGCTTCCGCCGTTGCCTGGAGCTGGGCGCAATGCCCACCGTCCATGCTGAAAACGGTGAAATGGTGTATCTCCTGCAACAAGAAATGCTGAAGCAGGGGATTACTGGCCCTGAAGCCCACCCGTTATCGCGCCCGCCAGAAGTGGAAGGCGAAGCCGCCAACCGGGCAATTACTGTTGCCAGCATTATGGGCGTACCTATTTATGTGGTGCACGTTTCCTGCCGTGAATCTGCCGAAGCCATTGCCCGTGCCCGCAACCGTGGCCAGCGGGTGTATGGCGAGGTGCTTGCCGGGCACCTGGTTATTGATGACAGCGTGTATCGCCACCCCGATTTCACCGTTGCCGCCGCCCATGTGATGAGCCCGCCATTTCGTGATAAATCCCACCAAAGTGCGTTATGGCACGGGCTGCAATCCGGCCAGTTACATACCACTGCGACAGATCACTGCACGTTCTGCGCCAGCCAGAAAGCCATGGGCAGCGACAGTTTCACCAAAATTCCCAACGGGTGCGGCGGGGTGGAAGAGCGTATGGCAGTCATTTGGGATGCCGGTGTCAACAGTGGCCGGCTGACGCCCAGTGAGTTTGTGGCAATCACCTCTGCCAACACCGCCCGCTTGTTTAACCTGTACCCGCGTAAAGGCTGTGTTGCGCCGGGTGCGGATGCAGACCTGGTGTTGTGGGACCCGGCAGGCAGCAAAACGTTATCTGCCGCCACCCATCACTCCCGTAATGATTTCAATGTGTTTGAAGGCCGGACCGTCACCGGCGTTCCGGTGTTTACCCTCAGCCAGGGGGTTGTGGTTTGGGCTGATGGTGAGTTACGTGCCCGCGAAGGTGCCGGGCGCTATATCAAACGCCCGGCATTTGGGCCGGATTTCAGTGCGGCAGCAGCCTGGGAGCGCCAGCGGGCACCACAGGCAGTAGCGCGTTAATACCCTGTTATTCGAATTCAATGAAGGAAGGAGAAAGTCATGACAAGTGAAGTATTATCCGCAACGAAAAAAACGGCAGATATCCAGAGCCTGCGCATTAATGGCCAACGCTTGTGGGATTCACTGATGCGCCTGGCTGAAATTGGTGCCACGCCGAAAGGCGGTGTATGCCGCCTGACACTGACGGATCTCGACCGCCAGGGCCGCGACCTGGTGGTGTCCTGGGCCAAAGAAGCCGGGTTATCTGTAGAAGTGGACCAGATTGGTAATGTGTTTATGCGCCGTGCCGGGCGCGATAACAGCCTGCCACCTGTTGTCGCGGGCAGCCATATCGATACCCAGCCCACCGGCGGCAAATTCGACGGTAACTTCGGTGTGCTTTCCGCCCTGGAAGTGATTCGCACTCTGAATGACTACGGTATTGAAACTGAAGCACCCGTAGAAATGGTGTTCTGGACCAACGAAGAAGGTTCACGCTTTGTTCCGGTGATGATGGGCTCCGGGGTGTTTGCCGGTATTTTCACTCTGGAGCAGGCCTATGCCGCTACTGATACCGCAGGAAAAACCGTAAAAGATGAGCTGCATAAAATTGGTTATGCCGGGCCGGCAGTTCCCGGGCAACACCCGATTGGTGCTTATTTTGAAGCTCACATTGAGCAGGGGCCGATTCTGGAAGACCAGGATATTTCTATTGGTGTGGTGCAGGCCGTGCTGGGGATCCGCTGGTATGACTGTACTGTAACCGGGATGGAATCCCATGCCGGGCCAACTCCGATGGCTATGCGCCAGGATGCACTCCAGGTCTCCACCCAGATTATGCAGGAAGTGATCGCCATTGCCGGGCAGTTTGCGCCCCATGGGCGGGGAACAGTGGGTATGGTGCAGGTGTACCCCAACAGCCGCAACGTGGTGCCAGGCAGCGTGAAGTTTTCCATTGATTTCCGCAACATGACCGATGCCGATGTCGATAACATGGATGCCGCCCTGAAAGCCTTTATTGCTAAAGTGGAACAGGAAAGTGGCCTGAGCGTTAAGCTGGAGCAGGTGTCTCACTACCCGGCGGCGCCTTTCGATCCGGCCTGCAAAGATGCCGTGCGCCGTGCCGCTCAGCAGTTGGGCTATTCCCATATGGATATTGTCTCTGGTGCCGGGCACGATGCGGTATATATGAGCATGCTCGCCCCCACCGGGATGATTTTTATCCCCTGCAAAGACGGTATCAGCCATAACGAAATTGAGTATTCCTCGCCGGAACAGGTCGAAAAAGGTGGCAATGTGCTGTTGCATGCCATGCTGGAAAAAGCGCAGGTGGTCAGCCGGAATTGAGTGCTACAGGATTCTGATTATATCTTCGGGATTAACGGGGGGTTATCCCCGTTGTTCCCGGCAGGTACCAATAACATATACACCAATAACAATAGAAAGATTAATGGTCTGATGTATCGGGAAGTAATCAACACAATTGTGTGGGAACACCGTGAAATACAAACGTTATTCACCAAAATACTCCCCCGGAAAGCCAGAGGAGTATAACAACCTGGTTAATGATACTAAGACTGATTAGCGGCAGCCATGGCCTGTTTTACCCAGCCATCGAAGGTACTTTGGTGCGCTTTAATCCAGCCATCAACTTGTTGCTGAACATCCTGTGCGGAGTCCTGGCCTTCATGCATCCGCAGGTTCTGGGCATTCACATCTTCCAGGGGAAGTTTCATGATGGCAAACAGTTTTGCCGCTGCCGGGTTTTTATCCGCCCATGCTTTATTCGCCACAATGTGTTCGTTATTAACGGAGAAACCATAATTCTTGCCATTTGGCAGGGTGGTATCCAGCCCTTTTAACCCGCCAGGGTTGGCGGAGAATGGCACGGTGAGCCATACCACATCTTTACCTGGTTTTAATACAAAACTTACCCAGTAAGGCGTCCAGGCATAATATAATACCGGCTTGCCTGCTTTATAACGAGCCAGCGTTTCTGCAATAATTGCGGAGTAGTTCCCCTGATTCTGCTCGACAGTATTGCTTAACCCATATGCTTTGATTTGTGTAGCAATGACAGCTCCACAATTCCAGCCAGGATTACAACCCGTTAAATCGGCCTTGCCATTACCAGTGGAGTCGAACAGTTTTGCTATTTTCGGATCTTTAAGCTGGGAGAGATCAGTAATATGGTATTTGTCGGCTGTTTTCTTATCAATTAAATACCCTTGTGCGGCACCACTGATATACGTCCCTTTGCGGTAAAACTTTTTGTCGCCGCCTGCTGAGTTATACATGTCGTTCTGTAACGGTTCCCAGTTAACTGCCATATAAGTGGCATCACCCTCAGATATGGCTGTATACGCAACGTTGTAATCCACTTCTTTGGTTGGCTTAACATCGTAGCCTAATTTTTCAAGTGCGCGGTTTACCAGTTCAGTCTGAAAGGATTCTTCCGGGAGTGGGCTTTGTACGGGGTAAACAGTTACACCTTTGCCGGGTAATCCAGCAGCCGTTGCGGACCCGGTTGCCATCAGTACGGCGGAAATTAAGGTGAGTGCAACAGGAAAGGTCTTTTTCATGGAACGGTTCCTTATGATGTTGTGCATATTATTCTCCGCCATAGCAGGGCGGATTTATAATTTTTTGGAGCACACATCAATAATGCGGCGGCGCTGAGATGCAGCAGGCGTATTATTGATTTTTGCTCATGCGGATGATGGTGAAAACAAAATTAACGCCATCAATTTTTAACGGTTTTTTGCGTTGTGCTACAATGATAATAGATGTTTTAGTTATCTTGTTTTGCCCTGTGTAAATATGTTGTTAATATCAACCCTACCATAATCTCTCTTCAAATCAAGTGCTAATGTTCTGCTTAATTCTCCCGGATGGTTAACTAATGCTGGCGATTATTACCTGCAATTGAATATAGTGTAATATTTTATTTATCTTGAAAAATACAAATTATATCAATGTGTTAGATTGGTTGTTTTGTGGGGTGGATATTGGAGAGTTGAAAGAATCATTCCGGCCTGATTATTGGCTTCGTCGCGTGCTGAAATGGCGCATATGACTTTAGTGATATACGCGCACAGTGATCAGGATAATGATGCGCCACCACAAATAATGTGTTCCTGGCCGGTTATTGCCCCCGCTTCTGGCGAGACCAAAAAATTGACCAGTGCAGCCACTTCTTTTGGGGCGATATAGCGGCCAATAGGGGGAAGTTTAGGTGGCGATGAAACATGGCCTGGTTGAGAGAGTATGGGGGAATAAGGTGCCCCTGGTGCTGGCGGATGCCGCATCGGCCAGAGGCACGGTGTAATCTTTCGCGCTTTATAACTGTTTACTCCCGAACGCGCCCAGCCAGTCTTGCTCAAATTTCTCAACCGCCGCTGTTACCGCCGGAGCAGAAATAAATTGCGTCGCCACATCCACGGGCAGTGTGATGGCACCGCAACCTGCCAGCAGGCAGTCCAGCGCCTGGCGGGGGGTTTTAAAGCTGGCGGCCAGTACTTGTGCCTGGGGCGCGTGTTGAACTAACAGTGACTGCAGGTCATTCACTAATTCAATACCACTCCCGCCCTGGGCATCCACCCGGTTAATGTATGGTGCAACATAGCGTGCGCCTGCCAGCGCAGACAGTAACCCCTGAGCTGCACCATAAACGGCAGTACCCAGTGTGGGAATACCTTCCTTGCTCAGGCACTTAATCGCTGCCAGCCCTTCTGGTGTTACCGGAACTTTCACTACCAGGTCCGCGATAATTGCCCGTAGTTTTCTTGCGTCATCCACCATTCCCTGCGCGGTATCAGCCATCACCTGGGCGAACAATTGCCCGGTTCCCCCCAGCGCATCATATAACGCGGGCAACAGGTTTTCTGGCCGTTGTTTACTGCTGGCAACAATACTGGGGTTAGTCGTCACACCCGCAAGAGGAAGGATGCGGGCCAGTTTTTTTACAGCGTGGATATCAGCGGTATCGAGGTAGAGCTCCATATTCAACTCCTGAAATTGTGATGGTTCGCGGCTTTTCATCATCATAGGCCAGCGAGCCGTGTTTTTGTTGTCGAAAATCAAGTTTTCTTTCTTTCGAAAGTGTTTTTATTTTTATACGAAACACGGTCAGGAGGCGAGATGATTTTCAATATCCAGCGGTATTCCACCCATGACGGACCCGGGATCCGCACAGTTGTCTTCCTGAAAGGTTGCTCTTTGGCTTGCCGGTGGTGCCAGAACCCGGAAAGCCGCAGTGCAGAACCGGAAGTGTTGTTCGATGCCCGTTTATGCCTCACCGGTTGCGAGCGTTGCTGCCATGCAGCGCCTCAGGCCATTAGCCGTAAACCGGGCGGCGGGCTGGATATCGCCCGTAGCAAACTTTCGGGTAGTGCGGTTAAGGCGTTGGTGAAGTGTTGCCCGAGCCAGGCGCTGACTGTATGCGGGGAAAACCGCACGGTGGAAGACATCATGCAGGTGGTGTTGCGTGATAAGCCGTTTTACCAGCGCAGTGGTGGCGGGGTAACGCTTTCTGGCGGCGAACCTTTTATGAACCCGGAATTAGCCCTGGCACTGTTGCAGGCCAGCCATGAGGAGGGTATTCACACTGCCGTGGAAACCTGCCTGCATGTTCCCTGGCACAATATTGAACCCTGCCTGCCTTTTACCCGCCTTTTTCTGGCCGACCTGAAACATACCAACACTGAGTTATTCAAAACCTGGACCCGGGGCTCAGCACGGCGAGTTATGGCTAACTTGCAACGCCTTGCGGAACAGGGCGCACAGGTCGTTATCCGTGTGCCTTTAATTCCTGGGTTTAATGCCAGTGAAGGTGCTGTACGCAGCATTGTGGATTTTGCAGCCGGGTTACCCGGCGTTGAACAAATACATTTTTTGCCTTACCACACCCTGGGCATGAACAAATACGCCCTGCTTGGCCTGCCTTATGAAGCGCCGGGAAAGCCCCTTGATAACCCGGCCTTGCTTACTTTTGCTCAGTCATATGCATACCAAAAAGGCCTGGCAGCCACTTTACGAGGATAATTGTATGACACAGTTGAAACTTGATGTCCTGACCGACCGAATTAAGGCACATAAAGCGGCTCTGGTGCATATCGTCAAACCCCCTGTTTGCACCGAGCGCGCGCAGCATTACACCGAGGTGTACCAGCAGAATATGGACAAACCGGTAGCTGTGCGCCGGGCACTGGCTCTGGCCCATCACCTGGCACAGCGCACTATCTGGATCCAGCACGACGAATTGATAGTGGGAAACCAGGCAAGCGAACTGCGTGCCGCCCCCATATTCCCGGAATACACCGTTTCATGGATTGAGAAAGAAATTGATCAACTGGCAGAACGCCCGGGAGCCGGGTTCTCCGTAAGTGAAGAGAATAAGCGAATTTTGCACGAGCTATGCCCGTGGTGGCGTGGGCAAACGGTGCAGGACAGGTGTTACGGCATGTTTACCGCCGAGCAAAAAGCCATACTTGATACTGGTATTATCAAAGCAGAAGGCAATATGACTTCCGGGGATGCCCACCTGGCGGTGGATTTTCCTGTGTTACTTGAAAAGGGGCTGGACGGGCTGCGTGAAACAGTTAATACCCGGCGTGCACTGATTAACCTGACGGTGCTGGAAGACTTACACGGCGAGCAGTTCTTAAAAGCGGTGGATATCACTCTGGAAGCGGTTAGCCAGCATATTACCCGCTATGCGGACCTGGCCCGGCATATGGCAGAACGCGAAACACGCGCTGAAAGGCGTGAAGAGTTGCTGGCTGTCGCCCACAACTGCGATGTTATTGCCCATGAACCGCCGAAAACTTTCTGGCAGGCACTGCAGTTGTGCTATTTCATCCAGTTGATTCTGCAAATTGAATCCAATGGCCACTCTGTTTCCTTCGGGCGCATGGATCAGTATCTCTACCCCTGGTACCGGCGCGATGTTGAACTGGAACAATCGCTGAGCCGCGAGCAGGCCATTGAATTACTGCAAAGTTGCTGGCTGAAGCTGCTGGAAGTTAACAAGATCCGTTCAGGTTCTCATTCTAAAGCCTCCGCAGGCAGCCCGCTGTACCAGAATGTGACTATTGGTGGTCAGAACCTGGTAAATGGTAAACCGGTAGATGCGGTTAACCCGTTATCCTGGTCCATTCTTGAATCCTGCGGGCGGCTGCGTTCAACCCAACCAAACCTGAGTGTGCGCTACCATGCAGGCATGGGCGATGACTTTCTCGATGCCTGTGTGCAGGTGATTCGCTGTGGTTTCGGTATGCCGGCATTTAATAACGATGAAATTGTTATTCCTGAGTTTATTCGCCTGGGTGTGTTGCCGGAAGATGCGTATCAATATGCTGCCATTGGGTGTATTGAAACGGCAGTAGGGGGCAAATGGGGTTACCGGTGTACCGGCATGAGCTTTATCAACTTTGCCCGTGTCATGCTGGCGGCGCTGGATGGCGGCCGTGATGCCACCAGTGGCAAGGTATTCCTGGCTCAGCCTGAAGCCCTTGCCGCTGGTAACTTTGCTGATTTTGAATCTGTGCTGGCCGCCTGGGATAACCAGATTCGCTATTACACGCGTAAATCTATTGAAATTGAATACGTAGTGGATACGGTTCTGGAAGAAAATGCCCACGATATTCTGTGTTCAGCGTTAGTGGACAACTGTATTGAACGGGCGAAAACCATCAAACAGGGTGGGGCAAAATATGACTGGGTTTCTGGTTTGCAAGTTGGTATAGCTAACCTGGGTAACAGCCTGGCCGCAGTGAAACAACTGGTGTTTGATGACCAGGCAATCAGTCAGCAACAACTGGCCAGCGCACTGGCAGCAGATTTTGCAGGTGCGGAGTTTGAACAGCTGCGCCAGATACTGGTTAACCGTGCCCCGAAATATGGTAATGACGATGAGTCTGTGGATGCACTGTTAGTACGCGCTTATCAAACTTATATTGATGAGCTGAAGCAGTACCACAACCCACGTCACGGGCGTGGCCCTGTTGGCGGGGATTACTATGCCGGCACTTCTTCTATTTCTGCCAATGTGCCATTTGGCGCGGCGACGATGGCAACCCCGGACGGGCGCAAAGCCCATGCGCCACTGGCGGAGGGGGCAAGCCCTGCATCTGGCACCGATCACCTTGGCCCCACCGCGGTTATCAGTTCAGTCGGCAAATTGCCCACAGGCTCAATTCTGGGGGGCGTGTTACTTAACCAGAAGCTCAACCCTTCTACCCTGGATAACCCGGCAGACCGCGAAAAACTGATGTTTTTACTGCGCACTTTCTTTGAAACCTATAAAGGCTGGCATATTCAGTACAACATTGTTTCCCGGGAAACACTGGTTGAAGCGAAAAAGCATCCGGACCAGTACCGTGACCTGGTGGTGCGGGTGGCCGGATATTCGGCATTCTTTACTGCGCTGTCGCCGGATACCCAGGATGACATTATCGCCCGTACTGAACATGTGTTGTGACACCGCAACTGGCGCCACACTCGCCTGTAGTGTGGCGTGAACTCCGTAAAGCATAAGTGTTATGTAATAAATATGAAGTAATACATGCGAAGTAATAAATGTGAGGTGGAGAGTATTAAAGTGTGCAGGGGCAAGGAGTGCGCGTGGCAACAAATAACAGCTACTCAGGCCAGGCGTAATACTTCATACTTATGAATGATGTACTTATGAATGATGTGGATATGAATTAATACATGTCCATTCTGATAACCATACTTTGGTGCCCAACCCCACAGCGGCTGCACAACAGGCAGGTGCGGTGGGGTTTGTTTTATTATGGATGGTTTTTAAAGTATTCCGCCAGCGCATCACGAATCAATGCACTGACACTTTTTGGGTCGCGGCCACTGCGTTTATTGCGCAGTGCCGTATCTTCGGTTTTATCCAGTAACGATGCTGGCAGCGAAATAGTGGTGCGTTTCAGTGGGTCTTCCGCTTCTGTAACTGGTGCGCTGTTACCCGGTGAACCGTAAGGTTTGCCTGCCAGGCGCTCTGCCAGTTGTTCGATGTCCTGGTCACTGGCATATTTCCGGGTGGCGGATGCCTGCTGGCTGGGTTTTTTCAGTGCCATCAGAACACCTCCTTAATCAGTGCAAGCACTTCATTTTTCGCCTGCTCATTACTGGTTTCCATAACGGATTTCCCCTGAGGCATGACATCACGGTAAACCTTGCGAAAGCAGGCTATGGCATTAAGTGGAGTGATTTCCGGGAATTCTTTAATGTATTCCAGAAATTCATAGCGCTCATTGCCGCGAATCAGCGGGTTGGTGGTCGCCATCGTCTGGTAACCGAACACTTTTAGTTCCGGGTTAAGGTCGCGCCATGAGATAACCTGCTGTTGCAGCTCAATAAGCGTATCGAGATCCAGTTGTGAACTTTGGTGCGGGGCGATAATAATATCAGCCACAGTACCACCCGTTACCAGTTCGCGGCTGTTACGACCGGTTACATCAACAATAACGTGGGTGTATTTCTCGTTCAGGCTTCGCAATGTGGCGGCGATATTATCCCGTTTTTCCACCAGAGTGATGGCAGGGCTTAACCGCGCTTCTTCCCGTTCACCAATCCACCTGGCGGCGGAACGTTGCACATCTGCATCCACCAGGCACACATCGTTGCCCTGTTGCGCAAGGCCGACAGCAAGGTTAATCGCTGTTGTTGTCTTGGCGGCACCACCCTTGTTACAACCCACAATTGTTATCATTGCAACCTCCAATGTTAAGTATGAAGTAATACTTATCACTTCATATGTATTACGTATTCTTTGCTGGCCTGCCCTTTCAGCAAGGGTAGGCAGTAAACGCGCACAGTATGAATGAATCATTATGAGGTGTGAAGTGTCACTTCACAGGTGGTACTTCACAAGTAACATGTATGAAGTATTACTTATGAAGTACTATTTATGAACCAGCCGGAGTTAAATCAGTGCCATAGCGAGGCAACGAAGCGATATTTATCTGCCTTATTTTTAGCAGGGAAAGCCGTTGCCATAAGGCTTTGCGCTGTTATGCAATAGCGGCTGCATCGGTGACCTGGTCTACCTGAATACCCTGCTCTTGCATGCATTTCAGGGCGTCCGCAGGCAGTTGGGAGTCGGTTATTACATGGCGAAACCCATGGTTTTCTGTCGATAATGGGTAAGGGTGAATGATTCCGAATTTTGATGAGTCGGTTAACGCGATGGCCTCAATGCCTTTATCCAGAAGCGCACAAACCACGTCACTACGCATCATGTTGCGCCCGGTAAACCCGGTATCTTTGTGCCAGCCATCAACGCCAATAAACGCTTTTTGAAAATGCACATGCTGGATACACAGGCGGGTTAACGGGCCAACAACAGACTCACTCCCTTTTTGGTATAACCCGCCCAGAACAATCACTTCACAACGGGCATTTTTCAGGAGTTGAGCAATATAGTGGCTGACTGTCACCAGTGTTATTGACGGGTTATCAGCAAGGCTGCGTGCCAACAGTGCGTTAGTACTGCCGCCTTCAATAAACACCGATTCACCGTCTTTCACCTGCGAGGCCGCGTATTCTGCGAGAGTCTTCTTCAGTGGAAACCGGGTATTCATGCGTACGCCGACATCTTCCAGATCCATAGCAATGGCAGAACCGTGAACACGCTTTAAGTAGTTTTCGCGCTCCAGTGCCGTCAGATCCTGGCGGATGGTGACTTCAGAAACACCCGTAAGGTGCGATAATTCGTTAACGCTGACGCTGCCTTTGTCGTTCACTAACTGGATTATTTTTTGATGGCGTGCATTCATGTTTCAGTTCACTGATTACCCTTGATTTTGCCAGTGTAACAAAAAGGCAGGCCTGGCAGAAAGGCGCAGCAGTTCTGGCACCCTGTAAATGGCAGAGCGCCAGCGCGGTGTCAGACGTGGTACAGGCTTATCCCTAAGCTGCGGCGGCCATTATCGTTTAAATCCGCAATCAGGAACCTGTCCTGCCAGTGCTGTTCGTAGTTTTCACGGGGAAAATCGCCCGGTGAAGCGCCTTGTTCCAGCGCTTCGACTACGCGCCGGGCATAGCGGCGGTTTTTATCACACAAAGGAGCTGCCGGAATATACATGACATTACCGAAGCCTTGCTGGTTTTCTACCGGCGCTACGGCGTGAATAACATCGCAGTGCCACCAGACAGAGTCACCTGCTTCCAGTTGCGGAATGCTGCATAACCCGTTTGCCAGAAGCGGATGCCATTGCTCACTGATGGGTAACACACGGCCAGGTGCAACGCCACAGAGTTCATCTTCCGGAACATCATCCAGTAATGGGCGCAGGAGTACCAGCGCCATCGCTTCGGGGACCGGCACTACATGCAGTAAACCCTGGCCAGGTTGCATGTCTGACAGCGCAGTCCAGCCCTGAAAAGTGCGAAAAACCGAGCACTTAGTCGTGTTATCGACATCATATTCGTCAACGTCTGTCCGCCAGGCGGCATCCCACGGGTCATACTGGTCAAACTGGTTATTGAAGATATGGCGGAATACTTGCTGGTAAGCCGGTAATAACCAGCGCTCCAGTGCGCCTGAGTCAGTGTGGGCACCTAATCCTTTTGATGTGGTGCCGGGTAAACGGCGGCGGATCCGGTCAGGGTAAATAATGCTGACATCGGGATCAAACCATTGTTTTCCTTGCGATTCAAATGACCACAAACGATTCAGAAATGACTGAACACCTGCCATTGAGTCACTTTGGCGAGCCTCCATTTGGGCACGAGACCAGTAAATCGGGTAAATCTCCGGGCGCGAAGCTTCCAGAGAACCAAAAAAGTTATCACCCGGGCCGCGGTAAATGTCATCGAATTTATTGGTGTCCAGGTAGTTCAGCATGGACTGATCCCAGGCGAGAGCCTGCTCGCGCGGGAAATGTTGTTTAACCACCAGGCAACCCCGCCGTTTGACGCGCGCCCGCAGAGTATCACTGATATTACCCGACAAAATTTCTTCGCGGCTGGCAACTGGCCAGGCGGTGCCATAGCGCTGTTCATCTTCCCGGGCTGCAGCCAGTTCATGAGTAATTTTGGCTTCAACGTGTTTAAACAAACCGGCCACATCACCAATTTGGGCCCGCAGGGCTCGTTTCATGTTCACAATGCTGGCTTTGACATCTTCAGGCAGAGTTTGTGCAGTGAATGTATCTTTCATCGTTGGCTCCTGTTTTATCTTCGAATGAATTATATTTACTTTCATTCGTAATTTTGGCGAGTATAACAACTATGAAACATTTAAATGCGAATAAGGTCACAAACTGTGGGGAGCACTATCAAAGGGGGACAACAGGTTGCCCTGTAACAAACGGAGGTGGAAGCCAGGAAACAACACGGTGGCTCAGGGCTCACCGTGCTGGTAGTGAAGGCAAAAAATTAAATTTCGCGGGCCATTAATGCTCGTAAAAAATGTTACCTTCTTCTGCGCGCAGAACTTTGCCTTCGGCATTGGTAATGAGTACATAATCGCCACCCATGTAGGTCCAGTGGCTGTCGGGCTCTGGCGCAGGCAGGTGGCGGAGCTGCCACTTGTCAATTTCATAGGTTTTTGAACGATAAAGTTCAGGCACAATGTCGCCAATACTGAAATGCTTAAAATCAGCGGTGAACGACGTAATGGCGTAAGGATCCTGCCCGCTGGTTTGTGCTGCGGGCGCCGCTGTTTCATCATCAGCATGCGCGCAGGCAAATGGCAACACGCTGGTGCTAAGCAACAGCACGGATAACAGTAACGGTATGGACTTGGACATAACCTCTCCCGATGAAACTGCTTTGAACATGGACAAGTAGCGCATCGATAAAAATAAATAAACAGGACAGCATTAGACACGCCCGCTATGAATTAATATGCATGGATTTTGTTTCCTGATGTAACCTTATGTACCTTCAGGTAAGCAGATGTCTCGCCATACGGATATAGGGCAAGCCTGATTTCTCGAAAGGCGCAGAACAGGGGGCAAACCCCAGTTTCTCATAAAATGCACAGGCAGTTTGCCGGGCGTCCAGCTCAAAACGCTGCGCACCTTGTTGTTCCAGTTGTTTTAGCACTGTGGTTAGCAGGATTGTGCCAAACCCTTTACGCTGCCATTGAGGCAAAGTGGCAAACTTGCGTATCTGCCAGTGCCCCTCAGCCAGGGAAAATGCGGAAAGGCAACAGATGAGTTCACCTGTGTGATACACACCAAAGTGCAGAGCGGTATCATCACCAGGTACAGCACTGAATGCCAGCGGCTTATCTGGCCATAACACTTGCTGGCGCAGGGGCATATATTCGCCATTTTCCAGCACGGCAATATGCCAGCCATCACCATAATCAGATTGTTTTACCTGGTAGCTTGCCGTGTGCCGGGTAACAGCAAGGCGCTGGCTGGCGAATGCCTGGTTAGTGAGTTGCACCTGTGCCAGCACATCGCGTGGTGCCAGGCCTGGTGTGCCACTGTTAAACGGTGGTTGTGGGGCATACTCCAGTTGTAGCTGAATCCCCTGAGCGATATCTGCTCCCCAAATATCACTTATTACGCTCAGCGCAAAATCAATACCCGATGTAACACCCGCCCCGGTAATTCTGTTGCCATCACGCACCACTCGTTGTGCCAGCGGAATGGCGCCAAGCAGGGCAAGTTGGTCCAGTGAGGCCCAGTGCGTTGTTGCCTGGTAGCCATGCAGCAGCCCGGCAGCTCCCAGCACTAATGCGCCAGTACATACAGCCGTGATAAAACGCGCCTGTTGCGCCCGTTCACGCAGAAACTGCAGGGTTTCAGTGTCATCCATCAGCGGGATTTGGCCGGGGCCACCGGGTACACAAATCAAGTCAAGTTGTGGGCAGTCGGTAAAGGTCGCCGTGGGTTGAATCCCCATGCCTTTGTCAGACTGAACAATGTCTCGCGTCTTCCAGATAAGGTGCACCTGAGCACCCGGCGCACGGGAAAACACTTCCCACGGGCCGGTTAAGTCCAGTTGCGTCACCCCTGGGAAAAGAAGAAATCCAATGGAGAATGGGTTCAAAACCTTGCTTTGTATGGAGGAAGCCATGAGTCACCTTTTTACCGTATCTGCCCGCGCCGATAAGCCAGCCTATAACAGTATGAAAGTATTACCAATCGGTAACGGATGCGTGCTGCGTTTTTATTTTCTGAATATAAGAAAGTGATCTGGATCGCACTTTTTGCTACCATGCTAATAATTTCTAGAGTTATTATTTCACCCATCGAAGGCACAGGCCTTTTACCAGTATTGATAGATGAATTGAATTAGGAACAAGACCATGAAAATGATGAAAACGCTTTTTGCTGTTGCTGCGTTAACCCTGGTTTCTACTGCAAGCTTTGCACAAACTGTGAGCGCCACCGCCAGTACTCTGGATGGTGCGGAAGCGAAAATTGCTGCAGAGGCTAAACAGGATGGTGCGTCTTACCACATCACTGAAGCCCGTGATGGTAACCAGGTTCATATGACCGCAGAACTGACCAAATAATTAATGGTCGCTGAGGGAACAGCCGGACGAAGCCGCGTGAGTGCGGCTTTTTCCGGTTGTTTTGTTTCTGAAAACGTTCTTTCTGCCAGAGCGGCAGTGGCGTTATAAAATGCCAGCCTGCCAGAAATCTTGCAGGTTAATAGCCCCTGCCAGTTTGTGATTACTGTCAGTGACAGGCGCGGCGCTGATGCGCTGGTTCATAAGTTGTTCTTTTGCTTCTACAGCACGGCTGTCAGCATTCAGTGTAAACCCACCACGAGTCATTGCCTGAGTGACACTGTCTTCCAGTTTACCGCCACCTACCAGCCAACGCCTTAAATCACCATCGGTAAAGACACCACTGACTTCAGTGTGTGTATTAACGACGGGTACCATTCCCAGGCCAGTACGGCTTAATTCAAGCATTGCGTCCATCACTGTTGCGCTGTCGGTAACCTGTGGCACATTTTCGCCCTGGCGCATCAAATGGTGTACCCGGTTGAGTAAGCGTGCGCCGAGCGCCCCTGCAGGGTGAGAGCGGGCAAAATCTTCTTCGTTAAACCCGCGCGCCTGCATGACTGCCATTGCCAACGCATCGCCCATCATCAGGGTATTTACGGTGCTGGAGGTAGGCGCCAGATGCATTGGGCAGGCTTCACGCTCAATCGAAATATCAATAACTGCGTGTGCTGCCTGTGCCAGAGGAGAGGTGTTCTTGCCGGTTATTGCCAGTAACAATACTTGTTTTTCAGCCAGGCGGGGGAGGATAAAATCCAGCTCTTTTGCCGTGCCGGAATAGGAGATAAATAACAGGATATCGCGCGATTCAATCATGCCCAGATCACCATGCAGCGCTTCTGCCGGGTGAACAAAGAAAGCCGGTGTCCCGGTACTGGCAAGTGTCGCGGCCAGTTTTCTGCCAATATGGCCGGATTTTCCCATACCGGACACAATCACTTTGCCATTGCAGTGCAGCACTGCTTTAGCTGCTTTCAGAAAGCCTTCATCAAGACGCTCTGGTAATTTACTGGCTTCATGTAACTCCAGAAGCAGGGTGTTTTTGGCGGCGGCGAGCAGAGAATCACTCATTATTTTCTCCTGTGATAATGACTTTTATCCCGGAGTCTTCCAGTGCTTTGTGGAATTCCGGGCTGATGCCATTGTCCGTTATCAATATATCTACCTGGTCTAATCCACACACAACGTTCGGGCTTTTGCGCCCAAATTTGGTTGAGTCTGCCATCAGAATAACTTGCCTTGCGGCGTTACACATTGCTTTACTGACAGTAAATACCTCATTAAACGTGGTTACACCCGCATTCAGGTCAATACCATCGGTACCCATGAATAATTTATCGAAGCTGAAGTGCTCAAAGGCATTTTCGGCCAGCTGCCCATGAAAAGAGGCGGATTTTTTGCGAAATGTGCCACCCGGCATCAGGATGGTTTGTTCGTTATCCAGTTCAGAAAGTGCATTGACGATATGCAGGCTGTTGGTCATTACCGTGATGTTGTTAAAGTGCTCCAGCAGCGGCACCATTTGCAGCACGGTACTCCCGGCATCCAGAATAATGGAGTCGCCATCCTGAATAAAACCGACGGCGGTGTGCGCAATTTCTTTTTTTTGTCGGGTATTAATCAGGGTTTTGTGATCAATGGGGGGATCGGCTTCGTCTTTGTTCAGCATCACGCCACCGTAGGTGCGAATGACGGTACCGGCGTTTTCCAGTGACACCAAATCTTTGCGAATGGTGGTTCCTGTGGTGGCAAAGAACTGAGCCAGTTCTTCAACCGAAGATTTACCTTGTTTCTGCAGATGCTCAAGAATGGCGGCCTGGCGTTGACGTGGTTTCATTAGCTAACCTTACAAAATTTGCAAAATGATAACTTCGCAAGCCATAAGCGTTCAAAACGAAATTATCTTTGTTTCAGTTTAAGCGCTAATAATAGAGCATTCTGACAGTTCTGATCATTGGGAAAGATCACATCAGATTGTAATTGTTGCTTTGAGAGCCCCTGAATATTGGGAAGTGCTCTGGGTTTTGCAAAAATAGTCAGCCCTTTCATCAGAAATGAATCAATGACACGTTCTTGCTCATCGAGGGCAATGGCCACCACTACTCTGGGGCGAAAACGGCCGCCAGAACGGCCAACACCTACCCGGCCTTTCAGGCAAAGTGCATCAAATGCACGGTTGAAACGGTATATTTGCCATGCCCCCAGAACCATCTGGCTGAACCAGGCAATGGCGGCGAGAGTAATCAGCGCGCTAACCATAGATGTCTCCTTTCATTGTGCTTACTCTGTTACCCGCAAGCGTTTAGTTACTACGCCTTAGTAGCCGCATGGTGCTGAACGCTGGCTGGGGCCACTTGCCTAAAAGAGAAGTGGCCCGCACAGCAGGGTAAGGTATCAGTCAGTGTTAAAACATGACCTGCCCACCAGTTATATTGATTGACTGCCCGGTACAATAAGAGGCTTTGTCACTGGCGTAAAACAGCAATAAGTTCAGGACATCCTGGTAATCACAACCGCGTTTTAGCGGGACTTTATCAATATAATACTGTTCCACCTGCTCGGGCTCGATCCCCAGTTTCTGCGCGTATTGCGGTAGCAGTGACTGGAACATCGGGGATTTCAACAGGTTGCCAAGCATCAGTGAGTGAACAGTAATTCCGTATTCAGCCAGATCCAGCGCCAGCGATTGTGTCAGCCCCACACCACCAAATTTTGCCGCACTGTACCCCGAGTTATGTTTGCTCCCCACTTTCCCGGACTTCGAGTTAATCTGAATTATACGCCCCTGGATATTGTCGCGAATCATCAGGCGTGAAAATTCACGCGCACACAGAAAGTAGCCAACCAGGTTTACTTGTAATGAACGGTCAAAATCACCCAGTGCGAAGTCAGAAATAAACGCCGCTTTGGCAATACCGGCGCTATACACCAGTAAATCAACCCGGCCAAAAAACTCATCCACACCACGGGCTACCGCCATGACGCTTTGCTCGCTGGTGGCATCGGCACCAAACCCGCAGGCAGTGCCTTCACCAAATTCATCGTTAATGGTTTGTGCAACACGCGAGGCTTTATCGCTTTGAATATCAACAACCGCTACGCGGTACCCTTCTTGTGCGAGCCCATGGCAAAGGAACGCACCAAGAGTTTGTCCCCCACCAATGACAACGGCAACCTGATTCATGTGTAACTCCTTAAGTAACCTGTTAAGCAATAAATTTGATAGTGCTGCCCGTGGGAATGTCACATGGCGTTTGCCCGGCGACATGAACGCACCCGGGATATTCCGCCTGTTCACTGCCATCGAAGCGCAAGGTGATATGCCCCAGTTCACGCAAGTTTTGCCCTGCAACCGAGCCCACAGCGGTAACGGGGTAACGGTGCCCGGCCAGTTCCAGTGTGCAGCCGGGGGCCAGGTCGGCATTCAGTGCGCCATGGCTGTGGATAAAACAGAACGCTTCAATGTCTGCCGGCGCTCCTTCACGGAAAGTAATCAGCATGTTGTCGAGCAGCGCGTCACATGCGTGTTCGCCAATATGTGTGATGGTGGTCTGATAAATAGTGTGCATTCGGTACCTCACTGATAAATAAACCCGGACACCAGCCATGCAATAAGCACTGTTGGCGCGCCAGTCAAAAAGCGGCCAACCAGCACGGAAGGCACCCCAACCCGAACGGTATCCTGGCGCGCTTCTGCCAGTGACAACCCTACCGGGATAAAGTCACAGGCGGCTTGTGCGTTGATAGCAAACAACGCAGGGAGCGCAAGATGAGGAGGAATATTGCCAAGGCCAATTTGCACGCCAATCAGCACGCCGATAACCTGAGCGATGACTGCGCCTGGGCCGAGAAATGGCGACAGGAACGGGAAGGAACAAATCAACGCCAGTATAACCAGCCCAACAGGGTTGCTTGCCAGGGGAGACAGACCATGAGCAATCCAGTCGCCCAGGCCGGAAGCCATGATGATGCCTATCAGTGCTGAAACAAAGGCCATAAAAGGCAAAATGGTTTTCAGAACCGTATCAATGGTATCGCGCCCGGCCTGGAAGAAAACCGCCACCACAGAACCCATTCCCATACCAATTTTTGCCAGCAGACCATCACTTTGTTCAGTGATTTTTTTGCTGGTGTCATAGTCCCGTGCTGTGTGCTGTTTTGCTTCTGCCTGTAGTGTGGGATTGGTAACCGGCGCAGGCTGTGAGGCCTGTGTTTCGCCTTCACCCAGCAGTGAAATGTTGTGCTCTTTCACGCCGGAAACATAAATATCTTCCACAATGAACTGGGCTAGTGGGCCAGATTTCCCGGTTGAGTGAATGTTGATGGTGGGGATACGGCGTTTAGGGTAGATACCGCAACGCAAGGTGCCTCCACAGTCAATAACCGCGACACCAATCTCTTCTGCGGGGGGCTCACCTTCTTTAAAGCCATCCACCGCTTCCCACCCGGTCAGTTCGCTGAGCTTATCCACAATCGCCGGGCGGGTGCCTGCTGTGATATAGACAATCTTCTTGCCTGGCTCTGCTACCAGCGTGAGTGGACCACCCCAGCCGCCAGTGCCTTTAATAATTTGAACGGTACGCATAATGGATGTCCTTTAAAGTTGAACCTGACGGGCTAACTGGATCCCCATTTTTTTCTCAAAAATGGAGGTGGTGAGATCGGTTATCCAGCCACGGAAGAAGTTAGTGACCATGCCGACAAATAAATAGCTGACGGCAAGTGGCGCCAACGGCAGGCCGAGGGTTGTCAGGCCATTGGCAATGCCCAGGTAGACGAAAAGCTCACCCGGGTTGATATGTGGAAATAACCCGTTCATTGAGTGGCAACTGTAGGATGCGGCGGCGTAATAGCTGGGTTTGTATTTTTCCGGCATAAAACGCCCCAGGCTAAGTGTCATTGGGTTACAGAACACAAATGTGCCAATAACCGGCAGCAGCAAGTAACGTGATACCGGGTTACCTGCACAGCGTTGTGCCAGGCGTTCAATTCTGTCCTGCCCAATGAAATTGATCAGCGCATTCATGACAACCAGCAAACTGATCAACAGCGGCAATATGCCTGTCACCATGCCGGTGAAGACGGCGCCTCCCTTCTGAAACAGCCCGATAAACCATTCGGCACTGTGTGTTATGACATCAATCATTCTTATTCTCCTGTCGGGTAGTGAGGGTCACTTGTTATGAAGTGATGGCTTATCATAATCAAAATGAAACATTAAAATGTGTTAACTTGATCTCATTGTGAAAGATAAATATTTCGATGTGAAAGATTATGGATCGTGATCGAGAAGTTTTCTTCACCGACTGAGCAGGTGGATGCGGTAAGTGGGGGAAGGGCGGGGAATTGTGCGTGGAGGCAGGCAGTGGGTAAGCGTTTTTGCTCAGTAAAACCCATTTCCCGTTTCCTGGCGCGTTTTTATTCTTGGTAGATTTATGTCAGGTGCCAGAAAGTGCTTTATATTAGTATGAATTTCCATTTTCATTGATAAATAAGGAAATTTATATGCCAATTCCTGGTTATTTGTGGCTGTATGACGATGGCGGTTCACACATCAAGGGCTCTGTTGATGTCCAGGGGCGGGAAGGTAGCATTGAAGTTGTTGGTTTTAGCCATGGGCTTAATCTCCCTGTGGGCCCGGTAAACGGTAAAATTACTGGTACTCGTAACCATTCACCGTTCATGATTGAGAAAGAGTTTGATGCATCCAGCCCATATCTGTATAAGGCTGTTTCTCAAGGGCAAACACTTAAAAGTGGTGAATTACGTCGGTATAAAATAAACGATGCCGGACATGAAGAGTGTTATTTCATTATGCTGATTGAAGGTGTGAAAATCACTGGCGTTAATCCGGGAATGCCTAATATTAAATATGTTGCTAATTCTCAAATAAACCATATGGAATCAGTAGGTATGCAATATGAAAAAATCACCAGGCACTATGTAGATGGTAACGTAAAACATACAGATGCATGGAATATGCGTTAATTGCTGGTGCACCATTATTGGCGCACTTTTCTGATTACCCACATCACTATGTTATAGGAGACAACAGCACTCATCATTGATAAACCTGCATTCACAACAAACCACAGATCATCATAATTTTCCGGAGCCCGATAGCCGTGTAGCCATTCACCAAAATGTGCTGATTTGTCATAACTGATGAAAGTTGACGCATCTGTCAGCCTTGCTGCAATGGTAAAAATTGCGAGAAATAAAACTATCTTACTGATTACGACACCCAGTACTTTAGCAATTTTTAGAACCATTTATGATAACCTCAATGCTTCCATAAGCTTTTAAATTCTTCATGCAGGGAACAGAAATCATGGGGTGTTTAATAATGCATTTCGTAACCGGGAGTAATCGGAATTATGGGGAAGAGTAATGCACCCTTCAGAAATCGTTCCCGGGTGAAGACGGGAAAGGCCGCGTTGAACACTATTAACCCATGTATAATCGCTAATACTGATACCATCGCGATAGAGCGCAAACCATTCAGAGCGCATGAATTCGGAACCGCTCGAAATCTTGTTATATAAATCTTTCATACCTCCCCACATTTTAGATAATCCGCCTCCTTGCCCTCTTTCCACGATCCAGTACTTACCCGGTGGAATGGGTCCTTCTGTCGGAATATGCGCACAAGCCCCACGATTGCGATATGCTCCCTTACCAGAAAAAGCCATAAAAGTGCCAACGCCATAAATCGTTAAGGGGGAGAAATCAGCATCATTGATTACAAACTTACCATGTAGTGCCACGGAAAATCCTTTTATAATCCATTGAAATTTATAAACTAATTTTGTTTTATTTAGAATAATTTGACTTAAGTCAATCAATGCCTTTGTTCATGTCTGCTGAGGTGCTTAAGTGAGATTTTTGTCACGCTTGTGGTTACATTAAAAACACCATATTGAGAGGATGAAAGATTTCTCTTTTATGTAACATCGGTGACAAAGCCACTATCGTTGCAAACTTCGGCTGTACCTCATACCTGCCGAAACTTTTCGGTGCGCATTGTTTGTCTCGTTGATAACTTTGACAGGCTTTATTCGGCATAACAGATGTTTTGTTTGTGTGTGAAGGGATGAGGATGAAAACAGGACGAATCGTAAAAACCTGTGCTTTCACGCTTGTTACGCTACCTGGCAGCCGGAAGTTGATTTACCATTAAGGCTCTTTAATTTCGGCTGCTATTTATGGACTACTTCATGCTGAAGCGTCGTTATGCTCTTATGCTTCCTGCTGCGTTATTACTCACAGCGTGCAGCAGCAAACCCCAAACACAAACACCAGTAGCGGCACCCACTGTGGGCTCGCCGTCAGGTGGTTTTTTGTTGGATCCACAACATAACCAGATGGTGCTGAGTGGTGATTTCGCCACTAACCCGGTGGCTGAACAGTTTATTGATATGATGGTCAGTAAACATGGTTTTGACCGCCAGCAACTCCACGAGATCTTATCTCAGGCAAAGCGTCTTGATTATGTTTTGCACCTGATGGACAGGCAGGCACCAACGGCAATGGCTCCTACCGGGCCAAATGGTGCATGGTTGCGTTACCGCCAGAAATTTATTACACCCGACAACGTACAGAATGGTGTGGTTTTCTGGAATCAGTACCAGGATGCACTCAACCGTGCATGGCAGGTGTATGGCGTTCCACCGGAAATTATTGTCGGCATTATTGGCGTAGAAACGCGCTGGGGCAGAGTGATGGGGAAAACCCGCATACTTGATGCGCTGGCGACTCTCTCCTTTGATTACCCACGCCGCGCCACTTATTTCCAGGGAGAACTGGAAACCTTCTTGCTGATGGCACGCTCTGAAGGCGATGACCCACTGGATTTACGCGGGTCTTTCGCCGGGGCGATGGGCTATGGGCAGTTTATGCCTTCCTCTTTTAAACAATATGCGGTTGATTTCAACGGTGATGGTCATATTAATTTATGGGATCCGGTTGATGCGATTGGTAGTGTGGCTAATTACTTTAGAGCTAATGGGTGGGTGCCCGGCGACCAGGTTGCTATTATGGCAAATGGCCAGGCTCCTGGTCTGGATACCGGGTACAACACAAAATACAGTCCGTCGATGCTGACGATGGCAGGGTTAACGCCACAGCAACCCCTTGGCGCACATCAGCAAGTCAGCCTGTTACGGCTGGATATGGGCACCTCATATCAATACTGGTATGGGTTACCAAACTTCTACGCCATAACCCGCTACAACCACAGTACCCATTATGCGATGGCTGTGTGGCAACTGGGGCTGGCAGTTGCCCAGGCTCGGGGGCAATAAGCGTTTGCCCTGAGGGCGGCGTTTTCTGCGTGGGTGCCCGTCTGCGGGCGAGTTTTTCGGCGTGGCCCGCAGAGTTGACTACTTCCGGGCATTACGGGCTGGGGCGCGTAGCCAGAGCAAAAAAAGTGGAGGTACAATGGGCAATATAATGAGCGACCAGGCTTTAATGCAGCTCAGTGAGCAGGTTGGTGAAGCACTGCTGCAACAGAGAGCAACACTGACGACTGCCGAGTCCTGCACTGGGGGCTGGATTGCGAAAGTTATTACTGATATCGCCGGGAGTTCCGCCTGGTTTGAGCGTGGTTTCGTGACTTACAGTAATGATGCCAAACAGGCCATGATTGGGGTTCACCCGGAAACATTACTCAGTTATGGCGCGGTCAGTGAGCAGGTTGTCCGCGAAATGGCTCAGGGAGCCATGCAGGCGGCCGAAGCTTCTTTCGCAGTTGCGGTCAGTGGTATTGCAGGCCCGGGTGGTGGAAGTGCGGAAAAACCGGTGGGTACAGTCTGGTTTGGTTTTGCAAGCCAAAACGGGAAAGTAACCGCTTGCCACCAGTGTTTTAGTGGCGACAGGGAAGCAGTGCGCCGCCAGGCGACAGCCTTTGCCCTTAAAACCCTGGCTGAAGATTTTCTACAAATTGCTTGATACTGTATGATTGTACAGTATAATCAGTTCAACAAAACAGCATTCGTGAAACGCAGCAGGTAGAGCAATCACTCTGGGCTGCATGACAGGAGTAAAAATGGCTATCGACGAAAACAAGCAAAAAGCGTTGGCGGCAGCACTGGGCCAAATTGAAAAACAATTCGGTAAAGGCTCCATCATGCGCCTGGGTGAAGACCGCACTATGGATGTGGAAACGATCTCCACCGGTTCACTCTCCCTGGATATCGCTCTGGGTGCAGGTGGCTTGCCGATGGGCCGTATCGTAGAGATCTATGGGCCGGAATCCTCAGGTAAAACAACACTGACACTGCAGGTTATTGCTGCCGCACAGCGTGAAGGTAAAACCTGTGCGTTCATTGATGCGGAGCATGCCCTTGATCCTGTTTATGCCCGTAAACTGGGTGTTGATATTGATAACCTGCTGTGTTCACAGCCGGATACTGGCGAACAGGCTCTGGAAATTTGTGATGCACTGGCGCGTTCTGGCGCTGTCGATGTTCTTGTTGTTGACTCCGTTGCAGCACTGACACCAAAAGCTGAAATTGAAGGCGAAATCGGTGATTCGCACATGGGGCTGGCTGCACGTATGATGAGCCAGGCAATGCGTAAGCTTGCCGGTAACCTGAAACAGTCCAATACGCTGCTTATTTTCATCAACCAGATCCGTATGAAGATTGGTGTGATGTTTGGTAACCCGGAAACCACTACGGGTGGTAACGCACTGAAGTTCTATGCCTCTGTTCGCCTGGACATCCGCCGTATTGGCGCGGTGAAAGAGGGCGATAACGTGGTGGGGAGTGAAACCCGCGTTAAGGTTGTGAAAAATAAAGTTGCCGCACCGTTTAAACAGGCTGAGTTCCAGATTCTCTACGGTGAAGGTATTAACTTCTACGGCGAGCTGGTTGACCTGGGCGTGAAGCATAAGCTTATTGAAAAAGCCGGTGCATGGTACAGCTACAATGGTGACAAAATTGGCCAGGGTAAAGCAAACGCCACCAGCTACCTGAAAGAGAATGAAGCCGTTGCCAAAGTGATTGAAAGCAAGCTGCGTGAAATGCTGCTCAATAACCAGGATAGCACGCCTGATTTCTCTGCTGATGAAACAGAAGACCATGCAGACAACGCGCAGGAAGAGTTTTAATCCAGGCTCGCTGTGCTGAAGGTATGTCGTTCCGGTTACAGGCAGTTTTGAATGATTATTCTTAGCCCTTATTTTGAATGATTTTTTCGGATTCTTGTTTGGAATGAATGCCTTGAATGAATGTACAGAATGAATGACGTACAGAATAAATGTACTGAATATAATCAGGGCTGCTTCGGCGGCCCTGAACTCTTTCTGGAGTGCACTTTATGCCCCGTTCCCCCTCATCCAAACCGTCCTCGCATTCCGTTGAACCTTGCGAGCCTTATGAACCAAAGGCGTGGCAAAACACATCAGGGAAGCCGGGTGAAGGTGAATCATTACCAGACCGGGTAATTCACGGGCAACAGAATACACCTGTGCCGCGTACCACCCAGAGAAAAAACACGCCAAAAACACCTGAAGAGCGGGTACGTGGTTTGCAGGAACGTGCAGTGCGCATGCTGGCTATGCGTGACCACAGTGAACTGGAGTTACGCCGCAAACTCGCCACGCCTTCCCGGTTCAGTAAAGACCTGGAGCAAGAGGCTGTGCGGCCAGAAGAAATTGAACAGGTTATTCACGCTTGCCGCGAACATAACTGGCTTGATGATAGCCGTTTTGCTGTGCGTTTCATTGAAAGCCGCTACCGTAAAGGGTATGGAGCGCAACGCATCCGCCAGGAAATGCAGCAAAAAGGCGTGGGGCGCGAAGAAATTGACAGCGCCTTTATGGCTTTTGACGGTGACTGGGTGGCACTGGCCCGGGATGTAGCCCGGCGTAAATTCGGTACACCACTGCCTGCGGGCTTCCCGGAGAAAATCAAAGTGCAGCGTTTTCTGCAATATCGTGGTTTCTACATGGAAGAGATACAGCAGATTTACTCAGAATATGATGAGCTGTGACAGAATTTTTACCGACCAAACGCATAGGGATTTTACTTCCCCGCTAAGAAAACATATCTTATTCCCACTTTTTTCCCGGTAAAAGCGCACATGAAAGCGTAATAGCGTTTATCATGGTGGTTTTACAAGACTCCGTTAGCTTGATTTCAGGATAATTATGAGCAAGAGCACCGCTGAGATCCGTCAGGCGTTTCTCGACTTTTTCCATAGCAAGGGACATCAGGTTGTTGCAAGTAGCTCCCTGATTCCAAATAACGACCCGACATTGCTGTTTACCAACGCCGGGATGAACCAGTTCAAGGATGTTTTCCTTGGTCTTGATAAACGTAATTACTCGCGTGCGACAACCGCGCAGCGTTGTGTGCGGGCCGGTGGTAAACATAATGACCTCGAAAACGTAGGTTACACCGCACGCCATCACACTTTCTTTGAAATGCTGGGTAACTTCAGCTTTGGTGATTACTTCAAGCATGATGCCATCCAGTTTGCCTGGGAACTGCTGACGGGTGAGCAGTGGTTCAACCTGCCCAAAGACCGCCTCTGGGTAACCGTCTATGAAAGCGATGACGAGGCGTATGCTATCTGGGAAAAAGAAGTTGGCGTTCCGCGTGAACGTATTATTCGCATTGGCGATAATAAAGGCGCGCCTTACGCGTCAGATAACTTCTGGCAAATGGGTGACACCGGCCCTTGCGGCCCATGTTCTGAAATTTTCTATGATCATGGCGACCATATTTGGGGTGGGCCTCCGGGGAGCCCGGAAGAAGACGGCGACCGCTATATTGAAATCTGGAACATCGTTTTCATGCAGTTTAACCGTCAGGCGGACGGGTCAATGGTTCCGTTACCGAAGCCTTCGGTAGATACCGGTATGGGGCTGGAGCGTATTGCCGCTGTTCTGCAACATGTGAATTCAAACTACGATATTGATTTGTTCCGCAATCTTATCAAATCAGTTGCTGATGTAACTGGCGCGACGGATTTGGGCAGCAAATCACTGCGGGTAATTGCCGACCACATTCGTTCCTGTGCGTTCCTGATTGCAGATGGTGTAACACCTTCCAATGAAAACCGTGGTTATGTTTTGCGCCGTATTATTCGTCGCGCAATTCGTCACGGTAATATGCTGGGGGCGAAAGACACCTTCTTCTACAAACTGGTTGCACCGTTGATTCAGGTTATGGGTGCGGCTGGCGAAGATTTGCAACGCCAGCAGGCTTTGGTTGAGCAAGTTCTGAAAACAGAAGAAGAGCAATTTGCCCGTACACTGGAACGCGGCCTGGCGCTGCTGGATGAAGAGCTGGCGCAACTGAAAGGGGATACCCTTGATGGTGAAACAGCTTTCCGCCTGTATGATACCTATGGCTTCCCTGTGGACTTGACTGCTGATGTGTGCCGTGAACGCAATATCAAAGTTGATGAAGCTGGTTTTGAAGCTGCGATGGAATCACAACGCCGCCGTGCCCGTGAATCCAGTGGTTTCGGTGCGGATTACAATGCGATGATTCGTGTTGATGACGCATCTGAATTTAAAGGCTATGAAGAACTGGCCGTGACCGGCAAAGTGACGGCGCTGTTTGTAGATGGTAAGCAAACAGAACAGGTTACTGCCGGGCAGGAAGCCGTTGTTGTGCTGGATAAAACCCCGTTCTATGGTGAGTCTGGCGGCCAGGTTGGTGATACCGGTGAACTGAAATCTGCTAATGCCACTTTTACTGTGTCTGACACGCAAAAATATGGCCAGGCAATAGGTCATCAGGGTACTGTGGCAGCAGGTATGCTTAAAGTGGGCGACAGTGTGAATGCGCAGGTTGATGAAGCACGTCGGTCACGCATTCGCCTTAACCACTCTGCAACTCACTTATTGCATGCGGCGCTGCGTCAGGTGCTTGGTACACATGTTGCGCAGAAAGGCTCACTGGTTAATGATAAAGCACTGCGTTTTGACTTCTCGCATTTTGAGGCGATGAAGGCGGAAGAAATCCGTGCCGTAGAAGATATCGTTAATGCACAGATTCGCCGTAACTTGCCGATTGAAACCCATGTGATGGACCTTGATGCAGCAAAAGAGAAAGGGGCCATGGCGCTGTTCGGTGAAAAATACGATGAGCGCGTGCGTGTGCTGAGCATGGGGGATTTCTCTACTGAACTGTGTGGTGGTACTCACGCCAGCAGAACCGGCGATATTGGCCTGTTCCATATTGTTGCTGAATCAGGTACTGCAGCTGGTGTTCGCCGTATTGAAGCCGTAACGGGTGAAGGTGCGGTGGCCGTGATGCATAACCAAAGCGACGAGTTGACTGATATTGCACAATTACTTAAAGGCGACAGTCACAATTTAGCTGATAAAGTACGCGCTGTGATTGACCGGACACGTCAGCTTGAGAAAGAATTGCAACAACTGAAAGCTCAGCAGGCGGTACAAGAAAGCGCCAGCCTGTCCAGCAAAGCTGTCGATGTGAAAGGCATTAAGCTGTTGGTGAGCGAGTTGAGCGATGTTGAACCGAAAATGTTGCGCACGATGGTAGATGACCTAAAAAATCAACTGGGCTCCACTGTGATTGTCCTTGGGACTGCCGCAGAAGGGAAAGTTTCGTTGATTGCCGGGGTATCTAAAGATCTTACCGACCGTATTAAAGCGGGTGAGTTGATCGGCATGGTTGCACAGCAAGTTGGTGGTAAAGGTGGTGGCCGTCCCGATATGGCTCAGGCCGGTGGGACGGATGCACAGGCGCTGCCTGGTGCGCTGGCCAGCGTTGAAAGCTGGGTAGCAGCCAAACTGTAAAATTATAAGCGTAACAGGCGCCATTTTGTGAATAAATGGCGCTAAGACTTTAACGCGCTGGCAAAAATGATAAAGTCGGGTTGAAGTGTCGTATATCGGCTAAACTAAGTAACAGCAGGCTGTGCAATGACTACTGACACATATGTGTTTGTCATCCATGGCGGTACTCGTTATATGATGGATAGGCCGGGGTACAAGCAACCCGACTCTTTTAATCTTTCAAGGAGCAAAGAATGCTGATTCTGACTCGTCGAGTTGGTGAAACCCTCATGATTGGTGATGAGGTAACCGTGACAGTTCTTGGGGTAAAAGGTAACCAGGTGCGCATTGGTGTAAATGCCCCGAAAGAAGTTTCTGTACACCGTGAAGAAATTTACCAGCGTATCCAGGCTGAAAAGTCACAACAGTCCAGCTACTGATCTAAAGCGTCTCGCATTTGTGCGAGGCGCTCCCTTCCAGGTTTTTAATCGGTTTTATCCGCGTTTTTGTTGTTTTCCCTGTCTGTTTTGTTCGCTGATACCATAAGCGTTGCTGCCACTTTAAGTGGGGTGACTGGCTTTGTTTGCGAGTAAAAAAACAGCTTCGCGCTGGTAAAACAGGCGAATTGTTTGTGAAATGTGCAAACGATTAGAACTCCGGAAAAATTGTTTGACTTATAAGTCTCAGAAAGTAATATGTGCGCCACGCAACGCCGATGAGCAGAAACAAGTTCTTCGGAGTTCCTCGCAAGAGGCGTGTGGTGAGATGGCCGAGAGGCTGAAGGCGCTCCCCTGCTAAGGGAGTATGCGGTCAAAAGCTGCATCGAGGGTTCGAATCCCTCTCTCACCGCCATTTTGCATCCGTAGCTCAGCTGGATAGAGTACTCGGCTACGAACCGAGCGGTCGGAGGTTCGAATCCTCCCGGATGCACCATCTCTTGTTTACTCACCAGTAGCAGGTAGTAAACGCACTACACCAAATGTAGTGGCAGTGAGGTTACTATTGTTAATGCAATGGCAGGAAAGGTAATGCAACCAGAGCCTTTCAGAATGCGTTATGTCCTTTATTGCTGTCGCAGTGGTAAAGGTTGGCTGTAAAGTAGTTATTCCGATGCATCCGTAGCTCAGCTGGATAGAGTACTCGGCTACGAACCGAGCGGTCGGAGGTTCGAATCCTCCCGGATGCACCATCTCTGCTTTTATGCGCCAGTTTTACGTCATACCCGATGCATCCGTAGCTCAGCTGGATAGAGTACTCGGCTACGAACCGAGCGGTCGGAGGTTCGAATCCTCCCGGATGCACCATCTCCTTGTTTTTTTTATATCCCCACCTTCTGAGTTTCCTTGTTTCTACACCACTATTTTAATTTCATTATTTCCTGTTTGCCGTTTTATCTCAGCGCTCCTTCTCCTGCGCCTTAGCCGTTTGGATTAATCGCTTACCCGAGCTATTCTGATGGCCCGCAGAAACAGAATTCCCTTTTTATTAAAAGGGTTAATTCGACAGGTAAATGCGGGCAATACACCTTTGGCAGCGACAAATATTACCAGGTGCGCTAAAGTAGCCTCTCTTTTCATCTTGCCGGAGGTTCCGATGTATGCACAGTATGATGGCCTGATATTTGATATGGACGGCACAATTCTGGATACCGAACCCACGCATCGTAAAGCCTGGCGCACTGTACTGGCTCGCTATGATATGCAACTGGACGAGCAGGCCATTATTGCCCTGAATGGCGCGCCTACCTGGCAAATCGCCCAGGCGATTATCAACTGGAATAATGGCTCACTCTCGCCTCATGTTCTGGCAGATGAAAAAACAGCACTGGTAAAAACGATGTTGCTGGACAGTGTGACACCACTGCCTTTAATTGACGTGGTGAAAGCCTGGTATGGCAAGAAACCGATGGCGGTAGGCACCGGGAGTGAACGCCGCGTGGCCGGGTTGCTGTTAAATCATCTGGGGCTGAGCCAGTACTTTGATGCTGTAGTAACCGCTGATGATGTCGAACACCATAAACCCGCGCCCGACACTTTTTTGCGCTGTGCGGAGTTAATGGGAGTGGCCGCACACAAGTGTGTTGTATTTGAAGATGCGGACTTTGGTATTGAGGCTGCACAACGTGCAGGCATGGCGGTTGTGGACGTTCGCACGCTGTGAGTGACTGGCTACCCGTACTCTCTTTATTCACCAGTAGCTTTCTGAGTGCCACGTTGTTACCGGGAAGCTCGGAGGCTGTGCTGGCGGGGTTATTAGTTGCAGGAAACAGTTCCCCCTGGTTATTAGTCATAACCGCATCAATCGGTAATAGCCTTGGCGGTCTGACAAACGTTATTCTAGGGCGCCTGTTCCCGTTACGGGAAACCAGCCACCGGCATGACAGAGCCTTACAATGGTTAAATCGGTTTGGCCCCGTTACGCTACTATTGAGTTGGTTACCGTTGATTGGGGATTTGTTGTGTTTGATGGCCGGATGGCTGCGTATGGCCTGGGGGCCAGTAGTCCTCTGGTTGTGCCTGGGTAAGGCACTGCGTTATGTATTTATCATGCTGGTAACAGTACAAGGGATGGCGTGGTGGCAAGGGTAAAACAGGGCGGGTAATTGTTGTTGATGTGCGAAAGGGCAGGGTGTGGTGTCAGTGCTCACAAGACTGGAGCGGCATACTCAAAAACTTTCGTTTCCGGCAAACAGGTTTATTACTCGCCAGGAGTGACCTTTATTCGTCAACCATTACAATTATGCTTAACAGAAGAATTTTGACAGGCGGGAGGTCAATTTGATCCCTGACGTATCACAGGCATTAGCCTGGCTTGAACAACATCCACAAGCGGTTGCAGGTATTCGCCGTGGGCTGGAACGTGAAACACTGCGTGTTGCACCTGATGGCTCGCTTGCAACAACAGGGCACCCGGAGCGTCTTGGTGCTGCGCTGACACATAAATGGATTACCACAGACTTTGCCGAAGCCCTGCTGGAGTTTATTACTCCAGTAGACCGTGATATCGGCCATATGCTGCGCTTTATGCGGGATTTACATCGCCATACAGCGAACAACATTGGTGACGAACGGATGTGGCCGCTGAGTATGCCGTGTTTTATTGAAAATGGGCAGGATATTGAACTGGCGCAATATGGCAGTTCAAATCTGGGGCGTTTTAAAACACTCTACCGTGAAGGGTTGAAAAACCGTTACGGGGCATTGATGCAAACCATTTCTGGCGTGCATTACAACTTTTCGCTGCCACTGTCTTTCTGGCAGGCGAGAGCTGGCATTACCGACGAAGTGAGCGGTAAAGAAGCAATATCTGAAGGCTATTTCCGCCTGATTCGTAATTACTACCGTTTTGGCTGGGTTATTCCTTATTTGTTTGGGGCATCACCGGCGATTTGTTCTTCGTTCCTGCAAGGCAAACCGAGTGCGTTGCCTTTTGAACAGACAGAAAATGGCCTGTATTACCTGCCATATGGTACGTCACTGCGTCTCAGTGACCTGGGGTACACCAATAAATCCCAGAGCCAGCTGAATATCACTTATAACCACCTTTCAAGCTATGTTGAGAACCTGAAACAGGCTATCCATACACCTTCACTGGAATACAGTCAATTGGGGCTGCAAAAGAATGGTCAGTGGTTACAACTGAACACCAATATTTTGCAGATTGAAAATGAGCTGTATGCGCCGATTCGGCCCAAGCGTGTTACCCGGGCGGGTGAATCGCCTTCAGATGCGTTGCTGCGCGGCGGAGTGGAGTATATTGAGGTGCGTTCGCTCGATATTAACCCCTTCTCACCTATTGGTGTGGATGAAAGCCAGGTACGTTTCCTTGATTTGTTTATGATTTGGTGTGTGCTTGCTGATGCGCCAGAAATGAACAAGGATGAGCTGGCCTGTACCCGTAAAAACTGGAATAAGGTTATTATCGAAGGGCGCAAGCCTGGCCTGATGCTGGATGTGTTTGCCATGCTTGAAACGGGCTGCCATGCAACACAACACTCACTGAAAGAGTTGGGTATGGCGCTGTTTGCTGATTTGCGCCGCGTGGCGCAAACACTGGATGCCATGACAGATACTCCGGCTTACCTGAATGTTTGCGACCAGCTGGTTGCCAGCTTTGAGAACCCGGAATTAACCTATTCAGCGCGTATTTTACGATCTATGATCGATAATGGTATTGGTGGTACTGGTAAAGCGCTGGCTGCTCATTACCGTGACTTGTTAATGAAAGAGCCGCTGGAGATCCTCACTCAGGCCGATTTTGACCGTGAGCGTGATGCGTCTGTAACGCGCCAGAAGGTGCTGGAAGAGAGCGATAGCGAAACATTCGAGGCACTGCTTGCCCGCCAGGCATGAACCAAAAGAAAAGGCCACATTACTGTGGCCAAATAATTCATCTCTGAAGACAGGGATGATGATAACAAATGCGCGTCTTTCATATACTCAGACTCGCCCCGGAATTAATAGTTCAGTTTATTTTTAAAAAAAATCACTTATCGGAGGTGATCAGATGCCATTGTTGGATAGCTTCACTGTTGACCATACCCGTATGGGCGCACCAGCGGTACGTGTAGCGAAAACGATGCATACGCCGCATGGCGATACTATTACCGTATTCGACCTGCGTTTTTGTATCCCGAATAAGGAAGTTATGCCAGAACGAGGGATTCATACCCTTGAACACTTGTTTGCCGGCTTTATGCGTAATCACCTTAATGGTGATGGCGTGGAGATAATCGATATTTCTCCGATGGGCTGTCGTACCGGTTTCTATATGAGCCTGATTGGCCAGCCTGGCGAACAGCGTGTCGCTGATGCCTGGAAAGCGGCAATGAGTGATGTGCTGAAAGTTCAGGATCAGTCTCAGATCCCGGAACTGAATGTTTACCAGTGTGGTACATGGGAAATGCACTCTCTGTCTGAAGCTCAGGATATTGCCCGCCATATTATCGAACGTGGCGTAGGGGTAAACAGCAACCAGGAACTGGCGCTGCCTAAAGAGAAGCTGAAAGAACTGCATATCTGACAGCCATCAGTTCTGATGAGCTGAACCAGTTTGTTATCAGTCAAAAGAGAGGCTCGAGAGCCTCTCTTGAGTCTGACGACGATCCTCATGTCCGCACAGAACGAGAGGATATCACCCAATAAAAAACCAGGAAAATCAATTCATTAATTTTCGGCTGCTAACCAAAAAGAAGGAAAAACCACGCTTTTCCCTTCTTTTTCATCAATCTGAAGAGAGGCTCGTGAGCCTCTCTTTTTTTACGGGTGACAGGTGGGATTCTGGCAAAAACGGTTTTGCGCTGGTGCTGTTTTTTGGCGTTGACAGGGAGAATGGCGCAATAAAAAAAGCGCGGGATTTACATCGCCCGCGCTCAGATTTTAATGCTCTGGTTGCACCTGTCAGTGAGCGCCACCGCCACCACCGCCTGAACTGAACGGTGGTTTGGCAAACCATACCAGACTCAGCAAAACAATAAACACGGCGGCTGAAATCCAGAATATTTCGTTGGCGGAGATAATCAGCCCCTGGTTAGTGATTTGCTGGGCAATATACCCGGAAGCCTGCTGGTGAGACATTCCCATGCCTTCTAACTGGTTGTACATCTGCTGTGCGTTTAGGTTATACGGCGTCACAGATTCTGTCAGATGCGCATGATGCAGTGATTCCCGGTCGGTCCACATCGTTGTCGTGATAGACGTCCCTATTGAACCTGCCAGTGTTCGCGTAAAGTTCGACAGACTGGATGCCGCGGCCAGGCGCTCCGGCGGCAGACCGGAAAGCGTAATGGTCGTCAGCGGCATAAAGAAGCAGGCAACAGCGAAGCCCTGAATGAACTGTGGCCACGCAGAAGCGCCAAAATCCATTCCGGGTTCGAATGTCCATGCCCGCCAGTAGAAGCACACCGCATACATAATAAAGCTGAAGGTGACCAGACGGCGCATATCCAGTTTATGGGCAAAACGGCCAATAATCGGTGACAGAATGACCGGAATCACCCCGACCGGCGCTGATGCCAGGCCTGCCCAGGTTGCTGTGTAACCATAAACTTCCTGCAATAACTGAGGCAACAGCACAATCGCGCCAAAGTAGAGCATGTAAGCAAGGCTGATACACAGGCAGCCAATGGTAAAGTTTCTCGACTTGAACAATGACAAGTCCACGATGGGATTGTCGTCAGTGAGTTCCCATACCACCAAAAAACTGAGAGCAACGACCGCGATAATCGTCAGAATGATAATTTCTTTCGAATTGAACCAGTCCAGCTCTTTCCCCTGGTCAAGCATAACCTGCAGGCAACCAATACCTAATACCAGCAATGCCAGCCCAATGGCGTCTATGCGCCGTTGTTCGGTGCGTGTTTCACGGCCGCGCAGGGTTTGCAGTGTCATCATTACCACGATGGCCCCAATGGGGACGTTGATAAAGAATATCCAGCCCCAGTGGTAGTTATCGCTGATCCAGCCACCCAGAATAGGGCCGCATATCGGCGCAACGATAACAGTCATTGACCACAGTGCAAGAGCAATACTCCGTTTGGCAGGAGGATAATTACTCAGTAGCAAACTCTGTGACAGCGGGATCAACGGACCAGCAACCACACCCTGTATGACACGGAAAAAAATCAGCATCGTCAGGCTGTTGGACATCCCACACGCCCAGGAGGCCACGGCAAAAGCACCGGTGGACCACAGGAATAATTTTACCTCGCCCACCCGTTTGGCGAGCCAGCCGGTAATGGGGATGGAGATAGCGTTAGCCACCCCAAATGAGGTAATAACCCAGGTACCCTGGCTCAACGAAGAGCCCAGGTTACCTGCAATGGTGGGAATGGCGACGTTTGCAATTGTCGAATCCAGCACCTGCATGAATGTCGCCAGAGCCAGCGCAATGGTCATGACAACCAGTTGTGGGCCTTCAAGCGGTTTTTGTGGCATACACCCTCCGCTGTTTACCCTTCGTTGGCCCGGATAATATCGTCAATTACTTTATTGACTGGAACCAGTGAAATTTCACGCGCGTTGCTAACATAGGCTGGTGTTTTACGCACTTCGCTTGCCAGCACTTTGCCGTCATGGTTACTGGTATTCACTGTCACCAGAGTCGATAAGCCAATACGCAATGGATGCTGTTCCAGTTGTTTCTCATCAAGCTCAATACGCACAGGTAGCCGCTGAACCACTTTGATCCAGTTACCCGTAGCGTTTTGCGCTGGCAGCAATGAGAAGGCACTCCCGGTACCCATATCAAGGCCAACCACTTTACCGGTGTATTTCACGTCATCACCATAGATATCGCTGACAACGGTAGCAGACTGCCCAATACGCATGTTTGCCAACTGGGTTTCTTTGAAGTTAGCGTCAACCCACATATGGTGTGCCGGAACAATCGCCATCAGGGCGCTGGAGGCACTGATTTGTGCACCAACCTGTACTGCGCGCCGGGAAACATAACCTGTTACCGGGCTGACAACGTTAGTACGTTGCAGTGCGAGCCATGCATCACGTACAGCTGCGGCTGCTTGTTTTACACTCGGCTGGTCTTCAATTTTATCGCCCAGTAACATCGCTTTATTGGCGTTGTACTGTTGAATGGCAACATCAAGTTGAGCCTGGGCACTGGCAACGGCATCTTTGGCATGTTGCAGTTCTTCTTTACCAATCAGGTTATCCGTTCCTAATGGTACGCGGCGTTTAAAGTCATTTTGTGCTTTGGTTAACGCGGTTTTTTGCAGTGCGATATTCGCTTCATATTGCTTGCTGTTGATCATCAATTGATGAACTGAGCGCACGCTGGAAGCCAGCGCGGTTTTCGCTTTATCAAAAGCCAGCTGTGCGTCTGTCGGGTCAAGGGTGACCAGTGTGTCGCCTTGTTTTACAAAGTCAGTGTCATCGACCCATACTTTTGTCACGCTCCCGGAAACCTGAGACATAATCTGCACCTGGTTTCCCGCGACATAAGCATCGTCAGTGTCTTCATAATGGCGTAGTACCAGGAACCAATAAATTCCGTAAGCTACCGCAATAACAACAAAAAGTGTCGTAAGGAAAAGTAACGCGTTCTTGCGCTTACCTTTCTTTTTCTTAGCGTGCTGCTGCGGTGCCTGATTTTCCGCATTTGCGCTCATACTATTCTCCACCATCTTATTATTTTCTTAGGTTTGGTCGGCATGACCCTGTTTTTATCAGACAGGCCAGTCGGGTAATCAACTGGCCTGAGGTTGAATCTGTCTGGTTGTGGCTTGCTATTCGAGGCGGGGAATTATCGTACCGCTTCAAGCACGGCTTCATCGGCTTCCATCTGGTCAAGCCTCTGGAGCAACTTACGCGTTATTGTTTCGAGTTGAGATTTCTCTTGTTCATCCAGTGATGACCACAGCATGTGCAAACAACTGTGTTGCGGCGGTAATACTTCATCAAGAAAGTCTTTACCTTTTGCCGTTAACTGCAAATGCAGGCAGCGTCTGTCATTATCACTTTCACGACGTTCAATCCAGCCACGCTTTTCCAGTTCATCAGCAATGCGGGTGGCATTGGTGCGGGAAGAACCCAGTGCACAGCTTAGTTCAGAAGGCTGGATACTGTGGTTCTCTTGTGACTCAAGCGTGATCAACGCCATAAACAGAGTTTCATTAATGCCCTGAGCTTTCAGCATTTTATTACGGTTTTCCAGCAGCTTACCCTGCATATGCATGCACAAGCGGGTCAGCAAAATTTCCTGGTAAGGGAAGGCTTTTTGGCGGCTGGCGCGAAACTTAAGCATTTGTTCTATGGGCGTGAACGAACTATCCATTAGATTAACCTCATTAGTTGCAGCCGATATAGTAACTATAGTGATAAATAAAGTAAATGGATTATTCGTGCGCTTAAGGTTCGCTAATCACCCGCCACTCATCAGTTTCAGCGCCAGGCCAAAGCTCAATGCACTGAGCAGTGTCGGGATGATAATGGTGCGTAATTTGTAGAAACTGGCAATCAGCACGGTGAAACCGATGACAACGGGTAACACATGTTGGTGATGCTGAATTAAGTCTGGCGCTGTGGAGACAACCAGCAACGCGCAAATAGACGCGATACCAATACTGTCGAGTAAAATCGTCACCGCACCGCGTCGGTTTTGCACATTTTGCCCACGGTTGAGGCGCAGCGGCAGGTAACGGAACAGGTAGTTCACGCAGCCAACAAACAGCCCAAGTACCAATACATCAATGCTCATCGCTGGCCTCCTGATAAAACGCCTGAATCAATGCTGCTGCACAACCACAGACGATTCCGCACAGAATCGACGCCGGAATCGAAAACAGGGTAATACCCAGCACAGCGCCCGCCAGCGCCGCAATCACACATAACGACTGTTTGCGTTGAAATGAAGCCAGCAGAAAACTTAAAAATAACGCTGGCAACATAAAGCTCAGTGAAGCCTCAACGGCGGGCCAGTCATCCAGCAGGCCATTGCCTGACCATGCCCCCGCCAGTGTGCCTGCCACCCACGCGGCCCAGGAGGTCAGGGCAATAGCTATCATCCAGGGCTCACTCCAGCGCCGGTTATCGCGCACCAGTTTGGCGGTAGCCGCCGCAAAAACTTCATCGGTCAGCCCAAATGCCCATAGCGCGGTGCGCGAACCCGTTAACCTGATGCGGATACGGCTTTGCAGTGACGGACCATACAGGATATGGCGAACATCCATTGCCATAACAGTCAGGGCCGCCACCCACAGGGCGCTGCCAGCAGACAGCATGGCCGTTATCACAAACTGGCTGGCCCCGGCATACACGATGCAGGAAAAAAAAGTGGCTTCAAGGGGAGTAAAGCCCAGTTTCGTGGCATTCAACCCGAAAGCAAAAGCGACGGGCAGATAGCTGATAACAATCGGCAGGCTGTCTTTACAACCTTCAGCCCAGGTGGCTGTTATTTGGGGTTCAGTTACGCAGGAGGATTCTGTCATTTTTATTATCTGTAATTAAATTCGAGTCAGCGTTATCTCTCGTTGTGGTGTAAAGCTCTGAACACCAAACTAAAGAAGTCAGTGGGCCTTTACTGACCCATGCGATTGTGTCATTGCGGAGTTTCGTTGACCGGGGCCTGACGATGATACCCTAATGCCCACACCACCAGACTGAGTGCACCGGTACTGGCACCGGCCAGGCAAACACCTGGCCAGCCTGCGTGCTGGTAAGCACCCGCAGAAACCAGTGAGCCGAATGCACCACCAATAAAGTAAGTGGTCATATATCCGGCTGTCAGCCGGTTACGGGCTTGCGGATATAAACGGTAAATTACACTCTGGTTGGTAATGTGTACACCCTGGACTGTCAGGTCGAGCAGTACAATCCCTGCCATTAAAGGAATAACTGAAAATTTCCCCAGATATATGGCTATCCAGGCCAGAACCAGCAGAATCAGCCCCGCAGTGGTTGTCAGGTGAGACTTACCTTTATCTGACAGACCGCCAGCCGGGCGGGCTCCCAATGCACCTGCCGCGCCAGCCAGCCCAAATAAACCAATAACAGCTTCGGAAAAGGAAAACGGCGGAGCAGAGAGTAAAAACGCCATTGAAGTCCACAGCATACTGAACTGTGCAAAGATCAATCCGCCTGTCAGTGCCCGGGTACGTAATACCCGGTTGTGAAAATAGAGGGAAAAAATGGAAACCAGCAATTGGGGGTAATTCAGGTGATTTTCCTGTTTTACAGTTGGCAGCATGCGCCAGAGTGCCAGCGCCATCACAATCATCAGGCCACTTGCCAGCCACCAGACCGTGCGCCAGCCACCGAGACTTGCCAGCGCACCTGCAACTGTTCGCGCCAGTAAAATACCCAGTAACAACCCACTCATGATGGTGCCAACAGTGCGGCCGCGTTTTTCTGGCGCGGCAAGCGTTGCGGCCAGAGGAACCAGTATCTGAGCCACGACAGAAAATAGCCCGGTTAACGCCGTACCCACCAGCATCATACTAAGTGAATGGCTGCTGGCGGTGATTATCATGCCGCAGGCAGCCAGTAGCGTCATGCTGACAATCAGCCCACGTCGTTCAAACATATCTCCCAGCGGGACAATAAACAGTAACCCGGCGGCGTAACCCATTTGTGCGGTCGTCACAATAAATCCGGCCTGGTTGACGGATAGCGAAAACGCCCGGGCGATCGTGTCCAGTAATGGCTGGGCATAATAATTACTGGCAACGGCCAGCCCGGTGGCGACAGCCATCAGGAGGGTCAGCGCAGGCGTTAATGGGCTGGTTCGGGCGGTGTAATATTGTTGAGTCATGTCTGGTGCAATGGGTTAATTTGTCGTGAGAATCACAGATAATAGCGAAGATTAGTGAAGGGGAAACAATTTGCTCTGATTATCGCGTAGCAGAACGTGCGGTTTGTGGTGTGGGAGAAAAAAAGAACCTCCTGGAAAGGGAGGTTCAGATTGATGAAAAAGAAGGAAAAAGCGTGGTTTTTCCTTCTTTTTAGTTAGCAGCCGAAAATCAATAAATTGATTTTCCTGGTTTGTTATTGGGCGACATCCTCTCGTTCTGTGCGGACATGAGGTTTGTCATCAGACTCAACCTCCCGTGAAGGGAGGTTCTGAGTGGCGGCGTTTTACTTTGCGGCAGCCAGTGAGGCTTTGATCCAGCCATTGAATTCAGACTGGTGAGCTTTAATCCAGCCATCAACATGGCCATTAATATCTGCTTCGGAAGAGTGGCCTTCATGCATCATGGCATTCTCAGCATTGATATCGGCAATAGGCAGTTTCATCAGAGAGAACAGTTTTGCCGCTGCCGGGTTTTTCTCAGCCCAGGCTTTGTTGGCAACAATGTACATGTTGTTAACCGGGAAGCCATAGTTCGCGCCGTTGGGAAGTTTGGTATCTACACCTTTCTGTGCGCCAGGCAGTGAAGAGAACGGTACCTGTAGCCAGACAACGTCTTTGCCTGGCACCAGCACGTCACTTACCCAATAAGGTGTCCAGGTGTAGTACAGAATCGGTTTGCCTTCTTTATAACGGGTAATGGTGTCCGCAATCATTGCAGCGTAGTTACCCTGATTATGTACTACGGTATTGGTCAAATCATAAGCTTTGAGCTGGTGGTTAATTACCGCTTCACAACCCCAGCCAGGCGTACAGCCCGTCAGGTCTGCTTTACCATCTCCATTGCTGTCGAACAGTTTCGCCAGTTTTGGGTCTTTCAACTGTGCAATATTAGTGATGTGGTATTTCTCAGCCGTTTTTTTGTCAATCAGGTAACCCTGAGCGGCACCGGTTACATAAGTCCCTTTGCGGTAGAATTTTTTATCGCCGCCTGCTGCGTTATACATGTCATCATGCAGGGGCTTCCAGTTCACCGCCATGAATGTGGCATCGCCGTTGGCAATAGAGGTATAACCCACGTTGTAGTCAACTTCGCTGGGCTTGTCTACGGTGTAACCCAGTTTCTCCAGTGCGCGGCTTACCAGCAATGTCTGGAAGCTTTCTTCAGAGATAGTGCTTTGAACCGGTTTAACGGTGATGCCTTTACCCGGTAAATCCGCCGCAAAGGTGCTGGTGGAAACGAGTGTGGCAAAGGCTGTGGCTAAAAGAACAGAATGTCGCATCGTTATTCCTTTTTTGTCATGAGAGACCGAAAACCAATAAGCTGGTTGGTTCGATGATGTGTTGAGCCTGGAATAACACGTTTATCCAGGTACTGATGCAGTCTCAGGCAGCCAGAGCTGCCCGGACTTGTTGTGCGTGTTACTTCTTGATGAATGGGCGGGCCAGCAGACCCACCGGGCCAGTGGTATACCAGCGGCGGTTACCCCGGCTGCGAGCATCGCGGCCAACTGACTGCGTTAAGCGGTCAAGGATGATGGCGAGAATAACGATACCCACACCACCAACCGTCGCCAGACCCATGTCGAGGCGGCCAATGCCACGCAGAACCATTTGCCCCAGACCACCTACAGCAATCATTGATGCAATGACCACCATCGACAACGCCAGCATCAGTGTCTGGTTCACACCAGCCATAATGGTGGGCATAGCCAGTGGTAACTGCACTTTGAACAGCATCTGACGCGGGCTGGAACCAAAGGAGCGGGCAGCTTCAATCAGGTCTGCCGGAACCTGGTTAATTCCCAGAATTGTCAGGCGCACAATCGGCGGCAGTGCAAAGATAATGGTGACGACGACGCCAGGTACATTACCGATACCAAACAACATAACGATAGGCACCAGGTAAACAAACGCCGGAGTGGTTTGCATGGCATCCAGTATTGGACGGACAACTTTTGCCGCTCTCTGGCTACGAGCCAGCCAAATTCCCATTGGCAGGCCTATTACCACACAGAACAATAATGCGGTAAGCACCAGTGCAAGTGTCACCATTGCCTGAGACCATGCCCCGATGGCACCGATGAAAACCAGCGAAATCACGGTGGCGATACCCATGCCCAGGTTTGACATCTGCCAGGCAATTAAGGCAAATATCAGAATTGCCACTGGCGCTGGCATACCTGTCAGTAAATGCTGGAAAGCGCTCAGAATATAATCAATCGGAACACGGATGCCCTGGAATACCGGACGGAAATGAAACACAACCCAGTCAATAGCATGAGTGACCCAGCTATCGAGTGGGATCAGCGTCTTATGGAACGGGTCCATAAAGTTAAAATGTTCGGGTTTGGGGGCTGGCGCGCTGTTTAACCAGTCAGCCGCACCACTGGAACCTCCTGATGAAGCTGGTGTGCCCCATGCATCCGCTGAAGATGCTGCATTACTTGCGGCACTACTTGCGGCATCAGTGGTTGCGCCACTGGCATCCCATGGATTTGCTGCGTTACTCATTGGTTGCTCCCTCCCGGTCTAAGGCTTTCAGCAGTGTCCCTTTAGAGATAATGCCGAGATAGTGTTGGTTGTCGTCGATAACAGGAATCGCACAAGGTGCAAGGCCCACGGTAGAGAGCAGCTCATTAAGAGGCGTTTCTCCTGGTACAGATGTGGGTGATTCCAGTAAGGCGGCATCCAGCCCCTGGCCTTCAGACAGCGCTTTTTTCAGAGAGTCAATTGATACGATACCGACAAATTTTTGCCCACGTTCAATCACGTAGCCATATTCGCGGTCTTCATCCTGTAGCAGTTTAATTGCTGAGCGGGGCCCAAAACCGGGCGTTTTACGAATCAGACCAACTGGTGAACGGCGCGCAATATCTTTAGCGCTGAACACATGGCTGATATCCACACCACGGAAGAAGGTGCGCACATAATCGTTTGCCGGGTTATTGAGGATCTCATCAGGCGTGCCGACCTGCACGACTTCACCATTTTGCATAATGGCAATACGGTCGCCGATGCGCATCGCTTCATCGAGGTCATGGGAGATAAACACCACAGTACGTTGGTGTTTGGCCTGGAGCTTAACCAGTTCATCCTGCATTTCAGTACGAATTAATGGGTCGAGCGCGGAAAACGCTTCATCCATCAACAGAATATCCGGGTTAATTGCCAGAGCCCGAGCCAGACCAACACGCTGACGCATACCACCCGATAATTCATCCGGGTAGCTGTGTGCGTAGTTTTCCAGCCCAACCTGCCGAAGCGCATCAAGCGCTTTCTCTTCGCGCTCAGCAACTGGTGTTCCCGACAGCTCCATACCAAAAGCGGTATTTTCCAGTACATTCATGTGCGGCATCAGCGCGAAGGACTGAAAGACCATCGCAATTTTCTTTCTGCGCACTTCACGCAATTCTGCGTCTGAAACCTGGGCAATGTCAGTGCCATCGATCAATACCTGACCGCGGGTGGGTTCAATCAGACGATTGAGAAGGCGGACTAATGTGGATTTACCCGAGCCGGATAAGCCCATAACAACAAATATTTCGCCTTCTTCAATGGCCAGACTGGCATCTTTAACGCCGAGTGAGAGACCGGTTTTGGCAAGAATTTCTTCTTTTGATAAACCGCGCTCTATATATTTGAAAGCCCTGTTAGGGTGCTCGCCAAATATTTTATAAAGGTTCTTAACTTCTAATTTAATTGCCATGTAATAATGGTTTTCCTGTTATTGTTTAAATGCTATAGATGTCCTGGTGAAAATATTAGTTGCCTATACCCTAACATACTCAGGATTTGAGACAACCCTTAATTCCCTTATGAAAGTGTGATCCATGGCTGAATATTTTTCCACAAACCCCGTGATATAAGGGCTGAGGACGTAGCGCGGTTGCTGCCAATTTTCTGCAAGATCTGTGCTGTCAGTATATACAATGTTCAGGTTTTAGGCGGATATTGCCAGAGAACTGCATGATTCAGTTCGTAAAATGAGGTGACTATAGTAGAAACATATTCAGGTGTGTAATACAGCTGTAATAGTAAATATTTGTTAACCTGAGTATGTAATATTTTACCCGTAACCTGGTACGAATGTACCCAATAAAAGCTGCAATATTACGCTGGATGGGAGGTAGTTCTTCCACCTGCCTGTATTCAGGTATAGTGCACACCTGGTGACTTGTGGCCGGGTAAGCCTGACACTTTTCCCGGCAATATGTTAATTAAAAGTTCCAGTCTTCATCTTCGGTTTGCTGGCTTTTCCCAATGACATAAGAAGATCCGGCACCCGAAAAGAAATCATGGTTTTCATCTGCGGCAGGCGACAGTGCCGACAAAATTACTGGGTTGACGTCACACATTGATGCAGGAAACAGTGCCTGATAGCCCAGATTCATCAGGGCCTTATTGGCGTTATAACAAAGAAAAGCAGTAACCTCATCCACCAGCCCAGACTGCTGATACAAACTTTGTGTATAAGAAACCTCATTATCATATAAGTCCATAATCAAGTCTGCTGCTTCGTTTTCAAGTTCTTGCTGCCTCTGGTGATTCAGTGGTGCCACCATCTGCTGATATTTATAACCAATGTAATATCCGTGTACGGCTTCATCACGAATAATAAGGCGAATAAGATCTGCCGTGTTAGTTAATTTCCCCCGGGCAGACCAGAATATAGGTAAATAAAATCCCGAGTAAAATAAAAATGATTCCAGACAAACACTGGCAATTTTCTTACGATATGGGCACTCCCCGCGATAATACTTAAGTATTAACTCAACCTTATGTTGCAGCCAGGGGTTCTCTTCACTCCACTGGTATGCCGCATCCACTTCCTGCATTGAGCACAGGGTAGAAAAAACAGCGCTGTAGGAGCGGGCGTGTACTGCTTCCATAAAACTGATATTGGAGAGTACCGCTTCTTCATGAGGCGTCAGGGCATCGGGCATCAGGCTGGGGGCTCCCACCGTGTTTTGCACGGTATCAAGCAGTGTTAATCCGGTAAAGACACGAATGGTCAATATTTGTTCTTCATGGCTCAGCGTCTGCCACGATGGTAAATCATTGGCTAACGGTATTTTTTCCGGTAACCAGAAATTAGTTGTCAGGCGGTTCCAGATTTCCAGGTCTTTGGTGTCAATTAACCGGTTCCAGTTAATTGCACTAACAGGGCGTTGTGGATTCATGGTTTTTCCTTACAGCGTACAGGAGACACAGCCGTCGATTGCTGTTCCGGCTAATGCCTGTTGGCGCAGGCGAATGTAATAGAGGGTTTTTATCCCTTTTTGCCAGGCATAAATTTGCGCTTTGTTGATATCACGGGTGGTTGCGGTATCCGGGAAAAAGAGCGTCAGCGATAATCCCTGGTCGACGTGTTGTGTGGCCGCTGCGTAGGTATCAATTATTTTTTCCGGACCAATTTGCCAGGCGTCCTGATAAAGATGCATATTGCTCTGGTTGATAAACGGTGCCGGGTAATAGACCCGGCCGGTTTTCCCTTCCTTGCGTATTTCAACAGGGGCAATGACCGGGTGAATACTGGATGTGGCGTGGTTGATATAGGAGATAGACCCAGTGGGTGGGACAGCCTGCAAATTCTGGTTATATAACCCATCGCGCATAATGTCGTCACGCAACTGGCACCACATTGACTGGTCGGGGATGCAAATATTCGCACGGTCAAACAATTGCTGTACCCGGGCTGTTTCTGGATGCCACAACTTGCTGGTGTAACGTTGGAAATATTCACCGCTTGCGTATTGAGACTGTTCAAACCCGGCAAAACGCTGGTTTCGTTCGCGGGCGAGCCGGTTGGACGCACGCAACGCATACCATGCAATGCTGTAAAAATAGATATTGGTGAAATCAATGGCTTCTGGCGAGCCATAGGCAATTCCTTCACGAGCCAGGAAACCATGCAGGTTCATTTGCCCCAACCCAATTGCATGAGCCGATGCGTTTCCTGCCATTACCGAGGGTACACACTCAATAACGCTTAAATCTGAAACTGCGCTCAGTGCCCGGACGGCTGTTTCAACAGTTTGGGCAAAATCGGGGGAATCCATTGTGTGCGCAATATTAAGCGACCCAAGATTGCAGGAGATATCTTTACCGGTGTGCAGGTAATCCAGGTTTTCTGCCAGCACAGAGGGTTGGTTAACCTGCAATATTTCAGAACACAGGTTGCTCATGTTGATATAACCCGCAATCGGGTTGGCCCGATTAACGGTGTCTTCAAACATGATGTAGGGATAACCCGATTCAAACTGTACTTCAGCAAGAGTACGGAAAAAATCACGAGCCCGAACCCAGTGTTTGCGAATGCGTGTGTCGGCTACCAGTGAATCATAGTGCTGGCTGATACTGATATCGCAAAACGCCTTTCCGGTTATCCGCTCAACATCGTAGGGTGAAAACAGTGCCATTTGCGCATCTTCTTTGGCTAACCGAAAAGTGATATCCGGGATAACCACGCCCAGAGACAGGGTTTTGATACGCAGCTTTTCATCAGCGTTTTCTCTTTTGGTATCCAGGAAGCGTAAAACATCGGGATGGTGCGCATGTAACCATACCGCTCCGGCACCTTGCCTGGCGCCCAGTTGGTTGGCATAACTGAATGCATCTTCCAGCATTTTCATCACAGGTATGACCCCGGAAGACTGGTTCTCAATCTTTTTTATTGGTGCGCCTGCTTCACGTAATGCAGACAATACAAAGGCCACGCCACCCCCACGTTTGGATAACTGCAACGCGTGAGTAACGGCCCGTCCAATGGATTCCATATTGTCTTCGATGCGTAACAAGAAACAGGAAACCAGTTCACCACGCTGCTGTTTGCCAGCATTAAGGAATGTTGGCGTGGCAGGCTGGAAGCGGCCTGTGAGGATCTCGGCAAGTATCTGTGTGGCAAAACGAGCGTCGCCCCGGGCCAGGGTCAGTGCGACCATGCAGGCTCGTTGGGGAAAATCTTCCAGATACTGTGAGCCATCAAAGCTTTTCAGGGCATAGCTGTTATAAAACTTCCACGCGCCAAGAAAGGTCGCAAACTGGTATCCGCTCTGGTCGGCAGCAGCAAAGAGGGTGACAAGTTCTTCCTGGGTATATTGTGCCAGCATCTCACCATCGTAATACCCCTCATCAACCAGTGTTTTTAGCCGAACTGCATGGCCCGCGAAAGTGCGTCTGGCAGGCGTAATGTGCTGGTGCAAATATGCTTCCACTGCTGCTTTGTCTTTATCCAGTTGTAATTGTCCCGCGCTGTTATACATATTCAGCATGGCATTAAGCGCGTGGTAATCCTGGTCACGGGATGCTGCTGTGGTTGCAGTTATCGTTGCTGTAGCCAAAATTGTTTTACTCCCTTTCTCACGTTTTCGACGTCTTCAGGTGTTCCGAGTAATTCGAATCGATACAGGCAGGGCACCTGGCATTTCTCAGCGATTACCTTGCCGGCAAGACAGAATCCGGCACCAAAACTTCGGTTGCCAGAAGCGATTACTCCCTTGAGCAAATGCCGGTTTTCTGGTTGGTTCAGAAACCGAATCACCGGGGCTGGAACCGCTCCGTTAGTCCCGCCTCCGCCATAAGTGGGCACAATCAAAATAAAAGGCTCGCGGACATAGAGTATTGGATGTGGCGGTGTGGTGATACGCAGTGCGGGTATTGCAAGGCGTTCGACAAACCGCCGTGTATTTCCCGATGAACTGGAGTAATACACCAGATTACTCATGCGCCAGTCCCCGGCTGTGAATGCAGGCGATTAATCATATCCGGGCGGAAGCCGCTCCAGCGCAAGGTATCGGTAATGACAACCGGTAACTGGAGAAAGCCCTGGCTTTTTAACCAGCCAGTGCATTCAGGGTGGGTATCGATATCAATCAGAGTAAAGGGTATTGCACGTTGTGCCAGCATGCGTTTGGTGGCATGGCACTGTACACAGTTTTCTTTTTTGTAAATACTAATGCTCATGATTCGCATTCTCATATGAGGAGTTAAAAAAACACCCTTACGCACAGCGGTGGGTGAGCTCTTGTGTTTCTGATACTAGATGTAGTTACTATTTTTATCAACCATACAATATATGGTGCTTAGGCAGGGCGTGAATGATCCGGGTGTTTGTGCAGTCGCCACTGGTGGAACAGAGGTCAACCCGGCGTAGTTGCCGGGTTGTGTGAAGGCTTTATTTTCGTGTCAGCAGTGCGCCGACAATCACCCCCGCAGCTGCGCCCAGGCCAATACTGTGCCATGGCTTGTTGTGCACCCATTCATCCGTATGATGAGCGGCATCGCGCGTGGCTTGTTGCAGGCGGTTATGCCCATTAAGGCGGGCGCGCGTTTCACTGAGTAAACGTGTAGCATGGTGCTTAATGCTGTCACGCTCTTCTTTTGCATCACTGTCCCAGGCGTCCAGCACTTTTTCCAGCGTACTGGCGATATTTGTTATTTCATCCTGCATTGCCTGGTTTTCTGGTGCGTTTTGAAGTGTCTTCTGTTTGGTATTTCTAAGCACAGGACCTCCTTTTTTAAGTGATTCAGATAACAGTGTAGACGCCAGAATGCCGTTTTTCTGGCAGAAACTGCGGTAAAAGGCGGTTTCTGGACTATTCTGAAAGCATCTCCTTGTAGCCATGCGGTATGGTTGCGAAGCTGTTACGAGAGGATGAGGAAGCACAATGTATTTACGACCCGATGAGGTGGCACGCGTTCTGGAGAAAGCTGGTTTTATTATGGACAGCATGGAGCGGGGGGCATATGGATACCGCCGTGGAGAGAATTATGTTTATGTAAACCGGGAAGCGAGGATGGGTCGCACTGCACTGGTTATTCACCCGGCAATGAAAGAGCGCAGTCACACACTGGCGGAACCTGCATCAGATATAAAAACCAGCGAATTGTATAAACATTTCCCGTTGTGGCTGGGTGGAGATGCGCAAACACATTATGGCATTCCCCATGGTTTTAGCTCACGCATTGCCCTGGAACGTTATTTAGTTGGCTTGTTTGGCCAGGCGGAATAAAACACATTTTTTTCTTGTGAAGGGTAATACCAGGCAAGTATTTATTCAGTAAATACACTCTGGTATTAGTCTGTTACCAGCAACGGGCAGTTATTTCCGCCCGTGCTGTTAGCTTGCAGGTGCACAGAGCCTGCTGGTTGTTTGCTGCGGATTGTCCTGTCTGCTTTACTGTACTGCGTTTGAAATTTCAGCGTGAGCGGGTTGCTGTGTATCAACCACACGGAATAACCGGCGACAGAAATCGAGAAAGTAACCATAAGCCGCACCCATCATCATAGATACGACCATATTTGAACTCACCGCTGCCACAATCTGATGCCAGTCAGCGCCAACAGTAAACAGGATGGCGGCATAAACCGGTGACTGGAATGTCACGTAGGCAAACATATCCGCCAGGTTCTTTATTTTTTTACCACCGCCCGCTCTGCGCGCATAACCCATTATTTTGTCGCGATAGAGCCCGTATGGCCAGGCAATAACCATGTTAACCGGAATGGCCACCAGGCGTGATGACAGAGACTGACGGAAATCCATCCCGGAGATAAATATTTCAATCATCATGCCAACAACAGAGCAATACACCACCATTGCAAAGGTGTCTGCAACCGCGTGACGCAGGCGTGAATGTGGCGAGAACATGTTACTGGTTCCTTGTTAAATCTGGCTATAAGTGCTGACTGATTGTTTGTTTATGGTTTATGCGTTTGGTTTTTACTGGCTTGACCAGATTATATGACTGCATTGAAAACGGCAATTAGCGTAAAATTTTTATTTTAGTGCGGTTTGTCCATAAAATTCGCTACAGTAATGATTTTTGAGCGGGTTATGTCATTAAACTCCAGGTTTGATGATATTTTTGTTATTTATCAATAAATTGAATGATGGCTTTATGGAGGGGTAATGAAACGGTACAACATATTTTTACTGGATCCAGTGTGAAATGCTTTCTGTTTGGTTGTTTTTTAACATTTGTTTTTTTATTTCTTGTTTTTCAATGTTTTTTGGTTTTTTATTCTGATGGTTATGATGAATAACTATTCTTAAAAATGACTGGTTATGCAATGCTGTTACTGAACTGACTACAAACCGGGATAAAAATAAGAGAAGCGTGTCGGACAAAAATATGCATCAGCATTTGGCTTATTGCGATGAACTCGTTACTACCATCACTGTAATCTGAACTGGATATGGACTGTCTATTTTTTTGATCTGTAGCCCGGATATGGGGTATGTATTTTTCCTAAAAAACAAGATTAATCCTTCTGTTTATTGGTGGTTTAGTATTGCTGTGTTTTATAATTATGTTGACTTGAGTTAGTGTTATTTTTATGTGGTCTTGAAATGTATTAGTTTTAATGTTTAAAATAACGCTTCTATTTATTTGAGTAAAAGGTGGCTAATTATAATGACTGTTGAGTTGCAAAAATTAAATAACATCCGCACATTGCGTGCCATGGCTCGCGATTTCTCCACTGACGTGCTTGAAGATATTCTGGAAAAAGTCAGGATCGTCACTGAAGAAAAGCGTGAAGAACAACAGGCTCAGGCTGAGGTTCTGGCTGAAAGAGAAGAGAAAATTAATCTTATTCTGAGCCTGATGGAAGAGGATGGCCTGGATCCCTCATTATTAATGGAAGCGACAGGTGGTAAAGGTTCAGGAACAAAACGTGCCGCCCGCCCTGCTAAATACCGCTTCACTGATACCAATGGTGAAGTAAAAACCTGGACCGGTCAGGGGCGTACTCCAAAACCTATTGCACAGGCGCTGGAACAGGGTAAATCATTAGAAGATTTCTTAATCTGACAGCCTGACGATATTCCTCCTGGTGAGACTGCGCAGCGGTCTCATGTACAATCATGTTTTACGGTTTGTGGTAAAAGAAAAGTCAGAAGAAATCATCTTTATGGCTAAAGATTTTTCTCGGCGGACAGATGCGGATTGTTTGTGAGAAAAATGCTGATGCAGACTGTTATTGCAGGATATTGTTATCAGTTCTGTTATATCTTCCAGAAAGTATGAATGGTCTGGATTAAGCCACAAGCGAAAAAAGTAAAACAGATTTGCAGTGGGAATATTTCGGGTCAGTAACGAATCCACAAGGGTGGCAAAACAATGTGTGTTCACCACCCTTGTGGATAATCAGGATGCTGCATCTTCACTCGTGTAGTCATAACTCACCAGTCGCCAGTTAGCCGACTGTCCATGATGCCAGGGCATCATTGCCCCTTTCTGAATACCCACAATGGCACTGGCTGTGATGTTAGTCATTTGCCACATCCCTGTCTGTGGACACCAGTTTCCACTGCTACGTTCTATACCCAGAGGTTGTCTTGCTGATGTGTCGCTGGCAAGGTTGTTGCCTGTCGCGAGAAAACCAGATTGTACGCTGTCTATTCTCATCATTAACCATCCTGACATCATTACCGGTCAGCCGTATAAAACGAATGACCTGTGTGATAATTTGACTTAAAGTGTCCGGATAAAGCTATTTGCTAAAAATATCCTATACATCAGCTTAAAGAGAATACTGCAGGCTTCGCATTAAACTGAAGGCTCCAGGTGAAGTTTCAATATAGCAAAGACATAATAAATAACACCAGTATTATTGCTTAATTTACTTTAAGTCGCTGTGAATATATAACAGATATAATTGCTGTTTTACTTTGGTTCATGATTTGTTTTTTATTGTGTCGTTGTTTCGTGATTCAGTTTATTCTAATAAAGTATTAGCTCCTTGAAATTGCATTGCTTTAAATTAAATTATCCGTTAAGTATGAGGGTATATATCAATCTGATGCTGTCAGATTTTAGATGTTGCTTTCCCCACTACAACTTCTTGTGGTGGTTGAACCAACAAGTTCCCTTGTGGGTAACGGCGCAATTGCCCATTATGATTGGTCACCACACAATTGCGGCCAGCTTCCTTGGCCGCATACAGTGCAATATCAGCCAGTTTAATGGCCTGATCAACCTGTTCGCTGGACATTTCCGTCATACCGCAAACACCAACCGAAACGGTGAATACAGGAATACCTTCATCGTGGTAGCCAGAAACACCAAAGCGAATACGCTCGGCAATGGTTACCCCGGTATCAAACGGGCAGCCGGGTAAAACAACAACAAACTCTTCTCCGCCAAAACGGCTAATAATATCGCTGCTGCGGCAAAGACTTTTGAGACGTTTTGCCAGCGTGACTAATGTTCGGTCGCCAATATCATGCCCATATTTATCATTGATATGTTTAAAATTATCAATATCAAGCATGATGATAATATTATTGTTGGTCGATAAGTCACGCATTTTTTCAACTAATCCACGGCGGTTGTATAGCGCGGTGAGTTGGTCCGTCATGGCATCATTGTTTAAACGGGATACGGTGTATTTCATCGCCCGCAAACTTTTATAAACTGCTTTGCGTAATATTTTTGCTTCATAGTACCAGACGTTGATATTGAGAATGTTTTTGAGTTTTTCATCGGCGGGAAATTTTTCTGTTACCCGTGCAAGGCGAGTGAGTGGTGTTGATATGCGTGAGGCAAGATAGCCTGCAGTTAAGGCAATCAACACAATTACCGGGAATATCACCCCGGCAGACAGACTGATAGACGATGCCATCATTGCTTTGACTGCTGTCTGGCGTGAATAAATGACCACTTTCCATCCCGTGGAATTAACGGTTGAATAACTGATAAGCGCGGTCTGGTGGTGGATTTCCCCTTCAAATGATCCGGAAGCACTTTTTAGCAGGCGTTCAGATAAACTGGGTTCATCGAACAGAGCCGATGTATCTCCCGGGGTACGGCTGCTGTCGTAGATAACAGCTCCTGATGGTGTTTCAATGCGAACCTGGTTGCCCTGGGTGTAGTGATAGCTTTTCAGCAACCGGTTCAGTTCACTGTCTTTGTGTAAATAAATTACGCCAGCGAGGTAACCAACAGGCTGCCCTTGCGGAGAGCTGAGCGGATAGCTGAGCAGAACAACAAAATTATTCGCGGTTGAAATATACGGCAGGCTAATTTGTGGCTTGCGGCTTTGCAGTGCACTCAGGCTGCCCGGTGAATTGAGCGGTTTATGGCTATCCCCAGGCATTGCGGGGAAAATGGCATCAATGACATTGTGTTCATTGACGACAGCAACCCGGTTGAAAAGTTGTGATTGCTGGTACAGCCGCCGGGCTTCCTGGGCCAGATTTACCCGCTGGGTTGCATCCGGTACATTCTGTACGCTCCAGGCCAGTGCATGTTGTGCCTGAAGGAAATAATGGTTAATACTTTCAGCAAGTTTTTGTGATGACTGGGTGTTATCTGACAGGATAGTGCGGCGTAAATCATCACTCTGGAACCGGTAAACAAGGACAAGCAATATCACTGCCGTTGCCAGCACGCTGCCAACAGACAAAGCTATCATGAGATTTCTTAAATTAACCAGTTTATATGACACCATAGTTAACGTTTCTTATGTGTTGCCATTGAGACCGGGGTTCTGGAAACGCGTTACGCTCCCATTAACGTTTTCGGCACTGCGAGTTGTTTCTTGAGTGAAAAAGCATCAAAAAGTGCTATTGATTTGATTTTGAGTCATAAATCGTGAATCCGCAACTGCGCTTCATCTCAGGCAAAAAAAAGCCCACCAGGCGGTGGGCAAAGTCAACTTATTGGTTAGGAATGAAAATGCCAGAATAAATAACTTACCTCCCTGTGCTGTTCAATGGTTTAAAGCCAAACCTGGGAGGCTGGCGTTAACCAGGAAAAAGCAAGTTAATTTACTCTGGTGAAATGAATCATAATGAGGAATAGTGATGAGAAAACGGAGAATCTATGGTCACTCCCGTTTTTGCAACACCGATTTTGACGACAAGTTGGCTTGCTTGAATCTATCCGGCGTCTGAATGGGATTTTATTCCCGCGCCTTGATGAGTTCCGCGCCTGATGAACCTCCAGAAAATATACGGCTTCAATGAGCCTTTCCGTTTTACAGGTTCCTCAACAGGCCGGTGGGCCGTTAGTATCATCAATATCAGTATTCGCAAAACCAGATCAGTAATTCTTTAAACCGGTGTATTTCTGCCGTTATGCTACATAAGTTTGCTGTCGTGCCGTTAGGGCCCAGGCTATTCTGGCCAGCTTGTTTGCCAGAGCACAAGTGACGACAAAGTTGCTTTTCCGGCACAGTAAATCCCTGACCCAATCGGCCAATTTTCCAGACTGGTGTTCCAGTTTTTGTATGAATACCCTGGCACATTGAACCAACAAAGTTCGGATCTTTTTATTACCTCGCTTACTAATTCCCAGCAATGTCGTCCTACCTCCCGTGCTGTACTGCCGAGGTACAAGCCCTGTTGCCGCCGCAAAGTCACGGCTGCTGGCGTACTGCTTCCCGTCGCCAATCTCAGTTGAAATAGTACTCGCTGTCAGTGTTCCGACGCAGGGAATGCTCAGCAAGCGCTGTCCAACCTCATCTTCGTCCAACTTTCGTTTCAACTGGGATTCCAAATCTTTAATCTGCTCAACAAGATAGTGATAATGCTGTTGTAATTTCAGCAATAACTGGCTGAGGTAAAGAGGCAAACTATTGTCCTCAAGAATGGTACTCAGTCGGCTAATAACGGCAGCTCCTCGGGGAACGCTAATGCCAAATTCCAGCAGAAAAGCATGCATTTGATTGGTTGTTTTTACCTTATCCTGAACCAGGGATTCACGGACACGATGCAGAGCCCGCATTGCCTGCTGAGATTCCGTTCTGGGCTGCACAAAACGCATAGACGGACGCGATGCAGCTTCACAAATAGCTTCGGCGTCGACAAAGTCGTTTTTATTGCTTTTAACGAACGGGCGGACAAATTGTGGTGATATCAGCTTTGGGGAATGCCCCAACTCTTCCAACTTGCGTGCCATAAAGTGAGAACCGCCACAGGCTTCCATTGCGATGGTTGTAGCGGGGCATGTCGCCAAAAATTCGATCAACTTTGGCCGGGTAAATTTTTTACGGTAAACAGCCTTCCCGCGACGATCCTGGCAATGAATATGGAAAGAGTTTTTACCCAGATCGATACCAATGAGCGCAATGTTTTCCATGATAGTTCTCCGAATGAAAGCCTGTCCTCAGCATAGTACCGGGAAGGAGGGAGTGACCATCTCATTAAATATGAATATGCTTTGTGGTGTTATATATTTAATCTAAGTGTATTCTTTTAAACCCTGTCGCCTTTTGTACAACAGTTCAATACCTGCCAGCGATATCATTTCATTTTAAAACTCGGCTGGTAAATTAGCACAGGTGATAAAAATTATTCTGGCATCATGATAAGTAAGATGATTAATGACTATTCATTTCACAGGGGGCGTTAAGACAAATCTGTATGATGAAAGTTCACTGATGTTTGATAAAATATTTTTTTATTTTAGATTATGTGAGAACTATTATTTCATTCATTTTTTCTTCATTGTTTCACCATTTTTCCTCGCTACTTTTCGGCTTCATGAAACTGTCAGCACTTCCTCACTTGCTACCAAAAATAACTTAGCTGGCAGGTGGATTTGCTGTGTACAGAAAACCCATTGCTGGATAGTGAAGAGATTATGCAAATTAGGCATTACTTGCTTGTGAGTTTATTGCTGCCGACAGTGACTGTCTGGGCGACAGAAGGCACCATCGTGAACAATATTCAGTTCACAGGATTACAGCGAGTAACGCCCGGAGCTGCATTACTGAGTATGCCAGTTCATCAGGGAGATGATGTCAGCAATCAGGACATTAGTAATGCGATTCGCGCGCTCTATGCTACCGGTTATTTTGAAGATGTAGCCATCTCCCGCGATGGCTCTACCTTGTTGGTGCAGGTGAAAGAGAAACCGACCATTGCCAGCATCAGTTTTGCCGGGAACAAGTCGGTTAAAGATGATCTGTTGAAACAAAATTTGGATGCATCGGGCATTACCGTTGGCAGTGCGCTTGACCGCAATACGCTCTCTGAAATGGAGCAGGCATTGCAGTCGTTTTACTACAGTGTGGGTAAATACAGCGCAACAGTAAAAGCGGTGGTTACGCCGTTGCCCCGTAACCGGGTTGATTTGAAATTTGTGTTTCAGGAAGGGGTGTCAGCAAAAATAATCCAGATAAACCTGATTGGTAACCACGCTTTTAGTACGCAAACGTTACTGGATAATTTCCAACTGCGGGACGATGTTCCCTGGTGGAACGTGCTGGCAGATCAGAAATACCAGAAAGAAAAATTGGCAGGCGATTTAGAAACATTGCGTAGCTATTACCTCGACCGCGGTTACGCACGCTTTGCCATAGACAGCACCCAGGTCAGTATGACCCCGGATAAAAAATCACTCTATATCACCATTAACCTGCGTGAAGGTGCCCGTTACCAGATTGACAGCACCCTGGTGACAGGCAATCTGGCCGGGCACAGCAACGAGATAGAGAAGCTGGCCACCTTTCCCAAAGGTTCTTTATACAGTGGCGCGAAGATTACCCAGGCAGAAGAAGCCATTAAAAAACTGCTGGGAAAATATGGCTACGCTTCCCCGGTTGTCCGAACCCAGCCTGAGATTGACGACACCACTCACCGGGTTGTTCTGCATATGCAAGTGGATGCCGGGCGGCGATTTACTGTGCGCCGTATCATTTTCAAAGGAAATGACATCACCCGTGATTCGGTGCTGCGCCGGGAAATGCGGCAAATGGAAGGTGGGTGGCTGAACAGCGAAAGTGTGGAACAGGGAAAAGCACGGCTTGACCGGACGGGTTTCTTCGAGAAAGTCGATACTGAAACTCGCCCGGTTCCCGGCACGGCCGATCAGGTTGACGTTATCTACACCGTGAAAGAACGTAATACAGGATCTTTTAATGTGGGACTGGGCTATGGAACAGACAGCGGCGTGAGTTACCAACTGGGTGTCACCCAGGATAACTGGTTGGGAACAGGTAACACAGTGAGTTTTAGTGGCACACGCAACAGTTACCAGTCTTATGTCGAACTGTCTGCTACTGACCCTTATTTTACCCCGGATGGGGTGAGCCTTGGCGGGAAGATTTTTTATAACAGCTATGATGCCTCTGATTCTGATGAAGCCAGTTATAACCTGCAAAGTTACGGTTTAGGTGGCAACCTGGGCTTTCCCATCAGTGAGAATAACCGCCTGAACCTGGGGCTGGATTATGTTCATAACCGTTTAACCAACATGGATCCGGAACTGACCATCTGGAATTACCTCAGTTCGCAAAATATTAACCCGAAGGTGGTGACAAAAGATGGCGACAGTGGAGCAAGTTATAGCGGCAATGATTACTTTGCCAGCCTGGGCTGGCAATACAATGACCTGAACCGGGGCTATTTCCCGCAGTCGGGTAATAAAACCAGCCTGACCGGTAAAGTGACAGTGCCGGGTTCTGATAACAGTTATTACAAACTGTCTTTTGATACCACTCAGTATGTCCCGTTATCCGCCAGTAAAACCTGGGTGTGGATGGAGCGGCTGCGGGCGGGTTACGCGGCGGGCCTGAATGGGCATGTTGTGCCGTTCTATGACAATTTCTATGCGGGTGGTTCGTCTTCTGTACGCGGGTTTTCTTCCAACACGATTGGGCCAAAGGCGGCTTATTACCAGTGTAATGGTTCCGAAAGTAGCTACAGTGCGTGCCCGCTTGATTCTTCATCAGATGCCGTGGGCGGCAATGCCATGGCAGTACTGAACACGGAATTGATTGTACCGACGCCATTTGTGAATGACCGTTACGCGGATTCCCTGCGTACCTCGCTATTTGTTGATGCGGGTTCGGTATGGAGTACCACCTGGAAAAATACCGCACAAACCGAAAGTGCCGGGATCCCGGATTACAGCGACCCGGGTGATATCCGTGTTTCTGCCGGGGTGGCGTTGCAATGGATGTCTCCGCTCGGGCCTCTGGTGTTTTCTTATGCTGAGCCGGTGAAAAAATACAGTGGCGATAAATCAGAGCAGTTCCAGTTTAACATCGGAAAAACCTGGTAATGATAACGGGGGATACGTGATGAATGATGAGGAGAGTGTGATGACACGTTATGAGCAACTGTACGCGTTTTTACGGGAACATCCTGCTTCTGATGCCCAGGCGATTAACCGCGCACTGGGCACATCCGGAAAAGTTATTTATTACGAGATAAAAAAAGGGATGCGGTCGGGAGAGATTCAGGCACGGAAAATTGCCGGACGCTACCGTTATTCAACCCGGGCAGGGGCCTGCTTCGGTTGCGCTAACCCACTGACGGCACTTTTCAACCGCTATCTGATGACGGCGCGGCGCAATAGTAAAGCAGCATAAAATTCAGACCTCTGAAACGGTATCCGGTTTATCACCAGGCCAGGTTGTGATGCGGTTGCGCCCATCACTTTTGCTTTGGTACAGCGCCTGGTCTGAGTGATTAAGCAAGTCTTCTTCGCCTTTCTCTTGTTCCGGGATGGTGCAGGCAATACCAATACTGATGGTAACGAACGGACTGACTCGTGATGTGGCATGAGGAATTTGGAGTGCTTTTATTGCGTTCAGTATGGCGCTGGCGCGTTCTTGTGCTCCCGCGAGATCAGTCAAAGGCAGCAGGCAAGTAAACTCTTCGCCACCGTAACGGAATACCATATCCATCGGGCGGCGCAGTGTACCTTTCAGTGCGATGGCAATAGCCCGCAGGCAATCGTCGCCTTTCTGATGCCCATAGTTATCGTTAAAGCGTTTAAAAAAATCCACATCCAGCATGATAATTGCGAGAGGTCGCTGCTCGCGGCGGCATAACAGCCAGTGTTGTTTTAACATTTCATCAAACCGCCGGCGGTTATACAGACCAGTTAACCCATCGAGCCAGGCGACTTCACGCATATTATCCATGTACAACTTGAGCATAAGTTGTGTCATAACCCGGGCGCGAACAATCGCCGGGTTAATTGGTTTGGCAATAAAATCGACCGCGCCAATTTCAAAACCGTATGCTTCCACATTGGCCTCAGTTTCGGCGGTGACAAAAATAATCGGGATCCATTCTGTGATGGGATCATTCTTCAGCTTCCGGCAAACTTCATAGCCATCAATATCCGGCATCACGATATCCAGCAGGATCAGATCAGGCTTCTGTTTCAGTGCCAGATGCAGTGCTTTCTCACCACTGGTAGCGACAATAATATCCAGTTCACCGTGGAATACGGCACTCAGAGTATGAATATTGACGGGTTGATCATCGACTATCAGAATGCGAGGTTTATAGCCACGAATGGCATATTCGTCCAGAACCTTATTCCACATGGGCCTGCTCCTGTATCTTTATTAAGAGGTACTTCGCCTGTTCAAAATCCAGTGCATCTGTGGCCTGTATCAGTTGGTTAAGCTCAGTACTTAAAATAGATTGCCCTGCCAGCGCATGGCGCAATAACTTCGCCAATTCCAGAGCTTCCATATTGCTGTTATCAAGGTGGCGGTGTAACGACTGAATAATCCCCGCAACAGGTGGAACAGGTTCTGTACCGCTGTGGCTGGTTTCTTCTTGTGCAATAAGCGCAGTAATTTGCTCCATTAGTGTGGCATATTCACTTTGTGCACGTTTTTCAATTTCATCAGGCAGAGAAGCAAACAGGCTGGCTTTCCCGGTATCGTCAGCGGTTTTCAGCGCGGCTTCCTGCCCGGCAAGCCAGGCCCACAGCTTATCCAGACCGGCGGAACCGCTGGTCCCTTTCAGGGTATGTATTACCACCATTGCAGCAGGCCAGTTTTCCGCCTGACATGCACGGCGTAGCTCGTTCTGTAATGAAATAAACGATGGCATAAAGGCATTGAGTAATGTTTGATACATGCCGGTATTTCCACCTGTACGTTGCAAAAAGCCAGGAAGGTTGTCGGATAAAGGTGAGGGCAACGTGTTATTGCGCCCTAATACCCGGGAAAGCGTGGCGATGACGTTATTAAAATCCAGAGGTTTGCCAATATGGTCATTCATCCCGGCATCAAGACAGTTTTGCCGGTCGGATGCACTGACATTGGCGGTCATTGCGATAATCGGTAAGTTTGCAAAACGCGGGTTGGCTCGAATACGCCGGGTGGCTTCCAGGCCATCAATGTCGGGCATTTGGACATCCATCAGCACCACATCAAACCTTTTTCTGCCGGACAGCACTGCACGAACACCGTCTTCCCCACCACTGGCGATATGCGTGTGCGCACCTTCACTGGTTAAAAATTCACTGATAACCATTTGGTTAAACGGATTATCTTCCACAACCAGAATATTTACGCCAGTAAGACGGTGTTGCTGGGGCTGTAGGGTGGTGTCTGCATGCGCTCTGCCAACATTCATCGCATTGAACAGCTGTTCCGGCGTTAGTGGTTTGGTCAGCACGTTATCCAGCATCGGGAAGTTATGGGTATCGGGCAAATCGGCATGGTTAGCCGCACTGACCAGAATGAGTGCAGGAACTTTGGGCAGGTTCATTTGGTAGCGAATATGTTCCGCTAAAGCCAGCCCATCCATTTCCGGCATAATCCAGTCCAGTAACACCGTATCGAAGGGATGTCCTTCCTGAGCTGCTCTGGCAATAAGTTGTATTGCATCATCCGGATTGTTGGTACTGATTGTCGAAACCTTCATCGTCGTTAACTGGTGTTCCAGAAGTGCCCTGGCGACCGGGTTATCATCGACAACCAGCGCTCTGGGAGCCGGCGATGGGAAAGTAAGTGGATGCCATTTTGTCTTATCTGCGCGCGGCAGTGTCAGGCTGAATGAAAAGTCACTGCCTTTGCCCTCGGTGCTCTGTACGGACAGTTCGCCCCCCATCTGTTCGACCAGCCGGCGGCTGATTACCAGACCCAATCCGGTACCACCATAGCGGCGGGATGTGGACGCTTCCGCCTGAGTAAATACATCAAAAATACGTCCCAGATGGTTCTCACTAATCCCAATACCCGTATCTGACACGTTGAACTGCAGTGTGACGTTGTGGCGGGTCAGTGACAGCAGACGGGTTTTCACCACCACTTCACCTTGCTCAGTAAATTTGATGGCATTACTGACCAGATTGATCAGCACTTGTTGCAGACGCATTTCATCGCCAGTCAGGTCTGGGGGTAATTGATTATCGAGGTCGAAAAGTAACTCAATGGACTTGTTATTGAGGTTACCTGACATCACGATAGCCAGGTGCTCCATCATTTTGTTGAGGTTAAAGGGCTGGTTATCCAGTTCCAGCTTGCCGGCATCAATTTTTGAATAGTCGAGAATATCGTTCAGTAAACCCAACAGGGACTTTGCAGCAATATGTGCCTTCTCTGCAAAATCATGCTGGCGTGGCGCCAGTTGGGTTTTAAGTAACAGTTGCAGCATACCCAGCACAGCATTCATGGGTGTGCGTATTTCATGGCTCATATTTGCAAGGAACAACGATTTAGCGGCATTCGCAGCATCGGCCTGTTCTTTGGCTTCAATCAGCTTGCCACGTAACATATGTTCTTCTGTCACATCAAGGTTTATCCCTGTCACCCGGGTCGCCTTACCGTTTGTGTCACGTTCAATGTATGCGCCTGCCTGCAGGTAGCGCACTTCACCATCTTGTTGAACCACGCGAAATGAAGGGGTGTATTCCCGGTTCAAATTAACGGCATCATGTAATTGCCGGATAGCCAGAGCCTGGTCATCCGGGTGAATACGGGATTCCCAGTGGTGAAGTGATAACCCATTACCTTCCAGTGAAGGTGGCAGGTCGTAAAAACTGTACATCAGGTCGTTCCATTCCAGCGAGTTATCCGCCAGATTCCAGCGCCAGATCCCAAGCCCTGCGGTTTTTGAGGCAGTCAGTAACGTTTGGGTTGTGCTCAGAAGTTGATCCCTTGCGGCTTCAAGTGCCTGTTGCGCCTGGCGCTGCTGGGTAATATCCATTGAAATACCCAGGTAACCTGTGGGGTTCCCATCCGCATCGCGCATCATGGTGACAACTTGCCTTACGGGAAAGTGGCTGCCATCTTTACGCACATAGGTCCATTCGCGTTGCTCTGAGCGCCCCTGGCGGGCGTGCCAGACAAAAACATCAAATCCGCGGACGGGTATGCTGGCCTCTGCGCTGAGTTGTTGACTGTAGTGTTCAACTTCTTCCGGTACATGAATAATTTCCGGCGTAACTTTACCAACAACATCTGCTTCGCTGTAACCCAGCATACGTTCAGCGCCTTTGTTAAACAGTTGGATGGTGCCGTTTAAATCAGTTGCGATAATAGTAAATTCATAGGTGGCAGACATAACTGTACTGAGCAGGGTATTCAGCCCGGCCAGTTCAGCTGTGCGCTCACGTACCTGTTGTTCCAGGTTTTGATTCAGTTCACGAATGCGTGTTTCATTCTCTTTTTGTTGCGAGATATCGCGCACTGTGGTCGAAGCACCAATAACGGTGCCGCCAGCATCCAGAATAGGAGACACCGTAGCGGATACCTGAAGTTCACTACCGTCTTTACGCCGCCGAACTGTTTCCAGATGATTAATAGTTTCTTTATTGACAACCCGTTTCAGGGTTATTACTTCTTCATCCTGCAGGCGTATGGGCACGATTAAGTCTGCAAGGTAATGCCCTCGCGCTTCTTTCCGGGTATAGCCAAACATGTGCTCCGCCCCGGTATTCCAACTGATTATTTTACCTGTGATATCTTTGCCAATAATCGCATCGGCAGAGCTTTCCACTATCATGGTCAGCTTGCTTTGCTCAACAGATAACCGCCTGCGGTCATTGGCGCGTGAAACCGCAATGTTGATTAGTAGCGCCAGAATCGCTGAAAAAAGGATGCCAACAACACTGGTTCCAGGTATGGAAAAAAGATTCAGCCCATTGAGCCAGGCTGGGGTTGCTGAAAGGCTAAATCGCCATGTGCGCCCCAGAATAGCATTCTCCTGATGCCAGGAATATAAACCGGTCTCAGTGCTGCTGCGGTAGAAGGTTTCAGGGTTTCCCGGGTCAGTCACATCACTTAATGTAAGAATCAGGTTGGGGTCGTGAAAGCGCTGCGACTGCATAATGTCGGTAATGTTTAAGGGAGCGAATGCCCAGCCGAAACACTGAGTAACTCGCTCATTTTCAGTTTTCGGAATTGTCGCGTGCTGGTAGATAGGGAGTAAAATAAGAAAGGCGTTATGTTTTGTATCATTGGAAAATTGCAACGCCAGAGGCTGAGTAATGGTGGCGTTACCTGTTCTCATGGCTTTAATTGCTGCTTCCCTGCGTTGTGTTTCTGACGCAATATCCAGCCCAATTGCTTTGGCATTGGTGCTGATATTTTGCGGTTCTAAATACTCAATAACAAAGTGCTCACCTTGCCAGGGCGCAATATACTTCACGGAAAAATCAGGCCAGTTTTCCCGCCGTTCTTCTGCGACAAAATCAGAGAGTGCTGCATGGGGAACCCGGCGTACAAAGCCAAACCCACGCGCTCCGGGGAAGTTTTTTCCCAGATCCAGTGTTTTTGTAAAAACATAAAACCCCGAGTTTTCAACATCTTTCCTGCCTCCACTGAGCACCGCCATGCGCGCTTCAAATAAACCGTATTGGTAACGGCTCATGGAGGCAATGACTGCGCTAAACTCGGGTTGAGCGCTGTTGATCATTGCCTGGCGGATATGTTCCTGATTAAGACGATACACAGTGAAAGTCACGCAGCCAGTCACCAACAGACCCGCTAAAAAAGTGATAACGGTGGCGAATCGCAGATGCAATAATTTACTTATGTGCCGTGCCTGCATACTGTCGTCCCGAGTTAGCGCGGTTGAAGGCGCGATACATCAAACAGAGGTTACTCTGCATTTGTTGTGATACCTGCTGTGTTACAGTATCGGCCCGGTCAGACATTTAATTTATGAATGACCTCCACGAATCCATTTACACCCCGGTTGATTTCATTGAGGCTGCGGGACAGATCACTTATTTTGTCGTGCTCTGTTTTCAGGAACTGATTTATTTCATCCAGTTGGCGATACATCTCCGCAATCAGTGCATTATTCTTTTCTACCACCTGGGTAATTTTGTGGGTTGCTTCGGAAGTGGAGGCCGCCAGGCGACGAACCTCTTCAGCAACCACAGAAAACCCGCGCCCGGATTCCCCGGCACGAGCAGCTTCAATGGCTGCATTCAATGCCAGAATATTGGTCTGCGAGGCGATGGCATCAATAGTGCCGACAATGGTGTTGATGTCCTGAGCTGACTCAGTGAGCTGGCTACCAATATGTGAGGCGGCGTCCACTTGCCCGGCAATACGCTCAGAGTTTTCAACGGTTTCATTCAGTACCTGGTTGGCATTATGGGTAATTTGTGATGTTTGCTCAGATGTTGTGACAGCAATGTCAGCAATACGTTTGGCATTTTCCACCCGGTCGGTAATATCTGAGGCGAATTTAATCACTTTATATACTTCGCCGTGGCTGTTGATGATGGGATTATAACTGGCCTCCAGCCATACACGCCCGCCATCCGCTGTTTTACGTTCAAACCTGCCTACAAAAGACTGGCCATTTTGCAAATTATCCCAAAAGTGAGGATTTTCCTTATAAAAACTGTCATAACAAAATAAGCGGTGATGTTTCCCCTGAAGCTCCTCTGCCTGGTAGCCCATGATTTTAAGAAAATTATCATTCGCCCAAATAATATGGCCGTCAGGTGAGAATGTAATCACCGCCAGCGAACGGTGTAAGGCAGATATAATGGCTTCTTTATCTTCCAGTTCCAGGTGTTGGCCGGTAATATCCGAAGCCAGTTTAATTACCTTAATGACTGTGCCTTGCTGGTTTTTTACCGGAAAATAAGTGGCTCGCAGGAAAAAAGGCTGGTGGTTTTTTTTATAACGTTCAAATATTCCATCCACAGGGTTACCTGCCGCCAGTCGTTGCCAGAAAGCGTTATATTCTGGGGTATGTGTATAATCTGGCCGGCAGAGCATGCGGTGGTGGTGGCCCTGAAGTTCACTGAGCGAGTAGCCCGAAACCGCCAGAAAAAGGTCATTGGCATATAAAATGGTACCATCGGGTAGAAATTCTATCCAGGCGACGAAGGATTTAATTGCATTTAAATCAAAAGATTGTAGATTATTTTTCAGACCAGGAACGGCGCTTTTGGTTAAGCTCTGTGGCTTCGATAATCCAAACATGACTTTCTCCGCAGTTGCAGTGGCGAATATTTTTACTCTCTATTTGTATAGAAAAGTATTAGCCTGGAGTTGTTCAAATAGCAGATATTCAGATGGTTTATTTTTTTATTAAGCAGGGCTAATTTTTATTTTTATTAATAATTAATTTTGATAAGGAATAGGCATCTTTGATTTGTGATTGTGACGGGAAATAATGCGCCATAAGTCAAAATAACAGATGGCGCAATGATTATTACCGTGTTTCAGGTACCACTGCAAACATGCTTTCCAGCACCTGTTCGCCAGCGGGCAAGTGGGTTAACAAGAAAGGCACAACGGAGCGCGGTGACAACAAATTAGTGTGTGCCCGCGCAGCAGCGTGAGCTTGTTTAGCATGAGAATCAAGGCTGGTTATTCTTGATTGCCCATTTTCACCTTCCAGAACAATCTGCGCACCTGAACCGGAGTTTTTTGCCAGGCAAGAATGTGCCTTATGCCACTGGTGCACGGCAAACCCGGTTTCAACTACCCGTGCAGGTTTGTGCAGCATAAAACGGTGACGCCGACGGCAGCCGCCATCACTCAGCACGGTTATCAGCGTTTCGACTTCGATATCACCAGCCAGCCAGAGGATTTGCATTGTATCCCCCTCAACCTGTACAGATTTATTGGCGTGGCGCATGTGCCAGTGAATGCCATTATCCTGGCTGAATGCGAGAATGTTATCACCAAAATTGAGCAGATGGCCGTATGCAGTACTTTCCATCTCCGGGCCAAATGCAGTGGAGTAAGCAAATTTATTGTATTTATCCCACTGAAACTTGGTCTCGATAAAACCGGCAAAATGCACAATGCTGTGGCCGTTTACCCGCTGAGCAATGCTATTGGCCGCTGGCATGGCAAATATTGGGCCGGGTGCGCAAGCCGCAGATTCTTCACTGCACCAGAATGGATGTGTTTCAGGCAACAGTAGTGGTAAAAAGGCTTTCATTGCCCACCAGGGCGAGGTTGGTGAGTTGTACCATTCTGCCATCAGCAAATTTGGGTAGCGGTAGCCCCGGGTTAACAAACCCCTTTCGCTGAATATCGGGCTGTGCTGCCAGCTGCGAATATGGCGTGCCCACAGGCCTTTTACCAGGGCCATCTCGCCCTGCTCTAAAGGCAGCATGGCGGCGGCACCCCAAAAGCCGGCACTGGCGAAACGGTAACAACCTGAACGCCCAATGGGCAGGGCTTCACCGCTATCCGCAAACCAGGTAGAAAAAGGTGTAATAAAGTCACGGGCATGCCTGATAAACAATTGAGCGTATTCTTCATTGGGGTTATCCAGCAGGCAGGCATAAATCAGCCCATAAAAATGCAGGGCGAAGCCGCCATAGTGGTCAATTGCCTGGTCGTCACCGTCACCATACCAACCTTCCCCCCGATACCAGCCAGCAATTTGTTCCAGGTAGCGCTGGTGTAATGCCTGGTCTACCAGATCTTCCCGGCCAACCCGGGTGAGCCCGGCCTGCACCAGTAAGGTAAAAAACAGCCAGTTGTTCTGTGGCATAGCGTGGTGCTGGATAGCCGCCAGCCAGGTAGCCAGTTGATTTTGGGTCGTGGCGGAAAGTGGCTGCCAGCCTTTTTCTGGCAACACTGCCAGCAAAAATCCAAAAGCAGCCATTTCCACACTGCGCTGATTGGTATCACCGGTTGGCCCCCAGTAATGGGGATGGGTTGGGTCAACGCCTTCGCGAATTGCGTTATGCAACAACGGCCACCAGGGAAACTCGCCACCTCCCAGCACCAGTGGAATAATTCCCCATAGCGGGCGAGCCACGCCTTCAAGCGCGCTGGCCTGCATATCGAAAATAGCGCCACCTTCATTGAGATCCAGCGCAGCGCCCTGGCCGGACAGGTAAGGAATGAGCGGAGTAAACAGGTCGCGCACCATCTGTTGAGCATCTGCGCGAGTTTTTAGTGGGTTATTGTTAAAGGGAAAGTAATATGCCATGGCGTGACTCCTTTCAGTTACAGGCCAAACAGCCCGGGTAGCCAGAGGGTAAAGAACGGGAACCAGGTAATAAGCAGCAAACCCACCAGTTGCATGGCGAAAATTGGCAGCAATGGGCGAATCACCCGGGTGACTTTCTCACCGGTGATACTGCAGGATACAAACAACACAGTGCCAACTGGCGGGGTGACAATGCCAATCGCCAGGTTGTAGGTGAGCACGACACCGAACTGTACCGGGCTCATGCCCAGCTCTGTAACCACCGGGAACAGAATTGGGGTAAAAATCAGCATGGCCGGGGTCATATCCATGAATACGCCAACCACTAACAAAGTTACGGTTATCAACAGTAAAATAACGAATTTGTTGTCACTGACACTGATTAACAGCTCGCCAATAGTGTCGGGGATATTGGCAAAGGTCATTGACCAGCTCATTAACCCTGAGCAGGCGATAAGAAACAAAATCACTGCGGAAGTGATTGCGGATTCTGCCAGCACTTTCACCAGTTTTTTCATGCTGAGAGTGCGGTAGATAAGCCCCAGCATCAGGCTCCAGGCAACCGCCACACCCGCGCCTTCTGTTGCGGTGAATATGCCACCAATGATACCGCCAATAATCACGACAACCAGGGAAAGGCTGGGTAATGCCCGTATGAGCACCTGCGATATTTCCCGCCACAGCCAGGGAGATTTATCGACCGGGTAGTTATGCCTTCTTGCCCAAATCCCGGCAACAATCATTACTGCCAGCCCCATCATGATACCGGGCAGGTAACCTGCCAGAAACAGGGCCGCAATCGACGCGCTGCCACCGGTTATCAGCGAGTACATGATAAACACGCCAGTGGGCGGGATAAGCATACCTGTGGGCGCTGAGCTGGCATTGACGGCAGTAGTAAAAGCCATGTCATAGCCTTTTTCTTTCGCCATGGGGGCGACAATACCGCCAATTGCCGTGGAAGCCGCAATGGCTGAACCTGACAATGAGCCAAACAACATATTGGCGATAATATTTGACTGCCACAGGTTGCCAGGGATGCGTTTACCCAGTAACAGGGCGAGGTCGAGCAGGCGGCGGGCAATACCGCCCTGGTTCATAATATTTCCGGCCAGAATAAAAAAGGGCAGGGCCAGAAAACCAAAGCTGTCCAGCCCGGAAAACATCTTTTCGCCGACCACTGCCAGCAGGTCTGAGGGGGCAATTTGCAGAGCCAGAGTGAATAAACCAGAAAGAGCCAGGCCAACGGCGATGGGGGTGTTCATTGCCAAAAACAGGAAGAATGTACTGAATAAAACCAGCAGTGAAGTGGCTTCCAGATGGTCGTAAACCAGCCATTCCCACAGTGGTGTGGTGGCAAACTGGCTGAAGGCGAACAGGATTACAGCCAGGCTCAGAGCACACACCAGACTTTCCAGTAAGGTGCGCAGTGAGCAGCCTAATTCGCGCAGGGCAAATAATACGCGGTGGATAATCATGAATGCCCCACACAGCACAACAGCGCCATGCAACATGCCAACAGATACTTTGAGCATGGGCGTCAGCATCTGGCTGTTTTTTTCCATCGCCAGCCAGCCGCCAGCCAGCAAAATCACCCCAAAGGTGATAACCAGCAGGTTATTAAATTGCATCATCCAGCGCTGGGTTGTGGCGCTGGCCCGGTCAAATAATATTGGCAGGCTGAGGTGGCGAGTGCCGTTAAAACACTGTGCTGCGCCAATTAATCCCAGCCAGATAAGTGAAAAGCGCAGCAACTCTTCCGACAGGCTGCTGGGTGACTGAAAAAAATAGCGGGTAATAACACTGTAAATAATCAGCAGGCTCATGGCGGCTAACAGGCACACCATAAAACAGCTGAGTATTTGCGACAATACTTGCTCAATACGGTGCAACCTGCTTGTTGCAAGGGACGCAGGCTGCTCCGCAAGGCTCGGGGTCGTGGTCTGGTTCATTGCGGTGATCACTCATAGTGAGCCGGGCGTGCGCGGGTTATGCACGCCGGCCAGGTTAAACATCCAGCTCGCGGTCTTCTATAGCGAAAATGCGTTCCAGTGCTTCACGTTTATCCGGGTCTTGCATGGCATCGCGCCACAGAGGTTTCATGGCTTCAATGAGTGGTGCTTTGTCAATATCGGTAATGACGACGCCCATTTTCTCTTCTGCCAGTTTTTCGGATTGTTTATGAGTGGCATCAATCAGAGTGATGGAGTGTTCGGATGCCGCGTGCATTGCGGTGCGCAGGACGGCCATGTCGTCATCAGTAATGGTTTTCATCGCGCGCTGGCTCAGGACAATAAAGTCTGTCAGGCGGGTTTGCTCACTGCGCACGCCATATTTAGTGACTTCACCAAATTTTATTTCCCACAGGCCAGCCAGGCTGCCTTCTGCGCCATCGACCATTCCTTGCTGCAGTGCGCCGTATGTTTCAGTGAACTCCAGTGGAACCGGAATCGCCCCCATCGCCTGCAACATACTGATATAGGTGTCTGATGCCATCGTGCGAATTTTCAGGCCCCGGATATCTTCAATGCTGTAAATGGGTTTAGAGGCATGCAGGCTGCGAAAGCCATTGCTGATATAGCCTAAAACCTCAAAGCCATTTTTCTGGGTGGTTGCCAGCAACTCGTTGTGCATGTAATCGCTGCTCATGACCTTGTGGTATTCCTCAAGGTCACGAAAAACATAGGGAAGGTTAATCACGCCAATTGCCGGTTGCAGGTTTTCCAGCATGCCGCTGTTTAGCATGCCCATATCTATCACGCCGCTTTGTACTTGCGAGATGTACTGGGTCTGCCCGCCTAATGCGCCATTCCAGTAAACGCGGATATTTACCCGGTTGTCTGTACCGGTTTTTACTGCGTCGACAAATTGTTTAATGACCTGTCCGGTAGGGCTGTCTGCCGGAGTGTTGGTTGCCAGTTTGTAGGTACGGGCCTGGGCACTGAATGACAGTACTGCAGCGAGCAGGGCGGTAATCAGAATACGGCTTTTCATTACGGTGTTCCTTTTCTGATGCGGGGTAAGTGTTATTTCCAGAAGAAGTCGGTATAGCCGTTGGCACGCATAAGCGCTTCCAGGTAGTAGTAATCGCCATATGGCAACATGTTGTTGCATAACCCTTCTTTCACATATGAAGCGCCTTCACTCAGCAACCCTTCTGCCTGAGGGTTACCTGCCAGGCAACACTGATCCACCAGGCTTGCGAGCATGCTGGCTCCGGCCTGTTGGTAGTGTTCCTGTTGGATTTGGTCACTACAGTGTTGGGCGATTAGTAACAAACCCGCGGCGGTGACAGCGCCTGCAGAGGAATCGCGCCAGGGGGTTTCATGGGCAGGAAGGCGGTAATCCCACAGGGGAATGCCATCATGTGGCAAATGGGCAAGAGCGTAATCCGCCAGGTGTATTGCTGTATCCAGCCACTGGGGATCGCCGGTATGCTCGAAAAGTTGTGCATAACCGTGAATGGCCCAGGCCTGGCCCCGTGACCAGCAAGAGTCATCGGCATAACCCTGAAACGTTTCCCCGCGCAGCGGTTGCTGAGTGAGTGGATCAAACAAGAAACAGTGCCAGGTGCTGTAATCTTCCCGAATGATATATTTTTTCAGTGTATGAGCATGGGCGAGAGCCGCTTCACGATAGACCGGGTTGGCAGTGCTCTCCGATGCCCAGAACAGTAGGGAGAGGTTTTGCAAAGAATCGATAATGGTACGGCCCAGAGTTTGTTCCAGCCCCAGCTCATGGTGTTCATTCCATGCCACCAGGTATTTCCCTACCCGACGAAACCGCCCGAGTAATGTATCGGCTGCTTTCAGTGCCATGGCTTTGCTGGTTTCACACCCGGTGAGTTTGTACTGCGCCACGCAAGAGAGCGAAAACTGAAACCCAAGATCGTGATCCATCCACTCGGGGTTATTCAGGAGTGTTTTGAAGTAAGGAAGGCGCATGGCTGCACTATTTCGCAAACGGCTTTCCCCGGTAACTTTGTAAGCCAGCCATAGTTGCCCGGCCCAGAAACCACACACCCAGTCCCTTGGTGGGCAAAAACGGTATTTAACACTGTTATCCAGGCCTATTTTGGGGTTCCGGTCGCCAATACGGCGGACATTATTCAGCACCGCGCAACATGCATCCTGCAATGCGTTTTCCAGTTTTTCATGAGGAACCTGAGCGGGAGTAAACAGAGAAGAGGTGGCATCAACAGCAGACATAATGTGTTCCTGTAATAAGTGAAGAGTCCATTTTTTCAGCGCAGCCAGGGTAACACTTGTCTTCAGGATCGTGTCGTGATCGTTTTCTCAGTTTTGAAAATTTTCTTGCACAGGAAAATTTTCCTGAGAATTTTACTTGTGTACAGCTGATACACATCGAGATTTATTTAAACGAATGACAAAAATGATGGAGTTGGGGTAGGATTCAGCTCAGTAACACAGCAGGAAACGACTTTTTTCAGGAAACATTTCCTTGTGGCAGGAGAATGAAGGATGCAGCCAGAGAACAAATCAAAAAAACCAACGCTGGCCGATATTGAAGCGCTGACTGGAATTTCCAAAAGTACAATTTCGCGAGTGCTCAATAACAGTAAATTTGTGACGCCTGAAATCACCACGAAAGTCATGGCGGCAATTGAAGAGACTGGTTACAAAAAAAACACCCCGAAATTACAAACAGGTATCACCATCACCCGGATTACACTGGTGGTGGGCGATTATGTCGGGCTGTCCACCGGTTTTTACTCTTACCTGATAAGCCATATCAAAGAAGAAGCACAGCGTATTCACCTGCATGTGGAACTGCTGGTATTGCATAATACTCAGAATGCTGAAGCCGTAGCGGCTCAGGTGGCAGGGCAGGAAGCTATTTTGCTTTTGGGGCTGGATACGCCAACCGTACTGAAGGTGATTCAGGCCCTGGGAATACCGGCGGTTATTATTAATGGCGCAGACTTGAATATGGTTTCTTCCTGCGTATCACCTGATTATACCCTTGGCGCAATGATGGCGACCCGGCATTTAATTGAAGCGGGCCACCGGGATATTCGTTTTATTACTGCCGGCTACCGGCACTCATTGTTTCAGCGTAAGGCGGGTTTTATGCGGGCAATGGAGCTGACGGGTACAGGTTTTGACGCCCGTTCACAGGTGCTGACGCTGGAAGATTACGCCCGTAACCAGATGCAAAATGAAGCACTGGCGGCAGAAATTGAGGCGGACCGGGCCGGTGGTGACTTTGGCGCGGCACAGGTAATCCCTCATGCGCTGTCTCATGGTGTGCTGGCAGGGGCGACTGCGTTATTTTGTGTCAGTGACATGGTGGCGATTTCGGTTATGGACTGTCTGCGCCAGGCCGGAATTGCAGTACCGGAGTCAGTTTCTGTTGTCGGGTTTGATGATTTGGCTATTTCGTCGCTGACCACGCCGCCGCTGACCACTGTGCGGACAGACTTTGCAGCATTAACCAAATCAGCTGTACATCTGCTGGTAACCGAAACTGGCCAGCAACATGATTACAGTGTCCGGATCAATACTCAGGTACATTTTGTGGCTCGTCAGTCTGTAAAAAGGTTGAAATAATAGTGAAGCACGGCGGTGTGAATTAACTATCTGGCCCGATTTCTGGGCCGTGATATATATTCATAAATTGTTTTTCTGTTCTTGCGGATTTTCCCAAATATGGAGAATCGGCAGAGTGGGGGTTGCAGACTGGTTTGGTTGTTTTGTAATCAATTGTAATGATTGCTCATTCAATGAAATGCCTTAAGCATAGTATTCCAATAATTCCTTCTTTAGGATGAATGCCACTTCTTATAATACAGCCTACTGAAAATGATAAAAAAATGATGATTTCCCGACAACCTGTTGCCATTTTTGGATTGTTATTAATGCTGTTGACGGGCTGTAGTTCACGGCCAGTTCATCAGGGAAAATATGCAAGTGATTTACAGGCAGATGATCAATTTTCCTCGCATCAACAGCCTGATTTAATTAATGTTATTGCTGCCCTGCATGATCAAATGGGCGCATGGAAAGGAACACCATATCATTGGGGGGGAACAACACTGAAAGGTGTTGATTGTTCAGGGTTTGTCTGGCGCACTCTCAAAGATCGCTTCAATATTGATATTAACCGGGTGACGACTGCGCAATTAATTCATATGGGGCACCGGGTTAGCGAGGATCAATTACAGCCGGGCGATTTAGTGTTTTTCCGTATTCACCATGAAATGCATGTCGGTTTTTATGATACCAAACACCATTTTTTGCACGCTTCTTCCAGCCGTGGGGTAATGCGCTCGTCGCTGGATAATCCTTACTGGCAAAAAGTATTTTTGGAAGGGCGACGTTTGCCTGGGGAATATGGTGCACAGATCTCTTTCAATTATGGCAATAATACTTCCGAGAAACTGGCTAACGAATAACGCGAATATTACAGCATCCGGCGCTGCAATATTACCGGGTTGTGCCGGCACTGGTATTGTATCAGGTTGCAGGTGATAGCTGGTGCAATGGATTGTCTGCCTGCTTCTTTCTTAAGGGCTTTTGCCCAATCTGCGGCCTGGGGCAGGCCCGGTAACTAAATGAGTACGGTTTGGCTGGCAGGCAATGCTGCCGGTTGTTTCTGTTGCTGAAGGTATAACCGGTAACCGCCTGGACATCATCCTGGTCTGGGTGCCAAAAAATGGAAAAAAAAGCCTGTAAGAACAGGCAATAACCGCAGGCACATTTCCCCTCCTCTTTCTTTACAAAAAATATTATCTGCATACCATAGTCAACATGATGTTTGTCAGTTACTTTAGGCACCGGAAAGACGTAGTCACTGGCAGGAATTATTTCCAGGTGGGAAAATAATCTCTGTGGACGTACCGCATAAAGACAGATGAAGAAATTCGTTTTTGCCTTACGCGTTACCAGTTTTAAACGCACTTTTATCAGGAAAAAACAAATGTCTTCAGGTTTCTGTCGTTCATTTCTTCATCCACGCTATTGGTCGCTCTGGTTTGGTCTGGGTGCCCTTTGGGTGCTGGTTCAGTTGCCATACCCTGTTCTGGTTAGAATCGGTAGCGCTTTGGGCCGGGCTTCTCGCCCATTTTTAAAACGCCGCGAACGTATCGCCCGGCGTAATATTGAATTGTGCTTCCCCAATATGGCTCAGTCTGAGCGTGAAAAGCTGGTTGAAAATAACTTTGTTTCCCTGGGAATGGGCTTAGTTGAAACCGGTATGGCCTGGTTTTGGCCTGATGCCCGTGTGCGCAAGTGGTTTGATGTGGATGGCTACGGGCACTTAGCTGCTGCTCTGGAACGCGGCAATGGTGTTATGGCGGTGGGTGTGCACTTTATGTCTCTTGAGCTCGGTGGCCGGGTGATGGGGTTATGCCGCCCGATGATGGCGACTTACCGCCCTCACAACTGTGCGGTAATGGAATGGGTGCAAACCAAAGGCCGTCTGCGTTCGAATAAGGCTATGATTGACAGGCGCAATCTGAAAGGACTGGTGGCTGCGCTGAAGAGCGGTGAAGCAGTGTGGTTTGCTCCGGATCAGGATTACGGCCCTAAAGGCAGCCTGTTTGCCCCGTTTTTCTCCGTACCTGACGCCGCCACAACAAATGGTACCTATGTACTGTCGAGGTTATCTCACGCATCCATGCTAACCATTACCATGGTGCGTAAAGCAGCCGGTAAAGGCTACCGGTTGTATATCAGCCCTGCAATGACAGACTATCCACAGGAAGACCAGGCGGCAGCCAGTTACATGAACCGGGTTATTGAACAGGAAATACTGCGTGCGCCGGAACAGTATCTGTGGGTGCACCGCCGTTTTAAAACCCGCCCGGTGGGTGGTGGTTCTTTGTACTGACAGGTAGCATTGAAACATAGTTCTGGCAGGCTTTACTGGCAGATATAACAAACCCCGGCTGGTTCCGGGGTTTCGTTTTTCTTATACCTTGCTTATAACGCTCTTAACTGTTTTATTAATTGTCCCGCTTCCTGAATAACCACTTCTTTGTAAGGTAAACAGACACATTCAAGTGAGATTGCTCCCTGGTAACCTCTGTTGTGAATGCCTGAAAGGTGCGGTGAACTGCCGGGCCGGGTGAACACCTGGAAAATGCAATGCCCATTGCAAGCTCTGCCATTTCTATGCAAATAAGATCACATTTTTTCAGTTTTTGTGCACCTGAGCAACTGTTGTACTGTGAGTGGGGAAAAATGGCAGGAATGCGTGTAGCTGAACAGTTTGCCATTTATCCTGACCGTATTCTGCTATCACCCTGAGTGTTGAAGAGATGCGCTATGCCCTGCGTCCAACGTTGTGTTCCACCATGCCTTACTGCGTCATGGGGCAGTGTTGCGAATGAGCTTCGCCGCTGGTTGTTGGCGCGGCTGCCTGCACAAACCAGTGTGGATGATGTGATGCAGGAAGTCTTTCTTCGAGCGCTTTCCACCCAGGAAAATTTCTGTACGGTACAAAACCCGCGTGCCTGGTTTTATCAGGTTGCGCGCCATTACCTGGCCGATACATACCGGCGTGGCAGGCACTTTATCCCGCTGGAGCAGGTTGTGGAAGGTGAACCTGCCGCCCCGGAAGCCGTGGACAAGGCGGTAATTGACCAACTGGCTCAACAATGCCTGCCTCGGGTGCTCAGCGAACTGGCGGAAGCGGACAGCGATATCGTTCGCTATTGCGACCTGCAAGGGATGACGGTTGCCGAATATGCCGTAACACATCAGTTATCGCTTCCTGCTGCGAAATCCCGCTTGTTACGAGCCCGGCAGCGTTTGTACCAGTTGATGCGTAAAAAGTGCCAGGTACAGACCGACCCAACCGGCGCTGTATGCCAGTTTGTTCCACGCGATGCATCCTCTTCCTTAATAAAATAATCTGCATCCTTTTCTGCTCTGCTGCGTCTTCTTACCAGGAAGCCAGAATGAGGAGAGAAAAATGTGCCATTCAGTGTTGTTACAGCGCGCGTTGCTGCGCTGGCCTGCCATTGTGCTGCTGGTGGGCGGTGTGGTGTGGGTGGCGCTGTATAGCCTGCTGTATCCGCTTTCTGTAGCACTGCTTTCGTTATTGCCTGTTGACCAGCGCAGCCCGGCAGGGCAGGCGCTGCAATTTTTCCTCTACGATACGCCCAAAGTGTTGCTGTTACTGACCGGGGTGGTGTTTGTGATGGGGATGGTGAACAGTTATTTCACGCCAGAGAGAACCCGTGCGGTGCTCGCACGGCCCGGTGTGATTGGTTCACATATTCTGGCCGCATTGCTGGGTGTGGTGACACCTTTCTGCTCCTGCTCTGCGGTTCCGTTGTTTATTGGGTTTGTGCAGGCAGGGATCCCACTTGGGGTGACATTTTCCTTTCTCATTGCAGCACCCATGGTTAACGAAGTAGCGCTGGTTTTATTGTTTGGCCTGTTTGGCTGGCAAATTGCACTGCTGTATTTAGTGATGGGCCTGGCTGTTGCCATGGTCAGTGGCTGGGTTATTGGCAAGCTCAATATGACACTTTATCTCGAAGACTGGGTGCGGGAGATGCCCCGCGTTGATACCCACATGGCCCGTGAAACATTCCTGCTGGTTGAATTGATTAAACAAGGAGCCCGGGCTGTGCGAGAAATCGTAGGGCGAGTCTGGCCTTTCATTTTGGCGGGGATAGCTGCTGGCGCTCTGATTCATGGTTATGTGCCAGAAAACATGATGGTGAGCATCATGGGGAAACAGGCCTGGTGGTCCATCCCTCTCGCAGTGGCAGCGGGCGTACCGATGTATGCCAATGCGGCAGGGATCCTGCCTGTGGTTCAGGCCTTACTCGCCAAAGGTGCAGCATTAGGCACGGTACTGGCCTTTATGATGAGTGTTACGGCCTTGTCACTTCCTGAAATGGTGATTTTACGCAAAGTGCTGAAACTGCGCTTAATTGCCACATTCACGGGCGTGGTTGCCTGTGGGATTGTATTAGTCGGTTATGTATTTAATGCACTGTTTTAACAGGAGATAACAGATGAAAAACATCAAGGTGTTAGGTTCCGGATGTGCTAATTGCCGCAAGACCTGTCAGGTGATTGAAGAGGTTGCCTTTGATGCCGGGGAAACCATTCAACTGGAAAAAGTGGATGCCATTGAAGAAATTGCCCGCTATGGCATTTTACGTACGCCTGGCGTGGTGATGGATGGCAAAGTAGTGCATAGCGGTGGTGTGCCTGAGCGTGAAAAAGTGGCGCAATGGTTTGCTCACCATTAGCCCGGCAGGCGAGGCAGGGCAATTGCCCGCTTCGCCTGTGTTATTACAACAGTGTTTTTAGTGCCTCTGCGCACATGCTGGGTTCGAAAGCAGTAATGACCGTTTCTACCAGGTTATTTTGGGAAAAGGGATCGTGGCGCAATCTTTCAAGGAGTAATTCTTTGCTGGCACACTGTGCCAGAATAACACCACCCACCCGGGGAACCTGACGGCCTGATGCCAGAAATACCCCATCGGCATAACCCTGTTTCAACCATTCAATATGTGCCGGAATATGGGCATCAACCTCTTCCAGAGGTTTGATATATGTTAATGTCACTACATACAGTATCGTCATTGCTGTTTCTCTGTCCTTTGGCATAAAACATTTATCTTACTGCAAACTTAAGAACAACGGGTGCTGAATATTTGTAGCGACCAGTCTGTATTATATGGCTTCTACTGCAGTGAAATTTCAGTGTATTAGGAAAGTCTGATATAAGTTATATCCTTTAATGAACCATGCTGCTAAGGGTAAATAATGAAATTACGCCCTTTAGCGCTGGTTTTGGAGGGGGGTGTCTGCGGCCTGGCTCTGGCTTACGGTGCCAGAAAAAGCCCAAAAACAGGCACAAGCCAGGTGGTTTTGCGACATACTTTTCTGGTTTGTGTCTTGTGTTGGGCTCTGGCTCAATGTTATTAATGGAAGTGATAATCAGTGAGATTTTTATGGACAGAACAGAAATAACGATTGCCGGAAAAGCTGATTTACCTGAGTTATGCCAGTTATTTAACCAGGCACGAGCAGAAGGTGATGTATTTACCAGTAAACACTACACCGACAGTGAGTTCGCGCAGTTAATTACTGGCGAACAGGTATTTGTTGCCCGCCTTTCTGGTTCGGTTGCCGGGTTTGCTGCTGTATGGCTGCCAGATACTTTTCTTCATCATTTGTATGTTTCACCTGCTTGCCAGCATATGGGGGTGGGCACTGCATTACTGGAACACTGCTTGTGTGAAGTGGGCGAGACACTTTCGCTGAAATGCCTCGTGGCTAATATTACAGCCTGCCAGTTTTATGAAAAGCGGGGTTTTGTGAAGCGGGGGAAAGGGCTAAGCCCTGAAGGCCGCTATATTCTGTATGCCAGAACGCCGTTCGCGGCCATCAGGGGACTCAGAGAGTAACCGGGTTATTCACTGATTTTCTTTTTCAGTTTTTCCGCGCCGTTTTTGGTGGCATCCCACCCTTTTTCGGCACCTTCTTTGGTTGCGTCCCAACCTTTCTCGGTGGTGGCTTTGGTTTTATCCCAGCCTTTTTCCGCACCTTCTTTAGTGGCATCCCAGCCTTTTTCGGTACCCTCTTTGGTTTTATTCCAGGCTTTTTGCGAATCTTCGCTGACTTTGCTGCTCAGCGTGTCACTTTTGCCTTCAGCGGCATGTTTGGATTTAAGCTTCAGCTCATCGCCCTTGTCTTGTGCCTGATGCAGTTTTTCCTTCGCGGTATCTGCACCCTCGTGTGCCGCGGCAACGGTTTCGTCAGTTGCGTGTGTTGTTGCGGCAAAAACGGGAGATGCCAGCAAAAGCGCAGAGAATGCCATCACTGTTTTTTTCATCACTTCCTCACTAAACATGATCAGTACATGAGTATTCAGGAGTATGGCGTAATGAAATCTGTGATGCATTAGGAATAAACCCTAATTCAATCATCGGGTTTACTGGATACCTCTGGGGAATGCGTTGAACTGGCTCTGGTTTTACGCCTGCCACTTAGCACAGAATGCTTCAATATTTTCACTCTGAAAGTCTGCCAGATGCTCAATAATGGTATCCAGCGGCCAGTTCCACCAGGCTATTTGTTGTAACTGTTGTGCCGTTTCCGGGGCAAAGCGCGAGCGAATAACTTTGGCCGGAACGCCACCCACCACGGTATAAGCCGCCACATCTTTGCTGACAACCGCTCCGGCGGCAATAACTGCGCCATCACCAATAGTGACACCCGGCAGCACAATGGCGCCATGACCAATCCAGACATCATTACCAATAATGACCGTCGCGGCGCGGCGGCGGGCAAAGAATGCATGGTCTCGTTCTGCGTGCGGAGAATAGTACTCCGGGCAGTAGGTGATGCGGTGCTGAGCTGGCCTGGACATTGGGTGATTGGGTGCCCCAATTCGTACCTGGTTGGCAATCGCCGTGAATTTCCCTATTGCCGCATCGGCAACGGTACAATACTCACCAATATATGAAAAATCCCCTAATGTGCTGTATTCCATGGTGGTTGCAGCCAGAATTTCGCATTGCTGGCCGGTTTGGCATTCACGCATGCGTACACTGGGGTCAATAAAGGTTGTTGCGAGTTTAACGGGTTTCATTCTGGTTATGTGCTCATTTTTGTGTGTGCGGCCCTGGCAGTGTAGCCAGGGGCTGTGTCGGTAACATGACAGGCATCAGTGCAGACATAATGGTGTGAATAAAAGGAATACTGGCCCGCAATTATTGCTGCCGCCACCCTTTGCAGGTACTGGCAATCTATTACCAATATTTGATAGCCAAAACTTATTTTTCTTCCTGGCCGATGGGTTAAAAAAAAGCGCAATCTCTCATTTTTAGATTTCAAATGTAAGCGTTTCCACAGAGAGGGGATCGGTCACAGTAATAAAAAAGCAGGGAGTTAATATTGGTATCTGATTAACCATGGTGAAACATCATTATCTGGTGTTTTGGCTAAAAGAAAATGAGTACCTGTATTGAGGAATGCATATGTCAGAAGGGATTACTCTGCAAACTAAATTATCATATGGTCTTGGTGCATTAGGGAAGGACTTTGCTTGGGAAGGTGCGAATAAGCGGGGAAATTCTTCTCGGCTGACTCAGTCATTTCATTTCTTCATGTTTGAGCCGTTTTTTCTCCCGTAAATGCCTTGAATCAGCCTATTTAGACCGTTTCTTCGCCATTTAAGGCGTTATTCCCAGTTTTTAGTGAGATCTCTCCCACTGACGTATCATTTGGTCCGCCCGAAACAGGTTGGCCAGCGTGAATAACATCGCCAGTTGGTTATCGTTTTTCAGCAACCCCTTGTATCTGGCTTTCACGAAGCCGAACTGTCGCTTGATGATGCGAAATGGGTGCTCCACCTTGGCCCGGATGCTGGCTTTCATGTATTCGATGTTGATGGCCGTTTTGTTCTTGCGTGGATGCTGTTTCAAGGTTCTTACCTTGCCGGGGCGCTCGGCGATCAGCCAGTCCACATCCACCTCGGCCAGCTCCTCGCGCTGTGGCGCCCCTTGGTAGCCGGCATCGGCTGAGACAAATTGCTCCTCTCCATGCAGCAGATTACCCAGCTGATTGAGGTCATGCTCGTTGGCCGCGGTGGTGACTAGGCTGTGGGTCAGGCCACTCTTGGCATCGACACCAATGTGGGCCTTCATGCCAAAGTGCCACTGATTGCCTTTCTTGGTCTGATGCATCTGCGGATCGCGTTGCTGCTCTTTGTTCTTGGTCGAGCTGGGTGCCTCAATGATGGTAGCATCGACCAAGGTGCCTTGAGTCATCATGACGCCTGCTTCGGCCAGCCAGCGATTGATGGTCTTGAACAATTGGCGGGCCAGTTGATGCTGCTCCAGCAGGTGGCGGAAATTCATGATGGTGGTGCGGTCCGGCAAGGCGCTATCCAGGGATAACCGGGCAAACAGACGCATGGAGGCGATTTCGTACAGAGCATCTTCCATCGCGCCATCGCTCAGGTTGTACCAATGCTGCATGCAGTGAATGCGTAGCATGGTTTCCAGCGGATAAGGTCGCCGGCCATTACCAGCCTTGGGATAAAACGGCTCGATGACTTCCACCATGTTTTGCCATGGCAGAATCTGCTCCATGCGGGACAAGAAAATCTCTTTTCTGGTCTGACGGCGCTTACTGCTGAATTCACTGTCGGCGAAGGTGAGCTGATGACTCATGATGAACCCTTTTTCATGGCTCCAGATGACAAACATGATCTCATATCAGGGACTTGTTCGCACCTTCCCTTGTGCACCTGTTTATATTTTTTTGATGTTTTACTTTACCGATGTAGCAGGGTTATCTGCCGCTTTTGTCGGGACGGTTTTTTTAGCAGCACGTATTATTGATGCTATTACAGATCCTGTTATGGGTATGATTGTGGATAATACACGTTCAAAATACGGTAAGTTTCGGCCATGGATTGTCATTGGTACCCTTTTGAATGCTGTGGTATTTATTGGCCTGTTCAGTACTCACCTTTTCGAAGGTACCACACTTTATATCTATGCCGCAGCGGCTTACATTCTGTGGGGGTTGACTTATACCATTATGGATATCCCTTACTGGTCAATGATCCCTGCATTGTCTGCATCCCGCCGGGAACGTGAAAAGTTTGTGGTATGGCCCCGTTTGTTTGCCAGCCTGGCCTGGTTTATCACTGGGGCTTATGGTTTACATATTGTCGGCAAATTGGGCAAAGGTGACCAGGGCGACGGTTTTTTAAATGTTGCTTTGCTGATTGCGGTGATGTTTATTATGAGTGCATTTTTAATTGCGCGAAATGTAAAAGAAACAATCAAAGCTGAGCCAGATGAATCAGCAGAAAAATTTAATTTTAAAGATGTTTTTAATATCATTGGTAAAAATGATCAACTGAAAGCGTTAATCGGTTCTGTATTGTTTTTTCAGATAGCCAACTTGTTAGTTGGCGGGTTTGCTATTTATTATTTCTCTTATGCGATTGGTAATGCGGAATTATTCCCGGTTTATATGATGGTGGCTGGTGCCGCTGAGGTTGCTGGTGTGTTTCTGTTCCCCCGGATAGCTTCTTTTTTCCCGCGTAAGCATTTGTGGTTTATGGCCTGCGGCTTCCCTGTTTTGTCCTGCCTGCTCTTGTTTGCGATGGGAATAATTTCACCAGCGAATGTTTTGCTTATTGGGCTGGCTGGAGCTGCAATTAAATTTGGTGTAGGGATTGCAAACGCACTCCAGACAGTAATGCTGGCCGATGTTGTTGACTACGGGGAAAGTAAGACTGGGCGTCGGAGTGAAAGTGTTATTTTTTCAGTTCAAACCATGCTGGTGAAATTCGCTGGTGCAGCGGGTGGGTTTATCGTTGGTATCGGGTTGTCGGTAGTGGGTTACCAGCCCGGCGTTGAACAGGCTCCTGCTACCATTGTGGGGCTGGAGTTCATGATGATTGGTTTGCCGACGATTTTGATGCTGGCAAGCAGTGTGATTTATCGCCGTTACTACCGGTTGCATGACGGTTTTATTCACGCCAGGGAGAGTAACGCCTGTTAATGCGGGTATTATACCTCTGCCAGCAGGTTATTTTATGCTGGCTGGAATTTTATTTATTATAAATCAATGAATTGAATAAATATTGACCAGGTTGCATAGCTGCCCTGGTCATTTGAACAAAGCACGGCATTTATTTCCGCACAGTGTGGTTAACTTACCCATTAGCGCCATTACTGCCCAGGTGAAATGCCTGCACTCTGGCTTGAATTTATTTGCGATAGCATCAGTTACCGTTATGGGGATTACTGTACACTGAGAACTTAACTTGCCAACGGACGCTATCCTATGAAAGACACAAAAATGATTTCTATCGACCAGTTCAGTGCCGATGAACGCCTGGTGGTTGAGGACACGCTGCAAGGGTTGATACAGAAATACCGCGAGCGCACTGGCAAAGAGCCGGATGGCAAGAAAGAGAAAGAGCTGACTGCCGAGGCCCGGCAACAGGTGATGTCTGTGAAGCTGGAAAAAGAGAAAGCGCAGGCTGAAAAAATGAAGAAAAAACCGGTGCGCCGCAAGAAACCTGAATCACTGAAAGAGAGTGAAGTGAGTGAGTTCAACTGGTCGGCTTCAGTGGCGAAGGGAAGGCGGCGGTAATCGTACTGTTTTGGTGGCGGTGCATCCCTGGCCTGCAACACTGAGGTTGATTTATTGGCAGCGGCAACATGGATGGGTTCAGCCAGTTTAAGCTTTTTATTACGGCATTTGGGCGATGCGGGTTTGTGGCTTCTGGCTGATAGCAATGAACTGCCCTGCCTGCGGCTGCGGGTTCAGTATTGACTCATTGTGCTGTGTCAGTTCTCGCGGGGTCTGCTCGCCCCGCTTTTTTCAGACTCCGCCAATCCAAAGGTTTTTCTCCTCTTCCGACCACAAGTGGAGAAGCATTTCCCTGAATTTTTCCGCCGCTGTGCTCATCGTATTGCCTCTTTTGAGAACCAGTCCAAGCGTTCTTCTTATCACCGGATCAACCAGGGGACGACTGACGAGAGTGTGATGTTCTTCCATGGGCATCGCAAGTTTCGGCACGACTGCAACGCCAAGACCTGCTTCAACCATACCTAGCGATGTGGACAGATGTCTGACTTCGTAAAACCAGTTTGGCTTCCACTCTAATGATTCCAGTGCGCTATCTATCAATAATCGGTTGCCACTCGATCGGCGTACCCCAATCAATTTTGCATCAGACAATTCATTCCAGCTAATGAGTTCCTTTTTTGCCAGTTCATGATCATTTCTGCAGGCTAAAACAAACGGCTCATTTACCAGTGGGGTGAAGTCGATATTTGAATGTGTGATGTTTATCATATTTATGCCGAAATCAGCATCACCATTTAGTACGGCCTCAAGACAATCATTGGCACCGTGCTCAAGAATACGAAACCGAATATTTGGGTAGAGATTGTTGTAATCTTTAATTACCGAAGGTAAAAAATAGAAGGCTGCTGTCGGCAGGCAGGAAATCGTTATCATCCCACTTTGATGAGTCGCCATTTCTTTTATGCCAAAAATGGATGATTCATAAAAATCTAGTAAATTCTTAGCCTTGGGTAAAAAACTACGACCTACCGCAGTCAATTTTACTCGTCGTGTGGTTCGCTCAAATAACGGCGTACCCAGATTTTCCTCCAGCTTCTTTACTCTTCTTGTTAATGCAGGTTGTGAAACATGTAAAACCTGTGATGCAGTGGTAAAACAACCAATTTCTGCAATTTTTACAAAGGCTTGAATACCCTGGAGCTCATGGAGCATTTCTCATTATTCCTGTTGTGGTTATACAACAAACTCTAATGGATATTTTATTAATACGCAAAACGCATGAATCGCTGTTTTTTTGGCATTAGAAGTATCTATTCGTCTGTGGAACACTTCCTGCCAATGATTAGCACCTAAGCAGAGAAACTCAACATGTTCCAAATTCCTTGCGTATTAATGCGCGGTGGCACATCAAAAGGCCCTGTGATTCTGGCCAGCGATCTGCCTGCCGATACCAAAGCACGCGATGCTGTTTTGTTAGCGTTGATGGGGGCCGGGCATGAGCTGGAAATAGACGGTATTGGTGGCGGAAGTCCGCAAACCAGTAAAGTGGCTATCGTCAGTAAATCAGCAAGCCCGGATGCCGATATTGATTATTTATTTGCGCAGGTCATGGTCAAAGAACGACGCGTAGATACGATGCCCAACTGCGGTAATATGTTGTGCGCTGTCGGGCCGTTCGCCATTGAAAAAGGGTTAGTCGCAGCCCAGAATTCGGTCACAACGGTTCGTGTGCGTAACGTGAACACCAATACCTTTATTGATGTTCAGGTGCAGACACCAGGCGGCCGGGTCAGTTATGAAGGAGATACCCATATTGATGGCGTGCCGGGTAAGGCTGCACCGCTCAGCCTGACTTTTTTAAATTCCGCTGGTTGTAAAACCGGGAAATTACTTCCAACAGGGAATGTTGTTGACATAATTGATGGTGTTGAGGTGACTTGCATCGATATGGCAATGCCTATGGTATTGATTGATGCACGAAGTCTGAATAAAACAGGCAATGAATTACCGGCTGAGCTGGATGCTGACAAAGCTTTTATGACTCAACTGGAAAACCTGCGTTGTAAAGCTGGGTTGGCGATGGGATTTGGAGATGTATCGGGCATGGTTATCCCTAAACCAGTATTACTGAGCTCGCCAACTGCGGGTGGGACGATAAAAGTCAGATACTTTATGCCACATAATTGCCATAAATCCCTGGCTATCACCGGTTCTATTGGAATTTCTACTGCGACGATTATTCCAGGGACAGTAGCGAATAAAATTACTAATAATAACTCTGTTTACGAACATACTGAAATTGTTGATATTGAACATCCAAGTGGAAAAATTTCCGTTTCTCTGCTTCGTGGCAGTGAAATAGAAGATACGCGGGCCGCTGTCATCAGAACTACACGCAAGTTATTTGAAGGTAACGTGTGTATACCCGATGTGGCCTTAACTGAAACTGTTTAATTTATTATCCGAATTCACACAATACTATTTTAAAATGTGAAACCCTACCTATGAAATAATTAAGCCGAGGACCCTATGGCTAATAATAATGCAACTGGAAGTGAAAGCGTGATGAGCGCTAAGTCTATTCGTATAACAATAGCTATGGCATTATCGGGGTTGATTGAACTGGCCTCGTTGTTCTTCATTCAACCATTGATGCCGGAATTATCTATTAACTACCATGTTCCGGTACAACATGTAAGTATTATTTTGTCAGCCAAAACTGCATTTATGGCAGTAGGTCTGCTTTTCACCGGTTCGTTGGCAGATTATTTTGGCAGAAAGCAGTTAATCATAGGCTCGCTAGTTTTGGGGGGCATGTTGACATTGCTATGTCCGTTGGTGCACTCCTGGACCGCATTGGTACTTATTCAGGCGACAACAGGTTTGGCATTGTGTGGGATTGCCGCTGCGGCCACTGCTTATATTAGTGAAGAAGTTGCTCCTGTGGTTGCCGGTGTGGTGACGGGGTATTTTGTGTTTGGCAATTCAATTGGCGGTATGTCTGGTCGTATCGTGGCAAGCCAGTTAATGGGGAATGTATCTCTTGATGCTATCTTCTACGGTTTTGGTGTTTGTTTACTTATTGCCTCGGTGGTAGTTTCTCTTTTGTTACCCGCATCGAAAAACTTCACACCGACACCGAGTCTGAATGTGTTAAAAATTGTTAAAGAAGGTGTTGTGCACTTTAAAAATAAGAATCTTGCAATGGCATTTGTGATCGGATTTATTATTTTTGGGGTGTTTACTTCTCTGTACAATTATCTTGCCTTTTTCCTGAAAGGTGAGCCTTTTCATATCTCACCAGTCCATGCTGGACTGTTATCATTTAGTTTTGCTCTGAGCTTCTTTACTGCGCCACAAGCAGGAAAGTTATCTATAAAATATGGCAGCATGAAAGTATTGCGTGCATTGCTGATAACAATGGCTATCGGGATGTTGTTAACGTTAATGCCAAATGTGTATGTCTTTATTGCTGGTTCTGTCATCTTCACCGCATGTTTTTTTGGTTGCCATTCCGTAGGGCTGAGCTGGGTAAGTAAAAATGCATCTCATGCTCGTGCCCAGGCTGTTGCGCTGTATTTGTTCTTCTATTATATGGGCGGAGCTACAGTTGGTTTTATCAATGGCTTTGTTTTCCACTTTACCGGCTGGAAAGGAATGACTGTTTTAATTGTTATTTTATTAGCCATCGGTGCTTTAGTGGCAACCTGGATGGATGCAACCCATAAGTCTAAAACTGCTCTGGTTGCAGCTGAGAATAAATAGATATTGTTTACGTAACTCGCTGTGCGGGCATCAGGTGTACAGCGAGGAAAATAAAGGTATTCATATGAAACTGGCAAATTACATTCATGCAGGGCGTAAAAGCTACGGTATTTATACCGATGCGGGAATTATTGACCTTGAAAGCCGTATCGGAAATATATATCCCACGCTGAAAGATTTTTTGGCTGCTAGTTTTATTAGTATTGCCCAGCAATATAGTCGGGCACCTGTGGATTTAAGCGAAAACGACGTTCAGTTTTTGCCGGTCATTGATGAGCCCGGTAAAATTCTTTGCGTTGGTATGAACTATGCCGATAAACGCAAAGAATTTGATCAGCATAATCCGGCACCCACACTGTTTGTGCGTTTCCCTGATTCACAAACTGGGCATAACACACCAGTACTGAAGCCACGTCTTTCCAGTGAGTTCGACTATGAAGGCGAACTGGCGGTCATTATTGGCAAGGGCGGCGAACATATTCGTGCGGATGTCGCACTTTCTCATGTGGCCGGATATAGCTGTTACATGGACGGTTCTGCGAGAGACTGGCAGCACAGCTGGTTTACCGCTGGTAAAAACTGGCGCAAAACCGGGGCATTCGGGCCCTGCATAACCACCACGGATGAAATTCCCGATCCCCATCAGCTGGCTATCCGCACCTGGCTTAACGGCAAAATGGTTCAGGAAGATACGACAGCCAGTATGATCCATCGGGTTGCAAACCTTATTGAATACATCAGTACATTTACTTCTCTGAGCACTGGCGATGTCATCATCACAGGGTCGCCAGGCGGCGTGGGTAAAAAACGCAATCCTCCGCTTTTTATGTATGCGGGAGACCGGATTGAAGTTGAAATTGAACGCATTGGACGTCTGAGCAACATCATTATGGATGCCCCGCAATATGAAATGGCGGAATCTCTGTAACCGGGGCGGTGTGGTATGACAGAACTGACTCTCACTTTCAGCGTTACCGACCTCCAGCGCTACCCTCAACGAGCGGAGCCTGCTCGTCAGCTACTTGCTGATAGCGGGCTGGGTATGGACTGCGATATTCACTGGATGGTGGAAGCTCGCAGAGGGGGAGAATTGGTAGGCTGCGCGGGGCTTGTCGACAACGTTATCAAGTGTGTTGCCGTCAGTGAAAAGTTACGCGGGGAAAATCTCAGCGCACGTTTGCTCAGCGAAGTACAAAATTTGGCGCTGTCCCACGGTTATTTTCACCTGTTTCTCTGTACCCGGCCCTGTAATCGTGAGCGCTTTCAGCGCAGTGGGTTCTGGCCAGTGGCGCAAAGCGGCGAAAATGCGATTCTGATGGAAAACACACCACGGGGGATTCAGCGTTACTGTCAGAGCCTGTCCGCATTCAGACAACCCGGTACACATATTGGCGCTATTGTGATGAACGCGAACCCTTTTACTAAAGGGCATCGCTATTTGGTCGAACAGGCTGCTTTTAGCTGTGACTGGCTTCATGTTTTTGTGGTACGTGAAGATGCCTCTTTTATTCCTTTTGCTGATCGCCTGGCAATGGTCAAGAACGGCGTCTCGGGGTTGCCAAATGTAACCGTGCACCCAGGTTCGGACTACGTGATTTCACGGGCCACCTTTCCTGCCTATTTTCTGAAAGATACCGGGAAAGTTCAGCGTGCATGGAGTGAGATTGATGTCCTGATTTTCCGCGATGCAATAGCGCCAGCATTAGGGATCACACACCGTTTTGTGGGATCCGAACCTTTTTGCAAGATAACCCGACAATACAACCAGAAGCTGCACAGCCTTCTGCGCGGGTATATCACCGTGGTGGAATTACCGCGTATTAAAGCAGACGGACAGGCTATATCTGCTTCAGAAGTTCGCCGTTTACTGAAGACAGAACAATTTTCTCGTCTTCGGGACATCGTTCCGGAGACAACTTTTACACACCTTGTCGCTCGCTATGCGGCGGCGAAGATAGTAGTGGCTTAATACCAGGACGAGAATATGAAGATTGTGAAGGAGGCGCTGGCAGGAACGATGGAGTCCAGCGACCTGATGGTTAAAATCGCTCCCGCAAATGGTGAGCTGGAAATCATTATTAACAGCGAAGTGATTAAGCAATTTGGCGAACAGATCCGACGGGTTGTGACAGATACGCTGCGCAAAGTCGATGTTCGTGAAGGTTTGATCATGATTGATGACAAAGGTGCACTGGATTGTGTGATCCGCGCACGTTTACAAAGTGCCATTCTCCGCGCAGCAGATGTGCAGGATATTGACTGGGAAAAACTGAAATGAAAAAACTCCGTCGCAGTATGTTGTTCCTGCCGGGAGCCAATGCCGCCATGCTTTCTACTGCATTTATTTATCACCCGGACTCTATCATGTTCGATCTTGAAGATGCCGTGGCGTTGCGTGAGAAGGACACCGCTCGTCTGCTGGTATTCCATGCGCTTCAACACCCGATGTATCAGGGGATTGAAACTGTGGTGCGCATCAATCCGCTGAATACGCCTTTTGGTCTTGCTGATCTGGAAGCGGTGGTTCGCGCCGGTGTTGATGTGATTCGCTTGCCGAAAACTGACACACCTGAAGATATTTATCAGTTGGAAGGCCATCTGGAACGTATTGAAGCTGACTGTGGCCGTGAGCCTGGATCAACCAAAGTGATGGCCGCCATTGAATCAGCGATTGGCGTTATTAATGCGGTTGCGATTGCGCGTAGTTCAAAGCGCTTGATTGGTATTGCTCTGGCGGCATTTGACTATGTGATGGACATGCAAACAGAGCGAGGTGACGGCACGGAACTGTTTTACGCGCGTTGCGCGGTACTTCACGCTGCCCGGGCAGCCGGCATTGATGCATTTGATGTTGTCTGGTCTGACGTTAACGATGAGGCTGGCTTTCTTCGCGAAGTGGAGCAGATCCGCAAGATGGGCTTTAACGGTAAGTCATTGATTAACCCCCGGCAAATTGAGTTGCTGCATAACGCTTACGCGCCGACCCAGCAGGAAGTGGATCATGCATCTCAAGTCATTGAAGCCGCACAAGAGGGGGCTCGCAATGGGTTGGGGGTTGTGTCGCTGAACGGAAAAATGGTTGATGCCCCGATAATTAATCACGCTCAAATGGTACTGGAGCGTGCCGCTGCTTCTGGCGTGCGCCGCTAAGGACAACATCATGAATCAAACAGAACATCTTCATAAACAGTTTCCTCACCTGAATCTGAAACCTTTCGAACGTGCGCACACGGCAACCCCGTGGCTGGATGACATCGACAGTAAGCATCAACGCAAGTTGTGTTCTTCTCTGGTTGAGGCAATTGAACGCAGTGGGCTGCGTGATGGAATGACCATCTCTTTTCATCATGCTTTCCGTGAAGGGGATCGGGTGATTAATCGCGTTGTGTCACAACTGGCTGCGATGGGTTTCAAAAACCTGACACTGGCGTCCAGTTCGCTGATGACCTGTAATGACGAACTCATTGAGCATATTCGCAACAACGTTATCTCCCGTATCTTTACTTCAGGAATGCGCGGCAAACTGGCGGAAGCGGTTTCTCATGGCCTGATGGATGAACCAGTGCAAATTCATTCCCACGGCGGCCGCGTTAAATTGTTGCAAGATGGGGAGTTAAATATTGATGTTGCCTTCCTGGGCGTGCCGTGCAGTGATGAATTTGGCAACGCCAATGGCACAGGAGGCCCGGCATGTTGTGGTTCGCTTGGCTATGCAATGGTGGATGCGCAGTTTGCGCATAAAGTGGTGGTGCTGACCGAAAAAGTGGTGCCATTTCCAAATATGCCCGCCAGTCTGGGCCAGGACCAGGTCGATTATATTGTGCAGGTGGATAGTGTTGGTGACCCTGACAAAATTAGTACCGGTGCCGCCCGTGTCACCAGTAACCCGCGTGAACTGATGATTGCCCGCCAGGCTGCTGAGGTCATAGAGCATTCCGGTTACTTCAAAAATGGTTTCTCGATGCAAACTGGATCTGGTGCTGCTGCAACGGCCTGCACTCGCTTCATGGAAGAGAAAATGGACCGTAATGGTGTCAAGGCGAGCTTTGCGCTTGGCGGTATTACCGGTAGCCTGGTCGATCTTCATGAAAAAGGGTTGATAGAAAAACTGCTTGATACCCAGTGTTTTGACAGCCAGGCCGCCGCCTCACTGGTGCGCAACCCTAATCATATTGAAATTTCAACCAATGTGTATGCCAATCCGGGCAGCAAAGCTGCCTGCTGCGATCAGTTGGATGTAGTTATCCTCAGTGCTCTGGAAATTGATGTTGAATTTAATGTCAATGTTATTACCGGATCGGACGGCGTGATGCGCGGTGCTTCCGGTGGGCATTGTGATGTCGCCGCCGCTGCTAACCTGACGATAGTGGTCGCACCGTTGCTGCGTAGCCGTATTCCTACCGTAGTGAAACGCGTTACCACGCGTTTAACGCCTGGGGAAAGCATTGATGTGCTGGTCACTGACCATGGGATCGCGGTAAATCCCGCCCGCCCGGAGATTCGTGAGCGTCTGGAAAAAGCGGGGCTGAATGTGGTGGCGATTGAGGAATTATACCAGCGCGCTATTTCTCTGACTGGCGTGCCAGAACCGATTGCGTTCACCGATAAAATTGTCGGGGTTATCCGTTACCGCGATGGCAGCGTGATTGATGTCGTCTACCAGGTTAAGGAAGCAGAAGCATGACTATCGCGACGCCTGTGAAAGCAGGTGTCAGCCTGGATGCGCTGCTCAGCGCGAGAGACAATCGTGCTGAGCGACAGACAGGCTGGCTGACCCACTACCGTAGAACAGTGATTTCGCTGACCCTGGTTACGCCAGGGGTTGTGAAGGATAGCATTCGTTATCGCAATACTATGGGGGTGGCGCTGCAGGCCTGCGATCAACTGCTGTGGCAGCAACGATGGCGCGTCTTGGATCGCCAGGTGCTGTGGCTACCCACAGGGCCAGAAGCAATGTGGTGCGTGGACCATGACGCCAGCGAAGTGAAAGCGCTCAGTACTCTGCTTGAACAAACGCATCCACTGGGACGACTGTGGGATATCGATGTGATTTGTCCACAACAAGGGGCTATTGGCCGTAAAGCCTTAGGGCGCGAGATGCGTCGCTGCTTGCTGTGCGATGAACCTGCTCATGCCTGTAGCCGCTCCCGCCAGCATTCGCCAGAGCAAGTGATCGCGTGTGTGGAGGCTATGATCGATGACTGGTTTGCCCGCGACTAAATGGATTTTTCCTGATGTTGCAGCCCTGGCTGAAGAGGCGCTGCTTCGGGAACTGGAGCTAACGCCGAAGCCGGGGTTGGTCGACAAAGACAACAACGGTTCGCATAGAGACATGGATTACCGTTTGTTCCAGAAGAGTATCACCGCGATTTCGCCCTGGTTTCGGGTGTTTGCAGACCAGGGAGGGCACTATGCACATTTGCCTGTGGATCAACAATTACAGCTGCTGCGTCCTTTAGGCATAGCCTGCGAGCAGGCCATGTTTGCCGCGACGGGGGGAGTTAATACCCACAAGGGCGGTGTTTTTTCTCTCGGGTTACTTTGCTTTGCTGCGGGACGTTTACAGGCGCAAGGGCAATGGTTTAGCCATGAGAGGCTGTGCGATGAAGTTAGCAAAATGTGCCAGGGCCTGGTAGCCGGTGAGCTGGTGGGCCGTAATGAAAAAGAAATGACAACAGCAGGTGAAAGACTATTTCGTCGCTATGGGCTGCGCGGCGCAAGAGGTGAGGCCGAAAGTGGTTTTGCTACTGTCCGTCATCATGTGTTGCCGTTCTGGTATCAGGAAACAGAAGTACGACAGCTTCACAGCGCGCTGCTCAGACTAATGGCTGTCAATCCTGACAGTAATTTGGTGTCGCGTGGTGGGCCTGATGGACTGGCATTTGTGCAGAACTATGCCGCTGAATTGTTAAAAAATGGCTGGGCGCGCCACGATCTCTGCGCAATGGATAAGATCCTCATCTCCCGCAATCTTAGCCCGGGTGGGAGTGCGGATCTACTTTCTGTTTCCTGGGTGCTGGCGTCAATTCAGGCGTAGCGATTCGGGGTAGATCCCTCGCATTATTCATAAGGAATTTAATTGTGTTAAATGATTATTGCCAGGCGCAGGCCGGGCGTGCGGCTCAACATATTCCTCCTCTGCCGCTGAATCAACACCAAATGAACTCACTGACTGAGCTTCTGAAAAATCCACCCGTGGGCGAAGAGACTTTATTATTACATTTGCTCGCGCATTGTGTTCCGCCTGGTGTTGATGATGCTGCTTGTGTTAAAGCCGAATTTCTGGCTGCAATCGCGAAAGGCGAAGCAATTTCTCCATTGGTATCACCGCAAAAAGCAGTCGAACTTCTGGGGACGATGCAGGGCGGTTACAACATTGAACCGTTGATTGCGGCACTGGACGTGCCGCAACTGGCACCGATCGCCACCAGTGCGTTATCGCAGACACTGCTGATGTTTGATAGTTTCTATTCCGTTGAAGAGAAAGCAAAAGCGGGAAATACCTTTGCACGGCAGGTGCTTCAGGCGTGGGCCGATGCACAATGGTTTCTCTGCCGACCATCCATCCCTGAAAAAATCACTGTAACGGTTTTTAAAGTTACGGGTGAAACTAACACCGACGATCTCTCCCCGGCACCGGATGCCTGGTCTCGGCCCGATATTCCGCTTCATGCGCAGGCCATGCTGAAAAATGCACGCGAGGGCATTGTGCCGGATGAACCAGGGGTAGTGGGGCCTGTTACGCAGATAGCAGAGTTAAAGAATAAGGGATTTCCTCTGGCCTATGTGGGCGATGTGGTGGGTACCGGTTCTTCGCGCAAGTCTGCCGCTAACTCTGTGCTCTGGCATATGGGTAATGACATCCCGTTTGTTCCCAACAAGCGGGCTGGTGGCATAGTGCTGGCCGGGAAAATTGCGCCAATCTTTTTTAATACCATGGAAGATGCGGGAGCATTACCAATAGAAGTGGATGTGACTCGCCTGAATATGGGCGATGTAATCGATATCTATCCATACCAAGGGGAGATTCGCCAACATCAAGGAGGGGAGTTAATCGCCACGTTTACGCTTAAAACGGATGTGTTACTGGATGAAGTGCGTGCCGGCGGGCGAATTTCACTAAGTATTGGGCGAAGCCTGACTGCCAAAGCCCGTGAATCCCTGGGTCTGCCAGCAAGTGATGTTTTTCGGCAGGCTAAAGAAGTGGCAACTGGCCAGCGCGGATTTACGCTTGCTCAAAAAATAGTGGGACGAGCTTGTGGTTTACGGGGAGTGCGTCCTGGGTGTTATTGCGAACCAAAAATGACGTCAGTGGGATCCCAGGATACTACGGGGCCAATGACGCGAGATGAACTTAAGGATCTTGCCTGCCTCGGTTTTTCGGCCGATCTGGTGATGCAGTCTTTTTGTCACACCTCAGCGTATCCGAAGCGTGTCGATGTTCAAATGCAACAGACCTTACCGACTTTCATCATGAACCGTGGCGGTGTCTCATTGCGCCCGGGGGATGGTGTTATTCATTCCTGGCTCAACCGGATGTTGCTGCCCGATACTGTGGGGACAGGAGGTGATTCGCATACGCGTTTCCCTATTGGGCTTTCCCTGCCTGCGGGCTCAGGTCTGGTAGCATTTGCTGCTGCAACGGGCGTTATGCCGCTCGATATGCCTGAATCGGTGCTGGTACGCTTTAAAGGAACTATGCAACCGGGCATCACTTTACGCGATTTGGTTCATGCTATTCCGTATTACGCTATCCAGCAGGGGTTGTTGAGCGTTGAGAAAAAAGGGAAAAAAAATATCTTCTCAGGCCGAATTCTGGAGATAGAAGGGTTGTCCGAACTCAATGTTGAACAGGCTTTTGAACTTACAGATGCCTCTGCGGAACGCTCGGCGGCGGGTTGTACTATTAAGTTGAATCTGGAGCCTGTCGTGAAGTACCTGCAATCGAATGTTGTACTGTTGCGCTGGATGATTGCAGAAGGGTACGGTGACAGACGCACACTGGAGCGACGTATCCATGGAATGGAAAAGTGGCTTGCTGATCCTCAATTACTGGAAGCTGATACTGACGCTGAGTACGCCGCCGTTATCGAGATAGATTTGTCGGAGATTAAAGAACCTATCGTCTGCGCACCAAACGATCCTGACGATGCCCGCTTACTCTCAGAAGTACAGGGAACGAGCATTGACGAAGTATTTATTGGTTCCTGCATGACTAATATCGGTCATTTCCGGGCTGCCGGTAAGCTGCTGGATGAACATCAGAGAGCCTTACCGACCCGGCTATGGGTTGCTCCGCCAACGCGTATGGACGCATCGCAGTTGATGGAGGAAGGTTACTACAGTGTATTTGGTAAATGTGGTGCCCGCATTGAATCGCCGGGCTGTTCCTTGTGTATGGGGAATCAGGCGCGCGTCGCTGAGGGTGCCACCGCAGTGTCAACCTCTACGCGTAATTTTCCCAACCGGATGGGGACGGGTGCGAATGTCTACCTTGCTTCTGCTGAACTTGCGGCTATCGCAGCACTGACCGGGAAACTTCCCTCACCAACAGAGTATCACCGGCGGATGTCCGAGATTGCAGACACTACTGCGGATACGTATTGTTATCTGAATTTTGATAAGATCCATCAGTACACTGATAAAGCCAGAGATGTCATTTTTCAGACACAGCCTTAGTGCATTCAGGCGCAACACCTGGCAGGTATGTTCTGCCTGCCAGGGCATCAGAGTTTCGCCATGTTGGCCCAAATGACTCAGTTTTCAATGTGCTGACCGGGCTGCCTGCTGCCTGAACAAAAGAATTGCAGTCAGCATGAAAGCCACCAGCGCTGCTGAAGCGGAATATCGACTGAGTGCTAAACCACCAGCGCTAAGGGGTTTGTCGAGAAAATCACCGACTACGGCACCCAGCGGCCGGGTCAGGATGAACGCAGCCCAGAACAGCAGTGTGCGGGACACCTGTGTCCAATAGTAGGCCGCTACAACCAGAGCGAGCAACCCGCTGAATACCACTGCCGCACCTGTATAGCCCATGCCAGCCGTATCTGCCATCCAGTCTCCCAGCGCCGTACCCAGTGTCTGGGAAAACATGATAGTCAGCCAGTAGAAAGCTTCCGCTTTGGGTGAGCTGATAGTGCTTACTGATACCGAACCGAGTGTGCGATGCCAGATGAGGAGCGAGCCGAGCAGTAAGGCCAGCAGTAAGCTCGAACCGCCTGCGTAACCAATTCCGAGCGAGCGATCAGCGAAGTCGGCCAGTGTCGTGCCGACTGTTGTGGTGGCAATGATAGTGGCCCAGTATAAAAACGGGTTAAAGTCTCTGGCCTTGATCTGTGCGAAGACAGCAGACAGGAAGAATACAGCAAAGATGCCTGTGCTAACCAGGTAACCGAGGTTCATTGACATCGAGACGGCATCCCCGCCGGTTTCACCAAGTGTGGTGGCTGCAATCTTGATGAGCCAGAAAACCAGAGTGACTTCGGGCACTTTGGCCAGTGCGTGTTGAGTGTGTGTATTCATTTGTTATGCTCCTGGATGAGTCGTTTCCTTGAAAACTGCCAACGGAATTCAGCAGAGCTACGTCCGTATCACAACTTTGCAGTGCGTTTGGTTTGGGTAACGCTGACAGTGTTTTGCCGGGCACATGCAAACATCGGCAACGCTGGGCTTAAACGTTCTGCTCTGGTCGCCCCCCCGGCAACGTCCTGGCTTTGGACAGGTTCCCTCCTGCTGGTTGGCGGCCCTTGTCCGCGGTGGTGTTCAGGCTCGTGCCGATGAGGCGAACTTTGTTTATGCCGCGCTACCCGAGGCGTGTTGTTCGGCGATATTGTGCTGGCGCTGGTTTGGTTACAAAGGCAGGTGTGAGGCCTGCGCCTGACGGGCTCCCCGAGGTGCCCGTTTACAGTCAGTAATACTCTGCGTAACGGTGCAGAGTATTACTGACCAACGGAACCGCGCCCGGCTGCGTGTTATGCGCGATTTGGCCATACAGGCAGACAATCAGTCTTGCGCATCGTGACCGTCGTCGTGATCCACTTTGTCCTCGGCAGATGAAAGGATCGTGCCTTTATTAGCATCAACACGGACATCAAAAACCTTTGTCCCGCTGACGACTTCCACGTCATACACCCAGCCTTGCTTCGAGTTTTCATACTCTGCGCGTGATGCCTTGCCATTGGCATGCTGTTCGGCAACGGTGACAGCCTGAGTGAGTGGAATTCTGGCGTTGGTTACCGCCAGGGCATCATTCGCCACGCTCTCTTTGGCTGCCCAGGCGGTAGTGCCAGCCGATGCAATAGCGAGAGCCAGCAGGGAAAGTTTGGTATAACGGTGCATAATGTTCCTCCAAAAGTGTGCAGGGATTTGCACAACCCATGGAGAAACTACACTGGCACACTTAGCATATACTTAGTGTTGGCGGAAGCTGAATGTATAGCTTGTTATTCATCCGTAAGCCACATATCCGCTTCTTCAAACATCTCTTGTACAACCCTGCTTATTTGTTCCTTTTCGTGCTTGCTGGCGTCTGTGTTGATTGCGGGTAGTGTCATCATTGGTTTAACCCGAACTTCTGCATCCGGAAAGATACGCTGCACTCTCTTGCTTAATTCGCCCAGGATGATATCCCTTGCGCCCGGCAAACCATCAAAATTCCTTTTGTCATAAACGAGTTCCACAAACATGCTTTAACTCCTCTTTACTGGGTATTTTCACAGTATATACTGTATGTATAACCAGTATCAACCTGAGAGAGTTTATTATGCGGTTTTATTCACCAAACGAACTGCGCCAGGCAATTGCGCTCCCTTTATTTAGCGATATGGTTCAATGCGGTTTCCCATCCCCAGCCGCAGACTACATAGAACAACGTATTGATCTGAATGAGTTACTGGTCGTACACCCGAGCGCCACGTATTTTGTGAAAGCCAGTGGCGACTCAATGATTGAAGGGGGAATTAGTGACGGTGATTTGCTTGTTGTCGACAGTTCACGCACAGCTGTGCACGGTGACATCGTGATAGCGGCTGTAGAAGGTGAGTTCACTGTTAAACGGCTTCAACTGCGCCCCACCGTGCAGCTTAATCCAATGAATAGTGCCTATTCGCCAATTGTTCCAGGCAGTGAAGATATCCTCGATATTTTTGGTGTTGTGACTTTTATTGTGAAAGTGGCGAGTTAAACCATGTTTGCGCTCTGCGATGTAAACTCTTTCTACGCATCTTGCGAGACGGTATTCAGGCCAGACCTGAAAGGGAAGCCAGTAGTTGTGCTTTCAAATAACGATGGCTGCGTTATTTCCCGCAGCGCCGAAGCGAAGGCGTTCGTGGTGATGGGGGAGCCCTATTTCAGGCAAAAGGAGGCTTTTCGGCGGCACGGTATTACGGCGTTCAGCAGCAATTATGAGCTTTACGCTGATATGTCTGACCGGGTGATGACAACACTGGAAGAAATGAGCCCCTGCGTGGAAATCTATAGTATTGATGAAGCCTTTTGTGACCTGACCGGGGTCCGTAACTGCAAGAGTCTCTGTGAATTTGGCAAGGAAATTCGTTCTACAGTGCTGAAGCACACTCACCTGACCGTAGGGGTGGGCATTGCGCAGACGAAGACGCTTGCCAAGCTGGCAAATCATGCAGCGAAAAAGTGGCAGCGGCAAACAGGGGGCGTTGTTGATTTGTCGAATGTTGACCGCCAGCGGCGGTTGCTGGCACTGACTCCAGTGGAAGAGGTATGGGGGGTTGGCAGGCGTATCAGTAAAAAGCTCAACGCTATGGGTATTAAAACCGCCTTTGATTTGTCAGAACAAAGCACCAGGGTTATTCGCAAACACTTCAACGTAGTCCTTGAACGCACTGTGCGTGAACTGCGTGGTGAGCCCTGCTTTGAACTGGATGAGTTTGCCCCAGAAAAGCAGGAGATAGTGTGTTCACGTTCTTTTGGTGATCGCGTTACGGAATATGAGCAGATGCGGCAGGCTATATGTTATTACGCTGCGCGCGCGGCTGAGAAATTGCGAGGGGAACACCAGCACTGCCGTTTTATTTCAGCGTTCGTTAAAACATCGCCGTTTTCCCCGAATGAGCCATACTACGGCAATAGTGCCTCAGTGAAGCTGCTGACACCGACACAGGACAGCAGGGACATTATTAATGCTGCGTTAAAATGCCTGGACCGTATCTGGAAAGAAGGGCACAGGTACCAAAAAGCTGGAGTCATGCTCGGCGATTTTTTCAGCCAGGGTGTTGCTCAGCTCGACCTGTTCGACGAGAACGCGCCCCGCAAAAACAGCAGGCTATTGATGAACACTCTTGATCAGTTGAATGCAAAAAGTGGGAAGGGCACGCTTTATTTTGCCGGGCAGGGTATTAAGCCGCAATGGCAGATGAAGCGCGATATGCTTTCACCACGGTACACCACGAGGTATGGTGATTTATTGTTGGTGAGGTGATGTGAAGTTATTTACATACTTAAGCCCTCATTCGCGGGGTTTCATTTCTCTCTGGCATTATTATCCCCTGAATCACACCGCTTGTGTCTGCCAGATGAAAATGGCTTGTCAGTAAATAATAAGAATGGATGAAGAACATCCATTCTTATTGGCAAACAAACACGGGTTATTTATACAGCGTTGCTTCAATGGTTTTGTGATCTGTCTGGCCTTGTGAACCAGTAATAACATAGTATTTCCCGCCTTGCTCTGCCGCTTCATGTTTCAGCGACGCATTATCTACAGAAAAGCCTTGTTGAGTGACAGCAATTGTACCAATTTTTTGGTGGTTAACAGCTTGTGCCGGGCTGATTTCTTGTGGCTGTGGTGACACTCTTGCCAGCGCATCACCAGGGTCTGCAAAAAATGAGTTAAGCCCACTGGCATAAACGGAACCAGATAAAGAAGCAAGAGCAAGGGTAATAATGGCGAAAGTTTTTACGTTTTTCATGGTCTATCTCCGGTAATGGTTATCCGCATTTTCTTGCGTGACTATGAGATTACCAGGAGAGACTTAGCCAATGCTGAGTACTTATTATATTTTTGTCGGGAAATGTCATTTTTCTGGTCATTAAAAAAGAAATTTCAGTAGAAAGTATCGCTGGGAATGTGGACTGGAGTATGGCTGAAAATAGTAGTGGCAGGCAATAAATAATAACCGGCGCTGCAAAGTGGCAGCGCCGGCAGGGGCAGAGTAATAACAGAGTGGTTTATAAATTAAACGGGGCTTCACAGCTGTGGTAATTAGGGTTGCAGTAATGACTGGTGCTGCCGGTTTTCTTGGCAATCTGCCCCGGATTGAGGTTAAACGGCGCTTCACAACTGTGATAATTGGGGTCGCAGGTCTGTGCAGCCGGGTGGACGGCAGGGGCGATTTTATCCTTATTCAGGGTAAACGGAGCCTCGCAGCTGTGGTAATTGGGGTTGCAGTACTGGGTTGTGGCAGCCTGTGCGTAAGAGGCTGCAGTAAATGAGGCCAGGGCCAGTACAGTGGAAGTCAGCAGCATTTTAATATTCATGGTCTTTCTCCGGTCATTATTATCCGCATCTCTTGCGTGGTTCTGAGATTACCGGGTGAGACTTAGCTGACACTGAGTGTTTATTATATTTTTGTCGGGAAATATCCTTTTTTTGCTGGTCATTAAAAAAGAAATTTCAGTAGAAAGTATAGCTGGGAATGTGGCCTGGGGCGTGGCTGAAAATAGTAGTGGCGGGCAATAAATAATAACCGGCGCTGCAAAGTGGCAGCGCCGGCAGGGGCAGAGTAATAACAGGGCGGTTTATAAATTAAACGGGGCTTCACAGCTGTGGTAATTAGGGTTGCAGTAATGGCTGGTGCTGCCGGTTTTTTTGGCAATCTGCCCCGGATTGAGGTTAAACGGAGCTTCACAACTGTGATAATTGGGGGCGCAGGTCTGTGCAGCCGGGTGGGCGGCCGGGGCGATTTTATCCTTATTCAGGGTAAATGGAGCCTCGCAGCTGTGGTAATTGGGGTTGCAATACTGGGTTGTGGCAGCCTGTGCGTAAGAGGCTGCAGTAAATGAGGCCAGGGCCAGTACAGTGGAAGTCAGCAGCATTTTAATATTCATGGTCTTTCTCCGGTCATTATTATCCGCATCTCTTGCGTGGTTCTGAGATTACCGGGTGAGACTTAGCTGACACTGAGTTGATGATCTGTTATCCGGGGCTGGTCTTACTGCAGCAGAGAAGAGGGAGGAATAGGTGGTAGACAACAGAAGCTTTCATTGGGGAAATGGGTACAAGCCAGCTGATAAAGGCTGGCGAATCAAGGCAGAACGTAGCCATAATTTTCGACGGAGGAACGTCAACGTGGTACAAAAATTCCCTTCCAAAATTGATAAATTACTTTCCAGAACAACGTTGAGTTAAAATTAATCCGGATTGTTTGAGACGCCAATCCAGATTTTTATCATGCCGGTTAACACCAACCCGAAGGAAACCAGAACTCCTGAAATGAGTAAAAAGGTTATCATATGCTGGCCTGTCTTTTGCTGAATGTATTCATTAGGCAATAATGTTTGCTGAAGGTTCAGAAAATTGCGTGCCAGCGATTGATATTACCCAGCATTAGTGGACCCGCGACTAAGTGAGTAAACTCTCAACCAGCGGTGGCTCATGAAAAACCAGTATCAGCGGCCAAAAAAGCCCACAAACAACACACACAAATTCCGCGATGAAGCCCTGAAGCTTGCTGAATGCATTGGTGCCGCTACCCGTGAACTCAAGCTTTATGCCTGGAGTAGCAAATAGCAGCAACAAGTAAGTTCGTTAGATAGTGAAAGTGAACTGGCTGCTGAAGATGCATGCCTCAGACGACAACGGGCAGAACAGGCCGGGAAACTGGCCATATCCAAAGACGGCACCACCTTGCTGCACACCTTCCACGACGCGGGTATTGCTGTCTGAATGCAGAACAATGAAAGTGCCACGCCGGAGGCGGGCACGGTAAACGGTAGCACACTTGCGGACCGGGAAAGACAGGTGCCGGGAAACAAATCTGGCGCGTTGGGTTCGCGCTGAATGCATCTTCGTGTGGTTTCGGTAAGTAGTCTTATATTAAATCTCTCACAAAGAACACTCTGGCAGAATGTTCTGTACTTTTTTTCCCATGTGCCGATAACGGAAATGATTTATCAATCATGGATGTATTATATGAAAAGCTCTTTAATTCAAGGTTATGCAGTTGCAGTAATTTTCCCATTCCTCCTTACTGGTTGTGCAGCATCGTTCCAGCCAGTTTTACCGGATTATACCGGCGCGAATGCAGCCTATTTACGCTTTGACAACAGCCCTGTTTATACCAGCCTGAGAGAGGCATCCGGTCAGCTTCTCGAGCCTGTTCCCTATACCGTCAAATGGTCGGGCGAGCCAGGTAAAGAATACAGTGTTAATGCTCGCTTCTCGATTATGGGGATTAAGTCCAGTTACGGAAAGAAAGTTAACGGAAGTGGGCCCGTTTCGCCGGGATTTGCATCTAAAAGCTACAAAGAGTACAGAGTGAAAGCTGGCGAAGTATATTCGATTCAGTGGGTGTTTACGGAAAAAGGCATGTATAGCAGTTCGGATCGTGTATGGTCCGCGTCTGTGACTCCTGTTGCCGGGCATACATATGAAATTACCCTCGGTGGCGGGTCTGATGGCAATGACGTTGTTATTTCAGATGTCACCAGCCACTGAGTTAGCAGTGCCGGGAACTGAAGTCTAATCGCCTTCATGTCAGGCTTCAGTTCCTTTACCCCATCTGCTAACTCTATCGTACCTTTGAAGTATCTTTAATTCAGAGACTGTGGTGAGTGAAGTACGTCAGTGGGTGGATAAATTTACCCACTGGTACAATGAAGAGCACCATCACAGCGGGATACGGTATGTGACGCCGGGCAATGTCACTGTGGTGAAGATAATTCCCTGCAGAAGCAGCTGTCCACTTCCCGTTATCTGAGACACTCATGATTAGAATTTTCTAACTGTTTCCGGTACATCTCCGGAGGGAGATTATTTAAACTTTCATGAGTACGGTTCCGGTTATAATCCTGCTGCCAGAACCATGCCATCTCTCTGACCTGACTCAATGATTCAAACAAATAAGCGTTTAAAAACTCCCGGCGGAATGAACCATTGAACCGCTCAATGAATCCGTTCTGTTGCGGTTTGCCCGGCTGAATATGGCACAGTGTAATATGATTATATTCACAGTAATTCAGCAGGTTAACTGATATAAGCTCCGGGCCATTATCGACTCTGATTTGCTCAGGCAGTCCTCGCTCTTCTTTCAGCCGCTCAAGTACACGGATATGGGGATGGAATTTATCCCCTATATGGGGCAAAGCTTTGACGGCTCCCGCTATCCCCTTCTGGCTCGGCTTCATCCGTCAATGAAATTACCCTTCGATATGCGTGGTGAATTTGTCAGGGGGGGGATAACGGGCGCGGTGTCGATGCTGGTCGCGCGATGGGGCAATGGCAGGCGGATGCACTCCAGGATCACACCCATGCTTACTACACCATTTACCCTGGTGGCGATACAGACAGAGGTTCACAACCTTCTGTCTTTTCAATTGATAACGCTACATGGTCTACCACGAATGGTGCCGGGTCGGCCCGTGTGGCGTCGGAAACGCGCCCGCGAAATATTGCATGGAATTTCATCGTGAGGGCGAAATAATGACTGTCACGCTTGATGAAAATGGGAATGCAGTTGAGACGGGAACGGTGACGGATGAGGTCGCATCAGCAGCCAGTAAAAAGGCCGCGTTAATTGATTCAGTAAACCACTTCAGCCCGAGCTTTCGCAAGTGTAAGGTGAGGATAGGTTCCTAAGCTCATCTTAGTTCGCTTTTTAGTCACAGGCACTGCATATCTGAAATACCAATTTTTCTTCCCTCCTTTCGAGAAGGGGGCGATTCGTAGGATCAAACCATCACCGTCAAAAAGGTTAACCTCTTTCTCGGCAGGTTTGGTGCTTTTGATTTCAGTGTCAGTGAGCTTCTTAGCGATTTTTGCCATTTTGGGACCCTCGGTTTTTGGACCCTTCTTAGTGGGTCCCATTCAGGGTGCCATAACTCGTAGTTCTCAGCAATTCTCACTGGACGACAATAGACGTAAAAAAGCCCGCAGAGCTTGTGCTGTGCGGGCTTAGTAGACTTCATTGAACTTCAAACAACTAAAAATTTGCTGGCGGAGTCTGAATTGAGTTTGTAATTAAATGAATTTATTGAATTAATGTCTAATTCAACTTTTCGTTGGTGCCTAAGAAGGTGCCTAAAATTTTTACCATCTTCTTTTGGTGAGAAATGAGAGATTGGTTTACAGCACTTAGGGACTCATAAGGCTTCGATCTTTGCTCATGGTAAAATGAGAAATATTATCAATATTTATTTGATTTTTTTTAATGTCAGATGCGATGCCGTTGCTATTTCCGCTACTGTAGCGGAAATAGCAACACATGAGCAGCATGTACTTAGAAAAATTTAAGATCTGGGCAACAGCCCGATGTTCTTTTTGGCACGCAGAATATCCGTTGCAGTAATGAAGGGGGGTTGCTCTCGCCATGTAAATCCCTTGCGGTCGATACGAGCCAGTTCGTACTTTTCGACCAGGAAATTAACAGCATCGGCAAGCGTTATCCCCGCATCGATATGCTCCTCAATGGCCGTGTCGTCATGAAATGGTGTGTCGTTGAGTGTGAGGCCGTAGTGGTGCTCCAGCAGATACGTTAACAACTGCTGCCACACCATTACGGGCGACAGGCGTGACGAAACCGGCACCGTGGCCGGTACAGATGAAAATTTGCATGAGTTGGATCCTGATAAAAGAAGAGAAGGTGTTACCTGGTTGCAAATGCCTGAGGATAAATAACGATGTAAACATAGCCATGAGAGCCGAGAGTGTCAGCTTCACAAGTTAGTCCGTTATGATACAACGTGACGCAATGCTGATGGCGCGGATTTAGTTCACCGGTTGTCAGCATCAATTCAAGCTGTTTCATCACTAGCGGAAATGCCTGATCCAGACGCAGTGCCTCCTCCTCGTTAAACGTACCACTAATACCTGCACGGTCCGCCAGAAAATGCAGGCGACAGCCTTCCTGCACAAGCCTTGCACCGAAGCACGGCGAGATGTCGCGCTTCAGTCCCCATGAATTTTGCATTTTTCTACTCCTTATTTAGTGTCAGTTGGTGGTGATGCACATCAGGCGTGTATACGGACCGTGGTTGTCACGACGGCGTTCTGCGTAAACCGCCAGCACACCGGAAATCTCCGCGACATCCTGACCGGTATAATGACTGGCGCTGCCGTGCCACTGGTATTTGCCCGTGCAGTAGCGAAAGATCCGGGAATCCGGATGCTGTCGCTGAATCGCCATCGCGGCCTTTTTATCGATGATTTTCATGGTTAGCCTCATAGCCAGCCACGTTCAGCAAAAGAAAGCACATCGATGCCAACAATAAGATGGTCCAGCACCCGCACCTCTACCATAGCCAGCGCGTTCACCAGATGTTGAGTGATGTTTCGATCCTGTTTACTCGGTTCTGTCTCTCCGGATGGATGGTTATGGGCCAGAATCACAGCGGCAGCGTTATGGCGTAGTGCCAGTTTCACCACTTCGCGTGGATGGACTTCGGTATGGTTAATCGTGCCCGTAAAGAGCGTCTCGCATTCCAGAAGACGGTTCTGATTATCGAGATATAAAACAAGAAAAACTTCGCGCTCCTGCAGAGCAAGACGCAGTTGTAGCCAGGTTTTGGTGAAGGTAGTGGAATTAAATTGTTCGCCAGGCTGGCGCTGATATTTTTCCAGTAAGCGGAGAGCGCGACGAATGGTGCGTGCTTCAGTTACCGGAAGATCAGGAGGTAGATTTATCTCTGACATGACAGGGCCTTGGAGGTAATAGTTAAAGTCGTTTATGAAGCAAGTTGAAGCATATTTTCAGCCATCACCCACAGAGCGCGATTGAGCTTTACGTCTCCGTCGATACCTTTGACAGCACGGGTTTGAGCACGCTGACCTTTCGTCGTTCGTCCTGACAGTCCGCCTTTTATCAAGTTCTCCTGAATGCGTTGGTAAGTGGTCCATAGGTCGTTGCTATCATCCTGCCAGCGGCGCGGGGAAAGGATTTGCGATTCCGTCACCGGCTGATGCTCTTCACCAAAGCGATAGGTTAATGCCGCTTTTGCCATCGCCTGCTGTGCTGGTGGAGGTAACAAAAGCGACTGCATGGCATCCCGCTTCTCCTCCACCCGGTCAAATATCCCCAGCACTTCGTAAGCCCCTTCAATGACTTTCTCCACCACATTGCCTTTATGTGGCACACGTACCTCACCAAAACTCTCACCGCAAATCAGCCCGTTCTGGCAGACTGCACGAAATAGCCCCGGCAACATCTGATATGAGCTGGAGCCGTCATGGCTGTTGAGCAGAATGATTTCCGGTACCTGCTTACCGGTTATTTGCCCTACCCGGCGCAGGCGCAGCATGTGTTTCGTGTGCTCTCGCTTGCTCTGGTCACGCACTCGGGTCTGGCAGGCAAAGAACGGCTGAAAGCCTTCACGCTGGAGGCTATCAAGCAGGGTAATGGTCGGGATGTAGGTGTAGCGATCCGAGCGGGATTCGTGCTTGTCAGTACTAAATACACTGGGTACATGGACCATCAACTCGTCATTTGTCAGTGGGCGGTCGCGGCGAATCTGGTTAATCCGTCCGAAGCGGCTGGCTAATTTCATGATAAAACTCCTTTGTGGTTAATGGCATAAATGCAGAAAGGCCGCGCTTCCGGTAAAGAAGCGCGGCCTTTCTGCATTGATTTGGTGTTGCAGGGGAAAACTCTTTGTTGTTGGGGGATGCAACAGCTAGCTAATGTCTGCTATGAGCGATCAACGGACATTCAAATGACGAACTACATATGAACTGGACAATGTAGTTCGTCATACTCATGATCCTTCAAATTTAAGGCTTTTTGATCACCTCAACGTTCAGGCTCGTAGTGCCATTCTCACGGCTTATCTGCCCGCTCACACGCACCAAATCCTGCGCATCGAAGTGCTGCCCGTTCCAGACTTTCTGTGGAATACGAACTTTGATGGTTCCGGTTGGATCGCGGAACGTATACCACTCTTCCTGCTGCTGGCTGATGACATTGCCTTCCAGTGTGATCCACGCCCCTTCGTGCATCGACGGCACGGCCTGAATGCGGCTTTGACTGTTTTCCTGCTGAACCTTATGACCGGCATACATGCGTTCAGTGGCGACTGGCTCTTTCTCTGCGGAGAAACCGCCTTGCGCTGCCAGGGCTGGAATGACGATGAATGAAGCGAGCAACACGCCGGTGACGTTGACGAGCTGGCGACGAATCTGACTGAAGTATTGTTTTTGCATAGCAGGTTCCATTTATGATTTCACATCCTCCCAGGGGGGATGCCTTTATAATAAATGAGCGGCTATAAAAGCTCAATTGCAATCCCCTGTGGGGGATGAAAATGTGACAGGCTTCAGAGATAAAAAACCCACCAATTGGTGGGTTCAGGCATGTGGCTTTTACAAGAGAAAATCAGCGGGTAACGCCGATCCAGCCATGGTAGCCCATGTAAATGCCGACCAGGGCTATCAGTACGCTTGAGAAGTATGGGGCACGGCGTGCCAGAGTATCCAGGCCACTCCAGCGTTTGGTTGCCTGGCGAACGCTAAACGCCGCAGCTGCACCCACAGAAACCAGCGTAATTGCTAAGCCGATGCTGAAACACAGTACCAGCGCGGCACCGAGCGTAAATTCCTTCACCTGGATGCAGAGCAGCAGAACGGTGATGGCCGCCGGGCAAGGAATAAGTCCGCCGGTCAGCCCAAACAGGATAATCTGCCCGGTGGTTACGCTGCGATTGGCAAAACGTTTCTTGATGTCGTTCGCATGGGCTTTTTCGTGAGCGTCCTGGTATTCGCGGGAATTAACATCCAGCCCCTCCAGTGCGGAGTGATCGTGGTCATGGTCGTGACCGTGCTCATGCTCGCGAAACTCCACATCATAATCGTGTACATGCCCACGATGGCCTAAAGACAGGCGCACATCAAAACTGTGTGGCTCAGGGATCGCCAGGGCTGATTCCATAAACCCGTCTTTTTCAACGAAGTCGAAAACCTGAGAATAGGTTCCATTGCCCCGCCTTGTGGCTACAGAAATGTTGCTGGCTTCCCACTTTCTGCCGCTGAGCGTACGTAAACGCCAGTGAGGTGGCTGTCCTTCCTCGAAAATAGAGAGTTCAACGCTGCCGTGGCCGGTATCTATAATCCGGGTTTCATCATGTTCGTGATGACCGTGGGAATGCTCCTCTTCCTGCTCCATTTTCCATAGCTTCTCACCGCGCCAGGTACGCCAGAACATCCATGCTGCCGTGGCAAGAATGATGATGGCCGAAATTAACTGGAACCAGGGCTCCGCAGATTCAGCGGTGAATTTCTGACTGACATACATCCCACCCATGGCAATGAGCCAGACCACAGAGGTGTGCGAAATGGTCGCCGCCAGTCCCAGCAGAACCGCTTGTTTCACCGTTCCACGAATAGCCACAATAAACGCCGCCATCATCGTTTTGGAGTGTCCTGGCTCCAGTCCGTGCAGCGCACCCAGCAGGATAGCGCTGGGAATAAACAGCCAGGCATTGGCTACGCCTTGCTGCAGAAGAGCAGAAAAATCAGTCATGTTTCGCTTGCCTTAAAGATATTTGGTGATCTCTTTAAATTCGCTTAGCGTTGTTTCAGTTCCGGCATGATCGGCATGAAGCGCATCCTCCAGGCAGTGATCAAGATGGTCATGAATTAAGGTACGCTTTGCATTCGTTATCGCTTTTTCAACCGCATGCAGCTGTTGGGCGATATCCAGACACGCTTTTTCATCTTCGAGCATCTGGATGGTACTTTTCAGGTGCCCGGCGGCACGCTTAAGTCTTTTAATAATGTCAGGGTGTGATGCGTGAACAGTCATATCTTATCCTCTCCAGGTGGAGGGGATAAGATAATGTGTATCATCGCTATGGTCACATTTTTTATCGGCTTATCCTCTCCTGCCTGGTTGTCTTTCAGGGAAATTACTTCTCTTTCTTCGGCCATGACGGATGTTCATCGTCGATGACGAAATCATGTTCATGAGTGGATGCATTATTCGTTTCGGCGTCGGTATGGCTGTGCAGCTGAACATATTCTTCATGCTCAGGACGCCAGATAAGCACGGCGGTGAGCAACGACAGCGCCGCTACGATGGTCAACGCGATGAACGAAGCCTGTGTGCCCCATGTCGCGCCGACCCATCCGGCCAGCGGATAAGTCACCAGCCAGCATGAATGCGACAATGCAAATTGAGCGGCAAATAGCGCGGGTCTGTCTTCCGCCGTTGATGAGCGGCGCAGCAGGCGGCCACTGGGGGTTTGAGAAAGTGAATATCCGACGCCCAGCAATGCCCAAAGCACAACCAGAGTGAAGTAATCCATCAGGAAAATACCCAGCCCCAGGCCAATCACCAAAAGCGCGGCCCCCACAAGCATCGGCATGCGGTCGCGCATTTTGTCGAGGAGTCTCGGGAGAACCAGTGCAGACACCATCGACCCGACACCGAAGAAGGCCAGCGCAATGGCAGTCGAGCGCTGTGATAAACCAAAGTCAGCCTGTACCAGAACAACGGTATTGACGATAACCATCGCGCTTGCCGCTGCTACGGCCATATTGAGTGCCAGCAGACCACGCAGCCTTGGTGTTTTCAGGAAGATGCGCATGCCTCGCGTCGTTTTGTCATAGACGCTGCGTTTGACGGTTAACGCTTTCATTTTTGGCAACGACACGGAAACAACCAGAGCCGCAGAGGCGAGGAATCCGACTGCCGTACCGGCAAACAAATTATGGAAACTCATGACTGTCAGCAGCGCCGCCGCCAGCATCGGGCTGATAACGCTTTCAAGATCGTAGGCCAGGCGTGACAGAGACAGCGCCCGGGTATATTCACGTTCGTCAGGGAGAATGTCCGGGATCGTCGCCTGGAAAGTCGGTGTAAACGCTGCCGAAGCAGACTGCAGGAAGAAGATCAAGATGTAGATTTCCCAGATCTGAGTGACAAAAGGCAGCGCGATCGCCACCAGAGCGCGGACTAAGTCCAGCGTCACCAGCATGGTGCGACGCGGGAATTTATCGGCAAAGGCCGCCGCTACCGGCGCAACCAGAATGTAGGCGCTCATCTTGATAGCCAGCGCGGTACCCAGCACAGCACCAGCCCTGTCTCCGGCCAGATCATAAGCTAGCAACCCCAGCGCGACGGTCGCCAGACCGGTGCCGATAAGGGCGATAACCTGTGCCATAAACAGGTGGCGATAGGTACGATTAGAAAGAATATTGAGCATCAGGAATTCTCTTGGCTTAAATTTACATCCCCCCCGGGGGGATGATGAAAGCATAGAGGGACCTGGAAAAAATGACAAGCATTATCCTGGTGGGGAGGATGAGTGATTTACCAACCATCTGATATGTTGAATAAAAAAAGCTTCAGGTATCCCAGCGTTATACCTGAAGCAGCATAAAAAGTGTCGAAGGTGTTATCACCGCTTCCTTGCGAAGCCCCTTCTGACGAGAAAGGTGTTAACTCAGAAGTCCCAGGCAGGTTTTCAGACTCAGCCGTGTGGCTTCAACATCGCTATGGACGATGGTGCACCAGTCATCACGGTTAGCCCGAACGTCGTCCAGCCAGCTATTCAGCGCCTGATTGAAGGCCATGGTTTTCTCGCGCTGAGGCCAGCTCATCTGGTTAGCGCTGTAAATATCCTGCCCGGGCTGTGGCATCTGTACGGTTTGCTGCGTCGACATCCGGGAAGTCACCGACCAGGTATCAGAGTTGCCATCCCAGGAAGGCATCACCGGGAAGCCCGCGCCGCGCAGGGCTATATCCCAGGTGGCATCAAACAGGCATGTTTTCCCGTTTAACTCAAAAGTCACGGTGTCATGAAATCCCTGGGTTTGCGGCAAAATAGCCAGTATTTCCGGAGGAACGGGCAAGTCAGCCCAGTCAAACTGCACCAGTTTTCGCCTTGCTGTAATCCCACCGGCAACCAGCAATCGTTCGGCCGCGGCGGCTTTATGACGACAGTCGCCAAAACCCTGCTCAAACAGGCTCATGCTTTGGTTATTCCATGACCCAAGCTGATAGGGCATTCGCCTGACCAGTTCAAAAATGGCTCTCCGCAGTTCCGTTGAGCCCGGTTGAAGCCCGAGCGACTGTAAAATCCAGCCCGGCGTTATCGTCTCCTTAGCAGTGCGGCGAGCGATAATTCTTTGCCATGTATCACTGACTTTTTCGGCCAGAGAGGCTGCCAGGGTTTCCCCCGGCAGTAATGTTGTCATCAGCAACGCTCCTGTGGTGGTGAGAAAATGTCTGCGCGTCAACATATCGGGCGTTACACCTCCACGCTGCGACGAAGTGCCGACATAACCAGTGATTCACAGACCACTTCATCGTCCTGTTCACGGTTTACCCCAGGGAAAACCATTTGACTCACCGGGGATGAACGAAGCCGGTGATAACGGGCAATCGCGCCATTCATTCCGCCCATTTGCTTACGTCGAACCAGCCGGAGTCCTTGCTCCCACGCGACTTCATCCATCGCGCTCGCCAGAACAGGATCATGATTGAAGATTAAGACGCCATCCCCTTTCAGCAGACGGGCTGCGCTGCGAAGGAATGCCGTGTAATCCTGTTCGAAATAGGCTGCGGCCTGAGAGTAGATAATATCGACCTCACCGGCCCGAACTCCCTGCTTCTCCAGTACGCACAGCCCGGCAGCCGTCACGTAGGGATGCTCAGTCACCCCCTTTGGCAGCGATTCGTGCCATGGCGTGAGATTGGTGAAATGCAGGAATGCGCTCTCCCCGAGCTGCTCCCTGAAGCTCTGGGCAAGTCCGGAAATTGCCGCCTGATGGCTGGTCGCTTCTTCAGCACGAAAACCTGCCCAGGCAGCACCAATTTCAAGGAAGGTGACGGTACCGTTTTTGTGATGAATGTTTTTTGCATGGTGGGCAATATCGAACCCAATTTCTCGCGCCAGACGAAACGAACCACCGCTGGAGGTCCAGGGGCCATCGAAACCAAAGGCAAGAATGGCTTTCAACATCGAGCCCGTTTCTTTGTGCATCATTTTCAGGAACGGAATGACCTTACGTCGTGAAGGAACAGGGACGTTCGGACGCAGTTTTTTGGCCTGGAGATCGCGATTAACGCCCATGCACAGTGTCTGCCAGTGCAGAGGGGTAATTCGATAATTAAGTTCAGTAAAATTACGCGCAATCTCGCGACGCGCCTGTATGGAGTCTGTGTACATAGCCTCTCCGCTAAATCTGAAGTTGGTAAACGCCAGGAAGCAAACTGCTACCGGCAACAGCCATCAGATCTGGCGGGTGCTTGGAGGGCGGTAAATGATGTCCGTGGCCTTAACCGGGCTGCGAAGATCGGCAAGCGGCAACCATCTGTCTGCTACAGGAGAGAGGGAGATCTCCACAGAGGGCGGCTGCTGAGGGGTTTCATGGAAATGGTCTGTCTGATGATGGCCTGCGTGACCAGACTGAGGGATATCCGAGTCGTGGGAGTGATCCTGCACTGTCATGGTGACTTCTGCATCATGCAGATTCATCTCGTAACCAGTCAGGCCGTTGGTACCGTGTGACGCAAACGTGCCCATCGACGACATCATCATGCCAACGGCCATGATGACAATCATCAGAATATAACGGGGTGAACGTTTAAACATCAGATACATCGCTGGCGTTTCTCTCAGGCAGTCTTCATAACATAGAGAAAAGATTAGCATCCCCCCGGGGAGGATGTAAGAGGCGAAAGTGTAAAGTCTTGTATTGCCGGAATGAATAAGATGGGCCCGCATTATACGGGCCCGATTAATCAGATTACGCGCTTAATGCTCTGGTATTCGCCATTGGTATCAAGCTGGATAGTAATCGTCTTTGAACCACGATTTCGCCAGAACCAGCCATGCTTACCGTCAAAGGCCGCCTGCAACACACCATCCTTTGAGGTTATCTGGCGGCCCTTACCATAGCCGTGGTAAAACCCTTTCGGTGCGTTAACCGGATCGCCGTGTGCATCCACGTTGACAGGTCCAGAGCTTGTCCACTGGTAAGTCACCCGGGCATCCTTACGCATTTCCATCTTAACTTCAGCCGCTTCATTCGGTTTCAGAGTAATTAACAGCTGATTGCGCTGAGAACCGGCAGTTGGGGCTTCTGGCGCACGAGTTGTCGCCGGAACGCTCAGCTCCGGGTAGTTGTTTTGCGTGATTGTCGGCGGGTTATCCGCCACCGGGCGCTCATTCGTCGGAGTGGTTGACTGCCCCCACTGGCTCGTACTCGCCTGTTTGTCCGTGGCGGCTTCCTCCGCCAGCTGCGTTTTGATTTCGCCCATCTGTTTAAGGCCCAGCAGGCGGCCAACGCCCGTTGGATCGATACCATATTCTGAAGGCATCACGATGGTTATCAGCAGCGTTAAAGCAACAATAGCCGCCAGGATAGTGGACTGCATCAGCTTCATCGCAGATGGCAGCTCTGCGCGGGTCGGTAAATCGGTGTTATACATTCTCTTTTCTCCCTCAGGCTAAAACGTAGCCACAAATCTGGTAACTCATTAACAGGAAACCGGCGCTCATCATCACCACATTGGCGGTGTAGGCATGGCGGAAAAAGCTCGCCGTCTGCCGCCAGTAACTCATGATGATAAGGATGGCGCTCAGCGCCAGAAGCTGACCTATCTCGACCCCGACATTGAAGGCAATCAGGTTGACGAACAGGCCATCGGGGGAAATTTCGAACTCCTTGATTTTGGTCGCCAGGCCAAAGCCGTGGAAGAAACCAAAGATAAGCGTCGCCATCTTCGTATTAGGCTGAAAGCCAAACCAGCGCTGGAACGCGCCAAGGTTATCAAGGGCTTTGTAGACCACAGACAGTCCGATAATGGCATCAATGAGATAAGCGCTTACGCTGATGTCAAAGAACGTCCCAATGAGCAGCGTTGTGGAGTGTCCGATAGCAAACAGGCTGACGTACAGCCCGATATCGCGCATTTTGTAGAGAAAGAAAATCACGCCGAACAGAAACAGCAGGTGATCGTAGCCGGTCACCATATGCTTCGCGCCAAGGTAGATAAACGGGATGATGTTAATCCCGGTGATTTCCTGGATGTACCCTTTGTCGCCTTCGGCTACGCCATGTGCGGCCGCACCCTGGCTGTAGAAAAGCAATAACAATATGAAAAACAGACAAGCCGAACGCGCCTGAGTCGAAAACAGGCCACCGCTCAACCGGCCTTGTAAATTAAGGCAGGTGTTCATACAAAATCCTTACAGTTTGAATAATAACGAATTAACAGCAGTTATTACGCAAACAGGGATCTCGGAGGGCGTTCGGGGGTGGCCTGTGGCATTCGCAGAATTTGTTCTGAACTCAGCGCAAAGGTCGCCCGTATGCCCGCGTTCCAGGCCTGCAAAGCAGTCAGGGTGAAGAGTTTGTTCAGATCGTGGGAATGATCGGCATTGAGGTGGTGCACATTACCGTGCGAGTGGAACAGCAGCGGATCGTGCTCATTCAGCGGTTCATCGCTATCGTGCTGATGGTCACTGATGGTCGTTGTATCCTGGACGTTGTAGACAGCCTGTGGTTTTGCCATAAGCGAACTGCTCAGCACGGCAACAGCCATGATGATAAGCACGATTCTGGAAATGACTTCACGGCTAAAAAACACAGTCAACGGCATCCTGATGATACAAGGTAACAACGTGCGTAATGTATCTGTTTTGCTGACCCCATTTCAACAGGTCTTTTGGGGTTGGGGGTTTAATCACTGCGGAATCGTAGCGTCCGCTTTTGGCACAAAGCGGTCAGACAAGCAGTGGCAGGACGCTAACATAATGAAGTAATGAGATATATAGTATGGCGAATCCTTCATAAGGGGAGGGACCTTACGGGGGAGGGGTTTATAATGGCTATTAATACGCAGTATTAATACCTGATTTTTTTGATATTACGACTGATAGCACAACAGGGTCTGACAACTGATTGTCAGACCAGATATTGTTCAGACGAAACTAGTACTTCATCAGCCAGTCCCCCTGACTGGTGATGACGTTAATCTCCGCCACACTGCATGGGCCTTTAATGTAGACGGCAATCTCTTTCCCGTAAGGCAACGTTGACGGTACCAGCGGGACAGGCTTACTACCTGCGTAGACCGTGGGCATCTTCTGAATCGGGCAGTTCCCCCGGTTAACGACAACATCCTTAATGGTGACGCTGTCCGTGAGCGACTGAACGTGAACACGCTGCTGATGCAGATTCGGGTAATACGGATTTTTAACCTGCTCCAGACCAATCCTGACCGGGGCCTCTGCTGCGTGCAGCAGAGGTGAAATTATCAGTGCCACGGCGAGGGCACTCATTGCTGTTTTCATTATTTTTTCCTTATATTTGCTGGAGTCGTAAAGGTTCACATACGGGTCAGACAGCCTGATTTATCAAACTCAGGCAGGGTCCGGGCGGCATTGCTGAAGGTGAACGTTGTGGAGGTCAGGCCGGTCGCAGTGATATGAATCCGCTGTGATTTTCTGACTGCATTCCAGAAGGCCTCGAAGTTACTCCCCCCTGCATCAGACAGTGTGTCGTTTATAAGAAACGTGTCGCTGTTGTCTGTCTGCGCCTCAAGACTGCGACCATCATCATTGCCGCTGGTGAGCGTTTTGCCATCAGGCGCGGTGTACCGGACGAACACATTGTCGTGCGGTGAACAGGTCAGAAGCAGTTCAGCACTCTGTTTATTCTGTATCCGGTATTCCGTGCCCCCCTGAACCCAGGTACGGGTCCACTGGTTTACGGCTGCGCTGGCCTGCGCTGAAGAAAGCAGCGCCAGTAAAAATGCGATTTTTTTCATGATTATCCTTAATTTTCCGTTTCTGCCAGTACAGTGCGGATGTACTGGAAGTGCGGCAGTGAGTGAATGAAATGTGGGTCGGCGGTCAGGGCATCGATGTGTTTTCTGCGCAGAAACTGCCTGGGTGTCAGGCAGACATCGGTAATGCTTTCCAGCAGAAAGACCTGCAGTTGCCGGGCGTACTCTCCGACCAGATACCAGCCGTTCTCGAAATAAATCAGGCGATAAGGTGCGAACCAGCGGTACTGCTGCCCCTCTGCGGTCAGATCCAGCAGAGTTCGCTCCAGAATGGCCTGTGTGATACGCCAGAAACTGCCGAAGGGACCGGGCTTGCGCTCCGGTGGAGACTGCCAGACGATAAAAGGTGGCTCTACGGAGCTGTCAGTCAGCACAGATATCAGACGATTATCCATCGCCGGGAACAGCTGCTCCGTGCGGGTTACTCGTGCAAAGTGCAGAATATGCCGGTTGGTGCGCAGGCCTTCGTGCTGGTGGGCCAGTGACCAGCACCCCTGCTGGTATGTCAGTTCCAGGCAGCTCAGGCGTTCACGAAAATCCCGGCGCAGAGTGCGCTCCGAGATACGAAACTCCTGAGACAACCCACTAACTGACAACCGTTCCCCCATCAGCAGGCGACTGATGATGATCGCCAGCCGTGATGCCATGCGATCGTGCTGTTTTTCTTCCGCAGACATATTGAAGGGTTTCCGTTGATTACATTGATTTGTACAGATACTGCTGACGCAGACAAGCAATCAGCAGGCAGGCCGGAACCGTAACCCGCCGTGCCGGGCCTGCCATATCGGCAATCAGCCAGCCGGTGCTCAGGGCGATACCAACCGGCCCGGCCAGTACACTGATAAAGCGGGTCAGGGTCAGATAAGTCACGATGGGGAGCGTGCGCCCCAGTACAACCTTCGCAAGCGTACTGAGCATCACGACCGACAGACGGTAGGCTGCAAAACCGGAAGACCGGACGGCAGTCTGTATGGCCATTAAAATCAGCGGTGCTGTCGGTGCGGTCAGTTCCGTACCCATGCTGTCAGCAAACTCCTGCAGCTCAGTCGGGGACATTTCGCTGAGGCTTTTTTCGAGCATCTTCATCAGCAGGGAGAGCTCAACGGTTTCGGTTGCCTCCTCCTTCCTGTATTTCACGCCCGTATGGTCACAGACATCGCATAACACTTCCCGATACAGCACGCCTTTCCCACCCCTGAATACACTGGCGATACTGCTGGCACCAAAGGCCTGGATTTCAGCGGCAATCTCCTGCCAGTAATTACGGTGCGCTGGATAAAAACGTTTGTAGTTGTCGCTGCCGGACAGCGTTTCCGTCCAGCGCAGGGTTTTGTCCCGTGGGTCATGGGTAATGAGGCTGACCAGTAAATCCAGGTCCTCATTCTCACAACGCCCCAGAAACCGCAGGTCAGCATCTTCGCGATAAACGGCCATTAGCCCTCCATTCAGGTCTGTATCGTCAGGACAAAAACGATAACAAACCCGCCTGTAAGGACATGGCCGATGCGTCAGGAAAATCAGCGTGTTATACGAGTAATGACGGACAGGTGATGTCCGAAAATGAAATACAGAGGATTATGCTGCACAGGGCGGAGTTACCGGTGGAATAAACAGACGAATGGCGAGTTGCCCCGTCAGGCGGGTGACGAGCCAGGCGGCACCACCGTTGATTACCCCGCCCAGTAACGGGAGCAGCAGGCTTTCCCTGAGTAACACTTGACTGCTTTTCAGCAGTAATGCGTCGCGAACCACTGTCAGCAGAGCGGTCTCGGCCTGAGACTGGCTCAGTGCGCGGGTCAGTAACCGGGTGATGATGCCACTGATGGCATCCGAGCAGGCATCCCCGGCCAGCGCGCCCCAGCAAAGCAGGCGTACCCGTGGGTCTGCAGTGTCATGGCCTCCGATGATGGCAACGGCCGCACACAGCCGCATCTGGATGAACAGCGAAGAGCAGACGTCGGCGGTGACGGTCAACGGCAGCAGCGCGCCACCGGTAAGACCACAAGAAAAGCCGGAGCCGCAGGCTTTCAGGGACTCGTACAGCACCAGCGATTCAGCCGCATCATTACGACTCATGTCGTTCTGAAGGTAACTGTCGGCCAGCACTGCGGCAGAGTCCGTGACGGCGGTACCTTCCACCGCCAGGGCATACATCCCGTCAAAGAGATGCTGTAATACAGTAATATCCAGACTATCCTCCTTATCGACAACTCCAGATGGTTGTCGTTAAGGTGATATATATCTGTATTTTTTTATTTTCAGTTTTTGCCGCAATCTCATAGTAACCGACTGTGTATTCTTTATGTAATTTTTTACGTGTCTTGCATATGAGATGAGTTAGTATCAAAAAAATGCCTATGAGTAAATGGTTAGCTTTCTCTTGTGATTTATTTTATTTAAGAAATAACTCCAGAAAATAAAATGATGTGTTCTACGATGGTTTTGCTTGCTTCTATTGCCTCCGGTGGCGGTGTTGGGTGATAAGTCGCTCCGTATTGGTATTATTAAATAAAAAGAAGGTGAGTGTGTAATGCAGAAAATATATTGAATTCCGTTGGGGGTTGTTATTATAAAATGAATGATATTTGTCTCTAACTTATTCGGGATACAGATGTAAATTATACTAAGGCTAAAGTTATGAATTCGAAATATACATACGATCCGCGATACACTGATGGCGTAGAACGAACACTGGCAGCAGCGACTGATCAATACCCCAGGCTTTCTACATTTCGTTTTGATTTGCGGTTTCCGACTGACGGTACTGGTCGTCGTGATGAGCGCGTTATCTCGCGCTTCTTTGATTCGCTGAAATACCATGCAAATGCTCAGATGACTGCCCGAAGGCATGCAGGACTTACCTGTAAGAATCTGACGTCCATACGTTATATTTGGTGCAGAGAATATGGCCTGGTGGATGGCAACCGGCATTACCATGTGATGCTATTGGTAAACAAGGACACCTTCCATACGCTGGGAGATTATCAGCCTCAATGCAACGATGGTATAGATTCACTGGCGAATGTTATCCAGAAAGCCTGGTGCAGTGCGCTGAAATTACCCTGGGAGGCCTATGCTGGCCTGGTTCATTTTCCGGAACACCCATGTGGCTGGATAGAAGGTAAACGTCATGAGCATGAAGAGCAGTATGTTACAGCACGTCAGAGAGCAATGTACCTGGCAAAAGAGTACACAAAGCACTATGGAGATGGACGTTCTTTTGGATGCAGCCAACGGAATCCGTCAGTGATTGGAACCGGCCAAATGTAACGCAGGCAGAGGGCTCGTCCCTCTGCCTTTCATATAGTTTAACCTTAGGTCTTAGTTAATGCAGGTCCTGGCCGGTAAGGCCATATAACACGCAAGAAAAATATATAATACCTGCCTTTCCTTAACCAAAAAGAGTCAGAAGCGGCTGAAGGTTTGACCTGTATAGTTGGGGGTGGATGCCCAACTCGGGTAAACCAAAGTTTTATTATCTTGCTTAAAGATAATTATTTTACGCTGACTTTGAAGCCAGTCCAGTAACATGTAAATTTTCCCTCCAGTCCTAAGTCTGTTAGGGCCATAGCGACGAATAAAGTTTTTATCAAGAGCAACTGAAAGGCGCTCGCGATACTTAACCTCAATCCAGGTCAGAAGTTCCATTGCATCCTGTTCTGGTGTTTCAGCAGTATCTACTTTGGTAAAGAGGCGCTGATGCTCAAAGCCATACCAGCTAAAAATTTCTATGGCTGATTGAGTTGCACATTCAGAAATATCTCCCGTATTGCCCTCAAAGTAATGTATTAATGCAGCAATACGCGCAATATTTTCAGCTGACTTTGACGCAAAATCCTTGAAGTCACTCAGCCCATTTTTGCCCTGAATACCGATACTGGTTTCAATTTGATTATAATAATTGATCCAACTTTTTTCAGCTTCAGGTGAAAATTTAAGAGAAAGGCGCTCGCTAATGTTAGTGGCCAGGCTTTCGTTAATAATTTCCATGAGACGGTCGTGAAATTTAGGAATGTGTTCCTGCGATGTCACTGGTACGGTGATCAGGCGTGAACCCTGTGTGGATGTCGGAAAACTAATCAGACACCGGGCAAAAAAGCCGACACCTTTAGCCATGCTGCCTTTACGCTCAAGGTAATCACGGAAGGCTTCAGGCTGAACCATCAATGATAACGTCATACGGGCGTCGCTAATAACCGCGTCGGGTTCGTTTTTACGTTCGACGCTAAATCTCTCGCCATCCCACATTGTGTTGATAAACGGCAATTCGCTAAGTGCATGACCACCAAAAATTGTTCCTGCCTCATCGGACATCACACCCACAGCATTCCAGCCACCGCAAAGGAATGCTTTAATGGCAGCCGGTGTGGCATCGTTGAACGTCAGTTTGCGTCTGACAGGGGGGGCCGGAGACTGAAGGGCCATTATTGCTGATTTTATTTCAGTAATATCTTTATCCCGATTAATATGTGCTTTAAGCTTGTTTTCCAGCGCTTTTCTTACTGAGACAGCTATCTGGTTTTGTTTGTAATAAATCTGATATTCCCGATTATGAATATTTTCTAGCTGTTCTTCTTTCGCGCGCAATGGTTTTAGCAACAGTTTGTCAACGGTGCTTTTGCGCTCACCTGATTCAGCGATAGTCAGGACAAAAAGTGATACGGGGCCACGATGGTTCCCTGGGCGTATAACATCAATACGATTCTGGCAGGCCAGAGAAATTGCCCCCAGAGCGGACGCCGCAATCAGAGCGATTGGGGCTTTTGTTACCTCGTGTGCTTCACAGATTGCGTTTTTGATGAGTGGCGGAAACGCATCAACAGGAAAATCATCATGTTTTGGCATTGGGGGGCTCCAGAATGCACAAAAAATTTAAATTTTCCGCATCAGTCGTGACTCTCTGTCATAGCTGATGCAGAGTCAGAATAAAGGCGCTATTAAACCTGAGGGCAATTCTCCTCTATCCATTTATCAAGTTCAGATTCCACCCAGCCGACAGATTGCATACCCAGGCGGCGTTGTTTAGGAAACGTGGCGTCATAGCGTGGTGACTTTGGGTTAAGCCAGTCGTAGATGGTGGCACGGGCGATACCGAGTTTGCGCACCACAGCAGGCATACGCAGGATTTTCACTGTCTGAATAGTTGTATTCATTTTTCCTCTCTTAACTATATGAAATTACTTTTTGATTAAGTTATCGATTACTACTGCTCGGTGATTGCCTGCAGTCTGGTAAGAGGAATTGATTGTAAGTGAGTATTTTGGTGTAATCTAAGGTCATTAATATATTACTTTTTTTGACATTGACATATGCCTGCGATAACTCCGATACAAAAAGCCGCGTTTGATGCCATTGATAATCTTCACTTTAGTCAGATTGTGATGAATGAGGTTTGCAAAGATCCCATCGCAGAGTGGTATTCCCGCATTATTCTCAAAATCAATAAGATCTTACGGGAAGCCAACATGTCGGAAAAAAAGACTGCGATAGCAAAGCACTACCTGCTGGGAGCGCTGGAAATTATTCTGTCTGTTGATGGCAAACTTTCTTTAGCGATGACTGAGTATGCTGAACAGTCCGGAGTAAGTACGTTTTTTGATGAGGGGACTGACTATGGCGAGAGTACTCAAACAGCGAGCAATTTTGGTCTCACATTGCTTTACACTGCTGCGGAGAACAATGGTGTGGAGGGGGAATTCATTGATCAAACCATTAAAGATCTCATGAATGATGAAGATCTGGCATTATCAGCAACACCGTATCTTATCCGGTATCGTCTGACCGAATGCTGCTATGCACTGGAGTATGCAGATGCTCCTCTTGAGTTTTATCGGGAGCTGGTAGGTTATGGGGTCATTTCATGTGGGAAATACTCTCGAAATATTGATAAGCATGCGAAGGAATCTGGACCTGGAGAATTGTTACAGCTTATACGCACTGGTTTGCTTTTCGAATTTAAGATGCTGCAACGAGTAGTGGCGGTAATGCTGTCACTAAAAAACAATAATACGATTACTTTACCCACGCCTGACCTAAAAATGTCCGCCGTAGAACAAAAAAATATTTCTGATTACTATAAAAGATTAGTCGATAACTGGTTTATGGGAGCGGAACGGAAAGTTTTTGTAAGCTTTCAATGCAAAAACGGTGTTTCTCGGGAGAATGTTATAGCCCTTCTTGAAAATATAAATAAATACTATCTTCATAAACGCATGTTTAGTGGTACCCAGGGCAGTTGGCTGGGAACCCTGGGGGCCTTTGATATTGCATGCGAACATGATGAAGACCCTGTAATTGCAATTTATAATGAGGAGAGTAATAGTCATACCATTTCAGAAAAAATAAGGTTGAAGTATTTGGGGCTTGGTTTTAGTGTATCAGCTAGGAGCCTTTATCTCCGCTATAAATCTGTAAAAAAAGAACGTTACTCTCAAGTGAGGTATTATTGCTTTCTTTTATTGAATCAGGGGTTTATCATCCCTTGGCATCTTGATAATAATTATTATTACGATATGGCTTTGAGATTCTGTAGTACAGGAACTAACGAATGTAATTATCCATAAAGCAGAGGTGGCAGGTATAGTGTTCATTTGGCGATGTGAAAGATAATTACCTTTAGAGGTGGTTTTTATATTTCAAAAATAAGAGGTGTGTCGCTTCATTAAAAATAGTAATCGGCACGAAGAAGAACTCCGGAATATTAGTTCTTTGCCCACCTGACCAGACTGTTCTTATCTCTTTTGTATAGTTCTGGAAAAAACAAATTTTTAACAAGCTCATCTTGAGAAAATTCCATTTAAAAATCGATCTTATGCCTAATTAGTCCTAAAAATCCTTACTCGAATAACAGTAACTTCAATAGTTTAGAAAAATTATACCCCCAGTGATTTTGCTGCCTTTTTTATCAAATTTTCACGGCACTTATAGCAAACTAAAAATAAAAGAAAGGATAATATCGTGCTGACTATTTTACGTAATAATTCATTAGCTTCTAGTTGCTCTTGATAAGAATCTGCAAGTTCACTATATGTTCTCGATAACAGTTGTATCGAAGAAAAATATGACACCATTGCACTATCGCAAATCTCTGATGGAGAATGCTGATCTTGAGAAATATTGCGCATTATTACTCGGGTTTGCGCAACCAAGGCAGCAGATACTTTATCGCGAGATGATGGTGCCGCCAGTCCCGAAACTAATGCCATATAATCCTTAGCCGCATTTTGATTACACTTCGCAAGTTTGGGATAAACCTCGTGTAGATTATCTGCTATGTTGTTAACCAGTTTTCGAGTTTCTTGAGGAAGGTGTACATACCAGCTTCTATATTTTGGCTCTTCAAAAGGCTTCAACATACCAATAATAATCGGTCTCTCTGCTACCCAAAAATCCAGATATCGGGATTCAAATATGTTTAATTTTAATGCAATCCTAGCTACTTCTATAGATGCATGCTCTTTGGACAGCATTTCACTCTTCATTTCATGTTGCTGATTATGATACTCGTTGCGCAGGTTCGTGAATAATTGCAGGTGTTCGATGACAATATTTTCATAATATCCTGGAGGAGTTTCAGGGATTTTCTTTAAACTCAGCCACCCCAAATTAAGCAGTCCAATGCTTATCATGAGTAGTACTGCAGCTATTTCATATCTGTTTCTTTTTATTTGGTAAAAAAATATCATTGATATAATAGCATTGGTGATGTTACTTATAAGTAAGTTGCTCGCTTATTTTTTTAATGAAACTTTTAATTTGCGACTGGAGTTTGCAGGTTTTTTGATGCCATTTTGTGATGAAAATATCATTTCCCATTTGTTGTCCCTGTACTCCATTAGCAATTCGGTCATTGCTGTTTTTTCCGAATCCAAATAATCAGGTGCTCGCTAGCTTCCAGTTGAACCGTGGGGCTAACCCGATTCAACTCATCGAGAAAGCCAGCAAGCATCTGAACGGCTAAAGCTACGTTTAGGGAGGCTGATTGCGACACCACCCGGCACCAGTTTCACTGTGTATCACTTACTGATTTCTCATGACGCTAAGGGCTGCATCAAGCGACACAATCGACTCCACTATTGTTCTTACTGTGGAGCGGTCGAATTCGTGGTCTCGCTGTGAATCGTGCACGCCGCTGTTCAGATATCCCCATTCAATGCTGGAGCCGTTGACTCCGAGTAATCTTTCTAATGCAGCAACTGCAGCCGGGGCCCCGGGATGCTGCCCTGAAATGCGATTAACGGCCGATTTCAATTTAGAGCATTTATTATTCAATTCCCAAGGCGAACGTGGTCCACTGAGTTTAATATCAATGCGTCCGTCACCGCGTCTGCCCATCCACGACCAAAGGCTATCGGTAAGGCTTTCCAGGGCGGGACGTGACTGACGAAGAGCTTCACGCTTTTCATCCCCATCTAGAGCCTGCTGCGCAAGCAGAACGTAATTCTTACTCGGTGGATTGCTGTCTACCCGCAGTTCGTGTTCACCATCGTGTGGTAGGAATTTGTAGCGCTTAATGGCTCCTGCCCTTGCTGCACCTAACTCCTGTTGAATTCGGATGAGGAATTCTTCGGCATGGGAAGTCAAGATTACCTGTTTGTCGTCCAGTAGCCCATCTTCAAAGAAGGTACGCCATATACCGTCTCGATGCTCATCATCAATCGCATTAACCACATCATCAAAAATAACCACCGGGCATCCTTGGACAATATTTTTGGCCAACAGAATTGCGAGGCCAAGACATTTGATATGTCCCTCACTGAAAATGATTAGCGCATCGTAACGAATGCCCGGTTCACCGGCGAATTCGACTTCAATTTTGCCATTTTCAGCAACTGGCATATGAAGTGCATGCAGCAGATCGCTAGGTGCATCGCTTCGGTTAAAAGCGTTATACAGATCCCGAGCCTGTTCACCCAATCCCTGAAGCAATATGCCAGGTAGTGCGGCCATGTATCTTTGGATTTCCGGTAGGAATCCGTCGTAAGCTACCTTAATTCGTTGATTTAACTTTATGACAGTTTCTTCTTCAGCAATGGCTTGGAGCAGATCTCGATTATTGTCATTGAACTGGGTCAGATTAGATTGAGCTGCAGCTAGTTCAACGTTGGCGGCTGTGCGCTGCGTACGTAGTCTTTCAATTTCGAACCGATACTGAATCAGACGGTCCCGCTCCTCGGTCAACGCACCACGTTGATTATGTACTGCGAGGGACTGTTTATCGATATGCTCAATCTCTTTGGCAATGCACAGGAGTGTGTTCCAGGGCTGTTTCTCTCCTTCAACCCAGCACTCAAGCCACGCTCCAACTGATGTCTGGGGTAATTCCGGCAGTACTGCAGCATGAAGGGTTTCCGGGCATGCGGCGATTGCTGCCGTTACGGTGCGACGTATTTCCTCCAACAGTAGCTGGAGAGACTCGTTCAGCTCTGTTCGTAATGTTTGCTCCCGCAACTGAATCTGTGCCAACTGCGCCAGGGCTTCAAGTCCCGTACGCGCTCGTATAAAAGGATCCTCTGCTACGGTATCAAGATTTGTACCACAAGCAGGGCAGGTAGTTGCTCCGACAGCCAAGGCCTGCACTGCTTCATACAGTTTTGCATACGATACCTCGGTCGCACGTGATGCAAGTTCCCTTGAGGTCTCTTGCCAACTCCCATGTAGACGGTATGCTTCAGCGAGAAGCGCTTCCAGTCGGGATTGCGTAATCCTATAAACCAGTGGTGGGATAGCATCAAGTTGAGATTGAATATATGGCAGACGTCCCTGCTGAAGTTGTGTACCTTCCAGCCATTCAACGCATGCCTGATAGGTCGCTTCGGGGGATATGCGCTGCGCAAGCGCATTTTCCTGCAATTCAATCAAAGCTATTTTCTGCGGATGTGCTGCAATTACCTGCTCTGAAGCTGCTACCTGCTTTCTCCGTTCGACCAACTGAGCTGCCATTGGTCCGGAAAGCATCAGATCTTGATCGAGTGATGGGTTAAACCCACGGACAAATTCACTGAACTGATCTACACCAAACAACGTTGCGATTAGCTGTCGCTGATCGCTAGGGGTTCTTGCAGCAATACGGGCAAAGTCATCAAGCCGGTTCTTCTCAATGAAACAAAAACGATACTCTGATTCATCAGGCTGGACGGGCCGTAAGTTCTGAGCCTCACCGGCAAGAAGCACTGGCGCATCGTGGTGCTTGAGACGAGCGTTATTGCAATAAAGCCTTTGCTCCACCCGCTTTAACTGCGCTTCACTGATAGTGCCCAGCATTGACACTTCGAGAGCCTCAAAGAAGCTGCTTTTACCTGTACCGTTTGCACCGTAAATGAGAGTGATATCGTGGGAGAGGTCAAATATCTCCTGCCGCATGAATCCACGGAATGGACCAACCTCAAGCTGATGCAATCGGCCCAGAGCAGAACCTGCTTCAGGGGCGTCAGAATTGCCTTCGTAAGCGATGGGCTGATCAATTAGATGTCTTAGGGCTAGGGGGGCAAGACGAACTGAACGCGCCCGGCGAGTCGAGCCGACTTCAGCGAGAGGTTGGATATGATCGAAGATCAGATACGCAAGTCGCCGGACATCATCAGGAACGTCCTGCTGCGTTAAACAATCGAGAAAGCGTTGGTACTCCGAAACAATGCTTGCCATGTATTCTCCTTTACACAGTCGGACGCTGTAGCGCATCCCTGCCTTGGTCATTGTCGTTTGGCGTTAATTTGCTTGGCACAACGGGTCTCAAAGGTTTTCGACATTCAACGCAGTTTGTCCCTGTGAGAGTGACGCGGAAACATCAGATTCATCTTATCTAAACATTATCGGCATTGTTCATCAGAACCTTATGATCCCTGACCTGCTCCCCGTTGATTAGTACACCCCGATGTTAGTAATGTCTTCATAAGCCACATGAGGACATCCCCATGAAGAAGCGTTTTTCCGACGAACAGATCATCAGTATTCTCCGCGAAGCCGAAGCTGGGGTACCCGCCCGTGAACTCTGCCGCAAGCATGCCATTTCCGATGCCACGTTTTACACCTGGCGTAAGAAGTATGGCGGTATGGAGGTGCCTGAAGTTAAGCGCCTGAAGTCGCTTGAGGAAGAGAACACCAGACTCAAGAAGCTGCTTGCCGAAGCCATGCTGGATAAAGAGGCGCTTCAGGTGGCTCTTGGGCGAAAGTACTGACGACAGACCAGAAGCGGGAAGCCGTGATGTTGATGTGTGATGCGACCGGTCTGTCGCAACGTCGTGCCTGCAGGCTTACAGGTTTATCCCTGTCGACCTGCCGCTATGAGGCTCACCGTCCGGCTGCTGATGCGCATTTATCAGGGCGCATCACTGAGCTGGCACTAGAGCGCAGGCGTTTTGGCTACCGTCGTATTTGGCAGTTGCTGCGCCGTGAAGGGCTTCATGTTAATCATAAGCGCGTGTACCGGCTTTATCACCTCAGTGGCCTGGGCGTAAAACGCAGAAGACGTCGTAAAGGGCTGGCAACAGAACGTCTGCCGCTGCTCCGTCCGGCGGCGCCCAATCTGACCTGGTCGATGGATTTCGTCATGGACGCACTTTCCACCGGTCGCAGGATCAAGTGTCTTACCTGCGTCGATGATTTCACAAAGGAATGCCTGACGGTCACTGTTGCCTTTGGGATTTCAGGCGTTCAGGTCACGCGTATTCTGGACAGCATTGCACTGTTTCGAGGCTATCCGGCGACGATAAGAACTGACCAGGGGCCGGAGTTCACTTGCCGTGCACTGGATCAATGGGCCTTTGAGCATGGTGTTGAGTTGCGCTTAATCCAGCCGGGCAAGCCAACGCAGAACGGATTTATTGAGAGCTTTAACGGACGATTTCGCGATGAATGTTTGAATGAGCACTGGTTCAGCGATATCGTTCATGCCAGGAAAATTATTAATGACTGGCGGCAGGATTATAACGAATGCCGCCCGCACTCCACGCTGAATTATCAGACACCGTCTGAATTTGCAGCGGGCTGGAGAAAGGGTCATTCTGAGAATGAAGATTCCGACGTTACTAACTGAGTGTTGTATCTAATCGTGGGGGCAGGTCAGAAGCATTTCACATACTTTTTCATCGTTTACAATGAGTATAAGTTTACCTTGTTCTCTCATAGCTCCTTGCGTCATAGCTAATGCATGTGCCTCTGCTCCCGTCCTTGTCATAATAATTGCCATACGCCTGAGTCCTTTTTCCAAAAGATACTTCTCCGTGGTAAGTATCTGGCCTTGCTTGATTTTCCCTAAATAGTTTTTAAACTCAAAAAGAACATAACGGCTATTTAGGTGTTCAATAACAAATTTCCAAAATTCAGTAGTGGGTCTAATTCGACATACAAAATCATAACGGTTTAAACCATCATCAGTTCTTTTTTGTGAATGCCAGCCGTGTAGATCATTAGGAAACAGATATTTAAGGATTTCCTCGCATTTTTTTTCATATTGACGCCAAGATGCTTTCCCTTTTTTAATACTCTTTAGTTCAAGGCAAAGTTTTGTTCCTTTATTTTTTTGTCGCTCAATCCGGTTACTCTTATTAAGAGCCATATCTCTAATGATAGAGTTACTCTCTTTACGAGAAAGGTGCGTCGTAAGAGCTTCATCTAGATTTACTTCTAATAGTGCATCCAATGATTCCGCTAGTTCAGGATGTGAACTACACCAAATTCTTAAGTCAGCCTGATCCACAAAAGTAATACTGAATTTATTTTCCAGAGCCTCTCGCAACTCAGGTGTGAGAAAGCATGAAACAACTAACATTCCTTTGTTAACACCTGCGGCTACGCCATTGCTGGTAATGCGAGTCGCAGCTGCATCAATAAGTGAGGGCTGAGCTCGAGCTGTGCGGTAGAATTTAACTTCAATAGCCCATCTTTCTCCTCCAAAATCACCGAGAAAATCAAATCCTTCGTCTCCTCTGCAACTATTTCTATTTATTTGAAAATTGTTTGCCTTCAGAATGTGACAAACGAGTTCCTCGAATAACTGCCATGTTGGTTTTAATTTATTCATGTTTTTAACAACCTCATCCAGATATAATAAATCAATATAAAAAAGGAATATATTTTAAACTTTACTTAATGATTGTTTTGTAAAGTTCAATTGTAAACATTAAAATATCTTCACTGTAGGTTTTCATGACTTACAATGTAATATTATAATTATTAATATCAAATAACTTTCTTAGTCAAAAAATTAAGTAAGTTATTAACTATTTCCTGCCCATTCCCTCTGGTTTGATATTGAAAATATACCCACTTTATAGATAGCCATCTTTCCGTTTGTGTTGCCTTATCATATTGATTTTATTGATTTTATTGATTTTATTGGTTTTTTGCAATGGCCAAATCTAATTTGGTGGCACTGAGATCACATTATTATGTACTCATAATTGATAAATAGTCCGCTCCTAGCACTTGTCGGTCTGATGACCCTGACCCGAAATCCTGCGCCATTCAGAAACAGAATTCCGGCATGATCTACACTCCCTGAACGGAGGTGGTGCCGATGAAAAAATCACGATTCACCGAAGAGCAGATTGTTTTTGCCCTCAAACAGGCTGAACTGGGGATGTCCGTGCCGGACGTCTGTCGCAAACTGGGTATTTCCGATGCCACGTTTTATACGTGGCGCAAGAAATACGGTGATATTTCGCCCTCTGAGCTGAAGCACATGCGCCAGCTTGAGGAAGAGAACCTCAGGCTGAAGAAGCTGGTTGCCGATCTGAGCCTCGACAAGGCCATGCTGCAGGATGTGCTGGCAAAAAAGAACTGACGCTGGCACGCCTGCGTGAATGGGTCCGGGACCTGCAGGCACGCTACGGGGCCAGCGAGCGGCAGGTCTGCTTTGCGCTACGGATCAGCCGCAGCTCTTTCCGCTACCGTTCTGTGGCGGCAGACGACAGCGCGCTCCGCCTTCGTATCAGGGAGATCACCGAAACCCGGGTCCACTATGGCTACCGCAGGGTTCACGTTATGCTCAGGCGGGAGGGCTGGCGCGATAATCATAAACGCATTTACCGGCTCTATCGCGAGCAGGGGCTGTCCCTGCGTCTCAAGCGTCCGCGTCGGAATAAATCGGCCCAGCGGCGACAGCCCCAGCCTCAGGGGCTTTATCCGAATCATGTCTGGGGCATGGATTTTGTTTCTGACGCCCTGTTTGACGGGCGTCGGTTACGCCTGCTGACGGTCATTGACCTCTACACGCGCGAATGTCTGGGGATCTGCGTGGGCCAGAATCTGCGCTCAACGGAGGTTGCCGAAATGCTGAACAGTATTGCGCTCAGACGCCCCTTGCCGCAGTTACTGAAAACCGATAACGGCTCTGAATTTGCAGGGATAATGCTGGACAAATGGGTGTATGAACGAGGGATCCGAATAGACTTCTCACGGCCGGGAACACCGACGGACAATGCCACGGTGGAGTCGTTCAACGGCAGGCTGCGACAGGAATGTCTGAACGAGAACTGGTTCATGTCCCTGGAGGACGCACGGTGCAAAATCGAGGCCTGGCGCATACACTATAATCAGAGGCGTCCCCATTCTGCGCTGGGATGGATGACCCCGTCCGAATTTGCAGAAAAATCTGTCGATTGCCAGAATATGCAGCCAACATGAAGCCGGTTATTCCTGATTATGACTGGAGCATATTCGGGGTCAGGGTCACTGACATTTAAAGCCTCATTCATCGCGGCACTAAAGTCGGGGTCGTCATTAGTTATCCGTCACCCTACTAACCTCATTCCTTTCATACCGCCCTCAACCATACTTCCACGATCAGCAGCCATCACAAAATCAGCCCACCACTGCATCATGGGCCGCCGCTGCTCAAGATAATCACTGCGGTTATAGGCACGACGGACCTCATTCTTATCTACATGCGCAAGGGCCGCCTCAATAACATCAGGTGGGAAGCCTTGTTCATTTAGGGCTGTACTGGCGATAGATCTCAGACCGTGTGAAACGAGCACCCCACCAAAACCTGCGCGTTTCAGCGATGCGTTAACGGTCTGACTGTTCATCGGCTGGTTTGGCTTGATGCGGCTGGGAAAGATAAATTCTCGATTTCCACTTAACGGCTTCATCATCTCCAATATCGCAATCGCTTCATCTGACAATGGAACAGTATGGTCACGGTTCATTTTCATGCGTGCTGCAGGAATCTTCCACTCTCGCGCTTCTATGTCTACCTCTTCCCAGCGAGCTTCAGCCGCTTCGGCAGGGCGGGTAATAGTAAGAAGTTGCCACATGAACAGGCAGCGTGTGGAAAGGCTAATGCTGGCTGTTCGCATTGTCTGCATCAGTTGAGGTAGCTGGTCCGGTCGAATGCTGGGCATGTTCTTTTTCTGAGGCTTCTCGAAGGCTTTACCGATATTAACGCTGGGAACAGCATCAATCAGCCCTGTGTTTTGGGCATAGATCATGACCTCATTAATGCGTTGGCACAGTCGACGAACGGTTTCCAGTGCTCCTCTGGCCTGAACAGGTTGAACGGCCTGAACCAGTGTGTGAGCTTTAATATCTGTAACGCTAACGTCCCCAATTGCAGGAAAGACATCTCTCTCAAGAGAGCGCCAGATATCTTCTGCATAGTCCACTGTCACGCTTGCTTTCTTCACATTCCACCAACGTTCAGCTACGAGCTGGAAAGTATTGGTTTTGGCTTCAATTGAACTGCGCAGTTGTTCCTGCTGATGTTCCTGGGGATCAATTTGTTTCGCCAGAAGAGAGCGGGACTCTGCCCGATAGTTTCGGGCATCGGCAAGGGTAACTGACGGGTAGGGGCCTATGCTCTTCTTCGCACGTTTCTTAGTGACAGGGCGAATGTAGCGAAACTGCCAGATTTTACTTCCGCTGGATTTGATGAGTAGCTCAAGGCCATCACCATCATAGAGAACGTAGTCCGCTTCTTTGGGTTTGGCGGATTCGATTTCTTTAACGGATAGAGGTTTGGTTTGTCTTGCCATTGCTGGGTTTCCATAGTTTTAGGCACCTCAAAAACAATAAAGCTTTATGAGGTGCCTAACAAGGTGCCTAAAAGGTTCGGATTTAATTAGTTCTCTTCGGACTTCGCGGGACAAATTGAGGGCGCAAAAAAGCCCGCAGGGCTTGCGCCGTGCGGGCTCTTAGGACTTCATCGGATGACTCTGGTAATCACCGATGGAGAATTTTGGTGGAGGGAACGCCGACCTACCGCAAATCAGTCTCAAAGCCCGCGCTCCTCGTAACTCCCTGATAATAAACGCCGAAGTCATTTCACACAACAACTTCCCGACAACCCGACCAGAGAAACGAATTTCTCCCCTGATTTCCCGGCACCGGACGAGGGTTACGGGTTTGCAGTAAAACCGGATACCTGGCGTCGAGCAGCAACAACTTCGAATCCAGTTTTCGGACGCCGGTTCGGTTCCCAAAACGGGAATCGAATTGGCCTGAGCATCAACCTTTTGGCGGATACGGATCGTTTCCGTGGCTGTCCTTGTTCTGGATCTTCCCGTCCTTGCCGTGGATGTAGAACTCGGTGCCTTGGTTCTGGCTGATCTTGCGCCCGGCATCGACGGCATCCTGCTTCTTGTCGAAGTGGCCGCTGCTGCGGGTCGCGCCGTCTTTCTTGACGTCCCAGCCGCCGTCAGCGTTGGGCACGACATGATGTGATCCTGGTTTCTTTGGCATGTTCGCCTCCTGTTTACTTGGTTTCCGTTGAAATAAGTTGCGCTGCTAGCTCCAAAGCATCCACCGGCCAGAAGCACTCTGGTCGCGGACGGTTGACGCCGGGATGTCCGGCCTTGGGGCGGCAGTTCAGGACCTGGTCGACCCATTGGGCGGGTATGGCGTCCAGGCCGTACACTGCGCCCAGTAGCGCCCCACAAATGGCTGCGTTGGTATCGGTGTCTCCACCCCGCATAACCGTATCGACAACGCCAGCTTCAAAGCTCGGGGCATTGAGCAGTTGCCACAGGGCATTTCGGAACGCGGTCAACACCCACCCCTGTTGCTGGACGTAGTCCTCCGGTGGAGCTTCGGCAGCCCCATGGATGGCCTCCATGAGAGCCGGGTCGACTGCCAGGTCGGCAGCCCACTGTTTGATATTCTGGTAGAGCTTCTCGGCTTCGCAGCCAGATGCAATGGCGTGGGCAATCGCCATGGTGAAAAGCGCGTTGGCCTGCAGACACACCGGGTTTGGATGCGTCAGAGCGGCATCCTGCTTGGCCCAGTCGCACACCGTTTCCAATGGGTAGTTGGCTCCGAAGATGCCCAAGGGGCTGATCCGCATCATGGCCCCATTGGCCTGGCTGTCGGGGTTCGGACGGCCCCGCAATCCAATGGCGATGGTCATACCGCAGTCAAAGGGATCGGAGTCGAGCCAGAATTGATAGGCCTGAAGCGCGGCGTCTGAATAGTAGGACACGCGTTCTGTCAGCATCCGGGCCAGCAGCAGCGCCATTTCCGAGTCATCCGTCGGCTGACCGGCAATGGTGTTCCATGTGCCGCCTTCGGCCAGTTCTCGCACGCCTTCCGGGTAGCTGCGGTGGATCTCCTCCGGCGACTGGAACTCGACCAGGCTGCCGAGGGCGTCTCCGGCAAGCTGGCCAAGTAGGCAGCCTTGGGCGCGAGATAGCCTAGGTCGATGATCTGGATTTCTACTGCAGGAGTTCATTCATTCGCTCCTGGAAATAGCTTGGGTATTTCTCCATCACCGCCCTGGCTCCGGCCTGATCTTTTTTCAGCGCCTTCACGAGATCCTTCTTCTGGGTCGCTGCCAGGTTTAGGGATGCGGCAATATCCTGAGCGATGACGCGGTCCGAAAAGCCAAGCTCGTAAAGGGCTATGGTGGTTTCGGTCGGAAGACCATATTTCAGGCGCTTTTGAAAAAGCTGCAGACGATTGATCAGGTCTCCTGTGCCATCTTGGTCGAGGGTTTCGATGAATTCACACACAGCGCCTACAACGAGCGCTCCGTCATAAGCGAGCGTCCCTTCGCAGACATCGACGACATGATCGATTTTGAACTCCCTCCGGCGTGTGCCCCATATCATCTTGGCTTTTCGCTTACGGATGATTTTCAGGAGATCGCTGAAGGGTTTTCCACTGATCCACCCATGCGCGATTTCTTTTGGCACCTCCGGCTTATCGAACTTGGTGAATACTCCACTGTTGATATGCCGGGTAAGCAATGGCCAGGCAAGATCGAGCGCGTCTGTTTCATCAACAATCGAAAGCAGACTGTCGGCGTTGGTTTGGACCCATCCCTCGATGGCTTGGGCATCTTGAATACCGTAAAGCGTCCGGCCATAGATTTTACGGCGAGCCGGATCTGTGATGTTTGCGGAGATGTTCCCAGCGAGAAGCTGAAACAACTCGCGGATATGCTCCTTTTTCTGATCATCAGCCAGGAAGAAAGCCAGCGTCCCTTCGGCCAGGCGGGTCACATCAGCTTCCGAAAGACCATCATCAGATTCATCCCAATGAGATAACAGGAAGCTCTCGACTGCACAGATTAGGCTGATTCTCCAGGCAATTTGCCGCTCGACACCGTCTCGGGAGAAATTTTTGTCTCCATGTCGTGCGGCTATTCCCGCAGCCAGCTTGGCAATTTCATCAGGATCATCGATATAGGCCTTGGCAAAATCCAGTGCCTCCATGGTGATGGTGTATTTCTCGTCATCGCTCTTGATGGGATCGAAGATCGATAGAAGATTGCTGATGCATGGCTCAGAATTGCGCGGCTCCAGAAGCTCTTTCACCTGGTTCCAGCGCCATTTGTCGTTGCGGGCCTTCCGCTTGTCAAAGATCACCGGATCGGCAAACAGGATGCTGCCTTCGGTATGCATCCCGGCTCGTCCCGCTCGGCCAATGAGGTTGTGGAAATCACGAACCTTGATGCGCTCCATGCCCTGGTAGACACTGGTCACGATGAGGTATCGAATCGGAAGGTTTACGCCCTGCGCCAAAGTCGAGGTACAAACGACGAATCGCACAAGGTCGTCACGCATGGCATGCTCCACCGCCAGCCGGATACCATGCGGCGTATTACCATGATGGGAAAAAATTCCGTGTGCCGCGCTCTGAGACGCCGGAGCGTCAGCGCCAAGATTCTCGACATGCAGATGTGTCAGCCGCGCAACTTCCTGGGCGTCTGAAAAATCTGACGGCAAGGCCAGCGGTGCGCCTCGCTCGACTATATCGACGGCCTTTTCACAGACGCTCGCCGCTGTCGACTTCCTTCCGCAGAAAACAGCGATACTGCCGTTCGGGACCAATTTCAGACCAAGGTATAGAGCGATAGCCTGCCCGTCAGTCTTTTCAGGAAAAAAACGGTCCGTCCTTTCCCGCTTCTTCCTCCCGAGATTGAATCTTTCAATCACCCTCGGAACGAAAAACTCACCTTGTTCGGCATCACGGCTGTCGACGTACTCGATTCTTCCCAACTGATCGAGCCAGCTCGCGAATCCAACCGACCTGAAAGTCGGAATCAGGGTTGTGCCTTCGACGACATTGGGTTCCCCGTTCAGCCATTCTCCAACAGCCTCGGCATTGCTGATGACCGCTGAGATCAGCACCTTCTGGGTTCCTTCGGGAATCATGGAGCGCAGCGACGTCAGGAGCAGCTCGTATGTGATGCCTCGGGTGCCGCTGTCGAACTGGTGGCCTTCATCAAAAACCAGCAGGCCAACGTGGGCAGCCAGTTCCGGAGCGTGCCGAAGGACGTAGAGCAGCTTTTCGGGGGTTACGACCAGGATTTGTTGGTGCCCCAGGAGTTCGGCAATCTCGAAGTCGGTCTGTAGGGCATCGGACAATTCATCCACCTTGGTGGGTTCGTTGTGGAATGCCTCGACAAGGCTGTTCTTGATCTCATGGCACAGCGCCCTGAACGGGGCGATAATGATGGCCAGTGACACGCGCTCGGCCAGAAACGCGCTTCGAAGGATCAGTTCAGTTGCCTTCGTTTTGCCAGCGCTGGTGGGCATTTGAACGATGGCAGACTCACCTTTGAGAACATCCGCCTTACCCAAAAGGTGTTGCGCAGGCCAGAGTTCCTTGATGAACGAATCCTTTTGCAGCGCATGGAGCCATTTGTCGCGGGGCAACCCGGAATATGACGGCAAAGCCTTCCAGGCAGAATTCTCCATCTTTTTCCTCAGAACGGCCGCGATCACATCACCAAATAGAAGCTGCCTTGGGGTGCCGAACTCATAGACGGCGTCCCTCAGCTTCGTGGCCAAATCGAGAAGATTATCTTCACCATTCCCATTCTCAAAAAACTGGAGAATCCATTTTGAAATCCCGTCGATGAATTCGCCGAATGGTCCCTCGGCTCCATCAAAATAGGTCCCCAGATCGGCCTGCAGCAACCAAAGCAACAGGTCTTCCAAAGCATCGCCATCCAGATCTGGACAGTCACCATCGATGCGCTTCGCCAATACCGAAGCGCTCCCAGGCAGATCGCACAGGTAATAGGAGGCGGAGCCCAGAAGCACGAGGTAGGGATCAAGTGTCTCGTTCAGCTTTGACTGGAGGTAGGAGTCGAAAAAGCGGGCGGAAAATAGCAGATTGGTTTTCAGCTCTGCGAGAGAATCGGGATCTGGCTCCTCCCGGTTGATGGCGGCGGCAAGGTCGCCCAGCAAACCAATCGAGATAGTGAACAGCTTGGCCGGATCTTGGGTGATCTTGATGTGATGCTCTTCCGGAACGCCGTACTCGAGCATCTTTGCCTTTGACCGGGTGACGCCCAGCAGGAGTTGGGATTTCTGTTCAGGCCTCATCCGCAGCCCTCCTGTAGAGCTCGTGGACGAGTGCCATCATCTGATCCCCTTTGATGACCACCAACGCAAGGTCACCTGAATGCGGATGAGAAGAGGCGTCGGTCGAGGATGTCAGGTGGCCGTCAAAAAGCGGATTCTCAAAGAGCGCGACAGCTCCATAAACTTCCTTGTATGGGTGATCTACTTCGTTCTGGAAACGCTCGATTTTTTCGGCATCATCGAGCTCATTCCGACCATGAAGCCTTTGCTTGATGGCATTTAAAGACTCTGCCTTCCGTGCGATGTCTTTTGCTGAGCCATCTACGGCGTCTTGAAGTCTCGCCTTGGCTTTCTTTCCTGAGAATTGCGCCTTCGCTTCAAAGATCGCCAGCTTATCCTTCGAAGAGGCTTTGCCATCCTTGACGATATGAAAGCCGATGATGTCACTACCTTTTGTCGACTCGTTCCGAATGGTTTTGTCACCATAGCGAGTGCGTGGAACCCAGTAGCCAAGCAGGTATTCAAGAAAATCGGCAACCAGCACTTCCCCAAAGTCGCCAGCGCGGATACTGGGTCCTGGGGCATCTTTTGGGTCCGGGAACTTTATGGTGTTGAGATACTCTCCGCGAGAGCACTTATACCCCCTGCGCCAATAATCGATTTCGCTATCAAAGCAGTAGTGATTCCGGAAGTGTTTCGCCCAGGCGGAGAGCACTGCCTCGTCTTTCTCATGACGGAACTCCCAAACCTCGACCTCCTTGCCGTCGGCAGTCTTCAGTCGTTCGCCGGTGTCGACGAGCCATTTAGTGTGTTCCGAAGTCCAAGGCATTCGTGAATCATCTCGCTTTGATATTTCCGCTGATGCTGTTCCAGTTAGCGACTTGATAAAACCGGTTGAAAATGTATACGGCCCAGGTCAGTTCTGCCCATACTCCATATTCAACAACTGTGTTAGCGAGTAGTTTCGCCAATCTACTGAAATTCCTTTCCGTTTTAGGCGATTAGCCGCACCGATTCTAGATTCCGCGTCAAGCATGTCCGTTAAAGAGCTTGTTCGCCAATTCACATCATAGCCAAGCCGGGCAAGACGGTTCGCCGTGCCGATCCTGGATTCTGCGTCAAGCATGTCCGTCAGAGAGCTTGTTCGCCAATCCACCTTATAGCCGAGCCGGGCAAGGCGGTTCGCCGTACCGATCCTAGATTCTGCATCGAGCATGTCCGTTAAAGAGTTGGTTCGCCAATCCACATCATAGCCAAGCCTGCGAAGACGCTGTGCAGCATCGTACTTAGACTGTTCCTCGTAGGAGAGGTTTTTGGGTTTAGCTGAGGCAGTAGCCGGAGGGGTGCTGGAACGCGGCGGCAAACTTGTCTGGTTCTGCGGCTCAGGTTGATAGACTCGCGGTGTATAAGCCGTCTTTGCTCTCCGGAGCGTGCTCAGCAAGTCTTCGTCAATCCAGCCATCTTGCGTGATACCAACATCACGCTGGAAGGCCTTCACCGCTTCGGCAGTCCGGCGGCCGTAATCGCCATCCACTGGTCCGGGATCGTAACCGAGGTCGGTCAGAATCTGTTGTGCCTCTCTGGTGTATTGGGCATTGGGCTTCTTGGGAGCGGTGCTGGTCGATACGCCTGGCGAAACCGATGGATAGGAGGGTTGATAGGAATGCCCCAACTGTCTGGCTTCCCGAATGGCCTCCGAGACAATCTGGCTTCTGTAGGCTTCCACATCACGTTCAGCTCGAGACTGGGAGCCTTGGCGATACCGGTAGCTTCCGCAGCGGCTGTTGTAATCGTTGACAATCCGGTTGAACTCATCGATTCCCGCATTGTTATCGATGACGTCCCGCATCGCTTCAATGCGAATGCCCTCCCGGATGCACCAGCGAATTTCCGGCACGGACAGGACGTTGTTGGTGCCGACCGAAGGCTTTGTATATTGCAGTCCGGCGCTTTGGGTCGTGCTTGGCGCTTGAACTGCCGGAGCCGGGGTGCTCTGCGGGTAGTTGTAGCTTTGCGACGACGATGGCGGAGTGTAAGAGGGCTTTTTGTTACTTTGCCCGGCGTTATTAATCAGCCAGATCACAAAGACGACGCCGATAATGCCAAGAATCCATTTGCCTCCCGAACCGCCGCCGCTTTTGCCAGAGCTCACGGTTTCAATAGGCGGAGGAGAGCTTGTGGTTTTCCGCTCGGGTTCGGAAGGGGCTGCTTCCCTTTGAGGCTGGGGAGGTTGCTTAGGCGTTGATGGCTTAGCCTCCGCTTTTGGCTCCGGCTTTATGGGCTCATCAATGCCGCTGACCTCGGACGCCAGGTCTGACAGTCCTGAAAAGCCTTTTTTATCTTTATCGTTATCACCAGCCATGTACGTCGAACCTTCCAATTTCACTCATATAACGGTCACTTCCCAAGCGCTGAGGACGCCGTTGCCAATGCCAGAGAGAGCCTGAATTAATGTCGAGCTTTGAACGAATTCCCCAATCACATAACACCCGCCCTTCTCAGGTAGTCCTGAGCTGGATGCGATCCCGTTCTACTCCCGCTGCCTTTTTTTGACTTCGGTGGTTCGGAGCCGGTGAAGTTCCCGACATAACTCCAGGTGTGGCTGCGGACATCGATAACATAGATGTCGCAACTTTTCTGATAGCCGGAAGCTCCGTCTGAATATGAGCCGACTACCTCATCTGAGCAGTTAAACCCCACGACATAAGAAACGTCTCCAGCAGATTTCGGCTTGTAATCGTCCTTTATCCTGAAAAGCATCCTGTCGACAGTTCTTGCTCCAAGATCAACAGGGAGAACCCCTGGCATGAGTGAAGGGACACTGTTCGAGTTGTTATTTCTCGCGAGGTAATAGCTAATTTCGCTCTGAAATGAATTAATTTTTCTGTCTTCTATTCCGCTTTGAAAATAGAAATAGCCTGCAACACCACCCACAAGATAAAGTTGCCAAGGAATAGCCAGCAATAATTTCACTATCCCAGAGAAAAAACCGCCAGAACCTGCCTTCGCCGATTCTCTTGCAAAAGAATCACTATCCTCACCAGGCAGTTTCCTGGAGGCATGCTCATGGTTTATTCCAGATGCACCTCTTCCCTGGATAGGTGTATGACTTGTATCCTTCTCAGATGTGGGTTCTACATCTGAAGTCAGATCCGATAATCTGGAAAATCCCTTCTTGTCATTCATTTCAAATCCCCAAACCAATATATGGGCTTCGCATAACCGCCATGCCGAGCTCCCTCATATGAACGTCAGCCCCCAAGCGCCCAAGCCGCCAATGCCAATGCACAAAAGAATCACCGGGGCACATCCAGAGTTTTTCTTTTTGGTGGGCAGTCCCGTTTCCGGATGTCCGTGCGCCTGCGCCAGGTCGCCTATCATCTTTGGCTGGCCACTTACTCCTAACTGTCGACCCAGGATCTCGAAAAACCTCCGCTTGACCGCCTGCGAGCTTGTATCGCCTTCATAATCACCAAGGTTCAATCGTGTCTCGCCGGTGAAGAGACCAATCATCAGCGGTCCCATTTTGCTGCCACCCTCGGCTTGAAGGAGCTCGCCAGCTTCGCTGCCGAGCATTTTGGCCAGCATGCCCATATCGGCCTGCTCGAGGGCAATGGTCATGATCGGCCGGTGCGATGGTCCGTGTGGATTCCTATCGATACGGTAGAAAACCGACATGGCGTAGTGATAGGTCATCCCCCGGTACTCGGCCTTCTTCCCCTGCATTTCCATGGTGAGGTCAAGAACGGTCTTCGGCTTCTTCTGAAAAGTCAGGAAGAAATCCCCCCAGACCCAGGTCTCGCCAGCATCGACGCTCGACCATGGAGCCGGAAGAGTTGGCCACTTTGTCAGCTCCAGCAAGGCGAACACCGGCTTTTGTGGTGCTGATGGCTGTGGACTGGTTTGACGAGGCTGAGACTGAGGGAGAGTCCCGGTATCCGATGTCAGATCACTGAGACCTGAGAATCCGCGTTTGTTGTCTTTGTTATCCATGCGCTCTTATTCTCCCAGAAGGCAGCTCAGCCTATCGCCACCCCGTTTCCAAAACATCCGGATAGCGGCCTCGAGAACGTGAATGTTGTCCTCCTCCAGGTAGGAAAAGGCCGCTGCCAACTTTTTGTCTTCCTTTTTCCCGATGCAGAAAACGCCAGCGCCATTCCAGATCACCAACTCACCCCAGCGGCAAAAGACCCGTTCGTTGCTGCCAAAGAGTCTTTTGCGCTCCAACTCCATGCCGTGATCACTCATAACAGCGGAGCCGAAACGGTATTTTTTGCCATCACGAAGACCTTCCAGGTACTCCGTCAGCAAGCGAACCCCAACAGCCCTCCACAAGCGATCAATAAAGTTGCTGTAGATTGCCTCTTTCTTTAACTCGATAGACGCATAATTGGAGCCGTTACCGAAAATAATGCTGTAGGTTGTTCCGGTGGGAATACCGTTAACCGAATGCCGGGTTCCTCCCCAGCGTACCCGCGAAATTGAATCAAGATCCCAGCGGCGGCCCTTCCACTCGATACCTTCAGGAGAAATGCGAAGCTTATCTTTGAAGATCGCTCCGACATCGGCCTCATAGGTTATTTCTCTTCGCCATTCTTCAGCTTTGTTCTTTGCGTCCTCTATCAAACGGACCCGCTGTTCCGCTATCTCGCCAAGTGCATCTGCGTCCTCAGCGATGCGTTCGGCAACCTCACCAACCTCCGCGAATACTTCCTGCAGCATGTTCGTGAGTTGCTGCGAGAAATCGAGCTTGCCGTGCTCGTTGAACATATGGATCGCCAGGCCACGAACCAGACCGGCAACGCGGTGACTGGCATCGTGATCGAGCCCTCGACTTTTCGTGCTGACCTGTATCGGCTGAGCGACGGTATCCCAGTTCTTCACAACCTGGATTAGCTGATTCACCATGGGGGCCAATGTGGAATCGGGCCGTTCTGCATCGACGGCTGCCCGCAGTTTCTCGACAAGAGCTCTTATGTTCCCTTCTTCCTTGTCAAGAAACCCCTGTGCCTCCACCTCATACGAATCAATGAGATCGGCTATCAGAATGGGGCCGTGCTCCTCCCCATCGTCAGTCGCGGATTCAACGGCAATGGTGACTGCCTCCACGAGTTCTTTTGGGGAAAGGTTGTCGAGGGCCGACTTGATGACCTGGCGATAGTGCCTCCGCCGTTCCTGGATTTCAGCTTCGACGGCCGAGAGGTCCGATACTTCCGGGAACCCGGAGACAACCCGTTCCTCGTTGATGATCACGCTCAGTTCTTCAGGGTCGAGATCCTCAAATGCCCATGAAATTTCGAGAATCCATTCCGCAACGTCATCGGCATTGTGATCTGGCAAACGAGCGAGGCCGGATGCAAGCAAGTTGGCTCGAGCAATTGACGACAGTTTATCAACGGCGAGCAAATCCGTCGGCGAGGACTCGAGGAGCGACAACACCTCTCCCACACGTTTTGGCCCGATGCCTGGCAGCCATGCGACTTCAGCGGAGAGCCTTTTTCGGGGATTGGTCAACTCCGAACGCGCCTCCATGCACTCACTTGAGTCGAGCAGAAGGCTGCGTTCATCGGCCAGTTCCATTATCCGACGACGGTTATCGCGGGGGCTGGCATTTAGAATGTGAAAAGGATTTTGTAAAAGGTCCATGCTCCCCTCCGGTTACTTGTCATCCCAGACGAATCCGATGCGTCTGCTTTTTTTCTCTTGGTCTTTAGGAAGGCTGTTCAACGCTGCCTCAATGCTGGTTTGATCGAGCTCTGTCTTCCCGGCCTTGGCAGCGAGCCGTGCGGCCTCGCGTATGACAAACGCCGAGTCGGAGAGAGCTTTGCCGGTAAGCTCATCGAGGATCTTGTTCACGTTAAGATCATCAGCTTTCGGCAGCTTGCTCAAGAGTGAGTCCACCAGCGAAGCCACTTCTTCCCTCGACGGCATGCCAACCTCGATGATGTGGTCAAACCGGCCGCGACGCAGAATGGCCGGATCGATCATCTCGATCAGGTTCGTCATGGCGACAATCAGCACCTTGTTCTTGATGGCTTCCGGAATCCGCCGAAGGAACTCGGCTACTTCCTCGACGTGATGCAAGCCGGACGAACTGCCAGAGCGCCTGTCTGACAGGAAAGATTCCATCTCATCAATGACGATAACGGACGGAGCACCATCAATCGCCTTGTCAAAAACCTCGGAGATCTTCTTGCTGGTTTCGTGAATGTAGGGGCTGCCCACACTGTTGGAATCAATCGAGTAGCTGGGCCAATCGATAAACTCGACAAGCCGCTCCACAGCGAAGGTCTTTCCACAGCCCGGCGGCCCGTGGAGGACGATGGCGGAAGGGAAATCGATACCCAAAGCCTGATATTTCTCGGCATTGAAGATGATGTCGATGACGTGTTCGTTGAAAAACTCCTCAAGCTGCGGCCGTCATGGAAGTTTAAAAACCTTGGCCTCGGCTGGTTCTTCAGGCATTTGCGGCTGGTCAGGTTCGACTACAGCCTCCTTGGCAATGGCGGCCTTCGCGTCGTTCTTGGCCTGAGAGGTGGGCTTGCGCTTGGCCAGCAGGCCCGCATCCGCAGGTACGCTAAACCCGGCAGCTTTTACAATTTCTGCCAGATCGCCAACGGGCATCCAGCCGGTCAGGCTGGTCAAACGCCGGAAAGATTCCGTCGAGATGACGACCCCACCGGTGATCCATGTTCCCAAGACAACTTCATCATCGACGTGAGGTGTCAGTGTCCAGGCCGGGAGCAGTCTGGAATACTGCTCGACATAAACGGCATCATGGAAGGAGGCATCCTCCGACAGTTTCCGAGACTCTTTGAGGGCGAAGGCAAAGGCCAGTGCATCGACCTTGCTTTCCGGGGATTTCCCATTCTCAACCGCCGTCAGGGTGTACTTCTTATGGCTGCTCAGGCTACGGAATGATTCACTCCCGAAAGCGACATCTCCGAACAGGGATTCGTCGAGGAAGCCGAATTCATCCCACTTTTGCGCAAGTTCCGGACGCGTGAGCAGGATATTGTTCGAGCCATTAGTATCGAAAATCTGCCATTCGTTTCCTGAATGGAGGAGCGACCGGATTTTCGATCCGTCCGGCAACTCAAAGCCTTTAGGCAGCCATAAGTCCTTCGCCATAAATCATCCCCTGATAATGTTGGCTACATCGAACATCTCGTTGTCGGGGCCGCCGCCGATCTGAATCATCGAAAGCTGGGCGACAACGGCGCGAAGTTTTTCTATGTCATCGGAGCGCATGAGCTGCGTTCCGATCTGGGCGAGCTCCTCGAAACGGTGCTTGTCGGCAAACAGGTGGGGCGAGTTGACCATCGATTTGAACCGCTCGACCACGAACCAATCCTGCCGCCAGAGGATCTCGAAGTTTTTGCCTTTCAGCTCATCAAGGTGGTGCTCGAAGTCTTTGTCATTTCGGTCGATTGAGCGCTGTGCAGTCTTTGCCAGATTGTCAAAAGCCGACGCCTCGGATGGACGGGCATGTTGGCGGATATACTCATCAAAGAAGGACACGACGCCGTCGAGGTCAATCTGCCGGATTTCCTTCAGATGCTCCTTTCGGACCTGGGCAAGAAGTTTCCGTGCCTCGAGAACCTTCTCCATGGCCTCTTGGGACTTCTCTGTTTCCGCTTCATCGGGATCGAGCGAGACTGCAGATTCAAGTTTCTGCCGTGCTTGGTCCAGTTTCGGGTTGTCCACCACCTCGTTGATTTCGTCGATGCGATTCAGCGTTCTTTCGCCTTCCTCGACAACCATGACGGCCGCTGCGGTGTAGTCGAGCTGTCCCTCCTGGCGGGAATAGAAGTTCTTACCGGAGTGGAAGGTGCCGCCGATGCAGGGTACGGAGACCTCAATGTTGATGTTGCCGGAGTCCAGGATCTCGTATTCACATTCCAGATCGGCACCGGCGGGAATCACGCCGTCATCGAAATCTGAGCCGGAAATCTTCAACACCCCGATGGGGCGGTTGTCGGTAATGGGGTCTTCGATTTCGCCTTCCCAAAGTTTCAGGTTGAGCGAACCCGAGGCACCGGATTTGAGCGACTCAGCGGCCTTGAATACCTTTTTGCCCTTCTTGGGCAGCGAGTCACCCGAGCGAACCAGATAGTCGAGTACGGGGCGGCCGCCAAGTTTCTCCAATACCTCAATGCCAACCGAGTGAGAGGCTGGAATGGCATCCACTGAGGCAGCGGTTCGGGTAATGACGATCTTGTCCTGTTCCAGGGCAATGGGTCCGCCTACGGAATCGAAAACAAATACCTTGAAGGTGTTGTCACCGGTTTTTGTCAGGGTGACGTCGATGGTTGCGCCATGCTTGAGAGGCAGGCGGCCGGAGGTCCAACCAGTATCGACGCAGTCGACCTGAAACTCTGAGCCTGACGCCGCTTGGCCAGCCAATTGAACAGCGATCTTGGCCTTAACATCCGGTGTACGGGCAATGTAGTTGAAAGACAGCGCCAGCCCACCGCCAGAGGAAATCTGCCCACGGGTGTTTTTGCGTGACCGGTTCTGGGAGCTCCAATCGATGGATTCCGCAAACAGGCTCGCCCCTTCGGCCACGGCCGTCATGGGATTTACATCGGTGTTCCCCGGAATCCCCAGCTCAAAGGCAACTTTGTCGCGCAGGGGTTTGTAATTGGTCGGTCCGCCGACGAACACAATGCGCTCCAGGTCGTGCGGAGAGAGACCGGCCTTATTGAGCGTTTCCCGGGCAGACTCGATTGATTCACTAACGCGTTCGGCAATGAGCTTGTCGTAGGTCTCACGCTGCAGAGGAATATCGAGATAGACTTCATTGCCGTTGAGATCCCTTACCCGGGCCTCGGTTTCCGAGAGGCTGATGACCGAATTCTCGCGGGCCGAGAGTTCGATTTTGGCGCGTTCGGTGGCCCAGATGGCCAGGCGAAGCAGCGACTTGAAGCTCGGATTCACAGAAAAGTCTTCTGGGAGGTCGAAGTTTTCCAGCAACCAGGGGCGGACAACGTTATCGACAAGGACGCGGTCGAAATCCCGGCCGCCACACATGGCGATACCACCGTGGGCGAGGAGGTTGACCCGCCCACCAATGCTTTCGGCAATGGCGATATCCAAGGTGCCGCCACCCAAGTCATAGATCAGGAACATGCCGTCGGTATTGCGGGCACGCATGACACTCATGACCGCCGCGACCGGCTCCTGCATAAGCGCGACCTTGCCGAGACCTGCCATGCTGGCGGCCTGCATGGTGGCGTCCTTCTGCATCTGGTTAAACGCCGCAGGAACGGTGATGACGGTTCCGGTATCGGGATCATTCCTGATTTCTTCCGGCATGTAGCCGAACAGAACTTTCAACACCTCTGCGGAGCATTCCTCGGGGGTCTTTGTGAGGTTCACCGCAGAAAGCTGAACGGGCGTGCTCGTTCCCATGAGCCGTTTGAACAGCATCGCGGAGTTATCCGGGCTGTGCGGAGCCGAATCGTAGGCTCGCTTGCCCACGTATTTATTGCCGCGTCGGTCGATATAGATCGCCGATGGCGTCACATCATTCTGTTCAGGACTCTTCCAGATGCGGGTTTCGGAACCGTCATAGGAACAGATCGCGCTGTTTGTTGTGCCCAGGTCAATGCCGACGAAATTTTTCATAGTTCCACCTTCCTCAAAGTGACGGTTCCTGTCTTAACCAAACCTTCTTTCCCCATAATGATCGGCTCGAGCATCTGATCGACCATCAAGGCATCCTTAGCATCGAATTCTTCGATATTCAACGGGGTGGCGGCCATGCCGGGATCGAAAGGATGCCCCTCGACGTTGACGATCCTCAGTTCCGCCTGCTCCAAAGCCTCTTCGACCTTTTTGATGAACCACCGGAACTGGCTTTTGTATCGGTTCTGTTCTCCGGCATCGAGCTTCGTGAGTAGACGGTCGAACACCCGGCCAAAGCGCCAGGATTCAACCGCCATGCTGATCACCGCATCCCTCATGGCCTCGGGGGTCGTTGTGGTTTGTTCAGAGTCCGCCATATGCATCTCCCTTTTGTATTCTAAAAACGTGCTTCACCGTCATTTCATCACCGTTCCGAATTCTTCATCAATTTCAAAAAGATCAGGCGTCGAGCGATGGACGCCGATGCCGTGTTCCATCAGCAGCATTACAAGCTGGTCCCCGTTCATTAGGGCAATGGGGGTTTTGTCTGTCTGGGCGGCTTCCTTGATGGCTCCGGCGCTGAAGTCGCTTGTGGTGATGATCAGGCCTTGCTCGTGCGCCCCCAGGCTGCCGCGCACCTGCTGCACGACCGGAGCCTGGATGTTGTTCTTGAGCTTCCATTTCTTGACCTGGACGGCCATCTTGATGCGGACCACGTCACCGACCACCAAGGTGCCCCGGACATCGATGCCGCCGTCGCCGCTGAGTTTGGTTACCTCGACCATCTCGAAACCCATCTCCGCCAGTAACTGAGAGATGAGCTCCTCGAACTCACCGGGCTTCATGGCCAGCAAGCGCTCGCGCAGGACCTTGCGGACCTGGTGGTTGTGCTGCTCGATTTGGAATGCCAGGCCGCGCCCCATCCATTGGCTCAGGCCCACATAGCCACGACCGTGCTGAACGAAGCGGGGCCGCTCACCGCGTTTCTGCTGGCGCTTGATCTCGGTGATCACCTGGGCGTACATGGTGGCCTCGGGCGTTTTGCCGCCTGTCACCAGCCAGCCTTTTTGCAGGGCCTTCTCGGTGATTTCCTTGTAGTGCATCGGCTTCTTGCCACCGAACTCCTCGAGCACCTTCTGAGCGCAATCGGTGAAGGAGAAACCTGCATTTACAGAAGGCGGTTTTGGAGTGTCCTCGACGAACGCAGGAACCGGTTCAGCGCCGCTCGGTATTTCAGCGGAATCCCGAAGCGCGAAGGTCTGAGGGCCGACCTTTACAAAGGGTGACTTGTCTCCGTTGTTCTTGATGTCGGAGTAGAGCCGGGCGCTGACAGTGGCGTCTGGGGTTTTCCCTCCGGATTGCCAGAGACCGGCAGCCATGATCTGCTCGGCGATATCCTTGGCGTGCAGTTCCGTTCCGGCCTGCTGCAAAACCTGAATGGCGGCCGTTTTAACGTCCATGGCTCGCCCCCGTTGCGGATTGTTCGGCCTGTTGCTGATAGGTCACGCCGAAGATGGTGTCGCCCAGCCATTTCTTGAACGACGGGTTGTCGCTGAACTGCTTGAACAGCTCGGTGTGGTCGGACAAGAGGTCGATCATGACGCGCTGCAGCGCGGCGTCGTGTTCGATCCGGGCGGTCTTCTTGTCGTTGTTCTTCATGGCGTTCTGGTAGGCCGCGTCCGCCGCCACCTTGGCCGGGATCTCCTCGGCGATGACCTTGCGGATCTTGTCGCCGTCCTTCCACTCGATATTGCCGAACTGGTCATTGAACGCCTTGATGATGTTGCTCAGTTGGTCCAGCTCCGGTTCCGGTTTGCGGCCACCTCCGCTGGTCGGCACCGGTCCGATTTCGGCATCCTGATCCGGAAGACCGATCTTCAGGCTGGTTTTCACCTCGACACGGTAGCTGTCCATGTCGATGGCCTCCAGGATGCCCCGGGACAGGTCCTCTTCCTTGGGCGCGGGGAGCTTCGGAATCAGGAAGTTCAGGAAGATCGACAGCTTTTCCCAGTCGGCATTCGAGTACGGGAGAATCGAGGCCAGGAAGCCGTAGGTGCGCACGAAGGCCTTGGCCTTGCCCTTGAAGTCCACCTGGCCATCTTCGTCGAGATCGGCGTTGTAGGTGGCCACGCAGGCGTCCAGGATCGGGTCGAGCTTGTCGCGGTCCGCACCGTTCAGGTAGAGCCCCACCAGCTCGTCGATTTGCGCCTGCGAATAGACCTGGTAGCCGTCCAGATCCGATTTCAGGTCGTGCAGCTTGTTGGGGTCGGTCTCGTCGCTGAGGATGGTGGTGCGGTAATAGGGCTCGAACGACTTCTGGATGGTCTCCGAGTCGTTGTAGAAATCGAGCACAAAGGTGTCGTGCTTCTGCGGGTGGGCGCGATTGAGCCGTGAGAGGGTCTGCACCGCCTTGATGCCGGAGAGCGCCTTGTCCACGTACATGGTGTGCAGCAGCGGCTCGTCGTAGCCGGTCTGGAACTTGTCGGCGACGATCAGGAAGCGGTACGGGTCCTGCTGAACCTTGTCCGGGATCTGGCTGCTGGGAAAGCCGTTCAGCGTTGCCTCCGTGACCTTCTTGCCGCCAAACTCGTGTTCGCCGGAAAAGGCCACGATGGGCGCATACGGGCTCTTGCGCTCCCTGAGATAATCCTTGAAGGCGTGGAAATACTCGATGGCCCGCTCGATACCATTGGTGATGACCATGGCTCGGGCATGGCCGCCGATCTTGCGGTGGCCGATCACCTGGGCGTGGAAATGGTCCACCATAATCTCCGCCTTCTCGCGGATGGCGTGCTCGTGGGACTCCACATAGCGGCGCAGCTTTTTCTGGGCCTTGTTGGCGTCGAAGAGCGGGTCGTCCTCCACGGTCTTGGCCAGGCGGTAATAGCTCTCCACCGGGGTGTAGTTCTTCAGCACATCGAGGATGAAACCCTCCTGGATGGCCTGCTTCATGGTGTAGCTGTGGAACGGGTGATGCTTCACGGTGCCGTCCGGCTGCGGGTCCGGCTCGCCGAAGATCTCCAGGGTCTTGTTCTTGGGGGTCGCGGTGAAGGCGAAGTAGCTGGCGTTGGTCACCATCTTCCGGCCTTCCATGATCTTGTTGATCTTGTCCTCGACCGTCTCTTCCTCCTCGTCATCAGAGCCGCCATAGGGCGCGGTCTCCTCCAGCACGCGGTTCATGGCAGCGGTGGTTTTGCCGCCCTGGCTGGAATGGGCCTCGTCGATGATGATGGCGAATTTGCTCTTGCGGTGTTCGTCACCGATCTCGTCGAGGATGAACGGAAACTTCTGCACGGTGGTGATGATGATTTTCTTCCCGGCCTTGAGGAATTTGCGTAGGTCGCCGGAGTGTTCGGCATGGCCGACTGTGGCGGAGACCTGGGCGAACTGCTTGATGGTGTCGCGGATCTGTTTGTCGAGCACCCGTCGGTCGGTGACCACGATCACCGAGTCGAACAACGCCTTGCTCTCGTGTTCCAGCCCCACAAGCTGGTGCGCCAGCCAGGCGATGGAGTTACTTTTGCCGCTGCCCGCCGAGTGCTGGATCAGGTAGCGCCTGCCGATGCCGCTCTCAGCGGCATTGGCCAGCAGCATGCGCACCACCTTCAACTGGTGGTAGCGAGGGAATATCTGCTTGTACCTCTTTTTGCCGGTCTTCTCGTCTTTTTCCTCCACCACCTGAGCGTAGTTTTCCAGGATGTCGGTCAGACCCTCCTTGGAGAGGGTCTCCTTCCAAAGGTAGTCGGTGGCGAGCCCGGCCGGGTTGGGCGGATTGCCCGCGCCATCGTTGTAGCCCTTGTCGAAGGGCAGAAACCACGAGCCCTTGCCCTTGAGGTGGGTACAGAAACGCACCTCGTGATCGTCCACGGCAAAATGCACGGCGCAGCGGCCGAACTGGAACAGCAGCTCCTTCGGGTCGCGGTCGCGCTGGTACTGTTGCACGGCATCGAGCACCGTCTGCTTGGTGAGTTTGTTCTTGAGTTCGAAGGTGGCGATGGGCAGGCCGTTGATGAACACGGCCATGTCGAGGGAGAGCGCGGTCTCGTTGCGGCTGTAGCGAAGCTGGCGGGTGACGCTGAAGATGTTGGCCGCGAACCGTTCGGCCGCCTTCACGTTGCCCGGCGTCGGCGTGCCGTAGAAAAGGTCCACATGGGCCGGGCCGTGCTTGATGCCGCCGCGCAGCACGTCTACCACGCCGCGTTTGGCGATCTCGCCCTGCAGGCGGTGCAGAAACTGGGTGCGCTTGGGGCCTTCCTCGTCGATGCCGAGAGCCTCATAGGTATCTGGTTGGGTGGCGGCGAGGAATTGCAGTAGTTTGGCCAGGTCGACAGCGTGTTCCCGGTCGTAGTCCTGCGGATCACCCTGAACGTATCCGGCATCCTCCACAAGGGAGGCGACGATAATCGATTCCAGGCCCTTTTCGCTGGTGTCAGTCGGTTTCATCCATGTCCCCCTCATCATCGATCACGTCATCGGCATCGGCGGTGTCCTCTTCCAGCGCCAGCAGCTCTTCATCGGCAACCTCCGGCACCTCGATTCCGCGGACATCCACCTGCCCGGTGACCACATCGGAAATCAGCCGGGTGCGGTATTCGCGCATCAGCTCGATCTCACGCTCGGCCCTTGAAATCGCCTGGCTTATCTCGGCGCACTTCTCATTGATGTGAGCAATAATCGCCCGCTGTTCCTCCAACGGCGGGAGCGGGAAGAACGCCCCCTTGATTGCACCTTGCGCCAAGCCAAAGCGGGTCACGCCGGTAGCGGCAATCCGGAACTGGTCAGCCACCGGGTCGGAAGAGAATGCCCTGAACAGAAACTCGCCTTCGATTTCACCTGAGAACGGTCTGATCAAGGCCAAGTGATAGGCACAAACGACGCCCGGAATTGTCTCGGGCACGAAAGTGGGAATGGCGATGTCGTCCCAACTTTCGGAATCCTTGGTGATGATCACGTCACCCGCTTTCAGCTCAAAAGCGCGAATCTCTTCCGGCGTGGCCGTGGCCTTCATGAAATCGATGGCGGCGGTGATGCGGTCGTTCTTGTAAACGTCCACGTAGTTGCAGAGCATGACCGGGACTTCGTCCTCGTTCGTGTTCTTGTCGACGCCACTGGCCCTGACCGCCGCCAGCGTGCGGAGCCGTCTGGCGTCCCAATGCTCCGGAATATCTCCGATCCATTCCACGCCGCTGGGCTTGAAATTGACCTTGGGATCAAGCCCCCGGGTCACGGCCTGGTTGATGACGTTCTGCTTCTGCTCCTTGAGCAGTTCGATGAGCCGCCGCTTGTTGCGGATGAATTTGTTGATCTGGGCTGCTTTCGACTTTACAACCTTCGCTATACGAACCTGCTCATCGACGGGTGGTATAGCTACTGTCGCCCGTTTTAAATGCGGCCAATACAGATTTCGTTGTATTGAACCAACCCCTTTCGAACTAACCAGGTACTGGTTAACCATTTTTCGGTCACGGAATAGAACATTGGCATAATCTGGATATAGTTCAGAATGAACCTCCAAGACTAAATACGCAGGACTTACGATTCCAGAATATTTTGAGACACCTACGGAACCACGCCAGGCTTGTTGGTTATTAAGAACGAAATCGCCAGGGTCAACGGCTTGGTATTTGGATAGATCCTCGCTTGTTGCGTTTGTTCGCTTTTCCTTAACATCTGAAAAGCGAATGACACCCAAATCCAGATAGACCGACAAAAGTTCACGATCAACGCAGTTTGTGATCGATTTTGTTCTAGCAACGGCACACAGTGGTAACGTTTTCCAGTGCGCCGGAACATTTTTGAACCATGTTTCTCCGGTTTCCCTGTATTCTGGATAAGGAGCCAGCTTCATCATTCCGCCTCCCCAACAATCTGTTCCAGAAGGCCTTCCGTCTCCTGCTCCAGGGCGTAGATATCGGCCTTGATCTCATCGAGGGTGCGCATGGGCGCGGGCCGGTAGAAATGGCGGGTGAAGGAGATTTCGTAGCCCACCAGCGTCTTGCCCGGGTCGATCCAGGCATCCGAGGTGTAGGGCAGCACCTCGCGCCGGAAGAAGGCCTCGATGCCGCCGTCTTCCAGCAGCGGCACCTGTTCGCTGTCGCGCAGGGCGGTATCCGGCTCGTATTCGACCACGCAGGGCTTGCCGCCCAGTTCGGCCTCGAACAGGCCGTGGATGGGGTCGGGCGTGGCCTTACCCGGCTTGTGGACCTTCTTCAGCACCGGCGCGGCGTCCTCGCGGGTGTCGCAAAGTTCGCCCTGCAGCAGCTTCTTGCGCTTGGCAGTGAGCTTGACACCGTGCTTGTCGGCATCGGCATGGGCGACGTCCATGAAGGCGTTGAAATCGATGTGCGGCCCGGCTCCAAGAGCCTCGGCCACGCGGCGGGCCAGCTTGGCCAGCGGTTCTTCCTTGGCCTGGGCGCAGGCCCGATCGAACCGTTCCAGCCGGGCCGGGCTCAGGTCGACGGCAAGGCGCAGTGGCCGTTCCACAATCACCTTCCAGTAGCCGAAGGCCTCGTTGGGGAAGATCTTGGATTTTTCGGTCTCGCGGGGATTGACCACCAGATCGACAATGGTTTGAATCTGCTCTTCGGAGAGTTCGCAATTTTTCTTGCCGAGATTGCGGCGCAGCGGCACGTACCATTCGCTGGCGTCGATGAGCTGGACCTTGCCTTTCCGCGTATCAGACTTGCGGTTGGTTAGCACCCAGATGTAGGTGGCGATGCCGGTGTTGTAGAACATGTTCTCCGGCAGGGCGATGATGGCCTCCAGCCAGTCGTTCTCGATGATCCAGCGGCGGATGTTGCTCTCGCCCTGACCGGCGTCGCCGGTGAAGAGCGACGAGCCGTTGTGGACCTCGGCGATGCGGCTGCCGAGTTTGGTGCTGTGCTTCATCTTGGAGAGCTTGTTGACCAGGAACATGAGCTGCCCGTCCGAGGAGCGGGTGATCATCTTGTATTCCGAGTCGTTTGCGTGCTGAGTGACAAAGCGCGGGTCCTTGATGTCCCCCTTGCCGCCCAGGCGCTCCAGGTCGGTCTTCCAGCTCTTGCCGTAGGGCGGATTGGAGAGCATGAAGTCGAATTCCTGCGACGGGAAGGCATCGCTGGAGAGCGTGGAACCGTACTTCATGTTCTCCGCTTCGGCCCCTTCGCCTTTGAGCAGCAGGTCGGCCTTGGCGATGGCGTAGGTTTCCGGCTGCACCTCCTGGCCGAACAGGTGAATGGAGACGTCCTTGCCGTGGCTTTCGGCCAATTCGGCCAAGCGCTCTTCAGCAACTGTCAGCATTCCGCCGGTGCCGCAGGCTCCGTCATAGACAAGGTAGGTGCCCGACTCGATATCGTCGGCCACCGGCAGGAAGATCAGGTCGGCCATGAGCTTGACCACGTCGCGGGGCGTGAAGTGCTCCCCGGCCTCTTCGTTGTTCTCTTCGTTGAAACGGCGGATCAGCTCCTCGAAGATGGTACCCATGGCGTGGTTGTCGAGCGCCGGAAGAATCTCGTTGCCGTCCACGTCCCGCACCGGCTTGGGGCTGAGATTGACGCGGCCGTCGAGGAATTTCTCGATCAGGTGGCCGAGGATATCGGCCTCGATCAACGTGGGGATCTGGTTGCGAAACTTGAACTTGTCGAGGATCTCCTGGACGTTGGGTGAAAAGCCGTCCAGATAAGCCTCGAAATCGGCCTTGAGCTGTTGCTGCTTGGCGCGGTTCTTCAGGTCGCGCAGGGTAAAGGGCGAGACGTTGTAAAAGGCCTCGCCTGCGGCCTGGCAGAGGGCGGCGTGCTGGTTGGCGATCCCGGCCCCGTCGAGCTGCTTCTTCATGCCGAGGACTTTTTCCTTGCTCGGCTCCAAGAGCGCATCGAGGCGGCGGATGACCGTCATCGGCAGGATCACGTCACGGTACTTGCCGCGCACATAAACATCGCGCAGCACATCGTCGGCAATGCTCCAGATAAAATTCACGATGCTGTTATGGATCACATGGTTCATGGCCCGTCGTTACTCCTTGCGCTTCTTGTCGGTTTCTACAGGCTCGGCCGCGCCTCCAGCCTTGACCCACTCGTCCACCTCATCTTTCTTGAACTTCCAAAGACGACCCATGCGGTGGGTGGGCATGCCATGCTTGTCGATCCATTTGTAAACGGTGTCGTTGCTGACCCCGAGGTACTTGCAGATCTCGGTTATTGATAACCAGCGGTCTTCCATCTCGTTCATTCTCTTGCTCCACGGGCGTTTTGGTTGTTTGCCACGTCCGCCAGAGGCGAAACGGGAGAGACTGGACGCACCTCTCCCAGGTTAAAAAACTCCATCAATATACAAAGGCACTCAGTGCTATGTCAAACGATCTTTGCCGATTTGAGACGATTATTTTCTATCACGCTCGATGCCAGACGCCGGTGCCGATCCGGGTGCCGTTATCAACACGGGGCATCCAATAGGTCCAGGCGGGAATCGAGGTGCGCCCGCATAGCACCGCCACCATCACCCGCTGATACATGCTGTGCCCGCCAGGCCGAAATCCTTCCAGCCGGTCGATGGGCGGCAGGTCCCGTTGCGGATCGGTGAAGGTCACCAGTTCCCCATGGATCAGGTCCCAGTCTCCAGTCGGGCGGCCGAAGCGAGGCGTGCCGATCTTCTGCTGCCTGCGGGCGTCGGTCAGTGGATCGGCGGTGCCTCGGGCCAGGATCAGACCCTCCGGCACTTCGAGGGCCGGGAAACCAGCGTGGAGGTGGTAGAGCCTGCCCCAGACCACGGCCGGTTCGATGTTGCGGGCCTGGGCGCAGAAGCATTGATGGTTCCAGTAGCCCCGTTTCAGTGTGCCATAGACGAAGAGCCGGAGGATGGTCTCGGGAATGTCTTCCGGGTTTGTGTTCAGCTTCGCGGTGTCTCCAATGTTCATGCATTCACTCCTTCGGGCAGTGTCCCTTTGCGCTCCTGGGGTATGAAGCGGAATTCGGTGTTTTCGATGGCCCGCACATCCTCGTGGCGGATGGTGAGCATGGTCATGGGCGGCACCTCCAACTCGCGCCAGCCGTTGACTCGCCCCTTCCCTGGGGCTCGCCCTTCGGGCGTGCCTTCGACACGTCCAAAACCGCTGTCCTGCGGTTTTGTCTCGTTGTTCACGGCAAAGTCGATAAAGGCGTCGTCCGAGGCGTAGAGCACCACCCGGTGCTGGCGGTGGATGCGCAGGCAGAGCGGCTTGTTGCCCTTGAACACGGTGATGGTGCCGGGGTCGAGCCGCGAGGCCAGCACGGCGCTCATCTGGCCGCGACAGAGGGCAAGCGCCTTCTTTAGCCCCTCCTGGTCGATGGGGCCTTCGGGCGCGAAACGGTCGGCCAGGCGGAAGATCAGCTCGCTGTCCACTTCGGCGTAGCGCGGCAGCCCGAGTCGGCGGAACAGATAATCGGCGTTGTAGATGGTGCCGTTGTGGGTGCCGATGACGATCCCGGCCCGGATGGGATGGTTGTTGCGGTTGTTGAACTCGTTGCCCCGGGTGCGCCAACGGGTGTGGCCCATGAGGATGGTGGTCTCGTTGTCGACCTGCCCGAGCAGCTCCTGAAACGGCTTCTCGTAGACCAGCTCGTGCGCCCGCATCGGCCGCTTGAAGATGCGGTGGCTGCCGTCGGTCTTGAGCCAGGCCAGACCGGAGGCGTGCGGGCCGCGCTCCTCGCTGTGCAGCAGCATGCGTATGAAGACCTCGCGCAGGTAATCCCGCTCGTCGGGCCGTCTGCGCTTGCGGCCGAAGATGATGCCTACTTGTCCGCACATGGAGCCGGGTCCTCCTTGCCGCTGAAGTTCTTGCCGAGCGGTCTCGTCCCTTCGAGGACGAAGGCCGCGTATTCGCGCCGGTGGTCCGCCAGCCACTCGGCCACCTCCGGGTAACCCATCTCGGCGGTCAGCCGGGTCACCTCCGGGTGATCGAGCATGTTGGTGCGCCCGGAGAGCCGCACCGTCTCCAGGGCTTCGAGGAATCGCTCCGGCCAGGGATCGCTGGCCTTGTCGTCGGGAAGAAACTCGATCAGGCCGTGCCGGGCCAGACGGGTGAGAAACTCGGCGGCCGCAGCGGCGGCGTCCTCCGGCAACGGCTGGGTCGGCCCGCCTTCGATGCCGGAGAGCACCTCGGTCATGTAGTCCCGGGGCGCTCGGCTGGCGGTAAACGGCGTCTGGCCGCGCATCAGCTCGACAACATCGAGGCAGTCAGCGGCCTGGATGGTTTCTCCGCTGCCGGGGATCGGTTCGCCGTCCAGCGTGGTGGAGCGGATCAGAATCTTCATGGGGCACCTCCTTAAACAGTGAGGCCGGGAACTTGCCCGGCCTCGTTGGTGAGAGTGGTGGTTGTTTCGTCCGGGAGGACGTCCTCCGGTTTGGGCCGTCCGTTCTTGAAGGCGGCGTCGCCGGGCATGTTGGCCATCAGATGCTTGCGGGCGGTCTTGAACTCGTCGCCGATCAGGCCGAGGTGGAGCAGGAAGACCCGGAAGTCGTACTTGGCGCTCTGAGGATCGAAATCCCGCTTGCGGCTGGAGGCGGCCCGCCCATTGAGCGCCTTGGCGGCAACCGCGAGGCAGAACTGCAGGTAGGCCTTGATCCGTCCCGCGTGGAGGGTCGCCTCGAACCAGCGGAACTCCACCGTGCCCCGGTACCAGACGTTGTGCAGGTTGACCCCGTGGTAGCGGCTGTTGTCGTAGTGCTGGGGCTGGCGGTTGTGGTAGCCGTACCAGATGCGGTTGAGCTGGTCCTTGGTGCGGGGACGATGCTGTTCGATGCGCTGGATCAGCTCGTCGCTGACTGGCCGGGTGTAGCGGTTGAGCCGGTCGCGGCTGATGCCGAGGGCGTGGAGGATCAGCGGCTCCTGCTTGTAAATGATCTTGGCCAGGTTCCCCAGGTGCCTGCCGTCGAAGGGAGCGGCATCGATATGGATGTGGATGCCGCACTGGCTGTTGATCTTGCCTCCGGCGCGGCGGATGGCCCGGACCACCTCCTGCAGTTGCGGGATGTCGTCGTAGCCGAGCACCGGGCTGACCACCTCGGCCCGCAGATGGGCCGGGACGCTGGTCAGGGAGGCGTCCCCCACCACCTTCCAGACGCGGCCGCGCAGGTCCTCGACCTCCCAGGGGTCGTAGCTGCTGGGGATGCCGACATGGCGGACCGTGCCGCCCACCACCGAGTGGATGGCCCAGGCGATCTGTTCCCGGGTGCGTTTTACGGTCTCGATCTCGATCCCGTAGTGGATCTCTTTCAGGTTCATGCGTGCCTCCGTCGTTCATGGTGCTTCTAAGTCGTTGTCTGGCAGGGCTTTTTAGCCTCCGCTTACACCATGAATGAATGCTTCTTTCCGGACACAAATCAAGTAGAAGAACAGCCGAAGACGACATTTAACACGTTCATTTTCAATAACTTGCGAGCTTGGCCGGATTGGGCGGCGCACGGGCGGCAGAAACCCCGGAACGGGCTGGCCGTATCCGGGGTTTCTGGGTTGGCGGTGGCAGTGAGCGGGTCAGCCGGAGGCGGTATCAGAGGTGATCAGGCTGGCGTGCAGCTCGAGGTTGCGCGACTCGTCGGCCCGCATCCGCGCCAGCAGCGCCGTGAAGGCCTCCGCTTCGGCGGCCGGGAGCTTTGATGCCCGTTCCAGCCGCGCCAGGCGCTGGTGCAGATTTTCCAGCAGGCCCAGGGCGTGGTCGCGGATCAGGCCGTCGCGCTTCTCCTGCGGCGAAGGGATGAACTCGGTCAGGCCGCCTTTGCATCGAACGATCATGGCCGTGCCTCCTTAGCTCAGGGTCGCGCCCAGCGAATGGATGCGCGGGTAGATCAGCGGCGTGCCGGTCATCTCGGCCTTGTAGCGGACCTTGTTGCCGGTGTTGTCGGTGAAGGTGCGCACCAGGGTGTACTCGGTCCAGTTCTCGTCGATGGGCCGGGTGTCCTGGATGGTCATCGCCTCCCAGGTCAGGCCGCCATCGTTGCTGGCGAACCATTGCAGGGTGGTGCCGCTGGGGATTTGCATCTGCACATAGGCCTTGGTTGATTCCACGCCCTGGGTCAGCTCGTTCTCGCGGGTCAGGTAGGCCCCGGTGGTCTTGTTGAGGTAGCCCACCAGGTTGACGTCGCGGAAGTTGATGGCCGGGGTGTCGTTGACAAGCGAGCTGCTCAGGCGCACGCGGATCTGGACACGGGTAGCGAGGTTAGGCAGCCGTTCCTCCTCGGCGGGAACCATGGCGTCCCAGGTCACGCCGCCGTCGGTGGAGTATTCCCAGTCGAGACCGGTGCCCTGGGGGATGGCCGAGTATTCGTCGAGGTTGATGTCGGAGAACTGCACGCCGGTGATCGGCTGGAAGCGGATCATCCCCTCGGATTGGAAGTTGTAGCCGTAGATCTTCATCGCCAGGTCGGAGCCGTTGAGGGGCGTCCAGGTCTCGGCGTTGGAGCTCTCCAGCAGCACGCCCTCCATGTAGGTCTGCCGGGTGATGATGCCCCAGCGGCCCATCTTGCCAAGGGTGGCGGTGCGGACCTTGTAGTTGGTGCTGTTGGTCAGCAGCACCACGGCGTAGCTGGTGTTGGCCTCGGCGTAGAACGGGTCGTCGAAGCGAATGCGGGTCTCGCCGCTCAGGCTGATCTCGTTCGGGGCCAGCACCTTCTCGGCGAACACCACGCCGTTGGGCAGACCGGTGGTAACGCCGCGAATCTGCACCGTGACCGGGATGCTCGGGTCCCTGGCGGTGAACTGCAGACCGATGCTGGAGATCACCTGGTTCTGGGTGAAGCTGAAGGTTTGGGCCAGCGGATCGCGGGGCACGAAGATGGTCTGGGTGCGCCAGACCACCTGCACCACGGGCACGCGGATGATGCGGTTCTCGATGATGCGCTCGATGCGGGTAATGACCAGCGGATCGTTAATCTGCAGGCTGGCCCGGGCCGAGTAGACGCCGTCGGCCATCTCCACGATGCGGTTGCCGTTGCGGGCGTTGGTCGGAATGGTGAAGGAGGCGCTGACCCGACCGGCCTCGTCGCTGATCAGGTTACTGGCCATTACCTGGCCGTCGCAGCGCAGCACGATGCCGGATTTGCTCGGGGTGAAGTTGATGCCGGTGACGGCGATGCCGGTCTGGCCGCGCCGCCCGAGGTTGGGCGTGATCTGCAGCATGGCCGGGGGCTTGTCGAACACCGCGTAGGGGTTGATGTTGCGCTCCTCGGACCAGTCGTTCTGTTCCACCAGCACGGTCTCGTTGCCCGGCAGCAGCGCCAGGCTGCCGAAGAAGCTCGCGCTGCTGCCCGACTGATCGACCGAGAGCACGGTGGAGTGCGGAATGCGGTCCGGCGCGACAAAGCGGGCGATCTCGTTCACCCGGGCGTCCCATTCGGCGTGGTAGATGTCCGACTGAGCGGTGTTCGAAAAGTCGTCCGAGTAGATGCCTTTCTTGGTCTGGGCGTCCCGGTTCTGCAGCTCGTTGTTCATCTGGTACTGGGCATCGTTGTACTTCAGATCCTCGACGTCCTGGATGATGTCGTGGATCTGGTCCATGGTGATGCGTGTCAGGCCGAAGTTGCGGATCTCCATGTCGGTGGAGTTGGGCGGACAGTCGATGCTGCACAGTCCCAGGGCGTTTTCCGGGACGATGGGCAGCTTCGGGAAATCCGCCGGAGCCCCTTCGAGCCGCTTGATCTCGGTGGTGGTGGCGTAAACGATGTCGCGGCGGCCGAGGTAATAGTCGTAGTCCAGGCTGCAGTTGGAGCCGTTCACCGGCTGGTCGCCGAGGCTGCCGCGCCCGAAGTTGATCACGTTGAGGTTGCCCAGCTCGAGCTGCACCGGCGACATGGTGAGTCCGGCGGTGTTTGTGGCCGGAGGCGAAGCGGTGCCGATCTCCTCGACGCCGTCATCGACGTAGGAGAGGGCCTCGCTGCCCAGTTCCATCAGGCGCTTGTAGTCGGTGCGTGCGCCGTTGGTGGCGGCCCGGTAGACGCGATAGCCGGTTGCGCCGCTGACCGGCAGCCAGGAGAGCTTGTTCATCTCCCCGGCGGCGGTGGCCCGGGCAATGACCGCAGCGGCGTTGAAGGCCGTCTCGCCGGTGGCGTTGTAGGCGGTCACCAGATAGAAATAGTTTCCGGCCGCCGGATGGTTGGCCTGTCCGAACCAGCCGCTGTCCACGTAGTCGGTGCCCTTGATCATCTGCTTGGTGTAGGTCCAGCGCACCGTGTAGGTCGTGCCGATGGCCGGTTCGTTGCCGGAGCCGAGCCAGTCGACATGGTTGCCCGACTGCTGCCAGTCCACGCCCTCCTGGAAGATGGTCGCCCCCTGGCTGACCTCGAGGATGTCCACCACGGGATTGGGGTCGAGCAGGTCTTCGCCGCCGCCCACCGAGCCACGAGTGACGTTGCGGGTGATCTCGACGATGGCCTCCACCTGGGTCGTCTCCTTGAGCGGCGTGGAGTTGACCGGATAGCGGCGCTTGTTGATGTCGAAGGTCTTCTGCTCGCCGCGCACCGATTTGGTGGCGATGGATTTGGGCACCAGGGTCGAGGTGGGTAGATCGCGCTGATGCCGGAAGCCCTGGATGTAGGCGCGTCCGGCGTTGGTGATCGCCTCCACACTGTCGTCGTCGACGCCGCCGATGAAGGTGTCGAAGCCCCGCACCAGATAGCTTCCGGCCTGGTCGAAGGTGCGCTCGGCCAGGTTCTGAATCAGTGAGTTGAGCCCCTCGGCGGCGGCGAAGGAGAGCTGGTCCTCGGTGATCGAGGAGACGGTGATCCGGCTGCCCGGCAGCGTGCCCAGCAGATCCCGCAGGTAGAGGTTGGATTTCTCCTGCACCGTGGGCGTGACGTCGCCGCTCTCGCGGTCGAACTTGTAGATCGGTATCACCCGGCGCTCGGCCACGTTGTTGGGCAGCGTCTGGCCGCTGGTGTCCGTCGCCTTGAGGGAGAGAACCCATTTTTCCCGCTCTGCGGTGGGCTCGCCGGTGGCCGGATTGATCAGGGCCGGGTCCTGGGTATAGCCGTAGTTGTACTTCAGCAGCTCCACGTAAACGTAATCGGCCCCGCTGGTGGTGGCCGGGTCATAGGTCAGGGTCGCGCCGCTCACCTGTTCCAGATGGCCGTCGATGTAGACCACGCCCGGGGCCAGGGTCAGGACGTTGGCGGCCGCACTGACCTCGAGACCCATGATGATGGAGCCTTCCTTGAACAGGATATCGGCGATCTTGCGCCGCTCCAGGTTGATGATGTCCTGCTGCTCGTTGAGTTCGGAATCCAGCAGGTCGCGATCCTGATGGTAACGGATGCGCTTGTAGTTCTTGGTCGGGTCGAATGTCTCGCGTGAGATGCTCATGTTTGAATCCTCCAGTTAGATCTTGATGATCCCGACCAGCTCCACGCGGGTGTCGGAAATCTTGTTGAAGTCGGGAATGTTCTTCACCTCGTACAGGTAGCCCGGGCGCAGCACCTCGCCGGTCGGGTTGGTGTCCTGATGGAACACGCCGCCCATGGCGAGATCCCCGGTGATGCTTTGCGTGTACTGCACGTCGCCGCCGAAGAAGCCGTATTCGCGGATGGTGATGCCGTTGGCCTCCGCCTCGTCGAAGCGGAAGAAGACGCCGATGGTGTTGGTCTCCTCGCCAGTTTCCAGGTAGCGCACGCCATTGACCAGGAGCGCCCCTTCGGCGTCCTCCTTGAGGAAGGTCCTTTTGTAGTAGCGCTTGCGGGCGCGTTCGTTTCTGAGCCCGGTCTGGCCGATGTCCGGCGCGGGCGGATTCTGCGGGTCGGTAAAGCTGGCATCCCCGTCGCCGATGGCGCAGTGGGTGATGCCGTCCACGGCCTGGCCGAGGAGGAGTTTGGCCGTCAGTATCCGGCCGGTTTTAACGATGAGTCCCAGTGCCATTGCTGTTCTCCTTTAGGTCTGAATTTCGTGGTCTTGATCGATGAGCACCGCGAACAGGATCTGGCGCGTGTCGGCCAGCAGTCCGGCCGGGATCGCGATGCGCTGAACGGTGTCGGATCGGCTGATGTGTGAGCCGGATGTCCGGACGCTGGTATCGATGCTCCGCAGCCAGGGGCGCGTCACCCGCACCGCCGCGTCGGCATCGACGCCCAGACGGCCATGAACGACGAGCCACAGGTCAGCGCTCCGGTTCAGGCGGTTGTTCACGCGAAGCGCGAGGTCGGATCGACGTTCGATCCGATGGGCGACCCGTACTGCGCTGTCGGCCCGGACCATCACCGTGCGCCTGGCCGGTGCCCCGGAAAACAGCTCGAAGAGCGCTCCGGGTTGCGCTGCGCCGATGGCGAGCAGTTCCGGCCGCCGGATGCCTCTGCGGGTGGTGATGGATGCCAGTTGTCCCTTATGCACGGCCACGGCGAATCCTCCCGCTGAGCTTGAGCGCCTGACCACGGTTCATGGACAAGAGGGTTTCCGGACGACGCTGGCCGGTGATCGTGGTGACGGTTTTGAGAATTCCGCTATGCGTTGCCATGGCGTTACTCCTTCACCGCGCACCAGCCGCCGGTGGTCAGGTTGAACACGCGGTAGCTGTCCGTTCCGATTTGAATGGTGTCTTCCGAGGCGACATTGCCGCCACCCACGGAGAAGATCTCGATGAGTTCGCCGCGCAGTTCCTGGTAGACGGCGGAGCCGGACATCGAGGCGAGCCAGGGAAAGAGGATGGTGGTGCCGTAACGCATCTCCGGATCGGTTTCGCCCTGGAGCCCGCCATTTGCCGCGCCGCAGCGGCCCTGCTGGCCGGACGCGGAAGTCCAGCCGTCGAACTTGTTCACGGCGTAGAAGGTACCCGGCGCGTTGTAGTAGCTGTTTACGACCGGCTGCGGGTCCTCTCCGATCTTGGCTCCCGAGGCGTAATCCCGAACGAGGGTTTCGACGGTGATGGTGTTCGGCGTGGCAGCGGTGTCGATGGCGCTCACCCGCACGCGTTCGATGCCCGCGTCGTCCTTGATCACATAGTCCTGTCCGGGCGTGACCACGGTGGCGTCGTTGACCTGAAGCACCACGCCGCTTCCTGCAGTGACCGCCGCCTGCGTGAGCGCGACGGCCCCGGACCAGAACCGTTTCAGCAATCCGCTGTAATGGCCGTAGTAGGTGGAGACGAGCTTGGTGACCACGAAGACGTGGTCCAGGTCGGCGAACAGCCAGAAGATGAAGTCGGCGCTGTCCTCCACCCGTAGGTAGGTGTAACTGGTGTGCGAAGCCTCGTTGACGCCGGTGTGGGTGGCCGCGTCCCAATACTGGAATGCCGCGACATGAATCCGCCCAGAGGTGGTGCTGATACGGAACTGCAGATAGATGTCCTCGGCCCCGGATTCCCCGTGAGACTTGAAGACGAAATACGGCTGCGGGTCGGCCGACTGGTCGTCGTGCAGGGTCCAGCCGGTGGTGGTCACCAGGAAGGTCCGCAGTTGATTGAGCAGGTCGAGCCGACCGTGGGCGAGTCCTTGAATACTGTGGTATGCCATGGCGGCCTCCTTAGAGAATCGGGTTTTCCGTGCCGGTCAGGCGCAGCTTGATGTCGAGTTTGTTTTGCACCGGGGTGCCCGGGAGCACGGTGCAGCGCCGCCAGAATGACAGCGTCTGCTGGAAGACCTTGTCGCCGAGATGGAGCGGTGCGCCCTGGGTGGCGGTGTCGAGACCGGCCTGGGTCAGGGCCAGGCGGTACCAGACCGATTCGTTGGTGCCGGTTTCGTCGATGGGATCGAGCACCAGCCCGGTGTAGTCGTAGCCGGAATAGATGGTCGTCCCGGCGTCGTGCGCGGCCGCAGCGGTGTTGGCCACGCCCCGCTGCACGGTGAGATTGGCGGTGCCGCCGCCGCTTTCGACGAGCATCTGCTCGCCGTCGATGATGATGAGTTCGCCGTCGGCAAAGCGCGGTTCGGCCAGGGGGATGGCGGTCTGCGCCGCGTCGATGGCCGAGGCGAGGCTCGTCTGCTCGTTGGCGACGTAGAGTTGCCGATCCTTGATGTCGCCGTCGGTGCCGTTGTAGCTCTCGGCCTCGGGACGGCTGAAATCCCCCTCGGAAATCTGCTGAGTCAGCGCTTCGTCAAGATATAGATGTATCGCCATGGGTTCTCCTTCAGGTGGGCCACTGGGTGGCGCGATAGTTGTTGGTGGCGGCCTCGAACCCGGCCTGCGTCGGTGCGTGCAGGTCCTGTTGACGGAACAGCCAACGGTAGGACGGCCGCGACCAGCGGAATCCGGCCTGGTTGAGGCGCATGCGGCTGACGCGCATCGGGCGGGTCCGATCCACGGAGAGACGCAGGCCGGTGGTGTTGAGCGGACTTGCGCCCAACTTCATGGTCTCGACCCGATGGCGCTGGAGAGAGCCTGTGTCCACGTAGACTTCAAGCGAGGCCCGTTCGCCGGTCAGATTCGCATTGCTCAGATACCGGGTGTTCAGGGTGTTCGCGTTGAGCCGGAACACAGGCCCTCTCCGCCGCCATCGGTCGATCCGGTCCACGGCCAGGGTGACGTCCGCGTCGCAGCCAGCGGTGGAGGCGAGCAGCAGATTGCTGATGCCGCCCTGGTTGGCGGTGAGATCGAGACCTTCGTTGAGCCTGGCGCGGCCAAGCTGGAAGCAGAGGCGGTGCCGGGATTCCAGGGGCAGGCGCAGGTCGTACTTGGCTTCCGCCCGTTCAACCGGTTCCGCCTGCGTGTCGAAGAAGAAATCCTTCTGCCGGAAGCAGTAGCGCAGCTCGGTCTCACCATGGGTCAGCGGCTTGCGGTTGAGATGGCTCTCACCCAGCCCGAAGCCGCTTTCCAGCACATCGCCTTCGAAATTACGGCCGGTGTAGATGGGTGTGCAGAAGGAAACCCGATCCTCTCCGACGCGGGTGTACGGCAGCCGCCAGTCGTTGAGGGCCTTGTGGTTCAGGCGCATCCGGTTCTGGCGGCCGTGAAAACGGGAGACCTTCACGGCGGCCCGGTCGATCTCCGGGATCATCTCCGTGGTACTGGTGAGCTGCAGCAGCTCCCAGACTCTCTGCTTGTTGGTCAGGTGTCGGCAGGAACCGAGCGAGGAACGTCCGAGGACGAAGGTTTCGTCGAGAAACGCCAATACGATCCGGCGCACGGCGTTGGCGTGCCCGAAGTCGAGCATCGCGCCGCCTTCGATCCATTCGAGCAGAAACTGGAGCCAGAAACAGCGAGTGCCCGCCGGGTGGTGAAACACCAGGGCGTCGCGCAGTCCCTCGGTCTGGTTGAGACACAGCACACGAAACACGCCGAGGCTGAACACCAGCCCTGGTAGCTTGGCGCTGCTGAGTCTGGAGCGGGCATTGAGACGCAGAGCCGAGCGGAAGGTTTCCTGGAGTTCCCCCTGCCAACCGAGCGCGTTAAAGTCGCGTTCGATGGCCGGAATGGTGCCCTTGCGGCGATAGATTTCGACAGCTTCCCGCACGCGGCGGCGCTGGCAGTCCGGCGAACAGGTGCCGTCCACTTCGAGGCCGACGAGTCTCGCCAGCAACGGCAGGAAGCGCTCGTCGCAATGATCGACGTCGAAAATGGTCGGGAAATCGTCGATGGCCTGCTTGAGCTCGTCGAGCGTTCCGGCGGGAAGGCTCAGAAAGGTGCGCAGGTCACCGGCCTCGTCGTTGTGCTCGTAAAGCGGCGGCAGCAGGCCGAGCAGATTGTCCTTGAACCAATCCGACATCAACCGGCCCTCCGCAGATCGAGGTTGACACTGCCGAGAACCGGGATTTCACCGTGGCGCAACTCGATGTCCTGCTGGGGTGCGTAGAGGTGCATGTGGCTGACCCCGCGCACTCCGTCGATCAGGGCGACGAGGTCGGAGAAGTGAATGGTCTGGCCGAAGGAGACCCGGTCGAAGGAAAAGAAATCGGTGAGCGCGGCTTCAATGCGGCTGCGCACGTTTTCCAGCGGTTCACCGGGCCAGATGTAGACCTCGGCGTCGATGGAAACGGGGCGGTAGATCGGATCGAACAGGTTGATCTCGACCGTGATGACCTTGCGGCGTTCGAGAAACTCCGCGAGGTCCCGCTTGAGCAGCGCCGAGGGCATGCCGCCGCCGTTGGGGGCGATGGCCAGTTGGACGTTGTAATAGCGGATGTTCTGGCAGGCATTGGTGTCGAGCACCTTGGCCTTGGCGACGCCTGGGTAACCTTCGGCGAGGGCCTGGTAATCCTCCAGGGTGACGGCCTTCCAGAGACTGCGCAGCTCCGCCGGTGCCTGTCGGCGGGCGTGTTCGAGGGCTTCCCGCGACGCTCCTCCGGTGGCGGGCACCGGGTTGGTGACGGTCAGGGAGACTTGGCCGCCGTCGCGGTAGACCGGGCTCAGCAGTTGGGTGATCCGGTTAGGGCCGAGATTTCCCTGGTCTCCGATGGTCTGCAGATAGCTGACGGTGATGGCGCTTCCCTGAGCGGGTACAGCGCCGCTTTGCCCGTCGCCGAAAATCAGGGTGGAGATGTCGAGGGCGTCCAGGTCGGCCATGAAATGGCGGCTGTCGGCCAGGCTGTCCTGGAAGTGATCGACCTCGCTCCAGGCGTCGTCCCCCACCGTAACGGTGATGGTGCCCTGGGCGATGACGTCGCCGGTCAGGCGGATGCGCTGGAATGGCAGCCCCGTTGACGTGAAGGTCTCGGTGCGGCGCACGCCTTGCCGACCCGGGATGTCCACCGAGAGTACGCCTCGCGGGATCAAGCCGTCCTCGACCGTCTCGAAATCCGCCTCGCCGTCACTCAGCAAGGCGCGGCAGGCCGTCCCCGCCGGAATGGTCAGATCCTTGCCGAGCGGGGCGGAGAGCCGGAAGCGCAGCGTGGTGGTGGAGGCCACCGGCGAGTCCAGCCGGTAGCCGATGAGCTTGCAGAGGTTGATGACGTTCTGCCGCTGGCGGGCCGTGGGCAGAAAGGCCTCAGCCGCCTGGGCGTCCAGGTAGTAGGCCAGCATGTCGCCCACGCCGCAGAACAGATCGAGCAGGACGACGCCGAGATCGGAGTGGTTGAAATCGGTCCAGCGGTCGGTGAGCTGCGGGATCTTCGCCAACAGCTCCTGGCGGATCGATTCGTAATCCTTGTTGATGTATCCGATGCTTGCGCGGCCCATGGTCTCTCCGGTTTTCGGCGGTTATGCGAGAGCGCCTGATGCTCTCGCCACGCCGGTTACTTACCGGAAGGGGCCTGGATGTGTCGGAGGCGGGATGCCTCAGAGCGGGCCGCGCAGTTGCCAGACGGGATTGGGCTGCCCGGAGGTGTTGTTGAGATAGTGGGATTCCTTTTTGCCCTCGAAATAGAACAGGCCGATGCGGCCCGGCTCCAACGTGGTGATCCGGTGAATGGTGCCAGCGGCGTTGTCTTCCGCCTGGCTCTGGGTGTCGAAACCCAGACCGCTCGCGGCCAGATAAAGGGCGTGCTCGGCCTGGGGCGCTTCGGTTTCAGGCGCTCCCTCGAAGACCAGGTAATGGCCGTGGTTGTCACCCGGGTCGCTGACGATCCACTTGCCGTTGCGGTCCTGAAAGGCTCCCTCGATGTAGGCGACTTCGTATTCCCCGGCTGGCCAGGTGAAGGAATCGTCCGGATCGGGGCTCATCTCGGCCGCGTCGAACCAGAGCAGATTGAACAGCGAGCGCACGTCCGGCGACAGGCGCACGCTGCGCACCGGCTGCGGTTCCGGCTCGGGCTCCGGCTGGGGATAGCTGGGCGCGGGATTGTTCGGGTCTTCTCTGTAGAAGGGATAGACCAGGTTGCCGTCCACCTGGCTCTGGATCACCCGGTAGGCGATATGCACCAGCAGCAGGTTGCAGTCGATGTTCAGCGGCCGGTCGTCGAAGCGCACCTCCGTGATGATCACCCGCTTTTCCCAGCGCTTGATGGCGTCGATCACGTAATGGCGCAGCAGACCCTTGAGCACCTCGTCGTTCTGTTCGAACACCAGATCCTTCAGCCTGGAGCCGAACTCCGGATTCATGAACCGTTCGCCGATCCGGGTGCCGAGGATCTGCAGGATGCTTTCGCGGATATGTTCGTGCTCCCGCGAGGTGGCGGCCGAGATCTGGGTGCCGCCGGATACCGACTGAAACCGGAACGGGTAGCGCAATCCCTTGCCGAGAAAGTCATAGCTCATCAGGTACGCTCCTCGCAGTCGATGCCGCACTGTCCCGAGCAGCCGCTTTCCGAAGTGTCGTCGTCGATAGCTTCTCCCTGGAAACGGATCACCAGATCCAGGCCGCTCTTGAGCCCCAGGTGAATGGTTCCGTCCGCCTCGATCAGCCCGCCGTGGCCGGACTTGCCGCACTGGAATCCCTTGGCTCCCCCGGAAAGCAGACGAACGGTGATGGTCTCGCCGATGCCCTCGATGCGGCCGATGCCGATGATGTCGATTGGTCCGGCCGGGTTGATCAGGGTGATGAACCGCTCCCGGTGATCGACGTCGAGACGGATGCCCTCGGGCAGATCCACCGCGAAGCGTTCCGCGCCCATGGCGGTCGGATCGATCCCGGCGGGCAGTCCGCTGATACCGGCTGCCTCCCGGGTCGCGCTCAGATAGGACTCGACCAGGGTGTAAAGGCGTCCCGGGGCGACCTCGACGGCCGTGCCGGGTCCGGGGGTGACGACCTGCTGCTCCCCGGCGTCGATGACGCAGATTCGCTGGTCGTCAGTGGTCCGCAGGATCATGCCGTCGGGCAAGGTGAAGAGCCGGTTGCCGTCCGGCAGATCCCGGGGTTCGGTGCCCACAGGCAGTTCGACGAAGGGATAGAAATCGGGCTCCGGCTCGATCTGAACCTGGTCCAGGTACTCCTGGGTCCTGGCCTGCTGGGCCTCCAGATAGGCCTGGGCCTGGCCGCGCATCGCCTCCGAAGCGGCGTGACCGGCTTCCAGCAGCGTGCGGATGCCGGAAAGCTCTTCACGGATGCCGGACAGGTGATCGCAGAGCGCCCGCAGCACATACTGCTGCTCGCCGGAATCGGTCTGCTCGATAGTGGCCTGCAATTCGGAGGGTTCTTCGGAAATCATGGATAACCTCCATTACATGCCGACATTGGCGGGTTGGGATTGATAGCTCATGGCGTTGACCGCCGTCACTGTTCCGGTCGCGCCGTCGATTTCGAACACGGTCCAGACCGTGCCGGGGGCGTTGGGAACGTTGAAGGTCTGCTCACGGCCATCGCTCAAGAACACCTTCACCGATGCTCCGGACTGCGCCAGGCCGGTGCTCGGATTGGCGTTGCGGTTGGTGTAGTCGTGGACTGCGTAGCGGTAGACACCGGGGATGAGCCGATGGATGGTGATGGTCTCCGGCCCGTAGGAACTGGTGTCGTCCACGTCCAATTCCGCCGCCTCGTTTTCGATGGTGTGGGAATAGAACACATGGAACCTGCCGCCGGATGGCGTCGGTCCGGTGAGATGGGAATCGAGATCCCGGGGGTTCAGGCCCCACTGCAACACGATGCGGGCGACCTGGCCGTCGAGTTCGGGCGAGAGAACGATCTGGATGTCGCCGGATGTGTTGGGGTCGGCATTCACCCAGCCATGCCAGGCGATGTATCCCGGCGCGGTGACCTCTATGTAATAGAACCCTTCAGGTACGGACAGCTCGAACCCGCCATAGGCGTTGGCGAAGGTCTGGAACGCCGTCGGGCCGGTTTCCGAGCGGCGGAATTCGATCAGCGCGTTGCCGACGCCGCTGGTGTTGAGGGCGTTGACCACCATGCCGCTGAGGAAGACCGTGGCTCCGCTGGCAAAGTCCGGGTGGTCGGCGAACCAGGACGGATCGCGGACCTCCAGCAGAACATGGCGAAGGCTGTCCCGGGCCGAGGATCGCCAGACCATGAGCACGGCGTTGCCGATGGTCCAGCCGCAGCGAATGACACCGTCCGGCCCGATCTCCGCGACCTCCGGATTGCTGGTGGCAAAGACCGGGGCGTCCACGTCGCCGCGCAGTGAGAGCGGAATCCGTTGCTCGAACTCGCCAGCGGAGAGGCGGATGGAGCGAGGCTGTACCTCCCAGTGGCAAAAGGTTGGCGGGGCATCCGTCATGAAGGGACCTCCACCGGTGCGGAGACGCCGCCGCCATAGACCTCGACCTGAACGTGCCGCAGGCTGAGCCGCTCGGGCGAATCCCAGACCAGAATCATGGCCGCTCCGGGAACGAAGCCGCATTCGACATTGCCGTCTTCATCGACACTGGCCACGTCGGGATTGGACGATTCGAACACCGGTGTTTCGGGTAGGCCACGGATCGAGAGCGGAATGCGCTGGACGAATGGGGATCGCGAGACGCGGATCAGCTTCGGGAAGACATCCCAGTAGTGCGGTTCCTGCGGCTGTTCGAGAGTGTTCATGGCGGCCTCCTCAGTTGTCGATGGTGTCGGGACTGCCGGTGACGATGATGGCTCCGCAGGCGGTGATGTCGCCGATGCGGGCGTTGGGCAATCCTTCGGTGATGGTATCGAAGCTGCCGGTCACGATGGGCGTCACGCCATGCCCCGGGATGGGACAGACGTGCAGATCCCCCATGCGGGCCACCGGCATGCCGTTGTCCAGCGTCCGGCTCGCTCCGGTGATGATGACGCCGCCGTGACTGCTGATGTCGCCGAGTCGCGCCTGGGAGCTCATGGGTTTACCTTCAGCAGCAGATGGATCAGAAAGCCGACGAGTCCGCCGATGGTGCTGCCGATGGTCAGCACCAGGCCGACGATCTTCCACATGGTCTCGGTCCCCATCTTGGAGCCGACCCGGGCGTGCAGCCGGTCGATCTCCTCGGCGTGCCGGTGCAGATCGGAATAGATCGAGCGGACCAGTACCTCGACGTTTTCCTTGTCCGATTTCTTCTCGATTTCACGCTCGATCTTCTCGAGTCGGTCCTGGATTTCCCGGCGGTGGTTTTCGAGGATGCTGCGGAATTCCTCCCGCCAATGATCGAAGGTCCGGGCCAGCAATTCCTCGCTGGCCGAAAGTCCGGAGGGCGTTGTTGTTCTTTCTCCCATGCGATGCTTCCTTCATGTGTTGATCAAGACGGTGTTCGTCGAGCGAATGATGATGTTTCCGGCCACCCCATCCATGAACACGAGGCTGCCGGACTTGTCGGTGGCGCTGATGCTCTCCTGGCCGGGCGCGGCGTTCATGCGCACCACCTGACCGGCCTTGTCGGTGAGCCGGATCTGTTCGGCGGCGGCGGTGGAATCGACGAGGATTTCCTGGGTGCCGTTGAGTCCCCAGATGTGAACCTTTTCCCGGCCCTTGGTGGTGTCGATGAGGATCTTCTGCCAGCGGGAACGGCCCTTGTCGCACGAAAGGATGTGGACCTTCTCCTTATCCTGCCAGGCTTCGAGGATCACCTGCTGGCGGCAGAGGTCGGTGAGCTGGATGCGGGCGCGGGAGCCGACGATCTGCGAGGCGATGTCGAGCTGGTCGCCTTTCTCGGCGTCCTTCGTGCCTCGGCGCAGGGCGTTGCCGCTCTGCATCTCCGGCTTCACCTTCCCTTCCATGGTGAGGATCTGTCCGGCGCGGTCGATAATCCTCAGCAGCTCGTCGCCGTCGCGGTCATCGGCCAGGATGGTGTGGCCGGTTTCGGTCTTGAGCAGGACCTTGAGGCGCGGGCAGTAATACGGCGGATGGCCGTGGTATTTCTTGTGTTCGAGATCGTCGTGCCGGTTGGCCTGATGCTCGACCTTGTCCTCGCAGTCATGGCAGAAGGCATTCGCGCAGGTGCGTTTCGATTCCTCGGGTTGCTCGCCGGGATTGCTCTTGGCCAGCCAGACCCCAGTCCAGATCGGATACTGGACTACGCCTCCCTCGAACTCTGCCCAGACCGAAGCTCCTTCTTCTGGGATCAGGAACATACCGGTGTCGTCGTTGCCGCCGTAGGGAAAACAGGGCGCGGCCCATTCGGACCAGTTCTCCCGCCCGCTACCGAGCACGGCTGGGATTTCCAGACGGACCCGGCCAAGGCGTTCGGGGTCGTTGTTGTCGCGCACGAAGGCCCGGTACTTGCCGTACCAGCGGTTGCGGTAGCGTTCCTCGGATTGACGGTCGCGGGTTTCAAGCATGCTCCGCCTCCCGCTTTCGACTGGCGTCCCAGGCCAGCCAGCCGCCCAGACGAACCGCCCAATACATGACCTGCCTTTTCCACAGAGGCACGCCCAGGGCCGCCATCAGTTCGAGAAAGAGGCGGTCGGCAGCAAGCCGCGAGACCTTGCCGGTGTGGTAGAGATAGTCGTGAACGACGGCCGCCGGGGAATATCGTCCCCAGGGCGGCACCACGCGCCAGAACAGGCGCGGCACCGAGGCGAAGTCGGTCTCGAACCCGGCGGGCACTTCGATGATGCGGCCAGCGCCGGTGCGGACACGGAACGGCTGGGTCAGCCTCGCGGTCATTCCATTGGGCAGGATCTCCACCCGAAGCGGTCCGGAGAGACCCAGCGCGGTGCCGGAAAACAGGGTCTTGGTTTGGGCGCTCATGACCGCCACCTCGCCTTGCCCGACTGGCGCACGTCGAGATGAACCCAGGAGGCGTAGACCCCGATGCCGCCCTCGCGGAAGAGAGGGATCTCCTCGGCGATGACCGCCAGTGCTTCAGGCGAAACGCCAGCGGGACAGCTCACGTCGGCCGCCATGCCCAGCGTGTGGAAACTCTGTTCCGCGCCGCCCACCGCCTTGTTGTGTCGGTTGCAGCGAAAGCCGCTGGTGATGGACAGCGGTTTGCCGATGCGGTCGCGCAGGGTCTGCAGGGCGTCGACCAGGTCGGGATGGACCGCAGCCGAATGGCCGCAGCAGTTTTTGCCCTTGCAGGCGAATTCCGAACGGTTGAAATTCTTGCTGAGATCACCCATTGCCGCCTCCTTGTGTGACCGCGCCGGAGTCCGCGTCGATGGTCACCATGGCTGGCGGCTCGTTTTGCGGCGTGGGCGGGGCCTCCTTGTCGTTGGGTTTGCCCTGGGACTCGGCGGACTTGTCGCCCGCGCCCTTGCCGAGGGCGTTCTTCTTGAGTTTGAGTTCGCAGAGATAGCCTGCGCTGCTGATGCTGTGGCGCACCGAGTGGCAGTAGTAGATGCCGGAAAACTTCTGGCCCACGCCCTTGATCTCGACGTTTTTCTTGGCGCGTAGCTGGGGAATGCCAATGGTGGCGGCGTCCGCCTCGACCTGGCGCAGCTCGGCCTCGCGGAACTTGCCTTCGGCGCTGTCCTGGGCGGGCTCCTGGCGCGGCTCTTCGTGAAAGCCTTCGGAACGGTCGAAGCAGGGCACGATCTGCCCCGTCTCCTGTTCCTTGAAGCTGCCTTCGCCGGTGTTGCCGTCGACCAGATAGGTCTGCTTGCCCAGGGCCGTCCGCTCGGGCGTGGTGGCGTTGTTGGCCTTGTGCTCGACTACGTCCTTCTTGCGCGGGTCGACGCCGACCGTCTTGGTCTCGACACCCGCGCCCTTGGCTCCCTGGGATTGGGTGCTGGGGCGGAACGAGCGCAGCAGGCCCTTGGTGTCGGTGAAATATTCGAGGGTCAGCAGCGGCGTTTGGTCGAGTTCGCGGGGATGGAAATGGAGTTCGTCGTCCTGGATGTAGAAGACATAGCCGCTGACGCCGTCGCCATCGCGGTCGCGGGCCTTTTCCGCCAGCTCCTTGAGGAACTGGGCGTCCGAGATGTTGCTCTGGGTGACGCGGAGATGGGTCCCCTTGGTGGCCGTGACCACCGGCGTGAGGCCGTTGGCGGCGGCGACTTGTTCGGCGATTTCCGAATAGAGGATGCCGGGAGCAGGTTTTTGCCAGACCTTCTGGTTTTCCTTGCCCGCGAGTTTGAAGCCCTTGTCGTAGGCCTTGATGCGGATGGTCGGATCGCCGTTTTCCGGGAAGTCGTAATCGATGTCCTTGATGACCGCTTTCTTGCGCGGAGAGAGGTTCCCCACGTAGCCGAAGCGGGCCACGATCTCGTTGCCTTCCTGGAACAGCGGATCGTCGACGAACTGCAGGTTGCGGTCGGTCACCGACAGTTCGAGGACATCCAACTCCTCCTCGTTGTCGGTGAAAACGAACGAGGTGATCTCCTGGGTGATGTCCTTCGAGAGGTCTTGCCCCTCGATCTGAATCAGAAATGTCGGCTTGAAGGTATCCAGATCCATGCGTCTCTCCGGTAGTTCGCAGTTCCCTGCTTACTTACCGGAAGGCATGGCGAGGTGTCGGACGCTTCAGTCGAGCAGGCGCATCTGGACGTGTTCGCGGGAGGGAATGCGCAGCGCCAGACCCGGCTCGAGCGCCAACGGGAAAAAGAGGTCGTTGTAGTCGCAGATGATCCACCAGAGCCTGGCGTCACCCAGATAGCGGTGCGCGAGCAGATCCAGGCGGTCGCCCTCGACCACGGTGTGCAGGCGGTCGTCGTGTCTGGGGGTGGTGTCGATGCGCTGGCGCATGCCGAGGGAGGTGCCGTCGCTGTCCCGGTAGAGAACGCAGCGGGCGTATCGGGAATCGCGGCCGATCATGAACGTACCTCCGACCAGTTGATGGAACGGTCCACGTATTCCTCGAGGACGATGTCCACCTCAGCCCGTTGCGGCAGCAGGTTGTCCCGGTCGAACAGGCCGAAGAACCGCGCCTTCACCTGACGGACGATGCAGGTCACGCCCGGGTAGAGATCGCCGAAAATCAGCAGTACGCGGTGCGGCGCGTTCTTGAGCATGGTTCCGGCGTGTTCCGGATATTGCAGCGAGCGGAGCCAGTCGACCTTCTGTTTCACCGGCCCCTTGAACAGCTCGACCTTGAAGGCGATCCGGCGCGGTTCCCCGGCGACGTACTGGTAGCGCGGGTGGCTCATACCGGGGATCTTGATCGTCGCGTAGTCGGTCGACTTCTCGTCGCTGATGGAGTTGGGGTTGTACTGGAATTCGAGCCGCTCCCCCGTGTCGGCGTCCACCAGATATCCCTTGATGGGTTGTTGATCCCAGGCCATTGCTTACACCTCGACGATCTCGATGATCGGTTTGCCCAGTTGTCCGGCCCGGTCGAGTTCCCGCCGCATGCCGTTGGAAATGCCGTTGCCGGTGAACGCCCACACCTCGTCGCAACATTCCATGTAGGCCAGGCCGCAGGCGATGCCCGTCTCCCGCTGCTCGGGAACGCTGTCGTCGGTGAAGGTCGGATACAGCAGATGCGGCGCGAACGGCGCGTGACCGCTTCTCATGACCCGACGGCAAAGTGCCTCGGCGACCCTGACGTTTCGGGCTATGTCGCCCGCGAACGGGCTGCAGACAAAGATGCGTTTCATCGGTTCTCTCAAAGGGTTTCGTAGTTTCTGATCTTCCGCTCCCGAAGATCCTTGTAGACGGCCTCGGCCACCTTCCGGCCATCGATGTTGGTGGTCACGCTCAGTTCCACCGGTCGGTCGGCCAAGCCATTGAGGCGCGAGAGCAGCGATTCCAGCAGTTCGCGCAGCCCCGGACCGGCGTCCTCTCCGTGCATGGGTGTCGCGGGAGCGGTGCGAGCCGGAGCGATCAACCGCTCGGAAGGCACCGTCTCGGCGAGTCCCGGTTGCAAGGGCTTCGCTATCGGAGTCGGCGCGGTTGTCTTGGGCCGCTCGATCCCGGCCGGAGCCAGAGAGGCATCTCCGTTTTCCAGTGCCGGTTCCACCGCGAACGGCTGGATATAGCTCTTACTTACCGGCTCGACGGCCGCCGCGACGGTCTGCACGATGCCGTTCATCGGTTGCGGAGGCGGCGCGGCAGTGGCCATGACCGGCTGGAGCATCAGCATGGCGCTCAGGGCCTTGGGCACCAGGCGCTCGTCCAGACGCGGCACGAGACTCAGCACGCTTTCGATGATGCGTTGCCCAATCGATTCAGCGGGCTGCACGGTCTCGAGCGGTTGCTTCTGCTCGGCCACCTGCGGAATCGGGGTCTGGACTCCCAGCATGGCGCGAGCGGATGAGAGCAAACCGTTGGCGATCCCGGCACTGCGATCCTTGATCGCCTGAATGCCCGCGCTCGCGCCACTGGAAAGCCTCTGCCAGAGGGTTTGCCCCTCGGCACCGGCGTTGGCAAAGATTCGACCGACAGCGCCGGGGACGGCCGACAGCGTGGCAACGATCCGGTTGCGGAGATTGACGGCTCCCGTGGCCAGCGCGTCCCAAGCATTGACCTGGGGCGGTTTGAGCGCCAATACGGGCGTGTCGCCAAACAGGGATTGTTTGAGACCGCCGAAGATGGCACCGGCCTTGGCCGCGACGGTTTGAGCCCCGGAGGTCAACCCATCCCAGAGTTTTCCAGCCATGCGGAAGGGAGCCGAGGCGGCGTCCATGAGGTTGCCGCCTGCCGTTTTGATCTGCTGCCAGGCTCCCGCAGCGGCTGTGAGAATCCCGCGAGTGGCGAAGCCGAACACTTTCGCGGGCAGCGACTGGGTAAGGCTCATGCCGTCGGCAAGGGTCTTGAGCAGCGCGGAACCGGAGGCGGTCAGGCTGGCGAGTGGTCCCTCGCGGGCATCGGAGAACGGCAGCAGATTGCGCAGCTTGCCCAGGGCGTTCTTGAGCATGGTGAAGGGATAGGTCACCGCCGACCAGATCCCTTCGCCCAGGGTGATCAGCAGCTTTTTGCCCGCCTCGAAGAAGGTGGTGTCCCCGGCGAAGAAGGAGCGCACGGTGGCAAACAGCTCACGCAGGGTGCTGATAATCGGCAGATTCAGAATCGCCTGGCCGATCTGTCCAGCGGCGTCGGCCACCAGGCGTCCGATGGAGGTGAATATCCCGGAAATGAAATTCCAGACACCGACCACCACATCCCGCGCCCAGCGGAACGGGGTGGCAAGAAAATCGTAGACCGCGCCGCCGATGGCCTTGAGACCGTCCAGCAGGGAGATGTCGCCGCTCAGCACCTGCCAGACCGCATAGACGATCTTCCCGGCGGCCATGAAGGCCTCGCCGATCATGCGCACAGGCAACAGGAACTTGTAGATGAACTTGGTCGCTCCGATCAGTGATCCGACGATGGCCTTGCCGACCCAGCCCACGCTGCGCACCACCACCGCCAGGGCTCGCACGATGAGCGACAGGTTCCAGGCCACGATCTTCAGCGCGAACGCCAACCCCTGCAGAAGCACACCGGCGACGGTGCCGATAACCGTGCCGAAGGTGCGCCAGGACGACCCATCGGTGGCGCTGGCGGCCACGCCGAAGATCTCCACCACCGAAAAGACTGCGCTGGCCAGCGCCGCATAGGCACTCATCAGGGTGCGGACGGTGGGTTCGAGGATGGCGCGGATGCGGTCAAAGGCATGGGAAAAAGCGCCCCACAATCCGGCCATGGCCTCACGAACCCGGTAATAGGCCTTGAAAACGGTGACCACGAAGCCCAACAGCCCGGCGGATTCGAGCTTCTGGGCCAGTTCGGCCGACATCTGCCCGACGCCGCCGCTGAGCGAACCCACCAGCTCTCTGATCCCCTGGAAGACCAGCGAGACCTTGTTCCAGGCCCCGGTGATGATCTCCTGAATGCCGCCGAAGTTGGTTTCCCAGGCGCGTTTGAGCAGATACACCGACAGGATCACGCCCGCGATGATCGCGGTAACAGGCAGAAAATAGGTCGCGACCGCCGAACCCACCCCGGCGAGCGCGGCGCTGATGGCCACGAACCCGGCCTTGATGGCTGGAAGCATGAGTCCCACCATGCCCACGGCGGCGGTGACGGCTCCGGCCACGACCAGAATGGTGCCGAGGGCCATGGATAATCCAAGGACTACCCGGGTCACGCCCGGCATCGATTTGGCCATGCGTTGTAGGAACAGAATGAAGCCGGAGACGCCGTTGATCACCGGCGTGACCACCGGTAGCAGAGTGCGTCCCAGGATTTCGCTGAGGTTGGCCACCTGCTGGCGCAGGAGCAGGAACCGGGCTCCGATGTCCTGGTTCATGGCGTCGGCCATCTGTTCGGTGACCGCCGTGCCGGTCTTCATGGCTCGGCCCACCGACTGGATATTGCCTTCGAGGCTCTCCATGCCCGCCGACATCTGCAGCAGGAACTTGACCGCCTCGTCCGAGCCGAAGGCCTTCTTCAGTTTCACCTGGGCGGCGGCGTTGGAGAGATCGGGGAACTGGCGCTTGATCTCCTGCAGGATGGGAACCACGCCCTTGAGACGGCCGCTGGTGTCGGTGAAGGACAGGCCAAGCTCGTCACCGGCCTCGGCCGCCTTCATGATGAACGCCTTGTACAGCGTGCCCGCCTCGGAGCCCGGCATGGTGGTCTGGAGCTGGCCGAGCACGGCGAGCTGCTCGTTCAGGGGAATGTTGCTCGCGGCCGCCACCGCGCCGATGTTCTTGATGGCGTCGGCCATCTGGGTGCCGTTGGTCTTGAACGAGGCCACGGTCTGCGCCATGGCTCCGGAAAAGGCGGTCGCCCATTCCATGTCGTTCATGTCGGCCATGATGGGCTTGAAGATCCCGTAGGCCGTGGTGAAGGTGCCGACCATCTCCTGGGTGGTGGCCTTGGTCGCCTTGGCGGTCATGGCGGCCATGGAGGTGAAGACGCCCACCGCCTCGTCGCTGAGGTTGGACAGGGCCGATTTCACGTCGTAGGTGGCGGTGATGAACGCCGCCTTGTCGGCACCGGACCACTGGTTGGTGAAAGATTCTGCGGCGTCCTCGATGGCCCGGAGGTCTTGCACGCCAAGGGACGCCAGCTCGCCCAAGGCCTTCTGGGTCGCGGCGGTGGAGGCGACCAGGGCGGCGGGCGCTGCCATCAGGGCCAGTCCCGCCCCCAGCATCATGGTGCCTTGCTGGATACGGTCCAGGTTGCGGGTCATCCGCTCGCTGGCATCCGCCACGGTGGAATCGAGGTCCATCATGGAACCACGGATGCGCTGCGCGTTCTGCGAGAACGCATCCTTCATCGATACCACTATGCCCAGTCCGAGATCGCCGTTCATCTATCGCCGTTCCGTTTGCTCACGTTCAAAATCAAGCTGCCGCTCGAGGGCCTCGACGAACTGACGCCGGACCCTGAGCGGCAGCGAGCGGGTTTCCGACCAGCCCCAGTGCAGTCCGCCGTAAGCGAGAAAGAATGCGTCGCTTACAAGCGAACTCCTGGGAACAAAAAAGCCGGTTCGGCCTCCAGACGGGTGCGGATCTTGGTGCCGCAGCCATCGCATTCGGTTTCGACCGAGGTGTCGATTCCCGCGTCGACCCGCGACATCTCCTGCCGCAGGGCGTTGCGGTCGCGCATCGACATTTCCGCCAGGCTCTTCTTGGAAGGGGCCTTGCCGTCGATGTCGAGGATGCGGATCAGCATGGCCGAGCTGATGTTGGGCTCGCGCAGGCTGGCCAGACGCTTTTCCTTGTGGCCGTCGAGATATCCGAAGCGCACGGTTTTCTTGGAGCCGGGCAGCTTGAAGGCGAACTCCCGCTCCTCGCCGTAGGGAGTAACCTTGAGATCCTCGAGATTGACGGTCACGAAGTTGGTCATGCGGCAGGCGCTGTTCGGGCAGCTCAGCTCCAGCTCCACCTCGTCGCCGAGGGAAATCTGGCGCAGGCGGACCAAGGCGAACAGCCGGTCACCCGAGAGCAGGTTCATCACCTCGGAAAGATCGGGGTCGGTCTTCTCGCCCAGCCGGACGAAACAGTTGCGGAGCACCTGGTTGATCGCCTCTCCGGAGCGGATCAGGCGCTGGTTGGTGAGCAGTTCTTCCTCGGCCCCGGTCATTTCCCGGAGCTCGAGTTCAGTGCCGCTTGGCAGTTCAAAGCTGTACATGGTCGATCCTCCGGTTTAGGTCCAGTACTGGAAGCAGATGGTGAGCTTCTCGATGGTGTTTTCGGTGTTGCCGCCTTCGAGCTCGTCGTATTCGAGCGCCTTCACCCAGGCCCCGTGCAGGGTCCAGCGGCGGGTCTCGTTGCCGGTGCGGTCGTAGCGGACAACGTCGATGTCGCGCATGTAGTCGGCCGGAAGGCCGCCGGTGACGGCGTTCACGTCCACCTGTTTCTTGATCCATTCGCGGGCCGCCTCGTCGGAGCCGTCCTGCAGGTTGCCTTTCTCGAGGGTGATGTCCTCGAACTTGACCCGGCCCGCCACCTTCTGGTCGAACATCGAACCAGCCGGGGCAAAGGCCACTTCCTCGAATTCGGTTTTGGGCTCCTGTCCCTTGTGGAACAGGGCCACGTCGAAGCCGTTTACCTCGATGGCGAACTGCCAGTTCTGGTAAAGGCTCTTGGGCATGTTTCCGCTTCTCATAGCCGTGTTCTCCCGTTAGATGATTTCTTTGAAGTCCGCGCCGGTGCTGGTCAGGATGAAGTTCAGCTCGATGAACTCCGCCGTCTTGGTCGGCTTGACGAACACGCGGGCCACCATTTCGTTGCGGTCGATGACCGCCGGGGTGTTGGTCTCCTCGTCGCACTGGAAAGCGAAGTCGTAGAGGCCGCCCTTGTCCTTGATGTCCTGCAGGAAGGGGTTGATCAGGCGGCCGAGGGCACGCCAGGTCTGGGGATGGTTCGGCTCGAACACCACGAAGCGGGAGGATTCCGAGATGGCTTCCTCCATGTACATCATCAGGCGGCGGACGTTGATGCGGTCCACGGCCGAGGGCTGGCTCTGCAGTGTCTTTTGGCCCCAGATGTTGATGCCGGTGTCGGGGAACACGGCGATGACGTTGATCCCCTCCGGATAGAGCACATCTCGCTCGCCACGGCTGGTCTTGTAGGCCAGGGAGAGCGTGTTGAAGATGCGGCCACGGTCGATACCGGCGGGCGCGTTCCAGACGTTGGTCTTCTGGTCGCTGCGGGCGATGCAGCCCGCCACCGCGCCGCAGGGCGGCATCAGCTTCTTGCGCGAGTTGACCGGATCACTGATCTCCAGCCAGGGGTAGTAGAGCGCCGCGTAGGAGGAGTTGAAGGCCGCGTGGCTGTACATCCCTTGCCCCTTGCGGAAGTCGACCGCTTCGAGCGGCTCCAGATGCATGGGCGTGTCGGCGATGAACAGCAGATCCTTGCGCCCTTCGGCATAGGTGATTCCGGCGTTGATGACCGGCACCGTGGTGACGCCGGGAACCATCAGCAGGTTCAGGGCGTCGATCTCGTCAAAGCCATAGAGGCCGGTATGCTGCGAGGGATCGCCGATGAAGTCCGCATCGGCCAGATCGGTCAGTCCGTTGTCGCCGCCGCTGAGCGCGAACACGCCCAATGCCGGACGGTTGCCGGGCGTTCCCGACGCGGCTGCCAGATCCTGGACCAGGATGAAATCCGAACGGTCGTTGATCGCCAGCTCCACATGGTTCGGCAGCGTCTCGTCCATGCTCAGATCCTTGAACACCTCGACCACATCGCCTTTGTGCCGGACCACCAGGTTGAAATGGTTGGCCGGATCTAGAGAGCCATCCTCGATGGAGACGGAGATTCGGTCGCCCCAGACGCCTTCGTTCACGGCCTCGATCCGCAGGGCGTCGGCGGGCGTCGCCTCCCGGTTCTGCAGCACGATGGAAGACTTCAGCGCCGTCAGGGTGTCCCGGTCGGTGGGGTCGGTGAGATGGGCGATGCGGGTGACATAGAGGACCGAGCCGCCGTTGTCGAAAAACGCCCGGGCGGCGTAGGCCAGATAGCTCTCGTTGATATAGGAGCCGAAACGGTTGATGAACTGCTCCCAGCTCGTCACCAGCACGGGCTTGTTGATCGGGCCTTTCTCGGCCACTCCGACCATGGCGGCCGACGAGGTCGAGATCTGCTTCACATAGAAACTGAAGTCCGTTTCCCGGGTGTAAATCCCGGGGGATAGATAGGTCGGCATGGTTATTTCCTCCGCTTGCTGGTGGTCTTGGCCTCATCGGCTGCGGCGTCATCGGTTGCCGTGGGCTTTTCCGGTTCCGGTTCCACGCCGCCGGTCAGGTCGGTGATGCGCACCAGGCCGCGTTTTCCGGCGGTCTTGATCTCGGCGGAGAGGTCCTTGCGGGCGATGCTCTTGCGTTCTCGCGGCCCGAGGTGAAGGGTTCCCTGGCCGGAGAGGTTTAACGTCAGGGGTTGGAACTGCAGGTTTCTGATCTCGATCACGGTTGTTCTCCTTTACGGTTGAATGGTTCGTTGCTCTGTCACGTCGCCGTGAAACTGGAAGGTCCGGTCCCGGATCAGCCGACCGTCGCGCAGGTCGCCGTCGTACACCGGGCAGGATTCGATGCGGATGCGTCCGGAGCTCTGCCGAAGATTGGAGAGGTTCACCCGGGCCAGGCCGCCCAGAGGAACCAGTTCGGTAAGGTTCAGGTTGCCCTGGTCGGCGATGGCGATCTCCGGGTGAAGCTGGAGGAACCGCGACACCGACTCGTGAAAACCGAGCAGTTCGGCCTCCCGATCCACGGTTACCACCAGGTCGAAATCGAGGTGATAGAGCCGGGGAAACCGGCACTCCTCGAAACTCAGCTCCGCGACATTCTTCTCGAACAGGCGGCTCTGGCTGCGGCGGAAACGGTCTTCCGCCAGCTTCGGCCCCTGGAGGATGACGCTGGGGGTACGCTGGACCTCGAACAGGTCATCCGGGAACACCAGCACGGTGTCCGGGTGGATGGCCTGTTTGGCCAGGCGGATCAGGGTTTCTGTGACGGTCTGTATCGTGCTCAAGGGACGCCTCCGGTTTCTGCCTGGTTACTTACCGGAAGCGCTGGCGATGTGTCGGAGGCTCAAAGCGCGGAGCGGATCGCCTCGCGATAGTTCTGGAGGATCTGCTCGCGGTACTTATCCATCACCGGATGCAGAAAGGGTCTGGCGGGGATGATGATGGTCGCGCCGTTCGGATGTTTGATGGTGGCCCCGTACTCCATGACGGCACCGATGTTCACCATGTCTTCCCCGTCCTTGTTGACGGTGCCGCGCAGCAGGCCGACGAACGCCTTGTCGGCCATGATCTTCTGGGTGATGGCGTTGACGAGAAAGCCGGTGTCGATGAGCGCCTTGCTTGAGCCTTTGCGCTCGATGGTGCTCTCGGCGAGTTTCACGAAGGCCTGTCCGCCCGGGGCCTGGGAGCGAATCCCCCGCTGGATCTCGCGCACCAGAAAAAGGGCGTTGCGGATCGTGGCCTGTCGCAGGGCCGTGGCCAGACGTGGCCCCATGCCGGTGGTCAGCTTGGCGCGGGCCTTGTCCCAGTCACCGGTCCGCCTAACGCCCATTGAGCTTCACCAGTTGCAGGTTCTTATGAGTGACGGTGCCGAAGAAGTGTTCTTCTTCCACACTCTGTATGCGATAGGTTTCCCTGTCTGAGGCCAGGCGGTCTTCACCCCGGACATCGGCATCCGGAAGGACACAGGCGAGCGCGTCGATCTTGCCGCTCAGCTCCTCCGGCGGGGTTTCGTTCAGTTCGAGGGGGATGACGGAGATTTCCGTGTATTCGGCATCGTCGGTGCCGTAGAGCCGCTCGCCGGGAACCACGCGCAGGATGCGTGCGGTCTGGCCCGAGGAGAGGATCAGCCGGGCGACGTCGGCCACGGCTTCAGCGCGTTCCCGGTCATTCAACAACATCGAGATCGATCCCTTGTTCGTAGATGACTGGAGTGAGTCCGCTCGGGGTCAGGATGTAGGATTCAGGATCGACCTGCGCGTTGGGTAACAGTTCGGCGATGCGTTGCCGGTAGTCCGCGAGCAGATCGGCCTCGAGCTTGGCCCAGTGGCCGGGCTGGCCGGTTTTGTCCACCCGCTTGTCGCCGCTGGAAAAGGAAAAGGCGTTGGCGGTGGCCGAGCGCATAACCTGGCACGCGTGGATCTGCGCCATGATCACCAGGAGCTCGCGAACCTCTCCGGACGGCTCTGGGATAATCTCTCCGGCCGTGACGGTCAGCGATTGGTCGAGGTCTCGGCCGACCCGGAAAACGGCCTTCCGGACGCATCTCTCCAGAGTCTGGTCCTCGAAGAGAGATGCGCCCGGGTCGGACAGGTCGAGCCGCAGGTCGGCGATCAGGTCACTCAGCAGCACCTTGCAGGCCCTCCAGACGGCTCTTGAGCGCGTCGATCACCGTGCGGCGTTTCTCTGTGTCCATGTAGCCTTTGAGGGTCTCAGGATTGGCCTCCTCGTTGACCCTGGAGATGGCGTCGGTGGCGGAGAGCTTGCTCAGGTCCACCGGTTCCGCGTCCTGGTCGGGCTCTGGAGGGGCGAGCGGTTCCTGCTTCGGTTTGTCGGCCATGGCCAGGCGGCCGTTCTTGAGCGCCGCCTGGATCTGCTTGGTGAGGCGTTCCACCTCGACTACCTGGCCGGGCTTGAGTTTCAGCCCGGCGTCGGGGATCACCAGAACGCCGGGACGGATGTTCTTGATTCGATTCATCTCACGTCACCTCCTAAGATTACGGAACCAGTTTGACCTTGGCCATGATGTCAGGGCGGGTAATGCCCTGGCCGATTTCGGACCACACCAGCCAGCCGGTCTTGAAGCGGGTCTTCTGATCGATGGACTCCGTCTTCAGGTTTTCGCGCACCGGCATCTTCCCGACCTCTTCATCCGGGACGATGATGATCTCGTCCAGCGGCATGGAGGCGGTCAGCAGAATGCCGCCGGTGCCGTAGTTCTTGATGACACCCTTCTGGCGCAGCTCGAGCTTGGTCTGGGGATCGAGGTTCCAGCCGCGCATGTCGTTGAACCGGCGGCCGCGCATGACGATGTACTTCACCGACAGCTCCAGGTCCTCGATGATCGAGATGGCTTCGTTCAGCGCATCCTCGGTGAGCAGGTCGCCGGTGACCTCGATGGTGTTGGTCGCCGGGATGGCCGAGGAGAGCACCGAGATGGTGCGGCGGTCCATCTCCTTGCGGATGGCGTCGGCGGCGCTGGTCTGGATGTCCATCAGCGTGCCGATGTTGCCGTTCTTGAGGACGGACACGTCCACCATCGGATTGGAGTGGATGCGGTTGGTGGGGAACTCGACTTCGTCCTTGCCCACCTCCTGCTCCTGGGCGTCGCCGTCCTTGCTGATCCAGTGGGCCTTGACGGTCGGTTTCTTCTGGTAAACCGGACGTTCGCCCTTGGGCAGCGTGTGCTTGGTGAGCAGCAGCGAGGAGATCTCCTTGCGCTTGATCTCCTGTTCGATGGGCGCGGCAATGGCGGCGGCGAGCGCCCGCATGCCTTCGGGCGACTCGAGAGCCTCGCTCATGAGCCGCGCCATGGTTTCCATGTACTCCTGGGAGTGAATCTTCAACTGATTGGTTTTCATGTGCGTTGGCTCCTTGGGTTAGACGAGCAGGCGAAATTTGAGGACGCCGCTCTGTACGGAAATGGCGTGGGCGACGACATGCTCTCCGGCCGCGACGCCGTTGGTCAGGCGACCGCCCGCCGAAACTTTCAGGTCGTCTCCGGCGACGACGGTCCCTTCGAAGGCGTCGGTCTCGTAGACGCCGCCATCGCAGTAGATACCGGGCATTTCGCCACCGGCGTAGTCCTTGATCAGGATGCCGAAGGAGCGCTTGGTGGGATCGGTGTTGACGGCGAACAGGTCGTCGCCGACCACGCGGACCACCTGGCCGAGCTGACCGTCGCCCTGGATGTGGCCGTCGCCATAGGCGAGGCTGCGGTGACACGGATTGATGAATGACATGGTGTTTCCTCCTTATGCGTTGATTTCCGAGTGTTCGGGAGAGTCCTCGCCGACACGGTTGCGGTAAGCGGCCATGAACCCGTCGCGCAGGCGGTCCTCGAGCGACACCTTGCGGTCGTCCACATCGTGGGGCCGGACACCGGCGTCGCTGCGCAGCGGGGTTTCCGTCGATGCCTTGGCGGCGGGCTTGCCGCCCTGGTCGCTGTCGGCGGGTTTCTCTTCCTTGTCCTTGTCCGCTTTTGCCGATTTGGGCAGGCGTTCGTAAGCGGCTTCGGTCGCGGCGAAGGCTTCGTCGGACAGTTCGGCCAGGCGTTTCAGTTCGGCTTCCCGGTCCTCCTCGGAAGCGAAGGAGAGTCCCTGCTTCTCCAGACGGGTGAGCAGCTTCTTGGCCCGGGAGCGGCAGGCGACCGCCTTTTGTTCGGCTTCCAGTTCCTGGACGCGTTTCTGCAGCTCGGCGACCTGGGCCTTGAGCTGCCGGTTTTCCTTTTCCAGGTCGGTAACGCGGGCGGGATCGCTTTCCTGCTGGGCCGGTTTCTTCTTGGCCGCGTCAGATTCAGTCTTGGCGGCCTGGTCATCGGTGGGTTTGGTTTTGTCTTCCATCGTGGAATCTCCTTCGGGTTGGGATTGGTCGGGCTGGCTCTGAAGGGACGCCACCTGCAGAATCCTGGCGTTCTCGTCCGCGCCTTTGCGGTCGAGCAGTCCCAGTCCGGTGAAAGTGACGCCGTGCAGAATCTCGAAAACGGGTTGGCCGCCCACATCACGGCCCTTGAATTTGCGCAGGTGGGTGCAGTAGTCGGCCTTGTTCTGGAATCGCTTGTGGCAGACCGAACATTCGCCCTCCTGGTAGTCGCATTCCATGGAGACCTGGGAGATGATCCCGCGCTTCATCAGCTTGTAGGCCAGCCGGGCGGCCGGAGTGTCGTGGACGTACAGCTCGCCGACGCATTCCACGCGGCCGCCGTTGTCGTCCTCCAGGTAATCGGCGGCGACGATGCCGCCCACGATGTCGTTGAACTCCTGCGAATGCTGCAGATCGACCTTCTTGTTCACGGCCGTCATGTGCCGACCGGACAACTCCTCGGCGGTGAAGTGGTCGCCGTTCTTGTTGGTGCCGGTGCGGCAGAGCACGAAACTGAACTGGGGGTCGCCCGCCGAGCCGACATCCATGGCCTCGGTCGCGAGACGTTCGCCTTCGCCCAGCCGGATATCCACGGGGATGCTGGTGTGGAAGTTCGCGGCGGCGGCCATCGGAACGGGTTTTTCCTCCCGCTCGGCGCTGGCCTTGGCCCCGGGAGCGCAGACGAACAGACGCTCCTTGGCGTTGGATGCCTCGCCGTGCTTGGAGGTGATGGCGTAGTGGTGATCCTTGGACTTCATCCGGCTCTGTTTGCCGAAGGAGCCGATGATCCGCTTCATCTCCTGCTCGTTGGGATAGGCGTGATCGCGGTAGGAGATCAGCCAGTGCGGGATGTGCTTGGCGTTGCCGAGAAAGGTCTGGAAGAATTCGCTGGCGTTGGCCTTGGTGACGGTCTTGTGGTCGGTCTCGTAATACTTGACCTTGGTGTCGGCCTTGATTTCGAGCCCTTCCCAATAGGTCATGAGCCCCTCCACGAAGTGGTAGGCCCGCTCGTAGTTGGTGGTCGAAAACTCGGTGGCGTAGGGCGGATCGAAGTAGGCCAGATCCGCCTTGGCTTTCGGCAGCAGGTCGTTGATGTCCTGCCGGTATGCCTTGTTCTCCTTGTCGTTGTCGAAAACCAGGGCGTTGATACGCTGCAGGTTCTTGCGCAAGCGATCCTTGAACTCGTCGGGGGTGTCCTGGCGGCGGCCATAATCGGTAGACGACGAGAAGTGGCCGAAGCCGCCCTTGCCGCTCATGCAGCTTTTGCCCAGGCCGAACAGGGCGATGTCTTTCTTGAAGCCGGAGAGCTTGTCGCAGTTGGCGCGGATGGTGTCGATCAGCGCATGGACGCCCTTGGCGAAAAAAATGCCCTTGAAGTTGTCCTGAACGAAGCTGCCCGCCTTGGCGTTGTCGGCCAGGAGCGCCTCGATCTCGTCCTCGCTCAGGCGAACCGAGTTGTTCTCGATGATCGCCTTGGCGGCATGGTGGCAGTAGCGGAGCCGGTCGTTGGCGATGACCTGCAGGCCCTTGGTCTTGTACATGTAGGCCACGACCGCAGACCCCGAAAAGGCATCCAGCACGGTGCCAGTGCCCTCCGGGGTATGCTTCCAGATCCAGTCGACGAGCTTCTGCTTACTGCCGATGTAGTTGGTGATGTACTTGGGGCGCTTCTCGGGAGGGAGCTCTTCAGGAGCGGACTGTTCGGCGGCCTCGGTCCCGAGCGTGTCGGGATCGAGAGTCAGCGCCGCATCGGCCTCCAGTAGAAACGCCAGCCTTTCCAGGTCTGTGGCGAACAGTTCCATCAACGTCTCCGGTCAGTTTGCTGTGCTCTCCGCGACCTGCGGGGAGCGTTCAGCGGTTACTTACCGGAAGCGTCGGCGATGTGTCGGAGGGTGACGAAATGAGAATTTCTTATTGACATAAACACGCGCTGAAATGTATGCTCAGCATTGCTCAGCATTGCTCAGCATTGCTCAGCATTGCTCAGCATTGCTCAGCATTGCTCAAGATTCAATTTCTACGCTTATGCGAAGGAATATAATGGAAAAACATTGGCTTACGGTCGCAGAGGCAGCAGAGTTCTTAAGGTTAGGCCGGTCTACGGTTTACAGATTGTTGCGGGAAGGAAAATTGCCAGCGCACAAAGTCGGAAGAACTTGGCGCTTTGATCCTGAGGAACTCAATGTCTGGATTAGAACAGATAAGGCGAAAAAATTTCCGGTAGCTGATCAAAAGGGAGGGGCTAATGGGTAGTGATAGTTTGTTCGTAAAATGCAAGACTTGCGGAAAGGATATCTCAAAATCTGCAAAGACCTGTCCACAATGTGGGAGTAAACAAAAAAAGCTCTCGGTGCTTCACTGGATAGGTATAGTCTTCGGCGTCTTGATTGTCATTGGTCTTTTTAACTCGCCAGACTCATCGAATAATAACGGCTCCAGCACTACCCCCGCTGCTAAAAAGTCCGCACCTACACTCGAATCGTTCCAACCTTCTGATCAAGCAAAATTCATAGAGATCGTCTCTTCGTCTGCAAACAAATTCACAGGTGCAAAAAATGAATTGCAACAGTCTGTGCTTAAAGACGAACGAAAAACCCTTCTGTCTAAATCTCAAATCGGACATTCTGTTTCGGGTTGGTTCGGCACTATAAATGCCCTGGAAACGAACACTGAGGGTAAAGCGATTTTGTCGATACGGATATCACCGAACATCGAAATAAAGACCTGGAACAATGCAATTTCGGATATAAACTCCTATACACTGATCGAAAAGGGATCAGATTTATATAACCGGCTTTTGGAGTTATCCGTTGGCCAGCGAGTTAAATTTTCAGGGAGCTTCTTCCCATCAGGGGAAGACTTCTTTGAAGAAACAAGTATGACGATAGACGGATCAATGAAGAATCCAGAATTTCTTTTTAAATTCAGAAGCGTAGAAGCAGTAAATTAACCATCAACTAGAAGGAGAGGGATATGCCACTCATCAATTGCCCAGAATGCTCAACAGAAGTAAGCGATACTGCATTAAAGTGCCCTAAATGTGGGGTACAATTGAGAAAGCCTAAGCGCGGTTTTTTCGGAAAATTAGTCAAATGGGGCTTTGTCGGCTTCAATATCCTCATGGCAATATGGCTTATAGGCGGCATGAACTCGGCTTCTGAAGGAATGCAGGCTCTTTCTGGTGCTGAGCAAGCTGGTGCCGCAATTGGAACTGGCATCGGTGCGATGTTGATTCTCGGCATCTGGGTGATTGGAGATATTATCCTTGGCCTTTTTGTGCTCTTTACCCGGCCAAAAGCATAAAGCTCAATATCATATCCACTAGCCCTGAATTACACCTCACCGCGATGTTATTCAGGGCTTTTTTGTTTTGCGAGGTATTAGCATGAAAAAGATATCACTGATTATCATAACTGTTTTAGCACTGTCTGGGTGCAAGGCTACGGTAGAGACAGAAGTTAGCCTGAAGGACATCCTTGAATCAAAGACGAAAACTATTGCTGGTGATCTTTTTGTGGAGGTTGCAGGTTGCAACGATTACAAAGATTCCAGACAGCCATCATCCTCTCTTGTGAAGGTACAACAAACCATTCCGAGCATATTCCAAGATGCAAAATATGTTGAGTGTTTTAGGAAAGAGTTTGACTCCTATGCGCGCTTTACTATCCCGGTGGTTCTAGACAAGGACAAAGACGGAAAACTAGCATCAGAATCACACCTGAACATCATTTCTAACGCAGACTCTCTTTTGATGGTGGGCATTCCTCAGAGCATTAAGGCAAACATGGAGCGTGTGAAAAATAATAGCTTTGGAACGAGCACATTTGATTTAAAGGTAAACATTAAAGTCAACAACGATACGGGAAAAGAGTTCCCTTTCAAAGTAATTGCTGCCTATGTTGAAAATCAGCCATACGTTTATGGCGACCTAACATCTAAAGGAAATGGGTCTTTCACTGTAACATTATCTGACGTTTCGGTCAGCAGTGCATTAGAGAATGGCACCGCTATGGTTTTAATCAGATAACTTACAGCAAGGTAGCAATATGTTTTTAATAATAAATATAACTGATGTTGAAGACGCAATAACTCTCAAAAACGGCCGACTCATTGAGGCCGTGTTTACTCATGCGTCAGAAATCCTAAATGCTGGTGGCAGAATCATCATTCAGAGGGAATACGTAAATGCAAGTCCAGACATTCTAGCTACCTTCACGATCCAGGCCGATTTGGAGGACTGGAAATCTAGAATTGACGATATTCTTTCACGATTAGATGAACAGCAATGATCGAAATAGAGTTTGTCAATGATTGTATTTCGGAGCTGCAATCCTGCCTGGATCAAGGACCTATCGTACTTTATCAGGGGAAGGAGCTTCGCAGCCTCAATGAAGAGGTAGTCGGCCGCATCGGTGGGCTTAGAGTGACCATACGCGCCGACGAACACCCCCCACCCCATTTTCATGTCGAATATAACGGCGAAAACAATAGCTTCAGCATCGAAGATGGGACACCTCTTTATCCAAACAACGGACTGAAACAATATTTCCGCAACATCTGTAAATGGCACTTCAATAACCGTGGTACTTTGGTTGCGGCATGGAATCGGACGCGACCTGACAACTGCCCGGTTGGCCCAATCCAGTAACCTATATTTATACCCGGGCCAGAACGGCCTTGCCGCAGGCGTCGAGGGAGGGGTATTCGCCGGTCTCGGTGATCTCGGAAAAGACCCCGTCGTAGGGAGAGCGGGACAGCCGGTGGTATTCGAGAAAATCCGCCGGAAGCGAGGTGGCCCCGACCTCGACCAGACGGTTGACCACCCAGGCAGCCTCATCCTTGCGGTCGGCAAGCCCGTTCGGTCCCCGGTCGAGGTAGTACATCTCCACATCCAGACCGGGACCCGGCCCCTGAACCCAGACGCCCACGGGCAAGTATTCCGGGACGGTGGCTTGCCGGTCGGCCATTATCGAGTCGATCATATAGCGCAGTTTCATGACCAGTCCTCCGCGATCAGGAGATGTTCGGCCAGAAGCTGGTCGTCGATCCGGCGGAATCTCTCGGCGTTTTTCTTCCTGTAGGAGATCCAGCGTTGCCAGTCCGCCGCGAGTTCGGGCTCCGAGACCGGCTCGATCATTTCGACATGGTGAATGCGGCCCAGGTCGTCGGTCATATCGACAATCAGCCACCCTTCGGCCTTCTTACCGTCATGTTCGGCCGTCAGGGTGTCTTCCACCCGGACATCCACCACCTTGATGGTGTGGGCGTGCTGGAAGCCCTCGTCGTAACCGAGCGCCTTCCACAACAGCCAGAAATCGGTGCGCAGATGGTTGCCAGCAGCGTCGAAATGGGGTGCGATCCGGGTGACGGTGAAGCTGTCCACCAGGATATCCAGAAAGAGATCCCGGGATTCTCTGACCGTCATGCGGCTGCCCCGGCTGTTGAACCAGTGCAGCGATTCCTGCAGCCGCCGTTTCTCCTGTTCGATAAAGTCCTTCATGGTCATTGTTTGCGTTTGCTCCAGCTTTGCGAGGTATGGACGATGTCCTCCACCTTGCGCCCGTCGGGCAGTTTCTTGATGCCGCGCCGGGTGAAACTCTGGATGATCTCCCGGCGTTCGTTGTCGCTTCTGGCCACGATGAACTCGATGTTGTCCAGCAGCGTCACCGAGTATTTGAAGATGGTTTCGTTGCCATGGCGTTGCGAGAACCGCTTCCAATCATCGATGCTGGCTCCCCGGTTGCGCTGCACGTAGTCGTCGATCACCTTGCCGTAGGCGTCATGGTCATAGCTGATGGCGTCCATGCGCCGCAGCATCTGTTTCTTGAAGTAGAGGGCCGGTGAGGCGTCGCTGGCCGGTTGCTTCTTGATTCGGGTGAAGAAATAGCTCGCGCCGCCGGTCTGCATGTCGGCCACCGGGGACATTCCTCCCGGAGCCACGCCCATGCGCATCTTCTCGACCGTGCTGACCATGGCTCCATTGTTTTCCATGATCAAGTCGATAAAGCCGGACATGCTCTCGCCGTTGGTCAGATCGTGGACCAGCGAGTAGCCCTTCATCTGTTTTTCAAGGTCCTCCTCGGTGATGTCGAACCGGAACTGGTGTCGGTATCCGCCCTTGGCGTCGCGGTCCAGAAAGCCCGCCTGGTATTCGCCCAGCGGGTTGTATCCGGAAAGCTGGGTGATGTCCTGGACGCCCAGTTCCTTTTGCCAATAGCCGCGCAGGGCCTGGACCCGCTCGGTGGTGGTGGCGTTGCGGTCATCGAGGGATTTCTGCAGCCGTTTGAAGTCGGCGCTTTTGTCGGTCTTGCGGATGTAGGCGAGCTTTTCGAGGTACATCTGCTCCGCGTTTTCCGCCGTGGCCACCCGGGTGTCGATCCCAAGCTGTTCGAGCTTTTCCAGCATCGCCTCGACCCGTCCGGGAGTGGCGTCGCCATCCAGGATCATTTCCAGCTCGCCGCGCTGGGCATAGAGGTTGGTGTCCGACCAGGGGCGATAGCGGACCCGGGTGCCGTCCTCGAAGGTGACGGTGTACTGGTGTCCGTCCTGCATGCGGGAGTTGTGATTGAACAGCGCCCGATTGTCGATGTCGTCGGCCTCTACAGTGATGGTGCCGGAACCGATCCTGCGCTTGGTGTGGGTCACCTTGCCGCGTTCCACCTTAAACGGCGGTTTCTCCTTGGGTCTCTGCGCGTCGAGCTTGGGCAGATACTGCTCGAAAACGCCATTGGTGGCCCGGTCCCAATCGACGGACTCCTCAATCTCCTTGACCCATTTCAGATAGTGGTCCGCCATCTCCTTGACCTTGGGGTCGGCGCTCTTCTGCAGGGTCTCCAGTTTCTTGCGCAGGCGCAGGGCCTTGTCGATCTTGGTCCGGTTGTACTTGCCGTCGCCCACGTGGAAATTGACGTTTTTGACGGCGTCCAGAATCGTCGGAAAGAAGCTGTCTTCGACCAGCGGCTGTCCCTTTTCCCCGGCCGCCGTCTGCACATACCTGCGCAGCACCTCGTCGATGCGGCGGTCGGTATCCGGCCGGATCTTCATCTTGACCACGGTGCGCTTCTTCCCCTTGAAGCTCTCGGTGAAGATCAGCGCGTTCTGGTCTTCCACGTCGCCGCTGTCGAAGGGCAGCGTCTTGCCCTGCCAGCCGAGCTTGCGGGCCTCCTCGACCAGGGTCTCTTCGGCGGAGGAGAGTAACTTTTTCTTCCCGGTGGCGGCGCTCAGCTTGTCGAAACGGAAACCCCGATCCCCCAGCACATCGGCGTAATAGCCCTCGAAGTCCCGCCGGAGATTGTGTTTTCGCTCCAGGGCCAGGTCGTAGAAATGCCGCAGCCCGGCCGGGTCCTTGGCGAACCGTCCCTCGGCGTAGGGCCGCAACAGATCGAGGTAATCCTCGTCGGCGATCTTTTCGACTTCCTGGATGTAGCGAAGGGTCGCGTTCGGATCGACCCGTACCTTCCCTTCCTTGGCCGCCCGGAAGACCTTGTTGTAAAACGGCTCTTCCTCGCCGCAGACGCCGTTGGGGTGATAGTCGAGCGAGAGCTTGTCCTGGCCCAGAAACTTGAAGGCCTGGCCTTTGTCGATTCCGTAGACGCGACCGTCCCGGGCACGGATGAACTGCTTGGAATGTCCGTCGTGATTGGCGATCAGCCAGTCGACCACATGCTCGCGCTGGATCTGCTCCAGTTCGATGGTGGTCAGATCCTGGGGCAGGATGTTGCGAAAATCGAAGTCTTCCCGCAGATCGGTGCGCCATTTCTGGATGGAGCCGGTGCGGCCGTTCAGTTGGATGGTGCGCACCTCGATGGAATGGGGGTCGATCAAGCGGCCGATCTTGTAGGCGGCTTCCTCTCCGAAGGCGATGAACTCATCGTCCTTGCGGCTAATGGGCTTGAACAGCCATTTGTCGCCGTTTTTATCGGTCCAGAACTCCTTTTCGTGTGCGCCGCCGACAGCGGCCTTGCCGGATTTTTTGAATTTAGACGGCAGACCTTTCTGCTGCCACGCGGTATCGACAGTGGTGAACTCCGCGCCTTTCTTGCCGATCTTGGGCTCGGGCGGCTTGACCGGGATAGGCTGCGGAGCCGGTTTCGGCGGTTCCGTCTTCGGCGTGGTGAGCTTGGCCGGTGCGGTTTTCTTCTTGCCTCCATGCTTTTCGGCCCAGGCCGCGTGCTTGGTGTCGATGCTGGCCTGAACCGCTTTGATTTTCGCGGGATCGGTCTCGGTGAAGAGCGTGGTCAGCTCGTCTTTGTTGGCCCACTGCCAATACTGAACCTTGGTCTCCTTGGCGAGCGTCTTGAGCTCCGTCGATTTCAGCTTGCCGACCTGGTCCTGGAAGAGCTGTTTCTTGAGGGCGATTTCCTTGCTGTGGGCCGCCAGCAGATCCTGGGGTAGATCGGTGCCGCCGGAAACCGCCTGTTCCGCCTTGGCAATCGCGTCGAGGAAATCCTTGTAGCCGGTCGGCGTGTCGGGAACGACCACGGCCTTGGCGGCGTCTTCGAGAGCCGTTTTCTGTTTCAGGATCAGCTTTTGTTTGGCCTCGTCGACCGCCTTTTTCTTGACCGACTCGGCCATGTCGGCACCGGCCTTCTTCTGCAGCGCCTCGACGAGCTGCTGCTTGTTTTTGAGGATGCCGATGCCGTGCTTCTGTTTGGCCGCCGCGAGTTCCTTGCCCATCAGGCCGCTGTGATCCACGCCGGGCTCCAGCTTGTCGAGCAGCTCGATGGTCTCCTGTTTGGTCATATTGAGGGAGATGCCGTTCTCTTTCGCCATCTCCTTGAGCTGCTGGGCGGTCATGCCCTCCAGCCCCTCGGCGGGAGGGATCTTCGTCATCTGGGCGGCGAGCAGCTTGGCCTGTTTGAGTTCCGCCTGCTTCAGTCCGAGCAGATCGACCAGTTCTTCCTTGGTCCGCAGCAGACCGATCTTGTGTTCCTTGAGCTTGGCGCTGAGCGCCGCTCCGGCCAGGTCGCCGTGATCGATCCCGGGTTCGGCCAGATCGAGCAGCTTGATGAAATCGGCCTTGGTCCGGGCGATGGCCACGCCGTTCTGTTTCGCCAGGGTCTGGAGCTGTTTGACCGTCAGCGAACCGAGGTCGGCGATGTCGCCGTTTTCAAAGGCGCTCTTGATCTTGGCGTTCTCCTTGGCCTGGGCGTCGGCCATGCCTTCCAGCACATGGGGCGGGAGAATGCAGGCGTCCCCCTGCGATGCCTGGGCGTCTGCCTGGGCGGCCATCTCGCTGCCGCAGACGGTCATCGGCCAGGCCACGATGTTGGTGCAGCGGCAGTGCGGATGCGCGGGTTGCTGAGGAAACTTGTCGATGGGAAAGGTCTTGCCGTCCAGGCCGCCGCAGACCGGGCACATGCGCTCGTCCTCCATGGCCAGCCATTCCAGCTTCTGGATGCCGACCCGCTCGTGGAACTTGAGCCTGCCCATGTTGTGGGCGCGGAGGACCTCGGTGCGGGCGATCATCTCCATGCGGTACTGCGCCTTGCTGAACACCCGGCTTCCGGCCTGACGAAAGGAATCCTTGTCGACGATCACCTTGCCCATGTCCCGGACGATGTCGTCGGCTCCCTTGCCCGTGGCGATGCCGTTCAGGATGGTGCGCTTGATGCCGCCTGCGAGTTCGCGGTGAACGTCACCGGCGAGTGTGAGGTTGTACTGCGCCATGAAGTCGAGGGCATTGGTGTCGACGATGGTGAACACCTTGGTGGCCAGCTTATCGATGCCTTCTGGCTTGAGGTCGGCGTAGAACGGAAGCGCCGCGTCGGCGAGCTCTCCGATTCCCTGCTGGATGCCGAGCTTGAAGGAGTCCTTGGTCGTCTTGCGAAAGACCAGGGTCTGCTCCCGCTTGAGCCGCTTCATGGTGTCGTCGAGTTCGAGCTGGAGCTTTTCCAGCCCCTTGAGCGCGGCGAGCTTGTTGTCCGGCAGGGAGCCGAGGGAGCGGTACTGGAGGATGGCGCGGGCGACCTCGTCTTCGGCCTGTTTCAGCGCCTGGGTGAGCTGGGCCGTAACCTGGTCGTTGTAGCGGTTGCGGGCCGTCAGGCTATTTAGGGTGGCCGCCTGGATGCGCTGCTTGAGGTCCGAAGGCATCAGCGGGTCTCCCGGCGGTCTATGAAACGACAGGCCGGGGCGTCGAAAGTGCGCTCGCTGTTGTGGACCCGGCAGTGGTTGGTGTCAGCAATGAAGTGGCTGCACTCGTCACACACGGCCGCATCGCCGGTGGACTCCAGGTCGCCCGACCAGACCAATGCCGCCTCCGCCGTGGGTTCATCGTCCTCGGCCGGAATCCCGAGCATCTTCCGGGCGCGAGGCACGCTGAGAATGCCGGAGACGACCATATCCACCACCGGCTTCACCTGCTTCTCGTCCATCAGGTCGATCTGCTTGCGTTCGGTCTCGCGGTTGGCGGCCTCGATATCCGGGTCCAGGTCCATCTTGAGCTGGAGGCTGGAGCGGCTGATGAGTTTACGGTCGTAGAGTTCGATGAGGAGCTTCTTGAAATCGACCGCATCGCTCGGGTCGAGGTCGTTGAAGATGAACTGGATGCTCTTGTCGCCATGGCCGTTCAGCTCCATCCAGTCGTCGAACACCCAATCGAGGAGCTTGCGTGCGGCCTGTTTGATCTCGCGGATCATGACCATCATCTTCTGCATGCTCACCGAGGCGGTGGCGAAGTTCGGGCCGTCACCGGTCACCAGCGAGCGTGACAGACCCAAGGCCACCACAATGTCTTCCTTCACCTCCTTGACCTTGTCCTCGACGTTGAGGACCTGGCCGTCGGTGCCGTGGGTTTCGACATTGACGTAGAACGGGACCACCAGGCCGCTTTTCATGTCCATCTTGTTGACCATGTCGCGGACCTGTTCGAGCATCCGCTGGTCCGGCATCACCATCTTCTGGCCGAACGCGCCGCCCACCTTGAGCAGGCGGAACGGCGTGGCCCAGCGCTTGGCGATGGCCTGTTCGGCCCGGCGGTAGTCGCGCAGCAGTTCGATGGCTTGGAAAGCTGGAAGCACGAGGGAGTTGCCCCGGGGCGAGAAGGCCGGTGCGTCCCATTTGAGGTGGACCACCTGCTCGACGGGCAGCGGGATGGATTCCCCGCCGCCGGGTGTGTCCTCGGGAAATTGCCGGGCCTCGATCAGCTCGCCCTGGGCGTATTTGACCTTGACCGAGACCGGGTTGACGCAGACCAGCTCCTCGATGTCCTGGCCGGACTTGGTGAAGCGCTTGAAGCCGATGGCGTCGCCTTTCACCAGGAGCTGAAGAACCATGTCCTTGATGAACTGCGAGACGTTCAGCCGCCAGGCGGCCTCCAGGGCTTGCTCCTTGAGGGTCTCGTCATCGCTGGTGATTTTGATCTCGTCGCCCACGGCGAAGGTGCGCCAGGAGTTGACGCAGTTCTTCACCAGCGGCTCCTCGACGTAGTATTCCCAGGCCTTACGGGCGCGTTCTTCCCAGGTGGCCGGAATCGCTTCGGCGGCGTTCACCTTGGCGAAGGCGGCCGAGTCGAGCGCGGCCGCTGCTGCCAGCGGCGCGATGACAAAGCCGGTGGTGTCCAGGCTTTCGGGTTGTTCGTCCTGATGGGCGGTACTTTCCACGTGATCCTCTCGGTAGTTTCGGCCATGACAGCCGCACATCCGGCCCGTGTGGGCCGAACCCGGCTCGATGCCGGTTACTTACCGGAGATGGGTGGAAAGCGTCGGAGGATGAGTTTGGCGGGTGGTCAATATGCAAAACCTCTTCATTTGAGAAGAAGTAAAGAGGTTTTGCATCAGACTGCATTGAGGCGGCCGAGGCCGAAACCAGAAATTTACCTTGCCATTTCAAGCCTAAACTGGCAATAATTATTTCCGGTTGTTATATTGACCGGAAAAATTGATAGCCGGAGGTTTTCGCGATGATTGACATGCTTAAAGAAATAATCCTCGATTTTCAGGAGATTGACCTTCCGACGGGTGTGCCCAGGCGGGTTGCTGTTTCGCCAGTGCCGGGAAAAGCCACGGTTTGCATCGGTGTGCGCCGCAGCGGTAAATCGACTTTCATGTTCCAGCTTATGAAGAAGCTGCAGGACACTGGCGTTGCCCGTCAGAACATCCTCTATCTGAACTTCTTCGATGATCGTCTGCATAGTCTGCAACACGACAATCTGGGTGTGATTCTGGAAGCCTACTTTTCGCTCTATCCGGAAAAAAAGAATGCCGAGAAGGTTTATTGCTTTTTCGATGAGATCCAGGTCGTACCTGGCTGGGAGCCCTTCGTTGACCGCTTGATGCGCATGGAAAAGTGCGAGGTGTACATTACCGGGTCGTCGGCTCAGATGCTCTCACGAGAGATAGCGACCCAGATGCGCGGCCGGGCACTCTCCTGGGAAATGTTCCCGTTTTCATTCCGGGAGTTTCTCGACTACAAGGGGATCGAGAGCGACGGTCCACTCTCGACCAAAAAACGTCTGACTGTCCAGAAGGCATTCGAGGAGTACTGGGAAACCGGTGGCTTCCCCGAGGTTGCAGGCCTTAACCGTATGCTGCGAATCAAGACCCACCAAGAGTATTTCAACGCAATGCTGTTCCGGGACCTTGTTGAACGCCATGATATCTCTCACCCCAAGGCGGTCACGGATCTGGCGCATTGGCTGGTGGACAATACGGGTTCCCTCTATTCCATCAACAACCTGACCGGCTACCTGAAATCCCTGGGGCACAAAGCGCCGAAACCCGCCGTCTCCGATTATCTCGAATGGTTCGAGGATGCCTACGTTCTGTTCACGGTGCGCATCTTTGACGCCTCGCTGGCCCGGGCCAACACCAACCCCAAGAAGATTTACTGCGTCGATCACGCGCTGGTGACGTCGATCAGCTCCGGCATTCTGGTCAACTCGGGCCATCTTCTGGAGAACCTGGTGTTCACCGCGCTGCGTCGGGTCACGCCGGATATCTTTTACTACAAGACCAAGGCGGGCCGGGAGGTTGATTTCATCGCCGGACGACAAGGCCCGTCCCGCATGCTTGTTCAGGTTTGTGAATCGATGGCCGACCAGCAAACCCGCAAGCGGGAAACCACCGCGCTTGCCGAAGCCATGACCGAACTGAAACTGTCGCATGGCATTATCGTGACGCGTAACGAGGAAGAGCAGATACAGGTAGATTCCGGAAAAATTGACGTGGTGCCCGCCTGGCGGTTTCTGCTGAACATGCCGGAAAACGCCTGACATCCAAGCCACGGCCATTCCCTGGCCCTCGGGCATCAGACCTATTGTTGCCACTTCCACAAAACTGGTAACGATTTGTCTGGTTCAGATAAAAATCGGGTTGGTGAGCACCGGCTTGAGTGAGACCACCTCTTCGCCGACCGGGTCGAGGTTGCCTTCCTCCCGGATCAGCATGGCGCAGCGCACCGCGTCGATGATGTGGTCGTTGCCCTTGGAATAGATGATCTTGCCGTCACGCAGGGTGTAGGTGTGGGTGGTGAACTGGTCTTCCACCTCCAGGTCGTCCGAGGGGAAAATGAGCTGCTTGCGCTGCAGGGCTCCGTTGATGAGGCTGGTCATCAGCTCCTTGGTCCGCTTCTTGACTTCCTTGCCGTCACGGACCGCCAGCCGGGTCATGCCGCCGAAGTCGTATCCCTTGAGCCTGCCTTCCAGCTCCAGCCCTTTGTACTTGTCCAGGGTGAGCAATTCCTGAACCACCGCCAGACCGTTTCCGCCGTTGTCCACGCCGATGCCCGCCGGGGTGTAGTAACGCTCCAGCAACGCGATGATCTGGGCGATATGCGGATAGGAAACGTGTTCAAGATGCACGCGCAAGATCATCTTCAGCAGCGTCCGCTCGCCGATCTCCGTCTCCTGAAATACAACGATCTCGGTGGGGTCGTTGGTGTAGCCCAGGTCGCCGCCGACCCAGAACTGACCGCTGCGGGGCGTGAGGTTGAGCAGCATCTCCAGCCGGTCGTGGGTCGCTTCCTCGGTGTCGCAATCGCGCAGCTCGGAATCGGTGATGACGATCTTCTGATACTCCAGCAGATCCTGCCGACAGAGGTTGAACTGTTCGACATTGAAGGCCCCATAGGAGGGCTTGCCGTGTTCACCGGCCACCTCGTGCTGCCAGCCGGAGCTGTCGCGGCCGCCGTAGAACTCCAGCAGTTCGGCCTCGCGATCTTCGGTCCACAGAGGATTGAGCCAGGACGGCCAGCGGAACACATGGAACTGATCCGACGAGGTGAGCCGGTAATAGGTGGTGTCGCGCAGGCCGTTGGGCGTGGAGTAGATGCGTAGCGTCCCCCCGGCTTTGAGGCACTGGCGCAGCGCCTTCCAGGCCCGTTCGGTCAGCCAGGCTCCTTCATCGACCCAGACGCGGCCCACGTGCAGGGACCGGAAGGCGTCGCCATAAGCCCCGGCCGGGCGGAAATAGAGCACCGAACCGTTGGTGAACTCCAGCCGGAAGTAGGGTTTGCGGTGGATCTTGGGCTTGCCGTACTTAGTCAGGGCGATGCTGTTCATCAGATCCGGGTTGGTGTCGAGCTGGAACTCGATCTCCTCGATGATGGTGTCGAGGTGCCCCTGGTGCGGAGCCGCGATGAGGCCCTGGCCGCCTCGCGTGGTGAAGGCGTAATGGAGCGCGTCGGTCGAGAGCACGATGGACTTGCCCACGTCCCGGCCGTCGAGGTGGATGATGTTCTTGGCCGGGCAGCGCAGGTCCTCCACCTGGTGCGGCCAGTAGTCGCGGCCTGAGCCATCCCGGTTGTAGAGGTAGGCTTGCCCCCACAACACGGGATCGCTCAGGGTCGCCGCGAGTTTGCGCTCCTTGTCGGTTACCGCCATCAGTGCATTCCTGTCCTCAAGGCGTTGCCGAGGATGGTGCTCACCAGTTCCGTCAGGATCTGCCGCACGGCCAGGGTGTTCTTCCGGTCGTGGACAGCTTCCTGAATATCGATGATGGCCTGGTCCAACTCCGCCCAGGCCAGGTACTGCTGCTGGGCCGCTTCCAGACGGCCGAGGGCGTTCTCGATCCGTCCCGCCGCCAGCTCGGTGCCGATTTCAACCAGGGCCTCACCGGCCTGGCGGACGGCATCGCTGTTTTCCTGAAGGATCTCTTTCATTGGCCTGCCTCCTGGTTCGATCCGTTGGCCCACTGGTCAAGGGCTTCTACGGCGGTCTGCAGGCGCAGGCCGACACCGGTCAGGCGCTCGGCGTCCGGGTGGCCGACCTCGCGCAGCGCCTTGTTGGCCTCGGTCACATACTCGGGTGTGTGGCGGTTGACGGTGGCCACCGCCGACTGGATTTGGGCCGGTGGCCGGTAGGTGGCGCAGCCGGTCATGATCCCGGCCAGGGCCAGTGGGATGGTCCATTCGAGGGTCTTCTTCAACATGTTGATCTCCTTTGGGTTATGGGTTTGGGGCACATGCAGAAAGATCTCTGCAAACACTTGATTTCCAACGAAATAGAAGCGTCATTGGATGTGACGCGGGATGGTCCCGCATCCACGAAAACCGGAACCGGAGGCAGGTCATGACCTACGACAGAAACCGCCAGCAGGCACTCAAGGCGTACCGAGAAAAGCAGGAGAACATCACCCGGTTGATCGAGGGCATTCGCGGCAAGCTCGAAGCGGACGCGAAGCAGACGGACATCACTTGGGCGAGCGTCGGCTCCCTCGGCCACGTCGAGGAACTGCTGCGGGAGCTGGACGACTTCCTGTCCTGAACACACCGGGCCACCAACAAAGGAGACATCGACATGACTGAATGCACAGTGCATCAAGCCGCCGAGGCTTTCATCGGCCACCTGCGGGAATCCGGAAAGAAAGAGCGGACCCTCTACACCTACCGGAAGGACCTCGACGTGGTTGAGTCCTTCTTCGGCGCGGATCGCCAGCTCGCAGAGATCCGGCTTCCCCAGGTCGGCAAGTTCTACAAGTCCGACCTGCTGCTCAAACTCCCCGACGGCAAGGAGCGAGCCGAACGCACCGTCGCCAAGACCGTCCGGGTGTTCCGCATGATGATGGTATGGGCCATGGAATCTGGGCGCATCGAGGAGCTGCCGCTGCCCAAGAGCACACCCATGGGCCACAGCCGGGTGAAGGAGTCCAGCGATGAGCAACCGAACGGCTGACCTCGACCTGACGGGCGCGACAGAGGCGTTCTGTGCCCGCCTGTCGGCCGAAGGTCGCTCCCCTGCGACCATAGCCGCATACCGCCGAGACCTCGCCCTGGTGGCCCGCGTTGCCGATGAGCTGGCCCCGGGCATCGTCTGCCGGGAAGTCACGGCCGGGCTCCTCGACCAGGTGTTTTCCGCCGGGGCGGTCACCGAGAGTGAGCGAGGCCCACGCTCGGCGGCCTCGCTCCATCGGATGAAGGCGGCGGTGCGGGCGTTTTTCGCCTGGGCCGCCGAGGCGGGCGTGGTCGATGACAATCCGGCCCGGTCCATCCGCATGCATCGGCTGCCGAGAAAGCTGCCGGTCTTCCTGACCACCGCCGAAAAGAAACGTCTGCTCAAGGAGCTCAAAGGACGGACCGACTTCTCCGCGCTGCGCGACCGCGCCATGATCGAGGTGCTGCTGGGCACCGGGATCAGGCTTGGCGAGCTGGCCGCGCTCGACATGGATGACATCGACCTCGACGCCAAGCATCTGCGGGTGCGGGCCAAGGGGAATGTGCCGCAGGTCAAGTTCATCAAGACCGACCTCCGCACATTGCTGCGCCGTTACCTGGCCGAGCGCCGTCGACACGGCCGCCCGGAAATGGAAGCCTTGTTCCTGTCGAACCGGGACGGCAGACTCTGCCAGCGGCAGATAGCCAACCGGCTCGCCCACTGGCTGCGGAAGGCCGGGATCGAAAAGGAACTGACGCCGCACGGGCTGCGGCATACCTTCGCCACCCACCTCTACGGCGCGACCAACGACCTGCTCGTGGTGCAGCGGGCCTTGGGGCACCGGGACGTGTCCACCACCCAGATCTACACCCACCTCGTGGACGGCCAGCTCGAGGAAGCCCTCGAACGCCTCTGATCCTTCCGAACCCGACGATGGGAGCGGCCCCGGCTGCTCCTGTTTTCGTTGGGCGAGACAGTGTCGAAGACAGTGAATGACAGTGCCCGCAAAAGAACACATCCGCCGATGATGATTGATCATGACGATGGTTCTCAGTCTCCCAGGCGGAGCGGGAAATATCGATTGACCGAAATTTCTCCTTCGCTGTCTGTCGGCCGCACATCGCTATAACTGCTTGGCTTGTGCGCTCCGGGCGCGGAACACACATGACAATATCTGCTTGGCATGTGCGAGGGCCGCTGCCGAAGGAATGGCTGTGTGCGAGGCTTGGCCGGTTCTGCCTGGGGCTCGGCATGCCCATATTTACTTGGGTTGTGTGAAAGAGCCCCGGCGTGAACATGCCAATATCTACTTGGCTTATGCGGCTCGGATCTTGACAAAATCGCCCTTCGGTTATATCTTCGTATTGACATTGTGAGAACGAAACATAAAGGAGGCCATCATGATCAAAACTCTGACCAAACACGGAAACAGCCTGGCGCTTGTGATCGAGAAGCCGGTTCTGGAATTGCTCGGGGCCGATGCGGAAACCCCCTTCGACGTCACTACCGACGGCCAGGTGCTGATTCTTTCCCCCGTGAAGGATGCCGGTCGCCGAGATGCTTTCAAGTCCGCCCTCGACAAAGTCAACGCCCGTTACCCCAAGGCGCTGAAGAAGCTCGCGGAGTAAGCCATGGAGCCGAAGTTTCTCAGCCTGACCGAGGTCCTTGACATCCACCAGGATCAGCTGGTGCGTTACGGCGGCGGATCGGGAATCCGGGATATCGAGCTGCTCAAGTCCGCTCTCGGCATGCCAGCGGCAACCTATGGCGGCGAGTACCTGCACACCGATGTGTACGAGATGGCGGCCGCCTACCTCTTTCATCTGGTCAAAAACCATCCCTTCGTGGACGGAAACAAACGGGTCGGCGCGGTGGCGGCGTTGGTGTTCCTCGTTCTGAACGGCTACGACTTCGATGCGCCGGAGGATGATTTCGCCGAGATGGTGCTGGCCGTCGCCCGTGGTGAAATTGACAAGGCCGAGGTCGCGGTGTTCATACGCCGCTGGAGCCAGTCGCTGTAAGCCGTTCATACCCTTCGTCATGAGCGGCCCCCGGCGGAAAAAACGTCAACCAGTTTTTCATTAGCGATCCGCTCAACAGTCAGCGCGAGGTCCGCAACGGCTTCTATAATGACGGATTTCTTTCGCAAGCAATCTCCATCGACCCTGACAACCTGCCAACCCGCCTCCCTCAACGCGTTGTCTTTTCGTCTGTCCCGGTCGCGAACCTCCGTGGATGAATGGGTGTACGCGCTGTCCACTTCGATGGCGATCCGGCTCGCCCTTCCCGTCTCTCTGTCGATGAGTACCACCGGAATATCGATTTCGAAGCGCTCGTGAATATGCTGAAGGTTGTCGCCGATCACCACATCCCATTTCACGTCCAATGCCATCAAAGCCTCGCGGAGCAGATAGCGAATCTTCTGTTCCGCCCGTGATCCGAAAAGATATGCCTGCTTGCGGCTTTGACGTGAGCGAGCCATGGACCCGGCCATTTTCCCCTGCTTCCAGGCGAGTGCTTTCGTTTCGGTGCGGTCCCGGATTTTCACACCAGAGTTTTTGATGACAGTAGAGATGGTCCGCTGGCTGACCTCAAATCCAAAGGCGACTGAAAATTCCTTGTGGATATCCAGGGAGCTCATTTGGTTTTCGATGTAGAGGGCGTGGATAATCTCTGCCAGCGGTTTGTTGAATACCGATTCCAGAAAGAGCTGAAAGTTTCTGAACACTTTTCCGTCGAGCGTGTATCTCTGCCTTCTGCCGGTGCATCTGTGCCCGATCCCCATGATTGCGGATTGAATAGAACACGTCTTATCCGCAATTCCACGTGAAGTTGTCTGCTGCAAGTCGCCGTGTGCCGGGGTCATCGGAAAAGCCCTCCATGGTGTTATCCGCAATTCTTTCCGCGTTTCTTGCGGCCGGAGGGTTTCGCGCCCGGGGCGTTGGCGGCCTCGGCCACTTTCTCGAGCAGCGCCGCCGCCCATTCCGCCGGAGAGGTCTGCGGGCCTTTCGGTTCCTCACCCTCACGGGCGATCTTGGTGGTCTTGAGATCCTTCATGTGGCAGCGGATCATGCGGTCAAGACTTTCGGCAGCCTGGGTGTTTCCTTCGATCTGGGCGCGGACCAGCTTCACCGAATAGACGCCCACCAGCTCAACCTGCAAGAAGTCGCTGGACTTGTTGAACACGAAATCCTGGTTGAGGCGCTCGATGATCACGTCGAACATGACCTTCTCTTCCGGCGTCAGACAGCGGTCGGCGAAGATGCCGTGCGTCAACCGGTACTGGTTTCCCTCGGGCGCACCAGCACCGCGCTTGGGCGGTTCGGTCTTGCCCTCGTTGCGGTGCCATCGATCCAGAATAGCTTTGTCGGGTTTGCTCAAAGGCATGTCGATGTCCTGCCAAAACTGTTTTTTTATGCCGGTTTGCGGGGCGGGAGGCCGATTTAGCCTCCAAACGCGCTCCCGCCGGTTCATGGGTTACTTACCGGAAGCGGCGGCCAACTGTCGGTCCCGGTCCTGTTTTCGTTCGGCGGCGATGATCTGGTTGACCCGGTGGGTGGTCACTCCAGCGAGGTTGGAGATCTCCTGGCTGCTGATCCCCTGCAGATGAAGGGCAAGCACCAGGTCGCGGCGCTCCTGGTAGAAGCGGCTCGGTGCCGGGACCCAGAGAATTCCGGTGTAGTGCTTCTGGATCTGCTCGAACAGTTCCTCGGGCAGGACATCCTTGGCGTTGGCGTAGCGTTTCTTTTTCTTCACGGCTCAATCCTCCACTTTCTTCATCCACGGCTGCGGCACGTCCGGGTTGTAGAACCGCAGCGTGCTGGGACGCCCGGACTTCGGCCCGTGGATAATTTCGATAGAACGCTCGGTGACCTCGCCAATCTCCTGATCGCCATCGACGAAGCAGACCAGACCGTAGTCCTCGCCGCAGGGAAACCGGAACCGGCCCTGGTTCTGATAGAGGCGTGCCTCGGACCAACCCTTGGCCATGGCCTCCTCACGGATGGTGTCGACCTTGGCGACAGCCTGGGAAGTCACCGGCTGCCTATGGCGTCCGGCTGCGTGTTGAGGGTAAATCCAGACCTTTCTGGGAACTTCGACGGGTTTCTTCTGGGGTTCGGGACGAAGCGCGGGTGGCCGGTAGTTCTTCGGGGAAAAGGACTGCAGTACATCCTGGAGGCTTTCCTTGCCGAACTCCCGGATGGCCAGCTCCTGCAGGGCGTTGAATCGCTGCCGCAGCGTGTTCCAGGCAGCCTCGGGGAGCTTTCCGGCCTTGTGCGCGGCTTGGGCGGTGACCATGCGGGAACGTAGCCAGGCGAAGTATTCAGGCGACAGACGGCGGAACACTTTGCCGTCGCGCTCGAAGTCAGTCTCTTTGGTTCGAACCCAGGCGAGTTCTTTGATTTCAAGATCTGTGGCGACGAAGACCACATGGCAGGATTCTGGTGACGAAAGGATGTCTGGGCTTGTTCGATTTGCGGATTGGGCGGCATCCGTGCAGAGGTGACGGATCATGGTGGTCAACAGGCTCATGGTAAATCTCCGGAAACGTTGGTAGTCATCGTTTCCCGTTACTTACCGGAGCCTGACCATGGGTGTCGGATAGCCGAAAGCGCCGAAAGGGGTTTCGGCGCTCGACGACCTTTCGGCATCCCCTTTCGGCATCACTAAACAATAGAAGTATCAGTTAGTTATATATATTTTTCCGAAAGAGTAGAAAGATATGAGAATATTACTCTCGCATGGGCCAAAATTTTCTATACCCTGTTCCGAGAGGAGTATTGAAAAAAATACAAAGGAGGGGGAGTAATCTCTGAAACCTTTCGGCACTTTCGGCGCTTGCATCACAAATCCAACAAAAACATATAGTTGCACTGCCGAAAGGTACCCTTGGGACTTTCGGCAATGCCGAAACCCCTTTCGGTATCTCCGATTTCGTAACGATTTTTCCAGCCAAAGGCCGTTTTGTAATCGTTTTTCAAGCCGGATAACTGTTTTGCCAAAGGACCGCGTGGATATAAACAAGAAAAGCCCGCAGAAATGAATCCACGGGCCGGGCTTGGGTGATGATATGGGTGATGCGATCTATTTTGCTGATTGAATCGTATAGAGTTTGGTTCCGCGATGGTTCTGCCCTATTTCAATCTCGAACCCTGCCCCCCGGATGGTCTCCAGATCATTCACCAGCCGCTGTGCGAATTGCCGGGATGAGTCCATCTCGAAACGCAGACCGAAATCCCGAGCAACTCGCTTGAGGGCCACGAACAGGTCCCGGGAAAGAACCTCCCGCAAACTTCCATCGTCTTCAAAGCGGATCTGATACCGTTGGACGAACTCCTGAAGAGGGTCCGTCCGGCGGTCTCCGTAAACATCCCGCGCATTGGTTTCGGTCGCGGTGCGCCACGCGTTGAACAAGGTCGCCAGCGCCGTCGCCGTATGATTTGAATCCCGGGCCGTATCCCGGCTGGTCCGGTTGAGCGACTCGATCTGCCGGGCGAATGCCGGTGCCAGCTCTCCCAACCCCTGTTCCATCTCTTCACGGCTCGATCCGGCCAGCATCATCAGGTACATCAAGCTGAGATATTCGTTGCAGCGGCGCTTGTCGTGGCTCCCCAGTGCCTCGTGCAAAAGCTTCATGGCATGGCGTCTCATGCCGTCTCGCATCATCGCCAGCACCACCCGGGTCCGCTTAATGATGGCCGAAATGATGAGGTCGCGATGCTGCTGGATGCCTGCGACGACCTCGGATTCGATGAAACAGTCATTGCCCTGGTTGGCGACATCGAAGTTGATCACAAAACTGCGTGATTGGATCTCCGAAAGCTCCCCGCACAGCGGCTCGATGCCGGTGGTGTTCAGCAGGCACTTGGTCCGCTCGGTGATGGTCTCGCTGTCGGTGCCGCTCTTGCGTTTCTCCTTGGCGATGCCGGTGATGCTGGTGAGCATGAAGGTGGTCAGATCCTCGGTCATCTGCTTGACCTCGATGTTGTCGAGGACGATGAGCGGGTTTTGGGAACCGTCAGTGTAGTTCGCCGCGTCGGTGGCTTTTTTGTGCTGGGGTTCACCGTAGAGCAAAGCCGAAGTGATCTTGCTGGCGGTGGTCTTGCCTGAACCGGCCGAACCCTCGAAGCGGGTCATGGGACGCGTTCCGGCAAAGTCGATCAGCAGGAAACAGGAGAGCCAGGAAAGGATGAGAAAGCGATCTCCCTGCGGGCAGGTCATGTTGCCCACCAGTAGATCGACCAGGAGCCGGTCCGCCTCTTCGAGGTCGGCGTCGGGCAGAAACTTCAGCGGCTTCATCTTCCGCGAGCCGTCCAGGATGATGCCGTCTTCGTTCCCGCCATTCTTCATGATCCGGATTTCGTCCGGGGTGATCTTGGCGATCTCGTGTTCCGGATTGTTCAGGTTGAAATAGACGGTGTAGGAAGCCACATCGGTGTGCAGCCAGGAGAAATGGTCGCGCACCTGTCCACGGATCATCGCCAGGCTGGGCAGCACCTCGAAAAATGTCCGGCCGCCACCCGTGGTCGGCACCATGCCCGTGTGCTTGTAGAGCATGGCCGCGTAATGGCGCTTGCGGCCTCGGTCCGGCGAATCCATCCAGTAGATGGCGTTGTCGAAATACATGAACGGCTCGCCCTGCAGGGTGTGAAAGAACTGGGCACCATTGGCGTTGAACCAGTCGTAGGCGGCTTCGGCCGCCAGGGTGTAGTCGGGAGCGCCGTTCTCCAGTTCCGTGTCGATCAGTACCTCGTCGACCCGGGCGCGGCATGATCCGGGCATCGCGCCAGACATCCGCTTGGCCTTTTTCTTCTCGTTCTTGAACTCGACCTTGCGGTCTTTCTGGATGGAACGAATCTGCTCTTTGAGCGTGGCCATGGAGACACCACCGCCGATGCGTTCCTGCACCAACTTCAGGAGACGGCTTTGTTCCAAAGGCGACTGTTCGGAAATCTCTCCCAGTATCGGTTCAAGCAGGCGATTGCGATCCTCCTCCGGGATGTCTGCTGGTAATGAGCGCACGCCAAACTCGATGGGCGTGCTGGCCTCCACAAGAAGGCGCTCGAAATCCTCCCGGGTATGTCCGGCGGCGATGTAATCGTTGACGTCGATCTTGGCGGTGTTGAGAAGAGCCTCGGCCGCCTGAATTTCATCGGCGGGTCGTCCTGCAAGCAGCTTGGCCAACTCCTTCGGCCCCACGCTCGCCGTCAGGCCGAAGCGTTCGGCCAGCTCCTGCCGGGCCGAGAGCTGTGTCTCCGACAAGGGCAGCGTCACCAGGCGAGTGTCGATCTTGTGTTCGGCCAGGGTGCGGGCGGTTTGCAGCGCCCCCTTGAGACCGGCCTGGGAGAGCTCGTTGTCCTGGCAGATGTAGACGGTTTCGACGCCGCGCAGCTTGGGGATCAGGCGCTCCCAATCGGCTGCCCGGATGCGGACGGTGACCGGCGATACAGTTGGCAGGCCCAGTTGCATCAGCGCCAGGCAATCGGTCACCCCCTCGGTGATGATCACCTTGCCGGGCCGGGCCAGCAGACAGTCCTCGTTGAACAGCAGCGCGTTGTTGATGAAGTCTGCGACGTAGGGCCGCTGGTGCTCGTCATGAACCGGCAGTTTCTTGTATTTCCCTTGCTCCCAGCCCACGTCCGGGGTCCACGGCGTCTTGCGGCCGATCATGAACACTACCCGGCCACGGCTCCAGTAGGGAAAGACGATGCGGCGCTCGAAAAATGGCGTCAGGCCGTCCTGGCTGGTGGGACGGAAAGCGCCGGTGGCGGCGAGCTCCCGCTTGGAAAAACCGTCCTCACCCCCGGTCAGTTGGGCGACCGCGCCGGACGCGTTGTCCGCGTAGCCGATCAGGAGATCGTCGATGGTCTCCTCGCTCAGGGCGTATTTGGATTTCAGCCAGTCGAGGACCTCCGGCGACTCTTTGAGTCTGGCGTGGTAAAGCCTGGCCAGCGAGGTCAGCGCGTCCTTGACCCGCAGTTCGAAGGCACGGTCGGCCTCCGTCTGGGCGAGACGCTCCTGGCTGAGGCCATAGCGCGACAGCGGCGGCAAGCCCGCCTTCTTGGCGAGATAGTCCCGGGCCTGACGGTGGCTGTCCGGCATCGGACCGGATTGCCCGGCGGTGACCGAGCCCGTCTGAATGAACTCCACGAGTTGCAGCACGTCACCGCCGACTCCGCAGCCGAAGCAGTACCAGCCCTGCTTGTCGAGCATCACGTGCAGCGCCAGGCGCGACTGGCTCTGATGGTTGGGGCAGTCGCACATCAAACGCTGACCGGTTTCCTGGGTGATCCGTCCCGGCAGGAGTTCCCGGGCCACGTCACCGATGTCCATCTCGGTGACGAGCCGGTAATACTCCCTGACGTTATCCGTTCCGCCCATGCTCATTCGGCCTCCGCGACACGGGCGGAATCGGCATCCGCGTGCTGGGCGGCGTCCAGAAACAGGGGCAGGAAGGTCCGGCGGTCATCCACCTGGCAACGCTTGGCGCAGTTCTGGATGCCCCAATGGTCGCCCAGGACAATGGCGGTGCGCCGGGCGCGGGTCACCCCGGTGTAGAGCAGGTTGCGGTGATGCATGAAGGAATGCGCCTTGTGGATCACCACGACGGCGCAGGGGAACTCGGAACCCTGGGTTTTGTGGATGGTGAGCGCATAGGCGAGCTGCAGATCCTGCAGGTCGGGCGAACCCTTCTCCAGCTCCACCGGCATGCCGTCGAAGTCGATGACCAGGGTGCCGTTCGCGAGGACATCGACCACATAGCCGATGGCCCCGTTCATCACGTTCAGATCGTAGTTGTTCCGGGTCTGGATGACCTTGTCGTGCTTGAGAAACGGGGCGCGGCGGCCCATGGCGACCGGCGGCACCTCGGTGTTCCAGAGCTTGCGCTGGATGAGCCGCTGCAGTTCCTCGTTCAGTTCCTTGGTGCCGAGCGGTCCCTTGTGGGTCGGCGTCAGCACCTGCACGTCCTTGATGATGTCGAATCCCAGGGTGTCGAGCCGCTCCTGAAACAGCTCCAGCAGGAACGAGCGTGCAGCCATCGGATCGGTGAACTGATCTACCAGGTACCAATCCCGGCATCCGGATACCGACGCCTCGCTGGTCTTGCGCACCTCGCCCTTGAGAACGGCGGTGCAGTTCTCCTTGAGGACGCCAGCCTGGCGCACGACCTTGTCGAGGATGACCGTGGGGATGGCGCGTGTCTGGATCAGATCGCGCAGTATGTTTCCGGGTCCCACCGGCGGAAGCTGGTTGTGGTCCCCGACCAGCAGCACCGTGGTCCGCGACAAATCGACCGCCTCGAACAGGTGCCAGGCCAGCGGCACGTCGACCATCGAAAACTCGTCGACCACCAAGACGTCGGCATCGATGGGATTCTCCTTGCTGCGCGAGAAACCCTTGCCGTCATAGCCGAGCAGACGGTGAATGGTGGTGCCGCTGCGACCGCTGACTTCCTCCAGGCGCTTGGCGGCCTTGCCGGTCGGCGCGGCGAGCACGACCTCCAGGTCGCTCTCCTCGCAGATGGTGTTGATGACCGAAATGGTGTAGCTCTTGCCCGAACCGGCTCCACCCGAAATCAGGCTGATGCTGTGCTGGAGGGCCGAGCGGACCGCGTCGAGCTGCTTCTCGTTCAGCGTTGATGCGCAGCGCCGAATCAGGGCATCGAGTTTCTTGACGGACTGGAAATGAGGATTCGGTGTTTCGGCCTGGCCGAACAACAAGGCCAGCTCCCGCTCCATGCGGACGATCTCCGGCAGAGCGACCACGAAACGTCCGCCGTGGGAATCGCAGGCAAGCGCCTGTTCTTCGATGAGCGCGTCGAGGGCGCTCTCGATGCGGACCCGGCTGTCCAGGGCATCCATGACCAGCAGCAGATTGGCCTGGTCCACCAGATCCTCGTATTCGATCCAGCAGTGACCATTGTCCAGGGCTTCACGGACGCAGAAATTCAACCCAGCGCGGATACGAGGGGTGTGGTCCTTGGGGGTGCCAAGCTTGCGGGCGATCTTATCGACCTTCTTGAAGCCGAATCCCCGGATCTCCCGAATGAGGATGTACGGGTCTTCCTTCAGAATATCGAGGCAGTTGCCGCCGAGTCTTTCGACCAGAGTGGTGACCTGATGATGGGTCAGTCCGAATGCCGACAACCAGGCCATGACGGCGTTGACGCTGCGGTTCTTCAACCATTCGTCACGCAGCCGCCGGGCAGCATCCAAGGGCAGCCGAGCTTTGAGCGCGATGCGCTCGGGGTCATTCAGAAGGGTTTCTTCAAAGGCGTCGCCGAAACTCTCGACGATCAATCTGGCCTTGGCCGGACCAATGCCCTTGATCTCCGGATGGTTGGCCAGATAGTGGATCAGCCCCTCCGGATCGAGTTCGAGGTCGTGCTCCATCCCGTCGACCTTGAACTGACGGCCGTATTTGGGATGGGTGGCCCACGACCCGAGCAGGACCACAGGCTGATTTTCCCGGGCGAACAAATTGCCCGCGAACTGGACTTCCTCACCGGTCGGGGTGAGCAGTCGGCCTGCGGAGAACTTGGGTCCGGCATAGTAAACGCGCTCTATTCTTCCCCGGAGTCGCGCCGGGTTACTCTCATTTCTTTTTGGCATCTCGCGATCCTCCGGTGAAAACGTGTCAGGTACTCCTCGACAAAACGGCAGGCGGCCTGCCGGTCCGAGCAGAAGTAGACGGGGACACCGAAGTCGACGACGATGGAGGCGACCGTTCCGATCAGCGCATGCGGGTGGGCATCGCTGCGGTAGCGGCCATCGACCAGATCGCGAAAGTTGCACTCGACAACCACGCAGGCGGATTCGTAGGCGGAGAGCTTTTCCAACTCGCGGTGGAATCGCTTTCTCCCCCGGATGACGGTGGAGACGAAATCCGTCAGGGATTTGCGCTCCACCGCCACCCGTTCCTCGAGGCCGACCAGTGAGTAATCACCGGCGGGCAGCGCCTTGCGAACCGCCGAAACCTTGTCACTATCGAAGCTGTAGGGCTCCTGTTCGCGGGTGTCGACGACAACGGTGATCCGGTCCATCATCAGAACGGGATCATGTCGTCCATCGCCGCGCCGGGAGCCCCGGCATCGTCGGCCATGACAATGCGACGGTTGAAGTAGATGTTCTCGTTTTCACCGCGAGTGCGCTTGGTCACCTCCAGCTTGATGTTGAGAAGCTGCTCGAGGTGGCCCGGCAGGTCGGAGAGCTTCTGGAGCTGCAGCCCGCAGGTGTAGAGGTCCTGCTTGAGCCACTTGATGTTCTCGTTGCTGGCCATGACGTTGTTGCGCCAGAGCAGACGACCCTTGTGGGTCGGCGCGAGAATGCGCAGGGTCCACTTGAGCATGGGATTGCCCGAGGTCTGGGCGCGAGTCAGTTCGACCCGGTCGACGTTGACCTGGTACTTGCCGTCGGGGACGGCCTCGAACTCACGCTCCTCGACTTCGGCGGTTTCGAAGGCGTCGTCGAACTGCGCCAGGTCGAGGTTGCTGTTGGATTGGTTTTCGTAGTGTTCCATGGTCGGATCTCCTTACTGTTGGGGTTTCGCCGCCGCACTCGCGGTCGGCTCCGGCTTCGGCCGGGCGGCACTCGCCGCAGCTCCGGCTGCCGTGTTGTTGAACGCTTTCATGAAGCTCGGAAAATCAAGGGGGATGACTTCGGGGAGTCGGCCGGTGCGGTCACCGGCGTCGTAGTTGGGACTGGGTTTGGTGCGCATCACGCGCTGCCAGACCGGCTTGCCGTCCTCGCCGGTTTTCATGTCCAGGTCGCAGAACAGGATCAGGTCCACCAGGCCGGTGACCAGCTTCCGCGCCTTTTCCGGAAGCGTCGGCACGATGCGGGTGTGTTTGCCGGTCCGGGTTTCGATGTCCCGCTCCTGGGAGTGGGAGATCAGGATCAGCCCATAGGGCAGGAAGGCGAGCTTGTTGATGACGCGCTGGAACTCGTTGTTGATCAGCGCGTAGCCCTTGCCGTAGCCCAGGTCGGATTCGTGCTCGATCTTGAATTTCTTGCAGACGTAGTCCGAGCACATCTTGTAGGCGTTATCCACCGTGTCGACGACGATGGTCTTGAACTCGTGCTTGCCCTCGGCGATTTCCGCGCAGGCCTGCAGGAGGTCGTCCCAGCAGGTGATCGGGGTCTGGAACACCTCCAGGGCGTTCAGGCCCGGCTCGGTCGCCAGGAACAGTGCGTCATCGGCCTTGGAGCACCAGGTGCTCTTGCCGATCTTGCTCGGGCCGTACACCAGAGCGGTGAGGTCCGAGAGCGTGTGTTTGGGTTTGCTTTTGGTCTTGGGAAGCATGGCTTCGTCTCCTTATGGTTGGGATTTCAAAACACCGGAGCGGCGTCTTCACCGGCTCCGTCCCGCAGCTCTTCGTGCGGGGCGATCCGTTGGAAATGGTTTTCGATGACGTTGGGGTTGCCGCCCGAGCGGCAGAGCTGGAAGTAGGCGCAGGGCCTTCCGTACTGGAAGCAGTAGCTTGTGTTGCGGTAGAAGGTGTCGCGCCGACGGGCGTCGAGCATGGCCTTGGAGAGTTCCCACAGCTCCGCCCGCAGTTCCTCGAACTGGTCGCGGGAGATGTAGAGCACCTCGCGGTGGAACATGCCCGGCTCGAGGTACTTCTCCTGGAGCCGTTGCTGGAAGGTTTCGTCGTCCTCCGGCAGCTTGCGCTTGGCGCTGCTCTTGCCGGTTTTCGACTTGGCGATCAGCTCCACCCGGCGGGCCTCGAACTCGGCTTCGGTTTCACCCTTGCCCTGGCGCAACTTGGCCTTGACCAGGACGTTGTAGATGATGCCGCTGACCGTGATGCCGAGGGTCTGCTCCAGGTACCAGGCGTAGAGGATGATCTGGAAATCGGTCCACAGCCGCTCCAGATAGCTGGCGTCGATCTGCGAGGCGGTTTTGTGTTCCAGCAGGAAATACTGGCCATCCTGACGGACGATGCCGTCCACCTTCCCGGCGAGAATGAAACTGCGCGAGGTCGCCCCGGTCGCCGGGTTGACGATGGGACCTTCGAAGGTCTTTTCGAGCGCGACGACCTCGAACGCTTCGGCCGGGTAGTGTTCCGCATAGGCGCTCATCATGGCCCTGGCGAGATGCCAGTCGGCCTGTTGATGGTCGTCCTGCGCCCGGTTCGGATAGATCCGGTCGATGTGGTCGAGGACCTTGGCCAGATCCCGCTCGCCGTGCCAGCACTCCAGGCAGTCGTGGATGACCGAGCCGAAGGCCAGATTGGGGTCGCGTTCGAGCGGCACCAGCTCGTCGATGTAGCGCCACTTGCAGGCCATGCGGCAGTTGCGGAACAGCCGCCACATGGAATAGGTGGTGGTCATCAGCTCGCTCATACCGCCACCCCCGCTTCGGCGGCGGGCGCTGCGCGATGCTTGGAGGCACAGGCGCAACCCGACGGCTGGATACGTTCGATCAGGACCGAGCGTTCGCCGTATTCTTTGGTGGCGAAGCCAGTGAAGATGCGGGCAAGGTCGCTGCCGACATCGGTGGAGGCGTCGATCACGCAGGTGCGGCGAGCCTTGTCCAAATTGAACCGGCTCTCCATCCGCACACGGGAACGGCCATGCAGGCTTTCGACGGCCAGCATCGCCAGCATGAAAGTGTCTTCCAGTTCCTTGGCCGGGACCGACTCGTCAAAACGGTACTTGTAAGTGTCGTGAGTCATGGTTGAACTCCTCTTTTGTTCAGGTTCTGATTTCCGAGGCCCCGGATAGCCGCACCATGCGGCACGGTGCTTACTTACCGGAGCCGGAGCCGATGCGTCGGAGATCACAGGTAGTCGGTAAGGCCAGCCTCGCTGAACGCGTCCCGCAGCTTGCTCAGCCGGTCGTAGAGGGTGGTTCTGGGAATGCCCATCTCCCTGGCTATTTCTGCCATGGTGCTGTCGTGCAGGCGCACGCACAGATCCCGGAGCTCTTCCGGCAGCGAGGCGATGGCCCGGTCGAGGTCCATGCGGATCTCATGGGCGAGGCGCTCCCTTGTTTCGCGGGTGCCGCCTCCCAGGGAGCCCTCGCTGTCCAGGAAGTCGATCCGCTCGGTGGTGTCGCCTTCGCCGTTGTCGAGGGGTTCGTTGAGCGAGGTTTGGCAGAGCCGCCAGTCCCGGCATTGGGCGAACCGAGCCTCCAGAATGGTGGAGATGTGACGTTCGACGATCCGGGCCATGAAGGTGGTCTTCTTGGCTTTGGCGGGATTGAAATGCCGCATCCGCTGCAGCAGATCGATCATCAGTTCCTGTTCGAGGTCGGGTCTGTCGTCCTCGGTGAATCCGGCTTTGCCTACGAGTTGACGTGCTTTGTGCCGAATGAGGTCGGCGGCATACTTGTCGATGCCGTCGTAAGAATTCTGTGAAACCATCGGGGCCTCCTCGGAGCGAGGAGGAGGTCCGCGTGGGTGTCGGCACGGGCCAGATCACAGGACAAAGCTGTCGCGTGGGCGAAGGGGTCGCAGGTACGCCGCCAATTGCCGTATTCGGCTCGGCGACACCCACAACAGCCTCCGCCATGCGTCCAGCTTGTTGTCCAGTGTCTAAGGGTTCAGGTCGTTACGTGTTCAGGCTGCCCGTTCCTCGATGCGCATCAGGAACGGGAGACCGTGCTTGATCTCGAGCAGGCAGACTTTTCCGCTGCCCATCTGCGTGAGGTGCTCCAGCAGCGCCACGACCTCTTGCTTGAGGATGAAGTCATCCTGGTCGCGCTCGGGCCGGGGACCGCTTTGTCCGCCCAGCTTGATCTCGCGCTCGATGACCGTGTCAGGGGTGAGTTCCGGCTCGCCGTCGCGGACCGGAATGTTGGTGATGCGGCCGAAGTTGATGTCCTGCATCAACTCGATGAGTCGCCGCTTCGGTGGGGTGAGGTGTGCTTTGCTTGTCTGGTTCATGCCGAACCTCCTTCATTTCTGGACCGACCGGGAGACAGGTCCGGCATGAATTTCCCGGGTGGCGGTCGTGAACTTTTTGTGTTCACCAGACCTGTCACCCTGCTTTGGCGAATTTTCGTTGCGACCCCGAAAAACGCCCTGGCTCAAGGAGGAGGAAAGCCCGTAAAGCCTTGATTGATGGTGGGTTTACAGAGGAAAACTTTTTTAACTTTTTTTGCCCGGCCCCAGTGAAATTTCACCGGGCGGGCCTCCAAGACGCAAAAAGCCCCGATCCAGAATCCTGAATCGGGGCTATAGATTTGTCGGGCGCTATAAAGGGTGGTCAGTAAACCTCGGCACCTTCCGGGAGGATGCGAAACTTGCAGCGGTAGGTCTTTGTATCCTTGACCCATTCGATGGGATCGTCATCGAGCCGGAAGAATTCACGCAGGTGCTTCGACAACTCTTGCTTTTGTTTCTTCAGTTTGTCCGAGGCGTATCGGCTGTGCCAGTCGATCTCGCCACGGGAGTTGGCAAACCCTTCAAGCAATTTCCATTGCTCGGTAGGGTTGCCATTCTTCCTGCTCGCCATTCCCATTTGCGTATAGGTGTATCGACCGCTCTGGTCGCCCGCCCATATTGTGACGGTATGACCATCACGGAACTGAATCTTGATTTGTAGCCATGTGGTGCCCGGCGGTGTCGGGAAAAACACCGTGCCGCCTGAATCCGGCTCAGGCACCTGGCCGATAAGGGGCGCGAATATCTCAGTCTTGTCCCGACGGGTCAGGAATCGTGGAGCATCACCCAGGTACAGATCTTCGTTCAGCGCAATGAAGGGGCTGCTTCTCTGCGCCAGCAGTGTTTCAACTGTAGGACTCAGATGAAGGCGCGTGGGCGCGATCAGGACAAAGGGTTTGGGGATCGAGAGACATAATGATCGAACGACCTCTGCCAGCGCATCCTTGCTGTCCTGCATCGTCAGAACAACCGGGAAGTCCATCCCCGCCGTGGGTATGAAATCGCCCAGTCTCCATGTATGGGGCAGTCCATCGAATTTCGATTCTCGGTGTTCTATTCCCAAGGCCGCGCAGATAGCACCATTGATGGCTGACTGCTTGAGCCGGTAGATCAAGGTCTGCCTTGTGGTGAGTTGGACGGCTGGATATTCCTTTTCATTGCAGATGGCCCGGATGTTGGTCTTCACATGGGTGACAACACTCCGTGGGCATCCGAGGCCACATTCCGTTGGGCAATCCACGGCGGTCGCGTGATTCTTGGTCAGTTGAAGGAAGTGATCCCGAAACAACGGGTATCGGTCCCAACCGGAGAGCGCCTTATCCCAATCGAACAGCGCCGCCGAATTTCCAGGCAATCTCTCCAGATATGCCCAGAAGGGATCACTCATCCGATGTCCCTCCGGCTCCGACAATAAAGCCCCTGAGTCCGAGCCAGCGCTCGATAACCTCGGCATCACCATCCCGCTTGAATTGCGCTCGGTTACCTGAACTCAAGGTGACCGACCTGGGCGTCTTCGAACCGTCGAATTTAATCTGGAAGCTTGCCTTCACGATCTTTCCGCCTGCGGGAAGGGATTTTTCGCGATCACGAAGGGAGGCAAACAGATCCTCGGACCGACGAATCTCAACGTCCTTATGAGCGCCGCCCCAAAAGACCTGAACTTCCTTGAGCCTGACATACTCGATGCCATCGACATCGTCACATAGAAGCGCGTCCTCACCAATTTGCCGCAAAGGTTCCAGATCAAATCGGCTGCGCTCGTTGAAAAACTCTTCGTCTCCGAACAGGTGGAATCCGAATTTCTTGCGGTAGAGCTCCTTCTCACCCTTGGTTTCAGCGTTCATGCGGATTTCCCCGATCACGGGGTTGTAGGCAAGCACGTCGAATTTTTCAGGACGGAAGTACTGGCTGGTGGACTCACCGGCCTCAATGACCGCCTCACGGGCATAGGGCTTGCCATGGCGCACGAGGAACCATGTGTGGCCCTCTTTGGGATAGACGAACACCTTGGAATACTTACCGCGACGTTTCTTGGAAAACCATTCGTCGAGATCGGCTTCGAGGGCCGCGAGGGTTTCCTCGGATGGCAGCACGAAATCCGGCAGCGGGTTTTTCTTGGTCTTGAAATACTCGAAGGACCTGACGTTCATGAAGAACTGTTCGGCGTGTACCTTCTCGATGATTTCCCGGTCAGCCATCCAGACCTGGATCGCCAAGTCTGCCGGTGCGGCGTTCTCCCCGATTTCCACGTCGATGTCCGTTCCGGCGATCTCATCCTGAATGGAATCAAAACCCTCGGGGGTCGAGACTTCATTGACATAAAACAGCGCCTCGGCGAGATCATCCGGGGTCGTACTGTCCGGCGTCAGCAAAAGGTGGCTGAGGGCGTTGTAGTCCAGGCCATCTTCCTGCTGGACTGGTGGCAACTCTACGCCGCGAGCTGAAAAATAGGCGGCATGAGGCTCCAGAAAGGCAATGAGATGCTTCCTGTCGATTCGCCGGAGCATCTCCGGCTTCGAAAAGCGGCGTAGGTTAAAAGTTGCCATCAAATACTCCTGTCGTTTTGTCGTTATTCGTCCATGTCTGTCTCGGTTAATTCCGTTTCCATCCAACGACCTTGCCTAAAACTCGAAGGTCATCCTCCGGCCTGATCCGGATCTTTCTTACCTCCGGGTTCTCGGGCACCAATTCGATGAGCTCGTCTTTGATTTTCAGCCGCTTGACGGTCGCCTCGTTGTTGAGCAGCGCGACAACGATGTCTCCGTCCTCGGCGATGGGCTGCTGCCGCACGATGATCAAATCACCATCGTTGATACCGGCACCGACCATGCTGTCACCCACCGCACGGAGTGCAAAGTGCTGACCGGAACGAACGACGTCCGATTCGACCAGTACTTGGCCGATGATGTTCTCTTCCGCCAGGATGGGGCAGCCAGCCGCCACCATACCCACAACAGGGATTGAAACCAGGGAGGCAGCCATCTCGCTGGGACGGCGGGCGACGGCAATGCCGCGAGACTTACCGTCCTCTCGCTTCAGGTATCCCTTGCGCACCAGTTGATTGATCCGGTCGTGGGCACTCGCCGGGCTGATTTCAAAGATCTCGCTCAGTTCCTTCATCGTTGGAGGGAAGCCCTTGGCATCGACAAAACGACATATCGCTTCGAGCGTTTTCCGCTGCAACGGCGTTATCTCATCCGTCTTCGCTTTGCCCATGGCGTCTCCATTTCTGTTGAAAGACAAAAAGGCGCAATGCGCCAGCAAACCCTAATAATATAAACCTGATGCATATCAGGTCAAGAAATAATCTCACACCTGATTTCCGACACTTCCATGAGCCCCTCGGTAGGTAAGGCCTGAAGAAAGCCGGTTTGAAACCGGACGAGCAGTTAGAAACCAGATAACCGACCAGAGGCGGAGCTGAGGCGGTTGTGGGTGCCATCGAACGCGCATCCCGACCGCCACCGTTTTCTGGCATCCACACCATCCAGTCCCCCGGTCCCACCGGAGGTGTTCGATGTTGGATGTACAGGAAATGAATGATGGGCCAGGGACGGATGACCTTGACAAAAACGGCAAACCCTGCCGCCTGTCGGGTGAGGCGAGGCTCCAGTCAGCCGCCTCCATTCTGGCCACGGCGATCCTGCGCCGAATGGCAAAAAACGCATGTGTGGGCAATGAGTTAGAGGTTTTCGAAGATTCTTCCCCTGTGCTCGGAGAAGGACTTGATTCATTGCCGGAACAGAGCATTCATTCATGACAACTCGTCCGGAAACCAAAATAAGGAGTTGAAAATGAATGAGTTACAGAACGCCGCCACCGGCGGCAAGATCCAGGACCGAACCCGAAACTCAGTCCTTCGGCAGATGGCCCTGCTGCAATCCATGTCCCTGGAGCAGCTCCGGGAAAAATGGCTCGACCTCTACGGCGAAGAGCCGCCCCAGTACAAAAAGCAATTCCTCATCAAGCGGCTGGCCTATCGCATCCAGGAGCTTTTCTACGGCGGGCTGTCCGAGCAGGCCAAGGTCCATCTCCAGCAGGCCGCCAAGGAGGACCCGGTAGCCACTGTCAATCGACGCATCCCAGAAGAGCGGAAATCGAACGAGGCCATCCTGCCCGGGACCAGACTGGTGCGGGTCTGGAACGACCGGCGATATGAGGTGACCGTCCTTGCCGATGGCTACGAGTTCGAAGGCCGCACCTTCCGGTCGCTCAGCGCGGTGGCCAGGGAGATCACCGGGACGCGCTGGAACGGCAAGGTCTTTTTCGGGCTGAAGAAGGTTTACGGCAGAAAAGCCGAGGGAGGTTCGGATGCTTGATAACAGCAATGTCGCGCCGGGAAAGAACAAGACGCTGCGCTGTGCCATCTACACCCGCAAGAGCCACGAGGAAGGACTCGAACAGGAATTCAACTCGTTGGATGCGCAACGGGAATCGGCGGAACACTATATCGAAGCCCAGAGAATGCGTGGCTGGACGGCTCTGCCGGATCGCTACGACGATGGTGGTTTCTCGGGCGGGAACATGGAGCGTCCGGGGCTACGCCGCCTGCTGGCGGATATCGACGCCGGGAAGATCGATGTGATCGTCGTCTACAAGGTCGACCGCCTGTCCCGCTCGCTGCTGGACTTCATGAAGATGATCGACCTCTTCAACGAAAAGGGCGTCAGCTTCGTCTCGGTTACCCAGCACTTCAGCACCACCGACCCAACCGGCCGGATGTTTCTCGGCATCCTGATTACCTTCGCCCAGTACGAGCGGGAGGTCATCGCCGAACGTATCCGGGACAAGGTGGCGGCAGCCAAGCGCCGGGGAAAATACTGCGGCGGCGTGCCCATCCTCGGATACGACGTCGACCGGGATAACAAGAAGCTGCTGGTCAACCCGGATGAAGCCAGGACGGTGCAGTACATCTTCCGCCGCTTCATCCAGATCGGCTCGGCCAAGAAGCTGGGCCAGGAGCTGAACGAACAGGGTTACCGCACCAAGGCCTGGACCACCAAGAAAGGCAAGGTGCGCGAGGGCTCCGAATGGAACACCGCCCATATCTACCGGCTGCTCAACAACCGGATCTATATCGGCGAGATCGCCCACAAGGACCGCAGCTACCCCGGCGAGCACGAAGGGATCATCGACCGGGCGACCTGGGACAAGGTTCAGGCCATCCTGGAGGACAACAAACCGGTCAAGGTATCCATGGCCAGAACCAAAATGGTCGCCCCGCTGAAAGGCGTCATCCGCTGCGGCCACTGCGGATGCTCGATGGGACCGACCTACGCCCGCAAGAACGGCCGCCACTACACCTATTACATCTGCCAGAAGGACAGCAAGCGGACCGTGAGCCGGTGCCCCCTCAAACGGATTCCCGCCGGGGACATCGAGCAGGCCGTGGTCGAGCAGTTGAGCGCGGTGTTCCGCACGCCGACGCTGGTGGCCAAAACCTACTTCGCGGCCCGGGACATAGAGCAGGCGGAGCGGGAGCGGCTGTTCAAGCAGAAAGCCCAACTCGAAATGGAGCTGTCGCAGGCGCGGGAGCAAGCCATCGAACTTATGAAACCCGGCAACGATCAGCCGGGCAAGACCGAGATGCTGACGACCGTCAACCGCCAGGCGGTCGAGCTCTCGAAACAACTGACGCACGTGAGCGAGCGATGCAGAGCCTACCGGGGGAACAGCATCACGGAACAGGACGTCTCGGAGGCCTTCCAGAATGTCGAAGGCTTCTGGGAAGACCTTTTCCCGGTGGAGCGAAACCGGCTCATCCGCCTCCTGGTGGATAAGGTCGAGATCCGCGAGACCGGGATCGACATGGAGCTGCGCACCAACGGGCTGACAACGCTCATCGCCGAGCTGGCCGGTCTGGCATGCGAAGTCACCGAACGGAGGCCAAGCCGATGAAAATGAAGCCGACCATTACCGTTGCCGACAACGGCAACCTGCAGATCCACATCCCGATGCTGATCCGGCGCATGCGCGGCCGCAAGACGGTCATCGCTCCCCAGGCCCTGGATGGTGAAATCACCGGAGCGCAGGAACCGGTGCAGTCCGCAATCCTCCAGGCACTGGGAAGGGCCTTTTCCTGGGCCGACATCCTCGAATCTGGCCAGATCAAGTCCATCAGCGAGCTTGCCCGTACCCTCGACGTCGATGGCTCGTATGTGGCCCGCATCCTCAAGCTGACGACCCTGGCCCCCGACATCGTCGAAGCCCTGATCAACGGCGAGGAACCCAACGGGCTCTCGCTGGCGAAGCTTACCCAGACCTTTCCCGAGGACTGGACCGAGCAGCGCCGCCAGTTCGGCTTCGCCACCGACTGACGACCGGACCTGAGACCACCCCAGAGAGCCGACCATCAGCGTCGGCTTTTCTACTTTGGGGGGCAGGAAACCGGAGTTGACCACGTTTCTTTTCATGGGCAAAGCGGGTGATTTCGAAAAAAACGTCCGGTTGCGGCATCGGGCGATGACCTAAGACAACCGCCAAAAACGGCAACCAGCCGCAAACCCATATCAATCAAGGATGTAGCTTTCCGGACGAGCTTCGGACTTGGTCCGGAGAAAACAGAGAATCAGGGGCCAAACAGAGAAAGAAAGGCTGGAGGATGGGGAGAATCGATGGTGTGGAGAGGTGCTTTGGAAAGATGTGAAACGGGCGCAAACCCTTTAGAAACAAGGGGAAAAAGAAAACCCGTCACCCCGGAGAATGACCCCAGAGAGACGGGTTTGTCTTTTCTAAATGGTGGAGCTGGCGGGAGTTGAACCCGCGTCCGAAATTCCTACATCCTCGGTACTACATGCTTAGTCCGGTCTTTACATTCGCTTGCCAGCTGCGGACGGACACGCCACTAACAAACTAGCCTGATTAGATTTAACGCTTCAACCCCAGGCAGGGCATCCACGCGATCTCTTTTAGGTTTGACCTCTCTTGATCCCCGTCCTAAGAGCGGAGGCTAGGGAGAGAGGGCTCTAAGCAGGTTATTAAGCTGCTAAAGCGTAGTTTTCGTCGTTTGCGACTATTTTTTTGCGGCTTTTTACGAGGCCAACCGCCCCTCGGCATGCACCTTGGGTTTCGCGAATCCCGTCGAATCCAGAATCAGCCCCAAAGTATTCGTGAAAGTATAACAGAATTCAGTTGCTGCACACCAGCGTTGGCTGAATCCATTTTACCTAAGTGCTGAATAAAACAGCACATTCACTTTTAACGCCCCGCGTGTTTCATGATGCGGGCTTTATCAACCTGCCATTCGCGGTCTTTAATATCTGTACGCTTGTCGTGCTGTTTTTTACCTTTGGCAACGCCAATTTTGACTTTTGCCCAGGCATTTTTCCAGTAGAGAGACAGAGCGACCACGGTATAACCTTCGCGGTTTACCCGCCCGTACAGGTTATCGAGCTCGCGCTGGTTCAGTAACAGTTTACGGGTACGGGTTGGGTCGCACACCACATGGCTGGAAGCGACCTGAAGCGGGGTGATATTAGCCCCAAATAAATAGGCTTCGCCATCCTTAAGCAGAACGTAACTGTCGCCAATGTTTGCTTTACCTGCACGCATGGATTTCACTTCCCACCCCTGCAGGGACAGGCCAGCTTCAAACTCATCTTCGATAAAGAACTCGTGGCGGGCACGTTTATTTAACGCAATGGTGGCTGAGCCTGGTTTGTGTGTTTTTTTCTTCGTCATAATGCTGCTCAGTATACGGATTCCTGTCGTAAATGCATCCCATCCAGTGTGAGAAACATATCATCTTACCATGGCTGCGTTCAGTGTTTTTCTTTACTCGTCGATAAATGATATTATTTATGCGATTTATGTAACACGGGAAACACTATGCCGCAGATCAATCGTTCTGCCCTTGTGCCATACAGTGCCGAGCAGATGTACCAGTTAGTTAACGATGTAAAATCGTATCCGGACTTCCTGCCCGGTTGCGTGGGCAGCCGGGTGATTGAAAGTTCTTCACAACATATGACCGCTGCCGTTGATGTTTCAAAGGCGGGGATCAGTAAAACGTTTACCACGCGTAACGAACTGACCAGTAACCAGAGCATTTTAATGCACCTGGTGGATGGCCCATTTAAAAAATTAATGGGCGGCTGGAAGTTTACACCGCTCACGCCGGAAGCCTGCCGTATTGAGTTCCAGCTTGATTTTGAGTTTACCAACAAGCTGATTGAGCTGGCATTTGGGCGTATCTTTAAAGAGTTAGCGGCAAATATGGTGAATGCGTTCACCAGCCGGGCGAAAGAGGTTTATCGTGTTGCCTGAAATCACGGTGGAAGTGGTATATGCCCTGCCGGAAAAACAGTATTTGCGCAAAGTAACGCTTACCGAAGGGGCAACCCTGCAACAGGCGATTGAGGCTTCCGGGTTACTGGCATTGCGCACCGATATTAACCTTGAGAAGAACAAAGTTGGCATCTACAGCCGCCCGGCTAAGTTGAACGATACCGTGCAGGATGGCGACAGGGTGGAAATCTACCGGCCATTAACTGCAGACCCGAAAGCGTTACGGCGCATGCGGGCGGAGCAGTCGGCGCAGAAGAAGTAATATTGCCGCAGGTTAGCCTGTAGCAAGCCAGCCAATAAAAAAGGTGCCACTGGCACCTTTTTTATTGGCTGCGCCAGGCGTAATGCCTGGAAAGCGGGCGAGCACTTAACCTTCGCTACCGGTTAAGGCTGGCTTATTATCGATATTGGTAAGAATGCCGCTGCTGTTAAAAGTGAGAGTCAGGGTTTGCTGAGTCACTTTTTCATGGCCTGGCTGGCGGCGGAAAACATAAATCCATGTATTACTGCCGAACGGGTCGGTCATCATTGGCGTACCCAGCGCGTAAGCAACCTGCTGTTGGGTCATACCGTTATGGACCTGGGCAATATCAGTACTGGTGAGGTAATTCCCCTGGTTGATATCAGGGCGGTACACCACTCGCTCCATGGTGGAGCAGCCAGCAGTTAACATCAGAAGAACCGCTGTGGCAGCAGTCAGCGTTTTACAGCGCATAGTTTTTAGATTCCTTTTTGGGCCCGAGTTGTGCCTGGCTCATGTGTCATGTAGCCGATGATAATAAACCTTCAGCCAGTTTAAAACCTTAAGGCGCTTCAGTATGACCTTAGAGTTGAAAAAAAGTTGAGTGTAAGTGGAAAAACAGGGCATAAAAAACGTGCTGTGTTTGTTTTTTATACAAACACAGCACGGCGCAGAAGCAGAGGGTAATTATTGCGAATCAGGCAGCCAGTAATTCCCTGGCATTCGCCAGCGTGTTACGGGTGACTTCACTGCCACCTAACAGGCGGGCGAGTTCATTCAGGCGGGCGCGTTTATTCAGTGCCTGCATATGGGTTTCAGTAACGGTGCCATCGGTTTCTTTGCTGACAAAGAAATGCTGGTGGGCACAACCAGCAACCTGAGGCAGGTGCGTGACACACATAACCTGGGTGGATTCGCCCAGTGCGCGGAGCAACTTACCAACCACTGCGGCTGTTGGCCCGCTGATACCCACGTCCACTTCATCAAAAATCAGTGCCGGGGTATCCATTTTACGTGCGGTAATCACCTGAATGGCCAGGGCGATACGCGACAGTTCACCCCCAGAGGCAACTTTACCTAAAGGCTGTAAAGACTGGCCCGGGTTAGTGCATACCCGAAACTCAATGCGGTCTGCGCCTTCTGGTGTCAGGTGGTTTTCATCAAAGGTGACATCAATAGTGAACTGACCATGAGGCATGGATAGTGAGTGCATACTATCAGTAACCAGTTGGCTAAGTTCTGCGGCGCGTATTTCGCGTTTTTCATGCAGGGTTCGGGCTACCGAAAGCGCACGCATATGATGTTGTGTAACGGTATCGCTCAGTGTGTCTTGTGCTTCGCCTTGCTCTTCCAGTTCCATTTGTTCCTGGAGCAGAGCCTGGTGTAGCCCGGGCAGTTCTTCCGGGGAAATATGGTGTTTGCGCGCCAGAGAAATTTGGCGGGAAATACGCTGTTCCAGTTCAAACAGGCGGTTAGGATCAAGTTCCGTGCTTTCGCAGTAATGGCGTAGTTCATCGCTGGCCTCACTAACCTGTATGGCGGCTTCCTCCAGCATGTCCAGCACGCTGGAGAGTTTGCTGTCCATGCTCACCAATTCACTCACCTGCTGGCGAGCGGTGTACAGCAGGCTTTGTACGTCGGCTGATTCTGTATCGGATAATATGGCTAATGCCTGCTGGCTGGTGGACAACAGTTGCCCACTGTTTGCCAGGCGTTTGTACTCTTCATCTATTTGTTCGAACTCGCCAGCCTGAGGCGCAAATTCATTGAGTTCTTTTAGCTGGTAATGCAGCAGTTCCAGGCGGGCTGTGCGTTCCTGGCTTTGCTGCTGGTGCTGCGCCAGTGCACGGCAGCTTTGGTTCCAGTTTTGCCAGCACAGCTTCATTTCCTGAGTAAGTGCATACTCACCTGCAAAGCCATCCAACAGGGCTTTTTGATGTTCTGGTTTGAGCAGTAACTGGTGGGCGTGTTGCCCGTGGATTTGAATAAGTAACTGCCCCAATTCACGTAACTGAGACAGGGGAACAGCGGTGCCGTTGATAAAGCCACGGGAGCGGCCATCTGCGCTGATTACCCGGCGAAGCAGGCATTCGTTGCCGTCTTCCAGCTGGTTTTCTTCCAGCCACTGTTGTGCCGCTGGTGTGTCTTTTAACTGAAAACGGGCGCATAAATCTGCCCGGGCTGCGCCCGCTCGCACGCTGTCACCTTCTGCACGGCCACCCAGGCATAAGCCCAGAGCATCAATGGCAATTGATTTCCCCGCGCCCGTTTCACCGGTAATGGCAGTCATTCCTGCGTGAAAATCAATTTCCAGTTCACGAACGATAGCGAAGTTACTGATTGTGAGTTGTGACAGCATAGCCACCTTCCTGTATAAAATAACAGAGCTGTGTTTTCATACAGTATAAACTGGTTTTATATACAGTAAAGTGGCAAACGCGAATTTTAGAATAATTTTTTTGACCAGCCGAGTTTAGAGCTTAATGTGTTGAAATAGCTGTAATCGATAGGGTGTATCAAGTTTAGCTGGTAGTCGCACCGGCGAATGAATACGTCTTCGCCTTCCTGAATAGGAAGCGCAATCTGGCTGTCGCAACTGATTTCAAGGTCATTGCGCCGGTGGGAAAACCGCAGGCGAATGGTGCTGCTGCCATTGATAACCAGTGGCCGCGCTGAGAGCGTATGGGGGAACATCGGTACCAGCGTAATGGCGTCCAGCGACGGGGTGAGAATTGGGCCGCCGGCAGAAAGGGAGTAGGCGGTGGAGCCTGTCGGCGTGGAAATAATCAGGCCGTCGGAACGCTGAGAGAAGGCAAATTTTTCGTCAATATAGACTTCAAATTCTATCATGTGTGCCACTTTACCCGGGTGCAGCACAACTTCATTAATTGCCGTGCTCAGCCGTTTTGGGCTGTCTTTCTGGCAAACCTGTGCTTCCAGTAAAAAGCGTTGTTCACTGATATAATGGCCTTCGAGTACATCGGCAAGTTGCTGGTGAGCGTTATCCGGGTCAAGGTCCGTCAGGAACCCCAGGTTCCCTCTGTTAATGCCAATCACTTTAATGCCATAACGGGCAAGAACCCTTGCGGCCCCGAGCATGTTACCGTCACCGCCGACCACAACAGCCAGGTCCGCCTGCTGGCCTATATCCGCCAGCGTACCGGTGCGGGCTTGCTTCAGGCCCAGTTCATGTGCAATTTGCTGTTCCATAATGACGTCATAACCTTTACTGCACAGCCAGCGCCATAACATTTCATGGGTGCTGAGCGCGCCAGGATGACGAGGGTGCCCAACAATGCCGATGCAGTTAAACTGTTTGTTCATTATTACGGAGTCCTTACATGGGGTTGGATCACGACAATCTGCCCTGTTCCCTTGAAACACGGAAACTGATCCCCATAATAAGCGAACCAGCGAGACAAATGCGAAAAAACGCGGAGAATTTCATGAGCAGTAAAGATCAGAAAACACCTGAAGAGCATCAGCCGGATGAAATCGTTATGGAACAACATGATGAAGTAGACGCTGCGGACACAGCGGACCAGGTGGATCCGCGCGATGAACAGATTGCTAACCTGGAGAAACAGTTAGCTGAAGTTCAGCAGCGCGAACAAGACAATGTGCTGCGCGCACGGGCGGAAATGGAAAACCTGCGTCGCCGTACTGAGCAGGATGTCGAAAAAGCGCATAAATTTGCGCTGGAAAAATTCGTTAACGAATTACTGCCCGTAATCGATAGCCTGGACCGCGCTCTGGAAGTGGCGGATAAAGAAAATGCGGATATGGCATCCATGGTTGAAGGGATTGAACTGACCCTGAAATCCATGCTGGATGTAGTACGCAAGTTTGGTGTCGATGTCATCAGTGATGTGAATGTACCGCTGGACCCGAATGTTCACCAGGCTATTGCTATGGTGGAATCTGAAGAGGTGGCGGCTGGTAACGTGCTTCACGTTATGCAAAAAGGTTACACCCTGAATGGCCGCACTATTCGTGCCGCTATGGTAACCGTTGCTAAAGCAAAAGCCTGATACTTTTCTTTGGTAGAAAAAACCTCTGCCGGGCCAGGCAGAGGTTTTTTGGTGAGTAAATGGCGGTAATTATTCTGCGCTCTGAATACTGGTTTTAAGCGGGGTAACCGGGGTCACCTTTACCTGCTTAATCATGTTGTCCTGCACATCGAGAATATCTATATCGTACTGGCCTATATTCACTCGCGTACCTGCCGCAGGTATCTCTTCCAGCGCCTCAAGCAACATCCCATTTACGGTACGCGCTTCTTCTTCCGGGAAATGCCAGTTAAAGGCTTTATTGAGGTCACGAATGTTGGCGCTCCCTTCAATAATGACCGAGCCATCATTTTGCGGTGTGACTTCTTCCGCCAGAGAAGGCGACATAGAGGTAGTAAAATCCCCGACAATTTCTTCAAGGATATCTTCAACGGTAATCAGCCCCTGAATATCGCCGTATTCATCTACCACCAGACCCACTTTCTTTTTATTGCGCTGGAATTTGATGAGCTGGGTGCTGAGCGGCGTGCCTTCGGGAACAAAATAAATTTCATCGGCGGCGCGCAGCATCACTTCTTTCGTGAACTCTTTTTTCTCCGTCATTAGCCGGTAGGCTTCACGGACACGCAGCATGCTGATGGCATCATCCAGCGATTCACGGTAGAGAACGATACGCCCGTGCGGTGAGTGAGTCAGCTGGCGAACAATGGATTTCCAGTCGTCGTTGATATCAATACCCACGATTTCATTGCGCGGCACCATGATGTCGTTAACACTTACTTTCTCCAGGTCCAGCACAGAAAGCAGCATGTCCTGGTTACGCTGGGAGATTTTGGATTTGGATTCATTAACAATAGTGCGCAGTTCATCTTTGGTGAGCGCGGCACTCACCACAGCGTCGGTTCTTATCCCCACAGTGCGCATTAAGATGCGGGTTATCATGTTCAGCAACCATACCAGTGGCATCATGATGACCTGGAGCGGCGCTAATAACACACTGCTGGGGAACGCGACTTTTTCAGGGTAGAGTGCAGCGACAGTTTTAGGCAGCACTTCAGCAAAAATCAGTACCACGAAGGTGAGAACACCTGTGGCAATAGCAACCCCGGCATCGCCATACAGGCGCATACCAACAATGGTTGCCAGTGCAGAAGCAAGGATATTGACCAGGTTATTGCCAATCAGCACCAGGCTTATCAGGCGGTCCGGTGTACGCAGAAGTTTTTCGACACGCCGCGCAGATTTATTTCCCTGCTTTGCAAGATGGCGCAGGCGATAACGGTTAAGTGTCATCATTCCGGTTTCCGAACCGGAGAAGTAGGCGGAAATCAACACCATGATCACCAGGGTGATAATCAACGTGGTGGTGGAAATGTCTTCCAAAAAAATCGTCCTTTATTAATAAGAAAATTAGCCGAGGAGTTGTTGCAGTACACGGCTTCCAAAGTAAGCGAGAGTGAGTAACAGCGCACCGGCCATATTGAACCAGACAACGCGGCGACCACGCCACCCTTCATGATAATGCCCCCACAGCAGGATGATATAGACAAACCATGCCAGAATAGACAGCACGGCTTTATCAATGTTCTCCATGGTAAACATGTTGTGCATGTAGAACAGGCCTGTTGCCAGGGTTAGCGTGAGCAGCACCACACCAATTTGCGTGATGTGAAACATTTTGCGTTCAATGCCCATAAGTGGCGGCATATCTGCGCTGAACGCCAGGCGTTTGTTCTTCAGTTGGTAGTCAATCCAGGCTAACTGCAGGGCATAAAGCGCTGCGATAATCAGCGTAGCATAAGAGAAGAGAGACAACCCAATATGCACCATCATACCCGGGGTGGTTTCCAGGTGAGTAATAAACTCATTTGGCATAAATGAGGCGAAAGCCAGATTAATGAGGGCAAACGCATACACAATCGGCAACAGCAGCCAGCCACGGTTTTTTGTCGCGACAATGGTCATCACGATACAAATCATCAGGCTGACCAGCGAGCCGACGTTAAGCAAACTGAGGTTTTGCCCGCCATTGATAAAAATACGGGATTCAAGCGCCAGAGCATGGCAAACCAGGGCGATAATGGCCGACAAAATCGCCATACGGCGCCAACCGCTCTGTTGTTTTAACAGACCAGGAATGATGAGCGCGAGGCTGACAGAGTAGGCCGCCAGCGCAAGAATAGAAAAAACAGGCATATAGGATGTCGGTGTTAGCCAGAATCAGAAGACGCAGTATAACGTTACACGCTCCCGGCTCCAACCGTTGCATAACATCAATGACTGCTTCATGTTATACTGCGCCAATTCATGAATCACTGTCGCGCTTGCGGCCTAAGTTACCATTCGGGTAAGAAGACAATGTTTGATAATTTAACAGACCGTTTGTCGCGCACGCTGCGCAATATCAGCGGCCGTGGGCGGCTTACCGAAGACAATATTAAAGATACACTGCGCGAAGTGCGCATGGCGCTGCTGGAAGCAGATGTCGCTCTGCCAGTGGTGCGTGAGTTTATCAACCGCGTTAAAGAAAGTGCGGTTGGTCATGAAGTGAACAAAAGCCTGACGCCTGGCCAGGAGTTCGTGAAAATTGTCCGCACAGAACTGGTTGCGGCGATGGGTGAAGAAAACACGGCACTCAACCTGGCGGCACAACCCCCGGCTGTTGTTTTGATGGCGGGGTTGCAGGGGGCCGGTAAAACCACCAGTGTGGGGAAACTGGGGAAATTCCTGCGCGAGAAACATAAAAAGAAAGTGCTGGTGGTGTCTGCCGACGTGTATCGCCCGGCTGCTATCAAACAGCTGGAAACCCTGGCGCAACAGGTTGAGGTCGATTTCTTCCCTTCTGATGTTCAGCAAAAGCCTGTGGATATTGTTAACAGCGCGCTGCAACACGCGAAACTGAAATTCTACGATGTGCTGCTGGTGGATACAGCCGGCCGTTTGCACGTTGATGAAGCAATGATGGATGAAATCAAGCAAGTCCATCAGGCTATTAACCCGGTGGAAACGCTGTTCGTGGTTGATGCCATGACCGGGCAGGATGCCGCGAATACCGCAAAAGCGTTTAACGAAGCGCTGCCATTGACGGGGGTTATCCTTACCAAAGTTGATGGTGATGCCCGTGGCGGTGCGGCGTTGTCCATTCGCCATATCACCGGGAAACCTATTAAGTTCCTGGGTGTGGGCGAAAAAACAGAAGCGCTTGAGCCTTTCCATCCGGACCGTATCGCTTCACGTATTCTCGGTATGGGCGATGTGCTGTCGCTGATTGAAGATATCGAAAGCAAAGTTGACCGTGCTCAGGCCGAGAAACTGGCAACCAAGCTGAAGAAAGGCGATGGTTTTGATCTGACCGATTTTCTTGAGCAACTGAAGCAAATGCGCAATATGGGCGGTATGGCGAGCCTGATGGGTAAATTGCCGGGTATGGGCCAAATACCAGATAACGTGAAATCCCAGATGGACGACAAAGTGCTGGTGCGGATGGAGGCTATCATTAATTCAATGACCCTCAAAGAACGTGCTCAGCCAGATATCATCAAAGGATCCCGTAAACGCCGTATTGCCGCCGGTTGCGGTATGCAGGTTCAGGATGTTAACCGTCTTCTGAAACAGTTCGACGACATGCAACGCATGATGAAGAAAATGAAGAAGGGCGGGATGATGAAAATGATGCGTGGTATGAAAGGCATGATGCCACCGGGCTTCCCGGGGCGTTGATGCCTGTTAGTCAACAACGTTTGGCTGGCTGGCATTGTGTTGCCAGGGTGTAAGCTGAACGCCGGTGTAGCTGGAATTGTACTGCACTGCGGCCACACAACCCGTAAATTGAATTGATTTTTACGCAGAAATGAGTAAAATTTTCGGGCTTTTTATATGACACCGGGCTCCGTTCCTCGATGGAGCCCGGTTGTTTTATTAACTCAAGAGGATGTTATGGTAACTATTCGTTTAGCACGTCACGGCGCTAAAAAGCGTCCGTTCTACCAGGTTGTCGTTGCTGACAGCCGTAATGCGCGCAACGGTCGCTTCATTGAGCGCGTTGGTTTCTTCAACCCGCTGGCCAGCGAAAAAGAAGAAGGCTCACGCCTGGATCTGGATCGTATCGCTCACTGGGTTGGCCAGGGCGCAACTGTATCTGATCGCGTTGCTGCGCTGATCAAATCAGTAAAACAAGCAGCTTAATCTGTCGCGGTGGTCATGATGAGCAAGCAACAAACCGTATCAACGCCCGTTGAACCCATAGTTCTGGGGAAAATGGGGTCTCCCTACGGTATTCGTGGTTGGCTCAGAATGTTTTCTTCCACTGAAGAGACCGAAAGCATTTTTGACTATCAGCCCTGGTTTATCCAGAAGGCGGGTCAGTGGCAAGTTGTTGAGCTGGAAAGCTGGCGCTACCACAATCAGGATGTTGTCATTAAACTGAAAGGTGTTGATGACCGTGATGCCGCGAATTTACTGACTAATTGCGAAATTGTTGTGGATTCGTCGCAGTTGCCGCAACTTGAAGATGGTGATTACTACTGGAAAGACCTGATGGGTTGCCAGGTAGTCACAACTGATGGTTATAACCTGGGTAAAGTCATTGATATGATGGAAACCGGGTCGAATGACGTTCTCGTCATTAAGGCAAACCTGAAAGATGCATTTGGTGTCAAGGAGCGGTTGGTTCCGTTCCTGGACGGGCAGGTTATCAAGAAAGTCGATCTCACTACTCAAACTATTGAAGTAGATTGGGATCCTGGTTTTTAACCACCGGATAATACGGTAATAACAGCGCTATGTGGATTGGCATAATTAGCCTGTTTCCCGAGATGTTTCGCGCGATTACCGATTTCGGGGTAACTGGTCGGGCTGTAAAAAATGGCCTGCTCAGCATCGAAAGCTGGAGTCCCCGTGACTTCACGCATGACAGGCACCGTACTGTGGACGATCGTCCTTATGGTGGCGGGCCTGGGATGCTGATGATGGTTCAACCTTTGCGGGATGCCATCAATGCAGCCAAAACCGCGGCAGGTGAAGGCGCTAAGGTGATCTATTTGTCACCTCAGGGGCGCAAGCTTGATCAAGCTGGCGTCAGTGAACTGGCAACAAATGAGAAGCTGATTCTGGTTTGTGGCCGGTACGAAGGTATTGATGAGCGCGTTATACAAACCGAGATTGACGAAGAATGGTCTATCGGGGATTACGTGCTCAGTGGTGGTGAGTTACCCGCCATGACGTTAATTGATTCTGTTGCCCGGTTTGTTCCCGGTGTACTGGGTCATGAGGCGTCAGCAAATGAAGATTCATTTGTGGATGGGTTGCTGGATTGTCCACATTATACCCGGCCTGAGGTTCTGGAAGGCATGGAAGTACCGCCAGTGTTACTGTCGGGTAATCATGCTGAGATTCGCCGCTGGCGTTTGAAACAGTCGCTGGGCCGCACCTGGCTTAGAAGACCTGAACTTCTGGAAAACCTGGCTCTGACTGAAGAGCAAGCAAAGTTGCTGGCGGAGTTCCAGCGGGAACATAAGCAGCAACATAAACATGATGGGAATGGCGAAGCATAGGCTGCCACCCGAAACATCAGTTTACCCAGGATAAGAGATTAAATTATGAGCAACATTATCAAGCAAATTGAACAAGAGCAGATGAAGCAGGACGTACCTTCCTTCCGTCCGGGCGATACCGTGGAAGTGAAAGTATGGGTTGTTGAAGGTTCTAAAAAACGTCTGCAGGCATTCGAGGGCGTGGTTATCGCTATTCGTAACCGCGGTCTGCACTCTGCATTCACTGTTCGTAAAATTTCCAACGGCGAAGGTGTTGAGCGTGTATTCCAGACTCACTCACCGGTTGTTGATTCTATCAACGTCAAACGCCGTGGTGCCGTTCGTAAAGCTAAACTGTACTACCTGCGTGAGCGTACTGGTAAAGCGGCTCGTATTAAAGAGCGTCTTAACTAAGTACACGCGCAAGCGTCATCTTAAAGTTAATAGAAAACAAGGGGTTGGCATTATGCCACCCCCTTTTTCTTTGCCATGTTTATTGCCAGTGCTCTCAGGAAAGCATTGTGTTGTCAAATGGCTTTCAATAGCCGGATTTGGCATAATCCTGCCGTTGCTCCGCAGGTTATGAATAGAGCTGAGCGGCACCTTCCGGGCGAGTTTTAAAACGCCGGTGTACCCATAAATACTGCCCGGGTGCACGCAGGATCTCTTTCTCTATAACTTTGTTGATGTACCTGGCTGCCTGTATCTTGCTGTCCGGGTAGTCTTCAAAGGCTTTACTGATATGCAAACGGTAACCGGCATTGCCGGGTTTACGAACCATGGTGATAGTCAGCATCTGTGAACGGGAAAGTTGCGAAACGGCATAGGTACCATTGGTGGTAGCGGCATCCGGTACTGAGAAAAAAGGGGCGAAGACACTGCCTCTCGGCCCATAATCCTGGTCTGGAGCAAACCATACCGCTTCCCCGCTTTTCAGTGCGTTGACCAGACCTTTCAGGTTTCTCCGGTCTATCATTGCTTTATTTGACCGCAGGCGGCCCTTTGTTTGAACCCACTCCATTAATGGGCTGTTATGAGGCCTGTATGTCGCCATCATTGGCTGGCACAAACCCATCACTCTGCCGCCCAACTCAAGTGACATGAAGTGAACACCGATTGCTATTACGCCCTTTTTGGTGCTCATTGCCTGATCAAGGTGTGTGCAACCTTCAACATCGAACCACTTTCGCACTCGCGAATCGCGCCAAAACCACGCCATGCCTGTTTCAAGCAACCCCATGCCGAGGGAAATAAAGTTGTCGTCAACAAGCTTTTCTTTTTCGGCGGTGCTCATTTCAGGAAAGCACAATTCAATATTACGCCTTGCTATTTTCTCACGGCGTTTCAGAAATGGGCGAGATGCTTTACCCAGCCCACGACCAATGCAGGCTATAACGGGATACGGAAGCTGAACCATGGCCCATAAAATACCCAGACCCAGCCAGGTTAACCAGTTTCTTGGGTGAAGGAAGGATTTCTTAAAGCCTGAAAACATGCATTCTCCAGTGACATGAAACGGTGTGGTGAGCAAAGAGAAAACAAACCGTTAATCAGCCAGTTGTACTTGGAATATGGTGTTTAGACAGCCAGAATTTGAAACGATTCACCCATTTACGAATGTTTAATCAAACCAAAGGCCGTTAAGGTGTGGTAATCACCACAGCTACATGGCGGTTTTCCGCTCGCCCTTCGCGTGTTGCGTTACTGGCTACCGGGTATTTGTCTCCCAGGCCTTCAGCAGTGAGGTTGTCTCTGGAAACGCCTGTTCCATCTGCCCACGCATCAGCAACAGCATTTGCACGTTTCAGTGACAATGCGAGGTTGTACTGCCTGTCACCGTAATTATCGGTGTAACCATTAAAATGCGCGTGAGTAATGCCCACCTGCGCCAGGTGATGGGCCATGCCCTGTATTTTTTGTTTGCTGGCGGGTTTCAGGCGAAATTGATCGGTGTCGAACAGAATTTTATCCGACATCCCCAGGGACCAGCCTGAATTTGTCTGTTTAAAACCATAAGACTGCATGGCCGCAACCTGCTGATGGGTGAACGCGCCAGTATTCGTCTGGCAGGCAGTCAGTAATACAGTCGCTGTTAACAGTACTGGAGCGAAAACGTTTCTCATAATTATCATTCCCGATTGCTGTGTCTTATGCTGCTTATCTGCGTGTTGAGCGCTTCACCTGGTACATGCTGGTGTCTGCACTATCAATGAGTTCTTCAGGGGTACTGCAAGTGTGTGCCCATGCATAGCCAATGCTTAATGACATCACCACACTTTTTTCTGGTGAGATTGCAATAGAAGAAGACAGGCGTTGCGTTATTTCACTGATTTTCTGCGTGATATCAGCCTCATGCTGTATGCCGGCCAACAAGATAGCAAATTCGTCCCCACCTAACCGAAAGGCCGGGCAGGTTTCGCCAGCGAATGTCGCCAGTCTGTGGGCTGTCTCAATCAGTACCAGGTCTCCTGCGTTGTGCCCCCATGTGTCGTTAATGGTCTTGAAATGATTACCGTCCATATACAGCAACACGGCACCGGTTCTGGCCTCTGGTGCGCTGTACAGTTTATCCAGCGCCTGGCGAAATGCATTACGGTTACCCAGCCCGGTCAGCGGGTCATGCAGCGTACTCTTCAGTAAAGAGGCATTGCGTTGCTGGAGCTGGATTTGCCAGGTCTCCATGTCATCAAGCAGGCTGTTAAAGTCTTTGGCAAAATGGTAGAACTCATCAATGTGGGTTGGCGTGGCTCGTCGCGAGAAATCACGGTTTTCACGCACGTCGTGCACCACGCTTGTCATTGCATGCAGGGCTTTATTCAGGTCGCGATGCAGATAGTTACTGATAAGCAGCGACAACAATGCAGCCAGGAACAAACAGCCGCCCAAAACAGCCAGCGAGAGCCAGACAAAATGTGTGACGATGCCATCGGTGCCAGTCAGCACAAGTGTACCTACCACCTGGCCATTGTGTTCAATTGTTTTATAGACAGGTTCCGGGTAAACCCACTTACTGACCAGACTTTCTATCATGGTCTGATGGCGAATTTTGGGGCTGTTCCAGCGCGTCATTTCCTGCTGCTGAGTATCATAAACAATGGCGGCAGAGAATTGCCCTTGTTCCCCCAGTGTTTGCAGTGTGTTCAGCGCAGCCTGCGAATCATGAAATACCGTGGCGGCTTCAAGGCTGTGGCTGATGGTGCTACTCAATAACGCTAAATTTGTCTGTGCATACTGCTTGAGAGCCACCATAGATGTCAGAGAAATAAGGATCCATGATGCAATCATCGCCACAATGACGCTAATCAGGCTGATGCGTCGTAACGTATTTTTGAATGTTGGTCGTGAGCAAAACCGGGTGTCCTTTACCATCACTTCTCCGTTTTTCTTGCGAGCAACAAAACATCAGGCGAAACGTGCACACCGCTGCGTGTCAACGAATCCAGATTGACGGAAAATTTTACCGAATCAGATGTTATGGCAAGGCAAAAAGCGCTGCCTGTTACACATTGTGGATTATTTTCTGAAATGAACAGACGCGCCCCAGCTGGGAGTTGCTGAATAACGGTCTGTTGTGTTTGTGCTGATTCCTGACCGAAATAGATGCCATCACACTGCGCTGCGGTTGTACTGTTAATCTCAGTTAATATGACTGGCTGATAAGGCATACTTTCCGCGTTATTCGGCGATGTCAGTGCGTCCAGGTATGGTGTGCTGTGCGAAAAGCACATACGGGGCCTGGTGGTCAAAGCAGGCCACCGGGTATAGCTGACAATGCCATAAACTATTCTTTTTACATTTTGAGCGGTGCCGGACAGGTATGGCTGAGACCCTGCGTCAGAGGCGCTGGCCTTTGCAGAAATAGAACATGCAAAAATCAGGAATAGCATTGAGACGAGTCGGGGCATGTGAGTTTTCTGGCTCGTGCTTACAATATGCGAATAATCTGATGATAATAACATTTTGTTATCATTTCGTCAGTCCGGAAATAGCGTGTTGATTCTCCATATGGTTTTTCCCTGGTTTGCCAGACAAGGAAGCTGTTTTTCTGTAGTAAATACGCGTCATGCTGAGTGACGTGAGATAAGTATCTTAGTGAAGTGTCTTTCATGGTGTAATTATAAGTTTACATTTTTATGGTGATTTTTCCGCTTTAATGGCAATTAAATTGATGTTGTAAACTAAAGTTTACGTATTTTGGATTGAAATCTTTACCTGCTGTGGTAAGGTTAATGCGCCTCTCGGGGAAAATATCGCAAACTTCGTTTTAACAGGACTTCCACCATGCAAAAAGACACGCTGAATAATATCAACATCGCTGATGAACAAATCTTGATTACACCTGAACAACTCAAAGCGCAGTTTCCGCTTACTGCACAACAGGAAGCTCAAGTGTCTGAGTCTCGCAAGACCATTGCAGATATTATTGCCGGGCGCGATCCGCGCTTGTTAGTGGTGTGTGGCCCTTGCTCTATTCATGATCCCGAAGCAGCAATTGAATATGCCCGTCGTTTTAAAACACTCTCAGAACAAGTCGGCGATAGCTTGTATCTGGTGATGCGTGTCTATTTTGAAAAACCGCGTACTACTGTTGGCTGGAAAGGCTTAATCAATGATCCGCATATGGATGGTTCATTTGACGTGGAAGCTGGTCTGAAAATTGCCCGTCACTTGCTGGTGGAACTGGTTGGTATGGGCTTGCCACTGGCAACAGAAGCACTGGATCCAAACAGCCCGCAATACCTGGGTGATCTGTTCAGTTGGTCTGCTATTGGTGCCCGTACAACTGAGTCGCAGACCCACCGTGAAATGGCTTCCGGGCTGTCTATGCCTGTTGGCTTTAAAAATGGGACAGATGGCAGCCTGGCTACCGCAATCAATGCAATGCGTGCCGCATCTATGCAGCACCGGTTTATGGGGATTAACCAGGCAGGCCAGGTTTGCCTGTTGCAGACCCAGGGTAACCCGGATGGGCATGTTATTTTGCGGGGCGGAAAAGCACCCAACTACGGCCCTGAAGATGTTGCTCAATGTGAAAAAGAGATGCAGAAGGCGGGACTCCGTCCATCTCTGATGATAGATTGCAGCCATGGCAACTCAAACAAAGATTTCCGTCGTCAAACCGGGGTTGCGGAATCGGCTGTTGCTCAGATAAAGGATGGCAACCGTTCTATTATTGGCCTGATGATTGAAAGTAACTTATTCGAAGGCAACCAGTCATCAGAACAACCCCGCAACGAAATGAAATACGGGGTTTCTGTAACTGATGCCTGTATCAGTTGGGAAGCGACCGAGGCGCTGTTGTGTGATATCCATGAAGATCTTCGTGAGCATATTGCTGCGCGCCAGGCTTAAGAGGAAGAATGAATGGTTGCTGAACTGACTGCACTGCGCGATCAAATTGATGAGGTGGATAAAGCGTTACTCGGATTACTGGCACGTCGCCTTGAACTGGTCGCTGAAGTCGGAGAAGTAAAGAGCCGTTATGGGTTACCGATTTATGTTCCAGAGCGAGAGGCGTCAATGCTGGCTTCGCGTCGCCATGAAGCTGAAATGCTTGGTGTACCACCGGATCTTATCGAGGATGTGTTACGTCGGGTGATGCGCGAGTCTTATTCCAGTGAGAATGATAAAGGCTTTAAAACACTGATGCCGGGGTTGCGCCCTGTGGTGATTATCGGTGGCGCAGGGCAAATGGGGCGGTTATTTGAAAAACTGCTGGTGTTGTCCGGTTACCAGGTGAGAATTCTGGAACAAGGAGACTGGTCGCAGGCCGAAACGCTGTTGCATGATGCCGGAATGGTTATTGTCAGCGTACCCATCCATTTGACTGAGCAGGTGATTAACCAGCTTCCGCCTCTGCCACAGGATTGTATTCTGGTTGACCTTGCTTCGGTGAAGAATTCTCCGTTACAGGCGATGCTGGCTGCTCACTCCGGGCCTGTTTTGGGGCTGCATCCTATGTTTGGTCCGGATACTGGCAGCCTCGCTAAACAAGTTGTTGTGTGGTGTGATGGGCGCCAACCGGAAGCGTATCAATGGTTTCTTGAACAAATCCAGGTTTGGGGCGCGCGCATACACCGTATTAGCGCGGTTGAGCATGATCAGAATATGGCTTTTATTCAGGCGTTGCGTCATTTCGCCACGTTTGCTTATGGCCTGCATCTGGCTGAAGAGAATGTTCAGCTTGATCAACTGCTGGCGCTGTCTTCGCCTATATACCGGCTTGAGCTGGCAATGGTCGGGCGCTTGTTTGCCCAGGACCCGCAGTTATATGCCGATATTATTATGTCTTCTGGAAATAACCTGGCACTCATCAAGCGTTATTATCAGCGCTTTGGTGAGGCGTTGAGCCTGATAGAGCATGGCAACAAACAGGCCTTTATCGACAGTTTCCGCAGAGTTGAACACTGGTTTGGTGATTACGCGAAACATTTTCAGGAAGAAAGCCGAAATTTATTACGTCAGGCTAACGATAGCCGCCAATAAGCAAAACAGGTTTTATACTTGAAAACCAGCAGGGTAAATCTGCTGGTTTTTTATTTTGGGGGAAAATCATGGGGACGCCAGAGCTGTTACTGGATTATATCGGGCACTTGCCGGAAAGCCCGGTGTGGGATGAACAGGAAGGTACACTGTACTGGAGCGATATTCTGGAACAAGAAATTCATAGTTTCCAGTTAGCCTCACGCCAGCATCGTGTTATTCGCTTTCCGGAAGAGGTTGGGTGTTTTGCTTTACGTCAGTCTGGTGGGTTCATTGTGGCAATGCGTAGCGGTATTTGGCTGTGTAACGCAAATGGCATTTTGCTGCATAAAGTGTGTGATAACCCTAATAACCCTCAGCTCGCACGCTTCAACGACGGGGGAACAGACCGCCAGGGCAACTTTTATGCCGGAACCTTTTGGGCTCCAGGTGATTTCAATGGTGCGTTACTGGTGCGTGTTGGCAGCACTTTGCAGCCCCAGGTTATTCAGTGTGATCTGCAGGGAGCTAATGGGCTGGCGTTCAGTCCATCGGGTGAATACATGTATAACTCAGATTCCCCCAACCGTGTGATTTACCAGAGCAGAATAGATGAGCAGGGCGAACAAGGTGTGCGCCGGGTGTTTCGCAATTTCACACCAGAAGAGGGACTGCCAGATGGCGCTGCAGTGGATGCCGAAGGGTGTTACTGGAGTGCATTTCATGGCGGCAGCCGTATTGCCCGATTTTCATCACAAGGGGAACAGTTACTGGAAGTGCGACTGCCAGTACCTATGCCTACTATGGTCTGTTTTGGCGGTGAGGATATGCGCACGTTGTTTATTACCACCACCCGGGAAAATATGAGTGACGAGGGGCAGGCTCAGTACCCCTTATCTGGCGCTATCTTCACTCTGTCTGTTGATGTGGAGGGTATAGCTGCGACCCGTTTTGCGGGCTAGTAGCGTACAGTTCCACTGGTGAACGACTGTTATGCTGGTTCAACTGGAATCACATTTTCGCTGGGGTAGCAGCCCAGTACCTTCAGGTAACGGGTGATGCTCTCCAGTTCAGCCAGCGCATGTTGCATGGCGCTAGATTGCAGGTTGGCCTGAATATCCAGGTAAAACATTTCTTCCCACGGGTTACCATGAATCGGACGGGATTCCAGCCTGGTCATGATCAGGTTGTGGTTGCGCAGCACCAACAGTGCTTCAACCAGCGCGCCTGCCTGTTGCCCGGTAGCCATAAGCAGTGTGGTTTTGGCCGGAACCTGGTCAGAAACGTTTACAGGTTTGCGGGCCAGTACTACAAAGCGGGTAATATTTTGTTTCTGGTTCGCCAGATTGCGTTCAAGTACTTGCAGCCCGTATAAAGCGCCGCCAGGTTCACTTCCCAGTGCTGCGACAGAAGGGTCTGAAGACTGGGCCACTTTTTCCATTGCCGCCGCAGTGCTCTCACAGTATTCAATATTCCAGTGCGGGTAGCGGTTAATGAATTGGCTGCATTGCTGAAAGGGTTGTGGATGGCTGTAAACGGTTTTGATTGTATCAAGGTCCGTTGTTGTGGATACCAGTACACAATGGTCAATTGGCAGTGTCAGTTCTCCCACAATAGACAGGTTAGTGTGTTGCAGTAAATCATAAACATCATTGATTGCGCCTGAGCTGGTGTTTTCCAGTGGAACAACTGCGTAGTCTGCCTGACCTGTTTCGACCTGGCTGAAAATATCCTGAAACTTATTGCACCCACACTCAACAAATTCTTCAAAATGGCGTGCGGCATACTGGCGGGAAGCCAGATGAGACCAGGAGCCTTTTGGACCGAGGAAAGAGATACGTGCGGTGTGGGGGTTTGTTTTATTCAGGTTTTGTTGCAGAAGGGCTTGCTGGGTAAGAACGGAGTCTTCAATAATTAATTGAAACAGGCGGGTAATATAGTGTGCGTCGAGTTGCTTTTGTTTACCCAGAATAATCAGGCGCTCAAGCAAATCTTTTTCTCTGTCAATATCGCGCACAGGCCGGTGCGTTGCCAGTTTCGCTTTACCTACTTCCACCGCCAGCGCTTTACGCTCAGACAGGAGATCCAGCAGCTTTTTATCAACTGCGCTGATTTTGTCCCGCAGGGCCAGTAATGGATTTTCCGGAGTCATAACTCAACCTTTTTGTTAGCCATAAAAAAGGCCTCCCCGTTTGGGGAGGCCTGCTTATTCGTCTTCGCGTGCTTCTTATATGACGAATCGCCCCCCCGAAATGGGGAAGATAAAGAAGAATGCGAAGAAGAACAGACGTTGTTTCATGTACGTTTCTCTGAAAGTGATACCAGTAAAGTACCCGCAGAGTTTTCATTCTGTCAATAAAAAACGCGCCCGAAGGCGCGTTAGGAAATATACCTGCGATGTATCACGCTTCTTCAGCACTGATCACATCTTTTACTGAAGCATCGGCCCGGCGGGCTTCACTTTTATGTTGTAGCTTATTCAGTTGGCGCTCCAGTTTCGTTATCAGTTCATTAATGGCGGCGTACATATCTTCATGTTTTGCGCTGGCCACCAGATGCCCATTCGGTGTGTTGATGGTTGCATCTGCAACAAAACCCTTAGGTTCTTTGGACAAAATAATATGCGGATTAATAAGATGCGTTTGCCATTTGTCCAGTTTGGAGAGACGTTCGGTGACATGCTGGCGAATAGCTGGGGTGATTTCCATTTGTTTGCTGGTAATGTTCATTGTCATAAATTTACCTCTTGTCTTTCCGTCTTGGTGATTTCAGCATACCGCGCTTAATGTCAAAATGCGTGAGTAAAATCACGTAATTTTGTCACTTTTTGTCAATCTAACGTGTTTTGTGAGGCAGGACAGGATGAGGCCATTTAGGCCTTGTCGAATACGCTAAAAAGCGCCATAGTTGACTGGATAACACAACTGAAAAAGTGACAGTTTGTGTGTGAGTGGCATAAAAAACGGCAGCCTGTGGCTACCGTTTTTTTGTGTGAGGCACCAATCAGGTGTTCGGGCTGTTTGATGCGATAATTTTGGCTACTTTCTCTGCCTGCGCATCCAGTTGCATTTTGCGGTAGGCATTTTCCATCAGAGGCAGGGCATCACGAGTAGCCTGCGTATCCTGGTAGTTTTTCAGCATACCTTCCACACGGTTAACAACTGCAACCCAGGCGCCACGTCTGGTGTAATATTGCGCCACGGAGAGCTCGTATTTTGCCAGGCGGTCTTTCAGGAACAGCATCCGTTTCTCTGCATCGTTCGCATACTCGCTGTGCGGGTAACCACGTACCAGTTTTGAGAAATCGTTGAACGCATCACGCGCATGCTGTGGGTCACGGTCTGAACGATCCACACCGAAGAAACCTTGCAGTGCGCTGTCGTCGAGCGCCATGTTGGTCAGGCCACGCATGTAAAGCACATAATCGATGTTAGGATGCGTGGGGTTCAGGCGCAGGAAGCGGTCAATGGCTGCCTGTGCCAGCGGCAAGTCTGCGTTTTTATAATAGGCGTAGATAAGATCCAACTGAACTTGTTGCGAATATGGGCCAAACGGATAACGGTTATCCAGCGCTTCAAGTTGCTTTATCGCCGCTTTCCAGTTACCGTCCTGCAGCTTTTGCTGAGCAGTCGCGTAAATTTCAGAAGGCGGATTATCAGGCACCTCATCTTTGGAGCTGGAACAACCAGCCAGAGCAAGGCTCAGTGTGGCGGCTGCCAGCAGATATTTCATACGCATCATGACGTTTTGGCTTTCCTCAAAATGTTATTCCGGGAGACTTTCCGTGAAGCTTCCGGTCAAGACCAGCTACAATAGCACACTATATTAAACGGCAAAGCCGTAAAAACCCAACGTTAAACAAAGAAGCTGTATATGGCACAACTAGTACAACTCACTGCAACGGTATCCGAAACTCAACTCGGTCAACGCTTAGATCAGGCTTTGGCTGAATTGTTCCCGGATTATTCCCGTTCTCGAATAAAAGAGTGGATTTTGCAGGGCCGCGTTCAGATTAATGGTCTGCTTTGCGATAAGCCTAAAGAAAAAGTGCTTGGTGGGGAACAGGTTTCCATCAATGCGGAAATTGAAGAAGAAGTGCGTTTCGAACCGCAGGATATCCCGCTGGATATCGTGTACGAAGATGAAGACATCATCGTTATTAATAAACCGCGCGATTTAGTGGTTCACCCGGGTGCTGGTAACCCGGATGGCACTATTCTAAACGCATTACTGCATTATTACCCGCCGATTGTGGATGTTCCTCGGGCTGGGATTGTGCACCGCCTGGATAAAGACACCACCGGGTTGATGGTGGTGGCAAAAACTGTCCCGGCACAAACGCGCCTGGTTGAGTCTTTGCAGCGCAGAGAAATCACCCGTGAGTATGAAGCAGTGGCAATCGGGCATATGACCGCCGGTGGTCTGGTTAATGAACCTATCAGCCGGCATCCTACTAAGCGCACTCATATGGCTGTGCACCCAATGGGCAAGCATGCTGTGACGCACTACCGGATTATGGAACAGTTCCGGGTGCATACCCGCCTGCGCCTGCGCCTGGAAACTGGCCGTACGCACCAGATTCGCGTTCATATGGCACATATCAGCCACCCGCTGGTGGGCGACCCATTGTATGGCGGCCGCCCTCGTCCACCAAAAGGTGCCTCTGAAGCGTTTATTGACACTCTGCGTAAATTTGACAGGCAGGCGTTGCATGCCACTATGCTGCGCTTATATCACCCCATTTCCGGTATAGAAATGGAATGGCATGCGCCTATTCCACAAGACATGATTGATCTTATTGCCGTAATGCGTGACGATTTCGAAACCTATAAAGATCAAGTGGACTGGTTATGACAAAAATGATCACCCCGCAGTGGCCATTACCTGAAGGTGTAATGGCGTGCAGTAGTACCCGAATTGGCGGGGTGAGTCAGCCACCCTGGGGGGGCCTGAATCTGGGCGCCCACTGTGGTGATGATGCCGCCCATGTTGAACAAAACAGGCAAATTTTTTATACGGCAGCTGGTTTGCCAGCTCAGCCAGAGTGGCTTGAGCAAGTTCATGGCACGCATGTACTTAATCTGGATTCTCCCTGGGAGAATAAGCGTGCAGATGCGGTATATACCCGGCAAAAAGGGAAAGTGTGTGCTGTTATGACGGCAGACTGTTTGCCGGTTTTATTATGTAACAATGTAGGTACGGAAGTGGCTGCTGTACATGCTGGCTGGCGTGGGCTGTGTGAAGGTGTTATTGAAGCAACCGTTGCTTGTTTTGAAGATGAACCAGCTAATTTACTCGCATGGTTAGGCCCGGCGATTGGTCCTGAGGCCTTTGAAGTTGGCCCGGAAGTGCGGGCCGCATTTATGGAAAAGGCCCCGGAAGCACAGCAGGCATTCAGGCCTGTGGGTGAGAAATATTTCGCCAATATTTACCAACTGGCTCGCCAGCGCCTGGCAAAGCTGGGTATTAACCAGGTGTATGGCGGTGACCATTGCACATTCAGTGAGTCCAGTACGTTCTTCTCTTATCGCCGTGACAGAACAACCGGGCGTATGGCAAGTTTTATCTGGCTGATATAACCTATTAAATCAAGGCGATCCGGTACGTGTATTTTTTCCCAAACATAATTATGGTCATTAACCTTGAATAAATTGAGGGATGACCTCATTTAATCTCCAGTAGCAAATTTGACCTGTTATGGGAGGAATTATGCGTCTGGATCGTCTTACTAACAAATTCCAGCTTGCTCTCGCTGATGCCCAGTCTCTTGCTCTCGGGCACGACAACCAATTTATCGAACCGCTTCACCTGATGAGTGCTTTATTCAATCAGGAGGGGGGCTCTGTACGTCCTTTACTGACTTCTGCTGGCGTTAATACTACTCAGCTTAAAAGCGCCATGGAAAATGCGTTATCCCGGCTACCTCAGGTTGAAGGTACCGGGGGCGATGTTCAACCTTCGCAGGATCTGGTGCGAGTATTGAACATGTGCGACAAACTGGCGCAAAAACGTGGCGATAACTTTATTTCGTCTGAACTGTTCGTTCTGGCTGCGCTTGAATCGCGCGGTTCACTGGCAGATATTCTGAAATCTGCTGGAGCAACAATCGCCAATATAACACAAGCGATTGAGCAAATTCGCGGAGGGGAAAACGTGAATGATCAGGGTGCCGAGGACCAACGGCAAGCATTAAAAAAATATACGCTTGACCTGACTGAGCGGGCGGAACAAGGCAAACTTGATCCGGTTATTGGCCGTGATGAAGAAATTCGCCGAACCATTCAGGTATTGCAGCGCCGTACTAAAAATAATCCAGTACTGATTGGTGAGCCTGGTGTGGGTAAAACCGCCATTGTGGAAGGGCTTGCCCAACGTATTATCAACGGCGAGGTGCCTGAAGGCTTGAAAGGCCGCCGTGTTCTGGCTCTGGATATGGGGGCGCTGGTGGCTGGCGCTAAATACCGCGGCGAGTTTGAAGAACGACTGAAAGCAGTACTGAATGATCTGTCCAAACAGGAAGGCAACGTCATTCTGTTTATTGATGAATTACACACTATGGTAGGGGCTGGTAAGGCCGATGGCGCAATGGACGCGGGCAATATGCTGAAACCGGCACTTGCTCGTGGTGAGTTGCATTGCGTTGGGGCTACCACACTGGATGAATATCGTCAGTACATTGAAAAAGACGCTGCGCTGGAGCGTCGTTTCCAGAAAGTATTTGTCGCACAACCCAGTGTTGAAGACACCATCGCTATTTTGCGTGGTTTAAAAGAGCGGTATGAATTGCATCACCATGTGCAAATAACTGACCCGGCTATTGTTGCTGCGGCAACGCTGTCACATCGCTATATTGCAGACCGGCAATTACCGGATAAAGCGATTGACCTGATAGATGAAGCTGCTTCCAGCATTCGAATGCAGATTGACTCAAAACCTGAAGAGTTGGATCGTCTTGACCGCAGAATCATTCAACTGAAACTGGAACAACAGGCGCTACTGAAAGAATCCGATGATGCCAGTAAAAAGCGTCTGGAAATGCTTAATGATGAGTTATCTCAGAAAGAGCGTGACTACGCTGAGCTGGAAGAAGAATGGAAAGCTGAAAAAGCGTCGTTATCCGGTACTCAAACTATTAAGGCGGAATTAGAACAGGCTAAAATTGCCATCGACCAGGCGCGTCGTGCTGGAGACCTGGCAAGAATGTCTGAACTGCAGTACGGCAAAATTCCCGAGTTGGAGAAACAGCTGGCGGCAGCTACGCAGTCTGAAGGTAAAACGATGCGCTTGTTGCGTAATAAAGTGACAGATGCAGAAATTGCTGAGGTGCTGGCTCGCTGGACGGGGATCCCTGTGTCCCGCATGTTGGAAAGCGAACGGGATAAGTTATTACGTATGGAAGATCAATTGCATCAGCGTGTGATTGGCCAGGATGAGGCGGTTCAGGCTGTTTCGAATGCTATTCGCCGTAGCCGTGCGGGGCTTTCTGATCCTAATCGTCCAATTGGTTCTTTCTTGTTCCTCGGTCCTACGGGGGTTGGGAAAACGGAATTGTGTAAATCCCTGGCGAATTTTATGTTTGACAGCGATGACGCCATGGTTCGTATCGACATGTCGGAGTTTATGGAAAAGCACTCGGTTTCCCGTTTAGTCGGGGCACCTCCAGGATATGTCGGTTATGAGGAAGGGGGCTATTTGACGGAAGCCGTGCGTCGCCGCCCATATTCGGTCATTTTGCTGGATGAAGTTGAAAAGGCACATCCTGATGTATTCAATATCTTACTACAGGTATTAGACGATGGGCGCCTTACTGACGGCCAGGGGAGAACGGTCGATTTCAGGAATACTGTAGTCATCATGACTTCAAACCTGGGCTCTGATTTAATCCAGGAACGGTTTGGGGAACTTGATTATGGCAATATGAAAGAGTTGGTAATGGGCGTAGTGACTCATAGCTTCAGGCCTGAGTTTATCAACCGTATTGATGAGGTAGTTGTTTTCCACCCACTTTCAGAGCGCCATATTGCTTCTATTGCGAATATTCAGTTGCAGCGGTTGTATAAACGCCTGGAAGAACGTGGTTATGAACTTCATATCACAGATGAAGCTTTGGTAATGCTTGGTGAAAATGGCTACGACCCGGTTTATGGTGCGCGGCCGTTGAAACGAGCCATTCAGCAACAGGTTGAGAACCCACTGGCCCAGCAAATTTTGTCGGGCGAGTTAATTCCGGGAAAAACAATTGAGCTGAAAGTTAAAGATGGTTCGATTGTCGCAGTGCAGTAAATCACAAAAATAACAAAAACAGGCCCTGTGCGGCCTGTTTTTGTATAATAAATATCCAAAAATCACAGTTTAAGATGTGATTTGCCTGGAAAATAATCGAACGATAATTTTTTTGTATTAAACACTTGCCAGCGAGAGATTAGTCCCTATAATGCGCCACCACTGACACGGCACAACGGCAAACAAACCGGCCTGTCAGGCAAAGTTAAGTAAAAATAAATGCTTGACTCTGTAGCGGGAAAGCGTAATATACGCAGCCCGCGCCACCCGGAAATACGGTGGCACTGCTCTTTAACAATTTATCAGACAATCTGTGTGGGCACTCATAAGCACTGATATCTTAACGTCGCAAGACGCTAAAAATTATCAAGTCTTAAAGAGTGACTAACAGTTAATTCATTACGAATAAACAGTTTAATTCTTTGAGCATCAAACTTTAAATTGAAGAGTTTGATCATGGCTCAGATTGAACGCTGGCGGCAGGCCTAACACATGCAAGTCGAGCGGCAGCGGGAAGAAGCTTGCTTCTTTGCCGGCGAGCGGCGGACGGGTGAGTAATGTCTGGGAAACTGCCTGATGGAGGGGGATAACTACTGGAAACGGTGGCTAATACCGCATAACGTCGCAAGACCAAAGAGGGGGACCTTCGGGCCTCTTGCCATCAGATGTGCCCAGATGGGATTAGCTTGTTGGTGAGGTAACGGCTCACCAAGGCGACGATCCCTAGCTGGTCTGAGAGGATGACCAGCCACACTGGAACTGAGACACGGTCCAGACTCCTACGGGAGGCAGCAGTGGGGAATATTGCACAATGGGCGCAAGCCTGATGCAGCCATGCCGCGTGTATGAAGAAGGCCTTCGGGTTGTAAAGTACTTTCAGTCAGGAGGAAGGTGGTGAGCTTAATACGCTCATCAATTGACGTTACTGACAGAAGAAGCACCGGCTAACTCCGTGCCAGCAGCCGCGGTAATACGGAGGGTGCAAGCGTTAATCGGAATTACTGGGCGTAAAGCGCACGCAGGCGGTCTGTCAAGTCGGATGTGAAATCCCCGGGCTCAACCTGGGAACTGCATTCGAAACTGGCAGGCTGGAGTCTCGTAGAGGGAGGTAGAATTCCAGGTGTAGCGGTGAAATGCGTAGAGATCTGGAGGAATACCGGTGGCGAAGGCGGCCTCCTGGACGAAGACTGACGCTCAGGTGCGAAAGCGTGGGGAGCAAACAGGATTAGATACCCTGGTAGTCCACGCCGTAAACGATGTCGACTTGGAGGCTGTGCCCTTGAGGCGTGGCTTCCGGAGCTAACGCGTTAAGTCGACCGCCTGGGGAGTACGGCCGCAAGGTTAAAACTCAAATGAATTGACGGGGGCCCGCACAAGCGGTGGAGCATGTGGTTTAATTCGATGCAACGCGAAGAACCTTACCTGGTCTTGACATCCAGAGAATCCTGCAGAGATGCGGGAGTGCCTTCGGGAGCTCTGAGACAGGTGCTGCATGGCTGTCGTCAGCTCGTGTTGTGAAATGTTGGGTTAAGTCCCGCAACGAGCGCAACCCTTATCCTTTGTTGCCAGCGGTTAGGCCGGGAACTCAAAGGAGACTGCCAGTGATAAACTGGAGGAAGGTGGGGATGACGTCAAGTCATCATGGCCCTTACGACCAGGGCTACACACGTGCTACAATGGCGCATACAAAGAGAAGCGAACTTGCGAGAGTAAGCGGACCTCATAAAGTGCGTCGTAGTCCGGATTGGAGTCTGCAACTCGACTCCATGAAGTCGGAATCGCTAGTAATCGCGGATCAGAATGCCGCGGTGAATACGTTCCCGGGCCTTGTACACACCGCCCGTCACACCATGGGAGTGGGTTGCAAAAGAAGTAGGTAGCTTAACCTTCGGGAGGGCGCTTACCACTTTGTGATTCATGACTGGGGTGAAGTCGTAACAAGGTAACCGTAGGGGAACCTGCGGTTGGATCACCTCCTTACCTTAGAGATACGGTCTTTTGCAGTGCTCACACAGATTGTCTGATGAAAAGAAAAACGGGCAGTAAAACTTCTGCAGGCTTGTAGCTCAGGTGGTTAGAGCGCACCCCTGATAAGGGTGAGGTCGGTGGTTCAAGTCCACTCAGGCCTACCAAATTTTCCCTGATACGGTGTTGCAAAATGACTCACATACTGAAAAGTATGCTTCGTCATTCTGCGCCTTGTCTCAGTGAAAATTACGGGTAACAGAACGTTGTATGACTCGATGGGGCTATAGCTCAGCTGGGAGAGCGCCTGCTTTGCACGCAGGAGGTCTGCGGTTCGATCCCGCATAGCTCCACCATCCCTGTCCGTTAAAATAGTTCAGAGTGTACTGAATCAGTATGCTGTGAAGTATTATGCTCTTTAAAAATCCGGAACAAGCTGAAAATTGAAACACAGAACAACGCAAGTTGTTCGTGAGTCTCTCAAAACTTACAGCACGAAGACATCTTCGGGTTGTGAGGTTAAGCGACTAAGCGTACACGGTGGATGCCCTGGCAGTCAGAGGCGATGAAGGACGTGCTAATCTGCGAAAAGCGCCGGTGAGGTGATATGAACCGTTATAACCGGCGATGTCCGAATGGGGAAACCCAGTGTGACTCGTCACACTATCATTAACTGAATCCATAGGTTAATGAGGCGAACCGGGAGAACTGAAACATCTAAGTACCCCGAGGAAAAGAAATCAACCGAGATTCCCCAAGTAGCGGCGAGCGAACGGGGAAGAGCCCAGAGTCTGAATCAGCAGGTGTGTTAGTGGAACGGTCCGGAATGGCCGGCGATACAGGGTGAAAGCCCCGTACACGAAAGCGCACCTGTTGTGAGCTCGATGAGTAGGGCGGGACACGTGGTATCCTGTCTGAATATGGGGGGACCATCCTCCAAGGCTAAATACTCCTGACTGACCGATAGTGAACCAGTACCGTGAGGGAAAGGCGAAAAGAACCCCGGCGAGGGGAGTGAAAAAGAACCTGAAACCGTGTACGTACAAGCAGTGGGAGCCTCTTAATGGGGTGACTGCGTACCTTTTGTATAATGGGTCAGCGACTTATATTCTGTAGCAAGGTTAACCGTATAGGGGAGCCGCAGGGAAACCGAGTCTTAACCGGGCGTCCAGTTGCAGGGTATAGACCCGAAACCCGGTGATCTAGCCATGGGCAGGTTGAAGGTTGGGTAACACTAACTGGAGGACCGAACCGACTAATGTTGAAAAATTAGCGGATGACCTGTGGCTGGGGGTGAAAGGCCAATCAAACCGGGAGATAGCTGGTTCTCCCCGAAAGCTATTTAGGTAGCGCCTCGTGAATTCATCTCCGGGGGTAGAGCACTGTTTCGGCTAGGGGGCCATCCCGGCTTACCAACCCGATGCAAACTACGAATACCGGAGAATGTTATCACGGGAGACACACGGCGGGTGCTAACGTCCGTCGTGAAGAGGGAAACAACCCAGACCGCCAGCTAAGGTCCCAAAGTCATGGTTAAGTGGGAAACGATGTGGGAAGGCCCAGACAGCCAGGATGTTGGCTTAGAAGCAGCCATCATTTAAAGAAAGCGTAATAGCTCACTGGTCGAGTCGGCCTGCGCGGAAGATGTAACGGGGCTAAACCATGCACCGAAGCTGCGGCAGCGACACTGAGTGTTGTTGGGTAGGGGAGTGTTCTGTAAGCCGGTGAAGGTGTGCTGTGAGGCATGCTGGAGGTATCAGAAGTGCGAATGCTGACATAAGTAACGATAATGCGGGTGAAAAACCCGCACGCCGGAAGACCAAGGGTTCCTGTCCAACGTTAATCGGGGCAGGGTGAGTCGACCCCTAAGGCGAGGCCGAAAGGCGTAGTCGATGGGAAACAGGTTAATATTCCTGTACTTGGTGTTACTGCGAAGGGGGGACGGAGAAGGCTGTGTCATCCGGGCGACGGTTGTCCCGGTTTAAGCGTGAAGGTGGAGTGACCAGGCAAATCCGGTTGCTCATTAACACTGAGGCGTGATGACGAGGCACTACGGTGCTGAAGTGACAGATGCCCTGCTTCCAGGAAAAGCCTCTAAGCTCCAGGTAACACGAAATCGTACCCCAAACCGACACAGGTGGTCAGGTAGAGAATACCAAGGCGCTTGAGAGAACTCGGGTGAAGGAACTAGGCAAAATGGTGCCGTAACTTCGGGAGAAGGCACGCTGACATGTAGGTGAAGTCCCCCGCGGATGGAGCTGAAGTCAGTCGAAGATACCAGCTGGCTGCAACTGTTTATTAAAAACACAGCACTGTGCAAACACGAAAGTGGACGTATACGGTGTGACGCCTGCCCGGTGCCGGAAGGTTAATTGATGGGGTCAGCGCAAGCGAAGCTCCTGATCGAAGCCCCGGTAAACGGCGGCCGTAACTATAACGGTCCTAAGGTAGCGAAATTCCTTGTCGGGTAAGTTCCGACCTGCACGAATGGCGTAATGATGGCCAGGCTGTCTCCACCCGGGACTCAGTGAAATTGAACTCGCCGTGAAGATGCGGTGTACCCGCGGCAAGACGGAAAGACCCCGTGAACCTTTACTATAGCTTGACACTGAACATTGAGCCTTGATGTGTAGGATAGGTGGGAGGCTTTGAAGTGTGGACGCCAGTCTGCATGGAGCCAACCTTGAAATACCACCCTTTAATGTTTGATGTTCTAACCTGGCGCCATAATCTGGCGTGGGGACAGTGTCTGGTGGGTAGTTTGACTGGGGCGGTCTCCTCCTAAAGTGTAACGGAGGAGCACGAAGGTTGGCTAATCCTGGTCGGACATCAGGAGGTTAGTGCAATGGCATAAGCCAGCTTGACTGCGAGCGTGACGGCGCGAGCAGGTGCGAAAGCAGGTCATAGTGATCCGGTGGTTCTGAATGGAAGGGCCATCGCTCAACGGATAAAAGGTACTCCGGGGATAACAGGCTGATACCGCCCAAGAGTTCATATCGACGGCGGTGTTTGGCACCTCGATGTCGGCTCATCACATCCTGGGGCTGAAGTAGGTCCCAAGGGTATGGCTGTTCGCCATTTAAAGTGGTACGCGAGCTGGGTTTAGAACGTCGTGAGACAGTTCGGTCCCTATCTGCCGTGGGCGCTGGAGAATTGAGGGGGGCTGCTCCTAGTACGAGAGGACCGGAGTGGACGCATCACTGGTGTTCGGGTTGTCATGCCAATGGCACTGCCCGGTAGCTACATGCGGAAGAGATAAGTGCTGAAAGCATCTAAGCACGAAACTTGCCCCGAGATGAGTTCTCCCTGACTCTTTAAGAGTCCTGAAGGAACGTTGAAGACGACGACGTTGATAGGCCGGGTGTGTAAGCGCAGCGATGCGTTGAGCTAACCGGTACTAATGAACCGTGAGGCTTAACCTTACAACGCCAAAGATGTTTTGGTGTGAGAGAGACGAAATTTTCAGCCTGTTGACGGATTAAGATTCATGGCCGTGAGGCGGTGAATAAAACAGAATCTGCCTGGCGGCAAGAGCGCGGTGGTCCCACCTGACCCCATGCCGAACTCAGAAGTGAAACGCCGTAGCGCCGATGGTAGTGTGGGGTCTCCCCATGCGAGAGTAGGGAACTGCCAGGCTTTAATTAAGAAGAACCCTCAGCGAAAGCTGGGGGTTTTTTGCTTTTGTGTCTTCAGAAAATTAACGGCTAATCAGAAGACAACTGACGTGCGCAGAGCTAACTCAGATATCACCACAAATGTGTTATGCCGCAATAGATAACAAACATAAGCTGACATCAAATAAGAAAGTGAGATAACTGGCTTAATAAGGAAGAAATAACAGGAGAGAAGAAAACCTTGCCTGGCGAAACCAGACAAGGAAATAAAGGTAAGTTATAACATTCTACTAATCAACTTATCGATACGAATCCGGCGTAAACGGCGAATGAGTTTACGAACTTTAATCGGGTAGTCTGCAATACTTTGCAGGTCACGATAATGCTGAACGATGGTTGTGTGCTGGCGAATTAGCTGGAGTTCATGCTCTCGTGGAGCTTCCAGTTCATTAAGTGGATCATGTACCAGAATGGCATTTTCAAGATCAAGCCGCCATGCACGAGGATTCAGGTTGTTGCCCGTTAGCAGCATCCATTCAGTATCTACCCACATACCTTTCAGGTGGTAGCTATTGTCAGCATCTTTCCATAAACGAACAATTAACTGACCACTGTTGACATAATATTGCAACCGGCTAATAAACCTGCGCAAATTGATCTCATAAAGATATGGTAAGGCACCAATAATTTTAAACGGCTGATCTTCAGGAATATAGAAATCATTGGCGGTTTTATCGCCCACAATAATTTCGACTTGTTTCCCGGCTCGTAGTAGCCCAATGATATTACGGACTAAAATAGCGGGTAAATTAAAATAGGGGGTGCAGATGGTCAACTTGTGTTCAGTGCATGGAATCAGGTGGCAAATGGTTCGGTTCAGTAAACTGGATTTACCAAGACCAACCAGTGGTGTCACCGATAGTGTTTCGTTATCTGACCGCCCGGTATAATGGTAGCTACTTTCCCGTAGTTTCTGCCGGTATAAGCGAATATCATTTTTGATATCCTGACTTTTTGGCCGCTCAGGGGCATCGAGCCGGTTTACAGCCATGCCAGCTACCAAATTTTGTTTTACCCAAACATACAGCGTATCTGCCAGAGCGCTGTTGCGGATTAAGTGGTAGCGATCGTAGCGGTATTTATCATGTTGATGAAGGTATACATCGTTCAAACTGGCACCGCTGTACAAAACAGCGTTATCAATAATGAAACCTTTAAAATGCAGTACACCCAATGCTTCACGCGTATTGACAGGAACGCCATAGACGGGAATAACCGTACCTGGATGTTCAGAAGCCATTCTGGCATACCAGTCTGCGTTTGTGTCCGATGCTGCAGCACCTATGCGCCCGCGTTGTGCACGGTGCCAGTCAACCAGTACAGTTACCTCTAATTCCGGGCGGAGCTTTTTAGCCTGATACAGGGCTGCAAGCACTGCCTGTCCGCCATCATCCTGCTCCAAATATAGCGCAACAATACAGATGCGCCTTGTCGCCGTCGCTATTTTTTCCAGCAGTGTTTCCCTGAAATCTGCAGGGGAAAAAAAGAACTCAACATCATCAACTGACTGAGGAAGCTTGGGTAACTGGGCAAGGTGTTGTTGATGTTTATTTCGCTTAAGTCTGGACAACATCACAGTGCTAATCTTCTCTCTATTTAGGGCTGCCAGACGCTTGAGCCTGGCGACAGAATCTGTCGATGATACCACTACAAGGCATGAATGTAGCTAACATATTCATAATTCAGACTCTGTTGATAGTGGCAGAGACAGACTGACAATGCCATCTTCCAGCATCGTCTCAATATGAAACCCCAGTTTTTTGGCGAGCGTTATCATCCCCTGATTTCCAGGCATGGTGATGCCGTTTAAATTATTGAGCCCATGTTCACGGGTATAGTTGATAAGTTTTTCCATCAACTTTCTCCCTAATCCCAACCCTTTAAGATCAGAGCGAACCAATACGGCAAATTCGGCATCGACATTATCAGGATCTGATATTGCCCGTGATACACCGATAATTTCATCCCCTCCAGGTGTTGAACGAACGGCCACAAAAGCCATTTCTCGATCGTAGTCTATCTGCGTCATGTTAGCTAAATCGTCATGGGTAAATTCATTGATTTCGCTGAAATAACGGTAATAGAGATCTTCTTTAGTTACCTGGCTGATAAACAGTTGCAGCAAGGGTTCATCCTCAGGAAGAATAGGGCGAAATAAACAGCTGGCACCACTTTTCAGTACGACTTGCTCTTCGAATTCATGAGGATAAGGGCGAATAACAAGCTGGCGTTGTACTGTATTTTCTTGAGGAACCAGTTGCAGTGTCACATCCAGCAAACTGAAATCACTGCCAGAAACCAGCAGTGGATGAATATCCAGCTTACTGATTTCCGGGCAATCAATAATCAGGTTAGATACTTGCACCAGAATGTGGCTCAGCCCGGTAATATCAAGTGGTGATAACGCACTTTGGCCACGGATCTTCCCTAATTTAATTGCCTGAATGATCAAATAGCGCGCAAGGTTCATATTCAGGGGAGGTAAGGCAACAACAGCTTGTTTATCTGGTTGCCAGTCCCGGCCACCTTCACCCAACATGATCAGCGGACCAAAAAGAGGATCGTTATCCACCTGGATACGGAGTTCCTGAGCTCCAGCCCGGTTAGCCATGCTTTGGACCAACAAACCATGAATACTTGCCTGAGGCCAGGTCAGCCTGACACGGTCAATAATTGCTTCTGCTGCATGCTCAACTTCAGCAGGGGTTCTGAGGTACAACATCACCCCCTGAACTTCGGACTTATGAGGAATATCCGGGGAACGTAATTTCAGGGCAACCGGGTAGCCAATTTGCTCTGCAATATGCACAGCTTCAGCGCTGTCACCAGCAATCCATGTTGGTAGTGTTTTCAGGCCATAAGCTTCCAGAATTGGGCGAACCTCATGGGTATCCAGTGTGGTGACGCCTTGCTCTAATGCTTGCTGTAATCTCCGGTGGGCTTCTGTTGTATTTTGTTGCAGGTTGGCGGGTAGTGCAGGGGTTTCACGCAATTGCTTTTGGTTGCGCCGGTATTCAACCATATGCATAAACGCGGTGATAGCACCTTCTGGTGTCCGGTAAGTAGGGATAGCTGCGTCACTGAATAACCGCCGGGCCTCAATCGAAGAATGCTCACCACACCAGTTTGTCAGGATGGTCAGGCGTCTGCCGCGCGGGTGCTGTTTCAATTGCTGGATAATCGCCTGAGCGCATTCTGTTGCCGGGGCTGCTGCACTGGGGGCGTGAATAATCAGCAACGTATCGATGTTACTGTCATCAAGCATACAGCTTAATGCCTGGCAATAATGTTCAGGAGTGGCATCATCCCGTAAATCGAGCGGGTTGCTGGCCTCCACACTGGCAGGAAGCAACTTTGCCAGTTGCCTACAGGTTTCTTCTGTTAGTTCACTTAGTTTGCCGTTTCTTAACCACAAAGCATCAATTGCCAGTGCGGCAGGTGCTGCCCCGTTACTCATGATCATAATCTTCTCGCCCTTTAGCGGGCGCATGTGGCTGAGGGTTTCTACTGCGGAGAAGAGATCATGAGTATCCTGAACACGCAACATACCTGCGCGCTGAATAGCCGCATCCCATGCAATATCCAGCCCACCGTGGGTTTTGAGTAACTTCCAGGCTTGCTCACTACGCCCGCTTTTGATGACAACAACAGGTTTGTTACGGGAGGCACTTCTCCCGGCAGACACAAAACGGCGGGCATCGGAAAGGTGTTCAAGATACAGCAGAATAGCGCTGGTCTTGCTATCCCGGGCTAAAAAGTCGAGCAGTTCATCTACGCTGATATCCAGGCTGTCGCCAAGCGCGACAAAATAAGAAAAACCCATTTCACGCTGTTGAGCCCAGTCAAGGATAGTGTTGGATACAGCAGCTGATTGGGAAATAAATGCCAGTTTTCCTTTGCGTATAGGAACAGGAGAAAAACTGGCATTCAGCCCTTGCCAGGGAGCAAGTAACCCGAGGCTGTTAGGGCCAAGAATGCGCATTTGCCATTGTTGGGCACAGGAGAGCAGCTCAGCCTGTTGCTCTGGGGGAGAAGAAAGCACAATACATGTTTTGCAGCCTTTTTTACCCAGTGCTGTTAGTAACTCAATGTTGCGTTTGGCATGGGTACAAAGTACGGCGAGATCTGGCGAAAAAGGTAATGCACTTACTTCAGGCCATGCCAGAACACCACAAACTGCTTTCCATGCAGGTGTTACGGGCAATACAGGGCCTTTGAACCCACCGGCCAGTAAGTTTTGCATCATCAGAAAACCTGCACGCCCGGGTTTCATTGAGGCACCAATAACGGCAATCGATGCCGGGCGTAATAGTGCTTCCAGTCCTCTCTGGCTCATCTTCCTCTCCCTAAGAGATATGACTCGCTGAGTTTAAATGCTTTCTTCCAGTTTTGCTGTGACCTTGTGTGAATGATGAGCTTTTCCGGCAAGATAACGTTCGCGGAACAGCGTGAAATGCCGGGTTAATTGCCGGGATGCAACAACATCACCAGACAGTTCCAGCAAGGCAATAGCCACTTCAGCTGTGCAATACTGCCCTTCACCGTGAGCTTCACGTAACTGGTAGGCGGAAGTGGCATTCAAATCGACAGAAATGACCGGTAGCGTGTCCAGCCAGGGGCTTTTACGAAACATTTTTCGGGCTTCGCTCCATGTCCCATCCAGCATAATAAACAGTAGCGGTTTCCCGGTAGTCGGGGGCCGATGATATACCTTGCGTGATTCACCCGTATCACTGGCCGGAAACACGACCATAGGTTGCCAGTCACCTGATGAAATTAATGATAATAGCGGTTCTGGTGGTTCGGTGCGTGACCACTGAAATGCGGTTGTTCCCGGCAGAATATCTGCAATCAGGCGGCCTGTATTACTCGGCTTCAATGGCTCAGTATCGTACATGAGTAAACTGAACTGGCTGCGTGAGGGTGCTGTAACCAGGGTGTCACATAAGCACTGCGTCAGTGCAAGCAGGCAGCGCTGGCAGCGACGAACCTTGTTGCCACGGGCAAGAAATGGGCGAGTGGACCGGGCGAGTCTTGCCTCGCGTAAGCGGAGAACGGCGTTATCGTGCATGGAAGTGGCTTACAAGAAAAACGCCATTCTCTCAGAGTGGAGATATTGGAACAAGTGATTCAGGATTGTGTTTCCAGGCTTTCATTCAACCATTCATCAAACGGAGCTTTTGGCATAGCACCATTGAGCATATCCACCAGTTCGCCTTGTTTAAACATCATGATGGTGGGAATACTGCGGATACGAAAACGCGCACTTAATTCTTGTTCGGCTTCGGTGTTGATTTTCACGAAACGTGTATGTTCGCGGCGTTCCTCCGCGACTTCTTCAAAAACAGGCGCGAAGTTACGGCACGGGCCGCACCAGGGAGCCCAAAAATCAATAACAACAGGCAGGTCATCTTTGAGGATTGTGTCCAGTGTTTTACTGGTAGCATTGACGATACTGCCATCAAACAGTGCGTGACCGCACCGGCCACATTTTGCGCCATCCTGGAGGCGTTCTTCGGGAAGGCGATTGATGGACTGGCAGGCGGTACATACTGTTTTCATAGTTAACCTCAACGATAATTCGTCACTGTGAAGTTACGGATAAATGTTTAATATATGTTGCGTATTATTATTGTTAAGGTTGCTAACAGCAATGCGATTTATTCGATGGGTACAATAGTTGTTAGCTTTTGCGTAAAGGAAATAGATAACGCTTGCTACATCAGGTAATCTTCGCGCTTCGCGCAGCGCTGGTGGAGAAAGAGAATGAGCGACGAGATGAAAGGTAAGAGCGGTAAAGTGAAGGTGATGTATGTTCGTTCGGATGATGCCTCAAGTGAACGTGGGCGTAATCCCCGCACAGGCAAAGGCGGCGGACGTCCGGATAAACCATCCCGGGGACAAGGGAAAGGTCCACGTAAAGACACTGACGGCAAGGCGTCGCGCGAACGTTCTCCATGGCGTACTGTGTCCAGAGCGCCCGGTGAAACAGAACAGCCTGAAGTGGATCATGGTGGTATTAGTGGTAAAAGCTTTATCGACCCGGAAGTTTTACGTCGGCAACGGGCAGAAGAAACGCGCGTATATGGCGTCAATGCCTGCCTGGCATTATTCCAGAATCGTCCTGAAGCGATTGTCCGTGGTTGGTTTGTTCAGAGCGTAACCCCGCGCTTCAAAGAGGCCTTGCGCTGGATGGCCGCTAACCGCAAAGCATACCATGTGGTTGATGATGAAGAACTGACGAAAGCGTCAGGTACTGAACATCATGGTGGTGTGTGTTTCCTGATTAAAAAGCGCCGTGGTATTGAAGTAGATACCTGGGTAAGCCAGGCTGGCGAAACTGATTGTGTTCTCGCGCTTGAAGATGTCAGTAATCCTCATAACCTGGGGGGGATCGTTCGCTCCTGCGCACACTTTGGTGTGAACGGGGTTTTGGTGAATGATGCCGGGTTACTGGAATCTGGTGCTGCGGTGAGAACAGCAGAAGGCGGAGCCGAGCATGTTAGCGCGATTACCTCCAGTAGTGTTGAGGAAGCGCTGCGTCAGTTCAGGGCTGCAGGCTACACCATTGTTGGCACCTCTGGGAAAGGTGGTACACCTTTATTTTCAGCAGAGTTGCCGAAAAAGGTTGTTTTGCTGATTGGCCGTGAAGGCAGTGATGAGAAGCATGAAGCTCTGCTCAATTCCGATTTGCATGTCTCAATTGATGGAACCGGCAGTGCCAGTAGCCTGAACGTCTCCGTAGCCAGCGGGATTATTCTTGCTGAATGGTGGCGCCAGAATCACTAAGTATTTTCAGGCGTAATGAACAAGCCGGGGCATTGATTTTGCGCCGGCTTTTTTACAGGCGTTACACTTGTGGTGCTTCAGGTAAATGAGGTACCCAATCAATGGGTGGCAGGCCACGTTCAGCTAAATACTCATTGGCCTTAATAAAATGCCCACATCCAAAGAAACCACGGTGAGCAGATAGCGGTGACGGGTGAGGAGCCTGTAAAACGACATGTCTTTGCCGGTCGATTATACTGCCTTTTTTCTGGGCATGGGCGCCCCATAACAGAAAAACGACACCTTCACAGTGCGCATTAATCAATGAAATCACTTTATCTGTGAATGTTTCCCAGCCAAAACTGGCGTGAGAATGCGCTTTCCCTGCCTCAACGGTTAGCACTGTGTTGAGCAGCAATACTCCCTGCCGTGCCCAGCTTTCAAGATAGCCATGGTTCGGGCGTTGAAAACCGGGTAACGAACCTTCCAGCTCTTTATACATATTCACTAGTGATGGCGGTGGTGTAATGCCTGGCAGCACAGAGAAAGCCAGACCATGGGCTTGCCCCGGGCCGTGATAAGGGTCCTGACCCAGAATCACGACTTTGATATCACCTAATTCTGTATAACGAAATGCATTAAACACATCTTTTGCTGGTGGGTAGACGGTAATACCAGACCGGCGAACATCAGCCACTCTTTGCAGTGTTTCGATGAAATAAGGTTGCTGTTTTTCCTCAGCCAGCACATCGTGCCAGGTTAGTTTTCCTGCCATGCCTCTCTCCCACAATTTTTCTGGAGCTAGCTTACCCTGTTCCCCCTACGAAGCAAAATAGCACCTTCATTTTTGTTTATTTCATTCAATTTTTTTTGAAAATTTACAAAACTTTTATCCATCAATGAAACGCATAAGTTGATGTAAAACAAATAGAACTATTAATGACCTTTTTAGTCGCATGGTTTTCTTTGATTAAAATCAAAGAATGCAGGCCTGGTGACTGGTATACAAACAATATCGCAACAATGGTTTTACCAATTGGCCAGGCGCTGGCCATTAAAATCACGAAGAACTGCTCTTAGGGAGACATAGCATGATTACTGGTATTCAGATTACAAAAGCTGCAAATGACGATTTGATGAACTCTTTCTGGCTGCTGGACAGCGAAAAAGGTGAAGCACGTTGTGTTTGTGCTAAAGCAGGCTTTGCCGAAGATGAAGTGGTTTCAGTTAGCAAACTGGGTGAAATCGAATATCGTGAAATCCCAATGGAAGTTAAACCAGAAGTTCGTGTTGAAGGTGGTCAGCACCTGAACGTGAATGTGCTGCGTCGTGAAACACTGGAAGACGCAGTAAAACACCCGGAAAAATACCCGCAACTGACTATTCGTGTTTCTGGTTATGCAGTGCGTTTTAACTCACTAACGCCAGAACAGCAGCGTGATGTTATTGCCCGTACTTTCACTGAAAGTCTGTAATAGCACGCCAACCGTTTTTTCAGCGCCATACCTGCGGGTGTGGCGTTTTTTTTTGTATTCATGGCTGGTCAAAACAAATAATAAGGCCCGTACATGAGCACAGGCCTGTCGTGTGGAATAACGTGTCCAGGATCAATTATGACTGTTTGTCAGTGCCTTCTGCTTCCGGTGAAGCCTGTTTAGCAGCAGCGGCTGGCTTGCGCCTTTTACCCACATTTTTGGTGTCACGGTGGCGCTGCTTCACTCGCCCTTTTGTTTTATCCTGCTCTTTTTTCTTCTCTTCACGGCGAGCTTTAACCTTTTTGGACGGTTTCCCTTTCAGTTTGTCACTCGGGGTTCGCGTGGTCGGCCTGAGCTCCTCAATAATGCGCGATTTGAGTGGCTCCTGAATATAACGCTCAATTTTGCCCAGCAATAAATGGTCGTGCGCTTCAACTAACGAAATAGCTGTCCCTTTGCGCCCGGCGCGGCCGGTTCTGCCAATGCGGTGAAGATAAGTGTCGCTCCCTCGCGGTAAGTCGAAGTTAAATACATGGCTGACATCAGGAATATCAATACCGCGAGCGGCAACATCCGTAGCAATAAGCACATTAACCCGGCCATCGGTCAGGCGTTTGATTGCTTCATTACGTTTAGCCTGAACCATTTCTCCCTCGAGATAACAGGTTTGAATTCCGGCATCACGCAGCCACCCGGCTAACTCATGCACACGCTCACGCTTACGCACAAAAACAATAGAACGTGTAACATCAGGCTGACCCAGCAGGTTTACCAGCAACGCAGTTTTATGCTCAACGTTGTCAGCGCGGTAATACCACTGGTGTATTTTTTTACGCTCACGAACGGATGGGGTGGCAGACACTTCGGCCGGGTCTTCAAGTAAACGTTCAGCAAAATCTTTTATCGCCTGCCCTTCAAGGGTGGCGGAAAACAACATGGTTTGTTTACGCCAGCGAGTTTCACCTGATATATGCTCAATATCCTGGGCAAACCCCATATCCAGCATCCGGTCTGCTTCATCGAGAATCAGCATTTCAACGGCGCGACAGTCGAAATTCTCTTCTTTAATGTATTGCAGCAGGCGGCCAGTCGTTGCGACAACAATGTCCTGGTTTTCACTGAATACTTCTGCGTGGTTCATGTAAGCGACGCCGCCAGTAATGGTGGCAATATCCAGCTTTGTATGGGCAGCCAGCTCTTTGGCATGCTCTGCAACCTGCATAGCCAGCTCGCGAGTCGGAGTGAGGATCAACACCCGAGGAGGCCCGGACTTTTTACGCGGAAAATCGAGCAGATGTTGCATCACCGGCAGTAAGTAAGCCGCAGTCTTCCCGGTTCCAGTTGGTGCAGAGCCCAGGATATCGCGCCCCTCCAGTGCAGGAGGAATTGCCTCAGCCTGAATAGCTGTCGGGCGAGTAAAGCCTTTATCCTGGAGTGCATCCAGCAGGCTTTCATCAAGTTCGAGTTCGGAAAAAGTGGTTACAGTCATCATCTACCTCTGAGTGGGGGGGCGATTATAGACGTTTAGGCTAATATGTTCATCTCTAATATCATGAACCCCTTTCCCCGTAACGCCCTTTCTCCTATGCTACAACGGATTCAGGTAAAGGTAGCAAGTATGACCGGGCATAAAGCAGTACTTCGTCGGGGTGGGTTCACCTTCAAACAATTTTTTGTGGCTCACGACCGTTGTGCGATGAAAGTCGGAACTGATGGTGTACTCCTGGGGGCCTGGGCACCTGTAGCCGGCGTGAAGCGCATTCTGGATATTGGCACGGGAAGTGGCTTACTGGCATTGATGCTGGCTCAGCGCACCCATGGGCATGCGTTCATTGATGCTGTTGAGATTGATAATGCAGCCGCTATTCAGGCACGGGAAAATGTCGCAGCTTCGCCATGGGCAGATAAAATTACGGTTTACCAGTCTGATATTAAACAGTGGCATTTGCAGCATACTGAACGTTATGAACTTATTGTCAGTAACCCGCCGTACTTCGACAAAGGTGTATCCTGCGCAACACCTGAGCGTGAACATGCTCGTTACACTACGCAACTCGATCATAGCTCTCTGTTGCAATGCGCGGCAGACCGCATTACTGAACAGGGTTTTTTTTGTGTCGTTTTGCCAGAATCAATAGGGCAGGCTTTTGTGTTGCAGGCAGAACAACAAGGCTGGCATTGCCGTTTTCGTGCGAATATCACTGAGCATGAAGGTAAACCGCCACACCGCGTGTTGCTCGGTTTGTCGCCCAGCGCCGGGGAATTCTTTGCAGAGCAAATTGTTATCCGTGGGTCAGACCAGCGTTACTCAGAGGCTTACACTGGCCTGACCCAGGACTTCTATTTATTTATGTAGCTGGTGGGTGAAAGAATCGTTGGCCCGGATTCAGGCAACATATCCGGGTAATCCAGTGTGTAATGCAGCCCACGGCTCTCTTTACGCATCAGGGCGCAACGGACAATTAATTCAGCAACCTGAACCAGGTTACGCAGTTCCAGTAGATTATTAGAAACGCGGAAATTGGCATAATATTCATGAATTTCTTGCTGAAGCATCATGATACGCCGTAACGCCCGCTCAAGACGTTTATTGGTTCGTACAATCCCCACGTAATCCCACATCAACAGGCGAAGCTCATGCCAGTTATGCTGAATGACCACTCGTTCATCGGCATCATCAACCCGGCTTTCATCCCATACTGGCAGGTATTGGGCATGTTTGGTTGCCGGCAGTCGCTTGTTGATATCTTCTGCCGCTGACCAGCCATACACCAGGCATTCCAACAGTGAATTCGATGCCATGCGGTTGGCGCCATGCAGACCGGTATAGCTTACTTCACCAATGGCATATAACCCGTCAATATCGGTTCTTCCGTGTTCATCAATCATCACACCGCCGCAAGTGTAATGCGCTGCGGGAACTACAGGAACAGGGTCGGTCGTTAAATCAATACCCAGCGTTAACAGCTTCTCGTAAATCATGGGGAAGTGCTGGCGAATGAAAGGTGCGGGTTTGTGGCTAATATTGAGGTACATGCAATCTGCGCCAAGGCGTTTCATTTCATGGTCAATTGCCCTGGCAACCACATCCCGGGGAGCCAGTTCTGCACGCGCATCAATCTCTGGCATAAAACGGGAACCATCTGCGCGAGTAAGATAGGCGCCTTCGCCCCGGAGTGCTTCCGTTAATAAGAAATTGCGTGCCTGTGGGTGAAATAACGCAGTGGGATGGAACTGGTTAAATTCAAGGTTTGCCACCCGGCAACCTGCGCGCCAGGCCATAGCTACACCATCACCAGAAGCAATATCCGGGTTTGTCGTATACTGGTAGACCTTTGATGCCCCTCCGGTTGCCAGTACCACAGAACGTGCCTTGCAGGTTTCTACTTTTTCTTTTTCACGGTTCCAAATCCATGCGCCGACAACTCGCCGGGTGCCGGATAAGCCAATCTTGTCTGAAATGATCAGGTCGACGGCATTAAACCGTTCGAGAACGCGAATATTAGGGTGGCTTAACGCCTGGCTGACAAGGGTGGTTTCGACTGCTTTACCTGTGGCATCGGCTGAGTGAAGAATTCGGCGATGGCTGTGCCCACCTTCACGAGTCAGGTGATAACCAGCTTCACCATTGGGCTGAGTTTCCGTATCGAACATCACGCCCTGGTCTATCAACCATTGCACACAATGTCGGGCATTGCTGGCAACAAACTCCACAGCACTCTGTTCGCAAATACCCGCTCCGGCTATCAGCGTATCTTCCACATGCGCTGTAACACTGTCTGTTTCATCAAAAACAGCAGCAATTCCGCCTTGTGCATAAAAAGTGGAGCCTTCGCTGATGGGGCCTTTGCTCAGTACAATCACCTTATGGTTGCTGGCAAGGCGTAACGCCAAAGACAAGCCCGCAGCACCACTCCCTATAATCAGCACGTCACTAATATAATCAGATGAAGTTGTCATGATATTGTGTTTAATTTACTAAACAAGATTTGCTGAGCATAGCACCTGGTTGTGAAAAAATGCATATTTTTTTTATTTTAGTAGCAAAGACTAAACAAGCGGGGTGGCGTCAGCCAGAGGAAAAGCAAATTTAAGTAAATATTTGCGAGGCTTACTCTTAGTCAGTGATTTTAAGGTGAAAAAACATGATGCATGAGATACCCTGCACAAGCCTGAATGCAACTATCTGTTTCCAGAATTTGCGTTTAGCTGCGGCAAAAAAGAATGAAAATGATATTTGTCCGTAATCGATGAACAAAAACAATAGCGTAATGGAACTCTGGTTGTTTCTGCGTGTCTTAGCTGGTGCTTGCTCATTGTGCGAAGACAGAGTGGCAGTTTGGTTACGCGTAGGAATTTGGGTTTGGGGAGAAATTACCTCGGATGAGCGAGCAGTTAGCGGATCAGGTTCTTGTCGAACGGGTCCAGAAGGGAGATCAAAAATCATTCAACTTACTGGTTGTTCGCTACCAGCATAAGGTTGCGAGTTTGGTTTCCCGTTATGTTCCTTCAGGTGATGTACCTGATGTGGTTCAGGAATCTTTCATTAAGGCATATCGCGCGCTGGATTCTTTCCGGGGTGAAAGTGCTTTTTATACCTGGCTGTATCGTATTGCGGTGAATACCGCGAAAAATTACCTGGTTGCTCAGGGGCGTCGCCCACCATCCAGCGATGTTGATGCAAATGATGCTGAAAATTTCGAAACGGGTGGGGCATTAAAAGAAATTTCGAACCCTGAGAACTTAATGTTGTCTGAGGAACTGAGACAGATTGTTTTCCGGACAATTGAGTCCCTCCCGGAAGATTTGCGTATGGCTATTACATTGCGGGAGATTGAAGGGCTGAGTTATGAAGAGATCTCAGCCATCATGGACTGCCCTGTGGGTACTGTTCGTTCACGTATCTTCCGGGCCAGGGAAGCAATTGATAATAAAGTTCAACCGCTTATCCGGCGTTGACGATAGCGGCATACTGGAAAAAGGTATCTAGGCATGCAGAAAGAAAAACTTTCCGCTCTTATGGATGGTGAAACTCTGGACAGTGAAACTATCAGCGAGTTATCGCGCGATAAATCACTATTACAGACGTGGGAAAGCTATCACCTTATCCGTGACACTCTCCGTGGCGATACAGGAACAGTCCTGGATTTGGATATTTCCGCCCGTGTTATGGAAGCCATAGAAAAAGAGCCCGCACGTAACCCGTCGCCTCTTATTACAGAATCTCAGCCAACGCCTCACCAATGGCAAAAAATGCCGTTTTGGAAAAAGCTTCGCCCCTGGGCGAGTCAGCTCACCCAAATTGGTGTGGCCGCGTGCGTATCGCTTGCCGTGATAGTTGGCGTGCAGCAATATAATACCGGTGGCAGGGCAACTGATTCTGTTGCTCAGCCTGAAACTCCGGTGTTCAATACTTTACCCATGATGGGTAAAGCCAGCCCGGTTAGCCTTGGTGTGCCGTCTGACAGCATGAGTGTGGATGGCGGCCAGCAACAAATGCAGGAACAACGTCGTCGCATTAATGCCATGCTACAGGACTACGAACTGCAGCGCCGGTTGCACGCAGAAAAACTGCAATTTGAACAGGCGCAAACCAGGCAGGCGGGTATTGAAGTTCCCGGCAATCAAACTTTAGGAACGCAATCGCAGTAATGAAGCAGCTTTTGTGCATTGTCTCTTTACTGGCTGGTAGTGTTTTTTTTACGCAGAACGCCTCGGCAGATACTACATCGCCCGGGGCGTTGTTGCAGGAAATGAACCATGCCAGCCAGTCCCTGAACTATGAGCTTTCTTTTATCAGCATCAATAAACAGGGTGTGGAATCGCTACGTTATTCTCATGCCCGGCTGAACAATGAAACTCTGGCTCAACTCCTTCAGATGGATGGCCCTCGCCGTGAAGTCGTTCAGCGCGGCAATGAAATCAGCTATTTTGAGCCAGGTCTGGATCCTTTCACGCTTAACGGCGATTATATTGTCGATTCGTTACCTTCCCTGGTCTACAGCGATTTCAAGCGCCTCGCGCCTTATTATGATTTTATTCCGGTTGGCCGAACCCGGGTTGCTGACAGGTTGTGCGAGGTTGTGCGTATTGTTGCCCGAGATGGCACGCGCTACAGCTATATTGTCTGGCTGGATAGCGAAACACATCTTCCGCTGCGGGTTGACTTACTTGACCGTGATGGAGAAACACTGGAGCAGTTCCGGGTTATATCCTTTACAGTTGAAGCGCAAGTCCCGGATAAAATAAAGAAACTTGAAAAGGCCAGTTTACCGCCCTTGCTTTCAATGCCTGACACGGAAAAAAACAACTTTACCTGGGCACCGACCTGGCTACCACAAGGTTTTACTGAAGTATCCAGCAGCCGTCGTCCTATACCGACTCTTGATGTTCCTGTTGAGTCTCGCCTCTATTCTGATGGTCTGTTCAGTTTTTCGATAAATATTAACCGTGCTGAAGGTGTTACCGGTGATCAGTTATTACGGACTGGCCGGCGAACAGTCAGCAGTGAAGTGCGTAACAGCATGGAAATTACTGTTGTGGGTGAGTTGCCACCACAAACAGCAAAACGTATTGCAGACAGCGTGAAATTCAGGGCTACACAATGATTAAAGAGTGGGCAACCGTAATTTCCTGGCAAAATGGTACAGCGACAGTTCAGTGTGATGTGCAGAGTGGTTGTAGCCAGTGTTCATCACGCAAAGGTTGTGGTAGCCGGGTATTAAACAAACTTGGGCCAGAAACGGTACACCAAATTTCAGTTCACTCGAAAGAGCCACTCCGTGCCGGGCAGAAAGTTGAACTGGGTATTGCTGAAAGCAGTTTGCTGGGTTCTGCTTTACTGGTTTATATGGTGCCACTCATTGGCTTGTTTATGGTGGCCGGTATTTGCCAGGGTGCATTTGCCAGCAACCTGTGGACTGGCATTGGCGCGCTGGCGGGTGGACTGCTGGGCTTTTGTGTTGCGCGTTGGGGAGCCTCCCGGCTGAGTGCACGCGCTTCAATGCACCCGGTGATTTTGAGCATTGGGTTGCCGCCTGACGCCTGGCGTACTGTTGATTCCTCTTCTGCCACTTCCAGGTAATCCCTCCCAAAAACAACAGGTGCCTGCTGCCGCCTCTCAATAAATGAAGTAACCGCGGCGCAGGAGTGCATGAGCATTTCCTCGCTTTCTGGTTGTAGTGTAGAATGCAGCGTTTCAGGCACCAGTCGGCCATAAAGATAGCAGGCTTATACAGCGCATAACGCGTAGCCCCCCAGGATTTGAAAGGCATAAATCTCCACATATGAAGAACATACGCAACTTTTCTATCATCGCCCATATCGACCACGGTAAGTCGACGCTGTCGGACCGAATTATCCAGATTTGTGGCGGTTTGAGTGACCGGGAAATGGCCGCGCAGGTGCTGGATTCCATGGATCTTGAACGTGAGCGCGGTATTACCATTAAAGCGCAAAGCGTGACACTCGACTACAAAGCAACCGACGGCCAGGTTTACCAGTTAAATTTTATCGATACTCCAGGCCATGTTGACTTCTCCTATGAGGTGTCACGCTCTTTGGCCGCTTGTGAAGGAGCCCTGCTGGTGGTTGACGCCGGGCAGGGAGTTGAAGCGCAGACTCTGGCAAACTGCTACACCGCTATCGAGATGAATCTTGAAGTGGTGCCCGTACTGAACAAAATTGACTTACCGGCTGCAGACCCTGAGCGTGTCGCAGAAGAAATTGAAGACATTGTCGGTATTGATGCCGCTGATGCTGTTCGCTGCTCGGCTAAAACCGGTGTGGGTGTGCCCGAAGTGCTGGAGCGCCTGGTTCGGGATATTCCGGCTCCGGAAGGCAGCCCGGAAGCACCACTGCAGGCTTTGATTATCGACTCATGGTTCGATAACTACCTGGGTGTTGTCTCTTTGATTCGTATTAAAAACGGTAGCCTGCGCAAAGGCGATAAAATCAAGGTGATGAGCACCGGGCAGACCTACAATGCAGACCGTTTGGGTATCTTTACGCCAAAACAGGTTGATCGCGATGTCCTTAATTGCGGCGAAGTAGGTTGGTTAGTTTGCGCGATTAAAGATATCCATGGTGCGCCAGTGGGCGATACGCTTACTTTGGCCCGGGCACCAGCGGACAAAGCTTTGCCTGGTTTCAAAAAAGTGAAGCCACAGGTATACGCAGGGCTATTCCCGGTCAGTTCCGATGACTATGAAGCGTTTCGTGATGCGCTGGGTAAACTCAGCCTGAACGATGCATCTTTGTTCTATGAACCAGAGACGTCCAGTGCACTGGGCTTCGGTTTCCGCTGTGGGTTCCTTGGCCTGCTCCACATGGAGATTATCCAGGAGCGTCTGGAGCGTGAGTATGATCTGGATCTGATAACAACAGCGCCAACTGTGGTGTATCAAATTGAAACCACGGCAGGTGAAGAGCTGTATGTTGACAGCCCCTCCAAGTTACCTGCTATCAATAATATTGCAGAATTACGCGAACCTATTGCTGAATGTAACATGCTGCTGCCGCAGGAATATCTGGGTAATGTGATCACGCTGTGCATTGAGAAGCGTGGTGTGCAGACGAACATGGTCTACCACGGCAACCAGGTCGCGCTGACTTACGAAATTCCAATGGCCGAAGTGGTTCTGGATTTCTTCGACCGCCTGAAATCAACCTCGCGTGGTTATGCTTCGCTTGATTACAACTTCAAACGTTTCCAGACTTCCGACATGGTGCGTGTGGATGTATTAATCAATGGTGAGCGCGTGGATGCTCTGGCAATCATTACTCACCGGGATAACGCCCCTTATCGTGGCCGCGACCTGGTTGAGAAAATGAAAGAGTTGATTCCGCGTCAGCAATTTGACATTGCAATTCAGGCCGCGATTGGTAACCACATTATTGCCCGTTCGACGGTGAAACAGTTACGTAAAAACGTACTGGCAAAATGTTATGGTGGTGACGTCAGCCGTAAGAAGAAACTACTACAGAAACAGAAAGAAGGTAAAAAACGCATGAAGCAGATCGGTAACGTAGAACTGCCTCAGGAAGCCTTTCTTGCAATTCTGCATGTGGGTAAAGATAGCAAATAATAAGGAGTTGGCATGGCAAATATGTTTGCCCTGGTCCTTGTCATTGCAACACTGGTGACGGGCGTATTATGGTGCATTGACAAGTTTATCTTTGCACCAAAGCGACGTGAGAAGCAGGCCGCCGCACAGGCGGCCACAGATGGTGCGCTGGATACGAAAACATTGAAGAAAGTTGGGCCTAAGCCCGGCTGGTTGGAAACTGGCGCATCAATTTTTCCGGTTCTTGCTATTGTTTTGATTGTGCGTTCATTTATCTTCGAACCCTTCCAAATTCCATCGGGTTCTATGATGCCGACGTTACTGATAGGCGATTTTATTCTGGTAGAAAAATTCGCCTATGGTATTAAAGATCCTATTTTCCAAAAAACACTGATTGAAACCGGGCACCCTAAACGTGGCGATATTGCAGTATTCAAATATCCCAAAGACCCGAGTCTTGATTACATTAAACGTGTTATTGGCCTGCCTGGTGATCGCATTACTTATGATCCATCAACCAAAGAACTGACTATTCAGCCGAATTGCAGTTCAGGCCAGGCATGTGGCAGTGCGTTGCCGATTACTTATTCGAACGTTGAAGCCAGTGATTTCGTTCAGACATTTGAACGGACCAGCGGTGGTGAGGCATCAAGTGGTTTCTGGCAATTGCCGCAAAACCAGACAAAAGATGGCGGTATCCGTCTTGCTGAGCGTAAAGAGAGCCTGGGTAACGTAACACACCGTATTCTTACGGTGCCTATTGCTCAGGATCAACTGGGTATGTATTACCAGCAACCGGGCCAACCACTGGCTACCTGGGTTGTGCCGCCGGGTGAATATTTCATGATGGGTGATAACCGTGATAACAGCGCAGACAGCCGTTATTGGGGGTTTGTACCTGAGGCTAATTTGGTTGGTAAAGCGACTGCAATCTGGATGAGCTTCGAAAAACAGGAAGGTCAGTGGCCGACTGGCATTAGATTTAGTCGAATAGGTGGTATTCATTAATTAAAAGATTAATCAGATAACGACATCCCTTGTTGTTGTGTATAGAATATCCCCCCGAGTTTTTAGGTTGGCTCCCTTAAATGGGAGCCACAGCACACGAAACAGGTTTGGAAATCAGCTCTGTTCCGTGTGCTGAATTGTTGACGCATTCATTAATTGGTATCACATGAACCCCATCTTAATTAATCGGCTTCAGCGGAAGCTGGGCTACACTTTTCATCATCAGGATCTTTTGCAGCAGGCATTAACCCACCGTAGTGCCAGTAGCAAGCATAATGAACGTCTGGAATTCCTTGGTGATTCTATTCTTAGTTATGTTATTGCTAATGCGCTCTATCACCGCTTTCCTCGGGTGGACGAAGGCGATATGAGCCGTATGCGAGCCACATTGGTACGGGGTAATACTCTGGCGGAAATTGCCCGTGAATTTGAGTTGGGCGAATGCCTGCGTTTAGGGCCGGGCGAATTGAAAAGTGGGGGGTTCCGTCGGGAGTCTATTCTGGCGGACACAGTAGAAGCACTGATTGGCGGTGTTTTTCTCGACAGTGATATTCAGACGGTGGAACGTTTGATCCTCAGTTGGTATCAAACACGCCTTGATGAAATCAGCCCGGGCGATAAACAAAAAGATCCGAAAACACGTTTACAAGAATTTCTGCAAGGGCGCCATTTACCATTGCCTGGTTATCTGGTTGTTCAGGTACGGGGCGAAGCCCATGACCAGGAATTTACGATTCACTGCCAGGTTAGTGGCCTGAGCGAGCCCGTGGTTGGCACTGGTTCCAGCCGCCGCAAAGCGGAGCAGGCAGCCGCTGAACAGGCGCTAAAACAGCTGGAGCTGGAATGAGCGAAGAAAATACTTACTGCGGGTTTATTGCAATAGTAGGGCGTCCGAACGTGGGTAAATCCACGTTGTTGAACAAACTGCTGGGGCAAAAGATTTCCATCACCTCGCGCAAAGCGCAGACGACACGTCACCGTATCGTCGGCATCCATACCGAAGGCCTGTATCAGGCAATTTATGTTGATACCCCAGGCTTACATATGGAAGAAAAACGGGCGATTAACCGCCTGATGAACCGTGCTGCAAGCAGCTCGATTGGCGATGTTGAACTGGTTATTTTCGTTGTTGAAGGTACCCGCTGGACGCCAGATGACGAAATGGTGCTCAACAAGCTAAAAGATGGCAAAGCGCCGGTAATTCTGGCTGTTAATAAAGTGGATAACGTGGCAGACAAAGCTGACCTGTTACCTCATTTACAGTTCCTGGGCCAGCAGATGAACTTCCTCGATATTGTGCCGATTTCCGCAGAAGACGGGACCAATGTTGACACCATCGCGAGCATTGTTCGTAAACATCTGCCGGAGGCTATTCACCATTTCCCGGAAGACTATATTACAGATCGCTCCCAGCGCTTTATGGCCTCAGAAATCATTCGTGAAAAACTGATGCGTTTCCTGGGGGCTGAATTACCGTATTCCGTTACCGTTGAAATTGAGCGTTTTGTTACTAACGAACGGGGTGGATACGATATCAATGGCCTGATTCTGGTGGAGAGAGAAGGTCAGAAAAAAATGGTTATTGGTAACAAAGGTGCCAAAATAAAAACCATTGGTATTGAAGCCCGCAAAGACATGGAAGACATGTTCGAAGCCAAAGTGCATCTTGAACTGTGGGTGAAAGTGAAATCAGGCTGGGCTGATGACGAGCGGGCGCTGCGTAGCCTGGGTTATGTCGATGATCTTTAAGGTCTGATACAGTGGAAGGCTGGCAGCGGGCTTTTGTTTTGCATGGTCGCCCCTGGAGCGAAACCAGCCTTCTTCTTGATTTGTTCACTGAAGAACAAGGGCGCATACGTGTCATTGCCAAAGGTGCCCGTTCCCGCCGTTCCCACCTTAAAGGCACTCTCCAGCCCTTCACGCCGCTTCTGGTTCGCTGGGGAGGGCGGGGTGAGGTGAAAACCCTGCGCAGTGCTGAAGCCGTCTCACTGGCATTACCTCTTACCGGCATCGCGCTGTACAGCGGTTTATATATCAATGAACTGCTTTCACGGGTACTTGAGCAAGAGACCCGTTATTCCGCACTATTTTTCGACTATTTGCACTGTATTCAGAATCTGGCCGGTGCAACCGGTTCCCCGGAGCCTGCATTACGCCAGTTTGAACTGGCGCTGTTGTCTTGCCTGGGTTATGGCGTCGATTTTCTGCACTGTGCCGGTTCAGGAGCACAGGTGGATGACACCATGACTTACCGTTACCGCGAAGAAAAAGGCTTTATTGCCAGCCTGGTCATTGATAACACCAGTTTTACAGGCCGGCAACTCAAGGCGCTCGCCAGCCGTGAGTTTCCTGATGCTGATACCCTTCGTGCCGCCAAACGGTTTACCCGTATTGCTCTCAAACCTTATTTGGGTGGAAAACCGCTGAAAAGCCGGGAACTTTTCCGCCAGTTCCTGCCGAAAAAATCGCCGCTTACTCCCGATGGCAGTGGTGAAGATTAAGCGAACGTAGCCAGGCTTTCGTTGCGCGGTGTACACTCCGCTAATATCGTATTCATAACGGAGAGCTGTCATGGCTGATTTGTTGTTAGGCGTTAACATTGATCACATTGCAACGTTGCGTAATGCACGCGGAACCGCATACCCGGATCCAGTTCAGGCCGCATTTATTGCTGAGCAGGCAGGAGCCGATGGTATCACGGTGCATTTGCGTGAGGATCGCCGCCATATTACCGATCGCGATGTGCGTATTTTACGCCAGACACTGCATACCCGAATGAATCTTGAAATGGCGGTAACAGAAGAGATGGTTGGCATTGCCTGTGAAACCCGCCCACATTTTTGCTGCCTGGTGCCAGAGAAACGCCAGGAAGTAACAACGGAAGGGGGGCTGGATGTCGCCGGGCAACCTGAGAAACTGGCAGATGCCTGCAAACGTCTGGCTGCTGCAGGCATTCAGGTTTCTTTGTTTATCGACCCTGAGCATGCCCAAATTGATGCCGCAGTGGCGGCAGGTGCCCCTTATATTGAACTGCATACGGGTTGCTATGCTGATGCAGAAGATGAAGTCACGCAGGCGAAAGAGCTGGCCCGTATTAAAGAGGCTGCTCAGTACGCAGCAAGCAAAGGCCTGAAAGTGAATGCCGGGCACGGGCTGACTTACCACAATGTCCAGGCGATAGCGGCCATTCCTGAAATGCATGAACTGAACATTGGCCATGCGATTATTGGCCGTGCGGTGATGTCCGGTCTGAAAGACGCTGTCAGCGAAATGAAACGCCTGATGCTGGAAGCCCGTGGCTGATGGCTATTGTTGGTATTGGTACGGATATCGTTGAAATCGCGCGTATCGAAGCTGTGATGGCGCGCACTGGTGAACGTTTTGCAAAGCGAATTCTTCATGCAAATGAATGGCAACAGTTTGCTGCTCACCAGCAGCCAGCACGCTTTCTGGCAAAGCGCTTTGCAGTGAAAGAAGCCGCATCGAAAGCCATGGGGACAGGTATTCGCAATGGCCTGGCGTTTGAGCAGTTTGAGGTGGTTAACGATGCGCTTGGCAAACCACAACTTTGCTTACATGGTGAAGCAGCAGCACTGGCTGAAAGGTTGGGGGTGAGTTCCATCCATGTCACTATTGCCGACGAACGGCATTACGCCTGTGCTTCAGTGATATTTGAGCGTTAGATTTTATCCGCATGATGGAGCAGGACGAATTTATCCCATAACTGCTCCTCACTTTCCTGGTGTGCCGGGTTAATAATAATTGTATTGGGGATGGGGCACACTTTCTGGCAGGTTGGTGTTTCGTAGTGGCCGATACACTCTGTGCATCGGTCTGCGTCAATCTGGTAGATATCCGCGCCCATGGAGATAGCCTGATTCGGGCACTCTGGCTCACACATATCGCAGTTAATACATTTTTTAGTGATCAGTAGTGCCATAATGCAGTCTCGGTAACGCAGAAAAAAAGGGCTGGTATTATACGCTTTAACTGAGTTTTTTTACCAGTTCCTCACTGTGGCGGATGCGATTTGGGGCATTATCGATGTCCTGCTGCACTAACCCCATGAATAAGAGATCGGCCAGCATCATTTGAGCGGAATTTGCGGATATCGACGCACTGCGTGTCGCCTGTTCTTCGGCAATGGTATACAGGCAGTGTGTTGCCCGTTGTTGCAGGCTATTCGGTGTAAAACCGGTAATCGCCAGCACTTTCGCACCCACCCGTAATGCTTCATCTGCGGCAAGATTAATCTCACGCCGCTCTCCCGTATAGGAAATAGCCAGAAACACATCTTCCTGGTTCATTGCCTGCACGCTGGATAATAATGCGTGGGTATCTAATACGGGAGCCGCCCGTAAACCGATTTTCATCATCTTCCAGGCCATATTCTGTGCCACTAACCCTGATGCGCCAATCCCGGTAAGAATGATTTGCCGGGCATGACGCAATAAAGTCACACTGCTGGTCAGTTTTTCTTCGGTGTTGACATCCAGCGAGGCATGCATCGCCGCAACGTTATCTTTTATGAGTTTTTCACCCACCAGGCGTAAAGGGTCATCGCCCAGAATTTGGTTATGAACTGGCACAGAATGTGGGTTAGGCGAATTGGCAAGCGCATCACTGATTGCCAGTTTCAGGGCGGGAAAACCTTTATATCCGAGCTTCTGCGCAAACTTTACCACACTGGACTGGCTGACACCGGATTCTTGCGCCAGTTGCTGTGAGCTTAAATGGCGGGCATGATCAGGATTAGCCAGGATGAAATCAGCAAGTTTACGGTCACTCTGAGCCAGTACTGGGTAACGCTGGCGAATGCGAATCAGGCAATTCATGGTCATTCCATTTGTCAGTATGCGGGCCGGTTGTTTAGCATGCGGCCAGTAATCTCGCAGAAAAGAATTTAATATTCCATTATAACGCGATTGTTGTGAATTAAATATTCTGAGGAAAAGAAATGAATCTTGGTGCTCTGGTATCAGAAAGTCGCAATCCCGAAACCATGGATTTAGACGCACTCACTACGCTGGAGATGGTGACACGCTTTAATCAACAGGATGAGCGTGTTGCGGCAGCAGTCCGGCTTACATTGCCAGAAGTGGCGAAGGCGGTTGATGCTGCGGCGGCAGCATTAAAGTCCGGTGGGCGAATCATCTACATGGGGGCGGGAACAAGTGGCCGCCTGGGCGTGCTGGATGCATCTGAATGCCCGCCAACTTTTGGGGTACCTCACGGTTTGGTTATTGGCCTGATTGCGGGTGGCCCCTCTGCGTTACTGAAAGCGGTAGAAGGTGCAGAAGACTCTCCGGAGCTGGGCGAAACTGACCTGAAAAACCTTAATTTGACTGAAAACGACATTGTTATCGGGCTGGCGGCTTCCGGCCGCACACCTTACGTGATTGGCGGCCTGAAGTATGCCCGTCTCCTGGGGTGTTGCACGGTGGCCATTTCATGCAACCCGGACTCCCCTATTGCGCAGGTGGCGGACATCGCTATTTCACCTGTCGTTGGTCCAGAAGCACTTACCGGGTCGACTCGCCTGAAATCCGGCACCGCGCAGAAACTGGTACTGAACATGATCTCTACCGGTGCGATGGTGCGGTTTGGCAAGGTCTGGCAAAACTTAATGGTGGATGTGAAAGCCACTAACGTGAAACTGGTTGACCGTACCTGCCGCATTGTTACCGAGGCGACAGGCCTGAGTTATGAGGCGGCAAAAGCCTTACTGGAACAAACAGGGTATGAAGCAAAGCCCGCTATTCTGATGGCGCTCTCCGGGCTCAATGCTCCAGCGGCAAAAGACAGGCTGGCTCTCCATAACGGTTTTCTGCGTGAGGCGCTGAATGATAAAACCTGAGGAAAATCAGCCAGTGGTAACACCACAATCTGCAGCGCGGCGTATTGTCTTTTTTGACCTGGACGGTACATTGCACCGGGAAGATCTATTCGGTGAATTTATGTTTTTTTTACTCCGCCGCCAGCCATTGAATGCCCTTTTATTACTCGTGGTGTTGCCGCTGGCGGCGGCTGGTTTTTTGTTGCAGGGCCGGGCTGTGCGCTGGCCAGTGAGCCTGCTGCTATGGAGTTTAACTTTTGGTCGCAGGCAGTCGCGGTTGTTAGCGCTGGAACAACAGTTCACGCTGGCGTTTCGCGAACGGGCGACAATATTTGAGCAAGTTCAGGCAAGGCTCGAAGATTACGCCCGTCAGGAAGATGTCGACATCTGGTTAATTACTGGTTCACCGGAAAGCCTGGTACGCAAAGTGTATGGGCAGGCACCCTGGTTTGCATCCGTTAACCTGATAGGCAGCAAAATAACCCGGGAGTGTGGTGCCTGGTGCTTGTCCCGGCGCTGTTTTGGTAAAGAAAAAGTGACCCAGCTCAGGTTGCGTATTGGCGAACCTCTGGCGCTATACAGTGGTTACAGTGACAGTGTCCAGGATAACCCTTTGTTGGCTTTTTGCCAGCATCGCTGGCGTGTTACACCTGGTGGTGAACTGGAGCAATGGCGTTGAGCTTGCCTGCTTCATCTTATGCGCTGCCTGTGTATAATGCGCGGCGCCTGGTAAATTTAGCCTTGATTCTTGCATCGCGGGAGTAACCGCGTTGTTGTCCATGTACCAGGCTGGTGTCCCGAAGCCGGGTATCAGGCTGCTTGTTTAGTTCTGCCCGCCAGAACCATCATGTGGAGGCACCTGCCATGCCAATCTTTTTGCTACTCACTGGAGAGAACTGTGACCGAAAGTGAAACCGACCATATTCGCTGGATGCGCCATGCGCTTAGCCTTGCTCAGCGCGCCTGGGATGAAGGTGAGGTTCCGGTTGGGGCAGTGCTGGTTTACCAGGGACAGGTGATTGGCGAGGGCTGGAACCGGCCGATTGGTCACCATGACCCAACAGCCCATGCTGAAATGATGGCCCTGCGCCAGGGCGGAATTGTGCTGCAAAACTACCGTCTGCTTGATACCACGCTATATGTTACGCTCGAACCTTGTGTGATGTGTGCAGGGGCTATGGTACACAGCAGAATAGGGCAATTAATATATGGCGCCAGTGATGTCAAAACGGGGGCTGCGGGCTCGCTGATGGATGTACTCGGGCATCCGGGCATGAATCATAAAGTATCAGTGGCTGGCGGGGTGCTGGCGCAAGAGTGTGCTGGTTTACTGAGTGATTTCTTTCGTATGCGCCGCCAGGTGCACAAGGCTAATAAACAGGCAGCCCGGCAACCATCCGAAGACCAGTGATTATCAACGCAACCTTATCTCAGGCATCAATTCTGCCAGTTGCGTTTTGTCCTGGTTGCTCTGTGCCACTTTCTCTTTTTCACGCAGATATCCGGCAAGGCTCAACTGATAACGCCGGATATTTTCAACATACTTATAAGCTTCATCACCACGCGCATAGCCGTATGTCGTTTTACTGTAATAACGCTTCTGGCTAAGTAGTGGCAAACGCTGCTTAACATCAGACCAACTGTCAGGGTCTCCTTTCTGGCGGGCTGTAAGGGCTCTGGCATCCATCATATGCGCATACCCCATATTGTATGCGGCCAGCGCAAACCAAATCCGCTCATCTTCCGGAATAGTTTGCGGAATTTTGTCCATCAGTTTGGTCAGATAACGTGCGCCACCACTGATACTCTGCTCCGGGTCTAGCCGGTCTGACAGCCCCATGCTTTGTGCTGTGTTGCGGGTTAACATCATCAACCCACGCACACCGGTTGGCGACGTCGCCAGTGGATCCCAGTGGGATTCCTGGTAGGAAATCGCTGCCAGTAATTCCCAGTTCATACCTGTGGCATATTTCTCAAACAGGGGGCGTAAATCGGGTAATACATTGTCAATCGCGCGCAAAAAAGTTCGCGTATCAACATAATCAAAATCACCTACGTGGCCCAGGTATTTTTCTTCCAGGCGCGCAAGGGTACCGTCTTCGCCAATTTGGTTAAAGAAATCCAGCATAGCGGCAGGAAGGCTGCCATCATTTTCTTTGCGGCTGAACCAGGTGACAGGTTGTTCATCGGTGACATCCTGCACAATCGCCAGTTGTGGATGCACCCGCTGAAATACACTGATTGCGACGGAATCGGCAATAGTAAAGTTAATTTTCCCCTCAACCACTTGTTCCATCAACGTTGTCATGTTGTGCCGGGCATCGGTTTGCCAGGTCAGATCCGGGTAGTGGGTTTCCTTCAGCGCCTTCAAGTCATCAATTACTGCCTGGCCTGGGGAGAGCACCAGTTCACCGGGTTTGACACCACCCAGAGAACGTGGGTGTGGGCTACCCATGCGATACACCATTTGCTGTGAAACTGAATAGTAGGTTGGCCCTGCCTGGTAATTTTTAGTGCGCTGTGGGCTGTAGATAAGCCCGGCAGCAAGAATGTCTGCTTTACCACTGTCCAGGTCATCGAACAGTTGATTCACATTCTGGCGAACGGTTACTTCAAGTTTAACGCCCAGGTAATCGGCAAACGCGCTGGCAAGCTGGTAATCCAGTCCATCGGGTTTGCCATTGACGGAGTTCCAGGTAAGTGGTGAGCTAATTGTGCTGACGCGTAAAACTCCCCGGGACTGAATTCCGGCGATTTCATTTTCGGCTTTGCCTAACCAGGAAATTGAGGGCCACAATGCCACTGCAAGCAACAAGGTTACGACACCGATGAGAAGATAATTAATCTTTAACTTTTTCAATTAGTTAAATCTTTACGGTGTAAAACAGTCAGCTAACAATAGTCATTCAGTAGTGGTATCCAGTGAGGAACTGAGCGGCATTTTGCTTAACAAAACGCCAGTTGGCAACCCGTCCGCACAAATTGCCACAATAACAGACATCACTGCTGCGGGATTTTATTTCTGCGCAAACGGTTTCGTCAGCGGCTGGTATTCTCTATAATGACGCCCGTTTTCCCCCGAAATACCTGGCTAAGCGTCTATTGGCCCTTCGAAGACGAGAGATTTAATGATGGAAATTCTGCGTGGTTCGCCTGCATTGTCGGCATTTCGTATTAACAAACTGCTGTCCCGCTTTAAGGATGCTCATCTGCCAGTGAGCAATATTTACGCCGAGTATGTTCACTTTGCTGACCTCAAAGCACCACTCAGTGCCGATGAACTCGCCCGCCTGCAACGCTTGCTGAAATATGGCCCGACCCTGACAGAAAACGCACCGGTTGGGCAGTTAATCCTTGTCACTCCACGTCCTGGCACTATTTCTCCGTGGTCTTCTAAAGCGACCGATATCGCGCATAACTGCGCTCTGGTTCAGGTCAGTCGTCTGGAACGTGGTGTTGCTTACTATGTTCAGGGTTCACTGACAGAGCAACAGTGGCAGCAAGTGTCTGAGTTGCTGCATGACCGAATGATGGAAACCGTATTCAGCAATATGAACGATGCTGAGCGGCTGTTTGCTCACCACGAACCCGCACCCGTTCAGTCGGTCGATATCCTTAGTCAGGGGCGTCAGGCGTTGGTTGATGCCAATATCCGTCTTGGCCTTGCTTTAGCTGAAGATGAAATTGATTATCTGCAGGATGCGTTTACTCAGCTAGGCCGCAACCCGAACGACATCGAACTGTATATGTTCGCGCAGGCGAACTCAGAACACTGCCGCCATAAAATCTTTAACGCTGACTGGGTTATTGATGGTGAAGAGCAGCCTAAATCGCTGTTTAAAATGATCAAGAATACATTCGAAACCACGCCAGACCATGTGTTGTCAGCTTACAAAGACAACGCAGCGGTTATGGAAGGTTCAACGGTTGGGCGTTTCTTCGCTGAGCGCGGTTCTGACCATTATGATTTTCACCAGGAAGAAGCGCATATCCTGATGAAAGTTGAGACTCATAACCACCCAACTGCAATTTCGCCATGGCCGGGTGCTGCAACGGGTTCCGGTGGGGAAATTCGTGATGAAGGTGCCACAGGCCGTGGTGCAAAACCTAAAGCTGGGCTGGTCGGATTCTCAGTATCCAATTTGCGTATTCCCGGTTTTGAACAGCCGTGGGAAGAAGACTTCGGTAAACCTGATCGCATTGTTTCCGCTCTGGATATCATGCTGGAAGGCCCACTCGGTGGCGCTGCGTTTAACAATGAATTTGGTCGCCCGGCATTAAATGGTTATTTCCGTACTTATGAAGAGCGGGTAACCAGCCACAACGGTGAAGAACTGCGTGGTTACCACAAGCCAATTATGCTGGCAGGTGGTATTGGTAATATTCGTGCCGATCATGTTCAGAAAGGGGAAATTCCTCCGGGGGCCAAACTGATTGTATTGGGTGGCCCGGCGATGAACATTGGTCTGGGTGGTGGCGCTGCATCTTCCATGACTTCCGGCCAGTCTGATGCGGACCTGGATTTTGCCTCTGTTCAGCGTGATAACCCGGAAATGGAACGCCGTTGCCAGGAGGTTATTGACCGCTGCTGGCAACTGGGCTCTGACAACCCGATTCTGTTTATTCACGATGTTGGCGCGGGTGGTCTGTCAAATGCGATGCCTGAGCTGGTCAGTGACGGCGGGCGTGGCGGGCGCTTTGAATTGCGCGATATTCTGAATGATGAACCCGGTATGAGCCCGCTGGAAGTATGGTGTAACGAGTCCCAGGAGCGTTATGTCCTGGCCGTGGCTCCAGAACAACTGGCCTTGTTTGATGAATTATGCCGCCGTGAGCGTGCGCCTTATGCAGTCATTGGCGAAGCCACTCAGGAACAACATCTGACCCTGAATGACCGGCACTTTGATAACCAGCCAATTGATATGCCGCTGGATGTGTTGTTGGGCAAAACACCGAAGATGACCCGCAATGTAACCCGTCTTAAAGCCGAAGGTAAGGCACTGGCATGTTCAGCGATTAATCTTGCCGATGCAGTAAAACGCGTAATGCATTTGCCGGTGGTTGCGGAGAAAACCTTCCTGGTCACGATTGGTGACCGTACTGTAACCGGAATGGTTGCGCGGGATCAGATGGTGGGTCCGTGGCAGGTTCCGGTGGCAAACTGTGCTGTTACCACCGCCAGTCTGGACAGCTACTATGGTGAAGCAATGTCCATGGGCGAGCGTGCTCCGGTAGCACTGCTGGACTTCGGCGCATCTGCTCGTCTGGCTGTTGGCGAAGCGCTGACTAATATCGCCGCTACGCACATTGGTGATATCAAGCGTATTAAATTGTCAGCAAACTGGATGGCCGCAGCCGGGCACCCGGGCGAAGACGCCGGGTTATACGAAGCAGTGAAAGCCGTTGGCGAAACGCTGTGCCCGCAATTAGGGCTGACCATTCCGGTGGGTAAAGACTCCATGTCAATGAAGACCCGCTGGCAGGAGGGCAACGAACAGCGCGAAATGACTTCTCCGCTGTCGCTGGTTATTTCCGCTTTTGCGCGTGTGGAAGACGTGCGCAGTACCGTAACGCCACAATTGCGCACTGGTGCCAACGCACTGTATCTGGTTGACCTGGGTGAAGGGGCAAACACCCTGGGCGCAACGGCACTGGCGCAGGTTTACCGCGGCCTGGGAGATAAACCGGCTGATGTCCGCGATGCCGCTAAGCTGAAAGGCTTTTACGATGCCATGCAGGCTCTGGTGGCTGAGGGTAAATTACTGGCCTACCACGACCGTTCAGATGGTGGCCTGCTGGTAACGCTGGCGGAGATGGCCTTTACAGGGCACTGCGGTGTTCAGGCGGATATTTCTGGGCTGGGTGACACATTGCCAGCCCTGTTCACTGAAGAGCTGGGTGCGGTTATTCAGGTTGCCGAAGCCGACCGCGCTGTTGTTGAGCAATGTTTGCAAAGCCATGGCCTTGGAACCTGCGTTCACTACCTCGGCCAGGCTGTGGAAGGGGACAACTTTACCCTGACCGCCAACGGTGACACTGTCTATAGCGAAAAACGCTCTCAACTGCGCATGTGGTGGGCGGAAACAACCTGGCAGATGCAGCGCCTGCGTGATAACCCGGATTGCGCTGACCAGGAACATAACGCGAAAGCCAACGAGCAGGACCCTGGCCTGAATGTAGCGTTGACCTTCGATATTAATGAAGATATCGCCGCCCCATATATTGCTACTGGCGCTCGTCCAAAAGTGGCAGTACTGCGTGAGCAGGGGGTCAACTCACATGTGGAAATGGCCGCAGCATTCCATCGTGCAGGTTTTGACGCTATCGATGTCCATATGAGCGACTTACTGTCTGGCAAGCGAGACCTGGAAGCTTTCCAGGCGCTGGTTGCCTGTGGCGGTTTCTCTTATGGTGATGTGTTAGGCGCCGGGGAAGGCTGGGCAAAATCCATTCTGTTTAACGAACGCGTTCGTGACACTTTTCAGGCTTTCTTCCACCGTCCACAAACCCTGGCTTTGGGGGTGTGTAACGGTTGCCAGATGATGTCCAACCTGCGGGAATTAATTCCTGGCAGTGAATTGTGGCCGCGCTTTGTTCGTAACCACTCAGATCGTTTTGAAGCACGTTTCAGCCTGGTTGAAGTGGCGCAGAGCCCGTCATTGTTGCTTGAAGGTATGGTGGGTTCGCATATGCCAGTTGCCGTTTCCCATGGCGAAGGCCGTGTGGAAGTGCGTGATGCCGCACACCTGGCCGCGCTGGAAAGTAAAGGGCTGGTGGCGTTGCGCTTTATTGATAACGCAGGCAGCGTAACTGAAAACTACCCGGCTAACCCGAATGGTTCTCCTAATGGTATTACAGCCGTTACCAGTGAAAGTGGCCGTGCGACTATCATGATGCCACACCCGGAGCGCGTATTCCGTACTGTCAGTAACTCATGGCATCCGGATAACTGGGGAGAAGACAGCCCCTGGATGAGGATTTTCCGTAATGCCCGTAAGCAGTTAGGGTAATATCGTTTCAGGTAGCCAAATGGTATTCCGGTGATGTCAGCCGGTTTGTTATTTGTCTGAAGCCTTCCGTAGGGAGGGCTTCTTTTTGTTTTGCTGGTACAGTCTGGTTTGCTGTGTCGCTGGTGTGTCTCTTTTTGCCAACAGAATGAATATTGTAGTGTCTCCATTTGGAGACGTTTAACTTATTGATTATAATTATTTTTATGGTTTTTATTATAAACCGTCTCTTTTTGGCGACACCTCGTCCCGTCGGCTATGATGTTTCTTATCGCTTTTCTGACATTAATCTGATAACAATCAGTATATTAGGCTGTTTTTTTGAACATGGCATGGTATATGCATAAATAAAGCCAGTGGCTCATTCACCTGTTTATGTCAGCCCCATTTAGTTGGCCGCGCTACATAAAACTCGAATGACGCACAAAAAGGTGCCTGCCGTCCAACTACTGATTATTGCATTGCTTTATCAGGCTCAGGGCGAAACGTTGAGTTAGGCACCGCCTGAATTCTGAACAAAGGCAGGGGTTTTATTCCCTGCCTTTGCTGTTTCTCCGCCTGGCGCTTTTCACTGGCTTACTGGTCAGTTAGCATCGAATGATTCAGGATGATGTGAGACAACCATGTTACTACCCCGCCAGCTTACTCCCCGCTCACTACGCCAACTGGTTATTATGGCGTTCTTGTTAGTATTGGTCCCCTTGTTGGTTCTGGCCTGGCAAGCCTGGCAGAGTCTGAATGCTTTGAGCGACCAGGCCGCACAAACCAACCGCAATACTCTGGTGGATGCCCGCCGAAGTGAAGCGATGACCAGCCTGGCACTGGAAATGGAACGCAGTTACCGCCAGTTTTGCGTACTGGACGATGAGACATTGCGCAATGTTTACCAGACACAGCACAACCGATATCTGGCGTTGCTGGATGCGTGGAACAGTGGGTTGCCAGATAGCACAATTTTGCAGCAACTGCGGGGGAATCTGGATGCTCTTTCACACCTGCAGTGTACCAACAGTGTGCCGGAGAAGCGGTCAGCCCGGAATCTGGAGACCTTTGCCGATAACAATGCCTTACTGGTTCAGGCGACAAGGGCAATGGTTTATTCCCGCGGTCAGCAACTCCAGCAAGAAATTGCTGAGCGGGGTCAATTCTTTGGCTGGCAAGCCTTAATTTTATTTATTGTCACTCTGGTGCTGGTGATGCTGTTTACCCGCACTATCATCGGGCCGGTAAAAGCGATAGAAGCAATGATCAACCGGCTGGGTGAAGGGCAATTTCTTTCCAGTGAAGAAAGTGTCAAAGGGCCGAAAGAACTCCAGGTTATAAGCCAGCGTATAGTCTGGTTAAGTGAGCGCCTGGCCTGGCTGGAATCTCAGCGCCATGAGTTTTTGCGGCATATTTCTCATGAGTTAAAAACGCCTCTTGCCAGCCTGCGTGAAGGGACTGAATTACTTGCCGATGAAATTGCCGGGCCGCTCAACGCAGACCAGCAGGATATCGTACAAATACTGGATTCAAGTAGTATCCAGTTACAAAAGTTGATTGAGCAATTACTGGATTACAACCGAAAAATAGCAGAAAGCACGGTCGAACTTATGCCTGTCGATTTGGGGGTATTAATCAACCAGGTTGTCAGTGCTAATGCATTGCCTGCAAGAGCGAAAATGATGCATACCACAATTGAACTTGATGCGCCTTACTGCCTGGCTGATCCTGTTCAGCTCACCACTGCGCTGGACAATCTCTACTCCAACGCCGTGCACTATGGTAATGAATCCGGTAGTATTTACCTGCATTCAGCCCGCTCTGGTCAGTACATCAGTATTGATATAGTGAATACCGGTACGCCCATTCCTGATTCTGAAAAGAATATGATTTTCGAGCCCTTTTTTCAGGGCCGTCAGCAACGCAAAGGTGCCGTGAAAGGCAGTGGGCTTGGCCTCAGTATTGCTCGCGACTGTGTACATCGTATGCAGGGAGAACTGACCATAGTGGAACACGAAAAAGGTGATGTCTGTTTTCGCATTACGTTGCCTGTAGTTAAAACGGAAGTTGAGACGGAACACTTAAAAAATGCCTAATTCTTTTAGTACCTGTCGTTCACCTGTATGCAGGTTCCCTTTGCGGGCTATGTTATACCGGGTTTTATCGGGAGGTATCTTGCTGGTGCTGGCCGGTTGCCAGTCTGGTGGAGAAAATACTTCATCATCCGGCATATTCAAAGCGCCACCAGTACCGCGAACCGAACTGACAGATTACCTGGCCATGCGTTGCTCTGATTTGCTGCAAATGCGTACCCAGGATACAAATGTCATTGAGAACCCACTCTATTGGATGGCTTTTATTTCCTGTGCTCGCCAGACAGAGCCTGATACAGCCCGTGTTATTGCAAACCGCTGGGCTGAGTCTGGGTGGTATAACACTTTGCGTACCGCTATTGTGTTGTCCCGCTCTTTGCCGGAAAACACAGTACGCCAGAATTACCTTAACCAGGTATCGCTGGTACATGAACAGATTCCTGCCAGTGTCACTCCTTTATTCAACATGTGGTGGGACAATGAGCAACTGGCTTTTAAACTGGCAGAACAACAAAGCCAGTATGCTCTGTTGAAAAGCAACACCGACCAGGAGCTTGAAACGTTGCGCCAGCAGCAGCAACTCCTGCACCAGCAACTGGAAACTACAACACGCAAGCTGGAAAATTTAACGGATATTGAGCGCCAGCTTTCAACACGTAAAGCGGGAGGTGCCTATACCCCTGATACAGGCTCAGGCCATTCAGGTACTACGCACTCATCAGGCAGTACATCAGGGCCGGCAGGTTCTGATGGAGAGGAAACACCATGACATTAGTGGTCAACGCACATTTATTATTAGTGGATGATGATCCAGGATTATTGAAACTCCTGGGAATGCGGCTTGCCAGCGAAGGTTACCAGGTTTCGACAGCAGAAAGCGGTCAGGAAGGGTTGCGGGTTCTGTCTCGCGAGAAGATTGATCTGGTAATCAGCGACTTGCGCATGGATGAAATGGATGGACTGCAATTATTCAGTGAGATCCAGAAACGCAGCCCGGGTATGCCCGTGATCATTCTGACCGCTCACGGATCGATACCCGATGCCGTTTCCGCTACCCGCCAGGGCGTCTTCAGTTTTCTGACCAAACCGGTTGACAGAGAAGCACTGTATAAAGCAATTGACGAAGCGTTATCCCAGAGTGGAAGTGCGGTTGATGAAGCGTGGCGGGAAAACATTGTTACCCGCAGCCCACTAATGCAACGTCTGCTGGAACAAGCCCGAATGGTTGCGCAGTCTGACGTTAGTATTTTGATTCAGGGGCAAAGTGGTACTGGTAAAGAAGTGCTTGCCCGGGCCATTCATGCGGCCAGTCCACGGGCAGGCAAGCCCTTTGTCGCTATCAACTGTGGTGCGTTACCTGAACAACTCCTTGAGTCGGAACTGTTTGGTCATGCCAGAGGTGCTTTCACAGGGGCAGTCAGTTCTCGTGAAGGGTTATTCCAGGCGGCTCAGGGTGGTTCACTGTTTCTCGATGAAATAGGCGATATGCCACTGGCATTGCAGGTTAAGTTACTGCGAGTGCTCCAGGAGCGTCAGGTGCGTCCGTTAGGGAGTAACAGCGATATTGCTGTAGATGTGCGTATTATTTCTGCCACGCACCGTGACCTGCCCAAAGCGATGGAACTGGGTGAATTCCGGGAAGATTTATTCTATCGGCTGAATGTTGTCAGCCTGAAAATACCGCCCTTACAGGCCCGCCCTGAAGATATTCCTTTGTTGGCAAACCACCTGTTGCGTCAGGCTGCTGGCCGCAATAAACCTTTTGTTCGCCGTTTCTCAACTGAGGCCATGAAATTGCTCGTCGCGGCTGCCTGGCCGGGGAATGTGCGTCAGTTGGTGAATGTGATTGAGCAGTGTGTGGCGCTGACTGCCGCACCGGTTATTAACGAGGCACTTGTCGCTCAGGCGCTGGAAGGGGAAAACACGGCATTACCAACGTTTGCAGATGCCCGCAGCCAGTTTGAACTCAATTACCTGCGCAAGTTACTACAAATAACTAAAGGGAATGTTACTCAGGCCGCGCGAATGGCCGGGCGTAACCGTACTGAGTTTTATAAGTTACTGGCCCGCCATGAACTGGACGCCAGCGATTTTAAAGGTACATGATTTTTTTTGGCGCATTTACGTACCGCTGCCCACCCGGTATGTGGTACCGTTAGCGCCCGCTTATGCTGTTCGTTGTTGCCTCCCTGCGTGGCGTTTTAAGGAACCACCATGAAAAAGATTGATGCGATTATTAAACCGTTCAAACTGGATGATGTGCGTGAAGCTCTGGCTGAAGTGGGCATCACAGGGATGACGGTCACCGAAGTGAAAGGTTTTGGCCGCCAAAAAGGCCACACAGAACTCTACCGTGGCGCTGAATACATGGTGGATTTCCTGCCGAAAGTTAAAATTGAAATTGTCGTGACTGACGACCTGGTTGATATGTGTGTTGATACCATTACACGCACAGCTCAGACCGGTAAAATTGGTGATGGCAAGATTTTTGTCTTTGACGTGGCTCGCGTGGTGCGTATTCGTACCGGTGAAGAAGACGACGCTGCAATCTGATAATCAACGCTGGCGTTTACTGAATCATCATTTTTCCAGCCCTCGCAATATGCGAGGGCTTTTTGTATTTACAGCACCTTATGCGGGCCAAAGCATTCGTAGCGAATGCGTTCGGCATTCACACCGTTATCCACTAACTGCCGGGCAATAAACTGCATAAATCCAACCGGGCCGCACAACCACCAGGTCATTTGCGAGTCATTCAGGCTGGAAATGTAAGGAGTCAGGTCCATATGGCCTGCTTTAATGCTGCCCGTCCCGGTAATATCTGCCGGGCCTGGCTTGCTGTACCATACTTGCTGTGTAAAGTGGCGCAGTTGTCCCCCTGTATTGTTTACATGGTCAGCAAATGCATGCCGGAGCCCATTTTCCGCAGCATGGAACCAGTTAACCTGGGCCTGGTGTTCGTGTCGTGCCAGTGAGCCCAGCATGGCGAGTAATGGCGTTTGCCCGGTACCTGCTGAAATTAAGCTCACCGGTGTCTTTGGTGTAACATCCAGGTAAAAATCGCCAGCCGGAGGAGCCAGATGGATAATATCACCGGGTTCAGCGCAATCATGTAGCCAGCGAGAAACCAGCCCTTTATTGTCACGTTTAACAGCAATGCTGTAGTGTTGCCCGTCAGGTTGGTGGGTGAGGGAATACTGGCGAATTTCCTGGTTCTCAAAACCAACAGGTTTGATCCATACAGCAGTATACTGGCCTGGCTGGTAAGGCATTACAGGGCCACCGTCTGCTGCGGCAAATCTAAAACCGGTAATGGTTTCACTTTCGCGTGTTTTGGCGACAAGGCGAAAAGGGCGTGTACCTTGCCACCCGCCATCCTGATTCTGGTTACTTTGGTAGATTTCAGCTTCCCGGCGAATAAATATCCCGGCCAGCACCTGGTAAGCCTTTCCCCATGCATCCAGCACATCCTGCCCCGGGTTGAGCATCTCCTTGAGTGTTGCCAGTAAGTGATAACCAACAATGTCATATTGCGCTGGCTGGATACTGAAGCTGGTGTGTTTTTGGGCGATTTTCTCAACGGCGTTGGTTAGAACCTCCGGTGTTTCCAGGTGGCTTGCCCAGGCACAAATCGCATTGAACAGCGCTTCACGCTGGTCTCCATTACGCTGATTGCTCATATTGAATATTTCCTTGAGCTCAGGGTTATGGTTGAACATGCGCTGGTAAAAGTGTGCAGTCAGTGCCGGTCCGGTTTCAACAACAGCGGGAATGGTGGATTTCACAATGGCGATGGTTTTTGCGTCGATCATCAGATTGTCTCTATTCTATAACATGTATTTTATATGCATCTTATAGAATAAGCCGCAATGTTGTAAATGACTATTTTTTGCTGGACATAGAGAGGGTGAAGATGAAATAACATGCATGGCATGTTGAGAAAATATCCTGTTCTTTATGCCTGTAATTGTTTTGTTGAAAGCCTTGTGTGGCGTGATGCCAAACGTTTGCGTAAAAACCTCCGCCAACCTCTATCTTCCCTTTGTGAATCGGTTTAAACTGTTGCCCGTTGCCCACAAGGGTCCCCTAAAGCAGTATATTTTTTACCGTTAGCTGAGTCAGGAGATGCGGATGTTAAAGCGAGAAATGAACATTGCCGATTATGATGCCGAACTTTGGCAGGCCATGGAGCAAGAGAAAGTACGTCAGGAAGAACACATTGAGCTGATCGCCTCCGAAAACTACACCAGCCCGCGCGTTATGCAGGCACAAGGTTCCCAGTTAACCAACAAATATGCAGAAGGCTACCCTGGCAAACGTTATTACGGTGGCTGTGAATACGTAGATATCGTAGAACAACTGGCTATTGACCGTGCTAAAGAATTGTTCGGCGCAGACTACGCTAACGTTCAGCCTCATTCAGGTTCTCAGGCAAACTTTGCCGTTTACACCGCATTGCTGCAACCGGGCGACACTGTGCTGGGTATGAACCTGGCTCATGGTGGTCACCTGACTCACGGTTCGCCGGTTAACTTCTCCGGCAAACTGTACAACATCGTGCCTTATGGTATCGATGAAACCGGTCATATTGACTACGCTGATTTAGCCAAACAGGCAGAAACCCATAAACCCAAAATGATCATCGGTGGCTTCTCCGCATACTCCGGTGTGGTTGACTGGGCGAAAATGCGTGAAATCGCTGACAGCATTGGTGCTTATCTGTTTGTTGATATGGCGCACGTAGCCGGCCTGGTTGCTGCAGGTGTTTACCCGAACCCGGTTCCTCACGCTCACGTTGTAACAACCACTACCCACAAAACGCTGGCTGGGCCGCGTGGTGGTTTGATTCTGGCGAAAGGCGGCAGCGAAGAGCTGTATAAAAAACTCAACTCTGCTGTGTTCCCTGGTGGGCAGGGCGGTCCGTTGATGCATGTGATTGCCGGTAAAGCGGTGGCACTGAAAGAAGCCATGGAACCTGCGTTCAAAACTTACCAGCAACAGGTTGCTAAAAACGCGAAAGAGATGGTGTCTGTATTCCTGTCTCGTGGCTATAAAGTGGTTTCTGGCGGCACAGATAACCATTTGTTCCTGCTGGATCTGGTTGATAAAGAGATCACTGGTAAAGATGCCGATGCCGCTCTGGGGCGTGCCAACATCACTGTAAACAAAAACAGCGTGCCTAACGATCCGAAGAGCCCATTTGTGACTTCCGGTATCCGTGTTGGTACACCTGCGGTGACTCGTCGTGGCTTTAAAGAAGCTGAAGTGCGTGAACTGGCTGGCTGGATGTGTGATGTGCTGGATAACCTCAATGATGAAGCTACCATTGAGCGTATCAAACAAAACGTACTGGCAATCTGCGCTCGTTTCCCGGTTTACGCATAATTCCGTTTTCGCTTGTTAAAACGCATACAACAGGTCGCACAGTCGGCCTGTTTTTTTATGTATTATCACGCTGTTAATTACTACTTGCATGCCCGTTGCCCCTCAGCGAAACTATCGCCCTTGCACAGGGAGGCAAAATGGTTATGCAGTCTACGCGCTGGCTGGCGCTCAGTTATTTCACCTATTTTTTCAGTTACGGTATTTTCCTGCCTTTCTGGAGTGTCTGGCTTGAAGGCCGTGGGCTTAAGCCCGATACCATAGGTTTATTATTGGGCTGTGGGCTGGTTGCCCGCTTTCTGGGAAGCCTGTTGCTGGCTCCGCGTGTTAACGATCCTTCCCGTCTGGTTTTTGCTCTGCGCCTGCTGGCCTCACTGACCTTCTTCTGTGCACTTGGTTTTTGGGCCGGGAATCAGGTGGTTTGGTTGTTGCTGGTCATGCTGGGATTTAACGTTTTCTTCTCGCCACTGGTTCCCCTGACTGACTCTCTCGCCGGAACATGGCAACGGCAGTTCCCTCTGGATTATGGCCGGGTACGCCTTTGGGGATCGCTGGCATTTGTTATTGGCTCCGCACTGACGGGGAAACTGGTTAGCCTGTATCAGTCCGATGTGATTCTTATTATGCTGATGCTGGGGACGGGAGCAATGGTAGCAGGGATGATGCTCCGCCCGTCTGTCATGCCTCAAGGGGCGTTACGTCAGCAGGATCATACTGGCTTTGCCGGGTGGTGGGCGCTGGTTGTACGCTCATGGCGTTTTATTGCCTGTGTGTCACTGTTGCAGGGCGCGCATGCCGCATATTACGGTTTCAGCGCTATTTACTGGAAAGATGCCGGTTATTCTGCCGCGACTGTCGGGTATTTGTGGTCGCTGGGTGTGGTGGCGGAAATTGTCATATTTGCACTCAGTAACCGCCTGTTTCGCCGCTGGAGTGCCAGCCAGCTGTTATTACTTTCGGCATTCAGTGGTGTCATTCGCTGGTCAATTATTGCTGAAACTACCGCTTTGCCTTTTTTACTGGTGGCGCAGGTGCTGCATTGCGGCAGCTTTACAGTCTGTCATCTGGCAGCGATGCGGTATATTTCTGCCCGCCAGGGTGCTGAGGTCATTCGCCTGCAGGCTGTTTACTCGGCTGTTGCGATGGGAGGAAGTATCGCGCTAATGACGTTGTTTGCCGGTTTCCTGTACCAGCATCTGGGCGCGGGGATGTTCTGGGTGATGGCGGCCGTCGCCTTTCCGGCAATATTCATTCGTCCGGCGCGCCCGGTAGCTAACCAGTCTTAACCTTCGAGAATAGCGCGGATACGTTGTTGCTGGTGGAGTGTTAAAGGCTCCACCGCGTGAATCAGCGGGGGTGATACCAGTGGGAAATGTGTTTCATAGGGGCTAATCACCAGGTCAATTTCCCCTGATGTGCCCTCGTGGTGAAAGGCCTGAACGGTCTGGTACTGGATATTTAATGGTAATAGCGTTAATTCCCGCACCTGTTTTTCCAGTTCTTTTTCTCGTGGTGGATTATCACCCGTCAGTAACAGTACTTGTTTCTCATGTAATGCATCAGCCTGCATGAGCCATGCTCCAAAAATCACGGCAATCAGCCCTGTTTCCTGAGCGGAGAAATGCAACTGGTACTGCCCGGATAAAGGTTGCAGCACTTGTTGTGTTGTACCAATTAACCGCGGGTACAGGCGTACAATCTCATCAGGCAGGTTGGTTTCAATACCAATTCCCAGTATCACCCGTTCCAGCGCCTGAAACAGGTGAATATACAACTGCCGGTGCAGGCCTTCTTCATCACTAAAGTGCAGCCCCGTTTGTGTGCGAAAATCATGGATCATCCGCCGAATTGCGAAATGTAATTGCTCTTCATGCCGGCCTGATGTGCTGACTGGATCGGGGATTTTCAGTAATGAAAAGATAAAACCCAGCAGGTGAGAATGTCCGCTGTGCATCGGCACCGATAATTGCCGACTGATATGTTCGAAAACTTCACTGGCTGCTGAAAACTCGCAACGGCATTCAATCCATTCTCGCTGGAGGCGATTAAATTCAGGTAAACAGGCTGCCAACTGGTGATGCAGGCTGTAGAGTAGCCAGAATCGCAAAAAACGCGCATCACGCTCGCTAAACTGCCGGTTCAGGCGGCGGGCACTTAAAGAGACTAATGCATGCAGATTCATTTCATCATATAAAGCGCGAGCGATGCCTCGCTGTTTGAGGCCTGCTTTAACGCGGGGAATAATCTGGTTTTCGACGAAGTCTGGTGAGATACGCAATGCACGCCTTAACCAGTGAAACAGGCACAATTGTTTGTCGAGACTGGTTCCTTCAATAATGTAGCCGCCAGTGGCTTGCGGGCGGATAGCCAGCCGGTGGCAGGCATGAATTTCTTCATGTGTATCAGCAATATCGCTATGCAGTGTTTCTAAATCAGTATCATTAATGGTGCTAAGTAATTCTGCGGTGAAATGTTGTTCTGAGAGCAGTAGCAATAACAACAAGTGGCACTGGCGTTGCTGACGCGTAAGCACTGTTTTTGCTGGCGCTGGCGTCGTCGTTGTCATGCTGCCTCTCCTGAAGATACATTAAGTAAACTTAAGCATATACGCTGTCAGGCAGCCAGATACGTTTTTATCCGCGGAATTTTGACTGGCTCACAAAATTTTATGTTGAGGAAAGCTGCTTTGAGAAACGTCATGAAATATAAATGGATTTTGCTTGTGACGTTGGCCTGTACAGGCCTGCTTCTGGCGCATCCCCACAGTTTTACTGATATTTAAACTCATGTGGTGGGCAACACACAGCTATCCAGTCTGCAAATGCGCAGGGAGATGGAGATAAATGAAGTAATAGCGGCCGACTTGCCAGACGAGGCCGTCCAGGCGACAGAAGGTGGAGCTGTATGGCAGAAACTGGCGCAGGAAGTCATGGATACTATTCGTCAGCAACATGAGTTAACCTGGTCTGCACCAGATGAAGACCTGGCTTCAGGTGAGCATTTTGCCAAAAAAGTGGAGGTGACATGCCCTTGATCTTCACTCCACGCAGCCAAAGGAGCGGGGCTGGGGGAAAATCCACGGTCCCTTCTCTGCATGGCAGGGAAGGGACCGGCGTAACTTAGCGTTTCAGCGCTTCGCTCAGCTCATCGCGCATGGTAGACAGCATGTTTTTCACTACACGCGGGTTACCAGCAACGATGTTACCGGTGGTCAGGTAGTTGTGACCTCCAACAAAGTCGCAAACCAGGCCACCAGCTTCACGCACCAGCAATTCACCAGCCGCGAAATCCCACGGGCGCAGGCCAATTTCAAAGTAGCCATCTACGCGGCCAGCGGCAACGTATGCGAGATCCAGTGCAGCAGAACCGGTACGACGGAAATCAGCACATTCAATGAACAGTTTACCCATAATATTCATATAGGTGGTGGCATACTGTTTGGCCTTGAACGGGAAGCCGGTTGCCAGAATGGTTCCGTCCAGATCACGGGCAGTGCTGCCACGCAGACGGTAACCATTGAGCTGTGCGCCCTGGCCACGAACGGCAGTGAAAAGTTCATTGCGCATTGGGTCGTAAACAACAGCCACTTCAGTGCGGCCTTTGATACGAACAGCAATAGAAACGGAGAAGTGCGGTAAACGCTTAACGAAGTTGGTTGTACCATCCAGCGGATCGATAACCCATTGTACATCCTCGTCAGTACCGGCAAGTTCACCACTTTCTTCAGTAATAATGGTGTGCTGAGGGTAAGACTTTTGAATAACCTCAATAATCAGACTTTCGGCGGCTTTGTCCACGTTAGTCACGAAGTCGTTGGTGCCTTTCTGGCTGGTTTCAACGCTATCAGGGGTTTCGTAATTTTTGGCAATTAGGTTACCCGCCTTGCGTGCAGCGCGCACGGCGATATTGAGCATTGGATGCATCAGGTTTCTCTCGCTGGATGTTAAAGAACAGGAAAACGGGCGGAGTATAGCAGAGGGTTCGGAATATGTCTCAGGTTTATGCTAATATGGCCTGATATTCTTAATCTGCTGTGAACATTATGCTGCAAAACATACGCGTAGTACTGGTTGAAACGTCTCACACCGGCAACATGGGTTCAGTTGCCCGTGCCATGAAAACCATGGGGTTAACCAATCTTTGGCTGGTGAATCCATTGGTAAAACCTGACTCTCAGGCCATTGCACTTGCTGCGGGTGCCAGTGATGTCATCGGTGATGCACAGATTGTGGATACTCTGGATGAAGCCCTGGCAGGATGCAGCCTGGTGGTAGGCACCAGCGCCCGCTCAAGAACCCTTCCCTGGCCAATGCTGGACCCACGCGAATGTGGTCTGAAGGCTACAGAGGAAGCGCAACATGCGCCTGTTGCTATCGTGTTTGGCCGTGAGCGCGTTGGTCTCACTAACGATGAACTGCAAAAATGCCACTACCATGTTGCTATCGCGGCAAATCCGGATTACAGCTCCCTTAACCTGGCTATGGCGGTGCAGGTTATTGCTTATGAAGTGCGTATGGCATTTTTGGGGCAGAATGATGCCCATAAAAGTGAATCCGAACCCACTCCTTACCCTCTCGTGGATGACCTGGAACGTTTTTATACGCACCTGGAACAGGTGTTGCTCAATACTGGGTTTATTCGCGCTAACCACCCCGGCCAGGTAATGAACAAGCTGCGCCGTTTGTTTACCCGGGCGCGCCCGGAAAGCCAGGAATTGAACATTCTGCGTGGTATTCTGGCGTCGATTGAACAGGGTGAACATCCGCACGAAAAATAGTTGACTAAAATACTCAGGTAAATAGTTGACCAATTTACTCAGGAATGTCAGACTTGTCTCCGCTGTGCAAAACTATTCTAGGATAAACCCCCGGTTCGAGGGGCATTTTTGAGGTTAAGTAAGACATGAGACTGACATCAAAAGGGCGCTATGCCGTCACCGCAATGCTGGACGTTGCACTTAACTCCGAAGCGGGCCCCGTTCCGTTGGCTGATATCTCTGAACGCCAGGGAATTTCGCTCTCTTATCTGGAGCAGTTATTCTCCCGCCTGCGTAAAAATGGCCTGGTCTCCAGTGTACGTGGCCCGGGCGGTGGGTATCTGCTGGGTAAAGATGCCACATCCATCGCTGTGGGTGAAGTGATTAGTGCAGTAGACGAATCGGTAGATGCCACCCGTTGTCAGGGTAAAGGCGGCTGCCAGGGCGGAGATAAATGCCTCACTCATGCTTTATGGCGTGATCTGAGTGACCGCCTGAGTGAATTCCTCAACGGTATTACGCTGGGTGAACTGGTAAATAACCAGGAAGTGCTGGATGTTGCTGACCGCCAGCATGGCGATAACACCCTTCGCAGTTCGCGTCCGCAAGACGCCATCAATGTTAAATTACGCGCATAAAAACGTAATAATATAGTTATTTCGAATCAGGCCAGGGTTACCTGGCCGCTGATATTACGCCGATATTGGCCTGATTCGCCGCATTGAAGTGATGTACGGAGCTTAAGAGCGATGAAATTACCGATTTATCTTGATTACTCAGCCACAACGCCGGTTGACCCGCGTGTTGCTGAGAAGATGATGCAGTTTATGACAATGGATGGGACTTTCGGCAACCCGGCTTCCCGTTCTCACCGTTTTGGCTGGCAGGCAGAAGAAGCTGTGGATGTGGCACGTAACCAGATTGCTGAACTGGTTGGTGCAGACCCACGCGAAATCGTCTTTACCTCTGGTGCAACAGAATCTGACAACCTGGCAATTAAAGGTGCTGCAAACTTCTATCAGAAAAAAGGCAAGCACATTATTACCAGTAAAACAGAACACAAAGCCGTTCTGGATACCTGCCGCCAGTTAGAGCGTGAAGGTTTTGAAGTAACTTACCTGGCACCGCAAAGCAACGGTATTATTGACTTAAAAGCACTTGAAGCAGCAATGCGCGATGACACCATTCTGGTTTCTATTATGCATGTGAATAATGAAATCGGCGTAGTTCAGGATATTGAAGCTATCGGCGAATTGTGCCGTGCGCGTGGCATTATCTACCATGTGGATGCGACCCAAAGTGTAGGTAAATTACCTATTGATCTGAGCAACCTGAAAGTTGACCTGATGTCTTTCTCTGGCCACAAAATCTATGGCCCGAAAGGTATTGGCGCACTGTATGTTCGCCGTAAACCCCGTGTGCGTATTGAAGCACAAATGCATGGTGGTGGTCACGAGCGTGGTATGCGTTCTGGTACTTTGCCGGTTCACCAGATTGTTGGTATGGGTGAAGCGTATCACATTGCTAAACAAGAAATGGCAAGTGAATCTGCGCGCCTTAGCGCACTGCGTGAACGTCTGTGGAATGGCATTAAAGACATTGAAGAAGTCTATCTCAATGGCAGTCCGGAACACACCGCACCAAACATCCTGAACGTCAGCTTTAACTATGTTGAAGGTGAGTCACTGATTATGGCACTGAAAGATCTTGCGGTTTCTTCCGGTTCCGCCTGTACGTCAGCAAGCCTTGAACCTTCTTATGTGCTGCGTGCTCTTGGTATGAGCGATGAGCTGGCTCACAGCTCGATTCGTTTCTCATTAGGGCGTTTTACGACAGAAGAAGAAATTGATTACACCATCGAACTGGTTCGTAAGTCTATCGGTCGCCTGCGTGAACTTTCTCCGCTGTGGGAAATGTTTAAACAAGGTATCGATCTGACCACCATCGAATGGGCTGAACATTAATCAATAAGCAGGACATAAGGAGAATTCACCATGGCATATAGCGAAAAAGTGATTGATCACTACGAGAATCCCCGTAACGTGGGTTCCTTTGATAACAACGACGAAAACGTTGGTAGTGGTATGGTTGGCGCCCCGGCATGTGGCGACGTCATGAAGCTGCAAATCAAAGTAAATGATAACGGCGTGATTGAAGACGCACGTTTTAAAACCTATGGCTGCGGCTCCGCAATTGCATCCAGCTCACTGGTTACTGAGTGGGTAAAAGGGAAATCCCTGGATGAAGCACAGGCGATTAAAAATACTGACATCGCTGAAGAGCTTGAGTTGCCACCAGTGAAAATTCACTGCTCAATTCTGGCTGAAGATGCCATTAAAGCCGCAATTGCTGATTATAAAAGTAAACGCGAATCAAAATAATGTCTTCCGGGCTTACCCGGAAATTTGAAAGCTTATTGAGGTTGTTGTATGTCGATTACCCTTAGCGACAGTGCTGCTGCTCGAGTTAACACTTTTTTAGCTAACCGCGGAAAAGGGTTTGGCTTGCGCCTTGGGGTGCGTACCTCGGGTTGCTCCGGCATGGCTTATGTACTGGAGTTTGTTGACGAGGCGGCCGCAGAAGATGTGGTATTCGAAGACAAAGGCGTCAAAGTGGTTGTCGACGAGAAAAGCCTGCGTTTTCTTGATGGCACTCAGTTGGACTTCGTAAAAGAAGGCCTGAACGAAGGGTTTAAATTCACTAACCCTAACGTGAAAAATGAGTGTGGCTGCGGCGAAAGTTTTAACGTCTGACAGCGCACCTTCCACCGACCCCATAGCGACATGTTTGCTGTGGGGTATTGCTTTTAGTCTGCAAACTCCGGAACGTTTATGGATTACTTTACCCTGTTTGGGGTGCCGGTAAGTTATTCGCTCGACAGCAGTCAACTGGCGGACCGGTACCAGGAACTGCAGCGTCAGTTTCATCCCGATAAATTCGCCAGCCGCCCACAAGCGGAACAATTACTGGCTGTTCAGCAGTCCGCCAACATCAATCAGGCGTGGCAGACCCTGCGTCATCCTCTTTCCCGGGCAGAATATATTTTGTCCTTGCATGGCTTTGACCTGGCAAGTGAACAACATACGGTGCGTGATACCGCGTTTCTGATGGAGCAACTGGAATTACGTGAAGAACTGGATGACATTGAGCAAAAACGTGATGAGGTTCGTCTGGAAGCGTTTTTAGCACGCGCTACGCAAATGTATAATTTGCGCCATAAAGAGATGGTGGCGTTACTGGATGCCGGGCAGTGGGATAACGCTGCAGACAGTGTGCGTAAGTTGCGTTTTCTCGATAAACTGCGCTCGCAGGCCGAACAACTCGAAGAAAAATTGCTCGATATTTGATGCTGGTGTTTTCCGGCAACCATCAACCACCTGGTAACCCTGGTGATGAATTTGGAAGCTTAACATGGCCTTATTACAAATCAGTGAGCCCGGCATGAGTGCTGCGCCGCATCAGCGTAAGCTGGCTGCGGGGATTGACCTGGGGACCACAAACTCGCTGGTGGCGACGGTCCGTAGTGGGCAAACCGAAACCCTGGCTGACCATGAAGGGCGTCATTTGCTGCCATCAGTGGTGCACTATAGCGCCACACAACATTTGGTTGGCTGGGAAGCGCGTGCAAATGCCGCACAAGACCCTGCCAATACCATCAGCTCAGTAAAACGCCTTATGGGCCGTTCATTGAGTGATATTCAGACTCGCTACCCGCATTTACCTTATCAATTCCAGTCCAGTGAAAATAGCCTGCCGCTAATCGTTACTCCGGCAGGCGCACTGAACCCGGTACGGGTTTCTGCTGATATTCTCAAAGCACTGGCGGCACGGGCGGTTGAAACGCTTAATGGCGAGCTGGATGGTGTGGTTATTACTGTACCGGCTTATTTTGATGACGCTCAGCGTCAGGCAACCAAAGACGCAGCCCGCCTTGCGGGTTTGCATGTACTGCGTCTGCTGAATGAACCTACAGCTGCGGCGATTGCGTATGGTCTGGATTCCGGCCAGGAAGGTGTAATTGCCGTATATGACCTGGGCGGTGGTACTTTTGATATTTCTGTTCTGCGCCTGAATCGCGGCGTGTTTGAGGTGCTGGCAACCGGTGGGGATTCCGCGCTGGGTGGTGATGACTTCGACCATTTGCTGGCAGACTGGCTCTGTGAGCAGGCTGGTCTGAATACTCCGCTGGATAGCCGCCTGCAACGCCAGGTGCTGGATACGGCGATTGCCACTAAAATAGCCCTGAGCGACGCGCAACAAACTGATGTGCGTATTGGCGACTGGCAGGGCACAGTTACGCGTTCACAATTTAACGAACTGATTAGCGCACTGGTTAAACGGACTTTACTCTCATGCCGCCGCACGTTGAAAGATGCCGGTATCGATGCCAGTGAAGTGCTGGAAGTCGTGATGGTGGGGGGCTCCACTCGTGTACCACTGGTGCGTGAACGGGTAGGTGAGTTTTTTGGCCGAACCCCGCTGACTTCAATCGACCCGGATAAAGTTGTGGCAGTTGGCGCAGCGATTCAGGCAGATATTCTGGTGGGTAACAAACCTGACAGCGAAATGCTGTTGCTGGATGTCATCCCCTTGTCGCTGGGTCTGGAAACGATGGGCGGCCTGGTGGAAAAAGTCATTCCGCGTAACACCACAATCCCTGTGGCCCGCGCCCAGGAGTTCACCACCTTTAAAGACGGCCAGACAGCAATGGCGATTCATGTCTTGCAGGGGGAACGTGAGCTGGTAAGTGATTGCCGTTCACTGGCTCGTTTCACCTTGCGGGGTATCCCGGCAATGCCGGCTGGTGGTGCGCATATTCGCGTCACTTTCCAGGTAGACGCTGACGGCCTGCTGAGTGTAACCGCAATGGAAAAATCGACCGGAGTAGAAGCGTCGATTCAGGTCAAGCCTTCTTACGGCCTGTCTGATGGTGAAATTGCGTCCATGATCCAGGATTCCATCAGCTTTGCTGAGCAGGATGTCAGCGCCCGCATGCTGGCAGAACAAAAGGTTGAAGCTGCCCGTGTTCTGGAAAGCCTGGCCGGAGCTCTTGATGCAGATGGTGCCTTGCTGGATGAAGAAGAGCGCCAGGCGATAGATGCTGCAGCAGCACAACTGCAGGATGCCGCTCAGGGAAATTCCCCTGACGCCATTGAAAATGCGATAAAAAATGTTGATAAGCAAACCCAGGAATTCGCTGCGCGCCGGATGGATGCCTCCATTCGTCGGGCGTTGAAAGGCCATTCCGTCGACGAGGTTTAATATGCCTAAGATTGTTTTTCTGCCTCATCAGGATCTTTGCCCGGATGGTGCAGTTCTGGAAGCACAGACGGGTGAGACGATTCTTGACGTTGCCTTGCGCAACGGCATCGAAATCGAACATGCCTGTGAGAAATCCTGCGCCTGCACTACATGCCACTGCATTGTGCGCGAAGGTTTTGATTCCCTGCAAGAAAGCAGTGAAGATGAAGACGATATGCTGGATAAGGCCTGGGGTCTGGAACCAGAAAGCCGCCTGGGTTGCCAGGCGAAAGTAACGGATGAAGACCTGGTGGTTGAGATCCCGCGCTATACCATTAACCATGCTCGTGAACACTAACAGGAGAACGACATGGGGTTAAAATGGACCGATAGCCGTGAAATTGGTGAAGCACTGTACGACAGCCGCCCGGATGTTGACCCGAAGACGGTACGCTTTACCGATATGCATCAGTGGATTTGCGAACTGGATGAATTCGACGATGATCCCAGTGCATCCAATGAAAAAATTCTTGAAGCCATTCTGCTGGTTTGGCTGGATGAAGCGGATTGATACCAGGTACGGGCTGCAGCTAGCGGCCCGTTTTTGCGTCTGTTCGCGGCCAATTTTTTGTGTGAATCGTTACACAAAGTGTTAAGGATACCAACAATGACAACTGAAGTGATGAACATCACGCTGTCCGGCACACCCGCCGATGCGCGCTGGGGCGAAAAAGCACTGTACAGCATCAATAATGAAGGAATCACCCTGCATTTAACCGGCAACAATGATAATGCGTTGATCCAACGCGCTGGTCGCAAAATTGATGGCCTTGGATTTAAACAGGTCGCTCTGGCTGGCGAAGGTTGGGATGTTGAAAAAAGCTGGGCGTTCTGGATGGGCTACCGTGCGCCAAAAGGTGTGCACAATGTTGCATGGCCGGTGCTTCCTGAAGCAGAGCAGCAGGAGCTTAATAATCGCCTCAAGATTATTGACTGGGTGCGTGACACCATTAACCTGCCAGCAGAAGACCTGAGCCCGGAACAACTGGCAACCCGTGCTATTGATTTATTAGTGGATGTGGCGGGTGACCAGGTGAGCTACCGTATTACTAAAGGTGAAGATTTACGTGAACAGAACTATGCCGGTATCCACACAGTTGGCCGTGGTTCTTCGCGTTCACCTGTGTTACTGACTCTTGATTTTAACCCGACAGGAAATGCAGACGCTCCGGTATATGCCTGCCTGGTGGGTAAAGGCATCACCTTTGATTCTGGTGGCTACAGCCTGAAACAAAGCAGCTTTATGGATTCCATGAAGTCTGACATGGGTGGTGCCGCGCTGGTGGCGGGCTCACTCGCTTTCGCAATTACTCGTGGCCTGCAAAAACGCGTCAAACTGCTGTTATGTTGCGCAGACAATATGGTGAGTGGTAACGCGTTTAAACTGGGTGACATCATTCGCTACCGCAACGGTAAAACGGTTGAAGTGATGAATACTGACGCCGAAGGCCGTCTGGTGCTGGCCGATGGCCTGATTGATGCCAGCGCATTAAAGCCAGAGCTGATTATTGATTGCGCGACATTAACCGGTGCGGCGAAAACTGCGTTGGGTAACGACTACCATGCACTGCTGAGCTTTGACGATGCACTGGTCAGTAAACTGATGACCAGTGCAACTGCGGAAAATGAAGCTTTCTGGCGTTTGCCGCTTGCGGAGATCCACCGCCATCAGTTGCCATCCAACTTTGCCGAGCTGAATAACACTGCCGGAGCCGTTTCCCCAGCGGGTGCCAGCACGGCTGCGGGCTTCCTGTCGCATTTTGTCGAAAACTACCAACAGGGGTGGTTGCATATCGACTGCTCGGCGACATACCGTAAGTCTGCCGTTGATCTGTGGTCTGCTGGTGCGACCGGGATTGGTGTGCGCACACTGGCTAATCTGCTGACCAACGACTGAGCTGCCTGTGTAATCCGGAGCCTGAGGGTATTCTCCCTGGCTCCTTTCTTCCCTGTACTTGATGAAAAGCACGATGGCCGATAACCAATCTCAACCTACTTCTCAAAATCAACTGGAAACATTGCTGGAACAGGCTGCGACCGAACCAGCATGGCGTCCGGCATTTTTCCGTGAATTACTTGATGCCAGCGTTTGGGTGCCGGGCTCTTCGCCTGATGAAGCCGTGATTACGGCAGATTCTGTAGTCGATCTGCAGCACTGGGAAAAAGAAGACGGCACATCCGTGATTCCGTTTTTTACTTCTGTACAGGCGCTCGAACAGGTAGTGGCTCACGAGCAGGCTTTCATTGTTATGCCTGCCAGAGTGCTGTTTGAGATGACCCTGGGAGAAACCCTGTTTTTGAATGCTCGTTTACCAACCGGGAAAGAGTTCCTGCCCGGCGAAATCCGCCACTTGTTAAGTGAGCAAGGCTCACCACTGGCAGAGCACACGGTGCTGGAAGGTGGCAGCCAGTTGCAACTTTCTGCTGTGGAAAACCCACCGGCACAGTTAGTTGAATCGCTGACTACGTTATTTAAAAACCATAACCAGGTTAAACGCGCGTTTCTGTGCACGCTGAAAGAGTCACCTGAAGAGGCGGGTAATTACCTGATTGGTATTGAAGCAGAAGGGGATATTGAACCTATCATCTATGAAGCCGGGGATGTGGCTGCCGATACGCTTACGGGCGATGAGCCGGTAGACATTTGCCTGGTCGCTGAAGGCGAAGCGGGAATCAGCCACTTTATGCTGGCCCACCTGACGCCTTTTTATGAGCGGCGTTGGGGCAGTTTCCTGCGTGATTTGAAGACACAGCGTATTCTGTAAATCACTGCGCAAAATCACCCCGGCAGGGTTTCCGGTACAAACCGCCGGGGGAATCTGTTAACTCAGGGTTCAACCGGTAAATCTGTTCGGCTGCCCCATTCACTCCATGAACCGTCATACAGTGATACACCATTCACATCCAGTGAAGTCAGTGCCAGCACAATCACCGCGGCAGTGACGCCAGAGCCACAACTGGCAATAATCGGCTTGCCAAAATCCACACCTGCGCGAGTGAATATTGCGGCTAACTCTTCCGGCGCTTTTAATTTGCCATCCTCAACCAGAGTCCCCCAGGGCACATTTAACGAGCCCGGTATATGCCCGCGGCGTAAACCTGCACGGGGTTCATCAACTTCTGCGTTGAAACGCGCAGCTGCCCGGGCATCAACAATTTGGGCGGTGCCTTCGTGGCTTGCCAGCAACACATCCGTGACGTTTTTCATGACCTCCGGGTCGAAATGGACATCAAAATCGCTTTCTGGAAGAGACGCTACGCCCGTTTCCAGTGGCAAATTTTGTTTGCGCCATGCGGCCAGACCACCGGACAGAATCGAAATAGTTTCCACGCCAAATGCCCGCAACATCCACCAGGCCCGCGGTGCAGAGAACAGGCTGCCATCATCATAAACGACCAGGTGTTTATCCTGATGAATACCCAGTTCACGCATCGCAACCGCAAAGGTTTCCGGGCGTGGCATAGTGTGAGGCAACGGGCTGTTGTGGTCAGATAATGCCTCAATATCAAAAAAAGGCGCGTTGGGGAGATGGCCTGCCAGATACTCTTGCTGTATATCGCACTTTTCATTGCCCACGGCTGCCATGCGGGCATCAATGACCTGGACTTCCGGGTCGTCCAGGTGCTCAAGAAGCCACTCAGGGGTGACAAAAAAAACAGTACTCATGTTGGCCTCCTTTAATCATTTATCGGTTAATTCTCGGCGTTTACGTGCGTAATTACAACCAACATGCGCATGACATTGACCGGGCTAACATACCGAATCCAGGGATATGGCAAAAAGCGAATCTTTAGCATAATACTGGTTTATCTTTTTTACCGGCCTTTTTCGGCCAGGGATATCCTCATGAAATATGTCCGCTATGCTTGTGTGGCCGCCTTATTCTGCGCCCTCAGCGCCCTAAGTGGTTGCGATGATAATACAACGCCTGCGTCAGGTTCAGTGCCGCAGTCACACGTTTCTGCCCCTCAGGAACAAAAAGCGGATGCTGCGCAACGGGAAAAACTGGCGAAAGCGAGTGCCGGAAAGCCGTTTACACTCCAGGATTCCTCTGAAATTCAGCTCGACGGAGCCAGCACTCTGGCTTTGACATTCTCCGTTCCACTCGACCCTGACCAGGATTTTTCCCGGTTTGCACATGTAGTGGATAAAGAAAAAGGGAAAGTGGACGGTGCCTGGGAGTTATCAGATAACTTAACTGAACTACGCCTGCGTCACCTTGAGCCACGCCGTGAATTAACCATTACTCTCGATCCAGGTCTGAAAGACATTAATGGCCAGGCTTTTGGGAAACGCTGGCAATCTTCACTAACCACGCGTGATATTGAACCGGTTGTGGGTTTTGCCAGCCGTGGCTCACTGCTCCCGACAAAAGTGGTAAAAGGCCTGCCAGTAATGGCACTTAATATCAGTCAGGTTGACGTTAATTTCTACCGGGTAAAACCGGAGTCTCTGGCGGCATTTATCAGCCAGTGGGAATACCGTAACAGCCTGAGTAACTGGGAATCAGACACGCTGCTGAAAATGGCAGACCTGGTGTATACCGGGCGGTTTGAACTCAACCCGGCAGCCAATACCCGGGAAAAACTGCTGCTGCCGCTTGGGGATATCACTCCGTTACAGCAGCCCGGTGTTTACCTTGCAGTTATGAACCCGGCGGGGCATTACAACTACAGTAACCCGGCAACATTATTTACCCTGAGTGATATCGGGCTGTCACTGCACCGTTATCACCAGCAAATGGACATTTTCACGCAAAGCCTGGAAAACGGCAGCGGGCAACAGTCCGTTGATATTCAGTTGCTCAATGAAAAAGGCCAGGTACTGGCGAATGCCACTACGGACAGTCAGGGCCACGCCAGCCTGAAAACCCCGGACGGTGCTGCACTGTTACTGGCAAAACATGACGGGCAAACCACAATGCTCGATTTGAGCCAGCCAGCGCTGGATCTTGCCGAGTTCAACATTGGTGGCAAACCGGGTTACAGCAAACAGTTTTTCATGTTTGGCCCGCGGGACCTTTACCGCCCAGGAGAGACTGTTGTCATCAATGGGTTACTGCGTGACAGTGATGGTAAACCTGTGGCAGACCAGCCCATAAAACTGGACATCGTGCGTCCTGACGGGCAGGTAGCGCGCACCACTGTTTTGCAGCCGCAAAACGGCCTGTACCAGTACCGTGTCACTCTGGATAAAAATGCATTAACCGGCCAGTGGCATCTGCGCGCCAATGTGGGCGATAACCAGGCACGAAGCTGGGATTTTCAGGTTGAAGATTTTATGCCTGAACGCATGGCGTTGCGTGTGGATGTCCAGCCACAGCCTCTGGCTCCGGGAGCTGATGCGGTATTCCGTGTTCAGGGGCGCTATTTGTATGGTGCTCCGGCTTCGGGTAACACCCTGCAAGGGAAACTCTTCTTGCGCCCATTACGGGATGCCGTTCCTGCGTTGCCCGGTTTTGAATTTGGCAACATTAGTGAAGCAAACCTCAGCCGCAGCCTTGATGAAGTCCAGACCACACTGGATAACACTGGCCGGGTAGATATTTCTGAAACCAGCCAGTGGAGTGATACCACTTCGCCAGTAAAAGTGATTTTCCAGGCAAGCCTGCTGGAATCAGGTGGCCGCCCGGTTACGCGCCAGCGTGAACAGGCTGTCTGGCCGGCAGATGTGTTACCGGGTATTCGCCCGCAGTTCGCTAAAAAAAGCACTTACGATTACCGCACTGGCACTGAATCCAGCCAGGCGGTAGTTGATGAGAACAGTCAGGCCGGGTTCGATATTGTTTATGCCCGCCCTGATGGCACGCGTGTGGCAGTGAATGGGCTGGCAGTGCGCCTTATTCGCGAGCGCCGGGATTATTACTGGAACTGGTCCGAAGACGATGGCTGGACATCGCGCTACGATCAGAAAGACCTGGTGGAAGGGGAGCAAACCCTGAACCTTGCTGCTGGTGAAACCGGCAAAGTGAGCTTCCCGGTAAGCTGGGGATCTTACCGTCTTGAAGTGAAAGACCCGGAGGGGAACCTCAGTAGCGTGCGTTTCTGGGCCGGTTACAGTTGGCAGGATAACAGTGACGGCACCGGTGCCCAGCGCCCGGACCGCGTGACGATGAAAATCGATAAACCCTCTTATCAACCTGGCGACACTATTCAGTTGCATCTGGCAGCGCCACAAGCCGGGAAGGGATATATTATGGTGGAGTCCAGTGATGGCCCACTATGGTGGCAGGCCATTGATGTTCCCGCCGATGGCATGGATCTGAGTATTCCGGTAGACAAAACCTGGCATCGCCACGACCTCTATCTCAGTGCTCTGGTCGTCCGTCCTGGCGACAAAACACAGGCACTTACCCCAAAACGTGCAGTTGGCCTGCTTCATTTGCCACTGGGTGACCAAAGCCGTCGCCTGGATGTGGCGTTGCAGGCACCGGTTAAAATGCGCCCCAACCAGCCGCTTACTGTGAAGGTACAGGCCAAATCTGCCAACGGTGCTTTGCCGGATAAAATCTACGTTTTGCTCTCCGCTGTAGACAGTGGTGTGCTGAATATCACTGACTATGTTACGCCAGACCCATGGCAGGCCTTCCTGGGCCGTAAACGGTATGGCGCCGATATTTATGATATCTACGGCAATGTGATTGAAGGCCAGGGCCGCATGGCGGCACTGAAGTTCGGTGGTGACGGTGACGACCTGAAGCGTGGTGGTAAGCCGCCAGTGAATCACGTCAACATTATTGCCATGCAGGCCCAACCGGTGGCGCTGAATGCACAAGGGGAAGGTACGGTCACTTTACCCATCGGAGATTTTAATGGTGAACTGCGTCTGATGGCGCAGGTGTGGTCTGCTGACCGCTTTGGCAGTAGCGAAAGTAAAGTCGTTGTTGCCGCACCGCTGGTGGCTGAGCTCAGTACTCCGCGCTTTCTGGCCGGAGGCGATCACTCCCGCCTGATGCTGGATCTCACCAACCTGACCGACAAGCCCCAGCATTTAAATATCAATTTTGCAGCCAGTGGGTTGCTCAGCCTGGATGCCGGGAACACACAAAGTGTGGCGCTGGCACCACAGCAACGTACCGCGTTGTCTGTTCCGGTTCAGGCCGGACAGGGCTATGGCGATGGTGTGCTGGATGTGACGATTAGCGGTATTTCTCTGCCCGGCGAAACGTTCAATCCGCTGAGCAAACAGTGGAAAATTGGTGTGCGTCCTGCTTTTCCTGCACAAACTATCAGTGCCGGAACCCAGTTGATGCCGGGTGAACAGTGGCGCTTGCCTGCAGGCTGGCTGGACGGATTATCGGCATCAACACTGGAAGGTAAATTATTGATAAGTGGAAAGCCGCCGCTGAATCTGGCCCGTTATATCAGCGAACTGTATGCCTGGCCTTATGGCTGCCTTGAACAAACCACCAGTGGATTGTTCCCGTCGCTGTATACCAACCGGGCGCAGTTACAGTCACTGGGCATCAAAACGTCAAGTGATGAAAAACGTCGGGAGGCAGTAGAAAGCGGTATCGCTCATCTGATTGAAATGCAACTAGAAAATGGCGGCTTTGGTCTGTGGAGCAAAGACAGTGCGGAAGAATACTGGCTTACCGCTTACGCCACTGATTTCCTGATTCGCGCCAGTGAGCAAGGTTACAGTGTGCCAGTTGCCGCTCTGGAGAAAGCCAATAACCGGTTATTACGTTACCTGCAAGACCCTGGCATGATTAGTGTGCGCTACAGTGATAACCTGGCAGCCAGCCGTTTCGTGGTACAAAGCTATGCGGCTCTGGTGTTGTCCCGCCAGCAGAAAGCACCGTTGGGTGCTCTGCGGACTCTGTGGGATAAACGTGCTGCAGCGCCATCTGGTTTGTCACTGGTGCAGTTGGGCATTGCGCTCAAACGCATGGGGGATACAGAGCGTGGTGAGCAGGCACTGTTAAGTGGTATAGCTATGCCCCGTAAGACGCATGCCTGGTTAGGTGATTACGGTAGCCCGGTGCGTGATGCAGCGCTGGTATTAAGCCTGCTGGAAGAAAATAACCTGATGCAAAACCAGCAGCCTGCCTTACTGTCAGCTCTTTCTCAGGCGGCATGGGGCGAATCCTGGTTGTCAACTCAGGAAAATAATGCGCTGTTCCTGGCAGCCCATAATACCGCACAGCAAGGAGCAGGCTGGAAGGTACAAAACCAGAACGGTGATACCCTGTCAGGCAAAACTGACCAGGTTTCTGTGCTGTCGGCGGCCCAGCAATCTGCTCTGAATCTTACTAACACGGGAACCGCGCCACTGTGGGTGCGTATGGACAGCACTGGTTACCCTGAACAATCACCTGCACCTTACAGTAATGTGGTACACATTGAGCACCATTACCTGGATACGCAGGGCAACACCCGCTCACTCAGTAATTTGCACAGTGGTGAATTAGTGCTGGTATGGCTTGATGTCTGGGCGGATAAACGTGTTCCTGATGCACTGGTGGTTGATTTACTCCCCGCCGGGCTGGAGCTGGAAAACCAAAACCTGGCAAGCAGTTCGGCCTCGCTCAGTGAGAATGGTTCACAGGTGCAAAACCTGATTAACCAGATGCAACAGGAAGATATTCAGCATATTGAGTTCCGTGATGACCGTTTTGTTGCGGCAATGGCCCTTAGTGAAGGGCAACATTCAACACTGGTCTACCTTGCCCGTGCGGTGACACCAGGTGTTTACCAGGTACCAGTGCCTCAGGTTGAATCTATGTATGTGCCGCAGTGGCGCAGTACAGGAAATACGATGGGCCTGTTGCATGTGGTGCCCTGATTGATGCCACCAGGAAAATATAAAACTTGCTGGAAACTGTGGGGCGGCTGCCTGGCCGCCTTTTTCTTGCTAATTGCTGGTTTGTTGCTTGCGGACAGGCTTTGTCCTTTGCCATTACACAATGTTCGCCCTGCCCGTATTGTGGTGACAGAAGACGGCACCCCGCTGTGGCGTTTTGCGGATGAAAACGGAGTCTGGCGTTATCCGGTAGAGCCCGATGAAGTTTCCCCCCGTTATCTGGAAGCGTTAATCAATTATGAAGACCGCTGGTTCTGGCATCATCCTGGCGTGAATCCGCTCAGCCTGGTTCGCGCAGCCTGGCAATGGGTTCGCAATGGTGAAGTGGTGTCAGGGGGAAGTACGCTGACCATGCAGGTGGCACGCCTGATAGACCCGCAACCCCGTACAATCACTGGTAAACTGATTCAAACTGCCCGTGCGTTGCAACTGGAATGGCATCTTTCCAAAAAGCAGATACTGGCACTTTACCTCAACCGTGCACCTTTTGGTGGCACGCTGGAAGGGGTGGGCGCAGCCAGTTGGGCATACCTTGGCAAATCGCCAGCACATCTGACAGATGCAGAGGCCGCATTACTGGCTGTGTTGCCACAGGCTCCCAGCCGGTTACGCCCGGACCGTTGGTCTGAACGCGCACAAAAAGCGCGCGATAAAGTGTTGGCGCGAATGCAGTCAGAGCATATCTGGTCTGCCAAACGGGTGCGTGAAGCTATGCAGGAACCTGTATGGCTTGCGCCCCGGCAAAGCCCGCAACTTGCACCATTATTGGCGCGTTACTTGCTGACCCAGGACAATCACCAGCGGATTGTCACCACGATTGATGCCACATTGCAGAGCCAACTGGAAACCCTGGCTCTCAACTGGAAACACCGCCTGCCACCGAAAACATCGTTGGCGATTCTGGTGGTTGACCACCAGACCATGAAAGTGCGCGGTTGGGTGGGCTCGGTCGATTTAAACGATGACAGTCGGTTTGGCCATGTTGATATGGTACGGGCAGTCAGGTCTCCGGGCTCATTACTGAAACCTTTTCTGTATGGCCTGGCGTTGGATGAAGGGTTAATACACCCCGGTTCATTACTTCAGGATGTACCCCGGCGCTTTGGCGATTATCGCCCGGGAAATTTTGACAGCGACTTTAATGGGCCGGTAAGCATGAGTGAAGCGTTGGTTCGCTCGCTTAACCTGCCCGCAGTGCAGGTTCTGGATGCTCTGGGGCCGAAAAACTTTGCTGGTCATTTGCGTAACATAGGGTTAAATCTGCGCCTTCCCGCCGCCGCGGAACCGAATTTGTCATTAATTTTAGGTGGGGCAGGAACCCGGCTGGATGAACTGGTCTCTGCTTACAGCGCGTTCGCCCGTGAAGGGAAGGTTGCCAGGTTGCGCCTGCAGCCACAGCAGCCGTTGGTTGAACGGAGGTTATTGTCACCCGGTTCAGCCTGGATAATTCGCCGCATCCTGGGCGGAGAAGAACAACCCTTGCCAGATGCCGCACTTCCTGCCGTTGCGCCTTTTGCCTGGAAAACGGGCACCAGTTATGGCTACCGCGATGCCTGGGCAATTGGTATTTCGCCCCGTTACCTGATTGGTGTCTGGACCGGGCGTCCGGATGCGACGCCGGTTGCCGGGCAGTATGGCTTTGCCAGTGCCGTACCCGTGATGAACCAGGTTAACACTCTGCTCAGGGCAAACACAGGCCTGGCACAAAACCGTGAGCCTGCAGACCCAAGACCAGGTAGTGTGACATCCGGTACTATTTGTTGGCCTGGCGGCCAGAGCCTGCCTGAAGGTGACAGTAATTGCCGTCGGCGGGTGTTCACCTGGTTACTGAATGACAGCCAACCACCAACCTTACTGGCTCCCGGCCAGGAAGGGCCTTCAGGTATAGTGCAGCGCCTTTGGCTGAACTCAAAAGGGTTACGTGTTGGGGCAGATTGCAAAGATGCACATCCGGCAACATTGCTGTTGTGGCCGTTGCCACTGGAGCCCTGGTTACCGGCAAGGGAGCGGCGTGACATGCGTTTGCCAGCAGTATCCACCCAGTGCCCGCCAGTAATGCAGACAAACCTCAGCCCACTGTTATTGCTCGGTGTCCGTGATGGCGCTATGGTGAAACCACCTGCAGGGCAGACGATGCTGAGTATGCCACTCTCCACGCAGGGCGGCGGGCATGAACAGTGGTGGTTTTTGAATGGTGATGCCCTGCCACAACAGGGTAATCATGTGACTTTGTCCTTGAAGCATTCAGGGGAATACCAGGTGCTGGTAATGGATGACAGCGGGCAAATTGCGGCAGCGCACTTTACTTTGCTGCCCAAATGAATGGCAAGGTCATCAGGTTGTGTGGGTTTGTTGCTAAAACGCAGCTTATTTTAAAAAAATGTTACCTTTATCCATAGGCAAGGCGGTAACAGGTCATTATAATCTGCGCCACTTTGTTGCCGGGTTTCCCTGGCATTTTTAGAGAACAAACAGAGGTAAGCATGGCAATTGAACGTACTTTTTCTATCATCAAACCAAACGCTGTTGCAAAGAATGTGATTGGCAGTATTTTTGCGCGTTTTGAAACCGCCGGGCTGAAAATTGTTGCCACTAAAATGGTGCACCTGACTCAAGAGCAGGCGCGCGGTTTCTATGCTGAGCATGATGGTAAGCCGTTCTTTGATGGCCTGGTTGAGTTTATGACTTCTGGCCCTATTGTTGTTTCTGCACTGGAAGGTGAAGACGCAGTACGCCGTCACCGTGAAATTCTGGGTGCCACTAACCCGGCAAACGCACTGGCAGGTACACTGCGTGCTGATTACGCGGACAGCCTGACTGAAAACGGTACTCACGGTTCAGATTCTGTTGAGTCTGCTGCCCGCGAAATTGCATTTTTCTTTGCCGAAGGCGAAGTGTGCCCGCGCACTCGTTAATTACTGCCTTTATTTGTGCTGTGATGCGTTAAGGCGTAGCATCACTGGCAGAGAATTTGTACAATGCTGCGCCCCGGATGAGCGAGCCTGCTCACCCGGGGCGTATCTATTTACTCATTTACCTGGGGCCATAACGTGTAACAACGAGGCCGGAAAACTTTATGTCACAACAGATTACCGTACCTGAAACCGTCACCGTTTCTGACTTGTCAAATTCAAATACCGGCAAAATCAATCTGCTGGATCTCAACCGCCAACAAATGCGTGCTTTCTTCACTGAAATGGGTGAAAAACCGTTTCGCGCGGATCAAGTCATGAAGTGGATCTATCACTATTGCTGTGATGATTTTGACGAAATGACCGACATCAACAAAGTGTTACGTGGCCGGCTTAAAGCTGTCGCTGAAATTCGCGCACCAGAAGTTGCTGAAGAACAACGCTCTTCTGATGGCACAATTAAATGGGCAATTCAGGTTGGCAGCCAGCGTGTTGAGACCGTGTATATCCCTGAAGATGACCGGGCTACACTGTGTGTTTCCTCACAGGTTGGGTGCGCACTGGAATGTAAATTCTGTTCCACCGCTCAGCAAGGCTTTAACCGTAATTTACGGGTATCTGAAATTATCGGACAGGTGTGGCGTGCCGCTAAAATTATTGGTGCGGCGAAAGTCACGGGCCAGCGCCCAATTACTAACGTGGTAATGATGGGAATGGGCGAGCCACTGCTCAACCTGACCAACGTGGTTCCTGCCATGGAAATCATGCTGGATGATTTTGGCTTTGGCTTATCCAAGCGCCGGGTAACGTTATCCACATCAGGTGTGGTGCCTGCACTGGATAAGCTGGGCGATATGATTGATGTAGCGCTGGCAATATCGCTGCATGCGCCAACAGATGAAATCCGTGATGAAATTGTCCCGATTAATAAAAAGTACAATATTGAGACATTTCTGGCAGGTGTGCGCCGTTACCTGGAAAAATCAAATGCCAACCAGGGGCGTGTCACAGTTGAATATGTCATGCTCGATCATGTTAATGACGGTACTGAACATGCACATCAATTGGCGGAATGTTTGAAAGATACGCCATGTAAAATTAACCTTATTCCCTGGAACCCGTTCCCTGGGGCACCTTATGGCCGTAGCTCCAACAGCCGCATTGACCGTTTTTCCAAGGTGCTAATGGAGTATGGTTTTACCACCATCGTGCGTAAAACGCGTGGCGATGATATTGATGCCGCCTGTGGTCAGTTAGCCGGTGATGTTATTGACCGGACCAAGCGTACAATGCGGAAACGCATGCAGGGTGAACCGATTGCAGTGAAAAGTGTCTGACAGGCAGACCTGTGGGCGAAGGCCTGAATATTCAGGTTTTCGTTCACCGCTTGTGGGGTGTCATCAATTGTGACAACGAAAGTCTCTGTTGGCGCAATAATTACGGTGCGTTTTTTTGCACTTTGAGGCAGTATGTAGCGGCACAACAACAGTTTAGCCTCGTAGCTCACCAGGCAGGCGTTATTTGGTGAGAAAGTATCCAGATAAGGTGCGGGCATATGCCCGGAACCGTTGTAATGAGCCAGAGAGTTATCTGGCGCTGGGTATGCTGGGTGTTTCGGGCGAGCGGGGTGTAACACTTCGCAACAGGTAATTTCGCGGCGCGGGTCAGTGAGGTCGCTATTGGTGACAGTGCTGGCCGGAGCCAATTTTTTCATTCAAACAGTACCAGCAGTTGTAGCTAATGAATACTGAAGCCACTCACGAACAAAATATCGCACAAACCACGGGCGAACGCCTCCGGGCCGCACGTGAGCAACTTGGACTCAGCCAGCAAATTGTGGCTGAACGCCTGTGTTTGAAAGTTTCTACAGTTCGGGATATCGAGGACGATAAAGCGCCTTCGGATCTGGCTGCGACCTTTCTCCGTGGCTATATCCGCTCCTATGCCCGCCTCGTCCACGTTCCGGAAGAAGAACTCTTGCCTGCGCTGGCAAAACAAGCCCCCATCAGAACCGCTAAAGTTCAGCCAATGAAAGGTTATGCCATCGGGAAGAGCCGTAAAAAGCGCGATGGCTGGCTGATGGGCTTTACCTGGCTGGTATTACTGGTTGTTATTGGCCTGACGGGCGCCTGGTGGTGGCAAAACCATAAAGCACAGCAGGCAGAAATTAATTCAATGGCCGATCAGTCAGCTGCGCCGGGTGATACGCCTGCTGATAATGGGCAGTTTGTGCCTTTGCATAATGCAGGGAGCGATGGAAACTCTGCTGCCGCGCAGGGTAATCCGGCGCCATCTTCTGATAACACCGGCACAGATCCGGCACAGGCGAATACGCCAGCTTCTGCGCCAGATAACAGTGCCGCGCCAGCCGATAATACGGCGGCGGTGGTTTCTCCTGGGCAGGCGAACACCGATTCTTTAACCAATACCGCACCTGCTACAACCAGCCAGGATTCCGGCTCATTACCTGCAGCTCAGGCAACCACGTCTCCTGCGGCCAGTGGTGATTTGGTAATGAATTTCACTGCTGACTGCTGGCTGGAAGTGTCCGATGCAACGGGCAAAAAATTGTTCAGCGGCTTGCAACACAAAGACAGCACCTTAAACCTGGCAGGTAAGGCACCCTATAAACTGAAAATTGGCGCACCCCGTGCGGTCACTATTCAGTTCCAGGGTAAACCCGTTGATATGAGCCGCTATATCCGGTCCAACCAGGTTGCCCGCCTGACGCTTAATGCAGAACCTTCTGCAACTCAGGTGCAGTAACGTCGCGTTTTCGGAGATTTTTATGCATAACGAAGCGCCCATTCAGCGCCGTAAATCAAAACGGATTTACGTAGGGAATGTGCCAGTCGGCGATGGTGCGCCCATCGCCGTTCAGTCTATGACAAATACCCGCACCACAGATGTTGACGCCACAGTACAGCAAATTAAGGCGCTGGAGCGTGTTGGCGCGGATATCGTCCGCGTATCTGTTCCCACGATGGATGCCGCAGAAGCCTTCCGGCTCATCAAGCAACAGGTTGCCGTTCCTCTGGTTGCTGATATTCATTTTGATTACCGCATTGCGCTGAAAGTTGCCGAGTATGGTGTGGATTGTCTGCGCATTAACCCCGGCAATATTGGCAATGAAGAGCGTATTCGCCAGGTGGTGGATTGCGCTAAAGACAAAAACATTCCTATTCGCATTGGTGTGAATGCCGGATCCCTTGAAAAAGATCTGCAGGAAAAATACGGTGAGCCAACACCACAGGCGTTGCTTGAATCTGCTATGCGTCATGTTGATTACCTGGACAGGCTCAATTTTGATCAGTTCAAAGTCAGTGTGAAAGCCTCAGATGTTTTTCTGGCTGTAGAAGCTTATCGTTTGCTGGCAAAGGCCATTGATCAACCTCTGCACCTTGGGATAACCGAAGCAGGCGGAGCAAGAAGCGGCGCAGTTAAATCAGCAATCGGGCTTGGCCTGCTGTTGTCTGAAGGGATTGGCGACACACTGCGTGTTTCGCTGGCAGCGGATCCGGTCGAAGAGATCAAAGTTGGCTTCGATATACTGAAATCCCTGCGTATTCGCTCGCGTGGGATCAACTTTATTGCCTGTCCAACCTGTTCACGCCAGGAGTTTGATGTTATTGGCACTGTGAATGCGCTGGAACAACGCCTGGAAGATATCATCACGCCAATGGATGTTTCTATTATTGGCTGTGTGGTGAACGGGCCCGGTGAAGCGCTGGCTTCAACACTGGGTGTCGCAGGTGGTAACCGCAAAAGTGGTTTCTACGAAGATGGTGTCCGAAAAGACCGTCTGGATAACGACAATATGATAGACCAGCTCGAAGCGAAAATTCGCGCCAGAGCATCGGTACTGGACGAAAGCCGTCGTATTGACGTGCAGCAAGTTGAGAAATAACAAAACATGGGAAGCCTGATGCTTCCCGTGTATGATTGAACCCACAAAGCAGCCTGGCAACGTATAACCGGGTTGTTCGGGTTCATTTTTTTGTATTCAGGAACTGAGATAACGTGGCAAAGAATATTCAAGCCATTCGCGGCATGAACGATTATCTGCCTGGCGAAACGGCCATCTGGCAGCGTATTGAACGCACATTAAAGCAGGTGCTCGGCAGCTACGGTTATAGTGAAATCCGTTTGCCGATTGTAGAGCAGACACCGCTATTCAAACGCGCGATTGGCGAAGTGACCGACGTGGTTGAAAAAGAGATGTATACCTTCGAGGATCGTAATGGCGACAGCCTGACACTGCGTCCGGAAGGTACGGCGGGCTGTGTGCGTGCCGGTATCGAGCATGGTCTGCTGTACAATCAGGAACAGCGCTTGTGGTACATCGGGCCGATGTTCCGCCATGAGCGTCCACAAAAAGGGCGTTATCGCCAGTTTCATCAGTTAGGTGCCGAGGTGTTTGGTCTTCAGGGGCCGGATATTGACGCTGAGCTGATTATGCTGACGGCGCGCTGGTGGCGTGCACTGGGTATCGACCAGCATGTCAGCCTTGAGCTGAACTCCATTGGTTCGCTGGAAGCCCGGGCAAATTACCGTGATGCACTGATTGCTTATCTGGAACAGTATAAAGATAAGCTGGATGAAGACTGCAAGCGCCGTATGTATACCAACCCGTTGCGCGTTCTTGATTCAAAAAACCCGGAAGTTCAGGCTCTGTTAAACGATGCGCCTGCGCTGGGCGACTATCTGGATGAAGAATCTCGTGAACATTTCGCCGGTTTGTGTGCTTTCCTGGACGACGCCGGTATCGGCTATACCGTCAATCAGCGCCTGGTGCGCGGCCTTGATTACTACAACCGCACTGTCTTTGAATGGGTAACCAACAGTCTTGGAGCCCAGGGGACTGTCTGTGCCGGTGGGCGTTACGATGGCCTGGTTGAACAACTGGGTGGGCGTGCGACGCCTGCTGTTGGCTTCGCTATGGGGCTGGAACGTCTTGTTTTGCTGGTTCAGGCAGTTAACCCGGAATTTACTGCAGATTCTGTTGTCGATATTTACCTGGTGGCATCTGGCAATGGTACCCAGTCTCCTGCAATGCAACTGGCGGAGCAGGTACGTGACAGCTTGCCTGGCTGTAAACTGATGACCAACTACGGTGGCGGGAACTTCAAAAAGCAATTTGCCCGGGCAGATAAATGGGGCGCACAGGTTGCGCTGGTTCTGGGTGAAAATGAAGTCGCAAACCAGCAAGTCGTGGTGAAAGATTTGCGTTCAGGCGAGCAGGAAACCGTTTCTCAACGTGACGTGGCTGGCCATTTGAAAACGCTGCTGGGCTAATCCCGGTAACTTATCGTTAAGGAGAAGGATTGCGTGGAGATTTACGACAACGAGAACGAACAAGTTGAAGCAGTCAAACGCTTCTTCATCGAGAACGGCAAAGCGCTGGCTGTCGGCGTTGTGTTAGGTATTGGTGCACTGGTAGGCTGGCGTTACTGGGCAAGCCACCAGGTGGACTCCGCCCGTGAGTCATCTATGGTGTATCAGAACACGGTTCAGGCATTGAAAGCGGATAAACCTGGCAGCCTTGCTGCTGCGGAAAAATTTGTCGCTGATAATAAAGGCACTTATGGTGCTCTGGCATCACTGGATGTAGCAGAACAACTCGTCAACAAAAAGGATTTTGCCAATGCTGCCGCACAACTGAAGGCAGGGCTGGCTGATACCTCTGATGAAAACCTTAAGGCACTGATTGGCTTGCGTCTGGCGCGTATTCAGGTGGAGTTAAAACAGGCTGATGATGCGCTGGCAACACTTGGCAGCATTAAAGGTGCTGGCTGGAGTGCCATGGTTGCTGACATCAAAGGCGATGCACTGTTAAGTAAAGGCGATACCAAATCTGCCCGCGAAGCGTGGAGCAAAGGTGTGGGCATTGCAGATGCTTCGCCAGCACTGCGTAATATAATGCAAATGAAAATGAATAATTTGTCCAGCTGAGAGGGCACCGATGCAATTGCGTAAATTAGTTTTGCCAGGGCTGCTGTCTGTTACTTTGCTGAGTGGGTGCTCACTGTTTAACGGTGAGGAAGACGTAGTGAAAATGTCCCCACTGCCCACCGTTGAAAATCAGTTCACACCCTCTACTGTGTGGGATGTTTCTGTTGGAAGCGGTATTGGCAAGTATTATTCAAACCTTCACCCGACAGCAGATGCGGGCGTGGTTTATGCCGCAGACCGTCATGGTCGTGTAAAAGCGCTCAGTGAATCTGACGGCAAAGAAGTCTGGTCGGTTGACTTGTCAGAAAAAACAGGCTTTTTCTCCAGTAACCTGCCCGCTCTGCTTTCTGGTGGCCTGACTGTGGCAGGTGGTCATGTTTATGTGGGGAGTGAAAAAGCGAAAGTTTATGCGCTGAATACTTCCGACGGCAGCGTTGCCTGGCAGACGACAGTGGCTGGTGAAGCACTATCCAGTCCGGTTGTGAGTGATGGCGTAGTACTGATTCACACAGGTAACGGTATGTTGCAGGCACTGGATGAAAACAGTGGTGCCATCAAATGGACTGTAAACCTGGATATGCCTTCGCTGACACTGCGTGGCGAGTCTGCACCTGCTACAGCTTACGGTGCTGCGATTGTTGGTGGCGATAATGGCCGTGTTACCGCGGTATTACTGCAACCAGGTCAGATGATTTGGCAACAACGCATTTCGCAGGCTACCGGGCCGACTGAGATCGATCGCCTGAGTGACGTCGATACCACGCCAGTTATCGTTAACGGAGTTATCTATGCGCTGGCATACAACGGTAACCTGACAGCACTTGACCTGCGTTCCGGCCAGATAATCTGGAAACGCGACCTGGGTTCAGTGAATAACATAGTTGTTGACGCTGGTCGTATCTACATGGTTGACCAGAATGACCGTGTACTGGCTTTGAGCACTGATGGTGGCGTTACCCAGTGGACACAGAGTGATTTACTGCATCGCCTGTTGACTGCGCCAGTGTTGTATAATGGCTACCTGGTTGTGGGCGATAGCGAAGGGTATATGCACTGGATAGACCCTGACAATGGCCACTTCGTCGCACAACAGAAAGTGGACAGCTCAGGCTTCCTGACCAATCCGATTGTCGCGGATGGTAAATTGCTGATTCAGGCTAAAGATGGCACGTTATATGCCATAACCCGCTAAACTATCCGGGTGTGATATCAGCTAAACGGCTCCTGATTTCGCCAGGGGCCGTTTCCTGTTTATAGTCAGGCGCACTTTTTGGGTGGTGCCTGGCTGGTTTTTTTTAAGTTATGAGGCTTTGAAAATGATACCTGTGGTCGCGCTGGTCGGGCGCCCGAATGTGGGTAAATCCACATTATTTAACCGTTTAACGCGCACCCGCGATGCACTGGTGGCGGATTTCCCTGGATTAACCCGGGACCGTAAATATGGTCGCGCTGAAATTGAAGGCCGCGAGTACATTGTAATTGATACTGGCGGCATCGACGGCACTGAAGACGGCGTAGAAACGCTGATGGCAGAACAATCACTTCTGGCAATTGAAGAAGCGGATGTGGTGTTATTTATGGTGGATGCTCGCGCGGGGTTGATGCCTGCCGATAAAGCCATCGCCAAACACCTGCGTAGCCGTGAGAAGCCTACTTTTGTCGTCGCAAACAAAACTGACGGTATTGATCCGGACCAGGCTGTTACGGATTTCTATGCTTTGGGCATGGGGGAAATTGTCCCTATTGCTGCAGCCCATGGCCGTGGTGTTACCAGCCTGCTCGAACAGGTTCTCCTGCCCTGGATGGAAGATGTCAGCCCATCTGAGCCTGTTGATGAAGATGCGGAGTATTGGGCTGCTCTGGCGGCAAAAGAAGCCGGTGAACCGGAAGAAGAGCCAGAGGATGATTTTGACCCGCAGTCTTTACCTATCAAACTGGCCATTGTGGGCCGCCCTAATGTGGGTAAGTCAACACTAACTAACCGTATTCTCGGTGAAGACCGGGTTGTGGTTTACGACATGCCAGGCACCACGCGTGACAGTATTTATATCCCGATGCAACGTGACGAGCGTGAATACGTGTTGATAGATACCGCGGGTGTGCGTAAACGCGGCAAAATCACCGACACCGTTGAGAAATTCTCGGTGATTAAAACTCTGCAGGCGATTGAAGACGCGAACGTAGTGCTGCTGGTTATTGATGCCCGCGAAGGGATTTCAGACCAGGATCTTTCCCTGCTGGGCTTTATCCTCAATAGTGGGCGTTCACTGGTTATTGTCGTGAACAAGTGGGATGGTCTGAGTCAGGAAGTACGTGAGCAGGTAAAAGAAACTCTGGATTACCGCCTGGGCTTTATTGACTTCGCCCGGGTTCACTTTATTTCCGCCCTGCATGGTAGTGGTGTGGGTAACTTGTTTGAATCAGTACGCGAAGCCTATGACAGCGCCACAAAACGTGTGAGCACCGCCATGCTGACCCGTATTATGACGATGGCAGTAGACGATCATCAGCCACCTCTGGTGCGTGGTCGCCGTGTGAAACTGAAATATGCCCACGCAGGTGGTTACAACCCACCTATTGTGGTAATTCACGGCAACCAGGTGAAAGACCTGCCGGATTCCTACAAACGCTACCTGATGAACTACTTCCGCAAGTCACTGGAAGTCATGGGCACGCCGATTCGTATTCAGTTTAAAGAAGGCGATAACCCGTATGCGAATAAGCGCAATACGCTGACCCCAACACAAATGCGTAAGCGTAAGCGTCTGATTCAGCACATTAAGAAAAGCAAATAAGCAGTCGAATATTGTTTATTGAACCAGAAAATACAGTGCCTGTGGGTGCTGTATTTTTTTAAGCTTTTGCAGCGCAAAATGTTACTGAACAGGCAGGCCAGGGCGCGTAAACTACCACCAGAAATACAGAATAACCAGGGAGTATAAATGGAGTATCGTTGCCCCGAATGCCAGGGTGAATGCACCCAACAGGGTGAACACTGGGTGTGTGAGAAATGCCATAAAACTATGGTGTTACAGCCGTTGTGCCCTGAATGCCATAAACCGCTTGAAGTCCTGAAAGCCTGCGGTGCAATAGATTATTTCTGCCAGAACGGCCACGGGCTGATTTCCAAAAAGCGCGTGGAGTGGCAACCTGCAGCCGGTTAATCCTGCGGTGTTTTACGTGCCCGCTGGCGGCCTTTCTTGACCGGGGAAATCGCAGTAACCTGGCTTTGTACCACGCCATCTTTGAGCCGGGTCGTTAAGGTCTCGCCAGCCTGAATTTGGGTAACCGCTTTAACCACTTCACCTGTCCCGGTGACAGTCACGCTGTAACCGCGGGCAAGCGTTGCTAACGGGCTGACAGCCTCCAGATGAGTAACCGCCAGACCAAAGCGCTCACGGGTTTGCCCTAACTGGCTGCGAATTGCCTGGGTCATACGGAAGTTTGCCTGCTGCAGTGTAGCGCTGGCGCGCTGGATCCGCATGCCGGGGTGCTGCTGCTGTAAACGCTGATTAAGGCGTTGTTGTTGCAACTGGCCGCGTTTCAGGCGAGTTTCCAGCGCGGAAGACAGGCGCTGGCGCAGAGCCAGTAACCGTGTTTGCTGGCGAGCCAGGCGCAACTGTGGGTGCTGTTGCTCCAGGCGGTGACGCAACTGGCTGAAATGCTGCTGGCGCTGCGCAATATAATAATCCATTGCCATTTCCAGCCGCTGTTGCTGGCTGGTGAGCTGGCGCACCAGTTCTTGTTGGTTACGGCTGACAACTTCGGCGGCTGCGGAAGGGGTAGGGGCGCGTAAATCGGCAACGAAATCGGCAATGGTGATGTCGGTTTCATGGCCGACTGCACTAACGACCGGGATGCTGCTTGCCACAATAGCCCGCGCCACCGCTTCTTCGTTAAAACACCATAAATCTTCCAGTGAACCACCGCCACGGCCAACAATCAGAACATCACATTCGGCCCGTTTATTGGCCAGTTCTATCATCCGCACTATTTGCCCGGTGGCATCTGCCCCCTGAACGGCTGTGGGGTAAATAACCACCGGCAATGCCGGGTCCCGCCGTTTGAGAATGTGCAGAATATCCTGCAAGGCCGCCCCGGTGGCTGAGGTCACGATACCAACACAGGTTGCCGGCGCAGGAAGCGGTTTCTTGAGAGCCGGGTCAAACAAGCCTTCATCAGCCAGACGTTGCTTGAGCTGAGCAAATTTTTGCTGCAGCAAACCTTCACCAGCAGGTTGTATGCTTTCTGCAATAAGCTGGTAGTCCCCACGGGGTTCATAGAGAGTGACACTGGCTCGCACTAATACTTGTTGCCCGTGTTGTGGGCGGAAAGTGACACGACGGTTGCTGTTGCGAAACATAGCGCAACGCACTTGGGCATTGTCATCTTTGAGAGTGAAGTACCAGTGCCCGGAAGAGGGCTGCGAAAGGTTGGATATTTCACCGCTGACCCAAATTTGCCCAAGGTCTTGCTCCAGCAACGTGCGCACTGCCTGATTCAGCCGGCTAACAGAAAAAATTGATGGAGAATTAAACTGTGACATGTGACCTGGATCAAATTCTAAATCAGCAAGTTATTCAGTCGATAGTAACCCGCCTGTCGGTGAAGGCAAGACTTTTTAGTAAAAAAATGTAGCCGCCACCCTTTATGCTCTGTATAATGCCGCGGCAATATTTTATCTGTTCTCATTCATCCCAGGTTGAGATATTGCCATGCTACGTATCGCTAAAGAAGCACTGACGTTTGACGACGTTCTCCTTGTTCCCGCTCATTCTACTGTCCTGCCGAATACTGCAGATCTCAGTACTCAATTGACGAAAACCATTCGCCTGAATATTCCTATGCTGTCTGCTGCCATGGACACCGTGACAGAAGCGCGCCTTGCTATTGCACTGGCTCAGGAAGGTGGGATTGGCTTTATCCACAAGAACATGTCCATTGAACGCCAGGCAGAAGAAGTTCGCCGGGTGAAAAAACACGAAAGCGGCATTGTTACTGACCCACAAACCGTTCTGCCAACCACCACCTTGCGTGAAGTAAAAGAACTGACCGAACGCAATGGTTTCGCGGGCTACCCGGTTGTGGCGGCCGATAATGAACTGGTCGGGATCATCACCGGGCGTGATGTCCGCTTTGTGACTGACCTGAACCAGGCTGTCAGCGTTTATATGACGCCGAAAGAACGACTGGTTACGGTTCGTGAAGGCGAGTCACGCGATGTTGTGTTGTCTAAAATGCATGAAAAACGTGTTGAGAAAGCGCTGGTGGTGGACGAAAGCTTCCATTTGCGCGGCATGATAACCGTTAAAGATTTCCAGAAAGCTGAACGTAAACCGAACGCCTGTAAAGACGAACATGGCCGTCTGCGTGTCGGTGCGGCGGTAGGTGCTGGTGCCGGCAACGAAGAGCGTGTAGATGCACTGGTTGCAGCTGGCGTTGATATTCTGCTGATTGACTCTTCTCATGGTCATTCTGAAGGTGTGCTGCAGCGTATTCGTGAAACTCGCGCTAAATATCCTAACCTGCAAATCATTGGTGGTAACGTGGCAACGGCTGCGGGTGCTCGTGCACTGGCAGATGCCGGTTGCAGCGCAGTGAAAGTAGGGATTGGCCCAGGTTCCATCTGTACTACCCGTATCGTAACCGGTGTGGGTGTACCGCAAATTACGGCTGTTTCCGACGCAGTAGAAGCGCTGGAAGGCACTGGTATTCCGGTTATCGCTGATGGCGGTATTCGCTTCTCTGGCGACATAGCGAAAGCGCTGGCTGCTGGTGCAAGTGCGGTTATGGTTGGTTCCATGCTGGCAGGTACTGAAGAATCTCCGGGTGAAATTGAACTCTATCAGGGCCGTTCTTTTAAATCCTACCGTGGGATGGGTTCTCTGGGCGCTATGTCCAAAGGTTCTTCAGACCGCTATTTCCAGAGTGATAACGCAGCGGACAAACTGGTACCAGAAGGAATTGAAGGCCGTGTTGCCTATAAAGGTCGGCTGAAAGAAATCGTTCATCAGCAAATGGGTGGCCTGCGTTCATGTATGGGCCTGACCGGCTGTGGTACTATTGATGAATTACGCACTAAAGCGGAATTTGTACGTATCAGCGGTGCCGGGATTCAGGAAAGTCACGTTCATGATGTGACCATCACCAAAGAGTCTCCGAACTACCGTCTGGGCTCATGATTATTCACGCCCGGCAATTGTGCCGGGCGATTCTTTATTCTCTGCCTCGGAATTAGCGTCAATGACGGAAAATATCCATAACCATCGCATCCTCATTCTTGATTTCGGTTCTCAGTACACTCAGTTGGTTGCGCGCCGCGTGCGTGAACTGGGCGTTTATTGTGAACTGTGGGCCTGGGATGTAACAGAAGAACAAATCCGCGCCTTTAATCCGAACGGGATAATCCTGTCTGGCGGCCCGGAGAGCACCACAGAAGAAAACAGCCCTCGTGCGCCGGAATATGTCTTCACGGCAGGCGTACCGGTACTGGGTGTATGCTACGGCATGCAAACCATGGCAATGCAGTTAGGCGGCCATGTAGAAGGTTCTAATCAGCGTGAGTTTGGTTATGCTCAGGTTGAAGTGATGACGGATTCTGCCCTGATTCACGGCATCGAAGACAGCCTGAGCGGCGAAAACCGCCCGTTGCTTGATGTCTGGATGAGCCATGGCGATAAAGTCACTGCAATTCCGTCTGACTTTGTGACTGTCGCCAGCACAGAGAGTTGCCCGTTTGCCATTATGGCTAACGAAGAAAAACGTTTTTATGGTGTACAGTTCCATCCGGAAGTAACGCACACCCGCCAGGGGCAGCGTATTCTGGACCGTTTTGTACGCGATATTTGCCAATGTGAAGCTCTGTGGACGCCTGCGCGAATTATTGATGACGCGGTATCCCGCATTCGCGAGCAGGTAGGTTCAGATAAAGTGATCCTTGGCCTGTCTGGCGGGGTGGATTCATCTGTAACGGCTATGCTGCTGCATCGCGCTATTGGTGAGAACCTGACTTGCGTGTTTGTAGATAATGGCCTGCTGCGACTTAACGAAGCCAGCCAGGTGATGGAAATGTTCGGTGACCGTTTTGGTCTCAACATTGTTCATGTGAATGCAGAAGAGCGCTTCCTGACTGCTCTGGCTGGGATTGATGACCCTGAAGCCAAACGTAAAACCATTGGTCGCGTGTTTGTTGAAGTTTTTGACGAAGAAGCACTGCGCCTGGAAGACGTGAAGTGGCTGGCCCAGGGCACTATCTACCCTGATGTTATCGAGTCGGCTGCTTCTGCAACCGGTAAAGCACATGTGATTAAATCACACCACAATGTGGGCGGCTTGCCGAAAGAGATGAAAATGGGCCTGGTTGAACCGCTCAAAGAACTCTTTAAAGATGAAGTCCGCAAAATTGGTCTGGAGCTTGGTCTGCAATACGATATGCTCTATCGCCACCCGTTCCCGGGGCCGGGCCTTGGTGTTCGCGTGCTGGGGGAAGTGAAGAAAGAATACTGCGATCTGCTGCGTAGTGCCGATGCCATCTTTATTGAAGAACTGCGTAAAGCCGATCTCTACGATAAAGTTAGCCAGGCGTTCACTGTATTCCTGCCGGTACGTTCTGTTGGTGTGATGGGCGATGGCCGTAAGTACGACTGGGTGGTTTCTCTGCGCGCTGTTGAAACTATCGATTTCATGACAGCACACTGGGCGCACCTGCCGTATGACTTCCTTGGCCGCGTTTCCAACCGGATTATTAACGAAGTGAACGGTATTTCCCGCGTGGTTTATGATATTTCCGGTAAACCGCCAGCTACGATTGAGTGGGAATGAGTTTCCAACCAGAAACGTCTGGCGCTCACAGGCACTAAATCAAGCTTAAGCCCGCGTAACTGCGGGCTTTTTTTGTTGTGCACAGAAAACCCCCAGCTAGGCTGGGGGTTCAGTAAAGCTTTCAGCTTTGGGCCAGTTATAAAAACCCCTTTTGATTTGTTAAAACAGGTTGCGGTCTGGCAACTGCAAACGTTCAACAAGAAATCAAAAGGGGGTCCCAATGAGGGACGAAAAGAGCTTAGCGCACACGCGATGGAACTGTAAATATCATATGGTTTTTGCGCCGAAGTACCGAAGACAGGTGTTCTACGGGGAAAAACGGCGAGTAATTGGCAGTATTTTAAGAAAGCTGTGTGAATGGAAAAACGTGAATATTCTGGAAGCGGAATGCTGTGTGGATCATATCCATATGCTTCTGGAAATCCCACCCAAGATGAGTGTCTCGGGATTTATGGGATACCTGAAAGGAAAAAGCAGCCTGATGCTTTATGAGCAGTTTGGGGATTTGAAGTTCAAATACCGAAACAGGGAGTTTTGGTGCCGAGGATATTACGTTGATATGGTAGGGAAAAATACGGCCAGGATACAAGAATACATAAAGCACCAGCTTGCAGAGGATAAAATGGGGGAACAGCTGTCAATCCCTTATCCGGGCAGCCCGTTCACGGGCAGTAAGTAATCGTTAGATGCAAATGTCAGATCGCGGTGCGCCTGTTAGGGCGCGGCTGGTAACAGAGCCTTACAGGCGCATATGAAAAACCTCCGGCTATGCCGGAGGATATTTATTGTTTTTGGCTTAGTCATTTTTAGCAATGTCTGGCAACGCCAGGTACGGTTTGACCGTGGTATTTTGATGGGGATGATTCATCGGTAATGCCATGGATTACGTCCGCTATCATGTTGAGTGTTTTTGATGGTGTATGGTAATAATCGGTCGAAAAATGCTGACTGATACCAGACTACGCAATCTTATACCCAAAGATAAACTGGCACATTCAGGTACATAGCCAAATCTAATTAGGCCGACTACCCTGTGTCAGAAGTGGACCTGAGTGGTACGTAAGCGTAGTAATTATTAAACACATATAAATTGCGAATCTTAAAGAGAATTAGGAAACATCATTCTACGCTTATCTTTTAAACTTGCTCTGGGGGATATTATCATTTTAAAAAAATGAATATCATTAGAACAGTTTGCTAGTTTTTATTTTTATATACATCTATTAATTCCTCTATTAACTCACGAGCCAGAATGGATGTCATAATATGGTCTTGTGCATGAACCATAATAAGAGTTATAGGTAATTTTCCACAGCCTTCATCCAGACCTATAAATTCAGTTTGGACCACATGCGCTTTATTAGCAGCTTGCTTTGATTTTTCTATTAACTCTTTTGCTTTCTCAAACTCTCCTCTCTTTGCATATGATAAGGCCTCAAAAGCATAGGACTTCGATTGCCCCGCATTTATAATGAGTTCCATGATCGCAGACTCTAAATTCATATGATTATACAAAATACCCCCTCAAACTAATTGAAAGTTATTAACTTATCTTTATACTGTTGCATTTATTAATGATTAATTCCGGAATGTTTTGGCCGATGCCTGGTCTGTCTGGAATAGTGATATAGCCATCAATCGGTTGGATATCATATTCCCCCAGGTTTCTACTGAAGTTACTTAAATTTCCTATATGGTGTTCATGAATGCAGAAATTAGGAATTGTTGCTTCTATCTGTAAAGCTGCCGCAACTGAAATTGGGCCACCACAAATATGTGGCTGAACTAACACATCATATATTCTCGCCATGTCACAGATTTTTTTGGCTTCCGAAATACCACCACAAGTAGCAATATCTGGTTGAATGACATCAAGAGAACGATTCTCTAAAAATGGCCGAAAACCATATCGAGAGAATATTCTTTCACCAGCTGCAAGTGGAACATCAACGTTATTACGTAGCTCTTTAAATAGTGCTGCATTTAGCGATACGCATGGTTCTTCCATATAAAGGATATTAAGATCCTTAATAAGTTTATTAATTTGCAAAGCCGAGTTGAAATCTGTCTTGGCATGTAACTCCAGTATAATATCTACATCGTCGCCAATCGCTTCGCGAATAGCAACTAGTCTATCCCTGCAAAGTTTCAACTTTTCATGAATTAAAAAACCATCATTTCTCTTATTTTTATTTCCATGAATATCTCTTTGTAAAGGATCGACTTTAATAGCTGTATAACCTTCACTTACTGCCTTCTTTGCAGCATCTGATAATTGTGTAATTCCTGGTAACGGTACTTCTTTATTATCCCAACCAAATTGAATTTGGCTGGCGTAGGCTCTAACTTTGTCTCGACTTTTCCCTCCTAATAATTCATATACGGGCACATTTAATGCCTTACCTTTGATATCCCAAAGGGCAATATCAATAGCACTAATGGCTGAAAAAATTATTGTACCTCCACCTTGTCCCCAGAAAGTATCTCTGTAAAGTTGATCCCAAATTTTTTCTATTGCAAAAGGATCTTGTCCGATGATCAACTTGCCAAAGTCCTGCAGTTGCCCAATGGCACCGAGTTTTGCATTACCATAGGCAACGCCTGCTTCACCAAAACCGCTAATTCCTTCGTCCGTATTAATTCTAATAAAAACAGGTTCGTTTGGTGAGGACGGTTCAAAATCCGCGCAAAAAATTTCTATATCTTTAATTTTCATCTTTCACCTTCTTATATTTTATATAATCGGAATTAAAAATTAGAATAGCAATTAATAAAAATTAATCAGCAGGCTCAAGAAACATTTTCATGGCAAAATTTAAAACCCTGGCACCATTCATTGAACCATAATCCAGCATATTTATGACATCACATGGTACATTAACTTTATTACATAATTGTTTTATCTCAGGTAATTTATAGCTAATCTGTGGTCCTAACAAAACAGCGTTTGCACCATCTAGATTTGATTTTAGTTGGTCAGCAGCTACTGCATATATTTCACATTCTATGTTTGCTTCATTAGCTGCACGCTGCATTTTAGCAACCAACATACTCGTGGACATACCTGCCATACAGCATAAAATTATCTTTTTCATCGTATAACCTCATCGGTGATTAAGTTCACATAAATTTTCTATTGTTAAACTGCAATATCTTGTTCTTTTTTGAGTTCTTCTTGACATTTTTGTCTGTCGAAGACTTCGAAAAAAGGATAATAAATAACACCAACAATCAGTAAGTTAACAGCCGTCAATATAACAGCAGCAACACTACCATTAGTAGCTAAAAAACCATACACTCCTATTGGAGTCGTCCAGGGGAGGGTGACCCCGGTCAATCTAGGGACAATATCTGTTGCCATAGCAAAATAGGTAGTCGTTGTAGCAATAAGCGGTGCAATAATAAAAGGGATAAGTAGTAATGGATTAAGTACAATTGGAACACCAAAAATAACAGGTTCGTTAATATTGAATATTCCTGGTACTATCGATAATTTACCAATTTCTTTCAAGTGTTGAGATTTCGCCAGAAATGCCATAAATAACACCAGTACTAATGTCGAACCAGCTCCTCCCATTTTTGTTGAGAAGTAAAAGAAATCAAAGGTAACTATATTGGGTATTTCTTTACCTGATTCGAAAGCAATCCTGTTTTGATCCATCAGGGTTAACCAAATCGGCATCATTACCGCCTGAACGATAGTTGAGCCATGAAGACCTACCGCCCATAGTATACTAATAAAAAAAGTAGTGAGCATTGCACCCCAATAGGAACCACCAGCATGTAAAAGTGGTTGTGATACGAATGTTTGAATGAGTATATGTATATTTTTCCAGCTGGTATTTTGGATTCCAATACGTAAAGCAAGAGCGAATAGAACTATAAAGAATATGGGTACTAATGCTGTGAATGATTTAGAGACAGCAGAGGGAACACTATCTGGCATTTTGATTACCAGATTTTTTCTAACAAAGAATCGCATTATTTCAACGGAAAATATAGCCATCAGAATAGATACAAACATTCCTTTGGCACCCATGTAATTTAGATTAATTCCAGATACATCTATGTTTTTACCTAACTCCTTAATAAAAACAGAAATTTCGTATGGTGAAACAATCATGAAGGCAGTTACCGAAGCAAGAGCAGAGGTAACGGCATCCAAAGAATATTTCTCAGCCAATCTGTAAGCAACCCCAAAACTAACAAATAAACCGAGCAGGCCAAAGGTAGCACCTACAGGTATAGATAGCGCCTCTTTCCAGCCATTGCCGAAGATAGATGCCATTAGGTTGGCATATCTAGGAATCGGTATATTACCGATAATTAAAAAAATTGAACCAACGATAACTAACGACATAGACATAACTAAGCCATCTCTGATAGCTTGTAGATGTCTTTGATTAGCAATTTTTGCCGCATATGGGACAAAATGCCGATCCAGAAATGATGTTAATTTATTCATAACTCTTGTCATGTTTGAACCTTTAGATTTAAAAGCAAGCTATCATTCAATTCTTAACAACACTGAAATATTTATATGTAAATTAAATAAAGTGTTATTGGTTCCTAATTAATTAAAATTTAACTTTTGTCAAACATCCAGAGAAATTGAGGCATGTATTCTTGGTTTTCAAATACCGTTTCTTTGAGAGCCTCATCCAATATCGTACCAGTATTTACGATTGGATTTAGAATTAGACCTCGTTTTGCTGCAACAAGATCGCCCTTTACTGCGGCTTCAACTGTCAGCGTTTCGAATTCTTTCATAAGCTGGATAAGCCGTAGTGTATCATCAGGAAATGGCTCGACATTAAGAGGCAATGGACCATTTTTAGTGATGATTGAGCTGACTTCAACGACACAGTCGTTGGGCAATCCGCTGATTGCGCCATTGTTTCGAGTATTAACATGCATGATTTTTCGTTTATCATTATATATGGAGGCCATTAGCTCACATGCGGCCTCGGAATAATACTGTCCACCTCTTTTCTCGAGTTCCTTAGGTTTTTCTTCAAGTGCTGGGTTCTTATAAATATCAAAAAGTTTTTTCTCTATTTCTTTAACTACTTCACCACGAGTTCCTTCACCATTTGCCTCAATTTGCTCCTGCTTCATAATGTCATCACTCATGTAATAATATCGTAGATATGCACATGGGATCATTCCCATTTTCCTCAGGAGATCGTCAGGCCATTCAAACGGAGGAATATTGGAAGGAACCAGAGGATCATTACCTTTAAGTATTTCATCCATGACAAAATCTAACTTATCATCGCCTTGGTATAGTACTTTACGCGCCCATATCAAATGATTAAGGCCAGCCACTTGCATAATAAACTCACCTTCTCGGGCATTAATTAGTTGAGAAATTCCTTTCTCCATAATTACTGGTACATTACATAATCCAATGGCTTTTATTTTTGTGTACTTCAGAATTGCCTCGGTGACCATTCCTGAAGGGTTCGTGAAGTTAAGAAACCAGGCATCTGGACAAAGTTCTTCCATTTCTCGACAGATTTCAAGTGTTACAGGAATAGTACGACATGCATTGGCAAAACCACCCAAACCATTAGTTTCCTGGCCAATCATTCCGTACTTAAGAGAGATGCGTTCATCTCGAATACGGCCATCCAGACAACCTGCTCTAAATTGAGAACAAACAAAGTCGGCATCTTTGAGAGCAAGGCGGCGATCAAGGGTAACTTTAATATCGATATGTAACCCTTTATGTTTTATCATTCGCTTTGCAAGTTCAGAAATGATATTAACTTTTTCTCTTCCTTCTTCTATATCTACTAGCCATAATTCACTGACTGGAAACTCAGTATGACGACTTATTAGGCCATCAATCAGTTCTGGTGTATAGCTGGAGCCTCCTCCAATAACGACAACTTTTAAGTTATTACTCATTATGGTTATTCCTTAGATAGATTGTTATGTTAATCTTTCATAAAACAACCAATATCGACAAACAACATCGCGTAGCTTATGCATTAAAATAGCTTATACATGGAAGCGAATACCTATGGCCAACAAAGAGAATGTTTTAGCAAATCTGTATACTTTCAGTGTGGTAGCTAAATTTCTTAGTTTTACCCTTGCTGCAGAAGAATTGTGTTTAACGCAGAGTGCTGTAAGTCAAAGAGTGAAAAAACTTGAAGTAGATCTCGGTTTTGCACTTTTTATACGTTTGACAAGGAAACTTGAATTGACAGCAGAAGGTGAACGGATGTTGAGAATCTTAACAAAATCTGTTTCAGCTATTTTTTCTGAAATAGATGATATTAGATTTAACGAATTAAGAGGTGAGTTATATATTGGAGTGGCTCCAACATTTGCACATTTGTGGCTGGTTCCCAGATTATCCACCTTTCAATGCTTATATCCACACCTTGATGTTAAAATTAGAGTTAAGGCCAGTAAACTGGATTTTCAAAATCAACCTGTAGATATTGCTATTTATTATGGAAATGAAAAACATCCTGATTTCTATCATGTGCGTTTATTTGATGAGTTTCTAACTCCTGTTTGTACACCTGAATATGCTAAACGTTTTCACTTACTTGAAAACGATAATCACCTCAAAGATGTAACTTTTCTTCACTGCACTGAATCGTTGGAGTTTTTGTCACCCCTTAACGAGTGGCAACATTGGTTGATATCGACAAATAGAAACCCAAATATATTAAAACACAAATACGTTTTCAATCATGAGGAGCTTACAATGGTTGCAGCCAGAAACTCCATGGGGGTGGCATTAGGTAGATATCATATTATCAAACCATATGTAGAATCGGGTGAACTTGTTGCACCTTTTGAGCATGTGTCTTCTGGTTTTGGATATGATCTTATCTGCCGTAAAAGTGATGAAACCAGACCAAAGATTCACGCATTTTTAAAATGGATTAAAGAGATGGTTTAATGTGTTTTTCCGAGAAAAGATATCAGACGTAAAATGATATTATCCCATTTTTACAATCTTGATATCTTTACTTATATTGTATGAGCCTTTGGGTTGTTTTTCACTCGTGAGGAACCACCATAACCAATTCTCCCATACTGCGGCAGGAACGCGAAAATACATCGCTTTGTTAAGCTACTCACCCTCTCTGAGAAAGATAAATCAGAATTGACACTATCGCGGGCTATCTGCGGTGTGCTGTTGTAGGGGCACACCCGGTTATCGCATATATTCTCACTCAGTTTGCGAGTACCCCCTGGTCAGTTTCCGTTGGAGTGCCAGATTTGTCCTGAACTGCTGAAAATAGGCTGTACGAAGTACCTGGGGTTTAACCATGCGCAAGGCTGCCGGGGGTTGTCTGCGGTGAAAGTGTTGCCCCCCGTGCATAGCGTGCGGGAGGCAGGCCAACATACCTGGCAAAGGCAACACTAAAGCTGCTTGCCGAGCGGTAACCCACCTGTATGGCAACTTGTTCAACGTTCAGTTGCTGCTCCCGCAAATACTGCTTAGCGAGTGTCATACGCCAGGCCAGTAAATATTCCATTGGCGGCAAGCCGACGATACGGTTAAACCTCGCGAAGAAGGCTGAACGGGATAAAGCGGCCTCGGTAGCAAGTTCTGCAATAGTCCAGGTCCGTTGCGGGTGGGAATGCATTGAACGCAGCGCGGCAGCAAGCCGTTCGTCACCCAGTCCACGAATCAGCCCTGGTGCAGATGTGGTTTCCGTTCTGGATCGTAACGCCTCAATCAACAGTACCTCCAGCAACCGTTCCAGGACGGGTTCTTTTGCTGCCCATTGTGCACGCATTTCCTCGTTGATGAGCTGCATGAGTGTGGTGAGCCGGGGCTGATTGTGTACCACAACGACCTCAGGTAATAACGAAACAAGCAGTGCAGCATCCAGCGCGCCGAAACTACAATGCCCAACCAGCATGCGTAGATCAGCCGGGCCATCCTGGCTTCCCACGCGGAAATACCCTTCGCTTATTTGTATTGGGTGGGTAAAAGGCATGCTTTCAGGGGCGTCAAGGCTGGCACTGACCATATCCTTCATTGCCGGCGCGAGTATAAAGTCTCCGGCATGCAGGGTGAATTGTTGATCCCCACCGAAGGTCATACGGCAACTACCCTCAAGAATTGCGCAATATAAAGGCTCACCGGTTTCCTCACGGTGAATTCGCCACAGGCTGCTACATTCCACCAGTTTTGTAAAACGTGCAGCAGGCTGTAGCAAAGTGACAATTTGAGCAAGAGGATCTGTAGTCATTATCGAGACTATTTCTAAAGTAATGGCGATTCTTGATTATATAACGTCCAATCATTAAGTACTACTCTGTCAGTGTTAACTTCTAGTGGAGACGATTATGCCTAAGGTATTGATTACAGGTTGCTCATCAGGTTTTGGCCTGGAAACAGCGAAGTTGTTTATTGAAAAAGGCTGGGATGTTATTGCAACGATGCGAACGCCGCGTGAAGGTTTATTACCCTTATCTGACAGGCTTCGCTTGATAAAACTCGACATAACTGACCCGGCAAGTATTGCACAGGCAGCGGAGGCCGCAGGGGCTGTCGATGTGCTGGTAAATAACGCGGGGTTCGGGGCCCCAGCTCCGGTTGAATTGACTGACCCTGAAACAATTTATGCTTTGTTTCAGACTAACGCGGTTGGAACACTGGCTATGATACAGGCTTTTGTTCCACAAATGCGCCATCGTCGCTCTGGGGTTGTTATTAACGTGACATCTACGGTAACCCTGAAAACATTGCCGATTGTTGGTGTTTACCGGGCAAGTAAAGCAGCGGTAAATGCGTTTACTGAATCTCTGGCAATGGAAGTGAAACCTTTCGGTGTCCGGGTGCATATTGTTTTGCCTGGTCGTTCTCCCGAAACCCGTTTCGGTGACAATGCCCGTCCACATATACGTGGTATAGATGACCCTGATTATGCTCCGGTGTTTGAGCAATTCGTAAAGAATGTACAGCAAGATAACGGTCCGGTGACTCATGCATCTGATGTGGCTGAAGCTGTTTGGCAGGCTGCAACAGATAGCACCGCTCCACTGTATATCCCTGCTGGCGAAGATGCTGAACAGTGGATGGCCGAATCCAGTATCCATCGGGAATAGAACGCTGAAATAGCTAATTGCAGAAGAGGAGATAATAGCTGGCGTTTTACAATATGATAATCCGGGGCCTGTTATCCGTTATTCCGCAAGTGTGCACAGATAACGGATAACTGCTCCATTACCGGGCCACCACATTATTGGTATCAACCAGGTAACACATATCGCCAGAATGCGAAAAGCCACTGTATTTGTATTAATCTACTGGCCAGGAGAATGCAAAGCCCGTTGTTATCAGTGTATCTTCGTCCTGATTGCTACAAGTATGATATGGTTTTGTATCGCAGCCATTGTTTGGGTTGCCCTTTCAGTTATGGCGAAAATGTATAGGGAGTGTCGGGTGGATTATAAAGATAAAACACTATGTAACATACGGACGATAACGGCATTTTTATCTTTAAATAAGGATAAAGAAAGCTGGAAAAATGAAATTAGCAAAGCATCGAGGTTTTTATCAGAGTTAACTGCTGAGTTTCAAAGTCATCACTATACAGTACAATCTGTTCGTATTGTGACAAATCCATTTGGGGAGTATCTCAATTTAAGCAGTTTAGAGAGCGCCCGGACTGATTTACGTTATATTAGTGAGTTACTGGCTGAGCATAGCCAGTCAGGAATACGGGTCAGATTTGCTGTTGGTGAAGCTAAGACAGCAAGAGAAATTGAGTTGCTTCCGGCGCTTATTAATGAATTTGGTGATTTATGCAATGCGTGCGTGAATGTTCCTCTTGATGAGTCTGGCATTCTCGATAATGAGCTCATAAGCGCGGCTGCTCTGTGCGTGAAAGAAATCAGTGCGATAACGCCCCGTGGGGAAGGTAATTTTAATTTCACCGTTAACTTCAACTGTAAACCGCTCATTCCTTATTCCCCGGCAGGGTATCATCAGAGTGAGTCAGGCGATTGTTTTGTCATTGGCCTTGAAACACCAGACTTGCTGGTCAGCACACTGAAAGCTTTTAATGCAGAAACAAAAGCCACCAGCCATAACGAAAGGTTCAGTAGTTATTATAAAATACTGCATACCGCTCTTCAGTATCATATCTCTGCAATTCAACAAATTATTACTGATGCCGAAATAGAGTTACCTTTCAAATTTTCAGGTTTTGATAGCTCAGCTGCGCCATCAAAAAATTGCGCCAGTATGGCTGAAGTCTATGAACAAATGGGCGTGGAATACTTTGGTGCAGCAGGTACCGTTGAAGTTTCTGGCTTATTAACAAAGGTATTTAAATCAATCAAGGAAACCGATTTAGTGGGTTTTTCCGGGTTAATGCTTGCGTTAACTGAAGATAAGGGATTAGCGGATGGCTCTGTAAAATCAAACTTTGATATTCGTGCTTTGCTGACATACAGCGCTGTTTGTGGAATTGGCCTGGATACTGTTCCCGTCCCTGGTGATGTCTCTGTTGAAAAACTCGCTGCTTTAATGAGAGATACCGGGACAATGGCTTTTCGTTTAAACAAGCCACTTACTGTGCGCGTATTTCCGGTTCCCGGGTTACAGGCCGGTGATATTACTCAGTTTGAAAGCGATGACCTGTGTAATTGCGCGGTGCTTGCTGTTCCCTGATTATTGCACAGATATATATTTGGCGGTGTATTACGCCGCCATTGAAATCACACGGAAGATAACTCACCTCGCTTTATCTCGCCTCATAACGGACTTTCCTGCTATGGGCGTCTTATTATAAGACCTGATTCTCAACTAAACCACGTACCCGAACGGGTTCCTGAACAGCACCAAGGTCCAGTAGCCTTTTCAGCGCTGATATTGCTGTGTCTGTCAGCTCATGGCCTTTAGTCAGTACCATCAAACCATTTGTTGTTCGGATGTCTTCATCCACTACCCAGCCTGGCATTAATTCATGGATGTTCGCACTGCGCGTAACAACAGCATTAATACGAAAATCACCCAGCACTTTAATGATATATTCAGGCAGAGCAGGGCGCACTGCACGTAAGATATTCCATTGGTTATCCTTGGTATGACCTCTGGAAACATGGCGTTCCAGTTCCAGTGCGGCACGCAATAAATGTGCTCCCCGGCTAACTTCAATGGCACTATCCGGCGGAGCACATTTATTCTGATAGCGTATAATTTCCGCAACCTGCTCAAGGCGAGGGATTTGCTCAGTCAACCGGGCGGCAATTTCAGGGTGATCATGAAGAAGTCGCTGTTCATCTTCACTAAGTTTACGCTGCGCCGCGTCAGCCTGGACAATATCTGCGGGAATACCAACACAACCAATTTGGCTTAATGATGCAGCAATGGTGTAAATCCATTCATCTGGCCAACCCAGTTTAGGTAACGCGAACTGAACACAAGCCTGTGCATAGGCTGCCCGCTGAAAGGCCCAGGGCGCAACCATGGCAAGGACTTCAGTGAGCGTCTTCACGGAGGCTGTGAGCGTGGTCGCCAGCAATGTTTTTTCCGCACAAATGAGCCGGTATTGATTGACAGCTTCACTTAATACAGAAACCAGTTCATCTTTGGGGCAGGGTTTACAGAGATAGCGGAAAATAGCCCCTTTATTGATTGCGGCAATTGATGAAGCAAGATCTGCCTGCCCGGTCAAAAGTAGCCGAACGCTGTCAGGGCAAATGGCTTTCGCTCGTGAAAGAAAAGTGGCGCCATCCATACCAGGCATGCGCATGTCAGACATTATTACTGAGAAAACCTCTCCACGGCCGAGCAGGGCCAAACCCTCTTCACCACTGTTGGCTGTCACCACATCAAACTCACCAAAAAGATTGCGTTCCATTGCTGCCAGTACATTAGGTTCATCATCCACGCAGAGTACTCTGGGCAAAGTGGTTTCAGTCATTAGTCGTTTCCTGTAATTCAGTTAGCATTGCCTGCCACTGTGGCAGTTTATTCAGCATGCCTGTTTGTTCCAGATAACTCAGGTCTGGGGAGCAATCATTTGCGAGCATAACGGCGACATGAACCACGCCAGTGATACCAAATGTTTCATTTTCCAGGCGGGCAGGGTGCTGGTGATGAGCAACGGCATCAGTAATTTCTGCGGGCAACCCCCACAGGGTTAAAAGATATGCGCTGATCGCAGCACTTAATGGGGTATTGCACGCGGTCGTTTCTTTCACATACTCAGGTGTGCGTAATTCAGGGATAAGCAACCCTGTATTAGCAAGCAAGGATGCGGTTTGTTCTGGCCCTTGTTTGCCAGCAATGCGAGTGGCAAGCCCTGAAGCAAGCATTGCCTTTTGCTGAAGTTGTTCAACATAAGGATCAGTTTTTGCCTCAGTAAAAACATGCGAGGCGAGCACAAGTAGCTTTACTTGTTCCAGACCAAGGTTCGTTATCGCTTTTCCAATGTCACTAACCTGGTTTCCACGGGAAAACCAGGCTGAATTTGCCAGTTGCATGATTCTGGCAGTCAGGGCCGGGTCGCTACTCAGTAAGTCAATAATCTTCCGGGTATCTGCCCCAGGGTTGTTGATGTGCCGAGATATTTCAAGAAACAGTTTTGGTGCCGGGGGAAGATAGTTGATGCGGCCTACGATTTCAGCGACCTTCGGATCCAGAAACATATTGCGTAGCGCGAGCGCATTCTCAACTGTTGCCAGGAGCGTTTTACTGTCGCAGGGCTTCGCCACAAAACGGTGAGCAACATCCAGCATTCTCAATGTCGCTTCGGCATCCGAATAGCCGGAAAGTATGATTCGAATAGCTCTGGGCCAGCGTTCCCGCACTTGTGCCAGCAATTCTGCTCCATCCATAAATGGCATGCGCATATCAGATACCACTACATCTGCAGGGTGTTCTTCTAGCATGGCAAGCGCATCCTGACCACTGGTGGCAAAACGGTAAAACCACCCCGTATCCTGCATCATGAGTGCTCGTTCAATTCCTGAAAGCACACGGCTTTCATCATCGACAAACATTACTTGCATGCCTCATTACCCTCCGCAATGTAGTGCAAGGGAAGCTCAATTATGAAGGTAGTACCAATACCAGGTTCAGATTCACAACGGATTTGCCCGTTATGTTTATCAACAATGGTTGAATACACAATAGCCAACCCCTGGCCTGTGCCTTTTCCGACTGCTTTGGTAGTAAAGAAAGGTTCGAAAATACGGTTACGAATATTTTCAGGAATACCAGTGCCATCATCCTTAACTTTTACTTCAAGATAATCATTTTTCGGTATAACTGAAATCTCAATATTTCCTTTTTCTTTGACTCCTGCTTGTACTTTATCTGCGATGGCATGAGCAGCGTTGATAACCAGATTAAGAATGACCTGGCCAATCATATCTCGCAGGCAAGGGACTTGTGGTAGATTATCTGCGAAATAAGTATTGAGAGTGGCAACATATTTCCACTCATTACGTGCTACCGTTATTGTAGTATTAATAATTTCACGGATGTCTGCATATTCTTTTTCATTTTGTGATGGATGGGAAAACTCTTTCATCGCAGAAACAATTTTAGTAATACGCCCCAGTCCTTCGAGTGATTCATCCAGTGCATTTGGAACTTGTTGGCGAAAAAAATCAACTTTAGTTTTTTTTAACGCAGTATCAAATGCCTGTAATGCAGGCATTTCTGTCATTTGCTCACGAACTGAATCTGCCAGTATTAACGCAGCATCGAGTAGGTGTAACAGAGAATCTGAGGCTGATTTTACGAAACCAACATTGTCTGAGACATATTGAGCAGGTGTATTAATTTCATGGGCAATCCCTGCGGCAAGTTGGCCAATAGATTCCATTTTTTGTGCCTGGAGTAGCTGAGACTGAGTAATACGTAATTCATCCAGCGCTGTTTCCAGTTCTCGACGTTTCTTTTCAAGCTCCTGCGTCTTGAGGGCCACAACTTTTTCCAAACCTACATTTTGCTCAAGGATAGCAAAAGGCGTGGTATTACTTAGATGGGATTCCCGTGCTATTCGCCGTTTAAGCACTTCAATCGTTTTGTCGCGGGCAGCGAGTTTTCTGGCGAATTCACCGGATAGAATCGCGCTTACTGGTTCTGCATCAACTCTGTTTTCAGACATATTACTCCCCAATCGCGATTCCCGTGAAGGTCTGATTCACATGTAATCCGTTGAACTGCTCCCCATAGGTAGAAAACCCAATAACGCGGTTTTGAACCATTACCTTGCCAATTTCCTGGTCAATCCCTTCCTGTTCAAACTGCAGTCTTCGCAGAATACAGTCACAACCAATAATTACGCATGGGTTGTCTATTGTTTCTTTAACGTGTTCAAACGCCTGATGTAATGTATCGACTGGGTCTTCGGCCACACCAATGGCGACGATTAATCCTTCTTCAATTGCGCAATAGCAGGTCAGTGAGAAATCATCGTTTACTTTTTGAATTGAACGGACATAAGGCTCATCTCCAAATGTCAGTACTAATGGATTACGCGAAAAAACAACAGGTGTCAGATCCTGTACGGTGAGCCCAAGCGCTTCTGCATAAGCTTGTGCCGCCGGTTCGCCATTAATCTCTATAATAAGCCGTTTTTCCGGGTCAGCTTCAGTAATAACCAGCTCTGTCTCACCAGGAATAAAGTGTTGAACTTTGAATGTCGTAATCTGTGACTTAGTTGAAATAACAGAAAATATGGCTGCATTGGGAATAAACCGACCATTTCCGTCATAAATCATGGTTTGTTCAAAGCGCAGGTCATCACCTGCAGAACCACCAATAATGGGTACATCGCCAATTTGCTGGTACAGGTTAGCGACCAACCGCTCCTCGGCCATAGAAAGCCCATCTATGAGTAAAAGTCCAAAACGATGCAAATCAGGGTGGACCTCACTGTCAACTCTCAGTGCCTCAGCAATGTGAGCAATAGCTTCGCTATAGTCAGTCAGTGGTTGAATGAGGAATGAATGTGTCTGAAAACCGCCTGTGAGTCCAAGCCCCACAATACCTGAGTGCTGAAAACCATTGGTACCTATCTGCCCTGATGCGGTACAACCAATACATGGGCAGTCAAATGTGTTTTTTAATGCTTTCCCTAATATATCAAGGTCATAATCTGGCGAGCAGAAAAAGATAACCAGATCAATATCTTTACTGCCAATTTTATTAGCAAACTCGCTAACCGCCAGTGTAGGGTCCATCAATTCGCTACAGGCATATTCAGGCTGTATCTTCACTCTCATCTCCCCGGGTAACAGAATGTTGGGTAGATAATAAACGGGCATACACCTTACTGAGTGACTGCCTGATTATTGTTTTCTAAAAGATTAGGAGTGGATGGCACAATAATCAAATGAACGGTGTGTCTTAATCTGCTCATGAAGAACCTTTAATGTTCACTTCATCATGATTTTAGTCATAAAGAATGATACTCAGTTTTCGTTTTCTTCTTTAATTTGACTTTAAGTTAACTATATTTAGCGGGTTATTTTTACTGTACCTTTCTGCCAGTGGTTACTTACCCTTCTGCCTGACCAGACAATGCCAGGCTATTGTATTACCTGGTTTATTAGCATGCTGTGTTATTTTTAAATTAAGTTTCTTCAGCAATTCAACATATTAACGCTGAATAACAATATTATCTCTACGATGGTTTTTTCTGCGCTACAACACAGTTTGTTGCCATGTTCTGGATAAGCGTATTCAGAAAACAGAATTTTCTACTGGCCCTGTACTGCGTACCAGGATTCAGCAAACGTCACCTGAAACGCCTGAAGTACATCTGGAACCATTGCTAACTGTGGAATGAAGCCCGGACAACACTAAAACCAGAGCTATACTGGCTGGTGTAGTTTACCGGGCGGTATGACTCAGCAGGCTTCATTCCACTGACTGAGTGTCATGGCACTCTTGCTTGATTAGGCAGCCAGCCAATATCTGTGAACCGGGTCTTTACCCTGAAGCATTTTCAAATCATTGCGTGCTACTGCTGTGATTGTTGCTGGGAAGTGGCATCAATACTCAGGCTTGATTGCTGAGACTGAATTTTGTTTTGGTGGTGATACCATGCGCCAATAGCTGAATAAACAAAACGACCAAAGAAGAATAAAAAGCTGATTAACAACACAGTTCGTGCTATTCGGCTGTTAAATCGGTGTCGTCTGCGCATAGTGGTGGCGTTTGTCACGAAATGGAACCTGTAGTAAACCCAAACGGGCGATATGCTTATTTAGGCACAGCTCTGTTATAAGGTCAATTCTTAATCACTAAAAAGACATCTCACGCGCCCGATATGTGGTGTGCAGTTCAGATAATTCGAAAGGGAAATATCTGTATTTTCGCCAAAACCGTGCATTCAGCGCCTGCGCTGGTTAACAATCCAGCATGAATTGATCTGCATCAAATTAAATGGGGGAGAGGGCACTAGAATTGCACGCCATTTCAGTCAGGCTCCTGGCGCAACAAAGGAAGCCCTGGCCATCACAGATTTTTGGGTAAGATTAAGCGGGTAATATGAAGAGTTGGTATCAACGTAATAAAAACCAGTGGTGGGCGCTACCGGGTTTTCTGCCATTGTTTTTTTTACCACTCGCAGCATGGTGCAATACTTTCACCATTCTTGATGATGGGCGCACTGTGCTCTATTACCTGCCACATGCATTGTTCATGGCACTGATGCTGATTTTTGACTGGGCTGCGCTGCCGGGTATAGCGCTGGCTATCTTTGTGCGTTATTTCCCCGGCTATGGTCTTACCTATACTCTGAACGCCATTATGTTAATGGTGGTTCCTCTGGCGTTGTGCTGGTTTGGTTACCGGGTGTTTGTCTGGCGGCGATACCGGGTCATATTTGGCTCGCTGAGCCTTACTTTTTCGCGTTGCATGTGGCTGGTGTTAATTTATTCCTCCACCTTTCTGGTCTGGTATCAGTTGGCTGTTTTCCTCGGTTTTCTGGATGGTTATTACAGCCTTAACGGTGCGGAGCCGCTGAACATTCGCACGCTGATTAATTTCCAGTCATTAATGGTGGGCACACTCTCCGGGATGCCCTTATGCTATTTCATTATTCGTGCCATTCGTAACCCGTCCTTTTGCCGAATTTTTTGGTGGCGGCTAAAAAAACAGTTTCATCCACATGTGCATCTGCCTGAAATACTGACCTGGTTTTTTCTCACCGGCGTGCTGATGGCATTGATGATTTCCAAACCGGGGCCTTCCAGCACGATTTTTAATACCAGCTATACCTTTACGTTGTTATTACCACTGATGCTGTGGGCGGCTATGCGTTTTGGTTATTTGTTTATCACTACTGTATGGGGTATTTCCCTGATAGTGTTGTGCCGCTATTTTGGCAACTATGTACCTGCTGGCGAAGATTTTGCTCTGCAACTGGCGATTACCTCTTCCTGCTGGATGGTCTTTTCTTTCACTATTGCGCTAATGGCGGCGATGACCACTCGCCAGCGTACGGTATTTTTTCATGTGCGCCAGTTAGCATTAATTGACCCCGTTTTTCAGCTCCATAATTTACGGGCTCTGACACGCGATACCAGTAAATATGCCAGCTCTCTGTTGTGCTTTATCCGCATACCGGAACTGGAAATTCTGGGGCGCAACTATGGTCTGCTGTTTCGCATCCACTATAAACAGCATTTGGGAATGTATTTACGCCAAAGCCTGAGGGAAAACGAAAACCTGTATAACCTCTCCGGGCATGACCTGGTATTGCGTTTGAATAACAGTGATGGTGATGAGCAGCGCCTTAATCACCTGAGTGAAGCAATTCAACAATTTCGCTTCTTATGGGATGGCATGGTTTTTCAACCGCAAACCGGTATTAGTTATTGTGTTGCTTTACCGCCAGTAAATCATCTGCCTTTGTTACTGGGGGAGTTGAGCACCATGGCCGAATTTTCGCTCACCACGCACCGTGTGGAAGGTTTACTGGACAGCCAACTGCACCCATTGCAGGAAGATATGCGAAAAAAAGTGGCCATGATGAATATGCTACAGGAAGCGCTGGAACATGATCATTTCCGTTTACTGGTGCAGCCCATTCAGGGGGTACGCGGGGATACCTGGTATGAAGTGCTTCTGCGTATGTCGGGGCCAGGTGGCAAAGTGATATCTCCGGAGGTATTTTTCCCGGTAGCCTGCGAATTTGGCCTGTCTTCTCGCCTGGACTTCTGGGTACTGGAACATAGCCTGGCATTTATACAGTGCCATAAAGACCGCCAGCGCGGCATACGGTTATCTGTCAATTTATCACCTGCATCAGTTTGCCATAATGGTTTGGTGCGAGAAGTTTCCCGTCAACTGACTCGTTTTGATGTGGAGCCGTGGCAACTGGTGCTTGAAGTGACGGAGACAGATGAATTAACCAATGTGGAACAGGCAAGGCATAATCTTTCCGGGTTACAGGCCCTGGGGTGCAGTGTCGCGATTGATGATTTCGGTTCAGGGTATGCAAGCTATGCGCGTCTGAAAAAAATGAACGCCGATATTCTTAAAATTGACGGCAGCTTTGTGCGTAACATACTAACCAGTAGCCTGGACTACCAAATCGTTGAGTCTATTTGCCAGTTAGCACGGGTAAAGCGAATGAAAGTCGTTGCGGAATATATTGAAAACGAAGCAATTTGCGAGGCGGTCAAACAGATGGGGGTCGATTACCTGCAAGGGTATTATATTGGCCACCCGGAGCCTATTGAAAAATTATTTGGCCATGATAAACGGGCTCACTGCGGTGTAGCGGAGCCTGTGTAATACATAATACACTGGGCAAAAATAATGGCGGGCAAAGAACATATTGCCCACCATTAAGTAACAACTGTAACCAGTGCGGGTCAGGCCGCGGAAGCTTCTTCTGGTTGTGCTTCTTCAATGGTCAGTTTCCAGCCCGTCACGGCTTCCCAATATTGCTGTTCTTTTTCCAGATCCAGTAATACCAGCGCATTCTGGCTGAACCAGTCATGCGGGAAGCACAGTGTCCAGTGGTTCTCGTCTGTTGTCAGCACCAGCGACGGAGGCGTGGTGGTTGCCTGGCGCTGGTTATTCAGTAATACGCCCAGGCGCAGTAACTGAATCAATGGCAGGTACTGTTTCTTTTTAAACAGCGTAAATCGTGGTAGCTCATCCAGTTTGATGGCTTTACGATGAAAACGCACCAACAGCGCCATCAGCGTTTGTTGCTCCTGGTTAAAACCAGGCAGGTTGCTGTTTTGCAGGATATAGGCAGAATGGCGGTGCATACCACTATGGTTAATATTGAGCCCTATCTCATGTAACATGGCGGCCCATTTCAAGAGTGCTGCCAGTTGAGGGTTGGAGAGTTTCGGGTTAGCAGCCTGCCATTGATCAAACAAATATGTGGTTGTTTCCAGTACTCGCCGGGCCTGATCATCGTCAATATTGTACTGATTCGCCAGGCTCTGGGCCGTGCGAATACGAATATCCTGGTGGCGGAAACGGCCTTCCATTTCATACAGAACACCTTCGCGCAGCGCCCCATCAGATAAACGTAGTTCTTTAATTTTCAGTGCATCAAACACCCCGCACAGAATGGCGAGGCCTGGCAGGAAGACTTCCCGACGTTCATCAGAAAGACCTGGCAATGAAAGGCTGAGTACATGGTTATACTTCAGCACTTCAGTGGTCAGTCGGTCCAGGCGCTCCGGGGTTATCATGCCGTCTTTTTCCCCCATGGCGAGTAAGACTTCGCAGGCCGCTTTAATTGTGCCTGATGCTCCCATCGCCACATCCCAACCTTTCAGGCGGTACTGCCACGCCAGCGTTTCCAGTTTCTGCACTGCGGCGAGCCTTGCCCGGTTAAATGCTGCCGGGCTGATAACTCCGTTAGGAAAGAAGGTTTGACCAAAGCTCACACATCCCATCCGTCGGCTTTCCACCAGAACCGGGTCGAAGTTTTCACCAATAACCAGTTCAGTTGACCCGCCACCGATATCCACAACCAGCTTGCGGCCTTTTTCCGGTTGCGTATGTTCCACACCCATAAATATTAAACGGGCTTCTTCATTACCTGGAATAATTTCAATCGGGAAGGGAATCACTTTTTCCGCACGTTTGAGAAATTCCGTGGCATTGCGTGCCTGACGCAAGGTATGCGTGCCGACAATACAAACATTATCAGGGCTGAACCCTTGCAGGCGCTCGGCGAACAGCGCCAGGCAGGATAAACCACGCTCCATCGCTTCTTCGTTCAGCATGCTGTTATCATCCAGGCCATCTGCCAGATGTACACGTTGTTTTAGCCGGCCGATGATTTGCATCGCACCATCGACCACACGCGCGATAACCATATGGAAGCTGTTGGAGCCAAGGTCGACCGCCGCAAATTCTTCAGGGCGGGGAGTATGTTTGGTTATTGGCATAGATTAATCAGGTTGTTCCAGGGATTTGAGATAATCGTAAATCGCCAGTTGCGCCTGCACCTTGCGGCGGTTACCGCGGGGCACATAGCGATTGCTCAGTTCTTTATCAATAAAACGCGCTTTCACTGTATCACTAAATAGTATCTCAATAATATCCAGAACGCGCTGTTTCAACACCGGGTCCAGTAACGCGACAGCCACTTCGATACGGTAGTCAATATTGCGCGTCATCCAGTCGGCAGAAGACAAATAGACTTTTTTGTCACCACCATTCTCAAAAATATAGACCCTGTCGTGCTCAAGGTAGCGGTCAACAATACTGATAACGCGAATATTTTCGCTAATCCCTTCCAGGTCAGGGATTAATGAACACATGCCGCGAATAAGCAGGTTGACTTTCACCCCGGCAGAGGACGCTGCATACAGCCGGTCCACCAGACCTTTATCAACCAGGTTGTTGATTTTCAGAGTAATGGCTGCAGGTATACCTTGCTGCGCGTTAGCAATTTCCTGGTCAACCAGTTTGTAGAGCATGTTCCTGGAGTTTTGCGGTGACACAATCAGGTAGTCGAAATTTACCGGTCGGTAGGGGTTTTCAATGAAATTAAATACGCGCCGTACTTCATTGGTTATCCGCTGGTCAGCGGTAAGCAAAGCATAATCGGTATACAATCGGGCAGTTTTTTCGTTGAAGTTACCTGTACCGATATGGGCATAGCGCACCACTTCATCACCTTCACGGCGAGAAATCAGGAACAGTTTGGAGTGAATTTTTAACCCTGGCGCCGAGAAAATAACATGCACACCGGCTTCAGTAAGCCTTTTTGCCCAGTGAATATTCGCAGCTTCGTCAAACCGCGCCTGCAATTCCACTACCACTGTGACTTTTTTGCCGTTGTGCGCCGCGTGAATCATGGAGTCAATCAGGCGCGAATCTTTGGCAACCCGGTAAATGTTTATCTTGATAGCCAGTACATTGGGGTCAAACGAGGCCTGGCGGAACAGTTCAAGCACATGTTCAAAAGTGTGGTAAGGGTAGTACAGCAATACATCCCGCTCACGGATGGCATCAAACCCATTGCGGAATTTATCGAACCACAAATGGCGCAGGCGAGGTAAAGGTTTATTGAGCAGGTTGGGTTTGCCAATATTCGGGAAACCAATAAAGTCTTTAAAGTTGTGGTAGCGCCCACCAGGAATAATGGAGTCGTAACGCGAGATAGAGAGTTTTTCGCGCAATAACTCCACCATTTCTGCTGGCATATCGCGCTGGTAAACAAAACGCACAGGTTCTGCGGTTAAGCGTTGCTTCAGGCTGGAGGACATCAGTTCCAGCAAGCTGGATTCCATTTCTGTGACCAGGTCATATTCTGCATCACGGGTCATCTTCATGGAGTAAGCATTCAGTTCGTCATAATCAAAAAAGCCTTTAAAAATATCATCCAGACAATAACGAAGAATGTTATCAAGTAAGATCATTGGCTTGCGCCGACGAGGTGTTTCTGGTGGCAGGTTGACGAACCGTGGCGCTTTATCTGAAGGGATCTCCAGCAGCGCATAGTTCACCACATCGCCATTAATTATTTCGATTGCAAGATAGGTGAAGTCATCTTTAAGAAATTGCACCAGGTCGGTTTCGCGGGTGATAAGAATAGGCGCGATATAGGGGCGCAAATGTTGCCTGAAGTATTCTCTTAACCAGACTTGCTGGTTATCTGACAACTGACGTTCGTTAATGAGAAATATTTGGTTGCGCGCCAGCTCCAGCAGCAGTTCATTGTACAACCCATCAAACTCCTGATCGGTCTTTAATACCCTGGACTGAATCTTGCCCATCAGGTGGCGATAGTGAGCATTGCTGCCTTGCTCTTCACTGATAAGAATGCGCCGTTTTAACTCCGCGAAACGTACTTTGTAAAATTCGTCGAGGTTGTTGGAGTAGATGCCTAAAAAGCGCATACGCTCAATGAGTGGGTTGTTTTTGTCTGCGGCTTCCTGGAGTACGCGTTCATTGAAAGCCAGCCAGCTCAGTTCTTTATCAATATATAACTTATCCAGACCCATGAATCCTTCAACTCCGGTAAATAAAACAGAGGACACGCCAGACCATCCTGCAACAACTATTATGGCGAGCTTTGTCCGGGAATGTCCAATAATGTCATAACAGTATGACAAGAAAGCGAGCGATTTGATTGACTAATAAAAGCGCAAAAAAGAACCGGCAGAGTGGGTGACGATAAGAAGAAAGAGAGTAACTGGCGTGCTTTCGCAAATTAAGCAGAGGGCAAAAGCTGCACCTCTGCCAGTAATTTAATTATTCGTCACCTGCGTAGCCATGAGCAGGCAGGCGCTGACCGTCGAGCCAGGCATGGTTACTGTGCATCACCAGACGTTCTGAAAGAAACCAGTTAATGACCAGTGGGTAAATGGCATGTTCCTGAACCTGAACCCGTGCGGTGATAATCTCCTCATCATCACCATCGAAAACAGGTACTTTCGCCTGCAAAATGACCGGCCCACCATCAAGCTGCTCAGTGACAAAATGCACGGAAGTTCCGTGTTCTTTATCTCCATTCTCCAGTACCTGGCGGTGCGTGTGCAGCCCCGGGTACTTAGGCAGTAATGACGGATGGATGTTGATCATTTTGCCCAGGTAGTGGCTGACAAAGGCCGGGCTTAAAATACGCATGTACCCAGCCAGCACAACGACATCAGGCTGGTAAGCATCAATCTGCTCCATCAACGCGTTATCAAAAGCTTCCCTGCTTTCAAACGACTTTGGGTCGAGAGAAAAGGCCGGAATACCTGCCTCGCTGGCACGGGTTAGCCCATACGCACTGGCTTTATTACTGAAAACAGCAGAAAGGGTGCCATTGATTTTTTTCTGGTCACAGGCATCAATAATGGCCTGCAAGTTGCTGCCATTACCTGAAATCAGCACCACAATCTTTTTCATTATGCAATAACCACACGCTGTTCATCACTGGATGCTTTAATCGTGCCAATCTCCCAGGCATTTTCGCCAAGGTTGCGTAGCAGCTCCAGGGATTTTGCGGCATCTGAGGCAGCAACGGCAATCACCATTCCCACACCACAGTTAAAGGTGCGATACATTTCATGACGGCTGACATTGCCTGCCTGTTGTAGCCAGCCGAAAACAGCAGGCCACTGCCAGGAGGCTTCATTGATAACCGCCTGAGTGTTGTCCGGTAGCACGCGTGGGATATTTTCCCAGAACCCGCCACCCGTTAAGTGGGCAATCGCATGCACATCAACTTTGCTGATTAATTCCAGTACCTGTTTAACGTAGATGCGCGTAGGTTCCAGTAAATGGTCGGCCAGAGGTTTGCCTTCCAGTTGAGTGGTTAACGGGTCGCAACCACTCACTTCAACAATTTTGCGTACCAGTGAGTAGCCATTGGAGTGCGGGCCGCTTGAACCCAACGCTATCAGTACATCACCGTCAGCCACTTTACTGCCATCAATGATTTCTGATTTTTCTACCACACCAACACAGAAACCAGCGACATCATAATCTTCACCGTGGTACATACCTGGCATTTCTGCCGTTTCGCCACCAACCAGTGCACAACCCGATTGCAGACAACCTTCAGCGATACCTGTGATAACAGAAGAGGCTGTATCCACATCCAGCTTACCTGTAGCGTAGTAATCAAGGAAAAATAGCGGTTCAGCACCTTGCACCACCAGGTCATTCACACACATAGCAACCAAATCGATACCAATGGCATCGTGGCGTTTAAGATCCATCGCCAGACGCAGTTTGGTGCCAACACCATCAGTCCCGGAAACCAGTACAGGCTCACGATATTTCTGTGGCAAAGCGCACAGTGCGCCGAATCCGCCCAAACCACCCATAACTTCAGGACGGCGGGTTTTTTTTACGACACCTTTGATTCGGTCGACCAGAGCGTTACCTGCGTCAATATCAACACCGGCATCTTTATAGCTGAGAGAGGTTTTGTCGGTCACTGCTAAGTCCCCACGCGGTTGCGGTTGGTGCGCTACCCAGGCCAGCATTCAGGCAAGCTTGCGCGTACAAATGTGGCGTGTTCCGGGTAGTGCGCTAAAAATCGCGGCAATTCTAACAGTGCAGGCAAACGTTTGCGAGCCTATTCTGAAACCTGAACGCAGAAATCTTTGCTACTGACCAATTCCACCGCAGTTGATCCCGATCAAGCCTTAACCGGGAGTGAAAGGTGGAACCGTTCACAAAAAGCGGTATAATCCGGCGATTTTTTTTGTGGCTGCTACCTGTCTGGGGGAGAAAGAGTATGAAGATTGTGGAAGTGAAACACCCACTCGTCAAACATAAGCTGGGTCTGATGCGTGAGCATGATATTAGCACCAAGCGCTTTCGGGAGTTGGCCTCTGAGGTGGGTAGTTTGCTGACTTACGAAGCAACAGCCGATTTAGAGACAGAGAAAGTTACCATTGAAGGCTGGAATGGCCCGGTGGCTGTTGAGCAAATCAAAGGAAAGAAAATCACCGTTGTACCCATTTTGCGTGCAGGCCTTGGCATGATGGAAGGCGTGCTTGAGCATGTGCCCAGTGCCCGAATCAGTGTTGTCGGTATCTACCGTAATGAAGAAACACTGGAGCCGGTTCCTTATTTCCAGAAGCTGGTGTCTAACATTGACGAACGTATGGCGCTGGTGGTTGACCCGATGCTTGCAACGGGTGGTTCGATGATTGCCACTATAGACCTGTTGAAGAAAGCAGGCTGCCACAGTATTAAAGTGCTGGTGCTGGTTGCTGCGCCAGAAGGCCTTGCGGCACTGGAGAAAGCCCATCCGGATGTTGAGCTTTACACCGCATCTATTGACCAGGGGCTCAACGAGCACGGTTACATTATTCCCGGTCTTGGCGACGCGGGCGATAAGATTTTTGGAACGAAATAATTATTCAATAAGCCGACTAATGAGTCGGCTTTTTTTTGGTGAAATCACCACGCTATTACACAACATAACTTCACTGAGGAACACACTATGACGCGCCGTGCTATCGGGGTGAGCGAAAGACCACCGTTGTTGCAGACCATCCCCCTTAGTTTACAGCACTTGTTTGCCATGTTTGGCGCAACCGTGCTGGTGCCTATTCTGTTTCATATTAATCCGGCAACCGTTTTGCTGTTCAATGGCGTGGGGACATTGCTCTATTTATTTATCTGTAAGGGCAAAATTCCGGCATACCTTGGGTCAAGCTTTGCGTTTATTTCACCGGTGCTGTTGCTGTTGCCTTTAGGTTATGAAGTGGCTCTGGGTGGTTTCATTATGTGCGGCGTGTTGTTTTGTATTGTCGCGCTGATTGTGAAACAAGCCGGAACAGGGTGGCTGGATGTGATGTTCCCACCCGCGGCGATGGGGGCAATTGTTGCCGTTATCGGGCTGGAGCTTGCCGGTGTGGCGGCAAATATGGCCGGGTTATTACCGGCAGATGGTAAGCCTGCAGACAGCACCACCGTGATTATTTCTGTCTCGACTTTAGCTATAACTATCCTCGGGTCAGTGCTGTTTCGGGGTTTTCTTGCCATTATCCCCATTCTGATTGGGGTTCTGGCCGGGTACGCACTTTCATTTGCCATGGGCGTGGTGGATACCACAGCCATTCGTGAGGCTCACTGGTTTGCCTTACCAACTTTTTATACTCCGCGTTTTGAATGGTTTGCGATTTTCACTATTTTACCTGCGGCGCTGGTGGTTATTGCGGAGCATGTCGGGCACCTGGTCGTGACTGCGAATATCGTTAAAAAAGATTTGATTCGTGATCCGGGCCTGCACCGTTCTATGCTGGCGAATGGGCTATCCACAATACTTTCCGGGTTCTTTGGCTCCACGCCTAACACCACTTATGGGGAAAACATTGGTGTGATGGCTATTACCCGTGTTTACAGCACCTGGGTTATTGGCGGTGCAGCAGTGTTTGCGATTCTGCTGTCCTGCGTGGGTAAACTGGCCGCAGCGATTCAAATTATACCTGTTCCTGTAATGGGGGGCGTTTCACTGCTGTTGTACGGCGTAATCGGTGCATCCGGTATCCGGGTGCTGATTGAATCTAAAGTGGATTACAGTAAAGCGCAAAACCTTATCCTGACAGCGGTAATTTTGATTATCGGGGTGAGTGGCGCGAAAGTGCATATCGGTGCGGCAGAGTTAAAAGGGATGGCGCTGGCAACGATTGTTGGTGTCTGCCTGAGTCTGATTTTCAAAGTAATTTCTGTATTCCGCCCGGAAGACGTTATCGAAGACGAAAGTGGTGATGATAACGCCCCGGCGAAGTCCTGATAAGATAACGGGCAGCCCGGATCTGCCCGGTTCATTCGCCATGTGATTCTGTGTTACACTGCGTCTGTTTTTTGGTAAGCCCAAACTGAGGTCCTTCTGAACACGCCGGCACAGCTCTCTTTGCCTCTTTATCTGCCTGACGATGAAACTTTCGCGAGTTTCTGGCCGGGCGATAACCCTTCTTTGTTAGCAGCAGTACAAAATGTTCTGCGGCAGGAACATAGCGGGTATATCTATTTTTGGTCACGAGAAGGTGGTGGGCGCAGCCACTTGCTGCACGCTGCATGTGCGGAGCTTTCTCAGCGAGGTGAAGCGGTTGGGTATGTCCCGCTGGATAAACGCACCTGGTTTGTACCGGAAGTACTGGATGGCATGGAGCAACTATCGCTGGTCTGCATTGATAATATTGAGTGTATAGCTGGTGATGCATTGTGGGAAATGGCGATTTTTAACCTGTATAACCGCATTCTGGAATCAGGTAAAACGCGCTTATTTATTACGGGCGACCGCCCTCCACGCCAGCTTAACCTGCAACTGGCTGACCTTGCCTCGCGCCTGGACTGGGGGCAAATCTACAAGCTTCAGCCACTTTCTGATGAAGATAAACTGCAGGCTTTGCAATTGCGGGCCCGGTTGCGTGGTTTTGAATTACCCGAAGACGTAGGCCGTTTTCTGCTTAAACGCCTTGACCGGGAAATGCGAACCCTGTTCCAGACGCTGGATCATTTGGATAAAGCCTCGATTACTGCACAGCGAAAACTGACAATCCCTTTCGTTAAAGAAATTCTCAATCTGTAGTACGCTGAACAGCTATGCCTGTATGAAAACGCAGCGCCAGGCGCTGCGTTAATCTCTGTTAAATAATATCCAGTACTTGTTCAGGCGGCCTGCCCAGCCGGGCTTTCCCGTTGCTGATTACAATTGGACGCTCAATTAACTTCGGGTGTTTGGTCATTGCGTCAATCAGCGCATCTTCACTGGTTTCATCTGCAAGACTCAGTTCTTTATACAGCGTTTCTTTCGTGCGCATTAACTGACGGGCACTGCTCATACCTAACTGGCTTAGCAGCTCTTTTATTGTGCTGGCAGAAGGTGGCGTATCCAGATAAAGCACCACTTCTGGTTCAACCTGTTTTTCTTTCAGCAATGCCAGAGTTTCACGGCTTTTGGAGCAACGCGGGTTGTGATAAATAGTGACTGCCGGTTTCATTGTGCTGTGTTACCTCTTTTCATATGTCCGAAAACGCTGCTGTAACTGGCGCAACTGGTCAATGCGTGCGTCATAGCGTTGTTGTTGCAGGCTACCCAGTTTTACTTGTGAACTTGCTGAACTGAGCGTTGTGATGGCCTGGTCTATTTTACCGGTGAGCGCCAGGTTTTCCGCCCGTGCAGCCAGTTCCTGGTCACGATGCCCAAGGGCTGCTTCTGCCTGGGCCAGCAAATCCCAGCCATTGGTGTCGTTGGGGTTGCTGAAGGTGTAGCGGTTTAACATTTGTGCTGCCTGCTCATTCTGGCCGGACTGAATCAGCGCGTTAGCCAGGTTGAGCTGAAGTACCGGGTCGTTACGTAAATCGGGTGCTTTTTGTAACCTGGCTATGGCTTCGGCGTTTTTTTTCAGTCCAAGATCTATATCGGTCGCGAGATCGAGATACCAGGGATCGTTTGGTTGAGCAGACAGTAGTGGTTGCAGAAGTTTATTGGCATCAGCATATTTGTTAGCTTCCAGTGCCAGAATTGCCCGGCCATACTGAGCAGCATGTTGCTGGCGAATATTCCCTTTTGACCAGCTATCCAACAGGTCACTGGTCAGTTGGTTTTGCCCCGAATTATACATGCCCAGCACGCGGGCTTTCGCCATGTAGAAATCTTCAGACGAGTGCACCACGACATGGGGCATTTGGTTAGCCCGGTTACGCGCATCAGCCAGGCGGCTTTCGGGCAATGGGTGAGTCAGTAAAATTTCTGGTGGGCGCGATGCATAACGCGACTGGTCGAGCAATTTTTCCATAAAAGCGGGCATTGCCTGAGGATCAAAGCCTGCGCGTTGCAGCACCTGAATACCGATACGGTCAGCTTCCTGTTCATTTTGTTGTGTGAAGCTGATAATACCTTGTTGCGCGCCCGCCAGGGTTCCGGTCAGTGCTGCCATCCCGGCCTGAGGGTTCGCCATTGCCAGCAGAATAGAACCCAACGCACCCACCCAGGTGAGAGGAGCATTGCGTTTCTGGTCTTCCATGGCACGGGCCAGGTGGCGCTGTGTGACGTGAGAAATTTCATGCGCCATAACTGAGGCTAACTGGCTTTCGTTATCTGTAAAACGAAATAAGGCAGAATGCAGAACAACGTTGCCGCCGAAAAATGCGAAAGCGTTGAGTTCATCGCTGTTAATTAAGTAGAAGTGGAACGGTGTTCTTACTGAGTTGGCATGTGAAACCAGGCGCATACCCAACTTGTTAATGTACTGGCTTAATAGTGGATCATTGATAAGCGGCGCACTGCCTCGCAACTGGCGGACATAGTAATCCCCCATCTCCATTTCCTGGCCGATTGATAATGTGCTGCCCGCTGAGGTGCCCATATCTGGTAAATCATCGGTACCACTGGCAAATGCCGGAGCGACCTGCCCGGCAAGCGTGCTCAGCATCAGCGATGCAACCAATGATTTTTTTAACACACTGAACATAACTTTCTTCCTGTTGTTATGGTGTAATCAGGTCTTCTACTCTGGCTATGCCACTTTACAGATAGCGCCAGCAGTATGGCACAGTCGTCCAGGGTAACAAGAGCAATTACATAACACTACTGTATCGATATATAAAGAATATCGCGTGGCGCAAAGAAACAAAAAACGAAGTCTTTTTTGAGACATTTAGATACAATTCGTCAGATGCCTTGCTAATGAGAACAGGGAAGAAAGCTATGCTCGAAATGTTAATGCAGTGGTATCGTCGCCGGTTCAGTGACCCGGAAGCGATTGCATTGTTGGTAATTCTGGTTTGTGGTTTTGGGATCTTATTCTTTTTCCATAGTTTGCTGGCACCGCTACTGGTTGCCATTGTGCTCGCCTACTTACTGGAATGGCCCACAACACGCCTTGAACGCATGGGGTGTTCACGCCGTTTGGCAACCTCGGTGGTGCTGATTCTCTTTGCCGGTATTCTGCTGTTGATGGTCTTTTTTGTCGGCCCGGTGGCGTGGCAGCAAGGTATAAACCTGATTCGCGACATGCCAGGTATGCTCAATAAGTTGTCGGACTATGCGGCGACACTGCCCAAGCGTTATCCGGCATTAATGGATGCCGGTATTATTGATGCGATGGCGGAAAACTTACGTGCCCGGATGATAACGGTGGGCGATTCTGTCGTGAAATTTTCGCTGGCTTCATTAGTGGGGTTACTCACATTATCCATTTATCTGGTGTTGGTGCCGTTGATGGTCTTTTTCCTGTTGAAAGATAAAGACCAGATGATTAACGCGGTACGCCGTGTGCTACCCAAAAATCGTGGTCTGGCAGGCCAGGTGTGGATAGAAATGAACCAACAAATCACCAATTATATTCGCGGTAAAGTGGTAGAAATGGTGATAGTAGGGGTCGTGTCGTATATCTGCTTCCTGCTATTTGGCCTGAATTATTCGTTGCTCCTCGCTGTGCTGGTTGGGGTGTCAGTACTGATCCCTTATATTGGCGCTTTTGTGGTAACTGTGCCTGTGGTTGGGGTGGCAATGTTCCAGTTTGGCCTCGGTACCGAGTTCTGGACCTGTTTTGTTGCCTATCTGATTATTCAGGCTCTCGATGGTAACTTGCTGGTGCCGGTATTATTCTCTGAAGCGGTAAACTTACATCCACTGGTGATTATTCTTTCGGTGGTCATTTTTGGTGGGCTGTGGGGCTTCTGGGGCGTTTTTTTCGCGATTCCTCTGGCAACATTAATAAAAGCCGTTGTCCACGCATGGCCGGAGAGTGTAAGCCGTGAAGAACACTTGTCCTGAAAAGGCGTGAATGCGTAAGACAAAAGCCGGCATACAGCCGGCTTTATATTTATTCAGTGCCCAGTGCCAGAAGGCAGGAATCAGCTATTTGCTTTCAGCCATCCCAGCACGATGTCGTGGTGATTGCTGGTTTTAAAATCATCAAAGACATGCTCAATAATACCGTCGGCATTAACCAGAAAACTAATGCGGTGTATACCGTCATAGGTTTTCCCCATGAAACTCTTTTCCCCCCAGATGCCAAATTGTTCACAAACCTGGTGGTCTTCATCAGAGAGCAGCGTAAAGTTCAGAAGTTCTTTCTCTGCGAAGCGTGAAAGCTTCTCTGGCTTATCTGTACTGATGCCCAAAATTTCAACATTGAATTGTTTTAATTCATCCATGTTATCGCGCAAGCCACAGGCCTGTACGGTGCATCCTGGCGTCATTGCTTTGGGGTAGAAGTAGACCAGAACACGCTGTCCCTGGAAGTCGGTCAAATTTACTTGTTCACCATCCTGATCAGGCAAACTAAATTTCGGTGCGGTATCACCGGCTTTCAGTGGGTTCATTACGACTCTCCGTCTTTATTCATCTTGCTGTTGGTAATTCACCACGTTAATAGTGCCTTGTGCATCGAGTTCTGTACACAGGTCTTTGAATGCCTGCTCGATTTCTGATGCATTTTGCGACGCCGGACTGTGCGCCGTAATTTGAATATATAACTGTGGCGGCAAATTATCCTGTGCAGGTTGGGTGCGGGAGACCAGTTCAGCAATATTCATGTGCCACTCATCAAATAAAGCGGTGAAGCGCTCAATGATATGCGGTGAGTCTTCAACTTCCACCTGAACCCACACGGTTGATGGCATCGCTTCGCGGTCGTGAGCAACCGTGCGCTTCATTACAATCAGTAAATCCAGTTCGGCCCCTTTCAGCGGCAGAGTTGACTCAATCAGCGTAATGGCATTCCAGGAGCCAGAAAGCAGCATGATGAAAGTGAACTCTTCTCCCAGCATTGCCAGCCGGCTGTCTTCAATATTACAGCCGCAACTACTGACATGGCGGGTAATTGTGTTCACGATCCCTGGGCGGTCTGTGCCCAAAGCTGTGATGACCAGATAGTGTTGTGATGAAGGCGTCAAACGAAATCTTCCTGCGAAACGATGGAGTTACATAAGGAAAGCACAAAAAAAACCTGTGTACAACCGCGCATAAGCCTTTGTGCGCTTGCTTTTCTGACATTACAAAACGTACCATTGACGCACTTGTTTGCGGAGAGGATGGGCAATGTTCACGGGAAGTCTTGTTGCGCTTATTACACCGATGGATGCTAAAGGTAATGTCTGTCGGTCAAGCCTGAAAAAACTGGTTGATTATCATGTCGATAACGGAACGTCGGCGATTGTTTCAGTAGGGACAACTGGCGAATCTGCCACACTGAGTCATGATGAGCATGGTGATGTCGTCATGTTGACACTGGAACTGGCTGATGGCCGTATACCGGTTATTGCAGGTACGGGTGCCAATGCCACTTCCGAGGCCATCTCTTTAACGCAACGCTTTAACGATTCTGGCGTTGTTGGCTGCCTGACAGTCACGCCTTATTACAACCGTCCTACCCAGGAAGGTGTATACCAGCATTTTAAAGCTATCGCAGAAAATACGAGTTTGCCGCAAATTCTGTATAATGTGCCGTCCCGAACCGGGTGCGATATGTTGCCAGAGACAGTAGCGCGTTTGTCTGAAATAAAAAATATAATCGGGATTAAAGAAGCAACCGGGAACTTAAGTCGCGTTAACCAGATCAAAGAGCTGGTTCAGGATGATTTCATCCTGTTAAGTGGTGATGACGCCAGCGCACTGGATTTTATGCAACTTGGTGGTGATGGTGTGATTTCCGTAACAGCTAACGTTGCGGCGCGTGAGATGGCTGAAGTTTGCCGTCTGGCTGCCGAAGGTCATTTTGCGCAGGCGCGCGAAATCAATAAACGTTTAATGCCGTTGCACCATAAATTATTTGTAGAACCCAATCCAATCCCGGTGAAATGGGCCTGTAAGGCGTTGGGTCTTGTAGCAACCGACACGATGCGTTTGCCAATGACACCACTGACAGATGCCAGTGTACCGGTCATTACCAACGCACTCAAACATGCCGGTTTGCTGTAACGTTAGGGAGATTTGATGGCTTATTCAGTACAGAAATCGCAGGTCGCCAAAGTTGTCAGCCTTTCGCTGGTTATGCTGTTGGCAGCCTGTAGTTCCGATTCCCGTTATAAACGCCAGGTAAATGGCAATGAGGCTTACCTCTCTGCCACACCGCTTGCTGAATTGCACGCGCCATCGGGCATGATTTTACCGATTGAAAGCGGTGATTACACCATTCCGCCAGCTGCCAGCAAAGGCTCTGTTGGTCTGGCTCTGGATATCCGCCCGCCTGCACAGCCTCTGGCGCTGGTCAATGGTGCGCGTACTCAGTTTACGGGCGATACAGCCACATTATTAGTGGAACGTGGTAGCGATAACGCACTGTGGGCGCAGGTTGTCAGTGCGGTTCAGGCACAAAATTACCCGATAATGAAGCGTGATGATGCAGGTAAAACCCTGACGACTGACTGGGTTCAGTGGCATCGTGCCGATGAAGACGAACAATATCGTGGTCGCTATCAAATCAGTGTGAAACCTCAAGGTTACCAACAAGCTGTTGTTGTCCGCCTGCTTAACCTTGAGCAAAATGAAAAGCCGGTGGCAGATGCCGCATCTATGCAGCGTTACAGCACTGAAATGCTGAACAACATTGCTGCGGGTATTGATAAATCTCAGAATGCGCAATTGAATGCCAATAACCATGGGATTCGGGAAATCGATGTCCAGAGTGGCGCGGATGATACCGGGTTACCAATGTTGGTGGTGCGTGCGCCATTCAATATGGTCTGGGATAAACTGCCAGCCGCACTGGAAAAAATGGGCATGAAAGTAACAGACAGAACACGTTCCCAGGGGAGCCTGTCTGTGACGTATAAACCTGTTTCTGATAGCGCATGGCGTGAACTGGGTGCCCGGGATCCAAACTTGCCTTCCGGGGATTACAAACTCCAGGTGGGTGATTTAGATAACCGCAGCAGCCTGCAGTTTACTGACCCGAAAGGGCACATACTTACGCAGTCGCAAAACGATGCGTTGGTGGCGGTTTTCCAGGCCGCATTTAATAAGTAATTCACAGGGCCGGTTTATCCGGCCCTTTGTATCTTGATTTCGCGTTAAGAGTCTGGCTACCTGGCTCAACATCATCAGGCCACTCAGTGGTCGTTAAACCTGGAGTAATTAAAGATGCAAAAGCAAGCTGAGTTGTATCGTGGCAAAGCGAAGACCGTATACAGCACCGAGAATCCGGATCTGTTGGTACTCGAGTTCCGCAATGATACGTCAGCAGGGGATGGCGCGCGTATTGAACAGTTTGATCGTAAAGGTATGGTGAATAATAAATTCAACCATTTCATTATGACCAAACTGGCAGAAGCGGGCATTCCAACCCAGATGGAAGCGCTGTTGTCCGACACTGAGTGTTTAGTGAAAAAACTGGATATGGTTCCTGTTGAATGCGTTGTGCGTAACCGTGCCGCTGGCTCTCTGGTAAAACGCCTTGGTATTGAAGAAGGCATTGAACTGAACCCGCCGCTGTTTGACATGTTTCTTAAGAATGACGCCATGCATGACCCGATGGTGAACGAATCTTACTGTGAAACCTTCGGTTGGGTGAGCAAAGAACATCTGGCTCAGATGAAGGCACTGACCTACAAAGCCAATGACGTACTGAAAAAGCTGTTTGATGACGCCGGGCTGATTCTGGTGGATTTCAAACTGGAATTTGGGTTGTTCAAAGGCCAGGTTGTACTGGGTGATGAGTTTTCACCGGATGGTAGCCGTCTGTGGGATAAAAACACTCTCGACAAAATGGATAAAGACCGTTTCCGCCAAAGCCTTGGTGGTTTGATTGAAGCGTATGAAGAAGTCGCACACCGTCTGGGTGTTAATTTAGACTAACAACGCAATCGTTTTCGTTGCAGGCCGGCACACTGTTTTGTGCTGGCCTGGCTTGCCGCCTTCGCTTTCTCCTAAGTTCATTTCCTTTTCCTGGTCTATTTTCAGTGGTAATCACCGGCCAAATAATCCAGGATCTTGTTATCTCATACGCACCAAAAGGGGATGTTATGCGTTGGCAAGGGCGTCGCGAGAGCGATAACGTAGAAGACAGGCGCAATCAACAACGCAGCTCGCCGTATCAGGGAAGGGGCCGGGGCCTGCCTTTACCTCGGGGGAAAAGCGGCCTGGTTATTTTGGCTCTGGTTGCGGTGGCGGGGTACTACGGTGTCGATCTTACGGCATTGATAACCGGTGAACCGGTGTATTCACCGGCTCATCAGCAAACAACACGACCCAGCGCCAAACAGGATGAAGCTGCGAAATTCACTTCGGTTATTCTGGCTACCACGGAAGATACATGGCAAGGCCTGTTCAAAAAAATGGGCAAAAACTGGCAACCACCACGCCTGGTAATGTACCGGGGATCCACACATACCGGTTGTGGTACCGGGCAGTCTGTGATGGGGCCGTTTTATTGCCCGGCAGATGCCACGGTTTATATTGACCTCTCATTTTATGACGATATGAAACATAAACTGGGTGCCGCAGGGGATTTTGCTCAGGGGTATGTTATCGCTCATGAAGTAGGGCACCATGTGCAGAAACTGCTGGGTGTGGAAGCGAAAGTGCGCCAGTTGCAGCAGCACGCTACAAAAGTTGAGGCAAACCGGCTGTCAGTGAAAATGGAATTGCAGGCAGACTGCTTTGCAGGCGTTTGGGGCCATGCGATGCAAAAAGAAGGTGTACTGGAAGCTGGTGACCTTCAGGAAGCGCTGAACGCTGCCGAAGCTATTGGCGATGATCGCCTGCAGCAGCAAAGCCAGGGAAGGGTGATCCCTGACAGTTTCACTCATGGTACTTCTGAGCAGCGTTATACCTGGTTCAGCCGTGGTTTCCAAAGCGGTGATCCGGCTGTATGTAATACATTCGGCAACACCCGGATATAATTTTTCGTGGCACATCTTTTCCCCACCGGCAACTGGCTCGCTTTGACACAACAAATGGCACTGGCTGGTCAGCGCCGCTTACTGGTGCTGGCCGGGGATGACGCCTGGAGTGAAAAACAGGCCGCGCACCTGCAACATCACCTGCCGGGTGACTGGCTATGGGTGAGTGATAAAGTTAATCAGGCACGGGCCTGTTCCCCACGCAATGCCCGGACGTTATTAGGGCGGGAATTTCACCACGCGGTTTTTGACGCCCGTTTAGGGTTTGATGCTGAAGCATTCGCCATTCTTGCCGGTACCTTGCGTGCAGGCAGTTGGCTGGTGATGCTGACTCCACCGTTTGCGGGTTGGCCAAACCAGCCTGACTGTGACAGCCTGCGCTGGAACGATCAACAACAACCCACCACTTCACCACAGTTTGTTGCCCGCTTTCTTGCTGTGCTGAAAAAACAGTCGGCTGTGATGCTGGTGTGGCAGCAGGGGCAGGCACCCGAATTCCCGGCGCAGCACCCGCTGGCTTGCTGGCACCCCGTGCAAGGAGAGCCTCTACAGGAGCAGGCAGCTGTTCGCGATGAGTTACTGGCGATGGCATCCGGTATTGCTGTGGTAACTGCCGGGCGAGGGCGGGGAAAATCAGCACTTGCCGGTATGTTGATTCGTGCCTGGCCGGGGACGGTTTTAGTGACTGCCCCTGCACGAGTTGCAACAGATGTCATGGCTGAACACGCTCATAAACCACTGGCGTTTATTGCTCCGGATGCTTTGCTGGAACAAATACATTCCGGTAAAACTCCGCATGCCGACTGGCTGGTGGTGGATGAAGCCGCCGCCATTCCCTTGCCACAACTGGCCGCCATGATTGACGGTTTTTCACGGGTATTACTAATCAGTACGGTTCAGGGATACGAAGGAACCGGGCAGGGGTTTATTCTCAAACTTTGTAGCCAGTTGCCGGTATCTCGCCGCTATGTGCTAAATACGCCAGTACGCTGGGCTCCTGATTGCCCCCTTGAAACGTTTGTCTCCAGTCTGTTGTTGTTTGATGAATCAGGCGCGGATACAACGCCAGTTTATGGTGGTGCGCTTCCTGCGCCCGATTTTTGCACTGTTTCACCCGGCGAACTGACAGACGTATACCGGTTATTGTCCAGTGCGCATTACCGCACGTCTCCTCTGGATTTACGCCGGTTACTGGATGCGCCGGGCCAGCATGTAATTGCCGCGAAAGTTGGCGGTAAGCCCGTTGGGGCAGCCTGGCTGGTTAAAGAAGGCGGGTTATCTCAACAGCTAAGTGAAGCTGTATGGGCCGGATTTCGCCGCCCGCGAGGAAACCTGGTCGCTCAGTCTCTGGCTGCCCATGGTGGCTCTCCCCAGGCGGCAATGTTAACGGGCTGGCGGGTATCTCGTATTGCCGTGTATCCCGGAGTTCAGCGTAAAGGTGTGGGCCAGGCATTGATTGCTGAAGTAAAACGCCGGGCACCAACCGGTTGTGATTATCTCTCTGTCAGCTTTGGGTATACCCAGGCGTTGTGGCGCTTTTGGGAACGCTGTGGTTTCCGGCTGGTGCGGATGGGAACCAGTCTTGAAGCCAGTAGTGGGTGTTATACGGCAATGGCGCTTTTGCCGCTCACACCGGAAGGAGAAGCACTGGCCACAAGTGAAGCCCGGCACTTGTCGCGCAATTTGGCCTGTTTGCAGCCCTGGCTGCCATTTCCACTACCCGGTGAGCCGGATACCGGTCGCAACCTGTTACCCGGTGACTGGCGGGAGCTTGCCGGTTTTGCCTGGGGATACCGGCCGTTAATGTCCTGCCTTGCGAGCCTGGTGCGGGTGCTTGCTATCTGCCCGTCAGCATTGCCTGCTTTGCGTGGTGAATTGCAGTCACGTCTGCCAGTTGCCGTTCTTTGTCGTAATTTGGGGTTGTCCGGTCGTAAAGCTTTGCTATTACAACAACGGCAGGAAGCCGCGCAAATACTATTCTGGCATGACGAAAACCAGGCCCACACCCTGAAAACCTGGCTGGCGCAATTGCAATTTTTCGATTAACTCCTTCAAGAGAGAGCCATGGTTATCGCCGGAAGGTGTCGTAAACTTAGCATATTGATGAAGGAGGACCCGATGAAACACCAACATGTCGTTGTACAAAGCCCTGTGTTCCCGGCAAAACAACTGTTGCTGTTGTTTCACACGGCGGGTGATAACCCGGTTTCCATGGCAGAAATAGGCCGCTGGTTTGCGCCGGTCTTTCCTGACGCCATGGTTGTCTGCCTTGCCGGGCCATTAGCCAGTGGCCCTGCGCCTGGCAGGGCATGGTTTGCGCCAACGGGTGAGCTAAATGAACCTGATGAACAGGCATTACAGGAGAAAATTGATGCAGTGATGCCTGGTGTGGTTGACGAGGTGAAGTACTGGCAACGTGAAAGTGGTGTGGATGCGGGGGCAACGGCCCTGATTGGTTTTTCCCAGGGCGCGACAATAGCACTGGAAGCTATCAAGGCGAGCCCGGGGCTTGCCAGTCGGGTTATCAGCTTCAGTGGCCGTTTCGCTTTACTTCCTGAGCATGCCTCGACGCAGACCACCATCCACCTTATTCATGGGGAATATGATGATGTGGTTGAAGTTCGCACGGCGCAGCAAGGCTATGTCGCATTGCTGCATGCCGGTGGCGATGTGACGCTGGATATTGTTGATGATCTTGGCCACGCTATTGACGAGCGAGGGATGAAGTTTGCGCTGGATCATCTGCGTTATACCATCCCCCGCCGTTACTTTGACGACGCGTTAAGCGTTTCGCCCGGTAAAGATGATGTGATTGGTTTGCGTTAACGAGATGTTTTGTTGCCTGCCATAGCTGTAGCCCCTGTCTGAACAGGGGCTACAAACCTTATTTGCTCTATTTGCTTTTTTTATCCGGCCAGTTATCGTCATCGTCCCACTTATCATTACAATCACGATGTGGTGGCAAATCAGGTTTATTGGCGAGGAATTTTTTGTGATCAACGCGCATCAAATCTTTGATAACGTTGATGAACACTCCAAGTAAAAACACCAGTACAATAATCCACCAGTATTTTGATAACCATTCCATTGTTTGTTCCTCTTTCAGTGGAAGCTGTTACGCAACCAGGTGTTCCATAATACGCTGATACATGCGGGCAAGGAGCTGCAGGTCAGAAGCTTTTACGCATTCATTAATTTTATGAATGGTCGCGTTAACCGGCCCCAGTTCAACTACCTGGGCACCCATACGCGCAATAAAACGCCCGTCAGATGTACCGCCATTAGTCAGCAACTGCGGTTTAATTTCATTATAATGTTCGACAGCATTAACTACCGCATCCACCAGTTTACCGCGTGAAGTAAGAAAAGGCTGCCCGGATAACCACCATTCCATGGTGTAGCGCAACTGGTGTTTATCCAGCAGTGCTGTTACCTGGTTTTTGATGTCTTCATCTGTCAGTTCAGTACTGAAACGAAAGTTAAACTGCACGAACAAATCACCGGGAATAACATTGTTGCTGTCTGTGCCAGCCTGAATATTGGCAATCTGCATACTGGTGGGCGGGAAGAACGCATTGCCATCATCCCAGTTGATGTTCACCAGCTCATTGAGCATGGGCGCTGCGCGGTGCACCGGGTTGTCCGCCAGATGCGGATACGCAACATGGCCCTGGACACCATGGATTGTCAGGTTACAGGTCAGAGAACCCCGACGGCCATTTTTGACTACATCGCCGACCACTTCGCTACTTGAGGGTTCACCAACCAGGCAGTAATCCAGACGCTCATTGCGCGCCATCAATGCCTCAACAACTTTTACTGTGCCATTTGTGGCACTGGCTTCTTCATCGGACGTAATCATAAATGCCAGACGGCCTTTATGATTGGGGTGGTGGGCGACAAAACGTTCAGCTGCAACAACCATTGCCGCCAGTGAGCCTTTCATATCAGCCGCACCACGGCCAAATAGCATGCCATCACGAATGGTTGGTTCGAAAGGCGGGTTAATCCAGCGGTCATAATCGCCAGCCGGTACTACATCAGTGTGCCCTGCAAAAGCCAGTGTTTCACCTTTGCCACGCCAGGCCCAAAAATTCTCGGTATCGCCAAAATTCATCGGCTCAACTGTAAAACCAATTGCCCGCAACCTTTCTGCCAGTAGTGCCTGGCAACCGGCATCATCCGGGCTCAGGGAAGGGCGACGAATAAGTTGCTGAGTCAGTTCAATAACCGGGCAGGACATACACTACACCTCACTCACAAACTGCTGATATTTTTCTTCACTAAAGCCCAGCAGCATAGGCTTACCGGGGGCACAGAGCAATGGGCGTTTAATGATGGCTGGCATTTCTTTCATCAATTGTTTCGCAGGTTCAGCGGATGTGATTGACGCCCGATGCGTTTCATCCAGCTTGCGCCAGGTTGTGCCACGGGTATTGAGCAGCGCTTCCCATCCCAATTCTGCTATAAAGCTATCCAACAGCACATCGTCCAGACCATCAGCACGGTAATCATGAAACTGATAAGTCACCTGATGTGCGTCCAGCCAGCGGCGGGCTTTTTTAATCGTGTCGCAATTTTTAATGCCGTAAAGTATTAATGTTGTCGAGTTTGCCGGGGTTACCATGAATCTGTGTCACCTGTTATATAGGATGTTTGTGCTTTGTCTTTATCTCATAGGTAAAAACCTGACCGTTGATAATGCCGTACACACCGCGGCAGATCCATAACTGAACGATAGATTGATTAAATAATCCCCGGCTGTTTGCCGCCACAGTAGGGTATTCACAGGGTCAGTTGCCTGTGAAAGCAGCCAGTTAGCACTTACCATGTGAGGAAGAACCTGGTGCGAGCGCAAACTAATAACCACTTTATATATATTGTTATTACATGTTTTCTCATATTATTGGCTGAGAATGACAACGATAAATGAGGCGGAAATACTTGCACCTGAAATCATCATCAAAATAATTAACCATGCCGTTCAAATAACATGACAAACTTTTCATCGAATATATCCGTTTTTCCGTAGAGTGAATAAGTTTTCACTCTTATCGCATACCATTCCAGTTAACAATACACAAAAGCCGTGCTTTTCATAAAAGGGTATTTTATCTGGTACTGCATAAATGAAAGTTTTGCCGTAAGGTGACAAGGTTTCTTTAATCATAAGCATCAGTTGCTTTCCCAGTCCGGTACCCTGAAAGGCGGGGGAAACAACGACATCAGCCAAATAACTCGCCCAGGTTAAGTCACTGATTGCACGGGCAGTAGCGACCAGTTCCCCTGCTTCAAAGCCAAACCAGGTAAAGGTGCTGTGCATAAATGCGTGCTCTACCTCACAAGGGTTACGTTTATTTAACCCTCCTGACTCAATAAGGTTTGCCACTTCTTGCCAATTAATTTTGGCATCATTTTTATCGGTTAAAATAATCATATCTGGATCACCTTTTTTTTCATTTCATAGCGTAATTATTGCGTTGCGTCACATAATGTTTTCCATCATAAGCCGATATTATTAGCAAGACGCAAAGGTAATCACCAGCGAACACTGAAAAAACTTATCACAACCATTGGATAAATTTTCTTCACATCATTGATAATTTTTTGTATTATTAAGTCAATTATAAGAGAGGTTGTTATGATTGAACGCGAACTGGGGAACTGGAAAGATTTTATCGCAGGCATGTTGCGTAAATAATCTTTCTGTTTTTAAAGAAGAAGCAGTGTGGTGATCGTCCATCGCTGCTATAGCGAACAAACGGTCAAACAATGAAATGAAAAAGGCGACGTGAATGTCGCCTTTTTGTTTTCTGCCCGAACTGCGCCAGTTATCTGTCAGTCGTCATAAGACGGTGGCAGCGGGAAGCGGCGCCGAATAAGCGTAAAGAACAGCGGGACAAAGAAAATAGCCAGAATAGTGGCGGAAATCATCCCTCCCATCACCCCGGTGCCAACTGCATGCTGGCTGGCAGAGCCCGCGCCAGAACTCATTGCCATGGGTAATACCCCGAATACAAAGGCCAGTGAGGTCATTAGAATAGGGCGCAGGCGCTGGCGACAGGCTTCCAGAGTGGCGTCCAGCAATGTTGCCCCACTGGCGTTGCGCTCATTGGCAAACTCCACAATCAGGATGGCATTCTTCGCGGATATCCCAATCACAGTCAACAGCCCGACCTGGAAGTAAACATCGTTCTCCAGCCCGCGTAACCAGGTGGCAACCAGTGCGCCAATTACCCCAAGTGGAACCACCAGCATGACTGAGAAGGGCACTGACCAACTTTCGTAGAGTGCTGCTAGGCACAGGAAGATAACCAGTAAGGATAAACCATATAATGCTGGTGCCTGCGCACCAGACAGGCGCTCCTGATACGACAAGGCTGTCCATTCAAAACCAAAATTACCCGGTAGTTTTCTCACCAGGTCTTCCATGATATTCATGGCCGTCCCGCTACTGACGCCCGGTGCCGCTTCGCCGAGGATCTCCACCGCAGAATAACCATTGTAACGTTCAAGCCTTGGTGAGCCGGTTTCCCAGTGAGAAGAGGCAAAAGCAGAAAACGGCACCATACCGCCACTACTGTTACGAACATACCACTGGTTGATGTCATCAGGCAGCATGCGATACCGGGCTTCGCCCTGCACATAAACTTTTTTCACGCGCCCACGATCCATAAAGTCATTCACATAGCTGGAACCCCAGGCAGTTTGCAAAATACTGTTGATGTCATTGACTGAAACACCTAAAGCCTGAGCTTTACGCTGGTCAACATCAATACGTAGTTGCGGGCTGTCGTCCAGCCCATTGTGGCGCACTCGCACCAAATCGGGATTGTTGGCAGCCATGGCAAGAAGCTGGTCTCTGGCCTGCATCAGTGCATCGTGCCCGGCGCCAGCGTGATCCTGTAGCTCCATATCGAACCCGGCAGCGCTCCCCAGCCCACTGATAGGGGCGGGGTTATTCACAAAAATACGCGCTTCACGAATATGTGACAGCGCTTTTGTCGCGCGTTGAATGATGGCAGATGCGGTGTCCGTTTTAGATTCCCGCTCACTCCAGTCTTTCAGGCGAATAAACAACCGTGCGACATTTTGCCCGTTCCCCCCCGGCCCTGCGCCAACTGTGGCAAAAACAGAAACGACATTCTTCTTCTCGTCTTGCAGGAAGTAGTGCTCTATTTTTTCAACCACCTTCAGAGTCTGGTGTTGCGTGGAGCCACTGGGGAGCTGTACTGAAGCCAGGAACATCCCCCGGTCTTCTGTGGGTAAAAACGAAGTGGGTAAGCGTAAAAACAGGACAGCCATTGCGCCAATCAGTAGCACATAAAGCAGCATCCAGCGCAGGCTGCGTTGCAGAATGTGACCAACGGCGCGCTCATAGCGTAACGTGCTTTTGGTAAATGTGCGGTTGAACCAGCCAAAGAAACCTTTCTTCCCTTGGGAATGCCCTTGAGAATGTGGCTTAAGCAGCGTTGCACACAGTGCGGGCGTAAGAATCATCGCAACCAGAACCGACAGCACCATGGCGGTAACGATAGTAACGGAAAACTGCCGGTAAATAGCACCGGTGGTACCACCAAAAAACGCCATGGGAATAAACACCGCGCTAAGCACCATGGTTATCCCGACCAGCGCACTTTGGATTTGTTTCATCGATTTACGGGTGGCGGCTCTGGGAGAGAGCCCTTCTTCCGCCATAATACGTTCGACGTTTTCCACCACCACAATGGCATCATCAACCAATAGCCCAATTGCCAGCACCATCGCAAACATAGTGAGTGTGTTGATGCTGTAACCAAGGGTGTACAACACCGCAAACGTACCGGACAACACAACAGGAACAGCAATGGTGGGGATTAACGTTGCCCTGAAGTTTTGCAAAAACAGGTACATGACTAAAAATACCAGGAAAACCGCTTCGACCAGGGTTTTCACAACATCGGTAATCGATGCTTTAACAAATGATGACGTTTCGTAAGCAACCCGGTATTCCAGGCCGTGCGGGAAATAAGGAGAGAGTTCATCAAGTTTAGCCAGCACGCGTTTCGCCGTTTCCATTTCATTGGCACCGGATGCCAGTTTAATTCCCAGACCAGATGCCGGCTGCCCATTGTAACGGCTTAAGTAGTCATAACTTTCCGCACCCAGTTCCACTTTGGCGACATCACCGAGCGTGACCATCGAACCATCCTGGTTAACTTTCAGCGTGATGGCTCTGAACTGTGCCGGGGTTTGTAACAACGACTGTGCATTAATTGTGGCGTTCAGCGCCTGTGTGTCGAGGGAAGGTAACCCCCCCAATTGCCCGACTGCAATCTGGCTGTTCTGGGAAGTAATTGCACTGACCACATCAGCGGTAGTGAGCTGGTAACTGTTGAGTTTTACCGGGTTGAGCCAGATGCGCATGGAGTATTGGGAACCATAGGCATCAATATCACCCACGCCATCAATACGGCTGATCGGGTCCTGAATATTACTGGCGACGTAATCGGCAATATCCTGTTTACCCATACTGCCATCGGTTGAAACAAATGCGATAGTCAGAATATTGGTATCACCTGTTTTACGTACGGTTACTCCCTGGTTCTGGACGGCCTGAGGTAATTTACGCATTGCAGTTTGCAACTGGTTCTGGACCTGTTGCACGGCTTCATCCGGATTGGTTCCGGCCTCAAAACTGAGGGTAATAATCGCCTGACCAGAACTGGTACTCTGCGAAGACATATACATCAGGTTATCGATACCCGTTAAGTTCTGCTCAATAATCTGCGTGACGGTGTTTTCCATGGTTTGCGCAGAAGCGCCCGGGTAATTCGCAGTGATACGAACATTTGGCGGGGCTAAACTGGGATATTGTTCAACGGGAAGGGAAATGATGGCCATTAACCCTGTCAGGCACAACAGAATGGCGATAACCCAGGCAAAAATTGGGCGATTAATAAAAAAGTTCGCCATGTTGGCGGAATCCTCAAAGAAGATAATTCATTATTATCAGTTACCTGTGCATGCCAACTTCATACTGGAGTCACAGCATGCAGAAAACAGGGAATCAGTGTATGTGTTTTTTAGAAATAACGTTTTATTTTTACAATTATTTTCCTGGAGCAATTAAATAACATATTTGCAAAAAAGCAAAAAGTGATAAAAGTGCGATTTTTCACAAAGTGATGTTTGTTATTTTTGCTGGTGATGGCGGCGCTCCCGCCCTCTTTGCGCACCTGTTTTAATTGCAGAAAGCAATAGTTCCGGGTCGTTATCTTTAACCAGGTAATCATCAGCACCTGCAGCCAGCGCTGCCTGCATATCTTCCGGAGCATCTGAGATAGTAAGAATCAATACATGGGCAATAGTTTGCTGAGCGCGCAAAATGCGTAAAGCTTCCAGCCCACTCATACCACTCATATTCAAATCAAGAATGATTAAATCCGGCATCAGCGCAGCAACCTGATCCAGTGTCTGTTGCCCGTCTTCTGCTTCACCAATGATAACCAGATCGTCTTCCAGTTCGATAAGCTGGCGAACCCCTTTGCGAATTAATGGATGATCATCAACAACTAAAATACGGCATGGATCTGTGTGTGGCATAATTCCCCCTGCGATAATCACGATGTTGTAGCACCGGTTGTGTTGCCGGCATCGGTTGAAAAACTCAGGCTTACCAGCGTCCCACCCGTTACCGGGCATGAGATAGCCAGTTTGCCACCAAGACGTTGTGCCCGTTCATGCATAATATTTAAGCCGTAATGCCCGGCAGGTTCTTCAAGGCTTTGAATCCCCCGGCCATTATCACGAACATAAACAGCGTGGCCGCCGTCGGGAGAAGAAATACAACTTACCGATATTTCACTGGCATTGGCGTGTTTAATGGCATTGAGTACCGCCTCCCGTATCAGTTGCAGTAAGTGTACTTGTTGCTGTGCGTCCAGGGCCTGGGTGGGCATCCGGCAGTCCAGGTGGATTTGTGCCGTAGTTTGTGCTCGTAAAGGTTCAATCATTTCATGCAGGGCAGCAGACAGATCGGCCTGTTGCAGTGTCAGGCGGAATGTTGACAACAGTTCGCGCAATTGCCGGTAGGCATCATTCAGCGCTTTAGAAAAATCCTCAATGATTTGTCGCGCCATCGGGTTTTCCTGAGGAACACTCCGGTTGAGCAGCGCCATCTGAATGCGCAGGTAAGAAAGCACCTGAGCCAGGGAATCATGCAATTCGCGGGCAATAGTAGCTCGTTCCTCCATTAACAACAGTTGCTGATAGTGTTTTTGCGCCTGGTTGAAAAACAGCCCCCGGCCTAACATATTAGCGATACTTTCCATCATCTGTGCAGGTGGGGTTTTGGGCTCAGCCTGCCAGCGTAACTGGCCAAACACTGTATCCTGCATGGTGACCGGAATGGTCTGCCAGTCGCAATCTGGTACTTCGCTACCTTCACGTATGGACCAGTTTTCCCCTACCAGCATTTCAATACACTCAACATGTTCATGCTGGCGGATTATTTGCAAAATGTGGCGAAAGCTCAGCGGGTCCATCGAGCTGGTGTTCATTGCCTGGGAGCAGTTGTACAACACTTCCAGCATACGGTTGGCTTGCTGTAAATCCAGTGTCTTCTCCGTGACCTTTTCTTCCAGCGAACGGTAAAACTTATTTAACTCATCTGTCATGGCAGTAAAACTGCGCGACAGCATACCCAGTTCATTCGGTAAGTCGGTACGCAGTGGAGGAATGTGGAACACGCCACTCTGAATTTTTTTACTGGCAGTAACCAGTGACTCAAGCGGAGACACGACATGCAGGCGGATGCGTTCCAGCGTAAAAAAGATAACCAGTAAGATGGTCATAAAACCGAGTGCGGCAAAGATTGCCACCAGCATCACTTTCTTTTCCGCATACAGTTGCAGAGCAAAAACGAATTCGTTGATGTTGCTAACATAGTTGGCAATATTTTGGTGATACCAGTCGTGGTTTCCCGCCTGAAGCTGGCGTTGCATTTCCTTCCACGCAGCCTGAATTTGAGCATACTGTTTGCGTACATTGGTGGGAACATACCAATGGTCCAGCGCGTGAAAAACAGGGGAGTTAAGAGAAGCAGTATATTTCTTCTGGTGCTCAGGCAGCATGTCGGGCGCAGCCTGCAAATCATAGCCCATCCGGTAACTTTGCATGCGTAATGAACCGGCAATATTCACAGCTTGCGCATCTCGCAGACTACTGGAAAGCGTTACCAGTGCCAGACCAGTGGACAGCAGTGAAACCAGAACAATATACAGGAATGCACGGGCAAGGGTTGAAGATACTGATTGCTTAACGATCACATGCCGTCCTTTTAACAAACGTATCAGTAAAGCGTTACCTGAAAGTAATTATGTCGGAAGAATCGCCACTTTTGCAGGATCTTTTTTGATATCGCTGCATCCAGTGATACAGAGGTACCCTCATAAAATTCCATATTAAATAAAACTATGTTTTATAAAAAATGACAATTATTTGATCCAACACAGTATAACTGCATTTTCCAGATAAACCTGGACAACTGAACATTGCCTTACCACAAACAGGTCGGGTAATTAAATGAGTTTATACCCTTATGGCTTTTCGTGAAGGGTACCGTGACCTGCAAGGGGAAGGTGGCAGTCTGGTCTGCTGGTGGTTCTTCTGCTGAAGTGCGGGCGCTTATAAAAACTGTACCTGTTAATAATGGCCAGAATAAATGATGAATCGTTTTGTTATTGCCAACACCCAGGATTGCCTGGGATGCCATGCCTGTGAAGTCGCCTGCGTGATGTCCCATAATAATGAACGCCATGTTGCCGCGCCGGAACAGTTTTTGCCGCGAATTCATGTAATTGCGCAAGGTGAGCAGCGCAGTGCAGTAACCTGCCGCCACTGCGAAGATGCCCCCTGCCTGCAAAGCTGCCCAAACGACGCAATTTATCGTGAAGCTGGCACTATCCAGTTGCGTAACCAGAGATGTATTGGTTGCAAGTCTTGTGTTGTCGCCTGTCCGTTCGGGGCGATGGACATTGTGGTTGATGCACCGGAAGCCGCAGGCCGGGGTATTGCTCAGAAATGTGATTTATGTGCGGGGCGGGAGTCTGGCCCCGCCTGTGTGGAAAATTGCCCAAGCGGGGCATTAAAGCTGATTACTCCACAAACGCTTACATCCCTTACCAGACAACGCCGCCAGCAAGCTGCCGGGCGTGAAGCCGGTGGCGGTGTTCCGATGAAAGCGGGTGTGAATACCAAAGTTCAGCAAATGCGCACTACTGCCCACCGTGAAGAAGCTGCCAAACTTGATGCAGAGCGGCGTAAACGCTGCTTTGATGAAATTTACCTGACTTATGACCGCAACCAGGCCAGCAATGCGGCTCGTCGTTGCCTGACTTGTGGCGAACATAGCATCTGTGAGTGGACCTGCCCGTTACATAACTCTATTCCACAGTGGATAGAGTTGGTCAGAGAAGGCAGGGTGATGGAAGCCGTTGAACTCTCACACCAGACCAACAGCCTGCCTGAAATTACCGGGCGTGTATGCCCGCAAGACCGCCTGTGCGAAAGCCAGTGCACACTGCGTGACAAATCCGGAGCCGTCACCATTGGTAACATCGAGCGTTATATTACCGATCAGGCCTTCTCCGCGGGCTGGAAACCTCAGCTGGGTAATATTTCACCCGCTAATAAATCTGTCGCTGTGATTGGCGCAGGCCCGGCAGGGCTTGCCTGCGCGGATGTTCTGACTCGCAACGGTGTCTCGGTAACTGTGTTTGATCGCCATCCTGAAATTGGTGGGTTGCTCACATTTGGTATTCCGGCGTTTAAACTGGATAAAGCGTTGTTACAACGCCGCCGGGAGATCTTCACTGAAATGGGGGTGACATTTCATCTGAATTGCGAGGTGGGGGCGGATATTACGCTACAACATATTCTCGATGAGTACGATGCGGTTTTTGTTGGTGTAGGAACCTATCGCTCAATGAAGGCTGGGTTGGCAAATGAAGATGCGCCAGGCGTCCATGATGCACTGCCGTACTTAATTGCCAGCACGCGTAATGTTATGGGGCTGCCCGAATCACCTAATGCGCCATATGCGAATCTGGCCGGGAAAGATGTCGTGGTACTGGGGGGCGGGGATACCGCAATGGATTGTGTGCGCACTGCTTTGCGGCAGAATGCGGCCAGTGTCACCTGTGCCTACCGGCGTGATGAAGCCAATATGCCTGGTTCGAAAAAAGAGGTGAAAAATGCACGGGAAGAAGGCGCGGCTTTTGAGTTTAACGTTCAGCCACTGGAAATTGTGCTTAATGAGCAAGGTGGTGTTGCAGGCATTCGCATGCAGCGTACCTGCATGGGCGAGCCAGACAGTGCCGGGCGGCGGCGTCCCGTACCCATTGAAGATAGTGAGTTCGTGTTGCCAGCTGACGCCGTGTTAATGGCATTTGGGTTTCATCCACACAGTTTACCGTGGCTGGAAGAACAAGGTGTTTCTCTGGATAACCGGGGGCGTATTCTGGCACATGTCACCAGCACTTACCGTTACCAGACCAGCCATCCGAAAATCTTTGCCGGTGGTGATGCAGTACGCGGAGCCGATCTGGTAGTAACAGCAATGGCGGAAGGGCGTCATGCGGCGCAGGGGATTATGAATTACCTCAGTATTGTACCCCAGCAGTCATGGCTGTAATCGCGCTTTAACGGTAATAAAACGGCAACGACAAATTGCCTCTGGCGGCGTAGTATGGTGACTCTTGTCTGATTTCGGGAGCCGCTATGCCGCCAAAAATTACTATCATCAAAGACAAAGTCCTCTCTGATAATTATTTTATTCTGCGTAATATCACCTACGAACTGACCCGTAATAATGGTGAAGTTATTCGCCAAAAACGCGAAGTCTATGACCGGGGAAACGGTGCAACAATCTTGCTGTATAACCGCGACCAGCGCAGTGTGGTGTTGACCCGCCAGTTTCGTGTGGCAACCTGGGTGAATGGCAACGAGGATGGACGGCTGATTGAAGCCTGTGCCGGGTTACTGGACAACGATGCACCTGAAGCCTGCGCCCGTAAAGAAGCGATGGAAGAAACCGGTTACCAGGTAGGCGAGGTCGAAAAAGTCTTTGAACTGTATATGTCTCCTGGTGGGGTAACGGAAGTGGTTTATTTCTTCATTGCACCCTATAACGCGCAACTGAAGAAAAGTGCCGGGGGCGGCGTTGATGATGAAGCTATTGATGTTATTGAAATGGCTTTTGATGATGCGATGGAAAAAGTACGTAACGGCGAGATTCGCGATGGCAAGACAGTGATTTTACTGCAACATCTTAAATTAAGCGGCTATATGGATTAACGGTCACCTTCATTTTGAGATTCGTTTTTTTTCAATCCGACAAATCTTATTGAGCCAGCCCACAAGGGGAACGAAGATACGGCGACATTATTTTGCTTTTCTGGTTTACAGGATTGTCTGTGCGCTTATCATCCGGTCATCTCTTTTTTCTGGGTATTTTATTATCCGGCATGTTGCCGGGGCTCGCTTTGGCTGGCCCCGTGCAGCAGCAATTTGCTGACTGGCTGGTCACCTGTAATAACCAAAATTTTTGCCAGGCGCGTAATGTCAGCCACCATCACGGGTTGATAATGGCGCTATCGCGCAGTGCTGGTGCCAAAGACGATATGTCTTTACGTATCGAGCTGGGTTCGCTTTATGCGCCACCAACAAAGCTCCCGGCGATTAATGGTCGCCTGTTATGGCGAGGAAAGCCCTTACAACTGGATAAAAAATCCTGGCAAATTACCCCTCATCGGTTAAAAACCACCAATCCGGGGGTAATAACGGCTCTGCTACGCAAACTGGCGGCAGACACGGATAATTCCCCCATCACGCTTGCTCATGCTCAGGGTTCGGTTTCCCTTGATGGCCTGAAACGTGCTCTGGAATTTATCGATACCACGCAGAAACGCCAGGGTAACCAAAGCGCCTGGATTGATCCCGGTGACTTACCGCCACAGAAAACTCCCCCTGCACCAGGGTTAGTGACTATCGATAAACCTGAACTTCCCGTAGCCCCACTCAGCGCGACTGAGCTCAACGGCCTGCTTGATTATGGATCCTGGCGCATGGCAAACAGCCATTGTTCAATGGATCCTTCACAACGTGAAGTTCGTGTTGCTCCGCTGTCCGGTAATAAAGCCATTCTGATGGTGAGTTGTGAATCCGGCGCCTATAACGTGGTTGATCTGGTCTGGATACTCAACCGTGAAAAACCGTTCCATGCACGGCGTATCCGTCTGCGCCTGCCTTTTAACTGGGAAGGCCACGACAGGGATGTGGAACTGATGAACACCCGTTTTGATGATCATGACCAGGTGTTTGTTACCCTGAATAAAGGGCGCGGGTTTGCTGATTGCGGGGTGACAACTCGTTGGCGCTATACTGATGAGCAGTTCAGGCTGGTGCGCCTGGCTTCCCAGCCGGTGTGTGACGGGCAGGAAACCGCAGATGCCTGGCCGACGCTGTGGGTGGCAAACTAAAACCTGAGCTGGCAAGGTGGCTGAGGCCGGACAGAATAACGGCCCCGCCACCTGTTGAACCTGTTACTGCTGGTTTTTGGCTGCCAGTAAATCTTCCAGTTTGCGCTGGTCAGCGGCGAATAATCTTATTCCCTCCGCCAGTTTATCCGTTGCCATTTCATCCTGGTTTTGTTCCCAGCGGAATGCAGCTTCACTCAACGGTTGTGATGTTGAGAAAGTTTCAGAAGACGGGATCAATTTACGGATAACCGGTTCATCACTATTCTGCAATTCTTCCAGCAATGCCGGTGAAATGGTTAACCGGTCGCAACCGGCCAGGGCCAGAATTTGTTCAACACGACGGAAGCTGGCACCCATGATAATGGTCGGGTAACGGTGGCGTTTCATGTAATCATAAATATTACGCACCGATTTCACACCCGGGTCTTCTTCCACGATGTAAGGCGATAACGGTGTACGGGCCTGGAACCAGTCATAAATACGCCCGACAAAAGGCGAGATAAGAAAAACCCCTGCCTCAGCGCAGGCCCTGGCCTGAGCCAGTGAAAACAACAAAGTGAGATTACAGTGAATACCATCTCGCTCCAGGTGTTCTGCCGCGAGAATGCCTTCCCAGGTTGCCGCCAGCTTGATAAGAATACGCGACGTATCGAATCCCTGAGCGGCATACATTTCCACTAACTCATGTGCCTTACGAATGCTTTTTTGTGTATCGAAAGAGAGGTGCGCGTCCACTTCGGTAGAAACCCGGCCCGGGATATTTTTCAGAATTTCCGCACCAACATTAACTGCCAGTTTGTCGCAGGCGGCCTTAATTTGAACTTCCTGGGTTGTACCTTGCTGATTGCCCCAGGCCAGCGCATCTTCAATCAAATGTTGATATTGCGGCAAGCTGGCAGCCTTGAGCAACAAAGAAGGGTTGGTGGTTGCATCCTGCGGCTGGTAGTGCAGGATAGATGAGATGTCGCCACTGTCGGCGACGACGGTCGTAAACTGTTTAATTGCATCAAGTTGGTTCATGTTGACTTCTCCTGTATTCAGAACCGACGCTTTCTCCACACGCCAGGTAAAAAAGCGAGACCTGGTTTACAAAAAGAGTAGCAAACAACCCATGCAGTGGCTCTGCAGCCGGGTAACATACGATTTATAATTAGCTAACAAATCTTTGACTATTTTCAGGAATCTAACTGCCTTCAAAGTTTAGGTTGCACCGCCAGGTAATACTTGTCGGGCCTGGCGGGTTATATCGTACCGCTTCTTTTCATCGCCTGCTTGAAACTAACAGGATTACAAAATGGACGAACAACTAAAGCAAAGTGCTCTCGATTTTCATGAATTCCCTGTTCCGGGGAAAATTCAGGTTTCGCCAACCAAACCACTGGCAACCCAACGAGACCTCGCGCTGGCTTATTCACCTGGAGTGGCAGCACCCTGTCTGGAAATTGCCGAAAATCCACTTGCTGCGCATAAATATACTGCGCGTGGCAACCTGGTGGCAGTAGTTTCTAACGGTACAGCCGTTCTGGGGTTGGGGAATATCGGTGCACTGGCCGGAAAACCCGTAATGGAAGGTAAAGGCGTTCTGTTTAAAAAATTTGCCGGTATTGATGTGTTCGATATTGAAGTGGACGAACACGACCCGGATAAATTGATCGACGTGGTAGCGGCCCTGGAGCCAACGTTTGGCGGGATCAACCTGGAAGATATTAAAGCGCCTGAGTGTTTCTACATTGAGAAGAAACTTCGCGAACGCATGAAGATCCCTGTCTTTCATGATGATCAGCACGGTACGGCTATCATCTGCACCGCGGCGGTATTAAATGGTTTGCGGGTAGTGAAAAAGAATATTGGCGATGTTCGTCTGGTGGTTTCCGGGGCTGGAGCCTCCGCGATTGCCTGTATGAACCTGCTGGTGGCGCTGGGCATGCAGAAACACAATATTGTGGTGTGTGATTCCAAAGGCGTTATCTACCAGGGGCGTGATGCGAATATGGTGGAAACTAAAGCAGCCTACGCTGTGGTGGATGATGGCCGTCGTACACTGGATGATGTCATTGCCGGTGCTGATATTTTCCTGGGATGTTCTGGCCCGAAAGTTCTGACACAGGACATGGTGAAAAAAATGGCTGAAGCGCCATTGATTCTTGCCCTGGCGAACCCGGAGCCAGAAATTCTCCCACCACTGGCTAAAGAAGTTCGCGCCGATGCCATTATTTGTACAGGCCGCTCCGATTACCCCAACCAGGTGAACAATGTTTTGTGTTTCCCGTTTATTTTCCGCGGTGCGCTGGATGTGGGGGCCACGGCCATTAACGAAGAGATGAAACTGGCTGCGGTGCGTGCTATTGCTGAACTTGCTCATGCAGAGCAAAGCGAAGTTGTGGCATCGGCTTATGGCGACCAGGAGCTGAGTTTTGGCCCGGATTACCTGATCCCGAAACCTTTTGATCCCCGCCTGATTGTTAAGATTGCCCCAGCGGTGGCGAAAGCCGCGATGGATTCTGGTGTGGCTACACGCCCTATTGAAGACATGGACGCTTACCGGGAAAAACTGACTGAGTTTGTCTATAAAACAAACTTGTTCATGAAGCCTATTTTCTCTCAGGCGCGTAAAGACCCAAAACGTATTGTGCTGGCTGAAGGGGAAGAACCACGCGTTCTGCATGCTACACAGGAGCTGGTCACCCTTGGTCTGGCCCGCCCGATTCTGATTGGTCGCCCGGGCGTTATCGACATGCGTATCAAAAAACTGGGCCTGCAAATTGAACTGGGTAAGGATTTCGATATTGTTAACAATGAATCCGACCCGCGGTTTAAAGCCTACTGGACAGAATACTACAACCTGATGAAACGCCGTGGCGTGACTCAGGAACAGGCTCAGCGTACCGTTATCAGCAACACCACTGTGATTGGTGCGATTATGGTACATCGTGGTGAAGCAGATGGACTGATTTGTGGCACAGTAGGGGAATACCACGAACATTTCACCATTCTGGAAAAATTGTTTGGCTACCGTGATGAAGTGAAAGCAGCTGGGGCGATGAATGCGTTGTTGCTGCCCAGCGGTAACACCTTTATTGCTGACACTTACGTCAATGATGATCCCAACCCGGAACAACTAACAGAAATCACTTTGCTGGCGGCTGAAACAGTACGCCGGTTTGGGATTGAACCACGCGTGGCGCTGCTGTCGCACTCAAATTACGGATCTTCTGATGCGCCTGCCGCGATGAAAATGCGTGAGACCCTGAAACGAGTACGCGAGCGGGCACCTGACCTGATGATTGATGGTGAGATGCATGGCGATGCGGCGTTGACGGAAAGTATCCGCCATGAGCGGATGCCAGACAGCCCACTGAAAGGTGCGGCCAATATTCTCATCATGCCGAACATGGAGGCTGCACGTATCAGCTACAACCTGTTGCGGGTATCCAGCTCAGAAGGCGTCACCGTTGGGCCGGTACTGATGGGCATAGCCAAACCGGTGCATGTGCTGACACCTATTGCCTCTGTACGGCGTATTGTGAATATGGTGGCACTGGCTGTGGTGGAGGCGCAAACGTCACCTATTTAACCAACCCGGGGATACTTTGCTGTGGTTGCCTGTAACTCGGTAATCCGTAGCGTATCCCTGTTACTGAACTGGCACAGCCAGGTTTTATAACGCGCTTTACGTTTTACAACGTTGATGTCTGTTTGCCCCACTTTGTAGTGGGGCTTTTTTGGTGTTATTACAGCCACTCCCTGACGGGCAGAAAATCCGTATACAGCGCGGCCTCCGGGCTACCTTCTTCTGGTGACCAGTCATATTCCCAGCGCACTAATGGTGGCATGGACATTAAAATTGACTCCGTGCGCCCGCCACTTTGCAAACCAAATAACGTGCCACGGTCCCAGACCAGGTTAAATTCAACATAACGCCCGCGGCGGTACAACTGGAACTGGCGTTCACGTTCACCAAAGGGAATACCTTTACGCCGTTCAACAATGGGCAGGTAAGCCTGAGAGAAGCCTTCACCTACCGCCTGAGTAAAGCGAAAACACTGCCCGAAGTTGGGGGTGTTCAGGTCATCAAAAAATAAGCCGCCAATTCCCCGGGCTTCGTTACGGTGGCGCAGCCAGAAGTACTCATCGCACCATTTTTTATAACGTGGATACACCTCACTGCCAAATGGCGCACATAAGTCGTATGCAGTGCGATGCCAGTGCACGGCGTCTTCTTTAAAACCATAGAACGGCGTGAGGTCAAACCCGCCACCAAACCACCATACCGGGTCTGCTCCCGGTTTTTCTGCCATAAAAAAGCGCACATTGGCATGGCTGGTGGGCACGTAAGGGTTGTGAGGATGAACAACCAGCGAAACCCCCATAGCTTCAAAGCTCCGCCCGGCCAGTTCTGGCCGGTGCGCTGTAGCCGAGCCAGGCATTGTGTCGCCATGAACATGAGAGAAATTCACACCAGCCTGTTCAAACACAGTGCCGCGCAGCACACGGCTCCGCCCACCGCCGCCGCCCTCACGAACCCAGTTATCTTCACTAAACTCTGCTGTGTCCTGGGCGCTTAATTGCTGGCACAGGTGGTCCTGTAACCCCAGCAGCCAGTTTTTAACGGCATTGAAATCAGGCTGTTCCATAAGTTATCCGTGCCGCGTATGGGCTTTGTGGTTATCAAACCAGTTAAAGTAGCTGTCAACACCATCGGAAATGGCGGTGGCTATCTTTTTGCGAAACGCTGTGGTACCAAGCTGGCGCTCTTCAGCCGGGTTGGTGATAAACGACGTTTCAACCAGAACTGAAGGAATAGATGGTGATTTTAACACGACAAACGCGGCCTGCTCAGTATGGTTACTGTGCAGGTGGTGGATTGGTTTTATCTGGCGAATGATATGTGAGCCGAGCGTCAGACTGTTTTTAATCGTATCTGTCTGCACCAGGTCAAACAGCACCTGCTGTAAATAGTGGTCGCGGTCTTTTACTTGCTTACCGGCGACATCATCTGCAGCGTTTTCACGGTCGGAAAGATATTTCGCCATGGCACTACTGGCACCACGGTTGGAAAGTGCAAACACCGAAGCACCGGAAGCCTGTGGGCTGGTAAACCCATCGGCGTGAATGGATAAAAACAGGTCAGCGCCATGTTTGTGCGCTATCTCAACCCGGTCATACAGCGGAATAAACGTATCGGTAGTCCGGGTCAGACGGGCATCGAAACCTTTCTGGCGCAACATACCCCGCACATATTTGGCGATAGCCAGCACGACATGTTTTTCTTCCGAACCATGATGGCCAATGGCTCCTGAATCAATACCACCGTGCCCCGGGTCAATCATAACAATGCGCCGGGCGCGTATATGGCTGGTTTTTGCCTTGCTGTGGGCATTGTGTGTTTTCAGTGGCTGAGCCGTTTCTTTTGCAAGTGCTTTTGTAGTGCTTGCTACGGTCAGCGCCGCCAGGCCCGTCAGAAGTAACTGGCGGCGGGAAGTAAGTTGTTTAAGCAGTTTTAATTTACTCATGCGGCCTGAAATATATGCTAAGTGGATTCCTGAATTATTGTTATATCGTATCGTCAACACATGAACGACAATCGCCGCATTAAAAAAGTTTTACTTTTCATTTCAATGGATGACGGCCGGGCATTATGCCATTTTTACAACATAGATGTGTCTGATATTGGCTATTGCTGCGCTAACGTTCATAATCATCTCTTTGGGTTAACTTAGTGAGGATAACCATGGAGATACGCGTTTTTCGCCAGGACGACTTCGAAGAGGTGATCACCCTGTGGGAACGTTGTGATCTTTTGCGCCCATGGAATGATCCGGAAATGGATATTGAACGCAAGATGAATCACGACCCGGAGCTTTTTTTGGTAGCCGAAGTGGGTGGTGAAATCGTCGGTTCTGTCATGGGGGGTTATGACGGCCATCGCGGCGCAGCCTATTATCTGGGGGTTCACCCTGAATTCCGTGGGCGCGGTATTGCCAATGCATTATTGAATCGCCTGGAGAAAAAGTTAATTGCCCGAGGCTGCCCAAAAATTAATCTGATGGTGCGTGAAGAAAATGACAGTGTGCTGGCAATGTATGAACATTTAGGTTACGAAGTGCAGGATTCTATTAGCATGGGGAAACGTCTGATTGAAGACCAGGAATATTAAGCCTGTTCGTGCTGAATATTGTTATATTTCGTGGCGTTTTCTTACATCTGTTAGCAGGTGAATCACTCTTTTATCCTTTGTTTTAATAAGGGTAAAGCCCGTTGGTCACGGTGCTTATTTATCCCTTTGGCCCCAAGTTGAGTACCATGAAAAGTAAATATACTCAGGTTACGCCCGATGATTACGATGCTGCAGGGCGTTTGCGCTTACCTGTATTATTTTGGGGCGTGTTACTGCTACAGGCCCGAACCTGGGTATTGTTTATTATGGCTGGCGCCTCCCGCCAGCAAGGTGATACCTTACTTACGCTTTTTTACCCCGATCATCAGGCATTCTGGGGCGGCTTATTAATGGGGCTGCCTGCGCTCGCGGGTTTTTTCTTATGTGCATGGCGCCAGCATTTTCTGAGGCTTTGGCACCATGCATACTGGGTTTTGCTGGTGGCTCAGGTGGTTATCATGTGCCAGACGGCGCGCCATTTTTTTCAGGACGATGCCAGTTCACTGGTATCGTTGCTGTTTTGTGTTGCTGACTCGGTTGCGCTTTTCTGGTGGGTGACAAACCCCCGCTTACGGCGGTGCTTTTTTGCACCCATGGAGTAAAGCCTGAAGTACAGCAATACAAGCAGGATAAGGAACCTTGTAAATGAATAAACAACGCATTCTGATTTGTGCAATACCGCTGTTGTTGAGTGGTTGTGCCTCTTTCTCCTCCTTTCAGTGGTCTTCTCTTGCCCCATGGAACTGGTTTGGCAGTGATTTATCTGTAACAGAGCAAGGGCTTGGCACACTGACCGCCAGTACGCCATTAACCAGTGAAAGGATCAGTGCTGCTATTGGTAGTGGCTACCACTTGCGTGAAGGAATGAAAATGCAAAGTGGCGAAGTGGTGCGCTACTTTGAAGCGCTCAAAGATAGCAAGGTGATGTTAGTCATTAGTGGCGACAAAGGTGCTCTGGCGCGTATTGTGGTTACCGACCCTTCAATCACCAGTGACACCGGGGTGGAGATAGGTTCTCCCTTTAGTAAAATTTTTGACAAAGCACAGGGGCACTGTCTGGCCGGAACCGGAGATGAACGGGGAAATGTAGATTGCCAGGCTCCCGGCAGCCAGCATATTCATTATATCTTCAGTGGTGAATGGCAGGGGCCGGAAGGGCTTATTCCACCGGATGAGACACTCAGGAACTGGACTGTTTCGCAAATTGTATGGGCGCGATGAAACCCTGATTTGCGCAGTCGCAAAAAGTGTTACTCAAAAAAGAATATAATCATGCCCAAAAGTGCCGCATCAGGCGGCGCAATTTTATTCAGGAGGCGTTATGTCTGAGGCACAAAGTGGTATTTTGCCTGAACATTGTCGGGCCGCAATCTGGCTGGAAGGCCGGGTTCAGGGAGAGGTTGGCGCATTACGCGAAGCGAGCAAACGCTTCAGCGAAAAATTGGGTGAACTGGAAGCACAGTTCCCGGATGCGCATTTGGGCGCGGTTGTGGCATTTGGGCATGACACCTGGCGTGAATTAAGTGGCGGCAAAGGCGCAGAAGAGCTGAAAAACTTTACCCCTTTAGGCAAAGGGCTGGCACCCGCAACTCAGCACGATGTAATGATTCATATTATGTCATTGCGCCATGACGTGAATTTTACTGTGGCGCAGGCTGTGGTGTCATTGTTCAGCCCTGTGGTGAATTTTGTCGAAGAAACTCATGGCTTTCGTTGGGTTGAAGACCGTGACCTGAGCGGCTTTGTCGATGGTACAGAAAACCCGGCAGGTGACGCGCTTCGCCGTGAAGTCGCTGTTATCAATAGCGGCATTGATGCGGGTGGCAGCTATGTTCTGGTGCAACGTTGGGAGCACAACCTGGAACAACTGAACCACATGGCGGTTTCTGAGCAGGAAATGGTGTTTGGGCGAACCAAAGTCGCTAATGAAGAAATTGACCCGGATGAGCGCCCGGTGACTTCGCACCTGACCCGTGTTGATTTGAAAGAAGACGGCAAAAGCATGAAAATTGTGCGCCAGAGCCTGCCTTATGGCACCGCCAGTGGTACTCATGGCCTCTATTTTTGTGCTTACTGCGCACGGCTACACAACATTGAAGCACAACTGTTGAGTATGTTTGGCGAGGCAGACGGAAAACGCGATGCGATGTTGCGTTTTACCCGGCCTGTTACCGGGGGCTACTATTTCGCGCCTTCGCGTGAGCGCCTGGCTAACCTGTAATTGACATTGCATAACACACCGGCGTGTGAAAAGCCGGTGTGGAATAAGCGAACGCTCAAATACACACACCAAAAAAAGATTTTTCTTTTCCGTGCTCTGGTAAAAATAAGCCTGAATCACTAACCTGGTGCTCAGGGTTGTGATCCGGTAAATCAGCCTGCTGAACCTGTGCTTACGGTTTTCACCTGGTAAAGTCCCTCCTCACCTGAAAATAGCCCTTCTCAAAGCTGACCACTTTTAGGTTCCACGTTCCTGTAATCCCCCGCTAAAACACTTGTGTGCATTTTCTAAGCCAGTGGTTATGGTTTTGCGTTACCTATTTTTCTTATCTCCGTTTTTTGCATAAGATTTTTTTGGTGTTTAAGTCTAAGGAATTCCTTATTTACAATACAAAGATCTAAATATTTGATCAAAAATATAATGTTGCTCTATTATCACTGTCGCTGTGTGAAACCTATACACAGCTTCCGGCCGCGTCTGGTCAACAGAAATCAGGCGTGACAGTAAGGTGAAGGAGAACAGGGATGAAGATTTATCGCCCGCTTTGGGAAGACGGGGCCATACTGGCACCACAGCAGTTTCAGCAGCAGGCTAACTGGCAAGAGTATCTGGTTGATTCGCAGGCCCGTATGGGGGTTTCGCACCCGTGGGGCGTAGTGGCTGCTGAATTTGATGACTCTGCGCTGGAGGTGTCGCGCCTGAATATGACACGCCTGGTGGTGCGGTTTCAGGATGGTACTCTTGTGGATACAGGTCTTGCAGACAATCTGCCGCCAGTTTGCGAGATACCTTCTGTAACCGGAATCGAAGCCATTGAGGTAGTCGCAGCGTTACCGTTATTAAGTGCCAGTGGGGGTAATCTGGCAGCCGGGCAGGGCAGTGATCGTCCACAGCGCTGGAAGTCCGAGCGGGTTGTGGTACAGGACCTGGCAGGCCATGAGCGCACAGAACTGGCCGTATTGCGCCATGCCATCACCCTGCGGTTGTCTGGCCAGGAAAATACCGCATACCTGACCTGTCCGGTTGCCCGTCTGGTGCGCAACGCCCAGGGGCAGTGGTGCCGTGACAGCGCATTTATCCCACCATTACTCTCTGTTGCAGCAAGCCCCATCCTGGTTTCAGCCCTGAATGAACTGCTGGTACGTTTGCAGGCCCGCCGCCGTCGCCTGATGGCAATGCGTCGTGAGAGCAATGCACGTATGGCCGATTTTGCGGTGGCGGATGTGTCCCTGTTTTGGTTGCTTAATGCCCTGAACAGTGCTGAGCCTGTACTGGCTGCGTTGCTACAGGCGCCATCGCACCATCCGGAGTTGTTCTACCGTGAACTGGTGCGCCTCGCGGGCAGTCTGCTCACCTTCTCACTGGCGCATGAAGCCGCCGATATTCCCGCATATCAGCATGATGTGCCTGAACAGGTGTTTCCCCCGTTACTGGCACTGCTCGACAAACTGCTGGAAGCCAGCCTGCCATCGCGGGTTATCAGTATTCAACTTGAGCATGCCGACCAAATCTGGAAAGGCTCCCTGCATGATGCCCGCCTGCGAGAGGGGGCAGATTTTTACCTCTCTGTACGCGCGTCTGTGCCCAATCATGAGTTACAGGTGAAATTCCCACAACTGTGTAAGGCAGGCAGTTTTGGTGATGTGTCTGATGTAGTGAATGTGGCGCTGAGTGGCATCGTCATCATTCCGCTTTCCCATGTTCCCGCCGCTATTCCATTACGCCTGGAGAATCAGTATTTCGCGCTGGATCTGCACTCGGATGCCGCAAGAGAAATGCTGGTAACAGGCAACTGCTCTTTTTACACCCCGGCTTCACTGGGAGATGTGCAACTTGAACTTTACGCGGTACTGCGCACATGAATAAAACTGAACAACGCGAGCTCGAACGTATCTTCTACCCGGGGTGGCTGATGGCCAGCCAGCTACGTAGTGGTCAGGTGGTGCATGATGGCAAAGGTCTCTATCGCCGGGCATGCCAGGTGGTAGAAGAGGCGCGAACAGCGCTTACTGAAGCGGGTTACAGTGATACCCGACGTGACCATATGGTCTATGCCCTGTGCGCACTGCTTGATGAGAGTGTGATGAACAGGGGAACAACTGATGACGGCTACCAGGCCTGGTACCACGACCCGTTACAGGCACATTTCTTTGGCTCACTGAATGCGGGTGAGGCGGTGTGGGCGCTTATTCGTGAAAAGCGCAATGATCCCGAGCCAGATACCGCAGTCCTCACCTGTCTGTATCGCACATTACAACTTGGGTTTGTCGGGCACTATCGCTCGCAAGATGATGAACAGCGCGAGGACGTAGTCAAAGCACTTGGCGAGCGGGTTCCCGGGTTCACCCAGGCTCAGGATGCACCCATTGTGGTCATGCCTTCTCAACAGCACAGCAACAGGCATAGCTACTGGTTGTTCTGGGTAGCCGGGGCCGGGGTGCTGGCTGCATTGTGGTTTGTGCTTTCCTCCTCTCTCACTAAACTGGTTAACCAGATAATCCTGCCGGGGTAAACGATGCGTGATCTTTACCCGCGGCTGTTAACCGCACTCGGCGCAGTGCTTGCATTGTGGCTTATTCTGGGCTTTTGGCCGCTTTCCGAAGCCAGCAAGGCTGTGCTTAGTCTGTTGGTTGTGCTGGTGTGTGGTGTCATGCTCTGGCGCCAGCAGGGAACTAACCGGGCACTGGCAACCAGGGTTAAGGGCACCAGGCAGGAACACTTACCGCCGGAAGGCTACCAGGGCGCTGTCATTCTGGTTTGTGGCGATAATACGGCCTTGTTCGCCCCTGATTCCTGGCAGCGTGAAACCTGCCACGGCTGGTATTTGCGTGTGGAGGATGCGCCACAATTACCATTGTTGGTACAACTCTTCAATCAGTACCGCCCTGCACTGGTACCACAACTCTCTATTTTGCTGGCAACCTTTCCAGAGCACCATTGCTGCGAAGGCGATTTCATCCACCGCCTGCGCGGGTGGCAGCGCGCGGTGGGGCAGTGCCATTTACCCCTGGGCTGCGCACTTCCTTTATGGGGTGTCACCTGGGTGTCGCCGCCAGTGGCTGGTACGTGGGCAGAGCCAGTCTGGTTTTCAGCCCTCAACCACCATCCGGAAATGCAGGTGCACCAGCCCGGCCAGGTGAACCTGCCGTTATCTCAGTGGGTGAATGATGCACACGGCCGTTCACGCCAACCATGCGTGAGCATGGCGCTGTGGCTGGGCAGCCTGTTGGCCTGGCGCGAACGCACCATCCAGCCGGTATTGTCGGTGCCAGCAGGGGATTTACCCGCTCTGGAATTCTGCCAGCAGGGCGTTTGCGTGGCACCAGTGCAAGGTGAGCAGAGTAATCTGTGGCAGCAGCATATCGCTTCATACACCACACTGCCGCCAGGTGCTGCTGCCACTGAATCTTCATTACCTTTACCGGACTTGTTTTTGCCTGAGTTACCACACCGCCCGGGTATTACACCGCAATCGGTTTTCTGGCGTTATGCCGGGTTACTGGGCGGCGCTTTTCTTGCCCTGGCGATGCTGGCATCCTGGGTGAACAACCAGCAATTTATCCGTGATATTGGGGACCACCTCGCCCTGTACCAACGCACTTCTGGTGAATGGGCTGAGCCCGTGTTACGCGCACAGCAACGCCTGCAGGCTGATGCCGCTCAATTGGGCACCTGGCAGCGCCAGGGTGTGCCACAGCGTTATAGCCTGGGCCTTTATCAAGGCGAGCGCCTGTTACCGCTACTGGAAGCGGCGCTTACCGACAAAGCTCCACTGCCATTACCTCATCCTGTTGTCACAACCACTATTCCTGAGCCAGAGACTCTGAACCTGGACAGCCTGTCGCTGTTCGATTCCGGGAAATACAAACTCAAACCTGGCTCCACTTCTGTGCTGGTGAGTGCGCTGGTTGCTATTCGGGAAAGACCTGGCGGGTTGGTTGTTATTGCCGGGCACACGGATAACACCGGCAATCCAGCGCATAACCAGTTGCTCTCGCTGAAGCGTGCCGAAGCAGTGCGTGACTGGATGCGCGATACCGGTGGGGTGCCGGAAAGCTGCTTTGCAGTGCAGGGCTATGGTGAAAGCCGCCCTGTCGCACCGAACGGCACACCGGAAGGGCGGGCACGCAACCGCCGGGTTGAAATCACGCTGTTACCCGGGGCTAATGCCTGCCAGATACCGGGTTCAAACATAAATACAGCAGCATAACGCACTACCCAACATCCCCAACAGCTGCCATGTGGGGCTCACAACCCGGAAACCACGCCTGATGTGCTTTGGCTCCCAGTGAAGGGGAAAGCAACGGGCGGTAGCGTGCCTGCAGGGGCGCCGCACAAATGAAACGTTCAGATGCCCGCTCCTGCTACTTACCCGGCCCGGCGGCTGGGTAGCGGCCCGCATCAAGAGCAACCTTACTGATATAAAGGGAGTTAACACCATGAATCTGACAGGGATGCGCAACACGCTCACCCGCAACACCCTGAACCGCTACCGCCTCACCATACCTTCCTGCAGCGCTGACACCGATGTGGAAGATTTCCGTGGCGAAGAGGCGATGAGCGCGCTTTACCGCTACACCATCAGGTTTACCAGTACCGACAAAAACATTGATGCCCGCCAGCTCCTGGCCAAACCCGCAACACTGACGATGGGCGCAGGCAACCTGCTTTCCCTGGCAGACCGCAAAGTGGTGCACGGGGTTATCACGCATTTCACCCGCACCGGCGGCTCTGCAGATGAAGCGAAGTACAGCATTGTACTGGAACCTTTTATTGCACTGCTGGCTAACCAGTTCCGTACTCACCGCTTTTTCGTCAACAAATCGGTGCCGGAAGTGGTGGCAGAGGTCCTGCGGGAGCACCGCCTGAATGGCTGGGAATATGAGTTTATCCTCAGCCACGACTACCCGAAACGTGAACAGATTAACCAGTACCAGGAAAACGACCTGGCGTTTATTGAGCGCCTGCTGGCTGAACTGGGGATTTTTTACTTCTTCACCCTGCACCCGGAAACACAAACCGAAGTGGTGAACTTTGCCGACAGGCCGGGCGCCTGGTTCTTCGGGAAAAAACTGCCGTTAAACAGCCCGTCCGGCGCTAACGATAATGGCGCAGACTCGGTATGGGATGTTCATGTTACGCAGAATGTGGCGGTGCGCTCGGTTACCGCCGGTGACTACAACCACCGTGAAGCACAACGGGTGTTGCTCTCGGAGCCCGCCGACATGACCCGGGGCGACGGCGAGGGTGTCACCTGGGGGGATGTCTACCACCACCGGCCACGGCACCAGGCGCGCGGAGATAACATTAACCCGGCGCCTGAAACCGGCCACTTCTGGGCGCGCCTGGAGCATGAACGCTTTTTATCAGACCAGACCCGGGTAACGGGCCGCAGCACCGACCATACACTCAGCCCGGCGCAGGTTCTGGTTATCACTGAGGCGGCCATGCCACCCACACTGCCCCGGGAAACAGAAAACGGCGTGGTGATTATCAGCACGGTTTACACCGCCAGCCGCCAGAACGCCCTGCAGGTGGCGTGGTCAGCCATGCCTTTCTTTGAGAACCGCTGCTGGCGCCCGGCGGCGAGGCCTCGCCCGGTGGTCAGTGGCACCCTGATGGCGCGGGTGACCAGCGCCAAACCCGACGACATCTACGCCTGGCAGGATGCCTCGGGCCTGTACCGGGTAAAGTTTGATGCCGACCGCGACGACAAACGCAAAGGTATGGAAAGTATGCCGGTGCGTCTGGCGAAACCTTATAGCGGGCACAAATATGGTTTCCACTTCCCGCTGGTTCAGGGCACCGAAGTGGCGATAGCCTTTCACGAAGGCGACCCGGACCGGCCGTATATCGCCCACGCCCTGCATGACTCCCGGCATATTGACCCGGTTACAGAACTGAACAGCACCCGCAATGTGGTGAGAACCGCAGGGCGGAATAAGCTGCGCATGGAAGACAAGCGCGGAGCGGAACACGTCAAACTCAGCACTGAATACGGCGGCAAGACCCAGCTGAACCTGGGCCACAATGTGAATGCTGAAAGAAAACGGCGTGGCGAAGGGGCGGAGTTGCGTACCGACAGGCATGTTGCCATCCGCGGTGGCGCCGGGGTGTTTATTACGGCAGATAAGCAGCCGAAAGCCCAGGGCGACATGCTGGATATGAATGCTGCAGTTGCACAATTACAAAATGCATTACAACTGGTCACCGCCCTTGCTCAGAGCGCCGGTACATCTGGTGCACTGGATGCAGATATTGCTGCGCAGCAACACCTTGCGCGGGTTTTGAATCAGCTAAAAGAAGCGGGGTTGTTGCTGTCTGCTCCGGCTGGGGTGGCGGCCGTTACGCCGGAGAGTATTCAGCTTTCCGCAGGGAAAACCTTCACAGCGACAGCCGGTGAAAATGCGGATGTGACCGTATTCAAAAGATTCACTGTCGCCGCAGGTGAGGCAATCAGTTTATTTGCGCACAAGTTGGGGTTGAAGATCTTTGCCGCCCGTGGCCGGGTGGATATCCAGGCGCAGTCAGGTGCCATGCAGCTTCAGTCTGACCAACAGATGTTAATTAACAGTGCCAAAGGCGAAATAGTACTCAATGCTGCACAAGGTATCACGCTGACCAGTACCGGAGGCGCTTATATCAAAATTAAGGATGGCGCGGTTGAAATAGGCGCGCCAGGTAAAATCAGCCTGAACAGCCCCATGCTTGACTGGGGCGGCCCGGCTTCGCTGGAGCGGGCGCTGATGCCTGCTGTAGCGGCAGATCCGCAATATCAGTTTCCTGTGAGTGGTGGGTTTCAGGTGGTGGATCGGGAAAACCGGCAACCGAAAGCCTGGATTGCTTATCGTATCGAAACCCCGGAGGGGAAAGTGTTGCGCGGCATAACGGATGAAAATGGCTGTACGCAGCAACATTATGGTATTGACCCTAAAAATATTAAATTATTTTTTGAATAATAAGGTGAACTGGGTATGGATGCTCAAAATAACGCTGACGCTGAATGCCAGCTGAATAAATCTGAGAACAATATTGTTCAGGTGTGCCATGAATCCGGGGTGCTTTATTTTCGCCCGGAAACAGAAGAAATTATTGTTGTTCCTGCGCTGGACGCAGGGGATTTTGAAACCCATTGTCTGGATATGTTAGGCCGTGTTGATGAGTATCATCAAGCCAGCCACGCTTATTCAACTGCAATTGAAAAATATGGCCAGCAAAGGCAGTTACCTGGTGTCAGTACTGAACCACAGGCAGCTGAAGTTATTGCCGCAGAGCTTCTGCTGGAAAACAAGCGTGCAGCCTTGCTGGATAAACTTAAAGATGGTGAAACCAGTAATATGGGGTACCAGGATGTTGTGGAATTACTTCCCTTACTCGACACCCGTAAACGGGGTGGCGGGAAGCACCTGGGAAAACGTTATGTTTACGCCAGCCAGCGCTATTTCTCTGAACGTTCCGCTGGCCGTTCGCAGAGCGGGGCTAAGAAAAAGTGGCATAGCGTTACCCTGAAAAATAAAGATACCGCAACAGGGCAGGGTAGCATTTATTCTGTTGACAGCAAAGGCCGGCGAACAATAGATACGAAAAAAATGAAAGAGCAATTTTCTCAGGGAATATTGCCAAAAATAAAAATCGAACTTAAAGATTATGTGAATCTGGATGATTACAACCTGGATGAAACATTATTTGGCTGGGCAGAAAGCTGGAATGAAAGCCTGACAGGGTCACATACCTTTGATAACGGTATTGAAGTATCTGGCGCTGCCCAGTTTATGCGTTTTATTTCCAATGTTGGTGCTGCGGCAGAATTTAACCCTGGTGAAGGGCATGTCAGTATTAAAGGCGAAGCGACGGCCTCCCTCTCTGTGGCTTCCGGTATTGGCCGGGCTGTGTTCTATATTCCGGACCGGCTGGGCTGGGATTTGCGCTATGTGCCTGGTGAAGAAGAGACCACACCGCTACTGGTGGGCCTGAATATGGGGGTCATCCGCCTTTATATTGAAAATCAGCTGATTGGTTTTGTGGGGGCGTCCGCACAACTGGCAGCCCAGCTTCAGGTTATGGTTAAAGATGATGAACAACAGATTGTTGCCGGTCTGCCACAGGGCAGGCTGCCGCGTTTCCAGGAGCGTCAGGGCGGCAGGAGCGGGCAATTTTATAAACAAATGAAGCAAGAGGAGGAAGGGGCCTCGGTCACGGCTGAGCTGTTTGCCGGTGCCCGGGCAGAATATTCGCTTCAGGGGGCAGTTCAGTGGCTGAAACCCACGGCACCGCCTTCATTAACCGCCACCACAGTGGCCAAAACAGTGGGCGAATTTACGGATTTCGCCACCATTGGCGCCAGTATTGCCGGGCTGGCTGGTATCGGTGCCGGGGCGAAATTTCATTGTACTTTCATTAACGGAAAGTTTTGCTTTAAAGTTGCCGCCAGCCTGTGTTGTGGTGTAGGGGCCAAAGGGGCGTTTATTTGCGAGGTGGCAGGTAAAACCCTGGTGGAATTTGGTGCCTGGCTGGCCTATCAACTCTTTGCTCTGGATTACCGTTTTTTTGAACTGGTTGCTGAACCGGCATTTGAAACATTTACCCGTATATGTGTTATGCAGATTGCGGATATAACGAAAGATATCTACCAGACGTATAACAAAGTTGAATCGAGTCTGTTATCTGTTGCGGATGAATTCAGATCGTTCATCATCCGTATACTTGATGAAAGTCAAAATATTATCGAAGCCTCTAAAAAAAGAAATCAGTTAGCCAAAAATATTATTAGTAACCCCCAGCAGTTATTAACCTTCACGCCAGAAGCTAAAGGTATTTTATTATATCTGTTAACCCGCCACGGCAAGTGGGACCATGTGGATTTGGCTAACCGTGGCCGGTTGTTACTGGATATCTACTCTGAGCGCAAAGAAGCGGTTATTCAGGTGCTGTACAGCATTCAGACCCGCCGTGAGTGGCGCAAAGTTATGTGCCACCGTACCCGGGATGGCTCCAGCCTGGTACAAAATGGAGACGAAGCAGCGGCAGTGGAAATACAGGCGCGCCAGTTGCGTGAATTCCTGCAGGAGGGCTTTAACCGCGACCAGGATATGAAGCGCCATGCAGCAGAGCTGGCGGCGCAGGAGTTAACCACAATCTATAACCGCCTGAAAACCGGGAATGAGCTTTCCTGGGGCTATGCACTGGCAATGAATAATACCCCCTGGTATAACCTGAACCGCATGCCGAACCCCCACTTCCCGCAACGCTGTGTATTTGGCCCCTGTGAATCAACCGGGGCATTAATAGTGTAACTATAAGGATATAGCAATGAATAAATATACCATTGGGCTGCTGGCCCCTTTATTTCTGAGTGCCTGCGATAACCATCCGGCCACAACTTCGGCTGCCACTGCCGCACAAAATCAACAATCCAGCCCCGAACTGCAAAATATGCTGCACCAGGTAAAACAGAACCTGGTGTTTGTGGAAGGCGGTGATTTTCTGATGGGGGATTTTGGCCGGGAATATGGGCCGGAAAAACTGCGCTATGACGCCAATAAAGACAGCAAGCCGCTGCATAAAGTCACGCTGAGCAGTTACTCCATCAGCCAGTTTAAAACCACCAACCAAGAATACCAATTTTATCTGAATATTAAAAAGTTACATTTAAAAAAATCAAAAAATTTTCTTACTCAGGAGATCTGGGATTCACTGAATAAATTACCCAACACCCCGGCGCATGTGGACTGGTATGAAGCCGAACAATACTGTGCCTGGCTGGGGGAAGTCAGTGGCCTGCCTTTTGCCCTGCCAACGGAAGCACAGTGGGAGTACGCCGCCCGCAGCCGGGGGCAGTTTTTTATTGTCGGCACTAACAGTGGCGTGCTGGAAATGGACAGCATTCACCGGGGAATTAATATTTCAGGTTCATCGGACCGGAAAGAGTTTGCCCAGCAAATGGGGCTGAAAGGTGGCACCATGGCGGCGATGCCCGTAGACCGTTACCCGCCCAACCCGCTAGGGCTTTACGATATGGCAGGGAATGGCTATGAATGGATGCAGGACTGGTATGACCCGGACTACTACCAGCACTCCCCGGCAGTTAACCCCCGGGGGCCGGAAAAACCGATCTATAAGCGTTTGGAAGGGATTTATGATACGGAGCCTCAGTATACCAAAGTACTCCGCGGGGCGGGGTATTCTGGTCCATTTGAAGGGTTAACCATTGTCCGGTCTAAACAAAGTCCGGGAACAAAACTGATAGATGATAAAACCGTTCGTTGTGTGGTCAACAGCCCGAATCCCGTAAAACCGTAACGGAGTCAATAATGAACAAAAGGACTTTTCTGTTGCTGGCCCTTTTATTTCTGAGTGCCTGCGATAACCATCCGGCCACAACTTCTGCTGCCACTGCCGCGCAAAATCAACAATCCAGCCCCGAACTGCAAAATATGCTGCACCAGGTAAAACAGAACCTGGTGTTTGTGGAAGGCGGTGATTTTTTGATGGGGGATTTTGGCCGGGAATATGGGCCGGAAAAACTGCGCTATGACGTTAATAAAGACAGCAAGCCGCTGCATAAAGTCACGCTGAGCAGTTACTCCATCAGCCGGTTTAAAACCACCAACCAGGAATACCAGCTCTACCTTAAATTAAATAATCTGTCATTAAGGAAAGTTGATAATGAGCTGACTCAGGAGCGAAGAGATTCACTGAATCAATTACCCAACACCCCGGCGCATGTGGACTGGTATGAAGCCGAACAATACTGTGCCTGGCTGGGGGAAGTCAGTGGCCTGCCTTTTGCCCTGCCAACGGAAGCACAGTGGGAGTACGCCGCCCGCAGCCGGGGGCAGTTTTTTATTGTCGGCACCAACAGCGGCGTGCTGGAAATGGACAGCATTCACCGGGGAATTAATATTTCAGGTTCATCGGACCGTGAGGAGTTTGCCCAGCAAATGGGGCTGAAGGGAGGGATTATGGTGGCGATGCCTGTAGACCGTTACCCGCCCAACCCGCTGGGGCTTTACGATATGGCAGGGAATGGCTATGAGTGGATGCAGGACTGGTATGACCCGGACTATTACCAGCACTCCCCGGCAGTTAACCCCCGGGGGCCGGAAAAACCGATCTACAAGCGTTTAGTAGACATTGATGATACGGAGCCTCAGTATACCAAAGTACTCCGCGGGGCGGGTTTCTCTGGTCCATTTGAAGGGTTAACCATTGTCCGGTCTAATCAAAGTCCGGGAACAAAAATAATAGATGATAAAACCGTTCGTTGTGTGGTCAACAGCCCGAATCCCGTAAAACCGTAACGGAGTCAATAATGAACAAAAGGACTTTTCTGTTGCTGGCCCCTTTATTTCTGAGTGCCTGCGATAACCATCCGGCCACAACTTCTGCTGCCACTGCCGCGCAAAATCAACAGTCCAGCCCCGAACTGCAAAATATGCTGCACCAGGTAAAACAGAACCTGGTGTTTGTGGAGGGCGGTGACTTTCTGATGGGGGATTTTGGCCGGGAATATGGGCCGGAAAAACTGCGCTATGACGTTAATAAAGACAGCAAACCGCTGCATAAAGTCACGCTGAGCAGTTACTCCATCAGCCGGTTTAAAACCACCAACCAGGAATACCAGCTCTACCTTAAATTACATAACCTGCCATTAAGACAGTTTGATGGCGGGCTTTTTCAGGAGTGGATGGACTCGCTGAATCAATTACCCAACACCCCGGCGCATGTGGACTGGTATGAAGCCGAACAATACTGTGCCTGGCTGGGGGAAGTCAGTGGCCTGCCTTTTGCCCTGCCAACGGAAGCACAGTGGGAATATGCCGCCCGCAGCCGGGGGCAGTTTTTTATTGTCGGCACCAACAGTGGCGTGCTGGAAATGGAGGGGATCAATCGCGGAATTAATATTTCCGGCGCATTCGACCGTGAGGAGTTTGCCCGGCAAATGGGGCTGAAAGGTGGCACCATGGCGGCGATGCCCGTAGACCGTTACCCGCCCAACCCGCTGGGGCTTTACGATATGGCAGGGAATGGCTATGAGTGGATGCAGGACTGGTATGACCCGGATTACTACCAGCACTCCCCGGCGGTTAACCCCCGGGGGCCGGAAAAACCGGTCTATAAGAGTCTTGATGGGATTGATGATACGGAGCCCCAGTATACCAAAGTACTCCGTGGGGCGGGTTTCTCTGGTCCATTTGAAGGGCTAACCATTGTCCGGTCTAAAAGAAAACCGGACACGGGGGTTCTTTTGACAACAACCGTTCGTTGTGTGGTCAACAGCCCGAATCCCGTAAAACCGTAACGGAGTCAATAATGAACAAAAGGACTTTTCTGCTGCTATTGGTATGCAATAACTAATTGGTGGCTTTTGCAGGCTATTTATATTGGTGTGCGTTGTGTTTTAAATAAGTGTGGTTGCACGCTTATTATTTTCTGTTTGATATTTTATTTAACCAGGTAGCCAGATGGTATTTGTTTTTCGCTATTTGGCTGGTTTTTTTAACAGTATTGCATCCGAATATTCAACAAAGCTAAGAGGGCTTTATTATGCCTGGTGTTATTCGCATTGGTGACACGACATCCAGTGGTGGGAAGGTTTTGCAAGGCAGTACAGGTGTTATATTTCAGGGGAGGGCTATTTCCTGTAAAGGAGACAAAGTGTTATGCCCTGTACACGGAGAAACCGCTATTGCAGAAGGTGATGAAGGTTCCAAAATTAAAGGAAAACCCATAGCGCTTCATGGGCACCGTTGTGGCTGTGGTTGTACGTTAATTACCTCATTGCCTGTTGCTGGTCGGCGGTAGCTTATGCCTATTGATCTTAATAGCATTCCTGACAAACAAGCCGCACCTGAGCACCCGAAAATATTGCGATGGACGCTGGTTATTATTCTGTTTACCTGTGTGGGTGCGATGTTTTCGCTTTATTTATGGCCTGGCGGTATGGCAACTCACTCAGCATGGTTCTGGTTTTGTACCCTTGTCATACCTTTTACTACCGGTTTTGCCTGTTATGGTATTCGGCTACGAATTTATGAAAATTCGCGTGACAGTATTGCTTATTGGAATAATCTCCACCAGGAGCAATATGACAGACTGGTGAATACGGGGCAACGTTTCGCAGGGTTGGTGGGAAAAGCTTATATTACCCCAATAGCATGTAACAAGCTGGCCTCTGCTCTTGTGAAATTTGGCAGCCAGTTACAGTCACACTACTTTGTGGACTTTCAACGCGTTCAGACGGTTGCCTGCCTGGATAAGCCTTCAAATACAAGTTACAAATCGAGGCTGTCAGGATACCTGTCTCAGCTACTCCGTATGCTGGAGCCAGATTTGTTAATGATCCCTGGTGGTGATTTTTCTGTGCGTATTCACCATGACGGAGCGCTGGATAATAAAGTGATTGAAGATATTTGGCAGGGTATGTTTCCAGACAAGTATCACACAAACTCGCTTATTGTTGAGACTGAGTGCGATGGTTTAATCTGGCTTGATCCCTGGCTGGATAATGGTGAAGCCAGGGTGACGCTCTCTGTTGAAATCAACCTGTTCAGTACGCCTCTGGATTATCAGGCGGAATCTGTATCCGCTCTGTTACTGGCTTCACCTGAATGGCTTGCTCGATATGATATTAAACCTGAAGTAGCTATCCATCGCCCGGTTGTGTCAACGGAAGATATTTCTACCACCAGAAATATGCTGCTTTGGGGAGGTTTGTCTGCAAAAGAGCCCTATGGAATTTGGCGGGTTCAGGTGAACCAGAACACACTCAGCCGGGTTATCAAACAGGTTGAAAGTATGGGGTACTCACCAGGAAAACGTGAGGAATATAGTTTGGATGATTTATTCGGCAACCCCGGAGCAGCAGCAGGGAATATTAGCTTAATTTGCGCCAGTGAACATGCTGTTACATCCGCCATACCCCAGTGGATAATGGCAGAAAATAAAACAATGCATCAGCTAATTGTACGCAAAGTCGATTATTGAAGGAAAATGGCGTGGCAAAGAATAAACGCATTAGCACATGGATTATTATTGCGATAATTTTATTGATAAGTGCCGGGCTGATTTGGCTGAATAATCCATTTTTTAAAATTATTCATCAGGAAAAGAAACTGTTTGTATCACTTATTGTTGTTGTGATTTGCCTGGTGATTCTGCTATTTGATGAAATATTTGTACGGCTACTGGAATGGCTGGTTTCCTCTCATTTTATTCAGAAGTATATATTGCTTACAGGCAAAAGACCGCAGGCAGATCTGGGCGAGCAGAAAAACGACAGAAGCTGCGTTAAAGCAAAACAAATCCGTGAGTATCTTCACCACCTCCACGGCCGTTTCTGGCAGCACAAAATCCGCATGCTGCTGGTAACCGGGACGGTTTCTGATGTGGAGCAACTGGCGCCGGGCCTCACCCGTGAGCGCTGGCTGGAAGACGGCGGTACCCTGCTGTTGTGGGGCGGTGACCCGTCTGAGCCTGCCGATAACGCCTGGCTGGCGGCGCTGGGTAAGCTGCGTTACCGCCCGGCAGATGGCCTGGTGTGGGTGACTTCCGCTTTCGACCAGCTTGCCACGACCAACCCGGAACCCCCGCGCCCGCTACCTTCAGGCAGTGAGATGAACGCGCTGGTGCATGCCCTGCGTGAACGCCTGGCGGTGGCGGGCTGGCAACTGCCGGTGTATGTCTGGTCGCTGCACCCGCGGGCCGGGAAGCCGGCAGGCCGCACCGTGCAGGCCACCGGCTGCCTGTTGCCTGCCGGGTGTGATTTGGACACACTGGCACAGACACTGGCGTCCATGGTACCGGAGCTGGTTTCCCGGGGCGTACAGCAGGTGTGCTGCCGGGTGCCGCACCCCTTTCTGCTGGCGCTGGCCGACCAGCTGACACGCCAGCCTGCCAGTATCACCGGGCCGCTGTCGGCAATGACAGGCCCTTACCGTCCGTTTCCCCTGGCCGGAGTGGTCTTCAGCCAGCCCTGTTCCCCGCCGCAGCCGTCTGCGCCGTCCCGCTGGGTTATGGACAACAGCTGGGACGTGTTACCGGCCGGTGTCCGGGCATTACCGCCACCGCTGCGCCCCCACAAAACAGGGACACCCCGGCAGAAGGTGTTATTCCCCGCGGCATGCGGACTGCTGCTGGCGTGGGGAGCGTGGTCCGGCCTGGCGTATGTCAGTAACCGCAGCCATATCACGGATGCCCATGCCCGGGTGGTGGTGAGCGCACAACAAACCCTGCCGCTGGCGGCCCGCCTGCAGGCGCTTGCTGAATTGCAGAAAACACTGGACCGTTTACAGTACCGGGCTGCACAGGGCGCGCCCTGGTATACACGCGCCGGCCTCAGCCAGAATGATGCCCTGCTGGCTGCGCTGTTGCCCCATTACCAGGCCAGTGCACACACCCTGTTGCGGGATGCCGCGGCGGAACATCTGCGCTCGCAGCTTCAGGCTTTTACGGCACAGCCGCCCGGCAGCCCGCAGCGTGAGCGGCAGGCCGGAGCCGCCCGTGACCAGCTGAAGCTCTACCTGATGCTGACCCGCCCGCAACATATGGATGCGGACTGGTTCGCGCACACCCTGTTGCAGCGCTGGCCGGGGCGTGAGGGAGTTAAAGACCCGGTCTGGCAGGGGATGGCACCGTCACTGCTGGCGTTTTATGGCGCACAACTTGCCGCCCACCCGGAGGGGGCGTTACCAGAGGATAAACAACTGGTCAGCCAGGTGCGCACCCTGCTTATTCGCCTGACAGGGCAGCGTAACAGCGAAACCTCCCTGTACCAGAGTATGCTGGCGCAGGTGGCGCACCTGTACGCCGACATGCGCCTGGAAGACATGACCGGCGATACGGAGGTGTCACGGCTGTTCACTACCGGCGAAACCGTACCGGGCGTGTTCACCCGCCAGGCCTGGGAGCAGGCGGTGCAGCCAGCCATTGACAGCGTGGTGGCGGCACGACGTGATGAGCATGACTGGGTACTGGCAGACAGCCAGCAGTCCGTGTCGTTGCAGGAGGCCATGGCGCCTGAAGTACTGAAACAACAACTGACGGACCGCTACTTTGCGGATTTCAGTGGTGCCTGGCTGGCGTTTCTTAACAGCCTGCGCTGGCAACGCCCGGCCACACTGTCGGATGCCACTGACCAGTTAACGCTGATGGCGGATATACGCCAGTCGCCCCTGGTTGCCCTGATGAACACCCTGAACGTGCAGGGGCGTACCGGGCAGGCCCGGGAAGCCATCTCTGATTCGCTGGTGAAATCGGCCCGAAACCTGCTGAACAGTGGCAGCCAGGGGGTTACTGACCAGAGTACAGGGGTTACCGGCCCACTGGACAACACCTTCGGCCCGTTACTGGCGCTGACGGACAGCTCCCGCACCGGGCAGCAGGAACACAGCCTGCAGGCGTATCTGACCCGGGTCACCCGGGTGCGGCTGCGCCTTCAGCAGGTGACCCACGCGGCCGACCCGCAGGCAATGGCGCAGGGCCTTGCGCAGGCCGTTTTTCAGGGCAAAACCGTGGACCTCACCCAAACCCGCGACTACGGCAGCCTGCTCGCCGCAGGCCTGGGGCAGGAGTGGCGGGGGTTGGGGGAAACCCTGTTTGTCAGCCCGCTGGAGCAGGCCTGGCAGCAGGTGCTGGCCCCGGCGGCAGACAGCCTCAATGCACAGTGGCAGCAGGCGGTGGTCAGTGAGTGGTACCGCGCCTTTGGCGGCCGCTATCCGTTCAACAACACCGGCAGCGATGTGTCACTGCCGTTGCTGGCAAAATACCTGAATACGGATTCCGGGCGCATCACGCAGTTTCTGCAAACCCGCCTGCAGGGGGTGCTGAACCGCGAAGGAAGCCAGTGGGTGCCGGACAGCGCCGGTTCACAGGGGCTGGTGTTCAACCCGGCGTTCCTCCGGGCCATCAATACCCTGAGCCATATCGCTGATGTGGCCTTTACTGAAGGGGAGGCCGGTATGCATTTTGAGCTGCGTCCGGGTACGGCCGGGGGCGTGATGCAGACCGACATGGTGATTGACAATCAGTCGCTGGTGTATATGAACCAGATGCCGGTCTGGCAACGTTTCGCCTGGCCTGCGGATACAGAAGCCGCCGGTGCCCGTTTAAGCTGGATGAGCACCCCAGCCGGAACCCGGTTGTATGCGGATATACCGGGAGCCTGGGGCTGGATACGCCTGCTGGAGCAGGCAACGGTGAGTGCGTACCCGGGTGTTGGCAGCAGCTACAGCCTGAGCTGGCAGGCTCAGGACGGGCGGGCGCTGAACTACACCCTGCGTACCGAAGCCGGAGAAGGCCCGCTGGCCCTGCTGAAACTGCGTGGCTTCCGGTTGCCGGAAACGATTTTTATTACTGAGGGCGCGTCATCTGCACCGGGCATTCATGATAGTGGTAGCACCATGATTGTAGACTAAGACGCCAGACGGGTTGCCTTCACTGATGTGCTTAAGAAAACGAGTTTCGACCCGGAATATCACTCTGCGTATTTGCTCACAAAGTGGGGTTCTGTGTGGTTTTGTAAGGCAGCGCGTTAGCAATAAACGCATTGTCTCTCTTCTGGAGAAATTAAACGCTATCCCATGAGGCTATTTTATTTGCTATTTCAGCCCAGGACAGTGCTCAGCATCCTTACGTACTCCGTGTACGCTGCGACTTTTGCGCGCTGTCCGCAGCTAAAATCACTGTAACAATAACCTCTACCGGGATAGGTTCTAAGGCTGGCGGTGAGGAAATACCGCCAGCTGTATTGTGATGTTTTGTCATAACGTAAAAAGGAAGTAAGATGAAAAAAATTTTTGGCCTGATGTTTTCTGTAAGCCTGGTTCTGTTTTTCATTGCCGGTTACCTTGCTTATTCTAATCACCAGTTTCAGCGTGATGCCATTCACGCCAAAGGACAAATAACCCATCTACGCTACAGCTATAACGCTGACTCATCTTCTGAAGTCTGGTTTCCTGAAATTACCTTTACCGATAATACCGGAAAACGTATTGTTTTTGAGTCCACTACCGGACGTTCCAGTTATCGTGACCGTATGGGAGATACCATTGATGTTATTTATAACCAGAATGATGTGACGAGTGCCAAAATTAATGACACTGTCGGGCTTTATTTAGGTGCTTTCATTTGCGGTGGTATTGCGCTGGTCTTCCTGCTGATTGGGGGGGCTGGTTTATGGTTGATGAACAGTGGAAAACGTCATCAGCGATTAATCCACAATGGTAAACCATTGGCGGCCACTATTGTGAGTGTGGAATTAAATGAGGCTATCCAAATTAATGGTCGCTCGCCCTGGAGGATCGTGTGTCAGTGGCTGGACCCCCAATCCGGGAGAGTGTTTTTGTTTAACAGTGCTAACTTTTATTATGACCCTTCACCGTATATTAAAGAGGAAAATATTACGGTGTATGTGGCACATAATAACGTAAATAAATACTATGTGGATATTTCTGGTTTTCCTGAAAAGGCCTGATGCTCATCTTTTTTAATTAGTTCTTATTTTTTCCCCTGTGGCAGCGGATTGTTTATCCGTTTCAGGGGCAATCACTTAATTTTCAGGATTCAGTTTGTTATGGATGATTTAACCCTGCGCTACTATGAGGCGGAAATACGCTACCTGCGCGAAGCCGCAAAAGAATTTGCACAAGCGCATCCCGACAGAGCTGCCATGCTTGATTTGGATAAAGCAGGTACACCAGACCCTTATGTTGAACGCCTGTTCGAGGGTTTCGCTTTTTCAATGGGGCGTTTGCGCGAAAAGATTGATGATGACTTGCCAGAGCTGACCGAAGGGCTGGTCAGTATGCTCTGGCCCCATTATTTGCGTACCATTCCGTCTCTCGCCATTGTGGCATTCACTCCAGATGTGCATACCGTGAAAATGGCTGAGAATGTACCGGCGGGGCTGGCGATTTATTCCCGCCCGGTGGGGCCGAAGAACACAATCTGCCGCTATCGCACTACCCGTGATGTGATGCTCAATCCCCTCAGTATCTCTTCTGTCTCTATGGCAACTGAGCCTGACGGCCGTTCTGTATTGCGCATGCGCTTTACCTGTAGCCAGCAGGCCGACTGGTCAAATGCGGATCTCAGCCGGTTGAGCCTGTACCTTGGTGCGGATGCACCTGTTGGCAGTCAGTTGCACCTGATGCTCACAAAACGCCTGGCTGCTATGTATGTGCGTTTGTCTGGCGAGCATGAACGTAAAGAGCTGGATGGTTATTTCTCGCCTGGTGGTTTTCGCGCAGAAGACAGTCTGCTGCCAAAAACAGATAGCGCATTCAGTGGCTATCAGTTACTGCTGGAATATTTTGTCTTTCGCGACAAGTTTATGTTTGTCCATCTCCATGGGCTTGATTCTCTGCCACTACAGGAGGGAACTGAATATATTGATATCGACGTGGTATTCAGTAGCCTCTGGCCGGCAGACCTGCCTGTCACTCATGAGGCGGTCCGGCTGCATTGTGTACCGGTGATTAATCTGTTCACACTGGAAGCTGATCCGCTCACTGTCTCTGGGCTTGAACAAGAATACCTGTTGCGCCCTAAACGCCTGCAGGATGGGCATACTGAGATCTATTCTGTCGATAAGGTGGCAGGTTCAAACCGAACCAACCAGACGGAGTATGTGCCATTTTCTGGTTTTCGCCATAAAGGCGGCATGATGAGGCGTCACGCTCCACCACGTTATTACCATACGCGTGTGAAACGCAGCGTGACAGGGCTGTATGACACCTGGCTGATTCTTGGCGGGCATCAGTGGGAGGAAGAACAGCGCATAGAGCATGAGACGATATCACTGCAAATTACGGGTACCAATGGTCAGTTACCGCGCCGGGCCTTGCAAAGTACGCTGCTTGAGCGTTGCGAGCAGGTGGTACAGACGCCATTACCAGTCACTAACCTGTGCAAACCAACGCTGCCAGTCTATCCCCCTGTAGAAGATCGGTTTCACTGGCGAGTAATGAGTCACCTGGGAACAAGTTTTCTCAACATGATGGAGAGCGCAGAAGTGCTGCGTGGGGCTCTGGCGCTCTATAACTGGCAGGAAGATGAATGCAATACCCGCCGTCTGGAAGCTATACAGCATGTGGCGTATCACCGCCTGCAGCGTTTTGAGCAGGGCTATCTGCTGCGTGGGGTGGATATTGAAGTGACTCTCGACAGTAACGGTTTTACCGGAGAAGGGGACATTCATTTGTTTGGGGAATTACTCAACCGTTTCTTCGCACTCTATGCCGATATGAATCAGTTTAACCAGCTTACCCTCATCGTTCAGCCAGAAGGAAAGTGCATCCGGTGGAAAGAGAATCACAATCCGCGTCTGCCAGGTTGATAAAAAGCCTCGGTGACAGGTTACCTTTAGTTAATTTTTACCGCCTTTGTCAGTTGCTGGAGCAAAGCCAGCCAGATAACCCGGTGATGGGCAGTACCTGGCAGGTTCGCCAGGAGCCGGTGCGTTTTCGCCCTCACCCGGGAATGGGGTTTCCTGCCTCAGAAATAAAAGCGTTTGAACCTGCGGAGCAGCCGCATTTACCCGCAACAGTTCGCATTACTTTTATGGGGCTGTACGGGGTAACGTCTCCGTTGCCAACACACTATGTCAATGACATCGCACAGCAGCGGGAAGGGCATGAAGTAACAGCTGATTTTCTTGATATCTTCAATCACCGGCTGATTACGCAGTACTACCGTATATGGCGTAAATACAGTTATCCGGCCACCTTTGAAGCGGGTGGGCGTGACAAAACATCACAGTACCTTTTGGGCCTTATCGGGCTGGGGGTGGATGGCTGTACTGCCAGTGTGGCTGCACCGTTATCGCGCTTTCTGGCGCTGTTACCGGTGATGTTGCTACCTGGCCGAACAGCAGAAGGAATGGTTTCTCTGGTGAGCTTGCTGGCACCAGGGACGCAGGCAAAAATTTGGCACCACGATAAAAAGCGCATGCAGCTCAGAGCGCCCCTTACTCTGAGTGCCAGCCAGCCAGTGACATTGGCAAATCGCCCTGTAATGGGGAATTACGCAACGGATGTGAACAGCCAGGTGCTGATGCAGCTTTCTACATCTGACCCGGAGGAAGTGCAGGGCTGGCTTCCTGGTGGGGAGCTTTATGCGGACTTAATGGCGTTGCTGCATGTTTATCTGGGCTCACGCCTTGATGTGCGGTTGCAGCTATGCGTGGGCAGTAACCAGCTTCCACAAGCGATTATCAGCTGTAAACCCAATGTGGGGGCAGGGCAACTGGGCCGTACTGCCATTATGCGCTTTCATAAGCGGTCGGCAGGCCAACAGCCACAAATAATAACCATTAATCTGGGCCGTTATGCGCGGCTTCAGGAGAATATTCAGCGTAAGGAGAGCGACGAAAATGGCGATTATCGTGGATAACGTTTCCCGGTTTGTGCTGGTTGTAGGTATCACGGTATTACTGGCGGGATGTGGGCTGGCGCAGAACGTTTCGAATGGCTCAGCCGCAGTGACAAAATCTATTTTTTATAAGCAGGTTAAAACCCTGCGCCTTGATATTCGTGCCCGTGAGGCGGTCAACCCTAATGATAGCGGTGTGGCATTGCCCACGGTAGTGCGTATCTACCAGCTTAAAGACCGTACAGCATTTGACCGCACGGATTATTTGTCATTGTTCACCCATAGCGGTCAGGTACTTAAAACTGATTTGTTGGCAGAAAAAGAGGTGCGCCTGCAACCTGGCGGCACAGTGATGGTAAGTATGCCAATAAATGAAAGTACCCAATATGTGGCGGTGGCAGGAATGTTTCTCTCGCCCGATCAGGTGAATAATACCTGGCGAGTTGTGTTGAGCCGTAATGACCTTCACCCGGATAAATTCCGAATTATTGAAGCAGGTAATAATCAGTTGGTCCTGAGGGGCATAAAAGGTGACTGATACCCAGCCCAGTTCTGGTTGCTGTATGAAACACCCAGTGGCAGTTTTACTGCTTACAGTTACTCTCCTGAAAAACACCTTCAGTGTTGCCAGACCACTTGTGCATAGTGCTTCAGAACAGACTGAATCACTGTTGTGATACGTAACCGAATGGGCCTGGTCTGGCCCTCCATTCCCTTGAAGAAAACAGCGCATGCGCTGTTTTCTTCACCCTCTTCTTATTCCCTTTTGCGCTTGAAAATCACGAAACGGTATATAAAACCGTTATAACTTTTGACCCGCTTCTCAATACACTGAACCTCTATTCCATAAGGTCTGAGTGAAGGTGCAAAAATGGCGGGTAAGTCAGTAAAACGTGTCTTGAGTGCAATGGCGCTGTCTCTGGTCCTGGCGGGCAGTGCGCACGCGACGGAGCTGCTGAACAGTTCCTATGATGTCGCGCGCGAGTTATTCGCCTCATTGAACCCACCATTTGAGAAACAATGGGCTCAGGATAACAACGGCGACAAACTGACTATCAAACAATCCCATGCCGGTTCATCACGCCAGGCGCTGGCTATTTTGCAGGGCCTGAAAGCGGATGTTGTCACTTATAACCAGGTAACTGACGTTCAGATCCTGCATGACAAAGGCAATCTGATCCCCGCAGACTGGCAAAGCCGCCTGCCAAACCACAGCTCACCGTTTTACTCCACCATGGCCTTTCTGGTGCGCAAAGGTAACCCGAAAAACATTCACAACTGGAGCGACCTGGCCCGTAGTGATGTAAAACTGGTGTTCCCGAACCCGAAAACCTCAGGCAATGGCCGTTACACCTATCTTGCCGCCTGGGGCGCAGCCGACCAGGCTGACGGCGGCGATGAAGCCAAAACCAAAGCGTTCATGACCCAGTTTCTGAAAAATGTTCAGGTATTTGATACCGGAGGCCGTGGGGCAACGACTTCATTTGCTGAACGAGGCCTCGGCGATGTGCTGATTAGCTTTGAATCTGAAGTGAACAATATCCGTAAACAGTACCCGAACGAGCAGTTCGAAGTTGTGGTACCTAAAGTGGATATTCTTGCTGAATTCCCGGTGACCTGGGTTGACCGTAACGTGAAAGCCAATGGCACAGAAAAAGCCGCTAAAGCGTACCTGAATTATCTCTATAGCCCACAAGCGCAGGAAATTATCACCAGCTATTACTACCGGGTAAATAACCCTGAGCTGATGGGCAAAATGAAAGATAAATTTCCAGAAACCAAACTGTTTCGCGTAGAAGACAAATTTGGTTCGTGGAAAGAAGCCATGAGCAAGCATTTTGCCAGTGGCGGTGAACTGGATCAGTTGTTAGCAGCAGGGCGTAGCTAATGTTTGCCATCTCTTCCCGGCGTGTTTTGCCGGGTTTTACACTCAGTATGGGTACCAGCCTGCTTTTTATTTGCCTGGTGTTGTTATTACCGCTGAGTGCACTTGTGATGCAGTTAAGCCAGATGACACTGGCGCAGTACTGGCAGGTTATTTCAAACCCGCAGATGGTTGCCGCGTATAAAGTGACAGTGCTGTCTGCCGGTGTTGCAGCCCTGTTTAATGGTGTGTTTGGCTTGTTGATGGCCTGGGTGCTAACCCGCTACCAGTTTCCCGGGCGCAGCCTGCTGGATGCTTTAATGGATTTACCTTTTGCGTTACCCACCGCCGTTGCGGGGCTAACCCTGGCATCGCTGTTCTCAGTCAATGGTATCTATGGCGAATGGCTGGGGCATTTTGGCATCAAAGTTACTTATACCTGGCTGGGCATTGCTGTGGCTATGGCCTTTACCAGTATTCCTTTTGTGGTGCGTACAGTGCAGCCTGTGCTGGAAGAGTTGGGGCCAGAGTATGAAGAAGCGGCAGAAACCCTGGGCGCCACCCGCTGGCAGACTTTCCGTCGTGTAGTGATGCCGGAATTATCACCAGCATTAATTGCCGGGGTCGCATTATCGTTTACCCGTAGCCTGGGGGAATTTGGCGCAGTCATTTTTATTGCCGGGAACATTGCCTGGAAAACAGAAGTGACATCATTAATGATTTTTGTGCGCTTACAAGAGTTCGATTACCCGGCAGCCAGTGCAATTGCTTCCGTTATTCTGGCTGCATCACTGATTTTATTGTTTGGGATTAATACGTTACAGAGTCGCTTTGGTCGGCGTGTGGTAGGGCATTAATGGCAAATATTTCACAATTACGCCCCCGGCGTGAACCCGTTAACTGGGGCAAGTGGTCGTTGATTGGCCTGGGTGTGGTGATCTCAGCCTTTATTCTTGTTGTGCCTATGGCATCGATTTTCGCCATCGCCTTTTCTAAAGGCATTATGCCGGTGCTGCAAAATTTGGTTGATCCCGATATGCGTAATGCTATCTGGTTAACGCTGCTGATTGCCGTTATCACTGTTCCGGTCAACCTGGTGTTCGGTACGTTGCTTGCCTGGCTGGTAACGCGTTTTACTTTCCCTGGCCGCCAGTTGATGCTGACACTGCTGGATATACCCTTTGCGGTGTCGCCAGTGGTTGCGGGTCTGGTTTACTTGTTGTTCTACGGTGCGAACGGTATTGCCGGTAGCTGGCTTGAGGCACATAACCTGCAATTGATGTTTGCCTGGCCCGGCATGATTATGGTGACTGTGTTCGTTACCTGCCCATTTGTGGTGCGTGAGCTGGTACCTGTAATGATGAGCCAGGGCAGCCAGGAAGATGAAGCTGCAATTCTGTTAGGTGCATCTGGCTGGCAAATGTTCCGTCGGGTGACACTGCCAAACATTCGTTGGGCATTGCTGTACGGCGTGGTATTGACTAATGCGCGCGCAATTGGTGAATTCGGCGCGGTATCGGTGGTTTCCGGGTCTATTCGTGGCGAAACGCTGTCTTTGCCACTGCAAATAGAAATGCTGGAGCAGGATTACAATACGGTGGGGGCTTTTACCGCCGCCGCATTACTGACATTAATTGCAATTTTGACTCTGTTTTTGAAAAGTGCAGTGCAGTGGCGCCTGAACAGCCAGGAAAAGCACCAGCAACAGGAAGGTAATAGTGAGCATTGAGATAAACAACATCAAAAAATCTTTTGGCCGGACTCAGGTGCTGAATGATATCTCGCTGGATATTCCTGCGGGGCAAATGGTGGCACTGCTTGGTCCTTCCGGTTCTGGGAAAACCACACTGTTGCGGATAATCGCGGGCCTTGAACATCAGTCCAGTGGTCGCATCAGCTTTCATGGTAAAGATGTCAGTAAGCTGCATGCGCGCGACCGGCGGGTTGGTTTTGTGTTCCAGCACTATGCGCTGTTTCGCCATATGACCGTGTTCGACAACATCGCCTTCGGTTTATCGGTATTGCCACGTCGTGAGCGCCCGTCTGCGGCGGTTATCAAACAGAAAGTGACTAATTTACTGGAAATGGTCCAGCTTTCACATCTGGCCGACCGTTTCCCTGCTCAGCTTTCCGGCGGGCAAAAGCAACGTGTTGCTCTGGCTCGTGCGCTGGCGGTAGAGCCGCAAATTCTGCTGCTTGATGAACCTTTTGGCGCGCTGGATGCCCAGGTGCGTATGGAGTTGCGGCGTTGGTTGCGCCAGTTACATGAAGAACTGCAATTTACCAGCGTCTTTGTAACTCACGACCAGGAAGAAGCGATGGAAATTGCTGACCGGGTTGTCGTAATGAGCCAGGGCAATATTGAACAGGCTGACGCCCCACAACAAGTCTGGCACGAACCCGCTACCCGGTTTGTGCTTGAGTTCCTGGGTGAAGTGAATCGGTTAAAAGGATCTGTGCAGGGTAGCCAGTTTCACGTTGGCGCTCACCGCTGGCCACTTGGTTTTACCCCTGGTTATCAGGGGCCGGTAGACTTGTTCCTGCGCCCCTGGGAAGTGGACGTAAGCCGCACAACCAGCCTGGATTCTCCGTTACCCGTTCAGGTACTGGAAGTCAGCCCGAAAGGGCACTATATGCAATTGGTTGTGCAGCCGGTTGGTTGGTATACAGACCCTCTGACCGTTGTTATGCGTGATGACACCGTGCCGCAACGGGGTGAGCGTTTATTTGTGGGGCTCCAGCATGCGCGCATCTATCACGGTGATTTGCGCATTGAGAGTCTTGCTCTTGCGCAATCAGCCTGATAGTTTTATAAGCACCTGTAAGCGGCCGTAAGGCCGCTTTTTTGTTGGGAAAAGTCGCTTAATGATACTTGAACAGACTATTGGTCATACACCGTTGGTGCGTTTGCAGCACACCGGGCTGAATAATGGCAGTGAAATTTGGGTAAAACTGGAAGGCAATAATCCGGCAGGCTCCGTAAAAGATCGTGCTGCGTTGTTTATGGTTACTCAGGCTGAAAAGCGCGGTGATATCGCGCCTGGCGATACACTGATTGAGGCAACCAGCGGCAACACGGGGATTGCGCTGGCGATGATTGCTGCCATGAAAGGCTACAAAATGAAGCTGCTGATGCCAGCCAATATGAGTCAGGAGCGTAAAGCCGCCATGCAGGCTTATGGGGCCGAGCTGATTCTGGTCAGCCGGGAACAGGGTATGGAAGGCGCGCGGGAACTGGCTCAGAGCATGGCAGACAATGGCGAGGGGAAAATTCTCGACCAGTTTAATAACCCGGATAACCCACTGGCGCATTTCACCACTACCGGGCCGGAAATTTGGCAGCAAACACAGGGCAGAATAACCCATTTTGTTTCCAGTATGGGAACCACAGGTACTATTACAGGCACGGCCCGTTATTTAAAAAGCCAGTCTGGTACTGTGCGTATTGTTGGCCTGCAACCGGAGGACGGGAGTAGTATTCCCGGTATTCGCCGCTGGCCTGCAGCCTGGATGCCTGGCATTTTTGATGCATCTCTGGTTGACCAGGTGCTGGATATAAACCAGATTGACGCGGAAAACACCATGCGTAAACTGGCCGCAACAGAGGGCCTGTTCTGTGGTGTCAGCTCAGGTGGCGCGGTGGCCGGCGCATTGCGTGTGGCCAGAGAAAACCCCAATGCGCTGGTAGTGGCCATTATTTGTGACCGGGGAGACCGTTACTTGTCTACTGGTGTATTTGGTGAAGAGCACTATACACAAGGCGCAGGGATTTAAAGCTTCACTTTTGGGCATAAAAAAACGGCACCCATGAAGCATGAGGTGCCGTTTTTACAGAACAGGCCTGGTTATTTTTTGATGCGGATAACCGGGGTTTCGCCCACAGTTACAGAACCAGTCAGTTTCACCAACTCTTTGATTTCATCCATATTGGAGATGACAACCGGCGTCAGAGTAGATTTTGCTTTTTCTTCCAGCAGCGGCAGATCGAATTCGATGACAACGTCACCGGCTTTCACGCGCTGACCTTCTTCAGCAATACGTTTGAAACCTTCACCTTTCAGTTCGACTGTGTCAATACCGAAGTGAACGAACAGTTCGATGCCAGAGTCAGATTCAATAGAGAAGGCATGGTTAGTTTCAAAAATTTTTCCGATAGTGCCGTCAACCGGAGCAACCATTTTGTTGCCATTCGGTTTGATAGCAATACCATCACCCACAATTTTTTCAGCAAATACCACATCCGGTACGTCTTCGATATTAACGATTTCACCAGACAGCGGAGCAACAATCTCAATAGTTCCGGTATCTTTTTTATCATCGGAAACCAGAGATTTCAGTTTATCAAACAAACCCATGATCTTCTCCTAAGCAGTAATTGGGCCGCATCTCGTGGATTAGCAGATAGTTTTTTCTTCAATGAACTTGTTAACCAGCTTCATTAACTCGTCCGTAGTCGGTTGAGCAAGAGCCTGCTCTGCTAAAACCTTGGCATCTTCGAAGTTCGTGTTACGAATAATCTTCTTAATGCGCGGGATAGAAATGGAACTCATACTGAATTCGTCGAGGCCCATCCCCAGCAACAGAAGTGTAGCACGTTCATCGCCAGCAAGCTCGCCACACATACCTGTCCACTTACCTTCTGCATGAGATGCATCAATAACTTGCTTGATCAGGTTCAGTACAGACGGTGACATCGGCTGGTAAAGATGTGAAATCATATCATTACCACGGTCAACCGCCAGCGTATACTGCGTTAAATCGTTGGTACCGATACTAAAGAAATCGACTTCTTTCGCCAGATGGCGGGCAATGGTTGCCGCAGCAGGTGTTTCCACCATTACGCCGATTTCAATATTTTCATTAAATGCTTTGTCTTCAGCACGCAGCTCGTCTTTGTAAGACTCCAGAGCGGCACGCAGTTCGCGCACTTCCTCAACGGAAATAATCATCGGGAACATGATGCGCAGTTTACCGAAAGCAGATGCACGCAGAATGGCACGCAACTGGTCACGCAGAATTTCGCGGCGATCCAGCGCGATACGTACCGCACGCCACCCAAGGAACGGGTTATCTTCTTTCGGGAAGTTCATGTAAGGCAGCTCTTTGTCGCCGCCAATGTCCATGGTACGGACAATTACAGCCTGATCACCGCATGCCTGGGCAACTGCTTTATAGGCTTCAAATTGTTCGTCTTCAGTGGGCAGTGCGTCACGGTCCATGAACAAGAATTCAGTACGGTACAGACCAACCCCTTCCGCACCATTACGTTCAGCACCTGCGACATCACGCACAGTACCGATATTAGCGCAGACTTCTACCTGGTGCCCGTCAAGGGTAATCGCAGGCAGGTCTTTCAGTTTAGCCAGCTCAGCTTTTTCTTCTGCAACCTGAGCTTGCGCGGCGCGCAATGCTTCTATCTCGTCGTTGTCCGGGTTAACGTAAACTTTGTTGTTAACCGCATCCAGGACCAGATAATCGCCATTTTTAACCTGAGAGGTCACATCGCCAGTACCTACAATAGCAGGCAGTTCCAGAGAACGCGCCATGATGGAGGTATGGGAAGTACGGCCACCTAAATCGGTGATAAAACCGAGAACTTTTTTCAGGTTCAGCTGTGCGGTTTCTGAAGGAGTCAGATCAGCGGCAACCAGGATAACTTCGTCCTGAATTGCACTTAAATCGATGATAGCCAGGCCAAGAATGTTACGCAGCAAACGCTTACCGATATCACGAACGTCAGCGGCACGTTCTTTGAGGTATTCGTCGTCCAGCTCTTCCAGTGCGGTAGCCTGACCTTCGATAATTTCGTTAGCTGCTGCATCAGCAGTAACCAGCTTATCTTTAATCAGGGCTATGATTTCCTGCTCCAGCTCCTCATCTTCCAGCAACATAATGTGGCCTTCGAAGATGGCTTCTTTTTCTTCACCAAACGTTTCGCCAGCCTTGATTTTGATGGCTTCTAACTGTGCCGCAGCTTGCGCACGGCCATTCAGAAAGCGCTCAACCTCCTGGTCGACTTTGTCGGCAGAAATCTTTTTCCGGTCGATGACAATCTCATCTTCTTTCAGAAGCAGCGCTTTACCAAAAGCAATACCCGGGGATGCTAAAATGCCTGAAATCATAACCCTACCTTACTTGTGACTGATATAGAGAATTCGCTCGAATAACAAAAACTTATTCGAGTTCCGCCATCAGTTTAACCAGATGTTCAACTGCTTTTTGTTCGTCGTCGCCTTCAGCAGAGATGGTAACAACGGTGCCCTGAGTCAGACCCAGAGTCTGCAGTTTGAACAGGCTTTTGGCGCTGGCGCTTTTACCATTGGAAGTCACAGTGATTTCGGCGTTAAAGCTTTTTGCTTCTTTCACAAACTGGGCGGCAGGGCGGGTGTGAAGACCGTTCGGAGCGGTAATAGTAACTTCTTGCTGGAACATTGTTTTTCCCCAACTTATAGGTTTAGTGTCTGGATCTAGAGTAGAGCCGTGTGGCTTAACTTTAGCTTGTATCTGTCGCTTACGCGTAGACAAACCGTGTCAAAAGCAGAAAAGCGCTAAATAGCGCTGGCTGGCTGCCCTGCACATCGCTCGTCTGAAACATTATGTATTATGCCGCGAATGTGTAACCTGTAACAAATCAGTAAATCGATTCAGCAGGCGGGATCACGAATCAGCGATTAATTTCGAGCCTCGAAATAAAGTTGCAGGTTAAATACCAGACCCAGGCAAATGAAGCAATGGCGGGTAGCGTAAAAATTTGAACTACTCCACAAAAAAGCACCCATTCGGGTGCTTTTTTGCTCATTTTGCCAGGTCTGGCATCACTGTTGCAGTTCTTTCTCAGTGAACAAGTCTGCAAACAATGCTGTGCTGAGATAACGCTCGCCGGAAGAAGGAAGAATAACAACAATATTCTTGTTGATAAAGGCTTCATCTTGCTGGAGCTTCAATGCGGCTGCAACAGCCGCACCGGAAGAGATCCCGGCAAGGATACCTTCTTCTTCCATCAGACGACGTGCGGTGGAGATAGCCTCATCGTTAGTAATAGTTACCACTTTATCGACCAGTTTCAGGTCGAGGTTGCCTGGAATAAAGCCTGCGCCAATACCCTGGATTTTATGCGGACCCGGTTTGATTTCATCCCCAGCCAGCGCCTGAGTAATAACCGGGGAATCAGTTGGCTCTACCGCCACGCTGATAAGGTCTTTCTTGCCTTTGGTGTTTTTGATGTAACGTGTCACACCAGTTAGTGTACCGCCAGTGCCCACACCTGCGATGAACACATCCACCTGGCCATCGGTATCTTCCCAGATTTCCGGGCCTGTTGTTTTTTCATGGATTTCCGGGTTTGCCGGGTTACTGAACTGCTGTAAAAGCAGGTATTTTTCCGGGTTACTGGCAACAATTTCTTCTGCTTTCTGAATGGCACCTTTCATCCCTTTAGGGCCTTCGGTCAGCACCAGGTTTGCGCCAAGCGCTTTGAGCAGTTTACGTCGTTCAATACTCATGCTTTCAGGCATCGTCAGCGTTAACTTGTAACCACGGGCTGCAGCGACGTAAGCCAGAGCAATACCTGTGTTACCACTGGTAGGTTCAACCAGTTCAACGCCAGGCTTCAGTGCGCCACGTTTTTCGGCATCCCAAATCATGTTGGCACCGATACGGCATTTCACGCTAAAGCTCGGGTTACGGGATTCGACTTTAGCCAGAATCTTACCGTTACCGATGCGGTTGAGGCGAACTAACGGCGTATGACCAATCGTCAGTGAGTTGTCTTCATAAATCTTACTCATAGCCAGTCCTTAACTGTATGAAATTTGGGAACCGTTCCAGCATACCTGCTCAGCATCGCGGGTGAAGGACGGATTTCGCATATCTATATTCAGATGAGAAATAATAACAAGCAGAATGAAATAAATGATGGCATAAGTTGCCCTGAGTGCAAACGCGCCTCGAAGCGATTCAGGTTGCAGAGAAACTGGCCCACACCACCGTGGGCCATGAAAACCGGTTTATTGAGCTGAAGGCCAGCGGCCATGTTTAGTGCGATACTGATCCACCCACATAGCCGTTGCACCACATACTGCAACCGGCATGATGACCAGGTTAAGCACCGGAATCAGGGTACAAAGGCTGACCAGCGCACCAAATTGCATATTCATTACTTTGCGGGTGCGCAGAGCCACGCGCATATCTTTAAAAGGCACTTTGTGGTTATCAAATGGGTAGTCACAGTACTGAATTGAAAGCATCCAGGCACTGAACAAGAACCACAGCACCGGCGCAATGGTTTGCCCTATACCCGGGATCAGGTAAAGCAGAAGCAGCACTAATGCTCTTGGTAAATACCATGCCAGTTTTTGCCATTCACGTTTCATGATGCGCGGGATATCTTTTGCAATACCTATAAGGCCAGTATCAGGCGGGGTATTGCCCGTCAGGCGTGCTTCCAGTTGTTCAGCCAGCAATCCATTAAAAGGTGCGGCTATCCAGTTGGCTATAGTTGAAAAAAAGTAGCCAAAAATAAGTAAAATAGAGATGACTGCTAACGGCCAGAGTAAATAGCTCAGCCACTGTAACCAGTTGGGAACATGGCTCAGCAGGGCAGGTATCCACTGGTCAAGCCGGGTAAATAGCCAGCCAAATGCTGTGCCCATCAGCACAATATTTACCAGTAATGGTAGAAAAACAAACCGGCGAATGCCTGGTGCAGTGATGAGTTTCCATCCTTGAGAGAAGTAAAAAATGCCGCTACGTGAAGCCGCAGGGGATGATGAAACCATGTTGGTTGGTACTCCTTGAGTCATCCGGATTATATCGCCTGTGTATCATAACCCTGAAACCGGCTCAGACTTCAAGCCGTCTCATTCCTAAGGTGGTATGGATTACGCTGAAAAATTTGCGCACAGGGTAGCGAGATGAATCTGAAAACGGTCGAAAAAACAGCAAAAAACACGTTTTATTTCATCTTTCTGTCTGGAAAAACACGCCTGCACTTGCACTTGTTGTGATGGACAAATACTCTTAGTGAGTAAATGTTTGCCGCTGTGGCAAGGTGTTAGAACAACCGAGAATATAATGATGCAGGATTTGCGTCTGATATTAATCATTGTTGGTGCGATTGCGATTATTGCGTTACTGATCCATGGGTTATGGACCAGCCGTAAAGAGCGCTCTTCCGTGTTTCGCGATCGCCCTTTAAAACGGATGAAGTCGTTGCAGGACGACGATGACAGTGAAGATTACGACGACGAGGAAGAAGAAGGTGTCGGCGAGGTTCGCGTTCACCGGGTAACCCCTGAGCGCCATAATGAGCCTGTAGCTCCACCCACACCTCAGCATAATTATCAGCCGCCTTATGAGTCGGCACAACCGCGTCGCCAGCCGACAGCGCAGCAGCCACCTGCGCCTCAGGCAGAGAAGGAACCTGAAACCCGCGAGCCAGTTGTGCGCCATGCGCAACCAGCGCCGGAACCTGTTCGCCATCCGCAACCGCAGAAGCCGGTTGACGTGGAAGTGTCACATTACCGTGAACCTGCTCCTGCTCATCGTGAGCCGGAACCGGCGCCTCAGGCAGAACCAGCATCGCAACCGGTACCTCAGGCACACAGTGCGCCACAGCCTGAAACTAAATCGCAAACGAAAGAAGCTGTCATTATCATGAACGTCTCTTCCCATACCGGGGGGCAGTTCAATGGTGAAGCATTGCTCAACAGCATTCAGCAGGCAGGCTTCCAGTTTGGTGAAATGAATATTTTCCACCGGCATCTCAGCCCGGATGGTAGTGGCCCTGTTTTGTTTAGCCTGGCAAACATGGTAAAACCCGGCTCATTCAGCCTTGATGAAATGTCCACGTTCATGACTCCGGGTGTGACGATTTTTATGCAGATCCCTTCTTACGGGGATGCATCGCAAAACTTCAAACTGATGCTTCAGTCTGCGCAACACATTGCTGATGAAATGGGTGGCGTGGTAATGGATGACCAGCGCCGCATGATGACGCCACAGAAACTGCGCGAGTATCAGGACCTGATTCGCGAAGTGAAAGAGGCCAACGCGTAACTTTTTCGCTTTTCTTAACAAGGCCCCCGCTAGTCGGGGGTTTTTTATATTGATGGTGTGTTATGGAACCTATCGAACAAAAACTCAATCAACTGCGAACCACTCTTCGCCATCACGAATACCTTTATCATGTTATGGATGCACCGGAAATTCCGGATGCTGAATATGACAGGCTGATGCGTGAATTACGTGAACTGGAAAGCGCTCACCCTGAAAAAATAACACCTGATTCACCTACCCAGCGAGTCGGGGCTGCGCCGTTAACTGCTTTTACTCAGGTTACTCATGAAGTTCCCATGCTTTCACTGGATAACGTCTTCGATGAAGAGAGCTTTCTGGCTTTCAATAAACGTATCCGTGACCGCCTGAGTGATACCCAGGATGTGGTGTACTGCTGTGAACTCAAACTGGATGGTCTGGCTGTCAGTTTGCTGTACGAAAATGGTGTGCTGGTTCAGGCGGCGACCCGTGGTGATGGAACTACCGGGGAAAACATTACCGCGAATGTTAAAACTATCCGGGCCATTCCGTTGCGCTTACAGGGCGACAACATTCCTGCGCGCGTGGAAGTGCGCGGTGAAGTCTTCTTGCCACAGGCTGGTTTCGAGAAAATTAATGATGAAGCCCGCCGCACTGGCGGGAAAGTGTTTGCTAACCCGCGCAATGCAGCTGCAGGTTCATTGCGCCAGCTTGATTCCCGTATTACCGCGAAGCGGCCACTCACATTCTTCTGCTACGGTGTGGGTGTACTTGAAGGTGGTGAGCTTCCTGCGAGCCATATGGCGCGTTTGCAGCAATTCAAAGCCTGGGGGCTGCCAGTCAGTGATCGCATTCGTTTGTGTGACTCACCGGAAGCGGTGCTGGCGTTTTATCGTCACGTCGAAGATATTCGCCCCCGCCTCGGTTTTGATATCGATGGCGTGGTGATTAAAGTGGATTCTTTAGTGCAGCAAGAACAACTGGGGTTTGTGGCACGCGCTCCACGCTGGGCTGTGGCTTTTAAATTTCCGGCTCAGGAACAGATGACGACGGTGCGTGATGTCGAGTTTCAGGTAGGGCGTACAGGGGCTATCACCCCGGTGGCTCGCCTTGAGCCGGTACAGGTTGCCGGGGTGTTGGTTAGCAATGCCACGCTGCATAATGCCGATGAAATCGAACGCCTTGGCCTGCGAATTGGCGATACAGTGGTGATTCGCCGTGCAGGCGATGTAATTCCACAGGTTGTGAACGTAGTGCTCTCTGAGCGCCCGGAAGAAACCCGCGAAGTCCAGTTCCCGGCGCACTGCCCGGTATGTGGTTCCGATGTGGAGCGGGTTGAAGGTGAAGCCGTAGCTCGTTGCACTGGAGGCTTAATTTGCGCAGCACAGCGTAAAGAAGCGCTGAAACATTTCGTCTCACGTCGCGCACTGGATGTTGATGGTATGGGCGATAAAATTATCGACCAGTTGGTGGAAAAAGAGTACATCGATAATCCGGCTGACCTGTTCACGCTGACTGCCGGAAAACTTACCGGTCTTGACCGTATGGGGCCGAAATCGGCGCAAAATGTGATTAACGCACTGGAGAACGCTAAGCAAACCACCTTTGCCCGCTTTCTGTATGCGTTGGGGATTCGCGAAGTTGGTGAAGCAACAGCGGCAGGTCTTGCGGCTCATTTCGGCACACTGGAGGCGTTAATGGCGGCTTCGGTTGAGCAGTTACAGCAAGTTCCGGATGTCGGCATTGTGGTTGCCACACATGTGCACAACTTTTTCCTGGAACAGCGCAACCGGGATGTCATTGAACAACTGGTTCATAAAGCGGGTATTAGCTGGCCTGACCCGGTGGTGGTTAAGCCTGAAGAGATAGACAGCCCCTTCGCCGGGAAAACCGTCGTGCTTACTGGCTCGTTAAGCCAGATGTCCCGTGATGATGCCAAAGCTCGCCTGGCGGCACTGGGGGCTAAAGTCAGTGGCAGTGTTTCGAAGAAAACTGACCTGGTGATTGCCGGTGAGGCGGCAGGTTCTAAGTTGCAGAAAGCGCAGGAGCTCGGTATTGAAGTCATTGATGAAGCCGAAATGCTCCGTTTATTGGGTGTATAACAATGGATAAGGCCCAACTGATTGAGGTTGCCAATACGGTGATGCCGTTTGGCAAATACAAAGGGCGGGTTCTGATTGACCTGCCCGAGGAGTAATTGTTGTGGTTTGCCCGCAAGGAAGCGTTTCCTGCCGGGCAACTGGGCGAACTGATGTCGCTGGCGCTGTTGATTAAAACCGAAGGGCTGACTTCTCTGGTGCAGCCCTTACGCCGCTCTCATTAACCTTCCATTACCGGGCGGGCTGCTTTGTGGCTTGCCTGACTGGCTTCCTGTTCTGCTTTGCGTTTATACCGGCGTGCCAGCATAGCGCATGTCATTAGCTGGATTTGGTGAAACAACATCAGTGGCAGCACCATGATCCCAACAGTTGCTGCCGGAAACAGAATATTCGCCATGGGAATACCATTGGCCAGGCTCTTTTTCGAACCACAGAACACAATGGTGATTTCATCTGCTTTATTAAACCCGGCACGGCGGGCAACCTGAATATTCACGCAGATAACAATAGCCAGTAATACCAGGCTGCTGCCGATAATAAACAGCAGGCTGCCCAGCCCAACCTGATGCCAGATCCCATGGGTCACGGCTTCGCTGAATGCGGTGTAAACCACCAGTAATATGGAAGTCTGGTCTGTTTTACCAATCCATTTTTTATGGCGGGTAACAAAGCCCGCTGTTAGTGGGCGTGACAAGTGCCCCAGAACAAAAGGCAGTAACAATTGCAGCATAATCATGCCCACCTGGTGCAGGGTGGAGCCACTTGAGCCGTGTACGTTCATCACCAAACCGACCAGTAACGGCGACAGGAATATCCCCAGTAAACTGGATGCCGAAGCGGAACAGACTGCTGCAGCCACATTACCGCCAGCCAGCGAAGTAAACGCGATAGCGGATTGTACTGTGGCGGGAAGAATACACAGGTAGAGAAAACCGTTATACAACTCCGGGCTGACTGGAAAGGGAGCCCACCAGGCAAATAACACGCCCAGTATTGGGAATAAGACGAACGTGCTGCACATCACCCACAGGTGCAAACGCCAGTGGCTGCCACCGGCCATAATCGCTTCGCGGGAAAGCTTGGCACCATGCATAAAAAACAGCAGGGCAATTGCCGCATTAGTCAGCCCATCGAAAAAGCCCACATAGTGCCCTTGTGCAGGCAAAAAGGTGGCTAACAGCACTGTACATACCAGTGTCAGTGTAAAAGGGTCGAGTATGCGCAGTAATTTCATCAGGATAACCTTCTTAATATTTAATGCCTTGCACATAGTGGCAAAACAGTGAGAACGCAAAGCTAACAGTCAGGATTGTGCCGGGTTATCTTTAAGAAATAAAATTGATTGGTTTCATGAATTCATGAGGAAGTTAAATGAATTATACACTGCGCCAGTTACGTATCTTCGTGGCAGTTGCCCGTACCCAGAGTTTTAGCCGTGCCGGGGAAGACATTGGCCTGAGCCAGTCGGCTGTCAGCCATAGTGTTAAAGAACTCGAACTGGCTCTGGAAGTAAAATTGCTGGACCGAACCACCCGCGAAGTGGTCCTGACTGAGGCCGGGCAACAAATGGCGATGCGCCTGTCCCGCGTGCTGGATGAACTGCACAGCGTATTACTCGACAGCCGTGCTCACAGTTACACATTAAGCGGTATTGTCAGAGTGGCTGCCAGCCAGACCATTTCAGCACACCTTATGCCGCAGTCTATCGCACAAAGCCAGCGGCAATTTCCTGACATCACCTTCATGCTGCATGACCGCCCACAACAGTGGGTGCTGGAAAGTGTGCGCCAGGGCGAGGTCGATTTTGGTATTGTGATTGATCCCGGGCCAGTCACTGATTTGTTGTGTACCACAGTGTTATCTGAACCGTTTTTTTTATTGTGCCGTCGCGACAACGCGCTCAACCAGAAAGCCAATATTTCCTGGCAGGATCTGGCCGGACAGTCACTGGTTTTGCAAGACTATGCTTCCGGTAGCCGGCCGCTCATTGACGCGGCGTTTGCCGGGCAAAATATTGAACCACATATTGTTCAGCAAATAGGGCACCCGGCAACACTTTTCCCAATGGTTGAGGCGGGTATTGGTATCAGTATTTTGCCTGCGCTGGCCCTGCCACTTCCGGGTGGCGACTCACTGGTTGTCAGGCAACTCAGACCAGTTGTTGAGCGCAAAATTATGCTGATTCGGCGTAAAAATCGCTCATTATCAGCTGCCGCTGAGGCAATTTGGTCGGTGATTGCAGAACAGGCCTGTCAGCTTGACCAGGCCCGGGAAAACGATCCCTTGTATCAGTCTGGAATGCGTTATACGTAAAGATCAATCTTGTTTGCTGAGGATGGATTATTAACGCCTTCAGGCTTTTTCTCCGATTCGGCCTGGGTTTGCTGCTGAGCCTGAGTTTGGCTGTCCTGGGCTTTTTGAGCCTGTTGTTGCTCAAGCTGTGCCAGTTGCGCCTGCAACATTTCAATTTCGGACTGAAGAATCTGCTGCTGCTTTTTATTGAGTTCAGCATCTGTATTAGAGTTCGGTAACTCCTTAAGTTGCTGGGTCAGTTGGATGATTTGCTGGCGAATCTGGTTTATCTGCCCGGATAAACTGCTTGCGGATGAACCCGATGAACTGTAGCTACTCTGCGCAGCTGATGTCACAGATGAGCTGATGGTTGACATTATTTTCTCCTTTTTTTCGCAATAACCAGAATCAATATCGGCATTTTTTGCCTGATCTTGAACGGTATGTTTCAGAAACTGCGTGGTGAAGGAGGACAACCTGCCACCAATATGGCTGCGTCGCTTTTACAGCTGCTTATTCCGGGCTTTTTCCATCATGGCCGGGTAAAACTGCCAGAACAAGGTTTCCAGTTGCGGGTAACAGGTATCCAAATCCTGCCAGGAGTCACGCAAACTCGCCAGGCGCGGGCGGCGGTTAGCCATCCCATTCAGCACTGAAGCAATAAACCCCATATCACTGTAGCGTTCCAGCCAGCGCTCAGCCCAAAGATACTGGTTAAGGTTAACAAAACGCTCTGGTGAATCTGGCAATACAGGGGTAATGGTTTCCCGTGCGTGATCAATAAAATCACTCAGTGCAAATTGGGGCGATAGCTGAGCCCAGTGGCGGGAAAGGAAGTGATCCCACATGACATCCAGGCTGATGGGCGCAACCCGGCGGGTTTGTGGGCGAAACCAGGTACAGGCCAGCTTCACTTCAGGCAAGTTATCGGTAAACACATCAATACGCCGGTGCAGGTGAATACCGTCTGACAAAGCCTGTGGGTAGATACCTTCTGGCTTACCGCGAACAAAATCAGCCATTAAATTACCGGGCAGCGAACTCTCGGCGAGGTGCGCCAGGTGTAAATGTGCAAGAAAATTCATAACACCACTCTGTAACGGATTTGCGGCTGGTGGTTGCAGGGAAACGCCCCTGGCACTAGACTAAGCCGCCTGTTTTTAAGTCTAAGTGAAGAGCCATGCGTGTTGCCGATTTTTCTTTTGAATTACCCGAATCCTTAATTGCCCACTACCCACAAGCTCAGCGCAGTGCCTGCCGGTTACTGTCCCTGGACGGGCCGACGGGTGCTCTCACGCACGGTACTTTCACCGACTTGCTCGATAAACTCAACCCCGGAGATTTACTGGTGTTCAATAACACCCGCGTGATCCCGGCTCGTTTATTTGGCAAAAAAGCCAGTGGCGGCAAAATTGAATTGCTGGTTGAACGGATGCTGGATGAGCACCGTGTGCTGGCACATATTCGGGCATCCAAAGCCCCGAAACCTGGCGCAGAGCTGTTGCTGGGAGATGACGAGAGCATTAAAGCAACCATGGTGGCACGCCATGATGCATTATTCGAAGTGGTATTTGAAGAAAGCCGTCCGGTACTGGATATATTAAACCAGATTGGCCATATGCCGTTGCCGCCGTATATCGACCGGCCAGACGAAGAAGCAGATAAAGAGCTTTATCAGACGGTATACAGTGAGCGTCCTGGGGCTGTCGCGGCGCCTACCGCAGGCCTGCACTTTGATGAGCCTTTGTTGGCGGCGTTGCGTGAGAAAGGCGTGGAAATGGCCTTTGTCACGTTACATGTTGGTGCAGGGACTTTCCAGCCAGTGCGGGTGGACAGCATCGAAGACCACATTATGCATTCCGAATATGCCGAAGTGCCGCAAGAAGTCGTTGATGCCGTTATGGCCGCTAAAGCGCGTGGTAACCGGGTGATTGCCGTAGGTACCACCTCTGTGCGCTCACTGGAAAGTGCGGCCACGGCAGCAAAAGAGGCGCTGATAGCGCCTTTCTTCGGCGACACTCAAATCTTTATTTATCCGGGCTACCAGTATCAGGTGATTGATGCGCTGATTACCAACTTCCACTTGCCCGAATCCACGCTGATTATGCTGGTCTCTGCATTTGCCGGTTACCAACACACCATGCATGCCTACCATGAGGCTGTAAAATCTGAGTATCGCTTTTTTAGCTATGGGGATGCGATGTTTATCACGTACAATCCTCAGGCCATTAATGAGCGCCCGGGGGAATAACCTGTAGCAAGGTTCTCCTGGTGTTTTGCCAGCCAGACGCTTCGCGTAGTGCTATGCGGAGCGTTTTTGTCTCTGGCAGCCCTTTGCCTGTTGCCTGGCAAAAATGACAGCCCACAAGCAGCACTACTGCTTGTGGTGGATTAACCATCAGATTGTGTCTCTGATGCGGAGGATATGTGAAATTTGAATTAAAAAATACCGATGGCCGTGCCCGCCGCGGTAAATTGGTGTTCGAACGTGGGGTAGTGGAAACCCCCGCATTTATGCCTGTTGGCACTTATGGCACCGTAAAAGGTATGACTCCGGAAGAAGTTGAGGCCACGGGTGCGCAAATTATTTTGGGCAATACCTTTCACCTGTGGCTGCGTCCAGGCCAGGAAATTATGAAACTGCATGGTGATTTGCACGATTTTATGCAGTGGAAAGGCCCGATCCTGACGGATTCCGGTGGTTTCCAGGTATTTAGCCTCGGCGACATTCGTAAGATAACTGAAGACGGTGTGCATTTCCGTAACCCGATCAACGGCGATCCTATTTTCCTCGATCCTGAAAAATCGATGGAAATTCAGTATGATCTCGGTTCTGATATTGTGATGATCTTTGATGAATGTACGCCTTACCCGGCCGACTGGGATTATGCGAAACGTTCCATGGAAATGTCACTGCGCTGGGCGAAGCGTAGCCGTGACCGTTTTGATTCCCTCGGGAATAAAAACGCGTTATTTGGCATCATTCAGGGCAGTGTTTACGAAGATTTACGAGATATCTCCGTTAAAGGACTGGTAGATATAGGTTTTGATGGCTACGCTGTCGGCGGTTTGGCTGTGGGGGAGCCAAAAGCAGATATGCACCGTATCCTGGAACATGTTTGCCCACAAATTCCTGCGGATAAACCTCGCTACCTGATGGGTGTCGGGAAACCGGAAGATTTGGTGGAAGGCGTTCGTCGCGGTATTGATATGTTCGACTGTGTCATGCCTACACGTAATGCACGTAACGGTCACCTGTTTGTGACTAATGGTGTGGTGAAAATCCGTAACGCGAAGTACAAGAGTGATACTGGCCCGTTAGATGAAGAGTGTGATTGCTACACCTGTCGCAATTATTCACGCGCGTACTTGCATCATCTTGACCGTTGCAACGAAATACTGGGTGCTCGTCTCAATACCATTCATAACCTGCGGTACTATCAGCGTTTAATGGCTGGTTTACGGCAGGCTATCGAAGAGGGTAAATTAGAGCACTTCGTTGTGGATTTTTACCAACGTCAGGGTAAGCCCGTTCCACCTTTGAATGTTGATTAATTAAATAAATGAGGGATTTTTAATGAGCTTTTTTATTTCTGATGCGGTAGCGGCAACTGGTGCGCCTGCTCAGGGCAGCCCGATGTCACTGATTCTGATGCTGGTGGTATTCGGCCTGATTTTCTATTTCATGATTCTGCGCCCACAGCAAAAACGTACTAAAGACCATAAAAAACTGATGGACTCTATCGCGAAAGGCGATGAAGTGCTGACTAATGGCGGGCTGGTAGGTCGTGTTAACAAAGTAGGCGAAAATGGCTATATTTCCATTGCGCTGAACGATACCACTGAAGTCGTTATCAAACGTGACTTTGTCGCAGCTGTCCTGCCGAAAGGCACTATGAAGGCGCTGTAATCTTCTGTTTTCCCAAAGGGAACTGCCGTGTTAAACCGTTATCCTTTGTGGAAGTATATTATGCTGGTCGTCGTACTTATCGTCGGCCTGCTGTATGCGCTTCCCAACCTTTATGGCGAGGATCCGGCTGTTCAGATCACTGGTGCGCGCGGTGCCGCCGCCAGTGAGAAAACGCTGGACCAGGTCCTGTCTGAATTTAAAAAAGATAATATCACCGCGAAATCTGTGGCGTTGGAAAAAGGCGCAATTCTTGCCCGCTTTGATTCAACAGATACTCAGTTACGCGCCAGGGAAGCACTGGTAAGTGCATTAGGCGATCAATATGTTGTTGCGCTGAACCTTGCGCCAGCCACACCGCGCTGGTTGTCTGCTATTTCTGCGGAGCCGATGAAACTCGGTCTTGATTTACGTGGTGGTGTGCACTTCCTGATGGAAGTGGATATGGATACTGCGTTGAGCAAACTGCAGGAACAGAATATTGATACACTGCGTAGTGATCTGCGTACCAAAAATATTCCTTACTCCAGTGTACGCAAAACTGATAACTACGGGCTCAGTATTACCTTCCCGAATTCATCTGCACGCGATGAAGCCATCTCTTATCTCTCTCCGCGCCACCGTGATCTGGTGATTTCCAGCCAGGGCGACAACGGGTTACGTGCAGTAATGAGCGATGACCGTCTGCGTGAAGCCCGGGAATATGCTGTGCAGCAGAACATCAATATTCTGCGTAACCGTGTAAACCAGCTGGGTGTTGCAGAGCCGTTGGTTCAACGCCAGGGTTCAGACCGCATTGTGGTTGAGTTACCCGGGATTCAGGATACCGCGCGTGCGAAAGAAATTCTGGGTGCGACAGCAACGCTGGAATTCCGTCTGGTGAATACCAGTGTGGATCCGGCAGCGGTGGCTGCCGGGCGTATACCGGGTGATTCTGAAGTGAAATACACCCGTGATGGTCAGCCAATTGTGCTGTACAAACGCGTCATTCTCACTGGTGACCATATCACTGATTCCACGTCGAGCATGGACGAATACAACCAACCGCAGGTGAATATTTCACTGGATAGCGCGGGCGGGAGCATTATGTCTAATTTCACAAAAGATAACATTGGACGCCCTATGGCGACGCTGTTTGTGGAATATAAAGACAGTGGTAAGAAAGATGCACATGGTCGCGCCATTCTGGTGAAACAGGAAGAAGTTATCAACGTGGCGAACATTCAGTCACGCCTGGGCAACAGTTTCCGTATTACCGGGATTAGCAACCCGACCGAAGCCCGTCAGCTTTCACTGCTGTTGCGTGCAGGTGCGCTGATTGCGCCAATCCAGATTGTCGAAGAAAGAACCATTGGGCCAACCCTTGGGATGCAAAACATCCAACAGGGTCTGGAAGCATGCCTGGCAGGTTTGGCAATTTCCATCATCTTTATGATCTTCTTCTACAAGAAATTTGGCCTGATTGCGACGTCTGCACTGCTGGCTAACCTGGTGTTGGTTGTCGGGATTATGTCCTTGTTGCCTGGCGCAACACTGACAATGCCTGGTATTGCGGGGATAGTGTTAACCCTTGCGGTGGCCGTTGATGCGAACGTGCTGATTAACGAGCGTATCAAAGAAGAAATGAGTAACGGCCGTACAATACAACAGTCCATTGATGAAGGTTACAGAGGGGCGTTCAGCTCGATTTTCGATGCGAACATTACCACCCTTATCAAGGTCATTATCCTGTACGCTGTGGGCACCGGGGCAATCAAGGGCTTTGCAATTACCACCGGTATTGGTGTGGCAACGTCAATGTTTACCGCAATTGTCGGTACCCGCGCCATCGTGAACCTGCTGTATGGCGGCAAACGCGTCAAAAAGCTGTCTATCTGAGGAGTGCGTTGTGGCACAGGAATATACTGTTGAACAATTGAACCACGGCCGTAAAGTCTGGGACTTTATGCGCTGGGATTACCTGGCCTTCGGCATCTCTGGTTTGCTGCTGGTTATTTCCCTGGTTGTAATGGGGGTTCGTGGGTTTAACTGGGGGCTGGATTTCACCGGTGGTACGGTGATTGAAATTAACCTCGAAAAACCTGCCGATATGGATCTGATGCGCTCTGCATTGCAAAAAGCGGGGTTCGTTGACCCGCTATTGCAAAACTTTGGTAGCAGCCGAGACATCATGGTTCGTATGCCGCCAGTGCATAATGCTAATGGCAGCCAGGAACTGGGTAATAAAGTGGTTAGTGTAATTAATGAAACCACTCACCAACAGGCAACGGTAAAACGTATTGAGTTTGTTGGCCCAAGCGTAGGTGCTGATTTGGCGCAGAAAGGTGGTATGGCGTTGTTTGCTGCGCTTATCTGTATCCTTATCTACGTGGGTTTCCGTTTTGAATGGCGTCTGGCAGCTGGGGTTGTTCTGGCGCTGGCGCACGACGTGATTATCACCATGGGGGTTCTGTCTCTGTTTCATATTGAGATAGACCTGACTATTGTGGCCTCGTTGATGTCGGTTATCGGTTATTCACTGAACGATAGCATCGTGGTTTCTGACCGTATTCGTGAAAACTTCCGCAAGATCCGCCGCGGTACACCTTACGAAATTTTTAACGTGTCATTGACCCAGACGCTGCACCGTACTTTGATTACGTCCGGTACCACTTTGATGGTTATTTTGATGCTGTATCTCTTTGGCGGCCCGGTGCTGAAAGGCTTCTCGCTGACCATGTTGATTGGTGTCACCATCGGTACGGCATCATCAATCTATGTGGCTTCTGCGCTGGCCCTGAAACTGGGCATGCGTCGTGAGCATATGCTGCAACAGAAAGTTGAGAAAGAAGGGGCGGATCAACCGCGCATTCTGCCTTAATTCTGTTTTGTTGTTGGCTGATAAAAACCACGGTGGTTAAACACCGTGGTTTTTTTTGCCTGTTACACAGGGGGTTACAAGGGGAGTAAGCAACAACAGATACCTGATGAGCACAGGCAATGTAGAAAACACTCTTCATCAGCAGGCTGTTGGTAAACAGCAGAACAGGTAAAGAAAATAAGGGGGGAGCGTGAATGGAAGTTAAAACGCCAGAGGAAAATCTCACCCCATACCAGCCAGGCTGGCATGGGGTGAGGGGAATCACATTCTGTTATCAGAAGTTATAACCCACTACCAGGTAATAACCCCAGCCAGTTGATTTCACATTGAAATCACCTTTACCGAAGTTCAAACCTGCACCATCCTCCCATTGACCGCCATTATGGAAATAACGGGCAACAACAGAGTAATGCCAGTGGTCATAGTTCAGCGCCAAAATGTGGCTGGAAGCAATTGAGTTGCTGGTGCGGTTCGGTTGATCGCCTAAATCGGAACCCCAGTCAAAGTTGGTGAAACCGATATAAGTCAACTTACCACCCCACAGGTCAGTAATCGGAACAAAGTATTTCACTTTGAAGCGATAACCATCCCATTCGTTCTCATTCGCTGCCAGATAGTTCTGCCATTGGTATTTGGCATAAATATTCAGAGACAGTCCCATTGGCAGGCCGGTATCGATATCGGTACCTAAACCCATATACCAGGTGCTCTGACGACCAGATTTATTCCGGCCCATATCGTAGATGTAGTTATTGGCAAAATACCACTCTTTGAACGGCCCAAAACTCAGGTCTGTTCCGGTCAGCTTATCAATGGAAAAGCGTGGTTCGATTTCCATAAACAGCGGGGAGCCGTGGTTCCAGATACCCGTAGAAGTAGAGTTGCCGCCAAAGAAGCGGGGTAAATCCACATAACCATAGAAATCAAAAAAGTCTTTTTTGGCAAAAGCTTCGTATTCCAGGTATGTGTCATTACGGAGTTGTGGTCCAAAGCGTGTGTGGTAACTGCCCACCACGTTAACACTCTGATGCCACCAGTCTGAGAGGTATTCACCACTGTTGTCTGCAGCCTGTGCAGATACAGTGTAAGAAAGTGCGACAGCTGCGCCTGCCGCTAAAAGTGTTTTTTTCATGTAGTAGTCACTGTTTTAGATGTCGCAAATGCATGAGAAGGCAGTTGCTATTGCCAGATATATTGGTTTTTAGCACGTCACAATTCTTATTCTGCCTCACAAATATATGTTCAGTTAATATAACTTGCATAAGCGAAATCGATTGCGTTCACGTTTGTGCCAATAAAACAGCGAAATTCTATCTGGTTTAATTTTACAGTCCAATACAAAATACTTTTTGCTGAAGCATTTTTGCAATCAGCTTAAATGTTTGCGTAAAAAATGTGATTTAAATCTCATTTTTAGTTCGGGGGAGAACTGACCCCAGGAGAAGTTGCAGCCAGCTGGATAACCGGCGTCGTGGCTGCAGATAAGTAACAGTGGTTTATTGTGCTGTGCCAGGTGTGACTTTACTGGCATCAGATGGCACCAGCCCATGAATACGGATAAAGCCTGCATCGCTGAGTTGGGTATCCGGCAGGTGAATGGCGAGATCAATGTCAACCGGTCCTGACGGTGCGGCAGGTGACTGAAATTGCAGTGAGTGGGTATTCACTTGCTGGTAATGTTCAAATGTGCCAGAGAGTTTTCCCCATACAAGGTTACCGTTAAATGCCGGTACACCTTTATCACCGTCCCGGTGGACATGAATATAAACAGTCACTCCATTTCCTGTTGGTTCAGTACGGGTAAGCGTGAAGGTTAATAACCCCAACTGGCTGGTAAGCCGTACCGGTGTGTTTGCTCCAGGAATTAACCAGGCGCCTTCAGTTGAACGGGCATTCAGTGCGTTCTGCCAGGCGACATCCCGGGTTTCTGTCTGTAGTGTGCGCATTTCGTGGCTCAGGGTTTGTACGTCCTGATGCACACTGGTTACTTCGGCCTGTGGTGTGCAACCACTTACTATCAATGTGGTGAACAACATAAATAGCCCTGACTGGTAACAGGTTTTCATAGAAAAATGATCCATAATTACGGGATTATGTTCAGAGTAGCGTGCGTGTAATGAAAGGCATAGCGCCTTTATCTCAAATCATCCGGGTTTGTCGTCTGAAAACTCCAGGGTAAACTATGCAACTATTGCAACAATCAATCAGGAAGCCTTATGCATTGCCCATTTTGTTCTGCAGTGGATACTAAAGTTATCGACTCACGCCTGGTGAGTGAAGGCTCATCTGTTCGGCGTCGGCGGCAGTGTCTGGTATGCAATGAACGCTTCACCACCTTTGAGGTGGCAGAGCTGGTTATGCCGCGCGTAGTGAAAAGTGACAATGTGCGTGAGCCCTTCAACGAAGATAAGTTGCGCAGCGGTATGCAAAAAGCGCTGGAAAAACGCCCGGTGAGCTCTGACGACATTGAAATGGCGCTGAATCATATTAAGTCACAACTCCGGGCTACAGGGGAGCGTGAAGTCCCAAGTAAAATGATTGGTAACCTGGTAATGGAGCAGTTACGTAAGCTTGATAAAGTCGCTTATATTCGTTTTGCTTCTGTCTACCGTAGCTTTGAAGATATTCGCGAATTTGGCGAAGAGATTGCCCGTTTACAGGATTAAATAATGCACGATGAAGGCTACATGGCCAGAGCGTTAGAGCTGGCGCGCCGTGGTCGTTTTACCACTCATCCTAACCCTAATGTTGGCTGTGTGCTTGTGCGTGATGGTGAAATCGTCGGTGAAGGTTTTCACTACCGTGCGGGTGAACCTCATGCCGAAGTGCATGCATTGCGTATGGCAGGCGATAAAGCTCGTGGTGCGACAGCCTATGTAACCCTTGAACCATGTAGCCATTACGGGCGAACTCCGCCTTGTTGTGAAGCCCTGGTTGCTGCCGGTGTCAGCCGGGTGGTGACGGCGATGCAGGATCCAAACCCGCAAGTTGCCGGGCGCGGGCTGTATCATTTGCAGCAGGCTGGTGTGGATGTCAGCCATGGGCTAATGAATAGCGAAGCAGAAAGCCTTAACCGGGGTTTTTTAAAACGTATGCGTACCGGTTTTCCCTGGATACAGGTGAAACTGGGGGCTTCGCTGGACGGGCGCACAGCGATGTCCAGCGGCGAAAGCCAGTGGATTACTTCACCGCAATCACGCCGCGATGTGCAGCGTTTGCGTGCGCAGAGTGCCGCAATTCTTTCCAGCAGTGCGACTGTTCTGGCCGATGATCCTTCACTGACTGTACGCTGGCAGGAGCTCGACGCTGATACACAACAATATTATCCCCAGTCAGCTTTACGCCAGCCCGTCCGGGTTATCATCGACAGTCATAACCGCGTGACGCCGGCTCACCGGCTTATCAGCCAGCCAGGGCAAACCTGGCTTGCCAGAACAATAGCAGATACACAGCTATGGCCGGAGGCTGTGGAACAGTTAGTGCTACCCGAACATAACGGGCATCTGGATTTAGTGGCGTTGATGATGCAACTGGGCCAGCGCCAGATTAATAGTGTATGGGTGGAAGCTGGCGCGCAACTGTCCGGCGCATTATTACAGGCAGGCCTGGTGGATGAACTGATTGTCTATATGGCGCCAAAACTGCTGGGTAATGATGCCCGTGGGCTGTGTGCTTTGCCGGGGCTGACCATGCTGGCTGATGCGCCACAACTGGTTTTCAGCCAGGTTCGCCAGGTTGGGCCAGATCTCTGCCTGCATTTGGTACCTGATACCAGCCACTGAGTCAGAACGGATGCACATAACCGGAATGCCGGAGGAGAGAAGGCATTCAGCGCGTAAGGTGTATAAAAGTAAGCAGTGCCTGAAAGATTATGATAAAATCCGCCCCCCTGCGGGGGCCACAACAAAACTCGTAAGGAAGAGTATGAACATTATTGAAGCTACCGTTGCTACCCCGGACGCTCGCGTCGCCATCACAATCGCGCGTTTTAATAACTTCATCAATGACAGCCTGCTGGACGGTGCGATTGACGCCCTGAAACGTATTGGTCAGGTAAAAGATGAAAATATCACCGTGGTTTGGGTTCCGGGTGCGTATGAGCTGCCACTGGCTGCTGGCGCACTGGCGAAAACTGGCCGTTATGACGCGGTGGTTGCGCTGGGTACTGTTATTCGTGGCGGTACTGCCCATTTCGAATATGTCGCAGGTGGTGCAAGCACTGGTTTGTCTCATGTCGCCCAGAGTAGCGAAATTCCAGTAGCCTTCGGTGTTCTGACAACCGAAAGTATTGAGCAGGCAATTGAGCGTGCTGGTACTAAAGCCGGTAATAAAGGTGCAGAAGCTGCCCTGACCGCGCTCGAAATGATTAATGTATTGAAAGCCATTAAGGCCTGATTTTTTAGTAAGGGGAATTCCGTGAAACCTGCTGCTCGTCACCGCGCCCGTGAGTGTGCCGTCCAGGCGCTTTACTCCTGGCAGTTGTCCCAGAACGACATCGCTGATGTTGAATACCAGTTCCTGGCGGAACAGGACGTGAAAGATGTCGACGTCATGTACTTCCGTGAACTGCTGGCCGGGGTGGCGAATAACAGCGCATATCTCGATGAGCTTATGAAGCCTGTATTATCTCGCCAGCTTGAAGAGTTAGGCCAGGTGGAAAAAGCGGTATTGCGTATTGCGTTGTTTGAACTGTCTAAACGTGATGATGTCCCATATAAAGTGGCCATCAATGAAGCGATTGAACTGGCTAAAACGTTTGGTGCAGAAGATAGCCATAAGTTTGTTAACGGTGTTCTCGACAAAGTCGCGCCTCAGGTGCGCCCACACCGGAAATAAGTTTGATACATGGCGTGTTGTCTTGTAAGGCAGCACCAGCATTGTTGTCATTGGCCGGGTTTCCCGGCCTTTGTTTTTTTATCTGTTGAGGCTTTTTGTATGGCTTGCGGTGAATTTTCGTTAATAGACCGCTATTTCAATCGTGTCAGCAGTTCGCGGCGGGATGTGGAAACAGGTATTGGCGATGACTGTGCCTTACTGGTTGTTCCTGAACGCCAGACCCTCGCGATCAGCACTGATACGCTGGTGAGTGGTATTCATTTTCTTCCTGATATGGCGCCTGCCGATATTGCCTGTAAGGCGCTGGCGGTAAATATTAGTGATCTTGCGGCGATGGGGGCAGACCCCGCCTGGCTTACACTGGCATTAACCTTGCCAAATGTGGATGAGAGCTGGCTTGCCGCCTTTAGTGACAGCCTGTTCGAGCAGCTCAGTTACTATGATATGCAGTTAATCGGCGGGGATACCACGAAAGGTCCACTGTCGATGACTCTGGGTATTCATGGTTTTGTTCCTCATGGCAGAGCGTTGAAGCGTAGTGGTGCACGTCCGGGAGACTGGATTTACGTGACCGGGACACCCGGTGACAGTGCAGCCGGGCTGGCGATTCTTCAGAAACGTTTGCTGGTGGAAGATAAGGTCCATGCTGACTGGCTGGTAAGCCGTCATTTACGCCCTAAACCACGGATTCTCCACGGCCAGGCGTTACGGGATCTGGCAAGCAGTGCTATTGATCTTTCCGACGGCCTGATCTCTGACCTGGGCCACATCCTGAAAGCCAGTGGTTGTGGTGCCCGCCTTGAGCTGGATAACCTGCCGCTTTCCGACGCGCTCAAGGCCAGTACATCAATGGAGCAGGCGCTGGAGTGGGCTCTGGCCGGAGGGGAAGATTACGAACTCTGCTTTACGGTGCCGGAAGTTAACCGTGGAGCGCTGGACGTAGCGATTGGCCATTTAGGTATTCCCTGGACTTGTGTGGGGCAAATGACCGTGGCCAATGACGGGCTGATACTGATGCAACAAGGAAAGCCGGTAAAACTGGAGTTACAAGGATATGACCACTTTGCGACCGTCTGAAAAAGCCGCGGCCAAACGCCGGCTTAGGCTATCTAACCCATGGCATTTGTTGGCGACCGGGTTTGGCAGTGGTTTAAGCCCGATAGTCCCCGGCACGATGGGATCCCTGGCAGCTATTCCTTTCTGGTATTTACTGAGCTTCCTGCCCTGGCAACTGTATGTACTGGTGCTGATGTTGGGAATCTGCATTGGCGTCTATTTATGCCATATAACAGCCCGTGACATGGGAGTCCATGACCACGGAAGTATTGTGTGGGATGAATTTATCGGCATGTGGATAACCCTGATGGCACTGCCCACCAATGACTGGCGCTGGGTGGCTGTAGGGTTTGTACTATTCCGTATTTTCGATATGTGGAAACCCTGGCCCATCCGCTGGTTTGACAAAAATGTGCATGGTGGTATGGGCATTATGGTGGATGACATTGTCGCCGGGGTTATCGCTGCAGCAGCCCTGTATTTATGTGGCCATTACTGGCCCATTGGTTTACTGAGCTGAGCCATGAAACAGCCCCTTACAGGGTTGCTTCATATTGGTGAAAAAGAAGGAAAAAGCGTGATTTTTCCTTCTTTTTAGTTAGCAGCCGAAAATCAATGAATTGATTTTCCTGGTTTTTTATTGGGTGCCATCCTCTCGTTCTGTGCGGACATGAGGTTGTGCCGATAGTTAACGAAAGCCAACTACGTGATGCGGCTGGTAAGGCGTTTCCAGCTCGGCAATATCTTCATCACTGAGTTTCAAATCGACAGCATTCAGTAAGTCTTCAAGCTGCTCTTTGCGTGATGAGCCAATAATTGGTGCCGCAATACCTCGTTTACTTAACAACCATGCCAGAGCCACCTGGGCACGGCTGACTTCTTTATCGCGAGCGATTGCGGCCACTCTCTGCGCAATTTGTTCGTCATTCGCTTCACTGGACTGATACAGACTTTTACCGAACTCATCTGACACTGAACGGGCTGTGGTTTCCCCCCAGGGGCGGGTTAAACGCCCACGAGCCAGCGGGCTCCATGGAATAACGGCAATCCCCTGGTCGTAGCACAATGGCAGCATATCCCGTTCTTCTTCACGCTGAATAAGATTGTACTGGTCCTGCATAGTAACAAACTCATTCCAGCCATGCTGGCGTTGGGTGAACAGTGCTTTAGCAAATTGCCAGGCATGCATGGATGATGCGCCAATAAAGCGAGCTTTGCCGGACTGAACGACATCATGCAGCGCTTCAAGCGTTTCTTCCAGTGGTGTGTTGTAGTCCCAGCGGTGGATCTGCAGCAGGTCGACATACTCCATTCCAAGGCGTTTCAGGCTGTCATCAATGGACCGCATAATTTGCTTGCGTGACAGGCCTTCGGTTAAATCCCCCACAGGGAAGTAGACCTTGGTTGCCACCACCACATCTTCCCGGCGGGCAAAGTCACGCAATGCCCGGCCAACGATTTCTTCACTGCTGCCGTCGGAGTAACTGTTGGCAGTATCGAAAAAATTAATGCCCCTGCCGAGGGCATACTGAATCAGGTCGCGGCTGCTTTCTTCCGGTAAGGTCCAGGCGTGTCGCCCACGCTCTGGCTCACCAAATGTCATACAACCAAGACACAAACGGGAAATGCGAAGGTGGGTTTTACCCAGCGTGGTATATTCCATGACTCCTCTCCTGCAATGAGAAAAAAGTTTGCTTTAAGCATAGCAGGAGAGGAAAGAGGAGAAGTAAAAGATAGTTTTATCCGAGCCATTCACGGATGCGCTGCGTGATTCCCGGGCCATCAAGGCCAAGAGCACTACGGGCTTCATCCTGTGTCGCCTGGGGAATAAAAGTATCTGGCAGCCCCAGGTTCAGAACTGGAATTGGTTTGCGGTGTGCCATCAGAACGTCATTAACCCCACTCCCGGCACCACCCATCACCGCGTTTTCCTCCAGTGTAACCAGTGCGGAATGGCGGCTTGCCATTTCCAGAATCAGGCTTTCGTCCAGGGGTTTCACAAAGCGCATATCCACCAGGGTGGCATTCAACGCCTGCGCAGCCTGTTCAGCCTCTGGCAACAGTGTGCCAAAGTTCAGAATCGCAATATCCTGGCCTTCCTGTAACAGGCGGCCTTTACCTAAAGGCAGCACTTCCAGCGGTGTAAGTGGGACACCCCGCGCATTACCACGCGGATAGCGCACCGCAGACGGCCCGTCTTTGTAGTGGTAGCCCGTGTGCAGCATCAGGCGGCATTCGTTTTCATCACTCGGCGCCATAATAACCATGCCCGGAATACAGCGCAGGAAACTGAGGTCAAATGCACCCTGATGCGTTGGGCCATCTGCCCCAACAATACCGGCCCGGTCTATAGCGAACAGTACCGGCAGTTTCTGAATGGCGACATCATGAATCAACTGGTCGTAAGCGCGCTGTAAAAATGTCGAGTAAATGGCGACGACCGGGTTATAACCACCAATTGCCAGGCCTGCCGCAAAAGTCACGGCGTGCTGTTCAGCAATGGCGACATCAAAATACTGGTCAGGATACTGGCGAGAGAATTCGACCATACCGGAACCCTCCCGCATAGCTGGCGTAATCGCCATCAGCTTGTCATCCTGTTTGGCTGTTTCGCACAACCAGTTACCAAAGATTTTCGAATAGCTGGGCTGCGCGGCTGTTGCTTTCGGCAGGGTGCCGCTTTGCGGATCGAATTTAGGTACCGCATGAAATGAAATGGGATCTTTTTCAGCCGGTGCGTAACCCCGACCTTTCTTGGTCATGATATGCAGAAATTGCGGCCCTTTCAGGCTGCGCATATTTTTCAGGGTACTCACCAACCCTGCCACATCATGGCCGTCAACCGGGCCAATATAGTTAAAGCCCAGTTCTTCAAACAACGTCCCGGGAACCACCATGCCTTTAATATGTTCTTCAGTGCGTTTCAGTAATTCTTTAATCGGTGGTACACCAGAGAACACTTTCTTACCGCCTTCTCGCAGGCTGGAGTAGAGCTTGCCAGACAGCAACTGTGCAAGGTGGTTATTCAGCGCGCCGACGTTTTCTGAAATCGACATTTCGTTATCATTGAGAATAACCAGCATGTCGGATTTGATGTCACCCGCGTGGTTCATCGCTTCAAACGCCATACCCGCGGTGATGGCGCCATCGCCAATAACACACACAGTACGGCGACCTTTGCCTTCTTTCTCTGCGGCGACAGCAACGCCCAGCCCGGCACTAATAGAAGTGGATGAATGCCCGACACTTAACACATCGTATTCACTCTCTTCGCGCCACGGGAAAGGGTGCAGCCCATCTTTCTGACGAATGGTGCCAATATTATCCCGGCGGCCAGTGATAATTTTATGTGGATATGCCTGGTGCCCGACATCCCAAATCAACTGATCAAACGGTGTGTTATAGACATAGTGCAGGGCCACTGTCAGCTCAATGGTACCCAGGCCCGAAGCAAAGTGCCCACTGGAGCGGCTGACACTATCCAACAGGTAACGGCGTAATTCATCGCACACTTTGGGCAGACTTTCGCGTGGTAACAGCCGTAACTCTTGCGGGGAGTCAACCAGCGCCAGGGTCGGGTATTTGGCAATATCAAAACTCATCAGAGACTCGTATGGTAATAATGGGAAACAGGATGCCGCCTGGCGGTATCCTCCCGGTAAGAGATATTATCCCGCATCCAGCATGGGTTTACATCATGCTAACCCGGTGTTTACTTATCCCTTTGAATGATAAAATGTGCAAGTGCTTCCAGCGGCTGTGTATCCAGGTGTTGTTCACGTAACCCGTCCAGGGCCTCAAGTGCCTGAGTACACAATTCATGTGCCCGGGCCTGCGCCTGCTCAAGCCCAAGTAAAGCCGGGTAGGTGCTTTTACCCAGGTGTATATCTGCACCCTGGCGTTTTCCAAGCGTTGCGGTATCACCTATGACATCCAGAATGTCATCCTGGACCTGGAAAGCAAGCCCGATATTGTCTGAAAACTGGCTCAGTAAAGGTAATGCCGCAACCCCTTTTTCACCGGCACTCAGCGCACCAAGGCGCACCGCCGCGCGAATCAGCGCCCCAGTTTTATGGCGATGAATGCACTCAAGTGCAGCTAAATCAACATGTTTACCTTCTGCTTCAAGATCCAGTGCCTGGCCTGCGCACATTCCTGCCGCGCCACTGGCTCCGGCCAGTTCACGGAGCATTGCCACCCGGGAAGCATCAGAAACACCGGGCATAGCGGTATCACTCAGGATAGCAAAAGCCAGGGTTTGCAGGGCATCACCCGCGAGAATGGCTGTTGCCTCACCAAAGCGAATATGGCAGGTTGGTTGCCCACGGCGCAGATCGTCATCATCCATGGCTGGCAGATCATCATGGATCAATGAGTAAGCGTGGATACATTCAATGGCTGCAGCAGGCGTATCCAGAACACTGAGTGGCATCCCCAGCATCTGCCCGGTGGCATAAACCAGGAAAGGGCGCAGGCGCTTACCCCCGAGCAGTGCGCCATATTCCATAGCGCCAACCAGCGCAGAGTCCTGAAAAGGCAGTGTGCTGATAAAACCGGCTATTGCCGTATTTGCCCGGGATGCATACACAGTTAACAGCTGATTAAAATCCATTGTTATTCGGCATCCGGCTTGAAAGGAGTTAACGGTGCGTTTTCACTTTCCGAGAGTAAAATTTGTACGCGCTGCTCAGCCTGCTGTAATTTTTGCTGGCCCTGGCGGGCAAGTTGTACACCACGCTCAAACTCGTTGAGCGCGTCTTCCAGTGGCAGTTCGCCATTTTCCAGGCGAGAAACAATGGTTTCCAGTTCTTGTAGCGCCGTTTCAAAACTGGCGGGTTGTTCATTTTTCTTCGGCATAACGAATACAGCTTCCTGATTAAGTCATCTTTACTACGCCACATGGTAGCGGAGTAAAAATGATAAGCAAATAATGTATCCAGGCCAGGTTATGTGCGCAGTTTCACAATGATGGTGATATACTGTCGCGCTTTCGGATGCTGGCCTTTCGCCAGCAGTACTTCATTTTCCTGCCCGCGTATGCAGGCTGACCAACGAATCCTTGCCGCCATGAAGTTTATCATTAAATTGTTCCCGGAAATCACCATCAAAAGCCAATCTGTGCGGTTGCGCTTCATTAAGATTCTGACCGGAAACATCCGTAACGTTCTCAAGCATTATGATGAAGACCTTGCTGTTGTCCGCCACTGGGACCACATCATTGTTCGCGCGAAAGACGAAACACAACGCGAAACAATTCGTGATGCGCTGACCCGTATTCCTGGTATCCACCATATTCTTGAAGTGGAAGACCTGCCGTTCACCGACATGCACAATATTTTCGAGCAGACTCTCGAACGTTACCGCTCCCAACTGGAAAATAAAACATTTTGTGTTCGGGTTAAACGTCGTGGCAAACATTCGTTCAGCTCTATTGAGGTTGAGCGCTATGTTGGCGGTGGGCTGAATCAGCACATCGAATCAGCTAAAGTGAAGTTGACGAACCCCGATGTGACGGTCAACCTGGAAATTGAAGACGACAGGCTGTTGGTTGTTGAAGGGCGCTATGAAGGGATTGGCGGCTTCCCCATTGGTACCCAGGAAGATGTGTTGTCACTGATTTCAGGTGGTTTTGATTCAGGTGTATCCAGCTATATGCTGATGCGCCGTGGTTGCCGGGTGCATTACTGCTTCTTTAACCTTGGTGGCGCGGCCCATGAAATTGGGGTTCGCCAGGTAGCGCACTACTTGTGGAACCGCTTCGGCAGTTCGCACCGTGTACGTTTTGTCGCGATTAACTTTGAGCCGGTTGTGGGCGAAATCCTTGAAAAAGTGGATGACGGCCAGATGGGCGTGGTACTGAAACGTATGATGGTGCGCGCCGCATCCAAAGTCGCGGAGCGCTACGGTGTTCAGGCGATTGTAACAGGTGAAGCGCTGGGGCAGGTATCGAGCCAGACCCTGACTAACTTGCGGCTTATCGACAATGTAAGCGACACGCTGGTACTGCGCCCGCTTATCTCCTGGGATAAAGAACACATTATCGATTTGGCGCGTGAAATTGGTACTGAAGATTTTGCCCGTACCATGCCTGAATACTGCGGTGTTATCTCCAAAAGCCCCACAGTAAAAGCCGTGAAAGCGAAAATTGAGGCGGAAGAAGCTCATTTTGATTTCAGCATCCTCGACCAGGTGGTAGAGAATGCAGTGAATATGGATATTCGCGATATCGCCACGCAAACCGATGAAGTCGTGGTTGAAGTCGAGACCGTAAGTGGTTTTGGGCCAAACGATGTGTTACTGGATATTCGGTCAGTTGATGAGCAGGAGGATAAACCTTTCGCAGTGGATGGCGTACAGGTGGCTTCGCTGCCGTTTTATAAACTGAGCACCAAATTCGGTGACCTCGACCAGAGCAAAAACTATTTGTTGTGGTGCGAGCGCGGAGTGATGAGCCGGTTGCAGGCACTTTATCTGCGTGAACAAGGTTTTATGAACGTAAAAGTATACCGCCCGTAATCCCATATATAACCCCCTGAAGCTCTGCTCCAGGGGGCATATTTTACTTATAGTCCGGTACGTCATTCAGCAGCATGGCAATGCGCTTGCCCCCTTCAGACTGTTCCAGCGCAATTTTCACCACGATAGTCAGTGGCACGGAGAGCAGCATCCCCACAGCTCCCAGTAACCATCCCCAAAAGATCAACGACATAAATACTACCAAAGTGGATAAACCTAACCCTCGCCCCATCATGCGCGGCTCGAGAATATTGCCGATAACCAGGTTAATCACCATATAGCCTGCCAAAACCGTCAGTGCATCGTACACTCCCTGGAAGACCAGTACTTGCAAAATAGCCGGAATGGCTGCCAGCACAGAGCCAATATTGGGAATGAAATTCAGCGCCATCGCCAGCAAACCCCAAATAAAGGAGAACTGTACACCAAGCACCAGTAGCATAATCCAGACGATTAACCCGGTCAGCAGGCTGATGGCTGTTTTCAACACCAGATAATGAGACACGCTGTCGATAGCGCGTTGCATGGCAGCCATGCCAGCACTGGGGCGCGACAAGGTATATTGCAGTTTTGTTGGTAACTGAGGTGCTTCGAGCAGCATAAACACCACTGTCAGTAACAGTAGAAATATACTGGTCATGGCACTGGATAGCTGAGTTAACAACGTTGAAATAAATGTCATGGCGGAATTAGGGTCAATGTATTTGATAAGTTGCTCAACAGAGACTTTTATCCCGGCTCGCTGCAACCAGGGTTCAATGGTTTGCAGAGGTATCACTAATGAAGTGCGGTACCGGGGCAGGGTGCGCGCCAAATCATTAAGTGTGGTACCCAAATAAGCCAGAAGCACAACGACGAAAAAAATTATCAACGAAATCAGTGTGAAAATAGCCAGCGCTCTTGGAACCCGTAAGCGCACCATATACTGGATGACGGGGTTAAGAATAACGGCGATAAATATTGCCAGAACGAACGGTACAATTATTTCTGCGGCAATTCTCACGCCGGCGAGGATGATAACCATCATTCCCAGCATGATGACAATTTTTAGCCCGTTAAGCGTGATTATGGATTTACTCATGGTTTTTCCTGACAGACTGAATCCTTTTTATTGATGATAATACGGATTGTACTGACAGGATGATATGGGATGAGTCCGGGGAGTAATAAACCAGGAGCTGGCAGCGAACATTTCAGCGACTACGCTTCGCTCGGCTCGAACCTGCAGCAGGTTCTCATCCTGCACTTTTTGCGCATAGCAAAAAGGCGCCTTTAGGGCGCCTTTCTACATTGGTGGGTCGTGCAGGATTCGAACCTGCGACCAATTGATTAAAAGTCAACTGCTCTACCAACTGAGCTAACGACCCGAAGTGGTGGGTGATGACGGGATCGAACCGCCGACCCCCTCCTTGTAAGGGAGGTGCTCTCCCAGCTGAGCTAATCACCCACTTCGGTACTGCATACTTCATTGCAAGAAATTCAGCTGGTGAGATTGGTGGGTGATGACGGGATCGAACCGCCGACCCCCTCCTTGTAAGGGAGGTGCTCTCCCAGCTGAGCTAATCACCCAATCTCAATTTCTTGCTTTACACTGCGGGAACCACATCAAAAGTGGTGGGTGATGACGGGATCGAACCGCCGACCCCCTCCTTGTAAGGGAGGTGCTCTCCCAGCTGAGCTAATCACCCCCGCTGTGTGGAGTCGCATTATAGGGAGAGAACAAAATGAGTCAACGCCTTTTCTAAAGTTTTTATTTGTTCGTCGTAAATTTAGCCATCATGGTGACGAAATGCCCGTTTTTATAAGATTAACCAGCAAAAAGTCACCTTTCTGTTCACACAGACAGACTCTGGATTGAGGAATCAGCATACAGTGGTAGAATATTGCCCACTTTGTTTTCCCGGCATTTGCCGTGTTTCGGCATATTTACGTATTAAGGCCACTTAATGAAAATCAAAACCCGCTTTGCGCCAAGCCCAACTGGTTACCTGCATGTTGGTGGTGCCCGTACTGCCTTATATTCCTGGCTTTATGCCCGTAATCTGGGGGGCGAGTTCGTCCTGCGCATTGAAGATACCGACCTTGAACGCTCCACTCAGCCCGCTATCGATGCAATTATGGATGCAATGAACTGGCTGAGCCTGGACTGGGATGAAGGCCCGTACTACCAGACCAAACGTTTTGACCGTTACAACCAGGTCATTGATGAAATGCTGGAAGAAGGGACAGCATATAAATGCTATTGCTCTAAAGAGCGCCTGGAAAAACTGCGCGAAGAACAGATGGCAAATGGTGATAAACCACGTTATGACGGGCGCTGCCGCCATGATCACACCCACCATGATGCAAATGAACCCCATGTCGTGCGTTTTGCTAACCCGCAGGAAGGCTCCGTTATCTTTAATGATAAAATTCGTGGCCCTATCGAGTTCAGCAACCAGGAACTTGATGATCTGATAATCCGCCGCACCGATGGTTCTCCGACCTATAACTTCTGTGTTGTGGTGGATGACTGGGATATGGGGATTACACATGTTATTCGTGGTGAAGACCATATCAACAATACGCCACGTCAAATAAACATCCTGAAAGCGTTAAAAGCACCCGTGCCGGAGTACGCTCATGTTTCTATGATTCTGGGTGATGACGGTAAAAAATTATCTAAACGCCATGGCGCGGTCAGTGTTATGCAGTACCGCGATGAAGGCTACCTGCCAGAAGCGTTGTTGAACTACCTGGTTCGCCTGGGCTGGGCGCACGGTGATCAGGAGATTTTCACTATTGATGAAATGAAACAACTGTTCACGCTGGAAGCGGTAAGTAAATCTGCCAGTGCGTTCAACACTGACAAATTGTTGTGGCTGAATCACCACTATATTAATACGTTACCGGCTGAATATGTTGCCACACACTTGCAATGGCACATTGAACAGCAAAATATTAATACTCAGACTGGTCCTCAACTGGCTGACCTGGTGAAATTACTGGGCGAGCGTTGCAAAACGCTGAAAGAAATTGCTGAAAGCTGCCGTTACTTCTATGAAGATTTCAGTGAATTTGATGCTGATGCTGCGAAGAAACATCTGCGCCCGGTTGCCCGCCAGCCACTCGAAGTGGTTAGCGATAAACTGTCTGCAATTACTGACTGGACTGCGGAAAATATTCACCATGCTATTCAGTCAACGGCAGATGAACTGGAAGTGGGGATGGGGAAAGTGGGGATGCCTTTGCGTGTAGCAGTCACTGGTGCGGGGCAATCTCCGGCACTGGACGTGACTGTGCATGCTATTGGTAAAACCCGTAGTCTGGCGCGTATTCAGCAAGCGCTGGAATTTATTGCACAGCGTGAAGCGCAGCAGTAATCACTGGTCAGGTTAGTGAAAACCGGCTCACAGAGCCGGTTTTTTTGTTTTACATGTTTTACTGGGCTGCTTTAAGCGTAGTCCGGCCTTTCAACAAAAAAGTAAGCCAGAGAGTTAAACTGCCCCCCTGAACAAACCGGCCATTGGGGAATTACCGGATTGCCAGGCGTGACAGCATGCCAGAAATACCTTCTCGCGCCAGTAAGGACAGTAAACAACGCCTTTCTTCTTCACACATTTGAAGCAGTACTGACATCAGTTGTGAACTGAAAAAATCATCATCCATCAGTGGGGATTCTGCAGAAATAAGTGACAAAGGAATCGCTTCCGGTTGCTCTGCCGCCTGGCGCAAATTACGGGTGCTGAGCATAAAGCGACGTACCTCCTGAGTCATATGTATCGCATGTGCTTTCCCGCCTTTAACTCCTTTAATTTGTGACGTTTGCCAGCCATGCTTTTTGATCCATTTATTAATGGTCTGGGGCTGGTAACCTACAATTTGCGCTAATTCTGCCGGTGTCATTTTGCTTTTAAATATATTCATTATCGGCTCACCTGCTCACCTGTTGCGAAATGGCACCCAACATCATGAAGGACTTTGGATAACAATAAGGTACGGCGAGGAAGTTGCTTTGGCGGAGAGAGATACCTGACAACATTATGGAGTAATACTGCACTGATGTTTTTAACCACTCGCGCGAGTGAAGAAAGTGAGAATTGATGAGAGGGTTTAAACAAAAAAATCCGTATCTGTTGCTGTGTGCAGCCTACACCCCCCTTGCTGCTTTGCGCAGCCCGGTAGGCAGTGGTTTGCCACGTACAGGAAGTTACCGATGTATTGATTATATGGCGGTTAAAGCTGGTCACAACAGCCAGCTTATCTGGCGTTATCTGTTCCTTGAGCATCTCAATGTCCTTGTTTTTTCTGTTAACCTGGCATTACATGAATATTTTATAGCATCCTTTAACGTGATTCTGTGATTCGAATTCCTGTAACAGGGGCGACCTCGAAAAAAAAGTCTGATTTGCTGGCTTTTTCAGCGGTTGATTCAGGATGCCCCTTTTCATCGTTGACACCAGACAAGGGGTTGCATATCATGCCGCCCGTCAACACGGAAACGTGTTCAGGATTGGGGCTATAGCTCAGCTGGGAGAGCGCTTGCATGGCATGCAAGAGGTCAGCGGTTCGATCCCGCTTAGCTCCACCAACTTATGTTGGTATTACGCTTAATTTGGCGGATATAACACTCGTTGTTTCCTGAAATCGTGGGGCTATAGCTCAGCTGGGAGAGCGCTTGCATGGCATGCAAGAGGTCAGCGGTTCGATCCCGCTTAGCTCCACCAAAATTCCTTGGCTCTGTATAACAGAGCACATAAAACACCTGTATCTCTTAGAGATACAGGTGTTTTTTTATTCACCAAATGGCAAGCCGTGGAAACTTTGTTGTTCCTTCACTTTGCCCGGTTCTGCGTAATGAGAAACCAGTGGCAGGCATAGTAACTATTGTAGCCAGTTTGTCATGACACTTTCCTTATGTGAATATTTATCGTTTTCATTCAAAATCTCTTTATTTGTATTCTTGTGTCTTTTTTTCTCTTTTTTTTATGGTGTTTTATTATTATTCAGCTAATTATGTATTGTGGCAAATGATTTATTGCCCGGAACTATAAATATAAATAATATATCACCAACACCTGATTTGTCAGGTCATGTTAAACCCGGTTTCGGTGTATTGACGGTTCACAGGGAGCGTAATTAAGCAACTAATTAGCGGTGTGCCGGTATAGGGTAATTAAAACGGCAAAGGGAGTTGTTAATGAATATGGATGTTTTTTTTAATAAAATACGGAAGCAATTGTTCATTTTTATAATAAGTACGGTTCTTATTGCTGTATCCCGCCATTTTTCTCCTTTGACCTGGATTGATGGTGAGCCTAACTACCTGAGCTGGCTTCCCCTGAGTGTTATTATTTCTGTTTTATTACTCTGGGGGCGCATGGCTGTCATTCCTCTTACTTTTGCTACGGTTACTGTCTATTTGTGGATTTTTTCCACTGAATCGCCCTGGCTAATTTTGCTGTTTATTGGCTGTGTGCTGGTGCCTGTCATCGCTGTTTGTGGTGCACTGAGAAGGTGGGGCGGGCGGCGCTGGCGGCACGATATGATGGGGCGTAATGGCGCAGTATTGATCTGTGCGCTTGGGTTTGTTGCTCCGTGCTTAATAAAAGCGCTGATGTATCTGACGGGAATGTTTGTGCCGTTCCCTGATGGGCTGTCACCTTACTTTGGTATGACATCTTATCTGTTTAATGTCATTGATGTACAAAGTCTTATTATTTCTGCTTTAATATTTTCACCTGCGGTTTATTATTCACTAAGAGTGTCGTTAAGTCCTGCATTTCGCCGGGCAATGTGGTTAGTGCGGGTTAAACCTTATTTTTCACCGGCAATCAGAACAAAAACAGTTATCTGGTTTACAGCCCTGGCTTCTCTCATGTGGGTGTTTTGCTCCCCGGTAAGCAGTGAGCTGTTTAGTGCTTATATGCTGCCGTTGTTATTTTTTATTTTTACCGTGGGGATTCGCAGCCCGGGAGCAATTTTTATTGCCATTCTTTGGGCGATCTCCGCTTTTTTCCTTATCCAGTTCAATAAGAATTTTGTTCACAACATCAATTATGGGCCGGTACTGGCATTTACATTATCTATTTTTATCGCATTTACTGTATGTCTGTATTACATGATACGCATCTATAACCGTGGTGCGAGGTTACAGCGAGTGTGGCACAACCATGCACTGACAGACCCAATGACCTGGTTACCCAACCTGCGTGCACTGGATGCCCATATGAAAACCCATCCGGGGGGCATACTTTGTTGTATTCGGCTCAATAATTTAGAGTTCCTCGGGCGCCACTATGGTTTTTTAATGCGGGCACATTGTAAATCGTTACTGGACCAGACATTGTCGGTTCACTTGCGGGCGAATGAACGGGTTTTCCAGTTCATCGGGTGTGAAGTGTTATTGTATTTACACGAAGGAAACCATGAGAAGCGTTTGCGTCAGATGGTAAGTATCCTGAATGCCCGTCGGGTTCCCTGGAAGGAACAGCAACTGACCATTGAATATATGGCAGCGTGGGGCAAGATAATGGCCGTACCCGGTGAACTGAACCGTTTGTTGGGGCAACTGAGTTATCTGGCGGAGCAGACGAATACTCTTGAACCAGTGATTGGGCTGGATACGCAACCCGAAAGTGTCATGTCAGCAACATCCGGGCAAGTTGAACTGTTTCAGAAGATAAAGCAGGCGCTGGATAACGGGCAACTGCTGCTGGTAGGGCAGCCTATTGTCGGGCGCTCAGGGGAACGGTACGACGAGATCCTCAGCCGCCTGATGGTGGATGGGCGCATCATGATGCCGGATACGTTTTTACCTATAATCACACAATGTGATTTAAGTGTGCATTTTGACATGCTGGTCATGGCTAAGTTACTGAGCTATTTATCATCCTCTGTGGCTCGTGGAGAAAATCGGCGCTTTTCGGTCAACCTGATGCCCGTAACACTCATGCAAAATGGCGTAGCTCAACGTATTGTGCGCCTGTTTACCGAAAGCGAGGTGGATGCCAGCCGCATTGTAATTGAGGTAACTGAAGAGCAGGCTTTTTCTACTGCAGAACATACCGCGCGTAATATTCAGTTACTCCGCCAGGCCGGGTTTATGATAGCGATTGATGACTTTGGTACGGGGTATTCTAACTATGAGCGCCTGAAACGTCTTGATGCCGATATTATCAAAATTGACGGTTGTTTTATTCGTAACATCACGCGCAGTACTGAGGATGTGATTATTGTTCAGTCTATCTGTGCACTGGCAAAATTCCGCGGGCTGGATGTTGTAGCCGAATTTGTTGAAACAGCGGCACAGCGTGAATTGTTGTTCAACCTAGGGGTGGATTACCTGCAAGGGTATCTGGTGGGTAAGCCTGAGCTGCTGACATGATGGTGCGATGCAGCAAAGGTAGTTTCAGTACCGGGAAGTGGCACTTTGCCAAACAGGGAAAGCAGCAACTCTCCCTGTTTGGCGAGCAGGCATGAATAGTCAGGCCATGCTCAGGCGGGGTTACAGCACCAGTGCAGCAATAGAAGCAGACAACACACTTACCAGCGTTGAGCCGTATACCAGTTTCAGCCCGAAGCGGGAAACAACGTTTCCTTGCTCTTCATTCAGGCCTTTAATTGCCCCGGCAATAATCCCAATTGAAGAGAAGTTGGCGAAAGACACCAAAAAGACAGACAGAATGCCCTCTGCTCGTGGTGTCAGTGAACTGGCAATTTTTTGCAGATCCATCATGGCAACAAACTCATTAGAGACCAGTTTGGTCGCCATAATACTGCCAACCTGAAGCGCTTCGTTGGAAGGTACGCCCATTACCCAGGCCACAGGGTAGAAGATATAACCCAAAATGCCCTGGAAGGAGATACCCAGCAGCGTGGCAAACAATGCATTCAGTGCTGAAATCAGCGCGATAAAACCAATCAGCATGGCTGCAACAATAATGGCCACTTTAAAGCCAGCCAGAATGTACTCTCCTAACATCTCGAAGAAGCTTTGTCCTTCGTGCAAATTTGACATTTGCAAGTTTTCTTCGCTTTTATCAACGCGGTAAGGGTTAATCAACGAAAGTACAATAAAAGTGCTGAACATGTTGAGTACCAGTGCGGCAACAACATATTTGGGCTGGAGCATTGTCATATAAGCGCCAACAATTGACATAGACACCGTGGACATTGCAGTTGCTGCCATGGTGTACATGCGATTGCGTGACATTTTGCCGAGGATATCCTTATAAGCAATAAAGTTTTCTGATTGTCCCAGTATCAGTGAGCTTACAGCATTAAAAGATTCCAGTTTCCCCATTCCGTTAACTTTGGACAGCAAAGTACCTACCAGGCGAATAATCACCGGCAATAGACGAATATGCTGCAAAATACCGATCAATGCGGAGATGAACACAATAGGGCACAGAACTTTCAGGAAGAAGAAAGCCAGTCCCTGATCATTCATTTTCCCAAAGACAAAGTCGGTGCCCTGGTTTGCAAAACTGAGCAATTTTTCGAACAGTTCAGAAAAGCCTTTAACGAAGCCCAGACCGGCTTCTGAATGCAGGAAAAACCAGGCCAGTAAAACTTCAATTACCAGTAACTGAACGATGTATCGAAGCCGAATGCTTTTACGGTCATGGCTGACCAGCAAAGCCAGTAGCGCGACAATGGCAAGCGCCAGAATAAAATGCAGAACACGGGACATGTTTGCTCCAAATTAGAGGCAGGTTAAATTTCCGTGCACATTCTATGCAACAGGAAAGAATAAAACGAGACATATAGCACATTATTAGGCGCTTGTTTGGTGGTAATGCCAAATCGTGAGCTGTGATACAGAAATGTTATGTTAGGTAAAGATGATAAAAGTTGCGTATATCAATCAAAAAATTTACATTGTGTTAACCTTCTCTCACGGTACTGTCAGGTAACAGTACGCGTATAACCTTCCTTTTTCCATTGTTCCCGGCTATCACAACAATCATGATTATCACTCCAAATGAACTTGATAATCATTATCGTTTTGTTAGCATGAAACATAGCAAAGGCTATATTTTGAGGCGGATTATGACCAACAGCAATGTACAAACAAAAGGACGGAGTGTGAGAAAACTCAGGCTCACCTTGCTGGGGCCTGCCTTTATAGCCGCAATTGGTTATATCGACCCGGGTAACTTTGCCACCAATATTCAGGCAGGGGCCAGTTTTGGCTACCAGTTGCTGTGGGTTGTTGTCTGGGCAAACCTGATGGCGATGCTGATTCAGATCCTTTCAGCCAAACTGGGTATCGCAACGGGTAAAAACCTGGCGGAGCATATTCGTGATCACTATCCACGCCCGCTGGTTTGGTTCTGGTGGATTCAGGCGGAAATCATTGCGATGGCGACCGACCTGGCTGAGTTTATCGGTGCCGCCATTGGCTTTAAATTGATTTTTGGTGTGTCTTTATTACAGGGGGCTGTGCTGACAGGCATTGCGACCTGGCTCATCCTGATGTTACAGCGACGTGGCCAGAAACCACTTGAGCGTGTCATTGGTGGGTTGCTGCTATTCGTAGCGGCTGCATATATTGTGGAACTCATCTTCTCTCAGCCACGAATTGCAGACCTCGCAAAAGGAATGATTATTCCTGCATTGCCAACCGGTGAAGCGGTATTCCTTGCCGCTGGTGTGTTAGGTGCGACGATTATGCCTCATGTTATCTACCTGCACTCGTCACTGACACAGTACTTGCATGATGGCAGTAAGCAAGAGCGTTATTGTGCTACCAAGTGGGATGTCGGGATAGCCATGGCGATTGCAGGTTTTGTTAACCTGGCAATGATGGCAACTGCGGCGGCGGCCTTCCATTTCAATGGGCATGCAGGCGTGGCGGACCTTGAGCAGGCATACCTCACTCTGCAACCCTTACTCAGCCACGGTGCCGCCACGGTGTTTGGTTTGAGCCTGATTGCCGCCGGTTTGTCTTCTACAGTTGTGGGCACACTGGCCGGGCAGGTGGTTATGCAAGGCTTTATCCGCTTCAGCATTCCCTTATGGGTCCGGCGCGCAGTGACTATGATCCCGTCATTTGTGGTTATCCTGCTGGGGCTGGAACCTACACGGATTTTGGTAATGAGCCAGGTGCTGTTGAGCTTTGGTATAGCCCTGGCATTGATTCCGTTGTTGGTATTCACCAGTGATTCACGATTGATGGGCGAACTGGTGAACAGCCGTAACACTAAACTGTTGGGATGGGGGATTGTGCTGGTGGTGGTAGCATTAAATATCTGGTTGTTGCTGGGCGCATTCCCGGGGATGTAAACCTGTTAAGTAAAAAAGCACCCGCCAACGTTTTTCCGGGTGCTTTGTATACAGGCGCTTTGTGTACAGGTTGAATAAAGATCAGTGGTGATGGTGTGGAGGACCACGTCGGTCGTCGCCGTCATGCCAGCCGTCCCGGTACCCTTCTTTATAGGCCCGCTCATTATCCCAACCACGGTGGCGACCATTATCATGATGGCGCCAGCGTCCATCACGCCATTCATAATTACGGCGCCAGTAATCGCGGTCGCGCCAGTGGCCGCCATCCCAGTAGTTGCCATAGCTATCGCGGTCGCCAATTTGTAATTTAATCGCCGGCAAAAGCGTAATTTCGGCGGCGCTTGCTGCCAGCGGCACTGCCGTGATAATCGCAGCAGCAAGTATCAGGGACCTTAACATGGTTTACTCCTTCACTATCGTGACCTTACGGTCTCATACCTGCATCATGACGGAGATGTCATGACAAGGGGATAAGAGAAAACCTAATTTTTTTTATTTCAGGCTGTTACCGCCAAGAATAGTCTCAATCTCAGCTTTTTCTTCCTCAGAAAAAATCAGGTTATTCATGATCCCCGCAGCATCATCAAGCTGACTGGTCTTACTGGCACCAATCAGAACCGAGGTCACATTTTCATTTCTGAGTACCCATGCCAGCGCCATTTGTGCCAGTTTTTGTCCCCGGCGCAGAGCCAGGTCATTCAACTGACCAATAATGGCGAGTTTTTCTGGGGTAAGGTTGTCCGGAGTCAGGAAACGGCTGGCACTGGCGATGCGTGAATCTGCAGGAATACCATTCAGGTAACGGTCTGTCAGTAACCCTCCAGCTAACGGCGAAAAAGCAATACAACCGACACCTTCTTCACCCAATACATCCAGCAGCCCCTGTTCTGGAGTGCGTTCAAACATAGAATAACGTGGCTGATGAATAAGGCACGGGGTGCCCATTTTCCGCAATATCTGGCTGGCATTACGCGCCAGCTCCGCCGGGTAATTAGAAATACCCACGTACAGCGCTTTACCCTGGCGGACAATACTGTCAAGTGCGCCCATTGTTTCTTCCAGTGGAGTATTTGGGTCCGGGCGATGATGATAAAAAATATCTACATAGTCCAGCCCCATGCGCTTCAGGCTCTGGTTCAGACTGGAGATAAGGTACTTGCGTGAACCCCAGTCACCATAGGGACCCGGCCACATGGTGTAGCCCGCCTTGGTTGAAATGACCAGTTCATCGCGTAATGCTGCAAAATCACTGTGCAACAGAGCACCAAACTGGGTTTCAGCTGAACCCGGCGGTGGCCCATAATTATTTGCTAAATCAAAATGAGTAATACCCAGATCAAAAGCCCGGCGCAATAAACGACGGCAATTCTCTGGCTGGCTGTTTTCTCCGAAGTTATGCCACAACCCCAGAGAAACCAGTGGTAATTGTAAGCCACTACGCCCACAGCGTCGCCAGCGCATTGTTTCATAGCGGCCAGGATTCGGGTGGTAAACCATATTGTTCCATCCTTCGTGTATACGTTTACATTCACAAGCCAGCATAACTGAAGTCATTGTAAAGCGCGCGTTCCATGACTTTTTCCAGTTTTATTCTGGACATCGATCACACATCCACAATACTTACTGGAGGTAAATGTTATAAGGATCATTACTATGCAGGGCTCTTACACTGTTGCGGATTACCTCGTTGACAGACTCAGCGAGTGTGGTATTGCGCATATTTTTGGGGTGCCGGGCGACTATAATTTGCAGTTTCTTGACCATATAGTTGCGCACCCCCATTTAAGCTGGGTGGGGTGTGCAAATGAATTAAACGCGGCTTATGCCGCAGATGGTTATGCCCGGGCGCGTGGTGCCGCCGCACTGGTTACCACCTTTGGTGTTGGTGAGTTGAGTGCGCTGAATGGGGTTGCCGGAAGCTGTGCAGAATACTTGCCAGTCATCCATATCGTGGGAGCGCCTTGTCTGAAAACACAACGGGCCGGAGATCTGGTGCATCACACTTTGGGAGATGGTGAGTTTCAGCGCTTTCAGCGTATGTCTGCGGAAATTACTTGTAGTCAGGCGTTACTGACACCCGAAAATGCCTGCCGCGAAATTGACCGGGTATTGCATGACATGCTCACACAACGTAAACCCGGTTACTTGCAGTTACCTGCCGATGTTGCAAAAATTTCTGTACAACCTCCTGTAAACGTTATCACTCCAACACTGCCCCCCGCACATCCCGAACAGCTTGATGCGTTGCGAAATGCATTACGCGATAAAATTCGTGGCAGCCACCGGGTTGCGTTGTTGGCGGACTTTTTGGCTCAGCGCTTTGGTGCTCAACCAGTTTTGCAGGCATGGATGGATGAAAACCCATTACCTCATGCCAGCCTGATAATGGGAAAAGGCCTGTTCGATGAAACCAACCCCGGCTTTGTTGGACTTTATTGCGGTAAATCGAGCACTTTACGGGTGTTACATGCCATCGAAGAAGCAGACCTGGTGTTTTGTGTAGGGGTGAAGTTTATTGACACAATTACTTGCGGATTCAGCCAGAACCTCACACTGGAACAGACCGTGGATGTCCAGCCCGATGCTGTACGTATTGATGAGCAGTGGTTCCATGGTATTCCCATGAGCACCACGCTGACTATATTGCAACAACTTTGCCGCACAGACTTGCCCAGACAACCTGTTATTCCGGCACCTGAGCCGCGGGTACCGCGCCAGTTAGGATTGCTCGACCAGGACGCATTATGGCGGGTGGTGCAGGATGCACTGAAGCCGGGTGATATTGTTATTGCCGATCAGGGTACGGCATCATTTGGGGCAGCTTCGTTAGTGTTGCCACATGGAGCCAAAATGGTAGTTCAACCGTTATGGGGCTCAATTGGGTTTGCTCTGCCTGCGGCATATGGTGTTCAAACCGCGTTACCAGGGCGAAGGGTGATAGTCATTGTTGGTGATGGTGCGGCGCAACTCACCATTCAGGAACTGGGTTCCATGCTGCGTGATGGCCTGAAGCCCATTATCTTATTGCTCAATAACCGCGGCTATACGGTTGAACGGGCCATTCACGGTGCTGAGCAGCCTTATAATGATATTGCTCAATGGAACTGGACCCACCTGGCCCAGGCGATGAGCGAATCCTGCCAGGCGCAAAGTTGGCGGGTAAGTGAAGCTGTACAGTTACAAAGCGTACTGGAAACCGCATCCTGTGCTAACCGGTTATCCTTTATTGAAGTGATGTTGCCAGAAAATGATCTACCGGCATTACTCAGTGCTGTCACCACTTCTCTCGAACAACGTAATAACCCGTCTTAATTAGTTATTCGCGTTTGCGGCGGTCGGCAGTCATTAATGGCCTCCCGGTCAGTATCAGCCAGGCCGGGAGTATGACCACACACAATAGCGGTAACAGGCGCAAATCAGGCACGACTGAGGCCGCAATAAACAGGCTCAGCCAGCCATCCCGGGTAACAACCAGCATAATTCCCAGCACAGAGCAGGATAATGTCACAGCGAGAGGTACAGCTGTGACATGTTGGTGGAGCATAATTCCCAAAGCAATACCGACGAAAATGGCCGGGAATATACGCCCACCACGAAAACCACAGGCAGCGGCAACAACCAGTGCCAGAAGTTTTACAATAACAAAGAGCAGGTAGTCTGATACGGTAAACTTCCCGGTAAACAGTGTTGTCACTTCGCGCAGCCCACTGAATAACGTGACGCCACCACCGATTACACCCAGTAAACCGAGTACAAAACCCCCGGCGGTTAGCATCAGGATTGGGTTATTGACCTGACGCATCAGGTAGTGCAGTTTTGGAAACCCCCAAACCGCCATCATGCCTAAAGCAATAGCTATTATCGCCACCACACTGCCGCTTATCAGGTCAATAAAATGCAACCCAGGGTAGGGGGCCAGGGGAATAATAAACAGTGAGCCAGACATCAGTTGGGTACAGACTGCGCCAGTGGCTGCGGCTAACAACGGTGCAAACAGGCGGTCCCATAGCGGAGCATCATTGCCAGCATTGAGTGTCTGGGCAAAAATCAGTGCTGCGGCAACAGGCGCACCAAACAGTGCGCCAACGGTTCCGGCCGCTGCCAGAATAGTCCAGTCGAATGCACTGACTTTAGGCAGCACGCGCGCGCCAAGAGCTACCGTCAGTGCAATATTAACCGACATAATAGGGTGCTCAGGCCCAAGGCTGACACCACCAGCCAGACCCAGCAGCATTGCCAGCAGTAATCCTGGCAGGGCTGAGAGGGTGATTGGCGGGCTTATCAACGGCTCAAGTGCGGGGTCTGGCCCACCTTCACCGGGCATATAGCGAATGATGAGCCCTACAGCAAGGCCAGTAAGTGTTAATACACTCAATATCCAAAATGGCGCATCCCCGGAGGTACCCATGCTTTGCGGTAGCACAATCCACAGGAATTTTTCCATCACCCAGGAGACATTCAAAACCAGGTGCAGTACCAGACTGGTGGCAATGCCAATCAATATTGCGGGGCAGGAAAGAACCAGGAGCGTTCGGGCTCGCGGATGCAGCATAAGAAAATCCTTACGTAAAAGTCGGTCTGATTCTCCAGACTGATTGCTAAGCACACTGGGTCAATAAACTGAAACGGTAAACTGATTATCAGATACTGCAAAGGAAATTTCTTGAATTTTAATTAAATCAGGCTGGTGAATAATTGTGCTGATGACGGTCAAATAACGCGTATTGATGTGTTACTGGAAGCAGAAGATGAATCCTCAGGTTGTGAATCCAGTGACAGAGCCTGGTAACCCTGCGCTGGCTTCCCACTCCTGCCAGACGAAACACCGGCACCTGGGGGAAAAGCGAATGAGATTATGTGATATGGCTCAATAATCACACCCTGGGTATGCTATGTTGTTTGTTGATATCACTGACTTGATTTTACTCTGTTATCAGGAATTTTTCTGACTTAAGTGGAGCGAATGGCAAATGACAAAATATGCTTTGGTGGGAGATGTTGGGGGCACCAATGCGCGGTTAGCTCTGTGTGATGTCGCTACAGGTGAAATCTCGCAGGCGAAAACGTATTCAGGGCTGGATTACCCCGGTCTTGAATCGGTCATAAAAGTGTACCTGAAAGAACATAATGTCAGTGTCACGGATGGTTGTATCGCCATCGCCTGCCCGATTAATGGTGACTGGGTGGCTATGACCAACCATTCATGGGCTTTTTCTATTGAAGAAGTTAAAGCCAGTCTGGGCTTTGACCACCTTGAAATCATTAATGATTTCACTGCTGTGTCGATGGCGATTCCGGTGCTTAAACCTGAACATCTGATTCAGTTTGGCGGCGATAAGCCGGTGGAGAACAAACCTATAGCAGTTTACGGTGCCGGCACCGGGTTAGGCGTGGCGCACCTGGTCCATGTAGACAAACGCTGGGTGAGTTTGCCGGGTGAAGGCGGGCATGTAGATTACGCCCCCAATAGTGAAGAAGAAGGCATTATTCTTGAGCACCTGCGCGAAGAACTGGGGCATGTCTCCGCCGAGCGCGTGTTATCTGGCCCCGGGCTGGTTAACCTTTACCGGGCTATTGTGAAAGCAGATGGCCGGTTGCCAGAAAACTTACAACCCAAAGATGTCACGGAAAAAGCGCTGGATGACAGTTGTACTGATTGCCGCCGTGCATTGTCACTGTTTTGTGTGATTATGGGCCGTTTCGGTGGCAACCTGGCGCTTAACCTGGGGACCTTTGGCGGTGTGTACATCGCCGGAGGCATTGTGCCGCGTTTCCTCGATTTCTTTAAAGCCTCTGGTTTCCGTGGTGGTTTTGAAGACAAAGGGCGATTTAAATCTTACGTTGAAGATATTCCGGTCTATTTGATTGTTCATGACCAGCCTGGCTTATTAGGCGCAGGTGCCTATTTGCGCCAGACTCTGGGGCAAATCATCTGATAGTTATGTTGGCTGGCAGGCGTGGTGTCCGCGCCTGTTGGCCTGCACTGCCGCCGGGTGAATTACCTGGGTTTTACAGGCGCATTAACTGCCGAAACTCCTTAACTTTACTGCGGCTGACCGGGACTTCAAAGTCGAGGTCTCGCAGGCGTAAAATATAGGTATTGTTAAACCAGGGTTCTATCTCGCGGATTTTATTCAGGTTAACGCAGTAAGAACGGTGGCAGCGGAAAAAGTAGCTTTCTGGCAGGCGGCTGCAAAATTCTGTGATATTCATTGGCATCACGTAGGATTCACGCCGGGTGTAGACAAACGTCATTTTCTCATGGGCTTCTGCATAATAAATATCGTTGATGTCAGTAACGATAATGCGCTCGTCTTTAATCAAGTTAATGGTGATATTCTCACGCACAGCCGAACTAGCGGGAGTGGATGTATTGCGTTGCTGCCCGGCAGCTTCTAACTTTTGCAGCATCCCAATAATGCGTGATTCCTGGTAAGGCTTGAGAATATAGTCGAAGGCTTCCAGTTCAAAGGCTTCTACGGCATGCTCTTTCCATGCGGTGATGAAAATAATAAAAGGCCTGTTGGCAAACTTGCTGATGTTTTGTGCCAGTAACACACCATCCAGTGACGGAATATTGATATCCAAAAAAATAGCGTCAACATCATGGTGCTGCAGGTATTTTAATACATCGAGGCCATCTTCAAAGGTTGCGACAACCTCAACTTTACTGTGTTCCTTGATAAGCCAGCTCAGTTCCTGCTGTGCCAGTATTTCATCTTCAACAATAATAGCCTTCATTACGCCCTCTCCACCTGGCCAATACCCACAGATGCAGGCAACGAGGTGATACCGCTATTCACATAAAACGCAATCTCTGTACCAGGCTCCAGGCGGCAAATTTGCAACCCTTCGCCATAGAGCAATTTTACCCGATGGTGCACATTCAGTAAGCCAATTTTATTGCCAGGCATTTCATTTGCTTCTACCCGGTCAATAACGGCCTGATCAATACCATTGCCAGTATCACGCACAGCAATACGTACCTGGTTACCTTGCTCAACGATACTGATAGTAACCACACCTTTTCCCCGGCAGGGCTGGATACCATGCACAATGGCGTTTTCTACCAACGGCTGAATTAACAGACTGGGAATGCGGCATTCGACTTCTTCGTCAATATCATAGATAACCGTTAATTTGTCACCAAACCTGGCCTGTTCAATAGCAATATAGTCCTTGATTTGGTACAACTCTTTTTTAATATCAATCAATTCGTCATCCGTTAATTCAAGGTTATATCTCAGGTAACGGGATAAGTTAATGATTAACTGGCGGGCGGTATCCGGATTCAGGCGAATTGATGACGAAATAGCATTCAGTGCATTGAATAAGAAGTGTGGGTTAATTTTACTCTGCAGTGCACGCAGTTCCGCTTTATTTGCCATTTCACGTAATTGTTCAGCGCGAGAAACTTCCAGTTGTGTTGAGATAATTTGCGATAAACCTATCGCCATTTCCTGTAATGATGAGGTTATTTGGTGAGCATGGCAGTAATAGATTTTCAGCGTGCCAGTTACAATTCCTTTCTCCCATAAGGGGATAACCAGCATAGAGTGAATCTCTGGCGTGCGGTAAGCTTCGTCATTGTTTTTTATTATTATTTTTCCATAGCGCATTGCCTGCCTTGTGGTCGGGCTGATCTGGTCATCATGCTCATGATAGTTATTTTCCCCCACGCCAACATAAGCCAGTACCTGTTCTTTATTAGTGATGGCGACTGCATCAGCATTAATATCTGCCCGGATTATTTCACACACTTTGCGCAATGAGGCCTCATTCACATGGCGGAACAATGGCAGTGTTTTGTTGGCAATTTCCAGTGCCAGTTTTGCCTGGCGTGCGGCAACAGCCTCTTTTTCTCCCTCAACGCTTTGTACCAGTAACACAATAAAGCCGATACAGACATTCCCCAAAATCATCGGGATGCCTATTTTGGAAACAATATCCAGCCCCAGAGATACAGATGGAGCCCATAAGACCACCAAAACCATGGTCAGTGTTTCGCACAACATTCCTCCCAGAATCCCGACGCGCCAGTGGCTTTTCTTGGGGAAACGCACATTAATCCAGCTGGATATCAACCCGGCAAGAATACTGGTTACCAGACAGGGAACAGAAGTAATACCACCAATATCAATCAGATAACGGTGAACGCCGGCAATAATACCGGTAATTATCCCCACCCAGGGGCCAAAGAGCAGCCCCCCGGACATAACCGCAATAATTCGCACATTCACCAGCGAGCCTTCAACAGGAACTCCGGACCAGGTACTGAACAATGCAAACATTGAAAACAGCGCTGTCAGTGCCAGGCGCTCTTTTGGTGTGTGGGCTGTTTTGTGCAATAACTCGCGGAATAAACGCAGGCGAATCAGAAAAAACAGGCAGATAAGCATCAGTGCTGCCCGGTCAAAGACAGCCAGCAACATAGTGAATATTTCGTGCACGTAAAAATCCGGAATCCAGCAGGGGAAGGCATCATGATAAAAAACCTGGCCGGGAATAACCAGTGCAGGAGGGCTGCGTTAAGTTTATGCCACATAAATCCAGACTATTATTCTTGTTATCTGGTTTAATCATCTGAATATTGATTTACTTTGGCGTTATATATAGCGAACAACCAATTATGAACAGACAAACAGTGTTTTTTTTCTGTGATGTCTCGACATGCCTGTAAGAGAGATGCATTGTAAAAGGGTCGCATCAGCGGCAACGTCGCTCGGACGGTCCGGGCGCTGACGTCATTTCAGAGGACACTATGGCTGATTTTAGTCCAAAACGCCGTTTTGCGCGTATCGACAGGCTTCCCCCTTACGTTTTTAACATTACCGCTGAACTGAAAATGGCTGCGCGTCGGCGCGGTGAAGATATTATTGATTTCAGTATGGGCAACCCTGATGGCGCAACACCTGCGCATATCGTTGAAAAATTATGCACGGTAGCGCAGCGGCCGGATACACACGGCTATTCCACTTCAAAAGGAATACCACGTTTACGTCGTGCAATCTCGCGCTGGTACCAGGACAGGTACCAGGTGGACATCGACCCGGAAACAGAAGCGATTGTGACTATTGGCTCGAAAGAGGGCCTGGCGCACTTAATGATGGCAACACTGGATCTGGGTGATACGGTGCTGGTGCCAAACCCGAGCTATCCCATTCATATTTATGGTGCAGTGATAGCCGGGGCGCAGGTGCGTTCGGTACCGCTGGTGGAAGGTGTCGACTTCTTCAATGAACTGGAGCGAGCGATTCGGGAAAGTTACCCTAAACCGAAGATGATTATCCTCGGCTTTCCTTCCAACCCAACAGCACAATGCGTTGAGCTGGATTTCTTCGAGAAAGTGGTGGCGCTGGCACGCCGTTATGATGTTCTGGTTGTTCACGACCTGGCCTATGCCGATATTGTTTATGACGGCTGGAAAGCACCATCAATAATGCAGGTGCCTGGAGCCAGGGAAGTGGCTGTGGAATTTTTCACACTTTCCAAAAGCTACAATATGGCGGGCTGGCGGATTGGCTTTATGGTCGGCAACCCGGAACTGGTACATGCACTGGCAAGGATTAAAAGCTATCACGACTATGGCACCTTTACACCTCTTCAGGTGGCAGCCATCGCCGCTCTTGAGGGGGATCAGTCGTGTGTACATGAGATTGCCGAAGAATATAAGCGCCGCCGCGATGTGTTGGTGAAGGGCCTGCATGAAGCCGGATGGATGGTCGAGTGCCCCAAAGCGTCCATGTACGTTTGGGCAAAAATCCCTGAACCTTATGCCGGCATGGGGTCACTGGAGTTTGCTAAGAAATTACTGGCAGATGCCAAAGTGTGTGTGTCGCCTGGTATTGGGTTTGGTGACTATGGTGATACCCATGTGCGTTTTGCCTTGATTGAAAACAGCGACAGGATTCGCCAGGCGGTACGTGGCATTAAAGCGATGTTTCGTGCCGATGGGTTGCTGCCTTCTACCCGGAATCTGGCGGCTGAAGGTGAAAAGTAAAAGTTAATTTACCCTGATTACAAAAAAGGCGCATCAGCGCCTTTTTTGTTGTCAGTAACACACATAGAGAGTGTTATTCCACCATCAGGACAAAGGTTCCGGCCCACACCAGGATGATGACTGAAATTCCCATAAAAAAGTATTTCACAGTTGACACTCCGCGTAGTTGTAACGCTAAACAACGTTGTTAAAACGCTCTTAGTAAAAGTATAAAAGGCTCTCGTTGCCAGACTGAATAATGAGATTTTTCTTGTTGGTTCTGTTTGCTGTCTTTGGCGAAAAAATTTCAGTATGGCCTGCCATTCGCCAGTAATGTACTGCGTAAAATAATGGGGGGCAAGTGCGTTTTGGTTGTTTTTTGTACACTCAAAATAATTGCGGGTAATTATAAAAAAATTAATATTTATCATTAAGTTAAGTGTTACTTATTGGCGACACTTTTTAGTTCTTCCAGGTGACTAACTGTTTTTTTGCGCGAGTTCCGCCACCCAGGTTCAGATATGACGTTACCAGGCATTTGTCTGGTATGTTTCGGGCATTTGCCTGGTTGAAATGGTTTCAGCACACAATCTATTAACTCTTTTTTAAGTATTGCTAAATAACTACTTTGTATTGACCGATAACCGGGCTATTAGTGCAAAAAAAACACACAGGGGTGAGTATGAGCTTGGTTAGCGGATTAAAAAATATAAAAATTTCAAGAAAATTATATGCCGGGTTTGGCCTGGTATTGCTGCTGGTGGCTATCGCTTCAGCCCTCAGCGCGATGCGCTTTCGGGATATCACCAATATTTATGATAAAACAAATCTTATCTACAACATCAATATTGAGGTTTTCCAGGCGAAGATTAACCGCCTGAAGTATTTCTATTCAGGCGATGATAAAACCCGGGATATTATGGCGAAGTTCATCACTCATGCCCAGGAACTGGTTCAGGAAGCCAAAGGCCGCCACTGGTCAGCAAAAGAAGCCGTAATGGTGGATGATCTGGGAACTCAGTTGCAGGGTTTTCAGGATAATATTACCCGGATGGGGCGGGCTACGCAGGCTTTGCGTTCAGTGAAGCAACAATTAGATAATTACAATGCAAAAGATATGATGGGGGAATTTACCCAATTGATTCGTACACCCGTCAGTAATATTCAGGATGCATACACCATTTATGATTTCTTGTTACTGGCAGGCAGTGTGAATGACCAGTCGCTGGCATTACGCCTGAGTGGCACTGAAAGCGCACAGGCTAAACTTGAGCAAACCTGGAAGCAGGCTGGTGAGAAATACCAGCAATTATCAGGAGTACTGCCACCGGAACAACTCGCCCCCTTCACCCGTTTATGGAAAAGCACCAGCGATTATAAGGTGGTGAACGATAACTACGTAGCGGCATTTAATGGCCTGAAAACGGCCGAAGATAATGTTAAAACGTCCGGTGACAAAAGTAGTGCCATCATTAAACAGCTAATTGCATCGGTAAAAGTTCAGAATGATGAACTGGCATATGGCTCCGCCAGTATTACAGTGGTAATTGGCCTTATTGCTATTCTGATTGGTATTTTTGTGACCTGGTATATTACCCGGCAGATAACGCGCCCGGTGGTCCATAATCTGTCACTGGCTCAGCGTATTGCCAGCGGGGACCTCAGTGCCACCATTCAGTCTGGCAGTAATGACGAACTGGGTAAACTGACCAGTGCAATGGGGCAAATGAACACACGCTTGCGCACTATGATAAGTGAAGTGCGTAATAGTGTGTTGTCGGTGACACGTTCAGCAAGCGCCATTGCGGAAGGGAATACTGATTTGTCTGCCCGCACGGAACAGCAGTCTGCTGCGGTAGTAGAAACAGCAGCCAGTATGGAACAGTTGACCTCAACAGTACGTAATAACGCAGACAACGCTCGCCATGCCAGCCAGATTGCGGCTGAGGCAACTAATAATGCGGTACAGGGCGGGGAAGTGGTGCGTAATGTGGTCACTACGATGGCGGATATCTCCTCCAGCTCGAAGAAAATTTCTGACATCACCGCGGTGATTAACAGTATTGCATTCCAGACCAATATTCTGGCGCTGAACGCGGCAGTTGAGGCCGCACGGGCAGGTGAACAGGGGCGTGGATTTGCGGTGGTCGCCAGCGAAGTGCGTAGCCTGTCTCAGCGCAGTTCTCAGGCGGCAAAAGATATCGCCACACTGATTGATGAATCGGTTAGTCGTATTAATACCGGTAGTTCGTTAGTGGCGCAGGCTGGGGAAAACATGGAGCAGATTGTTACATCGGTACGCCGGGTGAATGACATCATTGGCGAGATTTCCTCTGCGTCTGAAGAGCAAAGCCGTGGAATTGCCCAGATTGCTCAGGCGATTTCTGAGTTGGATACCACCACACAGCAAAATGCCTCTTTGGTGATGGAGTCATCCAGTGCAGCTAATGCGCTGGAAGAGCAGGCGGTGCTGCTGGAGCAACTGGTGGCAAGTTTCCGTCTTGGGGAAACAAATGAGCCTGCCCATCCTCATGCATTGCCCGGCAGGCGTACAAACCGCCTGCCATCACCGGAAAGTGCTCGTCCAGAAACGGTGCTGACGAGTGACGAAGGCTGGACAACATTCTGATAAGCATTAAGCCTGATTGTGACAGGGGAGGGAGGAACTTATTACTCTCCTGTCCGTTTCTCTTAAGAAAATTCTGTATCACTCCTCACATCCCGAGTGAGGCTGGCTTCTGGGCACCAGCATAATCTGCTATTGTCACTCCCTGATATTTATTTTTTGCTTTTCATCCAGCCACTGGCGACGTGGTAATTCTGTGAAAATTCCTATTAAACAGATGGAAAGCCCGGTATTCCCCAGAAGGCATCAATGAAATTTACAACCCTGTCAGACGATGAAGTGGTGGCGGAACTTTGCCGCCGTATCAAGGAAACCCGTATTTCTCAACGCTTGTCGCAAATTGAGCTTGCCAGTCGCGCGCAAGTAGGGATTGCGACAATTAAGCGTGTGGAGCAGGGGGGAGCGGTCACTTTGACCACATTGATAGGAATTTTGCGGGCACTGGACCGGCTTCACCAACTGGAGTCCGTCCTGTTCGATTCAGAGGTACGCGGGTTTAATGCAGAACTGCATCCTGCCGAGGCTCGTCCGCCACAACGTATTCGCAAAAAAGCCGCAATTGCGGCTGAACCAGATATGTCCGGCAAAGAAAAAGATGGCGGGAAAAAAATGAATGAGTGGTATGCGACTGCCATGGAAAATAGTGTCGTCTGGCCGGTGCACTGGCCAGACGAAAAGAAATAACTTCGTGGTTTACGCCTCGCAAATTGCAACTTTTATTGCCAGCCCGCCGAGGGCTGTTTCCCGGTATTTCGCATTCATGTCTTTACCGGTTTCGTACATGGTTTCGATAACTTTATCCAGCGACACGCGGGGAACACTGGTGCGCAGCATTGCCATGCTGGCGGCATTAATCGCTTTTACCGCAGCAATGGCGTTACGCTCAATACAGGGAACCTGCACCTGACCCGCAACCGGGTCGCAGGTAAGCCCAAGGTTATGCTCCATACCTATTTCCGCGGCATTACAAACTTTTTCCGGGCTGCCACCCAGTAATTCGGCAAGACCGGCAGAGGCCATAGAGCAGGCAACACCGATTTCCCCCTGGCAACCTACTTCTGCACCAGAAATTGACGCATTCATTTTGTACAAGATCCCGACTGCGCCAGCGGCCAGAAAATAACGCAGCGTGAGTTCTGGGGTGAGTGGTTGAATAAAGTGATCGTAGTACGCCAGAACGGCCGGGATAATGCCACAGGCCCCATTGGTTGGTGCCGTAACAACACGTCCACCGGCGGCATTTTCCTCCCCCACCGCCATGGCGAACATATTCACCCAGTCCATTGCCCTGATAGCATCCGGGCGAGCACTCTCACCGGGCGACAATACACGATGTAAGGCCGACGCGCGGCGAGGTACGCGCAGAGGCCCAGGCAAAACGCCTTCGGTGCGTATTCCCCGTTCAATCGCCTGGCGCATGGTGTCCCATAACTGTGTCACCCGTTCTTCCACAGCAGTACGCCCGTATAAAGCGCTTTCGTTTTGCATCATAACGGCGGAAATAGACAGGCCATTGGTATGGCAGGTTTCCAGCAAATGGTTTGCTGAGTAAAACGGAAATGGCACCACCACTTCATCCCGTTGTTGCTGGCCAAATTCCGCTTCACTGACCACAAAACCGCCGCCCACCGAGTACCAGGTTTTGTAGTACAACTTGTGCGGACCGTCCCATGCCGTGAAGGTCAGCCCGTTTTCGTGCAGTGGCAGGCGGCGGTCATGAAAATTGAGAACCAGTTCCGGGGTGAACTGCATGCCCGTTTTGTCTGTAACTGGCAATTTTCCGGTTTCATTCACTCCACGAATAAATACTGGAATGGCATCAATATCCACGGTTTCTGGTTTATTACCGGCAAGCCCCATAATGATGGCGATATCCGTATGGTGACCTTTCCCTGTCAGCGATAAAGACCCATAGATATCGACCTCTATCTTGCGTGTCAGCGGCATTAAATCTTGTTCGATTATTTCATCAATAAACAAATTGCCTGCCACCATTGGCCCAACGGTGTGGGAACTTGAAGGACCAATACCCGGTTTGAATATACTGAAAATACTGATCATAAGGGGCCTCCAGCCAGTTATTTCACCAGGTCAAACAGAATAGCCGACATCGCAATCAGCCCAACCAGTACAACGAAAATATTCGACAGCTTCCCGCTGTATTTGCGCATTGCCGGTACTTTATGAATGGCATACATCGGCATCAGGAACAGCAGCATGGCAATAACCGGCCCACCCAGTGTTTCTATCATGCCCAAAATACTCGGGTTCAGAGTGGCAACCGCCCAGGTGCTCAGCAACATAAACACGGCAGTAAAACGGGATAAGCGTGTTGGCTCAATAGTGCGGCCACGGCTGCGTAATTGCTTAATTACCAGGCCATTAAAGCCTTCACTGGCACCAATATAATGGCCTAAAAAAGATTTGGTGATGGCGACAAATGCAATAACCGGCGCAGACCAGGCAATAATCGGATTATTAAAATGGTTCGCCAGATAAGAGAGGATAGAAATATTCTGTGCTTTGGCTTGTGCCAGGTTTTCCGGGCTCAGGCTAAGTACACAGCTGAACACAAAAAACATCACGGTGATGACCATCATAATATGTGCACAGCAGAGAATTTTGGCACATTTACTTTCAGCCTGATCACCGTATTCTTCACGTTTGGCGACCGCAAAAGCGGAAATAATCGGCGAATGGTTAAATGAGAACACCATAACGGGAATCGCCAGCCACATAGTCATCCATAAACCGTGCCCGGAAACACTGGATGTCATGCTATGGAAAATGGCTCCGTTCCAGCCTGGAACCAGATAAAGGGCCAGCACCATCAAGGTTGCCACAAACGGGAATACCAGAATACTCATGGCACGAACAATAAATTTTTCCCCCAGGCGCACTATCGTCATTAACCCTAAAATTAATATCAGCGCAAGCAGGGCACGCGGTGGCGAAGGTAAGTGAAGTTGGTGAACAATAAAGCTATCGACCGTATTTGTGATGGCAACACTGTAGACTAATAAAATAGGGTAAATCGCAAAGAAATACAGTAACGTGATGATTTTTCCGGCACCGCTACCAAAGTGTTCTTCAACGACCTCGGTGATATCTTCACCCGGATTTTTACCGGATAAAACAAAACGACACAAACCACGGTGAGCAAAAAATGTCATCGGGAAAGCAAGTAGTGCCATAAATATCAGTGGAAGAAGGCCGCCAATACCGGCATTAATCGGCAGAAAAAGTACACCTGCGCCAATTGCTGTGCCGTATAAGCCGAGCATCCAGATTGTGTCGGTTTTTCGCCATGAGCGGTTTTTATCTGTATAAATTGTCGCCGTTTGAATTGTATCCATAATAATCCTCTCTGGATATTAATTATCCAATTTTTATAAGGTAAAGAAAAAAGATGTACTTCGTTTTTATGGCGGCAAATTTATAGTATTGCGGCATGATGGATAATGTGGAGGATCACATTATCCTGTATTGGAAAAAAATTTTAAAGGATGAAAAATGATGCGTTATCGGAAAGGTTGTTTAAAGGATGAATCTTAATGCTTAATATAGATGTGTGGAGAAAATAAGCTCCGGTTAAATAACGAATATTTTATAATAAAGCACAATATATGCGCAGGATCAATATGCTATTCCTGAGTAGTATGCCAGACGAATATTATTGTGATGAAAAGAGCAAAAGCTAAGGGTCAGTGGCAGGATAGCATATGGTTGACTCTATGCCGTACGAGGCATTGAACTGTTCATATACATGAATCGGTTAGCAGTCGCAGGGGTTCTAACGAATAATGGTTTTCCAGTCGCAGCCCAAAACTTCGTTTCAGGTCATTACGAAACGCACTATTCTGTGTAAAATCAGAGCTAACCCAATTTCGTGGAGTGCCTTGCTATGGCTGGCGTGAACAAAACGCACCTGACTGAAACGGATATCATCAGCAAATTTATCCTCCCTGCGGTTAAGGAGGCAGGCTGGGATGATTTGGCGCAGATTCGTCAGGAAGTGAAACTGCGTGATGGCAAAATTGTGGTGCGTGGCAAACTGGCCTCACGTATCAAAGTTAAGTCTGCCGATATCGTGCTGTATCACAAGCCTAACTTGCCATTGGCAGTTATCGAAGCCAAGGCTAACAAGCACGCCATCAGTAAAGGGATGCAGCAGGGGCTGGACTACGCCAGCCTGCTTGATGTTCCCTTTGTATTTGCCTCCAACGGTGATGGGTTCATCTTCCACGATAAAACGAATCCGCAGCAGCTCGAATCCGAAATTGCCCTCAGCGACTTCCCAACACCTGAACAGCTCTGGCAAAAATATTGCGCATGGAAAGGGTTCACTCAGGAGCAGTTGCCGGTTATCAGCCAGGACTATTACGACGACGGCAGCGGAAAAGCTCCCCGTTACTATCAGATGCAGGCGATTAACCGAACAGTGGATGCCGTATCGGCAGGAAAGAATCGTATTCTGCTGGTCATGGCCACCGGTACGGGCAAAACCTACACCGCATTCCAGATAATTTGGCGGCTGTGGAAAGCGAAAAACAAAAAGCGCGTTCTGTTCCTTGCTGATCGCAATATCCTTGTCGATCAGACCAAAAATAATGACTTCCAGCCTTTCGGCACCGCGATGACCAAGGTCACCGGGCGCACTATTGATCCTGCGTATGAAGTGCATCTGGCGCTGTACCAGGCGATTACCGGGCTAGAAGAACATCAAAAAGCTTATAAGCAGGTGGCAGCGGATTTTTTTGACCTGATAGTCATCGACGAATGCCACCGTGGCAGTGCGTCTGAAGATTCTGCCTGGCGGGAAATTTTGGAGTATTTCGGCAGCGCTACCCAGATTGGCCTGACGGCAACGCCGAAAGAAACCGAAGAGGTGTCCAACATTGATTACTTCGGTGAGCCGGTTTACACCTACTCACTGAAAGAGGGCATTGAAGACGGTTTCCTGGCGCCTTACAAAGTGGTGCGCGTTGATATCGACGTTGATGTGCAGGGCTGGCGGCCTGTTAAAGGTCAACTGGATAAATACGGTGAAGAGATTGAAGACCGTATCTACAACCTGAAAGATTTTGACCGCACGCTGGTGATAGATGAGCGTACCATGCTGGTGGCGCAGACTATCACCGATTACCTGAAACGAACCAACCCGATGGATAAAACCATCGTTTTTTGCAACGACATCGATCACGCCGACCGCATGCGCCACGCGCTGGTGGTGCTTAACCCGGAAGAAGTGCTGAAAAACGAAAAGTACGTGATGAAAATCACTGGCGATGACGATATCGGCAAGGCGCAACTGGATAACTTTATTAACCCTAAAAAACCTTACCCCGTTATTGCGACAACGTCAGAATTGATGACCACCGGCGTTGATGCCCAGACCTGCAAGCTGGTGGTGCTGGATCAAAATATTCAGTCGATGACCAAATTCAAACAGATCATCGGGCGCGGTACGCGTATCAACGAAAAACACGGCAAGCTGTGGTTCACTATCCTCGACTTCAAAAAAGCGACAGAACTGTTTGCCGACCCGCGCTTTGATGGCGTACCGGAAAAAGTGTTGGTGGTAAAACCCGACGATATTTCGAATCAAGATTCTGACTTTAATGAACGTCTGGATGCCGACGATAGCGCTAATGAAAGTGATAATGCCATTCACCAGGCCCGTGAAGATGGAGCCGAATACCTGGTTAACCGCGACAAGTTCGCCGGTAACGGCCACTTCCATGGCGATGACGAAAACAAAGCCCGCAAATTCTATGTGAACGGCGTGGATGTGAAAGTGCTGGCTAAGCGCGTTCAGTACTACGATTCTGACGGCAAGCTGGTAACCGAATCTTTCCAGGATTACACCCGCAAAACGATGCTCAAAGACAGTGATTACGCTTCGCTGGATGGATTCGTGCGCAGATGGCAGAATGCGCCACGAAAACAGGTCATTATTGAAGAACTGGCGCAATTGGGGGTTCTGTGGGATGTACTGGCCGAAGAGGTGGGTAAAGATCTCGACCCGTTTGATTTGCTCTGCCATGTGGTGTACGGTCAGCCGCCGTTAACCCGCCAGGAGCGCGCGGCGAATGTGCGTAAGCGTAACTATTTTACGAAATACGCCGAACCGGCGCAGCAGGTGCTTAATACCCTGCTGGACAAATACGCCGATGAAGGCGTACAGGAAATTGAAGACGTGCAGGTACTCAAACTGAAACCATTCGATACCCTGGGGCGCCCGATCGAAATTATTAAAACCCGCTTTGGTGATAAGAAAGCGTATGAGCAAGCCGTGAACGAACTGGAGAACGAAATCTACCAGTTACCGCCGCGCTCAGCCTGATAACCTATAAATATATTGCCACTGGCCGCATCTGCGACCGGTGGCATCCTTTTTTAAGTATGGAAAGAAAACATGTCGATTAGCTCAGTCATTAAATCCCTTCAGGACATTATGCGTAAAGACGCCGGTGTGGACGGCGATGCCCAGCGTTTGGGGCAACTTTCATGGCTGTTGTTTTTGAAGATTTTTGATAACCAGGAAGAAGAGCTTGAACTGGAGCAGGATGACTACCAGTTCCCGCTCCCGCAGCGCTATTTATGGCGTAGCTGGGCGGCGAACAGTGAAGGCATTACCGGCGATGCGTTGCTGGAATTTGTGAATGATGACCTGTTCCCGGCGTTGAAAAACCTCACCGCGCCAGTAGATAAGAACCCGCGTGGCTTTGTGGTCAAACAGGCGTTCAGCGATGCCTACAACTACATGAAAAACGGCACGCTGCTGCGCCAGGTGATCAACAAACTCAACGAAATCGACTTTAGCAGCAGTTCTGAACGCCATCTGTTTGGCGATATCTACGAACAGATCCTGCGCGACCTGCAAAGTGCCGGTAATGCCGGTGAGTTCTATACCCCGCGTGCCGTAACGCGTTTTATGGTCAACCGTATAGATCCAAAACTCGGCGAATCAATTATGGACCCCGCGTGCGGCACCGGGGGTTTCCTTGCCTGCGCGTTTGATCACGTAAAAGAGCATTACGTTAAAACCACCGAAGACCATAAAACCCTGCAACAGCAAATTCACGGCGTGGAGAAAAAACAGCTTCCGCACCTGCTGTGTACCACCAATATGCTGCTGCACGGTATTGAAGTGCCGGTGCAAATTCGCCATGACAATACCCTCAACAAGCCGCTTTCCTCGTGGGATGAGCAGTTGGATGTGATTATTACCAACCCACCGTTTGGTGGCACCGAAGAAGACGGTATTGAGAAAAACTTCCCGGCAGAGATGCAGACCCGTGAAACCGCTGACTTGTTCCTGCAACTGATTATCGAAGTGCTGGCCGATAAAGGCCGCGCGGCGGTGGTATTGCCAGACGGCACGTTGTTTGGTGAAGGCGTGAAAACCAAAATCAAAAAACTGCTCACCGAAGAGTGCAACCTGCACACCATTGTGCGGTTGCCGAACGGCGTGTTTAACCCGTACACCGGCATCAAAACCAATATTCTGTTCTTCACCAAGGGTAAGCCAACTAAAGAGGTGTGGTTCTACGAGCACCCGTACCCGGACGGCGTGAAGAACTACAGCAAAACCAAGCCGATGAAGTTTGAAGAGTTCCAGGCGGAAATCGACTGGTGGGGCAACGAAGCTGACGGCTTTGCCAGCCGCGAAGAAAATAACCAGGCGTGGAAAGTGGGCATCGACGACATCATTGCCCGCAACTTTAACCTCGACATTAAAAACCCATACCAGGGCGAAACCATCAGCCACGATCCGGACGACTTACTGGCGCAGTACCAGACACAGCAGGCGGAAATCAGCAAGCTGCGTAACCAACTGCGCGATATTCTTGGTGCGGCACTGGCGGGCAGCAAGGAGGCGAACTGATGACCGTTGAGAAACTGATTACCGGCCATATCGATATCTGGTCCTCTGCGCTGCAAACCCGCTCCACAGCCGGGCGCGGCAGTAATGGTAAAATTGACCTGTATGGCATTAAGAAACTGCGCGAGCTGATTTTGGAACTGGCGGTGCGCGGTAAACTGGTGCCCCAGGACCCGAATGATGAACCAGCGTCTGAGTTGTTAAAGCGTATTGCTGCCGAGAAAGCGGAGCTGGTAAAGCAGGGTAAAATCAAAAAGCAGAAGCCGCTGCCAGAAATTAGTGAGGATGAGAAACCGTTTGAGCTGCCGGTAGGGTGGGAGTGGGTGAGGTTAGGTTTTATTACTAATTATGGCGAGTGCGATAAAGCAGAACCAACAGATGCGGATGCAGATACGTGGATAGTTGAACTTGAAGATATCGAAAAGAGTACATCCAGACTCATAAATCGAGTTACGTTCTCTGAGCGTCCATTTAAAAGTTTAAAGAATAAATTTAATAAAAATGATGTCCTCTACGGGAAGTTACGACCGTATCTGGATAAAGTTTTGGTTGCTGATGATAGTGGTGTATGTACAACTGAAATTATTCCTATAAAAGTCTATGGTAATATTCTCCCATGTTACCTTCGCCTTTTACTTAAATCTCCGAGGTTTATTGCTTACGCAAATGAATCAACGCATGGAATGAACTTACCAAGGTTAGGAACCGATAAAGCTATTAATGCAGTGGTTGAATTAACAGCAATTGCAGAACAATCAAGGATTGTGAATAAAGTTGATGAGCTAAGGAAGGTGCGAATAAGCGGGGAAATTCTTCTCGGCTGACTCAGTCATTTCATTTCTTCATGTTTGAGCCGTTTTTTCTCCCGTAAATGCCTTGAATCAGCCTATTTAGACCGTTTCTTCGCCATTTAAGGCGTTATTCCCAGTTTTTAGTGAGATCTCTCCCACTGACGTATCATTTGGTCCGCCCGAAACAGGTTGGCCAGCGTGAATAACATCGCCAGTTGGTTATCGTTTTTCAGCAACCCCTTGTATCTGGCTTTCACGAAGCCGAACTGTCGCTTGATGATGCGAAATGGGTGCTCCACCTTGGCCCGGATGCTGGCTTTCATGTATTCGATGTTGATGGCCGTTTTGTTCTTGCGTGGATGCTGTTTCAAGGTTCTTACCTTGCCGGGGCGCTCGGCGATCAGCCAGTCCACATCCACCTCGGCCAGCTCCTCGCGCTGTGGCGCCCCTTGGTAGCCGGCATCGGCTGAGACAAATTGCTCCTCTCCATGCAGCAGATTACCCAGCTGATTGAGGTCATGCTCGTTGGCCGCGGTGGTGACTAGGCTGTGGGTCAGGCCACTCTTGGCATCGACACCAATGTGGGCCTTCATGCCAAAGTGCCACTGATTGCCTTTCTTGGTCTGATGCATCTGCGGATCGCGTTGCTGCTCTTTGTTCTTGGTCGAGCTGGGTGCCTCAATGATGGTAGCATCGACCAAGGTGCCTTGAGTCATCATGACGCCTGCTTCGGCCAGCCAGCGATTGATGGTCTTGAACAATTGGCGGGCCAGTTGATGCTGCTCCAGCAGGTGGCGGAAATTCATGATGGTGGTGCGGTCCGGCAAGGCGCTATCCAGGGATAACCGGGCAAACAGACGCATGGAGGCGATTTCGTACAGAGCATCTTCCATCGCGCCATCGCTCAGGTTGTACCAATGCTGCATGCAGTGAATGCGTAGCATGGTTTCCAGCGGATAAGGTCGCCGGCCATTACCAGCCTTGGGATAAAACGGCTCGATGACTTCCACCATGTTTTGCCATGGCAGAATCTGCTCCATGCGGGACAAGAAAATCTCTTTTCTGGTCTGACGGCGCTTACTGCTGAATTCACTGTCGGCGAAGGTGAGCTGATGACTCATGATGAACCCTTTTTCATGGCTCCAGATGACAAACATGATCTCATATCAGGGACTTGTTCGCACCTTCCCTAATGTCCCTCTGCGACCAACTGGAACAACAATCGCTAACCAGTCTGGATGCACATCAGCAACTGGTGGAAACCCTGCTGTCAACTCTGACCGAGAGCCAAAATGCCGGGGAACTCGCCGAAAACTGGGCACGAATTAGTCAGCATTTCGAAACATTATTTACCACCGAAGCGAGTATCGATGCGCTTAAGCAAACTATTCTGCAACTGGCGGTGATGGGAAAACTGGTGCCGCAAGATCCTAACGATGAACCTGCGTCCGAACTGCTTAAACGTATTGAGCAGGAAAAAGCGCAACTGGTGAAAGAAGGCAAAATTAAAAAGCAAAAATCGTTGCCACCAGTGAGTGATGGAGATAAACCTTTTGAGTTGCCGGAAGGGTGGGAAACAGTTTATATGCAAGATATAAGTGAGTTAATAACAGATGGCACCCACCAGACGCCTAAATATACAGAAAACGGCAGACCATTTGTTTCTGCCCAATGTGTAAAACCATTCAAATTTATGCCTGAGAATTGTCGATTTGTTTCTGAAGACGATTATCAACAATACATCAAAAATAGAAAGCCAGAATTTAATGATATTTTACTATCGCGAGTTGGTGCAGGTATTGGTGAGAGTGCCGTAATAGATTCAGATTTAGAATTTGCGATATATGTCAGTACTGGATTGATAAAGCCAATGAAAAGAAATATTAATTCAAATTATTTAGTGTTGTGGCTGAATTCTCCGATAGGGAGAGGGTTTTCCTCAAAATACACATATGGAAAAGGCGTATCTCAAGGTAATTTAAATTTGTCTTTGATCAGGTCTTTTTTGGTTTCTCTTCCCCCAAGGCTAGAACAAGAGCGGATAGTCTCGAGAGTTAATGAACTATTTTCAATCTGCGATATTCTCAAATCGCGCCTCCTGTGTGCCCAGCAAACCCAGCTCCGCCTGGCAGATGCCCTTACCGACGCAGCATTAAACTAAGGATCAGACGATGCCGGTACACCATGCAATCTGGCGGATAGGGGAGAACCCTCAGCCGTTAACCATCAGTAAGCTCGCCAGTGAAAAACTGCTGCAGAAGATGATTATTCAAGATCCGTCCATACTATCCGATCAGTGGATGATTATCGGTGAGGAGGTCAATACGCTCGATAGTGGGCGTATTGACCTGTTGGCTATCGCGCCGGATGCCTCGTTGATCCTGATTGAACTGAAACGTGACCGAACGCCGCGTGAGGTAGTCGCACAGGCACTGGATTATGCCTCTTGGGTGGATGACTTAACCGCCGATCGCCTCTCGCAGATCTATGAAAAATTCTCAGGTGGCAATCTTGGCGACGCATTCAGACAGCGCTTCAACGCTGAACTCGAAGACGACGCTATCAACAAGTCACACCAGATAATCATCGTCGCGGCAGAGCTGGATCCCTCCACTGAACGTATCGTCGATTATCTGAGTAAGTACGGAATCTCGATTAACGTGCTGTTCTTCAGGGTGTTCCAGCATGGAGACGAGCAGTTCTTAAGTCGCGCCTGGCTTATCGACCCGAGTGAGACACAAACCAATGCCGCACAGGCTACTGCCACCGGCGCTAGTGCCAAAGAACCCTGGAACGGTGAATTTTACGTTTCGTTTGGTGATCCACAAAGCCGGGTTTGGGAAGAAGCACGACGCTACGGATTTATCAGTGCGGGTGGCGGAAGTTGGTATAGCCAGACATTAAAGCAGTTGCAGCCAGGTAATCGTGTGTGGGTAAAAATCCCGGCAACAGGTTATGTCGGTGTCGGCATAGTGCAGAGCGCCGTTGAGCCAGTCAGTAGCTTTACGGTCGACACCGATAACGGTGAAAAGCTGGCGATGGACGTACTCAAGTTTGGTGACTTGTATCGCGATAATGCTGACGATCCCGACAAATCAGAATATTTTGTTCCTGTGAAATGGCTTGAAACCCGCAGTGAACAACAGGCTGTGAATGAGGTCGGATTCTTCGGTAACCAAAATACCGTCTGTAAGCCCACCACGCCGAAATGGCGCCATACGGTGGATAAGCTAAAGCGTAGCTTCCCCCGCTGGAACGCAGAGCTATGTGAGTAAAAGCATGTGTAAATCGTACCGGAGAAAAGCATGACCACAGCAATACTAGGGCAGTTGGCGGTAGCGCAAAAACTCAAGAGCCTTGGGGCCTGCAATATTGTCGCTCAGAAAGAAGGCAATAAAACGTTTGTCACATTTATTGCCCCAAACGGTAAAACGTACAAAGTTGCGACAAGAGCAAAAACGTCAGGGACCTGGCAAACCACTACGGACTACGGTGCCCCATGTGCATTGGATAAAAATGACAATGAATTCTGGGTGTTTATAGATCTTGGTCGAGAGCCGAATACTTTCTATATCACGCCTCTGTCGTGGATCAGGAATGATATTTATGAAGCTCATCAGGTCTATCTGGAAAAGCATGGTGGGCATCGTGCTCAAAACGACGAGTCAACACATCATGCCATTTCGGTAAAACGTATTGCTGGCTGGGAAGATAACTGGGAGCAGATGGGATTTTAGTTGCAAGCTTTGTTGTGAATACATTTTAGACAAACAACTCAAATTTCTTCTGCAATCCGCTCAACAAACCCTGCTCTGCCATCTGAGATCTTACCGGCAGTGTCTCTGGGCGTTGCAGCCTGGACCAGGCGCGCAAATTTAAAAAATATATTGTTTATAAAGGAATGAGGATTGTGACAGGATTCAGAAGAGGTACATATGGCGTCCCCAGCAGGAATCGAACCTGCAACTAGCCCTTAGGAGGGGCTCGTTATATCCATTTAACTATGGGGACGGGCGGCAGTAGTATACCCGTTTTCGCCGCCACGTTAAGCGCTTAGCGGTTTGTTTGCTTAATAACTCGCCACTCAGCGGTTCAGCGTTGGGGTTTTTTAAACCGCCATGGCTCTTTCCCTTGTGGGTGTCTGGCTGGTATTGCCGCACGGTCGTTGCGAATTTGTACATGGCTTAACAAAGCAAAAATAAAAGTACCTCCCAGAATATTGCCAGCCAGTGTGGGCAGGGCAAATGGCCAGAAAAAGTCATGCCAGGGAATGACATCGCGCATGGCAAGGTAGAGAATTTCCACTGAACCCACCACTATATGCGCGGTATGGCTCAAGGCCATCAGCCATGTCATCAAAATAATCACCACAATTTTGGCTGAACCGGCGGCGGGTAACATCCATACCATGGTGGCGATAATCCAGCCTGCCAGCATGGCGCTCACCAGCATTTCACCGGGTGATTTTTGCATCACCTCCAGGCCAGAAGTGAGAAACGCTTCTTGTGTTGGGGCATCAAAACCGGGCATAACGGAAAAGGTAAAGGCGACCACCAGGGTACCAATTAAATTCCCGGCAAGGACAACCCCCCACAGGCGTAACAGTAGCAAAATATTACTGCGGGTGGGCAGTTGCATTACGGGTAAAACCGCGGTAACGGTATTTTCAGTAAATAATTGCTGGCGGGCTAAAATAACAATCATAAAGCCGAAGGAATAACCCAGATTTTCCAGTAAAAAATGCCCTGGTACGCCTTCCAGATACCGGGTGAATAACCCCCTTGCCAAAAAAGATGCGCCCATGGATAAGCCTGCTGCAACACCAGACCAGAACAAGGCCAGAGGCTCCCGTTCGAGCTCTTTTTCCCCTTCCTGGCGAATACTTTCATGCGTTGCCATCGCCCGTGAGGGCAGGTTTGCTTCATCCACCACAATATCTGAACCGCGCGCCCGTTCTTTACTGTCTACCTGCAAACGGTCGTCATCAGGTTGGGAAGACTTATCCTGCATCGTTGGTACTCCCTTCAAAACGTTCAGAATATAAGCGTAGTGGGTTCGCCTGAATGGCGCAAAAATGCAGATTAATCGGACTAAACGCAGCACCCGGTGCGTAGACTTAATGAGTAAGAGTGTTACAATCGCAGCGTATTTTCATTCTGGTAATAGTAAAAACATGCCCGGAGTGTGAATTACGGCTGTTACATCCGTAAAAAAAGTAATAGGTGTAGTTTTTGCTGTTTTACTTTTCCGTAATCCCGGTATGATTTTTCTTATACGGCTACTATTAATAATGCAACAACCAGAATCCTTGGCTCAACACTGCCACCTTATAAGTGGTTGCGCTATTTAACAGGGAGACACCTATGAATTTTCGCCTGACCAGCCTGGCGATGGCGGTTACGGTTCTGGCCGGGTGTGCCAGCCATCCTGATGAACAGGGGCGTTCAGACCCACTGGAAGGTTTCAACCGCACGATGTTTTCCTTCAACTACGATGTGCTGGATCCTTACGTGGTTCGTCCAGTCGCTGTGGCCTGGCGTGATTATGTTCCACAACCTGCCCGTAATGGGTTAAGCAACTTCACCAGCAACCTCGAAGAGCCGGCAACCATGGTGAACTACTTCCTGCAGGGCGACCCGTATAAAGGCTTCGTGCATTTTACGCGTTTCTTCCTGAACACCTTGCTGGGTATGGGCGGGTTTATGGATGTGGCGGGTATGGCTAACCCCAAACTTCAGCGTGAAGTGCCACACCGTTTCGGGAGCACCCTTGGGCACTATGGCGTGGGTTACGGGCCTTACGTAGAATTGCCGTTCTACGGGAGCTTTACCATACGTGAAGATGGCGGGCAGTTTGTTGATGACCTCTACCCGGTTCTGTCCTGGCTGACCTGGCCGATGTCTATTGGTAAATGGACTATTGAAGGTATTGAAACCCGTGCTCAGTTACTGGATTCCGATGGCCTGTTGCGCCAGTCCAGCGATCCTTACGTGATGGTGCGTGAAGCCTACTTCCAGCGTTATGACTTTATTGCCCGTGGCGGCAAACTGAAACCTGAAGTGAACCCAAATGCCGCAGCCATTCAGGGTGACCTGAAAGAGATTGATTCACCGTAATTGCCAGCATGATGGCGTGATTTAAGTGATATACATTAAAAGGGTGAGCCTGTGCTCACCCTTTTGCGGTTATGTCTGGCAAAACTATCAGAAGCGGTAGTTGAAGTTAGCGCCGTACAACCAGGCCTTACCATTGGATTCAAACTTGTAAGGGCCTTCCTGAATTGTAACGTGCTGACCATGCATGTAAGACATACCAACATCAACAGACGCATCCGGCGTGATGGCATAAGTTGCCCCTGCGCTCAGCCACAAACGGTCCTGGTCAGGAATGGAGATGGAGCGGGTGGCTGCGGGTACCGGGCTGTCATCAAAGGCGATACCAGTACGCAGCGTCCAGGTATCATTCAGGTAGTAGGTTGTCCCCAGAGCAATACGCCACGCATCTTTGTATTTTTCGTCTTTCTGGAACAGGACACCGCCGTCGTTACCTGTGGCTTTCAGCTCCTGGAACTGGCTCCAACTGGTGTATGTCAGGCTGTAGTGGACTGCCCATTTCGGCGCAACGCGGTTATAACCTGAAAGCTCCCACATTTCCGGCAGGTTCAGTGTTAAAGAACCATCGACAGTTTGCCCGTTGGTTCCGGCAGGTAAGCCCATACCAGCGTAGATAGCCTGCAGGTTACTGGGCAGCGCACTGGAAGGCGGCAGAGAACTTTTATAATCACCGTCGAAGTCGACTTTCACTTCAGAGCGGTATGTAAAGCCGTAGCGGTTGTTTTTATCCAGCTCGTACAAAATACCGGCATTCCAGCCAAAGCCCCAGGCATCCCCTTTCAGGTGGGCAATTTGGGTATTTGCCGGAACATTCAAATACTGTGCGTAAGCCGGGTATTGCGCTGCAGCCATCAGGCCCGCATCCCCGGCATAACGTTCAATTTTTGCTTTGGCAAATACCGCGTCAAACCCTAAACCGAAACTCCAGTGCTGGTTCAGACGGTAGGCACCGCTCAAATTCAGGTTAAGGGTTTCCAGGTCTGTTTTACCGCCCAGGGTGCCAGCAGCGTAATTATTACTGTATTCGGTTGCGAGACCATAATTGGAGGTAATTGATGCCCCCCAACCGAACTGGTCATTAATAGGTGCGACGAAATGGAAATTGGGCACCCAGGCTGTTGGCGCGATATTTTTGGCATCAAGGCTCTGCCCGCTGGGGGACTTACCAGAAATATCAACGCCCGGGTCAACAAACACAGCACCCAAAGACATAGTCGGGCGGTCAAACAGCATGATAGTTGCCGGGTTACGGCTGGCAGAACCGGCATTATCACCAATGGCACCTTCGCCGGAATAAGCCCGGCCAAGGCCAGAAGAAGAAAACTCATTTAACTGGAAGCCAGCTGACCAGGCCTGAGTTGATACGACAGCCACTGCAATAGCAAGAGCACATTTGGTAAAACGGGGTTTCTGACTCATACCCAAAACCTCATTCTCATCGATTATTGTTATTAAAACAATGTTACATGTGGTAACAGGAGCGCGAAGTGTAGGGTCTGACGATGTACAGAGAAATCAGACCAGTGGCGTGAGTATAGGTCTGACCAGTCACTATGTTGCAAGTTTGTTTATAATATTTTTCAAATATGTTTAATAAAACGCGAACTCCATAGCAAAAAACAGGTCAGATTCGGTCAAGTGAATAACTCCGGGTTGTTTTGCATCGAAATGATGTGTGATTTTCATCACTATCAGTAACCAAAGCACACAAGAACTCATGGCTACATAAACGATTAAACAGTATTAAGTTACACCAGCCAGAGCGCAGGGAGGGGGTAATGAGCCAGAGTAAAGCGCAACAAATGCCAGTATGCAGTTGTGTTGATGTGGGTACGATTAAGGACAACGCAGATTATGTTGCCACCATGTGTCGGGTATTTGACTCCAACAAGAAGTGGAGCCGGAATCTTGCCAGATAACCTCACCCATGGGAGATGAAGCAGGTGATGTGCTCGTCCTTCACTCCTTGCTCTCCGGCGCAATTTCGTGTTTTGCCTCGCACTTTTCCCTCATTACAGTTGGCGTAGTGTAAAAATTTGGTTAAAACTTTTATCAGGTCAGACCACTTTGCGCTAATTATTCGATTTGGGGAGCTTTATGAAACAGTCGCTGCCACTGGTTACTCGCCAGGGGGATCGTGTTGCATTTATTGCCGGGTTAAGAACACCGTTCGCACGCCAGGCTACTGCGTTTCATGGTATACCCGCTGTTGATCTGGGAAAAATGGTGGTGAGTGAACTACTCACTCGCAATGAAATAGACCCGCAACTGGTTCAACAGTTGGTATTCGGCCAGGTGGTTCAAATGCCGGAAGCACCCAATATCGCCCGGGAAATTGTCCTGGGAACCGGGATGTCAGTGCATACTGATGCTTACAGCGTCAGCCGTGCTTGTGCAACCAGTTTCCAGGCTGTCGCTAATATTGCCGAAAGTATTATGGTTGGCACCATTCATACTGGAGTTGCGGGCGGGGCGGATTCATCTTCTGTTCTGCCAATAGGGGTGAGCCGTAAGCTGGCAAAAACGTTGGTTGACATCACAAAAACACGCTCAGTCGCGCAACGCCTGAAACTTTTCTCGCGCCTGCGCCTGCGCGACCTGATGCCAGTCCCTCCTGCTGTCGCGGAATACTCCACGGGTTTACGTATGGGTGACACCGCGGAGCAAATGGCCAAAACACACAGTATTTCCCGTGAAGATCAGGATGCCCTCGCTTACCGTTCACACCAGCTTGCAGCACTTGCCTGGCAGGAAGGCAAATTGAATGATGAGGTCATGACCGCTTTTATTCCTCCTTATACAGCCGCTTTTCACCAGGATAATAATATTCGCCCGGAAACTTCGCTGGCAGATTATGCCCGCCTGCGCCCGGCCTTTGATCGCAAGCATGGCAGTGTGACTGCGGCAAATAGTACGCCGCTCACTGACGGAGCATCGGCTGTCATTATGATGGCGGAGTCACAGGCAAAATCACTGGGCTTGCAGCCATTAGGCTACCTGCGCAGCTATGCGTTTACCGCAATTGATGTTTGGCAGGACATGTTGTTGGGGCCAGCCTGGTCAACGCCGCTGGCACTCTCCAGGGCAGGAATAACTCTTGCCGACCTGACGCTGTTTGATATGCACGAAGCCTTCGCCGCACAAACGTTGACGAACCTGAAGTGCCTCGCCAGCGATAAATTTGGCCGGGATGTGCTGGGGCAGAGTGGCGCAACCGGCGAAGTCGATATGGACAAGTTTAATGTGCTGGGCGGTTCACTGGCCTACGGGCACCCCTTTGCAGCAACAGGCACACGAATGATTACGCAGACACTTAATGAATTACGCCGTCGTGGTGGTGGGCTTGGGCTGGTCACGGCTTGTGCCGCGGGTGGGCTTGGTGCGGCAATGGTACTGGAGAGCGAATAATGGAACAGATTTCCGCATTTAACCTGGCGGTGAGCCCGGACAATATTGCCATTGTGACTATTGATGTCCCGGGCGAAAAAATGAATACCCTGCGGGCGGAGTTTGTTAATGAAGTAAAAAATTTGCTGGGTGAACTGAACGCACTGAACGAACTGGAAGGTGTGGTTCTGATTTCCGGTAAGCCAGATAACTTTGTCGCCGGGGCAGATATTCGCATGATTGAAGCCTGCCAGACCGCCGGGGAGGCCAGCCAGTTGGCCCGAGCCGGGCAGCAGGTTATGGCGGAATTAAGTAGCTTACGGGTTCCGGTGGTTGCGGCTATTCATGGGGCCTGCCTTGGCGGTGGACTGGAACTGGCGCTGGCCTGCCACAGCCGGGTATGTTCCGATTCCCCGCAAACCCAGTTAGGTTTGCCTGAAGTGCAACTAGGTTTATTGCCGGGGTCGGGCGGTACACAACGCCTGCCGCGTTTGATTGGGCTTCCTGGCGCACTGGACATGATCCTGACAGGGAAATCGTTACGCCCACGGCAGGCTAAAAAGTGTGGTCTGGTTGATGATGTCGTACCACAAAGTATTTTGTTGGCAACGGCGGTTTCCCTGGCAAAAAAAGGCTCACAACCTGCACAACCGCTACCGTTGAAAACCCGTTTCTTAGCGGGGAAGCTGGCACGAACGCTTATTTTTAATACCGCCCGTAAAAAGACCCTGGCAAAGACTCAGGGCAACTACCCGGCGGCAGAGCGCATTCTTGATGTGATGGAAACCGGGTTGTCATCTGGCATGACAAATGGCCTTGCTGCGGAAGCTCAGGCATTCGGTGAACTGGCAATGACGCCAGAATCAGCGGCACTACGCAGCCTGTTTTTTGCCAGCACTGACCTGAAAAAAGACCCGGGGAGCGCCACGCCACCTGTCAGCGTTAAGCGCGTGGGGGTGTTGGGTGGTGGGTTGATGGGCGGTGGCATTGCCACTGTTACCGCAACTAAAGCCGGGCTGCCGGTGCGCATTAAAGATATCAATGACAAAGGGATTAACCACGCATTGCAATATGCCTGGTCAATGCTGGATAAAAAAGTTCGCCGTCGCCACCTGACCGCTTCTGAGCGTAATCTGCAAATGGCACGCATTTCCGGTGGTACTGATTACCGTGGATTTGGCCAGTGTCAGTTGGTTATAGAGGCGGTATTTGAAGATTTGGCGCTGAAGCAAAAAATGGTCAGTGAAATCCAGGAACACTGTGCGCCAGACACTATCTTTGCTTCAAATACATCGTCATTACCCATTGCAGAGATAGCCCGCGGGGCTGATGCGCCGGGAAGGGTTATCGGTCTACACTACTTCAGCCCGGTAGATAAAATGCCGTTGGTGGAAGTGATTCCCCATGCTGGTACCGATGCGGAAGTGGTTTCCACAGTGGTGGCACTGGCTAAAAAACAAGGGAAAACGCCGATTGTTGTGGGCGACTGCGCCGGGTTTTACGTGAACCGTATTCTCGCGCCCTATATTAACGAGGCGATTCGTTGCCTGGCTGAAGGTGAGCCCATCGAACATATTGATAATGCCCTGGTTAAAAAAGGATTTCCGGTTGGGCCACTACAGTTGCTGGATGAAGTGGGTATTGATATTGGCACGAAAATCATGCCAGTACTGGAAACTGCTTATGGTGAGCGTTTTGCTGCGCCGCAGTCGGCAGTCAGGGCAATTTTAGGTGATGACCGCAAAGGGCGTAAAAATGGACGGGGTTTCTACCTGTATCAGGCGAAAACCAAAAATCCATTTAAAGCGAATAAAAAACAACCAGATACATCGGTTTATTCTGTGCTGGGCGTAACGCCACGGGTGAGTAAACCTGGCGAAGAAATAGCGGAGCGCTGTCTGTTTTTGATGCTGAATGAAGCCGCCCGTTGTCTGGATGAAAACGTGCTGCGTTCTGTACGTGATGGCGATATTGGCGCGGTGTTTGGTATTGGTTTTCCGCCTTTTCTTGGTGGACCATTTCGCTATATGGACAGCCTTGGGGCAAGTGAAGTCGCTACTCGTCTGACCCAGCTTGCCGAACGTTATGGCGAAAGATTTACGCCGTGCGGGCTTTTGCAACAAATGGCAAAAGAAGGTGAGTTTTTTTGGCGAAAAAATGAACCTGTCCAGTGACAGAGAACTCTAAGTTTTTGTAAAAGTGACTGCAAATAACGACAGTGTGGTTATTTTATAAACGGATATTGACTATCCTTACAGCAATGCGGTAAAACACACCGTTCAATTTGATGTATGGATAAGGCACAATGCCCGACCCCCTGTTAGCGCGTACGGATTGCGGTTGGTTTCGTGCGGGGTGAGCAGGTGTTTCTGGTTAACAAAAGCGGTGCAATATGCAAGTTTTTATCATGCGTCATGGCGACGCGGCGCTCGATGCCGCCAGTGATGCGGTTCGTCCTCTCACTCAGGTGGGGATTGACGAATCGCAGATGATGGCGACCTGGTTAAAAGGTCAGCAGGTAGAAATTGGACGTGTTTTGGTGAGTCCATTTTTGCGTGCGGAGCAGACACTGGATGTTGTGAGTCAGCAACTTTCTCTGCCAGGCGAGAAAGAAACAATGCCTGAGTTGATGCCTTGCGGCGATGTGGGTCTGGTGGGGTGTTATCTCCAGGCACTGGCAGAGCAGGGTGAAAAGTCTGTGCTGGTTATCTCTCACTTGCCATTGGTGGGGTACCTTGTATCAGAACTGTGCCCGGAGGAAACGCCTCCGATGTTCTGTACATCGGCGATCGCCTCCGTCACTATTGCGCCGGAAACGGGCAAAGGGGCATTTGAATGGCAAATCAGCCCGTGTAATTTAAAAGTGGCAAAAGCAATTTAATGCCTGAACACTTAAGAGCCGCTTGCCGGCTCTGCGTGTTTCTGGGTTCAGGGAAGTTCAGGTGGCTGCCACTCATCCACTTCAATCAATACCAGTAATGCCGCATCGCCACCCCACTCTTTGGGGGCCTGGTGAAACGCCATAACGTGCGGATGCTGGGCCAGCCATAATGGGGTCTGTTGCTTAAGGATATGTTTTCCGTGCCCATGCATTACGCAGGCGCAATACACATGTTCCCGGCGGCAGGCAGCAATTAGCGCTCCCAGCTCTTGTTTGGCCTGCAGTTGTGTTAACCCATGTAAATCCAGCATCAAATCTGGCGTGTAGTCGCCACGGCGCAGTTTTTTCAGCTCAAAATGGCTGATATCTTCACGGACATAACGCACCGGCCCTTCACTGGAAAGCAGAGGTTGAAATTCATCGGAAAAATAGTGGCTGGCGTCAACTTGCTCCTGAACCAGGCGTTTTACCGGCATTTCAGTGACTTTCTTGCGTACCGGTCTGTGAACAATCGTGTCCTGAGCCAGTTTCCGGGTGCCACGCATTAATTCACGAAACAGCGCCTGGTCTTCTGTACTCAACTGCGCTTTTTTCTTCATATCTTTTCATTCCTGTCATGCAATACTTGCCAGTTTACCTGCTTTAATGGTTGCAATTAAATAAAACCGCCAATTTCAGCTCTGTGGCGCGCCCTGATGCTGATTTATCGCCGGGTTCGTGGCAAACTAGCGGCCGAAATAACAGCGCTAACGGCCTGCGGAGGGCATGTGGATAAAATTTTTGTCGAAGAGGCAGTCAATGAACTGCACACTATTCAGGATATGCTGCGTTGGGCCGTCAGCCGTTTTAGCGCGGCAAATATTTGGTATGGGCACGGTACGGATAACCCGTGGGATGAAGCCGTACAATTGGTGCTACCCACTCTCTACCTGCCACTGGATATCCCTGAAGACATGCGTCAGTGCCGCCTGACATCCAGCGAACGTCACCGCATTGTTGAACGGGTGATTCGCCGTGTGAACGAGCGTATACCGGTCGCCTACCTGACCAACAAAGCCTGGTTTTGCGGCCATGAGTTTTATGTTGACGAACGGGTGCTGGTGCCGCGTTCCCCGATTGGTGAACTGATCAACACACATTTTGCCGGGCTGGCGGATGGCGAGCCGGCACATATTCTGGATATGTGTACAGGTAGTGGGTGTATTGCTATTGCCTGTGCTTATGCATTCCCGGAAGCTGAAGTGGATGCAGTGGATATCTCCCCGGATGCCCTGGCTGTGGCGGAGCGCAATATTGCGGAACATGGGCTGGAGCATCAGGTCACCCCGATTCGTTCTGATCTTTTCCGTGATTTGCCCAAAGTACAGTACGACATTATTGTGACCAACCCGCCCTATGTAGACGCAGAAGATATGGCGGATTTGCCGGGTGAATACCGCTTTGAACCTGAACTGGGGCTGGCTGCTGGCACTGATGGCCTGAAACTTGCCCGCCGGATACTGGCCTGTTCCCCGGACTACCTGGCTGATGGCGGCATCCTGATTTGTGAAGTCGGCAACAGCATGGTACATCTGGCAGAACAATACCCCGATGTCCCTTTCACCTGGCTTGAATTTGATAACGGCGGTGATGGCGTCTTTATGCTGACCAAAGCGCAGCTTATTGCCGCGCATGAGTATTTCAGTATTTATAAAGATTAATCTGCTGTGGGCCGCCTGGCCCACAATTGCCCCTTTAAACGATAACAACGGTAAGGAGCCGTGATGGCAGGTAACACTATTGGACAGGTATTCCGTGTAACCACGTTTGGTGAGTCTCATGGGTTGGCGTTGGGCTGCATTGTTGATGGCGTCCCACCGGGTATTGCGCTGACTGAAGCGGACTTGCAACATGACCTGGACCGCCGTCGTCCGGGGACTTCACGTTACACCACTCAACGCCGCGAACCGGATCAGGTAAAAATTTTATCCGGGGTATTCGAAGGTGTCACCACCGGTACCAGCATTGGGTTGCTTATCGAAAATACCGATCAGCGCTCTCAGGATTATAGCGCCATTAAGGATGTATTCCGTCCGGGTCATGCAGATTACACCTACGAGCAAAAATATGGCCTGCGCGATTATCGTGGCGGAGGCCGTTCATCGGCTCGCGAAACGGCAATGCGAGTTGCCGCTGGTGCAATTGCCAAGAAATATCTGGCTGAAAAATTCGGCATTGTGGTGCGTGCATGCCTTTCGCAAATGGGCGATGTCCCACTGGATATCGTTGACTGGGAACAAGTTGAGCAAAATGCGTTCTTCTGCCCGGATCCGGATAAAGTGGCTGCACTTGATGAACTGATGCGTGCACTCAAGAAAGAAGGGGATTCAATCGGCGCGAAAGTGACGGTTGTTGCAGATAACGTCCCTCCTGGTTTTGGTGAGCCGGTTTTCGACCGACTGGATGCGGATATCGCCCATGCACTAATGAGCATTAATGCAGTGAAAGGTGTTGAAATTGGCGATGGTTTTGGTGTGGTGGGGCTGCGTGGCAGCGAAAACCGCGATGAAATTACCCAGTCCGGCTTCACCAGCAACCATGCTGGTGGCGTGTTGGGTGGTATCAGCAGTGGTCAGCAAATAGTGGCTAACATTGCACTGAAACCCACTTCCAGCATTATGGTGCCGGGAAAAACTATTAACCGTGCAGGCGAAGAAGTTGAGATGGTCACTCGCGGTCGTCATGACCCTTGTGTAGGTATTCGTGCAGTGCCGATCGCCGAAGCTATGCTGGCAATCGTGCTGATGGACCACGCGTTGCGCCAGCGTGCGCAGAATGCGGATGTCGCCAGCTCGCTTCCTCGCTGGTAATCTGAATGAACAGAACCATTTTTGCGTTAGCGGGTTTGTTAGTGTGCGGCCTTGCTCAGGCCGCGACACCCTGGCAGAAAATCACGCATCCGGTTGCCGGTTCACCGCAATCAATCGGTGCGTATGCCAATGGTTGTATTATTGGTGCCGAGCCATTGCCGCTACAGTCCGATAATTACCAGGTGATGCGTACTGATCAGCACCGTTACTTTGGTCACCCCGATTTGCTGGCGTTTATTGGCCGTTTGTCTGCCAGTGTGCACCAACACGGCATGGGAACGCTGTTGATTGGCGATATGGGTATGGCAGCGGGTGGGCGTTTTAGTAGCGGTCACGCCAGCCACCAAAGTGGCCTGGATGTGGATATTTTCCTGCAACTGCCCAAAGTACGCTGGTCCAGCGCGCAATTGTTAAAACCTCAGGCTCTGGATTTGGTCGCACCGGGCGGAAAACATGTGGTTGAATCGCTCTGGCAGCCAGAAATCGGCCAGTTGATAAAACTGGCTGCTGAAGACAGCGATGTCGCAAGGATTTTTGTTAACCCGGCAATCAAAGAAAAACTGTGTGAAACCGCTGGCACTGACCGCACCTGGTTGCGCAAAGTGCGCCCCTGGTTTGCTCACCGGGCACATATGCATGTGCGTCTGAACTGCCCGGCAACCAGCCTTGAGTGCATTGACCAGGCGCCACCACCACCGGGTGATGGCTGTGGTGCGGAGCTGCAAAGTTGGTTCGAGCCGCCTAAACCTGGTGCTGTGAAACCCGGTAAAAAAACACCGCCACCGATACCGGCATCCTGCCAGGCATTACTGGATAAAAAATTGTTATAAGGGACAAGTGCATGGAGTGGTTCATGGTTTCACCACTGGTGCTGGTGGTGTTATTTTTTGTCGCAATGCTTGCTGGTTTTATTGATTCTCTGGCTGGTGGTGGCGGGTTGTTGACTGTTCCGGCTCTACTGGCAGCCGGCCTGCCTCCAGCTCAGGCACTGGCCACCAATAAACTACAGGCTTGCGGTGGCTCAGTTTCTTCATCGCTCTATTTCATTCGCCGCAAAGTGGTGAGCCTGGCAGACCAAAAACTGAATGTGCTGATGACGTTCATTGGCGCTACATCTGGTGCATTACTGGTGCAGCATATGCATGCCGACATTTTGCGCCAGATCCTGCCCATACTGGTCATCGCCATTGGCTTATATTTTTTGTTAATGCCACGCCTTGGCGAAGCCGACAGGCAACGCCGTTTACATGGGCTGCCATTTGCCCTGGTCGCGGGGGGATGCGTGGGCTTTTATGATGGATTTTTTGGCCCGGGGGCTGGCTCATTTTATGCGTTGGCGTTTGTTGCACTGGCCGGGTTTAATCTTGCCAAAGCCACGGCTCATGCGAAATTGCTCAATGCCACTTCTAACCTTGGCGGGCTACTGTTGTTTATTATTGGCGGCAAAGTGGTATGGGGTACTGGCTTTGTCATGATGGCCGGGCAGTTTTGCGGTGCCCGCATAGGGTCCCGTCTGGTGCTGAGCAAAGGCCACAAACTGATTCGCCCTATGATAGTGGTGGTATCGGCGGTGATGAGCGCCAAATTACTGTTCGACAGCCACGGGCAAACTATTCTTCACTGGTTAGGTATGCAGTAATGGAAGTAATGGAAACACATCACTACGAACAACTGATTGAGATTTTTAATGGTTGTTTCGCCGAAGACTACAATACTCGCCTGGTCAAAGGCACGGACGAGCCGATTTATCTGCCTGCAGACAGTGAAGTCTCTTACCATCGTGTGGTGTTTGCTCATGGCTATTATGCCAGTGCTCTGCACGAAATCGCACACTGGTGTATTGCTGGTGAAGCGCGGCGCAAGCTGGTTGATTTCGGTTACTGGTATTGCCCGGACGGGCGCGATGAAGCAACACAGCATCATTTCGAAGATGTGGAAGTGAAACCCCAGGCACTGGAATGGATGTTCTGTGTTGCTGCCGGGTTTGCCTTTAATGTCAGTTGCGACAACCTCAGTGGAGATTTTGAACCCGACCGTATTGTGTTTCAGCGGCGGGTTCACCAGCAGGTGATGCACTGGTTATCTGCAAGTGTTCCTGCCCGTCCGGCTCGTTTTATTGCCGCTTTACAACAGTATTATCATTCTGCGCCCTTCACGGCAGAATCTTTTCCATGGCCCGAAGATTTGTGCTGAGCGCCATACCAACCAGGAGAGAAAGATGATTGAAGCGTTTGAAGCACGCATTCTGGGTTTAATTGACGATATGGTCGAGCATGCCTCTGACGATGAATTGTTTGCCAGCGGGTATTTGCGTGGGCACCTGACTCTGGCTATTGCCGAGGTGGAGCAGGGCGATGACCACTCCTTCGAGCGGGTATACCAGCATGTTGGGCAAAGCCTTGAAACCGCCATCAACGCCGGGGAGTTGTCACCACCAGACCAGGTACTGGTTCTGGATATGTGGGACAAATTGTGGAACCAGGCCAAAGCATAATCCACTCAACCCGGCCTGAGGGCCGGGCATAACCCTTGCGTTTACTTCTCTATTTTTCTGCCTTTCAGCCACTTGCGCACCCATAACCTGGACGGTGTCATTGCTGCCAGTGTTTTCTGGTCGGACGGTAATGGTTCCGCACTCATTTGTGCTGCCAGCATTTCAGCCACCAGAGGCGCGCTGCATAACCCACGTGAACCCAGCGCACCGAGCATAAATAAGTTCGGATGAACGGGGAGCTGGCGCTGAGTTGTGGCAATTTCTTCCGGGGTCTTCTGGGCATAATCATCCATAAACGCGGCGTAATCCGGGACATTCCCAACCATAGGCAGATGATCACGGGTGGCACAGCGCACACCACACCGGGCATCACCTGCGCGGGTGTCGACTTCCCTGGCCCATTGAGCCTGTGGCAGGCAATCAACCAGGCGTTGCCGGTTTTGAGCCTGGTCTTCTTCGCTGTAATTTGCCGCCGCCTGGCCCCGGTGGTAACTGGCACCAATACAGTGTTGCCCGCGGGCAGAGTCAACCGGTGTCAGGTAACCGTCATAACACAGAACTTGTTTCAGCGCGCCTAACCCTGGCGTTGTGGGGATATGGCTCACCTGGCCTGCAACCGGGTAGGCAGGGAGATGAGCCGTTTGTTCAAATTGGGTAATGTTGTGTCCATTCGCCAGTACCAGACTGCTATGCTGCGTGGTCTGGCCCCCGGTAAAGTGAATTTCCCAGCCTGCGCCACTACGGTTCAGACTCAGAGCCTGCTGGTTATAATGCACTTTCAGGCCTTGCTGGCAAGCCAGCTCAATTACCTGATGAGTCAGGGTTTGTGGGCAAAGCCAGCCGCCCTGCGGGAAGCAAATACCAGAAACCCCTGTTTCCACACCGCAGGTTGCCTGCATCGCTTCTTTACTGACTGCATGAATCAGTGTTTCAGGCAGTGGCATATCCAGCATTTTTGCCAGTTTATCGGCGCTTTTATCATTCCACGCTAACTGAGTGACACCACACCAGTCGTGGGCGAATGCCACTGGCAGGCGGTCATATAACCGTCGCGCGAACCCAAAAGCGTGAGGGAAAAACGCGGCCAGTGCCGGGTCATGTTGGTTGAGCAATGGGTAAAGCGCACCCTGGCGGTTTCCTGATGCGCCTTGTGCTGGCGCGCTATCGGCGCAATACAGGGTTACATCCCAGCCACGGCGCAATAACGCGAGGCTTAATAATGCACTGGCAATACCACCACCAATAATGGCCGTCTCGCGGCAGCTTGCCGCCTGGCGGGTATACCAGGGTGTGGAGAGTGGCGTGCTGATGGCTTCAGCCAGTACACCGGTCAGCATTTCCCGCTTGCGGCCAAACCCCTTACGTTTTTCAACCTGAAAGCCAGCCTGCTGTAACCCACGGCGAACAAAACCCGCGGAGGTGAATGTCGCCATGGTCCCTCCAGGTTTCGCCAGGCGAGCCATGCCGTCAAACAATGCCTGATTCCACATGTCTGGATTACGCGAAGGGGCGAAACCGTCCAGAAACCAGGCGTCAATTTGCTGATTCAGGGTGCAGTCAAGTTGGGTGAGGCTGGTATTAATATCGCCAAACCACAAATCTACAGTTACGCGCCCATTATCCAGCACCAGGCGGTGGCAGCCGGCAACCGCATCAGGCCACTGCGCCTGCAATTGGGTGGCGAATGTAGCCAGTTGTGGCCACTGCTGGTGGGCTTTCGTGAGGTCATCCAGGCGTAACGGAAATTTTTCAAAACTGATAAAGTGCAACCGCTGTAGCGCTGCCTGCGGGTTATCGGTATGGAAGGTGGTGAATTGTTCCCATAACGCCAGAAAATTCAGCCCGGTCCCAAAACCGCTTTCAGCCACCACAAACACGCTTTCCTGGTGGTTGAAAAACCGGTCTTTCAGCCTGTTTCCATCAAGGAAAACATAGCGGGTTTCTTCCAGCCCATTGTCATTTGAAAAGTAGACGTCATCAAATTGTCGGGAAACAGGTGTACCCTCAGCATTGAAGTCCAGTGTGGCAGTTTGTATGCAGTTTTGTTTCACGTAAGTTGCTCGTATAACACGGGGTGCCACGATCTTAAGGGTTAGTCTGAGCTGGCGCAAATTATCTGCACAAAATGGCTGATCGGACTTGTTCGGCGTACAACTGTACGCTATTGTGCGACACGAAATCTAAAATATGCAGTGAAAGAGGTATTGAATGAAACGTGCAGTGATTACTGGCCTGGGTATCGTTTCCAGCATCGGTAATAACCAGCAGGAAGTCCTGGCATCTCTGCGTGAAGGGCGCTCAGGGATCACTTTCTCTCAAGAACTGAAAGATTCCGGTATGCGTAGCCACGTATGGGGTAATGTCAAGCTGGATACCACAGGCTTAATCGATCGCAAAGTCGTTCGCTTTATGAGTGACGCCTCTGTTTATGCTTACTTGTCCATGGATGAGGCAATTAAAGATGCCAAACTGGCTGACGAAGTTTACCAGAACAACCCACGCGTTGGGCTGATTGCCGGTTCTGGTGGCGGTTCGCCAAAATTTCAGGTCTTTGGCGCAGATGCCATGCGCAGCCCTCGTGGTCTGAAAGCTGTTGGCCCCTACGTTGTTACCAAAGCTATGGCCTCAGGTGTTTCTGCCTGCCTGGCTACGCCATTTAAAATTCATGGCGTGAACTACTCTATCAGCTCCGCCTGTGCAACATCAGCACACTGTATTGGCAATGCGGTTGAGCAAATTCAGCTTGGTAAGCAAGATATCGTGTTCGCTGGTGGTGGTGAAGAGTTGTGCTGGGAACTGGCCTGTGAGTTTGATGCCATGGGCGCGCTGTCTACCAAATACAATGAAACCCCGGAAAAAGCTTCCCGTACTTATGACGCACATCGCGACGGCTTTGTTATCGCTGGCGGCGGCGGCATGGTCGTGGTTGAAGAACTGGAGCATGCTCTGGCTCGTGGCGCTCATATTTATGCAGAAATCGTTGGTTATGGCGCAACGTCTGATGGTGCAGATATGGTTGCGCCATCTGGTGAAGGTGCCGCGCGTTGCATGAGAATGGCAATGGAAGGTCTGGATACACCTGTCGATTACCTGAATACTCATGGTACGTCTACACCAGTGGGTGATGTAAAAGAACTGGGTGCGATCCGTGAAGTGTTTGGCGAAAATACGCCAGCGCTGTCTGCAACTAAAGCCATGACCGGCCACTCACTGGGTGCTGCCGGGGTTCAGGAAGCAATTTACAGCCTGCTGATGCTGGAACACGGTTTTATCGCGCCAAGCATTAACATTGACGAGCGTGATCCGCTGGCTGAAGGCATGAATATCGTTACTGAACCGACTGAACGTGACCTGACAACAGTGATGTCCAACAGCTTCGGGTTCGGCGGCACCAACGCCACACTGGTAATGCGTAAATACAGCAAATAAAGGCGTTTTAATGTCTTTTGCATAAGGGGCGGGTGACTGCCCCTTTATTTTTTTGCAGTCTTGCTATTTTTATACTCTGTATTGTTTTCTCTGCAACATACTCTCGCACAACCACCTGCCTTCCACTGAACAACCAGCTCCGCGCTAAAATATTTTCTCTCCTTTTATTCTGGCTGCGATAAATACCGCCTTTTGCTTTAACTATTATTAATAGCCAGTTAAACAGCTATAAGCATTTCTCATACATGTAAATAAGAGATTGCCTGCGGGCTTTCAAACTAAATAAACAGGTGTTGCACTCCATTTTTGCGTCACCTATTCTGATGACGAAGATATTACTAATAATTAATGAATGCCATCCGGGATGGCATTCAATTCAGATTGTGTGCCACGTTGGAGCTTTCAGGTAAAAGCCTGATCTGCTTGCAGACACAATCCAGCCACTGTGCCTTTTATGTCCGAGGAATATTTTGAGTAATAGCAACCCTCTTGATTCGCAGCAGTTGACGGTTCTTCAGGCTCTGGAACTGGCGAATGCTCACTGGAATGCCGGTCAGGCCGCACAGGCGGAGCAGCTTTGCCTGCGGGTGCTGGAAGTCGCACCATTACAACACGATGCCCTTAATCTGCTGGGGCTTATGATGCATGCCTACGGTATGCTGGATAAGGCTATTGATTATATACATAAGGCCTGCCATTCACCGGATGCTCCGGCAATAATATTTAGCAATCTGGCGGAGCTTTATCGCCAGAAAGGTTTGCTGGTAGAGGCCGAGCATGCTGCTCGTATTGCAGTAGAGCAAGAGCCTGAACTGATTGTGGCATGGAGTAATCTTGGCATCATTTTGCAGGAGGCCGGGAAATTCACGGAAAGCCTGGAGTGCCTGGAATACGTTACATCTTTGCAACCGGATAATGCTCAAGCGCACAATAACCTGGCTAATACCTGCCAGCGGCTGGGCTATTTGCACCGTGCTCAGGAAAGTTACCAGCGAGCTTTATCACTGCGTCCCGAGTATGCGGAAGTGTACAGTAATCTCACTTTATTGTTGAGTGACCTTGGTTGTATTGATGAGGCTGTGGCTTCTGCGCGGCGGGCGATAGATATCAACCCGCAACTGGCGGATGCGTATTTAAACCTGGCGAATATTGAGTTATCGCGCATGCGTTACGCTGATGCCAGACACTGGGTGAATTCACTGCTGGAGTTTGCGCCACAACATGTGGGAGGGCTGACCGCACTTGCCCAAATTTTGATTGTTGATGAGCGTTATGAGGAAGCCGTTGCAGTTGCGCGCAAGTCCCTGGCTATTGCAGCGGGTAATGCGAATACGCATAAGGTTCTGGGGACAGCCTTGCAGGGCCTTGGGCGGTATGAAGAAGCTGAGCAGGCCTATAACCAGGCGGCGGAGTTACCGGGTACGGTTGCCGAAGAAGCGCTTGTTGCGCGGGCAGTTTTACTGATGGAGACTGGCGACATGGATGCCGCGTCTGCCGGGTTTCAACTGGCATTGAAGCGTTTTCCTGATTCACCGCGGGTTCTGGCAGCGTGTTGCGATAATAAATTCTACCAGGCAGGCGACCCTGATATTGAGGTTATGGAAAATGCGTTGGCGCGTGAGCCGGTACTGCCCATTCATGAACAAATATTGCTGCATTTTTCGCTTGGCAAAGCGTATCTGGATATCAAGGATTCCGATCGTGCATTTTTCCATCTTGACCAGGGTAATACTTTTAAGCGTGCCACTTTTAATTATGATGCCAAACAGATTAGCGTATGGATGAAAAGTATTGCTGAGGTTTTTACCCCGGCATTAATGGCACGGTTCAGAGGCGCAGGCGTGGTTTCCGGGCGGCCTGTTTTTATTATCGGCATGCCCCGCTCCGGCACCACCCTGGTTGAACAGATTCTTGCGTCACACCCCGATGTCTACGGCGCAGGAGAGTCAGGCGTGTTGGGGCGGGTAGTGGCACAGGCAGGCCGTTTCCCTGAGGATGTGGGTAACTGGAGCCGTAATCATTTTCTTAATATTGGCACCGATTATCTTCAACAGATCAGCCATCTGGCACCAGATGCACTGCGAGTGGTAGACAAACTGCCGGGAAACTTCCTCTATGCCGGCCTGATTCCACTACTGATGCCTGGCGCACGTATCATTCACTGCCGTCGTGATCCTGTGGATACGTGCCTGTCCTGTTACAGCAAGCTTTTTTCCGGGGAACAGTTATTTACTTACCAACTGGATGAACTGGGGCAGTTTTATCTCGACTACCAGGCGCTGATGGCTCACTTCTGTCAGGTATTACCGCCTGAATGCTTTATCGAAGTTGATTATGAAGCGGTGGTCGATGATCTGGATGGCCAGGCGCGGCGTCTGATTGATTTCATCGATCTTCCCTGGAATGACGCTTGTCTGCACTTCCACAAAACCCGGCGTATTGTACGTACTGCAAGTATGGCTCAGGTGCGCCAGCCCATCTACACCTCTTCCATTGGGCGATGGCACAGGCATGCTGCCCACCTTGGTCCTTTGCTGGATGTGCTCGGTGTTGAAAAAAGATGAACCCGGAACAGAGAGATCTTAGCGCACTCTGGCAGCAGGTTGATGTACTCCTGAAAGCTGAATGCTGGGCCGAGGCAGAGAGGGTGTTGTGTCAGGCACTGTCTTCTGGCACCGCTCCTGTTGCCTTATGGCGTCAGTTGTACATGGCATTGCGCCAGCAGGGTAAATTTGTCGCAGCTACTCAAGTGATGGACATGATTGTACAGGTTGTGCCGGGCGATATGAGTGCACGGTTTGACCTGTCTGAGATGCTGTTACTACAGGGCGAGTTTACGCGTGGCTGGCGCGAATACCGCTTTCGCTACAAGCTTGACCATACCCGCATGTTCGAACGGCATATGCAAAAACCGCGCTGGGAAGGGCAGCCTGTCAAAGGAAAAACATTGTTGATCCACGATGAGCAAGGTTATGGCGATACCTTCCAGTTTTTGCGGCTGGTTGAGCAGGCTCAGGAACGCAGTGGTGCTCATATTGTACTGGAAGTGAACCCGGAAGCCTTTAACCTGGCGCGAAGTGTCCGTGGGTATGACCAGCTGATAGTCAGGGGAACGCTTCCTCCGCCTTTCGACTTGCACTGTGAGCTGATGAGTCTGCCTGCGGCGCTTGGTTTGCAACTGTCGCATCTGCCGGGAAGAGTACCTTATTTATTTGCTGATCCTGAGCGTGTGGAAAAATGGCGATTGCGGTTTGCAGGCCTGCCACGTCCGTTAGTGGGGTTGGTGTGGGCCGGGAGCCCCACGCATGCCAATGATAAGCGCCGCTCGATAGCACTGGCTGACCTGGCTCCATTAGCTCAGGAAGGGATTACCTTTCTGGCACTGCAGAAAGGGCCTGCGGCAGGGCAGGCCACCACACCACCACCTGGTATGTCGCTGTTGTCGTTGAGTAGCGAAATTGATGATTTTGATGATACAGCCGCCATCCTGAGCATCGTGGATACCCTGGTGTCTGTAGACTCATCGCCGGTTCATCTGGCTGGTGCGCTTGGGCGCCCGGCCTGGGTACTGCTACCTTTCCTGAATGACTGGCGCTGGCTAATACAACGTGACGATTCACCCTGGTATCCGGGAATGCGCTTGTTCCGCCAGCCTGTGCCCGGGCAATGGGAAACCGTTCTGCAAAATGTTGCCGCTGCTTTAAAAGAATTGAAGGGTAAGTCTGATATGGCAGCACCTTCCTCTATGAACATGAGCGGAAAGCACTAACCCCCTGAACTTGTAGTCTTGATTATTTTTACCTGGTTAATCCTTCTGCCACAGATTAATCAGGTAGATTGGCTATAGCAATAAACCCATAATTATAATGTGTCATTATTGTTTTTTGGCTAATTATGTTCAATGGTTGGAAAAATCTTATCGCAAATTTTAGTTAAGTGAGAGAAGTGAGAGAAGTGAGAGAAGTGAGAAAAAACTTGTTCTGTGCTTTAAACTACGCATGCTGTCGTGAATATCAGCTATGATGAATTATGTAATAATAAGTGGTTATTAGTTTGCGTTAAATACAATACATCTAAACTAAGAAAGATAACATAATAATAAGGTATGGAATGGGACAATGTATTAATAAATCTGCCGATACACAGCTTGACAGACGTAAGGTTTTGGGGGTGTCTCTTGGGTCAGCTATTGCGTTGATGTCCACCACCGAAGTCTATGCAGCTTGTATAAATGTTGGTAGTTCGGTAACTGTAGTCGGCTCCACCGGGTGCGTTAACTGGTCTGGTGGGAATATGACACTGACCAGTAATGGCACGCTCAGTTCATCAAGTGCTGCGGCCTTAACTGCATCCGCGTTAGCCGAAACATTAACTAACAGTGGACTACTTTACGGTACATCATTTGCCGCCCTGGAGAACACCAGCAATAGTCTCGCCGTGGTTAATAATACTGCGATGCTCAGTGACACTGTTGGGATTCTTAATAACGGTACTATTTTATCACTGACCAATAATGCCGGGGGTACGATATCCGGTAATACTGCGGGTATTCAAAACAATACTTACATCATGTCGCTCAGTAATGGTGGCATAATGACCGGCGGAGTTGGTGTCAGCAATACCGGCGATATTGGCACCTTGTCCAATACAGGAAGCATAACCGGAACGACAGTTGGTCTGCAAAATAACGGCACGATTACATCACTGAATAATACCACTGGAACAATTTCCGGGACCACGGCAGGGATTCAGAACAACACTGCTATTACATCGCTGATTAATAACAGTGTCATCACCGGGGGGGTTGGTATCGGCAATGCTGGCAATATTGGCACGTTGTCCAATACGGGAAGCATAACTGGTACGACGGCAGGTATTCAAAATAGTGGCACCACCAGTAGCCTGATAAACAACAGCGCCATCACAGCCGCGGATGCTATCAGTAATACCGGCACCCTGGGGACGTTGGTTAACAATGGAAGCATCTCAGGCAGTGGATATGCTATTTATAACACCTCAACTGGCATCATAGGGCCGGTCACTAACAATGGCCTTATTGCTGGCGACATTTCGAACCTGAGCAGCACCGGATTGACCATCAACGGCGCAAGTGGTGCGAACCAGGGTACCCTGACTGGTGCCAGTGGTAACATTGACAGTGCCAGTATGGGCACTATCGTAAACAATGCCGCTGATCTCTATTTCAATTCTGGCAATTTACTGCTCAATGATAACGTCAATGTCGGTACCTTTACCCTGCAAAATACAGGGCAGACATTGCAGGTTAACAACCCTGTTAGTATCACCGGAAATTACGCGCAGAGTTCAGCTACAACATTATTGCTTGGCGTTGGCGATTCAGCGGTGAGTAACGGTGTCACGACCGATACAGGGTATGGGCGTTTGATTGTCAGCGGCACCGCTACTATTGGCAGTGGTTCGACGGTGTCACTCAAGTCGCTTAATACCTGGCGCTTTGCCTCTGGCCAGCGGTACGTGGTGGTATCGGCAGCGAAAAGCGGCACTAATTTTAATGCCAGTTCACTAAATTATGTAATAACGGCTTATGATGGTGAAACGACTGGTTCGGTGGTTGATACCGGTAATACCAGTAACCTGGTGGTTTCTCTTGGTAACCAAACGCCCACGACACCGCAAACGCCAGGAGGAGGAGACAATCCTTCCACTCCGGGAAATACCAGTAATGGGTTTGCTACTACCGCCAATGCGTTATCCTCATTGCGGGGGCTGCAGAATTATACGGGGATTGCGCCAGGTCTGCTGGATTTATATAACGCCTCACTGGCTATAGATTCAACCCAGGAAGCAAACAGAGTGGGTGAACAGCTCTCACCCGTACAGAACAGCGGGGCCAGTCATGCAGCTTCAATGGCTACTTTTGGCGCTGTCAACGTGGTTAGCCAGCGGGTTGATTCAATACGCCTGGCGCAATCACATGGAATGAGCGGTGTGGCAGCGGGTGATTCCCCTGACGACTGGTCTGCATGGGGGCAGGTATTTGGCGGCCATGTTAATCAGGGAATGGTGGATAATGTCAGCGGTTATAAAGCAAATTATGGCGGACTGGTTCTGGGGGGCGACCGGCTTGTTGGCGAGGCCTGGCGAATGGGTGGTGCACTGACTTACAGCTACACCTCGGTACGTAACCAGGACAATCTCTACGGTAACAAGACAGGTGTCGATTCATGGGGAGTAATTGGTTATGCCAGTTACACAGGTGACCCGTGGTATGTGAACCTGTCTGCCAGTGTCACTCAACAACGTTACGACACAACGCGTAATGTGAGTATGACGGGTTACTCTGACAGGGCGTCGGGCAAGTTTAATGGTCAGCAATATGTTACTAATGCCGAGTTTGGTTACCCGCTGCTCGTGGCGGATAATACCACACTGACACCACTCGCCAGCCTGAATTACAGTTATCAAACCACCGGGAGTTATAAAGAAAGTAGCGATAACGGCTCAGCTCTGTCAGTAGGCGGCAGCCACAATAACGCGGTTCGAAGTGGTCTGGGGGCCCGCCTGGATAAATCATTCCAGACCGGTTTTGGGGATGTTGTACCCTTCATTCAGGCTGTCTGGACACATCAGTATAACCCGCAACGCAGTAGCACGACGGCAAGCTACATAGCGGCAACAGCGGGGGAAACCAACTTCACGACCTTTGGTGCTTCACCGGTTGAAGATACCGCGGATTTATCTGTTGGCGCCACTCTGGTTAAATCCGACACGCTAACGCTGAATGCCCGCTATAACGTGCAACTTGGCCAACAGTATCAGGGGCAGACCGTTATTTTGCAGGTACGCAAACAGTTCTGATAAGCCACTCAATACCGCTTCTGGACGTCCCGGCAGCGGTATTCCTTCCTCACATATGTGCCGGAGTCATTTTCACCCGCAGTAACAGCGCTAAACGTGCAAAACATTACCTGCCGCGCAGGCGTTCTTCCCAGGAAAAATATCACAGCAACAGTAACACCAGACAGAAAACCAGTACCAGCGCGAACAATGTCAGCCCCGGGCGGGCTGACATCACTTTCAGCGGCTCGGATATGAAGGCAATAAACGGGTTATAAATTGGCTGAACACTACGGACATCCAGTTGCACAGCTCCACGCTCGGCACGCATAAAGAAAATTTGGCTAAGCACTTCCTGAACCTGTGCAGCGGTTAAAACTGTCTGCGGGGTGGCCTGCCACTGTTGTTGCAGTGTGTCACTTACCCGCTGTAATTCGTGGGGCTCCATCGGCTGCTTCAACGCCGCCTGAATAACCTGTAATGTGGGCGCCGGGTTATGAGCCAGTGTTTCTCTGGCCTGCAACCAGGTCACCATCAGCGGGAACTGGCGTGCCGGAATTTGCTCGCTGGATTTGGCGCCACTGAGTTCGACCAGATTCTGCCAAATGGTTTTCACAGATTCGCCCGAACTGGCGGCAAGCTTGCTGACCAGTTGATTGAGTGTGCTGTGTTCTGCGGGTAACAACGGCCGCTCTGTCGCCGGGCGCGTGGTTGGCTGCGGAACAACTATTTCGCCTTTTTGTAATACCGTTAACACCGTTTTTAACTGATCTGGCGTGAGCTGGCTGAGTGCCGTATGGCCGAACTCCTGGCGAATATAATTACTCACCGCCTGGCGGTTATTGCCTTGCGAAAGTAAATTATTCAGTTGTTGCAGAACCTGGCGTGTTTCATGGGTTTGTTGGGCACCTGACAGGCGTTGGTTCAGGTTTTGCTCTGCTGCCGGAAAGTGGCGCGACTGCATTGGCGTTGAATTTTTCAACCCAAGATCATGTTTCATTGCGGCCCACACTTCCGCCGGTTGCTGCTGAGTCAGCGCAATGATGCGGGTTATCAGGCGTTCCAGTACCGTACGCTGTATGGTGGACAGCGGTGCTTCACCTGCTGGTGGTGTGGTTTTGGGCGTGCCTGGCGGTTCGCCGGGAGGTTGCGGTGAATGGCCCACAATGGGTTGCATAATAACAAATCCTTAATCTTTCCGGGTCGGTTCAGCCAGACGGCATGTACAGCAATAGGCCTGAGGCCAGGATTATGGCACACTTACGGGTTAATTCCCGCACATAACAGGTATTGTAACGTGAAAATCCTCGTTGATGAAAATATGCCCTATGCTCAGGCGTTGTTCAGCCGGCTGGGGGAAGTTCAGTCTGTACCCGGTCGCCCAATTCCTCAGGGTGAATTGACGGGTGCCGATGCGTTAATGGTGCGTTCGGTCACCAAAGTCAACGCCGGGTTACTGGCTGGTACGCCAGTAAAATTTGTGGGTACTGCAACCGCAGGTACCGACCATGTTGATAGCGCATGGTTATCCAGCGCGGGTATCGGTTTCTCTGCCGCGCCGGGGTGTAATGCGATTGCGGTGGTTGAATATGTCTTTTCCGCATTACTGATGCTCGCTGAGCGTGAAGGTTTCGCTTTGCAGGACCGGACTGTCGGTATTGTTGGGGTAGGTAATGTCGGTGGGCGGTTACAAAAACGTTTAGAGGCGCTGGGTATTAAAACATTATTGTGTGACCCACCGCGTGCTGACCAGGGTGATGATGAGACCTTCCTGCCGCTGGAAACACTGGTGCAGGAAGCGGATATCCTGACGTTTCACACCCCACTGTTTAAAGACGGGCCTTACAAAACCCTGCACCTGGCAGATGAAGCATTATTGCGCCAGTTGAAGCCAGGAACCATTTTAATTAATGCCTGCCGGGGCCCGGTAGTGGACAATGCTGCATTACAGGCCTGCCTGAACGACGGCCAGGCGCTTTTTACTGTGCTGGATGTATGGGAAGGCGAACCGGAGCTGAACCTGGCACTGCTTGAGCGTGTGGATATTGGCACACCGCATATTGCGGGTTACACCCTGGAAGGGAAAGCACGCGGTACTACACAGGTATTCGAAGCCTTCAGTGCGTTTATCGGGCAACCTGAAACGGTGTCGTTGAATACACTGCTTCCACCTCCGGAATTTAGTCGGGTTTCCCTGCATGGGAAACTCGATCAAACTGCGCTGAAAAGACTGGTGCATCTGGTGTATGATGTGCGCCGTGATGATGCCCCCTTGCGCAAAGTAGCAGGGCAGGCCGGGGAGTTTGATAAGCTGCGTAAGTTTTACAAAGAACGCAGAGAGTGGTCTTCCTTACTTGTTGAATGTGATGACCAGGCGTCAGCGGCCTTGCTGAATCAGTTAGGTTTTAACGCGCAATTTTCCCCTCACCAATAATCGTCATTACCGCTCCCTGCTGTAAACGGCGGGGAGTGTTTTTATTTTGTCTGGAGTAAACCACTATGTCAGAAGGTTGGAATATCGCCATCCTCGGGGCGACCGGCGCGGTCGGTGAAGCCCTGATTGAGTTACTTGGAGAGCGTCAGTTCCCTGTTGGTGAACTTCACTTGCTGGCGACAGCAGAAAGCGCGGGTACCACCGTGCGTTTCGCAGGCAAAACGCTGAAGGTACAGGATGCCGCTGAGTTTGACTGGGTGCAGGCTCAACTGGCATTTTTTGTCGCCGGTGCACAGGCAACGGCTGCATACGTTGAAGAAGCCACTAATGCGGGTTGCGTAGTGATTGATTCCAGCAGCCTGTTTGCACTGGAGCCAGATGTGCCTTTAGTGGTGCCAGATGTAAACCCGTTTGTTCTGGCGGATTACCGTAATCGTAACGTGGTTGCGGTGGCAGACAGCCTGACTTGCCAGTTACTCTCAGCAGTCAAACCCTTGATTGAAGAAGGTGGTCTGTCCCGCCTCCAGGTGACCAGTCTGTTACCGGCCTCTGCTCATGGCAAAGTTGCAGTGGATGCTCTGGCCGGACAGAGCGCCCGCCTGCTTAATGGCTTACCTTTGGAAGGCGATGACCATTTTGGGCGCCAACTGGCATTTAATATGTTGCCCCTGGTGCCTGATGCGCAGGGCAGTGTGCGGGAGGAGCGCCAGGTGGTCGATCAGGTGCGTAAAGTCTTGCAGGATGAAGGGCTGATGATTTCGGTCAGTTGTATCCAGAGCCCGGTATTTTATGGGCACGCGCAAATGGTAGGGATGGAGGCGTTACGCCCGCTCTCTGCAGAAGAAGCGCGTGATGCATTTACTCGCCAGGAAGATATTGCTTTGTCAGAAGAGCAGGACTTCCCAACTCAGGTGGCGGATGCCTCTGGCAGTGTGCACTTGTCGATTGGTTGTGTGCGCAATGATTACGGTTTGCCTGAACAGGTCCAGTTCTGGTCTGTTGCTGATAACGTTCGCTTTGGTGGTGCGTTAATGGCACTGAAAACAGCAGAAAAACTCCTGCAGGAGTACTTCTGGTAATGTCTGATGTGATGGCAGCAAGCCGCAGCAAGATAGCGCTGGGTATTGAGTATGATGGCAGCCAGTATTATGGCTGGCAACGTCAGCAGGAAGTACGTAGTGTTCAGGAAAATCTGGAAAATGCATTAAGCCAGGTTGCTAACGAACCTGTCCATGTATTCTGTGCAGGCAGAACGGATGCGGGGGTGCATGCCACCGGGCAGGTGGTGCATTTTGAAACGCAGGCACAACGCAAAGATGCTGCATGGACTTTGGGCGTCAATGCCAATTTACCTGGCGACATTGCAGTAAAATGGGTGAAACAGGTGCCTGAGGCTTTTCATGCACGTTTCAGTGCCACGGCACGCCGTTATCGCTATGTGATTTATAATAATCGCCTGCGTCCGGCAATTTTGCAGCGTGGCGTATCGCATTACTATCAACCGCTTGATGCAGAAAAAATGCAGCGTGCTGCCCAGAGTTTGTTGGGTGAAAATGACTTCACCTCGTTTCGTGCAGTACAGTGCCAGTCGCGCACTCCCTGGCGTAATGTGTCCCATATTCGGGTAAACCGGTATGGCGAGTATGTGGTGGTGGATATTAAAGCCAACGCTTTTGTGCACCATATGGTACGAAATATAGTGGGTAGTCTGCTGGAAGTCGGGTGTGGTAATCAGCCGGAAGAATGGATAGCCTGGTTGTTGGCGGCGAAAGACAGAACCCTGGCGGCGGCAACAGCCAAAGCGGAAGGGTTATATTTAGTCGCGGTAGATTATCCTGCTGAGTTTTCGTTACCAAAACCGGTGATGGGGCCCTTGTTCCTGCCATCTCTGAGCCTGGATTGTTAAGGATGTATTATGGAATTTGTCCACTTTATCATTGATTTTATTTTACATATTGATGTGCACCTGGCTGAACTGGTCGCTAACTATGGTGTCTGGGTTTATGGGATACTGTTTCTTATCCTGTTTTGTGAAACCGGGTTAGTTGTGACCCCATTCTTGCCTGGCGATTCGTTACTGTTTGTTGCCGGGGCGCTGTCTGCTTTACCGGGTAACGACCTGAATGTGCATATTATGGTGGTGCTGTTGGTCGCTGCTGCCATTATTGGCGATGCCGTCAACTATACTATTGGACGGGTGTTTGGTGAGCGGTTGTTCAGTAACCCGAATTCAAAGATTTTTCGGCGCAGCTATCTTGATAAAACCCATGCATTTTATGAACGTCACGGCGGTAAAACGATAATTCTGGCGCGCTTTGTGCCTATCGTACGGACATTTGCTCCCTTTGTTGCTGGCATGGGGCATATGTCATACCGGCATTTCGCATTGTTTAACGTCACTGGCGCAATCTTGTGGGTGTTGCTGTTCAGCTATGCCGGTTATTGGTTTGGAGACCTGCCGGTAGTACAGGACAACCTGAAATTGTTGATTGTGGCAATTATCGTGCTGTCGGTTTTACCGGGTGTTGTGGAAATTATTCGCCACAAACGCGCAGCAGCACGCCAGGCTCGCCAGATAAAAGAGTAAGCGAAGGGGTTCGACCACTTTTTTATCCAAAGTCGGGCCCGGTTATGGTTTAATGAGCAACATTTATGGTCTGTGGGCGGAGAAAATGGCATTATGCGCCCCCACAGAAAAACTGGCATCGACCAGGTTCAGGCAGAAAGGTCATCAATGAGCTGGATTGAACGAATTCTCAATAAGAGCAACATTACCCCAACCCGCCGCGCTAACATCCCGGAAGGGGTGTGGACGAAATGTGACAGTTGCGGCCAGGTTCTGTACCGCGCTGAGCTGGAGCGCAACCTTGAGGTGTGTCCGAAGTGTGATCATCATATGCGCATGTCTGCGCGTGCACGCCTGCATACCCTGTTAGATGAAGATTCGCTGGTAGAGTTGGGAAGTGAACTTGAGCCTAAAGATGTGCTGAAGTTCAAAGATTCCAAGAAATACAAAGATCGTCTGGCAACCGCCCAGAAAGAAACGGGTGAGAAAGATGCACTGGTAGTAATGAAAGGCACGCTGTTTGGCATGCCGGTTGTTGCGGTTGCATTTGAGTTTGCTTTTATGGGCGGCTCAATGGGCTCGGTCGTTGGCGCACGCTTTATTCGTGCTGTTGAACAGGCGCTGGAAGATAACTGTCCGCTGGTTTGTTTTTCTGCATCCGGGGGCGCACGTATGCAGGAAGCGCTGATGTCGCTGATGCAAATGGCGAAAACCAGTGCTGCGCTGGCTAAAATGCAGGAACGCGGCTTACCGTATATTTCTGTATTAACCGACCCAACGATGGGCGGAGTATCAGCCAGCTTCGCAATGCTTGGTGATTTGAACATTGCTGAACCAAAAGCACTGATTGGCTTTGCTGGTCCGCGTGTTATTGAGCAAACTGTGCGCGAGAAGCTGCCACCGGGCTTCCAGCGCAGTGAGTTCCTGATTGAAAAAGGGGCGATTGATATGATTATTCGCCGCCCGGAAATGCGCCTGAAACTGGCACAAATTCTGGCGAAACTGACTAATCAGCCAGCGCCAAATCCGGATGAAGCCGCCGTCATTACGCCGGCAGTTCCCGAAGAAGGCGATGAAGCCTGATAAAACTTTACGGGCAGTACGTAATGCGCTGCCCGTACTACTCATGAATACAGTTATGCAGAACGGCGTTTATGAAACACGAATTGCATCTTGAAGCCACGTCGCCTTTGGCAACGTGGCTTTCTTATCTGGAAAATCTCCACACCAAAACCATTGATCTGGGGCTTGAGCGTGTTGCGAAAGTCGCGGATACGATGGGTGTTCGCAAACCAGCGCCTTTTGTTTTCACCGTTGCCGGAACGAATGGCAAAGGCACAACTTGCCGCATGCTGGAAACCACGCTGATTGCCGCCGGGTATCGGGTTGGCGTCTACAGTTCCCCACATTTGATTCGCTATACCGAACGGGTGCGTATTCAGGGGCAGGAACTGGATGCCGCGCAACATACTGCTTCATTTGCCGCGATAGACTCAGCGCGTGGGGAAACATCTCTCACTTATTTTGAATTTGGTACGCTATCGGCGTTGTACCTGTTTAAACAGGCTGCCGTCGATGTCGCTATTCTGGAAGTTGGTCTGGGTGGGCGCCTTGATGCGACCAATATTGTTGATTGCGATGTTGGCGTCATTACCAGTATTGCGCTGGATCATACCGACTGGCTTGGCCCTGATCGTGAGAGTATTGGCCGGGAAAAGGCCGGTATTTTGCGTAGCGGTAAACCCGCTATTGTCGGCGAGCCTGATATGCCGACGACCATCGCGCAAGTGGTGCAGGATAAAGGCGCGCTATTGAGCCGGGTAGGGCAGGAGTGGCGCTATTCTGTTAACGGGCAGCACTGGTGTTTCAGTGATAAGTTTGGTGAACTGGTTAACCTTCCGCTTCCCCAGGTACCGCAGCCTAATGCTGCCACTGCGTTGGCCGCACTGCGCGCCAGTGGGCTCAGTGTCACTGAACAGCATATTCGCGACGGGTTGTCTAATGCCACATTACCAGGACGTTTCCAGGTTGTGGCTCACTCGCCGCAGGTGATTCTGGATGTGGCACATAATCCACACGCGGCAGGGTATCTCGCCAGCCGGTTAGCGTCGCTGCCGAAAAGCGGGCGAGTTCTTGCTGTGGTGGGGATGTTGCACGATAAAGATATCGCGGGGACGCTGGCATGTTTGTCACCACAGGTTGATAGCTGGTATTGTGCTCCTCTGGAAGGCCCGCGTGGTGCTTCGGCAGAAACGCTGGTGGCGCATCTCCCCGGAGCCAGTACCTGGCCTGATGTTGCGCACGCCTGGCGGGCGGCAATGGCGGATGCGGCCCCAGAAGATACCGTGCTGGTATGTGGCTCATTCCATACTGTGGCACATGTAATGGAAGAAATGGACGCGGGGATGACGGGTGGCAAGTAAGTTTCAAAACCGGTTAGTGGGAACAGTTGTGCTGGTTGCGCTGGCAGTTATTGTCCTGCCAGGGTTACTCGACGGTCAAAAAAAACACTATCAGGATGAGTTTGCAGCAATTCCGCTGGTACCTAAAGCAGGCGACAAAGACGAAAACGACTTACTGCCGCCAGCCAGCCAGCCTATTCCGGCTCAACCACCTGAGGGTGCGGCTGAAGAGGTAAGAGCGAGCAATGCGTCTAACTCGTCAATAGATACAGCAAATTTACCAGCCAATACTGGTGCCGGGCTGGATGCCATTCCTGTTGAAAGGGATTCCTCTGCATCCGGGCGCAATACACGGGTGGTCACTCACCAACCCGGTGCGGATAAAACCACGGCGCAGCAACCTGTTTCCCAACCGGCCACACAACCAAAAACACCGGTGAAAGAGAATTCGCCACCCCTACCTCAGGGGAAGGCGTATGTGGTGCAGTTAGGTGCGTTGAAAAATGCTGATAAAGTGAATGAAATAGTCAGTAAATTACGAGCTTCAGGTTACCGGGTGTATACCTCGCCAACCACCCCGGTTCAGGGGAAAATCACCCGGATTCTGGTCGGCCCGGAAGTTTCAAAAGACAAACTTAAAGCCTCACTGGGCGATTTGCACAGTTTATCCGGGCTTAACGGTGTGGTGATGAATTACAGCGTTCATTAACACGTTGACCGGTAAAGAATATCAGGGGCAAGCGTTATGCTTGCTGCCTGGATAAGTGCCCGTCACACGGGCTCAGGGTTGTGGCGTTGAGTGTTTTTTCAACGCCATTTTTATTTGTGCATGGGAAGGAAATCCCTACGCAAACGTTTTCTTTTTCTGTTAGAATGCGCCCCGAATTGGATGTCAGGGCGGTTAATCGTGGGACTTGAAATGGTCTGGATAGATTACGCCATTATTGCGGTGATAGGTTTTTCCTGTCTGGTCAGCCTGATCCGTGGCTTTGTACGTGAAGCGTTATCGTTGGTGACATGGGGCTGCGCTTTCTTTGTTGCCAGCCATTACTATACGTATCTGGCAGTCTGGTTCACTGGCTTTGAAGAAGAGCTGGTGCGAAATGGAATTGCGATTGGCATTTTGTTTGTCGCGACACTGATAGTCGGTGCTATTGTCAACTATGTCATTGCTACGCTGGTTCAGAAAACGGGCCTGTCCGGTACAGACCGGGTGTTGGGTATCTGTTTTGGTGCTTTGCGTGGTGTACTCATTGTTGCCGCTATCCTGTTTTTCCTCGATACCTTTACCGGTATGGCGAAAAGTGAAGACTGGCAAAAATCGCAATTGATTCCGCAGTTCAGTTTCATCATCAGGTGGTTTTTTGACTACCTGCAAAGCTCGTCGAGTTTCTTACCCCGGTAATTGTATCGGGGGGTGTGGCAAAGAACACACCCGGTGTCCTTGCCTGTCATGTTCAGGTGGGCTGGCGGCAGTGTGTTCATGATGAGGAAAAGACAACATGTGCGGTATTGTCGGTATCGCCGGTGTTATGCCGGTAAACCAGTCGATTTATGACGCGTTAACGGTGTTACAACACCGTGGGCAGGATGCCGCTGGCATCATCACCATTGATGAAAACAACTGTTTTCGCCTGCGTAAAGCAAATGGCCTGGTGAGTGATGTATTTGAGGCCCGGCATATGCAACGTTTGCAGGGCAATATGGGGCTCGGTCATGTTCGTTACCCGACTGCAGGCAGTTCAAGCGCATCTGAAGCACAGCCGTTCTATGTGAACTCTCCTTATGGTATTACCCTGGCGCATAACGGTAACCTCACGAATGCTCATGAGTTACGTAAAAAGCTGTTTGAAGAAAAACGTCGCCACATCAACACCACCTCAGATTCTGAAATTCTGCTGAACATTTTTGCCAGCGAACTGGATAACTACCGCCATTACCCTCTTGAAGCCGATAATATCTTCTCTGCGATTGCCGCGACTAACCGCCAGATCCGTGGTGCGTATGCTTGTGTGGCAATGATAATTGGGCATGGTATGGTGGCTTTCCGCGACCCCCACGGTATCCGTCCGTTGGTGCTGGGTAAGCGCGAAGTCAGTGACGGGCGTATCGAGTACATGGTTGCTTCGGAAAGCGTCGCGCTGGATACACTGGGTTTTGATTTCATCCGTGACGTCGCGCCGGGTGAAGCGGTGTACATCACTGAGAAAGGCCAGCTATTTACCCGCCAGTGTGCTGATAACCCTACCAGCAACCCTTGCCTGTTTGAGTATGTTTATTTCGCCCGTCCGGACTCTTTCATCGATAAGATTTCCGTTTACAGCGCTCGCGTGGGTATGGGGACGAAATTGGGTGAGAAAATTGCCCGTGAATGGGAAGATCTGGATATCGATGTAGTGATTCCAATTCCGGAAACTTCCTGCGATATCGCACTGGAAATTGCCCGTATTCTGAATAAACCTTACCGTCAAGGGTTTGTGAAAAACCGCTATGTAGGTCGTACTTTTATCATGCCCGGGCAGCAGTTACGCCGTAAATCAGTACGCCGTAAGCTCAATGCCAACCGTGCTGAGTTCCGTGATAAAAATGTCCTGTTGGTGGATGACTCCATCGTGCGTGGAACCACTTCCGAACAAATTATCGAAATGGCGCGTGAAGCCGGGGCAAAAAAAGTATATCTGGCATCCGCAGCACCTGAGATTCGTTTTCCAAATGTGTACGGCATTGATATGCCGAGCGCAAACGAGCTGATTGCCCATGGGCGTGAAGTAGATGAGATCCGCGAGCTAATTGGTGCCGATGGGCTGATTTTCCAGGATCTCAATGATCTGATTGAGGCTGTACGCGCAGAGAACCCGGATATTCAGCAATTTGAATGTTCGGTGTTCAATGGGGTTTATGTCACTAAAGATGTTGACCACAACTACCTGGAATACCTGGAATCATTGCGTAACGACGACGCCAAAGCTGTGCAGCGCCAGAATGAAGTAGAAAGCCTGGAGATGCATAACGAAGGCTGATTATAACTCGCCCCTTGTTTCTGGGCCCCGGTGCAGCAATCTGCACTGGGGCCTTTTTTTATGGCAAAGAGAGAACGAATAAGTACGAAATGAGTGCAAGACGGTTTTCTGTACTTATCATAAAAGGCCTGCATGCCCTTATTGGGTGCAAAAGTTCAGTTCACGCACACTTATGGCGCGTTTTTGCAGGCGCGATCAAAACCTCGATATTTACTCTTTGATAACACGCAAAATTAGCTTTTCCTCACAAGCACAAGTGCTATCTTTCATTTGCAGGCTTTGATGCAACGTTTTTTTAACAAGCTGGCAAATCTGCCGGGAGTTAAAAAAGTGGCACGGTAAGTGCAAGCTTGAGTATGCAAAACACAACATTACAAAACACAACACATCACGTAAAACGTCTGAACTCTTGAGGGTAAAGTATGAAGAAGAAGGTTCTTGCACTGTCTTTGCTGTTAGGACTGACCGCAGCCAGCAGTGTTTTCGCAGCAATTCCTAAAGATATCCGCATTGGTACCGACCCAACTTATGCTCCTTTCTCTTCTAAGGATGCCAGCGGTAAACTTGTGGGCTTTGATATCGATCTTGGCGATGCAATGTGTGCCAAAATGCATGCTAAATGCACCTGGGTTAGCAGTGATTTCGATGCGCTTATTCCGTCTCTGAAAGCCAAAAAAATCGACGCTATTATTTCTTCTCTCTCCATCACTGAAAAACGCCAGCAGGAAATAGCTTTCTCTGAGAAGCTTTACGCTGCGGATTCCCGCCTGATTGCTGCCAAAGGCTCACCGATTAAACCAACACTCGCGTCACTGAAAGGCAAGCATGTGGGTGTGCTGCAAGGGTCCACTCAGGAAGCGTATGCCAACGAGAAATGGCGCCCGGAAGGGGTGGACGTTATCTCTTACCAGACCCAGGATCTTATCTATTCAGACCTGGTTGCCGGTCGTCTGGATGCCGCATTCCAGGATGAAGTGGCTGCCAGCGAAGGCTTCCTGAAACAACCCGCAGGTAAAGCCTTTGCCTTTGCCGGCCCGTCGGTAAAAGATAAGAAATACTTCGGTGATGGCACCGGTGTTGGTCTGCGTAAAGAAGATACTGACCTGAAAGCGGCTTTTGATAAAGCATTTGATGAAGTTCGTAAGGACGGTACTTACGACAAGCTGGCTAAGAAATATTTTGATTTCAATGTTTACGGCGAGTAAGCCAACCCTATAGTCTGTCGTCAGGCCAGTCACAACGGTGGCTGGCCGGGGATGTGGGTAAGGTGTGTGCCTTTATGGTGCAGAAACAAACCCTGCTGTGTGGTTTTGGTGCGCGGTCTGCACCATGCTGTGGCATGTGGATTACGGTGTCAGGTCACCATAATAATAACTTATTATGATATCTAAGATTATTCTTCACTGTTTTCTTCCATGCTGGCACAGAATCTGCTATTACCCCCTGACAAAAATTGTCATTCAGGACAAGTACAGTCTATTGAGGATGAGTATGAATAAGAAGGTTTTCGCCCTTTCACTGGCATTATTGTGCTCCAGTGTTTCCACAGCATTCGCGGCATATCCTGAGAGCATACGTATTGGGACCGACCCAACCTATGCTCCTTTTGAGTCGAAAAATGCCAGTGGAGAACTGGTCGGTTTTGATATCGACCTGGCGAAAGAGCTATGTAAGCGAATCCATACCAAGTGTACCTTTGTAGAAAGCCCGCTGGATGCACTGATTCCTTCCCTCAAGGCGAAGAAGATAGACGCCATAATGTCTTCACTCTCCATTACAGAAAAACGCCAACAGCAGATTGCCTTTACTGACAAGTTGTATGCGGCTGATTCTCGTTTGGTGGTGGCAAAAGGTTCCCCCATCCAGCCAACGGTTGAATCCCTTAAAGGGAAGCGTGTTGGTGTGTTGCAGGGTACTGTTCAGGAAACTTACGGAAATACTTACTGGGCGCCAAAAGGCATTGAGATTGTTTCGTATCAGGGGCAGGACTCCATTTACGCAGACCTGATGGCCGGGCGTATTGATGCGGCTTTCCAGGATGAAGTGGCTGCCAGTGAAGGGTTCCTGAAACAACCTGAAGGGAAAAACTACCAGTTCGGTGGCCCGTCCGTAAAAGATGACAAATTGTTTGGCGTCGGTACGGGCATGGGGATCCGCAAGGAGGATAACGAGTTGCGGGAAGCGCTCAATAAAGCCTTCGCCGACATGCGTAAAGATGGTACTTACGACAAGCTGGCGAAGAAATATTTTGATTTTGATGTCTACGGTGGTTAACGGTCACCAGTGATACAACCAGCTCCATTGGGGGCTGGTTGTATCGGAAAGACACTGACGGCAGGATACACACCATGTTGTATGGTTTTTCGCACGTTATTTTCCAGGGGGCGATTGTCACCCTTGAACTGGCAATCACTTCAGTACTCCTGTCAGTGATTATTGGGTTGGTTGGCGCTGGAGGAAAACTTTCAGGCAGCAAGCCTCTGGCATTTTTCTTTGAGTGCTATACCACATTGATTCGTGGTGTTCCTGATCTGGTCCTGATGTTGTTGATCTTCTATGGTCTGCAAATTGCGCTTAATGCTGTGACTGATGCTTTTGGTATGGCGCAGATAGATATCGATCCAATGGTCGCCGGGATTATCACATTGGGCTTCATTTATGGCGCGTATTTTACCGAAACTTTTCGTGGCGCTTTTTTGGCGGTTCCCAAAGGTCAGATTGAAGCGGCGACTGCATTCGGTTTTACCAGCTGGCAGGTATTCAACCGTATTCTGTTCCCCTCGATGATGCGCTTTGCACTGCCGGGCATTGGTAACAATTGGCAGGTTATTTTGAAGGCAACCGCGCTGGTATCACTGCTTGGCCTTGAAGACGTGGTTAAAGCCACGCAGCTTGCCGGTAAAAGCACCTGGCAACCGTTCTATTTTGCCATTGTTTGCGGGTTGATCTATTTAGTATTCACCACGGTATCAAATGGGGTCCTGCTTTTGCTGGAGCGCCGTTATTCAGTGGGCGTGAAGAGGGCAGACTTGTGATTGATATTATCCACGAATACTGGCAGCAACTGCTCTGGACTGACGGCTATCGTTTTACCGGGGTTGCCATTACCTTATGGCTGCTCATCGCTTCGGTAGTCATGGGGGGCATCATGGCGCTGTTTTTGTCGATAGCCCGTGTTTCCAGCAATAAATTTGTAGCGTTTCCGGTGTGGCTGTTTACCTATATTTTTCGTGGTACACCGCTGTATGTACAGTTACTGGTGTTCTATTCTGGCATGTATACGCTGGAAGTTGTGAAAGGCAATATGCTGCTCAATGAGTTTTTCCGCAGTGGCCTGAACTGTACGATCCTGGCGCTGACACTGAATACCTGTGCTTATACTACGGAAATATTCGCTGGTGCGATTCGCGCTGTGCCACACGGTGAAATCGAAGCCGCCCGGGCATATGGTTTTTCTTCTGTTAAGTTGTATCGCTGCATTATTTTGCCTTCTGCGCTGCGCATTGCGCTTCCGGCATACAGCAATGAAGTCATTCTGATGCTGCACTCTACCGCACTGGCGTTTACTGCGACGGTGCCGGATCTACTCAAAGTAGCCCGTGATATTAACTCAGCAACCTACGAACCTTTTACTGCGTTTGGTATTGCCGCTGTGCTTTATCTGGCAATTTCGTTCTGCCTGATAAGCCTGTTCCGCAAAGCTGAAAAACGCTGGCTCCAGCATGTTAAACCCGCCTCAACGCACTAAGTGATAGCCATGGCCGAAAATAAATTAAACGTATCTGATCTGCATAAACATTACGGTGAGCATGAAGTGCTGAAAGGGGTCTCATTAAAGGCAAATGCCGGAGATGTCATCAGTATTATTGGCTCGTCAGGTTCAGGGAAAAGCACTTTCCTGCGCTGCATTAACTTCCTGGAAAAACCCAGTGAAGGCACGATTGTCGTTAATAATGAGAATATTACCTTAGTACGCGACAAAGACGGGCAACTGAAAGTTGCCGATAAAAATCAGTTGCGCCTGCTGCGCACCCGTTTGACCATGGTGTTTCAGCACTTCAACCTGTGGGGGCACATGACAGTGTTGGAAAACGTCATGGAAGCACCTGTACAGGTACTGGGCTTAAGTAAAGCAGAGGCAAAAGAGCGTGCTATCAAATACCTGGAAAAAGTGGGTATTGATGAGCGTGCGCAGGCGAAATATCCGGTTCATTTATCTGGTGGGCAGCAGCAACGTGTCTCTATTGCCCGCGCCCTGGCGATGGAGCCGGAAGTGTTGCTGTTTGATGAACCGACTTCTGCACTGGATCCGGAACTGGTGGGCGAGGTGCTGCGCATTATGCAGAAACTGGCTGAAGAGGGGAAAACCATGGTGGTTGTTACCCACGAAATGGAATTTGCCCGCCATGTTTCCAGCCATGTTATCTTCCTGCATAAAGGGAAAATTGAGGAAGAAGGGAAGCCTGAAGATGTGTTTACTAACCCGCAAAGCCCCCGTTTGCAGCAATTTCTTAGTGGTGCGCTGAAATAATCCCGAACTGGCGTGGCGCGCTTAGTGCTCTACAGCCTTAAGCGCGCCACTCAGGTCACATTATGTAAAGCATCTTCAAGTTGAAACCAGCGAAAGCCAAAACCTGACTGCTCAAGGCGACGGGGAAGCACATTCTGACCACCGAGTACCAGTGTGGCGGATTCCCCCATCATCAGGCTTATTACCCGGGCAGGTACGCGTAAAATTGCCGGGCGTTTTACCGCTTCTCCCAGTAATTGGGTAAACCGGGCATTTCTGACCGGATAGGGTGCCACCATGTTAAAAGGCCCCTGTAGTGGGTTATCCAGCAGCCAGAGGATAGCGTTGACCATATCTTCAATATGGATCCATGACAGATACTGGCGCCCATCACCCAACGGGCCCCCCAGCCCCAGGCGAAACAGGGGTAACAATTTACTTAGCATGCCGCCATCAGGGGCCAGAACCACACCGGTGCGCAGCAGGCAGACGCGGGTATGCGGGCTTTGTGCCTGTAGCGCAATGGCTTCCCATTTTGCACAAAGCTCATGAGTAAACTCGTTATGGGGAGTGTCTTCTTCTGTTATCACTTCATCGCCAGTATCGCCGTAGAAGCCCACTGCGGAACCGGAGAGAAAAATAGCCGGGGGCTGGTTGCTGCCATGAATCATTTCAACCAGTCGCTGGGTGATACGCCAGCGGCTTTGGCATAAACGCTGCTTTTGCGCCGCCGACCAGCGTTTATCGGCAATGGGCTCACCGGCAAGATTAATCACTGCGTCAAACCCATCCAGTGAATGGTGTTCATCCAGGCTCTGCCAGAGCGTAACCCTGGGGTCGAGCAACTGCCTGGCCCGCTCAGGGGAACGGGTAACCACGGTAATACTGTGTCCTGTCTCTATCAAAGGAGGAATGAGGTGACGCCCAATCAAACCTGTACCACCAGTCAGCAAAATTTGCATATTCCCTCCAGTGAGCATTAATCAGCCATCGCGCCGCCAGCTCATGCTCATGGAAACTGAGTCGGCGTAACGCAGAGCGTGCAGTTTATCTATCTCAACTTCAGCATAAGTGACCCAGTCATGCTGGCGTGCGATATCAAGCACATCCTGAGTTAATTTTTCTAATAATGAAAACCGATGGTTCTCAACGTGCTGGATAACCGCTTTGGTAATAGTCCGGTAATTCAGCGCATCTTTAATATCTTCGCTGTGCCGGGCATTATCGGCTGGATAATGCAGCGTAATATTAATCACGATATCCTGGCGGTTGGCGATTTCTTCCTCTTTGATGCCAATGAAAGTACGTAGTCTGAGATTTTTAATTCGAATAATAGCATCCTGGTACGACATGCAAGTGTGTCTCCTGATTATCTTTATTGCCCCATAATACACGAGCTTTTACGGTCATGGGAGGTCAAAATCTGAGATGTTGGCTGGCATAAACGCAGGAAATTTCTTTTCTTTGCAGTGGGTTATATTGCAAGTCTGAGCAGGAGTAGAAAATCTGGCTTTACATGCAGGCTGGCTGGCACGGTACTGAAATTCGTTGTATTTTTCCTCATGGGTCAATGCCAATGGAGAAACTTATGAGTCAGCCAACAATTTGTCTGTGGTCCGATGCTCGCTTTCACAGCCCTTATGTCATGTCCGTATTTGTTGCTTTAAAAGAAAAAGGGCTGTCATTTACCCTGAAAACCATCGACCTGGATTCCGGGCAGAATCATCAGAACGGTTGGGCTGGTTTTGATATTACGCGGCGTGTACCCGTGCTGGATGTAGACGGTTTTTTACTGGCGGAATCATCTGCCATTACGGAGTATCTGGAAGATGCATTTGCTCCGCCTGTCCGGCAACGAATTTACCCGGTTGATATACAGCTGCGAGCCAAAGCGCGTGAAATTCAGGCATGGTTGCGTTCCGATTTGGCTGCGTTACGTCAGGAACGCTCCACGGAGGTGATTTTTTCAGGGCAACACTTTGCTCCATTGACTCCCCGGGGGGAAGCGGATGCACAGCGCCTGATTCACCTCGCATCCTCTTTGCTCAAGCCGTCACAACATAATTTATTCGGTGAATGGTGTATTGCCGATACGGATTTGGCGTTGATGCTTAATCGCCTGATCATGCATGGTGACTCTGTACCAGAGAATCTGGTTGAATATGCCACATTCCAGTGGCAACGATCATCCGTTCAGCAATATGCCGCACTTTCCGCCAGACAATCCACATGATGCGTTGGCACTATGGCGTGCCACTCAGCCTGTCTGAGCATGATAAGCACAGGAGTGTGTAATGAAATTGATGTTTGCCTCTGATATCCATGGTGCGTTGCCAGCCTGCCAGCAGGTGCTGGATATTTTTGCTGCCAGTGATGCGCAGTGGCTGATTATTCTTGGCGATGTGCTCAACCATGGGCCGCGTAACGCACTGCCTGAAGGCTATGCGCCTGCTCAGGTTGCGGAGCAACTGAATGCGGTGGCCTCGCGGGTGATTGCTGTGCGCGGTAACTGTGACAGTGAAGTCGACCAAATGTTGTTGTCATTCCCGATAACCGCGCCGTGGCAGCAAGTGCTGCTTCCTGAACAACGACTTTTTCTGACACACGGACACCTGTATCATCCAGAGAAGCTACCTCCGCTGGGTCATAGTGATGTGCTGGTATTTGGCCACACACATATTCCGGTCGCAGAGCAGCGTGGAGATATTTTTCTGTTCAACCCTGGCTCAGTGAGTATTCCTAAGGGGGGATATCCGGCCAGTTATGGCATGCTGGATGGGGAGCAGATGCGGGTTCATAATCTGGAAAATCACGATGTTATTGCACAGGTTTGCATAACACCGTAATTTACTTTGACAAAACAAATGCGCCAACAGAGCGCCTGAACAAAAAGGTTACCGATGGTGGAACAGGACTCAAATTCTGGGACGGAGTGGGTGGATATTGTCAATGAAGACAATGAAGTGATTGCTCAGGCCAGCCGCGCACAAATGCGCGCGCAGCGCTTACGGCATCGCGCCACTTATATCGTGGTACATGACGGCATGGGAAAAATTCTGGTGCAACGGCGTACAGAAATTAAAGATTTTATGCCGGGTATGCTGGATGCCACAGCAGGTGGAGTGGTGCAGTCTGGCGAAGTGCTGCTCGATTCCGCACGCCGCGAAGCAGAGGAAGAGCTGGGTATTGCGGGGGTCCCTTTCGCTGAACATGGGCAGTTCTACTTTGAAGACGAGAATTGCCGGGTTTGGGGCGGGTTGTTCAGTTGTGTCTCTCACGGGCCATTTGCCCTTCAGGAAGAAGAAGTGAGTGAAGTGTGCTGGATGCTGCCAGAAGAAATCACCGCTCGTTGTGATGAATTCACGCCAGATTCACTCAAAGCGCTGGCATTGTGGATGAGCCGTAATGGCGGCGCAGAGAACAAGCCAGCCGCCGGAAAAACGGCGGAAATGGAACCTGCTGAGCCTTCACAGGCTGAAGCTTCTGGCGAAGAAGATTCACCTGCTGCACAGTGAACCTAAGGGCCTGTATCAGGCCCTTAGGCTGATGACAAACCTCATGTACGCACAAAACGAGAGGATGTCACCGAATAAAAAACCAGGAAAATCAATTCATTGATTTTCGGCTACTAACTAAAAAGAAGGAAAAACCACGTTTTTTCCTTCTTTTTCATCAATCTGTGGGCCTGTATCAGGCCCTGGTTAACAACTTTCGCGCATACACAGTGTTGATTTGATGGGCTTCTGGTTTGGCTGCTTTTCTCCGTTAAGCCTTGCCAGTAATGCCTTACCGGCCTCAATACCTATCTCCCGGTGCGGCACTGACAACGTAGTCAGTGGCGGCTGGCAAACTTTCGCAACATCGCTGTCACCAAACCCCACAATCGCCAGGTCATCAGGGACTTTAATTCTGCGGCGCTGGCATTCATATAATGCGCCGCAGGCCAGCTCATCTGACACACACACCAGCGCATCCAGCTCAGGCCAGGCCAGAAGGAATTCAGGTAATTGCGCTGTACCAGTGGAAAACGTAGGCGGAGCGGCTGCATTAATGACTCTGTTGGGTGAGATATGGTGGCGTAACATGGCCTTATACCAGCCCTGCAAATGCTGCTGGAAGATCCATTGTTCCTGGTTTGCGCACAGCAGGCCAATATTCTGGTAGCCGCGCTCAATCAGCATACTGGTCAGTTCAAACATAGCGGCAACGTTATCAATACCGATATTCATATCTACCGGATCAACCCGCGTGGCACCTATCTCCATCACCGGGATCCCGGCATTACCCAGCCAGGTGCGGACATTGTCGCTGTGTTCAACACTCAGAAGAATGGCTGCGGCCAGATTGGAAGCGAGCAGGGTCTCCAGTAGTTTTTCTTCCTGTTCCAGGCGGTGGCGCGATTCCGCCAGCATGATTTGGTAGCCTGCCGGTTGTAACACCTGTTGTAACCCGGCGAACATTTCTGTACAGCCAGACTCAGCCAAATTTGGCACCACCATGGCGATGGTATAGGACGATGCAGATGCCAGTGCGCTGGCCGCCAGGTTGGGTAAATAGCCAAGTTCATTTACCGCAGCGTTGATTTTTTCCCGTAATTTGTCAGAAACCTGATCGGGGGTACGCAGTGCGCGTGAAACAGTCATGGTGCCGACACCGGCTAACTGCGCGACATCGACCAGGGTAACTTTGCCGGTGCTGCGTCTTTTTCGGGTTAAAGACATGCGTATTCCTGTATCAAAGGTGTGGCACTTACCATCTTCTCGCATAAAAACCGTAGGTTATTACCCCGATATTATAGGGGGTAACCTTGCCCGGTTACTGTTTTTTTGTGCAACCTTTCATTTTTTGATAGCGCTATCACATATTGGCGATATTCACTCTGATAGCGCTATCTTTGAGATGTCTGTCACGGTCAGAACCCGCGGGCTTGCCTAAAGTTTGCCCATAACTGAAGGGACAGGAGCACATTATGCTTTCACAGTGGTTACATGCCGGGACCATACAGTGTCGCGAGCATGCAGAAAACTGGCAACAGGCACTGGCTCTGAGTGCTGAACCTCTGCTTAAAGCAGGAGTAATTACCCCAGAATATGTTCAGGCGGTGATAACCCAGCACGAAAAACTGGGACCGTATTATGTACTGGCCCCAGGTCTGGCAATGCCGCACACACGGCCAGAGGATGGTGCACAGGGAATGGGGTTGTCATTACTGAAACTTGAACAGGGTGTGGCATTTGGTTCAGCTGATTTTGACCCGGTTACCACCATTATTATGCTGGCAGCACCAGACAGCCACAGCCATATCAATATGATATCTGCCCTGGCTGAATTGTTTTCCTGTGATGAAGATTTACAGAGACTACATCATGCTAATTCAGTGGAGGGTATTCAGGATATTATTTCTCATTATTAACGTAATAACTATAAGTTTATTCGGTTTAATTTTTATTGCGGGCGGAATATAACATAGTCACGAAAATATACCAGAGATACATAATTTGAATATTACTGGAAAAACTGTATGCATGTAATTTGAAGTAAAAGATTTATTACGTATTACTCTGCTGCTGTCTCATCAGGGCAGCTTTCCTGTACGCTACGAAAGGTAAATATAATGAAGATAATGGCAATATGTGGTTCAGGTCTCGGTAGTAGTTTTATGGTTGAGATGAATATTAAAAAAGTACTCAAGAAAATTAATGTTGAGGCAGAAGTTGAACATGCAGATTTATCCTCTGCTACTCCGGGTGCGGCAGACTTATTTGTCATGGCAAAAGATATTGCTGCCAGCGCCAGTGTGCCTGAACAACAACTGTTAGTCATCAACAATATTATTGACATTAACGAACTTGAAACAAAGCTCACGGCTTATTTTTCAGATCGCTAACTGACCAGTATAAGTGAGGCATATATGTTTCTTTCTGGAATACTCAGTTTTATTGTCGACATACTCAAGGTGCCTTCCATTCTGGTTGGTGTCGTGGCATTAATTGGTTTGCTGGCACAGAAAAAATCATTTTCAGATACAGTAAAAGGTACCATTAAAACTATTCTTGGTTTTATTGTTCTGGCTGGAGGTGCATCAGTATTATTAACCTCGTTAAATCCACTGGGCGGTATGTTTGAACATGCATTCAATATTCAGGGGATAATCCCAAACAATGAAGCGGTTGTCTCTATTGCTCTGGAAAAATATGGTGCCTCCACTGCACTTATTATGGCGTTTGGTATGGTGGCAAACATTATCATCGCCCGTTTTACCCGTCTGAAATACATCTTTCTGACTGGGCATCATACATTTTATATGGCGTGTATGATAAGCGTGATTCTCACCGTAGCCGGGTTTGAAGGTGTGGGGCTGGTATTTACTGGCGCATTGACACTGGGGTTGGTCATGGCCTTTTTCCCGGCGCTGGCTCAACGTTATATGCAAAAGATCACCGGAAACGATGAAATCGCTTTCGGTCATTTTGGCACATTGGGTTATGTGTTATCCGGGTGGATTGGCAGCAAATGTGGTAAAGGCTCTCGCTCGACGGAAGAGATGAATTTGCCGAAAAACCTCAGTTTCTTACGTGACAGCTCCATCTCTATTTCTCTGACCATGATTGTTATTTACATGATCCTCGCTATTTGTGCCGGGCAAGGGTATGTCGAAACGCAACTCAGTAGCGGTCAGAACTTCCTGGTGTACTCCATCATTCAGGCCATTACTTTCGCGGCAGGTGTTTTCATTATTTTGCAAGGGGTACGCCTGATTCTGGCGGAGATTGTGCCCGCATTTACCGGGTTTTCCGAAAAACTGGTCCCCAATGCTCGCCCGGCACTGGATTGCCCGGTGGTTTATCCCTATGCACCTAATGCGGTACTGATAGGGTTTCTGTTCAGCTTCCTGGGTGGCCTTGTTGGGTTATTTTTACTGGGGCAGTTCAAGTTAGTGTTGATTCTGCCCGGAGTCGTGCCGCATTTCTTTACCGGTGCTACAGCTGGTGTTTTTGGTAACGCTACCGGTGGGCGCCGTGGTGCCATGTTGGGCGCGTTTGCCAACGGCCTGTTGATTACTTTTCTTCCGGTTCTGCTGCTGCCAGTTCTGGGGGCGCTGGGGTTTGCCAACACCACATTCTCCGATGCGGACTTTGGCGTGATTGGTATTCTGCTGGGTAACCTGGCACGTTATTTTTCTCCGGGCATCATTATGGGCCTGGTTGTAGCGTTGTTTGCCCTGCTGGTGGTTTTCAATTACCTGGTGAAAAACAAACACAAGGAAAACAGCGCAGTAGATAACCGTGGAGGTTCGAATGGCTTCAGTAAATGAAATCACGACGTTTGCCCGGCGCATTCGCATTGAAACCTTACGGGCATTGAATCATTTAGGGTTTGGGCATTATGGCGGGAGCATGTCTGTGGTTGAGACGCTGGCAGTGTTGTACGGTGATGTTATGCGTACAGACCCACAGCACCCGGACTGGCCGGAACGGGATTACTTTGTGTTATCTAAAGGACATGCCGGGCCGGCACTTTACAGTACGCTGGCACTTAAAGGGTATTTCCCGGTTTCGCAGTTACTGACGCTCAATGAAAACGGCACCCATTTCCCCAGCCACCCGGACAGGTTAAAAACCCGTGGCGTTGATGCCACTACCGGTTCACTGGGGCAAGGCGTTTCCATTGCCGGAGGTATTGCACTGGCACATCAACTGGCCGGGAAAACTAACCGGGTGTTCTGCATTGTGGGCGATGGAGAACTGAATGAAGGACAGTGCTGGGAAGCATTTCAGTTTATTGCCCACCATAAGCTCAATAACTTGTTGCTGTTTGTTGACTGGAATAAGCAGCAACTGGACGGGCCGCTGAGTGAAATCATTAGTCCCGGAGATCTAAGCGCAAAATTTCGGGCATTTGGTTTCGTGGTGACTCAGGTTAAAGGGGACGACATTGCCGGATTACAGGCCGCCATTGCGCCGGTTTCTTCACCTGGCGATGCCCCGCGAGTGGTTATCCTGGACAGTAAAAAAGGCCAGGGGGTACCGTATCTGGAAGCATTGCCGAACTCACATCATTTGCGGTTAACCCCTGAGATGCGTGCAGCACTTGAGCGTGAGCTGGCGCAACTGGAGGTGATGCATGATTAAACTGGCACCTATGGGTGAGCAAGACAGTATCGAAATGCGCAAAGTCTATTCTGGTTTTGTCCGTGAGCAAATAAAGCAGAATAGTGGCATCATCGCGCTGGAAGCAGACCTGATGAGCTCTATGTCTATGGATACTGTGCAGGCTGAGTTTCCCCAGGATGTGATTAACTGTGGGATTATGGAAGCCAATGTGATTGGTACCGCTGCAGGGTTATCGCTGGCCGGGCGCAAGCCTTTTGTGCATACCTTTACCGCGTTCGCCAGCCGCCGCTGTTTTGACCAGTTGTTTATGGCTCTGGATTACCAGCGCAATAACGTGAAGGTGATAGCGTCGGATGCCGGTGTTACCGCCTGCCACAACGGGGGCACGCACATGTCATTCGAAGATATGGGGATTGTGCGTGGCCTGGCGCATGCTGTTGTGCTGGAAGTGACAGACAGCGTGATGTTCAATGACATACTGCACCAGCTTATCGGGCTCGATGGGTTTTACTGGGTGCGCACTATTCGCAAACAGGCCCGGCGCATTTACGAGCCCGGCACCACATTTACCATTGGCAAAGGAAATGTTTTACGGGAAGGGCGTGATATTACGCTGATAGCCAATGGGATTATGGTTGCAGAGGCGCTGGATGCGGCAACGATACTGGCACACCAGGGCGTGGACGCAGCGGTAATTGATATGTTCACCCTGAAGCCGATAGACCGCATGCTGGTAAAAAATTATGCGGAGAAAACCGGGCGGGTGGTGACTTGTGAAAACCATAATATTCACAATGGGCTGGGTTCGGCTGTGGCGGAAGTATTAAGCGAGACGTGTCCGGTATCTTTGCGGCGGGTCGGAGTAAAAGACCAGTATGGTCAGGTGGGTACTCAGGACTATCTGCAGCGTACCTACGGGCTGACTTGCGCAGATATTGTTGCTGCTGCGCGTGAATTATTGGAGTAACAGTAGGCGGTTATCAAATAAAAAAAGGCAGCCTTCAGGCTGCCTTTTCACACGGCTTTCAACAACTCATTAATTTTGTTGAGAAGACTGAATGGCGGTCAGTGCGATAGTGTAAACAATATCGTCTACCAGCGCGCCACGGGACAAGTCGTTAACCGGTTTGCGCATACCCTGCAGCATCGGCCCAATAGAAATCAGGTCGGCAGAACGCTGAACCGCTTTATAAGTGGTGTTACCCGTGTTCAGGTCTGGGAAGATAAACACGGTGGCACGGCCAGCAACCGGAGAGTTCGGTGCTTTGGACTTCGCCACATCAGCCATAACAGCTGCGTCGTATTGCAGCGGCCCATCGATAACCAGATCCGGGCGTTTTTCCTGAGCCAGGCGAGTTGCTTCACGAACTTTCTCAACATCGCTACCGGCACCAGAGTTACCCGTAGAGTAGGAAAGCATTGCAACGCGCGGTTCAATACCGAAAGCAATTGCAGAATCAGCAGACTGAATTGCGATTTCAGCCAGTTGTTCGGCAGTCGGATCCGGGTTGATTGCGCAGTCACCGTAAACATAAACCTGTTCCGGCAGCAACATGAAGAAAACAGAAGAAACCAGTGAGCTGCCTGGTGCTGTTTTAATCAACTGCAGCGGCGGGCGAATGGTGTTGGCAGTGGTGTGAACCGCACCAGATACCAGACCATCAACTTCATCCTGTTCCAGCATCAGAGTACCCAGAACAACGTTGTCTTCCAGTTGTTCACGGGCAACAGCTTCGGTCATACCTTTGTTTTTACGCAGTTCAACCAGGCGCGGTACATAGCTTTCACGTACTACATCCGGGTCAACGATTTCGATACCTGCGCCCAGTTCAACGCCCTGAGAGGCTGCAACACGGTTCACTTCTTCCGGGTTACCTAACAGGATACAGGTGGCGATACCACGATCAGCACAGATAGATGCCGCTTTAATGGTACGCGGTTCATCACCTTCCGGCAGCACGATACGTTTACCGGCTTTACGTGCCAGTTCAGTTAACTGGTAACGGAAGGCTGGCGGAGACAGGCGGCGGCTGCGTTCAGAAGTTGCAGTCAGGGACTCAATCCAGTCGCTGCTGATGTGGCTGGCAACGTATTCCTGAACTTTCTCAACACGCTCATGGTCGTCTGCCGGTACTTCGAGGTTGAAGCTCTGCAGGCTTAAAGAGGTCTGCCAGGTGTTGGTATTCACCATGAATACTGGCAGGCCAGTGGCGAAAGCACGTTCACACAATTTGCCAATGCGTTCGTCCATTTCGTAACCGCCAGTCAGCAGCAGTGCGCCAATTTCAACGCCATTCATGGCGGCCAGGCAGGCTGCAACCAAAACGTCAGGGCGATCAGCAGAAGTCACCAGCAGTGAACCCGGACGAAAATGTTCCAGCATATGAGGAATGCTGCGGGCACAGAAAGTCACGGATTTCACACGGCGGGTATTGATGTCACCTTCGTTGATAATGGTGGCATTCAGGTGTTTCGCCATGTCGATAGCGCGAGTCGCAATCAGATCAAAGCTCCACGGAATACCGCCGAGAACAGGCAGCGGGCTTTTCTCTGCCAGAACTTTGGCATCGATGCTGACCACTTTGGCTTTGCTGGAGTCATCGAAGATTTCAGACAGGTCAGGACGGGTACGACCTTGTTCATCAACCGGCGCATTCAGTTTGTTAACAATCACGCCAGTGATATTGGTATTTTTGCTGCCGCCAAAAGAGTTGTGGGTCAGTTCAATACGTTCCTGAATTTGCTCAACGGTATCGGTACCCTGAGACATAACAAACACTATCTCAGCGTTCAGGGTTTTGGCAATTTCATAGTTCAGTGACTGCGCAAACTGATGTTTACGTGTTGGCACCAAACCTTCAACCAGCACCACTTCCGCATCTTTGGTGTTTTCGTGGTAGCGGGCGATAATCTCTTCCATCAGCACATCTTTCTGGTTGCTGGACAGCAGAGATTCAACATGGTGCATAGTCAGCGGTTCAGCAGCAGTCACGTTGGAGTTGGCACGCACGATAGTGGTGGTCTGATCCGGCGTATTGCCGCCAGTACGAGGCTGAGCGATTGGTTTGAAGACGCTTAAACGAACGCCTTTACGTTCCATAGCACGGATAACACCGAGGCTGACGCTGGTCAGACCTACGCTGGTTCCGGTAGGAATAAGCATAATAGTACGGGACACGTTGAATCCTCTTTCACACTGGCACCTGCAGGCAGGCGCATTGGGAGTGTCGTTAAAACAGCACCGCCAGCGAGGCTGGCGGTGAAGGTATTAAGCAGTCAGGCGAAGCGCGTCTTGCGCGATAACCAGTTCTTCGTTGGTCGGAATGACCATGGCGAGAGTGGTGCCTTCTTTGTTGATGAAACCAGATTTGCCAAAACGGGCAGCCAGGTTACGCTCGTGGTCAACTTCAAAGCCCAGAACGCCCAGTTTAGCCAGAGACAGTTCACGAACCATCGCTGCGTTTTCACCAATACCACCAGTGAACACCACGCCATCCAGACGGCCTTCCATCATTGCGGTGTACGCGCCGATGTATTTCGCCAGACGGTGGCAGTAAACGTCCATGGCGCGTTTTGCGTCATCTTTGGTTTGGTAGTTATCTTCAACATAACGGCAGTCACTGGTGACTTCAGTCAGACCAAGCAGACCAGATTCTTTAGTCAGCAGTTTGTTGATCTGTTCAATGCTCATACCCAGTGTGTCATGCAGATGGAACACGATAGCCGGGTCGATATCACCAGAACGTGTGCCCATGACCAGGCCTTCCAGCGGGGTCAGACCCATGGAGGTATCAACGCATTTCCCGTTACGGATTGCAGAAACAGAACCACCATTGCCCAGATGGCAGGTGATAATGTTCAGTTCTTCAACCGGTTTGTTCAGCATTTTGGCCGCTTCCTGAGTAACATAGAAGTGGCTGGTACCGTGTGCGCCATAACGACGAATGCCGTGCTCTTTGTACAGGCTGTAAGGCAGCGCGTACAGGTAAGATTCCTGCGGCATGGTCTGATGGAACGCGGTGTCGAAAACAGCTACGTTTTTGTTTGCCAGACCAGGGAATGATTTCAGGGCTTCTGCGATACCAATCAGATGCGCCGGGTTATGCAAAGGTGCAAAAGAAGACGCATCTTTGATACCCTGAACAACAGTATCGTCAATGACAACTGATTTGGTGTATTTTTCACCACCGTGAACAATACGGTGACCAATTGCGACCAACTGGGCAGAAAGCTCTGGTTTTTGTGCCAGAATGGTATTAACGATGAAGTTCAACGCTTCGCTGTGCGCTGCGCCGGCACCCAGTGCTGCTTCTTCTTTATTACCGCTCATTTTCCATTTGATGCGCGCTTCTGGCAGGTGGAAACATTCCGCTAAACCAGAGAGGTACTCGTCACCATTAGTTGCATCGATGATTGCGAATTTCAGTGAGGAGCTACCGCAGTTCAGAACCAGTACTAACTTACTCGACATGGAAGTACCTATATTTGATACGTGGCTAAAAAAACGTCAGTGAGTCTCTCATCGTAGCGCAAGATGACGCTGACATTTATGATTAACGTCATGCCTGAAACGTTTTTTGGCACGACGAACAAATATTCATGAGTTTACGCCATTTTCACTTTTTTGCCGCCTGAGTTGGCGCTTATGAAAGTGTGGCAACCGGCAGTTTTCCACTACGGCCTCATGGCGCGGACAGGATAACTGATTGCACCCAAAAATGAAAAATATTTTGAACCTTGTCATTATAAGTTGGTATTTTGCACAAAAATTTGAATTTTTATATGTGAAGTTGAGGTGAAACCATGTCCACACCCGAAAAACGTTCCGTCAGTGGCCTCAGTTTATTTCGTAAGGGGCAGCATTATGCGAAAACGTGGCCCATGGAAAAGCGCCTCGCACCGGTGTTCGTAGAGAATCGCATTATTCGCGCCACCCGGTTTGCTATCCGCTTTATGCCACCGATTGCCGTGTTTACTCTGACCTGGCAAATCGCACTCGGCGGCCAGTTGGGGCCAGCTGTGGCGACAGCATTATTTGCCGTTAGCTTGCCGATGCAGGGCTTATGGTGGTTGGGGAAACGTTCAGTTACACCGTTACCACCCTCCATTCTTAACTGGTTTTATGAAGTGCGCAGCAAGCTTGAAGAAGCCGGCCAGGCACTGGCCCCGGTTGAAGGCAAACCCGATTACCAGGCACTGGCTGACACCCTGAAGCGTGCTTTCAGGCAACTGGATAAAACATTTCTTGATGATTTGTAATCCCGGTTAATTACGCATATAAAGAAGGCAGGTATTTTTTGTGGTTTAACAGAGTTATTTCAGTGCGTTAGCCTGATACAGGAGTTGTGAAATGGAAATGACCAATGCCCAACGGCTTATTCTCTCTAACCAATACAAAATGATGACCCTGCTGGACCCGGATAACGCAGAACGTTATCGCCGCCTGCAAACCATTGTTGAGCGTGGTTTTGGCCTGCAGATGCGTGAACTTGATCGGGAGTTTGGCCAGTTAACGGAAGAAACCTGCCGCACGATTATCGATATCATGGAAATGTACCATGCGTTGCAGGTTTCCTGGGGCAACCTGAAAGATGGCGAAAACATTGATGAACGCCGGGTAACTTTCCTCGGGTTTGATGCCGCTACTGAGGCCCGTTTTCTGAGTTATGTTCGCTTCATGGTGAACACTGAAGGGCGTTATACCCATTTTGATGCAGGTACACATGGGTTTAATGCCCAAACGCCAATGTGGGAAAAATACCTGCGTATGCTCAAAACCTGGCAAAGTTGCCCACGCCAGTACCACCTGAGCAGCAATGAAATCAACCAAATTATTAATGCCTGACAGGAGATACTGTAGTGCAGTGTAAAGGATTTTTGTTCGATTTGGATGGCACGCTGGTTGACTCGTTACCTGCGGTCGAAAGGGCCTGGTGTAGCTGGGGCGACAGGTTTGTCATACCGCATAAGGATATTCTTGATTTCATTCATGGAAAACAGGCAATTACTTCACTGCGGCATTTTATGGCTGGGGCCTCTGAAGAGGATATCCAGCGTGAATTTTACGCGCTGGAAGCGTTAGAAGCATCCGACACTACAGGGATTACAGCCCTGCCAGGGGCGATTGCATTGCTGAATTATTTAGATGCCAACGAAATTCCCTGGGCCATCGTCACATCAGGCTCAGTGCCCGTTGCCAGCGCTCGCCATAGCGCTACTGGTTTGCCCACACCAAAAGTGTTTGTTACTGCAGAGCAGGTCAGCAAAGGGAAGCCTGAGCCAGATCCTTACCTGCTTGGCGCAAAATTACTTGGTTTGCCTGCCTCAGAATGCCTCGTAGTAGAAGATGCTGCGGCTGGGGTGTTGTCTGGCCTGGCTGCGGGTTGCCATGTGGCAGCCGTCAACGTTCCAGGTGATGCTCCCGGGCTTGACCGCGTCGATTTCTGCCTGACCAGCCTTGAACAACTGGTTGTTGAGGTAGTGGCTCCAGGCAAAGTGGTGTTAAAACAGCGCGAATACTGATTTAGCCCGCTATTTATTACACTTTTCTTTTGTACACTAAAACGCCTGAAGCTCTTATTTCAGGCGTTTTTTTACACTGATGTGTTGTCAGCGGACTGGCAATATCCGCATCTCTTCAGCAAACAAGGATAAGTTGTGAACAGCGAACTGATTTGGGTAGTGTGCTTACTGGGCTTTGCTGTTTTTTTCTTTGCCACCGGGAAAATTCGTATGGATGCGGTGGCATTGTTGGTGATTGTCGCTTTTGTACTGAGTGGCACGTTGACGCTGAATGAAGCACTGTCCGGCTTCAGTGACCCGAATGTTGTCCTGATAGCGGCTTTGTTTATTATTGGCGATGGCCTGGTGCGCACCGGTGTGGCGACTGCACTGGGCGCATGGCTGGTAAAAATGGCGGGCAGTAGCGAAACCAAAATGCTGGTGTTACTGATGCTCACCGTGGCGGGGCTTGGGGCTTTTATGAGTTCAACCGGTGTGGTCGCGATTTTCATCCCCGTAGTGCTGAGTGTTTCTGGTCGCATGCAAATTCCTCCCGGCCGTTTGATGATGCCACTGGCATTTGCTGGCCTTATCAGCGGAATGATGACGCTGGTTGCCACACCGCCTAACCTGGTTATCAACAGTGAATTATTGCGCGAAGGCTTACAGGGCTTTCAATTTTTCAGTGTAACGCCCATTGGTCTGGCCGTACTGGTGCTGGGTATCTTCTATATGTTACTGGTGCGTTTTGCGTTTCGTGGCGAAAGTGATGACGGCACGAAAGAGCGCTGGAAACGCCGCACCTTTCGCGACCTGATTAAAGACTACCGGCTGAGTGGGCGCGCCCGTCGCCTGGCTATTCGCCCTGGGTCGCCGCTGATGGGGCGCCGCCTGGATGACCTGAAACTGCGTGAGCATTATGGAGCGAATATTATTGGTGTTGAACGCTGGCGTAAATTCCGCCGGGTTATTGTGAATGTGAATGGGGTTACAGAACTGCGCGACCGTGATGTACTCCTGATTGATATGTCTGCTTCAGATGTCGACTTGCGCCAGTTTTGTGCTGAACAAATGCTGGAGCCCATGATTCTGCGTGGTGAGTATTTTTCTGACCAGGCGCAGGATGTGGGCATGGCTGAAATATCGTTGTTACCGGAATCTGAACTGGCGGCGAAAAGCGTGCGTGAGATTGGCTTTCGTTCACGCTATGGCCTGAATGTTGTAGGTTTGCGACGCGGTGGTGAAGCGATGGATGGCAACATTCTCGATGAGCCCATTCAGTTGGGGGATATCCTGCTGGTGGTGGGAGACTGGAAGCTGATTCGCATTCTTGGCCAGAAAAAACGTGATTTCCTGGTACTGAATTTACCGGTTGAAGAGAGTGTCGCTTCACCTGCACATAGCCAGGCTCCCCATGCCATTTTCTGCCTGGCGCTTATGGTCGCCATGATGCTGACTGATGAAATTCCTAACACGATTGCGGCACTCATCGCCTGCCTGTTGATGGGGAAATTTCGTTGTATTGATGCGCAAAGTGCTTATAAAGCCATTCACTGGCCCAGTATTATTTTAATTGTCGGTATGATGCCATTCGCACTTGCTTTACAGAAAACGGGCGGGGTGGATTTAATTGTGAAGGGCCTGATGGAAGTCGGTGGTGGATATGGGCCTTATATTATGCTGGTATGCCTGTTTGTCATGTGCGCAGCAATTGGGTTATTTATTTCCAATACGGCAACAGCAGTACTGATGGCGCCTATCGCGCTGGCTGCGGCCAAATCAATGGGGGTTTCGCCTTATCCGTTTGCCATGATTGTGGCAATGGCCGCGTCAGCTGCATTTATGACGCCAGTTTCATCCCCAGTAAATACGCTGGTGTTGGGGCCGGGTAATTACCAGTTCAGTGATTTTGTAAAAATTGGGGTTCCCTTTACGCTACTGGTCATGGTGGTGTGTGTGGTGCTGGTACCGGTGTTATTCCCATTCTGATGAGCAGGCAATTTTGCGCCCGGCAGCGATTAGCCGGGCGTAGCCACTCAATACTCAGAGTGGGGTGTCCTGGCTAATTTCATCAAGGGATAAATGAAAACTGGGTACAAATACCCGCATAAAGTATTCCATTTCTTCACTGTGGCGCTCACTGAGCGTCTTCTCAAGCCTGCCTTTCGCCAGTAAAAATTCATTGTTCCCGGCTGAAAGCTCTTCCAGACACTTCAGATAAGCACACAGCGCATCGGCCTGTTTGACAATGTGTTTTTCATCATCGCTATAGTACTGCTCATCCAGCAAAGGAGTAAAAATATCCTGCAGCTCATCAGGGATCATCTGCAATAATTTTTGCTGGGCGATTTTTTCGATGGCTTTATATTCATGGGCAATTTGCGAATTGAAGTATTTGACGGGTGTTGGCAGGTCACCGGTCAGCACTTCGCTGGCATCGTGGTACATTGCCAGTAAAGCAACACGTTCCTGATTCAGCGTCCCGCCAAATTTACGGTTCTTGATAGCGGCCAGCGCATGGGCCACCATCGCCACCTGTAAACTGTGTTCTGACACATTTTCGGTGCGAACATTGCGCATCAGCGGCCAGCGGTTAATTAACTTAAGGCGGGAGAGGTGGGCAAAAAAATGGCTCTGGCTCATGATTCACAATGACCTTCTGTACAAAAGAAGGTCATTGTGTCGCCGCGCCCCCGAAGATGCAATGCTTTTGGCTTGTGGAGACTACTGGTGATAATGCCCAAGGAAACGGCCAAATTTCTCGATAGCCTGTTCCAGTTCATCCACTCGTGGCAGTGTCACGATGCGCACATGGTCCGGCCAGGGCCAGTTAAAAGCCGTTCCCTGAACTAACAGCACTTTTTCCTGTAACAGAAAATCCAGCACCATTTTTTGGTCATCGTGGATATTAAAGCGTTTTGCGTCAATTTTCGGGAACATGTATAACGCCCCGTTGGGTTTAACACAACTCACGCCAGGAATGTCGTTAATTAATTCCCATGCCCGGTTACGTTGTTCATACAACCGCCCACCCGGCACGATAAATTCGCTGATACTCTGGTAGCCACCCAGTGCCGTTTGAATGGCGTGTTGAGCCGGCACATTGGCACACAGACGCATTGAAGCCAGCATTTCCAGACCTTCAATATAACCTTTGGCGTGCTTTTTCGGCCCATTCAGTACCATCCAGCCCTGGCGGAAACCAGCAACCCGGTAGGTTTTTGATAGCCCGTTAAAGGTGACCGTGAGCAAGTCAGGAGCCAGTGCGGCAATAGAGTGGTGTTGTGCATCGTCGTAGAGGATCTTGTCGTAAATCTCATCGGCGAAGATAACCAGATTATGCTGTCGGGCAATCTCAACTATCTCTTTGAGCACATCCAGTGAATACACAGCACCGGTTGGATTATTGGGGTTAATTATCACAATGCCGCGTGTACGCGGTGTGATTTTAGCGCGAATATCGTCCAGATCCGGGAACCAGTCGGCGGATTCGTCACACAGGTAATGCACCGCTTTACCGCTGGAGAGGGAAACAGCAGCAGTCCAGAGTGGGTAGTCAGGTGCGGGAACCAACATTTCGTCGCCGCTGTTCAGTAAGGCCTGCATAGACTGAACAATCAGCTCAGACACCCCATTACCAATATAGATATCTTCAACCGTGACATCCCGCATTCCACGCTGCTGATAGTGCTGCATAATCGCTTTGCGCGCAGAATAAAGCCCTTTGGAATCAGAGTAACCCTGAGATGTGGGAAGATTACGAATTACATCCACCAAAATTTCATCAGGTGCTTCAAAACCAAATGGTGCTGGGTTGCCGATGTTGAGCTTGAGAACTTTGTTGCCTTCTTCTTCGAGGCGTTTCGCTTCTTTCAGAACAGGACCACGGATGTCATAGCAGACGTTATCGAGTTTGCTGGATTTTTCAATAATCGGGGACATGGTACACCTTACTTTGTTTTCGGCGCTTCCTGCCGTGGAAGACCGCTGGCGACAATGTACTCTTCGGCGCTGTACTTTTGAAGGGCAGGAGGAGGCATCTGCATGGATTTTGTTATCTAACACGTTGATAAATAATAATCATGGTCGGTTTTTTATGGTGGCTGCCAGAAGGGTTGTAGTCTAATTAATTGGATTATGGCTATTTTATTGGTATTTAATGTTGACTTTATTAAAATAAAAAGAGTTATTGATTGTCGATAGAAAATTGGCGGGGATATGAATGTTGATTTTTCTTTGTCAATAAAGATAAATGGTAGAAAACAGATAAACAAAAGGTTAAAAAGTTTTAATTAATTGCAGTGCCTTTACGGATAAATGGCGAGCCAGGCGCATCACAGTCTCCAAAAAAACATCTCATCAGCGTTGATTGACCTGCACATTATAATTAATTGATATCAATATGCGTTCAATCTTGTGTATCAAAAATGCCTGGGTATGGTACGGTTATTGAAGAAAAATCAGGTTAACGAGGTGGATCTGATTATTACTGATACTTATTATTATAAGCGCATTGATATCTAAATAGAATTGGGTGAGTTCCTTTTCTATTCTTTGATTAGTCACACTGGTATTATTGCTTTGTTTCGCCAGTACCGTTGTACTTTCACCAGAAATGTCGCGCAGCCTTTACAAACATTACCTTTATTTAATTATTTCCACTGGTACGATGACTGCACTCTCGGTATCTTGTACCAGGTACATTGCCCGGTGAACAGGCATTTTACCCGGAACATTTTGCAGCCAATGCGTAAAAGCCTAAAGGTAAGCAAAGCAAATAGCTCCTGTTGAAGGCAAAGCAAAGCTTTACTACCGCCCATAGAGTGTGAAAGCTTCATAAATTCGTAATACATAATTAACTACGAAATGAAAACTCGGTGGGTTTTTATCTGGCAGGAAGCCAAGTTCAAATGGAATTGCTTTGTTGTTTCACTCACATAGCAAAAGACAAGGGCACTCAGTTATGAGCCCCGGATAGTGAATCATTATGATAAATTCTACTCGCACGATACTAAACCTTGACCTCGATCTCCTCAGGACGTTTGTTGCCGTAGCGGATTTAAATACTTTTGCTGCGGCCGCTCTGGCTGTTTCGCGTACGCAATCTGCTGTCAGTCAACAGATGCAGCGCCTGGAACAATTGGTTGGCAAAGAATTATTTGTCCGCCACGGGCGTAATAAACTCCTGACCGAACATGGTATTCAACTGCTGGGGTACGCCCGTAAAATATTACGTTTTAATGATGAAGCCTGTATGTCACTGTTATTCAGTAATATTCAGGGAAAACTGTCTCTGGGGGCGTCAGACGAGTCTGCAGATACGTTGCTTGCATTTTTACTGGACAGAATAAGCCTTGTTTACCCAAAGCTTACTCTGGATATCTGTGTAAAACGCAATCCTTATATCGTTGAAATGCTCAATAGCCAGGAACTGGATCTTATTCTGACTACTTCTGCGCCAGAGTGGGCTGAATCTTTTGTTATACGGCGTTCCCCTACTTTGTGGTATTGCTCGGCTGATTTTATTTTCCCGGCTGGTGAGCCTGTGCCGCTGGTGGTTCTCGACGAGCCAGGTTCTTACAGGGATATGATTTTTAAACACCTGGAGCATGCACAAGTTGATTATCGTGTGGCTTATGTTGCTTCAACGCTGGCGGCAGTGCGGGCAGCGGTAAAAGCCGGGTTGGGAGTAACCGCCAGGCCTGCGGAAATGATGGGGCCAGAGCTGCGCGTGCTGGTTGATACTGACGGGTTGCCCACACTGCCAGATACCGAATACAGCGTTTGCCATAACGGCAAAAAAGAAAATGAATTAGTGCAAACACTGTTCCACACACTCAAAGATTATCGGAGCTCGTGGCACTACACGCAACCCCTTGATGGGGAAAAGCAGTTGCAGGATAACGCGCTTCCTGGCTAATTCTTACTTTGTAATAAAAAGCTTTTAAGGCAAATTCTGCTTTGAAAGCTTTTTTTTTACCCATCATTTTTGCCTGTCCAGGCAATCTCTGGAAAAAACCATTATAAAAACAGGGCTGTTGTTTATTTTTTTGCTCAATTAAGATAGTTTCGTGCAGGTAGCAAAATCTGTGGCTATGTTAAATATTGGCGGGGTATTGTTGCTGATTTATTGGCTGAATTAACAAAAGCGTGTCTCAGATCAAGAAAATTCCCGTTCCGGGGGGGAGGAATCCCGGTAATTTCCTGCCAGAATAAAGGGGCATCGCAGGCCATACCATGAACGGACTCGATTCAACAGTATGAATATTCATCAGTTGACAGGGAAAGACGACGACCTGAGCATTAAATGTTAAGGCTCGTAGTTAAATGTAAACTAATGTGATGATACTTTTGTTAAAGTTGACAAAAGGTTATGAAAAGGAGTAAAAAACCACAGCGTCAGGCTGGTCATAAGAAAATCATAGCAGCCTGTGTCAGGTTTTCTGTTCCTCCCCATGAATCGATGTGGTGAATCTCTGTGAACCTGTGCAGAGGCCGGTTTACCACTTTTGATGAGTAAGCAATGAGTATGTCGACATCCACTGAAATCATCGCTCATCACTGGGCATTTGCAATTTTCTTTATCGTAGCATTGGGCCTTTGCGCTTTTATGCTGGTTGGTGGCTGGTTACTGGGCGGCAGAGCCCGGGCCCGTTACAAAAACACACCGTTCGAATCGGGTATCGATTCCGTTGGGTCCGCCCGGTTGCGCCTCTCAGCGAAGTTCTATCTGGTCGCCATGTTCTTCGTCATCTTTGATGTTGAAGCACTCTATCTTTATGCCTGGTCAACCTCGATTCGCGAAAGCGGATGGGTAGGTTTTGTCGAGGCTGCCATTTTCATTTTAGTGCTGCTGGCAGGTCTGGTTTATCTGGTGCGTATTGGTGCACTGGACTGGACGCCTGCACGTTCCCGTCGCCAGATGATTAACCCGGAAACTGACAGCCACACTAGTCAACGCTAACTGCGAGGCAATAAGATGGATTATACGCTCACCCGCATAGATCCCAACGGTGAGAACGACCGTTACCCCCTTCAAAAACAGGAGATTGTTACTGATCCCCTGGAGCAGCATGTTCATCGCAGTGTTTATCTGGGCAAACTGGAAAATGCATTGCACGACATGGTCAACTGGGGGCGTAAAAACTCAATTTGGCCTTATAACTTTGGCCTTTCCTGCTGTTATGTAGAAATGGTGACCTCTTTCACTGCCGTGCATGATGTCGCGCGTTTCGGGGCGGAAGTATTACGTGCTTCTCCTCGTCAGGCGGATCTGATGGTTGTGGCTGGTACCTGCTTCACCAAAATGGCACCGGTTATCCAACGCCTGTATGACCAAATGCTCGAACCTAAATGGGTTATCTCCATGGGGGCTTGTGCCAACTCTGGTGGCATGTACGATATTTACTCAGTAGTGCAGGGCGTGGATAAATTTTTGCCCGTCGATGTGTACATTCCGGGTTGCCCGCCGCGTCCTGAAGCCTATATGCAGGCGCTGATGCTGTTGCAGGAGTCCATCGGAAAAGAACGTCGCCCATTGTCCTGGGTTGTTGGTGACCAGGGGGTTTATCGCGCCAATATGCAATCCGAGCGTGAACGCAAACGCGGTGAGCGTATTGCGGTGAAAAACCTGCGTACACCGGACGAAATTTAAAAGAACAGCGAAATGTGGCATTTTTTTGCATATCAATAATTAATAGCGCAACGCCACATTTCGGTCACCAAAAAACCATTTGCAATGGTGAACAATATGACCGATTTAACCACGCAAGAGGCGGTTTTACCCGTCTGGCAAACCAGGGATCACTTGGATGATCCGGTCATTGGCGAATTGCGTAACCGTTTTGGGCCAGATGCCTTTACTGTGCAGGCAACGCGTACCGGTGTACCGGTAGTTTGGGTGAAGCGTGAACAGTTACTCGAAGTTGGCGATTTCCTGAAAAAACTGCCTCAGCCTTATGTCATGCTGTTTGACTTGCATGGCATGGATGAGCGCCTCAGAACTCATCGTGAAGGTTTGCCTGCTGCGGACTTCTCCGTTTTCTATCACTTAATTTCCATTGACCGTAACCGCGACATTATGTTGAAGGTGGCGCTGGTGGAAAATGATATGACGGTACCCACATTCACCAGCCTGTTCCCGAATGCCAACTGGTATGAACGTGAAACCTGGGAAATGTTTGGCATAACGTTCAGTGGTCACCCAAACCTGCGCCGTATCCTGATGCCGCCTACCTGGTCTGGTCACCCGCTGCGTAAAGATTACCCGGCCCGTGCGACCGAGTTTGATCCGTTTGAACTGACCAAACAGAAAGAAGACCTGGAAATGGAAGCGCTGACTTTCAAACCCGAAGACTGGGGAATGAAGCGCGGCACGGAAAATGAAGATTTCATGTTTCTGAACCTCGGGCCAAACCATCCATCCGCGCATGGTGCGTTTCGCATTATTTTGCAACTCGATGGCGAAGAAATTGTTAACTGTGTTCCTGACATTGGTTACCACCACCGCGGTGCGGAAAAAATGGGTGAGCGCCAGTCATGGCACAGCTACATTCCCTACACCGACCGTATTGAATACCTGGGCGGTTGTGTTAACGAAATGCCTTATGTGCTGGCAGTGGAGAAACTTGCCGGTATAACAGTGCCTGATCGCGTTAACGTGATTCGCGTTATGCTGTCTGAGCTGTTCCGCATTAACAGCCACTTACTGTATATCTCCACGTTTATTCAGGACGTGGGCGCCATGACGCCGGTGTTCTTCGCCTTTACTGACCGCCAGAAAATCTACGATTTAGTTGAAGCCATCACCGGTTTCCGTATGCACCCGGCCTGGTTCCGTATTGGTGGTGTGGCGCATGACCTGCCTCGTGGCTGGGATCGTTTACTGCGTGAATTCCTTGACTGGATGCCAAAGCGCCTGCTCAGCTATGAAAAAGCCGCGCTGCGTAACACCATTCTTAAAGGACGTTCGCAGGGGGTTGCTGCCTACGGCGCGAAAGAAGCGCTGGCCTGGGGCACAACAGGTGCCGGGTTACGCGCCACCGGGATTGATTTCGACGTCCGTAAAGCCCGCCCTTACTCCGGATACGAAAACTTCGATTTTGAAGTTCCGGTTGGTGGTGGTGTGAGCGACTGCTACACCCGTGTCATGCTTAAGGTTGAAGAGTTGCGCCAGAGTCTGCGTATTCTGGAACAGTGCCTGAACAATATGCCGGAAGGGCCGTTTAAAGCGGATCACCCGCTGACAACGCCGCCGCCAAAAGAGCGCACGTTGCAACATATCGAAACCCTGATCACCCACTTCCTGCAGGTATCCTGGGGCCCGGTAATGCCGGCCAATGAATCCTTCCAGATGATCGAAGCAACGAAGGGGATAAACAGTTACTACCTGACCAGTGATGGCAGCACGATGAGCTACCGTACCCGTGTACGCACGCCAAGTTTTGCTCACCTGCAACAGATCCCGTCGGTTATCCGCGGCAGTCTGGTTTCTGACCTGATTGTGTATCTGGGGAGTATCGATTTTGTTATGTCAGATGTGGACCGCTAATTATGCACGATAATCAACAACCCCAAACGGGTGCCTTTGCACTGAGTGCCGCAGAGCGTGAGGCGATTGAGCACGAAAAGCATCATTATGAAGACCCGCGTGCGGCGTCCATTGAAGCGCTGAAAATCGTCCAGAAACAACGTGGCTGGGTGCCTGATGGTGCAATTGGTGAAATTGCAGACCTGCTGGGTATTCCCGCCAGTGATGTTGAAGGTGTGGCGACATTCTACAGCCAAATCTTCCGTCAGCCTGTTGGCCGCCATGTGATTCGCTATTGTGACAGTGTGGTGTGCCATATCACCGGTTACCAGGGTATTCAGTCAGCCATTGAAAAACACCTGGAAATCAAACCGGGTCAAACTACGTTTGATGGCCGTTTTACACTGCTGCCGACCTGCTGTCTGGGTAACTGTGACAAAGGGCCGACCATGATGATCGATGAGGATACCCACAGCCATCTCACGCCTGAGGCTATCCCGGAACTTCTGGAGCAGTATAAATGAAGACGATTATTCGTACTGCCGAAACCCATCCGCTGACCTGGCGGATGCGGGATGATAAACAACCCGTCTGGCTGGATGAATACCGCAGCAAGAATGGGTACGAGGGTGCGCGGAAAGCTTTGTCTGGCATGGCACCTGATGAAATTGTCAGTCTGGTAAAAGACTCCGGGCTAAAAGGCCGTGGTGGCGCAGGCTTTCTTACCGGGCTCAAGTGGAGCCTGATGCCGAAAGACGAATCCATGAATATCCGTTACCTGCTGTGTAACGCCGATGAAATGGAACCTGGCACCTACAAAGACCGGTTGCTGATGGAGCAACAACCACATCTGCTGGTGGAAGGGATGCTTATTGCGGCATTTGCGCTGAAAGCTTACCGTGGCTACATCTTCCTGCGTGGCGAATATATTGAAGCCGCTCAGCATTTACGCCGTGCCATTGCGGAAGCTACCGAAGCCGGGTTACTGGGGAAAAACATTCTCGGTTCTGGCTTTGATTTTGAGCTGTTCGTGCATACTGGTGCCGGGCGCTATATCTGCGGCGAAGAAACGGCGTTGATAAACTCGCTGGAAGGCCGCAGGGCTAATCCACGTTCCAAGCCACCTTTCCCAGCCAGTGCTGGCGTCTGGGGTAAGCCGACTTGTGTTAACAATGTCGAAACCCTGTGTAATGTCCCGGCCATTCTGGCTAACGGTCTTGAATGGTATCAGGGCATATCGGCGGGCAAGAGCAAAGATAATGGCACCAAATTGATGGGCTTTTCCGGGCGTGTAAAAAACCCCGGCGTTTGGGAACTGCCGTTTGGCACCACTGCCCGTGAAATTCTTGAAGATTATGCCGGCGGCATGCGTGATGGCCTGAAGTTTAAAGCCTGGCAACCAGGTGGCGCAGGTACTGACTTCCTTACTGATGCTCATCTTGATTTACCAATGGAATTTGAAAGTATTGGTAAAGCGGGAAGTCGTTTGGGTACAGCGCTGGCAATGGCGGTTGACCACGAAATCAACATGGTTTCCCTGGTGCGCAACCTGGAAGAGTTTTTCGCGCGAGAATCCTGTGGCTGGTGTACGCCATGCCGGGATGGTTTGCCATGGAGCGTAAAAATTTTGCGTGCCATTGAAAAAGGTGAAGGGCAGCCTGGCGATATCGAAACGCTTGAGCAGTTGTGCCGTTCACTGGGCCCGGGCAAAACCTTCTGCGCTCATGCACCTGGGGCAGTGGAGCCTTTACAAAGCGCGATTAAATACTTCCGCGAAGAATTTGAAGCAGGTATTAAGCAGGATTTTAACAATACCCGACTGATAAACGGGATACAGCCAAACCTGTTGAAAGCGCGCTGGTAAGCCGCAACCCCTAAGCGGGTAAGCGCCGCGAACCGAATTTTGATTAACGCCTGACAGCGTCAGGCCTGATGGAAGCATGCTGACTATGGCAACGATTCATGTAGACGGCAAAGAGTATGAGGTAGATGGTGCAGACAACCTGTTGCAGGCGTGTCTCTCTCTCGGCCTTGATATTCCGTACTTTTGCTGGCACCCGGCACTGGGGAGTGTGGGTGCCTGCCGCCAGTGTGCGGTGAAGCAATACCAAAATGCCGAAGATACCCGTGGTCGCCTGGTGATGTCCTGTATGACACCAGCGTCAGACGGTACCTTTATTTCAATTGCAGATGAAGAAGCGAAGCAATTTCGTGAAAGCGTGGTGGAATGGTTAATGACCAACCATCCGCACGATTGTCCTGTTTGCGAAGAGGGTGGGAACTGCCATCTTCAGGATATGACAGTGATGACCGGCCACAGCTTCCGCCGTTATCGTTTTACCAAACGTACACATAGAAACCAGGATCTGGGGCCGTTTATTTCCCATGAAATGAACCGCTGTATTGCCTGCTATCGTTGTGTCCGTTACTACAAAGATTATGCCGATGGCACCGACCTTGGGGTTTATGGCGCGCACGACAACGTCTACTTTGGCCGCCCGGAAGACGGTACGCTGGAAAGTGAATTTTCCGGTAACCTGGTGGAAGTGTGCCCAACCGGTGTATTTACCGATAAAACCCACTCAGAGCGCTATAACCGTAAATGGGATATGCAGTTTGCGCCGAGTATTTGCCAGCAGTGCAGCCTGGGGTGCAACACCAGCCCGGGTGAACGTTATGGTGAGTTGCGCCGCATCGAAAACCGCTACAATGGCTCGGTGAACCATTACTTCCTGTGTGACCGTGGGCGCTTTGGCTACGGTTATGTGAACCGTGAAGACCGTCCACATCAACCACTGCAACGCCGTGGCGACGATATTATCGCGGTTAATGCAGAGCAGGCCTTGCAGGGCGCGGCAGATATTCTCCGCCAGTCTAAACGCGTGATTGGTATTGGCTCACCGCGCGCCAGTGTGGAAAGCAACTTCGCACTGCGTGAACTGGTGGGGGAAGGCAACTTCTATACTGGTATTGCCGCGGGTGAACAGTCCCGGCTGCAACGCATGTTGAGTATTCTGCGTGAAGGCGGTGTTCGCACTCCGTCACTGCGCGAAATTGAAAGCTATGACGCGGTGCTGATTTTGGGTGAAGACCTCACACAAACCGGAGCCCGTGCAGCACTGGCTGTGCGCCAGGCAGTAAAAGGCAAAGCGCGCGAAATGGCAGCGGCACAAAAAGTGGCTGACTGGCAAATTGCCGCCATCCTCAATATTGGGCAGCATGCCAAACACCCGCTGTTTGTAACCAATGTTGACAGTACCCGGCTGGATGATATTGCCGCATGGACTTACCGTGCGCCGGTTGAAGACCAGGCGCGACTCGGTTTTGCTATTGCCAGTGCGCTGGATAGCGCAGCGCCGGCGGTTGAACTCACCGACAATGACCTGAAAAATAAAGTGGATGTTATTGTTCAGGCACTGGCTGGTGCGAAAAAACCACTGATCATTTCCGGCACTAACGCCGGTAGTGAAGCATTGCTGGAAGCGGCAGGTAATGTGGCGACAGCGCTGAAAAATCGTGGTGCCGATGTTGGTATTACCCTGGTAGCACGCTCAGTGAACAGTGTTGGCCTTGGTTTGCTGGGTGGAGGTTCACTTGATACCGCACTCAGCGAGCTGGAAAGCGGCAACGCAGATGCCGTGATTGTGCTGGAAAATGACCTGCACCGCCACGCCAGTGCATCCCGGGTGGATGCCGCGCTCAGTAAAGCACCACTGGTGATGGTGATTGACCATCAGCGCACCCAAATCATGGATCACGCACATTTGGTCTTGTCTGCGGCAAGTTTTGCAGAAAGCGATGGCACAGTGGTGAATAACGAAGGTCGTGCACAGCGTTTCTTCCAGGTATTCGACCCGGCTTACTATCACAGTGACTGGGTTATGCTGGAAAGCTGGCGCTGGCTGCATTCGTTGCACAGCATGGTAGAAAACCGTGCGGTGGACTGGACTCAGCTTGATCACGTCATTGATGCCTGTACCGCGAAGTTCCCGCAACTGTCTGGTATGAAAGACGCCGCGCCGGAAGCCAGCTTCCGTATCCGTGGACAAAAACTGGCGCGTGAACCTCATCGTTACAGTGGCCGCACGGCGATGCGCGCCAATATCAGTGTGCATGAGCCTCGCCAGCCACAAGACCAGGACACCATGTTCGCTTTCTCAATGGAAGGGAACAACCAACCTGGTGCAGAGCGTCAGCAGGTACCTTTTGCCTGGGCTCCGGGATGGAACTCACCACAAGCCTGGAACAAATTCCAGGACGAAGTGGGCGGACACTTACGCTTTGGCGACCCGGGTGTGCGCCTGATTGAACCAGCAGACAAGCAGGCAGCCTGGTTCACCAGTGTGCCACAGCCGTTTGCTCCAGTTGCTGGTCAGTGGCGTGTTGCCCCTTATTACCACCTGTTTGGCAGCGATGAGTTATCGCAGCGTTCACCGGTTTTCCAGAAACGTATGCCGGTTGCTGTGTTGCGCCTGAACCCTGCGGATGCCGCAAGCCTTGGTATTAACGAAGGCGCGGTGGCGAGTTTCACTGTCGACGGGCAAACCCTGCGCTTGCCGGTTCAGTTGAGTGACGGTCTGGCTGCCGGGCAGGTTGGCCTGCCGATGGGGATGCCGGGCGTTGCACCGGTTCTGGCCGGGGCGCAACTGAGTAATCTGCAGGAGGCACAAGCATGAGCTGGCTGACACCTGAAGTTCTCTCCGTCATTTTCAGTGTGCTGAAAGCGGTGGTTATTATTTTGGTTGTAGTGGTGTGCGGTGCCTTCATGAGTTTTGGTGAACGCCGTTTGCTTGGCCTGTTCCAGAATCGTTACGGGCCAAACCGCGTGGGGTGGGGCGGGTCGCTGCAGTTAGCGGCCGATATGATCAAAATGTTCTTTAAAGAGGACTGGATCCCGCGCTTCTCCGACCGGGTTATTTTTACTCTGGCACCGATGATTGCGTTCACGTCATTGTTACTGGCGTTCGCGATTGTGCCGGTCAGCCCCACATGGGTGGTGGCTGATCTCAATATCGGGATTCTGTTTTTCCTGATGATGGCCGGGCTTGCGGTTTACGCTGTGTTATTTGCCGGTTGGTCCAGCAACAACAAATACTCGCTGCTGGGCGCAATGCGTGCTTCTGCACAAACGCTGAGTTATGAAGTGTTTCTCGGTTTGTCCCTGATGGGTGTGGTTGCACAGGCGGGGTCATTCAATATGACCGACATTGTGAACAGCCAGGCGCATTTGTGGAATATCGTGCCGCAGTTCTTCGGCTTTATCACCTTTGCGATTGCGGGTGTGGCGGTGTGTCACCGTCACCCGTTTGACCAACCGGAAGCTGAACAGGAACTGGCAGATGGTTACCATATTGAATATTCCGGGATGAAATTCGGTTTGTTCTTTGTGGGGGAATACATCGGCATCGTGACGGTCTCAGCGTTGATTGTCACTCTGTTCTTTGGCGGCTGGAATGGTCCCTGGTTACCGCCATTCATCTGGTTCGCACTGAAAACCGCGTTCTTCATGATGATGTTTATTCTGATTCGTGCCGCACTGCCGCGTCCACGTTATGACCAGGTGATGGCCTTTGGCTGGAAAGTGTGTCTGCCACTGACTTTGATTAACTTGTTGGTAACCGCTGCGGTTATTCTCTGGCAGGCATCTTAAGGGGTGAAAAAACCATGACATTGAAAGAATTAGTGGTTGGTTTCGGCACCCAACTGCGCAGTATCTGGATGATAGGGATGCATGCTTTTGCTAAGCGTGAAACCCGGATGTATCCAGAAGAGCCGGTTTATCTGCCACCCCGTTACCGTGGGCGCATTGTGCTTACCCGTGACCCGGATGGTGAAGAGCGGTGCGTTGCCTGTAACTTATGTGCGGTAGCCTGCCCGGTAGGTTGTATCTCGCTGCAAAAAGCAGAGATGAAAGATGGTCGCTGGTATCCGGAATTTTTCCGTATCAACTTTTCACGCTGCATCTTTTGCGGCCTGTGTGAAGAGGCCTGTCCTACAACCGCGATTCAGTTGACGCCGGATTTTGAGCTGGGTGAATTCAAGCGTCAGGACCTGGTGTACGAAAAAGAAGATTTGTTGATTTCCGGGCCGGGTAAATATCCGGAATATAACTTCTATCGTATGGCCGGTATGGCAATTGACGGAAAAGATAAAGGCCAGGCGGAAAACGAAGCCAAACCTATCGACGTCAAGAGCCTGTTACCTTAAGGAGTCGGGAATGGAATTTTCATTTTATGTTTGTGCCCTTGTGGCCATCCTGACCACCCTGAGGGTGATCACGCATACCAATCCGGTGCACGCATTGCTGTATCTGATTGTGTCGTTGTTATCTATTGCCGGTGTGTTTTTCTCCATGGGCGCTTATTTTGCCGGTGCACTGGAAATCATCGTTTACGCGGGCGCCATTATGGTGTTGTTCGTATTCGTGGTGATGATGCTTAATCTCGGCAACTCGGTTGTGGAACAAGAACGCGCCTGGCTCAAACCTCAATTGTGGATTGGCCCGGGCATTCTGAGCGCGGTGCTGTTGTTTGTCATCATAAAAGGCATTACAGGCCTGAATGATCAAGGCATTAATGGTGTGGCTATTAACGCCAAACAGGTCGGCATTGCTTTATTTGGCCCATATGTTCTGGCTGTTGAGTTGGCATCCATGTTGCTGCTGGCCGGACTGGTTGTTGCCTTCCATATTGGCCGGGAAGAGCGTCAGGGCGAAGTACTCAGTAACCGCTCTGGTGACATGGCAACAAGAAAATCGGAGGAACGCGCATGATACCGCTACAACATGGGCTCATTCTCGCGGCCATTCTCTTTGTCCTTGGCCTGACCGGGTTGATGATTCGTCGTAACCTGCTGTTCATGCTGATTAGTCTTGAAGTAATGATCAACGCTGCCGCCCTGGCATTTGTCGTGGCAGGCAGTTATTGGGGGCAGCCGGAAGGGCAGGTCATGTACATCCTGGCAATTACCCTTGCTGCGGCGGAAGCCAGTATCGGTCTGGCGCTGCTGTTGCAGCTCCATCGTCGTCGCCAGAATCTGAATATCGATTCAGTAAGTGAGATGCGCGGATGAATCTGCTTTGGTTAACTTTTTTCCTGCCACTGCTTGGCTATGTATTACTGGCCTTTTCTCGTGGGCGCTGGTCAGAAAACCTGTCGGCGACGGTAGGGGTTGGCTCTGTTGGTCTTGCCGCTTTAGTGACCGCCTGGGTGGGGATGGATTTCTTCAACCACGGCAAACAGGCATTTACTTTACCTTTGTGGACCTGGATGTCGGTCGGTAATTTTACTGTCGCTTTCAACCTGGTGCTGGATGGCCTGTCACTGACGATGCTGTCTGTCGTGACCGGGGTTGGCTTCCTTATCCATATGTTCGCTTCCTGGTATATGCGTGGTGAAGAAGGCTATTCACGCTTTTTTGCCTATACCAACTTGTTTATTGCCAGCATGGTGATTCTGGTTCTGGCCGATAACCTGATGCTGATGTATTTGGGTTGGGAAGGGGTGGGGCTGTGCTCTTACCTGCTGATTGGCTTCTACTATACCGACCCGAAAAATGGAGCGGCAGCCATGAAAGCCTTTATCGTTACCCGCGTGGGCGACGTATTCCTGGCTTTCGCGCTGTTCATTCTCTATAACGAACTCGGTACGCTGAATTTCCGCGAAATGGTGGAACTGGCACCGCAACACTTTGCCGCGGGCAACACGATGTTGCAGTGGGCAACGTTGATGCTGCTGGGTGGTGCTGTGGGTAAATCAGCACAGTTGCCGTTGCAGACATGGCTGGCTGATGCCATGGCGGGCCCAACCCCAGTTTCCGCGCTGATCCACGCAGCAACCATGGTAACCGCCGGGGTTTATTTGATTGCCCGTACCCATGGGCTGTTCCTGATGACGCCAGAAGTACTTCACCTGGTGGGTATCGTTGGTGCAGTGACTCTGGTACTGGCGGGGTTTGCTGCCCTGGTGCAGACGGATATCAAACGTGTGCTGGCTTATTCAACCATGAGTCAGATTGGTTATATGTTCCTGGCTCTTGGGGTACAGGCATGGGATGCGGCGATTTTCCACCTGATGACCCACGCGTTCTTTAAAGCGTTACTGTTCCTGTCTTCAGGCTCTGTTATCCTGGCATGTCACCACGAACAGAACATCTTCAAAATGGGCGGCTTACGTAAGTCGATTCCACTGGTTTATGTCTGCTTCCTGGTTGGTGGCGCGGCGTTGTCTGCGTTGCCTGTGATTACCGCGGGTTTCTACAGTAAAGATGAGATTCTGTGGGGCGCTCTTGCCAGTGGTCACCAGAACCTGATGCTGGCCGGGCTGGTTGGGGCATTCCTCACCTCAATTTATACCTTCCGTATGATCTTCATCGTGTTCCATGGCGAAGAAAAAATTCATGCTCATGCCGGGAAAGGCATCACCCACCACCTGCCGTTGCTGGTGTTGCTGGTGCTGTCTACTTTCGTGGGAGCATTAATTACGCCACCGCTGGCTGGCGTGTTGCCGGAAAGCGATTTGGGGCATGCAGGAAAAACAACACTGGAAATGGCCTCCGGGGCCGTTGCGATTATCGGCATCCTGATTGCTGCCTGGCTGTGGTTGGGTAAACGTACGCTGGTCAGTGCGATTGCCAAAAGCGCACCGGGGCGTCTCTTCAGCACATGGTGGTTCCATGCGTGGGGCTTCGACTGGTTATATGACGCCATTTTCGTCAAGCCATTTAAAGCAATTGGCTGGTTGCTGCAACGAGACCCACTGAACGCATTGATGAACATCCCGGCAATATTGTCGCGTTTTGCAGGCAGAGGTTTGCTGTTAAGCGAAAGCGGTCATTTACGTTGGTATGTTGCATCGATGAGCATCGGTGCTGTTGTGGTACTGGCGCTGCTGATGGTGTTGCATTAATGGATATCAGGGGAGCGGAGAAACCTGTTTCCCTGAAAATTATGTTGTGCTGTTTTTCCTGTTCTTATGGTGTGACTGCGTGCAATGCATGGTGTGTGGCAACACAGTCTCACCATCAGATAGATCAATAAGGAAATAAATTGCCATGTTATTACCCTGGCTAATACTCATTCCCTTTATCGGCGGCTTCCTGTGCTGGCAGACCGAGCGTTTTGGCGTTCGTACACCGCGCTGGATAGCGTTGATTACCATGGGGCTGACACTCGCGCTGTCGTTGCAACTCTGGCTGCAGGGCGGTTATTCACTCACTCAGGCAACAGGGTTGCCACAGTGGCAATCTGAATTTTCCATGCCGTGGATCCCACGTTTTGGCATTTCCATTCACCTTGCGCTGGATGGGCTGTCATTGCTGATGGTGGTGCTGACCTCGCTGCTGGGTGTTTTGGCGGTACTGTGTTCCTGGAATGAAATTGAAAAATATCAGGGCTTCTTCCACCTCAACCTGATGTGGATACTGGGCGGCGTGATCGGCGTCTTCCTGGCGATTGATATGTTCCTGTTCTTCTTCTTCTGGGAAATGATGCTGGTTCCCATGTACTTCCTGATAGCTCTGTGGGGCCATAAAGCCTCCGACGGGAAGACACGTATCAGCGCAGCCACCAAATTCTTCATCTATACCCAGGCAAGCGGCCTGGTGATGCTGATAGCTATTCTGGCGTTGGTGCTGGTGCACTACAATGCGACCGGTGTCTGGACGTTCAACTACACCGAACTGTTGCACACGCCGATGTCGCACACCGTGGAATGGCTGTTGATGCTCGGCTTCTTCATTGCCTTTGCGGTTAAAATGCCAGTGGTTCCACTGCATGGCTGGCTACCGGATGCCCACTCTCAGGCACCGACTGCGGGTTCTGTTGACCTTGCGGGGATCCTGCTGAAAACCGCAGCTTACGGTTTATTGCGTTTCTCTCTGCCATTGTTCCCTAACGCATCAGCTGAGTTTGCGCCTGTCGCCATGTGGCTTGGGGTGATTGGTATTTTCTACGGTGCGTGGATGGCATTCACCCAGACAGATATCAAACGCCTTATCGCTTACACCTCGGTGTCCCATATGGGCTTCGTGATGATTGCTATCTATTCCGGCAGTCAGTTGGCTTATCAGGGCGCTGTGGTGCAGATGATTGCCCACGGTTTGTCTGCTGCCGGGTTGTTCATCCTGTGTGGTCAGATTTACGAGAGAATGCACACTCGTGATATGCGTTTGATGGGCGGGCTGTGGAGTAACATTCGCTGGTTGCCGGCGTTGTCTATGTTCTTTGCTGTCGCCACTCTGGGGTTACCGGGAACGGGTAACTTCGTTGGCGAATTTATGATCCTGTTCGGTAGCTACCATGTGGTGCCGGTTATTACGGTTATCTCCACCTTTGGCCTGGTGTTCGCATCAGTTTACTCGCTGGCGATGCTGCACCGTGCCTATTTTGGGCAGGCGAAAAGTGAAGCGGCACGTAAGCCGATGCCTGGCCTGTCGATGCGGGAATTATTTATTATTTTGTTGCTGGTCGCGCTCCTGCTGCTGCTTGGGTTCTTCCCGCAACCGGTTCTGGATACCTCACACGCTGCTGTGAGTAATATCCAGCAGTGGTTTACCAGTTCTATTTCAACTACAAGGCCGTAATTCGCCATGACAATAACTGCTCAACAACTGATCGCGCTGCTGCCGCTGTTGATCGTCGGATTGACAGTGGTGGTTGTGATGCTCTCCATTGCGTGGCGACGCGACCACTTTCTTAATGCCACGTTATCTGTAATCGGGCTGAATGCCGCACTGGTCTCATTGTGGTTTTCTACCCAGGTCGGCGCGATGGATATCACGCCACTGTTGCGTGTCGATGGTTACGCTGCGCTCTACACCGGGCTGGTGCTGGCGGCAAGTCTGGCGACTTGTACCTTTGCTTATCCCTGGTTGCAGGGTTATCCGGATAACCGTGAAGAGTTTTACTTACTGGTTTTGATTGCCGCGATGGGTGGGATTTTACTGTCCTGCGCTAATCATATGGCTTCACTGTTTATCGGTATCGAGCTGATTTCTCTGCCATTATTTGGCCTGATTGGCTATGCATACCGGCAAAAACGCTCACTTGAAGCCAGTATCAAATACACCATTATGTCTGCTGCGGCATCGTCTTTCCTGTTGTTTGGTATTGCGCTGTTGTATGCGGAGTCTGGCAGCCTGTCTTTTGTCAGTATTGGCAAGAGCCTCAATGACAGCATGCTTCATGAACCACTGTTGTTGGCCGGGCTTGGCCTGATGATTGTCGGGTTAGGTTTCAAATTGTCGCTGGTACCGTTCCACTTGTGGACGCCTGATGTTTATCAGGGTGCGCCTGCGCCGGTGTCTACCTTCCTGGCGACCGCCAGTAAAATTGCCATTTTTGGTGTGGTGATGCGCCTGTTCCTGTATGCACCAATGGGTAACAGCGAAGCGGTGCGTATTGTTCTGGGGATAATCGCATTTGCCTCTATCCTGTTCGGTAACCTGATGGCGCTTAGTCAGACCAATATTAAACGCCTGCTCGGTTATTCATCTATTTCCCACCTGGGGTACTTGCTGGTGGCATTGATTGCGCTGCACAGTGGCGAGGTCTCCATGGAGGCTGTAGGTGTCTACCTGACCGGTTACCTGTTCAGCAGCCTGGGCGCGTTTGGTATTGTCAGCCTGATGTCCAGCCCTTACCGTGGCCCGGATGCGGATACCCTGTATTCCTACCGTGGTCTGTTTTGGCACCGTCCTGTCCTGGCAGCAGTGATGACTGTCATGATGCTTTCCCTGGCCGGGATCCCAATGACTCTGGGCTTTATCGGTAAGTTCTATATCCTTGCTGTGGGTGTGCATGCGCACCTGTGGTGGCTGACAGGCGCTGTAGTGGTGGGGAGTGCGATAGGCCTGTACTACTACCTGCGCGTTACTGTCAGCCTCTACTTGTCCAAACCGCAGCAACCCGCTCGTGATACCCCATCTAACTGGGCGTTCACTGCCGGGGGGATTGTGGTACTGATCTCTGCTGTTCTGGTGTTGCTGTTAGGGATTTGGCCGCAACCGCTGATTAGTCTTGTGCAACTGGCCCAGCCTTTGATGTAATCATTGTATTACAACAGGTCTACCCGTATTAAACCGCCGGCAACGGCGGTTTTTGAGTCTGATAACAAACCTCATGTCCGCACAGAACGAGAGGATGTCATCCAATAAAAAACCAGGAAAATCAATTCATTGATTTTCGACTGCTAACTAAAAAGAAGGAAAAACCACGCTTTTTCCTTCTTTTTCATCAATATTAAACCGCCGGCAACGGCGGTTTTTTTATCGGAAATATTGTGGGAGAACAGCATGCTAACCTGGCAGGACTTACACCATTCAGAACTGACTGTACCGCAGTTATATGCGCTGCTTCATCTGCGTTGCGCAGTATTTGTTGTCGAGCAAAACTGCCCGTACCTGGATGTCGACGGGGAAGATTTATCGGGTGAAAACCGCCATATTCTTGGCTGGCAGGGTGGCAAGCTGGTGGCTTACGCCCGAATTCTTACCAGCGACAGGCATCACCCGCTGGTGATTGGGCGCGTGATAGTTGACCCTGCCTGCCGGGGGCAAAAGTTGGGTAACCAGCTTTTGGAACACGTTATGGTTTCATGCCAGCAACACTGGCCGGATGTTGCCCCTTATCTCAGTGCGCAGGCACACTTGCAGCATTTTTACCAGCAATTTGGCTTTGAGCCGATCACCGATGTATACCTTGAAGATGATATCCCCCATCGCGGTATGGTATGGATAAAAAATATACAAAATGACCAGGGTTAACTATAGTAAACAGACTCTGGGAAAATAAATAAAGTGAGCGCGCCATATGAGCGACGATCTTCAACGGCGGGTTATCCGTGCCCGGCAAAATATTACAGGCCTGAGCCAGTGTATTACGACTTTGCTGAATTACCCTGATAGCTGGTCTGAAACCGGATATGCTTTGCTACTGGTGCGGGCCGATGCTCAGCTTGGCCGCCTGCAACGGCAACTGCATATTCGCAAAGCGATTCCCCTTCCTCCGGATGTACAGAGTCTGTCATTCAGCCATTATGTATAAAGCCTGCCAGGGCATTTACTCACATAGCGATAACCCCATTTCTGTAACCGCATTTTTTGGGTAGCCAAATTGCCTCACAGCATTCTCTTTCTGTTCCGACCACGTATAATTTGGGGTTTTTACGTGGCGGGACAGAAAATGGAACTGACACAGGCGGTAAAGGCGTTGCAGCGAGCGTTATGTGAAGAACTTCCCGACACACCCGGTGTAAGAATATTGTCGGTTCATCTGAGCCTTGCCGATAGCCAGGACCCGCTATGCTGGCTGAATAGCCAGACTTGCTGGCCACAGTTTTACTGGCAGCACCGTGATGGCCATGAAGAATACGCCGTATTGTATGCATTGCGCACCTTCACCTCTCTGGCTGAAGGGCAGAGTTTTCTTTCCCGCTTTCCTGAATACCCGGAACTACGCCTGTGGGGGCTCAATGCATTTAACCCGCAACAAGGGCAGTTGTTTCTCCCACGCCTGACCTGGCAACGTCAGGGCACACAGACCCGGTTAATCCTTAACTTATACAGTGAAAGCAGCCTGCGTGAAGCCGCACAAGAGGCTGAATCGTGGTTGTCCGGTTTATGCCCGGCAACCGCAATCCCTGCACTGGCGGCACGAGTCTGTGAGCAGGTGCATCTGCCTGAAAAAGATCAGTGGACTGGCCTTGTAACTGAGGCAACACAGGCGATTGGCCGAAAACGCTTCGACAAAGTGGTGCTGGCACGGGCAACAGATGTGCAACTCTCCCGGCCCATGTCTCCCGCGTGGCTAATGCATGCAAGCCGCAAGCATAATAGCCACTGTTATCACTTTTATATGGCTTTTGACTCCCACAAGGCTTTTTTGGGCTCTTCACCCGAACGCCTGTGGCACAGGGCGGGGCGGCAGTTATCAACCGAAGCCCTGGCCGGAACGGTTGGCCGTGATGCCGATGACAGTAAGGCAGATCAACAAAGCCAGTGGTTGCTGAAAGATAAAAAGAATCAGCATGAAAACTGGCTGGTTGTGGAAGATATTTGCCAGCGGTTGCAGGCCGTAGCCGGGCAGATTGATGTGGAGCCTGTGCAGGTGATCCGCCTGCGTAAAGTACAGCACTTACACCGGGCCATCACTGCCACCCTCAACCATGCAGATGACACTGCATGCCTGATGCAACTACAACCCACAGCGGCTGTCGCTGGGTTGCCACGCAAAGATGCGCTGGCCTTTATTCATGCACATGAACCTTTCAACCGGGGCTGGTATGCCGGGTCTGCTGGTTATCTCAGCCTGGCAAGCGCTGGGTTTTGTGTGGCACTTCGCTCTGCGCTGGTTCAGTACGATAAAGTCAGGCTTTATGCTGGTGCGGGTATTGTCGCGCAGTCAGACCCGGCTGAAGAATGGCAGGAAATTGAAAATAAAGTGGCGGCATTACGTTCATTGTTCAGCTGAAAGCGGATAAGCCGATGTATATCAATGTCTGCGGGTTTGCTGACGCTATACTTTTTTGCAAATGCTAATGTGGGTCAAGTTATGTCGTTAAGCACGTTCAACCGGCGCTGGGCTGCCGTCATTTTGCAGGCATTACACCATAATGGAGTCCGGCATGTGTGTATTGCTCCGGGTTCCCGTTCCACACCACTGACACTGGCTGCCACTCAAACATCGGGGTTTGTTTTTCATACCCATTTTGATGAACGTGGGTTGGGTCACCTTGCGCTTGGTCTTGCCAAAGCCAGTGGCACACCAGTCGCCGTTATTGTGACTTCAGGAACCGCGGTAGCAAATATTTATCCTGCGGTAATTGAAGCGGGCCTGACGGGGGAAAAACTGGTGGTACTGACCGCTGACAGACCGCCGGAATTAATTAATTGTGGCGCCAACCAGGCTATTGTTCAGCCAGGTATTTATGGCGCACACCCTGCCGCCACGCTGAATTTACCTCGTCCCACCGAATCCATTCCGGCACGCTGGTTAGCCAGTGCCATTGACAGCGAAATGGGCGTATTGCGCCATGGTGCGCTGCATATCAACTGCCCATTTGCAGAGCCTTTATATGGCGAAATGGACGATACCGGCCTTACCTGGCAGCAGGCACTGGGAAACTGGTGGCAAGGTGAAAAACCCTGGCAAGTCTACACCGCATCAGGCGGTATCACACAACAGCCTGACTGGCATAGCTGGCGGCAGAAAAAAGGGGTGGTCATTGCGGGCAGGATGACTGCTCAGGAAGGGGAGCGAGTGGCTAACTGGGCCAGTACGCTTGGCTGGCCGTTGATTAGTGATGTCCAGTCCCACACCGGGCAACCGTTGCCTCATGCTGACCTCTGGCTTGCTAACCCGGGTGCGCTCCAGGTACTGGAACAGGCGCGTATCGTTGTGCAATTTGGCGCGAGCCTCACCAGTAAACGCCTGCTCCAGTGGCAGGCCAGCGGTCATCAGGATAACTGGTGGCTGGTGGACCCTTTACCCGGGCGGCTTGACCCGGGGCATCACCGTGGGCGGCGTATCCAGGCAACTGTTGAAGCCTGGCTTGATTTACACCCGGCACACAAGCAGGTTGGCTGGGCAGAAGCGCTCCGGGCTTATGTGCAGCAGGCGGCAGTGGCCGTGGATAAAGAAATTCCGGCTTCGGGCGAAGCGGGGCTGGCGAAGAGTTTGCCCCGGCTATTACCGGAAAAAGGTCAGTTGTTTATTGGTAACAGTTTATCGGTGCGCCTGGTGGATGCATTGGCACAACTCCCTTGTGGTTACCCTGTCTACGGCAACCGGGGAGCCAGCGGTATTGACGGCCTGGTAGCAACCCTTGCGGGGGTTTCACGGGCAACCTGCAGGCCAACGCTTGCTGTGCTGGGGGATTTATCCGCACTGTATGACCTTAACTCACTGGCGTTGTTAAGAGCCAGCCCGGCTCCGGTTGCCCTGGTGGTGGTAAATAACAACGGTGGGCAAATTTTTTCTCTGCTTCCCACCCCGGCAGAAGTAAGAAGCGAATTCTATGCCATGCCGCAGAATGTAGATTTTCGCCATGCTGCTGCGTTATTTGGCCTGCCATATATTGCACCGCAGTCACTTGAGGAGTTAGCCGGGTGCCTGAAACAGTGCTGGTCCGGGCCAGCGGTAGCAACAGTGATTGAACTGAAGGTACCAGAAGCAGAAGGCGCCGCGATGTTACAAAAACTGGTTGCCAGGGCCAGCCAGCAATGAAGCTCGCCGGGCAGATTATACCGGGAGAACAGCCTCAGCGAACGTATCTGGTCTGGCTGCATGGTTTCCTTGGTTCAGCATATGACTGGCAGGCGACCCGTAATGCGTTTACTCGCTGGCCACAACTCTACCTTGATTTACCCGGTCATGGCGCATCTCAGGGAATTACCACACAAGGGTTCGCTGAGTTCTTCACGCAACTGACCCATACGCTGGCGGAGCGGAATATTACGCGGTACTGGCTTATAGGGTATTCACTGGGGGGCAGGCTGGCTATGTACACGGCCTGCCAGCGGCCCGCAGGCCTGGAAGGGATTATTGTTGAAGGCGGTAACCCCGGGCTTGCAGACCAGACGTCGCGGTTGCAACGTATTGAAGCAGACCAGCGCTGGGCTCTGCGGTTTATGTCTGAGCCTCTGGATAAGGTACTGGATGCCTGGTATCGCCAGCCAGTATTTGCTTCACTTTCTGATACAGTTCGCGCGCAATTAATTCAGGAGCGTGCTGGCAATAAGCCTGATGCGCTTGCCAGCGTCCTTGGCAACCTGTCGTTAGGGCGCCAGCCCTGGCTGGGCGACGCATTAGCAGCACTGCCCGTTCCGTTCCATTATCTGTGTGGCGCGAGAGACCAAAAATTTCAGGCTATCGCCCGGGCATTGGGCGCGCCTTCTCATCTCATTGAACATGCCGGGCACAATGCCCACCGGGAAAACCCGGCGGCATATTGCCAGTGTGTTATTGATATTTTGACTCACTATTCTGAGGAACAGCCATGATTTACCCCGATGAACAAGAACTGTATGCCCCCATATCCTGGCAGGACTGCTCTGAAGGTTACGACGATATCCGCTACCACAAATCGGCAGAGGGGATAGCGAAAATCACCATTAACCGCCCGCAAGTGCGTAACGCCTTTCGCCCACAGACCGTTAAAGAGATGATTCAGGCCCTGGCTGATGCGCGTTATGACGATAATATTGGTGTTATTGTGCTGACCGGGGAAGGCGATAAAGCATTTTGTTCGGGTGGCGACCAAAAAGTGCGCGGCGATTACGGTGGTTATAAAGACGACTCTGGTGTGCACCACCTGAATGTGCTGGATTTTCAACGCCAAATCCGTACCTGCCCGAAACCTGTCGTGGCGATGGTTGCTGGTTACTCCATTGGTGGCGGGCATGTGTTACACCTGATGTGCGACCTCACCATTGCGGCTGAAAATGCTGTTTTTGGCCAGACCGGGCCAAAAGTTGGTTCGTTTGATGGCGGCTGGGGCGCATCTTATATGGCACGCATTGTCGGCCAGAAAAAAGCGCGCGAAATCTGGTTTTTGTGCCGTCAGTACGATGCACAGCAGGCGCTGGATATGGGGCTGGTCAATACAGTTGTTCCGCTGGAAAGTCTTGAAAAAGAGACAGTGCGCTGGTGCCGCGAAATGTTGAAAAACAGCCCGATGGCATTACGTTGTCTGAAAGCAGCGTTGAATGCTGACTGCGATGGTCAGGCCGGGTTACAGGAGCTGGCGGGTAATGCCACGATGCTGTTTTACATGACGGAAGAAGGCCAGGAAGGGCGCAATGCATTCAACCAGAAGCGCCAGCCTGATTTCACGAAATTTAAACGGAACCCGTAAATGCGACAGGCACAACTCTGGCGTTACACCATTCCCATGGACACTGGAGTGGTGATTCGTGACCGCAGGCTGAAAATGCGTGAAGGGTTTGTGGTTGAACTGTGTGAAGGCAATCAACGGGGATGGGGAGAAATTGCCCCATTGCCCGGCCTGAGTACAGAAAGCCTCGAAGAAGCGCAGGCTGCTGCGCTGCGCTGGTTATCTGGCTGGCAGGCAGGGCAGGCTTCTGAACTTCCGGCACAACCTTCGGTTGCTTTTGGGTTGAGTTGCGCACTGGCGGAGTTGTCTGGTGAACTGCCTGAGGAGGCAAATTACCACTCGGTGCCACTGTGTACCGGTGACCCGGATGCGTTATTTTCGCTGTTGCAGGGGTTACCTGGCCGTAAAGAAGCCAAAATAAAAGTGGGCCTCTATGAAGCGGTACGCGATGGTATGGTGGTCAGCTTATTGCTGGATGCTATTCCGGATCTCTGGTTGCGTCTGGATGCCAACCGGAGCTGGTCTGCGGAAAAAGCCGCACAGTTTGCCCGGTATGTGCCAGAAGCGTTACGCTCGCGAATTGCTTTTTTTGAAGAGCCTTGTAAAACCCCTGAGTTATCACTGGCCTTTGCCCGGGAAACCGGCATTAAGCTGGCGTGGGATGAAAGCCTGCGCGACGGACATGTGGCGATAAGCCCGTGTCCGGAAGTCAACACTGTGGTCATTAAACCGTCACTAACTGGCAGCCTGCAACAGGTACAGGCATGGGTTAATCAGGCTCATGCGTGTGGTATGAACGTGATAATCAGTTCGGCGATTGAATCAAGCCTTGGGCTAACACAACTGGCGCGCATCGCTGCATGGTTGACGCCCCAAATGACTCCGGGGCTGGACACGCTCTCTTTAATGCAGGCTCAGTTATTACGACCCTGGCCGGGAAGCACATTGCCGCTAGTCAGCCCGTCTGAGCTGGAGTTGGTGCAATGACGCTGGCGAATTACCCCTGGCGGCACTGGGCGCGCTTTGTGCCGCAAAAAGTCGCGTTGCAAACTCAACATGGTGAAATAAGCTGGCAGCAACTGGCAAACCTTGTGGATAACCTGGCGACCAGCTTTCATCACCAGGGAGTGAATGCCGGAATGGGCGTTGCCCTGCGTGGTCGCAACAGTATGCCGTTATTATTAAGCTGGCTGGCGCTGTTGCAATGTGGCGCCCGGGTGTTGCCGCTCAACCCGCAACTGCCGGATACCTTGCTGGAAGCCCTTATCCCGTCGTTATCCATTCATTTTGCTCTGAGTTTTGACTGCGATGCGGTGCCCGGCCCGGTTGTTTTACATTACCAGCCACTGACTGGGGAGTGGGCAGAACCGTGGCAACCAGAGCGCTTTGTCTCCATGACTCTGACATCTGGCTCTACCGGGCTACCAAAGGCCGCTGTACACACGGCAACCGCACAACTTGCCAGCGCCAGGGGCGTAACTGCACTGATGTCGTTTGAGCGTGATGACTGTTGGTTACTGTCACTGCCACTGTTTCATGTCTCCGGCCAGGGTATTTTATGGCGCTGGCTGGCAACCGGGGCTGCCATGGCCCTGCGCCCTGACCAGCCGTTGCCCCAGGCATTGCAGGGGTGTACGCATGCATCTCTGGTTCCTACTCAGTTGTGGCGTTTACTGGCCGATAATCCGGTTTCATTGGGTAATTTAAAAGCGGTACTACTGGGCGGGGCTGCAATTCCTGTCGCATTAACCGATGAAGCGCAACAGAGAGGTATTGCCTGCTGGTGCGGCTATGGCATGACTGAAATGGCTTCAACAGTGACAGCAAAACGTGCCAATGGCCGCGGGGATGTCGGGCAACCATTAGCAGGCCGCGAGGTATGCATTGTGGATAATGAAGTCTGGTTACGGGGTGACAGTCTGGCGGCCGGTTACTGGCATCAGGGCCATTTACTGCCACTGTTGAACTCTGCGGGGTGGTTTGCCACCCGTGACCGGGGAACTTACACCGATAACACGCTCACCATACACGGGCGGCTCGATAATCTCTTTTTCAGTGGTGGAGAAAGCATTCAACCGGAAGAAGTTGAGCGGGTTATCATGGCACATCCACAGGTTCAGCAGGTCATCGTTGTACCCCGTGCCGATGAAGAATTTGGGCATCGTCCGGTAGCTGTTGTGGAACTGGTTGATGCCAGCGCGCTGGTAACATTAAGTGACTGGGTTCGGGATAAACTGGCACGTTTCCAGCAACCCGTTCAGTGGTTACTGTTGCCAGATGTATTACGCCAGGGCGGCATTAAAATTGCCCGTAACGCCGTGATGCAGTGGGTTGCAGAACAAGAATAAACGCACCAGGGCGTGTTTGTTACATTCTGTTGAGAAAGCACCAAATTTCCGTCTTGAATGTCGCCTTCCAGCGGGTAAAATCCGCTTTGTGCTTCAACAGGTTAATTTGCCAGGTATCTGAATTCAGGAAAACAAAATGAATAAGTATCTATTGTTGGCAGTCAGTGGGCTTTTTGCAGTATCTGGCTCAGCCAGTGCCATAGGGATTTACGGCCAGGCCGGGCATAAATACACCAGCATTGGTGTGGGTATGGGGACTTCCACCAGTGGCGTGGCGCTCAGTGGTGACTGGACCCGTCATAATGACAATGGTTATATCGCTGACCTGGGGCTGGGCTACAACCTGCCCGTTGGCCCGGCAATGGTAACTCTGGGTGGCAAGGGGGTGTATATCAAGCCTGACCACGGGAAAACAGGTTACGCGCTGGGAATTGGCGGCGGTCTTAGTGTACCGGTCATGAGCCACGTCTCTGTCTTCGGGCAGTATTATTACGCGCCAGATGCTTTTGCTTCACGTATTGATTCCTATCAGGAAGTGCAGGCAGGTGGCCGCTGGATGGTGTTCCGCCCGTTAACGGTTGAAGCAGGTTATCGCTATATGAGCCTGAAAGACCGGAACGACAACCGGAATACGATTATTGATGGCCCGTATCTGGGTGTCAGTGCGGCGTTTTAATCCCCCTTCAGTCACTTTCCCCACAAACCTTATGCCGCGTAACAACTTGTGCGCGGCGTAAGGTGAAACTGGTGTATCTGTGTATTTGCCAAACCACTGCGCTATAGTGGTGGCTTCCCTCCCACTGGAGTATATCGATGTTAAATGTGGAAATGCTCTCTACCGGCGATGAAGTGCTGTATGGGCAGATAGTCGATACCAATGCATCCTGGCTTGCTGATTTCTTATTTGAACAGGGGTTCCCTATGACACGTCGCCAGACTGTCGGGGATAAATTTGCCGACCTGGTGGCGATACTGCAGGCGCGCAGCCACGAGGCGGATATCCTGATAGTCAACGGTGGCCTGGGGCCAACCAGTGACGACCTGAGTGCGGAAGCTGCCGCGAAAGCCGCAGGTACAGAGTTGGTTATCCATGAAGAGTGGCTGGCGCATATGACGCGTTTCTTTGCAGAGCGCGGCAGGCCAATGGCACCCAGTAACCGCAAGCAGGCGATGATCCCGGCGGGCAGCGAAATGATTGATAACCCGGTTGGGACTGCCTGCGGGTTTGCCATGCAGCTTAACCGTTGCCTGTTTTTTTTCACGCCAGGGGTTCCTTCTGAATTTAAGCAGATGGTTGAACAGGAAATTTTACCGCGCCTGCGCAAGCGTTACCCCAGCATTGAAATGCCGTTGTGCCTGCGTATGACCACATTTGGCCGTTCTGAAAGCGATCTCGCCCAGCAACTGGACCCCCTGCCATTACCAGAAGGCGTGGTACTGGGTTACCGCTCTTCAATGCCGATTATCGAACTGAAGTTGACTGGCCCTTCTGCACAGCGTACAGGCATGCAGCAGGCCTGGCAGAAAATTCGTGATGTGGTGGGCGAAAGCCTGATTTTTGAAGGAACCGAAGGATTACCTGCACAGCTTGCCATGCGGTTACAGGAGCAACATCTGACCCTGGCACTGAGTGAACAGTTTACCGCCGGCATGCTGTGCTGGCAGTTGACCAATGCCGGGGTGGCGGTGGTTCAGGGGCAAGTTTTACCTTCTTCTGCACCAGAGAGCCTGGCAGGCTGCGTTCAGAGTGCCCGGCAACTGGCTGAACAGCAGGGCAGTTCTCTGGCGCTGGTGACTGGCGCAATTGATGCTGACAATATGCAAAATCTGGCATTGCATACACCTGATAAAACGGTTGGGTTGCGGGTTAACTGGTCCGGGCGCCGTCATAGTGTGGAAACCCGCCAGGCTGTCTGTGCGATGCTGGCAATGAATATGCTGCGCCGCTGGTTAAATGGCTGGGATGTGAGCGCAGAACATGGCTGGATCCATATTGAAGAGCAACTGACACATCCAGCCTGAGCATCATTGTGAGCAGTGTTTCTGGCAACTGAAAGTGGAAATAGAAAAGGGAAAACAATGTTTTCCCTTTCGTGTTATGCAGCCGCAGCCGCCGTTACGGCGGTGAGTCAGGTGAGATTCAGCAATCCACTTCCACATCCCCTTGTGCTTTGCAGCAACAAGGTAAAATTTCCCCAGGCTGTATAAACGCCAGCGGTTGAGTCAGCCATTTGACCTGTCCTGCCAGAAGGCGCATACGACACGAGCCGCAATACCCTTCCCGGCACTGATACTCTACAGCCACCTTATGCGATTCCAGTGCGGCCAGCAGTGAAGGGTGGTCGTCACGGCACTCTAACTGGCGGCCAGACTGATGCAAGGTAATACGGTTGCTCATAGTTATAACTGGAAGTTACTCAGGTCATCAGCATCGATTTGTGAATCTATCTGCCCAACCAGATAAGAGCTGACTTCAACTTCCTGAGGCGCAACCTGTACGTTGTCCGACACCAGCCATGTGTTGATCCACGGGATCGGGTTGGAGCGTGTCTGGAATGGCAAGTCCAGCCCAACAGCCTGCATACGGATATTGGTAATATACTCAACATACTGGCACAGAATGTCTTTGTTCAGGCCAATCATTGAGCCATCGCGGAACAGGTAGTTCGCCCAGTCTTTTTCCTGCTGCGCCGCCATAACAAACAGGTCATAGCTTTCCTGCTGGCACTCTTCGGCAATTTCAGCCATTTCCGGGTCGTCTTCGCCGCTACGCATCAGGTTCAGCATATGCTGAGTCCCGGTAAGGTGCAGTGCTTCGTCGCGGGCAATCAGGCGAATGATCTTCGCGTTGCCTTCCATCAGTTCGCGTTCAGCAAAGGCGAATGAGCAGGCAAAACTGACATAAAAGCGAATGGCTTCCAGTGCGTTCACACTCATCAGGCACATATAAAGCTTTTTCTTCAATTCGCGCAGGTTCACCGTAACGGTTTTACCATTCACAGTGTGAGTGCCTTCGCCCAGCAAGTGCCAGTAGCTGGTCAGCTCAATCAGCCCGTCGTAATAGGTGGAGATGTCTTTGGCGCGTTTGATTATCTCTTCGTTTTCTACGATGTCATCAAACACCACCGCCGGGTCATTGACGATATTACGAATGATGTGAGTGTATGAACGGGAATGGATCGTTTCAGAAAATGCCCAGGTTTCTACCCAGGTTTCCAGTTCAGGAATTGAGATAAGTGGCAGCAACGCAACGTTAGGGCTGCGACCCTGAATAGAATCCAGCAGTGTCTGGTATTTCAGATTGCTGATAAATATGTGTTTTTCGTGTTCCGGTAACGCCTGGAAATCGATGCGGTCGCGTGACACATCCACTTCTTCTGGCCGCCAGAAAAATGACAATTGCTTCTCAATCAGTTTTTCGAAAATGTCATATTTCTGCTGGTCATAGCGTGCAACGTTAACGGGCTGACCAAAAAACATGGGTTCGTTGAGCGGGTTATTTTTCTTCTGTGAAAATGTGGTGTATGCCATAAACATTGTCCTGTAAAACGCCACCATTGTCTGAGTGCCGTTTCGCTGTTCTAAACGGGCCCTTTACCGCGTGAAAAGGGAAACAGGCAGACCGGGGTGCCGGCCTGCCTCTGGGTTAAATCTTACACGCGCCGCTTTCGCAACCGTCGTCCTGAATGCTGGGTGCCAGGTCGTCCTGGGCATCTTCAGCACCGTCACGGGTGTTCTGATAGTAAAGGGTTTTGACACCAAATTTATAGGCGGTGAGCAAATCCTTCAGTAATTGCTGCATGGGCACTTTTCCTGACGGGAAACGTGACGGGTCATAATTGGTATTGGCAGAAATAGACTGGTCGATAAATTTCTGCATTAGCCCAACCAGTTGCAGGTAGCCATCGTTACCTGCCATTTCCCACAGCAATTCGTATTTGTCTTTCAGTTGTTCATAATCTGGCACCACCTGGCGCAGAATACCGTCTTTCGACGCTTTAACACTGATATGCCCGCGTGGCGGTTCAATACCATTGGTGGCATTGGAAATCTGTGATGACGTTTCTGACGGCATCAGAGCAGACAACGTTGAGTTACGCAGACCATGGGTTTTAATCGATTCACGCAGGCTTTCCCAGTCATAATGCAGTGGTTCGTTGCAAATCGCATCCAGGTCTTTTTTGTAGGTGTCAACCGGCAGAATACCTTTGGCGTAGGTGGTTTCGTTGAACCACGGGCATGCGCCTTGCTCTTTCGCCAGCTCATTTGATGCTTTCAGCAGGTAATACTGAATGGCTTCGAAGGTTTTGTGCGTCAGATTGTTGGCACTGCCATCGGAGTAGCGCACGCCATGTTTCGCCAGGTAATAAGCGAAGTTAATCACGCCAATACCCAGAGTGCGACGGCCCATGGCACCACGTTTGGCTGCCGGGATGGGGTAATCCTGGTAATCCAGCAGGGCATCCAGTGCACGAACTGCCAGAACCGCCAACTCTTCCAAATCATCCAGGCTGTTGATTGCACCCAGGTTAAACGCGGACAGTGTACACAGCGCAATTTCGCCGTTTTCGTCATTGACGTCATTCAGCGGTTTGGTTGGCAGCGCAATTTCCAGACACAGGTTAGACTGGCGCACTGGCGCAACTGTCGCATCAAACGGGCTGTGCGTGTTGCAGTGGTCGACGTTCTGGATGTAGATACGGCCAGTGGAAGCACGCTCCTGCATCATCAGAGAGAACAGTTCCGCCGCTTTAACGCGTTGTTTGCGAATGCTGTCGTCGTTCTCATACTGGGTGTACAGGCGTTCGAACTCATCCTGGTCTGCAAAGAAGGCGTCGTACAACCCGGGCACATCAGACGGGCTGAAAAGAGTGATATCGCCACCTTTCAGCAAACGGGTGTACATCAGTTTATTAATTTGAACACCATAGTCCATGTGGCGAACACGGTTACCTTCCACACCACGGTTGTTTTTCAACACCAGCAGGCTTTCAACTTCCAGGTGCCACATCGGGTAAAACAGTGTGGCTGCACCACCACGCACACCACCCTGAGAACAGGATTTCACGGCTGTCTGGAAGTGCTTATAGAACGGGATGCACCCGGTATGGAATGCTTCACCACCACGAATCGGGCTACCCAGTGCGCGAATGCGGCCCGCATTAATACCAATACCGGCACGCTGAGACACATACTTAACAATGGCGCTGGATGTTGCGTTGATAGAGTCGAGGCTGTCACCACACTCAATCAGCACACAGGAGCTGAACTGACGTGTAGGGGTACGCACACCAGACATAATTGGTGTTGGCAGTGAAATCTTGAAAGTCGAGACTGCGTCATAGAAACGTTTTACGTAGTCCAGGCGAGTAGCGCGCGGATAACGTGAGAACAGGCAGGCCGCAACCAGAATGTACAAGAACTGGGCGCTTTCATAAATTTCACCGGTAACGCGGTTTTGCACCAGGTATTTCCCTTCCAGCTGTTTTACAGCCGCGTAAGAGAAGGTCATATCGCGCCAGTGGTCGATAAAACCGTCCATCTGCTGGAACTCTTCTTCCGTGTAGTCTTCCAGCAGATGAGTGTCGTATTTACCCATTTCAACCATTTTTACTATATGGTTGTAGAGTTTGGGCGGTTCGAACTGGCCAAACGCTTTTTTACGCAGGTGGAAAATAGCCAGACGGGCAGCGAGATACTGGTAGTCCGGGGCGTCGCGAGAAATCAGGTCCGCGGCTGCTTTGATAATCGTTTCATGGATATCTGAAGTGCGGATACCGTCATAAAACTGGATATGGGAACGCAGTTCAACTTGTGAAACTGAAACGTTGTGCAAGCCTTCTGCCGCCCAGTCGAGGACACGATGAATTTTGTCCAGATTGATGCGCTCTGTACGGCCATCACGTTTCGTTACCAGCAGACTCTGATTCATGTGGGGTTTACCTGTCCGTGAAATAAAAATATCCCCCGCTTATCCACAACGCAGCCTTGTGGCTAACTTTGTGGATAAATACTATATGTTGGGGGTATGGGATAACTGAATCACTATATGGTGAGTATTCTAGTAAGGAATCTTTCAATCTCAAGAGTTGATTTTGCCGAAAAATTGAGGTTCATCTTCGCTGAACAGGTAAGAATGCCCGAATGGTAAGGGCTGAAGGGGATGTCAAGCTGGAGTAACTTTTTTTAAAAAAATGACTGAATGTTGGTTTCTTGCTCGTGAAGTAAATTGCGCAACTTGATGTTGCGCAATTTTTAATAGCAAAAACTTATCTCAGACTGCGCTGCTGGTGGTTGTATGCAACATATAGTTAACATCAACACCCGGTGCCAGGCGGAAATGATCCGTCAACGGGTTGTAATGCAAACCGGTCATATGGCGTTCACGCAAACCGGTGTTACTGAGCCAGTGGATCAGTTCTGCAGGTTTGATAAATTTCTTAATATCGTGGGTGCCTTTGGGCACCATGCGCAGCACGTATTCAGCACCTACCACTGCCATCAGCCAGGCTTTACCATTACGGTTAATAGTGGAAAAGAAAACATGGCCGCCCGGTTTGACGAGGCGCGCGCAGGCCTGCACCACAGATTGTGGGTCCGGCACATGTTCCAGCATCTCCATGCAGGTGACAACATCATAAGCACCAGGGTTCGCGGCAGCATGGTTTTCAACGGTTTCCTGGCGGTAATCAACCTGAATACCGCTTTCCAGCGCGTGCAGTCGGGCAACCTGTAGCGGTTCCCCCCCCATATCCAGCCCGGTTACTGTTGCGCCTTCCCGTGCCATGCTCTCTGCCAGAATGCCACCACCACACCCGACATCCAGCACTCTTTTACCGAACACACCGCCACTGCGTTCATTGATATAGCCCAGGCGTAAAGGGTTAATCCGGTGAAGGGGTTTGAACTCGCCTTCCAGATCCCACCAGCGTGAAGCGATGGCTTCAAATTTAGCTATTTCGTTGTGGTCAACATTGAGCGACACCGGGGTATTTTCGTCATTCATGGACGCCAGAACTCCTCATCAATAGGTGCTGCCGAGTATAACAGCCTGGCGAGATGAATAAAGCGCTACGCCCGTCAGACAAGTTTCCCTGAGACTGCGGGAGTGTGTTATAATTTGCGACCTTTGAATCCGGGATACAGTAGAGGGATAGCGGTCAGATGAGCGACCTTGCCAGAGAAATTACACCGGTCAATATTGAGGAAGAGCTGAAAAGCTCATATCTGGATTATGCCATGTCGGTTATTGTCGGCCGCGCATTGCCAGATGTCCGTGATGGCCTCAAGCCTGTACACCGTCGCGTATTGTTCGCGATGAACGTGTTGGGCAATGACTGGAATAAAGCCTATAAAAAATCCGCCCGTGTCGTCGGTGACGTTATCGGTAAATACCATCCCCATGGTGATTCTGCAGTGTATGACACCATTGTTCGTATGGCGCAGCCATTTTCGTTGCGTTATATGCTGGTCGATGGCCAGGGGAACTTTGGTTCTATCGATGGCGATTCCGCCGCGGCCATGCGTTATACAGAAATTCGTCTGGCGAAAATTGCCCATGAGTTAATGGCTGATCTTGATAAAGAAACAGTCGACTTCGTGGACAACTATGACGGAACAGAAAAAATTCCCGATGTTATGCCAACCAAAATCCCGAACCTGCTGGTTAACGGTTCTTCCGGGATTGCGGTGGGGATGGCAACTAACATACCTCCCCATAACCTGACAGAAGTGATTAACGGCTGTCTGGCGTATATTGAGGATGAAAACATCACCGTTGAAGGGTTGATGGAACACATCCCCGGTCCGGATTTCCCGACCGCAGCAATTATTAATGGCCGTCGCGGTATTGAAGAAGCGTATCGCACAGGGCGCGGGAAAATTTATATTCGCGCCAAAGCAGAGGTGGAAACCGATGCAAAATCTGGCCGCGAAACCATTATCGTGCATGAAATTCCTTATCAGGTGAACAAAGCGCGCCTGATTGAAAAAATTGCCGAGCTGGTGAAAGAGAAACGTGTTGAAGGCATCAGTGCACTGCGCGACGAGTCTGATAAAGACGGGATGCGTATTGTTATTGAAGTCAAACGCGATGCTGTGGGTGAAGTGGTGCTGAACAACCTTTACTCACAAACCCAGTTGCAGGTGTCTTTCGGGATCAACATGGTGGCATTGCACCATGGCCAGCCGAAGATAATGCCGCTGAAAGATATTCTTGAAGCCTTTGTGCGTCACCGCCGTGAAGTAGTGACTCGCCGTACCATCTATGAACTGCGTAAAGCGCGCGACCGTGCACATATCCTTGAAGCACTGGCTGTTGCGCTGGCGAATATCGACCCAGTTATCGAGTTGATTCGCCATGCTCCAACACCGGCTGAAGCGAAAGCGGCGTTAGTGGCGCATGCATGGGATCTGGGTAATGTGGCTGCGATGCTGGAACGTGCTGGTGATGACGCAGCCCGCCCGGAATGGCTGGAACCGCAGTTTGGGGTGCATGACGGGAAATACTACCTGACCGAGCAACAGGCTCAGGCAATTCTTGATTTGCGCCTGCAAAAACTGACTGGCCTTGAGCATGAAAAACTGCTCGATGAGTACAAAGAGCTGCTGGATCAAATTGCTGAGTTGCTCTATATCCTGTCCAGCGCAGAGCGCCTGATGGAAGTTATCCGTGAAGAGCTGGAAGCCGTTCGCGACCAGTTCGGTGACGAACGTCGCACAGAAATCACTGCCAACAGTGCCGACATCAACATTGAAGATCTTATTAATCAGGAAGATGTTGTCGTTACGCTGTCGCATCAGGGATATGTGAAATACCAGCCGCTGTCAGATTATGAAGCGCAGCGCCGTGGTGGTAAGGGTAAATCTGCTGCCCGAATTAAAGAAGAAGACTTTATTGACCGCCTGCTGGTCGCCAATACTCATGACACAATCCTGTGCTTCTCCAGCCGGGGCCGTCTGTACTGGATGAAAGTCTACCAATTGCCGGAAGCAAGCCGTGGCGCGCGTGGCAGGCCAATCGTCAACCTGTTGCCACTGGAGCAGGACGAACGTATTACCGCGATTTTGCCTGTGCGCGAATACGAAGAAGGCGTGAATGTCTTTATGGCGACTGCGAGTGGTACTGTGAAGAAAACCGCGCTGACTGAGTTCAGTCGCCCACGTAGTGCAGGTATTATCGCCGTGAACCTTAACGAAGGCGATGAACTGATTGGTGTGAACCTGACTCAGAAAGACGACGAAGTCATGTTGTTCTCTGCGTTTGGCAAGGTGGTGCGCTTTAAAGAGGACGCAGTACGTGCCATGGGCCGTACTGCCACCGGTGTGCGTGGTATCAAGCTGGCAGACAAAGACAGCGTGGTATCACTGATTGTGCCACACGGTGAAGGTGCCATTCTGACAGTTACCCAAAACGGTTACGGTAAACGTACCGGTGAGAAAGAGTACCCGACTAAGTCCCGTGCGACTCAGGGGGTTATCTCTATCAAAGTGACCGAACGTAATGGGGAAGTCGTTGGTGCTGTTCAGGTTGATGACGCTGACCAGATTATGATGATCACCGATGCCGGTACGCTGGTGCGTACACGCGTTTCTGAAATCAGCGTTGTGGGCCGTAATACTCAGGGCGTGATTCTGATTCGCACGGCGGAAGATGAGCATGTCGTGGGTCTGCAACGTGTTGCTGAACCAGTAGACGACGAAGAACTCGACAGCATTGATGGTTCTGTAGCAGAAGGCGATGATGACATTGCGCCGGAAGCGGAACAGGATGATGATGTTGCCGATGACAGTGAAGATTAATCTGAAATCATCACATTATGAAGGGCCGGGTAACCGGCCCTTTTTCTTTGCCATTGCGACCACTCACTTTTATCGCTAAGTTAACGTTTTATTATTGACTGACTGACTCTTACCGGGCTTACATTGAAATACGCCGTCTCTTTCCGCAGCACGCTTAAAGTCTCGCGCTATCTTTTTCGGGCGCTGGCACTGTTACTATGGCTTCTGATAGCCCTGTTTTCGGTGTTTTACATCGCAGGCGCGTTACATGATAAAGAAGCGGAAATACATCAGGAGCTCACTCTGAGCTTTGACCAGGCGCAGCGGTATATTCAGCGCACCACCGATGTGGTGAAAGAACTCAAGTACATAACAGAAAATCGCCCGACCGATAACGCAACGCCAGGTAGTAACCGGGGAGGTAGCGCACCCGCATTTTTGCCTCTGGGTAATAATGTGGATTGCAGTGCGCTTGACCAGTCATGGCAAGGCTCCATGCTGTCGCTATCAGGTTTTCTGCGTTACTGGCGCGATAATTTCTCGGCAAACTACGATTTGAACCGGGTATTTTTGGTGGCTGGAGATAACCAGTGCATTGCTGATTTTTCATTACGTAATACTTCGCCTGGCCAGGATAAAGCACTTTCAGTGCTTAATGAGCGGTTAAAACATTACCGTGATGCCCCTATGGATGAGCGTATTAATACCGTTTACTGGGTGGCACCTGGTAGCCGTCCGGGAACCGGGTATTTTTATACATTAACGCCAGTGTTTCTCGCTAACCGGGTTCAGGCCTTGCTCGGGGTTGAACAGAGTATTCGCCAGGAAAACTTTATGCTACCGGGTAACTTGCCAGTAGATATCACGCTGATGGATGAAAATGGCCATTCGCTGGTATCTCTGACCGGGGAAAGTGGGCATTTATCACTGCAGCCAGACTGGCTTCAGGCACGCACCTGGTTTGGTTACACCAGTGGGTTTAAAGAGCTGGCATTGAAAAAAAACCTGATGCCGTCATCGCTCAGTGTGGTGTACAGCGTGCCAGTTGATAAAGTGCTGGATGAAATCCGTATTCTTATTCTGAATGCCGTGTTGCTGAATATTTTGGTTGGCGTGGTGCTGTTTACCCTGGCAAGAATGTATGAGCGGCGTATTTTTATCCCGGCAGAGACGGATGCTCAGCGCCTGGAAGAGCACGAGCAGTTTAACCGTAAAATTGTGGCTTCAGCACCAGTAGGTATTTGTATTCTGCGCACGCTGGATGGCACCAATATTCTCAGTAATGAACTGGCGCACAATTACCTGAACATGCTGACCCATGAAGACCGTCAGCGCCTGACGCAAATCATTTGCGGCCAGCAGGTGAACTTTGTTGACGTGCTCACCAGCGACAACACGAACCTGCAGATAAGTTTTGTACACTCACGTTATCGTAACGAGAATGTGGCGATTTGTGTGCTGGTGGATGTCAGCGCTCGTGTGAAGATGGAAGAGTCATTACAGGACATGGCCCATGCTGCAGAGCAGGCCAGCCAGTCTAAATCGATGTTCCTCGCAACGGTAAGCCACGAATTACGTACTCCACTGTATGGCATCATCGGTAACCTGGATTTGTTGCAAACCCGTGAATTACCCGATGGTGTTGACCGGCTGGTCACAGCAATGAACAACTCATCCAGCCTGCTACTGAAGATAATCAGCGATATTCTCGATTTCTCGAAAATTGAATCAGAGCAGTTAAAAATTGAACCGCGTGAGTTTTCTCCCCGTGAAGTGATGACCCATGTTACTGCAAACTACCAACCTCTGGTGGTGCGTAAACAAATGGGGCTCTACTGTTTTATCGCGCCTTCCGTACCGTTAACCTTACGTGGCGACCCAATGCGTTTACAGCAGGTGATTTCAAACTTGCTGAGCAACGCGATTAAGTTCACCGATACCGGCTGCATTATTCTTGATGTGCGCTGTACAGATGATTATCTCTGCTTCCGGGTGCGTGATACCGGAGAAGGGATTGCTGCCAAAGAAGTTGTGCGCCTGTTTGATCCTTTTTTCCAGGTGGGAACAGGGGTCCAGCGCAACTTCCAGGGTACCGGGCTGGGGTTGGCAATATGCGAGAAGCTTATCACCATGATGGACGGCGATATTGCGGTAGATTCCGAACCCGGTATGGGGAGCCAGTTTACGGTCCGTATTCCGTTGTATGAAGCTAAACCGGTTCCGGTGATGGCGGCATCGGAACTGACCCATAAGCATTGCTGGCTGGCTGTCAGTAATGCTTTCCTGAGTGACTTTTTAGCGAAGTTGCTGGCAAGTAAAGGTATCAAAGCCAGTTTCTGGCAAGGAGAAACGCCAGACGCGGATGATGTGTTAATCACTGATGACGTGTTAAGTAACCCCTGGCCCGGGCGTGCTGTGGTTCAGTTCTGTCGCCGGCATATTGGAATTCCTCTGGAAAGCGAACCCGGTATTTGGCTACACAGCGTTGCTTCTCCACATGATTTGGTGGCGTTGCTGGCGAAAATTTATCAGGTGGATGTCAAGGTTCCCGGCAATGAGGTGAACTTACCAGAGCCTTCGGAGATCAGTGAACAGAATGATGACATTATGGTTCTGATCGTGGACGATCACCCGATAAACCGCCGTTTGCTGGCGGACCAGCTTGCATCGCTTGGGTATAACCAGTGTAAGACTGCGGGTGATGGTGTGGAAGCGCTCGAGGTGCTCAGCAAGCATCATATCGATATTATTCTGAGCGATGTGAACATGCCAAATATGGATGGTTATCGCCTGACACAACGTATTCGCCAGTTAGGTTTGACATTACCTGTTATTGGTGTGACGGCGAATGCGCTGGCAGAAGAGAAGCAGCGTTGTTTTGAGTCGGGGATGGATAGTTGTTTGTCTAAGCCAGTGACGCTGGATGTGTTGAAGCAGACGCTGGCGGTGTTTGCTGAGCGGGTGAGGAATCATCGGGAGTAAAGGGGCTTGCCCCTTTGTTATTCCTGTTTTCGCGGGTGGCCGGTGCTCACCGGGTGTGGTTGTTTTCATTCACTTGCAGTGTGTCAGTGTAGTGGGTTCCGTTCACCTGAAGTGAGGTGACTAATGTGGCTACACAGCCAGTGAACGGGCTAAAGGGGGCTCGCCCCCTTTGCAATCCCCGTTTTCGCGGGCGACCGGTGCTGCGCACTGCGTTCACCTCCGGGCAGTCAGCCTGCGGCCGGCTCGACTCGGCATCCATGCCTCGTTTCGCCTTATTCCGCCGTCCGGGCGGAATAACCTTGTCTTCCTTTCTCCGGTTCACCGGTCTTACGCGAACTGTCCCTCGCTGCAAGTAGCTGTTTTTTTGTGTGGTGCTGAGTGGCTGGAGGATTTGTGCCCGGTATGTCTTTATTTATTTTTTGCTGCTGGCTTACAAACGGGTGGGTTTGGGTGGCCTCTAAATCGTTGAGGCGTGCCTGGCGGGCCGGGGCTGCCTGCAGGACGCAGGCAGAGCGACGGGAGGCAGGATGCCGACTCGGAGCGGTACCCGAACAGGCCGCCGGGGTAAGCCGAATGTCCGCGAAGCGGCGATTTTGCCGGCCACAAAAGGGGGTGCAGGGGGCCAGTGCCCCCTGCGGGCGCCGGGCGCTGGTGGTGAGAGAAAGCAGTGTGATGGATACGGCGCGCAACTGGCTCAGTACTGGCAGATGACTGTTACTGCGGTGACTGTTCCGTTCACTTGCAGTGTGGTTGTTTCCATTCACCTGGACTGATGTGAAAGTTCCGTTCACCTGAAGTGAGGTGACTAATGTGGCTGCACAGCCAGTGAACGGGCTAAGGGGGCTCGCCCCCTTTGCAATCCCCGTTTTCGCGGGCGACCGGTGCTGCGCACTGCGTTCACCTCCGGGCTGTCAGCCTGCGGCCGGCTCGACTCGGCGTCCTGCCTCGTTTCGCCTTATTCCGCCGTCCGGGCGGAATAACCTTGTCTTCCTTTCTCCGGTTCACCGGTCTTACGCGAACTGTCCCCGCTGCAAGTGGCGGGGCTTTTGTGTTGTGCTGAGTGGCTGTGGGATTGGTGCCTGATAAGTCTTTGTGTGTTTTTGGCTGAGGTATTAAAGGCGTGAAAGGGGAAAGCCGTGCGGAATGCTGGCAAAGTACAACGAAAAACAGCAGGGGAAGCCCTGCTGTTTTAGTGAAGAGGAAAGTAAAAACTTACTCTTTATCGGCTGGTGTTAATGTCACCGACGACAAGTAATTCAACAGAGCAATATCGTTATCCACACCCAGTTTCATCATGGCTGATTTCTTCTGGCTACTGATAGTTTTAATACTGCGGTTAAGCTTTTTGGCAATTTCAGTCACCAGGAAGCCTTCAGCAAACAAGCGTAATACTTCGCTCTCTTTTGGTGACAGGCGTTTGTCGCCATAGCCACCGGCGCTGATTTTTTCCAGCAGACGGGAGACACTTTCCGGTGTGAATTTTTTGCCTTTCTGCAAAGCTGCCAGAGCTTTAGGCAGGTCTGTCGGTGCCCCTTGTTTCAGTACGATACCTTCAATATCCAGGTCCAGCACAGCACTCAGAATGGCCGGGTTATTGTTCATTGTCAGTACAATAATGGAAATCGATGGGAAATGGCGCTTAATGTATTTGATAAGCGTGATCCCGTCGCCGTATTTGTCCCCGGGCATGGAAAGGTCGGTAATCAGGACATTCGCGTCCAGTTTTGGAAGATTGTTAATAAGCGCTGTGGAATCTTCGAATTCACCAACAACATTAACCCACTCAATTTGCTCCAGAGATTTGCGAATCCCGAACAAAACGATCGGATGGTCATCGGCAATAATTACGTTCATATTGTTCATGTTTTAGGTTACCTTTTTACAGTAAGCTATTGACGTAAGTATCAATATCACTGATGTATTTTTCTATGGCAGGTGCATCTTTTTCACGAATGTGATGCTCCAGCGTTTCACACAACTGTTTCCCTGGTACCAGATTCAACATAGCAAAAACGCCTTTAAGTCTGTGTGCCGTTTGGGCCAGCGCTAAAAAGTCGTTTGCCTGTGACTCATTTTGCAGACGTTTTACATCGTCAGGCACGGTATCTACAAACAGCGCATAATAACCACTTGCATGAAGTTGGGCCGTTTCATCACTCACTCCTGAGCCACTTGCTTGCGTATCGTCATCAGCCATTTGCGCTTCAATAAGCTGAAGTATTGCGTCCTGCATTGCATTACTCATATTGAAGTTTACACGATAACGGGCATTTCCGATTTTCCGTAAACCGTTCTCATCATCGCTTAAAAGCAAGCCCGATGCAGTAAGATTAGACGGATTATCTGTTAAAAATATATCAAATGCTTGACTTGATGATTGCTCATCAGGCGCAACACAGCTGGCACCCCAGCTTTCTAACTGTCTGGTGACAATGTTACGGACATCACGTGAAGCAATATCCACCATGGCGACAACACCATCCAGCAGGCGTTCTTCCTGTTCCTGTACCGCTTGTTTGCCTTCCTGTGGCAGTTGCAAATGCAGGGTATAACGGGTACCCAGCTCATTTTTTGATTTAATGCTCAGAGTGCCGCCCATTTTGCGGGCCAACTGGTTGCACAAGAAAAATGTCAGGCCATTCGCCTGTGCATAACGGTCTTCGGTGGTGGCATTGAGGAACGGGAAGTGCAGATTATCCACTTCGTCATCACTTATTCCTTTCCCGGTATCGGTGATACGGAAAATCAGCCCGTCATCCATACCTTCATCCTGGGTAATATCCAGGGTTATTTTACCAATTTCGGTGGTCGTGGCAGCGTAGTGCAACAACATCAGTAGCATACGGTGCAACGTTTCCCGGTCACCATGGCGGTTTTCTGTGGCAGGGATTGGGTTATTCACCAGTAATTGCAAACCCTTACGCTTAATGACTGGCAAAATCGCTGGCACAACATCATCAAGCAAAGACTGCAACGAGAAACAGGAGGTACTGCTTTTCCAGCTGTCATCTTCCAGCATGTTCAGTAACTGCATTTCATCCACCAGGTGAGCCAGGCGGTCTGCGTCATCGGCCAGTGCGAGGTGCTCGGGTGTTTGCAGCCCTGACGCTTTTTCTGCCAGAGCATCAATGGGGCCTTTTAGAGCATGGCAAATATGCTGCATGAAGGCGCTGCGACCCTGTTGGTTTTTCTCATACAGGCGCTGTGCCTGGCGCAGTTTCTTCGTTACCAGAATCTCTTTGTCCTGATCGCGGATAATGAAAATTTGTACCCGTGAAACAATCTGGCTGCGGTACTGGCGAATTTCGTACAGCTCATTATTCACTGTTGCCTGAATAACGCCCTGGTGCTGGTCCGCCATAGATATAATATTTTTCAGGTTCAGGTGGGGGAGCAGGTTATCAGCCATTTTATTACTGATAACCGTGCGATTGTTCTCGATATCCTGAACCAGAATACCCAACGGCACGACAGACAGAATCTCTTCATTCAGCGCTCTGAGCGCTTGTAATTCCTTCCCGTTAGATGCTGGCGCATTATCCGATGCATGACGTGAAGGTTGCTGGCGGAAGGTAATCAGCCCAAAGATGGCCAGTGCAATCAGGCCAATAGTCAGCAATACCCCCAACAGGACATTTTGCAATGTCTCCATTATCATGGTGCCGGTGGGCACTTCCCATACCAGTTTCATACCTGTTGTGACAACAGGTACTGAGATTTCAATATGACCACCATTGAAGCCAATACTCACCAGGCTTTCTGACTGGTTCTTGGTGGTTTTTAAATGTGCCTGTTCATCGTTATCCAGGCGAAAGTTATCCACCGACATGTTGGCGGGAAGTAAATCGTTGACTGGCATATCAAAGGCAACCACAGTCGCCAGATGACCCGGTTGGTTAAACGTGGTGCGCACGGTGAAGTAATCGTAGTTTTGCCACTCCATTTGCCGCAGGCCTGAGAAACTTTCCCGTTCATCCAGTGCATTTGCCTGTTGCAGCATCTCAGCCCGGCGTTGATCAACCATATTGCTGATACTGGACTCTTTAAAGCCGGAGGTTAAATCCTTTAATGGCAAAGTGGACACCAGCACCATACTGTTATCCTGGCCGTTCAGATAATACATTGACCATGGCGCAGACTCGGCACCCCAGAGAATATCCAGATAATTGGAAATCCTTTGCGTCATGGCAAGCGTACTGCTGTCGTGGGAACCAAAAATCAACGCTTCGGTTTTGCGGCGTGGCTTTTCAAGGTAATACACATCCTGGCGCAGTCGCGTTTCCTGGATCTCATTACTGGCACTGGCAGGGGCTGCGGCAACATTGTCATAAATTTGCCAGGTCACATAACGCCAGGTCTCAATGCGTTTATGCATAGCCTGAGCCACATCCACAACCTGCAGGCTCTTGTCTTTCAGCCAGGTATTGACCGCACTCTGTAGCGTTACGCCAAGCGTAACCAGTAACACAACGATCAACAGGATGAAGTAGCGCGATATGCTGCCTGGTTTTAAGGAAAACTTATTGGGGTTCATAGCCTCTGAGTGTTTCTTTATTATCAGTTAGTGAAGACCAGCCACCGCAATTGCGTGAAACCAGGCTGAAAAGCGTATCATCACATATCCCGCCTTCCCATGGTACAAGGGATTTTGTCGTGGCAACTGTCACATATACCAGCATGGTGTATACCCGGACTGACTGGAGCTTGCAAAACTTTATCCGGCTTTTTCAGCCAGGTTGTCTGGCCTCGTGACGATGCAATTATCGGTTACCGCTACGGAATATCGCTTCTAATTGTATAGCGCAAAATACCGAGACGCACGGATGTGCGAGCAATCAGATATGCGCAATACCTTGCCTTGTATTGTGAAATTAACCATCAGATAAAGCTCATTTTTCGTGTTTTGTTTTTAAGGAATAATCTGAAAATTTGGAAGGTGGTTGCGAGGATATGTAACAAGAGGCATTTAACAGCACAAAAAGATAATAAATTATAGTTCACGAAATTCAATTTGTCTAAAAATCAAACCAAATAATTAATAGTCGTTACAATTTTATATGTTAATTATCATCTTATAGCATTACCCGCGTGAGGCAAAAAAAAAGCCGAATGTAAGACATTCGGCGAGAAATTGGGGTAAACAGACATTCAGAACTGAATGACGGTAATAAATAAAATTAATGATGATAGCGTCGGTAATTTTAGAATGAATTAAGAGGGTGTGTTTAACATTCAGTGCGGCAAACATTGTTTTTGTTTAAATATTTGATTTTATTTATTTTTTTATATTTTTTGATTTTTAATGCGAATATTTTTAGCTATTGGTGCTAAAAAAAGTTCCGTCATTTTTACATTTTGTTACATATGAAAAGTGTAATGAAACACCACAAAAGTTTTAGTATCAAAATCCCATTGGATTAATCTGTATTGGTTTAAGACAATGGTATCTGCCGACTGGTTCCGTAATCAGTATGCAGTGGCAATAATAAATAAAGGCAAATAACAGAGGGTAATAACATGAAAGCTAAAGTACTGGCTCTGCTGGTTCCGGCTCTGCTGGCAGCAGGCGCAGCTCACGCGGCTGAAATCTATAATAAAGATGGCAACAAATTGGATCTGTACGGTAAAGTTGACGGCCTGCATTATTTTTCCAGCAATCCAAGCCAGGATGGCGACCAGACCTATATCCGTCTGGGCTTTAAAGGTGAAACCCAAATTAATGACCAACTGGTCGGTTATGGTCAGTGGGAATATCAGGTACAGGGTAACACTACTGAGTCCGAGAATCAGTCATGGACTCGTGTAGCATTCGCTGGTTTGAAAGTGGGCGATGCGGGTTCTCTTGATTATGGTCGTAACTACGGCGCTATCTATGATGTCGCATCCTGGACCGACGTACTGCCAGAATTCGGTGGTGATACCTACGGTTCTGATAACTTCATGATGCAACGTGCTAACGGCCTGCTGACTTATCGTAACAATGACTTCTTTGGCCTGGTTGATGGCCTGAATTTCGCCCTGCAGTATCAGGGTAAAAACGGTAGTGTAAGTGGTGAAGACAGCACCGGGCGTTCTGTGTTGAAACAGAATGGTGACGGCTTTGCAATGTCTGCAACCTATGATATCGGCGGTGGTTTCAGCCTCGGTGGTGCAATGGCAAGCTCCAAACGTACCGCTGACCAGAACAACATGGCCGGTATCTACGGTAACGGTGACCATGCAGAGGCTTACACTGGTGGCCTGAAATATGATGCTAACAACATCTACCTGGCCGCGCAGTATACCCAAACTTACAACGCAACTCGTTTCGGTGGTGACTCAAGTTCGGCTGCTTACGGCTTTGCTGATAAAGCACAGAACTTCGAAGTGGTTGCTCAGTATCAGTTCGACTTCGGTCTGCGTCCGTCCATTGCTTACCTGCAGTCTCGCGGTAAAGACATCAGCAACGGTACGACCAACTACGGCGACCAGGATCTGCTGAAATACATTGATGTAGGCACTACCTACTACTTCAACAAAAACTTCTCTACCTATGTTGATTACAAAATCAACCTGCTCAATGAAAATGACTTCACCAGAGCATCTGGTACCAATACTGATAACGTTGTAGGTCTGGGCGCAGTTTACCAGTTCTAATAGCGTGTTATGCCTACGAAAGGAGCCTGATGGCTCCTTTTTTACGGAATAAGCTTTACGAAATAAGTAAAATTTGCGCCTTCTTCACTGCCTGCCCATTTGGTGCCCACTCCATTCATCTCATTACCTGTTTAATTTTACTGCTGATGCTTTTTGCACTGTATTGCCCTGATGTTTAACCCGCAGGTGTCTGTTTTGTTGTACTCTTGCGCGGGTTTAAATGGAGATAATCAAATGCGGATGATGTTAAGTTGCGGTTTGCTTGCTGCGGCACTGTTACTGAGCGGTTGCGATGAAAGCAGCCGGATTGATGCTTCACAAGCCCTGGTGCTGGAAGGCAAAACCATGGGTACTTACTGGCGGGTAAGCCTTGCGGGCGTAGACCCTGAACGGGGCGCTGAATTACGCACCCGTATTCAGGCGCAACTGGATGGTGATGACCAGATGCTTTCAACCTGGAAGCCAGATTCAGCGTTGTCGAAATTCAACCAGTCCACCAGTACTGCCCCCTGGCCGGTTAGTGAAGCGATGGCGGATATCATTACTGGTGCACTGCGTATTGGCGCGAAAACAGACGGGGCGATGGATATTACAGTTGGCCCATTGGTAAATTTGTGGGGATTTGGGCCGGATAAACAACCAGTAAAATGGCCAACGCAGGCAGAAATTGATGCCGCTAAAGCAAAAACAGGCCTGCAACACCTGACGGTGATTAATCGTGCGGATAAACAGTGGATCCAGAAAGATATCCCTGATTTGTATGTTGATCTTTCCACCGTGGGGGAAGGGTATGCTGCTGATCACCTTGCCCGGTTGATGGAGCAGGAAGGCATCGGGCGCTATCTGGTATCTGTCGGCGGAGCGGTGATGACGCGTGGGACAAATGCTGAAGGCAAGCCCTGGCGCGTTGCTATTCAAAAACCCACTGACCAGGAAAATGCTGTTCAGGCGGTGGTTGATTTGAATGGGCATGGTATCAGTACGTCTGGCAGTTACCGTAACTATTATGAGCTGGACGGCAAACGCATCTCCCATGTAATAGACCCGGCAACCGGGCGTCCTATTCAGCACAAGCTGGTTTCTGCGACTGTGATTTCCCCAACGGCACTGGAAGCAGATGGCTGGGATACTGGGCTGATGGTGCTCGGTACTGAAAAAGCGAAAGTGGTAGCAGAGAAAGAAGGGCTGGCAGTCTACCTTATCTATAAAGAGGGCTCGGGTTTTAAAACCTGGATGTCGCCACAGTTCAAAACGTTCTTGTTGAGTGAGAAAAATTAAACAGCAAGAAACAGCAGGTATCCTGTAGCCCATGCGGCAAACTGTACTGAATACAGGAGGCGTGATTATGCAACTGAATGATGAACAACGCTGGCAGGCAGTACAGGTCCGGGATACCCGGCAGGACGGGCAATTTGTTTTTGCAGTCATTACCACGGGCATTTTTTGTCGCCCGTCCTGCCCGGCAAGGCACCCGCTGCGGGAAAATGTGCGTTTCTTCCCGGATGCGGGTGCTGCGCAGGAACAAGGCTTTCGGCCATGCAAGCGCTGCCAGCCAGCGAAGCATGATGCAACACCGGTGGTTGAGCGTGTCACGCTGGCCTGCCGAATGATGTCTGAAAGTGACAAAACCCTCTCTTTGGCAGCTGTTGCCCAGGCTGTCTCACTCAGCCCATATCATTTTCACCGCCAGTTTAAATCGGTTACCGGGTTAACGCCTGCCGCATGGCAACGCGCGCTGCGTGCCCAACGTTTGCGGGAAGGGCTGGTATCAGGGAAAACGGTCACCCGGGCTGTGCTGGATGCCGGGTTTAATTCGTTCTCACCTTATTACCAGCAGGCGGCCACTGCATTGGGCATGACCGGGCGGCAGTTTCGCCAGCAAAGTGCTCGCCAGGCCTTGTACTGGGCTACCGGAGATTCACCATTGGGGCGTTGCCTGGTTGCCAGGAGTGAACGGGGGATATGTGCGGTATTGTTGGGTGACAGCGACAGCGCATTAGCGGAGCAACTGCAGGGAATGTTTCCGGCAATGCAGTGCCTGGCAGCAGACCTGTCTGAGGACTCACTACTTCGTCAGGCGCTGGCACTGGTTGCGCAATCACAATCTCATGGCGACGCGCTTTTGGCACAGTTGCCGCTGGATATTCGCGGCACGGTATTTCAACAACAAGTCTGGCAGCAGTTACAGCGTATTCCCTATGGTGAAACCCGTACTTACCAGCAAGTAGCAGCGGAAATTGGGCGTCCTGCCGCTTTCCGGGCGGTTGCCAGTGCCTGTGCGGCGAATAAACTGGCACTGATTATACCCTGCCATCGCGTAGTACGTCATGACGGGCTTCTGGCTGGTTACCGCTGGGGGGTTGCCCGCAAAGCGGCATTACTGGCTAAGGAACGTAACCAGAACCAGAAGGCATTACTGGAAGAGGACTCTGTTGATGAGCTTATTCGCCGATGAACTCCCCTGGCGTTTTGACCTGGTGCCGGGGGCAGTGGTGCTCCATCGCTTTGCCCTGCATGAGGCTTCAGGGTTGTTAGAAACGATTACGGCAGTGGCGTCGCAGGCAACTTTTCGCCACCTGGTTACTCCAGGTGGCCTGACGATGTCAGTTGCTATGACCAACTGTGGTCAAAAGGGTTGGCACAGTGATGCTCATGGCTATCGCTATACCACGCACGATCCATTATCTGGCAAACCCTGGCCGGATATGCCTGCTAATTTGCGTTTGCTGGCGCAGCGGGCCGCACAAGAAGCGGGTTACCCCGATTTTCACCCGGATGCCTGCCTGATTAACCGTTATGTGCCAGGGGCACGGCTTTCACTGCACCAGGACAAAGATGAGCAGGACAGAGCGGCGCCTATTGTGTCGGTATCATTGGGGTTACCTGCCGTATTCCAGTTTGGTGGGGCAACCCGGCAGTCTCCGGTTCAACGGGTGTTACTCGAACACGGGGATGTTGTGGTTTGGGGTGGGCCATCACGGCTGTTTTACCATGGTGTGCAGCCACTCAAAGAAGGCGCTCACCCGGATACTGGTGCTGTTCGCTACAATCTGACCTTCCGCAAAACCTGTTAAAGCGAATTAAAATAAGAATTATTCTTGCCCTGAGAGGTGATCCGTTTAAACTGCCCGCTGGTTAACAGATTGCGCTTGAGGCGTTATGGAATTACTACGTGTTGTCTGGCGGCAATATCGCTGGCCGTTTATTGGTGTCATGGCGCTCAGTTTTGCCAGTGCGGCGTTGGGGATTGGTTTAATCGCGTTTATTAACCAGCGGTTGATTGAAGTGGCAGATAACGCTTTGAGTGTGTTGCCAGAGTTCCTCGGGCTACTGGTGTTACTGATGGCGGTGACTTTAGGGTCGCAACTGGCGTTAACCACACTGGGCCACCATTTCGTTTTCCGCCTGCGCGGTGAATTTATTAAACGCTTGCTCGATACTCCAATAGCACATATTGAAAGTATGGGGAGCGCCTCGTTACTTGCCGGTCTGACCAGTGATGTGCGCAATATCACCATTGCGTTTGTGCGCCTGCCTGAACTGGTTCAGGGTATTATTTTAACCCTGGGCTCTGCCGTATGGCTTGCCTGGTTGTCTGCGAAAATGTTGCTGATTACCGCTATATGGCTGGTGGTGACTATTCTGGGCGGTTTTGTTCTGGTTGCACGGGTTTACCGTCATATGGCTGTGTTGCGTGAAACCGAAGACCGGTTGTATCAGGATTACCAGACGGTTTTGGAAGGGCGTAAAGAACTGGCACTTAACCGCGAACGCGCTGAGTATATTTACCAACAAATTTATCTGCCGGACGCCGTTCATTACCGCAAAAATATTATCCGTGCAGACACCTTTCACCTCAGTGCTGTTAACTGGTCGAATATCATGATGCTGGGCGCCATCGGTCTGGTTTTCTGGATGGCGAACAGCCTGGGCTGGGCTAATACCAATGTGGCTGCCACCTACTCACTGACACTGCTCTTTTTACGCACACCATTGCTTTCTGCTGTAGGGGCATTACCCACGTTGCTGAGTGCCCAGGTTGCCTTCAATAAACTAAAACAGTTCTCCCTTGCTGATTACCAGCCAGGCTTCCCGCGACCAGGAGGCAGCAAGCCCTGGCAAACGCTGGAATTGCGGGATGTGGTGTTCCACTATCCGGATAACCAGTTTCATGTCGGGCCGATAAATCTTACTCTGAAGCGTGGTGAGAAGGTTTTTTTGATTGGTGGCAATGGGAGCGGGAAGTCCACGCTGGCAATGTTGTTAACTGGGCTTTACCCGCCGGTTTCCGGTACAATTTTGCTGGACGGGCAACCGGTTAATGACAGCAATATGGATGCTTACCGGCAGCTGTTTTCAGCCGTGTTTACTGATGTGTGGCTGTTTGACACGCTGCTCGGGCCGGAGGGAACAACCGCCGACCCGGCATTAGTGGATGAGTGGTTACAACGCCTGAAGATGGCGGGGAAATTGCAAACAGACCAGGGCAAAATCAATAATCTGAACCTTTCAAAAGGGCAAAAAAAACGGGTGGCTTTATTGCTGGCACTGGCTGAGCAGCGCGATATTCTTTTACTGGATGAGTGGGCCGCAGACCAGGATCCGCACTTTCGCCGCGAGTTTTACCAGGTTTTGCTGCCCTTAATTCAGGAAAAAGGAAAGACCATTTTTGCCATCAGCCACGATGATCACTATTTTATCCATGCTGATCGCTTGCTTGAAATGCGCCAGGGGAGGCTCAGTGAACTAACCGGTACTGAGCGGGAACAGGCATCACGCGATGCCGTCGCCCGTACCGCAAATTAATTTTTTGCGAAAAACCAGTCTCAGGGCTGGTTTTTTTTACTGAAAAAGTTAAGGGTTTATAGGGGGAAGAGGGGCAGACTGTTACACTATAGCCTGTCGTTGCGGAATATAACGGGAAAACGTTAATCTGCAGCGATATGTCTTAGCCACTTGCCCGGAGAGCATTTGGTGATAACTGTCAGCAGGGAAAGTCTTATTCATGTCATTACTTATCAATCAAAGTGCCCGGCATCGCGCTGAAGACCGTGCGCGCATCTTATCTATCTTTTCCACTAATAAAATGGTGGTACCTGCCATTTTAGGCAAACTCCCTCAGGGTGAACCGCATACTCTGGGTCGGTTAAATGACGATATCAGTGAAATGAACCAGCTGGTGGCCCGCCTGCCTGCGCCTGATCTGGCGGATACCCTGGAAGGTTTACCGGCTGAAGAACGCCATGCTTTATGGCATCTGGTTGCAGTTCAAAAGCGCGGTAAAGTGCTGGTTGAAGCCTCAGCCAGTGTTTGGGACGATCTGATTGATGAAATGAGTGACCGGGCATTAATGACCGCACTCAGCACACTGGATATTGACGAACAGATCTATCTGGTGCAACACCTTCCCCGTGATCTTACCGGCCGTTTACTGGCGTCCTTACCTGCTCAGGAGCGGGATCGTGTTCGCCAGGTGATGGATTACGATAAACACAGCGTGGGGGCGATCATGGAGTTTGAAGTGATCACCATCCGTTCCGATACCACGCTGGAAGCCGTACAACGCTATTTACGCCGCCGGGGAAAAATGCCGGAAAACACCGATAAGCTGTTTGTGGTGGGGCGGGATCGTATTCTCATTGGTGAGCTGGGCGTTACCAGTATTTTATTGCATTCACCAAAAGCGTTGGTGTGTGATGTCATGGTGTCTGATCCAACCACCTTTTCTCCGCTGGACAACGACGAAGCAGCAGCCCGCACCTTCGAACGTGATAACCTCATCAGTGCCGCCGTTGTGGATGCCCAGGGAAAACTGATGGGGCGCCTGACCATTGATGAAATCGTTGATGTGGTTTACGAAGAAACAGATTCAGACCTGCGGCGTATGGGGGGCTTAAGTAGTGGCGAAGATGTTTTCGCCCCGGTAGGCAAAGCGGTAAAAAACCGTTGGGCCTGGCTTGCCATCAACCTGTGTACCGCGTTTATCGCTTCCCGGGTGATTGATGGCTTTGAGCACACGATTGCCCAGCTTGTTGCACTGGCCGCACTGATGCCAATTGTGGCGGGCATTGGCGGGAATACCGGCAACCAGACTATCACGATGATTGTCCGGGCGCTTGCTTTGCAGCAGGTTCAGCCAGCGAACTTTATGTTTTTGCTGTTTCGTGAAATGGGCGTTGCGCTGATTAATGGCCTGATTTGGGGTGGTCTGATGGGCGTGGTGACCTGGCTTTTGTATCAAGACCCGCAACTGGGTGGCGTGATGACGCTGGCTATGGTGCTTAACTTGTTAGTGGCGGCAATCATGGGCGTGTTGATCCCGTTGACGATGTACCGGTTGGGACGTGATCCGGCAGTCGGTTCCAGTGTGATGATCACTGCTATTACTGATACCGGCGGTTTTTTTATTTTCCTTGGCCTGGCAACCATTTTCCTGTTGTAACATCAGAGCCGGGCAGGGAACCCGCCCGGTGACTGAGTGCTTCCTTAAACCTTTCCGGACAGACGTGCGTGGAATTCGCTACTGCGCATATCCAGCCCTTCAAACGAAACCTGGCAACCGTGCTTCTGGTAACGGTGTTCGATGGCATCCAGTGCAGCCACTGTGGATGCATCCCAGATTTGTGCATGAGTTAAATCAATCACCACGTTCTGTGGATCATCCGCATAGTTGAAATGTTCAAACAAGTCGTTACTGCTCGCGAAAAACAGTGGGCCACGAACCTGGTAATACACCGTGTGGCCTGCTTCATCCAGTTGGCGTTCTGCATGAATCACATGGGCCACACGGCGGGCAAATAACAGGGTGGCGAAGATAACACCGCCAACCACGCCGATTGCCAGGTTACCGGTCCAGACAGTGGTAATCACGGTCACAAGCATTACCAGTGTTTCTGGTAGCGGCATACGGCGTAACGTTTTGGGTTGCAGGCTGTGCCAGTCAACGGTTTTGTACGCCACAATCATCATGATGCCTGCCAGCACCACCATGGGGATTTTCGCCATGATCTCACTGAGCCCGGTCACCATCAGGAGAAGAAACAACCCGGCAGCAATGGTGGAAACCCGGGTACGGGCTTTGCCCAGCTCAACATTAACAATTGTCTGGCCTATCATGGCGCAACCGGCTATTCCGCCATAAAACGCGGCAAAAATGTTGGCGACGCCCAGTCCCCAGCTTTCCCGGCGTTTACTGGACGGTGTATCAGTCAGGTCATCCACCAGGCGGGCAGTGAGAAGTGACTCCATCAGGCCAACAAATGCAACACTCAGCGCACAGGGCCAGATAATTTTCAGTGTTTCAAGGTTCAGGGGAACCATCAGACTGTTAATGGATGGCAGGCCAGCATGCATTGGGCCTTCATCACCCACAACGGGTAAAGCCAGGCCCATAGAAACCGATATCGTGGTAATCAGAACCACAGCGACCAGTGGTGCCGGAATCGCGCTAAAGATTCTGGGTAAAAAGATAACAATGGCAAGTGTGGCGGCAAACAGCGCCCAGACCAGCGTACTTTGCCCTAACACATGAGGAACCTGGGCGAAGAAAATCAGGATCCCTAACGCATTAACAAAACCGGTCATCACCGAGCGGGGAATGTAGCGCATCATGCGGGCCAGCCCCAGGGTACCAAACATTATCTGGATGATACCGGCAAGAATCACCGCTGGCATGATATAGCCCACACCGTGGTCGCGCACCATTGGTCCAATCACCAGCGCGACAGAACCCGCAGCCGCCGTAACCATTGCCGGGCGTCCCCCCAGTACAGACATGGACAGGCATAATACAATAGAGGCGACCAGACTGACTTTGGGGTCCACACCAGCAATCACCGAGAAAGAGATAACTTCGGGGATTAATGCCAGCGCAGTCAGTACACCGGCAAGGGATTCGCGAAACAGACGCCCTGGTGAGCGTAAGACATCGGCAACTGACACAGCCGTTGTCGGGTTATCAGATAATGTTTTCATTGTTGTGCAGGTTTCGTTGTTTTGACGGGGGGCCAGAAATGGCTGCGATGGCAGGCAAACACTGCCTGAGAAAGGTGGGCATACTACAGTGAATACCAGAAATTTACCAGTTTTTACGTTTTTTTAACGCGGATGGCAGCCTGTTGCTGCCATCCGTTACCGGGTCAATTCAGAGTAAAACGGTTAACCAGTGAAGTCATTGCTTCTGATTGTTGGTTCAGCGTCTGGCTGGCGGTGGCTGCCTCAGAAACCCGGGCAGCATTTTGCTGCGTCACCTGTTCAAGCTGATGTAAAGCCAAATCAATTTGCTGAATGCCCAGTGACTGCTCACTGGCGGCATGGGCAATATCGGTAACATATTGGCGCATCCTGCTGGTATTGGCGGCTGCAAGGTGCAGGGTTTCGCCCGAAGCATTAACCTTTTCAACGCCTTCGTTAATTTTCTCCATGGTCACCGTTACCAACTCTCTTATGGATGCCGCTTCCCGTGCGCAACGCTGGGACAGATTACGAACTTCGGTTGCAACAACTGCGAAACCTTTTCCCAATTCGCCTGCTCGCGCAGCCTCCACGGCAGCATTCAGTGCCAGCAAATTTGTCTGGAAGGAGATTTCATCAATAGAGCTGATGATGTGGGAAATTTGTTCGCTGGACTCACGCACGGCTTCAATACTGCGGCTGGCTTCAATCGCAATACTGTCTGCTTCCTGCACCTCATTTTCCATTTCCGTTGTCAGCAATTGTGCCTGACGGGCGCTTTCAGCGGTTTGGTTAACGGTGGTCGATATCTGCTCCATGCTGGCCGCTGTTTCTACCAGTGAAGCCGCCTGTTCATCAGTCCGCTGTGCCAAATCCTGGTTGCCCTGGGCGATATCATCGCTGGCACTTAACAGCACGTCAGCGCCTTGCTTTATTTCCATCACTGTAGACCTGAGGTTATCGGTCATCGCGTTCCAGGCTCCACTGATACGCGACAGTTCGTCAGTTCCCGGGACAGGTAACCGTTGGGTGAGGTCGTTGCCCATGGTGTGAATTTTGTGCAAAATTGTTTTGAGTTGCTGGTCAATACTGCGGGTAATCAGTAATGCGAACCCCAGCGAAACCAGCAGCGCGAGTACTGTGGCACCAAGGTAACTCATCCAGTCTGTACGGGCAGTGTCAGTAATTTTTTGTGCATCGCCAGATAACTGGCTGGAAAGGGTATTTTCCAGTTCTTTCAATAAATTAATTCGTTCTGTCTGGGCAGAGAACCAGTCTGGCCCCTGAATACCAAACTGATTATCTGTTGCGTGAATGAATGCCTGCTGGCGCATGGCAAGAGCTTTTTGTGTTGCGGGCAGGTTTTGGGTTTGCTGCCAGAGTTTAAGGTCATCAGCCGTGGCAAAGGTTTGGTAAGCTGTTATCCATGAGGTTTGTTTTCCGACAACCTCACTGAAACGCTGGAACATGCCCGGCATAAATTTACCGGCTGAGAAGGTATTGGCGAGCAGTGCGCGCTCAATGCCTGCCTGTTCTTTGATGTTTAATAGCGCGTAATAGGTCATCAGGTCGTTGAGAATTACCCCTGGCTGGGGCAGGTGGCTGATATTGCCGACAATATCCAGCAGGGTATTCACCATTCTGGTATAGCTGGCCAGCGCCTGCGGTGTTGCGATGGATAAGTCACTGACACCACTTCGCAATGTATTTATTGTCTGCTGTTGCTGTGAAAACTGGTCAACAAGTTCAGTCAATTTGCTTAAATGCTCAGTCTGAGCAAGTTGTGTCAGGCTATGTTCGGCTTTTTTTAACGCCTGGTCAGTGAGTTGCTGCTGCGCGGTTAACTCAGAACGAAATTGCTGGCCCTTGCTGCCGAGGTAGCCGGCACTGAGGCCGCGTTCTTTTTGAATTTCATGTATTGTGTCGCCGAGTGTTCCGGCAATTTGTGTAAGCCCGGAAACAGTTTTCATTTGCTGTTCAACAGCGTAGTGAGAAATAAACCCATTTCCGGCTACGCCTAATAATGCTAAAAGCAGTGGCGACAATACGAGTAACAGCTTATTTCTTATTGATATTCGGTAAATCCATGACATACGTGGCAACCTCTTTTTTACAGGCGTAAAGAGGTTATCGGTGTATGGTGAATGAACTTTACTAAAAGATTACCCAAAAAGAGGTAATTCTAAGGCTATGACTTTTAATGTATAAACTCTTAATTGACGCTAAATTTATTATTTAGTTTTCTTAACGTATTAATAATGATTAATACAGTGCTATTTATTAAAAAAATAAAGGCGCCGCAGCGCCTTTGTGTACCAGAGTTATTTCTGCCCGAAATCAATTACCATACGGCCCTGAATTTTACCCTGTTCCATCTCTTCAAAAATGGTGTTGATATCTTCAATGGGGCGACGGGTTACTTTAGGCACGACTTTACCTTCAGCGGCAAACTGGAACGCTTCAGTCAGGTCTTTACGTGTGCCAACCAGTGAACCCACAACCTGGATGCCATCCAGCACCAGTCGTGGAATGTCCAGGCTCATTGATTCTGGCGGTAAGCCTACTGCAACCACGCGGGCACCGGCGCGCACGGCATCGACAGCGGAGTTAAAAGCTGCTTTAGCCACCGCCGTAACAACAGCTGCATGTGCACCCCCCGTTTTTTCCTGAATGAACTTCGCCGCGTCTTCTGTGCGGGAGTTAATCACCAGGTCAGCGCCCATTTCTTTCGCGAAGGCCAGTTGTTTATCGTTGACATCCACCGCAATGACTTTGGCGTTGAAAACATTTTTTGCATACTGCAATGCGAGGTTGCCGAGGCCACCCAGACCATAAATGGCAATCCACTGGCCCGGTTTGATCTCTGACACTTTCACCGCTTTGTAAGTGGTCACACCCGCGCAGGTCACGCTGCTTGCTGCCGCTGAGTCCAGGCCATCGGGTACTTTCACCGCGTAGTCTGCCACCACAATGCACTCTTCTGCCATGCCGCCATCAACGGTGTAGCCCGCATTCTTCACGTTACGGCACAGTGTCTCGTTACCGCTGGTGCAATATTCACAGTGCCCACAGCCTTCAAAAAACCACGCAACACTTGCCCGGTCGCCCACTTTCAGTGAACTGACCCCCGGCCCAATCTCTTTGACTACTCCAATCCCTTCATGACCAAGAATAACCCCGGTTTTGTCTCCGAAATCGCCATTCTTTACATGCAAGTCGGTGTGGCAAACCCCACAACATTCCATCGACAGTAACGCTTCACCATGCTCCAGTGGGCGAAGTTTTTTATCGACGACATCAACATGGTGATGACTGTTCACAACGGCTGCTTTCATTTGCACTCCTTGACTATTGATGGCTTCTTGTTTGTAGCATCTGGATAACATTTATTCAGATGTATGGATTCGGAATAATTCCAAATCGATTATTAATTCTAAGGTATTATTTCGATAAAGTTTATTCGAAAAGAAAAAATTTATTAAATCATGCTGATATCATTAGCGTAGATGACTTCTGAAGATTTTATGCACCTGATTGCCATGAAGGTAAGTAATTTTCTTGTGCAACAAATTAGCAACATTGCCACATTAGCGTAGTGACTATTGTTTAGAAGTTCTTGAGTATATGTGCCATTGCATTGTGGGGTAAAACGGCAAGTCGTCAGAATTTACCGCGGGACAGATTGAGTCTGGGTGCCGGGATCCGTATAGTGTCTCACCCCTTGCAGCTGGTGCTGAAGACCTGATGGTTTGCGTTTAAAAGGCGCGCATAACCTCTGGTCACAATGGCAATATTTTCGGCCTGCCCGGGGAGTCTGCTACTATTGAACAGAATTTTTATCGCCTGGTGGGCAAATGCTGCACCGGGTGCAGGCTGTGGGACAAAAGCAGCCTGGTAAGCACTATTCTCTAACATCAGGAGATTTTTTAATGAGAAATGTAACTGTCGCTGCCACTCAAATGGCCTGTAGCTGGGAGCTGGACAACAACATTGCCAATGCTGAGCGACTGGTGCGTGAAGCCCATGCCCAGGGGGCGCAAATTATCCTGATTCAGGAACTCTTCGCGGCGCCTTACTTTTGCATTGATCAAAGCCCGGAACATTACGCGCTGGCGCAGGATGTTGCGAACAGCCCGCTAATCAGCCATTTTTCTGCACTGGCAAAAGAGCTGGAAGTGGTGCTGCCACTAAGCTTCTTTGAAAAAGCGAACAACGCCTATTACAACTCACTGGTCATGATTGATGCCGATGGCACGGTGATGGACATTTACCGTAAAACCCATATTCCTAATGGCCCGGCTTATCAGGAGAAACAATTTTTCATCCCAGGTGACACGGGTTTTAAAGTGTGGAATACGCGCTATGCCAAAGTGGGAGTGGGGATTTGTTGGGACCAGTGGTTCCCGGAAACGGCCCGCAGCCTTGCATTGCAGGGTGCTGAAGTTATCTTCTACCCAACTGCAATTGGTTCTGAACCCGCTTACCCGGAAATCGACAGCCAGCCGCACTGGACTCGCGTTCAGCAAGGCCATGCAGCAGCAAACCTGGTGCCGGTTATCGCTTCCAACCGTATTGGAACCGAAGCCAGTAAATATATAGAAGGCCTGGAAATGACATTCTATGGTTCTTCTTTTATTGCTGACCAGACCGGCGAACTGGTTAAACAGGCTAACAAAACGGATGAAACTGTTCTGGTGCATACCTTTGACCTGGACGCTATCGCTGCGCAACGTGCATCCTGGGGGCTGTTCCGCGACCGTCGCCCGGAAATGTACGGTGCGATTGCCACTTCTGATGGCACTACCCGGAGATAAGCCATGTCTGAGATGACAACCCCCCGCCGTGATGGGTTTATGATGCCTGCCGAGTGGGCACCACAACAGGCAGTGTGGATGATCTGGCCTTACCGCACAGACAACTGGCGTAATGAAGGTAAGCCAGCGCAGCAGGCTTTTGCCGCAGTCGCCGGCGCCATTGCGCAAACCACGCCTGTGTTTATGGCTGTGCCTGCGAGTGAGCTTGGCAAAGCTCAGGGCACTATGCCTGCCAGTGTCACGCTGGTGGAAATGGAAAGTGATGATGCCTGGATGCGTGATACCGGGCCAACCATTGTCGTCAACAGTGCAGGGGAACGGCGTGGCGTGGACTGGACTTTCAATGCCTGGGGCGGCGAGCAGGGCGGCCTGTATGCACCCTGGGATAAAGACCAGGCTGTTGCCAGCCAGGTGCTGCAATATCATGGTTTTGCCGGTTATCCGACTTCACTGGTACTGGAAGGGGGGTCTGTTCATGTCGATGGCGAAGGCACATTGCTGACCACCGCCGAGTGCCTGCTGAACCCGAATCGTAACCCGCATTTGTCACAAGCCGAAATTGAACAGCATTTACATGACTACCTGGGTGTTGAACGTTTCATTTGGCTGCCAGAGGGCGTGTTTAATGATGAGACCGACGGCCATATCGATAACATGTGCTGTTTTGTGCGTCCGGGCGAAGTGGCACTGCACTGGACTGACGATGAACAGGACCCACAGTATGCCCGCTCTCAGGCGGCACTGGCGGTGCTCGAACAGTCAACGGATGCTCGTGGCCGTAAATTGAAGGTCTGGAAACTACCAGCTCCAGGCCCGTTATTTGCCAGCGAAGAAGAAACAGCCAGTGTCCATGCAGGAAGCGCCATTGAACGCCAGCAGGGGAATCGCCTGGCTGGTTCCTATGTGAATTACCTGATAAGTAACCAACAAATTATTTTCCCGTTGCTGGATACCAAAACAGATCCCGTCGCACAGGCATTGTTCCATGAGATGTATCCGGGCTACCAGGTTACTGGTGTGCCTGCCCGGGAAATTTTACTGGGTGGCGGTAACATTCACTGCATCACTCAGCAAATTCCTGCCTGATTTGCCTTATTTCGGAAATAAAAAAACGCCGCCAGGTTCTGCCACTGGCGGCGTTATATTTAGATATCGCTCAGCAAATCAGGCCTTAAACCCACCGCCCAGTTGTTCAATCAACAAGACAGCCTGGTTCAGTTGTTGCGCTTTTAACTCAGCAACCTGCTGGTCTGATTCAATCAACTGACTTTGCAGTGATAACACATCAAGGAAAGGTCTCAGGCCTGCACTGTACTCTTTGGATACGTCATCCCACGCACTGTGAACCAGTTGGTTCGCCTGCTGTGCCTGATCAGTTTGCTCACCGAGGGATTTCATCGACACAATACTGTCGCTGATGTTACCCAGCGCACTGATAACAGTACTGTTATAGTGCGCTACGGCCAGATCCCAGTCCGCATTGCTGGTGGCGAGGTCAGCACGGCGTTTGCCTCCATCGAAGATAGGCAAAGACAATGTTGGCCCAATATTAAAGAACTGACTGGGTGCGCCAAAGAACGCATCGCCTAACAGATTACGGCTACCGGCTTCAGCCACCAGGTTAATGTTGGGATAAAACTCGGTTTTAACTGCGGCGATATTTTTTTCAGCGGATTCAACCCGCCAGCGTGCAGCCACAACGTCAGGCCTGCGGCCAACCAGTTCAGCCGGGATATCGGAAGGAAGCGTCATATTTTGCGGTACGCTTAACTGAACCTGCCTGAGGCTGCGCCATGCATCTGGCCCTTTCCCAAGCAAAATAGAGAGCTTGATACCTGCATCCACAGTGGCTTGTCTGGCGGCCGTTAATGCCTGCTCAGCACTTTTCGCTGTGGCGCGCGCCTGGTTGTACTGGTAACGGGTGGATAAACCGTTAGCAAAATATTTCTGCTGCAACTGGCTGATAGATTCAGTACGTTTAACGTTCTCTTCTGCCAGTTTCTCCAGCTCCTTATTCAGGTTCAGGTTGATATAGGCGCGAGTGACATTCGCGGCCAGAGTCAACCGGGCACCTTGTTTATCCACTTCGCTGGCACGGGCTGCGCCCAACGCAGATTCCCAGGCGGCTTTCTGCCCACCCCACAAATCCAGCGTATAGCTGGCGCTGAGGTAGGCGGAGCGCAGAGTTGAATAACGGTGGCCTTCCAGTAACGGATCATCCACTCTGGCAATGCGTGAACGGGTGACGCTACCATCAGCATCAAGGGTTGGCATCCGCGCGGCTTCTGCTGCAACGACCGCAGCATTGGCTTTTGCTGCCTGGGCATTGACAATTTGCAGGTCAGGGCTGCTGGCGAGAGCCTGGTCTATTAACTGGTTTAGCTGTGGATCATTAAAGTTTTTCCACCATGCTTGCTGGGGCCACGCAGCCGGGCTGAAATGAACACCAGCGAGGCTTTTTTGTGCCTGAAGTGAGTCAGGTGAAAGCACGCTGTTGTGTGTGGTAAGTCCTTCTGATGTTGCGCATCCGGTGAGTAAAAGGCTCAATAACAGTCCACATGAAGAAAGACGTGGGGCATTTTTAGCATTCATTATGTTGAGTTACCTGAAATAAGAAATAAGTGATGCGCCGTGTGGATCAACACGTCAGGTTCCATTTTCCACGAATTGAGAACAAGAGTTCACACTTTTCGTGCCAGAACAGCGGTTAATGACCATTTGTGCTAAAAAGCCAGCATAGCCAGAAGACTTTGTTCTGGTCAATATTTGCGGATACTTCAGCCAATAGTATGTAAAGGAAGATGATTTGTGGCAGCGACTGCTTCAGTGCGTTTGGTGAATGAAGCCGGGGGAGACCGGTGGTCAGGGAAATGGTCTGCATCATTAACAAACCGGGATAAGTCGCGTTGGATGACTGGCTGGAGATGTAACGCCAAAGGTTATTCTCCCATGATTCCCCACCCAAACCACAGGCATAAAAAAACCAGCCTTAACAGGCTGGTTTTCTTGGGGAATTTGGTCGGCACGAGAGGATTTGAACCTCCGACCCCCGACACCCCATGACAACGCTTTAAATCTCTTGTAACCCGCATGGCTAAAGGGTTTTTAGTGCATTTACATGTATAAACAAACAGTGCAAAATTAACAAAATTCACGCTATATACATCAATGACTTAGCGGGTAGTTTTTCCCCATAGATTTAGCTTGCTTTGTAGACGATCTCAGCATGTGGAACATGTACCCAGTCAACGTGATTCTGTGTGTATATCTTTGTCGACTTAGCATCGCTGTGGGCCATTCTGGCCTGAGGATCTATGCCCTGCATTTCGAATAAATGAGCCGCTAGCGCTCGTATTTCGTGAAAGGTTGGGCGTGCCTCTATAGGGAGTTCAGCAGCTACGCCTATTTTATCCCTGAGTGCTGAAAATGCTCGACTCAGATAGTCAGGGGCTATTTGTGTTGGATGAGTGACTTCCTTGCTGATTGGATTACTTCGCTTTTCAAGTAGACGATGCACAACATAAGGGCTTGCTACGCTATCACGACTGTTATCAATAATTATCTTCAACGCTGCACCAATAGGGATTGCCACATGCGAAGCCTCTTTGTGTTGAACCTTTTGCCGGTGAATATAAAGCGTTCCATATATCCCATTTTCCTCATTATCTAACCAGACACATCCGCAAACCCCCTCTTTAGGTTCTTTAATTGAATAACGTATACGTGATACCTCAAGCCTTGCCTGTGTTGTTTGTAGTGCCAGGTCCATAGCTGTTCTTAACCATGGCTCAGCTGATTGACGGATAGTCATGAATTGATCCATTGTCAGACGACGCCTTGTTTTACCATCTACACGCCGCATCTTCTTTCTTGCCGCTGGGTTATCAAACATTAATGATTCATCAACTGCATAACTGAATAGTTTTTTTAAAAATGAAACCTTTCTATTTTGAACATTTGCCGATGAGTCAGGATGATATTTTTTTATGTAACCATTAACGTGTTCTAATTCGATATCACATGCAGCTATATCAGAGAAATATTCTTTGATTCTTTCAATATCGTTATACCACATGGCGGCAGTATCAGATTTTGGCTTTTCATCTTCTATAGCGCGTTTTAAAAGTGCATCAGCATGAAGTGCAAATGGCTGCGCCTCACCATTAATACCGCCAGAATCACGAATCAGTTTCTCAATTGAAGGAATATTGTCTGATCTCATCCTCTGGTTATATTCACGGGCAATGGCAATAGCCATCACCCGATCTTTGCCGAGATTCTTCTTTTTCCCTGTAATAAGAGTAAATTTATAGACACCTCTTTCTTTATCAAAGATTAGGTAATCAGGGAGGTGTCTGTACTCCCTTTTTCTTGGCCTTGCCGCCATGGTCAATCCTCATTTATCAACTGGCGAACTGCCTGACTTACCATCGAATCAACACCCCAGTTTTCGGATGAACAAACCCATGCGGCTCCGTCAACAACCCGGCCACGCAGTAGCCCATCTTCAATCCAGCGTTTTATAGTTCGATTATCAGGGATTGATCCTGGAACAAACTCGCGTTTTCCCCAGGCGCTCGCTTTCATTAGTTTTGCCATGGTCTGTCCTCCACTACTTAGCCGGCTGCACCCGGCGTTTAAACAATTTCAGGTTTTACGATGCGTTGCCAAATAGCTGATACGTATTTTGCCTGGTGTCTGGCATCAGCCAGAGCGTTGTGCTGGTCACCCTCAAAGGGTAAATCTCGCTTCGGATCGAAACCAACCGCACGCCCCATAGCGACAATGGTCCGTACATCCAGTTCATTCCAGAATTTCCACGGACAGGGAATATCAACACGTTCATAACTGGATCGAAGAATAACGCCATCAAAGTTCGCGCCATTGCTCCATATCTGGACTCTGTCAGCATTAGTGTTGTCTTTAATAAACGCGCTCAGGCCGAGTAACGCCGCATTAATAGAGACGCTATCGCTGGTGGTAATTGCTGCCCTCGCTTCGGGTGATTGCTTAAGCCACCACAAGATAGTATCGCCATCAGGAACGGCACCGCTGGCCATGGCGCTGGTAAGGTCAATGACCTGGTAAAACTCAGGCCCTGACTCACCGGAATCAGGGTCGAAAAATACGGCACCAATGGAAACTACTGGAGCGTTGGATTTAGTGCCCATGCTTTCAATATCAATCATTAAGTGGTTCATTATGTCTCTCTAAATCCGTTACCGAACTTCAGTTTCGATGCGGTTGATAATACCTGCTGTTTGGATCGCTTCGACAACAAAGCGTTTATATGTGTTGCTTAAAAAGTCTCTCTGATGCCAGAAGATGGCATGTCCTGGATCTGGCAAACTGACTTTAAGGGTTCTTGATTCCAGATCTTCAATGCGTTCGTTTAAATCAGAGAAGGCAACAGAAACGATGCTTCCACCAAATATCTTCATTCCTGAATGTACCGGAGGTTCTTTACCATCTTCAAAATCAACAACAAATGTGATTTTTGGCATTACTTACTCCATAACCAGCACTGTGAGATAACCGATAGCCGTGAAGAACGCCACCGCCATAAATCCCATGAACATGAGAGCGCCTGGTGAATATCGCATATCAGGCCTCCGGTGCTGGTGGGTTAGGTAATGGCATCCAGTGAGTGATTTCGCATCCCTGTTTTGGAACATTCGGGAATTCATCGGGACAGAACCAGTCATCTTCTTCATACTCAGCGCAGAAAATAATGCCACCTTCCTGATGAACCAGGACAGGACCATTTTCTTCTGGAAGTCTGTCGCTACACTTAACCCAGCCGTCTGAAACTGGTTGTTGAGGTGCGGCGGAGAGCATAGCTTTATAACAAAGACGCGCCCGGTGCGCAGCCTGCCTGCATCCACTCATTTCACTGTATTCCTTCCATACATCTGGAGCACTGAAGAAGCTATCAGGCTCAGATTCAAAACCATCAACAATCATGCTCTCTGTTGGTTCAATCGGCACAAGCTTCCAACCATCCGGAATTACCGGAGAGTTAGTGGCTGTAGCTGTGCTGATGGGCCACAGGTAAACAGGAACCACATGCTTGAGTTTTGGATCGCATCCAATGACTACTGCTGAAATAGACCACATCCAGTGATTTTCATCGTGATCGTTGGCATGCATTTCCTTGGCGCATCTTTCGGTGACAAAACCAAACGGTTCCTGGTTGAGAGCGTCAAGAATAGTTTTAACTGCATCGGTATAGACCCAGTATTTTGCATTCTGGCCTGATATGGCAGCCTGTAACTGGCTTTTTGCCTCTTCAAAAGTCATTTCTTTAGCCATTATTTCTTCTCCATATCAGTGGTGATGGCACGCACGACCGGCTCACCAACAAATGAGATATTTTTCCCTTCAAACGCTTTAATCACGCGATGCTTTGCCTCAGCAATAGCTTGTGAATACACCTGGTGTAACGGGCAGTCAGGTGCCCATGAGCCAAGATTACGGATCTGGATGGTCAGGTTTACTGTTGCGCCAGTAGTTAGGCGAGCGGTAGTTTTGGTTGTCATTTCGAGCCACCCAACACCCATTGATTACCAGCATGAGCCTGAAATTTGCATGATGTATCTGGCAACAGCAGTTCCTTAACCACCTCACCTGTATCAACGTAGTAATAATTACTATCTGTGATGTTGTTGATAAACAGAGCTTCACGCTCATGCTCTGACATACCACTGATAATTTTCATCAGCTTTTTAGTGGCCGGACGGTAATCAGGTGTAACACCTGCCAGTTTTGCTGCCGCATAGTTGTGATGCCCATCAACCAGGATGGTGTACTGAACCCCACGCAGAACGATGGGGTAAACAGACACAAAAAACCGTTTAAATCGTGATGCTCTATCGAGCACCTTCGACTGGTCCAGATAGCGCTGGCTACTAATAAGCTGGCCTTTTACTATGCTCATGCGGCACCATCCAGCCCGATAGCCTCGGCAATTTCATTTATCGTTTCTTTCGATTCGCCTACTGGTTTATCCATCCAGTCGAAAGAAATTAATTTTTCATCTTCGATTACACCGATATTAAAATCGTCGGATCCGGTAATTTCGAAACCATGTTTAATTGCATTTTCACGGTCATTAAATGCCTCATGGTCAGATGCATAGGTGATTCCACAACCGCTGTCGTTACACCAGGCGTATTGGTTTATTACGATGAATTGTTTCATGCTGCAGGCCCTTTATCTCTAAACCAGACGCAAAACGGCCCATCTTCATGATCTGCAATACATCCTATAAACCACCCATCGCCCTCTGGCCTTTCAGGATTCCAACTGGAAAGATCAGGATCGCCAGTTTCGAAAAAGCGTTTACGGGTTACTTCGTCATCGCTGTTTTCAAGATAAGCCCAGCAGTCTTCCAGATTGTTCTCTTTGAGCCAGTTGTCGTATTCCTCCTGGCTGATACCATCGCGACCCCCAAAAAGATCCGAATAGGCCGGATGGCAAAAGTAGCCATCCTCAGTACGTTCGACAGGTAACGCTGTAATCTTCTGGCTGTTCATGCTTTTGACTCCATAGGCTTAATACTGGACAGAATCAGTCGGCGTTTTGTCAGTGGTGCACCACAACGGCGGCCAGTGAATTTGTCATAGGTTTCACTTTTCCCGACACACCAGGTGGTAGGTGTTTCACGCAACTGGACTTTCTTTTCACCTTCTTTCGTAATAACAATGCCGGTATGGGTTTTAGGTTGGCTCATGCGATACCTGCCTTTTTACGTTTATCAGTGAAGTTCTGGCATTCAATACACATGGTGCAGCCAGGAACGGCTACACGGCGCTTTTCTGGAATAGGTTCACCACAGCCTTTGCAGTGAGTTGCGGAAACGGCACTGTGATTAATACGGGCATTGGCTATTGCTATGCTGATATTAAATTCGGCGCGTTCGTTGGCTTCATCAATAAGCTCTGCCATCTTTCACCCCCTGGCGGAGTTGAGTGGCGAACGATTCCGCCAATTCTGATACTTTCCCGTAGATCGCAACCTGCCTGTCGAAATAACCTCCAGACTGCAATTTTGTATGTTGTGCAGCCATTTCTTCTGCAAACATCCCCACACCCTCAGCCCTGATCGCTGTAATGGCTTCATCGGTAAGCGGGGTTTCGCATCGCTTCCAGATAAGATGCATTTCAGCACCAGCGGGCTGGTGGACACGCAACTCTTCCGCAAGGCAGTCATTCATGCATTTGATGGCCGCATTTTCGTTAACCAGAACCTTCCCTCGCACACGCAGTGCATCTATACGGTTAATCAGTTCGTGCATGATTTCGGTATACGTAGTGATTGGTGTCATGCTGGTGGCATAACTGCGGGCTGTCCGGATCAGCTCTTCAATCGGCATATCGTTCAGAGGCATATTCATGCTACATCCTCCTGTTTTTGTTGTGCTGCCGGGTTAATCCAGAGGCATTCTGTGCGTACTTTTGTCCCCCGGCCTGCGCTGATACGCGATTCTTTTTCTGTTTTCTTCCAGTCAGTCAGCACATCGTTGTAAATGTCATGGTCATAACCACTAATCATCACCATTCCTTTCATCGTTCTGGCCACGGCAAGCAGTTGCTCATGCCCTTCGACTGTCATTTCATGGTTGTAATAGCGGTTGCCCTGAACGCGAGTCTCCTGAATATATGGCGGGTCTATGTAATGCAGGGTGGTATCTGCATCGTGGGCGCGCATTACTGCCAGAGCATCTTTGTTTTCAATGATGACACCTTGCAGACGCTGGCAGACTGCGGCCAAATTTTCTGGATACCTTTCCCAGAGATGTGCAGCAGTTGCATATTTACGCTTGCTGTCACTGCGAAATCCTGACTGTCCACCGATACCTGCAGCAGAACCGAATCCCATGCATGCGCGTACAACCATGCGGCGGGCGCGCTCTACCGGGTCTGAAGTTAATTGCTGAGCTGTACAAAACTCGTCTCGGGAATAGGGGGTCAGGGCACAGGCATCTCTCAGGCGCAGGCTGAATTCAGGATCACGCAGTACCCGAAACAGGTTAACTACCTCGCTATCCAGGTCGTTATAAACCTCTGAGTAACTGCGGGGTTTTTGTAAAAGTACGCCAGCAGCACCACCGAATGGCTCGACATAGCAGATATGCTCTGGCATCTGCTCAATGATCCATGGTGCCAGGCGGAATTTGCCGCCGTGATAGCGAATTGCTGGATGTTTAATAACAGTGTTCGCTTTCATGCGGTCAACCCTTCCAGTTCGTTAAACCGGTTAATGAAAAGCGAGAATGCCTGGCCGGGTCGAAGAGGATTAACAGTGAACATATCTGTAGGTGAAATACCTTCCAGGCACGGCCAGTGAGTTCCATCATCAATATCGAGATCCCGGCGTTCGGTAGCCAGCATGATGAGGTCTGCATATTTGACGACCTGACTATGCTCTGCCGGTATCCCGTATTTTTCCCGGATAACGCTGTCCACGTAGCGCTCTATTTCCCGGTAATCAGGTAACAGTGCTTTCAGTGGTGCCGGAATATCACAGCAGTAGGCCTCAGCGGCATCATGCATCAGAGCTTCAAAGGCAAATTCACCGGGTACCAGCTGGCTTACCAGAACTGAATGCTGGGCGACGGAATAAAACTCGGGCAGGTGCCCTGCGAACCGGCAGGCATGGGAAAGGGCAGTAGCAATATCCTCAATGCAAATAGCATCATGGCTGATATTTCGGTAATCAATATGGTTACCAGACAGTGTCTGAATAAAGCTCATGGCAGTTCTCCGTATTATTTACGCGCTGCACCGCGCTGAATTTTGGTTGAGTGGATCCCTCGCCGGGTGGCGATAATTAAATTGAATGCGCTTCACTAAATGCCCCGGGTGGGGCATTTAAGGCTGGGCAGTCAGGCCTGGAATACGCCGATAAAGGTTTCTACGGCGCTGTCTTTGAAGTTCTCAACCAGCAGGTCACGAAACTCCTGGGCCATTTCTTCTTCGTAGGCTTCAAGCTGGACAATACGCAGAACCAGAACAGGAGAATCACTGGTAAGAATGCTCATGCGCACTTTAAATCGGTATTCTTCCAGCCCTTCATACGGCACACACTTAAACTCGAAGGCCACCGGCATAATGTCTTTGCTTTTGGCTTCCACGCTTTCCATCACACTGCGTTTGCCACTGAAGTCCTGATCTTCATAGTCAGCACTGCGGACGGCATCAATTGTGATTTTGCGAACAGAAGCTGCAGCCTTTTTGGCATCGATGACTTCACCGTCAGCCGAAAAGCCAGTGACATAATCGGACCAGTCTTCCAGCCACTCGGCCAGCTGCTTCTGGCTGTTACGCTCGCCGTTGATATTCAGCAGCGCAGAGTAGGGCGCGGTGCGCTTCAGTGCGAGAACGGCAGTGTTATCAGCATGGCCGGGTTCATCAAGCGTACCCAGGTTGAATACGGAAGCCGCCCGCATTTTGTCGGCATTGATAAAACAGCGGGTACCTTCGGCGGCATAGCCAGTGGAATAGCGGACAAAGTCGTCGATGCTGGCTGTTTCCATCTGCCCACGAAAGCGAAAACGCCCGGCATAGAGATTTTCCAGTGACTGAACATTAACAGTTTTAGGCAGAGCCACTGCCGGGCAGTCAGCACCGGCAAGCTTTTCTTCTGCCAGCTGGCTCATTACCAGTTCGCGTACCTGGTCAATGGCGGTTGAATCAAGTTGCTGTGACATGAACGATCCTTAAATTGTCGGGTAAGTAATAAATCAATTGGTGCCGCGTAATTTCGCGTCAGCCTCGCCAGCCAGGGTGAACAGTTGCCCCTGGTCCTCCTGTAATACCGAGAGCTTGCCGCCCCGGTTGACGTACATCGGTGTTTCCGTGGTGTCTTCTTCAGACGACTTGCCGCGGGCAGTTGGGCGCACGGAAGACAACTTGTGAGAAATTTTTACCCGGTTATCGTCGAACGGGCTGATCTCCAGGCTGATAGTGACTTTGCCCTTTGCACGGTTATTGAGTACGCCAGAAGCCACATCATTGAGAACGGCGGCGATTTTGTTTCGAAGACTCCGCCATCAAGCTCCCCAAAGAAGTCTGGGACATTGGTTAAGCGCTCTTTGTCCATCGGTTTACCCTCAGAATGGCGGCATCACCGCCGGTTAGTTTCTCCACACAACACAAAAGGGCACCTGTGGCTGCAACCACCCGGGCGGATTGGGGAATGAGCCCGTCACCCGGTGATGCCCTTGTGTGTTGTGTAAAAAATTGCGGTACCAGTCAGAACACTATCTTCATCCTCCTGGTGTTGGGTTGAAGATCTGGTACCGCCAAAGGTCTACACAGCATTTGCGTTCCTTCGCAGTGGTCTGGGGTCATGGATAAACACCAGACTCCTGCGCCCTGAAAAAGCTGGCGGTTACCGACCATCAAGGGAAGCCGGGCCGCCAGAACAGGGATGGTGCAACTTGTCAGTCTTAGCTATCAACGGCTGGCTGCTGTTGATGAAATTAAGATTACAGATAAAACTGTTATTATGTCAACAGATAAAACTGTATTTATTTTGGAGGTTACACAAGAATCTGTATTTATGGAGTTAATTTCTGTAGGTATAAAAAAACCGGCGAGTGCCGGTTTGTGGGGATTAGCGTTTTCTTCTGTAAATTCTGTGCTCTATCATGACACCTATAATCTTTAATGGGTGTTCATTGCTGTTGATAGTGGGATAGTCATCGTTTAGTGGAACGAGCTCAAAGTGCTGGTGTCCGCTCATATCTGTGAATGTTGGCCTGTATTTTTTGAATGTGGCTTCGTTGTTCCCGTTTTTAGCTACTACAAATTCACCGGGCATAGGCTCTAATTCAGGATCAACAATTATTATGTCTCCGGCCTTAAAATCAGGTTCCATCGAGTCACCTTCAATACGAAGGGCAAACGTATAATCAGACATCTCAACGTCAGTCATGATGTACTCAAAATTTCCATCAAAAGCGTTGATAGGTGCCTTTTCAGCTAAGGCACCAGCCTGAACGTAACTAATCAAAGGCACTTTCCTTGTATTCACATCACCAACAGGCATGAATGTCCCGCCATTCATCAGCCAGGTGGGATCACAACTTAATGCTTTGCTAATACCAACGATATTCCTGGGTTTCTTTGTTTTCCCATCTTCAATACTTGCCCATGACTGTTGGCGTATCCCTGCTTTTTCAGCAGCTTGCTCTTGTGTAAGGCCGAGCTCTATCCGTTTTTGTTTGACTCTTTCTGCAAGGCTCATGGTTTCCCCTCTCCGCGTGCCTTAATCCTCACAGTTTAAACTGTGATTGACAAACAGAATTGTCTGTTCAAAAATACAGATAAAACTGTGGAGGTGATATGGAAACAATTTCTCAAAGACTCAGAAAAAAACGCGAAGAGATGAATTTATCTCAATCGCAATTAGCTGAAATGGTCGGTATGACTCAGCAATCTCTTCAAGCCATTGAAGCCGGTTTAACTAAACGGCCCCGGTTCATCTTTGAGTTGGCAATGGCACTCAACTGTGACCCGCATTGGCTGTTGTATGGCAAATCAGATGATAGCAAGCCTAGCGAAACAGCAGCTTAAAACAACCACAGACAGAAGGGGTTAACCGTGGATAAGCAGCACTGGAAAGTAGAAAAGCAGCCCGCCTGGCTGGTGGCCGCAATCAGGAAAGCTATCTCTGCATTGCCTGGCGGATATGTCGAAGCAGGCGAGTGGCTGGATGTCACTGAAGACGCGCTTTTTAACCGCTTGCGTGCTGGTGGCGATCAGATGTTCCCAATGGGCTGGGCCATGGTCATGCAAAAAGCCGGTAACACACACCATGTGGCGCATGCAGTCGCCCGGGCATCTGGCGGGGTATTTGTTCCACTGACTGACGTTGAAGATGTGGACAACGGTGATATCAACCAGCGGCTGTTGGAAGCCATTGAGCAGATCACTAAGTACTCACAGCAAATCAGGGTAGCAATCGAAGACGGGGTGATTGAGCCGCATGAACGTGAAGCTATTAACACTGAACTCTACAAATCGATAGTGAAGTTGCAGGAACACACCAGCCTGGTTTATCGCGTTTTCTGTGAGCCAGAAAAGGGTGACGCCCGCGAGTGTGCAGCTCCGGGCGCCGTGGCGTCGATATTTCGTGGAGAAACTAACGCATGAACAGTTTAACGGCTAACAGCCGCTTACCGCAACTACGGTCGTTTCATATTTCAGGAACGACGCAATGGCGGTATGAGCGAATGGTATCAGGGCGCTGGGTGGCATGTAACCACAGCCGGGCGCTGGGTGTCGTGGGGGTGTTTTACCGGAGGGCCAGAGCGTTATGCAGGAACTTGACCGCCAGTACAAAGACCCACGAGGTTTCCTTGTCCACGTCATTGGTTACGACCGGGAAAAACAGCAGGTCATTTTCATGCGCCAGGGTTACCCGCATGAGTGCATGCAGCCCGTTGAGCGTTTCAGGGAAAAGTTTAAAAGGGTGGATCCGTGAGCCAGATATTTGAAATCGTACAGTCGCTGTCTGGGCAACGGAACAGTATTACTATCCCGGTGCCTTACCTCGACTTTTTTTCTGGTGACCAGCAGGCACATGCGCTTGGTGCGGTGCTGAATCAGCTTGTCTTCTGGTCGGGCAAATCTGACCTCAAGGACGGCTGGTTCTACAAAGAGCATAGCGAACTGGCAGCAGAGATCCGGGGTGTCAGTGACGACCAGGTACAGCGCCTGGTAAACAAGATATGCACCCGTTGGTTGCCGGGTATTGTTGAGAAAGCACAGAAGCAGGTTAACGGTACGAAAAAGACACATTACCGCATTGATGGTGATGCGTTAATTAGTGCTTTGTTCCCGCCAGCACTGGATTCCGCAGAATCGCGGAACGGGAAACGTGAAGTTGCGGAACCCATTCCGCAGAATCGCGGAACCGAAACCGCAGAATCACGGAACCCTAACCGCGAAGTCGCGGAACCTATTCTCTATACAGATCATTACTCAGATCACCACAAACAGATCATAAACCCTTCTAGTCCGGACGCTTCGCAACCGGACGGCGATATTTCTCCTAATGATTTTATTACCCGTCACCCTGAGGCTGTTGTGTACAGCCAGGCTAAACGCCAGTGGGGAACTCAGGATGACCTGACCTGTGCAGAGTACATCTGGAAGCGCATTGCGCGAATGTACGAGCATGCTGCCGAGACTGACGGAGAATTAACCCGCCCGAAAGAGCCAAACTGGACAGCCTGGGCAAATGAAGTTCGCCTGATGCGTGTTCAGGATCTCCGTACTCACAAGCAAATATGTGAGCTTTTCCTCAAAGCAAACAAAGACCCTTTCTGGTGCAGGAACATCCTTAGCCCGTCAAAACTGCGTGAGAAGTGGGATGAACTGGTACTGAAACTGGGTTCATTGCCAGTCAGTAGCAGACAGCCTGGTCGTGTGGACACCTTCAAGGGCAGCTATGACGGTACTGATTATAGCCAGGTTCCGGCGGGATTCCGCTCATGACAAATGCATACTGCGAGGCTCTTGAATCCCTGCGTTCTAAGCCCTGCCACGAACTTAAAGAAGTGGGTGACCAATGGTGTACACCCGATGGCATCTTCTGGGGCATTAACGCCATGTTTGGCCCGCTGGTGCTGGACCTGTTTGCTGATGCAAGTAATGCGAAATGCCCTGCGTGGTACACCGCAGAAGATAACGCCATGCAGCAGGACTGGTCAGAGAAACTGAGCACACTGGGTGGCGGTGCTGCCTTTGCCAATCCTCCGTACAGCCGTGCCACTCAGCATGAAGGGGATTACATCACCGGGATGCGCTACATCATGCAACATGCCATGGCCATGCGTGAGAAGGGCGGTCGTTATGTATTCCTGATCAAGGCTGCAACCAGTGAGGTCTGGTGGCCTGAAGAGGCTGACCATATTGCCTTTATTCGTGGGCGTCTTGGTTTCGATCTGCCGTCCTGGTTTATCCCGAAAGATGAGAAGCAAAAACCGACTGGCGCATTTTTTGCCGGGGCCGTGGCGGTGTTCGACAAGACCTGGAAAGGCCCGGCAGTCAGCTATATCAACCGTGCGGATCTGGAAGCGAGCGGCAATGCCTTTATGAGTCAGGTTCGCTTTGAGGCTGAACGCATGCTGGCCCGTATGGCAAAAGAGCCTGAACACTTACCTGTTATTGAGGAACCGGCAGAGCAAGAGAAACCGGCTCCCACCAAAGTTCAAGAGGCGGAAAAACCAGAGATGCCACTGACCCGGGAAGATATTCTCAGCCAAAGTGGCATCACTGTACTGGCATGTGCCGTGGCGGCGTTCGGCGATAAAGAGGCCTACACCTTCACTGAATCCCGGTATGCCCATACCTGGGCGGCGGACTCCGTTGAGAATCCCACTATGGTGACGATTCCACAGGAAACCATCAGCAAAGCCCTGGCATTTATTCAACAGGATCAGGCGAACAACACGTTACGTGAGTTTGTTGCCAGTCAGGGGTTCGACAATGACGACCTTCGCCAGTCTGTTACAGAGCGTCTGATCACCGTCAGTAAAGAGTGTGCAGAAGAGTATGGGTTATCGGTCGGGCAATTCATTGCCATCGCTGATGATATTGACCATGCAGCCTGGCAGAACTTTCGTCATCTGCGTGTCGCTGTCAGGGAAGCCATAAAACCCTACTCAGTTTGGCCGGGAGAGGTTGACGTTATCTTTGGTCAGGTCGGGCAGGCGGATCTGCTTACCGAGCCCCTACAAAACAAACTTAAGTCACACATAAACCGCATGTGGCTGGAACGCATGCCCTCCGTTGAAATCATTCAGTCAGCAAACAGCCTGGTCCAGGCTATGGGAGTGGAAGCCTGATGCGCGAAATCATTGTTGATAATTTTGCTGGTGGCGGCGGAGCCAGTACGGGTATTGAGCTGGCGACTGGCCATAGTGTGGATATTGCGATTAATCATGACCCGAATGCGGTTGCGATGCACACCACCAATCACCCTGATACCCTGCATTATTGCGAGAGCGTATTTGATATTGATCCGTGTGCTGCAACTGCCGGGAAACCTGTTGGCCTGGCGTGGTTCTCACCTGACTGCCGGCACTTCTCAAAAGCCAAAGGTGCAAAACCAGTAGAGAAAGCGATTCGGGGCCTGGCATGGATTGTTCTTCGCTGGGCTCTGGCAGTGCGACCACGCGTCATGATGCTGGAAAACGTCGAAGAGTTTAAAACATGGGGGCCACTTCTGGCCGGGGAAATGCGTCCGGATCCTGCCCGTATTGGTGAAACATTCGAAGCATTCTGCGGCATGCTTTCCGGTGGCATCCCGGCTAATCATCCTGCTTTACTCGAGGCCTGTGAGTTCCTTGGTATTGACCCGGGTAGTAAACAGTCCAGTAAACTCGTTGTCGGGCTTGGCTATAACGTAGATTATCGCGAAATGCGCGCCTGTGATTATGGTGCACCGACTATCAGAAAGCGTTTCTTCATGGTCATGCGCTGTGATGGAAAACCAGTATCGTGGCCTGATGCAACGCATGGCGACCCTAAATCCAGTGATGTGCGTAGCGGGAAACTGAAACCCTGGCGCACAGCTGCTGAATGCATTGACTGGTCAATCCCGTGCCCGTCAATTTTCGATCGCAAAAAGCCACTTGCTGAAAACACCCTGAAACGTATTGCCCGTGGCATACAGCGGTTTGTTATCGACAGTGCATCGCCTTTCATCGTGAAGTGCAATCACACTACCAGCAAGGGTAACTATGACTGTTTCAGGGGACAGTCACTGGAAGAACCGTTACAGACCATCACTAAAACCCATGGTTATGCTGTTGCGACACCGGTAGTTACTCCGTTCCTGGCTGGCAATGGGGGCAGTGAGTATCAGGCGAAACCCAGGCCTTTAGATAAGCCCGCACACACAATCCTCAAAGAGTCCCGCGCCTGTATTGTTGCGCCGGTGATTGCACGCCAGTTTGGTGCCAGTACCGGTCACCGGGCAGATGAGCCGAGCGCTACTGTGACAGCGGGTGGTGGCGGTAAGTCGCAACTGGTATCCACCACTCTTATTCAAATGGGGTATGGAGAACGTCCCGGGCAGTCTCCACGGGTGTTGCAGTTAGAAAAACCACTTGGAACAGTCACCGCGGGTGGTAATAAATTCGCTATCGCTGCCGCTCACCTGATTAAACACTATGGGGGTAATTATCAGGGGGCAGGTGTCGGGATGGACGAGCCAGCACATTCAGTGACGACAGTAGACCACCATGCTGTTGTTGCCTCACACCTGGTAAAACTTCGCGGGACATGCCGGGACGGGCAGCCAGTTGATCAACCCATGCCGACAGTTACTGCTGGTGGTCTGCATATAGGTGAAGTGCGCACTTTCCTGGAAAAATATTGCGGACCGGAAAGTACTGGGTTGGTTCACATCGATGGAGTGGCCTATCAAATTGTTGATATTGGCATGCGCATGCTACAGCCCCATGAGCTTTACGCAGCTCAGGGGTTCCCATCCTGGTACATCATCGACATGGATTATCGTGGCGTGAAATATGCGAAAGACAAGCAGGTTGCCCGGTGCGGTAATGCGGTACCACCACCATTCGCTGAGGCTCTGGTAAGAGCGAATTTGCCTGAAATGTGTCAGTCAAAACAGGAGGCCGCATGAAGCTTATCCTGCCATTTCCACCCAGCGTTAACGCCTACTGGCGATCCCCGAACAAAGGGCCGATGGCTGGCCGTATCCTGGTCAGTGCTGAGGGCCGTAAATATCAGAGTGCTGCCTGTGCCGCCATCATCGAACAGTTACGCCGTTTGCCAAAACCATCCAGCGAGCTGGCAGAGGTTGAAATTGTTTTGTTCCCGCCGAACAACCAGCGCCGTGACCTGGATAACTACAACAAGGCCCTGTTCGATGCCCTGACTCATGCCGGGGTATGGGAAGACGACAGCCAGGTTAAAAAGATGCTGATTGAGTGGGGACCGGTAGTGAAGGGGGGAAAGGTCGAAATCACGATAAGTCTGTACAAACCGGCGGGTGCAGCCGCCTGAACAGTGGAGGCTGAATGTTTAACCATACTGGATATCTGTTCAGTTCTTGTTGCAAGAATAACCATAAGGCGTTAATTTTGAACAGCGTGAGCAAATTGGGGGTGCAGCCCCGGTTAACAAAACTAGTGGAGAAACTATGAATCAGTTATTCGTAATTGATGGCGTTTCCGTACGCCGTGATCTTGATGGTCGCTACTGCCTTAATGATTTGCACCGTGCAGCGGTTGCTACCGGAGCAAATGAGCGAACTAAAGAACCTGCCAAATTTCTTTCCAGTACGCAAACACTTGAACTTATCGAGGAATTATCCGTTACCCAAAATTTGGGTATCGCTCCTGTTGATACCATTCGTGGCGGTAACAACCAGGGAACTTACGTGTGTAAAGAGCTGGTATATGCCTATGCCATGTGGATCAGCGCATCCTTCAATTTGAAAGTTATTCGTACCTTTGATGAAATTCAAAGTGCTAGTGCTGTTTCGTTGAAATCTGATCAGGTGCAGGCCGGTGTTATTCTCCTTGAATCGGCATCCCGTATGCTCAACCTGTCAAATTCATCAAAGCTCGGTGCGTACCAAAAATTGCTTCAGGTTGCCGGACTTCCTGATTTGATGCCTCAGTACGCCATTGATGCTCCTGCTGGTGCACATGATGGCTCCAGTCGTCCAACTCAGTCACTGAGCGCATTACTGAAAACTAACAGCATCAGAATGACGGATTCCCAGGCATACCAGCAACTGGCGAAGCTGGGCATTGTTGAGCATAAAGAACGACAGAGCCGTTCAGGTGCCAATGGTGTTAAGCGTTTCTGGTCGCTTACTGCAAAAGGGTGTATGTACGGCAAAAACATCACCAGCCCGGCAAATCCCCGGGAAACACAACCTCACTTCTTTGAATCGAAGTTTCCTGAATTAATACGACTGCTCGAAACCGTGCACTGAGGTGATCTTGAGAGCACTGTTAACACCGGATATTGCCCGGAAAATGGGCATTGTGCTGTTACGTCCCGGACCAGAGCTGATGCCACTCTTTTCCCGTGGCCGTGTGCTGGTGGAGCATGAGCCCGCCGATATGGCGGATTTGCCTACCGGCCTGGTACCACCCGTGAGGCAGCCACTTACGGAAGATCCGTATCTGCTTCGTTTCTTTCTTGATGAACGGGTTATTCAGGCTGCTGGTGGCGTCCGTGCCCTTGAGGCCTGGCTGCTGATGAACGGGAACACCTGCCAGTGGGGCGAGGGTGACTATCATCACCATGAGATAACCACCCGCAGAGAAGCCGAAGGCGCGTTACGCCTGTGCTGGCACTGCGACACCCAGTTTCGTGATCAGTCATTTAAGGCACTTACCGATATCGCCAGGCAGAACGTGGTTGAGTGGGTAGTGTATAAAGCCAGGGCTGCGCTTCACTTTGATGAAAGCCACACACTCACACTGCCTGAGCTTTGCTGGTGGGCTGTTCGCCAGCGCGTATCCGATGCCTTTCCTGAGCCAATGGCTGAACAGGCGCTGGGCTGGCAGGTGGAGCCCATCAAATCTGTCTACCGCGAATGTGACCTGATGCCTTCGGTACCAGCCACCAGCGTGATAGAGGAACACGTAAAACCGGTGCTTACCCTGGCGGTTGACCCGGAAACACCGGAATCCTTCATGTTGCGTCCAAAGCGCAGGCGCTGGGTAAATCAAACATTTACGAAGTGGGCGAAGTCGCAGCCCTGTGAATGCTGCAAAAAACCCGCAGACGACCCCCACCACATTATTGGCCACGGGCAGGGTGGGATGGCAACCAAGGCGCATGACTTATTCGTGATACCGCTGTGCAGGGCGCACCACGACGAGTTACACGCCGATACCGTGGCATTTGAGGAAAAGTACGGGAGCCAGCTGGCCCTGTGGTTTCGTTTTATTGACCGTGCGCTGGCAACTGGCGTTCTGGCTTAAGTGGAGAATACGTATGAATCTGGAAGCATTACCGAAATTTTACTCACCGAAATCACCAAAACTGAATGACGAGACCCCGGCTACCGGGAGTGCATCCCTCACCATTACTGATGTGATGGCGGCTCAGGGCATGGTTCAGTCAAAAGCGCCACTTGGGTTTAACCTCTTCCTGGCAAAGATGGGGATTCAGGATCCACAGCCAGCCATTGACGGTTTAACGAATTACGCGATGGCACTTGATAATCCGGTACTGAACAAGCTGACAGAATCCACCCGGCTGGAGATTGTGGATTGCCTGGTTAAGTTTGCCTATGCCGATTATTCACGTTCCGCAGCCAGTAAAAGCGAATGCCCACATTGCCACGGGAAAGGCGTGATCCGGTCGATGCGAGATGTGATGAAACACCCTGGCGTAAAAGGTGTAGAACCCACAGTTCGCCATGAGGAAGTGGAAATGCTTTGTTCCTACTGTGATGGTAAAGGTGAAGTCAGTACAGCCTGCCGTGGGTGTAAAGGAAAGGGCACTGTTCTGGATGAGAAGCGAACCAGGTTGATAGGTGTCCCAACCATGAAAGTCTGTGGTCGTTGTAACGGCAATCGCTACAGTCGGGTACCAACGACACTGGCTAAAGCAGTGATTGAAAAACTGGTTCCGGACCTGACCAGTTACCAGTGGTACAGCGGTTATGCATCAGTGATCAATATGCTGGTTACGAAGTGCTGGCAGGAAGAAGCATACGCAGAGAAAAAATTGAAGAAAGTCACACGATAGCAACATTATTGTGAATTTTGTCTGCATGATGCTTGCAATATTCAAAAATAATGGTTAGGATTTTCTTAACGATGGGCATTGTGTGTCTACCGTTCACAAAAACTTATAACCTCGCCACGGCGGGGTTTTTTATTTGCAGTGAAAGAACAGATAGGATTAAAAGTCCTGCCATGATCGGTTCTGGTAATACCTGAGTCGTGAAGTGTGAGACCGGCGCACACCACTGCATAAGTTCTCTCCTCTTCTGGTGTAAACAAAAATGTTGACATAGTAAGCAATAATGCTTACTATAATTACATGTTCAACAGAATGGAGGAGTGGTGAAGCAAAGCGAGTTCAGGCGGTGGCTTGAATCTCAGGGAGTCGAAGTTTCAAACGGTACTAACCACCTGAAACTGAGATACAACGGGAAACGAAGCGTGATGCCGAGACACCCGGGCGATGAGATTAAAGAGCCACTGAGAAAGGCGATACTTAAACAGTTAGGCCTTAATTAACAAACCAGCCCTCCGGGGCTGGTTACTCGCAAAGCTTCATCAGGACGATATGCGATATCCAGTAACTTTAACGCCAGACAGCGGCGGCTATGTGGTTTCGTTTCCTGACATCCCCGAGGCTCACACTCAGGGCAATACGCGGGAAGAAGCACTGGCAAATGCGCTTGATGCGCTCATTACATCCTTTGAGTTCTACTTCGAGGATAACGAGCCTGTACCGCCGCCAGGAAATGTTTCAGGTGATTTTGTGCAGGTGCCATCGAGCGTGGTGGCGAAGGTGCTTCTGCTTAATACCTTTCTTGCGTCCGGCTTAACTCAGGTTGAGCTGGCCGCCCGCATGGGTATCAAAAAACAGGAAGTGACAAGGCTGTTTAACCTTCAGCATTCGACTAAGATCGACACCATACAGAAAGCGCTGGTGGCAATGGGCAAGAGCCTGGAATTGCACGCGGCGTAAAAGAATTAAACTTTTAAATATAAAACCTCGCTTCGGCGGGGTTTTTGCGTATTTGCCTCACAGAATGAGTCGAATAGACATCCTAATTAGCTCACCTCAGTGAGCTCTCGCATTCAGGTCACAGACATTCACTCACAGATATCCCTTTCACCTTGTGTCTGCTGGCCTGTTCCTTCCTCAACTTACACACAGCACCCCGATAAATCGGAGGTGAGAGCATGTATCGAATGGACAAACTAACAACGGGTGTTTCCTATGGCACATCAGCCGGGAGTGCTGGCTTTTGGATGCTCCAGGTGCTCGACAAAGTCAGTCCATCACAATGGGCGGCTATCGGAGTGCTTGGCAGTCTTCTTTTTGGCCTGCTTACGTACCTGACAAATCTTTATTTCAAAATTAAAGAGGATCGGCGCAAAGCCGCGCGGGGTGAATAATGTCTCCTGCATTGCGAAAAAGCATACTGGCCGCTGTTGGGGGCGGTGCCATAGCAATAGCTTCGGTTTTAATTACCGGCCCAACAGGTAATGACGGTCTTGAGGGTGTCCGATATAACCCATACAAGGATGTAGTTGGTGTCTGGACAGTCTGTTATGGACATACAGGCAAAGACATCATGCCCGGAAAAACCTACACCGAGCAAGAGTGTCGGTCACTACTCAGCAACGACCTGAACGCTATAGCCCGTCAAATTAACCCGTACATCAGGAAGCCCATTCCTGAAACCATGCGTGGGGCTCTTTACTCATTTGCTTATAACGTTGGTGTCGGGAATTTCCAGAAATCAACGCTGCTACGAAAAATTAACCAGGGTGACCAGAAAGGCGCATGTGAGCAACTGAGTCACTGGACTTATGCTGGTGGCAGACAGTGGAAAGGGCTGATTACCCGCCGTGCTATTGAGCGTGAAGTGTGCGAATGGGGTCAGAAATGAGCGAATCCATCCAGGCGACAATTATCGTTGGTTTTTTTCTTCTCATTGTTGGTACAGGTTGTTTTGTCGGCTACCAGTATCAAAGCAACAGCAACCGGGCAGATGCTGCGGAAAAAGCGCTAACCCAGGCCAAAACCGTGACAGCGAATGTCATGACCACACTGTCTATATTCAACACCATCTCTCAGGCTAATGCAGATGCAAAGCAGCGAATTGAAAAGCAGACAGAGGACAGGGTTGTCATCATTGAAAAGGCCATCGCCAGTGATGACTGCGCTAAACAGCCTGTTCCTTCCGCTGCTGTTGAGCAGCTGCGCGAGCACGCAAATCGAATACGTTCCGGTTCAACCGGTACCACTACCAGCGAACCTGCTGATTGACTGCGTAATCCCCCAGATACCTGAGCAAATGACCTATGGCGACAGCCTGAAGCTCAACGAACGCCTGCTTGGTGTCATTGAGCAATGTAATCAGGACAAAGCCGATATTCGAAAAGCTGAACAGAAACGACAGGAAACTACCAAATGACACCGATTCAAATTGTATTGTTGTACTTCTCAGTCACTGGTGTGGCACTGCTGCTTATTACTGGCGGCTGGACGGCAATTCGCAACTGGATTAAAGCCCACGCAGCAAACAAAGCACAAGAGGCCGCAGCAGAAGCTCAGGCACTGGAAGAAAAGGCAGAAGCCAGGGCGCAGGAGTTGCTGAAGAAACTGCAGGAAGATGCCGCTAAATCCGGGCAGACATCTACCACAGTGACTGGTGATGTATCACCACAGACTGGCAGCGCATCCTAAAGGCATTACAGCAGGCATTCACTGAGTGCCTGTGATAATGCTATTGTAATCCCTTACTCTACCAAGGGGATTTTTATGAAAATTGATCATGAGTACCTTAAAGGCTTGCTAGAGGCATTCGAGGCATCAGAAGGCCCACAAACTGATATTAATGAACTGAAAAAACAGGGTTTCGATTACGCTACTGAAGCATTTCTTTTTCATATGCGCCTGCTGGATGATCGGGGGCTGATTTGCCAGAGCGACGGTTCAAGCGGTTTTGGGGTAGTTGAATCACTCGATGGCTATGTATCTTGGGCTGTTATGCCATTAAGGTTAACTGCTGATGGTCATGATTTCCTCGAAGCGATAAAAAACAAAGAAGTCTGGAATACAGTTAAGTCTGGTTTTAAAGAAGCCAGCATGGGAACACTTGTTGATGTTTCTAAACGCTTACTGGATGGGTTCATTCAGAAAAAAATAGATAACATTCTCTGATTGAACTAATCACCACCGCTAGTAGTGATTTTATCGGAAGTTATGGATACGCCTCGCTTATGCGGGGCTTTTTTATGCGTATCGTACGCGAACATCGAAGAAAGTCTTTCAACTGTCCGTTAGGGCGGACAAACCTCTATCTCTCGGCGGATTAGCAGTGCTAGAGGTAAACATCTAAAAGGTAACGTCATGAAAAAGTTTTTCACCAAGCTGATTACAAATACCACTGACTATGCGCTGCTGATTATATTGTTTTATTCAGCAATAACCGGTGTTCAATCTTTATTGGGGCTAACAGCCGCAGCTTACTGGATTGTTATGGCTTTGGCCTTTTTTGTTGGTCCATTGATTTACATTCTTAGTTATGCAACTAAAAGCGCAAAAGATGAAGAGTCTCGCCGTAGGATGCTGGAAATTATTGGCGGCATAGCGAAAAAAAATAATCCGTTCAGCCGTTTTGTCGGGTGGCTGAAATTGATCCTAATCTGCTGCCTTCTGGCATATAGCGGGTGGATTTTTACGGGTGTCTGTTATGCACTGATATCGCTTTATTTTCGCCTGCTTATTTCGCTGGCTCGCGATAACGTTATTCAACTTCAGATAGCTGGCATATAAAAGACAGAATTGGCGTGATATGGCAGACCTGAATGATCTTTCTGAACAGTTACACCAGCTTCAAAAACAAATCCCTTTCGCTATGGCGCAAGCATTAACGAAAGTTGCGCGTCAGATAGAGGGAGCAGAACGCACAGCGCTCCAGCGCCATCTGGACAACCCGACACCGTTTACCGTCAAGTCTGTTGGTTCACAAGGCGCACGCAAGAATAACTTGCGGGCAAGAGTGTTTGTTCGTGACACAGCTGCTGCTTACCTGGAGCCGTTCGAGTTCGGTGGTCAACACAAGCTGAACGGTCAGGCGTTGCTCAACCCCAAGAACATCAAACTCAATAAATACGGTAACCTGCCACGCACAAAAATGGCTCAACTCAAAGCGAAGCCGGACGTGTTCATTGGCACAGTTGGCGATGTGAATGGTGTTTGGCAGCGCAGAAAGACCAGGAAAAGCAAAAAAGCAGCGAAGCGTGCAAAGCGGTCACCAAACGGTACGCGCCGTGATCGTATGAAAAAACCAGCACCAAAGTTGCTGATACGGTTTGGTAATGCACTGGCCGTATCCCCGACGCTGGGATATATGCAGCGAGCAAGCACAATGGCAAACGCATTAATGCCCGGTGAGCTAAGTAGGGCCATACGTGAAGCAATAAGAACGGCAAAATAAGAGCTTTTTTAGGGCAGATAACCATGCTTCACTATAGACGCTAATGGCTTAGCCACAAGGAGAATCCATGAAAGTAAAACTGGCGCTGTGCTTACTTCTATTGCCTCTGTATTCGTATGCAATCACCTGTCCCCAGAGGCCGGGGTTTTCGGCACCCCAAGGGGGTAATAAAGATGAAGAACCCTATTTTTTTACTCCAGAGGGTGTTTGTTTTAATGGACGGGATATTAGCGAAAAGCTAAAGCGATATCCTGATGATAAAATTACAGGGGCTTTTTCACTAGTCAACGGTAGCGGTTCGCTATTCTTTGTCAGTGTCTACAGCGAAAAGCATTATCATGGAAGAATTATTCTTCTTGCCGATAATGGTAGACAAACAAGTTCCGCCGTTTTATTCCAGAATCAGGCTGGTGTAAGGATGGAGACACCAGAGAAATCTGTGGAAAACCTAACAATCAATTACTTCGATGATAAAACATCGACGCTTTATTACAGCGCAGACGCGTGGGCACAGGCTAGAGCGTTACACGTAATAACATGGAGAGATCCAAAAGATTTACTTCATGTTACAGAGCGCTTTCTTCATGACGGAACATTTCAGGGCGTGTATAAGGGCATGCCCATGGTTTCCACCATTGCTCATGATGACAGAGGCGCATATTTCCCTTCTTACCTGCTGCGTGATGATGGGAGTGTGTTTTGTGCCATTGATACACGACAGGTGCACTGGCAATTATCGCCTACCTGTCTGCTACCTGGTGACGATTACCGAGAAAGGTAAAGTTCTGAAGAGTGTTCGTGATAATCATTATCATTTGGGTCCTTCCGGGGACCTTTTTATTGCACGGGCATTGCGCGCCGCGTTGTTTTCCTAGCTACAGGTTTTCAAATTTGGGTAACAGGTAACAGTTACACTTTGTTTCATTTTCTTGTTTGTCTTTGTTTGTAAATAACTTTTTGAAAAATGATCTGTTACCTCAGGTGTTACCTTTCTTCCAGGGTAACAGATCCAGGTAACACACTGGGGTAACAATGAATCAGTCCGATTTTGCCAGGCTGCATGGCGTCAGTCGTAAAACAGTTACTATGTGGAAGAGCAGAGGATGGCTGGTTATTTCCGGCGATGATATCGATGTTAACGCCTCGAATGCGCTATTGGAAAAATACAGGAAAACGATCAATCGCCCCACATCAGAAAAAGCAGCGTCACCGGCAAAAAAAGCGGCTGCCCCCACTTCATCGCAGGCAGTAAAGACAGAAGAGGATGATGGTGCTTCACCCGAAAGCATTGCCATGAATTTTATTCTTCAGAACGGGGCTGAATTATCCCTGGATGAAGCCCGCCGTATTAAAGAGAACTATCTGGCATTACTCACAAAATTAGAGTTTCAGCAAAAAGATGGTCAGCTCATTGAAATGACTGTCGCCGAGGAGGTTCTTTTCAACGCCTTTCGCCAACAGCGTGATGCCTGGCTTAACTGGCCGTCCAGGGTAGCTCCGCTCATGGCTGCTGATCTGGATGTACCGGCGGACAGGATGACAGAGGTGCTGATTGAACATGTCCACAAACATATCTCAGTCCTCGGAGAGCCAGAGTTTAAGCCAACAGAAGATTGAGCGCCTGAAACTGAGTGCGCGGAAAGGCTGGACGCCGCCACCCAGGATCAGCGTGCCGCAATGGGCGGATGATTACCGGAAACTGGCAAAAGAGGCGGGAAGCACGTCGGGGAACTGGGAGACATCTACTGTTGAGATCGCCAGAGGACCGATGCTGGCGGCGACTGAATCCGGTGTTCACATCATCACGGTGATGTGCTGCACCCAGTTAATGAAAACTGCATTGCTGGAAAACCTCTTCGGGTATTTCGCACACCTTGATCCCTGCCCGATATTGCTGCTGCAACCGAAAGAGGAAGCGGCAGAGCAGTTTTCAAAAGAGCGAATCAGCCCACTGGTGCGCGTAACGCCCGTTCTTCGCAACATCATTGGCGACTCAAAACAGAAAAGCTCCAAGGAAACCATTCTCTATAAATCCTTTACTGGCGGATTTCTTGCATTGGCAGGGGCTGGTAGCCCGGACAACCTTGCTCGCCGACCGATTCGTATCCTGCTGGCAGATGAGGTGGACAAATACCCAATAACGCGCGAGGGCGATCCTATTGCGCTGGCAGAAGAACGAACGGCAACGTTTGGTCTGACCTGGTTGTCTGTCCGTGCCTGCTCCCCGACGGTCGAAGATGAAAGCCGGATAGCGGACAGCTACGCTGATTCAGATCAGCGCCGGGCGTCTGTGGTGTGTCCTCACTGCGGGCACCGGCAGTTCCTGGATTTTTTTAAACACGTCCAGTGGCCAAAAGAGGGGGATAAGCACCTCACCAAATCAGCCATGATCCACTGCGAGTGCTGCGGGGCTGGCTGGTCGGAAGGGCAGCGACTGCGCGCGTTACAGACCATCCGCTGGCATCAGACAAAGGTGTTTGAATGTTGCGGAGAGCGGCACTCACCGCTGATGGCTTATGACAATGCCTGGCGGGCAGAGGATGAAGGCAGTGTGGATACCGTGTGGTGCTGGTCGGAATCAGAGCGCCACGCAGTATACCGCGCCATCTGCCCGGCATGCGGACGGGAAGCCGTTGAAAATACACACGCTGGTTATCAGGCATCAAAACTTTTCAGCCCCTGGCAGAAAGATAAGCCATCTGACATCGCGGAGAAGTACATCAAAGCGAAAGGCGACCCGGACAAAGAACAGGCCTGGTGGAACACCCAGATGGGTCTGCCTCACCGGCCAAACCACGGCAAGCAGCTTCCTGTCGATATCTTACTGGCGCGCCGGGAAGTCTTTCCTGCGCCGGTGCATGACAGGGTGGCAGTGCTCACCGCCGGGATTGATACCCAGGACGATCGTTTCGAAATTGAGGTAATTGGCTGGGGGAAAAACGAAGAATCCTGGTCGGTGGCGCACGATGTTATTTATGGGGATCTGGAGACCGATGAACCGTGGAAACGGCTTGACGCATATCTGAAACAGGTCTGGCGCCGGAATGATGGCAGGGGACTGACCATCATGGCGGCCTGCCATGACTCCGGTGGTCATCATACCCAGAAAGTCTACGAGTTCGCGAAAGAGCGCCTTGCCCGTCGCATTTGGGCCATAAAGGGGGAGTCCGCTCAGGGCGGCAAACGTAATCCTGTCTGGCCGACAAAACGACCCTCGTCAAAAAGCAAAGCGCAGTTCCGGCCAATCATCATCGGCGTCAACGCGGCCAAGGATGTTGTGCGCGGCAGGTTGCATCTCGAACCACCCAAACAGGATGAACCAGCGCCGGGGTATATGCATTTCCCTGATGATCGTGATGTTGGCTATTTCAACCAGCTTCTGGCGGAACGCCTCGTCTACAAAGTTGTTGCCGGGCAACGGTTCAGTGTCTGGGAACAGATCCCCGGGCGCGCGAATGAGGCACTGGACTGCCGGGTTTATGGGTATGCCGCGCTGTGCGGACTCATGCACATGGGCCTGAAACTGAACGTTCGCGCCGCCAATCTTGAAGCGAACCCGGACAGGTTGTTGCCACCTCCGTCAGCGTCTGAAGAAAAAATTAGCTACGAACTTCCTGGTGTTGTTGTTGAGGAAACAACGGCACCGAAGCGGAAAAGACTGTCAAACCTCCTGCCGAAATAAGGATAACCATGTTTAACCGGAACACCAGTTTACTTGCGGGCGCGATGACGGATGAACAACTCAGGGATGCGCTGGCGAAAGCCCAGCAGGCGTATATCGATTTAACAACCGGGAGCCGCGGTGTTTCGTTTTCCTATTCACAGGGAGACGGTACCCGATCGGTCTCTTATCAGCAAAGCTCCCTTGCCGACCTGCTGGCACTGATACAGCTGCTTCAGGCACAACTTGGTATTGTGGCCCGTCCGAGAAAACCTGTGAGGTTCAGATTCTGATGAACAAAGTGCAAATTCTCGGGCCGGACGGGACACCTTTCCGTCAGAGTCGCCCGTCCATGCTCACCAGTGGTGGCCGCGTTCCGTATGATGCCGCCGATTCGTTCAGCGATCAGCTGGCAAACTGGCAGCCTGCGTTGTGGTCGCCTGACAACGAAATCAACATTTACCGGGATCGCATCGTCGCGCGAGCCCGTGACCTGGTACGTAATGATGGATGGGCCAGCGGTGCCATAACCCGTCTGCTCGATAATGCCGTCGGGGCCAATTTTCGCCCGATTATGAAGCCCGATTATCGCGTGCTCAGAATGATGACCGGGAAAAAAACCTTTGATTCGACCTGGGCGGAAGAATACGGCAAGGCACTGGAGGCGCACTGGCGAACCTGGGCTTATGACACGGGGCGTTATTGCGATGTGGAGCGTAAGCTCACTGTTCCGCAGATGTTGCGTCTCGCATTTCGCCACAAGCTCATAGATGGGGATGCGCTGATGGTGTTGCAGTACCGCACTGACAGGCTTGGACGTGGGCGGGGAAGATATGCCACTACCGTACAGGTGGTTGATCCTGACAGGCTCAGTAATCCGCAGCAGAATTTTGACCTGCCGAATATTCGTGGTGGCGTTGAAATTGATGCTGACGGTGCGCCGATCGCCTATCACATCCGCGAGGCTCATATCGGTGACTGGTGGAGTGGCGCAAAAACGCTGACATGGCGCCGTATCCCGCGTGAAACAGCCTGGGGTCGACCACACGTTGTGCATGATTTTGACCATGAACGTGGTGCGCAACACAGGGGGAACGGCATTTTGACACCCGTAGTTCAGCGTCTGAAAATGCTGGTCAAATATGACCAGAGCGAGCTGGAAGCGGCTATCCTGAATGCCATTTTCGCCGCCTACATTGAGTCGCCTTACGACTCTGAAATGGTGCAGGCTGCCATGGGGGAAAGCTTCGATGACAGCAGCCTGGGTGCCTACCAGGACGGGCGCATAGAATTTCACAATGATCGTAGGCTGACACTTCAGAACGGTGCTCGTATGCCTATTCTGTACCCCGGTGAAAAAATTACGACGGTCAATGCCGCACGCCCTTACAGCAATTTTGAAGTGTTTGAATCTGCGGTCCTGCGTAATTTCTCATCAGGAACCGGGTTATCTCCACAACAGGTGACGCAGGACTGGTCTGACGTTAACTACAGTTCCGCGCGTTCTTCCCTGCTCGAAGCCTGGAAAACGCTGACACGGCGCCGTGATGATTTTTCTATGGGAACAGCGCAGCCGGTGCTTACTGCTTTCGTTGAAGAAGTTCATGACAACGAAGATCTGCCGCTGCCTGCTGGCGCACCTGATTTCGTTGATGCGCGTGCAGCCTATTCTCGCGCCCGCTGGATGGGGCCGGGTCGTGGATGGGTGGATCCGGTTGCAGAGAAAAAAGGGGCAATCCTTGGTCTGGATGCCGGGCTTTCCACGCTTGAAATTGAGGTTGGGGAAAACGTCGGGGAAGACTGGGAAGAAGTCCTCGATCAGCGCCAGCGCGAAATCGAATCATGCCTCAAGCGGGGGCTTCCGCTCCCAAGCTGGGCGCAGGCGGATAAGTTCGCCAGTCAGACAATTACCGATCCGGAGGAAAAATGAATCTGCCGTATTTAGCGCAGCGGATGTTTAACACGCCGCTGGCCATCCATCCCAAAAAGGCAGAAGTGGTGATGGCAGCACTGGCCGACCGGCTGGGTATTACCAGGATAGAGTCAAATTTTGCGATGGAGGATGACGACGACGGCTACGACTGGAGCAGCCAGCGGGAAACTCGTTCTGATCCTGGCTATGACAATGTCTCAGGGGTAGCCGTTATCACCATTCAGGGGACGTTGGTACAGAAACTCGGTAGCCTGCGACCGTACAGTGGTATGACGGGATATAACGGTATTCGCCAGGCGTTTTTAACTGCATTAAATGATCCTGAAGTGGAGGCTATTTGCCTCGACATCGATTCGCCTGGGGGGGAGGTTGCCGGGTGCTTTGATCTGGTCGATGTGATTTATAACTCCCGTGGGCAGAAACCTATTCACGCTATTCTGACGGAAAGCGCCTATTCCGCTGCGTATGCCATTGCGAGCGCGGCAGATTGTATTTGTGTCCCGCGAACCGGTGGGGTGGGTTCGGTGGGGGTGATCACGATGCACGTTGACTGGTCACAACAGATTAAAAATGCCGGCGTGGCTGTCACGATCATCACGTTCGGTGACCGTAAAGCCGAGTCTAATCCCTATCAACCGCTGTCAGATACCGCGTTTGCCGCTATTCAGCACGATATCAATGCGATGGGGGAATTGTTTGTCAGTACGGTCGCCCGCAACCGTGGGATGAAAGAGAAGGTGGTACGTGACACCGAAGCGGCCTGTTTTATGGCCGCAGATGGCGTCGCGCTGGGGTTGGCAGATATGGTCATGACGCCAGATGCGGCATTTCGAAATTTACTGAAATTAACAGGAGCCTGATATGGCTAAAGCTAAACCGTTTAATTTTGCTCATTTCTTTGGTGGTGCGCGAGCGTCGGAAGAGGATGATGAAAAATCCAAAAAAGCCCGCAAGGCAAAAGGTCGTGCCGAAGACGACGAGCGCAAGGATGATGCCGAAGACGATGAAGATGACGTTGATGCCGAAGACGATGAGCGCAAGGATGACGCCGAAGACGACGATGACGACGTTGATGCTGAAGACGATGACGACACTGATCCGGAAGACGATGACGGTGATGATCGCAAGGACGACAAAGCCAGCCGCCAGGCGCGTCAGGCTGAGCGCCGTCGTTGCGCCCGTATTTTCGGCAGTAAGTTTGCGGTGAACAATGTCGCGCTGGCTGCATCGCTGGCATTCAATACTGGCATGAGTTCCGCCGCTGCTGTTGATGTATTGCGGAGCAATCGCCCTCAACAGCCACAGGGAAAAGGGCGTCGTTCTCTTGATGAGCGCATGCAGGATGCTGAACAGGTCCGCCTGGGTAAAGATGGTGCTCAGAAAACCGGCGGTAACGCAGGCCTGGCAACACAGATGATGGGCCTTTATGACAGTGCAACCGGCCGTGGCGCCGCAGGGGGTAAATAATGGATCAGTTTGGAACAAACTCGTTTGTACCAGGCATGAATAGCTCGTTGTTTGTGCCAGATCAGCTTATCGCCGGCACACTTCAGTTAGTGACTGACAGCGTGACAATTACCGGAGGTCCTTACAAGCGTGGAACTATCCTGGGGGCTATCACCGCCAGTGGTAAATACACGCATTGCGTTAAAACAGCGACGGATGGCAGCGAAACACCGCTGGCAATTCTGGTCGATGATGTTGACGCATCAACCTCTGACCAGACTGGCGGTGTATATCTGATGGGGGAATTCAACCAGAATTACGTCACTATTGATAATTCGTGGACGATTGCAGATATGAAAGTAGCCTTACGGCCTCTGGCCATTTTCCTGCGTGACAGCATTCAGGCTCCCGTCACCACCGCCTGATTTTTCCCCACTCACTCACAGCTTACCTTTTGCCGGTCGCGGCAGGGTTGCGCTCATTTTTAAATTATGCCGGTGTGATAACCGGCATCATCAAGAGATCGCATATGAATAATATTTTTGATACCGGTGTGCTGGTGCAGGTGGTTCCTAACCTGAAACTCAGTCAGAACTGGTTGCTGGACCGCTTTTTTCCCAATGTAGTGACCTACGAAACGGAAGAAGTCGCGATTGATGTGGATGTGGGTGTCCGCCGTATGGCGCCCTTCGTGTCTCCGCTGGTGGAGGGTAAACTGGTTGAATCACGCAAATACCAGACCAATACCTTCAAACCGGCTTACATCAAAGATAAGCGTGCGCCCGATTTACGTAAACCTATTCGTCGTCAGATTGGCGAACGTATTGGTGGTGAATATACCGCTGCCGAACGCGAGATGCTGAATCTTCAGTTCGAGATGGCGGACCAGATCGACATGATTAACCGTCGACTGGAATGGATGGCTGCCAGCGCACTGGTATCGGGTACGGTCACTGTTTCCGGTGAAGGGTATGAAACCAAGGTAGTGGATTTTGGTCGATCTGCAGATCTGACTATTACCCTCAGTGGGTCTGATAAATGGCCGTTAACGGTTGCCTCTGGGGCTACCAACACTCAACCATCTGATGACATTGAAGTCTGGCAAACCCAGTTCCTGAAAGAATCCGGTGCGGTTCCGACAGATCTGGTATTCACCAATTCGGCCTGGCGTGCATTCAGGCTGGATACCACGATCAAGGACAACGCCATCACTTTTCCAGCCCTGAGTCCGTTTGGTAACCAGATTAATGCTGGCGCACAAATTCAGAAAGGTGCGGTCTATAAGGGGCGCTGGGGTAATTTTGACCTCTGGTTGTATAACGACTGGGCGATTGATCCCATTACCGGCGTCGAAGAACCGCTGATTCCGGATGGTGCCGTTATCATGAGTTGTGCAGATTTGATGGGGACGCGAGCCTTTGGCGTCATTCTCGATCCGGCCTTCAATTATGGTCCTCTCGCTTTCGCTCCTAAAACCTGGGTGAAAGAAGATCCTGCTCAGCGCTTACTGATGATGCAGTCTGCACCACTGGTTATCCCGAGCCGGGTAAACGCTTCCCTCTGCGCTACGGTGGTGTGATATGGCTAAAACCGATACGACTAAGCCAGATATGGCAGATCTGAATGCGGAAGGGGCAACGCTGGATTTGAACGCTGAGGGTGTGCCGCAGGACCTGAACGCAGAAGGGGCGTCACCGTCACCGGGACCTGTTACTACAGGGGATGTTCTTAACCGTGATGAAGGTGATGAAAATTCCGACCCGGAATATGCCGGGCAGAACAGCCATGACGTAAAGCCTGAATATGTTGTCCTGAAAGGTAATCATATTCGCCATGATGGTGAAATTTATCGTGAAAACACCATTATTCCGGTCGCTGGTAAGGATGCAGAACGTCTTTTGCTGGTGGGCGTCATTGCTGATGTCAGTGTATTACGCCAGCGGGTACTGGAGGCCAAGCCTTCGGTCAGCGTGACACCGGAGTAAGGCATGGGCGTCAACTGGGATGAGCACCTTCTCGCTCCCCTGCATCATGTTTTCGGCGATGAACATGAATACCGGCCAAAAAATGGAGCCCCGTTCCCTGTGAATGGGATTTTTGATCGCGGCTATGTTCAGGCGTCTGAAAACCTTGATGGAGAATCGGAAATCAACACGACTAACCCAGTGCTCGGTGTGCGTGATGCAGAATTTTATGGGTATTCAATGCCGGTACAGGGTGATCGCGTGTTTATTCAGATTGTCGGCGGCGTGGCGGTGAATCAGCTCTTTAATATTGCTGATGTTCAGCCAGACAGCCACGGCGGGATGAAGCTGGTACTGACGATAGTGAAGGCAAAATGAACGCAGCCAATGTTCGCCAGTTGGTGGTGGATGCGCTGAAGGGAAAGACAAGTGCCGGAGAAAATGTATTTTCCCCCCGCGACTTTCCCACAACCCGCGCAATGTATCCATGCCTGCTGGTGCAGACTCCTTTTGATCACAAGCATTCACAGGGGCGAAATACCCCCGCTTTTACCACCATAACCACAGTTCGTATTTCCGGTCGCATTCAGGAATATGACGGTGAAACCGATGACGATGGTGCTCTGGATGCTGAACTGGCTCTTGAAGCCCTGCGCGAGCAAATCGATCGGGCTGTGGTTAACAGCTACGAACTGACCCGGGTTATTCAGCGGTACCGCGAAATCCGTTCAACCATCAATGTCAGTGCCGATGGAGAAGCGCACCTCGGTCAGCTTCTTTATGAAATCGACATCGAATATTACCAGGGGCCAGAGGATTTTTATCCGGTTGAATCCGTGCCACTTGAGGGCATCGATATTCGGGTTCAAATGCCCGACGGCACACCCGTGCCAGGCGCTAATACCAACCTTCAGGAGTAACCCATGTTTGTTAAACCGAAAGACGGGCTCAGCGTTCGCGACCCTGTCAAGGGCTCCCCTTTGCCTGCAGAAGGCGCGGAAGTCCCAAATACTATTTTCTGGCGCCGCCGGTTGAGTGATGGTGATGTTTCCATCACTGAAAAACCAGTAACTCCCTTAGTGGCCACGGTAAAGTCAACGACAGAGAAAAATGAGGGAGGCACAGAATGACAGTTCCGTTTGCACGCGTACCCAATAACCTGCGCACCCCTCTGTTTTACGTCGAGTTTGATAATTCAATGGCAAACACGGCGACTGCGACGCAGCGCACGTTACTTATCGGCGGCATGTTGTCTGCAGGTACGGCGACCGAAGGCATTCCAGAGCGTGTCTCATCGCCCAATACCGTCGGCGAACTGGCCGGGAAGGGCAGCTTACTGCACGCCATGATGACAGCGTATCAGGCCAATGATTCTGCCGCTGAAATCTGGATCCTGCCGCTGGAGGAAGATTCCGGTTCAATGGTCGCAGCTACCGGCACGATTAAAGTTTCCAGCGCGCCAACAGATACCGGGGTTATCTCGCTCTATATCGCAGGCATCCGTATTCAGTTGACCGTTGTGGCGACGGATACGGTCGCAGGCATTGCCACTTCGCTGGCGGCAGCGATTAATGCCAAAACATCGCTTCCCGTTACTGCCTCAGCGGCGACCGACACCATTACGCTGACGGCGAAAAACCTTGGTTTACAGGGTAACAACATTGATATCCGACTGAACTTTGAAGGTACTCCGGGTGGTGAAGCCACACCGGCAGGCCTTGTTCTGACGATTACCCCGATGGCCGGTGGGGCTGGAGCACCGGATATAACAGGTGCGCTGGCTAACCTTCAGGACCGGACGTTTGATTTCATCGTCAGCGCCTACGATGACACCACCTCCATTGATACGCTGAAAGCGTTTCTGTCCGACAGTGGCGGGCGCTGGTCGTGGGATCAGCAGCTTTACGGACACGCATTTACCACAACAACAGGAACCTATGCAACGCTGGGGACTAAGGGGGAATCGCGTAACAACCAGCACGAAACGATGATGGGTGTGAACAAGTCGCCATCGCCCCCGTGGGTCTGGTCGGCGGGATACACTGGCGCAGCAGCCGTAAGCCTGCGCAATGACCCGGGACGTCCCCTGCAAAGCCTGGCGATTTCCGGTGTGCTGGCTCCGGCACTGGAAGATCGCTTCAACCTTACTGAGCGTAACAATCTCCTTTACAGCGGTATTTCAACATTCACAGTGGATGATGATGGTACGGTCCGCATTGAAAACCTGATCACCACTTATCAGAAAAACAGCTATGGGGATGCCGACGACAGTTATCTTCAGGTTGAAACGCTGTTCACCCTTGCTTTCGTGGTGCGTTTTCTTCGCACGCAGGTAACCAGCCGTTTTGGCCGCATGAAACTGGCCGCCAATGGTACGCGTTTTGCGCCTGGCGCCGCGATCGTCACGCCAAATATCATCCGCGCGGATCAGATTGCTCAATACCAGACGCTGGAGTACCAGGGTTACGTCCAGGATTCCGCCGGGTTTGCAGCAGGGCTTATCGTGGAACAAAACGCCAGTAACCCGAACCGTGTCGATGTACTGTGGACCGGGACACTTATCAACCAGTTGCGCATCTTCGCGCTGCTTAACCAGTTCCGCCTTCAGGCGAGCACAGGAGCATAACCATGGCCGGAGATACTTCAAACCGTCTCGCCGGGACAGCCTATGTCACTGTCGATGGGGTGACAATTATGGTTGTCGGACAATTTAAATACAGTCCATCGAAGGTTAATCGTTCCTCTCTGACGGGTATGGATGGTGTCCATGGGTATAAAGAAAAACCCGTTGTTGGATATATCTCCTGTCAGGTGCGTGACAGCGGTGGAACGATAGTTTCCGGCTTCAACGGGCAGACTAACGTCAACGTGATTGCGGAACTGGCCAACGGTAAAACAATCATTGGCAAATCGCTCTGGACGGTCAACGTGCAGGAAGTTGAAAGCGAAGAAGCAACCTTTGATGTGCGCTGGGAAGGCGCGGATGTGACGGAGAGCTGATGATGGCAGAAATTGAACGAGTTAAAGAAATCCCACTGGACGTTCCGTTCGAAGACGCAACGCAGAATATTCGTTATGAATCGCTGACGCTGCGGGCTCCCACGTTATCGCAGGCGGAACAGTTCTACGAAAAGCAGGCGGTAAAAACCTCCCTTGCAGCCATGCGATTACTGATCGCGCTCACTTCAGGGGGTATCCCCGAGTCCGTATTACAAAAAATGGATTTCATTGATTTCCGGAAGTGTGAGGACTTCCTTATGGGTTTTTTGACCTGGAGATCCTCACCCTCTGGCAAGAGCGAGCCGCAGACATAACGGCTTACTTTGGCTGGTCAGATGAACGGGCGTGGGGGATGACGCTCGATCGTCTGATGTGGTGGGTCGGACAGGCTAAGCGGATTAATAAAATAAGGCGAGGATCTGCAGATGAGTAATTCGTTTGATTTTGAATTGACCGCCGGGGACAAGGCCACAGCGACAATTATCCGGATTGATGAGGCGCTTAAGAAGCTAAACCCACAGATTGAGCAAACCCGAAAGGGACTCAAATTCGGCGGCCAGGAATCAGACGATAAACTGGATGGGCTTTCCAGCCGCCTGTCGAATATGTCCCGCGCTGCACGGGACAATGTGCAGTTTATTGGCGATATGGTTCCTCCACTGAAAATGGTAGGGGAGCTCGCTCTTAAATTCGGTGGAACGGCAGGCCGGTTTGGGCTGGCAGGTGCCGCTGCCTATGGCATGGCGAAAGGCGGTATGGCCGCTGCTGATGCACTTAAGCAGGTATCACGCACTGCTTACGATCTGGACATTTCTGCTAAAAATGCCGGTATGCGCGTCGATGATTTTTCCCGCCTGTCAGGTGCCATGCAGATACTCGGTGCTGACAGCCAGGCGGCACATGCATCGGTTGAGGGGTTGTTTAAAACCTTCAACGATGCTGCCGCTGGAAATAATTCGGGCGTACTGGCGGTGATGTCCCAGATTGGGGCGCAGATCGTTAAAAACAAAAATGGCACCGTTGATGTACTGAAAACCATCGAGTCCATCGCCCAAATTTTTCCCAGTTTGCGCCCGGAGATGCAGAAAACTGTGGCGGATGCACTGGGGCTTACCCCTGAAACGCTGTCACTAATGCGGGAAGGAAACCGCCTGAAAGAACTGCTGGCCAAATCCGATAAATTTGGCCTGACCGTTGATCCGGCTATCAATAACCAACTTACCGAGCTCAACCAGACTATTAATGAGCTTGGCGCAGCCTGGGACGGTCTTAAAAATCGTACCAGCCAGAAAATTTCCGGAGCTGTTTTGTCTGATGGATCAGTAAAAGACGGTCTGGAAGGGGTTGAAGATATTCTGACAAATGGGCTGGACAGTATCTCTTTGTCACATTTTCTCGGTGCCACACGGGGTAAAGAAGCCGATCAGTTGCGCTGGGGCTATAACAACCCTGAGTTTTATAAGTCGTTGGGGACGACGGATAAGGTTGCTCTCGATTTTGGCGTGATGACCGACGGGTTCCGGCAGCGTTATAACGACTGGATGAGGCCAGTTAATGCGGCTGAACAATTGCAGGCGGACCTTAACGGTGCTTTACAGCCAGTTCCCGGCGTTTCAGTGGTTCCCTACGATCAGCAACCTAATAATGCCCGTGGACTGCGCAACCACAACCCAGGAAACCTGCGGCACGCTCCAAATGCGACAGGTACTGATGGTGGTTTTGTTCAGTTTAATAACGATGAAGATGGGCTTTCCGCTCAGGCGCGCCAGCTCATGCTTTATGGAGATCGGGGCAATAACACCCTGAACGGCATTCTTCATACGTATGCGCCATCGTCGGAGAATAAAACCCGTGCTTACATTGACGATGTTTCTCAGATAACAGGCTATAAGCCCACAGAACGCTTAAATCTTCATAATCCCGAGGTGTTGCAGCGGCTTATGGCTGCAATGATAAAACATGAAAATGGTGCTCAGCCATACAGCCGTGATCAAATTGCCGATGGGGTCAACACTGCCATTTTTGACGACCGATGGAGTAGTCTGAGAGATGGAAATATTCTCGCGCAGCAGCGCGGTTCTGATGCTGGTGGGGATATCAGCCAGGCTATTAAAACGGCCTTTGACGATAATCCAATGAAACTGGATGTGACCATTACAAACGACCAGACGGGCGCGCGTAAAAGTGCAACGGTAAGGAGTGGCGGTCGCGTTGTTTTCCCCATGAGCAATAACTGAGTACAGGCCGCCTTATGGCGGTTTTTTATTTTCGGAGAACCGATGGCAATAGTTACCGATGCACTTTCATCACTGCTGGGTACGGATTCGGGCTCCACTCCCTGGTATCAGTCCCTGCGGCAGGCCAGTTTTCGCGGTGTTTCCTTCGCGGTGCTTGCCGGGGAAACGAGCCACGGCAGGCGTGTTGCTGTGCATGAATACCCTTACCGTGATACCGCATGGATAGAAGATATGGGGCGGGGCGTCCGTAAAATCACTGTTCGTGGCTTTATCATTCAGGACAGTGTGGTCTACGGCGGCGGGGATGTTATTCAGCAACGCCTGGCGTTAATCGCCGCCTGTGAAACAAAAGATGCCGGCACGCTTATTCACCCCACACTCGGTGAAATGACGGTATCCATTCCTGAAAATGGTCTGCGGATTGGCGAAAGCCTGAGCAGCGGCAGATCCTTTGAGTTTACGCTGACCTGTATCGAGTCCGGGCTGAAGGTGTTTGCTGTCACGACAACGACGGCTGCCGCAACGGCGGTAAAAACAAACTATCTGAAACTGGCCAGTACCACTGTCCTCAGTGCCATAGCCAGAATAAAAAGCGAAATACGTGGCGTTACCCAGGGCATTAAAACCATCAAAAACACGATCGCTTTCTGGACGAATACCGTTGAAAGTACCATCAGCGAGGTGACCAATATCGGCAACACGCTGAAATCGACATTCGGCAATACCCGTTATGGGCGCTATAGCCAGGGCTCAACAGGGGGGGCATCGGGAGCTAACGGGCAAATTTCTGCGGACGATACCAGTGATCCCGGTGCGCTTGTAAAACAGGCTATGGCCCAAGCGATTACGGACAGGAAGAATATCTCTGATGGCGTTTCTTCCCTTAATAATTCAACCACCATTGATGAGTTTGTACAACGGGTCAGTGATGTGGTCGGCTCAGTTCTGGATGCCACTGGCGGCGTAAATGAACGCCTGCGAGCGCTGGAAACTCTGGCAAACTCGCTGAGCACACAATATCAACAGTCCAGTGCGGATCAGGATGTCGCTGACAGCATAAACACTGTCATTCTGGTGCTGTGTTCCGGAGCGATGGTTAATGCTGCGGTTTCTGCCAGTCCGGGAAGTCGCGATGAGGCCGACGCACTTACGGATCGTGTCTCCGCTCAGCTTGATCTGGCGCTGGTGAAAGCAGGGGATCGCGGTGATGATGATATCTATCAGGCGCTGCTCGATCTGCGTGAGTCCTTTATCGCAACAATGGGTACCACATCCCAGGGGCTTGTTAACCTGGTTGAGTACAGTTCCGGGGCATCCCTTCCCGCACTCACGCTGGCTAACCGCCTGTATCAGGATGTTGGTCGCGCCGGTGAACTGATCGCCGCCACGTCTGTTCCTCATCCTGCCTTTATGCCCACAAAAATGAAGGTGCTTCGTAAATGACGGATGAAGTGACGCTGGAAGTTAACGGGAAAATCATTTCTGGGTGGGACTCTGTCCGTGTCACGCGGGGAATTGAGCGTTTTCCCTCCGACTTTGATCTCGGTCTGATGGACTATTACCCCGGAAGCGACGAAAAGCAGCTCGTAAAAGAGGGAAATACCTGTGTTGTAAAAATTGGCGGAGACCTGGTGATAACCGGATATGTGGACGACTGGTTGCCTTCAATAAACCGGGCAAGGCATGAGATACGGGCGACCGGAAGAGGGAAGTGTGAGGATCTTGTTGACTGCTCAGCAGAGTGGCCGAATAACGTTATCAGCAACTGTACTGTGATGGACATTGCCACACGGCTGGCATCTTTTTACGGGATTAAAGTGAACTGTGATGTTGGTGAACTTCAAACGGTTCCACAGTTCACAATTAACTGGGGAGAATCGCCACAGGAGATCCTTGATAGGGTCTGCCGCTGGGCGGCACTGCTTTATTACGACAAACCCGATGGAAGCCTGTTGCTTACCCGTGTCGGGACGAAGAAAGCCGCGAGCGGAGTCGCAGAGGGGGTTAACGTCGAGGATGCGTATTACCGCAAATCTATGGCCGACCGTTTCTCCGATTATGTCGGTGTTTCACTCGGTGTGTCTCCCATTTCCGGCTGGGCTCCGGGTTCGGCATATGATTCGGTCACATTGGCAACCGCGCGCGATCCAGATGCAGCGAGCATGCGTTACCGCAAACGTATTATTCTGGTCGAATCCACCATGCTCGCGAAAGACCGGGCACAGAACTGTATCGACTGGGAGATGAACCGGCGATATGGGAGGTCGCAGCAACTGAATGTCACCATCGACAGCTGGCGCGACAGCGCCGGGAAGTTGTGGGAGCCTAATACCCTGATCCCGGTGAATCTCCCGACATTGCAACTGGAAAACACGGAGTTGCTTATCGCTGAGGTGACATTCTTGCGGGATGAGCGTGGTACCCATGCTCAGCTTTTACTGATGCCTCCCGCAGCATTCTCTGTCCAGCCCTACGAGTTTTACCAGGTCATTCCGGGTCTTAACCAGTGAGGAAGACATGGCAAATTTAATGACGCGCATCGCGAATATGTTCGGCATTGGCCGGGTGACCGGGCAGGATGACTCCGGTACAGCACAGAAAATTCAGTACCAGACGCCGCTGGAAGTTGCCAGTGCGCACCGCCTGCTTGATTTTGGCTTTTCTTCCGGCCTGCCTGTTGGCAGCGATGTTGTGATCGCCTTTGTTGGCGGGGATCGGTCAAGTCCGGTGGTTATTGCCTCCGGCCATCAGAGTTATCGCCATACCGGGTTAAATCCTGGTGAAACGGTCATTTATAACCAGTGGGGGATGTCGATACTACTCACCGAAAGTGGAATAACCATTGAGGCGGCCGGGCAGGATGTGACGATTAATAACGCCAGAAACCTGACCGCGACGGCAACCGAAACGGCCAAATTTATCACCCCGAAACTTCTATGTACCGGGGATATCATCGATAACTGCGACTCTAATTCCGTCACCCTTAAACAATTGCGTGACGCCTATAACCTGCATAATCACGACGTTAAAGAAGTGCAGGCGGGAAGCAGTACTGTCACTTCGGAAAAAACCGGGAGTCCTGTTGATGGCTGATATTAAAAGTCTCTGGAATGTCGATGAGCTACACGCCGACTGGCTGGAAAACCCCGGCGCGCTTACCAGCGGAGATGATTTTCAGACCGCCGTCATTATCAGCCTTTTCACCGACCGTGTAGCCCGTGCAGATGATCCATATGAAGATAACGACCGCCGTGGCTGGTGGGGAGATTCGACAGAAGACAGTCAACTTGGCTCCCGCCTGTGGTTAATCCGGCGTGAAAAACTCACCCGCGAGGTGGCATTGCGTAGTGAGGAATATGCGCGTGAAGCCCTGAAATGGCTCGTCGATGACGGTGTGGTAATGCAGGTTGAACCGGTTGCACGGATTGTCTACCCGAACCGCCTGAATCTCTTTATCCGCTACTTGATCCCGCAAAACAACGCGTGGGAAACCTTACAATTTTACTGGGTGTGGGAGTCACAGATAAATGCCGTTTAAACGAGCCACATTATCGGAACTGCGTGATCAGAACCGCGCCTTTATGCAGTCAGAGTTGGAAGCCATCGGTCAGTTACTGCGTTTTTCAAACCTTAAGGTGCTGGCGGACATGGATGCTGGTATGGCACATCTGCACTATGCCTATCTGGATTACATCGCGAAACAGTCCACGCCATTCAATGCAACGGACGAAAATCTGGCAGGCTGGATGGCGATGAAGAGTGTTTATCGTAAACCGGCCAGCGCCGCGCAGTCGCCTTCTGTTCAGGCGAAAGGAACGATTGGTGCCATCCTTCCCGCCGGTACTGTTCTCAACAGATCAGACAGCTATCAGTACACCACGGACACAGAGCTGATCATCGCCTCAACAGGTTATGGCACAGCCTCAGTAACAGCGGTTCTCCCTGATATCAGCGATGATGCAACGGGGGGCGGGGCCAGTGGAAACGCTGACGCAGGAACTATTCTCACCCTCGATTCAAATGTGCCAGGAATAGAAAATCAGTTAACCCTACTGGTGGCCGCGACCGGCGGCGCAGATATTGAAGATGAAGAAGATTTTAGAAGCAGAGGGCTGCTGGCATTCCAGAATCCGCCGCAGGGTGGTAGTGATGCAGATTATAAATCCTGGGCGCTGGCGGTTTCCGGTGTCACGCGTGCCTGGGTGAAACGCCGCCTGAACGGCGCAGGCACTGTTGGCGTATACATCATGTGTGACAAAAACAGCAATGGTGGCTTCCCGGTGGGTACAGATGGTGTCTCACAGAATGAGGACTGGGGCGCGGTAAAGGCCACAGGGGATCAGCTTGCAGTCGCAGATTATATTTACCCCCGGCAGGCCGATACAGCGATCGTTTTCGTCTGTTCACCCATTCAGAAAACTATCAATCTGGTCATCGCAGGACTGAACGATGCAGACAGTACCACTGTCACAGCCATCAAGACGGCACTGACAGACCTGTTTTTTGATACCGCACAACCGGATGGAACCGGGATTGTGTACCTGTCTGACATCAATCTGGCGATCAGCAGTGTCGGTGGAACGACGGGTTACATTCTCAATTCGCCATCAGAAAATATCACCTTTAACGTTGGTGAAATCCCTGTCCTGGGTACAGTGAGTTTTGTATGAGCCTTTTTTCTGTTGAGAATTACACCTCAGCACTTCAGGCGCTTATGCCGCCGGGCAGAGCGTGGCCCCGTGCCTCTTCTTCTGTACAGGCGGCCGTATTGCGTGCGTTGGCCAGTTCATTTCAGCGTTCAGATAATGATGCCCAGCGCCTGCTCTCTGGTGCATTTCCTCCAACGGCAACGATCATGTTATCGGAGTGGGAGAGTACGCTGGGGCTGCCTGATGACTGTGCTATCAGTGAAATTGGTAGCATCACCGATCGGCAGCGTGCGGTGATATCAAAACTCATCAGTACTGGCGGCCTGAACCGAGGTTATTACATACAGGTTGCCGCAGCACTGGGCTACACGATAACCATCACGCAGTTTCGCCCGGCAATGGCGGGCATGTCTGTCTGTGGTGATGCGTTAAATCGCGACGAGTGGCCGTTCACCTGGAGGATTAACGCACCAAAAACAACAATCAACTATGCCGTTGCAGGAGGTGCGTATTGTGGCGATCCACTCGCTTCCTGGGGTAATAAACAGCTTGAGTGTTCCATTAATAAAATCGCCCCCTCCCATCTGAATATTATTTTCAGCTATTCGTAATCGACATATCTGTTTCACGACATATCGCTTAAACAAGTGAGGATTATCTATGCTCCGAATCGGGCAAGTTGAAACCACTGCAACATCCGACGATAAATATACCGACGGGAGTGTTGCGGGTGGTGTTGCGGCAACGCGTTTACGTGCCGCTGCTTTTAATGCCATCCAGGAGGAACTGGCCAATATTGTTGAGTCAGCTGGACTTACGCTCAGTATTGATGATCAAACTCAGGTGCTTACTGGACTGAAAAAATTGTTCCTCTCACGTTCAAACCCATTTTCTGACATTGCTACTGATGGTGCTGCAGCGATTGCCACCGCTCTCGTAAACCTTGGTTTGGGAGATATCGCCCTGGCAGGGGTGGGGACGGGATTATTGGGAGGTCAGAGCAGCAATGGATACTGGAAATTTCCTGGGATAATTGATGGTGAGAGAAAGGAGCTGATTATGCAGTGGTACACAGCGATAGCAACACAGGCTGGGGCCATCACTGTAAATTTCCCAATCCCGTTTCCAAATACTTTTCTTGCCGATGCAGTATTACCTGGTGGTTCTGGTACGGCTTTAGTGAATGGTGGAAATGTGTCTCAGGTCAGCCGGCAGCTTTACTGCAATAACCCAATGAGTGTCGCTGTAATAACGATAGGATATTAATATGTATCTCTTTTCCAAAACAACACTGGGCTTTTATCCCGTAGCTGATAAACAGGCTTACATCAATGCAGGTACACTTCCTGATGATGTGATTGAGGTTGATGACAATGTGAGGGACACATACAACGCTCAGGCACCACTGGGTAAAAAGCTGGATGTTGACAGCGATGGAATGCCTGTGTGGGTCGACCTTCCAGCTCCCACTGCCAGTGAGCTTATTGCCCAGGCTAAGATAAAGCAGGAATCGTTACTGACCTCAGCGAAAAACACCATATCCGTATGGCAGTCTGAGCTACTGCTTGGCATCATCAGTGATGCGGACAAGGCAACACTAACAGTCTGGATTTCTTATATCAAAGAACTCCAGGCGCTGGACTTCAGCTCAATAACAGATGAAGCCAGCTATGACGCATTCGCCTGGCCTGATGCCCCTGAATCTTTAAGTTAATCTGATACCCCCGGCACTGCAGGCCATGTAACCGGCAATGATGTCGTATCTATAGCCTGCAGTTGTTTGATGTAGGCTATCCAGTTTGTCAGTAACGATTTATCGGAATCACTGATAGTGCCGAGGAGTAACTCTGATTGCCAGAGACTGATTGTTGACTGAGCTGATTCGAGTAATGCTGTTTTCGTTGTTGTAGCTGCAGCAATCTCAGTGCTCGTTTTTGCACTCTGTCCCGCAGCAGTCAATTCCCAGGAAAGAGAAGTATCATTAAACGTATATTCAAAACCGTCTGTTGGTTTTTCGTAAACAACTCCAGAAGCAACAGCATCACCAATATTTGCAGTAACAGAATCAGTTAGTTCTATTACAGTGTTACTTTCGAATACATTTCCGGTTCCATCCCACTGGACAATATTGGTTACCCGTCCATTAACAACAATTGCATACTTAGCCATGACTTATCGCTCCCACTCAATAATCACAACGCCATCATCGCCAGCACCTCCAGCATTACCGGAATAACCGCCAGCACCACCCCCACCATAAATTCCGGCACCGCCAGCTGCGGCACGCTTAACACCTCCCACGCCTAACAAGTTTCCTCCACCAGATCCAGGAACATTATTAAAGGCATCTTCACCTGCAACCGAGCCAACTCCACCAGGCAAGCCAGCCGAATTACCTCCTGCGCCTGATATCCCAGGGTTGCCCCCACCACCTCCAGCCAGAGAAAAAAGACTGCCTACGGAAGTAGCTCCGCCTGAATAACCGGCAATCCCAACCGAACCGCCAGCACCACCAGAACCGATGACAACACTCAGCACCGTCCCGGGAGTTACTGAAAAATGTTGCCTGTAAATACTGGCACCACCTCCGCCACCAGAACCACTATATGAACTTGAATAACCGCCGCCACCGCCGCCACCTGCACCGGATGCTGATATGTATATGTCGTAGATATTGTCTGGAACTGTGAAACTTGCACTGGTTATTATCGTCTGTATGCCGTGACTTCCTCCCAAACCAAGGTTTAAGAGAATGACCGTTCGCCCGCTATTTGGCATGCTTTCGGCTTTTGCCGGGAGAAAGACTTGTGCTGATAGGCTATGTGAGGGTGTCAACAAATGACCAGAACACGGCATTACAACGAAATGCGCTTGAGTGCGCAGGATGTGAGCTAATTTTTGAGGATAAAATCAGTGGGAAGACATCAGACAGACCCGGGTTAAAAAAGCTTCTCAGGATGCTTTCTGACGGCGACACGTTGGTGGTGTGGAAACTCGACAGGTTAGGACGCAGCATGCGTCACCTGGTTGTTCTGATTGAGGATCTGCGACAGCGTAGTGTTAACTTTCGCAGTTTGACCGACAGCATTGATACCAGCACACCTATGGGACGATTTTTCTTTCATATCATGGGTGCCCTGGCTGAAATGGAACGCGAATTGATTGTCGAACGTACCCGCGCCGGACTCGCAGCAGCGAGAGAAGAAGGGCGTATAGGTGGTCGGCGGCCAAAGCTTTCGCCGGATCAATGGGAGCAGGTCGGGAGACTTATCGCAGCCGGAGAGTAACGGAAAACTGTGGCATTGATTTTCGATGTTGGCGTTTCAACACTGTATAAAAAATTTCCGGCATCCACCTGCTAAAAAAAGCCCGTGGCGACACGGGCAAAATTACTGCTCATTATTTTACTGATAGAACCAGTCTTCGGCTGATTCCCAAGTATCCTGGAGAGTCTTCTCAACAAATTTCTTCGCTTCATCTTTATCCGCTGCACGGAGAACTGACAACCCATCATTACTGGCAGGTTTTACGATCACCTCGACATCGTCATATTTTTTATTGAGGCGACGTGTCATTTCTTCCTGTAGTGCGCCTGGTGCTTTCTTTGGCAGACTGTTGAACTTTTCTTTTGCAATGCTGATTTCAACGCGCATAGTGTAGTCCTTTAATTACTGGTTTAATATACAGTATTTAGACTACGCCTGTGTACATATACAGTTCAAGTGGATGGCGGAGAAAATAAGGTTAGAACGGTGATTTTGTCAGGGGTTTTTCCCCAGTAATTCCCCAATTTTTCCCCGTATGAAAAACAGGCATAAAAAAACCAGCCTTAACAGGCTGGTTTTCTTGGGGAATTTGGTCGGCACGAGAGGATTTGAACCTCCGACCCCCGACACCCCATGACGGTGCGCTACCAGGCTGCGCTACGTGCCGATGGGCGCTAATACTACCCGTTTTCCGCTGCATTGCAAGTGGGGAGCTAACTGAGTGGGGGTTAATTAATCAATCAGTTAGCAATGAAGCGTTTTTCGTCGGTCAGTGCACGTAACAGCAGACGTAATTGTGGTGCTTTATCGGTAATAATTTCACCAGAGCGGTCCCAGGCCCGGTAATTGCCGTTGTTATCCAGAACCAGTGTCATCTTCGGTGTTGTGATAGCCATCGTATTGTTATCTGCACTAATTACCCAGTCATTTCGGCGAGTGGCGGCAAACAGGTCCTCCCCCTGAGAGTACTCATTTACCGGAGTTTTCACGTCCAGTAACCGGGTCATCAGAGTGGCCATAATATCCTGGTGACTGGTCAGTTTTGATACTTGCTGGGCGGGTGTACCCGGCCAGTGAATGATAAGCGGAACCTGAATACGGTCGCGGTCCCAGGCAAAGGTATTTTGGTGTTGTTTATCCGGAATCCCCCGGTCTGCAGTAATAATAACTACGGTATTATCAAGGCTATTTTGTGCCCGTAAGGCATCAAGAATCCGGTTAATTTGTGTATCTACCTGGCCCTCAGCAGTGGGCAGGGTATTCTCGTTGGCACCATCTGTACCATTTAATGCCACCCATGAAAACCAGCGGTTATCTTCCGAAGCATATTGGTTAAGCCAGTTGATCCATTGGGTGGCAGTTTGTTTGTCGGTACGGGAACGTGCTTCCGGCAGTGAAAAATCAGACAACAGTGCCTGGCGGTATAACGGCCCTTTAAAGCCATCGGAGGCAAATAATCCCAACTGGTAACCTTGTTGGTTGAATGCTGTTATCAGTGCTGCAGGTATTCGGGCAGACAGCACGCTATCAAAATAGGTAGGTGAAATACCATAAAACAGCCCGAATACGCCATCATCAGCCTGGTTACCGGCACTCATGTGGTGAGTGAAACGAATATTCTGGTTCGCGAAAGCGGCCAGCGAAGGCATATTTTTCGTGTAGCTGTCATAGTTCAGGCCACTGACTGTGATCAGCAGAACATTTTGCCCGGTTCCCATACCGCTATAACTCAGGTCGCCCAGCGGATATTGTACAGACAGTGCTTCAGGGCTTCCTTGTTCAATCAGGCGGCGTTGGTATTGCTGGGCATCCAGCAGGCCGTGTTTCTCAAGGAAGCGCCGGGCAGTCATTGGGTAAGAGAAGGGCAGATTGGCCCGCTGCATGGTGATTGGGCGGTAGAAATTAGCATCTGCCCAGATGTACATCAGGTGGCTACTGAAGAAAGCAACAAAGAACGTCACCACCAGGGGTTTGGCGAAGTGGCTGCGGCGGTTGAGGCTGCGTAGTTTTTGCCAACTCCAGGTGGCAAACAGCATTTCAATCAGCAGAATGACCGGTACGGCAATAAAAATCATCTGCCCTTCACGGCCCATGTCAGACTGTTGTGGGTTAACCACAATTTCCCAGACGATGGGGTTAAGGTGCAGATGGAAGCGGGTAAATACTTCGCTGTCTACCAGTAACAGTGTCATTCCCGCGGTCGCAAGGGTGACGGACAATACACGCATCAGGCGTTGCGACATGACTACAAAAGTGAGCGGGAACAGAATCAACAGGTAGCCAGCAAACACCAAAAAGCTGAAGTGCCCAACCAGACTGAACCATGAGTATAACCGGCCCGGGAGTGTTGCAGGCCAGTCGGCGACAAACAGGTAACGGCTACCCAGCACAATGGCGAGTAAAATATTAAACAGCGCAAACCATTGCCCCCAGTTGATCATCTGGGAGACTTTTTCACGATAACGCTGATGCCTGTTCACCATAGTGATGCGTTCAGTCCTTGTTATCTTTTAATGTGCGCTCTCGTCCCGCACTGAAGATTGCAATGCTTCAGCAAACGAACGGGCAATGGTCCGGCGCTGGGCAGGCGCGACACTGGAGTTTATCAGGTTAGTCACCATGTTCCCCAGCACCATCAGTGAAAGGTCAGTCGGGGCTTTGTGTTGTTCAAGAACATTCGCCAGCTCAGTAAGCAGGCTTTCAACACGTTCGTCACTATAACGGGATGTTTGTGGCATAAATCAGTATCATTCAGTTTTATTAAAGTGCGTCATATTACCGTAATGACGTCAGGTTTTCCGCATTTTTATCTGAGGTTGCACCGGGGCGAGACTGGTGATTGAATACCGCCTTTAAAGGAGAGTGTACCATGAGTCTGGATATCGACCAGTTAGCTTTACATCAACTGATAAAGCGTGATGAACAAAATCTCGAGCTGGTGTTGCGCGACACACTGCTCGAACCGGCAGGCGTCGTGGTCGACATGATGGCGGAACTGCATCGGGTATATAGCGCGAAAAGCAAAGCCTATGGCCTGTTTTCGCCAGAAAGCGAGCTGGCTGTCGCTTTGCAAAATTGCCGTAAAGGCGAAGATGATTTTCTGGCCTTCAGCCGCGCCGCAACCGGTCGCCTGCGTGATGAGCTGGGCAAATACCCGTTTGCCGATGGCGGTATCGTTCTGTTTTGCCAGTATCGTTATCTGGCGGTGGAGTATTTGTTAGTCGCTGTGCTGAATAACCTCAGCAGTATGCGGGTAAATGAACAGTTAGATCTGAGCACCACGCATTATCTGGATATTAATCATGCCGATATCGTGGCGCGTATTGATCTCACCGAATGGGAAACCAACCCGGAATCCAAACGCTACCTGACTTTCCTGAAAGGGCGGGTAGGGCGTAAAGTTTCTGACTTCTTTATGGATTTCCTGGGTGCCAGTGAAGGCCTGGATACTAAAGCGCAAAACCGCGGCCTGCTTCAGGCAGTGGAAGATTACGCAGCGCAAGGAGAACTCGATAAAAGCGAGCGGCAGAATGTGCGCCAGCAGGTTTACACCTACTGTAACGAGCAACTGCAATCGGGTGAAGAAATTGCGCTTTCGGCGCTGGCAGGTGAAATCCCGGTGTTGGGCGAGCAAAACTTTCAGTCTTTTGCTGAAACACAAGGGTACGAACTGGAAGAAACTTTCCCGGCAGATCGCAGTACACTAAAACAACTGACCAAATTTGCGGGTAGTGGCGGCGGGTTGACGATTAACTTCGATGCTATGTTATTAGGGGAACGTGTATTCTGGGACCCGGCAACGGATACGTTGACAATTAAAGGCACTCCTCCAAATTTGCGCGACCAGTTACAGCGCCGGACATCTGGCGGTAACTAAGCATTGCGGCCTCAGGTGGGGCCGCACAAATGACAGACAATAAAAAACGCCGCTTAAGCGGCGTTTTTTATTTGAAGCGAACGATTAAGCGCGAACGAAATCGATGTGCATCAGTTTCGGCTTGAACGGGTGACGTTGCATAGCCTGAGCTTTTACGTTCACTTCTTTGCCTTCGATAACCAGAGTCAGTACTTCGTAGAACTCAGGTTTGGACTGCAGGTTCATAACCTGGTCGTGGTCCAGTTCGATAGCAACAGGCGCTTCAGTCCCGCCGTAAACGATGGCCGGGAACTTGTTCGCTGTGCGCAGGCGGCGGCTCGCACCCTTACCCTGCTCTTTACGTACTTCTGCATTGATAGTTAACATCACAATCTCTCTATAGTAGACCTGCAACAGGCGACCCAGTAGCAGGTAAATATTCAGCTTTTACGGATGCAAAAGCGGGCGGCATTATAGCGGGTAATCTGCCAACGGGCAATAAAGCGTTAGCGCCACTTTCTTTACTATTACCTGGTGGGCTGCTATCTCTGCTCTGTTGTATATGTAAATGCTTACCCTGCGGGTATCAGCCACGCAATTCATTAGCGCGGCGGAAACGGCCTTCATAATCAAAAATCTTTTCGCGTACTTGCCAGAATTGCCCCTGTTTGCGTGCGACGACAAAATCCGGATGGCGCAGCATGCCTTGCTGCGCAATGATTGACTCCGGCGTTGACCATGAAAATGCCACACCAGGTGCGCGCTGATGCGGACGCAGGAACAGGTGTTCGAAAGCGGTTCGCTGCGCGGAGGTATTCAGACGAAAGCGCTCACTCACATCTGCACCGTCCTCATCGTAGTAAGTGATTTTCAGCCATGGCCCTTTGGCGTCGGACCCACCTGCCAGAACCATGCCCGAACAGCGTAATACCAGTGCGTCTTTTAAACGCAATGCGGCTTTTAACATATCATCGGGGTCAACCAGTACTGTTTCGCAGGCATGACAGCGCCGGGCCGCAATATCATTTTCAGCGTGGCAATTGGGGCAGTTTTTAAAGCGAAAACGGAAATCACACTGTTCTCTGTTGCCTTCGTCATCCTCCAGCCAGCCCTGGCAGCGCCTGCCAAAATGCTCAATCAGTGTGCCATCCTGGGCGGTTTTCCCCCAAAAGGTATTGGCAAAGCCGCAGGACGGGCAAAACACCTGAACGGGAACATTGTCACTGGCTTTTTTCACCTGGCCTACCTCGGGAGTATAGAGGTCGTGGGGATTACCGGCATAATCCAGAATCAGGCACGAAGTTTTGCCCGGAGAAAGGCGCAAACCCCGGCCAACGATTTGTTGGTAAAGACTCACTGATTCTGTCGGCCGCAAAATAGCGATGAGGTCAACATGCGGGGCATCGAACCCTGTGGTCAGCACTGAAACATTCACCAGAAAACGCAGCTTTTGTTGTTTGAAATCCTGAATTAACTGGTCGCGTTCACGAGCAGGCGTATCACCGGTGACCAGAGCGGCCTCACCTTCGGGCAACAGCGCAGTGATTTCTTTTGCATGTTCGACAGTGGCGGCAAAAATCATGGCCGCACAGCGCCTGGCGGCAAAATCGATAATCTGACGGATGATTTGCGGGGTAACACGTTTTTGTTTTTTCAGCTCAGCATTGATATCCGCTTCACTGAATAAACCATTACTCTGTGCCTGCAACTGACTAAAATCATAACTGACCACGGGCATGTCCATGCGCTCTGGCGGTGTCAGGTAGCCGTGTTTAATCATGTAGCGTAATGGCAGTTCATAAATACAGTCGCGGAAAAATGCCTGGTCGTCGCCGCGCACCATACCATGGTAATGGTACTGGTAAATCCAGCCCTTACCCAGGCGAAATGGCGTAGCTGTGAGCCCGAGCAGGCGCAGTGACGGGTTATGGCTGCGCAAATGCGCCAGCAGTTGTTGATACTGGCTACCCTGGGCGTCACTAATACGGTGGCACTCATCAATGATAACCAGAGAGAAGGCGTCATTGAAGGCTTCAGGATGGCGGGCAACCGACTGAATGCTGCCAAACACCACTTTGCCCTGGCTCTGTTTGCGCAACAACCCGGCAGAAAAAATATCTGCACTCAGGCCCAGCGCCTCGTATTTGGCGTGGTTTTGCTCCACCAGCTCTTTTACATGCGCTAACACCAAAACCCGGCCTTTCGCCAGGCGAGCTAATGCGGCAATCACCAGGCTTTTGCCTGCGCCTGTAGGTAACACAATAACTGCCGGGGATGTATGGTGGCGGAAATATTGCACAGTGGCATCGACGGCTTCTTGTTGATACGGACGCAGTATAAAAGACATAACGTTGTGAAGGTAATAACCTGCCTGTAAGAGAAAACGTGTAAATTATGCCATGATTTTCGCACAAACTTATTTTTGCCTTGTGACCAGACTGCGTGTCGTTATACTTGCGCACTGGTTCTCTTATCGACACCGGCATCCACTACAGTAAATACGATACTACTGTAATCAGGGCACGGTATGACAGGCAGTGAAATCCCATGAGACTTGATAAATTCCTTTCCCATCAGCTTGGCATCAGCCGGGCGATTGCATGCCGTGAAATTCGTGGTGGCAACGTTACGGTGGATGACGAGGTTGTGAAAGACAGCGCATTTAAACTGAAGCCAGAACATCAGGTGGCCTACGATGGCACCCCGCTGGCGCAACAACATGGCCCGCGTTACTTTATGCTGAATAAGCCCCAGGGCTATGTGTGTTCTACGGATGACCCGGATCACCCAACTATTCTGTATTTCATTGATGAACCAGCGGCTCATAAGCTGCACGCAGCTGGCCGGCTGGATATTGACACCACGGGTCTGGTGTTACTGACGGATGACGGGCAGTGGTCACACCGTATTACCTCGCCGCGTCACCATTGTTCAAAAACCTACCGGGTTACCCTGGAGTCTCCGGTTGATGAATCGCTGGTTAGTGTGTTTGCTGATGGCATTCAGCTACATAACGAAAAAGACCTGACAAAACCGGCTATCCTGGAAATCCTGGGGCCGACAGATGTGCGCCTGACTATCAGTGAGGGCCGCTATCATCAGGTTAAACGCATGTTTGCTGCCGTGGGAAACCATGTTGAAGCTCTGCACCGCGAACGGATTGGTGGCATTGAACTGGACTGCCAACTGGAAGAAGGTGAATATCGCCCATTAACGGCAGATGAAGTGGCCAGTATTGGCCTGCCAGTAACCTGATTAAGGAACGGATTACGTGTCGTCCCCCCAGCGCTCCTCAGTAAGTATTGTGTTTATTCTTGGTCTGCTGGCAATGTTAATGCCGCTTTCCATTGATATGTATCTGCCTGCATTACCCGTGATAACCAACCAGTTTGGTGTCTCTGCTGGCAGTACGCAAATGACACTCAGTACCTATATTTTTGGGTTTGCGGTGGGGCAGTTGCTGTATGGCCCGATGGCCGACAGTCTGGGGCGTAAGCCTGTTATTCTGGGGGGAACCCTGGTTTTCGCTTGTGCTGCTATTGCCTGTGCCTTGTCGCAGTCGGTTGAACAACTGATTTTTATGCGTTTTTTGCACGGCCTTTCAGCTGCTGCCGCCAGTGTTGTGATTAATGCGCTAATGCGCGATATCTACCCTCGGGAAGAGTTTTCCCGCATGATGTCGTTTGTCATGTTAGTTACCACTATTGCACCACTGGTTGCCCCTATCGCCGGGGGGCTGGTGCTGGTTTGGTTTGGCTGGCAGAGTATTTTCTGGATACTGGCGGGCCTCGCCTTGCTTGCCAGTGTCATGATCCTCTTGTTGATTTCCGAAACCTTGCCTCCCGAGCGCCGCCAGCGTTTTCGTCTGGCTACCACTCTGACTAACTTTGCAGCCTTGTTTCGTCACCGTCAGGTGCTTTGTTACATGCTTGCCAGTGGGTTCAGTTTTGCCGGGTTATTTGCCTTTTTGACCACCGGTCCGTTTGTTTACATTGAACTCAATCATGTGCGCCCGGAGCATTTTGGTTACTACTTTGCGCTGAATATAGTGTTCCTGTTTATGATGACGGCAATCAACAGTCGTTGCGTACGGCGCTTTGGTGTAACTGCACTGTTTCGTTTCGGGTTGTGTGTACAGTTTTTGATGGCGATTTGGCTGGTGGGAAGTAGTTTGTTTGGGCTTGGTTTCTGGGCTATGGTGCTTGGTGTGGCTGTATATATTGGGTGCGTTTCAATGGTATCCTCGAATGCCATGGCCGCTATTCTTGATGCTTTTCCTCATATGGCTGGAACGGCCTCTTCCCTTGCCGGAACGTTTCGTTTCGGAATTGGTGCATTGGTTGGAGCCCTGTTATCTCTCACGACGATGAACACGGCCTGGCCCATGGTGGCAGCAATCAGTTCTTGTGCCGCCGCATCGTTATTTTTCTACCTCATTGCCCGGCGCAAACATCGTCATTCTTCCTGAACACGCCTTTTGTGCCCTTGCCGGTTTGGGCCGGCAAGTGGCGGTTTAGCACAAAACATCCATTTTATCGCTTTGTTTTTTAATCTATGTCAACCCTCCGGCTGGCAGAATTATGCATATTTGTTTAAATTATGTAAAAATTGATTGTGCAAAAAGTCACAGATTTGTAGTGAAAATGGTTGTAATGACGGAAAGAAAAGGTTACATATAGCCCGAAAATGTGATCTGTCGCTAAAAATAACCACTGGATAATAAGGTGGTAACCTGGAAAGCGATTTTCAGGAGCCTTTTTCTATTCTGATAAGAAGCAATCTAGCAACAATGTATTAACCTTTAAGTAAAAATCATGCGGTTTTTATTGTGACTTCCGGGGACAAACAGTGAATACGTTACAACATTCTATCGTCAGCCGTTTACCACAGGGCTATCAATGGTCCGCAGGTTTCGCTGGCTCAAAAGTTGAACCGATTCCGCAAAATGGCCTGGCGGGAGAGGATAACCTTGTCGGCCTCAAACTGCTCAGCCATGATGGAGAGAAAGCCTGGCCTGTGATGTACAAATTAAGCCAGGCACTGAATGACATTGCACTGGAGTGCTGTGTTGTTGAGTGTGAAGGCGAGCCTTGTCTGTTTGTCAATCAACAGGATGAGTTCGCAGCAACCTGCCGCCTGAAAAATTTTGGTGTGGCGATTGCCGAACCCTTTTGTGAATTACCTCGCTGAAGAACCGGGGGGGCGCACCGCCATTAACTGGCGTGTGTAGTCCTGTTGTGGGTTGGTAAACACTTGCCGGCTCTCGCCTTGTTCAACCACTTCTCCCGCCCGTAACACCACCACCTGATGGCAGAGTGAACGGACTACCTGCAAATCATGACTGATAAAAATATACGCCAGCTTATGGCGTGCCTGCAGGTCTTTTAACAAGGCCAGAATTTGCGACTGCACAGAGCGGTCAAGGGATGAGGTGGGTTCATCCAGCACAATCAGCGAAGGCTGCAAAATAAGCGCCCGGGCAATGGCAATACGCTGGCGTTGCCCGCCGGAGAATTCAGCCGGGTAGCGATGCCGGGTTGCCGGATCCAGCCCGACTTCTTCCATAGCTGTAATAACCCGCTGTTCACGGGTTGAAGCATCCAGGTGGGGATGGTGAACTTTTAACCCTTCAGCAATGATATCCTGCACATTCAGCCGCGGGTTGAGTGAAGAGTTAGGGTCCTGAAAAACAACCTGAATACGGCGGCGGACGGGTAACAGTTGTTTACGGCTGAGGCCGCTTAATGCCTGGCCGCCAAACACAATGTCTCCCTGGGAATGAATCAGGCGCAAAATAGCCAGCCCGGAAGTACTTTTCCCGGAGCCGGATTCCCCTACCAGGCCCAGGCTTTCCCCCGGGCGTAAAGCAAAAGAGAGCCCCGAGATACCACGATGGTAACCCACAGTGCGGCGCAGAATACCCTTACGGACTGGAAACGATACGTCGAGATTGTTGACCCGGAGCAGTGGTTCGGCAGATTCATCAAGTGGAACGGGCTCACCTTGTGGCCCGGCATTTAATAATTCCTGGGTATAAGGGTGTTGAGGTGAATGAAATAAAATCCGGGCCGCATTGTGTTCGACACAGCGACCGTGGCGCATCACCGCAACATCGTCAGCCAACTGGCGCACAATGCTCAGATCATGGGTGATAAACAACATCCCCATATTAAGTTCCTGGCGCAGGGTATGCAGCAGTTGTAAAATTTGTGCCTGTACAGTGACGTCCAGTGCCGTGGTGGGTTCATCAGCAATTAACAACGCCGGGCGTGTCAGTAACGCCATGGCAATCATTACGCGCTGGCGCTCACCACCGGAAAGCTGATGTGGGTAGTCATTTAACCGTTGCCTGCTGTGGCGAATGCCCACCCGATCCAGACAATCCAGTATTTCTCCCCGGGCAGCCTCTTTACGCATTCCACGGTGCAGTGATAACACTTCATATAATTGTTTTTCCACTGTGTGCAGTGGGTTGAGCGAAACCATCGGCTCCTGAAAGATCATGGCAATTTTATTGCCCCGAATCCCTCTCAGTGTGGATTCAGGTGCCCGAAGCAGAGACTGCCCGGCAAACTGAATATCGCCTTCAGGGTAACTGACCGGAGGGGATGGCAACAGGCGTAACACCGACAATGCTGTGACACTTTTCCCGGAACCTGATTCCCCCACCAGAGCGAGAGTCTGCCCGGCATCCAGTTGCAGAGACACCCCTTCAACCACGCGCTGTTCTGTATCATCACGGCGAAAAGCAATGGAAAGGTTCTGTATATCTAGTAAAGGCGTGGACATATCAACCTGCCTTATTTGGGTCGAACGCGTCACGGACTGCTTCGCCTGTAAACACCAGAAGAGACAGCAGCGACGCCAGTACGATAAATGCGGTGATCCCAAGCCAGGGAGCCTGCAGGTTGTTTTTGCCCTGCAACAACAATTCGCCCAATGAAGGCGAGCCAACGGGCAAACCAAAACCCAGAAAATCCAGCGAGGTCAGTGTGGTGATAGAACCACACAGTATAAATGGCACGAAAGTGAGTGTGGCGACCATGGCATTCGGCAGCATATGGCGCCACATAATGGTGCCATCACTCACACCCAAAGCCTGAGCTGCGCGAATGTAATCAAAATTGCGGGTACGCAAAAACTCCGCGCGCACCACCCCGACCAGCCCCATCCAGCCAAATAATACGGTAATGCCAAGCAACCACCAGAAATTTGGCTGTACCACACTGGAAAGCAGAATAATCAGAAACAGGGTTGGCATACCAGACCACACCTCAATCAGCCGCTGGCCCCATAAATCTATACGACCACCGTAATAGCCCTGTACTGCACCAACCATCACGCCAATAACGCTGGAAAACAGTGTCAGCATAATGCCGAAAATGAGTGAAATACGTGTGCCGTAGATAACCCGCGCCAGCACATCACCGCCTGTTGCGTCAGTACCCAGCCAGTTTTGGGCTGAAGGTGGAGAAGGGAAGGGCTGAGTAGTAGCGAAATTAATCGACTGGTTGCCAAAACGAATCGGGGCCCACAAGACCCAACCTTTTTGCGCCAGGCGTGTTGCCAGCCAGGGATCCTGGTAATCTGCGGATGTGGGGAATACGCCACCAAAATCCTGCTCGCTGTAGTTTTTAACCACCGGGAAATACCAGTGATTATCGTAATGAACCACCAGGGGTTTATCGTTAGCGATAAGTTCTGCACACAGGCTGATGGCAAACAATACGATAAAAATCCAGAAAGACCAGTAGCCACGGCGGTTATGTTTAAAGCGGCGCCAGCGGGCCTGGTTTAAAGGGCTAAGTGCCATTATTTGCGCCCCTCAAAATCAATGCGTGGGTCGACCAGCGTGTAGGTAATGTCGCTGAGAATATTGAGCAGCAACCCAAGCAAAGTAAAAATATACAGTGTGCCAAACATCACCGGGTAATCCCGCGAAATGGTGGATTCGTAACCCAGCAACCCAAGGCCATTAAGTGAGAACATCACCTCTATCAGTAACGACCCCGTAAAGAACATGCTGATAAAGGTGGCCGGAAAGCCGGCAATAACCAGTAACATGGCATTACGAAACACATGGCGCGAAAGGATTTGCTTTTCACCCAGCCCTTTGGCGCGGGCTGTGACAACATATTGTTTACGGATCTCATCCAGAAAGGCGTTCTTGGTCAGCATAGTCAGCGCTGCAAACCCGCTAATCACTGTCGCCAGCACCGGCAAAGTGATATGCCACAGGTAATCGGCAATTTTTTTATACCAGGGGAGTGTATCGAAATGTGCGGAAACCAGCCCGCGCAACGGGAACCAGTCAAGGTAGCTCCCGCCAGCAAACACCACAATCAGCATAATGGCGAACAAAAATGCCGGAACCGCATACCCAATGATAATCAGCGCGCTGCTCCACACATCAAATGTACTGCCGTTATGCACAGCTTTGCGGATGCCCAACGGGATGGAAACCAGATAAATAATCAGTGTGCTCCACAACCCTAAAGAAACTGAAACCGGCAGACTGTCTTTAATCAGGCTGATAACTGAAGCACTACGGAACAGGCTGTTACCAAAATTGAAGCTCAGGTAGTCTTTGAGCATGTTGAAGTAACGCACATGCAAGGGTTTATCAAAACCATAACGGTGAGTGATTTCAGCAATAATCTCCGGGTCCAGACCGCGCGCCCCGCGGTACTGCCCTTCAGCGGCATTACTGACTCCGGTTGCCCGGTGGGTACTCTCCATCGAGTTATTACTCAGTCCTGGTATTGCACTGGTGTTGCCAAACTGAATGGCCGCGATGGCCTGGTCTACCGGCCCACCTGGCGCTATCTGCACAATGAAAAAATTCAGAGTGATGATGGCCCACAATGTTGGGATAACCAGTAGCAACCGGCGAATCAGGTATGCACCCACAGAGCCGTCTCCTTAGCGTCGTTGTGCCGGCAATGAAGCGGCCTTATTGACGTCATACCACCAGGAATCCAGCCCGACAGAGTAAACAGGCTGAATTTCCGGATGAGAAAATTTATCCCACCATGCTAACTGGCGTGTGGGCATGTACCACATGGGGATCATGTAATAATTCCATGTCAGCACCCGGTCCAGTGCTCGTCCAAGGGTTACCAGCGCGGTTTTATCCCCCTGGTGAGCCACAATATCTGCTGTCAGTTTATCCACCACCGGGTTTGCCACACCCGGGCGGTTCCAGGTTGAATCGATATATTGCGATGCCCACAAAATTTGTAGATCGGAAGAGGGCCAGGGCATGGCCTGGTAATGGGAAGGCAGCATATCAAAATCCCGCTTGCGCAGGCGGTTGGTGAGTTGAGAATTATCAACCTGGCGGATGCTCATCGCTATGCCAAGGCGGCTCAGGTTATGCTGGAATGGCAGTACCCACTGGTCATTACCGCCATTACCCAGCAGTAACTCAAACCGAAAGGGCTCGCCAGTTTTAGTATTCACAAGCTGCTGGTTGCGAATCTCCCAGCCTGCGTCTTTCAGCAGTGCCATCGCTTTGAGCAAATTAGCGCGGTCGAAGCCATCACCTTGTGATTGTGCCGGGTGCCAAATATGAGTGAATAAATCTGGAGGTAGTTGTGCTTTCATTGGTGCCAGCAACGTTAACTCGCTGGCATCCGGGTAGTTGCGAGCTGCGTACTCAGTATTTTCGAAATAGCTGTCTGGCCGGCGGTAAGCGCCGTAAAACAATGCCTTGTTCAACCAGTTGAAATCAAAGGCGAGGCCAATGGCTTCGCGCACCCGGCGGTCACTAAATATTGGCCTTTGTATATTGAATGCCAGCCATTGTGTATCAACAGCGCCCTGGTTGGGCCAGGACTCTTTGCGGATGTAATGTTTGTCGAAGTTGGTGCCGGTGTAGCGCGTCGCCCAGTTTTTCGGGCTGCTTTCACTGCGAAAATCATAGGCACCGGCTTTGAAGGCTTCAAAGGCGACATTGTCGTCCAGATAATAATCATAACGTAATGTGTCAAAGTTAAACCGCCCGCGGTTAACGGGTAAATTTGCGGCCCAGTAGTTTTTTACCCGCGAATAAACAATGTACTGACCCATTTTCCACGCGGTGATTTTATAAGGTCCACCAGAGAGCGGAGGCGTTGATAAAGGGTCGCTCAGCTTGTGGTTTTTCCAGAATGACTCCGGCATAACAGGCAGTGTCAACAGCCCTAACAGCATGTCTTTGGAGGGGGAAGCCAGTTCAATACGCACAGTAAGTGGCGAGATGGCTTTAACTTTTACGCCTTTATAATAAAGGCGAAACTGAGGAACGCCTTCCGTCATAAACTTGTGGAAGGTGAAAGCGACATCGCTGGCGCGCACCGGGGAGCCATCCTGAAACCGGGCCTCCGGGTTTATGGCAATTTCTGCCCAGGCAAAGTTATCCGGGTAACGAGCCTTTTCAGCAATCAGCGGATAGTAACTTCCAGGTTCATCATCAGAGGTGGTAAACAGGCTGTCGTACAGTGAATCTGTACGGATGCCCGGATTGCCGCGCAAGGCAAAACGGTTAAAGTTATCAAATGTGCCAATGGTGGCAAGTGTCATGCTTCCCCCTTTGGGGGCCACAGGGTTTACGTAATCAAAATGCGTAAAATCCACTGCGTATTTGGGTTCACCCAATACAGCAAAAGAATAACTTTCTTCAATTTTGGGAGCGGCATAGCTCAGGTTGGCAATAACCAGTAAACAAGCAGCCAGACAACGCAGCAACATCGTCAGTGAGATCCTTATCAGGCAACCGTCACACAGTAACGGAGCAATATGACACGCAATAAAAACAGCAACCAGACCTCTGCTTTGGCATTTGCGGGCAGAGAGTGTTGACTGTATCACCCGTCAGAGTTCGAGGGTAGTTTACAGTACCATTCATTCAACCGTTGTGCCGACACAGGTCGGCCTAAATAGTACCCCTGCATATAGGTTACACCGCGTTTGGCAAGCCATGCCGCCTGGTCTGCGGTTTCAACACCTTCGGCTACCGTTTCCATTTTCAGGCGTTGGGCCAGATTGAGTACAGCATCCAGTACAGGTGATGTCACGGTTTCCTGCCCAATAGTGCTGATAAATCTTTTATCGATTTTCAGGTAGTCAAAGGGAAAACGTTGCAGATAGATAAGCGCGGAATGGCCAGTACCAAAGTCATCGACCGCAATGTCAAAACCTTGTTCGTGTAGCCAGTTGAAACTCTCCAGTACCTCGTCGCCTTCCAGCATGGCGCGCTCTGTCATTTCTAACAATAATTTGAAATAGTTGCCGGGAAGCTGGCTAACAAATTGGGTGATATCACTTTGAAAAGATGCAGCTTTGAGATGTGATGGGGCAAGGTTTATCCCCAGCTTAGCGCCAGCAGGCAGGCATTGCTGTAATACCGGAAGATCTTTGACTATCAGGCTGAATAAATGACGAGTCAGTGGAACAATGAGCCCCTGAGCTTCAGCATATTGGATGAAGACATCAGGAGGAATAGGGCCAACAGCCGGGTGATGCCAGCGCATCAGTGCTTCTACACCTTTAACATGTTGATGCTGTGTATCCAGAACTGGTTGGTAAACGACAGAAAACTGGTGGCGCTTAATACCCGCCAGGATCTCACGACCTGAACTCATCCGTATTGTTAAATAATAGAAGCACAATAACGTACTCAGAATTCCGGCGGCCAGCCCGGCCAGCAGGGAAAACTGAATTAACTGGGGTTGCCAGTGAGGAGCAAAAACCAGCAGTTTGACTGGAAAATCCTGCAGGGTGCGTTGCAAACGGGGATTACCTAATTGTGTTACCGGGGTGACCTGCCCGGTGTAAATATCAATGGCTACCTGACGTACGGCGAGAGCAATTCCGGAGACACCGTCTTCCTGCGCACTGAACAATAAATAAGGGGGAATATTCAGGTTGATGGTTGTAATAATGCCATTACCCGGGTGGTGCGGGTCTGCCAGCCAAAATGCCAGAGCCGGTTTGCCGGGCATTAACGGGGTTTCCGGTAAAATCGCCAGATCCCGGCGTTTGCTGATATCAATTTCAGGCACCAGTTTCGCCAGTGGATAGGACATTTTCCCGGTCGCAGAGGAACATACTGCTGTGTAGTCTTTCACCAGCAACGCTGCACGCACATGGAGTTTAAAGGCTGCAGAGCTGGTGAGTTCCGGAGTAACACGCTCGCATGGCTGTTGTGCCAGTGGGAATAATTTATATGATGAATCCTGTAAATCGGCTGTATAGCTGTAAATATAGTGGCTGAAATTATTAGCAAGTGTATCGAGCCGGCTCATGCGTTGAAAATGTGTTATCGCCAGCACCAGGGCGCTGATACAAATGGCTACCACGACTCCCAGGAGTGAACTTGTGGCAAGGTTTTTTCCTTGTTCAGGGAAAAAATGCAGTTTATTGGAGGGAGACACCACAGTCACAAAACCCCATTGCTACGGCTACCAGCCGGTGCAGTTATTTTTATTGTGTTAAGAATAAAACAGTCTGGAGAGAATGGGGAGTAACTAAATGAAAAAACGCCGCTTTGGGCGGCGTTTTTAACAATCTCAGCTTCGCATTATCAAGGGATTAAAAATGTTTAGCTGCGGGTCAGTACACGTCTCGCTTCGTTATACCGCCTTTTCCAGTAGGGGTCATCCAGGTTGGAAATCATCACACCACTGGAAGTGGAAGCGTGAACGAACTGATTATTACCAATATAAATACCGACATGACGGCCCGTAGAGCCTGCCCTGAACAGGACTAAATCACCGGTTCGCAGTGCGTTTTTCGCTACATGTTTGCCAGTGGTTTCTTGCTCATAAGTGGAGCGAGGCAGTTCAAGACCAAATTGTTCCCGGAAAGTGCGCTGAACAAAAGCAGAGCAATCAATACCGCGTTTGGTGTCACCACCCAGACGGTAACGAACACCTTTCCAGTCTGCGTATTGATCCATCAGACGGGATTTGATGTCGAGGTTTTGCACCATCTGTTCAAATTCGTCCTGAGAAGCTTGCAGTAAATAACTGTCTTTTTCGCCAACTGCATGCGTCTCAGTACGCATATTTTTCGCGCTATTCGTTGCGCTACATGCTGAAAGCAAAATCGCCACAGCAACGGCGGGTAACACCCGCGAGATATATCTCAAGATCGGTTGAGACTTGACCATATTGTTTATTATCCCTTGATGTCCTTAGCGACAGAGCCGCTAGAAAAATGCCAAACGTGACGAGACTAATTAGCAATCTGTACAACAACAATACTTTCTGGATAAAAATGTGGCAAAACGCACAATTTTATTCGTGTGAAGCGTTTGCATAACACGTTGCACAGAATATTCCCGAGAGTACCCGATCAAAAAAGACATAGCGAGTCATTTTGCACAGAATTTTATAAGAAATTGTGATGTTTTGTCGTGTTGAATGGATGTGGTTAAATAATGACCATTCAGAAAAGAGGGATAGCAATACCATGAATCAAAAGAAAAAAAGCGAAAGGGAGAAAACAACTGAGTAACCAGTTTGAATTAAGTTGCGCCATCAGAAATAGCAATATAACTAATAGCGCAACTTATTGGGCGTTTTTCAATCAATTGTTAGCCGGATGTTTATTTTTACCCGGCAGGCGTAAATTAAACCAGTTAACCAGTTTGTCACTCAGCGGGGTTAATAAACACCAGGGTAAGCCAACAAGTACCACGGTTAATGAGCCCACAAAAACATCAGTGAACCAGTGTGCGCCAATCATCATCCGTGGCAGTGAGAACACGACGAAGATAACCAGAGAAATAGCGAACGCCCGTACGCTGAAATAACGCAACATAAAGCCACAGAAAATAAGTAGCATCATACCGTGGTCGCCAGGAAAGCTGTCCTTTGAGGCATCTTTGGTTGGAAAAGGCAACAACTCGCTGACGCGAACCGTATCGGTAAAGACCAGAGACGGGCTACGGCGTTGTAAATGGAGTAGATTTTGCCCTAACTGGTTGAGCACAACCGCAGTCAGCAGCATAACAAGTCCAATAATTACAATGCGGCGGCGCCCATAAGCGGATTCTGCCCGCCAGTAATGCAGCATTACCAGCCCCATACACAGTAGTGAGCAGGCATCAAACGCACGATTATTGGTAATGGCAACCAGCCACAAGAATGTGTGGTTTTCAACAATCAGCCGGTTGAAAAAGTGGTATAAACCACTATCAATGGGGAACCAGAACCCGTGAGAAGGAGGCAGATACCAGGAAAAAAACAGCGCGAAACCCAGCAGGTTCATCACCAGAATGGGTAATAAGTAAGTACGTTTCATAAATATTCAGGTAATAATTTCTTTTGACAATAACTTTCCAGGCTACACCTGTATGGTTAAACGTAACCTCAACAAGCTTGTTTGCAGGGCATTCCAGTCGGTTTCCTGTGCCGTAATCATTTCAACCCGGCTGTCCGGTGGGGCAACTGCCTGGGTTTCAATATGCAAATCCAGGCCCTGGCGGTTAATGCGCACCAGACCTTCCTGAATGCGGAAAATCCCTTTTACCCGCTCCACCGGTGCAAGGCGGGCCCACTCGAGAATTCCGGTGGTATCAAAGACTGTGTCGGCATCGAAAATCCACCCGCAGGCCGTATACCCCTGGCCCTGGTTAAGCAGACGGCGCCAGCGTTGATGGTCAGGCAGAGATAGTGCGGCCAGCCCAGCCGCAAGGGCGGCATGCTGGTGGCGGTGTGCTGCACTTTCCGGGGGCAGGGTATCGTGGGTCCGGGGGGTATCCACCAGGGTTGGTTCTATCTCGCCTTGTGAGCAATGCACCAGTAAACGGCCATTACTCTGTTCAGCCCACCATGCATCCAGAGCCGCTTGCGCCGTGGCATCTGACCGGTCCTGCTTATTGGCGACAATAATATCGGCGGCTGCCAGTTGGTCTCGAAAATTTTCGTTCCCGCGTACTTTTTCATCAGCCAGTTGGCGTGGGTCAAGCAGGCAAAAACTGGCCTGGAGAGTAATCCAGGGTTCATATACTGGTGCCGTCAGCATGGTCAGAATCTGCCGTGGGTGACCCAGTCCGGTTGGCTCAATCAGTAATCTGTCAGGTTTGTACTGGCGTAATAATGTGTTCAGCCCCACCTGCATGGGCAGGCCATTCACACAGCACATGCATCCGCCGGGGATCTCCTTTAAGAGCGCGCCACGGTCAGACAGCAACGCACCATCAATACCAATTTCACCAAATTCATTCACCAGCACCGCCCATTTTTCATTTTCTGGTTTGTTTGCCAGCAAATGAAGAATGGTGGTGGTTTTACCGCTGCCAAGAAAGCCGGTAATCAGATTGGTTTTTGTCACATCTTCTCCCTGTACGAACAAAAGCCATAACCAGAAGCAGGCTCTGGTGATGTCATTGACCGTCAAATAGGCTGTCTGTACCTGGGGGAAGGGGTGTTGCAGGCAACACGTTTTTCCTGTTTTCCCCCAGGAATAAAGAAAAACGTGTTGATCATGGCGAAAAAAACGAATGAAGTGAAGATCTATCTGTGCGGTTAATCACCCGCAAGAAGTGCGGCAACCGCGCCATGAGCCCCTTTACTTGCCAGTAACTGCCAGGCCTGTTCAATCCGGCGGGTAAATTCAGCGTTATTTGCTAAATCGTCGCCAAAGATAGCGGTCAGTGAAAGCAGTGCGGCTACCCGGTTTTCCATAGTACTTTGTTGGACTTTTTGCTGAATGATATCGGCCAGAGGATCTTTTACTTCAATGGACTTTCCTGCGTCATCGACACCACTGACAAAACGCATCCAGCCAGCCACACCCAAAGCAAGGCAAGGCCAGGGCGTGCCCTGGTTAAGATGCCAGCGAATACTGTCCAGCATACGTTGTGGCAACTTCTGGCTGCCATCCATTGCAATTTGCCATGTACGATGGTGCAGCGCCGGGTTGCTGAACCGCGTAATTAACTGGCTGGCATAGTCGGCTAAATCAACCCCGGTAATGCGCAGTGTGGGAGCCTGTTCTTCCAGCATCAACTTTAATGCAGCTGTGCGAAATGCCGCATCTTCCATACACTCATTCACATACGGGTATCCGGCGACATAGCCCAGCCAGGCCAGGAAAGAGTGGCTGCCATTGAGCATGCGCAGTTTCATTTCTTCCCAGGGCAGAACATCACTCACCATTTGCACACCGGCGCTTTCCCATTGCGGGCGACCAGCCACAAAATTATCTTCAACCACCCACTGGATAAAGGGTTCACAGCTTATCGCACAGGGGTCTGGCACACCCAGCAGGTCGGCAATTTCTTTAAGGCTTTCCTCAGTGGCTGCGGGAACAATACGGTCAACCATGGTTGAAGGGAAGGTAACATGCTGTTCAATCCAGTCTGCCAGCGCACTGTCCCGCTTCTTTGCCATACCCAGCACAGCATGCTTAACGATATGCCCATTTTCGGGAATGTTATCGCACGACAGTACAGTAAATGGCGGCAGACCACGCGCACGGCGGCGGTACAGTGCTTCAACCAATAAACCGGGAGCAGAGTGGGGTTCATGAGGGTTAGCTAAGTCGTGCACAATCCGGCTGTTCGCGATATCCAGTTTTCCTGTCGCCGGGTCGATACAGTAGCCTTTTTCGGTAATTGTCAGCGAGGCAATGGCAACCTGAGGTTCGCAAAATTTCTCAATAATGGCTTCGATACCATCAAGTTTTGCGTTCAGGCATTCATTCACGGCGCCGATAACAATAGGCTGATTCCCGTCCGGCCCTTTTTCCAGCACAGTGAACAGGTGATCCTGCTCGCGTAATGCCTGCATCATAATGTCGCCACTGAACAGGCTGATTTCCGCAATTCCCCAGTCTCCACCACTCTGGTTAAGCACCCGGTCGGTCAGCAATGCCTGGTGCGCACGGTGAAAGGCCCCAAAACCTAAATGCACAATGCGCGATGCCAGAGCTGTGCGGTCATACTGAGGAAGCTGAACAAAAGCGGGAAGGGAAACGGATGCGACAGTTGCCATAACAGAATCCTGTTTAACGATTAATTAACATCTCTAGTCTAAAGTTATATGACAACAAATGAAATTGGCATACCGCAAAATTCAGGTGGATTGTGAACTGGATCAATTCTTGACATGGCATGTCATTGACTCTGCCAGTCAGGCATGTATGGTAGTAGTCAAAATGAAATTGGTATAACAGCTTAAACTGAGGTATCTGTCATGGAACAAACCTGGCGTTGGTATGGACCGAATGATCCTGTATCGCTGGATGATGTGCGTCAGGCAGGCGCAACAGGCGTTGTCACAGCTCTGCACCACATTCCAAATGGCCAGGTCTGGCCGGTGGAAGAGATTAAGGCTCGCCAGGCATTACTGGCGGAAAAAGGGCTGACATGGTCTGTCGTGGAAAGTATTCCGGTGCACGAAGACATTAAAACCCACACGGGTCAGTATGATACCTGGATTGCAAATTATCAGCAGAGTATTCGCAACCTGGGGGAATGTGGGATAGATACGGTGTGCTATAACTTCATGCCGATACTGGACTGGACCCGTACCGACCTGGCTTACACGCTGCCAGATGGCTCGAAGGCACTGCGGTTTGACCAAATCGCTTTTGCGGCTTTTGAATTGTGTATCCTTAAACGCCCCGGAGCAGCAGCCGATTACACTGCAGAAGAACAAAACCAGGCTCAGGATTATTTCGCGGCGATGTCACAAGACGACATCGACCTGCTGACCCGCAATATCATTGCTGGTTTGCCTGGCGCAGAAGAAGGCTACACTCTGGACCAGTTCCGTGCCCGCCTGGCGGAATACGATGGCATTGATAAAGCGCGTTTGCGCGAACATATGGCGTATTTCCTGAAGGCGATTGTGCCGGTAGCAGAAGCCAGTGGTGTGCGCCTTGCTGTGCACCCGGATGATCCGCCGCGTCCCATTCTCGGCCTGCCGCGTATTGTGTCAACTATCGAAGATATGCAGTGGATGAAAGACACCGTAGACAGCATTAACAACGGTTTCACTATGTGCACTGGTTCTTATGGTGTCCGTGCGGATAACGATTTGGTGACTATGGTTGAAACCTTTGCTGACCGTATTCACTTTACTCACTTGCGCGCGACCTGTCGCGAGGACAACCCGAAAACCTTCCATGAAGGGGCGCACTTGCAGGGCGATGTCGATATGGTTGGCGTGGTGCACGCCATTCTGAAAGAAGAGCAACGCCGTGTGGCTGCGGGTGATAAACGGGCTATTCCAATGCGCCCTGATCACGGCCACCAGATGCTTGATGACCTGCGTAAAAAAACTAACCCAGGTTACTCGGCTATTGGCCGCTTAAAAGGCCTGGCTGAAGTGCGTGGTGTTGAGCTGGCACTGAAAAAAACCTTATTCCCTGACCTGCTCTGATAAAACGCAGGCGGGTTGTGTTCAAACTCGCCATGCTGTTTTTGGGTGAAGATGCGCGCCGTGCCTTTTTGGCCCGGCGCGTTTTTTGTGCTGCGCTGAACGAAAGTGTAGAAAAACACTGCCGCAGGGCAGTGCTTTTCTTTTTCTGTTCGGGAGCCAGAAGCTACCCGAAGAGGCAGAACCGGTAAATAACGCCTCGCGTTAGTCTGCCCGGCCCATATAGCGGCGTTCAGCAATATGAATACGGATTTTATCGCCGTTACCTAAATACTCAGGAACCTGAATGGTCAGGCCGGTAACCATCGTTGCGGGTTTAGTGCGGGCACTGGCAGAAGCCCCTTTGATCCCAGGCGTAGTTTCAACAATTTCCATATCGACAGTTTGCGGCAGTTCAAGCGCCAGTACCTGGCCATCCCAGGTCAGAACCTGAATTCCCGGGATCCCGCCTTCTGGAATAAACAGCAGTTCTTCTTCAATTTGTTCTTTATTGAAGATGTATGGCGTGTAGTCTTCGTCATCCATAAACACATATTCGTTGCCATCAATATAGGAAAAGTTAACGGCACGGCGGCTAAGTGTAATGGTGTCCAGCAGGTCATCGCCTTTGAAACGTTCTTCAACTTTCAGGCCAGTACGGACATCGGAGAAACGCATTTTATACAGTGTTGCAGCACCGCGCGCACTGGGTGCCTGAATATCAATATCTTTCACTAACAGCAGCTTGCCGTTGTAATTCACAGCCATACCGCGTTTGATTTCATTCGCTCTTGCCATGGGGCTATCCTGTCTGGTCGTCCTGGCGGGCCAGGGTTGATTAAAATATCGCGACACGTTACTCGCGCCCTGGGTTTCAGGCAAGTGGAATTCGCCATATATGTGCTGTAATGGCTGCTGGAGGGATTTCTCTTATTGCCATCGGCTGGTAGAGTAGCGGGCCAGTATAAAAAGAGAATGACTATGCATTGCCGCCCAGACTGTGGAGCCTGTTGTACCGCGCCCTCAATTAGCAGCCCCATTCCTGGCATGCCTGATGGCAAACCGGCGAACGTGAGGTGTATCCAGTTATCTGAGGATAACCGCTGTAACATCTTTGGTTCCGATTTGCGCCCGGCCGTTTGCGCGAGCCTGCAACCGTCCTTAGAGATGTGCTCCACCAACCGCGAAGCCGCAATGACCTGGCTGATAAACCTTGAGCAGGCAACCGCTCCCTGATAGCGGGAACGCCAGAAGCGCTGAAAATGTTAATGGCGTTTATCAAATCGCCAGACTAAGCCCAGAGCCACAAGCAGCAGTACCACAGGCAGAGAAAGGGTGGTGAACTGAACATTGAGTGACAGCAATAACCCTAAATTGACAGCAATCTGGTAGGCAATGTAGGTTAGCAGGCCAACGACCACACCCAAAGCCAGGCGGCTGCTTAACCCGGGTTCACGCGCATTACCAAAGGTGAAGGGTACGGCCAGCAGGATCATTGCCAGAATTAATATTGGGCGGCCCAGCTTTTGCCACAGCGCAATTCTGAACTCCATGCTCGGTTGCCCACTGCCCTGCAAATACTTAATGTACCGGTTTAGCTGAACAATAGAGAAACTGTCGCCGGGCATGGTTAGTTCAGCGAGGCTCATGCCGGTAAAGACAGAATGCCAATGCAGTGAGTCTGTAGTCTTCACACTCTCTTTATCACCACTCCAGGTTTTTTGGTAAACCTGGTGCAGTGTCCATGTGTGTTTGTCGTCAATCGTGGCTGTCCTGGCATAAATATAAGATTGCAAAGACAGGTCCGGCTGGTAATAGAAAATTTCGATGCCCTGCGGGTTATTGTGTTCATCCAGTGATTTTACTGTTACAAATTCATTGCCATTTCTGGCCCACAGTTCATTACCGGCATTGTCGGTTTTGCCCGAGTGCGCCAGCGCCGCATCTTTAAGACGCAATGCGTATTGCTGCAACGGGGATGCCACCCACTCATCAAGAGCGGCAAATGTGACCGTCAGCATCAGCCCTGCGCACAGAATAACACGGGCTATTTGCATAATTGACACGCCCGCCACGCGTATAGCGGTTAACTCCAGGCTTTTCGATAGCTGCCCAAGGCCGATTATCCCACCAAAAAGCGCGACAAAAGGCCCCAGGTCGATAAGCGTGCGTGGCAGCGTCATCAATGTAACCCACAGCGCCTGAGTCCAGAGGTAGCCACCAGGAGTAACATCTTCCAGCTCGTTAATCAGGTTGAATGTGGTAAACAACGGAATTAACAACCCGGCGGCGGCAGCGAATCCGATAAAGACATTGCGGATTAAAAAGCGGCTGAAAATGTTCATCGGGATTTTTTCTTCAGCAAAGAGAATTCAGAAGCAAGCAACGCCAGCAGCCCGAATAACATAATTAACGGCACCGACCACATACCGGGAACGCCAGGAATTGAACCATTCGCAATCAACGTACGGCAAATATTACTGCCGTAGAAAATCGCGGCAAATAAAATCGTCAGCGGTAACAGGGTGGCAAAACGCCCCTGGCGGGGCCGGGTTCTGCTTAATGGTATTGCCAGCAACACCATTAGTAGTGTGCTTAACCCACGGCTTTCGCGCCATTGCAGTTCGGCATAATCTGCGGAGTCAGATGAGCGTGCCAGTTGTGCCACAGAAGCGGCTTTTCGCCTTACATCCAGGCTCTGAACCACAGGCTTCAGAGTCACTCGCAGGTTGTGGTACACCATTTTCCTGTCATCCTGCCCGCTTCTGTCCAGAACATAGCCGGTACCATTGTGCAGCATTACAGCGGGGTGTTGTGGCGATGGGTCAATTACATCAACTGACCCGGCTTTATAGATACTGGTTTTGTTCGGCGAAGAGGTATAAATCAGTGCATCAGTAAGGTGGTTGTGCGTTGCGTCTATCTTCGTTGCCAGCACCATTCTGCCATCACTGTTGGTATTAAACTTATTGGCCTGTAAATGGCTGACATCCAGCTCTGACTGGGACTGCTGTTCTAACTGGTAAATTTGCCCATAGGCCCAGGGGCGACCGTATAACGAAATAAAGGTAACAAGGATACCCAGTGGGATAGCCAGGACCAGAATTGCCCGGTAGATTCGCATTGGGCTGGAGCCTGCGGCCAGGATAGCGGTGATTTCTGAATCGGTGTACATCTGTCCAAGCGCCACAGATACCGCAACATACAGCCCAACAGGTAGCAGCATTTCCAGGGCTATCAGCACCTTGTAACAAACAACATTGAAAACAACTTCCAATGCCAGCGTGCCATTCGCCGCGTCCGTCAGGTAACGTTGTGCGGAAAAACAGGCAAACATGAAGACCAGAAAACACACAATGATAATGGTTAACCGACGAACCTCTGTCAGGATATAACGCTCAATTAAAAACATCGCTTCTGTACACCCTTTATTAACCAATGTGTTTACCGTTCATCAACAAGAGGGATGGCCCTGTTATGATTTTCGTCCGCTATAAGCTGGTGTACCAGAGTTATCACATGTGCTACTTCATCAGGCGTTAGCGCACCATCTTTTGCCCATCGGACCCGGCCAAGGCTATCCAGTACAACGATGGTGGAACTTTCTTCTTTAAGTTGCCAGGCCTTACGGGCCAGGCCATCACTGTCTACAATGAACTGCGCCCAGGGGTAGTTTTTTTTATTTTTTTCTATTTTACCGCGAACAAAAAAACCGGAGCCCGGGATTGCGTCATCAGTGTTTACAATAGTGGTGGGCTGGAAACGGTCTTCAGGGAAGTGAGCGTCTTTAACTGCGTTAATCAGTAGCGAATTCTTCTTTTTTGCGGATTTTCGGCCTGCAATATATTGCATTACCCGTACTTTTCCGGCGAGTTCCGCGCTATCCCAGCGCCTGTAGTTGAAGTCGCCATCTTTGAGGATTAATTCACCCTTTTCGCTAATCATCACCGGAGTAACGGGTTGACCAATAACAAAGTTGTGCGCACAGGCGATTACCGGAAGCAAAAGAAGGAATGGCACTGCCAAAAATTTACCTAAAATCATATCCGCCTCCTTATTACTGGTAAGTCGATAACCAACAACTTTTTGATAATAAATATTTTTCCGTTTTTTTTACCCAATGGCTGTAAACAACATTCTGAAGTTATTACATCCCTTTACCTGACCCGGATTGCGCTCTTGCTAAGGTGCATGGTCGTAAAAGGGCGCTTACGGCCAGTGGATCACAAGGGGTAGCGGGCCAGAAGCTGTTCCAGACGCAGGCGTAAATCCGGTTCCAGCGCAGTTGTTTCGTCATACATCGAACCCCCCGCGAGTTTATCTGCCACCATCACATCGTGCTGGTCGCCCATAATGCCGTTAATTGCCGCCAGGAATCTGGACATCTCATACGCCTGCTGATCGCCAGGATTAATTGAACGCAGGGTGTCATAAAAAGAGACCTGCTGGCTGACAATTTTGCGCACATCGTGGAATTCTTCCCCGGTAAGCTGCGGACGTTTGATAAGCCTACCCAGTGTCCGAATTTGTGACTGCCGGTAGGCAATAAACCCGCTCTCAGTTTCTAACTGAAAGTGGCTCATTGCATAGTTGACCAGTGACCAGACGGGGTTACTGAGCAGGATGCGTAAAATAGCACCGTAATATCTCAGGTTTTTTTGGTTACCATTGCGAAACGCATCCTGAAAATGGCCCAACACAACCGTGGTGGTATTAAATAGCCCAAATGACTGGTGTGTTTTACTGTACAAACGCTGGGCAAAACGCAAATGCTTATAGCGTGCACGTATATATTTGTAACGCATCCGTACGGCCTGAGGTAAATCTGGATTCCTGGTGAATTTGTCTACCAAACCCAGCAGCTCTTCACGGGTAAAACCATCACGCCAAAACTGCAGGCACAGGGCGTAGTTTTGATAAATATTTTCGCGTGGGCATTGCAAATCAATCACACTGGGCAGGCTGGTGTGATCATCAACATTGTCGTCCTCTTCTACTGCTGTGAATAACAACGCCAGGGTGTCTTCGGGGAATTTTTCCCACATTTTTTTCGTCATTGATTACTCTCTCTGGGGACATTGAACCCCAGTAAATAACGATTACGGTAAGCACTTAATGTTGGAACAAGTGATAACAACACATCCAGACATTGCCCACCAAAATAAGCAAAGGCAGCGCCCTGTACGCCAAACAGGTGCGACATGGCAACCAGCAGAACAATATATGAACCCGAAGCAATAGTTTGTGCGACCAGAAACGCTCGTTGTTTCCCAGCCATAAATAACAAGGATTCCTGGGGGAAGCCGACCATAGAGACAATAATGGCACCCAACATTATTTGGATTAAATCATATGCTTCAAGGTATTTGTAACCGAAGATAAATGAAATTAATGGCTTACCAACCAGAATCACCAGTAGGGCTACAGCGATGCCAATACCACCGGCCAGTAATGCTGAACGCAGCCCCAGTAACCAGGGCTTGGTTGTTCTTGGGTCTAACCGCATGATTTCAGGGTAGAAGCTTTTCTCCATCAATTTGGCCGGCGTACCCGTGGCATCAAAGAATGTCATGGCGATTTTGAACAAGCCAGCAGGCGCCGGTCCTAGAACCAGACCAACCAGTACGGTGCTGCATGAATTACGTGCGGCCCAAATAGTGTGGGCAAAATTAGTTGTCCACACAAAATTCCAGGCTCCGTCTATATTGCGTGCAGCTTTGAAAAGTTGTGGTTTTAATGCGTTATGAATATTTTTGGCGCGTAACTCTCTTGCAGCAAACCACCAAAATAATGTCCCGCCAAATAAATTAGCAGCATACCAGGTAATAACAAAACCAGTGAAACCCAGATTGTAATAATAAGAAATCACACTACCAGCGGCTTGTAAAAATGGTTTTGTTGCCTGCTGAATGGCAATCAGGTCAAAGCGATCAAAAACACGTAAAATTCCCGTTGGCGTTGCCGCTGTCATTGAAGGTATTAAGGTACAGTATAAAAGTGCCAGCCAAAAATTTTTCCCTTCCAGCCCAAGAGCATGCGAAAGAAAAGGCAATAAGGCCATACCGCCGAGAACAGCAACAAGACCACTGGCAATATCGAGACCAAATGAAAAAGAAATAACGTTACGGAACCGTTTTGTGTCCTGCTTTTCCAGTGCTGGCGTACCAAACTGGACTACAAATTGCCAGGTTTGAAATTTAATAAAATCACTGACTGCTTTTGCATAAGCCTGAATAACGACCAGCGCACCAAATAACGCGGGTGTCATACCTTTACCCGCACAGGAGAGGGCGAGTAAACCGAGTAGTGCGCTGACTACACTTCCGGAGCCAAGATAAGCGGCGTTACGTAAAATGGCCCGAAACGCACCATCAGAAAACCAATGCTTCATAATAAAAACCAGCCATATCCGGTAATTCCGGTTGGTAATCACTAACAGGTTATAACCACGCCTTGCAAGGGGTTCCTCTGGCGTGGCAAACGTAATATGGTAAACAGATATCTGGTCACAGCCTGTAACAGATTTGGTTACATCGGGGGCTGGTAACAGTTTTGCCGGGTAAGATACAGGGCAAAGGAACTTTTCGATGATACTCCGTTATGCCCTGGGTAATTTTATTCATAGATGCTATTTACCGGCACTCTGTTCAGCACACTGTTAAATGGAAAAAGCGACCAGCCAATATAATATCATTATCTGGTCCCCACGCGGTTAAAGACGTCATGCATTAACTTTCCTGCGTTGCGAATTTTCTATAACGGGGTATATCGCATTGAGTGCATTTTCAAGCACTTCACAGTAAGGTGCGCGGGCATCCAACTCAATTATTCGGGAACCGTTATAATTTAGTTTTACCATGTTGGCGATTTTATCTTTCAGTTCTTCGTAGCTGTGATCGGGCTTGCGTGAAAATGCGGTATCCGCATCAATATCAAGGCGGATAATTAACTCCGGGCGGAACAGGGCCATTTGTTGATACAGGCGGCGCTCGCGTTCTGCCAGGCGGGTTAATAACCAGCCTTTAGCTCGCTCCGGCCCAATGCCCGGTCCGTCATAATAGAAACCGGATATTTCAGCCTGAGGGTAGCGATCACTAATCACCAGCACCCCACTTTGTGCAAGCCGCTGTACTTTTCTGAGGTTAGCGGCGCGCCACAAAGAAAAACCATACATAATCAGTGCGGCCCACAGTGGCGGAGCTTTATTGCTCATGCGCTGTGTTTTGTCTGACTTTGCTGCCAGACGACGTTCAAGCCAGGTACCAATCAGCGGCAGGCGTTTTATTTTGTCGCCATCTTCTCCGGAAATAAGGCCCAAATAACGCCTTTCAGTAACAACCTGCTTGTTAAGGTTTTTTACTAAATCGTTAGTGAGTGTCGATTTGCCTGTGCCATCGCTACCGACTACGGCAACCAGCCCGGAGATACAGGTAATGGGTGAGGTATTTTTGCTGTTTTCGTTATCTTTTTTCATGGGTGTCAATACAACATATTGGCTAAGTGATTACCGCTTTGTCGATGCGAGCGAAATCTGAATGGCCTGTAAAGATTCACTCAGTATTTTATTTGCTGGTTCGCGACCATTGAGGTCCAGAATTTGGGCACCATTAAATGTCAGGTCCGGAATAACCGCGATTTTTTCGCGCAAAGCGGAAAGCTTATGGTCAGGCTTGCGTGAGAAGGCTGTCTGTTCATCAATATCCAGTCGAATCAGCAATAACGGTGGGTAAGATGCCATCCATTGGTACAATTTTTGTTCATTATTACGTAACCAGCGTACCCACTGATTTCCTCCAACGGTTTTGGCTAACTGAGGACCATCGAAACGAAAACCAGCCACTTCTGCCTGGGGGTAACGGTCGGTGACCAGCAGTGTCCCCTGGCGGCTTTTTTTCAGCATGCGGCGAAATTTATATGCCCGCCAGCAGGAAAGCAGAAAAATAACCAGTGAAGTGGCATTACCCGGTGGTGTGGAAGGTTTTTCGTGAACAGTATCCGATTTCTTAAGTAAGTAACGCCCAAAGGGAGCACCTATAATAGGTAAACTACTTATCCACTCACCTATTCGCCCGGAAGACTGCCCCAGATAAAGCAACTCTGTAGGTTCTTGTTGTGAAAGATGGTGGACCAGGCTGGTAGCCAAAGTCGACTTCCCTGACCCATCACAGCCAGTAATTGCTATTACACGAACTGTTGGGTGAGGAGCGGCAGGGATTATCTTGTGACTCACAATAATAGATCCAACAATAAAAGGAATATTATATTGGTTTATATGCAGAGTGAAAAGAGAGTTTTGGGATAACCGCAATTTATGGATAATCTCAGAAATCTGATTAACATTTTATGCTATTTTTCTTATTCATTCGTGCTAATTACCATTTTTTTGTTGTATGGCACACATTCTATTTATTAAATGTTAATGAAATAACAAGTCTCAGCGACTTTTTCACTGAAAAATGGTACATTTCTCTGGTAACTAAAAAGAGTGAATTATTATGAATCAACCAAATTCTCCGCTCATTGCGATTATTGGCAGTGACGGTTCTGGCAAGTCTACGGTTAGTGAGCACCTTATTGTCTATGTGAAAAAATATGGTCCGGCCGTGAAAGTTCACCTGGGAAAGCAGGCAGGTAATGTAGGGCGCGCTGTTTCACAACTGCCACTAATTGGTAAGGTGTTTGGCAAGTCGATTGCCAGTAACACGAAGAAGATCAAATCAGCAAAAGCCGAGGTTAATTTGCTGCCAGCACTGGTAATTTATTCCTTTGTTTTACGCAGATTATGGCGTTTTCGGCGTATGCTGGCATTTCGCCGCCAGGGGTTGATTATCCTTGCTGACCGCTATCCGCAGGACCAGATCCCAGGAGCCTATGATGGCACTTCATTTCCGGTGGAAACCAAAGGCAGTCGTTTTGTTCAATGGCTGGCGGGCAAAGAAAGTAACGCATTTCACTGGATGGCAAGTTATAAGCCCGATTTAGTGATAAAACTCAATGTGGATTTGGATGTTGCTTGTGCCCGTAAACCCGATCATCGCAGAGAATCACTGGCGAAAAAAATTGCGATTACACCACAACTCACTTTTTCCGGGGCTGACATCGTGAATATTGATGCTAATAAACCGGTTGATCAAGTGATTGCTGCAGCCGAGGCGGCAATTGCGCAATTTATGCAAAGTCGTGGTTATTCGTGTTCAAAAAATATTGAACCTGCAACAATCAGGTAATTCTTCATCATTTTTATATGAAAATCACTGTTTCAATACCGATATTTTTCGTTATGGGGAGCTGGTGCTATGTTCGGCATTTTGCTCAGCACAGGGTAGTGATAAAATTAAATAAATACGCAGATGGCGTCGAAGAACATCAACACCGCTAATGATACTTAGTTTTACTTTACGCAGATTCCCTCTTCGCGGGTATTTGACTGTAATAAATGCTGCCCGGTTTTGGTAATCCATGGCAGCATTTATCTGCGTGCAGAAAAAAACTATTTTTTCAGCTCTGCAAAAGCCTGAATAATCATGTCGATTTCATCATCACTGTGCGCCGCATTAACACTACAACGCAGCAATGTAATACCGGCAGGTGCCGCTGGTGGCAGAACCAGGTTGACATAAACACCATGGGCAATCAGATCACGCCAGAGTTGAAGGCCTGTTTCTTTTGAGCCAATTATAATTGGTACTACCGGGCTGATACGGGGGCCCAGTTCATAGCCCAGTTTAGCCAGACCATGGTACAGGCGGTGCGCATTGCGCCACAATTTTTCACGTAGCTCTGGGTGTTGTGCAATGCGTTTTAAGGAAGCGCGAACAGAAGCGATACTGGATGGCGAAGGCGATGCGGTAAATATATACGGGCGGCTACTGTAGCGCAAAACGTCCATTTCTTTGTTGCCTACGGCAAAACCACCAATGGAGGCCAGGCTTTTGCTGAATGTCCCCATGATGATATCCACGTCTTTTTCAACACCCAAATCTTCAGCCAGACCACGGCCGGTTGGGCCCATTACACCGAAAGAGTGAGCTTCATCGACTAACAGATAGCCGCCATAACGGCGTTTGAGTTCCGCAATTTCAGCCAGTGGGGCAACATCGCCCAGCATGCTGTAAATGCCTTCGACAATAATCAATGCTTCTTTGGCTCTGTCACCCAGGCGAACCATGCGGCGTTCCAGGTCTTTGGCATCATTATGGCGAAAACGAATGATTTCGGCACCGCCCAGTGCACAGGCATCATAAATGCTGGCATGGCTGTCGGCGTCGATTAATACGACTGAACCAGGACCTGCAAGTGTACTGATAACGCCCAGGTTCGCGGTATAACCTGTTGAGAACACGATAGCGGTGGGGCGGTCAAAAAATTCTGCCAGTTCATGTTCCAGTGTGAGATGTGAACCATAGCTACCGTTTGCCATCCGGGAACCTGTAGTGCCGGTACCCAGAGCGGCTAATGCTGCCTGGCCTTCGGCAATGGCTTGCTGGTCAAATGTCAGCCCAAGGTAATTATTCGTCCCCGCCAGAACAATTTTTTGGTTGCCAATACGGCCCTGAGTTGCCGAGTACACTTCATCAATACAGGTCCCGAACGGGTTCAGCCCTGAAGTCTGGAATTGCTCGCGGTCGTTAGCAAGGCGTGCAAACTTATCATAAAGTCCCATGAGCTTTCTCCAGATGAGGGATCAACGCATTCAGTAACTGCTCTGGTGTTCTGACATCCAACAAGATGTTGATAGGAATGGAAATATCAAATTCATCTTCCAGTTTCATTAACAGATCCAGCACACGAATGGATTCCAGACCAAGATCATTGACCAGGTCGCTATCCGGTTTAACTTCAGGTCCGTTTTCCAGCGTTTCTCTTAAGCAGGAAAGGATGTACTCCATAACAGCATCGCGATTCACCATAGAAATCTTGGCATACCTCTACTCGATAAAATTAAAATAACCCTTCACGCAGTGCGTCTTCCAAACTGATCTCAGGAAACCAGTTAATATCGCCAGATAAGCGTTCATTGCTTGCCGACCAGTTGGGATGCGTGAGCTCGCGTAGTTTACTGTGTGTCAGCATCGGCTCTTTCCGGGCAAGGCGGTTGGCGAGGATACTGATATCTGCCAGGCGTTTAAGCAGGGGAAAAGGGATGGCAACCAGGCGCACATGGCCATGGCGCACCCGTGCACCAATTTCTTGTAAGCTCCGCCAGGTATAGCCACCGGCAAAACCATCACACAGCTCATAACAATCAGACTGCGGTTTATCCGCCAGTAACCACTGGCTTACAGCCCGTGCTAAATCACTCACATGAAGAAAAGACAGCGTTGAGTCTTCGCCTCCTAAGCGGGGAAGTAACCCACGTAATAACCAACTAAACAGTGGATTCAGTTCTTTATCACCCGGCCCGTAGACAGCTGTTGGGCGAAAAATGCCCAGCGACATATGTGCGGCGGCCATTGCGATTAAACGTTGCTCGGCAACGTATTTTGAATTCGCATACCAGGACAACTCGGGGTGGCGTGCGGCAAGCGAGGATAAAAATAAAAAGCGTTTACATCTGCCGGTTTGCCGGGCCAGCTGCATCAGACGCAGGCTGCCCGTCACATTGCAATGTGTAAACATCTCTTCTGTATGCCCGCGAACCAGGCCCGCACAGTGAACAACGTAATCTGCACCATTCAGTAATTCCGCGAGTGAATCGCGGTTATCCAGGTCACCGGGCACCCAGCTTAAGTTGGCTGCTGGCGGTTTACCTGCGGTCCGGGTAAGGGCCCGCACGGTAAACCCTTGCGCCAGCAAGTTTTGGGTGATGTGGCGACCAATAAAACCGGTCGCGCCCGTCACCGCAACGGTATGGCTCATTGCGCAAAACCTGCTAATTGCAGTGACGCCGGAATAGCTTCTGTGAGATAGCGTTTCCTGGCTTCCGCACGGGCAGGCTTCCCGGAAGATGTTCGGGGAATGCTGTGCGGTGGCAGCAACACGATATTAACCGCGACGCCGAATTCACTCTGGATACGTGCCGTTAAAGCATGCACTATCTGCTGGCGACGTTCTTCTGAAGTCACCCGGCATTGCACCTGAAGAATAATTTTCTCACCATCACCATGCTCTTCACTGACAAAAGCAATGGAATCACCTGAACGGATTTCTGGTTCAGATTCTGCTACGTATTCAATATCCTGCGGCCAGATGTTACGGCCACGAATAATAATCAGGTCTTTCTTGCGCCCGGTGACATACAGGTAGCCATTCAGCAGGTAGCCCAAATCGCCAGTGTCCATCCACCCGGTAGACTGAATCTCTTCTTGTGAAGCGGCATCACGGAAATAGCCGTTCATCAGGCTTGGGCCGGAGATATAGATTTGCCCAACCTGGCGTTCTGGCAGCACCGCGCCCAGTTCATTGCGAATCTCAATATGGTGGCCGGGAAGCGCCTTGCCGCAATTGACAAAAGTGGATACTGCCCGGGTGTTTTTCCCCGGCGCAACAGCCTTGCCTTCATATTCGAGAATGTCACGGTCAACTTCGTTCACCTGTGCACCGCTGTCAGCTTCGGAAAAGCTTACTGCAAGGGTGTTTTCAGCAAGGCCATAGCAAGGCATAAATGCATCTTTATTAAAGTTAACCTGTCTGAAGTGTTCCCCAAACTGGCTCAGCAGTTCGGCCGGGATGGGCTCAGCTCCCACACCGGCGACACGCCAGCTGGAGAGATCCAGTTCAGCCAGTTCTTTTTCACTGGCCCGGCGCAGTGATAAGTCATAACCAAAGGGCGGCGCAACAGAGACTGTTCCGTGGTTTTTACTGATGAGTTTTAACCACTGTAGCGGGCGCATGGCGAAATCCTGGGTGCGCAAATAATCCACTGACAACTGAGTGGCAACTGGCGTCAGCATAAACCCGACCAGTCCCATATCGTGGTAGAAAGGCAGCCATGAGACACAGCGGTCACCGGCGCGTAATTTGATGCCATCGTGGCTGATAGCGTGCAGGTTAGACATCGCTGCACGGTGAGTAATAATCACCCCGCGCGGGAAGCGCGTACTGCCTGAGGTATATTGCAGGTAGGCAATATCATCCGGAGCAGGAAGGTGCAGTTCCATATCTTGCGCAGGGAGCGTATGGAAATCGTTGTCACTGAGAATATGCGCTTGCTGCGCATTGGCAGTGACTGAGCTAATCAGTGGAGTCCACTCTTCACTGCTGATGATGGCAGCAGGGTTGCAGCTATGAATCAAACCCTGCAGTTTGGCAACGTATGAATCGCGTTGCCCTACGCCCATTGGAATAGCCAGAGGCACGGCGATTAAACCAGCATACTGGCAAGCGAAAAACGCCTCAACAAAGCCTGTGCTGGTTTCAGCAATGAGTGCGACACGGTCCCCTTTTCTCAGGTTAAGTGATAGCAGTCGGCGGGCCCCCAGCATTGCACGCTCTTTCAGAGTACGGTACTCCAGCACTGCCACAAGTTGGTTCCTGCGGTCGTAGAAGTTCATTCCGGTTTCTCCCTGAGCCGCGTAATCGAGCGCCTCAACGAGAGATGGAAAGTCAGCATATCGCATTGGAAGAGAATGAATAGAGCTTGTTTCAGACATAGACAAATTGGCCATAGATTCAAAATCACCAATAACAGCAGCTGGTGAAGGAGTTGAAGTTATTACTATGAAAACTTTTTGAAAATTTTTTATTCAACCATTTCCATTCCATAAGTCGCATCTGCAGCCGCAAAATATCGCCATACCAGAATTAACTGATGATGAAACTTACAACTGACTTAATTGAGCGCATTATGTGGCGTAAGTAAGTTATAATCCCCTGGTAATCGGGATCTGGCGGCCCTGTAATCGGCAATAGCAGCGCACCAATGATGAAGCAGTATTTACCAGCCAGGAGAAAATGAAGGCTGATTCAGAGAGTCTGGCATATTGCCCTCTTACTTAACATACAGTAAACATTATGCATCAAGTTTCATAAAAGTGAATAATTCATCTTATACCTAAAGAACCTGAAAGCATTAACTGCTAAAAAAAGCAGCTTTTGGATAAAATTTTCAAAAATAAAAAAATATTTTTTTGCGAAAAGTGCCATAAATTGAAATAAGAGCATTATTTGTTTAGTGAGTTGGGTGGCTTTTATGAAAGTATTAATCAGATTGTCTTATTGCAGATAATTACTGTGCTAAATTAATTGCATTCAATAATGCCAGCGAGAATGGCAAACAGATAAACCTTATGTAATAGTTTGATTTTTTTGCTTTTTATTACTCTTATATGAAATGTTTTTTGATTAATGCGTTGATTTATGGCACAAATAAAATTACTGTCATCAGTAATCTTTTTCCCAGAGTATAGCCTTTCTCATGCAGTGTAGCGCGTTCACGGCCAAATTGCCGATTTGTTATGGTTGCTGCTATTTGGTGATATCAAATACCGTGCCAGACTGTCGCTATTTATTGACTGTAATGACATCAGTTGGTTGCTGTAATTAGCCCCAAACAGGCATTTTGATAGTGTTTTTTCGAGTAGATTCTGAAAGCTAAGGTTGTTTATGATTCAAGTTGAAAAGGTTCAGGATAAGTATGCCCTGAAAGCATTTATACAGTTTCCTTGCTCCCTCTTTAGTGATGATCCTCATTGGATTGACCCTTTATTTGTTGAGCGTGAAGAACATCTTTCAGAGAAAAATCCGGGTACAGACCATATAACGTGGCAGGCATGGATTGCAAAGAAAGGCGAAACTGTTGTTGGACGTATTACAGCGCAAACAGACTCCCTGCACCGCGAGTTATATGGGGCCGATACTGGTCACTTCGGGATGATTGATGCTATTGATGACCCAGAAGTTTTTGACGCACTTTTTGCAGCAGCTGAAACATGGCTGAAGTCACAAGGAGCACAGAATATCACTGGGCCATTCAGCCTGAATATTAATCAGGAAAGTGGTTTATTGATTGATGGATTTGAGACCCCGCCATCGGCATTAATGCCTCATGGTAAACCTTATTATGCCAGCCACCTGGAGCATCTTGGTTATTCTCAAGGTATAGATTTGCTGGCATACTGGATGAAGCGTATTGACCTTTTCTTTTCACCTTCATTAACCCGGCTGATGGATCAGGTACGTAAAAAAGTCACTTTGCGTGCGCTCAATCGTAAAAAATTCGCGGAAGAAATGCAGGTATTGCGCGAAATATTTAACTCTGGCTGGCAGAATAATTGGGGTTTTGTTCCCTTCACTGAGCGTGAATTTGCCACTATGGGAGACCAGCTTAAATATCTGGTGCCAGATGACATGATTCATATTGCTGAAGTGGATTCCGTGCCTTGTGCCTTCATTGTGGGGTTACCCAATATCAATGAAGCGATTTCTGGTTTACACGGGCGCTTATTACCCTTTGGTTGGGCAAAACTGTTATGGCGGTTGAAAGTCAGTGGTGTGCGTACTGCCCGCGTTCCATTAATGGGTGTTCGCCAGGAATACCAGTTTAGCCGCATTGGGCCTATTATTGCCCTGTTGCTTATTGAAGCGCTGCGTGACCCTTTTGCAAAACGAAATATTGATGCGCTGGAAATGTCCTGGATACTGGAGACCAATACAGGTATGCGCACGATTCTGGAGAGAATTGGTGCAGAACCATATAAACGTTACCGGTTATATGAGAAAAAACTCCAGGCAGAATAACCAAAACAGACCAGTCTGGCAGGCTAATATAGTGCTGAACAAGAATGTTCAGCTGGTATTTGTTGGCCATCATGCCTTAGGTTGTTGTTATCCGCACCACACCAGCAAACAGGATAGGGGCCGTTAATAATCCCAAGAGGAAACTCTATTTATACCACCTCTGTTTGTAGTGTTAGCCGAGTAAACAGTGTTAGCTGAGTAAATACCCATGCCTATTCCCAAAAAAACCGGCCTCAGTCGCCTGACCAGCAGTATTAACCATTCATGGGCTGGTATTGTTAATGCCATTTTTACCGAGGATGCGTTCCGGCAGCTTGTGGTTATTAATATTATGTTACTCATAATTACATTCTGTCTTGATATTACGAAAACAGAACGTGTGTTATTAATCATGTGCAGTTTCATGACGCTGGCTGTTGAATTAATTAACACTGCTATTGAAACGGTAGTGGACCGTATTTCGCTGGAAATACATCCACTATCGAAGCGAGCAAAAGATTTAGGCGGTTCTGCGCAATTGGTTACCATTGTGATGACGGTCATCATTTGGTTGGTGGTGTTGTTTTAGCCGGAAGGCGCTTGCACCTGCATCCACGGAGCACACCCTTTACAGGCCAGCTAAACATCTTTGATTCGTGCAAGGCAAATACAGGTGGTCACACACATCGCCAGTGCCAGCCAGAAACCCGCATGATAGCTCCAAATCTCAGCAATAATCCCCGCAAAAGAGCCTGAAATTATCCAGCCGACGCGTGTGGTATTGGTGTAGAGCGTAGTGGCGGCTCCTGCCTGGCCTGGCATCAGATCCTGGAAATAGATCATACCAATGCCTGCGAGGATCCCAATATAAATGGCATTGAGTAACTGAAGAGCCAGTAAAGCCCAGGGATGGGAGACTGCCAGCATACCTGTATAAAAGGCAAGCCCGGCGACAACAGCAATACGCATCAAAAAACGTTTACCCATGCGCCTGGCATAATAACCGGCAATCAACATCGTCGGGATTTCCAGCCCTGCCGCAGTGCCCATCATAAATCCGGCCAGTTTCTCCGACAGGTGTAATTCATCGACAATAAACAGCGGCATATTGATGATATACAGGCTGTTCGTGCCCCACATTAACGTGCAGGCAATAAACAACAGCAAGGTATCACGCCGGTTACATCGTGGTGCCTGCAGAGGTGCACTGGCGGCATGGCGTGGAGCCTGCTTTTGCATTGAAGGCAAAAAGCCCCATACCATTAAACCACACACGACAAAGGCAACGGCTGCACACAGGTACATGACATCAAACCCGAACCCAACAGATAACGCATAAGCAACAGGGGGGCCAATCACCCAGGCCAGCGAAACCTGAGCCCGCAGTACTGAACTGAACATCACGGCTTCCCGGCCCGTTTTATCGGCATGTTCGCGGGCGAGTGCGAACATTTGCGGGTTGGCAGTAGAACCGAAACTGCTCAGAAATACCCCTACAAACAGCAAAATAAAATAATTCCGGTTCCAGGCAAATAACAGGCACGCCAGTACCCCCAGCGCACAACAGAAAATAATCAAATTCTTCCGGTCGCCACGCCTGTCTGAACGGCCTGCCAGAAACTGGCTTACCAAAATACCAATTACGGCGCTGCCAGTGAAAAAGAACCCCACCATCACCGGGCGGGCATGCACTTCGTTGGTTAAAAACAGGCTCAGCGTAGGCGTTTGCAGCGCACCGGCAATGCCCGTCAGAAACGCGACAATCAAGAATGCGCTGTTAGTAAAATTGAACGTGCGACGTGGTGTCGTAGCGGGTTGGTTGTACATGGGTATCACAGGTATTGATGGAGAAGAAACCCGCGGAGTTTACGCGCCTTTTACCCAAATAGACAGCCATAGCGCTACCAATACCAAAAATAATGTAAAACCAGCATGTTACGTTGGAGAAACAACAGGATCCGGCGTTCCCGTGAGCCATTGCTGAAGTCAGAGCTGAACAATTGAGGAGGAATTGTGATGTGTTCAGCAACTTCCCGATGCTAATTGCTGAAATGTGCGGAACCTCTAATTTTAAACATCAGATTTTGCCGAAAACTTGCTTAAGGCGTTCAGTAGTATCAGACTCCTTGAAACGTTTCAGCGCTGACCTTTGGACTTAATCCAAATGTTGCAGCGCGATTCTTCAAGTAAGAGCTGAAACGATTCACTTTCAGCGGGAGAAATTATTCATGTTTCAACTATCTGTCCACGATATTCACCCCGGTGCGGCAGCCGCAAATAAAGAAGAGGCTATTCGCCTTGTTGCTGGTGCACTGGTTCAGGCTGGTAATGTTGCTGATGGCTACCTCAAAGGTATGCTGGCGCGTGAACAACAAACGTCCACGTTCTTAGGTAACGGTATCGCTATTCCTCACGGGACAACGGATACCCGTGATCAGGTACTGAAAACCGGTGTTCAGGTTTTTCAGTTTCCGGAAGGGATTCGTTGGGGAGACGACCAGGTTGCGTATGTGGCAATTGGTATTGCAGCCAGTTCAGATGAACATCTCGGTTTGCTACGCCAACTGACTCATGTGCTGAGCGACGACAGTGTTGCTGAACAACTCAAAAATGCCAAAACGGCCGAAGCGTTGCGGGCGATTTTGATGGGCGAAACCCAGGCCGCAGACTTGAAACTGGATAACGACACCCTGTCGTTGGATGTGAATGCAACAGATTTGGTGACTCTGCAGGCATTGAATGCTGGCCGCCTGAAAGCTGCTGGTGCCGCAGATGCCAGCTTTGTGGCCCAGGCTGTTGCCGGTAAACCCCTCTATTTAGGGCAAGGCATTTGGCTGAACGATAGCACAGATGGCAACCTTTCAAGCGCCGTTGCCATTGCTCGCCCGGCTCAGAGCGTTGAAGAAGATGGCCTGCCAGTGGGCTTATTGCTGACCGTAGCCGTTGCAGATGATCAGCCACTGCAGGTGCTGAACCGCCTGAGTGACTTGCTTATCAACCAGAAGGCTGAGAGCCTGGTAAAAGCAGATGCTGCGACATTGCTGGCCGTACTGACCAGTGATGCGGCATTACCGGAAGATGTACTCAGTGCTGAATTTGTGGTGCGAAATGAACATGGTCTGCATGCCCGCCCGGGTACAGTGCTGGTAAACACCATCAAACAGTTTACCAGTGACATTACAGTCACCAACCTTGATGGCTCAGGAAAGCCAGCCAATGGTCGCAGCCTGATGAAAGTGGTTGCCTTGGGTGTTAAACAAGGGCATCGCCTGCGTTTCACTGCTCAGGGTGATGACGCCGAACAGGCTCTGGCAGCGGTTGGTGAAGCTATTGCTGCAGGTCTTGGGGAGGGCGCAGCATGAGCAGACGTGTCGCCACTATTACTCTCAACCCGGCTTATGACCTGGTAGGTTACTGCGCAGATATCGAGCGCGGCGAAGTTAACCTCGTGCGTACGACTGGTTTGCACGCTGCGGGTAAAGGCATCAACGTCGCAAAAGTGCTCAAAGACCTCGGGATCGACGTGACTGTCGGGGGGTTTCTCGGCAAAGAAAACCAGGACGGATTTCAACAGTTATTCAGTGAGCTCGGTATTGCTAACCGTTTTCAGGTAGTGAATGGCCGTACACGCATTAACGTAAAACTGACAGAAAAAGACGGTGAAGTGACTGATTTAAACTTCTCCGGCTTTGAAGTGACACCAGCAGACTGGGAGCGTTTCGTGAGCGACTCCCTGAGCTGGCTTGGGCAGTTCGATATGGTGTGTGTCAGTGGCAGCCTGCCAGCAGGTGTCAGCCCGGAAGCCTTTACGGACTGGATGACCCGCCTGCGTAGTGAATGTCCGTGCATTATTTTCGACAGTAGTCGTGAAGCATTAAATGCCGGGCTGAAAGCAGCGCCATGGTTGGTTAAACCTAACCGCCGTGAGTTGGAGATTTGGGCGGGGCATTCGTTACCCACCCTTAAGGATGTGATTGAAGCTGCACATGCCTTGCGTGAACAGGGTATCGCTCATGTGGTGATTTCTCTGGGAGCAGAAGGCGCGTTGTGGGTTAACGCATCCGGCGAATGGATCGCCAAACCGCCTGCCTGTGAAGTTGTCAGCACAGTTGGCGCGGGGGATTCAATGGTCGGTGGGCTGATTTATGGCCTGCTGATGCGTGAGTCCAGTGAACACACATTACGCCTGGCGACAGCGGTGGCTGCACTGGCTGTGAGCCAGAGTAATGTGGGTATTACCGATCGTACCCAGTTGGCCGCGATGATGGCGCGAGTCGACCTTAAACCCGTAAATTAACAGCAGGAGAGGCACATAATGAAAACGCTGCTGATTATCGACCCAGGCTTAGGCCAGGCCCGTTGCTACCTCGCGAAGACCCTGGTGGCTGCCGCAGCAAAAAAAGCAAATTTGGAGATTATTGATAATCCCAATGAAGCGGAAATGGCTGTGGTAGTTGGTACTGAGATTAAGCCCGACACAGCGCTGAACGGAAAAAAAGTCTTTTTAGGCAATATTGACCGTGCAGTACAGCACCCCGAGTTGTTCCTGAACGAAGCAAAGGAAAAAGCAGTTGTTTACACTGCGCCTGCAGTGGCTGCAGCAACACCGGTAGCCGGTGGTGTTAAACGCGTGGTGGCGGTAACCGCCTGCCCGACGGGTGTGGCTCACACCTTTATGGCGGCTGAAGCCATTGAAACCGAAGCGAAAAAACGTGGCTGGTGGGTTAAAGTTGAAACCCGTGGTTCCGTTGGTGCCGGTAATGCTATTACACCAGAAGAAGTGGCTCAGGCTGACCTGGTGATAGTGGCTGCCGATATCGAAGTGGACCTGGCGAAGTTCGCTGGCAAACCGATGTACCGGACATCCACTGGTCTGGCACTCAAGAAAACGGCATCAGAGCTGGATAAAGCAGTAAACGAAGCCACACCTTACCAACCTTCAGGTTCCCTGGCAGCATCGGAAACCGGAGCGAAGAAAGAGTCTGGTGGGCCATATCGCCACCTGCTGACTGGCGTATCTTACATGCTGCCGATGGTAGTGGCCGGTGGGTTGCTTATCGCTCTGTCTTTTGTGTTTGGTATTCAGGCATTTAAAGAGGAAGGCACTCTGGCTGCAGCACTGATGAAAATTGGTGGTGGTTCAGCCTTCGCGTTGATGGTGCCTGTTCTGGCCGGGTACATCGCGTTCTCCATTGCTGATCGTCCTGGCCTGACGCCTGGCCTTATCGGCGGTATGCTGGCTGTCAGCGGGGGTTCTGGCTTTATTGGCGGGATCATTGCAGGCTTCCTGGCCGGTTATGTGGCAAAAGCAATCAGCACGAAAGTGAAATTGCCACCGAGCATGGAAGCCCTGAAGCCAATCCTGATCATTCCGTTGTTTTCCAGCCTGATTGTTGGTCTGGCGATGATTTATATCATCGGTACGCCGGTGGCACACCTGCTGGACGGGCTGACTCACTGGCTGAAAACTATGGGTACCGCTAATGCAATTCTGTTAGGGGCTATCCTGGGCGGCATGATGTGTACCGATATGGGTGGGCCGGTTAACAAAGCGGCTTATGCATTCGGCGTAGGCCTGCTCAGTACCCAAACCTATGGTCCGATGGCTGCAATTATGGCTGCGGGTATGGTTCCGCCGCTGGCAATGGGCCTGGCTACCCTGGTTGCGCGCAATAAATTCGATAAAGCGCAGCAGGAAGGTGGTAAAGCAGCATTGATACTTGGCCTGTGCTTTATCAGTGAAGGTGCTATCCCGTTCGCTGCCCGTGATCCTATCCGTGTCATCCCTTGCTGTATCGCTGGCGGTGCGCTGACAGGTGCTATCTCAATGGCGATTGGTGCACAGCTGATGGCTCCGCATGGTGGTTTGTTCGTACTGCTGATTCCAGGGGCGATTACACCGGTTCTGGGTTACCTGATGTCGATTATTGCCGGTACGTTGCTGACTGGTCTGGTGTACGCAGTTATTAAACGCCCTGAAAGTGAGCTGGTAAAAACAGCGGCCTGATGACAGTTAATGCAACATGACCGGCGCCACACCAGGATAATTCGGTCAGTTTGTATTGAGAATAACAGCCCCGACAACATCTGTTGCCGGGGCTTTTTGCCTTTACGGGCACACGTAAGGGCAGTTTATTTGAGAGGACTACCAGGTGTTTTACGCCTGGTCAGTATGTGAAATAGTATGATTTTTTGATTTTACATTATAAATTAGTGAGTTAATGGTTTTCTTTGATGGGCGTGGCAGTCTGTTTAATAAGGCAGGAAGTGCCAGGGAAAAGGCGTCGGCCCTGCAGCCGGGGCCGGGCCGGGGAGTGGATCATTTATGCTGCATTAGCCGAATGCTGTTGTGCTTTTAACCAGGCTATCTCTTCCGCCCAAATATCCGGGTTCACCGTTTCAAGGATTAACGGGATATTATCGAAACGAGGGTCACGCATGATCCAGCTAAAAGCCGTATGCCCGATGTTGCCTTCACCCAGACTGTGGTGGCGGTCCACCCGGCTGCCAAACTCACTTTTCGCATCATTCAGGTGCATACCGCGTAAATACTGGAAGCCAACAATGCGTTCAAAGTCTTCAAAGGTTTTCTGGCAGGCTTCTTCACTGCGCAGGTCATAGCCCGCAGCAAAAGCATGGCAGGTATCAATACAGACACCCACACGGGATTTGTCTTCAACGCCATCAATGATGGCAGCCAGGTGCTCGAAACGAAATCCGAGGTTACTGCCCTGGCCCGCTGTATTTTCGATAACCGCGGTAACGCCTGTGGTGACATCCAGCGCCCGATTGATTGATTCTGCAATACGCGCAAGACAGTCGTCTTCAGAAATTTGCAACAGGTGGCTGCCGGGGTGGAAGTTAAGTAATGTCAGCCCCAGTTGTTCACAGCGTTGCAGCTCATCAACAAAGGCATTACGGGATTTTTCCAGAGCTTCTTCAACCGGGTGCCCCAGGTTAATCAGGTAACTGTCGTGAGGCAGAATTTGCCCTGGGGTAAAGTGGTATTCTTCACAGGCAGTTTTGAAATTATCGATGGATTCCGTGCTTAATGGTGCGGCACGCCACTGGCGCTGGTTCTTGGTAAACAAGGCAAAAGCGGTGGCATCGAGTTCGCTGGCTCTGACAACCGCATTTTCCACACCACCTGACGCGCTGACATGCGCTCCCACATATTTCATCATGACTTTCCTGGTTAACCCACTATTAACAAGCGTTCTATCATAGCGGGTTAACCCAGAGATTGCAGGTCCTGTCTCAGAGCAGGTGGTGAACCGCTACGTTAATCAGTCCGCCGCCAACAATCAGCCAGCCAAACAATACCAGCGCCATTAACAGTGGGCGTACACCCGCTTTTTTCAGTGCGCTGACATGTGTTGTCAGCCCCAGAGCCGCCATTGCCATGGCTAACAGGACAGTATCAAGCGTTACCAGTGATTTAACCACTACAGCAGGCAGCAGGTGAAAGCTGTTAAAAATCGCCACCAGGATAAAAATAATCGCGAACCACGGAATGGTGATTTTGCCATGGGCTTCACCCGCCGGTGCCAGTTGCTTAACCCGTGAGGCCAGCAGTAACAGGAAAGGAGCCAGCAGCATTACGCGAATCATTTTGGTAATGACCGCCGCATTTTCAGTTACCGGGCTGACACCATGACCAGCGGCAACAACTTGTGCCACTTCATGTACCGTTGAGCCAATATAGATCCCAAAAGTACTTTCGTTGAACACATGCTGTAGTAGCGGATAAAGCATCGGGTAGATAAAAATTGCCAGGGTACCAAAGATAACCACCGTAGCGACTGCCACCGTGACTTTGCTGGCCTCGGCTTTGACTACCGGTTCCGTGGCTAATACTGCCGCCGCGCCACAAATGCTGCTTCCGGCACCGATTAGCCAGGAGGTGTGCTTATCCAGACCAAAGACACGCTGACCAAGCCAACAGGCCATCAAGAAAGTACTGCTCAGTGTCAGAATATCAATAATGATCCCACTGGCACCGACATCGGCTATTTGGGTGAATGTCAGGCGGAAACCATACAAAATTATTCCCAGGCGTAACAGGTGTTGTTTGGCAAACAGTACGCCACCATCGCAGGGCCTGCTAAGAGAAGGGTAGAGTGTGTTGCCAATGACCATGCCCACCAGAATAGCCAGCGTGAGTGCGCTCAGGCCCGCACCAGCAACACGCGGAAAACTGCCTGCCCACAGAGCAAATCCTGTAATAACCCCGGTCAGTAACAGGCCGGGAATGAAGTGCGTTACGCCGTGCTTTTTACGCTGGCTGATAGTTAGTGTGCTCATGTCACCCCCTTAGTTTCGATGTAGCGATCCTACGGGTGGCTGGCTTAAAAATAAAATTGATTATATATTTATAACTAATCGAAATAACTGGTAGATTACGGTGGGTGAGACACAACATGCATATCACATTGCGGCAGCTGGAAGTGTTTGCGGAAGTATTGAAAAGTGGTTCCACAACACAGGCTTCACAAATGCTGGCGTTATCGCAATCGGCCGTAAGTGCCGCGTTGACTGACCTGGAAGGGCAACTGGGCGTAAAACTGTTTGACCGCGTGGGTAAACGGCTGGTGGTTAATGAACATGGGCGCCTGTTGTTCCCACGCGTGGTGTCACTGCTGGATCAGGCCCGCGATGTGGAACAATTGTTTCAGGAAGATAAAGGCGCCATCCGGGTTTATGCCAGTAGCACCATAGGTAATTATATTTTGCCGCAGGTGATTGCCCATTACCGCAAAGACCACCCAAACCTGCCATTGGAAATGAGTGTGGGTAATAGTCAGGACGTCATTAACGCTATTGCCGATTTTCGTGTCGATATCGGCCTGATTGAAGGGCCGTGCCATAGCCCGGACATTGTGGCGGAACCCTGGATTGAAGACGAACTGGTTGTCTTTGCTGCCCCACAATCTCCGTTGTGCCAGGGGCCGGTTACCCTGGAAATGCTGTCCGCCGCCCCGTGGATCCTGCGTGAAAAAGGGTCCGGCACCCGGGAAATTGTGGATTATTTGCTGCTGGCTCATTTACCGCAATTCAACCTTGAAATGGAGCTTGGCAATTCCGAAGCAATTAAACACGCGGTACGCCACGGTCTGGGGATTAGTTGTTTGTCCCGGCGGGTGATTGCTGAACAGCTGGAAAACCGCACTCTGGCACGGGTTGCCGTCCCGTTACCTCCCCTTATCAGAACACTGTGGCGTATCCATCACCGGCAAAAGCACTTATCCAGTGCACTGAGCCGTTTTTTGGCCTATTGCGAAAAATAGTTGCGCCAAAATGGTGCGATGGCGCTGTTATGGTGAGTGATTGTGATGCAGTGCAACTTTGTTAACTTCCTAAATCCCCTGTTTACTATAGTACATGCCGCAAAAAAGCGGCTTTTTTTTATTTCTGCTGCGTTGGCACATTAGTTGCAAATCACAATATCAAGAATCTTTTGTTTCATATCCTTTGAATGAGGTGAGTGATGTTGCGGAAAAAATGGCTGTTGTCCCTCGCTGGGGCGGTACTGTTAGTGGTGCAGGCAGGTCAGGCAATGGCTGACCAATTACAGGACATCGAAAAACGCGGCGTGTTACGTGTTGCAGTTCCCCAGGATTTTCCTCCTTTTGGCTCAGTCGGTACTGATCTGCAACCGGAAGGTTACGATATCGATATGGCGCAGTATCTGGCTACAGCGATGAAACTGAAACTGAAGCTGGTGCCGGTAACCAGTGCCAACCGTGTGCCTTATCTGCAAACCGATAAAGTGGATTTAGTGATTTCCAGTCTGGGGAAAAATGCAGAACGCGAAAAAGTGATCGACTTCAGCAAAGCTTATGCACCTTTCTTCCTTGGCGTATTTGGCCCGAAAGACACCACGCTGCCGGATGCTGCCGCACTGAGCGGTAAAAGTGTGGGCGTAACCCGTGGTGCTGTTGAAGATATGGTGCTCAGTGACGTTGCACCGAAAGACGCACAGGTGAAACGTTACGAAGACAACAACACGACTATTTCAGCATGGTTATCCGGCCAGGTGCAGTATCTGGCAACCGGTAATGTTGTGGTGGCAGCCATCGCCCGTAAGGATCCGGGACATGCGCCAGTGGCGAAGTTTATGCTGAAAGACTCACCGTGCTATATCGGCATGAAAAAAGAAGAACCGGCACTCAAAGACAAAGTTAACAGCCTGATTGACCAGGCCCGCAAAGACGGCACGCTGAACAAATTGTCAGAAAAATGGATGAAAGCGCCGTTACCGGCGAACCTGGGTGCCTGAGGAGTTAACGAATGACAACGCAGCTTGATTTTGCCGCCCTGTTGCCATTCTGGCCAGCCTTACTGGCTGGCCTGTGGACCACCATAGTACTGACGTTTTGGGCAACATTAGGCGGGATTGCGGTCGGGGTAACCGGCGCGGCGCTGCGCAGTGGGAAAGCCAGTGTTCTGAGCCACATCTGGGGCGGATATGTGGAATTGATCCGTAATACGCCCTTTGTAGTGCAACTGTTTTTCATTGTATTTGGTTTGCCGAGTTTGGGGTTACGTTTGAATGCCGGGCAGGCGGCGTTGATAGCCATGATAGTTAACCTTGGGGCCTACAGTACGGAAATTATCCGGGCAGGTATTCAGGTTACCCCGAAAGGGCAGTGGGAAGCCGCGCGTGTACTGGGGCTGAGCCGTGGGCAAACATTCTTACGCGTGATTTTACCGCCATCGCTCAAGCGGGTTTTTCCGGCTCTGGTCAGCCAGTGCGTTATTGTGATGCTCGGTTCCTCCGTGGTATCGCAAGTGTCTTATGAAGAACTGACTTTCCAGGCCAACCTGATTCAGTCACGTACATTTTTAAGTTTTGAAGTTTATGTAGTAACCACGATCCTTTACCTGTTGCTGTCACTGGCAATGCGCCAGGTATTGTTGGTTGCCGGGCGAAAATGGTTGGGGAGTGACGGCCTGTGACAAATTTCACTGACTGGGATATTGTCCGCAACCTGCTGCTGGCAGCGCGCTGGACCATCATGCTTTCACTGATAGCTTTTGTATGCGGCACACTGGTTACGCTGCCTTTGTTACTGGTACGTATGGGCCGCTGGGTGTGGCCGAAACGCCTGGTAACCGGCTATGTCGCGTTGTTTCAGGGCACTCCATTGTTGATGCAGTTGTTTCTGGCTTTCTTTGGGCTGGGGCTGTTCGGCATTGATGTCAGTGCCTGGACTGCGGCAACACTGGCGTTAACGCTGTTTACCAGCGCGTATTTGCTGGATATTTGGTACGGGAGTATTCGTTCTTTGCCCAAAGGGCAGTGGGAAGCAAGCCGTTGCCTGGGGCTCAGTTTTGGTCAAACATTGTGGCGAGTGGTAACCCCTCAGGCTGTACGTATCGCCATTGCGCCAACTGTGGGGTTCTCGGTACAGGTCATTAAAGGTACTGCACTGGCTTCAATTATTGGCTTCGTTGAACTGACGAAAGCCGGCACCATTCTTAATAATGCGACATTCGCCCCTTTTAAAGTGTTTGGGCTGGTGGCTCTGGGGTATTTCCTGCTGTGCTACCCGTTGTCGCGTTACAGTCGTTATCTGGAGAAAAAATTCCATGCCGCTCATCACCATTAATGATGTTCAGAAATACTATGGCGACAACCATGTGCTCAAAGGCGTTAGCCTGGACATTGAAATGGGCGAGGTTGTTTCCATCATTGGCCGCAGTGGCTCGGGGAAAAGCACGTTACTGCGTTGTATGAACGGGCTGGAAGGTTACCAGGATGGCAGCATTAAGCTGGGAGGAATGACCATCACTGACCGTGAATCTCAGGCGCGAGAAATCAGCCGCTCTGTAGGAATGGTGTTTCAGAGTTTTAATCTGTTTCCCCATATGACGGCGCTGGAGAACGTGATGCTGGCTCCGCGGCGGGTGCTGAAAAAATCTGCTGCAGAATGCCGTGAGCTGGGCATCGAAATGCTCAATAAAGTGGGGCTGGGTGAACGCATAGATTACCTGCCAGCGAATTTGTCTGGTGGGCAGCAACAGCGTGTGGCAATTGCCCGTGCACTGGCAATGAACCCGAAAGTATTACTGTGTGATGAAATTACCTCCGCACTTGACCCGGAACTAGTTGGTGAAGTGCTTAAAGTACTGGAACAACTGGCGGCCGAAGGTATGACGTTGATTCTGGTCACTCATGAAATGAATTTTGCGCGTGAAGTGGGGGATCGGGTGGTGTTTATGCACCAGGGTAAGGTGTGGGAACAAGGTGACAGTAAGACATTTTTCGCCCAGCCTGAAACACCAGAGTTACAGCAGTTTATCGCTTCGGTACGTGGATTGAACTAATTTTATACTGTTTGTTTACATATTAGTCACGCCAGAGACCTTTATATCTTCGCCTTTGCTAATAATCCGGCATGGATTATGAAGGTCTCTTATAACCGCTATTTTGTCCCGCTTCCTGGTCTGTTGGTCTGCTACAATCGCGCCTCATTTTTTAGACAGGCAACATTTTTTTATGGTTTCCGAAGTAAACACAACACAAGCGCCTGAACTACGACGCGAATTAAAGGCGCGCCACCTGACGATGATCGCGATTGGCGGTTCGATTGGTACCGGGTTATTTGTTGCTTCTGGTGCAACGATTTCCCAGGCCGGTCCGGGGGGAGCATTACTTTCCTACGCACTGATTGGCTTGATGGTCTACTTCCTGATGACCAGCCTTGGGGAACTGGCCGCCTTCATGCCAGTTTCCGGTTCGTTTGCAACCTACGGCCAAAACTATGTTGAAGAAGGCTTTGGTTTTGCCCTGGGGTGGAACTATTGGTACAACTGGGCGGTGACTATCGCTGTTGACCTGGTGGCTTCGCAGTTAGTCATGAGCTACTGGTTCCCGGGAACGCCTGGTTGGATCTGGAGTGCGCTGTTCCTGGGGATTATGTTCCTGCTCAACTTCATTTCGGTAAAAGGCTTTGGTGAAGCAGAATACTGGTTCTCGTTAATTAAGGTCGCAACGGTCATTGTGTTTATCGTTGTCGGTGTTTTGATGATTATTGGTATTTTCAAAGGCTCCACGCCTGTTGGTTGGGCTAACTGGTCTGTTGGCGATGCGCCTTTTGCGGGTGGTTTCTCGGCAATGATTGGTGTGGCCATGATTGTCGGGTTCTCTTTCCAGGGCACTGAGCTTATCGGTATCGCTGCCGGTGAATCTGAAGACCCGGCGAAAAATATCCCGCGTGCAGTGCGACAGGTGTTCTGGCGTATTCTGTTGTTCTATATTCTGGCTATTCTGATTATCAGCCTGATAATCCCTTATACCGACCCGAGCCTGCTGCGTAATGATGTCACGGATATCAGCGTGAGCCCGTTTACCCTGGTTTTCCAGCATGCCGGTTTGTTGTCCGCAGCGGCGGTAATGAACGCAGTGATTCTGACTGCGGTACTGTCGGCGGGGAATTCCGGTATGTACGCTTCCACACGTATGCTTTACACCCTGGCCTGTGACGGTAAAGCACCACGCATTTTTGCGCGCCTGTCTAAAGGTGGTGTACCTCGCTATGCGCTGGTGGCAACGACTGTGGTTGCCGGGTTGTGCTTCCTGACCTCTAAGTTCGGTAACCAGACTGTGTATCTCTGGTTGCTGAACACCTCCGGGATGACGGGGTTTATCGCCTGGCTGGGGATTGCCATCAGTCACTACCGTTTCCGCCGTGGTTATGTGCATCAGGGCCATAGCCTGAGTGACTTGCCATACCTCTCTGGTTTTTTCCCATTGGGGCCTATCTTTGCGTTTGTGCTTTGCCTGATTATTACACTTGGTCAGAATTACCAGGCATTTTTAGCTGACAAAATTGACTGGATGAGTGTTGCTGCCACCTATATTGGTATTCCGTTGTTCCTGGTGATTTGGTTGGGTTACAAGTTGGTGAAAGGGACGCGGTTTGTGAAGTATGGGGAGATGGAGTTTCCGGATACGGTTAAGAAGTGATGGTTTGTTTGTGGTTGTTCTGGTCACCTTAAGTGTAGTTGTTTCCGTTCACCTGGACTGGTGTGAAGATTCCGTTCACCTGAAGTTAAGTGGTTAATGTGGCTGCACAACCAGTGAACGGGCTAAAGGGGGCTCGCCCCCTTTGCAATCCCCGTTTTCGCGGGCGACCGGTGCTGCGCACTGCGTTCACCTCCGGGCAGTCAGCCTGCGGCCGGCTCGACTCGGCATCCATGCCTCGTTTCGCCTTATTCCGCCGTCCGGGCGGAATAACCTTGTCTTCCTTTCTGCGGTTCACCGGTCTTACGCGACACAACCCTCGCTGCAAGTAGCGGGGTTTTTTTGTGTTGTCTGGTGTGGTTGTGGGATTTGTGCCTGGTATGTCTTTGTGTGTTTTTGCTGCGGCTTCTGGCTTACAAACAGGTGGGTTTGGGTGGCCTCTAAATCGTTGAGGCGTGCCTGGCGGGCCGGGGCTGCCTGCAGGACGCAGGCAGAGCGACGGGAGGCAGGAAGCCGACCCGGAGCGGTACCCGAACAGGCCGCCGGGGTAAGCCGAATGTCCGCGAAGCGGCGATTTTGCTGGCCACAAAAGGGGGTGCAGGGGGCCAGTGCCCCCTGCGGGCGCCGGGCGCAGTGGGTGAGAGGAAGCAGTGTGGCTGACACGGCGCGCAATTTGCTCAGTACTGGCAGATTACTGTTACTGCGGTGACTGTTTCGTTCACTTGCAGTGTGGCTGTTTCCGTTCACCTGGACTGATGTGAAAGTTCCGTTCACCTGAAGTTAAGTGGTTAATGTGGCTGCACAACCAGTGAACGGGCTAAAGGGGGCTCGCCCCCTTTGCAATCCCCGTTTTCGCGGGCGACCGGTGCTGCGCACTGCGTTCACCTCCGGGCAGTCAGCCTGCGGCCGGCTCGACTCGGCATCCATGCCTCGTTTCGCCTTATTCCGCCGTCCGGGCGGAATAACCTTGTCTTCCTTTCTGCGGTTCACCGGTCTTACGCGAACTGTCCCCGCTGCAAGTAGCTGTTTTTTTTGTGGTGCTGAGTGGCTGGAGGATTTGTGCCCGGTATGTCTTTATTTATTTTTTGCTGCTGACTTACAAACGGGTGGGTTTGGGTGGCCTCTAAATCGTTGAGGCGTGCCTGGCGGGCCGTGCCCCCTGCGGGCGCCGGGTGATGGTGGTGAGAGAAAACAGTGTGGCTGGCACGGTGCGCAATTTGCTCTGTGCTGGCAGAGGGGGCAGCGCAACTGCTGTAATTTTGTTCCCGGTCAGGGAAAACTTACACACTATGTGTTGTTTTTACATGTATACGTTGATTTATAACGGCTGCGCGTGTAAAAAATGAAGTTTTTCTAACTATAGAATTGATAAGAATTATCATTTGCCTTATCGTTGGCGCTCGATATATGCCCGTGGCCATATTTATTTTTGCCTGGTGGTCTCGCAGTGAGCCTTTGTTTACAGCAAGACATCGTACAGACACCTACGGACGTACCCTGGACAGTGCCTGTCCTGGTTTCAACATTCTGTTTCGTTGTAGCTGGCGTGTGGCCAGCGTGAATAGTTGTTGCCTGTGCAGGCGTTTAACCTGAGAACCTGATGGCATGAGCCAGAGGGAAATTAATGATTAGCATGACGCCGTAAAGGTTTAGATGTAATGAGTGTAACCTCCGAATCAATGTCACAATCAACATCGCAATCATCATCTGCCAATAACGTGATGGGCCGTTACCAGAAGGTGTTGTACCACCGTTACTGGTTACTTGGCGTGATTGTTCTTGCCATTCTCGCGTCGCTGTTGCTGGATTTTACTCTTGGCCCTTCAGGTTTATCGCTGGGTACGTTGTGGCATACGCTGATTGACCCGTCCAGTGCTAACCCGGGAACCCGGGTGATAGTCTGGGATATCCGTCTGCCTTATGCACTTATGGCGGTAATGGTGGGTATGGCGCTGGGCCTCGCCGGGGCGGAGATGCAGACCATTCTCAATAACCCGCTTGCCAGCCCGTTTACTCTCGGTGTCTCTTCTGCTGCGGCATTTGGTGCCGCACTGGCTATTGTCCTGGGTATTGGTATACCCGGCGTGCCTGACCAGTGGTTTATCTCGGCTAATGCTTTTGTTTTCGCGTTAATCGCAGCCTTGCTGCTTGATGCCATCACCCGCTGGACACAAGTTGCGACATCAGGTGTGGTGCTGTTTGGGATTGCGCTGGTGTTTACCTTTAATGCGCTGGTTTCTATGTTGCAGTTTGTTGCCAGCGAAGATACGTTGCAGGGACTGGTTTTCTGGACCATGGGCAGCCTGGCCAGAGCCTCCTGGGACAAACTGGGTGTGCTGGCGCTGGCATTTGCAGTTATTTTGCCACTTTCGATGATGAGCTCATGGAAACTCACCGCACTGCGCCTGGGAGAAGACCGTGCAGTCAGCTTCGGTATCGATGTACGCCGCCTGCGCCTGGCAACCTTACTGCGTATCAGTATCCTGTCTGCGCTATCTGTGGCGTTTGTGGGCCCGATTGGGTTTATCGGCCTTGTCGCGCCACATATTGCCCGCCTGACATTTGGTGAAGACCACCGTTTTTACTTGCCGGGTAGTGTGTTGATTGGCGCGCTGGTGTTGTCGATGGCATCTGTTGCTTCCAAGAATATCATTCCTGGCGTCATCATCCCGGTGGGGATCGTGACATCTCTGGTAGGGGTGCCTTTCTTCCTGAGTATTATTCTGCGCCACCGGGGGAGCGTATAATGAGTGGTTTAGTTATTCGCAATTTTCATGCCGGTTACCCGAAACGCCAGATTATCAGCGATCTGAATGTTGGGCCGTTACCCCGTGGGAAAATCACTGTGTTACTTGGCCCCAATGGCTGTGGTAAATCCACGCTGATGCGTTCGCTGGCCGGTCTGAATAAAGCGCAGGGCCAGTTAGAGCTGGACGGTGAAGACCTGATGGCGCTGCCTTTTGCGAAACGGGCAGAGAAAGTAGTTTATTTACCGCAAAGTTTACCTGCGGGCGTTCACCTGCACGTTCTGGAATCAATAATTGTTGCGCAGCGTGCGTCTGGCGGCCATGCCAATGCATCTCATGAGCAGGAAGTAATGAACCTGCTCGATCAACTGGGCATTTCACATCTGGCAATGAGCTACCTGGACCAACTTTCTGGTGGGCAAAAGCAACTGGTTGGTTTGGCACAGTCACTGATCCGCCGCCCGGAATTATTGTTGCTTGATGAACCGCTCAGTGCACTTGATCTTAATTACCAGTTCCACGTAATGGATTTGGTAGCCCGTGAAACCCGCAAGCGCAATATGATAACGGTAGTCGTGGTGCATGATATTAATATTGCCCTGCGCCATGGCGAACATGTGCTGATGCTGAAAAACGGCAACCTGGTTGCCAGCGGGGAACCGGCAACAGTGATTACGGCTGAGAGCCTGGCGGAAGTCTATGGAGTAAAAGGGCGTATTGAGCGCTGCTCGCGTGGCACACCTCAGGTGGTTATCGACGGCCTGACTACCTCACTGGAAGTGTAACCCTTTTGGTTATTGTGCAGATATGAGCCTGGTAATCAGCCTGAAGCCAGCGCTTGCGCTGGCTTTATTATTACGCGGGTTCTGACATTTGAATATGGATACAGGCAGTGCAATATCCATTTTTCTTTCATTCCGCCAGCCAATAACGGCATTGTTTTTTCTGGTGCATGGCTACACCTATTTCAACAATAATCCTTTATGGTACTGGATTAAACATGCGCAGTGCCGCAAAATGAGCACAAACTTTACCCCACGCAGGGTAAGGAATGAGACACCTGCAGGAGAAATTTGATGCCATCACTCAGTAAAGAAGCCGCCCAGGTCCACGATGCTCTGGTTGCCAGAGGACTGGAAACACCGTTACGCCAACCTGCCGAGCAACTGGATAACGAAACTCGCAAAGCACGCATTGCCGAACATATGGCAGGCATCATGCAACTCATGAATCTGGATTTGAGTGATGACAGCCTGATGGAAACGCCACATCGCATTGCCAAAATGTATGTTGATGAGATCTTTTCTGGTCTGGATTACGCTAATTTCCCTAAAATCACTGTCATTGAAAATAAAATGAAAGTGGATGAAATGGTGACAGTACGTGATATTACGCTCACCAGTACCTGTGAACACCATTTCGTTACTATTGATGGCAAAGCTACCGTCGCTTATATTCCAAAAGATGCGGTGATTGGTTTGTCAAAAATTAACCGTATAGTGCAGTTCTTTGCTCAGCGGCCACAGGTTCAGGAACGTCTGACTCAGCAAATATTAGTAGCACTGCAAACTTTGTTGGGAACAAGTAATGTCGCTGTATCCATCGATGCTGTGCATTATTGTGTAAAAGCACGCGGTATTCGCGATGCAACCAGCGCGACCACCACCACATCGTTGGGCGGGTTATTCAAATCGAGCCAGAATACCCGGCAGGAGTTTTTACGCGCAGTGCGTCACCATAACTGAATTTAACTGCCAGGCAGGATGCAATGGAAAGAAACCTTACGCTCGATTTTATTCGCGGCGTTGCCATTCTGGGCATCCTGCTTCTCAATATAGTGGCTTTTGGTTTACCCAAGGCCGCTTATCTTAATCCCGCCTGGTCAGGCAGTGTTTCATTAAGTGATGCCTGGACATGGGCCATACTCGATCTTTTCGCCCAGGTTAAATTCCTTACGCTATTTGCCTTGTTGTTTGGCGCAGGGCTGCAAATGTTGTTGCCGCGTGGTAAACGCTGGATCCAGTCGCGGCTGACTTTGCTGGTCATGCTGGGGTTTTGCCATGCAGTATTTTTATGGGATGGCGATATTCTTCTGGCTTACGGACTGGTTGGGCTGGTGTGCTGGAGAATGATTCGCGACGCCAGTGGTGTTAAGGCGCTGTTTAATACTGGCATTGTGCTCTATTTAATTGGTCTGGGTGTATTGCTGGTTCTTGGGTTGATTTCTGGTGATCACACCAGCCGTTCCTGGGTGCCAGAAGCCGCTCCCCTGCAATATGAGGCCTACTGGAAATTAAAAGGTGGGATGGAAGCTGTTGATAACCGCCTGAGTTTGTTGTCCTCAAATCTACTGGCCATTGGCGCACAATATGGCTGGCAACTGGCGGGAATGATGCTGCTGGGGGCTGCACTGATGCGCAGTGGCTGGTTACGTGGGCGCTTCAGCCAGTCTCATTACCGGCGTACCGGTGTCATTCTGGTGGGGCTGGGGTTGTTAATTAATGCGCCTGCTGTGTATGCACAATGGTATTTAGGCTGGCAGTACCGGTGGTGCGCATTTTTGTTACAGTCGCCGCGGGAATTAAGCGCCCCACTGCAGTCCATTGGTTATGCCGCACTTATCTTTGGCTACTGGCGCACAATGGCTTCCTGGCGTATCACAATAGCTATCGCCTGTGTTGGGCGAATGGCTCTGACGAATTACCTGCTGCAAACAGTTATTTGTACTACCCTGTTTGAACGGGCAGGGCTGTTTATGCATTTCAGCCGGTTACAACTGCTGGCCTTTGTGCCTGCGGTGTGGCTGGTTAACCTTGTGTTGTCAGTTTGCTGGTTACACTTTTTTCGTCAGGGGCCGCTGGAGTGGTTGTGGCGCAAATTGACCGCTCTGGCTACCGGTTCACCTGCTTCATCTACAACCAGATAACGATCCAGATCACAATCATTAACATATCTGCTGTAACCGCTTTCATCCCTGTGATTTTCCTCACGCTGCGTTAACCCGCTCGCTGACAAAATAACCGCCACGCTGCAGGTAACGCGGCGACAACAATTTAAAAACCTCTGCCTGGATGATTTGCATGGTCACGATTCGCGATGTAGCCCGTTACGCGGGTGTTTCCGTTGCCACAGTTTCACGCGTTCTCAATAACAGTGCGCTGGTGAGCCCTGATACCCGTGATGCAGTCATGAAAGCAGTGACGCAACTTGGCTACAGGCCAAATGCCAACGCACAGGCACTGGCAACTCAGGTCAGTGATACCATTGGTGTGGTGGTCATGGATGTTTCTGACCCGTTTTTTGGTGCACTGGTTAAAGCTGTGGATGGTGTTGCCCAGGCGCATAACAAATATGTGTTGGTGGGTAACAGTTACCATGAAGCAGAGAAAGAACGGCACGCAATTGAAGTATTAATCCGCCAGCGCTGCAATGCGCTGATCGTTCATGCTAAAGCGTTATCTGACCAGGAAATGGCATTGTTTATGGAACAAGTGCCGGGCATGGTGTTGATTAACCGAATTTTACCTGGTTATGAGCACCGTTGTGTCGGCCTGGATAACGTATCCGGTGCATTAATGGCGACCCGAATGCTGATAGCGCAGGGGCATGAGCGTATTGGTTATCTTAGTTCCAGCCACGGCATTGACGACGATACACAACGCCGCCAGGGCTGGGCTATGGCGCTGGAAGAACAAGGGATTTCCGCACGGGAAAATTGGGTTGCCCGTGGTACCCCCGATTTACAGGGAGGGGAAGCGGCCATGGTGGAACTCCTTGGCAGCAACCAACAATTGAGTGCGATTTTTGCTTATAACGACAGTATGGCCGCCGGGGCGATGACAGCCCTGAAAGATAATGGCTTTCATATTCCGCAACAGGTATCCGTGATTGGTTTTGATGACATTCCCGTCGCACGCTATACCGACCCTCAACTCACTACGGTTCGTTACCCTATTGCTTCTATGGCCCGTACAGCAACTGAACTGGCACTACGCGGCGCTGCGGGCACACTTGACCAGTCAGAAACCCACTGCTTTATGCCAACACTGGTTCGCCGTCATTCTGTTTCACCCAGCCAGTAAAGTGTGTGCCAGATCACTTCTTTTATAAAGAGTTTGATGTAACCGGTTTCAATCTGTGAGTAAATTCACAGTAACTTAACATTCCGGTTACTATTATGGCGGTGTTTTAGAGGGTGAAACATAATGTAACTGCGGATGGGTGGTTACGGTATAAAAGCCCTCTGAGCGCTCATAAAAATGCAGTAACGGAATGTTATATCACATGGATGCGTTAACTTTTTCCCGAAAAGTCGGCGTGATGTAACATTTTGATTACAAATATCCCGCCTGACTGATTTTTATCGTTACCCTGCAAAACCGGAGATACCATGAATAAGAAGGTGCTTACTCTGTCAGCTGTAATGGCAAGCATGTTGTTTGGCGCAGCTGCGCACGCAGCAACCCGTATTGGCGTCACCATCTACAAATATGATGATAACTTTATGTCAGAAGTTCGCAAAGCAATTGAAAAGGATGGCAAGGATGCGCCTGATGTTCAGTTGCTGATGAACGACTCGCAGAACGACCAGTCTAAACAGAATGACCAGATTGATGTCTTGCTGGCGAAAGGCGTAAAAGCGCTGGCAATTAACCTGGTTGACCCGGCAGCCGCAGGTACTGTGATCATGAAAGCCCGTTCGCAGAATGTGCCGATTGTTTTCTTTAACAAGGAACCTTCACGTAAGGCGCTGGACAGCTATGACAAAGCCTATTATGTAGGGACTGACTCAAAAGAAGCCGGCGTTATTCAGGGCGAACTGATCGCCAAGCACTGGGCGGCGAACCCATCCTGGGATCTGAACAAAGATGGCGTGATTCAGTATGTATTGCTTAAAGGTGAGCCAGGGCATCCGGATGCTGAAGCACGTACTACTTATGTGGTGAAAACCCTGCATGATAAAGGCCTGAAAACACAGCAGCTGGCACTGGATACTGCAATGTGGGATACCGCGCAGGCAAAAGACAAAATGGATGCCTGGTTATCTGGCCCAAATGCCAATAAGATTGAAGTGGTTATTGCGAACAACGATGCGATGGCCATGGGGGCTATCGAAGCGCTCAAAGCTCACAATAAGTCATCAATTCCGGTCTTTGGTGTGGATGCATTACCAGAAGCGATGGCGCTGATTAAATCCGGCGCGATGGCAGGTACCGTGCTGAACGATGCCAACAACCAGGCGAAAGCGACCTTTGATTTAGCCCGTAACCTGGCTGAAGGTAAAGCACCTGCCGCTGGCACCAGTTGGAAGATTGTCGATAAAATTGTTCGTGTTCCTTATGTTGGCGTAGATAAAGATAACTTATCGAAATTTGAAGGTAAGTAATTTTATTTCGATATTGTTTGCCCTGAATAGTCCGGCTACCGAAGTACGGCGTGACTTGTAAGGGGAATAACAGGTGCAGGTAAAATACTGCACCTGTTATTACAACATAATGAGCAACAAATACTTTACTCAAAATAATTACCAGTAAACCAGATTGAGCTAAATCTGATACTGTGATTATTCGTGGGATGTAGCCAGGTGATGACTATGGTCAGCAATAACATACAGCCGTCAGGTGAGTTTTTGTTAGAAATGTCTAACATTAATAAATCATTTCCTGGCGTTAAAGCGCTGGATAATGTGAACCTGAAAGTTCGCCCTCACTCTATTCATGCTCTGATGGGAGAGAATGGTGCAGGGAAATCAACATTATTAAAATGCCTGTTTGGTATTTACAAGAAGGACAGTGGAAGTATTCTTTTTCAAGGGAAAGAAATTGAATTTCATTCCGCAAAAGAAGCTCTGGAAAATGGGATTTCTATGGTTCACCAGGAGTTGAACCTGGTGTCACAACGCTCAGTCATGGACAATATGTGGCTGGGGCGTTATCCCACCAAAGGTATTTTTGTCGATCAGGATAAAATGTACCAGGATACCAAAGCGATTTTTGAAGAACTGGATATTGATATTGACCCCAAAGCACGGGTGGGTACGTTATCTGTTTCGCAAATGCAAATGATCGAAATCGCCAAGGCATTTTCCTATGATGCTAAAATTGTCATTATGGACGAGCCTACTTCGTCGCTGACAGAAAAAGAAGTTAACCACCTGTTTACCATTATTCGTAAGCTGAAAGAGCGCGGGTGCGGAATTGTTTATATCTCTCATAAGATGGAAGAAATTTTCCAGCTATGTGATGAGATAACCATCCTGCGTGATGGGCAGTGGATTGCCACTCAGTCCCTTGAAGGGCTGGATATGGATAAAATCATTGCCATGATGGTGGGGCGTTCTTTAAGCCAACGTTTCCCTGAACGTGAAAACTCACCGGGCGAAGTGATTTTGGAAGTTCGCAATTTGACCTCCTTGCGTCAGCCTTCAATTCGCGATATTTCTTTTGATCTACATCAGGGTGAAATTCTGGGTATTGCGGGGTTGGTAGGTGCAAAACGTACCGATATTGTCGAAACATTATTTGGTATTCGTGAGAAGTCATCCGGGACCATTAAGTTACATGGCAAGCCCATTAATAACCATACTGCGAATGAAGCTATTAATAATGGTTTTGCGCTGGTGACCGAAGAACGCCGCTCAACCGGTATTTATGCGTATCTGGATATTGGTTTTAACTCGCTTATTTCCAATATTAAACGCTACAAAAATAAAGTTGGTTTATTGGATAATTCACGCATGAAAAGTGATACCCAATGGGTAATCGATGCCATGCGGGTTAAAACTCCCGGCCATAAAACCCAAATTGGCTCGTTGTCTGGGGGTAACCAACAAAAAGTAATTATCGGCCGTTGGTTGTTGACTCAACCTGAAATATTGATGCTGGATGAACCGACGCGTGGAATTGATGTCGGGGCTAAGTTTGAAATCTACCAGCTAATAGCTGAACTGGCGAAAAAAGGAAAGGGAATAATTATTATTTCCTCCGAAATGCCGGAGTTACTGGGAATAACCGACAGAATTCTGGTTATGAGCAATGGGCTCGTTTCCGGCATTGTTGACACTAAAACCGCCACGCAGAACGAAATATTGCGTCTTGCGTCTTTGCATCTTTAATCTCAGGGGCTTCTCATGAGTGCGTTAAATAAGAAAAGCTTGTTTACTTACCTGAAAGACGGCGGTATTTACGTCGTACTGTTTGTCTTACTGGCTATCATTATTTTCCAGGATCCAACTTTTTTAAGCTTGCTCAACCTGAGTAATATTCTGACTCAGTCATCGGTGCGTATTATCATTGCACTGGGTGTGGCAGGGTTGATTGTCACCCAGGGAACTGACTTGTCAGCCGGGCGTCAGGTTGGTCTGGCGGCAGTGATTGCGGCCACATTGCTTCAGTCCATGGGGAACGTCAACAAGGTTTTCCCACACATGGAAACCATGTCTATTCCAATGGTTATCCTGATTGTGTGTGTCATAGGTGCGGTGATTGGCCTGGTGAACGGGATTATCATTGCTTACCTTAATGTGACCCCGTTTATCACCACTCTGGGTACGATGATTATCGTCTACGGGATCAACTCCCTGTATTACGATTTTGTCGGTGCATCACCTATTTCTGGGTTTGCACAAAAATTCTCCACCTTCACGCAGGGGTTTGTACAAATGGGCTCGTTCCGGTTGTCGTACATTACCTTCTACGCGGTGATAGCCAGTATTTTTGTCTGGATCCTGTGGAACAAAACACGCTTTGGTAAAAACATTTTTGCCATCGGCGGCAACCCTGAAGCGGCGAAAGTATCCGGGGTGAATGTTGGCCTGAACCTGTTGATGATCTACGCCTTATCTGGTGTGTTTTACGCCTTTGGTGGGATGCTGGAAGCCGGGCGTATTGGTTCGGCAACCAACAACCTGGGCTTTATGTACGAACTGGACGCCATCGCGGCTTGTGTGGTGGGAGGGGTCTCGTTCAGTGGCGGTGTTGGAACCGTGATTGGTGTGGTAACCGGGGTAATCATCTTTACTGTGATTAACTACGGTCTGACCTATATCGGTATCAACCCATACTGGCAGTACATTATTAAAGGCAGCATCATTATCTTTGCTGTGGCGCTGGATTCACTGAAATACACCCGCAAAAAATAAGTTGTTTCTGCAGACTAAAACCGTGCCGGATACACCGGTGCGGTTTTTTTTGCCTGGTTGCTGGTGGACGGGTTAGGGGAGGAAAAACCTGAACAGGTCAGTGAAGCTGCCTTACTCTACGGTGTGTCAGCCGCTTTCTTTTCTGGCCCACTGGTTTTCTTTTGCAGTTCAAGCAATTGCTCGGGCGTCACCGCAGGGTAGCCCTGATTGTCATCGGAAACAACATGTGCCGCAGGAATGGGCACTAATGGCCCCAGGAAATGCGGTTCACGTTTAAAAATAAACAAATCGGCCAGTGCGCCCAGCCGGGCACCGAACTCCCTGAAGCGAACCGACCACATATTTTTCGGAGAAGGAACCGCATAGCACTGTGCCTGAATTCCCATATGCAGCGCAATAAACAATGCGCGCTCGCAGTGAAAACGCTGGGTGATAATAATAAAATCGTTGGTATCAAATACTTTGCGGGTACGCACTATGGAATCCAGTGTCCGAAACCCTGCGTAATCCAGCACGATATCCGCCGGATCCACCCCTGCGGCAATTAAGTCTTTGCGCATGGTCATCGGTTCGTTATAGCTGGTTAATGCGTTGTCGCCACTTAACAACAGGTAGTTTACTTTACCACTGTTGTAAGCATTGAGTGCACCCTGAATACGGTAGCGGTAATACTGGTTAATAACGCCGGTACGGTAATACTTGGCCGTACCCAGCACCACCCCCACCTGGCGGTAAGGCAGGTCCTGGATTTCATCATATACGTAGGGAGCTGTCTGCCAGCTTATCCAGCGATCGAGGGCAAGCGCCGTTATCAGCATTAACCCTGTCAGGACTAACAGACTGTATAACAGACGCTTAAACATAATTAGTAACGCTCGGCTTGCGATTAAAGTGCTTTCAAGGCTACTTGACCACCCCGTGAAGAGCAAGCTGTCGCCGCCTGATTGCAGTTATTTTAAGCACGGGTTGCTCGCATTATCAGGCTAATGTTACGCTGGTTATCTTCTGGCAGCCCAGAGTATTCAGCAGTGAGACAGTACTGTCATGGTGGCTTATCTGCCCATTGGTACGCTCCGCTATTGCTGCGCAAGCGATATCTTCAGCTCCGTAGCCACGCAAGCGTAACAGGTTCAGGGCGACCTGCAATGGAGGTAGAGAGGGGTTAAATGCTGCGTTCTCGGCATAGCTTCCGGCGAAGATATTGCCGTCATGGGTTTGCAATGCTACCCCGCCAGGAGACTGACTATAAGGGCAATGGCTGCGATTGGCCGCACAGATGGCAGCTTGTTCCAGTGCCGGTCCTTTAACCGGGAACCCATGGTTCTCGTTATCCAGCAGAAGCGTAGTGATAGCGAGATCTTTCGGCCCAAAGGCATCCGGCAAGTAATGACCCAGTTTTGCTGGTGCTCGTTCTGGTAAATGAATTTCCAGCGACAACCCACTATTGAGTTCATTCATAAACTGGCGGCAGTGCCCACAAGGTGTATAGTTGACGGTTATCCCGGTTAAGGTCTGCTCACCACCCATCCAGGCATGGCTTATGGCGCTTTGTTCAGCATGAATGGTTTGTTGCATGCAACTGCCAGGAAACTCCATATTTGCCCCAAACCACAGTGCTCCACTGGCACCCTGAACGATCGCACCTACATTGAAATGCGAAATACCTGTCCAGGCGCAGGCTGCTGCTAAAGGCAACAATGCAAAGGCCAGGGCGTTCTTATCCATACCGGTTTGTTGTTGCAGGTGCTGTGTTTGCTCCGGAGTCAACATGGCTGGAAAGGCGCTATCGTCCAAAATAGATTGCAGGGAAGCACGAAGAGTTACAGGCAGAGCTTCAAAGGCTGAAACAAAACGGGGATGCATAACATGATGCCTTGTATCAGGTTAATGGAACCGTAGTGTACGGTTCTCACTAATCTGAATATGTGATCTAACTCTAATTATTAATGCAACTTGCTAATGGTGTTGCGTATTTTCGAGATTGTGCGCAAATTTACCTTAAAACCGCCAGAATAACCGGAAAGAGAAACGGAGCAACCAACGAGGTGATAATCCCGCAGATAACCAGTGCCAGTGAGCTGAATGCGCCTTCCTGAAAATCCAGTTCGGCGCAGCGTGCTGTGCCTAACGCATGGGAAGCTGTTCCCATGGAGAGCCCACGGGAAGCTTTGGTGGTAATGTGCATGGCATTCAACAGGGTGTGACCAAAAACTGCACCTAAAATACCGACATAGATAACACACACCGCGCTGATTGCCGGCAGCCCGCCAATACTTCCGCCAACTGCCATCGCAATAGGGGTGGTGACAGATTTAGGCAATATAGAGGCTGCGATTTGCGGCGTGGCACCCATTAATAGTGCAATGCTGGTGCCGGTTATCATTGCCACCATGCTGCCAATAAAGCAGATAGAAATAATGGATTTCCAGCGGGCGCGAATTTGGTGAAGCTGCTCGTATAGTGGAAATGCCAGCGCTACGACAGCCGGTTGCAGCCAGTCGTTCAGCATTTTGCTGCCCTGAAAATAGTGCTGGTATTTGATTCCCGTGAGCAGAAGAAACGGAATAATCACCACCATGGAAACCAGCAGAGGGTTCAGCAGTGGCGTTTTAACCACAGTGCCAAGCTTGCGTGCTGCAAAGAAAACCACCAGAGTTAGTGGCAATGACCACCAAATATCACTCATTTCTCTTTAACCTCTTTCTGGCCAACAACTTTACGTTCTCCGTGAACCAGGTGAGAGGTCCAACTGACAACGACCAGAACAACGATTGTGCTGATAGTACATGACACCACGATGGGGCCGAACTGGGTACGCAGCAAGTCGAAATACTGCATGACACCCACCCCAATGGGTACGAACAGCAATGCCATGTAACGAATGAATAAGTGGCAGCCAGGCTTTACCCACTGGGCAGGCAGGATTTGTAATGAGAGCAGCAGGAACAGCAACAGCATGCCAATAATCGAGCCTGGAATTGTAATAGGAAGCAGTGTGGCAATAAACTGCCCGGCATACAGGCAGGCATAAATAAAGAAGAAAGCCCGGCAATATTGCCAGATGATAAGCAATGTATGGCGCATTTAAGTAACCCCTGAATGAATGCATTCATCATACAATTAAAAAAGCTTTTGTGCTATGGATCACACCATGAATTCCCGTTATAGCAACAATGCCTTTTTAGTATGGCTGATACCGGTTGATACCATAGGCGATTAATGCAATCCAGTGTGGTAACGGGTTGTAAACCCGGTGCGCGTACTGCCTCTCACAGTCAGGCGGATTAAGTAAAGTAGGGTGCCAGGATACTTTCAAGCCAGCGAATGAAAGTTCGCACGCGCGGAGAAAGGTTGCGCCTGTGCGCCACAACAACGAAAGCGGTGAGGGGTTCAGGAGGCTTGTCCGGAAGTATTTCCACTAATGCCCCACATTCAATATAAGGAGCCAATGCTGAATACCCTGCCTGAATCAGTCCAATCCCTGCCAGCCCTGCTTCATGATAAGTTTGTACACTATTGACTTGAACAGCTCCTGGTAGCGCAAGCAAGGCATAACCTTCACCATTCGGGTATTCCCAGCCAGTTGGTTTGGAGCCCAGTGAGCGTGTGTAGTGGACTATTTGATGACCTTGTTCAACCAGGTCCTTCAGTGTGTGCGGGGTACCAAAACGTTTCAGGTAGGATGGACTTGCAGCATTGATCATGCGTAGTTGTCCCAGTTTTCGGGCAACCAGCGTTTCATCCATTATGGGGCCAAGACGGATAACGCAATCAAAGCCTTCCTGAACAAGGTTGACACTGCGATCAGTGCTGGATAGCTCGAGTTCGACTGCCGGGTGCGCCGACAGAAATTCCGGTAAAGCCGGTATTACAATACTTTTCGCCAGTTCCGTTGGCATATCAATACGTAATTTACCGCGTACAGGTGCGCCGTTTGAGGCAAACATGTTCTGTAATTCTTCTGCCTCAGCCAATAAGTCCAGTGCACGGGAATAAAATAGCCGTCCATCTTCTGTCAACTGCACACTGCGGGTGGTCCGGTGCAACAGTGCAACACCCACGCTTTGTTCCAGTTCACGAATGACCGCAGAAACCCGCCCTTTCTGTGTTCCAGTGCTTTCAGCTGCGCGGGTGAAACTCGCCATTTCCACCACTTTAGTAAACAAAAGCAGCGCGTTCAGATTTTTCATTGTTCCCCTTTTTGGAAACAGTTAGTTTAAATTTCAATCGTTTATACATTTATTTTAACTCAATAGACTTGTGCTTCAAGTTCTCAGTACAGGTAACACCGTGGAGGCATGCCTGTCACTGGGATTATCGGGATGGTTAACCGGGAGGCACAATGAAATATAAGCAACTGGGGCGAACGGGGATATTTGTCTCTGAACTGTGTCTGGGCACCATGACATTGGGGGGAAATGCTGATGCTGGTATATGGGCGGGAATTGGAACTATTGGGCAAAAGGACGCAAGCAGACTGATTGAACAGGCGTTGGTTGCGGGTATCAATTTTATCGATACAGCTGATATTTACTCTTATGGTGAGTCAGAGCGGCTGATTGGTCAGTCATTGAACGATCTTGGGGTAAAACGCAGTGAGATTATCCTCGCGACAAAAACCGGGGGCTTGATGGGGAACCATCCGAATGATCAGGGAGCATCTCGTGGTCATATTATGGATTCTGTTCAAAGAAGCCTGGAGAGGCTTCAGACTGATTATATCGATCTCTATCAAATTCACGCCAGTGATCCGCTGACACCTGTTGAAGAGACACTGCGCGCACTGGACGATCTTACCCGCCAGGGACTGATTCGCTATGTCGGGGTTTCAAACTGGGCGTCAGGCAAAATCGGCAAAGCCCTGGGACTGAGTGAGGCACTTCACGCCACACGCTTTGAAACTTTGCAGGCTTATTACTCTATCGCAGGAAGGGATATTGAACGCGAGCTGATTCCGCTGGTGGCTGAAGAACGGTTGGGTCTGCTCGTCTGGTCGCCTCTTGCCGGAGGTTTATTATCTGGCAAGTATGCCCCGAATACTTCAGCCAGTGGAAAGGGCAGACGTAGCCATTTTGATTTTCCGCCGGTTGCGCAGGATAGCGTCTGGCGCTGCATTGACCAAATGCGGGCGATTGCTGAAACCCGCAACGCCACGGTGAGCCAGGTAGCACTGGCATGGGTACTGTCAAGACCACATGTTACCAGTGTCATCCTCGGGGTTAAACGAATTGAACAACTCCTGGATAACCTCGGGGCAACAAAAATTGAACTCACTGAGGACGAACTTCGCCAGCTTAATAATGTAAGCGCGTTACCGCCTTACTACCCGGGGTGGATGATTGAACACCAGGATGCCAGCCGGTTTCCTGAGCCTTTTCATTCCGTTACACCAACCTAATCTCATTTCACGTTACGATTTGTGGAATAAAAAACAACGAGTTAACAGGAAACAGATATCATGCCAAAAGGTTATTTAATTGCTCATGTCACCATATCTGACCCGCAAGCATACGAAGAATATGCAAAAGCTGCGGGTCAGGCGATGAAAGATTTTAATCCGAAAATTATTGCGTGGTCCGGTCAGTATCAAAATCTTGAAGGTGAGGGCCACGAGAAGCATGTCATTTTTGAGTTTGACTCTTTTGTTGAAGCAAAACGCTTTTATTACAGCCCCGAATATCAGGCGGCGAAAGTACTTCGTACCCATGCGGCAACGGGTACGCTGGTACTGGTTGAAGGAAGTGAATAAATGCTGGCAGGATGTATGGCAAGCAGGAGCGCAGCATGCCCCTGGTGTTTGTGGGCGATGGCTTTGAGGCTGTACGTCTGGCTGTAATTGTAATCAAACGGTTGTGCATTACGAACCTGTGCTGTGTCAGGACGGCACAGGTTTTGTCATCATCTGCTATGTGTGATAATAGCCATACACTTGTATACTGGCGGCATTGGTTAACCGCGTTTTTTGGTGTAAGCCCATGTGCTTCAGGCCGGGGGCATCCCAGCGTGTGGGCTTAAATAACGCAAGAGGTATAAATGAGCAGTATTACTCACCAGTCTGGTGCTAATGATGTTAACCGGGTCACCCGTAAATTGAAGCTTTCCGGTGTGAGCGAAGATCAGGCCGACGCACTGGTTAGTGAAATCCGGCAATTAGCGGGTATGGAAACAGTGGAATACTCGTCAGCCTCTGCAAGCTTAACTTTTGTTTATGATGCCGCGCAATGCAGTGTGGATGCGGTAGAAAAGGTGCTTGACCGTCTTGGCGCTCAGTTTGCCGCCAGTGCATGGAACCGGGTGAAAATGGGGTATTTTCGCTTTACCGATAAGAATATAAAAGACAACGCAGCACACCGGCCTCATTGCTGCAATAAAATCCCGCGCCGGTAATCTCCGGCCTTAAATAAAGCGCATTTCTTTATTTTGTCAACGAGGCGCAAGTGGCGCTATTAAAAGCGAGTTGCACGAATGATGATACCAGTCCGCTTTGTGTCAGGTATTGTCATTCGAATCTAAAGCCGCCAGCGGGGCAGCTTAGAAACAGACAAGAAATTTATTTGTATTCAATAACATCAAATCCTTCGTCAGGTGCTGGCGCAGAGAAATAACTCGTTATGACCTCAAATTGTTGGTCTGTAGCTGCAAAATCGTGCGTACCTTCTTCGTTACGGGCGCGTAATCGGGCTTTACATACTTCATCAGACACTCTCAGAAAATGCAGGAGATGACTGGCACCTGATTCCTTAATGATACTCATCATCCATTCGCGGTTTGTTCGCGTGTTTGCCGGGAAATCCAGAACTACTGATAAACCCGCTTTGAGCAATGACACCAGGTGGGGTTTCATGGCGCCTTTTAGCTTTAGCGAACACTGCACATAATCCGCCACTGAATACAACGCATCTGAATAGAGTGCAGCAAGCCATTGATCCTCAGATACAATTATGGTTCCCGGCGCGTTACCGAGTTTCGCTGATAATGTGGATTTACCTGATGCTATCTTCCCACATACAAGATGCAGAGTGGGTTTTCCTAATCTTGTTACTGTATCGGTGCCCATTGTGTACCTCACTGGATTATTGCCGGTAAGGTCCGCCTTACCGGCGGGAAAATGGCGAATGTTATCCCACCTGAATCAGACAGGTGATAATAATCATTGAATAGAATAATACAGAGTGTGTTTTCATCATGATTCAAGTTAACAGGTGCTATATGCAAAAACAGCACTTTTTTCAACGCTACAATGAATGTCCGCTTCACGCCCTGAGGTAATCCCCCCGAAAAACTGGTGTGTTTATAAGTAGAATTTTCTCGTAATCTGAACCGGGGAGATCTCTATGAAAAAGTCACGTTTTACCGACAGCCAGATCATGTCCATTCTGAAGCAAGCTGAGTCCGGAACTCCGGTGGCTGAACTATGTCGTGAACATGGCATGAGCAATGCCAGTTTCTATAAGTGGCGTTCGCGTTTTGGCGGGATGGATGCCTCCATGATGACCCGTCTGAAAGAACTGGAAGATGAAAACCGCCGCCTCAAAAAAATGTATGCGGAGGAGCGCCTCAAAGCCGAAATCATTCAGGAAGCCATGGCAAAAAAGTGGTGAAGCCATCGAGTCGAAAGCAGATGGCGCAGGATGCAGTCAGGAGCCGGAATATCAGCATAAGTTTTGCCTGCCAGTTGTTTGTTGTCAGCGAAAGTTGCTATCGCTATCAGCCTCAACTGAATGAGGAAAATGAGGTCATTGCCGACTGGCTGCTCCGCATCACTGGCAGTCAGCGCAACTGGGGGTTTGGTCTGTGCTTTTTGTACCTGCGCAACGTAAAAGGCTTCCGCTTCAACCACAAAAGGGTGTACCGAATTTACTGTGAACTGTCGCTGAACATGCGAATAAAGCCGAAAAAAAGACTGAAACGGGATAAACCTGAACCGCTGACGGTGCCAGAAAGTCGCAACGAATGCTGGTCGATGGACTTCATGCATGATCAGCTATCAGATGGTCGCTCCGTCCGTTTACTGAATGTCATTGATGACTTTAATCGTGAAGCACTGGCGATTGAAGTGGATTTTTCCCTGCCAGAAAATCGTGTAGTGAAGACTCTCGAGCAACTCATTGAATGGAAAGGTAAACCGGCAGAAATACGATGCGATAACGGGCCAGAATATACCAGCAAGGTACTGATGTCATGGGCAGCTAAGCAGAATATAACGCTTCGTTTTATTCAGCCTGGCAAACCTCAACAGAATGCCTGGATTGAGCGATATAACCGGACGGTACGTTATGACTGGCTGGGCCAGCACCTGTTTAACTCACTGGACGAATTGCAGGGCTATGCCACGCAGTGGCAATGGTTTTATAATCATGAACGTCCGAATATGGCACTGAATGGCTTCACGCCGATGCAGCATATTCAACGCATGGCCTGATTCTACTTATCACCTCCGTTAAAAATGGGGGGATTACCATAAGAGCTACTTTTTAGTTAATTTGATTGCATTTTAAGGATGATCAATAAGCTAATAAAACTTATCAACCCTATAATCAAAGCTGTGTATTTTATATAGAACCAAGAGATCTCATTAGTCTTTAGATTTTTAAAGAATGAAATTTCTTCTTCTTTCAGTGTCCTTTTTGTTGCTGGGAACTTAGGGAAGATAAGAGCGCTCATAAGAAAAGATTCCTTATACCCCCAAAAGAAAAAACTACCACCTTTACCAACAGTCATAGAAAAAGGCGTATACCCAAACTGTTTTTTGAACTTATCAGCAATGAGATCGAATTTACGCTCTGTAAATTTACCATAGATAAGATAAAATGCTAGTGAAGCTACAAATGTTGCAGCTAAGCATAATATGATCATGTCTATCGATTTCATTTCGAACCTTCGATAACATTATAAAGAGTGCTTCCTACTTTTTCTCCACCCCAACCGCCAGCCTCACCCCCTACGTAACCTAATGTGCCACCTGCTATAACAGCACATGCTAAACCACCTACGCCAGCAGTTCCAACACCAATAGCTATACATAGTGGAACAGCTATACCACCTGCAAGGATACCTCCACCAGTACCACCAACAAAGCTACTTATTTCAGTATATTTTTTCTGCGTACATTCAGCTTCTCGACCAACAGAACAAGCCTCATTTATTTCATTCATTGAGTGAAGGGCACTAAAACCTATTCCCACATAACCAGTGTATCGCATTGCTTTAACATATTTAGCGGATCGTTCTAAGTGAGTTGCATAACCTTCAATATCCTTGATCCCTGTTTCATTCCATTTATGAGTAATAGAACTAGTAGACAGGCCAAGAGCATTTTTTATTTTAGTGTATTCACCAAATTTCATAGCTTTATTAAGGAAGCCTACTTTTAATTCTCGATCAAGTTCCTTAAACAGTTGAGCACGTTTTACATAGAACTGCTCACCAATCAAAGCACCTCTTGTCATATAGGTGTTTTTATATGTTTCTTGAATCTCTTTGAGAATCCTTTCTATGTTCTCGAAATACTTTCCTACTGGATCAGCAGCAAGGCCAATTCCTTTATCAGCGATGCTAGAGAAGTTAGCTATAGTTGCATAGTGGGTATGCAGAAAGTTAGCTTCTTTATGAGTAAGAGGCTCTAACGCTGTATCAATGCGTTGTTTGGCTGCTTGCATATGAGCGATCTGATCACTGTCTTGTTTCTCTGGATCAACAAGAAGCATGATAGAACCCGCTTTATATTCCTTACTATCTCCATTCAAAGAACGATAAAGTTCTTTTGTCCCTGCTGGTGAACTACCTTCAAATAAGAATCTTTCATAAGCTCCAGTTTCAGCACCATAAGGCAGGACACAAAAACCAGCATCTACTGGTTCACGTTTCTTTTGATGAGGCTTTTTAGCTGTCTGAGCATGTTGTATAGGTTCTTCTACTTTATCTGGTACGGGAGCTACCAAAGGAGCAGGGGCAGCGGCAACTACAGTAGTAGCCTTAGCTGCTTTCTTTTCCTCGACCCAATAGGAAGCATTTGGAAACGAAGAAATGAAATTTGCGTTACAGGGGCAGGTACTACGACTATGCAAAGTACCTGCTGCTGAAACTCCGTGAATTGTGTAAGTAGGAATGCCACCCGCTATATGATAAGTTTTCCCATCTTTGCCACATGATACAGAATCACCATTTCTCGCAGTCGCAATCCCTCCAAAGCTGTGATTTGGGGAGCCTGAAAGTATGGTTCCGCCACATGTTGTCTTGTCACCTATACGTAAAAAATGACCAGTTGCCATATATTATCCTTAATGAAGATTGTTAGCTGGTTTAGTTCCGTGAATAGCTGATGAAGACACGATCCACATCTGTTTTTCTATTGAGTATGTGCTAACACAGAATTGGGATTTGGAACCCGCAACAGGAGTTCTGGTTACTTGTGCAGATTCTACAGCGTGATGAGCATGTTCTTTGATGTAATCGAAAGGCTGCGCATTGACAACTTCGATATATTCACAATAGCTTGTAAATTCTTCGTGCCAATAGTCATTTATATACTCAAAATTAGATGTGCCAAAATTGAGAATTACTTTATTATTTACAGGGTCTAATCCTTCGCTGATAGGGAATGAATCAGGGAATTGCAGGCTATGATAAAGATCAGTATAGAATTCAAGATTTCTGAAATCGTCTATTGAGTATCCAAATACAATCATGACATTGTATTCTTCTTTCTGATGGGCTTTCATTGAAATCATCATTTCAGTGATGTTTAAATCAGAAAGTGGATAAACTTTCCATTCTGAATGTGTATCACTCTGATTTAGCACTTCTGCCGCTATTGCTGCATCCAGAACAGAGGTATAAAGGGCTACCCCCTGAAAGTCTCGATCACCAACCCACTGAGTTTCTAACCACTTAGCACCATCATGATTGATTGTCATACGGGCTACTGACCAAAGCAGCGTAGGGCTTATGTAGTCGTGTGATGCTGGTGCGTAGAAATGAATTTTTTCTGTCATAACTTCCCTTTACTTATGATGTTTATTTGAGCATACATTCTCACATAAATTTCAGGGGTTTGTATAGTCTATGAGCTATCCACATACCAGATCACTTCAACTTGTGCATACCCGACACTAACGATCTTAACAGTTGCTTCTGACTTGGACATACATTTAGTTTTGACTTCTCCACCACCTAAAAGAAGTGGATTCTTCTTTCAACATGCTTTCACTAATGAAGAAAAATTGGTAGTTTGTTATCCCACTACGGTCACTCCAGAACCTAACACTGCTTGCCCTGCGGCTATTTTTATTATCACTTTATTTTCGTGATAGTTAATATATGCAATTTTTATTTTAAGAAAATAAAATTTACCTCATCATTCAGTACGAATTTATTTTTTTTGCTTTCCATTCTTTTTGGAAAATATATTTACCTTATGAGCTAACGCTCATATACTGCCACACGGCTACGCCTTGAACCTGACATTAATATATTTTATCGTTATGGGTAATTTTTAATGTTTGATAACAAAAACCAAAGATCAGAGCAGGAACTCTTTACCATTAAATTAAATAACAACCCCATGTCAGAACATTGCACTCCATCTCCGACATATGCATTTACTCTTATTGAATATATAGAAAGACTATACTTTCAGTAGCAGCACGTCATGATTGTTTTGGACAATCATATTACTGGAATAGGGCTTCCCCCTGTTAATAGTGAGTTTTTTCAGTAATAATTTTTATATAAAATTACTGCCTACAATGAGTTATATGATCCTCCCCACCATTAGTGGACACGCAACTAAGTGAGTAAACTCTCAACCAGAGGTGATTACTCATGACAAAACCAGCATCAACCAGCAAAACGGCCCGTAAACAGTACACGCCCGAATTCCGCGATGAAGCCCTGAAACTCGCTGAACGCATCGGTGTTGCTGCCGCCGCCCGTGAACTCAGCCTGTATGAATCCTGGCTCTACAACTGGCGCAGTAAACAACAGCAACAGATGACCTCCTCAGTACGCGAGAATGAACTGGCGGCCGCAGTAATCGGTGTTTTGGTGACGTAAAGCTTACAGTGAGCCACTTTCGAGTACGTATCAACGAACGTCTGCTGATAAATACGCCCGACACCTTTCAGGTTGCCTACATAGAACGTGCCCTGCGAACCCAGATATCCCGGATGAGCAGTTTCGATTTCTCCGCAGGCTTCGTCATCACTGGCTTTACGCTCCAGTGCTGCGATCTGGCTGTCGGTCAGTTCAATGCCATCACGGGCCACTTTTTCTTCCAGTGCTTTCAGCCGTTTCTTGAAATTCTCAAGGTTATGGCGTAACCAGATAGAACGGACACCACTGCCGGAGATAAAAACGCCGTGTTTACGCAGCTCGTTGCTGGTCCTGTGCTGTCCGTGTGCCGGGAAAGCGACGGCGTAATCAACAACAGCCTGTTCAGTTGCCTCATCGGCACGGTTCTTGAGGCTAGGTGCGCGGCGACTACGATTAATCAGCGCATCCACACCGCCTTCATCGGCCAGTTCGCGGTAACGATAAAACGTATCACGCGAAACGTCCATGATTTTGCAGGCTTTCGATACGTTACTGGGTTCTTCAGCCAGATTGAGTAAACCGGCTTTGTGTTTGATGACGGGATTAGTAGTATGAAGCATGAGAGTTACCTCGTGTTTTGTATAAGGATTCGACACCCATATCAAAACCGGTAACTCTCAACCTTTTAAGGCCGAACGCCAGATAAAGCTGCGCCTGATACAATTAACCTCATGTTAAAATACCCGTATTCATACTGTTAATCTACCGGAATTCAACAGAATGGGTTTACTTCCTGAAAGAATAGGGGAATATGTGCACCATATTCGAGGCCAGTGGATATACCCCCAAACCGCGGGTCGTGTTTTTTAGTTTATCTAAAGTTGCACCCTCCTCAGGCATTTTACCTCCCCACACTATCACACCTTCAGGTACATCGATGGGACGACTTTTGTTCTCATCGGTTATTTCAATTGTTTCACCATTGCTGAGCGTGATAATCAACGATGACACTTCCAGATGCTGTATTTCCCCATTTTCATTTTTAGCGCCTATTTTCATGAAACCTCTCAGGTATGTTATCTGTTCTGGAGTCGCAAAAGGACAGTATTAATTACTCTTTCAAAGAAACAACTCAGCCAGGTGTTAACGAAGCGCATTTCCGGTTTGTCACCCACCAGGTGTCAGGCTAACATAGCGCCTCTTTGGCTGGGTGGATGATACTATGCGCGTTTTACTGGCACCAATGGAAGGGGTTCTTGATGCACTGGTGCGGGAACTGCTTACGGAGGTGAATGATTATGATCTATGCATCACGGAGTTTTTACGTGTGGTGGATAGTTGCCTGCCAGTAAAATCATTCCAGCGCATTTGCCCGGAACTGGCTAACCAGAGCCGTACACCTTCTGGCACCCGGGTGCGTATTCAGTTGCTCGGGCAGTACCCGCAATGGCTGGCTGAAAATGCGGCGCGCGCTGTTGAACTGGGCTCCTGGGGCGTTGACCTGAATTGCGGATGTCCGTCTAAAGTGGTGAATGGCAGTGGCGGTGGGGCAACGTTGCTACAAGACCCGGAGCTGATTTACCTGGGGGCGAAAGCCATGCGGGAAGCGGTGCCAGCGCACCTGCCAGTCACAGTTAAAGTTCGCCTGGGGTGGGATTCATCGCAACACAGCATAGAAATTGCTGATGCCGTACAACAGGCTGGCGCAACGGAACTGGTGGTGCATGGGCGAACCAAAGAGGATGGCTACCGGGCAGAACGTATAGACTGGGCCGCCATTGGCAGGATTCGTGAACGGCTGCATATTCCGGTTATTGCTAATGGCGAAATACGTGACCAGGCCAGTGCCCTTGCCTGTATGGCTCAAACCGGGTGTGACGCTATTATGGTGGGGCGCTGGGCACTGAATGTACCGAACATTAGCCGTGTGATTAAATACGGGGAGCCCGCCATGCCCTGGCCAGATGTTATCCAGTTACTGAAAAAATACTGCCGTCTGGAAAAGCAGGGCGATACCGGAATGTACCATGTCGCGCGAATCAAACAATGGCTGGGCTATTTGCGGAAAAATTACTCACAGGCCAGTGAATTATTCGCGACCGTGCGCACACTGAACACTTCCGCGGCTATTCGCCAGGCGATTGAACAGTTATAACTTCATCAGGCGCTCAGGCCGCCTGCTTTAATGAATACTTCGCCAAATGGTGACTCATCAGGTCCCGCAACCACATCAGTGCCGGGTCGCTATTATGGCGCTGGTGCCAGCTTAAGGCGAGTTGTGCCGGGGGAATGTCCACCGGAACCGGGCTGGCGCTTAGACCCCAGTGCGCCTGCCAGAGCGGAGCCAGCGCCGCAGGGACAGTCGCAATTCCTGGCTGGCTGCACAGCAGGCCGGGCAGTGCGGCAAAATGCGCTGTGGTATAGCTAATCTGGCGGGCCAGACCCTGTTTGGCTAGCCGGGTATCAACCTGGCTGCTGACTGCTTCGCGGTTGCTCACGGCAAAATGCGGCCACGCCAGGTAATCGTCCTGGGTTAACGGGCCCTTCAACGGCACTTGCTGTGGGTGCCAGAGCGCGACAAAAGGTATTGCCAGTAAAGGTGTGCTTTCCAGCCAGCGTGGCCCGCCTTCAGCCATATTCACCACCATATCCATCTCTCCCCCTTCCAGGTTGCTCTGGTCGGTGAACGAGTCGCTGGCGATTACGTTTAACTGGAACCCTGGAGCCTGTTGGCGAACCAGGGGGAATAATACCGGCATCAGCCAGGTTTCAACCCAGTCTGCCATGCCAAGCGTAATGGTAGCCCTGGCCGTTGCCGGGTTAAAATCTGACGGGTGGAATAGCGTTGACTGCAACTGCTCCAGCAGGGGCATTAATTCGCAGTGGAGTGCGTCCGCCCGGGCAGTGGGTTGCATCCGGTGCCCACTACGAATAAACAGCGGGTCATCAAACATTTCCCGAAGCCTTGCCAGCGAACCACTTACTGCAGGCTGCCCCAGGTGCAGCTTATCTGCGGCCAGAGAAACACTTTGCTCACGGTAAAGCACAGCAAAAGCCACTAACAGGTTCAAATCAATTTTTCTGAAATCATTTTCTTTGATAGTCATATCGCCTCCCATTAGTGGTGGTGATGCTAGCGCGCATACCGCCAGGATGCAATGTTTTGCTGCTCTGCGGCAATCAATCCCTGGTGATTATTTTTTGGCATGCTTATGGCGTTTTTTTTGCCACCAGAACCGCCAGATAATCAGCGCGACAACCACCAGGAGCATCGCAGGCCAAATCAGGTGTTTTATCTGGCTATTAAATTGGTGTAACCACGGCATCACAACTTCCCCACCCAGATAACCCAGCGTGGTGAACAGTGTTGCCCAAATAGCCGCACCAAGAATATTCAGAGGGAAAAAAATACGCGGTGGCAAACGGCTGATGCCAATCAGTATCGGGCCAATAACGCGAAACCCGTACATAAAGCGAGAGCCAATCACGAACAGGTACGGGTGGTTGATTATTATCTTGCGGGCGCGTGAGATATGCTTGCGGTGTTTTCGAAAACGATAGAGCACGCGTGTTCCGTAATGCCGGCCTACCAGGTAGAGTACCTGGTCACCCAGCATACCGCCAAGGGCAACACAGAGCACAACGAAAGGAAATTTTAACAACCCTTGATGCGCCGCCACGCCGCCTAACAGGGTTATGGTTTCTCCCTCTGCCAGGCTGCCAATCAAGAGTGCCGCATAACCGTACTGACTGATAAGACTATGTATATCCATCGTGTTAGGGGTTCTCGTTCTTCCATACCGGGCCCATCGTTTCTTACTATTAACCAGATATGTGCAAAAAATAAACAAAATTTCAACATGCATTATACTAATGATACATGCAGTCTATGGGGCAACGTTTGGCGTTATGCCCTGAAGCTGCTTACCTGATAAGGGTAGCGCGTTTATCGTTCCAGTACATCAGGGGGATTTATGAACCATGTCTGGGGGCTGATGTCCCATCCCGAACGCGAAATGCAGTCGATTAAACAGGAAAATGAAACTGTCTCCCACCATTATACACACCATGTCTTATTAATGGCCGCTGTACCCGTTTTGTGCACATTTATTGGTACCACTCAGTTTGGCTGGCGTTTCGGAAATGATATTGCCGTAAAACTAATGCCTTCAACCGCCCTGGTACTGGCGGTGGTATTCTATGCTCTTATCCTGGCGGGTGTGGCATTAATGGGGCGAGTTATTTGGTGGATGGCCCGTTATTATCCGGACAGGCCAGCATTTAAACGTTGTATGGTGTTTGCCGGTTATGTGGCGACACCCTTGATGTTAAGCGGCGTGGTTGGGTTGTGGCCGGTCGTCTGGTTATGTGCATTAATTGGCACGGTTGCGTTGTTTTACACAGGCTATCTGCTCTATGTGGGCATTCCTGCGTTCCTGAATATCAGTAAATCTGAAGGGATTAACTTCTCCAGTTCCACGCTGGCAATAGGGATACTGGTGCTCGAAGTGTTACTGGCTATTACCGTCCTGCTGTGGGGCTATGGTTACCGGTTATTCAGTTAGTGCCAGTCGTTGTTTATACCGGGGCTGTCTGGCCCCGGTTAACCTGTTTTCGCCTGTTGTGCTGCACAGCTTTTATCCCCGAATTCCGCTTTTATACTCCGCCAACCAGGGGCGCGCCAGGCGCTGACACTGACGCCCTGGCTCAAATTGTTTTTTAGAGAATAAATTGCAGTATTTAATAACGAATCTTCGCTGGCGGTTACCACAGACTGCGGAGTATTATTCTGGCGCCAGCGCCTTTCCAGAGCGCGGTGTGCGTAGTATCGCGCAGAGATAACCCTGTTGAATTTGTTGCCATGCATAAAAATATTCGCCTTACTTTGCTTAGTGTCGCTCTTTTTAGTGCGGTGCCTTATGTGTTTGCCGGGCAGGCAACAGGCACTGTTACCCATACAAAAACACATAAAACAGTTCATCACACAGCTCATACAAAACACGCCACTGCCAGCAAAAAGGCGGAGGCAAAGAAAACGGTACACCACGCATCACATAAAGTGGCGCGTACCACTGCACATCATGCCACTGCGCGAGCCAAACCAGTCTCTCATGCCGTGGCAGCCAGCCAGCCACAAATTGCCTCAGGGAGCGCCATGGTGGTTGACCTTGCCGATGGCAAAGTGCTTTATGCCAGCCACCCGGACAAGGTAAGGCCTATTGCGTCGCTCACCAAACTGATGACGGCGATGGTGGTACTGGATGCCCACCAGCCCATGAATGATATGTTGTCTGTGGATATCAGCCATACACCGGAAATGCGTGGTGTTTTTTCACGGGTCAAGCTCAACAGTGAAATCAGCCGTCGCAATATGTTGCTACTGGCTTTGATGTCTTCAGAAAACCGTGCCGCAGCAAGTCTTGCCGCGCATTACCCGGGTGGATACGATGCTTTTATTCGCGCCATGAATGCCAAAGCGCGGGCATTGGGTATGACCCACACACATTATGTAGAGCCTACCGGGTTATCGCCGAGCAACGTGTCAACCGCACGGGATCTGTCCAGGCTGGTGATGGCAAGCCGCCAGTACCCACTGATTGGTGAACTCAGCACCACAAAGGAAGATGAAGCGCAGTTCAGTCACCCGAACTACAGCCTGCCATTTCGTAATACTAACCACCTTATCTTCCGGAATAACTGGGATATTCAGCTCACCAAAACCGGCTATACCGATAAAGCTGGCCACTGTCTGGTGATGCGTACTGTAATCAATAAGCGTCCGGTGGCGCTGGTGGTTTTGGATGCGTTCGGGAAATACACCCACTTTGCTGATGCCAGCCGGATTCGTACCTGGCTGGAGACCGGGAAGGCGATGCCAGTACCTGCGGCCGCACTGGCTTATAAGCAAGAGAAAGCTACCGATATGGCAAGTAACGAACTGACTCAGACAGAGGAATAAGCTGTTTGGCACCTGGCGGGTAACCGCCAGGTGTATCAACTTAACCTTGCTCGTTGGGTGTTTTCTGTGGAGCCTGCCAGTTTTTCAGTTTACTGGTTTTACCAATCCCCGGGTTCATACTGTTGGTAGGGTCGTTTTTCTTGTAGAAGGCTTGCAGGGCAGGTGGTGCTGCGTATAAATGCCCAACATTATGTTCTGCCGGGTATTGCGCGCCACGCTCACGTAACAGAACCAGCATCTGCTCTTTAAGTGCGTGGACATCAACGCCTTTTTTCACAATATAGTCCTGATGGAACACATGGCACATAAAGTGCCCGTAGTAGAGCTTGTGCAGTATCTGGCTGTTCAGTTCTGCTGGCAGGTGTTCAAACCAGTCGGTGTCATTACGGCGCAGGGCAATATCCAGTGCCAGAATATCCTCAACTTCATCTGCATGAACCGCATGGTAACGTATCGCCGCCCCGGCAGCTGCAAACCGGTGTAAAAAGGCTTTCGCCCCTTCTTCCGGGGTACAGACAAAAAAGTCGCCTTCGGCATCGTGAAAATAACGTTCCAGGAAATTTTGCGCTTCGGCAATACCATCACCGGCCATTTTTAGTAACAAGTGGTGCTCATATTTCTGGCGCCACTCCTGCATTCTTGAAGGTAAATGGTTGGGAAAATAACCACTGATTTTTTGCATAAAACGGTCAGTGAAATGGGGTTTAAACAGGTGGTGTTTTTCCAGTATGGCATCGGTACGGCCCTTGAGGCTGAACAACGCTGGCATCTTATCGGTGCCCAGTTTGTCTATCATCAGGAAGGTATCTTTACCGTAGGTTTGGGCAATATCGTAGATATCCCGGTGCATATATTCTCCGGCTACCGGGAGGTGGGTAAATTCAGCCAGCATATGGCGACGTAACTCGGTCAGCACCTGTGTCTGATTGGTGCCGATATAAAACACCTGTTGTTGTTTTTCGGCGGCAAAGGTATCGAGACGCACAGCAAAAACCGCCAGTTTCCCTGCACAACCGGAAGCTTCAAACAACCGGTCAGGGTCGGCGTTGTAGCGTGAAGGCGTGTTGGCATCGACCTGGCGTACCCGGTGTTGGTAGTCGTTATCAGAAGCACGCCGCTCATCATGTTGTATTCGTTCGGGGGGGATTTTTTCATCATCCAGGCGCGACAGAATTTGTTCAGGTGTTTCACCCAGGTCAATACCCAGGTGGTTAACCAAATGCAACTGCCCCTGGCTGTCAATTTGCGCATACAAAGCCATTTCGGTGTAAGCCGGGCCGCGTTGCACTAAGGAACCACCAGAGTTGTTGCACACACCACCCATAACCGATGCACCAATACAGGAAGATCCAATCACAGAATGGGGTTCGCGCCCCAGGGGTTTCAGTGCTTTTTCCAGTTGGTACAATGTGGTTCCCGGCCAGGCCACTACTTGCAGGCCGTTATCCAGTAAGTGAAGTTTGTTCAGACGCAAGGTACTGATAATGACAATATCACGGTCATAATCGTTACCATTTGGGGTGGAACCTTCCGTTAAACCGGTGTTGGCTGCCTGCATCAGAATGATTTTGTCAGTGGCGACACAAGCCTTGAGTACCTGCCATAAAGACAGGAGCGAGCCAGGAAACACCACGGCGAGAGCCTCTCCCTCACCAGAACGGAAGCCTTTACGGTAGCGCGCCGTGCGTGCCGGATCAGTAAGAACATGATGAGCGCCTACCAGATGTTTGAGTTCAGTTATAAAGGCCAGGTGTTTCGATTTTACAACGTAAGACATGTCCCACTCCTGTGATGAACAAATATCGGCATTAAGCATAGCGCCGAAAAAATCAATTTGTGGAGAGTGATTTTGCAAAACAGATGGATATATCTGGATTATCTTATTTCTTACTCATTCCAGCTTGTGGCAAACTGCGTTTTTTATTTTTCTGTGCGGCGTCAGCCAGGCTCCGCCTTAACCTGAGAGTCAACTTATGAAATGGCTTTGTTCTGTTGGGATTGCAGTAAGCCTTGCTCTGCAACCTGCACTGGCCGATGATTTGTTTGGTCCCCATCCCATGACCACCCAGGCGCGTGATGCTTTTGTCACCAGCCTGCTCAAGAAAATGACTGTCGATGAAAAAATCGGCCAGCTCAGGTTGATTAGCGTCGGGCCAGATAACCCAAAAGAAAAAATTCGTGAAATGATTAAAGAAGGGCATGTAGGAGCCATCTTTAATACAGTAACCCGCCCGGATATTCGTAAAATGCAGGATCAGGTGATGCAACTCAGCCGCCTGAAAATCCCTCTGTTTTTTGCCTATGATGTGGTGCATGGTCAGCGCACCGTCTTCCCAATAAGCCTGGGGCTGGCTTCCACCTTTGACCTTGACGCAGTGCGGACTGTGGGGCGTATTTCTGCCTGGGAAGCCGCCGATGACGGTCTGAATATGACCTGGGCGCCTATGGTGGATGTGAGCCGCGACCCTCGCTGGGGGCGGGTATCCGAAGGGTTCGGTGAAGATACTTATCTCACATCCATAATGGGCAGCACCATGGTTGAATCTATGCAGGGGAAAAGCCCGGCAGACCGTTACTCAGTCATGACCAGTGTGAAACACTTCGCCGCATACGGCGCGGTAGAGGGTGGTAAAGAGTACAACACAGTGGATATGAGCCCTCAGCGGTTATTCAACGACTATTTACCGCCTTATAAAGCCGGGCTGGATGCCGGCAGTGGCGGGGTGATGATTGCCCTGAATTCACTGAATGGCACCCCGGCGACTTCCGACTCCTGGTTACTTAAAGATGTGCTGCGCAAAGAGTGGGGCTTTAAGGGCATTACTATCTCCGATCATGGTGCAATCAAAGAGTTAATTAACCACGGCGTGGCCAGTGATCCGCAAGACGCCGTGCGCATCGCGCTCAAAGCCGGTATAGACATGAGCATGGGAGATGAATACTACAGTAAATACTTACCCGGTCTGATTAAAAGTGGCGCGGTCACTATGGCGGAGCTCGATGACGCTACACGCCATGTGCTGAACGTAAAATATGATATGGGGTTATTTAACGATCCCTATGTTCACCTTGGCCCGAAAGGTAGCGACCCGGTCGATACCAACGCAGAAAGCCGTCTGCATCGCAAAGAAGCCCGGGAAGTTGCTCGTGAAAGTCTGGTGCTCCTGAAAAACCGCCTGCACACACTGCCGCTGAAAAAACAGGGTACCATTGCGGTTATTGGACCACTGGCCGACAGCCAGCGAGACATGATGGGCAGTTGGTCGGCTGCAGGTGTCGCCAGCCAGTCAGTGAGTGTATTGCAGGGGATTAAAAATGCCGCAGGCAACAGTGCGCACATTGTTTACGCGCGTGGCGCCAATATTTCTAACCACCAGGGCATTATTGATTTCCTGAACTCTTATGAGAAAGCCGTGCAACAGGACCCGCGTTCACCACAGGCCATGATAGACGAAGCCGTGAACACAGCGAAAAGCGCCGATGTTGTCGTGGCGGTTGTGGGAGAATCGCAGGGAATGGCTCATGAAGCATCCAGCAGAACCAATATTACCATTCCACAAAGCCAGCGCGACCTGATTGCCGCGCTGAAAGCAACCGGTAAACCGCTGGTGCTGGTTCTGATGAATGGCCGCCCGCTGGCGCTGGTGAAAGAACAACAGCAGGCAGATGCGATGCTGGAAACCTGGTTCGCCGGAACAGAAGGGGGCAATGCCATCGCTGATGTGCTGTTTGGCGACTACAACCCTTCAGGCAAATTACCCATGTCTTTCCCGCGTTCAGTTGGGCAAATTCCAGTTTATTACAGCCACCTGAATACTGGCCGGCCTTATAACCCGGAAAAACCGGATAAATACACGTCACACTATTTCGATGAAGCAAACGGCCCGCTGTTCCCCTTCGGCTATGGCCTGAGTTACACCACGTTTCAGGTGTCCGACGTAAAAATGTCCTCACCGGTTATGAAACGGGATGGAACGGTTACGGCGAGTGTGACTGTCACCAACACCGGCGACCGGGAAGGGGCAACCGTAGTGCAGCTCTATTTGCAGGATGTTACCGCCAGTATGAGCCGCCCGGTAAAAATGTTACGCGGGTTTAAGAAAGTAACCCTCAAACCTCACGAAACCCAGACCGTCAGCTTCCCGGTCGATATCAATGCACTGAAGTTCTGGAATGCCCGCATGCAATATGTCGCGGAGCCGGGCAAATTCAACGTCTTTATCGGCCTGGATTCTGAGCGGGTGAAACAAGGTTCATTTGACTTGCTGTAAACCATGGCGTTACCGTTAGTAACGGGCTGTCACCGTGCCAGGTGATGGCCCGTTTTGTTTTACGCACAGATTTTTCTGCCCGGCGTCCACTTACAGAGATATTCCGCTATCCTTATTTTTCATGCAGTTGACGAACAGAGAAACGGAGAGAAAATGAAAACAAGCACCCTGTGGTCATCATGTTTACTGGGCACTGTACTGGTTATGGCTTTACCCGCACAGGCAGCTGGCCCGGTGAAAGTCGGTTCGAAAATTGATACGGAAGGCGCATTACTGGGGAATATTATTCTGCAAGTACTGAATGCTCATGGTGTGAAAACAGAGAATAAAATCCAGTTGGGAACAACACCGGTAGTGCGTGGCGCAATTATCTCAGGTGCGCTGGATATTTACCCTGAATATACCGGGAACGGTGCCTTTTTCTTTAATGAGGCCAGTTCCCCTGCCTGGAAAAACCCGCAACAGGGTTATGAAAAAGTCAAACAACTGGATGCGGCGAAAAACCACCTGGTCTGGCTGACACCCGCTCCGGCGAACAATACCTGGACCATTGCGGTACGTGACGATGTAGCCGAGAAAAACCATCTCACCTCCCTTAATGACCTGAGTCGTTACCTGAAAGAGGGGGGCACATTCAAACTGGCGGCTTCTGCCGAATTTATTGAACGGCCTGATGCCCTGCCTGCTTTCGAAAAAGCCTATGGATTTACCCTGTCACAAGACCAGTTATTGTCTCTGGCAGGTGGTGATACAGCCGTGACTATTAAAGCGGCCGCCCAAAATACTTCAGGTGTGAACGCCGCGATGGCTTATGGCACCGATGGCCCGTTAGCTGCACTGGGGCTGCGCACCCTGAGCGACCCAAAAGGTACGCAGCCTGTCTATGCACCTGCTCCGGTTATTCGTGAAGCGGTACTTAAAGAACACCCCGGTATTGCCGCCTGGTTAAAACCGGTATTTGGCGCGCTGGATGAAAAAACTTTGCAGCAACTCAATGCCCGTATTGCAGTGGAAGGTGTGGATGCAGGTACAGTGGCGCAGACCTGGCTTAAGGCTCATCATTTTGTTGACTAGGTTGTGGCATAACGTTATTGGCCGTTTTCGTCAGAACCCGGTGCTCTGGGTTCTGGTGGCATTGTTAGTGATTACCGTGCTGTGTTTGCCTGTACTCACCATGGCACCCAACCGCCTGCTGAGCGGCCAGCCTGTAATGCTGGACGGGCTGGTGCCATATTCAACAGCCGCGCTGTTTCTGGTAGCGGTTGTGCTGCTGGTATTCAGCTTGCCGCACCATCGCCCGGTGGTGTTGCTGTTATTCGAAGTGTTATTTGTTGGCTGGCTGTTCGCTTGTGGTTTTTGGGCGAACCACCTGGCGGGCGAGGCTCATCCTTATGCCAGAGTATCACTGGCAAGCGGCTCCTGGCTGGTGCTGGCAATCAGCCTGATGGGGTTTAGTGAATCAGCACGCACCCTTTCCATGAAACCCGCCCTGCGCGCCATACTCTACCTGCAATTGTGGCTGATTCCGCTGGCCTTGTTATATACCGGCCATTTTGATGGCCTGTCTTTGCTGAAAGAGTACGCCAACCGTAAATCTGTGTTTGATGATGCATTACTGCGCCATCTGGTACTGACATTCGGCACCTTACTGCCTGCGCTGGTTATTGGCATTCCACTGGGTTTATATCTGCACCGTACCCCGCAGGCGCAGTCTTCTGTGTTCGGCGTGCTGAATGTGATTCAAACCATACCTTCTGTCGCCATGTTTGGACTACTGATAGCGCCACTTTCGGCCCTGGGGAGTGCATTGCCGTGGTTAGGCTCTTTGGGGGTGAGTGGCATAGGCGTGGCGCCTGCGATCATCGCTCTGGTGTTATATGCGTTGTTGCCACTGGTGCGCGGTGTGGTTGCAGGGCTGGAGCAAGTGCCACAGGCGGTGAAAGAGAGTGCACAGGGAAATGGTATGACACCATGGCAATGTTTTGTACAGGTCGAAGTCCCGCTGGCATTACCCGTGTTGTTACGTAATTTACGCGTGGTCACAGTGCAGACTACAGGCATGGCAGTAGTGGCGGCACTGATTGGCGCTGGTGGGTTTGGCGCATTGATTTTTCAGGGGTTATCTGCCAGCGCTCAGTCACTGGTCCTGCTGGGCGTTATCCCTGTAGTGGCACTGGCAGTGCTGGCCGACCGCATTTTCAACCTGCTTATTCACCGGCTGGAGCATAATCACCATGATTGAATTTGAACATGTCACCAAAGCCTTTCATGGCAAAGCGGCTGTCAGTGATGTTTCGCTGAATTTTGCCGAGGGGGCATTCAGTGTGCTGGTGGGCACATCCGGTTCAGGTAAATCCACTACGCTGAAAATGATTAACCGTATGGTGGATTTTGACAGTGGCATGATTCGCTTTGCCGGTGAACCGGTAACCCGCCATCCGGTTACCACTTTACGTCGGCGTATGGGTTACGCCATTCAGTCTATTGGCTTGTTTCCTCACTGGACCGTGGCTGAAAATATTGCCACTGTGCCACGTTTGCTGAACTGGTCGGGTAAAAAAATACACAGCCGGGTTATAGAGTTACTGGAGTTACTTAATCTGGATCCGGCGGTGTTTTACCAGCGTTATCCCCATCAGCTTTCAGGCGGCCAGCAACAACGGGTTGGCGTGGCACGGGCACTGGCAGCCGACCCGGAAGTGTTATTAATGGATGAACCTTTTGGCGCGCTGGATCCTGTTACCCGTAGCAGCCTTCAACAGGAGATCCTGCGGGTGCAACGTGCCCAGGGGCGCACCATCATTCTGGTCACTCATGATATTGACGAAGCGCTGGCGCTTGCCGACCATCTCGTCTTGATGGACAACGGCAAAGTGGTGCAACAGGGTGCGCCGGATACCTTGTTGCGCCAGCCTGCCAGCGATTTTGTTCGTGGTTTTTTTGGTGACAGCGACCGGGGTATTCGCCTGTTAGGTTTGTACCGGGTGAAAAACCTGGTACGCCAGGGGGAAGCACCCAGTGACGGGCAGCCTGTTACTGTGGCGTTATCTTTGCGTGAAGCGTTGTCTGCATTCATTCAGCAGGCACGGTCCGTTCTGCCTGTGGTTAATGACGCAGGTGAAGTAGTAGGGAATCTGCATCTGCAGGATGTGATTCACCAGGGTGTGACACCATGAACACACTGCTGCGCTCACCTCTGTTCTGGCTGGTACTGCTGTTTCTCGGGCTGTTGTTTGGCATGCCATACAGTGGCCCGCTGTTTCATTACCTGTTCCCGGCGCTGGAACGCCCGGTATGGCAGCAATCCAGCTTTATCTCACTGGCATGGGCGCATTTGGTTCTGGTGGCAATTTCGAGTGCCTGCGCTGTTCTCGTTGCGGGAGGCGTGGGGATTCTGGTCTCCCGTCCGGCCGGTGAGCCTTTTCGTCACCTGGTTCAAACACTGGCGGCGGCAGGGCAAACATTTCCCCCGGTAGCAGTGCTGGCAGTAGCGGTGCCGGTAATGGGGTTTGGTAGCGAACCCGCGATGCTGGCTCTGTTTCTGTATGGTTTATTGCCGGTTTTGCAGGGCACACTGGCCGGGCTGAATGCAGTACCGGCAGAAGTCAAAGAAGTGGCTCAGGGGATGGGGATGCGCCCCAGTCAGGTGTTACTGAAAGTGGAGTTACCTCTGGCTGCACCCGTGATTATTGCAGGTATCCGCACATCGGTCATTATCAATATTGGTACCGCTGCTATTGCCTCAACAGTGGGGGCGAAAACCTTGGGCACCCCGGTTATTGTGGGGTTGAGCGGTTTTAATACCGCTTACGTTATTCAGGGGGCAGTGCTGGTAGCGCTGGCTGCAGTAATAGTGGACCAGGTGTTCGGGTGCCTGCAACGCAGGCTTACTGGCTATGTAAAATAAAGGTATAACCGGCGAGCATCACACCGCCAATACCGCCAAGCGCCATCAAAACCATACCGGCAATCAGAAAAAATCGCGTTACTTTCATTATTGGGCTCCTTAATGTTAACAGGGCGATTATAAAGTGAAACAGGCGCGTTACATAAGGCTTTGTGTACCAGAAGGGGCAAACAGGCGGTATGGTAATAAAAACGGCCTGTGCGGTAGCGATGGTCAGGAGAAGTAAAAAATGCGCCGCAGTGCTTTTTCCCCCGCAGGCGTTATGGTCACTTCACGGTAACCTGGCGTACGCACCAGCCAGTTGTTTTGTTCAAAAGTACGCAATAATGCCGCGCCAGTTTCACCACCAGCATGAAACTGCCGCTCGCTCCAGTCCAGGCATGCCGCACAGGGTTTACGCCTGCTGGCGGTATTGAGCGTGATCCCTGCCTGCAAAAAGGCCTGGGTTCCCTTAGGGGTTAATGCACAGCCATCCGGGGTTATCCATTCTGCCTGGCGCATGAACTGGTAAATCTTTACCGCAACCTCCCCCGCCAGGTGATCGTAGCAGGTACGGGCATGGCGCAACATCGCCGGCGCACGGCTTTCAGGTGCCTGCACCTGCTGTGTTGAAATGCACATCATGGATTCGAGCAGTGCCGCAATATCGTGCCCGGCCAGCCGGTAATACCGGTGGCGGCCCTGAGTGACGCACTGCACCAGCCCACTTTTTAACAGTTTTGCCAGATGAGCGCTGGCGGTCGATGCCGCAATATGTGTGGTGGCGCTCAGTTCGGTTGCTGTCCATGCTCGTCCGTCCATCAGGGCACAGAGCATCGTGGCACGGGAAGCGTCAGAGATGGCGCTGGCCACCTCTGCAATACGTTGTTCGACAGAGAGTGTGTTGGGCTGTATTGCCTGTGCTTGTGTCATGGTGTGGGGGTATCCCATTGCGTTGTCACTTCCCGGGCCTGTGCATTGTTATCTGTCAGCAAAATTAAGCGATTATGGTGGTCACTGTACTGCACGAGAATATTAATGTCATGGTCTGACAATACTGTGGCGATGGCACCTAATTCGCCAGGTTTTTCCTGTTTTAATTTTCTAATCACTGGCCGGGTTACTGCCAGTACGGTAAAACCGGCCTGTTGCAGTACCTGTTGCGCCTGTTCACCATCTTCAACTAAAAAATGGGCGTGGCTGATGCGTTCAGCCGCAAACACCCCTCCGCCTTCCAGGCCAATTCCATTTTCACCCAGTATTTTACCCATGGCTGCCAGTGCGCCGGACGTATTATTCAGAACCAGATGGATATCAAACATTATGTTGTGCTCCTGCGTTTAACGAGTAATCACGTAATACCTCCGCCACCCGAATTCGGTAACTGGCAAAAATTGTCTGGCGTCCTTCCTCCTGTGCAGCCAGGTGTGACATATGGTTTTTCCATGTGATCACTGCTTCGGCATCGCGCCACCAGGAGAGTGACAAAATCTTGCCTGGTGTGCTAAGGCTGTGAAAACGTTCAATAGCAATGAAACCATCAATGTTTTTTAGTTCCGGTTTCAGGGCTTCAGCCAGTTCCAGGTAACGTGGTTGTGCATCAGGGTGCGTTTCGGCTTCAAAAAGTACGGCAATCATGAGGCTCTCCATTGGGGTATTATGGCGAGCAGTGTAAGAAACCGGAGCAGTGAATGCTTCGTAAGCCAGCGAAATGTGGATGAACGGAAAGGCCGCGGAGCAGGCAGCAAAAACAGGTGGCAATAAAAAAGGGAGAACGTATTCCCCCTTCAGCGTGATGAAAAAGAAGGAAAAAGCGTGGTTTTTCCTTCTTTTTAGTTAGCAGCCGAAAATCAATAAATTGATTTTCCTGGTTTTTTATTGGGTGGCATCTTCTCGTTTTGTGCGGACATGAGGTTTGCCATCAGACTCAAGGGAGAACGCATTCTCCCTTTCCGGTTTGGTACTCAGTTTCAGTGTGCCGGATGCGGAATTATACCTGCCCGGCACTGATTAACTGGGTTGCTTATTTTACCTGTTGGCCTGGCTGGGCACCGCTGTCCGGGCTTAACAGGAAAATATCTTTCCCACCAGGGCCTGCGGCCATCACCATGCCTTCAGATACGCCAAAGCGCATTTTGCGTGGTGCCAGGTTGGCAACCATAACGGTCAGGCGACCAGTCAGTACCTGCGGGTCCGGGTAAGCTGAACGGATACCAGAGAAGACATTGCGGGTTTCACCGCCGAGATCCAGTGTCAGGCGCAGCAGTTTATCGGAGCCGTCAACAAACTCCGCGTTCTGGATAAGCGCAATACGCATATCGACTTTAGCAAAGTCATCAAACGTGATGGTGTCCTGAATCGGGTCATCTGCCAGCGGTCCGGTCACTACTTTAGCCGGTGCGGTTTCCTGTCTGGAGTCTTCCACCAGTGCTTCCACTTGTTTCATATCAATACGGTTATACAGCGCTTTGAAGTTGTTCACCTGGTGAGCCAGCAATGGTGTCGCCACTTCATCCCAATTCAGCGTAGTGTTCAGGAAGGCTTCTGCACGCTCTGCCAGTACCGGCAGCACCGGTTTCAGGTAGGTCATCAGCACCCGGAACAGGTTAATACCCATGGAGCAAATTGCCTGTAAGTCTGCATCACGGCCTTCCTGTTTTGCCACCACCCAGGGCGCCTGCTCATCGACATAGCGGTTAGCCTGGTCGGCCAGCGCCATAATTTCGCGAATGGCCCGGCCATATTCACGGCTTTCCCATGCGTCGCCAATGGTTTGAGCCGCGTCCGTAAAGGTTTTGAACAGCACCGGGTCAGCAAGGTTTTCAGCCAGTTGTCCGCCGAAACGTTTAGCGATAAAACCAGCGTTACGCGACGCCAGGTTAACCACTTTGTTGACGATATCAGCGTTAACACGCTGCACGAAATCTTCCAGGTTCAGGTCGATGTCATCAATACGGGAAGAGAGTTTCGCTGCGTAGTAATAGCGCAGGCTGTCGGCATCGAAATGGTTAAGCCAGGTGCTCGCTTTAATAAATGTACCGCGTGACTTGGACATTTTCGCGCCATTTACCGTGACATAACCGTGCACAAACAAGTTGGTTGGTTTGCGGTAACCGCTACCTTCCAGCATGGCAGGCCAGAACAGGCTGTGGAAGTAGACAATATCTTTACCGATAAAGTGATACAGCTCGGAATCGGCGTCTTTATTCCACCAGTCGTCGAAGTTCAGGTCACCACGTTTGTCGCACAGGTTCTTGAATGAACCCATATAACCAATAGGCGCATCCAGCCACACGTAGAAATACTTGCCCGGATCATCAGGAATTTCGAAGCCGAAGTAAGGCGCATCCCGTGAGATATCCCACTGCTGCAGCCCGGCATCGAACCACTCCTGCATTTTATTCGCCACTTGTTCCTGTAATGCGCCAGAGCGGGTCCAGGCACTCAGCATTTCGCTGAAAGCAGGCAGGTCAAAGAAGAAGTGTTCTGATTCGCGCATGACTGGCGTGGCGCCAGAAACCGCCGATTTCGGGTCGATAAGCTCCGTCGGGCTGTAAGTTGCGCCGCACACTTCGCAGTTATCGCCGTACTGATCCGGTGATTTACATTTCGGGCAGGTGCCTTTCACAAAACGGTCCGGCAGGAACATCCCTTTTTCCGGGTCATACAGTTGAGAAATGGTGCGGTTTTTAATAAAGCCGTTTTCTTTCAGACGGGTGTAAATCAACTGCGACAATTCACGGTTTTCATCACTGTGTGTGGAGTGGTAGTTGTCATAGCTGATATTAAAACCGGCGAAATCGGTCTGATGTTCCTGACTCATTTCGGCAATCATCTGCTCCGGGCTGATACCCAGCTGTTGCGCTTTGAGCATGATGGGAGTGCCGTGCGCATCGTCCGCGCAGATGAAATTGACCTGGTGGCCGCGCATTCGCTGGTAACGAACCCAGATATCAGCCTGGATATGCTCCAGCATGTGACCCAGGTGAATGGAGCCGTTAGCGTACGGCAGCGCACACGTTACCAGAATTTTTTTAGCGACTTGAGCCATAGTGACAATTACATCTTTAGTTGTAAAAAGGGGCTTCGATGTTACCCGAAAGGGAGGCGTTTGGTAAGGGTGAAACGGCGACTTTCCGTAACCGCACGGGGATAAAAGCGCAACAGAACACAGATTGAACAGACAAATGCGCAGCTGCATGCAAATGTATGAGAAATTTTTACACCACTACCCGGAGCAGGCTGGAGTTCTGGTATGCTTAGGCCATTGTGCAGTGCTTTTGCGGCCTGCCGGTTCACATCACAAGAATAAAGCAAAGGAGTCGGGATGAACTCTCAATCCCAGGTTAAGTCCCCTGAAGCCATGCGAGCTATGGTGGCCGGGACGCTGGCTAATTTTCAGCACCCAACGCTTAAACATAATCTGACAGCGCTGAAAGCATTGCGCCATGTCACCTGGCTTGATGACACGCTGCATATTGAATTGCAGATGCCATTTGCCTGGGCCAGTGCATTTGAAGAACTGAAAGAGCAATGCAGCGCAGACCTGTTGCGTATTACCGGCGCGAAAGCGGTGGACTGGAAGTTGACGCACCATATTGCCACCATGAAGCGGGTGAAAAATCATCCCGGCATTAATGGTGTTAAGAACATTATTGCGGTCAGTTCGGGCAAAGGCGGGGTGGGTAAATCGTCCACTGCGGTGAACCTGGCGCTGGCGCTGGCGGCAGAAGGGGCAAAAGTAGGGATTCTGGATGCCGATATCTATGGGCCATCTGTTCCCACCATGTTGGGCGCAGAAGCCGAACGCCCCAGTTCCCCTGATGGCACCCATATGGCACCGGTTATGGCTCATGGCCTGGCGACCAATTCAATTGGTTACCTGGTTACTGATGACAACGCCATGGTGTGGCGCGGCCCAATGGCCAGTAAAGCCCTGATGCAACTACTGCAGGAAACTTTGTGGCCGGATCTCGACTATCTGGTGCTGGATATGCCGCCTGGTACGGGGGATATCCAGTTGACGCTGGCGCAAAATATCCCGGTTACCGGAGCCGTGGTGGTCACCACACCTCAGGATATCGCCCTGATTGATGCCCGCAAAGGCATTGTGATGTTTGAGAAAGTTGAAGTACCAGTGCTGGGTGTGGTTGAAAACATGAGCATGCATATTTGCAGCCAGTGTGGTCACCATGAGCCCATCTTCGGTACCGGTGGTGCTGAAAAACTTGCTCAACAATACCACACCACATTATTGGGGCAATTGCCGTTGCATATTACTCTGCGTGAAGACCTGGACCGTGGCACACCAACTGTTATTAGTCGCCCGGAAAGTGAGTTCACCACTATCTACCGTCAACTGGCTGGCCGTGTTGCCGCCCAGATGTACTGGCAGGGTGAAGTTATTCCTGAGGATATCGCCTTCCGCGCGGTGTAATGCCGCACCGGTAGTTAGCTGTCCGTTGCATGCGGGCCCTTTTTTAGCGGCCTGCATGCAACTAAGTTATGGTTTACTGCATTTTATTCTGCCAAATCAAAAATAGTTGAAAGCCTTCAAAGAAAGCGAACCCGCTAAGCGCTAAGGTAGCCGTCCTCATTCTGATGACTTCTGCGGGCGTATATGTACGAGTTCAATCTTGTTCTGCTGTTACTCCAGCAAATGTGTGTCTACCTGGTTATTGCCTGGTTAATGAGTAAAACCCGCCTGTTTATTCCGTTAACCCAGGTTACGGTCCGTTTACCGCACAAATTACTTTGCTACGTCACCTTTTCCTTTTTCTGCATTATGGGCACCTATTTTGGGCTGCATATTGAAGATTCTATTGCCAATACCCGGGCGATTGGTGCGGTGATGGGGGGCCTGTTGGGTGGGCCGCTGGTTGGCGGCCTGGTGGGGCTGACAGGCGGTTTACACCGTTATGCCATGGGCGGTATGACGGCATTCAGTTGCATGATATCCACCATTGTTGAAGGGCTGCTGGGTGGCCTGATGCACCGTATTCTGGTTAATCGTGGGCGTGCAGACCTGTTGTTTAACCCAATAACGGCGGGGGCAACCACCTTTGTTGCCGAAGTGCTCCAGATGGGGATTATTTTGCTGATTGCCCGCCCGTATAACGAAGCACTGCATCTGGTGGAGAGCATTGCCGCACCAATGGTGGTTACCAACACTGTGGGGTCCGCTATGTTCATGCGTATTCTGCTGGATAAACGCGCCATGCTGGAGAAATATACCTCTGCATTTTCCACTACCGCACTGAAAGTGGCTGCTCTGACTGAAGGTATACTGCGCAACGGTTTTAACCAGGAAAACAGCATGCGGGTGGCGCATGTGCTCTACCAGGAACTGGATATCAGTGCAGTTGCCATTACAGATTGCGAGAAACTGCTGGCGTTTACCGGCACGGGTGACGACCATCACCTGCCGGGCAGGCCTATTTCCTCAGAACTGACATTACGGGCGATTGAAACCGGTGAAGTAGTCTATGCCGATGGCAATGCAGTTCCTTACCGTTGTTCGCTGGACACACGCTGTAAACTGGGCTCCACCCTGGTGATTCCCCTCCATGGCGAAAATGGCAAAGTGGTGGGCACCATTAAGCTCTACGAAGTTAAAAACCGTTTATTCAGCTCCATTAACCGCACACTGGGTGAAGGCATTGCCCGCCTGTTCTCGGCGCAAATTCTTGCCGGTCAGTATGAGCGCCAAAAACAGCTGCTCACCCAGTCTGAAATCAAACTGCTGCATGCCCAGGTTAACCCCCATTTTTTATTTAATGCACTTAACACCCTGGTGGCGGTGATTCGCCGTGATAAAGACCAGGCCTGCGAACTGGTGCAGTACTTATCCACCTTTTTTCGTAAAAACCTCAAGCGCCCGGCGGAAGTTGTCACCCTGGCCGATGAAATGGACCATGTGAATGCTTACCTGCAAATAGAGCAGGCTCGTTTTCAGTCGCGGTTGCATGTACAGCTTAGCTTGCAGGAGAGCCTGAGCCTGCAACACCTGCCAGCATTTACGCTGCAACCTATTGTCGAAAACGCCATTAAACATGGCACCTCGCAGTTACTGGGCACTGGGGAGATAGTTATTAACGCCAGCAGCCAGGATAAATGGCTGGTGCTCACTATTGAAGATAACGCCGGGTTATATCAACCCCGGCAAGATGCTCAGGGGTTGGGAATGACGTTGGTTGATAAACGCCTGCGGGCGCGATACGGAGACGCCTGTGGCATTCAGGTGGAGTGCCAGCCAGAATGTTTTACCCGGGTAACACTGCGTCTGCCGCTGGAGGAAATGCCATGATTACTGTATTGATTGTGGATGATGAACCTTTGGCACGGGAAAACTTGCGCGCTATGCTGGAACAGGAAAGCGACATTCAGGTGATTGGTGAGTGCAGCAATGCAGTGGAAGGGATTGGCACCGTACACCGGGATCACCCGGATGTGGTATTTCTGGATATTCAAATGCCGCGCATCAGTGGCCTGGAAATGGTGGGCATGCTCGACCCGGTAAAACGCCCATGGATTGTGTTTCTTACCGCCTGGGACGAATATGCAGTACAGGCCTTTGAAGAACATGCTTTTGATTATTTGCTTAAACCAGTTGAGGCCCGCCGTCTGGCAAAAACCTTGCACCGTTTGCGCCACGAACGCACTGAGCAGGATACGGAATTACTCCCTCTGGTCAGTGAAAATCTGCGTTATATCCCCTGTACCGGACACAGCCGTATTTATCTGTTACCGGTTGAAGATGTCAGTTATGTCAACAGCCGCCTGAGCGGCGTATTTGTGACCAGTGCCCACGGTGAAGAAGGGTTTACTGAGCTGACGTTACGTACTCTGGAAACCCGCACACCGCTGTTGCGTTGCCACCGGCAATATCTGGTCAATATGGCGCACCTGAAAGAGATCCGTTTTGATGAAGGCGGACAGGCGGAGTTATTACTGCGTGACGGGCAAAGTGTGCCCGTCAGCCGTCGCTACCTGAAAAACCTGAAAGTGGCGCTTGGCCTGAAGGCCTGATGGCGTGAACCTGTAATGGATTTTCCCTGTGGCGGGTTCGCTCCTGGCGCTTTGTTACTCAACCGCGCTTCACCGCTCAGCACGCTATAGCGCCACTTAAATCCGGTTATAACCGCTCGCTGGTAAACCTCTCCGTTGCCAACTTTCCTTGTGAAAAGATAGCCATGAACTTCTTTACCTTTGGAGTTGGGCTATGTCACATGCATTGACTTTTGTTATTGCAACGCTGTGCGTCCTCGCTATCTGTTACCGGTTGTACGGCGTGTTTTTCGTCCGTAAAGTGCTGAATACAGATAACAGTGAGGTCACACCGTCGCATTTGCTGGAAGACGGAAAAGATTACGTACCTACAAAAAAATGGGTCAACTTTGGTAGCCATTTTGCGGCAATCGCTGCCGCTGGCCCCTTGGTTGGCCCGGTTTTAGCGGCACAATACGGGTATTTTCCGGGTTTTTTATGGCTACTGGTAGGCTGTGTTGTGGGCGGCGCGGTTCACGATACGGTTGTGTTATTCGCATCAATGAAACACCAGGGTAAATCTTTATCCGAGGTGGCGAAAGCCGAACTGGGGCCGGTTGCTGGCTGGTGTACCGGGCTGGCAATGTTATTTATCATCACCATTACGATGGCGGGTTTGTCAATGGTGGTGGTTCATGCGCTGGAGCGTAACCCCTGGGGCACCTTCGCCGTCTTTATGACAATTCCTGTGGCGATTGGTGTTGGCTTATGGGAACGCTATACCGGTAATATGCGGGCAGCAACCTGGGTAGGGATTGCGGTGATTTTTGCCTGTGTGGTGGCCGGGCCTTATATTCAGGAATCTGCATTTGGCGAGTGGCTGAGCCTGAAAACAACCACAGTGAGCCTGGTGTTGCCTTGCTACGCGTTTTTCGCCACAGCATTACCCGTATGGATGTTACTGACCCCGCGCGGCTATCTCTCCAGTTTCATGAAAATTGGGGTATTTGGCGCGCTGGTTATTGGTGTGGTGTTTATTAACCCGGAAATTCAGTTCCCGGCTGTGACTTCGTTTATCAGCGGTAATGGCCCGGTGCTGGCAGGCCCGGTATGGCCGTTTATCTCTATCACCATTGCTTGCGGGGCGATTTCAGGTTTCCATGCCTTTATTGGATCAGGCACCACACCAAAACAGATTGATAAATGGAATGATATTTTACCTGTTGCTTTTGGTGCCATGTGTGCGGAATGCGTTGTTGGCGTAATGGCGCTGATTGCCGCAACAGCGTTACATCCGGCCGATTATTTTGCAATTAACTCAGCTCCCGCCACATTTGCTGGCCTGGGAATGGATGTTGTTAATCTGCCGAAACTGAGCCAGGAAATTGGCCTGGATCTGTATGGCCGCACGGGTGGGGCGGTGACGCTGGCGGTTGGGATGGCCGATATCTTTACCCGGGTTCCCTGGTTCAGCCACCTTGCATCGTACTTCTTCCAGTTTGTGGTGATGTTTGAAGCGGTGTTTATTCTGACTGCCGTTGACTCCGGAACGCGCGTAGCCCGTTATTTGCTACAGGATTTTCTGGGAGATATCTGGCCACCGTTAAAACGCACCACCTGGGTACCTGGTGCTATTGGTTGTAGTGTTGTTGCCTGTGCGTTATGGGGGTATTTACTGAACTCCGGGGATATCAACTCTGTCTGGGCGCTGTTCGGGGTTTCTAACCAGTTAATGGCGTCAATTGGCCTGATTATTGGTGCGACGATTATTCTGCGCTTGTCTGAAAAACGTATTTACATCCTTACCTGCCTGGTTCCGCTGGCGTATCTGTATGTCACTGTAAACTATGCCGCGTACTGGATGGTGAAATATGTTTATTTCAACCCGGCAGCAAAAGGTTACAACCTGTTCAACGGGGTGATTTCTGTCATTATGGTGGTGCTGGGTGCGGTAATTCTGGTTTCGGCATTGCAACGTTGGGTGGTGTTGTGGCGTGTGCGTGGGGCGCAGCATACAGAGTCTGCTACAGCGTAGTAAGTGTTCTGTTCTTCACTCTTTAAATGACGGGTGTGTTGGTTGTTCTGTTTCAGCCTGCCCCTGTTGTATTTTGAGTATAAAAAAGGCGCCTGCAAAAGCAGGTGCCTTTTTTGGTTACAGCGGGTACAACCCAATTTCACAGATAATACGACTTCAACGAAACGGCTTAACACGACAGCTTTAACGAAATGACATGACATAACTCAGAGACTACGGTTATTACTTTTTACCGCAACAGATTAACGAACAACGAACAACGACAGTAATCACAACATCTATATCAACAACACAGTAGTAACAGCGACGACCACTACAACCACTGAACGAAAGAATAAGTTGACAGACAGCTTGTAGAACTTATTAACCCCTTAAATCCCCTGATACGCAGGTAATAAAGTCATACCTGAATGGCACTATTTATAACGTACCAGAAAGAAAAGATTGTGATGCAGGTCTCACTGTAAAACAGCTTATACTTCAGTGGTATAGAGCCTACCTCTGATAGCTGAAACAAAGTCAGAGCGTCACTATAAGAAGAAAAGAGAGGCTGCGCATGGTTTGCTTTCCTTGTGTCAAATTTTCTCCTGGCCGTTGCATGAAACTGCGATCCTTACCACAACTGACAATATTCATATAACATTTTGCTTAAAGACGGTTACATATTGGCGATAATAACAGTGACAGATTGCACTTCTCCTCCTGATAACGCGGGTTTCCTGGTTCAATAAAAAACGATGAGGCCGCTATGGGAATATTATCTTCTTTTGTATCCGCACCAGCCCGTGCATTAACGGGGGCTCACCCAGTCAGCGGGGTGTTTAATTGCCAAAAATTACCAGCGTCGTTGCGCCAGGCCGGTGTGCCTGATAAAGGCGGCATATTAATGGTGTTTGTTCCACCTCAGGCGAACTTCCGCCAGGTGAGTGAAGCCTGGCAACGTTTTGGTACCCCCGCACGCAGTGTGCTGGTGCTTTCTTCCACTGGAACATTGTGCCAGCAAAAACAGTGTTTATATGCCGACGAAGAAGGGCTGGAAGGCAGTTGGTTGTTTTTACCTCAAACGCTGGTTAAGGAACATGAAGTACACCATGTGAACCTGCATGCCAGTGATACCCATACCGTTGCCACCCGCGTTGATGCCATTTCGCGCGAACTGAGTGCGTTGCAGGTTAATATTCCGCTTTCTGCAGAGAATACTTTTGCTCTGGTTTATTGCGATGGTTTATCGGCATCTGAAGGTTTCCTGATGCAGGCCTGGTATAAAGCCGGGCGCTTTCCCTGCCTTGCCATCGGTGGTTCTGCTGGTGGTAAGCTGGATTTCAGTGGCACCTGGATTGGCAGTAAAGGCCAGGTTCTGCAAGGCCAGGCTGTGGTGGTGTTTTGCCGTATTGCAGAAGGGAAATCTTTCGCTCCCTTTAAAAGCCAGAATTTTGAGCCAACCCGCAGTAGTTGGCTGATTGCCCATGCCGACCCTGTTGCCCGTACTGTTTCTTCAGTGTTTGACGACACAGGGCATGAACACCCCGTTGTGCCTTATCTTGCCAGCCAACTTGGCTGTGCGCCGGATGCTCTCGCTAGCGGGTTGGAAGGTTACACCTTTGGTGTGAAAGTAGGTGATGACTTTTTTATTCGCTCGGTGGCGCAAATCACCCAGGACAGTATTCACTTTTTCTGTGACCTTGAGTTTGGTGACCGGCTCTATTTACTGAAAGCGACCGATTTTATCAGCCACACCCAAAGAGACTGGCAGGCGTTTGTTGCCGAATATGGTTCGCCTTCCGGCATGATCCTCAACGACTGCGTATTGCGCCGTGTAGGTAATAAGGCGCAACTCCCTGCCGCGCGTTTTTTTGGCAACCTGCCAGCAGCCGGGTTCTCAAGCTTTGGCGAAATACTCGGGGTACCCATTAACCAGACACTCTCAGCCCTGGTGTTTTTTGATAAAGACAACCATGCAATGCGCCATTTCCCTGTGGAGTATGCGGCTTATGCTGCGCATTACGCACAACGCACTTTACGGCGCTGGGAAGCTTTACACCGTTTACAGTCGCGGGTTATTGACCAGGTGATTAACTACCAGCAGGAACTCAGCCCGTTACTTTCGGCGTTACCTCTGCTGGAAGATGCCACACACCGGCAAAGTGATGCCCTGGAGGTTGCCCAGAATAGCATTCGGTCCATGAGTACCTCTGCCGGTGAAACCCAGCAGGCGCAAAAACGCCTGGAAGACGGGTTGCAGTCACTGGAATCGATATCAGAGGAGATAACCAAAATTACCGGGGGGATTCGCAGTATTGCAGACCAGACCAATCTGTTGGCGCTGAATGCAGCCGTTGAAGCCGCCCGGGCCGGTGAAGCGGGAAGAGGGTTTGCTGTGGTCGCAGAAGAGGTGCGCCGTCTTGCTCACAAAGCCAAAGAACAGGCAACGGCAACCGCACAAAGTATTGGCGAATCTGTTGAAACCATTGGTCGCATACGCCAGGTTACCCGGGAGACGGTATCAGCAACCCAACATATGGCAGACCAGAGCATTCACGCGGCAGACCAGATTGCCCATATGAGTGAGCAAAACAGCCATGAAAAAGATAATGTCGCCCAAAGCCTGGAGCGCCTGAAAGTGGTGGCAAAAGGAATGGATGCCATGCAGGAAGCCGTTGCTCAATTAACCACACTCCAGCAACTGACGCGTTAACCGTTATTTTTGCCAGTGTCAGGAGGGTGACCCGAAACGTTGCTTACAGGTGAACATACAGAACCTGTATGTTCACCTTTGGTGAGGAGCCGCTGGTGGTAAGTTACGCAGGCATTGAACTGTTGGCGAAGTCAGTCAACAATGAACAACTTTGCACCGGATACCGTGGACGAGCGGTGTGCCTCTGCACCATCCGCAACCTGGTAACTGACTCCAGGCGTGAGAGTAAAGGTGCGTCCGTCATCAAGTTCAGTCTGTAGTTCACCTTCAAGGCACAACAGAATATGGCCTTTAGAGCACCAGTGGTCTGCAATATACCCGGGTGAATATTCAACCATCCTTACCCGGATGCCATCAAACGTTGCTGTTCGCCATATAGCCTGGCCTTGTTCGCCATCGTGGGTTTTTGGTGCTATGTTTTCCCAGTTTGTTACCCCAAAAGGGATATTTGCCATTTTCATCTGATTGATCTTCCCGCTGCTGAGGTGGTTGCTACTGAAACAGATAACCCGTTCTGCAACCATTAATATACCTTTTTATCCTGTCACTGTTACCCGTGTGACAATGTCTGTAATGAAAATCCCCAGACTTTAACGGCCAGCCAGGCAACATAGAATGCTGATAATAATTTAATAATACCGAGTAAAAACGTGCCATGTTGAGCTAAAATACTCACAATAATGCCCCTAAAGGTGATTGCACAAAAGTATCCCCCCATTCTGCAATGATCATTTTTATACTTGGCCTGATGCCACTGGCGTGCCCTGAGAAAAGGAGTAGAGTATTGGTTGGGGCGGGCATTACAAGCAATAACATGCCAGAAACCATAATTTTAATGCAGTCATTCGGTAACATTTCAACCTCTGATACATTGACAAATGAGAAAAATCAGACTGATAACCTGCGTTTAAATCCATATGTCACTTTTAAAGCCATTTTCTTCCTTAAATGTTAATATGCTACTAATTTATCCCGACAGTGAAGATTAAAAAATGAGTAATGAGCAACAGGAAGAACGCTTAAAAAAAACCTACACCAACATTGGCAACAACGTAAAAAAGTTACGAATAGCTCGAAATCTTTCACTTAATGAGCTGGCAAAACTTTCCGGTGTCTCCAAAGCTACGCTGTCCACGCTAGAATCAGGCGGTTCTAATCCTCGCGTAGATACGCTGGATTCTATCGCCAGCGCACTAAGACTTACATTAGGCGATCTGCTCGGTAATAATAACGAGCGCTATCCATATATTGAAAAAAATGCTGACTACAAAGGTGATTATTCCCAGGTAATGAAGTTTCGCATCGGCCAGGGGAATATCACCGAAATATGGCACTTGCAAATGAAAAAAGGTGTGGTCATCAAAAGCCCAGCTCATGTTTCCGGGACGCATGAACATATCATCGTCCACCTTGGCACATTACTTATGAAAATATCTGACAGTGAAAGCATCATTCTTCAGCCCGGGGATTTTTATGCCTTTTCCGGTGATGTTAAACATGCCTATATTTGTGCAGATGATGCAGTAAGTGCGACGGTTATCATGTCTTACAGTACCCAAGGTTAATTCGGCAGGTTAGCGGAATTACTGTCTTATCCTTCTCCTGTCTACGCTATTTAAATATTAAAGACCTTATTCTCCCGTATAAAATGTATTGTTAGAACGCTAATCTCATGAGCCTGTACCTCTGAAATAAAATGCCCTCCAGAGATATTCTCCAGCCTGAATGGCTGGAGAGTGCATTTTTGCCATCGTTCCGGTGGAGAAGGAAATAATAATTGCCCGAGATGATTAGCAAAATTAAGTAATGAATCTTTTGCTATTTCACTGGATTCAGTAAAATCAAAAAATTTACGGCAATGGATTGGCTCGTTCCCAATCACCCCGAGCATACTTTTCTGTCGGGTATCATAGAAACGGTATGTTTTTGCCATCACATAAGCGATACAGGCGCCGAGACTATGCCCCATAAAAATTATCGGGCAATGGCGCGGCAATTGTGGAAAAAATCCTTAATCACCAAATTGACATCAGTTAGCAACGCCTCCTGACGTCGACGTCCACGGCCAGGCATTTCAAACTTACTCACATTGAAGTTTGAAAAATACTTTTCCAGCACATTAAGAGCGGCAGCATTCCCTCCGGCATGATGAAACATAGTTATATGTGACAGTTCATTCATAGCGCTTCCCTTCAGCAATACGCCCCAACAGAGCCGCACATATAATGACCCCGCCCCCTATTGCCTGCAGCAAACCCAGGGTTTCACCCATGATGGTGATGGCAAACATAGCTGCAAAGGCCGGCTCGAGAGACAGGATCAACCCGACGCGCGTCGGACTGGTAGTTTTAGCAGCATATAATTGCATCAGGAATGCAAATGCCGTCGCCAGCAGACTCAGGAAGAGAATCAACCCCCATGTCGAAAGAGATATTTCAGGAATATATTGCAACGCTGTTGGTTCGGTCAGCACAATAGTAACCAGCCCAAGGGCAGCGACAACCAGTAATTCAGTCAATGTAATATTGATTAGCGAGTAATCCTTACCAGTGGTCTGCCGACCAAACATAAATATCTGAAAACCGCGAATCACCGCAGCCGATAAGATAAGAATATCGCCTTGATTGAACTCAATATTACCATTGGCCGTAAAGCTTAACATGCCGCCGCCTGCCAGAGACATAAAACAGGTGAAATAGATGAATTTGCTTTGTTTTCTCCTGCCGATAAAACGTTCAAAAAAGGGAACTAACACCACCGATAATGCAATCAGGAAACCCGCATTAGCAGCAGAGGTGTGTTTAACGCCAAACGTTTCAAGTGTCAGAATCGCATACAGAAGCACACCAAACACAATCCCATTAACCACTTCACCACGAGTGAAGCTGTTTAATCTGACACGAGTGCCAACAAACATAAAGGGAACAGCCAGCGCGAACCTCAGCATTAAAAACAAGGGTACGGTTACCCCTGCGTGAATAATAAGCTGCATCAAGGAATAACTGGCCCCCCATGAGAGGGCAACGGTCACTAATCCCAGGTCAATTATCCAAAGTTGGCTGCGTGGCGCAAGAACAGAATAATTAGACATGACATGCCTTTAGCGGGATATGCCCGGCATCATAGCTTATCCGTAGCGTACCCTTTTTAAACTTTATCGCTTTAATGCTAAATGAGCTAATTTTTGCCAGATCATCCGTGTGCGTCCCGGCACAAGGTATAGCCTCTGACTGGTTAATCTGACATAGCCGGGTAGAACCCTCGAACCAACTACGGATTTCCGCCCCCTTCTGCACACGCTGGCAAATAATGCGCTCAATTTCAGTCGCATCCAGGCGATCGGCAGGAACGACTGAAGGATCAATGGCGCTAAATTCCACCCGCGACTCACCGGGGAAATGGTGCCCCCGGACAGCCATCCACCCGAACTGACGCATTTCCAAATTCAATAAATGCCCGGCAGTATGCAGTGCGGCATGGTAAGCGCGGGCATCTGCCGATACAGCTGAAGAAACCTTTGTTTCTACCGGCGGTGCAAAAGGAGACTGCGGATAAAGGACCACTAAACCTGACTCCTGTTTTTTTACCACCACTGGGATGTCGTTAACCCACCCGAGATCTGCGGGCTGCCCGCCTCCCTGCGGATGAAAAATATTATCCTGCAGGGCAATCCATTGCCCTCCTTCATCAGCACCGGTAGCAATGACATCGCTTAATATATTAAAGCGATAAGTGTCTTCCAGATAACACTGATTTTGTTGCATAACGATAATCCTTATTTTATAAAACAAGGGAAGTGCGTGCTGTTATACAGACGCTCCATGGATAACGTTAAATTGAATTCATTTCGCACCCGCTCATTAAGTGCAATGGCAGTAACTCCTTCGCCGATTTATGTGGCTGTTTAATAACAGCTTCTTTATTTTCAGCTGAAGCAAAATAACAAACCAAATGATGGCCTGGGTTTTCTGAATGAGACGTTATGACGGAAATTTCGATAATAGATTCGCACCTTGCAAGCACAGACTCAATCTCGCCAATTTAGATACGATAACCATTTATTTTTACCTGCTTATCGCAACGGCCCATATAAACTAACTAACCTGAGAAATCATAGTTAACAAGATCCCCTGTACAATAATACCGCTCGGTAATATTATTTTTCTCAGCTAAAATAAATTCACCATTGGTCTCATTATTCTGGTTCATGTATCCTGGAGTGACTTGAGTGCCACAGAGAAGTAATTCGCCATAGCCTGATAGCTGATTACTAACATCAAGAGGCCGCATTCAGTAATGAATCCGTAATAACAGATACCACAGCATCTGGTATAGGCTTTTCGCCTGAAAGCCGGCAAAGTTTGAATGCCCGCTCTCATTGATAATCATGCGAGGCTGAGAATCATTCAGTATCAGACTATTACGCGCTACTGGTGCATTACGATCCAGCGGTACATAAGCAGCATCAATGAACTGAACCGCCAGAATAGAGGCAATTAACCCGAAGCCAGGTGGCGGCTCTATTGCAAACCGGTCACCAGCGTGAACACCTTCATCCTTCAGGAACTGAACAATTCTGAGCATCCAGTCTCTCTGCTCGCCATAACTGATCTCATGGTTGGAGTCTTTCACCGCAATCCACTGTGGATATTTCCAGGATGCGGTCCAAAAAAGCGCAATCTGAGTTAACTCATCATGTTCCTGTGAATCAATGATTCTCATACAACACCTCCTGTTCGTAATAAATCTACATTATCAAAACAAAACGAACAAATGTTTTTTTATTGTTAATTATCGATGAGCTCAACACACTGTTAAATAGAGATAAATATTTTTTACATGCATTTCTTGCATAGGAATGCACAAAAAACGTTCGTTTTAATTTTAAGCCTTCAGCAAGGGGGCAGTTTGGAGCGCGGAATTTTGATTGAATTTGTGTCAGCGGCTATCGCTTTCGAGGTGTCGCATTTAGGTTATCGATGAAGGTCAAATTCCCTGGAAATGCCCTATAGGGGAAGTGACCGGGTATGTATGAAGTTGGAGGGGAGAAAAGTTGGCAGTTATCACAGATACCCGGTCACTCACCCTGGTTGTCATTTATACGTGATTACAGGGTGGTGTTTCCGGACGTTCGATGGCCACAGCCATAAACATGACCTGGTCCGGGTCCCACTTACCTTTTTCGGCCATCTCGGGGTTTGAGGTCCAGTGGAACGAAAACGTACACTAAGAGAGTAATTCTTTGTTTTTAAATAGCTTATACGTTGAGTCCGGGAGGGTTTAACCTTCCCGGATTAGATGCGGCGTAATCCCATTAATTCACGTTTAGCGATAAATCGAACGTGCAATGCGGGTGTATGTATGCCTGACTCCGCGAATGGCAATACTATAAGCCAGGATGTTCTCCGGTAGTGCCATCCCCATATAGCCGGTATCACCAATATGGTGCAGATCAGCCCCCGCCATTTTGCTCATTAACGCTATTTGACGAATAGTGCTGATATCAGCACCTTCCTGAGACGTGCCAATAGCAGTCATCGCCAGTGCACCATGAGCATGTGCGGTATCTATAAGCGATGTCACACGCTGCTGACTCATTCCGGGTATCGTGCCTGGAGCCGGGATCAGCACAATGTCTGCGCCTTGAGAGGCAAACCAGATAACATCCTCCTCGCTGATAATGCTGCTGCCACTTTCATGCACCACTCCAGCACCGTGCATTTTTCCGGTAATAATCACGGCAACATCCCCAACTGCCTCGCGAATATCTCTTGCAGCCAACCCCAGAGCGCAATTGCTGACCCCGTTATTAGGATTACCTGTCAGCACCAGAATTTTTGCGCCCATATTAACCAACTTACGGGCATTGTCAGCCGTTGCTGCCCGCCCTGATTTCATTTTCCAGATATCGTCATGAGCAACAGCAAATTCAGGGTCTACGGCCTCCAGGTTCACACCAATGATACGGCCTGTCAGGCGTTGCAGTTCATGCAGCGTTTGTTCTGGTGCAATACCTGCGGGTAATCCCTGAATATACGGATTTTCACTGTCAAACATATTAATCAGTAAAATATCTGCGCCTTGTGATGCAGCAAGTTCGGCATTCGTGACATTGTTCAGTAATGGCTGGGTAATCGCGATGGATTCGCTAACTATAACACGGCCTTCACTGGCACGAATAGCGTACAGAAGCCTGGCCTTATCCATCGATACAAAATCGGAAGCACAGCAGTCCAGCAGGCGTTTATTGGTCATTGAGCGCCTCCTTGCTGATTAACCAGTTCACTGATTTCACCCGCGATAATTTCTGCCCGGGTTCCAACAATGCCCTGTAGCCCGGTATCTCCGCGTTTTACAACGCCCATGGCACCGAGTTTCCTGAGTTCTGGCTCTTGAATCATGTCCATGTTTGCGACTGCCAGGCTGACAGCACAGTGATTGTCTTTTGCAAAACCCCCACTGATACCTATGGCAAACAGTAGTGGTAAGTTGTCAAACAGCGTTTGCCCTGCTTTTGTTACAAATACAATATTGAAAACATCGGGCTGCCCAGGACGTAGCAGCAACCCGGCGACGGGTAATACAGCAATAGGCAGCATCAGTGCCTTGCCCCGGTGCTGCATGATGACGAAAAAATTCCCCTGCATAAATTTACCTCAGTAGTCGTTGTTCATTTCTTGTATGAGACAATAAACCATTTATGTACCATTTATAAACCATAATGTTTTTTGGCTAAAAAGACCTACTGATAGATAGCTGTTTTGTGACCTGACGGGCTTCATTTTTCTTCTGTGAGTGATTTCCAGGATGACAATGGACGTTCACTGGTTAAGAATTGGTACACAGAGATTGAACCAGATATAACCTGCTAAGAGGAACGATGAAAAAAACTCCGCACCCCGAATTTCATCTTGATGAATCCAGCGCGATGCCGCTGTATATGCAACTGGTTAATGCCATTAAGTTAGCCGTAGCGGAAGGTCGACTGCATCCTGGTGACATTTTGCCGTCAGAACGGACACTGGTAGAGACGTTGAACATTGCGCGAGGCACAGCCCGTAAAGCATTGCAGCAACTGCTGGAAGAGGGCGTTCTCGTGCGTAATCAGGGTTCTGGTACATTTGTTGCTCCACATGTACGTCAATCTCTGCCGTTATTGGAAAGTTTCAGTGAAATGGCCGTTGCCAGTGGTGGGGAAGCACAAAGCGAACTGGTCGGGTATCAGCGTCGGGCATCTGCGCCGGAAGAGCGTCGTGCCCTGCAACTGACAGATGGTAAAAGTGAGGTTGTGGAGCTAACCCGACTGCGGAAGATTAACGGTATTGCCGTTTCCCTTCAGACAGCGATTTTACCTGCCGCTCTGCTGGATAAAATCAGCGAACTGGATGAGTCGTTGTACCTGCATCTGGAGAAGAAAGGCGCTCCAGTGCTGCGGGCGAGTCAGCGCTTCCGCGCAGTGCCAGTGGACAGTAAACTGTCACACTATCTGAACATCGGGGAGCATGAACCACTCCTGTTGGTAACCCGCACAGGCTTCACTCATGAAGATAAGCCGGTGGAATACACCCGGACATGGTGCCTGAATGATTACTATGATTTTACGATTGAGCTACATCGAAAAGAATCATAAGGTAATTTGTTCTCATTCTCCAAAAACGGTTTTTAATATACAAAAATCATTATTTATCAAATACATCATTTTATGAAAATAAATATTTTATGTGACCTTTTCGTCTTCCAGAATTTTATACACAGTGGAGCGGGCAATTAAACGAACCTTGCTCACGCAAGTCCAGGAACCACTGCCGCATGTTCCGAATGTCTTGCTGAGTGAATATATGCGGTCCGCCTGGAAAACGGAATCTATGGTCACTCCCGTTTTTGCAACACCGATTTTGACGACAAGTTGGCTTGCTTGAATCTATCCGGCGTCTGAATGGGATTTTATTCCCGCGCCTTGATGAGTTCCGCGCCTGATGAACCTCCAGAAAATATACGGCTTCAATGAGCCTTTCCGTTTTACAGGTTCCTCAACAGGCCGGTGGGCCGTTAGTATCATCAATATCAGTATTCGCAAAACCAGATCAGTAATTCTTTAAACCGGTGTATTTCTGCCGTTATGCTACATAAGTTTGCTGTCGTGCCGTTAGGGCCCAGGCTATTCTGGCCAGCTTGTTTGCCAGAGCACAAGTGACGACAAAGTTGCTTTTCCGGCACAGTAAATCCCTGACCCAATCGGCCAATTTTCCAGACTGGTGTTCCAGTTTTTGTATGAATACCCTGGCACATTGAACCAACAAAGTTCGGATCTTTTTATTACCTCGCTTACTAATTCCCAGCAATGTCGTCCTACCTCCCGTGCTGTACTGCCGAGGTACAAGCCCTGTTGCCGCCGCAAAGTCACGGCTGCTGGCGTACTGCTTCCCGTCGCCAATCTCAGTTGAAATAGTACTCGCTGTCAGTGTTCCGACGCAGGGAATGCTCAGCAAGCGCTGTCCAACCTCATCTTCGTCCAACTTTCGTTTCAACTGGGATTCCAAATCTTTAATCTGCTCAACAAGATAGTGATAATGCTGTTGTAATTTCAGCAATAACTGGCTGAGGTAAAGAGGCAAACTATTGTCCTCAAGAATGGTACTCAGTCGGCTAATAACGGCAGCTCCTCGGGGAACGCTAATGCCAAATTCCAGCAGAAAAGCATGCATTTGATTGGTTGTTTTTACCTTATCCTGAACCAGGGATTCACGGACACGATGCAGAGCCCGCATTGCCTGCTGAGATTCCGTTCTGGGCTGCACAAAACGCATAGACGGACGCGATGCAGCTTCACAAATAGCTTCGGCGTCGACAAAGTCGTTTTTATTGCTTTTAACGAACGGGCGGACAAATTGTGGTGATATCAGCTTTGGGGAATGCCCCAACTCTTCCAACTTGCGTGCCATAAAGTGAGAACCGCCACAGGCTTCCATTGCGATGGTTGTAGCGGGGCATGTCGCCAAAAATTCGATCAACTTTGGCCGGGTAAATTTTTTACGGTAAACAGCCTTCCCGCGACGATCCTGGCAATGAATATGGAAAGAGTTTTTACCCAGATCGATACCAATGAGCGCAATGTTTTCCATGATAGTTCTCCGAATGAAAGCCTGTCCTCAGCATAGTACCGGGAAGGAGGGAGTGACCATCTCATTAAATATCCTACGTTAAGCCTGTTTTTTGAGCTGGCATGACGGGTAGCTGTGAGCGAGGAGCAGGCATTGCTAACATCGCGGATTATTAATCAATGGTGAGCAGGTCAACGCAGTCGCGTATTTTTTCCACAGGGATTAGTTAACGTGCATAGCTCTCACGGTGGATAATCATAAATATATCATTCAGACAAGGCTTAACTATATGTTTTAATGAGTAAATTAATCCCGCACCTATCGTGAAGTATTAAAGTAGAGATTTCAGATAGTCTGGTGCTCATTTGTTGAAACTCAGCAGGTAATTTCATGATAAAAAAAGCGGACCACGTCGGTTTTTCAGTTAAAAACATTGAAGAGTCATTATTCTTCTGGACTCATATTCTTGGAGGGGAGTTATTACGCGAAGGGAAAATGTCTGGGCCAATCATTGATGAAGTCACAGGCGCAAGAGGGGCTGATGTACGAATGGCGTTGCTTGAGCTGGCTGGTATCAAAATTGAATTACTGCAATACGATAACATTAAACAGCCAGAAGAACCCTCAGCACCCTACATCCCTGGCTATGCTCACCTTGCGTTTATAGTTGAGGATCTTGATACGCTCTTGAGCAAAGTATCGGAGTATGGCTGGAAAACACCAGGTAAACCTCAGACAGTCTTATCAGGCCCCATGCAGGGAACCAGAGTGATATATTTACAAAGCCCCGATGGACAGACGCTAGAGTTGATGGAGCGCGGTCAATGACGTCCACATGGTCTAACCCGTTATCTGCTTATTGAAACAATGATCTTTGCAAGGTTAGCTTCTGGCACGGAGCGGACAGCATTTATTGCAGCCATGTATGCTGAGCATGTCACCTTTCGCTTTTATTTCATATGTTACTGATTTTCCGTGTGTCCAGAATGCAGTATGAAAGCCGCCCGCATTGGCGCCCGGCTTACCGGATCCGGTGCCATTTCCGCAGAAGGGTATTTTAACGGGTCCTGAAGGTATCCAGATAGGCGTTGCACATGATGATGAGCTGCCGGAGCACGCTTTCGGTGTGTTGTGATTAATGCCTCAATCATGGCGCCAACCTTCGCGCCACGATGGTTCCGACAGGTAATTTCAATCCTGTCGGCAAGCGCTGCTAAATAGCGTTCATTGAGGGCATAAACCAGGGATTCTTTGTGGGGAAAGTACTGATACATCGTTCCTACGGACACGCCTGCCCGCTCGGCGACGCGAGTGGTGGTGAGACGATGTATGCCGTCCGCTACCAGAAGCTGAATGGTGGCTTCAAAAATGGCGTCCATCGTCACTGTTGCACGGGCCTGACGCGGCATTCTGCGGGGCTTCAGGGAGGTGTGGCTGGATGTAGTCAAAAGCGAATTCCAAAGCTGAATGATACTTCATATATTATCTCCTTACCGCATACGGAGGAAATAATCGATGAATGAGCAACGCATCGCTCTGGTTACCGGAGCTAATAAAGGCATTGGTTTTGAGATTGCACGTCAGCTGGCGCAGGCTGGAGTGATTGTTATCATGGGGGCGCGGGGGTAACGCGGCTGCAGAAGTGCTGAAGACTCAGGGCTTGTCCGTGCAACCTTGTGAACTCGATATCACCCGGCATGACAGCATTGCCGCTGCGACTTCATTGATTAAAGCTGAATTTGACAGGCTGGACATTCTGGTAAACAACGCTGGTGTATTTGATCATGCAGATGGTCCCCCGGGCAAGGCTTCCATCGAGGCAGTCCGTCATGTGATGGAAACGAATTTTATTGCGACCCTTGCAGTCACCCAGGCAATGCTGCCGCTGCTACGGGCCGCACCTGCTGCCCGGATAGTCAACGTGTCGAGCTCTTTAGGTTCGCTTACGCTTAACGGTGACCCGGCCTCCACATATTATTCCTCACAATTTATTGGCTACAATGCCTCCAGGGCCGCTCTGAATATGCTTACCGTTCAACTGAGCGAGGAACTGAAGGGCACTGCCATAAGAGTTAATTCCGTCAGTCCAGGGTTTGTGAAAACGGACCTCACGGGCTACGGAACAATGACGCCAGGCGAGGGGGCGAAGCTGCCGGTTAAATATGCGCTGGAAGGGAATGAATCAGGAGAGTTTATGGGGCCTGACGGCAGAACTCCCTGGTGAGCAGGGAGCCGGAAATATCTCAGCACTGTGTTTTTTACGGCTCATCTGTCCACCTTTCCTGGCGAGAATGCCGCGAGGATGGTTTATCTATATCATTAACAGCCGTTTCTGGCACGGAGCGAACCACCTGTAGGAACCCGGGGGCCGCTCTGAGCGATGAAGCGGAAGTTGGCGCTAAAAAGATGACTACCGATGCCGTGTCGATTCAACTTACCGGCGGGCATACAGTTACTGCTCTTGCACTGCTACCCGCATTAAACAGGTTAAGTACCATGTTATCCGCAGTCATTGCGGCACCCATTTGGTCCTTGTCGTTATCCTTTACAGATCACCAGTGCCTCTGCATTTTCGGCCATACAGTGGTGTTTTTTGAAAAAGTCATGTAAAAGCACTCCGTTCAAAGCAAAAATTACAGGGTAAAACCACCATCACCCACTTGCGCCAGTGCATACCATTTCATCAACTCAGCCGTTCCCGGCTCGTTTTCGGCGGGTGCCCATGGGGCCATATCTTGCTCAGATACTGGCTGGTAACCCCCGTGTTTTACCTCAAAAATAACGCCTCCTTTATCCATCGACAACACTGCATGCCAGGTCCCTGCATCCATTTCCAGCACCTTGCAGTCTTCACCTAGCACAACGCGGTGGGTCACGTTGCCTTCATCATCAAAATTCAATACCAAAAAGCGTCCGATGAGGGATGTCAGCAGCTCAAACGTGTGCGGGTGGCGGTGAGGGCGAACATAGGTACCCGGTTCCATAGCGATAGCCAGGCGCTGAACAGGATCGCTCAATTCAGGGTGGAGATTACGATGGGCACGTAAGCGAGGGGAATTTTCAGCCTGTTCGCTTTGTTCTTGTAGATCACTGAACGTAATTTGTTTCATATTAGCCTTTGTTAATGTAGGTCGCTCACAGGAACCCGGATGCCGTGAGGTTTTATGCAATCAATATCTTTTTAATCATTAGTGTTTCAACTTTCCAAAGCAGAAACAAGATTTGTTACTTTTACTGAAAATAGCTTATCAATTTTTCGCCTGTGTATCAGATCATTCATTGCATGGTGTCAACGGGGTATGTTCTGCTCTTCGGTGAAAATTACATATTATCGATAGTCATGTCCGCTCATGACCCAGAGCTGCCTTTCAGATTAGGTTTTGCTCTCAGCCATAGCTCTGTCAGGTCAAATCTGAACTAATACACATCAACGATATTTACTGTGCCGTCGTAAACCGAAATTTCTTTTGCATGGGGGTTGGGTAACGTGACTTCGCCAGCCGTGGAGATAACCCAAAAACGCCATATGATGGCGCAGTAAGCGCTGTGAATTTACAGCCCCGCCGCCTGATCTCAACCAATCACAAACCGGTTACGCCCCTGGGCTTTTGCGTTGTAAAGTGCCATATCAGCGCGCTGGAGTATACTCCGCTCATCGTCGCCGGATTGCCAGTATGTGGCACCAAAACTACAGGTAATTGTCAGTTCAAAGGGCATGGTGGCATGAGCGATAGCCTGTTGCAGGCGTTTAAGTACTGCGGTGAGCTGGGTGTTATCGCTGTCAGTAATCAGTAACATAAACTCTTCTCCACCCCATCGACCGGCAATATCCTGCCAGCGTAACTGGTTGCATACCAGCTCACTGATTTGTCTGAGAATACTGTCCCCTGTCAGGTGGCCGTAAGCATCATTAACCTGTTTAAAGTGATCGATGTCCATCAGCACCAGCGAAAAATTTCGTGCAGGGCTGGCCTGGTTGATAAGTGACAATAATTCGCTGTCCAGTCGGTAGCGGTTATATAACCCGGTGAGTTTATCGGTCTGGGCCTGTGTACTCAGTTGCTGGTTATGTTCCCGGAGTTCTTCGCTGGCAACATACATAAAATTCACCAGGCGCGACATCAGGGAAGGGCGTGTTTGTGGTACCGGGACAGAGGCCGTTCTGGCCTGAACCGGTTGTGCATCGCCTTCACGCAGGGCTACCATCAACAGCGATGTGTTATTCAGTGTCACTTTACCTTTTACGGAACTGTACTCTCCCCAGGTGACAAAACCACTCAGCGGTGCAAGGCTACCTGGTAGCATGGTTTCTTGCCATGCATAATCAGCAAACAACATATTACGAATCATGCAGGAATAACCAAACAGCACTTGTGGGGAGAAGTCAGCCAGTGTTGCACACCAGTTATCCATTTGCGCCAGACTGCGTTGTGCATCACCATAACCAAATGAGATACTTTCCCCTGGCAGCACATCGCCGGCAACGCGAATATGCCCAGCGTTATTCACTTCAACTGGAACCCTGGAAAGCAATAACGACGGGCGAGGGAGCAATACCGGGAATGCCAGTGCATCATGAGCAAACTGGTTGTCGTTCTCTATCGTGGTGTAATTGTGGTAAACCTCAAAGGCGGGCTGATTATCGATAGATTTGATCCACGACCCCTGAGCATCCGTAATGCGCCGGTTTTTGGTCATGGGCAACCAGCCTGTGTAACTGAATGTGTGGCAATGCAAATTTTGGCTCTGTATCAACACCAGCACAAACCCCTTTTGTAGCGGGTCGCGGCCACATAACAACCCGGCAGGATGTACTGGAGACGCAACCCCACCAAACAGTTGAGTTTGTTCCGGAAGTTGCAGGTTTAACACTACGTCGAGGAGCGAATCATCCACCAGGGTGCTTAGCAACATAACCAGGCTCAGATTAGGCGTGTGGTGCAGAATTTGATTAATGGTGAGTGTGCTCAGGGGGGATAACTGCATATTCACAGGTAAAACCTGAATATAGCTCTGTTCAAACAGCGTAATGCTGACCATGAGTTGCTGGCTGCCTGGGCTGCTATCCATAAAATGCCCACCCGTTATCACGCCAATAATTTCTACATTATCCAGTTTTTCTTCCAGCCAGCGTTGCACAAAAGCATACAAGTCGTCGAAGCCTGACCTTGTATAGATAAATACCAGTTTGGGGTGTTGGCTTGCCACCAGCGCCTGGAGGCCTTTTGCCTCCCATATCTGGGAAAGTGAGTGTTGTTGCGAAATAACAAAGGACCACTGCTTCATATGACCCCCGTGAGAAGCAAAAATGAGTATTCCCTCTAAGGTGCAAGGGAGCATGCCTGCTCTGGTCAGCCATTGATGCTGTTCTGTTTCTCTTGCCTGTATTTTATATCGGACTTTTCAGGGTGCGATTGTTATTTATTATCAACATATTTTCTGCTGGGGAAATACTTCTGTGGGGGTAGTTGGCGTTGTAATAATCAATGCAAGGCGCATTCTTTCTGGTTTTTCAGAGTATATTATTCAATTTTTTATTTAAATTTTAAATAAAACCATCAGGTTGCATGTGGGGGCGTTTTTTCTTGTGGGGAGGTTTCTGTTTTTGGTCTTTGTATTTTTTTGTTGTTAGCCAATAAATATTTTCTGATGTGCAGTTGGCAGTGAATTTTACGACGACTGCTGGTTATCAACCTTTGTGGTGTGCTGCTACGAATGCAGTAGTCAGTCGGTTTTTTTATACATTATTAATCAATGAATTGAAATGATCCTGTGTCATGGTTGGATTTTTTATCCATTATTTTATTGTGGTTTTAGTGTGACAAATGTCAAATAAATGACTGCAAGGAAATGAATTAAGAAAAAATAGCAGGTGTTTTTGTTTTTTTTAATACAAGGTTTTTGGTCATTTTTGTTTGCTTCTGTTTTGCTCTGCAAGGTTTGAAGAAAATCACTTTTTACGGTCAGGGTATTTCTTAGTCTCAATTGTGTACCGGAGAGGAAAATTATGTTTCGCGAAGAACGCCGTAACAAAATTCTTGAGCATTTGGATAAAAATGAACGTGTCACCGTGGACTGGCTGGCCGGGCACTTCGCTGTCACTAAAGAAACCATTCGTAGTGACCTGGCTGCTCTGGTGAAACAAGGATTGATTCGGCGTTGCCATGGCGGTGCCATGATTGTGCGGCGTAATTTGCAGTCCAGGTTAATCAGCGAAACTGGTGACAACTTCGAAGTGTTACTTAAACGCCTTTCTGAGCACGAGCCCGTTCGCAGCCCCGAGGTATCACCCCATGCACTAAGAGGGAAGGTGTGTATTTTGGGCGCGTTCAATGTGGACATTGTCGCGTGGGTGCATCGTTTCCCACGCGGTGGAGAATCCTTGCTGGCCCAACGCAGCTCACTGGGGCCGGGTGGTAAAGGTGCTAACCAGGCGATGGCGGCAAGCAAGGCGGGTGCCCAGGTGCACTTTGTTGCCAAAGTGGGCAAAGATCAGTTCAGCCAGTTTGCCTTTGATCACCTGGCGTCTTCCGGGATCCACTCTTTTCGGTTGTACCAGTCTGAGAGGGAGCCTACGGGTAATGCGCTGATCTATGTCTCGCAGGATGATGGTGAAAACATGATTGCCATTTATTCCGGTGCCAATAAAACCCTGAGCAGCGATGAAATAGCGAGCATGTCCCCTGAGCTTGCCAGCAGCAATGTGTTGCTGGTGCAACTGGAAAACAACTTTGATGCCACGCTAAACGCAATGAAGCTTGCCAGGGCGTTGGGTGTACAGGTGATTATGAACCCGGCGCCATTTTCGCCCGATATTCTGGGGTGTATCGATCTTATCGACATCATTACCCCGAACGAGACCGAAGCGTCGTTGTTATCGGGTGTGGAAATTACTGACCTGGAAAGTGCGCGAGCCGCTGCTCTGGCAATAGTGGCGCGTGGAGCCAGACGGGTGATTATCACCATGGGCAGTCATGGGGCGCTGATTTATGACAACCAACAGTTTCAACATATTCCGGCTTTTCCGGCGCTGAGTGTGGATACCACCGGTGCTGGCGATGCTTTTAACGGCGCTCTTGCGGCTGCAATAGCCGACGGACAAACCCTTGCTCAGGCCGCAACCTTTGCTTCGGCGTTTGCTTCCCTGGCTGTTGAACGTGAAGGCGCATCCAACATGCCAGCGTACCAACAGGTGATATCACGCCTGGCGTTACGCTGACATCACGCGTTGTTTTTTGAATGCAATTACCGCCTGGCTGGCGGATCAGGAGAACTTATGAAGTCCATTGAAGGTATTGTTCCGGTCATGCTGACCCCATTTACAGCAGAAAACCAGATTGACTGGACTGGGCTTGAACGGCTTGTTGACTGGTACATTGCAGCGGGAGTGGATGCATTATTCGCGGTATGCCAGTCCAGCGAAATGCAATATCTGTCGCTGGATGAGCGTACGGATCTTGCCCGTTTTGTGGTTGAGAAAGTAGACGGCAGGGTGCCGGTGATTGCTTCCGGGCATATCAGCGATGACCTGAATGCGCAAATTGAAGAATTACAGGCAATGGCGAAGACTGGCATTGATGCTCTGGTGCTGGTGACCAACCACCTGGATCCGCAAAACAAAGGTACGGAAACGTTCAAGGCCACGCTGGCAACTTTGTTCGAAGCTTTGCCACAAGACCTGCCATTAGGTTTGTATGAATGCCCGGCTCCCTGGCGCCGCCTGCTGAGCGATGAAGAGTTCAGTTTCTGTGCGCACAGCGGACGCTTTGTTGTACTCAAAGATGTCAGTTGCGATCTGCCCACAGTGATTCGCCGTGTCAAACTGGCGCAAGGCACTGCGCTTAATGTCATCAATGCTAACGCAGCGATTGCCTGGCCTGCTATTCAGGCGGGCTCCAAAGGGTTTAGCGGGGTATTTACCAATTTTCACCCGGAGCTGTACGTCTGGTTGTGGAAAAACGGTAAGCAACAACCTGCGCTGGCGCATGAACTCTCGTTATTCCTCTCCCTGTCCGCTGTCACGGAAACCCTGGGTTACCCGAAAAACGCCAAGATTTATCACCAGCAAATGGGCACATTTTCCAGCGAATTCTGCCGGGTGAACAAAGACGATGTGCTGGAAAAATATTGGGGGCTTGGCGTCATTCTCGACCAAATTCGCCAGGGTACTGCACTGTGGCAAACCAAAACCGCTTGCTAACCAGACGTTAGCGGCTTTTCCCTACAACCCTCCCTGTAACAGGGGATAACCAGGTGACATAACAATGAAAGAACTTACCTCAACCCTGCCTGAGGATAGCCGGCCTGGCGTGAAAGGTTTCCAGGGTACTGCCAGCCAGCCGGTGGTTGTAACCCGGCTGCGCTGGGGCATCATCCTGCTGCTATTACTGGCGGCGATAGTGAACTACCTCGACCGGGCAAACCTGAGTATTGCCAATACTACCATTGCGGCAGAATTCGGTTTCTCTCAAACCGAAATGGGCTTATTGCTCTCTGCATTTCTCTGGCCATATGCCCTTGCCAACCTTCCTGCTGGCTGGCTGGTTGACAAATTTGGTCCCAAACGGATGTTTTCCTGGGCGCTGTGCCTGTGGTCGGGTTGTACTGTGCTGGCGGCTTTTGTAAATAGTTACAGCTTCTTTTATGGCCTGCGCATGATGCTGGGTGTGGCTGAATCACCCTTCTTCACTTCCGGGATTAAAATTACCCATCGCTGGTTTGGTGAAACAGAACGTGGTTTGCCTACTGCAATCATCAATACCGGTTCGCAAATCGCCAACGCGGTGGCTCCGCCCATTCTGACTATTTTGTTACTCAGTTTTGGCTGGCGTGGCATGTTTATCGGGATTGGGTTAATGGGGCTGCCATTACTGCTCGCCTGGTGGAAATTTTACCGCGATCCGGTGGCGCGTGAAGATGCGTTGATTCATGCCGGGCTCACTACAGCCAGTAAAAATACCGGGAAAACCACCAGTTGGGGTAGCCTGTTCCGTCATCCCACCACCTGGTTTATGGTGATTGGTAACTTCTCAATCATGTTTACCATTTGGGTCTACCTTACCTGGTTGCCGGGTTACCTGGAAAAATCACTCGGGTTCAGCCTGAAAGCCACCGGGTGGATTGCTTCAATTCCTTTCCTGGCAGGTATTTTTGGTGTACTGGTTGGGGGCACATTGTCAGACTGGCTGGTACGCCGTGGGTTTAAACCTGTTACTTCTCGTAAGGTACCGATTGTACTGGGTGCAGCACTGGCTGCCTGCTTTGTCGGCCCCATTCCGTTTGTCAGCAGTACACCGCTGGCAATTGGCCTGTTATCGTTGGGGTATTTCTGTTCCCAGATGCCACAAGGGGCGCTCTGGACACTGGCAACCGATATCGCGCCAAAAGACCAGGTCGCTTCCCTTGGCGCTATTCAAAACTTTGGCGGTTTTCTGGGTGCCGCAATGGCACCGATTGTAACCGGGGTTATTCTGGATGCCACGGGCAAATTTACTGATGTCTTCTTGTTGGGCGCGGCTTTGTTGATGCTGGGCGCCATTAGTTTTGGGGTATTTGTTCGCAAACCACTCGGTCAGTAACGCCACATTTTTCCTCCTTGCCTGCCAGTATCTCCGTACTGGCGGGCTTTTTTATGCTTATTGTGGAGCATGCGGTTATAGCACTATTAATGTTATCAAACGGCAGGCTTTATTCAGAACGCGATAAAAATATATTCTTTATCCCGCATTACGCGATTTCTTCTTGTTATTCCAACCCGGTTTTTCGGGGGCACTCTCTGCCCGTTATTGAATGTTTGCCAGGTTGTAAAAGATAAAAATAACCTACTAATATTGATTGTTGTTGGTTGAAAGCTACAGGATTAATATCGGCGGGCAAGTGGCTTATTCGCACTAATTCTGAATGGTTATTGCTGGCGAAAAATAGTGCCAGCTATGGAAGGTGCGAATAAGCGGGGAAATTCTTCTCGGCTGACTCAGTCATTTCATTTCTTCATGTTTGAGCCGTTTTTTCTCCCGTAAATGCCTTGAATCAGCCTATTTAGACCGTTTCTTCGCCATTTAAGGCGTTATTCCCAGTTTTTAGTGAGATCTCTCCCACTGACGTATCATTTGGTCCGCCCGAAACAGGTTGGCCAGCGTGAATAACATCGCCAGTTGGTTATCGTTTTTCAGCAACCCCTTGTATCTGGCTTTCACGAAGCCGAACTGTCGCTTGATGATGCGAAATGGGTGCTCCACCTTGGCCCGGATGCTGGCTTTCATGTATTCGATGTTGATGGCCGTTTTGTTCTTGCGTGGATGCTGTTTCAAGGTTCTTACCTTGCCGGGGCGCTCGGCGATCAGCCAGTCCACATCCACCTCGGCCAGCTCCTCGCGCTGTGGCGCCCCTTGGTAGCCGGCATCGGCTGAGACAAATTGCTCCTCTCCATGCAGCAGATTACCCAGCTGATTGAGGTCATGCTCGTTGGCCGCGGTGGTGACTAGGCTGTGGGTCAGGCCACTCTTGGCATCGACACCAATGTGGGCCTTCATGCCAAAGTGCCACTGATTGCCTTTCTTGGTCTGATGCATCTGCGGATCGCGTTGCTGCTCTTTGTTCTTGGTCGAGCTGGGTGCCTCAATGATGGTAGCATCGACCAAGGTGCCTTGAGTCATCATGACGCCTGCTTCGGCCAGCCAGCGATTGATGGTCTTGAACAATTGGCGGGCCAGTTGATGCTGCTCCAGCAGGTGGCGGAAATTCATGATGGTGGTGCGGTCCGGCAAGGCGCTATCCAGGGATAACCGGGCAAACAGACGCATGGAGGCGATTTCGTACAGAGCATCTTCCATCGCGCCATCGCTCAGGTTGTACCAATGCTGCATGCAGTGAATGCGTAGCATGGTTTCCAGCGGATAAGGTCGCCGGCCATTACCAGCCTTGGGATAAAACGGCTCGATGACTTCCACCATGTTTTGCCATGGCAGAATCTGCTCCATGCGGGACAAGAAAATCTCTTTTCTGGTCTGACGGCGCTTACTGCTGAATTCACTGTCGGCGAAGGTGAGCTGATGACTCATGATGAACCCTTTTTCATGGCTCCAGATGACAAACATGATCTCATATCAGGGACTTGTTCGCACCTTCCCTATGAGTGTTCAGGGATAACAATAAATGGAATGAAAATGAAAAAACAAACAATAGTTGCATTAATGGCTGTGTCTTTCTCTGGTGTCGCTGTGGCTGATATGAACCCGGCAATGCCAAACTTCTCACCAGAAAGTGTCTCTGTGGCAGCATCTATGGGGTACCTGGGAGGGGAATCGCATGAACTGGTTTATGAGGGGGGCCGCAAAGTCAGTCAGTTAGACTGGAAGATAAAAAATGCGGCAATTATTAAAGGGGATATCTCCTGGGATGCTTATAGCTGGCTTACCCTGAACGCCCGTGGCTGGAGTACACTGGCCTCCGGCTCTGGTCATATGGACGATTATGACTGGCTCAATAATAACCAGTCTGGCTGGACTGACCATTCCAGCCATGAAAATACTAACCTGAATTATGCCAATGAATTTGACCTGAACCTTAAAGGCTGGATACTGCGTGGCGAAACCTACAAAGTAGGGGCGATAGCGGGTTACCAGCAAACCCGGTTTAGCTGGACGGCATTTGGCGGGGATTATAATTACGACAACGGTACCAATGTTGGGAGTTTCACACCTGGCGAAAGAGGGATTGGTTATCAGCAGCGTTTCTCCATGCCATATATTGGCCTTGTTGGACAATACCGCTACCAGAATTTTGAAGTCAATGGCGCGTTTAAATTCAGTGGCTGGGTTAAGTCAAAAGATAACGACGAACATTACATGCGTGACCTGACTTTCCGTGATAACGGCGGGCACAGCAATTATTACGGTGTGGCAATGGATGTCGGGTATTACGTAACACAGAATGCCAAAGTATTTGCTGAAGTAGCCTGGAACAAATATGAAGAAGGTAAAGGTGGTACAGAAATGATTGACCGGGATAACGGTACCCATGACTATTTTGGTGGTGATGCTGCCGGGTTGAAAAATAAGAACTACACGGCGACAGTGGGCCTGCAATACCGCTTCTGACACTGTGACACACCGGGTAACAACCGTACCCGGTGTGTTTCCTGTTCTTCGTTATTCCCGCCTTTATGGCTTTTCTTGCTGCTTCTGAATGAATCCCGCACAAAAAAACACCATTGCGCTGCTTTAATGAGCATTCGGTGCATGGCAACCATTAATTAATTGTCAGAGATTGTCACAAAGCGCTATCACTGCTTAACTTGCGGGCGCGCAGACGATAAAATTTGCGTTAAACCGATTGGCAGGATCTGCAACCAGGCCTGTGTCAGAGAAAAAGTATGTTTCGAAGAAAAGTAAAATATACGGCTGTTGATAAGATGCTGTCGAAGCTCCTGCAAAAGCAGGGGCTCAGTAAAAAAGAAGCGTTCAGGTTGATTGAAAAAAACGTGTACGCCAGTGGCGAGGAAGAAGCCGCATCCAGTAATCCCCAGGAAGAAGCCGATTATCCCCCGGTCAGCCTGGATGTCACTTTCGAATTGCGTGAATTGCAATTACGGCGTGTACTGCTGGCCCGGCGCATAAAAGAAGGGAAATTGTAGCGCTTTGTTGCTCTTCAGGCGTGTGAGTCATCAGGTCTCCCTGAGGACTGCACGCCTGACCCACACTTCAGTTCTGCAACTGTTAACCTTGTGTTGTGCGGGTATGAAAGGGTGGCCAGTTTGTATCGGAACCTGACCCAACCGCGACATCAATACACAAGGCATCATAGCGCCAGTATTCATGGTCGCAGTCAATAATACGCCCATACTGGTCGCGGTTAGTTCGGTCAATAAATAAGCCCGGGCTGCCGGGTGAAACATGCAGGCGCCCGGCCGCAAAGGCGGGGAGTGGTCCGGGGAACACGGTAAAACGCACACCACCGTAGTGCAGGCCGTAATCTCGCTGGTATAAATCAGTTAATGAGCCGGTCAAATCCTTCTCTAATAACCCTGGGAAATAACCCGGGTTAAGGGAGTTTTCGACATACAACACGGCACGCCCGTCAACATGGCGCAGGCGGCGGATACAAATTATCTCACTGCCGGGGGTAATGCCTAACTGGTGAGCGACATCACTGCTGGCTGGTTGCAGGCCCGCGCTAATCAGTTCGGTACTGGTGTGGCGCCCCTGAGCCTGAGCCATTTCACGAAAGTGGGAGTGGTGCAGTGGGTTGTAAACTAAGCGGGGCGGGGCAATAAACCAGCCACGACGCACTTCGCGGTAAATCACACCCTGTGCTTCTAACTGGCGCAGTGCCTCACGCAGCGTGATACGGGTAGTCATAAATTGTTGGCTTAACGTGCGCTCGGACGGTAAACGCCGGTCTTCGTCAAACTCACCATGCTGAATGCGTTCTGACAGTATTTCACAAATCACCTCGACGGTTTTCTTCGCCATTTTCCCAGCCTTAAAAATGTGCCAAATAGCCAAAATAGTGCATACCCTGATCCACGAGTTGACGCCAGCCTGGAAACAACTTGCTGCCAGAATGTCACGTTACTGTAATAAAAAGTTTATAAATCAGCGATAAGCTCCAGTCTCTTAATTCGTTGTTCTGTTTTGGCCTGTGTTTTGCAACAACGATTTTGCTGGACTAGTCCAATAACAACCACATCACTGGAGCATAGCATTTATGAAACGCATGTATGTATCTTTGTTAGCCAGTACATTGCTCGTGGCGTTGCAGGTCGCCAATGTCCATGCGGCAGATTTGACTGCGCTGGAAAAAGCCGCAAAGAGTGAAGGCGAAGTGAATAGCGTGGGTATGCCAGACAGTTGGGCAAACTGGAAAGAGACCTGGGCAGATATGCTGTCTAAATATGGCCTGAAACATATGGATACGGACATGTCTTCAGCCCAGGAATTAGCCAAGTTTGCAGCGGAAAAAGAAAATGCAACTGCCGATATCGGTGACGTGGGGATCTCTTTTGGCCCAATCGCGGTAAAACAGGGGCTGGCATTGCCGTATAAACCCAGCACCTGGGATCAGATACCCGCCTGGGCGAAAGATAAAGATGGTTACTGGGCAGTGGCATACACTGGCACCATTGCGTTTATTATTGATAAACAACAAGTAAAAGATGCGCCTCACAGCTGGGCAGACCTGAAAAAAGGTAAGTATGTTGTGGATATCGGTGATGTTGGGGTTGCTTCTCAGGCCGCGTCTGGCGTGCTGGCGGCTAACTACGCACTGGGTGGCGATGAAAAGAATCTCAAACCCGCTCTGGCATTTTTTGCTGAGCTGGCAAAACAAGGGCGCCTGGGCGTCACTGACCCGACCATTGCCAACATTGAAAAAGGTGAAGTTCAGGTTGGCGTAGTGTGGGACTTCAATGGCCTGAACTATCGCAAACAAATCGACCCGAAACGTTTTGAAGTGGTTATCCCTTCAGATGGCTCCATTACTTCCGGTTACACCACAATTATCAATAAATACGGCAAGCACCCGAATGCAGCCAAACTGACCCGCGAATATATCTTCTCTGATGCCGGGCAGATAAACCTTGCCCGCGGTTTTGCCCGTCCTATCCGTGCTGAGCATCTTACCTACCCGGCAGACGTGAAAGCACAAATGCTGCCAGACAGTGAATATAAAAATGCGCGCCCGATTGCCGACCAGCAGGCCTGGGAAAAGAGCGCCAAAATGCTGCCGCGTCTGTGGCAGGAAAATGTCATGATCAATATGCAGCAATAAGTTTGAGGGCGGTATGAAAACGATTCTGGTTATCCTCGATGGCCTGAGCAACCAGGTGGCATCACATGCAATGGGCTACCTGCAAGCAGAATGCGCCGAGGGAAAAGGGCAGATTTATTCGCTGACCTGTGAGTTGCCGTCGTTATCCCGCCCACTTTATGAGTGCATTCTCACCGGTATTCCGCCGGTGAGAAGCGGCATTATTCATAATGGGGTGAGCCGAATGAGCCGCGAACAGAGTATCTTTCACTATGCGCGTGCTGCGGGGTTAACTACAGCGGCTGCGGCTTATCATTGGGTCAGTGAGTTGTACAACCGTACACCTTTTAACCCCGCGCGTGACCGCCATGTTCAGGACCCAACACTTCCTGTGCAGTATGGTCATTTTTATTCTGATGACACTTACCCGGATTCACACCTGTTTGAAGATGCGGAAAGCCTGCGCTTGTGCCATGACCCGGATTTCCTGCTCATTCACCCTATGAACATTGACGATGCCGGGCACAAATTTGGCCTTTCATCGCCGCAATACCGTAACAAAGCTCGTTTCGCAGACGGTTATTTATCCCACTGGATGCCCGTCTGGCTTGCCGAAGGCTACCAGGTGCTGGTAACCGCCGACCACGGTATGAACGATGACCGCAGCCATGGCGGAGTTCTGGAAGAAGAAACCAGTGTGCCTTTGTTTGTATTTGGTGACGGTTTTTCAAAACTTCCTGATTTAACCATTCCCCAAACCACTTTGTGCGGCACTGTTTGTGAGCTATTAGGCGTGGCGCACGATAAACCAGTTTGCCGGGCGCTGTTGGCACCGAAGCAGGAGTGGCACTGATGATGAAAGGAAAATGGCTTGCGCTGCTATGTTTGTTACCTTTTACGCTGTTTTACCTCGCATTCCAGATTGCCCCCCTTATCTGGATTGTGGTGAATAGTTTCTGGAGTGACAGCATGGAGGCGTGGGGGCTGGGCAACTACCAGGACATTCTGACCTCGCCGTTTTACCAGCAGGCTATTACCAGCTCCCTGAAAATCTCCATTTTATCCAGTTTGTATGGTTTGATTATTGCGCTGATTGGTGGTTACTCCCTGCACCAAATCGGCAATGGCAAGTTGCAGCGCATTATTATGTCATTCACCAATATGACCAGTAATTTTGCCGGTGTGCCTCTGGCGTTCGCCTTCATTATTTTACTGGGCCTGAACGGTTGTATCACACTGCTGCTGCGTAAATATGGGCTGCTGGGCGATTTCCGGCTCTATTCCATTGACGGCATGATTCTGGTGTACACCTGGTTCCAAATTCCACTTGGGTTATTACTGCTGTTTCCGGCGTTCGACGGGCTGAAAAAAGACTGGGAAGAAGCCAGCGCCTTATTGGGGGCCAGCCGGATACGTTACTGGTTGCACATTGGGCTACCTGTATTGTCTCCCGCGCTGATTGGCACGTTTGTCATCCTGCTGGCAAATGCGCTGGGGGCTTATGCCACCATTTATGCACTGACTTCTGGCAACTTCAACGTAGTGCCGGTACGTATTGCCGCGCTGGTGTCCGGGGATATCTCTCTTGATCCTAATATGGGGAGTGCCCTCGCAATGTTACTGGTTGTGCTGATGTCGGCGATTACAGTTATCCAGCAGTGGATCCAGCGCCGCGGTTACCTTAATGCGCGCTGAATCAAGGAGCGGTACCCATGACGAAAAGTGAATATGTTTATCACCGTGTGGTGATTGGTTTGTTATTACTGATTCTTGTTGTTCCTTTACTGGCAACACTGCTGTACGCGCTGGCAACTGAATGGGGTGCCACTATTCTGCCCGATGGCCTGACGATTGAGTGGTTTTCACAGCTGTGGCATGACCCGCGTTTTTTGGCCGCGCTGGGGCGTTCACTGGTTATCTGTTTTGGTGCGCTGGCATTTTCTTTTGTGCTGGTGCTGCCCGTGATGTTTGTGATTGTCTGGTACTTCCCGTTGCTGGGCAACATCATGAATGTACTGATTTTGCTGCCTTTTGCTATTCCACCGGTTGTCTCTTCCGTGGGGTTATTGCAGCTTTATGCATCCGGCCCGCTGGTGCTTACAGGCACACCCTGGATACTTATCGCCTGTTATTTCACGATAACCCTGCCGTTTATCTGGCGGGCAATCAGCAACAATATGCAGGCGGTGAATATTAAAGAACTGGTGAGCGCCGCAAACCTGCTGGGTGCCAGCACATTCCAGGCGGCGTTTCTGGTGGTATTGCCGAACCTGCGTAAAGGGGTCATGGTTGCCGTATTGCTCTCGTTTTCTTTCCTGATAGGTGAGTTTGTGTTTGCCAACATTCTGGTGGGCACACGCTACGAAACGCTGCAGGTCTATCTCTACAACATGCGTAACGGCAGCGGTCACTTTACCAGTGCGCTGGTGATTTCCTATTTCTGTGTCGTGCTGTTGATTACCTGGCTTGCCAGTGCGCTGAACCGTAAGTGAGGGTGTTATGTCTTATTTAAAAATTTCACAACTCAATAAACACTATGGCCCAACCCGGGTATTTGAAAATATAGATTTCAGTGCGGATGAAGGCGAGTTTGTTACCTTACTTGGCCCAAGTGGTTGCGGTAAATCTACGTTGTTGCGTTGTATTGCCGGGCTGACTGACCCGGACAGCGGTTCGGTGGAAATTGCCGGGCAAAATATTGTACCGCTTCCGCCACAAAAACGCGCCATTGGCATGGTGTTCCAGAGCTATGCGCTGTTCCCGAACATGACAGTGAAAAAGAATGTGGCGTTTGGCCTGAGAATGCAAAAAATCCCGGCCAGTGAAATTGAACAACGCACGAACGAAGTGCTGGAACTGGTGGAGTTGTCAGCTTACAGCCACCGTTTCCCTCACCAGTTGTCTGGAGGTCAGTGCCAGCGTGTTGCCCTGGCGCGTTCACTGGTTACCCGCCCACGTTTACTATTGCTGGATGAACCGCTTTCTGCGCTGGACGCGCGTATCCGCCGCCATTTACGTGAACAAATTCGCCGTATTCAGCAGGAGTTGCGCCTGACCACTCTGTTTGTCACCCACGACCAGGAAGAAGCACTGACACTGTCTGACAGGATAATCCTGATGAACCAGGGCAATATCATTCAGAATGGCAGTGCCGAAACGCTGTACACCGAGCCTGCCGATTTATTCGCCGCGAATTTTATTGGTAACTACAACGTACTCAGTGCTCAGGATATGGCGCGTTTGAGCGGCATTGAACACCACGGGCAGTGTGCGTTACGCCCGGAATCCATCACTATTTGCGCTCCAGGCCAGGGCATTCCTGCCACTATTCTTGACCGCAGTTTACTGGGCAACGTGGTGCGCTACCGGGTAGTGGCGCAAGGGGTTGAATTACGCGTTGATGTACTGAACCGCAGTGTGGCGGACTTACTCTCTGACGGGCAGCAAGTTGCCATCACCCTGGATCTCAGCACATTACGGGATGTGGCGTGATTAAGGAGTCCATGCTTGTGCGCACTCATCTGCGCGCAGGCAAGCCCGCGTTGTAAGGTAAATTGAGCCCGTAGCCGGTTATTGCCATTCCTTTTTTGTGGGTTTATTCTTTGAGTGAAAAACAAGCAGAACAAACGGGTTGCTATTGCTTAGCCGTTCAATACCCCGGAGGTGTTCGCATATGTCATATACCCAGGGTCTGCGCCATTTTGGTGAACGACCAGTCCCCGTAAAGTGCCCAAAATGCGCCCATATTGCCAACCAGCGCGCAGCCAAACTTCGTAAGAATAATGTTTTAAAATGCCCGCATTGTGGCCTTGAGTTTCTGCCTTCTCAATGCCCACGTATTGGTGGGTAATAAAACCTGGGTGGCTGGTTGTTGCGCTCCGTCATAAAAAAATAATACAGGCGAAACTGAGTTGAAGCCGTAATGAGAAAGGGTTCACTCTTTTTCACTTAAACCGATTTAGTGGTGAAGAAATAAGCGGAAGAGACGATAACACAGGCAGGTATTGTCGTTAAGGAACACCGTTATGCTTTCTGCTCTGAGATTAAACCAGTTTCGTATTGGGCCACGTTTATGGCTGTTATCTGTTCTGCTATTGGCGCTGACACTGTGTGCTGGCGCTATTGGTGGCTATGTGAATTACCACTGGACCAAAAGCAGCCAACAATTTATTGCCCGTGAAATGCTGATTGAACAGTCAATTGACACAGCACGCAATGCACAGGTGCAATTCAAAATTCAGGTTCAGGAGTGGAAAGATACTTTACTGCGCGGTGTTCAGGGCGATGGTTTATTCGCCAAATATAAAGCAGCGTTTCTGGAGCAGAATGATAAAACCCAGGCGTTACTGAATACCCTCAGCCAGCAATTGCCTGAACTTGGTATGAGTAATCAGGATGTTTTAGCTGCACGGGAAGCGCACGCGCAATTACTCCGCCAGTACCTCAGCGCGCTGGAATCTTACAACATCGCTGATGTAAACAGCCCGGCCAGAGTCGATAAACAGGTGCGCGGTATTGACCGCGCACCGACCAAAATGATTGACGATGTGGTCGAGAAAACGCTGCAACATGCCCAAATTCTCCACCAGGAAATTAATGCGGAAAATGCCCACCATTACCAACAAATTCAGACTATTATTGCACTGGTGATTGTGCTGGCAGTGCTGACGGGCGGTGTGGTGACCTGGCTTATTATCCGCAGTATTACTCACCCTGTTGCTCAGGCGGTACAGATTGCCCGCCAGGTTGCTTCTGGTGACCTGAGAGCCACGATTGAAGTTTCCGGGAAGGATGAAATTGCCGGCCTGATGGCAGCACTGCAAACCATGAACAACAGCCTGGCGCGTATTGTGCGTGAGGTGATTGATGGTGCAGAGCATATTGCCGGCGCATCCGCCAGCATTGCTGATGGCAGCCAGGCGCTGTCTACCCGCAATGAAGCGCAGGCCAGTGCGTTAATTGAGACATCGGCTTCCATGGAAGAAGTGACTTCCGCTGTGAAACATACTGCTGACAACGCGGCTGAGGCCAATAAACTCAGCCAGAATACCGATGTCATGGCACAGGAAGGGAACCACTCTGTTGAACGCCTGGTGGAAGCGATGGGCGACATCAACCGGTTTTCCACTGAGATAAACAGCATTGTGACAGTGATTGAGAGTATTGCATTCCAGACCAACATTCTGGCGCTTAACGCCGCAGTTGAAGCGGCAAGGGCGGGTACTGAAGGGCGTGGATTTGCGGTTGTTGCCAGTGAAGTGCGGGCGCTGGCACAACGTTCGGCCAATGCTGCGAAAGAAATTAATACCCTGATAAGCCGCACTTCAAGCCGCATTGCGCAAGGGAACGACCTGGCCGGGGAAGCCGGTGTGGCAATGAAACAGATGCTGAATAATATTCGCCAGGTATCGCAACTGGTTGAAACTATCTCTGTTGCCTGTAACCAGCAAAGTGCGGGTATTGAGCAGGTAAGTCTTGCGGTGACACATATGGATTCAGCCACGCAACAGAACGCCACATTGTCTCAGCAGTCGAGCGAAGCGGCCAGCCAGTTGCATCACCATGCCGCTGCATTACTGGAAAGCGTTAACAGTTTTACCCTCAAATCCAGTGATACGCTCCGTGAGTACAGCGAAAATGCACTTCCTGCGCTGGAAGCCCGCCCGGCCTGATAAGCAGCTGGTGAGGTTAATCAGTCCCTCCATGCCCTGCCTTTGCGCAGGGCATGCACTCCATTAGGGCGTTTGCCCTGTTTTATGCACATTTCTTTCTTCTCTTCTGCCGGATATCCCGTCTGTAACGGGGTTGAAAAAGCTGGCACACGCATTGCAACTTTGTGACTGTAGCTTGTATAGACAAGACTATACGCGTTCGCCTTTATCGTATTTGCGGATTGTAATATCAGGCGTACAGCACAGCATTTGGGGTTATCACTTTCCAATAACAGGTTGTTTTCTCAGGAGTGGTCGATGAACAAAAAAAATGCAAAAAACAGATTGAAGCGCGTCTTGTCTGCATGTGGCGTAGCGCTGGCAATAAGTGCGGTAACGGGTGGTCTTGCACAGGCTGCCGATACACCCGTCGTCATTGGTATTTCTGGCTGGACAGGGTTTGCACCACTGACACTGGCACAGAAAACCGGCATTTTTAAAAAGCACGGCCTGGACGTGACATTGAAAATGGTGCCACAGCAATCCCGCCATCTTGCGATTGCTTCCGGTGCACTGCAATGTGCCGCCACTACCGTTGAAACCTACCTGACCTGGAATGCCAGCGGCGTACCGATTAAGCAAATTGTCCAGTTGGATAAATCCTATGGGGCGGATGGTATCGCTGTGCGTAACGGCATCAATAAAATCACTGACCTGAAAGGCAAAACCATTAGTGTGGATGCGCCCGGAACATCGTCTTACTTTCTGCTGGCATGGATCCTCGATAAAAACGGTATGAGCATGAAAGATGTCAAACTGGCAACACTGGGCCCGGATGCCGCAGCCCGCGCATTTATTGCCGGGCAGAACGATGCCGCAGTCAGTTATGAGCCTTATTTATCTTCTATTCGCCAGAACCCGGAAAAAGGAAAAATTCTTGCTACCACACTGGATTACCCGGTGGTGATGGATACGCTGGGTTGTACGCCAGACTGGCTGAAAAACAACCCGAAAGCGGCTCAGGGGCTGGTAGACAGCTATTTCGACGCACTGGATATGATCAAAAGCAATCCGGATAAAGCAAATGAAATTATGGGCGCTGCAGTGAAAGAAACCGGCAAACAGTTTGCTGAAGAAGCCAGTTACCTGCGCTGGCAGGATCGCGCCGCGAATAAAAAATTCTTCAGTGGTGAGATTACCACCTTCAGTAATGAAGCCGCTCACCTGCTGACTGAAATGAAAATTCTGCGTAAAACGCCGGATATCAGCACCCTGTACGATGCGCAGTATGTGAACAAGTAATGAAGGACCGTGATATGACAAGTCCTGCAAGCCAGGTCGCAGAAACTAACGTCAATAGCATATCCCATTTTGCTGAGCCGGCTCCGTTGCCGGCCAGTAAAAAGGTGTGGCATAACCCACTGATGGTGCCGTTGCGCCCGGTGAATGTGCGCCACCGTATTCTACTGGGTATTTGCTTTTTTATTCTCTTTTTCGCCATGTGGGCGCTGGCGACTTTTACCGGCCTGATTTCACCCACATTCCTCGCCAACCCAGCCACCATGCTGGAAGAAGGGTTTTACCTGTTTCGGGATTATGGTTTTGCCGGTGATGTGGGCATGACTATTTTCCGGGTACTGGCAGGCTTTATCCTGGCAGCAACACTGGGGGTTCCACTGGGCATCATGATGGGCTCCTGGAAGATGGTTGAAGCGTTCTTCGAACCCTTCATTTCATTTTGCCGTTATCTTCCCGCATCGGCCTTTGTTCCACTGCTGATTCTGTGGGCCGGGGTAGGGGAACTACAGAAAGTACTGGTTATTTTCATTGGGTCATTTTTCCAGATAACCCTGATGGTGGCGGTGACGGTAGGTGCTGCCCGCCGTGACCTGGTTGAAGCGGCGTATACCCTCGGTGCCACCAATAAAAGTGTGGTGCGCCGGGTGATTATTCCCGGAGCAGCACCGGAAATTGCCGAGTTATTGCGCCTGGTACTTGGTTGGGCATGGACCTACGTTATTGTTGCTGAACTGATTGGTTCATCCAGCGGGATAGGCCATATGATTGTGGACAGCCAGGCATTGCTCAACACGGGGCAAATGATCTTCGGGATTATTGTTATCGGCGTTATTGGCTTGTTGTCTGACCTGGTGTTCAAAGCGGTTAACCGTCGCCTGTTTATGTGGAGCTCACTGTAATGCACTATCCCAAACTCAGCATTCGCCAGGTGGAACGGGTATTCCGGGGGCCAAACGGGGAGCAAACCCAGGCGCTGTTGCCGGTAGATTACCCGGTGAATGAAAACGATTTCATTACCATTCTTGGCCCGTCCGGCTGTGGCAAATCGACTTTACTGCGCATTGTTGCCGGGCTGGATACCCCAACAAATGGGGAAGTGTGGCTGGATGGCGAACGGGTGGAAGGCCCGGGGGCAGACCGCGGAATGGTCTTTCAAAGCTACACGCTGTTTCCCTGGCTGACAGTTGAGCAAAACATCCGTTTCGGTCTGCAGGAACGCGGCATCAGCAAGGCGGAACAGAAAGCCCGCAGTGATTATTTTATTCATAAAGTGGGGCTGCGTGGCTTTGAACAGCACTTCCCGCGCCAGTTATCTGGCGGTATGCAACAACGTACTGCGATTGCCCGCGCACTGGCGAACGACCCGAAAGTGCTACTGATGGATGAACCCTTCGGTGCGCTTGATAACCAAACCCGGGTCATGATGCAAGAGCTGTTGTTATCAATTTGGGAGGCGTCGCGCAAAACCGTACTCTTTGTCACGCACGATATTGACGAAGCCATCTTTATGGCAAATAAAGTAGCTATCTTCAGCGCCCGTCCTGGCCGAATCAAGACGGAAGTGCCGGTTGATTTTCCACATCCACGGGATTACCGGCTGAAAACATCGCCAGAGTTTATGGCGCTCAAGGCGCGCGTAACTGAAGAAATTCGGGCAGAAACCATGCTGGCACACTAACTGAGTGGTACTGGCTCACCGGCATGTTAGTGTGGGCCCGTAGCGCAGGTTGCCTGAGAGCGGGTGCTCGCAGGGCGTTTAAACTAAACGATTTTTTTCGCCAAACTTGTATATACAGGAATAGACTATGGCTGCAACTACCCCGCACTTAATCCGTTGTGAACTTCACCCAGGCCAGGCAGGGCTGGCAGAATTACGCCAGATTTACCAGGGTAATGTACAACTGGCACTGGCAGAAGGCGCCCGGGCCAGTATTGAGGCTGCACAACAACGAGTGCTGGATATTGTTGATACCGGTGAGGTGGTTTACGGCATTAACACCGGGTTTGGCAAACTGGCGCAAACCCGTATTCCGGCAGACCGCCTGGCTGAATTGCAACGCAATCTGGTGTTGTCTCACAGTGTTGGCGTGGGCAGTGATTTACCGGATAACGTAGTCAGGCTGGTGATGGCAACCAAGGTGCTGAGCTTAGCGCGCGGCCATTCTGGTATTCGCCCGGAGATTGTCGATGCACTGGTTAGTTTGTTTAATACCGGCGTTATGCCCTGTATTCCGGAAAAAGGCTCGGTTGGCGCTTCTGGTGACCTGGCGCCTCTGGCGCATTTATCTCTGATGCTGATTGGCGAAGGCCATGTGCGGGTTAATGGTGAAAAGCTCCCGGCCGTTGAAGGGCTGGCGCTGGCCGGGCTGGTGCCTTTCGAGTTGGGGCCGAAAGAAGGGCTGGCATTACTGAACGGTACTCAGGTTTCCACTTCACTGGCGTTGTCCGGGTTATTTGAAGCGGAACGTGTTTTTGCTGCCGGGTTGATGGCTGGCGCACTTTCGCTGGAGGCGATTAAAGGTTCCGTGAAACCGCTGGATGCGCGTATTCACGAAGCGCGTGGTCAGGCCGGGCAAATCGCTGTGGCGGCGGCATTGCGTGAAGTGCTGGCTGACAGCGAAATTGTGGCTTCTCATGTTCACTGTGGCCGGGTTCAGGACCCGTACTCTATTCGCTGTGTTCCACAGGTGATGGGCGCATGCCTGGACAACCTGACGCACGCTGCGCGTATTTTACGTATTGAAGCCAATGCCGCATCCGATAATCCGTTGGTATTTGCCGATAACGGTGATGTGATTTCGGGTGGTAACTTCCATGCGGAGCCAGTTGCCTTTGCTGCAGATATTATCGCGCTGGCGGTAGCAGAAATTGGCGCGATTTCTGAGCGCCGTATGGCATTGCTGCTCGACAGCGGTTTGTCTGGCCTGCCACCATTTCTGGTAAAAGATGGCGGGGTTAACTCCGGCTTTATGATTGCTCAGGTGACCGCGGCTGCACTGGCTTCAGAAAACAAATCACTGGCGCACCCGGGAAGTGTGGACAGCCTGCCTACTTCAGCAAACCAGGAAGACCACGTTTCAATGGCAACCGGTGCCGCCCGCCGCCTGCGAGATATGTGCTTTAACACCAGCGTGGTGGTGGGCATTGAAGCTATGGCTGCCGCACAAGGGATTGAGTTCCACCGCCCATTACACAGCGCCAGCTACCTGGAAGCGGAACTGGCGGCGATTCGCGCTGTTGTGCCATTCCTGGAAAAAGACCGCCTGATGGCGCCAGATATCGAAAATATGCGCCTGTGGGCTTCCCGTGAACAGTGGCCGGAAGCCATTACTGCGTTGCTGCCAGGCTATAGTTCCTGATTGCCTGTAACCGCATTGTTTGTTTCCTGATGGGGTTGCGCCAGTTGTGGCACAACCCTTGCTTTTTTAGGTTATCGCCTGCTCAGTCACCGCTCTTGTGAGGTGATTCGCTGCCTGCTTACCCGCGCTTTATCTACGCAGGGTTGCCTGTTTGAGGCGCTGTTTGGTAGCAGTGCGTGGTGAGCATCAGCGGGGTGCGTTCAGGCCAGTATGCGATGACTTTTATTGTCATACACAAACATACAAATTAGGGAGAAATACTATGAGCGCTCAAAACATCATTTTCCCGGCCCAGATACTGCGGGGGCCGGGAGTGATTGCTCAGCTTGGCGAAATATGTGCTAAGGCGGGTGAGCGGGCATTAGTGATTGGCGGGCATCAGGCCCTTTCGGCCACTGAGTCCACTATTCGTGAACAGCTTAGCTCAAGTGGTGTAGCCCTGGTGGGTTGTGAGTGGTTTGGTGGGCAGTCAAGCGAAAGCAATATCACCCGCCTTGCGGGTTGTGTCGAAACACTGGGGGCAGATGTCATTATTGGCGTTGGTGGTGGAAAATCCCTCGATACCTGTAAAGCAACAGGCGTGGCGGCGCATGTGCCAGTGATTACCGTACCTACCATTGCAGCCACTTGTGCGGCGGTTACCCCACTCACCATTCGTTACCATGATGACGGGCATTTCCGCGATCTCTACCCACTGAGCCAGGCGCCTCATGCCGTAATTATCGACAGCGAATTACTGGCGCGGGCACCTCTGCGCTGGCTGGCTGCAGGACTGGGCGACACGCTGGCAAAATGGTACGAATTCCGCGCTATTGGCGAACAGCATACTCACCTGAGTGGGATTGCCAGCGCATCCAGCGCTAACAGCCGTATTTGTTATGACCTGATTGCCACGTTTGGCGCCGAAGCCTGTAAAGCTGCCCGTGCCGGGCAATCGAACGCAGCGCTGGAACAAGTGCTGGATGCCATTTTTATGTTCGCCGGGCTGACATCGCTAATGAGCAGTGGCGCACACGCTGCTGCCGCACACGCAATTTATGAAGGCTTTACTGTTTGCGACAAAACCCGGGAATTCGGCCATGGTTTATTAGTGGGTTTTGGCAACCTGTGCCTGCTGGCGCTGGAAAACCGCAGTGACGAGGAGATACGGGAGGCCATCGCCCTGGCCCATGCCTGCGCCGTACCGCTGCGCCTTGCTGAAATTGCCGACCTTAATCCGAATGAACTGGACGCCATTGTTCAGGAGTCGGTTATCGCGCCAGATATGCAAAATATGCCAGGAAAAGTAACACCGCAGGCGCTTTACCAGGCGATTGACCGGGTAACGCGGCTGGCCGGAGGCTACCTGGCGGGGCAACCCGCAGTTGTGTAATCATTTTGCGTCAGCCCCCTGGCTGGCGCGCCATTGCGCCTTTGTTAGCGTGAAGAACAGGCGCGCAGAAGGGTATTCCGGGTCTGCTACTTCTCGTTCAAAATGAAAGCCGGTTTTTTCCAGTACATGTTGTGAAGCACTGTGCCCCGGGCGTATTACTGCTGAAATTTCACTAAGCTTACCTTGCTCAAAACCCCATGCCACCACTGACCGGGCAAATTCCGTTGCCAGCCCTTTTCCCCACCACTGCGGGGCAAAGCGGTAGCCCAGATTATTGATGTGGTAACCGCAGACAACACGCGGTGTTAACCCACCAAAGCCAATAATTTCATGCGGGTTTTCCTGAAGAAGAATTGCCCAGTGCCCAAACCCGGGCTGGTTGCTGTGTTCCAGCCAGGAACGCAATATTCCCCGGGCATAATCCAGGGAAGGATAAGGCCCGGCAGGGTTGAATTGCTGGGTTTGCGGGTCGCCATAAATACGAAACAGACAATCGACATCACCGGGGATGACGGGGCGCAGCAGTAAGCGGGACGAAGTGAAATGCATACTTTACCTTTTTGCAGATAAACCAGGTGCAGCACGGGAAGTATCCGGGGCTCTTTTTTGTACAGAATAGTTGGTTTGCCAGGATGATATCTACCCTCATCAGCGTGGATTAAATCGTTTTCTGCACTCTCCGTGTTGAGTGTGTCAGGAACAAATTCTGCTAAATAATCTAAATCGTATGCTGTGGTATCAGCCCATGTCATTTGCCATTCATGTGTGTTTATTTGGTGCTTTTATATTAAATAAATAACAAATTTTTTTGTAATCACATAAAGATAAAGTGATTTTAAGTCAAATTACCAATCGGTTAGTATTGCATCAGTTTAACCACAAATATGACAAGGAAAAGGAATGCGTCGTCAATATACCAGTGAACTTCCCCCCGGTATTTGGTCAGGTCATGTTTTAAAGAACAGGAGAACGGACTAATGGGAGCGATGGGGTTTTACCTGCGGGTGGGCGATTCGACTACCTGCGGGGGAAAGATACTGACCGGGGATGAAACGCTGAGCTGGTATGGTGTGGCGGGGGCACGGGAAGGTGACCTTGTATCGTGCGGCCAGCATCCGGGAGTGTACAGAATTCTGGGTGGTACACCGGATTCATGGGACAACGGCAGAAGGCTGGCTGGAACACTGGACAGTGTAAGCTCCTGTCCGTGCGGTGCACGGTTTATACAGACAATCCCGGATTGTTATATCAGAGATGATACGCCCGAAGAGCAGGCAGAAAAGGCACCATTGCCTGCGCCTGTTACTCAGCTGGAACAGCAGGAGACCGGGGAAAAACGACTGGCAGAAGAACGTGATCGTAATCGTGTCTTTGCCAAATCCTGCCTTCGGGGTGAGGGCTGTAATGATGCCGGTGAAGCGCCAGAGCCCCATATCAACTTTGGCGAAATGGCATTTTATCAGTCCGTTCCTCCTGCCGAACCCGCATCAGATACGGATGTTCCTCAATATGCTCAGACTGCCAGGAAAAAGAAACCTGGTGAAGATATTCCAAAGCCGAAGCAGCGAAGCGCCCTGTATAAATGGCTGAACGGTAACCATGAGGAAATGGATTATCAGGCAGCGGTAGCCGCAGCAACAAGTGCGGCTAATGCTCAGGCGGCTGTTAAAGGTGCCAGCGTTTTTGGGCTGGTAGGTGGAAGAGCCATTACGCCAGGAACATGGGCGGTAAAACTGGGTGAGATGGCAGGCGGGGCCGGGAGAATAGCCGCCAGCGGCCCCGGTGCGCCCGTCGCCGCAGTCGTGATGGGAATGATGCCCGGCAGGCTCAATGATGGTGAACAGGACTTCATTGACCGGATGCGTCTGGAACAGATGCGTGAAGCGCCAACACGGGTGCGTTATACATGGGAACAGGATGATAAAGGCAATCCGGTTCCTCATGGCTGGCATACACCACCCGGCAAAGACAGGGTGCGTGTGCGTAAAATGGAGTGGGACAGCAACCGAAAGGCGTATACGTTCACCACAGAGGAAGAGCCGCGTATTACGATTATCTGGACGCCAGACAGTTCAGGAGTCAATGTTCCGTCAAATACAGGCAACCAGAACCCGTTAAGGATACCGAACCCGGTTACTGTTGGTCCGCTGCCGGAAAATACCGGTATAGAGGCGACAACCAGCCCGGCACCGGAAGAAAAGACATTTGCGGATTATATTCTTATCCTGCCAGTATTGGATATTCCGCCGATTTATATATATCTTAGCTCTGTTCTTAAAGGGAAGGAAGCAGCGGAAGCAGCTAGAAAGCTTGGGTATGACCGCCGCGTTTCTGCGAATAAAGTGCCATTTAACTCTCATGGACAACCAGCGTTCTTTAATGGAAAAGATTATATAACTCCTGACGTTGATGGACACAACGTATCTTATGGTTGGAAAAAAATCAGTAAAAGAGGCGTTCGTTTAGGAACATATGACAAAGATTTAAATAGAATAAAGGGGTGATAATATGTTCGGTATTTTTACAGAAAATAAAGCTATTCAATCGGCATTTAATGAAATAGTTTTGCCAGCTAAAATAGTTATTGGAAATTTTGATGAAGGGATGCAAATACCATTAACATATTGGAGTATTAAGCAATATCAAGAGAGCTGGATTGAAAATATTAAACAGGGTTTAAAAAAACGCGATCATTCAGTTCTGGCTGTATCTATGTACAGTCCAGAAACAGTTAATTTTATATTCTCATGGGTTCTTTATTATAAAGATGCACAAGTTATCATTCAAAATAAAATGATTTTTGCTGGTGAGATACAAGATTTTTCTGTTCATAAGTTAAATGAATATGCAGGGGAATATGATGCGTATTCAGAAGGTGAAAAAGTATCAGAGTGGTACACTACTATTGATGAGGTAAAAGAATTTATGTTATATCTTGAAAGTAAGTTATTATAAAACCATATATTGAGCAGTGCATTAATACATGTGCTGCTTTTCTATCTTAGGATTTAATGTTCCTAATAAATATGATTTTTATCTTGATGGCTAATTTGTGAGTGATTTGTTTTTGGACCCGCAGAAAGAATTTAAGAAACTATCAAATAATATGGAAATACCGAAGGAAATAGAGCTGTTATATGAGTGGATAGATGAAAATGGCCTTGTTGAAGACTGGGATAACAATACGCTTGGGATAACAGATGAAGGTAAACAAGCCAAAATCCGGGATGCCAAAGAAGGTGTTTGTGTTGGTCGCCGTATTGTTGATGAAGTCAAAGAATGGACCGTGCTGGGCAACGGTAATCAGAAAGTTGTTCGCGTCACCTATACGTGGAAATTAACTGATGTGACCCGACCCACGTAATGTGGACACAGCCTAAGCGAGGTTTTCGTTTTCAAATTGTTCCGGGCTGAGTTCCCTCAAAGTGATCTACTATTCTGCGTAGCTATTTAGAAAGTGGTGAAAGCATCTGCATTAAAGATTACGGCTATTACCTCCTGTCAGAAGCTGACGATGATTTGGACAGAGAACAAATGATAAACAGCTACAGAAGGTTATTTTCTGAACTCAGCGAGATAGGTAAAGTGACCGTCAATTCATTAATGCCCTAAGCTGAAAGCGTCATCATTGTTTTTTTGTTTTTTGTAAATTCATAACAAACAACGATTTTAAGTCAAATTAATGATCGGTTAGTATTGCATCAGCTTAACCACAAATATGACAAGGAAAAGGAATGCGTCGTCAATATACCAGTGAATTTCCCCCCGGTATTTGGTCAGGTCATGTTTTTAAGAACAGGAGAACGGACTAATGGGGGCGATACCACAGAGGAAGCTCCGCGTATTACTATTATCTGGACGCCAGACAGTTCAGGAGTCAATGTTCCGTCAAATACAGGCAACCAGAGCCCGGTAAGGATACCAAACCCGGTTATTGTTGAACCGCTGCCGGAAAATACCGGTATAGAGGCGACAACCAGCCCGGCACCGGAAGAAAAGACATTTGCGGATTATATTCTTATCCTGCCAGTATTGGATATTCCGCCGATTTATATTTACCTTAGTGAAAATAAAACGTCGTTTGCTCATGGATATAAACATCATCCACCAAAGAATAAATCGTGGAAAGATGTGATTGATAGCACAAAAACAGGGCCAGCTAAATTTAAACAAGGTGCAGATATTGCAAGTATTGACCATGATGTATGGGAAACAGGAACACCGACTACAAATGGTCAAAATTGGAAGGTAAAAGAGTTTGATACTGTTCAAGGAGCTTATAAAGGTAAGGAAACCTCGTGGGTTGTGACAAAGGAGTCGCAAGACACAATACACTCTCACCCAATAGATGCTGACGTAGCAAGGAAACTTTTGAAATGATGAAAAAATACAGTATTCTAGGAACCGATTTTTATCTTGAACTTATAAATATATTTGATGAATTATCGGCTATTGATTTTTCGCAGGGTATAGAATCACAAGTAATGGTCTTAGATGAGGATTTGTTACAATTATCATTTAAGTCTGGGGTTATTGTTGATGTTGGTTGGTATCCCGCGTTTGAAACGAATGGCGAATTTATTATTAATCGAATAGCTAATAGTTGTTGGGATGCTCCCGAGGCTAAATATAGTGTGGGATGGGATAAAGATGAACTAATATCGAAAATTAAAATAGCAATTGGATGAAATAATGAATAGTCCAGTATATTTATGCCCTTGTTGCCATAAATATGAATTTTCGGATATTAGGAACTATGAAAATTGTCCGGTTTGCAATTGGGCAGATGATCCTGTTCAAGAAGAAAATCCAAGTTATGGTGGTGGGGCTAATGTCATGAGTTTGAATGACGCCCCTAAAGCCTATACTGAAGGACGTACAGTCAAATAACAATTGACGCTGATTTAATTAGGCAGCACAACATACCTTGCGTGCTGCTTCATTCCTTATCCCCCCGAACATCCAGCCAGGGGACACCAATTGTTGCTTATAAGCATCCCGGTAAAACGAATCGGAAAGCCGATGTGGGAAAAACGCTGAAGCCGTGGCCAGTTTTTGTTGACCACTTCAGAATCAGTTAAGCGCTGAATGTGCTGCCTGGGTATTCCGGTCCAATGTTGGAATGAGCGCCCAATGGCATATCGTGAATAAAAGTGTTTAAAAAGTAGCCTGAATGAGTTGCGTGCTATAATTGGTTCGTTGTGTACGCTGCTGGCAAACAGCAGAACTCAGCCTGATGCACCTCTTTGCAAGGATGTGCCATGCTCAAACCAGCAAATGCCGAAAACTATCTGCAAACAACCAATGTCATTGTGCTCTGGCGCGAAATGGCGTGGTTGTCGCAGGTTATTAATCAGGTTATATGCAGCTACCTTAAACAAGAAGGGCATGAACGCCACTGGCTGGATATTCCGCCTCCGGAATTAGTAAAAGGGGCACCCTATGCGGATCTGGTTACCGACTGGCAATTATCCATTTTTGAACGCCTGGGGCTGGCGCTTGCCATGGCACCCAGTGTAAAACCCGATACCCTTGATATTTTCTTTGGTCTTAACAGCCTGACAGACCGCCCTTTTACTGAATTTGGCGGTGTCAGTGACAAAGCCTTCAGTGGTTTTATTCCGACCGGGCAAACGCTCAATTTTCTGATCAGTGCCAATAACCCCGACTGGCGCATTTACACACAGGAAATCTTTTCAAATAAACACCGCCTGATGGCCGAACAGGTCACGCAACTGTTATCTGTTGATGACGGCGTACCTAAATGGGCGGGTGTTTATCGGCTAAACGAAGAGTGGCTGCACTATTTTATGACCGGGCAGCGGTTGCGCCCGGAATTAAGCGCCAGCTTCCCGGCGCATATACTGGAATCCCCACTTGAATGGCACGATTTAGTACTCGACCCGGAAGTTATGGCGCAGGTTGAAGAGCTCCATGCGTGGCTCAACTATGGCCATAAGTTGATGGAAGAATGGCAACTGGCGAAAAAGGTAAAGCCGGGTTACCGCGCTGTATTTTTTGGCCCACCGGGGACGGGGAAAACCCTGACAGCGGCATTATTGGGTAAAGCCACCGGGCGGGAAGTCTACCGCGTAGATTTATCCATGGTGGTGTCGAAATACATTGGTGAAACCGAGAAAAACTTATCACGGGTGTTTGAAGCAGCCAGCTATAAAGAGTGGATCCTGTTTTTTGATGAAGGCGACGCCTTGTTTGGTAAACGTTCTGAAGTTAGTTCCTCCAATGACAGGCATGCCAACCAACTGACCGGTTATTTGCTGCAAAAAATAGAGGACTTCCCCGGTACGGTTATTATTGCCACCAACTTAAAAACCAATATGGATGAAGCCTTTACCCGGCGTTTTCAGAGTATGGTGCAATTTACCATTCCCGGCCCGCAGGAGCGTTTACAGCTATGGCAGAACGCTTTTAATGGCGTGTGTGAACTCGCCGGGGATGTCAATTTGCCCGCCATTGCAGACCGCTATGAAGTTTCCGGGGGGCAGATTATCAACGTACTGCGCCAGTGCGCATTAACCGCCATTCAGCGTGATGAGCGCACAGTGACCCAGGGCGACATTATTGCCAGCATTCGCCAGGAATTCAGAAAAGATAACAAAATGTTTTTTGAGTGAATAAGTTCAGCACTGTTGGTGCGAGAAAGCGGAACAGGGTGGTTTTCTGTTTGATACAACACGATTGAGAACGAGGGCGGCAGCTTATGTTTTCCAGCCAGACAGAACAACAGCAATCAACCCGGCAGGCAGTTTCCCAGACAGCAGTATCGCAGCGTAAAGAGAATCAGGCCGCTGCACTGGAAGATAACCGGGGGGAAACCGTGCAACGGCAGGCCAATCAAACCGGGCTACCCGATAATTTAAAAAGCGGCATGGAAAATCTCAGCGGTATGAGCCTGGACCACGTCAGAGTGCATTACAACTCGGCAAAACCCGCTGCCGTGCAGGCCCATGCTTATGCCCAGGGCAGTGATATCCACCTTGCTTCCGGCCAGGAAAAACACTTACCCCACGAACTGGGCCATGTAGTGCAGCAGGCCCAGGGGCGTGTTGCCCCAACCACCTCTGTTGCAGGCATGGCAGTGAATGATAACCCTGCGTTAGAGCATGAGGCGGATGTGATGGGGGCTAAGGCGCTGCGCGGTGGTTAGGGGCTGTGGAAAAAGTAAGTTTCAAGACCGGTGAAAAACAATGGGATCAGGTGTTTAAAAATGCCCACGGCGCCACGGTTGTTACAGCCACTGAATGAGTCATAACATAGAAAAATGCACAGGGGTGAGATATGTATGCACAAACAGAAGAGCGAAAAGACCAAAAAAGAGTGGCCGCTCATCCCATTGCTCAAAATAAAAATAAGGAAAAATCAAAGAGTTGGCTTAGTGATAATCGGGATGCTTCTGTGTTTCAAAGAAAAATTAAAAAGCTTATTAACAATAATCCTCAAGCAGCTGATATTGTTCAGTTATATGCAAAAAGCACTTTTGCTCATAATACCTTATCATCCAGATTGATTATTCAGCGTGTAATAGATTATGAAGCAGTTAAAAGTGCGTGTGAAAAATTGAAGATTCCTTTTGAGGGAAATAAAATAATTGAAGTTCCCGATAAAGTTATGGCTAATACCAAGTTTAAGGACTATCCCGAAGGGTACGTTGTTGGTCTTTCCGAAGAAGAGAAAAAAGAATCTCTAACATCTATGCAGCAAGGGCCTGGCCAGGAGAAAGAATATACCGAAGCTACAGCTAAAGACTTGCTTAGTTTATTAGGTGGGGCCGCTTATAATCATAAAATTGGTGCCGTTGTTATAACTGAAAAAATGGCGAATTATCAACGAAATCTTCTGCATGAACTGGGGCATCATAAACAAAATATAGTCTCTGGATTTAATAGTGACAATACTACAGTACTGCTATTGGAATATCATAATGTATTATGCAATGAAAACCTGTTTGCTGGCCCTAAACGTGTATCCTATGGAGTTGATCAAACCTTTTCCTGGGTTACTCACTGGAATAAAATGAAAAATAATGAAGAAAAAAATGAATTTCTTAATGCCAAAGCCAAAGTTCTGATTCAAATGGAAGAGCAGTTTTATCAAAGCTTACTTTCCTCTAAAAACAAAAAAGAAAAAGATCTTGACGTTTATGGCCTTACAGCTCAAAAACTATCTAAGGCGCTGACTAATGTTCATGAAAATCCTGACAACGGTTTTTATGTGGTCAGAGCATTATTTAATATGATAAAACAGCTAACAAGTGAATTTTCTTGAAAGGGTGTTTATACTTAACAGTATTGCTAAATATAAGTTTATCTCTCATAACCAATATGATGTGTAATTAATGTTGCTTAAATCTGAAAGGTTTTCCTGTATGTTTACACATGTTGAGAAATCGAGAAAGCTTCAAACAAGGGCTGTTACTCAGAAGAAAAACACTGAGAATTATGGTCATGAGCTTGTGGATAATCGGGCTGAAACTATAAAACAACGGCAGTCACAAGAGGTTGCCAGCCAGGATCAATCATCTTCAGTGAGAACCGCAGTGGTAGCGCGACTTTTTGATAATCAAGTTGTTCAACGTTTGAAGGGAGCGAAGGGAACTGCACAGGAAGACAAACCGGTACCTTATACTCTTAATCAAGAATTCATCACTAAACATGTCGCCAACAATATTGGAGAAGCGGTGTCTGTTACCGAAGCCAGAATTGATACAGGCGGGCCTCCCGGAATTGTGGCGGGTACTGCCCCAAACAATCTCGCAAAACGGGCCGACTGGGAAAGTGCAATTGATAACAGTGATGCGCTTGTTCCGCCAGCAGGAGAATGGTCGGGTGAGGATTATGGAGATACATCTGATAATTGGGAGGAACGGCTTGTCAAAGTTGAGGTAAATGGATGGGAAGCTATTGGAACGAAAGGGAATGTAACAGCAAAAGTTGCAAATAATAAGAAGTACCTGGGTGGCAAATGGTCAGTAACTAACTGTAAATTTGATGAAAAGAGTGATAGCTATATTGATGCAACTGGCAATGTCAGTGTGGATATTAGCCATTTAACATCCTGACAATAAAAGTAGAAATGGTTGAATTAAAAGACTGGTGAACCTAATAGAGAATAAGAGCATATTTAAAAGAGGCCTGTATGTATAAACAAGTTGCAAAACCTCAAAATAATAGTTTGCTGGCAGAGAAAAATAAACATTGCTCAGTGGATTCCTCTGTTATTCACAATAACAAGAGGAAAGGTTTTGCATTTATTGATAATCGGCCAGGTCTCGCCATTCAAAGATCTAATGTTGAGAATATCGACACGTTACTTTTTGGGCCTGCACCAGATCACATAGAGAAAAAAGGAAGATTCAGAGTTTCAGCTCGTCTTGAGGGAATAAATAATAAACTCAAGGGTGAAATTGACGGTGAGCAACGTGAGCGTCTTGAAATATATAAGAAAATCTTAACAAGTGGTAATTCATTTGATGCGATGGTTCGTGCTCATGACTTAGCTAAAAAATCTTCAACTGAAGAAGTTAAAAAAATATTCGATCCGGATATGCAGTATGAACGTAGCTTAGTACGAGCTAAAAAACAAGTGAAGTTTGCAAAAGAACACAGTGATATGGAGTTGGGCGATGGAAGAAAAAATATCGACAACGAAAAAGCCAAAAAATTAATTAATAAAATGAATAACGCGCGAGTAACATTTAACTTTAACTATGCTACTACAAATAAATGGACTATGCCCAGAATGCTTAATTCTTTTGAAGTATTAAAACATCATGGTGTGATGTCGGGGAATTTGAAAGGTTATGTAGAAAAAAGAGATGAGATAGAAAATGAGCAATTTGGCATTCGAAGAGGAATCAATAGTAGTATTAGAGAAATTACTGACGATAAAGAAAAAGCCACGAGGTTGAATAGTAAAGTGCCCCCTAATTTAAGGCCAAAATATGCAGCTTTAAATTTTGCTGGTTATAGCCAGGGTGCGGCGCCGTCAAAGTATTATGGTCATAGCCATATGCAATTTAAAGATAAAATTAAAGAAAGATGTACCATCACTGGAGGTGATAGTTTAGGTGATGCCGGCGGACTGGCTGGTTTGGCATTTCCATTAACAGAGAATGGAATAGCCGGATTAGTTGAGTATTGCAGTAGGAAAAAAGAACAGGGACTTAACTGGATGTCTTTAGATACTCAAGGCCAAAGTGAAATTGTTACTTCAGGTGAGGATGCTAATAATCCCGACTGGAATTTTATTGAGGTTCAAATACATGGAGATGTTTCTTATAAAAACGATGTTGACAAAATTGTGATAGCAAATGCTGAGTTAGATAAGGACTCTAAGGAACAAGCAATAGAAAATATGAAAGAAATTACAGGAGTTAATAACATAACAGTGGAGTAGTTTATTTGAAATGGTTTTTTGATTTCGTGGAATGTTACAATTAACAACGGGGCTTCATGGTTATATTAATTAATGTGGATGTATGATGATTTCATAAAAATAAATTTCCGTACTTTTTAATAAAGTCAGGAGGTCGTTAAGATGTTTTTATCATACTACTCAAATAAAGAAAAAATGCTATAGCATCTTCTAACAATAAGTTAAAAGGATTGATGTATGTATAAAAAGTCAGATAAACCAAAAGAAAACAGAAGTAGAGCTGTTTTTGACTCTATTCCCCCGGTAAAGAAAAGTAATAACTCTCCCTTCCATCTTGCAGACAATCGTCCTGATGCTATTAAGCAAAGAGAAATACAGCAGCAAGTGTTCAATCAGCACACGGTATCGGATAGTACGGCTAATGTATCACCGGTTCAGCGGGTGCAAAAGGACGCAACAGTAACGTGGGGGGTTACACACATCGTCGCGTACACAGATAAATCATTATTTGGTGGTGAGAACGCACTGGCTAATGAATTAAATCCCGATAATGGCGGTCAGTTGAAAAAAGGAGACAGGCTGATTGTTGATACTACACCAGTAGTTATTTCACGGCGTGGGTCAAACCAGGAAAATAAAGACAAAAGGCAGAGTGATGAAAAGGGTGATAAGGTGTATGAATGGGTTAGAGTGTTGAAGATAATTCCTCAGACTGGCAAGGTAACAAGCCTGGAAGATAATGCAGAAAGATATTATGTACGCAAAGAAACAATTCAATTAGATAAGGATGAGGAACAACAAGACACTACAACAAATGATATTGAATTAAAAAATATCTCAGATTGGAATAAAGAAGATATACCGAGAAAACTGGGAGAGATAGCTAAAAAATGGGGAGGGAAGGGGCTGCGTGAAAGGAGCCGAAGTATAGGGGTGATAAAGATTAATAAGGAAGACCGTGAAGGTAGCAGAAAAAAGGCTTCTGGGAGATATTGGGAACAAGAGGATGATGGTTGGGATGTGGCATTGGATATGGCATATGAAAACCACAAGCGTTTTGAACCCAGTATGCGGCAATGGCGAATTAAAGCGGTCATGAAGGGTACTGAAGATTTAGTAGGTGTATTAATTGTAGAGGAAAGAGAAAATGAGCCACTTTACCTTAGGTGGATGATAGGTAACCCAGAAATACGGGGAGGGGGAAGCGCACTTTTGGCAGCGGTTAAGAAATTATTACAACAGAAGGATACGCCGAATGAAATAGAAGTTACCTCAGCATTCTCAGCAAAGACCTCTTATACAAAATCGGGTTTCAAGGTTAAAGATGAGCAAGTTGAAGTAAAAGAAGGGGAGGAATTTGAATTGGTTTTAACCAAAGAAAATGCCGGAAAAAAACCAATACATGAATCCTATGACTCCTTTGAGCCAAAACCTTACACAGGTCCGGAACCTGAAAGTTATAGTGAAGAACGAGAGTCTAAGAAAGAACTCGATGAAGAAGAGAATATATCAAAGACTGTAGACGACTTACTCAACCAGTAGTGGGACTGAGATACGGGCATGCGTATTGAGGATTTTCGCTTAACTGCATGAAAGTAAGCGATTTTATATACAAATAAAGTTGGTTAAATCATGGTCCACCTTAGTTTTATTAAAATGAGTTGTACCAGCTTTTACTCTGTTTATTACAATATTGAAAAAGTGTTGAGCTTTTACAAAACTGGTTTGTGGTTTGTGCTGCATCTGTATATTAAAAATAACAGCGCAGCACCAAACCGCAGCTAAAAAATCCCCCTAAGGCTTATCCCCTTCCTTCCTTACCATTCGCACCGCAAATAATATCCAGCCAATCACCACAATAGAAACTAACATAATTGGACCCTGGTAATTTTGGAATGCCGGGTCGGCCACGAACACCAGCATTAACCCACTGATAGATATTGATGTCAGTGCAACAAAAGGCACCCGGCTCAGGTGTTTTCTCAGTGGGAAGCACCAAATACAGGCAACCAGGAATGCGATAATAAACACAAAGGATACAAATAAACCTGCCCGTAATTCGAGGCGATAAATACAAAACCAGTTTAACAAGCTGTTAATGCTGTTGAGCAACTGGTTAATGGGTTTAGGGTATTGAGTGGCTGACGGGAAGAAGGTTTTTTCGATCAGTTTCTCATTAGTGCTGCTTAATGGCAATGGCCAGTATGCCGCCCCCAGGAAGCTCCAGCTTGAAAGATTAACCAGTTGAGTCAGCGCTTGTGTTTGGTTGCGGTTATCTTCAGTGATCAGCATCGGTACCAGTCGCTTATAGACCTGCTGCACTTCTGACTGGTCTGTCTGATTACTTAACCACTGTTGTAATTCTTTTATTTGAGTGAGTGCATCTTTTGCGTTATCTCTGGTTTCAGGCGAACCAGGCCTGACGACCAGGAGATTGGTCAGGTGTGTTAATGTATCGATATTTTTAAAGTTATAAAAATTATTACCCGGCGTCACCATATCTTTAATGGGAAGAATGATATTTAAATAATATTCATCGTTGCTTTGGGCCGGATAATCTAAGTCACTGGCGACAGATTTAGGCTGGTAGCTCTGGCGTAATGCAATCTTTAGCTTATCCAGAAACGAAAAGAAGGCCTGCTGGCTTTCCGGAGTATTTAAAACAGAAAGGTCGATATCCAAAGTAATACCATCAGCCATGGCTGGAACAGTTTCTATGCCAAAACTTATCCAGGGTTGCACATTGTTAATTAAGTATTTATCCATTGGGGTAGTGACGGATGCAACCAGGCGTTTCACCATGTCGTCTGTAAAAAGCGCAGTCAGTTGGGCTCGCGACAAATTTCGTGGTGTGGTGACTACCAAATCGAGTTTTGTGCGATAACGGTGGGAGGTTTGAATAAACTGGCTAAACCTTGGGTCGGCCAACCAGTTTTGTGGCAGCACTAACGTATTGCCATTCCCTTCAGGCTTCATTACCGCTCCAATATAACCAATACGATCCAGACGGCTAAAATCAAGAGTTTGCCCCTTACTAAGATGTTGCCAGTACGGGTAAAAGCCATAAAAGGTACCCACATTAAATACCGAGCGGACACTATCCTGGCAATTACAGTCCGGAGGGGCCACCCATTGCATAGGGATGGCATGAACAGGGCTGAGGCCTGTCTTCCGCGCTAAGGTAAATACGCCTTTGTCCTGCAGGCTGGCCGGTGAAATACCTGATGCTTTTACGGCTGTTTTTAATAAATAAAGGCTGGGGAAAACTTCATCCTGCAGTGGTGTCAGTGCTTTCAACTCTTCTTTAGATAATGCGGTAATACCTGATTGTTTGATGGTTTTACTGAGCTCTTCAGAATTCACCTGCCACACTAACTGTTGTGCGGTTGTTTCCGTGTTACTTTGCGTACTGGTTTCCACCACCTGATTGGATGTATTAGGCGTGGTGGTGTTTGAATTCTCCGTACCGGTCTGGTTGCTGTCAGCGTTTACCTTGTCGGTCGTGCCGGATGTGTTGTTTGCAGTGGTGTTCTTACTATCTGTATTGGCGGCTGAAGTCCCTGTACTGGTGTCATTATTACCGGTACTGGCATCATTATTAGCACTGCTCGTAATTTGGCTGGTGCTGGTACTGGTTGTCGAACTGGTGCTGGGTTGATGTACCTCTATGGTGTAAGAGTCAATTAAATTATCCAGATTGAGTTGTGGGGTGATGGGAATATTCAACTGAGTAAATAACCCACTAAGTTGATTATAAAGTTGGCTGCGTTGGTCAAATTGTTGCTTTTCTAATTTTGCAAATTCCTCCAGCACGGTCTGGCGTAACGCCAGGCTGGCGAAATCATTTTCTGTCAGTTGATAATAATAGGCTTCGGTATCACTGTCTGGCCTGTCCTCACCCGGTGAGGTTGCGGGTGTGGATGTCCCTCCTCCGTTATCAGCGTGTGGCGTGCTCTGGGTGAGCCTTTTCACTATTTCGGCAGACGTTAAATGGAGCAGTTCCGGTGGCTTTATTACCGTACGCCATGTCGGGAATAGTGTATTTAGCTGAGCTGCGCGGCTTAAGTCAATCAGTAAAGATTCAATAAAATACTGGTGCTGGTTGGTTGATGACGCGGGCGCGCTGAACGCAAATTCACCGCAGAAATAGTCCAGCCAGTAGCGGGTTGTTGGGCCAACGATGCCGTCGGTGAGCGGCCTGCTGTTTTTTTTCAGTTGCGCCTGAAAGTCTTCATTTTTCTGGTAAAGAGACGCGAGCTGGGTTTGAATGACTCTCCCCAGGTAACGGTCATCATTCGGTGTTAACTGCTGGCTGCATGTTTTATATGCCTTCAGCGGTTCGACCAGGTTGTTTTGGGCCGAATAACCGGGCATGGGGAAGCCGCCTGGCAGCCCGACATACAACCCACAGCACAATAACCAGAAAGGAATACGCCTGGAGAACTGTTGTACCGGTTTACGAATAAGTGATAACAGACTGAATTCAGGGTTTATCATTGATTTCGTCCTTAACGCCATGAAACAAACAGGGGTTTGTCCATCCAGGGGTATTTAATGGTCTGATAACGCCAGGGCAGGTGGTCGAGCAGCATGTCAAACGTGCCTGGGATGATATTCAGTTGCCAGTGTTTGGGGGTGAAAGTGAGCAGACCTTCACGTTGAATAAAGGTAGATTGCAACCCACTTATCGAGGTGTTTCCTAAGACCTTCCAGTGGGCGATGATGGCGGTGAGCAAACCGTCGATAACGGTTTCTGCCCCATCTGGTAAAGGGACTTGTTGCGGTACAGGCCAGGATGGCGCAATGCCGCACAAAACTTTATTCAGCAGTAACTGGTATTCAGGCGCGTTGTTGGTATGGTTTGTCATCCACTGCAGGCAGAACAGCCCCTGGTATTGGGCCTGAATATCAACAAATTTATTCCCGTCAGTAAGCGCTATCCGCTGGAATAAAACCGGGATCCAGGTAGATGCAATGACTAACCCCGCATTGTGTATGGTCACCGGTTCCTTGCATGCTTGTGCGTCGTCCCGGGGCTTTTCCCGGAGAAATGCCGGGCTTTTCTTCACCGTTTTGCCGGGTATTTCAAGAGCATCAACCAGCTGTTTAATTTCTGGTTGCTGGTGATTTAATTGCGCCACTGATAGCGGTATTTCTGGTGTGCGAGGCTCAGTCTGGCGCGCAATTTGGGTTAATGTATTTCGCAAAGAGGCAGACGATACTGATGGCAATAAACGTTCAATCAGCCCGGCCACTTTGGCGGAGGGTAATGCTTTTCCCTGCTCCGGGTGAGTGACCCATAGTTGGTTTAACTCAATCAGCAAGTGGTTGATTAATGCGCTGCCGGACAATGTGACGCCTTTAAACCACAACTGGCGATAAAGCGTTTGCCAGAACAGCCGTTCCCCCTGTTTTGGGGATTCAAAAAGTTGGCAAAACGCATGGCGTAACGCCAGTAATGAGAGGGTGGCGCTGGTGACAGTAGGTAACAACAGTGCCTGATGCGTTTCGGGTGACAACGCATCAAGCCAGCGTTGTAGAACGGGCGGGTTGGTCAGCATACGCTTTAACCAGTGTATCAAAGGCTGTTTGTATGCAGCCGAAGACGCTAAGCAGGCCCGTAAAGCCTGTTCAGGAACTGGCGCTTTACTATCGAGCCACTGTTGTAACTTATCCCGGATGTCTTCTTCGGGGGCAATGCTATATAACCACCGATGGCGCTCAGCCAGATCCTGATGAATGTCATTACTACTGAGAACGCATTGTACAAGTTGGTGATAATGCGCCAGGTCTTGCGATGCCGTGTACTTGTTTATCTGGTGCAATAAACGTTGCAACCATTGTTCGGGTGTTGTGGGGCAGTCGGCGCTTAACAACCGTTGATAAAACCAGTGAGGAGCCAGTTTAAATTCATGAACGATGGACAGCAGCAAAGGCAGCAGAACAATGACACGCTCACTTAGCTGCGGTTGCATGAGGTTTACCATGCGTGCCAGCTGCGCCGTATTCCAGGTTTGCAATTGTGTTGCCAGCCTGGTGGCGTTGATAGTGGCATAGTGTTGTAACAGGGTTCTCTGTTGCTCACTTAAGACCGTTTGCGTGGCGGATTGAATCTCCCCGAGCAGTTGAGGCGCTGCTACAGGTGGGTGTTTGTGATATGTGGCAAGCGCAGTCAACTGTTGGCGCCACAAGAAACCACGACCACTCAGCTTCAGCCATTCATTAATTAATACCTCAGCATTAATTTGGTAACGGGCGGAAAGCAGTTCGGTAATGCTGAGTAAAAATTGGTACTGATTAAATTCACTACCACGGCGGCTAATTAAATAATGTAGCGTCAACTCCCATAACGCGTTGCGGGCATGGGTTGAGCCAGCCTGGCCTGACGCATGCTGAATGGCTGTGTCTATTGTTTGGCGCTCATCAATAAGTCTGCGTACTGTCTCTGTGGCATGAGGGTTGAGGATGGCGGTAATGGTGAATAAGGCTGAATCAGCGAAATGGGTTACCCAGTGCTTCAACAATGAAGGGTTACACCCTTGTTGGCGAATAATTTGTGGCAGGTGCTGGCCATAATCATGTCTCCACGGGTTAATGTGACTGCCCAACAAGGGTTGCTCACCCCGTTGCAGCGTGGCGATGATGTCCTCAATATCAGCCAGTTGTGTAACTGTGAGAGAATCCGGCTGCGGTAATGAATACAGAAGAGATGAGTGCTCACCACTGTTGTCTGTTGTAGTTTGCGGGTGAGTTGCCACAACAAGCTCTTCCAGAACATTGCGTATTGTCGTGCCCGGGAGAAAGAATCCACCGGCAGTGGCTATGTTTTCCAGCATCGCAGCTAACAGGCTGGTGTAAGAGACATTTAGCCGGGCTGCCATCCTCTGTATTACGTACTGGAGATAACTCTTTTGGTTAAACGCGCCACTTTTTTCCACAATAAGAAAAGCGAAGGTGTAGCGCCATAAACGAACATCTGCAGCACGCTCTGACGTGGTGGCAGGTTGACTCACTGCCAACAGGCGTTTTTCCACAACCAGAATACGTACAGCCAGAGTTGCAAGGGGCTCCAGTACGTCCACTAACGCCAGTAAGGTTTTATCCGGGTATGTTTCAGACCAGTGGCGGCGCACATTATCAAGTTGCCCGCACCAACGTAGTAAGGCCGCGAATGTTTGCGAATTGCCGGGCCAAAACTGCAGAAGTTGGTTTTCAGTACCTGAACAGAGCGCAACCACCAGTTCATTGATATGGTGCAACTGGTCAGCGTTTATTGGCTGGTTTGTGTTATCACTGTCTGTCTCCTGAATTGCTGAAATGGGTAAAATTGTTTCGGCTGGTTCCGGCGGTTTTGACCCTGCATGAGAAGTCATTGTGGGCTGAATAGTCAGGAGTAAATCCAGTAATTGCCCTTGCAGTGTGCTGTCTGTGGTGGTGTTGCTTATTGCGGAAATCAACGATGCCAGCAGGGTATCCGCGCTTTGATTTTGTGCGTTTGCCATATGGATAATCAGGCCGGACATATAACTTTGGCGATTGAATGCACTGCCGCGGTCAACCAGCAGGTAGTGGAGTGTAAAAAGCCACACCTGCTGGTGAACTTGTGATGGGGGTAATGCCGTGTTGGGCTCACCGGCGTTTGTGACCTGTGCGAGCGGGTGTGCGGGCCGCCTGTTGCCAGGCTGGCTCGTTTTTTTCCACAAATCAGGTGATTGCAATATTGCGGCCAGAAAAGGATATTCTTGCGGCGTCAGTACGCTCAGCAGTAACAGGCGCTCAGTTTCATTCAAATCGCGCACCAGGTTGCCGGGCAGTTGGTTGTCTGTGTGACGTTGCCAGAGAGCGTTAATCAGTTGTGGAGCAAACTGGCGCATAATTTTTGCCCAATAAGGGCGAAGGGGCATTAAATTGTGCTGCGCTAACAACTGTATAAATTGAGAGTACCAGGCCTGTGCCAGGCGAGTGTGTAATTCACCTGTCAGGCTTTTGGGGTGCGTTAATAAAAACGTCATTATTTCCCACTGATACGCGGTTGTTAACGACGCAAATAAAGCCTCAATGCAGGAGGCGGGAAATTGCAGAACCACCCGGCGTAGTATCTGTTCAGGCTGGCGTGCATTATTGAGTGCATGAATGAATTGCGCGATATGGCCGGTCAATTCATTAACCAGGCCGAGTGACTCCAGTGACTGTTCACCCCTGGAAGTCCACGGCAGAATGCCCGTGTTGAGGAACTGCCAGAGTTCACTCCAGCGCAGTTGCTGCTGGCTTAACACCACCATTGTATTGGGTTCAGGGTGTGCCTGGTTATCCCCTGTTTTTGCGCTCGTGGTCCATAGACTGGAGGAATTCTGTGTAGCTGTTCGGAGTTGAGCGCGCAGTTTTTCTTGTAGCAGATATTTGAGTTTTTCAGGTGCCTGTGTGTAAAACGTTGTTGAGTTAAATTCACCTAGGTCGAGTGTCAGTGTGTCGATAACCAGGGTTTGATGCTCAGGACACACATCATCGAATATCGTTTCAATTACCGGAAGTAATTGTTGGGTGACCCACTGAGCGGCGCGCAACTCAAAAGTCTCCGCATCTGAAAATTCAGTGAAGTCGAATTCGATACTGGCCTGATTAATCTTGTGCAATTGGTTCATATCTTCAACGCCTCATTTGTTGCATCCTGAGGGGGTTGAATCAGCGGATATAACTGTTTGGCAATGGCATCGCATTCCGGTTGGTTTTCTCTGCGTTGCAATGCTCTGGATTTGGCCTGCCGCCACCTGGTATACAGCGTTTCAAATTGGCTGAACGCAGAGAAATCAAGCCACTGACACTGAACCAGCAGGTGTGCCGGGCTGTTTTCAATGACTAATTGCTCAACCTGTTCACGAAACTTCAGGTTACTAAAGCGCGCGGTGTAGCCGGGAAATACCACCGTTACCCGGTTGGCGTAATCGCGCCATGACGCGTTATTTTCCTCGGTACGCAGTAAAATAGGTTCGACAATATACAGCCCTTCACTGTTTTGGTTTAACTGAATCAGCCAGCGTTGTAGTTGGTGGCAAAACTGAGTGAGCTGTTGTTTGTTATTGTGGCTGGCAATATATAACCACTGCTGTGGGTCTTCACCGCTGGCATTAAAAAACAGTTGGTAATCACTATGTTCCGCACGGTGAAGCAGGCGGTACCTGCGGTTATCAATACCCAATTGCAGCAATACGTCGGGCAGTGTCTGCGCACTGAACAGGGGCATGGCTAACTTCATTTTCCGGGCCTGCTCCTCATCCACGCCTTCTTGCGTGTTGTTATCCGCCACAGGTTGCAGGCTTGCCAGTATTTCGGGGGGGAGCAATTGCACTATTTTCTTGCCAATATCACTCTGGCACCAGGGTTCATTGGGTACCAGGTCCAGTGCATGCTGAGTAATGGCATGGGTGTAGCCCAGAGGTGAAAGCGCATGAGGAAACAGCCCAATGAGTAACGAAAGGCGCTGGCTGTAACCGCCCTGGTGCTCTGGCTGGAGTAAATTATCACCAAGCCCCCGGCCATTAGTCATCGTGGTTATATTCAGGATAAAAGCCTGTTTATATTTCAACAGCTGTTTTTCCACCTCTTCGGCAGAAAAATAAGGGTTAAACTGGCGGTGTAGAAAATCCGGAAAACGCTCACTGTAAAGCGCAAGAAAATAATTAAAAATGCGGTTTTTTCTCTCCGGGTAATCATCAAATTTCTTGCGCAGGTGCTCCAGCCGGGCACGGGCATTTTGCGGATAATGCTGGTCAATATTATGAAACTCATCATCCTGTAACAGATGCGTGTGGTAGGTTGCTTCTGAGTCTAATGACAACGAAAACAGTGTGTTTAACCCTGCTATGTCATCACAGAAATTGGCCATGAGTTGGTCAAACAGCAGTAAAAAACCGCGTAGCTGATGGCGCTGAGCTTGTTGTTGCGCGTTGTAATGATTCGGTATTCCCGGTGCCAGATGGTAGTTTCTGGGGAAGAGGGTTTGAATAGATTCATAACGGCTGAAATCAAAATAGCGCCCCGCGGGCAGAATGGGCGCGTTGGTGGTGTTGAGCCGTTCTGCACGCCGCAAGTATTGGATCTGTTCAAGTTGAATAGCAAGATCTGCGTAGTCGATATTCACCGGGTGCTGAAACTGGATTATCTCAATACCGGAATCAGCCGCAGACTCCGGCAGTTTCAAATAAGAAAAGGGCGCAATATTTTCAACAGGAATGGGTGTGCTGTGGCCTGCATTATCGTTGTATTGGGTAAATTGCAGTTGCCCGATTTGTTGAATGCCATCTTCGGCGAGCAGCGCTTCTTTTACCACATAAACAGGTGTGTTCTGGACAGTCGATTCCAGCCACAGGCTGATCCGGTGGTAGAGGTTGGCAGTAAGCCAGGTGACATCAGTAACATCATCGCTAATATGAATGGTTGCAGTAAGTGTCAGGGGGCGCTGCCCGGTTAACGCAATATCTGCCAGGTCTTCACCTGGAGCACGAACACGATAGAACTCACGGCGAATATGGCTGAGGGCGGCATGTTGCTGGGTATAAAACGAATGGCTGCCGGCATCAGAACGGTACTGGCTTAATGCGTAAAAGTGGTTAAGTTGGGCGTTAATTGTGTAAATACCAAGCCCCGGAGCGTTTTCACTCCAGCGAAACCACACTTTGTCGAGCTCAGGAAGCCGGGTTAATAGCCATGCTTCGTATTCCTCAGGCTGCTGTGGGCAGGCCGGGATGATATCTTGTGCTAACGCTAACCCATGTGCCGGATAATCAATATTCCCGGAGGTGTCGCTCAGGTAGTCAGCGACATCAAACTCACACCGGTAAATCAAGTCCGTCAGGGTATAGCAAACCTGCTCCAGGATAGTCATACCTGGATCATGCGTATTGTAGTCAGTCCATATATGACCACTCAGCTGCTGGATATACGTCAGGCCAAGTTGATAAAGATGTTCAAAACTATTCGGGTTATCACCATGGCGTTTTTTCGAAATAGTCTTAGACATTCGTCAGATTAATCCTCCGCAGCCGTTTGTTGGCAGCGCTGCATAAATTGGTCATTCCATAAGTGCGTAATGTGGTACTGGATAATTTGATTTTCACCAAAAGATGTATTGGTGCGAATTTGTAAAAAATAGGGGCGTACTGTGCCTTTATGGTTTTTTTGCCGCCAGCGTAATTGAATCTTATCTGCAGAAGAGTGGAAGTAAGCCTGCGTCATATGAATGGGGTTTTTATCCTGCCATTGCCACCAGTGCTTGTTAGGGGCACAGGTATTAATGGCGACAGCATGAACCAGCGCATAACGTCCACTGTGTCGGATACCAATTCCCGCCACCACTTCTAACATATGGCACCCTTCCAGCTCAGGAGTAATGTCGTGCCATTCACCATCGGCTGGGACAGGAGTTTCAATGAGTGTGGTGCCCATTCTTCCTTGCGAAGCAACGGTGCCATTGACATCGAGAGTTTGTTTCGGGGTTGCTGTATTGATTCCCACATTACCTTGAGGGGTTAGTGCGAGATTGATAGCCTGTGTTGTCGCGGTATTGTCCGGGTTATCATCTGTTATATCGGCTTCTGGGTTTGCAAAAATGTGCAGATTAATATCCTGAGGGGCAAACCCAACATGCCATAGCGGGGTATCAGGGCTATTTTGTTGATAAAAGCTCAACAGATGCTTCTGGTCTAATGCTCTAAGCTGAAGCCCCGTTTCTGGGGGCTTGATAAACCCCTCGTCAATTTGGTTGACACAGGAATCAATCAAGTCAGAAAAATGCTCCGCTGACGGCATAGTTCCATGACGAAAATAGTTCTTAAGCGTACTTCGATTACGTTTTGACATTATTTTTTCGTCCCTTTTTGATTCGAAGTCGTTGATGTACTGACAATAAACTGTTCACCGATCACCAATTCACCAATACCAACGGCCACGGGGTCATGAATAAGGTTATCGGGGGAAATTTGAATGTAGTGATGCTCCACAGGAATCAATAAATACCATGGATAAGCCGCGCGGATGGGGTGGCTATTTACCGCACTATCGAGCAATGTATAGTCAGTATCGTCATCCACGCTGATTTTCAGGGCTGATAACGCACTGACCTCAACAACATCTTCTTGCCTGCGTATAAAAGCACTCAGCTTTTCGAGTGATAAGCAGAATCCTAAACCAGTATTAAGCGTATTCTGCTCCCAGGGGCACAATTGTGTTTTTATGGCATATTCGAGCCTGCGCAATACGGGGCCATGATTCACACCTTCTTTTAAGGTGACTTTGCATCTAATCTGGATTTTTTCGTATCCAGGATTCCGTACTTCTATTTGTACTTGCGGGCGTGAAATGGCGAGTAGAAAACGCCGAATATTGAGAAGATAAGATGAATCCAGTTGTTTTGGTATACAAGGCGAGTGGTCGCAAGTGGTATGTAACGGGGTGACGATAATGAGTACATGTCCGGGCACCGGGCACTGTGAAGAAAATGTTCGTGTGGGAAAACAGTGTACGGATCCTACTTCAGGGAAGTTTTCCAGAACCAGATGTTCATAATCCCAGGGAGTTAAGGCTTTACCTTTATGGCGTAAACTTTCGCTTACGCGTACCTGAAATGCGTGATCACTTTCTATTTCAGGTGTTTTTTTCATTGCATTTAATTGGGCAATGGTTGCCAAATTGGCCTTGCGTGGTGTGCTGCGCCATGCAGAAAAAGGCATTACAGTGACACCGTCCGCAGACAGGGGCGCACCTTTGCCAGCCACGGTCACCACATGCGTGGCAACATGCAGGCAGTCAGGGTAATGGTCAACCCCTTTATTTGTACTGACACGTAACCAGAACAAACCCGATGGCATTACGCTGTGCCCGGTATTAATTTCGCTCGGGATATCTAAGGTAACAATACCGGTAGTAAGAAAGTTGAGAGTGGTATCGTGAATGATTTGGTTAGGATTAAATGCATGCCATTCATTATCAACCAGATAATACCAGGTATAGGAAGTTGACGGATAAGGCATCAATAGTTTTGAGCTTCCATCAAATACAAAGAACAGGTTTAAATAGCCTGATAGTTCTGTGGCGGTGATGCCAATGAAGCAGTGACTGTCCTCCTTATAATTGGGAAAGAATCGTGGCCACATAAGCTGGCGAGTTTGCGCGCGCGGATAAATAACCCTTTCACCGAAAGGATGCAAATGAACGACTTTGCTTTGCATTGCGTTATCGTCACTGGCACTGATTAAGTCAATTGTTGACTCTGCCGAATAATCTATAGAAATATGGGTAACTAATGGTGTGTAAGGTGGGTTGGGGAGTGACTTCTTACGCTTCTTTGTGACGTTATGAGTCAGTATGTCACTCAATAAAGGGGCATAATCTTTATGGCCAAATGCGTATTCCGGGCCAGTCAGCCTTAATTTAAACAGCCCATTACGTAAGCCAGACTGATTACTGTAAGGTGTTTTTGGCCAGCTATGGGTAACGGGGGTATAACAGTTATTCATGTTAGTAAACCGAAAAACTCTACCATGGTGAAGCACACCACTCCCGGGCGTAAATAAGGGTAATTGAGATGGGCCGAATTCAGTCCATTGCCCATTTTTGAGCACTTCCGGAGTGACCTGGAAACTTGCATTAGTGTAATGGTAAGGGTACTGAGCGTAGTACTGTTGAAAACCATCTGAACCCCGCGGCAAGTCACCCCAATCAAGGTGCAGAGATAATTGGCTGACAGTTTTTCTGGCAATCTCTTCATTAGCAATTACCGCGTAAGCATCAATATAAGGGAGTGAACCAAACAAGAAGAAGGGTTGTGCAGAGTCCACTTGTCCTTCAGGGTTAAACAACTGCATCTGTGTAACCCCAGCCACTTGAGTTGTTATTGCGAGTTTTGCTAATTCAAAATCCCGGAATATTGCATAAGGGAAACAATTACTTTGCCGCTTCAGGGTGATTTTTAGTGAAGCGCTGTGTGGCAAACTGTCGTCCACAGGAATGACAGGCTTAAAGCCAGTATCAATATTGCATTTTACCTTTAATCCAATTTTGCATTCATGTGACTCGCAAGGATTAATCTCTACGTCAGTGAGTGTTTCCCAGCCATTTTCGGTTGAAACATCAATCTGAAATACCCCCTGAAAGAGTTGATAAAAAGCGGCAATGGGAGAGTAACTGAGTAACTCCTTTATGGTGGTGTAAGCGGTTGGTTCTTCGGTAAGAAGTGGCTCTATAGTAGTGAGGATTTCACTGATATCAGCTTCGGTTAACCAGGGAACATTGTAAAGACAGCGCCGGCTTGTTATCTGCCCAATAACACGAAACAGGAAATCAATTTTAGCTAAACCATATTGCTCGCCTTTATCTGTCGTTGAACAAATAAAATGTACAAGCTGTGAGTAAAATAATTTATAAGCTACCCAAACTCTCTGTGACTGCTTTAATTTTTGTAACTCGTTGAGTTGTTCTGCCGAAACTTGTTTTACCAGGCTACTGGCATTTATTCTGGTTACCCAATCTTCGAACAGATGTGCATGCACGTTGAGTAACAGACTGAAAACTCTTGTTAATACTTCTGTAGTATTTTCACTAACCGCCAGTAATTCTTGAGAAATAATGTTGGAGCGCACCTCTTTGAGGTGGAACACTATATTAATAACACGGTTCCCTTGCTGCATGGAAAATATTGGGTCAGTAATTATAAGCCCCATTGGTTGTGTGTTATTACCATGTTTGTGCTTATTGCTAAATATATTGAAGCGTTGTTCAAATGGGAAGTTATCACCCGTTGCGTTCGCTGTTACTTTTAGTTTTTGCCCACTAACTCCGCACACTAAACCAGTCTCTTTTTCGGGCGAAACTAATGGGTCACGCTGTAATGTGAGGTTGAAGACATGCGATACTTCGGCATTGGTAATCTCAATCGGGTAGCAGCTGCGATAAATGATTGGACTAAAGTCAGGAGCATCACCAGGGCTGAATTCGGCTCCATGATCAAACTTAATCGTATTTTTAGTTTGGCTGTTTAATGACAGCTTAAGAAATATGGAATTATCTTCCGCAGGTTTTTTTTCTTGTTGCAGAACTTGTTGGTAATAAAACTGCAAGTGTCTTTCAGTAAAAGTATTGAGTTTTTTTTGAGCCAGCTTAAATAATTTCAGAAAAGAAAAGTAGAGTGCCTGTTGTGGGGCGTTATCCTGGTGCATTAATGCAGTTTGTAATACCTTCTGGCTGTGTTTTTTTATTTGTTTGATGACATAGACTATTTTTGCAAAGCAATGGCGCATGTGGTCAATAAAACTATCATGTTGCAACGCACGAGATGCAGTAGCTAATTTTTGTTGGTCAAGTTTCCATAACTCATCCAGCTCTTGCACATTGTGCCTGAATTGCTCTGGCAACCGGCTAACCATCAGGCTAAGTGGCAGTGAAAGGTGATATTGATATTCATGCAGTAAATAGTACCTAAACTGGTATGCTATATCTGGGGTAGAAGGCAGGTGCTGATACCATGCCTGTAACCGTTTTAGCAGGACAAACAGAAATTCAGCAGTAACGACTTCACTCTGGCCCATGGCATGTTTAAACTGTGCCTGAATCTGCTGGATACTACTGGTTGATATTGCAGCACATACCACAATTTCGCTTTTTTGAAATAAACTTCCCCAGTCACCCTCAATCTGATCTCGCTGGTTACGAAAGGGTAACTGCTGAGCAAATTGTTGCGCCCAGGAAATTAACTGTTCAAAACTCAGCTCGTGTGGTTTAACCATAGATGCATTAATTGCATCATCCAGCCGCTGCTGTCGGGATGTCATTATGCTTTATCCCATTTATCAGGTAGTGGCAGTAATTGAGAGGATATCAATGTGCCTTCGTTTAAATAGAATGGATAAACCATGTTGCTACGCGTATTGGTGGTGATAACACTAAAGTCTATTTGAATGAGTAATTTCCCCGAAATCTGCTCTGGTAAAATATAGATATCCTCCACATTGATACGTGATTCGAAAAATAAAATTGCCAGACGAATTTCGGACTCCAGTTGCGTCAGTACTGTCTGCGTGAGTTCTTCAAATACAAATTGATTAATTCGGCAGCCAAAATCAGGCACCATGGGTCGCTCTCCGGGGGTTGTGGAGAGTAAAATTGTTAAGCTCTGTTCAATATCCTCAATATCAGAGCTCATGACCACGTCATGATTTGGACCATCAAATCTGGGTGGAAATGCCCAGCCGGTCCCTAAAAACGCGTTGTCGTTTGCCATAAATTGCGTGCATCCTTTTGGGGTTTAACCGCCAATAATGACAGTGGGGCACCCTAAAGTGATGGTTCCCCCATGGTTTGTTGTGTCTCCCATTCGGGCAGCCGGTTTGCCGCCAATCATTACGGTAGCTGAACCTTTAATGATGGTAGAGGGTGGCCCCACGCAGGTGCAGTTATCACCAAGGACTGCAGCCGGAAGGTTGGCTATTAATACAGTTGGTACCCCAGGTCCTATGATGGGGCCACCAACATGAGGCACTGGGGGAAGCCCGGGGGTTGCCATTGGGCAGATTTGTAAGTCGGTAATTCTCGCTGCAAAAGGCATAAGTTAACTCCGCTGTGAAACAGTTAGTTAATTTTAACCAGCGCACCTTTAATGGTCGTTATCCCCGAACAGGATAGTTCAGCCGTTGCATTTCCTTTCAACGTTAACCCCGTATTGGCTTGTGCTGAAACATTAAGACCTGATATTTGTGCATCACCAGTAGCCTTGATGGTTGTATTACTGGTGGATTCAACGCTGACAGAGTTCTTCGCTGTGATAGTGATATCTTTACTACTGGTTATACTAATACCACTTTCCCCTAAGCTAATTGAGTTACTGTTTTGATCAGTCAGAGTGATTGATTTACCTTTATCGCTTAACACGATGGAATTGCCATTAGGTGTTTGTAACGTCATCACAATATTCTCATCATCAAATATAACTTTCAGCTTGCTTTTGGTTACGATGCTCTTGATGTAGTTTTCAGCCGTTAGATCCTCTGGCATCTTATTTTTACTACTGTACAGTGAGCCCAGAATAATTGGATTGCCAGGGTCCTGATTGATACAGCCCACAATAACTTCGTCTCCTACTTCTGGTATGAAAAAATTACCATAGCCAGAAGATGCATAGTAGGATGCTAAGCGTGCCCATATTAAATTAGCTTCACTATTTAATATGGGTATTTTAATTTGAACCCGGTAATTTGAATCCGGGTCTTCATCTAATTTAGTTACCACCCCGATTTGCAGGCCATCAACAGGAGGTAAATACCCCGAGGCAGGTGGTGCGCCAATGTCACGGTGCTCTGCCGACCACATTGGTGATATTCCCAGTTCCGCCGTGGTAATCCACTGGCCTTTTTCAATACGGTGGTGAATACCGCCAATATAGTGTGTTCCATTATAACGTTCTCCAACCCCAGCCAGTTCAATTAAACTGTCAATTTTGGCGTCTGCGTTTCCCTGAAAAGTGACATTTCCGCGTACTTTGCTCAGCATTGCTTTCACTTGCTGGCCATTAGCCCAGCTCGTGAGCGAGTCTGAACTGATGGTTGACGCAGTTTGCAACGTATAATCACTGATACCCAATACTTTAGCTAAATCCTGGCTGGTGAAATTACCCTGACCCGAAATAGATTGAACCGGGCCTGTGCCTGTAACCATATCTTGTTTGGTAGAATCCCATGCGGTTGCCGTTACACTACTCAATTGATTTCGTGCGTCCACTTTTGCTGAAAATGACATTAAATCAGTTCCATATGTGACAATGAGCGCAGCTGAACCACTTACCGAAGGCTTATTGACGGTCACTTTATTGGATTGATTGGTGACAACAAAACCGTTTGCTTCAGCACGAGTGAGAATAAAATCCCAGTCAGTGCTGTTGAACTGAACCAACTCAGCATGGGTATCAGTAATACTCCCTACGGAACTTGTCAGACTGGAGTAATTGGCAAGAAGGCTACTGATTATATTGCTGTCAGACTTTGCAAGAAAACACTGACTATGTTTGGCGATCGTCATCGCAATCGCCTGATCTTTACAAACAATATTAAGGCATGTGCTGTTATCAGATGCTATTTCTATACCATGACCAATAATAATTCCGTCGAAAATGTTCTTTTCATCACTTTCATACCCTGCAGAAATAGAAATGGTTGAACCTGGTTTAAAGGTTTCTGCATCGCTGACATCAAATTTCTGCGAGGCTATATCACCGTCGCTAATAGTTATCTCTGCAGATGCGATATGATTTATTTTGTAATGGATATGAATTGATATAATGCCAATAGAACTGTCAATTGCATTACCATTAACCTTAATGGTAAAGGTTGTTACGCCAGTGCTATTGGATGAAGGAGATATTGCCATAATAAGCCTGATAGCTACGCAAGTGGTGGAAAGTACAGTTTGGTGCCCGGCTCTATTTGCCTGCTACTGATTAGGTTATTAGCGCGTGCAACCTCAAGGTAATAACTACTGTCATTATAAATTTTATAACATAACATGGGGAGAGTATCCCCGGCTTTAAATTCAATAATATGAGTCAGGTCAGGTGAAGACTGTTTCTTTAATGCCTGTTTCTCTTTTTGGGTTAAAAATTTAGTAAAGCTAAGTGCTACTGTGGCACGTAATGGATTGCCAGAAGAATCAAAGAGTGAGTAATCTACATTTATAGATGTTAAGCGGCCTCTGAAGTTTACCGATGATCCCCATGTTATTACTACCGGGTAGGGTTCATGCTGTTCGCCATTGTATGCGTAAACCACTTTTTTCAGTGTTGCAAGTTGCTTCTGCACGGTTGCAGTGCTTGTTTTACCCGTAACTCCGGTTCCGTCCAGCAGCAACTGAAAGTCGAGTTTTTCGCTTTGATATCCTTTAAAAGCTGTCTTTGGCGAGATATCACCCTGTTGTTGTAATCCTGTATTTGTATAAGAAATACCATAAACATGTTTAACACTATTAGGATTCAGCGTGGCTGAGAATGTTTGTGCGACACTTCCTTTTGATGTAACTGATTTTATTATAATTCTTTCCATTCCCTATGTCCTCAACGTAATTCACTCACCTTTCTCTTAATTCGTCAGAAGCACCAATAAGCTGATAAACAATACTTTTCTCTACCGGGCTCTGGTCTGAAGCCTGGTCCGGATTATAAGTATCCGCATAGTCATCTTTACTATCGTCGCTTATTGTTTTTGATTTAATGACCAGTTGTCTTATCTCTAATGGCACAGTTATAAGTTCCTTTTCAGATGGTTAAAGCAAATTTCAATTTCTTCTATTGCGATGTCATTTTTTGTTGAATTAAAAGGTTCCATCTTCAATTTTACCGGGTATGCATTTGATGCTGTCCAGCTTTTACAGGTAACACCATTTTCATTTAGTAAATTAATCGACACGCTTTTCGTCGGGATCGGTTTGGAAAACTGATCATCTAAAATACCCAGACACCAGGTGAGTAACTTAGATGTCTTTTCAGTTACCGCTCTTTTTAATGTCAGGTTGCTATTTTTGATTGATTTCGGTAAGTGGTAAGCTAAGTTATTACCGCCTTCAAAATAGTCTTCAGTTTCTATACTGAATTCTAACCCGGACACCTCCTGAAAAGCTGTATCACCGGCACACCCACTGATGGAAACACTAAAGTAGAAAGCAGGAAGAGGCCAGTCGCCATCACCTTGAGTTGCTCCCATGGTTTTTTCCATAATTTCACTATTCACTCGTTCGGGATAATAAGTCCTGCCTCTGGAGTACGGGTAAGCCCTTGCTTAGTGATAGAAATCACACGGAGATTTCTAATCCTTCATGGGCGAGCTCAATGGTTTCAACCGCAACTTCATTGCCATCTGATTTTAAGTCAGTACCCGTGACTTTAGTTGGCCAGGCATTTTTTAATTTCCAACTCATTACTGGCTTGCCGCCTTCATCTAACAAATTTATTGTGACGGCAGTTCGGGCGATGGTATTCATTTTGATCTTTGCATACCACTCGTAGAATTTATTATCACTTTTAAAAATACCTTTCTTAAGCGTGACGTTACCGCTTTTTATCAAACCGGGCATTTTTATAGTTGAGAATACCGGGCTATTACCTGCGCGATATTCAATGGGTTGTGCTTCCGAATCAAGCCCTGATACTTCCTGAAATGCGGAAACCATTCCTGCGCCTGCACCACCGTCCCATTTCACTTCAAAATGAAATTTGGGCATGGGCCATACAGTTTGGGATTGTGCTGAACCATCGTCTGCCATGGGGCTCTCCTAAATAACTAACCACGTTATATTCGCCGAAATTAAATGCTAACCAAATACAGACATCAGGTACGCATCTACGATTCCTGCATCTTCTGCTGGAAGGTGATTTCGATAAATTCTGCAGGTCGGACAATCGCTACCAGCACGGTAATACGCAGAATACCTTCTAAGATATCGTTGGAAGTCATTGTCTTACCCAGACCCACACTAACATTATAGGCATCAGCCGGAATCGCCCCTGCCAGACCACCGCGTTTCCAGATACCATACAGAAAGTTACCCAGCATACTTTCCATAGACACCCAGGTGTTGGCGACATTGGGCTCAAAAACATAGGCTTTTGAAGCGAGCTTGATAGATTCTTCCAGCATAATCATCGTGCGCCGGACGTTGATATAACGCCAGTCCAGGCTATTGCCATCAAGCGTTCTTGCACCCCAGACTAATGTACCTTCGCCAATGAATGGCCTGATGGCATTAATCGATTTTCCCTGGGTTGTCACGTTTAAATCTTCTTGTTCATCGTCGCTGATATTTACGGTTGGTGAGACCACTGCATTAACACTGACATTCGCGGGTGCCTTCCATACTCCACGGGAGTTGTCCACCATGGTGTAAATACCCGCCATAGCAGCCGATGGTGGCAGGATATTTTGCTGGAATTTGATGTCCGCCATAATGGTTTGATATAACGGGCTCATGTTTGAAAGCGTTTTATGCAGCAGAACGGCATCCGAACTGGATATTGCGCCGCTTAACTTAGTAATTTCGTCCAGCATGCCTTGTTTGCGTGTCGCTCTTAACTTGTTACTTCCCGTACTGAGCTCTTCCGGGGAAAGACCATCTAAATCACTGAACATGGCGGCAACTTCGGCATTCAGGAGTTCGACCAGTTTATCTATATTGCTGACATTGCGAAAACTCACATCACTGTCTTGCACAATTGATGTATTGAGCCAGGGGTAGTAGGCAGAAGCATAATCGAGATAGTTAATACCAAGCTTAGACCGGAAATTTTCAACACAGTCACCATCGGGATGCTGGCGGTCTCTGTAACCGTTCCAAATATCTAAAATTGCGACACGGTTTTTCATTTTTCCGCCACAGTGCCCCAACATGGCTTGCTCAACGTTGATACAGTCATCTTCTTTCAATTGTATTGCTTCCGGTATGAGCAGCATGGTGGGCTCTGCCTCTTTAATGAGAGGCAAAATACCGTTTTTTAATACATCTGCATCGATATCATCGGCGTAGCTACCTACTGATACGATATAGCAAGGGCCGCCGCCATTTTGAAAAAAAAGTAACATACTGTAGTAAAGGTGATGGCGGGTATTCGACTGGGTTATTTGGTAAGCTTTTCCTGCCTGTTTAAATGCCTCTCTGATATTGGTATCGGGGTTTTCAGGTACCTCTGCTATTTCGAATGTATGTTGAGGCTCCCCGCCAAAATATTGCCGATACTCTGACATTGAAGTAATACGCCACCCTTGATTGCTTAGCGATTTGCCACCGTTATCCGCTTTTTCTGTATATCCAATAAATGCGGGTACTGCAGTAGCCACTTCCACAACAGAGTTTGGAAATGCATTCTTCTCAACAATATATACGCCAGGTGTTTTCATTACGCCCATAGTTTGGACCTTCATGTAATTGATTGGCAACCATGCCCATGATTAACACACAGGAAAACACACTGTGAAATACACTGTTAAGAAAGGCATTCAGGCAAGTTAAGAGTATTTTACTATTGACAATCATGGTATAGCGTCTGCTCAGTTTTCTGTCAACTCCGATTGACAATAAAATCTAATCAGGTTTTGGAATTTTTTAATAATACCCTGTGGTTCATTTTTTTGTTATCTGGCAGGCAATATTGACCGGGTTTTACTGGGGAATGTTGGCGGGCGGCGAGATTTACATGCTTCTGCCAGAACTTTAGCTGTGGGTTGGTCAATGATGATTATTCTGTTGCCAGAACACCAAATCAGTAATGAAATTATTAAATAAATACAGTGAGATATAATGATTTCCGCGTTAAATAGTGGTTTCCCCTGAGTTGAGCCATTCGGTTTCAATGGTGTGTGCCGACTCAATGCCTGCTTTCCCTGGTATCTATTCTATGATTTTTTGGTTATAAAAAATGTTAGTTACAGGCCACATAGATATGAGAAGTTAAACGCATGCTACCATCAATAAGTTGTATTGAGGTATTATTTGCATCAGGAAGTGGAAGTAACTTAACAATTGTTTTCTTGTCACTTAACAATGAAAAAGATTCTGCACATACTTTCATTAAGGGTATTCGGTGGTCTGAAATAAAAACCCGTGCAGTTTGATTTAAGATCTGTTCATTGGCCTGTTCAGTAAACGAACTGGCTATACCAGATGAGCCCGCTATGTTGATATTGGCTGTGGAATTTAATGAGCAAAGATAATATTTCCAGTAAGTTGATATGGTGTTGAATTGAAGAGTGATGGTTTTTTTATCTAAGTTAAATAACTTTTTTGGGATGTGAATGCTAAGTATCCCGATGAAATTTTTATTATAAATGGTTGTTCCTTGATGTTGTGTGAACTCATTGAGTTGGTCACAATTAATCCAGTTGTCAACACTGATCTGCATGGAGTTTCCCTGTGTAAACTCAGCATTTATACTAGCAATATCAAATGCATTCGGCATCCCGGTAATGCTTCTGACTACAGAGTCGGTACTTACGAGGTAAAACATCAGATTAAACTCTTGGGTTAAAGCAGCTAAATCGGTAAATGATTCTGCATCCACCACAAGTTGTATGGTTCCTGGTCTGGATTTCACCAGAATACCGTATTGCCTGAATAAAATTTCTGTATTTTCATCCGCAATGATATCAAAAGGTGCCAGTTCATCTTTAAATGAATTGTAATACTCATGCTGCACTTTAATGCTTAAGATGGATTGATAGTCTGCCATTTAGTTATCCCTTTTGGTGATGTCTGTATTGGAAATATGAATGTTGCCCACCTGGGACAGAATTGCTTCACTGTCTGGTACCAGTGCTCTCACCCGGTAAACGCATGATGGCAGGTAGTGTGAGCCGAATACACCCCACATATGGTTTAATTGCTCTCCCGGTATGGATTCCAGCTCCATGTTAATTTGTTCAATACTTTCAGGTAAATCAGGGGCGTTTTGGTGGGTGAAATTGCTGTTGCGGTTGAAGAATGCCAGTAAGTGCGACAGGACTTTTAACCCATCTGAATAATGGGCAGAGCTAAAATTAGCGGCGATGGTAACCGTCAGCGTGATAAAAAGTGGTTTCGAAGAGAGGGTTGTTCTGTTGCTATTGTTGTCCGGACGGTAACTTTTGGAAAACGTGTCTTTTTCGATATTGCTAATGAAAATGAGGACCTTGTTTTGTATTTCGTGTGATTTAGAACCATCCAGATCTACAGGCGGTGAGACAATTACTAAATCATTTGATAAATCAAAAACATTCTTTATTGACTGGTTCATCCTTTCTTTTAAGTACCCTAAGCAGAGGTCTAGCATGATATTTTCCTAATTAACAATAGAAAGTGACCATACAAATGGGAATAAGAGAGCTATAACCGATTTACAGATGATTTTACTACATCAAATGACTTTGTACCTGTTTCTGGCAGCAGGCGACAATCCGCCTCGCGGCATGTGAGCTGCTACTGCTTATGAAGGAGTAATACCAGCTACATATGCTTGTGTTGGCAAGCCTCTTCCTCTAATCTGGCACCAGCAGATATTTACGCTAAATGACTCGGGGTGCCCCATCATAGATGGGCTGAGAAATACCCGTATTACCTGATCTGGATAATGCCAGCGTAGTCTGGCCGTTATCCATTGAAAATCAAAAGAAATTTCTAGATTTAACGTCCTGTTTTGATAGTTCATTACTCAATGAGGCTTTCAGAATGGGCCACAGAACCATACGCCACACCACCACACGCAACGGGATTTATTACGTTCGTTTCCGCCTGACCGGTAATAAATATTTCCGCAAATCACTGGAGACTGACAGCCACACCCAGGCGCAGTTGCTCATGTCTTTTGCTTCTCCTGTGATTCCTCTGGTTCAGCGTGGAGTCATCCACCCGAACCAGTTTGGGGATCGCCTGTCTGAATACGGCAACCACTTAAAGCAACAGAATGAAAATTGGTTAACCCAGCAATTTTTTAATGACGACTTCCGTAAACCCCAGCCGCTAGTTGTGCAGGAGTATCGGGAGGTGGTCACCTCTGCCATCGTTGCAGAGCAAGAAGAGCAAGGTGAACCAAAAGAAGTGCTAACGCTGGCTGGCGCTTGGAATATGTACAAAAAGGAGAAGGCCCGGAATTGGACGAAGGGAATCTCGCAGGCCAATGAACGCTTTATGGAAGTTCTGCTGATTGTCTTGGGCGCATCTACAAATGTAATGACGATCACCAAGCAGGACATTAAGCAGGTGATGGAAGTTGTTGAAAACTTGCCTAAGCGTGTAGTGCAGCCTTATCGGTCAATGACGGTTCAGCAATTGATCGAGTGTGATGATGTGCCACCTGAAGATTTGGTTTGCGGTGAGTCTATCCACAAGCATTTAAAGATTTACAAATCGCTCTTCAAAACCTTCCTGACTGATAATAAAGATATTCTGGAGAAGTCTCCGACAGATGGAGTAGTCGCCGCACCGTCGAAAGCGAGGTTTGGAGCTTACAGTGCAGCAGAAATGAGAAAGTTTGTAGGGTGGGCGCTCAAGCAGCCTGATGGCTGGCAGAAATGGATCACCTTGTTGTTGGCGTATACGGGAGCCAGAAGAGGGGAGATCGCCAGGCTGGAGAAATCACAGATCAAATTTGATGAAGATAGCCAGCGGCACTACTCCTGATCGCGGAAGGAGGGCAGGGTAAAACCGAGAACGCTACAAGGCAGGTGGCAATCCATCCCAAACTGATCGAGTGGGGTTTTCTTGATTTCGTTAATCGACAATGGAAAGAGAAAATCTTTTCCCCTGTCTCTGGCAAAACATGCCGAAGATCGGCAAGGTCTTAGCAGATGTTCGAGATCAGCTTGGCATTCCTTATCTTGATGATTATGGGCAGCGGCGATTGGTGCATAGCTTTCGGCATATGATGATTTCTGGCTATTTAGCTGGTTGGGTTGGCAACCTGGCACACCTGCAACAGGTAGTTGGTTATGAGAAGAGTGGCTCAGGTATTACTAGACGCTATTTGCACACCTTTCCGTTACGCTCAGTTTGTTATGTGATAGATGGGTTGGATTGGTTGTAACGTCTTGGTACTACCAGGACTAAGGAAAGGGAGGTAGAGTCTGCCGCAAAGTTTCGGCTGGATTGCTGTAAAGTTCATCAGTATGATTGTTTGCACAATCAGCGATTGAGAAAACGCTTCTGGGAGATAAGGGACGATATGAAAGTGACTGACGAGGCATTGTTACGTTCAGGGTTTACGCAGTCCGAATTGCAGAAGATAAAAAGCAATATTGAAAAATATGGAGGAACGCCTGGAGAGGCCATAAATGACCTCGCTAGACGATTTGTTACCTTGGCGGGAGTGGTGGTTGTGTGTACCTTTATCCTGCTGCTACTTATCGTCTTCAGCTCACCTGATAGAGCAGTAGCATGGGGGCTGGCGATGATCTTTGGGGTTGCCATTATGTCCTTCGCACAGCCGCCGGTAATTTCCTATAAATCATGGCGTTACCGAAAAACTATCAAGGATTAACGGGTTCCATTTTCTGTTGTCAATAGGTCGAAAATCACTTTTGCTTTAACGCCATAACCGACAATCTTCATTGTTAGCTTAGGAGTGCTCATTGTGCTGACTTTGCGATAGTAATCGTGTGGAAGCCAGCGGAATAATCTCCAGGCTCCAGTTTTTCGAGCTAGTCCAGCAATGCTGTATAGACTGGCGCCAAGAGTAACACCATTATAGAGAGCCAGGCCCGTGTTAGGATTAAATCCCATGAACTGGGCCGTATGCATCGCGGAGTCAGCAATGATACCTTGCGAGGGTTTATGTCCTGCTGGCTGATCAAAGTTGAGCACTTCTTTCGTTAATCCGTTCATTCCATCGGCAATCAGAACTGCCCCAGCCAGCATACCAATCGGCCCCATAGTGGATAACATCATAAAGCCACCAAAGAGAACCACGCCTGATAGCACCACATTTACAGCGGATATAACATAACCGACGATTTTATTATTTTCCTTAACAAACTCGACCTTCGCGTAAAGCTGTGCGGCTCTGGTTCTTAACAGACGTTCTTGTTCGTGCAGATTATCCGTTTCGACACGCAGATTTTTGATGCATACGATGCATTCTTCATCTGTTTTAGCTCGCCGTGCTGCCTCGAACTCCTTTTCTACGACCTGTTTTATCTCTTCGATAAACTTGATACGTGTTAGGCCATCTTGCAAATAGAATGCTGACAGCCGGTTTGCTGTTTCGACGAGTTTCCGGGCTTCCAGATTCACCATTGTATCAGACCATGTTCTGTTCCAGCCCCTGTTGAGCAGCGCGATATCCATAAAGACTCCTTTCATGAATATGTCTGGTCATTTTACGTGCAATAAGGTCGAAGACAACAAAAAAAGATTTTATAAGAAACCACTTAAGTAAGACATGAACGAATAAAGTAGCTGCGGAGAGTGTACGGGTGGCACAGTAACTTTTGGTCTATTCTGCGTCTGTGTTCCTGAGATATGAGCGAGAAACGGACGGTTTGAAGGCGTTAGAAAAAAAACTCAGCCATAAACAGAGGGCCAGCGGATTAGATTAAGCTACATTTCAGACACAGCCCAACGCATTAAGGTTTTCTCAAAGCCAGTCAGTGGGAGCTGTTCTACTCTGTGAGATAGAGCCCGAAAGATGTTCTGATGGCAAAATAAGGTTCTTGAGCTGGGTCGAGATCTGAGTGGGTATTCCGTATTCGTCTAACGCAGTGAGTAGCGGGTCAAGGAACAGATTTTCAAGTTGCTCAAAAACCGTTATGCCGTAATAATGGATGGTTTCTTGTGCCATACAAACTGTCACTCATCCTGTCACACATGGCCCAAAAGGGCCGCTTTTACCGTTTACAAGACTTCCCGCTGGCATTACTATCCTGATCAGGGATTAATGAGGAGCATTAATCGCAAGCTTTTGATTTTGTTTTATTTGACTCGGGGTGCCCCATCATAGATGGGCTGAGAAATACCCGTATTACCTGATCTGGATAATGCCAGCGTAGGGAAGTCAGATACCTGTCCGGTATCGCTTCTTCACGCCGGACAGGAGCCTGAAATGCAACCTGACCTGCTGTGCGGCAATCAAGCCGCCACCGTTTTACAACACTTCCGTACTCACCGCCCACTGGTCCATTGCCTGACCAATGACGTGGTACAAACCTTTACTGCCAATACCTTGCTTGCTTTGCGTGCGTCCCCCGCGATGGTGCCGGACGAGCAGGAAGCCGCACAATTCGCGGCCCTGGCAGATGCCTTACTGATTAATGTTGGCACACTCACCACACCGCGAGCTGCAGGCATGATGGCAGCGATTCATGCAGCCAATAACGCGGGTAAACCCTGGGCGCTGGATCCGGTTGCGGTGGGTGCGTTGCAGTTGCGTACCACATTTGCCCATCAGGCATGCGAATTACGCCCGGCAGCGATACGGGGCAATGCCTCCGAAATTATGGCGCTGGCAGGTAGCGGTACAGGCGGGCGCGGAGTGGATTCGTTGCAGCCAGCAGAGCAGGCAATAGATGCCGCCGTGCGTCTTGCCCGGAGTTCCGGGGCTGTTGTCGCGGTGACAGGTGAGGTGGATTATGTCACCGATGGTGAACGCACTCTGGCTGTCCCCGGAGGCGATGTGTTGATGACGTATGTTGTGGGCACCGGGTGTGCGCTTTCTGCTGTGGTTGCCGCCAGTTGCGCGTTACCGGGTGACAGGCTGGTGAATGTCGCTGGCGCGTGCCGGATTATGTCTTGTGCCGGGGAGCTCGCTGTTGCAGCAAGCCGGGGCCCGGGCAGTTTTGTTCCTGCCATGCTGGATGCCTTGTGGAACCTCAATGAAGGGGCTCTGGCATGAGAAGAGTTAATGCACTGACAATCGCCGGAACGGACCCCAGTGGTGGGGCAGGCATCCAGGCCGATTTAAAAACCTTTTCTGCGCTGGGAGCTTACGGGTGTTCGGTTATCACTGCGCTGGTGGCGCAAAATACACGCGGCGTGCAGTCGGTCTACCGCATTGAGCCGGATTTTGTCGCCGCACAACTGGATTCAGTGCTTAGCGATGTGCGTATCGACTCCACGAAAATTGGCATGCTGGCAGAGACTGACATTGTGGAGGCGGTTGCAGAGCAACTGCGGCGCTATCAGAACCACAACGTCGTTCTCGATACGGTGATGCTGGCCAAAAGTGGCGACCCGCTTCTTTCAGCCTCTGCCGTTGATACACTGCGTAAAAAATTGCTGCCGCAGGTGGCGCTTATCACCCCAAACCTGCCAGAAGCCGCAGCACTGTTAGATGCGCCATCTGCGCAAACTGAAGGTGAAATGAAAGCGCAGGGGCAGGCGCTACTGGCAATGGGGTGCGGCGCAGTGCTCATGAAAGGGGGGCATTTGAATGATGTTGAAAGCCCGGACTGGCTCTTTACCCGTGATGGTGAATGGCGTTTTACTGCACCGCGCGTGCAGACTAAAAACACCCATGGCACAGGCTGCACACTCTCTGCCGCCCTTGCAGCGTTACGCCCACGGCATAGTACCTGGGCAGATACGGTGCAGCAGGCTAAAAACTGGCTCTCCGCTGCGCTGGCGCAAGCGGATACTCTGGAAGTAGGGCACGGGATTGGGCCGGTTCACCATTTTCATGAGTGGTGGTAGCCGTATATATCTGTCATGTTGCAACTTGCAGGTGCGTTAGCTGCACCTCACCCCGGTAGATACTTAATATAAGCTGCCGGGGGTACTGCCTTGCAACCTTCCTGCAATTCGCATTATTTAGGGTATACTGGCAGGAAACCCCGGCCAGAGAAAAACAGAGATGGAACAAGCGCATACCCGGTTAATTGCCCACCTTAATGAACGGATTGCCGCGCCCGATAACACGCCGCTGTACCTTAAATTTGCCGAAACGGTCAAAAACGCGGTGCGCAGTGGCCTGCTGGAGCACGGAAATATCCTGCCGGGTGAGCGTGACCTGAGCCAGTTAACCGGGGTGTCGCGAATCACAGTACGCAAAGCGATGCAGGCGCTGGAAGAAGAGGGCGTGGTGACCCGTGCTCGTGGTTATGGTACGCAAATCAATAATATATTTGAATATTCCCTGAAAGAGGCGCGCGGTTTTTCTCAGCAGGTGGTGTTGCGTGGTAAGAAACCGAATACTCTGTGGGTCAATAAGCGGGTGGTGAAATGCCCGGAAGAGGTAGCCAGCCAGTTGTCGGTTGCGCCGCAAAGCGATGTTTTTTTGCTTAAGCGTATTCGCTATGTTGATGAAGATGCTGTCTCAATTGAGGAGTCCTGGGTGCCGGCGGGGTTAATCCATGACCCCGATGCGATTGGTATTTCGTTGTATGACTATTTTCGCAGCCAGAATATTTTCCCTCAGCGCACCCGCTCACGCGTCAGCGCCCGCATGCCGGACAGCGAATTTCAGGAACATATCAGTATGGATGACAAAATACCGGTGCTGGTGATTAAGCAAGTGGCGCTTGACCAGCAACACCGGCCGGTTGAGTACAGCATCAGCTACTGCCGCAGCGATCTATACGTTTTTGTGTGCGAGGAGTAACTCCTCACGCGTCGGAGCGCAGTCCCCGCCACGATGGCTGACAACCCAGGCGGCCACTGCGTTGCCAAGCCTGACTGAATCAGCCAGAGACCAACCCGCGGCAAGGCCCGCCAGCGTTCCTCCGGCATGGCTGTCGCCTGCGCCGATAGTATCCACAACAGTCGCCTGAAATGCCGGGACATAACCTGATTCAGTACCGTCATACCAGGTGGCTCCCTCTTTGTCATGGCGAACAATCAATGCACTGGCAAACCGTTGCTGCCATACCTCTCCCAATTGTTCCTCTGCCACGCCCAGCCGCCCGGCGGCAATCTGCGCCTCCTGGCGGTTCAGAGACACCACGGGGCGGCAGGCCATAATCCGTGCCATCAGCGCATCAGAGATATCAGCAAGACGCGGGCCGAAATCAATAAACGCGGTTACCTCCGGCAACCCCTCCAGCCAGTTCGTCAACAGTTCACCGCACGGCGATACCAACTGATAGCCGGAAAGATAGACGAGGCTGCCTGGGGGCACATCGAGTTTAGCCAGCCACGCTGGTTGCCACTGGTTTTCTACGCCACTGAAGGACATAAATGTACGTTCGCCGTCCGGCTCAACAAGTGCCAGGCACCAACCGTTATCACCCGTTTCAGCGTCTACCACGCTATGAAGACTCTGCTTTGCCATTGCGTTGCGAATGATATCGGCCCACACGCCGTGCCCCACGGGCAGGGCGTTTTGCGCGGCAATACCCAGCCGTTTCAGGGCGATGGCGATATTCAGTGCACAGCCACCAATATTAACCCCTTGCTGTTTTAGCTCAATATCGCAACCGCTCCACGGCAAAGCCCAGGCGTCTGCAATCACGTCAATCACGGCCGCGCCCAGTACCGTGAGCGGTCGAATGGCGCGTAATGTTTCAATCTGGTGGGCAAAACCTGAATTCATACATCCTCCCTTTGCTCCCGATAGCGCAACAGTGCATCGCAGTACCTGGTGAAATTGGGCTGATTAACGGCGTCGAGTTCTGATTTGAAGGATGGGTTAATCGCCTGGACCCCGTGCAACGCGCCGCAAATGGCGGTTGCCATTGCCCCAATGGTGTCTGTATCGCCGCCCAGGTTGGCGCATAAAATTGCACAGCGGTTCGGGTCGGTACCGGCCAGCTCCACCATCGCAATGGCGGCCGGAACGGATTCGATGGTGCTGGTACCGGCACCAACTAACTGATAAACCTGCTCGCTGGCGGATTCTGTGCCGTCTGCTTCGCGGACGGTTTTGAGTGCCAGTTCCAGGCGGGCCGCCAGTGATGGGCTGAAAGTAGTTGGTTTGGCTTCCTGCGCATAACGGGCGATACCGGGCAGGGCATCAACAATGCTTTGCCAACGCTCGCCGTCAATCGCGCGGGAAATCGCCCAGGCAACTACCACTGCACCGGCAATCGCCAGGTCAGATTTATGCGTTGGGCTGGAGGCCAGCGCCACCTGGTCAACAAACTGTGCCAGATGGGTGGCCGGTAACAGGCAACCCAATGGTGAAGCGCGCATTGCTGCGCCGTTGGTCACACCGTTGTTCTCCAGTTCGCTCACCGGTTTTCCGTCACGAATGGCGTTAAGTGCAATTTTAGAGGTTGGGCCTAATACATTTTTGTTAAAGGCGTCGAAGGATTCTGCCCAGCGCAAAATATGCTTGCCGATGACATCGGCATTGATTTGCCCGTCACATTCGATAATGGCATCAGCCAGGCAAAGCGCCATGGAGGTGTCGTCAGTAAACTCAGCCTGGTTAAAATAGCAGGCGGCATTGTTCTCTGCGGGGCCCGGTAAAAAACGGTCTATCCAGCCAAAGTGCGCTTTAACGCGCTTTCTTGGCCACAGCTCAGACGGCATACCCATCGCATCCCCTAACGCCTGCCCATAAAGAGCACCGAGAACACGTTCATGTTTCATTTCACTTCCCCTTGTGTCAGCGCGTTATCGCCATCAACCACCTCAATTGCGGTGATCTCTTTATCCGATTCGCGGAAAAACAGCATAAATAGTAAGGCTATTATGGCAATCATGACGCCGCCAAATGTCCACATCCCGGCCCAGTTGAAGGTTTGCCCATTTACTGGCGGATTCAGGGCGAACATTTTCTCCATCATCACACCACCCAGGCGGTAACCCAGCAGGCTGCCAAAGCCCTGGCAACACAGCGTAATCAAACCCTGTGCGGCAGTGCGCATATGTACCGGCGATTTTTTGTCCACATAGATGTATGCCGTTACGTAGTAGAAGTCATAACTCACACCGTGTAACAAAATGCCAAGGAACAGCAGGGCGTAGGTAAAATAGTGTTCTGCACCACCGTAGACAAAGAAACCATAGCGAATAGCCGCAGTGATAAGGCCCAACAGTAAGACCTTCTTAATACCAAAGCGTTTGATGAAGAATGGCAGCGCCAGCATAAAGAAGATTTCTGAGAACTGGCCGAGCGTCATCCAGCCAGTGGCGTTTTTCATGCCTGCTTCTGTGAGATAACCGTTGGCGAAGATGTAGTAAAACGCCAGCGGCATTGCGAACAGGAATGAGCAGAAGAAGAACACCAGAAAGTTTTTGTCACGCAGAAGAATCAGTGCATCCAGCCCGAGCATGACTTTGAAATCCAGCTTGCCGGTACTCTTTGGCGGTGTATTCGGCAGGAATAAGGCAAAAACTCCGAGCAATGCGGAGCTTCCCGCTGTCATCAGTAGGGGAATATTGGTATCTGAAATGTCGCTATAGCCCAGCATCTGGGGCAGAAAACCGCACGCCAGTCCGGAGGCTATCCAACCAATGGTGCCCATCACCCGGATACGTGGAAAGTTGGCCTCAACGTCATCCACGTTGGCAAAAGCGATACTGTTGGTCAGTGCGATGGTGGGCATATAAGTCAGGGAATAGGCCAGCAGCAACGGGAAGAAGTGACTGAACTGGGTTTGCTGTGCAGCGAAGTACATCAGTACAGCACCGGCAAACATCAATACTGCCAGCACTTTCTGTGCTGCGAAGAAGCGGTCGGTCAGTGAGCCAACCAGGATAGGCGAGAGGATTGCAGCAATAGCAGTACAGGCATATGACCAGCCAATTTCACCAGCAGTAAAGCCGCTTTTACTGAGCCACAACCACAACGGCACAAACCACGCGCCCCAGATAAACCATTCAACAAACATCATGAATGACAGTTGGACTTTCGTTTTCATTGTTTAATCCTTCATGTCAGGTAAGGTACTCCTTTAAAATACCATTCAATAATACCTTTAAAATACCTTTGTGGTGATTACTTGATCAATGTAACAGTTTTGCTGTACACCAACCGGCCCTGACGGGGGGGTGTAAAGTGTGTTGCTACCGTGGAAACACAGTGCCAACGGGTATGACACCCGGCGGGTTTCGCGGAAGGGGATAACTGGTATTAATCGTAAATAATAGTGTTAATACCCCTGGTAAAAACGATTTTTCCCTGAAAGTCTGAACCCCGATACTGTCTTCCTTTTTCAGAGGAAGAAAATGAAAAATCTCGATTTATTAATGAATGGTATGTACACCTTCAATGATGAGTGGGAAGGGAAACAGCGGCTGAATGTGGTCGCCCACGGGTGTCTGGTGGGCAAAACAGGTAGCATGGTGGTGGCAGGTTTTCAGAATGGCAGATTTGGCGATGATGTACGCCATGTTTCCGCAGAGGAACTGAGCCTGCTGCTCAAAACACGCTATCCGCTGTACCAAAATGCCATCATTCGTACACTAACCTGCTATTCGGGTGATGGGGGAAATGATGCCTTTGGCGCACAATTGTGCCGTAAAACCGGGCTGCCAGTGCAGAGTTTCATCGGCCCGATGACCGGGAATTTTACGCCAGAAAAAATAACAGAACTCTGTTCGGAGGCCTTGCGTTTTGGCATTTATGACAAGCTCACCGCACTTTTTGCCGAGAAACGCGAGTTTCAGGTCAACAGCCGTAATCCCTATTCATTTTTCAGCCGTAACTACTTTTCTTTTCGCCATCAGCCAGTGACATTTTCTCCCTGAAACCAGGGCTAACAGCAAGTTACTGGATGTCATTTTTACACAAGGGGCTTCACCAAAAATCTGCTACGGTTATATTTCTCAGTGAATAATAGCCGGGCTCAGGCTGCTACCCGGAGTTTATGCGAACTCTGCGCGGTAAACTCCGGTGAGCCTGATAGCTTCAGGGCATTATTCGCTGGCAAACAGAGGCAAATAATGGAGTGTATGATGACCGATATTATTCAGTTTCTTGGAAAAGACGCCGATAGCCTGTTGCAACACCGTTGTATGACAATTTCCGCCGAACAGCTCTACCTGCCCGGGCCTGATTATGTGGACCGGGTTATGGTGGACAACAACCGCTCACCTGCTGTACTGCGTAACATGCAGACTCTCTATAACACAGGCCGCCTGGCTGGTACCGGGTACTTGTCGATACTGCCGGTTGACCAGGGGATTGAACATTCTGCTGGTGCATCATTTGCCGCCAATCCTCTCTATTTTGACCCGAAAAACATTGTTGAACTGGCGATTGAAGCGGGTTGTAACTGCGTAGCTTCGACTTATGGCGTGCTGGCTGCGGTTTCCCGCCGTTATGCCCACCGTATTCCGTTTCTGATGAAACTGAACCATAACGAAACCCTGAGCTACCCAACGACTTATGACCAGACTCTGTATGCCAGCGTAGAGCAGGCATTTAACCTGGGGGCTGTTGCGGTAGGCGCTACGATTTACTTTGGTTCAGAAGAGTCCCGCCGCCAGATAGAGGAGATCTCAGCGGCATTCGAACGGGCACATGAACTGGGGATGGTAACAGTGCTGTGGGCGTATTTGCGTAACCCTGCTTTCAAAAAAGATGGTGTGGATTACCATGCCAGCGCCGACCTTACCGGCCAGGCAAACCACATCGCAGCGACGATTGGCGCCGACATTGTTAAGCAGAAAATGGCAGAAAATAATGGCGGCTATAAAGCTGTTAACTTCGGTTACACCGACGAGCGTGTCTACAGCAAACTCACTACGGAAAACCCCATAGACCTGGTGCGTTACCAACTGGCAAATTGTTATATGGGCCGTGCCGGGTTAATTAACTCAGGGGGTGCAGCAGGTGGAGAAACAGACTTAGCTGATGCTGTGCGTACTGCCGTGATTAACAAACGCGCTGGTGGCATGGGGCTGATCCTTGGGCGCAAGGCGTTCAAAAAATCTATGGCAGACGGGGTAAAACTGATTAATGCCGTACAGGATGTTTACCTCAGTAAACAGGTCACTATCGCCTGAGTTGCTCACACGCAAAAACGGAACAGGTGATATTGTTGAAAGCGCCCCGGTAAGATACCGGGGCGGGAGGGTGTTATTTCAGTAACGGGCAGTCCGGAGGCAGGCGGCAGAAAACAGCGCCCGGCTTTACAACCAGTGAGAACTGGTTGCCACTAATGGGCTCACCATCCAGGTTGAATGTCATAGTGTGTTCAGCCCGAATCTCAAACCAACTGCCACTGGCCTCTATCATGTGTTCTTCATCTTCACTGCGCGCCAGGGTACTGAGTAGCGTGGGAACTAAAGACTCTCCGGTAAAAATACGCAGGTTAAGCATTCCATCGTTAATCAACGCACCGGGGCAAAGCAACTGCCCACCCCCGGCCTGGCGGCCATTGCCTATCCCCACAATCAGGGCGTCCCCTTCCCAGATAAAATCACCACTACGAATTTCACAATGGTCCGGAGACAGTTTATCCAGCCGCAGGATCCCATGGATCAGGTAGGACACGCCGCCAAACGTAGCTTTCATGGTTTCCGGAGTATCATTAGTCACTTTGGTACCAAACCCGCCAGATGCCATATTAATAAAGCAGCGACCACGGTTCACCTGGACAAGATCTATCTGGCGTGGACGACCATTGATTGCCAGCATCAGTGCATTATTCAGCGCATCGGGTATCCCGGCTGCTGTGGCAAAGTCATTGGCGGTTCCCAGCGGTAAAATCCCCAGAATTGGGCGTGATTTTTCTTCCAGCTTGAAAATACCATTGACCACTTCGTTCAGCGTACCGTCACCACCACCGGCAATGACGTTCTCGATTTTCAGGCTGTGAGCTTCATTAACAAACCGCTCTGCATCTCCAAACTCCCAGGTCACCCGGACGTGGAGATCAAACCCTCGTTCACGAAACTGATGAATGGTATCCCGCAAAATAGGATCATTAGCAAGTTTGCCATTAAGAATTAGCATGGAAGAGGCAAGTGTTTTCATGGCTTGTATTCCCTGTAAAGTGCTCCACACCCAAAGTGTAGTGCTATATAGAGATTGTTATCGTCAGAACAGCCTGAAAACTGGAGGGAAAAATAAGCTTGTGTCAGGGTTTAGTTATTCCTGACAGAAAATATACCTGAATGGTGGTCATTCCAGCCGTTGCCTGGTCTGCAACTAATGCTTTCATCACTCGAGACTGGCACAGGGGCACTGAACAACGGTTTACTCAGATATTCAACAGGCTACCTCTCTTAAGAGGCAGGTAGCCTGTTGCCGGGTAGCCAGGTACGGTTATTTAAAATCGCAGGCCATCATTTCCGTTACGCTTTGCCCACGAGTCGAATCCACACACTTATCTATGTAGGATGTAAACTTCCGGGGAGCGGAAACACCCAGGTGGAGCAGTTGAGTATTGTCAAAAGTGACATTCAGGCGGGAGAACTGGCCATAAAGATTAATTGCTCTGAGTATAATTCGCTCATTGCACTCGCCAAAAAGTGTTGGGAAGGATTTACGAATCCCCATAAAATACCCCATATCCACCATACTATAACTGTCTGCTACCGGTTTTGTTCCCCCAGCCTGGGCCATTGCCTCGTCTATTTCAGCAAAATTTACACTGTATTCTGGCCCTGCAGAAACATGGTATACACCATTTTTTACATTTTCACTTTCTGTTAATGTCAGTAAGGCTTCGGCACAAAAATCAACGGGTACTACATCAATTTTGTCCTGCAAATTACACATAAATTTACCCAGAGTCAGTGCCATTTTAAACACCCAAAAAATACTGCTCGAAGGCTTACAGCCTAACTCTGAATGACCAACAATAATTGACGGGCGGGCAATAACTAACGGGAGCCCTGGCAACTCTTCGTGCATTTTTCGCTCAATTGCTGCTTTGGCACGAGTATAATCAACAATATGCTCCGAATCATCGGTTGTGATGAGTGATTCTTTAATGTTGTGGCCCGGTTCTGGTAAGCAGGACATGGCGGTGCCAACATGCACAAAACGCTGCAACGAGGGTACTTCTGACATTCTTTTTGCAAAAGCAAATGTACCTTCTACATTTACTTTCCAAATCATTGGGTTCTTACCAAATGATGCAACTGCAGCACAGTTAATCACATGAGTGACTTCATTCAAACACGGGTTATTCAGAAACAGTTCGGGCTGTGCTAAATCGCCTTCAATAATATTGCTATCAGTGAGTTGGCCAGTTATTTCGGGAGAAAGCCCAAAACGAGCGAGGTTATCTTGTACTCGTGTTAATGCCTGGTAGTCTCCTGCTGTTCTGGATAATATTAAAATATCCTTAATATTATATTTTTTTAGTGCATAACTTAAAACACAACCACCAAGAAACCCGGTACAACCCGTTATCAATAATTTACTCATTTTTTGCTATCACTTTGATTAATAGATTAACACACCGCACATTACAAAATGTAAGCATCTGTAATATGGACTACCCTAACGGGGAGATACTTCCCAGACTGTTAAAAAATTTACTCTTCGGCCGTCTATGACTGAATACTGCGTTTGAAATACTCAGAAAACTGTTCTACCTGATCACATTCGGAAAAATAGAAAACAACAAGATTGTCAGTTAGAGGATGGAGAAGGTGTCTCCTGTTAAAAAGCACGAATTGTTCATGCCAGAATAAACTACTCGCCCATCAGATCATTCGCAACAAATAACAGGTGACAAAGTTAAACGATAGCTTAACAAACTGCTTTTTTTTTAAAAAATGCACTGTCTAAGAATGCAAGAAAAAAAGTATTTCAACTTAATATAACCAGGTGTAACCCGTTTGCTAAACAGCGGCATGAAGATGCCTGATGGTCGGTTTAAAAAGTTACCAATTACTCTCAGGGTACACTTTTGTCCTCCTGTATGCTGCCTGCACTGTTAAAAAATCCGCATTATTAATTCGTTTTCTATCAGACAATACGCATACCTTGAGGCATCTTCTGCAGATGAAACAATATCTAAGCCAGAACCTGCCCCGCGAGTGCCCCCGCTCCCATAGATAAAGCCATTGCCATTGCGCTCCAGAAGGTGATTCTGAGCATGGCTTTCAGTGGTGATGCCTTACCCACAACGGATGAAATATATCCAAGGAAAGTCAGTGAAACGAGAGTGGAAAGAATGACAAATGGAAAAACCAGTGCCGGGGGGGCTAACCATGCAACAATTAAAGGCAATACTGCGCCTGCGGAAAAACTTCCGGCTGAAAAAATTGCAGCCTGGAGTGGTTGTGCCGCATTGGTTTCTGTAATTCCCAATTCTTCACGGGAATGAGCGTCCAGCGCATCCTTTTCCATAAGTTGTAATGCAACTTTGTGAGCCAGGTCTGGCTCAACACCACGCTGTATATATAGAGAAGTGAGTTCATTAACCTCGCCTTCATAGTCAGCCATCAACTCCTTCTTTTCCTGCGCGAGAGCGGCGTTTTCCGTGTCTGTCTGAGATGAAACTGAGACATATTCTCCTGTCGCCATCGACATGGCACCGGCAACAAGCCCGGCAATCCCTGCCAGTAAAATACCGGATGATGAGCTGCCTGCCGAGGCAATACCAAGGACAAGACTCGCTGTCGAGACGATACCATCATTTGCACCTAATACGGCAGCTCTTAACCATCCCACTCTTTCGATACTGTGTAGTTCCAGATGCATATATCAGTTTTCCTTTTTACAATGATTAAACATCACACATTACTAATATATAAAAGCTGTTATGCAAAATAATTTATTCTTTCAGTATTAATCTCACATTAAGATTGAATAATTATGAATGCACTATCTTTTTTATTGCAATATCACATGTAATGATAATTAATATCATGATCATTCAACCAGAGTATGAGAGAGTATATTAAATAGAGAACTGGTTGATTTTATTTTAGTTGCGCATTTAACGATGTATCCCTGGTATGGTGTGAGATGTAGGGCATATTATCGATCGTTAAACACTATTCAGAATTGCCAGCTGATATTTAAAACAGACAGAAACATTACCTGGCTGGGCAGGGCAGGAAATGCAAAGAGACACCACGCTATACACAAAAAGCCTGGTACCAGCAATCTGGGCGTTAAGTGAAATACACAAAAAAATAAGCCTGCGTAAGGGAGATTACACAGGCTAAGGAGGTGGTTCCTGGTACAACTAGCATTTATGGGTTATGTTTTTCAGCGTGCTAATAATATCCATATTAAACCGTCACGTATGTGATCCAGTTCTAAGGTTAGCTCGCTGGTAACCATAAACAGCCGTTGGTTGTTACTTTGCGTGTGGATTACGGGTGGTTTGCCCCGCCAGGTTGCGCATCAACAGGCCATATTCCAGCGCCAGGTCCGCCGGAACGGGCAGCCAGACTGTGTAGCCATCACCCGGCGCCACGTCCATTGGCTGGCCTTTGCCGTTTTCCATATGTTCCAGCGTGAAGCTGATGTTGCCTTGCGGCGTCATTAACTCCAGGCTGTCGCCTTTACTGAATTTATTTTTTACCGCTACTGCAGCAAGCTCGCCGTTACGCTCGCCGGTGAATTCCCCGACAAACTGCTGGCGGTCGGAAACCGAATACCCGTATTCATAGTTCTGGTAGCTGTCATGGGTATGGCGGCGCAGAAAACCTTCGGTATAGCCACGGTGTGCCAGGCCTTCCAGTGTTTCCAGTAACGACGGGTCGAAAGGTTTCCCTGCTGCGGCATCATCAATGGCGCGGCGGTACACCTGAGCGGTACGGGCGCAGTAGTAAAACGATTTGGTGCGCCCTTCAATTTTCAGCGAATGCACACCTAACTGGGTTAAGCGCTCAACATGTTGAATGGCGCGCAAATCTTTGGAGTTCATAATATAGGTGCCGTGTTCGTCTTCGAACGCCGTCATATATTCACCCGGGCGCTGGCTCTCTTCAATCATGAATACTTTGTCGGTTGGCGCGCCAGCACCCAGCGTAGGTTCAACATTCTGTACCGGAATGGGTTCATGCACATGTACGATATTGCCGATATCGTCTTCTTTGCCTTCCTGAACTTTGTATTCCCAACGGCAGGCATTAGTGCAGGTGCCCTGATTCGGGTCGCGCTTATTGATATAACCGGAAAGCAGGCAGCGGCCTGAATAAGCCATGCATAATGCACCGTGTACGAATACTTCCAGTTCCATTTCCGGAACCTGTTCACGAATTTCAGCAATCTCTTCTAAAGAAAGCTCGCGGGAAAGAATGACCCGGGTCAGCCCCATCTGTTTCCAAAATTTTACCGTTGCCCAGTTCACCGCGTTCGCCTGTACGGAAAGGTGAATAGCCATTTCCGGGAAGGCTTCACGAACCATCATGATTAAACCAGGATCAGACATGATGAGCGCATCCGGGCCCATATCCACAACGGGTTTCAGGTCGCGAATAAAGGTTTTCAGTTTGGCGTTATGAGGGGCAATATTTACCACGACATAAAACTTTTTCCCCAGTGCGTGGGCTTCATTTATCCCCAGGGCAAGGTTTTCGTGGTTGAATTCGTTGTTACGCACCCGCAGGCTGTAACGAGGCTGTCCCGCATAAACGGCATCTGCGCCATAAGCGAAGGCGTAACGCATATTTTTCAGCGTTCCCGCCGGAGAGAGTAATTCCGGTTTAAACATATTGGGCTCTTTCTGATGTCAGGTCAGAACCGTTTCACCAGGTGAAACGGCAGGTATGCGGCGTAATGCCACACTTTCAGGGCGGGCATTGTAGCGCTTGCGGCAGGGGAAATAAACCCGGGCGTCAGTACGCCCGGCGGGGTTACAGAAACTGGCAGGGGTAGGCTTCCCAGCGGTAGCCTACACCGTAAACAGCGCGAATAAATGGCTGTTCTTCATCCAGTGCTTCCAGCTTGCGGCGCAGGTTTTTGATATGGCTGTCTATAGTACGGTCCGTGACCACCCGGTAATCATCATAAAGATGGTTCAGCAACTGTTCACGGGAAAAGACTTTGCCCGGTTCATGGGCAAGGGTTTTTAGCAGCCGAAACTCAGCCGGGGTGAGATCCAGCGCTTTGTTATTCCAGCTGGCCTGGAAACGGCTTTCATCGATTTTCAGTGTTGGGCCGTTATCTGTGTCGCTGTGAAACGCTTTGGGCTGGCAACGGCGCAGAATAGTTTTTACCCGGGCGACAACCTCCCGTGGGCTGTAGGGCTTACAGATATAATCATCCGCGCCAATTTCCAGCCCCAACAGGCGGTCTATCTCTTCAATTTTCGCGGTAACCATAATAATGGGCACATCGGAAAACCGGCGGATCTCTTTGCAAATAGTCAGGCCATCAGTACCCGGTAACATCAGATCCAGCAGAATAAGGTCCGGTGGAGTCTGGCGCACATAAGACACAACCAGATCCCCATGGTTAACCAGAACTGGAGCATAACTGGCTGCCCGCAGATAATCGATAAGCAACTGACCCAGTTTCGGCTCATCTTCCACAATCAGGATCTGTGGTGCATTTTCATCAATCGGGAATTCGCTCATACGCTTCTCTGTGTTTCATTTTCTAAAGGTAAGGTGACATCAATACTGATGCCCCCGGCAGCGGCGTGCCCGGCGGAAATTTTACCACCATGGGCTTCCACAATATTCTGGCAAATAGACAAACCTAAACCCGAACCGCCACTGGCCCGGTTACGCGAACCTTCAGCACGGTAGAACCGCTCAAATAATTGTGCAAGCTGTTCATCGGTTACCCCCGGGCCACTGTCTGCGAATTGCAGGTGAAGTGCGCCATTCTGGATGCGGCCAGTAATGGTCAACCCGCCACCGCTGTCAGTATAGCGCAGGCTGTTTTCCAGCAGGTTGTTGAATAATTGCATCAAACGGTCCGGGTCGCCAAACAATGTGGCGCTGTCTGGTAAACTCAGGCTGATGCTCAACCCATGGCTGTTAAAGCGCTCGCGAAATGCGCCTGTGGCCGTCTCCACCAGAGAGATCACTTCTATATGATGGCGCTGGTAAGCAAGTGCCCCCTGATCCGACATGGATAGCTGGTGCAGGTCATTAACCAGTTTGGTCAGCGTAGCCACTTCGGCCTGCAGAGAAGCCACTGATTCCGGGGTAAATTTCCGCACACCATCCTGAATCGCTTCCAGTTCGCCACGTAATACCGCCAGTGGTGTGCGTAGTTCGTGGGAAATATCAGCCATAAAGGCCTGGCGCATTTGCTGGTTTTTCTCAAGGGTGCTGGCCAGTTGGTTAAAGTCACTGGCAAGCCTGCCCAGTTCATCGTTGCTGCTTCGTTCCACCCGGGTACTGAAATCACCTGCTGCTAACTTGTGTGTTCCTTCCACCAGGCGTTTGACCGGTGCCAGTAAACCACGGGCCAGCGGGAATGTCGCTCCGGCAGCCATTAATGTTGCCAGTGCGACTATCAACCAGCTGGTACGTCGTTGCTGGCGGTCAAAGCTGATATCTGTGGTTCGGGTCAGGCGTTCAATGGGGGACGCCACCACCCAGCCAACAGTGGTATCGTTGAATTTAATTGGCTCCCGGTTGCTGTCGGGTGGAATAGGGAAGGGTGGGCCAACCAGCAGGCGGCTTTTTTGGTCCAGTACCCAAAATTGTGTATGCCAGCCATGGAGCGGATCCATTCCCGGCCCCGGTTCACGGTGAACGCCATCGTCCACCTGGGGTGGTTCGCTGTTGGGTACGAAAGGATCTGGTTGCCCATGATCCATGTTCATGTTGCCAGGCCCGCCGCCATCGGGCATGGCATCCTCGTTGCCATTTCTGGCTTCCAAAGCAGGCGTATATTGCTCCATATTCCGTTCACCGGGGCGCGGAGGGGGCAGTGGCGCACCGCTCAGATCGCGGTCGAAGGAGCGCAAAAGCTGGAACATAAACCTGTCATTGTGGCGCAGGAAGCGCCAGTTTCCGTGAATGGCATACTGTTCCGCCAGGGTGTCTCTCAGCAGTACCAGCCGCTGTTGGTTACCGTGCTTAATATAATCAATAAAACCCCGTTCAAAGCTGACACGTACTGCCCAGTGCATTGTGATAAGCAACAGAATGCAGGTGGACAGAATCGCAATAAATAATTTGCCAGTAATACCCAGGCGCCAGAACTTCATACAGGGCTCCAGTTAAGTCTTAATCCGCTACGGCGTTACACGCCGTGCGGGTGAAAAGGCCAGAGTTACTCACCAGCCAGTTGTACATGTCGGTCTTCTCGTGCCCGGCTACCAGGCCGCAAACGGTCAAAAAACAAAAACACCACCGGGGTGGTATACAGTGTTAATAGCTGGCTGACTACCAGACCACCGACAATGGTCATCCCCAACGGCTGGCGTAATTCAGCACCATCGCCGGTTGCCAGCACCAGAGGCAGTGCACCCAAAATAGATGCCAGTGTGGTCATCATAATCGGCCTGAAACGCAGCAGGCAGGCCTGGAAAATAGCCTCCTGCGCGGAAATATCGCTGTTACGCATGGCTTCAAGGGCAAAATCAACCAACATAATGGCGTTCTTCTTGACGATACCAATCAGTAACATAATGCCAATTAACGCAATCAGGCTGAAAGGCGTGCTGAACATCTCCAGAGCCAGCAATGCGCCGACTCCGGCGGAAGGTAGCGTAGAAAGAATCGTGAGTGGGTGGATATAACTTTCATACAACATACCCAGCACAATATAGACAGTGGCAATTGCGGCCAGAATCAAAATGAGCTGGGAGTTCATTGTTTGCTGGAATATTTGCGCCGTCCCTGCCCAGGTGCCGCGCACACTGGACGGTACACCCAGTGCTGTCATGGTACGTTCAATGGCATCGCTGGCTTGTGATAACGATACGCCATCGGGCAGGTTAAAGGCGATGGTTGAAGCAGCTGAAAGCCCCTGGTGATTTACCGACAACGGTGCATTGGCAGGCAACCATTTGGCGAACCAGGACAGTGGAATCGGCTTGCCTTCGCTGTTGATAATAAACATTTTATCCAGTGAACTTGCATCCTGGGTATAGCGAGGATCAACCTCCATCACCACTTTGTACTGGTTCATCGGCTGGTAGATGGTTGAAATCTGGCGTTGCCCGAAGGCATCGTTAAGCAGGTTATTGGCATCCGCCACGTCTATCCCCAGCCGCGATAACGTTGCCCGGTCATAGGTTAGCGCCAGCTCTGAACCTTTATCCTGTTGGTCTGAATTGACATCCGTGAGTTCTGGCAGGGCGGCCAGTGCCTGGCGAATCTTCGGCTCCCAGGTGCGCAGGGCGCTGAGGTCATCTGACAAAAGCGTATACTGGTAGCTGGCATTTGCCTGGCGCCCACCGACTCTTAAATCCTGCATTGCCATCAAAAACAGCGTGGCCCCTGGCTCTTTCGCCAGTTTTACCCGCAGGCGGTCAATCACCTGTTGCGCGGTTTCTTTGCGTTCACTGCGTGGCTTGAGCGAGATAAACATCATACCGCTGTTAACCCGGGAACCCCCGGTAAAACCGGTCACATTATCCACAGCCGGGTCTTCACGGATGATTTTCATAAAGTCCTGCAGTTTGCCGCGCATTGCCTGGAACGAAATGCTCTGGTCGGCGCGAATATTCCCCATTATTCTCCCGGTATCCTGTTCCGGCATCAGGGTTTTGGGCACGGCGATATACAGCCAGATATTGAGCCCAATAGTTGCCAGCAGCACAATACCCACCAGGCGTTTGTATTTCAGTGCCACCGCGAGCGAGCGGGCGTATCCACCCTGCACAGCCAGCATCAGGCGCCCGGCACCTTGCTGTTTGGCACCCGGTTTAGGGTTTTTAAGCAGCCACCCGCACATCATGGGGGTGAGTGTCAGGGAAACGACCATCGAAATCGCAATAGACACCGAAAGTGTGACGGCGAATTCACGGAATAACCGGCCGGGCAACCCGCCCATCAGTAATAATGGCAGGAACACAGCGACCAGCGAGACACTCATGGAAAGCACGGTGAAACCCACTTCACGAGCGCCCTGCAACGCAGCCTGTAACGGTTTAACCCCAGCCTCCAGGTGCCGGGAAATATTTTCCAGCACCACAATGGCATCATCCACCACAAACCCGGTCGCAATGGTAAGCGCCATCAGCGAGAGGTTGTTCAGGCTAAAACCGCACAAGTACATCGCCGCAAAGGTGCCTATCAGGGAGACAGGCACCGCCACAGCAGGAATTAATGTTGCCGGGCCGGAGCGCAGGAACAGGAATACCACCAGGATAACCAGCGCTACCGAGATACACAGCGCCTGCTCCACTTCGGCAAGTGAAGCACGAATCGTGGGAGAGGAATCCTGGGCTATATGAACCTTAATCGCCGCAGGAATGGTTTGCTCCAGTTCAGGCAGGCGGGCGCGAATTCGGTCAACCGTCTGAATAATATTGGCTTCAGGCAGTTTACGAATCATCAGCAATATAGCGGGCTGAGCGTTGGTCATCCCGGCATTGCGTACATCCTGCACGGAGTCAGTCACATTTGCCACATCACCTAACCGCACAGCTGCGCCATTGTTGTAATGAATAATCAGCGGGCGATATTCAGCGGCAGTTTTCAGTTCATCATTGGTTTGTAACTGCCAACGGTGGGTGTTGTCCTCGATTGCGCCCTGAGGTTTGCGCACATTGGCGTTACTGATAGCTTTTCGCACGGCATCCAGTGAAACCCCCTGGTTAAACAGTGCCTGCGGGTTTAAATCCACCCGCACCGCAGGCAGTGAGCTGCCGCCCACATCTACATCGCCAACGCCATCTGTCTGGGCAATATTTTGCGCCAGTTGTGTGGAAGCAAAATCATATAACTCCCCTTGCGACAACGTGTCGGACGTCAGCGTCAGAATCATAATGGGCATATCTGACGGGTTAGCTTTGCGGTAAGTTGGCCGTGAAGGCATGCCGGTTGGCAGCAGGCTTTGCGCGGCATTAATCGCTGCCTGTACATCCCGTGCCGCACCGTTAATATCCCGGTTGAGTTCAAATTGCAGGATGATTCGGGTGCTACCCAGAGAGCTGGTGGACGTCATTTCGTTGATGCCGGCTATCCGGCCTAATGAGCGTTCCAGTGGTGTGGCTACTGACGATGCCATGGTTTCTGGTGATGCGCCCGGCAGTGACGCACTCACCATAATGACCGGGAAATCCACCTGTGGCAGAGGGGCGACGGGCAACAACCGAAACCCGAGAACCCCACACAGCGTTATTGCCACCGAAATCAGAATGGTGGCAACAGGGCGGTAGATAAACAGAGCAAAAAAGCGCACTCAGGCCTCCTCGTGGCGCGGCAAACGGCTACGCAGCCAGTGAGAAAGGCGGTCGAACAGCAAATAGATAACCGGGGTGGTAAACAGGGTCAGCACCTGGCTGACCAGCAAACCACCCACCATACCTATTCCCAGCGGGCGGCGCAGTTCTGCACCTACGCCGGTACTGAGCATCAGCGGTAGCGCGCCAAGCAGTGCAGCGAGCGTGGTCATCAGAATAGGGCGAAAACGCAACAGGCAGGCCTGGTAAATAGCCTCGCGTGGAGCCATGCCTTGCTCACGCTCCGCCGCCAGGGCGAAGTCTATCATCATGATGGCGTTCTTCTTCACGATACCAATCAGCAAAATGATGCCGATTATCGCAATGACATCCAGTTCATAACCTGAAACCAGAAACGCCAGCAAAGCGCCCAACCCGGCGGTAGGCAGAGTGGACAGTATCGTTATTGGGTGAATAAAGCTTTCGTACAGAATACCCAGCACAATATACATTGCGGCAATGGCGGCAATAATCAGCCACACCGTGCTGCTCAGTGCCGCCTGGAACGCCAGTGTACTGCCCTGGAATGCAGTCATAATGTCCGCCGGGAAATCCATCCCTTTTTCCGCGGCCTGTATGGCATCCACGGCTTCACCTAATGAGGAGCCTTTTGCCACATTAAAAGAGATAGTGGTGGAAGGAAACTGATCCAGGTGGTTAATGGTCAGCGGCATATGACGTTGCTCAACCTGAGCAATGGCGCTCAGCGGCACCATTCCGCCATTACTGCTCTCCAGGCGGATACCGTTGAGCGCATCCAGGCCTGGTGTGTTGTGGGTATCATGTTCAAGCACAACACGATACTGGTTCGACTGGGTATAAATAGTGGAAATCAGGCGCTGGCCGAAGGCGTTGTACAGTGCATTGTCTACATCTGCCATCGAGATACCCAGGCGGCTTGCGCTGTCGCGATCCACTTTCACCATGGCCTGTAAGCCCTGATCCTGCCAGTCACTGCTGACATCGGCCAGTTCAGGCAGTGTCTTGAGTTTAGCCATCAGCCTGGGCACCCAGGTGCTCAGCGCATCCAGCGTGTTGGCCTGCAGGGTAAACTGGTATTGCGTGCGGCTGACGGTGGTATCAATGGTCAGGTCTTGTACCGGTTGCAGGTACAGCGTGACACCAGGCAGTGTTGCTACTTTATTTTGCAGGCGCTGAATCACTTCTGAAACTCTGTCATCACGCTCACTGAGCGGCTTCAGGTTTATCTGAATGCGTGCGCTGTTCAGCGCCGGGTTGGTGCCATCCACCCCGATAAAACTGGTCATGCTCGCCACATCCGGGTCTTTCAACAACAGGTCTGCCACCTGTGCCTGGCGCTGCGACATACTGGCAAAAGAAGACGACTGTGGGGCCTGCAAGGTACCCTGGATAATACCGTTATCCTGCACCGGGAAGAATCCTTTAGGTATCCAGACCCACAGTAAAATGGTCAGCGCCAGGGTACCAAATGCCACACCCAATGTGAGCCAGGGGTGTTGTAACACCCGGTTAAGACCACGGCCATAACCGGCAATAACCCATTCAAAAAAACGCTCGCAGGCCAGCGAAAAACGGTTTTGTTTACGCAGGGATTCATGGCTGAGCATTCGGGCGCACATCATCGGCGTTAAGGTCAGTGAAACCACCGCCGAAATTAAAATTGCCACTGCGAGGGTGATGGCGAATTCCCGAAATAACCGCCCAACGATGTCGCCCATGAACAGTAATGGAATGAGTACCGCAATCAATGACACAGTGAGAGAGATAATGGTAAAGCCTATCTCCCCGGCGCCTTTCAGTGCCGCAGCCAGTGGCTTTTCGCCTTTCTCGATATACCGGGAGATGTTTTCAATCACCACGATTGCGTCATCCACCACAAACCCGGTAGCGATGGTCAGTGCCATCAGTGTCAGGTTGTTGATGGAGAAATCGAGAAACACCATGACCGCGAAAGTCCCCACGAGGGAAAGTGGTACGGCTACTGCAGGAATAATGGTGGCCGGAACATTGCGCAAAAACAGGTAGATAATCATGACAACCAGCGCAATTGCCAGCATCAGCTCCGACTGGGTATCCTCTACTGAAGCCCGAATATTATTGGTACGGTCGGCTATCAGCGCGAGGTGAACAGATTTAGGCAGGCTTTCTTTCAGGCCGGGCAGCAGTGCGCGAATACTGTCGGCGGTTTCAATAATATTGGCGCCGGGCTGGCGCTGAACATTCATGACAATAGCCGGTTCATGGTTTGACCATGCGCCCAGCCAGGCATTCTCTGGCCCCTGTTCAACGGTGGCGACATCGCCAAGGCGCACGGCGGCCCCGTTAACCCAGGCAATAATCAGGTCGCGGTATTCCTGTACCGTTTTCATCTGGTCGTTGGCGGAAAGAGTAATTGCACGCTCCGGGCCATCCAGACTACCAGTGGCAGAATTCACGTTAGCATTGCTGATAGCGCTGCGCACGGTTTCTGTGCTGATACCCAGCCCGGCCAGCGCCTGGGCATTGAGTTTAACCCGCACCGCCGGGCGTTGCCCGCCAGACACCCCGACCATACCTACGCCATTTATCTGAGCAATTTTTTGGGCAATACGGGTTTCCACCAAATCCTGCACCTGAGTCAGGGGCAGGGCAGAAGAAGTTACCGCCAGTGTCATTATTGGTGGGTCTGCCGGGTTAACTTTATTGTAAACCGGCGGGTTGGGCAGGTCGCTGGGCAGCAGGCTGGTTGCGGCGTTAATTGCGGCCTGAACTTCCTGCTCCGCGACATCAAGCGGTAGCGTTAACTGGAACTGCAATGTCACTACTGAAGCGCCCCCGGCGCTTTGCGATGACATCTGTTTCAGGCCAGACATTTGCCCAAATTGCCGCTCCAGTGGCGCAGTAATCGCCGATGTCACAACATCCGGGCTGGCACCCGGGTAGAGTGTGACCACCTGAATAGTGGGGTAATCCACTTCTGGTAGCGCAGAAACCGGCAGAAAACGGTAACCAATTATCCCGGCCAGCAATATTGCTACCATAAACAGCGTGGTGGCGACCGGGCGCAGAATAAACTGCCGGGAAGGGCCTCCGGTAGTACTGGGTGGTAATACCTGCATCAGGAACGCGCTCCTTTATGCTGGCCTGAGTGCGCTTTTCTGGTTTCAGCCTGTGTGGCGTTTTCCTGTGTGGTGGTTTGCGGGGCGACCACTTCAACTGTGACACCTTCCGTCAACCGGTCAATGCCATCTGTTACCACCCGGTCTCCGGCAGAAAGCCCGGCAGTAATCACCACCTGCTGGTTATCCTGAATCCCTGGTGTGACCAGGTGTTTACTGACTTTATTCTCGCTGTTCAGCACCCATACAAAATTGCCTTCATTGCCCATTTGCAGGGCGGCAACCGGAATAACAACCGCATTTTGCTGAGTAGCGACCAGCATGCGTGCGTTGACAAACTGGTTGGGAAACAAGGCGTCGTCACTGTTAGTAAAACGGGCTTTGAGTTTGATAGTGCCTGTCGTGGCATCAATCTGGTTATCAAGGCTCAGCAATTCGCCACTGGCAATCTTTCGGGTGTTCGTGCGATCCCACACATCCACTTCAAGGGTTTTACCTGCATGTTGTGCGGCGACAATTTGCGCAATATCGCTTTCCGGGAGCGTGAAAATAACATCAATGGGATGGGTTTGGGTGATAACCACAATGCCGCTGGTATCGCTGGTGGAAATTTGGTTACCGATATCCACCTGTTTCAGACCAACGCGCCCGGATATTGGGGCCGTTATCTTGCTCCAGCTCAGTTGTAACCGGGCGCTGTCAACCGCGGCCTGGTCTGCTTTTACCGTACCGGCGCTTTCTGCAACCAGTGCCTGTTGGGTATCCAGCTCCTGGCGGGAAACCAGACTGGTTTTTGCCAGTTGCTGGTAACGGGCCAGGTCACGCCGGGCATTTGCCAGCGTTGCCTGGTCTTTTGCCAGTTGGCCTTCAGCCTGCTCCAGTGCAACGGTAAATTCACTCGGGTCAATTTCTGCCAGCAGGTCGCCCGCTTTCACTTGCTGGCCTTCTTTAAAATAAATGGCAATTAACTGCCCATTTACCCGGCTGCGCACTGTTGCGGTATTAGCGGCAGTTACGGTTCCAAGGCCGCTCAGGTAATGGGGAACTGCCTTGCTTTGCGCGGTTGCCGCCTGTACAGGGGCAAGAGGGCGCATGCCATGGCGCCCATTACTCCCCGGGCGTGACTGGCTGGTTTTAGCCCCGGTCTCTCCATGGGTATTTGTTTCATGCCGGTTGTACCAAACGGCTGCAATAATAATGGCAAAAATTAGTCCTGCACCAAAATACCAGCGTGTTTTTGTCGCGCTCTTCATGAAATCGTTGTCTCTTCCTTAAAACCAGTGGGCGTTAATCATACTAGTTTAAAGAGCCGGGAACCTATAAAAATGAAGGAAAAATGGAAGACTGTATGGAACAGTCTGGAACACAGTTTTATATCACAAAAATAGAGTCGGCCTGGCTCGCAAAACGCATTGCTGGCAGCCCAAAATGCATAACGGTGAGTGTATTTCAGGCCCGGAGAGCGGATTAGCTTTCTCCGGGCCGGGGGCAGGGCACTTAGCGGAAAATAACCCCTGCCCAACGGGCAAGGCCGGCTGTCACAGAGCCAAAGTCATCGCCACCCACAATGGCAATGCCCGGCAGTGCCTGTTGCAGCGCCTGGCGAATAATGGGCGAGCGTGCGCTGCCGCCAGTCAGGTATATCACATCCGGTTGCGTATCAGCCTGGCTAAGCGCCAGGTTGACTTGTTCAAGGATCCGTTGCAGCGGTTGTTCTATCGCATTTTCCAGTTCGGTTTTATGGGTGCCCACAGACAGCGAGTTGGCGATGAAGTCCAGTGTTGTACCGGTTTCATCAGTCTGGGAAAGGGCTATTTTTGCTTCTTCCGCGCTGCGCACCAGGCGGTAACTCAGGCGGTTGCGCCACACCTTCAACAGGCGAGTAACCTGTTCAGGTTCGCGGGCATCACGAATCAGGGTCTGCAACAGACGCCCGGTTTCTTTGCTGTAGAACTCTGTTTGTGCCGGAACATCGTTTATCGCAACGGCATTCCACCAGGGCAGAATGGGCAGCGCAATGCCTTTTTCGGTGAGCCCACCCATTCCCAAAGCGGGCATTAACTGGCGAAATGCCAGCATGATATCCAGATCATTGCCCCCAACGCGGCACCCACTGTGCCCAATCAGGCTGGATTCACGCGCAGACTGGTTGTGCCATTGCGGGCCCATTAACAGGAAAGAGCAGTCGGTGGTACCTCCACCAATATCCACGACCAGCACGCGCTGTTCATGGTTCAGTGAGGCTTCATAATCGAGCCCGGCGGCAACAGGCTCAAACTGAAATTCAACATCGCTGAAACCAGCACGCGCCGCTGCACGGGCCAAAATACCCTGAGCCTGTTGGTTGGCTTCTTCGCCACCCAACCCCTGGAAGTTAATCGGGCGTCCAATCACGGCCTGGTTGACCGTTTCCTGTAGCTGGCTTTCGGCCTGCTGGCGTATATGGCACATCATGGCGCACACCAGATCTTCAAAAAACGCGACTTGTTGGGGTTTTAACCCATTTGCGCCAAGAAATGACTTGGGTGATTTGACAAACCAGACTTCTTCCGGGTCTTCAATATACTGGTGCAGTGATGTCAGCCCGAACTGAATACTCTGCGCAGTCACTTCGATATCTTCTAAGCGGTTGGCACTGATAGCCCGGCGTAACAAAGCCGCAGACTCTGCGTCTTCAAAGCTCACATTCTGGTGGCGATAGAGCCATTCACTGACGGCTTCTCGTGCTGGCGCACTCAACATAGAAGGCAATAAAGCGCTGTCGCCTTCCAGTTTTAACATTGTGGGTTTGCCATCACGCATCACCGCCACGGAGCAGTTCGCTGTACCGTAATCAAAACCAATAAACATATGTCTCATTATCCCCATGCCAGTGAAGAAGGGGCAGGACTTTAGCGGAATGTCAGCTTTGCGGCAAATGGATTATGGCGGCGTGGGGTAAAAAAGCGCGGGCGTAAAAAGTCCGATGTTTACCCCAGTGCGGTACCCTGCATCCGCAGTCAGGGGCTCACCCAGTGGAGCAGGCCAATCCCTGCCCACTGAGTATATTTAACGTTTTTGCATTGCGTGGTGAACGCTCGTGGTTTATGCACCAGCCAGTTGACGTAACCAGCCAAAGGATTCAGGTATCCGTTCCTCGCTGGCGACAAAAGCACACAGGGTTTCATCGTTATCGTAGCCTTGTGCAGCCATCCCGTTGGTTGTGACAGCAATTTTCCAGTGCAAATCTTCCCGTAATGGCTGCCCGGCTAACTGTAATGGTAACAACGGCGTTTTTACCTTCACCAGCGCTGGTGGCAGGGAAAGCGCCACATCCTGACCTGTCAGGTTTTGAGCCAGGGTTAGTGCGCTGAGTTGGCCTGGCTGGAGGTAGGGCAGGCACTGCCCATTGATTTCCGCGCAGTCGCCAAGAGCAAAAATAGCCGGGTCGCTGGTTTGCAATTTTTGATTGACCTGAATGCCCTGATTAACCGCTAAACCCGCTTGCCTGGCGAGTGTTGTTTCAGGCTGCAACCCGGTCGCGGAAATAACGTCGTCAACGCTAAACTGAATCCCCTTTTCCAGGCTTATTCGAAGCCCGTCGGCATGCGGCTCAATACAGTGTAATTGTTGCCCGGTGAGCACTGTGACTCCGGCTTTCGTCAGTGCACAGTGAAGCGGGGCGCTCAGGTGAACGGGCAGTAACGCAGGCAGTATCGACGGTGCTTTATCAACCAGGGTCACCTGCTTACCGGCGCGGCACAGATCCATTGCCAGCTCACAACCAATTAATCCTCCTCCGACTACCAATATGCGCCGGGCATCAAAGAGCCGTGTTGCGTAACGACGGAATTCAGCCTGGCTATTCAGCGTTATCATGTCCTCACCGCCAGGCACCGGGAGGATTCGCGCCCTGGCGCCTGTTGCCAGCACCAGCTTACTGTACGCCCAGGTTTGCCCGCCACCACTCACCGTTTTTCGTTGCGGATCGAGGCTTGTCACCTGGGTGTGGGCGTGCAGTGTAAGGTTAAAGGCCTGGGCAAATGCCGCACCTGTCTGGCGCGTCAAATCATCGGCGTGTTGCCCACGGCTAATAACATGACTTAACTCGGGTTTGTTGTATTCGTCAGCACTGTCGCCGGCAATCAGTGTTACCGGCAGATGAGCATCAAGCTTACGAATGTGTTTGACCAGTTGTCTGGCGGCAAAACCGGAGCCAATAATGACGACATTGTCACTCATAACGCCTCCACACAGAGCTCATCAAATACGGCTTTCCCCAGCCCACATTCCGGGCAGAGAAAGGTTTCGGGTACCTGGTCCCATGGTGTTCCTGGCGCAATGCCTTGCACGGGTTCACCCAGTCGGGGGTTGTAAATCCACTGGCAAACACTGCATTGCATACAGGTGCTATTTTCTTCTGTTTGCTGTGGAGTCAGCGCGCTGTCCAGGGGGGCGGATTCCCTGGACGGTAGGGGGGAAAGTGCCCATAAGTGAGCAAGTTTGCGCCCATGTTCACGGCAGGTTTCCAGCAGAGTGTCATCAGGGCGCCATTTGATTTTTAAGGATAATGCAGTTTCAAAACCGGCATCTGTCAACCGGGTCTGAATTCTATCCACTGCGCCACCGTTCCAGCCATAACTGCCAAAAGCGGAAGCTTTCTTGTTTCTGAATCGTAACCCGGTGATTTCTTCCAGCATTGCGGCGATTTTGGGCATCATGACGTTATTCATGGTGGAGGAGCCTACCAGGATGCCTTTGGAGCGAAATAAACTGGTCAGAATTTCATTCTTATCGTGGCGGGCAACATTATAAATTTTGACGGTTACACGCGGGTCAGCTTCGTGGATCCCCTGAGCAATGGCATCCGCCATCATGCGGGTATTGTTGGACATGGTGTCATAAAACAGCGTAATGCGGTCTTCCTGAAAATCGGCAGACCATTGCAGATACTGTTCGATAATTTGTGCCGGGTTATCGCGCCAAATCACGCCGTGTGAGGTTGCTATCATGTTGACGGGTAAGTTAAATCCCAACAACTCTGTTACCTTAGGCGCAACAAGGCGGCTGAACGGCGTCAGGATATTGGCAAAATAACGCAGGCATTGTTCAAACAGCTCAGTTTGATCCACCTCATCATTAAACAAATGTTCATCACAGTAGTGCTGGCCGAAAGCATCATTACTGAATAACACCCCATCGCCAGTCAGGTAAGTCATCATACTGTCAGGCCAGTGCAGCATCGGGGTTTCAACAAACACCAGTTGCTTACCATTGCCAATATCCAGCGTATCGCCTGTCTTGACGACGTTGAAATGCCATTCCGGGTGGTGATGGTGGCCATTAATAGAATCAATTGCATTAGCGGTACAGTAGACAGGTGTGTCAGGGATCAGAGCCATCAGCTCAGTGAGTGCGCCAGCATGATCCTCTTCAGCATGGTTAATAATGATGTAATCCAGAGAACGCAGGTCTGTCTCAGTCTGGAGGTTGCGTACAAACTCCCGGCTGAATTTATGATCAACCGTGTCAATCAGCACGGTTTTCTCTTCTTTAATCAGATAACTGTTATAACTACTGCCTTTGGTGGTGTTGTATTCCGTGCCGTGAAAATCACGGACTTCCCAGTCCCGTTGACCAACCCAAAAAATGTTATTTTTTACATGAACAGTCATAAAACCCTCAGTGAATATCATTGTGTGTCTGTTATGACCAGATAAATAGCAATACCTGTGCCAATTTTTAACTTATTGTTTTTATTTATTTTTGTGTTTGCAGTGTTCAATGGGGTAGTCTTTTTGACTATCATTTAAAAAGTCATTATGACAGTATGAGTTGTCATAATGACTACGCCAGGAGACTGTTATGCCGCTTCAGATTCGCCAGTTAGCGGATATTGCCGGGGAGTTAAACCAGGGGGGAACCTGTGAGGTACGCTTTCAGCGGCTGGTTAACCTGCTGCAGCGTGTTCTTGTCTGCGATGCCTGTGCGTTGCTGTTATATGAACATCGCCAGTTTCGTCCACTGGCGATTCATGGTCTTTCGCCCGATGTTCTGGGCAGGCGATTTGATCCTGCCAGCCACCCGCGCCTTGAGGCCATAGCTCGGGCCGGGAATGTGGTGCGTTTTCCGGCTGACAGCGGGTTACCCGACCCTTATGACGGACTGATTCCTGGGCAGGAACAATTAAAAGTCCACGCCTGTGTCGGGTTGCCTCTGTTTGATGATGAACGTCTGGTGGGCGCGCTGACGCTGGACAGTATGAATGCGGCGTGCTTTGACCACCTCAGCAACGATGAACTGTGGCTGATTGCGGTACTGGCGGCGAACACACTTAAGAATGCCTTGTTAATAAAACAACTGGAAAGCCAGAGCCTGAGCAGTAACGAGGCAGCACTGCCTCCCTTGTCTTCCACAGAAGAGAGTACGGAGATAGTGGGGCTTTCAGTACCTGTTACTCAGTTACGTCACGAAATCAGTGTGGTGGCGGCATCTGATCTGACGGTGCTTATTAATGGCGAAACCGGTACCGGCAAAGAGTTGGTGGCGCGTGCTATCCATGAAGGGTCTGACCGGGCTCACCAGCCCATGGTGTATTTAAATTGTGCCGCTTTACCGGAAAGTGTGGCGGAAAGTGAACTCTTTGGGCATGTGAAAGGTGCGTTTACTGGCGCAATCAGTGACCGACAGGGGAAATTTGAGCGGGCCAATAACGGTACATTATTTCTCGATGAGATTGGTGAGCTGCCATTATCTTTGCAGGCTAAATTGCTGCGGGTACTGCAATATGGCGATATTCAGCGCGTCGGGGACGACAAAAACTCACAGGTGGATGTGAGAGTGCTCGCCGCCACAAACCGCGATTTAAAAGCGGAAGTGCTGGCCGGGCGTTTCAGGGCGGATTTATTTCATCGCCTTAGTGTGTTCCCGGTACGGGTACCGCCATTGCGGGAACGGGGAGAGGATATCGCTTTACTGGCGGGGTTTTTTTGTGAGCGGTGCCGTGGGCGATTTGGGTTGCAGTCTGTCGCATTAAGCCCTGATTCCCTGTCTGTACTGAGCGCTCATACCTGGCCTGGCAATGTGCGTGAACTGGAACATGCGATTTATCGGGCCGTGCTCATTGCACGGGCCACCCGAGGTGACGCGGAAGTGATGCTCACGCCGGCCCATTTCTCACTAACAAGTACCCAGCCCGCCAATGCGGTCGCATTCGGTGAGCCATCCGGGCCTGCATTGTTAACATGCAGACCGTTGCGCGCGGCTACTGATGACTTTCAGCGCAATATTATTCGCCAGGCGCTCAATAGTCACCAGCATAACTGGGCTGCAGCCGCCCGTGCACTTTCACTGGATGTGGCAAACTTGCACCGGCTGGCAAAACGGCTTGGGTTGAAATAACCGCTGCAGAGGGCGTTTTGCTGCCTGACGCAAATAGTGAGTATTTTGGTCGACTACTCCTAAATGAGTACTCCCAATAAGTCAGGGGGCATAATGGCTATCAGGTTGATAACTGCTGAAAAATTATAATCGTTTTAAATCATAACGTTACAAGATAAGTTGTGGTTAGCCATGGGGAGTAGAGCCAGGGCAGGCTCCCGGCAGGGCCTGGCATGATTTTGATACATATCAACATAAAGGCTACGGGATAAACGTAAAAGCGCTTAAGTGATGCGCTATTTATGAGGATGTCTTTATGCAAGCGAACCCCCCTAAGACTCAAAAGTCAGCTAATGGGGCTGTTTTAGCTAACTGGGCGCCAGAAAATGAAACATTCTGGCGAAATCAGGGAGAAAGAACAGCCCGCCGCAATTTGTGGATTTCTATTCCCTGCTTACTGTTATCATTTTGTGTCTGGATGATTTTTTCTTCAGTCGCCGTCAATCTTAACCGGGCCGGGTTTCACTTTACGACGGATCAGTTGTTTTTATTGACCGCACTACCTTCGGTTTCCGGTGCTCTGGCGAGAGTACCTTATTCCTTTGTTGTACCACTTATCGGCGGGCGCCGCTGGACGGCTATCAGTACCTTTATTCTTGCCATACCCTGCCTGTGGCTCGGCTATGCGGTTCAGCATCCTGAGACATCATTTCAAACCTTTATCATCATCGCGCTGTTGTGTGGTCTGGCAGGGGGGAATTTTGCATCCAGCATGGCAAATATCAGCTTTTTCTACCCGAAAGCCCAGCAAGGTAAGGCTCTGGGGTTAAATGGCGGGCTGGGTAACCTGGGTGTCAGCGTGATGCAACTGGTGGTGCCTTTGGTTATCTCCGTGGCGGTTTTTGGTTCCTTTACTCAAGCCACACCGCTGGCGGATGGGGGTAGCCTCTGGCTGGCAAACGCCGCCTGGATTTGGGTGCCCTTTATCCTGCTGGCGACAATTGCGGCCTGGATTGGCATGAATGACCTGCACAGTGCGAAGGCATCAATTGTGGAACAGTTGCCGGTACTCAGACAGCCCCACTTGTGGATCCTGAGTATTCTGTATTTGGCCACATTCGGTTCATTCATCGGTTTTTCTGCCGGATTTGCCATGCTGACGAAGACGCAGTTTCCGGATATTGCGGTGATGCATTATGCCTTTTTTGGCCCATTGATTGGCGCACTGGCCCGGCCGATAGGGGGAAGCTTATCGGATAAGCTGGGGGGCATTAAGGTGACGACTGTCAATTTCATTGCAATGGCATTATTTACCGGGCTGGTCTTCTTTGCTTTGCCTGGGGGAAATACACACGGAAGCTTTTGGTTATTTTTTGCGGTATTCATGTGTTTATTTATTACCGCCGGATTAGGCAGTGGTTCGACATTCCAGATGATTTCAGTCATTTTCCGCCGAGTTGTGATGCAACATGCACTGAATAAAGGGTTGCCCGAAGAAGATGCAACACGCCGGGCAGGAACCGATACTGCGGCGGCACTGGGCTTTATTTCTGCCATCGGCGCAGCCGGGGGCTTTTTTATTCCCCGGGCGTTTGGTTTGTCACTGAGCTGGACGGGGTCTCCCCTGGGCGCGTTGAAAGTATTTCTGGTGTTTTACGTGGTCTGTATTGTCATTACATGGTGCGTATATGGGCGGCGTATCAACCAGGGCATGGCGACCAGACAAAAAGCATAACGCACAACCCTGTGTTATTAATAAAGTGACAAAATATAGCGGGCTGAAAAGCCCGTTTTTTGTTTTTTAATGTATTAATTATTTGTGTGAATAATAACTTGCTTTTACATCGGGATTAAAATGATTCTCTATTGCAGAATGATACGATTATTATTTCCGGAAAGAATGAGTAATAAGATAAGAAGTCACAATAATCTCAGCTCTGCGAATACACAGGGGCTAATCAGTGGTGCTGGCAGTCTATTTTTAGACGTTCTACCACTCAATAGTTGTGGTGTGTTTTTATTGTGTAATAAATAATCTGTTTTATAAAAAAACCATTTAAATCAATATATTGAATATTAAAAATAACTACCCCTAAGGGAGTAGTCAACCTGAAGCGTTATTTCCCTGCCAGGTTCATTTTGATCCGTGTCAATTTTATAACCCTCACAGACGCTAATGTGGGAAATATCGACCATGCCACCGGCATCGTCATCAATAAACCCTATGTGCCTGGCACTGACAATACGGAGAAAGCCAGATGAGTAAGTTTCTGGACCGCTTTCGCTATTTTAAACAATTGGGTGACACTTTTTCTGGTGATCACGGGCAGACGTTGTCTGTCAACCGGGACTGGGAAGAGGGATACCGTAACCGCTGGCAGCATGACAAGATAGTACGTTCAACACACGGTGTTAACTGTACCGGGTCCTGTAGTTGGAAAATTTATGTCAAAAATGGCCTGGTGACCTGGGAAACCCAGCAGACCGACTACCCGCGAACCCGCCCGGACCTGCCCAACCATGAACCGCGAGGATGCCCTCGTGGCGCAAGTTATTCCTGGTATCTCTACAGCGCTAACCGATTAAAGTACCCAATGGTGCGCTCAAACCTGATTGAAATGTGGCGCGAAGCGAAACAACAGCATCCGGATCCTGTTGATGCCTGGGCCGCGATTGTCACACAGCCAGAAAAAGCGGCGCGTTACAAAAAAGCGCGTGGCCGTGGCGGTTTTGTGCGTAGCCACTGGCAGGAAGTGAATGAGCTCATTGCGGCGGCGAACGTGTACACGGCGAAAACCCATGGGCCCGATCGCGTGGCCGGTTTCTCGCCAATACCGGCGATGTCGATGGTCTCTTACGCATCCGGCGCACGCTACCTGTCATTAATTGGTGGAACCTGCCTGAGTTTTTATGACTGGTATTGCGACCTGCCGCCTTCCAGCCCGCAAACCTGGGGAGAACAGACCGATGTGCCTGAATCTGCCGACTGGTATAACGCTTCTTATATCATCGCCTGGGGTTCAAATGTGCCGCAAACCCGTACACCCGATGCACACTTCTTTACTGAAGTTCGCTACAAGGGCACAAAAACCGTTGCGGTAACGCCAGATTATGCCGAAATCGCCAAGCTGTGCGATCACTGGCTCCGTCCTCAACAGGGAACAGACAGCGCGCTGGCGCTGGCTATGGGGCATGTATTACTCAGTGAGTTTCACGTTAAACGCCAGAGTGAGTACTTCCAGAATTATCTGCGTCGTTATTCAGATATGCCAATGCTGGTTATGCTCGACCCTTCAGTTGAAGGTGTCTATCAGGCAGGGCGTTTTCTGCGCGCGGCAGACTTAGTGGATAACCTTGATGAGCCCAATAACCCTGAATGGAAAACAGTGGCTATTAACCAGGACAATGGTGAGCTGGTCGCGCCTCAGGGGTCAGTCGGTTACCGCTGGGGTGAACAAGGTAAATGGAACCTGGAAGCCACTGCCGGCCACCAGAAAAAACCGGTTACGTTGCAACTGGGTGTGGCGTCCGGGGAACAGGTTGCAGTCGCTTTCCCGTATTTTGGCGCGACTGAGCATGAACATTTTACCTCGGTTGCACTCAGCGACGTCATTGTTCATCAGGTGCCGGTAAAACGTATTGAACTGGCCAATGGCGAACAGGGCCTGGTTACCAGTGTTTATGATTTGATGTTGGCAAACTACGGGGTTGACCGTGGTTTTAATGATGCTAACTGCGCATCTGGCTACGATGACATGAAAGCCTATTCTCCTGCCTGGGCGGAAGCGGTTACCGGCGTTCCTCGTCAGGAGATCATTCGTATTGCCCGTGAATTTGGCGATAACGCAGAGAAAACCCACGGGCGTTCGATGATTATTGTTGGTGCCGGGCTTAACCACTGGTATCACATGGACATGGCCTACCGTGGCCTGATTAATATGCTGGTGTTCTGTGGTTGTGTCGGGCAGAGCGGTGGCGGCTGGGCGCACTATGTGGGGCAAGAGAAATTACGCCCACAAACTGGCTGGCAGCCGCTGGCTTTTGCCCTTGACTGGCAAAAACCTCCCCGCCATATGAACAGCACCTCGTTTTTCTATAACCACAGCAGCCAGTGGCGCTATGAATCGCTCAATGCACATGAACTGTTATCTCCCCTGGCAGACGCTACGCGCTACAGTGCGCATTTGATTGACCTGAATATTAAAGCGGAACGGTTAGGCTGGTTGCCCTCCTCACCGCAATTAAATGTTAACCCTCTGCATATTGCCAGTGCGGCCAGTGCGGCCGGGTTATCCATTCAGGAATACACCGTGAAGGCGCTCAAAGAAGGCACAATTCGCTTTGCTGCCGAGCAGCCGGAACAGCACTATCCCCGGAACCTGTTTATCTGGCGATCCAACCTGCTTGGGTCATCGGGCAAAGGTCATGAATACTTCCTCAAGTATCTGCTGGGCACTGAACACGGTATTCAGGGGCGTGATTTAGGCGAGGAAGGCAAGTGCCATCCGCAGGAGGCGGAATGGCAGGATAACGCGACAGAAGGCAAACTGGATCTGGTTGTCACCCTGGATTTTCGTATGTCCAGTACCTGTTTGTACTCAGACATTGTGCTGCCAACGGCGACCTGGTATGAAAAAGACGACATGAATACTTCGGATATGCATCCATTTATTCATCCGCTCAGCGCGGCTGTTGATCCGGCCTGGGAAGCGCGTTCAGACTGGGAAATATATAAAGACATCGCTCAGGCTTTTTCAACACTTTGCCCGGGGCATTTGGGCGTTGAAACAGATTTGGTGACGTTGCCAATTCAGCATGATTCACCGGCCGAACTGGGCCAGCCATATAACGTCCAGGACTGGAAAAAAGGTGAGTGTGATCTCATTCCGGGTAAAACGGCCCCGCATCTGATTGCGGTCGAGCGCGATTACCCGGCCACCTATGCGCGTTTTACTTCACTTGGACCATTACTGGATAAACAGGGTAACGGCGGTTAAGGCATTAACTGGAACACAGAGAGCGAAGTGGCGTTGCTGAAAAAGCTCAATTACGTCCAGCAAACAGGGGCAAGTCAGGGGCGGCCAAGAATTGATTCCGCTATTGATGCCGCAGAAGTGATCCTGACGCTTGCGCCGGAAACCAACGGCCAGGTTGCCGTAAAAGCCTGGCAGGCGTTGGGGCAGATAACCGGGCGTGATCACACGCATCTGGCACGTAACAAAGAAGAAGAGAAAATCCGCTTTCGCGATATTCAGGCACAACCACGCAAAATAATCTCCAGCCCTACCTGGTCAGGGCTGGAAGATGAGCATGTTTCCTACAATGCCGGTTATACCAATGTGCATGAGTTGATCCCCTGGCGCACACTGACAGGCCGCCAGCAGTTTTACCAGGATCACCCCTGGATGCGTGACTTCGGTGAAAGTCTGATAGCCTGGCGACCGCCCATCGATACCCGAAGTGTGGCCGGTATGATAGGGGCGAAGAGCAATGGTAACCCGGAGCTGGCACTGAATTTCATTACTCCGCACCAGAAATGGGGCATTCATTCAACCTACAGTGAAAACCTGTTAATGCTGACATTGTCACGCGGCGGGCCAATTGTCTGGATAAGTGAAACCGATGCCAAAACGCTGGGTATCGCCGATAACGACTGGATAGAAGCGTTCAATAAAAATGGCGCGCTGACAGCGCGTGCGGTGGTCAGCCAGCGTATCCCACAAGGCATGGTGATGATGTACCACGCGCAGGAACGCCTGGTGAACCTGCCAGGTTCAGAAATTACCGGGCAGCGTGGTGGGATTCATAACTCAGTGACCCGTGTCTGCCCCAAACCTACCCATATGATTGGCGGGTATGCTCAACTGGCTTATGGCTTTAACTACTACGGCACTGTTGGATCAAACCGCGATGAATTCGTGGTGGTCAGACGTATGCATCAGGTTAACTGGCTTGATGACGAGAAAAACGATGTGGTTCAGCATCCTTCTTCAACAACACTGCAGGAGAAGCCAGAATGAAAATTCGTTCACAAGTCGGCATGGTACTTAACCTGGATAAATGTATCGGCTGTCATACCTGTTCGGTTACCTGCAAAAATGTCTGGACCAGCCGTGAAGGCATGGAATACGCCTGGTTCAATAATGTAGAGACCAAACCCGGAACAGGTTACCCCACGGACTGGGAAAACCAGGAACGCTGGAAAGGCGGCTGGATACGCAATATCAAAGGCAAACTGGAACCCAGAATGGGAAATCGTGTGGGTGTGCTCTCGCGCTTATTCAATAACCCGGATATGCCCACTATTGATGACTACTACGAGCCATTTACCTTTGACTACGAACATTTGCACAATGCCAAACAAGGACGGCACCAGCCTACAGCGCGGCCCCGTTCGCAGATAACAGGCCAGCGGATGGACAAAATTAATGGCGGCCCAAACTGGGAAGAAATTCTCGGTGGTGAATTTGCCAAACGTTCGGCTGACTACAACTTTGGCGAAATGCAAAAAGCGATGTATGGGCAGTTTGAAAATACATTCATGATGTATCTGCCTCGCCTGTGTGAACACTGCTTAAATCCGGCCTGCGTGGGCACCTGTCCGAGCGGCGCGATTTATAAACGTGAAGAAGACGGCATTGTACTGATTGACCAGGACAAATGCCGTGGCTGGCGGATGTGCCTGACAGGCTGCCCGTACAAAAAGATTTACTTCAACTGGAAAAGCGGCAAATCCGAAAAATGTATTTTCTGCTATCCGCGTATTGAATCGGGCATGCCAACGGTCTGCTCAGAAACCTGTGTCGGGCGCATTCGCTATCTGGGCGTATTACTTTACGATGCCGACAGAATCGCCCAGGCGGCTTCAGTGGAAGATCCGGAGAAACTCTATGAAAGTCAACTGGATGTTTTTCTCGATCCTCACGACCCGGCGATTATTGAAGAGGCCCGTAAACAAGGGATTGCGCTCAGTGTGATAGAAGCAGCGCAACGTTCACCGGTATACAAAATGGCAATGGACTGGAAACTGGCTTTACCGCTGCATCCTGAATATCGCACGTTACCCATGGTGTGGTATGTCCCGCCTTTATCACCGATTCAGTCTGCCGCAGATGCCGGTTATCTGGGCGATGACGGTATTTTACCGGATGTCGACAGCCTGCGTATTCCGGTTCAGTACCTGGCAAACTTGTTAACGGCGGGTGATACCGCTCCGGTGTTGCGTGCGTTGAAACGCTTACTGGCGATGCGCCATTACAAACGGGCAGAAACCGTTGATAAACGTACAGATACCCGTGCCCTTGATGCTGTAGGCCTGAGTGAGCAGCAGGCACAGGAAATGTACCGCTATCTGGCTATCGCGAACTACGAGGACCGTTTTGTGGTGCCCTCTTCACACCGTGAACTGGCGCGTGAGGCGTTCCCGGAAAGCAAAGGTTGCGGCTTCAGTTTTGGCGATGGCTGCCATGGCAGTGATACCCGCTTCAACTTGTTTAACAGCAAGCGCATTGACGCGATTGACATTACCGCAGACAAAAAGGATCGCTCATGACAACGCTGACAATTATTGCCCGGCTCATGGATTACCCGGATGAAGCGCTCTGGCAGCATCAGGAGGCACTGCGTTGTGCTGTAGAAGAATGCCCGTTGTCAGTACGACATAAACAGCTCCTCCATGCATTTATGGACCAACTGTTCGCCGGTTCATTGCTGGCTGCTCAGGCGCAATATTGTGCACTGTTCGACCGTGGGTGCGCTTTGTCGCTCTTATTATTCGAGCATGTTCATGGTGACTCACGCGCACGCGGCCAGGCGATGGTGGACTTACTTAACCAGTATCAGCGCGCCGGCCTGACATTAGACAGCCGGGAGTTACCAGATTATTTACCCTTGTATCTTGAATACCTGGCGAGTCTTGATAGCCACGAAGCAAGACAAGGGCTGGTGGATATTGCGCCGATTCTGGCATTACTGGCAACACGCCTTGATGAGCGGGGGAGTGGCTATGCTGCCCTGTTCACGCTCCTTGGTGAGCTCGCCGGAGACACCGTTGATGTCGACTATGACGCCTTACGGCAAAAAGTACGCCAGGAATCGCGGGATGACACCCCGGAAGCGCTTGATAAAGTCTGGGAAGAAGAGCAGGTGAGTTTTATGAGTGAAGCGAATTGTGGCGGTAATGAATCCCACGGGCTCCGACACCAGCAAAATGAGCGCGTTCACCCTCAGTATGTGCATGTCGGTATGTTAACCGGAGAACAGAAATGAACTATATCAATGGATTCTTTTTTGATATTTATCCTTATCTGGCTGCGACTATCTTCCTGGTGGGGAGCTGGCTCAGATATGACTATGGGCAATATTCCTGGCGTGCCGGTTCCAGCCAGATGCTGGATAAGCGCGGTATGCGCCTGGCTTCTAACCTGTTCCATATTGGGATTATCGGTATCCTTGGCGGTCATTTCTTTGGTTTGCTCACTCCTCACTGGGTGTACGAATCGTTTCTGCCCATCGCTACCAAGCAAAAACTCGCCATGATTGCTGGCGGAATTTGCGGTGTGATGACAGTTGTGGGTGGTGGGTTGTTACTGAAACGCCGCCTGACCAACCCACGGATTCGGGCAACGTCTTCGTTTGCCGATATCCTTATTCTGACATTGCTGGTGGTTCAGGCGTGCCTGGGGCTATTAACGATTCCTTTTTCCGCCCAACATATGGATGGCCAGGAAATGATGAAATTAGTGCACTGGGCGCAGGCTGTGGTCACGTTTCAGTCCGGTGCCAGTGCCTGGCTCGATGGTGTGGCATGGATTTACCGGGTACATATCGTGCTGGGGATGACCCTGTTTGTTTTGTTCCCGTTTTGCCGGCTGGTGCATATCTGGAGTGTACCGGTTGAATACCTCACGCGCCGCTACCAGATAGTACGCTCACGTCGGTAACCGACAGCTCAGTAAAGCGGTTGGTTTGGTTAGCCCAGTCAACCGCTGTTAATACTTATAGTCCCCCTTCCTGATGTACCAGGACTGCCGCTTCAACCCGCGAACGCAGATTCAGTTTTTTGAGTAAGTGTTTAACATGAACTTTCACGGTACTTTCGGCAATTTTTAGCCGACGTGCGATCAGTTTATTGGCCAGCCCCTCGGCAATGAGCTTCAGGATCTCTTTTTCACGTACAGTCAGATCTTCAAGCGGGTGCGCGCTACTGGGTTTATGGCTGCGCAGACTGGTGGCGAGAATGGTTATCACCTCCGGGCTTACCACCACTTTTCCCAAACAAATTTGCTCAATGGCGTCCAGCATATCTTCCGGCTCCATATCTTTGAGCAGATAGCCGTCGGCGCCCAGTTTCATTGCCTTTATCACATCTTCTTCATAATTTGACACGGTGAAAATAACAATGCGGCTGGTAATACCTTGTGCGCGCAGTAACTTAAGTGTTTCCAGTCCATCAACCTGCGGCATGTTGATATCCAGCAAAATTAAATCGGGATCATGCTGCTGAGCCAGTGCCACACCTTCGTGACCATTATTGGTCTGTGCAATAACTTTAATCTCACTGTTCAGCTCCAGCAGCTCTTTGATGCCGTTACGTAATAGCGGATGATCGTCAATCAATAATACTGTGGCGGCTTTCGCGGTGGGCGTATTTTGCTGTGACATAATTACATCTCGTTAGTCGGTGTGAAACAAACATGAATTTGGGTACCCTGCTGTGCTTCAGACTGAATATCCAGTTTCCCGCCCAGAAGCGATGCAGTACGGTCGGCCATAATCGTCAGCCCGTAGTGATTGAGGTGTGACGCCTGCTTGTCCAGGCCAATACCATTGTCGGTAATATTCAGGTGCACCAGATTATTCGGGGTGTCCATGGTCAGTGACACGGTTACCTGGCTGGCATTCGCATGTTTATAAACATTATGAAGTGCTTCACGAATAATCTGGAACAGGTGAATAGCCTGTGGTGGACTCACTTTATTTGCCGGGATTTGATAATTGAATTCTATCGGAAAACCGAGTTTCTGGCTGTATTCAGCAATACAACCTTCAATAGCGGGTAATAATCCAACGCCGCTGAGTTGTAAACGAAAAGTGGTCAGTAATTCGCGGAGTTGTTTATAAGTGACGTCCAGCTCTCGCCGGATATCCGCAATCAGGGTTTGTTGCTTCCCGGTCAAATTATCCTGGTGACGTTGCAGGATACCCATCTTTATTTTCAAATACGAGAGCGACTGGGCAATAGAATCATGCAGTTCCCGGGCTATGGTGCTGCGCTCCTGAAGTAGCAGTAACTGGCGTTGGTGCTGCTCCTGGCGGGAAAGGGCAAGGTACTGCGTGAGCAGGTCACAAAAGGTTGCAATCAGTTTTTGTTCTTCATAGTGAAGAGAACAGTCTTCCGGAATATGTGCAGACAACGTGCCATAAATTTTGTTGCAGTCGGTCAGCAGCCACTCCTGGGCCTGCGTTGCCTCTGAACCATTATCTGGCGTGTGCAGGCAGCGCTGGCACGCACTGTCAACGCAAAACTCAGGCCGGGCACCGCCAAAAGTCAGGTTTTCAAACTGGCTGGATTGCTGAATATCGGTAAATGTCAGGTGAATTTGCCGCAGCGGCGTCAGCGACATCAATTCTTCAATCAAAGGGGCGAGTGTTTTACAGGTATGCGTTTGGCGATTAAATTCGCGGCCGCTCCGGTAGAGAAAATCAAGGTAACGGTTTTGCAATTGTAATTGCGCGGTTTTTTCCTCAACGCGTTGTTCCAGATTCTCATAGGTTGTTTTCAGTTCAGCGGCCATGGCGTTAAGCGCATTACCCAGTTCCCCCATTTCATCTTTATAGTTGCGGGTATCCAGCTTATGGGAAAACTCGCCAGCCTGAATCGCGCTGGCCATATTAAGCAGTTGACGCCAGGGTTGAAAAAGACGCTTACGTAAAGTCAGAATGGCAATAAACAAAAACAACAGCGTTAATACAGTAAAAATGCGCTGCGTTATTGTTATCTCGGTAATTTGCTGTTCCGTGTGGCGGTCGATTTGTGAAATAAGCACATTCAGATTTGCCACAAACTTCTCAACACTGGCGCGGCCCTGTTCCGGCGTGCGTGATTTCAGCAGTTGCGGCTTCACCTGTTGATACCAGCTGTCTGTGATAGTTTGATAAGCGCGATGAAAGCCTTCAGTACGTACAACATCGCGAAACAGCGGCGAATGCAGTTCATCTTCCAGATGGTTCACTTCATTCATATTGTCCGGTGTCAGCGGCAGCATCGACAATATCCGGTAGCTTTGCATGCGCACCGCGCCAATGCGGTTGATGGTGTGTGCGTTCCCCTGAATGCTTTCCGCACTGCGTTCGCTAATAAACATCCCGGTGAATGCGAGTGCGCTCAGGCAAAGCATCGCCAGAGTAATTGTGTTCATCACAGAGAAGTGATACCAGAATTTTAGCTTTCTCATGAATTATTCAACAGCACTGCGTTGTCGCTGACAGGGGGATTGGCGGCTATGAGTAAACCGTAGCAAGCGTAGTCCATAAATGACAATAAAAAACGAACTACCCTGGCTAACGGTTGATGCTTTTGGGTAGTTTATCACGGTGGAAAACGGAAAAGCTGGGGCAGTGTCAATGTAATGGGATTTATTGCCTCTGTGATTAACGCTTATTTATGCAATGTACAGGCACAACCCGCTACCCTGGTTGTGCCATGATGTGGTTTCACCACCTGCCTGCAATCCGGGGGATTTCGGGTATAGTAGTGCTGATTGTATTCCCCCTGTTTTTTCAACTGGCCCCAAGGAGCCTTCATGCCGCCATCGAGCTCTGCCGAACATGCTGCTAAAAATGACTCCCTGTTTTTCCTCCCATATAAGCCACCCTATGACTGGGTGTGGATGAGTCAGTTTCTTGCTGCTCGTGCAGTAAATGGTCTGGAAGACGTTACTCAGGAATCGTTTAGCCGCGTCATGGCCATTGGTGGTGTTACCGGGCTGGTGATTGCCCGGCCTGAACCACAACAGCATCGCGTACAGGTGGCTCTCAGCCCCAGCCTGGTACCGGTTGCTGAAACCGTACTGGCGCGTGTGCGCCACTGGCTGAACCTTGGCCTGAACCCGGAAGAAGTTAGTCAGGTACTGGGGCCTCTTGCCGCGGTAAACCCCGGTATTCGTATGCCTGGCTGCATTTGTCCTTTTGAGCAAATGGTACGCGCAATTCTCGGCCAGTTAGTGAGTGTGAAAATGGCAGCGCAGCTTGCCACCCGCCTGGCTCACACTTTCGGAACAGCCAGCCCTCACGGGCAATTGTTCCCTCAGGCAGAGGTTCTTGCAGATTGCGACCCACTGGCAGTGAAAAGTGTGGGGATGTCGTTACGCCGGGCGGAAACTATTATTACTCTGGCACAATCGGTTGTAGCGGGGAGTTTTCCGCTGACTCCACCGGAAGATACTGCAGCAGGCCTGAAGCAACTGATGTCCTGGCCGGGAATTGGCCGCTGGACAGCCAGCTATTTCGCTTTACGCGGGTGGGGCGCACAGGATGTATTTCTGGAAGATGACTACCTGATTAAACAACGCTTTGCCGGTATGACACCCGGGCAAATCCGCCAGTATGCCCGGCGTTGGGCACCCTGGCGTTCACTGGCGCTACTGCATATCTGGAACAATGCTGGCTGGCAGCCAGAACTCAGTTAATCGCGAAATAACTGCCGTTAAGCAGTACTTCCAGTGGCTGCTGCGGGCCGATGCTGTCGCCAAAGATCAAATCCATGCCAATCCCCGAAAGGGTATCCATGGTTATCGCCTGGGCTACCGGGCCACCAATCGTCTGTAATTTCAGGCGTTGCGCATGGCCCTGAATGATGGTCACCATCATTTCATCCATCAGGTTTTCATGCACATGTTGCACCAGCGACGGTTCCAGTAATATCGCTTTAAATAAGTGACGAGGGAGATGGTTAAAGATGTCGAGGTCGTCGCCCACCTGGCTAAGAACTAACCCACAACCTTCATCAACCAGTTGCTCAAGCCCTTTTTTAACAGAACCCTCTATCCGGCCAATTACCTGATTTTCGACAATAATCATCAGCCGTGCTGGTGGGAAGTGGGTGTCACGCAATAAGCGAACCAGAACCTCTACGACAGTTTCACTGTGCAACCCGGCAACGGAGAGCGGGAGCGCGACAGTAAAGCCTTTTACCATAACCCGGCGCGCATGTTCTTTAAAGAACAGTTCAATCATGCGCAGGTCCAGTGCCTTGTGCTGCTCCGCACTGCTCAGCCCGGCACGGAACTGGCTTTCTTCTATCATGTCGCCAGCGTTATTCCAGAGCTGTACGCCCAGTAAATAGAAACTGCAACTTTCCGGTATACGGGGAGAGGCCACTGGCCGCGCAGTAATCAGTACCGGGTTGTGCGCAATAATTGCCTGCTGTTCTTCAGCAGACAGCTGGTTTTTCTTACGCTGGTTGGTGTGTTTTTTCGCTTCAAAAACAGAAACGCGCCCACGACCACTATTTTTCGAAGCATAACAGGCAATATCGGCCTGAGACAGTACCTCGTTGGCGTCATAATTGTGTTCATCAATAATCGTGATACCCGCACTGGCGCCAATCCGGTAAGTCTGCTCTTCCCAGATAAAGTGGTAGTCATTAATCATGCTGGTAATATGTTCGGCAATATGACGGGCGCTTTCCACAGAACAGTTGGGTAATAACAGGGCGAATTCATCGCCGCCCAGACGGGACAGGAAGTCGTTATTACGTAATAAACTCAGCATCAGCGTGGAGAGTTCCCGTAACAGACTGTCGCCCGCCGCGTGTCCGGCTGTATCATTCACCGCTTTGAATCTGTCCAGGTCAATAAATACCAGTGCATGTTGCTGGCGATTTTCCACAGCGCTGGTTAACAGGCGTTTCAGATGGTTTTCAAAGCTGGCGCGGTTGGCAAGGTGTGTCAGGCCATCATGTGACGCACTGTAGGTCAACTGGCGCAGCATTTTGCGTGATTCAGTAACATCATGAATAACCAGCACACTGCCAATACTTTCGCCATCCAGTGTGCTGAGTGAGGTAATCGAGTAGTGAATATCGAAACTGTCGCCTGAGCGGGAGTGCAGAATCACGTCCTGCTCCATGGCCGAACGGGTGGCATCACCACTGTAGATATTCTCCATCAGTGGGCCGTTCTCACCAAAGGTGATGTGCAGCACAGAAAGAATATACTGACCAAACGCCTGCTCCTGCGGCCAGCCACTCATTTTTTCTGCCACCGGGTTCATAAAGGTGATACGCATATCAACATCGGTACAAATAACGGCTTCACCGATAGCATCCAGGGTGATATGCAGGCGTTCTTTCTCCTGGTAGAGCGCATCGTGAAGTTGTTTAACTTCAGTCATATCCATGCTGATACCCAGGTAGCGTTCAACATTACCTTGCTTATTCAGCACCCGGTTTGCCAGAGTACGAATATGGCGGATTTCTTCCTGAACCTGAATCCGGTACTCCACCTTGAATGGCTCTTTGCGCCGCAATGCATCTGTTACTTCTGTTTTGACCACTGGCTGATCATCTTCAACCAGGCAATCCATCCATAACTGAAATGAAGGCTTCAGGTGGCCGGGCACGCCGTAGAGCTCAAACATGCGTTTATCCCAGCTAATCTGGTCGTTCAGCATATCCCACTCCCAGATACCAATGCCGCCCGCTTCATTTGCCAGAGTAATCCGCTCCATCAGGCGTTTGTTCATCCACTCTGAATGCTTGAGGTCGTTAATGTCTTCAACCTGAGCAATCACATACAGTGGCGTGTTATTGGCATCACGCACAACCGAAACTGCCAGTAAAGCCCAGACAATATTGCCCCTGCTGTTGTAATAACGCTTTTCCATGGAGTAGCTGTTAATTTCGCCACTGAGCAATTTGTCCATGTACTGCAAGTCAGTGTGCAAATCTTCCGGGAAGGTAATTTGCTGGAAGGTGAGATTGCTTAACTGGTCATGGGTATAGCCCAGAAACTTGCACAATGCTTTGTTGACCTGCAACCAGCGGCCATCAACCCCCACCAGTGCCATGCCTATTGCTGAATGTTCCATGGCATTACGAAAACGGGTTTCGCTGGCGGTGATATTTTTACGTTCCTCGCGGAAAGAGTGCATCACCATAGTCATGATGTGTGCAGTTAATAACAGCAGCAAGAAAGGCAGCCAGGGAGCATGGGTATTAATTTCAGAGCCGGTAATCAGGGAAACCGGGCTTTGGCCGAAAGCAAACATCAGGGAGATACCCATAATGCTTACCAGTGCCACGGTAAATGCCGCAACCTGGGGCAGGCGAATGGCGCTCCACATCAGAAAAACAATCACAAAGGTGAACGGCCACGGCAGAAAATGCAACGCCAGGTAGCTCAGCAACAATGTTGCTGCTATGGTTGCCAGGGTTTCCCATAAACTGCGGGCTCGCAGGATACTGCTCAGGCTTTGGGGTGAAAACTGTAGCCCTATAGGAATAATTGCCAGGCAGCCGATGGCTTCTGCGACCACCCAGACAAAGAAAACATTCAGCGGGTTGTGAGGTGAGGTTGCCAGTAATACCAGCAAACCGCCAAATACTGGCGGAACCACTGCACTGGCAACCACCATTTTCAGCCAGTCCGGCAGTGACTCAAGGGGATGATCGTTGGGCAGTAAATATTTCAGTAACAGTGCACCTGTTACCGCTTCTGCCAGGTTGATTACCGGAAATATGAAGTTTAACTGAACCCTGGGCAGCAACAGCGTGGAGGCACATACAGTGCCAACAATACAGGCCACGGCAGGGAAAAACCACAGGCGCACAGGAAAGCGCCAGAAAGCGCACATCATAATGGCACTGGGAAACCACACCGGCGCAAGATTGGTCGTTGATAAGAGCAGTTCAACAGAAAAGGCGGTAAACAGAAAGCTGACAATCCCCAGTCCGAAAAACTGGTTTAACTGAGAAGCCAGGAACCCCCGGGGATGATTATTATTTTTCGTCATTACCACGCAATCCGCACCAACTGCTTCAGAAAGACCCGGCCAGAACACCGAAATAGTAAGAAATCATGCTAGTACAACCTGTTACTGATTCCTATGCAAGAAGTAAACATTAGAATGTTTCAAGCAAAAAATATACACGCTGACAGGCAAAATAGGCATCGCCCTATTAATTATTCTCGATAAGTCCCGTATTTTGCATACTTTTCGTTCACTGATAAAGCGGGTGACTGGCAACAGCCAGGGGAAATCCCTATAATTGGCGCGTTTGCGGCACAGTGCCGTGTTTCCCTTCCTTCATTTTTCTGTTATCAGGTCGTTAATTTTATGACTGACAAGTCTCATCAGTGCGTCATCATCGGGATTGCCGGTGCATCGGCTTCAGGTAAAAGCCTTATTGCCAGTACTCTCTATCGTGAGCTGCGCGATCAGGTAGGTGATGAACACATTGGTGTCATTCCGGAAGACTGTTACTACAAAGATCAAAGCCACCTCTCCATGGAAGAGCGGGTGAAAACAAATTATGACCACCCCAGTGCAATGGACCACAGCCTGCTGTTCCAGCACTTGCAAATGCTCAAACAAGGCAAACCCATTGAGCTTCCGGTATACAGCTATGTTGAGCATACCCGGATGGTGGAAACTGTGCATATTGAACCGAAGAAAGTCATCATTCTGGAAGGGATCCTGTTGTTGACAGATGCGCGGCTGCGTCAGGAAATGAATTTTTCTATTTTTGTTGATACGCCACTGGATATTTGCCTGATGCGCCGTATTAAGCGCGACGTCAATGAGCGCGGGCGCTCCATGGATTCTGTGATGGCCCAGTACCAGAAAACTGTGCGTCCCATGTTTTTGCAGTTTATTGACCCATCCAAGCAATATGCCGACATTATTGTGCCGCGTGGGGGGAAAAACCGCATCGCTATTGATATTCTTAAGGCAAAAATCAGCCAGTTCTTTGAATAAACCCCTTTTTTTGCGGGTTGCTCCGCGCCGGTGCCTGGCGAAGGCAGGGCTGAGTATCGCCTTTTAATGTGTTACTGCTAGTGGTCAGCGCGCCTTAGAGTTAAGGCAGGCGAACACGCATAATCAGGCACAGGGTATTTACTCTAAGTGATTCAGGTTACAGTAGGGCAACCAGTCTGCAGCCTGAATGACTGAGGAGTCAGCAAAAAAGCGCGAAAGGAGAATGACCATGCGTCTTTGCGATCGTGATATTGAAATGTGGCTTGATGAAGGTCGTCTGGCCATTACACCGCGTCCACCGGTTGAGCGTATTAATGGCGCGACAGTTGACGTGCGTCTGGGGAATAAATTCCGCACGTTCCGTGGGCATACCGCAGCATATATTGACCTGAGTGGCCCGAAACAGGAAGTCAGTGCCGCACTGGACCGGGTCATGAGCGATGAAATTGTGTTGGGCGAAGGGGAAGCCTTCTTCCTGCATCCCGGTGAACTGGCGCTGGCGGTAACCCTGGAATCTGTCACCTTACCAGCAGATTTAGTTGGCTGGCTTGATGGCCGTTCATCTTTGGCTCGCCTTGGGCTGATGGTGCACGTCACCGCACACCGTATTGATCCCGGCTGGCAAGGGTGTATTGTGCTGGAGTTCTATAATTCCGGTAAATTGCCCCTGGCGTTGCGCCCGGGAATGTTAATTGGCGCGTTAAGTTTTGAACCGCTTTCCGGCCCGGCATCCCGGCCTTATAACCGCCGCCAGGATGCCAAGTATCGCGACCAGCAAGGTGCGGTCGCCAGCCGAATCGATAAAGACTGAGACGCGCGTGCCCCCGGGGATAACGCCCGGGGGAACGAATGAGGGTAGCATGAGACGTTTTTTAACAACGTTGATGATTTTGCTGGTTGTGATTGTGGCTGGCCTGTCAGCTTTAGTGCTGCTGGTTAACCCTAATGACTTTCGTGCGTATATGGTTCACCAGGTTGAGGAACGCAGTGGCTACCAGCTCTCACTCAACGGGCCATTGCGCTGGCATGTCTGGCCGCAACTTAGCATCTTATCTGGCCGCATCTCGCTGAAAGCGCCAGGTGCCAGTGCACCCGTGGTGACAGCCGATAATATGCGGCTGGATGTCGGCCTGTTGCCGTTGTTGTCTCACCAGCTTGATGTCCGGCAAATTATGCTGAAAGGCGCAGTGATTCAGGTTACGCCTGATACCGCTGCCCGCGCGCCACAAGGTGCTCCGGTGGCGCCGCAAGGCCAGCCTGAATCCGCTGACTCCAGCCAGAACTGGGTGCTCAGCCTGGCAAAACTTAAACTGGCAGACAGCCTGCTCGTTTTCCAGCCTCAGGACAAAAACAGCAGCCCGGTAACCGTGCGTGACTTGCAACTGGATATGTCCGTTGACAAGGCATTGCGTACCGCCAGTGTATCGCTCTCCAGCCGGATTAACCGCGACCAGCGTGATCTGTCAGTTTCTCTGGAAAGCACAGTCGATGTGCAAAACCTGCCTCATAGCTTCAGCGCCAGTATCACTCAACTGAATTACCAACTCAGCGGCGCCGATTTGCCGGCAAAAGGGGTAAGCGGTGAGGGCAGCCTGCACCTCGGCTGGCAGAGTTTCCCGGAGCAGGTGGCGGTGTCGGCACTGAAACTGACGGCAAACAGCAGCCAGGTGGACGGCGGGCTGACACTGAAAATGGGCAAAAAACCGGATATCCGTACCCAATTGCATTTTGCCCGTCTGAACCTGGATGAACTGATTGGCGCACCAGATACCGGGGATGCGCCCGCCGCTCAGCAAAACAGTAATACTGCCGGGCAGGCGGTTCTGCCCCGGCCGGTTATCGCCGGAGATGTGGTTGACGGGCCCTTCACCAGCCTGTGGAGTTTTGATGCTAATTTCAGACTGTCCGCAGATTCAGTACTCTGGCGTGGGCTGGATTTCACCGATGTCGCGGCAGAGATGGAAAACCAGCATGGCGTTCTGGCGGTTAACCAGCTAACGGGCAAATTAGGCCAGGGGACGCTCTCCCTCCCGGGGACGGTGGATGTCAGGAAAAATGTTGCGAACCTGACTTTCAACCCGGTAATCAATAATGTAGAAATTGGTCCGATACTTTCCGCGTTTGACTACCCCATTGCTCTGGAAGGGGCGATTTCTCTGCACGGGCGTTTTTCCGGGCACCAACTGGATGCCGAAGCGTTTCGCCGCAACTGGCAGGGCGAGGGGTCGCTCTCTATGACTCACAGCCGCCTGTTGGGGATGAATTTCCAGCGCCTGGTAACCGAGGCTTTTGCCCGGTCTGACAGCCGAATTCAGAGCAGTGATAGCGTAAATAGCGATGACACAACCCTGGCTGATTTCCGTGCCGACCTGGTATTAGACAGTGGCACACTTGATTTGAGCAACATTCAGGGTTCTTCTGCCGTGATGAGCATTACCGGAGACAGCAGTATGGATCTGGTAAAAGAAGCGTCTGACGCTAACTTTATGATTCGTATTACCGGTGGCTGGAAAGGCGACAGTAAACTGACGCAAACCCTGAGCCAGACTGCTATTCCGCTGCGTATTTATGGCCCGTGGCAATCAATGAATTATTCGCTGGATGTTAACCAGGTGCTGCGTAACCAGTTGCAAAACGAAGCACGCGACCGGTTAAAAGCCTGGGCTGAGCGTAACAAAGAGAGCAGTAAAACCCAGGAATTGAAAAAGCTGCTCAATAAATAACCGCTACTCGCCCCGCAGGCCGATATTATGGCGGGGCGGTAACCTTGATGCCTCAGAGAAGCGTATTTCCGGCACTGGCAGTGCGCGGAGGCGTTGCCAGTGAATCACACTACACCTCATATTCCGGTGATTCGTCTGGTTGCACGGTAGCAACATGAACCCGCTCCACACGGTGGTGAGTAACCTGCAGCGTGGTGAACACCACATTCCCCAGGCGCACCACTTCCCCGGCAACAGGAATATGCTGGAGCACGTCCATCAGCAAACCAGAAACAGTCTGGTAATCACGTTTTTCCTCCAGTGGCAGGTCCGGCAGGTAGTGGACCAGGTCATCCAGTGGCATATGGCCGTTAACCGTCAGGCTGCCATCCTCGTGCCGTTCAATGTCATGGCGGGCATCAACATCCTCTGCTTCATTAGGCAGATCACCGGCAATGGTTTCCATCACATCGCTTAAGGTCACCACACCTTCCACGGAACCAAATTCATCCACCACAAACGCAAAATGGGTACGTGCTGAGCGGAACTGCTCCAGCGCGCTTAATAGCGCCAGGGTTTCCGGGAATACCAACGGCTGGCGTACCAGAGCCTGAATATCCAGTGGGTGCCCACTGAGGCTTTGGTTCAGTAAATCAATAATATGCACAACACCGATAATCTCGTCATTTCCTGCACTGACCACCAGGCGGGTATGCTGGTTCTTGTGTAACCTGTCGCGCACGGCCTGCTCCGCTTCATTGACATCCAGCAGGTCAATATCATGGCGGGACGTCATGATGCTCGATACACTGCGGTGGTTTAAGTTCAGCACCCGGGAAATCATCATTTGTTCCTGCGGGTTAAATATCGGGGCCGGAACGTCCTCGCTCAGTGCTGCCGCTTCTTCATCCAGTACGTCGTCGGGTTTGCGCCCACGCAGCAGGCGCATTACTGCTTCGGCAGTACGCTGGCGCAGTGATCGGTTTGCCTGCAAAAAGCGCCGCCGGTTAAACCACGCTATCTGGTTAAAAATCTCAATCAGCACAGAAAAACCAATCGCGGCATACAGGTAGCCTTTCGGGATCAGGAAGCCAAACCCTTCGGCCACCAGGCTAAAGCCAATCATCAGCAGAAAACTCAGACACAGAATAACAATAGTGGGGTGTTGGTTCACAAAGGCAGTGAGTGGCCTGCTTGCCAGCATCATCAGGGTAATGGCGATGACCACTGCGGCCATCATGACACCCAGCTCATTGACCATGCCCACTGCCGTAATGACCGAATCAAGAGAGAAAACCGCGTCCAGCACGACAATTTGAGCCACCACGGCCCAGAAAAATGCGCCACGACGGTGGGTATCTGAATTGTTCTCTTTTCCTTCAAGCCGGGTATTCAGTTCCGTGGTGGCTTTAAACAGCAGAAAAAGACCGCCTCCCAGCATAATCAGATCCCGTGCGCTGAAACTGAACGTGTGCCAGGTGAACAGTGGCCGGGTCAGTGTCACCAGCCAGGAGAGTGAGGCCAGTAACACCAGGCGCATCAGCATGGCGAAAAACAGGCCTGTGATACGTGCCCGGTTGCGCTGCCGTGGTGGCAGCCGTTCGGCCAGAATCGCGATAAACACCAGGTTATCAATACCCAGCACCAGTTCAAGCACTACCAGTGTTACCAGCCCGGCCCAGATTGAAGGGTCTGCCAACCATTCCATAATCAGTTAATTACCCCATTATGTCGTTTCTTTCGGAATCATGGAGAAAGCCTGTCAAAAAAGCAATCAATGTCTGAGATTTGTCTTAATAATAAAAATACAGGTTAATGAATTTATAGAAAATAGGTGTATCAGCTTCTAAAAATGATATTAGCGTGGAATGAATATATTTTAGGAATAATACCATACAGGCATTGTTCTGATTGGTTTGATTTTGAGTGAAAATTAGTCTTATCGCCTTGTGTCAATATAAAGAAAATCCGAAAAATTAAAATATGAGTGCTTAATATTATTCTTAAAAACTATCGGTGCAGGGTATCGTGCCTTGCTTGCTATTTATTTAGGGAAGGTGCGAATAAGCGGGGAAATTCTTCTCGGCTGACTCAGTCATTTCATTTCTTCATGTTTGAGCCGTTTTTTCTCCCGTAAATGCCTTGAATCAGCCTATTTAGACCGTTTCTTCGCCATTTAAGGCGTTATTCCCAGTTTTTAGTGAGATCTCTCCCACTGACGTATCATTTGGTCCGCCCGAAACAGGTTGGCCAGCGTGAATAACATCGCCAGTTGGTTATCGTTTTTCAGCAACCCCTTGTATCTGGCTTTCACGAAGCCGAACTGTCGCTTGATGATGCGAAATGGGTGCTCCACCTTGGCCCGGATGCTGGCTTTCATGTATTCGATGTTGATGGCCGTTTTGTTCTTGCGTGGATGCTGTTTCAAGGTTCTTACCTTGCCGGGGCGCTCGGCGATCAGCCAGTCCACATCCACCTCGGCCAGCTCCTCGCGCTGTGGCGCCCCTTGGTAGCCGGCATCGGCTGAGACAAATTGCTCCTCTCCATGCAGCAGATTACCCAGCTGATTGAGGTCATGCTCGTTGGCCGCGGTGGTGACTAGGCTGTGGGTCAGGCCACTCTTGGCATCGACACCAATGTGGGCCTTCATGCCAAAGTGCCACTGATTGCCTTTCTTGGTCTGATGCATCTGCGGATCGCGTTGCTGCTCTTTGTTCTTGGTCGAGCTGGGTGCCTCAATGATGGTAGCATCGACCAAGGTGCCTTGAGTCATCATGACGCCTGCTTCGGCCAGCCAGCGATTGATGGTCTTGAACAATTGGCGGGCCAGTTGATGCTGCTCCAGCAGGTGGCGGAAATTCATGATGGTGGTGCGGTCCGGCAAGGCGCTATCCAGGGATAACCGGGCAAACAGACGCATGGAGGCGATTTCGTACAGAGCATCTTCCATCGCGCCATCGCTCAGGTTGTACCAATGCTGCATGCAGTGAATGCGTAGCATGGTTTCCAGCGGATAAGGTCGCCGGCCATTACCAGCCTTGGGATAAAACGGCTCGATGACTTCCACCATGTTTTGCCATGGCAGAATCTGCTCCATGCGGGACAAGAAAATCTCTTTTCTGGTCTGACGGCGCTTACTGCTGAATTCACTGTCGGCGAAGGTGAGCTGATGACTCATGATGAACCCTTTTTCATGGCTCCAGATGACAAACATGATCTCATATCAGGGACTTGTTCGCACCTTCCTTAGCTGCAACAATCCATCTGGTGTTAAATGAGTTTTGCATTAAGAACACCCAGAGTTGATATTTTTAACAGATGTAAAGACGGATATTTCACTGCAGTATCTTTGTGCATCTCAGCACCGTTGCGTGCATTGCAAGGCAATGAATTTTCAGTAGATTGGTAACTGCAAGCCAAGGGCGGTAGCGTGCCTGAAGCCCCTAATGTCCAATAATTATTCTGTCAATGTTCTGAGGGTGAATAAGCGAATTTTAGGACTGATGCCAGTTATATTTTATGTATAAGCATCGCATTCTCTTTTTAAGTTAGCGGTAATGTTGCTATCAGCAGCGTTCAGGATAATTACTCTACCATAGTGATTAATATTCAATGATGATATCCAGACTAAAATTGATGCCCCTCCTGGTATCAGTGGGCCTGATGAGTGGCTGTACAGTATTTCCAGGTAGCAACATGTCTACAATGGGAAAAGATGTGATAAAACAACAGGACGCTGACTTTGATCTGGATAAGTTAGTAAACGTCTATCCATTGACGCCTCGTCTGGTTGAAGAATTACGCCCACGCCCGGAAGTGGCACAACCCAACGCGTCTCTTGACCAGGAAATGGCGAATTACCAGTACCGGGTTGGCCCGGGTGATGTACTCAACGTCACTGTTTGGGACCACCCCGAACTGACCACACCGGCAGGCCAGTACCGTAGCTCCAGCGACACCGGTAACTGGGTTGCACCCGATGGCACGGTCTTTTATCCCTATATCGGCAAAGTTCACGTAGCAGGGAAAACCCTGAGTGAAATACGTAGTGATATTACCGGCCGCCTTGCGAAATATATCACTGACCCGCAGGTGGACGTTAATGTCGCTGCGTTCCGTTCGCAGAAAGTTTATGTCTCCGGCCAGGTGCTGAAATCCGGGCAGCAGCCAATCACCAATGTGCCACTGACGATTCTGGATGCGGTGAATGCGGCAGGCGGCCTGACTGACATGGCCGACTGGCGCAATGTGGTACTCACCCATAACGGGCGCGAACAACGTATTTCACTGCAGGCGCTGATGCAAAACGGCGACCTGAGCCAGAACCATTTACTGTATCCTGGCGACATTCTGTTTGTGCCACGTAACGATGACCTGAAAGTCTTCGTTATGGGTGAAGTGAAAAAACAGACCACGCTCAAAATGGACTTCAGCGGCATGACACTGACTGAAGCACTCGGCCAGGCGGAAGGTATCGACCTGACCAGCGCCAATGCCAGCGGTATTTTCGTGATTCGTCCGATTCGTAACAGCAAAGATGGAAAAATTGCCAATATCTATCAACTGGATATGTCTGATGCCACCTCGCTGGTGATGGCGACAGAATTCCGCCTGCAACCTTACGATGTGGTGTATGTCACGACAGCGCCAGTAGCGCGTTGGGGCCGACTGGTTAACCAACTGGTACCGACAATAACAGGCGTTCGCTACATGATTAATTCGGCGAGTGACATTCATAACTGGTAACCGCTTATGTTCAATAAAATTCTAGTGGTGTGTGTGGGGAACATCTGCCGTTCCCCAACTGCAGAACGTTTACTGAAAGCGTACCAACCAGAACTTAACGTGGATTCTGCCGGGTTAGGTGCCCTGGTTGGCAAACATGCCGATGCGACGGCGGCGAAAGTCGCCCGGATGCACAACCTCTCTCTGGACGGGCACAGCGCCCGCCAGGTATCAGGCAGAATGTGCCGTAACTACGACCTTATCCTCACTATGGAACGCCGCCATATCGCTGCACTGTGCGAAATGGCACCAGAAATGCGTGGCAAAGTGATGCTGTTTGGTCACTGGGATAGTGAACGTGAAATTCCGGACCCCTGGCGCAAAAGCCAGGAGGCATTTGAAGCGGTGTATGAGCTTCTTGACCTTTCTGCCCGCAAGTGGGCGGACGCACTGACAGTTCAGCAGGGATAACAATGACAGAACGCATTAAACACGCCTCCGCCTCGTCTGATGGCAGCGACGAGATTGATATCGGTCGTCTGATTGGTACCGTGATTGAAGCCCGTTGGTGGGTGCTTGGCATCACTGCGTTGTTTGCCATGATTGCGGTGACGTATGTCATGTTCGCGACGCCGATTTATAAAGCCGACGCACTGGTACAAATCGAACAGAACGGCAGCAGCTCGCTGGTGCAGGATATTAACTCTGCACTGCAAAACAAAGCGCCGCAATCCGATGCAGAAATGCAACTGATTACCTCACGTATGGTGCTGGGGAAAACTGTTGATGACCTGAATCTGGATATTGACGTTGAAAAGAAAACCTTCCCTGTTTTTGGGGCTGGCTGGGACCGGTTAATGGGGCGGCAGAACGAAAGCGTCACTGTCAGCACCTTTAACGTGCCGAAAGCCATGCATAAAGACGAGTTTACGCTGGAGGTACTGAACCCAACTCACTACCGCTTTACCAGCAACAACGGTTTCAGTGCAGAAGGGCAGGTGGGGCAGCCATTAACTAAAGACGGCCTGACCCTGATGGTTTCCGGTATTAATGCCCACCAGGGCAGCGAGTTTACGGTTACAAAATACTCCACGCTGGGCATGATTAACCAACTGACCAACAGCCTGACGGTGACTGAGAACGGCAAAGATACTGGCGTACTGAGCCTGACTTACACCGGGGCAGACCGCGACCAGATCCGCGAAATTCTCAACAGCATTACCCGTAACTACCTTGAGCAGAATGTTGAGCGTAAATCTGAAGAAGCGGCGAAAAGCCTCGACTTCCTGGCAAAACAACTGCCTGTGGTACGCCAGCACCTGGATGCCGCAGAAAGCAAGCTGAACACCTATCGCCAGCAGAAAGACTCCGTGGATCTCTCGCTGGAAGCGAAGTCCGTGCTGGATTCGATGGTGAACATCGATTCCCAGTTGAATGAACTGACATTCAAAGAAGCGGAAATCTCCAAGCTGTACACGAAAGCGCATCCGTCTTACCGAACCCTGCTTGAACAACGTAAGGTGCTGGAAAACGAAAAAGCGCAGTTGGCAAAACGCATTGCAGCCATGCCGAAAACCCAGCAGGAAGTGGTGCAGTTAACCCGGGATGTGGAGTCCGGCCAGCAAGTGTACATGCAGTTGCTGAACCGCCAGCAGGAACTGAAAATTCAGAAAGCCAGTACCGTTGGCGATGTGCGTATCGTGGACCCGGCAGTCACCGAACCGGGCATTGTTAAACCCCGTGGCGCGCTGGTTATCCTCGGCAGCATTATTCTGGGGCTGATGTTATCCATTGTTGGCGTTCTGCTGCGTTCACTGCTTAACCGCGGTATTGAAAGCCCGCAAGTGCTGGAAGAAGCCGGTATCAGTGTTTACGCCAGTATCCCGCTATCTGAATGGCAAAAAGCGCGAGATAACGCTGTAAAAAGTGGCAGTAAAGTTAAACACTTCAAAGGTAGCTCAACCAGCAAGCGCCATAAACAGAGTGAACTGCTGGCGGTGGGTAACCCAACTGACCTGGCCGTTGAAGCAGTGCGCAGCCTGCGCACCAGCCTGCACTTTGCCATGATGCAGGCACCCAACAATGTGCTGATGATGACCGGGGTCAGCCCGTCCATTGGTAAAACCTTTGTGTGTGCCAACCTGGCGGCGGTTATCAGCCAGACCAACAAGAAAGTGCTGCTTATCGACTGTGATATGCGTAAAGGCTACACCCATGAACTACTGGGGTGCAGTAACCAGCATGGCCTGTCGGACGTACTGGCGGATAACAGCCCGCTGGAAAAAGCCGCACGCCCAACCACCATTGCCAACTTTGACCTGATCCCGCGTGGGCAAATCCCACCGAACCCGTCAGAGTTGCTGATGAGTGAGCGTTTCGAAGCGCTTATCCATTGGGCCAGCAAGCACTACGAGCTGGTACTGATTGATACACCGCCAATCCTTGCCGTCACTGATGCCGCCGTTGTTGGCCGCCATGCCGGTACCACCCTGATGGTGGCGCGTTATGCGGTTAATACCCTGAAAGAAGTGGAAACCAGCCTTGGTCGCTTTGAACAGAACGGCGTTCAGGTGAAAGGGGTGATTCTGAACTCTATCTTCCGTCGTGCATCGGGCTACCAGGATTACGGTTACTACGAATACGAATATAAATCGGATGCCAAATAACCGGCTGTTGTGAACCGGTACCGCCGGCGGGCGGTGCCGTTGCCCGCAACCGGACACCAACCTGACACTCACTATCAGCTAATGGGGAATGGAAAGATGACCACACCATCGCGCCCTCTGGTATCTATCTATATGCCGACGTGGAACCGTCAGCAACTGGCAATTCGCGCTATTAAATCGGTGCTGCGCCAGGATTTTGACAACTGGGAAATGATCATCGTGGATGACTGTTCCGAATCCTGGGATCAGTTACAGGCGTTTATCGAATCGCTTAACGATCCGCGCCTGATTTATATTCACAACGACATCAACAGTGGTGCCTGTGCCGTGCGTAACCAGGCGATTCTGCGCGCTCAGGGCTCTTACATTACCGGCATTGACGACGACGATGAGTGGATGCCAAACCGGCTTTCCTCATTTCTGGCGCAAAAACACCAACTGGTGAGCCACGCATTTTTATACGCGAACGATTACCTTTGCCAGGGCGAAGTGTACACCCAGCCCAACAGCCTGCCGCTGTACCCAAAATCGCCGTATTCCCGCAAGCTGTTTTTCAAGCGCAATATTATTGGCAACCAGGTCTTCACGCTGGCAAACCGCTTTAAAGAAAGCCTGTTTGATACCCAACTGCGTGCCGCACAGGATTACGACATCTTCCTGCGCATGGTGATGTCCTGGGGCGAACCCTGGAAAGTGGAAGAAGCCACACAAATTCTGCACGTCAACCACGGCGAAATGCAGATAACCAAATCGCCGAAACAGTTCTCCGGCTATTTCAATTTCTACCGCAAACACAAAAACAAATTCGACAAGGCCAGCAAGAAATACCAGCTGTTCACGCTGTATCAAATCCGCAACAAACGGATGTCACTGCGTACATTGCTGGCACTGTTCTCTGTGCGTAATTCACGCCGTCTGGCGTATGGGCTGCGAGGAAAATAAATGCTGCTGGAAGATTTACGCGCAAATAGCTGGAGCCTGCGCCCGTGCTGCATGGTGGTGGCGTACCGTTTCGCTCACTTTTGCTCCGTGTGGCGCAAAAAAAACGTGCTTAACAATATCTGGGCCGCACCGTTACTTCTGCTGTACCGCTTTATCACTGAGTGTCTGTTTGGTTATGAAATTCAGGCTGCCGCCACCATTGGCCGCCGTTTCACCATTCACCACGGTTACGCAGTGGTTATCAATAAATTTGTGGTTGCCGGAGATGACTTCACCATTCGCCACGGCGTCACTATTGGTAACCGCGGGCCAGACAGCCTGGCCTGCCCGGTAATTGGTAACGGTGTGGAACTGGGCGCAGGTGTCATCCTGATAGGCGATATCAGCATTGGCAACAATGTGACGATTGGCGCGGGAAGCGTCGTACTGGACAGCATTCCGGATAACGCGCTGGTAACGGGTGAAAAAGCGCGAGTGAAGGTTATTAAATGAATATTCTGCAATTTAATGTACGCCTGGCAGAAGGCGGTGCGGCCGGGGTCGCGCTTGACTTACACCAGCGTGCGCTGAAGCAGGGCTGGCAGTCGCGCTTTATTTATGGTTACGGCAAGGGCGGCAAAAAAAGTGTCAGCCACGACAGCATTCCCCATGCCGAAAAACACACACCGCAACTGGTATCCATGCTTAACCTGGCGCTGTTTCGGGTCCTGAACCGCGACCCGTTCGGCAACCTGAACAATTTGTATGGCCGCCTGCTGGCGACCAGGGGCCCGGTGGTTTTGCATTTTCACGTATTGCACAGCTACTGGCTGAACTTTGCTTCTGTGGTGGATTTTTGCCGCCGCCTGAAAGCGGCCAAACCCGATGCCACGCTGGTCTGGACCTTGCACGACCATTGGAGTATTACCGGGCGTTGCGCTTTTCTGGATGGTTGCGACGGCTGGAAAACCGGCTGCCAGGCGTGCCCGGGGCTGAATAACTACCCGCCGGTAAAAATCGACCTGGCTGCGAAACGCATCGACAAGAAGCGCAGCCTGATCAATACCATGCTGGCGCTGGGTTGCCAGTTTATTTCCCCCAGCCAGCATGTGGCTCAGGCATTCAACAGCCTGTACGGAGCAGGGCGCTGCCAGGTTATCAATAACGGTATAGATCTGGCTACCGAAACCATTCTGGCGAACCTGCCGGATGCGCAGACAGAAAACAGTAAACCACGGCTGGCGGTGGTGGCGCATGATTTACGCTACGACGGCAAAACTGACCAGCAACTGGTGAGCGACATTATTGCCCGCGGCGACGTGGAGGTGCACACCTTTGGCAAATTCTCGCCTTTTGCAGGCGCGAATGTGGTGAACCACGGTTTTCTGACAGATAAAGCCGCGCTGATGCGTGAGCTCAACCAACTGGATGCGCTGCTGTTCAGCTCACGGGTAGATAACTACCCATTAATTCTGTGTGAGGCGCTGTCGATTGGCTTACCGGTGATTGCCACCCACAGTGAAGCCGCGCAGGAAGTGCTCAGCAAAGTGCAGGGCGTAACGGTGGATAAGGCGCAGGCGAGTGGGCTGGCGGCACAGCGCCGGAGCGAACTGGCGCAAACCCTGTTTGGCGCATCCCTGAGTGATTTCAAACAACGCAGCCGTGCGGCGTTCAGTGGGCAACAGATGCTGGAGGAATATGTCTCGTTCTATCAGAGTCTGTAGCTATCTTATTCTGCCGTTCACCTACCTGGTGGTGAATGTGAAGCTGGCGCAAATTGGTGCCAGCTTCCCAATAACGGTAGTGACATTTATGCCTGCCATTTTGCTGTTGTTTTTAGAGCGCATCAGCCTGAAAAAGCTGTTTATCGCACTGGGTATTGGCACCGGGCTGACAATTTACAACTATATTTTCGGCAAATCACTGGATGCCAGTAAGTACATCACATCAACGCTGTTGTTTGTTTACATCGTGGTGATAATCGGTATGACATGGAGTTGCCGCTTTAAACCAATTTCGCTGCGTAACCACCGCAAACTGCTGCGGGCGTTTTACCTGGTGGTGGGCATTATTGTGATGATCGCGGCGGCAGAAATGGCGCAAATATTACTCACCGGTGGCAGTAGCCTGATTGAGAATATATCCAAATTTCTCATATACAGTAACAGCTATGTACTCAATTTTATTAGCTTTGGTGGGAAAAGAACCACAGCACTGTATTTTGAACCGGCTTTCTTCGCCCTGGCACTAATCTCAATTTGGCTCAGCATCAAGCAGTTTGGTATCAAAACGCCGAAAACTGATGTTATGATTCTTGCAGGGATTGTTCTCTCGGGGTCCTTTTCCGGTGTAATGACGTTTATCATGTTTTATTTACTGGAGTGGGCATTTAAGTACCTGAATAAAAGCGCAATCAGAAAGAAGCTGCCGTTGGCAATTATTTCTCTTGCGGTTTTCCTGGTTGGACTGGTACTGGGCTTCCCTTATATAGCAGAACGTATTGGTGATTTGGGAACAGCCGGGTCTTCTTCGTACTACCGTATTATTGGTCCACTGGTAATGGTGGGTTATTCATTAACCAATATTGACGGAATAGTCCGATTTGGCTCGCTTTACGAATATGTCGCATCATTCGGAATTTTTAACGGTGCGGATGTGGGTAAAACCATAGACAATGGGCTGTATCTGCTGATTATTTATTTTTCCTGGTTCGCAGTTGCGTTAACAGTCTGGTATATGACCAAAGTGGTAAAAATGATACCCGCGGCATTCGGTAATAACCGTAACTATCGCGTGCAGTTATATTTGTTTATGCCCTTGTCATTGTTCTTTACTGGTTCGATTTTTAGCCCGGAATATGCATTTTTAATTGTCTGCCCGTTTATTTTGCGCAAAGCGCTGGCACAGACAGTATCCTGAAGAGGTTCGCTATGGCGTTTTTAAGTGTGATTACTGTTGCTTTCAGAAATTACGCAGGTGTGGTAAAAACCTGGCAATCTCTGGCTCATCTGGAACAGGCGGGTATTCCGTTTGAGTGGATTGTGGTAGATGGCTTATCACAAGACGGTACGGAAGAGTTTCTCGAAAACTGTAATGGTCAGTACAACTTGCGCTATGTAAGCGAGAAAGATAAAGGCATTTATGATGCCATGAATAAAGGCATTGCTATGGCTCAGGGGCGCTATGCCATCTTCCTGAACTCCGGTGATGTGTTCCATGAAAATGTGGCGCAATTTGTTCGCCAAATGCAACAAGACAGTAATAAAGACAACGTAATGTATCTTGGCGATGCTCTGCTTGATTTTGGCGATGGTAATAAATTACGCCGCACTGCGAAACATGGCTGGTATATTTACCACAGTCTGCCAGCAAGCCATCAGGCAATATTTTTCCCGGTAAATGGGTTAAAACAATACCCGTATGACCTGAAATACCGCGTATCGTCAGATTATGCACTCACTGCGCGTATGTATAAATTAGGTTACCGGTTTAAACGTATTAAATGTTTGGTTTCTGAATTTTCAATGGGAGGTGTCTCAACCTCTAATAACATTGAATTATGTCAAGACGCAAAAAATGTACAACGCAAGATACTGCATGTTCCTGGTTTTTGGGCGGAATTATCCTATCAACTGCGCCTGAGAACGACAGGTAAAGCTAAGGCCTTATATAACAAAGCCTGATAATTAAACTGGCCTGATTAAAACGAAGTGCCTGGTTGCCACTGAAAATAATTCATATAACACAGGGTTTAGCAATAATCACCTGAGGATATGAAGGGTTTCCCATGCACTCTACCGCTGAGGATTAACTATGCAGGATTTAAAAAACTTCACCGTTCCGGCGGGGTTTCGTGGTGCTGGTGGCATTAAAGTTCAATTGTGGTGGGCTGTACAGGCCACCTTATTTGCCTGGTCACCACAAATAATGTACCGCTGGCGTGCTTTCTTGCTGCGTTTATTTGGCGCACGCATTGGCAAAGGGGTGGTAATTCGCCCTTCAGTCAAAATTACTTATCCGTGGAAATTAACCCTGGGTGATTACGCCTGGGTGGGTGACGACGCCGTGTTATATACCCTGGGTGATATCACCATTGGCGCTAACGCCGTGGTTTCCCAGAAGTGCTACCTGTGCACCGGCAGCCATGACTACATGAGTGACTACTTCGATATTTCCGCGCACCCCATCGTGATTGGCGAAAAATGCTGGCTGGCGACAGACGTATTTGTCGCGCCAGGCCTGACGATTGGCGATGGCACCGTAGTGGGTGCGCGCAGCAGTGTTTTTGCATCCTTGCCCGGTAACGCAATTTGCCGTGGCAACCCGGCAGTGGTGATACGCAAACGCGTGGATACCCAACCTGTGTCTTCAATGGAAGGCGCAGCCTGAGACTCCCAACGAAGTCCGATAATTATTCACAGAGGAAAATGAATATGAGTAAAGTGGCTCTTATTACCGGCGTAACCGGACAGGACGGCTCTTATCTGGCTGAATTCCTGTTGGACAAAGGGTATGAAGTTCATGGTATCAAGCGCCGTGCTTCCTCGTTTAATACTGAGCGCGTGGATCACATCTACCAGGATCCGCACACCACCAACCCGAAATTCCACCTGCATTACGGTGATTTGACGGATACCTCCAACCTGACGCGCATCCTCTCTGAAGTTCGCCCGGACGAAGTGTACAACCTGGGGGCAATGAGCCACGTAGCTGTGTCTTTTGAATCTCCGGAATATACCGCGGATGTAGATGGCATGGGCACCCTGCGTCTGCTGGAAGCCATTCGCTTCCTCGGCCTGGAAAAGAAAACCCGTTTCTACCAGGCGTCCACCTCTGAACTGTATGGCCTGGTACAGGAAATCCCGCAGAAAGAAACTACACCGTTCTACCCACGTTCTCCGTATGCGGTGGCAAAACTGTACGCGTACTGGATAACCGTAAACTACCGTGAATCTTACGGCATGTACGCCTGTAACGGAATTCTGTTTAACCACGAATCCCCGCGCCGTGGCGAAACTTTCGTGACCCGTAAAATTACCCGCGCTATCGCCAACATTTCCCAGGGCCTGGAAAAATGCCTGTATCTGGGGAACATGGACTCCCTGCGTGACTGGGGCCATGCCCGCGACTACGTGAGAATGCAGTGGATGATGCTGCAACAGGACAAACCGGAAGACTTCGTTATTGCCACCGGTGTGCAGTATTCCGTGCGCCAGTTTGTGGAAATGGCGGCGGCACAACTGGGTATCAAACTGCGCTTTGAAGGCAAAGGCGTGGAAGAGAAGGGCATTGTCGAATCAGTGACTGGCCACGATGCACCGGCAGTGAAACCAGGCGATGTGATTGTGGCTGTTGACCCGCGTTACTTCCGCCCCGCTGAAGTGGAAACCCTGCTGGGTGACCCAACCAAAGCACACCAAGTTCTGGGCTGGAAACCAGAAACCACCCTGCAACAAATGGTTTCTGAAATGGTTGCCAAAGACCTGGAAGCGGCGAAGAAACACGCACTGCTTAAATCTCACGGTTATGAGGTGGCAATCGCCCTGGAGTCCTGAGCATGACAAAAAAACGTATCTTTATAGCTGGCCACCGCGGAATGGTGGGGTCGGCTATCGCCCGCCAGCTCGCGCCGCGTGAAGATGTGGAGCTGGTGCTGCGTGGCCGGGACGAGCTTAACCTGCTCGATTCCGCCGCAGTACATGCCTTCTTTGCCGAAGAAGGCATCGACCAGGTCTACCTGGCGGCGGCCAAAGTGGGGGGTATTGTGGCGAACAATACCTACCCGGCAGATTTCATCTACGAAAATATGATGATCGAAAGCAACATTATTCACGCGGCCCATGTGAACAACGTGAATAAATTACTGTTTCTTGGCTCGTCGTGCATTTACCCGAAACTGGCGCACCAGCCCATGAAAGAAAGTGAGCTGCTGCAGGGCCAACTGGAGCCAACTAACGAGCCCTACGCCATTGCCAAAATTGCCGGTATCAAACTGTGCGAATCTTATAACCGCCAGTACCAGCGCGACTACCGCTCTGTGATGCCAACCAATTTGTACGGGCCGTACGATAACTTCCACCCGAGCAATTCCCATGTGATCCCGGCTCTGCTGCGCCGCTTCCATGAAGCCCGTATTCAGGAAGCGCCGGAAGTGGCTGTGTGGGGCAGTGGCAACCCAATGCGTGAATTCCTGCATGTGGATGACATGGCAGCCGCCAGTATCCATGTAATGGAACTGGACGCGGAAGTGTGGCAGGAAAACACCGAACCGATGCTGTCGCACATTAACGTGGGCACGGGCGTGGACTGCACCATTCGTGAACTGGCAGAAACCCTGGCCCGGGTGGTGGGCTACAAAGGCCGTATTGTCTTTGATGCCAGCAAACCGGATGGCACCCCACGTAAATTACTGGATGTGAGCCGCCTGCACAGTCTGGGCTGGTACCACGAAATTGGCCTTGAAGCAGGCCTTGCCAGTACCTACGCGTGGTTCCTTGAACACCAGGATCGTTTCCGGGGGTAACCATGTTTTTAAGTCGTGAAGCGTTTGCCACAGTGGTGGAAAGCGCTCCGCTTATCTCCATTGATTTGGTCGTGGAGAACGAGCGCGGCGAATACCTGTTAGGGCGGCGTAACAACCGCCCGGCACAGGGCTACTGGTTTGTGCCAGGCGGCCGGGTGCAAAAAGACGAGACGCTCGCCCATGCGTTTGAACGCCTGACCGAAGGTGAGCTGGGTTGCAAAATCCCAATGGACCAGGGGCAGTTTTATGGCGTCTGGCAACATTTTTACGACGACAACTTCGCCGGGGATGCGTTTACCACCCATTACATCGTGCTGGGTTTCCGCCTGAAAGTGAACACCAGTGACTTGCACCTGCCAGACGAACAGCATGCCGACTGGCGCTGGCAAAAACCTGAAACCGTCCTCAACAGCGAAGACGTTCACAGCAACACACTGGCCTATTTCGACAAAGCACGCCATGCCGGAGTGCCCGGTCTATGAAAATTCTGGTCTATGGCATCAACTATGCACCGGAACTGACCGGCATTGGCAAATACACCGGTGAAATGGTGGACTGGATGGTAAGCCAGGGCCACGAAGTGCGGGTAATTACCGCACCTCCTTACTACCCGCAGTGGAAAGTACAGGGCGAGTATTCCGCCTGGTGCTGGCAAAAAGAACAGCGCAACGGCGCAACCGTATGGCGGTGCCCACTGTATGTTCCGGCAAAACCGTCAACGGTGAAACGCCTGCTGCATTTGGGGAGTTTTGCCGCGAGTTCGTTCTTCCCGCTGATGGCGCAACGCCGCTGGAAGCCGGACCGGATTATTGGTGTGGTTCCCACCTTGTTTTGTGTACCGGGCATGCGTCTGCTGGCAAAACTCAGCGGGGCACGCACAGTACTGCATATTCAGGATTACGAAGTGGATGCCATGCTGGGCCTTGGCATGGCAGGGAAGGGCAAAGGCGGCAAACTGGCAAAATTTGCCAGCCTGTTTGAACGCAGCGGCCTGCTCAATGTTGACCGGGTTTCCACCATTTCGCGCTCGATGATGAATAAAGCGCAGGAAAAAGGTGTGGATCCGGCGCGGATTATCTTCTTCCCCAACTGGTCTGAAGTGGCACGCTTTCGCCAGGTGGATGACCAGGCCGCACAGGCATTGCGTGAACAACTGGGCATACCAGACGGGCACAAAGTGGTGCTCTACTCCGGCAATATTGGCGAAAAACAGGGGCTGGAAAGCGTGATTGAGGTGGCTGCACGCTACACCGATAAACCCTGGATATTCGTTATTGTCGGCCAGGGTGGGGGAAAAGCACGCCTGGAGGCGCTGGCACAAGAGCGCGGCCTGCACAATATGCGGTTTTTCCCGTTGCAACCCTATGAAGCGCTGCCTGCATTGCTGCGCATGGGGGATTGCCACCTGGTTATCCAGCGCCGTGGCGCGGCGGATGCGGTACTGCCTTCCAAACTCACCAATATTCTCGCCGTTGGCGGTAACGCGGTGATAACCGCCGAGCCGGAAACCGAACTGGGCCAGTTATGCTCCAGTGTGCCGGGTATTGCCGTGTGCGTGGAGCCAGAATCGCCGGACGCACTGGCAGCAGGGATTATTCATGCCCTGAACATGCCGCAGGACAACACGGTGGCACGTCAATATGCCGAACGCACGCTCGAAAAAGAGAACGTGTTAAGCCAATTTCTCGCTGATATTCGGGGTTAAATCATGAGTCAGTCATTACTTTATCCGGTCATTATGGCCGGGGGCTCCGGTAGCCGCCTGTGGCCACTGTCCCGGGTACTTTATCCTAAACAGTTCCTTTGCCTGAAAGGGGAACTGACAATGTTACAGTCCACACTGCACCGCCTGGACGGCATTCCCTGTGAAAGCCCGGTGGTTATCTGTAACGAGCAGCACCGTTTTATCGTTGCTGAGCAGTTGCGCCAGCTGCATATGCTGACAGAAAACATCATTCTGGAACCCGCCGGGCGCAACACCGCGCCTGCCATTGCGCTGGCCGCGCTGGCCGCCAAACGCCAGTGCCCGGACAACAACCCGCTAATGCTGGTGCTGGCCGCAGACCACGTTATTCAGAATGAAGACGCGTTCCGTGACGCTGTGCGTGCCGCGATGCCATTTGCCGAAGCAGGCAAGCTGGTGACTTTCGGCATTGTGCCGGACCAGCCAGAAACCGGTTACGGTTACATTCGCCGTGGCGAAGTGCATAACCTGACTAATGACGCAACCGATGCCGTGGCATTTAACGTGGCGCAGTTTGTCGAAAAACCGAATCTGGCAACCGCGCAAAATTACGTGAATACCGGGGAATATTACTGGAACAGCGGGATGTTCCTGTTCCGCGCCGACCGCTACCTGGAAGAGCTGGCAAAATTCCGCCCGGACATTCTCGATGCCTGCCAGCAGGCAATGAACGGCGTCGACCCGGACCTGGACTTTATCCGCGTTGCCGAAGAAGCCTTCCTGGCCTGCCCCGACGAATCCATTGACTACGCGGTAATGGAAAAAACCGCCGATGCAGTGGTGGTGCCAATGGACGCAGGCTGGAGCGATGTCGGCTCGTGGTCTTCGCTGTGGGAAATCAGCCCGAAAGGGGAAGATGGCAATGTGCGCCACGGCGATGTTATCTGCCATGAAACCCAGGACAGCTATGTGTATGCCGAATCCGGCCTGGTCACCACCGTGGGGGTGAAAGACCTGGTTGTGGTGCAAACCAAAGACGCCGTACTGATTGCCGACCGCGACCATGTGCAGAACGTGAAAAAAATCGTCGAGCAAATCAAGCAGACTGGCCGCCAGGAACACCGGGTTCACCGCGAGGTTTACCGCCCGTGGGGCAAATACGACTCAATCGATGCCGGTGACCGTTACCAGGTGAAACGCATTACAGTGAAACCCGGAGAAGGGCTCTCTTTGCAAATGCACCACCACCGCGCCGAACACTGGATTGTGGTGGCGGGCACCGCCAAAGTGACTCTGGGCGAAGACGTAAAACTGCTGGGTGAAAACGAATCCATTTACATTCCGCTGGGCATGACACACTGCCTGGAAAATCCCGGCAAGATCCCACTGGATCTGATTGAAGTGCGCAGTGGCGCATACCTTGAAGAAGACGACGTAATCCGGTTAGCCGACCGTTACGGGCGAATTTAAATAAAAAGCGTTATTCAACTGCAGTGCGCACCGCGACTGCGGAAGGCCGACTGTTGCCTGAAGAAGGGAAAACGATGAGCAAATTAACCTGTTTTAAAGCCTATGATATTCGTGGCCGCCTGGGTGATGAACTGAATGAAGATATTGCCTGGCGTATTGGCAGGGCCTATGGCGAATACCTCAAACCGAAAAGTATTGTGGTGGGCGGCGATGTTCGCCTCACCAGTGAAAGCCTGAAACTGGCACTGGCGCGCGGCCTGCAAGACGCTGGCGTGGATGTGCTGGATATTGGGATGTCTGGCACCGAAGAAATCTATTTTGCCACCTGGCACCTGGGTATGGATGGCGGCATTGAAGTGACGGCCAGCCACAACCCGATGGACTACAACGGTATGAAACTGGTGCGCGAAGGTGCCCGCCCAATCAGTGGCGACACCGGCCTGCGTGATGTCCAGCGCCTGGCGGAAGCTAACGACTTCCCGCCGGTTGACCCGGCCAAACGCGGCAGCTACCAGCAGGTGGCAACCCGTGAAGCCTACCTCGACCACCTGTTCTCTTACATTGATGTGAAAAACATCAAACCCCTCAAACTGGTGGTGAACTCTGGTAACGGGGCAGCAGGCCCGGTGGTGGATGCCATTGAAGCACGCTGCAAAGCACTGAATGTGCCAGTGACCTTTATCAAAGTGCACAACACGCCGGACGGCAACTTCCCCAACGGGATCCCCAACCCTTTGTTGCCGGAATGCCGTGACGACACCCGCAACGCGGTGATTGAGCACGGTGCTGACATGGGTATCGCTTTTGATGGCGACTTCGACCGCTGTTTCCTGTTCGACGAAACCGGCCAGTTCATTGAAGGCTATTACATTGTTGGCCTGCTGGCCGAAGCATTCCTGGAAAAACAGCCCGGGGCGAAAATCATCCACGACCCGCGCCTGAGCTGGAACACTGTTGACATTGTCACCCAGGCTGGCGGCACCCCGGTGATGTCTAAAACCGGCCATGCGTTTATTAAAGAGCGTATGCGCCAGGAAGACGCCATTTATGGCGGTGAAATGAGCGCCCACCACTATTTCCGTGATTTTGCCTATTGCGACAGCGGCATGATCCCGTGGCTGCTGGTGGCTGAACTGTTAAGCGTGAAAGGCAAATCACTGGGCGAAATGGTGCGTGACCGCATGGCTGCCTTCCCGGCATCCGGGGAAATCAACAGCAAACTGGCTGAGCCAGTGGTGGCGATTTCCCGTGTGGAGCAGCACTTCGCCCCCCATGCCGATGCCGTTGACCATACAGACGGTATCAGCATGGAAATGGAGGGCTGGCGCTTTAACCTGCGCAGCTCCAACACCGAACCAGTAGTCCGCCTGAATGTGGAATCCCGTGGGGATACCGCACTTATGGAAGCACGAACACAGGAAATTCTGGCGCTGCTGAATCAGTAACCCGCCAGGCAGAGTGGGTTGAGGCCCTCTCCCTCAACCTGCCGCAGCAGGGATGCTGCGTGGCTTGAGGGGAAACGGACGAATCAAACTGGAGATCGGTGATGGACAAAACAACTTACTCTGCCGCTATAACGCGCACTTCTGCGCAGACAGGTAAAACGATGACAAGTCTCACAAAACGCGACCGTATAAAAACGAACGCATCGTTGATCTCTATGGTGCAGCGTTTTTCAGATATCACCATCATGTTTGTTGGCTTATGGGCTGTCTGTAAACTTTTTGCGCTGCCTTTCTTTTATATGCATTTGCTGATGGCGCTGGTTACCCTGGTCGTTTTCCAGATGGTTGGGGGAATTACCGACTTTTACCGCTCCTGGCGCGGTGTGCGTTTTGGCACCGAAGTTGGGTTGTTATTACAGAACTGGACTCTCAGCATTATTTTCAGCGCCGGTTTACTGGCATTCAATAACGATTTTGGCGGCACTTTCTGGGTGTATTTAAGCTGGTATGTGCTGGGCGCAATGGGGCTGGTTTTTTGCCGTGCAGCCATTCGCTATGCTGCTGGTTTCCTGCGTAACCGTGGGTACAACACCCGGCGTGTGGCCGTAGCAGGCGCGATGCCTGCCGGGCTTGCGCTGGTGGAAACCTTCTGTAACGAACCCTGGATGGGGTTTGATGTGGTTGGCGTATACCACGACCCGGAGCCGGGAGGGGTACCCGACCGCTGGGCCGGAACCCTGGCACAACTGGTAGATGACGCAAAAGCCGGCAAAATTCACAACGTCTACATTGCCATGGCAATGAAAGATGAAATGCAGCTTAAAGAGCTGGTTCACCAACTGGCGGACACCACCTGCTCCGTTATGGTTATCCCGGATGTGTTCACGTTTAACATCCTGCATTCACGCACCATTGACGTAAACGGCGTACCGGTCGTTTCGGTATTCGATACCCCGCTTAATGGGGTGAACAGCGTGATTAAGCGCATTGAAGATATCTGCCTGTCGGCCTTTATTTTGCTGCTGATTTCGCCGGTGCTGTGCTGCATTGCGGCGGCAGTGAAACTGAGCTCACCGGGGCCGGTTATCTTCCGCCAGACTCGTTACGGCATGGATGGCAAGCCCATCAAAGTGTGGAAATTCCGCTCAATGCGCGTCATGGAAAACGACAGTGTGGTTACCCAGGCCACCCGCAGTGACCCGCGCGTCACCCGCGTGGGCAGCTTCCTGCGCCGTACCTCGCTGGATGAACTGCCGCAGTTTATTAACGTGCTGACTGGCGGCATGTCGATTGTTGGCCCGCGCCCCCACGCGGTGGCGCACAACGAACAGTACCGCAGCCTGATTGAAGGCTACATGCTGCGCCATAAAGTGAAACCCGGCATTACCGGCTGGGCGCAAATTAATGGCTGGCGTGGGGAAACCGACACCCTGGAAAAAATGGAAAAACGTATTGAGTTCGACCTGGAGTATATCCGCGAGTGGAGCCTGTGGCTGGACATCAAAATCGTTTTTCTGACTGTGTTTAAGGGCTTTGTGAATAAGGCGGCCTACTAATGAGCCTGAGAGAGAGAACTATCAGCGGAGCCAAGTGGTCCGCTATCTCCACGCTGACTATTATCAGCCTGGGGCTGATTCAGATGACCGTGCTGGCGCGGATCATCGATAACCACCAGTTTGGTTTGCTGACCATTTCCCTGGTGATTATCGCCCTGGCGGATACCCTCTCTGATTTTGGTATTGCCAACTCGATTATTCAGCGCAAAGACATCAGCCAGTTAGAACTGACTACGCTCTACTGGCTGAATGTGAGCATAGGTATTGTGGTGTGCGTGGCTGTGTTTTCACTGAGCCATGTGATTGCCGGTGTGCTACATAACCCGGACCTGGCGCCGTTGATCCAGACGCTGTCCGTGGCCTTTGTGATAATCCCCCACGGCCAGCAGTTCCGCGCGCTGATGCAAAAAGAGCTGGAATTCAGCAAGATTGGCGCGGTGGAATCGTTCTCGGTACTTTCCGGGTTCACTTTCACTGTGGTGAGCGCCCATTACTGGCCGGTGGCGATGACCGCCATCTGGGGTTACCTGGTCAACACCACGGTGCGCACCACACTGTTTGGTATTCTTGGCCGCAAAATTTACCGCCCGGGGCTCATGTTCTCCCTGAAATCAGTTTCGGCGAATATTAAATTTGGCGCATGGCTGACAGCAGACAGCGTTATCAACTACCTGAACACCAACCTTTCCACTTTGGTGCTGGCGCGTATTTTGGGTGCCAGCGTAGCCGGGGGCTACAACCTGGCATACAACGTGGCGGTGGTGCCGCCTATGAAACTGAACCCCATTATTACCCGCGTGCTGTTCCCGGCATTTGCCAAAATCCAGGACGACACGGAAAAATTGCGGGTTAATTTCTACAAGTTGCTCTCGGTGGTGGGGATTATTAACTTCCCGGCATTGTTGGGGCTGATGGTGGTTTCCGGCACCTTTGTACCGCTGGTGTTCGGTGAAAAATGGGTGTTCATAACCCCAATTTTGCAATTGCTGTGCATTGTGGGGTTGTTGCGGGCGATAGGTAACCCGATTGGCTCCTTGCTGATGGCAAAAGCCCGTGTGGATATCAGCTTTAAATTCAACGTATTCAAAACCTTTCTTTTTATTCCGGCCATTATCGCTGGCGGCATGTTGGGTGGCGCGCTGGGGGTAACGCTGGGCTTCTTACTGGTGCAAGTCATCAACACGGTGCTGAGCTACTTCGTGATGATCAAACCTGTACTGGGTTCCAGTTACAAAGAGTATGCCCTGAGCATCTGGCTGCCGTTCTACCTGTCACTGCCCACCATTGTGGTGAGCTACGCCCTTGGGCTGGCAATGCGCGGCCATGCCGCGCTGGGTGTGGTGTTTAGCGCGCAAGTTAGCGCGGGAGTGCTGGCGTTCATCGCCACACTGGTGATTTCGCGTAACCCCCTGGTGGTGGAGCTGAAACGGCAGTTTTGCCGCACAGAGCGCCTGAAAACATTACTGCGGGCACAGTAACGCAGGTGAACTGATCACCTGGCTGATTTCCCCTGATTTTTTACTTTAGGCATGTTCCCGGATTTCGGGCGGGGTGAGGACACCCCGATGCTGAACGGAAGAACCCCATTAAGAGGTCTGTATGAAATTACTGATTCTTGGCAATCACACCTGTGGTAACCGTGGCGACAGTGCCATTTTACGTGGACTGATTGATGCCATTGCCACCACTGCGCCCGAGGCCGATGTGGATGTCATGAGCCGTTACCCTGTCAGTTCCGCATGGTTGCTGGACAGGCCAGTAATGAGCGACCCACTATACAAACAAATGAAACAACACCTGAGCGCCAGCGGCCTGATGGGGCGGGTGAAAAAAGTACTGCGCCGCCGCTACCAGCACCAGGTGTTACTGGCAAAAGTGACCAACACCGGGCGCATGCGCAACATCACACTGCCGCGCGGGTTTACTGACTTTGTTGGCGCCCTTAAAGAGTACGACGCCATTATTCAGGTGGGCGGCTCTTTCTTTGTCGACCTGTACGGTGTGCCTCAGTTTGAACATGCGCTGTGCAGCCTGATGGCGAAAAAGCCAGTATATATGATTGGCCACAGTGTGGGCCCGTTCCAGGACCCGCAGTTTAATCAACTGGCAAACTATGTGTTCAGCCATTGTGATGCACTGATTTTGCGTGAATCCGTTAGTCTGGATTTGATGAAGCAAAGCAACATTGACATCCGCAAAGTAGAAGCCGGGGTAGACACCGCCTGGCTGGTAGACCACCAGGTTGACAGTTTTGCCCCCAGCTACGCTGTTCAGCACTGGCTGAGTACCATCGGGAAAAAACCAACGGTTGCCGTCACATTGCGTGAGCTGGCTCCGTTCGACAAGCGCCTTGGCACCACCCAGCAAGCCTATGAACAGGCGTTCGCCAACGTAGTGAACCGCATTATTGACCAGGGCTTCCAGGTGGTGGCGTTATCTACCTGTACCGGCATTGACAGTTACAACAAAGATGACCGCATGGTGGCGCTGAAACTGGCGGCTTATGTAAACCAGCCAGAAAACTACCATGTAGTTATGGATGAACTGAACGACCTGGAAATGGGCAAAATCCTTGGCGCCTGTTCGCTGACAGTGGGCACCCGCCTGCACTCCGCCATTATCTCCATGAACTTTGGCACCCCGGCGATTGCCATCAACTATGAACATAAATCCGCCGGCATTATGCAGCAACTGGGCTTGCCAGAAATGGCAGTTGATATTCGCCAGTTGCTGGATGGTTCGCTGGCCGGATTAGTGGCAGATACCCTGGGCCAGCTCGACCGCCTGAATAACCGGCTTAAACCGGCGGTGGATGCCGAGCGAGCCAGTGGCATGGCCATGGTGAAAAGCGTGATTGACCGGGTACGAGAGGCCAGATAAACCATGAAAGTTTGCTTCTTTTTGCTGAAGTTTCCCCTTGCTTCGGAAACTTTTGTACTCAACCAAATCGTCGCCTTTATAGAAATGGGCTACGAAGTGGAAATTGTCTCCCTGGCGAAGGGAGACACCAAAAACACCCATGCGGCTTACACCCAGTATAATCTGGCGGCGAAAACCCACTACCTGCTGGATGAACCCGAAGGGCGCGGTGCCAAAATGAAATACCGGCTGTCGCAAACCCTGAAAGGCCTGGGGCGAGCCAGCACCTGGCGGGCGCTCAACATGAAGCGCTATGGCAACGAAGCCCGTAACCTGATTTTGTCTGCAGTGTGCGGTGGCCTGCCTGAACCCATTACAGCCGACGTGTTCATTGCCCACTTTGGCCCGGCGGGTGTCAGTGCCGCGAAACTGCGTGAACTGGGGGCGCTGCACGGCAAAATCGCCACCGTTTTCCATGGTATTGATATCTCCCACCGAGAAGTGCTGCAACATTACACCCCGGAATACCAACAACTGTTTAACCGTGGCGACATGATGCTGCCAATCAGCGAATTGTGGGCCAGCCGCCTGAAAGACATGGGCTGCCCGCCAGGCAAAATCACAGTTTCCCGCATGGGCGTAGATATGGAGAAATTTTCCCGTCGCCCACTGAAAGTACCCGGCACACCATTGTCCATTATTTCTGTGGCCCGGCTTACCGAGAAAAAAGGGCTGCATGTCGCTATTGAAGCCTGCCGTATTCTGAAAGCGCGCGGTGTACCGTTCCGCTACCATATTTTGGGCATTGGCCCGTGGGAACGCCGCCTGAAAACCCTGATTGAACAATTCCAGCTTGACGACCAGGTCTTTATGCCAGGGTTTAAACCCAGCCACGAAGTGAAAGCCATGCTGGATGAAGCCGACTTGTTTTTATTGCCTTCGGTAACAGGCGCAGACGGCGACATGGAAGGGATACCGGTAGCATTAATGGAAGCAATGGCTGTGGGGATCCCGGTGGTTTCTACCCTGCACAGCGGTATTCCTGAACTGATTGAATCCGGTGAATCTGGCTGGCTGGTGCCGGAGCACGATGCCGAAGCTCTGGCCGACAGGCTGCAGGCTTTTGCCCATGTAGGTGAAGCGGAACTGGGGCCGGTACTGGCCCGCGCCCGCGCTAAAGTGGAAGGTGAGTTTAACCAGCAGCGTATTTATCGCCAGCTTGCCGACCTGTTGCAAACGCTGTAAACCGAAACTGAGGATTTATGCCTGTACTTAAATCAACGCTTTCCCGCCGCCGGTTAATCCAGACCGGCGCAGCACTGGCTTCCTTACCACTCCTTTCCCGTTATGCCCGCGCCACGGGCACATCTACCGTGAGTGTCAAAAACTTTTACCAGAGCAACTGGCCGGAAGCCTTTACGCAGGCATTTGCCGCAGCGGATGTAGTGGAGGTTCCCGCCGGACTCACCTGCGACGACTTCAACAGCGCGGTGTTTATCCCCACCAATAAAAAGTTGCTGGTGAGCGGTGAAATTAAAGGCAGTGGCAAAGGCCGGTTTGTGTTGCAGGATGGCTGCCATATAACAGGGCAAAACGGCGGCCATTTGCACAATGTTATTCTCGATGTGCGGGGTTCAGGGAACAAAATCAGCGGCCTGGAAATGACCGGTTTCGGCCCGATAATGCAGATTTATATTGGCGGACGTAACCCCGGCAAAATGCGTGACCTCACCATAGATAACCTGCATGTTCACCACGCTAACTATGCCATTCTGCGCCAGGGGTTCCATAACCAGATGACAGGCGTGCGCATTACCAACTGCCGTTTTAATGACTTGCAGGGCGATGCCGTGGAATGGAATGTCGCCATTAACGACAGCGATATTGTCATTTCCGACCATGTTATCGACAACATTAACTGCACCAACGGTAAAATTAACTGGGGTATTGGTATTGGGCTTGCGGGCAGTACCTATGACAACAAGTACCCGGAAAGCCAAACGGTAAAACGTTTTGTGGTGGCGAATATTACCGGCAGCAACTGCCGCCAGTTAGTGCATGTGGAAAACGGCAAACACTTTGTGATTCGCAATGTGAAAGCACGCAATATCAGCCCACTGTTCAGCCGCACAGCGGGTATTGATAACGCCACCGTCGCTATTTATGGTTGTGATGATTTCGTGATAGATAACATAGATATGGTGAATAGCGCAGGTATGCTGATTGGTTACGGTACTGTGCGCGGCAAGTATTTATCTATTCCACAGAATTTCAAACTGAATGACGTGCGGCTGGATAACCGCCAGGCAAAACTTCCGCTGCGTGGCATTCAAATTTCTTCCGGTAACGAGACTTCGTTTGTGGCGATAACTAACCTGGATATTCAACAGGCCGGGGTAGAGTTGCATAACAAGCCGCAGCACCTGTTTTTGCGCGATATCAACGTGGTTCGCGACCGGGCAGACGGCCCGGCATTAAAATTGCATTTCGATTTACGTAAAGATGTGCGTGGGCACTTTTCGGCGCGGGAAGACACGCTGTTATCCATGGCTAATGTGCATGCGGTTGACACCCATGGCGCCGCTTCGGTGGATATTGACCGTATCGACCAAATGCATGTGAACACTAATCAACTGAATTTTGCTCTGCCACACCATGATGGCGCTTAGTTACTGCCAATATTGGCACAGCTGGCATGACAACTGGTTATGCCCTGTACGGATAATGCTGAAAAGCAAATTTTTCAATTTATTTCGATTGTGCCGGGCGCTAAGATGGCGAGCCAGGCACTATTAACAAAACGTGCTGGCACGATAGTGCCAAAGGACTATAATTCCTCAACCAGATGAGGTGGGAGTGAACATGAGTAATTTGAAGGCCGTTATTCCGGTAGCCGGTTTAGGAATGGCAATGTTGCCAGCCACTAAGGCAATTCCTAAAGAAATGCTGCCTATCGTCGACAAACCCATGATTCAATATATTGTCGATGAGATTGTGGCCGCAGGGATCAAAGAGATTGTTCTGGTTACCCATTCCTCAAAGAATGCCGTAGAAAACCACTTCGATACTTCCTATGAGCTTGAAGCCCTGCTGGAACAGCGTGTAAAACGCCAGTTGCTTGCTGAAGTTCAGTCTATTTGCCCGCCAGGCGTAACCATTATGAACGTTCGCCAGGCACAACCCCTTGGCCTGGGGCACTCTATTATGTGCGCCCACCCAACCATTGGGGATAACCCGTTTGTTGTGGTTCTGCCAGACGTAGTGATTGACAACGCCAGTGCAGACCCGTTGCGTTATAACCTTGCTGCCATGATTGCCCGCTTCAATGAGCATGGCCGCAGCCAGGTGCTGGCAAAACGTATGGACGGCGATTTATCGCAATATTCCATTATCAAAACCGAAGAGCCGCTGGAAAACGAAGGTAAAGTCAGCCGTATTGTGGACTTTATCGAGAAGCCAGACGAACCTCAGGCGCTGGAATCAGACTTGATGGCCGTTGGCCGCTATGTGCTCTCTGCCGATATCTGGCCAATTCTCGCCCGTACTCAGCCTGGTGCCTGGGGCCGTATTCAGCTTACCGACGCCATTGCCGAACTGAACCAGACTCAGCCAGTTGAAGCCACCCTGATGACAGGCGAAAGCTACGACTGTGGCAAGAAAATGGGCTATATGCAGGCATTTGTGAACTACGGGCTGCGCAACCTGAAAGAAGGGCAGAAGTTCCGTAAGAGCATTGAGAAGATGTTGGCGAACTCCTGACATCTATGGAACCTGACAGTTAGTAAAAATTGCTGATGCGAAGTGACCACCAGTCTGCCAGGCTTGAGTGGTCCTTCGCTTTTTTAGTTTGTAGAGCAAGATAATTTGATGAAAGCAGTACACTGGTAGCTGTAGAGCCAGGGGCGGTAGCGTGCCTCTGTTTTCCTTGTGCGTGTGCAATGACACTTCTGGTATTGATATATATAAAGTACATATTCAACCAGTAAAAATAATCAGAGAGTTTAAAACGTGAAAATTCTGGTGACAGGTGGGGCTGGCTTTATTGGGTCTGCAGTGGTTCGGCATATTATCAAGAACACGCAGGACCAGGTTGTTAATGTAGATAAATTAACTTATGCGGGCAATCTTGAATCCTTAGCTGAAGTGAGTGCTGACGCGCGTTACTCATTTGAACATGCGGATATCTGTGACAAATCTGCAATGGACCGTATTTTTGCGGCACATAAACCTGATGCCGTGATGCACCTGGCGGCTGAAAGCCATGTAGACCGTTCAATTACCGGACCTGCTGCCTTTATCGAAACCAATATCGTGGGCACTTACACATTGCTCGAAGCAGCCAGAAATTATTGGAATGCGCTGGAAGGTAGCCAGAAAGATAACTTCCGCTTCCACCACATTTCAACAGACGAAGTGTACGGTGACTTGCCACACCCGGATGAGTGGGAAAGTGGTGAAGCATTGCCGATGTTTACTGAAAAAACAGCTTATGCACCGAGCAGCCCATACTCTGCTTCGAAAGCTTCAAGCGATCATTTAGTTCGTGCCTGGATGCGTACATATGGTTTACCAACCATAGTCACAAACTGCTCTAACAACTATGGCCCTTATCATTTTCCAGAGAAGCTGATCCCACTTGTGATCCTGAACGCTCTGGAAGGTAAAGCTTTGCCAGTTTATGGCAAAGGCGACCAAATCAGGGACTGGTTGTATGTTGAAGACCATGCGCGCGCGCTTTATCGCGTGGTAACTCAAGGCCATATTGGGGAAACCTACAATATTGGTGGTCACAACGAAAAGCAGAACCTTGACGTGGTTCAGACCATCTGTGATTTGCTGGATGAAATGGTGCCAAAAGCAACGTCTTACCACGAGCTAATTACCTATGTTAGTGATCGTCCGGGGCATGACCGCCGTTATGCCATTGATGCGGATAAGATTCAGCATGAACTCAACTGGAAACCAGAAGAGACATTCAAAAGCGGGATTCGTAAAACGGTAGAGTGGTACCTGAACAATCAACAATGGGTGGATAACGTAAAAAGCGGTGCCTACCAGTCCTGGATTGAACAAAACTACGGGGAGCGCAAATAAAATGAATATCTTGCTTTTCGGTAAAACAGGGCAGGTTGGTTGGGAATTGCAACGGGCACTGGCTCCTCTGGGGACTGTAATTGCGGTTGATGTGGGTTCCACCGACTTTTGTGGTGATTTCAGTAATCCTGAGGGCGTGGCAGAGACTGTTCTGCGTTGCAAACCTGATGTAATTGTTAATGCTGCAGCGCATACCGCGGTAGACAAAGCCGAAAGTGAAGTTGAATTCGCTACATTATTGAATGCCACAAGTGTTGAAGCCATTGCAAAAGCGGCCGCGCAAGTAGGTGCATGGCTGGTTCACTATTCAACGGACTATGTTTTCCCGGGAGATGGCGAAACACCGTGGAAAGAAAACGACCAGACCGGGCCGCTTAACGTTTATGGTGAAACAAAACTGGCAGGTGAGCTTGCCGTGCAGAAGCATTGTGCGAAACACCTGATCTTCCGTACCAGCTGGGTCTATGCGGGTAAAGGCAATAATTTTGCAAAAACCATGCTTAAATTAGCCAAAGAACGCGACACGTTATCGGTAATTAACGATCAATTTGGCGCGCCTACCGGTGCGGAGTTACTGGCAGACTGTACAGCGCATGCGATTCGTACTGCAATGAATAAACCCGATGTTGCCGGGCTTTATCATCTGGTAGCCTCTGGCACTACAACGTGGTACGACTTTGCGGATTTTGTGTTTAACACAGCACGGGAAGCGGGAATTGTACTGGCGTTGAAAACGCTCACTCCTGTATCTACATCCGCTTATCCAACACCAGCTAAACGCCCTCATAACTCAAGAATGTCGACTGCACACTTTCAACAGCAGTTTGACCTGGTTTTGCCTGAATGGCAGCACGGTGTGAAACGTATGCTTGAAGAGCTGTTTACTACAACGACATTCTGACGGAAATCAGGTTTATTTTCCTGAGAACAAGAAATACAGGGACAATAATATGACAACGCGTAAAGGTATTATTCTCGCTGGTGGGTCTGGTACTCGCCTTTATCCAGTGACAATGGCTGTAAGCAAACAGTTGCTGCCAATCTACGATAAACCCATGATTTATTACCCATTATCCACGCTGATGCTGGCGGGTATTCGGGATATCCTGATAATCAGTACACCTCAGGATACGCCCCGGTTCGAACAATTGTTGGGGGATGGAAGCCAGTGGGGACTGAATTTGCAATATAAAATTCAGCCCAGTCCGGATGGACTTGCTCAGGCCTTTATTATCGGTGAAGACTTCATTGGTGATGACGATTGCGCGCTTGTTCTTGGCGATAATATTTTCTATGGACATGACCTTCCTAAACAGTTAGAAGCTGCGGTGAATAAATCCAGTGGAGCAACTGTTTTTGCTTACCATGTAAATGACCCCGAACGTTACGGTGTAGTTGAGTTCGATAAACATGGCATGGCAATCAGTCTTGAAGAAAAACCACTTGAACCTAAAAGTAATTATGCAGTAACGGGGCTTTATTTTTATGACAATGAAGTTGTAAAAATGGCAAAAGCTCTTAAGCCGTCCGCACGCGGAGAACTGGAGATTACTGATATAAACCGGTTATACCTTGAACAAGGTAAACTTCAGGTGGCAATGATGGGCCGTGGATATGCATGGCTTGATACTGGGACTCATCAAAGCCTGATTGAAGCCAGCAATTTTATTGCCACAATAGAAGAACGCCAGGGGCTCAAAGTTTCATGTCCGGAGGAAATCGCTTTCCGGAAAGGATTTATCGGTGCTGAACAGGTCAAAAAATTAGCTCAGCCGCTCACTAAAAATGCATACGGTAAATACTTACTGAACATGGTTAAAGGTCATTAAGTAATGAATGTAATTAAAACTGATATTCCAGATGTGCTTATTTTTGAACCTAAAGTATTCGGTGATGACCGAGGCTTCTTTTTTGAAAGTTTCAGCCAGCGAGTATTTGATGAAGCCGTAGGGCGCAAAGTAGAGTTTGTTCAGGATAACCACTCAAAATCCAGCAAGGGAGTGTTGCGGGGGCTTCATTACCAGCGAGACCCTTTCGCACAGGGTAAGCTGGTTCGCTGCGTAGTTGGCGAGGTTTTTGACGTCGCAGTCGATATTCGTAAAAGCTCACCAAACTTTGGTCAGTGGGTTGGCGTACATTTGTCTGAACAGAATAAACGCCAGCTATGGATTCCTGAAGGCTTCGCTCATGGGTTTTTGGTATTGAGCGAAACGGCTGAGTTTCTGTATAAAGCGACAAATTATTATGCACCGCAGTCCGAAGGAAGCATTATCTGGAATGATCCTGAACTGGAGATAGAGTGGCCAATTACTGGCGCACCTGATCTTTCAGCAAAAGATGCTTCCGCCCTTTCATTTTCTCTGGCAGAACTGTACGAGTAATTACTGTGTCTCATTTAATTAAAATTTTTCCGGCGGATATTTCGTTTTCGGGTGAAAATGAAAAAACACTACTTGATTCTGCTCTTGAAGCTGGCATTCACCTTGAACACAGCTGTAAAAATGGCAGCTGCGGTGTCTGCGAGGCCGAAATACTGACCGGTGAAGTTCTGGATAAACAGGACGGTATTATTACCGCAGGAAATAATATTCTGACCTGTAGTTGTCGCCCTGTGGGTGATGTTGCATTGCGTGCAACTTACTATCCTGAACTTGCTGGTCAGGTAAAAAAGATAACGCCCTGCAAAGTTGTTTCTGCTGAAAATGTCTCTGCTGATGTGATTAAGCTGGTGCTGCGCTTTCCGCCAACAACACAACTTAATTATTTACCTGGTCAATATATTAACCTTCAATACCAGGGAGTTACCCGCAGTTATTCTATTGCCAACGCCAATGGAAAAGACGGTGTTGAGTTACATATTAGAAATGTACCGAATGGGCAAATGAGTCAACTGGTTTTTAATGGCCTGGCCGCAAACACATTGATGCGAATGGAAGGGCCATGTGGCACATTTTTTATCCGCAAAAATACTCGGCCGCTAATATTTATTGCGGGTGGGACAGGTTTTGCTCCGGTAAAAGCAATGGTTGAGTCGTTGCTTTCAGAAAAAGTACAACAGGATATTTACATTTACTGGGGAATGCAGCAAGAAGATCATTTTTATTCTTCTTTACCTCTGGCCTGGGATTCAGAATACCCTAACGTCCATTTTATTCCAGTGGTATCTGGTAATGATACAAACTGGAAAGGTCGTAAAGGTTTTGTTCATAATGCGGTTGTAGAAGATTTTAAGAGCTTAGAAGATTTCGATGTTTACGCTTGTGGTTCACCGGTGATGATCGAAGCTTGTCGAAAGGATTTGATAACTCTGGGTTTGCCAGCTAAACATTTTTATTCAGACGCGTTTACCGTATCAAAATAATTTGAGGACAAAAATATGAAAGCCGTGATATTAGCCGGTGGCCTGGGTACACGTTTAAGTGAAGAAACGGTACTAAAACCAAAGCCAATGGTTGAAATCGGTGGAAAGCCAATTCTGTGGCATATAATGAAAATGTACTCTGCACATGGTATTCGCGACTTTGTGATTTGCTGCGGATACAAGGGGTACGTTATCAAAGAATATTTTGCTAACTACTTCATGCATATGTCGGATATTACCTTCCATATGGCGGAAAACCGCATGGAGGTCCACCAGAAACGCGTAGAACCCTGGAATGTGACGCTGGTTGATACAGGGGAAGCATCAATGACTGGCGGTCGCCTTAAGCGTGTACGCGATTATGTGAAAGATGATGAAGCATTTCTTTTCACTTACGGTGATGGTGTATCCGACCTGGATATCAGTGCAACGATTGACTTCCACCGTAAACACGGCAAAAAAGCGACCTTAACGGCAACTTTCCCACCTGGTCGCTTTGGTGCTCTGGATATTGAGAACAGACAGGTACGTTCGTTTAAAGAAAAACCGAAAGGCGACGGTGCAATGATTAACGGTGGATTCTTTGTCCTGCATCCTTCGGTGATTGATCTTATCGATAATGATGCAACAACCTGGGAGCAGGAACCGCTGATGCAGCTTGCTGAACAGGGGGAATTGATGGCTTTTGAACACCCTGGCTTCTGGCAACCAATGGATACGCTCCGCGATAAAATCTATTTGGAAGGTCTCTGGGATAAAGGAACAGCACCCTGGAAAACGTGGGAGTAACACAATGATCGATGCATCCTTCTGGAAAGGTAAACGGGTATTTATTACCGGTCACACGGGATTCAAAGGATCATGGTTGACGCTTTGGTTAGAGTCAATGAGCGCGGAGCTGAAAGGCTTTTCGCTCAATCCACCCACAACGCCGTCTTTATATGAAAGCGCCTCTGTTGATGATTTGATTGATTCAACAATTGGTGATATCCGTGATTTTGAAAAATTACATGCTGCCATTGCGGAGTTTAAACCCGAAATTGTTTTTCATATGGCAGCGCAACCTTTAGTCAGGCTTTCCTATGATGAGCCTGTCGAAACTTACTCGACCAACGTAATGGGAACTGTCCACCTGCTGGAAGCAGTGAAACGCGTTGGAGGTGTGAAAGCGGTTGTTAATATTACCAGCGATAAATGCTACGAGAACCGTGAATGGGTTTGGGGTTATCGCGAACATGAAGCAATGGGTGGATATGATCCCTACTCAAACAGCAAAGGCTGTGCAGAACTTGTCGCATCGGCATACAGAAATTCATTTTTTAATGAAAAAGATTATGCGCGGCATGGTGTTGCTCTGGCATCGGTGCGGGCTGGTAATGTGATAGGCGGCGGTGACTGGGCAAAAGATCGTTTAATTCCGGATATTCTGCGTTCGTTTGAAAACCAACAAACTGTTATCATTCGAAATCCTCATGCTATTCGCCCATGGCAACATGTTTTGGAACCGTTATCAGGTTACATTGCTATTGCCCAGCGACTCTATAATGAAGGCCCAGCTTTTGCTGAAGGCTGGAATTTCGGGCCGCGCGAAGATGATGCCATGCCTGTACAATTTATTGTTGAGGCTATGGTGAAAATTTGGGGTGAGGGTGCAGCGTGGTTACTGGATGGCGATGAACATCCACACGAAGCGCATTACCTGAAGCTTGATTGCTCAAAAGCGCGTATGCGCCTTGGCTGGCAACCCCGCTGGAACCTGGTTGAAACGCTGGAGCGCATTGTTAAATGGCATAAAGCGTGGATTGCGGGTGAAGATATGCTGATACGTACCCGGAATGAAATCAGCGAATATATGAATACTTCTTTGAAATAATTGAATAACAGGAATAAAGCAATGAGCGCAAACAATCTGCGTGAGCAAATCTCTCAATTAGTTGCCCAATATGCTGACGAAGCGCTGAGTCCAAAGCCGTTTGTTGCTGGCAGCAGTGTTATCCCTCCATCAGGCAAGGTTATTGGTGCTAAAGAATTACAACTGATGGTTGAAGCATCACTCGATGGCTGGTTGACGACGGGGCGTTTTAACGATGCTTTCGAGAAGAAACTGGGTGAGTTTATCGGTGTTCCATACGTACTGACTACAACTTCCGGTTCTTCTGCAAACCTGCTGGCGTTAACGGCGCTGACATCACCTAAACTGGGTGATCGTGCGTTAAAACCTGGCGATGAAGTTATTACGGTTGCTGCCGGTTTTCCAACCACGGTTAACCCAACGATTCAGAATGGCTTAATCCCTGTATTTGTTGATGTAGATATCCCGACGTACAACATTGACGCGTCTTTGATTGAAGCTGCTGTCTCTGAGAAATCAAAAGCAATTATGATTGCCCACACGCTGGGTAACGCTTTTGACCTCACTGAGGTTCGCCGTATTGCAGATAAATATAACCTGTGGCTGGTAGAAGATTGCTGTGATGCCCTGGGAACCACATATGACGGTAAAATGGTGGGAACCTTTGGCGACATTGGTACTGTAAGCTTCTATCCGGCGCACCATATCACTATGGGTGAGGGTGGCGCTGTATTCACTCAGTCTGCTGAACTGAAAAAAATTATTGAATCTTTCCGTGACTGGGGCCGTGATTGCTATTGCGCGCCGGGTTGCGACAATACTTGTGGCAAACGTTTTGGACAACAACTCGGATCTTTGCCATTCGGTTATGACCACAAATACACATATTCCCACCTGGGCTATAACCTCAAAATCACCGATATGCAGGCAGCATGTGGCCTGGCTCAGTTAGAACGTATCGATGAGTTTGTACGCTTACGTAAAGAGAACTTTGCTTACCTGAAACAAGGGTTGCAGTCTTGCGCTGAATTTCTTGAGCTTCCTGAAGCAACGGATAAGTCTGATCCTTCATGGTTTGGCTTCCCGATTACACTGAAAGAAACCAGCGGTGTATCGCGTGTTGACCTGGTTAAATTCCTTGATGAAGCGAAAATTGGCACTCGCCTGTTGTTTGCCGGGAACCTGATCCGCCAGCCTTACTTCGCGAATGTTAAATACCGCGTTGTTGGTGAGTTGACCAATACTGATCGTATTATGAACCAGACATTCTGGATTGGTATTTATCCTGGCTTGACTAAAGAACATTTAGATTTCGTTGTATCGAAATTTGAAGAATTCTTTGGTTTGAATTTCTAGTTGTATTTGGGGCGTTTTATGTTGAGCAAAAAAATTATTCTTACAGGTGCAAGTGGTTTTATTGGCAAGCATCTACTCACTAAGCTTTTAGAGGATAACTATCATGTTTTAGCACTAAAACGCCCTGAAAGTAATAAAGTCGTATGTGCAGAAAATCTAATTTGGGCCAACATTAATGATGTGGAAAATCATAGTTTCATTAATGGTGGCGTTGATGCAATAATCCACCTTGCGACTGATTATGGGCGTAGTGATGAAGGAGGAGTTATCTCGCAATATATGTGCAATGTCCTTTTGCCATTACGTCTTGTAGAATTGGCCAGGTTGAAAAAAATACCATTATTCATTTCTGCAGATAGTTTTTTTGGTAAATACGAGTATTCGTACATGAAAACTTATATTTTATCAAAAAAGCATTTTAAAGAGCTAGCAGAAGAGCTTCTTCGTGATTCAGCAACAGGATTTGCTAATCTTCGATTAGAGCATGTTTATGGAGAAGGTGATGGTAGTAAAAAATTTATTCCATTCATTGTTCATGCATTAAAAACTTCCAAAGAACAAATCAAATGCACAAGTGGAGTACAGCGTCGTGACTTTGTGTATGTTGAAGATGTTATAAATGCCTTTATTTATGTTCTCAAATATCATCCTTCAAATAGACTTGTAGAGTATGAGGTTGGTACAGGTGAATCGCATTCATTGAAAGAAATGATTGAAGAATTAAAAGAACAACTTAAGAGTGATGCGCCAGTAAAATACGGGGCTATCCAGCTGAGAAATGATGAGATATTAGATTCTAAAGCAAATATAGATAATCTCAATAAATTAGGTTGGCATCCTGTGTATAGTTTGAAGGATGGTGTGAAAAAAATGTTGAATAAAGAGAAGATAAGTTGAGTATATTACACCGATTTGGTATTGACAGGGCAGTGATGTATGTATTGTTTGGAAAATGCATATCTATATTATCAGGATTATCAATAATATTATTGATTCCACATTATTTAAGTCCAGAATTACAGGGATATTATTATACATTTAACTCAATAGTAGCATTGCAAATTATATTTGAACTTGGTTTCTCTGTTGTTATTATACAATTCGTAAGCCACGAAATGTCCGCTCTTAAATATGAGATGGACAAGAAAGATATTGAAGGTGAGTTACATAATAAAAGGCGTATCCTTTCCATTGTGAGTTTTTCAGTAAGATGGTATGGCGCTATTGCGCTTGCTATAATATTATGCGTAGGGCCAATTGGCTATATATTCTTTAATTTTGAAAATAACACAAATATACATTGGCAAAGCGCCTGGATAACATTGACAGCAGCAACTGCAATTAATGTTTTCTTTATTTCTATTGTTTCGATAGCAGAAGGCTGTGGTTTAGTAGTAAAGGTGAATAAAATGCGAGCTATTCAGGCATCAATAGCTGCATTATTATCAATAATATTTCTAATCAGTGGTCATGGTCTATTCGCTACTGCATCAATAGCAATATCTGGTTGTATCGTTTACTGTATCTTTACCGTAAGATACTTCTGGAGCACTATACAAGAGTCATATTTAGCGAGAAAAAATCAGTCCGCAAATATTACTGGGATTTCATGGAAAAAAGAAATTTTACCAATGCAATGGCGCATTGCATTAAGTTGGATGTCTGGATATTTTATTTTTTTTGCAATGACGCCAATTGCATTTAAATACTTTGGTCCAGTTTATGCTGGTAAGTTGGGAATGTCACTCACACTTTGCAATATGATTATGGCAACTGCATTAGCCTGGATATCAACCAGGTTTCCCCGATGGGGAAGATTAATCTCGATGGGTGACCGGCATGAACTGGATATATCATTCCGAACATCGACAATACAATCAGCTGGTTTCGTGCTTATTTGTCTTACTGGCGCTGTTTTCAGTATAGTTTTGTTGAATTATTTAAATTTTAATTTTACGCATCGCTTCTTTTCACCAGTAGATTTCTCGATTCTTAGTTTATCAATATTAGGATCACATTTAGTTGCCTGTATGGCGACTTATATTCGGGCTCATAAAGTTGAGAAGATGGCTATGGTGTCATTTATTATGGCAACATTGACAACGAGTTGTATGAGCTTGGTAGCATTTTTTCATCAGGAAAAATTATATATAATTGTATACTGCCTAATAGTATGGATATATTTCGTCCCACATTCATTTTTAATTTTTAAGGAGTTTAAAAAGAATTATGTCTAAGGAAGGGAAAATACTATCACTTACTATCCCAACATACAATCGTGCAGGATACTTAAAGCGTTTGTTAGATTCTATATCCAGACAAGCAATAGAAGTTAGTTCTTATTTAGAAATTATTATTATTGATAATGCGTCCACTGATAATACTGTTGAAGTGGTAAATGATTTTATAAATAAAGTGCCATTTGCTAAATTTATCAAGAATGACAGTAATTTGGGAATGGATGGTAATTTTAAAAATGCTTTGAATCTGCATCTGCTAAATATTTCTGGATGCTAGGTGATGATGATTTTCTAAGTGAACATGCGTTATCTAATGTAATATCCATTTTAAATGGATATCACTCTTATGATCTAATCTATGTATCTTCTACTATAAATGAAAGTGCTTTAGAAGAAGATTTTGGTTATAACGAAATCACATCGAGAGATGAGTTTATAAAACATGTAGGGATTATGTTTACATTTATATCAGGTATGATTTGCAATAGGGATAGATATTTTGATTTGCCTGATAATAATAAAGCTCCGATGCTTGAAGGTAGTTTTCTGATGCATTTATATTGGCAACTTCCTTTGCTAAAACATGGTGGGCGATTTGCTATTATAAATAATAATATAATATATGCGACTCCTGATAACTCTGGTGGATATAGATTATTTCGTGTATTTTCAAAGAATTTGTCAATGATATTGGATATTTTTTATAAGCGTAAAGATTATACGAGCATAAGAGTTAGAAAAAGTTCGATGTTTTTTTTGATGAACTTTTTGAATAACTCACATAAAACTCGAGGTTTTGGAGAGGAAAGTTATTTACCTGATTGCGATTATGCTTTTAGTGATTTGAATATCTATCAATATTGCTTCCGATTTTTTTATTTATATCCTGTGCTCCTTAAATTTTCACAGAAACTAAAGCCTTTGATAAAAAAAATAATGCGAAAATAGCATATCTTACATATTAATTGCATGGTAAATCGAATAATGTTAAAGCAAACAACTCTCGAAAGAATAATACTCTTTCTAATAATAACTATTGTTGGATCACCTTATTTTAGCTCATGGTTGCCAAAAGTCTTTGATATGCCGATCGGTCCATTGTTTCGGTTTTCAGCAATAGTTTTATTTTATGCGGTATTGGCTTACGCACTTATATTGTCGGGTCGTATAAGAGTCAGTATAGTCATTTTTGCTCTTCTTATTTTATTGGCTGTGGGTGCAATTTTATCTGCGATTGAAAATAAATCAAATGTGTTGCAAATTATTCTTGGTTTACATGCGTTAGTATTTTATCCAATGGTTTTTAGTATTCTGGTTTGTTATTTTAATAATAGCTATGGGAAGGTGAATTGGACTAAAACTAATTTACTTCTAAAACGAACTTTGACGATAATATTTCTTTTAACTAGTGTAATAGCAATTATTGATGTTATTACGGATGGTAATTTCACTCTCATGTTGGGTTATGACCCTAATTATGGCGGTGATAATTTTTCATTGATTAATAGATATTATAGCCTTGTTCGTGCTAATGGTGGCTTTGCTGATGCGTTAGCTTTTGGCTACTTGATGGCAATTGGCTTTATATTCTTCGTTTATAATATAAATAAGAAATATGGTAAACTTTATTTAAATATCATCGGTGTTGTATTGACGTCTATCGCCTGTGTTTTGTCAATTACTCGTGGAGCTATTATTACACTAGTTATTGCAGCAATGATATTTATATACCGGAGTAATACGGTAGTTAAAGTGAATACTATCCTTATGGGTTTTTTGCTCTTGCTTGCTGTATCATTAAGTAGCTACTCTAATATATTTATGGGTCGATTTACTGATAGCGACAAGGGTTCACGAGTATCCACTACTCTCCGTTATGACATGGCTTTGGAGTCTATTCATTTCCTTGGTAATCACCCTTTCGGTGAAGGACTGGGTTCGCAAGGCGCGGGCAGTACACTATCAACCAAAACAGAGAGAATAAATACAGATAATTTTATATTTCACAGTATGCTTGAAGCTGGTATATTCGGTGGGGTAATTTTTCAACTTTTAATTTTATATCAGTTTAAAAATTTTTACACTAACACCCGTAATAACAGGCGGTATTTCTTTGCGCTATTCTTCTTATACTGGTTGTCTGCCGCTGTGAGTTCGTCCTTACAGGCGGGCGTTCTTTCTGTTATATTTTGGATAGTGTGCTTTATAATTTATAGCGAAACGGTAATTAAAAACAGAGAACCATATTTAGAATATGCTGGCAGAGATAAATTATGCTGATTTATAAAATTAAGTGCAGACTGCGTGCGTTGTATTATAATTTCACTCGCCGACTATCAATTCGTATTCTAGGGAAGGTGCGAACAAGTCCCTGATATGAGATCATGTTTGTCATCTGGAGCCATGAAAAAGGGTTCATCATGAGTCATCAGCTCACCTTCGCCGACAGTGAATTCAGCAGTAAGCGCCGTCAGACCAGAAAAGAGATTTTCTTGTCCCGCATGGAGCAGATTCTGCCATGGCAAAACATGGTGGAAGTCATCGAGCCGTTTTATCCCAAGGCTGGTAATGGCCGGCGACCTTATCCGCTGGAAACCATGCTACGCATTCACTGCATGCAGCATTGGTACAACCTGAGCGATGGCGCGATGGAAGATGCTCTGTACGAAATCGCCTCCATGCGTCTGTTTGCCCGGTTATCCCTGGATAGCGCCTTGCCGGACCGCACCACCATCATGAATTTCCGCCACCTGCTGGAGCAGCATCAACTGGCCCGCCAATTGTTCAAGACCATCAATCGCTGGCTGGCCGAAGCAGGCGTCATGATGACTCAAGGCACCTTGGTCGATGCTACCATCATTGAGGCACCCAGCTCGACCAAGAACAAAGAGCAGCAACGCGATCCGCAGATGCATCAGACCAAGAAAGGCAATCAGTGGCACTTTGGCATGAAGGCCCACATTGGTGTCGATGCCAAGAGTGGCCTGACCCACAGCCTAGTCACCACCGCGGCCAACGAGCATGACCTCAATCAGCTGGGTAATCTGCTGCATGGAGAGGAGCAATTTGTCTCAGCCGATGCCGGCTACCAAGGGGCGCCACAGCGCGAGGAGCTGGCCGAGGTGGATGTGGACTGGCTGATCGCCGAGCGCCCCGGCAAGGTAAGAACCTTGAAACAGCATCCACGCAAGAACAAAACGGCCATCAACATCGAATACATGAAAGCCAGCATCCGGGCCAAGGTGGAGCACCCATTTCGCATCATCAAGCGACAGTTCGGCTTCGTGAAAGCCAGATACAAGGGGTTGCTGAAAAACGATAACCAACTGGCGATGTTATTCACGCTGGCCAACCTGTTTCGGGCGGACCAAATGATACGTCAGTGGGAGAGATCTCACTAAAAACTGGGAATAACGCCTTAAATGGCGAAGAAACGGTCTAAATAGGCTGATTCAAGGCATTTACGGGAGAAAAAACGGCTCAAACATGAAGAAATGAAATGACTGAGTCAGCCGAGAAGAATTTCCCCGCTTATTCGCACCTTCCCTAGGAAGTAATCCAAAAATATTTGGTGCCAAATATATAAAGATGGATACCTGCTCTATTGGGGATAATTGCTGGATACAAGCTGTAGACTCTTATAAGAAACAAAAATTTAATCCTGAAGTGGTTTTTGGAAAAAAGGTGATGATGAGCTGTAATGTTCATATCTCAGCTGTGAAAAAAATTACACTTGGGAATAATGTCTTATTGGGTTCTAATATTTATATAGGTGACCACTCGCATGGTTCTACGAGACTGGGTAGGTTTGAAGCGAATATTCCCCCTGCATTAAGAGATCTTGACGATATAGCCGAAATCACTATTGGGGACAATGTCTGGGTTTGTGATAACGTAGTAATTCTTGCTGGTGCATCTATTGGTAATGGTTCCGTAATTGCTGCAAATTCTGTTGTGAAAGGAAGTTTTGAAGCAAATAGCCTTATTGGTGGAAATCCAGCGAAATTTATAAGGAAATTGACTAATGTCTAAAATAACATCAATATCAGTGGTCATACCCAGTTATAATCGAGTAATTGAATTAAAAGAGCTACTTGAGTCAGTGCTTACTCAGACTGTGTTACCTGATGAGGTTTTGATCTGTGAAGATAACTCTCCTGAAAAGTTTAATATCCAGGAAATGGTTAATTCTTTCAGAGAAAGTTTTAGAGAAAAAAATATAGAAATTACATTCATTATTAATGAAAAAAATCTGGGATATGATAAAAATTTGCGGAAGTGTATAGAAAGTGCTTCTGGGCAATGGGCATTAATAATGGGTAATGATGATTTGTTGTTACCCAATGCTATTGAAGATGTAAAATCATATATTGGTAGAAATTCTCAGGTTAACTTTATTTCTCGTAGTTTTATCCGGTTCAACAACAATATTAAAAGTCCAATTGGTCTGTCTACCTTAAGTAATAAAGATACTATTTATAAAATAGAACAATCAGATCCAAAAATGATTTTTAGAACTGCAGGTTTTGTAGGTGGATTAGTTGTCAATGTTGCTTTTGCTAAGTCACTACATACTGAAGAATTTGATGGTTCCTTATATTATCAAATATACCTGGCAGCGTCTGCATTCATAGGTGAGGGGATTGGGTATATAGCCACCCCCATTATTGGTGGGCGCGCAGATAATCCCCCAATGTTTGGTCATGCTGATGATGATAAAGCTTTTCATGTGCCTGGTAGTTATACTGCACGAGGCCGTGCAACCATGTGGAGCGGCGTTCTTAAAATAGCTAAAATTGTTGGCGAAAAAAATAAAGTTGAACTTTATGATTCATTAAAACATGAGCTTATGACCAGGCAGTCATTTCATATTTTTGAGATGAATGCAGGACAAAGCGTTAAGGTCAATACTGAATTAAAAACAGAGCTTTCTGCTTTGGGATTAATGAATCATCCGATGCCAATTTTTTTCTATATAATCAATTGTACGCTAGGAAAGAAAGCACGCTATATATATAGAATTATTCGCAAAGTTATGCAGTGATTGCATGGTATAAATGAAATGAAAAAGAATATTAATATTTCTCTGGTTCATGAGTGGTTGCTAAGTTATGCGGGTTCAGAACAAGTTTCTGCGCAAATTTTAAAAACATTTCCTCATGCTGATTTGTATTCAGTTGTGGATTTTCTTACTCCAGAACAGCGAGAAAAATTCTTGGGTAAAAGTGCTACCACAACTTTTATTCAGAACTTGCCGGGTGCGAAAAAACATTATCAAAAATATTTGCCATTGATGCCATTGGCAATCGAACAATTAGATTTGTCATCCGCTGATATTGTTATTTCCAGTGCGCATTCAGTTGCTAAAGGAGTTATTACTGGGCCAGACCAACTTCATATTAGTTATGTCCACTCACCAATACGCTATGCATGGGACTTGCAGCATCAATATTTAAAAGAATCTGGTTTAAATCGCGGTGTTAAAGGTTGGTTAGCTAAATGGTTACTTCATAAAATGCGCATTTGGGATTGCCGGACTGCTAATGGAGTTGATTATTTTATTGCTAATTCTAAGTTCATAGCACGCAGAATACACAAAGTATACCGGCGGCATGCAGATGTTATTTATCCTCCAGTTGCAGTTAATGACTTTTCTCTTGTGACAGAGAAAGATGATTTTTATTTAACTGCGTCACGGATGGTTCCATACAAACGAATCGATTTGATAGTTGAAGCGTTCAGTGCAATGCCGGACAAAAAGCTAATTGTAATTGGCGATGGTCCTGAAATGAAAAAGATCAAAGCATCTGCTGCCAGTAATGTTAACATACTGGGCTATCAGTCATTTTCTGTACTCCGCGAACATATGCAAAAAGCGCGAGCTTTTGTTTTTGCCGCTGAAGAAGATTTTGGTATCATTCCTGTCGAAGCACAAGCCTGTGGAACGCCTGTTATTGCCTTTGGCAAAGGAGGTGCGCTTGAAACTGTCATTTCTGATGAACATGATGACCCAACTGGTGTGTTTTTTGCACATCAGACCAGGGAGTCAATTATTGCTGCAGTAGAATTATTTGAACAAAAGCTGAGTATTTTTTCTCCCCATGCTTGCAGGAAGAATGCTGAACGTTTTTCACAAGAACGTTTTGATCGTGAGTTTCAGGCATATGTTGAATCCAAATGGAAAGAGTTTTGCGATTTTCGGCAAGTAAAACCTTAATATTGGTAATATTATGAATAAGATAATACCAGTTATCATGGCTGGTGGTAGCGGTAGTCGGTTGTGGCCACTTTCACGTGAGATGTTCCCAAAGCAATTTTTGGGCGTGGAAAATAACGGGACCATGCTGCAAAATACAATTCAACGGCTGGATAAATTGCGTGCTGATTCTCCAGTGGTTATCTGTAACGAAAAACACCGGTTCCTTGTTGCCGAGCAATTACGCTCAATTAATAAGCTATCTAATAATATAATATTAGAACCTTTTGGCCGAAATACTGCCCCGGCAATTGCACTCACAGCTTTCACTGTTTTACAAAAACAAAAAAATAAAGATTCGCTATTATTAGTACTGGCTGCTGATCATCTTATTCAAAACGAAGATGCTTTTGTTTCCTCTGTGACTAAGGAAGGTGCGAATAAGCGGGGAAATTCTTCTCGGCTGACTCAGTCATTTCATTTCTTCATGTTTGAGCCGTTTTTTCTCCCGTAAATGCCTTGAATCAGCCTATTTAGACCGTTTCTTCGCCATTTAAGGCGTTATTCCCAGTTTTTAGTGAGATCTCTCCCACTGACGTATCATTTGGTCCGCCCGAAACAGGTTGGCCAGCGTGAATAACATCGCCAGTTGGTTATCGTTTTTCAGCAACCCCTTGTATCTGGCTTTCACGAAGCCGAACTGTCGCTTGATGATGCGAAATGGGTGCTCCACCTTGGCCCGGATGCTGGCTTTCATGTATTCGATGTTGATGGCCGTTTTGTTCTTGCGTGGATGCTGTTTCAAGGTTCTTACCTTGCCGGGGCGCTCGGCGATCAGCCAGTCCACATCCACCTCGGCCAGCTCCTCGCGCTGTGGCGCCCCTTGGTAGCCGGCATCGGCTGAGACAAATTGCTCCTCTCCATGCAGCAGATTACCCAGCTGATTGAGGTCATGCTCGTTGGCCGCGGTGGTGACTAGGCTGTGGGTCAGGCCACTCTTGGCATCGACACCAATGTGGGCCTTCATGCCAAAGTGCCACTGATTGCCTTTCTTGGTCTGATGCATCTGCGGATCGCGTTGCTGCTCTTTGTTCTTGGTCGAGCTGGGTGCCTCAATGATGGTAGCATCGACCAAGGTGCCTTGAGTCATCATGACGCCTGCTTCGGCCAGCCAGCGATTGATGGTCTTGAACAATTGGCGGGCCAGTTGATGCTGCTCCAGCAGGTGGCGGAAATTCATGATGGTGGTGCGGTCCGGCAAGGCGCTATCCAGGGATAACCGGGCAAACAGACGCATGGAGGCGATTTCGTACAGAGCATCTTCCATCGCGCCATCGCTCAGGTTGTACCAATGCTGCATGCAGTGAATGCGTAGCATGGTTTCCAGCGGATAAGGTCGCCGGCCATTACCAGCCTTGGGATAAAACGGCTCGATGACTTCCACCATGTTTTGCCATGGCAGAATCTGCTCCATGCGGGACAAGAAAATCTCTTTTCTGGTCTGACGGCGCTTACTGCTGAATTCACTGTCGGCGAAGGTGAGCTGATGACTCATGATGAACCCTTTTTCATGGCTCCAGATGACAAACATGATCTCATATCAGGGACTTGTTCGCACCTTCCCTAAAGCTATACCTTATGCCGGGCATGGCAAGTTAGTTACTTTTGGTATTGTCCCTTCTCATCCTGAAACTGGTTATGGTTATATTCGCAGAGGACAACAAGATGGAAGTGATGCATTCATTGTTCATGAATTTGTTGAAAAACCTGATTATGACATTGCATGCAATTATTTATCCAGCGGTGAATATTACTGGAACAGTGGCATGTTTATGTTCAAGGCTGAAAGTTATCTGGCAGAATTAAAAGAATTCCGCCCTGATATCTACAAGCAGTGCGAACGTGCGGTTATGCAAACTAATGAAGATTTAGACTTTGTCCGTATTGATGAGGAAGCGTTCGCACAATGTCCCTCCGAGTCCATCGACTACGCAGTAATGGAGCATACCAGTCATGCTGTTGTTGTTCCTATGGATGCCGGTTGGTCTGATGTTGGCTCATGGTCTTCGCTTTGGGATATTTCGAATAAAGATGAATCAGGTAATGTGACCCGAGGGGATGTAGTACAGTTTGACTGCCGCGACACTTATGTTCATTCTGAAGATGCGTTGGTAGCGACCCTGGGATTGGACAATACCATTATAGTCCAGACTTGCGATGCAGTATTAATTGCCAATAAAAACCATGTTCAGAATGTTAAAAAGGTAGTCGACTATCTTAAGTCCAATAACAGGACTGAACATTGTGAACATAAAGAGATCTATCGTCCTTGGGGAAGTATTAAAACGCTGGTACATGGTGATGAATACCTTGTCCGCAAAGTTACGCTACGCCCTGAAATGCAATTGGCAGCTCAAATTCATCATCACCGGTCTGAGCACTGGACTGTTTTATCAGGTAAAGCGACGGTTATTTTAGAAGATCGCGAATATAATGTTGAAGAAAATCAGTCGACTTTTATTCCTGCGGGAGTAGTACATGTATTATCTAATGCAGGTTTACAGCCACTGGAGATTATTGAAATTCAGTCTGGTAAGAACATAAACGAAGACGATATTGTTCGTGTTGAAAACACTTTTTCAGGGAGGAAATAGCATGTCAGATTTTTTAAGCAACTCGGTTATCGAGGCTTCAAATATCCAATTTGGTACTAGTGGTGCTCGTGGGCTGGTTAAAGATTTTACTCCAGAAGTTTGTGGGGCATTTACTGCAAATTTTTTAAATGTAACAGCCAAAGATTATTCGTTCGATACAGTCGCTATTGGTATCGATAACCGCCCAAGTAGTTATAATATGGCTCGGGCCTGTGCCGCAGTTATAGAATATATGGGGTTCAGACCTCTTTATTGTGGCGTCATTCCCACGCCAGGGTTGGCTTATTATGCATTGCTGAATAAGATTCCCGCAATTATGATTACGGGGAGTCATATCCCCTTTGATCGCAATGGGATGAAGTTTTACCATCCAGATGGTGAAATTACCAAAAAGGATGAAGTGGCAATTATTGAAGGGAGTATTCCATTCAGCCTTTCTGGTGTTCTTCCTGAGTTGGAGATTAGTACTGCTGCAACAACTGAGTATATTGACAGGTACAGGTCTTTTTTCCCAGAGAGTTGCCTTCAAGGGTTACGTATTGGCATTTATGAACACTCGAGCGCTGGGCGTGATATATATTCATTGCTGTTTTCAAGTTTAGGTGCTGATGTTGTTTCTCTTGGTCGTAGTGATGAGTTTGTTCCTATTGATACTGAGGCTGTGTCTGAGGAGGATTGCCAGCGGGCGATTGAGTGGACACAAGCGTTAAATCTTGATGCCATATTCTCAACAGATGGTGATGGTGATCGGCCTTTATTAAGTGATGAACAAGGGCTGTGGCTCCGTGGAGATATACTGGGGTTGCTGTGCTCAGTCCATCTCGGTATTGAGGCTGCGGCTGTGCCTGTTAGTTCGAACAGTGTTGTGCACACAAGTGGCCTGATTCCCAATGTTACCCTCACGAAAATAGGCTCGCCCTATGTAATTGCGGCATTTGATACTCTGCGGAAGACATTCATGAATATTGCAGGTTTTGAAGCCAATGGTGGTTTTCTGTTAGCCAGTGATATCACCCAGGCTGGGCGTATATTAAAGGCATTACCAACTCGAGATGCCTTATTGCCAGCCTTGACTTTGCTAGTATCCAGTCAGAATAAGAAGATATCACAACAAGTTTCTGACTTGCCTCCTCGTTATACTGCTTCTGACAGGCTACAAAATTTTTCACCAGCCAGGAGTGCTGAGCTGCTTAAAAAACTTCATGGTGATTCCGCAGCAGTACTAAACGATTTAGGTATCCTGGATGCTCATGTTACTGACTGTGATACAACGGATGGTATTCGGCTTAAGTTGAGTAACGAGACTATTGTTCACCTCCGGCCATCAGGAAATGCACCTGAACTGAGATGCTATGCAGAATCAGCAGCACCGGGTAAATCAGTTGAACTGGTTAAGATCGTTTTATCTAATATTGAAGGCAAGTTTTAATGGCTAGTATGTCGCGGTTTATTATTCAACAGGTATCGTGAGGGAATGATGGATATTCGGGCTGTGAAAAATAATTATAAACCGTTTGTGTGTCAGTTTGCTCTTGCACTGTCTGACCTTGTTTTTTTTAATCTTTCGCTGGTTTTGTCACTGGCCTTGGTTTATTTCCTGTTTGACGACTTACAGCGTTTTATACCAAAGGAACAGTTTCAATACCGCCTTGTTTCTCATTTTATTTTATCACTGGCCTGTGTTGCATGGTTTTTAATTCGACTCCGCCATTATTCTTACCGGAAACCATTTTGGTACGAACTTAAAGAAATTCTTCGCACAATCAGTATATTTGCTATCTTTGACTTGGCATTGATAGCATTTACTAAATGGCAGTTTTCGCGTTATGTCTGGGTTTTCTGCTGGGGGTTTGCTATTTTTCTTGTCCCTGTTTCTCGCTTTGCCACCAAGTCTTTACTCAACCGGCTGGGGATCTGGAAAAAGAAAACAATTATTCTGGGCTGTGGTAAAAATGCGCGTGAAGCCTATTTTGCATTGCATAGTGAGGAAATGCTGGGATTTGAAGTTGTTGCTTTTTTTGATGAGTCCTCTACTGAGAATAGCCTGCTTGACTGCCCGGTTCTAAAGAATGTGGAGTATCTCTGGGATACTCGTGACATTAAAAATGTTCATTTCATTCTTGCATTCGATTCTGAAAAAATAGACCAGACTATAGCCTGGTTGCGAGAACTATCAAAGCATCATTGCCACTCCGTGACTGTTATTCCTTCATTGCGTGGGTTACCGTTATATAATACGGATATGTCTTTCATATTTAGCCATGAAGTAATGCTGTTGCGTATTAATAATAACCTTGCCAAACGCACGTCACGTTTTCTTAAACGTTCGTTTGATCTCGTTTGCGCCTCCTTAATATTAATTACTACTTCGCCTTTGCTTGTAGTCCTTTGGTATAAAGTTACCCGGGACGGTGGCCCAGCTATCTATGGGCACCAGCGAGTGGGGCGGCACGGAAAGCTTTTCCCATGTTACAAATTCCGTTCAATGGTAATGAATTCCCAGGAGGTACTGGCTAATTTGCTGGCGACCGACCCCGAAGCGAAAGCTGAGTGGGACAAAGATTTCAAACTGAAAAATGATCCAAGAATAACCACTGTTGGGCGTTTTATTCGTAAAACCAGTCTGGATGAGCTTCCGCAACTGTTTAATGTTCTGAAAGGTGAAATGAGTCTGGTAGGGCCAAGGCCTATCATTTCAGCAGAACTGGAACGTTATGATCAGGATGTGGATTATTATCTGATGGCAAAACCCGGCATGACGGGCTTATGGCAGGTAAGTGGTCGTAATGATGTTGATTACGAAACGCGTGTATATTTTGACTCGTGGTATGTTAAAAACTGGTCATTGTGGAACGATATAGCCATTTTATTTAAGACGGTTAAAGTGGTACTTCACCGCGATGGTGCATACTGATCAGATTTGTACTGTAGGTTCAGGTAACCTGCTGTGCGTTTCAAAGTGGCATCTATTGCTACCAGACCAGGGTATTCCTGAGTTAACATTACTTTTACTTAATCCCGGCGGAGACACACCGCATGGGTATTCACACCAGACAGGAGTTTGTAATGTCCAAACAACAAATCGGCGTGGTCGGTATGGCCGTAATGGGGCGCAACCTGGCGCTCAACATTGAAAGCCGTGGTTATACCGTCTCTGTTTTCAACCGCTCCCGTGAAAAAACCGAGGAAGTGATTGCCCAGAATCCGGGTAAAAAACTGGTGCCTTACTACACCGTGCAGGAGTTCGTTGAATCTCTTGAAACTCCTCGCCGTATCCTGTTAATGGTTAAAGCTGGCGCTGGCACAGACGCAGCCATTGAATCTTTGAAGCCGTTCCTGGATAAAGGCGACATCATTATTGATGGTGGTAACACATTCTTCCAGGACACCATTCGCCGTAACCGTGAACTGTCTGCTGAAGGCTTTAACTTCATTGGTACTGGTGTGTCTGGTGGTGAAGAAGGCGCACTGAAAGGCCCTTCCATTATGCCTGGCGGCCAGAAAGAAGCCTATGAGCTGGTTGCACCTATTCTGACCAAAATTGCTGCCGTAGCCGAAGATGGTGAACCTTGTGTTACCTATATTGGTGCAGATGGTGCCGGTCACTACGTGAAAATGGTGCACAATGGCATTGAATACGGCGACATGCAGCTTATTGCAGAGGCTTATTCACTGCTGAAACAGGGCCTGAACCTGTCTAACGAAGAACTGGCAGAGACGTTCACGGAGTGGAACAAAGGCGAACTGAGCAGCTACCTTATTGATATCACCAAAGATATCTTCACTAAGAAAGATGAAGATGGTAACTACCTGGTAGACGTCATTCTGGATGAAGCAGCGAATAAAGGCACCGGTAAATGGACCAGCCAGAGCTCTCTGGACCTGGGCGAACCGCTGTCCTTAATCACTGAGTCTGTATTTGCCCGTTATATCTCTTCCCTGAAAGAGCAGCGCGTTGCCGCTTCTAAAGTGTTGAGTGGTCCGCAGGCAAAAACCTTTAGTGGCGATAAAGCAGAATTCGCAGAAAAAGTTCGCCGTGCCCTGTACCTGGGTAAAATCGTTTCTTATGCACAGGGCTTCTCTCAGCTGCGTGCGGCTTCTGAAGAATACAACTGGGACCTGAACTACGGTGAAATTGCGAAAATTTTCCGCGCTGGTTGCATTATTCGTGCTCAGTTCCTGCAGAAAATTACTGATGCCTACGAACAGAACCCATCTATCGCTAATCTGCTTTTGGCCCCGTACTTCAAAAAAGCGGCAGATGACTACCAGCAGGCACTGCGCGATGTAGTGGCTTACGCTGTGCAGAACGGTATTCCAACCCCAACTTTCTCTGCCGCAATTGCCTACTACGATAGCTACCGTGCAGAAGTGTTGCCCGCTAACCTGATTCAGGCCCAGCGCGATTACTTTGGTGCGCACACCTATAAACGTATTGATAAAGACGGAATTTTCCACACTGAATGGCTGGATTAATCCGTTTCAGGTAATAGGTTATTACTGATAAGCCCGGTTTACCGGGCTTTTTTGCAGGCAAAATCTATAAATCATCCCTACACTGTGTTATCTATTATTTGTTTTCAGTTTTTTCCTGGTGGATTATATAATTAACTCGTTGTTAACTACGCTGTTGTTACGAAACTTTCAAAAAATGGCATCTTTAAGTGGGCTGAAAAGCAATTATGAGTAAAGAGACTAATGTAGTAGTGAGCAGTAATGGGTACACTCAATCTGATCAGGTCGATCTGATCGATATCATTCAGCAGGTGTGGGCAGGGAAAAAAACGATTGCTATTTTTGTCGGTGTATGTGTTGTGATTGCCGCTCTTTATGCTTTCCTGGCGCCACAAAAATGGTCTTCAGTGGCTATTGTTACCTTGCCTGACTCAGGGCAGGTTGTTGCGTATTCTCAGGTTGAAAGAGTCTTGTATCCTGATAATCCACCAAAGATCGATGATATCCAGACATCATTATTTAGCCGTTTTAAAGGTGGGCTGGCTGCCTTGTCTCTGCAATTGCAAAATCAGGAGAAGCCCGAGAATTTAACCAGTGTCGTACTTAACCCTGAACAACCAGACCAATTAAAAATAAGCTACACTGGTGCGAGTGCGCAGGCGGCTAAAAATACTCTCGATGATTATCTGAAGAAAATTGATAGTAATATTGTTACCGGAATAGATAGCGATTTAAATTTAAATATAAAATCCCGGAGCGAAGATTTAAAAGGCACCATTTCTTCACTGGAAAAAGTGGCACAGGAAAAGAAAAGTAATCGATTGAATATACTCAATCAGGCTCTTTTAATTGCACAACATGCAAATATCGACAAACCAATGCTGAGTAACTCAACGGGGCTGGATGATGATACGTTGTTTGCTGTTGGTAGTGAAGCGCTCAATGCGATGATAGCAAATTACAAAAATGCTCCATTACCGCTGGATAAGGATTATTATAAAACAGTACAAAATTTACTTTCAGTACAATCTTTAAATGACAATAAACGTATAATATCTACGTTTCGTTATATTATGGAACCGAGCATCCCTGTTCACAGAGACAGCCCTAAGCGCGCTTTAATTCTGGTTATTTCAGTTTTGTTGGGTGGGATTTTAGGTTCCACATACGTACTGATCAGGAACGCATTTAGAGCACGAGCTAAATAAAGAAAAATAACCTGCCATTTGAATTCAATGTATTCTTCATTTGGCAGGAAGTTCTTTCTATCCTCTATTAACAAAGATAGTTTGATAAAAATTTACCATTAAGCCTAATAATGGTTTTCTAATATGCTATATGATGACTATAAACTTACAGCTCTGATAGAGCTAGTGATACTGATTTTTCGCAAACGTATGATTCTTTGTTAATAATGAAGTTATCTTAGCACCAGGGTAACGGCAGAACGAATAATTTGTACAGTATATATGTCATTTTCCATACTATATATACAATTATTAAAAGTTGTAGCCCCCTGGAAGTAACTACTAAAAATTCATTCTACTTTTAAATTGATTGTTTATTTATCTAAACGTAGTGATCTATTGATATGTAAATAATCAATATACAATTACTGATATCTACAGCTATGTCTAAAACCATACTCTCATTTATTCATAAAAAAATTATTAATACAAAAATTAATGCGTCAGTTTTGGATTGTTTTTTTTCGTTGTTAATACTTTACATATCAACAAAAACGTTGGTTCCAAGTCATGATATCATATTAAATAAAAACTTCCCTGATGCCGTAATTAAATTTTTATGGCTTTCATCTCCTTTGTTATTCTTTTATTTTACATTAAGAGCATGTAAGCTTCCTATTTTTCTCTGTTTTTATTTTGTCTGTCTTGTTATAATTTTATTATCATTTGCTAATAATACAAAAATGTCATTAACAGATCAGCCTCTATCGTATAATGATATTGTCTCTACAGTTAATATTACAGTGGCATATAGGTATATTAGTTTTAAGTTACTTATTGTTGGTGTTTTTAGTGTCTTAGGTGGAATGGCTTTAGTCCCATTGAGTAAAATAGTTATTGACACACGCAGTAATTATATTTTTATAATTTTTTTATTGTTAATGATTTTCCCCTATTCATTTTCTCCTTATGCTGAAGAGATATTCGGTGAGGGAAATGGCTTCGCTAATTTTATACAGGATCAGGCCCGAAAGCGAGATGTTGTCTATTTTTCATGGGATCCCGTAGGAAATGTGAAAGATCATGGATTAGCAATGCATTTAATTCAAACAAGTGTTAGGAAATCTGTACCAAAAGTAACAGATGATGAGCGTAATGCATATCTCAACATAAAGAAAAATAATTCGTCACAACCAGTAAACTATAAAACTATAGTTTATATTCTGTGTGAATCATGCTGGTATGATGAATCTCACTTTAAAGATATTTTCAAGCCTCTCCTTAGTAATGGTTATACGGGATTTCGCTCGATTTCTCCTGTGTATGGTGCAGGCACTGCTAATTCAGAATTTGAAATGCTAACTGGCCTACCAAGTAATTCAAATGTATTATCTGGAATTATATATCAAGAATATTCCGATGCTATTAAGGATAACTCAGATTCTTTGGCAAGTTCGTTAAAACTCAAAGGTTTCAACACGTATGCAGCCCATAATAATAGTAAGACATTTTGGCGCAGAAACGTGATTTATAAAAAGTTTGGCTTTGAACAATTTGACGGGTTTTCTGATATGGGGAGTTTACCCCAAGTCTATGCGAGAAATAAAAAACCATGGCAATGGCAAGCTGATGATTATTTACTTTACAATTCAGCTTTGCAGAAAATAAAAGAATCCCATGCGGATGGGAAAAATATATTCCTGAACCTAATTACTATGTCCACTCACGGACCATATATGCATATTAATGATTCTGGTGAAGGTGTTTATAGTTACGAACTAAATGAGGCCATAGAAAGGCTGACTCAGTTTACTAAAGAGCTAGAAAAAATTGATCCTGATGCTGTTATTGTGATTTATGGTGATCACAAGCCAGCGCTTAATAAATATTTTTATGAAAATGGCGTTTTTCCTTCAAGTTTCTTCACAAAGACCGGGTTGAAGGATGAGGATTTTGAGTTCAAGTCGGGATTGCTCCCTAAAGAGTATGGCGATGTGCCAGTTTTGATAAAATCATCTGATAAGAAAAAGGTTGAGAAAGTAGTAACTGAAGCGAAAAATAAACCTTTCTTTTGTACTACGGCATTTATTGATAAAAATTTCATCCATTCAGGCCTGGTTGCTTTTAATTATAATTTGGAACATTTCTGTAAGGAAAAAGACAATGTTTATGATAAAAAATCAGTAATTACTCCATCATGGATATATTCAATGGCGCTGTTTGAAAATTAAATTTTAAGGCTAATAATAAATATAATATAACTTTCTTATATTTACTGGCCGCTTTCCCATAAGAAATTGTGAGCTGTGAATCGATGGGTGAACCAGAGACTGAGAACAGTGAAACTCCAGTTATTGACAGGATCATTGTTATCTTCTCGGTATAATACAATATTTCGTTACTTTCAATTATCCTTCTTATGATGAAAATATAAAGAAGGTTAAGCTGCCTCAGTTTGAAAAGACTGAGGCAGGTTGGAATGGTAATCCCCCCATTTTTAACGGAGGTGATAAGTAGAATCAGGCCATGCGTTGAATATGCTGCATCGGCGTGAAGCCATTCAGTGCCATATTCGGACGTTCATGATTATAAAACCATTGCCACTGCGTGGCATAGCCCTGCAATTCGTCCAGTGAGTTAAACAGGTGCTGGCCCAACCAGTCATAACGTACCGTCCGGTTATATCGCTCAATCCAGGCATTCTGTTGAGGTTTGCCAGGCTGAATAAAACGAAGCGTTATATTCTGCTTAGCTGCCCATGACATCAGTACCTTGCTGGTATATTCTGGCCCGTTATCGCATCGTATTGCTGCCGGTTTACCTTTCCATTCAATGAGTTGCTCGAGAGTCCTCACTACACGATTTGCTGGCAGGGAAAAATCCACTTCAATCGCCAGTGCTTCACGATTAAAGTCATCAATGACATTCAGTAAACGGACGGAGCGACCATCTGATAGCTGATCATGCATGAAGTCCATCGACCAGCATTCGTTGCGACTTTCTGGCACCGTCAGCGGTTCAGGTTTATCCCGTTTCAGTCTTTTTTTCGGCTTTATTCGCATGTTCAGCGACAGTTCACAGTAAATTCGGTACACCCTTTTGTGGTTGAAGCGGAAGCCTTTTACGTTGCGCAGGTACAAAAAGCACAGACCAAACCCCCAGTTGCGCTGACTGCCAGTGATGCGGAGCAGCCAGTCGGCAATGACCTCATTTTCCTCATTCAGTTGAGGCTGATAGCGATAGCAACTTTCGCTGACAACAAACAACTGGCAGGCAAAACTTATGCTGATATTCCGGCTCCTGACTGCATCCTGCGCCATCTGCTTTCGACTCGATGGCTTCACCACTTTTTTGCCATGGCTTCCTGAATGATTTCGGCTTTGAGGCGCTCCTCCGCATACATTTTTTTGAGGCGGCGGTTTTCATCTTCCAGTTCTTTCAGACGGGTCATCATGGAGGTATCCATCCCGCCAAAACGCGAACGCCACTTATAGAAACTGGCATTGCTCATGCCATGTTCACGACACAGTTCAGCCACCGGTGTTCCGGCCTCAGCTTGCTTCAGAATGGACATGATCTGGCTGTCGGTAAAACGTGACTTTTTCATAGAGATCTCCCCGGTTCAGATTACGAGAAAATTCTACTTATAAACACACCGGTTTTTCGGGGGGATTACCGAATTACGTTGTGACCGATAAAGGCTCTTTTCTTAAGGAGTAAAGCTATTGCGATAAATCTCGATATCATTAACTGTAATTTTTTATTCTTTTACTGATATATTTATTCATGGGGAGGGTGATGATTCTTCCTTTTCAGGAGTATTGTCAACTCCCTTCTATGATGAAGTTGAATCACTAATCGATTACTGTCTGATCAAATGTGTTTTTAACAGTATGATTGTTATGACTAAAATCGCATCATCGCAATGTCACATAAAGTGATTGAGTTGTTGTTTAATATAGTTAATCGCAGTTGATGTAGATTCAATCTCCACTCGGTATAAAACCAGTATCACCGAAGGTGTTACTGTCACCGTTTCTGGCTAAAACTGGCTGTTGCCATACACAGAAGAGGTCACTTGGCGTCGCCAGGTTTTCAATTGTGGTAACGAGAGGATATCTGTTGTATTTTTCTGCATCGCTCAATATGGTGAACACGACATCCTGGAATCTCGCTGGCTTAAGTTTTCAGGCTGACCTTAATATTCTCAGAAGTATACTCATCATTACAAATAACCTTGCAGACACAACCCATACCCAAAATATGGTTACTGGCAAGTTCAACAGAACCCGGTTGTGAACTATGTAACTCACTATCCTCTGCTATTCATGCAACTTAAGTGTGCATTCCGGCTAAAAATCGTTGTTATTTAGCCGGAACAGCTACAACAAGAAAATAAACTCTCAGTTCTCATACAAAAACGCTTTTTTTGTCCCTCAAACTCCTCTGTACCCTTCCACTTCCCTTAACAACACATTCTCACAGGCCATCCTTTCAATGATATTCAGCATGTGCAAACCATCATTTTGATGTGTGATTTTTATATTTTGGCATATGTTTATAACAGGCAGGTTGGCTATTTTTAATGCTGAATTCAGGATGGATTCAATGTTAATGATTCTGATGTTATGGTGTGTTAATATTTTCTCCATTAAATAACCGGGTGATTTTATATTTCTTTGATGTAGTGTTTCATTGCTATAGAAATCACAGGAAACACCTTTTTCTGCCAGTTTGTTGTAAATGTTCATCATTGATGAAATGGAGGACTGAGTAATCATTCTTAACGAATTTCCAGATTCGATTATATTGTTATTGAAACACCAGGAGCTCAGATCCATACAGAAGCCTGCGAATTCAAATTCATATTTAGCATGCTGTTTTAATTTTTTTGTTAGTATCATCATCTCACTCCACTATATGCACTGTGTAATGTATAAAAAAACATCAAAAAGGTACCCTCTATCAATAGATAGACTGTATTTATTTAAGTGGCAATTTTTTTTGGAAAAAAATAATTTCTTTAATTAGTTGAAATTATTCATTTTTAATATTGCGTTTATAATGAATTAAGGAGGGCTACATTTATTGAGTTACATTATGAAGTACTCCATTTTAAAAAAATAAGCCATCTTTGATTTAAATCATTTTTTGCCATATTTTTGCTTTGGCTGCGTGCATTAAATCCATGCCATTCATTCCACTTCCGTTCTCCATTGATAACAGGTGGGTAATTCTATTAAGCGGGCCAGTGTAAACAAAATGAATAATAGAGAAGTAATTAATGGGTAATGAAGTTCCCGATGCAAATAGGGAACTGCGTAACCTGTACTGTTGGGGCCAACTTAATGAAAACAATTAGGTAATTGTGCCACTACGCTGATCAGTCTGAAAATTTTTGCAATGTTAGATTTTTCTTTGCGTACTCTGCCGCATTTTCTGCTTTTGGTACTGTCAGGCTGTTTTTTTGTCCAGTATTATATCCGGGCAATGTAACGCATTGCCAGGATTGGCGTCCTGAAAATACAAGGTGTAAATCACGGGGTGTTGTCTGTTCGTGTATAAATTGCCCGAATACAGCGCCCAACTAACAGGCCTTGTATCGTCTGGTCAGCTTTAATGCAACAGGCCAACAGCAAGGAAGATATCACCGCCTCATCAGGGAATACGCAATGGACGAACTACAAACTCCGCTTTATGACCTTCCTCTTTATACCGAACTCAACCACGGCACACCAGGTTCTTTGGCGCTGGCTGAGCGCTGTGAACTGCTCAGTGAAATTCTGTTGGACAGCGAAAGCCTTTTGGCTGCTCACTCGGTTCTGCGTGGCTTGCTGGCTTACCTTGATACCCTGCATTATCAGCTACTGGTGAGTATGTCTGCATCATGCAATACCACTGAAGGTGAGTATGAAACGGATAAAACCCAACAAAACGCAGGCAGTGATCCGGCTATGGCATCAACCACTGCTATACCCATTGGTGACTCAGTACTTGTGTTGCCTGAACCTGGCTGGCAGCCAGAAACGGTGAGCTTGTGCCACTACTGCGCAACACTTGCCAGCCAGTTACTGTTACTACCGCGTGAGAGCACTGACGAGCATGTCTCCGGGCTGGTGGGGTTGCTTTATGAACTGGTGGCGCTGTTAGTGGAGGAATTACGCAGCACTGAACCGGCCCTGGCTTAATCAAACTGGCAGCGGGCATGTTTTTACGGCCCGCTGTTTTGTTATTCACTCAATTCTGTTTCACCGTGGCCCGGTGTAAAAATAGCCCGTAATAAAGGAAGTTAACAACATGCAAGGTTTCTATTCTCCTACAGCGCGCTGCTATGTACGCTTTCAGGATTTGCCAGGCAGCGGTGTGCCTGTGGTCTTTGTGCATGGCCTGGGCTGCGCATCATCTTATGAATACCCGCGTGTGGTGGCAGACCCAATGTTTACCGGCAAGCGCGCCATTCTGCTGGATTTACCCGGCTGCGGTTACAGCGAAAAACCACAGGGTTACAGTTACTCCATTAGTGACCAGGCAAAAGTAGTGGTGGAACTGGTTGTGCATTTGGGGTTAACCCGGTGCTATGTGTACGGGCACAGCATGGGGGGCAGCATCAGTATTGAAGCCGCAGAACAGCTGGGGGAATGCCTGCTCGGCCTGGTAGTGTCTGAACCCAATTTTCACCCCGGTGGTGGCTTCTCCAGCCAGCAAATTTGCCATTACAGCGAAAGTGAGTTTGTAAGCACCGCATGGCAGCATATGGTGGAGCAGGAAAACAGCCCCTGGGCAGGTAGCCTTGCGGTAAATGCGCCCTGGGCTGTCTGGCGTGGTGCGTCCAGCCTGGTCAGTGGCAGTAACTGGCTTACACGCTTTATGGCGTTACCTGTGGCAAAACAACTGATCTTTGGCGAGCACTCTTTGCCAGATAATGATTTCACTACGCTCCAGGATGCCGGTATTCCAACCGTAGTGTTGCCACAGTGCGGGCATTGTATGTCCTGGGAAAACCCGGGTGCACTGGCAGGGGCGTTAGCCATGTTCTGCCGTTAATATTCGCTAAAACCATTTTTGGCATGTGCCTGCATGCCCTACAAAACATTTGCATAGTGATTGTCTCTGGCGGAATAAAAATAATGACTGCCATGAGAACACCTGCAGCCACGCCACAGTTCCTCTGGTTTTATTTAAAGTCGGGAGAAAAAAGGACGATAAACATTACACCTGTCTGCGGGTATGTGTTTTCTCCATCAGTGACCAGGAGTACTGTGCAATGAAAAAAAATAAAATGAGTACGCGTGCGCTCATGATCCTGAGTGGGTCATTGGTTATCATACTTGGCTTTGCAGTGACTATTGGTGTGCTTAGCTGGCAATCAAGCCGTGAGCAAAAGAAGTTAGCGGTCAGTTATTTAACCGAGATTGCCAGTAACCAGGCGGGGAAAATACAGCAAAAACTCAGTTACGACCGGGATGTGGCACATAACCTGGGAGTATCTCTGGTTGGGTTGTCTGTCGCCGGTGTTAAAGACCGTGATACTGCAAGTAAAATAATGGAATATGCCCTTAGAGATAACCCGGACTATTTATCAATTTCAGTTATTTTTGAACGCAATGCATTTGATGGAAAAGATGCGGAATTTGCCGGAAAACCGGGGCAGCCGCCAGAAGGCCGGTTTGCCTGGTTTGTGGAACATGCGGGGCAGGGAAAATATCACATGAGTCCGCTACTCTCCTACCTTACACCGGGGCAAGGGGATTATTACCTGGTTCCTCAGGCGAGCCGCAAAGATACGTTGATTGAGCCTTATAACTATGCATATAACGGCGTACCAACAATGCTCACTTCTGTGGCGTCTCCCATACAATTAGATGGCAAACTGTGGGGCGTGGTCACCTCTGATATCTCACTGGCCTCGCTCCAGGCCGAAGTCAATAAAATCAAGCCCTGGCATGGTGTGGGTTATGCGGTGCTGGTTTCCAGCAAAAATAAGGTGGTAGCCAGCCCTGACAAGGCACTGGCAGGTAAAGACTGGCCTGAAAAGAGCGACACCTTTTCATCCGTACTGTCCGAGCGTTACGACAGCTTTTTGAAAGAGGATGCGTATGTTGTCTGGGCCCCCGTTAAAATAGGTAACAGCAACGAACACTGGTCGTTGGGCATTGTTGCTCCGGTCAGTAGTGTCATGGCCGCAGCGCACAGTCAACTGATCCAGGCGCTGATCTTAATGGTTATCAGTATTGTTGTGGTCAGTGCGGTGCTGGGGATGATTTTCAGCCGGAAAGTGCTCAAACCGTTGGGTGGGGAACCGGCAGAAGCAGCCGCTATTGCTTTGTCAGTCGCCGACGGAAATTTACGCAACCGCATTTCTGTGAACAGTAAGGACACAGGCAGCCTGTTCTTTGCACTTAATACCATGCAAGCCAGGCTGAAAGGCGTTGTCGCTAATATCAAAGAGGCCAGTAATGCCGTTCATGATGGTGCCCACGAGATTTCCAGTGGCAATATTAATCTGGCTTCACGTACCGAAGAACAGGCCTCGGCATTAGAACAAACAGCAGCCAGCATGGAGCAGATCACGGCTACAGTGAAACATAACGCGAATAATACTCATCAGGCGACATTGCTCACCAATAATGCCAACGATATCGCCTCTAAGGGTGAAGCGCTGGTTGGTGAAATTATTCACACTATGAACCAGATTGACGAAAGCTCCCGGAAAATTAGTGAAATTACTAATATCATTAACAGTATTGCATTCCAGACTAATATCCTTGCCCTGAATGCGGCTGTGGAAGCGGCCAGAGCCGGTGAACAAGGCCGGGGGTTTGCGGTTGTGGCTTCAGAGGTGCGCAGCCTTGCCCAGCGCAGCGCCAGTGCAGTAAAAGATATTGCTTCGCTGATTCAGGAATCCACTGAGCGCGTGGGAAATGGGGTAACGCTGGCAGGTAAGGCTGGTGAAACCATGCAGAGCATTACCTCTGCCGTGAAATCGGTACAAAATATTATCGATGAAATTGCGAACGCATCTGATGAGCAGGCCAAAGGAATAAGCCAGGTCACTATCGCTGTTAATGAAATGGATGGCGTTACGCAGCAAAACTATCAACTGGTTCAGCAGATCTCAACGCTGGCTCAGTCGCTGGAAAACCAGGCTGCGGTCCTCAGAAACGCAGTAGACCATTTTGCTGAACAAGAGAGTGAACCTGGCTCACTGGCATCCTTGCCGGTTTCGGGTTTGCCGGGTAATTCGGTAGCCAGAATAACCTCAGCTAACAAACACTGATTCTTGTATTACCCCAAAGGCCTGGCAAGCAACATGTCGGGCCTTTGAACAACCAGAGTGATGTGTATCTGGCACCGGTATGCACACAGAAAATATTTAGCCATCTTTCCGTATTAACCCGCTTTTCTCCCTCCGCTATTCAGCAGGTAAATAGCCAGCCTGTCTGTTTCTTTGCACAGCCCCGAGGCATGTTTTTATATATCAGCAAATATTGCTGTATTTTATTTTTTATTGAAATTCATGTTTTTGGCCTTTGCTTACCCATTATTTCGTATGATACCGGGCAGTAGATAACCCAATCATTAATCTTCAGCTATCCCGGTTCTGGTACAGAGGCGGAGAGGAGGAATTATGGCGCAATTGCCAGTGGTAACTGTTATTGGCCTTGGGGCTATGGGGCATGCTTTTGCCGCAAATTTGTTAAAAAATGGCTTCACCGTGCGTGGCTGGAACCGTTCACCCAGCCGTGGCGAAGATTTGGTGAATACCGGGCTGGTGCTGTGCAACACGGCGCAGCAGGCGGCAGAAGGCGCAGATGTCGTGCTGAGTGTATTAACCGATGGCGACACAACGCACAATGTGCTGGAACCTGTATTTTCTGCCATGAAACCCGGCGCGGTATTGTGCCAGATGGGCACGATTGGTGTGGCGGCAACCGAAAAGCTGATTTACCAGTTAGCTCGGGTAAGGCCGGATGTGGTGTTTGTGGATGCGCCGGTGTCTGGCACTAAAGCCCCGGCGGAGAACGCCCAAATTTTGGTGATGGCAAGTGGTGATCGCAGTAAGGCACAGGCGGCAGAGCAGGTATTTGCTGCCATTGGTAAGCAGCAACAATGGCTGGGCGAAGCCGGAGCCAGTTCACGCATGAAGCTGGTGGTCAACAGTTGGCTGATAGGCATGATGCAAAGCCTGGCAGATACCATGAGCCTGGCAAAACAACTGGGGTTCTCCACAGACGATTTGTGGCAGGTGCTGGAAGGCGGTCCGCTGGCTGCACCTTATGCCAAAGGGAAGTTGAACATGATTGCCAGTGGTGATTACACACCGCAAATGCAGCTCAGCCTGGCGCTGAAAGATGCCCGGCTGGCGCTACAGGCCGCGCCCGGGGTGGCAATGCCGGGGCTGGAAAACATTGCGTCTTTGTGGCAACAGGCTGTTGATGCAGGGTATGGCGAGCAGGACCTGGCCGCAGTGTACGCGTTTCTGCAAAAAACACATGCCTGATACACAAGCCTGAACCCCTGCCAGCCGGGGCAGGGCATTTGCTGCTGTAAGGGTTGCCTGTGGGTGTTCGCCATGTTGGTTCAGGTGGGCAGATCTCGCCGGGCAACCTTACACAGCCAGCGGTTTACCCCAGCCGGGCAATGCGCTCCTTTGCTTCGCCAATATGGTGGTGTAAGGCCGCAATGCAGGGGGCAAAGTTTGCAGAAAAGCCCGCGCAACAACGGGCTTCGGCCAGAAATTTTTCTGCCAGCGCCAGGGCTTCCCGCCAGGTATCTGCAGTAACCACATCTGAAAGTGCCACCGGCCTGAGTTCGTTTGCCAGCGCGCCTCCTGCTTTGGGGGCGAACCCCATGGGCAGAACGTCGTATGCCGGAGCCAGTTGATACGGGCGCCCATGGCTGCTGACAAACGACAGGTTGCCGTTATGCATATCTGTGTTGCCAGTCAGCTTGCCGAATGCCCACAACCGGGCGGTGGCAGGGAGCGCTTCCGGGTGTACATACCCCGCATTCACCAGGTTTTCGACCAGCACGGGCCAGGGGGAGCTGGCTTTACCAACAAACTCCGCATCCAGCGCCCGCAGTGAAATAACGCCAACCCGGCCCAGTTGCCCAACCCGGTCGAAACGGGGGATCTCCAGAAATCGCTGCCCGGCAAAATCAAATACCTCTGTTTGCACACCCAGCACGCCCAGCGCCAGGTGTTCAGCCAGTAGCAGGTCACGCCAGCGCTCGCTTACCGGGTTGTCGTCTGGTGCCGAGAACTTCACTAACACATGCCCCCGATCTGTAAAGGTACAGAACTTCGGTTGCTCACCCCCGGCAGATGACCCAGGGGTTTCACCCGCACCAGCCGCTTTTGCCAGTACCGGGAACATTGTTGCGCGTTCAACCGGCGTGGGCACGGGCATTTCCAGAAAATGGGCTCTGGCCCGTTCCCCAATAAGCAGGTTGCCTGTGGCATCGTGCCCGTACATCAGTAACGCCCGCACAACATCTGCATCGGCCCATTGTTCCGGGTTGGTGTCCAGACCGAGCCTGGGAGCCCATACCGTTGCCAGCGCCCGCCCGAGGTACCCCTGTGGGCGCATGTCGAACAACCACCAGGGTAAACCATCGCTATGAATGCTGGCGTTATTGGTTTGCACCATCACAAACCCGTCCGGGTAAACAGGGATAAGTTCACCCAGCTTTTTTACCTGGCCTTCTTCGGTAATGCGGTAAATAGGTGCGGCGCTGAATCCCCGGTGGTTATCGCGCAGGGTATTTTGAATAGATGGCCCGGCACCTGTGCGCACGATTTCGTCACCCAGTTTTTTTAGCGCGCGGGACAGGGTTGGCTGGCTAACCCCCAATTTTTCAGTAAGTTGCCTTGTTGTTGCTGGCCCCTGGCTGAGCAACCGGCGTAATTCTTCGGAACTGACGGGCATCGTGTTAACCACTAAGTGAATAGATAAATGAATAGATATTTGAATAGATAAATATAGGGGTGGATAAGGCGTCTGGCAACCGAATTGTCAGCTGCTACTTTCCCAGCACTACTCCACGCCGCCTGCAATCAGGCGCAGCAAATAGTGCCGTGGCCAGTGGTAAGCCAGTGCCGCATGGTGGGCAATCTGCCAGGTGACTTTTTCTACATCATGGTGGTGGCTGTCCAGTAATAAACCCACGACCGAGCCGCTATGGGCCACGTTGATGCCGTAGAGATTATTGCTTTCCACAATGTTGCGCAGTGTGTCGAAGCCGGGCTTTGCCAGGAATTGCTGACTGGCAACGGCGCTCAGTGTAGTGGCCTCGCCCAGTAGCCAGGGGTTATTGGTTTTGCAGGCCTGCTGCAACAGGTGCCAGGCGCGGTTCAGTTGCGGGGCGCTTTCCTGCAAAATTGCGCGCAGGTCGCGCTGGTGGAAATCTGCCGTACGCAGCTGGTCAGGGCTTTCCAGCAGTAAGATCTCGCAGCCCGGTAAGCCGCCACAAGGCACAGTAGTTTTGCCGGTGAGGTGGTCAAACAGGGTCAGGCCGGGAAACAGAGTGCTGTCGGTGGGCTCCAGGCTCACACACAGAGCCGCCAGTGCTTCTACGGGCAGGGGGATGGCCAGGTGGCGTGCGGTGGCAACTGCTGTCGCGGCAATATCTGCCGTGCTGCTTGCCATGCCTTTTGCCAGCGGAATAGTGGAGTCGAATGTTATGCGCAGCGTGTTTGCCCGCTGTAGCGGGGCTCCGGCATAACGCAACACAGCACCCAGCGCGGCACGCATGAGTGGGCGTTCAGCAGGCAGGGGCTTGCCGTCTGTCACACAGACAGTACTGAACCAGTCTACCGGGCAGGACACCAGTTTTTCACCTCCCAGGATCCAGCCCTGCAGGAGTTCCCCGCAAGAGGCAGGGCAGCGTGCTTCGGCCAGTTTCGTCTCCCTGGTGTGGTGCGGGCCAGCCACTGTATGAAACATGCAAAAATGCAGCGCCATAGTGACGGGGGCATAGCCAGCATTGCGCTACGCGTTGGCTTTTCGCAAACTCAATTTTTTTGCAAAGTATGCCGACAAACTTATCTGCTTACACCACAATGTTTCGCTCACTCACAATAAAAGATGCAGATTAACCGGTATTCAGTAAATATGCAGCGCTAATACCCGGCACAATAGTCGTTTTATGCGGGTGGCATGGCATTGTACTTTCCCTATTATTTCCCGGAAAATATCTGAGTGGACTACGCAGGGTTTAGTTTACCGGGCAGCAATATTTTGTTGCCTGCCTGGCAGAGTTTTTCTGGTTAAGTGCTTATTGTGATTGAGATATGTCTGACGGAACTGGCAATAATTTGTTATAGCTCAACAATTATTTGTTATTCCGGCCGTAAACTGCATCAGTAGTTATTTTTTCAGTGGCATATAGTCAGTGACAGTAAAAAAGCACATTCCCGGTAGATATTTACCAGAGTGAAGTGTGGTTGCATTATGGTGCTGAGCCTGCACACTGCACCCCAGTGCATAAAACGGGTGCAGTACACAGAAAAAGTGCGACACGAAAAAGTTTAACCGACATCATCAGGTTTTACCTGACAGGTAGGGAAGAGGGTGCAAACCCCTCGCAGCCCCCGCTGCTGTGATGCTGACGACCCCGCAATACCACTGATCAACTGATTGGGAAGGGCGGGCAAGAAAGACGCTAAGCCAGAAGACCGGCCTGATGATGCAAATGACACCTTCGGAGGGAAGGGCGTCTGCAGCCTCGTATTGCCCTGAAGGGAATGCGCCTGGCTTGTTGCGCCCATTTTCCGCCAAAAAGGAAGTAAAAATGGCCACAGGCGCAAAACAGGCATTCATTCTGGCAGGCACTTCAAGCGGTTGTGGTAAAACCACTCTAACCCTTGGCTTGCTGGCACTTTTGCGGCAACAAGGCTTTGCTCCCCAACCATTCAAAGTCGGCCCGGACTACCTCGATACCACCTGGCATAGCGCCATTGCTGGTCGCAAATCACGTAACCTGGATAACTGGATGCTGCCGGATAATACCGTTCGGGCATTGTTCAGCCGGGCTATGGAAACCACCTCACTGGGGGTGATTGAAGGGGTTATGGGCCTGTTCGATGGCCTGGGCCTTGACCCGTTTTGCGCCTCAACCGCCGGTATGGCGCGTTTGCTGGGTGTGCCTGTCATTCTGCTGATGGACGGCAAAGGCGTATCCACTTCCCTGGCGGCAACCCTCAATGGCTTTTGCGATTTTGCACCGGGTGTCAATATTGCCGGGGTCATTATCAACCGGGTCAATACTGATAATCACTTCCGCCAACTCTGTGCCGCGCTTGGCCGCTATTGCCGCGTTCCGGTGCTGGGTTATGTCCCTGAACTGCCTGAACTCCACCTGCCATCCCGCCATCTTGGGTTAGTGGGCGCAACGGGCAAAGCAATTAACCTGGCCCCCTGGCAGCAACTGGCTGCCGTGCTGGAAAAAACAGTTAATCTCCCGGCGCTGCTCAACTGTTGCCAGCCTCTGCGCAACCTGTCCGTAGCCACTCTACCACTCCCCAACCCGGCACTGGCTGGCGGGCTGAGCATGGCTATCGCGCAGGATGATGCCTTTCATTTTTACTACCAGGATAACCTCGACATGCTTGAACAGGCCGGTGTCCGGCTGGTGCCATTCAGCCCGCTGGCAGACACACAAGTGCCAGCCTGCGACATGCTGTGGCTGGGGGGCGGCTACCCGGAAATGTTTGCCAGCCAACTGGCGGCGAATGGCGCCATGCGGGCTTCCGTTAAACAATTCTCGGCACGCGGTGTGCCGGTGTATGCCGAGTGCGGCGGGTTAATGTACCTGGGGGATTCACTGGCAGATGCCGAAGGGCAAACGCACCCCATGTGCGGCGTGCTGGCAGGGCACAGTACCATGGGTAACCAGCTGAAAAGGTTTGGGTATTGCGAAGCAACTGCCAGCCACGACACTCTGCTCGCCGCGGCAGGTGAAACACTGCGCGGTCATGAATTCCACTATTCTGAGTTCACCACTTCACTGCCCGCCAGCCAACAGTGCCGCAAAGTGCGCGACGGCCAGGTGGTGCGCCAGTGGGAAGGCGGCTGGCAGCAGGGCAACACCTTTGCCAGTTACCTGCACCTCCATTTTGCCCAGCGCCCGGCCATGCTTAACCGCTGGTTCACTACCGCCAGGAGCCTGCAATGATGTCACTGTTTTCCTGGCTTTCCGCCTGGTGTGTTGCCGCTCTGCTGGATTACTGGCTGGGTGACCCGCAGCACTGGCCTCACCCGGTGCGCTGGATGGGCAACCTGATAAACCTGCTGCAGCGCGCTGTTCGCCGCGTTTGCCATTCACCCCGGGCATTGCGCTGGGGAGGCGGTGTGATGTGGCTGGTGGTGGTTGCGGTTACGGGTGGTGTGAGCTGGGGTGTTTTGGCTCTGGCAGAACGATTTCATCCTCTGCTTGGCTGGGTGGTCAATACCTGGATGATCTTTACTCTGCTGGCCGGGCGCTGCCTTGCAGAAAGCGCCGGGGAAGTTGAGCAGGCGCTGCGCAAGGGGGATTTGCCGCTGAGCCGGGAAAAATTGAGTTGGATAGTCGGGCGTGATACCTCTCAACTCCAGCCACCTCAAATTACCCGGGCAGTGGTCGAAACGGTGGCGGAAAACAGTGTTGATGGGGTTATCGCACCGCTGTTTTTCCTGATGCTGGGCGGCGCGCCGCTGGCAATGGCGTACAAAGCCGTGAATACCCTGGATTCCATGGTGGGTTACAAAAACGCGCGTTACAAAGATATCGGCCTGGTGTCTGCACGTATGGATGACGTAGCCAATTACCTGCCCGCACGCATTGGCTGGCTGTTGCTCAGTGCGGCAGCCTGGCTCAGCCAGTTCAACGGCCTCAACGCGTTGCGTATTGGCTGGCGCGACAGAAAACAGCACAGCAGCCCGAATTGCGCCTGGTCTGAAGGGGCGGTGGCCGGGGCTTTGGGGGTGCGCCTTGGCGGGCCAAATAACTATTTTGGCGAACGGGTAGAAAAACCCTGGATTGGCGATAACCTGCGCGAAATAAGCGCGGATGACATCCCGGCGTCCGTGCGCATGCTGATGGTCGCTTCCGGCCTGGCACTGGTGCTGTTTGCCCTTATCCGTATCGTCTTCACGCTCACGGTGTGATGGCAGGAGAACCCGATGGACTACATTCAACAGCCTTTGCTCATTGAACGCCGCAGCTTCGAGATAATTAGCGAGATAATTGCCGCTGAACACCCCGGCTGGCAGTGCAGTGACCCACGCCAGGAAGCGGTTATCAAACGGGTGATTCACACCACGGCAGATTTCGACTGGCTTGAAACTTTATGGTTTTCACCACACATCATTACGGTGCTGGATGCCGCGTTGCGCCGTGGTTGCACACTGTTTACCGACACCACCATGGCGCTCGCCGGTATCAACAAGGCCCGTCTTGCCCGGCACCATGTTGCCAGCCACTGTTTTATCAGCAACCCGCAAGTGGCGGCAGTGGCAAAACAAAAAGGTATTACCCGCTCAATGGCGGCGGTTGATGTCGCTCTGGCTATGCCGGGCGAGAAAATCTTTGTTTTTGGCAATGCGCCTACTGCGTTATTCCGCCTGCTGGAAAGTGGTGAACAACCTGCCGCCGTCATTGGCGTACCGGTGGGTTTTGTCGGCGCGGCTGAATCCAAACAGGCCCTGACAGACAGCGGCCTGCCAGGTATTGCAGCCCGTGGGCGCAAAGGCGGCAGCAATGTGGCTGCGGCTATTGTCAACGCCGTGCTTTACACCATGGAGGCGGGTGATGACTGATTTCAGCCTGGCCGGTACCGTCTGGCACAACGGCAAAGCCTTGCGTAAAGGCTATACCACCGGCTCCTGCGCAACCGCCGCCGCCCGGGTTGCGGCGTTAATGGTGTTGCGCCAGCAGGTAATTAACCAGGTTTCTATTACCACGCCGTCTGGCATCACCCTGCATTTGAACGTGGAATTACCGGTAATTGAAGGCCAGCAGGCCACCGCCGCCATTCGTAAAGACGGGGGCGATGATGTCGATGCCACCCACGGCATGCTGATTTTTGCCAGGGTTCGCCTGAATGACTCGGGGGCTATCACGCTGCAAGGCGGCGCAGGTATCGGCGTGGTCACCCGCCCGGGAACTGGCCTGGCGCCAGGGGAACCGGCAATTAACCGCACGCCCCGGCAAACCATAGAAGCCGCGGTGCGTGAAGTGATTGGGCCGCAACGTGGGGCAGAAGTCGAAATTTTCGCACCGGAAGGGGAAGACCGGGCAAAAAAAACCATGAATGCCCGGCTCGGCATTCTGGGGGGCATTTCCATTATCGGCACGACGGGTATTGTGACGCCAATGTCTGAAGAGAGCTGGAAACGGGCGCTGGTGATTGAGCTGGAGCAGAAACGCGCGGAAGGCCGGGAAAATGTCATTCTGGTGCCGGGTAACCACGGTGAGCGTTTTGTACGGGAAAGCCTGCACCTTGACCCGGCTATGGTGGTCACCATGAGCAACTTTGTGGGTTATATGGTTCAGGAAACCGTGCGGCTGGGGTTTAAACGCGTGTTGCTGGTCGGGCACCCGGGCAAGTTGATCAAAGTCGCCGCCGGTATTTTTCATACTCACAGCCATATTGCCGATGCCCGCATGGAAGTGCTGGTCGCCCACCTGGCGCTGATGGGTGCGCCCCTGGCGTTGTTGCGCGCAGTCAGTGAATGCGACACCACAGAAGCCGCACTGCCACTGATTGGCAGCGCGGGTTACGCACGGATTTACCCTGAGCTGGCACAACGGGTTTGTGCCCGTGTCCAGGAAATGTTGCGCTTCACACAATCTCCCCCACAGTGCGACGCCATTCTTTTCTCATTTGAACAACAACTGCTTGGCTGCAGCCGCCCGCTGGCGGTGATTCAGGAGGCATTCCAGTGATTACTGTCGTGGGCATTGGGCCTGGTAACCTTGCATTGCTGACACAACAGGCACGCCAGGCCATCGCCTGCGCCGGTGTGCTGGTTGGCGGCAGGCGGCATCTCAAATTGTTTGAAGCATTTGAAGGCGAAACACACCTTCTCACGGCAGATATCGCCGCTTTGGTGGTGTGGCTGGAAGGCGTGCAGCAGCAGGATATCGTGCTGCTCGCGTCTGGAGACCCAATGCTGTTCGGGATTGGTAAACGCCTGTGCGACCATTTTGGGCGTGAAAATATTGATGTGATCCCCGGAGTAAGCGCCATGCAATATCTGTGTGCCAAAGCTGGAGTGGACATGAACGATATCTGGCTGACCAGCAGCCACGGGCGGGAAGTGGATTACGAAAACCTGCTGCGCCACAACAAAGTGGCCCTGGTGACAGACCGCAACAATGGCCCGGCGCAAATCGCCCGGCACCTGGTGGCCTGGGGCGCTGGGCAGCGCACCATGATCATTGGTGAAAACCTCTCGCTGGAGAATGAGCGTATCCGGCGGTTGCCCGCATCCGTGGTAACCGGAGACTTTGATATGAATGTTGTGGTGATCCTCAATGAATGATGCCCATTTTTTACGCGGTGAGCGCGTACCCATGACCAAAGAGCCGGTGCGGGCGCTGGTCCTCTCCCGCCTGCAACTGCACAGTGCTGAAACCTTTATGGACGTGGGCGCAGGCACCGGTAGTGTATCGCTGGAAGCTGCGGTAACCTGGCCTGGACTACAGGTGATTGCTATTGAACGGGATGCGGCGGCGCTGGCGTTGTTACACACCAACCGCAGCCATTTCGGTTGCGAAAATGTGCAGGTTATAGCAGCACAGGCCCCGGTTAATTGCGATTTACAGGTCGATGCCATTTTTATTGGCGGTAGTGGCGGGCAACTGGCGGCATTGCTGCACTGGTCGCTGGAGCATTTAGTTCCCGGTGGTCGCCTGGTCATGACTTTTATTCTGCATGAGAACCTGATGCAGGCACTCACACTGCTTGGCAGCCTGCCCGTCTGTGCGCTGGAGTGTGTTCAGCTCCAGGCGTCATCCATGGTGGCGCTGGGAGAAGGGCACTATTTCAAACCGAACAACCCAACCTTTGTGATTTCCTGCCTGAAGGAGGGCAACCATGGCTGAACCGGTATTTCCGGGCGTCTGGTTTGTTGGCGCAGGCCCCGGCGACAAAGAGCTGATTACGCTGAAGGGCTACCGGCTGTTACAGCGGGCCGATATCGTCATTTATGCAGGTTCGTTAATTAATACGGAACTGCTTGAGTGGTGCCCTCAGGCGCAATGCCACGACAGCGCAAGCCTGGCGCTGGAAGCCATTATTGGCCTGATGGAAGACGGTGTGCGCAATGGCAAGTGTGTGGTGCGCCTGCAAACCGGGGATTTATCGCTCTATGGCTCAGTGCGTGAGCAGGGGGAAATGCTGTCTGCGCGGGGCATTAGCTGGCAAGTGGTGCCGGGAGTCAGTGCCTTTTTGGGGGCCGCCGCGGATCTCGGCGTGGAATACACCGTACCGGAAGTTTCCCAGAGCCTGATAATCACTCGCCTGGAAGGGCGCACACCCGTGCCGGAGAAAGAACAACTGGAGAGTTTTGCCGCACACCAGACATCCATGGCGATTTTTTTGTCCGTGCAGCGAATTAACCGGGTGGCAGAACGCCTGACAGCAGGCGGTTACCCACCACAAACCCCAGTGGCGGTGGTGTACAAAGCCACCTGGCCGGAGCGCCGGGTAGTGCGGGGGACGCTGGCGGATATCAGCGAAAAGGTGAGGGCCGCCGGAATACGCAAAACCGCACTGATACTGGTGGGGGCGTTTCTGGGCGAGGAATACCATTACTCCAAACTTTATGATGCCGGGTTTAGCCATGAATACCGTCAGGCCTGAATCCCTGGTGTTGTTCTGCCTGACGCCAGGTGGCGTGGCGCTGGCAGAACGGCTGCGGGCTGTATTGCCAGTAACCTGCTTTACCAGTGAGCCGCTACTGAAAAAAGGGTTTCGCCCGTTTATGGGCAGTTTTGCTCAAACTGTAAAAGACGCGTACCCGGTGCATTCCGCATTGATTTTTATTGGTGCGACAGGCATTGCGGTGCGCATGATAGCGCCACTGCTGCAAGACAAAATGTCTGACCCGGCGGTCGTGGTGATTGATGAGCGCGGCCAGCATGTGATTAGTCTGGTTTCCGGGCATATGGGCGGGGCGAATGCTCTGGCCTGCTACCTGGCTGGTGTACTGGGCGCAGACCCGGTCATTACCACGGCAACAGATGTGAATGGCCTGGCGGCTCTTGACACCCTGGCAAGCCAACTGGACGCCAGGATGGAAAACCTGCGTGATGGAGTAAAAACCATCAACCAAATGTTGGTCAGCGGGCAGCAGGTGGGGCTGTGGTGGGATGATGACTTTGCCAGCCAACAGCACCAGGTGACCACTGACGGGTTTATCAACGTGGCCGAGCTTAGCGCGTTACCCCGGCTCGATGCGCTGGTGTGTGTCACGCTGCGCGCCAGGCTGCCAGAAGTTAACTGCCCGGTCTTTAAACTGGTTCCCCGCCGCATTGTCGCGGGTATTGGTTGCCGCCGGAATACGCCTTTCACTGTGCTGCACAAGCTGTTGGCTGAACAGTTGCAGGCCCGCCGCCTGGATTCACTCGCATTACGGGCTATTGGCAGTATCGATTTGAAACAGGACGAACCCGGCCTGCAGGCACTTGCGCAATGTTACCAGGTGCCGTTTGAAATTTTTTCCGCAAGCGAACTACAACCCGGCGAAGCGCATTTCCCTGTTTCGGCATTTGTGCGCGAAGTCGCGGGCGTTGGCAGTGTTTCCGGCCCGGTCGCCTGGCTGATGAGTGGTGGTCATTTACTGGGGGAAACCTTGCGTGAACAAGGCGTTACCCTGACTTTAGGGGTTGTACACTGATGTTAACCGTAATCGGAATAGGGCCGGGCTCCCAGGCCATGATGACCGTCGAAGCCACTGAAGCGCTGGCGGCGGCAGATATTATCGTTGGCTACAAAACCTACACCCACCTGGTGAAAGCGTTTACTGGCGATAAACAGGTAATTAAAACCGGTATGTGCAAAGAAATCGAGCGCTGCCAAACGGCAATTGACCTTGCCAAAGCAGGCCATAATGTGGCTCTGGTCAGTAGCGGTGATGCCGGTATTTACGGAATGGCTGGCCTGATTTTAGAGCTGGTGAGCCAGCAACAGGCCGGTATTGAAGTGCGGGTAGTGCCCGGAATGACTGCCAGCATTGCGGCGGCTGCGTTGCTCGGCGCGCCCCTGATGCACGACTTTTGCCATATCAGCCTGAGCGATTTACTCACGCCCTGGCCCGTGATTGAAAAACGCATTATTGCTGCCGGGGAAGCCGATTTTGTGATTTGCTTTTATAACCCGCGCAGCCGCGGGCGTGAGGGCCACCTGGCGCGCGCCTTTGATTTGCTGATGACGGTGAAAAACCCGGCCACACCGGTTGGGGTGGTGAAGGCCGCCGGGCGCAAGAAAGAAGAAAAATGGCTGACAACCCTTGCGGATATGGATTACGCCCCTGTCGATATGACCAGCCTGGTGGTGGTGGGGAATGCCACTACCTATGTCAAAGACGGGCTGATGATAACCCCGCGGGGTTACCGCCTGTGAACCATGTCCTGGTTCTGGGCGGCACCAGCGATGCCACGCCGATTTGCCAGCAACTGGAAATGGCGGCGGTGCCTTACACTCTGTCTGTCGCGACGGAGGCCGGAGCCCGGCTGGCTTCGGTGCGCGCAGGTTCCGTGTTGTGCGGGCGGCTGGATGCCGGGCAACTGGCTGAATTACTTGCAAGCCGCAGGGTTAACTGGCTGGTTGATGCCACCCATCCCTATGCCCAGGAAATCAGCCGTAATGCCTGGCTGGCCTGCCAGCAAACCGGTATCGCCTACAGCCGTTATCGCCGCCCCAGCCAGCTGGATTGCGTTTCTCACCCGTTATTACACAAGGTGGCAAATATTGAACAAGCCTGTGGTGTTGCCGGTGCGCTTGGCCCGCGCGTGTTGTTAACCACAGGCAGTAAAGACCTGGCCCGCTGGCAGGCAGGGTTGCCGGGCAAACACCTGCTGGTGCGTGTTCTTCCCGTGGCTTCTGTCATTGAACAGTGTGAGCAACTGGGGCTTGGCCCGGAGAATATTTTTGCCCTGAAAGGCCCGTTCGACGCAGCCTTTAACCAGGCGTTGTATCAGTTTTGCGCACCCGATGTGGTAATTACCAAAGAGTCTGGCATTCAGGGCGGCTACCTCGACAAAATTGTACCGGCTCTTCAGGCCGCCATTCCCTGCATTGTGGTGACGCGGCCACGGGAAACTGTGCCGGAAGCCCTGGTGCTGGACGGGCCGGAAGCATTTACCCGCAAGCTGCAGGGCTGGCTGGCATCACCCGTTAACCCGCAACCCAGTGCGCTCAGTAACAGGAGAACAACAGTATGAAAAAAGCATTACTGGTGGTGAGTTTTGGCACCAGCTACCCAGATACACTGGAAAAAAATATTGTTGCCTGTGAACAGGCGCTGGCGGCCAGTTGCCCGGACCGCACGCTGTTACGCGCTTTTACCTCCGGCATGATTATCCGCAAACTGGCGAGGCGCGACGGGCTGGTGATACCGTCACCCGCGCAGGCCTTGCAGCAACTGGCGGAACAAGGCTACCAGGATGTCGCCATTCAGTCGCTGCATATTATTAATGGCGACGAGTACGAAAAAGTGGTGCGGGATACCGCTCTGTGGCAGGGGCATTTCGCACGACTGGTGCTTGGCTCGCCACTGCTCAGCACCTTTGAAGATTACCAGCAACTGATGGCGGCACTGCGCAGCCAGATGCCGCCATTAGCGGACGACGAACAAGTGGTGTTTATGGGGCACGGTGCCAGCCACCATGCGTTTGCGGCTTATGCCTGCCTTGATCATATGATGCAGGCCTGCCATTTCCCTGCCCGGGTTGGCGCGGTGGAAAGTTACCCGGAAGTGGGGCAACTGGTTCACAGCATGCAACAGCAGGGGGTACGCCGGGTGGTTTTGATGCCGCTAATGCTGGTGGCCGGTGACCACGCCATTAACGATATGGCTTCCGATGCACCCGATTCATGGAAAAGTTGTTTTGCCGCGGCAGGCATTCCAGCACAAGTGTGCCTGCAAGGGCTGGGGGAAAACCCGGCGATCCGCAGCCAGTTTGTTACCCATTTGCAGCAGGCGCTGGCGGCGGGTACCCAGGAGGTGGCGGCATGAGTGGGCGGTTATATGCCATTAGCACCGGCCCTGGTGCCAGCGACCTGATGACGGTACGGGCAACGCGCATTCTTGGCAGGCTGGATTGCCTGTATGCTCCGGCCGGGCGTAAAGGCGCAGACAGCCTGGCGCTAAGTATTGTGCGCCCCTGGCTGAGTGAAACCACCGAAGTGCACACCTGCCATTTCCCGATGAGTGCAGATAACGATGCCAAAGCAGCGGTTTGGGATGAAGTGGCCGGCACGCTGGCTCGCGAAGCGCAGGCGGGCAAACAGGTAGGGTTTATTACCCTGGGCGACGCCATGTTGTTCAGCACCTGGGTGTGGTTACTGGCACGCCTTGGCCGCCCGGACTGGCTGGAAATTGTTCCGGGCGTGACCTCGTTTTCAGCCATTGCGTCTGCCGCCGCGCTGCCGCTGGCAATGGACCAGCAGTCACTGGCCATTGTTGCCTGTTCCGACAGCGAGCAACACCTGCGCACTACCCTGAATAACCACGATTGCGTGGTAATGATGAAGGTCTACGGGCGTTTTCCGGCAATGAAAGCGCTGTTGCAGTCCTGCGGTGTTATTGACCATGCAGTGATGATGGCCGAAGCCACCTTGCCAGGTGAGCGTAGCTGGCGTGATTTGTCTGCGGTGCCGGACGATGAACCGCTTCCCTACTTTTCGACCATTCTGGTCAATAAGCAATGGGATATCAGGAGTGAATCATGGAGCAACAGGTAAAACGGCGGCCTTTTAGTGGTCCGGCACTTGCCTGGCGCTGTATTTTTATTCTGCAGAACGAACCCGCGGCAATTTACCGTGCGCAGACATTACGGTTTGGGTATCGTAACGTCCCTTGTGTCTGCCGTTTTTTGGCAATCGGGGTTTCATTGTTATTCAACCTGGCGATGCGGTGTGACCAGCAAATGACAACCGCACTGGATATGACATTACGCCAGGGGGATTTTTACCCGGCACCCGTCTGTGGCGGTTAAGGAGATGGCATGAGTAAATCCATTATGTTGCAGGGCACGGCGTCAGATGTCGGGAAAAGTGTGCTGGTCGCCGGGCTGTGCCGTATCCTGGTGCAGGACGGGCTGGCGTGTGCGCCGTTTAAATCACAAAACATGGCGCTGAATTCAGGCGTTACGCCAGACGGCAAAGAGATGGGGCGCGCACAGATTTTTCAGGCGGAAGCCGCCGGTATTGCGCCAGATGTGCGCATGAACCCCATATTGCTCAAACCCACCAGTGACCGCAAAGCCCAGGTCGTGCTGATGGGCAAGGTGGCGCAGGATATGGACGCCGTAACTTACCACGAGTATAAACCGCGTCTGCGCCAGAAAATCAGCAATGTCTGGCACAGCCTGGCGGCAGAATACGACGCCATTGTGCTGGAAGGTGCGGGCAGCCCGGCTGAAATCAACCTGCGTGACCGGGATATCGTCAACATGGGCATGGCAGAAATTGCCCGCTGCCCGGTGGTGCTGGTGGCAGATATCGACCGGGGCGGCGTTTTCGCCGCGATTTATGGCACGCTCGCGTTGCTGCAACCCGAAGAGCGCGCCCGGGTCAAAGGCGTCATCATTAATAAATTCCGTGGTGATGTTGCGCTGTTGCAACCTGGCCTTGAGCAAATAGAAGCCCTGACCGGTGTACCCGTCATTGGTGTGATGCCCTGGCTGGATATTGACCTGGAAGATGAAGATAGCGTGGTGCTGGAACGTGCCAGATACCAGGTCGGCCAGGATAAGGCACTGGATATTGTGGTGGTGCATTTGCCGCATATTTCCAACTTTACCGATTTTAACCCGCTGGCTTTCCAGCCCGATGTACAGGTGCGCTATGTGCGCGACCCGGAAGATTTTGGCGGGCCAGATTTAGTTATTCTGCCGGGGAGCAAAAATACCCTGGGGGATTTGGCATGGCTGCACCAGAGCAGTATGGCGAAACGCATTCTCGCCTGGCACCAGGCCGGAGGCGCGATTATCGGCGTGTGTGGTGGTTACCAGATGTTGGGCAACACGATTGTTGACCAGGTGGAATCCAGGCTGGGGAGCCAGCCGGGGTTAGGGCTGCTGGATATCACTACCCAGTTTGCCCATGACAAAGTGACCGTGCAGGCCAGCGGCCATTGCCTGGCGGCGCTGCCCGGTATTCTGGCGGGTTGCGGCGATTTACCCGTCAGTGGCTATGAAATCCATATGGGCACCAGCCAGCGCGGTAACCAGGCTCAGCCTGTCTTTCAACTGGGCGCAGAGCACGGGCTTGCTCTTGATGGCGCTGTCAGTGCTTGCGGGCGCGTGGCAGGGACTTACCTGCATGGTGTGTTTGATAACGCCGCCTTTACCCGCCGGTTGCTGGATAACCTGCGCCAGCGTAAGGGCCTGGCACCTTTACCAGGTGAAATACCGGACTACGCCCGCCACAAGCAGGCGCAGTTCGACCAACTGGCCGCCGCCATGCGCCAGCACATTGATATCGAAAAAATTTACCACATCATGAACCAACACCAGGAGCCAGTCGTATGATGCTGATAACCGGCGGTGCCCGTAGTGGCAAAAGCCGCCAGGCAGAAGAGCTGGCAGCCCAGGCCGCTTCACGGGTGCTGTACATTGCCACCTCGCAAATTTTTGATGGCGAGATGGCGCAACGAGTGGCACACCATAAGGCCTTGCGCCCGGCACACTGGCGCACGGTGGAAGCCTGGCGCGACCTGGGGCGCTTTATTACCCCGGCTAACCCACCAGGTGAAGCCATCTTGCTGGAGTGTGTGACAACGCTGGTCACCAATTTGATGTTTGATGAAGGAGGGGAGCAGGACCCGGAAACATGGAACTATGCCGCTATTGAAGCAGCAGTACACCAACAAATCGACCAGCTTATCGCGGCCTGTGCAGCCTGCCCGGCACCGATATTTCTGGTGACGAATGAAGTAGGTATGGGCATTGTGCCGGAAAACCGCCTGGCCCGGCATTTTCGGGATATCGCAGGGCGGGTTAATCAACGGCTGGCTCAGGCGGCAGATGGCGTCTGGCTGGTGGTGTCAGGGATTGGAGTAAAAATTAAATGATTCAGTTGTATTTGGCGATGCTCGCATTTATGAGCCGCCTGCCAGTGCGTGCTCGCTGGTATCAGAGCCTGGACGTGAAGCAGTATGTGAACGGAATTGTAACTTTTCCTCTCGTGGGGTTGCTGCTGGGATCGCTGGCGGGAGTGGTGTTTCTGGTATTGCAGCCCGGTAGTGGCACTCCGCTGGCAGCATTTTTCGCCGTACTGGCGCTGGCGGTGCTTACCGGGGGCTTTCACCTCGACGGGCTGGCAGATACCTGTGACGCTGTTTTTTCTGCCCGTAGCCGTGAGCGCATGCTGGAGATCATGAAAGACAGCCGCCTGGGCACTCATGGCGCGCTGGGGCTGGTGTTTATTTTGCTGGCGAAAGTGCTGGTGATTAGCGAACTGGCTTTGCGTGGGCAGCCGGTACTGCCCGTGCTTGCCAGTGCCTGCCTGGCCGGGCGCAGCGCGGTTGTTTTGCTGATGTTCCGCCAGCGTTATGCCCGGGAAAATGGCCTGGGTAACTTATTCATTGGTAAGGTTAATGGGGTGCAAACTCTGGTCACATTAGGGGCCGGTCTGGTGTTAGCTTCTGTGCTGCTTTCCTGGCGCGGGCTGGTGGCCTTTTTTATCACGACCGCTGTGGTATATGTTCTGGGCCTGGCGCTGAAACGTACCCTCGGCGGGCAAACCGGCGATACCCTGGGGGCGGCAATTGAAGCCGGTGAAGTGATTTTCCTGCTGGCGTTGCTGTAAGTCAGTGTCCTTTGAGCAAATCGAGAACAAGAATATGCAAACACTCCCTGAAATACGTCTGGCCATTCCGGCGCTGGACAGTGCGCGTCAGCATGAAGCCCAGGCTTACATTGATGGCCTGCTCAAACCGGTGGGCAGCCTGGGGCGCCTGGAAGCACTGGCCGTTCAACTGGCCGGTTGCCCGGGGTTAAAAGGTGAAATCAACACGCGCAGTAAAGCGATGGTGGTAATGTGTGCAGACCACGGTGTCTATGAAGAAGGTATTGCGGTATCACCCAAAGCGGTCACCTGGATTCAGGCTATCAACATGACCCGCCACAACACTGGCGTATGTGTGCTGGCGCGCCAGGCTGGCGCACAGGTGCATGTTGTGGATGCCGGTATTGATTACGAGCCGATTCCGGGGCTGGTGGATATGCGGGTAGCGCGGGGAAGCGGCAATATCGCCAAAGAGCCTGCGATGACCCGTGAGCAGGCGCAAACCCTGCTGGAGCAAAGTATCGCATTCACACGCCAACTGGCGGCCGATGGCGTGACGCTGTTTGGTGTTGGCGAGCTGGGCATTGCCAATACCACACCTGCCGCTGCGGTGGTCAGCGTGTTGACCGGTGCAGACCCAATGGAAACCGTAGGCGTGGGCGCGAACTACCCGCTGGCGAAGTTACACCATAAAGTGGATGTGGTGCGCAAAGCGATTCACGTAAACCAACCTGATGTGACAGATGGCCTGGATGTGCTTGCCAAAGTGGGTGGGTTTGACTTGCTCGGCATGGCCGGGGTAATGCTTGGCGCGGCAAGCTGTGGCCTGCCGGTGGTGCTGGATGGTTTTCTTTCTTATGCCTCCGCGTTAGCGGCCTGCCGTATTGCGCCGGAAGTAAAACCGTACCTGATCCCGTCGCATTTATCCGCTGAACGTGGCGCGCGTGTCGCACTCAGCCATTTGGGGCTGGACCCATACCTGGTGATGGATATGCGCCTCGGTGAAGGCAGTGGTGCGGCGCTGGCCATGCAACTGGTGGATGCCGCCTGTGCGATATACAACGAAATGGGCACGCTGGCAGGCAGCGATATCGTGTTGCCGGAAAGCCATTAACTGTGGGGGAAATTGCCCGCATATAGCGGGCAATTTAACGGGCGTGAATCACGCTTTTGGCAGAATACCCGGCAAGTCCAGCCCTTTTTCTTGTGCGCAGGCAATAGCTGTTTCATAACCGGCATCAGCATGGCGCATAACGCCAGTTGCCGGGTCGTTCCACAAGACGCGTGCCAGGCGCACATCAGCGGCTTCGCTACCATCGCACACAATTACCACCCCGGCATGTTGGGAGAAGCCCATACCCACGCCACCACCATGATGCAGGCTGACCCAGGTCGCGCCACCGGCAGTATTGAGTAATGCATTGAGTAACGGCCAGTCAGAAACCGCGTCTGAACCATCTTTCATGGATTCTGTTTCACGGTTAGGAGAAGCAACCGAGCCGCAATCCAGGTGGTCACGGCCAATCACGACTGGCGCTTTCAGTTCACCGTTACGCACCATCTCGTTAAACGCCAGGCCAGCAATATGGCGTTCACCCAGCCCCAGCCAGCAAATACGCGAAGGCAGCCCCTGGAAAGCAATACGCTCACGAGCCATATCCAGCCAGTTGTGCAGTGCGTGGTTGTCCGGGAACAGTTCTTTCAGTTTGGCATCGGTTTTATAGATATCTTCCGGGTCGCCAGACAGTGCCACCCAGCGGAAAGGCCCCTTGCCTTCACAGAACAGCGGGCGAATATAGGCCGGTACAAACCCCGGGAAATCAAAGGCGTTTGCCACCCCTTCGTCTTTGGCAACCTGGCGAATGTTATTACCGTAATCCACCGTAGGCACGCCCATATGCCAGAAATCGAGCATCGCTTTAACATGTTCTGCCATGGAAGCACGCGCGGCCTGCATCACTTTTTTCGGGTCAGTTTTGCGTAATTCTTCCCACTCTTCAACGGACCAGCCAACCGGCAAATAGCCATTGAGCGGGTCGTGTGCTGACGTCTGGTCGGTAACAATGTGCGGTTTCGGGCCACCGGCTTTGGCGCGTTTTACCAGCTCCGGCACAATTTCGGCCGCATTACCCAGCAGCGCAACCGAGATGGCGTCCCCTTTGGCCGTGGCGTCTTCAATCAACTTCAGGGCTTCATCCAGCGTGTAGGCTTTATGGTCGACATAACGGGTGCGCAGGCGGAAGTCAATACGTGATTCCTGGCACTCGATAGCCAGTACACAGGCTCCAGCCATCACCCCTGCCAGCGGTTGCGCGCCGCCCATGCCGCCAAGGCCCGCCGTCAGGATCCATTTACCGCGCAGGCTGCCGTTATAATGCTGGCGTGCGGCTTCGGCAAAGGTTTCATAGGTGCCCTGCACAATGCCCTGTGCGCCGATGTAAATCCACGAGCCAGCAGTCATTTGGCCGTACATCATCAGCCCGGCTTTATCCAGCTCCTGGAAGTGTTCCCAGTTTGCCCAGTGGGGAACCAGGTTACTGTTGGCAATCAGCACGCGGGGGGCATCGGTGTGAGTGCGAAAGATTCCCACCGGTTTGCCAGACTGCACCAGCAGCGTTTCGTCTGCTTTCAGGCGGCGCAGGCTGGCAAGAATTTCATCAAAACAATCCCAGTTACGGGCCGCTTTACCAATACCGCCATACACCACCAGGTCATCCGGGCGTTCAGCAACATCCGGGTCGAGGTTGTTCTGAATCATGCGATACGGTGCTTCAATCAGCCAGTTAGCGCAATGCAACTCAGTGCCCTTAGGGGCGTGGACCGGGCGGGCAACGGACTGACTGGTGGGTTTGCTCATATTCATTTCCTCTGTCTTGGTATCGCGTAATTGCCGCGGATAAATTTTGGTGTTAGCCATGTATAGTCTTGTATATACATCCTGGTAAAGTATTTAGCAAAAGCCACGCCAGCTTTTTTATTTCTCTGTGTTCAGCTTGTGACAAGGGCCGCAGCTTTCCCTCCTGTCTGGTGGCGAGTCAGGTTGCGCCACAATGATGCGCACTTGCACAGTAACGGGGCAGGAAGGGTATGTACCTACATTGTGTGGATGTATATACATCTTCAATAAAGGGGATTACACTCGTATCAACCGGACAATGCAGGGAACCGCTATGACAGAGCAAACCGCCGTATCACAACTGGTCAGTGCCATGGGTGACCAACCCGCGCCCATTTATCAGCGCGTGAAACAGGCGATTATCAGCCAGATTAACGAAGGGGCGTGGAAGCCGCGCCAGCGCGTGCCTTCTGAAAGTGAACTGGTCGCCCGGCTGGGAGTCAGCCGCATGACCATCAACCGTGCGCTGCGTGAACTGACCAGTGAAGGCTACCTGCTGCGTATGCAGGGCGTGGGGACATTTGTGGCCGAAATGAAAGGCTACACTGCCATGCTGGAAGTGCACAACATTGCCGAAGAAATTACTCAGCGCGGGCATCGCCACAGTTGCCGGGTGCTTGGCATGAGCGAAATTCAGGCAGACCCGGCTCAGGCGGCGGTCCTGGGCCTGGCAACCGGCCAGGCGATTTTCCATTCGGTAATTGTGCATTACGAAAACGATGTTCCGGTGCAAATGGAAGACCGCCTGGTCAACCCACTGGTGGCACCGGATTACCTGTCGCAAGATTTTATGGCGCTTACGCCCTACACTTATCTGATGCAGGTGGCCCCATTAACGGCAGGGGAACATATTGTTGAGGCGATAATGCCTGACACCGCACAGCGCGAGTTGCTGGAAATGAATGCGGCGGAACCCTGCCTGCTGATTCGCCGCCAGACCTGGAGTGATAACCGTGTGGTCACTTATGCCCGGTTATTGTACCCGGGTACACGCTACAAACTGCTGGGCCGGTTTAAAGGCCACGGTTAACCTTCCTCAATACGGCAAAACAGTAACTTTCCGCCCGCAGACACCGGGCGGATAGTGCTGTGCTCGTTGTGCCACCACGCACCCATTCCGGCAACCAGTTCGCTGCCATTTAACTGCCACTCGCCACTGAGCACCAGGCAAACACCGCTGTGGCTCTGTTGTGCGCTGTTTACCACTTCCACATGTGCGTTGCAGGCTCCACGCAGGGTCATAATATTAAAATCCTGGCTCTGCCCGGTGATGCGTGCCGTACAGGTGCTGTCGCCGGAAAAAGCCAGTGGAGTGTGTAACGCCAGGGGAATGTCTTTACCATCCACTGTCAGTGTCACACCCGTGCCCTCCAGCAGGGTAATTACCCGGTCAATACCGCTGAAGTGGGAAAATGGCCCGTCTTTATCCAGTGTGGCAATACTGGCCCGCCACAAAAAGTCGCTCCCTTCAGGGCCTGGGGTGGCGATAATTTCTCGGGTTTCCCCGCCACCATTGCGCCAGCGCGTTACGGGTAAGTTTTCAACCGACCACACCTGAATCATTGCAGTGCCTCCAGTGCGTTGCGAAACCGGGCTGCATAAATGGCTTCCTGCGGGTGTTGCCCGTTACGAATTACGGCCTGCCCGGCTACCCAGACATCACGAATCTCGCTACGTTGCCCGGCAAATAACCAGCGGCTTATCAGTTGGTCGTCCGGGCGGTTTTGCGGCCAGTAGTCGGCATTGAGGCACAGCCAGTCGGCGCGCATACCGGGTGCCAGCTGGCCCATTTGAACGCCACAGGCCTGTGCGCCACCCATAGCGGCCTGGGTGTAAAGCACATCTCCCACGCTGGGCGCGCCAGGCTGAGCCAGCCGGTTACGATGCTGGTCACGCAGGCGCTGGCTGTATTCCAGCAGGCGTAATTCTTCCAGCACACTGCGTGAAACCTGGCTGTCGGAACCAATCCCCCAGCGGCCCTGTTCTGCCAGCCAGTCCGTCGCCGGGAAAATACCATCGCCCAGGTTGGCTTCGGTGGTGGGGCAAAGCCCGGCAACAGCACCTGTAGCGGCGAGCCGGGTAATTTCCTGTTGGTCCAGGTGTGTGGCATGAACCAGGCACCAGCGTTTATCTACCGGCATATTCTCCAGTAACCAGGCGACCGGGCGCGCACCATAGCTTGCCAGACAGTCATTGACTTCTTTTTGCTGCTCAGCAATATGAATATGCACGGGGGCATCAGCCGGGGTATTGGCCAGAACTTGTGCCATGTCCTGTTGGGTTACGGCGCGCAGCGAATGGAAACACACGCCCTGGTTAAGCAGCGGGTTGCCCGCAGTCAGAGATGACAGGCGCTGGTATTGTTCCAGCCAGCTTTCCGTGCTCTGAATAAACCGCCGTTGCCCTTCAACCGGCGGCTGTGCGCCAAAACCAGCATAGCGGTAAAGTACTGGCAGCATAGTCTGCCCGATACCTGCCGTGGTGGCTGCCTGAATCAGTGCCCGTAGCATGTCGTCCTGTGGGTAAGGCGTGCCGTCGGGCTGGTGGTGCAGGTAATGAAACTCCGCAACCTGGGTATAACCTCCTTTCAGCATGTCGATGTACAACCAGGTGGCGACATCAGCCATCAGTTCCGGGGTCAGGCGGCCAACCAGGTGATACATGGCGTCGCGCCAGGTCCAGAAACTGTCCTGCGGGTTACCCGCCACCTCAGCATGCCCGGCCATGGCTGCCTGAAAAGCATGGGAGTGCAGGTTAGCCATACCCGGTACTACCAGCCCCTGTAACGGCGTGGCGCCATCACTGTGGCTGCCTGGTGTGACGGCGGTTATCCGCCCGGATTCTGTCTCAATGCGTACTGCCGTTCGCCAGCCCTCGGGCAACAATGCCCGTGCAGCATAAAAACTTGCCATGCTTGATCCCCTGTCTCTGTGGTTGTATATACATATACATACTTTGATTTGTGCTGTATACCCTTCATAGTTTAATTGCAGGCAGGTTGTTTGAGCCGGTTCAGTCTGTGCAGCGGTCGGGGAGCCCGTCCGGGCGCTGCCTTAATTCGTTATACATGGATTACGCACTGTTTTGCCGTTTGCCTGCACCCGAATTATGTTGAGTCACTATCATTCACACTCATCTGGAGGCGGCAAGACAATGTTGCAATGCGAAACGCTGTGGACCGGTGCGGACCTGGTCACGCTCAAAGACGGTAAGTACCACCTTATCAGGCAAGGGGCGATTGCGGTGGCAGGCGAGCGTATTGTCTGGGTGGGCGAAGAACGGGACGCAGGCCATTGCCAGCCACAGCACGTTAAACGGCTGAATGGCGGGATAATTACCCCCGGTCTGGTTGACTGCCATACTCACCTGGTATTTGGTGGTGATCGCAGTGGTGAGTTTGAAATGCGCCTTAATGGTGCCAGTTACGCTGAAATCGCCGCCAGCGGTGGGGGGATTATTTCCACGGTGAACGCCACGCGCCAGGCCAGTGAAGCAGAGTTACTTGCCACGGCTCGTGAGCGCCTGCGCTGCCTGCGCCAGGAAGGCGTTACCACACTGGAGATAAAATCTGGCTACGGGCTGGAAAGTGACAGTGAGTTACGCATGTTGCGGGTAATTCGCCAACTGGCGCAACTGGAGCCTGTCGATATCCAGGCGACGTTTCTTGCTGCTCATGCCGTTCCGCCGGAATACCAGAACAATGCGGATGGCTGGATTGATTACATTTGCCAGACCTTATTGCCTGCCGCGCACCGGGAAGGGCTGGTGGATGCTGTGGATGGTTTTTGTGAACATCTGGCATTCTCGCCGCAACAAATCACCCGGGTATTTAATACTGCCCGTGAACTGAACCTGCCAGTTAAATTGCACGCTGAACAACTCTCCTCGCTGGGCGGAAGCAGCCTGGCGGCCCGTTACCAGGCTATTTCTGCCGATCACCTGGAATATGCTACCGAAGACGACGTCATTGCCATGGCGCAAAGTGGCACTGTGGCGGTATTGTTGCCTGGCGCTTATTACATGCTGCGTGAAACCCAAATGCCACCGGTTGAGTTATTTCGCAAGCATGGCGTACCAATGGCGCTGGCGAGTGATTTAAACCCTGGCACATCGCCAGTGCTGTCGTTGCGCCTGATACTGAATATGGCCTGCACATTATTCCGCATGACCCCGGAAGAGGCGCTGGCGGGGGTTACTCTTTGGGGGGCAAAAGCGCTGGGCAGGGAACATGAGTGTGGGTCTCTGGAAGCCGGGAAACTGGCGAGTTTTGTTCACTGGCCAGTTAAGCAACCCGCTGAACTGGCTTACTGGCTTGGCGGGCAGTTACCCTGCCAGGTGGTTTACCGTGGAGAAAGTGTATGACACCCTGGTTATTTCATGAAGGATCCACTCCGCTGCTGATTAGCATGCCTCATGCCGGTACGTCGCTGACGCCGGAAGTTGAAGCCGGGCTGACAGACCGTGCCCGGTTATTACCCGATACCGACTGGCATATTCCGGCGCTCTATGCTTTTGCCAGCGCAATGGGGGCCAGTATTCTTCAGGCTAATTATTCACGTTTTGTGGTGGATTTGAATCGCCCGGCTGATGACACGCCGTTGTACCAGAGTGCCACCACTGGCCTGTTCCCGGATACGTTGTTCGATGGCGAGCCGGTATTTCGCCCGGGGCAGGAGCCAGATAAAGCGCACCGCGCGTGGTGCCTGGAGCAGGTGTGGCAGAGTTACCACCAGCAACTGGCCGATACGCTGGCTGCTATCAAAGCCCGTTTTGGCTATGCGCTGTTGTTTGACGCGCATTCTATTGCCTCGGTTATTCCCCGCCTGTTCGACGGGCGGCTGCCGGATTTGAATATTGGCACCAACCATGGCGCGAGTTGCGCACCTGCTGTCAGTGAGGCGCTGCGTGCGTGTTGTGAAGCCCAGTCGGCTTACACCTGGGTAATCAATGGCCGCTTCAAAGGTGGGCATATCACCCGCGCTTATGGCGACCCGGCTAACCATATTCATGCCGTGCAACTTGAACTGGCACAATGTAATTATATGGATGAAACCCCGCCATTCGCCTGGCAGGAAGAGCGTGCGGCCGCACTTCAGCAAGTACTGAAATCCCTGCTTGAAACTCTGGTTACCAGTGCGCGCGCAGTGGAAGAATCTCACGCCAGATAACCCCGCCTGTTGTTTGTCGCCCCACCACCAGTCTGGATGGTGGGGGCACACTTTTTTGCCCTGTTGTGCGCCATTTTTACTGCTTTGTTATGGTGCGGATGCGTTTCTTTGGTGCGTTTTTACCGGGTTGACTGGCAACCGGTGGTGCACCTTCACCTGGGAACCCGCGGTTTTTCAATGAAATAAGATGGTTTCTTCGAAGTGGCATATCAATTGCTAAGTTGTATGTACAAGTAAAGACACACTCAGGTGCGCATTAACCCAAGTGGTTATGAGTTAATGCCTTTTTTGTGTTTTTTCTTGTATATACATGTTTAGTCATTTGTGCCGGAAATTAAGGCACCAGCCCATTTCAGTTGTTACCGGCGTCAGCGACCCGGTTATTTCAGGAGCATCAGATGAACGTACTTTCTGTTTACCGTTTACTACTGAGTAGCGCGGCGCTTGCGGCACTACTTTCCGGCACGCCAGCAATGGCAAAAGAGTGGAAAACGATTACTGTCGCCACCGAAGGGAGTTATGAACCCTGGAATATGACGTTGCCGGGCGGGAAGCTCAGCGGTTTTGAGCCCGAACTGATGGCGGATTTATGCAAACGCATGGAAGTGACCTGCAAACTGAGCGTGCAGAACTGGGACGGGATGATTGCCGGGCTGCAGGCAGGGAAGTCCGATGTCATCATGGATTCCATTGTTATTACCCCGGAACGTAAAAAGATCATTGATTTTACGGTGCCTTACGCACAGACACCGGCCAGCTTCATTACCCTGAAAGGGAATCTGTTGCCAGAAGCCACCGGGGCAGATGCACTGATTAAACTGCACGACAATCCGGCAGAAATTAACCCGGCCATAGCCAGGCTGCGTGCGGCCCTGAAAGGCAAAACCATCGGAATTGCCTCCGGTACGGTCTACACGCCATTTATCGACAAATACTTCAAAGATATTGCCACGGTACGTGAATACAACAGTTCAGCAGACGCTATTCTCGATTTGCAGGCGGAACGTATTGATGCCGTGTTTGATGATGTCACGTTCGCCAACTCGATTATGGGTAAACCGGAAAACAAAGATCTCACCTTCAGTGGCCCGAAACTGGGTGGGCCAATTTGGGGTGAAGGGGAAGCGATGGGCGTGCGTAAAAGCGATACCGACCTGAAGGCGAAACTGGATACCGCAATCAAAGCCGCGCTTGCTGATGGCACGGTGAAAAAACTCAGTGAGAAATGGTTTAAAACGGACGTGACGCCGTAAGAGGGGCACAAACATGATGGCCTTATTAGGTTTTGGCGAAAATGGTTGGGGGCCGCTGATTGTAAGCGCTGCCTGCACGACCTTGTTGTTGTCGCTGGCAGCGCTGGTGGTTGGTGCGGTGGTGGGCAGTGGTGTTGCCGCCGCCAAGCTTTCACCCGTTAAGCTAATGCGTGTCGCCGGAGAAGGGTACTCGGTGGTGTTTCGTGGTATCCCCGAACTACTGATTCTCTACCTGTTTTATTTCGGCGGCTCGGGCGTTGTGACCTGGGCGGGCCATCTGTTTGGTGCCAGCGGTTTTATTGAAGTTCCGCCTTTTTTGATTGGTGCACTGGCAATTGGCCTGATTTCTGGCTCGTATCAGGGGGAAGTGTTCCGTGCTGCGCGCCTCGCCGTGTCCCACGGTGATATTGAAGCCGCGCAGGCCATGGGCATGCTGCCCTGGTGTATTCGCCGCCGCATTGTTGCACCGCAAATTATCCGTTATGCCTTACCGGCTATGTCCAATATTTGGCAAATGACCCTGAAAGATTCCGCGCTGATTTCAGTGACCGGGGTGGTTGAGCTGATGCGGGCAAGCCAGGTGGCGGCAGGTTCCACACACCACTATTTCACTTTCTACCTGGTGGGTGGCGGCTGTTACCTGGTGTTGACGGTGTTATCCAACAGCGCGTTTAAACGGGCTGAACAGCGCATGGGGCGTGGCTGGCAAGGCCATGGCGCCGCACAGTATTAACGGGAGTGGCGATGATTGATTTTGCGTTTCTCAGCGAAACCTTTGTGCAACTGCTGGGGGCTTTACCGGTCACCCTGGGGTTGTTTTTCAGTTCACTGGCAGTAGGCGGCTGCCTGGCACTGGTAGTGCTTGCCATGCGGATGAGCCGCTTTTGGCTGTTTAGCGGGTTCGCCCGGCTGTACATTCTGGTGTTTCGTGGCTCCCCATTGCTCATCCAGTTGTTTCTTATTTATTACGGCCTGGGCCAGTTCAGCGCAGTACGCCACAGTTTTGTCTGGCCGGTTCTGCGTGAACCTTTTACCTGTGCCGTGCTGGCGCTGGCATTGTGTACCGCCTCTTATACAGCGGAAATTCTGCGTGGCGCATTGCTGGCAGTTCCCCCCGGGCAGGTTGAAGCGGGGAAAGCCTGTGGCATGTCGCACTGGCTGTTATTTCGCCGGGTAATTGGGCCAGTGATGCTGCGTTATGCATTACCTGCCTGGTCTACAGAAGCGATTTTACTGGTGAAATCCACTGCGCTGGCAAGCCTTGTTACGGTGTGGGATGTCACTGGCGTGGCTCAGCAAATAATTCAGCGCACCTACCGAACCATGGAGGTGTTTGTTTGTGCTGCGTTGATTTACCTGATTCTGAATTTCCTGATAGTGCAAATTTGGCGTGCGCTGGAAAACGCCCTCACACCGAATTTTCGTCGGGCTCAGGCGCGGGCTGCGGCCAATGCACCTGCCGGGCTGAACAGCAGTAAGGGAGAAAAATCATGACCGCCATCCAGCAGCCGGTACTGGCTGTGCAGAATATCCGCAAGTCATTCGGCGACCATGCTGTTTTAAAAAGCATTTCACTGTCTGCCAACAAAGGCGATGTTATTTCCGTTCTGGGTGCCAGCGGGTCCGGTAAAAGTACTTTTTTGCGTTGCATTAATTTGCTGGAAGTACCTGATGCCGGTGAAATTCAGGTTGCCGGGGAAACCATTATTGTCGATGCCAAAGCACACCGGCACGGGCACTCTGCCAGCCGTCGCCAAATTGAGCAGTTACGTGCCCGGGTTGCCATGGTGTTTCAGAGCTTTAACTTGTGGTCGCACCGCACTGTGCTGGAAAACGTCATGGAAGGCCCGCGCTATGTGCTGAAACGCCCGCTGGCGGAGTGTAAAGCGCAGGCTGAACATTTGCTCAACCAGGTGGGTCTGTACGCCCGCAAAGATTACTACCCGGAACAACTCTCTGGTGGTCAGCAACAACGGGTGGCCATCGCCCGTGCGCTGGCAATGGATCCGGAAGTGATTTTGTTTGATGAACCTACCTCGGCACTGGATCCGGAACTGGTGGGCGAAGTGCTCAATGTCATGCGTGCTCTGGCCGATGAAGGGCGCACCATGCTGGTCGTAACCCACGAAATGGGCTTCGCGCGCAATGTGGCAAACCGGGTGGTGTTTATGCATGAAGGCAATATTGAGTGCGAAGGAGACCCGGATACGCTGTTTACCCGGCATGTCAGCCCGCGTTTTGACCAGTTTATTTCCCGAATGGGGTAAAGATTAATGAGTGAAATAAGAGAGTGGGGCGACACACCTGCCACCTGGCAGGACGTGGTTGCCGTAGCACAGCATGGTGCGCAACTGCAGTTAAGTGAAGCAGCATGGCAGCGCATGCAAAATGCCCGGCAAATCGTGGAAGAAATTGTCGCCAGCGGCCAGCCCGCTTACGGGATTAATACCGGGCTGGGAGCGTTATGCAATGTGATTTTACCGCCAGAGGCATTAAGCCAGTTGTCGCGTAACACGCTGATGAGCCACGCTTGTGGTGTCGGGCCGTTACTTAGTGTGGTGCAGACCCGGGCCATTATGTGTGCAGCAGTGGCCAACTACAGCCTGGGGTATTCCGGTATTTCTCCCCATGTTGTCCGGGCGTTGCTGGCATTTATCAATCAGGGCATTACCCCGGAAGTGCCTTCCCAGGGTTCTGTCGGGTATTTGACCCATATGGCGCATATTGGTCTGGCCCTGACGGGCATGGGCTTTGTGAACTGGCAAGGGAAACGCTGGCTGGCCTGCGATGCGCTGGCAGAGCAGGGTATTGATGCGGTGAACCCGGGGGCGAAAGATGGCCTGTGCCTGGTGAATGGCACACCCTGCATGACAGGGCTGAGTTGCCTGGCGTTGGGTGAAGCGAAACAGTTAATGGACTGGGCCGATGTCACCGGGGCCATGAGCATAGAAGCATTGAAGGGCCAACTGGCAGCGTTCGATGAACGTGTGCTGGCGCTGAAATCCAGCCCGGATGTCAGTGCCACTGGCCAGCGGTTACGTGCAATGCTTCATGGAAGTGCCTGGCTGGCTGAAAACCAGGGGGTACGTACCCAGGATGCACTCAGTTTGCGCTCTGTTCCGCAAATTCATGGTGCCTGCCGTGCGCAGTGGCGTCATGTGGAAACTCAGGTGAATCAGGAACTCAATGCCGCAACCGACAACCCGTTGGTGCTGGGCGAACCAGGTAACTGGCAGGTAGTTTCTCAGGCGAACCCACATGGTGAATCGGTGGCGATGGCCGCAGATTTGCTGGCAATTGCGCTGGCGGAGACCGGCAGTGTGGCAGAGCGCCGCCTTGACCGGCTGATTAACCCACTGGTTAGTGAACTACCTCCTTTTCTGGTGGCAAAACCCGGGGTTAACTCTGGCATGATGATAGCCCAGTATGTGGCGGCATCTCTGTGTGGCGAGAACCGGCGGCTGGCACAACCCGCAGTGCTGGATAATTACATTACCTCGGGTTTACAGGAGGACCACCTGAGTATGGGCACCAGTGCGGCACTCAAGCTCCTGCAGGTGTGCGATAACACCTGGCAGATTCTGGGCATTGAATATTTGCTGGCAGCGCAGGCGCTGGAGTTGATTGGTACCTCCCGCCTGGCTCCGGGTACGGTTCAGGCCGTTACACTGCTGCGCCGCGAAGTAGCCTTTTGGGTTGAGGACCGGTGGCTGGCACCAGAAATGAAAAAGACCGTGCAAATAATGCGTAATACTCCCGCCGAAAATATTGCCTGTTAATATTAAAAAATTACCCAACCAACCTGGCTTATAACGGCCAGCACAACAGGCTGAACAATAAACAACATACTGCCGCAGACACCTGCGGCAGCCATGCGGACTCACATTGCTTATGCCTGCGCCTGAACATGTTGCGCGTAGGCCTGTAGCAGGCCTTTAAATGAGGTTGGTGGTGGAAACTCCGGGAAGCTGTGTACCGCCGGAGTCTTCGCCCAGGGGAGTTTTTCGCGGGTCCAGGTTTCAATGAAAGGTGTTGACCACGCAAGATTGGCAAACAGAGTGGGGCGGACATTCACAAAAGGCAAACTGTCGTTTAACCGGGTGAACAGCCATGTCATGCAGTACGGGCAGAAAAAGTGCCGCGCGTCTTCACCATGAAGCCCGCCAATAACAGGCTCCCCACGGGTCACAGAGAATGCATCTCGTGGAATAGCGGCCGTCAGAGAATAAGCGCTGGCGCTCATTTTCTGGCAGCCACTGCAATGACACGCCATAGTCAGTATCGGCGGAGCATCAATACGCATGGCGATTTTACCGCACCGGCATTCGCCCTCTGCAGGCAAAAGATCTTTATTCACCGCATATCCTCCCGGCTTTCTTAAAATGAAATCAACAGTGTGCGCTGTTGATGGTGGCGTGTGGGGCAGTGAAGCCCGCGACTCCACCATCGCGCGATAACTATAGCAAGGATTTCCCCTGCTTTTGTCATAAAACGGGTTCAATAACGCCAGAGATTTTGCTTCATACCACGGGTATACTGATGAAAAACATCAGTAAAAACAGGTGAAAAATGGCGTCTTCTCCTTTATTGGCGGTGCAGCATGTCAGTTATCAGTCCGGTAGTCAGTCTATTCTGGACGACGTTTCCCTTGCGGTGCAGGCGGGTGAATGCCGCCTGATTACCGGCCCTTCCGGGTGCGGCAAGAGCACTTTATTGAAAATCATTGGTGGCTTACTCATGCCCGATAGCGGCACGCTGGTACTGAACGGGCGCGCCAGTGACGCATTTACGCCGGAAGCCTGGCGCCAGGCGGTGGGGTATTGCACCCAAACCCCGGCTCTGTTTGGCGACACGGTGTATGACAACCTGGCGTTTCCCTGGGTTTTGCGCCAGAAAAAGCCGGATAAAGCCCGTTTACGCGCCGACCTGGCAACAGTAAACCTGGCGGACGATACCCTGGAAAAATCAATACAGTCGTTATCTGGTGGGGAAAAGCAGCGTGTTTCTCTGATTCGTAACCTGCAATTTTTGCCACAGGTATTACTGCTGGACGAAATTACCAGCGCACTGGATGAAGAGAACAAACAAACAGTACATAAGCTGATTGCCGGGTTGGTAAAAGAACAACACCTGGGCGTGTTATGGGTGACGCACGACACCAGCGAACTGCGTGAACTGGGCGATGTAATTACGTTGCCGGCACGCCTTAAGGAACAGAGCGAACAGGAGGGATGCCATGAATCAGCATAACATCACCAATGAATCGCTGGCGCTGTCTTTGGTGCTGGTGGTGGTCGCAATAGTCATCAGTAACAGAGAAAAGCTGGGGCTGGAGCGGGATATTGTGTGGAGCATTGCCCGGGCTATTGTGCAACTGGTAGCCGTTGGCTATGTGCTGAAATACATATTTGATGTCAACCACGCACTGCTGACGGTACTGATGGTGTTATTTATCTGCCTGAATGCGGCGTGGAATGCCAAAAAGCGCAGTAAATATATTGATAAGGCCTTTGTCATTTCGTTCGTGGCCATTACCAGTGGGGCAGTGCTGACGCTCAGTGTGCTGGTGTTTACCGGGTCGATTGCCTTTGTGCCCATGCAGGTTATTCCGATTTCCGGGATGATTGCCGGTAACGCGATGGTGGCGGTGGGGTTATGCTACAACAACCTCGGCCAGCGGTTCTCTTCAGAACAACAGCGGATTCAGGAAATGCTCAGCCTGGGCGCGACCCCGAAACAGGCGTCGGCGCAATTAATTCGCGACAGTATTCGTGCCGCGCTGATTCCAACGGTGGATTCAGCAAAAACGGTGGGGCTGGTGAGCTTGCCTGGTATGATGTCCGGGCTGATTTTCGCCGGTATTGACCCGGTAAAAGCAATTAAATACCAGATAATGGTGACATTTATGCTGCTATCGACAGCGAGTCTCTCAACTATTCTTGCCGGGTACCTGGCATACCGCCGCTTCTACAATGAACGCCATCAGTTGCAGGTGCGGGTTCAGGGGGCAAAACCTGCAGTTAAATAATTTTCAGTAGTGTTTCCAGTAAGCCGGGAAACAGCGCATCCAGGTCTTCCCGGCGCAATGAAATCAAATTTTCCCGCCCTTGTGGGCGCTGCCAGATAATGCCGCTGTCGCGCAGTACGCGCCAGTGGTGAGTCATAGTGGATTTCGCCACATCACGCCGCAGTGTGCCGCAGGCTTGTTCACCCTGTTCAGCAAGGCTTTTCACGACATCAAGACGGATAGGGTTGCCCAGCGCCAGCAGGACATTTTCAAGGCGAATTTGTTCTCGTTCGGGATGGTGCTTCATAGGCTTCCTGTGGTCTGTTACCCGCCGCGAGCGGCGAGGGCGTAATATACCTGAACACCCTGTCTCTTGCTATGTATGCAGGGTGGTGAGTTTTGACAAATAACAACAATGATAATAATAGTTCGATTATACTCGTACAGTTGTACTATGATGTGTTTCATTGATGAAGCGCAGAAAATGGTTTCTGCGCGAAAAACTGGTCTTACAGACTAAGGACGCATTATGCCCCGACCCATCCCCCTCGAACGTTATCGCAATATTGGTATCTCGGCTCATATTGATGCCGGTAAAACCACTACCACGGAACGTATCCTGTTTTACACTGGCCTGAGCCATAAACTGGGCGAAGTTCATGATGGCGCGGCAACAACCGACTGGATGGCCCAGGAGCAGGAACGTGGAATCACCATTACATCGGCTGCTGTTACCTGCTTTTGGCCGGGTATGGACCACAATTTCGAGCCACACCATATTACGATTATCGACACCCCAGGCCATGTGGATTTCACCATAGAGGTGGAGCGTTCCATGCGCGTGCTGGATGGTGCCGTTATGGTGTATGACGCCGTGGGCGGGGTGCAGCCCCAGTCTGAAACTGTGTGGCGCCAGGCGAATAAATACCATGTGCCGCGCATTGCGTTTGTTAACAAAATGGACCGCCAGGGTGCTGATTTTCTGCGTGTAGTGCAAATGATGAAAGACCGCCTGCATGCTAACCCGGTGCCGGTTACGTTACCCATTGGCAGTGAAGAGCGCTTCACCGGCGTGGTGGACTTAATCAAGATGCACGCAGTGTACTGGGATGAAGAAAGCCAGGGGATGACGTTCCGTTATGAACCCATTCCAGAGGAGCTTAAGGCGTTAGCCGGTGAGTGGCGGGAAAACCTGTTGGCAGCGGCGGCTGAAGCCAGTGAAACCTTGATGGACAGCTACCTGGAAAGCGGTGAGTTACCTGAACAGGCTATTTTCGATGGCCTGCGTGCCCGCACTATTGCCAGTGAAATTCAGCCGGTATTGTGTGGTAGCGCGTTTAAAAATAAAGGTGTGCAACTGCTGCTTGATGCAGTGGTGACATTAATGCCGTCGCCGCTGGATATTCCGCCAGTGAGTGGGCTGGATGAGCAGGAAAAAACGGTAACCCGTGCCGCCGATGAAAATGCGCCATTCTCTGCACTGGCCTTTAAGCTGATGACCGACCCGTATGTGGGGCAGTTAACCTTTATCCGGGTGTATTCCGGTACGCTGCATAAAGGCGACCAGGTGTACATTCCGGGGACTGGCAAAAAAGAGCGTATTGGCCGTGTTGTGCAAATGCATGCCAATAACCGCCATGAGGTGGATGTGCTGTATGCCGGTGATATTGCTGCCTGTGTGGGCCTGAAAGATGTCACCACCGGGGAAACACTGTGTGACCCGGCCGCGGTACTTACTCTGGAGCGCATGGTGTTCCCGGAACCGGTTATTTCACTGGCAATTGAGCCGAAAACCCGTGACGACCAGGAAAAAATGAGCCTGGCGTTACAGCGGCTGGCGGCAGAAGACCCGTCATTCCGGTTACGGACAGATGAAGAATCTGGCCAGACGATTATCTCCGGCATGGGTGAGTTGCACCTGGATATTATCGTCGACCGCATGAAACGTGAGTTTGGTGTGGAAGCCCGAATTGGCCGCCCGCAGGTCACTTACCGTGAAACGCTGCGTAAAGCGGTAAGCGATGTGGAAGGTAAATTTATTCGCCAGTCTGGTGGTAAAGGGCAGTACGGCCATGTAGTTATCAGCGTTGAGCCTCAGGAACCTGGCGCGGGTTTTGCCTTTGCCGATGCCACCAAAGGCGGTGTGGTGCCGAAAGAGTACATTCCTTCTGTGGAAAAAGGTATTCGTGATGCACTGGCAACCGGTGTGGTGGCAGGTTACCCGGTGGTGGATGTAAAAGCCACGCTGACCTTTGGTTCTTACCACGAGGTGGACTCCTCGGAAATGGCATTTCGCATGGCGGGTAGTATGGCGTTTCGCGAAGCCGCCCGCCGTGCATCGCCAGTGTTACTGGAGCCAGTGATGCATGTGGAAGTGGAAACACCGGAAGAGTATGCCGGTAACGTGATGGGGGATTTGTCATCACGCCGCGGCCTGGTTCAGGGGATGGAAGAGCTGGTTGGGAGCCGCATTGTCCGGGCGGATGTGCCGCTATCGGAGATGTTCGGTTATTCAACTATTCTGCGTTCCATGACTCAGGGGCGCGCCACGTTCAGTATGGAGTTTCACCATTATGCCGAGGCGCCGGATAATGTGGCGCAGGAGGTTGTAGCGGTGCGGGGTAAAAAGTAAGGGGTTGTTTAGGTTCACCTGAAGTGTGGTTGTTTCCGTTCACTTCCAGTGTCGTGGTAAATGTGGCTGCACAGCCTGTGAACGGGCTAAAGGTGGCTCGCCCCCTTTGCAATCCCCGTTTTCGCGGGCGACCGGTGCAGTGTAGTACGCTCACCGGGGGGATTTCCGTTCACTTGCAGTGCGGCTGTTTCCGTTCACCTGGACTGATGTGAAGGTTCCGTTCACTTCCAGTGATGTGGTTAATGTGGCTTCACAGCCTGTGAACGTGTTAAGGGGCCCGCCCCTTAACAATCCGGTTTTTCGCGGGCAACCGGTGCTGCGCACTGCGTTCACCTCCGGGCAGTCAGCCTGCGGCCGGCTCGACTCGGCGTCCTGCCTCGTTTCGCCTTATTCCGCCGTCCGGGCGGAATAACCTTGTCTTCCTTTCTCCGGTTCACCGGTCTTACGCGAGCAGGCCCTCGCTGCAAGTGGCTATTTTTTTGTGTGGCTCGGTGTGGCTGTATGTTCTGTGTCTGGTATGTCTTTTTGATGTTTTTGCTGAGATATGACAGGCGGGTGTGGGTGTGCCTCTAAATCGTTGAGGCGTGCCTGGCGGGCCGGGGCTGCCTGCAGGACGCAGGCAGAGCGACGGGAGGCAGGAAGCCGACTCGGAGCGGTACCCGAACAGGCCGCCGGGGTAAGCCGAATGTCCGCGAAGCGGCGATTTTTCCGGCCACGAAAGGGGGTGCAGGGGGCCAGTGCCCCCTGCGGGCGCCGGGCGAAGTGGGTGAGAGAAAGCAGTGCATCTGACACGGCGCGCAATTTGCGCAGTACTGGCAGATGACTGTTACTGCGGTGACTGTTCCGTTCACTTGCAGTGTGGTTGTTTCCGTTCACCTGAAGTGAGGTGACTAATGTGGCTACACAGCTTGTGAACGGGCTAAAGGGGGCTCGCCCCCTTTGCAATCCCCGTTTTCGCTGGCGACCGGTGCTGCGCACTGCGTTCACCTCCGGGCAGTCAGCCTGCGGCCGGCTCGACTCGGCATCCATGCCTCGTTTCGCCTTATTCCGCCGTCCGGGCGGAATAACCTTGTCTTCCTTTCTGCGGTTCACCGGTCTTACGCGAACTGTCCCCGCTGCAAGTGGCGGGGATTTTTGTGTTGTCTGGTGTGGCTGGAGGATTTGTGCGTTGTCTGTTTTCTTTTATTTTTGCTGAGATATGACAGGCGGGTGTGGGGTGTGGCCTCTAAATCGTTGAGGCGTGCCTGGCGGGCCGGGGCTGCCTGCAGGACGCAGGCAGAGCGACGGGAGGCAGGATGCCGACTCGGAGCGGTACCCGAACAGGCCGCCGGGGTAAGCCGAATGTCCGCGCAGCGGCGATTTTGCCGGCCACAAAAGGGGGTGCAGGGGGCCAGTGCCCCCTGCGGGCGCCGGGCGAAGTGGGTGAGAGAAAGCAGTGTTGCTGACACGGCGCGCAATTTGCTCAGTGCTGGCAGATGACTGTTACTGCGGTGACTGTTCCGTTCACTTGCAGTGTGGTTGTTTCCGTTCACCTGAAGTTAAGTGGCTAATGTGGCTGCACAGTCAGTGAACGGGCTAAAGGGGGCTCGCCCCCTTTGCAATCCCCGTTTTCGCGGGCGAGCGGTGCAGTGTAGTACGCTCACCGGGGGTGGTTATTTCCGTTCACCTGAAGTGATGCGCTCAATGTGGCTTCACAGCCTGTGAACGTGTTAAGGGGCCCGCCCCTTAACAATCCGGTTTTTCGCGGGCGACCGGTGCTGCGCACTGCGTTCACCTCCGGGCAGTCAGTCTGCGGCCGGCTCGACTCGGCATCCATGCCTCGGTTCGCCTTATTCCGCCGTCCGGGCGGAATAACCTTGTCTTCCTTTCTGCGGTTCACCGGTCTTACGCGAACTGTCCCCGCTGCAAGTAGCGGGGTTTTTTGTGTTGTGCTGAGTGGCTGTAAGTCCTGTGTCCGGTACATCTTTTTGATGTTTTTGCTGAGATATTACAGACGGGTGTGGAGTGTGGTCTCTAAATTATTGAGGCGTCCGTGGCGCTGCACTTTCATAACACCATCACGCACTACAGTGGTGCACCCCGGTAGTGTAGTGGCAATAAATGGAATATGTACGAAACTATGAAAAAGATTTTAGAAACATATCACTAAAGAAAAAACCTGTTAACTGGCATTACTTTTGCTTTAGTCGGGTTGCATGGCCTCGCCCCGTTTTGGGCCTGGCAGGCAGCGTCGCCGTTCATGCCGTTGTACCTCCACGCTGGCGTCTTTGTAAGGCGCAGTGAAACTAACAGAATTCAGGCAAAGAAGCCCCGCAGCTCAATGAGCTGGCGGGGCTTTTTTATGCCTTTGGAGTGACAAATATGAGTAAACTTAAACAGTGGTTCCAGGGGCCACAAGATATTACTGAAGCCGAAGCGGTGGAAGATTACGCCGTTGGCCGGGTGCCAAAGCACTACCGCTGGCCAATACCTGCCATTATTTTGGTGTTGTTGGGTAACTCAACTGCTATGTTCTGGTTCAGCCTTGGGGCAGATATGAGCAACCTGGTGGGCTGGCCCACTATGTTACTGCCGATTGGTTATATGGTGGTGTTCGCAACCATTATTGGTTCCTGCATCATGAAACTGGCGAGCAAAGAAGGGTTATCGCTGAATCTTATGACCCGGGGCCTCGGTTTTGGGTATATGGGCTCCGCGTTTACCTCGGCCATTTATGCCATCAACTTCATTTTCTACTTCCTGTTTGAAGGCACCATTGTTTCTCATGCCATTGCTAATTACTCCGGGGTGGAAGTGAATTCACTGGCTGGTGTGATGATCTTTGCCTGCACAGGCCTGGTGGCAATTTGGTTTGTGTGGAAAGGCATGTCATCAATGCAGTTCTTGCAAACCTGGGGCGTGCCCATTTTTATTCTGCTGTTCGGGTTTTGTATCTACCAGTTGACTCATCATTACGATGCCGTCGGGCCATCAGGCTGGCATGCCAGTGGTGAAGTGAACAGCACATCGTTGTGGCTGGTTATGAATATGGCGAATGGGCAGATTGTTTTCCAGGGGTTGATGGCAACGGACTATGGACGCTTTGCAAAGCCTGGTGTGACTCATAAAGGCACCGCGGGCATTATGTTGGGGATGTTGCTGCCCATAGTGGTAGTGATGCTGTTTGGTGCGTTTCTGGCGTACACGCTGATGCCGCATATCGACAACCCCAACCCGTTCTCGCTCGCAATGGACCCGGGATTTGTGTTCCCGTTCATCCTGGCACTGGTTGGTGTGGTGTTTGCGGTGATTACGCAAATTCGTATTAACGTGCTGAACCTGTATTCCGGTTCAATAGCACTGTCCAATACCATGGATATGGCATTTAACTACCGCCCAGGACGCCAGTGGTGGATGCTGTTGGTCTGGTTGCTTGGTGTGGTGTTCTACATCTGCAATATTCTGCAGTATACCGGTACCTTCTTGTCTATTACCGGTATTTTAACGAATACCTGGGTGTTTATTATTCTGGCGGACTACCTGGTTTGCCGTAAATTACTGAACCTTGCTCCCTCTGATTTTGTGGAATACCGCAAAGAGTACCTGCACTCATGGAACCCGGCTGGAGTGTTCGCGTTGCTGATTGCCGTGGCAATTGGTGCCGCCGGTATTCTGGGCGCTTACCCAATGTATTACGCCTCGTTTATCTCCATGCTGGCTGGCCCGGTGCTGCATGTTGTTTTCAGCGTAGCAACCCGTGGCCGCTACTACTTCACACAATTCCCGCAGGATGTCGTAACCAACTGGTCACCTTCACAGTCCAGCCTGTGTCCGGCTCCCAATAAACAGTCTGCTACGGAGATGAACTAATGACAGTAAAGGTTGCAGCGATTCAGTTTGAACCGACGATGTTTCGCCAGGAAGAAAATATTCAGGCGTTGCTGGCTTTATGTGAACAGGCCGCAGAGCAGGGCGCGAAACTGCTGGTTATGCCAGAGATGGGGGTAAGTGGTTACTGCTGGCAAAACCGTGAAGAAATTGCGCCTTATGTGGACACTATCCCTGGCAAGACAACCCGGCGCTTTGCCGCGCTGGCAGCACGTTATGACTGTTACCTGGTACTGGGTATGCCAGAAGTGGATGTCGAAACCGGGTTGTACTACAACTCGGCGGCGCTAATTGGTCCGTCCGGCGTAATTGGCACTCACCGTAAAACTCACCCGTATATTTCTGAGCCGAAGTGGGCGGCAAATGGCGACAAAGGGCATGCAGTATTTGAAACTCCCGTCGGGTGTATTGCCATGCTGATTTGCATGGATATCCATTTTATTGAAACAGCCCGCCTGGCCGGGGTGCAGAATGCCGATGTTATCTGCCATATCAGCAACTGGCTGGCGGAACGGACACCGGCACCGTATTGGATTAACCGGGCCTGGGAAAATGACTGCTACCTGATTGAAAGCAACCGCTGGGGGCTGGAGCGCGGTGTGCAGTTCAGCGGCGGCAGTTGCGTGATAAACCCGGATGGCAGTATTCAGGCCTGTACCGACAGTGGCGACGGTATTGTGCTGGGTGAGATAACGCCGGGGCGTGGCGAAAAAGCCCCTCGTCTCTGCCAGCGCCGCCCGGAAAAGTACCTGGAATTGATGAATGACAGTTACACCTGGAACCCACTGGATTTTTTCAACCTTTACCAGCGCCCTTCACTGCCGGACGGGAAAGTCTCTGAAATTGCTGTCGGGCAGTTTACCCCACAACATGATGTGCAACATAACCTGGCGCATATCCGCCACCTGGCGACTGCGGCACAGGAAAAAGGGGCTGAAGTCATGGTGTTCCCTGAGTTTTCACTCTCGGGACCATACCAGGGGCCTGCGCAGGCATTACACCTGCACGGGGCTGAAGTGGCAGCACTGGTTCAACTGGCTGTCAGCCTGAAAATGACACTGGTTACCGGGTTGGTTGAAGCTGATGCCGGGCAATGCTTCAACACCGCGGTTGCGGTTGGCCCGGCGGGTATTTTGGGTGCTTACCGCAAAATCCACCTCAGCGAAGCAGATAAAACCTGGGCAATACCCGGTGATAAATGGGTGACGGTGGATATCCCCTGTGGAAGGATGGGGCTACTGATTGGTGAAGACATTACTTTCCCGGAAGCCGGGCGTATTCTGGCTCTGCGGGGGTGCGACCTGCTTGCCTGCCCGGCGGCAATGGGCGAGCCCGCGCCGGGCGCTCATGGTGGTTCAGAGATACCACACAATTACCCCATCCCGCGCGGTGCCGATAAATATCACTGGCTGGTTCCGCGCGTGCGTGCCGGGGAAAATAACTGTTACCTGGCCTGGGCGAACAGTTACCAGCCCGGTAAATCCCTGGGCCTGAGTGGTATTTTTGGCCCGGATACCTTTGCGTTCCCGCGCCATGAAAGCCTGTTGCTGGATGAGCAGGGGCTGGTAACCTTAACTATGGATACCAGCAACCTGGATACGCCTTACCCCACCAATGTGGTAAGGCGCAAGGACCTGGTTGCGATGCGCCAGACAAATGGCTACCTGCCACTGATTAAAGCCAGGCAGGAACCGCTGTAAGCGGGTGTTACCCTGGGCCGTTGGGCGCTATGCCCCGGCCTGTTTTTACCCGGAGGATTCGTGATTTCAACCCCCGATTCATTGAAGGCAGAAGAGAAAAAAACCGTTGTGCCGGTAGGGATCCTTTATTCCCTTTCCGGACATTACGGTGTTATCGGGCGTGAGATGCTTAATGGCATTCTGCTGGCAATAGAAGAGGCGAATGCGTCGCCTGACTACAATTTTACCCTGGCTCCGGTGGTGCTTAACCCGGCCGGTTCGCTGGAAAAATACGCGGAATACTGCCGTGAATTATTGCATCGCCATGGTGTGAAACACATTGTGGGCTGCTATACCTCGGCATCACGCAAGCAGATCCTGCCACTGATTGAAAGTGCCGATGCGTTGTTATGGCATTCAGCACGCTATGAAGGTTTCGAAAGCAGCAACAATGTGATGTACCTTGGTGCCGCACCTAACCAGCACGTTATCCCCATGATTAAATATGTGCTGGAGCAATATGAACCTCAAATTTACCACGTTGGTTCCAATTACGTCTGGTCATGGGAAATTGACCGTATCACCCGCGAGGCAATAGAGCCAGTGGGAGGGGAGCTGTTGGCAAGCCGCCTGCTGGCGCTGGGTGAAACCGATGTTCAGGCCGTGATTGATGACATCATTGAAAAACGCCCGCCTGTGGTACTGGTCACTCTGGTGGGTGTCACTGCATACCGTTTCTACCAGGCATGGCACGCAGCGGCAGCAGAGCATGCCTGGCTGCGTTCTCCGGAACGCGTGAAACTGAGCCTCACACTCTGTGAACCTGAAGTGGATATCGTGGGCAGCGCCGCACTGGAGGGCTACCTGGTATCTGCCGTTTATTTCCAGAGTATTGAGCGCGAAGAAAACCAGCGCTTTTTGCAACGTTATCGCGAGCGTTTTGGTGAGCACAGCTCGCCTTCCGTGGATTCCGAAGCGGCCTGGTTGAGCGGGCATTTTCTGGCGCGGGCCATTGCCCGGGCACATTCTGCCGATGTCGCTGATGTACGCCAGGCTGTGTATCAGGACGTAATTGAAGGGCCAGGAGGGTGTACACGAATTGACCCGGAAAATAACCATGCCTGGCTAACGCCCCGCCTTGCACGCTGCGGTGCCGATGGCCGTTTTCAGATCTTGTGGCAGTCACCTGAGCCCGTGAAACCCGACCCCTGGCTAACCTGGGTTGACCTGAATGAACTGGTGGAGAACCCGTCTCCGCTGGAGCAGGAGGGCGGATGAGAAAAAATACCTGGCGAGTGCGTGGGTTGTCTCTCGGGCTGGTGGGGTGTGATGAGCAAACAGCACAGAACCTTGAGCAACAGTGCCTGCGTTTGGGTATGAAAACCCGGCGGTTGGTGGCATCTTCCCTTGACAACGATAGCGCGCAAGTTGATGCGCTGATTTTTGACAGTGATAACCCGGATTTGAACGGTGGCGACGCTTTTCCCTGGCCTGTGTTGCCCCGAATCGCGCTGCTTGGCAACGAAACGCCATCCCGCCTGCAATGGGTGATTGCCCAGGGGATTGACGGGCATATGCGTAAACCCGTGCGTTACGATGGGCTACTGACTGCGGTTTCGCTGGCGTTGCATAACTGGCAACATCGCCAGTTGCTTGAAGCCAGTGTACAGAAAATGGAAGAGCGCCTTAAGGCCAGGCGCTTTGTCTTTTCTGCACAACTGTTACTTATGCGCCACTTTACGCTGGATGAAAACTCGGCTTACAGCAGGTTAAGAACCCTGGCAATGGAACAGCAAAAAACCGTTGAGCAATTCAGTATTGAGCTGGTTAGCCAGTCAGAAATACAGCTAGGCGCATTGAGTGGGAAATAGCTGAACGGGCACAGGTTTATCGAAAGAAAAACCTGTGCCATCAGACTAAAAATATCGCATTGTTACCAGGGCAATGAGCCTGACTGGGGCGGCATGTTACTCGTTATTGGTCGCCGGTGTTTTCATCAAAAACGCAACCACGGCAGACAACAGGCAACCGGCCATCAGGTAAATTGCCACACTGTGCCAGGCACCCTGTGAGAAGGTGACCAGGGCCGCAGCAATAAACGGCGTAAAGCCCCCGCCAATCACACTGGCAACCTGGTAGCCAACACCGGCACCACTGTAGCGGTAGCTGGCGCCAAACAGCTCAGTAAAAATGGGTTGCTGAACACACACCACCATATCATGCGCCAGGTTTGCCAGCAGCAGGGAGCAAATGATAATGCCAGCAACCGAATGAGCTTCCAGAGCCATAAAGAAAGGAAACGCACTGGCCGCGCCAATCAGTGCCCCGGTTATATAAATCCGTTTACGTCCATATTTATCGGCCAGCAGGGCGAACAGTGGAATGGTGAAACAACTGATCGCCCCCACACACAACCCAACATTCAGGAACAGCTCCCTGGGCATGCCGAGGTTAACTGTGGAGTAATTCAGCGCAAAGGTAGTAACGATATACATCGTCAGCAATTCACACAGCCGCAGGGCGATAATCAGTAAAAAACTCCCCGGGTGGCGGCGAATCGCTTCTATTACCGGCAACGTGCGGCGGGCAGAGGCCGGTTTTGTTACCGCCTGTTTTTCAAATTCGACAGATTCTTCCATGTCGTTACGAATACGCCACGCGGCCAGTACCAGAACCACACTGAACAGGAACGGAATACGCCATCCCCATTCAAGGAACTGACTGTCATTGGTGAAGTGGCTAATAAGAGAAACCAGGCCCGTAGAGAGCAATAACCCCACGCCATAACCTACCTGGACACCACTACTATAAAAGGCTTTTTTGCCAACAGGTGCGTTTTCAACAGACAGCAGCGCCGCGCCACCCCATTCGCCACCAACGGCAAAACCCTGAATAGCACGCAGCAATACCAGCAGGGCAGGAGCCCACCAACCGATAGAACCAAAAGACGGCAGCAAACCAATACAGGCGGTTGACAAGCCCATCAACCAGACGGTAAGCATGAGCATGCGTTTGCGGCCAAGTAAGTCGCCAAAATGCCCAAAAATAATACCGCCCAGCGGGCGAAACAGAAAGCCCACGCCGAAGGTGGCAAATGCTGCCAGAGTACCCATCGCCGGGCTTATTTGCGGGAAAAATTCATGGTTGAAAACCAGTGCCGCAGTAATGCCATAGAGTAAAAAGTCATACCAGTCTACCACTGCGCCTGCGAAACTCCCCCAGGCTGCCCGTTTTGCGCGTGACAATGCAACGGTATGCTCTTCATAAGCAGAAGAGGCAAGTGTTGTATCCATAGTTATCCTGTCTTGTTACATCATTTGTAGTTATAGGTTTTGATTGGTGTCGTAAATACTCACAAAGTTATTGCCAAAAAATAAGGCTTGCTTATGAGACTACCCTGACTGGACGTGAGAGAAAACAGTTTTAGCGAATAAATCCCGCCAGGTGCCGGATTTCCGTTAATGGTAAGAGTTAATGCATTTTTTAAAGACTGAAAATGGCAAAGGAAAATAACGTGTGAGCCGAAAAATGCAGCGTGTTTTAATGTAAACACTTCTGCATGCGGAGAAAATCGCCAAAATAGGCGTAGGTGGCCAACAAGCCAAAACCTTTCATTGATTATGGCTACTCAACTCAGCAACTGGCTTGTATGATGTCGCCCTTTACCGCGTAGTGGTAGCGTTTTACCAGCAGGCGTTTTACCTTGAGTGTGTCATGCCGGGTGGTGTTTGCCTGATTTGCGGAAAAATCTCGAAAAAGTTGCTGAGTGTGGTTAAATCACAACTTCGTGTTTTGACAACTCCTGGCTGGTTATTGGGTGTTAAAGCATCATTATTCAGATGCGCACTAATAAGTTCTCTGTTTAAAGGGGATACAGATATGTCCGAAGCGCGAAAATGGCGGGCAAAAAAACGGTTTCTGTTTTCAGTTTTCCCATTATGCGTGTTCGTTGTTTTTATGTGTGTTGTTTCCTGGGGATACCGGGTACTCCAACAAAGAGTCATTGATAACAGTGCGGTTATTATTCTTAACCGTGTTTCGGAAGTGGCGGAAGAATTTCGTAGTGCGTTAAATCATCTCAATAACAAATATAGCGATGTGAGTTGTACCCCGGATACAGTCAGACAGCTAAAAAATGATTTATGGAAGTATGAGTTTATTCGTGAAATTGGCATCTCGCACCATGGTTTGATGACCTGCACATCGTCTGGTGCGGTGCTTCCGCCTGTTCAGGTGCCCGTTCCCCAGGTGGTCACGCAAATTGGCACTGGGTTGATGTTCAATAACGCGTCTTTGCTGGGCAAGGGAATAGCTACTGATGTGATAACCCGTGGTGACATTGTGTTGTTTGTTTCCCCGATGATGATGGAAACGATGGACCGAAATGTGCGTGAGCATGGCCTGATGCTCTCACTGGTTCAGGAAGAAACCGGCAAAGTCATCCGTCAGTCTGGTACGCTGCCTGTCGGTCGTTTGTATGACAGGCTGGGTCTGAAGCGCGATGTCTATGGGATCGAACGCTGTGGGCCCAAAGGTAGTATGTGCGTGCGAATCAGTGCTGTCCTTAACGATGTGACAGATTTACCTGCCTGGGGCCAGGTTGCGCTGATTTGTACCGGGCTGGGAGCAGGTCTGGCGGCCAGTTATCTGCTGTTTTTCTACCGCCGCCGCCGGGTGTCTATGGATGTTCGGCTGAAAAGAGCCATCCGGAATGAAAACTTTTCACTGGTCTACCAGCCGATTGTCCGCACGGTAACCGGTGAAATAGTGGGGTTTGAGGCACTGATTCGCTGGCGTGATTCATTGCTGGGTGATGTTTCGCCGGATATCTTTATTCCCCTTGCAGAGCAGACCGGGCAGGCGCAGGCAATTACCCGTATAGTGACAAAGATGGCACTGCGTGAAATTAGCGAGACACTGAAAAAACATAACTTGTTTGTCAGCATTAATGTGATTCCGGATGATATTCGCGATGTCACATTTATTGATTATCTGAGCGAATTAGTGAATGTCGTTGGCTTGTCGCCACATCAGGTCGTGCTGGAAATCACAGAGCGTGCTAATGCATCCACAGAAGATGTGGATGTGGGCATGCGTGTATTACGTAACCGCGGCTTCAATATCGCTATCGATGATTTTGGCACCGGTTATTCCAATATCTCGTGGCTCACCAGCAACAATTACGACAAAATTAAAATTGATAAATTTATTACCGATGCCATCGGTACAGATTCAATCAATAACAAAACCCTGATGAACCTGATTGTGCTGTTACGGGAAATAGAAAAAGACATTGTTTTTGAAGGTGTGGAACATCTTTATCAGGTGCATTTTATCTCCCGTGAGATCCCAAAAGCCTTTTCTCAGGGCTGGTACTTTTATCGCCCTCTGGATAAAACAATGGCTGCGTCAGTCGTTGCCAGCCATTAATGTGGGTAACCGTTCGGGCTTCCCCGGTTAACCATTGCCGGGGAATAAACAAACCGGGTTAAATCTGGCGAATTATCTGCCTGGCGGCAGCCTGGTGTTTACTGATAAGTTCAGGAATATCCAGGCCGATAATTTCGCCATTGGTAACACGCCACTCCCCGGCAACCATCACGCGGTCTGCCTGTTGTGCTCCACACAATATCAGGGCGTCCAGGGGCGAGTGGCTGCCGCTGAATGCCAGCCCTTGTGGGCGGAAGAGTGCCAGGTCTGCCTGTTTTCCTGGCGCAATTTCGCCTATATCTGTGCGCCCCAGCAAGCGGGCTGAGCCGGTTGTTGCCCAGCCAATGACTCGCTCTGGGGTGATAACCCCGGCACCATAGCGCAGGCGCTGCAAATACAATGCCTGGCGTGCTTCGGACATCAGGTTGGACGCATCGTTAGAAGCCGAACCATCCACGCCCAGGCCTACCGGGCAGCCAGCCTGCTCCAGTTCCACTGTGGGGCAAATCCCTGAGGCCAGGCGCATATTGGACACCGGGCAGTGGCAAATCCCCACCTGAGCAGCACCCAGCCGGGCAATTTCTTGCTGATTGAAATGAATGCCGTGCGCCAGCCAGACCCGGGAACTCAGCCAACCCACATCTTCAAGGTAATCCACACAGCGTTGCCCAAAATGGGCCAGACAATATTGTGTCTCATCGTTGGTTTCACCCAGATGGGTATGCAGGCGTACATCCAGCACTTCTGCCTGGCGGGCAATTTCCTGCATTAATTCACGGGTAACCGAAAACGGGGAGCAGGGAGCAAGACCAATCTGGATACGGGCACCTGGCCCACGCTGGTGGTAACGTTTTACTAAGCGCAGGCTGTCTTCCAGAATGGTATCGCTGTCCTGAATGGTGTGGCGCGGTGGCAGGCCACCCTGATCTTCGCCCAGATTCATGGAGCCTCGCGTCAGTAAGGCGCGCATACCCAACTGGTTAACGGCTTCAATTTGAATATCAATGGCAGATTCCAGCCCACCGGGGAATAAATAGTGGTGGTCGCTCACTGTGGTACAACCGGAAAGTAATAACTCTGCCATTGCCACCTGGCTTGCCAGTGCCAGTGCTTCTGGTGTCAGCCGTGCCCAAACCGGGTACAGCGTTTTCAGCCAGGGAAACAAGGGTTGGTTAACCACGGGTGCCCAGGCGCGGGTCAGGGTTTGGTAAAAGTGGTGGTGGGCATTAATTAACCCAGGCAGAACCACATGCTCGCGGGCATCAAACACGACATCACAGGGGCGTGCGGGTTGCCCACCCGCCGGGATGACTTCATCAACCAGGTTACCTTCCACCACGATACCTCCGCGGCCATCACAGTGAGCGGGAAGGGCGATTGCCAGCGGGTTTTTTAACCAGATACGTTGAGCGGCCATGAGTGGCTCCTGTCTGTATTCACGCGCAAAATACGCGTTGTTAAACAAAGGGTGAGCCAGCTCAGTTATGCCCTGTCTGCTGATCCAGGGGTTCAGGTGAACAGGGCGATATTAAAACGTTTGCCAGAAAAGGCAAGTGGGGAACCTGCCCGTTGCAATGGTACCTGGCTCACCTCCCGCCCGGTTTCTTAGCTGATTACTGTTAACGGTGATTTTTGTGTTAACGGGTGGCATACCATGCGGTTTATGTTTACTGTCACTGAATAGAAAGTGATTAAACAGGAGAGACAATGTCTGGAGAAACCAACCTGGAGCGCCTGCTGGCTTCTGCATCACCACGCCATAACCCTGGCCGTTATGTTTTTTGCACGACCAATACATTACCGGAACAGTTAGCGACTCACGCAGTGGTTGTGGTGCGTGAGCAGGAAGGTATTACGCTGGTTTTACCGGAAGATGTTGCCCGTGAATCCGGCTTCCCGTGCGACTACGTGGCAGCATGGATAACTCTTGAAGTGCACTCATCTTTGGAGGCCGTTGGGCTGACGGCTGCGTTTTCTCGCGCGTTAGCCGCTCAGCAAATAAGTTGTAATGTGGTGGCCGGGTTTTATCACGACCACCTGTTTGTTGCTGCTGAAGATGCGGAGCGTGCGTTAAGCGTTCTGCAAAACATGGGAAAATCATAAACTGCCACTGGTGTGAAAGGCGCCGGGTAAAACCGGGCCTTCACCGGGAACAGACCGCATCAGAAGGCGGTTTCTATGGTATCGGTAACACAATAATTTTCATCCACCATCGGCAGATAACGCCATTTGTCAAAGGCGGTGCAGGGATGCGAAATTCCACAACCCACCCAGTCGCCAGGTTGCAACACTTCACCTTCCGGCAGGATGAGGTAAGCGTGCTGGTCGTTGACTTCACTAATGCGCAGGTGTTCAGCCTTGCGCGGATTTGCGCCGTTACTGTCACGCAACCATAGTGGGTTGGGTAAATCCTGGTCGAAGGGGACATCCCGGCGGCCAAAATCAACAAATGCCAGACCAGGCTCCGGGCGTGACAATACCCGCCCCCAAATTTCCAGCGCGGGCATAAAGTGGTGGGTGGCGCCGGGTTGTGCGAAAGGTGCAATACGGGAATACAGCCCATTATCATGGGCCATGTAAGCGCCAGACCGAATTAATGGCACCACAGGCAGTGGCAGGCTGGCATTTTTAAAACAGTGGGTAACCACATCAAACCAGGCGCCGCCACCGGCACTCAGAATGATGGTATCACTACTGAATAACTGGGATTGCGCCAGTACGCGTGCTGTATCTACCAGCATTTCACAATACTGTTGTATTTGCGCAATACCTTCAGCGTTACGCCCGGCTCCCAGTGCGCCTTCATATCCCGCCACACCAACCAGGTTAAGTACCGGGCTGGACTGGATGGCCCGGGCAATTTCCAGCGCCGCCTGTTGAGAGCGGCAACCAGTTCGCCCCCCGGAGACAGACATTTCCAGTAGCACGGAAACTGGCGTCGTGCCCAGGTTTTGTTCCAGCAACTGCACTCCGCGCAATGAGTCAACATAGCAGAGAAAACTGTGATCAGGGTGTTGCTGCTGCCATTGCCCAATCCAGCGAATGCCTGCCGGGTCAACCAGTTCGTTTGCCAGAAAAACGTTACGGATACCAAACTGGCGTAATGCACGCACCTGAGCGGGGGTTGCTGCACTCAAACCCCAGGCACCACCTTCAGTAATTGCGCGCCGTAAAATTGCCGGAGCCATCGATGTTTTACCGTGAGCCGCCAGCAATACGCCATTTTCTTTACAGAAAGCGGCGAGTTGTTGCAGGTTGTTCTCCAGCGCGACTTGTTTCATCACCATCATGGGTGAAAAGGTGGCGCTGCCATCCAGAACCTGTGTGCCGGGAACCAGTGGGGTATTACCTGCGCCAGCAACAGATTTGAAGTGCGGCGCTTCCTGAATTGGGTCCAGTTGCCCGTCAACCTGTAGTGGAAATGTAATCGACATAGTTTCTCCCGGAATCAATGTTCAAGTACGCGCGATAAAAATTGCTGAGTGCGAGGGTTCTGCGGATTAACAAACAGTTGCTCAGGTGAACCCTGCTCGGCAATGATGCCCTGATCCATAAATACCACCCGGTCTGCTGTTTTCCTTGCAAACCCCATCTCGTGTGTGACGACAACCATGGTCATTCCATCGCGGGCAAGGCTGCGCATCACTTCCATCACTTCACCAACCAGTTCAGGGTCAAGTGCTGATGTTGCTTCGTCAAAAAACATGATTTTAGGTTCGACGGCCAGAGCCCGCGCAATGGCGACACGTTGCTGCTGCCCCCCCGACAACTGCGCCGGATAATGGTTAGCGCGTTCAGCAAGGCCAACACGCTCCAGTGCAGCCATACCACGCTTATTTGCTTCAGATTCAGGCATTTTTTGCGCTTTAATCAGAGCCAGTGTGACGTTGCCTAATGCGGTTTTGTGTGGAAACAGATTGAATTGTTGGAAAACCATACCAACATGTCCGCAAATCTCACGGCTACGTTTACTGTCATGAAGGGGAACATCGTTGACCCAGATCTCACCGCCGTCGGCATGTTCAAGGCCACTCATAATGCGCAATACCGTACTTTTCCCTGAGCCGGACGCACCAATCAGCACCAATACTTCACCGGGCATAACATCGAGGCTTATCTCTTTCAGTACCTGTGTCGAACCGAAAGATTTGGTGATGCGGCTCAGGCTGATAGCAGATTTATTCATGATAACTGGCTCCTGGTTTGGTGATGCTGAACCCAATAAGAAAACGGAAAACAAATAATGAAATAGAACAGGGCAACCAGACTGTAAATCACCACGGGCTGGCCGATGCGGTCGACAATGGCTTGCCCCTGGTGCATCAATTCAGACATACCTATCATGCTGATAATAGAAGTATCCTTAATCAACGACAGGTATTGGCCCACTAATGGTGGTAATACGATTCCCCGTGTTTGAGGCAGAATGACGCTGAAGAATGTCTGGCGTTTGGATAAGCCCAGAATCCATGAAACTTCCCACTGACCTTTTGGTACAGCTTCAATCCCTGCCCGGAATATCTCGGCAATATAGGCGCCGGTATAAATACTGAGCCCTAAAATACCGGCTGCGAGCAGGTTTATCTCATAGCCGAAATAGGCCACACCGAAGTAGATAAACATCAGCGTAATCAGCACAGGTGTACCACGGAAAAGCTCGGTGTAAAGCAAGGCAATCTGTTTCGCAACCGGCAACTGGCTGGTGCGTAAAATAGCGGCAAGCAGGCCTGTTAGCGTGCTACCAATTATTGCGGCAATAGAGAGCAGAAGTGTGGTGCCTAACCCTTTCAGAAGCATGGGAAATGCACTGAGAATAATATCTGTCATAATGCTGTCCCCCGTTTAAATGGATTAATGCGCTTTAGTTTTAACAGATTGCCTGTGGGCTTTTTTACCGGAGACACCAGCGGGGGATTAAACATATGGCGACCCACCTGGTTGCCAACCCATGAAAACAGGTTGCTCAGTAACAAATAAATTGCGGCAACAATGGTAAACGTCTGGACATAGAGCAGGGTGCGGGCATTTATTACAGTGGCTGTTCCGGTCAGTTCCGGCAAGGCAATAGCTGACAGGAGTGAAGTGCCTAACAACAACTGAATAAGGTTATTGATAATGGCGGGCCACACCGCCCTGAGTGCCTGGGGCAGCACTACGCTCAGGAAAATTTGCCGCCGGGGGATCCCCAGAACCCATGCGGCTTCCAGTTGCCCCCTGGATACAGACTGGAACCCGGCGCGGAAGACTTCAGACAGATATGCCCCAATGTTAATACCCAGAGCCAGAACACCGGCGGTGAATGCACTCATGGTGATGCCCAGAGAGGGCAGCCCGAAGAACACAATAAATATTTGCAGCAGAACCGGGGTATTACGAATAAATTCTACATAACAGTGGCTCACCCAACGAACAGGTGCGAATGCTGATGATTTGGCCAGCGCCGCCACTATGCCAAGCAGTAGCGATAGCGCAAAAGCCAGCAGGGTGACTTGTAATGTCAGCCATGCTGCGGAAAGAAACGTACTCCCGTAATGCCACAACGTCAGCCATTGATAACTCATTCTTCACTCCTTACTGTGGCGCACTTGTTGTGCGCCACATGAGGTCAATATTGTGGGTTCAGAGGGTAACGTGGTTTGCTGCCAAACCATTTTTGATAAAGTTTGCTGTTTTCGCCGGAGGCATTAATTTCAAACAGAAACTCATTTAAATAATTAACCCAAACCTGGTCGCCTTGTTTCACGCCAAACGCGTTGTATTCCAAAGGCACCAGGGCTTCGTTGGTTACCGTGAGCGTAGGATCGAGGCTCGCCTGATAAGCCAGAAAGTTGTTATCTTCAATCATGGCGTCGGCCTGGCCTTGTTTCACAGCCAGAATGGCTGCCTGTGATGAGTCGTACTCCTGAATTTTGACATTAATACCCAGGTTGCGGACTTCATCGCCATTTGTTGAGCCTTTAACGGTAGCAATCGTTTTTCCACCCATATCCTGAGCAGAATGAATACCGCTATTTTTCCGAACCAGCATGGCCTCGCTGGCAACAACATAAGGCTGTGTGAAACTGATTTCTTTCGCACGCTCAAGATTGCGGGTGAAATTGCAGAAAACGACATCGACCTTATTGGTTTGCAGATTAGGAATGCGGTTGGCGCTGGTGGTATTCACCACTTCCAGTTTTACCCCCATCTGTTTTGCCAGTGCTTTTGCCAGGTCAACATCGTAACCATCCGGGTTTCCTTGTTTGTCGTAGAACCCGAATGGTGCAAAACTCAGGCAATCGCCCACTCGCAAAGTGCCGCGTTGCAGAACTGTTTTTAACGCAGATTGCGGCTGGGCATTGTCGCCCGTTTTTTCTTCTGTGGGTGTGCAGCCTGCCAGTGTTACTAATATCAATGCGCTGGCAACCACAGTGGCACTGATTTTCAGGGATGGTATATTCATTTTTATGCTCTCTTATTGGATGGAGGTGATATAAAAAATTATTTCACAGCAAAATGAAAATCATCAAAACAACTGGTAAAGATAATTATAAAATCCAAAGGGTGCCCTGGTGTTGGCGTAATATATTAAAAGTATGCTGGTGTTAAATTTAATAAAAATAATTATTTACGGTCTGAGCGGAAGCACTTCATATCCACTTCTACTTTGCAGTCAACAACCAAATCCTGAACACTGCAGATGCGCGCAGGAGGTGTGCCACTGAATATTTCACTGAATACCTTGTTGAACGAACTGAAATAACGAGCGTCAGTAAGTACAGCCGTTACATGTACCACATCTTCTACCTGGAACCCGGCTTCACGCATAATGGTGAGGCAGTTCTCAAAGGCCAGCCTGCTTTGTTCAATGATACTGCCTTCAACCACTTCCCCATCGCGCATAGGGGTCTGACCGGAAATAAATAACCAACCATCGGCTTCAACAGCGCGGGCAAAAGGCAGTTTTTGCCCGCCGGTACCAGTGCCACCTTCAATGCCATAACGTTTTATTGTCATGCAAATTCGCTCCTTTCATGACAGGAAAAATATGCCCAGAATTAACTGTATATTTCATTGTCTGATATACCAGACTCATGTCTGCGATACCGGATAGAGCAAGGTTTGCACAGCTATTTTTCTTTTGCAATAGCTTCAGGTGAAATTAATTAATTTTTATCAGATGGAATAAAATAATAACCGGAGCAATCAGGCAGGTAATTTCATTTAAATAGATGGATTTTGAGGTTTAATTATAAAAGCACTAAAATGAGGCACCAATAAAGAGCATAAGGCAATTCTGTGACCTGTGCGACATAAATAAAATATGGCTCCAAGGTGTGTAATATGCCGATGGCAGTGTATGATGCTTCTCTTTTTTAGTGTATTACCCTGGTACCATTACAACAGGAGAGTTAGTTTATGCCGGATGAAAAATCGTCACGGGCGCGTGGTGTTGACCGGGTTATCGATATTTTTCGGCAGTTGCATATTGCCCGTCAACCTATGCCTGTTCGCTCCCTGATTCAGGCAACTGGCGCTCCACGCTCCAGTGTTTACGAGCTGGTCAGTTTGCTCAGTGAGGCCGGCCTGGTTGAACAGGACCAGGATGGCAATGTCTTTTTTGGCCGGGAAATGCACTATTATGGTGCGGATTACATGGCGCATAACGATCTGATCAGGCGAGCGCATCAACTGATGGTTGAACTTGTTGCACAGCATGGTGAAACAGTGCAGTTGTGCATGCTTGAGGGGAATAAGTACACCGTCGTGTTGTCGGAAAGCAGTAATGCCCATCCGTTTAAAATTACCTCGGATATTGGTGTCCGTGTACCCATTCCCTGGACAGCGACCGGGCGTTTGTTGCTCAGCCACTGGTCTGACAGCGCTATTCTTGATTTGATCCCAGAACAGGATTACCGGCTTGCCGGTGGGCAGGTGCTGGATAAACAGGCTTTTCTTGACGATGTACATCGTGCCGGCCACCAGGGGTATTGCCTTACCGAAGGGCTATCTGAGAGTTTTACTTGCTGTATGGCAGCGCCCGTCTGTTCGCGTCATGGCCAGGCCGTTGCCGCCGTCTGTTTTATGGTTAGCCGTGACACTTCGCCAGAACGTCGCAAAATGCTGCTGGACGAACTGATACTTGCCGGGCAAAAACTGTCTAATTTTGCATAAATGCAGATGCAGCTCCGGGGCAGGAAGGCCTGTTACCTGCCCACTACCGGCACCTCCATTAACGCCTCACCATGTTAATTTGCTGGGTAATAAACGCACTGCGGAAATATTCGCGCAGCGCCAGCATGGCAGGCGTGAACTCGGTGTCATTTCGCCAGGCCAGTCCAACCCCCATCGGGTGCACGTTATTCACCAGCGAGCGTGTTTCAATTCGTCGGCCTTCTAAAGACCACGGGCGGTACACCAGGTCAGACAAAATTGCGATGCCAGAACCGTTTGCGACCATGCTGCGTACGGCTTCAACGGAGCTGGTGCGCAATATGATATCCGGGCGAAACCCGGCTTCCTCCCAGTAGCGCATGGCGCTGTCCGCGGCTTCGTCTACTGTCAGCATGATAAATGGCTCCCCAGCAACGTCTTCCAGCGTAACTTGTGATTTAGCACAGAGCGGGTGGTGCGAAGGCAACCATAAACGCCGGGTGGAGTTAAACAGCGTTTCTGCGTAGATATCCTGGTGGCGTAAGTTACCGGTCAGTACCAGCGCCATGTCCAGTGAGTGGCCCAGCAACCCCTGTTCAATATCCTGGCGCTCATACTCAAACAGTTGAATATCGATATGTGGATAGTCCTGCGCCAGGCGCTGCAAATGGAAAGGCAAAAAATAACCAATAACTGTGTAACTGGCTGCCAGGCGCAGGGTTCCCCGTACACCGTTATCGTTAACCGGCACGCTGCGCACCGCATTATCGACGGTTTGCAAAATGGTGTAGGCATGGTTGAGAAAGTGGTTGCCGTGCCCGGTCAGCACCATGCCATGCACAGAGCGGGAAAACAGCTTTTTCCCCAACAACTGCTCCAGTTCCTTAATGGCTCCCGTTACTGCTGACTGCGAAATATTCAGGTGAACGGCAGCGAGTGAGATTTGCCCCATCTCTGCGGTGGCAACAAAATAACGAACCTGGCGCAAGGTTAGCATCAACATCTTCCTCTGTATTATGGGGCACATGGCTTAAAAGGCTGAGTATGTTAAGCCTTCTGATTTTCTGATATTACGCCATCTAAAAATACTACTTTCCGAATGAAAATAAATACTCATATATTAAATAAACAACTCCTGCGATAAATAAGAAATATATATGATGAAAAGAGTAGACATTAACTCAGATATAGGTGAAAGCTTTGGTTCATGGGTGATTGGCGATGGTGTCGATGACGCATTAATGTCAGTTATCAGCTCTGCTAATATTGCTACTGGTTTTCATGCTGGTGACCCAAATATTATGCGCAAAACAATTGAACAGGCGAAAATAAATAATGTGGCAATTGGCGCGCACCCTGGGTTTCGTGATTTACAGGGTTTTGGGCGGCGCCATTTATCTATCCCTGCAGGTGAGTTAATCAACGATATTATTTATCAGTTGGGTGCGTTGCGGGAATTTGCCAGTTTGTCTGGTTTGCCATTGCAGCATATAAAACCCCACGGTGCATTGTATATGCACCTGGCGCGTGATGAAGTTGCGGCGCAACAGTTTGTGGAAACATTACACCAACTGGACAGCAAACTCTGTCTGTATTGCATGAAGAATACCGCTGTCTGGCGCTCGGCGCAGCAACTGGGGCAGCCTGTGGTTACCGAGTTCTATGCAGACAGGGCCTATGATGATCAAGGCGTTATCGTTTTCACCCGCAATACCGGTTACCTGAAGGTACAGGATATTGTCGATAAAGTTCTCCTGGCATGCCTTGAAGGAAAAGTGAAAACAGTAACCGGTAATATTATCTCAATTAATTTTGATTCTATTTGTATTCATAGCGACACCCCCGGTGCTCTGGAAATTATTAGTGCAGTAAAAACGGCACTCATTCACCACGGTGTGGAAATTACCTCCCCGAGTGCGGCGAAATAAATATCATCTGGAGAAAAATATGTCTGATTTTGAAGTTGTATCACCTCTGCCTGGTGTTTTTTATCGCCAGCCATCACCGGACGCCAAACCTTTTGTTGAGCCCGGTCAGGTAGTGTCTGCAGATACGGTTATTGGCTTAATTGAAGTGATGAAACAATTTAGTGAAGTGTTTGCTGAAGTGGAAGGCACGATAGCAGAAATAACTATACAAAATGGTGATGCCATCGAGCCCGGGCAAACGATAGCCATAATAAAAACCGATAATGCATAACCGCCCTGGAGGAAATATGGCAGGCAAAATAACAAAACTGCTGGTTGCTAACCGTGGAGAAATTGCTGTGCGCATTATTCGTGCAGCACAAGCATTGGGTATTCCTGTGGTTGCGGCCTGCAGTGAAGCAGATAAAGACAGCCTTGCAGCTCACCTGGCAGATGAAACAGTGATTATTGGCCCGGCGCAGGCCGCACAAAGCTATTTGAATATTAACGCGTTACTGAACGCTGCAGCCCAAAGTGGCGCTAACGCCATTCATCCCGGGTACGGTTTTTTGTCTGAGAATGCGCAGTTTGCAGAGCGCGTGGAGCAGGCCGGCTTGATTTTTGTGGGTCCGGATGCGCAAACGATTCGTGTGATGGGCGATAAAGCCGCGGCCCGCCGTACAGCCGCTGAAGCTGGTGTACCTGTGGTACCGGGTTCACGAGTGCTGGAAACGGTCCAGGCAGCCCAGGCCCATGCTGCACAGATTGGTTACCCCTGCATGATCAAAGCGGCGGCTGGTGGTGGTGGCAGAGGTATTCGCGTGGTAGACAACGATGAAGCTCTCGCCAGGGAATTCCCCGTTGCACAAAGTGAGTCCAAAGCGGCATTCGGTTCCAGCGCGGTGTACCTGGAGCGGTTTATTGCCCGGGCCCGCCATGTGGAAGTGCAGATCCTGGGGGATGGCAAGCATGTCGTTCACTTGTTTGACCGGGAATGTTCTCTGCAACGGCGGCGGCAAAAAATGTTCGAAGAAGCGCCTTCACCGGCACTCAATGACGAACAACGAAAAACCTTGTGTGACAGTGCGCTGCAGTTAGCCCGGCACTTGCGTTACCGGGGCGCAGGTACCCTGGAATACCTGTTTGATGAGGTGCGCGGCGAATTTTGTTTTATTGAAATGAACACCCGTATTCAGGTAGAGCACCCGGTAACGGAAATGGTTACTGGTGTGGATTTGGTGCAGTGGATGTTACGCATTGCCAATGGTGAACCTCTGACGCTGGCGCAGGCGGATATCACCCTGCATGGCAGCGCCTGTGAAATGCGTATCAACGCCGAAGACCCGGACAAAAACTTCTTGCCCTGCCCGGGGGTGATTGAAGGCGTAGTCTGGCCGGGCGGTGAAGGTGTACGCGTAGACAGCCATGTGTACAGCGGTTACCGCATTCCTCCCTGGTATGATTCGTTGCTGGCGAAAGTGATTACCTGGGGAGAGAGCCGCCCGCAGGCCCTGGAGCGAGCCCGGCAGGCACTGGGTTCTCTGGAACTGCGCGGTGTGAAAAACACGGCTTCGCTGCATAAATGGTTGCTGAGCCTTCCACAACTGGAGGCTGGCGAATTTACCACAACTACGCTCGAACAGTGGCTGGCTGAACGCAACCAGAGTACGTCCACGCCTGCCGGGGAGGTACGCCGTTATGGCCAGTAACCCAATTCGTTACTCATTTGGCGGTGATGAACACCTTTTCGCCGAAATTGACCGGAAAATGTCTTTGCAGGCTTTTTTCCGGGGGCTGAAACTGACGCGGGCGCTGGAAGCCCTTCAGTTACCCGGCATACTGGATATTTGCCTGGCGAATGCCTCTTTTCAGGTACGTTTTAACCCGGATGCCCTCGACCCTTATGTGCTGCTGGAACAACTCCAGGCACTGGAAGCAGGAAGTAGTGGGGAGGCCGACACCCTGGAAACCCGGATCATTGAGGTTCCGGTATTTTACAACGACCCCTGGACACACGAAACGCTGATGCGCTTTCGTGACCGCCACCAGGCACCGGAAGGCAGTGATCTGGATTACGCTGCAGAGATTAACGGGTTTGCAGACAGCGCAGAATTCATCGCCGCTCACAGCAACACGCCCTGGTTTGTTTCGATGGTGGGGTTTGTTTCTGGCCTGCCATTTATGTACCAAATGGTTGAACGGCAAAAGCAGTTACAGGTGCCGAAATACCTGCGCCCACGCACCGACACACCGGGGTTGTCTTTAGGCCATGGCGGGTGTTTCGGCTGCATTTACTCGGTACGCGGCGCAGGTGGCTACCAGTTGTTTGGCATTACGCCAATGCCTATCTATGACCCGGCGCAACGGTTGGGGTATCTCAAACAGGACATGGTGTTTTTCAAAGCGGGGGACATTGTGCAATTTCGCCCGGTGGACCGTGCAGCCTATGACACACTGTGCGAAGAGGTTCAACGCGGCGAGTTCACGCCAGAAATCCGTGAAGTGACTTTTGCGCTGGCTGATTTTCTTGACGATCCGCAAGGGTATCCTCAGCAACTAAAAAGGGGGCTGTATGACCATTAATGTTATCAAGCCTGGCCTTGCCACCACAGTGCAGGATACCGGAAGAGAAGGGTTCTACCACCTGGGGATACCGCCTTCTGGCGCGCTGGACCCCTATTCCATGCAGATGGCGAATTTGCTGGTGGGCAACAACCCGGATGACGCCGTGCTGGAAATGACCCTGCTGGGCCCGGAATTGCAGTTTACTGAAAATACCCTGGTTGCTGTATGCGGTGCGGACATGGTGCCCATGGTGGATAAGCAGCCAGCCAACAATAATACGGCCTTACTTATCGCCGCCGGGCAGCGCCTGCGTTTTGCCCCGGCGCGCCAGGGTTGCCGGGCGTATCTGGCGGTAGCGGGGGGAATTGATGTTCCCCTGGTGTCAGGTAGCCGTTCAACCTATACGCTCGGTGCGCTGGGTGGTTACCAGGGTAGGCGCCTCGCCGCAGGGGATTCGTTGCCCGTGTTGCCAGTAACGGCGGAGCGCTTGCAGCTTGAGGGCAAAACAGTGCCGGAAGATTTACTTAAGGCATTCCCGAAATCAGTCACATTGCGGATGCTGCCCGGGTTGTATATCCACCGCCTGACTGAAACCGCTGTTGATAACTTTTTTGCCGATACCTGGCATGTCAGCACCGAAGCCGACCGAACCGGCTACCGGCTGAAAGGTGGCACGCCGTTAACGTTTAAACCAGAAGAGCCGCCTTTTGGCGCAGGCTCAGACCCTTCTAACATTGTTGATGCCTGTTACCCTATTGGCTCTGTGCAGGTGCCTGGCGGGCTGGAGCCCATTGTCCTGCTACGTGATGCCGTTTCTGGTGGCGGATATATGACACTGGGTACGGTGATTAGCTGTGACCTGCCCATCCTTGGGCAATTACAGCCTAATCAACAGGTGCAATTTATCCCTGTCACGCTGGAAGAGGCACTGGCTGCCCGTCGCGCATCACAACACCGGCTGGCTGAGCTTACTCAGGCGTTGCGTTAACCCTGCCCGGGGTGCAAGCCCCGCGGCATATATCACTGGTCTCTACTCGTTTCAGGAGGTTGCTATGGCTTCAGCTCCACAATCCCGTGCTGTGCAAAATTCGGCAGAACCGGCACAGATGGGCAAATTGTCACTCACCATGGCATGGTGGGCGGTGTGTAGTGCAGTGTTTTACATTGTGGTGGGTGCATCGCTGGCGATGGCCTATGGCGCGGTTAACGCCATTATTGGCATGGTGCTTTCGGTTATCACCTATGGCCTGATTAACGGTGTTATCAGCCGTTTTGCCATTCGTAGTGGGTTATCTGTTGCTCAGTTTTCGCGCCGCCTGTTTGGCCAGTTAGGTGCGTCGCTGGCCACGCTGATATTTTTCTCCACGGCCATTTACTATGCTGTGTTTGAAGGCTCGGTGATTGCGTTTGCACTGAACCACCTGTACCCGGGGCTGGTGTACTGGGCTGCCGCTGCGCTGGTGGTGGTTTACAGTGTGCCGCTGATTTTTGGCAGTGTGCAGCACTGGCTGGATAAATTTAATGGCGTGCTGCTGCCATTTTACTTGTTGGGTTTACTGGCAACTATTGTGATGTCAGTGGAGTTACACGGTTACCAGGCAAACTGGCTGCAGCTGGGGCCTGCCACGCCATCCCCCTGGGGCTGGTGGAACTGTTTTACCTCTTATATGGGTGTCTGGGTTTTGATGATGTACACCTTTGACTACGCGCGTTTTGGTAAACAGGAAGACAGCCAGTACCACGCCCGTTTCAATTTTGGGATGCCGTTTTACCTGGTGACTTTCTTGCTCAACGGCATGGCGGGGATCTACCTCACCAGCACGTTTGCTGCCGGTACGGCATTAAATGAAACGTCGGTTGTGGTGGCAATTCTCAACCTGCTGGGGCTGGCCGGGCTGGGGTTTGTCTGGGTAACCCAAACCCGGATTAATACCGCGAACTATTACCTGGCAACGGTGAATATGCAGGTGTTTTTCCACAGCCTGTTTAAGGTGAAGCTCCCTAAAGTGGTGTGGGCCTGTGTGGTGGGTGTGGTGGTCTATATTCTGATGCTGGCAGATGTGTTCGCCTGGTTGTTGCAGGCACTGGCGTACCAGGGAGTATTTGTGGTGGCCTGGGTGGGTGTTGCCCTTGCCGGCATTGCCCGCAATGTACAGGCAGAACGCGAAAATAGCGCCATCAACCTGACGGGGCTCGGTGCCTGGTTTATCAGCGTTGCAATTGGTATTGCATTAATGCACGCCACCCCATCTGTGGCGGCATTCTCAGCACCGGTCACTTTTGTCTGTGCCAGTGGTTTGTATGCGCTGTTCAGCCTGTGGGCAGGAGCCCGGTTACCGGCAACCAAAGTGATGAATGACTGATACGCAAGTCTGTATTGGTGAGTTGAAAAAGAGTGCCCACGACACTGTGGGCATTTTCTAACAGAACACATACTGACTGTCATAGGGCATGAGTACAGTGATACAGATAGTTTAATAAACTTCCTGCCGGATTACTGGCACATTAGGATTTAATACCTTGAGTTGCCCGATAAGCTTTTCATCATCTGGATCTGTCTTGTTTCCAAACGTAGTAAGGTGATAGATCCCACATACAGTGATATGGCCTGTAGGGGGAAAGCCTGCATGAATATTTACATTTGATTTGCCTACTACAAGAACCTCATTATATCTTTTATGCTTACTATTTATCATTAAATTTTCTGGTGTGGTGATGTGCGCATAACTTTTGTTGGGTAGAAGGTATTCTCTTATATAGTTAAATCTTTCTTTCGCTTTCTTTCCTTCAAAAAGCTTGGGCGTTCCATTGAAATAGCTTTCAGCTAATGCAAATGAATTGTTTTCTTTTATCCCCGCATGGTTCTGAAAACTGACATCCTCAGAGAAAGTTCCGATAATATTCTGTGGCGGCACCGCTAACAATAAGCCTACATTCGCCCATTGCGATCTTATATATTTGCTTCGGTACTCGATTAAGGAAGTGCTGATTACATCCCAACTGTTAAAAGCACTTTCAGCATCCTGGTTAAGTAGTGGACTTCGGTTTGCCTGAGTATGCACATGACGCACTGTATGTATCAGCATAAGTGCTTGCGGGATGAGGCTTTTTGTACAGTTATATACATCACCCCATTTCATTAAGGTTTTTTTGTTAGAACTATCAAAAATCTTTGAATCTATTTTTTTTCCCATTATTCGCATGGCGAAAAGTTCCCTCAGGATTAGACAGATGGACGGTTAACAGGAAGGCTGGCGCTATTACAATAAGCCATGTTCCTTACTGATACAGGTCAGTGAGTTGGTGCGGGTACCAACTTAGTATGAATGAGTTTTTGTATGTTAATGGAAAACTGGACACTCTGTTTAGCTAATGAGAATAGAACCTCAGTACATTGGCTATGGCTGATGTGTTACATATGATGCAGGATTATGCATATTACTATGTGGTTCAATTATAAATTTTCACCAGAACAGGATAGTGCCATTACTTTTCTCACACAATTTTTTTTGCGAAAGGTTAATGGAAAGGTAAGGGAAATGCAACTTGTTCACCTGAAGAATAAGTAAAGAAAAGTAATTAATTACCTGTGTGGCTGCGGTGACTTTATTATTCGACGTTTTTCATTTAATTATTAGAAATATCTTATAAATTATTCCTAAAAATAATTCGCTGCTTGAAGCTATGCGTGGTTTGCAAGTCATAAATGTGGGTATATCTCGAAGACACCTGAATCAGCCACTTCCCGGTTGATGGGTAAGTACCTCTTCAAACCAGGAAGTGGCCGGTGACGTGCACAGCAAACCAGCTTTATGACTCTGTGCATCTGAATGACTTCAATACAGGCGTGAATCATTTACAACACAGTGATATTCAGCTTGTTAAACACTGTACGCATTTTTTCATCCAAAGTGCCATCAACCAGCAAGGTGCTGGCAATACTCAACTCGCCAATCGCAAAGGGGGAGGCCGAGTTAATTTTTTCCGCAGAGGCCATCACTACCGTTTCCGCAGCACGCTGCGAAAGTGCACGCTTCACATTGGCTTCTTCATAGTTACCTGTAGTAAAACCTGCTGTTTCATGCACGCCTGTAACACCCATAAAAAAGAGATCCGCATGAATTCGGTTAATTGACTCAATCATTGATGCGCCAACGGTTACGGCTGAATGTTTGTATAACTGGCCGCCAATGACGATAACATCAACCAAAGGCTGGTTAAGTAACCCGACAGCAACGGTTGGGCTGTGGGTAACGGCAGTAAACGCGAGGTCACCTGGCAGCAGTTTGATAAGCTCCTGTGATGTCGTCCCGCCATCGATAATAACGATGTTTCCTGGCTGAATAAGCCCGACCGCTTTCTGGGCAACTCTCTTTTTCGACTCAATCTGCACGCTTTTGCGCATTTCCAGTGTGCCAGTGGCAGCCGATACCGCCAGTGCGCCGCCATGAACCCGCTGCAGCAGCCCCTCTGCGGCCATCTCCCGTAAATCACGGCGAATCGAATCTTCTGAAATGTTAAATCGCTGGCTTAACTCTTTTGACAGAACCTGCTTATCGCGCGCCAGGATGTCGAGAATAAGTTGTTTTCTTTGCCCTGAAAGCATTACTTCACCATTCACGTTTTATCTTGATCGTGCACGATTATGCATGTTATGTTTTTTTTGTCACCTAAAATCAGGAATAAACATGCAAAAAGAACCGCCCAAAATCCGTCTTATCCGGGAACAACTGCTCTCTGATGACTGGTATATCCTCAAAAAATACACCTTTGCGCTACTGCGAAGGGATGGCAAATGGCAGGAAATGAGCCGCGAAGCTTATGACCGTGGTAACGGCGCAGTCATTCTGCTGTACAACAAAGCCCAAAAAACCGTCGTGCTTACCAGGCAATTTCGCCTGCCTGTTTATATCAATGGCCATTGCGGTCTGCTGATTGAAGCCGCCGCCGGACTACTGGATAACGAAACCCCCGAAAAGCGCATTGTTGAAGAAGCACAGGAAGAGACCGGGTTTACGGTTTCTGCGCCAGAGAAAATCTTTGAAGCCTGGATGAGCCCTGGCTCGGTGACTGAAAAACTTTTCTTCTTTATTGCTGAATATTCGCATCAGGATCGCCTGAATGGCGGCGGAGGGCTTCATGAGGAAGGTGAAGATATCGAAGTGCTTGAATGGCCTTTTGCAAAAGCAATGGCGGCGATTAAAAGTGGGGAAATCCAGGATGCGAAGACCATTATGTTACTTCAACACCTGGCACTTAATTCAGTATTTACGGGCGGAGTATAAATCATGCTTATTTTAATTGCCGGGCCGGTAAGAAGTGGCACTAACGGTGACATAGAACGCATTAAACAGAACCTGTCTGTTATGGAACAGTATGCGCTAAAAGTGTATGAAAAAGGGCACACGCCAGTGATTGGTGAATGGCTGGCGGTACCCCTTGCCGAAGCAGCAGGTTCAAAAATGATGGGTGATGAAATCAGTGAATCCTTCCTGTACCCGGTCGCTCACCGCCTGATTTACCACTGCGATGCTATTTTACGGATACCCGGTGAGTCGAATGGGGCAGATAATGACGTCATTATTGGGCTGGAGCGGGGAATGCACATTTACCGGGAATTAACTGAAATCCCGGGGCTGTCGCAATAGTAAGACGGCCTGAACGGTTGTTGCATTAATGGTTGTACGGTAATTTTAGTGATTAATAAGTAATGCATTGTGGGGACAACGATTCCCCTTTCTGGTTTTATCTGCAAGCTGGCATGGATTAACCTGTCCAGAATTAATCCCCCTTGTGTGCCGGTAAAGGGCCGGTGCACAAGGGGGAAGATGATTACTTAAATAAACTGAATTTCCCGGTAAACTCTTTAAGTATATTGGTATCGCCAAACATGCAGATCCCGAAATACTCAAGGTCCTGCTCTGGTGTTTCAGATGTGGCGTTTAACTGCGCGGCCGAAGAGCCAACTATCATGGTGTCAGTAAAATCTGTAAACGGGATATCACGCTGAAGCAGTTCTTCGCGAACTTTCCTGATTTTATTAGAGTTATCTGCCTTAAGAACAATAAAAGGAAAGTGCGAAATTGCGGGATGAACACCGCCATCTTTGTCTGTATATTGCAAGAAACACAAGCTTTCCGGGTTATTGATATGCGCGACAAGCCCCGCCGTCATATGGCCGAGCGCGTTATATAAACGGCCCATTTCAACCTTTTTATTTAATACGGCAATAAATCGTTTTGTGTTTTCATCGGGCAGGGTGGATAACTCTGTCATAAATATCCTTTTCTTAATTACATCACGTCTTTTCCCGGTGGCTAAACCACAGCCTTGCGAGTTTACTGTTCAGGTATGTTCTGTTTATACCGGGTTGAAAGAAAATCATACTCTGCCGGGCATAATATTCAACCTGTGGTGCAAAGGCCTGGCCTGGAAAAACGGATTAATATCCCTGGTCTGCCCAGGTGATTTTTGCATGCAGTGCGCCTAATAAGGCCAGGTCAACCAACAGTGCAAAGGCATACGGAAACCCGGTTATTCCGCTAAATTGCCCCTGAATATGCAGGCAGACCACGATGGCCAGTAGTGGGCCTGCCACCCTTAATAAGATTCTGGATAGTGGCCGCATTGCTGCATGGTGATTGCGGTCTGTATCTGTAGCTGCCATAGCAACAATACCTTGTCCCAGCCCGGAAATAGGCACTCCGGTAACCAGCGAGAGCCAGTGGTATGCCCCCTGCAACGCCATTACCAAAAACAACATACCGGCTGAGCTCACCAGAAACCCATAGTACAGCCGGTTCAGCCAGTTTTTGCGCCGGAATACAGGCCAGCGCGACCCTAAATAACCACCAGTAAACGAAATCACAAGCAGTAATACCAGTGTGATGGCGTCCACCATACTTTCCTGAATGGAACGCTTCAGCAGAAGCACAATCTGGGCGGCCAGCCCGCTGTACAACAGTGCTGTGGCGGTGAACCGTGTTTTTTCGGCAAAGGATGGGGGAGCAGATAAAGCTGTCATGGTCGCAATACGCCTCGTAACATGTGTTCATAGAGAAGAAGAAAAACTCATCTTCATCAGGTTATGTATTAAGCGTATCGCTTATATAATGGTGTATTCAAAGTCATACTTTTCACCTGTGGATGAAAATAACTCATCATGAAAACATCGCGATTACCACCACTGGGTACCCTGCGTGCGTTTGATGCTGTGGCCGGATGCCTGAGTTTTAAGCGGGCAGCCGCAGAGCTTAGCGTGAGTGCCACGGCGGTAAGCCACCAAATTCGCCTGCTGGAATCTGTACTGGAGTGCCGGGTGTTTGAGCGCAGTGCGCAAGAAGTCAGGCTGACGGAAGCAGGGCAGTTACTCTATGCCGCAACGCAGAATGCTTTTTCCTCCCTTGGGGATGCTGTAAAAAAAATAGACCGGCTTACAGAGTCACCAGCTTTGACAGTGACAACGACTTCCAACTTCTTAACCAACTGGTTGCTTCCACGCCTGGCGGATTTTAAAGCGCAGTATCCACAAATTGATGTGCATTTACATACCAGTGTGGAAACTGTTGACCTTAAACAACGAACCGTAGATGTCGCCATCCGCTATCGGGAAAGCGCGGAACATGGTTTACACAACACACTGCTTTGTGAGGACCGTTTTATTGTCGTCGCCAGCCCGGCGCTGAATTTGCGAAGGCCTGCTGATTTAAATAAAACGACACTGTTACATGTAGATAACCGCCATATTCCTGCAGAGTCCCCGGACTGGCAACACTGGAAGCAGCGCTATGGGCCGGAAGGCCTGAATTTGTCCAGAGGCCTGCACTTCAGCGATGAAACCCATGCTTTACAGGCTGCGGTGGCCGGGCATGGTGCGGTGATTGCCAGTGAATTGCTGGTGGGGGATTTAATCACCAGGGGAATGTTGGTTGCGCCTTATGCCGGGTCTTTACCCGGGGCGAATTATTACCTGCTGGCTTTAGAAGAGGTGGCATACCGGGCGGAGATTGTTGCGCTACGCGACTGGTTACAGCACATGGTGCAGTGATAACCCAGCCTTGTGGGATGAGTATTGCTATTCATAACAGGGTAGTGCCGTAACTTAATGACTGCTTTGTAGAAAATATCTCACGCAAGGCTCCCTGTATTAACTCCGCTAACGGTATGGTTACCGGAGTTAATCATTACGCCAGTATGCGTAGGATCTGGTATTTGTCGGTAGCATCAACGGTGAGATGGTGCTAATTTCTGACCTGCTTCATTTTTACCTCTTATTCTGAGGGAGTGCTGAGTTCTCTGTGCCTTACATCATCAACAATACTGAACATAGATGTAAACAAAGAGTCATCTTTTTTTGCCCAGAAAGTATCAAGATCATCACCGGCCCAAATAGCATGGGTATGGCAGACAAACTCGAGTAAACCTGTATTGTGAGGGATGAAGTCGATAAATTTCTCAGTGTTGGTGTCAATTATTTTTTGATAGAACAGGATTACTTTACAGTGGCAGTTATTAATATTATATAACGACAAAAATTCATTGAGATGAGATCGCAGCAAGGAAATATTTGACAGGTCTGAAATGCGGTGGTGATACAGGAAAATGAAGTTTTTCACACCACGATATTTTAATTGGCGGTAAATGCGTCGTTTTAATGCACGCGCATCTTCTTTTACTCTGAGTGGGTCGTGGTGGGAGAACTCAAAACCCAGCATGTGACGAGGGTTGTATTGCCCGGTACAGTTTTTATAGTATGTTGAGCGCACCACGTAATGATCGCCATCCGGGAACGGTTGTAGCTGGTCTTTCTCCAGAAGATGACGGTAGCTGTCCTTCTCCATCTGCAGGATATACTCAATATTGGAGCGGCCAGAGGAAAAAACGGAACTGAACGACTTTCTGTTATGCCTTCTCAGAATGTCATCAGCAAGGCAATTTTCACCAATGGAGATCCATAGTGTATCAGATTTAAAATTACTCCTGTTTTTCCACTTTTTATTGATGTTATTAATGCTCCGCTTAATCGACCGGAGGTTATTTTTTATTTGTTGATTAATAATTATATTTTTCATTGATATTACCATCTCCCTTTCTCTATGAGATTACAATGATGGTTCTGTTTTGCCTCAAAATGGCGTGCATGTTTGCTGTGGGTATATATACTCCGGGGGAATATCATCCTTTGTTATGCGCAGAATAATTTACGGGTAGTAAATATAATGTTAAGCGCGCTGGCTGCGTTGTCAGTTATAGCTTCCTTTTAAAAGAATCTGTAACAGATGGTTGTTATAATTCAAAAATAAAGATTATGAATAAAATGTGCATTTTTTGTATCAAAATGATTCTAGTCCTCATATCTGTCGGGGTAAACATAAGGATTTTCTTAAAATATTGCTGGATGGATTCAGTTATCCATAATGGCGTGCAGTTCTTTTCATCTGCTAATTGCCACCTCAGGAATATCTGCAAGTAATCAGGTGCCGGGGTTAGCCTCTCCGGTGGCGGGGAAATATCTGTCTTGTTGGTGGTGCCCTGTGGCAACAATCCACACTTCTGGCAGCCAGTTTGCTTTCAGGTGGCCTGACCGTACACCAGTTGCATGGCAATCCGGCGTTTGGGGTCGAGCCCGGCAAGGGTTTCTTCCAAAAGTAAGGTTTGCAGCCGGGGTGACAAGTCATCGCCTTCCACTGGTATAAAACCCAGCGCAGCATAAAAGACGGCGTTAAATGGCGCGAAGCGGTCTGTGGTTAAAGTCGCACCCTGTAAACCCCGCATCTTACCTTCCGACAATATTGCGTTGAGAAGCCTGCGGCCTGTACCTTGCTGTTGCCAGTCAGGGTGAACATCCATCTCGGCAATATGCAGCCAGTTTTCTGTGATAATTGCCCCGGCAAACCCCACAGGAATACCACCAGGCAAGAGTGCGACAAGCAGCACACCTTCAAGGCGTAACTGGTCGAATTGTTCCTCACTGGTGGCGACAGGGGAACCGTTTACGGCACCAGCGCGGCGTAGTGTTTCAAATGCAGCAAGTTCAATGGCTCTTAATGCAGCTATATGTTCAGGTTGTGCGGGTTTAATCGTAATTGCTGTCATGCTTTCCCTGGCGTTTTTTATCTGTAAATGGTGCTGACAATAAACCGGCTAAAGAGCAGGCTGCCTGTGTGATATGGGTTCTTCTGACAATGCATCCGGCGCTTTAATATCATTCATATCTATCAATTCTACAAAATTAATCAACCCTGTTGATAGCTTAGTACACGGGCTTGAAGTGACTGCGAATACACTAAAAAGACGCAGTTCTGTGCCGATAAAAAAGAAAATGTGAGCTGGATTCAAAAATATAGTTGATAGATTACGTTTATTAATTGTAATGGTATTCTGAGTTATCAATGTTATGTGCGTTTCTGTCGCGGTTCATTAAAGGCGCTGATTTAAAAATAAAAATAACGATTGCCCTGGAGTGAAAATGAACAATTTCACGCGTGGTGGTGTTACCTTACTTCATGCTGATAGCAGTTTTATCAAAGAACTGATGCAGTTTTGTAGCACAGCCTCAGGGTTGCATTGGCCCTGGGTGATGGTGCTGGACCGTGAAAGCGCACCTGTTACTGCACCTGGTTCAGCACCATTGTGCCATTACCATATTATTTCGGGCGATAAACACACGGCCTGGCAGCAAGTTTTGTCCGGACAAACGCTGAGAGAAGGTATTTACTGCCTGAAAGAGTTGTCCGGGTTTTACAGCCAGTTTCCTGAACTGGAAGTTGCAGGAATGTGCACGCACCTTAGTGTGCCTGTTATATTGCGTGATGGTACGCTCTATGGCTCAGTGAACTCAGTCAGTAAGCAGAACAAACAAGACAGCCAGGTAACTGTGGCGCGCCTGGTTTCACTGGCGAAAATCATCGCCCGTTATGCTGAAGAGCTGTTGGTTATTGAGCAACTCAAAGAAGATAATTACCAACTGGCATTACATTCTTATACCGATTCCCTGACTCAACTGCCGAACAGACGGGCGATATTCGACCGGTTGCCCGCACTATTTTCTCTGGCGAAACGAATCAACCGCACAGTATTAATCAGTTATATTGATCTTGATGAATTCAAAAAGATTAATGATGACCTTGGGCATGATACCGGGGATGCACTGTTGAAAGAGATTGGCCAGCGGTTGCATCATATTGTGCGCGAGGAAGATATTGTTGGCCGGATAGGCGGCGATGAGTTTCTGCTGGCCTGCCTTGGGCCTGAAAAAGAGACTGACCAGGAGTTTGTTATCCGAACTATCAAGGACAGAATTCATACCACATTGCGTGGGCAGTACACCTTTGGCAATTTGTGCTTATGGTATGAAGGCGCAAGTGCAGGGGTGGTTTGTGTTTCACCTGAAAATTGTTCTGTAGATGATGCTGTAAAACTGGCTGATACCGCGATGTATAAAGAGAAAAAGCCGGGCGGGCGAGCCGATGGCCCACCTCCTGGTTAAGTGAATATACATTGCTCATTGTCCCAGGTGCGTGAGAGAAGTACTCACCCACAACCGGATGCTGGTCATGGGTGGATAATTCATTGCAGCGTGAATTGGGGCCTTTCCAGCTATTACCGGAAGCTATTACCGGAAGAATAATGCCAGTGCTTCAGATAACGCATATGGTTGTTCATCAGGGATAAAATGGCCGCTGTTGGCAATTGTCATTCCGGTCACGTCATCCGCGAATTCGCGTAGCGGTGCGGCCATATCGGGAATGGAACCCTGGTCTGCACTGATTGCCAGCAGTGGTACCTTGAGTTTCCCCTGTTCCCGTAGTGTTTGGTTCTGCCTGGCTGAAGCGGTGATTTCACGGTAAGGAGCAAGCCCGGCCCGCAGAGCGCCATTTTGCCGCAATAACCGGGCATATTCGGCAATATCGTTATCGCTGAATACCATCGGGCTGGCTGTTTTGCGCCGCAGAAACCATGTCAGGTAAATGTCTTCACGCCCGGTGATTAATGCCTCCGGCAGGTCGGGCAATAAATGAAAAGCAAAATGCCAGGTTTTCCAGGCTTTATCCGGTGTGGCAGGCAGGAAATCCGGTAACGTTATACCAGGAATACCTGCGTCCAGTAACGCCAGCCGGGTCACCTGCTGGCTGTAGCGCATGGCATAAGGCCAGGCTACCCATGCACCCACATCGTGAGCGGCCAGGTAATAGTGCTCCACGGCCAGTTGTTGCATCAGCCCGTGAATCTTTTCAGCCAGAGATTGTGTATCGTAGCCAGACTGAGGCTTGTCTGAATCGCCCTGGCCGGGAAGGTCGGGAGCGATAATTCGGTAGCGGTCACTTAATTGCGCCATCACCTTATGCCATGCATACCAGCTTTGTGGGAAGCCAGCTAACAGCAGCAGAGGTTCACCTTGTGGGTTGCCACCGCTCACATAGTGCAGGCGCACGCCGTCTACAGTAACGAAATGGTGGGAAAAGCCGGGCAGGCCGCTAACGGGCTGTGACCAGGTGCAGTTCATTATGTTATCAGTCATCGCATTCTCCTGTTATTTGGGAAATGATCATTTCCAATATGATGAAAAAATTTTAATCGAGCAGTGCCAGTGCCGTTGACACCACCTCTTCCCGGGCGGGAAGGTCATTCAGTTTCCCGGCGACACGCATACCCAGCACCAGACATAACAGCACGCTCGTTAGTGCTTCTGCATTGCATTTCGGATTTACAGAACCGTCCTGTTGGCCTTGTTGAATCAGTTGCAGAATACCTTGCTGATTTCGCTGTAGTGCGGTTGTCACCAGACCGGAAAGCTCCGGGTCGAACTGCTGCAATTCAATGGCACTACCCACGACCAGACACCCACGGCGGCCTTCAACACTACTGGCTGATTCCAGGTAGAAGTGCAGCAGGGCTGCTATTTTTTCCCGGCCAGTTGGTAATGCTGCTAACCGCTGGCTCAGCGCGGTGTTACGCAGCGAGGTATAACGTGCAAACACCTGTAAAAACAAATTGCGTTTATCATGGAAGGCCTTGTAAATACTGCCCGCAGTGAGTTGCATACCTTCGCTCAGGTCGCTGATTGACGCGCTGTGATAGCCTTTGGAGCGAAATACCTGCATTGCGAGATCAAGTGCGTTGTCCGTATCAAACTGGCGGGGGCGCCCGCGCACACCCCGTGATTGCTGTGGCATGATTTATACCATTTAGGAAATAATCGATTCCTAAATAATCTCACAATTGCCAGGATGTTTAAAGTGAATTTGCAAACTGGTCGCGAGAAGAAGGGGTATGTGCGCCTGCTGCGTGATACTGGTAGTTTAATGCAGCAGGGGCAGGGTTATGCGGATATTCGGTTTCGTTCTCAGTAAAACTCGTCTTTATGCTGGTACCGGTATTCTTGTGTTATTCCGGTGTACCCGTAGGACGCTGCTTTGCAATCAATAACATGTACGTTGGATTGTGGATGTAAGTTACCTATTGCCTGTTCCATCGCGTTGTAGATAGCTTTTTGGTATGCGGCTTTCTGATCTTTGCTACAGGTTTCATCTACCACAGTCACTTCAAGTCTGAATGAGTTTTTCCCCCATTCAGCCAGACTTCTACCGTCAATAAACCAGTCGTCATCAGCAACATGCCTGACTATCACCATAGTTTCAAAGCTGTTTTTCTTTAATATGTCGCAGGTGATTTGCGTGGCTAAAGTAACACACGCTTTGGTTAACTGTGGGTTCTTGTCGCCAGACAATGTAAGGGTTATTCCAGGCATTACGGCTCCTTAATTTAATGATTACCAAAAGATATTGCCACAGTAGTTAGTCATTTAAGAACTGGATAGAGGGCATAACCGAAAAATAACCACAATGTTAACTGTGATTGTGGGCGGGCGTAGCGGCAGTGTTACTCTCTGCTCATGGTATCGCTGTGTTTTCTGATACTCAGTTAGCAGAACTGGTTGAATGGATTGCTGAAAAAGAAAACTCTGAGTTGATTTTGTGAGGAAAAATCAACTCGTTATCAGCACCGCTTACTTCAGACAATCAATATATTTACGTCCGGAGAATTGGACAATATCGTCTGCATATTCGGTTATTTCTCGCCCTTCAAATGCACCATATATCTGCGAGTATTTAACCGAGCTCAGGCGGTTCATTATGCCTCTGACTGTCTCTGCAGGTAAGGGCAAGAAGTTAGGGTAGCTCCACATGAATGATACGTTTTTGCCACCCGGGGTCACCTGAACAATATCCCCTGAAAACAGGATCCCGCCACCCTGTTCCCAGTGGAGAACACTACCGCCAGAGAAATGTCCCCCAAGGTGAATCAAACGAACATCAGGCGTTAACTGAAGTGCATCGCCATCCCAGAAAGTAATATACGGGCTACCACGCATTACCCACTGCCGGTCGCTGGAGTGAAGATAAATGGGAGCGTTAAATTCAGCAGCCCACTCCTGCATTGAGGTGTAGAAATGTGGGTGAGATATGGCGATTGCTTTTAGTCCACCCAGTGAAGAAATAAGCGTTTTTGTGGCATCATCAAGAACAGCGATACAATCCCAGAGAATATTACCCTCAGCTGTTTTCAGGATGAATGCACGCTGATTAATTGCGAAATCAGGAACAGTTGTAATGCTAAAAATATTGTCTCTAAACTGCTTCCACTTATTGGTATGTGTGGTAATCAGGGTTGGCCAGTCAACCCACTGCTGGCCGGTTACAGGTATATACTGGCGTTCATCTGCACAGATTTCACAGCATTTGGGGGGAGAATCGGGAAACTCATACGAAGTACCACAAGTCTTGCATAAAGTAATCATTTTGCTGAATGCTCCCATAGTGAACCTGGCTTCAGATAAGCGACTTAAGCTGAATATTTTTCTCTGATTTCATTTGCTACTTACCTGCCTGTTACTCATATTCTGGTAACTGTGGTTAGCATGGCAGATTACCAGTCAGGTATGTGCCGTTTTGTGCTTACACTACCGTAATATATTGGGGGAAATACCCAGGTTGAGTGACTGCTGTTTGTCACTGACCGGGCATACAGGGACTTTTTGATATGACGATAGCCTACTTTATATCAAGAACTGACATGATAAGTTAGCGTGAGTTACCGACCAGGCAAAATTAAAGGAAGCGTATGAAAATTGAAGTCTGTGATGTGTCTGATATTCCAGAGCTGGCAAAGGTTTTTGTCGAAATGGAATCGTATTACTTCGGGAATGAGGCTGCCAGCCATGACGAAATGCTCTCTTATCTGACCCACAGAGTTTTCTCTGCTTATTCGGGTGTGACTGTGCTGGGAGCATGGAAAAACGGGGTACTCGTCGGATTTGCTACATTCACTCTGATGTTCCCGGCACCAAAGTGCTCCGGGCAAGCGTATATGAAAGATCTTTTCACATCAGCAGCAGTGAGAGGCCAGGGAGTAGGTAAATCACTAATGCAATTTATAGCTGCTTTTGCCATAGAACATGGATGCACAAGATTCGACTGGACGGCTGAAACTACCAATCCCAAAGCAGCCGAATTTTACTTGTCACTCGGGGCGTCTCTGATAGAAGAGAAACAGTACTTCCGGTTGGATCATCAGCGTTTAGCGACATTTGCTATGCGGAATGAACAACCCTGAAGCCTGTTGTGGCTTCGGGGACCATCTATTGCTCAACCACAGCATACCAGTGGACCCCTGAGGCTGCCGGCTTCGAGCCAGGCGCGGAATTAACTAACGCGGAATTAACTAACAATGTAGTGGCACACTGAAATTGAATGCCAAAGCTGATATTGCTAATCCCTGTCATGCTATTAAATAGTTTACAGTGAAAATCATTCATACTCTTCATGTAAAAATGGCACTCACTGAAAGATGTCATTCCACCTCTTCATGTATATCTACATCCACACAGAGTCATTAAGAAAAGGATGCATGAAGATGCTGAGAGGCAAAAGAGCCGTTATTACTGGTGGAGGAAGGGGATTTGGCCGGGCGCTGTGCGTGTGGCTGGCACGCGAGGGCGTCGAGGTGAATTTTTGTGCGCGGCGGGAAGATGATATTCAAAAAACCTGCAGCATTATCACTGCTGAAAGCGGCATGGCAAAAGGGTATATCTGTGATTTAACCCAGCCGGAATCCATTTCTCAGTTTTCTTTACAGTTGTTAAGTTCAGATAAGCCCATAGACATTTTAATCCTCAATGCTGCTCAGTGGTTGTCTGGGAGGTTAGACGATCAGCCTGACACAGAAATTATCAATACAGTCAGTTCTGGACTGACAGGTTCGATTCTTCTGACTCAGGCTTTGCTGCCTGGGTTAAGGCGTTCAGACAGTGCTGATATCGTCTCAATTATATCTTCATGCGGGGTTGCGAATTTTACGGATTCAATTGCGCACCCTGCTTTTTTCGCCAGCAAACATGGCCTTAGCGGGTTCACAACTAAACTGTCACAGCAGTTGTCCGAAGAAAATATACGTGTTACCAGTTTGTACCCACCGGATTTCGAACTTACCGGGTTAGAGACGTTTGTTGATAGCCAGGCCAAAATGGGGGAACGTCTACTGAATGGACGATCAATCTGGGAAACGATTTGTTTTGTACTGGCTCAACCGCGTAGTTGCCATATAAGTAATATCTACTTTCAAGGTCCAACTCGCGAAGACCTGAGTGCCAAAAGCAGAAATGACACCATTAGCCCGAAAAAATAATGAATACAGATTAACAAACTGATTCAGCGTCACAGCAAGAGACTCGCTGAGCCATGCCAACACATCTTCTGCTGTGGTTATTCCATGAAAAAATGCCTGCTACTGCCTGTGATATTTGACGTGCCATAACGTATCAATTCTGGCAAGAGAAGCACTCTGAACCTGAATGGCCCGAATAACCGGAATACTTAGATTTCAAGTGCAGCAAGGATAACGGCTTCCATTTTCTCTGGGGTGGTGAACGGTGCAAAACGCCTGACTGGCTGGCCGTCTCGCCCTACCAGGAACTTAGTGAAGTTCCATTTAATTCGCCCACCCAGCACACCGGGCAACTCTGCTTTCAGGTAACGAAACACCGGGTGCGTAGCAGCGCCGTTGACCTCAACTTTTGCGAACATCGGGAAGCTCACACCGTAGTTGACATGGCAGGTCTGAGCAATTTCGTCCGCACCGCCGGGTTCCTGCTTACCGAACTGGTTGCAGGGAAAACCAAGCACCACCAGCCCCAGCGCGGCATACTTTTTGTAAAGCGTTTCAAGGCCCGCGTATTGTGGTGTAAAACCGCAATGGCTGGCGGTATTTACCACCAGAACCAGTTTGCCTGCGTAGTCGGCCATAGAGATGGGCTGGCCACTCAGGCTGGTAGCAGTAAGTTGATAAAAGTTAGTCATGTCCGGTTCCTCAAAGCACAACCCGTTCGGCGGCAATATTGCCATACAGCGCGTTACCCAGGATATAAGAAGTTCTCTTCGCCGTAATCCGTAATACCCGCCAGAACAGCCGTTAGCTGGCAGGTGAATTAATCTTGTGCTTGTAATGTTGCTTTAATTGTATCGACAAACAGTCGCAGTGCGACGGGCATATGCCGGTTTTGTGGAAAGTAAAGCGCAATACCTTGAGACGAAATTGCCCAGTCGCCCAGCAATGTAATCAACTGCCCGTTAGCGACCCACGGCTGTGCGTAGCGCTCCGGCACATATGCCAGGCCCAGCCCACTTACGGCGGCTTCAACCATTAACGCACTGTTGTCCAGAGTCAGGCTGCCCGGTACATCCAGTGCAAACTGTTGCCCATTTTGCTGGTATTCCCAGTGATAACGCTTGCCACTGGGCAGGCGCTGGCGCAAACAGGTGTGCTGCATAATATCCTGAGGATGTTTGATTTTCGCCCGCGAAGCCAGGTAACCCGGCGATGCTACAGTAACAAAGCGCATGGGGCCGCTCAGGGGTATCGCCACCATATCTTTAGGGACATCTTCAATAAGCCGAATGCCCGCGTCAAATCCTTGTGCCACGATATCAACCAATTGGCCTTGCGCGGCGAGATCAACTTCAATCCCTGGTTTTTGCTGGATAAACGCCGGTAATACCTTTTCCAGTAGAAGGCTGATAGCAGCATCGCTGGCGCTGATACGCAGTGTACCGTAGGGTTGGTGGCCACTGGCAGTCACGTCATTGAGCAGTTCATCCATCTCTTCCAGCAGCGGCGACAGGCGTGACAGCAGCATTTCACCTGCATCGGTTAAGGCTACGCTGCGCGTAGTACGATGAAACAGCCGCACGCCAAGTGTTGCTTCCAGACCTTTGATGGTATGGCTGAGCGTTGAACGCTTAAGCCCCAGCACATCCGCAGCAAGCCGAAAACTGTGCTGTTCGGCAATGGTTTTCACCGCCTGTAATTCACTCCAGGAAGGTCGCTTCATTGTTGAATTTTCCCCACCATCTCATGCCATTTTGTGGAGATTATGCCACCAATTATTCCGTTTATGATGAAATCCTGTTCACTAAATGGAGATGACCATAATGAAAACCTGGCTAATTACCGGTGCATCCAGCGGGCTCGGCCGGCTGATGTGTGAAATGCTTCTGGCCCGTGGCGACCGGGTGTTTGCAAGTGTTCGGCGTGAAACTGTACTGGACGACATGCGCGAAAAATATGGCGAACGCTTACAGGTGCTGGTACTTGATCTCAGCCATACCGCAACAATCAGGCCTGCTGTTGAGGCTGCATTTGCGCAGGCCGGGCATATCGATATTGTGGTGAGTAACGCGGCTTACGGTTTATTTGGCGCGGCAGAAGAGTTGAGTGATACACAAATTGAACGGCAAATTGCCACCAACCTTACCGGCTCAATTCAACTGATTCGCTCGGTGATTCCATTTATGCGGCAGCAAGGTGGCGGGCGTATTGTGCAGGTTTCTTCCGAAGGCGGGCAAATAGCTTACCCTGACTTCAGCTTGTATCACGCCACAAAATGGGGAATAGAGGGGTTTGTCGAAGCTGTCCGCCAGGAAGTCTCGACATTTGGTATCGACTTTTTGCTGGTCGAGCCGGGGCCAACGGCGACCAAATTTGCTGCCGGGCTGGATATTGCCGAAGCCTTGCCCGTTTACCGTGATACGGCGTCCGGGAAGTTAAGGGCAGCGCTGTTATCAGGAGAATTTGCGATTACTGGCGATGCGGTAAAAACTGTGGCAGCGATGATTGCTGCGGCTGATGCTGCGAACCCTCCTCTGCGCCTTCCACTGGGGAGCTCGGCATATAACAATATTAAGGCGGCACTGAAAATTCGCATGGATGCACTGCAGGCCATAAAAGCCGTGGCATATGGTGCAGACCGCGAGGAGTAGAGGCAGAACTACCTCGCCAGCATGATGGTCAGCATGAAAATGTGTAATCAAGACTTTATCGATCTGATTATTGATGCTGCTGTGCAGGGAGAGCAGGTAAACTTGTTCGTATGTTAGATGACTGGCGCCAGAGCTTTCCGGGCTATCACATTTACTATCAGGAACGAAAAGACAATTCAGCAGCATTCAAACTATTTATAGATCGACTGAAAAGGTACAAATATTAAATATTCCTTATCGACAGCATTATTTACAAGTTGTCATCGAAACCTTAGCTACAGGCTTGGTACTTTTACTTATTTAATTTTAAATCTGATACCGTATTTAAACTGCTGCGCTCTTCAATCCATTTACGATATTGAGAAGGCGTCATTCCCATCACCTGCCCAAAAGCTTTACGGAAAGCGGTATCTTCGGTGTAGCCACACTCTGCGGCAACCTCACGAATGTTGGTGACAGGGTTTGCCAGCAACACGCAGGCAGACTCAATTCTGACCCGGGTAATGAACTCCTTGGGACTTTCCTGCGTCAGTTTTTTGATTTTCCGCTGTAGTGTTCTCTCTGTCATATTCAACGCCGTAGCCAGGCCCTCAGCGCTGATACCAGGGTTGCGATAGCGGATCACCTCTTCGGCGCACATCAGCAGAGGGTGTCGGGTATTAATGAATCCCGGAGGGGCATACACCTGCTGAGACAGTGGCTGGCTGTCAGCCACGGCCATGTCTGCCGTCAGCCTGGCAACATCCGCACCCGCTTCTCGCTTAATGATATGCAGAGCAAGCGCTACCCAGGAAAGAGGCCCACCGCTGGTCAGCACGCGTTCATCCTCTTCAAGCGCTTTTCCCCACACTGGCCTGGCATTGGGGTAACGTTGCTGAAGCGTATGATACAGCCACCATGTGGTGGTACACCTCCGGCCGTCAAGCAGCCCGGCTTCACCCAGGATAAAGCCGCCTGCACAGGCACCTGCGACCCTGGCTCCCTCCTCATAACGTCGCCTTATCCAGACCGCCGCTTTCCTGATGCTTTCGCTGTTGACTGGCATGCGACTTACATCCAGCGCCATACCGGTGGCGATGATAATGTCAGGCTGACCGGCTGAAAGAAATGAGCAGTCGACGGGAATTAATCTGCCCTGTGCATCCCATACTGGGCCTTCGTCTGCACTAACGATCACGGTTTCAAAGGGGGGCGTGCTGAAGCGACCAGCATGCTCCGGGCTCCCAAGAACGACCTGATTGGTTATCCAGAATATGTCGGAAAGCCCGGCAATTGCCGACAGAAGGCTGCCCTCAAGGGCCAGTAAGGCGATGCGCATCGAAGTATACTCCGGTCTTAATTTGTCGCTTTTAACATGGTTAAAGTCCCTTGCCACACCTTACTCCCGCGTCCTGCTCCTTTTAAACTTACCACCATAGAGAACCAGGTCGATGTTGATCGGGTTTAAACGACGGTGAAACTCGGATGTGAATAAGGGTCGTCAACTATATGTTTAAGAACAAAACGTTTGCCACATTAATGTTCACTGCACTCCTGGGTGCATCCAATTTATCAGGAGCTGAAATGGTAAAAAATATCGTGCTGGTTCATGGCGCATTCACCGATGGTTCAAGCTGGTCTGAAGTCACGGAAAGGCTGCAACAAAAAGGATTTCACGTCACTTCGGTGCAAAATCCCCTGACATCGCTCGCAGACGATGTAACAGCAACAGAAAGGGTGCTGGCACGTCAGCATGGCGATGTCCTGCTGGTTGGCCATTCCTGGGCAGGCGCTGTGGTGACACAGGCGGGCAATGCCTCACGGGTTCGGGGAATAGTGTACCTGTCGGCACTCGTTCCGGATAGTGGGGAGTCCGTATCAGGTTTATTAACGCGGCTGGGTGCGCCCATGGGCGGGATGGAGGCCGATAAAAACGGGCTGATCTGGCTGGATAACCCGGCTGATTTTCGACGCGTGATGGCAGGTGATGTTCCCGAAGAGAAAGTTAAACTGCTGACAGCGTCACAGCAGCCCATCTCTGCCAGCGCATTTGACGGACTTGTCAGCCATGCAGCCTGGAAAGAGAAACCCACATGGTATCTGATGACGAAAGACGATCGCGCGCTGCCCTATCCGGTGCAGCAAAAGATCGTAAAAATGACCGGGTCAGTGACCGAACAAATCTCCTCAAGTCATATGTCAATGATTTCTCATCCGGCAGAGGTTGCCACATTTATTGAACGTGCAGCACGTTCATTTAAATAACAGGAATATCACTTTTAAACATTGTTCATTGCATCAGGAGACGGTTATAGCTCAAATCCAACATATTGATTCAGGCATTTTACAGGAAAGCTGACCCGGTTGTTGTCCTTCGAAACCGTACGTCAGCTGGAGGAAAAATTCCCTGAAGTTGTTACCCGCTATCGTGACGTTGTGCAGGACGAAATTCCGCACCTGACCGGTGAAATCGCAGCACTTTTCCGTGCCTTACCTGTCAGCGTATCCAGCGATGATGTGGTCACTCAGCATCGCCTGTCTGATGACCTGGTTGAAGAGTTTCAGGCGAGTGACGTCATCGTAATTGGCGCTCCGATGTACAATTTTTCTGTTTCGGCCAGCAAATGGCTTCAATCACTGCCGTAATCATGCTCCAGGCTTATCTCTCGTCTGGCTCGCGCGCGTCATCGAAGCGTTTATGTGCTTCGGCAATGGCCAGCCGGTTATCGTTTGCCCAGTTCACGAGCGCCATCACAGGCACTAACAGCGTCCGGCCGAGTTCGGTGAGTTCATATTCAACGCGTGGCGGAATCGTCGGATAGACCGTCCGGGTAACAATACCGTCGCGCTCCATTCCTCGCAAAGTCAGCGTCAGCATCCGTTGGGAGATACCTTCTATATTGCGCCTTAACTCATTGAACCGCCGCTTCCCGTTGGCCAGCGAGGCAATAATGTAGAGACTCCATTTGTCGCCGATACGATCCAGTATCTCGCGGGTAGCCTGACAGCCTCCCGAATCAGGGGATGGCAATTCTTCGGGCAAGTTTTTGTGACTCAGTGACATGGATGTGCCTTCTTGTTAAATGCAGACAGGAATCTTAGTATCCTCTGTATCGATAGATAACCAGGGATGAAAATGTTACCTGGTATCTATTTTATACCAAATGAGGAATCACTATGAGCAAAATCCTGCTGATTACATCCAGCCCTCGAGGAACTGAAAGTCTTTCCACACGCTTCGCCACGGAAATTGCCAATGGCATCAGGATGCAGTCCGGGGGCTCACTGACCGTTCGCGACCTTGTTGCTAACCCGGCGCCACACATTACGCAAGACTATATCAAGGGTCGCGTGATGGCGCCTGATGCCCGTACGGCAGAAGAGACTAAGGCTGTCGAAGATGCCATGGAACTGGTTGATGAGTTGCGTGTGGCCGACGTGATTGTGCTTGGGTCCGGCATGATGAATTTCGCTCCATCTTCACAGCTCAAGGCGTGGATTGACAACATCACCTGGCCGGGAGTCACCTTCAGTTACGGGACAGGCGTCCCCCAGGGACTGCTTACTGGTAAGAAGGTTTATCTGGTCACTGCTAGCGGAGGTGTTTTCTCGGAGGGAGTCTATGCACCTTTCGATTTCCAGACCAACTATCTTCTGCATGTGCTCGGCTTCATTGGATTGACTGACGTCGAACTCATCCGCATCGAGGGCACGGTACAAGGCCCGGATGCGGCAAAAGCTGCCATCGCCAGTACCGGGGCGGCTGTGCAGGCCCTTTTAGCGAAGGTGGCATGACCATGTCAATGAAGAAAACTGTCGTTCTTTTGGTGCAGGTACGGTCACTGCATGCAACTCTGTCCCCACGCTCGACGCAGAGATGCTTCTGTCGTTACCTGCGGCTTAACGGTGGAGGTGGTTCTGATGAGTACGTGGACCTTTGATGATATTCCGGATCAGACCGGCCGGACTGTCATAGTCACTGGCGCGAATACCGGAATCGGCTTCGAAACGGCTCGCATGTTTGCAGTCCGTGGCGCGAAGGTTGTGCTTGCATGCCGAAACCTCAGCAAAGGTGAATGCGCGCTCAAGCGAGTTGTTGATGAGAAGCCCTCTACGTTACCGACCATGGAGGCTCTTGATCTTGCGGATCTTGATTCCATCGCAGCCTTTGCAGAACGGTTCACTGCAACGCATGACAGGCTCGACCTGCTCATCAACAACGCAGGCGTGATGCTTCCACCCCTATTACGTACCAAACAAGGCTTTGAGCTTCAGTTCGGCACAAATCACCTCGGCCATGCAGCGCTTACTCAGCGCCTTATGCCGCTTGTGCTCCGCACGCCACATGCGCGAATTGTCATTGTTTCAAGCCTGGCCCATCACGCCGGTCACATGGCCTTCGACGACCTGAACTGGAATGACCGGCCATATAACGCACTGAAGGCCTATCAGCAAAGCAAGCTTGCGAATCTCCTCTTCGCTCTTGAACTTCAGCGACGTCTGGCTGCATGTGGTTCCGGCGTACTGGTCACGTCTGCTCATCCGGGGTGGACAAAAAGCGAGCTACAACGCCACTTGCGTCCGCACGAACGCGTCATGGCAAGCGTACTTAACCCCATTCTCCAGTTGGGGACGTTTGAGGGGGCGCTTAATACAATGCGTGCAGCAACTGATCCGAATGCACCACCGGGCAGTTACTGGGGGCCTGCACGCTTCTTCGGGCACAAAGGCCCTCCGGTACGTGCGCGTATCGATGAACGTGCGCAGAATGAAGAGACCGCAAAGCGCCTGTGGGTCGAAACCGAGAAGTTAATCGGTCTTCGGTTCGAATTGCCCTCCAGACCTTAGGCTGTGGGCAGCGCCCCCGCGTGTAAGAGCAAACAACATCTGTTTACCCGGAATTAAAAATGAAACTCTCTCTGTTTGGTGCGACCGGTCCGACCGGAAAATACATTATCGAAGAAGCTCTCAGGCAGGGCTACAGCCTGTCTATTTATACGCGCGATGCCAGAAAGGTTGACGCGTTCGCGGGAAAGGCCGAAGTCATCGTTGGCGACTTGCAGGACTATGAAGCAATTGCGAAGTGCGTTCGCGGCGCTGATGCAGTAATCAGCGCACTCGGTCCTGACAGCCTGAAGGTCCAGGGGAACAAACCGGTCATGCATGGTCTGTCCAATATCATCTCCGCGATGGAGCAAATGGGCGTGCGTCGCCTCATCCAGATCTCCACCGCCGCATATCGCGATCCCAGGGATGGGTTCACTCTTGGGACACATGCGTTTGTGTTGCTGTTCAGGGTGATTGTGCCCAGGGCTTATGAAGACATCAGGGCGACGGGTGAACTCATCGCCAGTTCCGGCCTCGACTGGACACTGGTGAGAATTCCGAACCTCAGGGATGGTCCTGCAAATGGCAATGTTGATGTGGGCTGGTACGGGCGGACCAGGCTCAGCATGAAACTGTCCAGAGGCAATTTGGCTAAGTTTCTTGTGGACCAGGTCACGGATAAAACGTTCGTGCGCGCCGCGCCGGGTATCGCTAATCGCTGAGTAACGAGGAGCGGGCTCATGTTGCGAATCGACTTATATACCGGGATCACTTGCTCCTGGTGTTTGGTGAGCCTGCACCAGCTCGACAATCTCGTGAAACGGACACGAAAACGCCCAGAGCCCCTCTGGTGACTTATGAAAGTAGCCGATACCATTGTCTGCCCGCATCCAGTTTACTTTTTCTTCGGCCCCCACCTGAAAGACAAAATCTTGAATCCCCACACCATGTAGTATCTCCATCGGATATCTGCCGACCCTGGTTCCCTTGTATCGATTAAATTCATAATAGAAGCTATCACTTGCCTCCTCATCACCGTTTACGTCAGACAGGTCAATAATATCCCAGGCATCCTCCCATCCCGGTGTATCATCATTGACAGTTACCCATCGAACCGGAAATGCACGATACGGAGTATCAATTGCTGGGAATAATTCAGGCTCCCCTGACTGGCAATTCACCATAACCATCGTATTGAAATTAGCAATCATTCGCATTAAATTATCTCTCTTTTGACGAGCAAGAGCTGCTGACGTCGCCGATAAAAGCGTGGGGCACACTGTATGGCTGGCTGGAACACGATAAAACCGTACCCGGGAACGAAGCTGTTTTCGGCACTGTGGGTGGCTTTATTGCTTATTCTTCTGCCTGCCGCCAGTGGCTACGCCAGGCCCGATATGCAACCGCTGGGGGAGAACATTGCCGATAAAGGCTCCAGCAGGTTTCACTTCAACGTGCAGCAGTTCAATTCTGCAGACCAGCAGCGGCACTATACCGTGTGGGCTGCCATACCCAACCAGCCGCCGCCACCTGCGGGTTACCCGGTACTGTATATGCTGGATGGCAATGCGGTAATGGACCGCCTGTCGGAGGCGTTCCTTGAGCAACTTTCAGCTAAAACGCCGCTGGTTATTGTGGCCGTTGGCTACCAAACCCGGCTACCGTTTGATTTAACCGCCCGCGCCTGGGATTACATTCCGCCGGAAAACACGCCTGAACCGGTAAAAGCCAGCGCAACGCGCTTTGGGCACAAAGGTGGCGGCAGTGCAGAGTTTCGCCACCTGCTGGAAAACGTAATTGCCCCAGCCATGGAGAAAGGGGTTCATATAAACCCGGCAGCACGCGGGTTGTGGGGGCACTCTTTTGGCGGGTTATTTGTAATCGATACTTATCTCTCTTCCCGGTTTTTTAGCTACTACTACTCCGCCAGCCCGTCACTGGAGCGGGATAACTTTGCTGTGCTGAAACGCCTGGTAAGCCTCACTCCGGCGCAGTTTTGCCACAAGCAACTGGAGTATATGGAAGGTACCGGAAGCAAGGCGCCTGCAACAGACAGTAATGCGCCGGTGAATGCTGCCTTAGTGCTGGAGCAGGCAGAACAGGCGATAAACACATTACGTGCGCGCGGGGTTAATGCCAGCGCCAGGCTTTACCCGGGGCTGACTCACGGCCAGGTATTTAATGCCTCTTTCCACAGTGCGTTGTTGCAAATGGCAGAACAACCAGCCACTGCTCCCACCACCACAACCTGTACTAACTACCACTAAAACCTGTACTAACTAATAGTACCGCTCTGCCGGATAAGCCATTAAGGCTGGTGGCCGGGCACCATCCAGTACCACTCTTCTTGTATCCAACCCAGGCCGCACACGCTCTGATGGCGGTTTTCTTGCTTTTCCCCGGTATTTTCTTTGCTGTAATTCCTTTTCTTTGGGCTTGCTCACATTACGCCTGGTGGTTGGTTCAGCATGCTGAACTGGCAGTATTTTGCTGCAATTGATGCCGATAGACTCACTTTCAACCAGAAGGAGCCGCCAATGAGCAGGACCGGGTGTACATCATTAATCCGTGCAGAAAAAATTCTGACCTACATCGCCTATATCGGTGCCGTGGGGTTTATGGAATTGCTCCGGGAGTTTCAGTACCCAAAAAGCAGCCTGCTGAATTTACTGAATACCATGGTGGAGTGCGGGTTTCTGGTTAAAAACAGCCAGGGGCAATACACCCTGGGGATTAAAAATTATGAACTGGGTTGCCAGGCGTTACACAGAAAAAATATTTTCGAAGTGACCAAACGGCCCATGCAGGCGTTATCTGCGCAAAGCGGGCTGATTTGCCATCTGGGAACCATTGAGAATGGGTACGCCATTTATTTAGATAAAGTGGAAACCCCGGGCACAGCTCCCACTCGTAAAAGCTGGATCGGCAAAAAACTGGAATTACATGTTACTGCTCTGGGTAAGGCCTTGCTGGCATGGAAGTCCAAAGAAGAAATTGACTACTTTATGGGAACGCTGGCGCTGGCAAAATATACCGAAAACACCATTACTGATAAGAAAGCATTTATTAGCGAACTGCAGAAAACGCGCTCCCGTGGCTGGGCAATTGATAATGAAGAATCTGCATATGGCGCAGTTTGTTTGAGTATGCCGATATTTGATTTGTACCACCGGGTAAATTACGTGATTTCGTTATCCGGTAATCCATTTATTTTCTCGGGAAAGAAAAAAGAGCATTACTTATCACTGTTGAAACAATGTTCAGAACAAATATCTGAAGGGCTCGGTTTTAAAAAACAACCGCGTTTTAGTAATAAGGGAAGTGTTTATGATTACAAAGTTTAAAGGCATTATACCTCCGGTTTCTACCACCTTTGATGCTGAAGGCAATATCGACCATGAGGCAATTAAGCGGGTGGCGGATTTTCTGATAACCCGGGGTGTGGATGGCCTGTTTTACCTCGGCACTGGTGGCGAATTCAGCCAAATGAGCACCGGGCAGCGGATGGCGTTTGCTCAGGCTGCGGTGAGTGCGGTAGAGCGGCGGGTGCCCGTGTTAATTGGCGTGGGTTCAACATCAATGGAAGAAGCCATCGCTCTGGCTCAGCATGCAGAAAAAATCGGGGCTGACGGGGTGGTTGTCATCAACCCGTTCTACTGGAAAGTGGCGCAACGAAATATTGAGTTGTACTACAGTGCAATTGCCCGCAGTGTTTCTTTACCAGTTATTATCTATAACTTCCCGGATTTAACCGGACAGGATTTGTCACCGCAAATGGTCAAAAAACTGGTACTGCAAAACAGCAATATTGTTGGCATTAAAGACACCATCGACAGCGTTGGCCACTTGCGCAGCATGATAAATACCGTAAAAGAAGTTCGGCCCGATTTTTCTGTATTCTGCGGTTATGACGACCACTTATTTAATACCTTGCTACTAGGTGGCGATGGCGCAATTTCCGCCAGTGCAAATTTCGCACCCGAATTATCTGTAGGCATTTATGATGCATTTTGCAAAGGTGAATATGCCCAGGCTGTTACGCTGAATAAAAAACTCATGCAATTACCTGGCCTGTATGCACTGGAAACACCGTTTATTTCATTAATTAAGTATGCAATGCAGTGCGTGGGCCTGCCAGTCAACACCTGGTGCCGCCCGCCGGTAATGGAAGCAACGGAAACAGCAAAACAGCAAGTGCGTGAACTACTGGCGGCTCAGGGGCTGTTAAAACAATAAGGTGGCTGTATGTTATTTACTGAACTGTATCCGCAAAATAATACGATTTACCAGGTAAGAACACATGCTAAAGGCCCTGAGGGGGAATTACCGCTCACTGCCGACATGCTCATTAACCGTCCGAGTGGTGATATTTTTGGCATGACCATGAATGCCGGGATGGGCTGGGCTCCACAAGAACTGGACCAGGACAGCGTGCTGTTACTCAGCACGCTGGGTGGGCTGCGTGAGCCTCAGGGCAAACCGGTGGCGCTGGCATTGCACCAGGGGCACTACGAGCTGGACATTCAACTCCGGGCAGCAGCACAGGAACTTAAAAGCCAGCACACATTACCTTATGCCGTCTATGTTTCTGACCCGTGCGACGGGCGGACGCAGGGCACAACAGGTATGTTTGATTCACTGCCGTACCGCAACGACGCCTCAATGGTGATGCGCCGGTTAATTCGCTCTTTGCCCAATGCAAAAGCCATTATCGGGGTTGCTTCCTGCGATAAGGGGTTACCGGCAACTATGATGGCGCTGGCTTCACAGCATAATAAAGCCACGGTGCTGGTGCCGGGTGGTGCAACGCTGCCTGCGCTGAATGGCGAAGATAACGGAAAAGTGCAAACTATTGGCACCCGGTTTGCCAATGGTGAACTGACCCTGCAAAGTGCCCGCCGCCTGGGGTGTTCAGCCTGTGCCTCTTCTGGTGGTGGCTGCCAGTTTTTGGGTACCGCAGGCACTTCGCAGGTGGTGGCAGAAGGCTTGGGGCTGGCTCTGCCTCATTCGGCACTGGCACCTTCTGGCGAACCTGTATGGTCAGAGATTGCCCGGGCCTCGGCTGCTGCGGCGCTGAACCTGATACGCCTGGGTATCACCACTAAAGATATCCTGACAGATAAAGCAATTGAAAATGCCATGATGGTTCATGCGGCGTTTGGCGGCTCGACAAATCTGCTGCTGCACATTCCGGCGATTGCCCACCAGGCCGGTTGCCGAATTCCGGATGTGGATGACTGGATCCGTATTAACCGCCAGGTGCCACGGCTGGTCAGTGTGTTACCCAATGGGCCAGTTTATCACCCCACGGTGCGCGCATTTATGGCGGGCGGTGCGCCGGAAGTAATGCTCTATTTGCGGGAACTGGGGTTACTCCATGAAGATGTCATGACAGTAACCGGCCATACCCTGAAGGAGAACCTTGACTGGTGGGAACACTCAGAGCGGCGCAGTAAATTCAAAGCGATTCTGCGCGAGCAGGAACAGGTCGAGCCGGATGACGTCATTATGTCGCCAGAGCAGGCACGCCTGCGTGGGTTAACATCCACCATCACATTCCCGGTAGGGAATATTGCGCCAGAAGGCTCCGTGATTAAATCAACCGCCATTGATACCAGCGTGATTGATGAAAACGGCCTGTATTACCATAAAGGCGCCGTAAAAGTGTACCTCAGTGAAAAAGCCGCAGTTTATGACATCAAGCATGAGCAGGTAAAAGCAGGCGATATTCTGGTTATCATTGGTACCGGGCCATCTGGCACGGGCATGGAAGAAACCTATCAGGTGACCAGTGCTCTGAAACACCTTTCCTATGGCAAACAGGTATCACTGATTACCGATGCCCGTTTCTCCGGGGTTTCAACGGGTGCCTGCATTGGGCATGTTGGCCCTGAAGCACTGGCTGGCGGGCCGGTAGGCAAGCTGCGCACCGGTGATATTGTGGAAATAAAGATTGATTGCCGCAATTTACAGGGAGAAGTGAATTTCCTTGGGGAAAACGCACAGAAATTGTGTGCCACGCCTGAAGAGGCTGCCCGTGTGTTGAATGCGCGCCCGGTTCACCCCGGATTAGGCCCAGACCCGGAATTACCGGATGACACGCGTTTGTGGGCCGCATTACAGGCGGTCAGTGGCGGAACATGGCGTGGGTGCGTTTATGACGTTGATAAAATCACCACAGCATTAAAAGAATATATGAATAAATAATAGTGGCCACTGGGTCTGATGATAAACCTCATGTCCGCATAGAACGAGAGGTTGTCACCCAATAAAAAACCTGGAAAATCAATTCATTGATTTTCGGCTACTAACTAAAAAGAAGGAAAAACCACGCTTTTTCCTTCTTTTCCATCAATCTGAGTGGCCTTTGGCCACTAACATCTTACCTGACATGTGAGGATATTATGCCACTGTTAATCATAGCAGTAGGTATTGCTGTACTACTGTTGCTGACAATTAAAGTTAAATTAAATACATTTATCTCATTAATACTGGTTTCTATTGGAGTCGCAATAGCCAGTGGGATGGGGTTAAATAAAGTTGTCTCCACTATTGAATCCGGGCTTGGAGGCACTCTGGGGCATATCGGTCTTATTTTTGGCTTTGGTGTTATGCTGGGGCGGTTATTAGCCGATGCCGGTGGTGCTCAGCGTATTGCATTAACCTTATTAAACTATTTTGGTGCCAAAAAGCTCGACTGGGCAGTAGTTTGCTCTGCATTTATTGTGGGCATTGCTTTATTTTTCGAAGTCGGCCTGATTTTGCTGGTGCCAATACTGTTTGCCATCGCCAGGGAAGCCAAAATTTCGCCAATGACTATGTGTGTACCTATGCTGGCAGGGTTATTAATTGCCCATGGTTTTCTGCCGCCACACCCCGGCCCGACGGTGATTGCCCGTGAATACGGTGCAGATGTAGGTAAAGTGCTGTTGTATGGCATTGCAGTAGGGGTCCCTTCGCTTATTTTGTGCGGCCCATTGATGAATAAAGTGTGCAGGCAACTGATCCCGGAAGCGTTCCGCAAAGAAGGCAACCTGGCTTCACTGGGTGCCACACACCACTTCACAGAAGAAGAAATGCCGGGCTTTGGCATCAGCTTTTTCACCGCCATGTTGCCAGTTATTTTAATGGCGGTGGTGACGATAATTGAAATGATGCACCTCAAAGCATCGGGCGATGCCGGTATTTTCTACAATGTTGTGTTGTTTTTCGGTAACTCGACTATCGCCATGCTGGTTTCTTTACTGGTTGCCATCTACACCATGGGACTGAGCCGGGGCAAAAATATCAACCAACTGATGGGCTCATGTGGCCAGGCGATTGCCGGTATTGCCGGGTTGTTGCTGATTATTGGCGGCGGTGGGGCATTTAAACAGGTGCTGATTGATTCCGGTGTTGGCACTTATATTTCAACTCTGGTTTCAGGTGTGAATATTAACCCCATCATTATGGCATGGTGTGTGGCTGCATTTTTGCGTATTTGCCTGGGCTCCGCTACAGTTGCCGCTATCTCAACTTCTGGCCTGGTGATTCCGTTACTGGCAAGCTACAGCCACACCAATTTAGCGCTCATTACACTGGCAACCGGTGCGGGTTCTTGTATTTGTTCGCATGTGAATGATGCCAGTTTCTGGATGATTAAAGATTTCTTCGGCCTGACAACCAAAGAAACATTATTATCCTGGACACTCATGTCTACACTGGTTTCAATCTCTGGGCTGGTATTTATTTTAATGCTGAATATGGTGTTGTAAGTATATTCACCTGTTAGCAGAACTGCGCCGTTTATTAGCAAAAGAGAATTTGTATATTCCTTGCTTTCTGGCAAAGGGGAAATAGCCATTATCTGGAGAACAGCTTATGCATACAATTCGATTGAAAAGCTGGTAACCCACAGCCAGTTGTTTCAACTCAAGCCTGCCAGTGCGCAGGCTTTTTGCTGTACAACACCGGGTAATTACGGCTGCTGATGTTTCGCCTGCCAATTTACGGGGGAGAACCCACGTTTCGCTTTATGGTATTTTCTCCCGGCTCAGAATTCCCCAACGCAAAAGGAGAAGGTGATGACAGATTACTGGTGAAAGGATCTTCTTGACCAGAAAGGCCGTTGGCAGGGGCTGGAATTGCAGGTTCGTAAAGGGTGCGGCCCGGCGATGGAGATGCTCAGCGGGCACAACGGCCGCATGGCGCTACAAATCAATAGTCAAACCCTGTTCTGGGCAACCATGCTGAAAGACCACTGCGGCGTCTGGCTGGTGTTTAATGCTGAACATCCTGCGCAGGAGTTGTTGTTGCCTGCCATTACTTCTGCCGATGTGGAGCGCGCGAAACGCGCAGGAGAGAGCCAGTGGCTGAGCGGCTGGTGCCGCTATTTTGCCCGGCAGCTTATGGAAGCGCCCACGCCGTTGTTGCCACCACGCCGCTGGTTATTACGCCCAATGGAAGCAGTGAAACCACAGGCACCTTATGCACTCAACCAAACGGTGCCATTCGGGCAATGGCGGTTCACAACACCTGCCAGCAGCGCCAATATTTCAGTGCCCTGGGCGCTGTACAGTGAAGATTTCCCTGACCTGCAAAGCCCGGAGATTGTCCGGTTTGTTGACTGGTGGTGGGGCGGGCACCTGTTGCTGGCGCGCTACCCGGTAGATTTGCACAGCGGGCGAGTGAAATGGTGGCGTAAAAAAAGCCGGGAAGGGGCACTGCCGCCCGTGTTGGTGTGGTTTATTGCTGGCCTGGCTTCATTTGTTATCCTCGACGGACATGACCGCCTGCAGGCGGCCATTGCGGAAGGTATTCAGCCACAGTTTCTGGTGCTCAGTGAATTGGGTGAACAGCGCTGGGAACCCGATGAACAGGCTCGCGAGCGGGTGCTGCGCTCACTGGCAATTCAGCAAGAAAAATGTAAGAAAACCGGTGCCAATATCGACGCCATGAACCAGTCACTGCTTAACCTGTACGACACCCGTTACCTGTACGCCCCCACTCACAGCCGAGCAATACTGGGCGATGGCAAGAACTGGGAGCGTGAATTAACGGCTTATTTGCAGCGTAATCACCTTGAGCAGCATCTGGCGGCTATTTTGGCGCGTGAAGAGTAACGTGCCGCCCTGCGGGGCGACACTGAGTTCATACCTGACAGACCTGATTGCATAAGTATGAAGTGTTACTTATGCGTCCGGGTTGTCATCCTGATCAGGCGTAACCTGAACAATTTCTATTTGCTGTGCCTGCAATAAATTTTGCAGTGCCGGGCCGGGCAATTCATCAGTGAACAGGGCTGTTACCTGAGCGACATTGCCTATTTCCACCGCAGCAGACGCATGGTATTTGGTGTGGTCCGCGGCAAGCAGGATTTGCCTTGAATGCGCCATCATACTTTTGACAACACTGGCTTCATTCACATCAAATTCCAGTAACGCCCCATCGCTTTCAATAGCTCCCACACTGGTTACCAGATAATCCGCCCGGAAGTCAGCCACAAATGCACTGGCTGAAGGGCCGATAATACCGCTGTTGTGGGCGCGCAATGTACCGCCAGGCACCATGACTTCGAAGCGTGGGTTGTTGTACAGAATATGCGCGACACGCAGGCTGTTGGTGATAATACGCAGGTGGTTATGGTTTAACAGTGCGCGGGCAACCTGTTCAACCGTAGTGCCAATGGTGATAAATATGGTAGACCCGTCAGGAATATAATCAGCCACCGCTTGCGCGATGGCTTTTTTTTCTTCCGTCCAGGAGACTTCACGTTGCTCGAACGCGGTATTTACCACACTGGACGCTCTGCCCGCACCGCCGTGGTGGCGAGTAAGCAGCCCTTGCTCACTGAGTTTACGAATATCACGGCGCACGGTTTGCGTGGAAACATCCAGCAAGCCTGCCAGCTCGTCAATATTCATATAACCCCGTTCACCAATCAGCATCAGCAACTGATCGTGTCGCGGGTTACCGGTCAGTTCAGTAAGACTCATGAAATGTCCTCGAAAAACCATAGTTCTGTCATTTTATACAGCAAGTGACAAAAAAGAACATGTTTGATCATAATCCGGAATACCCGCGCGCCCTCCTGGCCGGGTGCATTTCAGTGCTGCCACGCCACTGGCAAAGCGCACCGCCTCTGGTTGCGCGAGCCCGGATGCCAGGCTGAATGCCAGAGCACCATGAAATACATCGCCTGCACCAGTGGTATCAACCACATCTACTGAAAAACCAGGCTGCTTCTGTAACTGGTTATTCGCGAGCCATTCGCAGCCCCTTGCGCCACGGGTGACATATACATGTCCGTTTGTGAGCGTTTGCGATTTTTTAAGTGCCTGGTGTGGGTCTGTGATGCCTGTTAGCTTTGCAAGGCCGGGTTCAGAAAATACCGCATGGTCGCTCAGCGTGACGAGCTCACTGATATCCTGCGGCGTGGTGTCGCCATCCAGCAGTGTCATCACACCCGCCTGGCGCGCCAGTGAGAAAGCCTGCCTGGCACCTTCATGCCAGCGAACATCGGCCAGCACAAGATCCCATTGGGAAAAATCTATCTCCCTGAGCCAGGTGGCATCTGGCAGCAGGTCCGGACTGGGATAATTGACAATAATGCGCTCGCCCTGAGCATCCACCAGAATGGCAGACTGCGAGGACTTTGCTGCGCTGTAACGCCGGGTATAGCGGGTGTTGATACCAAAAGACTCAAGCTCCGCCAGCAGGCTGTTCCCGGTGTCATCATCACCCGTGCGGCCAATAAAATCGACCTGAGCCCCGAGCTTTGCTGCGGCTACTGCGGCGGTTGCTGCCGGGCCACCACCCACTTCAGTGTAGTGCTTCGCTACATATTTACCGCCTTCAGTTGGTAAACCCGCCACGTAATAAATCCGGTCCATCACGGTAATGCCGACACAAGCAATGCGAATCATGGTCATTCCTTAGCTGTTTTCAGATACCAACATTTTAATTTCACGAAATGTTTAAAAAGTGATGACTGTCAATTTTTTGACCAAAAATTACAAATAAGATCACAAACAGACAGAAATGACCAATCACGAATGACAAAAAGTGACAGAAATGTCTTGGGAGAGTGTTATGGCGGTTATCGCATTTATTGGACTCGGGCAGATGGGGTCGCCCATGGCGGGCAACCTGTTAAAGCAAGGGCACAAGCTCCATGTGTTTGATATCAACCAGGGAGCCATTGCGCGCCTGGTGGAAAAAGGTGCGCAGGCCGCTACCAGCCCAGCGGCGGCAACGGAAGGAGCCGAATTTGTTATCACCATGCTGCCAAACGGTGACCTGGTTCGCCATGTGTTGTTTGGTGAACAAGGTGTGTGCCAGAGCCTGTCTCCACAAGCACTGGTGATTGATATGTCCACCATTCACCCACTGCAAACCGACCAGTTGATTGCCGCTATGAGCGAAAGAGGTTTCAGCATGATGGATGTGCCCGTAGGGCGTACTTCAGACCACGCTGTGGCCGGGACTTTACTGCTACTGGCTGGTGGTACATCAGCACAAATTGAACGCGCCACGCCGGTATTAATGGCGATGGGCAACGAGTTAATTCCCGCAGGCGGCCCGGGAATGGGGATCCGCGTAAAGCTTATCAACAATTACATGAGCATAGCGCTGAATGCGCTGTCTGCTGAAGCGGCTGTATTGTGCGAAGCTCTGGGCCTTTCGTTCGATGTGGCACTGAAGGTAATGAACGGCACACCAGCGGGCAAAGGCCATTTCACCACTACCTGGCCGAACAAAGTACTCAAAGGCGATATTTCCCCCGCTTTTATGATTGACCTGGCCCACAAAGATTTAGGCATCGCACTGGATGTAGCCAACCAGTTGCATGTCCCGATGCCGCTCGGTGCTGCTTCCCGCGAAGTTTATAACCAGGCTCGAGCCGCCGGGCGCGGCCGTGAGGACTGGACAGCCCTGCTGGAACAGGTACGTAACAGCGCCGGGCTGGCGATGAAACAGAAAATGTAATGGCTTAAATACAGTAAAGGAAAATGGCATGAAGAGTTTCACCCTTAAAGATATTACTCGCCCGTCAGGCGGCTTTGCCATGCTGGCAGTAGACCAGCGCGAGGCAATGCGCTTAATGTTCGCGGCGGCAGGCGTGCCTTCCCCTGTGGAAGACAGCGTACTGACAAATTTTAAAGTGAACGCGGCGAAGATCCTGTCGCCATATGCCTCGGCCATTCTGGTCGACCAGCAATTTTGCTACCGCCAGGTGGTTGAACAGCAGGCGGTTGCCAAAAGCTGCGCCACGATTGTGGCGGCAGATGCCTTTATTCCCGGCAACGGTATGCCGGTCGATAGCGTGGAAATCGACAAATCCGTTAACCCGCAAGCCGTGAAACGTGATGGCGCCAAAGCGTTAAAACTGCTGGTGCTCTGGCGCAGCGATGAAGACGCGCAACAGCGCCTGGAAATGGTCAGAACATTCAATGAATTGTGCCACAGCAATGGGCTGGTAAGCATTATTGAACCGGTGGTACGCCCGCCACGTTGCGGCGACAACTTCAACCGTGAGCAGGCCATTATTGATGCCGCCAAAGAGCTCGGTGATAGCGGGGCAGACCTCTACAAAGTTGAAATGCCGTTGTATGGCAAAGGGTCACAGCAGGCACTGCTGGATGCATCACTCCGCCTGAATGAACACATCAATATGCCGTGGGTGATCCTCTCTTCCGGGGTGGACGAAAAATTGTTCCCGCGTGCGGTACGCGTGGCGATGACGGCGGGGGCCTCTGGCTTCCTGGCCGGGCGGGCCGTGTGGTCGTCGGTAATTGGCCTGCCGGATACCGAACTGATGCTGCGTGATATCTCTGTACCCAAATTGCAACGTTTGGGTGAAATCGTCGATGAAATGATGGCGAAACGCCATTAATGTGAGGGAAAAAGAATGAAATGGTTTAATACCCTGAGCCACAACCGCTGGCTGGAGCAAGAAACGGACCGTATCTTCGATTTTGGCAAAAAGTCTGCGGTGCCGACAGGATTTGGCTGGCTCGGTAACCAGGGGCAAATCAAGGAAGATAAAGGTACCCACCTGTGGATCACGGCGCGTATGCTCCATGTTTACTCTGTGGCTGCATCAATGGGGCGGCCAGGGGCATATGCGCTGGTAGACCATGGCATCAAAGCGATGAACGGCGCTTTGCGTGATAAAAAATACGGTGGCTGGTATGCCTGTGTAAATGATGAAGGCGTTATTGATGCATCAAAACAAGGGTATCAGCACTTTTTTGCCTTACTTGGCGCGGCCAGTGCGGTGACTACCGGGCACCCACAAGCTCGTGAGCTGCTCAATTACACCATCGACGTGATTGAAAAATACTTCTGGAGTGAAGAAGAGCAAATGTGCCTGGAGTCCTGGGACGAAGCCTTCACTAAAACAGAAGACTACCGCGGCGGTAATGCCAACATGCACGCGGTGGAAGCCTTCCTGATTGTTTACGATGTCACTCATGATAAAAAATGGCTGGACCGCGCTATCCGGGTAGCCTCAGTCATTATTCATGATGTTGCCAGAAATAATGAATACCGGGTAAACGAACACTTCGATGTTAACTGGAAACCCCTGCGCGATTACAACAAAGATAACCCTGCTCACCGCTTCCGCGCCTATGGTGGCACACCGGGCCACTGGATTGAGTGGGGGCGCCTGATGCTGCACATCCATGCCGCCCTTGAAGCCCGCAGTGAGCAACCCCCAGCCTGGTTGCTGGAAGATGCCAAAGGGTTGTTCAACGCGACAATACGTGACGCCTGGGCACCAGATGGCGCTGACGGCATTGTTTATACCGTGGACTGGGAAGGCAAACCTATTGTCCGTGAACGTGTGCGTTGGCCCATAGTGGAAGCGATGGGTACGGCCTATGCCTTATGGGTGGTAACGGGCGACAGGCAGTATGAAACCTGGTACCAGAAATGGTGGGATTACTGCATTACTTACCTGATGGACTACGAGAATGGCTCCTGGTGGCAGGAGTTAGATGCGGAAAACAAAGTGACGACCAAAGTCTGGGATGGTAAGCAGGATATCTACCACTTGCTGCACTGCCTGGTTATTCCGCGTATTCCACTCGCACCTGGCCTGGCACCTGCCGTTGCCGCTGGATTGCTTGATATTAACGCAAGATAAAACGAAGAACCTGCGGCATATCTGTACATTTATTGCTGGTATGCCGTTCTTTTATAAGGACTTCATAAATGCAGAAAATATCCAGGCACAGTGGTGGTGAAACTATCACGCTGCTGGCCGGCGACTACCGGGCGCAAATTGTTTCTGTTGGCGCCGGCCTTGCACAATTGACCTGTAAAGCGCGCCATTTGGTGATTCCCCATGACCCTTGCGTGATGCCGCTGGCACACCTGGGAAAAGTGTTGCTGCCCTGGCCGAACCGCCTTGCCGGAGGGCGTTATCAATATGCCGGGCAGGCGTACCAGTTACCGGTGAATGAGCCGGGCTCTGGTGCCGCAATTCACGGGCTTGTTGCCTGGCGTGACTGGCAGGTGATCGAGTTAACAGCCACAAAAGTGGTTCTGGCGCTGTTTTTGCCACCGGGCTACGGCTATCCGTTTTCATTAATGGTTCAGGCCATTTACTCGTTAAATGAACATTCAGGGTTGTCGGTGCGTATTATCAGTGAAAATTGTGGCGACCAGAAAGCCCCCTATGGTGCCGGTGTTCACCCTTATTTGACCTGCAATTTAACGCCTGTCGATAAGTGCTTATTGCAGTTACCTGCCAGACAGGTGATTGCCACACAAGGAGGGGATTTGTGTGATGCTGGCGCTCTGCATATGGATTATTCCCAGGCAAGGCAAATTGGTGAGCAACAGATTGACCATACGTTCAGGGCATCAGGCGAACAATGGGAAGTGAAGCTCATTGACGCGCAATTGGGCCGTTCAGTAAATATGCGTTCAGACCAGCCATGGATACAGATTTATAGCGGTGAAAAATTAAACCGCCAGGGCCTGGCTGTTGAGCCGATGAGTTGTCCGCCCGATGCGTTCAATTCAAAAATTAATTTGATTGAGTTATCCCCAGGCCAGCAATACTGCCTGTTTTTTAATATTTTCGAAGAACAACTTTACTAAGTGAATTAACCATGTGAAGAGTCTGGGTTATAGCTTTTCTGGTTTTATAAGCTTCGCAATTCACTTTTCATGGATTAATTGAATCGCTAAAGGAAATATTATGGATTTCTTTAATATCATTACCCCTGATGGCCTGGTACTGGATACGAATATTGTCTGTATCGTCATCGCATTAATGTTTCTTTATACATTTGTTGGGATCTGCGCAGGCTTTGGTGGCGGTTTAACTACTATGCCGTTAATTACGCTAATGTTGCCAGTAAAAATGGCAACGCCATTATCTGTGATTGTGGGCACTGCAACGGCGATTTACGCAACCTGGCTATCGCGTAAAGAAACCGACTGGCGTTCGGCAGCAGTACTGATTGCATTCTCATTCTTAGGTATTCCGGTAGGGTTGTACGCCCTCTCATACTTTCCCGACCATATTATGAAAATGGGGTTGGGGGGCTTCCTTATTCTTTACTCATTCTACAGCATGTTTATTCCCCGGTTGCCGGTTTATGACAAGCGCTGGATAGCCGCACCTTTGGGGGCAATCGGTGGTGCATTGGGTGCAGCATTCTCAACCAATGGCCCGCCGGTTGTGATGTACGGCATGTTGCGCAATTTGGGCCCGGCAGCGTTTCGCGGCACACTGAACGCATTTTTTACCGCGAATAATATTGCTGTTGTTGGCGGGTTAGCGACCAGCGGTATTCTGACTATTTCGGTTGTGAAGCTGGTGGTGTTTTGTATTCCGACGATGATCCTCGGCTCACTGGTTGGGCAATATGTTCATAAACATATTTCCGTTAAGGTTTTCCGGGTGCTGGTTTTTATATTACTGATTGCTTCCGGGGCTATGTTAATTAAAGGTGCGTTAGGCATTTCTGCACTGACTGCACTTGTGCCTCCCTTTGCATTACTGGTTGTATTACAGGCTCTGTTTGGGAAACGAATCTCTGCACTGCGCAACGCAATAGAGGGAAAGTAATTAACTAAGTGTTGGCCGGGTGAATAATGGCGTTTTCATTGAATGCACAACCTGGTTTATTAATGTGGGTATTATAAGACTTTATATTTTGGTATTTACCGATTACATGGAGAATATTATCAATGAGCAGGTTAAACCCGTATCTGGCTGCGGTTCAGTTAACCCAATCCTCCCAGGGATTCAGTGTGTATTATCAGCAACGCCTGATACTGCAACACAATACTGAAAAACCTTGTTTGTGGGTGGGGTGTGGTACCGCAGATATTAATATGTTCCGCGGTAACTTCAGCATTAAAGATAAGCTGAATGAGAAAATTGCACTGAGCAAGGCCAGAGTACGCGAGTGCCCCGAAGGTTGGCAGGTAGATTTCAGCCGGGGAGACTGTATCCGGGCAACCCTGCAAATTGGGGTGGATGAAGCCGGGCGGCTGGTGCTGAACCTGCATAACGAAGACCAGTACCATAACCGCATCTGGCTGCGCCTGGCAGCAAACCCGGAAGACCATATTTATGGTTGCGGTGAACAGTTCTCTTATTTTGATTTACGTGGCAAACCCTTCCCGTTGTGGACCAGCGAACAGGGGGTTGGGCGCAATAAAAATAGCTATGTCACCTGGCAGGCAGACTGCAAAGAAAATGCCGGTGGCGATTATTACTGGACCTTTTTCCCACAGCCGACATTCGTCAGCACCCAGAAGTATTATTGCCATGCGGATAACAGCTGCTACATGAATTTCGATTTCAGTGCTCCGGATTACCACGAATTAGCGTTGTGGGAAAACCAGGCGACACTGCGTTTCGAATGTGCCGATTCTTATATCGCGTTGCTGGAAAAACTGACCGCGTTGTTGGGCCGCCAGCCAGAACTGCCTGACTGGGTGTATGACGGCGTTACGCTGGGTATTCAGGGCGGAACCGATGTATGCCAGCAGAAGCTCGATACCCTGCGCCAGGCAGGCGTGAAGGTGAATGGCATTTGGGCACAGGACTGGTCCGGCATCCGCATGACTTCCTTTGGCAAACGCGTAATGTGGAACTGGAAGTGGGACAGCGACAATTACCCGCAACTGGACAGCCGCATTAAGCAGTGGAAAGAAGAGGGCGTGCAATTCCTTGCTTATATCAACCCTTATGTTGCCAGCGATAAAGACCTGTGTACAGAAGCGGCGCAAAAGGGCTACCTGGCCAAAGATGCAGCGGGCGGCGATTACCTGGTCGAGTTCGGCGAGTTTTATGGTGGTGTAGTCGACCTCACCAACCCGGCGGCTTACGCCTGGTTCAAAGAGGTTATCAAAACCAACATGATTGAACTGGGTTGCAGTGGCTGGATGGCGGATTTTGGTGAATACCTGCCAACAGACACCTTCCTGCACAACGGTGTCAGCGCGGAAATTATGCACAATGCCTGGCCTGCGCTGTGGGCCAAATGTAATTACGAAGCGCTGCAGGAAACCGGCAAGCTCGGTGAGCTGATGTATTTCATGCGTGCCGGGTATACCGGGAGCCAGCGCTATTCCACCATGATGTGGGCCGGTGACCAGAATGTGGACTGGAGCCTGGATGATGGCCTGGCCTCTGTCGTGCCTGCGGCACTCTCATTGGGGATGACCGGCCACGGCCTGCACCACAGCGATATTGGTGGTTACACCACGCTGTTCGACATGAAGCGCAGTAAAGAGTTGTTGTTGCGCTGGTGTGATTTCAGCGCGTTCACACCAATGATGCGTACCCATGAAGGCAACCGCCCGGGCGATAACTGGCAGTTTGACAGCGACGCCGAAACCATTGCGCACTTCGCGCGTATGACCACCATTTTCACCACTCTCAAACCTTACTTACGCCAGGCAGTGGCCCAAAACGCGGCCACCGGGTTACCGGTAATGCGCCCGCTGTTCCTGCATTACGAAGACGATGCCCACACCTACACCCTGAAATACCAGTATCTGCTGGGGCAGGATTTGCTGGTGGCACCGGTTTATGAACAGGGGCGTGATGAGTGGTCGCTGTACTTGCCTGAAGACAACTGGGTAAACATGTGGACAGGGGAAACCTGCCGGGGCGGTGAAGTGACGGTTGCGGCCCCACTCGGTAAACCGCCAGTGTTCTGGCGGGCACAAAGTGAGTGGGCACCGCTGTTTGCTTCTTTACGCACTATCTGAGTAGGCTTGCCCGCAGCGTAAGTTGCGGGCACATGGAGAACGATAATGACTCAACCCGATGCCAGTCCGGCAACCCTGCGCTTGCCCTTTAAAGAAAAACTCGCCTATGGAATGGGTGATTTAGGCTCTAATATCCTGCTGGATATTGGTACGCTCTATTTACTTAAATTTTATACCGACGTATTAGGGTTACCCGGCACTTACGGCGGGATTATCTTCCTGATCGCCAAGTTTTTCACCGCATTTACCGATATGGGTACCGGTATTCTGCTGGATTCCCGGCGTAACATTGGCCCAAAAGGCAAGTTCCGCCCCTTTGTACTTTATGCCGCTTTTCCGGTCACTCTGCTGGCAATTGCCAATTTCGTTGGAACACCCTTTGAAATCACCGGCAAAACGGTGATGGCAACGGTGCTGTTCATGATGTATGGCCTGTTCTTCAGCCTGATGAACTGTTCATACGGTGCCATGGTGCCGTCGATTACCAAAAACCCGGATGAACGCGCTTCGCTTGCTGCCTGGCGCCAGGGTGGTGCGACACTGGGGTTATTGCTGTGTACTGTCGGTTTTGTTCCGGTCATGAACCTGATAGAGGGCAACGACCAACTGGGCTATATCTTCGCCGCCACGCTGTTTTCCCTGTTCGGCCTGTTCTTTATGTGGTGGTGTTATGCCGGGGTGAAAGAGCGCTATTCCGAAGCCAAACCTGCCAGCGCGCATCACAAGCCTGGTTTGCTGCAATCATTCAGAGCCATTGCCGGTAACCGCCCGTTGTTTATTCTGTGCATCGCCAACCTGTGCACTCTGGGTGCATTCAATGTGAAGCTGGCAATTCAGGTGTATTACACCCAGTACGTACTGAACGACCCAATCCTGCTGTCATGGATGGGATTTTTCAGCATGGGTTGTATCTTCATCGGGGTCTTTATGATGCCGGGCATGGTCCGGCGCTTTGGTAAGAAAAAGGTTTACATTGGCGGCCTGCTTATCTGGGTGGCAGGCGACTTACTGAACTATTTCCTGGGTGGTGGCTCTGTCAGTTTTGTGGCCTTCTCCTGCCTGGCGTTCTTTGGCTCAGCCTTTGTCAACAGCCTGAACTGGGCGCTGGTTTCCGACACCGTGGAATACGGTGAGTGGCGTACCGGCGTGCGTTCAGAAGGCACGGTTTACACCGGTTTTACCTTCTTTCGAAAAGTGTCGCAGGCGTTGGCTGGCTTTTTCCCCGGCTGGATGCTTACCCAAATAGAGTATGTCCCGAACGTGGCGCAGTCTGCGCATACCATTGAAGGGTTACGCCAGCTGATCTTTATTTACCCTTGCGCGCTGGCGGTTATAACCATTATTTCCATGGGCTGCTTCTACAATTTGAACGAAAAAATGTATGTGCGAATTGTGGAAGAAATCGAAGCCAGAAAACAAACCGTTTAAACCTGGAGATAACGCCCTGCGGGGCGTTATGCGAGGCGATTATGTCCAATTATGATGCACTCACGTTAAAATTGAGTTTGCGGGAAAAATTTGCCTATGGAATGGGGGATTTTGGTTCAAATTTGATGCTGTGTATTGGCACCCTGTATTTATTGAAGTTCTATACAGATGAGCTTGGGATGCCCGCTTATTACGGAGGAATTATTTTTCTGGTTGCCAAGTTTTTTACTGCGGCCACAGATATGTTTACGGGGGTATTACTGGATTCCCGGCGCAATATCGGGGCAAAAGGAAAGTTCAGGCCGTTTATTTTATATGCCTCATTTCCTGTTGCACTGGTTGCCACTGCACAGTTTTTAGCCACAGAATTCCCGCTGGCGGTTAAAACGGTGCTGGCGACAGCTTTGTTTATGTTATTTGGCCTGTTTTACAGCCTGATGAACTGCTCTTATGGAGCGATGGTTCCGGCTATAACTAAAAATCCCCATGAGCGTGCGCAACTGGCCGCCTGGCGCCAGGGCGGTGCAACGCTGGGGCTGTTGCTGTGTACTGTTGCCTTTATCCCCATTAAATCACTGATTACCTGGTCGTCATCTGCGGGGTATTTACTGACAGCGCTGCTGTTTTCGTTGTGCGGGTTATTCAGTATGTGGTGGTGCTTTCGCGGTGTGAAAGAACGCTATATTCAGGTGTTGCCTGAAGGTCATAAACCGGGAATTCTGAAGTCCTTCTGCGCTATCTTTAATAATCCGCCACTGCTGGTACTGTGCATTGCTAATTTATGTACTCTGGCGGCATTTAATATCAAGCTGGCGATTCAGGTGTATTACACACAATATGTGCTGAATGATATCCATCTGCTGTCGTGGATGGGGTTTTTCAGCATGGGATGCATTCTGATTGGGGTGTTATTGGTGCCTGCCAGCGTCCGGCGTTTTGGTAAAAAACAGGTGTACCTTGGTGGCTTGTTTTTGTGGGCAGCAGGGGATTTGCTGAACTTCTTTTGGGGAAGCACTTCGGTGTTGTTTGTTACGTTTTCCTGTGTGGCTTTTTTCGGCACTGCATTTGTGAACAGCCTGAACTGGGCACTGGTGCCAGATACCGTGGAGTACGGTGAATGGAAAACAGGCATTCGCGCCGAAGGTTCGGTGTACACCGGGTATACCTTCTCGCGCAAAATTTCCGCGGCACTGGCTGGTTTCCTGCCCGGGATAATGCTTACCCAGATTGGTTATATTCCCAATATTGCCCAAAGCGGCGATACGTTAATGGGGTTACGTCAGCTCATGTTTATTTGGCCAGGTGGTCTGGCAGTGATTGCCGCGCTCACCATGAGCCTGTTTTATAAACTTAATGAACAACGCTTTGCCAGTATTATTGAAGAATTAAGCCAGAGAAAGAAATTCACCCAAGAGCAGGAAAAACTGAGCAGTAAAGAAAAAGTCTCTACCGTAAATATCTGATAATAACTGCCGCCATTACCATCCTGATGGGTGGCGGCTTTTTGTTCCTGAAATAATGAGAATATGATGAAAAAAATAAAATTAATGATGATATTATCCTCTGCAATATCAACCTCTTTTTATGCAGGTGCTTATGTAGAAAACAGAGAAGCGTATAACCTGGCTAATGACCAGCAAGAAATTATGCTACGGGTGGGTTATAACTTTGATATGGGTGCCGGTATTATGTTAACCAATACGTATAATTTACGGCGTAAAGATGAGTTAAAACATGGCTATAATGAAATAGAAGGGTGGTATCCGCTCTTTAGGCCTATGCCAGGGTTAACGGTCCAGCCCGGTGGGCTGGTTACGGATAAAAGTGTTGGCTCCAGTGGTGCGGTGTATCTGGATGTGAACTATAAGTTTACTCCCTGGTTTAACCTGACAGTGCGTAACAGGTATAACCATAATAACTATAGCTCGGTTGACTTAAATAATAAGCTGGCTAATAACGACACTTATGAAATTGGTAATTACTGGAATTTTATTATTACCGATAAATTTTCCTGGACTTTTGAACCCCACTACTTCATTCGGCTGAATGATTTTCATAGCAGTAATGGTAAGAACCACCACTGGGAAATCACTAATACCTTTAAATACCGGGTAAACCAGCACTGGTTACCCTATTTTGAACTACGCTGGCTGGACAGATATGCAGAGCCTTACCACAGAGAACAGAACCAGATTCGCCTTGGGGTAAAGTATTTTTTCTGATTGCATAAAACATTTCTATACCTTAATAAAATACAGCTACGTAGCTGATGCTGCCTGTGGCTGTATTACTGGTATTCAGCATATGCATAACAAGTTCTGGTGATAACTGGTTATTAGCTATTGTCGTTTTTAACTATGGTTAATTGCTCGGTATTTATATTTTTACAACCAAATAATTCCCGATGTTTGTTTACTGAAGTAAATAACGATAAATAATAAAACAGCATCATATATTATTATAAATAATCCAGTTTCATGACCTGTGTCACTTTAAAATAAAATAATAATTCAGTTAATATCCTGCCAGGACAAGTGTGTACAACAAGGGAAAGGAATGCGTCGTCAATATACCAGTGAACTTACCCCCGGTATTTGGTCAGGTCATGTTTTTAAAAACAGGAGAACGGACTAATGGGGGCGACGGGGTTTTACCTGCGGGTGGGCGATTCGACTACCTGCGGGGGAAAGATACTGACCGGGGATGAAACGCTGAGCTGGTATGGTGTGGCGGGGGCACGGGAAGGTGACCTTGTATCGTGCGGCCAGCATCCGGGAGTGTACAGAATTCTGGGTGGTACACCGGATTCATGGGACAACGGCAGAAGGCTGGCAGGAACACTGGACAGTGTAAGCTCCTGTCCGTGCGGTGCACGGTTTATACACACAATCCCGGATTGTTATATCAGAGATGATACGCCCGAAGAGCAGGCAGAAAAGGCACCATTGCCTGCGCCTGTTACTCAGCTGGAACAGCAGGAGACCGGGGAAAAACGACTGGCAGAAGAACGTGATCGTAATCGTGTCTTTGCCAAATCCTGCCTTCGGGGTGAGGGCTGTAATGATGCCGGTGAAGCGCCAGAGCCCCATATCAACTTTGGCGAAATGGCATTTTATCAGTCCGTTCCTCCTGCCGAACCCGCATCAGATACGGATGTTCCTCAATATGCTCAGACTGCCAGGAAAAAGAAACCTGGTGAAGATATTCCAAAGCCGAAGCAGCGAAGCGCCCTGTATAAATGGCTGAACGGTAACCATGAGGAAATGGATTATCATGCAGCGGTAGCCGCAGCAACAAGTGCTGCTAATGCTGAGGCGGCTGTTAAAGGTGCCAGCGTTTTTGGGCTGGTAGGTGGAAGAGCCATTACGCCAGGAACGTGGGCAGTAAAACTGGGTGAGATGGCAGGCGGGGCCGGAAGAATAGCCGCCAGCGGCCCCGGTGCGCCCGTCGCCGCAGTCGTGATGGGAATGATGCCCGGCAGGCTCAATGATGGTGAACAGGACTTCATTGACCGGATGCGTCTGGAACAGATGCGTGAAGCACCAACACGGGTGCGTTATACATGGGAACAGGATGATAAAGGCAATCCGGTTCCTCATGGCTGGCATACACCACCCGGCAAAGACAGGGTGCGTGTGCGTAAAATGGAGTGGGACAGCAACCGAAAGGCGTATACGTTCACCACAGAGGAAGAGCCGCGTATTACGATTATCTGGACGCCAGACAGTTCAGGAGTCAATGTTCCGTCAAATACAGGCAACCAGAGCCCGGTAAGGATACCAAACCCGGTTATTGTTGAACCGCTGCCGGAAAATACCCGTATTGAGGCGACAACCACTCCGGCACCGGAAGAAAAGACATTTGCGGATTATATTCTTATCCTGCCAGTATCGGATATTCCGCCGATTTATATATATCTGAGCAAGCCACCTGTTGAGTTTTTAGAGGTGGAACCCTACGATGATTTTAATAACCGTTCGCGGTAAGGGGAATATCATGCGGATCATATTCCATCAAGAGCGGCTGTAGAGCTGTATCTTGAGAGAGAATATCCCGAGTTAGATTCTGATCAAATTAAAGCATTATCAGGTAAAGTTGCTGCTGTCATAGTTCCTGCGGAAGTTCATCAGAAAATTAGTGCAACTTATGGAGGACGTAATCAGACACAAAAGGAATATGATTCCTATGACCTTCGAACAGCAGCAGATAAAGATTTTGATATTGAAACACCAGCGTTAAAAGAGCATGGCGCTACAGACACACAGTTAAAAGAAGCGAGAGCTAAAATACATAAGATTAATAATGAACTGGGGTTATACAAATGACAGTAAATGTAGAGAGTTTAATTCGCTGCCTGGGGGAAACTTATGAAAACATACTTGATGCAGGGATTCTTCCATACAGAACAAAACCGACAGGTGCTCCGGGATCCCCTAATTTAGGTTTAGAAATGGCCAGGGAAGGCATTTTTTTATCATTCAAACGTACAGGTAGAATTCTCAAAAGTATTACGTTAAGAATCCAGCATGGTCCGATTAAAAATTGGGTTTTTCCGAATGAACTTCCATCGCCATTGCAAAAAAATATGACTCGTCAATGGGTGCATGATACTTTTGGTGAACCAGATAAGTCTGTTCCCCCGAAAACCGTAATGAAAATATCAATGGGATGGGTTGATAGGTTTGCTGTTGAAGATTTTCATATCCCAATAACAATGCAAATTCGTTACGACATGCAAGATAAAGTTGAAGCCATAACTTTCCTCCCAACTTCAGATCTTCGTTGGTAGCTTTTACTCTTCTTCTAAAAGCAGCACGGCAAATCCAGGGTGCTGCTTCATTCCTTGTCCCTTCGAACATTCAGCCAGATGAGTGAAGAAACGATAACTTCATAAATGCCATAAACAGAATGTGTCGCCAGGTCTCTAATTTTCTTAACTTAATAACAAACAACGATTTTAAGTCAAATTACAAATCGGTTAGTATTGCATCAGTTTAACCACAAATATGACAAGGAAAAGAAATGCGTCGTCAATATACCAGTGAACTTCCCTCCGGTATTTCGTCAGGTCATGTTTTTAAGAACAGGAGAACGGACTAATGGGGGCGACGGGGGTTTTACCTGCGGGTGGGCGATTCGACTACCTGCGGGGGAAAGATACTGACCGGGGATGAAACGATGAGCTGGTATGATGTGGCGGGGGCACGGGAAGGCGTATACGTTCACCACAGAGGAAGCTCCGCGTATTACGATTATCTGGACGCCAGACAGTTCAGGAGTCAATGTTCCGTCAAATACAGGCAACCAGAACCCGGTAAGGATACCAAACCCGGTTATTGTTGAACCGCTGCCGGAAAATACCCGTATTGAGGCGACAACCACTCCGGCACCGGAAGAAAAGACATTTGCGGATTATATTCTTATCCTGCCAGTATCGGATATTCCGCCGATTTATATATATCTGCGAAACAGTGCTGGAAAGGTAACGGGGAAAGGCCAGAAAGTTAGCGGTATTTGGTTGTCGGATGCGAATACAGGAAATGGCTCCCCGGTTCCAACCCAGATTGCTGACAGGCTGCGTGGGCGAACGTTTGCGAATTTTGACCAGTTCCGTAAAGCGTTTTGGTTAGAAGTCTCAAAAGCCCCTGAGCTATCAAGACAATTTAAACGAGGCAACGCCGGTAATATCAAGGTTGGTAAGGCCCCAGCACCGAGAGAAAGTGAGCAGGTCGGAGGAAAGGTAAAATATGATATTCATCATATTAAACCAATAATTGAAGGTGGTGAAGTTTATAATGTTGATAATATGGGCATAGTGACTCCGAAACGTCATATTGATATTCACAGAGGCGGATAATATGAAAAAAATTAGTGATTATACAGAGGATGAGTTTTTAGATTTTGTCCGTAAGTTATTTGATGTCGGTGGCACTACAGAAGCTGAAGATATCCAAAACATCCTTGAGTTTAAACGATTGACTGAACATCCTGATGGTTCAGATCTCATTTACTACCCTCGAGAAGATCGTGAAGATAGCCCTGAAGGCGTTGTTCAAGAAGTCAAAGAATGGCGTCAGAAGAATGGGAAGCCGGGCTTTAAAAATTAGCTTCATGTTACATAGATGATATATCAGCGGACAACGGCTGCAGCAACAAGTGCTGCTAATGCTCAGGCGGCTGTTAAAGGTGCCAGCGTTCTTGGGCTGGTAGGTGGAAGAGCCATTACGCCAGGAACATGGGCGGTAAAACTGGGTGAGATGGCAGGCGGGGCCGGAAGAATAGCCGCCAGAATAGCCGCCAGCGGCCCAGTGGGCCCATCGCTGCAGTCGTGATGGGAATGATGCCCGGCAGACTCAATGACGGTGAACAGGACTTTATTGACCGTATGCGTCTGGAACAGATGCGTGAAGCGCCAGGCCGTGTGCGTTATACGTGGGAAAGCGACAGTAACGGTAATGTGGTTCCTCATGGCTGGCATACACCACCCGGCAAAGACAGGGTGCGTGTTAGAGGTTTCAAAAGCCTCTGAGGTATCAAGCCAGTTCCGGGGGAGTAACAAAATTCATATACGCAATGGAAACTCTCCTTTCACACGAGAACAGGATCGTGCCGGAGGAAGAGAGCGCTATGAAATCCATCATATTATTCCAATAAGTAAAGGTGGGGATGTTTATAATGTCGATAATATGGGCATAACTTCACCTAAACGGCATATTGATATTCATTCAGTGAGGCAAAGTAAATAATATGGGTGATAAAAAATTATTATCTGATTATACAGAAAGTGAATTTTTAGATTTGGTTCGTAAAATTTATAATGCTGAAGGGCCAACAGAAGAGGACGATAATCGCCGAGTCAGGGAGTTTAGGCGACTTGCTGAACATCCATCAGGCTCCGACCTTATCTTCTACCCAGAGGATGGGAAAGATGATAGCCCTGAAGGCGTTGTTCAAGAAGTCAAAGAATGGCGTCAAAGGAATGGGAAGCCGGGCTTTAAAAATTAGCTTCATGTTACATAGATGATATATCAGCGGGCAACGGGTGCAGCAACAAGTGCTGCTAATGCTCAGGTGGCTGTTAAAGGTGCCAGCGTTCTTGGGCTGGTAGGGGGAAGAGCCATTACGCCAGGAACATGGGCGGTAAAACTGGGTGAGATGGCAGGCGGGGCCGGAAGCCGCCTCGCATTCCGTTTATCCTATCCGCCATAATCCATTGAACCGCAAAAACAGTTTTCTATTATCAGCCTTCTTAGTTACGCACTTCGTTCCCACCTGTACCTGTACCGTCCTTCGATGGATAACGGCTTTCTGCACACTTCATTACGAAAAGGAAATTACCATGAATCTGGTGAATAATAGCGCACCTCCCGCCATAAATGTTATATTAAAATATAATATTCGGAGGTGCACTATGTATAAAACTCGCCTGAAAAAGGTCGGCGGATCCATCATGCTTGCGGTTCCACCCGCCGTGCTGAAAACGCTGGAGCTATCGACGGACAGCGAAGTCGGCATGACCATTAATAATGGCTGCCTGATTATTGAACCCCAGAAACGGCCTCATTATTCGCTTGAGGAGCTGCTGGCACAGTGCGATCCGCACGCTGAAATGAGCGAAGAGGAGAGGGAATGGATTGATGCGCCTGCGGTAGGCAAGGAGATCCTGTAAATGGACAGAGGGGAAATCTGGCTTGTTTCACTGGATCCGATTGCTGGCCATGAGCAAAGTGGAAAATGTCCGGTACTCATCGTATCGAAGGCGTCGTTTAACAAGCTGGCCCGGCTACCGGTAGTGGTTCCCGTCACCAGCGGCGGAAACTTTGCACGTACAGCGGGTTTCACCGTTTCACTGGATGGGGCGGGGACAAAAACAACGGGCGTTATTCGCTGCGACCAGCCCAGAACCATTGATATGGCTGCCCGGAACGGCATGCGGCTGGAACGCATACCTGGCGCCGTTGTAAATGAGGTGCTTGCCAGGCTGGATGCAATTCTGAGTTAACATCAGGGACGCACAAAAGCAAAAAGCCTGCTCGTAAGCAGGCTTCTTAAATTTGGCTCCTCTGACTGGGATCGCCTTTGCCAGTAACTGGCTAATAAATAAGCTAAATCAGGATCGCTTTCCTGTCAAGACCACCAGAATGACCACCAACAGTTGCTGGTTACTAAAAGCCGGTTTAAATACTTCGCTTCATGGGTTGATCGTTCTACGACGTTCTCTGCAAAGGAAGGGTCGCTTGAACGAGCATAAAAAAGTCTGATCTATGCGAGATTGTTTCCAAAGATAGATGTGAATCGCCTCGGGCTATTAAAGCCGTCAGGATCCGTTATAAAGCAACGGAGGCTGTACTACTGGAAGTCGATACTTCTGATGGAATTAAGATGCTTTCAACCAAAGTGCTATTTGGCTCTGAACTGCAGGATTGGATTGACCAGTTCCTGCAGATCCGCAAGGGCGTTGTCGCAAAATCAATTAGCTGGCCAAATGAGTTATTAGATTGCCTGTTTGGTGAGCTTAACCACATTGGCATCAACCATCCGAAGCATCAGAGGGCTGAGGCTGGGAATATTCCATTAGAGTCTATTGAAAGCTGGGCGTTGAGGTTTGTCCAATGCATAGTGAGCTAATTTGGCTTTTTAAAACTACAAATTGCCCCCAGTTGAATCGAACAGACTTTTTAGGTGCGATTTGACCTTTCCCCAAATTAAAGACTATTACCTTGAATAGCCATTCCGCTAACCTTGGCCATTTCAGGATGGCCGCTACTCCGACTGTCTGGTAGACTGATGGCGATTTAAAACGACTTTAATCCCTCTGTGAGCGCTAATGCCATGAACTCTGAACCGTGGGTCACTGCAATTGATGTCGCTCGGCATCTGGGCGTGGTGAAAGACACCGTGTATCGCTGGCGAGAGCGCAAAGGTTTGCCTGCGCACAAGATTGGGCGGTTGTGGAAATTCCAGCTCTCCGAGGTGGACGAGTGGGTGCGTGCTGGCGGCGCCGATGAAAACACAGAATACAGGAGCGAACAAAAATGAATTCAGCATGGGAATCTCTCGCGTGAGCCTACAAGGACAGCTCCTAGACCAGAAGCACTTGCGGGCACTGACCAGCATGACGACAGACTGGAATGAAATAGCTAAGGATTGCATTGCTTTTACGAATGCAACCGGCGGTCTTCTGCTTCTTGGCATGGAGAATGGTCAAAGCACACCACCGACCGACCAACATATCTCGTCAGGCTGGCTAGATACAGTGCGACGAAAATTGGCCGAGCGTACCGTTAACGTATCCGTTTTGCCTGATGTTGTTACCGCCCCGAATGGCGGCCGGTACATCGAATTACGCATTCCGAGCGCCATGGCAGTAGCGTCCACCACCGATGTCCGGTGCTTCCCTCGCGTTGCAGACCAAAGCAAGCCAGTCACCGGTGATGACGTGATGCGGCTGGCCAGTGAGCGTGGCACATTGCCTTGGGAAACACAGACTATTTTGCATATCCCGCGCAGTGACGTGGATGTCATCATCGGTGATAGCCGAGCGATAGTATCTGTGCGATACGCCTACGCAGGCCAAATAAATCAAAGTCTTATATCGACCACCTCCAGTACTGGTCGGTCGATAGAGGCAAAACAGAATCCATCGAACTCCAGGACGCATCCATGAGTGCCAACTTCCAACAACTTGCCAACTTCATTTGGTCTGTCGCCGATCTGCTGCGCGGCCCTTACCGCCCACCACAATACGAGCGCGTGATGCTACCGCTCACCGTATTGCGCCGCTTTGATGCTGTTCTGGCTCCTAGCAAGGATGCCGTGCTCAAGCGCTATACCGAACTGAGCAGCAAGGGCATTGCCAACATCGACGCCATCCTCAACAACTTGGCCAAAGATGAAGATGGCACGCCGCTGGGCTTCCACAACCACAGTCAGCTCGACTTCTACAAGCTCAAGGGCGACCCGGACAACATCGGTCGGCACCTGGCCGACTACATCGCGGGCTTTTCCGAAAATATCCGAAAGATTTTCGAGCGCTTCGAATTCGACAAAGAAATCGAGAAGCTCGAAGAGTCCAACCGCCTGTATCAGGTGGTCTCTCAGTTCGCGGAGATCGACCTGCACCCGCGTAACGTCGACAATATCACCATGGGTTTGGTGTTTGAGGACCTGATCCGGCGCTTTAACGAAGCCGCCAATGAAACGGCTGGTGATCACTTCACCCCGCGCGAAGTCATCCAACTGATGGTCAACCTGTTGCTGGAGCCCGACACCAGCGTGCTCACCCAGGCAGGTGTCATCGTTACCATCTGCGACCCTGCTTGCGGCACCGGCGGTATGCTGGCCGAGGCGCAGAACTGGATTCGCGCCCACAACGATCAAGCCACGGTTAAGGTCTTTGGACAGGACTACAACCCACGCTCTTACGCAGTGGCCGCTTCCGACCTCTTGATCAAGGGCCACAAGGATGGCCAAGTAGTACTGGGTAACACCCTCATCGACGACCCGTTTCCCGACCATCGCTTCGACTACCTGTTAGCCAACCCGCCCTTCGGCGTGGACTGGAAAGCCGAGAAGAAGATCATCGACCGCTGGCCCAATTTCCGTGGCTACAGCGGCAAGCTGCCTCGCATCAACGACGGCGCCCTGCTGTTCCTGCTCTACATGATGAGCAAGTTCCAGGACTACAAGGCCGGTGACCGCAACAAGCCCGGCTCGCGCGCCGCCGTCGTGTTCAACGGCTCGCCGCTGTTCACCGGCGGCGCTGGCAGCGGCGAGAGCGAGATCCGTCGTTGGATCATTGAGCATGACATGCTCGAAGCCATCGTCGCCCTGCCCGAACAGATGTTCTACAACACCGGCATCGGCACCTTCATTTGGGTGGTCAGCAACCGCAAGGTCGAACACCGCAGAGGCAAGATCCAGCTCATCGACGCCCGCGAGCGCTACACGCCGATGAAGCGCAGCCTGGGCGACAAGCGCCGCTACGTCGACCAAGCGGCGCTTGATGACGTCACGCGCGAACACGGCGCCATGGAGAACAGCAAGACCAGCCGCGTGTTCGACAACACCGACTTCGGCTACCGCCGCATCACCGTGCTGCGTCCACTGCGACTGCGCTTTAAGATCACCGATGAGGCTCGCGAGCGCTTCCTCAATACCTGCCCCGAACTGTACGACGCCCTGCAGGCCGTGCAGGACACACTCGGCAGCGAACCACTATTGGACTGGAACGACACTTGGGACACCGTGCAGCGGGTTTTCAAAGACCTGCCCAACGACGTCGAAGGCTGGGCCAAGGGGGCTAAGGGTTCGGCACAAAAGAAAATCTTTCGCGACTGCTTCACCGTGGCGGATCCCGAAGCCGCGCCGGTGATTGCCAAGCGCCACAAAAAGGGCGATGTTACCATCGGTACGGATTTGTTCCCGCGCCAGTCGCTTCCGACGATGAGTTCCGGCGAGCTGTATGCGCTGCTCGGGCTGCACACCGAGGGCAAAGCCCTGGTGGAATACGAACCCGACCCGGCACTCAAGGATACGGAGAACATTCCACTGAAGGAGGACATCATCAGCTACGTGCTGCGCGAGGTGCGCCCCTACGTGGCCGATGCTTGGATCGACCGCGAGGCGCTGGATGAGCAGGACGGTGGCATTGGCAAAGTCGGCTACGAGATCAATTTCAACCGTGTGTTCTTTCAGTATCTGCGGCCACGCCCCCTGCGCGATATTGATGCCGAGCTGGCGGAGGTGGAAAAGCGGATCTTGGGTTTACTGGGTGAGGTGACGGAGTGAATCCAATCAGCATTGCAACCTCTCTGCCAAGCCACTGGCGTGAAGTAAGATTTAGATACATTGCAGCTACATCCAAGGGGCGATTACCTGCAAAGGAAGAGGAGGATGTTACTGTCGATGTTCTCCCTTATCTGTCAATGGAGTATTTACGTGGTGATACGGAAGCTTCCCAATATGTGCCTGCACAGGGAATGCTTACTGCAGAGGATAACGATGTTTTATTACTATGGGATGGTTCAAATGCGGGAGAGTTTCTGAAAGCTAAACATGGTGCTGTTTCCTCCACTACCTCACTCGTCACACCTCTGCAGTTTGATCGGCAGTTTCTTTTTTGGATTTGTAAAGCCGTTGAGCCTGTTCTGAAGACATTTACAAATGGCATGGGAATACCACATGTTGATGGCGAATTCCTAAAAAACTTGAAATTGCCATGTCCAACTAATCCTGATGAGCAAAGTCGAATCGCTATCTACCTAGACCGAGAAATAGTCCGCATCGACGGGCTGATCGCTGAAAAAGAACGCATGCTGGCGCTGCTAGAAGAAAAGCGCGCCGCCCTCATCAGCCGTGTTGTCACTCGTGGCCTCGAGCCCAATGTCCCGCTCAATCCATCCGGTCAGGAATGGCTGGGCGAGATTCCGGCGCATTGGGGACTACAGCGCATTAAATATGTCATTATCTCAATAGATCAAGGCAGTTCGCCAATTGCAGCCAACACGCCGGCAGGGCCAGACGAGTTGGGAGTGTTGAAGCTAAGCGCCGTTTCAAAAGGTCGATTCAAGCGGGAGGAGAACAAGGCGCTGCGCGGAACCGATGAAGAAGAGCAACTACTTTCGCTACGCAAAGGAGATGTACTCATAACACGGGGCAACACACCGGAGCTCGTGGCTGACGTCGCATGCGTCCCCTATGCCGAGCCAAACCTGTTGCTCCCAGACCTTATCTACAGGCTCCGGGTTCACGAGAAGAAAATTCTTCCTGAGTACCTGACATCGTTCCTAACGACAGCAGCAGCGCGCGTTCAGATTCGTCGCGACGCAAGAGGTTCAAGTGGAACAATGGTCAAGGTATCGCAAGGCCACGTTTTGGATTGGCTTACACCTCTTCCTCCACTCAACGAACAAGTTGAGATCGTGGAGTGCCTTGAGCGCGCCGAAGAGCGATTTCAGTCAATCACGAGGGAGGTCTCTTCTTCTTTATCTTTACTCTTGGAGCGTCGCACCGCGCTGATTACTGCCGCCGTTACTGGGCAGATTCCGCCGGAGGAAATAACATCATGAAACTACATAGCTTAGGGTTGACCAGCTTCCGAGGTTTTGATCGGCTTGACATTGATTTTGACGAGCGGTTGACCGTAATTGCCGGTGTCAATGGTGTTGGCAAATCAACTATTTTACAGGCCATTGCGATAGCATATTCCCACTCCTTACCAGATTTTACAGTTTCGCGAGAGAAAGCACTTCCGGTACTTGATGCCGATATCCAGCAAGGAAAGTCCACCTGCATCATTGAAATAGGAAGTAGTGACTTAGGAGCTGCATACTTGATCACCTTCCTGTCCAAGGAAAGCCTTGATAAGAGTGAAAAGCTGACTCTTGAGCATAAGCAAGCCCAGATGAAGAAGGATCTGGCTCTTCTGGAAAAGGGGACGCCTGATTACAAAAACCTAAAAAACGAGATCACTTGGATAGACAAGCGACTAGAAGGAAATTTTGAGAAGCGTCTGAACTGGTTGTTTACCGACACTCATGAAACAGAAGCAAGGCTGAAACGCTACTTAAAAAGCAGCCCGACACAACCACTGGTTGTCTATTACTCAACACACCGCTTGCTTTCAAGGCTTCCGCCAAAACTTCAAGGCACATTGCCTTTTAAGCAGGGGGCGGCATTCTCAAAATCGCTGACGCAACTTGAGATATCGCTGAACGAATTTGCCAAGTGGCAACGTGCCATATTCTCGACCCGCGTGCTTCGAAAAGAAGCTGTGCAGTATGGGGAACGGATTTTGAAGCTGCTTCAGGAAGCTATTTCTAGCCTCATGCCCCAGATCAAGGAATTCTGGTTTCATGAAGAAAACCCACCTCGTTACTCCGTCGTGAAAGATGCGACGATAGATGAACAGGCCCGCGGTAAAAAAGCGAGAAAGCAGTTATTTTTGGAGCAATTATCCGACGGCGAACGTGGATTGATTGCTTTGGTTTTTGACCTAACCCGCCGTCTTGCTGTCGCCAATCCTAATCTCTCAAACCCAATAGCAGAAGGTGAGGCGTTGGTGCTGATCGACGAGATCGAGCTGCACCTGCATCCGAGGTGGCAACGCGAGGTGCTGCAACGTCTTCGCGACACCTTCAAGGCTTGCCAGTTTGTTGTGACCACTCATTCGCCACTAGTGTTGGGGGAGGTGCCTGCAGGCTGCGTACGCTTCCTCGAAATTGTGGATGGCAAAGTGAGTGTTACCGTTCCCACTGAGGCCTATGGCATGGATGCCAATCGTATCCTGCAAGAGCTCATGGGCGCACCGGTGCGCAACCGTGAGGTGGAGGGGAAGTTGAATGCCCTCTTCGAGCTGATCGACCAGGAGCGTTTCGACGAAGCCCGTGCCGCTATTGCGGCTCTTGAACAAAAGCTCGGCGAGGATGAACCCGAGTTAACCCGGGCCAGTTCGCTGATCCACTTTCTGGAAGGTTCAGATTAGATGCGGACCATTTACAAAGGATCAGAGCCGCCCTGTTTGACAAGACATCGGCAACAACCACACGCGAACTATGACAATTACACCAACAGTGTAGATGCCAATACGGGCGCGAAAGTACTGAATACAGGCAAAGACGCATTGCGACAGGCGTTGGTGACGGAACAGCGGGGGCTGTGTTGTTACTGCCAGTCCAGAATCCGCGCTAACGAAGATGAGATGAAAATTGAGCACTGGCAGAGCCAGACTGGCTTTCCCGCACGTCAATTAGACTACAGCAACCTGCTAGGCGCTTGTCTCGGCGGGCAGGGCCGCCCTGCGCGCGAGCAACATTGTGACACGCGAAAGGGCAATAACGTGCTGTGCTTCAGCGTATGCGACCCGGCGCATCCCATTGAGCGAAAGATCAAGTTCTTGGGGGATGGGCGAATCGAGTCTGACGACGTAGCAATGAACGATGCCTTGAATGACGTGCTAAACCTAAACTGGTACCGTCTCGTAAATAACCGTAAAGCTGTACTTGATGCGTTTAAGCTGCGGCTAGGAAAAGGGACTCTTAACGCTGTACAAGAACTCAAGAAATGGGATGGCACTCAAGCTGGGGATCTTCCTGAATTCGCGCAGGTGATGGTGTTCTGGTTGCAAAAGAGAATCTCTAGGGGGGGCGCATGAAATCCACGAGTGAAGCCGCATTTGAAACCGCCATAGAGGCGGTCTTGCTGGGCGAGGGTTACTCCCGGCTCGACACCAAAGGCTTTAACCGCGAGCGCGCGATCTTCCCCGATGAGGCGCTGGCCTTCATCCGTGTTACCCAAACCAAGGTGTGGGAAAAGCTGGAAGTCCTGCACGGTGAGCAAACCGGTACGCGCGTTCTGGAGTCTCTGTGCAAATGGCTCGATACTCATGGTGCGCTGGCCACGTTGCGCCACGGCTTCAAGTGTTTCGGCAAGACGCTGCGAATTGCCTTTTTCCGCCCGGCCCACGGCCTGAATCCTGAGCTGGAGGCGCGCTACCAGGCCAATCGGCTGGGGCTGACCCGCCAATTGCATTTCAGCCCGAAGTCGGGAAAGTCGCTGGATGTGGTGTTGTCGGTCAACGGTATTCCGGTGGTTACGCTGGAGCTCAAGAACCCTTTGACCGGCCAGACGGTGGCGAACGCCCTCCACCAGTACCGCCACGACCGCGATCCGCGTGAACCCATCTTCGAGTTCACCAAGCGTACCTTGGTGCATTTTGCAGTGGATACGGAAGAAGCGCACATGACCACTCGCTTGGCCGGGACCTCCACCTATTTCCTGCCGTTCAATCGGGGTTTTAATGGCGGTGTGGGCAACCCGCCCGACCGGGACGATCGCAACTACAAAACAGCGTATTTGTGGGAAGAGGTTCTACAGCGCGACAGTTTGCTTGATCTACTTGCCCGCTTTTTGCATCTGAACATTGAAGAAAAAACTACAAACGATGGAAAAAAGGTACGTAAGGAAAACCTGATCTTTCCACGCTATCACCAGTTGCAAGCGGTGCGTGAGATGGTTTCGGCTGCAGCTACCGAGGGGATTGGACATAACTACCTAGTCGAGCACTCGGCCGGCAGCGGTAAGAGCAACACCATTGCCTGGCTGGCGCATCGCCTTTCCAGCTTGCACAATGCACGCGACGAGCGGCTGTTCGACACTGTGGTCGTCATCACCGACCGCGTGGTGCTGGATCGACAATTGCAGAACACCATCTACCAGTTTGACCACCGCCAAGGTGTGGTGCAGAAAATCGACGAAGATTCGCGCCAGCTCGCAGAGGCGCTTGAAGATGGCGTGCCGATCATTATCACCACGCTGCAGAAGTTCCCGTTTGTGTCGGCCCAACTTGCGAAGTTGAGCGAGGAGCGCGGTGAAGGCGGCAATAGTCATCTACCAACGCGCAAGTACGCGGTGATTATCGACGAGGCGCACAGCTCACAGTCAGGCGAGATAGCAACCGAACTTAAGGGCGTGCTGGGCGGTGCCGAGCTGCGCTGCAAGGCGCAAGAGATGGCCGAGGAGGAAGGCGAAGTCGAACTGGAGCGACTGTTTCGCTCCATGGCCAAGAGGGGCCATCAACCGAACATGAGTTTCTTCGCCTTCACCGCCACGCCCAAGCACAAGACGCTGGCGATCTTCGGCCGCAACGGAGAGCCCTTCCACTGTTACACCATGCGCCAAGCAATTGAGGAGGGTTTCATCGAGGACGTGCTCAAGAGCTACGTTACCTACAAGACCTACTACAAGCTGATCAAGAAGGCTGAGGAAGACCCCAACGTCGAACGCAAGAAAGCCGCCAAGGCGCTAGCGCGCTTTATGCGCCTGCATCCGCACAACATCGGCCAGAAAACTGAGGTGATGGTTGAACACTTTCAGCATTTCACTCGACACAAGATAGGCGGGCATGCCAAGGCGATGGTGGTGACTGGGTCAAGGCTGGAGGCCGTGCGCTATAAGCAGGAGTTCGACCGCTACATCCGGGAGAAGGGCTATCCGATCAAAAGCCTGGTAGCATTCTCAGGCGCAGTGGAGGACGACAAGACTCCGGAGAAGTCGTACACAGAGGTCGAGATGAATGGCGGCCTAAAAGAGAAAGAGCTGCCCGACACCTTCGCCAAGCCGGATTTCCGCGTTCTGCTGGTGGCCGAGAAATACCAGACCGGCTTCGATCAGCCGTTGCTGCACACTATGTATGTGGACAAGCGCTTGGCAGGCATTCAGGCGGTGCAGACTTTGTCACGCTTGAACCGTACTCATCCGCTTAAGGACGACACATTCGTGCTCGACTTCGTCAATGAGCCCGGCGAGATCCAGGAGGCTTTCCGCCAGTACTACGATGGCTCAGTGATGGGTGAGCAAGTCGATCCCGACAAGCTCTACGAGGTGAAAGCCGAGCTAGATGCGTCAGGCGTGTATCTGCAGACCGAGGTGGCCGAGTTCACGCGCGTGTTCTTCGCGCCAAAGCGCCGCCAAAGCCCCGGCGACCACAAGGCGATGAACGCGATTCTCGATCAGGCAGTCGCGCGCTTCGTGCAGTTTCAGAACACGGAGGAGGCGGAAGCTGAGCTGTGGCGCGGCAAACTACAAGCCTTTCGTAATCTCTACAGTTTTTTGAGTCAGGTGATCCCCTATCAAGACAGCGATTTGGAAAAGCTCTTTACGTACCTACGGCACCTCGCGTTGAAGCTGCCTAAGCGCAAGAGTGGACCGGGATATCAATTTGATGAGGAGATCGAGCTCGACTATTATCGATTGCAGAAGATCAGCGAAGGCTCGATCAGCCTCAATGAGGGTTATGCTAAACCGCTGGATGGCCCGCGTGAGGTTGGGTCTGGAATGGTGCGCGAGGAACATGTTTCGCTGTCGCGCCTCATCGATATCATCAATCATCGTTTTGGGGGCGAACTAAACGAAGCAGATCAACTGTTCTTCGATCAGATCGCCGAGGCGGCCAGCCGAAGCGAAGCTCTGCAGAAGGCGGCCGAGGTTAACTCCCTCGACAAGTTCCAACTGGTTTTCAGGCAGGTGCTAGAGTCCCTCTTCATCGAGCGCATTGAATTGAACGAGGAGTTGTTCACCGACTACATGGGCAAGCCGGAGATGCAGGAGTTGGTATCGAAATGGCTTGGTAATCAAGTCTACGAGCGGCTTTCTGCTGCGAAGAAGGCGGGGCCGTAATGGGCATGGTTTCGTTCCGCTGGTGGCCAGCATTCAGGAATTTCCGGACAGTTGGTCGCTTGCCCGCGACAGTGCTCATAATCTCGGGCATCGAGCCTTGCTTCGAATGTGGGATAAAAGGCTGCGCGGATGCAGAGTCATGGGTTATCGAATAGCACAAACACAAGAAATAGGAAAAGTTTAGAATTATTTTGTTTCTTTTCCCGTATTAGTAAACTCCTGACCCCGAATATGACCACCAAATTCTCCCGATGTGGAGGGTAAACTGAAAATGCATCGGGAAGACTTTTCACGCTAATCTTTTGAATCTAAATAACATAAAGATTCGCAAAAAAACAAAAAGCCCGCTTAAGTTTCCTTAAGCGGGCTTCTCTAAATTTGGCTCCTCTGACTGGACTCGAACCAGTGACATACGGATTAACAGTCCGCCGTTCTACCGACTGAACTACAGAGGAATCGTGTGGAGGCAATCATAGCGGCGAAAAAACAATTGTCAAACCTAAATCGCCAAATCCACGCTAAGTGGCGATTATCTCAGCAGCTCGCTGGATTATCAGACAAATAAACCTGAAAATCCTTTGCAGGAATATGAATACTCCCTCATCATTTAAAACTGGGTTTCAACATTTTGTTTGTGAGTCCAATTTGAAAGTACTTTCCGCAATGAACCACCGCGTGAGGGCAACTCACTGGTACCGTAATCGTAAGAGTTATCGCGTTTTGTTTTGGCGGGAAGTTACGCCGCTCGCTATCCCCATTTTGATTGAAAATACCTGTGTACTGATGATGGGTGTGCTGAGCACATTCCTGGTCAGTTGGCTGGGTAAAGAAGCGATGGCAGGCGTGGGCCTGGCAGACAGCTTCAACATGGTTATCCTGGCGTTTTTTGCTGCGGTGGATCTCGGTACCACGGTGGTGGTGGCCTTCAGCCTGGGTAAACGCGACCGGAAACGCGCACGGGCTGCGGCACGCCAGTCATTGGTGTTAATGACCATTATTGCGGTGCTGATGGCAGCGGTGATTCACCTTATGGGCGAACACATAATTAATGTGATTGCCGGTGAAGCCGCACCTTCGGTGAAAGCGCTCGCACTGACCTATTTGCAACTTACCGCCTGGAGTTATCCGGCCGCAGCCATCGCCCTGATAGGCAGTGGCGCATTGCGTGGAGCAGGCAACACCAAAATACCGCTGTTGATCAATGGCGGTATGAATATCCTGAATATTATTATCAGTAGCTTGCTGATTTACGGCTGTTTTTCCTGGCACGGGTTGGGCTTTATTGGTGCCGGGCTGGGGCTGAGCATTTCCCGTTATATTGGTGCCTTCGCCATTATTTGGGTGCTGATGGTGGGGTTCACTCCGGCCATTCGTATTCGCCTGAAGAGTTATTTCAAACCGCTGAATTTTGGCATTCTGGTGGAAGTTCTGGGGATTGGTATTCCGGCCAGTATCGAGTCTGTCCTGTTTAATGGCGGCAAGTTGCTAACTCAGGTCTTTGTCGCCGGGATGGGCACAGATGTCATTGCCGGTAACTTTATTGCTTTTTCTGTTGCCGGGATTATTAACCTGCCGGGTAACGCCCTGGGGTCTGCTTCCACTATTATTGTCGGTAAACGTCTGGGTAAAGGCCAGATAGGGCAGGCAGAGCGCCAGTTGCGCCATGTGTTCTGGCTGGCCACCGTCGGGCTGACCATTATTGCCTGGGGTAGTGCGCCATTTGCCGGGTTACTGGCATCGTTCTACACCCATGAACAGGATGTAAAAGATGTGGTGAAAATACTGCTCTGGCTGAATGCGGCGTTTATGCCGGTCTGGGCTGCGTCCTGGGTGTTGCCTGCGGGCCTGAAAGGGGCGCGTGATGCCCGCTTTGCTATGTGGATTTCTATGTTCAGCATGTGGGGCGCCAGGGTTGTGGTGGGCTACGTGCTGGGCGTTGTGCTTGGATTCGGTGTGGTTGGTGTCTGGTTGGGGATGTTCTTCGACTGGTGTGTACGCGCTGTTTGTTTCTACTGGCGTATGGCGAGTGGCAAATGGTTGTGGAAATACCCAAGGCCACCGAAGCAGGCGATTGAACAACAGCCTGCGGAACAGACTCAGTAAACCGTTGCCAATGAGTGGCCGGTAAATGCAGTAACTATCAGGAGATGATGATGAGTAACAAAACCACCAGGTGGGTAACCGCAATAATGCTGGCTGTTCCTGTTCTTGCGGCCTCAGGGCTGGCGCAGGCCGCAACCAGCCAGCTTACCGGTTGTGCCGCGAAGCAGCACGAAATTGAACAGCAACTAACTCATGCCAGGGAGCAGGGTAATGCCGGGCGGGTAAGCGGCCTTAAAGAAGCGCTGCAAAATGTGCAAGACCACTGTACAGACGACGGCCTGCTGAAAAGCCGCCAGGTGAAAGTACAGGAAAAAGAGCGTGAGGTAAAAGAACGTACTCACGAACTGAAAGAAGCACAGGCTTCCGGCCAGAAAGACAAAATAGAAAAACGCCAGCGCAAACTGGCCCAGGCGCAGGCTGAACTGGCCGAAGCCCGTGCAGAACTCACGAAGTAACTCCGCTTTCCAGGTAACCCACAACTCCCGTGTCAGGAAACTGTCATAGGGGTTGTGCTGTTTGCCACCACACCGGAATAAATGCTTACTGATTTTTCAGGATTTTCTGCACAACACACTGGCTTTCCTGGCTCAGATTGCTAACGTTAACTGCGCGCAGTTTTAAACTGCGCTCCCGAAACTTAACGTGCTTTCTCGTGGCGAAAATAAGGATAAAGGTAGCCCCATGAAAAAACCGATTTTGCAGGGTATTGGCGCGGCCATCATTCTGGCTTTAGCCGGGTGCGCCGCACCACAGCAAGGTGCTCAACAGCAGTCAACCCAGTCACAACAATCCATGCAGCAACAGGCTCAGCAGCAACTGGCCGGGCAGTCTGTACTGGCGGTGAACTGGTTCCAGCAGTCTGGTGAATACCAGGCGCTGGCGTGGCAGGCTTTTAACAGTGCGCGCCTGGCATTTGATGCCTCGGCCCATAAAGTGAAAGGCCGCCGGGCAGTCATTGTCGACCTGGATGAAACCATGCTGGATAACAGCGCATATAGCGCGTGGCAGGCCAAACACGGGCAGCCTTTTAGTGATAAAACCTGGTCTGCATGGACTCAGGCAAAACAGGCAGTGGCTGTACCTGGCGCGGTGCAGTTTGCCCGTTACGTGAACAGCCATGGCGGTACGATGTTCTATATTTCCAACCGTGATGCCAAAGACAGCGCGGCGACCAAAGCCAATCTTGAAGCGCTGGGTTTCCCGGGTGTCAATGACAAAACCCTGTTGCTGAAAACAGACAGCTCGAACAAACAGGCACGCTTCGACAGCGTAAAAGCCAGTGGCTACCATGTGGTGTTATATATTGGCGACAATCTCAATGACTTTGGGGCGGCGACATACCACAAAGACAACGCGGCTCGTCGCCAGTTTGTCAGTGATAACCATGCCCGCTTTGGCACCGAGCTGATTGTGTTGCCGAACCCGTTGTATGGCGACTGGGAAAGTGGCATGGCTCCGGGCTATTTTAAACTGACACCAGAGCAAAAATTGCAGGTACGCGAAAATAACCTGCGCGCCTGGTCCGGGCAGTAATTCCCCGCATAATGATTAACAGGCCCGGCGCACTTCTGGCGCGCCGGGCCTGTTTTATGTTGATTACACAGTTGTTAGTTGTCAGAACTGGTAGCTGGCACCCACCTGCCAGGTGCGGTCCCGGCCAATCCAGCAATAGTTGGCGTCATAGCAGGTCCAGGTGAGTTTATTGGTCAGGTTCTGGCCGCTGGCTTTCAGCGTCAGCCCCGCCAGAGACGGGCTGATAACGCCCATATCGTAACTTACCGCCATATCGTACTGTGTATTACCACCCAGCGCCGGGAGGCTGTTATCCGGAGTTGTTTCTGTTTTACCGGTATAACGCGCGCCGGCACCAATCATCAGCCCATTCAGGCTACCGGAACTGAAGTGGTAATCGGCCCACAGGTTGGCGGCATGCTCAGGAACCTGGGTCGGGCGTTTTCCCTGGTAGAGCGCATCTTTGGTGTTTTCTGCGTCGGTCCAGGCGTAATTTGCCACCAGGTTGATGTTATCTGTTGGGCGGCTGATAGCGCTTAATTCAACCCCTTTCGACGTTATCTCCCCGGTTTGCCAGTAATTCAACTGGTAATCGGCAGTGTAGGTGTTGTCGGTAGTCACTACGTTTTTTTGCCGGATACGGAAAACAGACGCGGTCAGTGTGGTGGCATAGTCTGCTATCTGGTACTTCACACCGCCTTCCAGTTGCTCGCTGGTGGTGGGTTTAACTTGCTGTGCGGTAAGTGTACCCTGCGGTGAAACCGGCAAAAACCCTTCGGAGTAACTGACGTAAGGCGCAATACCATTGTCGAACTGGTACAGCGCGCCCAGGCGTTTGGTGACACGCTGCTGGCTCACCCAGCTTTTGCTGTCGTTATCCAGATTATTGGTAGTGGTGGAGTGATAGTTGTCGTAGCGAATGCTGGCGACCAGGTTCAGCCCGCCGAATACCACCTGGTCCTGTAAATACCAGCCCTGCTGGTAAAAACTCAGGCGCTGCTTCGTGGCGGTATACAAACCCAGGTTGTTGCTGGTTACCTGGCTGTAATCCGGGTGTTGCATGTCGATACCCGGGTTCACGGTCCCATAGCGGTATCTCATATGGGAGTTCAGGTGCTGGTAGTCGAACCCGGCTAACAGGTGGTGCTGCCAGTCGCCCCAGTGGGCAGTTTTGCTCACCTGGTTGTCCACATTGAAGCTGTCCAGGTCTTCATCGGTGGTGTAACCAAAGCGGGAAAGCTGAGTATTACTGGCCCCGATGCCGGTGGAGTAAATACTGCGCTGGTGGGTATCCACACTGAAATAACGCGCTTTTTGTACCATGCCCCAGCCGTTATCAAACTGGTGTTCAAAGGTGTAACCCAGCATGCCTTCACGTTGTTTAAACCCATTCCAGTGGTCGCCCGCAAAATCCCGGCGCGAGGCATAGCCACTGCGCAGGTAAGCCAGTGGTAACGGGTTGGATGGGGTCAGGCTGGGCTGGTTCTGGTATAGCGCCTGAACCGTCAGCCGGGTCTGGCCGGAAGGCTGCCAGGTGGCAGAAGGCGCAATCAGGTAGCTTTCGTGTTTGGTGGTGCGGGCCTGGTCATCGCCTTCACTGGCTTTGCCAATTAACCGGTATGCCCAGTCGCTGTTGGCAATTTGCCCGGTGGAATCCAGCCAGCCTTCTTTTAAATTCCGGTTGCCAGTATTAAAGCCAATTTCGTTGTGAGGTGTTTTCTCGGGCATTTTGCTCTGAATATTCACCAGCCCGCCGGGAGAAGCATTGCCATATAACACCGAAGATGGTCCTTTAAGGATCTGAACCTGTTCCATAAGAATGGGGTCGATATTCGCTTTGGTGTTGCCACTCACGTTATAGGGCAGTTGCAGCCCGTCGAGGTATTCATGTTCTGCATTAAAACCACGGATTTTATATTCGCTCATATAGGTGGTGGCACCGCGCATTTCGGTTGAAACCCCGGCGGCATAGCGCAGCACTTCATTGAGCGACTGCGGGTGGCGCTGCGCCATTTCACTGTGGCTGATGGTATCTATGGTTTGTGGTGTGCGGTTTTCCGGTAGTGCTGATTTGGTGGCGCTGTTGATGTAAGGCGCCACGCTGTTACTACTCTCACCATGTGTGGCGCTGACAACGATAGTGCTTTCCTGGGAACCTGCCGCTGTGGTGGCAGCCTGTGCGCCGGGGAAAAAACTGGTGGCAATACTGCCAGCCAGTAAAGAAAAAGAGAATGTCCCTGACCTTGCCATGTATCTGAACCTGTCCTGAATTATTATTTAATGAAAGTGATTATTATTACGGTTTTATGCCGGGGCAAGACTATGCCGGATGACAGACTGTGTATGCGCAATGCTAAAACCCGGCCTTACTGCACCGGGTGAACATCGCTGGGGGGAATACCGTAACGCCGCCGGAAGGCGGTCGCAAAATTGGTGGCATGGGCATAGCCAGCTTTCCATGCAGCTTCCTGAACGCTGTCGCCTTCCAGAAGATAGCGCCGGGCAAGAGCCAGCCGGCAATCGCGCAGGTAATTAAACACCGAGTCGCCATAGGCCTGGCGGAATTTACTGCGCAGGCTGGCTGTGCTCATGGCGGCGGTGCGCGCCAGGGCTTCCAGTGTATGGGGTTGTTCCGGGGCGGTTTCCAGTATAATACGCACCTGTTCCAGCCGCAGGCGTTCTCCACGCAGGTTTGTGTTGTTGGTGGCACTTTCCTGCATTTGCTGGCCCAGTAACTGCAGCAAGGCACCTTCAAGAGTGAGCTGGCGGGCCAGTGGCGAGGTGGTGCACTGCTGTGCCTGGCGTAACCCACTCAGAACATAACTGGCTACCGGCCAGGCCGTGGTGAGTGGCCCCAGTTGCTGCCAGGCGGAGACATGCGCGGCAATTGCCGGGTGAGCGGCAGCGCTTGCCGCTGGCAGCGCCAGTGAAACAGTCACCAGGCGCTCATCGCTCTGGTGGCAGGCGCGCAGCACTTGCTGTTCCCCAAGATGGGTTGCCAGTGCCATACCCGACTGGATTCGCCAGGCTTTGCCATTCAGGTTTAGCTGCACATTCCCTTCCAGTACGACCAGAATATATAACGGTGCACACCCCAGTGATGTGGAGTGCCAGGGTTCAATCACCTGTAAATCAGAGCAGGTGGCAAAAATCCCCGATGGCAGGGTAAGTTCATCCACATAGCCACGCATCACGGTGCGGGCAGCGTTTGCCGCAGGTGTCATGCCAAGACCCGGGAAGTGGTAATCAATACTGTAGCGTGCGCCAAAGTCAAGAAAATGCGCCACGGAGAACAGTTGTGGCGGGGGTAGCGGTTGCTGCGTTTTCATGCTCACCTGTCAGTTACTGGCGGCAGGCAATGGCCTGCCGCAGGAGGGAGCAAGTGTATCATTCGTGTTTTAGCTTAGTAAAATAAATGATACTTATTCGCATTTATATGCAGCTATGATTGTATAACCGCTTGTGGGTGCCAGCCTGCGGGAAGCGGGTGTGGACGTTCAATGGACAGGTTATCCAGCGCCAGGTGCAACACGCCAGTGGCGTAAATAGCAGGCATTCCGCCAGGGTAACGTTCCACACCCCACGGCTCACCGCTTGCCGGGTTAATCAAAAATGCGTTGTCCAGCCCGGTGCCTGTGGGGCGTTCGGGGTTGCAGGGTGGGCGAATATCATAGCTGCCTTGCTGCGGGTCATTGCATGCCACCTGGCGAAGCTGGACCTGGCTGAGTCGCACCCAGGCTATGTCTCCGGGTTGCTCGCTGTGCAGGTTAATGGCTCCTTCAGCAGTGCCACTTATCCCATTAAAACTGACCTGGCTGATGGGGCCGGGGGGAACCTTGGGGTCACGCGCGCGGCAGGAGATAAATACCGGGTCTGCGCGCCCCCAGTGGCAGGGGTTCGCGTGATGGCAGTTAAAAGTGATATCGCTGAACCGCAGGCGGCGCAGTGCGCCACCATCACGGCTGATAATCCCGATGCCACGGTTGCTGTCGTAGATGGTGCACCCGGTCATAACAATATCTTCAATGTCATCAACTGTTTCAGTGCCAATTTTGAATGCACTGCTCGCGGAGCGCAGAGTGCAGCCGCTAATCGTGACATGTTGGGTGGGGCCGGCCAGTGGGGCGGGTTTACGGGTGGTTTTCAGGCAAATGCCATCGTCGGCGGCACTGAAATGGCTGTCGCTGATATGTACATAGCGGCAACTGTCAATATCCAGCGCATCGGTATTCGCCATGGTCATATCGTTATCAACAACCATCTGGCTGATAAACACCTGCTCACAGGCAACCAGGTGGACGGTCCACATCGGCGCGTCATGTATCCGCACGCTTTGCAGGCGCACATTATTACAGCCTTCGAACACAATAATGCGTGGCCGCTCCTGCGCAGGCATACGGTAACCCAAGGCGTCTTTGGTGGCAGAGAACCAGGCAGTGGCGTTACCATCAATGCGGCCCTGGCCAGTCAGGCTGATGTTGTGCTGGTTACGGGCGTAGATCAGTGCCCGGTTGGATTGTTCGGCCACACTCAGGGTTTCACCTGGCAGGTAATCTTCATACTGGCTGCTGGCAACCAGTTCAGCACCTGGTTCAAAATGCAGGCAGAAGTTTGAAGGCAGAACCAGGGCACCGGTTAAATACTGCCCCGGAGGGAGTACCAGTGTTCCGCCGCCAGCGTTGTTGACTTCATCTATGGCCTGCTGAATTATCCCGGTTACCGGGGAACTGGCCGGGTGGCCTTTGGGGAGCGTCAGAGTCAGTTGCATTTATTTCACCGCGCCTTGTGTCACGCCGCTAATGAATTTGCGCTGGAACACCAGAAACACAGCCACTAACGGCAGAATAACAATCATTGCGCCTGCCATCAGTACCGGAATGTTAATGGTGTTCTTGTTCTGGAAAAACATCATCCCAATCGGCAGGGTTCGTAAATCTTCCTGATTAACCAAAATGAGCGGAATTAAAAATTCGTTCCAGGTCCAGATAAACAGTAGCAGCGCCAGCGTAGAAAGGGTGGGCCAAATGGCCGGTACCAGAATTTTCCACAGCAAACGCCAGCGTGGTGTGTTGTCCATCACTGCTGCTTCAATTAGCTCTTTCGGAACTTGTTGCAGAGCAGTGGCGACCATCAGTGTGGTGAACGGAATGGACAACGCCACCTGCGGCAGGATCAGGGCCAGATAGGTGTTGGTCAGCCCCATCCAGCGCAGTTCATGGTACAGGGGAATGATAAACGACTCAGAGGGCAATACCATACCCAATGCCATCAACAGGGCGAACAGGGTTTTGCCCGGCACTCGTAAAAAAGCAAAGCCAAAGCCCGATAAAATCCCCAGCAGGATACTGAGTATCACCACCGGGAACACCACCAGAACTGAGTTCATAAAATAGATACTGAAATGGCCGTCTTCCCAGGCCGACAGATAGTTGGCCAGGCTGAACGTGTGGGGCAGGGCAAATACGCCCTGGAACAGTTCCATTTGGGTTTTAAATGAAGTGAGAAAAGCCATTAAAAACGGGGCGATGGTCATTAACGCCAGGCACCATAATAATGCCCGGGAAAGCAGGGGCGTGCGGTTTATCATGATTTTGGCTCCCGTATGGCAAAGTGCAGCGCGCCATTAATGGCAAAGACAATAAACAGGCTGACAATGGCAACGGCCGAGGCATAGCCAAAGTGGCGCAGGTCGAACCCCTGCTGGTACATATACATATTGGTAACCAGTGTTGAGGTACCCGGCCCGCCCTGGGTCATCACATATACCAGGTCAAAGGCTTTCAGGCTGGCGATAACGGTGAGGATCAGCGCTATTTTAATTTCCGGGCGCAACCCGGGCAGGGTAATCCGGCGGAACTTTTGCCAGCGGGACGAACCATCCAGCGCGGCGGCTTCGTTAATCGACGGGTCCATGCGCTGAATACCAGACATAAACAAGATCAGGCAAAAACCGAAAAAGTACCATACGGCTACCATTCCGGTAGCGGGCAGTGCCCAGGTGAAATCACCCAACCAGGCCAGCGCCAGGTCAGGCAGGCCAATAGCACGCAGAAACTGGTTAATCGGCCCGAAGGCCGGGTTATATAACCAGCGCCACACCACACCCAGAACCGCCATGGGCATAATGTACGGCAAGAAAAACAGGCAACGTAGCACTGTCAGCTCGCGCGGGCGGCGCAGTTCACTCAGAAAACTGCACAGTGCCAGCCCAAGACTCACTGGCAGAAGCGTGTAGAACAGCATCAATACCACATTGTTACCTACCGCGGTCCAGAATTCATGGTCGCGGAAGATCTGCACAAAATTGCCAAGGCCAATGAACAGTGGGCGGGTGCTGCCATCCCATTCGGTGAAAGCAATACCCAGTGAAGCCATCAGCGGGAACAGCAGAAAAATGCTGTACACCAACATCGCAGGCAAAAGATACAGTGCATTACGTAAACGTGAACGATTGAGCATGATGCTGTTTCCACACCTCGTGCAGTTAGTGTTTTAAGGAACTCAGGTATTTTTGGTAATCCTTATCTGCATTTTCAGCCAGTTGCTGTGGCGTGATTTTATCGGCCATCAGTAGCTGTACATTCTGGTTGAGGGTGGTGAGCATGGTCGGCGTTGCCCAGTCCAGGTAGTGGCCCAGCGCGTCATTGTGGTTCACGGTCACCCACACTTTATAGACATCGCTCAACAATGGGTTGTCTTTGGGTAATGTGGCGGAAGCCGAAGAAGATGCGGGCAGGAATCCGGCCTGCAACCAGTCATTTGCCACTTTGTCGGAAACTATATAGTTAATGTATTTTGCCGCGGCATCCTGCTGTGCTTTGGTTTTCGCAGTGCTGGTAATAGAAAATGGCAGGTCTGTGCCGCCAACCATCAGTGGTTTTTTCACGCCAGGGAATGCTGGCAGTGCTGCAAAATGAATGTCTTTATTGGCTTTAAACTGGCCCATGTACCAGGTGCCGCTGATAAAAAATGCGGCCTGGCCGTTCTGGAACAGGGTTGCGGCATCATCATGCCCAATGCCCTGGAAGCCCGGGAAGAAGTAACCATCGTGGTTCCACTTCTGCATTAACTGCGCGGCTTTTTCCAGTTTCGCGTCTTTAAAGCTGCCACCCACATCATAAATCAGGTTATCAAGTGCTTTGCGGTCGCTGCTGTCAATCTGGTCTTCCCATAATGTACTGAGCATTTGCTGCCCGGCGTTACCATCCAGCAACCCCAGCATCAGCCCGGCGGTGCCCTGTTGTTTGAGCTTCGCCAGCGCCTGCTCGAATTCTGCCATAGTTTTCGGCACCGGGATGCCGGCTTTATCCAGCAATGCTTTGTTGTAATAAAGGCCAACCATTTCACCCAGGCTTGCTACGCCATACAAATGACCACTGCCGAAATCCTGCTTTTCAGACCAGCGGTTGCGTTTGAGGATGGAATCCGGGAAACGCGTGGTCCAGTGGTATGTGGTGGCGTAGCTGTCCATTGGAACCAGCAATTTTTCTTTAACCAGTGCGCCCATATCACCGCCACCCTGGTTCACCTGAGCCACTTGCGGGCCATCGCCAGAAGAGAGTGCCAGCTTGAGTGGAATACGGGTGTCTTCAAATGCGTGAATGGAGCGATTAATTTGAATGCCCGGGTTGGCGGCGGTGAAATCCTTAATGGCTTTATTAATCACCGCGCTTTGTTCCGGGTAGTTATAAATATCCCAGGCACTGATAGTCAGTGTTTGTGCATGTAATGGTGCTGATAACACGCTACAGGTGAGTGCTGTGAGTAAAGCGCTACGTGTCTTGCGGGTAAAACGAACCTGATGTGAATGACGCATGAATCAAACCTCTTCTGGACACCAAACAAGGCCCGCCTCCGTGCATTATTGCTTTTGGCACTTCCCGTGCGCAGCGTGACACGATGCTGAAAATTGCATCATGTATTACACTTACTTTATATAAAAAATAAAGTCAAACAGCATTTTTAACAGGAAAATAACGCTACCTCTGTCACAGAAAAACTAATACCGAAACAGGTGAACAGCATATAAAACTGCTTTCATGGAGCAATGCCAGTAATATGGCGGGGTATTTTTTGTATTGTAAGGTGATTCTGTTGTTGAAAATAATATCCTTTGCAGTCAATGAGATAACATAATAATTTCCTATGTTTCAGGCCAGGTTCAGCCCGTGGAATGAGAGTGCGGAAAAGAATGTGAGCAAAATCAATATCCACTGTATGTTTGTGGGATGCTAAATATAAGGGGAAACTCTTACTGGCAATTCTGACGATATGTTCTACGCGTTAAAATAACCATTGTGGTAATTATTCTATCTTGAAAAAAAAGTACGATTTAATTACCCTGGCATAATCCGCCAATAACCAGCGAGCGCTTCATGATGCCTGAATCCACCGATGTTATTCGTCCGGCGCGTGCCGAAGACCGCGCAGCGTTAAGCCGTATTTGCCTTAAAACAGCCAATGCCGGGAAAGATGCCACTGATTTGTACAGCGATGGCGATTACCCCGGTTTGCTGTATGTCCTGCCTTATGCGGAATTTGAGCCTGATTTCGCGTTTGTTCTGGAAATGTCTGGTGAAGTGGTGGGGTACGTGGTTGCCACGCCAGATACCGCTGCGTTTGAAGCCCGCCTGGCGCAGAGCTGGTGGCCCGTGTTGCAGGCGCGCTATGCACAGCGCACCAGTGAAGCGCCACTGGATATGAAAGTACTGGGGCAGATCCGGGCGCCGGGTAAGGCCAGTGAAGAGCTGACAGGCCGCTGGCCCGCACACCTGCATATTAACCTGCTGCCAGTTGCACAGCAGGGCGGCTGGGGGCGACGGCTGGTAACCCGGCAACTGGCTGCATTGCGCGATGCGGGCGTGCCTGGGGTGCACCTGGGCGTCAGCCTGCAAAACGAAGGTGTGTGCGCGTTTTATGAAAAAATGGGCTTCCGGCATATTTTCCGCCGCAATGCCATTTATATGGGTCAGGTGTTGTAAGGGGAGAAGAAATGGCCAGTCTGGAATTGAAGAATGTGACAAAACGCTGGGGGCAGGTCACTGTTATCCCGGGGCTGGACCTTACCATCAACAGTGGTGAGTTTGTGGTATTTGTTGGCCCGTCGGGGTGCGGAAAGTCCACATTGCTGCGCATGATAGCCGGGCTGGAAGAGATAACGGAAGGGCAACTGCTTATTTCTGGCGCGGATATGACGCATCAGTCTGCCTCTGAGCGGGGCATCGCCATGGTCTTTCAGTCTTATGCGCTCTACCCCAATATGTCGGTGCGGGATAATCTGGCCTACCCACTGGAAATGGCGAAACGCCCGAAAGCGGAGATTAACCGCAAAGTGGACGAGGTGGCGGCAAAACTGCACCTGTCAGAATACCTTGCCCGCCTGCCGCGCGCATTGTCTGGCGGTCAGCGCCAGCGTGTGGCCATTGGCCGGGCGATTATTCGCGAGCCATCTGTGTTCTTGTTTGATGAGCCGCTTTCCAACCTGGATGCAGAGTTGCGCCTGAAAATGCGCATTGAGATTGCCCGGTTGCATGAAGCACTTGGTAATACCATGATTTATGTCACCCATGACCAGCTGGAAGCGATGACTCTGGCTGACAGAATTGTGGTTCTGCGCCAGGGGAAAATTGAACAGACAGGGGCACCGCTGGAAATTTACCACAACCCCGATAATCTGTTTGTCGCCGGGTTTATTGGCTCGCCTAAAATCAATGTGTTGCCTGCCACAGTTACTGCGATAAAGCCGGGTGAAGTGCAACTGCGGGTGGCGGATTTGGCGCTGGAAAACCTGGTGTGCCCGGTGGCAGAAGCGGTGGAAGAAGGGGAAACACTGTGGCTGGGTGTGCGCCCGGAACACATAATTTGCAATGGTGAAGGCATCGCGCAATTCATCGCACCGGTTTCCTGGGTGGAGAAACTCGGGCACACCAATTATGTCTACCTGGATATTGGCCGGGAAGAGATGCTGGTGGTTGAACTGCGTGATGGGGACAATGTTGAAACGCGCCAGGAGATGAGCCTGGCACTGTCACAGCCCAGCCTGCTGCTGTTTCGTGAAAACGGGTTGCGGTTACGCTAACGTTGCGTGGTAGCGGGCCTGGTAAATCAATCTGAAACCGCCGTCTGGCGGGTTCAGATTGATGAAAAAGAAGGAAAAAGCGTGGTTTTTCCTTCTTTTTAGTTAGCAGCCGAAAATCAATGAATTGATTCCCCTGGTTTTTATTGGGTGACATCCTCTCGTTCTGTGCGGACATGAGGTTTGTCATCAGACTCCCCGTCTTTTGGCGGGTTAGTTATCATTGCGCTCGGCTTCAGCATCCGTAGAAAGCACATCTATCAGCCGGTCAACGGCGAGCCCGGCGGCACCCAGTGCCCACATCCGGTTGGACTCCGTTAAAAATTGCAACGGGGTGAGTTGTGGGGTGAGTTTCAGCCGGTAAGTGTGGAAACTCTGGGTCACCTGGTCGAGCAATATTCGTGAAGCCATTTGGGGCTCCATTGCTAGGTAAACCACATCCGGGTCAAATGCCACTGCCAGGTTTGCCAGTGCACTGCCCAGGTGCTCGCCGGCTTCCCGCAATACTTCCAGAGTTTGTGGGGAAGGGCGTTCGTCAAGGGCGGCCAGGTGTGTTGCCCCGGTTTTAGCCAGCGCCCGCAGAATCGCTTTTGACGAAGCAGCGTCCTCCAGTGTTCTCCCACTGCCATCGGTTAAGAAAGCATTGCCAATTTCCCCGGCGGTACCATGGCGGCCAGGGTATAACTGGCGGTCAAGTATTATTCCCGCCCCAATGCCTTTGCCATAAGTGGCGACAATTGCAGTGCGCGACTGGCCTAACTGGCCGAAAACCTGTGCCGCCAGCGCCATGGCGTTGGCATCGTTTTCAATGAATACTGGCAGGTGAAAGCGGGCCTGCAGTTGCTCCACAACCGGTTCATTGTCCCAGTTGAGTACGGTAGAACGCACACAGTAGCCACTTTGTGCATCCACCAGGCCAGAAAGCGCCAGTCCAATGGCGCCAACATGCCTGTCGCCTGTGGTTTTGAGAAACTTTGCCAGCGCATCACCTAACTGGCGCGGGGTCAGTTCCCCTGATGACATTTGCTGTTCCCCCACCAGGTTACCTGCGAGGTCCGTCATGACAATCAGGTTGCGCTCAGCATTGAGCTGGATACCGACCACATTGGCGTAATCCGGGTTAAGCCCTAACAGGGTTTTCGGCCGCCCCATAGAAACGCGGCGCAGCCCCAGTTCCTGAATAATGCCCCGATCCAGCAGGCGGTTGGTTGCCTGAGACACAGTGGACATACTCAGCCCACTGCGGGCTTTCAGGTCAGACTGGCTGACGGGGGAAAGCTCAACAATCAGCCGTAAAATGCGGGTAGTGATGGAAGGCGCAGTCATCATCATTAAGTTAACCAGAAGTCAGTAAGCAGGACGCCGTGTTATTGGCACCTGAATTAACCCTGCCTGAAAATTTCACCTCAGGCACAAAGGCGGGCAAGGCGTAATGCACCACTAAGGGCATCTCCCCCGGCAGGAACCAGCATGGCCTGAATCTCAGCGCTGAGCCAGGGGTGAATGGGCAGGGCAAGGCCGCCAAGCATGGCTACCGGGTAGCGCCCATTCTGGCTGAGGTTGCTAATCAGTGCGCTGACTTCCTGTGCGCAGCCCGCCAACAGCGCGACACCGTGGTTGTCTTGTTCACGGGCTGCCTGGAAAATTTGTGGCGCAAACTGTCCCCACTGTGCGGGTGTTGCCTGCACCGACCAGGCCAGCAAGGTTTCCGGTTCGTTATCAAAGTTTGCCATTAATGCCCGGGTGAGTGGGGTGTGCTCCACCAGGTTTTCATGGGCTTTAAGCGCCAGGCGTAATGCCTGTTGCCCCAGCCATGCCCCTGAGCCCTGGTCTGATAAAGACATGCCCCAGCCACCCACGCAGCGAAACGCCTGGCCGTCCCAGACTGCGCCCTGGCTCCCGGTGCCGGTTATCAATACGGCGCCTGGTTGCCCATGATGCGCGCCAGGGCAGGCAATTTCGACATCGGAAAACACCTGCCACGATGCATACGCCTGGGGCCAGGCTTGCGCCTGCACGCGTACACGCGAAATATTCCCCCCGGCAAGGCCCAGAACAACGTGGGTTTGCCGGGCTTCACGAGGGCCAAATCCTGCGGCGTGAAGGGTTTCATCCAGCAACTGGCAGACTCGCTTCATGGCGCTATCGAACTGGCTCCAGATATTGGCCGGGCCGCCGGTACAGGCCGCCAGAATATCACCATTCTGGTTGGTTAACCGGGTTCGGCACTGTGTGCCGCCACCATCGACGCCAATGAAATACGCTGTTTGCAATGCCATTCTCCTGTTGATCAGTGCCGGCTTGTCGCCACAACAGACCTGATTCTGAGCGAAAAGATAGGAGAAAAAAACTTAAATCGCAATAACAAATAAATATGTAACATCGTTTTTATTTTTTATGTTTAAAAACAATTAGATAAAAAATAACGGAAAATTGATGGTTTTTTGGTTATTGACTTTAGTTTTTCTGGCGTAATAAGTTGGCGGTGTAAAATTAAACAGCGGCGCGGCATAACACAACGCGTCATCCCGTGAGCAGGTTCTGGCGGATGTAGCTGGCAGAATACCGCCAGATGACCAGATTCTGAGTATCAGACATATTTCTTGAGCAGGCAGGGTTGAACATGAAAGTAGGCATTGTCGGGTTAGGGTTTCGTATGTCGCATGTGGCAAAAGAGTTTAAGAAAGCCGACCCGGAATTCACCATAACAGGGTATGTCGACCCGGCTCCGGCCGGTCTGCCAAACCTGGAAACCTTCGGTATTTCTCCCGGTAAGGCGTTTGCATCACTGGATGAGATGCTGGCGGCGGGCGGGTTCAGTCTGCTGATGGTTGGTTCGCCGAATTTTATGCACCTTGAGCATATTGAAGCCGGGCTGGCCGCAGGTTACACCGTGTTTACTGAAAAACCGGTAGTAACCAGTGAAGCCCAGAGTATGGCGCTGGCGAAACTGATTGCCCGTTATGGTGAAGATAAAGTGATTGTTGGCCTGGTGCTACGCTACTCTCCACTATACCAGGACCTGGTGGCAGCGAAAGCGGCCGGTGAGTTGGGGGAGATTACCTCCATTGAAGCCACCGAGCATATTCCGCCTTTCCACGGGGCATTCTTCATGCGCGACTGGCGGCGCTTTGAGCGCTATGCCGGGCCCTATATTCTTGAAAAGTGCTGCCATGATATCGACCTCTACCAGGGGCTGGTGGGCGAACGCCCTGTGCGGGTCGCCAGTTTCGGCGGGCGCAAGTCTTTTACGCCGCAGCATACGCCGGTGGGTGAGGTAACACCTGATTCCGCTGTATACCACGAAAAACCCAGTGGCTGGTCCAGCACTGAGCATGTGTTTGACAGCGACGCAGATATTGTCGATTACCAGACGGCAATTGTGGAATACGCAGGGGGTGCCACGATGGCGTTTCACGCCAACCTCAATGTGCCGGATGAGTTCCGCCGTTTTTGCGTAATGGGTACGGATGGGCAGGCGGAAGGGGATTTTGTGCGTAACTATTTTCGTGTTCATAACGCCCGCACCCGCGCTGCGCTGACGGATAAAACCTACGATGGCAGCGCATACGATGGCCATTACGGTGCCGATGCGCTGATGGCCGAAGAAGTGGTGCGCCACCTGAAACAAGGCACGCCGCTTAAGGTATCGGTGGTGGATGCGCTGGAAGCCGGGTTAACGGCCATCAAAATTGATGAAGCCCGTAAAACCCACAGTGTGGTGGATTTAACTGCCTGTTGGGCCGAATTTGATAAGGCGCTGGGCAGGGTGTGACGGCAAGTTGATGTGATGCAGTTTTGTAGTGAGTGGTGACTGACTCATGCTCACTCATTCCCCTTGCTGCCCATCAGGGCAGCTTTTTTTTTTACCCTCAACGCTCACCCTGCCGGAACGAGATACACCCTCAGCATAACAGCAAAAACTGCCGGGAAAATGCTTCCGTCTGGTGCCGGTTATTACTCAATAGATCGGTTGTTTATTGGCATGAATGCTTTGCTCCGGCTCACAGTTTCTCGCCAGCCGGGCAAAGGTGTTAAGAAAACGGCAGGACTGTGGCGAGGGATATCGTTAAACTACATTTTATATTATGAATGATAAACATCAGGGAAGGTTAAGCAGATGAAGCAGAATAAGTACGATGATGCGGCGTTTTTTGACAAATATGCAGCAATGGCACGCTCTGTTGAAGGGTTAAGCGCGGCGGGGGAATGGCCGGCATTTCAGGCCATGCTGCCACCCCTGGCGGGTAAGCATATACTGGATTTAGGCTGTGGTTACGGCTGGCACTGTTTTTACGCTCAGGCTCAGGGAGCGGCTGCGGTAACCGGTGTGGATATCTCAGCTAAAATGCTGGCCCGCGCACAGCAGGCTCCCGGCGCAGAGCGCATTTCATGGCGACAGGCGGCAATGGAGGACTATCATCCTGAGTCCGGGGCATTTGATGTGGTTCTCAGTTCACTGGCGTTTCACTACGTGGCAGACTGGCCAGCACTGTGCCGTAAGGTTGTTCAGGCGCTGAAGCCAGGCGGCAGTTTTGTATTCAGTGTGGAGCACCCTGTTTTTACTGCAGCGGGCACTCAGGCCTGGCATTGTGATGACGAAGGCAAGCCACTGCACTGGCCGGTTGACCACTATTTTTCTACCGGGCGCCGTGAAACCTGTTTTCTGGGGGAATCTGTGGTGAAATACCACCGCACACTGACAGACTGGCTGGCTCCATTATTCGCGTTGCAACTGCATGTTAACGGGCTGAGTGAGCCACAGCCGTCCGCGCACTTACTGGCAACCGTTCCGGGTATGCAGGATGAACTGCGCCGCCCCATGATGCTGATAATTTCTGTTAGCAAACCTGCCTGATTTATCAGCTGTGTTATCCCGGCAATTCCCTGTCTGATTGCCGGGGATTGCCTGGCCTTTCCTGCGCAACGCACAGCTTCCTGACAAAAATGTTATTTTGGTGTCATGTTGAGGTCAGCGAGCACCTCTTATAGTGAACCCTGTCGATTTTATTGATCTGCGGGCGTGCCGTCTTCCGGGCGGTACCAGGCGAAAAGAAAGGATACGAAGGCGCAGCCTTCGGACAAGACGGGGACATTCACTATGCAAAAAATTGTGGAAAAGCATGTTGCTCTTGTAGAGGCACTGAAAGAGTGGATTGAAGCACATGTTCACGAACCGATTAAAATAGAAGATGTTGCCCATAAAGCAGGGTACTCCAAATGGCATCTGCAACGGGTTTTCCAGGATGTCACGGCGGAAACATTAGGCAGTTATATCCGTAACCGTAAACTGGCGCTGGCAGCAGAGGAATTAAAAAACACACGTTATTCAGTATGCTTTATTTCAGACCGGTACGGGTTTGATTCTCAGCAAACATTTACCCGTGTTTTCTCGCGTGTGTTTAATCAGTCACCTCGGGCATTTCGTAAATCTAATGCAAGAATGTAAAACATTGTAGCTGACAGGATTGTTATTTTCCTGTCACTCAATAGTCAGCAATGCGCACGTAAAATAAGCTTATCGAAAGGCGTTAATTCTTTTCGTTAAGCTTATTTTTTTATTTTTCAGGTTAAGAAGGTGGCACAATGAAAAAACGTTTTCTGGTACCCGGTATTTTGGCGCTGGCTGCGGTCAGTTTTAGTTCACTTGCTGCCCAGGAAGTGGCTTCTGGTCATGGACGCACTCCTGATGGGGTGGTCAGTACCAGTGGCCAGCAGACACTGGCGGATGTGACCCAGGCGTTGCAGGAAAAAGCACAGGCAGCGGGTGCATCCAGCTTTAGAATTATCTCTGCAGATGGTAATAACCAGTATTTCGGTGTGGCTGAATTATATAAATAAGACTTTTCTTGTGTTGTTTTAATTCCCACTCTGTGATTCTGTAACTAATACCCTTATTGGTGATTGTGTTGTTATTTGGCCGGCCAGAGTAAGTCATTACTGGCCGGTTTTTTATTGCCTGATTTTTATTTTCCAGAAATTTATAACTGTTCTCAGGATGGGTGGGAAGGTATTGGCAGGGAAACCTGAATCAGGTTCAATGATTACAACCAGGGTTATGCACATAGCGTTATTGCACATAACCCTGGTTGTTGTTTTGTTTACCTGGCAGTAAATTCTGCGCTATGGCCCGTTTTCAGGTGGCGGCGGTATCTGTACCCAGCGGGGTAACCGTTGTTTTACCTCGGCCTGCCAGGGGCTGCGCATGAGGGGTATTCAGGCGCAAAGTAAACCCGAAAGTGTTAACGCCCTGGTAGCTGTAGGCAAAAGTTTTACCGTCATGCATCAGTGCAACAGCTTTGACAATCGCCAGCCCCAGCCCATGGTGCATATTACTGCCGTTACGCGCTGCATCCACCCGGTAGAACCGTTCAAACAACCGTGATAAATGCCCAGGCTCAATGGGATCCCCCTGGTTGGACACGGCAATTTTCGCGAAGTCACCTTCGCGGGACAGGCTGACACCAATGGCGCTGCCGGTGCTGGCGTGGCGCGCGCCATTTTCCAGCAAATTAGCCAGCGCGCGGTGGAACAGGCGCCGGTCCACACAGGCGCGCACATCGCCACCAATAGTAACCACCAGTTCATGTTCCAGTAATGAAGGCTCCACATATTCTGCCGTTTTGACCGCTTCTTCTTGCAGGGAAATATCCGTTAGCTCAATTGCCCGCTGCCCGGCCTCTGCATGGGAAAGGAACAGCATGTCATTAATAATGGATGTCATACGGGCCAGTTCTTCCAGGTTGGATTCCAGTAAATCTTCCAGTTCCTGGATATCTCGCTGGCGGGACAGCGCAAGCTGTGTCTGGCCTATTAAATTCGTCAGAGGAGTGCGTAATTCGTGGGCAACATCGGCATTAAAGCTGTCCAGTTGCTGCCAGGCTTTTTCCTGGCGTTCAAGCACACCATTAAATGCCTGGGCCAGGGTGCGCAACTCATCAGGCAGGCTGGCAGTATTAAGCCGCTGCCCCACATTTCCCGGAGCCAGTTGGTTTGCCTGCTCACTCATTTGTCTCGCAGGTTTCAGGCCATAACGTGAAACGGCGTAACTCAGCGCCGCGACCAGGATTAACCCGGCCAGAGAAATAAAAATAAGGGCTTCGGTAAATTCGGTATAGGTCTTGTAATAGGCTGTTGAGTCTATTGAAACAACAAATTTCACTGGTGGGCGTTCGCCGTGCGCCGGAATGGTTTTGACCAGCAGGTAATACGGGCAGCTATTGGCATGCAGGTAGACGCTGGAATAGCCTTCCGGAGGGTTGTGCGCGGCAACTGCTTTTTCCATTTCGCCGCCAAATGTATACAACGGATCATCACTCAGCACCAGATATTGTACTTTACCCCCTTCGTTTTCTGTCAGTGTGGTAAGTTTGCGCACAACCCGGCCCCACAACTGTGTTGTACCCTCGTGTTCAATGAATGGCACTACCAGTGAATTGCGAAACGCCAGCTCATTATGCATCTGGTTTTTCAGTGAAGAGAACAGCGTGGTGCGCAAAAACAGGGCGATGGCGAGCAAAATTACCACCATCAGTACCACAAATAACAGGGTCAGCCGCCCGGAAATAGAGCTTTGTTTCAGATTCAGTGTCATGATGCGTTTGCCGCAGTTCGGTTTTCCAGTACATAACCCATACCACGTACCGTGTGGAGTAGTTTCACTGTGTAAGGGGTATCAATTTTATTACGCAGGCGCTTAATGGCGACTTCCACCACATTGGCATCGCTGTCGAAATTCATATCCCATACCTGTTCTGCAATCATCAGTTTGGACAAGATCTCGCCCTGATGACGCGCCAACAGGCTCAGCAGGGCAAACTCTTTTGCCGTCAGGTCGATACGTTCGTTATTGCGTGACACTTTACGTGAGATAAGATCGATATGCAGATCATCAATACTGATATGGGTAGGATCGGTGTTATCACTGCCACGACGGCGGATTAACGCCTGTATTCTGGCGACCAGCTCAATCAGAGAAAAAGGTTTTGGCAGGTAATCGTCAGCACCGCAACGCAGGCCACGTACTCGTTCGTCTACGGAGCTGCGGGCCGACAGCATCAGCACGGGCGTTTGTTTGCTGGCACGCAACTTTTCCAGCACGGAATACCCGTCCTGTCCCGGCAGCATGACATCCAGCACAATGGCATCGTAGTCATACTGCAATGCCAGGTACAGCCCTTCAATGCCGTCATGTGCGACATCAACGGAAAAACTCAGCTCACTCAGAGCCCGGCTAATATATGACGAGGTTTTTTCCTCATCTTCAACGAGAAGCAGACGCATGCCATTCACCTGGGGAATTAAAACACGCTATTGTAACCTGGTTTGACCGTCACCTCGCTGACAGTAACCTGACAATTTTGTCAGGAGGAAACGGTGGCACTTTGTGGTGTGTCAGGCGCGGTTTTGCAGGTAAACATTCAGGTGTACATTCACGGCATTAAGCAACGGTGTAACCACACCATGCTGTGCCGCCCGGCGCACCAGGTCACCAATGATTTGTTCCGCTTCAATAGTAAAACCATGGGTTAAATCGCGGTACATCGAAGAAGTCAGCGGGGTATCCGGGTTGGTGAGAAATTCTCGTGTTGAGTTAATAACTTTCTCGCGGCCTTGGTAACCACAGGCTTCAATCACCGCCAGCACTTCCGCAAATACCGACTCAATAAATTCGCGCCCACCGGGTGCATGGGCAATTTGTTGTGTGTTGCCACGGGCGAGGCAGGTTACGGAACCGAGTGTACTGAGTAGCAGCCATTTTTCCCATAAGTCGCTCTGAATTGCCTCAGAAAAAACAGTATCAAACCCACAGTCGCGCAGTTGGGCATCCAGCTGTTGCAGGCGTTCGCTGTTATTGCCCGGCAGGTTGCCATAGAACAGCGTGTGCAGGCGCGAAAGCTGGATAATTTCACCTTGTTCACCCAGAGTGGCATGGATTTTACACAAGCCGCCAATAACTGCATGTTTGCCAAACCGTTCCTGAAGAGTCTCAATATGCCGCATGCCATTAAGAATGGGGATAATCAGCGTGTTTTTACCCACTGCTGGTGCGATATCTGCCATCGCCTGCTCAAGGCCAAAGCTTTTAACCGTAAGCAGAATCACATCCCAGGTTCCACTCAGTTGTTGCGCGGTGACCAGCTTCGGTTCCAGTGTGACATCTCCATACGGGCTTTTCAGCATCAGACCCGTTTTCTGTAATTGCGCACAACGTTTTTCACGCACTAAAAAGGTGACATCCCGGCCTGCCAGCGCCAAACGTGCACCGAAATACCCGCCCGTAGCCCCTGCACCTACTACAAGAATTCGCATCGCTTTACCTGCTTTATTGGTTGTCAGACCCTGCCTACCATAAAGCCAGCTCTGGCCGGGCGCTATACCAAAACAGGCTTTTTTAAATTTTTGTTCAGGGGCTGTTCGCCCTGGCGCAAAAACTATTGAGGCACGCTTATTCCGGCCGTATTTCATTTCATTCTGATGCGCCCTATGGATATTGGCTGTTTTGCAGAATCAGGCAAAGTTTTCGCAGGAATGGGTGTTGTTCAGCAGTGGACAGCCTGCTTATACTCTCATACTGTAAATTACATCTGTGTTGTTACCAGTAATCCAAATTAATTTGAGTACGCTAATATACCCCACATTTTGTCAATTACAGTCTGTCTACCGCTTGTTTAATATATACCTGTTTTCTGATTTTTCTCAATAAAGCATTAAATGATAAAATTTGTGGGTAATTAATACTTAAGCGCACTGATTGCCAACCTGTATTTCTGTGTTGTGGTAAATAAGAATATCCCACTCAATACCTGCCGTTGTGAGCAGAGCTGTGCAACGGGAGAAAAACTATTCGTGGCAGATTATGTGGGTGATGAATAATCGAATTAATGAGTTTTATGCATAACATTGTTCCATTGCCAGGGGGTAATCGGTTTTTATTGTTATGCTAAGATACTTCAACTGATAATTATTTTTTGCTTTTTGTGCTTTATAATTTTTTTTGATTAGGGAGTGAATAATGCAATCCATCAAATTATTACTGGCAGCAATGCTGGTATTCACCAGTATTGGTCACGCGTTCGCCATTGAAGAGGTTCAGTCATGTGAAGGGCGGGTTGCCATGGGCAGTGTCAGTGCTTCAGGCGAGTTAACGCTGGATGACTTAACAGCCGCATTGAGCCATAAAGCACAGGCCGCTGGAGCCTCATCATTTCGCGTTGTTTCTGCTGGTGGCAGAAATACCTTAAATGGTGTCGCTGAACTCTACCAATAACCTTATCTGACTGAAAAACTGGCGCAGGCCAGAAGGGGCCATTTTGCTGTTAATCAGGCGAAAGGGCTCAGGCTGCGCGCTTCATTTTAATTTCCTGAATAATGAAGGTGGATATGATGGCGCTACAACATGATGTTATTCATCTGATTATGTCGTGGATTGATGAGAATATAGACAAGCCGTTGAAGATTGACGATGTGGCACGGAGGTCTGGCTATTCCCGCTGGCATTTACAGCGGCTGTTTTATCAGGAAACACGCCAGACACTCGCCAGTTATATCCGCGACAGAAAACTTGAATATGCGGCGAATGACTTAAAAGATCCTGAACAATCTATTCTGGAAATTTCATTCCGTTATGGATTTGATTCCCAGCAATCTTTTACCCGTACATTTTCCAGGAAATACCATATGCCGCCAGGCTCATGGCGGAAGAAATACCAGTATCACTCACAAGAATAATTATCGCACAGATTCACATTGAGGATGACCATGAAGAGATATGGGGTGAATTATCCCAGGACTGCCTTTGGGTTAAGTTTACTTGTTGCCTCCATCTTGCTGGTGGCTTGTAACAGGCAGCAACCAGAAGAACCTCAGGGGCAGGCTGTTAATGTCGGGGTGACCCGGTTAAGTGCTTCAACCATACCTGTGACTACCACATTACCGGGCCGTATAGTGGCTTACCGAACCGCAGAGGTACGCCCGCAGGTTTCTGGTATTGTGCTGAAACGATTCTTCACTGAGGGCAGTGATGTCACAGCTGGAGACATGTTGTACCAGATTGACCCGGCACCTTATGAAGCCGCACTGAACCAGGCGCAAGGAAGCCTTGCGCAGGCTCGCGCGCAGGCACGTATCGCACACATTACACTCAGCCGCTACCAGAAATTATTGGGCGCCCGGTATGTCAGCCGCCAGGAATATGACCAGGCAAGTGCCGCGGCACAACAGGACGATGCCTCAGTTGCCGCCGCTCAGGCTGCTGTGAACAGTGCGCAAATTAACCTCGAACGAACCAAAGTTACTGCCCCGGTTTCTGGCCGTATTGGCCGGTCTTTGTTTACCGAAGGCACGCTGGTTCAGAACGGCCAAAGCGATGCGCTGGCGACCATTTCGCAAATTGACCAGGTGTACCTGGATATGACCCAGCCCGGTAATGCTTTCCTGGCACTGCGTCAGGCAAATGCCAGTGGGCAGGTAGTTTCCGGGAAGGGTAAAGCCGCGGTCGATGTGCTGGTGGATGGGCACCCACAATCTCTGCATGGTCAGCTTGATTTCGCCGATGTCACTGTGGATAAAACCACCGGGACTATCACGCTACGCGCCACAATATTGAACCCGCAGCACAGCCTGTTGCCCGGCATGTTTGTAAAAGGCCGGGTTGATGAAGGTATTCGCCCGGATGCATTGCTGGTGCCGCAAGCAGCGGTCACCCATACACCGCGTGGCGATGCATCAGTTTGGGTCGTAGACAGCCAGAACAAAGCCGAGACTCGCCAGGTCGATGTTGAGCAGGCGCTGGGAGATAACTGGCTGGTATCAAGTGGCCTGAAAGCAGGCGATACCCTGGTGGTCTCGGGAGTACAAAAACTCCGCCCAGGCGTACTGGTGAACCCTCAGCCCGTCACTACTCCCACTCAGGCAAACCAGGGGTAACAGGATCTCTTATGTCTAAATTCTTTATTAACCGTCCCATTTTTGCCTGGGTGCTGGCTATCATCATAATGCTGGCAGGGGGGATCTCGATTTTGAGCCTGCCTGTTGAACAGTACCCGGATGTGGCACCGCCAGCAGTGCAAATCCGTGCCACTTACCCTGGCGCCGATGCCACCACACTGCAGAACTCCGTCACTCAGGTTATTGAACAGAACATGAACGGGCTGGACGGGCTGATTTATATGTCCTCCAACAGTGATTCTTCTGGCGTGTTGCAACTGACACTGTCGTTCAAAAACGGCACCGATCCGGATATCGCTCAGGTTCAGGTACAAAATAAACTGCAACTGGCTATGCCGTTATTGCCTGCTGAAGTTCAGCAACAGGGGATTTCGGTACGTAAATCTTCCAGTACGTTCATGATGGTTGTTGGTTTTACCAATAACAACGGCCACATGACTCAGCAGGATATTTCCGACTATGTGGGGTCGCATATCAAAGACCCGATCAGCCGTATTGATGGTGTGGGTGATACCACGTTGTTCGGTTCGCAATATGCGATGCGTATCTGGCTGAATCCGGAAAAACTCAACAGCTTCCAGTTGACTCCTGTGGATGTGGTCAGTGAGTTGGAATCGCAAAACACCCAGATTGCCGCCGGGCAGTTGGGCGGCACACCAGCGGATAAAGACCAGCAACTGAACGCTTCTATCATTGCGCAAACCCGCCTGACCTCGCCGGAGGAGTTTGGCAATATCCTGCTGAAAGTGAACAGCGATGGTTCCCAGGTGCGCCTGAAAGATGTGGCGCGCATTGAGCGTGGCGGTGAAGATTACCAGTATATTGTACGGATCAACGGTAAACCCGCCTCTGCTCTGGGGATACAACTGGCAACCGGGGCAAATGCACTGGATACCGCAAAAGCCGTGCGTGATGAGCTGAATGCCCTGAAACCCTATTTCCCGGCAGGCATGGAAGTCGTTTATCCGTGGGATACCACGCCGTTTATCCAGATCTCCATTCATGAGGTGGTCAAAACCCTGTTTGAAGCCATTGTGCTGGTGTTCCTGGTCATGTTCCTGTTCCTGCAGAACCTGCGGGCGACACTGATTCCTACTATCGCCGTACCGGTAGTATTGCTGGGGACATTTGGTGTGCTGGCGGCTTGTGGGTTCAGTATCAACACCCTGACCATGTTCGGGATGGTGCTGGCAATAGGTTTGCTGGTGGACGATGCCATTGTGGTAGTAGAAAACGTCGAACGGGTGATGGCCGAAGAGGGGCTGTCACCCAGAGCGGCAACACGTAAATCCATGGGGCAAATTCAGGGCGCGCTGGTGGGTGTGGCACTGGTGTTATCTGCTGTGTTTGTACCCATGGCGTTTTTTGGCGGTTCGACCGGGGTTATTTACCGGCAATTCTCTATCACCATTGTGTCTGCCATGGTGCTTTCCGTACTGGTGGCACTGATTCTGACCCCTGCATTGTGTGCAACATTGCTGAAGCCTGCCAAAGGCGGGCATGTTGAACACAAAGGCTTCTTTGGCTGGTTTAACCGCCAGTTTGAGCGCAGCGCTAACCGGTATACTGCGACTGTCAGCAACATGCTTTCTGCCACCGGGCGCTATATTGTGGTCTATCTGTTTATTGTCGGCGGGATGTGCGTACTGTTTATGCGCCTGCCAACCGCATTCCTGCCCGACGAAGACCAGGGCGTTATCGCGACTCAGGTGATTTTACCCGCTGGGGCTACACAGCAACGTACCCAGAAGGTGCTTGAAAGCGTTGCGGATTACTACCTTGGCGACGAGCGTAAAAATGTCCGGTCTGTGCTGACTGTTGGCGGTTATGGTTTTGCCGGGCGTGGTCAGAACATTGGGATTGCCTTTATTGGCCTGAAAGACTGGTCACTGCGCGAAGGTTCAGACAACCACGTTCCCGCAATGGTAGCGCGTGCTAATGCGGCATTCTCCAAAATTCTGGATGGTAATGTTGTGGCATTTAACCTGCCAGCCATTATTGCGCTGGGCAATGCCACCGGGTTTGACTTCGAGTTAACCGACCAGGCCGGGTTAGGGCACGAAGCGTTGATGGCGGCGCGTGACCAGCTCCTGAGCATGGCAGCGCAACACCCGGATGTGTTAAGTGCAGTGCGCCCCAATGGCCTGAATGATACACCTCAATATAAAGTGACCATTGATCAGGAAAAAGCCCGTGCGTTGGGGTTATCGCTCCCGGACATCAATACCACCTTGTCTACCGCCTGGGGCGGCAACTATGTGAACGATTTTGTGGATGGCGGCAGGGTTAAGCGTGTTTACGTCATGAGCGATTCGCATTTCCGCATGATGCCAGATGACCTGAATGACTGGTATGTGCGCGCCAGCAATGGCGAGATGGTACCCTTCGCCAGTTTCTCTTCGGCTAAATGGATTTACGGTTCACCGCGCCTGGAGCGTTACAACGGGTTGTCTTCGGTGGAAATTCTGGGGCAACCGGCTCCGGGGCGGAGTTCGGGCGAAGCAATGGCGATGATGGAACAACTGGCGAAACAATTACCTCAGGGTATTGGCTACCGCTGGACCGGGATGTCTTACCAGGAAAAAATGACCGGAGACCAGGCGCCGGCACTGTATGCTTTGTCACTGATTGTGGTTTTCCTGTGCCTTGCCGCGCTGTATGAAAGCTGGTCGATTCCGTTCTCGGTGATGCTGGTGGTTCCCCTTGGCGTGGTGGGGGCGTTGCTGGCAACCACTATGCGCGGGCTTAACAATGATGTCTACTTTGTGGTGGGCTTGTTAACCACCATCGGGCTGTCAGCGAAGAACGCAATCCTGATTGTTGAATTTGCCAAAGACCTGATTGAAAAAGAAGGCAAGTCGTTACTTGAGGCAACCATCGAAGCATCACGCATGCGTTTACGCCCAATTCTGATGACCTCACTGGCCTTTATTCTCGGTGTGCTTCCCCTTGCTATCAGCAACGGTGCAGGTTCAGGGGCACAGAATGCTGTAGGAACCGGGGTGATTGGCGGGATGATAACGGCAACAGTGCTGGCAATCTTCTTTGTGCCTGTCTTCTTTGTCATTGTACGCAGGCGGTTTAACAGTCCCCGCCCGGTTGATGACGAAGATGAGAAGATGTAATTGCCGCAGGTGACCGCTTAACCGATAAAACAAACCGGGAAAACGAAACGTTGCTCTGTGGTAGTTGGAGCAACGTTTTTTAGTAAAAAGCACTCCGTAAATTGGGCTGGCGGTATGGTTTATTGCATGCTCTGCTAAGGTATTAACAGCAAACGAACCGTATCTGTTTTTTTATTGAGTGGCAGCAGGGCGTGGTGCCGGAATAAGCGCCTGCTGCCAGATGTGTGTGAGCCACAGCAGTGACTGCGCTTGTCAAAACTCCTTCTGCCCGCCCAACTCAATGACATTGTCTACCGGAATCATGAATTGTTCGTGAGTACGCAAGGCATTACGTTGCAAGAATAAAAATATCCCTCCACGTAACTTGCGTAACCCTGCGCGTTTTTTCATTACAAGCGTGTCATGCGCAGTGAAGACAGAAGTGTCGTTTAATTTCATGATAAGCCCCTCCAGACCACACAAGTGCAGGATCTCTGGCATTGCAGGGGTTTCCTGCCAGCCATAGGAGGCTGTAACCAGCCAGAAGCTGGATGACAATTTTTGTATAACCAGACGCTGCTGGTTAGCCACTCTTGGGGCATTGGCTGTGTTGATGTGCAAAAAGACAACCCGTTCATGCAATACCCGGTTATGTTTCAGGTTGTGCAACAGTGACTGGGGAATCTCATAAGGCTTGCGCACCAAAAAGATAGCCGTTCCTTTAACCCGTTTTGGCGGTGATTCCTCCAGTGAATTGACCAGATTCTGGAGACGTTGTGGGTCATTTCCCAGCCGGTGGATAAGGCGCGCCCGCTCGGTATACCAGATAAGCATGATGGCCAGCATGGATAATCCCAGTACGACAGGGATCCATCCACCGGAAAATAATTTCCCAAGGTTGGCTAAAAACAGTGGAATATCCACAGCCAACATGGTTATCAACATGAGAGAGGTAACAAATCCAGGCCAGCGCCATTTATGCCGGGCAATGATAACAAGCAGGCAGGCTGTCAGTACCATTGTACCGGTAACCACAATGCCATAGGCAGAGGAGAGTGCCGAAGAGGACTTGAAGACCACGACCACAACCGTGACAGCGGAGAACAGAATCCAGTTAACCACCGGGATATAGATTTGCCCGACCTCTCTTGAGGAAGTAAATACCACTCGGGTTGGTGGTAAAAAGCCCTGGCGAATGGCCTGATAAGTCAGGGTATAAACACCGGAGATGACTGCCTGAGCAGCAATAATGGTGGCAAAGGTAGAGATAATCAATAATGGGATTTGTGCCCAGTCTGGTGCCAGAAGGTAAAAAGGGTTTTGTACCGCATCCGGATTATGCAGGACCAGCGCACCCTGGCCAAAATAGTTGATAACCAGCGCAGGCATTGCAATCAGCAACCATGCCAGCCGGATGGGATTTTTACCAATATGTCCCATATCTGCATAAAGTGCCTCCGCACCGGTGACTGCGAGCACCACCATCCCGATAGCGGCAAGGGATAATGACGAGTACAGGCGGAAAAACTCAAATGCGTAAATGGGGTTGAGGGCGTGTAAGACGGTTGGGTTAATTTGTATTCCCCGCACGCCTAACACCGCCAGCGAACCGAACCATACCAGCATAATCGGCCCGAAAATTTTACTGACTTTTTCAGTACCATTACGCTGGACAAGAAACAGTGCGGCAAGGATGCAAATTGATGCCGGAATGATATACGTTGCCAGGGAAGGTGCAATAATTTCCACACCTTCAATTGCTGACAGCACGGAGATTGCTGGCGTAATAATGCCATCTCCATAAAAAAACGCCCCGCCAGTCAACCCGGCCAGCAGGATAACTTTTCCTGCCGCTCCGGTAATCGTTTTTTGGGCCAGTGACATTAGTGTCAGGATCCCGCCTTCACCATCGTGGTCAGCCCGCATGACAAAACCAGCATATTTGATAGTGACTATAAGTGTAAGTGCCCAAAAAATGAGTGAAAGAAATCCCATGACACCCGCCTGGGTTGGTGCGCCATTAGGAAGAACTGACAGGCACTGCTTGAGTGTATAAAGTGGGCTGGTCCCTATATCGCCAAAAACGATACCTGCAGAAGCCATAATTGCAGCAGGCAGAGACGGTTTATGCGCCGTAGGCATTTTTCATTATTACCTGTGAAAATATTTGTATAAAAAATAATCGCATGGAGATGCGAATAATGATTTCCAGCGTGTAAGCGTTACTGAAGTCGCTGAACTACACAAGCAAAAATGCAAAATAAGTGTGTCACGTTATTTTAGTGAAGATTAGGGGATTTCGTTGTTAATGATGGCAGGAACAGAGGGGAAAGATGTTCGGTATTCAGATAGAAAACCCCCTGCAGGCAGGGGGAGTGATAACGTTGCGTGAGCCGGGTTTAACTTAGAACTGGTAAACCACGCCCATTGCCACGACATCGCTGGTGCTGACACCGGCAGCGCGGGAGAAATCACTGTCGTCTATCATGTTGATTTTGTAGTCAACAAACGCATTCATGTTTTTGTTGAACGCGTAGCTGGCACCCAGGTCAACAAACTTGATCAAGTCCTGCTTGCCATAAGCAACACCATTGGTGCCGGTAGATGCACCCAGTTTAGAGGCACGAGTCTGGTTGTACGCAACGAACGGAGTTAAACCGAAGTCGAAGGTATAACCCGCGTAGGCTTCAAAAATCTGGGATTTGTTCGCGTAACCATAGACATCGCTATCAGAAGAACCGAAGCGGGAGGCATTGTAGGCCTGGGTGTACATAACAGCCAGGTAAGCGCCATTGGCTTCATATCTCAGGGCGGCAGCGTAGGCTTCCGCACGGTCGCCGTTACCCATTACCGCTGCATTATTCTGGTCAGTAGTACGGTCAGAAGAGAAGAATGAACCCGCCACGCTGACACCTGCGCCAATATCATAGCTCAGGGACATGCCGTAACCGTCACCATTCTGGCGCAGCACGTCACGCGCACCCGGTTCGCCTGCGCCACCATTTTTACCCTGGTACTGCATGGCGAAGTTAAGTCCGTCAACCAGACCGAAGAAATCGTTATTACGCCAGGTCAGCAGGCCATTACCACGGTGGAACATGAACTGGTCAGAGTTATAGGTCATGCCATCGAACTCTGGCTGCATGTCGGTGTAAGACAGCGTATCGTACAGCACACCGTCGCTACGGCCATAATCCAGAGAGCCATAATCGCCAAATTTCAAACCCGCGTAGGCGAAACGCGTAAACATCTGGTCGTGTTGATCTTCGGAAGTATTGGCATTTGCCTGCATTTGCCAACGGCCATAACCAGTCAACTGGTCATTAATTTGGGTTTCACCTTTAATACCAAGACGCATGTAGCTCTGGTCGCCATCCTGTGAATTATCATTAGAGATATAACGCATACCTTCAACGAAACCATCCAGATCCAGTTTGTTGCCGTCTTTATTGTAAATTTCAGCTGCATGTGCCGCTTGAGCTGCAATCAGGCTGGTGAGCAGTACGCCCAGAACCTTACGTTTCATATTTAACCCTCTGATTATTGCCACTGTTTTATTTGATGTGTTTCCCCGATTTCGATAAAAGCAGGCACAAGAATAGCGGTATTAGCACTATTCATGGCTGTAATTCCTGCAGTTATAAATATCCGGGCTGCACATATTCGTTGATTGCAAAAGAATCATAAAATAATACGAATTGTGCATGGCGATTATTTCGCAGACACAGATTTATCATTCTGTGTCAGGTTAAGTAAACAATCATTTAGAATGTTCGCACACATTGATAAAAATAATGTGGAACTATTTCAAATTGGGCGATGGCGCACAGATTGATAATATTTACGCAGGGTGTGGGAGTACTATTTTCTCCGTTATTATTACCCTTTGTTAGCCTGGTTTATTGTTGGCTAATCATGGTTTTCTTTCTGTGTCCGCAGATTATCTGCCGGTGAAACACCCGGCAGTTTTTATTTATTTGTGCTGCTTTGGGGTTATTTAAATCTCCGAAGGGATTAACTGTGCGAGAAATAAAATATACATTTATTGCGGTGGTTAATTCAGGTAATTAACTTAATAAGCATCGTGGCCCGGGAGGAAAACAGCAATAGCATGTTTAAAACGCCAGGTAACGTGACGGTAATGCAGTGATGCCACGCACCTATGCCGGAAAGGGCACAAATGCGTGGCTATAACCCTAAGCTGTTAACACCAGAATCAGGGTGTAACCTTACCCAGTACACTATCCTGCTGGCAGCTTTCACCGGCAGCAATCTGGATTGACAGCACTCCGCTGCTGGCTGCAAGTACCGGCACTTCCATCTTCATGGCTTCCATTACCGCCAGGGTCTCGCCTTCACTGACTGTTTCGCCGGAGGTTTTAAGCCAGCGCTGCACAAGGCCGGAGATGGGCGCAGTGACTGCACCGGCAACCTGTAATGCACGGGGCGCTTCACCGGCGCTTGCCGGAACAGCACTGGAGGCAGCCTGAAAACTGGCCGGGAGAGCCAGTTGATGGCGGCGCCCGTCAATTTCAATCCAGCAACGCTGTAGTGGGGCATTGCCGGGGGGGAAAGGGCGCACCTGTACGGCAAGCTCAGCAGAGAAATCAGTTTCAATCCAGCGTGTATGGACGCTAAAGGTTCCGGTAAAATCCGGAGAATTGAGTACCGCTTCATGGAAAGGAAGCACCGATGCCACGCCTTCGATACGAAAAGCGTTGACGGCCTGGCGGGCGCGCGCCAGCGCCTGGTCGCGGTCGGGCGCCCAGATAACCAGTTTCGCCATCAGTGAATCATAGAAGCCAGAAATGGTGTCTCCCTGGGTAACGCCGCTGTCTACGCGCACCCCTGGGCCACCAGGCAGATCAAAGCGGGTAATCGTGCCTGGTACCGGGAGAAAACCTTTTGCCGGGTCTTCTGCATTAATACGCAGTTCAATGGCGTGGCCGCGCGGAACCGGTGGCGTGGTGATACTCAATGGTAACCCCTGGGCAACGCGTAGCTGTTCTTTGACCAGATCCAGACCGCTGGTTTCTTCAGTTACCGGGTGTTCAACCTGCAAACGGGTATTGACTTCAAGAAACGACAACACGCCATTGGCACCCAGCAAAAACTCTACCGTGCCTGCGCTGCGGTAACCGGCACGCTGGCAAATAGCCTGTGCTGCACTGGCAATCTGTGATTCGATTTCAGCACTGAGAAAAGGGGCCGGGGCTTCTTCTACCAGCTTTTGGTTACGGCGTTGCAGGGAACAGTCGCGGGTTCCCACTACGACTACATGGCCCTGTTCATCGGCGATAACCTGCGCTTCAATATGGCGCGGGCGGTCGAGATATTGTTCAACATAGCATTCACCGCGCCCGAAGGCTGTCAGCGCTTCACTGACGGCTGACTGGTAAAGTGTGCTGATTTCCTCACGTTGCCACGCCACTTTCAACCCACGCCCGCCGCCACCAAAGGCGGCCTTGATGGCAACGGGCAGGCCGTGTTCATCGGCGAAGTGAATCACGTCTTCTGCGCAAGAAACCGGGTCTGGCGTACCTTTAACCAGCGGCGCGCCAACCGCCATGGCAATTTTCCGCGCCTGGACTTTATCTCCCAGTTGCTCGATGGTTTCCGGGCGCGGGCCAATCCAGATAAGCCCGGCGGCTTCCACGGCACGGGCGAACTCAGCTCGCTCAGACAAAAAGCCGTAACCCGGATGCACCATGGTGGCTTCACAGCGGCGGGCAACGTCGATCAACTGTTCGATATTCAGATAAGTCTCTGCCGGGCTGCTTCCGGGTAATGCCCAGGCTTCACCGGCCAGGCGGCAATGCAGGCTGTCGGCATCCGGGTCTGAATAGACCGCGACACTGGAAAAACCGTATTCATGGCAGGCCCGGATAATGCGAACCGCGATTTCGCCCCGGTTAGCGACGAGCACTTTGTGCGGGGGAACGGTGGCAACAGCACTCATTCTTCATACTCCTCAAAAACAGTAAAAGGGCGAATGGCCCGAAAGCGAATCCGGCAACCTGGCGGTAACTGGCCAGCAATATCAAGGTGGTAGTGGGCGACCGCGCCAATCACCGGGTAACCGCCGGTTAATGGGTGATCTGCCAGAAACAGAACCGGTTGCCCGTTCGCCGGAACCTGGATGGCACCAATGCAAGTACCTTCACTGGGCAATTCGCGGTTGTCACTGCGGGTAAGGGGGAACTCGCCCTGTAACCGCAGGCCAATGCGGTTGGATTGTGGCGTGACCTGCCAGTACTGGCTGGTGAGCCGGGTCAGCGCTTCGTCGCTGAACCAGCCGCAGCGTGGCCCGGGGATGATATCCAGCGTGATAGTCTCACTGGGTGCAGGTAATAAAGGCAGGCCCATGGCTGCAGGCTGTACCGCACTGTGTGGCGGCGTGTTGCCTGCATACAGGTGAGTGCCAGCCTGTAATGGTTCCGGGCCGACTTGCGCGAGAGTATCACGCGAGGCACTGCCCAGTTGTGGCGTAACGGCCCAGCCGCCACGGCGCGCAAGGTAACTACGCACGCCGCGTGCTGGCGTTCCCAGCCGTAACTGGTCGCCAGCTTCTAGTGCCAGGGGCGCTTCTGCGCTGGCGGTAAAATGTGTGCCGTCTGCACAGCTAACCATGACCGGGCAGGGTGCGCCTGTCAGCGCAACGACCATTGGGGCAAGAATACTGGCGCTGAACCCACCGGCAGTAATTTCCAGTGCGGGCAGGTGGCTTGCGTTGCCAACCAGCCAGTTGGCGCGCCGCCAGGCGGCCTGATCAAGCGCGCCAGAAGGGGATATCCCCATGCTTGCCTGGCCTGCGCGCCCGGCATCCTGAAACAGGGTTTGTAAACCTGGTGAGGTCACTGACATTACTGCGCTACCGGAAACCGGTTGTTGCAGGGGCTGTGGTTTTACCACCGGCACACAGACCGGAGAGCGAGTGGCATCGACAAACTGTACCTGCATGCCGGGTTGCAATAACGCGGGCGGCTGTCTGTCCAGGGAAAACAGTGTTTCTGCTGTGCGGCCAATTAATTGCCAGCCTCCGGGGCTTGCGTGAGGGTAAATACCGCTGAATTCCCCGGCAAGGCCAACGGAGCCTGCCGGAATACGGGTGCGAGGGCTGGCGCGGCGGGGAACCTGGATACCGGCTTCGCGAGAAACAAGGTAAGCAAAGCCCGGAGCAAAACCACAAAAGGCCACCTGCCACAAAGAGCCAGTGTGGCGCTGAATGAGTGTCTCAACACTTAACCCGAGGTATTCCGCCATTTCGCCCAAATCATCACCAGTATATTGAACGGGTATGTTGACTACTTTGCCTGCGCGCTGAACTTGCGCCTGGCCGTCGAGCTGGCGAATGGCAGCAGATAACTGGCGGCCCTGGGTGAGTGTTGGATCAAAATGGATAAGCAGGGTACGGGCTGCAGGAATGATTTCTTCCACACCCGGCAATGGCGTAGCCTGTAAGGCGGCGAACACAGCCAGCGTGTCATCCAGTGTGTCCAGCTCCACTAAAAAACTGGACAGGCTGCAAGGTAAAAATCGCACGTTACATCCTTATTATTGTTGCCAGGCGGCGTCCGGAATATCGGTGATAAACATGTGCCCGGGGGCATGGCTTACAGCAAATGGCACCCGCGATGCCATCACCGCCGCCTGCGGTGTTACGCCACAGGCCCAGAACACCGGTACTTCTCCCGGGCGGAGAGTTACCGCGTCGCCAAAGTCAGGTTTGCTGATGTCCTGAATACCCAGCGCTTGTGGTTCACCAATATGTACTGGTGCGCCGTGTACGGCCGGGTAACGGGCAGTGATAGTGACAGCAGCGGCAACCTGGTGAGCCGGAACCGGCCGCATGGAGACCACCAGTTCGCCTTTCAGCCTGCCTGCTTCACGGCAAGGGCGGTTGGTCCGGTACATCGGCACATTGCAACCTTCGCTGATATGGCGGACATCAATACCTGCCTGTATCAGTGGTGTCTCGAATGTGAAGCTGCAGCCAATCAAAAAAGTGACCAGGTCCGGGTGGCTTTGCCAGATTTCCCGGGCATCGGTGACTTCTTCTGTCAGTTCACCATTGCGCCATACCCGGTAACGTGGAATGTCCGTATCCACCCGGCTTCCGGCTGCCAGCATGGTGTGGCATTGCCCGGCTTCGAGGACATCAAGCACCGGGCAACTTTGTGGGTTGCGTTGCGCGTAGAGCAGAAAATCAAATGCCCAGTCCTGTGGCAGGGCTATCATATTTGCCTGGGTCATGCCCGGCGCCATCCCGGCTGTCGGTTTGTCGTAACCTTTACGAATACGCAGGCGTGCCTGTGCCGCTTCTTCCAGCGCTTGCGGTGTTGCAGGGTAATTCAGGTTCATCTCTGCTCTCCCTGGCAAAAAGGCGCAATGTGGATACCTTCCTGCTCCAGCGCTGCCCGCACTTTAATTGCCATCTCTACGGCACCCGGGGAATCACCATGCACGCAGATACTTTGGGCGGATATGGGCGTAAACACACCTTCAACTGACACCACGCCGCCTTCACGCACCAGTTGCACCATACGGCGGGCAATGGCCTGTGTATCGTGTAGCACGGCACCGGCTTCCCTGCGTGAAACCAGCGTGCCGTCCTGGTGGTAGGCCCGGTCGGCAAAGGCTTCAGCTACAACCTGCAACCCCTGCTCGCGGGCAAGCTGTGCCAGGGGAGAACCGGCAAGCACCACCAGTGGTAAACGGGCATCATAGTCTTTAATCGCATTAATGACTGCCATGCCCTGGCGCCTGTCGTGGGCAATGGTGTTGTATAACGCCCCATGGGGTTTGACATAGCTCACTCTGGTACCTGCTGCACGGGCAAGGCCCGCCAGTGCGCCAATCTGGTAAATTACGCTGGCAGTCAGGTCGTCATCTGCCATGTTCATTTCCCGGCGGCCAAAACCCTGTAAATCCGGATAGCCCACATGCGCGCCACAACACACCTGATTGGCGGCAGCGGCCTTGAGTGTGGCCCGCATCCCCGCCGGGTCACCGGCATGGAAACCACAGGCAATATTTGCGCTACTCACCACAGTCAGCATGCGTGCGTCATCACCCATATGCCACTGACCAAAGCTTTCGCCAAGATCGCTATTAATATCAATGGTATTCATAGGCAGCCTTATGCAATTTTCAGGAAATTAAAAATAGTGGAAACCGACATGATAGCCATATACCAGGTCATAATGCAGGTTATCAGACCCAGCCACAGCAACCAGCGTGGGTAGCGGTAACCGTCCATCAGGTCTGCCCGACGCCAGCCAACCCACAGAAATAAGGTTAAGCCCAGTGGAAGCACCAGACCATTGAACCCGCCAGCAAACACCAGCAGGGCGGTGGGGGCTGTACCCAGGGACAGATACACGGCCAGGGTGAATGCAATAAATACCAGTGTGGCGATATTGCGCTGGCGCTCAGTAATCCCCGGGCGGAAAACGGAAATGAAGGAAACGGATGTCCATGCTGCACCTATCACACTGGAAAGCGCGGCTGCCCACAGTACAACGCCAAAAATGCGCAGGCCAACGTTACCGGCCGCTGCCAGGAAAGCCTGAGAAGCCGGGTTCGCATTGTGGCTGGAGAGATCAATGGTTACGCCACTGGCGACTACGCCAAAAATAGCCAGAAACAGCACATAACGCATGATACCAACCACAATAATCCCGCGGTTGGCGGCTGCAGAGACTTCTTTGATATGTTCTTTGCCGCTGATACCTTTATCCAGCAGGCGGTGAGCTCCCGCGTAGCTGATGTAACCACCAACCGTGCCGCCAACGATGGTGGTGATTGCCGCAAAGTTAATATTGCTGGGGAATACCGTCTCGCGCAGTGCCATGCCTAATGGTGGGTGTGAAACCAGTGCCACATAGAGTGTCAGCACTATCATGACAATTCCCAGCACAATAAGCATGCGGTCAAGCGCCACACCGGCACGGCGTGAAGCAAAAATATAAATCGCAATACCTGCGCTGATAAGCCCACCCAGTTTAGGGCTCAGGCCAAACAAGGCATTCAGCCCTAAACCGGCACCTGCGATGTTACCAATGTTGAACACCAGCCCGCCAAAGATAACCAGCACCGCCAGCAGGTAGCCACTGCCTGGGATGGCCCGGTTAGCTACTGCTGCTGCGTTCATTTGTGTCAGTGTTACCACGCGCCAGATATTTTGCTGTACGACAAAGTCAATCACGACAGATGCCAGAATACCAAACGCGAATGCCGCGCCCAGGGTAGCGGTGAAGGTAGCGGTTTGGGTAATAAAACCCGGGCCGATTGCCGAGGTGGCCATCAGGAATATGGCGGCGAGAAGCGATGAACGCCGGTTTTGAACAAAGCTTTGTTGCTGATTAATGTTATCAACTGCCATTGCATGCACTCCAGTCGGGGGGATGTCATGTTGTTAAGCAAAAATCATTCCATTGTTGGGTTAAATTTATTTTATTGTTCATCAATAAAAAATAAATTGTTGAACAATATTGACCATAGCGGAAAAAATGCAGATGTAAAATATTTGTTAATGCATGGTTTTGAAAGAGTGAAGCAACACACAAAAATAGCGGTGCACAGCAATGAGGCGTTGGATGCACTGGCCTGGTGCGTTGTGCGCTGTTTTTGTCTGCAATAATGCCGGGGAGGTGGGCGGGTAAGTTGCTGCTCCTGCTGGATTATGGGAATATTGCCGCTTGTTCCCCGTTGGTGAGAGGCAGATGAGAGAACCTGCAGAGCCTGTACTGAGCGAAATGATTGCTCAGGCATTACGTCAGAAAATTATTGCCGGCGAGTTACTGCCTGGAGCCCGCCTCTCGGAAAGGGAATTAACCAGTCAGTTGGATATTTCGCGTAACACGTTACGCGAAGTTTTTCGTTTGCTTACTCAGGAAGGGCTGTTGCGTTACCAGCCAAACCGGGGCGTTTGCGTGGCGGTGCCCAAAGATGCCGATATCATAGATATTTACCGCATCCGGCGGTTGATTGAATGTGATGCATTGCGTAATGCTTACCCATACCACCCGGCGATTACCATGATGGAGCGTGCTGTTGATGACGCGCGTCGTGCTTTGCGGGACGAAGACTGGGGGGAAGTGGGCACCGCGAATATGCAGTTTCATGCAGCCATTGTTGCACTTTCAGACAGCGAGCGCCTGATGCGGCTGTACCAGCATATTTCCGCAGAGTTACGCCTGGCCTTTGGGCAACTGGCGGATAAAGAGATGCTGCATTCACCCTATGTGGAGAAAAACGCGGGGATAATTTTATTGCTGAAAGCGGGTGAGAATGATAATGCGGCGGCTACCCTTGAAACCTACCTGAATATTTCTGAACGCACTATTCTGGCTGCGCTGGCGCGCAGCCGGTAATTGCTCCAAAACCCTGGCGGTTACAGGCCTGCAGGGCGTGGTACTTCAATATAATGACCTGCCACGTCCCGTTCATAGTAGTGACCGTCACTTACGTAATAACGGCGGCCATTAAAATCGAGCGGGTGGAGTGCACCTGATGACGGCACTTCCACGACGGTAGTGGCCGGTGGCTCTACTACAACATAGTGGTCATTCTGGCGCTGGTAGTAAATACCGTTTACCACATAGTATGTCAGCCCGCCAATCAGTAGTGCAGTGGCAATACCCGGCAGGATATCCACCCGGTGACCGGGGTGAAAAAAAGGTGCCGGACCATGGTGAAAAAATGGATCCGGGCCATGGGCAAAAAATGGACCCGGGTGAGCCTGGGCGAGCGGAGCCAGGCTGGTTAGTGCTGCGGTAAACAGCATTAGCAAAGAAATCTTTTTCATATACAACCTGCCTTTGTCAATACGACGCGTCCTGTACTGCGGAGCACCGTGTGCTATACCCTGGACGTTTGCCTTGCCAAAAACGGGCAGGGCGCGAACACTGCGGGTATATCCTTAATGGCATAGTAGGGGCGTGAACTGCCAGACTCAATCAGACAACGACAAGTTTCATGATTAATCCACAGTTGTTACCGGGCGTTACGTCATGTTGATAAGGTTAATTGGGCAGAGGTTTGGTGACTGTCTGGTTTGGCCGCCATTGGGGATGTTTTCCCCGCAATAAAAATGATCCCGACTTTTGTATACTGGCTGTCGACTTTATCACTGTATTTACATGCTTTTGCTATTTTAGTGTTCATTTCCCTGTCTTGTTAATGCTTCTGTGTCACGAATAATAATTTACGGCTATTTTCGTGGTGCCTGTCAGTGCTGTTTTTCGTTGTCCGATTTTTTCTATTTTTCTGTTTGCTGCTCGTGAATGATGCCTGAAACCCGCTAATGCTTTGCCTGGCAAATAGCTGGTGGAACAGTAAGACATCGCAACAGCAATAACAATAAACCACTGCAAACAAGGAACAGGACTATGGCTGAAAATACGCGCATTGATTTTCTCTACCTCTCCGAGCAGGACATGATCCGCGCTGGTGTTACCGATATGGCTGCCTGTGTGGATACCATGGAAGCCATGTTTGGCCTGTTGTACCACGGTGATTACCGGATGGCGGGTGCCAATAACGACTCGCATGGTGCCATGGTGACATTCCCTGAACATTCACCTTTCCCCTCCATGCCAAAACCTACGGCAGATCGTCGGTTAATGGCGATGCCCGCTTATCTGGGTGGTCAGTTCGGTACCGCAGGCGTGAAATGGTATGGCTCAAATATCGCTAACCGGGAAAAAGGCCTGCCCCGGTCCATTTTGATGTTCACTCTCAGCGACGCCGACACGGGCGCACCCCTGGCGCATATGTCGGCAAATTTACTTTCAGCTTACCGCACCGGGGCGGTACCGGGGGTTGGGGCCCGGCACCTGGCGCGCAAAGATGCTGAAGTGATTGGGTTGCTTGGCCCGGGTGTGATGGGAAAAACCGCTGTAGCCGCGTTTCTTGCCGTATGCCCGAGTGTTCATACCATCAAAGTGAAAGGCCGTGGGCGCCATAGCCTGGATAACTTTATTACCTGGGTAACGGAAACCTGGCCGCAAATTACCACCATTGAGGTGGTCAACAGCCTGGAGGAAGTGGTGCGGGGCGCGGATATTGTCACCTATTGCAGTTCCGGCGAAGTGGGTGACCCGGCAACCTATCCGGTGGTGAAACGGGAGTGGGTTAAACCTGGTGCGTTTTTAGCCATGCCCGCCGCCTGCCGGCTTGATGAAGGTATGGAACAGGACGATGTACGCAAGGTGCTGGATAACACCGGGTTGTATCGCGCCTGGTTTGAGGAAGTCCCCAAACCTGCTCATCACCATATTCCGGTTATTGGTGTGCGTTTTATGGACATGGTGGCTCAGGGGCAAATGGCGGCAGGGCAACTGGAGGATATTGGACGTATTGTGGCTGGTGATGCGCCTGGTCGCCAGAACGATGAGGAAATTATCATTATGTCGGTGGGCGGAATGCCAGTTGAAGATGTTGCCTGGGGGACGGTGGTGTACCGCAACGCAGTAAAAAAAGGGATTGGTGTGAGCCTGAATCTGTGGGAAACCCCGGCCTTACGCTGAAGCTGTTACGGGAACGCAGCCCAAACCGGCTGCATTTAGCGGATTACCCCGCGCAACCTGAATAATAAACAAGAGGTACATTATGGTTCCACCCGTAACGCCGGTGCAAACCGCAACCCGGTTGCCTGAAAAAACCACCGTGGTAGTGATTGGTGGCGGAATTGTCGGTCTGTGCGCCGCATTGACACTGGCAGAACGCCAGATTCCAGTGGTGGTGATTGAAAAAGGTCATCTTGCAGCAGAGCAGTCTTCACGTAACCTGGGGTGGGTACGTAAAACCAGCCGCCTGGCTGAGGATGTGCCCCTGGCCCGCGCAGCAGATAAGCTGTGGGCGCAAATGTCTGCAAGAGTCGGTAGTGATGTGGGATACCGCCAGGCCGGAATCATGTTTATTGCCCGCAATGAGGCACAACTGGCCCAGCATGAACAGTGGCTGGCATCGGTTGCGCACCTTGGGCTGGACAGCCAGTTACTCAGTACCCGGCAAATTGGCGACCATGTGCCCGGTGGTGTGGAGAAATGGGCCGGAGGTGTGTATACCCCGTCTGATGGCCGGGCTGAACCAACACTTGCCGCCAGTGCGATAGCAAAAGCCGCAATGGCGAAAGGTGTGGTTATTGTTGAAAACTGTGCCGTGCGTGCGCTTGCCACGTCAGCAGGCAGAGTGAGCGGAGTGGTTACGGAACAAGGTGAAGTACAGTGTGACCAGGTTTTACTGGCCGGAGGCCTGTGGTCGCGCCGTTTCCTCGGAAATCACGGTATCGCTTTACCAACCCTGCCATTAATTTGTTCCGTTTTACGCACCAAACCCATGGATGGCCCGACGGACATCGCTGTCGGCGCGCCAGATTTTTCATTCCGCCGCCACCAGGATGGCGGGTTTGTGATTACCCAGCGTGGCGCGCTGGACGCACCGTTAAGCCTGGATCACTTATTACTCGGGCACCGCTATTTACCGCAATTACGTGCTGCCCGCGGGAATTTACGCATTTCACTGGGGCGGCATTTCTTCCATGACCTGGCGCTGAAGCGGCGCTGGCGCAGTAACCAGCTTTCGCCTTTTGAGCAAATACGTACGATGGACCCGCCAGTAAACCACCAGTTAAACCAGGATGCGCTGGCAAACCTGAGTGCGGCCTGGCCGGTGTTTCGTGATGTACAGGTTGCCTGGTCATGGGCGGGAATGATAGATGTCACCCCCGATTCCAACCCGGTCATTGGCCCGGTATCGCAACTGCCAGGGCTGACTGTGGCAACAGGGTTTTCCGGGCATGGTTTTGGCACTTCTCCGGCTGCAGGGCAACTGGCCGCAGATTTAATCAGCAATACCACACCGGTGGTGGACCCTGCGCCATATCAGTTCAGCCGGTTTGCTGCCTGATGTACTTACTGGCATAAACAGTCTTGAATAACACTTTGATAGCATTTTGTTAAAGATATGCACCGATATTGCGCATGTGCTGCACGGTGTGGTTGTCTGAATTTTTCTATTTTCTTTTTGGCAAGTGTGAAAAATTAAAATTATCGTCCCATATAAGACAACCGGTAACAAGATATCAGCATATTGATGCCTGAAACCGGAGTTCAGTGGATGCCTGCATTATTACATCATCGTGTAAGGTGAAATATGAATAATGAAACCGAAGTTCAGGGGTTGAGGAAAAATACACTGGGTGTGTTTGCGCTGGTGTTTTTTGTGGTGGCGGCAGCCTCACCATTAACGGGTATCGTAGGCGGATTGCCAATTGCTATTTTATCCGGTAATGGTGCCGGGATGGCAACGACGTATATTGCCGCAAGTATTATTCTTGGGCTGTTCTCGGTCGGCTATATTACGATGAGCCGTTACGTGAATAACACTGGCGCATTTTATGCGTATATTGCAGCGGGGATGGGCGAGAATATTGGTTCGTCGGCCTCATTTATTGCTTTGTTTGCTTATATCTGTGTGCAACTGGCTGTAGTGGCAATGGCGGGTTTTTTTCTGAGCCTGTTTGTACAGGCGCATTTTCACCTGGATATTCCCTGGTGGATCCTGAGTGCGCTGTCATTGTTACTGGTATGGGTAATGAGTGTGCGTAAAATTGAAGTCGGGGGCAAATTACTGGGCGTGCTGATGTTGTGCGAGATTGCCATAACACTCGTGCTGGACGGCGCGGTACTGACACAGACCGGCCAGCCGCTCTCGTTTGCTGCTTTTAGCCCATCGGTGTTTCTTGACGGCAATCTGGGGATAGCATTTGTCTTCGCGATTGCCTCGTTTATTGGTTTTGAATCCACTGCGATTTATGGTGAAGAGTGCCGGGAGCCAGAAAAAACCATACCGCGTGCGACGCTTATCTCCCTGGTGGTGATAGCTCTTTTTTTCTGTTTCTCTGCATGGTGCCTGTCTCAGGTTTACCCGGCCAGTGAGATTAAAGCTATTGCCGCCAGGGACCCGGGCAATTTTGTGTTCACTATTGCCCGGCAGTATCTTGGCCAGTGGTCAGTGGATGTTATGAATGTCCTGTTAATTACCAGCCTGTTTGCAGCGGCGCTGGCCTTCCATAACAATATTTCTCGTTATATTTTCAGTGTGGCGCGCGACGGGTTGATTTGGCAGGAGTTGTGCGCAGTTCATGAACAAAATGGCACCCCGCACAACGCCTGCCATGTGCACAGTGTGATTATGTTGCTACTGATTATTGGTTTTGGTGCCGCCGGGCTTGATCCTATTCTTGCTGTCTTTTCATTCGGTTCAGCCATTGCCACCTTGTGCATTTTGCTGTTGCAGGCAGGGGTTTCACTGGCGGTTATCCTCTACTTCCGCCGCCAGCCCCGGCACCAGGAAAGCCAACTCAATACATTGTACATTCCGGTAGCATCATTACTGACGATGGGGGCAACGGTGTTGCTGGTGATGAATAATCTGACGGCACTGACCGGCAGTGATTCCAGTGTCGTGGATATTATCCCGGTGCTGATAGTACTGGTTATCCCACTGGGGTATATGTGGTCTAAATATAAGTTAAAACACAAAAAACGCGCCTGGGCCTGAATACCACAAGGGTTTCATTCGCTATCACGCTCCATTCATTATCACACTAAACCACGCAGGGTAACGTTGCGTGGTTTAGTATTTTTTGGCGTCAGGCCTGGGTCAGGTATCCAGAAGGCTGGCTGAGTTGGGCTTTCATTTTACGTGGACTGACACCTGTCAGTGTTTTGAAATCTTTAATGAAATGAGACTGATCACTGAACCCTAATTCGGTTGCGATGTCGGTCAGGGAAGGCTTGCCTGGGTGGCGAATCATGTTGATGGCGATTTGCATACGCAGGAAACGGCTGAATAATTTCAGGCTGACACCTGTGTCATTCAGGAAGATGCGGTAGATGTTACGGCTTGAATAACCAATATCTTTTTCCAGTTCGCCAATTTTTATATTGCCATTATTACGCATTACTTCGGTAATTAAGTATTGTGTTATTTGCGATGACTGGCGTAGTGCTTTATTTGCCATGCTTTCATTGAACACTTTAATTTGTTGCGTAAAGTTTTCCCGTAACGCGATGTCTTCAATTATTGATGTGGCTCCTGGAATAATATCTAAAAAATTATATTCATGATCTGGCATATCTTCTGGTATTAGGTCAATATAGTCTGGCATTATGCCTGGCATAAAGCGGATGCCGAAATAACGGTGGCCAGAAATAAGTTCGACGGGCTTGTAACGAGATACTGTACCATATACCCGAGCGGTCGGTTGATGTGTATTGCAGTCAAATAAAATATCAATACAATTATCCGGAATGACCAGGGCATTATTCAGGTTGTTATCCGTGGTAAATGAATAGAAATGGGAAATTCCCCGGCAGTTCTGCATCTGTTGTTGGTAATTCTTCAGCTGATGCGAATTTTGCAGCGCAGGCTGGAACGGCAGAAATTGTTCAGGGTTTGCCATGGTATGTAACTCCAATGTTAATCCATGGTAAATAATGCAAAAAGCATGCCCTGGTCATCACTAACGAAGGAGGAAACAAAACAGCCGCCCACAGGGGTTAGCACAGGTCAGTAGTTTGCAGGTTTTATGAATACCATTGCGCGCTGGTGTGATGGCGTCGGGTAGCAACCCGAGGCTGAAAACCATCAGCCTGGTGTTTTCTTTGGTGTGGCTTTGTAGACGGCCCGGCGAACGCTGGTGACATCCGGTTACCTGAACCAGCAATAATAGCTGGCGGTATTCAGGAAGCCGAAAATAACATGTGGCAGGCGATGCCGCCTGCAAAGTTTTTAATAAACAAAGAGTTGAGAAGGAATTCCAGATATGGACAAACAAGACTGGCACCCGGCAGATATTATTGCCGGTTTACGTAAAAAAGGGACCTCCATGGCGGCTGTCTCACGCGCCGCCGGGTTGTCATCGTCGACACTGGCAAATGCAGTTATCCGGCGCTGGCCGAAAGGTGAACGTCTGATAGCGGATGCGCTTGGAGTCCGGCCGCAGGATATTTGGCCGTCTCGTTATCCGAAGGAGGAGGGGAGCGCGCAGAAAAAAGGTAGCCCCGAGACACAGAGCAAGTGAGCTGGTCTGGTGCAATGCACTGACTCAGAGCGCTGCTGTTTCAGCCTGGGTTGTTACACTGACTGGCGGGGTAGCGTGATGTTGGCGGCCTGCAGGCCGCTCAACAATGTGTGAAGCTACCGGACAAATAAGCCCGGAGCCGGGGTATCCCCTCGGGTAAAATAATAGCGAAAAATTCGTGCCCAATAGCACGCGGGTATCTTGCAAACGGATTGTGCCCCGTGCCAGATGTGAACATCAGAAGTACATATGCTGGCCTGGGCTTTCTGTCACAACACTTCTCATGGTACGGCTTCCTTTGATACAGGCCAGCTTCATTGATTTTTGATTATTACCATACAAGTCTAATCAGGTTTGCATGCTGGCCTGGGTCGCATTTGTGAATTAACTCGCAATGAAGGAACTGCTGTTACATACTGATTTTTAACCATTATTGGTATGAGTGATAGTTAATATTCAGTTGGTTATGCTGCGTTTCTGTTTGTTAATTTAACGCAGTAAAGTGGTGGGGGACATTAAATTTTGTGATGTCTATCAATGTTTGATGGATTTGGAGATTACATTTGATGATTAACTAGTATGGTAGGTGAAGTAACAGAGACAACAGGTGACGCTAATTATGCAAATGACGATGCGCTGGTTTGGTCCGGACCAGGACAAAATCCCGCTGGAGTATTTCCGCCAGGTGCCAGGCGTGGAAGGTGTGGTCGGTGCGTTGTATGACGTACCGGTCGGGGAAGTCTGGGCGGAAGAAAAAATTCGCGCTCTGGTAGAGCAGGTGCATGCAGCAGGGCTTTCAATGGAAGTTATTGAAAGTGTCAATATTCATGATGATATCAAAATTGGTTGTTCCTCTCGTGACCAGTGGATTGCCAATTATCAGCAAACCATTCGTAACCTGGCGAAGTTTGGCGTCAAAGTGATTTGCTATAACTTTATGCCGGTGTTCGACTGGATGAAAACGGACATGCAGTATGTGTTGCCGGATGGCTCACTGACCATGGCGTTTGAGAAACAAGGGATTGATAAAACGCTGGAAGAAGTGGTGAGTGAAGTGCTGGAAAACGCCAATGGGTTTGCCCTGCCGGGTTGGGAGCCGGAACGCCTGGCACAGGTACAAACACTGTTTGCCCGTTATCAGGATGTTGACGAGAACAAACTGCGTGAAAACCTGGTTTACTTCCTGGAAGCTGTGGTGCCGGTGTGTGAAGAGGTGGGTGTGAAGATGGCGATTCATCCAGATGATCCGCCGTACTCAATTTTCGGTCTGCCACGCATTATCAAAAACCGTGATGACCTGGACTGGTTGTGTAATGTAGTGGATTCACCGGCCAACGGAATTACACTGTGCACCGGTTCCATTGCCGAAGACCCGGAAAACGATGTGTGCGAAATTCTGACCGAGTTCACCCGCCGCAAGCGTATTCATTTTGCCCATGTGCGTAATATCAAAATTACTCAGGGGAAAGATTTTTATGAATCCGCCCACCCGTCACAGTATGGCTCGCTGGATATGTTCCAGGTTGTGAAAGCCCTGCATGACAACGGGTTTGATGGCTATATTCGCCCGGATCACGGCCGGTTTATTTGGGGGGAAACCGGGCGTCCAGGCTACGGTTTATATGACCGTGCGCTGGGCGTAACCTACCTGCTGGGTTTGTGGGAAGCATTAGAGAAACAACACTGACAGCCTGGCATTGTTGCTGAGTGCAGCCTGCGAAGAACGCAGGCTGCTTGTCTGGCAATACTTGCTGTTTTTATCCCTCCAGCCACATGTATGGCAAACGGCGCAGGCTGGTTTTTAGACGCGGAGTGGTAGCGTTGCCGAACTGGTTAACGTGCTGTAATTAGGCGGGTTTACTCACTGAAAGCCCGTGATAAAGTATGTTACTCTATTGACTTCTCCCCTGATGCCTGAATGCCCATGTCCACTGTGAACGCCATGTCATTACCCCGACCGGTTCTGCTAAATAGCCAGCCAGTAAATCAGCAGGTGTATCGTCATTTACGTAAGGAGATCGTCGAGTGTGTTATCCCGCCGGGTTTATTGTTATCTGAAAAAGAGACTGCCAACCGGTTTGGGGTTTCGCGCCAGCCAGTGCGTGAGGCATTTATCAAGCTGGCCGAAAGCGGTTTGGTGGAGATTCGCCCTCAGCGCGGTACACTGGTCAGGCGTATTTCTGTGCGTCAGGTGAATGACGGGCGTTTTATTCGCAGTGCGATTGAATGCGCCACTGCACGGCGCGCGGCGGAAAATGTTACGCCAGAAGATCTCGCTGCGCTGGAACTGCTGCTTAACCAGCAAAAGCTGGCGGCACAAAATCAAAATGCAATGGAGTTTTTGGCGCTGGATGACCAGTTTCACCAAAAAATTGCCGAAATCGCCGGTTGCCCGATGGCCTGGGAAACGATAGAAAATATCAAAGCAGCAATGGACCGGGTTCGCTTTCTGACGTTGCGCGAGGTATCGCCGCCTGCGGGGTTGATTATTCAGCACTACCGTATTTTTGATGCACTGGCGAGCGGTAATCCGGATGAAGCGGAGGCCGCAATCCGTTCTCACTTGCTATTGTTGAGAAACACCATAGTGCCGGTAGACCAGCAAAACCCGGACTGGTTTGAACACGAAGAGTGAGTGGCATGATGAAAAACGGCGAATCCATATGGGTTCGCCGTTGCGGTTTTTGATTATTCAGACACAGATTTTCAGGCGCTTAATGACGCCATGTCAATCACAAAACGGTGCGCCAGGTCGCCTTTCGCTAAGCGGGCAAAGGCATCGTTGATTTGGTCGATGTTGATCATTTCGCATTCCGGGTACACATCATGCTCGGCGCAGAAATCCAGCACTTCCTGGGTTTCTGCGATACCACCAATCAGTGAACCGGCAATACGGCGGCGGCCAAATACCAGCGGCAGCGTCATCACTTCTTCCAGCGGGCCCACCTGGCCCACCACCACCAGTGTGCCATCGACATCCAGCAAAGGAGCATAAATGCTGACATCATGCTTCACCGGTGCGGTATCAATTATCAGGTCAAATGACGCGGTGGCGGCTTCCATTGCGGCAGCATCAGAAGACGCGAGAATGCCTTTGGCACCCAAATTAATCGCTTCTTTTTCTTTAGCTTTGGAACGGCTGATGACGGTGACCTCTGCACCCATGGCATGAGCCAGTTTCACTGCCATATGGCCTAACCCACCCAACCCGATAACACCCACACGGCTGCCTTTGGTCACGTTCCAGGTACGCAGAGGTGAGAAGGTGGTTATCCCGGCGCACAGAATTGGCGCGGCTTTGGCGATATCCATGTTTTCAGGAATACGCAGTACAAATTCTTCACGCACCACAATATGTTTTGAATAACCGCCCTGGGTAATTTCACCAGAAATGCGGTCTGGCGAGCCGTAGGTGGGCGTCATACCATGGCGACAGTATTGCTCTTCACCGTGTTCGCATTGGTCGCAATGTTGGCAACTGTCCACCATACAACCCACGGCAACATGGTCGCCGGCTTTATATTTGGTCACATCCGGGCCAACAGAACGCACAACACCGACAATTTCATGGCCTGGCACCAGAGGATAATGTTGCGGGCCCCAGTCGCCATTGACGGTATGTAAATCGGAGTGGCATACACCGCAATACAAAATCTCAATTGCGACATCGTTCTGGCGTAAGTCACGACGTTCGAAGTGGTAAGGCTTGAGCGCTGAGTCCGCAGAATGGGCGGCATATCCGACAGTTTTCATAACGTTATTGATCCCATGTTGTGATGTAAAGAGGGAGACATTCCTGTTTGGTCACTGAGCCTGGTTTTGCTTGCGGCACAGTGAAAAGAGAGGGGAAACCCCTGAAGACAGCGTAATGCAGGTAGCAATGGCTGCTCTGTGACTAATAAGCATAGCTGCCCGCAACGGACTTTGTTTTAGCAATATGGGGTGTTGAGCACCTGGATTTTTCCTGAAAACGTTGTTCTACAGCCTGTTGGGGCTAAGCACTCACTAATAAGCAGATGCTGCGCCGGGCCGTTTTACGCATTGCGCAATGTATGCATTGATGATGTGAGACGGTGTGTAACATGGCATGAGGCTGAAATATTCCGGGCAGAGAAGTAAAGCAACAATAAATTCACTTACCACGAGATAAACATCGGCTATTTAGGATTGATATGCGTAAAACGTGCCACCACTGGGCCGATAATAGTAGTAACCCGGTACCGGCATGAGTGGAACAGAAGGAGCAGGTATGAGTAATGTAAAACCCATTTCAGATATTCTGCAATACGGACGCTCGTTGCTGGAAGACCCGCATAATCGCACTGACCGGTGGTTGTCGGCTTATGCTGATAACCAAAATGACACCGGAAGCGCATCGGTATCTTTGTCAGACTCCGGGCGTTATCAGAGCTTCCTGGCAATGATTCAGGATAACCGGGTAATCAGCGAGCAGGGTGAAAACCTGCAAAATATCGCGGTACTGGTTAAGGCGTTTGAAAATACCCGCAGTCTGCGGCCAGAGTTTCTTAACGACATTCCCGATACAGAAGATGAAGCACGCCTGGCGCTGTCTGGTGGTTGCGTGGTGTATATCAAAGCATTGTTACGCGGCAAACAAGGGCTTAATCCGTTTGCCGGGCTGAGCCGTCAGGCACTGTCATTAATTGCCTGGAATACTTCAGGTGCGTTGACTTCTGCAGAACGCATTGCGGCATACCTTGAAATGAACCAGTGCGACCAGCGCTATGAAACTGCGGTATTTTATGCCACTGAAATGCAGGTGAACGACATGCCTGACATGTTATCCGCAGTGGAACTGGGTACCCAAATCACGTTGATTGAAGGCATGTGCGAAGCCGAAAAGCAGGATAAAGGCATGACTTCTGAACAGATTCATACCCTGCAATCCCATTTCAAAATTTGGCAACAGGATAATGACAGTGGATATCAGCCACTGCATTACGCTAACCTGGTGAAAAGTGACAATGCGGATTTACTGGTGGCTCATACGGGCTGGAATGGTGAGTTTCACTGGAAAGTTGATTCATCTCAGCGCCTGTTTGACGCACAAAAAAAAGGTCACCAGATAGCGCCAGTCACTCGCATGGTGTATTTGGGGAGTTAACCTGCTGGCGGCAAGCGTGTTACTGAGAGAGAGCTGTATTGCGAAGGTGGCCTGATGCCACCCTCGCGCGCAGTGTTTTACGGGTTATCCAATCAGCCCGGGGATATCAACTTCTGGGTTAACATCCAGGTCGTAGTCCACACCTTCAATACCAAAACCAAACAGGCGCAGAAACTCTTGTTGGTAACCTGCGAAATCCGCTACGTCGTCCAGATTCTGGGTAGTGACAGTGTTCCAGTGTTGAGAAACATAACTCTGCACTTCAGTGGCAAGCTCAGGGTAATCTGCACGCAACCTGCCTTCGTCATCGGTAATGGGCGTACTGCTGTACAGGGAATCGTGCAGTAAACCAGCTATTTGCTCAATACAGCCTTCATGAGAGCCCTGTTCCTTCATGACTTTAAACAACAGGGACAAATAGAGCGGCATAACCGGAATAGCGGAACTGGACTGGGTTACCACGGCTTTCAGTACAGAAACATAAGCTTCACCACCGGTCGCTTTCATTGATTCACGGATAGCCAAAACTTTTTTATCCAGGTCTTTTTTCGCAGCACCAATAGAGCCATTCCAGTAAATCTGGTGAGTGACTTCCGGGCCAAGGTAAGTAAAGGCAGTGGTTTTGGCATTATCTGCCAGTACACCTGCTTCACTGAGCGCGTCAATCCACATTTGCCAGTCTTCGCCACCCATCACCGCGATGGTGTTGTCGATTTCTTCATCTGTGGCTGCGGTCAGGCTGAACTGTGTGACTTCTTTTTTATCGGTATCAATGCCTGGCAGGGTGATATCAGCACCCTGAGGTTTGAGCACGGAGGTGTAAACTTCCCCGGTTTTGGGGTGGGTACGGCGCGGGGCAGCCAGACTGTAAATGACTAAATCAACCTGGCCGAGATCGTTTTTAATGGTTTCAATCGTCTTCGCTTTGATTTCGTCGGAGAACGCATCGCCATTAATGGTACGGGCATACAACCCTTGCTCATGGGCATATTTTTCAAACGCCGCAGTATTATACCAGCCAGCAGTACCGGTTTTTTTGGCACTGCCCGGGCGTTCAAAAACCACCCCTAGTGTGGCGGCATCGCTGCCAAATGCCGTTGAAATACGAGCTGCCAGCCCGTAACCGGTAGAAGCACCAATGACCAGAACTTTTTTCGGCCCATTTTCCACTTTGCCGCGTGCGGTAACGTAATCAATTTGTTGCTTGACGTTTGCATCACAACCGGTTGGGTGGGCAGTAATACAGATAAAACCTCTGATACGTGGTTGGACGAGCATGGTTGCTTTCCTCTGATGTAGATGTATAACCCGGTAGTTACCCGGTCAATCAAGGGTGGAGCAGGCCACTTCTCAGGCTGGTTCTGCGGCTGATGGCATGCTAACCATCGTTGAAAAAAGCAGACCAACGGCTTCGGAAACCCTGGATTCACACATTAAGGGCGACCAGGCTTTTTCCAGATGCGTCAGAGAATACATATGTGGCTCACTATAACTATGTGTTAATAAACTGGCTGGCATTTGCCATGCCGGTTTGTGGTACCCTGCATGACAGGACGCTAAGTGGCAAAAGATCCTATATTACCGATCAGTACAATACAATCATTCTGTTTTCCGGGTGGTAAATCTGAACTATCAAGTCTGGCAGTTTGTCTGGCTAACCTGCTATGTGAATAAATTGAGCACGGTTCTGGTGACTTTTCATTTACCTGCACCAGCGCGATACCGGAGATAATGTAGATGAAAATAAGACGGGCTCAGGTTGCAGATGCCGGGGAATGCTGGAACATTCGTAACCAGGCGATTCGCCATGGGTGCAGGCATAGCTATGCAACAGATGTGATTGCGGCATGGACACCGGATACGGTTCCGGCAGGGCAGAGCGAGGTTATTGAGGCGTTTCCTTTCTTTGTAGCAGAACATGAGAGCGGCAGGCTGGTGGCAACCGGTTTTTTAGACGTTGATGCACAGCGTGTTGAAGCGGTTTTTACTTTACCTGAATACACAGGCCTGGGCGCTGCCAGCCTGATTCTTGACACGGTTAAAGCGGAAGCCCGCCAGCGGGGCATGGCAGTACTCAGCTTGTCATCCACTCCGAATGCACAGTCATTCTATGAAAAACACGGGTTTGAAAGCCAGGGCGAACGAACTTACTATTCATCACTTGCACAACAAAACTTGTACTGTATTGAAATGATTTTGGCATTATAGCTACCGGAATTAACACAGACGAAGCACCCTGTTTATTATTAACGGGGGTGGTGAGTTTTCTGCAGTGAGTGATTTTTTTTGTTATTTTGTGCGAATGACATGCTTCGCGGGCTTGTTAGTGTAATTAGATTTTTCTTGAGTGGAAAAATAATTCTAATGTGTGCGAAATATAGCCGGGTGTAAATAATTCTTTGGCGCAGTAATTGATGATTCGTGTGTGGAAAAATGGCGAAAGACATAGCTGTGACTTTCGCCATTAATTAGGTTTTGTTTAGGTTCTGTTTATATTCAAGTGTAAAATCAGAACTTATAACCAACACCAAGGTTCCAGGTGCCTACCTGAACATGGCTTGCTGAACCATATTCATACCCGGCATCCAGCACGATATTTTGATACGGGTTGAACTGCAAACCTGCGCCATAAACCAGCATTGAGGTGTCGTGGTCCTGGTTAACACCGTTACGGCTGAACTTGTCTTTGGCATAACCGTAGCCGATATCGGTATACACACTGGCCCAGTCGGTAATGCGGTAAGTCGGGCCGGCTTTCACTGAGAAGTAGTGGTGGTCGCCATCGCCAGAATCACTGTAGTTATTACCGGTATAGGTCATGCCGCCCATTACACCCCAGTCGTCATTCAGTTCATAACGGTACTGCAACTGAACACCTTTGGCATCGCTACCGCGGGTATGGTTAAAATGGCTCTGGGCATAACTGATAGTCGCACTGCTGTCACCTGTAGCGGCATTCGCCACACCAATGGTGGAAGTTAAACCGGCAAGTGACAAAGCAGAATAAAGAATAATTTTTTTCATAGTGGATGTCCTTATTTAAGACATGAGCGCAATTGCTTCACACTTAATATGCTAGCACCTGGAAATGAGGTTTTTTTCTCATTTTGTGAGGTTTGCAAAATAATAATATGATTGTTTTATATGATTTTATTGTGTTTCGAAAGGTAACTGTGACTCTGGAAGCGATATTTTATTTAGAGCTGTATAATAAAATTGCAGTGGTGCTGATTGCAGCCTGGCAAGTGATGTATTTATTTACATCAGTATTACTGGTGAAATATTTACTGCTGAAGTGTGTGGGGTTGTCTGAATAACATCCCCTGCAGGCAGCAGGGGATGCAGTTGAAAAATACAGATGACTATTTGCGGTTATTACGCAGAAAATCATCCATAAAGTTGACCAGTTTTTCTGCGGCAGGAACTGAGAGGGCGTTGTAAATCGATGCACGAATCCCCCCGATAGCCCGGTGCCCGTTCAGGCCCGAGAACCCGGCTTGCTGGCTTTCAGCAAGGAATTTTTTATCCAGTGTGTCATTGGGAAGTTTAAATGCCACGTTCATTTGTGAGCGGTCTTCCACCCGGCTCCAGCCATGGTAAAAACCATCGCTGTTATCCAGCATGGCATAAAGCAGTTCTGCTTTATGACGGTTGATTTGCGCCATGTTTTCCAGACCACCCACATCATTAAGCAACCAGCGGGTAACCAGCAACACGACATAAATTGCGAATACCGGCGGTGTGTTGAGGTTCGAGTGTGACTCAACCTGGCGGCGGTAATTAAGAAATGAAGGCAGTTCGTCTGAGGAAGCTTTAACCACGCTGTCGTGTACCAGCACAATGGTTACCCCTGCCGGGCCGATGTTTTTCTGCGCGTGCGCATAAATGACCGAGAATTTGTTGGCATCGCAGGGTTTGGACAGAAAATCAGACGACATATCACAGACGCGCGGCACATCATCACGCCCCAGGACGCGCTGAAATTGCAACCCTTCCACCGTTTCATTGGACACATAGTGCAGGTAGGGTGCTTCTGGAGAAAAGTCGAGTTCGTCGTCGCCTGGCAGGCGGTTGAAGCCACAGTCGGCACCACTCCACAATACTTTTACCGGGCCTTCGCGGCGGGCTTCTGTGACAACTTTACTGCTCCAGTAACCAGTATCAAGGTATTCCGCCGCGTTTTTCTGACCACGCAATAGTGTCATGGGGACCATTGAGAACTGCTGGGTTGCGCCACCTTGCAGGAACAGAATATGAAAATCTTTCGATAAGCCAAGCAGAGTGCGGATATTGTTTTCTGTTTCTTCAACAATACTGGCAAACCAGTCTGAACGGTGGCTGATACCGAGGATAGACAGGCCAACGCCTGGAACCTCTTTGATGGCCGCCTCAACCTGAGCAAGAACCGTTTCCGGTAAAGCGCCAGGGCCACCTGAGAAATTTAAAGCGTTACGTGAAATCATCTTTTTTCTTATCCTTTTAACCCATTATCTGCCGGGTGTTGGTGTGCAAAGGCACGGGATAGCAGCAAATCGCGGCAGGCAGTTTTAACTTTGTTCATGTGGATCTGTTTGTGCGGGAACATCTCTTCTGAGTCCATCGCGTGGACCACCATGGCCGGGTCTATTTCAAACACCAGCAGGTCGCCTTCCCGGGTTTCGCCACAGTCGATGCCCAAATAGTCAAGCTGAGTGGTTTCGTAGATAGCTTGCAGCGCCTGTTGGTGGCGGGCAGCAAACTGTTCGAATTCATTGAAAAATTTAGCTTCTTCTGCACGCTTCCAGGCATCCTGGTACATGGAGGCATTAACGTAGTGGATCATCCAGTTGGTTGAAATAGCCATATGGCAGGCATAAGCCACGCCATTAATGAGTGAAAGGCGGTATTTGCGGAACTGCCCGTCTTCGTTGCTGTAATCAATAAACCGCGACAGAAAATAGGTATCGACCTGAACGCGTTCCAGGTAGCTGGCCAGTTCTTCCCGGTTAGTGATTTTCTCAAGCCCGTGGCCACCGTGGGAACCCGCCGGGCGCAGGATAATCGGGAAATCACAACGAGGTAAGGCAGCCTGTTTGCTGACCACTGCAGACAATGCTTCACGGGAAGCAGGGTGAGCCTGAGCAATCGTCAGCCCTGGCTTGTTTTGCAGCAAGGTACTGGCTGTGAGCCGCTCGGAATTTTGTACATGCTTCGGGGTATTAATCACCGGTACAGGCCACTGGCTGGTGATTTTTTCCAGTTCTTGCAGGAGAAACTGATTTTCTGTAGTGGCACTGATACCAACCATCAGGAGGTCGTGCTCGGGTATTGGAGCCTCAAAGGGCGCTTCTGGGGTGATATAGTAATAAATCAGCTCGATATCGCTGTTTTCCAGCAGGCAGTCGAGAGGTACATTCACAGACAGTATGCCGGGAACCATCAGCATCAGCAGGCGCAGTTTTGCGGGTTGTTGCTTCGCCGGATAGGTGTACACCTGTTGCATTGCCAGTGCCTGGCGTTGAGTTTCAAGGCCTGTTTCTGTGTCATCAAGGCATTGCAAAACGGTAGCGAGGTTCATCCACAGTATCGCGTTATCCGGATTTTGCTGTACCTGCACAACGAGGTCTTGTGCGAATTGTATAAATTCCTCACCCGCAATACTCATGCGTAAAAAGGGCGCCAGACCCAGGAACTCTGTTGGGTCGAGTGTCGCCGCGATTCCATGGCTGGGGTGCGGCCCAGAAAGTGTTTGCAATGACTTGTCCTCTCAGTGCATTGATTTCACTGTTTATGATAGCGGTGATAGTAGCGTGCCAATCGGTGGAAAATCGCTACATTCGCGTGCGACCAATTTTGATTAGGCATATGGCTACCAGGGGGAAGGGAATGTCGGGGGCGGTATAGCGGGCAAAAGTACCTGCCAGCTACCCGGAAGTCGCCAATGTAGTTAAGAATGGCTCTCTTCTGCGTTGTTGTCTGCCTGAGCTGGTTTTGCAGTATTGGTTTGATTTGTTCAGGGGGATTTTTGTCACTTTGAGTGAATGAACGTCGGGAAGCAAAAGTATGGCTCAAATAGGGTCCTGACGTGCCATAAATGACACTTCAGGAAGATACAGCGGGTCACAAGTGTTGAATATGCAGTGAGTCAGGAAGAACTTTTCTGTATGCCAGGATATTTTGCTCAGAACGCATTGTTTCTGATACGGAAAGAGCGTGTGATACGGTCCCATATTTCCACCAGTTCGGCATCGCTGTAAGCCGGTGGTGGCAGTGCATAGTTGCTTAATGTCAGGTCAATAATCGGATGCCGAAAATCCACTATTTTTTCATTAGCGATGGCGTTAAAAAGTAGCTGCCCGGACGGATGGCGGGGGGCTTCTTCTGACGGAGCGGTGTTAAGCCATTCGTCGGCCTCAAATCCCGCTATTTGCGTTTTACCTTTCCGCAGCGTCTTCGCCTTAATTGCTGTCAGATACGGTTGAATTTCATGGCTCCGCTCCAGCATGCTTGATGTATCGCCAAGAGATGTATTGGTGGAAACCAACAGGGAAAAGACCTGATTATGCGGGTAGACAAAGGTGATATCTTCATTCAGCTTCCCGCCCCCGTCGCGGATAAACCCTTCTGAAATACAGGTTCCCGGTTGCGTGGGGACTTCATCGTTTTTTCGCCCGGACAGGCGGGACATTAAGCTTTGCAGTTCCGCGAGTTTTGCAGGTTTGGTGTTAAGCGAACCGACTCTGACGCCGGCCCTGATAAAATCCTCCTTATCTTGTTGATATTTAGGGTCAGATAAATCTATGATTTCCTGGATAAGGGTAAACGCCACTCCGTCAACGTACACATGCCCTTCCAGAGTACGACCATATCCGCCCTCACTCCCGTTCCGGTTACGGTCAAATATCACCGCATCCTCACTGACCCGGTATACCTGCTTGAGAAAAGGCTGATCTATCGGATCTACGGTATGGCTGCTTTTCAGCTCCTGTTCCCGCAGGCGGATACGTTGTTCAAACGCCGGGCGGTAGAGCCGTTTGCTACTGATGCGGACTTCATTAATTTCGGCGCGGTCCGTCAGGGTGTTTTCAAAAGAGGCAGGTACCTCAAACACATAGCGCCCCACGCACTGGAGTTTGGTGGTGGCAAACAGGGTATCGACCATACGTTTTTCCTTGTCGGTTAACGCCGCAGGCGCATGCACAAATGTGACATAGTGATGAATATAAAGCCCGGCAGCCAGCAGTAGCATTGCCAGCGGAACAAGCAGGAGGAGCGGAAATTTTTTCATGGTGCCGGCACCTGTTGCACGATTTTTATCACGGAGCGTACCGTAAACATCAGCGCATCAGACAGGTCGCTGTAAACTGAACGGGAGCGGTCCACCGGGGTAACGGCAAAGGCTCCTTCATGGTCAATGTTGGTCGCAAGCACCCCACGAATATGGGGCGACGTGGTCCGAATGGACGTCACAGGCACTGTGCCATCGCCGGGTGTTCCTGCGGAAATCAGCTCAAAAGTTTTTCCTGCATCATACCTGTATGTTGGCGACGACGGTTCCGGGTAGCCCATCACTGGCACGAGTTGCAGCGCTTGCCGCAGAGCTGGCCGCAGAGCAGGCCGCTCTTTCCATGTCAGGAACGCATCCGACGGATTATTCGCACTCGCGCCGTAAAACAGCCAGGTCTGTGGGTGATATTTGCCATTCAATTCCTCAATGAATTCTTGTACATCTGTTTTTATCCGATCCTGATAGGTCTCCCACTCTGTTTGCGTATCATCCAACAATAAATCCTGCTCGCAAAGCCGCAACCAGTCCGTTTTGTTCAGATAAATTTCCTGATACGGGTCATTCAGCGGCAGGGACTGGCGGGAACCACTCCCCTCGACTCTTAACCAGCCTGGCCCGTATGCTGTACCAGGCAAGAGCTGTAGCGGGCCGGGGGACTGGGCCAGTACCGGCATCAGCTTTTCAGCGTTATCTCCGATAATTATCCCTGTGATTCCCCGCTCACCGGTTTTCATCCGCCGGTAGGCTGCCGGCGAGCCAAGGTCTGGCATCACACCGTGCACAATTCCCAGAATATGTTCCTGTCCGTTCATGATTTCTGAGTAGTGCCGGGCAACCAGACCGCCCATTGAGTGGGTGACCAGAATGACTTTGTTCACCGCCAGGCGGCCTTGATAATCCTCCAGTACCTCGCCAATATAGGTGCCCAGCAGAGCTGCCGAGTCCGCATTGGACTGCAGCCAGTTGTAACCAAAAACGTGCAGCGGGTATAAAAACCGGTGGCCGTGCACCGTTTCTGCTTCCGTCAGCACCTGTTCCGCCTGCTCGTCGCCTATCCTGACACCGGTAAAACGCTGCCGCGCTGTCTGTAGTTGCTCTTTCCTGAAGTAATTATCCGTCAGGATGTCGTCATCGCTGAGCAGGTACTGTAGCCGGTCAAGGGCTTCCCCGTAGCTCTTATAAAATGCACATCCCCATCCCCGTTTCCGCCGGGAGGGGAATTTTTTCCCGTCCGCACCGTCATTAACAATCTTACCTCTGTCATCCACCATCGTAGTTTTCGGATCCAGAAGCTTTTTTCTTTTTTCTGCGTTGGCAAACAGCCATTTTTTGAGTGACCGAAAGCTGAACTGCCAGACTTCACTGCCTTCATTTTTCAGGTTTGAACCCATCACTCCGGGAATAAAAATCACCGGGATCACTTTTTCAGGCGGCACGAGGCAAACAGACACATGATTTTTTCCTTTCGGCTGGGGAGTGAGCTCGAAATGAAACCGCCCATTGTCATCCCATACCGGCCGGTGGTAAGAACGGCTTTTGTTGCTATCCATGCGCTAATTTCCTGTTATGTTTCGTTGCAAGGGGTATTAACGTAAGCACTGCAGCATTTATCCAGGCCAGTTGTTCCGCCGTAACGCTGTGGCTCCCTTGTTGCCAACCGTTTCATGTCCTGGTCTTTGTTGTATTGACGCTTCATTCCTTTTCCCTGTAATTTCCATGGTTAATTTTTTGCATACTAACTGATTTCTGATTTGACTTAAAAGCGATGATTATCATGAAATTAGTAAAATAAGAAATGATATGGCAATAACGGAGGATTGATCTCAGAACAGGAATGATTTTATTGTTTCTTCGCGCATTTAGTGGAAAGGGAGAGATATTGCGATACAGATGGTGGGGAAAAGAAACCCGGAAATCAGTTCGCCGGATTTTAGTCTTGTTTGTCGGTTTGCCGCAGTGCCGGAAGCACTTTTCCATTAGCGCACAAAAGCAAAAAGCCTGCTCGTAAGCAGGCTTTTTAAATTTGGCTCCTCTGACTGGACTCGAACCAGTGACATACGGATTAACAGTCCGCCGTTCTACCGACTGAACTACAGAGGAATCGTGTGAACGGGGCGCATATTACTGGCCCCGGAGTAGTGTGTCAAAGCCTGATTTCACAATATTGTTCGTTTGCTGATAAATTCCACATTCTCAGGTTGTTAACCCGGCAATATACCTGTCAGCCGGGGTAGTCTGAGCGGGCATGTACCGGAGCAGTGGCTTCAAACAGCCAGGGGCGCGCTTCTACTTCCACTAACGGAGACAGTTCGTTACGTACATGAAGGTGGTAACTGTCCAGCCAGGCAATTTCCTGTTCGGTAAGCAAGTGCAGTTCTGCTGCGCGCAGGTCGACAGGGATCAGCGTCAGTGAATTGAAGCGGCAAAAACCGGGCATACCGGAAATAATTTCAACCTGGTTTTCAATGCGAATGCCATAGTTATCTGCCAGGTAATAACCGGGTTCAATGGTGATAACCTGGCCGGGGAGCATCGGCCACGGGTTGACTTTTTTTGCCATCCGGTAGGGTTGCTCGTGGATCTGTAGGCGGTGGCCGACACCGTGACCGGTGCCATGGTCATAATCCAGCCCTAATTCCCACAGCCCCCGTCGGGCAAACGCATCCAACTGGTGGCCTTGTGTGCCAGAGGGAAATTGTAAGGTAATCAGCCCGAGAAAACCTTTCAGCACAGCGGTATAGTGGCGGCGCATTTCTGGCGAAACTTCGCCAAACGCCAGGGTGCGGGTGGCGTCTGTTGTGCCATTAACATACTGGCCGCCGGAATCATTAAGGTAAAAATTACCCGGCATAATCGCGGCATTGGTTGCCGGGGTGGCATGGTAGTGGCACATGGCTGCGTTGCTGCCTGCTGCGGAAATCGTGGCAAAGCTCTGTTCCAGGAAACCTTCACGCTGCTGGCGGTAAGCCAGTTGCTGAGCCTGAACTTCAAGTTCTGTTAACGGCGTTCCTGACTGTGCCCGGGCAGGGGCTTCACGCGCAAGCCAGGCCAGAAAATTCACCCAGGCGACACCATCCTGCAGGTGGCAGTGGCGGTAACCTTCCAGCTCTGTCAGGTTTTTCTGCGCTTTCATGAACGTTAGCGGGTCTGGCTGCCAGAACACCTCTCCACCACCCGCTTCCACGGCAAAGCTCACCGCAACAGGTGCGTTGTCTGCATCCAGTAGAATACGTTTACCTGCAGCAACTTCCTGGCAGCGGGCCAGCAAGGCTGAAGGCGCTTTCAGGCTGATGTCCATCAACCACACAGGCGGTACCAGTGTAAGTTTCACCGGGTCGACAAACCACTCAACTGCACCGTTGCTTTTAACCAGGGCAAAAGAGTGGGGCACCGGGTTCATGGGAACATCGGAACCGCGCATATTGAGCAGCCAGGCAATATTATCTGGCTGAGTTACCACCAAATAATCAACACCCAGTTCCTGTAATTTCACCCCCAGGCGGGTGCGTTTGGTGGTGGTCAGTTCCCCGCTAATGTCCGGTGGCATCAGGCTGACCGGCCCTTGCGGGGGTGCCGGTCGGTCATGCCAGATGGTATCGAAAGGATCATAAGACAGTGCCACCAGCTCACAACCACTGTTTTGCAACGCCTGGTACTGGCTGTTGACCATCAACATGGGCTCAAAACCAATACGCTGCCCGGCAGGTAAATTCTGAGCAATCCATTCAGCGACGGGTTCGTCATGTAAATGGTGAATTTCAAACAGCGCAGAATCGGTTTCATGGCGCGCCTGAACCTGGTAACGCCCATCAACAAATAACAACGCGCGGTCCTGTAATACCAGCGCCAGACCGGCAGAGCCGGTAAAACCGGTTAAAAAGGCCAGTTTATTATCATGGGGGGCACAGTCCTCGCTCTGGTGAGCATCAGCGCGCGGAACCAACATGCCTTGCAGTCCACGCGACAACAGCGTATGTCGCAAATCAGATAACGGGGTAGAGGCGGCCATAGTTGTACCTGTGTCAGTTCGTCAGGCTTTCCGGTTAACGGAAAGGCGGTTCATTGAATGTGCGTAATTTACGTGAGTGGAGTTTCTCACCTTCAGCACGTAATAAATCAATGGCGCGGATACCTATCTGTAAATGTTCTGAGATTGCGCCTTCATAGAATCGGTTTGCCTGGCCGGGAAGTTTAATTTCGCCATGTAAAGGTTTGTCTGAGACACAGAGTAATGTGCCATAGGGGACGCGGAAGCGGTAGCCCTGCGCGGCAATGGTGGCACTCTCCATATCAATAGCAACAGCGCGGCTTTGGTTAAAGCGTAAAGCCGAAGCGGAATAACGCAACTCCCAGTTACGGTCATCTGTTGTCACTACTGTGCCGGTACGTAAACGCTGTTTGACTTCTTCACCCGGCATACCACTGACTTCTTTGGTGGCGTCATACAAGGCGCGCTGTACTTCCGCGATACTGGGTACCGGAATATCTGGTGGCAGTACCGCGTCCAGCACATGGTCATCACGCAGGTAGGCGTGAGCCAGTACATAATCGCCAATGGTCTGGCTTTCGCGCAGACCGCCGCAGTGGCCTATCATCAACCAGACATCCGGGCGCAGCACCGCAAGATGGTCGCAAATGGTTTTGGCGTTAGAAGGCCCGACACCAATATTGATAAGGGTAATACCCTGGCCGTCTGCCGTGATCAGGTGCCAGGCGGGCATCTGGTGCTTTTTCCAGGCCAGATCAGAAATGGCATCTTCCGGGGCTTCGGTGTCGGCGGTTATCCAGGCACCACCGGCGCAGGACAGCGCAACATAAGGTGAAGCCGGGTCTAAAATCTGGCTGCAACCCCAGCGCACAAACTCATCCACATAACGGGTGTAGTTGGTGAACAGCACGAAGGGCTGGAAATGTTCCACCGGGGTGCCTGTGTAATGGCGCAGGCGGGCGAGGGAGAAATCCGCACGGCGCGCGTCAAAATGCGATAACGGCGAAAAATCAAGGGACTCCAGCAGGCCGTCAGCCGTTTCATCACCAATTTGTGATAACTCGGTGGTGGGGAAATGGCGAGCCAGCCCGGCGCTCATACTGCGGTCGAGTGACAGTGAAGAGCCATCAATAACATAAGGGTAAGGGATTTCCTGGTCGGAAGGGACAACGCTGATGTGCGCACCGTAATCTTCCTGCAACAGGGTAAGCTGCTCTGTTAAATAAGCGCTGAACAGTGCCGGCCGTGTAATGGTCGTGCGGTAGCACCCGGGGTGGGTAAAACGCCCATAAGCGCGAGTTTTTTTCGGGTTGCGCGCCACGCCATCCCAGGTGACCTGAAGTGCCGGGTAAACAAACAAGCCTTGTTGCCTTGCCGCGGTATCGGGTAGTGTGCCTGTGTTGATATACAGCGCAATCGCTTTGCGTAATGCTTTGACAGAGGCATTAAACATAGCCTCCAGTTGTTCGATAGCCTGCTCAGGTGTCAGGCTTTTATCTGTGCGATGAGTTTGCATCCTCTCTCTCCTTATTTTTCCTGTAGTGAACCTGTATTCCCCTGATGCTCAGTATGTCACGGCAGCAAAGAAACGAAAGCAGAATGCGATTAAATGGCCGGGGGAAAAGTTGGCCTGGCAGTTGTTTCTATTCAGTTTGTGGCCGGTCACACGAACTTTTCGGAAAAAACATAGGTGAAGCGTGCTAGCGTAGCTGTTCAGCCACAATGAACAGAAACCAGGGAGGAAGCATGTCATCATGGGTATGGTTGAATGAAGATTATTGCCCGGCGGACCAGGCCCGGGTGTCGGTTTTTGACCGCGGTTTTTTATTTGCCGATGGTGTGTATGAAGTAACAGCCGTGGTTAACGGGGAATTGCTGGATTTCCATGCGCATATGCAACGGTTGCAGCGCTCCTGCCGGGCACTGGAACTGGCGTTCCCCTGGGCGGTGGAAACATTACAGCAGATACATGAAACACTGGTTGCCCGTAACCAACTGCATGAGGGCAGTGTTTACCTGCAAATTACCCGTGGTAACCCGGGTAAGCGTGATTTCCATTACCCGGATGTATCGGTTCCACCCACACTGGTTGTGTTCACCCAGTCTCACAATATCTTGCAGGATGCTCGTGTGGAGCGTGGGTTGTCTGTGGTGACCTGCCCGGATATTCGTTGGCAAAGGTGCGATATCAAGACAGTGAGTTTGCTGGCGGCCAGCATGGCAAAAATGGCTGCTCAGGCGCAGGGTGCGGATGATGCTGTCTTTGTTACAGACGGCCTGATAACTGAAGCCAGTTCCGCAAACTGCTTTATGGTGACACCTGGCGGGAAACTGGTTACCCGGGCGCTAAGCCAGGCAATTTTGCCCGGCATCACCCGTGCGGCAATACTGGAAATTTGCCAGCAGCACCATCTGGAAATTGAAACGCGTGCTTTCAGCCCACAAGAAGCGTGTGGCGCACGGGAAGTCTTTATTACTTCTGCCACCACATTTGTGATGCCAGTGACCAGGCTCGACGGCAATCTCATTGGAGATGGCCGCCCCGGCCCGGTAGCCATAAGTTTGCGCAACGCTTACCTTTCCCGCTTTGGCGCTGGTTTACAACGCGATGCGAATACCTTCGAGTGACAGCAATGCCTGCTTCACATCCAGGCCGCCTGCATAACCCACCAGCTTCCCACTGGCACCAATTACGCGGTGGCAGGGAATAAAAAAGGGCAGGCGATTGCGGTTATTTGCCAGGCCAACCGCGCGGCTGGCGGCCGGGTTACCAATCTGGTGTGCAATTTCGCCATAAGTGCGGGTTTCACCCCAGGGGATTTGCCGCAGGGCTTCCCACACCTTGCGCTGAAATACGGTGCCGCCTGGCGCCAGAGGCGTAGTGAAGTGGGTGAGTTGCCCGGCAAAGTAGGCTGCCAGCTCTTCACACGCCTGGTGTAATACCGGGTGGTGAGTGGCCTGAGTAATACTCTCTTCTTCACTGAGAGAAAAAGTGCGTAAAAACCGAACGGATTCCAGCGCTTGTGAGCTGGCCTGTAACAGCAGAGGCCCGGCTGGGGTATCTGGCATCAGGCAATAATCTGGCATGTTGGGCTCCAGTAAGTGGCGGAGGTCATTATTTTGGCATAATACTGTATAAATTGTCAGTATTTTACTGGAGTATTTGTGGGTAAAAGCACGTTGTTACGACATCGCCCGCGAATTGCCACTTGCCATAAAAATGGTACCCGGCAGGGAATGAGTCAGACAACACCTGGGTTAAGGTTAATGTCAGACTGCCCCGGCGCACATCCAGTTCACTTATTTCCGCACAGTCAAAATCCAGGTAGCGCTTCACCAACGGGTACAACGATTTAAACAGTGCTTCTTTGGCTGAGAATGTGACTAACAGCGCCTGTTCCCAGTCCAGTGGGCAGTGTTGCAGCCTTGTCTGTTCCTGTGGGGAAGTAAACATATCTGCAGTTTCCCGCATGATGCGTGATGCCTGTGTTTCGGCATCCACTCCAGGAGAGAACCCGGAATTTATTGGCGCCAGCAGAACCACGGCCTGGTTTTGCGTATGCGAAATTGAGCCGCAAAACCCGGCAGGCCAGGCCGGGGAGCGGTCCTGGTGAGACAGTACTGCGGTATGTACCCCGTGGTTTGCCAGTAATTGCTGGCAACAAAAACGCCCGGCAAAGTATTCCGCTTTGCGTTTTGTGGCTGCGTTAACCAGCCTGGCAGGGAACACAATACCGGAGGCAGAATATAAATCATCCTGCCACAAACGGGTGTCAAAAAACGCCTGGCAGACAGTTATTTCCGGGCAGTGGCTGACTGTGCCGCAACGAAACCGGTGAATAAACCCCGGGCCTGGTTGAGAGGGCATGAAATCAAACATCATCTTCCTTGTGGGTTATGGCGGCACAGATTTTACCATAACCCCTTGGGAGTTGGGTGTCAGCTATAGATAAGGATATGCAGGCAGGTACGCACCGCGATCCCCACCAGTGCACCAGGCAGCACATAGCGGAACAGGCGAACAAAGCGCGAACTGACGGCCAGGAAAATGCCAATGCCCGGTAAGTCCAGGGTTTGCACCAGCAACCCGGCTGAGGCATTTAATTCGTTTACCGTAAATTTTCCCTGGGCGATTAAGTCTGATGCCACGCCAAAATAAGCAGTCCCGCCTGCCATGGTTTTTACCAGTGTAGCCAGAATAAATACCGGGGAGATCCCGGCGAGGGCCAGCAGCGGTGACAATAAATGTTCCAGTAAATGCACAAAGCCAACGGCTTCCAGCATGTTGACTGCTGCCAGGGAAATAATCAGCATGGGAATGGCACCGGCAGACAAGCGAATGGCGTCTGCGCCAGCAAGATTGATGATGGCAAGCAAACCTTGTTTTTTATGTGTTACCCGGTTTTTGGTGCTGGCAGTGCGAAAGTTTTCTGAGGAGAGGCGGCGACCAAAAATATGCCAGGTGGCAGCGCCAGCAACCAGACCACCCAAAATTGAAATACCAATTGCCGGTAACCAGTGCAGGCCCTGGGGAATAAACGGATAAAACACATTGGCCTGTCCCATAGCAAAAGACATGGCAAGGGTGGCAGCCATGCGTCTGTCTGATTCGCCCTGGCGATCCATCATGGTGAGCGTGGCAATGGGTGCCGCAAAACTGACAAAGTTCATCTGGATTATGGCAAACAGGCTCATGCCACCAAGCCCAAACGGTTTAAGCAACGGGCCAAATACTTTAACGATTTTTTCCAGCACGCCTTTGGCTTCAAGAAACCGCATGATTGCCAGCATAACAACCATTATTGGCAGTAAAGTATAAAGAGAAACATTCACTGCGGATTTACCCGCACTCATTATTATTTCAATAATATTCATTACGCGGCCTTGACCTCTCTGGTGTAAATTGCCCAGCCGTTGTTTTGTACCCGGTCTGAGGCCGCACTAGCATACGCTGCAGTAAAGTGATCTTCCTCACATTTATTCACTCATTAAGAAAATTTGTATAACAACGCCCGGCATTAATCCGGTTGTGGTTCGGTGCACTCAGAACTGTGCTGTGCGCCGGGCATAAGGCAACATTTGGTAAGCGGTTTTATGATGTGATGGTTTCGCTTGCTGACCGTGAATTTAACGACTGGTTGAGAAAACCAGAGCCACAGGAGTAATGCGATGGGCAGAACACTGGAACAAATTATTGCTGCAGAGAAAAAGGGCGTTGTAGCACAGGCACAGGCAGCAGACATTATGCTGAATATCCACCTGGCAGAACTGCGTGAAAAAGTGCAGAAAACTCAGGTGGAAATGGCTCAGGCCCTGGGCATTCGCCAGCCTACCGTTGCCGGTATGGAGAAACCCGGGCGGGACCTGAAACTCTCCACACTGAAACGTTATGTGGAAGCAGCAGGTGGCAAACTGCGCCTGGATATCGAATTGCCAGACGGCACGCACTACGATTTTGTGGTGTAAACCACGGGCCTGTGCGTTCTGTTGTATGGGTAGCAGGTCTGTTTGAGATACCTAAGACGTGAACCGCCTGGATTAACTAAAAGTTACAGGCCGCGAGAAGCGGAAACTTTGAAGGGTTTGTGGATGGCTTTAATTTGCGGATTTTCGCGTTGTTAAGAGACATTTGAGGGCATTCTGCCATCCAACCAACTTGACCCCAAATCTGACCACTAAATTCAACTGATGCGGAGGGAAAGTTGAAAACGCATCGGGAAGACTTTTCACGCTGGCTTATTGAATAAGAATCACATAAGGATTCGCAGAGTTGCATGAAAAACAAAAAGCCCGCTCAGGTTTCCCTGAGCGGGCTCTTCAAATTTGGCTCCTCTGACTGGGATCGCCTTTGCCAGTAACTGGCTAATATTCAAGCTAAACCTGAATCCACTTTCTGTCAAGACCACCAAAATGACCACCAATAGTAGCGGGTTACGTAAGGCTGGGTTGAGTGAACCTCGGATATGCTGATCGTTACTTTGGTGTTCCATGGATGGGGTGGATATGAAAGTTATCTATTCGCAGAACCGTATGGGTACAGCAATTGACGCACGTAATGCAGTAAATACTGGCCGGACTCTCCACTTTTGAGTGAAGCCGCAGTTGTGGATTTTATTAAAGTGGCAAATGCGTAAAAATAGATCAATGAATAGTATAGGTTTAGGCCCTATTGTGTAATATGTCCGCAACTCTAGGTGTTTAGGTAAAGTACAGAATGAAGACGCTTAAAGCATCGTTGCCCAATGCTCTGCAACAGATGAGGGAGACCGTGGTGTGAGTCAAGAGGTATTTTATCTACCTTATTTCGATGGAACGCGACCTTAAAAGTCCTACCTCGAACAAGTTAGCCTACTATGCGATTTGATGGAGATCCATCCGCTCACGCTGTTGGTTTATGCAGGTTTCGGACTACTTGAAGTCTCCAGCTTTTATAAATTGTTCGGTACTAGTTGGATATCCTCGTAGTGAACAAGGAGTGCAAAAGAATGACTTACTCTGTTTCGCCGTCATCACTACTCACCGAGTACGGCAACGACAACATATGCCGTGTTCTCGCACTTGATGGTGGCGGTGCAAAGGGCTTTTATACGCTGGGTGTCCTCAAGGAAATTGAGGCTATGCTTGGGTGCCCATTATATAAGAGGTTTGATCTTGTATTTGGTACTAGCACCGGTGCGATTATTGCCGCGCTCATCGCTCTAGGATACGAAGTAGATCAAATACACGCACTGTACACCGAACATGTACCACGAGTTATGTCCAGCCGGTCGGCTGCGGCAAGAACAATGGCGCTCCAGGATTTGGCTAAGGAAGTTTTTCAAGACAAGACATTCGAAGATGTTCTGATGGGTATTGGCATCGTCGCAACTCGATGGATGACCGAAAGACCAATGATCTTCAAAGGTAATGTTGTGCAGGCCCATGGTCGCAAGGGAACCTTCAGTCCAGGATTCGGGGTCAGCATCGCTGATGCAGTGCAAGCGTCTTGCTCGGCTTATCCGTTCTTCGAAAGGAAAGTGATTGTTACCGCAGCAGGAGATAAGGTTGAGTTGATCGATGGAGGTTACTGCGCAAACAACCCCACCTTGTTTGCAATCGCCGACGCCACTGTCGCTCTGAAAAAAGATCACAAGGATATCCGGGTTATAAATGTCGGTGTTGGTATCTATCCAGAACCTAAACCAGGTCTCCTTATGCGGATTGCTAAGAAATGGCTCGCAGTCCAGCTGCTTCAAAAAACTTTAGAGATCAATACACAATCGATGGATCAACTACGCGACATTCTATTCAAAGATATTCCGACGATTCGGATCAGCGACACATTCGAACGGCCTGAGATGGCGACAGATTTACTTGAGTACAATTTAGATAAACTGAATACCCTTCGACAGCGTGGTAGGGAGTCTTTTGGAGCTCGTGAGGCACAATTAAGAGAGTTTCTGATATGAGTGAGGCGAAATAATATGGGAATACCTGAATCACAGCTCGATACATGGTCCCACCAAGGATCTATTGCACAGTCTGCCTCGACTTATAGCATTATAAAGAATGCATTAGAGAGCGCAAACACTAAGTATCATGGAAAGAATTTTAAAGTATTCCTTCAGGGCTCCTATGGAAACGATACTAACATTTATGCTGAAAGTGACGTTGATGTAGTCATATGTCTTGATGATGTCTACTACAGTGACCTCACACAGTTATCACCAGAAGACAAAGATGCGTATGACCGTGCATTTGTTCCTGCAACCTACTCGTATACTCAATTTAAGCAAGATGTGCTTGAGGCTCTTACAGAGCGCTTCGGGTCTGATGTTTAGGTCGGAGATAAGGCCATAGTTGTAGCGGCAAATGGAAGTAGGCGCAAAGCTGACGTTATCGCATCAATGCAGTTTCGTCGTTATTGGAAATTCAAGGGGCATTACGACTCACAATACGATGAGGGCATCTGTTTCTTTAATGGCGCTGGTGAACGGATTGCCAATTACCCCAAGCAGCATTCAGAAAATCTCACCTTAAAACATCAGGCCAGTAATAAATGGCTAAAGCCCATGGTTCGCGTACTGAAGAACCTTCGAAGTAAACTCATTGCTGACGGAAAATTGAAGTCAGGACTTGCACCTTCCTATTACCTTGAAGGTCTACTCTACAACGTGCCAAATGAAAAGTTTGGCACCAGTTATGCTGATTGTTTTGTCAATGCCATGAATTGGATTCAGACAGAAGCAGATAAAGACAAGCTGGTATGCGCCAATGAACAGTATTACTTGCTTTGGGAGGGGACACATACCTCATGGGAGAAAGCCGATGCGGAAGCGTTTATCGACGCTGCAATAAAAATGTGGAATGAATGGTGAAGTGAGTCGACAAAACTGCTGGTCTTAGGGCACGGCAAACAGCAAGCAGGAGAAATCGAGGTGGCAGGTAGCATCATTAACCTTTTTATGTGGGGATATCAGGACAGCTACAGAATTCACATCCAGATTCTGGCACGTAATGTACTGAAAAAATTGGGTGCACCGGCTGATGCAGAAGTGCTACTTGTTGGTGCTCGCCGCCTTGGCAGTAAAAATGCGAATCCGATATGCGTAGAGCCAGAAGATGGTAAGTGGCATCTATCTTTGTTTGAAGGATTGCTGGATTCAGTTGAATCGATTTACAAGAATCATCGGTTACAGAGTATGATTTTTGGTGATGGGCCAAGCATGCGCGACAAGCCAGAGTGGATACGTCGCGACTCAGTGCGAACATCGGTTAGTAAGGCACTTGATGCTTTTGATACCGAGCATAACGTAACGTCATTTTGCGGAGAGTCTAGGCGAATAGACGACTATTATGTCACCCCAGTCATACAGATTCCAAACGACACTTTCGAGAAATTCCCTCCTTTGCTCTCCAAGTCTGTTGACGAAAGCCAACAAGGACATGGATTTCGTAGTCTGATACATGCAGCGATGTATGCGCTTCTTCGTGAGGCTACTGAGGAATTGCATAACCCTGATCCAGGAAGATTTATCCATGGCAGTATGAGAGATGCCGAGGAAATAATACGGATTGCTGCAAAGGACTTTCTGCACACCGCAGGCCTCTCGATCGAACGAAGATACATTCATACTGATCTTTTCGATGCTTTGAACCTTGTCTCCTCTCTTATGTACGAGGGGGCGAAAGGCATAGGTCAGCTCATTCTCGTCGATCCAGATAACGAGGCGGTTGAGTTCCTGGCGAAGTTTGTTGAGCCAGTTCCCTTTCGTGAGCCACGATGGGTTCGGAAAGTCTTGCAGATGGCGGCATCAGGTGTCGGCATTATCGCAAATAGTCAGTACATCTATGGACTTGGGAGACTGAAGGAGTCGCACGATCCCAGTGCACAAGATGCGTTCACGGTAGATTTTATAGATCATTATCACTGGCAGTTGTACTGCGGTAACCAAGCACTGCTTCTCAGTCAATATGCTGTGCCCAAACTTCCACAGGAGCCTTTTGACAAAGCTGCCTTCCTGGCAAATTACGCGAGACTATTTCCGTTGTCTTCACAAGATAGTGGATTGCACTTGTGGAACCTTCTGATGACCCAAACCAGTCAGGGGCATGGGAGCATGATTGTTGTTGCGGAAGATGCGGCCTGCGAGGCGAATCGACTTTGCAAGCAAGGTACTAGAATCGTGCCAACTAAGCTCACTGAATCACTCCTTCGAAGTGTCAGCGGTATTGATGGCACAATACTGCTTGATCCTGCTGGTCTTTGCCATGCTATCGGGATTATTCTCGACGGTGAAGCGACCGATGAGTGTACGCCATCAAGGGGATCTCGGTATAATTCCGGAGTGCGTTACGTACAAACGAGCGGCACTCGAAGGCTTGCGATCGTCGTGTCGGATGATCGAACAGTCGATATCATTCCTCAAATCAAGCGACTGTGCAGTCGTTCAAAAATAGAACAATGTGTCGTAACACTGGAGGCGGCAACGCTCGACAACTATCATGATTCTCGGAATTGGTTAAACGACCATCGCTTCTATATCAACGCTGAGCAATGCGCTCGAATTAATGCCGTACTCGACAAACTAGATGCCGTTCCAAAAGAAGTAGGTCTTATCTATTTTGAAACTGAGAGATTTGAAGTTGACCCAGAGATGGACGAAAGCTATCTCATAGACTGACCGAATACCGTTGCGTGATGTCAATATTAGGTACCTCGTGCCAATATCATGGCCTAACGTTTGTTGGTGTAAGTAGGGATGTTATCGTCGTTGGCCTTATCGTTAGGAATTATCTTGCCTGTGGGGGCTTCACTTTAGGTCAGGCAGGCTTCAAGAGTTTGGTTCATCGGACACTGCCTGATAGTGCCAGTGGATGTCACGTACCGCAAAGAGTCATCGAATGATTCTTCTTCGTTTCAAATGAAGACCTTCCTTTGATTGGATATAAAATGTAAAAATTCTAACTTTACAGGTTAAATCAGTATGTTTTATAGAATTAAAAGTGTTTTATACTAATTACAAAAACACTGATTATTTGTACATTGAAAAGAATAAAAACAGACATATCTTATAGCTATATTCTCTGGTTATGGGGTTTTCAATGTCTGAATTGCATGTAGTCAATGACCATGGAGTACGGCTACTCTGCCTAAATGGTGGTGGGGCCAGAGGGATGTTTACAATCAGTGTGCTTGCTGAGATTGAGAGGATACTTGCCTCTAGGCACCCTGACCAAGAAATCAGAATTGGCGATTACTTTGACCTCATCGCAGGGACATCGATAGGTGGGATCTTGGCTCTCGGCCTTGCTAAAGGCAAGAGTGCTCGCGAGTTGGAATGTGTTTTCTTAGATAAAGCGAATGATATTTTTCCACCAAGATGGTGGCTATTCAATCTCCTTAAATCACTTGTTTCTCCCATTTATAGTAGTAAACCACTTCGACAAACAATTGAAACGATGATCGGTGGCGAGACTACCTTTAATGACCTGGCCCGGAGAGTAATGGTCCCGGCAGTCAATCTTTCAACAGGAAAACCTCAGTTCTTCAAGACACCACATAACCCAGATTTTACCCGCGACGGTGCACTTAAATTGATTGATGCCGCACTCGCAACCTCCGCTGCACCGACGTTCTTTGCACCACACCATTGTGAAGACCTTGGTTCTTATTTTGCTGATGGAGGTCTGGTCGCCAACAACCCCAGTTATATCGGATTTTTGGAAGTTTTCAGGGACATGAAGTCTGATTTTCCTGATGTTGCTCATAAAGACATACACATACTTAATATCGGTACTACCGGGGAAGAGTATTCACTTAGCCCAAGGCTGCTGAGCAAAAAATGGTGGAATGGCTACTGCCGACTTTGGGGCGTAGGTAAAAAACTGGTCCTTACAACCATGACGGCTAACCAACATCTCCATAAAAATATGCTCCTGCGCGAGCTTACGCTCCATGGTGCCTCCGATAACTACACCAGTCTGGATGAAGTGATCCCTAATGAAGCAGCCAGCGACATCACTCTGGATAATGCCACGAAGAGTTCCATTGAAAACCTGCGCGCAAGGGGAAGACAACTCGCTACTGTGCAGTTCGCTCAGAACCAGAAGCTTAAGAGCTTTTTCACTACACCTGCAAAACCCTTTAAGCGCGCAATCGCGCAGGAGAAACTCTGATGCCTTGGGATTTTAACAATTACTATAGTCACAATATGGATGGCTTAATCAGTAAGCTCAAATTGAGCAAGACTGAATCCGATAAACTCAAAGCACTTCGTCAGATCGTACGTGAAAGGACGAGAGATGTATTTCAGGAAGCTCGCCAAGTCGCAATTGACGTGAGAAGGCAAGCGCTGACACTTGAAAGTGTCAGATTAAAACTTGAGAAAACAAAAGTTCGCTACCTCTCCCCCGAAGAACGTGCTGATCTAGCGCGACTTATTTTTGAAATGGAAGATGAAGCACGCGATGACTTCATCAAATTCCAGCCTCGTTTCTGGACTCAAGGAAGTTTTCAGTACGATACGTTAAACAGGCCTTTTCATCCGGGGCAGGAAATGGATATTGATGATGGCACCTACATGCCCATGACGGTGTTTGAATCCGAACCGAGCATTGGACACACTCTGCTTCTCCTTCTCGTGGATACATCACTGAAATCACTAGAAGCTGAAAACGATGGCTGGGTATTTGAAGAAAAGAATACCTGCGGACGCATCAAAATCTATCGGGAGAAAACACACATTGATGTACCGATGTATGCGATCCCTAAAGAACAATTCCAGAAAAAACAAACAGCAGCAGATTCAGCACACCTCATAAAGTCAGATTCGGTGTTTGAATCTTTTGCATTGAACCGGGGGGGACGCGAGGCTTATGCCGTTGAGTCCGACAAAGTGAACCTGGCACTTCGCGAAGGGGTCAGAAGATGGTCAGTCAGCGACCCCAAAATTGTTGAAGACTGGTTCAACGAAAGCTGTAAACGTATCGGCGGGCATCTGCGTTCAGTTTGCCGGTTTATGAAGGCTTGGCGGGATGCACAATGGGAAGTTGGGGGCCCTTCATCAATCAGTCTGATGACTGCAGTCGTCAACATCCTCGATAGAGAATCTCATAATGGCTCCGACCTCACCGGGACGATGAAACTTATTGCCAGGTTGCTGCCTGAGGAATTCAATCGCGGTGTGGAAAGTCCCGACGATACTGACGAAAAACCATTGTTCCCTGCGGAAAGTAACCATAACGTGCACCATAGAGCTATCGTTGAAACTATGGAAGGTCTGTACGGTATTTTACTTGCCGCTGAGCAATCAGAAAGTCGGGAAGAAGCGTTACGTAAAATCAACGAAGCATTTGGTAAACGTGTGACTAATGCCCTATTAATCACGTCAAGTGCTGCAGCTCCGGCATTTCTCAATGCACCATCCAAAGAGCCATCATCTAAACCAATCAACAAAACGATGGTAAGTGGCTGATGAAGGACGGGCAGCTCCATCAAGTGATGACGGGATGCGGGTATCGCTATACGCGTGCCCGCAATCTTCCTGAAAAATCGATTCTGCACAGCAGGGAGCGAGGTGCAGGATATTACACGAAAGAATACGCGACTGATGCCGGTAATTTTAATGTTGCATTGGTGATTCATCCCGACCCTTTCACAGAACTGCCGACAGCATTCATTATTGAGCAACCTGAACAGTTCAAAAATTGCCTTATGCCCCATGTCGCCCTGGAAGGGTTCCTTTGCTATGTTGAGCAGATGGAAGCAGACTGGGATTCCAACGATCTGGAAGCAACATATAAAGAAGTTGATGCACAGATACACCAGACCCTCATTAATTCGGTATCCGCTGCTACGCAAGGGGTAAATGATAAGAGAGAACTGGAAGGGGAGTTTGCTGCATACTGGCGTCCCAGCGAGACACTCTTTCTTCTGTCAAACGCAAGTCGGGGGACCACACTTAAAACCTCTTTGGCAAAATTACTTAAGTCTGATGGAACTACCAGACAGGAGTACATAACGGTTGAGGAATCATCCCCGGAGGACTCGGAAGCCGTTATGACCAAGTGGCTCAAACAAAGGTATTTCCCCAGAACTTCGTTAAAAGAAATACCCATCAGCACGCATTACATTTCTGTAAATCCCAGCCGTCTAGCCGGGATGAAATGGCCACCGGCTTCATTCCGGGACTTACTGGAATGGCTTGAAAAATCAGACCACAATGCCAGAGATAGAGTCATTGAAAACATCAAAGCCGAAGGGAAGAAAAGGTACATTTTTCTCTTTGATGTTTTAAACCAGGACATCTTAGCTATCTATGTTGAGTTCAATGCGCAGTCTGTTGATTTCAGAAGGTACCGGAAGTCAGCCAAAAACTCAACGGTCAAGCTTGCGGCGATGTTGGGTGGCAAAAGTGTTTGCACGGAATATCAAAGGCTGGGTGTCATTCGTGCTGACATTGCGACGCTCCTTAGCCGGAATACACGACGGAAGGGGGCAGTAAGTCTTTCAACAAAGCGTATAGCGTTGATAGGTTGTGGAACAATTGGAGGGTATCTGGCCGAATTATTACTACGCAACGGAGCCGGATGTGGTAAGGGTTATCTGCATCTTTATGATGATGATATCTACAAACCCAGTAATTTTGGCCGTCATACCCTATCGTCACATGATTTCGGGTGGCCTAAATCCCTTTCACTTGCGGCAAAGCTACAGGAGTCTGTGCATTTACAGACAAAGGTTGTAGGATTTATGGAACAATTCCGTATCAGCGCAGATGAAATGCAGAAGTACGACATCATTATTGATGCGACAGGACGCCCACCTGTGTCAAAACGCATCGCTGCGGTGGTTAGACAGATTCCACTGGAGCAAAGACCATATATTATCCACGCGTTCAATGATGGCAACGGCCGGGCATCAAAAGTCTTTATTGATGATGGCCGAAGCTGTTACGGGTGTATGGTTTCTAACCCTGCAAAATACCATAAAGGAACCGATTCAAGGTTTAATGATCTTGATATATCAAGCGAAAAAAATAAAAGTTGTGGCAGCACTTACACCCTTTATGATGCAGCAGTTAGTAGCATAACGTCATCTCTGGCCCAGATGGCCGTGTTAAGTACTCTAGAACCAGAGTTAAAGTGGACTTACAATGAACATATCCTTGAGGGGGGGCGTTCGCTCAGACCTCAATTTTTGCCACATCAGCCGAATTGCCCTGTGTGTAATGAACATAAATGAATTGGTATTCATCGATAATTTTGACAATCATGTAGTGGTCATGAGCGAAGTCGTTCGACTGCTCAAGTCATATCGCCAAATGCAATATGTCAGCACAGAAGCTGGAGGGGTTCTGATAGGAGAACGCCGGGGACCTCACATCGTTATTACTCACATTTCGGAACCAGGGCCGGGTGACATCAGGACACGTAATCGGTTTGAAAGAAAAGGTGACCATCATCAGCTGAAAGTAGATGAACTGTTTGAACAGTCAAATGGCTTTCTTGTTTATTTAGGCGAATGGCATACACATCCCGAAGATTTTCCTCAACCGTCTTATACAGACATGAAATCTTGGCTGACTGGACTGATCGCAACAGAGACAATGCTCCTGATTATTGTAGGCAGAAAATCTGAGTGGGTAGGAATAAAAAACGGAAATGATATAAAAAGTATAAGAGAGAAGTAAAAAAAATAGATGAAATTGTTGAGTTGCACTCATTTTTCAGATATTAGTCATTTTTAACAGTATAGTTTATGTGTTAAAATAAATTTAATATGATGGCTATTTTGGGGGCATCTAATGGGGAGAGGACGAAAAAAACACCACTCGAATTTCCCTCGCAATTCTTTATAAGTGGAGTCTCCCATAATAATCAGTTTCGATGGAGTATATGAGGTATGCAGGGGTATTTTTCTAGGGAAAATGGCTACTGAAAGGAGTTTTTCCATGATTAATATATCAGTAGCGCGAATTATCCTTCTGTTTTAAAAGAACGAACATGGCTGATGTGGTAATTAAACATTCCGAAAGTTAATAAAAAGATATATCGGAGTCAGTGTTAAGTGATATTCTTTTTATTGATATTCTCCCCACGGATTTTCTGTCTGTATAATATCGACCGGAAAGTTGGAGCGCATTGTTACTTTCAATTACGTCGAATATAGTCGAGCCAATATACTCGCTCCAACTAGGGTTTTTAGGGGTTGATTTATATACATAATACAATTTGTTGTTATCCAGTTCCTTAGTTGGTGTTGCTTCTAGCGTAACAGATTTAACTGTGGGGCCGTGCATTTCTATCTTTGTTACAAGGAGTGCTTGCTTTATTTTTGCGCGGACTTCAAATTCATCATTTGTTTCTGTGATTATATGTCCAACCCAAATTCCATTTAAGTCAGGATATATGTCTTTCTTGAAAAACCTTATTGTTCCCCATATTAGTCTTGATATCTTTGATGAAAGGAGAAAGAAGTTTATGATAATGGATGCTAATGATGATATTGATAACAATTTGAGCAGGCTTAAGTCAGAAGACAGAACTGTCTTAAAGATCCAAAATGAAAGTATTGTGACAAACAAAGAGATTAGTGATACCGTTTTTAACAACCAGTCAAATCTTATTATTCTAAACATTTCGCACCATTATAATATGTCTTTGTAAATAGAAATCATATTCTTACCGTTGCTTTTAGAATTTAACAGTGCAACATAGGCTTCTCTTAGATTCGCTCCCACACCAGCTGAAAATGTAATTTCGTCAAAGGAATAGGATTTTATCTTATCAAAAACAAAGTTAAGATTGACCTCGTTGTCTGTTTTCGCTGTAACACCATCTGCGGCTTGGAAAATTATCTCAAATCCATTGGATAAAAGCATTTTAGATATTTTTTTTGTGGTATCATTTAATTTGTTGCTTATGTATGTCAACCTCTCTTCTGAGTTGGATAAGTATGATGAGGTTATTTTTCTCCCCACATCATCGCCATCTATCGCTATGTACATATTAACTCCAAACTAACATGGATTATTATCTAAGTGGTTATATTATATCAACCCTGAATGCTTAGTTGCAAATGAATTTATTTACTTAAAAACGTTGCGGTTTAAATTGTATTTATACCCGGCCAAAGCGAGGTTTGTATTTTAAATTTTTTTAATTTTAATGGGTTTAATCCTATGTCTTGTTAAATACATCAAGTGTGTTGAGGTTTTATATGTTCAATGTGGCGATTAATTCAATTGTTCTGCTTGTAATCTACACTTAAATGATAATTATTAAATCTTTACACTAAAGATTTCTCATGACATTGGCATTATAATTAAGTGAAATAATATACCTGTTAAGCCCTTTGAGAATGATTCTCCGGTTACGGTGCTGTGGCCATTTCCAAGAAATCTCTCACCCCAGATCTAGGTGGTGGTGGATAGACTGGATGCTGCGTTCAATAATGAGACAGCCCGGGTCCGGTTGTAAGTGATGCCGGAACGAGACAATTAATTTAAGAACAAACCGCCCCCGGTTAGCAGGATCGTCTCGTCCGGCAGGAAAGCATGCTAACACCTACATGAAGTCCCTGTCAGTGCAGGCCCCAGACTCAACACCACCAATTTACTTTTCACCACTGCGAAGTAAGGGGCGCTACGCCCGGCTATGCAGGGGCAGTTTTTCTCCTGTGCGCTTTTCGTTCCTGTATCGGCTTCCTGTTAATCGTTTCCCAACACAACCCGTCCTGCAAGGGTAAATGGCACGCTTGCTGCGCCCTTGCAGGACAGAACGATGCCGGGAAAGCGAACCGTCAGGCGATACGAAGACGAAAAAAACACACTGACGGAGAAAAAATCATGACAATTTCCCTGCATAATCCCCGGACAAGCGCCCCTAACACCGCAGCGGCGACCAGCATATCCCCGCTGGACCCGTCAGGCTCCTCAAAAACGAAATTTTCTAAAACCAGAACGGATATTTATCAGACCGTTACCGACAGCATCATTGCAGCGCTAGAAGCCGGTGTGAAACCTTGGTCATGCCCGTGGCAGCGTGTATCCGGCATGTCTGGTCTGCCATCGAATTACGCCACCAGCATAGCCTACAGCGGTATGAATATCATGTTGCTATGGTGCAGTGCATCAAAACAGGGTTTCAGCGATTCACGCTGGATGACCTACAAACAGGCACAGGCAGCAGGTGGACAGGTTCGCACACGTGAACGTGGCACAACAGCCATTTTCTACACCACCCTGGAGAAGGAAAACGCCGCCGGAGAAGTTGAACATATTCCGATGCTGAAAACCTTTACCGTGTTTAACGTTCAGCAAATCGACGGCCTGGCCCTGACAACTGAAACTGTCAGCCCGGAAGCAACCTTTGACCCGGTGCCGCAGGTTGAGAACCTGTTACGGAAGAGTGGCGCAAACATCATCGAGAAAGGACAAAACGCCTTTTTCAGCCCATCAACAGATGAAGTCTGGCTACCGGAGCGCCATCTGTTTTCAGATGCGGCTAATTTCTACGCTACAGGTCTGCATGAGCTGATTCACTGGAGTGGTGGCAAAAAACGTCTGAACCGTGAAATGAAAGGGAAGTTTGGCAGTGCGGATTATGCAGAGGAAGAACTGATAGCAGAGCTGGGAAGTGCCTTTCTGATGGCTGATCTTGGCATTGAGGGAGAGGTACAACATGAAAGCTATATTGCTTCCTGGCTGAAAGAGCTGAAAAACGACAAGCGTTATATTTTCAAAGCGGTCAGCGCAGCCTCTAAAGCACATCGTTATTTGATGGACAAAATCTGAGCCGCAAGGTCTCAGGACCGCAAAGGAGTGTGGCTTTCCGTGCTGGGATAGGCTTAACCGGTAACGCTGTAGAGGTATGAGTGAGACGGAGCGGAGTCGGAACGAGCACCGAACAATCATACCTCTACAGCGGAATAGTGCATTCTATGCGTTGATTATGGTGTCTGGCATTAGAACTTCTTTTAAATCTGAGAGTTGAAGCTCTGAAGTTATGTTGATCGGACGGTTGACAATAAGATATTCTGGTGTTTCTCCCTCCTTGGTTCCGTACTACCAAAAAGAAGACCATATAGAGGAATTAGTATGGCAAATTTCGAGGACTGGTGTGATTCGACAGAGCGTAATATCAGCGACCATTATTTGCAGTCAATAACGGCCAGGGATGCCGAGTGTATGTTCGGCGTTCAGGTTATGGCCGCGCTAATACCTGAACACTATGCGTCACCAAGAAATATCGCTAACGCATTTGAAGCTCTAGGTAAACCGGGGCTGGCGGCATACATTGCTGGAAAATTGCCTGAAACGAAACAGATTCGTTCCGGTGATTTGGGTGAGATATTTGCAACTGAATGGATAAATGCACGTAGCAATGGCTATAAAACGCCTATAAAAAGATTGCGCTGGAAAGATCATCGCAATATGTCGATGCGTGGTGAGGACGTCATTGGTATTTACATAGATCAGTCTTCTCAACAACTTTTTTTCCTTAAAACCGAAGCGAAAAGTCGCGCCAAAATGACGGGAGAGGTGGTTTCTGAAGCCCGCGATAACTTGAATAAAGAGCAAGGGCTGCCATCTTCACATGCCCTAATGTTCATAGCAGATCGCCTGAATGAACAGGGTGAGGAGCTTTTGGCTAAAGCGATCTTAAATGCAACGCTTCGGCAAGGAATTGTTCCAGGATGCGTCCGGCATCTTATCTTTCTATTATCGGGCAACTCTTCAGAAACTATGCTGACCACTTCAATTGAAAAGTATACAGGTCAAAATAATCAGTGGGGTGTTTGTCTAAGAATTGCTCGCCATGGTGAGTTTATTGCCGCAACTTTTGAAAAGGTGATTAGCGATGCCAGCAACAGCTGATGAAATTATCGAAGCTATTAAGGAAGCTTCAGCTGTAGGTTTTCGCGGGCGCCTGATTGCACGCGGGCAAGCCCGGTCGGTGATCTGGCGAGACGGTGACTTGCCGCCGGATGCACCGGAGTTTAGCGCACTGCTCAGTCAGGACCTTCAAGGCTATGCTTATGCCCTAATCGATCTCGGCCTTCGTCTTCGAGAACTTAATGGAGACGACGCCTATGCGCGAATTGCTTTTGAACAGGCCGGAACCGCACTCGAGTCGGCTATTGCTAAAGGAAAACGCGACAGCCGGGATACAGATTTTCACTTCGTAATGGCTGCTGCAAGCTATCACCTTGCGCATCTTTCAGCACGAGCCTATTCGTTACTCGCAATGGTTGGTCAGGATGATAATTTTTCACCAATAGAGAGGGCTCTTATACAACTGATCCGGCGTGATTTGCGTACTCTGCGCGATAATGCGTTGGGCTTTCGGCTCAGAGGTGATGGCAGTGACGTGAAAATTACTGAAATCCTCCAGGCTCGCCTAAACTTGCCGCAAGACGAGAACGGTGACAGTGAGTCAGAGGAGGACATCCTTTTTGATGGGCTTGATTTGGCACTGACTGACGCCTATATGTCGGCCATTTCTCTCTACCTTCTCGCTGTAGAAAGGGGAGAATCACGTTTGCTTTCCAGGGCTATTGAAAAATTAAGAATTAGTCTAAGTATATGTGCTCAGTTTAATATGCTACCCCAGTGGTGGCTAAACTTTATTACCATTCATCTGTTATCTGACCTTTGGTCAGATACATTCCATGAAAGATTGCCACTGGTTCCAGTTGGTGGTGACGCTGCTGAATGGCCCGCGCTTCGGGAACTGTTTATTGCACTGCTTCAAAGACGACCTCGAGCCGAAATTGATCTCTGGCCATCGCAGAGAGAGGCCGCCGGACGCTCTGTTAATGACAATGACGATTTGGTTGTTTCGTTGCCAACCAGCGCTGGAAAAACTCGTATTGCTGAATTGTGTATTCTTCGCTGTCTGGCGGGTGGCAAGCGTGTTGTTTTCATCACCCCGCTTCGTGCGCTTTCTGCACAAACAGAAGCCACTCTCTCCAGAACATTTGGGCCGCTTGGGAAAACAATATCAATGCTGTATGGCAGCATTGGCGTAAGTGGTATGGATGAGGATGCAATTCGCCAGCGTGACATCGTCGTCGCCACGCCTGAAAAACTTGACTTTGCTCTCCGGAATGACCCGTCAATTATTAATGATGTAGGACTTTTTATTTTTGATGAGGGGCACATGATTGGGGCCGATGAACGAGAGGTTCGGTATGAAGTTCAAATTCAACGGCTGTTGCGCAGACAGGATGCCGATACGCGCAGAATTGTCTGCCTCTCGGCAATTCTACCTGATGGTGAGCAACTCGATGATTTTGCCGGTTGGCTCCGTCGTGACAAGCCCGGAGGACCAATCAAAAATAATTGGCGACCGACCCGCTTGCAGTTTGGCGAGGTCATATGGTCCGCTCCAGCAGGTCGGCTTAATCTCAGCGTCGGTTATGAGGCGGCTTGGGTATCGCGTTTTATCGTCAGCAGACAACCGCCAAAGGTTAAATTACCTAATAAAAAGCAGCGAACAAAAATGTTTCCCTCTGATAACAAGGAGCTCTGCTTAGCGACAGCCTGGCGTCTAATTGAAGATGGACAGACCGTACTTATCTACTGCCCACTTCGCCGGAGCGTCGAACCGTTTGCCGAGACAATTGTCGATCTGCATCAGCGCGGACTACTGCCATCTTTATTTGATGCTGCCCCGGACATTCTGGATACGGCTATCTCGCTGGGAGAAGAATGGTTGGGGGCACACAGCCCGATACTTGCCTGCCTACGGTTGGGCGTGGCTCTTCATCATGGCGCATTGCCTACGGCTTACCGCAAAGAAATCGAACGTTTGCTGCGAGATGGGGTACTTAAAGTGACGATCTCATCACCGACGCTAGCACAAGGTCTTAATCTTTCGGCAACAGCTATCGTCATGCATTCTCTTCATCGGAATCGCGAGCTTATCAAAGTGTCCGAGTTCAGAAACGTCATAGGCAGAGCAGGGCGCGCATATGTAGATGTTGAAGGGCTGGTGATTTATCCAATATTCGATAAAGTAAATAAACGCCAGACTAACTGGCATACCCTCACATCTGACACGGGGGCCCGTGAGATGGAGAGCGGACTAATACAGCTTGTCTGTGTGTTATTGATTCGCATGCATACACGGCTTGGTGGGGATTTAAAAGCACTCACTGAATATGTGACCAACAACGCCGTAGCGTGGGAATTTCCAGAAATTATGACCGAATCTCCGCAAGAAAGAGATATTGCGCAGGCCATCTGGGAAAAACAACTTTCAACGCTTGATACTGCTATTCTGAGCCTTCTTGGTGAGAATGATATCCCGGATGACCAGATTGAAACTGCTCTTGATGACATTCTTCAGTCTTCACTTTGGCAACGCAGTTTGCAGCGTTATAGGGATGAGAATGAACGGATTTTGCTGAAATCGGGACTCCTGTCCCGCAGCCGCTACATCTGGCAGCGCTCAACGGCAGCAGGGCGCCGGGGGTATTTCCTGTCGGGGGTAGGACTTACAACCGGGCTACGACTTGATGCTATTGCCGCTAAGGCCAACCAACTATTGATTGATGCGAATGCGGCTATAATGGGCGGTGATGCCGAAGAGGCAATTGCTGCTATCACGGCGCTCGCTGAAGAGGTCTTTACCTTCTATCCGTTTATACCCGATCCATTGCCTGGCGACTGGAGAGGTATTTTACGTTCCTGGCTATTGGGTGAACCCATGACTAACGTCGCGAATACGCAGGCGTCTGAAACGCTTCAATTCGTCGAGAATGGGCTGGTGTATCGACTTCCGTGGGCAATGGAGGCTATTAGGGTACGTGCAACAGCTAATGGAGACCTCATAGGTGATACAGATACCACGCTAGACGATTATGAGTTAGGTTTTGCGGTTGCTGCTGTTGAAACAGGTACCTTGAGCCGTTCGTCTTCACTGCTTATTCAGGCGGGTTTTAGCTCTAGGCTTGCAGCCATAAAAGTGGTTACAGACACTACTGCCGATTTTCAATCCGGCCAGGAGCTTAGAAGGTGGCTGAACTCTGAAGAAGTGATAAGCCACACGGATAATCATGACTGGCCTACACCTGAAACCAGAGTGATGTGGCTGGAATTCTTGGGTAGTCTCAGCCCCAAAGGCAGCCAGGTTTGGAGTCGTCATCGTTATAACGGAATGGTGGACTGGAGAGATACTCCGGCAGTGATCGGCACACCATTGCAGCTTTACACTGTTGATGGTATTCATCACGTGCTGGCTGATGATGGCACTCCTCTGGGAAGTATAAATGGCAGAATTAACACAAACAGAAGAGGTCTTCTTAGAGTTGAGGTGGATGATGAGAATGGTCGTGCCATGTTCGATTATTTAGGACCGGACGACTTTATTTCTACCTGATTTCTGGTTCGAGCGACTTATGATTGGTGCATGCATCTAGCGTAATCGGTGAGACCGTAGCTATATATTGTTATCCAAGTTGAGCCGTTGCAACTCGTCGAGCGTGTAGACGCGGAAGACATTCCGGTGGCGGGTTTCCAGCGGGATGTGTTGATGGTTAACGATAACGTGTCTGATGCTGTCAAACAGCCGTTCAAGGCCGCGCTTTTTCTGCGGGTCCGGCACGATATAAAAAACGTAAATCCAGTCTTTCCGGGTCCGGGCCAGTAAATGGCTTGCGATGATTGACTGGTAGCGAGCTCTGGTTTTCAGACGGCGCTCGGTCTCAATGGCGATCACGGTTCCGCAAGGGAGAGTGATCAGCCCGTCTGGCCGGTGATTGACCTGATAACGGCTGAGGAAGGTCGTGCGATCGCCGTTTATCCAGCCGGACGCGCCTTTTTGCTCAAGGATGATCCGTGCCGCCTGATTATCAAGGTGATGTTCCAGCGTCCAGCCGGTAATCTTTGAAGGCTCAAATCGTGCGGGGAAAAGCGCATCGTCGGGGGTTAACACAACGGCCAGTCCGTCACTGGTTATGCCCCACAATGAAATTTTTATTGTGCGTGATACCAGGACATGCTTTTGTATTAACCCCATTCTCTCGACTTTTGAAAGAAGGGTATAAAGCGATTTATGATCCCGGAAACCAAATAGCAGTATCAGCGTTTTAAAATCGCTGTAGGTTTCTTCTTTCAGGAAGTTCAGCAGTTGTTTTATTTTTTCTCTGTTGCGTGTCTGGCGCTCTTGATATGTCGAAATCAGCATAACCGCTCCTTAAAAATCCAGCGGGGACAGGTCTTTTTCATCATCAGGTTTTGGCTTTGTCGGTTTTACTTCGCTTTTGTCGAAGAAAAGAGCCGGGTGCGATGCCATCACATCCAGCGCGGTTGGTTTATCATCGTCGCCAAAATCCAGTGCGATCTTCACCGGTGCCGCCGCTGCGGCAATATCAGGGGAAACAGAAAAGGTTTTTAACCGGCGCTTTCTGACCTTTATCGGTGAAATCAGGGAGGCAGAAGGTAGCGTTGTTGTCGTAAAGATAAAACTGACAAAATCAGGCAGGTTCAGGATCATATTGCTGTCAATAAAAAAACGCTCGGCCTGGCGGATTGTGCGCTCACTGTCGATGGTTTCAGTGAGCATATTATCCGTCTTAGCCTTACGGAGTTCGTCATCCACCAGAATCGTTCCTGACATTCTCGCTATCCAGTCTGCTGTATCCGGATCCATAACCCGGTAAACCAGTTTAAATTTGGCATTTTCAACGACCGCACCGACAACGGCGTCGCCTTTCAAATCTGCCGGGCAGTCTTTTAAATCGGCAATGGACTGGTGATCCATAATAATATGCACGCCTTTATCCCGAGCCGCGCCTAAACCTTCCAGCGCTGGCCTGGATAAATGGTATTTCAGTTCGGAAAGATAAATAGCAATGGGGCGGGGTACGTCTGTTACACGTTCGCGCCTTTCTGCTAACTGGTAAAGGCGAACCAGCAGCATACGCTGAGCGGTAATGATTTTGCTGTTTCGCATGGAGCCGATAACATAACAGCAGCCACCTTCATCAAATATTTTTTTGAGTGAAAAACCCTCCGGTGAATTAATGGCATTGAGTAATGCCAGCTCCTCAATCTTGCCAAAAAATGCTTTGATTTTTTCGGCAATACCCTGAACGTAATCACCGTTATAAACATCCCGGATTGTTGTCGATGGATTATCGCTGACAAATTGTGCGGCCATACGGGCGGCTTTCCGGTCGTCGATCCGATAAAAGTCAGATTCCTGACCTTTTTCCGCCAGACTGAAACCTGCAACGAACAATTCTTCCAGTTCATCTGGCGTAATATCTTCAATCAGGTTTAGCTGGTATTGCTGTTTTCGCAGGTCAATTAAGGCAAAGGGTTTTCCTGCATCCTCGCAGGCTTTCCGATAAAGGTGTGGAGCCCATTCATCATCCTTGGGGTCCATAACAAACACACCTTCACCGGCCAGAATACTTTGATAAAGCAATATGCCGGTGGCAACACCTTTCCCAGCTCCAGTGGTGCCGATAATATCCGCGTGTTGTTTCTGCCAGTCTTTTAACGGGAGATACATTGGTTCGTTCTCCCTGTCCATGCCAGTAAAAATGCCTTTATTCAGGTCAATATAATCCAGCGGATCATAATGCAGTGTTTCCGGCAGCAGGGACTTTACGGTGCGGACATCGGTGCGCAATTCGCGTTCAAGGGTAGTTTTTTTAACAAGATGTTTCTTTATTTTGTCCAGTTCCGGCGTGAATACCCGGCGAAGCATAATATGAAAAATAATTCCGGTTACAGTGAAAGCAATCCGTACTGACCAGACCAGTACCGTATTATCACTGGTGAGTCTGGTCTTATACAGCCACTGGAAGGATCCGATAACTATCGGGGCCAGTGTGCCAGAGAGAAAACACAGCAGGGAAAAAGCGATAATCAACCTTTTCCATAACGGGGCTTTCTGCCGTTCATCGCTTTTCATTGATGCAAAAAACGGCATCGTCAGCCCCGCTAATAATGCCAGCACCAGTTGTTTCTGTTGCACAAAAGCCAGCACCGCCAGCATCCCGTTCACTATCGGGGACAGTGAAGCGGTAAGCTTATTTAAAATCATCATGCCTCCTTCGTCAGCGATTCGCCCCATGACATCGCCCCATCAATTCGCCCCACGGTGTCGGGCGAAAAGACGGGGCGAGCGTATGGGGTAAAGAAGGTAACCGCTGTGCGGCCATGTACCGGAAAGCATGCTTCCCTGCACGAAACGGCGTGCGCCAGTACATGCGGGCTGGACGCCCTTATTGCCTGTCGCATGGGGGTAATGTCGCGGCTGGACGCCACGCCAAAACCCCCAGGGTCAAAGGCGGCACACCGTCGCACGCTACGCGCGACCACCCCCTTTAAGACGGTCGCTTTCGCCTTTTTCTTCCCTTTGCTCGTTCCTCGCAGCGGGAATAAAAGGGAAGCTGACCTTTAAAGAGGGTGGTCGCGCCACGCTACCGGCTTTTGGCCGGAGACTTAGCTGCGACGGTGTGCGGGGCTGTGCCCCCCGGGTAAACCGCTGTCGTGGGCGACAGCTTTTCGCTCGCTGGGGCGGCGAAATTTATCCGGCTCCCCCGGCCTGCAAAATCCGCGTGGGCGCGGCTGTTTGCAGGTGAGGTGCGGTACCTGAATTATTTTCGCTTCTTAACCCGCGAAAATATTTCTGTCCGCTGCCTCATTTTTGCGGCCCCTGTTTCTTCGCTCCTTAATCCGCGAAAAACAGAAGCCGTAAAAACCTGAAAACCGTCACGCTCTGTGCCCGTCTCGCCAGTATTAACCACGAACGCGGCCATATTTACTGATGACCTGACTGATAGCCGCCGGGTCTGCCGAATCACATTCACTTAAAAATGATTGTCTGGCATCGGCCGTATGGTCAGGAAGAAAGCCGTGTTTATTCTTTTTCACGATATTAAAGAATTCACGTTCAGCGGAATGACATTCACTGCCGCCGCCATTTCCGGTTGCTTTACCGTACATACATAACATCACCTCGCAGGCATCAGCAGCCAGTACAGATGTTGAACATGACGCCATAACGCAAAACAATAATACGGAGGATATTGCTTTTTTCATTTCAGTCACCGTTATGATTAATGAAAGGTTACGTGTTTTGGGGAGTGTTATTTACCGGGGTTATTTTCTGAATGCCTCCCTCATATTATTCAGATGGACTGGCTTAAAATAAACATTGCTCATCCGGCGCACGTCGTCGTGAATATCCATGCTGACGATCACATCAATGCTTTTAAGCACCTTGCGCAACAATACGTCGAAAGGAATATTCCGACAGTCGGGGTTTTCATAGCAGCGGTCAATGATCCCTTCAATACATTCCTCCGGACTGCCAGCATGCAGGGAAGTGATTAACCCCTCATGCCCGGAGCCGATAATTTTCAGCGCGTCCCACGCTTCCCGCCCACGAATTTCCGCCAGTAATATCCGGTCAGGGTTCATTCGATAATTAGCACGGATTAGCTTGCCGGGTGTGACAATAGCATTATCCCCGGCATCCGCCGGGTAAAAAAGATGAACATAATTGGCATGGTGATAAAAACGGATTTCAGGATTATCCTCAATCGTTACCAGCCGGAGATGCAGCGGAATATAATGCAGCAGCGTTTTCATATAGGTGGTCTTGCCGGAGCCGGTTTCACCCACAATAAAAATCGTTTTGCCGTATTCCACCGCCTTTTCCATAAAACGGGGAATATCCCCGCTGTGATATAACCGGATCAGTGCATTATCCTGACTTTCCATTTTTTCCTGACCGGCTACGTGCTGATAAAATCCCGCATCAATCCATGACTGATGTGTTTTCTGCTCAAACGAGGGTTTGCGCAGCGTAATGGACACCGTATTACGTTCACAGGCCGGAGAAATAATCGCCTGAATACGTTCGCCGGATCCTAATGTTGCAGAAAGGATGGGTGATGTATCGTCAATATTATCGTCATGCCAGGACGCCAGCGCTCTGGCAAAAGCATGACACTGACGCAACGTGATGGGGGATGCCTGTTTTTGCCATTTTCCCCGAATTTTTGTATGCAGCTCACCCGGTCGGTTAACCGCAATTTCTGTCAGGCCATCCTGAGCAAGAAAATCACCAAACAGCCGGTTTTTCATAAAATCCAGTGACAGGTTTTCAGCGCTCATATCATTTCTTTTTCAGCCGTAGTTGATAAACAGAGGAAAAATCAATATCCGTGCCGGTCATGATGCCGATCACATCGCCCTGGTTCAGGTACATCGTGGGCGGGATACTGATGCTGTTTTCCAGCGTCGTTATCGCCATTTCCGCCGTGGCGGCGCGGGTGTTTTCGGTATAATCGGTATTACGGTCTTTCCCCGGTGCGGCATCCGATGCCGCTGCCGCCACGTCCTGCACGGTACTCAGCATCAGGGCGTTGCCGAAACGCTCCCAGAAATGGCTGTCGATCCAGCCCGCGATCCCTGCCTCGCCGAGCGGGCCGGTGGCCTGCGTATCGGTGAGCGGGATTTGCAGGCTGCCGGGCTCCGGCGTACGCAGCTCCGTCCACAGCACAAACATCCGGCTGCGCCCGTGTTGCAGTGCCCCGGTGCGGTAGACGCCACGGGCGACCGTTCCTGCCGGGATCAGCTTCACATGGTTACTGGCGCTCCAGACATTCTCACTGATCAGGCAGGAGATATGACCGCCAACATCGGATACGAAGCGCCGCATCATCGAACACGGAATATAGCGGTCCACCGGGATATAGAGATCGGGATCAAGGCCCAGCCGTCTGACACCGGTGACGCGGGCAACGCCCGGATTGTCGTTGTTATTGCTGCCTGCCGGTGCTGTCGTATCCGGGCAGCGCAGGCGTCCATCTTCGCCACTGACCAGTACCGACTGACAGGATGTGTACGCCGTGGAGTCTGACGGTCTTCCCGACGTTTCCGTGTTGCTGTGCACTCCGCTTCGGGACATGCGTGTATTGTCGCCTGACCCTGTACTGCCGTTGTTCAGCCCCTCTGCCAGTGCTGCCGCCTTGTTCAGGGCGGGCGGTTCCGCTGGCAGAGCTGGAGCGGTAGTGACGGTCTGACTGGCCGGGTCTGCGCTTTGCTGTTTGCGCTGCCCGAACAGGCCAAACGGGTTACTGTCCATGCCCAGATTCTTACGCTCCTGCTGCACCGCCCCGGAGGAGGAGGGCGGCGCGGTGTCAGATTCTTTCTCATCACCCCTTTTCAGGGCGCTGAGAAAACGATCGCCACCGGATGCCAGCGCGATGACCAGGACCAGACTCAGCAGGCTGACGATCAGCGTGCGGCGACCGGACGCTTTACGGAAACGGGTCACTTCCGGTTGGCCGGGCGGCGTTTTCTGTTCCGGCTCCTGATATGCCATTGCCGCGCGGGCGCGTTCACGGGCTTCTGCTTCCCGCTCTGCGGTGGTTTTTTCCGGTTCGTCCGGGAAAGATTTGTCGGTCATTTTGCCTCCAGCATAACGGAGGGTGAAACGGTGTCACTGTTGGTCAGCGGAATACGCCCGGATCCGTCGTTTTCGATCCCCACCACCGAGGTGCCGTAACGCAGAACCAGTTGCGGCGATGCCGGAACCGCCATCACGGTGTGGTTGCCCTGTTTAATGGTTCGGGGCGTGACCGCCTGCTCCTGGCCGTTAACCACCCGGAAAACGGAAGGCAGGGTTTTCGTGGGGGAAAAACCGATATACATAAAACGACCATCATCCCAGGTAAAGTCCGGGGCGATGGCGGCGGAACCGGCTGCCACCCGTTTTGTATAGTGCCAGTTGCGCAGCATGGTGGCCTGTCCGAATGCCGTCGCTATCCGCTGCCGGTCCAGTGTTTCCTGCTGTCGTTGCTGGCGGGTGGCGCTGGCGGCGGCTGACTTTTTCCTCTGCTCATCGGGATAGAGGTAGCGGATGACAAAGGCCTGGGCGGGCGAGTCTTTATCCAGCACGTTCAGCTCCAGGCTGTAATCGCGCTTCGATGTCACCACGAACAGATTGGTTTTCCAGTCTTTTGCCGTCGGCAGAAACACCTGGCTGACGTTGTTGCCGCTGGCATCCGTGACCGGCTGGGTAATCGGGTTCGGGCTGACGCCCACCCGGTTATCGCTTTTCGTCACGGTCCAGCCTCTGGGAAAACCCGCCTGCGCATCGATAACGGTTTCATCATCGTCAAACACCAGCATGGTGACGTAGCCGGGGCGGGTACTGACGACCGTGGCGTTCTGGTTGTTGTATGTGACGTTCTGCATCCGGCTGTCATACGCGCTGCCGCGCGGTGTCGCTGCGCTCCATGCCACGCATGACATCATTAAGCCAGAGAGGAGCAGGGTATGTTTCAGCATCATTCCCCCCTCAGCTCTTTGTCGCGCTGGTAGCTGGTGACGATAAAACCCAGCGGGTTCACTTCGCGCTGGCTGTCGGTCAGTTGCCGGTGCGGAACGTAGCGGTAAGTGAGGCGGATATTCCACACATCCGTTTTCACGGAATTATCAGCAATACGACGAATTGTGCGCTTAATACGCAGTGTTGCCAGATTATCCGTCCCGGTGGCAGGCGCATGCACATTGGAAATAATGTCGATATAAACGACATATTCCGCCTTGTTAAAAATCACGTCCGGGGCCTGGTCGCCGTTAAACTCGTCCAGATAGTCCCGGTTCACGCTGTCGCTGTTAAATAACTGCACGTCGTCATAATCACGCTGGAGGGAGAAATAATTATATCCCTCGCGGAGTCTGACATAGTGTGCTGCCAGTGAATGTGCCAGCGCTTTTTCAGATGAAATATCCCGCTCCTTCACGCGGGTCATATATTCATAGCGACCGGTCTGTTTATCCACTGACCATAATTCAGTGTCGGTGGTTTTAAGCGGCAGCAGGATAATAATGGCCGCAATCGCCATTGCGGCCAGAATCAGTCCGGCAGCAGCCACCCGCCAGGCGGTTTTTCGGGAACGCTCTTCCTTTTCCAGCAGGATGGATTCAAAAGAGCGGGAAACATTAACAATGTTCTGAATATCAGACATGGTGAGTCAGCTCCTGAATGATGGCGGGGGAATTCACCGGCTCGGGTTCGCCGGATACCGGCGGGAGGTCGCCCTGATGCCGTGCGCAGCCCGTGAGCGCGCACAGCATCAGAAGGATGATGCTGAATTTCATGGAAGCCCCTTATCGTATGGATGCAGGAATGCCCCTCCGGTGGCGCAGGCCACGGCGTGACGGGGAAAGGAAATTAAGGATCGGGAGGATTAACGGTGACGCTGCCGGTTCAGTCGTTTCATACTTTCGATGGCGGCGGTGCGTTTCTGCCAGGCACTCACGGTTTTACCCGCGCCTGCGCCGGTGAGCCTGCCGGTCGCCGCGGCGACGGCCACGCCGCCTTTCGCAGCCAGGCGGGCACCACCCTTTACACCCGGACCGGTGAGGTCGGCGGATTTCTTTGCCAGTCCGCTCAGGCCACTCATGGCTGCACCCTGCAGCACCGCCTGTACGGCGGCCCCGCTGAGTGCGCTGGCGAGCTTCGCGGAGAACCAGACCACCACACCCGCCGCAATCCCGGCCAGCAGGCACTGCGCCGCCAGCGTGACCATATTGGTTTCAGCGGATTTTTTTGTTGCAACATCCAGTATTTTATCCAGGTAATTAATGGCGATACGGATGGATAAGGCGGAAAACATGATCGTTAATATTGCCGCGAAAATCGTTTTCAGCCAGTTATCAAACATCGGCTTAAGAAAACCGTACAGCAGGCAGAAAATAAAGAGCGGCGCGGTGGTCGTCATTAACAGGATGGTGATTTCGGCGAGCAGGTTGACAAAGGTGGCTGCCATCAGCAGGACAATAGAGCCGCCCCATACCAGCACTTCGGCAAGGCCGCCATTCAGTTTGACGTAAGTTGAGGTGTCCATATTAAATAACTTTTGCCCCAGCGCCTGTGCCTTTTCCCAGACAGTATCGAGCAGCGCCCAGACATTATCATCGCCGCTGACACCGTCTTTGAGTCCCTGGATAGCCGCTACCGCCATATCCAGCCAGCCATCCCGGTTTAACGCAAAGGTGGTGATCATCAACATTCGCCCCACATCCCAGACGACATCTTCAACCGGGGCCCGGAGTTTGCCAGCCAGTGTCTGGTAACCGCGATACAGTATAAATAAGGTAAAAGAGCTGACGATGATGACGCTGATCATCGTGCCGTAAGTGGAAGACTGACCTTCCAGTACGGCATTCAGTCCATCCATGATGTTTTTGTCCATACCAACAAAAATACCACCGGACATGGTGCCTCACCTGATATATAAAGAAAGGAAATAAAAAACAGGGAGAATTCCTTGTTTTGCTGGAGGAAAAATTATTACTGTGTCACTGCATTTCGTTTTTCAGCTTCCTGCTGAAATATCGCCCCGAATTTCTCCTTAACCCCGGGCTGGCCTTCCTGTGCAAACATAAGTGCTGCCCGGTGGGCAAATTCGCAGTTATCGCTTGCCTCGCCATCCTTCAGGCATTGCGTATAAACCGCATAAGTTTCGTCAGGATGCTGCTTATACCAGGCTTCGGATTTGGTTTCCTTGCAGCCGGACAGTAATATCACGCCTGAGAGTGTGCATAAGGTGAATAAGGATCTGAGCACGGATAACCTCCTTATAAATTATTAAGGTCAGCAACAGGTGCCGTTAGCTGATGCTGTTCAAAGGCTTTCTGTCTTTGCTGTTCCAGCAATGTCGTTCGCTGTTCAGCCTGTCTGACAGACATCTCCCACTGATTCGTCAGCGCATTTAACTGTACGCTTTTCGCCGCGATGGCGTTAGCCAGATCCTGAGACTCTTTCGAGTCCTGCGCATTCGATATACGGTCAGATAAGTCTGATATATCGCTGAGTGTGCTGTTGATCCTGTTTTCAACGTCAGTGGTATTCTCAATCGCCATTGCCTGATTGAGGATCATCTGTTTACAACTGTCGGCCAGGGCCTGAGATTTTATTCCTTCCTGTTCCTCGCTGCATACGCTGAACGATTTGTATTTACTGTAAAGGTTTTGCAGTTCAGAAGAATATGAACTGTTCTGCGTGGTCAGCAGATCATCCAGTGAAATACCGCTCTTACGGAGATTATCAATATCGGTTTTCAGGCTTCTGGCATCACTGAGAAAACCCTGAATATCCCGCACGCCGGTTGCGGTAGCCAGTTGCTTCTTATATGCATCAAGTTCACTTTTATAATGGGTAACTGTATCCTCCCATTGCTGTAGTTTCTGCATCCACTGGTTAATGGATTCGGTATTCTGCACGGCGTCGAAAACCGGTATTCCGGCGCTGGACGCCTGCGTCGAGAAAAATAACGATAATGCCAGAAGATGATCCCGGGTACGCATTGATATTACCTCCGGTTGGCTTTCAGATTGCCCGCTCAAGGAAAGCGTCTTTCCATTCATCAGGTCGCATACCGTCCTGATAAATGGCATCGAATATTTTCAGGTTGTCCTCACTGCCGCTGAGAAGCCGGGTGAGTTTACCCAGTCCGGACAGATCCATTTTCGCCATTGCCACAAACGGGCGGGTTTCTCCGGCCTGCAACGGTGTTTTCAGGATGACCATATAATGCTCGCCCGGATCCAGGTTCCTGACCGTCTCATAAACGCTGTCCGGCACTTTCATTTTCTCCACGTAATCCGCATAGCTGGCTTTCGGATTGGCGAGGAAAATCTGGGTACCGCACTGCTCAATAATCGCCGGGGCGATGGGGTGTTTGACGATTTCATCCGGTGACTGTGTTGCCGGGATGAAGATACCGTTCAGCTTGCGGATGACTTTCAGCATATTGAGCGAGAAGCGGGAAAATTCGACATCGGCCAGCCAGCGCCAGAACTCATCCATAAACATCACCAGGCGACGACCGTCCAGCAGGCTGGTCACACGGTACAGCAGGTAAAAGGTCACGGGGCCGCGAATATCGTCATCATCCAGAAATTCGGTGCCGTCGATACCAAAGTTATCGACATCGCTGATGGTGAAAGTATCAGCCTCGTTATCAAACACCCAGCCGAACTCGCCCCCCTGCGCCCACTGTTTCAGGCGAATACGCAGCCCGTTGGTGCGGGCGTCTGTGGTCGGCGGCTCCGGCAGCACTTCCAGCAGCCGGGTGATCCCGAACCGGCGGTACTCCGGCGGATAGTCCAGCATGATGGTGTCAACGGCGGCGCTGATCCGCTCCTCATCGCGCGGATCGAGCGACTTACCGTTGCGGCGGCACAGCATCCGTACCAGCCGTTTGATGAAACTGATGTTCCGGCGGGTTGGCTCCAGCGCAAACGGGTTGAAGCCGGTGGGCTCGCCGGTACGGATGCGGAAGTATCGTCCACCCACCTGGCGAATCGCCATCTCCGCCGCCCGGTCCTTATCGAAATACACTGTAGTCAGCCGTTTGATGGTGGCAGAAGGCGCAAACGACGCCGGGTTACGGTACTTCTGCATCAGTTGTTGCATGATGGTCATCAGCAGGGTTTTTCCGGAACCGGTTTTCCCGATAATCGCCGTATTCCCCGGCGTTTTCTCACCGGTGTCATCCCGTCCGGCCTGGCTGTCGTGCAGGTTCAGGTAATACCCGCCACCGCCGGGAGATGTGAGGATGGCGATGGCTTCCCCCCACGGATTACCGCTGCGTTTGTGGGCATGGAAGTTATGCAGGCAGGCCATATCAGCGAAATTCTGGCTGCTGACGGCCACCAGCCGGGGACGCAGCGTATAGACTCCCGGCAGTTGCGCCAGATATGCGGCGGGCAGTGACAGGGTGGAGAGCGTCGTCATAATACCAAGATCGGCGAAGGGCTGGGCCAGCGCATTAGTGTCTTTTACCACCTGGAGGGCACTGTCTGAGGAGACCAGCAGGGAAAAGTGGAATTTACCGCACGACACATGTCCGGACTGGAGCAGGTCGCGCAGGACAATCAGCTCTTCGCGCTGGGAAGTCGCGTCGTCGTCAGTGGAGTTAAGCCGTTTTTCCGCCAGCCGGATATGATTCTGCGCCTCATCCCGTGCCATGCAGGTAAAGGACTGCGTCAGAACATACTCGCTTTCGGCGTACAGCAGCGCATCCAGCATACCGGTATGGGTTTCCGGGGAATAATCCTTAATCTCCAGGCTGCGGAAGAAGCGGGAACCGCTGACCGTCTGGCATTCACCGATGTCGGTGGTGAAAAACACGTCCGGCGTGCTTAACGTTTCATAAAACGGCGAGCGCGTTACGGCCACTTTCTGCCACTGGCCGGTGATCAGGCGGTGGAAGAACGCCAGTTGCGAGGAATATACCCGCCCGTTTTCTTCATATATCCCCAGCGGCATTGCCATATAGCGGGATAATGAAGATTCCAGTGCTTCGCGGTATTCCAGCATGACTTTGAGCGCGTCATCCAGTGCTGCCTGGCGTTTACCGTGCGGTTGCGCTTTCATGGTTTTCTTCTCAATCTGAGAGAACGGTGCGTAGCAGACGGTGAAAAACAGCCGGTGCCGCCAGAAAGGTTTTTCTTTTACCTGCTGGTAATACCGACGTGTTACCTCATCGGAAAAGGGAATGCCGGAATCCACCTCAAAGACATCATGATATTTTTCACGGAGCCGATGAATATAAAATGTTACCGGCAGACCTTCATACGAGCGGATAATATTGTTCAGATACGTGGCCATCAGGGTCAGGTGATGTTCATCTTCACATTCGAAGACCGTCCCACCCAGCTCCCAGGTGGCAACCAAATCACTGTGACGATTTCTGATGACGTAAGGGTGAATATGGGAGGAATACGGAATATATTTATCCAGCGTAATACGTTCGTTTAATTTCATTTTCTGAATAAACTCCGAGACATCAATGTTATCGTACTGGTTTGCCAGAAGGGCATTCGCGCCAAAATGGGTATTGGTGAAAAGTCGTCCACGGGTTTTAAACGCCAGCCAGAGCAGACTGAAATAATGAATGTCCTTTCGGGTTTTATTTTTCATTTCCGCCCATGTAGGAATGAGCAGAACCGCCAGGTAATAGCTGACATAGACCGCCAGCAGGACGATGGCCCCGCTGACGAGAACGAACGGCACCAGAGGAATCCCCATAATGGCGGCAGGCCGTGTAAGCGCTTTATTCAGCGTAGCCATCGTTGCCCCCCTTATGACGCCCAGTAGGCACCGAAGCCGGATGCGCCGACAATAAGGATCGCGCCGATGATGACGTTACGCATGTCGTGCAGGCTCTTACCATCGAACAGTACCTTGTAGCCCACCCACATGGTCGCCAGTGTGATAGTGACAGCGGCCAGTCCCAGCAGGCCGGTCGAGGTATTGCTCAGGGTCTCATTAGCCTTGTTAAATCCGCTGTCCGCCGCCAGCGCGGGGGCGGACAGCAGGACGGAAGTGACAATGGAGTAACGGCGTTTACGCATGATCATTTCTCCTCATCAGGGATAACAGGGATAGCGCCGCGCAGCACAACGGCGGGATAACGGACAGACGGCTGAACGTTCCGGTCAGGGTCACGCTGCCGGTCTTCCCGCGTGGACGGGACGACATAGCCAATGCGCTGCACGTAGCTGGTCTGGTTAAAGGCGGATTCCGGTCGCTGGCCGGTTTCAAAGTTGCCGGAGTAGTAACAACTGAGTGCTCGTTTCAGGGTGCCGCCGCGCCGGTAACAGTCGGCGAGAATGTGCTCAAATACCGACAGATTGATGCAAGGGTTAAGCAGGTCGCTGGCCGTGACGCCGTAATGGCGGAAATTGGTGCTGGTGATTTGCATCAGGCCGACCGAATAGCGTCTGCCCTGTGCTGCCAGCCGTCCGGTGAGGCGGATCGCCTCCGGCAGGCTCATGGGGAAATGTGAAATCACGCCCCGGCTGTCTGGCAGAATTTCAGCAATGGCGTAAGGGTGGAAACCGGATTCGACCCGTGCGACATCAAGCGACGTGGACGGGTGAATACTGGCGGCGCACTGCACCGCCAGTGCCAGAAAGGCAGTGGTGGAAAGCATGCTGGCCTCGTAACAGAGAGAGACCGGCGGCTTATAGAAAAATACGCCGCCGGAGGAGAGGAAGAGAAAATGGATTAAGCGGCAGAGGCATCCTGTGAAATGTCACTTTCTTCCCTTGGTTCGAGCAGCACCAGCCTGCCGGAAACCGCAATACCGGGTATCAGCACGATATTCAGGCCGGGCTTGCCGTTATGAGCGAAGGCAACACCAACTTTTGTCCAGTACGTGTTTTTTTCACCCTGTGCATCGGGCTGGCTTTCCTGGGTGACAAACACGTGATAAACGGGTTTTCTCATGGAGTCTCCTTGAATCAAAACAGCAGTGAATGAAATAAAACGATCACATTCCGGTTCTGCATTCCGGTTTTAACGGGTCAGCGAGAACATTCAGCGGCACCCTGAATTGTGGTTACGTGACAGCCCGATCTATTTTTTAAAGAGCAATGCCCGGACCGGACGAATTAACGCCTATCATGGCAACCATGCTGTAATGGTGTTTTCAGAATCGAATATATGGCGAGGGATATAAATGAGAAACTCAAAACAAAAAGAAGAGAGAAAAATAGCGGAGTATTTAAGATGCAGTGAGAGTAATGAGGATTTAAAAAACACGACAGAGTGGTATTAACATTCACCGTGAATAATAAATACGTGCAGAGATATAACATCTCTACACGTCCTTTTTATCCTGTCAGCGGCTACTACGTTCAAGTTTTTCCTGACATTCTGTACAAGTGGTTACTCCCGGCAGTGCTTGCCGTCGCTTTTCAGGAATGGGTTTACCACATACACGACAGTGAAATAATGATGGTGCTGACCCCGGCTTAAAACGACTCTGTTCAATCATCTCCTCCAGGCGCTGCTCATTAAATTCCTGATCGCGGTCGATCTCATCCGGCATATGGCGTCCTCCTGTTGGCGATGACGTCCTGTTCACACTGCGCGATACGTTTCCAGACCATGGTGAGTGATAGCCCTTCGACCTTAGGCTTCAGGGCTTCCGTTATCTGCATCATGGCAATCAGTGCGTCAGGCGATTCGAGGTTTCCCACCCGGCATTGCTGCCATTGCCGCCAGATCCTGGCATCCGTCTCTTCATCCGGCTCAGGTGTACGTCCATATGGCACGCTGACACCCAGCAACCGTCGGCGAAGGCAGACGTCATTAGACGTCAGGCCAAAGTAGTGGTTGAGCAACGCAATAGAACCGCCCAGCCGGATAGCCCGGTTAATCTGCTGCTGTTGTCGGTATTCCTGTCGGGCCTGCGCCAGTAAATGATGCAGAACATCATGGCGGACACTGACCGAAACAAAGGGAGCCGCCGCCCGGCTGACAGCAAACAGTTCATCGAGTGATAACTGATTAAGAGCATTCATTTCGTCGAAAGTGAATCCGAGGGATTCACAGTAACGAATATTGCCTTCTTTCAGAGCATGAAGGACGTCGGTTAATACGTCATAATTCAATGACGGGATCATAATTCTGTATCTCCCTTAAATATTTTCAGCGGTTGGTTAATTTAATGTTGATCCATTCATCAATTTCAGATTCCAGCCACGCCACGCTGGCAGGGCCAATTTTAATGGAGCGAGGAAAATCGCCATTTTTCATATACAGGTAAATCTGAGAGCGTTTCAGGCCGGTTTTTTCTTCAACCTGTTTCAGACGCAATAACTGATGTGCTTTCATCGTTTTCTCCTGTAATGGAAATAAACCGGGTATGCCCGTAGATAACAAAAAAACACGGCGGAAGGTGGAGGAAAAGCTAATGAACCCGTATTAAGGGCAGGTAATCCCTTAATACGGGTTATGTATTGGAACGGATAAATATCCAGTTAGTGAGGCAAGGATGCAGAAGAAGGAGAACCCCGCTCCAGCGCATTTTTCAACGTATCGCCACTTAGACGATCGGTGATACCGTCATCCGAGGCCCACTGCTCAAAAATGGACAGAAGTTTGTAGGGTTGCCGGATTAGTGGGCTGATCGCCTGATTATGTTTGCAGGCCAGCCAGAACAGGCGGGATAATGGCGTTGACATGCGTGTGACAGTTGAAGATGCTGACGAGCTACCTCTATATAAGCCGATAAGTTTATCCAGTTCAGAGTGACGGATTACAAAACAGGCGTCAGTTGGTAAGTCATACAGAGGGAAATAACCTGCACGGTGATGTTGCTCATTTTTATATTCTGATATTTTTTCGGTAATATCCTGAGCTACTGGTTCTGATAATAGGCTAAGTTGATGGCCTATCCTTTTGAGCCATGTCGTCTTTTCAAAAATCTGAAATGATTCACCATCTATATATACAATGATACCAAAATTATTTTCATTAGCTCCTGTCACTGGTAATGGAAGGTGCAATGATAAAGCAAGTAATCTTTGTACAAGAACATATTCATGCCCTGATAAGTCAGTATCAATTACTCTTTGGGAAGAAAAGAAATATTTTCCTTTCGTACTGAACATCAAGTTTCTCTTTTTGGTGAAACTTGATGATTCAAGCATGCAAAGTTGTTGTATCAAAGAATCCCCTGACGGCCGCAATTTTAATTTCTGATTAATCTTTTTTACCTTCCTTAATAGTACTGGTGATTGAAAATAGATGGAAAGATAAATATATCTACTTAATGCATATCTATATATGTCGCCTTCTGTTAATTCTATCTTTGCCATTCTCTTTGCCACCTGAATGGCTTCCTTTATAGTAAACCACTCAGACATACTTTTTCTGACAGCAAGATTATGATTGTTCTTTGACATGACACATCTCCTTTCTCGGAAACTATTGATGAAAACAGATGGAGTTATCAGATATGTTCTTAGTGATATTCCCTGTGTGGAATTAAAAGGCTTGACTTTTTTAATTTATATAGACATGAAATGAAGCATTAACCTAGAATATAAAACAAAAAGAAAAGTGGGGGGGTAAACTAAGCATGAAATTTATTTGTTAATAAATGGGCAGTGATTTATTAGGATGCCATACAGAAATTAAAAACATAATAACAGGTCTGTGTGGCATTAATTTTAGCTCGTGCTATAAGCATTGAGTCAGTATTTAAGGCAATATTCTTGGCCCCCAATAAATGCGCTTAAAGCCAAACCAGATGTCACAATCACAGTGACAGCCATAGCACCAAAAATTAGATTAAACGCACCTGAACCATTAAGTTGAACATTGGTTTTGTACGAGTCCCTGTTTGAATAAAGGCGAAAAAGCGTTACCGGTGTTGTTACTTATAAACCGTTATACCTGGCGCAGGCCGGGGAATTACAAATGCATTGATTCATTTGCGTGGATGATTAAAAATGGTCGTTGCAGTGCCCTGCCGGTAGATGGACGGGCACATGCTGTACTGTTATGTCTCGGTTAAGCGTGTGTCCTGATTTACACAGTGTCGACGCTTGGTTATAACAGACATTATCACGCAGCCTATCAGGCTAAACTGGATATCAAGGCTATAGAGACGGTAAATGTAATTACAGCAACAGCTGAGGCCAAGTTTAACCTTCATATGCGCAACACTGGCGACTGCTCAAATATAGCCGTTCCGCTACACCGGTGAAGTAGCCCCTTCAGGAACAATCTGAAAGCAATGCAAATGACGTAATTACATATTAAAAACGTTTCTAAAATTCACCAACCTCATAATGAATTAGCTGGACATCACTGTTCCCCCTCAGCGAGCACCTCGTTAATTCTTTCGCGCTGGTTCTTTGCAGGTACTTCCCGGTTAACGAGCCACAGTGCCAATCCAATAAGAATGCCACCAATAGCCTGCATCCAGGAAATGGATGCATTCAAAATGAAAAAAGCAAGAATGACGGTGAATAGGGGGGCCAGGAATAGGAATCCACTGGTCCTTGTTGCACCTCCTTTCCTCAAAGCAACAAACCAAAGGCCAAAAGACCCCGTAGATGCTGGAATAGCAAGCCAGAGAAACCAGCCCCATTGCTCATGCGTTACGACAGCAGGCCAGTGCTCGCCATTGATATAGGCAATAATCAGGACAGCGACAGCTCCTATCAACATTTGCCAAAAGCTTAATGCCCATGTACCAAATGGCAGAGCCGCGCGTTTGTTAATTAGTGTCGCAGCCGCCCAGCAAAGTGCAGAAACAATACCGATGATTTCACCAGTTAGTGTTGTACCGCCAGAAAACATGGACGGCCTGATGCCAATAGCAAGAGCAACACCAGCAACACCTAAAAGAAGACCTAATATCCTTGCACGGTGCAGGCTTTCCCCGAGAAAAATACGTCCCAGTACAGCCACCCAGATTGGGTTAGTGAAAAGCAAAATGGCGGCGGTTGATGCAGATATAAACTGCATAGCCCAGAACAGAAGCCCCATAACAGCAGCTGTCTGGAGCAAACCTATCAATATTACTAGTATAAAATCGCGCAAGCCTGCTTTTGCTGGTAGAAGTGCCGCTACGAATTTTCGCTCACCAATCAGAACCAGGGGAATCGTCGCTAAAGCCGCAATAAAGAAACGCCAGCCGATCAGGATCATGGGCGTGAAACCCTGCTGGAGCAGGATTTTACCTGCAACAAAACTGGAACCCATCAAGAAGGTTGACGCGACAAGAGTGATAAAAAATCCCACCTGGGAACGTGTTGAGGCATTAGAATGAAGAGACATCAATGCAGCTCCTCTCTATGTGTTGAAAATTCCGTTATGCACGCGGCAAGCGCTTCTGGTGCATCTTCCGGCAGAAAATGTCCTGCCTCTTCAATAATGGTTATCTGAGCGTTAACCATTTTTCTGGCCAGACGCTCTCCGAGTTGTAGCGGCTGGAACGTGTCCTTTTTGCCCCAGATGATGAGCGTTGGTAGTGCCAGCTTTTCGATACGCTCCATACATGAAGAAAGTTCGGCTATTTGCATTCTAGGGTTGGAATTCATCTATTCTAACCCTAGATTCTTAGTCGGACAAAAAGCAGCTTCTGGTTGGATTTTTCTGTTTTTCACCACTCTGAGAAAATCTAACATTGGTTGGATTCTCAGTCGCGCCCTATCTCGCGTTAATCCAACTCTCCACCTTCTGCCTGCTTCAACAATGTCGGAATGTGCGGTCCATACTCGACCTTGCCTCGTCCTGCTCGAATACCACTGCCGACCTTGCGGGCTTCTTTGGAGTACAGCGTTTTTGCCCGAATGATGGGGTAGCTATAACCCCGACCTAACCGGTTGGACATCTTGATCAAGCCGTTGAGCCCTTCGGTATAGCCATTGGTGATTGAGAACGGCGCATCCCAGTAGGCAAAGATGTCGTCGTAATGGTTGTGTACCGTTTTCACCAGTTTTTTGAAAGGCTCCATGCCATAAGGCGGCAGGCTGTTCTCCCAAGCCTCAAAGGCGTTCTGAGCGCTCTGCTTGTCGGGTTCGTCGTAGATGCAGAAGAAGGCTTCCTTGAAATCATAGGCTACGGCAAGCTCAGGGATCGCCTGCTTCACGACTTCCAGCGCCTTTTGCTCCGCGGGCGTCAGGTTGCCGGGCCGCTTCAGGGTTAGCCAGCGAATGGACTTTTTGACATAAATCCGATCTTCTTTGCTTAACTGTGCCTGATAGTTCTTGCGCTCCGCTTCCAGGGCTTCAGAGGCCATCTTGACGACATGGAACTTGTCGATCACCAGTTTGGCGTTGGGCAGATGCTGAGCAAAGGAACGTTTGAAGGGTCGCCACATATCCGTACAGACCCATTCAACCTTGTCAGCATCCGGCAAATCCTTGAAGAAGGGCTTCAGGTGCTCTTGAGTACGATGCTCCAACATATCAAAGACGTTGTTGGTTGCCAGATTGGTGATTACACAGCGATACCCGCCGGCAAGGTTCACTTCGTCGATACCCATGATGACGGGGTTTCATAACGAACGGTTTGGGAGAGTTCCTCAATGAGATCGTGAGCGATGTTCTTGACGGTGTTCACCGCCACACCGGTTTGCTCGGCTAAAGCATGGAAGGTGGTTCCCAAGCACTGTTGCCGAATAACATCGACCAGCCGTTTGGTAGCTCGGCGTTTGTCATCCAGAAAACTCAACTCCGGCATGGACATTTTTCCGCACGACTCACAGCGAAAGCGCGGGCGCTGAACTTCAAGGCGGACGGGCTCCATGTACAACGGCGTGTCCATGAACTTGTTTTTGCGCGTACCGTGTCTGTGCATAGGGGTGTTGCAGTCCCCACATAATGGCACATCGACCGTTACCGGCTCAGCAACTATCACAAGGCACTTGCCTTCGTGGCGCATATCGACAGGCTTGATGCCTGGCAGATTCAGCAGGTCAAGCATCGGCTTAATCCATATCCAGGTCGATGTCTTTGCCTTCGCGCAGCAGGTCATACACCATATCAACCAATGCGGTCATGCCCTGACGGTCAGACTTGAGCACCTGGGTTGCCAGCTTCTGATGACTGGACAAAGCACGAACCACCGCTTGCTGAACCGCACCGGGGAGGTTGCCTTTCATAGCCTGCTCACGGGTGTTGCTTTCCACCTGAGCCATGACGACATCGCTTTCACCGGTAATCGCTGAAATCTGATTAACGAAAGCCACCTGATCCTGGATCGGCGTCGCCTCACCAAACAGACTGTTGAGCCTCTCGATAATCTCTTTGACGAATTTCGGCTTGTCGCCAGCCACGCCACCACCGCCTGCACCTATCGGTTGAAGTACCGGGGTTTCGCCTTCGTCTTCCGCGTTATCTGAACGAGCATTGATGTCAAAGCCGGTGAGCACCAGGCCGGTCAAGTCCACCGTTTCCGGAGCTTCGTGCAATAGACGCTTTTGCAGCAGCTTGGCGAACGCGGCGAAGTTCTCCAGCTCCGGGTCGCCAAAATCAATCAGTTGGGCGATATAAGAGTAGGTACGACAAAAACGCCCCAAATCCGACTTGAAGCCAATCAGCGCCTTGATTTGCTCGGCGTACTCATCCTGATGGTGATCGGCAGACTTCATACCTGCCTCATCACCCTTGGCACGGGCCTTCTCAAAAGCCGCTTCCCAGGTCGCCATGCCATCACGCAGCATTTTCATCTTGTCGTTATACAAGGCCGTCGCTCCAGCAGTGGCGGCATACAGCGCCTTGTGCTGCGGCGATTTGGTATGGGTGATGTCCCGAATGGTCTTGAAGCGAGCTTCCTTGAACGCGGCCAAGTCCTTATCGTCGTACAGGCCGTGCTCGTCCAAGCGCTCCTTGATCTCGTAGACCACATTAAGGTCTTGCACTTCGTCGATGTGAGCACCCTTGTCATAGGTGGTAAAGGCCTGACGCACGTTCTCTGGGTCGTTCACAAAGTCGATGATAAAGACCTCATCCTTACCGGGGGCCGTCCGGTTGAGGCGGGCGAAGGTCTGCACAATCTCCACATGGTTGGCGATTTTCTTGTCTACATACATGGCTACCAGTTTGGGCTGGTCAAAGCCGGTCTGGAACTTGTCGGCCACCAACATCACCCGGTATTCAGGTCGGTCAAAGGCAAAGCGCAAATCCTGCCCTTGGACATCCGGGTTCATGCTCTGCTCGGTGAACTCTTCGTTCTCATCGACGATAAACACATCATCCTTGAACTCGCTGTCATCCTGGTGCATCACCTGCTTACCGGTCATCTTGCCGGAGAAGGCCACCAGTGAATGAATAAAGCCGTACTCGCTGTGCTGCTCGATATAGCGGTCAAACGCCTTCTTGTAGCGAATGGCAGCGGCGCGGGAGCTGGTCACGACCATCGCCTTGGCCTTGCCATCCAGCCGGTGGGCGACGTTTTTGGTGAAGTGCTCAACGATAAACTGTACCTTCTGGGTCACATTGGTGGGATGCAATGACATCCACTGTGCCAGGGCGCGTTTGGCGGCCTTGCCGCTTACCCGCTTGCTGTCTTCAAGCTGCTTGGAAAGGTTGAAGGCCGTTTTGTAGGGCACATAGCCTTTCAGCACATCGAGAATGAATTTCTCCTCAATGGCCTGGCGCATGGTGTACAGGTGGAAGGCTTGTGGAGGGTTATCGTTAGAGGCTGGCTGGCTCGGGTCTGTTGGGCGACCGAACAGCATCAAAGTGGAGTGCTTCGGCGTACCGGTAAAGGCGAAATAGCTGATATTGTCCGGGCGAGCCCGAGATTTTTGCAGTTGTTCCAGCAATTCATCCACCGTCATGGTGGACATCTTGCCTTGCCCACTCATCCCCAGTGCGGCTTGCAGCTTGGCGGCGGTAGCGCCGGTCTGCGAGTTATGCGCCTCATCAATGATCACCGCAAAGTTTTTCCCTTTCAGGGCTTTGTCGGTGATGATGGCTTCCATCGCATAGGGGAAGGTCTGAATCGTGACCACCACAATCGGTGTTCCAGACAACAGAGCTTCCGAAAGCTGCTTGCTCTTGGACTTGGACGATTTCTGCCGGTCGATGGCGGCGATCACGCCAAACTGGTGGTCAATCTGCTTCACCGCATCCTGGAGCTGGCCGTCCAGCACATTGCGGTCGGTGACAATAATCACGCTGTTGAATACCGCGTCGCCGTTGTCTTCGCGCAGCTTCACTAGATCATGGGCCGTCCAGGAAATGGTGCTGGTTTTGCCGGAACCGGCGCTGTGGTCGCATAGGTAGGTCATGCCCGCACCGTTCTGGCGAGCGTCGGCCAGCATCTGGTTCACTGCCGTCCACTGGTGGAATCGCGGGAAAATCAGGGTTTCTTTCTTCGACCAGTTGCCCTGAATATCCACCACGTCCTTTTTCTCGACATAGACAAAGCTATGGAAAATCCGTAGCCAGGCATCAGGCTGGCAGACCGCCTCCCAGAAGTAGGCTACCGGGTATTCCTGGGTGCCATCGGCCTTGATCTCACCGGGCGGGTTACCCGCATGTACCGCGCCGCTTTCGTCCTTGCGACCCTTGTTGAACGGTAGGAAGAAGGTATTTTCCCCGTCCAGCTTGGTTGCCATCATAATTTCGGAGTCAGACATGGCAAAGTGCACCACCGCCCCGCGCTTGAATGTCAGTAGCGGTTCTCTGCGCTTGGTCTTGGGGTCGTAGGGCAAACGGTCATTTCGGTATTGATCCATCGCCGCTTCAGCCGACTGGGTGAAGTCGGTTTTAAGCTCCACGGTCGCCACGGGAAGGCCGTTGATAAACAGCACCAGGTCAATGGCGAACTCACGAGCGGGGTGATACTTCAGCTCCGGCACCACGCGCAGGATGTTCGCCTGATAGCGCTTGATCACCGCTTCATTACGCCTGTCTTCCGGCGCGGCCTCGGTCATCTCGATCAGGCCGCAACCGGCTATGGAAAAGCCCTGGCGCAGCACCTGCATGGTGCCTTGCTTTTCCAGCGCCTTGTCCAGCCGCGCCATCAGCACCTCAAGGGTCTTGGCCCCGTTGAGCCGTTCCAGCTTGTCCCACTTTTCCTGCTGGCCGCTAGTTTTGATCCAGTTTTCCAGGTCTTTGGGGTACACCGCTCGCTCAGTGTCGTAGAACTTGGAGTCACCCAGCTTCCAGCCCTGTTCTACCAATCGGTCGATGATGTATTGCTGGAAGTGTTTTTCCTGATGGGCAGATGCCTGCATTATTGTTCTCCTCGCAAATCAATCTGGCCGGTAACAGCGGCGGTGATAAAGGCGGCGCGGCGTTCTTTGAGCAGGGTGATACTTTGTTCTGTTTTCTCGACTAGAGCATCAATGCGAGCAGTTCCTGCATTAATTATATTGGTAATTTCACTCTGTTCATCGACAGGAGGGATAAGTACAGGAAGCCTTCTGACATCTTCAAACTTCAATGACTGCCTTAATCCTCCACCCATTGCATAAAAGACTTTACAAAGGTCATATGAACGCATCAACCATGCAAAATATGTAGAATCAATACTGCGCGGTTTCACGGCCATATACGCAGAGGTAATGATTCCTCTTTGCGTAACCTGGGCTGAACGCAAGCTACGTTTGTCGTTTTGCAGATCGGTGAATCTAAATACAATTTCGCCAGACTCTACGATTTGATAGGTTTCATAAGACTCAGGCGTTAACCCCATATTTCTAGTTTCAGGCTTCTGGATGATATTTCCGTAGCTGAGGGACAGTATATTGGTTTCAACTAGGCCCACATTTTTTCGGTTCAGTTCTGTCACCAAAGCGAAGAACGGCTTAACATCCCAATGCTCCGGCACCTTACCAATCCACTCAATGCCGGAATCCTTCATATTCACGTTGGGGTCTAGGCCCTTGGTGACCGCATGGGTAATCAGCGCCTGACGCTTTTCCTTCAGCAGCTCGATAAAGCGGGTTTTCTTCTGGATCAGCGCATCAATACGGGCGGTTTCGCGGTCGAGGGCGGCTGCGATGGTGGCCTGCTCGTCAAGAGAAGGAGCAGCGACGCCCTCATCAAGATATTGCTCAGAATCCAGATTTTGAATCCCTGTAGATTGCTTAATGGAACGTAGATTTATCTTGAGCGCATACATAGATGCCATTAGATAATTTAGCCATGCGGACTCGGCCATTTTTGACGGCTTTATAACTGCTACAAAGTTGGAGCAAACGGCAGGCTCTTCTCCCAGATAGCACACATTTGCACCAACTAATGTTTGTGCACCGCCTCCTGACTTCTCAAGGAGAATGTCTCCTTTGGAAACTAACCGGCTATCTTGGTGTTCCTTGGTAATCTGCCGATACGTTGAGGGGTTATAAATGACAACGTTGTTATCCCTATCGAAATCTGCAACCCGAATACATAATGTATCCGAGCCATCTTCCAGTGGGTCATCACCCCAAACGCCATTCTGGCATTGGGATATTAAATGCTTCAGCCTTTTTACCTGCCAATGCTCAGGCACCTGCCCAATCCACTCAATGCCGGAATCCTTATATGCGGGATATGCTCTGTACTGGCTCATTCGCTGGCCACCTCCGCCAGTAGCGCGGCAATCTCGGCTTCTACTTGCTTCAGGTCTTCATCAATATCTTGCAGCTTGCGCGGCGGCTGGTACTGGTAGAAGAAGCGGTTGAAGTTGATCTCATAGCCAACGCGGCCCAATTGACCATCCCTGGCATCGGTAAAGCTCTCATCCATCCAGGCATCCGGCACATGAGGAAGCACTTCGCGGGCAAAGTAGTCGTCGATGTCCTCCAGATAAGGGACGTTCTCGTAATCAGTTAAATCAGTATCCGGCACCAGGTTGCCGTTGGCATCCGTGACCGGCTCGGCTTCCGGGTCTTTGTGACCAAAGGCGCTGATCAGCGCGGCGATAAATGTCTTGTTGGCCTTGACCTTGAGCTGCTTGGCTTCGTCGGACTTGATCGCGTCCTTGGCAAAGGTTTCTGCCCAGCCATAGGTCTGCGTTTGCCCGATCAGCGGCTTGAGGGCGTCGCGCCAGAATGCCTGATGCGCGTCAGGGAGCTTTTCCCAAGCGGGGTCGGCTTCCAGGCGCTCCATGCCCGCCTTATCCAGTTCCAGGGTCATGCGCAGCGGGCGCAGTACCTTGATACGGCGGTAGCCAAAGGTGCGGTAGTCGAGCATCCGGGAAAGCGCATCGGTTTCCCCAGCGGCGTAGATGTCCAAAATCTGACGGCGTTGCTCATCGCTGACAATACGGCGCTTGTTGCCCTCGTTGCGGATCGAAGTCCAAAGGTCGGTGGCGTTGATCAACTGCACCTTGCCTTTGCGCTCCTGCGGCTTCTTGTTGGACAGAATCCACAGGTAGGTGGCGATATTCGTGCGGAAGAACAGGTCCGTAGGCAGGGCCACAATCGCTTCAATCAGGTCGTTTTCCAGCAACCAGCGGCGGATTTCCGATTCGCCAGACGCGGCACCACCGTTGAATAGTGGCGAGCCGGACAGCACGATAGCGGCGCGGCCACCGCCATTGCTCGGCAGCTCCAGCTTGCTGGCCAGGTGCATCAAAAACAGCATAGAGCCATCGCTGATTTTCGGAAGGCCCGGCCCAAATCGGCCCAGCTCGCCTTTTTTGTGTTCCGCTTCGACGGCGTTTTTGTCCTTCTCCCATTTCTTCCCAAACGGGGGGTTGGACAGACAGTAGTGGAAACGCTCACCGGCAAACTGGTCATTGGACAGCGTACTGCCCTGACGAATGTTCTTCGACAGATCACGGCCAGGGTCGGACTCCAGACGGCGGATCAGCATACCGGCCACACAAACCGCATGGGTTTCCGGTTCCAGCTCCTGCCCGTGCGGCACCAGAACCGGCGGCACCTTGTCGCGGCCACCGTAATCACCCACATGGTTCATGGCATCAGTGAGGAACCCACCCGTGCCGCAGGTCGGGTCATACAGGGTACGAATCAAACCGGGGCTGGCCTCAAACAGGGCGTCATCCGGGTCAAGCAAAAGCGCGGTCGCCAGGTGAACGATGTCACGCGGCGTCATGAAGTCCTCGGCTCCTTCATTGACCTCAGCACCAAAGCGGCGAATCAGATGTTCGTAGATGTTGCTCATCACCCGATCCGGCACCACCTCAGGGTGCAGGTCGATCTTGGCAAAGTTCTGGCAAATCTTGTACAGCAAGCCAGCCTTCTCCAGCCGGATCACGGTATTGCCGAAATCGAACTCCTCGAAGATAGCGCGGGCGTTATCTGAAAACAGGGCGATGTAGTCTTCCAGATTGCGGCGCGTCTTGGTGCTACCCAGGGTGCCAAGGGAGTATTCTGAGGTGTTGAAGAAGGGGTATTCAGCGGTTGAGCGCAGAATGGTGTCCAGCTCAACATCGGCATTCTTGAAAGTGGCGTATGCCTCTCTCACCGCCTCGCGGGTCGGCTCCAGCGCACACTCCAGACGGCGTAGCAGGGTAAACGGCAAGATGATCTTGCCAAAGTCCGTATGCTTGAAGTCCCCCCACAGATCTTCCGCGTTCTTCCAAATAAAATCAGCCTGTGAAGCTGCCGATCCCGTAAAGTCGTTCATTCTGGTCTCCAACCACTTTTTGCACGAAACGGTACTATAACCTAAACATGATCGTCAACCATGTTTTGCACAAAAGAGGCTGAATTCCATTTTCAGGTTAAATCTGCGATCCTACCTCAGAATGCAAATAGCCTAAATTTGGAAGAAATAGAACCTCAGCTCGCAACCGACCCTGATACTGCTTTTTTCTGGTCTGGCCGTACCGATGGTATAGGTGGTGCAGATGTAGCTGAGTCAATAGCTAGATCTCGTGGTGGTGTTACATTAGAATCAACGATCAAAGACAAAGGTATTGAGATGCCTGAATGGGATTTTGATAATCCTCAAAGTATAAAAGCCTGGGAAGATGTTTCGGCATCCTATGCTAAACAAGTGTCTGGTGAGATAAGGGCTGTTGTTGGAGAGTCATTGAGGGAAGGGAATATTTGGGAAAATGTAGAATTACCCAGGTTGATGAGTAATGATAGCGTTACAAAAATAACAACTATTGACCCATTAAATCAAACATCAAAAGTTATATTTGAGAGAGGAAATTAAAGTGAAAATTACTGGAACTAACTCCTATATCATTCTCGACTACAATGGGCGAAAAATCAAAGTTGAGGGTGAGATGATTGTTGGGGGATTTGTTGCGGAGAAAAATACAATGAAAAGGTATGAACCACCTTTTGAAAATGAATTAGTAACTGAAGAAGTTAAAGAGAAATATATCCAAGAAGCACTCAAGAAGACCAAGGGATCTCATATGGTAATTCAGTTTGTATAAATTATATTAGCTCAGACTTGAACAGATGCTTTTCACTGGCTGTCTGCTTTGAGCGAGGAACGGACATTTTGCCAGGTAACCTAACAAGACATTTCCATTAGCAGCATATTCTTACTGTTAACTATCACTGTATCAACAAAATAGAACCCTTGCTTCTCATACCAGTGAATCAGTCGTTTACTTGAGGCTGAACAATCCAGGCGAATAAACTGTCGCTGTTGTGCACTGCCCATATCACGAACGAAGGATATAACTTCATTTCCTATACCTTGACCTGCAACCTTTCGCGATACGGCAAACGAGTGCAGGTAAATGCTTTTCCCATTTTCCCATTTTCCCTTTCACCCCAAAATGGCATATCTTCCATAAGTACCCGGAATGCAGCAACTGGCTGATATCCATCAAACACCAACCAGAGCTCGTTGCGCCTGATCCTAGGCAAAAGCCATTCGTCATTAAATGGATAATTCCACCCTTCTGAACCCTGCTGCTGTTGCCAGAGTCTGGCTTCTTCAAGGATCAATGAAAAATACTGACGATTACTCATCGAAACTCTCTTGAATTCATATCTCACTATTTTATGCACTATCTGACTATCTCCTTGTTGATTAAAATAGGCTGATGTTAGCCACCTCTTTTTCTGGCACAGGGCTGCCTGCCAGATTAGGTTATGCTCTCTGCTATAGCTCTGTCAGGCCAAATCTGAACTAATACAAACAAAACTAAATATAGTAAAACGTTTAGTAACGTGACATCCATTTCCGATGTATCAGACCATGACTGAGCCAATACAATTTATGAGTATGTCAGTCCTCAAAGTTGAGACGGTCACGAGCAGATCGCAAACGCTCTTGACCCCTTCGGTCATATTGCTGTGTGGTTGTTACGCTCGCATGGCCCATTGCATCTTTTACAGTTATTAAATCTTCGCCATTATCGAGCAATGCTGTGGCAAATGTTCTTCTCAAGTCATGTGGTGCACATTTATCAATGCCGGCTTGTTTCTGACGTACGTCAAGTATGTGGTAGACAGCTTGATCTGTTAAGCGGTCAAGTGTTACATCGTCATGTCGACGAATTCTGGTGAATATTGGTCCTGGGTTTTCACCACGAACCTGGTCTATCCAGATATGCAATCTTTGCCATGAGCCTTCAGGTAAAAATGCTATCCGCTCCTTATTACCTTTTCCAAGAACTTTAATTGCCCGCTCTGCAGTTATAATGTCTTTTAAGCTCAGAGAAACAGCCTCGGAACGCCGCAGGCCACAACCAAGAAGTACCCCTAATAATGCTGCATCCCGAGGTCCTCTACAGCTGTGGTCATTATCACAAACTTGAAATAATTTACGTATCTCGTCACGGTGGAGAGCTCTTCCTCTTGGCAACTTACTTCCACGTAAATTTCGTACTGAAATAATCTGTTGGTAACTTTCCACATCAATCTGGTGGAGCATCCAGGCTTCTTTTGCAACTCCTTTTAATGCAGACAAATAAGTATTAACGGTAGCTGTGGCTCTACCGGAATCTCTAAGTAACTCTATAATTGCAAGAACATGGTGCCGGCGAAGACTACCCCAGGGGAAGGTATGGCTGCTGTCTGAGCCAAGCATATGGGCAATAATACCGAGAAATGAGGACATTGTCTGACGACTACGTAGAGAGTTAAGCGATAACAAATATGCCTGAGCAGGATTGATCACTCCCTGACTAGATGATGGGGGAATCAGAGACAAATCACCATCGATGATATGACCGGAAATCAGAGGTAAGTTTTCATCGGATAGTTTGCTCATGTCATCCCATTCTTAATGGCAAATGTTAAATTTTCATAGAGAGCTACATTAAAAATTGTAGGTAATCTTACTGATTAATCCTACTTCAGAAACACTACTTTTTCAAAGGTACATTTTAATAAGTAGAGTAATAGAAGTATGCACATATGGAACAATTCCACAGAGCATTTACAGATACTCACTGTGGCAATAGAAAATCGATTTTAACGAGTGAGTATAAATCGTTGAGATTCATGTGGCTCCAACAAACGGCCTAATGGCCGTTTATTTGATAAATAGATATATAAGGAGTTGGTCATCTGATTACCTCTAAATCGGTTGGTTATCACCAAAATACAGCTTATTATCTTAATTCCATCTAATACTGTGTAGAATATCTATTATTTGAGTCTGTACCTGTGGACTTGCATTTTTTTTATAGGATGTTGTGAACATGACGGCTTGTCCGTTTACAGGTACTTGGTAAATAAATACGTCCCAGAGTCCATGTGCATTCAAATCAGTTCGCTGATAACTAATTAAGAGTGCATTTTTATTGGATATTGTGGTTATGGAACAATAAGCCTTTCGTGTTAAAGAAACACCTTGTTTTGCCATGTTTTTAACTAAAATATCATTCATACTTTGACACAAAGCATCTAGGTCAGCTCTACTGACAGCTTTAAGGTCTTCAGCTTTCAGGCTCTCACCCGTAAAAGATGCTCTGAAAACCCCTTCATTTCGATTTGCATACTGACTTGAGTTCGCAGCAATTGTCGTGTTGCTCGGAGCTTCATTCGAAGTTCCTGATTTTTTCTTTATACCCATAATTTGGTCATGGGTTAATAATGACCAACTTTCCGGTAGTTCAACGCTAATGCCATTTCCAACGATATATCGATAATAGCCAGGTCTTGGTACATCATTGACAGTGGTCGGTTTTGTTGAGGCAGGTGACAATGTAGTATCTGGCTTGTCAGATCCGGATATCTCTTGATCTTTCGGTGTTTGTATTACGTTGTAATTATTTGATTTTATATCTTGCTCAATCTGTATGCGGTTTGAATAATTAATAATATGAAAAAATACTTTAACTACGATGAATACGACTATGTACAACAAAATTCTTTTGAGTGTTTTCATGTAATCCTAGTCCAGAATTGATTATTTATTGATGTGAAACATAGAATAATACACCATTTTGTAAATTAACTGGGCATGCCACAAAATCCCTAATACTGACCGCATCACAATAAGTGAGGCTTAATTAAATACACAGCTATTGCTGAATTCTTTGTAGGTAGCAATTATTATTGTTCCATATTTTTTTATTGTTTTGACCATGAATTGATTGGGTCCAGCTCGGATAAATAGTGCGCCCCACCCAACTCATTTATTTTCTTTATAAAATACTCTCTCAGGATAGGGTCGGCGGACAACTGATCGTGAACAACCGTAAGGAACGATTCTCGTTCTTTACGAAGAATATCTATCGAGCGTTGAATGGCCGCTTCGGTCTCAGGATCGGAATTTTTTTGAGCACGTTGAAATTTGGGAACCGGATAATATTCCATCTGAGGTACTTCACGTTTGAAATCGACGGTATTACTGAGCTGCTGGTAATTGGCTTTGAATAGTGGGTCCTTCATATATTCTTCCAATCTTATGGTTGTTTTTGCCCCCTTAAGCGCGGCTTCAATGATGATCCGTTCAGTGTTAAGGTTCTGTTTCAAATCTAAAGTCGAAATTTGTACTGCACTGAGATGCGCTGCTGTTCTACTGAAATTCTCTACATTATCCATAACAGATTGCATTAAAGTCCCGAATGATAGGCGTCCTGGTTTTTTAACCGGAGCAGAAGATGATACGCCGGTCAGTAAACTAGGGGGACTACTTGACTCGATGTTATGAACTGTTTGTTGTTTTATATTCAGGGGGCGGGTCGTTCTACTTTTCTTGGGCTTGAATTTGCACGCCGGATAGTTTGAACAAGATCGAAACTCCCCATATGCTCCAGAACGCAGCACAAGAACGCCTTGTTTGCAAACAGGGCAGTTTTCCTCACAAATCACCTTTCCCTCAGTATCAGTGACCGACACTGCTCCATCTTCTTTTAGTTCATTCAGGAACGTGGAATATCGGCCCTTGACGGTGAACATCGCTACACTGCGCCGTGCACGAGTCAACGCTACATAAAATAATCGCCTTTCTTCCCCTAGAGGAAAATTGTCATCGTCCGGCATAGCTAGTGTGAGGACCGGGTCATAAGCTTGGGTATTGGGGAAACTGCGCCCACGGGTGAAGCTGACCATATTCGGAAGAATGACATAGTCCGCTTCGCTACCCTTAGAGCGGTGGATCGTTAGGAAAGACACATCCACCCATCGATTGAAACGTGCTTGGCGCCCAGGCACGTATTGTCTATCGTTGTTATAACGACCAAGAATGTATACCGACACTTTTCCCAGCTGGCCTGGCTGAATACTTCCACTTCGTATTCCTTCAGCCAGCTTCATTACGAACTGGTCTATCGCACCAGCCATTTTATCCTGACTGTCCACCTGGAACGCCGTGAGCACAGGACCTTGTGCTGGAGTAAGCGAATGTACTTGTTTGGGAATTTGGTTTGGATTTTTAGAAATAAACGTGCTGGACACGTTGCACAGCACTTGAGGACAACGAAAGGTCCGTTCGAGCTTAAGCACTTGACCGTGTCCGAACCACTGTAAAAATCTGGTCATCACCGACACATCAGCGCCAGCAAAGCGGTTAATAGACTGCCAGTCGTCACCTACGGCAAATAAGAATCGCCCTGGTTTCTGAACCAAAGCTCGGCACAAGCGGGCCCGTGCCTGTGAAGAATCCTGGAACTCATCAGCCATCACTAGCTCATATGGAGCCTCACAGCGGCCGCTTTCGAGGTACTCAGCCGCTAGGTTGAGCATGTCCTCAAAATCGATGCAGCTTTCGGCTGCCAGGGCTGCTTCACGTGCTTCCATGATGGGCACGGCGATATTCAGGAACATCTGGTAGCGATATTTATCGGTGCTTTCAGGCATGTCATCCAGCCGTTGGTATATGGCTGGTATCGTCAAGCAGTTGCTCTTGAGATGGCTAATAAATGTGCACACTAATCCAATCAAAGCCTGTGATTCCATGGGCTTTTGCCCACCTTTAGGAACTTCCCTGTCCGAGTTCGGTTTTAGAATAATTCCTCGTTTCGTTAGTTCGGATTCTATCCGTTTGAAATCGTTACCTTCCCTGAGCCCATAAGAAGTAGTTTCGAATAACTCCGTACCCATTTCTCTATGTATTTTCCGTTTCCAATGAACTCCATCAAGATAACCGTCGAAATTAGCAGGAGGTAATCCTTGCTTATCGAGAGCAAAGTGCTCGTGGTAAAGTTTTATTTCAGGGTAGTAGAAGTCAGGCTTGTATTGGCGATAATCTTCGTTGGCAGTCTGATATTTGTAAGGCTCTTCATAGTGATATTCGACACCGTTGTAAAAAAGCCAGTTAGCTATCATACACTCCTCTTGACTTTTCACTGATTCGCCACGGATGGTGCAGATTCGTCCGTTGCCTTGCTCATCCCACACGTCCGCAATTTCTGGTGAGCCAAACATGTTCAGGTGTTTACCAAACACAAAGCGGAATAGGTCCCACTGTGTACAAAAAATAGGAGAACGATCTTTCAATTGGTTAACAATATCGTTCAATTTTCTAAAACCTTCCGGGCTGGTAGCAGTAGCCCATTCAGGGATGTCAGGTTTCTCTCCTGTTGCTTTGCCAATAATATGCAGTCCCAGGGAATGAAAGGTGGATGCTTCGACACTCACACCTTCCATACCTAAGCGCTCAAAAGACTTTCTTGCGCGGTCTTTGAGCTCTTCTGCCGCTTTTTTGTTGAACGCCAGCAATACAATTCGCTCTGGATCCACGATACCGCGATAGATTGCATATGCAGCTTTTGCAACCATGGTGGATGTTTTTCCAGAGCCAGCCGCAGCAATGACCTGTACGCGATTGTCGAAGCAGATAACAGCGCGAGCCTGTTCTTCAGTTAGTGGTTTGCTTTCCACTCGGTCAAATAGCTCCTTGCAGGCATTTAGCTCATTTTTAGTATGTGCTTCGTTTAGAGCGGTCCAGAAAATATGTTGGTCGAGCTTCCATGTTGATAGTAAATCTGCCAATTGCTGAGCTTTTTTACCTAATAAGGCCTTTACTTCAGGCTTTTTCAGTAGTTCAACAACAGTGAGAGTATCAATTGAAGGGCGGGCAGCTTCAACCGAACTTTGCATTTCATGGGTGAACCACCGTCGTGCAGAGGTCGCGGCCTGCTCTTGATTGTTTTTGTATATCAGCCAACTAGATAGGATATGGTACGTATTGCTGAGAAATTCTTCGTCTTCACGGAGGTGTTTCCTGGCTAGTGCGCAATTCAGCGCCTGAGTCAGACCCGCACTTTTAACGTTAGGTAGCCCATCAACATTTATTTCGTTTTTTTGCTGGCTATGTAAAGTAATATCCGTCCAGAACCGACCCGGGGTGATGCGATATGTCGTTTCTTCCTCGACGTTTACCCTATAGGTATGATCCGCAACTGTCAGAGACAGTTCCAGTCCCTCTAGGCGCAAACGCCAATCCGGGGAGCCTGTTAATTGTCGGCCCCAAAATGAGGGGGCCCATTTTTTAACCATTCTTTTCTGCTCTGTGATGCTGCATACAGCTAGATTGTGTGACATGAATATTCTACTCAATAGAATATATCGTATGTGTTAGTGTGAATATATTAAAAACAGGTGACATTATGACCGGACTTAGCAGACGAAATTTTAGCCCAGAGTTTCGCTTGGAAGTCGGCCTGCTTGTACTCGATCAGCATTACAGCATTGCCGCTGCTGCAACGGTAATGAATGTTGGTAAATCCACGATGGATAAGTGGGTCCGCCAGTTAAAGGCAGCGAGGGCGGGAAAATCCCCTTCAGCTTCACCAATGACGTCAGATCAGATTGAAATACTCGATCTGAAGAAAAGGCTTCAACGTATTGAAATAGATATAATAAAAAAGCTACCGCGCTCTTGATGTCAGACTCCCTGAACAGTTCTCATTATCCAAACTTGTAATTCGTTCATTTAATGCCTGCATATCTTCCAGCAGCGAGGACAGCAGCCGACGAAGAGTGAGTGTAAGACTGTTGAGGAAACTTCAATCAGCACCGGTAGCTGTTGCTGGAGACGCAGGATCCCGACAGGAATGGTGAAGCTATATTCAGCGAGCAGAGAACGAAGCTGGTTGGCCAGCATCGTTCTCTGCTCAACCACCAGTTGACGTGTGTTCCTAAGCACCTTGATATCCTGCTGTTCTGTGGTTTTTACAGAAACAAAGTGAATTCCCGGGCGAAATGCTGTCTCGCAAATTGCCAGCGCATCATTGGCATCATTTTTCTGGCTATGGACAAAAGCTTTTACGTATTGTGTGGGGATGAGTCTGACGCAATAGCCCATAGATGCGAAGGTTCACCTCCAGAAATACGAAGTGGCGCAGGCCTCCATAACAACAAGAGTTCCAGGTTCTTCTAGAAGTGTGAAAAACCTTGAAATGCAGGTCGTATTAAGTAGTAAAATCGGGAACTACGATCACCCACTATTCCGTAGTCTTTTCTTAAAAAGACAGATGCAACATTAAGGAAGGGGCATGGCACTTTTTCAAAATCCATTTTTCAAAAGCGATAGTGATTTTACTGAAAGGCAGTATGAAATCGGTGTCAGATTCTTAGCTGAAAAAGATTATGGTCAAGCTAATCAATATCTTAAAAAGGCTGCTGAGGATGGTCATATATCGGCATTATACAATCTTGCCATATTACATGGATCGGGTGTGTTAGAACCGATAGATGTGGATTTTGCAGCTGAATGTTTCTACAAAGCTGCGCATGCAGGACATCCAAGTGCTCAACAAAATCTGTTTATGCTTGAGGCTGCGGATAGAGCTGGGATGGGAACAACGCATTTAGCCAACCTTGCACTTAATTCTCCGCCTGTCGATGGAATGCTTCCATACTTGGTTATGATTACAGGGTGCCGTTTCTATGCAGCGGTGTGCAAAGCAACAGATGCAACCCAGCAGGTCATCAATTATGAATTGGATGCGGCCAGTTCTAGTGAACATGCGTATATCCAAAGCTTCATTAAACGTTGCGGCGTTCCAGAATTAGAGTTTTCAGGTGGTTTACACAGATTAAAAGAGGGGGATGCGGCCGATCAAATAACTGAGGGTCTGAATCGATTATTTATGAGCATGAAGCAGGTGGGTTACGCAGATGAAATTTGTCTGATGGCAAGATGCACCATTGTTTCATATATTATTTCTCGATCAAAATATGCATCCTCAGCCCCTCAGTTACACAGCGTTAATGTATTTTTGAATCCTCCGCATAATGGAATTTTGACCAATAAATCGCAAAGGTTAGATAGTATGGGATTAAGTAGTTTATTTGGGCTTAAAAAAGATATTTTTATTATTGGTGGCGTCAAAACTAAATTACCAGAAACTGATGAACAAACTATGAGGCTAGTAGCGGAGATTACGCAGAAGTTGACTCAGAAATTACCAACGGAACAAGATATCTATTGGTTTGTGATCGAGTTTTTTGATAGAACGAATGGGTTCAATAGTGCAGCACAAGAAATACTAAAAAGCTTACCGATGAATTTATTGGATATGGAATATGCAGGCCGTCGTTCAGAAGAGTCATATGTCGGCAAGAAAAACCCTGGGGTGGCTTACCTTTTAGAAGATGTTGCCCCTTCTTTTCTAAAGGCTGTTTCGCATCTTGGAACTGGCCCTGAGCAAGTAATCGTAGCCCTTGTTTACCTCATTTTTTGTAATGAGCATAGAGAGATAATAAAAAACTTAAGAATTAAATATGCCGTTCACTATCATAATAATTGTATATCGAGTGGTAGTTTTAATAATGCTGATAAATGGGGTGAAGTAATCGATAGTTTAGAATAATCGAAGCAATTTATAAAGTTGACCTGACAGGATTTATTATTCCTCACCGTCAAATCTTTATACTATATCGCTGGTAGCATTGTATGTTGTTATAGATGTCTGGTTTAGTAAGTTACAGTTTTTAGGTAATAATAAAATGGAAGTTCGATGTAGATAGCTTCCCATTGCATCAGCTCTTTGTTTCTATAAGAGTGAATAAAACAGCAAAATACGGGTGCATTACGTAGGTGTTACGGTGGTATTTCTATAGCTCATTGCACTTACGATTGCAGGGGAAACGTCTAACAAGGTGAGACATAGTCTATGTAAGGTGTTTTATTTGGGCTGATTTGCGTCCTAATGAGTTCGTTGATTTATGGCATTAATAGGAAAACCAAAATGATTATCAAAAAATTTGCAGTCCCGTGTGTCCTTTCTCTGACGCTTACGGCCTGTATGACCGTAGGCAGTAAGTTTGATCCTAATGTCCTGGATTCGATGCAACCGGGGGTAACAACGCTCCAAGATGCATCAACCTCACTGGGAAAACCAACATCGATATCGGCGGCTCCTGGTGGGGGAACTTTATTGCAATGGATATATTCTCAGGGATCTTTGATTGGCGGCTCAGGGGCGCATATTGCAGTTTTGTTTGATAAGGATGGCAAGATGGTTCGAATGATACAGCGAACCAAGATATAGCTTTAGGTCATGGCATGAGAAAGTGAAACTCTGGTCGGCACTTTCTTCTTCCATCATACAATCCAGTTCACGATCTATTACGAAAACGTCCTACAATGGCATTCAATTTAATGCTCTGGCACGCGATTACAGTAGGTTACGGGGGGATTACCCGGACAGCGGACTGGCCGGGTGTATAGTTCCACGCACTTTTTGAGAGTTCCGGTTTTTCAGCCATCAGCCGGTACTCTTCCGGCGTCAGGTTGTTCAGAGATTCATGAGGCCGCTCGTTGTTATATTCCATCAGCCAGCGCTTGTAATTTCCCGTGCTTCATTCAGTGTTCTGAACAGGTAAAAATCCAGGATTTCTGTCCGGTATGTCCGGTTGAACCGTTCGATAAAAGCGTTTTGTGTTGGCTTACCCAGCTTGATAAATTCGAGCTGCACGCCATGTTCTTCAGCCCATTGTGCCTGCGCCAGTGAGACCAGTTCCGGTCCGTTGTCCATCCGCATCTTCAGCGGGTAGCCGCGGTTTACCACGATCCTGTCCAGCACCCTGACGACTCGCTGAGCCGGGATATTCAAATCGATTTCTATCGCCAGAACTTCACGGTTAAAATCATCCGCCACATTGAAGGTCCGGAAGCGTCTGCCGCAGACCAGCGCGTCGAGCATAAAATCGATGGACCAGCTCTGGCTCATCGCCTCTGGTGTCGCCAGCGGAGCCGGATTACGCACCAGAAGGCGCTGTTTTCCCTTACGGCGAAAATTCAGTTTCAGCAGGCAGTAAATCCGGTGAACGCGTTTATGGTTCCAGGCGTTACCCTGCCTGCGCAGCAACTGAAACAGCTTCTTAAAACCATACCGCGGGTAGTGCTCCGCCAGCTCAGTCAGCACCTGAATCACCGGTTCATCACGCCGGGTATCGGGCTGGTAAACATAGACCGTCCTGCTCAGCGATAACGTCCTGCAGGCCTGGCGGATGCTCATGGCAAATTGTGCCGTCAGATAGCTGACGAGCTCCCGCTTTATCGCTGGTTTTAAAGCTTTTTTCGATAACATCTTTCAGTGCCCGGCATTCAAGGCTGAGATCGGCAAACATCTGTTTGAGGCGCCGGTTTTCATCTTCCCGGTCTTTCATCTTCTTGATATCAGACGCTTCCATACCGCCGTACTTTGCTTTCCAGTTAATGGGATGGACTACCTCCACCCTCTGCGCTTAACTGAATAAAATACATTCAGCGGGAGAATAACCATGACTATCAAATTTCTGGGTATCGATTTGGCTAAAAATGTTTTCCAGCTTTGTGGACTGAATCAGGCCGGAAAACCGGTATACAGTAAACGGGTTTCGCGAAAGATTTTGCTCCAGACCGTGGCCAACATCCCGGCTTGCCTGATTGGAGTCGAAGCTTCAACAGGCGCATTTTACTGGCAACGTGAGTTTGAAAAGCTGGGCCATAATGTCAAAGTTATTAGCCCTCAGTTTGTAAAACCTTTCGTCCGGGGGCAAAAAAATGACAGGAATGATGCGCAGGCTATCGGCATTGCCCTTATGCAGCCGACGATGCGATTTGTTCCCCCCAAAAGTCCGGAGCAACAGGATATTCAGGCCCTCCACAGAGCCCGACAACGCATTGTTAACCATCGTACAGCAACTGTCTGTCAGATCAGGGGATTATTACTGGATCGGGGGTTCACTATTGGTGCAGCTATTTCCAGAGTAAAGCGTGCCGTTCCTCTTATTATTGAAGATGTTGAGAACGGATTAAGTACCAGGATGCGTAAAACAGTCGCTGAGCTCTTTGATCTGTTTATGGATTTGGGACGTCGTATTACTTTCTTTGATAAAGAAATAGAGGCCATATTCAGACAGTCCGAACCCTGCCAGCGTATTGCAAAAATAAAAGGTATTGGTCCCAAAACAGCGACAGCTGTGGTAGCTGCTATAGGAAAAGGCTCAGAATTTAAGAATGGCCGCCACTTTGCCGCCTGGCTCGGGCTTGTCCCACGACAGTATTCGAGCGGAGACAGACAGGTACTGATGAATATGACTAAAAAAGGCGATAAGCATTTGAGGACCTTGTTTATCCATGGGGCCAGGTCCGTCGTCAGGGTTGCAGAGAATAATAATGATAGTGCAATGAATCAGTGGGTTAATCAATTAAAAGAACGAAGAGGCGCTAATAAAACTACTGTTGCAGTCGCAAACAAGAATGCCCGGATTGTCTGGTCGATGTTGAAAAATAATACAGAATATCAATCTGTTGTGATTTAAAGCTTGCCGGAAAAAGTTGCAGAGTATTGAAAAATGGTGACAGGTTGCACCTGCACGATCGGAACCTGACTATTATATTGGCCTCAGAGGCCGTCCAGTTGTTGAGGCGATTGTGTGCGGATTACCCATTTGGGCACAGGTCAGTATCCCTGATGCCGGATAGATGTAAGCAACAACCTAAAACCAGATTCAGTACTTGCAAAACGGAGGTAGTCTGATCTTACCCACCATTAGTGGACACGCGACTAAGTGAGTAAACTCTCAAGTAAGAGGTGATTACTCATGACAAAACCAGCATCAACCAGCAAAACAGCCCGTAAACAGTACACACCCGAATTCCGCGATGAAGCCCTGAAACTCGCTGAACACATCGGCGTCGCTGCCGCTGCCCGCGAGCTCAGCCTGTATGAATCCCAGCTCTACAACTGGCGCAGTAAACAACAGCAACAGATGACCGCCTCAGAGCGCGAGAATGAACTGGCGGCCGAAAATGCCCGTCTCAAACGCCAGCTGGCGGAACAGGCTGAGGAGCTGGCCATTCTCCAAAAGGCCGCGACATACTTCGCGAAGCGCCTGAAATGAAGTATGTCTTCATCGAAAAGCATCAGGCTGAGTTCAGCGTCAAAGCCATGTGCCGTGTGCTTCGGATTGCCCGAAGCGGCTGGTATGCCTGGCTCAGACGTCGCCATCAACCCGGCCCACGCCAGCAGTTCCGTTTAATCTGTGATACTGCTGTCAGTCAGGCATTCACTGAGGCAAAACAGCGCTATGGTGCGCCACGCCTTGCTGATGAGTTGCCGGAGTACAACATCAAAACCATCGCCGCCAGCCTGCGCCGTCAGGGATTACGGGCAAAAGCCAGCCGGAAGTTCAGCCCGGTCAGCTATCGTCAACACGGTCTGCCGGTATCGGAAAACCTGCTGGAGCAGGACTTTATCGCCAGTGGCCCGAATCAGAAGTGGGCAGGCGATATCACGTATCTTCGCACGGATGAAGGCTGGCTGTATCTGGCGGTGGTGATTGATCTGTGGTCCCGTGCCGTTATTGGCTGGTCGATGTCCTCACGAATGACGGCGAAACTGGCCTGCGATGCGTTACAGATGGCGCTCTGGCGGCGTAAATGCCCGAAAAACGTTATCGTTCATACGGATCGTGGCGGACAGTACTGTTCAGCGGATTATCAGGCATTGCTGAAGCGACACAGTCTGCGTGGCAGCATGAGCGCAAAAGGTTGTTGCTACGATAATGCCTGTGCGGAAAGCTTCTTTCATTCACTGAAAGTGGAATGTATCCACGGTGAACGCTTTATCAGCCGTGAAATAATGCGGACGGCGGTGTTTAATTATATCGAGTGTGATTACAATCGGTGGCGTCGTCACAGTGCCTGTGGCGGCCTCAGCCCGGAACAGTTTGAAAACGAAAACCTCGCTTAGGGCTATGTCCACATTACGTGGGTAGGATCAGTCCATAGATGTAGTACGAGGCCTCTGATATTCCCGCTTAACGGTCCGGCCTGCTTCGACGGACTTCAGTACGGCAATGATTTGGTGCTCGGTGAATCGGGCTTTGCGCATGGCGATCTCCTCAGGGGACATAATCAGTATGTCGGAAGATCTCTAAAAGTGAATGGTTCGTTTTACCGGGCTGCTTACAACACGACCTCCACTACTGAATCCAAAATACGACTATTTGGCAAATAACCGGTAGCGTATTAAGCTTAGTTAGATTAATTTATACGTGAAGATAGCATAAAGGAGAAGGGCTATGCACAGTGATTTAAATAACACAATTACACCAAAGACTGATTCTGCAGGAGACACTTTTACTCGAGAAGTATTGAAGTTGAGCGAGCTAGACTCTGAATTATTGTCCGATGTATCAAAGATGTTCGGTATGTGGTTTGAAGCAGATCATTGCGATAAAGACATTCGCTAATTTTTATCGAATGCTTGAATCCTTACATGTTATATCAGGCTTGGTTCGAAGAAGCTCTGGTGAGGCAATATTTATCGATGCCCTAAAAGCTCTGGGCATCGATTTAAGTTTTAATAGTCTGTACGATAAACGCCTAGTAACGGATACCGTAGAACATCTTGTCGTTGTTGTTATTTTGCCTATCTTGGGTGATAACGACCTAACGGATGAAGTGCGTAATGGCATTGCAAAGATCACATCTCTTGATAGTTATCGGAAGTGCAGCATTGTAGTAGTCGCGCAAGGCGATCGCCATGAGTCCGATGAGTTTGTTACGCGTGATACTCCATTCAGCATTAAAGTTCGTCACTTGTTCAGTTGTTTCGGAAACTTCGAGTTGTTGGAAAAAAAACTGGATCAGTTTACTGCAACTGCCCTTGCTAGAGAAATTTATGATTATGGCAATGCAACGAACATTCGTGATGTGTTAGAACTAAACAGACTTACTCAAATTTTATCTAGGGCACCGAAATGGCTAGTGCGCAAGCGCCTGCTTGATTTTTACGATCCACACTCTGGTGTTAGTCTGTTGAAACATATCGAGCGAGCTGCACTTAACCGCATCGCAGCGCATATTCAAACAATCAGCCCACAGATTTTGAAGATAACTCATGCAGCTTTAAATGATAGAACATTAGATGAACTGGGTGATTCACTACATGCTAATGTGCTTGATCTTGGGAGTAACAATTTTTCATGGGATAGGCTTCTTCCGAAAGTGAGGCAATGTCGCTGGCTTAACTTGGCGGCGAACAGCCTTACGCAGATTCAGCTACCGCTTCTTTCAAAAAATATTGAACAACTCTATTTGCACAAAAATGATATTTGTGAATTTACCGCAACGCTCAGTCATGTGGAAAGGATAAAGTCACTGAGTATATATCGAAATCGAGTAGAGGTTTTCGATTGGCCAGCAGGGCAAACGATGCTTGAGAACCTAAACCTTGGAGCAAACCCTATCTCATCTCTACCCGATACGCTAAGTGACTGTGTCACCTTGAGACGTCTGGGGTTGGCCAGGACTCAGCTTTCAACTTTGCCTGAATGGCTCTTTTCTATGCCAAATTTACATGAAATAGATATTAGTTATATAGAGAATCAGATTCCGGCAACACAGCTCTCTCACTTACGCGCTCAGAGCGTTTCGTTAATTACTCGACCTGGTTTAATTTTATAATGAGTGAAAACAACAATTCTCTTTTGCAGTTCCTGTTAGGTGATATACCTTCACAGTTTTTTTTCAGTGAAATTTATAATAAGCACCCGCTTCACGTTCCAGGGTCGTCGAGTAAGTTTTCTCATCTGTTTTCACTGGAAGTCCTAAATGCAATTCTGAACTTTTCATCGTTGCAATATCCCCGAATTCGTGTTACGGATCATCTTAATACAATCCATAAATATGACCTTATAGATGACAAGGATCGCTACAGCAACAACCTTAACAATGAATTGAATCGTAAAAAGATTCTGTTCGCTATTTCACGTGGAGGAACCCTTGTATACGACCGGATCCAAGAATTCCATTTGCCACTTGAGAATTTTATTGATCAACTCAGCGAGGAAATTCAGACTCGCATGAGTATCAATGGTTACTATACCGCGCGGCAAACAAAAGGTGTCAATGTTCACTTCGACCGACACGATGTATTTGCTATCCAAATCCATGGTAGTAAACGTTGGTTCTATCGAGAGGACTCTCATGTATTATCAAGAGCGATGCGCCACCAATCTGTTCCGCCTGTAGATGATAGTTTTACTGGGTGGCAGTCCGTACTATTGAAACAGGGTGACGTATTTTATTGCCCACGCGGGCTCTGGCATTTTACCCATACAGAAGAAGATCATTCCGCTCATTTGGCAGTCGGTTTGTATCCGTTGACGCTTGGGGATTGGCTCAAGAAATTAGAGTCGCATCCTGAAATAGGAGAACTACTGGAGGAGTACGTGCATCAACCAGGTATGAAAACAACTTCCATTCAAAACGCCCACGCACTCGACAAATTTATTGATATGTTGCGTATTGAAGCCAAGCGCCCAATCTCCCCGCTAACTCAGCCACGACCGTATATCGAGCTTGAATGATGGAACAGTTTTATTTCATTATCACCGAACGCTGCAATCTAACATGTTCACATTGCATCCGAGACTCTTCACCTAACCGCAATGAAACTGCGGAAGCTAGCATGATCAAAAAGGCTCTAACACAGATTGTGCGAAGTCATCCAGACAGTTTAGTATTGATGAGTGGTGGAGAGCCCACGCTACATCGCCATTTCCGGGAGTTACTTGATTTTGGCCTTCATCTTGGGCTAACCATGACGATAAATACAAATGGTGTAACTTCGTTCTTTAAAGATTCAACGCTGAAGGAACTGTCCCAGCATTCACGTCTATCTGTTCAGGTGTCTCTAGATGGCGATGAAGCGATGCATGATTCAATTCGAGGCCCTAATTCCTATCGTAAAGCGGTGCGAACTTTGAGGCGGCTTGTTGATAATGGAGTTCGCTGCAGTGTCTCAACGACGGTCGTAGATGTCGACTTCATGACCCGTGCCGATACTTTTATTGCATCTCTGGATACTATTGGGCTGGCGCATATTGCAATCAAACGAGCTACGTATGCAGGCAGAGCGGCAAGCGGCATCGACGTGAATGGTAAAAAATGGAACGAACACGTTTATCGCTTGCGAGCACTGCCGACAAAAACTCTTCTAAAAATAGCACCGATGTATGACTTTAATCGACTCGATTCACTTTCTGATGATGCACTAAATTCACTTGAATTACCCCCGTCCGCCACAAATTGTGGAGCAGGCACAGCCAAGGTATATGTCTATACCAACGGGGACGTATGCCCATGCACCTGCTTCAAAGATAAGCCTATGGGAAATTTGTATCTTTCAGACCTCGATACTATTCTCACAAAGCCGCCAAGTGTTCAAGTCAAGCATCCAGCTTGCAACGCATGTCGCTATTTTAGACTATGTCGCGGAGGCTGCTTGGGGAGCGGTTATCAAACAACGGGAACAATAGGAATGCCAGACCCGCGATGCCCCAAGGTAGCCATTGTGGATAGAGAGCTCGAAACGATTGCATATTTTCAGCGTTTTTAACACAAAAGAGATCTTGCAAGTTCTCATCTGTAATTTCGGTAAAGCGCTGAACACTCAACTCATGTACACGTAACAGCGCTACCTAAGGATTTTTTCTGGCCATCCATTTATAAACACTGAACCATCTGCCCTCAGGCGAATTTCAAGATTACGTTCAACGTTTCCACTACTCTCAATCCTCATATCGTAACGCCCTGTCAGGTAATTAAATTGCTGGTTCAAGGAACCTGCCCATCGGCGACTATTGTCAGGCAAATCTGAGTCATAAGGCCCATCGACCAAAACATCCGTATATCTAAGTAGCCGATCCGTCCCTGGTAAACACAACTCATCTAGTTCTTTTAGGGTATATCCACTAAATACCATCACCGAAAGTCCCAGCGACTGGGCTCCTTGTGCAACGACAGCCAAACCTTGTGCTTGCAATATGGGCTCGCCACCGAGAAAGGTCACCCCTTCAAGATCATATGTTTGGTACGCATTCTCCAACCATTCGAGAACAGATTCTGCCGAAACAAGATCACGTTCAACTAGCTGCAGATATCCAGGGTTACAGCAACCAAGGCAACGCTTGTTGCAACCTTGCACCCACAAGGCTGCTCTGCGCCCTGGCCCTTCAGCCTCGGTGCAAGCTAAGCGAGATGCTATATTCAGGTAATGCATAATTTCACTCCAACTCAAATATCAAGTTGCCACCTGCGATATGAACCTCAATCACTTTGCTTCGAATCTGATTAGAACCACCTATTTGTTCAAATAGAAAATCGGCTAATGGATCAATCAGTTTATTTGTTAGCGCGTTGGGGACGCCGCGACCACCCGTCCCGCGATCCACATCTTTAACCAGCAAGGCCAGTATCTCGGCCTCCTTAACAAACTTCAATTCCGAAACGCCCCATTTATCCTTCAACCCTTTGCGCAATTGCTCCAGCTTGGCGCGAGCGATGTCAATCAGAAAACTATCGTCACGCATAAAGTTAAATGGAATAATGTTAGCTTCGCCTATTCGTCCCAACAATTCTGGGCGCTTTAGCTCTTGCACGAAATGTTGCCGCACCTTTTGGATGAATTCATTCCGCACATCCTGGCTTTCATAACTAACCTCGGCTGCGCCAATATTTGAAGTGAATACGATGACGGTATCTGAAAACATTACCGTTTCACCCTTGCCATCCGTTAAGCGCCCATCTTCAAGAATCTGTAAAAACTTGTCGAGAATGCGCGGGTGCGCCTTCTCGATTTCATCAAACAGCAACAGGGAAAATGGCCTTTGTTTGACCGCATTGGTCAACTGTCCGCCTGCTTCGTAACCCACATATCCTGGAGGAGCGCCCACTAACCTCTGATCGGCATGTTCGTGATTAAACTCTGACATGTCGAAGCGAAGACAGGCTTCTTCGTCACCAAAAAGGAATTCGGCAATGGACTTTGCCAGTTCGGTTTTACCGACACCAGTTGGGCCAACAAAAAACAACACGCCCTTTGGAGTGCGTTGCCTGTAGGAGTGTTGAAGCCCCGATAGCCCCGTGAAGGCACGCACGAGGATGCGCCTTACCGATTCAATGGCTTCCACTTGACCTTTGACCCGACGCCCTAGTGTTTCGACAATGGTCTGAAGTTTTTTATGATCCAGTTGTTCCCAAGGACTGTGTCTGCGTCCGTGGCGATAAAGATTTAGTAAAGACAAGGCACTTGAGACTTCAGTCTCCTGTCGTGACAGTCGTGCCAGATTGTGAATGTCGCGGATACTCTGGCCTTCCAAACCGTCCACGAAGTCAGCCAATTCACGCCCTCCTTGCTGCAAAGGGGGCTGCAACCGAAACACTTCTTTCAAACCCAGTACAGCAGACTCGCGAACCTGTCTTGTCGGCAAGGGAATTGCTATTTCCCTAAATAATGGATTATTCAGATAGAGCGATGGTGGCAACACATTCAAGCCACCGCAAAGAAGCACCAGCAGTGATTGAGGTTGGCCAATGCTTTCAGCATTGCGAACCACGGCAGCATCACGAGTCGCCTGACCCAGACGCAGCAGCCAGCCGCGCTCGTTTTCACTCAAAGAGTTGACGCTACCAAACAAGTATTGCGTCCAGTCCAGAACAAAAGCTACCGGTTTTTCCCCACGCGGTTGTCGCAGCCATTGCGCAGCAACAGCCAGCAAGTCATCCGCGCTTGCCGAAATGCCGCTGGATGCGGGGCTCGGCACCGATGTAGTCGGCAATTCGCCCATATCATAGGCGCTCCCCTCGGAGGTGCTGGCTTTCACGGCATGTGGTGCAACTGAGCTTTGCAATTCCCCCCAGGTCCTCGCATCAACGCCGCTGACACCATTTACGCGGTTCCAGAAAACTACATGCTGATACCCTCGCTGACGGAGCAGGTGCATTAACGCGGCAGGCAAAGAAATCCATTGCCCGGGCGCTTCGGGATCGGAGGTCAAATCACCCGTGTTGCCATGCAATATCACACCGCGCCGTATGCCACATTCGCGGCGAAAATCTTCCTGCCAAGTCAACAGAGCTGAACTCATTTGCTTCTCTCCTGTGTAGCATCAGGGTAAGGGCGAGCATCCTGATCTTGATCATCGGGATTGACCCAAATCACGCGCTTGTCGCTCAGACTAATCCCGTAAGCATCTTGCAACGTTGCCATGACGGGGGCGACATCCTTCTCGCACGTTTTGCCTTTGTATTGATGAAATTTGTAGCTGAGGTGCCCGCTCAGGTTGACACGGAAATCTGCTTGCGCGCCAGCAGGACGACGGGCGCGAATCAGCACTTCGTCTTGCCCTTGTGATGTGAGATGTTCGGGGCCATCCACGACAAAGCCAGCTTGTTGCAGTGACAGATAAACCGCCCGCACGACTTCACGACGCTGACTTTCGTCTACGGCAACTTCATCCTGCTCTTGCGCCAGTTGCTGCAAGGCTTCAGCCTGCTCTTCAGGAGCAAGTCCCGTCGCATGAGCCAACGCCTCGCGCAACTTGGCGGCGCGCTCGCCGCCGTTCTTTTTCGCTTCCTGCTCCAACTGCTCTCTTTGCAGCGTAAGTACATCGGTAACCGCTTCACGCTGGGCACGATTTTTCATTTCCTGCAACTGACGTTCAGCATCATCTTCATAGCGCAGCCGAACTTCGCGCAAGGCGGCTGAAATTTGCGCTGAGGTCATGTTGCTGGTGAGATCGCCAAGTAGTCGCGCACGTAATTGCTGCAACTCAGCAAACGCTGCGTTGATTGCGACAGGAGTGCTCCAGCCGCTCAAGCCCTCGCGCCATGCCGCCTCAAGTTCAGACCTCATCTGCAACTGTCGTTCTGCTTCAGCTTGCTGCGCTTTGCGGAATGCTTCGGCGGCGGCTAGCTCCGCATCTTGACGGGAACGGCGCTGCTCACGCGCAAATCTTGGTAATCCATGAAATCGCCCCCCTAGGGAACGGCTCATATCTCTGGCAGCAAACGGGTCGGAGTCCAACAAAATCTCCATTCGGTCAAGAGCGATGCTCAACTCACGAAACTCTTCCGGAACTACGGCATCTAGTTCTTGACCGATGACATCATTCAATACGCTGCGGTAGCGTTCAAGGAATGGACGCGTTGTTTCGCGCACACGCTGTCGATCAAGCTCTTGCTTACGTTGCCGTTGAATTTGGTAGCGATATTCGTCTGCCCGACTCATGTTTTCATCTCCTTTTGTTTTTTCTGTTGTCTTGCTTCTGTGTATGCATACTTGGCGAGGCAGCGGGTACAAGTCGCGAAGGCGCATATGTCTTGGAGTCTTGTGTGTGAATGCCAAGCGACTGCGCCTTGTTGCGTAGGTTGATGTCATTACTTACAAACAAAACTTCATTCAGTCGGAAGAACAATGCAGTTGAAAGAATTGCATGGTCAGGCTGCTTGGCATCCCACTCTGCAGGCAGCAAGGCCGTATATTCTGTTGCATGGCGGATGCGAGATGAGGTCGCATCTAACTGGCGAATGGCTGCGCGCGCCTTGACCGCACGAGTATCATCTTCACTGGCCTTCAAACCATCCAATTCGCTCAGGACCCGATGGGGAACAACCGGAATATCATCTGAACGAAGATCCTGCAAAAGCTCAGGTCTTTCCATCAGAGCGCTGGTGTCGAACACTACGAAGCGGTGCCCATTCTCAACCGGGGCCAGCTTGTCCTGCGCCAGAAGATTCCAGCTTTCCACTGTTTTATTCAACGCATCCCAGAGGGGCGATGATGTATTTAAAGCGTGGAAATGCTCAGCTGCTTTGCGCCAAGCGCGCACGGAATTCAATGCACCTGGGGTCAGAGTGCGCACATCTATTTGGCCATTACCCGCCGCCTTCAACGCCTGATCGCCAATACTCCGGTAAATATCCTGGACTGCTGTCTCAATAATTTGCATTGGTTGCTGTATGGCGTGTGGGCCATACAGCTTCAACTCTTTGCGCTGCAATGCGTGCTCCAGCCACACTTGCCGTAATTCAATGGAAAGCAATTCTTCTGGAATTTCAGTGGATGAAGGCAAAGCCGATCGCAACTTTGCCAATGAGTCCAAGGCGAGAATGGGCGCTACATGACGCAGCAGCGCGGCTTGCAGCGGGGCCTCCTTGTCGGCAGACAAGACCTGAGCTATCTGAATTAATAGGGAAACGACATTTTCAGGATCAAGCTGATAGTGCGTATGTTTCAGCGACATTTCAATAGCTTTCGACAGAGATTCTTCCCAAGCAGCTTTCCAATCTTTCCTACCTGAGCGCCACAAACCAATTGCTTGTTTCGCAGGTTCCACCAGCGCCATCAGCTCATCCAATGGCCTCTCAGCGCGCATAGCAAGCCATGGCCAAACTGTTTCTCCGAGTTCATCGGAACTACGCCATGCAACGGGCATCAACGCAATTAGCGGATCATCGGATGGCTTACAAGAGAGCTCTAATTCTTTGCGTAGCGTTGCCCAAAACGCAGTTGCTGATTGGTCTTTCAATGTAACCGTCAAGCCGCATAAGCGCGGTTGTCCGGCCCAGTAGAGGCGGAAGATACCGGCCACTTCTACTTGCACGCTCAATGCGTCGTTCTGTGGCAGAGACAAGCTACGAAATCCTGGCATAATCCCTGCTGGGGTGGGCACGAGCAATGTGAACATGGTCGGTTGTTTGCCATTGGCAACCAGTTCTGGTGCGTTCACTTCGGACGATAAAACGATAGTGGGTGTTGTTGCATCCGCCGCTACAACCCCTTGCGCAACGATGCTGAACCGCGCCCTGGCTGTTACCGCTTTAGTTGCGGCAATGGGGCAAGCAGTGCGGGCCTCTTGTAAAACAGAAGAGTCAACGTTGGGCAGCAAGGAATCTGTCTCGCTTGTCAGAACATCAGCAAGCAAAATTTCCCATACCAGTTCTGGTTGCGCTTGCTCCAGCCAACCCTGCAATGCTGCATCACGCGGAGCACTCGCAGACAATGCGCCATCCTCGCTGCACGATAACTCGAGTCGGCGCTCTCCCCATGCCGCAGGCTGCACCACGGGCGCGATGCGGTCTATAACTGTCGCAGGGTTTTTCCAGTCATACGTTTCCTGTGCTATGGCGCGCTCAACCTGCGGCAGTGGATTTTGCGGCCTTAAAGCCTGATCCGCGACACTGACGCGACTGAAATCACGCTGACTGAGACGAGCTACATCATTTTGTGTGGGTTTAATCTCGTCGCTGATGGGGTCATAGCGGTGCCAGACCTTAACCGTGCGCGAGCGAACCGGCAGGCTGTCGCTACGCAAAAACTGCAAGCCGTCGGCAGTCAATTCAAGCTCAGTTAAAGGCATCTCAAGCCTATCCTGAGCGTAACGTTTGGGCAGTGCTCCCAAAGCGGAAAGTTCAGATACGCAGCCTTCCAGCAGTTCACGCACATCACCTGCACCCAGTTGATCGCGGAAAACACCCAACAAAGACAAGTTCTGTTTGTCGGGCAAATGGAGTCCAGGATCACACAGTCGCAACACCATCCGTTCAAATACTGTGGGCTTGCGCTCAGTGTGATAGGTCACATCGGATTCAATGCGATACAAGGGCAAAGGAACGGAAATTTCTGCTAGCTTCATGCTCGACCTCCCCGGCTACCATACTTGTCGTTTTTGGGCGCAGCCGTCCGATGAGTCGGGGCACTAGACCTGCCGCGCTGCTGTTCTTGCTGTTGGGGTAGCATGTCAGGCGACATCAATTGCCTTGCCGGAACCAGCCGTGCATCGCGCTCCAGTTGATCCAGGATGTCTTTGTAAACAGTTCGCTTGACACTGCCTGCGCTGTCCATGCGCGGCAAGTCCACCTCGTAAGAGGCATACATACTTTTCGCACCAAAGACGATCAGCAGTTCCTGCGCACGCGAAAATGCCACATTAATAAACTCAAACCGAGCAACATTGGCCTTGCTGGAACGACGTCGGGGTTGATTGCCTGAACGCAAGGGGTCGTATCCATCATGACGCACTAGGCTAACCAGCACGATGGACTTTTCTTTGCCCTGATAGCGAATCACGGTATTGACTTCCACATCCAGGCATTCAAATCGCCCGTTTGACTCTTTGGGTCTGCGGCGGCGGATCGCGGCACGAATTTCTCGGCATTGGTTGGCATAGAAAGACACCACGCCGACTTTGCGTTTGTTTGTTCGTGAGTAGCCTTGCGCAGCGGATTGCCGTTCGATTTGTTCTAGCGTTTCGGCGATCAACTCCGCTTCCAGCTTATTGGTGCGCCGTGGCTGGCTGCCGTCCATGTCCTCACGATGAATCTGGTTGTGCAGGTTGTAGGTTGTGTCCACCCACAACGCGTGGTCACCCGGAGTGAGCAAAGATGAGCCACCGTCAACATTCTTCAATGTCAGTCCGTGAACACGGCGAAGCTTCGGGTCTGGGTCATCATCAGGCCGAAGGAGGCCACATTCCAACTGCCCTTCGTAAAAATGGTTCACCATCGCCATGATTTGCGGATGCATGCGGAACTGCACATTGAGTCGTGCACGGTTGGAATCGTCCGCCATCTCGAAATGTGACTTGAACAGCGAGGCAGTGACCATCTTCTCGAAGCGGCGCAAGTTGTCGTGAGTCAGTAAAGTTTGCGCTTCTGCAACATTGCCTGTTCCGTTCTCCTCAGCATTGGCTTCGTTTTCCTCTACTTCATCCATGAAGCTACGAGCTTCGTCGCCTTCCTGGAACAGCGGAGGCAACTGACGGTGGTCGCCGACCAGCACAGCGCGACGCGCACGCATCAAAGGCATCAGCAATTCCAACGGCGTAGCCTTGCTCACCTCATCAATGATTGCGACATCAAAACTCGTCTGCCCGGCTTCATCAAGCGTGCGCTCGTTTTCATTGCAGGTAATGGCCACTACATTGCAACTTGCCAGAAAATCGGCGCCCAAGTTCTGCCAGTCTTCCTGTCCAGCATTGCTACGGCTCAAATCTCGCATCCAATCTTCCAGTAACAACCCCCATGTCTGGCGTTCATATTGTTGGCTAGCCTGGCGTTGTTCCAAGGCCCTAATGACTTGGTCAACGCTTCCGATGCGCTGTGACAAAGTTGCTGCAGGTTCTGTCGGCAAGCGGTTGCCTTGCGTGATCGCCTCTTCCTGTAACAGAGACTTAACCTTCTGCTCATGCTGCCAATGCTGTTCTTCCCAGCTGTCCATGTTGCTTTGAGCGCTGCGTTCTTGGTTCCTCGCTGCTTGCACAAGGCCATTGTTCGGTGCTTCAGGCACTGGCTGCGCCAACTGTGTCCGCAAGGATTGGTTCAGGCTTTCCGTCGCCTGTTCGATAACCGGCTGCATACTTTCTAGCGCACGCAGGCTTGCATCTATGTCGTCAGCCAGTTGAGTGGCGCTTTTAATCGGGGCGCACCATTCAGAAGCTTGGCGAAATAGGCCGTCATAACGGCTGAGCTCCAAGCCAACGCCAGCCTGCTCCAACTCTTTAAGCTCATTGCGCTTAGCTCTCCAAGCTCCTACGTAAGCATCGTCCTTCTCCATCTGCTCCATTAAAGCGCTAACCTCATTTCGGAGCGATTCAATGCGTAGCCGGGTGTTTGCATCCTGAATGGGGCCATCCGCTGCTTCACGCAGGCGTCGAATATCCGCGGCAATGGCTTCTCGCACATTCGTGAAACGCCGCCACCGGGTGAGCATATGCGCTAGCATCCCGCCCCGACTGCCCGCGTGAGCCAGCCAATCATCCATAGAAAATCGCACTAGCAATCCTGCCACCTCGCAAGAGGCAAGGCCTTGCACAAGATTTCTGGCGGGTATCTCTACATCGCGTAAGTCGCCATGCAGAGTATCTGCTTCACCGCGCAGGAAGAGCTGAACACTTTGCAGGCGCAGACGCTTGGCTTTGTCTTCATCCAGCATCGCGCAAGCAGCGTCATACACCTGCTGAGCCAGCCTTGTCTGACTGCGAGCTGATTCCAAATCCATTTCAAGTTTCCCGCGTTTGGCGTACAACTCCTTCTCGTCGTGCAGCACAAAGGCTGCGCGGTCATACCACTCTCGCAAGAAGCGCAAGTCTTCATCAACACGCTTCCACACTGTGAGGCGATCTTCTGTTTGTGCTGCCAAAGCCTTGTAGTAACGCTGCAAGGATGCATGCCCCGCGAAGGCAGCGCCATCTTCGGTCACTTTGCGTTCGTTCCGTGCCAAACGCACTACGCGCAATGAACCGTCATGGCTCAGCCTGTCCAGTGCGTTGTCTACGGCGGTATGCGCCTGCGATGCCAGCAACACCCGCTGCCCGCGCCGAGCTAGTTGGACGATGGCCTCGGCAATCACCGTGGTCTTGCCCGTGCCCGGCGGCCCTTGAACCAAACACAAATCCGGCGCAGAAAGAATTTTAACCACGGCTTCTTTCTGTGCTGGGTTGAGCTTGTCGTTAGCCCACTGCGCCACTGGCTCCAGACGCTGTGGCACGGAAACCTGAGCAGCTTCGAACAGATAATCAGTCAGGTATGGCGCATAACCACCTTGTTCCTGCAACTGTCGCAGCGCCTGTTGATGGCGTTTGATCAGGCTCATGTCGCCTGCGGTTGAAATGGACAGAAAGCCGGACTCCGGAATTTGATTCAGAATGCGCTCGCGCACAACTTCTGGTTCCTCGGCATTAGCAAGATCGTTCGCGTATTCTTCAGTCAGCGAGACAATCAGCTCGGCAAGCACGGGCGTAGGCCAAGGGCATTCCGGCAAGTTTTCGTCCTTGGGTAATTTACTTTCTTTCGGCAACGGTGCGGGCTTCGAGAGTTTGCCTGCCTGCCCCAGTCGGGGAAGGCGACGCTCCTCCCTTTCAGGCAACCCGAATATCCATGGGTCTTTGGATTGCATAGTCTGAAACGCTACCAGATCATCCCGCCCCAAGGCCTTGCGGTCTTTTTGCATGGTCTGAGCATTGTGCGAGATCAAGGAAAAAACCAACTGTTCGTCACGCCACTCGCGGCTGATGTAGCGCAAACCTCGCGCCTTGTGGCGAATTAGGCTTTCTTTCCATCGAAGAAATTCGGTCCACTCGGTCAACTGCTTTTCGGTTTGCTGCGTGATTGGCGGCAAGTCGGCCAGCAATTGCGGTGTGAGTAGGTTATTGACGCGCTGAATGCGTTGCTGGCCCTGCGCCGATTGCAAGCTGTCATGCACCGCAAATGCAGTGAATTCACGTTCGAAAGAGCGCGCAGGCAGGTCAGCCGTCTCAATAAAACCGTTGATTAGGAAGAGTGGCGAAGGTGATTCGGTGGGCCAGCTTCCCGTGGCGATGAAGGAGCATCCCTCCCGAAAGGGCCATTCTCTTCCCTCTGCATTAATCCTAATTGCCATCTGAGCATATCGTGGATTCGATTTGTCTCTCTGCCTATTGGAAACATAACCCGTAATTGGCATGTTATTTGGGAAAAGCAACTCGTATAGTAATTCTTCAGGATTACGACCAGAACACAAATTTCTAAATTGTTGGTGTCTCTTTAAAATAGCAGACAAAGTCCTCTCAATTTTACTTATATTAGAATAGTCGAGGGAAACATAAAGGTTCATTGTTTAGATAATCCATTACAAAATTTGATAAAATAAAATAGTTTAGCGCCACCAACTAATATCACTACAATTTAAAACTTAGGGTATGCCAAAAGTACATTTTTATTAGCCTTTGAAGTTATCAAAATTATGTAACGCTGAACAACATAAAGAATTTATCACTCCGGTAAGTGTCAAGGTAGTTGGCACCACGGGTTAATTTAAGCGGCCTGTTTTTCCCGCTCCGTATTCAGGGTTACCGGCTTCACGGCAGACATCCTTGACGGTACGTCCGGCTTCGACAGACTTCAGAACAGCAATGATCTGGTGTTCGGTGAATCGGGCTTTACGCATGGTGATCTCCTCAGGGGACATATTCAGTATGTCGTAAGATCTCTTAAAGTGAATGGTCCGGATTACAGGGATACTTACAAGCACATCACCAAGCGAGCTCACGTTCGTCAGAGCTAATCACTTCAAAGTAATCAGGCAGACCAAGTTCTCTATTTCCACGGAACCAGATATGGGTGTGTCCGAGAATCGTCAGAGATTGGTACAGTTCAGTAAGTTCTAACCTCATTGAATAGTCACCTTTTGAAATTATGGTGATGCAGCATCATACACAGTAATACAAATTATTATCACTGTCGTAGATATTACCGTACTTATAATATCCCACAAGATAACAACTAAGGTAAATTACCTGGAGCCCGTTACCTTGTGATCCGACTTCTGCCATTTTAGCAGATTTCTGGAAGTGGGATACGGTCAGGGAATCAGCAAAGCGCCCTTTTATGGGAGTGAGCGGCCGGTCACGGGCAGGGGGAAACACAACATATAGCAGAAAAATCAGATGATGCCGTGGCACATCTTGTGTTTCATGGCCGCTGCGTCCCGGTGCCACGCTGACAGATCCGGAACTTGGGGTTTTCGGATCTGCCATGAAAAAGAAAGAAATTAACATATGTATTACCTATGCATATCCTTGGCATCTGCATATGCTTACCCTATACAAACAACGGAAAGGCACATATACTTGACATATGCTTAAAGTTTTCCAGCAGCCCACACGGGCGGGAGATAAAAAAATGCGAACAGTATCTATTTTCAGGAACGGAAATAACCGGGCCATTCGACTTCCCCGCGATCTGGATTTTGAGGGCATCAGCGAGCTGGAGATTGTCCGGGAAGGGGACAGTATCATCCTGCGCCCCGTCCGGCCGTCCTGGGGATCGTTCGCCAGCCTGGAAAAAGCCGATCCGGACTTTATGGCGGAGCGTGAGGACGTGGTCAGCGATGAAGGGCGATTTAACCTGTGAACAGGATTTATATGCTCGACACGAACATCTGCTCGTTCATCATGAGCGAGCAGCCGGAAGCCGTCCTTAAACGTCTGGAACAGACGGTGCTGCGCGGCCACCGCATTGTGGTCTCGGCCATTACTTACTCTGAAATGCGCTTCGGCGCCACCGGCCCGAAGGCCTCGCCCCGCCACATCCAGCTGGTCGACGCGTTCTGCACCCGCCTCGATGCCATCCTGCCCTGGGATCGAGCCGCGGTGGATGCGACCACGGAAATTAAGGTGGCGCTGCGCCTGGCCGGCACCCCGATCGGCCCGAACGACACGGCGATTGCCGGGCACGCCATCGCCGCCGGTGCCGTGCTGGTGACGAATAATACGCGGGAATTTGAGCGTGTGCCGGGCCTGGAGCTGGAAGACTGGGTAAAATAATATCAGGAAATAATGACGGAAAATTTAAAGAATGAGTGAACTGAAAATTGACAATCCAGCCCAGAGATTGCTGGATTTACTTGAGAGAGGAAACAAATATCAGAGGACAGAAAACTGTCGCAGCGTCTGGCAAAAAATACTGCAGGTTGAAGGTATGGACGAACATTATCTTATCAACCGACTGGCATGCGCTATGGCACTGTCCAGACGCATAATCCAGGTCAGGGAAGACAACTTTTCCACGCTCCGTGGCAAATCAAATTACTGGAAAAGTCACGTAGATAAGGCTTTTTTCTCACAAAACTTAAATGATGGCTGGTATACATTCCGGGATAACATTGATGAGCGTACAATCACAGAACTTAGCATGCTGTCCGATCTGTTTGAAACTCGTGGGGCACATGCCGGTATAGCGGCAGATGAAATTGATGCCTTACTGGAGCGGATAACGCAACTGCGTCGTGAAATTCGGGAGAGCGGGCTTTCCGATACAATGAAAACACTGCTGCTGAAACAGATAGCGCAGATTCAGGAGGCGCTGGAGTCATACAGTATTTCCGGTGTGGAGCCGGTAATGGACGCTGTTCAGTCTACACTAGGTCTGGCAGTTCTGTATCCCGAATATCGTAATGAGATTAGCAAAGGCACAGGGAGCCAGTTCGGAGAGAAAATTTCGGCCCTGCTGACAGATGCTGCCAGTGTCGTCACTATCGCAGGTGCCATGCCCATGATATCCGGTGCAGTGCATACAGCTCTGACCTATCTGAGCAAATAATCCTCACAGGCACTGATGCTGAAGGTGCCTTTTTTCCTGCCTCAATCTGATGTTGTCATCCCATCCTGTTCTGTCATTGCTTAACTCACTTCCGGTTTTGCCGGAAATCGGATCTCAGGAGGAATGTAGAAGGATTTGTGCTGAAAATGCAATACTACAGATAGATTTTGAACCTAATCGCATTATTGAGTAATTGGCATCAATAATTGAAACAACTTACATAAATGTCAATAAAAGTGCGAGACTCTTATTCCCATGTTAATTATAAGCCCCTGTAGAGAGCGAGACGGTAGTGAACTTGCGGAACTAAGAATAAACTGTCCCAACCTTTCTAGGAAGCGGGAGTGTTCAGATGTACGACAGAGCCCTGCGCCTTTTGCACTAAAAAATTAAAGGACTGAACATGCCGACCACAGTAATAGCTGCCTTTAACGAATTTATGAAAGATACCGTGAATCTCAAAAAGGCAGATACCGATGACGCACGTGCAAGTCGCGACTGGCTTATCGGTAAGATTAATGATTTTGAGAAGGACGGAACATTTCCGGTTAACTATCCGGATATACACATTCCATTCGGCTCTTTTGCCAGAAGGACTAAAATACGCCCGCTTGACGATATCGATCTGATGCTCGGGTTATCTGCGGAATCGGCGACACACACGATATACAGCGATCACATAGCGCTGAATTCTTCCGGAGAAAATACGCGGCTTCACCAGTACAGGCATACTGGAGAAAATACCATCTGTTCTGTAAGGATCCTGAATGCCTTTAAGAACCGACTACAAGGTGTTTCTCAGTACGCACAGGCTGAAATCAGACGTAATCAGGAGGCCGTTACTCTCAATCTGAGCAGTAAGGACTGGAATTTTGACATCGTGCCCTGCTTTATTTCTACGGCAGATGTGTTTGGTAAGAGTTATTACCTGATACCTGACGGAAAAGGGCACTGGAAGAAAACCGATCCCCGAGTTGACCGAAACAGGGTTTCGGAAATCAATGTTAAAAATGACGGGAATGTCCTTAACGTCATCAGAGCAGTTAAATACTGGCAGCGGCGGCCTACGATGCCTGCGATGAGCTCCTATCTGCTGGAAACAATGATACTGGATTATTATACAAACAAGACAGACTGCTCAAAGTTTATCGATATGGAGCTTCAGGCCCTTTTCAATCATCTAGGTCTTTCTGTTAAGTATTCTGTTAACGACCCTAAGGGTATTCAGGGCGATATAAATACCCTGTCGATGGAAGCTCGTCAGAAAATTTCGGATAGATGCTATCTCGATGCGCAGAAGGCTGCGGAAGCGAGACAGTTCGAGAGGGATAAAGATTATGAAAAATCCATCAACAAGTGGCAGGAAGTGTTCGGCCCTCATTTTCCAGCTTACGGGTGAAATATGAATACCATTTATACAAACCAGTCGACTAGGGAAAACCTGGATTTACTGTATGCTCAGGCCCGTGTCTACGACAGGGTTAAAAGCTGGAACAGGCTTAATTTTATCTTCAGCATCATCGTGCCGCTCCTGCTTTCGCTCGTTACCGTATACAATCGGAGCCGGGGATTTGTCGATTCAGAGCTGCTGTCTTCGCTGTTGGGGATGTATGGACTCCTAGTACTTGCTTTTAACATTATCATCAGCGGACACATCTCGGCAATGCGCAGGAAGGCAGCCTCAATCCAGGAAAAGTACGACTGCAGGGTACTTGGCATCCGGCGCAATGAACTGAAGGTGGAGGATATTTCACAGGATGACATCATCCGGGCAGCTGCATATTTCAGAGACAGCCCGGAAAAAGCACGAAAGCGATTTGGCGAAGAGGGGTGGTATGTAAGTAAGGTGTATGACGCGCCGCTGGCCGTAATGGCGCTCCTGTGTCACGGAAAAAACCTCGGCTGGGATAAATCGCTCAGGGAAGTGTTGCATGTGTTTTATCTTTCAGCTTTCATTGTCTCGCCTGTCGCGATGCTTGTTTACGGCATCGCCATGAAATCCAGACTGAATGAGATCCTTTTCTATGTGGTATTCACTTTGCCGGTCATCCGTTATTTCTTGCTTCAGTTTCTGGATAACCGCAGCAGTATGAAAAGAAGCGAGAAGCTGAAAAAGTATGTTGAGAAGGAATTATCAAATATAAAGGTGTCCGGCAGGGTCGATTATGACACTTTGGGTTACACCTTGAGAAATATTCAGGACGAAATCTTCTCTTACCGAGCTTCCTGTCCTCCTGTGCCTAACGGAATTCAGCGCACTATGAAGTTTAAAAATGAACAGGTTTATGACGATTATTTCGAATTAAATTTAAAAGAACTTCATTTGCCTGATTAACTTTTTTATCAACTCCGGGATGCTTACCCACCATCCTGGAGATTAATAAATTAAAGTTGAGTTCCCTCTGTTTAGCTTACTACCTAGAATGCCTACTCAAGGTGATGGTCATTATTGAAAATATGTAGTGATTGCTGGTAAATTATCACAATGATATCCTATCATTAGGATATGCATAAAATTTTCATCACCTATGGAAATCCATAAAACCAGTATCTTTGAATGCATTATAATTGCCAATTTGTTTATTTATTTCAATTTCATAATCCAAGCTTACACAAGGAACCTTAATGCCATTTAATAAGATATAATCTTGATTTTTTTCCCATTCCTTGTTTTTATGCCATCCTAATTCATCTTTATTCTCTGGGTCCCCCATTATTTCAATGGTGATACCTTTATACGTAAAAGTAAAATAGTATGATTTTATGTTTCCTGATGTTGTTTTATATAAATTCCCATTGAAATTTTGAGTGATTAATTTGCATATTTCATTGGCTCCTTTTTCTGTTGTGATTATATCAATGTCATTGGCATAAATTTGGACACCTCGTAAATACCTATTTGCCCCTCCGGTAATATTCCATTCGTCTGTAATGGGCTGTAGTAGCGATGTTAATCCTGTGACTGCATTGATAAATTTTTCGCTTTGAAAATTATTTTTGTTATAAAGTCTCTGGATCCATGAGTGCCTTATACGTTCATTGTTTTTCTGATAGATTCCTTTATTAATACTAGGCGCTACGAATATTTCATGTTCGTATTTTGAATAAATATAAGAGACGAAATTTGGAGATTTGTGTTTATTGATTTCTATAAAGTCATCTATTTTTTTCATCTCATGATGAGCCCTAAGAGAACCGGATGCCTCTGAAAATAAATTATAAAAATTATTGAAAACCAATATTCCAAATATTGTTCTGCTGTATTGAAAATCTAAGTTATCAGTCACAGAGGCATACATTATAATGATGATTAATATTAGTGCAAATATAGTTACCAAAAGATAGCATAGCTTATCATGGAAAGTTTTGATATATAAAATAGAGTTCCAGTATGCATTTTCTTGTATGAGGAGTGTTAATTTCTCATAATGATGATTATTATCATCTTCCGCATCGCCATCAATATAAAGCCTTTCACGATAAAAATTATCCTCACCTATAATTCCTCTCAACATTTCTAATCTTTTTGTTGAGATGGCTTTTGCTGCATAATCAGTTTTATAATACATTGCGATCCAGGTGATAAGTTGTATTAAAAAAGTGAAGGTAGCAATGCTGTAGAGCCAATGAGAATTTAAGAAAATTCCAGCGATCGACAGGCATGAAATTATAAACGTTGCAAAGCTAATACACTTAGATAAAAAATCAACTTTATCAAAATAAAAAGCACTTTTTTTTAATTCCATTATTCTGTCTTATTCAATTATTTTCTGTATTTTTACATAGGAAATGACAAAGTCAAGATAGTTAGAAGGCAATTATAACGGTAAGTGTCAAGGTAGTTGGCACCCGTGTTAATTTAAGCCGCCTGTGTTTCCCGCTCCGGATTCAGGGTTACCGGGCCTTCCTGCTGCCAGTTTCTTGTTCTGCCTGACCACCGCTCAGGATGCGCTTTCTGTGCTGTCCGGTACAGCTCATCACTCCGCTTCAGCAGGGCATTATCTTCTCCACAGTGAGCTGTCCCAGCGTCACATCCTGTATCCCGCTGTGCCGGTGCTCTTCATTGTACCAGTGGGTAACCACTGCGTGCTTCATTCAGCGTTCTAAACCCTGACGACGGCCACTGTGGCACATATTCCAGAGTCCGGAACAGAGATTCTGCATCACGTCAGCTATGTGTGGCAGCTCGGTTGCCGCCATACCGTTACCCGATTGAAGATAACTACAATTTGTATTATAATTTAATGAATACAATTTGTAGTTATACAGGTAGCGAGATTGAATCCATGCCAGATCTGAAAGAGATTTTAAAAAATAGTCTTTTTAATCAAGTTGATGATAGCGTTTCTGCGCCTATATCTATCCGCCTTCCTACCATTTTAAACAACGAGTTGGACGAACTATCTTTAAGTCTTGATCGCTCTAAGAGCTCGCTAATCAGCGAATTTATCAAGGCCGGGGTCGTTACTGCTAATGAGCTACTAAAGGAGCACTCTCTGATTAGTGCTGAAATGAAAGAGCAGCTAGTTGATCAGCGTGAAGAAAGCGCAGCCAGCTTCCTTGATAGGAAAGCCTTCATGTTGAATACGAACTACAACAACGATGTTGAAGCGCATTTCGATATGGTTAAAAACCAAGAGGCTGCGGCTTTTTGCGAAGGTTGGAAGGAGTACATCTGCCAGCTTTCTAAAGGTGATAAGGTCTTTATGTATCAGAGTGGCGTAGGCATCATTGCTTCTGGTGTTGTGGATGGTGAGCTTGTGAAAAGCGAGCATTACGGCATAGCTGATGATAAATACGCTAAACCACTCAAAGATTTTAAAACCGGCTTCAAGGCTATCTCCGCGCGTCGCTTTAAAGAGTTAACCGGAGGCGGAGCTAATTTCCGTAGAACGATGATTGAACTCACTTCTATGCAGGCTCATGCTATTGAGCAAGAGATTGATAAATTAACAGCTAAGAAGTGATAATCTTCAGATAAGAAAAGGGTCCTTCAGGGCCCTTTTGAATAAGACTGGATTAATCGTCTAGATCTTCATCATAGCTTTCTTCTTCTTCCTCGTCATCGTATTCGACGTACACGTTGACGTTTTGAATAAAATCATCAGGAGGAGTAAAGTAGGTATCTATCGGACTATCATCAGGGTGTTCGTACTCATCACGTTCGTCTAATGGCCCTGGTGTTACATGGGTTTCACCCCAATCATCAACATAGATACCGTTATTCACAGTTCCATTGCCAGGCACTTCATGAACTAAATTAAAACCAATAGGAGTGTTGTCATCTGGATCTCCGTTTTCCGCAAATACAGGCTCTAAGTCAGAAGGGGATAAAGGTAATTCTTCACCGTCGACAATCATTGAAGAAGGTATTTCAACAACTAAGTCCCCGACTTTTTTCCTAATCATATCATCACTCATAAAGCCCCCACGCTATGCCTTGTCAGAAGAAAGGGGATTAATCCCCAGCGAAACAGCTTATAATAAATGGGGATGAAAAAGGTGAAAAAAAGAGGGCTGAAAATTTTAACAAAGAGGCATAAAGTCCCTTTGTATTTAGCGTGCCAACACGCCCTACCACTGAACCCAGGCGCGTGGTTAAGGCAGAACAGAGCACCTAAGTGACCCGCTGTGCTGCCAGTGTGACCGGGATGGTCACCTACGTACCAGCATGCAGACCCACACGCAGCTGCGACGCAGGGTATCCTGTGCCATTTCATTCTGGGCGGTGATATGCCGTCTGGCCGCCTGAACCGTGTCCTGTGTCAACAACACTGCCTAATGACCGCTTTCTGGTCTTATATCAGTGTTGCTGCTGACCCCTGGGATATCAGTGCGTAGCCATTCTGCATAATACAGCGCCCGTCAATGCCGAGTGCCCCTGTCAGGTCTGACAGCGTATTCAGCTGGGCGGTTCGTGTCTGGCCGGTCTGTCCCCCCACCCGGACGAGATAGTTGCGCACCACCGTGGCTGCAGCACAGGCCATCGCACAGGCCAGGCCCTGTGCGTGATCATACTGATACCCGGTAATGCCGGTTTTCGGATCTGCGCGGCGGGAAACCGGTACATAATATGATTTTATGATGAATGAAATAAAATCATATTAGATATGATATTTGTCATTTTATACATTAATGATATCTGATGTTATATAAACATATTATTGTTAAATCATATCAGGCATGGTATCAGTCCGGATTCAGCATTATCAGACGGAGTGTGCAGGATGGATAACGACGTGACGTTTTCACTCAGCTACGAGCAGCTTTTAGAGGTAACTGAAAACGAGATTAAAAGATGTGATCTTCGCCAGGGCACCGACCACTATGTCCAGGCGCTGACGAAAGCCCATGACTTGCTGCATTTCTGGCATACGCTCGTGATGCGTGGCTATCCGCTCCTGCCTGACGTTGAACGCGTGAACAGGGACTTTGAGTATCTGGCTTCACTCATGAAAGCTGGCAAAAGGGAGGATGCGTGACGGCAGAAAACGCCCGCCGGCCGTCGCCACTGCAGAAAAGGATACTGATTGTGCTGGCCGCCCTCGATGCAAAACGACCGGGGCCGGTAGCCACGCGGGATATAGAGCGGATGCTGGCGCAGGCCGGGGAAGCCCCGGTGTACGGGCCGAACCTGCGGGCCTCCTGCCGCCGGATGGAAGCTGCGGGCTGGCTGCGCACCCTGCGCGCCCCGAACCTGCAGCTGGCCGTCGAACTGACGGATGCCGGCCGCAAGATTGCAGAACCGCTCTACCAGGAAGCACTCGATGCTGAAACTGCACGACAACGCCAGACAGAAGTCCGGTGTTTGCCATTACGCCAGACGGCTGCCAGTGACGTGGTGGCGTTGCAGCTCGGTGATGAACATTACACCCTCCGGGAAGCGGCTTATGTGGTCCGTCTGAACGGTACCACCTGTCTGCAGTTGACGGATGCCGGTGGCATACGCCAGATGAAGGAGGGAGATCCCCTGCAGGTGGCTGACTGGTATCAGGCCTGTTTTGATGCAGGCCTGCCGGTCACTGTCCAGGTGAATGAGAGCCGGGACTGACCGCCACCACACCCACTGGTTATCGAACGCTTGCTCGTAATATGGCCGGGCAGGCGTGATTTAATGTAATTTCAGACTTAACTATCAAATTAACTACATGATTTTAAGGATAAAAATGGATTCTCTCTTAGCGATTTTAGGTGGGGTTGGTTTAGGTGCCATTTTAAAATCAATTGTGGATTATTTTTTAAATAAAAAATCTGGTAGCAATAAAACTCAATATGCTGAAACTTGTGACGCATATATCGGGATTCTTTTGGCGTTACATAAGATATCAGTCATAAAAAATCATGAGACATCTAAAGATTTTGGGCTTGCACACATGAAGGTCAGGCTATTTGGTTCAGACAAAGTTGCCAGTCTTATAAGTGAAGCTGTTTATACTGATGATGAAGCCAGGAAAAATGAAATTTTAGAAAAAGACATGATTGATGCGATGAAAGATGATTTACGTAGCAAAAGGACGTAATCAAACATCCTGTCTAAAAGGTGGCAAAATTTGGGCGGGTTCATTACGTCATCTCCACTGGTCAGCGCACATACTTCCAGGCCTCTTTGGGCACCCGGTCAAAAAAACGGTTCATGGCAATTTCTGCCCGCCGGTGGTCTGCCGCCTCCCGGAGGATAAACCGGTCATCCCCGGACAGTTTCATTTCCATATGTTCAGCCACTTTATCCAGATTGTCGGCAGATTTAATTTTTCGTAACTGCCTGACAAGATCCATTTTGTTCATATTACACCCCCGGTAATAAACACATTTATATAATACATTCTTTACTCTTTTGTATCTTACGGTGGTTGTTATGGCAATATTTAAATACTTTGATTTTTAAAGTAATAACATCCACGAAAACAGATACAATATTAAACACTTCTCTCCTTATATAATATCAATACGCGCCGATAAATGATATTATCACGGGAGAATGATGCATGAATGACTTTCATATTTTAACCCTGTGTCTTGCACAGGGGAATACACACCAGGCTTTGCTGATCCTACGGGATAAACGTGAATCTGTTGCCAGAAAAATACTGGAAAAAGCCGGTGTCCGGGTTCCTTCCCTGTCCGGCCGGTTATTCTGGCACTGGGCACAGGACTATATTATCCGTGAATGCCGGCGCCAACTGGAGCACCTGAATGCTGAACCCGCTCTCCCTGAAAAACAGTCCCCGGACACCGGTTCTGTCACTGGCCGCCACCCTGAGTCCCCGGGAACTGGATGTGGTGAAACTGGTCGCCCTGCTGGCGATGCTGGGCGACCATATCAACACCCTGTTTCTGTCCCCGTCGCGGCCGGAGCTGTATGCTCTGGGACGGATGGCGTTCCCCCTGTTCACCCTGATGTGGGCCATCAACCTGCACCGCCCCGGGAGGTCACTGCAGGCGCGGGCAAATCGTTGCTGGCTGTGGGCGGTGGCGACACAGCCCTGCTTCACCCTGGCCTTTTACGGCCTGGTGCCCTGGTACGCCCTGAACATCCTGTTCGTGTTTGCCGGCGTCACCCAGCTGCTGGCCCTGACAGACCGGGCTGGCCGGCGGGGAACCCTGGCGGGGCTGGCCATTCTGGTGCTTCTGCTGTGGCCACTGACCCCGGCCAGTTACGGGCTGCAGGGACTGGCTCTGGCACTGTGTGCTGCGCTGTATTTTCACCCCGGCCTGGCGCGTTACCGGCAGTGGCTGACCGGCGGGCTGTGTGTTTCCCTGCTGACCCTCAACGGGCTGTCGCTGTTGCCACAGTGGCCACTGGCCACCCTGGTGATGGCGGTACTCCCTACCGTAATGCTGCCGCCGTGTGTCCTGACGGCCGTAACCGGACAGTCACCGGATGGCCGGCGGTTTATGCCCCGGTCGTTCTTCTGGTGGGCCTATGCCGGGCACCTGCTGCTGCTCGGGCTGGTCCGGCTGGTCCTGTGAAGCGTACTGAATACCGTTTCTGACCGGTCTGGCGCGGCCCGGTTACCCGTTAAATGAGGAACAGGATGATGAAGAAAAAAACAGGCCAGCGGGTGTCCGGCGACCCGCGTAAGCGACCGGCCCTGCAGTGTAAACGGGTCCTGAAACTCCGTGAGTTTATTGATATGGAGAACCCCCGGGAAGTGGCGGAGCTGCGCTGGATGGCTGTCCAGCTGAAGACGGATGAAACCGGGGGCGAGTTTCTGCTGTGGTATCACGGGGAAACAGGGGTGAGCATGGAGTATCTCTGCGAACTGAGCTACTGCACGGAATACCTGTTTGACAGTCTGTTTCAGACCGACATGGTGGACCCGGAAACGGGTGAGCTGGCCCTTGACGCGTTTTTCAACGCCCTGCTGGCGACACCGGAGGCCATTCCTTACATCAGCCCCGTCTGGTTTTCGCCGGAGGTGGACCGGTTCTTCAGCCGGGTGAGACAGTTTATGGCAGAGCGGGGTTACCTTCAGCATCCCGGTGACCTGATGGACCTGTCCGGGTACGAACAGCGGGTACTGGATCGGGAGTATACCTTTGCCCCGAATGAACCGGTGAGGTTTCCGTATGCGACAGAGGAGGATGATACCAGTGAAGTCATGGACTGGCCCTGACCCCTCCGTTCCCTGCGGGAGCCGGCAACCCTTCACACACCCGGAAGCCAGTTCCGGGCTGTGCTCAGCGTTTATGAATAAACTGACCGGCTGGTAATGGCAGAATCTGATGAGGCGCAATAACAATGAATAATGTGTTCCGGAAATGGGGGGCGGGGATCAGTTTTGTCCTTGACTACCTCCTGGTGCCAGGCATGATTCTCTGGCTGACGGGGTCGGCCCTGTACGACATGTTTACCCCCGGGTTGGGAGTAATCGCCTGTACGTCAGCCACTGAGGATCTGACCTGTTCTGTCGCCCCGTGGCTGCTGGGGTGGGTCGATATCACCCTGAAAATAGCCGGGGCCACCTTTCTTCTGGCGGCGTGGTTTTTTTGTACGCTACCGGCCCGCCGGGCGAAAAAGGCGGTATTTAAATCCACGCTGAAGCCGGAAGATTTTGTCTGACCACGCAGCAGTCGGGTATCCAAACTGACCTCTATCGGATCAAATCGCGACTAATACAATTGAAGAAGTGAATCAAGAATAAATGTTAAATCGTGAGCCTAAATTTAATCCTCTTTTTCATTTAATACTTTAATGTTATTGCCATGTTTTATGCCTAGCCATTCTCCTTTTGTGCCTACAATAAGCAGAACCATTGGTTCTGTTGCTTTAATTCCTGTCAGCCATGATTGTATGTCTGTATACGATGGCTGAGGAAAATCTTCGGGATGAGTATGCCATTCTCCTAAATAAACAAGAAAGCCATCTGACTGTTTAAAAAGCTCATCTACTTTCTGTTGATGGTGAGAGCCTTTTCTTTCAAATCGATTACGTGTTCTGATGTCATCCAAATCTGGTTCTGAAATGTCAGTGACTACAATATGCTGTCCACGGCGTTCCCCTATTAAGGTTCCACCGGCTTCAGTGCAAGAATAATGCTCTTGGCGATATGAATGGAGCAGTCGTGTGACTTTGCTCATAATCACTACATGGTTGTCAAAATTATCGATGAATACTAATTCATTTATGTTCATTACAGACAGGGCAATTAGGTTGATGTGGCAACACTTGAGGCCTAAGCGACCGCCCCCCCTCAAGGACATATTCATTGTAAGTCCACTTTAACTCTGGTTCGAGGGTACTTAACACAGCCATCTGGGCCAGAGATGATGTTATGCTACTAACTGCTGCATCATAAAGGGTGTAAGTACTGCCACAGCTTTTATTTTTTTCACCTGATATATCAAGACCAATAAACCGTGAATCGGCTCCGTTATGGTATCTTGCCGGGTTAGAAACCATACACCCATAACAGCTTCGGCCATCATCAATAAATACTTTTGATGCCCTGCCGTTGCCATCATTGAACGCGTGAATAATAAATGGTCTTTGCTCTAGAGGAATCTGTCTAACCACTGCAGCGATGCGCTTTGATACAGGAGGGCGCCCTGTTGCATCGATAATGATGTCGTACTTCTGCATTAATTCTGTGCTGATACAGAATTGTTCATTAAATCCAACAACTTTTGTTTGTAAATGCACAGAGTCTTGGAGTCTGGCTGCAAGTGAAAGAGATTTAGGCCACCCGAAATCATGTGATGATAGCGTATGGCGACCAAAATTACTGGGTTTGTACGTATCATCATCATAAAGATGTAGAAAACCTTTACCACATCCGGCTCCGTTGCGGAGTAATAATTCAGCCAGATATCCACCAATTGTTCCACAGCCTATCAACGCAATACGCTTTGTTGACAGACTTACTGCACCCTTCCGTCGTGTATTCCGGCTAAGAAGCGTCGTAATGTCAGCACGAATGACGCCCAGCCTTTGATATTCTGTGCAAACACTTTTGCCACACAGCATCGCGGCGAGTTTGACTGTTGAGTTTTTGGCTGACTTCCTGTGCCTTCTGAAATCAACAGATTGCGTATTGAACTCAACATAGATAGCAAAGATGTCTTGGTTTAAAATATCAAATAGAAAAATGTATCTTTTCTTCCCTTCGGCTTTGATGTGTTCAATGACTCTGTCTCTGGCATTGTGGTCTGATTTTTCAAGCCATTCCAGTAAGTCCCGGAATGAAGCCGGTGGCCATTTCATCCCGGCAAGGCTGCTAGGGTTTACAGAAATGTAATGCGTGTTAATGGGAATCTCATTTAACGAACTCCGGGGGAAATATCTTTGTTTTAACCAATTGGTAATAACTACTTCTGAGTCCTCTGAGGATGATTCCTCAACCGTTATGTACTCCTGTCTGGTAGTTCCATCTGCTTTTAGTGATTTTGCTAGAAAGGTTTTAAGTCTGGTCCTTCGGCTTGCGTTTGACAGAAGAAAAAGTTTCTCGCTGGGGTGCCAGTATGCGGCAAACTCCCCTTCCAGTTCTCTCTTATCATTTAGCCCTTTCGTAGCTGCAGATACCGAATTAATGAGGGTCTTGTGTATCTGTGCATCAATTTCTTTGTATGTCCCTTCCAGATCATTGGAATCCCAGTCTGCTTCCATCTGATCAACATAGCAGAGGAACCCTTCCTGAGCGATGTGTGGCATAAGGCAACTTTTGAACTGCTCAGGTAGTTCAATAATGAAAGCTGTTGGCAGTTCTATGAAGGGATCGGGACGAATTACCAGAGCAACATTAAAGTCACCGGCATCGGTCGCGTATTTTTTCGTGTAATAACCTGCACCGCGTTCCTTACTATGCAGAATAGATTTTTCAGGGAGATTGCGGGCACGCGTATAGCGATACCCGCATCCTATCATCACTTGATGGAGTTGCCCGTCCTCCATTAGCCACTTACCATCGTTTCATTAATTTTTTTAGATGCTGGCTCTTTGGATGGCGAATTGAGAAATGCCGGAGCTGCAGCACTTGACGTAATTAACGAAGCATTGGTTACACGTTTACCAAACGCTTCATTGATTTTTCGTAACGCATCTTCTCTGCTTTCTGCGTTCTCTGCATCAAGCAAAATACCGTGTAAGTTTCTCATGGTTTCAACTATGGCTCTCTGGTGTTTGTTTTGATCACTATCAGCAGGGAACAATAGCTTTTCGTCAGTATCGTCGGGGCTTTCTACTCCACGATTGAACTCTCCTGGCAGTAACCTCGCAACGAGTTTCATTGTCCCGGCGAGGTCAGCACCATTATGAGCCTCTCTATCGAGGATATATACAATCGCAGCCATCAGACTGATTGATGATGGACCTCCAACATCCCATTGAGCATCTCGCCAGGCCTTCATAAAACGGCAAATAGACCGAAGGTGTCCACCAATACGTTTGCAACTGCTACTGAACCAGTCTTCTACAATTTTTGGGTCACTGATCGACCATCTTCTGATCCCTTCACGTATTGCTAAATTCACTTTATCCGACTCAACGACAAATGACTCAAGCCCAGCTCGGTTCAAAGCTGCAGACTCAATCATTGAGTCTGCTTTTATGAGGTGTGCAGAATCTGCTGCTGTTTGCTTTTCCTGAAATTTATCTTTGGGAATTGCATACATAGGAACGTCGATGTGTGTTTTCTCATGAGGGATTTTGATGCGACCGCAGGTGTTCTTTTCTTCAAATGCCCATCCTGCATTCTCTGCTTCTAACGATTTCAGTGACGTATCTACAAGCAATAGCAGCAGAGTGTGTCCAATGCTGGGTTTCGATTCAAATACTGTCATGGGCATGTAGGTACCATCATCAATGTCCATTTCCTGCCCCGGATGAAAAGGCCTGTTCAACGTATCATATTGAAAGCTCCCTTGTGTGGCAAAACGAGGCTGGTATTTGATGAAGTCATCGCGGGCATCATCTTCCATTTCAAATATGAGTCTCGCGAGATTGGCACGGTCTGCAGGGGAGAGGTAGCGAACATTTGTTTTCTCTAGTTTTAATCTGACGCTCTCGAGCGTCAGTGCTTGTTTTCTCACGTCATAAGCGACTTCGCGGGCTTCCTGAAACACATCTCTGGTTCGTTCACGAATTATCTGACGAAGCGCTTTAAGTTGATTGGATTCATCTTTACTCAGCTTGAGCTTACTAATTAAGCCATCGACATTGTTGCTATAGTAATTGTTAAAGTCCCAATGCATCAGAGTATCTCCTACACGATTGTGCGCTTAAAGGGTTTTGCAGGTGTGGTGAAAAAGTGTTTAAGCTTCCGGAGTTGGGCGAACTGTACATTAGCAAGTTGTTTTCCCCTTGCGCTCAGGTTATCCATGGAACTCTTTGAGGCATTATCCAGCGTGATATCACCGGCTGCTTCATTAGGAATCACTTCATCAAGATTGGTGTAGTTATCTAAGGAAGGTGCGAATAAGTGGGGAAATTCTTCTCGGCTGACTCAGTCATTTCATTTCTTCATGTTTGAGCCGATTTTTTCTCCCGTAAATGCCTTGAATCAGCCTATTTAGACCGTTTCTTCGCCATTTAAGGCGTTATCCCCAGTTTTTAGTGAGATCTCTCCCACTGACGTATCATTTGGTCCGCCCGAAACAGGTTGGCCAGCGTGAATAACATCGCCAGTTGGTTATCGTTTTTCAGCAACCCCTTGTATCTGGCTTTCACGAAGCCGAACTGTCGCTTGATGATGCGAAATGGGTGCTCCACCTTGGCCCGGATGCTGGCTTTCATGTATTCGATGTTGATGGCCGTTTTGTTCTTGCGTGGATGCTGTTTCAAGGTTCTTACCTTGCCGGGGCGCTCGGCGATCAGCCAGTCCACATCCACCTCGGCCAGCTCCTCGCGCTGTGGCGCCCCTTGGTAGCCGGCATCGGCTGAGACAAATTGCTCCTCTCCATGCAGCAGATTACCCAGCTGATTGAGGTCATGCTCGTTGGCCGCGGTGGTGACCAGGCTGTGGGTCAGGCCACTCTTGGCATCGACACCAATGTGGGCCTTCATGCCAAAGTGCCACTGATTGCCTTTCTTGGTCTGATGCATCTCCGGATCGCGTTGCTGCTCTTTGTTCTTGGTCGAGCTGGGTGCCTCAATGATGGTGGCATCGACCAAGGTGCCTTGAGTCATCATGACGCCTGCTTCGGCCAGCCAGCGATTGATGGTCTTGAACAATTGGCGGGCCAGTTGATGCTGCTCCAGCAGGTGGCGGAAATTCATGATGGTGGTGCGGTCCGGCAGGGCGCTATCCAGGGATAACCGGGCAAACAGACGCATGGAGGCGATTTCGTACAGAGCATCTTCCATCGCGCCATCGCTCAGGTTGTACCAATGCTGCATGCAGTGAATGCGTAGCATGGTTTCCAGCGGATAAGGTCGCCGGCCATTACCAGCCTTGGGGTAAAACGGCTCGATGACTTCCACCATGTTTTGCCATGGCAGAATCTGCTCCATGCGGGACAAGAAAATCTCTTTTCTGGTCTGACGGCGCTTACTGCTGAATTCACTGTCGGCGAAGGTAAGTTGATGACTCATGATGAACCCTGTTCCATGGCTCCAGATGACAAACATGATCTCATATCAGGGACTTGTTCGCACCTTCCCTAACGCATCGTAGAGTGTAAGTTCACGCAGGAGCATGTTTTTTTGGAGGTGTTGATTAGCTGTCATTGTTGTAAGGATCAGTCGTTTACCTGTACCCCAAAGACGGCAGTATCCATTCCACCATTTTTTACTAAGCAGCTTCGGACTGAGTGAATACTCTTCACCGGCTGTACCAATGTTTAGTATGTGTACATCTTTATGAGTAACATTAGGAAAATCAGACTTCATGTCCCTGAAAACTTCTAGCAGACCGATATAGCTGGGGTTGTTAGCGACCAAACCGCCATCCGCAAAATGAGTGTTTAGATCTTCACAATAGTGTGGGGCGAAGTATGTTGGTGCGGCTGAGGTTGCGAGCGCGGCATCAATCAGTTTAAGTCTGCCATCGCGTGTAAAATCGGGATTGTGCGGAGTCTTGAAAAATTGAGGTTTTCCTGTTGAAAGATTCACCGCTGGAATCATCACTCTCCTGGTCAGATCATTAAAGGTGGTTTCACTGCCGATCATCGTTTCAATGGTTTTACGGAGAGGAGTGCTACTGTAAATAGGTGCAACGAGTGACTTTATTAGATTGGTTATACCCCATTTTGTTGGAAAAATATCGTTCGCTTTATCGTAGAAAACATTTTCCAAATCCCGAGCACTCTTGCCCTTAGCGAGCCCTAGCGCCAGTATCCCACCTATAGATGTTCCAGTGATGAGATCAAAGTAGTCTCCAATTTTGACATCATGGTCAGGGTGCATGAGGGCTAGAATTCTCTCAATCTCAGCAAGCACACTGATTGTAAACATCCCTTTCGCACCACCACCATTTAGGCTCAGTATCCGCACGCCAATTTGATTGGCCTTGTTTACATCAGTCATTGCTTACTCCCGTTCGGAAAGAAAGATTTAAATAAGATGTGTCCGATTTATCTTATTTCAAGGGCAAAATAACCAACACTTCAAAATAAGGCTGAGATTTTTGATGATGATAGTGATGGAAAAGTACTGAGGTAGGTCTGTTATTTTTGACTCTATCAAAGAGTTCAGCCTGCCTTACAGCAGTGTAAACGGGTCCTGAAGCCCAGAGAGTTCCGGTGCCCGGGAAGTGGCGGAGCTTCACTGGATAGCTGTCCAGCTGAAGACGGATAAAACCGGGGGCGAGCTCCTGCCGTGGTATCGCGGGGAAACGGGTGTGAATGTGGGACTATCCCTGCCCCCACAGTTCCCTGCGGGAGCCTGCAATCCTCCACACTCCCGGAAGCCCGTTCCAAGGCTGTGCTCAGCGTTTATGAATTGCAATAGCGATGAAAGATGAGTGGACGATAAACAGCACTAATACCACTGACACTCTTTAAGCATCATTTCTGGCCTGATTTATTCCGTCCCACACTTCTTCATTAAGTCTGACCTCATCAAGCATCTTGCGCTCACTGGCATCCGGAAGTTTGTATTTCAGGATAATATCAGTGACGTACTTAATATCATTGAGCGTTTCATTATTGCGCTCAATACTGTCTTTAATATTTTCAAGTTCTGCCAGTGCGTCATTCAGAATGTACTTCTGATGTTCCAGTCTTGCATTATAAAGGCTTCCAGCCTCGGTGTTCGTATATAACCCATTAATTTTTGACGATATAACGGCTAACAAATAAGCGATAACGGCAAGCAAAACAAGGGGGATGATCGCGATATAGAAAAACACAATATTCTCTCCTTAAGTGAGTATTTATTAGAAGTTCGGTTCAGAGATTTCTTTAACATGGTTACGCCCCGCGTAATACCACAGTTTTTTCTGATTTTTACTTGGCTGTCATTTATGCCCGTCAGGGCATGTAAGGCGGCAGCACAGGTGTGACAGACTGCCCTGAACGTAAACCGCCGGAGCCCGGCGCAGCCGGTACGAAATCAACCGGTTCTGCCTTGCCCATCCCCCACCCTGATAAGCCCTACCCGCTCAAAGCCACGCAAAACTTAATTTACGCGGCCGGAGTGGTCACGGCGTCAGCCGTGGCGTATCTCCGCGTTATGCGCCCTTTTAGGGCGCTTACGAGCGTGTACACCGAACCCAAAAGCCACACAACCAGCAGCCACACAAGACCACCTAGTTACAACATCCTTCTGAAAGCCACGCCTGTTCCGGGCCAGAGGCCCGGGGCGGGGGCGGCCTTTGCAGGAGGGGGAGAGGGGCACGATGGTGCAGGTACGGCAATTCTGTGGGTGTTCGTGGGCAATGGTGCCTCAGAATGGACGCAGGTGTGTCAGGTGGGGGAGGATTTGGTTCTTTGCGTATGTTGTAACTATTTTGGTGTTGGGGCCCGCCACGCAGTGGTGGGAGGTGCATCTGCTTTTTTTCTGAGTGGCGCGTCCGTCAGGACGCTGCAGGCGAAGGCCTTTTCCGATGTCGGGGGTTGTCCCCGTTATTCACAGATTCTGCGGCCTGTATAACTGTTCTTTATTGTTATATGAGGGGGTTATGTAGGTCTTGCGGTTAACGCCCGTGACAGTTGCCGCTAACCTCTTCTGCTTATTTGCAGTTAAGGGTGGATAACTTTTCCGGGCAGGTGAAACCGGGGTAACGGGCGTCAGAATGACGTCTGTCGGGGAGTCAGACTGGCAGGGATTTGTACAGGAAGTGAACAGTGGCGGGATACGGACGTGGGGACGCCTCCGCCGTCAGGCGGATGGCTGAAAAGCAGGGTCAGTGAAGGGGCGGCGGTGTGCCGAAGTCCACCAGGTCGAGCTGGTACAGGTTGTCCCACACCATCTTCTCGAACCGTCTCGCGGGCATGTGCCGGGCTTCCGGGCCGTGGCGCCGCAGTATCCGGCTGGCCACTTCGCGCTTGCGCTCCTCAAACGGCAGGGATTTCATGCGCCGGCGGAATTTGCCGTCCGCAGCCCGGGTCCGGCGTGAAATCAGGGCATTCATCCGCGCATCCGCATACCAGTCCTTCCGCAGGCTCTCCGCATCCAGGCTCCAGTCCTCACGTTCGCTCCGCAGGTTATGCAGTCGCTGTTCGCGGGCCTGAATCAGGTCGTCCTCACGCACCCCGAGTATCCGGAAACCTTCATCAGTCAGTGTGATGTAACGGGGCAGACGGGTTTTGTTGATGCTGTCCCAGTTATCCGCCAGGTCCGGCGGCGGCACGGCAATACCGGTACGGTAAAACAGCCGGATGGCATTGCTGATACGCCGGGCCGTCACCGCCTGCGACTCCATCACCTCACCGTGTTCATCCCGGGGACTCAGGGCCCCGGCCAGCTGGCCATAATTGAGGGTCACCACGCCGGTGACAATGTTGACATGATTCAGGAACGCCAGCGCCAGGGCATCGAACAGCCGCCGGGACATGGCCGACATTCCGCGCCGGCGGTATGCCCGGATACGCTGCACCACCAGGGGGTGGGCTGACGGACGTATCCCGTCCGGTCGTTCGGGGCTGACCATACGGTTGACGGCAAACTGCAGCACACTGGGCAGTTTTTTGAAACCCGCCGGGCGGTGATACGCCGGGAACGGGCATTTGCAGGCCGTGGAATGGGTACCACGGTGGCGCTTATCCGCGCGCAGAATTATCTGGTCAGTCACCCCACGCTGCACTTATGGCGGGGGTGTATTGTGTTATGTTGAACATGCGTTATAATCCTTTGCAGGCAACGCGCCTGCTTTTGGCCCCCTGAATATCTGACCTGTTCCGCCAAGTTCACGACAGATTTCAGGGGGTTTTTGCATTCAGGTCCCGTACACGGGCACCCTGCACCCGGGCGTATTACGGACACGCCCCGTCCATTGATTCCTTCCATCCCCCGCCCGGCCGCATTTTATCGGACGCAGGACACACCTGTGACTTAACCTGCCAGTCCGCATCCGGTCCGGGTCGCCTCACCCGTTCCGGCCTGACAGTGTGTGTTAAGTCGCAGCTTATGAATTTTCAACGGCATTTCCGCTCAAATACCGTTACAGGCCTTAGCATACCGTCACAATTCAGAATTTTCCAGGAAAAGGATTATCCGGATATGCAAACAAATATGACACCGCTCGCCGCAGACGCAGGACGATGACGGCCTGCGTGAGGAAGCGGAAAGGCACCACAGTATAAGGGAATACCTGACGCACGGACGTCGTTAGCTGCATAACTGGCGGGTTATGCAGTGAGTCCGTATCGGGGTGAAGGAAGTGTATTTAAAGCGGGTTTGTTGTGAAAATACAGTCAGAAAAAGGTGGACGATGCTCAGACCAGCCAGAACGTCACACCAAAGACAATGACCGCGAAAATGGCTGTTGATCCCCAGGCAAACGCAGGCCAGAATGACACCGCCAGCATACCAAACAATATGATTAGCCCTACCGGGATCAAGGTACTTGCAAAATACCGAAGTTGCCATCGCAACCATTTTTTCAGGAAATTCATCGTAACATCCGCATAATGGTTTCAGTAATTTCTGCTTCATATATACCTGACACTTCAGACAGATCCGTTCTAACTAAGTGTGGAAAAGTGTCTGTGTCAGGGAAAGGAGAAATCATCAATGCAGCATCTGCATGACTGGCTGTTCGTGCGGTTACCTGGCCTTCCAGGGGTCAGTTTGGATATCGAAAATTATTATACGTTAAGGGGGTTACGGCGTATAACCCCCTTAATCTGGTAAAAATTAGTTTACTTTTTAGGGGCTGACTTCAAAGTATTGATAATCCACTCTTCAAATTTATTTTTCTTTTCAAACTGATACACGTCATAAGCTTCAGGGTAACGTTGTTTGAATCTTGTTTTGAATTCCTCAATCTCAAAATCACCGTTAAACGTATTGCCCACTGCTATTACTTTTTTGTTTATATCTTTGATTAAATGACCCTTTTTCTTTTTGGGCAATTTAACACTTTCACCAAATGCTTGTAATGCGCGGAATGCCTCTTCTTTGACTGTGTAGACCAAGTCGTTCATCATCAGACGCCAAAGGATGTCTATAGACTGTCTGCACTTAAACTTTTTGAGTGAGTTAATGGCGCTGATTCTGTCATGATAGTTGTTTTTGTTACCCGCTTTCTTTTTTAACTCATCAATGTTTTCAGGGATTTGTTCTATCCATTCGATTTTCTTATTATTCATTAATGATTCTTCCTGTTTGTTGCTGAGTAGTCCTCACAATATTAGAGAAAATCTAACCATTCAGATCACCGATAGCAATAGGGTGTATCCTACTGCGATAACGTAATCGTATGATATTCTCAGTTTCCCTAGTGTACCCCTTCACTATCGGCTGTAACCGTAGTCAGTAGCCTTATCGTCCACTAAGCAGACTAGATTAGCGAGCGATACTTGCTTAGCTCTTTTACGGTTTGCGCCATGCCTTGACGTAGCAAGGCTTCTAAGTAGTCATCAGCTGACATTGGCGGCTTTCTCAGATTGCTACGCTGCGTAGTTACTGCCGAGAGTACTAAAGCGCGATTTAAATCGAACAAATCCATCAAAAAATCATCAGGATGCAACGCTTCAATACCAAAAGCATCAAGTGTCGATGCCGGAAAATCTTTAAGGTTAAATGTCACAATGATTTCAGCGTTGCTACGAACTGCAGCTGCGACGACGTGGCGATCATCAACGTCAGGTAAATCGACACTTTCAGTTAGCGGTTCAAAACCGGTAATCATCGCATCGGGAACCGCTGTATTCATCAGTACGGCTGTGCGTTGAATCTGTGCCAAGGTTAAATCAGCCCTGTTTGCCAAAAGGTTCCGCTGCCATTCATCTTCAATAATGGCTGACCATTTCGGTTGATACAGCCCCGTCTGCCCTAAGCGGATCAGTAAATCCCGTAGAAATGACGGGTAAAGTACGCAGGCATCTAAAACTACGGGATAAGGTGTATGGTCCATTAGTAAAGTCCAAGCTCCTGGCTTAGATCTGCCAACTCCTGCATTGCTTTGTTGCTTTCCCTGTCTCGCTGATCTTTGTAATTCATCAAATCGGCGAAAAGTACGCGGCGATGGCGACCAGTTTTATGAAAAGGTAGCTTCCCGTCTTCCAGAAGTTTCACCATATGAGGGCGTGAGACATTCAGAATATTGGCTGCTTCCTGCGTTGTTAATTCTGCATGTACAGGAACAACCTGGACCGCGTTACCGAGGGCCAGTTCACCTAAAATCGACATAAGCAGCGTCAGAGAAGACGTTGGCAGTTCGATCTGGTGGGTTATGTTATCTACGTCCTGAATTGCAATTTTTTGTGTTTCCATTTTTGTGGAGAGGTAGGCAGCAAGCTCCCTTTGTCCACGAACAGCTGCCTCAATCTCCCCTTTAGCCGGAAGGCTAAGGCTATCAAGAATTGAGTTTGTCATTTTAGTATTCCAGTTATTTAGTTGATTTAATTGTATAAATTTATGGTTTCAATATGCGATTTCAGTTTATGGTTTCAATATGCGATTTCAGTTTATGGTTTCAATATGCGATTTCAGTTCTAGTGTTACAGCAGCTGTTACTTAATAGATTATTCGAAACAAACGAAAAACGCAATAAACGAAACAAACAAAACATACGAAATACACACACGGCGTGTTTGATACGAATGACGGAGAAACCAAAGCCGAAGTTGAAGTTCTGGCGGCAGAGATAGTTAAAATAGTTGCACTACCTCATTTACTCATAAACTCAAATGAGTAAATGAGGTAGTGCAAGGCCTTGCAGAGGAACACGAGGAAGGTATAGGCATTGAGACTAAATCAATCAATTACAGATCAAGGTGGTTAAATAATGCGCTTAACGTACAATAATTTTCGATATCCAAACTGCCCCCTTCCAGAAAAGCCAGGTAAAAAGAATTGGTCAGGTTCTGGAGATAATCCCCACATCGAACAGGTAATTACGGCCCTGTTCTGACACCCGGTAACGGGGTTTTGACGGTGTGTCCCCGGGCACAACGCTCACAAACCCCTGTTTTACAAGACTGAGTACAATGTTGGCCACATTGCCAAAACCAGAGATTTGATTTACGGCCAGCATCCTGTCCAGAACCATCCAGTTCCAGTCTGTATCTTTTTCAGACATCACTTTTAAGACATTTAGTTCGGTTTGAGTCGGCTTCATTTGTATACATCCGGGTGAAATACATCACTGTCTTTCAGCTTATAATCTTCCTGCGTTGCTGTATGCGCATTGCTCCATAATTCATAGCCAGCGGCACCTTCAGGTTCACCGGTTCCCCCCCCAAATGGCAATAACGCTCATACTCACGACATTCGTGAGTGTAATAATTCAGGTTCACTTTTTCCGGGGAAAACTCTCCGTTTGCAATATTTTTGAGCCAGCCAACCTAATCCTACCCACGTAATTTGGACATTCCTTTTTCTACGAACAGAACATACAGCTTTAGATACAAGCCACAAACGATCAACTTACCAGTCAACAACTGACAGATTCATCAATTTAATCTTTTATTTGTTCAATAATGAAACCATCTTCCCTAACAAACTTAAGTAATCTATCCAAACTACCGATACTCCACTGGTTGGATATAGCCACCATTTCACCAGATGAAAGTTCAATGATGTCATCATCATTAATATGATACCTGTTCTTTTTATATCCTGTAATCTGTTCAACTAATGCTATTGTCCTTTGCTTTATGACATGAGATAGTTTGTGTTTAAGAGTTTCAAGATTTTCAGGATTATGCTTCTCTATCCAGTCAGTAATAACCACAAGAGCCAGATTCCTCTTATTATAAGTCACACCTTTGTAATTATAACGAGAATAGTCGCGATCAGATTTATTAGAACTGGATATCTGTTCAATTCTTTTCTCCCTAAATTTAACCTGATACTCGTCAAGCTCAGGAACGGGGATTATCTGTTCCGAATTTATAAGCACCTTACCATCAAAATGGTATGGTGTTATTTTCACACAACTGATATCAACACCTTTATCCCTGAGCCAAATAGCTGTTGTCGTGAGTTCTTTACTAAATCCTGCGGAGGCTAATATAATCCTTACATCTTTTCCAAAATCAACAAGTTCAGTATCTTCCAACTCAACAAACTCCAGTATTCGCTCCTTGGCATCAATACCCAAATTATTTTTTGTTATGTAGTTTTGGTAATATTCACATGCTTTAGAAAAGCTCATTGTGGAAATCATAGCGGCATACCTGACAGCCTGAAGTTCCATATGTGCTCCTATTTCATCTCGTTTTAGTTCAATAACAACGAGATTAGCCTGTTTATCAATAGCCAAAATATCAATTCTTCTTTTACTATCCTCCCAGTCAGAAAACTCCTCAGATATTACCAGAGACTCAGGAGCTAATATCTCAATGTTATTCTTAATTGCCTCCTGAAGGTCATAACGTTCCTGTAACCCTTCGATACTGTAAGTTGTTTTTTCCAATGGCGTGAGGATTTTATTCGATATGCTATAAAGACCCATGTTCAATCACCTGGTGATAATATATAAGAAATACTGACAGTTGTTCTTACACTTCGCTGTTACAAAGTGTATTAGCTTAACTGTGATAACTGCTTCCGCCAACCAGTTTATCAGTAAATTTTTCGTATCATTACGCCTAATAACTTATCGTTAGCATACCGGGAGGGCTGGACCCGACTTATGAAATGCGTTGTCAGGGGCTTGAATGGGATTTGAAATTTGGAATTGTCGCAATGTTTTTATTTTGGACTGGAACAAGTTGCTGACCCTCACTTGTTCCAGAACCCTTAACGCCCCTTCAGATGATGCTTTTTTTACCCTGCTCGACAAGTGAAGAAAATGTATCCAGGTCAAAACTCCATGCCCCATCAGGGCAGTTAAATATTTCAATCCGGAGGCCTTCTCCAGGCTCATTTGAGATTTCAGCCACCTGTTCACTACCAGCATAAATTTCAAAAACAACGTTTTCCCTGTCCGGCAGGCTGGTTATCTGTGATGTAAGCTCATGCTTCACCATGGCTACCTCATCCAAAACTTACAGGTCATGTATGTTCAAAACAGCGGTTTCAAACCATAACAGACTCACGCCAGGCAGTCTGTAGTTCATACACGGCTTCAAATAAGTCGTCGTCGTTCAAATCATCGTCATCCATTAGGTCCGGGTCTGAGCAGTAACTGTCTACCAGCGAAAATACCGTATCAAAAAACCGTTGGGTCCTGAGATCTGCACGTTTATCTTCCGATGAATCCCGATAAGTACGCCAGGCTGTTAAATAGTTATGCTCAAACTCTGGGGCACTAATATCCTGCGAAATAAATGCATCAATCAGATTAATTATCGCGACTTCATGTGTGTTAAAAGACATTGCCATCACCTGTCAGACTTGTTACCTGTGTATCGGATAGCTTCCAGCCAGAAATGAACGTTCCATCGGGTTTAGTCATTACATTAAGTTTAGTTTCTGGATTGTAATAGTGAAGGACATCCTGGCTCCACCGGTACTTACCCGTTATTTGTGTGGTGAGAGGATCATCTATATGACTTTTCAGGGCACTTTCATAGGATGAAAGCCCCTGAGCATTGGGCGTTTGCGTCACGTTAAAATCAACAGCATGTTTGAACTTTTTTACCAGTTGCTTTTGAGCGATACTGACATTTTCGGATGGTAAAGTTTTTGCTGCTTGTGGTAAATCGGTCAGTGCCTGAACTTCACTTGTCGGATTCAGACGCCCTATACCCAGTCCTGCAGCAACGGATGCGCCGGCAATAATAAGTCCTTTCGTCCGGGGGTTCATAACCTGGTCATACCCGGCCGGGGCATCACCTCCCAGTTGTCTGGCCGTATTCCTGAATCCGTCCGGATTACCGTTATAAATCCCCCCGGCAGCCAGCAGTCTTCCTGCCGCTTTACTGTTGATGGTACCGGTAATGTATCGGGGGCGGTGTAACTGGTTGCGGATGAGATAACTGAGCCGGGTGTGCAGCGCCACCGGCAAGTCACCGCGCAACGCCCCGGATGATGTCACCACCCGGGCCATCTCGTCCCCTGAATCGTGTCTCTTCAGCAGCACAACATTGCCGCGCCGGACATCATTCAGCACATCACGGTATGCCATCCAGGTAAACTGACGGTGAAAGACCCGGTATTTATTGACATAAACACTGTAGCCATCCGGCAGATCCCATTCCTGAATCCGTCGCTCAGGGCTGGCGGTATATTCCAGGTCCTGAACGGCCGCAGCCGGGTTGCGGATATTCGGAATATCATCCAGCCAGATATCATCCAGAGATTTTGCCTGATATGTGTGGAGTCTCACGGTCCGTATTTGCTCCTGTATTCCCTTGTGAATACAGGGGATTTCATCGCCTTACATACTCCACAACAATAGTCTTTGTCTGAATTTACGATTTCGTGGCTTTGCCGCCGGCCCGCCTGATGGCCGCCTCAATCTGAGCCACCGGTACGGCACCCGGTAATACCGTAATCGTGTCCGGCGTGGGATTATCCACCGGCATCACAATCAGGCCCGGTGTGCCGGTCAGTCCCAGTTTTTGCGCCAGCTGGTTGTTGGCCTCCAAAACGCTGTCACTGTCTGCGCCGGACGCCAGCGGAGTGCCCTTCATCACCGTGCGGGTGACGGCATCAATATCCGCCGGGGTCAGAGCGCCCTCATCATGACCGGTCCGGTAAATGCCGTTATGAAACGCCATATAGGCGGCCGGGCCCTTTGTCTTCCAGATGTTAAGCCCCCTGACCGCCGCATCATGGGAGGCCGGCCAGCGGGAAGCGAAAATGGGCCAGTCCTTAAAGACATAACGCACCTCATGATGGCCCTGCATCACTTTTTCCAGTTCCGGGGCCAGCCGGCTGCAGAACACACACTGGTAGTCAAAAAACTCAATCACGGCCACCCGGGCCGCTTTCGGGCCAACAGACGGCGTGGACGGGTCAGACAGCAGTGCTGTCTGATTATCCATCACCCGGGCGGCCATGGCCGTCTGCGCCCGTTGTTGCTGTTGCACCTGCAGTTTCTGACTGACCTGCACCAGTATCTCCGGGTGGGCCAGCAGGTAGTCACCGGCAATCTGCCCGATACGGGCCTGCTGTTCAGGGGTAAAAGCGGAAGCCGGGGCCTGTGCATGCGCCACGCCGGTCAGTGTGGCCAGCATGGCCACCGTGCTGAATGTCAGTTTCATGGGGTTGTCTCTCTGATGTATTAACGTTCTTTCTGAATGGCCCGGGTATGGGCCGGTTCATCATGTTCAATCGTTCTGTCTGGCAGGTTTTGTTCGCGGACAGACAGGATGGCACGTCCCGTCTGTTCATTCAGCATATCGGCTCTGACCTGTGAGGCTGCCTCCTTATCCCTGAGAGCCTGCTCCTGTTCAGGTACAGAGACCCGGGGCAATGGCATATCGCCACCGGCCGCTTCCTCACCTGCAATACGCCTTAACGTGATTGCATCAGGGGGATTATTCACTTCAACAAGGGCGGTCTGATTTTCTTCAGGAGTTGCCTTGCGCGCAGCAAGATCCGCCCGTTGCTGTTCCTCCATTCTCTGCGACCTGACAACGTCAGAGCGCCTGCTGAGGTCCTCTTTATCCTGATGGTTTTCTTCCCGGGGAATACGAATGTCCTGAGTGTCAGTCGTCTGAAACAGTGCATTATTTTCCCTCACATCACCCCGGGTGACTTTCACCATCCACTCCGAGGGTGGTGTGTCACCCACCTGCCAGATAACACCGGTGCGGTTATCGGCTTTCGCCGCCGCCAGGGCGTCTTCCAGACTCCGGGTTATCACCGTCTGTCCGTTACGGCTGCGCTGCAGTACCGCACCCTGCGCACCCTGTGTGGCCACCATCCGGGTGTCACCCAGTGTCAGGCGGCCTTCCGGTGACGCAACCAGGGAGACCAGTGACAGGCCGGCTGACTTCCCGTTACGGTCATACAGCGGAAAGGCCAGTGCCGGGTCGGGAAAACGCCGGGTGGCCGGGATGACCCGCGCCGTCAGTGCCGTATCCTTCATCGCCTGATGCCGCAGCCAGGTCCGGCCAATCGCCGTTTTTGCCGGGGGCGTGCCCATCGCCCAGATGGCCCGGGCCTGCTTACGTTCGGTCTCCGGTTTCAGCACGTCATGGGCGGTTTTGGGTTCCGTTTCCGGTGATTTGACCCGGCTCAGCCATTTGTCCAGTTTGTCCGTGTATATCTGGACATGGTCTTTCGCCCGCGATGCCGTGATATAAAACGCCCGCATCGTGGCCAGCTGTTTCCGGCCCCCTTCCGTTCCCTCCAGGGCAATCACAAACGGACTGCTGGCCCCCTGCGCGCCATAGCCGGTTACCGCCCAGGCGTAATCGATATGCTGTTCATGGCGGACCTCCTTCGGGTTAATCACCCGGGTTCCGTCCTTTCCGGTCAGCTCCAGCTCACCGCTGTCCCGGACCGCCGTCACCCGGAAGCGGTCATTACCGAGTTGCCCGGCATCACGGGCAGTCAGGGTGAAGCGCAGTTCATCCCCTTCACGCACCTCCATCCTGTCGCGTTTAAACAGTTCCACGTCCCCGGTCAGCAACTCCCGGGGGGAATACAGGGCCAGTTTCCCGTCCTCATTGCGCACGGATATCAGGCCGCCGTTCCGGTCCACCGCGACCACGTCCTGGTAACTGTCGCCCCGCTTCATCACCATGCCGGCTTCCCAGGCACCGGTGCGGTTAAACTGGTGACGGGTGTGACTGATTTTTTCCAGTACCGGCACCGTTGCGACCTTGCTCCCGAGTTCATGACGGTTGACCAGGCTGTCATGAATGGCCTGGTTGATGGCTTTTCTGTCTGCATTGAGCTGGCTGATGATGATGGTCTGTGCCCGGGCTTCCGGTGTGCGTCCGACCCAGTCACGGGCCACGGCATCCACCGGAGAGTCCACCTCCATCACGGATGCCGCCGGCACCTCACCCTGCGCCTCACGGGCCACTTTCTCCGGACTGACGGACTGCAGCCGGCTGATGGCTGCCGCCGGGCGGTTTTCAATAATGTCGTACACCGCCTCCTTCAGCTGGCGGTCGTTCTGACGGACAATTTCCTTCATGATGGCCACATCCATCGGGCTGCGCTCCTGTAGCAGCTTAAACGGCGCCCCGCTGTCGACGGATTCAAACTGGTCCACGTCCCCCATGGAGACGGCCCGCCCCCCGCCGTCCCGGATGGCCTGATATACGGCAGCCGTGTCCTGCAGCCCCACCATCGAACTTTCATCAATAAGGAACAGGCGGTTGCCGTAATCCGGTGTTTCCCCTGCGGCCACCTGCCGGTCATGCTCCACCAGGAAGGATTTGGCGGTCTGCGACACCACGCCGGCATCGTTCAGCTCCTTCACAGCCCGGTGCGTCGGGGCCAGCCCGGTGACTTCCGGGCGGACCGTTGCCGGCAGGGTGTTCAGGGCCGTCAGCACCCCCCGCACCTGGGTGGTTTTACCCACCCCGGCATACCCCTGAATACCGGTAAACTGGTCGGTACTGGACAGGATGAGTGTGGCGGCATCCTGCTGCCCCCGGGTCAGGCCGGCCAGCAGGGCCGGGGCCACGTTATCCATCAGGGGAGACCGGGTATTCTTGCCGGCTTCCGTCATGCTGATAATGGACTTTTCCATTTCCCAGGTGGCGTGGTGTATCAGGCGGGATTCTCCCCGTACCACCACCTCAATCAGTTCACCGGATTTTATCTGTGCGGCAATTTCCGCCCTGACGTCACCTTTCCCGCCCGCCAGTTTCTGGGCGGTTTCCGTCAGAACCAGTTCACTGAAACTGATGTTCCGCTGCTCTGCGACAGCCCGGGTGACGGCCTTACGGGCCTCACTCATCACGTTATCGCGCAGGGTACTGACGGCACGGTCAACCGTGTCCTGCCCGGACAGCCGTGACACCATCTGCACCGGGGTGTCGACATCACGCATTCTCCCCAGCCGGGTTTCGGCCCGCTCCAGTGTTTCGGCGGTAAAAATTTCCGCCCGGTCACCGCTGCGGGCCAGGTCATTCACCATCCGGCCACTGATATCGCGCACATTGAGGGAAGCCAGTACCACGCCCTGCTCATTGTCACGGCTGCCAGGTGCGGCCACATAACTGTGGGTCATGTACAGGGGCTGGTCAGCCGGCAGGGTAAACGTGTCTCCTTTCCCCTTCCCGCCTTCGCGCAGGAACGTCACGCCCTCCGGCCCGGTGGCAGTCACCGTCAGACGGTCTTTGGCTTTCAGTCCGTGGCGTTTGTCCGCCGCCAGACTCAGCATTTTCTCCCCGGCATTCACACTGATTTCCTCCCGCTCGTACAGCCGCCAGTCCGGTGTCATCTCACTGATTTTCTGCCGGTGGATTTCCCCGGTACCGGTATCCAGCAGGGTCAGGTAGCGGGTGTCTTCATGCACCCGGTCTATCAGCCAGTGTTTTGTCTCTTTTGCCTGTGTCCGGTCTTCCAGCACCTGTCCGGCCCGGTAGGAGGAGGGCAGACGCCGGGTTTTGTTGTCGAGCCAGACCGGTGTGCGGGTTTCCACCGTGACACCGTCACGCGCCAGTTGTCCGGCATTCTGCAGCGCATCACGGATAAGTCCGGTCAGGTTTTTCTGCTCACGCGCCCCTTTCACCACCGCCGTGACCGGTTCGCTGCCGGCACTGAGTTCAGCATAGCGCTCCGCCAGTGCCGCATACCGTTCACGTTTGTCAGCAATACTGACCACCCGGGTTTCCAGCCCCGGCACCGGTTCAGACAGCACTGAGCGCGACACCCCGGCTTCAGTCAGCACCGTCATGGCATTCCCGTTGGCCTGCCGGCCCGCACTGTCGAGAAAAATCAGCTGGGTGTTCTTTGCCCGCGCTTCCGCCGTCAGCAACAGGGTTTCCTTCAGCCCGAGTTTTTCCGCCCCTTCCACAATCAGCGTGCCCTGGGGCCTCAGACCGGCGTCTCCGGACAGAATTTGCTGACGGGAAATGAGCCTGTCCTTCAGCCTGTCCGATTTTCCCAGGGAACCGGCCCGTTCAGCACTGCTGGCCAGCACCTGTACCTGACGCCCGTGAGACAGGCTGACCCCGGCAATCTCTTCCGCCAGACTGCGGATGGCCGGCACACTGGCCGGGGCACTGAACAGCACCACCGGTTCTGTCACCACCGGCGACAGCCTGCCGGGCACATTGTCCCGGGGCGTGACCCGGTTGACCACCCGGCCTCCGGCCACCAGGTCCCGGGTGACCGACTGCAGGGATAACTCATCGAGCAGATGAATACGCGATGTGAACACGCCTTTCTCTGCATCCAGCGGTACAATCAGCCCGTCATGCATCGCCGCATCCATCCCGGCGCGCAGGTCATCCACCCCGGGCATCACGTCACTGTATTCCATGGCGGTCAGCATCAGTTCCCCCCACGTAAACCGGGTCTGCCGGTCACTGAGCTGAGAAATGGCCTGCTGCAGGGCGACTGACAGGTCCGGGGCCAGGTCCTTCAGTGACCGGGGGGCTTTTGCCGGGGCATCCGGCGCATTCACCGCCGGTGAGCTGTTTTCCCTGCCGGGCGTGACCGGAGCAGTCTCATGACCACGAACGGGAACGGGTTCACCAGACTGACGCAACGCCGGGACATCCTGCCCGGGCACTGCAGGGCCTGCCGGACGGGGAGAAGGCTCTGCTGAACCTGGTAGCGTCACGCCCGGCTGTACGCCGTTATCTTTCCCCCGGGGGACCGTCTGTCCGGGTCGGTCCTGCTGCCGGGAGACCGGTTCCGGCACGGCCACCGTGGTATGCAGGTCCGGTTCCGGCGCACGCTCCCGGGCTTCAGCCTGGTACGCTTTCATGTCAAACCCGAGGTCACGCATCTGGCCCAGCCAGCGCTCCATCAGGCGCAGGCGTGACGGGTCCTGTTTGGCCTGACGGGTGTCTTTTGCCGCCACATCCCGGCTGCGCAGGGTGGCCTCTGCCCCCACCGCACCCTCAATCTCCCGTCCCCGCGAGGAATATTCTTCCCGCACGGCTTCCGGCACACCGGCGATTTCCCACAGCCCGTTTTTCCCGGTTTCCTCCACCCGGTGCCCCAGCTTCTCCACATCATCACGCAGGGTGTTGCGGTAAATTTTCCCCAGCGTCACCTGCATCTTCATCACGGTTTCGATAAACCCGGCACCGTGAATATAGTCGGTGGCCAGCGCTTTCCATTTCCCGTCCAGTTCGGTCATGTTGGCCACAAGCAGGTGGGTATGCACCTGGGGGTCGAGATTACGGCTGGTATCGTGGGTGAACGCCGCCGCCACCATTTTCCCGGTCGGGAGAATGGACGTGATACCGTCCCGGGTGTCCCGGGCCGAGACCAGTTTTTCAATATAAGACGCCGCCACCTGGACGGCATGATTATGGGCTTCGAGCAGCTGCTTATCCCCCCCAATGAGGATGAGCAGGGACACACTTTTCGGGGCGGAGAACGTCAGGTCATGACCCGGCCGGTGCACATGATTTCCGTTAATTTCCTTTCCCAGCCGGGAACCGTCCGGCAGACGGCCTTCCAGAACCGCCGTCAGGGCTTCGCCCCTGACCGCACCCTCCAGTCCCAGTTCCCGGGCACCCTCACCCATCCACAGGCTCTGCAGGTTGCCCAGAAAATAATAGTTATCACTGTTACTGTAATAACCCGCTGCCCCGTCGGCAGAGGCAATGGGGGCCACACTCATCATAAGTCATGCTCCATATCGTCCAGGCCGTCCTGCTGGCTGCGGTACTGTTCGTACTGCGCCTCGCGGTGACGGAGAATGGTCTGTTCATCGTCCAGCATCTGTTTGCCCGCGCCTTTCGGGCCGGGCGTGTCATCTGCCGTTCTGGCGGGCGTTTTACCGGCGGTGGTCACCTGCAGCTGGCCATCCGGCAGGGTTTCCAGTTTCATATCCAGACTGAGGTTTTCCGGGTCTTCCCCGTTCCCTGCATCGTCACTGTCTGACGCCGCATTCTCTCTGCGTGACCGTCTGGCCCGGTTAAGCGCATCGAGGGCGGTGGGTTTTGATACCGCCGTGCCGTCCGGCGCGGCCTGGCGGGTCAGTTCAGGGAGGGGCCGGCGCGGTGTGTCCGGTTTTTCCGTGGAGGGGTTCTGCCGGGAACGGGCCGCATCTCCGACCGGATCATTCACGGCCGTCCCGCCCGGCACCACGGTCAGGGACGGCCGGATCACCGGGGGGCGGGAAGTAATGGGAACGACCGGGGCCGGTTTTCCCGGCACAGGCTGAGGTAACGGCCAGGGGGTATTCACCGGGGCTACCGGACCTGCCTGAGTGTCTTCTTTTCGCTCCGGTTCGGGCGTCACCGGGGAACCCGTCACCTCACTGACCGGGGCGGTTTCAGCTTCGGGGAATGTCAGGCCGCTGGCCCGGCTGGCCTGCTCATTTTTCCGGATAAGTTTTTCCAGTTCAGGGCTGAGCACATCGTGGAAGTCACGGGAGATAAAACCGGGCTGCAGTACCTTCGGTTTACGGTATTTCAGCTTCAGGTGGGTGACCGGGTAATCCCCCGGCAGACGGACGTAGAACTGCAGGTTACTGAGCGACATGATTTGCTCGTAATCCACCACCGGGTTATTGACCTTGTCCTTGCCCAGTGACACCCCGTCGCGCACCTGGTCAAGACCGTAGGAGTTCTGCTCGCGCGCTTCCTTCCTGCGCTGGTGTCCCAGCTCTTTTTCAACCATCTGGGCCACTTCCGCACTGGGCGAGCGGCCATAGGCCCGGGTGTTCAGCAGGTCAAAAATGCTGCGTGCCAGTTGCTGGCCATAGACATGAACAAGCTGGGGCATGTTCTGTGCACCGATGACAAAACAACCCCCGAATTTGCGGGCCTCTGCCAGCGTACCGGGCAGGTCCGGAATACGCTGCAGACTGGGGGTTTCATCCAGGATGAACCACACCCGCCGGTCCGGGTCCTCATCCATGCTCTGCAGGAACAGGGTGGCCAGTGACACCCACATGGAGATAAGTGGCCGGATACTGGGGCGATGGCGGGATTTTGTCGAGATAAACAGCCAGCTGTTGTCATACTCCGGGCTGGTCATCCAGTGACGGATGGTGAACGGCTCCCCCCCCTTTTTCGTCCAGCCCCTGCAGGTAGCGCAGGGACTTGGCATAGTTGGTCACCACTGACCGGATGGAGATGGCCGTTTTCTCAATTTTCTCTTCCACCAGGTTGGCCGCCGGCGTGTTGGCCAGATAGTCACGCAGGCTTTTCATGCTGAGGGACAACAGGGTTTTCAGGAACTTCTCAATACTGCGGTCCGGTTCAGCCGACATGCGGATGGCCAGGTCCGCAAAAATCGTGCGGGAGCTGGCCACCCAGAACGGATCGGATTCCCCTTCTTCCGGGATCAGACTGGTTGCCAGGTTCTGGTAATCCGCCGAATCCTCACATTCGCCCCACATATCCCAACGGACACAGCGTGCATCGAAGGGATTCATAATCCGGTCAGTCTCCGGGCGGTAATGGGTCTGGGTAAAGGAACAGCCGGAGTCATAGATAATGGCCCGGTCACCACGTTTGCGTATCCAGTCCAGCAACCAGCGGATCAGGGTGGATTTCCCCACCCCGATGGTGCCGTGCATAAGGAAGTTCATCACCTCCGCGTTACGCACCATATGCAGGTCACCAATACGCAGGTCTGACAGTTCACCGTTTTTGCGCAGCAGCCGGTTGGTTTCGCCCGGGTTGTCTGTCAGTTTCATCCCGGAGATAAATTCATCTTCACTCTCCCTGCGCCCGACCGCCGTGACATACCAGGCCACCAGACAGTAAACGGTCGCGCAGAATACGCCGGCGGCCAGCGCACTGGTTTTCAGGTGGCCATACAGACGGGCCCCCATGGCCTGCATGTAGGGGTCTGTCAGCATCTGCTCCAGCGTCATTTTCAGGTGGTAGGTGGTGGCGGTCGGGGCATACCAGTAAGTAATGGTATAGAACCGCCCGGCACCGGGTGACATCAGCTGGATGAAACTGTGGTTAAGGCTGGCATACCAGTACCACAGCCCGTTATCGAGGGTTTCCTTTGGCGTGAGAATGAAAAACAGGGCGCCGGCGAGCAGCAGGAACAGGATGGCCACCCAGAAGCCTATCCAGTTATTGACCTGCAGGAACATTCGCCAGCGGTAGGCCGTCATCTGGCCACCCTGGGTAAGGTATTTGGCGTTTTTATTCATGATGGATATCCGGTGGAAATAACCGGCGGCAGAACACCGTCAGTGCGTATACATTCAGGAAAATGCCCGACAGGGGCGGCCGGGCAGGAGAAAGTGACTCAGTTCAGGGACAGTGATGCGCGCCGGCAACGGCGCAGGGAGTGCCGCCAGCGAACCCGGGCCAGAAGCCTGCCCGGCAGCACCATCAGCACCCCCGTGGCAACGGATAAAAAGCCCCCGGCGGCCAGGAAAATCAGTGCCACAGCGAGCGTATTTAATGCCGTGGTCCATCCCCACACATCCGGGGTGACAGACCCGGCAAGCGTTGCTGTGAACAGCCAGGCATGGGTCATGTACCACTTAATGACGTCACTTCCGTGGGACAGCAGGAGTACAGCGCTGTACATCAGGGAAAGGGCCATATAAAACACCGCGACGGTAACGGCTTTGAATACTGAGTGTTGCATGATGAAATCCTTGAAAAAAAACGGACCGCTCGCCGCAGACAGGATGAGTGAACCGCAGGGCGGTGAATCTGTCCTGTTGAGGAAGCGGAAGGGCATGAAAGTTAAAACGGGCACCAACGCCCCGGACCCGGGACGAGAGAGGGTTTCAGATAAATGTCAGGTGGAACAGAAACGGTCAGTGAACGGCCGGGGACGGTTTGTCAGATGCCGGACACAATGCCATGCAGGCCGGAAAGAATGTCAGCGTGGATCTCAGGGACAACAGCCACCACATCCGCTTCTTTCAGTTTGTCTTTACTGACGGTCGTGACAGATTTAACAATGACCACATAACGCTGGCCACTCACGGAGATAACCGGAGTCAGTGACCGGATCTGTGAGTTTTGCGCTGTCATGGGTGCCAGTGGCATAACCACACGGGAATCATACTCATCCAGCAGGTCAGACTGAATATCAATGATGAAAGGGTACTGTTGCCGGGTTTTGGGCGACCGGTTGACGTAAACAGCATACTGCGCCATCAGAGAACCCCGTATTCATCATCGTCCGTGAACAGCCCGGCTTCCCGCTCAAAGGCATTAAACGCCTGAATACCGGCGTGTAACTCCGCTTTCCGGGTTTCCTGCTGCTTTTGTCTGACGGCTTCTGCCAGCATGGCATCGAGCGTCGCGGACAGGTTGATATTCATCCGGCGCGCCGCATCCACGTTTTCTGCCGTCAGGTATACATTCGTGCTGCGTTTCCCGGACCGTCTTGCGACCGCCGGCGTGGTAAGGTTTGTGACAACAGAGACGGATGATTTCATGGAACCTCTCCCGCAGAGAACAGAAACTATGCGCATAATTTAGCGCATAGTGTATGCCCTGACAAATTTACGGGTTCAGTCGCTGGCGTGTTTACAGAATACCGGTGATGGATTTGGCCAGCTGGGCTTCCAGTACCGGGCGGGCTTCCTCAAACTTCAGGTTCACTTTGTTGGCGGTGGACACCACGCGGGTCTGGTACTTCATCCGGTTGCCCTGCTCCGTGCTGGTCTGCAGTTTGACGCCTGACGTTCCCTGACGCAGGGCCGCCACATTGTCTGTGGTTACTGACGCTTTACTCCGCTCTGAAATCTGCAGGTCAGTCACCATGGTGTAGTTCGTATCTTCGACCATGGCATCCGCCGCCATGCCAATCAGACCTGCAGCCAGACCCGCGCCGAGTACTGCACCACCGGAGTTACCGTTGTAGGCCGTGATTCCCGCGCCCAGTGCCGACCCCATCGCTGCCCCTTCATAGCCACTGGTCAGGAACCCCTGGGACTGACGCAGATCCATTTTGTCGGCTTTAAGGACATTAGCCTGTACCCAGTAATACGCCTGGTCAGGGCTGGACGTCACCTGGTAGCCTTTGGCTTTCAGATCCTGACTGATGAGGGTCTGCAGGTCAGACATGTCCTTATCGGAGGTGTTGCGCACCTGGATATACACGGTTTTCTGTGAGGAGGGTTCAAGCCATACGGTCTGGCTCATCTGTGTTTTGACTTCAAGATTACGCTTGTGAATAGCTGTGCTCATCGCACCACAACCGGAAAGGGCAAAAACGGAAGTGACCATAACAGCCACGGCTGCGTGTTTTAATGTCATATATTTTTTCCTGAAAATTCCAAAAGACCATCCTGATTAATGGCAGACCATTAACCAGACGGTTATCGGCAATTTATTGAAATTATTGAGGGTTTCTGAGGACCAAAAACCCTACCAGAAATTGGGGGTAAGTAATCGTGTGTTGATAGTTAGATCTACAAAGACTATTTCTTATTAAGAATAGAGCTTGCAGACTCTAAAAATGGACCCAGACCATATCTCACACTCTCCATACTAATATATCCGTTAAATATAAATATCGACATAAAAGTTACAACAGGAAAGGAATACAGTAGAATGAAATTGTCAGTGCATAGGCCAATAACAGCAAGAAAAACACTCACTCCCCAAAGAGAAAAGAGTATTTTTTTATACCCGGAAGAAATTTTTCTTATGATACGTGATGTAGATCTTACCTCATTTGGGATAGAAACAAGCATCAATGTCTGAGGGTAAAAAATGAGAATAGCTAATACTGAAATAACAAGTGAAGCTAATAAGGTATACCATCCTTCATCTGCCATAACTATGCCTACTGCATCGACGTATAAACCCCATTTAAATCCAAACCCTCCCGTGGAAAAAACCTCCCACAGATAAAAAACGACCCATGTTAATAAGTTAGAACACAACATTAACAATGGGAAAGCAGAACTAATTTTTAAAGCCTGCAGTGGGGAGGCAACTTCCCTATCAGGACATTTAATTGCTTCAAGGATAGAGGATAGCTCACTATTAACTTCGCCATGTGTTATTAACATATCAACTCCTGAATCGATTACCCGACTTTTCTTTCTCTCAGATGTTTAAGACGCTCTTGCAAATCCATCTCATTTTTGGTCTTTCCATTATCATCAACACCTTGTTTATCCTGCTCCGTTGAGTATCCCCTCTGGAATTGCCCTTTTGCACTTTCATCTACTCCTTTAATAATATCACTGGATGTCTGAACAGTGGATTTATTTTTCTCTATTTCTTCAGAAGAATTACTGATTTTTTGACCGTTGGCAGATCTTTGTTCTGCCACTTTACGGGAAATATCTCCGCCGCCTTTAAAGGACTCGGCTGCTCCGGGCAGTGCGGACTGGTTACGTTCAAAATCCTCACGCATCGTGCCCCGGTTTAATCCGTCAGTCCCTGTAATCTGTTCACTTCCCTGCCGTATAACCTGTTCTCCCTGCCCCGTGTGTGCCCGAATGGTCGGACGTTCATGAGGTACCTGAGGTACCGATACCGGGCTGCTTTCATCACTCACCATGCCCTGTCTGACCCGGGAAGTTTCCCCACGGAAGGCATCGTGGGTTCCGCCACTCTGCACATCAGCCCGCCCCTGCTGGTAGTCGCCCATAATCTCCGGCTTCAGCCGTTCTTCGACGAACTCAGCGGCAGCGGCCCGGGCTGAGGTTACATTGGTCAGGGTTGACTGTGCATCAGGTCCGTATTTCTGCTCAGCCCAGTTCACAAATTCCTGATTGTAGTTGGCATCCAGGCTGGCGCTCTGATTTTCAGCCAGAGACGCCATCCGGCTGTATTCCCGGCTGCGGGTATTGCTGTCAGTGTACTGATGGTACTGACTTTTGGTGTCATTCAGGGTGGCACCAAACTGCTGCAGTTCGCCAGAGGACGTGTTATCCGTATGATTACCGGAATCCGTTATCCTGCTGCTGGTTACCATATCCATACCCTGCCGGAAGTCACGAACCTGCTGGCTGTTCTCATCATTTCTGAAATCAGTGGAACTGCTGTTTGTATCCTGTGTGCCGTGAGTATGTCCGGTACTGCCTTTAAGCTCTGCGCCCACATGCGCATTAGCACTGAGTCCGGTAGCCCATGACCCGGCCTTACCCCACAGGCTTTTATTTGAATCAAACCGTCCCTCAACACCGGCATTCACACTTCCCTCCGTTGACTTGGTCATCAGGTCATTGTAGGCCTGTTGCTGCGAGACATTGTGCGATTTTGCGTAACTCTCCACGGCATTCATCATCAGGCTGGCCCCTTTCGTGGCATTCAGCGTCTGGCTGTTGTCCGTGCCCTGCGTCAGGCTGTCACTGTTCCCGGTCTGGTGTGAGAGCTGAGATAACTGACTCCAGCCACTGGCCACACTGTGGTTGTAACCATCCAGTGAAGACTGTGCCTGCACCTCTGCGTTACGCGCCTGCTCCTGAAAACCACTGGAAGCCAGCTGGCTGAGCCGCAGGTTGACCGGCAGATTCGAAATCGCGCCGGAACTGTCAAACACATGGTGGCCATCGCTGGTCAGGGTCTGGGAAGACCCGTTACCGGCCTGCCAGGTCTGCTGCCCCTGACGCTGTAACAGGTTGGTGTCCAGCTTGTTCTGGTTCACATTGTCCATGGACATATTATTGAATGACCAGTTGCCGTCAGCTGTCGTGCCGGCCTGAGAAGCCGAACCAAACGCCATCGAGCTGAACACACTCCCGGCCACCTGGGAACCCACACTCGCCGCTCCCTTGGTCAGGTAAAAAGACAGCACCGGGATCGACATGGAAAGGTAACCGGCCATATTGGCCACATCAGAATGCTGCAGCCCCACCAGGCTATAGTTGGACAACACCAGGGGCGTGCCCCCGGTTTTGGTCTGCAGGTAAAACGTGGCCGCGAAATTGAGAATGGCAAACATCACCGGCCACATCTGGAAGTACAGAAACCCGCCGATGTAGTATTTGATGGTGGTGACACCAAAAATACTGTGGTTGGTGGCGGCCAGCACGATAACCAGCGGAAACAGACACACCAGAATCAGCATCAACAGGGACTGGGCGAACGGCAGATACCGGGTGGCCATGCGGGACATGGTGGCCCAGGCCAGACGCTGTTTGGTCATGGAGGTTTCAGCTGCCAGATTCACCAGGTTGGCGGTGTCATCAGACCGGGCCGCAAACCCCTTGATACCGTCCCGGATGGCACTGTTGGTAATGTTGTTCTTCATCACCTGCGCCGCCGTCAGGCCGCCACTGTAGAAATACCCGTAGCTGTCATTCATGGCCTGCGCCAGCAGCGCCTGGCCGTTGACCTGACGGCCATAAATCCGGCTGGTCAGCCAGCTGAAGGTACTGCTGCCGGGCTGTGAATCCTGCCCGACCAGCGTCTGGATTTGCCCCGCAGCCTGCTGACAGGTTTCAAACACCCGGCTGTTACCACTGCTGGTATAAATCCCCCGCAGCGGGCTGGGGTTACGCGTAATGAGCGACAGCGGGTCCTGACTGTTCAGCAGGTCATTGACCGTGTACTTGTGGTTCAGCAGGATATCCCCGACAACACAGTTTTCCACGTAGTCCGGCAGCATCTGTGACAGCGCCGGGTTCTGTGTTTGGAAGTCGGTGGTCTGGGCCACTATTTCCGAACCGAACAGCATCCCGGATTTGGTGTACGTGACCGAATCCGGACGGGACAGCGCCATATCATACAGTCGTGCCGTTCCGTAGCCCACACTGGTCGTCAGGTGGGCGATGACCGCGAGCCCTGCCGGCACATTATCCACTTCATACACCGCAGCAGGGTCCGTGATGTCCACAATCTGGACACTGGTTTTTGGCAGCAACAGCCCGGACGTCAGGCCGACGAACACCGCCAGCCATTTCACAAACTCCATGGGGTTGCGCTTACTGACAAATGCCCCGGCGGTACCCAGCACCGAAAAGGTGCCGGCAATGCGCAGCAGGGTTTTAAAACTGCTGGTTCCGATGATGGTGACGATACCATTGAGGGCCTCACGCCACATGTCACCACCATAAATGGTATAAATTTCAGTCATCTCATTTTCCCCAGTGGTAATTACTCTGGTAGGACGTGGACAGGATGGTGGAAACCTGCTGCTGCAGGTACTGCATGTTGCGGTCAATGCCGTCCAGCGCGTTCTGGTCAGCGGCAGACTGGAGTTTCATGTCTGACAACAACCCCTGTGCCTGCACCACGTTCTGGCGCAGCTCTTTGGCGGCTTCTTCCGGAAAGTTTTTGGCCGAGAGCGACAGGCTGGCCTGTTTGACCAGTTCCTGCAGATACTGGATCATCAGGTCCTGAGCAATAAAATCGGACACCTGCATCAGGTAGGTGGCACTCATGCCCATGCTCTGGGAGTTGGTCAGGTACTTGAGCACCGGCACACTGGTGGTGTTGATAAACCCCTTTTCCTGGTCAGTCAGGGGGGTGTCTTCCGTCAGCTTGTCCTGAATGGAGAGCATCAGGTTTTTCACCAGCGTGACCAGTCCGTGGTTACTGTCAATCGTGATGGTGGTCACCACTGGCCCCAGACACAGGTCCATCGTGTCACAGCCGTAGATTTTGGCCGACCCGCCCTGCATCAGCACCTTGACGAGGTCGCGGTTATCCACCAGAGGAGCCAGGATGGTCACCTGGCCTTGCTGGTTGAACACGATAGAGCCCACGGTACTCATCACCAGCTCTTTCAGTTCGTTATTCCCGTCAAACAGGTGGTTGACGCTGAGGGCATCCCAGATAAGGTTTTTGTTTTTCAGTACCTGGTCCTTTTCCGAGGCATCCGCCCGGCTGGTGACACTGTCAGACTGGCCACCCACGGTACAGCCCTGACGGGATGATGCCCAGTCAGAAAACAGGTTGTCCTGTCCGGCAATGTCCTGACAGATTTTTTGCTGTGATACCTGGGTGACCGGCCAGAGACCGCCAATAATCCCCTGCGCGGCCTGACAGCTGCTCATGTTCGTGGAGTTAACATCGGTCGCCAGTTTCTGCAGGAAATCCTTGGCCTGTTTCAGTTCCGGGGTCACCGTCTGCAGCGCCAGGTCAAAAGCATAACCGGCCGCGTTACTCATAATTTGCTTCACAAAGCGCTGCAGTTCAGCACCGTTGATGAAACTGAATGCGCCCAGATAGGCATCAATGCCGCCGCAGCCGGCGTTGAGTGACGGCACCTGCATCGAAATGAGCTGCACGTTCTTGACCGGGTCACGCAGATACACCGAGCCACCGGTAATATAACCGGCGGCCTGCCCCTGCCAGGCCTGGGCTTTCGAGACATTTCCGCTGTATCCGAGACTGCCAAAGTAACTGTTCAGGTCACTGTTGACGTCTGCCCGGGCCGGGAGCATAACCAGACCGGTGGCAAGAAACAGGATGGCGGTAAACAGGCATTTAGCCACGCACCACCTCCTTTTTTTCCGGAACCAGGGCAATCCGGTACAGATAGTGCCCGGTCGTGGCGGCCAGAAAGCCCAGGCTCAGGGAGAGCAGGAACAGCACCGGCACATCCGTCACCAGCTGTATCCATATCAGTCCGGCGGACGCATACGCCCGGATGACCAGGCGTAACATCCAGCCGTAAATCAGGGCGGAGGACAAAAAAGCGAGGCTGACCATCAGCCAGCCGCGTTCTGCACGCGACAGCGCAAAGGAAGATGTTTTCATGATGTAAAACCTGTTCAGAGGATTACTGCGGAGTGACCTGCGAGCTGGCCGGTAACGGGGGCAGTGACTGCGGGTCAGCATGATCAAGGTCGGCCTGGATCAGCGTGGCAAACCGGCTTTCCAGGGTCGGGATATCCATGACACCCTGGGTCAGCGGATAGGCTTTCAGGGTATGCACATTCACCATAAAGGCCGTGGGCGTGGCAATCGGCAGGCCGTTACCAAAAAAGGTCAGGATTTCATCGGCCAGCGGCTCATCCGGGGTGTACCGGCGGGGTATCATCGGCGTCGGAAAGGACACATCCCCGCCCCCGTCAAGGGTGTAAGCCCACACATGAATACCGTGTGCATCGGCCCACTTTTTCAGGGTGGGGTCAAATTTCGCACTGTAAGGACAGTGCGCCTGCATGAACAGCACCACCCCGTAATCCTTCATGCTCACCTTGCGGCCGTCCGGCAACTGCATGATGCTGCCCGGCACAGCGCTCACGGCCCGGGTGGACACCGGGGCCATGGGGCGACCCGGAGCAGGTTTGGCGGCTTCCATCGCGGCAATCTCATCGCGAACACTGGCCATCACGCATACCGGGAACAAAAGTAGCGCTGCCACTAAAGGAGTCCATTTCATGAATGAGGCACCTCGTCTTTTTTATCCGGGACCGGTGGCTGCGGATGACTCATGTCCCGCAGACCTTTGACAAACCACAGACCGGCCATTACCCACAGAATGCCGGTGACGACATTCAGCGTCCCGGTGGCCACGCCCGGGCTGTATTCAATCAGTTCGGTCACGCAGTGAACCACCACGCCGGACGCAATCAGTCCGGCCACTTTCACGGCTGTACTCATGACTTCCTCCCTGGGAATATCAGTGTGTGAGCCATCAGGCGCATCAGCACCGAGATGGCAACCAGAACAACATACGCAGCCATCAGGGCCTTTTCCGTATCCCTGACCCAGCTGTTGTGCGATTCGCGGGCTTTTTCACAGGGCGGAACCGTGCGGTAAAACCGGGGGTGTGCCATTACCACCAATGGCTTAACCTCATCCGGCGGGCTGTATTCCTCCGGGCGGGGTAACCCCATCCGGTACCACGGCAGGTCACCGTCCAGGTGCCAGTCCGTGCAGTGACGGACCTCCCCCCGGCTGACGCCCTGCACCAGGTATTCGGCACGGGTCAGCAGCACCTGCGGCAGGGAAAACGGGCTGGCCAGTGTCAGCGTCAGCCAGACACACATCACCAGACTGCCCGGCCCACAGATAAAGGCATACAGCGCCCACGACAACATGACCTTCAGGACAGGTCCGGGTGACTCACGGGCGACCGGCATGGCGAACCCTCCGAGCCCACAGCCAGCGCAGTCCGCCACTGGCCAAACTGAACAACAGCCCCCAGAACACCCACAGCCGGAACCACCGGGTATTCTGTTTCGCCACCCAGACCGCCCGGGAGAGCAGTACCGGCTGACAGACTTTCAGGTTCGTTACGGGGGCCGGACCAATCCGGGAAAGCGGTTCATCGCGGGTGGCTGGCGGTGCTGTTGTCTCCGGGGCACAGCCCCTCACCATGCCGTCAGGGGTATGGCGGACAAGCGCCTCCGCCTCATCCAGAAACTGCCCGGCAGGCCCGGTCCGGGATGAAAATAAAATGAACAGCATCAGGAAGATACCGGGAAAGACAATAAAGCCGTTCATCAGCGAATCTGCCACAAACCAGACAGAACGCAGACAACGTGAAAGGGTGCGCCGTGCCGGCACACCATTGTGTAAGTCAGTCATGGAAATACCTCAGAAATTGGGACGGAAACCCGTGGCCACGTTCAGGAAGCGGGCGGACAGGTCATCCTGGGTCATAAAACCGTAGGCCAGCGGGTGATACTGCCGGTCGGAGGGGTCAACCAGAAACAGTGCCGGAAAATAACGGATATGCATCGCCTGCGACTGACCGTTATCCGGCCGGCTGTCCGGCACTGACGGGGCCACCTGGCCGTCCACCGACACCGGGATCAGCGAAATATGATGCAGGGCAGCAAAGTCCTTCACCACGCCGGCCATCTGCACACCGATCGGGTCAGCACCTTTATAGAAGTAAAAAAGGCCATAATGCGCGGCGATATCCGCAATCGCATCTTTCTGCGCCGTCTGATCACGGGCCTGCATCACCGGTGCCATGCTGTTGTAGTGCGGGTACTGCAGGTTGTAGTCCAGGTCCGGGTTATTCAGTTGTGCCACGGCAAAGGACTGGCTGAACATCGAGGCCCGGTCCGTCCAGAACTTCTGCCAGCGCAGGAACCGGGCGGTATTGGCACTGCTGGGGTACAGAATGGCACGGTTGAGGGCTTCCATGGTGTACTCATGCAGGACCTTCGTCTGTTCCACCGGTGTCATTTTGCTGAAGTCAGGAATGGCAGGTGGTGCCGGTTTCTTTTTCGGGGGCTTCGGTGTGTCTGCCGGTTTCGGTTCGTTATACCAGTGCCAGCCGGTAAAAGGTTTTGCCGGGGGCGTAATGTCCTCATCCGCCTGAACCACGGCACTGCAAAACAGTAACAGCAGGAGTAAACCGCGTTTCATTTTGTGGTCCCTCCGGTGGTCTGGTTAACCTGGGCAGCTATTTTTTGCTTCACCTGCGCCACCATGCTGTCTGTATTCGGGATTTTCTGGTTATCCATCAGGTCCTGATAAAAATCCGAGAAGTTGATTTTGTCAAAATTGATGGCCTGTAACTGTGGCACGGTAATGCCTGAACAGTTAGGGGAATCCCCGGAACCGAAGCCAATACCTAACTGGTCACGGCGTCCCTGTTCCTGAATGATGCGGGCCAGCTTGCCACCGAAGACGCAGTACACCTGACTTTTCTGGATGCAGACGCCCAGTACACTGTGGTCACAACGCTCACCCACACTGACGGTAATTTTTTTGGCTTTCGCCGCCGCGAGGGCTTTTTCATCGCTGTTGCATTTGTTCAACCCGACATCCTGCCCCCAGCCACTGTCCTTGCAGCAGTTGGAAAAGCCTGCAGCAGCCTTACGGCAGCTCATTGCCTCACCGGTGAAGGCTTTGATATTCACCTGGTCATTTTTAACATCTTCCCCGGCTGACGCCAGACCGGCCAGTTTGGCCACCGCCGTATCAAACCCACTGTCCCCGGCTCCGTTCGTGTCGCTGCAGTCACCGGTCTGGCAAAAATAGGAGCCGCCACATAACAGGCCGGATGAGGAATAGGTCTTCTGGCACTGAAAGGTATAATCCTTATGTGAACAGGCACCGTTTATCGCATTTTCGGTGCAGGTTGAACCGGACTGAGTACAGGCTGGATTACTTTCCAGCGAACCACAGGTGCCCTCTGTCGCCTCACTGAGTACATACGTGTCGGTATATTGCCAACAACTGCTGGATACTGAGTAAGTATGGCCGTCTTTGGACACCGTCCGGGTTCCGCCCGCCTGCGTACAGACCGATGAGCTGAGGGTCCCCGCTTTCTGTGCCGGGCAGACTTCATTCCAGGTCACCACAGGTTTCGCGGTACTCTGTTCTATCGTCAGCGTGACGGTGACCGGTTTGGGGGTCTTGTTTATAATGAGACCATTATTGACTTTAATCATCTTGACCTCCGTCACCGGAATGATTTGCCCGGCTGTGATATTTCGTTGTGTCGGAGTAAAAGGGATATCAGTTCCTGTACTGCGGTAGGTGGGGGTTAATGTTGCTCCCAGGAATGTAATCCGCACGGGTACCGGGTAGTAATAATGATCATTCCCGCTGTTCAGGTTGTAGGAATAGGTGGCACGGGTGATCGTCCCCGTGATGTTGGCAGTCACATTAAAATAAAATGTCCAGGTATCCTGGGAGAAAGAAACATGTTCCAAATCCAGTGTCTGTTTCACCTCGGTCGTACTCCCTTCCACACCCGGCGTGGCGTTACGGACACAGGTCTGGCTAACCGCAACATCTGCACTGCAGGTGTAGTTCTCAAAGGTCGATTTGGAGACGGTGGTATCGGTGCACTGACTGTTGGTGCCATCCGCAATACTGTCGGCATTGTTTTCAGCAGATTTGCCATTGGTAATATAGGGAGCATTCGGGTCAATACTGACCGCCGGATTGGTATTCCCTGAGCTTATCACGGCGGATGCGGCATCATCGGTACTGAGGGCCTGCTGCCCCTTATCCGCAATACCGCCGTCCCCTCCCGTCACCCCCCCGTAACTGCTGCTCTGTGACGGACTGCTGGTATAGCCAGGAACAGCCCCGGCTATCACATCCGTATTATTCAGACTGCCGGTACCCTGCCCGGCATTGCTCTTTCCGTATGAGGAACCGGTATTAAAGGCGTCATTCATGTCATCGGCCATCACACCGGCACTGACCAGCAACAGCACCAGAGCCGTGAGCACTCGTTTCATGATTTACCTCCCAGAATGGCTTTTGCTGTCTGCGCACAGTCGCCACCGGTGGCCACCTTTTCCAGTGCGTCTTTCAGCGGCAGGCTGCCCCGCACCACATCATGGTGACCGGGACAGGTCACCACCAGTGCCGGTACCGCCGTGATACCAAACTGCTGATACAGCACCGGGTCAATCTGCACCCCGATATCCTTGTTCTGTTTCGACAGGTTAAAGATGGCCGACGCCGTTTTGCGGAAATCATTATCCACCAGACCCCGCAGGGTGGCCGGGACGCCATAACGGTGGGCATCAGCCAGCATCGGCAACAGCCCTTCGGTGGGAATACTCAGACTAACGAAATAGATCGCCCGGGGCATTTTGTCACCGCCCTGCTCTGCCGGTGGCAGACTCTGGCGAATGCTGTTGGCAAACGCCTGTACCCGTTCTTCCTGGGGAAGGGGCAGTCCGTCCATCCCGGCCAGTGACCGGGGCAGTTGTGCCTTGAAGGCTTCCAGTTCTTTTTGTTGCTGCTTCATAAAAGCCATATCATTCGGTGACACGGCCGGACTGGCCACCGCCGTCAGCGTGCAGCCAGCCAGGGCACTGACCAGCAGTGCCCGAAAAAGCGTTCGGGTCATGGTGTCCTCACAGATAGACGCAGTTACGTTTGCGCCAGAGCAGATAACCAAAGTTCTTACGGGATGTCGGGGCATTATGCGTGGCCCCCCACAACTGGGTACTGGCCCCGAAGGCATGACAGGTGGAAGTTTCCGGATACATGTTCACCATCTGATAGCGCCAGCGTTCTTTCGGAAGGATGGGCGTCGGGTATTCATAACAGACAGCAACATCCGCCCCCACCGTCTCCTGAACCAGCCCCTCCCGGTGCAGCTTGAAATCCATGCGCTCAGTCACCAGCAGGGAGGCTTCCAGTGGCGAGAATTCATTACTGGTATAACCGGTAAACGGGTACATGGAACCCTGCGCGCCGGCACACCAGAACAGGGGAGATAACGGGTAACCGGCAGAACTGGAAACGGCATCAGCCGCGCAGGCCGCCTGGGCAATCAGGTTGCCGAACAGGGCAGCTTCCGGGTTGATAATCAGTGACAGGGAACTGTCATTCCACATCGGGTCCACTTCAGACAGGTAACCAATGTCCATATCCCCCTGCTGAAAACACCCCATGCTGGTCATGATGTTCAGCCAGTAAATCAGCGGGTACTTGTACCAGTGCACATGATAAAACGCACCTGGCTCTGGCCGGTCACTTTGCCCCCCGGTCCCCGTCCCCGTGCGGCCAAGGTCAATTTTGAAGCCGCCCATGTTCACCATGACACCCGGCTCCCGGGTTACGTCAGTCATCGCCACCGGCTCCCAGTAACCAATGGCCAGACCGAGACGATAAATGATGCCATAGGGACACATCTGGATGGGCATGGAGGGGTTGGTGGTGTCCGGCTGTGGCCCGGAGGCCAGCTGGATATTCCCCAGTGTCATCGGAAACAGGCATTTCCAGCACACGTCCGAAATCGGGTTCACCCAGCGGCCCTCACCGGCACCGGAGGCAGCCGCCCGGGCCGGCAGACTCACGCTCATCAGTCCGGTGAACAGGGTGGCCAGCAGACACCCCAGAATCAGCAGTCGTCGCATGAGGCCTCCAGCGGGCGCAACCAGACACAGACCGGCCCGTCATCTTCCGTTTCATGAATACTGCCGGTAAACCAGCCAGGTCCTGCGGGTGTTTCCGGTGTCCATACCCGGCAGTCCGGTGACCCGGAGCGGGCATAGCGCTCCATAACCTCGTCAGTGACTTCATCAACCATCCAGCAGATCAGGTACTCCAGCTGATGCCGTTCCAGCCACTGTTCAAACTCACCCGGCGCACCGTATTCCCGGTCACCGGCTGGGGAAAAGTAATCCGGGTGTGTCCAGAAGCCGTCATCATCACGGACAACCGGCACCGCCCGGAGGGGGACAGATTTTTGCATGATATTCCTTAATACGTGCGGACCCGGGGACCCCGGAGCCGGAAGGGAAACAGTGTTGTTCGTCAGAAAACCCTGCCGTTCTGCAGGCTGAGGCGGAGCGCAACGCCGTGAGCACCGAACAGCCTGCGGGACGAAAGGGTTGGGCCGTCAGGCCGGGAGGGGAGTGTCATTCTCCAGCTGGTCAAGGAAACTGAAGATCCACTCGCTGAACCCGTCTTCCCGTTGATGAATATCGTGCGGCTTATCCCTGTGCGTGATGGCATACCGTTTCCACAGACGGGTCAGAAACGCAGGCGACATGTCGCCCAGCTCCGGGTACAGGTCCTGCAGCAACCGGCCCGGACGTGGAGGAAGGGAGGGTTTTTCGTTACTCATGCGGTCCACCTTTCAGGGCAATTTCTTCCACCTTCAGCTGACGGCCGTCGCGGGTAATGCGCACCGGCGTATGCTGAAAACCAAACTTTGTCGTCAGTACACCGGCCTGGTCGAAATAAATCCGCTCATCCAGCGCATAACTGGTGTCCGGAATGTTCCCCTTCACCAGAATGATTTTGAAATTCACCTGCCCTTTAATCTGTTGCCGTATCCAGGCCATCTGGTCTTTGTTGTCACCATCGATGAAATACAGGGTTTCGTCATACGCGACTTTATCCAGCGGGTTGACCTTATCGCCCTTGCGGACAATGACATGGCCCTGCATATCCGTGATGGTCTGTCCCACTGTAAAGGTGGGGTCATAGTCCCAGTGCCGGTCCACACGGGCGGGTGTCAGTCCGGCCACCGGTGGGGGGCGCACGGCATGGGCTTTCACCCGTGCAATGGCTTCGCTCTGCAGCCGGGCCAGTTCACCATCCTGCTTCATGGTCGTCAGCCTGTGCTGAATGAAGGCCAGCAGGTCAGGTTCAGCTATCGGGAACAGGTGGCCCCAGGTACCCAGGTCTTTTGCACCGGCTGTCAGGGTGACTGCCAGCAATGCCGGCAGCAGTCCGGCACTTATCAGTTTTCGCATTGGGGTCCCCCACTAACGTACCGGTGCCTGCATCCGCTGCGCAATGTCCGTGCGGATGGCCGATGTGATGTCCGGGACATCACTCACCACGGCCGGGGCCACCAGGATGATGGCATGATGCCCGTCCTGCCAGGCCGTCAGGCTGGCGGTCATGGCATCGTTGAACCGTGCCGTCTGATGGCGGACACGGGCCGCATCCAGTTTCTGCTGCATCATCTGCTGCATGAACAGGTCAATGGTCCCTTTCATGTCAAACGCCACCACGTCAGGGGTGGTCATCCGCACGGTGACCAGACTGACACACACCATCAGAAGCAGCAGTGTCAGTCCGCCCGTCAGCCACCGGACCCAGCCAGGCTGACCGGACGCATTCCCCGGCGCGTTACCGGCCGCCGGTACCGTGATATCCGCCGGTGGTGTGGGTTTTTCATCGTCTTTCAGGGTCATGCGGCACGCTCCTGTTCTTTATCGGTTTTGATCCAGTTCTCCAGGGCCTCAAGCTCCGGTCCGAATTTGTTCTGCGCCAGTAAGTAGGCGGCTTCTTCACTGGTTGCCCCGGCCTGCTGGGCCTTCTGCATGAATTCGAAGTCCACCCCCCGGGAACTGAACATGGCCCGGGTGACCGGATCGACAAACATCCGGTGGAAGGAACTCTGTTCCCCGGACGAAATCAGCAGGGAACTGAACCAGGTGTCTTCGGCTTTCTGGAAATAACGGATGACTTCCTGCTCCACCGGGGTGAACTGGTCAGGGTTGTCTGACAGGTAACTTTTGAAGGCTTTCGCATCCTGCAGCAGGGTGATTTTGGTGGCCGAGTTGTTCCAGGCGGCTTCTGCTTCGCGGCTGCTGGTAAAGTCCTTAATCCCCTGGGTGATGGTGATGAATGCCCCCCGGTGACGGCGGACCGTGCGGTAGCCGGTCTCAATGAACTTCGCCGCATGTTTGTTGGAGCCACTGAGCAGACGCCAGGCCTCATCAATGATGGCCACCTTTTTCAGGCTGCGCGGTGTGTGGTACATCTTTTCCTGAATGGCCAGAATGAGGGAGAACAGCACCGCGCTGAGCAGTTTGGGTTTGTCCTCCAGACTGAGCATTTCCAGTACCGCAAATTTCGTCTCATCATTGAGGGTCGGGTTGTCGGAATTGAAGTACACCCCGTCAGCCCCCCAGGTACAGTAGCGTTCCAGCAGCAGGGCCAGCTCCGCAATACGGGCCAGAATGGTGGGTTTGTCGCGGTATTCACCGAGCACCGTCTCACTGGTGAGATAGGCATGAATGTCATCTATCCGCGCCCGGTTGCACTTTTTCCGCCAGGCGGCCACCACCGCATTCTGCAGAATGGCTTCACAGACTTCGTCCAGGTCACCCGCCGGGCTGGCCAGCACCGCCACCAGGCGGACAATCCCTTCCGCCGATTCATTGATGTCCCGGACACCGGCAAACGGGTTAAAACGCAGTTGCGCCCCGTCGAGGTACACCCCACCGGCCTGGGTACAGTAGTTCTTGTAGCTGTCCCCCATGTCGATAACCCAGGCATAACCCCCGGAGTTGAACACTTCCCGCAGAATGCCCTGCACCAGAAAGGACTTCCCGGCCCCGGACGTGCCGGTGACCGCGATATTGAAGTTGGTCCCGCCGTTGTCTTCGCTGAACATGTCAAAAAAGGCTATCTGGTTGCGGTAGGTTGGCAGCGGCATGCCCAGTGGCGACAACTGACGCTCTGCTACCACCGGCATCAGGTTGACGGCATTGAAGCTCTTGCAGCGCAGGGTGGAACCCCCTTTTTTCAGGTCCTCCCACATGCCCTCCTGCAGCACAAACGGGAAGCTCGCCAGCCAGTTACGCATCTGCTGAAAGCGGATGGCGTTCATTTCCAGGTTGTTCTTGCGAAAGACGTTGATGGCGGCCAGTTCACAGGACAGGGATTCCTGGTCATCATCCGGGGTGAACAGGGTGACGTTAAAGTAGCAGCGCCCCAGCGCGGCCGTGTTGTCAGCCAGCCCCTGGCGCAGGGCCTGCCACTCCCGTGCTGCCTGTTTCACACCGGGAAACAGCATGGCATAGGCCGACGCGGCTTTTTTCTGCAAATCCATGTCCTTGCGGAAGGACTCACTCTGGGCGCGGGTCTGTTCTTCCAGCTCCACACACCAGGACAGGACAAAGGGACAGGGAATGCCGAGGTCCGGGAAACGCAGGTTCTGCAGATTATCGGCCCCCTGCCACAGGGCAAACCGTTTCGGTGATTTGCTGAGTTCCAGATTCACCACCCGGCAGGCGGTCCGGCTGGCCGGGTCCTCTCCCGACCGGCGCGGAGCCAGCGGGTCCGGTGGCAGTTCCACCCGGAGGTAAGACGGGTGCACCTGAATGTCAATGCCGGGGTCCACCACCTGACGGTGCAGTTCCTCTTCCTCATTCCAGCTGTCATCGGACGGCATGACCTGCGCATTACGGTAATTCATCAGCTCACGCACCTGGGAAAGGAACGCATTCACGGAGCTGTTCACTGTCGGGATACGGGCTGCTTCCAGCGAAACACGCAGGGTACTGCGCAACTGTTTGATTTCATCCGTCACCCGCGACGTGACCCGCCGGCAGGGCCGGGCATACACCATAAACACCCGGTAATTGCGCAGGTACAGCGGGTATTCCCGTTTATTGCTGATGCCGTCGAGTGCAGACTTTTCCCAGTAGGCCCGGGTGATTTTGTTGAGGTGCCCGGCCATAGCGCCCTTCCACATGTCCGGGCTGACACCGTCCTCAATGCGCCGGCCCACACATTTGCTGGCCACAAGAAACACACTGAGGGGCGTCTTGCGGGGCAGTTTTTTTCGCAGCATGTCATCCAGCACGGTCACAATCTGCTCGTTGGCTCCCGGCAGCGGAGCCACTTCGAGGATAAAGCCAATCGAACCCTCATTGATGTAGAGTTCATTTTCATCATCGAAATAGCGGTATGGCAGCGCAGCGGTAATGGACGGGTATCCCCAGGTCTGCTCCAGATTATTACGGGCTTCCCGGGCACCGTCCTTTCTGCGGGTACTGTTGACCGCATCCAGTATCGATTCCAGCAGGTCATTGCTCATCAGTTATTGTCTCCGCCAGCAGCGCCTGGCGCAGTCCGGACAGCAGATGGCGCAACAGGCATTCAGTGAACCGTTCATCCCGCCAGGCGAGAGGGATGAACGGGTGATCGGTCAGTATTTTCATCTCAGTGCCCCCGCCGCCGGTCACGTATCCGGGCATCAGCTTCGCGGATGAGTTCCAGACGGTCTGTGTGGGACACCCGGTTACCGGGCAGGGACAACCGCCCCTGTGCGCCCCGGCCAGTGACCAGAAAGAACCGTTCCAGGTCCATGCCGTCCGCTTCCGGCAGAACCAGCCGGGCGGTGGTGTTCAGTCGGTTGATACTCATCATTCCTCCCCGATAACCCGGAAGTTGTCATCCCAGTGCGCTTTGTTCTTCACGAACTCCACCACGGCGGGCTGATGAAAGTTGTCCTGCGTGTCCACCCAGGGGGCAATCCACAGGCGCTGGACCGCATCAGGTACCCGCACGGCAGCCACCTGACCGGCGTTGTCCGTCTGACGGGACCGGACCGGAATGTATGAAGCCGTCAGGGCTGACGGGGGTAATACCGGTGTGGGCGTCAGGGCGGAGCCGGTGGTCAGCCGGGTGCCGGCCACCGTCCGGGGTGTCAGCAGACTGCCGGTCGTTGTGGCCCGGGCCGGAACGGCCGCCACTGAGAGGGGGCGGTCCGGGCTGACCAGTGGCCGGGTGTTGGTCAGGACCGGCAGGGGTTCAGTTACAGGCTTTTTTGCCGGGGTAACTTCCGTGGTGCTGAGGTCATCCAGGCTTTTGCCCCGGGCTGCCAGTTTGTTGGCATCCGTCATACTGAGGCACTGGTCAGTCGCGGTTTTGTTACAGTCAAAATCAGAATTCATACCGGCGCAGCCGGTTAACGCGCCGCACAGCAGTGCAGCGCCCATCAGTTTATGCATGAGCGGAATTCTCCGGTTCAGATTTAAGGTCAGTGGCAGGTCAGTGAGCGCCTGCAGGGCGGTGATTTATGAGATTATGAGAACAGGGATAACAATAAAAACAGGGTACCGGTTGTTATCCTTACACCACACCGGACGGTGTGTCGCACTGCCGCCACCCTGCGCTGTTATTTGGTGGTGTCCGGTGTTCTGATAAAGGGAACGGCACCCCCCGGTATCATGGTGGAAGGCAGTTTACCGTCCCAGCGTTCGGCGGTGGTCAGGCTGAGCATCCCCGGATTGTCTTTAATGGCGGCCCCTTTCTCCCTGATGGCCTCCGCTTCAGCGGCCCCTTTCAGTCTGATGGATTCAGCATCAGCCTTTGCCGTGGCCAGTTTACTGTTCGCTGCAGCCTGAGCCTGTGTCACCACAATTTCAGCCTGGATTTTTTCCGTCTGCAGATTCTGTTCCCGGGTCGCAATCGCAACTTCCGCTTTCATGCGATCCTCAACAGATTTCTCATAGGCAGGAGAAAAATCGATATTTTCAATCTGGACGGAATCAATAACGACCGGCCCGGCAACGGACTTACGCAGGGCGTTCTGCAGGTCGAGTACCAGTTTTGCCCGGTCCTGAACGGCACTGATAGCCGTGTACTGTCCAAAAATATTCTCCAGCTGTGTGGGTATCTGGCGGGCTATCAGTTTGGTTTTCATATTCGCAACTGTTCCGTAACTGGCATAAACCCGCGCCACCTCGGATGGCAGAATATGAAAGTTAACGGATACGGTCATTTTTGCCGGCTGCTGGTCACGGCTGTAAGCCCCCATATTGTCGTAAAGCATGGCATCGTGACGCACCGGGATGTCCACGACTGACTCAATGAAGGGATATTTAAGCCCGAAACCGGGTTCCGCAATCCTGACCACTTTACCCAGGCGGAGTACCACACCCCGGTCGCCCTGGTTTACGGTATAGGATGACAGGTACACGAGAACAGCCAGAATAATAAAGGCCATCCCCGAAAAAATAATACGAAGCCTGAGCTTATCCAGATTTCTGACGGAGTCTGCTTCCCCCTCATGCGGGGCATTGCTGTACAGCATTGGCATAACCTCTTTCTGACGAATTTGATAAGTGACGCCGGCCAGAGCCGGGAACGAACTGATGTGATAATGAAGAACGAATTATTTTTTGATGGTTGAGATATACCAGGTGGCACCATCCGGGCATACCCAGGCATCCTCCCCGGATGAAAACCAGCCTGGCGGTCTGGCCCCTGCGATTTTCAGCCTGCACTCATGCCGTATCCGGTTTTCCTGCGCAGTGGTCTGTTTTTCCTGAATCCATATTGCAATACTGCCATACACAGCCAATATGCCGGCCAGAGTCCATACAGTAATTTTCCAGGTATTATCAGAGTTAAACATGGATTGTGCTGCCTCCTGTAATGTTCAGTGCCCTGAGCAATGAGTCTGCCCGGCTCACATCATGAATTCCGCCACCCCGGTATGGATTAACCGTGCCCATATCACCAGTTCTGCGGCATACACCAGCGCCGGAATGGTCATATGACGCAGACCGGTTCTGGCCTGCGGACAGGTCATGGCCCGGACAACGGAAGTCAGATGTTTTGACAGAATGCCCTGCATGTCCGTCTCCTCAGTTAATGGTGTCACCGAGGCGCAGCTGTCTGGCCTGGCGCAAAATCTCATCCGGGTTGAGAGTGCCGGCACTGCCTGACGGTGTCGGCGGCGTGCTGCTGACGGCATTACTGACGGTCTCCCCCGCTTTCTGCACAGTCGCTTCAGCCTTTTTCGCGTCGGCATCTTCCAGCGTTTCCAGACGGAAGCCTTTCTGGAACACCACGGTCACCAGATTTCCGGCCCCGATATCAATCACCGGGTGATACTGTTCAGCCCGTTTTATCCAGTACTGGCTCAGGGTGTCGGCCGCTTTCTCTGCCCCGCCGCCAAAGCCCTGCTTCAGCACATCCAGGCCACTGACGGACGCGGTGGCACCGAGCCCCACAGTCGGTGTGGACGCGGATTTGATGCCGTCGCCAATCCCGGAGAGGAAACCGGCTGCGCCGGCATAACCGATAATCTTGCCGTTACGCATGACCGGTTTGCCACGAATGCCTTCCTTACCCTGATAACTCACATGCCCTTCAAACGGCATGTCCACATGTTTGCCGTTCTTCAGGATGCAGCTGATACTGCTGGTCCGGACTTCACCGCGTTCACTGGAAATGTCACCGTAAATTTCACCACTGACAAAACAGCCGTTCATGTCGTATTCATGGTTGTTGGGCATCTGCACCTGCCCGATAAGGCGAATGGTCACCGGCGTGGTGTTCTGGTTGCCGGTGACCGAGGCATTGGCATCCGCCCCTTCAATCATGACAGCGGCTGAAAACGACCCGGAGGGTATCCAGGGCAGGTGCGTTTCGTTTTTCTTCTTCAGGCTGTCATAGGTGAAATCGGTCTTGTCCAGCCCGCCGGTCAGCCGGGGAGAGTTCCCGGTGCCCGGATAAAACCCGGCGCCCTGCGCCGGATTCACACCAGCCCGGTTTCCGGTTCCTGTGGGCTGCACATGCCATTCAGCCGGTCTGGCCTGCCCGGTGGCCAGTGGTCCCGGTAACGGAGTGTTACCTGGCGTGGTGGTGGTCTGACTGTTGCCTGCCGGGGCGGCACTGCCCGTATTTTTACCCTGCTGCAGCTGCGCAATCTGCTGGTCTTTCTCCTGCAGTTTGCGCGTGAAATCATCATGGTTCTGCTTTATCTGCTGCGCCAGTTGCTGCACCTGCTGCTCCAGCGCGGAGGTGGCGGCCTGCTGCTGTTGCATGGCGGAGGTCTGCAGTTTGTCATCAAAAGTGGCGGTCACCACGCCCACCATGTTCGGGGTGGCCGGGGCGGATTTTGCCCGGGTCTGTCCGTCGTCACGGCCGAAGACCATGATGCCGGCAGTGGCCGCACCGGCGATGACCAGAACGGAAATCAGGACAGCCAACTGCTTGCGGCGGGTGGTGACATTAATGTTCAGTCCCATCAGTGGCGTACTCCGTCATCAGAGAAAATGACCCAGACATAGCCTTCACCGGATGCATACAGCTGGCGGGTTGAGAGCATCACGGCACGGACATTTTTCTGCCAGAAGTCTTTTTCATGCAGGGCTTGTGTCACCTGGCCACTGTTACGCATGCGGTAGCGGACAATACGCAGGTGAGCCCCCACAAACTGTTGTTCGGGGGTGAGTGTGACCGGAACGGGCGGGGTGTACTCCGTACTGCGGCTGACGGGATACACATCGAAATTATCCGGGACATCCCCTTTTGTGGCGGCGCGGGCGATATCCACCAGGGTTTTCTCATAGGACTGCCCCTCTTCCCAGGCTCTGGCTTCCGGATTCTGGCGGACCGGAAGTGACTGCGGTGTCAGGCGGATGGTACGGCCGGCACCCGGGCGGGGATGAACATTCAGTGAAACAGCCGCATCCTTATCGGTCTGCAGGAAAATGGTGAAATCCTGCCCGACCAGCGGCGAAATAATCAGGGCACCGTCCGTGGTGCTCTTTTTGTCATACGCACCGGCGGGACCGCTGATACTGGTAATCAGCTGACCGTCGATAACGATTTTGTTCGGGTTGGTGTCACTCAGGGTGACCGGGACCTGGGCGTTGTTGTCAAACGGAATGCCGGCGGGACCGGAGGCGGCCCGAAGGCCGCCGGCAAAGGTTCCGGTCAGAAGCAACACAGTGACTGCCGCCGGAGAAAAACGTTTTTTCACAGGCTGACTCCTGGTTATTTCTGTTTGGAGGGTTTAATGACTTCCGAAAATTCCTGCAGAACAGGCGTACCGTTCAGGTACTGAATTTTCAGACGGTAGGTTTTCTCTTCCGGCTTGAGCGGTGACGGGACCGTGGCCTGCCCGGTATTCAGGCGACCGTTGGTCGTTGAAGCGGACAGCGTTCCCGTGACCAGCATGTCACCCGGCGCGAGGGTCGTAATATCAGCGATATTGAAAACCGTGGTGACACCATTGCGTCTGATGTATTCAGCCTCAACATCCAGCACCTTCTTCATGGCATCCCGGGAGGCGGCCGGAACGTAACTGAGCAGAAGTTTTTGCTGGTTGTCGATGGTTTCCGGACTGACGGTCAGGCGAAGATAGACGAACGAGGTCGCCAGCATACTCATTAAATTTGAGTCGCCGCTTTTCGCATCAGAGGAGAATGGCTGGTTGTACACCATGGGCGTGGTGACGGTGCGCTGGGTGGAGGCAAAGTGCCAGGCCAGAAGGCTGGTGATGACAGTGGATGTCATACTGAGGACAAGTAACGCACACAAAATCATGAATGCGTATCCGAGGGACTTCTTACGACTCCCCTGAATCCGGTATTTCATCCGCTATGCCCTCCAGTGTCGGAAACTGGAATCAGGCAGGGCCTGAAAGACAGTGCGGAAAAGTGCGGTGGGTAAATACCAGTAGCAAAAATTAAGCAACCAGTAACTGCCCTGCCCTTTCTTAAAATACCTGACAGCAAACCAAAGTGTCCCGGCAACCACTAACATGACAAAGGCCATATTAAAAGCAATACCGATAACAATGACCGGTGCCACGACAAAGAATTCATCCTTTGGCAGACCAATAATACGGTCCGGCTGATTCAGTGTTTCCGGGAAGTCATATTTATCCACTTCCCCGTCCATGGTTAACCCCCGGCGGCGATTTGGAAGCCAATGCGGGTAAACAATATCATGACAGCAAGGCCGACAAATGACAGTGGCGAACGTGATTTAATATAGGTAAATACCGCAATAAAAATCTCGCCATAATAAAAATACTTTTCAATCGAAGAGCCATGACCAAATGTCGCCGTCACACTGGAGTCCTGAGACGATAATAAATCAGTGGCCAGTGCCGGGTGCATCATTGCCACCATCAGGGCAAGTACACCACCAAAAGCCGCAAGAGTTTTCAGGGCCTCCTTATATTGCGTGCGGTTATGTTGAATCCGGGGAAGAACAGAAGAAACAGACAGACTGTTGCCACCTCCGGTAATACTTCCGCTCAGGGTCATTGCAATTTTATTACGGACGGTGCGAAATACCGACGCTACCGCCCATCCCTTTCTGGTATGAAGGGCATTACCTGTTAAGTGCATTCAGGAAATCTCCACAATGTTCAGGAAAAGTGAATTTACGTAAGTCTTTGTTTACGCACCGCGATTTTCCCATGAAAGTAAAAAAAAAAAACTGTGATCTATGTCACATTTTTACGTGTTATTAGGAATTATCCGAACATGCCCGTCCTGTACCCTTGGTCTGGCAGGAAAAAACCCTGCAATAAAAATGGATAACGACATGAAAGTTAAAGAGAACCTTTACGAAAAGCGTGGGCGACCCCGGAAGTTCAAAGCCGGGGATATTACGGAATGGAATATTCGTGCTCCCGAAAACCTCTTAATGGAATTGCGGATATTTGCCCGGACACGGCAGCGGAGCATGAATGATGAAATAATGCAGCGCCTGATGGAGTCACTGAATTACCGTCCTGACATGCCCTTAATTAAAACGGTTGAGGGGCAACAACTGCAGGCGTTGTCGAGAAAATTCTATGAATGGATAACAGAAACTCATCCGGAAATACCCCCTAAACCGGAGGCGGAATCCACGGCAGACGAATCCACACATGCCTGGATAGATGAAAGGCGGGTCCTGTTGCCTGGAAAGACACAGCAGTACAGTATGCGAATTCCGGAAAATCTGGCGACAGAACTCCGGTTAATGGCACAAATAAACCAGCGCAGTATCAATGATGAGATACTGACCCGGCTGATGCACTCCCTGCATTATTTTACGGAAACCTGGGTGGGGCGGGATAAGGACATAACGGCCCTCAAGGTACTGGCGTTATCTTTTGATAAGTTTATCAGAGAACAAACAGAATCCGTCGAGAAAGCGGCGTTACCCTGGAATAAAAAAGAAAAATAAATATTGTTCTCAGCGCCAGCCCGCAGGCTGGCCTGACAGAAAATCATTCATCCTTCAAAAAATGAAGTCTCTCTGCTGCCGCTTCGGCTTCATTGATGGCGGTGATATTCCCACTGATGAGGTCATCAATTTTGTCGACCGAGTTGTCCCCGTTCATTTTCAGGTACATTTCACTGACCAGTGCCGTAAGAATCATTATTCCTTCCCGTGAACCGGTCACTTTTTTTATCAGGTCGCGTCGCCATCCTTCCAGGTCAAACGCACCTTTCTCTTCCCGGCTTTTATAAACCAGCAATCCGAGGCGCAGCAGTTCATTACACATGGAAGACACATTAACCTCAGATGGTGTCGCTCCATTCTGAATTTCAATCTGTACAATGTCGCGTATCTCGCGCTCTATTTTATCCTTGACGTAAATCCCCAGTCTTCCCATATTTTTTCTCTCCGGATGACAGTGTCGGGTCCGACACTGTCAGTATTAAATCTGCCAGGAAATCACATCCCGGACACGGGTCACCGGTATCGTACAATCCGACACCATCAGGTCTTATACAGGTAGTACAATCCGACACTAAGATATCGCACAGTGTGACACTGTGCGATATTAAACTCAATGATAGTTAACGGTATCTACATTTGTGAGACATTTGTACGACATCCTGACACCAACAGTATCGTACAATCCGACACTACAATGTCGGAGGAAGCTACGATATTTTAACGTGATACATCAAAATTGCGCACATATATCAATATCAACTCACTGAATTTAAACATCTTATCTGCAAGGCGAAGCCTTGCGTGGGGTGTGAGGTAGTTGGAGGTAAGTAAAGAGCGGCAGATTTAAAAACCCAGATTGCCTGATTTTATATTTCAGCCCTGGCTGTAAGGCCATGATTAAAAGCGCTTCCGGCGCGTTTGTGAGGAAAAGTCTTGCGGAGCGTGATCGGCGGGGGTATTTTACGGACGATTCAACAGCGGCAATTTTACGACGTCTGACAAAGGTCACTGAAATGAAAAAATCACTCCTGGCCCTGCTGGCCTTTTCTGTTTCCGTTCAGGCCGCGCCGCAAATGTGCTTTAGCCAGGCGGGACGGGATTTTCATATTGACCCGCTACTGCTGACCGCTATTGCCATACAGGAATCCAGACTTATTCCCGATGCGGTGAATAAGGCGAACAAAAACGGAAGTGAAGATGTGTGCGGAATGCAGATAAACAGTTCTCATTATCCTGAGCTGAAGAAATTTAATATTTCCCGCGCCACCCTGTTACATGACCCCTGTTTGTGTGTGTACACGGGGGCATGGGTTCTGGCGAGAAACTTTAAGGCTTACGGGAAAAACTGGGACAGTGTTGGAATGTATAATGCGGGGGCATCGGTGAAAAACATCGGCATTCGTCGGGAGTATGCCAAAAAAATAAAAGTATTTATACCATACTGCTGACCAGGCAGGCGCTGCTGTCACCACACCCTCACCCGGCGAATGATGTTAAAACGGTAATGAACAATAAAACCCCGGCATCGCCGGGGGAATGACACTTTTAACGCTCCGCACTGTGTGAATATAAAAAGACCTGCCGGATACGGGCAGGTCTTTTACAGGGTTCAGGACATGATTTTTTTCATTTCCTCAGCCAGTCGCCATAATGCCTGGTTAAGTTTAATGTCACCGTCAATGCCTTTTATCGCGCGTGTCCGGGTGAGTTTTCCCTTTTTCGTCCGGGTACGTAATCCGCCCTGTATCATATTTTCCTGAACACGGTTGAACGTGGTCCATAAATCCGGGCTGTTGTCATACCAGCGGCGGGAATTTAACACCTGCGTGGCTGTCACCGGTTTTTCACCGTCCGGGGTAACGGTATTCCAGTGCGGATTCGGCAAAGGCACGTTGTGCATCTTCTGACAGGGTAATGGCTTTCATCCCTTCCATTTCATCATTAATTTTGTCGAATATTCCCAGAACCTCATAGGCCCCTTCAATGACCTGCCCGACAATATCCCCTTTGTGCGGAATTCTTATTTCCGCAAAGTTCTTCCAGCACACCAGACCATTTGTACAAACCTGACGATACATGCCCGGGATCATCTGATACGAGCTGGAGCCGTCATGGCTGTTTAATAAAATAATTTCCGGGACTTCCTGCCCGTTCACCTGGTCATGACGGCGCAGGCGTAACAGGTGTTTGGTATATTCACGGCGGATTCATCATTCACCCGCGCCTGGGTGGCGAAATAAGGGACGAAACCCTCTTCAAATAATTTATCCACCAGGGTGATGGTGGGAATATAAGTATAACGGTCTGAGCGGGACTCATGTTTTTCTTCCGAAAAGACACTGGGGACAAATTGCGCCAGTTCGTCCCGGGTCAGCGGACGTTCTTTGCGGATGGTGTTGCCGGTACGGTAACGGGATGCAAATGAAATCATGAATAATTCTCCTGTGTGTATGAAATTTGAAGGTTCCCGGGCCGGGTCAGTCCTGGCGGGATTCGTTGTCCAGTACAACCAGTGAGGTAATTCCGGTCACCGGATTGCGGGAAGGAATATTGCGAATAAAACCATCAGTACGCAGTGTGGTTTTACGCCCCCATCTTTCCGAGGGCTCCTGAGCGGCGGTGTTGACGTTGTGTGTGTTCATCCTGGTGTCTCCTTCTCTGGGGGTTAAGCCATCTCTCGTCGGGACCTTTCGCGGCAAAGGGCGGGGTAGCGACGGCGCAAGGAGGAAGGAAAGGGGCGGAGACAACAGTTTTTGTCCGGCCGTTCGGGCAAAAAGTGTTGGCGGAGTTTATATACCCCTTGGATGACGACGCGACGGTGCTACACAAAGCCCTCCGCGTAAGGCACTGACGTGAGTGGCCACCCGGGGGGCGGAAACAGGATGAACACACCCGACACGCCAGGGCGTGTCGTCCTCAGCGCCCGGCGGCTTCTTCGCCGGGCAGTGAAAGCGACGCCGGCGCCAGCCGGTGTGAGCGACAGGGTGTGGCCACTGCGTCAGGGATGGAAACCCGCCGCCCCGGAGGGGCCGGGCAGAGACAGCATCGCTGGCTCTGTGCGGAGCATGACAGCCCGCCCGGACGCCCGGTGTCACAGACCGGGATGCCCCCGCCACAGCAGGAAAATGACGAACAGGAATAACAACAGCAGGAATAACAACAGAAAGCCCCGACGCCGTAGCCAGTGACAAACCGCGCACCGGCACAGAATACCCGGGAAGACGACACAGACAGGGAGGAGCCGGGGAAGCGCCGCAGGCGCATCCGGGTTTTTCCGGCCCCGCAGGGGCCAGGGGTTTCCCGCCGTGCTGCAGGCAGGAAAAAGGGGCTGCCAGCGAGCCGGCAACCCCTTCATAAGGCACTTGTGGCAGAACAGGACATCATCAGCCCTGAAAAGGCGGGGTTTCCCCCGCCTCCGGGTTGCTACTTACCAGGTTCGTAGGCCAGCACGGCAGCGACCTCCCGATCTCCGTCCTTCAGGCGGATTTCACAGAGTGATTTCCGGGTCAGGAAGGTGAATACCAGCAGTGTGAGACACACTATCAGTAAGCACCAGATAACGGGCTGTTGCGGCAGTTTCATGGCCTTCTCTCCTTGCCTTTCGGCAGGTAAGAGGCTACTCTGATGTTGTCGAGACATAGAGATGAGCCTCACTGGTTAATTGAAAAATTACCTTTGGGGCTTTTCTTCTTTCTGCCTCACAACAACGGCACAAACCACCTGAAACGTCATGAGGCAAAAAGCCTCAAGCGCCACCGCCATTATACCGCCCTTTACCCTGACCGACCAGGAAAAACCGCCCCAAAACACCGGGCAGTCATTCCTTTTTTTATCTTTTTACAACGGGTTACACTGACAACAGTCAGACCCGTGGCGGCAGCATCCCCGGATAACGGCTGGCCACAATATCATTGAGCCGGTCAACCAGTTCAGGTCGGTTAAACGTGATGTGCGCCGTGCCCTTTTTGAAATACCGCACACTGAAATATGTCCCCGGCCAGACGGTGTCCCCGTCGAAACCGTTCGCCCGGAAATGGGCGTCAAACTGCGCCCCGGCGGCTACCCGAAAATCCGGCACTGGTTTCTTTTCGAGCAGATAAAAAACCCGGGCCAGATCATCGAGCTTCGCCTGTCCGGTATGGCTGAAACTGGTGCCGTACCGCTGTACGTCGAGCAACCGGCTGACCACAATGCGTTTTCCAAAGCGACAGGGGTTATTGGTTTTGTAATCCCAGGACAACTGGCGAAACACGTCAACCAGCCCCTGCGCAAAAGTTTCATCGCTGTTTTCACTGAGCTGGCGGAACGTGGCCAGAACGGTATCCAGGGTGATTTCTGGCAGGTTTTCCCCCTCAAGCTGGCGATCCCACTCATCCCGCTGCTTCTGGCTCATCAGGGTATACATGCCCGTATCACTCATCAGGCGATCCCAGATTTTGCCGTCAACCAGGTGACACAGCGCCCGGCGGTCGGCCTGTGGGCCTTTGGCTGACATGACGGCCTGAGAGACCAGCAGGTCATAACCTGAAAGCCACTCCTTATTTGCTGCCCGGAGAAAAATTTCACGGGCATCACGCAGCAGGGTCAGGGCCTGCGCGTACTTGCTGAGTCCTGCGTCACGGTCAGCAAGAATGCGTTCAATCGCCACGGAGGGGATCAGTTCCGTGCCAGCGCTGTGCAGTGTCTGCGCTTCCGTCATATCCGTGCAGGCCGCCGGGGCCGCTCCCATCAGTAAATCAGTCATATCAGTCTCCTGTGTGTTGCGGTCACTATCTCTTTCCATTTTCGTGATGCGTGGTTTTGTCTGCCGGAACCTGACGGGGACGGAGCAGACCGTTCTTAAACCCCTGAAACAGATACCAGACATTGTCGAAGGCACTGAATTTCACCCCGTAGTGCCGGTGAGATTCTTCCCCACAGGCAGCATTAAACTCCGCCTCATCCACTGCGGAACGAAAGCGGGCCATCAGCCGTTTCCCCCATCTTTCCGAGGGCTCCTGAGCGGCGGTGTTGACGTTGTGTGTGTTCATCCTGGTGTTCTCCTTCTCTGGGGGTTAAGCCATCTCTCGTCGGGACCTTTCGCGGCAAAGGGCGAAGTAGCGACGGCGCAAGGAGGAAGGAAAGGGGCGGAGACAACAGTTTTTGTCCGGCCGTTCGGGAAAAAAGTGTTGGCGGAGTTTATATACCCCTTGGATGACGACGCGACGGTGCTACACAAAGCCCTCCGCGTAAGGCACTGACGTGAGTGGCCACCCGGGGGCAGAAACAGGATGAACACACCCGACACGCCAGGGCGTGTCGTCCTCAGCGCCCGGCGGCTTCTTCGCCGGGCAGTGAAAGCGACGCCGGCGTCAGCCGGTGTGAGCGACAGGGTGTGGCCCCTGCGTCAGGGATGGAAACCCGCTGCCCCGGAGGGGCCGGGCAGAGACAGCACCGCTGGCTCTGTGCGGAGCATGACAGCCCGCCCGGACGCCCGGTGTCACCGACCATGCGTGACACACCATCACCACGACAGAAAGATAAAAATCCCGCCGGACAGCCAGGACACTGACAGACAGAACTGGCAGACACCCTGCCCGGTCTCCAGTCAGGGATAACACACGCGGACGGGAATGCGGGGGGCCGCAGGCCCCCTGTCTCCCGGCTCCCGCAGGGAGCTGCAGGCCTTTCGGGCGCACAGACCGTGCCCGGCGTACCGGGCCGCAGTCCGGCACCGGTCAGCTTTCGCTCCCGTCTTCTGCTGAATAATGAAAGTCTGCCGCTTCCACGATGTCGTTAAAGAGACTATTTTCCGGGGTGATCATGTCCAGTTCGGCGGCCAGGTGCATCATATTCGCCAGAAAGTCGATCATCACGGTCCAGACCGTTTCACCGTCCTGTGCCAGCCCGGTCATTCCGGCATACTGCCACAGCGCCTGCGCAGCCAGCCCGGCCCGGTCACTGTTTCCGTCAATACGCAGGGGGATTTCACGCCCTTCAGCGCGCCCGGCGATCGCTTCCAGTACACGGGCAGGGATTTCTTCCGGTGCCATGTCGCCAGGGCAAAGGCACACCGCATCATGCTGTTTCTGTGTCATGTCATGTTCTCCTGAAGCGGCGGCCCTGCCGGTGCAGGGTCGCCGGGGTTATCAGGCCTGTTTCAGGCCGGGAAGGTTCGCGTTGTAACGTACCTGGTAGTCGGTGTAGCTCCCGCCATGGATTCGGGGTTCCATGCTGGTAACGTTCTCCGCCTGGTGGTTCATCACCATGATGTGCTCCACCCACTCAAAGAGGTCTGCTTCCTGCGGCACCGGAAACCAGAGGTTTTTATTTGCCCCACTCAGCACGTCATGACCGGTAAAGTGTATGGCTTCGCCACCCGACAGCCGGGAGTGGATCACGGTGACATCCCGGCGCTGGCTCTCCGTGAGCGTCACACAACGGGCCATGTCTTCGGCAATGTCTGACCATTCCCACTGCATCAGTGGCGGGGTTTTCCAGCTGACAGAGCAGAGCATCAGCCCCAGTGCCGTCGCCAGATTTTCGCCCGTCTGCGTCACCGCCGGTGCGCCGTCCTGGTCGCGGCAGCCGGTGACGGCCACCCCGTTCAGAATGATGCCCCGTGCGCCGTTCTCCAGGTTCACCAGCCACAGGCCGGAGAGCGATTTTCGCTGTAATGCGTCCATTCTGTTTTCCTCAGTGAATGACCGGGCTGGCCGGGAGGGTGGATATAAACGCGCGCCATGCCGGGCGCAGGGTTGCCATGGCGTGAGCCTGTTCGGCCTGTACCGTGGTCATAAACACCTGCCACTGCGCGAACGGCATACGGGGAACCCGGGCCGGTTTCCCGGCATGGAGATCATTTACAAACGCTTTCGCCTGTGAGACGATTTGCGGGTCGAAATTCATCGGTGTACTCCTTGTGAGTGATTGATGAACCCGGAACCAGTGAGGGCTCACTGAATCCGGATTAAGGAAGCAGGGGCAACCCTGCTTTTTTAATGCCCGGCGTCCGGCGTTTTCCGGGGGAAAATGTCCACCCCGGCCCGTTTAATCTCACGCAGGAACGGGCGGAAGTGCTTTCCCGTCGCCACCGCCACATGGTGCCCGTGGCGGTCAGTACCGGCACTGAGCAGGTAGGCATACTGCTCACACATTTTCTCTGGCCAGCGCTTTCTGAAGGCTTTCAGCTGCGCGACAGACCGGAACTCATAAACATCCATATCCTCGTCTGCGGTGCCTTTCTTCCCTGCCGCCATCAGAATGAGATAACCGGTTTCGGTCCCTGCGGGTCTGTACGGTTTTACCCCCCATCTTTCCGAGGGCTCCTGAGCGGCGGTGTTGACGTTGTGTGTGTTCATCCTGGTGTCTCCTTCTCTGGGGGTTAAGCCATCTCTCGTCGGGACCTTTCGCGGCAAAGGGCGGGGTAGCGACGGCGCAAGGAGGAAGGAAAGGGGCGGAGACAACAGTTTTTGTCCGGCCGTTCGGGCAAAAACTGTTGGCGGAGTTTATATACCCCTTGGATGACGACGCGACGGTGCTACACAAAGCCCTCCGCGTAAGGCACTGACGTGAGTGGCCACCCGGGGGGCGGAAACAGGATGAACGCACCCGACACGCCAGGGCGTGTCGTCCTCAGCGCCCGGCGGCTTCTTCGCCGGGCAGTGAAAGCGACGCCGGCGCCAGCCGGTGTGAGCGACAGGGTGTGGCCACTGCGTCAGGGATGGAAACCCGCCGCCCCGGAGGGGCCGGGCAGAGACAGCATCGCTGGCTCTGTGCGGAGCATGACAGCCCGCCCGGACGCCCGGTGTCACAGACCGGGATGCCCCCGCCACAACAGGAAAATGACGAACAGGAATAACAACAGCAGGAATAACAACAGAAAGCCCCGACGCCGTAGCCAGTGACAAACCGCGCACCGGCACAGAATACCCGGGAAGACGACACAGACAGGGAGGAGCCGGGGAAGCGCCGCAGGCGCATCCGGGTTTTTCCGGCCCCGCAGGGGCCAGGGGTTTCCCGCCGTGCTGCAGGCAGGAAAAAGGGGCTGCCAGCGAGCCGGCAACCCCTTCATAAGGCACTTGTGGCAGAACAGGACATCATCAGCCCCTGAATGGCGGGGTTTCCCCCCGCCGGGGTTGGCTACTTAGCGGGTTCGTAAGCCATAAAAGCCGCCACCTCCCTGTTCATGTCCCTGTACCGTATTTCGCAGAGCGATTTCCGGGTCAGGAAAGTGAATATCAACAGTGTGAGACACACAATTAATACGCACCAGATCAGGGTACTTCGTGGCAGTTTCATGGCCTTCTTCTCCTTGCCTTACGGCAGCTAAGAGGCTATTCTGTTGGTGTCTAGTCAAGCAGATGGCCTCGTGTGGTTGGTTAATAAAATTAACTTCCTACGGGGCTTTTCTTCTTTCTGCCTCACAACAACGGCACAAACCACCTGAAACGTCATGAGGCAAAAAGCCTCAAGCGCCACCGCCATTATACCGCCCTTTACCCTGACCGACCAGGAAAAACCGCCCCAAAACACCGGGCAGTCATTCCTTTTTTTATCTTTTTACAACGGGTTACACTGACAACAGTCAGACCCGTGGCGGCAGCATCCCCGGATAACGGCTGGCCACAATGTCATTGAGCCGGTCAGCCGGTTCACCACGTTCGTCAGATAGCGGCGGTGCCGCCGGGCCAGTGCCAGTTCTTCCCGCCACGGGTTCACTTTCTTCATGCGGCCTCCCGCCTGAACGTCAGTTTGTTGGGCACCTGCCAGCGTTCAGCCATGCGCACCCGGACGGATGAAGCAGCCACGATTTCCCGCACGGCGAGTAACCGGCTCCAGAGTGGATCCCCGGCCTGCTCCAGCCAGGCCACGTCAGCCAGTGATGCGAACCGGCTGCACCACGCAGTAAACAGCCCGGACAGTTCCCGCTCATTCAGGTCATCCTGCCAGCGTTCATACCAGGCCCCCACGGTGTCCGGGGAATGAAAATTCAGTTCAGTCCGGGCCTGACTGACCAGGTTCTGTTGCTGCAGGGCGGCCTGCGCCATGCGGTTATCTTCCTGGCGGCAGGCCTTGTGCCGTTTCAGTCCGGCCTGACGCTCCAGGCGGGTACGTTTGCGGAACGCCACATCCGGGAACAGCGCACTGGCGACCGCGAGGGGGAGCGGCAGCGGGCAGTGTTCGCCCTGCGAAGCGAGCAGCTCATCCAGGGCGCTTTCCACCTCTTTCAGGGTTCCCTGCCCGTTGCGGGGAGACCAGACCAGGCCGGGAATGGCCCGGGCGTTGGTGGCATTGAGTCTGCCCGACCCGGTCAGCAGGCGCAGGAAAGTCCGGGCATACGGATGTTCAGGCAGCCGGTTCCCGGCCTGCCGGTCTTCTTCAACCCGGGTAATGGCCTGCAGGGCCGCCTGCCGGGCAGGATGCAGGGAGGTCAGTGAACGGTTGACGGGGATCATGCGACCACCTCCTCATCCAGCAGGGAGGCCACCGTGCGGGGGGTACAGCCGAACCGGCAGAGGGAGGCCACCCGCGCCAGCCACTGCGCGGTGAGCAGCGGTTCAAGCTGTTCACCGGACATCAGCGGGCGCAGCACACTGCCGTCCGGCGAAGCCAGCAGCAGCAACCAGGTTCCGCTCAGTTCGCCGGGGCTGCACAGGCACACCACCACCGCCGGGTTATCGACCGGTGAGAACCGGCACTGGACCGGGAACAGCCCGCCAAATTCACCCCGGCATTCCGGGATAACCGTCCACCCTTCCGGGATCATAATGGTCGCCAGCACATCGCTGGTCAGGGACTGGCGGGTCACCTCGCCGCTTTCACGGATGGCTTCAAAATCACAGGCAGAAAAATTATTCAGGTCGGTCAGGGAATACATGGGGTTCTCCTTATGACCGCCCCTCCCGGGGCGGTCTGCATCATCAGGCGGCGTGTGCCGGGGTGTCAGTGTCAGTGCTGCGCGGACGGGCCGTGGGATCCGCCGCACAGAGCCAGGCCGGTACCCAGCGGGTGCCAGCCATCACGCTTTCCGCCAGGTCTGCCGCCTCCCCTTTTTTCATCTTCTCCGCATCCCGGGCGGCCCCGGTCATCCCGGCCTCATTCAGCACATCCACAATCTGGCTGTGTTTCAGGGAGCGGAAATAACTCTCCGCCCCGGGCTGCCACCAGTCACGCAGGTGGAACCCGATGGCGTTTTCCAGCGGGTCAAGGTTACTGCGCGAGGTATGACCGCAGTCACGGGTCTGAACCCCGTCCACGGAACAGGCGGTACAGAAGGCCAGCAGCGCCATCAGCACACTGCCGTCAAGGGTGAAGAAGGTGGTGAAGTCCTTTTCCCAGCCAGCCGGTAACAGGTTTTCCAGACTGTGTTTTTCTGCCATGAGCGCCTGGTATGCCGCGCCGTTCTTCCCGGACGGGGCTTCTGCGGTCAGGTTACCGTGTGACACAGTCACACTGAGCCGGAACGGATGTGCGGTGGACACATACCCGCCGAACACACTGGTACACAACCGCCAGGTCATCAGTGCCACCGCTTTTTCCGGCTGCTGCATCAGCGCGGCCTGAACAGCCAGCGTCCGTTCCGAGGACATTTTTGTCAGCAACGGCACACTGACCCCTTCTGCGGCATCGGGCTGGCGGGTACTGAGCACTGACGCCACCGGGCGGCTGTTTTCCTCTTCCGTCATGTCGGCCCGGCGACGAATGCCACGCTGGATCCTGATTTCCCCGTCAGACAACATGCTGACCACCACCCCGGACACCGCCTTCACCGCTTCCGGCCAGGCACAGATTTCACCGGCTTCTTCCAGTGCCAGAATCTCTGCCGCCAGTTCAGCCGCTTCATCACACTCTGTGTCAAAGGTGCTGTAACGCGCCTGCAGTTCATCCAGTCGTCCCTGTTCATGCCGGGTGTACACCGGGGCCGGGGCCTCCTGGACAAGGAAGGTTTCCCGGTCTTCGCCGTGTTGCCGGACAGGGTCATTTCTGCCCAGACTCCACGCCCAGCCCTCCTGCTGCTGAATGTCCCGGGCCAGCCCGTCCAGCTTTTCCTGAAACAGGCGGAAAACCAGCCCACTGTCTGCCGTACCGTCCCCCTCTTCGGCACTGAACAGGTCTTCACGCACCCTGCCCCCGGCGGCTTCGTAAGTCTCCCGACCGACAAACCGGAACACGGCATGGGTGACGGATATTTCGGTATCCGTCACCGCGCGTTTCAGGGCATGCACCGGTGCGCCTGACCACTGTGCGGTGACGTTCGCGTAAATCTCCATCTGGCGAACCGGATCACTTTCCAGACACAGTGCCTGGCCCTGTTCCACGGTCAGTTTGTTTTCAGCCAGCAGGGCCAGCAGTGAGGGCGCCAGTCCGGCAAGTTTCAGCATGCGCCGGACATGGCGCACCCCGAACCCCAGTGCCGCCCCGATCTGCTCCGGCGTCTGCCCCTGCTCTGCCAGTGTGCGGAACCCGGTTATCTGCTCAGCCGGGTGCATTGCCGCCCGTTGTTCGTTCTCCGCAACGGAGGCCACCGTTGCCAGAGCTTCCGGGATCACTTTTACCGCCACCGGATAATCCGGGCTGATACGCCCCGCTTCACGCAGCAGTTGCAGGGCACTGAGACGACGCCCCCCGGCTGCCACGCCATACAATCCGTCCGGGAGGGCATGGACGGTCAGGTTCTGCAGCAGACCGGTGGTGGCAACGGACTCCGCCAGCCCCCGGATACTGTCCACGCTGTATGGCAGGGTGCGCACATTCAGCGGTGACGGACGCAGGGCTGACAGCGGCACCAGACGTGTTTCAGCCGCACTGACGGCTTCATCCAGCGCCGCCCGTTGTGCGGCATCAGGCTGCTTCCTGTTTGCTTTCCGGGGGTTTTTTACGGCAGACTCTGTGACGGACATGATTAATACCTCGCTGTGTTAATGACTGTTCATGCCGGACGTGGCTGCGTCCGGCACCTTCTGATTACTGTTTTGCCACGCCGTAGCGGCTGATATAGCGGTTCAGCATGACCCCGGCACCGGCTTCAAAATTCCAGGCGCGCCAGACAAGCACACCGTCACGGTCACGCACCACCAGGCGAAAATGGCTGCGCTGATCATCTTCAATCGTGACGTTATGAAACCGTTCCGTGAGGGCTTCGGCCTGTTGACGGGTAAACTCACCGTCCGGCAGGTGGGGAAAGGACATATTTTTCTCCGTGTTCTGTGTCAGTGAAGGCCCTGCCAGGCAGGGCCGGAAAAAGGGAAATTAAAAGGGCACCTCATCATCAAAAGGCGGGAAATCTGCCGGGTTTGCCGGAGGAATGTCCGTGGCAGACTGGGGAGCCGGGGTCGCGTCCTGACGGCCTTTCCTGCCGGTCTGCCCGGCAGGTGCCGGACGGGCACCCAGCATCTGCATCGTGCCGCCGGTATTCACCACCACTTCCGTGGTGTAATGCTCTGCACCGCTCTGGTCCTGCCATTTACGGGTACGCATCCGGCCCTCGATGTAAACCTGTGCGCCTTTGCGCAGGTATTCCCCGGCCACTTCGGCCAGTTTTCCGAACAGCACCACCCGGTGCCATTCGGTCTGCTCACGCAGCTCCCCGGACTGTTTGTCCCGCCAGGACTCTGAAGTGGCCAGCGTCAGGTTGGCCACGGCCCCGCCGTTCGGCATGTAACGCACGTCCGGGTCCTGCCCCAGATTCCCGACCAGAATCACTTTGTTGATGCCCCGTGATGCCATGATAAATCCCCCTCTGTTGTGGTTTTAACACCCCGTCACCCGTTGAGTTTCCGGAGTCCGCGGTGTTGACGTTTTGTGTCTGCCGGCTGATGTTTCCCGCCGGTGGTGACTGCTGTCACCCGTTTGAGAACCCTCGCCGCGAGGGCGTAAACCGGCACTGCCCGGTGCAGATGTCCGGGGCGGACACGACAGTTTTTTGCCTGCAAAAAAGTTTCGTGGCCGTTTATTTACCCTGGACAGCCAGACGGGTTGTGGCTGTCTCAGCCCGGGCGAAGGGACTCACACGGGAGTGACGGTCACGGGCAGGGAATGAGCAGGCAGACACCGCAACGACGGCGCGCGGCAGCGAAACGGCGTTGCGCCTTACAGCCTGGCAGTACCGGGCTGCAGGAAGCGCCGCCCCCGGCGCGACAGGGCGGCGTGTCCGTTAACGGACACTGCAAGCCGGTGTTGCGTCAGGATGGAAACCCGCTGGCCCGGAACGGGCCCGGGCAGAGACAGCCCCGCTGGCTCTGTGCGAAGCATGACAGCCGCCCGGACGCCCGGGGCAAAGGATCTTTAGCTGTTAAACTGGCGCGGCCTGAAAAAGGTGTTATTAAATAACTCTCATTAATGAATATTAATGCTAATAGAAAACATATTAATTCAAAAAATAAGAGGTCTGGCATGTCAGTCACCCTCTCCGGTTGAAAGCATTGCCGTTTTTGATATCAACGATGTTCTCATCTCAACGACCTGGTTTTATTTTCCCTGAACTCAGGCAAGCAGTATGAACCAGCAGTACGGCGTGAAGCGCGCCGCCAGGCGCGTCTTCTGCCGTTCTGCCGCCGCAGGCGGCGGTGTTTTCGCCCGGGCCAGAAAGGGCGTCGGGCTTCCCTGCCCTGCTCCCGGCGTTTACGGGTTAATGGCCTCCCAGGCACGACTGAGCGCTTCTTCAATGGCGCGCGGATCATCATCTCCGCCGGTTTCAAGCAGCCGGCCTGCGGCTTCAGCCAGTATTTCCAGGTCGCTGGCAGAAACGGTCACTGGCCGGTTACGGCGTGCTGCGGCGTGCCGGACGGCACTGGCGATAAACCGGACGGTTTCAGCGCCCACGCCAGCTTCGTGCTGTGCATCCCTGTCCCATGTCGAGATGTCGCACACGATTTCGGCGGCGGTTTCCTCCGTGAGGTGCTCGTCATGGAGTACCTTCATCACATCCTCTTTACGCCAGATGATGAGCGTGATTTTTTCCTCGCCCTGAAATTCGGTTTTCAGGCGGTGGTAAAGCTGGCTGACGGTTCCGTACATTTTTTGGCTCCTTATCGGGGGTGGCTACGCCACCCCCGCGCTGTCGCTGGGCTGTTATTCGTCTGTCTGCGCTTTCAGCGCGGCGCTGACACGTAAAAGCGCCTGTGTTTCGTGCGGATACAGCCGCGCGGCCGCCCCCTTGCCGCTCTGTGCGTCCTCAAGGCGCATAAAATCCCACGCCACCCTGAGCGCAATTTCGAGTGCGGCGGCGGGCACCGTCGCTTCGCGGGCCTGCTTCTCTTCCTCGCCGATGTTATCCAGTACAGCCTGGAGCGTTTCCAGGCTCACGCCGTATTCGTGCTGCGAATCGAGCCCGTCAATTTGCTGCAAAATTTCGTCGGCGGTTTCGTCGGTGATCCGTGCGTTATCCAGCACACTGAGCACGTCCTCTTTCGTCCAGATAATCAGCGTCATGAGTTCATCGGATTTGTAGCGCTGGTGCAGTTGTTCACAAATATCGTTAACGGTTCCGTACATGGTGTTTTCCTGTGTTCTGCCGGGAATACGGGCGGCCGTGCCGCCCGTGCGAATGTCAGTCCAGCGCACGCCAGATAACGGCGGCATCCGGGTGCGTGTCAGCAAATGCCATCAGTTGTTCATAGCGGCGGCAGAAGTGGCGGCACAGCTCCTCACGGTCATGGTGGCTGTGGTGCCAGCTCCGGTGATTCAGGACAAGCGCAGTCAGGATGATCCCCGCCACGTCCCCGCTCACGGTCTGCTCAAACCCGTTATCCGTGTTGCAGAATGTCAGGGTGTCCACATCCGGTGCCATATAGCCGCCGCCGTCCGGCAGACGATAAAACTGCCAGAATCCACCCGGATAGTCCGGGCAAAAACGTTGCGCATAGCCGTACACGGACGCCTCCGACAGCATGAAATCGCTGCCAAACAAATCCGGCAAAAAAGTGAGGCGCTGTGCCCCGGTGAGCAATACGTTGTCAGTAGCCTGTGCTGTGGTCATGGTTTTTCCTCCACGGTTAAAGGGGATAACAGTTCCGGCCTGAGCCGTGACGGAACGCCAGCCCGGCGAAAAGCGGAGGATGCAGGGGCGACACCGGAAGCCGCATGCGCGCCGTAAACGGGCTGAATGCGCCGTTTACGGGGGGAACGGGTGAGGATGTCGGCGACAGCGAACCCTTGCAGCCGCAGTGGCCGGGCTAAAGTAACGGCACGGCTAAGGCCGTCACCGCACGGAGGCTGACAGTTCCCCGGTGCTGCCCGGAGGGTGGCGCCGGCAGAGAAGCGGAGCCGGCGACTTCCTTATTGCGTGAAACCGGCAGGCGTCCCTGCCCGGCCGGTCAGTCCTCCCCTTTCATTTCTGCAATGGCGGCAGCGAGGTGATCCCAGTTAAACCCCACACTGGCGTCATGCCGGTCGGTGGCAATGTCCATCGCACAGGCAATTTCTTCGGGCGTGAGTGTCTCATCCAGTGCCAGAAAATCATCAGCCAGCCAGAATGTGCCGCAGCACAGCGCCTCTTCCGGCCAGCGCTGAAGACGGCGGATCAGCCCGCCCACAGTCATATCATTCATCGTTTGCTCCTTATTCTGTTCTCCCGCACGGGCAGGCACCCCGCCCGTGCGTCCTGTTAATCAGCCGCCAAAATGCGCCACATTCCCGACCAGCCAGTCCGGCCCGCACACATCACAGCCGCCGTCCTCATCTTCGTCGCCCCACTCCAGCGCGTCTTCCAGCCACTCCGTGAGTTCACCGCCCGAATATTCACTGAAACCGCAGAAGTCGCAGCCACATTCCGCATACCAGTGCTTCACGGTGCAGCCATACTGCGCACTGAGGGCGGCGAGCACCGCCCCTGACGGCGGACACCACGGCGTGTCGAAATCCACCTGAAGACAGTTCCCGCTGACCTCTGTGATACCGGCCTCGAATCCGCACGGCCATTTAATACCGTAACGGGTGCTGTACCAGTCATACCCGGAGGGCACCCCGTCCAGCAGTTTGCCGTTAAAACCGTTCACTTCCACATCCAGCCGGGTCGGCAGTAACAACAGCATGTCCATCACCTGCCCCTCAGCCTGCGGCGTATTCCGGCACCGGTTGTTCCACCAGAGCTCCACCTTCGTATCCCCGGCTGTGCCCCAGTCGTGGCGTTTGTTCCGAAACAGGCGTTCCACCTCCACCTGTTCCTCCCCGGACAGGCTTTCCCAGTGACGGGCAGCCAGCCCACTGCCCAGCCACAGGTCATGCAGGTGTCCGCACCGGTCACGGGTGAGTTCAGCCCCGTTCATCAGCAGGGTCAGCCAGTCACTGTAAGCCCGGTTTTCCGGCGTGTCCTGACCGGGGCGTGTCGTGCATAACGCGGGGTAAGGCGCACGGTTTACCGGTTCAACCGGACGGAGGATACCGGCACAGCCGGCCGCAAAAAATTGTCTTCCCTCCCCGACAGCCTGCGCATACCACGGGGTCTGCGTACCACGGACAAGGGCATGAATTCCGGACAGATCCGGGGCGGTGATCAAAAGCCGGTTGGCACACCAGTTCGGCATAATGTGACTCCTCAGTTAAGGTTGCTCGTGTACGGCCATCGCCGTGCCGCCACAAAAGCCCGGCGAAAAGCTGAGGAAGCAGGGGCATTCCCGGAAGCCGCACGCGCGCCGTGAGCGGGCTGAACGCACCGTGAACGGCGGGAACGGGTGAGGAGAATGGCGACAGCGAACCCTTGCAGACGAGGCCGCCGGGCTACCGTGAAGGCACGGCGGTGAAACCCGGCCGTTTCCGGCAACGCCGGGGACGGAGGTATGGCGGTGCGGTGTGCCGCACCGGTCCTTAATGAAATGGCCCCGGATACCCGGGGCCGGGGGTCATGCGGCCCGCGCTTTCAGGGTCCGGAGGTCCTCACCCAGCAGGGCAACTGAGCAGGGCACCGGCTGACCGGCCTCAAAACACTGGCTTTCCCGGGCCGTCACCTCACGGACGGCCCAGTCAATGACACGGTTCAGCAGCGCCGCCGGGACCGTCACCTGCCGGCGGGACGCCACGCGCATCGAGCGCAGCAGCCGGCGCACGTCTTCCCGGGTGAGCCCCGCTTCCTGGTACGTGTCCATGGGGATATCCCCCAGGGCGGCCATCAGTGCCGGCAGTTCTTCATCGCTCACCCTTTCTTCTTCCGGGTCACAGGCGGCCTCCACCGATCCGGGTGTCCAGACAAGCAGCAGCAACGGTTCATCCGGGGTAAACATTCTTTCCAGTTCATGGCACAGTTCTTCGCGGGTTCCAAACATCGGTATTTCCTCATTCATGAAGGCCGGTTAATCCGGCCCGGGTGTCAGTCTTTAAAACTCTCGTCCAGCTCCAGGGCTTCCTGGTATGCCGCCAGATACAGGGTGTTAATCCGGCGCAGGGTCTGTCCTGCCAGCCGGTCCGTCAGGGCGGGTGCGTCATAGCGGTACTGTCTTTCCAGACCATTCAGGGTGTCACGCAGGTCACACATGCTGTTTGTCAGCGCCGCCACGGCGGCGCGCAGGTCCTCATGACCGGTGTAATTCATCAGGCGGCCTCCGGGTGGTGCCAGTCGTCATTGGCCGCCGGCAGGTGCAGGGCGCGTCGGACGGCCGCCAGGCGTTGCAGTCCGGCAGCGTGGTACTGCGGCAGCAGTTCTATGCCGATATAACGCCGCCCGGCCCGGGCCGCCGCCACACAGGTGGAGCCGGACCCGGCAAACGGGTCGAGGACAATGCCCCCTGGCGCGGTAAAGGATTCAATCAGGGGTTGCAGACTGGCCACCGGTTTTTCTGTCGGGTGATGCCGGTTGCCCGTGTACTGCCAGGGCAGCACATCACCCAGCGGTTTGAGGGGTTTACGGGGCCGTCCCTTCGCCAGCAGATAGGCACACTCATGGGTGTAGCCCAGCCAGGACGCATTTGAGGCGTAAGTTTTGGCGAATACCAGGTGGCCGACGACACTGAATCCGGCCGCTTTCCAGGCATTCACGAACCGGTCCACCCGGTTCCAGCCGTAGAAACTGACCATCAGGGCATCGCGTTTAAGTACGCGGTACATTTCGTGGCAGGCCGGTTGCAGCCATTCATCCGTGGTATCCCCGGCAATGGAACGCCCGGAACGGTCGCGGAAACCGACAAGATACGGCGGGTCAGTCAGGATGAAATCGACAGCGTTATCCGGAAAGCCGGACATGATCTGGACGCAGTTACCCAGGACAAAACGGGACATAACGGTACTCCTCCGGTGACAGGGGGCGTCAGGAGGGCATCGCCACGATGCCCGTTCCCTGCTGCCCGGAGCCTCAAGGCACCGTCAGGCAACGGGTCAGGCTGACCGTGGAATACCGCAGCCGTCAGTCTTTAATGGCGGCGAGGATATGCCGCGAAAGCAGCTTGAAGGGCGATCATCAGACCGCGAAGGGATGGCGCAAAATAGCCGGGGCGACAGACATGAGCCATAAAAGCCGCCCGCCCCGTGACCGCCTGACGGGGCACGATGGCTACGGGCAGTGGAGATCCCGCCGCCAGGCGGTTTTTTATGCCGTTTGCCGGTATTCGGTTTTACAGATAGTTTCCCGACACCCGCCCCTACTCCGCGCAGTATCCGGAACATTTCATTTTCCTGTGAATAACCCAAAGGTTGTAAATAACCTTTGAGTTATAATAACCTGTAGGTTATGATTGTGCACATGGAACGACCATCTGATGCGATGCCGCACAGGAAAGGGGCCGCAACGTGTTTGAACTGATTTTTCACCCGGAAGCACAACAGGAAATACTCGACCTGGACAGTGTGATTCAGGGTAAGGCGTTAGCCGCACTGGATAAGCTGGAGTTACAGGGCAACCAGTTAAGGTATCCGCATACGGATATCATTCAGGACGGTCTTTTTGAGTTACGGGCGGGAAAGAAAGACATTACACGGACTTTTTTCGCCTTTGCTAAGGGAAGAAAAATTTATATCCTGCGAACGTTTGTCAAAAAGACGCCCAGGACACCACCGGCAGAGATAGCCCTGGCACTGCAAAGACTGGAGGAACTGACAGATGAAAGTTAAAGGTATTTCCTTTGAAGATGTAAAAGCAAAAGCATTACAGAACCCGGATGTAATGGCCACTTATCTCGCAGAAAAGAAGGAAGAAGAGCTACAGGAACTGCTTGCTGACCTGCGGCGCAGAGCTGGCATTAACAGCACTCAGGTAGCTGAACGTATGGGCATTACGCAGCCAGCCGTCAGTAAACTGGAAAGAAATGCCAGCAAAGCCAGTATCTCAACACTGGAAAGATATGCTGCGGCCTGCGGTGCCAGTATCAAAATCGTCATGGGCTAGTCTGTAAACCGACGGCGGGATGACTTCCCGTCATTCAGGGAGTAATTCATGAATTATGATGAAATAACAAAAATTACCGCTGAACGTATAAATGACTATATGAACGAAGCGGTTAATACAGACTCAAAAGGCGTTGCGGAAATGTATCATAACGCCGCATGGGGGGTGCGTTCATTGTGGTTTGAACTCGTCTCGCAGATAGATACAGATACCCACAAAAAAAACAGATATGCAGATTTTGAATTAAGACGGAAAATTGAAAAGCAGAGAGAAGAATTTATACAAATCACAGATCGTGAATGTGTCCCACTACTGAAGTCGCCAGAATAATGAATAGTGATATGACAGCGCATACAGCAACTTCCCTTCTGAGTCTCATGGAGTTTAAAAAATGAAAACTACTCATAGCGTTACAGACACAGAAATATCAGTAATGAGGGACGTTTTAATTATCCTTATGAAAGGTATTGCTTTTGTATTCCTTGTAACAAGTGCAGTCGCTCTTTTCTTCGGTGGTATGTATTTAATTGGTAAGGGAGGATTCTGGTTGCAAATAAGTTACAACCATGCATTTAGAATTTTCATATCAGTTCTAACATCCGTGTTAATTATTATTTTTTGGTATATGATTTTCTGTATTTTAAAAACAAAAGACGGCACTGAAGAACACAATACATTTTGTGTTTTGTGTACAAAATTTGGTCTTTCTCTTGTTTTCTTGCTTGGGGTATTTATATCTATATTCTGTAACACACCAGACGAAACACCAACTGATCTTGCACTCGTATTATGTACTATAGCTATTATAATATTTTGTATGTTCGGTGGTATTATCATCATTGCAAATAATGAATAATTTTAAATACACGCCATTTATTACATAATAAAATGGCGTTAAACAATAGATGGATTTAATTAGGACTTATTAAATAAAAATAAAAAACATAAAAATCTGCGTGCCAATAGTTATAGTTCTTTCAATGATGGTGGCATTTTCTGCATATTTAAAATCATGGGCAGTGTTATACACTTTACTTTCCTGTGCAGTAGTAACTACTGCCATCATATCATTGCCTTTTATAGTCTCACCGTTGCAGCGCTCAAAATATTTTGCTCTTAGGGTTTTAAGATTATTTATTAATACACTCTGGGCTATTGGCCTTGCATGTGTAATCTTTTCATTCATTGATCGCCTGATATGGGTTAATGCGGAAAGTTACCCTACATGGTTGGCTAAGGATTTAACATCCCCCTCAATTATTGGCGCTGAAAATTTCATTAAAGCAAAAGATTTTTTTATAAGACCTGCGGGAAAAATAGAGGTTATCTTACTGTCACACCCAAGCGTAACGGCACGTTTATGCGCTGTGATGATGGTATTTCTTTCGATTCATGGTGGAAAGGTGTCTACCGGCTTAAAACACCTGAAAAGTGAAGTCTGTGATTCTGGCGGTAATGCTAAGAGGGAAAAAGAGGGTTCATAATTTTTCCCGGAGCCTGGTTTTCAGTTGCGGCACTATTGAAGTCGCCTGACTAAGAAACAGTAATATGGTTGCGTTAACGCAGGCACGAGAAGACAATATACCCTGGTATGAAATACCGAGAGCAGATCAGCTTCAGGGCTATAAGTTTCCACAGGTGATACGCACATAAGCTACACCGTAAAAAAGGCCGCTTAAGCGGCCTTAGTGCAGGAAATGGCTTCCATATAAGCAGTTTCTAAAACGCGGGGATCTCTGGAGTTGTAAAGGCGAACGATGGATTCATAACGTTCAGCACATCCCCGCTCGTCAGCACGGCGGTAATACTCATTGTGGAGTTTATTCAGGCTCTTTCGCAGCAGAAGCCTACCGACGACTATCAGAGCAAACGCAATAATAAGAAAAAATGTCATGTCTACCTCCTGTCGTTATTACCCAATAATATCAGGCCAGTTCTCCCGCTACCAGCAGAACTGGACAGAAAAACCTGAACGTCCAGGGCGGGACGAAATAAGCGGCAATATTATTTCATATACTCATCACCAGAGCAGCGCTGCGTGGTTTTAATATGCTCACGTAATAATTTCTCCCATATTTTTTGTTCTTCATCATTTAATTTCATGCGTTCAATGGGTTCATGGAGGTGTTTAAGCGAAGGAATTACCGTTTCTGGTAGTTCCTTAAATTTTAAGCTAGTGAGGTTGATTTTCATAGAGAATGATTGCCAGGCGTTTTTTTATACCGTTCAACGGTATTCGGTTTTACCGGAAGTTAACCGAAGTCTCGACCCAGACGATATAGTCACCAGGGAAACTCCTCAAAAGGCATATTTAAAAGCAGTATTAATGCTAATGTATGCGTACATTAGCATTAATAACAGGGTGGTTAGCCCTCTTCCTCTCTGGAAGCCCGAATTCCCGCCTGATACAGCCGCTTTACCCGCTCAATCTCGGCCAGCGTTGCCGACCAGTGCAGACCGGCATCACGCCGATATCTGGCGGCTATTTTTTCCACGGCCTCCGGGTGGCTGTCGGCACTGCGGTGTTGCCTCCCCTTCTCCCCGAACACTTCCACAATCAGCCACTGGCTCCCCGTTCTGCCGAACAGGGCATTACATAACCGCTTCACGGCCAGCGGAGTTAAGTCCGGGTCGGGATCGTAGGCGATGGTGGCAAAAATAAAGCGCAACATTTCAGAGGTCTTGTAACGTTTTACCGCCGCCGCCAGGCGTGCAGCACGCTGCGGCGCTTCCCAGCGATCGTCACTGTACCCGGCCACTTCGGCCAGGTAATCCCTTTCGAGGTTCGCCACCGTGTAACATCTGCCACCGAGAAACAACCGCATGGCTTTTTTCGTTTCATCCCGCATAAGCTGAAGCCCTGTTAATGCTAATGTATGTGTACATTAGCATTAATCAACCAGACCAGCAATCTAACGGGGAGCAAAGCGACATCCTTGTTATGGGTTCTGAAGCACCCGGAATGTGATTCTCAGCATATGCGTACCTCTTTTTTGCTCAGAACAAACCTGGTGGCTTTATTTACTTAATATCCGCTGAGTGCCAAAAGAGGAAGTTGTTACAGCAGTTTGTCTTGGTCATTTGGGGCGGTTCAAGGTTTTACTATCCCCTCGCGTTGTTTAACATGGACACCTGCAGACATGCTGTAATGTCCTGAAACGTTACTCCAGATATGTGAATTCAGATAGGGCAACGCGCTTAGAGAGGAAAAATGGATAAATATGCGGAACGACTCACAGGATTTATGCTGGCTGTAGGCTGTATGAATGATGCGGCAAACCGCGTATCTGACTATTTTGTGATTAGACTTGAGGAAAGTGACAGCATGCTGACGTCTTTGGCGATGTATCACTCATCCATCACAGATAAGTTTCCGTCCGCATACTGGCACCCACAACTTCAAGCATGCTCTCAAAAAATATTTATGGAGAGAGTGGCTTTATGGTTCTTTGAGCATGAGGACATGCAACTTCTGCCCTCCTCACTCAAGCAGAACCTTCTCGCCAATTTTGCAGATGCTCTCAATGAAATGACCGGTATTGCAGAGTTCTTTACTCTTATCACCAGCCCACCAGTGTGGTATGGCTCTCTGCACGAAGAGTTTGTCATTGAAGCACAATATGGCAGATACCTTGTTCATTTCAGTATCCACTGACTCATTTGTCACAAACCAAAGTCAGCAAAGTGAATTGCGACTGTTTCAGTGGCCACTCTTGTGGGAACCAGAGTGCCAACTTCCGCTTTTCGCTCACAGCGGACCTCAGTTAGCTTGTCCGATTAGTGCCAGATATAGTCATTCGAACCCTGAGGGTTACATACCCTCTGTACCTACACTTAACCTTTGCAAGGATGTCAATCTCATTTGTTCATTCAAGAATATATGCATGAGATGTACTGTTCTGATTCCAGGAAAAAAGAACTAAATGCCAAAGACCCGGTGCTTTTCGGGAAGGGTCTATTAAACCATTTATGCCAAGTGACTCGAGGCGATTACGCAATTTCCAAGACTTGGGAATGCCGCCCTCATGCACAATTTCCTGCCATGGCGCAATGGCATCATTAAGATCAATATCTGCCGCCAGTAATGCCTCTGCATTTCTTAAATCAAAAATTTTCTCAGTGATAACCCTTACTTTGACTATTTCAAGGTTGGCACTCCTGCTGCCACTGTGGGATTTCATGGCTGCTTCTACGCCTTCCGGCGATGAACTGAGGTACAGCGTGGGTTGATTACTGTCTGAGTAACGGCCCGGCGCCCTGGACCCCGATAAAGAAAAGTTCCGATAAGCAGGATCTATCGCCCGATAAAAAATTCCATTGATATCTGTTAAATAATCGGCCCGGCCCATATATCTCCTCAATTATCTTCAAAAAAATTTACCATCTCAATAGCGAGTCACGCGTCTGTTTTACCTGCCAGCCCTGAATGCGATCGTTAATATAGACGAGACTATCGTAAGGTGCGAATGACTATAGTTCGCTCACAGCGGACCTGCAGTTTTGTTAGCTTGCCCGCTGAGTGCCAAGAGCAGACATTGCGAATAATATTTGTGTTGACCTGCTTAGAGAAAACGGGTTTTTTATAGATAGCTAAACTTGAGAGCTGAAGCACCTCATCAATTTTCACTGTAAGGACGACCAGATGCCTGACTACCAGTTCTATCAAAAAGGTAAACAGATAGTTGTGTTAGAACGTTCGGAAGAAAACCAGGCTCTTAAACTAATTAATCAGGGCTATGAAAAGCAATTTGAAGAGGTTAGTGCTACTTCGAAAAAAAGCGCACTGGCGCGTCTTTCTAACATTCGTACAGATAATCGGATAGATCAGCGTAACTTTTTAGCAGGTGCTGGCACGATGCCGTTGATAGGCATTTTGACGGCAGCCGCAGTTTTTCTATTACGAAAAAAACAGCCCTAAAATTGACTAAGTCCTCTTGTCGCTCACAGCAGACTTTCAGTCTCCCGTTGAAAGCACCGGGTCAGTGCTTTTTACGCTGACTCAGTGCAGATAATCTACTGTGGGAGCGGACAAATTCGTCAGGTCATCAGGGACCGGAATGCCTGCAGCATCGCCCGGGTCTTCAGGCGGTCATTCCACCCTTCCAGATACCACACCGGCGTGTACCGGGTGCGGGTCACTGTCCCGGCCAGCGTGTTGCCGGTGTCAACCCGCGCCGCCATGCCCAGCAAACTCAACTGAATGAATGCCATGTCCGCCGCCACAGCATCGATGTCCGTGCAACTGACAAGAAGCTGTGTCGCCGGGTTAAAGCCCGCCTCCGCCAGGGCTGCCGCATACGCAATCATCAGCCCCCCTGCCCCGCAGGCCGGTTCAGTCACTGACACAAAGGGCTCACGGGCCAGCGCCTCCTTCAGCCGGGGTACCAGCAGACCGGCCATCATCCGTGACACACTCCAGGGCGTGAAAAACTGGCCGCCCCGGTCATTGCCCAGCTCCAGTTCCATGAACACACTGCCGAGAAAATCCTGAAAGCCCCCGGACAGGGCGTCCGTCATCAGACAGAACAGCTGCTGCAGCGCGGCCTGTTCCGCCGGGGAATACGTCCCGCAGAGGGCCGCCATCCTGGCCCGGCTGTCGGCCGTGCAGACCCGGGCCATATCCAGATCACTGGCGGCCAGCGTGACAAAGTCATGAAAGACCTGCCAGCGCCCGTGGTGGCGCGCCGTGCGCTCAAACACCCGCAGGAATTCCGCCCGGGCCATGGTCGGGGACAGCCCGGTTATCTGATGTTGCGCCCTCATCAGCACGCCTCCCTGTGCATCACGCGGACAAACGCGTCCATGGGAGCCGTGGCGGCCACGGGCCAGCCCGTCTCATCCAGCCAGACACTGATGAAATCCGGCCCCTCTGCCGTGAATGACGTCAGTTCCTGCAGACCTTCTGTCGGGATAAAATCGTCCGGCTGCCCCTCCGGCACTGTGTTGTGCACCACCCAGCTGAACAGGTCCTGTATCTGACTGTCCGTGAGAGATGATTCCTCAGATTCTTTTGCTGCGGTGTTGACGTTGTTCTGAAGCATGTTGTTTCTCCTGCATGATTAAGATGATGTTTCCCCGAGTTCCTTCGCCGCATCAGCAGGAATGGGCGACCGGGAAAAACACACCGTCACAGGAGAAGGGCAAAGCCGCAGCCCGGAGGGACCGGGTGCAGTCCTTCAGTGAAACGGCCTTTGACGGGGGGTGACCGGGTGCCAGGCTCCTGCGCGGTGACAGGAACGGCGGGATATCAGCGGCAGACAGGGGAACCGGCTTCAGCCCGGCACGACCGCAGGGCGGGACGTCATCACACCCGGTGCGCCGGCGCAGCCGGCTGACCACCGGGCAAAAAAAACCTGCCGGGAGGCAGGTCTTTCGCAGGGCTCACCACTCAGCGCGGGGGCAGCTTCCCGTCATCGAATGCCAGCAGTACACCGGCGAACATGCACAGTGCAAACCCCAGCTGCAGGACAATCTTCACCAGCGACGACAGACTGTCTGTCCATACCGCGCACGGCACCACAAACAGAATGGAAACCAGCAGGAAGCCCCGGCCCACTTTTTTAATCCGCTCATCCATCTGGTTCCGGGGAACACCCCACCGGACCAGAACGGTACTGACGGCTGACATCAGGCGCTGTTTCATCACGGAAGTTATCTTCATGCTTTCCTGTTCCCTCCCGGCACCGCCTGACCGAACATCTGCCGGGCGTTGTCACGGGTTTCATCTTCCACGGAGGGCACCGGAGGAGTCTGTGGTGCCGTAGCCTCCGGGCCGGCCGGCACAGACCAGCCTGTCCGGGCCATTTCTTCCGGGAACACCGCCCGCATCAGCTGGATGATATCCGCAAACGAAGTCTCCGCCGTCAGCAGCTCTGCCAGCAGGTTTGGCAGCCGGCTGTCCTGCTTGCGCAGGGCAAAACCGGCCAGCATGGCCGCGCGCCAGACCTGTCCGCGCTCTCCCTGGGGCAGACTGTCAATCACTTCGCAGACATAGCGGTCTGCTTCATTGCGTTCCGGATTGAGATAAAAGTTGATCTTGCGTCGCGTGTCCATATTCATCATTAACCAATTGCATACATGCCACTGACCAGGTCGAACTGGGATGACTCACTCATGATGAACCGGTCATCACGCAGGCCACAGTGTTCCCTGACCGCTCCGGCGATAAGCTCTGCCCCGCCGCCAATTACCATAACATGAGAATACCCGCTGAAGGTGTTTACCGCATCAGTCACCCGGTTAATCAGGCGGTTTTGTGAGGCGGAAATCGCCGCTTTCACACTCTCCAGGCACGACACGTCATTAATGCGCTGGCGCAGAAAGTCATCGTCATGACGGTTAATGATGAACACATCGGCCATCCAGCTGCTCACTTTCGTGCGTGCCGTACTCAGGGCCTCCGTCACGGCCCCGGTCATCAGGGACACGCCCAGTGAGGAACTGCCATAAATCCGGGAAATCCCGCGCATTTTCGCCCGGACATGGGAAATGTCCAGGGTGGTTCCACCGAGGTCAATGATGAGCAGGGAGTCCAGGTCATCCATCTCCTTCAGTACCCGGTATCCGGCCGGGATGGACTCCGGCATGACCTGCACGCTGCGTACCGTGAAGGTTTCCCCGCCATTCAGGGTGACCGGGCGCATCAGGCTGGCCTGCTTTCTGGCGATTTTCGCCTGGTCCGGCTGATTGTCGTGGTTGTAGAACTCGGTCAGGGGCAGGGTCACCACGATATCCACGGGCTGAGGTGCCAGCCCCGTTTTCAGCAGGGCATGGTGTACCGCCACCACATTCACGTCACTGTACTGCCAGTCGATACGGGTGGTGATCAGGGCTTCCGGGCTGATGGGGTCGAAACTGTAATTTTCGCCGTTCAGGGTGTAATTGAACACCGGCTCGCTCCCGAAGGCCACGCCCCATTCCCGTTTGAAGCTGTTCGGACTGATGGCCTGCCGGGCCACGCCCTCCTCTTCCCACTGCAGTTTGATATTGGTCGATCCGTCATCAATGAAAATTTTCATGGTGTGTTTACCTGACTAAATAAGAGACATATATGAGATAAATAAGAGAACAAAAACAATTATACTGACTGAATGCACAGTAATAAACAGTTTATTGAGAAATATTTGAGATATTTTAGGGATAAGAAAGACATTGATTGAAGAAAGCAATAACCGAAAGAGACCATATAGAGATAAATATGAGATAAATAAAAAGGGTATTGCCATCCCTGAGCACCGGAATATACTGTATAAATAAACAGTATTACGAGGATTCATTATGTCCCTGACCGTGTTGTCTCCCGCCACCGGCTCCACCGGGCTTTCTCTGCCACTTTTCCTTGAACGGTGTCCGGCCGGATTTCCGTCACCCGCGACGGACTATGTTGAGGCGGAGCTGGATCTGAATGACTACTGCATCCGGCACCCTTCAGCCACCTACTTTGTCCGGGCGTCCGGCAGCAGTATGCAGGACATGGGCATCCATGACGGTGACCTGCTGGTCGTGGACAGATCCCTGCAGGCCCGGCACGGCGATGTGGTGATTGCCGAAACTGAGGGTGAATTCACGGTCAAATGTCTGCTGTTACGCCCGCGTCTGGCCCTGCAGCCCATGAATCCCGCCTGGCCGGTGATATATCCTGATCCGGAACAGCTGGTCATTTTTGGGGTGGTCACCCACTTCATACACCGCACACGGGCGCGCCGCTGATGTTTGCCCTGGCCGATATCAACAGCTGCTATGCCTCCTGTGAAGAGGTGTTCCGTCCGGACCTGCGCGGAAAACCCATCGTGATCCTCAGTAATAACGATGGCTGTGTGATTGCCCGCAGCCGGTCCGCCAAAAAATATGTGCGGATGGGCGAACCCTGGTTCCGGGTCCGGGAGCAGTCTTTTCCGGAGAAGATTTACGCGTTCTCCAGTAATTATGCCCTGTACCATGTCCTGACCGGCAGGGTGGTCTCGGTGATGGAGAGTCTGGCCGCCGGCGTTGAACGGTACTCCATTGATGAGTGCTTTCTGAACCTGTCCGGTATCCGTGCCTGTCAGGCTCCGGAAGACTTTGGCAGGGCACTGCGCGCTGCCGTTCTGCAACATACCGGCCTGACCGTGGGGGTCGGTATCGGCCTGACAAAAACCCTGGCCAAATCCGCCCAGTGGGCCTCAAAGGAATGGCCCCAGTTCCGGGGCGTACTGGCCGTGACCTCCCGGGCCAGAACGGAAAAACTGCTGGCCCGGCAGCCGGCGGAGGAAGTCTGGGGGGTCGGAAGGCGGACCGCGAAAAAGCTGACACAACTGGGCATCACCACTGCGCTGGAGCTGGCCAGAACGCCAACGGCGTTTATCAGGAAGCATTTCAGTGTGGTGCTGGAGAGAACCGTCAGGGAACTGAATGGTGAAGCCTGTATCTCCATGGAGGAGGCGCCTCCCCCCCGGCAGCAGATTATCAGCAGCCGGTCCTTTGGTGCCCGTATCACGGACGAAGAGGCCCTGCATCAGGCCGTCTGTCAGTATGCTGAACGGGCAGCAGAGAAACTGCGCCAGGATGGCCAGTACTGCCGCTACGTGGGTGTGTTCATCCGGACGTCTCCGTACACGCCGGGTGAGGTGTATTACAGCAACCAGGCGGGCGAACCATTGTCCGTCCCCACCCGGGATACCCGGGATATCATCCGTGCCGCCACGGCTTCTCTGGCGCGGATTTGGGTCCCGGGACACCGTTATGCTGCAGCCGGTGTGATGCTCAATGATTTAAGCCCCGGCGGGGTTGTCCAGCTCAACCTGTTTGACGAGAGTCAGCCCCGGGCAGGCAGTGAAAAGCTGATGCAGGTGATTGACCATATAAACCAGTCTGGGCTGGGGCAGATTGGGTTTGCGGGCAAAGGGATACAGCCTGACTGGCAGATGAAACGGGAACAGTTATCCCCGTCCTGGATGACCCGCTGGTCAGATATTCCTGTGGCCATGCTGAGATAATTGTGACCTGGCTGAAAAAGAAGGCAGTGCTCGCCGCAAGGCATGACTAGCGCAGTCTGTCATGCCGAGGAAGCACCAGGTAACCCCCGACAGATATATTCTGCTTACGCTCCTGATGCCAAATTTCCCAGTTTCTGCACATATTCACAGAGGATCTTTTTAAGATCATTTTACAGGTCTTTTATGCTTTTTAAGCTTTTTAGCCCACGCCTGTCCCTTGGTATTAGTGGGATACACCTCTCCCTTTATGGGCAACAGGTCAACTCTCTGTGGGAAATACCACTACTTGAAGTGGGATTGACGTCAAGTAACTATGGGAAATGCATCAACTAGTTATGGGAAACACATCAACTTCTCAGTTTACTTATTCACCTGTTGATAACTCTCGATTATTTATTGCAATTTGTGCAGACGATGCCATTATGGGTGAATAAAAATTTACCCACAGTGGTGAAATGGATGACAACTGACCAGGCTGTTGCGGTACCTAAGAAATTCAAAAAAAAAGTCAGCATAAAGCAGTCAAACGAACTGACTGAAGCTGCGTATTACCTGCCCCTCCAGGCAAAGCGTGTTTTGTGGCTGTGCCTGATGCAGGCTTATTTTAGCGACAGTTCATCTGATGATGAGTCAGATTCGTTACCGGTTTTTAAGGTTAATGTCTCTGATTACGTGCGGTATTTTAATGTGGCCACGGCCGTGGCAAGCCGGGATGTAAAATCCGGTATAAAGGCTCTGGGCGAGTCCACCGTTACCTTTTACCCCAAAGACGGTGAATTTGAAGAAGTGACACGCCCCTGGCTGGCTGAAGCGGGTCTGAAACGTGGACGGGGTACCTGGCAGCTGGAGTTCAATTACAAGGTAATGCCTTTCCTGGTTGGTCTGTCCTCTCAGTTTACAACATATTCCCTGTATGACTGCGGGCAGCTGAACAGCGTAAGAGTGATCCGCCTTTATGAGAGTTTATGTCAGTTCAGGGCATCCGGGGCCTGGATCACCTCTCATGACTGGATGTGTGAGCGTTTTATGCTGCCAGCGTCTCAGAAGAACAATTCAGCAGAAATGAAAAGGACATTTCTTGAGCCTGCCATCAAAAAAATTAATGAAAAGACACCACTAAAGGTCTCCTATAACACGGCGGATGACGGTCGTTTTATTTTCAACATAATTGATAAACCTCTGAATCTTTCCTGATTATCCGCCTGTCCCAGGGCGGATACCTTCTTCCTTTAACGTTTTGCAGATACCAGACCTTTCGGATATTGATGTTTTTCCCACAGTGCCCGCCAGTGCAGAAAGTTGACGCATTTCCCACAACGTCTGACAGAGCTGGAAGTTGACGCGTTTCCCACACTGCCCGGCCGCGCCATAAGTTGACGCGATTCCCACAGCGCCGGTAACACCACAAGTTGATGCGATTCCCACAGCGCCGGTAACGCCACAAGTTGATGCGATTCCCACAGCGCCGGCAGTGCCACAAGTTGACGCGTTTCCCACAGCGCCCGGCTGCGTCTCAAGTTAACGCGTTCCCCACAGCGCCCGGCAGTGCCGTAAGTTGATGTGTTTCCCACAGTGCCCGGCAGTGCCGTAAGTTGATGTGTTTCCCACAGTGCCCGGCCGCGCCGTAAGTTGATGTGTTTCCCACAGTGCCCGGCAGCGCCGTAAGTTGATGTGTTTCCCATAGTGCCCGGCCGTGCCGTAAGTTGATGTGTTTCCCACAGTGCCCGGCCGCGCCGTAAGTTGAGGTGTTTCCCACAGCGCCGCATGTTGATGCTTTTCCCACACGCCAGGCCTGTCCGGGGGATATCATTGTTTTTCAGCCCAGGTGTCTGCATGCGCAATATATCCCAGCAGGGTTTTGCTGAAGTCTTTCCCTGCTCTCAGGTCGGGATCAGTGATCACCTTGCCAAGTTTCGCCATTTCCGCATGCGTTCTTTTTTTCCTTTCCAGATATTCTTCAGAGTCGTAGCCCATTGTTTCGATGCAGAACAGCGCTTCTTCCGGGCCGGTATCCGGGCGAACACGAACCAGAAAATCGGGAAGCACCGGCAGTGCCAGTTCTTCACCATCAGGCCCGGATTCTATGTCAAATAAGGGCTTTTCCAGTGTCAGTCGTGCCGGTTTTTTCCGGAGCTTACCCACTTCACGGACGATGGTTTCCAGTGTGTCCTTCTCTTTGAGACTGTCTACAGGGATCGGATTGACCATTGACCAGGCGCTGTGCGCATAGCCTTCATCACAGATGACTTTGCCTGCCTCGTCACGAAAAAATGACAGAATGACCCAGTATGGTGCCCGGCTGCCGAGCAGGGCATTGTGCTCACCATTGACCGTCATGCGTTTAGCCGGTGACCAGGTGTAGGCCCTTGTTTTGGTGTTGAAGGTGACTGTCTGCCGGTCAACTTCACGGGTGAGCCCAATGAGATAAAAGCCGATACGGGTGCGGGCGGGCCAGCCTTTGTTATCCATTTCCAGGGCGGTCATGGTGTTTTCAAGGTCCTGCTGCGTCAGCCAGGGGGGCGTCATAATGACATCGGCCAGTACCCGGTCACCGTGAAGTTTCACGCTGCCTGCCACGCGTTTTATCGTTTTCAATGTATCCAGCATCGACCCGGAAGGAGTTTTAGGGATAAGGGTGAGGCGATGGATGGCCGCCATATCGAGCAGTGTCAGTAATTTTCTGCCCAGTGCCGGAACCTTTTTAATTCGTTCCTCTTTGCCCCCCGAACCTGGAGTGAGGTCACGGACACCGGTGCCTTTACCACTTTCTTTTTTCAGGGTGATGAAGGCCGACACATCCAGTGGTGCGAAAGCATGTTTGTGACCTTCCCGGTGTCCGGTTTCCGTATCCGTGCCGGTTTTTTTTACCCGGAACAGCGGACAGGAAGGAGAATGACGGCCGGACTGGTGAAGGTGACGCAGGTGGCGACCTGAGGCTTTATCCACCACTGTATTCAGGGGCGGGAAGTCAGGATGGCAGGAACACTGCAGCCACAGACTGTCTTCAATCATTTGCCCGGTTATGTCTCTGACCAGATCCTGCTGTTCTTTGGTCGCCGTTCGCCCTGCCCCATAGGTATCACAGAGCGCCTCTGTTTCGGCCTGTGTCAGGCTTCGTTCAACGGTTCCCCGGGGGGTCTTCCGCCATACCAGCTTCATTGTCGCATCCTTTTGTAGTTCTTAATGAATACAAATGTGTTACATTTGTACTCTTAATGCATTACTCGTGTAACCTTATAAAGGTGTCTGGGCCGGCTAGTTATCCTGTTCAGCAGGCAAGTCTAAGGCATCATCTTCATCCAAGTAATCAGACGCAAGCCGTTCACCAGGAAGAGTCTCTGAAAAGTCAAAACAGTGGGTACAAAGGTAACCACCGCTGAATTCACACACTGAACCGGCTCCTCCGCACTCCTCGCAGTCTGCAGGAACCGGTGCCAGACACCACTCATCATTTTTATAAAAGATATCCTGCAGCAGAGTAAAACGATTGTCTTGATGCCCGCAGTCAGGATTGGTGCATTCAAAATCCTCGTCCCCGGACTTCAGCCAGCTCTCTGTGCCACACTCAGGACACTTAAATTGCAGGTTCCGGTCACTGTGAAAGCACACAAGGCAGTGGATGTCAGTAAGCCAGTGAGTGTCCTTCGGCATTATCCGGGGACTGATGACCGCTGATTCACAGTGACAGGTCGGGCAGGGTTTTATGGTTTCTCCGGCCTGACGTCGTTTTTGCAGTTCCGGCCTGACAGCCCGGAATTTTACCTCTGCATAGTACTTATTGCCGGTCAGCAGACGGGTCTCCTGGAGGGCAATCTGGCGTTCCAGATGATGGTTTTCCAGCTTTTTCCAGCCGTCCCGGATTATCCTGTTGAGTGCAAACCAGGCTTCGGCCTGCTCTTTCAGTATCTGCCCGCGCTGGGCCTTATCCATCAGTCCGTCATGATAAAAATGCACCACCCTGTTACGGTGATCGCTGACCGTTTTAAGCAGCGCCCTGGTTTTCTCCGGTATGGGCAGCTCCAGCACCTTCTCAAGACGGCTGCAGGTTTCATCAAAGCTGACCGACTGAAAATCTCCCCGGAGATATTTCTCCCGGGAGACAATTCCTTTTCCGCTGTTGCTGCAAACCAGCGTCCAGTGCTCCTGCAGCAGGGGCACTTTGAGGAGCAGTTCGACACCGGTCCAGAAACTGACGACGGAATCCTTGGGAGAGGTGTCGATTGCCTCACGGGCACGTTCCAGAAACTCCAGTCCGTTAGTCATCAGTGCCTGAACATCACCGGCGGCTTTCTCTGATTTATTCATTGCTGTCTGTTACCTCCGGAATTCGCCATACAGACAGATACTGCCTGTAATTCATATGTAATACATTTGGAATACAAAAAGAGGATTAATGTCATTCATTTAAACGCTGCAATGGGCTATTTTTCAGCTTTTTATTATTTCTTTTTTTTAAAAATAAAAACTGGTCAGAGGGAGTGTCTTCCGGGATATGAGCCCAGAAAGCATTGATGGCTTCTGAAAAAGATTTCAGGTCCCGGGGCTGCACGGTCAGTCTCCGTGCCCACCAGGCAGGGAGTGACAGGTTGTGCGGGCCGATGGATGCCCGGCTTCGGTCATCCACATCGATGAACCTGGGATATTCGTGATACAGTTTATCAAAGGACGGCCCCTTGCCGTGCTTCCACGCATTGACCAGAATCAGGCCCTGTCTGAGACGTTCCCAGAACGGCTGGGTCTGCATGTTCCAGCATTCCGGTTTACTCAGATGCTCAAGCAGCCCTGAAAATACCATCGTCCATATTCCCTCATGGTAAGGCACGCCACACCCGGCCAACTGGTCCGCCAGCCATTCCCGTAAGGATTTCTCGAACTCCTGGAACATCCCGGCGACGATACTGATCCGGGTGCTGGTGCGCATCGCATCCAGCTGCAGCCAGATGGTGATTTCTTCATTATTCGCTTCCTCAAAACCGTCCGACGGGTCCATTGTCTCCGGATCAAAGTGGATGCTCAGGCGGTCAAGACGGTCCTGTGCGGCCTGTTGCGCTGCAACGTCAATGCTGTCATCAGTGAAGGACGCCAGCAGGCGTTCTGTTGACTGGTCATAAAAGAAATTGTTGCACCGGATGAATTCTCGCCTCACCGGCTCATACATGTTGAGGTACAGTACAGGTGCCATCAGTCATCCTTTTGCCATTCTTTTTTATTTATTATGCACTACATCAGTAGTTCATTAGTATTCTAAATGTAATACATAAATAAACATAACAGACTATCTTTATGGTGTTTATGTATTCCCCGTTTTGTCCATCAGCAGCCTGATGGCTCCCTGTGTATCCATGGAAAACCGGACCTGCTGACTGGCGGCCACATCCAGGGCAAAGAGGCGGGTATAGACTTCAGTGGAGGTGAATTTCTCATGGCCGAGTAACCCCTGCAGCACTTTCGGGTGGACGTGTCCGTACAGCAGGTGCATCGCAAAACTGTGACGAAAAGTGTGCGGGCTGATGGCAATACTGAACCTGACGCCGCCGGGTGGCGCTGTCCACGGCCCGGTCAAGCCAGTTGCGGACTGTCCTGTCCGTGATCCCCCAGACCGGCAGGGCGCGACGTTCGCCGGTGAGCCGGTCACCGGTATTCCACAGCGTGTTGATGAAAGCGTGCTGATGCCAGTCAGGCAGGAAGTGGAGGAGGGCGGCCACTTCCGGAGCCAGCAGGTACCGGGGCAGTTCCGTGTAGTGCCGGGCCATGGCGCGGAGCGAAAGTGCACGGCCGTAATCCGCCGGCACCGGGACCGTCTCCGGGAGCAGGGCGGAGGAATGCAGGGGGGCGGTCTGTGTCATGTCCTTCCTTTATTTGTGCCGCTGATCACGCTGTGTAAAATCTGCAGGAGTATGCCCCTGCCTGTGCCGGATTTTTCGCGCAGCGCAATCCGGTGAGATATCACCCCCATTTTCCCGGTTCACGGGCCGTGATGCCACTGAAAAAAACCGCTGCGCCCGGGGCGCGGATTTTCCGCTTTCTGTCAGTATAGCCGGAAACGGAAAGCAATAACCGGTTCCCCGTCCGCACGGCGGACAACCCGGGTCTCCGGTTTACCCGGATATGGGGGGCGGCAGGCGGAAATATCCCAGGATGAGGGGGTTTCCGGGCATCAGCCCGCCCGCCGGGGGCGTTTTCCGGAAATTACCGAAAACGGAATCTGTTGCGGAACCAGAAGTGGTACTCCACTAACTGACTAAGCAACTTCGCTGTGCGGTCTGCCACAGTTTCAGGGGGGTTATAAGATGAATGACCTGTGATAGACTTTCAGCACAGCTTCTAGGAAAGATACGTGACGGGTCATGAACGAAAATCATAAAAAAGAAATACTGACTAAAATCTCTGAGGACTTTCTGGATGACATTCAGGGGCTATCAAATAAGGTTGCCACCCATATTAGAGATGATGTGTTTAAGTATCTTTCAGAAGGGATTTCTGCTTCAGAAGGTCCAATTATCATGTTTACCGCCGGTGCGCCTGCCTGCGGTAAAAGTGAAACCGTAAAGCATATTCTCAACGAATATCCGGACACAGTACATATTGATCCTGATGAATTCAGAGGATTATTTCCATATTATTCAGGAAATAATGCAGATGTTTACCAAAAATATTGCACAAAAATAATGTCACGCTGTTTTGATAAAGCGGTGAAGGGGGGCTTTAATATCATTCATGATACGAATTTTGCTCATTATGAGACTGCTGTCAGAAATGTCCATACAGCGCTCATGCGAAGCTATGTGGTTCAGATTATGTATGTATATCTGGACCCCCGAATAGCCTGGAAGCATGCTATGAGGCGGGACAGGAAAATCAGGCCTGACGTATTCTGCAACAATTTTTTACGTGTCCGTCAGACCATCAAAGATGTGCTTTCGCATCCGGACTTCCAGGGGAAGTTGTTGCGCTGCCGGGCTTATGTATATGAAGAGATACCAGGGCAAGCGGCTTTCAGCCAGACCATTCATGAGAACATCACCGCAGACACGCTGGATTCGGTAGTGCCATTCAATTACTCAATTTCAGATCTTGAACAAATTGCTGTATAATAATAGTACAACTGCAGCGGAGGGGTTATGTCACTCAAAACTAATGAATCAACTCAGAAAAAGAAAAAGTCTCTGAGGGATTTATTCGGAGACGACCTGACCGAGACCGGGAAAGTGGATCTTGAAAGGGCGGGTGAACTTGCTGCTCAGGATCTTGCCAGAGTTATTTTTTCTGAAAAATTTGTTTCGGCAGAAACAGAAATAAATTCAGGCAGCGTACATACGCCTAGCTCGGAGAGTATCGAATCGGGTGTCTACTGGAACAGTCATATACCATCGCATTATAGAGCTCGCGAGGTAGAGTATAATCTGGCCAAGTGGTGGAATGAGATACCAGCAACTCTCATAACAGGTATTAAGCCCTCTAATAGTTTTGACGGTAAAGCGCCTAATTCTGAACAGTGGAAGGCCCTCATTGAGTCAATGGCCCGAAATATGAATGAATCAGCGAGCGGACAAATTTTTCACCTAGCAGGAGGGCATGGTCTTTCTGAAGGTTATCAAGCTGTGACGGTTAGCATAAAATCCACACTCAAACTCATCGGATTGGATGGTGAAGGTGAAGAAGAAGAATGTGAATATGTCACGTTCATACCTGGGAAACGGAAGGAAGAACGTATGAGATTACGTCCTCAGACTGCCCGAGTACGCAGACGCCAATTGGCGCATAAAGTTAAATAAAAATATAGGCTCTTAATTTTAAGAGCCTTTTTTATTATATTGCTATAACCTTAACGGTATAAATGTTCATCACCCGTGTAGTACAAAAGTCATTCATTTGTAATTCATTAAATATTTTCTTTGATTGCCTTCAGTACCTTGTCAGGACCTGCTGACCGGGCAAGGTAAAGTCCTGCCCGCAATAAGGTTGATACGGTAATGTTTTTGTGGGTTAAGGCCTGAATTTCTTCAACCAGCTCCTGTGCCAGCATTTTCTCAGCGGGGGTCATCCTTACTGTCTTTGGGCTTTCACCGGTGGTGTTTTTCTTTTTGGTACTGAAACTGGTGAGACGGCTGCTGTTGCTGTCCGTTGTGCTTCGTTCCGGTTTTTCCAGTTTGGGGCGGGTTAATTCTTTGCTCATTTACGCAACCTCTTTTGCCATCAGCTCATCCAGTTCCCGGGCAAGCTTGCTGTAGTCATTCAGTGCCATGGCACTTTTCTGGAAATAATAGAGCGGTACACAGGCCACCTGAGACTGAACAATCGCCTGGTCAGTTCGTATGCGGGTTTCCAGCAACCGTGCAGAAATACGCGGGTGTTCCGTCAGTGCCTTCTCGATGAAGGCGTTGATTTTTTTGTTGGCGCCGTTGTAGTTATTCCGGAACACGCTGAAACGGGAGTAATCCTCTTCGGAAATTTCATCCATGTAATCCAGCATGATTTCCAGACCACTCAGGGAAAAACTGCCACCATCAACGGGAACCAGAACATGATCAGCAACGAAAATGGCATTGCCGGTGGCAATGTTAAGTCCTGGTGCGCAGTCAAAAATAATGTAGTCATAATCATCCCGCACTTTTTCCAGGTGTCTGGCCATGATTTTTTCACGGTGGCTGCGGGTCAGGGTCTGTTCAATGATTTTTTCAAACGTCGGGTCTGACGGGATGAGATCCAGATTCGGTATCGGGAGTTCACCGGCAACGGCTGGAATGATAACGTTCCGAATGTCGCTGCGAGGATTATTGTACAGATCGCAGATGGTTGAACCGTACATGGAATAATATTTTTTGCCGTTGGCCAGCACTTCCGTTGAGTTGGCCTGCTGATCAGAATCGACCAGAAGAACCTTATTTCCACTTCTGGCCAGTGTGACGGCGAGATTGGTTGCGGTGCTGGTTTTACCCGGGCCACCTTTGTTGTTCATCACCGCGTAAATTTTCGCACCAGATCCTGCTTTTTGACCTGCCATGACAGCTCCTTAACGGATGCAAATGGATTACTTATGTAGCTACATTTGACGTACTATAGCATTACAAATGTAATACACAAGTAATCCATTTAAGGGCGGGGCGTCATGGCATTCCAGGCACGGCGTCGTTCTGTTGTATAGCCGGTCATTGTATTCAGCTTTTTGACCTCGACCATTCCGTGCTTTTGTCTGGCTGGTAGTGTCTTTCTGCAACATATAGGTATGCTTAATGTGAGCTGCTGAACTGTTGCAGGGATCTGGGGTACACCCGTCAAATGAACCACTCATCTGTTACCCCTGCAACGGTGGCCACTTATAAGTGACCTTTCAGCAGGGCCACGGCATCCGCGCCGGGCATCTGGAACTGCACCCGGTGGCGCGCCGCGACATCGAGCGCAAACACTTTCGTGTACACTTCCGTCGAACTGATACTTTTATGTCCCATCAGGCTCTGCAGCACCTTCAGCGGAATACCGGCGTACAGCATGTGCATGGCATAGCTGTGCCGGAGCGTGTGCGGGGTCACCGGCACCGAGAACGTCACGCCGTCGGCCGCTGCGGCGTCCACGGCTTCACTGATCCACGTCCGTGCCGTCCGGTCGGTGATCTCCCACAGACGCGCCTTTTCCGTCCGGCCGGTGCGCTTGTTTCTGCGTTCCTGCGGAATTTTCAGGGTGGCCACCATCATCTCCAGCTGGCTGACGTACTGGCTGTCGGACAGCGGAACCAGACGGTGCGCCGGACTGCCGGCAGGCGCCCGCCCGGCTGTCCTGGCCGCTTTTTCCGCACGCTGCTTCAGGGTGGCCAACTGCACAAACGGGTACGGCGGTGCCAGCGAAAAATCCCCCCGTGTCAGCGCCAGCGCCTCATTAATCCGTGCGCCAGTATTCCACAGGGTGGCCAGCAGTATCCTGCGGTGCAGATCCGGGACGTAGTGGAGCAGGGCGCTGACCTCCGGTGCCAGCAGGTATTTTGGCAGTTCATCATGCACCAGGGCCATCTGGCGCAGTGCCAGTGCAGCCGGATAATCGATGACCACCGGCAGCTGCACCGGTGGCGAACCGTAGTTCACAAGCTGGGTCATGTTATTTTCCTGTCGGAAGCGGAATTATTCATCCAGGGACCAGGGGGACGGAAGAGCACACAGCGTGCTGAGTTCCTGAATGATACCGTCACACTCACCGACCAGTTTCTGGTATAAGTCTGAGGCGGTTTCACGGTATTCGGGACCATCCGAGTAATGTTCAAATACAGCATCAAGCCGCGCCTCGTGCTGAGTTCGGACAAAAGCCAGCCTGTGAATTCTGAGCTGAAGCACACCATCCAGAACAGTCCAGTCTCCCTTTACCCTGCTGAAATCCGGGACCTCGGGCCGTGACGGAACATGATCGTCCTTAACCGGGGAGAGTGAAAACTCATGACACTGCTCCCGGTATCCTGCCAGGAGGATCATAAGCTGGCTACCGAGGTATGCGCGCTCTGATGCCAGCTTTTTATCTGCAGCCTTTTTTTCGCGTCCGGCAGTGAAATAATGGTAGAGAAACTGGCTACCCAGTGCGCCGACCATACCCCCCAGTGCTGAGGCCACCGGCATCCACAACGGAACGACAGCGGTCATGGCATCCGCTCCGGTTCAGACCGTAATCTGCTGATGATCACTATTACCTGCCTTCTGTGTTCTGATACATGAGTGGCACCTCATCAAACATCATTACATGACGCTTGCTTTTTCCGTGAAAAATACGGCGCATCATCGGTGTGAAATCCGCAGGCTCCCAGCCATAGGGCCACGTACAGTAAATCCCGTCTTTCAGCGTGTTATCCCGCCGCTCAGGTCCCGCAACGATGCGTCTGACTTCCCTGCTCAGCGCTTCACCGCGCAGGCCGTACTGCCCCAGGTAGCGACGCAGCCGTGTTCTCGGCATCCTTGGGTCGGATTTCACGTAAGAATCTGTGGCCATAACCTGTGTGACGTTGATAATATTCATGCCGTACTTGCGCATGGTACTGAATTCTTTTACAAATACGTCCATTGTGTTCTCCTGCTTCATTATTCGTTTGCGTGTCTGGCATCCGCTCTGACGATTGCGCTCAGGGCTTTATCGATTGAAAAAGGGCGCAGCTCCTGATTGCTGAACCGGACTTTATAACAAAGGTACTGGGCATACTGCCCGTTCTGCCGTAGTTCGTAATCGACAACAAAGGCAACGATGTTGCGGCCGTTCAGTCCCCAGCCAGGTGAAGTACTGCAGTAGCGGCTGTAGAGATCTGCCAGCTCGTCAAAGAACGCGCCTTCAGTAACCTGCCCGCAGGCTTTAACTTCTTCACGCCGATCCATGAAGTAGTCGACGGCTGCTTTTTTGGAAGCAAACGTTCTCTCCCTGATAATCACCTTAGTGGAACGTCCCATCCTTAACTCCTTACTGGTTACGCTGCATTATTGAGAAATCCCGCCTTAAATGCTGTCTGATGAAAGTGGTTCTAGTAACGTTTTATTAAACTCCCATATTTCATCAATTAGAACTCCGTCGGGAACAGACTGACTGGCACCCAGGTTTATGCAAAGGATCTTGTTAGTCACAATCCACCCTTCACATTTCGGGCTCCATTGTGCAAGACGTTCATTTTCTTGGTTGACTATAAACTCCAGCTCTTGATATCCGGAACCGTAACTGACTGTTCGGAACCAGAGCTTGGTATGACCTAAGGATGTGAGTACGGGTATTAGTGTTTCGATCTTGAACTGAATCCTGTCTGTAGCCATTTAATTTCTCTTTTAATAGTCCTGAGTAGTTATCACTCACCCCCCTTCAGCCGGGATGGTCACGCCGGATAATGTCTCAGAATAAAATCATCACTCTACTAATAATAAGCGAACATATAACCACATATATAAATTACCGGAGGGCCGTTCCGGCCAGATCCGACTTTCTGGCGTATAGCGACTTTCCGGAAGTGTACCACGGTGAGAAAATACACATACCGCCCTTTTTCACTCTGGCTGACCGGTTCACGGTAAGTGTGCATAACACAGTATGTGGTGATCAGAACGGGAATTCAGCATCACATGTGGTATTTCCGGGCCGCTGCGCGCCGGGAGCAGGAACGCAGATCCGGAACTGGAGGTTTTCGGATCTCAGACGGAAACGAGACAGTTCAGGATATGTACAGCATATCCATATGTCAGTGATATGCATATGCCATGTATACGCATAGCCTTCACATCTGCATATGGTGACCCTATACATAAGCAGCACATCAGCCTATACTGAGCATATGCAGATGGGCCATGAGGCCAGAAACCAGGAGGACATCATGCGAACCGTATCTATTTTTAAAAACGGCAATAACCGTGCCATCCGTCTGCCCCGCGATCTGGATTTTGAGGGCGTCAGCGAACTGGAGATTGTCCGCGACGGGGACAGCATCATCCTGCGTCCCGTCCGTCCGACCTGGGGCTCGTTTACCAGTCTGGAAAAAGCCGACCCGGACTTTATGGCGGAGCGCGGGGACGTGGTCAGCGACGAAGGACGCTTTGACTTATGACCAGGACCTACATGCTGGACACCAACATCTGCTCATTCATCATGCGCGAGCAGCCGGAAGCCGTGATAAAAAAACTTGAACAGGCGGTGCTGCGTAACCACCGTATTGTGGTCTCGGCCATCACCTATGCCGAAATGCGCTTCGGGGCCACCGGTCCGAAGGCCTCACCCCGCCATCTTCCGCTGGTTGACGCGTTCTGTGCCCGTCTTGATGCCATCCTGCCCTGGGACCGCGCTGCAGTCGACGCCACCACGGACATCCGGGTGGCGCTGCGCCTCGCAGGCACGCCGATCGGCCCGAATGACACAGCCATTGCCGGGCATGCCATCGCGGCCGGCGCCGTGCTGGTCACCAATAATACGCGGGAATTTGTGCGGGTACCGGATCTTGTTCTGGAAGACTGGGTAAGATAACGCTGTAATACAAAACAGGCGGTCTGGCGCTGCCGGACACTCTTTCAGTCAGCGGTATATAAAGGAATTAAAGATGCCTCTGATCACGCGACTTATGCTGCAAAACTTTAAAAAGTTTCCGGAACTGGACCTGCACTTCACTCATGACCGTAACATTCTGGTCGGTGACAATGAGTCCGGGAAAAGCACTATTCTGCTGGCCCTTGACCTTGTGCTTGTCAGCAACACTGATATAAGACCGGAAAGGGGGTGCGGACGATTTCCTGGACTGATTGATTAGATTAACCCCAGTCTTTTCCGGTACGTTTCAGGGCTCACTGCGCCCAGCGACAGCTTGATCCGATGACCATTGTACCATCGGATGTAGCCGTCCACCTGCTTCATAAAGTCATCCAGCGTTACACCTGACCAGTTGCGACCATAAAACATCTCATTTTTCAGCCGCCCGAAGAACCCTTCACACGCCGCATTATCCGGAGAGCAGCCTTTGCGCGACATAGAGCGCACCAGGCCCGAGGAGGATATCCTCTGTAACCACCCCGGCCACCGGTAATGCCCGCCGCGATCGCTGTGTATTATCGGACGTTCGTGCGGTTTTAGCGTGCCGATCGCGCTTTCCAGCATGCTGTTGACAAGCATCGCGTCGGGCCGGGTACCCAACGACCAGCTCACCACCTTACCGTCGAAGCAGTCCACGACCGGTGACAGCCACACTTTGCCTGCGGGCAGATGGAACTCCGTGATATCCGTCAGCCATTTCTGATTGGGCAACCCGGCGGTGAAGTCCCTCGCAAGAAGATTATCAGGGGCCACCCCGATTTCTCCGCAGTAAGAGCTGTACCGCCGCCGACGGGTTATGCTGACAACAAGCTTTTCTTCTGACATCAGCCTGCGCACAATTTTTTCAGAGAGCCGTACGCCTTCATCACGGAGCATTGCGTGCAGGCGGCGGTAGCCGTAACAGCGGTAGTTGGCGTGGAAGATCTCCGACAGGCTGACACGCACACCGGCATGTTTATCACCGGCTCGCAGTGCTGCACGGTGATAAAAATAGCTGCTGCGGGCGAGCCTCAGGGTGCTCAGCAGCACCGGCAGTGGATGTGTGTCTCTGAGGGCATCAGCGATCTTCGTCTTTTCCCTGTTTGTCAGGGTGCTGATGCTGATGCCCGGGTCTTTTTTTATTATTTCCTCCGCCTTCTTCAGAATATCCAGCTCCAGCTGCTGCCGTTTTACCGCCTGAGTGAGCCGGGCAAGTTCTTCCCGTAGCGCATCACGCTCCTGGATAAAAGAGGGGTCGTCATTTTTTCGCATGGACAGGTAAGTCTCGTCGCCGATAGCCTCGTCTTTCCATTTATACAACACCTGCTGGCTGACACCCACGTCCTGTGCGATTTTTTGGGCGGGGATTGTCCGGGTACACAGATCCCTGACGGCCTGCAGCTTAACCTCAGGCTTAAAGGGCGCGCTGGCGTTTTGCACACTGGTGTGGATGCGTCGCCAACCGGGATGACGCTCATCTATCCAGCGAATAAGAAGTGCACTACAGGGGTATCCCAGCGCCCTTCGGGTATGGGCAAGGCAGCAGCCGTGCGTAAAGTAATGGTCGACGGCGGCCTGTTTCTGCGAATCAGAGTAGCGCTCTTTGCGGGGCAGGGAACTGATATTGCCACCGCTGGCTTCCCATGCCTGTACCCATCGCCGGAGGTTGCGCTCTGTGGGGTAGCCCAATTCACGAATAACAGAGGTGATCTTTCTACCGAATTTAAAATAGAGCTCAATAGCACGAAGGCGCTCAGCTTTTGAATACATAAATTATCTCCTGAGAGTCCAGGAAATCGTCCGCACCCCCAAAGCGGTCATTAGGCAGTGTTGTTGACATGCTGAGCGACAGCAGGTACCGTGTCGAGGCATTGGGTGTAGAATCGCTCCTGTCCCAGGCAGCAGTCAGGCATTTTCAGGAAGGTGAGCGCCGCTCCGAGCTCTTATCGCATTTACCACCTTAACGGACTGAGTGTAAAACGCAGACGACGCCGTAAAGGGCTGGCGACCGGGCGGTCTCCGCTTCTGTGCCCGGAGGCGCCGAACCTGACCTGGTCGATGGATTTCGTCATGGACGCACTGGCCACCGGTCGCAGGATAAAGTGCCTGACCTGCGTGGATGATTTCACGAAGGAGTGCCTGACAATTACCACCGCATTCGGGATTTCAGGCGTACAGGTCACGCGTATTCTCGACAGTATCGCGTTGTTTCGTGGCTACCCGGCGACGATAAGAACCGATCAGGGACCGGAATTTACCTGCCGCGCATTGGACCAATGGGCCTTTGAGCATGGCGTGGAACTACGGCTTATTCAGCCGGGCAAACCGACCCAGAACGGATTTATTGAGAGTTTTAACGGACGATTCAGAGATGAGTGCCTCAATGAACACTGGTTCAGCGATATCGTTCACGCCAGGAAAATGATTAATGACTGGCTGCAGGATTATAACGAGTGTCGTCCACATTCATCGCTGGATTACCTAACGCCATCTGAATTTGCAGCGGGCTGGCGAAACGGGAAATATGAAGAAAAATCAACCGACATTACTAACTGAAAGTTGTATCTAGTCCTGGGGGCAGGTCAGTGGTAACTGTCAATTTTTTCATATTCTGTTAAGAATAAATTAATGTTTAAAAATTATGATAAATGAATGTCATCACAAACATGGCACGTCCTTTACAGGAATAAATCTCACCAATTATTATATTTTCGCCACAGAACCTGTCCGGGAAGGATAGTCTGTTTAGTATTAACTGTTGATGCTGTTATAAGGAGTTTCTGATGCAGGTAAACAAATTTACGGATGATATTGATATTAGTTCTCATGAGCGTTTCATCGCGGCCCGTAAAAGTACGTGGGTTAGTGTGCTTGTTAATTGTTTTCTGACATCCGGGCAGGTGATTACTGGTATATTTTCTGGATCTCAGGGACTTATCGCGGATGGTATTCATTCCCTGTCTGATTTAGTCTCAGACTTTGTTGTACTCATTGCAAACCATAAAAGTAAAAAAAATCCCGATGATGACCATCACTACGGTCATCATCGTTATGAAAATGGTGCATCATTAATTCTGGGGACAATTTTATTTATTGTTGGCATCGGCATGTTATGGTCAGCAGTAAATAAAGTGAAACAACCAGATGATATTCCTCAGGTACATATTGTTGCTCTGTGGGTGGCTTTAGCCGCACTGGTTATCAAAGAGCTTCTTTTTCGCTATATGCTTGCCGTAGCAACCCGAGTAAAATCCACTATGCTGGTCGCTAATGCCTGGCATGCACGCTCTGATGCCGCTTCGTCTTTGGTTGTGGCTATTGGTATTATTGGGAACTTATCAGGTTTTAAATTACTCGACCCAGTTGCTGCAATGGTTGTCGGACTGATTGTAACCAGAATGGGATATTCATTTATGTCAGATTCGCTTCATGACTTGATGGACAGATCCGTGGATATTGAAACTGAAAATAAAATAAAAACCACATTATTGTCAACGCCTGGAGTTGAAGGTATCCATGATCTCAAAACCCGTAAAATGGGAGATCTTGTTGTTGTTGATGTTCATCTGGAAATTAATGGTAATTTATCAGTGAAAGTAGGGCATGACATTGCTGTTTTAGCCAGGAAATCAGTTTTAGATAATCATCATGTATTAAATGTCATGACGCATGTTGACCCTTTTTTTAAGGAGGTAAGTGGCCTTGATTATGGAAGTGTAAATAATCATAAACAATAATTTTAATGCTGATTTTCTTCGGGGAAATTGGCAAATAATTATTTTCTTTGCTCAATGTTACGTCTTCGGATTGTGATTTTTTTAAATGATAGTAAACAATGTGGGGTTATTATGAGAAAAATTATGCATAGTGTTATAATAGGAACAGCCCTTGTTTTATCTACCAGTGTAATAGCTGGTTCTGACGGTGTTGAACATGCCATGAAGATGATGAATAAAAGCTACCGCGCAGCACTTAAGGAGGAGGACGTTACATCTTTCAGGAAAGATATGCAGGATCTGAAATCAACAGCAGAGTCCATCTTGAACGGCCCGGTAGAGGGGTATGACAGGGAAACGTATGTTGCAGGTATGTCACTTCTGATTGATGAGGTAACTGCTGTTGAAAGTACCGCTGAAAAGGAAGGTCTTGACGCTGGGAAAATTGCAGCACAGAAACTGGGCAGTATGATGAGAAAATACCATAATAAACTTGGCGTTGACTGAACCGGGAACTATCAGGAGAAAGTAGATATGCTGGAAAGATATCCCGGAACTGACATGATATAGCTGCTTGTATTAGAATGGATAGTTATGCCCTGGTGAAGAAATTATAATACGTTATCTTATCTGCTCAGTACATATAAAAATGTTGGGGTCGCAAACATGCTTACCGATGCTACATTGCCTCAACATAAGGGAAGGTGCAAACAAGTTCCTGATATGAGATCATCATATTCATCCGGAGCGCATCCCAGAGGGACATCATGAGCCATCAACTCACCTTCGCCGATAGTGAATTCAGCACTAAGCGCCGTCAGACCCGAAAAGAGATTTTCCTCTCCCGCATGGAGCAGATTCTGCCATGGCAGAATATGACCGCTGTCATCGAGCCGTTTTATCCCAAGGCGGGCAATGGCCGACGGCCCTATCCGCTGGAGACCATGCTGCGGGCACTGTTGCAAATAGTCGGTGGTGATAAACTTATCATCCCCTTTTGCTGATGGAGCTGCACATGAACCCATTCAAAGGCCGGCATTTTCAGCGTGACATCATTCTGTGGGCCGTACGCTGGTACTGCAAATACGGCATCAGTTACCGTGAGCTGCAGGAGATGCTGGCTGAACGCGGAGTGAATGTCGATCACTCCACGATTTACCGCTGGGTTCAGCGTTATGCGCCTGAAATGGAAAAACGGCTGCGCTGGTACTGGCGTAACCCTTCCGATCTTTGCCCGTGGCACATGGATGAAACCTACGTGAAGGTCAATGGCCGCTGGGCGTATCTGTACCGGGCCGTCGACAGCCGGGGCCGCACTGTCGATTTTTATCTCTCCTCCCGTCGTAACAGCAAAGCTGCATACCGGTTTCTGGGTAAAATCCTCAACAACGTGAAGAAGTGGCAGATCCCGCGATTCATCAACACGGATAAAGCGCCCGCCTATGGTCGCGCGCTTGCTCTGCTCAAACGCGAAGGCCGGTGCCCGTCTGACGTTGAACACCGACAGATTAAGTACCGGAACAACGTGATTGAATGCGATCATGGCAAACTGAAACGGATAATCGACGCCACGCTGGGATTTAAATCCATGAAGACGGCTTACGCCACCATCAAAGGTATTGAGGTGATGCGTGCACTACGCAAAGGCCAGGCCTCAGCATTTTATTATGGTGATCCCCTGGGCGAAATGCGCCTGGTAAGCAGAGTTTTTGAAATGTAAGGCCTTTGAATAAGACAAAAGGCTGCCTCATCGCTAACTTTGCAACAGTGCCAGCAAGGCCGAGAGCACCGGCCACATCAACCCGAAATACGGGAGCAGCCCAGGGCGGACGTTCTACACCCACATTTCTGACCAGTACGCGCCATTTCACACCAAGGTCGTGAACGTCGGCGTGCGCGATTCGACCTACGTGCTCGACGGCCTGCTGTACCACGAGTCCGACTTGCGGATCGAGGAGCATTACACCGACACGGCGGGCTTCACCGATCACGTCTTCGCCCTGATGCACCTCCTGGGCTTCCGCTTCGCGCCGCGCATCCGCGACCTGGGCGACACCAAGCTCTACATCCCGAAGGGCGACGCCGCCTATGACGCGCTGAAACCCATGATCGGCGGCACGCTCAACATCAAGCACGTCCGCGCCCATTGGGACGAAATCCTGCGGCTGGCCACCTCGATCAAGCAGGGCACGGTGACGGCCTCCCTGATGCTCCGAAAGCTCGGCAGCTACCCACGCCAGAACGGCCTGGCCGTGGCGCTCCGCGAGCTGGGCCGCATCGAGCGCACGCTGTTCATCCTGGACTGGCTGCAAAGCGTGGAACTGCGCCGCCGCGTGCATGCCGGCCTGAACAAGGGCGAGGCGCGCAATGCGCTGGCCAGGGCAGTGTTTTTCAACCGCCTGGGTGAAATCCGCGACCGCAGTTTCGAGCAGCAGCGCTACCGGGCTAGCGGCCTCAATCTGGTAACGGCTGCCGTCGTGTTGTGGAACACGGTCTATCTGGAACGGGCTGCGCACGCGCTGCGTGGCAACGGCCATGCCGTTGATGACGCGCTGTTGCAGTACCTGTCGCCGCTCGGTTGGGAGCACATCAACCTCTGCTTTGCGTACCCAAACAATCGCCGCAGAATACTGTGCATTTGTACAGTATTCATGTCAGCCACTTCCAAGCCCAAGCTCTACAACCCACGCCACCCCGAACGCACGCTGCTCTACCAAATGGTAGCCGAGCACTACGAGACCTGGCTAGAGTTGGCCAGCGCGGGTCAGTTCGACGGCCAGGGCGACCACCACACCCCCAAGCCCTTCGTGCGCAAAGCGTTTGCCAAGTATCTTGAGTGCGGCATCTTTGCCCATGGCTTTGCCCGCGCTCGCTGCGGCGACTGTGGGCACGACTACTTTGTAGCCTTCTCCTGCAAAGGCCGGGGAGTCTGCCCCTCGTGCACCACGCGGCGGATGGTGGAGACGGCGGCACACCTGAGCGACCACGTTTTCCCCCGCCTGCCGGTGCGCCAGTGGGTGCTCTCCGTGCCCAAGAGGTTGCGGTACTTCATGCAACGCGACGGAGCGGTGCTGAGCATGGTGCTGCGCATCTTTCTGCGGGTGATCGCACAAACTCTGCAGACCCACAGCCCCGGTGCGGCCCATATGGACAAGGCAGGCCTGCACATCGGTGCCATCGCCTTCATTCACCGATTCGGCTCCAGCCTCAATGAACACGTCCACTTCCACGTTTGTGTGGTGGACGGGGTGTTTGAGGAAGTGGAGGGCGAGGGCGATGCTGATGCGACCCCTCGAATCTCATCGCCGGGTGTCATCTTTCACGCGGCCACCGGCATCGATGCGGCTACCGTGGCCCCAGTGCAGACCACACTGCAAAAACGCATCCTGCGCGCCTTCGTTGCTCGGGGCCTGCTGGAGAACTGTGACGCCAAAGACATGCTGGGCTACAAACACAGCGGCTTCTCGGTGGACGCCGGTGTCTGCATCGAAGCCCACGACCGCGCTGCGCTGGAGCGGCTGCTGCGCTATTGCGCGCGTCCACCGTTTTCCATGGAGCGCCTACGCAAAGAGGGAAGCAAACTGGTGTACCGCTGTGCCAAACAGCGCAGCGAGCCCACCAGTGACAAGCGTGGTGCCAAGGCAGATGAGCTGCACCTCACACCGCTGGAACTGATCGACCGCATCGCCGCGCTGGTGCCACCGCCACGCACCCACCGGCACCGCTACTTTGGTGTGCTGGCACCAAACTCGCCGCTGAGAGCGGCGGTAACGGCGCTGGCTCAGCCTGCTGCGTCGCAACCAGCCACGGTGGAGACTGCACAACCTGGCGCGGGCGTACCTGGGGTGGCGGCGCCGGGCAACGCGGCCACACCCACACCCGAACCTGAAGCACGCCCGAAGCGAGCGGCGCATTACTTGTGGGCGGTGCTGATTGCCCGCATCTACGAGGCATTTCCGCTGCTGTGCCCCATGTGCGGTGGGCAGATGCGCATCATTGCCTTCATCACCCACAGCGCCGAAATCCGCCACATCCTGAACCACATCGGGGTGGAGTCTGCCCCCCCGCACATCACCCCGGCACGCGGGCCACCGCTGTGGGAGGGCTGCGACGCGCCGGTGGATGATGGTGCGCAAGGCGAGCCGGATTGGGATCTGGCAGCTCAACCCGACGAGGTAGACCAGCGCGTCAATTGGTGACCCAGTGAAGCGGCGGTATCCATCGCTGCGGGGAAGCAGCTGCGCGCGCGCCAGGCCCAAATGCATACTGCCTCCCAAGCTCTTGCCATTGAGCGGCAAGCGAGCGCTCAACCTTCCTTGGCCGAACGTGTTTCGAGGCCCAAAACTCGTGCCATACTTGGCCTCATGCGGTTGAATTTCCTATCCGTAAGGAAAAACAGAGACCTTCAAGGGTTTTGAATTCGTTGACCAGCTTGTGGCCCATTTACCACCGCGAAGAGTGCAACTGGTTCGTCGTTATGGGGTATATGCAGGAAAAGTTCGTAAGCAGTGGCAAGAACGTCCCAGTATTAACCGCCTTGCACCCGAGGGTTGGCAAAAAAGGCATCCTGACAAGTCTCTGATTGTGCAGAAATCGCCGCAAGAAAGCGAGGAAACTGACCAAGCTCCCGATGCTTGGTCTAAGCTGCGGCGGCAAAGCTGGGCACGGTTGTTACAAAAAGTCTACGAGGTCGATCCTTTCGTGTGCCCGAAGTGCCAGGGGATAATGTCGGTTGTGGCGATAATCGAGGATCCCAAGGAGCTTGCCAAGATTATTACCTGGGCAAAGCAGCAGGAACGGGAGCATCCAGTGGCCGTCTGTGCTCGTTCACCTCCTGAGCTTGCTCTGGTGTCGGTATAATACCCAAAAACGAAGTTTATGCGGAACATGATAACACCTCAAAATCGTTGCTTATACAGCGACCTGGGAAAGATATATCCTTAGGCTCTGAGAGTTAAGCTCAAGTCTTGTGTATGGAGGGAAGTCGAGAGGGTGACGTATCCTGCTGATTGATCACGCCAGATCACAACCAGCATAGGATGGATACGCCATGAGCAATTCTACTCTCCAAGCCGTGACGCAGCCAGACGCCGGCGCTACTGATCCGTTGCATGAGTTGCTGCGCAAAGGGGCCCGAGACCTGATCGCCAAGGCCGTGGAGGCGGAGTTGAGTACGTTCTTGGAGCTATATGCCGACAAGACGCTGGAAGACGGCCGTCGAGCCGTCGTCCGCAACGGCTACCTGCCGGAGCGCACCGTGCAGACCGGTATCGGCGATGTCGAGATCAAGGTGCCCCGGGTCCGTGACCGCAGTGGCGACGGGGTGACCTTCAGCAGCGCGCTGCTGCCGCCCTACCTGAAGCGGGCCCGCAGTATCGATGAGCTGATCCCCTGGCTCTACCTGAAGGGAGTCTCCACCGGCGATTACCAGGAGGCCCTGTCGGCCCTGCTGGGTGACCAGGCCAAGGGACTCTCGGCCAACACCGTGTCGCGGCTCAAGAAGCAGTGGGAGGACGAGCATGCCGACTGGCAAAAGCGTGACCTGGCAGAGCAGCGCTACGTCTACTGGTGGGCGGACGGCGTGTACAGCAACGTGCGCATGGATGACCGCCTGTGCCTGTTGGTGATCATCGGCGTCACCGAGCAGGGTCGCAAGGAACTGGTCGTCGTCGAAGATGGCCAGCGTGAGTCAGAAGCCAGCTGGAAAGAGCTGCTCACGGGGCTACGCGAGCGCGGGCTGACGACGGCCCCCAAGCTAGCGGTTGGCGACGGCGCCATGGGCTTCTGGGCGGCGTTGAGCAAGGTCTATCCAGAGACCGAGCACCAGCGCTGCTGGGTCCACAAGACTGCCAACGTATTGAATAAACTGCCGAAATCCGTGCAGCCCAAGGTCAAGGCCGACCTCCATGAGATCTGGATGGCCGAGACCCGCGATGAGGCGCACAAGGCTTTCGATCGCACGGTGAAACGCTTCGAGGCCAAGTACCCCAGAGCCATGGAGTGCCTGGCCAAGGATCGGGAGGAGCTGCTGGCGTTCTATGACTACCCGGCAGAACACTGGGTGCATATCCGCACCACCAACCCGATCGAGTCGACCTTCGCCACGGTCCGCCTGCGGAGCAAGCGCAGCCGGAACTGCGGCTCCAGAGCGACGACCCTGGCGATGGTCTTCAAGCTGCTTCAGAGCGCCCAGAAGCGCTGGAAGCGGATCAAGGGGTTCAACAAGCTGGAGCTGGTCGTGAACAACGTCCAGTTCAAGGACGGCGAGCCCTTGACCGATCAGTCAGACAGGACTGCCGCCTGACTTGCCGTACACAGGATTTGACAATAACTCAGGCTCTGAGAAATTCGCGCGAATCAGGGCTTGACGGCACAAACTGACTGGGATTATACTTCGCAGAGTCGGCGTTGCCGAAAAAATGTGATAGGATCAGTTGTTCGGGCTGACAAAAGTCATAGTTCGAGGGAAAAACCGAAAATTTTAACCTAAAACCGCAAAAATCCCGAAATGACAGTTCCTATCAGTTTTTAACCTAAAACCGCAAAAAGCGGAGAGGAGAAGTTTCATGCCGAATTTCAAGCGAGGCCAAGTAGTAGCAAATGGGCTCACCTTCGAGTATCTCGAAGCAGGAGAAGGGCCTCTAGCTCTGTGTTTCCATGGGTTTCCCGATACCCCCTATACTTACCGTTACCTCCTTCCTGAACTGGCGGACGCAGGTTTTCACGCTGTCGCACCCTTCATTCGCGGATACGCACCCACGGAACTCCCAGCGCTCAGGCAGCATGTGCACGCCAGCGTAATGGTCCAGGACCAGATTGCCCTCCAGCAAGCCCTCGGTGGTGACGAGAACACCGTCCTCATCGCTCACGACTGGAATGCAACGGCTGCGTGGGGAGCCTTGGTTCATGCTCCCGACGCGTGGAAGCGGGCGGTGATAATGGATATCCCTCCACTCGATATTTTCACAGAAAATATGACGCATTACGACCAAATCAAACGCAGCTTTTATTACTGGTATTTCCAGATGGTAGGCGTCAGTGAAGATCGCGTGGCACAAGACGAACTGGAATTCATCAAGGATCTGTGGGGCGATTGGTCGCCTGGTTACGATAATGACGAGGATATGACCTACATTCGAGAAGCTCTAGGGGATCGGATGCATCTCAGAGCAGCAATGGGTTATTACTGGGGCAACTTCGATCCCGTCAGATTCGGCACCCCAGCATGGGTCGCGGAACAAGAAGCAGCATGGGGCGGACGTGCGTCACAGCCGGTGCTCTACCTTCATGGCACAACGGATGGTTGCCATACGGTCACTCAGGAGCAAGTTGAGCGAATTGCAGGCTACGGCGGGAATGGTTCCGAGAGCGAACTCATCGATGGTGTAGGTCACTTCATGCTAGTGGAGAAGCCGAAAGAAATCAATGAACGCATCATCCGCTTTTTGACCAAAGAATGAACCGACGGAGCGTTGGTAAGGACGCGATTCGCTTAGCTGGGATCGATCCGGTTCGAGATCGTCGAACGGCAGACCCTATATCGTGGTGACTTCGTTTTCGTGCGGGAGTTGACCGGTGAAGAAGTCGGGAACTTCATGTATTCGGTGGGGTGACCCTGTGGTTCCTGCCAAGCCGCGGCGGGGGTCCTTGGTTGTGTGGTAGTAGCTTCCGGTACACTTCAAACAACGGAGGTAAGCCACCGTCGCGCGGTACGCAATGCTCTTTCAGCGGTGACCGCCCACCCCATCCGAGTTCGTCTTGCCCGACCGGATCGGTTGCCGTCCTGGACATCAGCGATGCGGAGCCAGTTACGCAGGCAGGACTCGGAGATCCCGAAGTCCTTAGCCAGTTGAGGAATCGGCGCGTCGCCCTTGGGGGCAACGGCCACGACATCGTCGCGGAATTCTTTGGGATGGGCTTTCGGCATTGCAGACATCCTTCCAGTAGGGCCCCGCGGCCCCACAGGTTAGTTGTCACCTTCTCGTGCAGCAGTCCCCTTTGAGGTGTCAGTAGGGCTTGATGTTGGGCGTGTAGCAGTTTCCGTCACTGGATTGAGCGGCTAGAACAACCCGGCCGGGGGTGTCCCGGGCAGTTGAGCTGCTTGTCGGCGGCGGTGTCCACGCTCTGGGTCGCAGCCCTTGAACGGGCCGTCCGGAGCCATGAGTTGGGTCATGTGCGGGTCGAGGCGGACAGTTCCCAGCCGCCGCGTCGCGGGTGGACCAGCTGGGTTGCGGTCTGGTCGAAGTAGCCGACTAGCCAGCCACCCCGACCCATGGCCCGCATCTTGAGCCTCACGGCGAGCGGGCTGAGAACCCACCACAGGAAGATGGCGTAGCCGACCATGCCGGCGATCGCCACGCCGGCGAAGGCAGCCGGGTCAGCGTGCAGCAGCAGGGCAAACCCAATCGCGCCGGCCACGACGGCAGCGGCCAGAACCGACCAGAAGACCTTGATGGAAGTTGATTCGAGCAGCCGGCTCCGGGCCACAGCAACCATCCGCCGCCGATTGGCCCCGGTGAGCGGCTCGGTGCCGGCCAGCGGTGCAGGAGGCGGCGGGACCGTCACTGTCACGGGTCGATGCCTCCTTCCCGAGGGTGGCGTTGGCCGGATAGGCCGCGGGGTCTCATTGTTGCGGTTGGGCACGGCCACGGCTGGGTCCTCCTCATGGTGTCGGTCCGCCGCTCCTTGGCGGAGCGGCCAGTTCACCGAAGACAAAGCGCGTCCGTTGCGGGCCACTGTGACCCCGGAAAGTGTCCGGATCGGAGTCCTGCGCAGGCATAAGGGGTCAGGACGGCGAGCTGGGCGGTCCGGCCCGGCTGGGGGAAGGCGGTGGTTGTGGTGCTCGATGCAGGGTTGCTCCGCCCGAATCTGTCCGTGCCGGCGGATCGGAAGGGGCCAGAATGGTTCGGCGACGTGTTGACGCACAGCCCACGCTGGAAGCGTGGTGGTTCGAGCCGGAGGAGGCGCGAGTTGAACAGGTTCGGCAGGTTCGCGCTGCAGTCGTGGCAGACCCTGGCGCCGGCAGCCCTCGCTCAGATTACGGATCCCAGCCGGCACTTTTCGGAGCTGGGGGAGGAAGCGGAGAGCCAGTGGGCGAGCCTGTGGCCGCAGCTGCTGACCCCGGACAGCCCGGGGGAGAACCTGTTCAGCAAGGCGGGCCGGATCGAGGCGGCGAAGATGCAGGCCGAGGAGATGATCCGAGCCGAGCTGCTGACACCACCGGAGGAACTGCAGGAGCCCGACGAGGGCGACGATCCCGGCCCGCTGGGCGACGTGATGCAGGCATGGCGGTCCGTCCTGGACGAGGACAGCTAACCCCCGAAGCCCCGGCCCCGACCCGTCCGGTCGGGCCGACGTTCCGGCCGGGCAGCCAGGCCGATCTTGCGCCTTCGGGGACTCGGGCGAGGCTCGCAGCGAACGTGGAGGCGCTGACCACACTCAGACAGCTACAGGCCGCGGACCGGCCGGCGACGCCGGCGGAGCAGCAGGTGCTGGCCCGGTGGGGCGGCTGGGGCGCCCAGGGGCTGTCGCAGATCCTTGATGACGACCGGCCAGAGTTCGCCGGCGACAGGGCCACGCTGCGGGAGCTGTTGCCGGCGGCGGATTACGAAGCGGCCCGCCTGACCACGATCAACGCCCACTACACCGACGCTGCCTTGGTGGCCGAGATCTGGCGGGCGGTGGAGAATCTGGGGTTCGAATCCGGCCGAGTGTTGGAGCCGGGCTGCGGGTCGGGAACGTTCATCGGGTTGGCACCTGGTGGGGCTCAGCTGACCGGTGTCGAGCTGGACCCGACCACTGCGGCGATCGCCGGCTACCTGTACCCGCAGGCGTCGATCCGGGCGGAGAGCTTCGCCGAGACCCGGTTCCCGGCCGGCCACTTCGACGCCGTGGTGGGGAACGTGCCGTTCGGCAACGTTGTGCTCCACGATCCGCGCTACAACAGTGGCCGGCTGGCGATGCACAACCACTTCATCGTCAAGGGGCTGGAGCTGGTGCGTCCCGGCGGCGTGGTGGCCGTGCTCACCTCGAGGTACACGATGGACGCCACCAACCCGTCGGCGCGTCGCGCGATGGCCGAGCTGGGCGACCTGGTGACAGCGGTCCGGTTGCCGTCCAAGGCGCACTGGCGGGCCGCGGGCACCGAGGCAATCACCGATCTGCTGGTTGTCCGACGGCGTGAACCCAACCGTCCGCCGGCGGACCAGCGCTGGATCGTCACCAGCCCGATCCGGGTGCCCGGCCCTTCAGGAGAGGAGGAGGTGCGGGTCAACGAGTACTGGCAGCTGAACCCCGACCACGTTCTGGGCAGCGCCGCGGTGGAAATCGGCATGCACGGCGTGCCCGGGTTGACGATCGCCGCCACGATGCCGCTGGACCAAGTGTCTGACCAGTTGCGGGACCGGTTGGCGGCCGACACTGCGGCCGCCGCGTCCCACGGCTTGCTGATGTCGGCACGGACGGGGGAGCAGGAGTCCGCAGTGGCAGGCTGGGTACCGGCGGTGGCCGGCACGGTCGACGGCCAGCTGGTTGCCCGCAGCGATGGCAGCTTCGCCGTGGTGGAGGACGGCGGCGAAGTGCCGATCAACGTGCCCAGGACCCAGGCGGGGGAAGTGCGCGCGCTGCTGGAGTTGCGCGACCAGGCCCGCGCACTGATCGGCGCCGAGGCGGCGACCCTGGACGACACTGCGGACCTCGACGCAGCCCGGGACCGGCTGGCGACGTCCTGGCGGACCTACGTGGCCGCATGGGGCCCGATCAACCGGTACACGCTGCGGTCCACGGGCCGGGTTGATCCCGACACGGGGGAAGCGATCCAGTCCCGGGTGATGCCGCCGGCGGTGCGGCTGGTGACCCGCTCAACGTTTGGCACCGTCGTCGCAGCTCTGGAGGTGTTCGACGACCTCACCCAGACCGCCGAGCCCGCCTCGTTGCTGCGACACCGGCTGATTGTGCCCCGCCGGCCGGTCGAGGGTGTGGACTCTGCCGCCGATGGGCTCGCTGTCGTGCTGGACCGACTCGGCAGGGTCGATGTCGACGAGATCGCCCGGTTGATGGGCGTCGACCGTGACCAGGCGATCGCCGAGCTGGGCGACCAGGTGTTCCAGGTGCCGGGACCGGGCGAGGAATGGCAGACCCGCGCCCACTACCTGTCCGGGAACGTGCGGGAGAAGCTGGAGGCAGCCCAGGCTGCGGAGGTGGCCGAACCGGGCCGCTGGTCGCGGCAGGTGGTCGCTCTGGAGCAGGTCCAGCCTGAGCCGATCGGTGCCGGGGACATCACTGCTCGGCTCGGTGCGGTGTGGATCCCGGACACCGACCACGAGCGGTTCCTGTCCGAGCTGCTGAACGACCGGCACCGGCAGGTGAAGGTCGTGCAACTCTCGGGCTCGGACTGGGAGGTGAGGGCCCCCTCGTGGGGCGTGGAGGCCACCAAGGAGTGGGGGACCGACCGGATGCCGGCCCACCGGCTGATGAGCGCCTTGATCGCGCAGCGGCCGATCGTTTGGCATTGCAGCACCAGAAGTCGCCTCGCTGAGAGCCATGTATGAACGCGGGCGCACGCTATTCGATCACCAACAAGTAGCCTGCACGGTCCTTGGATTCCAGTGGATGAGCGAGCACCAGCGCCGCTCACTGGTACGTGAACTGCGCGACGAAGTGGCGCGCTGCGCCGACCGCGATCAGCTACTCGTGCGGGCGCGTCAATGGCTGTACAAGAACAAGCTGGTGATCGTGCACGAGCGGGCAATTCGGACACTGATTGCGGCGGCACTTGCCCAGCTTGAAGTTGAAACAGGCACCGCCATCGCCGCCAGCGTTGATCCAGCAACACTTGATCGCTGGCGAGCCTCAGTTTCAGAGCTGCGCCCAGATGGACAAACCCAGCAGAGTTGGCTATGGGCTGCACCGGCGAAACACTCAACCCGCCAAATCAGCGAGGTACTGGAGCGCATCGACCTGCTTTACACGCTGGACGTTCATAAGCACCTGGCAGACATCCCCGATCTCATCTTGCGCCGCTACGCGCGCCGACTTGTCTCCAGGCCGCCCTCAGCCGGAGCCAAGATCAAAGAGCCAGCGCGCACCGTGGAGGTCGCATGCTTTCTTCGGTATTGCCTGTTCACCACCACAGACCAGTTGATCCTTATGGTGCAGCGCCGGATCGCCGATCTGTGGCGTCAGGCTGCCGCCGATGTCCCCGCTACCGTCAATTGGGCCGCAATGTACAAAACGCTGCTCGGCGAACTTGTTGCCTTGAGCGCGCAAGGTGCGGTGCCAGATGCTGAGTTGCGTGCCCGTCTTGAAGCCTTGATCACCGAAACCCAGAAACGCAAACCACCGAGCAGGGCCTCCCTGGTCCGCGAGGGATTGATTGATGGAATTCGCCCCGTGCGGTCGTTGCTCGTCGCCATTGCAAAGCTGCCCTGGCAGGCCACCGGCGAGCATCCTGCCATCGAGTACCTTGCCAAGCTGCAAGCTTTATATCTCAAAGGATCCAGAAAGCTGCCAGTTGAAGTGGTGGCACCAAGTCTGGGAATGATCTGGCAGGTTTCGATCTCCAGCCCAGACCGGGAACGGGCGTTTCAGGCGTTGGAGGTGGCCACCCTGTTTGCCCTGCGCCGCGCGGTGCGCAATGGCTCGGTCTGGATTGAGCACAGCCTGAGCTTTCGGGGTCGTGCGCGCTTGTTCTTCACGGACGAGCGTTGGCAGGCAGAGTCCAAGAAACACTATGCCCGTCTATCGTTACCCAGCAAGGCTGCCACTTTCTTGAAGCCTTTGCTGGCCAGAGTAACTGCCGGTGTCGATGCGGTGGCCGCTGCAGCCCGCAGTGGCGTACTGCGCGTGGATGATGAACTCCATTTGTCGCCATTGCCCGCAGAGGACGAAGACCCAGAAGTGACCAAGCTGCGCGCGGCTTTGGATCACCGCATCGGTGAGGTTCAATTGCCGGAAGTGATTCTGGCCGTTGACGCCCAGGTGCGCTTTAGCTGGATCATGCTCGGACGTGAGCCGCGCTCTACCGACGAGCTGCTGATGGTCTATGCCGGCATCATGGCCCACGGCACCAGTCTGACTGCGGTCGAATGCGCGCGCATGATTCCGCAATTGTCTGCCACCAGCATTCGCCAGGCCATGCGCTGGGCGCGGGACGAACGGCGTCTGAGCCAGGCCTGCCAGGCTGTGCTGGAATTCATGCAGCGACACCCGATTGCCGCCACCTGGGGGCGGTCCGATTTGGCATCTTCTGACATGATGACCATGGAGACCACCAAACGGGTGTGGCAAGCCCGGCTTGATCCTCGGCGCAACACACCTTCCATTGGAATCTACTCCCATGTAAAAGACCGGTGGGGCATCTTCCATGCGCAGCCCTTTGTGCTCAATGAGCGCCAGGCGGGCGTGGCCATTGAAGGTGTCATCCGCCAAGAAAAGCTGGAGACCAGCCAGCTTGCTGTGGATACCCATGGCTACACCGACTTTGCCATGTCACATGCCCGTTTGCTTGGTTTTGATCTTTGCCCGCGGTTGAAGGAACTCAAACAGCGCCACCTCTTTGTGCCACGCGGCACCAAAGTGCCCGCAGAAATCGCTGCGGTGTGCGAAGCCAATGTCGACGTCGCTTTGATCGAAAAGCATTGGGATAGTCTGGTGCACCTGGCAGCCTCGGTCATGAGCGGACATGCCAGTGCGGTGGCAGCTCTTGCGCGGTTCGGTTCTGGGCACTGTTGCAAATAGTCGGTGGTGATAAACTTATCATCCCCTTTTGCTGATGGAGCTGCACATGAACCCATTCAAAGGCCGGCATTTTCAGCGTGACATCATTCTGTGGGCCGTACGCTGGTACTGCAAATACGGCATCAGTTACCGTGAGCTGCAGGAGATGCTGGCTGAACGCGGAGTGAATGTCGATCACTCCACGATTTACCGCTGGGTTCAGCGTTATGCGCCTGAAATGGAAAAACGGCTGCGCTGGTACTGGCGTAACCCTTCCGATCTTTGCCCGTGGCACATGGATGAAACCTACGTGAAGGTCAATGGCCGCTGGGCGTATCTGTACCGGGCCGTCGACAGCCGGGGCCGCACTGTCGATTTTTATCTCTCCTCCCGTCGTAACAGCAAAGCTGCATACCGGTTTCTGGGTAAAATCCTCAACAACGTGAAGAAGTGGCAGATCCCGCGATTCATCAACACGGATAAAGCGCCCGCCTATGGTCGCGCGCTTGCTCTGCTCAAACGCGAAGGCCGGTGCCCGTCTGACGTTGAACACCGACAGATTAAGTACCGGAACAACGTGATTGAATGCGATCATGGCAAACTGAAACGGATAATCGGCGCCACGCTGGGATTTAAATCCATGAAGACGGCTTACGCCACCATCAAAGGTATTGAGGTGATGCGTGCACTACGCAAAGGCCAGGCCTCAGCATTTTATTATGGTGATCCCCTGGGCGAAATGCGCCTGGTAAGCAGAGTTTTTGAAATGTAAGGCCTTTGAATAAGACAAAAGGCTGCCTCATCGCTAACTTTGCAACAGTGCCCTTCAAGGCTCTTATACATATTATTTCTCGCACCTGCACATTATGTATCCACTATCGCTGTTAAGCCGATCCCTCGCAAGTATGTTCCATCGCGACATTATACCGTTTTGTCGTTACCTGTAAAATTATCGCATTACCGTAATTATGATAATTACGGTAAACAATCGTAAAGTCTGCGTGGTTTGTTCTACTTATTAAAATGTATCTTTGAAAAAGTAGAGCTTTTGGAATAGGATAGGTGGTGCCGAATACCCACTTTTTACAAGGAGCGCGATCAGTGATTTTTGATGTAAGAGCGACCTTCGAGGTAGCACTCCAGACTGACACCCACCTGGTACTTGTCGATCTGGATCAGGGAGCATCAGTTACGAACGATGCTGATGCAGTGATCGCCTGGTTGGCCGCAAACCTCGAAGGTGGAATTGGAAAACGTAAGGTGTACTACCGGGACACCGATGGACGCTTTGATGAGCTCAAGGTTAATGCCGGTACTTTTGCCGGATTTGCACCTTGTAGCGAAGGCCAGCAGACCGCCCTGGCTGGGATGCTCAGCCAGTAACTTTGTGTGGAGAACTCGATGTTAAACAAAAACAAATTTGAAAAGGTGTTGGCGAGAGTCATCAACAAGAACAGTAACCGATGCTCAGTGTGCAAAAAGCCGTTTTCTGGGCCTTGCCACACATTTGGTGGGTTGGATGCAGATAGTAAGGTGCAGAACGTCGGTCAGTGCTGCCGAAGCAACATAGTGGACCTGAGGCATGGTGGTGTCTATACCACCGCTCCGGTCGGTACTGATGAAGGCGAGCGCCAGGCCCGTGAGCTTATGGCTTCTCATCCTTGTGCTCGTCGTATGATGTAGGAGGGGCCGATGAAAAAAGTTACCTTTATCAGCCAGTCTGAGGCCGAAAGGCTGGAGCCAGTTGCCGGTGCGGCCATGATCTCCATAACTGACCCAGACAAGTCCCCTGCCACTCTCGGACAGTGGGAGCAGTTGTACCACGATAGCTTCTATGACGGCGGCTATTCTGAGAACACCATCCACACGTTGAAGGCAGCGTTCCGGATGAATTACGCCTCTTACATTGACTCATCCCAGGCTGAAAAGCTGTCCACCTTCCTGGATGGATTGGTTGGTAGCGGTATCGATCAGATCTTCGTTCATTGCTATTACGGAGAATCCAGAAGTGGCGCGGTAACTCTGTACCTCCAGAACAAACATGGATTCACTCCGAATAAGCCGATCACCAAGCCCAACCGAACAGTTTACGAATTGCTGTGCAATCCAACCAAGTTTGAACCGCTGATACAAAGCTACGAAACGCAGCATATAGAGGAGGAGCTGCCTCTTCATCTCAAAATATGGGATTTGCTTCTCGTTGCGGTCGGACTTCGGAGGTGACTTTGCACGACACGAACAATGACAAGGAAGAGCTAGTTTCACATGCGAAAGTGAATGTTCCGGCAGAACAAACCATTCGCGGTGAACTGTTGCCGTCATCGAGCTCGCTCCGGAACATCCAGGACAACCCCGCCGTCGCCTATCTGGTGAGCCTCGGGTCAAAGCGAAGCAGGCAGACAATGAGCTCATTTCTCAGCATTGTCGCCAAGATGATCGGGTTTCAGAACCTTCGTGACTGTGCATGGAGCTCAATGAGGCGGCACCACATATTGGCGGTGCTGGAAATGCTGGGGGATGCAGGGAAGGCTCCGGCAACGATCAACACCTACCTGTCAGCGCTCAAAGGGGTGGCTCTTGAAGCCTGGACGATGAAGCAAATTGATACGGACAGCTTCCAGCACATTAAGCAAGTCCGTTCAGTACGTGGATCTCGACTCCCAAAAGGGCGAGCACTTGAACGCCATGAGATTCGCAGCCTCTTTTTCACATGTGAAAGTGATTCAAGCGCCAAAGGGCTTCGGGATGCGGCCATTCTCGGGGTGCTCCTCGGGTGTGGCTTGCGCCGCTCGGAAATCGTTGCGCTGGACATGGAAAGCATGATTTACAAGGACCGCGCTCTCAAGGTCCTTGGCAAGGGCAACAAAGAGAGAATGGCGTATGTGCCTGGTGGCGCATGGAAAAGACTGGATAAGTGGGTTGAAGAGGTTCGAGGAACGCATGAAGGGCCTTTATTCCCGAGGATCAGGCGGTTTGATGATGTGACTGGAGAGCGGATGTCGGATCAGGCCATCTACCACATCTTGGAGACCAGAAGAGTAGAAGCCGGTCTGGAGAAGTTTGCGCCCCATGACCTGCGACGCACCTTTGCCTCCTCGATGCTGGATAACGGTGAGGATATTGTGACCGTGAAGGACGCAATGGGCCACTCAAGCATTGCAACTACCCAGAAATATGACAGGCGCGGCGATGAGCGCTTGAAGAGAGCAAGCCAACGCCTCGATATAGCGGATTAACAGCATGAATGATGAAGAACTCGAACTTGCCAGAGCCGAAGCCATGAAAGCCGATAGGTGCTTTTCAAAAGGACGGCTCAGGGACGAATTTCGGATGAAGCCTAAGCCAGGAGTAGAGCCAGTTTCGTTCTACAAAAACGGGTATGGCGGCCAATTTGGAGTGTACCGGATAGCAGATTGCCAACCAATGCGGAGAAGGGGCTGTTCACCGGCATCACAAAAGCAAATACGGGCGCAATCCATCCTTTCGGTCAAGGCAAGAATGCGTAGCAACCTAGCAAAGGCCTCTGTCTTGGCACAAAGGTGGGTCGCTCTGGAACCTCTGGTACTCGATACCGAGACGACCGGACTTGGTGAAAGAGACCAGGTGATCGAGCTGGCTGTTACAGACATCAGAGGCGCTGTTCTCCTCTGCACCAGATTGCGGCCAACCGTGGAAATTGACCCTCAGGCAATGGGTGTTCATGGTATCAACGAGGCAGAGCTGTCGAATGAGCCTACGTGGAATCAAGTTGCGCCAGCTCTCGCCCGGCTTTTGTCGGGCCGTCATCTGGTGATATTTAACTCCAGTTTCGACAGCAGGATGTTGAGACAAACAGCCAGTGCATTTGGAGACCAACTCTCTTGGTGGCAAGAGCAGAACTGTCTATGCGCGATGAAGCTGGCGGCTGATGCCTTTGGCTCAACCAACCGGCACGGCACAATCTCACTTGCCGATGCCACCTGCGAGGCTGGTGTGAGCTGGAAAGGTCGAGCCCATTCAGCAGCGACCGACGCTATTGCCACCGCCGACCTGGTGACAGAGATAGCCAAAGTCCAACGTGACCTCGTGGTCCAGCTCCAGGAGCTTCAAAGCAAAGGTAATTTGGAATGACAGAACAATCCTACGGCGATAGCATCAAATTTTTCTCAGACTGGCAGAAGGACCCCGCGAAACGCACCGGCCTGAATGTGCAACACACGCTAACCAGAGGTGAGTATCCTACGGTCAGCATCGAGATTGCGCCGATCAGGGCTTCGGGGTCCAGCCCAGACTGGAAAAGCAAGATCACGGTGCAGCTCACTCGTGGCGAACTGACGGCGTTTTGCAGCGTTCTCTTTGGCTTGCGTAGCAAGGCTGAGGGTTCCTATCACGGGGACTCGAAGAATAAGAGCTTTGCGGTTTACAACAACGGCAAGGCCGGTGTTGCGATCATCCTGAGCGAGCGAGGAAACCAGCTCCAGAATTTCATCAATGATGACGACCGGATGGAGCTCGCAGTCTTCGCAGTTCGCCAGCTCTCCAACGCATGGAAAGTTACCCCTTCTGATGCCATCGCGCTGCTGCGTCAATCAGCGTGGATGGACCGCAATCTGTCCTAATCGCACATACCAAGGCACCCTAGAAAGAGTCCCAACACCACAAACTTAGACCATCATGCAAAGTGGGGTATAGAGGGTGCCAGCCCCACCCCCGCAGTCCCCCTCGGCCACATTTCTGGCTTGCCCCGCGCTTTTCTTCTTTCTCTCTTTTTCTCTCTCTTTCTCAATCTAATCTCACACACGAAGGTCAAACAGGACACCCGCCGACGCGAAGCGGAGGCGTATTCTTGCCCCTCCCCCTCGTTGCATGATGGTCTAAAGCTGTCTACTATGTAACCAATGATCTGTTAGAACAAACTCACCCATAGGCGGCAACATGGCTAAAAACTTCATATCAGAACAATTCTCGGCCATGTGCCGCGACTTAACGAACCTGTCCTCCCTTATCAAACGACTACCGCCACGGTACGCAAAAGTTGCGGCCATCCCTCCTACCAGAAAAGGAATGGAGAACGAGCCCGTCAACAAGATTGTCGTAACTGAACAAACTGGCCGCGAAGCTCTTGAACTGGCAGCGCACAGCTACAGAGATCTTCACATCAACCCAGACTATTCGCAGAAGTCTGCCAGGCGCACCGTGGGGGTACTCTGGTTCTCCCCTTCCAGGATTGGTGTAGCTGACGAAATTGCGGCGACGGTTGAACGCATCAACGCGGCCAAAGCTGGTATCGAGGAGTTCATTATCTCGACGTACCCCACCAGGCAAGAAAGGTTTGAAGCACTTCGAGTGGACTGCCCTGGCGTCATGACTCTCCACCTTTACAGACAAATTCGGTGCTATACCAATGGCGACATCGACTCTATCCGCTTCACCTGGCAACGGAAGGACTCCTTGAAGAAGCCCGTAAAAGAGGAGCTTTTGCAACGCATCAGAGAGGAGCTGGAGCGATCTGGGCCAGACTATCAACTTCCCCTGGAGCAGCTTATCCAGAAGATCGCCAGCACCCCGGAGCCTTATCTCCGGGAACGAAGGGAAGTAAAGGTTCAGCCGGTGGCAAACGTCATGGCCGCAGGGGTACTCAAAACCGTTACCGCACCAATGCCTCTGATCGTGCTCCAGGACAAGGAGGTTCAGCTCAAATTGCTTCGTAGCTTTGACGCCTCAGAACAACGCAAAACCCGATCTGATAAAGCGGCATCGGAAATCCTTGGCACCTTCGGTGGAGTCACCATCGAATCCTTCCCTGGATGAACCAGCGTGACCACGTAACAAGGCTTTTCCGCAGGCGGAAGGGCTTTGTACCACCCAAACAATTCCAATCGACAGCAGCATGATATATATTTATGATAATTACCGTATTACCGTAATTATCATAAATATTACAAATTAAAAGGAACGTTCTCATGGCAAGAAAATTGGTTGAGTTTGACGATGTAGCGGCTGCGGCCCAGAAGCTCAAGGATGCCGGTAAACGCCCAACGGTCATCGCTATCAGAGACATCATTGGCAAGGGGAGCTTTACCACCATTTCAACGTATCTCAAACAGTGGTCAGAGGAACACTCCCTCGATGAGGAGCCGGTAGAGGTAGTCCTTCCAGAATCGGTTATGAGTGATGCTGAGCTCTTCCTACAGAAGATCTATACGGTAGCCAAAGCAAGCGCCGATGAGCAGCTTGAGCGCGAGCGTGAACTGCTACGACAGAAAGAGCTTGAGTACCAGGAAGATATGCAGCAAGCCGTGGACATGGCAAATGATGCCACCGAACGGGCTGAACTACTGGAAGAACAACTTGAAGCTCTCACCAACAAAAAAACAGAGCTCGATGCGGCCCTAGGTAAGGCGGAAAACTCGCTATCCCTCAAGTCTGCGGAGCTAGAACGCTCACTGGCTGACATTGATAAGTTGGAAAAGCGGATCGTTGAGTTGGAAGACAAGCTGGAGGCGAAAGCCGCAGATCTGACCCGAGCACAGGATCACCTGGAGCAAGCTGAAAGCGAAAATCGCTCTTTGAGCCAAAAATTGGCAACTACAGAGGGTGAGTTGGAGGTGCAAAAAGGCAAGAATATAGAGCAGACAGAAAAGCTCCGGGCCGCTCAGGAACAAAATACATCGTTGAAAGAGCAGCTCGAAAATGTACAGGCCAAACTGGCCCAATCACAGGACTCCCTTGCCACAGCCAAAGCTCATGGCGAATCCGCTGAACGAGAGTGCCAGCGCCTATCTGGAGAGGTAGAAAAGCTGGACGCCAAATTATCCAGCGCCGAAGCAGAAGCTCGCGCTCTTGTTCAAGACAAAGGCATGATGGCTGGTCAGTTGCAGGAAAAAGACCAGCAGGCCAAGAGCCTCGAACAAAGACTCAATGATGCACTGACCAAAATTTCTGGGTTGGAGCAAGAGCTCGTTAAAGCTGGTAAGGGAGGGAAAAAGAAAGAGGAAAACTGATGGCGCGAAAGGCTAAATATTCAGAAGAGTGGCGACACAGAGCTGCGGCTCTTCAAACCAAGATTGAGGAGGCTATGACACTAGCCACCTCATCTATTGGCGACTATCGCTGGTTACACCGTCTCCATAGTTGGGTTACGGAGGTGGCTCAAGGTAAAGCCCCAGACTGGTGGACAGATCTGGATTGTGAAGTATCCCTCCCCCGAGAAGAAAAGCGGATCAGTACGTTCCTCTCGACACAAAAGAAGCGCATCACTCTCCAGATGTGTTTGTCGTAGGGGGCATCATGAAACAACTTCCTCCTGACACACCAGAACAATCACTGATCACTCAGTACAAAGGGCCTCGCCTTGTCGTTAAGGCCTACGCTGGAACGGGTAAAACCACGACACTGGTGAAGTACGCCCACAACAACCTCGATTCACGTATCCTCTACTTGGCATACAACCGGGCTATCCGCGACGAGGCAAGAGAAAAGTTTCCTGCAAACGTAGACTGCAAAACGTCCCACCAGCTTGCCTACGCCACTATAGGAAGAGGCTACCAGCACAAACTCTCCGGCAACCTAAGGCTCACCGATATTGCCCAAGCGGTGAATACCAAGAACTGGACGTTTGCCAAAGATATTCTCGATACGCTCAACGCCTTTATGTGCAGTGCAGACATGCGGATTCTTTATACGCATTTTGCTCGCGCCGATACGGGTAAAGTGCTTACGTCCAAACAGGAGAGATACCAAATCCAGGTGGTCGAAGGTGCTGAGCTCATATGGAAACGGATGACAAACGTTCAAGATCCGTTCCCGACCGTACACGACTGCTACCTCAAACAGTATCAGCTCGGGATGCCGAATCTGTCTCGCCGGTACACCACCATTCTTTTTGATGAGGCACAAGACGCTAACCCCGTAACAAGTAGCATCGTCCTACAGCAGAACTGCAAGGTAATCCTGGTTGGAGATCGCCACCAGCAGATCTATAGGTTCAGAGGCGCAAATAACGCCCTTGATAGCAAAGAGCTCATGAACGCCGACCAACTCTATCTCACTCATAGCTTCCGCTTTGGCCCTAACGTTTCCCTAGTGGCAAACGCCCTTCTTGAACTCAAAGGTGAAACACGACCTGTTGTTGGCCGGGGACCAGCAGATGGGGTCTGAAGCCCAATGGAACGAAAACGTACTATAAGGACTTCCTCCCGATGTCAATGGGTGCTCTGAACGCAATCACAATGAAGATTAAGATGCAGTACTATAAGCGGTCATACTGGAATATTCTGTTCCGGACCAAAATGGGGTTCTAGGGATTTTCCCCTCTAAAAAGACATAATCCTCTGTAGACCACACCAATAAATGGCTGCGGAGGTGGGTTACTACTTATAAGTGTGGCAAATTAGGTAAATATCGTACATTTAATACGGAACAGCCCTGATATGGCCATCAAAAACGAAATTACTATTCTCACGAGAGCAGAACAGGCAAATCTTTATTCCCCACCCATTTTTTCAATCGAAGAACAACGTCTGTACTTTTCTCTGAACGATGCGGAATTGGCAGTTTTTCGGTCAATTCGTCTCAGAGCTCATAGATGTTACTTTGTCGCGATTTTGGGATACTTCAAATCAAAGCCCGTCATCCTAGATATCGCTTACTCGCAGGTTTCTAAGGATTTAATGTTCATCAGTAAAGAGCTGCTTGGCGGCAAGGGGCTCAGACCATTCACTCCCTCACAAAAACAAAAAGATCGACTCTACGCAAAAGTATTAGACCTTGCTGGTTATCACAAATGGGACGAAAGTCAGCACTTCAATTCTCTTTTCGACCACCTTGTTCAGGTGGGCAATGCCTGGCTGGAGCCGCGTTACCTCTTTGATACTGCTATTGAATTCCTAACCAGTCACAGCATTGCTATCCCTAGGTACACCGTACTCCAGAGACTGATAAGCAGAGCGATGCAGCAGGTCAGAAAAGACCTGGCGCACCAACTTAATCAACTCACCAGTCCTGAACTTCACGTCTTTCTGGACAGCATAACAGCCATTGATGACGGACTAAGCCTGAACCAGCTCAGAGGCGGTGCAAAAAGTCTGACCGTACCTGAACTTAAAAAAGAGCTTGCCCTTTATCATCAGTTAGCGCCATGGCGCACGCAAATCAATGGCGTTATCGATGGGCTTAATCTGTCTCTTAAAAATCGACAACACTTCGGTGAGCTCATCAACTATTACGGTAGTAAACTCAAACGATTCAAACGCGCACAGCAGCATCTATGGTTGCTATGTCACCTGACAGAGCGGATACAACTGGCACTGGAACGGTTAACTGATGGGTTCATTTACCATATCCGCAAGCAACAAGAAGCTGCCAACACCTTTGCACAACAAGCAGTGTTCCTGTCCTGGCAGTCAGCCGCGGACAATGTCACGAAAGCGGCAGAGTTACTGCATCTGTTTGTGGATGAGAACATTGATGATAATCAACCCTTCTCAGTAGTCAGACAACAGGCATTGAAGGTCATGAATGACAGGGATATCCAGACCCTCTGCCTTTACCTGAAAAAACAGAAACGGACCGTGGAAGAGTACCAGTGGCAACATTACGATGAACAATGCAATCTCCTGGAGCAACTGTTAAGGCAGGTGTTCTTGTGCCTTGAATGTGAGGCCGGTAAAGGCTCAGAAGCCGTCGTCGCCCAACTTCAACAGATGCAGACGGAAATCGCATTCGGTGGACCACTGAAGACGATGGATACGTCGCTCATCCCGAAAAAGCACCTCCCATGGTTGGTTAAACAGGATAACGTTAACCCGCAACGTTACGAATGGCTGCTCTACCGGCAGTTAACCTCACGACTGAATGGACGCATTTATTTGCCAAATGTTACCAAATACCGCGCACTGGAAGACGACCTGATCCCCCAGACATCGCAGGATACCTTGCTGGCCTCATCAACACTGGACAGACTAAAACAGCCCGCAGAGTTATTGTTACAGGAGAAACAACACCGGCTGGAAAGTGCACTCAAAGACGTTGCTCTCCATATTGATGAGGGAGACAATCGAAATGTGATCATGAAAAATCGTACCGGTACCCGCTGGCGTCTGCCGACCAAAAGCGCTACATCTCTGGTCAACAATCCCTTTTTTAAGCGAATGCAACCGGTCGGTATCGCGGATGTACTGCGGTATGTAGAGCGCGAAACCGGGTTCATGAAATGTCTGACTCATGTACTTCCGATACAAAAACAAGGGTTCACTCATCAGGATGATTTACTGGCCATTCTGATTGCCAACGCCACTCACCGTGGTGTGTATGGCATGGCGCAGATCTCCGATCGAAGCTATGAACACCTGAGTACGGTGCAGGCCAACTATATCCGGCCTGAAACGCTGCATGACGCCAGCGACGTGATCAATAATGCGGTTGCAGCGCTACCCATCTTCCGCCACTACCATATTCAGGAGGACCAGCTGCATGCCAGTGCGGATGGTCAGAAATTCGAAACCCATCTGGAAACCTTTAAAACCCGGTACTCCTCTAAGTATTTCGGCACCAACAAAGGGATCACGGCCATGACACTGGTGGCCAACCACAGCGCCCTCAATGCTCGGATCATCGGTTCCAACGAGCACGAATCACACTATATGGAGTAGCGGGGGCATTTGAACAGAAATTTACGGTTTCGCCCTCGCAGAGCCAACCCAAACCGTAAATGCCTGCACGAAATTCACCTGCCTTTGGCCGCCTCAATGTACTTGTAGAGCGTGGGCTTTGAGATCCCCATCATTTCGCAGATCTGATTTACCGTGTGTTTCTTCTCGTCGTAAAGCTTTACGGCCAGTGCCTGTTTGTCCTTATTGAGTGCCTTAGGCCTGCCACCTTTGCGGCCACGCGCTCGCGCAGCCTGGAGGCCCGCCTGAGTACGTTCACGGATAAGGGTGCGTTCAAACTCGGCCAGCGCCCCGAAGATATGGAAGATCAGCTTGCCTGAGCTGGAAGACGTGTCGATGGCTTCCTGGAGGCTCTTCAATCCGATTCCCTTGGATTCCAGCAATGTCACCATCTCGATCAAGTCTTTGAGTGACCGGCTCAGTCGATCCATTCGCCAAACCACTAGGGTGTCACCGGCTCTCGCGTACTGCAAAGCCCGGTGCAGCCCTGGACGCTCTGCCTTGGCACCGCTCAGCTGATCCTCGAAGATCTGCTCACATCCGACCTGGTCGAGAGCATCCCGTTGTAAGTTGAGGTTCTGATCGTCGGTCGAGACCCGCGCATAACCAACCAGCATGTGTTTCTCACTCTCCAGCTAACTTTACAAATTTTTAGGTGCTCCCACCGGATCTAAAACGTTGGCAGTTGTCGCAGCTATCCGGTCATCGCTCGTAAAAGTTAAATTACTCTTAACTCTAGGAGGTATATTAACATTGAAATATTAACCGAGTATATTTACTTTGTTTGCATTGTAACTCCGTTGCCTTTCAGGACTATGCGAGTTGGTTAATAAAACGAGGGTTTTCTTTACTCACTGGTTGACGAGAGATTTATATGCGGATAATAAAGTTTCATCCCATATAATAAAGTATCATCCTAAGCAATAAAGTTTCATACTGCTAAGTGGCAACTTGTAGTAGTAAAACTTTACCAGTTCTTGCTGCTTGTTCTGCGAAACTGGTAATTTGTGTCAGTTTTTCGCTGTTTTGTTTCGTAAAAGTGGCAGTTTGTTTGGTTTTTACCACTTTTGTACAATAATTTTCGATATCCAAACTGACCCCCAGCAAGAAGGCCGCGCTAAAACCAATAAGGCGATGCCGAACGGCCGTACCACGCGCCGGGTTTGTAGCCGATTTCGACGGCACTGTTGCAAAGTTAGCGATGAGGCAGCCTTTTGTCTTATTCAAAGGCCTTACATTTCAAAAACTCTGCTTACCAGGCGCATTTCGCCCAGGGGATCACCATAATAAAATGCTGAGGCCTGGCCTTTGCGTAGTGCACGCATCACCTCAATACCTTTGATGGTGGCGTAAGCCGTCTTCATGGATTTAAATCCCAGCGTGGCGCCGATTATCCGTTTCAGTTTGCCATGATCGCATTCAATCACGTTGTTCCGGTACTTAATCTGTCGGTGTTCAACGTCAGACGGGCACCGGCCTTCGCGTTTGAGCAGAGCAAGCGCGCGACCATAGGCGGGCGCTTTATCCGTGTTGATGAATCGCGGGATCTGCCACTTCTTCACGTTGTTGAGGATTTTACCCAGAAACCGGTATGCAGCTTTGCTGTTACGACGGGAGGAGAGATAAAAATCGACAGTGCGGCCCCGGCTGTCGACGGCCCGGTACAGATACGCCCAGCGGCCATTGACCTTCACGTAGGTTTCATCCATGTGCCACGGGCAAAGATCGGAAGGGTTACGCCAGTACCAGCGCAGCCGTTTTTCCATTTCAGGCGCATAACGCTGAACCCAGCGGTAAATCGTGGAGTGATCGACATTCACTCCGCGTTCAGCCAGCATCTCCTGCAGCTCACGGTAACTGATGCCGTATTTGCAGTACCAGCGTACGGCCCACAGAATGATGTCACGCTGAAAATGCCGGCCTTTGAATGGGTTCATGTGCAGCTCCATCAGCAAAAGGGGATGATAAGTTTATCACCACCGACTATTTGCAACAGTGCCCTCTTAAGTATCCAAAGATGTACATAAGCCCCTCAAAGTGACATTTAGATTATGATCTAAACAAGTGTGACAAATAGGTTATGACAAATCTACTTTTCGTGTCAATTTTTACGTGTGACTTATAAGTATACTTCATTGTCATACGAAGATCGTGATTTGATTTTGAATTTTAGTTGACCTATTATTGGTGTGTTAATTATTCACACATGTAGGTGGAAATATGTCACGCACAACTAGTGTTACGATTGGGTCTCAGCTAGATGAGTTTGTCGGCCAACTCATAGCGACTGGTCGCTATGGCTCAACAAGCGAAGTAGTTCGTTCTGCATTGCGGCTACTCGAAAGGCAAGAGAAACAAACCACGGCTCTAAAAATGGCGATTGAAGCCGGAGAGCAGAGTGGTCAATGCTCATTATCACTTCATGACATTGCGACTAAAGTAAAGCAGAGACACAATGTATAAACTTTCCAACCTCGCCGCAGAAGACTTTGAGCATATCTTTGAATACACCCTATTGAACTTTGGCATAGAGCAAGCAGATGCTTATACAGACAGTATGCATGACGTTTTGCTAACGCTTGCAGAACAACCTTTGATGGGTTACGAGTGCCCCGAAATTGCCGAAGGGCTTCGCCGCCACGATCACCATAAACATGCTATTTTTTATCGCCCACAACCTCATAGTATTTACATAATCCGTATTCTTCATCAGCAAATGGAACCATTGCGGCATTTCCATCCAGATATTTATTAAAATTCCTCATGGCTTACATGCCGGAAATGGGAAAACAATACGTCACTGATTTGAGTTTGTGTAACCAATAAGAGGTTTTGGCTATGCCCGTAGATTTTTTAACCACTGAACAAAAAAATAGTTACGGGCAATTTAATGGGGAGCCGAATGATGTTCAATTGGCGCGGTACTTCCATTTGGACGAGGCTGACTTAGCTTTTATTACACAAAGACGTGGTGAACACAATCGATTTGGAGTTGCGCTGCAATTAGGTTGTGTTCGCTTTCTTGGTACTTTCTTGATCGATTTAAATCAAATCCCAACGAATACCCAATGGTTTGTCGCAAGGCAACTGAATATAACCAATATTGGTATTTTGTCTGACTATTCTCAGCGCGAAACCACACGCCGCGAGCATACCGCTCTGATCCGCAATCAGTTGAAGACAGTGCCTCGGTTGAGCAATATTTACCGAATAAGATATGCCACTGCGGTGGGTGTGTTATTCCAAATCGAAAACCTTATAAACGACACCAAATCTTTGACTTGCCAGATATCTCATACACGCTTGTTGAACATCAAATCTTTAAAGGCGAGTGCGCATGGTGTGGTGATAAACACCAAGCGGAGCTTCCAGAGTATGTGCCCGATGTTCAAATGGGGCCAAATCTACATAGCTTTATCGCAATCCAGGCGACGCAGCACCACCAAAGCATAGGTAAAATACAATCTATGTTGAAAGACGTCTTCCAGCTTAACTTCTCAACAGGTGCAATATCAGCGGCGCAAGGACGAGTCACTGAATACTTAGCCGATACTCATACTCAAATTCATGAAACAGTCAAAGCATCTAAACTGATTATGGCTGATGAGACTTCGCATCAGCGCAATAATGATAAACGCTGGATGTGGGCCGCACTCAGCAATAACGTAGCCTTTTTCCAAATTAACAGCGGAAGAAACCAACATGCTGCCAAACGACTACTTGGTGAAGCGGTTTCACACCTTTTAGTGACTGACCAATATTCTGCCTACAAATATATCGACGAATCTAAGCGCCAATTATGCTGGGCTCACATATTAAGGAACGTCATCGCTATCGAGGAAAGCGTTTGTCCTGAAAACCAAAAAATCGGAGAAAAACTCGCTTTAATCGCTCATAGCGTATTCAGGTGTCATCACCGATATATCGAAGAAGAAATTACCGAAAGCCAATATTACCGCCGACTCAGGCGGTTACGAAAGAGCTGGCTTCATTGGCTCAAATTGGGTAGTTATCAATGCTCAAAACGATATCGAGGTAGATGTCGAAACCTCATCGCTGATGATGCCATGGTCTGGCGGTTTATGGACGACTCCGAGTGCCCGTTAACAAACAACGCAGCGGAGCGAGTTCTCCGTAATTACATACTGATGAGGAAGTGTTGTTACGTGACTCGCTCATATCGAGGCGACCAGTTCCGCGAACGAATGTTCTCGCTGATAGAAACAGCCAAACTTCAGCAGGTCTCTGCTTATAAATGGCTGCGTGAAATCGTCGAACATCACATGTTGAAAGTTGATTATCAGGCGCCAGTATTTTTAGCGTAAACCGTCGTCAATAGCTCGTGGGTGAATAGTTACTAGTACATGATGGGGTCGATGGGCTGTATCACGCTACCAGTGAAGAATATGACTTAATCCTCCTCGACATTATGTTGCCTAAACTCGATGGTTGGCAGGTGCTTAATACATTGCGCAGTAGTGGGATTCACACCCCAGTGATCATGCTGACAGCGAAGGAGCAAGTGGAAGATCGCGTGCGCGGTTTTGAGCTGGGTGCCAATGACTATGTCGTAAAACCTTACGCGTTTGCGGAGCTACTGGCGCGTATTCAAAACGTATTTCGTCATCATATTTCCGCGCAAGTGGTCGCATCGCCGCAAACATTACGTGTGGCAGATTTAGAACTTGATATGATCAAACGCGTTGCCACGCGCGCGGGGCAGTCGATGTCGCTTACCGCCAAAGAATATGCCCTGCTTGAGTTGTTGATGCGCAAAACTGGCCAAGTGCTTTCACGTACCACTATTGCGTCGTTAGTGTGGGATATGAACTTTGACAGCGATACCAATGTGATTGATGTGGCGGTCAAACGTCTGCGTAGCAAAGTGGACAAACCGTTCGATAAACCACTGATTCACACTGTCAGAGGGATGGGCTACAAACTCGAAGAGAGTTGTGATGCCTAAGTTTTCGCTCCCTTTTTCCATGAAAAATAAGCTCGTGCTGATGTTTGTTAGCATGACGTTCGTGACCTATTTTTCTTTGGCTTTCATCCTACAGTACGCCATTGAGCGCCACTTTTATTCGCAAGATTTCAGCTATATTTCCAGTAAGTTCAACGCCATTGAGAAAGCGTTAAAACGCTCGCCAGAGGATGTGTTCAAGCAAGCGAATAACAGCACGCTCTACATGTGGGTGTTTGAAGGCAAGCAGAACGTGTATCAGAATTCGAGCCTGACGATTCCTCAGAACCGAGCCTATAGCATTAGCTCACCTCAGGTTTTAAATCACGAGCGCGCCATCGAATGGAGTGAGGACTCGCTGAATATCCGCGCGTTTGCGTTTCAAGCTGGGGAGTATCAGGTGGTGCTCGGCATGAGTATCAACCACCATATTTTGTTTTTGGATAAACTCGACTGGATTTTGTTTTGGGCGCTCGGTTTGGCGTTTGTGATTTCTTCCGCGTTGAGCGGTTGGATTGTAAAACGTGGGTTGAAGCCGATTGTGGGGTTGAATCAGCACATTCAACAGATATCCCCAGAGCAAATGGGCATTCGTCTCGACCCCGATTCGTTGCCAATAGAACTGCGCGAGTTAGCCAACAAACACAACGCGATGCTCGATAGGTTGCAAACTGGTTTTCGCCGCTTGAGCGAGTTTTCTTCTGATATAGCACATGAGTTAAAAACGCCACTCACCAACATTACTACGCAAAATCAGGTCATTTTAGGTGCATGTCGAACGCCTGAGGAATATCAGGATGCGATTGCCTCAACGTTAGAAGAACTCAACCGCATCACGAAAACCATCAACGATTTGCTCTACATTGCCAAGGCTGAAAACAAGCTCATTCATCGCCATGACGAAGTGTTTGCGGTGCGGGAGGAAATCGACCGCTTGGTCGCGTATTTTGAAATATTGGCCGAAGATGCCGAGGTTCGAATCGTGAACTCAGGCGACGGTCAGCTCTATATGGACAAAAACATGTTTGAGCGTGCGGTGGGCAACTTGCTCTCCAACGCGATTCGCCATGCGTATGCTGATTCAACCATTGTGATTGACGTTCAAGAGGTTGATGAATGGGTTACGATATCGGTCAGCAACCAAGGTGACTCCATTGCCGAGCAAAACTTACCGTACCTTTTCGACCGATTTTATCGCGCAGATAAATCTCGCCAACATGTAGGTAGTGTCGGTGCAGGGCTAGGTTTGTCGATTACCCAATCTATCGTGCAAGCGTATGAAGGACAGATAAAAGTAACATCAGATAAAGACAAGACGCGGTTTGTTTTGATGTTGCCATCGGCAGGTGTCAATGGAAGTGATAAGTCCGTTGAAGCATAAAAGGCAAACCTTGGCTTGCCTTTTGAGACTCAAACTCGTTTTTATTTGGGTTATTGGCCCAGTTGATGAGCGGTTAGAATTGCAGAGTAGACATTTTCTGCCGTCACTGGGAATGGCATATTGTGGATGGTTTCTCCCTCGGCCGTTGAAGCTTCGGCGACCTCGCGCAATTTATCGTGATTAAGCTCTTTAACGCCCATATCAAATAAGTTGGTTGGTAGACCTACCGATCGGCAGAAGGCGAGAACCGTATTAATCTCTTCCATCGCTGCGTTTTCTAGCACCAGTTGAACAAGTGTGCCGAACGCGACTTTCTCACCATGATAGAGATGGTGACACTCTTCGAGCTTGGTTAGGCCGTTATGAATAGCGTGAGCGCCTGCTAGGCCACTGCTTTCAAAACCTATACCGCTTAGGTATGTATTGGCTTCAATAATATTTTCTACCGCTTTGGTGCTCACACCATTTTCTACCGCAGCTTTTGCTTTTACACCATCTTCAAGCAAGGTTTCATAACAGAGCTTCGCAAGAGCTTGCGCTGAACGCGTCGCTAAACCACCTGCCATTGTTGCCTTACCAGAGGTCATGTTGGCACGAGCTTCAAAGTAGGTGGAGAGCGCATCGCCCATCCCCGATACCAGTAGGCGAACAGGGGCTTTGGCGATGACTGATGTATCCATGATGACCATGTCTGGATTTTTAGGGATCATCAAATATTCTGCAAACTCACCTTCAGGTGTGTATATCACCGCAAGAGCAGAGGTTGGCGCATCAGTCGAGGCAATCGTAGGAACCATCACGACAGGAATTTTGGTGTAAAACGCAACGGCCTTAGCTGTATCTAAGGTTTTACCGCCACCAATACCGACAATGACATCGTGTTTTTGAGTGGCACAAATGTCCGTTATGCGTTCAATCTCAACGCGTGAACATTCGCCACCAAAAATGTTCATAGTGAGTAGAAGCTTTTCGTCAGCAAAGCTTTGTTTGACGTCATCACCAACCAGGTTAGTCACGAACTCATCGGCAATGACTAACGGACGTTCACCTAATGTTTTCACATAGTGAGCGATAGATGTAAGTACTTGTTCACCTTGGACGTATTTGCTTGGGCTGATAATAATTTTGTCCATAATTCAAACCTTTAACCTTTTTTATGTGTGTTTTGGACTGCAATGAAAATCCATTGTAGCGATAAGGTTTATATTAGGTTTGGTGAGGTAAGTGGTGAAGGATATCTCTGGTTTTGTTCCAGCTTTTATGACCTCGGTGTCAAACCGACTGTCAGAAGTAATAAGCATTAGTATGCTTTATGGCGCCGATCACTATTCAAGCGAATTCGTCGTTTTTCGTTTCATATTGAAACAAAAAATACCGAAGTCGTTGTTTCAATATGAAACGGATTGATTTTTGTTGAGCACGTTTTTTCTCTGTTTAAGATGAATTCATACCCTACATAAAAATATAAATGGAATGAGATAGAACGATGAAAAAGTTAATTAACCAAGTCGATGATGTTGTATTGCAGCAAATGGAAGGCCTGGCATTGTCCCGCCCTGAGCTAAAAGCCAACTACGAGCCTCATTACATGTGGCATGAGGAAACGCCGGGGCAAGTGGCATTGGTTTCTGGTGGTGGCTGTGGTCATGAACCTTTGCACGCAGGTTTTATTGGTAAAGGCATGCTGACAGGCGCCTGCCCTGGTGAGGTATTTACTTCACCTACGCCTGATCAAATGTACGAATGTGGCAACCAAGTGAATACTGGAGAAGGCGTGCTATTTATCATTAAAAACTACACCGGCGACGTATTGAATTTTGAAACGGCCGTGGAGCTGCTTCATACCGATGGCATCAAAGTTGGGTCGGTGTTGGTGGATGACGATGTTGCGGTCAAAGACAGCTTGTATACCGCTGGTCGCCGTGGCGTTGCTGGAACGGTATTGGTTGAGAAGTTAGTTGGGGCTGCCGCGAACAAAGGTTATTCGTTGGAGCAATGTGAAGCTCTGGCTCGTCGCGTTAATAATCACTGTCGCTCATTTGGCGTGGCGCTTAATGCTTGTGTTGTGCCAGCGGCGGGTAAACCATCTTTTGTTCTGGAAGATGATGAAGTGGAGTTTGGTGTTGGTATCCATGGTGAACCAGGTATCAAGCGAGTGAAATACACCGATGTCGATACGTTAGTGGATGAAATGTTTGCTGAAGTTGCTGAAAACACACCTTATCAGCGCACTTTGCGTATTTGGAATCGTGACGAAGGTGAATGGGGTGAAGTGGAATCCAGCATTGAGCCTTTTGCTGCTGAACACGACTACATTGTGATGGTGAATGGTATGGGTGGTACGCCAACTTCAGAGCTTTACGGGGTGTACCGCCGTCTTGCTCATAACTGCGAGCAAGCGGGGTTCCGTATCGTGCGTAATATGGTTGGTAACTTCTGTACGTCACTCGATATGGAAGGCGTTTCAATTACGTTGCTGAAAGCAGATAAAGAGATGTTGGAGCTGTTTGATGCTCCTGTCGATACGGCCGCGATCAAGTGGTAACAGGGGGGAGCAAACATGCAAATTGAAAAACAACATATCGTTCACTGGTTAGAGCTATGTGCAAAAACGTATCAAGAGAATCAAGATTTTCTGACCGACCTTGATCGTGATATTGGTGACGCAGACCATGGTCTCAATATGAACCGAGGCTTTAAAAAAGTCGCGGAAAAACTGCCGCAATTTGCGGACCAAAATATCGGCAGCATTCTCAAGAATACGGGCATGACCTTGCTTTCTAGTGTCGGTGGGGCAAGTGGCCCGCTGTATGGCACGCTGTTTATTCGCACGGCTGCCGCTGTCGGAACTCGAGAGCAACTAACGTTTGAAGAGTTGGTTGATGCACTAAAAAGCGGTGTGGATGGCGTGGTGTCTCGTGGTAAAGCGGAACTGGGTGATAAAACCATGTGTGATGTTTGGTTACCCGTTTTAGTTAGCGTGAAGGCGTCGTTAGAAAATGGCATGAGCGCTGACCATTTATTGAATGAAATGGTTGAGCTAGCAGAAACGAACGCGGTTGCCACGATTGAAATGTTGGCGAAAAAAGGGCGAGCAAGCTATTTAGGTGAACGTAGTATTGGTCACCAAGACCCCGGCGCAACCTCTTCTTTGTTAATGATTAAAGCACTACAGCAGGCAATAGCAGGTAATTAAGATGGTGGGAATTGTAGTTGTATCTCATAGTCGTCGCCTTGCAGAAGGGGTGGCCGAACTTGCCACCCAAATGACGCAAGGCAAAGCCAAGCTTGCGATTGCGGCTGGGATTGATGATCCAGAGAACCCGATCGGAACCGATGCCATAGCCGTGATGGAAGCGATTGAGCAGGTACATGATCAACAAGGGGTTGTTGTGTTGATGGATCTTGGCAGCGCGTTGCTTAGCACGGAAATGGCTCTGGATCTGATTGATGATCATGTGAGGGAAAATGTCACCCTTATCTCGGCCCCCATTGTTGAAGGGACCATGGCGGCGTCGGTGGCTGCTGCTGCCGGGCTACCTTTATCGACGGTAGTCGAAGAGGCACAGAATGCGTTAAGCGTAAAACGGGAGCACCTTGGTGATCAGCCACTAACATCCGCTGAGATAGCGCCAGTATCAGAGAACTTTGAGCAAGAACGGACATTTGATTGGGTAGTGCAAAATCCGAATGGATTACATGCTCGTCCCGCTGCGGCCATTGTTGGTGCACTCGCGCCTTTTGACTGCCAATTATGGTTGAAAAAAGGCGAGCGCCGTGTAAACGCGAAAAGCTTAAACAGCATTGCGAAACTTGGCGTTCGTAGCCAAGAGACGATCACGCTGTGCGCACTCGGCTCTCAATCCAGTGAAGCAATCAAGGAATTTGAAGCCTTAGCTAGTGAGCACTTCGGAGAAAAAGAGGCGGTTGAGCAAGGCATTATCGAATCTGAAGAGAGCACGGATACTTTGCTCGATGACATGGTCCCTAATCAGATTGAAGGTGCTGTTGTTGGTCTTCGAGTCAATGACGGTATCGCTACTGCTCCAGTTGTCCTTTTTACTCATGAAATGCCAGTTGTGCCTGAACGTGATTTCCAAAGTGAACAAGATGAAATTGAACGGGTTAAGCATGCGATAGGCGTGGTTGTTCAACATTTGCAGGAGCAAGCGAAGCAGCCGAAAGGGGAAATATTTTCTGCTCATAGCATGATGCTCAGTGACCCAGAATTATGGGCATCGGTCGAGTCGCGAATTCAAACGGGCATGATAGCCGAGCAAGCTTGGATAGAATCACTGCAAACGTTAGCCGACGAGTTTCGCCAGGCTGAAAGCCAGTACATGCGGGAACGCGAAGCTGATGTGCATGATATCGCACGCCAGGTTATGGTTGAAATGACAGGTGTAACGCCTAATGCCATCGACATTAAGGAACCGAGTATTTTGTTGGCCCGCGATCTGATGCCTTCTGATGTGGCCGGGCTTGATAAATCGAAAGTGCTTGGTATCTGTTTGAGTGAGGGAGGGAAAACCTCTCACAGTGCGATTCTTGCTCGTGCGATGGGGATTCCTGCCATCGTTAAAGCTCAGGGCTGCCTTGATGCTGTGCGTGCTGGTCAAGTGGTGACTATTGATGGCTTTCGAGGGCATTTATGGTTCTCTCCTTCAGATGCCGTACAGCAGGAATTAGAAGCTCAGCAAATTGAGTGGCAAAACTCCCGACAAAGTGCACTAGCGAGTGCTCAGCAAGCCGCAGTCACCTGTGATGGTGTCCATATTCCAGTATTCGCCAATATTGGTGGACCGAAAGATATTGATGATGCACTAACATCAGGAGCTGAGGGCGTTGGTCTATTCCGGACTGAGTTTCTATTTCAAAACAGTGATGAGTTGCCGACTGAGGAAGCGCAATACCAAGTGTATCGTGATATTGCCGCCGCACTTGGTGATAAGCCACTTACGATTCGTAGTCTAGATGTTGGCGGTGATAAGCCTTTAGTCGCTTACCCTATGCCAGCGGAAGATAATCCATTTTTAGGTCTGAGAGGGGTGCGGTTGTGCCTTCAACATGAGTCATTGTTTACCGCCCAACTTCGAGCCATTCTGAGAGCCTTTCACGAGCAACCGAATATTCAATTGATGATACCGATGGTGGCTCAGGTTGAAGAAGTGAGAAAAGTAAAAGCGCTGTTGGCACATCAAGCAAACCAACTCGGCTTGGATGCGACTCATTTGCCTGTCGGTATTATGATTGAGGTACCCGCCGCGGTATTAAATGCAGATGCGTTAGCACAAGAAGTCGACTTTTTCTCTATTGGCACCAATGATTTGACTCAATATGTTATGGCAGCCGATCGAGGCAACGCTGCCGTTGCTGAATTGGTGAACTACTTTGAACCATCGGTACTAAAAGCCATTGAACTCACTTGTGCAGCAGGCGATCGCGCGGGCATACCGGTCAGTATGTGCGGTGAGATGGCTGGTGATCCAAATGCCACAGAAACATTACTTCGTGTTGGGTTACGAAAATTCAGCGCCAGTTCGAGTCTGCTACCGGGACTAAAAGCGCAGATTCGTCAGTTGTCTGTCGATGTTTAATCGATACCTTTATCGTTAGTACATGTATACCGGCGTGCTTACGCCGGTTTTACTTTTATAGGAACGCCACTTCTTGGCTTAATACAGCTTCATTTGCTCCTTCAGCCCAAACTTATTAATTTTTCTCCATAAGGTCGTGCGGCCAATTTGCAATGCTTTCGCCATATCATGCATTTTGCCATCACACTGATTCCAAGCCTGAACGATAGCTCTTCTCTCGGCTTCTTCTAACGTGATTACTGGCGTATTTTCTGCGGTATGGCGAGAATTCAGTTTAATGTCTTCAGGAATATCGTTCAGCTTGATTAAGTTGGAACTGCGGTTCAGCAAAATTCGCTCAGTTCGGTTTCTTAATTCAGAGTTGTTGCCTGACCAACGAAAATTCATCAACGCTTCCAGTGCGACTGCCTCTATCGAGATCGTCACATTGTGGCGGCGTTCATAATGGCTGATAAGCTGCTGGACGAAAAATTCAATGTCTTCTTTACGCTTTCGTAGTGGCGGAATATGCAGTTCGTTCGAGGAGATTTCATAATAAAGTTGCCGACCAAATGAGCGCTGAGTGACATACTCGCTGATCTCTGAAGCGGTGCTCGTAATAAGTTGAAAGTCTACGGGGATCAATCGCAAACTGTCGCTGCGGCTGACGAGCCCAGTTTTTAACAACTTAAGTAACACGGCTTGTAAATCGGGCGACAGATGTTCCACCTTTTCTAGAAAGAGCGTACCGCCATGGGCGAGTTCAAACTTAGAAGGCATGCCTTGTCCTTCGTCGTAGCCTAGGGTTTCTTTGACCAGCTGCTCTGTATTGATAGAGCGACAGTTGAGCGTAATGAATGGCCCTTCTTTGTAGGTGCTTTCGTTATGAATCGCCATGGCGAGAGTGGCTTTTCCTACACCTTCTTCACCTGTAATTAGAATCGGTGATTTGGACTTTATGGCCCGTTTTGCCACGGTAATGACATGCTTCATTTTTCGTGAAATAACAGGCAAAGTGCTGAATGTATAGCGCGCACTGCCACCTATTTGTTGTTGAGCAAGTTCGCGAATTTTATCGATGGGGTGCAAAAACAATAAGTGCGTGCCGTCGTTGAGTGGACGCAAGGTAATGATCGCTTCAACAAACTCGCCACGAACCTCTACCGTTGTGAGCTTGCGGTTGATGCTTGCACCCGACTCAAGACTATTGAGGACATTCGGCGGGAAACGTAAAACCGAAAAGACTTCTTTATCCAAAACCTGACTGGCTTCAATGTTTAACAAACGCTCTGATTGATGATTTACCATGGTAATACGGCTTTCTTTATCCCAGGCCAGAAGGCCATCATCCATGCATTCTAACGTTGCGTTGTGCGCACAAGTGAGGCGGTTAATGTTTTCTTGTTCCGACTGAATATGGATTTGCAAACTGACTTCTTTCGCGCTCGACGCGATGATGACTAAGTTTTCTTTCTTATAGCTCTCTGCTTTTTTGAGAAGGCATGTTGTGCCGCGTAACTTGCCAAATTGGTCGAAAACAGGTGCTGCTACAGAGGCATAAGAATGTAAGTGGCGATTGAAATGTTCTGCTGCGAAAACTTCACTCGGGATATGAGTACTAATACAGAGATTGACCGCATTTGTGCCAATTTTTCCTTCAGATAGAAAACAGCCTTGTTTAATGCCGAGCGCCTGCATCTCTTGCTGCATAGAGTGATGTCCCACAACGGAAAGAACGCAGCCGTTGCCGTCAGTTACCATCAATAGCAGGTCTTCGTCTCCTAGCATGTCGTAAGTGTCTTCAAGTACGGTCGTGGCGCATTCGATGAGGTGCTCGTTGCGTTTCATCAGAGATGAGAAGGTAAATCCAGAGGCAATATGTGGCTTTGACCAGGTGTAAGGACTGCATTGCTTTATGCAACGCTCCCACGACTCAAGTACGGGAGTGCGGGAAAATTCTGGAGATACCCAATGGTGTTTCTGGAAAAACGCCCATTTGGTTTTAGTGTCTTCGATTGAAAGCATGCCATACCGTTTCAATACTAGCGATAGATTGGTCTGATATTACAGAGACATACGAATATGGACTGTGATGGCTTTCACGTACGTCATACAGAAAGGACACGTAAAGAAAAGGTAACTATTCACCCAGGAGCTATTGACAGCAAATTTATGTGACTGAGTTAACTTGATCCCACATCCAACTTGAGTGATCTTTTTGTGGTGGCAATCTGGAGGTATGAATAAGAAAACATTACCTCCACCGCCAGATTTCGATTCGCCTGAAGAGGCGAAAGACATCATCCACTTTTTATGGAATAAGCTGGCAGAGCTTGAAGACCGACTAAATCAAAATAGTCGAAACTCTTCTGTGCCATCATCTCAACAACCCCTGCATAATAAAGCTAAGAATACTTCGCCAAATCGGAAGAAATCTGGAAAAAAGCAAGGAGCTCAACCAGGTCATAAAGGCCATCGCCGACTGCTTCACCCTGTTGAAGACAGTGCCTCGGTTGAGCAATATTTACCGAATAAGATATGCCACTGCGGTGGGTGTGTTATTCCAAATCGAAAACCTTATAAACGACACCAAATCTTTGACTTGCCAGATATCTCATACACGCTTGTTGAACATCAAATCTTTAAAGGCGAGTGCGCATGGTGTGGTGATAAACAAATATATCGACGAATCTAAGCGCCAATTATGCTGGGCTCACATATTAAGGAACGTCATCGCTATCGAGGAAAGCGTTTGTCCTGAAAACCAAAAAATCGGAGAAAAACTCGCTTTAATCGCTCATAGCGTATTCAGGTGTTATCACCGATATATCGAAGAAGAAATTACCGAAAGCCAATATTACCGCCGACTCAGGCGGTTACGAAAGAGCTGGCTTCATTGGCTCAAATTGGGTAGTTATCAATGCTCAAAACGATATCGAGGTAGATGTCGAAATCTCATCGCTGATGATGCTATGGTCTGGCGGTTTATGGACGACTCCGAGTGCCCGTTAACAAACAACGCAGCGGAGCGAGTTCTCCGTAATTACATACTGATGAGGAAGTGTTGTTACGTGACTCGCTCATATCGAGGCGACCAGTTCCGCGAACGAATGTTCTCGCTGATAGAAACAGCCAAACTTCAGCAGGTCTCTGCTTATAAATGGCTGCGTGAAATCGTCGAACATCATCTGTTGAAAGTTGATTATCAGGCACCAGTATTTTTAGCTGTCGGTGGACAACAAAGATCGAAACTCTGACGATAAAGTTCGCCACTTTTACATTAAAGATTGAAACTTTATAAGGAGCAGTGCTTACAGGATAAGCACTGCTCCTTATAAAGGATATTTAATCTCAGAATCGTTTTTGGACATTTTTAAGTTAGAAATGGCAGCGTCCCGATGCTTCGCTGCCATTTTAATATGATTTGTTACCGCACTTGCGTCCCTACAAGCAGGGAAAGCAATCTAATATGCAACTCAGGCAAGCATTCCAGCGTTACACTGGGAAGCCAAAATGCTTTCCGTCTGGGAGTTCTACATCAATGCGAAGCTTACCACCAGTTGCTTCGATGTATTTCTTTAGAGAGCTAAGACGTAAATCTTTGCCAGATTTCTCTAAATTGGCAACTGATGGCTGGCTAATGCCCATAGCTTTAGCTATTTCTACTTGAGATAGATGGGTGATCTCTCGAAGCTCGGCAAGTCGAATGTCAAGAAGCATATCTGCTGCTTTTTCTTTAGCGGCAGCAAGTGCTTCTGGTGACATTTTTGCGTCAAGTACGCTTAATGGGTTACTTTTCATTTTTAAGTTCCTCTAAATGCTCATCAAGTTCTGCATCAGCAATCGGAATCATCTTTTTGTAGAATCTCTTATCGCCAGTTTTGTCACCGCCACATAAGATAATTCCTGTTCTTTCTGGGTCAAAAGCAAAGAAAGCCCGTATAGGTTTCCCATTGCTTTGCACTCGCAACTCTTTCATGTTGCTGTGCTTTGAATCTTCCACAGTGTCAGCGTATGGTCTGCTCAGCTGCGGTCCTCTTTCAAGAAGAACCTGGATGCATGCGCGGACATTAATTTGATCGCTTTCATCTAGTGATAGAAACCACTCGTCAAAAAGCGGTCTAGTTACTACATTCCACATGTTTTATCTTTGCTTTCTTAGTATAGATTATATTCTATATAGATTTTTGTCTATATACAATCACTCAGCCCTACAAATAACAAACGCAAATTCTATGGTTAAGCAATGCCTCGGTTGAAATAAAACAGTCTGAATTGGGTACACCTCAAGCAAACCATATCGCATCTTTGAAAAACTGGTTCGTTTATTATTGGTTTTATACCCTATGTGAACTAATATTGAATACCATACTTAAAACAGACCGAAGTAACAAAAATGTTCATACGAGGATACCTAAGAGCATCAACTGATGAACAGGATGCTAATCGTGCTAAAGCTGAATTAGAGCGGTTTGCTAATCAAAAAGGTGTACGTATTGCCAGTTTCTATATTGAAAACCAATCAGGTTCTAGACTAGAAAGAGCTGAGCTATCACGTTTAATAGGTGATTCTCACCAAAATGATATTTTGCTTATCGAAAAGGTTGATAGGTTATCAAGATTACCATATGAACAATGGAAGCTGCTCAAACATCAATTAGTTGATGCGGGACTTCATATTGTTGTTCTTGACCAGCCAATGACTCATGCTGCCCTCAGCGGTAACGCCGAAAGTTCTATGATTTCAAAAGTGCTCACTGAGTTTATGATTGATCTCGCTGCGGCAATGGCCAGGGATGATTATGAGACTCGACGTAAAAGACAAGCACAAGGAATACAGAAAGCAAAAGCCTTGGGTAAGTACCAAGGAAGAAAACCAGATCTCAAGCTGAGAGAAAATGTAGCACTTTTGCTTAGTGAGGGGAAAAGTTGGTCTCAGATTCAACACTTTTTGGGCTGTAGCCGATCAACTATTGCAAAGGTCAAAAAGCAGGGTAACTCTGACAAAGACTTCACTTTGTAAGAAGGAATTAATCGAAGCAAATTTTTCCTTTAGGAATATAAGGTTATGCTCTTAGCGTATGGAATGGACTTCCTCCCTATCACTCAGCCGTTAGTTCTGAGATGATAAATTCACCATTTCATACGGAGATAACAACATGGCTGTGACTGTATTAGGTATCGACCTAGCAAAAAATGTGTTCGCATTGCATGGTGTTGACCACAAAGGCAATACCATTTTATGCAAACCCAAAGTAAGTCGGGCCAAGCTGTTAGAAACGGTAGCCAATATGCCACCGTGTCTGATTGGAATGGAAGCATGTAGCAGCGCTCATTTTTGGGCCCGATTATTCAAAAATGTCGGCCACGAAGTTCGCCTCATCGCTCCTAAGTTTGTCTCTCCTTATCGACTGTCTGGCAAAGCAGGGAAAAATGATGCTGCTGATGCTCAAGCTATCTGTGAAGCAGTTCAACGTCCTCATATGCGATTTGTTAGCATCAAGTCAGAAGAGCAGCAATCGATTCAATGTTTGCACCGAGCTAGGCAGGGCCTAAATGAAGAAAGGACGGCAGTATGCAACCGCATTCGTGGTTTGCTCGCTGAGTTTGGTGTGATTGCTCCTTTATCACCGGAGCGATTGCGTAACGAGTTCGAGAGCATGAAGGTTCACCTTCCAACCTCAGCCGCAACTTGCATGGATGAATTATTTCTTCATATAGACAACATTGAGCGCAGGCTTTTAAAGTTCGACCGACTGATTAAAGAGACGGCAGAGCAAGATGAACGATGCCGACTATTGATGCAACTAAAGGGGGTTGGACCTATGACAGAAGTGGACCCCAACGGTTGGACACATAAGCTCATTTCTTAAGTGGTTGACCCAGCTCATGCTGCGTATCTTTGCCTACCGAAGTAGGCCTCATCAGGAGTGAGGTTATTGAGTCCTTGATGGTTACGCTCTTCATTATAAAACACCATGTAGTTGCCGATTTCAAGCTCGGCTTCACGGGGCGTGGTATAAGCCTTTAAGTAAACCTCCTCATATTTCAGGCTTCGCCATAATCGCTCAATGAAAACATTGTCAACCCAGCGGCCTTTCCCATCCATGCTTATACGTACGTTATGCTCAATTAACTTCTGTGTGAACTCTGTGCTGGTAAACTGGCTGCCTTGATCTGAGTTAAAGATATCAGGTGGCCCATAATGCTTCAGCGCTTCCTCAAGCGCTTCGATACAAAAACTCGTGTCCATGGTGTTGGATAGTCGCCAAGCCAGCACTTTGCGGCTATACCAGTCGATAATCGCAACGAGGTACAGGAACCCCTTCGCCATTGGGATATATGTGATATCAATCGCCCAAGCTTGGTTTGGGTAAGTGACTTCGATATCACGCAACAGGTAGGGATACACCTTGTGTGCTTTGTTCGCCAGCGTCGTTTTGGGCTTGGGGTAAATCGCCCCAATCCCCATATCGCGCATGAGTCGAACAACACGCTTACGATTAACGCTATGGCCATTTTTAGCCAGCTCAGTTCGAATGCGCCGACTGCCCATAAACGGATACTGCAGATGAATTTCGTCAATCATTCGTCGTAACGTGATCTCCTCAGCAGAGAGTCCGATGGGTTGATAGTAAGCGGTAGAGCGAGCAATATTGAGCAGCTCACATTGGCGCTTTATCGGCAATGGGGTGGATTTAACCAGCGAACTCTTTCGCTGGGCTCGGTCTAACGACCGAGCACTTTGGCCAAAAAATCATTTTCCATGGTCAATTGACCGATCTTGGCGTGAAGTTTGTCCACTTCTTCGGAACTCTCTTTTCCTGAGTGATTTTCGGTGGCAAAAATCATGGCTGCGTTTTCAAGCAGCTCCTTTTTCCATGTTGAGATCTGGTTAGCGTGCAGGTTATATTTCTGAGCTAGCTCAGCGACGGTTTTATCGCCTTTAGCGGCATCGAGAGCCACCTTAGCTTTAAACTCAGGAGAGTGGTTTCTACGTTTTCTAGTCATAATCTGTCCCTGTATTGTTGGGTACTATCAAAACAGATCGACCACTTAAAGTCATGTCCGAAAATTGGGGGCCACTTCTCATTTAACTGGGCTAGTAGCTCAGCTGATATTTCAATGGTTCTTTGCTTGGCATATTTGGTTTGAACACCATACAACTGCGGTGAAATCGTCAGTTCTGTATATTGGTAAAACCCAGGCGCTATTTTGCAGGTGTCCATCTGGACTCTATCACCTGGAATTGGGCGCTCATATCTTTGGAAATCTTTTTTTCGTCGGTAAGTTACGATGGGTTTGACTGATGCTTCGGATAAAACTTTATGGAGTGTTGCTGTGCTTAGGTGTATTTTGGTGAAGTCGGATTAATTCCGTTTGTATACGCCGCGCTCCTGAATTGCGTTTCTCACGTATCGTAAGGATCAATGCTCTTAGCTCATCACTGAGTTTGGTATCTGGAGATGAAAGAAATTGTCTGCTCTGGCTTTCCAGACTAGCGATTCCACACTGCTTATATCGCTTAGCCCACTTGTGTAATGTTGGTCTGGAAATACCACAGCGTCGACATACTAGGCCTGCATCACCACATTCCTCATACATTTTTACCCACAGTAGTCTTTGTTGGATTTCTCTGTCCATAGACACCCAGTATAGTTGAAATTATGTCTATGAATCGCACAATTTGCCTTCAATTGTAGCGAGCTATAAATACTCCTACTTATATTGAGATAGATCAATATTGTATTCTTTTAGTTTCCTCCATAATGTTGTTCTTCCTATATTTAAATCTGAACACATGTCTTTCACCTTGCCTTTGTTTGATTTTGCAGATCTAATAATCGCTTTACTTTGAATTTCAGAAAGATTGTTCGACTTTGAAATTTCATCTGAACCTTGGTTAGATACCTTACGTATAATGATATTTGGTAAGTCACCTATATCTATTTCACCACTTTCAGTAAAATTGGCAGCTCTTTCTATCACGTTTCTAAGTTCGCGATGATTTCCTGGCCATGGGTAGAGCTTCAAAGCTTCTAAAACGTGCTTCTTTATAGTGAACTTTCTTCTTTTTTCTGATTCTATGTAAGACAGTTTTCGCGTCACAATTGATTCAATATCATCCAGTCGTTCTCTAAGTGGTGGTATAGAAATATCGAACGTTTGAAGTTCAATTAGAAGTTGTTTTCTAAAGAGTTTTTCTGAAACTGAGTGTTCCAAATCAATGTTTGAAGTTGCAATCACACGAACATCAATAGGAACTATTTTTCTATTTAGGAGGTTTAACAAGCCTGTTTTTAAAAGGTGAAGCAACCCTGCCTGAACCTCCGTATTTATGTACTCAATATTTTCTAAGAAGATAGTACCACCATGTGCCAACTCAAACTTAGAAGGACTAGAATTCTCATCGTTTATGATATCACCCAGAAACTCAGACGATATAGCTTGCTTTGGAATCGCTTGGCAATCTATTGAAATAAATGGACCACTTGATCTGTCACTCTTGTTATGAATGGCCTGTGCAATATGGTTTTTATCTAATCCATCTTCACCTCGAAGCAATATTGGTCCTCGACCCTTAGCTGCTTGTATACATTTCTTTATAACAAATGACATTTCATTGGAGCTGAAAACCAAGTCATCAAAATTCAATCTAGCTTTATTTCCAGAGTGTTGATTTACAATATTTCTTATTTGCCTAACAGGATATAATAGCAATATATATCTCTCAACCTCTCCATTGTTGTTTTTAAACAATTTTAAAGAAGCAATTAAAGATATTAACTTGCCTTTTGATTCTATGGTTGTTTCAAAAAAATCTAGTTTTTTCTCAAGCCTAATAGCATTTTTTAATCTTGCTGAGAGAGTTAGAATAGAGCTAATATTTTTTCCTTGATCGCTAGTACTCAGCCCTAAAAGATCATTGGCCTTATTATTTATATAATGTATTTTCCCAGATTTACGCCATGCTAAAACGCCTTCTTCTACCCCTTCAAGCAAAATATTAAGTTCAGAAAGGTGTTGATTTGATTCGAATAATACGTCTTCGGAACTAATCTGACTGGCTATTGAGAAAGCAGCTGAGTGCATCAATGACAGGAAAATAGAAGATGAACTACGTTCATGCAAAATAATTGCGATACAACCAATCGTCCTTCCTTCACTACTAAAAATTGGAGCTGAGTATATTGAATATTCGTGAAGTGATAAACTATAATGCTCAGCTCCTTCTGTAGATATTTCATGAGCTAGTTTTAGCGAGCTATTTATCGCATTATTCCCTATAATGCCATCTCTCCAATAGGTTCCTTTCTCAAATCCAAGCTTCCCAACTTTATCTTGTAGGGAGGCAGAACCAATCATATTTAGCGTACAACCAGTTTCATCACAAAGAAATAAGATACAATCTTCATTTTCCAAGTATTCATATATATCTTCCATTATAGGAGAAGATATATTTATTAATTGGCCACTTCTTTTCTGAATAGAATTGTAAGTAGCACCTTTAGCCTTATGAGGCGTAATCCAATGGTCATATGTTATTCTTCTTTACACCTATTCCATTCATCAAATAAATGGGGTTCTAGGTTTAGGTAATTGTCTTCTCTATAACTTGAGTCCACAAACTGACGCCATACTTTACAATCAATAGTTTTCCTGTAGTTCATATCGTACATACGTCCTATTTTCTACCGTTATTGAAGTGTAGCGTATAGTGCTAAAATCTAGGTATAAATGGGGCAAGGATATTGCCCAGAGTTGGCCAATATCCTGTTATTTTACCTAAACGCCAAAAAAACTAATTCAACCGCCGCGGAACCAGGATCCTTGACACCTTTTAGCGTTTCACTATTTAAATAAGAAGAGCGCCCGGCTTTAGCCTGAGTCATAGAGGCAGTACTATCAGCACCTTTTTGTACTGCAATAATTGCTTCTTCTAATCCAGCATTCTTCCATGCTTCCAAAGCAGGATGAATCGCATCAATCATAGTACAATCACCTAGGCTTGCTCCCCCATAGGCCATCATTTGCTTTAAGCCGACTTGTAGTGATTCAACAAGGTTTTTACTATTATTGTAGTGATTACCTGCAGCGGTAAACATAATCGACAACAATACACCAGAAGATCCTCCCATTACTGTAGATAGCTCTTCTCCAATTACGCTAAATAACGCACCAGTATCATCTAGAGGTAATTTATTGCCTTCTAACTCAGCAAGTATCTTTTTCGCACCTGCGGCAAATGTCGTGCCTGTATCACCATCGCCTACCAAAGAATCAAGAGCGTTTAACTCATTCTCAGCTTCAACCAAAGTTGTTGCCGCTATACGTACAATATTTTCTATTTTTGCATTCTCTGATGGCTCAACTGACAAAGTTGAAGGAACTTTACTAATGGTTCTCTTATCCAATGTTGTTTTCTGGACTGGTTCTATCCATGCATCAGCTTCGACAGTAGATAAGAGAGAGTGTGTTAAGTCCATATCTAACTCAAGGCAAGATATTGAAAATCCCTTCATGTCCAATGCTGTCATAAATGTAGATGGTCCCAAAATTAATGCAGTACGTTCACCAAGCTTAGATTCCAATACATTTTTCGTAATCAAGCCCATCTCGATAGGGGATACCCCACCTAAATTGTTAATCATTACCGCTACCTTCGAAGTATTTCTAGAAAGAGTACGATAAAGTTGCTCAACCATTGTATCAACCATGTACTTACAAGATGACGAATCGATATTTCTCACGCCAGGCTCACCATGTATTCCTAAACCTAGCTCAGCCTCTCCTGGTGCAATTCTGTTTTGAGAACTATCTCCAGGCAATGTACAACTGGTGATTGCCACCCCTATGCTTGAAACCTTCTGAATAGCCGATAATGCCGCTGATTTTACATCCTCTAATGTTTTTCCTTGTTCTGCAGCGTGCCCAGCTACTTTATGAACAAATACCGTTCCAGCAATACCCCTTGGCTGTGGGTTATCCTCAATTGAGATGTCATCATCAACAATAACCATCTCCACTTTGTACCCCATTTTCTTAGCTTTTTCGCAAGCCAAGCCGAAGTTTAGTCTATCTCCAGTATAGTTTTTTACAATGACTAAACAGCCTTTTTCACCTGTAACATTCACAATCGCGTTTAACACCGCATCAACACTTGGCGAAGCAAAAACGTCTCCACATACAGCTGCCGTAAGCATTCCACGTCCAATGAACCCAACATGTGCAGGTTCATGTCCAGAACCCCCTCCACAAACTAGTGCTACCTTGTCTTTGTTCCAGTCGTTACGACAGACAACCCTTATCTTAGGATCTATTTCAAGTCTAGTTAAGTTATTAAATTTATTGCAATAAATTGCACCTTCAATCGAATCGTCTACTAAGGTGTCTTTGTTGTTAATAAACAACTTATTCATGTTCTACTCCAAGCAAATTATTGATCACTACAGATAGACTTGATAATGCCACTTGGAATTCAGATAACTAAAAAACATAGAATGTTCCATAATGGGACATAAAGTTCTTGTTTAAATGTTCCAATAAGGAACACCTTTTACCTTTAAGACTCGAAAGATGAACTGGATCACTAGCGAACAAACTTTACAAAGGCTTTATCGAGGGGTAGCAATCCAGTTACTAAGACCTTTTAGAGTTATAAAATTACTAGGATTGCGGCATAGGCCACATTTTTAGGCGTGTAAAACGCATTATTCAACTTTGCTGGTGTTCTACCGTGTATTAGCTTCTTGTGAAGTAACATACTTTTATCACTACAATATTCCCTTTGACAAGTTAGAAACGGTAGCCAATATGCCACCGTGTCTGATTGGAATGGAAGCATGTAGCAGCGCTCATTTTTGGGCCCGATTATTCAAAAATGTCGGCCACGAAGTTCGCCTCATCGCTCCTAAGTTTGTCTCTCCTTATCGACTGTCTGGCAAAGCAGGGAAAAATGATGCTGCTGATGCTCAAGCTATCTGTGAAGCAGTTCAACGTCCTCATATGCGATTTGTTAGCATCAAGTCAGAAGAGCAGCAATCGATTCAATGTTTGCACCGAGCTAGGCAGGGCCTAAATGAAGAAAGGACGGCAGTATGCAACCGCATTCGTGGTTTGCTCGCTGAGTTTGGTGTGATTGCTCCTTTATCACCGGAGCGATTGCGTAACGAGTTCGAGAGCATGAAGGTTCACCTTCCAACCTTAGCCGCAACTTGCATGGATGAATTATTTCTTCATATAGACAACATTGAGCGCAGGCTTTTAAAGTTCGACCGACTGATTAAAGAGACGGCAGAGCAAGATGAACGATGCCGACTATTGATGCAACTAAAGGGGGTTGGACCTATGACAGCCAGTGCTCTAGTATCAGCGATCTCTGACGGAAAAGAGTTTCGTAATGGCCGTCAATTGGCGGCCTGGTTGGGTTTAACGCCTTCTCAATACAGCAGCGGAGGGAAACCAAAATTAGGGCGAATTACTAAAGCTGGTGACAACTATATTCGTAGTCTGCTTGTGCAGGGGGCGCGTTCAATGATGGCTAGCGCCGGACGAAAAGACGATCCGCTCAGTAAGTGGGTCTGTGATGTCAAAGATCGCCGTGGTTACTGGCGAGCCGCTATTGCTTTAGCTGCAAAAAATGCACGACACTGTTGGGCAATACTTCACTATGGTGAATCATTCGAAAATTGTTATTCAACCTAAATAAATCTCTTACCACCAATGATGACAACGCAAATATGATAAGGGTTAAGACCCCGCAAGAGGTGCCTGAGAAAACGTTAGGATGTTAAATATCCGATTAGCGTATGAGGTTCTTGCGAGCGTCTTTCATTTTGGTCCGGAACAGAATATTCCAGTATGACCGCTTATAGTACTGCATCTTAATCTTCATTGTGATTGCGTTCAGAGCACCCATTGACATCGGGAGGAAGTCCTTATAGTACGTTTTCGTTCCATTGGGCTTCAGACCCCTAAACATCGAATCTGCAATTTACTATATAAGTGGCTTGGGCTTGTTCAACACCCAGATAAAGTGTCGGCTGCGCGATACTTATCCTTGTTTGTTAGCTGCCTGACGATAAAGCCTAAATTAATAGTGATAACGGCAAGAAATAATCGTGATAGCACTATCATCAACCGCATAAACTAACCTATTCGCATCGTCTATTCGGCGCGACCAAAAACCAGATAAGTTTTCTTTTAGTGGCTCAGGTTTACCTATGCCCTCGAAAGGAGAACGCTTAACATCCGTGATGAGTTTATTTATACGTTTAAGTGTTTTCTTGTCTTGTGTCTGCCAATAAACATAATCATTCCAAGATTCATCAGTCCAAGATAATAAACGACTACTCATCGATTAAATCTCTTTGGCTCACCTTACCCGCTTTAAATTGAGCAATTGAACGATGTAAGTGCTCAGCATTTGCCGGAGAACGAAGTAAATGAACCGTTTCCATTAAGCTATTGTAATAATCCAGTGACATAACAACGGCATCTTCAGAATCACGACGTGTGATCACGGTTGTATCTGCGTCATTAACAACAGCATCCAAAACGCTCTTCAAGCTATTTCTAGCTTCGGTAAAAGATACAATTCTCATAAAACCTCCACATGTACGTTTAATGAGACAAGTATATAACTAAAAAACAAACTTGTACAGCTAATGGAACATGAGAACTTGTAAACAGCTAACGCCGCATTAAGGGGCAAGCAACGTAAACAACTGCACTAAAACTAACCAGCCGTCACCTCAAATGCTCATCCAAACCAAAAAATGCCACGCGTTGATTGTCCCTCTTAAATGCTTTGTATGGATAATAAGTGCTCCAATCGGGTAAGGTGAGACCCAGACTTTAGCTGCAACTAAAGTTCTCTATCTGGTAGTTCGATTAAGGAAGGTGCGAACAAGTCCCTGATATGAGATCATGTTTGTCATCTGGAGCCATGAAAAAGGGTTCATCATGAGTCATCAGCTCACCTTCGCCGACAGTGAATTCAGCAGTAAGCGCCGTCAGACCAGAAAAGAGATTTTCTTGTCCCGCATGGAGCAGATTCTGCCATGGCAAAACATGGTGGAAGTCATCGAGCCGTTTTATCCCAAGGCTGGTAATGGCCGGCGACCTTATCCGCTGGAAACCATGCTACGCATTCACTGCATGCAGCATTGGTACAACCTGAGCGATGGCGCGATGGAAGATGCTCTGTACGAAATCGCCTCCATGCGTCTGTTTGCCCGGTTATCCCTGGATAGCGCCTTGCCGGACCGCACCACCATCATGAATTTCCGCCACCTGCTGGAGCAGCATCAACTGGCCCGCCAATTGTTCAAGACCATCAATCGCTGGCTGGCCGAAGCAGGCGTCATGATGACTCAAGGCACCTTGGTCGATGCTACCATCATTGAGGCACCCAGCTCGACCAAGAACAAAGAGCAGCAACGCGATCCGCAGATGCATCAGACCAAGAAAGGCAATCAGTGGCACTTTGGCATGAAGGCCCACATTGGTGTCGATGCCAAGAGTGGCCTGACCCACAGCCTAGTCACCACCGCGGCCAACGAGCATGACCTCAATCAGCTGGGTAATCTGCTGCATGGAGAGGAGCAATTTGTCTCAGCCGATGCCGGCTACCAAGGGGCGCCACAGCGCGAGGAGCTGGCCGAGGTGGATGTGGACTGGCTGATCGCCGAGCGCCCCGGCAAGGTAAGAACCTTGAAACAGCATCCACGCAAGAACAAAACGGCCATCAACATCGAATACATGAAAGCCAGCATCCGGGCCAAGGTGGAGCACCCATTTCGCATCATCAAGCGACAGTTCGGCTTCGTGAAAGCCAGATACAAGGGGTTGCTGAAAAACGATAACCAACTGGCGATGTTATTCACGCTGGCCAACCTGTTTCGGGCGGACCAAATGATACGTCAGTGGGAGAGATCTCACTAAAAACTGGGAATAACGCCTTAAATGGCGAAGAAACGGTCTAAATAGGCTGATTCAAGGCATTTACGGGAGAAAAAACGGCTCAAACATGAAGAAATGAAATGACTGAGTCAGCCGAGAAGAATTTCCCCGCTTATTCGCACCTTCCTTAGCCGCCAGCTTGCTGAGGGCCAGCGCGCAGTCATGCTCGTCGCAACAGATTGTCCGGCAAGGGACGCCTTGCTCTTCCAGCCCCCAGCATAGTTCATCAAGCACGCGCGTATCCTGCCAGAGTGAGTGATAAAACAGATGTACGCCCGGTGATGAAAGTGACATTGCGCCCCCTTATTGATCAGAATGCCTGACGGAAGATCTCGGCAATTTCTTTCTCGTTCCCTTTACGCGGGTTGGAGAAGGCATTGCCGTCTTTCAGCGCCATTTCCGCCATATACGGGAAATCGGCTTCTTTGACGCCCAGCTCGCGCAGATGCTGCGGAATACCGATATCGGCTGACAGGCGAGCGATGGCGCGAATCGCCAGCTCGGCAGCATCCATGGTGGACAGACCGTCAGTGTTCTCACCCATAAACTCCGCGATGTCGGCAAATTTCTCCGGATTAGCGATCAGGTTATAGCGCGCCACGTGCGGCAGCAGGACGGCATTTGCTACGCCGTGCGGCATGTCGTACAGACCGCCAAGCTGATGCGCCATCGCGTGAACGTAGCCAAGGTTGGCGTTGTTGAAGGCCATACCCGCCAGCAAAGAGGCATAGGCCATATTCTCGCGAGCTTTCAGGTTGCTGCCCAGTGCTACGGCTTGGCGTAAGTTGCGGGCGATCAGACGAATTGCCTGGATAGCGGCGGCGTCGGTAACCGGGTTGGCATCTTTTGAAATATAGGCCTCAACGGCGTGGGTCAGGGCGTCCATTCCTGTTGCCGCAGTCAGTGCCGCAGGTTTGCCGAGCATCAGCAGTGGGTCATTAATGGAAACCGACGGCAGGTTGCGCCAACTGACAATCACAAACTTCACTTTGGTTTTGGTATTGGTCAGCACGCAGTGACGGGTGACTTCGCTGGCGGTACCGGCGGTGGTATTCACCGCGACGATCGGCGGCAGCGGATTGGTCAGGGTTTCAATCCCGGCATAGCTATAGAGATCGCCTTCGTGCGTCGCTGCGATGCCGATGCCTTTACCGCAGTCATGCGGGCTACCACCGCCGACGGTAACGATGATATCGCATTGCTCTTTACGAAAAACGTCCAGGCCGTCGCGCACGTTGGTGTCTTTAGGGTTTGGCTCGACGCCGTCAAACACCACCACGTCAATACCGGCTTCACGCAGATGTTCGAGGGTTTTATCAACCGCGCCGTCCTTAATGGCTCGCAGACCTTTATCAGTCACCAGCAGCGCTTTTTTACCGCCCAACAGTTTGCAGCGTTCGCCCACGACGGAAATAGCATTCGGGCCAAAAAAGTTCACATTCGGCACCAGGTAATCAAACATACGATAGCTCATAATTTACCTTCTTAGATTTAAATTATAATTCAGAGAAACAATTCAGCGCGGTTTGCGCTAATAACATGTCTTGTTCGCACCTTCCCTAGGTAACAAACCAAGATGAAACACAGTCTAACTTGGTCTAACCATAACAAAAAGGGTTTAAGTAGCATAAAATAGTATAAAATTCGCCATACTGAAACCCCTATTCAGACTACACAACTCTGAGGGGATCGGGTAATCCGTCTTCTCGATGCAGGCTCGGACGATGGCGCGCAGCCACTCCTGGGGGCAGCACGCCCCAAGCGTTTGGCAGTTTCCACCAACGAGAGTATCCGTTGACGAAACAACTCCCCACGACACACCCCGTAGCTCCGTTTGCGCCATAGCACATAGCCACGCAGCGTGCGTTCCGCTTCATTGAATTGGGAATCCCCTTCCTTTAGGGAGGGGAGCAGTCAAAATGGGCTCTGGGCTCCCTGTCGTGTTCAACAAAATCATTTGGATATATTGTAAGCGCGTCATAAACACCGCATTCTAATCACCTAGCCCGAATAATAAGATCAAACCTCCAACCCAAAGGAGATTTGAAATGGCCAAACGACGCACTAACCAAGAATGGCGAACCCTGTTCGAACACTATGAATCCAGCCAACTATCACAACGATTATTCTGTGAACGTAACGGACTGAGCCTCTCCACTTTTTACGCTAAGCGCCAACAGTTAAAGCACATCGAAAAACCGAACACGGTTGGCTTTGTTAAAGCAGAAGTCGTTGAAAAGACCACAAAGTATCAAGCCACTCACGTTGTCGTTACCAATATGACGCTGCTCGTCAATGATGTTGAACTGAGCATCCCACAAGGCACGCCAGCGACCTATCTCGCAGAGCTTATCGGTGCGCTGTCATGAAACGTATGCTCAGTGCTCCCGAAATCTATCTCTATCGCGAAAGCGTCGATTTTAGAAAGTCCATCAACGGCCTCGCTGCGATTATCGAAAATGACACCGACTTGCCCTTGGGCAGCGGCGCACTGTTCCTGTTCACCAACAAACAGCGCGACAAAATCAAAGTGCTGTACTGGGATAAAACAGGCTTTGCTCTTTGGTACAAGCGCCTTGAAAAAGCCAAGTACAAGTGGCCATCAAAAGAGCAAAATGAGGTGTTTACCCTAACTCAATTCGAGCTTGATAGACTGCTTTCTGGCTTCACGATTATCGGCCATAAACCCGTTAGAATAAACGATTTTACAATGACTTAAGCGATAATATAGCCATATCCACCAAGCATTAACGGCATGATTTTAGTATAATCAATGCCATGAAAAAGACGCCAAATATCAACCCAGAAAGCCAAGATGTTGCCGAGCTACAAGCGATGGTGAAAGCGCTGATGGCGTCAGAAATCCAATTGAAACAAGAGCGCCAGTCGCTACTTGAACAGCTCAAGCTGGCCTTCGACCGCCAGTTCGCTAAACGCTCAGAGGCGTTAAAGCCTTACAATGAATCTCAAGGTGACCTCTTCAACGAAGTGGAATGTGAAGCCGCTAAAGAAGAAGAGGTTGAGGTCACGACGACGACCACAACGAAGAAACGCGGTAAACGCAAGCCACTTCCAAAGACCTTGCCTCGTGAGGTTATCGAACTTGATTTAGACGACCATGAAAAGCAATGTGCTTGCTGCCAGCATAGTCTGCATAAAATCGGTGAAGACCGCAGTGAAAAGCTGGAGTTCACACCAGCCGTACTCAAAGTACTGGAATATGTTCGTCCTAAATATGCTTGCCGCCAGTGCGAGCAAACTGAAGACAACAATCGCATCGTTCAAAAGCCAGCGCCGCAAAGCATTATCCCGAAGAGCTTCGCCACAGAAAGCTTGTTGGCCAATATCATCCTCGGCAAATACCAATACGCGATGCCACTTTATCGACAAGAGTCGTTGTTTACCCAGTCAGGTATCGAACTCTCACGAACCACGATGGCAAGGTGGATTATCCAAGTCAGTGAGAAGTTCGCCCCGCTTTACGCGGCCTTGAAAGCGCACCTACTTGAGCAAGTGGTGATTCAGGCGGATGAAACGCCGCTCAATGTCCTCAAAGAAGATAAACAGTGTTATATGTGGCTTTACTGCTCGGGCGCAGACTCGCCAGATGCCGCACTCCCCAATGTGAAAAATATCGTCTTGTACGACTATCAAAACAGTCGCGCGAGGGCGTGCCCCGTTGCCTTCTTGGGCGACTATGATGGGTATCTGCAAACCGATGGCTATGGTGTTTATGATGGGCTTCATCTCGTCACCAATGTCGGTTGCTTCGCGCATGCTCGGCGCAAGTTCATGGAGGCGAAAAAGCTGCAAGGCAAAGGCAAGTCAGGCAAAGCGGATAGTGCATTGGCTAAAATCCAGAAACTCTATGGAATAGAATCACGCTTAAAAGGTGCCTGTGCCGAAAAACGGAAAGCAGAGCGCCAAGAGCATGCTAAGCCGATACTGGATGAGCTTTATGAATGGATGACAACTCAGAAAGTGCTTGAGTCTAGCCCGCTGGGTAAAGCGATAAAATACACGCTCGGTCAGTGGCCGAAGCTGAGCCGCTATATCGATGACGGTCACTTATCGATAGACAATAATCGTGCTGAACGCGCAATAAAACCGCTGGTTATAGGCAGAAAGAACTCTTATGACCTTTTTCAAGTTTTTCGACAAAACCTCTCTCTCCTCTGTGAGACGAGGCATATTCTCAGAGTTGGAATTGCCTGTAGGTTGCTTAGTACCGATAAAGCAACGCCTATGTCTGACATTATCATGCGAATAAAGAACTAGAGGTTATATCAAACAAAAAAAGAACCGAAAGCCGGTTCTTTTTTGTTTTCATTTCGTTTACTGCGTATTTCGGAGCATTCCGAACAGCCATTTCGGTATGACCCGAACACCTATTTCGGTTTAATCCGAACGCACATTCCGCGATTATCCGAACACTTTTAAGCGAACTCCGAAATCAGCGTTCGGAATAGCGAAAACCGCGTTCGGAATGCCCGAAATCCTTCCTTTTTCTCTTTTAAATCAATAGCTCGCTATTCTTTACTTCTTAAACAAGAACGTAAGGAAGCGACAATGGCTAAAAAGAGAACTCCAATGAACAAAATCAAAGAGATATTACGCCTTAAGTACGAGTGTGGGTTGTCCTACCGTAGTATTGCTAGTTGTCTCAATGTCAGTCTTGCAACAGTCTCTGAACTTGTCGCTCGTTTTAAGCAAAGTCAGATAGGCTGGCCTCTTCCAGAAGGTTACAGTGATACAGACCTTACTAAATCTCTTTATCATTCGAAGAAAGCCAGTCGAGACAAGGTCATGCCAGACTTCGCTCAGTACGCTGTCGAACTCAAGCGTAAAGGCATGACAAAGATGTTGTTGTGGCAGGAGTACCATGAGCAATATCAAGAGCAAGCTTACGCTTACACTCAGTTCTGCGAGCACTTCACTCGTTGGTTCAAAACCCAAAAGCGCAGTATGCGTCAGCTCCATGTTGCAGGTGATAAGCTGTTTATCGATTACTGTGGGCCTCGGCTTCAAGTGGTCAACCCTGATACAGGTGAAGTGCGCGAAGCAGAAGTGTTCGTGGCGACCTTAGGAGCGTCCAATTACACCTATGTGGAAGCCTTCCCGAGTCAAGGTAAGTCTTACTGGTTAGAGGCGCATGCCAATGCGCTCGAACACTTCGGTGGTGTACCACGGCTCTTGGTTCCCGATAATCTACGCAGCGCGGTCAGCAAAGCTAACCGTTATGAACCGAGGCTTAATGAAAGCTATCAAAAACTGGCAAATCATTATCAAACTGCCGTGATGCCAGCTCGCCCCTACAAACCGAAAGACAAAGCCAAAGCAGAAAATGCAGTCCTCCTAGTGGAACGTTGGATCATGATGCGACTTCGCCATCAAACCTTCTATACCTTCAAAGAGCTGAACCTTGCCATCCGTGAGCTGATGAATGACTTAAACGAACGTGAGATGAAGCATTATGGTGCAAGCCGCAAAGCGCTGTTCGACAAACTTGATAAACCCGCGTTAAAGCCCCTTCCTAAGCAGCGATATCTATATACTGAAACCAAGCGAGCCAAGGTTGGGCCTGATTATCACATCGAATATCGCCGTCACTACTACTCGGTTCCCCATCAACTTGTTGGCCACCATGTCGAACTGGAAGCCTCCAACCGTCTGGTGCAAATCTACCATCAAGGTAACTTGATCGCCCAGCACCCACGTAGCCAAAGGGAGCGCGGAAACAGCACTCAACCTGAGCACATGCCGAGTAATCATCAACATCAAAAGTGGTCGCCTGGACGTTTACTCAACTGGGGAGCCAATATCGGCCCCGCCACACGGGAAGTCGTCAATAAGATGCTGAACTCCAAGCCTCATCCAGAGCAGTCGTATCGCTCCTGCCTTGGGCTGCTCAATCTGAGCAAAGCGCATGGCGAATCGCGCTTAGAGCAAGCCTGTAAAGATGCACTGATGCTAACAAAACCCAATTACACCTTCGTCAACAATCTACTCAAGAACAATCGTGAGGGGCACCTGAGTAAAGATAAAGCGAATACGCCGAACCTTGTTCACAGCAATGTTCGTGGCCCGAACTGTTATCACTAGGAGAAAGGATATGAACGCACTCAATGACCAACTTAAAACCCTGCGCTTAAGTCATGCGGCGAAAGCGTTAGAGCAGCAACAAGAGCAACTGACCACCTACGCAGAGCTGGACTTCGAGGAGCGGTTAAGCTTGCTCCTGGAGAGTGAAATCTTGAACCGTAATCAGAGCAAAATCCAACGCTTGAAGCGACAAGCAAAGCTGAGAGTGGATGCCCAGCCAAGCCAACTCATCTACAAAGAGGGACGAAATCTCAATCGTAAACAGATGAGCGAACTGTTAACAGGCAGTTATCTGCACAAGCATCAGAATATCTTGATCACAGGCCCAACAGGTGCAGGCAAAACCTATCTTGGTTGCGCTCTGGCAACCAGTGCCTGCGACCAACAGCAAACCGTCAGGTACTACCGATTAACTCGCTTGCTTGATGATCTGACCGCAGGTCGTCTGGATGGTAGCTATCAAAAACAACTTCAGTCGCTGGCTAAGAAAGGCTTACTACTCCTCGACGACTGGGGGATGGAAAAACTGACTCAAGAGCATGCTGGTCACTTGTTAGAAGTGCTTGAAGACCGTTACCAAAACAGCAGCACAATCGTCATCAGCCAGTTACCAGTAAAAGAGTGGTACAACATGATCGGCAACGCCACTGTCGCTGACGCTCTAATGGATCGTCTAGTTCACAATAGTCATCGAATAGAACTGGGAGGAGAATCAATGAGAAAACTGGCACAATCCGAACACTTAGAGTAAAAATAGGGAAAGAGAAAAAGTGCTGGTTCAGGTGTTCGGAATAAACCGAAACAAGCGTTCGCAATCACCGAAATACGCACTCAGTCACATAAATTTGCTGTCAATAGCTCCTGGGTGAATAGTTACCTTTTCTTTACGTGTCCTTTCTGTATGACGTACGTGAAAGCCATCACAGTCCATATTCGTATGTCTCTGTAATATCAGACCAATCTATCGCTAGTATTGAAACGGTATGGCATGCTTTCAATCGAAGACACTAAAACCAAATGGGCGTTTTTCCAGAAACACCATTGGGTATCTCCAGAATTTTCCCGCACTCCCGTACTTGAGTCGTGGGAGCGTTGCATAAAGCAATGCAGTCCTTACACCTGGTCAAAGCCACATATTGCCTCTGGATTTACCTTCTCATCTCTGATGAAACGCAACGAGCACCTCATCGAATGCGCCACGACCGTACTTGAAGACACTTACGACATGCTAGGAGACGAAGACCTGCTATTGATGGTAACTGACGGCAACGGCTGCGTTCTTTCCGTTGTGGGACATCACTCTATGCAGCAAGAGATGCAGGCGCTCGGCATTAAACAAGGCTGTTTTCTATCTGAAGGAAAAATTGGCACAAATGCGGTCAATCTCTGTATTAGTACTCATATCCCGAGTGAAGTTTTCGCAGCAGAACATTTCAATCGCCACTTACATTCTTATGCCTCTGTAGCAGCACCTGTTTTCGACCAATTTGGCAAGTTACGCGGCACAACATGCCTTCTCAAAAAAGCAGAGAGCTATAAGAAAGAAAACTTAGTCATCATCGCGTCGAGCGCGAAAGAAGTCAGTTTGCAAATCCATATTCAGTCGGAACAAGAAAACATTAACCGCCTCACTTGTGCGCACAACGCAACGTTAGAATGCATGGATGATGGCCTTCTGGCCTGGGATAAAGAAAGCCGTATTACCATGGTAAATCATCAATCAGAGCGTTTGTTAAACATTGAAGCCAGTCAGGTTTTGGATAAAGAAGTCTTTTCGGTTTTACGTTTCCCGCCGAATGTCCTCAATAGTCTTGAGTCGGGTGCAAGCATCAACCGCAAGCTCACAACGGTAGAGGTTCGTGGCGAGTTTGTTGAAGCGATCATTACCTTGCGTCCACTCAACGACGGCACGCACTTATTGTTTTTGCACCCCATCGATAAAATTCGCGAACTTGCTCAACAACAAATAGGTGGCAGTGCGCGCTATACATTCAGCACTTTGCCTGTTATTTCACGAAAAATGAAGCATGTCATTACCGTGGCAAAACGGGCCATAAAGTCCAAATCACCGATTCTAATTACAGGTGAAGAAGGTGTAGGAAAAGCCACTCTCGCCATGGCGATTCATAACGAAAGCACCTACAAAGAAGGGCCATTCATTACGCTCAACTGTCGCTCTATCAATACAGAGCAGCTGGTCAAAGAAACCCTAGGCTACGACGAAGGACAAGGCATGCCTTCTAAGTTTGAACTCGCCCATGGCGGTACGCTCTTTCTAGAAAAGGTGGAACATCTGTCGCCCGATTTACAAGCCGTGTTACTTAAGTTGTTAAAAACTGGGCTCGTCAGCCGCAGCGACAGTTTGCGATTGATCCCCGTAGACTTTCAACTTATTACGAGCACCGCTTCAGAGATCAGCGAGTATGTCACTCAGCGCTCATTTGGTCGGCAACTTTATTATGAAATCTCCTCGAACGAACTGCATATTCCGCCACTACGAAAGCGTAAAGAAGACATTGAATTTTTCGTCCAGCAGCTTATCAGCCATTATGAACGCCGCCACAATGTGACGATCTCGATAGAGGCAGTCGCACTGGAAGCGTTGATGAATTTTCGTTGGTCAGGCAACAACTCTGAATTAAGAAACCGAACTGAGCGAATTTTGCTGAACCGCAGTTCCAACTTAATCAAGCTGAACGATATTCCTGAAGACATTAAACTGAATTCTCGCCATACCGCAGAAAATACGCCAGTAATCACGTTAGAAGAAGCCGAGAGAAGAGCTATCGTTCAGGCTTGGAATCAGTGTGATGGCAAAATGCATGATATGGCGAAAGCATTGCAAATTGGCCGCACGACCTTATGGAGAAAAATTAATAAGTTTGGGCTGAAGGAGCAAATGAAGCTGTATTAAGCCAAGAAGTGGCGTTCCTATAAAAGTAAAACCGGCGTAAGCACGCCGGTATACATGTACTAACGATAAAGGTATCGATTAAACATCGACAGACAACTGACGAATCTGCGCTTTTAGTCCCGGTAGCAGACTCGAACTGGCGCTGAATTTTCGTAACCCAACACGAAGTAATGTTTCTGTGGCATTTGGATCACCAGCCATCTCACCGCACATACTGACCGGTATGCCCGCGCGATCGCCTGCTGCACAAGTGAGTTCAATGGCTTTTAGTACCGATGGTTCAAAGTAGTTCACCAATTCAGCAACGGCAGCGTTGCCTCGATCGGCTGCCATAACATATTGAGTCAAATCATTGGTGCCAATAGAGAAAAAGTCGACTTCTTGTGCTAACGCATCTGCATTTAATACCGCGGCGGGTACCTCAATCATAATACCGACAGGCAAATGAGTCGCATCCAAGCCGAGTTGGTTTGCTTGATGTGCCAACAGCGCTTTTACTTTTCTCACTTCTTCAACCTGAGCCACCATCGGTATCATCAATTGAATATTCGGTTGCTCGTGAAAGGCTCTCAGAATGGCTCGAAGTTGGGCGGTAAACAATGACTCATGTTGAAGGCACAACCGCACCCCTCTCAGACCTAAAAATGGATTATCTTCCGCTGGCATAGGGTAAGCGACTAAAGGCTTATCACCGCCAACATCTAGACTACGAATCGTAAGTGGCTTATCACCAAGTGCGGCGGCAATATCACGATACACTTGGTATTGCGCTTCCTCAGTCGGCAACTCATCACTGTTTTGAAATAGAAACTCAGTCCGGAATAGACCAACGCCCTCAGCTCCTGATGTTAGTGCATCATCAATATCTTTCGGTCCACCAATATTGGCGAATACTGGAATATGGACACCATCACAGGTGACTGCGGCTTGCTGAGCACTCGCTAGTGCACTTTGTCGGGAGTTTTGCCACTCAATTTGCTGAGCTTCTAATTCCTGCTGTACGGCATCTGAAGGAGAGAACCATAAATGCCCTCGAAAGCCATCAATAGTCACCACTTGACCAGCACGCACAGCATCAAGGCAGCCCTGAGCTTTAACGATGGCAGGAATCCCCATCGCACGAGCAAGAATCGCACTGTGAGAGGTTTTCCCTCCCTCACTCAAACAGATACCAAGCACTTTCGATTTATCAAGCCCGGCCACATCAGAAGGCATCAGATCGCGGGCCAACAAAATACTCGGTTCCTTAATGTCGATGGCATTAGGCGTTACACCTGTCATTTCAACCATAACCTGGCGTGCGATATCATGCACATCAGCTTCGCGTTCCCGCATGTACTGGCTTTCAGCCTGGCGAAACTCGTCGGCTAACGTTTGCAGTGATTCTATCCAAGCTTGCTCGGCTATCATGCCCGTTTGAATTCGCGACTCGACCGATGCCCATAATTCTGGGTCACTGAGCATCATGCTATGAGCAGAAAATATTTCCCCTTTCGGCTGCTTCGCTTGCTCCTGCAAATGTTGAACAACCACGCCTATCGCATGCTTAACCCGTTCAATTTCATCTTGTTCACTTTGGAAATCACGTTCAGGCACAACTGGCATTTCATGAGTAAAAAGGACAACTGGAGCAGTAGCGATACCGTCATTGACTCGAAGACCAACAACAGCACCTTCAATCTGATTAGGGACCATGTCATCGAGCAAAGTATCCGTGCTCTCTTCAGATTCGATAATGCCTTGCTCAACCGCCTCTTTTTCTCCGAAGTGCTCACTAGCTAAGGCTTCAAATTCCTTGATTGCTTCACTGGATTGAGAGCCGAGTGCGCACAGCGTGATCGTCTCTTGGCTACGAACGCCAAGTTTCGCAATGCTGTTTAAGCTTTTCGCGTTTACACGGCGCTCGCCTTTTTTCAACCATAATTGGCAGTCAAAAGGCGCGAGTGCACCAACAATGGCCGCAGCGGGACGAGCATGTAATCCATTCGGATTTTGCACTACCCAATCAAATGTCCGTTCTTGCTCAAAGTTCTCTGATACTGGCGCTATCTCAGCGGATGTTAGTGGCTGATCACCAAGGTGCTCCCGTTTTACGCTTAACGCATTCTGTGCCTCTTCGACTACCGTCGATAAAGGTAGCCCGGCAGCAGCAGCCACCGACGCCGCCATGGTCCCTTCAACAATGGGGGCCGAGATAAGGGTGACATTTTCCCTCACATGATCATCAATCAGATCCAGAGCCATTTCCGTGCTAAGCAACGCGCTGCCAAGATCCATCAACACAACAACCCCTTGTTGATCATGTACCTGCTCAATCGCTTCCATCACGGCTATGGCATCGGTTCCGATCGGGTTCTCTGGATCATCAATCCCAGCCGCAATCGCAAGCTTGGCTTTGCCTTGCGTCATTTGGGTGGCAAGTTCGGCCACCCCTTCTGCAAGGCGACGACTATGAGATACAACTACAATTCCCACCATCTTAATTACCTGCTATTGCCTGCTGTAGTGCTTTAATCATTAACAAAGAAGAGGTTGCGCCGGGGTCTTGGTGACCAATACTACGTTCACCTAAATAGCTTGCTCGCCCTTTTTTCGCCAACATTTCAATCGTGGCAACCGCGTTCGTTTCTGCTAGCTCAACCATTTCATTCAATAAATGGTCAGCGCTCATGCCATTTTCTAACGACGCCTTCACGCTAACTAAAACGGGTAACCAAACATCACACATGGTTTTATCACCCAGTTCCGCTTTACCACGAGACACCACGCCATCCACACCGCTTTTTAGTGCATCAACCAACTCTTCAAACGTTAGTTGCTCTCGAGTTCCGACAGCGGCAGCCGTGCGAATAAACAGCGTGCCATACAGCGGGCCACTTGCCCCACCGACACTAGAAAGCAAGGTCATGCCCGTATTCTTGAGAATGCTGCCGATATTTTGGTCCGCAAATTGCGGCAGTTTTTCCGCGACTTTTTTAAAGCCTCGGTTCATATTGAGACCATGGTCTGCGTCACCAATATCACGATCAAGGTCGGTCAGAAAATCTTGATTCTCTTGATACGTTTTTGCACATAGCTCTAACCAGTGAACGATATGTTGTTTTTCAATTTGCATGTTTGCTCCCCCCTGTTACCACTTGATCGCGGCCGTATCGACAGGAGCATCAAACAGCTCCAACATCTCTTTATCTGCTTTCAGCAACGTAATTGAAACGCCTTCCATATCGAGTGACGTACAGAAGTTACCAACCATATTACGCACGATACGGAACCCCGCTTGCTCGCAGTTATGAGCAAGACGGCGGTACACCCCGTAAAGCTCTGAAGTTGGCGTACCACCCATACCATTCACCATCACAATGTAGTCGTGTTCAGCAGCAAAAGGCTCAATGCTGGATTCCACTTCACCCCATTCACCTTCGTCACGATTCCAAATACGCAAAGTGCGCTGATAAGGTGTGTTTTCAGCAACTTCAGCAAACATTTCATCCACTAACGTATCGACATCGGTGTATTTCACTCGCTTGATACCTGGTTCACCATGGATACCAACACCAAACTCCACTTCATCATCTTCCAGAACAAAAGATGGTTTACCCGCCGCTGGCACAACACAAGCATTAAGCGCCACGCCAAATGAGCGACAGTGATTATTAACGCGACGAGCCAGAGCTTCACATTGCTCCAACGAATAACCTTTGTTCGCGGCAGCCCCAACTAACTTCTCAACCAATACCGTTCCAGCAACGCCACGGCGACCAGCGGTATACAAGCTGTCTTTGACCGCAACATCGTCATCCACCAACACCGACCCAACTTTGATGCCATCGGTATGAAGCAGCTCCACGGCCGTTTCAAAATTCAATACGTCGCCGGTGTAGTTTTTAATGATAAATAGCACGCCTTCTCCAGTATTCACTTGGTTGCCACATTCGTACATTTGATCAGGCGTAGGTGAAGTAAATACCTCACCAGGGCAGGCGCCTGTCAGCATGCCTTTACCAATAAAACCTGCGTGCAAAGGTTCATGACCACAGCCACCACCAGAAACCAATGCCACTTGCCCCGGCGTTTCCTCATGCCACATGTAATGAGGCTCGTAGTTGGCTTTTAGCTCAGGGCGGGACAATGCCAGGCCTTCCATTTGCTGCAATACAACATCATCGACTTGGTTAATTAACTTTTTCATCGTTCTATCTCATTCCATTTATATTTTTATGTAGGGTATGAATTCATCTTAAACAGAGAAAAAACGTGCTCAACAAAAATCAATCCGTTTCATATTGAAACAACGACTTCGGTATTTTTTGTTTCAATATGAAACGAAAAACGACGAATTCGCTTGAATAGTGATCGGCGCCATAAAGCATACTAATGCTTATTACTTCTGACAGTCGGTTTGACACCGAGGTCATAAAAGCTGGAACAAAACCAGAGATATCCTTCACCACTTACCTCACCAAACCTAATATAAACCTTATCGCTACAATGGATTTTCATTGCAGTCCAAAACACACATAAAAAAGGTTAAAGGTTTGAATTATGGACAAAATTATTATCAGCCCAAGCAAATACGTCCAAGGTGAACAAGTACTTACATCTATCGCTCACTATGTGAAAACATTAGGTGAACGTCCGTTAGTCATTGCCGATGAGTTCGTGACTAACCTGGTTGGTGATGACGTCAAACAAAGCTTTGCTGACGAAAAGCTTCTACTCACTATGAACATTTTTGGTGGCGAATGTTCACGCGTTGAGATTGAACGCATAACGGACATTTGTGCCACTCAAAAACACGATGTCATTGTCGGTATTGGTGGCGGTAAAACCTTAGATACAGCTAAGGCCGTTGCGTTTTACACCAAAATTCCTGTCGTGATGGTTCCTACGATTGCCTCGACTGATGCGCCAACCTCTGCTCTTGCGGTGATATACACACCTGAAGGTGAGTTTGCAGAATATTTGATGATCCCTAAAAATCCAGACATGGTCATCATGGATACATCAGTCATCGCCAAAGCCCCTGTTCGCCTACTGGTATCGGGGATGGGCGATGCGCTCTCCACCTACTTTGAAGCTCGTGCCAACATGACCTCTGGTAAGGCAACAATGGCAGGTGGTTTAGCGACGCGTTCAGCGCAAGCTCTTGCGAAGCTCTGTTATGAAACCTTGCTTGAAGATGGTGTAAAAGCAAAAGCTGCGGTAGAAAATGGTGTGAGCACCAAAGCGGTAGAAAATATTATTGAAGCCAATACATACCTAAGCGGTATAGGTTTTGAAAGCAGTGGCCTAGCAGGCGCTCACGCTATTCATAACGGCCTAACCAAGCTCGAAGAGTGTCACCATCTCTATCATGGTGAGAAAGTCGCGTTCGGCACACTTGTTCAACTGGTGCTAGAAAACGCAGCGATGGAAGAGATTAATACGGTTCTCGCCTTCTGCCGATCGGTAGGTCTACCAACCAACTTATTTGATATGGGCGTTAAAGAGCTTAATCACGATAAATTGCGCGAGGTCGCCGAAGCTTCAACGGCCGAGGGAGAAACCATCCACAATATGCCATTCCCAGTGACGGCAGAAAATGTCTACTCTGCAATTCTAACCGCTCATCAACTGGGCCAATAACCCAAATAAAAACGAGTTTGAGTCTCAAAAGGCAAGCCAAGGTTTGCCTTTTATGCTTCAACGGACTTATCACTTCCATTGACACCTGCCGATGGCAACATCAAAACAAACCGCGTCTTGTCTTTATCTGATGTTACTTTTATCTGTCCTTCATACGCTTGCACGATAGATTGGGTAATCGACAAACCTAGCCCTGCACCGACACTACCTACATGTTGGCGAGATTTATCTGCGCGATAAAATCGGTCGAAAAGGTACGGTAAGTTTTGCTCGGCAATGGAGTCACCTTGGTTGCTGACCGATATCGTAACCCATTCATCAACCTCTTGAACGTCAATCACAATGGTTGAATCAGCATACGCATGGCGAATCGCGTTGGAGAGCAAGTTGCCCACCGCACGCTCAAACATGTTTTTGTCCATATAGAGCTGACCGTCGCCTGAGTTCACGATTCGAACCTCGGCATCTTCGGCCAATATTTCAAAATACGCGACCAAGCGGTCGATTTCCTCCCGCACCGCAAACACTTCGTCATGGCGATGAATGAGCTTGTTTTCAGCCTTGGCAATGTAGAGCAAATCGTTGATGGTTTTCGTGATGCGGTTGAGTTCTTCTAACGTTGAGGCAATCGCATCCTGATATTCCTCAGGCGTTCGACATGCACCTAAAATGACCTGATTTTGCGTAGTAATGTTGGTGAGTGGCGTTTTTAACTCATGTGCTATATCAGAAGAAAACTCGCTCAAGCGGCGAAAACCAGTTTGCAACCTATCGAGCATCGCGTTGTGTTTGTTGGCTAACTCGCGCAGTTCTATTGGCAACGAATCGGGGTCGAGACGAATGCCCATTTGCTCTGGGGATATCTGTTGAATGTGCTGATTCAACCCCACAATCGGCTTCAACCCACGTTTTACAATCCAACCGCTCAACGCGGAAGAAATCACAAACGCCAAACCGAGCGCCCAAAACAAAATCCAGTCGAGTTTATCCAAAAACAAAATATGGTGGTTGATACTCATGCCGAGCACCACCTGATACTCCCCAGCTTGAAACGCAAACGCGCGGATATTCAGCGAGTCCTCACTCCATTCGATGGCGCGCTCGTGATTTAAAACCTGAGGTGAGCTAATGCTATAGGCTCGGTTCTGAGGAATCGTCAGGCTCGAATTCTGATACACGTTCTGCTTGCCTTCAAACACCCACATGTAGAGCGTGCTGTTATTCGCTTGCTTGAACACATCCTCTGGCGAGCGTTTTAACGCTTTCTCAATGGCGTTGAACTTACTGGAAATATAGCTGAAATCTTGCGAATAAAAGTGGCGCTCAATGGCGTACTGTAGGATGAAAGCCAAAGAAAAATAGGTCACGAACGTCATGCTAACAAACATCAGCACGAGCTTATTTTTCATGGAAAAAGGGAGCGAAAACTTAGGCATCACAACTCTCTTCGAGTTTGTAGCCCATCCCTCTGACAGTGTGAATCAGTGGTTTATCGAACGGTTTGTCCACTTTGCTACGCAGACGTTTGACCGCCACATCAATCACATTGGTATCGCTGTCAAAGTTCATATCCCACACTAACGACGCAATAGTGGTACGTGAAAGCACTTGGCCAGTTTTGCGCATCAACAACTCAAGCAGGGCATATTCTTTGGCGGTAAGCGACATCGACTGCCCCGCGCGCGTGGCAACGCGTTTGATCATATCAAGTTCTAAATCTGCCACACGTAATGTTTGCGGCGATGCGACCACTTGCGCGGAAATATGATGACGAAATACGTTTTGAATACGCGCCAGTAGCTCCGCAAACGCGTAAGGTTTTACGACATAGTCATTGGCACCCAGCTCAAAACCGCGCACGCGATCTTCCACTTGCTCCTTCGCTGTCAGCATGATCACTGGGGTGTGAATCCCACTACTGCGCAATGTATTAAGCACCTGCCAACCATCGAGTTTAGGCAACATAATGTCGAGGAGGATTAAGTCATATTCTTCACTGGTAGCGTGATACAGCCCATCGACCCCATCATGTACTAGTAACTATTCACCCACGAGCTATTGACGACGGTTTACGCTAAAAATACTGGCGCCTGATAATCAACTTTCAACATGTGATGTTCGACGATTTCACGCAGCCATTTATAAGCAGAGACCTGCTGAAGTTTGGCTGTTTCTATCAGCGAGAACATTCGTTCGCGGAACTGGTCGCCTCGATATGAGCGAGTCACGTAACAACACTTCCTCATCAGTATGTAATTACGGAGAACTCGCTCCGCTGCGTTGTTTGTTAACGGGCACTCGGAGTCGTCCATAAACCGCCAGACCATGGCATCATCAGCGATGAGGTTTCGACATCTACCTCGATATCGTTTTGAGCATTGATAACTACCCAATTTGAGCCAATGAAGCCAGCTCTTTCGTAACCGCCTGAGTCGGCGGTAATATTGGCTTTCGGTAATTTCTTCTTCGATATATCGGTGATGACACCTGAATACGCTATGAGCGATTAAAGCGAGTTTTTCTCCGATTTTTTGGTTTTCAGGACAAACGCTTTCCTCGATAGCGATGACGTTCCTTAATATGTGAGCCCAGCATAATTGGCGCTTAGATTCGTCGATATATTTGTAGGCAGAATATTGGTCAGTCACTAAAAGGTGTGAAACCGCTTCACCAAGTAGTCGTTTGGCAGCATGTTGGTTTCTTCCGCTGTTAATTTGGAAAAAGGCTACGTTATTGCTGAGTGCGGCCCACATCCAGCGTTTATCATTATTGCGCTGATGCGAAGTCTCATCAGCCATAATCAGTTTAGATGCTTTGACTGTTTCATGAATTTGAGTATGAGTATCGGCTAAGTATTCAGTGACTCGTCCTTGCGCCGCTGATATTGCACCTGTTGAGAAGTTAAGCTGGAAGACGTCTTTCAACATAGATTGTATTTTACCTATGCTTTGGTGGTGCTGCGTCGCCTGGATTGCGATAAAGCTATGTAGATTTGGCCCCATTTGAACATCGGGCACATACTCTGGAAGCTCCGCTTGGTGTTTATCACCACACCATGCGCACTCGCCTTTAAAGATTTGATGTTCAACAAGCGTGTATGAGATATCTGGCAAGTCAAAGATTTGGTGTCGTTTATAAGGTTTTCGATTTGGAATAACACACCCACCGCAGTGGCATATCTTATTCGGTAAATATTGCTCAACCGAGGCACTGTCTTCAACTGATTGCGGATCAGAGCGGTATGCTCGCGGCGTGTGGTTTCGCGCTGAGAATAGTCAGACAAAATACCAATATTGGTTATATTCAGTTGCCTTGCGACAAACCATTGGGTATTCGTTGGGATTTGATTTAAATCGATCAAGAAAGTACCAAGAAAGCGAACACAACCTAATTGCAGCGCAACTCCAAATCGATTGTGTTCACCACGTCTTTGTGTAATAAAAGCTAAGTCAGCCTCGTCCAAATGGAAGTACCGCGCCAATTGAACATCATTCGGCTCCCCATTAAATTGCCCGTAACTATTTTTTTGTTCAGTGGTTAAAAAATCTACGGGCATAGCCAAAACCTCTTATTGGTTACACAAACTCAAATCAGTGACGTATTGTTTTCCCATTTCCGGCATGTAAGCCATGAGGAATTTTAATAAATATCTGGATGGAAATGCCGCAATGGTTCCATTTGCTGATGAAGAATACGGATTATGTAAATACTATGAGGTTGTGGGCGATAAAAAATAGCATGTTTATGGTGATCGTGGCGGCGAAGCCCTTCGGCAATTTCGGGGCACTCGTAACCCATCAAAGGTTGTTCTGCAAGCGTTAGCAAAACGTCATGCATACTGTCTGTATAAGCATCTGCTTGCTCTATGCCAAAGTTCAATAGGGTGTATTCAAAGATATGCTCAAAGTCTTCTGCGGCGAGGTTGGAAAGTTTATACATTGTGTCTCTGCTTTACTTTAGTCGCAATGTCATGAAGTGATAATGAGCATTGACCACTCTGCTCTCCGGCTTCAATCGCCATTTTTAGAGCCGTGGTTTGTTTCTCTTGCCTTTCGAGTAGCCGCAATGCAGAACGAACTACTTCGCTTGTTGAGCCATAGCGACCAGTCGCTATGAGTTGGCCGACAAACTCATCTAGCTGAGACCCAATCGTAACACTAGTTGTGCGTGACATATTTCCACCTACATGTGTGAATAATTAACACACCAATAATAGGTCAACTAAAATTCAAAATCAAATCACGATCTTCGTATGACAATGAAGTATACTTATAAGTCACACGTAAAAATTGACACGAAAAGTAGATTTGTCATAACCTATTTGTCACACTTGTTTAGATCATAATCTAAATGTCACTTTGAGGGGCTTATGTACATCTTTGGATACTTAAGAGGGCACTGTTGCAAATAGTCGGTGGTGATAAACTTATCATCCCCTTTTGCTGATGGAGCTGCACATGAACCCATTCAAAGGCCGGCATTTTCAGCGTGACATCATTCTGTGGGCCGTACGCTGGTACTGCAAATACGGCATCAGTTACCGTGAGCTGCAGGAGATGCTGGCTGAACGCGGAGTGAATGTCGATCACTCCACGATTTACCGCTGGGTTCAGCGTTATGCGCCTGAAATGGAAAAACGGCTGCGCTGGTACTGGCGTAACCCTTCCGATCTTTGCCCGTGGCACATGGATGAAACCTACGTGAAGGTCAATGGCCGCTGGGCGTATCTGTACCGGGCCGTCGACAGCCGGGGCCGCACTGTCGATTTTTATCTCTCCTCCCGTCGTAACAGCAAAGCTGCATACCGGTTTCTGGGTAAAATCCTCAACAACGTGAAGAAGTGGCAGATCCCGCGATTCATCAACACGGATAAAGCGCCCGCCTATGGTCGCGCGCTTGCTCTGCTCAAACGCGAAGGCCGGTGCCCGTCTGACGTTGAACACCGACAGATTAAGTACCGGAACAACGTGATTGAATGCGATCATGGCAAACTGAAACGGATAATCGGCGCCACGCTGGGATTTAAATCCATGAAGACGGCTTACGCCACCATCAAAGGTATTGAGGTGATGCGTGCACTACGCAAAGGCCAGGCCTCAGCATTTTATTATGGTGATCCCCTGGGCGAAATGCGCCTGGTAAGCAGAGTTTTTGAAATGTAAGGCCTTTGAATAAGACAAAAGGCTGCCTCATCGCTAACTTTGCAACAGTGCCGCATTTTTCACCTTCGATGGTGCCGAGCGCGACGCAATCAATGCACGCCGAGGTGATTCCCACAAGCTTGGTCTGGCGCTCCATATTGGTTTCCTGCGCATGAGTGGGCGTTTGCTCGGTGCCTTTCGGGTAATTCCAGTAGCCTTGTGGCGCCACCTTGGCAACGAGCTTGGCATTGCAGCACCAGAAGTCGCCTCGCTGAGAGCCATGTATGAACGCGGGCGCACGCTATTCGATCACCAACAAGTAGCCTGCACGGTCCTTGGATTCCAGTGGATGAGCGAGCACCAGCGCCGCTCACTGGTACGTGAACTGCGCGACGAAGTGGCGCGCTGCGCCGACCGCGATCAGCTACTCGTGCGGGCGCGTCAATGGCTGTACAAGAACAAGCTGGTGATCGTGCACGAGCGGGCAATTCGGACACTGATTGCGGCGGCACTTGCCCAGCTTGAAGTTGAAACAGGCACCGCCATCGCCGCCAGCGTTGATCCAGCAACACTTGATCGCTGGCGAGCCTCAGTTTCAGAGCTGCGCCCAGATGGACAAACCCAGCAGAGTTGGCTATGGGCTGCACCGGCGAAACACTCAACCCGCCAAATCAGCGAGGTACTGGAGCGCATCGACCTGCTTTACACGCTGGACGTTCATAAGCACCTGGCAGACATCCCCGATCTCATCTTGCGCCGCTACGCGCGCCGACTTGTCTCCAGGCCGCCCTCAGCCGGAGCCAAGATCAAAGAGCCAGCGCGCACCGTGGAGGTCGCATGCTTTCTTCGGTATTGCCTGTTCACCACCACAGACCAGTTGATCCTTATGGTGCAGCGCCGGATCGCCGATCTGTGGCGTCAGGCTGCCGCCGATGTCCCCGCTACCGTCAATTGGGCCGCAATGTACAAAACGCTGCTCGGCGAACTTGTTGCCTTGAGCGCGCAAGGTGCGGTGCCAGATGCTGAGTTGCGTGCCCGTCTTGAAGCCTTGATCACCGAAACCCAGAAACGCAAACCACCGAGCAGGGCCTCCCTGGTCCGCGAGGGATTGATTGATGGAATTCGCCCCGTGCGGTCGTTGCTCGTCGCCATTGCAAAGCTGCCCTGGCAGGCCACCGGCGAGCATCCTGCCATCGAGTACCTTGCCAAGCTGCAAGCTTTATATCTCAAAGGATCCAGAAAGCTGCCAGTTGAAGTGGTGGCACCAAGTCTGGGAATGATCTGGCAGGTTTCGATCTCCAGCCCAGACCGGGAACGGGCGTTTCAGGCGTTGGAGGTGGCCACCCTGTTTGCCCTGCGCCGCGCGGTGCGCAATGGCTCGGTCTGGATTGAGCACAGCCTGAGCTTTCGGGGTCGTGCGCGCTTGTTCTTCACGGACGAGCGTTGGCAGGCAGAGTCCAAGAAACACTATGCCCGTCTATCGTTACCCAGCAAGGCTGCCACTTTCTTGAAGCCTTTGCTGGCCAGAGTAACTGCCGGTGTCGATGCGGTGGCCGCTGCAGCCCGCAGTGGCGTACTGCGCGTGGATGATGAACTCCATTTGTCGCCATTGCCCGCAGAGGACGAAGACCCAGAAGTGACCAAGCTGCGCGCGGCTTTGGATCACCGCATCGGTGAGGTTCAATTGCCGGAAGTGATTCTGGCCGTTGACGCCCAGGTGCGCTTTAGCTGGATCATGCTCGGACGTGAGCCGCGCTCTACCGACGAGCTGCTGATGGTCTATGCCGGCATCATGGCCCACGGCACCAGTCTGACTGCGGTCGAATGCGCGCGCATGATTCCGCAATTGTCTGCCACCAGCATTCGCCAGGCCATGCGCTGGGCGCGGGACGAACGGCGTCTGAGCCAGGCCTGCCAGGCTGTGCTGGAATTCATGCAGCGACACCCGATTGCCGCCACCTGGGGGCGGTCCGATTTGGCATCTTCTGACATGATGACCATGGAGACCACCAAACGGGTGTGGCAAGCCCGGCTTGATCCTCGGCGCAACACACCTTCCATTGGAATCTACTCCCATGTAAAAGACCGGTGGGGCATCTTCCATGCGCAGCCCTTTGTGCTCAATGAGCGCCAGGCGGGCGTGGCCATTGAAGGTGTCATCCGCCAAGAAAAGCTGGAGACCAGCCAGCTTGCTGTGGATACCCATGGCTACACCGACTTTGCCATGTCACATGCCCGTTTGCTTGGTTTTGATCTTTGCCCGCGGTTGAAGGAACTCAAACAGCGCCACCTCTTTGTGCCACGCGGCACCAAAGTGCCCGCAGAAATCGCTGCGGTGTGCGAAGCCAATGTCGACGTCGCTTTGATCGAAAAGCATTGGGATAGTCTGGTGCACCTGGCAGCCTCGGTCATGAGCGGACATGCCAGTGCGGTGGCAGCTCTTGCGCGGTTCGGTTCTGCCGCCCAGGGCGATCCAATCTATGAGGCTGGCGTGCAATTGGGGCGGTTGCTGCGTACGGCGTTTTTGGCTGACTACTTTGTCAAGGACGCTTTCAGGAACGAGTTGCGCCGGGTGCTCAATCGGGGCGAGGCTGTTAACGCCCTCAAGCGCGCCATTTATACCGGCCGGATCAGCCCGGCGCAGGCCAAACGTGTCGATGAAATGCAGGCTGTGGCCGATGCGTTGAGCCTGATGGCCAACATCGTGATGGCGTGGAATACCTCACAGATGCAGGCGGTCCTGGATCGCTGGTCGAACCGCCGCCAGGTCATTCCACCGGAACTGATCGAGAAGATTGCGCCCACCAGGCTGGAGAGCATCAACTTGCGGGGTGTGTTTCGCTTCCCGGTTGACCGCTATGCTGACCAAATCCTGCCTTCGCGGCCAAATGCATCGATAACTGGCACCAATGGATGAAACCGACCACGGTTTGACGCCACGAATCGCAGATTTGAAAGTGAACAGGAAAGTCAATGAAATCAACGATCTACCAACACCACCTCCGCGCCAGTGCTAGCTTTTCGTACCGTCACTTATTGCACTGAAAACGAGGAGACCCCTACCGGGCTAGCGGCCTCAATCTGGTAACGGCTGCCGTCGTGTTGTGGAACACGGTCTATCTGGAACGGGCTGCGCACGCGCTGCGTGGCAACGGCCATGCCGTTGATGACGCGCTGTTGCAGTACCTGTCGCCGCTCGGTTGGGAGCACATCAACCTCACCGGCGATTACCTCTGGCGCAGCAGCGCCATGATCGGCGCGGGCAAGTTCAGGCCGCTACGACCGCTGCAACCGGCTTAGCGTGCTTTATTTAATGAGATGGTCACTCCCTCCTTCCCGGTACTATGCTGAGGACAGGCTTTCATTCGGAGAACTATCATGGAAAACATTGCGCTCATTGGTATCGATCTGGGTAAAAACTCTTTCCATATTCATTGCCAGGATCGTCGCGGGAAGGCTGTTTACCGTAAAAAATTTACCCGGCCAAAGTTGATCGAATTTTTGGCGACATGCCCCGCTACAACCATCGCAATGGAAGCCTGTGGCGGTTCTCACTTTATGGCACGCAAGTTGGAAGAGTTGGGGCATTCCCCAAAGCTGATATCACCACAATTTGTCCGCCCGTTCGTTAAAAGCAATAAAAACGACTTTGTCGACGCCGAAGCTATTTGTGAAGCTGCATCGCGTCCGTCTATGCGTTTTGTGCAGCCCAGAACGGAATCTCAGCAGGCAATGCGGGCTCTGCATCGTGTCCGTGAATCCCTGGTTCAGGATAAGGTAAAAACAACCAATCAAATGCATGCTTTTCTGCTGGAATTTGGCATTAGCGTTCCCCGAGGAGCTGCCGTTATTAGCCGACTGAGTACCATTCTTGAGGACAATAGTTTGCCTCTTTACCTCAGCCAGTTATTGCTGAAATTACAACAGCATTATCACTATCTTGTTGAGCAGATTAAAGATTTGGAATCCCAGTTGAAACGAAAGTTGGACGAAGATGAGGTTGGACAGCGCTTGCTGAGCATTCCCTGCGTCGGAACACTGACAGCGAGTACTATTTCAACTGAGATTGGCGACGGGAAGCAGTACGCCAGCAGCCGTGACTTTGCGGCGGCAACAGGGCTTGTACCTCGGCAGTACAGCACGGGAGGTAGGACGACATTGCTGGGAATTAGTAAGCGAGGTAATAAAAAGATCCGAACTTTGTTGGTTCAATGTGCCAGGGTATTCATACAAAAACTGGAACACCAGTCTGGAAAATTGGCCGATTGGGTCAGGGATTTACTGTGCCGGAAAAGCAACTTTGTCGTCACTTGTGCTCTGGCAAACAAGCTGGCCAGAATAGCCTGGGCCCTAACGGCACGACAGCAAACTTATGTAGCATAACGGCAGAAATACACCGGTTTAAAGAATTACTGATCTGGTTTTGCGAATACTGATATTGATGATACTAACGGCCCACCGGCCTGTTGAGGAACCTGTAAAACGGAAAGGCTCATTGAAGCCGTATATTTTCTGGAGGTTCATCAGGCGCGGAACTCATCAAGGCGCGGGAATAAAATCCCATTCAGACGCCGGATAGATTCAAGCAAGCCAACTTGTCGTCAAAATCGGTGTTGCAAAAACGGGAGTGACCATAGATTCCGTTTTCTGAGGCGACCCCAGGCAGTACCGCGCACCAGCTCGCGCACGTCGAGCTGCAGCATCGTCACTTCCGGCGAGGCTGGCCACGTCCTGGCCACGGTCGACCATCGCCACCTTTGACGATGAACCGAGGGCCCCATCGCCAGTTCCGACGATGACGGCCGACGCCGGCGCTGGATCTCGCATCGCCGCTTCTGACGATGAGATCCACCCTTTGACACTTGAGGGGCCGAGCTGCGGGGGATTCTCCCGGCCGGCGGCCGCGAGAACCGGCTATGTCGTGCTGCGCATCGAGCCAGGCGGCAGAGCCGCCCGTCTCGCCCCTGGCGGGCTTCCAGCGCCTTCCCGACGCTCACCGGGCCGGTGGCCCTCGCCGCTGGGCTTTGCGGCCCTGACGGGCCTTCCTGGCCCGTTTCCGGGGCCTTCCCTGCCCTGCCCCACCGGCGCGGCCGTTGTGGACAGTTTCGGGACAAGTCGGCCGAGGCCGGCCGGCGCAGCCCTGACGTTGACACTTGAGGGGCAGCGGGGCCGGCGCGATGTTGACACTTGGGGGGCAGCGGCCGATTTCGGCCTGGTCGAGCCGTCCAGGCGGCCGCCGAGGCGGCCTAAGTGCCTGATCGGCATGGAGTTATCCACCGAAGTTGTGGATAACCCTGTTAGGAACCCTGCCCCGGTATTGACACTTGAGGGGCGGCCCTACTGACACTTGAGGGGCGCGGTTCTTGACACTTGAGGGGCAGCGTATTGACACATGGGGGGCTTATCCATTGACACTTGAGGGGCGGCCTCTTCGCGCTTTTCCTTGGCGTGACAACGGTTTACGCGCGTTTTTCGGTCATGCTAACCAGGTTTTTAACCGTCTTTATAACCTTTTTATATAACCAGGTAGTTTTAACCAGAGGCTGGCGAAAAAAACGGCAACACGGCCCAAGCTACCGCGCAGCATGACCGGCCGCCGAAGGGGGGAAACCCCCCTTCTCGATCCCACCCGGCCGCAAGCGGCCTCCCATCCCCCCAGGGGCTACGCCCCTCGGCCGCCTTGCGGCCTCACCCCACAATGGAGCGCCTTCGGCGCTACGGCTTAGGAGAGCCAGGCGCAAGCGCCTGGCGGAAGGCAGTAAGTTCGAGAGCTTGCGAGGGGGCAAAGCCCCCTCACACTCCCCAACCAGGTCGCCGCGGTTCGACCGGCCGCGCGATCCTCAAGCATCGCAGCAACTCCACCGCCGCAGGTTTTACGCCAAGGAAGGGGGTCGGCCAGCTCGGCCGGTGGCGCGGAAAGCGCCCCTCAAGTGTCAATGAAACGTGAGACGCGGGGCCAGGCCCGCGCCGATCACAAGCCGAGTTCGGAGTGAGAGCCGAGGCGCACCAGGCGCAGCGTGTCGGCGTCGGGCTTCTGGTAGATCAGCACCAGGTCGGGCTTGACGTGGCAATCCCGGTGATCCTTCCAGTCCCCGGTCAGCGCGTGGTCGCGGTGCCGAGGTTCCAGCGGCTGGTCGTCGGCGAGCGCGACCAGGACGGGCACCAGGTCGGCGTCGAGCGTGGCCCGGTGCTGCCCTTTCGCCTCGCGCTTGTAGTCGCGCTTGAACTGGCCGGTGCGCTCAATCTGCCGCATGCAGATCGGCCATCAGATCGTTGACGGTGGCGAAGCGCGGCAGCTTGCCCTTGCGGGCTTCCTTCATCGCCTCGATGGTGGTGGCGTTCGGAATCAGCGGCTCGAAGGGCAGCGCCTTGTCCTGGGCCACCTTCGTGAGCAGCAGCCGCACCGCGTCGGACACGGTAAGGCCCATCGCGGCCAGGACGGCCGCCGCTTCTTCCTTGATCGCGCCGTCGATGCGCGTTTGTACGAGCTGGTTTGCAGCCATGATTGGTTCTCCGGTTGGGTTCGTGAATTACATTGTAATGCACGCCAAGGGAAAGGGCAAGGTTTAGCGGCTAAAACGTTTAGCTAAAGTGCTTGACGATTAGGACATTTTGCCCTAATATAGCACTTGAAGGCCGGGCATTTCGCCCAGGTCAACTACCGGAGAAAGTCCGATGAACACCCAAGAGCAACCCGTTACCGCTTCCCTGGTCGCCGAGGCCCAGCGCCTCGACTTCCTGCCCGCCTACTTCGGCCCGCGTCTGATGATGCGCGGCGAGGCCCTGGTGTATGCCTGGCTTCGCCGGCTCTGCGAACGCTACAGCGGCGCGTATTGGCACTACTACACCTTGTCGGACGGCGGTTTTTACATGGCCCCCGACCTGGCCGACCGCCTGGAGATCGAGGTGGACGGCAACGGCTTCCGAGGCGAGTTGTCGGCCGACGCCGCCGGCATTGTCGCAACCCTGTTCGCGCTGGGTCAGCTCGCGGCCGAGGCCGCCGACACGGACGCCGGCGATGCCCTGATCGACCGCTATCACTTCCTGCGCGGCTTCGCAGCCAGCCACGCCGAGGCGGCCGCGATCTACCGGGCTATTGACTGATGAGGGGCGGCCCCGGCTTCGGCCGGGGCTTCCAGGAGGCGACCATGACCAGGAACAACGCTCCCCAGGCACCGACGAACAGCTACGCGACGGACGGCAAGTGCCACAACGCCGAGCCGGGCACCTACGGCCACGAATGCGGCAAGCCGGCCGCATGGATCGGCACGAACCACAAGGGGTTCAGCTCGGGATTCTGCGACGACTGCAAGCGCCACGGCTACGAAGCCCGCGACGTGATCGCGTGGCGGCGTGCTGACACTTGAGGGGCCGGCCGATGGCGAAGAAACGCAAGACGCCGGCCCAGCCGGGCCAGGACTGGAACGCGCCGGCGGCCGAGCTGCTGGCCGAGCTGCCCACCGACCGCGACGAGCTGCTGGCCGCCGCCGTGGCGGCCGTGGTGGAGATCGACGCGGCGATCATGCGCGGTGACGGTGCGGCCGCCGAGGCGGCCAGCGACCGATACGAGGCCGTCATCTGGAAGATGAACGGCGGAACGCACGTGGGCAGCATGGCCGACCACGACGCGCCCGGCCAGGTCATCGAGCGCCATTGCGCGGCGGTGCCTGGCGACGTGCCCTTGTGGGGCCAGCGCGGCCAGTTCCTGGTCGCGGATGGCGACATGCGCGCCCTGGTGGAGTACGAGGCCGGCTACGGCGGGCCGCTGGGTGCCCACTTCCAGTTCCACGTCATCGACCTGGACAGGCCGTTTATCTCCGAAACGGGCTACCGCTCGCACTTCGACACGGCGCAGGGCTGCATGACGGTGGACGAGGTTGCGCGCGGCATCCTGGCTGCGCAGCGAGCCGAGAAGAAGCGCCCGGTGATGGTCGAGGCCAGCTACCGCGACCGCCTGGCCGATGCTCCCCTGCCCGCTTGGCTGGCCGGCTTGGAGCCGCCGGCGCGGCGCGCACCGGCGACCGTCCTGGTGCCGCCGGGGTTCGTCCTGGTCGATGTGGTGCTGCCCTCGCATCGGGCCTTCATCGCCAGGCGCTGGGCGGCCGAGGCCGCGACCAGGATCAAGGCGGCCAGGGCCGCCGGGTTGGACGCCAAGGGAAAAATCACCGGCGCAGGCCCGGAGCGAGATCCCGCATCGCCAGAAACGACGATGACCTGCAGCATCGTCAAAGCCGACGATGCCGAGCCGGGCGAGGGCGGGCCTGTATCGCCGGAAACAACGATGCCGCGAGCGAGCGCGGCAACCTGCAGCATCGCCAGGAATGGCGATGGAGGCCCGGCCGACCTGGTGGAGTTCAAGCCCGGCCAGCGGTGCGAGATCGTGAGCGTCCATCACCCGGTTTTCGACCGCTACATCGGCAAGCGCATCATCATCGTGAAGGTGCATCCCGACACCCGCCAGGTGTGGGCGCACGACGACAGGCCGGTAACGTACAAGACCAATCGCGCAGGCCGGCGCGTGGTCGATTCAGACCCGAGCTGCATCCAGTCGATCTACGGCTTCGACCAGTTGCGGCTTATCACTTGACCAGGAGAACGAACGAATGACGAACGACGCCAATATCCGGCTGGAGTGCTTGAAGCCGGCCGAACGCTGGGCGCAACCGACCGGCGAGGAAGTCCGAGAGGTGCTGCGCCTGGCCGGGTTCAGCGGCAGCAAGGCCGCGAAGGCGCTGGGGCTGGGCGCGAAGGGCGACCGCACGATCCGCCGCTGGATCGGCGAGGACACCCCGATTCCCTATGCGGCATGGGCGATCCTGTGCGACCAGGCCGGGCTGGGCGTGATCTGGAAAGAGGATTGACGCCAAGGGAAAGGTTTTAGCGGCTAAAGTTTAGCCTTCGGATTCCGGTAAAGCGAAAAAAGTTTAGCTAAAGTGCTTGACAGGCTAGGGCATTTTGCCCTAATATAGCACTTGAAGGCCGGGCACATTGCCCAGGTCAACTACCGGAGAAAGTCCGATGAGCGACAACAAGATTATGCCCTGGATTGACGAGCTGGAGGGCGCGGCAGCGACCGACTTCCCGGCCCGCCGTGACGAGATCGCGGCCATGATGGCCGAGGCGGCCGAGCTGGTGTGCAAAGCCGAGGAACTGCGCGGCAAGGCGTACTTCGCCGGATGCTCCCTGGAGGGGCAGGCCAAGGGCCATTGGTCGATGGAAGCCGTCGAGCAGGCCAAGCGCCGGGCCGGCTGGTAAGAGCACATGGCCCGGTCGGCAACGGCCGGGCCTATCGAGGACGCCAAGAAGGAGTATTGCGTGAGCCGAGGCAAGATCAAGGGCGGCCCCAGGTGGAGGAACGCCCCGGAGTGATCCGGGGCGCTTGGCCTGGTGCTGGCACACCGTAACCATGCTTCCGAGTGGGAGCACCCAGCATTCAACACGTAAGCGCGTGGAGGGTCAAGCTATGTCCAACATCATCAAGTTCCCCAAGGAGATCGAGCAGCCCGCCGCGCCCGCGCCGGTGGAGCCTGCCGCCGCGTCTGCTGCCCCCAACAAGGCCCCCGGTGCTGGCCTGCTGGCCGGCCTGGTCAAGTTCGTATGGGTGGCGACCGTGCTGGTCTGGCCGATCCTCAAGTGGGTGCTGTCGATTGCCACCTTCTTCCAGTTCGTGCGGATGCTCTACCACTGGAACACGCCTGGCGTGTATGCCGGTTGGTCGTTCCTGGCGTACTTCGCGGTGCTGACCGCGATCACCTACTTCGTTTCGATCTACAAGCCGAAGGGGCTTTGACATGAAAAAACAGACCCTACCCTACCCGCCGGGATTCGTGGAGCCGAACACCGGCCGGGTGGCCGTCCTGGTGCGCGAGTACGCGGCCAGCGACTTGAACGGCGATGCGCCGGCCTATTGGTACAGCGCGCAATCCGAGGAATGGGGCCTTGACCCCTGGCGACTGGTGGAAGGCGTCGATCCGCACACCGCCGGCGGTCAGTTCGACGTGTGCTTTGCCAACGGTTCGAGCCGCACGGTCGGCCCGCTGATGACGTTCTTCATGAGTGCCGTTGACGCGGCCAGGTTGAACGCCAAGAAAGAAGATCACGCGCCCATTTTTAGCCGCTAAAACGCTTGACGCGGGCGGCGAGTTTAGCTAAACTTCTGCACATGGTCGGCGGCTGGCACCGCCTTTTGTTCAACAACCGGGTGTGGAGTTTATATGGGTGTTCTCCATGAAGAAACGGCTAACCGAAGCCCAATTCCAGGCGGCGATCAAGGGCCTGGAGATCGGGCAACAGACCATCGACATAGCGCGCGGCGTGCTGGTCGATGGAAGGCCCCAGGCCGAGTTTGTGGCCTCGCTGGGGCTGACCAAGGGGGCGGTATCGCAAGCGGTCAGCCGCGTGTGGGCAGTGGCGGGGGAAGTGCTCCCGCAGGGCTTCGAGCGGGTGACGGCGGTACTGCCGGAGCATCAAGCGTTCATCGTCAAGCGTTGGGAAGCCGACGCCAAGGGAAAGAGGAAACAGGAACCCAACTCATGAAAACACTGGTCACGGCAATTCAGAAAGGCGGTCAAGGCAAGACGTTCGCAACCTGCCACCTGGCGTTCGACTTCCAGGAGCGCGGCCTTCGGGTTGCAGTGATCGACCTGGACACCCAGGGCAATGCGAGCTGGACGCTGGCCGGCCACGACTCGGGCTATCCCGCCAGTCGCATGTTCACCGCCGGCGGCGACGAGCTGCGCGCCTGGTTCGCTGACCGGGAGGATGACGGCCTGGCGCTGATCGCGGCAGACGCCAACCTGGCGAACCTGGACAAGATGGAGCTTTCCCAGGCGGCCGCCGCGCTGCGGGCCAGTGTGGCCGCGCTGGGCGAGTTCTTCGACGTGTGCCTGATCGACACGGCCCCCTCCCTTGGCGTCGCCATGACGGCGGCCGTGCTGACGGCCGACTACATGCTGTCGCCCATCGAAATGGAGGCGTACAGCTTGCAGGGCATGAAGAAGATGGTCGCGGTCATCAGCAACCTGCGCAAGCAGAACCCCAAGCTGCGCTTCCTCGGCATGGTGCCGAACAAGGTGGACGCGCGGAAGCCGCGCCACGTCAACAACCTGGCGACGTTGCAGCAGGCATACCCGCAGCTCATCTTGCCGTTCAGCATCGGCGCGCGTGACAGCATCGCCGAGGCGCTGGGCGAGCAGATGCCGGTGTGGAAGATCAAGAAGACCGCCGCGCGGAAGGCCACCCAGGAGGTGCGTGCGCTGGCGGATTACGTGTTCACGAAGATGGAGATCGCGCAATGAGCGCCAAGACCAACGCCAAGAAGAAGGAGCAGGACAAGCCGCAATCGTCCGGGCTGGGCCTGGACGGGCTGGGCGACCTGGCCGGCCTGCTGAACGAGCAGCCGGCGGCCAACGCCGGCGGCGCAGGCCCGCAGGAGCTGCCGCTTGACCTGATCGACGAAGACCCGCACCAGCCGCGCACGGCCGACAACCCCGGCTTCTCGCCGGAGAGCATCGCGGAGATCGGCGAGACGATCAAAGCGCGCGGCGTGAAGTCGCCCATCAGCGTGCGCGAGAACCCGGACGCACCGGGGCGCTACCTCATCAACCACGGCGCGCGGCGCTATCGCGGCTCGAAGTGGGCGCACAAGACCACGATCCCGGCCTTCATCGACAACGACTACAACGAGGCCGACCAGGTTATCGAGAACCTGCAACGCAACGAGCTGACGGCGCGTGAGATCGCCGACTTCATCGGCCGCGAGCTGGCGAAGGGCAAGAAGAAGGGCGAGATCGCCAAGGAGATCGGCAAGTCGCCGGCCTTCGTCACGCAGCACGTCACGCTGCTGGACTTGCCCGAACCCATTGCCGAGGCGTTCAATAGCGGCCGGGGCAAGGACGTGACTGTCATCAACGAGCTGGTGACGGCCTACAAGAAGAACCCCGACGAGGTGGCCGCCTGGCTGGCCGACGACAGCCAGGAGCTGACGCGCGGCTCGGTGAAGCTGCTGCGCGAGTTCCTGGAGGACAAGCGCAGTCACGAGGACGGCGACCGTGATCCCAACACCGTCGATGCGCTGACCGGCAAGACCGACGCCGAGGCCGGCGACGGCGAGCAGGGGCCGCAGGATGATGACGCCAAGGGGAAGAAGGAGCCGAAGGAGGCCGACCCCGACAAGCTCAAGAAGGCCATCATCCAGGTCAAGCACGACGACCGGCCGGCACGGCTGATCCTCAACCGCCGGCCCCCGGCCGAGGGCTGGGCCTGGCTCAAATACGAGGATGACGGCCAGGAGTTCGAGGCCGACCTTGGCACCGTGCAGCTTGTCGCGCTGCTGGAGGGCTGACACGCCCAGCGCCGGGCATCGCCGACCACCGACCCCCACCCATCGCCCCGCCATCGAGCGGGGCTTTTTTTGCCCGCGTTTTAGCCGCTAAAAAAAGTTCAGCTAAACCGCTTGCGTAGTGTTGTATGTTGTAGTATGCTTCACGCTACAACATACAACCGGCCAAAGGAGGCCCGACATGGCGATCTCGAAGGAGCAGATATTTGGGCACTGTTGCAAATAGTCGGTGGTGATAAACTTATCATCCCCTTTTGCTGATGGAGCTGCACATGAACCCATTCAAAGGCCGGCATTTTCAGCGTGACATCATTCTGTGGGCCGTACGCTGGTACTGCAAATACGGCATCAGTTACCGTGAGCTGCAGGAGATGCTGGCTGAACGCGGAGTGAATGTCGATCACTCCACGATTTACCGCTGGGTTCAGCGTTATGCGCCTGAAATGGAAAAACGGCTGCGCTGGTACTGGCGTAACCCTTCCGATCTTTGCCCGTGGCACATGGATGAAACCTACGTGAAGGTCAATGGCCGCTGGGCGTATCTGTACCGGGCCGTCGACAGCCGGGGCCGCACTGTCGATTTTTATCTCTCCTCCCGTCGTAACAGCAAAGCTGCATACCGGTTTCTGGGTAAAATCCTCAACAACGTGAAGAAGTGGCAGATCCCGCGATTCATCAACACGGATAAAGCGCCCGCCTATGGTCGCGCGCTTGCTCTGCTCAAACGCGAAGGCCGGTGCCCGTCTGACGTTGAACACCGACAGATTAAGTACCGGAACAACGTGATTGAATGCGATCATGGCAAACTGAAACGGATAATCGACGCCACGCTGGGATTTAAATCCATGAAGACGGCTTACGCCACCATCAAAGGTATTGAGGTGATGCGTGCACTACGCAAAGGCCAGGCCTCAGCATTTTATTATGGTGATCCCCTGGGCGAAATGCGCCTGGTAAGCAGAGTTTTTGAAATGTAAGGCCTTTGAATAAGACAAAAGGCTGCCTCATCGCTAACTTTGCAACAGTGCCTAAACCGGCGGAATATGTATTTCCCCTGCAGGTTGAACCAGAGCCGGGAATGAATATTCTTTATTCCTTCCTTATTTTTAATCCACAGACCAAAACGGTACCCCAGACAGTCCCGGATAACGCCGTAACCTCTCAGAAGAATAACAAGGGTAACGATATGGACAAGTATATAAGACAGTCCGGGGTGGCTGAAGAGAAAAGGATACCCGGCTTCATTCTGAAGCGCGTACAGGCCCCCCGGTGCGGAAAACATCCACAGAATGCAGAAAGCAATAAACTGAATCCGGACGTTATGCTTATTTGTTTTTATCATCATTTCAGTTCCGGGTATTCACATCCTGACCCCGCTGCCAGCGGTCCTGCCAGTGTGCCAGATACTGTGTGGCCAGGGCCGGGTCATCCTCAATCAGAATGGCATTTTCTGAATTGGCTTTATTTGCGCTGATCGTATAGTTGTAGCTGCCGGTTTCCACGGATTTTTCGTCAACAATGATCACTTTGTCGTGCTGGATCTTAAAGTCCGCATCCGTGCGCAGCGGGATACCGGCAGACACCAGTCGTTGCATGACGGCCTGACTGGCCCGGCTCCGGTTTCCCCTTTCGTCAATCACCACCCTGACATCCACCCCCCGTTCCCGGGCTGCCACCAGTGCCCGGGCGACGGAGCGGTCGGTGAAATCATACGCCATCATCCGGACAGACGTCCGGGCACCGGCAATCGTGTCCAGCACCAGGGCGTGGGCTGAACCTTCCGGTGAAAACCCCACCCGGATCTGTCCGGCCACCGCCGGTGGCAGGGACAGACTCAGTGACAGCGTGACCATCACGGCCAGCCCGTTTTTCAGGTTCATTGCGTCATCTCCCCGGTCAGCGTACATACTTCCAGGCCTCTTTGGGTACCCGGTCAAAAAACCGGTTCAGGGCAATTTCTGCCCGCCGGTGGTCAGCGGCCTCCCGGAGGATAAACCGGTCATCCCCCGACAGTTTCATTTCCATATGTTCCGCCACTTTATCCAGATTGTCGGCAGATTTAATTTTTCTTAACTGCCGGATAAGATCCATTTTATTCATATTCAGCCCCCGGTAATAAATACGCTTAAATAATATATTATTTTCTCTTTTGTATCGTAATCTGGCCGTTGTGGCAATATTTTAATGCTGACATTATTAACGTAATACTTCCCGTGAAAACTGATACAATATTAAACACTTCTCTCTTTATAAAATATCTATTATTGCCGATAAATAATATTATCAAGGGAGAATAATACATGAATGACTTTCATATTTTTCACCTGTGCCTTGCGCAGGGAAATTCACACCAGGCCATGCTGATTTTACGGGACAAACGCGAATCCGTTGCCCGGAAAATCCTGGAAAAAGCCGGGGTCAGGGTGTCATCCCTGTCCGGGCGTTTATTCTGGCGCTGGGTACAGGACTATATTCTGCGTGAATGCCGGCAACAACAGGAGCGCCTGAATGCTGAAATCGCTTTCCCTGCCCCCCCGTCCCCGGACGCCGGTGCTGTCACTGGCTGCCACCCTGAGCCCCCGGGAACTGGATGTGGTGAAACTGGTCGCCCTGCTGGCGATGCTGGTCGACCATATCAACACCCTGTTTCTGTCCCCGTCGCGGCCGGAACTGTATGCCCTGGGGAGGATGGCCTTTCCCCTGTTCACCCTGATGTGGGCCGTCAACCTGAACCGCCCGGGCAGGTCGCTGCAGGCCCGGGCAAACCGTTGCTGGCTGTGGGCGGTGGTGACACAGCCCGGCTTCACCCTGGCCTTTTACGGACTGGTGCCCTGGTATGCCCTGAACATCCTGTTCGTGTTCGCCGGCGTCACCCAGCTGCTGGCCCTGACCGACCGGGCAGGCTGGCGGGGAACCCTGGCGGGGCTGACCATTGTGGTGCTGCTGCTGTGGCCACTGACCCCGGCCAGTTACGGGCTGCAGGGGCTGGTGCTGGCACTCTGTGCCGCGCTGTACTTTCACCCCGCAAGGGTGCGTTACCGGCGGTGGCTGACCGGCGGGCTGTGCGTCTCCCTGCTGACCCTCAACGGGCTGTCGCTGCTGCCACTGTGGCCAATGGCCACTCTGCTGATGGCGGTACTCCCCACCGTGATGCTGCCGTCCTGTGTCCTGACGGCCGTGTCCGGTCACGCGCCGGATGGCCGGCGGTTCATGCCACGGTCATTCTTCTGGTGGGTCTATGCCGGGCACCTGCTGCTGCTCGGGCTGGTCCGGCTGGTCACAGGACATGCAGGGTGAGGGAGACCCTTTCTGACCGGGCTTATCCGGCCCGGCCACCGGTACGCTGAGGAAAAGATGACGATGAAGAAGAAAACAGGCCGGCGGGTGTCCGGTGACCCGCGCAAGCGGCCAGCCCTGCAGTGTAAGCGGGTCCTGAAACTCCGGGAATTCATCGATATGAATAATCCCCGGGAAGTGGCGGAGCTGCGCTGGATGGCGGTTCAGCTGAAGACGGACGAAACCGGGGGTGAGTTCCTGCTGTGGTATCACCGGGAAACGGGCGTGAGCATGGAATATCTCTGCGAACTGAGTTACTGCACGGAATACCTGTTTGACAGCCTGTTCCAGGCCGATATGGTGGACCCGGAAACGGGTGAGCTGGCCCTCGACGCGTTGTTCAGCGCCCTGCTGGCGACACCGGAGGCCATTCCGTACATCACGCCGGTCTGGTTTTCGCCGGAGGTGGACCGGTTCTTCAGCCGGGTGAGACAGTTTATGGCAGAGCAGGGTTACCTTCAGCATCCCGGTGACCTTATGGATCTGTCCGGGTACGAACAGCGGGTACTGGATCGGGAGTATACCTTTGCCCCGAATGAACCGGTGAGGTTTCCGTATGTAACGGAGGACGATGCGATCAGTGAAGTGATGGACTGGCCATAACCCCCTCCGTTCCCTGCGGGAGCCGGCAACCCTTCACACACCCGGAAGCCAGTTCCGGGCTGTGCTCAGCGTTTATGAATAAACTGACCGGCAGGTAATGGCAGAATCTGATGAGGCGCAATAACAATGAATAATGTGTTCCGGAAATGCTGGGTGGGGATCAGTTTTGTCCTTGACTACCTCCTGGTGCCAGGCATGAGCCTCTGGCTGACGGGGTCGGCCCTGTACGACATGTTTACCCCCGGGTTGGGAGAAATCGCCTGTACGTCAGCCACTGAGGGGCTGACCTGTTCTGTCGTCCCGTGGCTGCTGGGGTGGGTCGATATCACCCTGAAAATAGCCGGGGCCACCCTTCTTATGGCGGCGTGGTTTTTTTGTACGCTACCGGCACGCCGGGCGAAAAAGGCGGTCTTTAAATCCACCCTGAAGCCAGAGGACTTTGTCTGAACAGTCATCCTGTTTTCCGGAGTACGGGAAATCAGACGTTTCAGGTAACCTGAGAAATTCATATATAACATATAGTTGAGATAAATATGAAGATTGCCAGATCCGGTTACCAAGGATTACGTAAAAGTGCTGATTTGTTGTGTTGAATCAGAAAACTCGCACAGGCGTATTGCCTGGTTTTCCAGGAAAAAGCATAATCAGTATTGAGCAAAGACCTTTCAGATACTCAATCTGAGGGGCAGAGGAAACCACCCTGGCAGGTGGTTTCTTTTTTTATGTATCAGTGTGATAAAGAAAGACTGAGATTACTGATGGTTAAGTTAAAGTCTGTCTGGTGTAAAACTGGCAAAAACCACAGTGCCAGAACAACAATACAGGCTTTGAAGAGCGGCCATCTTTTCATTATTTCTCTCCTCATTTCTGAGGTGGCCGGATAAGAATCCGCTTCCTGCACGAATCCCTATCCATTTGAGCAAAGACCTTTCAGATCTGCCACCGGGTTAAATGGCCTTACCTCGACAGGAATCCGACTGGCATCGGGGGTAAGGTCCTGTTAAGCACTACTATATAAGATGATTACTACCAGATGTAGTTGAGGATTATATTTTAGTGTCGATATATAGAGATTCACATCAAACATGTTTGAGTGTTTTTTGATGCAGCACAAAGTAAATCTTACAGTTAGGCAATGACGCGGTTTGCTGGCTGAACATGAAATAAGCATTCAAAAATCTACGATATTTCCCTCCGGTGCCCGTCAGGGCATGTAAGGCGGCCGCACCGATGTGACAGACTGCCCTGAACGTAAACCGCCGGAGCCCGGCGCAGCCGGTACGAAATCAACCGGTTCTGCCTTGCCCATCCCCCACCCTGATAAGCCCTACCCGCTCAAAGCCACGCAAAACTTAATTTACGCGGCCGGAGTGGTCACGGCGTCAGCCGTGGCGTATCTCCGCGTTATGCGCCCTTTTAGGGCGCTTACGAGCGTGTACACCGAACCCAAAAGCCACACAACCAGCAGCCACACAAGACCACCTAGTTACAACATCCTTCTGAAAGCCACGCCTGTTCCGGGCCAGAGGCCCGGGGCGGGGGCGGCCTTTGCAGGAGGGGGAGAGGGGCACGATGGTGCAGGTACGGCAATTCTGTGGGTGTTCGTGGGCAATGGTGCCTCAGAATGGACGCAGGTGTGTCAGGTGGGGGAGGATTTGGTTCTTTGCGTATGTTGTAACTATTTTGGTGTTGGGGCCCGCCACGCAGTGGTGGGAGGTGCATCTGCTTTTTTTCTGAGTGGCGCGTCCGTCAGGACGCTGCAGGCGAAGGCCTTTTCCGATGTCGGGGGTTGTCCCCGTTATTCACAGATTCTGCGGCCTGTATAACTGTTCTTTATTGTTATATGAGGGGGTTATGTAGGTCTTGCGGTTAACGCCCGTGACAGTTGCCGCTAACCTCTTCTGCTTATTTGCAGTTAAGGGTGGATAACTTTTCCGGGCAGGTGAAACCGGGGTAACGGGCGTCAGAATGACGTCTGTCGGGGAGTCAGACTGGCAGGGATTTGTACAGGAAGTGAACAGTGGCGGGATACGGACGTGGGGACGCCTCCGCCGTCAGGCGGATGGCTGAAAAGCAGGGTCAGTGAAGGGGCGGCGGTGTGCCGAAGTCCACCAGGTCGAGCTGGTACAGGTTGTCCCACACCATCTTCTCGAACCGTCTCGCGGGCATGTGCCGGGCTTCCGGGCCGTGGCGCCGCAGTATCCGGCTGGCCACTTCGCGCTTGCGCTCCTCAAACGGCAGGGATTTCATGCGCCGGCGGAATTTGCCGTCCGCAGCCCGGGTCCGGCGTGAAATCAGGGCATTCATCCGCGCATCCGCATACCAGTCCTTCCGCAGGCTCTCCGCATCCAGGCTCCAGTCCTCACGTTCGCTCCGCAGGTTATGCAGTCGCTGTTCGCGGGCCTGAATCAGGTCGTCCTCACGCACCCCGAGTATCCGGAAACCTTCATCAGTCAGTGTGATGTAACGGGGCAGACGGGTTTTGTTGATGCTGTCCCAGTTATCCGCCAGGTCCGGCGGCGGCACGGCAATACCGGTACGGTAAAACAGCCGGATGGCATTGCTGATACGCCGGGCCGTCACCGCCTGCGACTCCATCACCTCACCGTGTTCATCCCGGGGACTCAGGGCCCCGGCCAGCTGGCCATAATTGAGGGTCACCACGCCGGTGACAATGTTGACATGATTCAGGAACGCCAGCGCCAGGGCATCGAACAGCCGCCGGGACATGGCCGACATTCCGCGCCGGCGGTATGCCCGGATACGCTGCACCACCAGGGGGTGGGCTGACGGACGTATCCCGTCCGGTCGTTCGGGGCTGACCATACGGTTGACGGCAAACTGCAGCACACTGGGCAGTTTTTTGAAACCCGCCGGGCGGTGATACGCCGGGAACGGGCATTTGCAGGCCGTGGAATGGGTACCACGGTGGCGCTTATCCGCGCGCAGAATTATCTGGTCAGTCACCCCACGCTGCACTTATGGCGGGGGTGTATTGTGTTATGTTGAACATGCGTTATAATCCTTTGCAGGCAACGCGCCTGCTTTTGGCCCCCTGAATATCTGACCTGTTCCGCCAAGTTCACGACAGATTTCAGGGGGTTTTTGCATTCAGGTCCCGTACACGGGCACCCTGCACCCGGGCGTATTACGGACACGCCCCGTCCATTGATTCCTTCCATCCCCCGCCCGGCCGCATTTTATCGGACGCAGGACACACCTGTGACTTAACCTGCCAGTCCGCATCCGGTCCGGGTCGCCTCACCCGTTCCGGCCTGACAGTGTGTGTTAAGTCGCAGCTTATGAATTTTCAACGGCATTTCCGCTCAAATACCGTTACAGGCCTTAGCATACCGTCACAATTCAGAATTTTCCAGGAAAAGGATTATCCGGATATGCAAACAAATATGACACCGCTCGCCGCAGACGCAGGACGATGACGGCCTGCGTGAGGAAGCGGAAAGGCACCACAGTATAAGGGAATACCTGACGCACGGACGTCGTTAGCTGCATAACTGGCGGGTTATGCAGTGAGTCCGTATCGGGGTGAAGGAAGTGTATTTAAAGCGGGTTTGTTGTGAAAATACAGTCAGAAAAAGGTGGACGATGCTCAGACCAGCCAGAACGTCACACCAAAGACAATGACCGCGAAAATGGCTGTTGATCCCCAGGCAAACGCAGGCCAGAATGACACCGCCAGCATACCAAACAATATGATTAGCCCTACCGGGATCAAGGTACTTGCAAAATACCGAAGTTGCCATCGCAACCATTTTTTCAGGAAATTCATCGTAACATCCGCATAATGGTTTCAGTAATTTCTGCTTCATATATACCTGACACTTCAGACAGATCCGTTCTAACTAAGTGTGGAAAAGTGTCTGTGTCAGGGAAAGGAGAAATCATCAATGCAGCATCTGCATGACTGGCTGTTCGTGCGGTTACCTGGCCTTCCAGGGGTCAGTTTGGATATCGAAAATTATTATACGTTAAGGGGGTTACGGCGTATAACCCCCTTAATCTGGTAAAAATTAGTTTACTTTTTAGGGGCTGACTTCAAAGTATTGATAATCCACTCTTCAAATTTATTTTTCTTTTCAAACTGATACACGTCATAAGCTTCAGGGTAACGTTGTTTGAATCTTGTTTTGAATTCCTCAATCTCAAAATCACCGTTAAACGTATTGCCCACTGCTATTACTTTTTTGTTTATATCTTTGATTAAATGACCCTTTTTCTTTTTGGGCAATTTAACACTTTCACCAAATGCTTGTAATGCGCGGAATGCCTCTTCTTTGACTGTGTAGACCAAGTCGTTCATCATCAGACGCCAAAGGATGTCTATAGACTGTCTGCACTTAAACTTTTTGAGTGAGTTAATGGCGCTGATTCTGTCATGATAGTTGTTTTTGTTACCCGCTTTCTTTTTTAACTCATCAATGTTTTCAGGGATTTGTTCTATCCATTCGATTTTCTTATTATTCATTAATGATTCTTCCTGTTTGTTGCTGAGTAGTCCTCACAATATTAGAGAAAATCTAACCATTCAGATCACCGATAGCAATAGGGTGTATCCTACTGCGATAACGTAATCGTATGATATTCTCAGTTTCCCTAGTGTACCCCTTCACTATCGGCTGTAACCGTAGTCAGTAGCCTTATCGTCCACTAAGCAGACTAGATTAGCGAGCGATACTTGCTTAGCTCTTTTACGGTTTGCGCCATGCCTTGACGTAGCAAGGCTTCTAAGTAGTCATCAGCTGACATTGGCGGCTTTCTCAGATTGCTACGCTGCGTAGTTACTGCCGAGAGTACTAAAGCGCGATTTAAATCGAACAAATCCATCAAAAAATCATCAGGATGCAACGCTTCAATACCAAAAGCATCAAGTGTCGATGCCGGAAAATCTTTAAGGTTAAATGTCACAATGATTTCAGCGTTGCTACGAACTGCAGCTGCGACGACGTGGCGATCATCAACGTCAGGTAAATCGACACTTTCAGTTAGCGGTTCAAAACCGGTAATCATCGCATCGGGAACCGCTGTATTCATCAGTACGGCTGTGCGTTGAATCTGTGCCAAGGTTAAATCAGCCCTGTTTGCCAAAAGGTTCCGCTGCCATTCATCTTCAATAATGGCTGACCATTTCGGTTGATACAGCCCCGTCTGCCCTAAGCGGATCAGTAAATCCCGTAGAAATGACGGGTAAAGTACGCAGGCATCTAAAACTACGGGATAAGGTGTATGGTCCATTAGTAAAGTCCAAGCTCCTGGCTTAGATCTGCCAACTCCTGCATTGCTTTGTTGCTTTCCCTGTCTCGCTGATCTTTGTAATTCATCAAATCGGCGAAAAGTACGCGGCGATGGCGACCAGTTTTATGAAAAGGTAGCTTCCCGTCTTCCAGAAGTTTCACCATATGAGGGCGTGAGACATTCAGAATATTGGCTGCTTCCTGCGTTGTTAATTCTGCATGTACAGGAACAACCTGGACCGCGTTACCGAGGGCCAGTTCACCTAAAATCGACATAAGCAGCGTCAGAGAAGACGTTGGCAGTTCGATCTGGTGGGTTATGTTATCTACGTCCTGAATTGCAATTTTTTGTGTTTCCATTTTTGTGGAGAGGTAGGCAGCAAGCTCCCTTTGTCCACGAACAGCTGCCTCAATCTCCCCTTTAGCCGGAAGGCTAAGGCTATCAAGAATTGAGTTTGTCATTTTAGTATTCCAGTTATTTAGTTGATTTAATTGTATAAATTTATGGTTTCAATATGCGATTTCAGTTTATGGTTTCAATATGCGATTTCAGTTTATGGTTTCAATATGCGATTTCAGTTCTAGTGTTACAGCAGCTGTTACTTAATAGATTATTCGAAACAAACGAAAAACGCAATAAACGAAACAAACAAAACATACGAAATACACACACGGCGTGTTTGATACGAATGACGGAGAAACCAAAGCCGAAGTTGAAGTTCTGGCGGCAGAGATAGTTAAAATAGTTGCACTACCTCATTTACTCATAAACTCAAATGAGTAAATGAGGTAGTGCAAGGCCTTGCAGAGGAACACGAGGAAGGTATAGGCATTGAGACTAAATCAATCAATTACAGATCAAGGTGGTTAAATAATGCGCTTAACGTACAATAATTTTCGATATCCAAACTGCCCCCTTCCAGAAAAGCCAGGTAAAAAGAATTGGTCAGGTTCTGGAGATAATCCCCACATCGAACAGGTAATTACGGCCCTGTTCTGACACCCGGTAACGGGGTTTTGACGGTGTGTCCCCGGGCACAACGCTCACAAACCCCTGTTTTACAAGACTGAGTACAATGTTGGCCACATTGCCAAAACCAGAGATTTGATTTACGGCCAGCATCCTGTCCAGAACCATCCAGTTCCAGTCTGTATCTTTTTCAGACATCACTTTTAAGACATTTAGTTCGGTTTGAGTCGGCTTCATTTGTATACATCCGGGTGAAATACATCACTGTCTTTCAGCTTATAATCTTCCTGCGTTGCTGTATGCGCATTGCTCCATAATTCATAGCCAGCGGCACCTTCAGGTTCACCGGTTCCCCCCCCAAATGGCAATAACGCTCATACTCACGACATTCGTGAGTGTAATAATTCAGGTTCACTTTTTCCGGGGAAAACTCTCCGTTTGCAATATTTTTGAGCCAGCCAACCTAATCCTACCCACGTAATTTGGACATTCCTTTTTCTACGAACAGAACATACAGCTTTAGATACAAGCCACAAACGATCAACTTACCAGTCAACAACTGACAGATTCATCAATTTAATCTTTTATTTGTTCAATAATGAAACCATCTTCCCTAACAAACTTAAGTAATCTATCCAAACTACCGATACTCCACTGGTTGGATATAGCCACCATTTCACCAGATGAAAGTTCAATGATGTCATCATCATTAATATGATACCTGTTCTTTTTATATCCTGTAATCTGTTCAACTAATGCTATTGTCCTTTGCTTTATGACATGAGATAGTTTGTGTTTAAGAGTTTCAAGATTTTCAGGATTATGCTTCTCTATCCAGTCAGTAATAACCACAAGAGCCAGATTCCTCTTATTATAAGTCACACCTTTGTAATTATAACGAGAATAGTCGCGATCAGATTTATTAGAACTGGATATCTGTTCAATTCTTTTCTCCCTAAATTTAACCTGATACTCGTCAAGCTCAGGAACGGGGATTATCTGTTCCGAATTTATAAGCACCTTACCATCAAAATGGTATGGTGTTATTTTCACACAACTGATATCAACACCTTTATCCCTGAGCCAAATAGCTGTTGTCGTGAGTTCTTTACTAAATCCTGCGGAGGCTAATATAATCCTTACATCTTTTCCAAAATCAACAAGTTCAGTATCTTCCAACTCAACAAACTCCAGTATTCGCTCCTTGGCATCAATACCCAAATTATTTTTTGTTATGTAGTTTTGGTAATATTCACATGCTTTAGAAAAGCTCATTGTGGAAATCATAGCGGCATACCTGACAGCCTGAAGTTCCATATGTGCTCCTATTTCATCTCGTTTTAGTTCAATAACAACGAGATTAGCCTGTTTATCAATAGCCAAAATATCAATTCTTCTTTTACTATCCTCCCAGTCAGAAAACTCCTCAGATATTACCAGAGACTCAGGAGCTAATATCTCAATGTTATTCTTAATTGCCTCCTGAAGGTCATAACGTTCCTGTAACCCTTCGATACTGTAAGTTGTTTTTTCCAATGGCGTGAGGATTTTATTCGATATGCTATAAAGACCCATGTTCAATCACCTGGTGATAATATATAAGAAATACTGACAGTTGTTCTTACACTTCGCTGTTACAAAGTGTATTAGCTTAACTGTGATAACTGCTTCCGCCAACCAGTTTATCAGTAAATTTTTCGTATCATTACGCCTAATAACTTATCGTTAGCATACCGGGAGGGCTGGACCCGACTTATGAAATGCGTTGTCAGGGGCTTGAATGGGATTTGAAATTTGGAATTGTCGCAATGTTTTTATTTTGGACTGGAACAAGTTGCTGACCCTCACTTGTTCCAGAACCCTTAACGCCCCTTCAGATGATGCTTTTTTTACCCTGCTCGACAAGTGAAGAAAATGTATCCAGGTCAAAACTCCATGCCCCATCAGGGCAGTTAAATATTTCAATCCGGAGGCCTTCTCCAGGCTCATTTGAGATTTCAGCCACCTGTTCACTACCAGCATAAATTTCAAAAACAACGTTTTCCCTGTCCGGCAGGCTGGTTATCTGTGATGTAAGCTCATGCTTCACCATGGCTACCTCATCCAAAACTTACAGGTCATGTATGTTCAAAACAGCGGTTTCAAACCATAACAGACTCACGCCAGGCAGTCTGTAGTTCATACACGGCTTCAAATAAGTCGTCGTCGTTCAAATCATCGTCATCCATTAGGTCCGGGTCTGAGCAGTAACTGTCTACCAGCGAAAATACCGTATCAAAAAACCGTTGGGTCCTGAGATCTGCACGTTTATCTTCCGATGAATCCCGATAAGTACGCCAGGCTGTTAAATAGTTATGCTCAAACTCTGGGGCACTAATATCCTGCGAAATAAATGCATCAATCAGATTAATTATCGCGACTTCATGTGTGTTAAAAGACATTGCCATCACCTGTCAGACTTGTTACCTGTGTATCGGATAGCTTCCAGCCAGAAATGAACGTTCCATCGGGTTTAGTCATTACATTAAGTTTAGTTTCTGGATTGTAATAGTGAAGGACATCCTGGCTCCACGGTACTTACCCGTTATTTGTGTGGTGAGAGGATCATCTATATGACTTTTCAGGGCACTTTCATAGGATGAAAGCCCCTGAGCATTGGGCGTTTGCGTCACGTTAAAATCAACAGCATGTTGAACTTTTTTACCAGTTGCTTTTGAGCGATACTGACATTTTCGGATGGTAAAGTTTTTGCTGCTTGTGGTAAATCGGTCAGTGCCTGAACTTCACTTGTCGGATTCAGACGCCCTATACCCAGTCCTGCAGCAACGGATGCGCCGGCAATAATAAGTCCTTTCGTCCGGGGGTTCATAACCTGGTCATACCCGGCCGGGGCATCACCTCCCAGTTGTCTGGCCGTATTCCTGAATCCGTCCGGATTACCGTTATAAATCCCCCCGGCAGCCAGCAGTCTTCCTGCCGCTTTACTGTTGATGGTACCGGTAATGTATCGGGGGCGGTGTAACTGGTTGCGGATGAGATAACTGAGCCGGGTGTGCAGCGCCACCGGCAAGTCACCGCGCAACGCCCCGGATGATGTCACCACCCGGGCCATCTCGTCCCCTGAATCGTGTCTCTTCAGCAGCACAACATTGCCGCGCCGGACATCATTCAGCACATCACGGTATGCCATCCAGGTAAACTGACGGTGAAAGACCCGGTATTTATTGACATAAACACTGTAGCCATCCGGCAGATCCCATTCCTGAATCCGTCGCTCAGGGCTGGCGGTATATTCCAGGTCCTGAACGGCCGCAGCCGGGTTGCGGATATTCGGAATATCATCCAGCCAGATATCATCCAGAGATTTTGCCTGATATGTGTGGAGTCTCACGGTCCGTATTTGCTCCTGTATTCCCTTGTGAATACAGGGGATTTCATCGCCTTACATACTCCACAACAATAGTCTTTGTCTGAATTTACGATTTCGTGGCTTTGCCGCCGGCCCGCCTGATGGCCGCCTCAATCTGAGCCACCGGTACGGCACCCGGTAATACCGTAATCGTGTCCGGCGTGGGATTATCCACCGGCATCACAATCAGGCCCGGTGTGCCGGTCAGTCCCAGTTTTTGCGCCAGCTGGTTGTTGGCCTCCAAAACGCTGTCACTGTCTGCGCCGGACGCCAGCGGAGTGCCCTTCATCACCGTGCGGGTGACGGCATCAATATCCGCCGGGGTCAGAGCGCCCTCATCATGACCGGTCCGGTAAATGCCGTTATGAAACGCCATATAGGCGGCCGGGCCCTTTGTCTTCCAGATGTTAAGCCCCCTGACCGCCGCATCATGGGAGGCCGGCCAGCGGGAAGCGAAAATGGGCCAGTCCTTAAAGACATAACGCACCTCATGATGGCCCTGCATCACTTTTTCCAGTTCCGGGGCCAGCCGGCTGCAGAACACACACTGGTAGTCAAAAAACTCAATCACGGCCACCCGGGCCGCTTTCGGGCCAACAGACGGCGTGGACGGGTCAGACAGCAGTGCTGTCTGATTATCCATCACCCGGGCGGCCATGGCCGTCTGCGCCCGTTGTTGCTGTTGCACCTGCAGTTTCTGACTGACCTGCACCAGTATCTCCGGGTGGGCCAGCAGGTAGTCACCGGCAATCTGCCCGATACGGGCCTGCTGTTCAGGGGTAAAAGCGGAAGCCGGGGCCTGTGCATGCGCCACGCCGGTCAGTGTGGCCAGCATGGCCACCGTGCTGAATGTCAGTTTCATGGGGTTGTCTCTCTGATGTATTAACGTTCTTTCTGAATGGCCCGGGTATGGGCCGGTTCATCATGTTCAATCGTTCTGTCTGGCAGGTTTTGTTCGCGGACAGACAGGATGGCACGTCCCGTCTGTTCATTCAGCATATCGGCTCTGACCTGTGAGGCTGCCTCCTTATCCCTGAGAGCCTGCTCCTGTTCAGGTACAGAGACCCGGGGCAATGGCATATCGCCACCGGCCGCTTCCTCACCTGCAATACGCCTTAACGTGATTGCATCAGGGGGATTATTCACTTCAACAAGGGCGGTCTGATTTTCTTCAGGAGTTGCCTTGCGCGCAGCAAGATCCGCCCGTTGCTGTTCCTCCATTCTCTGCGACCTGACAACGTCAGAGCGCCTGCTGAGGTCCTCTTTATCCTGATGGTTTTCTTCCCGGGGAATACGAATGTCCTGAGTGTCAGTCGTCTGAAACAGTGCATTATTTTCCCTCACATCACCCCGGGTGACTTTCACCATCCACTCCGAGGGTGGTGTGTCACCCACCTGCCAGATAACACCGGTGCGGTTATCGGCTTTCGCCGCCGCCAGGGCGTCTTCCAGACTCCGGGTTATCACCGTCTGTCCGTTACGGCTGCGCTGCAGTACCGCACCCTGCGCACCCTGTGTGGCCACCATCCGGGTGTCACCCAGTGTCAGGCGGCCTTCCGGTGACGCAACCAGGGAGACCAGTGACAGGCCGGCTGACTTCCCGTTACGGTCATACAGCGGAAAGGCCAGTGCCGGGTCGGGAAAACGCCGGGTGGCCGGGATGACCCGCGCCGTCAGTGCCGTATCCTTCATCGCCTGATGCCGCAGCCAGGTCCGGCCAATCGCCGTTTTTGCCGGGGGCGTGCCCATCGCCCAGATGGCCCGGGCCTGCTTACGTTCGGTCTCCGGTTTCAGCACGTCATGGGCGGTTTTGGGTTCCGTTTCCGGTGATTTGACCCGGCTCAGCCATTTGTCCAGTTTGTCCGTGTATATCTGGACATGGTCTTTCGCCCGCGATGCCGTGATATAAAACGCCCGCATCGTGGCCAGCTGTTTCCGGCCCCCTTCCGTTCCCTCCAGGGCAATCACAAACGGACTGCTGGCCCCCTGCGCGCCATAGCCGGTTACCGCCCAGGCGTAATCGATATGCTGTTCATGGCGGACCTCCTTCGGGTTAATCACCCGGGTTCCGTCCTTTCCGGTCAGCTCCAGCTCACCGCTGTCCCGGACCGCCGTCACCCGGAAGCGGTCATTACCGAGTTGCCCGGCATCACGGGCAGTCAGGGTGAAGCGCAGTTCATCCCCTTCACGCACCTCCATCCTGTCGCGTTTAAACAGTTCCACGTCCCCGGTCAGCAACTCCCGGGGGGAATACAGGGCCAGTTTCCCGTCCTCATTGCGCACGGATATCAGGCCGCCGTTCCGGTCCACCGCGACCACGTCCTGGTAACTGTCGCCCCGCTTCATCACCATGCCGGCTTCCCAGGCACCGGTGCGGTTAAACTGGTGACGGGTGTGACTGATTTTTTCCAGTACCGGCACCGTTGCGACCTTGCTCCCGAGTTCATGACGGTTGACCAGGCTGTCATGAATGGCCTGGTTGATGGCTTTTCTGTCTGCATTGAGCTGGCTGATGATGATGGTCTGTGCCCGGGCTTCCGGTGTGCGTCCGACCCAGTCACGGGCCACGGCATCCACCGGAGAGTCCACCTCCATCACGGATGCCGCCGGCACCTCACCCTGCGCCTCACGGGCCACTTTCTCCGGACTGACGGACTGCAGCCGGCTGATGGCTGCCGCCGGGCGGTTTTCAATAATGTCGTACACCGCCTCCTTCAGCTGGCGGTCGTTCTGACGGACAATTTCCTTCATGATGGCCACATCCATCGGGCTGCGCTCCTGTAGCAGCTTAAACGGCGCCCCGCTGTCGACGGATTCAAACTGGTCCACGTCCCCCATGGAGACGGCCCGCCCCCCGCCGTCCCGGATGGCCTGATATACGGCAGCCGTGTCCTGCAGCCCCACCATCGAACTTTCATCAATAAGGAACAGGCGGTTGCCGTAATCCGGTGTTTCCCCTGCGGCCACCTGCCGGTCATGCTCCACCAGGAAGGATTTGGCGGTCTGCGACACCACGCCGGCATCGTTCAGCTCCTTCACAGCCCGGTGCGTCGGGGCCAGCCCGGTGACTTCCGGGCGGACCGTTGCCGGCAGGGTGTTCAGGGCCGTCAGCACCCCCCGCACCTGGGTGGTTTTACCCACCCCGGCATACCCCTGAATACCGGTAAACTGGTCGGTACTGGACAGGATGAGTGTGGCGGCATCCTGCTGCCCCCGGGTCAGGCCGGCCAGCAGGGCCGGGGCCACGTTATCCATCAGGGGAGACCGGGTATTCTTGCCGGCTTCCGTCATGCTGATAATGGACTTTTCCATTTCCCAGGTGGCGTGGTGTATCAGGCGGGATTCTCCCCGTACCACCACCTCAATCAGTTCACCGGATTTTATCTGTGCGGCAATTTCCGCCCTGACGTCACCTTTCCCGCCCGCCAGTTTCTGGGCGGTTTCCGTCAGAACCAGTTCACTGAAACTGATGTTCCGCTGCTCTGCGACAGCCCGGGTGACGGCCTTACGGGCCTCACTCATCACGTTATCGCGCAGGGTACTGACGGCACGGTCAACCGTGTCCTGCCCGGACAGCCGTGACACCATCTGCACCGGGGTGTCGACATCACGCATTCTCCCCAGCCGGGTTTCGGCCCGCTCCAGTGTTTCGGCGGTAAAAATTTCCGCCCGGTCACCGCTGCGGGCCAGGTCATTCACCATCCGGCCACTGATATCGCGCACATTGAGGGAAGCCAGTACCACGCCCTGCTCATTGTCACGGCTGCCAGGTGCGGCCACATAACTGTGGGTCATGTACAGGGGCTGGTCAGCCGGCAGGGTAAACGTGTCTCCTTTCCCCTTCCCGCCTTCGCGCAGGAACGTCACGCCCTCCGGCCCGGTGGCAGTCACCGTCAGACGGTCTTTGGCTTTCAGTCCGTGGCGTTTGTCCGCCGCCAGACTCAGCATTTTCTCCCCGGCATTCACACTGATTTCCTCCCGCTCGTACAGCCGCCAGTCCGGTGTCATCTCACTGATTTTCTGCCGGTGGATTTCCCCGGTACCGGTATCCAGCAGGGTCAGGTAGCGGGTGTCTTCATGCACCCGGTCTATCAGCCAGTGTTTTGTCTCTTTTGCCTGTGTCCGGTCTTCCAGCACCTGTCCGGCCCGGTAGGAGGAGGGCAGACGCCGGGTTTTGTTGTCGAGCCAGACCGGTGTGCGGGTTTCCACCGTGACACCGTCACGCGCCAGTTGTCCGGCATTCTGCAGCGCATCACGGATAAGTCCGGTCAGGTTTTTCTGCTCACGCGCCCCTTTCACCACCGCCGTGACCGGTTCGCTGCCGGCACTGAGTTCAGCATAGCGCTCCGCCAGTGCCGCATACCGTTCACGTTTGTCAGCAATACTGACCACCCGGGTTTCCAGCCCCGGCACCGGTTCAGACAGCACTGAGCGCGACACCCCGGCTTCAGTCAGCACCGTCATGGCATTCCCGTTGGCCTGCCGGCCCGCACTGTCGAGAAAAATCAGCTGGGTGTTCTTTGCCCGCGCTTCCGCCGTCAGCAACAGGGTTTCCTTCAGCCCGAGTTTTTCCGCCCCTTCCACAATCAGCGTGCCCTGGGGCCTCAGACCGGCGTCTCCGGACAGAATTTGCTGACGGGAAATGAGCCTGTCCTTCAGCCTGTCCGATTTTCCCAGGGAACCGGCCCGTTCAGCACTGCTGGCCAGCACCTGTACCTGACGCCCGTGAGACAGGCTGACCCCGGCAATCTCTTCCGCCAGACTGCGGATGGCCGGCACACTGGCCGGGGCACTGAACAGCACCACCGGTTCTGTCACCACCGGCGACAGCCTGCCGGGCACATTGTCCCGGGGCGTGACCCGGTTGACCACCCGGCCTCCGGCCACCAGGTCCCGGGTGACCGACTGCAGGGATAACTCATCGAGCAGATGAATACGCGATGTGAACACGCCTTTCTCTGCATCCAGCGGTACAATCAGCCCGTCATGCATCGCCGCATCCATCCCGGCGCGCAGGTCATCCACCCCGGGCATCACGTCACTGTATTCCATGGCGGTCAGCATCAGTTCCCCCCACGTAAACCGGGTCTGCCGGTCACTGAGCTGAGAAATGGCCTGCTGCAGGGCGACTGACAGGTCCGGGGCCAGGTCCTTCAGTGACCGGGGGGCTTTTGCCGGGGCATCCGGCGCATTCACCGCCGGTGAGCTGTTTTCCCTGCCGGGCGTGACCGGAGCAGTCTCATGACCACGAACGGGAACGGGTTCACCAGACTGACGCAACGCCGGGACATCCTGCCCGGGCACTGCAGGGCCTGCCGGACGGGGAGAAGGCTCTGCTGAACCTGGTAGCGTCACGCCCGGCTGTACGCCGTTATCTTTCCCCCGGGGGACCGTCTGTCCGGGTCGGTCCTGCTGCCGGGAGACCGGTTCCGGCACGGCCACCGTGGTATGCAGGTCCGGTTCCGGCGCACGCTCCCGGGCTTCAGCCTGGTACGCTTTCATGTCAAACCCGAGGTCACGCATCTGGCCCAGCCAGCGCTCCATCAGGCGCAGGCGTGACGGGTCCTGTTTGGCCTGACGGGTGTCTTTTGCCGCCACATCCCGGCTGCGCAGGGTGGCCTCTGCCCCCACCGCACCCTCAATCTCCCGTCCCCGCGAGGAATATTCTTCCCGCACGGCTTCCGGCACACCGGCGATTTCCCACAGCCCGTTTTTCCCGGTTTCCTCCACCCGGTGCCCCAGCTTCTCCACATCATCACGCAGGGTGTTGCGGTAAATTTTCCCCAGCGTCACCTGCATCTTCATCACGGTTTCGATAAACCCGGCACCGTGAATATAGTCGGTGGCCAGCGCTTTCCATTTCCCGTCCAGTTCGGTCATGTTGGCCACAAGCAGGTGGGTATGCACCTGGGGGTCGAGATTACGGCTGGTATCGTGGGTGAACGCCGCCGCCACCATTTTCCCGGTCGGGAGAATGGACGTGATACCGTCCCGGGTGTCCCGGGCCGAGACCAGTTTTTCAATATAAGACGCCGCCACCTGGACGGCATGATTATGGGCTTCGAGCAGCTGCTTATCCCCCCCAATGAGGATGAGCAGGGACACACTTTTCGGGGCGGAGAACGTCAGGTCATGACCCGGCCGGTGCACATGATTTCCGTTAATTTCCTTTCCCAGCCGGGAACCGTCCGGCAGACGGCCTTCCAGAACCGCCGTCAGGGCTTCGCCCCTGACCGCACCCTCCAGTCCCAGTTCCCGGGCACCCTCACCCATCCACAGGCTCTGCAGGTTGCCCAGAAAATAATAGTTATCACTGTTACTGTAATAACCCGCTGCCCCGTCGGCAGAGGCAATGGGGGCCACACTCATCATAAGTCATGCTCCATATCGTCCAGGCCGTCCTGCTGGCTGCGGTACTGTTCGTACTGCGCCTCGCGGTGACGGAGAATGGTCTGTTCATCGTCCAGCATCTGTTTGCCCGCGCCTTTCGGGCCGGGCGTGTCATCTGCCGTTCTGGCGGGCGTTTTACCGGCGGTGGTCACCTGCAGCTGGCCATCCGGCAGGGTTTCCAGTTTCATATCCAGACTGAGGTTTTCCGGGTCTTCCCCGTTCCCTGCATCGTCACTGTCTGACGCCGCATTCTCTCTGCGTGACCGTCTGGCCCGGTTAAGCGCATCGAGGGCGGTGGGTTTTGATACCGCCGTGCCGTCCGGCGCGGCCTGGCGGGTCAGTTCAGGGAGGGGCCGGCGCGGTGTGTCCGGTTTTTCCGTGGAGGGGTTCTGCCGGGAACGGGCCGCATCTCCGACCGGATCATTCACGGCCGTCCCGCCCGGCACCACGGTCAGGGACGGCCGGATCACCGGGGGGCGGGAAGTAATGGGAACGACCGGGGCCGGTTTTCCCGGCACAGGCTGAGGTAACGGCCAGGGGGTATTCACCGGGGCTACCGGACCTGCCTGAGTGTCTTCTTTTCGCTCCGGTTCGGGCGTCACCGGGGAACCCGTCACCTCACTGACCGGGGCGGTTTCAGCTTCGGGGAATGTCAGGCCGCTGGCCCGGCTGGCCTGCTCATTTTTCCGGATAAGTTTTTCCAGTTCAGGGCTGAGCACATCGTGGAAGTCACGGGAGATAAAACCGGGCTGCAGTACCTTCGGTTTACGGTATTTCAGCTTCAGGTGGGTGACCGGGTAATCCCCCGGCAGACGGACGTAGAACTGCAGGTTACTGAGCGACATGATTTGCTCGTAATCCACCACCGGGTTATTGACCTTGTCCTTGCCCAGTGACACCCCGTCGCGCACCTGGTCAAGACCGTAGGAGTTCTGCTCGCGCGCTTCCTTCCTGCGCTGGTGTCCCAGCTCTTTTTCAACCATCTGGGCCACTTCCGCACTGGGCGAGCGGCCATAGGCCCGGGTGTTCAGCAGGTCAAAAATGCTGCGTGCCAGTTGCTGGCCATAGACATGAACAAGCTGGGGCATGTTCTGTGCACCGATGACAAAACAACCCCCGAATTTGCGGGCCTCTGCCAGCGTACCGGGCAGGTCCGGAATACGCTGCAGACTGGGGGTTTCATCCAGGATGAACCACACCCGCCGGTCCGGGTCCTCATCCATGCTCTGCAGGAACAGGGTGGCCAGTGACACCCACATGGAGATAAGTGGCCGGATACTGGGGCGATGGCGGGATTTTGTCGAGATAAACAGCCAGCTGTTGTCATACTCCGGGCTGGTCATCCAGTGACGGATGGTGAACGGCTCCCCCCCCTTTTTCGTCCAGCCCCTGCAGGTAGCGCAGGGACTTGGCATAGTTGGTCACCACTGACCGGATGGAGATGGCCGTTTTCTCAATTTTCTCTTCCACCAGGTTGGCCGCCGGCGTGTTGGCCAGATAGTCACGCAGGCTTTTCATGCTGAGGGACAACAGGGTTTTCAGGAACTTCTCAATACTGCGGTCCGGTTCAGCCGACATGCGGATGGCCAGGTCCGCAAAAATCGTGCGGGAGCTGGCCACCCAGAACGGATCGGATTCCCCTTCTTCCGGGATCAGACTGGTTGCCAGGTTCTGGTAATCCGCCGAATCCTCACATTCGCCCCACATATCCCAACGGACACAGCGTGCATCGAAGGGATTCATAATCCGGTCAGTCTCCGGGCGGTAATGGGTCTGGGTAAAGGAACAGCCGGAGTCATAGATAATGGCCCGGTCACCACGTTTGCGTATCCAGTCCAGCAACCAGCGGATCAGGGTGGATTTCCCCACCCCGATGGTGCCGTGCATAAGGAAGTTCATCACCTCCGCGTTACGCACCATATGCAGGTCACCAATACGCAGGTCTGACAGTTCACCGTTTTTGCGCAGCAGCCGGTTGGTTTCGCCCGGGTTGTCTGTCAGTTTCATCCCGGAGATAAATTCATCTTCACTCTCCCTGCGCCCGACCGCCGTGACATACCAGGCCACCAGACAGTAAACGGTCGCGCAGAATACGCCGGCGGCCAGCGCACTGGTTTTCAGGTGGCCATACAGACGGGCCCCCATGGCCTGCATGTAGGGGTCTGTCAGCATCTGCTCCAGCGTCATTTTCAGGTGGTAGGTGGTGGCGGTCGGGGCATACCAGTAAGTAATGGTATAGAACCGCCCGGCACCGGGTGACATCAGCTGGATGAAACTGTGGTTAAGGCTGGCATACCAGTACCACAGCCCGTTATCGAGGGTTTCCTTTGGCGTGAGAATGAAAAACAGGGCGCCGGCGAGCAGCAGGAACAGGATGGCCACCCAGAAGCCTATCCAGTTATTGACCTGCAGGAACATTCGCCAGCGGTAGGCCGTCATCTGGCCACCCTGGGTAAGGTATTTGGCGTTTTTATTCATGATGGATATCCGGTGGAAATAACCGGCGGCAGAACACCGTCAGTGCGTATACATTCAGGAAAATGCCCGACAGGGGCGGCCGGGCAGGAGAAAGTGACTCAGTTCAGGGACAGTGATGCGCGCCGGCAACGGCGCAGGGAGTGCCGCCAGCGAACCCGGGCCAGAAGCCTGCCCGGCAGCACCATCAGCACCCCCGTGGCAACGGATAAAAAGCCCCCGGCGGCCAGGAAAATCAGTGCCACAGCGAGCGTATTTAATGCCGTGGTCCATCCCCACACATCCGGGGTGACAGACCCGGCAAGCGTTGCTGTGAACAGCCAGGCATGGGTCATGTACCACTTAATGACGTCACTTCCGTGGGACAGCAGGAGTACAGCGCTGTACATCAGGGAAAGGGCCATATAAAACACCGCGACGGTAACGGCTTTGAATACTGAGTGTTGCATGATGAAATCCTTGAAAAAAAACGGACCGCTCGCCGCAGACAGGATGAGTGAACCGCAGGGCGGTGAATCTGTCCTGTTGAGGAAGCGGAAGGGCATGAAAGTTAAAACGGGCACCAACGCCCCGGACCCGGGACGAGAGAGGGTTTCAGATAAATGTCAGGTGGAACAGAAACGGTCAGTGAACGGCCGGGGACGGTTTGTCAGATGCCGGACACAATGCCATGCAGGCCGGAAAGAATGTCAGCGTGGATCTCAGGGACAACAGCCACCACATCCGCTTCTTTCAGTTTGTCTTTACTGACGGTCGTGACAGATTTAACAATGACCACATAACGCTGGCCACTCACGGAGATAACCGGAGTCAGTGACCGGATCTGTGAGTTTTGCGCTGTCATGGGTGCCAGTGGCATAACCACACGGGAATCATACTCATCCAGCAGGTCAGACTGAATATCAATGATGAAAGGGTACTGTTGCCGGGTTTTGGGCGACCGGTTGACGTAAACAGCATACTGCGCCATCAGAGAACCCCGTATTCATCATCGTCCGTGAACAGCCCGGCTTCCCGCTCAAAGGCATTAAACGCCTGAATACCGGCGTGTAACTCCGCTTTCCGGGTTTCCTGCTGCTTTTGTCTGACGGCTTCTGCCAGCATGGCATCGAGCGTCGCGGACAGGTTGATATTCATCCGGCGCGCCGCATCCACGTTTTCTGCCGTCAGGTATACATTCGTGCTGCGTTTCCCGGACCGTCTTGCGACCGCCGGCGTGGTAAGGTTTGTGACAACAGAGACGGATGATTTCATGGAACCTCTCCCGCAGAGAACAGAAACTATGCGCATAATTTAGCGCATAGTGTATGCCCTGACAAATTTACGGGTTCAGTCGCTGGCGTGTTTACAGAATACCGGTGATGGATTTGGCCAGCTGGGCTTCCAGTACCGGGCGGGCTTCCTCAAACTTCAGGTTCACTTTGTTGGCGGTGGACACCACGCGGGTCTGGTACTTCATCCGGTTGCCCTGCTCCGTGCTGGTCTGCAGTTTGACGCCTGACGTTCCCTGACGCAGGGCCGCCACATTGTCTGTGGTTACTGACGCTTTACTCCGCTCTGAAATCTGCAGGTCAGTCACCATGGTGTAGTTCGTATCTTCGACCATGGCATCCGCCGCCATGCCAATCAGACCTGCAGCCAGACCCGCGCCGAGTACTGCACCACCGGAGTTACCGTTGTAGGCCGTGATTCCCGCGCCCAGTGCCGACCCCATCGCTGCCCCTTCATAGCCACTGGTCAGGAACCCCTGGGACTGACGCAGATCCATTTTGTCGGCTTTAAGGACATTAGCCTGTACCCAGTAATACGCCTGGTCAGGGCTGGACGTCACCTGGTAGCCTTTGGCTTTCAGATCCTGACTGATGAGGGTCTGCAGGTCAGACATGTCCTTATCGGAGGTGTTGCGCACCTGGATATACACGGTTTTCTGTGAGGAGGGTTCAAGCCATACGGTCTGGCTCATCTGTGTTTTGACTTCAAGATTACGCTTGTGAATAGCTGTGCTCATCGCACCACAACCGGAAAGGGCAAAAACGGAAGTGACCATAACAGCCACGGCTGCGTGTTTTAATGTCATATATTTTTTCCTGAAAATTCCAAAAGACCATCCTGATTAATGGCAGACCATTAACCAGACGGTTATCGGCAATTTATTGAAATTATTGAGGGTTTCTGAGGACCAAAAACCCTACCAGAAATTGGGGGTAAGTAATCGTGTGTTGATAGTTAGATCTACAAAGACTATTTCTTATTAAGAATAGAGCTTGCAGACTCTAAAAATGGACCCAGACCATATCTCACACTCTCCATACTAATATATCCGTTAAATATAAATATCGACATAAAAGTTACAACAGGAAAGGAATACAGTAGAATGAAATTGTCAGTGCATAGGCCAATAACAGCAAGAAAAACACTCACTCCCCAAAGAGAAAAGAGTATTTTTTTATACCCGGAAGAAATTTTTCTTATGATACGTGATGTAGATCTTACCTCATTTGGGATAGAAACAAGCATCAATGTCTGAGGGTAAAAAATGAGAATAGCTAATACTGAAATAACAAGTGAAGCTAATAAGGTATACCATCCTTCATCTGCCATAACTATGCCTACTGCATCGACGTATAAACCCCATTTAAATCCAAACCCTCCCGTGGAAAAAACCTCCCACAGATAAAAAACGACCCATGTTAATAAGTTAGAACACAACATTAACAATGGGAAAGCAGAACTAATTTTTAAAGCCTGCAGTGGGGAGGCAACTTCCCTATCAGGACATTTAATTGCTTCAAGGATAGAGGATAGCTCACTATTAACTTCGCCATGTGTTATTAACATATCAACTCCTGAATCGATTACCCGACTTTTCTTTCTCTCAGATGTTTAAGACGCTCTTGCAAATCCATCTCATTTTTGGTCTTTCCATTATCATCAACACCTTGTTTATCCTGCTCCGTTGAGTATCCCCTCTGGAATTGCCCTTTTGCACTTTCATCTACTCCTTTAATAATATCACTGGATGTCTGAACAGTGGATTTATTTTTCTCTATTTCTTCAGAAGAATTACTGATTTTTTGACCGTTGGCAGATCTTTGTTCTGCCACTTTACGGGAAATATCTCCGCCGCCTTTAAAGGACTCGGCTGCTCCGGGCAGTGCGGACTGGTTACGTTCAAAATCCTCACGCATCGTGCCCCGGTTTAATCCGTCAGTCCCTGTAATCTGTTCACTTCCCTGCCGTATAACCTGTTCTCCCTGCCCCGTGTGTGCCCGAATGGTCGGACGTTCATGAGGTACCTGAGGTACCGATACCGGGCTGCTTTCATCACTCACCATGCCCTGTCTGACCCGGGAAGTTTCCCCACGGAAGGCATCGTGGGTTCCGCCACTCTGCACATCAGCCCGCCCCTGCTGGTAGTCGCCCATAATCTCCGGCTTCAGCCGTTCTTCGACGAACTCAGCGGCAGCGGCCCGGGCTGAGGTTACATTGGTCAGGGTTGACTGTGCATCAGGTCCGTATTTCTGCTCAGCCCAGTTCACAAATTCCTGATTGTAGTTGGCATCCAGGCTGGCGCTCTGATTTTCAGCCAGAGACGCCATCCGGCTGTATTCCCGGCTGCGGGTATTGCTGTCAGTGTACTGATGGTACTGACTTTTGGTGTCATTCAGGGTGGCACCAAACTGCTGCAGTTCGCCAGAGGACGTGTTATCCGTATGATTACCGGAATCCGTTATCCTGCTGCTGGTTACCATATCCATACCCTGCCGGAAGTCACGAACCTGCTGGCTGTTCTCATCATTTCTGAAATCAGTGGAACTGCTGTTTGTATCCTGTGTGCCGTGAGTATGTCCGGTACTGCCTTTAAGCTCTGCGCCCACATGCGCATTAGCACTGAGTCCGGTAGCCCATGACCCGGCCTTACCCCACAGGCTTTTATTTGAATCAAACCGTCCCTCAACACCGGCATTCACACTTCCCTCCGTTGACTTGGTCATCAGGTCATTGTAGGCCTGTTGCTGCGAGACATTGTGCGATTTTGCGTAACTCTCCACGGCATTCATCATCAGGCTGGCCCCTTTCGTGGCATTCAGCGTCTGGCTGTTGTCCGTGCCCTGCGTCAGGCTGTCACTGTTCCCGGTCTGGTGTGAGAGCTGAGATAACTGACTCCAGCCACTGGCCACACTGTGGTTGTAACCATCCAGTGAAGACTGTGCCTGCACCTCTGCGTTACGCGCCTGCTCCTGAAAACCACTGGAAGCCAGCTGGCTGAGCCGCAGGTTGACCGGCAGATTCGAAATCGCGCCGGAACTGTCAAACACATGGTGGCCATCGCTGGTCAGGGTCTGGGAAGACCCGTTACCGGCCTGCCAGGTCTGCTGCCCCTGACGCTGTAACAGGTTGGTGTCCAGCTTGTTCTGGTTCACATTGTCCATGGACATATTATTGAATGACCAGTTGCCGTCAGCTGTCGTGCCGGCCTGAGAAGCCGAACCAAACGCCATCGAGCTGAACACACTCCCGGCCACCTGGGAACCCACACTCGCCGCTCCCTTGGTCAGGTAAAAAGACAGCACCGGGATCGACATGGAAAGGTAACCGGCCATATTGGCCACATCAGAATGCTGCAGCCCCACCAGGCTATAGTTGGACAACACCAGGGGCGTGCCCCCGGTTTTGGTCTGCAGGTAAAACGTGGCCGCGAAATTGAGAATGGCAAACATCACCGGCCACATCTGGAAGTACAGAAACCCGCCGATGTAGTATTTGATGGTGGTGACACCAAAAATACTGTGGTTGGTGGCGGCCAGCACGATAACCAGCGGAAACAGACACACCAGAATCAGCATCAACAGGGACTGGGCGAACGGCAGATACCGGGTGGCCATGCGGGACATGGTGGCCCAGGCCAGACGCTGTTTGGTCATGGAGGTTTCAGCTGCCAGATTCACCAGGTTGGCGGTGTCATCAGACCGGGCCGCAAACCCCTTGATACCGTCCCGGATGGCACTGTTGGTAATGTTGTTCTTCATCACCTGCGCCGCCGTCAGGCCGCCACTGTAGAAATACCCGTAGCTGTCATTCATGGCCTGCGCCAGCAGCGCCTGGCCGTTGACCTGACGGCCATAAATCCGGCTGGTCAGCCAGCTGAAGGTACTGCTGCCGGGCTGTGAATCCTGCCCGACCAGCGTCTGGATTTGCCCCGCAGCCTGCTGACAGGTTTCAAACACCCGGCTGTTACCACTGCTGGTATAAATCCCCCGCAGCGGGCTGGGGTTACGCGTAATGAGCGACAGCGGGTCCTGACTGTTCAGCAGGTCATTGACCGTGTACTTGTGGTTCAGCAGGATATCCCCGACAACACAGTTTTCCACGTAGTCCGGCAGCATCTGTGACAGCGCCGGGTTCTGTGTTTGGAAGTCGGTGGTCTGGGCCACTATTTCCGAACCGAACAGCATCCCGGATTTGGTGTACGTGACCGAATCCGGACGGGACAGCGCCATATCATACAGTCGTGCCGTTCCGTAGCCCACACTGGTCGTCAGGTGGGCGATGACCGCGAGCCCTGCCGGCACATTATCCACTTCATACACCGCAGCAGGGTCCGTGATGTCCACAATCTGGACACTGGTTTTTGGCAGCAACAGCCCGGACGTCAGGCCGACGAACACCGCCAGCCATTTCACAAACTCCATGGGGTTGCGCTTACTGACAAATGCCCCGGCGGTACCCAGCACCGAAAAGGTGCCGGCAATGCGCAGCAGGGTTTTAAAACTGCTGGTTCCGATGATGGTGACGATACCATTGAGGGCCTCACGCCACATGTCACCACCATAAATGGTATAAATTTCAGTCATCTCATTTTCCCCAGTGGTAATTACTCTGGTAGGACGTGGACAGGATGGTGGAAACCTGCTGCTGCAGGTACTGCATGTTGCGGTCAATGCCGTCCAGCGCGTTCTGGTCAGCGGCAGACTGGAGTTTCATGTCTGACAACAACCCCTGTGCCTGCACCACGTTCTGGCGCAGCTCTTTGGCGGCTTCTTCCGGAAAGTTTTTGGCCGAGAGCGACAGGCTGGCCTGTTTGACCAGTTCCTGCAGATACTGGATCATCAGGTCCTGAGCAATAAAATCGGACACCTGCATCAGGTAGGTGGCACTCATGCCCATGCTCTGGGAGTTGGTCAGGTACTTGAGCACCGGCACACTGGTGGTGTTGATAAACCCCTTTTCCTGGTCAGTCAGGGGGGTGTCTTCCGTCAGCTTGTCCTGAATGGAGAGCATCAGGTTTTTCACCAGCGTGACCAGTCCGTGGTTACTGTCAATCGTGATGGTGGTCACCACTGGCCCCAGACACAGGTCCATCGTGTCACAGCCGTAGATTTTGGCCGACCCGCCCTGCATCAGCACCTTGACGAGGTCGCGGTTATCCACCAGAGGAGCCAGGATGGTCACCTGGCCTTGCTGGTTGAACACGATAGAGCCCACGGTACTCATCACCAGCTCTTTCAGTTCGTTATTCCCGTCAAACAGGTGGTTGACGCTGAGGGCATCCCAGATAAGGTTTTTGTTTTTCAGTACCTGGTCCTTTTCCGAGGCATCCGCCCGGCTGGTGACACTGTCAGACTGGCCACCCACGGTACAGCCCTGACGGGATGATGCCCAGTCAGAAAACAGGTTGTCCTGTCCGGCAATGTCCTGACAGATTTTTTGCTGTGATACCTGGGTGACCGGCCAGAGACCGCCAATAATCCCCTGCGCGGCCTGACAGCTGCTCATGTTCGTGGAGTTAACATCGGTCGCCAGTTTCTGCAGGAAATCCTTGGCCTGTTTCAGTTCCGGGGTCACCGTCTGCAGCGCCAGGTCAAAAGCATAACCGGCCGCGTTACTCATAATTTGCTTCACAAAGCGCTGCAGTTCAGCACCGTTGATGAAACTGAATGCGCCCAGATAGGCATCAATGCCGCCGCAGCCGGCGTTGAGTGACGGCACCTGCATCGAAATGAGCTGCACGTTCTTGACCGGGTCACGCAGATACACCGAGCCACCGGTAATATAACCGGCGGCCTGCCCCTGCCAGGCCTGGGCTTTCGAGACATTTCCGCTGTATCCGAGACTGCCAAAGTAACTGTTCAGGTCACTGTTGACGTCTGCCCGGGCCGGGAGCATAACCAGACCGGTGGCAAGAAACAGGATGGCGGTAAACAGGCATTTAGCCACGCACCACCTCCTTTTTTTCCGGAACCAGGGCAATCCGGTACAGATAGTGCCCGGTCGTGGCGGCCAGAAAGCCCAGGCTCAGGGAGAGCAGGAACAGCACCGGCACATCCGTCACCAGCTGTATCCATATCAGTCCGGCGGACGCATACGCCCGGATGACCAGGCGTAACATCCAGCCGTAAATCAGGGCGGAGGACAAAAAAGCGAGGCTGACCATCAGCCAGCCGCGTTCTGCACGCGACAGCGCAAAGGAAGATGTTTTCATGATGTAAAACCTGTTCAGAGGATTACTGCGGAGTGACCTGCGAGCTGGCCGGTAACGGGGGCAGTGACTGCGGGTCAGCATGATCAAGGTCGGCCTGGATCAGCGTGGCAAACCGGCTTTCCAGGGTCGGGATATCCATGACACCCTGGGTCAGCGGATAGGCTTTCAGGGTATGCACATTCACCATAAAGGCCGTGGGCGTGGCAATCGGCAGGCCGTTACCAAAAAAGGTCAGGATTTCATCGGCCAGCGGCTCATCCGGGGTGTACCGGCGGGGTATCATCGGCGTCGGAAAGGACACATCCCCGCCCCCGTCAAGGGTGTAAGCCCACACATGAATACCGTGTGCATCGGCCCACTTTTTCAGGGTGGGGTCAAATTTCGCACTGTAAGGACAGTGCGCCTGCATGAACAGCACCACCCCGTAATCCTTCATGCTCACCTTGCGGCCGTCCGGCAACTGCATGATGCTGCCCGGCACAGCGCTCACGGCCCGGGTGGACACCGGGGCCATGGGGCGACCCGGAGCAGGTTTGGCGGCTTCCATCGCGGCAATCTCATCGCGAACACTGGCCATCACGCATACCGGGAACAAAAGTAGCGCTGCCACTAAAGGAGTCCATTTCATGAATGAGGCACCTCGTCTTTTTTATCCGGGACCGGTGGCTGCGGATGACTCATGTCCCGCAGACCTTTGACAAACCACAGACCGGCCATTACCCACAGAATGCCGGTGACGACATTCAGCGTCCCGGTGGCCACGCCCGGGCTGTATTCAATCAGTTCGGTCACGCAGTGAACCACCACGCCGGACGCAATCAGTCCGGCCACTTTCACGGCTGTACTCATGACTTCCTCCCTGGGAATATCAGTGTGTGAGCCATCAGGCGCATCAGCACCGAGATGGCAACCAGAACAACATACGCAGCCATCAGGGCCTTTTCCGTATCCCTGACCCAGCTGTTGTGCGATTCGCGGGCTTTTTCACAGGGCGGAACCGTGCGGTAAAACCGGGGGTGTGCCATTACCACCAATGGCTTAACCTCATCCGGCGGGCTGTATTCCTCCGGGCGGGGTAACCCCATCCGGTACCACGGCAGGTCACCGTCCAGGTGCCAGTCCGTGCAGTGACGGACCTCCCCCCGGCTGACGCCCTGCACCAGGTATTCGGCACGGGTCAGCAGCACCTGCGGCAGGGAAAACGGGCTGGCCAGTGTCAGCGTCAGCCAGACACACATCACCAGACTGCCCGGCCCACAGATAAAGGCATACAGCGCCCACGACAACATGACCTTCAGGACAGGTCCGGGTGACTCACGGGCGACCGGCATGGCGAACCCTCCGAGCCCACAGCCAGCGCAGTCCGCCACTGGCCAAACTGAACAACAGCCCCCAGAACACCCACAGCCGGAACCACCGGGTATTCTGTTTCGCCACCCAGACCGCCCGGGAGAGCAGTACCGGCTGACAGACTTTCAGGTTCGTTACGGGGGCCGGACCAATCCGGGAAAGCGGTTCATCGCGGGTGGCTGGCGGTGCTGTTGTCTCCGGGGCACAGCCCCTCACCATGCCGTCAGGGGTATGGCGGACAAGCGCCTCCGCCTCATCCAGAAACTGCCCGGCAGGCCCGGTCCGGGATGAAAATAAAATGAACAGCATCAGGAAGATACCGGGAAAGACAATAAAGCCGTTCATCAGCGAATCTGCCACAAACCAGACAGAACGCAGACAACGTGAAAGGGTGCGCCGTGCCGGCACACCATTGTGTAAGTCAGTCATGGAAATACCTCAGAAATTGGGACGGAAACCCGTGGCCACGTTCAGGAAGCGGGCGGACAGGTCATCCTGGGTCATAAAACCGTAGGCCAGCGGGTGATACTGCCGGTCGGAGGGGTCAACCAGAAACAGTGCCGGAAAATAACGGATATGCATCGCCTGCGACTGACCGTTATCCGGCCGGCTGTCCGGCACTGACGGGGCCACCTGGCCGTCCACCGACACCGGGATCAGCGAAATATGATGCAGGGCAGCAAAGTCCTTCACCACGCCGGCCATCTGCACACCGATCGGGTCAGCACCTTTATAGAAGTAAAAAAGGCCATAATGCGCGGCGATATCCGCAATCGCATCTTTCTGCGCCGTCTGATCACGGGCCTGCATCACCGGTGCCATGCTGTTGTAGTGCGGGTACTGCAGGTTGTAGTCCAGGTCCGGGTTATTCAGTTGTGCCACGGCAAAGGACTGGCTGAACATCGAGGCCCGGTCCGTCCAGAACTTCTGCCAGCGCAGGAACCGGGCGGTATTGGCACTGCTGGGGTACAGAATGGCACGGTTGAGGGCTTCCATGGTGTACTCATGCAGGACCTTCGTCTGTTCCACCGGTGTCATTTTGCTGAAGTCAGGAATGGCAGGTGGTGCCGGTTTCTTTTTCGGGGGCTTCGGTGTGTCTGCCGGTTTCGGTTCGTTATACCAGTGCCAGCCGGTAAAAGGTTTTGCCGGGGGCGTAATGTCCTCATCCGCCTGAACCACGGCACTGCAAAACAGTAACAGCAGGAGTAAACCGCGTTTCATTTTGTGGTCCCTCCGGTGGTCTGGTTAACCTGGGCAGCTATTTTTTGCTTCACCTGCGCCACCATGCTGTCTGTATTCGGGATTTTCTGGTTATCCATCAGGTCCTGATAAAAATCCGAGAAGTTGATTTTGTCAAAATTGATGGCCTGTAACTGTGGCACGGTAATGCCTGAACAGTTAGGGGAATCCCCGGAACCGAAGCCAATACCTAACTGGTCACGGCGTCCCTGTTCCTGAATGATGCGGGCCAGCTTGCCACCGAAGACGCAGTACACCTGACTTTTCTGGATGCAGACGCCCAGTACACTGTGGTCACAACGCTCACCCACACTGACGGTAATTTTTTTGGCTTTCGCCGCCGCGAGGGCTTTTTCATCGCTGTTGCATTTGTTCAACCCGACATCCTGCCCCCAGCCACTGTCCTTGCAGCAGTTGGAAAAGCCTGCAGCAGCCTTACGGCAGCTCATTGCCTCACCGGTGAAGGCTTTGATATTCACCTGGTCATTTTTAACATCTTCCCCGGCTGACGCCAGACCGGCCAGTTTGGCCACCGCCGTATCAAACCCACTGTCCCCGGCTCCGTTCGTGTCGCTGCAGTCACCGGTCTGGCAAAAATAGGAGCCGCCACATAACAGGCCGGATGAGGAATAGGTCTTCTGGCACTGAAAGGTATAATCCTTATGTGAACAGGCACCGTTTATCGCATTTTCGGTGCAGGTTGAACCGGACTGAGTACAGGCTGGATTACTTTCCAGCGAACCACAGGTGCCCTCTGTCGCCTCACTGAGTACATACGTGTCGGTATATTGCCAACAACTGCTGGATACTGAGTAAGTATGGCCGTCTTTGGACACCGTCCGGGTTCCGCCCGCCTGCGTACAGACCGATGAGCTGAGGGTCCCCGCTTTCTGTGCCGGGCAGACTTCATTCCAGGTCACCACAGGTTTCGCGGTACTCTGTTCTATCGTCAGCGTGACGGTGACCGGTTTGGGGGTCTTGTTTATAATGAGACCATTATTGACTTTAATCATCTTGACCTCCGTCACCGGAATGATTTGCCCGGCTGTGATATTTCGTTGTGTCGGAGTAAAAGGGATATCAGTTCCTGTACTGCGGTAGGTGGGGGTTAATGTTGCTCCCAGGAATGTAATCCGCACGGGTACCGGGTAGTAATAATGATCATTCCCGCTGTTCAGGTTGTAGGAATAGGTGGCACGGGTGATCGTCCCCGTGATGTTGGCAGTCACATTAAAATAAAATGTCCAGGTATCCTGGGAGAAAGAAACATGTTCCAAATCCAGTGTCTGTTTCACCTCGGTCGTACTCCCTTCCACACCCGGCGTGGCGTTACGGACACAGGTCTGGCTAACCGCAACATCTGCACTGCAGGTGTAGTTCTCAAAGGTCGATTTGGAGACGGTGGTATCGGTGCACTGACTGTTGGTGCCATCCGCAATACTGTCGGCATTGTTTTCAGCAGATTTGCCATTGGTAATATAGGGAGCATTCGGGTCAATACTGACCGCCGGATTGGTATTCCCTGAGCTTATCACGGCGGATGCGGCATCATCGGTACTGAGGGCCTGCTGCCCCTTATCCGCAATACCGCCGTCCCCTCCCGTCACCCCCCCGTAACTGCTGCTCTGTGACGGACTGCTGGTATAGCCAGGAACAGCCCCGGCTATCACATCCGTATTATTCAGACTGCCGGTACCCTGCCCGGCATTGCTCTTTCCGTATGAGGAACCGGTATTAAAGGCGTCATTCATGTCATCGGCCATCACACCGGCACTGACCAGCAACAGCACCAGAGCCGTGAGCACTCGTTTCATGATTTACCTCCCAGAATGGCTTTTGCTGTCTGCGCACAGTCGCCACCGGTGGCCACCTTTTCCAGTGCGTCTTTCAGCGGCAGGCTGCCCCGCACCACATCATGGTGACCGGGACAGGTCACCACCAGTGCCGGTACCGCCGTGATACCAAACTGCTGATACAGCACCGGGTCAATCTGCACCCCGATATCCTTGTTCTGTTTCGACAGGTTAAAGATGGCCGACGCCGTTTTGCGGAAATCATTATCCACCAGACCCCGCAGGGTGGCCGGGACGCCATAACGGTGGGCATCAGCCAGCATCGGCAACAGCCCTTCGGTGGGAATACTCAGACTAACGAAATAGATCGCCCGGGGCATTTTGTCACCGCCCTGCTCTGCCGGTGGCAGACTCTGGCGAATGCTGTTGGCAAACGCCTGTACCCGTTCTTCCTGGGGAAGGGGCAGTCCGTCCATCCCGGCCAGTGACCGGGGCAGTTGTGCCTTGAAGGCTTCCAGTTCTTTTTGTTGCTGCTTCATAAAAGCCATATCATTCGGTGACACGGCCGGACTGGCCACCGCCGTCAGCGTGCAGCCAGCCAGGGCACTGACCAGCAGTGCCCGAAAAAGCGTTCGGGTCATGGTGTCCTCACAGATAGACGCAGTTACGTTTGCGCCAGAGCAGATAACCAAAGTTCTTACGGGATGTCGGGGCATTATGCGTGGCCCCCCACAACTGGGTACTGGCCCCGAAGGCATGACAGGTGGAAGTTTCCGGATACATGTTCACCATCTGATAGCGCCAGCGTTCTTTCGGAAGGATGGGCGTCGGGTATTCATAACAGACAGCAACATCCGCCCCCACCGTCTCCTGAACCAGCCCCTCCCGGTGCAGCTTGAAATCCATGCGCTCAGTCACCAGCAGGGAGGCTTCCAGTGGCGAGAATTCATTACTGGTATAACCGGTAAACGGGTACATGGAACCCTGCGCGCCGGCACACCAGAACAGGGGAGATAACGGGTAACCGGCAGAACTGGAAACGGCATCAGCCGCGCAGGCCGCCTGGGCAATCAGGTTGCCGAACAGGGCAGCTTCCGGGTTGATAATCAGTGACAGGGAACTGTCATTCCACATCGGGTCCACTTCAGACAGGTAACCAATGTCCATATCCCCCTGCTGAAAACACCCCATGCTGGTCATGATGTTCAGCCAGTAAATCAGCGGGTACTTGTACCAGTGCACATGATAAAACGCACCTGGCTCTGGCCGGTCACTTTGCCCCCCGGTCCCCGTCCCCGTGCGGCCAAGGTCAATTTTGAAGCCGCCCATGTTCACCATGACACCCGGCTCCCGGGTTACGTCAGTCATCGCCACCGGCTCCCAGTAACCAATGGCCAGACCGAGACGATAAATGATGCCATAGGGACACATCTGGATGGGCATGGAGGGGTTGGTGGTGTCCGGCTGTGGCCCGGAGGCCAGCTGGATATTCCCCAGTGTCATCGGAAACAGGCATTTCCAGCACACGTCCGAAATCGGGTTCACCCAGCGGCCCTCACCGGCACCGGAGGCAGCCGCCCGGGCCGGCAGACTCACGCTCATCAGTCCGGTGAACAGGGTGGCCAGCAGACACCCCAGAATCAGCAGTCGTCGCATGAGGCCTCCAGCGGGCGCAACCAGACACAGACCGGCCCGTCATCTTCCGTTTCATGAATACTGCCGGTAAACCAGCCAGGTCCTGCGGGTGTTTCCGGTGTCCATACCCGGCAGTCCGGTGACCCGGAGCGGGCATAGCGCTCCATAACCTCGTCAGTGACTTCATCAACCATCCAGCAGATCAGGTACTCCAGCTGATGCCGTTCCAGCCACTGTTCAAACTCACCCGGCGCACCGTATTCCCGGTCACCGGCTGGGGAAAAGTAATCCGGGTGTGTCCAGAAGCCGTCATCATCACGGACAACCGGCACCGCCCGGAGGGGGACAGATTTTTGCATGATATTCCTTAATACGTGCGGACCCGGGGACCCCGGAGCCGGAAGGGAAACAGTGTTGTTCGTCAGAAAACCCTGCCGTTCTGCAGGCTGAGGCGGAGCGCAACGCCGTGAGCACCGAACAGCCTGCGGGACGAAAGGGTTGGGCCGTCAGGCCGGGAGGGGAGTGTCATTCTCCAGCTGGTCAAGGAAACTGAAGATCCACTCGCTGAACCCGTCTTCCCGTTGATGAATATCGTGCGGCTTATCCCTGTGCGTGATGGCATACCGTTTCCACAGACGGGTCAGAAACGCAGGCGACATGTCGCCCAGCTCCGGGTACAGGTCCTGCAGCAACCGGCCCGGACGTGGAGGAAGGGAGGGTTTTTCGTTACTCATGCGGTCCACCTTTCAGGGCAATTTCTTCCACCTTCAGCTGACGGCCGTCGCGGGTAATGCGCACCGGCGTATGCTGAAAACCAAACTTTGTCGTCAGTACACCGGCCTGGTCGAAATAAATCCGCTCATCCAGCGCATAACTGGTGTCCGGAATGTTCCCCTTCACCAGAATGATTTTGAAATTCACCTGCCCTTTAATCTGTTGCCGTATCCAGGCCATCTGGTCTTTGTTGTCACCATCGATGAAATACAGGGTTTCGTCATACGCGACTTTATCCAGCGGGTTGACCTTATCGCCCTTGCGGACAATGACATGGCCCTGCATATCCGTGATGGTCTGTCCCACTGTAAAGGTGGGGTCATAGTCCCAGTGCCGGTCCACACGGGCGGGTGTCAGTCCGGCCACCGGTGGGGGGCGCACGGCATGGGCTTTCACCCGTGCAATGGCTTCGCTCTGCAGCCGGGCCAGTTCACCATCCTGCTTCATGGTCGTCAGCCTGTGCTGAATGAAGGCCAGCAGGTCAGGTTCAGCTATCGGGAACAGGTGGCCCCAGGTACCCAGGTCTTTTGCACCGGCTGTCAGGGTGACTGCCAGCAATGCCGGCAGCAGTCCGGCACTTATCAGTTTTCGCATTGGGGTCCCCCACTAACGTACCGGTGCCTGCATCCGCTGCGCAATGTCCGTGCGGATGGCCGATGTGATGTCCGGGACATCACTCACCACGGCCGGGGCCACCAGGATGATGGCATGATGCCCGTCCTGCCAGGCCGTCAGGCTGGCGGTCATGGCATCGTTGAACCGTGCCGTCTGATGGCGGACACGGGCCGCATCCAGTTTCTGCTGCATCATCTGCTGCATGAACAGGTCAATGGTCCCTTTCATGTCAAACGCCACCACGTCAGGGGTGGTCATCCGCACGGTGACCAGACTGACACACACCATCAGAAGCAGCAGTGTCAGTCCGCCCGTCAGCCACCGGACCCAGCCAGGCTGACCGGACGCATTCCCCGGCGCGTTACCGGCCGCCGGTACCGTGATATCCGCCGGTGGTGTGGGTTTTTCATCGTCTTTCAGGGTCATGCGGCACGCTCCTGTTCTTTATCGGTTTTGATCCAGTTCTCCAGGGCCTCAAGCTCCGGTCCGAATTTGTTCTGCGCCAGTAAGTAGGCGGCTTCTTCACTGGTTGCCCCGGCCTGCTGGGCCTTCTGCATGAATTCGAAGTCCACCCCCCGGGAACTGAACATGGCCCGGGTGACCGGATCGACAAACATCCGGTGGAAGGAACTCTGTTCCCCGGACGAAATCAGCAGGGAACTGAACCAGGTGTCTTCGGCTTTCTGGAAATAACGGATGACTTCCTGCTCCACCGGGGTGAACTGGTCAGGGTTGTCTGACAGGTAACTTTTGAAGGCTTTCGCATCCTGCAGCAGGGTGATTTTGGTGGCCGAGTTGTTCCAGGCGGCTTCTGCTTCGCGGCTGCTGGTAAAGTCCTTAATCCCCTGGGTGATGGTGATGAATGCCCCCCGGTGACGGCGGACCGTGCGGTAGCCGGTCTCAATGAACTTCGCCGCATGTTTGTTGGAGCCACTGAGCAGACGCCAGGCCTCATCAATGATGGCCACCTTTTTCAGGCTGCGCGGTGTGTGGTACATCTTTTCCTGAATGGCCAGAATGAGGGAGAACAGCACCGCGCTGAGCAGTTTGGGTTTGTCCTCCAGACTGAGCATTTCCAGTACCGCAAATTTCGTCTCATCATTGAGGGTCGGGTTGTCGGAATTGAAGTACACCCCGTCAGCCCCCCAGGTACAGTAGCGTTCCAGCAGCAGGGCCAGCTCCGCAATACGGGCCAGAATGGTGGGTTTGTCGCGGTATTCACCGAGCACCGTCTCACTGGTGAGATAGGCATGAATGTCATCTATCCGCGCCCGGTTGCACTTTTTCCGCCAGGCGGCCACCACCGCATTCTGCAGAATGGCTTCACAGACTTCGTCCAGGTCACCCGCCGGGCTGGCCAGCACCGCCACCAGGCGGACAATCCCTTCCGCCGATTCATTGATGTCCCGGACACCGGCAAACGGGTTAAAACGCAGTTGCGCCCCGTCGAGGTACACCCCACCGGCCTGGGTACAGTAGTTCTTGTAGCTGTCCCCCATGTCGATAACCCAGGCATAACCCCCGGAGTTGAACACTTCCCGCAGAATGCCCTGCACCAGAAAGGACTTCCCGGCCCCGGACGTGCCGGTGACCGCGATATTGAAGTTGGTCCCGCCGTTGTCTTCGCTGAACATGTCAAAAAAGGCTATCTGGTTGCGGTAGGTTGGCAGCGGCATGCCCAGTGGCGACAACTGACGCTCTGCTACCACCGGCATCAGGTTGACGGCATTGAAGCTCTTGCAGCGCAGGGTGGAACCCCCTTTTTTCAGGTCCTCCCACATGCCCTCCTGCAGCACAAACGGGAAGCTCGCCAGCCAGTTACGCATCTGCTGAAAGCGGATGGCGTTCATTTCCAGGTTGTTCTTGCGAAAGACGTTGATGGCGGCCAGTTCACAGGACAGGGATTCCTGGTCATCATCCGGGGTGAACAGGGTGACGTTAAAGTAGCAGCGCCCCAGCGCGGCCGTGTTGTCAGCCAGCCCCTGGCGCAGGGCCTGCCACTCCCGTGCTGCCTGTTTCACACCGGGAAACAGCATGGCATAGGCCGACGCGGCTTTTTTCTGCAAATCCATGTCCTTGCGGAAGGACTCACTCTGGGCGCGGGTCTGTTCTTCCAGCTCCACACACCAGGACAGGACAAAGGGACAGGGAATGCCGAGGTCCGGGAAACGCAGGTTCTGCAGATTATCGGCCCCCTGCCACAGGGCAAACCGTTTCGGTGATTTGCTGAGTTCCAGATTCACCACCCGGCAGGCGGTCCGGCTGGCCGGGTCCTCTCCCGACCGGCGCGGAGCCAGCGGGTCCGGTGGCAGTTCCACCCGGAGGTAAGACGGGTGCACCTGAATGTCAATGCCGGGGTCCACCACCTGACGGTGCAGTTCCTCTTCCTCATTCCAGCTGTCATCGGACGGCATGACCTGCGCATTACGGTAATTCATCAGCTCACGCACCTGGGAAAGGAACGCATTCACGGAGCTGTTCACTGTCGGGATACGGGCTGCTTCCAGCGAAACACGCAGGGTACTGCGCAACTGTTTGATTTCATCCGTCACCCGCGACGTGACCCGCCGGCAGGGCCGGGCATACACCATAAACACCCGGTAATTGCGCAGGTACAGCGGGTATTCCCGTTTATTGCTGATGCCGTCGAGTGCAGACTTTTCCCAGTAGGCCCGGGTGATTTTGTTGAGGTGCCCGGCCATAGCGCCCTTCCACATGTCCGGGCTGACACCGTCCTCAATGCGCCGGCCCACACATTTGCTGGCCACAAGAAACACACTGAGGGGCGTCTTGCGGGGCAGTTTTTTTCGCAGCATGTCATCCAGCACGGTCACAATCTGCTCGTTGGCTCCCGGCAGCGGAGCCACTTCGAGGATAAAGCCAATCGAACCCTCATTGATGTAGAGTTCATTTTCATCATCGAAATAGCGGTATGGCAGCGCAGCGGTAATGGACGGGTATCCCCAGGTCTGCTCCAGATTATTACGGGCTTCCCGGGCACCGTCCTTTCTGCGGGTACTGTTGACCGCATCCAGTATCGATTCCAGCAGGTCATTGCTCATCAGTTATTGTCTCCGCCAGCAGCGCCTGGCGCAGTCCGGACAGCAGATGGCGCAACAGGCATTCAGTGAACCGTTCATCCCGCCAGGCGAGAGGGATGAACGGGTGATCGGTCAGTATTTTCATCTCAGTGCCCCCGCCGCCGGTCACGTATCCGGGCATCAGCTTCGCGGATGAGTTCCAGACGGTCTGTGTGGGACACCCGGTTACCGGGCAGGGACAACCGCCCCTGTGCGCCCCGGCCAGTGACCAGAAAGAACCGTTCCAGGTCCATGCCGTCCGCTTCCGGCAGAACCAGCCGGGCGGTGGTGTTCAGTCGGTTGATACTCATCATTCCTCCCCGATAACCCGGAAGTTGTCATCCCAGTGCGCTTTGTTCTTCACGAACTCCACCACGGCGGGCTGATGAAAGTTGTCCTGCGTGTCCACCCAGGGGGCAATCCACAGGCGCTGGACCGCATCAGGTACCCGCACGGCAGCCACCTGACCGGCGTTGTCCGTCTGACGGGACCGGACCGGAATGTATGAAGCCGTCAGGGCTGACGGGGGTAATACCGGTGTGGGCGTCAGGGCGGAGCCGGTGGTCAGCCGGGTGCCGGCCACCGTCCGGGGTGTCAGCAGACTGCCGGTCGTTGTGGCCCGGGCCGGAACGGCCGCCACTGAGAGGGGGCGGTCCGGGCTGACCAGTGGCCGGGTGTTGGTCAGGACCGGCAGGGGTTCAGTTACAGGCTTTTTTGCCGGGGTAACTTCCGTGGTGCTGAGGTCATCCAGGCTTTTGCCCCGGGCTGCCAGTTTGTTGGCATCCGTCATACTGAGGCACTGGTCAGTCGCGGTTTTGTTACAGTCAAAATCAGAATTCATACCGGCGCAGCCGGTTAACGCGCCGCACAGCAGTGCAGCGCCCATCAGTTTATGCATGAGCGGAATTCTCCGGTTCAGATTTAAGGTCAGTGGCAGGTCAGTGAGCGCCTGCAGGGCGGTGATTTATGAGATTATGAGAACAGGGATAACAATAAAAACAGGGTACCGGTTGTTATCCTTACACCACACCGGACGGTGTGTCGCACTGCCGCCACCCTGCGCTGTTATTTGGTGGTGTCCGGTGTTCTGATAAAGGGAACGGCACCCCCCGGTATCATGGTGGAAGGCAGTTTACCGTCCCAGCGTTCGGCGGTGGTCAGGCTGAGCATCCCCGGATTGTCTTTAATGGCGGCCCCTTTCTCCCTGATGGCCTCCGCTTCAGCGGCCCCTTTCAGTCTGATGGATTCAGCATCAGCCTTTGCCGTGGCCAGTTTACTGTTCGCTGCAGCCTGAGCCTGTGTCACCACAATTTCAGCCTGGATTTTTTCCGTCTGCAGATTCTGTTCCCGGGTCGCAATCGCAACTTCCGCTTTCATGCGATCCTCAACAGATTTCTCATAGGCAGGAGAAAAATCGATATTTTCAATCTGGACGGAATCAATAACGACCGGCCCGGCAACGGACTTACGCAGGGCGTTCTGCAGGTCGAGTACCAGTTTTGCCCGGTCCTGAACGGCACTGATAGCCGTGTACTGTCCAAAAATATTCTCCAGCTGTGTGGGTATCTGGCGGGCTATCAGTTTGGTTTTCATATTCGCAACTGTTCCGTAACTGGCATAAACCCGCGCCACCTCGGATGGCAGAATATGAAAGTTAACGGATACGGTCATTTTTGCCGGCTGCTGGTCACGGCTGTAAGCCCCCATATTGTCGTAAAGCATGGCATCGTGACGCACCGGGATGTCCACGACTGACTCAATGAAGGGATATTTAAGCCCGAAACCGGGTTCCGCAATCCTGACCACTTTACCCAGGCGGAGTACCACACCCCGGTCGCCCTGGTTTACGGTATAGGATGACAGGTACACGAGAACAGCCAGAATAATAAAGGCCATCCCCGAAAAAATAATACGAAGCCTGAGCTTATCCAGATTTCTGACGGAGTCTGCTTCCCCCTCATGCGGGGCATTGCTGTACAGCATTGGCATAACCTCTTTCTGACGAATTTGATAAGTGACGCCGGCCAGAGCCGGGAACGAACTGATGTGATAATGAAGAACGAATTATTTTTTGATGGTTGAGATATACCAGGTGGCACCATCCGGGCATACCCAGGCATCCTCCCCGGATGAAAACCAGCCTGGCGGTCTGGCCCCTGCGATTTTCAGCCTGCACTCATGCCGTATCCGGTTTTCCTGCGCAGTGGTCTGTTTTTCCTGAATCCATATTGCAATACTGCCATACACAGCCAATATGCCGGCCAGAGTCCATACAGTAATTTTCCAGGTATTATCAGAGTTAAACATGGATTGTGCTGCCTCCTGTAATGTTCAGTGCCCTGAGCAATGAGTCTGCCCGGCTCACATCATGAATTCCGCCACCCCGGTATGGATTAACCGTGCCCATATCACCAGTTCTGCGGCATACACCAGCGCCGGAATGGTCATATGACGCAGACCGGTTCTGGCCTGCGGACAGGTCATGGCCCGGACAACGGAAGTCAGATGTTTTGACAGAATGCCCTGCATGTCCGTCTCCTCAGTTAATGGTGTCACCGAGGCGCAGCTGTCTGGCCTGGCGCAAAATCTCATCCGGGTTGAGAGTGCCGGCACTGCCTGACGGTGTCGGCGGCGTGCTGCTGACGGCATTACTGACGGTCTCCCCCGCTTTCTGCACAGTCGCTTCAGCCTTTTTCGCGTCGGCATCTTCCAGCGTTTCCAGACGGAAGCCTTTCTGGAACACCACGGTCACCAGATTTCCGGCCCCGATATCAATCACCGGGTGATACTGTTCAGCCCGTTTTATCCAGTACTGGCTCAGGGTGTCGGCCGCTTTCTCTGCCCCGCCGCCAAAGCCCTGCTTCAGCACATCCAGGCCACTGACGGACGCGGTGGCACCGAGCCCCACAGTCGGTGTGGACGCGGATTTGATGCCGTCGCCAATCCCGGAGAGGAAACCGGCTGCGCCGGCATAACCGATAATCTTGCCGTTACGCATGACCGGTTTGCCACGAATGCCTTCCTTACCCTGATAACTCACATGCCCTTCAAACGGCATGTCCACATGTTTGCCGTTCTTCAGGATGCAGCTGATACTGCTGGTCCGGACTTCACCGCGTTCACTGGAAATGTCACCGTAAATTTCACCACTGACAAAACAGCCGTTCATGTCGTATTCATGGTTGTTGGGCATCTGCACCTGCCCGATAAGGCGAATGGTCACCGGCGTGGTGTTCTGGTTGCCGGTGACCGAGGCATTGGCATCCGCCCCTTCAATCATGACAGCGGCTGAAAACGACCCGGAGGGTATCCAGGGCAGGTGCGTTTCGTTTTTCTTCTTCAGGCTGTCATAGGTGAAATCGGTCTTGTCCAGCCCGCCGGTCAGCCGGGGAGAGTTCCCGGTGCCCGGATAAAACCCGGCGCCCTGCGCCGGATTCACACCAGCCCGGTTTCCGGTTCCTGTGGGCTGCACATGCCATTCAGCCGGTCTGGCCTGCCCGGTGGCCAGTGGTCCCGGTAACGGAGTGTTACCTGGCGTGGTGGTGGTCTGACTGTTGCCTGCCGGGGCGGCACTGCCCGTATTTTTACCCTGCTGCAGCTGCGCAATCTGCTGGTCTTTCTCCTGCAGTTTGCGCGTGAAATCATCATGGTTCTGCTTTATCTGCTGCGCCAGTTGCTGCACCTGCTGCTCCAGCGCGGAGGTGGCGGCCTGCTGCTGTTGCATGGCGGAGGTCTGCAGTTTGTCATCAAAAGTGGCGGTCACCACGCCCACCATGTTCGGGGTGGCCGGGGCGGATTTTGCCCGGGTCTGTCCGTCGTCACGGCCGAAGACCATGATGCCGGCAGTGGCCGCACCGGCGATGACCAGAACGGAAATCAGGACAGCCAACTGCTTGCGGCGGGTGGTGACATTAATGTTCAGTCCCATCAGTGGCGTACTCCGTCATCAGAGAAAATGACCCAGACATAGCCTTCACCGGATGCATACAGCTGGCGGGTTGAGAGCATCACGGCACGGACATTTTTCTGCCAGAAGTCTTTTTCATGCAGGGCTTGTGTCACCTGGCCACTGTTACGCATGCGGTAGCGGACAATACGCAGGTGAGCCCCCACAAACTGTTGTTCGGGGGTGAGTGTGACCGGAACGGGCGGGGTGTACTCCGTACTGCGGCTGACGGGATACACATCGAAATTATCCGGGACATCCCCTTTTGTGGCGGCGCGGGCGATATCCACCAGGGTTTTCTCATAGGACTGCCCCTCTTCCCAGGCTCTGGCTTCCGGATTCTGGCGGACCGGAAGTGACTGCGGTGTCAGGCGGATGGTACGGCCGGCACCCGGGCGGGGATGAACATTCAGTGAAACAGCCGCATCCTTATCGGTCTGCAGGAAAATGGTGAAATCCTGCCCGACCAGCGGCGAAATAATCAGGGCACCGTCCGTGGTGCTCTTTTTGTCATACGCACCGGCGGGACCGCTGATACTGGTAATCAGCTGACCGTCGATAACGATTTTGTTCGGGTTGGTGTCACTCAGGGTGACCGGGACCTGGGCGTTGTTGTCAAACGGAATGCCGGCGGGACCGGAGGCGGCCCGAAGGCCGCCGGCAAAGGTTCCGGTCAGAAGCAACACAGTGACTGCCGCCGGAGAAAAACGTTTTTTCACAGGCTGACTCCTGGTTATTTCTGTTTGGAGGGTTTAATGACTTCCGAAAATTCCTGCAGAACAGGCGTACCGTTCAGGTACTGAATTTTCAGACGGTAGGTTTTCTCTTCCGGCTTGAGCGGTGACGGGACCGTGGCCTGCCCGGTATTCAGGCGACCGTTGGTCGTTGAAGCGGACAGCGTTCCCGTGACCAGCATGTCACCCGGCGCGAGGGTCGTAATATCAGCGATATTGAAAACCGTGGTGACACCATTGCGTCTGATGTATTCAGCCTCAACATCCAGCACCTTCTTCATGGCATCCCGGGAGGCGGCCGGAACGTAACTGAGCAGAAGTTTTTGCTGGTTGTCGATGGTTTCCGGACTGACGGTCAGGCGAAGATAGACGAACGAGGTCGCCAGCATACTCATTAAATTTGAGTCGCCGCTTTTCGCATCAGAGGAGAATGGCTGGTTGTACACCATGGGCGTGGTGACGGTGCGCTGGGTGGAGGCAAAGTGCCAGGCCAGAAGGCTGGTGATGACAGTGGATGTCATACTGAGGACAAGTAACGCACACAAAATCATGAATGCGTATCCGAGGGACTTCTTACGACTCCCCTGAATCCGGTATTTCATCCGCTATGCCCTCCAGTGTCGGAAACTGGAATCAGGCAGGGCCTGAAAGACAGTGCGGAAAAGTGCGGTGGGTAAATACCAGTAGCAAAAATTAAGCAACCAGTAACTGCCCTGCCCTTTCTTAAAATACCTGACAGCAAACCAAAGTGTCCCGGCAACCACTAACATGACAAAGGCCATATTAAAAGCAATACCGATAACAATGACCGGTGCCACGACAAAGAATTCATCCTTTGGCAGACCAATAATACGGTCCGGCTGATTCAGTGTTTCCGGGAAGTCATATTTATCCACTTCCCCGTCCATGGTTAACCCCCGGCGGCGATTTGGAAGCCAATGCGGGTAAACAATATCATGACAGCAAGGCCGACAAATGACAGTGGCGAACGTGATTTAATATAGGTAAATACCGCAATAAAAATCTCGCCATAATAAAAATACTTTTCAATCGAAGAGCCATGACCAAATGTCGCCGTCACACTGGAGTCCTGAGACGATAATAAATCAGTGGCCAGTGCCGGGTGCATCATTGCCACCATCAGGGCAAGTACACCACCAAAAGCCGCAAGAGTTTTCAGGGCCTCCTTATATTGCGTGCGGTTATGTTGAATCCGGGGAAGAACAGAAGAAACAGACAGACTGTTGCCACCTCCGGTAATACTTCCGCTCAGGGTCATTGCAATTTTATTACGGACGGTGCGAAATACCGACGCTACCGCCCATCCCTTTCTGGTATGAAGGGCATTACCTGTTAAGTGCATTCAGGAAATCTCCACAATGTTCAGGAAAAGTGAATTTACGTAAGTCTTTGTTTACGCACCGCGATTTTCCCATGAAAGTAAAAAAAAAAAACTGTGATCTATGTCACATTTTTACGTGTTATTAGGAATTATCCGAACATGCCCGTCCTGTACCCTTGGTCTGGCAGGAAAAAACCCTGCAATAAAAATGGATAACGACATGAAAGTTAAAGAGAACCTTTACGAAAAGCGTGGGCGACCCCGGAAGTTCAAAGCCGGGGATATTACGGAATGGAATATTCGTGCTCCCGAAAACCTCTTAATGGAATTGCGGATATTTGCCCGGACACGGCAGCGGAGCATGAATGATGAAATAATGCAGCGCCTGATGGAGTCACTGAATTACCGTCCTGACATGCCCTTAATTAAAACGGTTGAGGGGCAACAACTGCAGGCGTTGTCGAGAAAATTCTATGAATGGATAACAGAAACTCATCCGGAAATACCCCCTAAACCGGAGGCGGAATCCACGGCAGACGAATCCACACATGCCTGGATAGATGAAAGGCGGGTCCTGTTGCCTGGAAAGACACAGCAGTACAGTATGCGAATTCCGGAAAATCTGGCGACAGAACTCCGGTTAATGGCACAAATAAACCAGCGCAGTATCAATGATGAGATACTGACCCGGCTGATGCACTCCCTGCATTATTTTACGGAAACCTGGGTGGGGCGGGATAAGGACATAACGGCCCTCAAGGTACTGGCGTTATCTTTTGATAAGTTTATCAGAGAACAAACAGAATCCGTCGAGAAAGCGGCGTTACCCTGGAATAAAAAAGAAAAATAAATATTGTTCTCAGCGCCAGCCCGCAGGCTGGCCTGACAGAAAATCATTCATCCTTCAAAAAATGAAGTCTCTCTGCTGCCGCTTCGGCTTCATTGATGGCGGTGATATTCCCACTGATGAGGTCATCAATTTTGTCGACCGAGTTGTCCCCGTTCATTTTCAGGTACATTTCACTGACCAGTGCCGTAAGAATCATTATTCCTTCCCGTGAACCGGTCACTTTTTTTATCAGGTCGCGTCGCCATCCTTCCAGGTCAAACGCACCTTTCTCTTCCCGGCTTTTATAAACCAGCAATCCGAGGCGCAGCAGTTCATTACACATGGAAGACACATTAACCTCAGATGGTGTCGCTCCATTCTGAATTTCAATCTGTACAATGTCGCGTATCTCGCGCTCTATTTTATCCTTGACGTAAATCCCCAGTCTTCCCATATTTTTTCTCTCCGGATGACAGTGTCGGGTCCGACACTGTCAGTATTAAATCTGCCAGGAAATCACATCCCGGACACGGGTCACGCGTATCGTACAATCCGACACCATCAGGTCTTATACAGGTAGTACAATCCGACACTAAGATATCGCACAGTGTGACACTGTGCGATATTAAACTCAATGATAGTTAACGGTATCTACATTGTGAGACATTTGTACGACATCCTGACACCAACAGTATCGTACAATCCGACACTACAATGTCGGAGGAAGCTACGATATTTTAACGTGATACATCAAAATTGCGCACATATATCAATATCAACTCACTGAATTTAAACATCTTATCTGCAAGGCGAAGCCTTGCGTGGGGTGTGAGGTAGTTGGAGGTAAGTAAAGAGCGGCAGATTTAAAAACCCAGATTGCCTGATTTTATATTTCAGCCCTGGCTGTAAGGCCATGATTAAAAGCGCTTCCGGCGCGTTTGTGAGGAAAAGTCTTGCGGAGCGTGATCGGCGGGGGTATTTTACGGACGATTCAACAGCGGCAATTTTACGACGTCTGACAAAGGTCACTGAAATGAAAAAATCACTCCTGGCCCTGCTGGCCTTTTCTGTTTCCGTTCAGGCCGCGCCGCAAATGTGCTTTAGCCAGGCGGGACGGGATTTTCATATTGACCCGCTACTGCTGACCGCTATTGCCATACAGGAATCCAGACTTATTCCCGATGCGGTGAATAAGGCGAACAAAAACGGAAGTGAAGATGTGTGCGGAATGCAGATAAACAGTTCTCATTATCCTGAGCTGAAGAAATTTAATATTTCCCGCGCCACCCTGTTACATGACCCCTGTTTGTGTGTGTACACGGGGGCATGGGTTCTGGCGAGAAACTTTAAGGCTTACGGGAAAAACTGGGACAGTGTTGGAATGTATAATGCGGGGGCATCGGTGAAAAACATCGGCATTCGTCGGGAGTATGCCAAAAAAATAAAAAGTATTTATACCATACTGCTGACCAGGCAGGCGCTGCTGTCACCACACCCTCACCCGGCGAATGATGTTAAAACGGTAATGAACAATAAAACCCCGGCATCGCCGGGGGAATGACACTTTTAACGCTCCGCACTGTGTGAATATAAAAAGACCTGCCGGATACGGGCAGGTCTTTTTACAGGGTTCAGGACATGATTTTTTTCATTTCCTCAGCCAGTCGCCATAATGCCTGGTTAAGTTTAATGTCACCGTCAATGCCTTTTATCGCGCGTGTCCGGGTGAGTTTTCCCTTTTTCGTCCGGGTACGTAATCCGCCCTGTATCATATTTTCCTGAACACGGTTGAACGTGGTCCATAAATCCGGGCTGTTGTCATACCAGCGGCGGGAATTTAACACCTGCGTGGCTGTCACCGGTTTTTCACCGTCCGGGTAACGGTATTCCAGTGCGGATTCGGCAAAGGCACGTTGTGCATCTTCTGACAGGGTAATGGCTTTCATCCCTTCCATTTCATCATTAATTTTGTCGAATATTCCCAGAACCTCATAGGCCCCTTCAATGACCTGCCCGACAATATCCCCTTTGTGCGGAATTCTTATTTCCGCAAAGTTCTTCCAGCACACCAGACCATTTGTACAAACCTGACGATACATGCCCGGGATCATCTGATACGAGCTGGAGCCGTCATGGCTGTTTAATAAAATAATTTCCGGGACTTCCTGCCCGTTCACCTGGTCATGACGGCGCAGGCGTAACAGGTGTTTGGTATATTCACGGCGGGATTCATCATTCACCCGCGCCTGGGTGGCGAAATAAGGGACGAAACCCTCTTCAAATAATTTATCCACCAGGGTGATGGTGGGAATATAAGTATAACGGTCTGAGCGGGACTCATGTTTTTCTTCCGAAAAGACACTGGGGACAAATTGCGCCAGTTCGTCCCGGGTCAGCGGACGTTCTTTGCGGATGGTGTTGCCGGTACGGTAACGGGATGCAAATGAAATCATGAATAATTCTCCTGTGTGTATGAAATTTGAAGGTTCCCGGGCCGGGTCAGTCCTGGCGGGATTCGTTGTCCAGTACAACCAGTGAGGTAATTCCGGTCACCGGATTGCGGGAAGGAATATTGCGAATAAAACCATCAGTACGCAGTGTGGTTTTACGCCCCCATCTTTCCGAGGGCTCCTGAGCGGCGGTGTTGACGTTGTGTGTGTTCATCCTGGTGTCTCCTTCTCTGGGGGTTAAGCCATCTCTCGTCGGGACCTTTCGCGGCAAAGGGCGGGGTAGCGACGGCGCAAGGAGGAAGGAAAGGGGCGGAGACAACAGTTTTTGTCCGGCCGTTCGGGCAAAAAGTGTTGGCGGAGTTTATATACCCCTTGGATGACGACGCGACGGTGCTACACAAAGCCCTCCGCGTAAGGCACTGACGTGAGTGGCCACCCGGGGGGCGGAAACAGGATGAACACACCCGACACGCCAGGGCGTGTCGTCCTCAGCGCCCGGCGGCTTCTTCGCCGGGCAGTGAAAGCGACGCCGGCGCCAGCCGGTGTGAGCGACAGGGTGTGGCCACTGCGTCAGGGATGGAAACCCGCCGCCCCGGAGGGGCCGGGCAGAGACAGCATCGCTGGCTCTGTGCGGAGCATGACAGCCCGCCCGGACGCCCGGTGTCACAGACCGGGATGCCCCCGCCACAGCAGGAAAATGACGAACAGGAATAACAACAGCAGGAATAACAACAGAAAGCCCCGACGCCGTAGCCAGTGACAAACCGCGCACCGGCACAGAATACCCGGGAAGACGACACAGACAGGGAGGAGCCGGGGAAGCGCCGCAGGCGCATCCGGGTTTTTCCGGCCCCGCAGGGGCCAGGGGTTTCCCGCCGTGCTGCAGGCAGGAAAAAGGGGCTGCCAGCGAGCCGGCAACCCCTTCATAAGGCACTTGTGGCAGAACAGGACATCATCAGCCCTGAAAAGGCGGGGTTTCCCCCGCCTCCGGGTTGCTACTTACCAGGTTCGTAGGCCAGCACGGCAGCGACCTCCCGATCTCCGTCCTTCAGGCGGATTTCACAGAGTGATTTCCGGGTCAGGAAGGTGAATACCAGCAGTGTGAGACACACTATCAGTAAGCACCAGATAACGGGCTGTTGCGGCAGTTTCATGGCCTTCTCTCCTTGCCTTTCGGCAGGTAAGAGGCTACTCTGATGTTGTCGAGACATAGAGATGAGCCTCACTGGTTAATTGAAAAATTACCTTTGGGGCTTTTCTTCTTTCTGCCTCACAACAACGGCACAAACCACCTGAAACGTCATGAGGCAAAAAGCCTCAAGCGCCACCGCCATTATACCGCCCTTTACCCTGACCGACCAGGAAAAACCGCCCCAAAACACCGGGCAGTCATTCCTTTTTTTATCTTTTTACAACGGGTTACACTGACAACAGTCAGACCCGTGGCGGCAGCATCCCCGGATAACGGCTGGCCACAATATCATTGAGCCGGTCAACCAGTTCAGGTCGGTTAAACGTGATGTGCGCCGTGCCCTTTTTGAAATACCGCACACTGAAATATGTCCCCGGCCAGACGGTGTCCCCGTCGAAACCGTTCGCCCGGAAATGGGCGTCAAACTGCGCCCCGGCGGCTACCCGAAAATCCGGCACTGGTTTCTTTTCGAGCAGATAAAAAACCCGGGCCAGATCATCGAGCTTCGCCTGTCCGGTATGGCTGAAACTGGTGCCGTACCGCTGTACGTCGAGCAACCGGCTGACCACAATGCGTTTTCCAAAGCGACAGGGGTTATTGGTTTTGTAATCCCAGGACAACTGGCGAAACACGTCAACCAGCCCCTGCGCAAAAGTTTCATCGCTGTTTTCACTGAGCTGGCGGAACGTGGCCAGAACGGTATCCAGGGTGATTTCTGGCAGGTTTTCCCCCTCAAGCTGGCGATCCCACTCATCCCGCTGCTTCTGGCTCATCAGGGTATACATGCCCGTATCACTCATCAGGCGATCCCAGATTTTGCCGTCAACCAGGTGACACAGCGCCCGGCGGTCGGCCTGTGGGCCTTTGGCTGACATGACGGCCTGAGAGACCAGCAGGTCATAACCTGAAAGCCACTCCTTATTTGCTGCCCGGAGAAAAATTTCACGGGCATCACGCAGCAGGGTCAGGGCCTGCGCGTACTTGCTGAGTCCTGCGTCACGGTCAGCAAGAATGCGTTCAATCGCCACGGAGGGGATCAGTTCCGTGCCAGCGCTGTGCAGTGTCTGCGCTTCCGTCATATCCGTGCAGGCCGCCGGGGCCGCTCCCATCAGTAAATCAGTCATATCAGTCTCCTGTGTGTTGCGGTCACTATCTCTTTCCATTTTCGTGATGCGTGGTTTTGTCTGCCGGAACCTGACGGGGACGGAGCAGACCGTTCTTAAACCCCTGAAACAGATACCAGACATTGTCGAAGGCACTGAATTTCACCCCGTAGTGCCGGTGAGATTCTTCCCCACAGGCAGCATTAAACTCCGCCTCATCCACTGCGGAACGAAAGCGGGCCATCAGCCGTTTCCCCCATCTTTCCGAGGGCTCCTGAGCGGCGGTGTTGACGTTGTGTGTGTTCATCCTGGTGTTCTCCTTCTCTGGGGGTTAAGCCATCTCTCGTCGGGACCTTTCGCGGCAAAGGGCGAAGTAGCGACGGCGCAAGGAGGAAGGAAAGGGGCGGAGACAACAGTTTTTGTCCGGCCGTTCGGGAAAAAAGTGTTGGCGGAGTTTATATACCCCTTGGATGACGACGCGACGGTGCTACACAAAGCCCTCCGCGTAAGGCACTGACGTGAGTGGCCACCCGGGGGCAGAAACAGGATGAACACACCCGACACGCCAGGGCGTGTCGTCCTCAGCGCCCGGCGGCTTCTTCGCCGGGCAGTGAAAGCGACGCCGGCGTCAGCCGGTGTGAGCGACAGGGTGTGGCCCCTGCGTCAGGGATGGAAACCCGCTGCCCCGGAGGGGCCGGGCAGAGACAGCACCGCTGGCTCTGTGCGGAGCATGACAGCCCGCCCGGACGCCCGGTGTCACCGACCATGCGTGACACACCATCACCACGACAGAAAGATAAAAATCCCGCCGGACAGCCAGGACACTGACAGACAGAACTGGCAGACACCCTGCCCGGTCTCCAGTCAGGGATAACACACGCGGACGGGAATGCGGGGGGCCGCAGGCCCCCTGTCTCCCGGCTCCCGCAGGGAGCTGCAGGCCTTTCGGGCGCACAGACCGTGCCCGGCGTACCGGGCCGCAGTCCGGCACCGGTCAGCTTTCGCTCCCGTCTTCTGCTGAATAATGAAAGTCTGCCGCTTCCACGATGTCGTTAAAGAGACTATTTTCCGGGGTGATCATGTCCAGTTCGGCGGCCAGGTGCATCATATTCGCCAGAAAGTCGATCATCACGGTCCAGACCGTTTCACCGTCCTGTGCCAGCCCGGTCATTCCGGCATACTGCCACAGCGCCTGCGCAGCCAGCCCGGCCCGGTCACTGTTTCCGTCAATACGCAGGGGGATTTCACGCCCTTCAGCGCGCCCGGCGATCGCTTCCAGTACACGGGCAGGGATTTCTTCCGGTGCCATGTCGCCAGGGCAAAGGCACACCGCATCATGCTGTTTCTGTGTCATGTCATGTTCTCCTGAAGCGGCGGCCCTGCCGGTGCAGGGTCGCCGGGGTTATCAGGCCTGTTTCAGGCCGGGAAGGTTCGCGTTGTAACGTACCTGGTAGTCGGTGTAGCTCCCGCCATGGATTCGGGGTTCCATGCTGGTAACGTTCTCCGCCTGGTGGTTCATCACCATGATGTGCTCCACCCACTCAAAGAGGTCTGCTTCCTGCGGCACCGGAAACCAGAGGTTTTTATTTGCCCCACTCAGCACGTCATGACCGGTAAAGTGTATGGCTTCGCCACCCGACAGCCGGGAGTGGATCACGGTGACATCCCGGCGCTGGCTCTCCGTGAGCGTCACACAACGGGCCATGTCTTCGGCAATGTCTGACCATTCCCACTGCATCAGTGGCGGGGTTTTCCAGCTGACAGAGCAGAGCATCAGCCCCAGTGCCGTCGCCAGATTTTCGCCCGTCTGCGTCACCGCCGGTGCGCCGTCCTGGTCGCGGCAGCCGGTGACGGCCACCCCGTTCAGAATGATGCCCCGTGCGCCGTTCTCCAGGTTCACCAGCCACAGGCCGGAGAGCGATTTTCGCTGTAATGCGTCCATTCTGTTTTCCTCAGTGAATGACCGGGCTGGCCGGGAGGGTGGATATAAACGCGCGCCATGCCGGGCGCAGGGTTGCCATGGCGTGAGCCTGTTCGGCCTGTACCGTGGTCATAAACACCTGCCACTGCGCGAACGGCATACGGGGAACCCGGGCCGGTTTCCCGGCATGGAGATCATTTACAAACGCTTTCGCCTGTGAGACGATTTGCGGGTCGAAATTCATCGGTGTACTCCTTGTGAGTGATTGATGAACCCGGAACCAGTGAGGGCTCACTGAATCCGGATTAAGGAAGCAGGGGCAACCCTGCTTTTTTAATGCCCGGCGTCCGGCGTTTTCCGGGGGAAAATGTCCACCCCGGCCCGTTTAATCTCACGCAGGAACGGGCGGAAGTGCTTTCCCGTCGCCACCGCCACATGGTGCCCGTGGCGGTCAGTACCGGCACTGAGCAGGTAGGCATACTGCTCACACATTTTCTCTGGCCAGCGCTTTCTGAAGGCTTTCAGCTGCGCGACAGACCGGAACTCATAAACATCCATATCCTCGTCTGCGGTGCCTTTCTTCCCTGCCGCCATCAGAATGAGATAACCGGTTTCGGTCCCTGCGGGTCTGTACGGTTTTACCCCCCATCTTTCCGAGGGCTCCTGAGCGGCGGTGTTGACGTTGTGTGTGTTCATCCTGGTGTCTCCTTCTCTGGGGGTTAAGCCATCTCTCGTCGGGACCTTTCGCGGCAAAGGGCGGGGTAGCGACGGCGCAAGGAGGAAGGAAAGGGGCGGAGACAACAGTTTTTGTCCGGCCGTTCGGGCAAAAACTGTTGGCGGAGTTTATATACCCCTTGGATGACGACGCGACGGTGCTACACAAAGCCCTCCGCGTAAGGCACTGACGTGAGTGGCCACCCGGGGGGCGGAAACAGGATGAACGCACCCGACACGCCAGGGCGTGTCGTCCTCAGCGCCCGGCGGCTTCTTCGCCGGGCAGTGAAAGCGACGCCGGCGCCAGCCGGTGTGAGCGACAGGGTGTGGCCACTGCGTCAGGGATGGAAACCCGCCGCCCCGGAGGGGCCGGGCAGAGACAGCATCGCTGGCTCTGTGCGGAGCATGACAGCCCGCCCGGACGCCCGGTGTCACAGACCGGGATGCCCCCGCCACAACAGGAAAATGACGAACAGGAATAACAACAGAAAACCCCGACACCGTAGCCAGTGACAGACAGCGTACCGGTACAGAACACCCGGGGAAACGACACAGACAGGGAGGAGCCGGGGGAGCGCCGCAGGCGCATCCCGGTTTTTCCGGCCCCGCAGGGGCCAGGGGTTTCCCGCCGTGCTGCAGGCAGGAAAAAGGGGCTGCCAGCGAACCGGCAACCCCTTCATAAGGCACTTGTGGCAGAACAGGACATCATCAGCCCCTGAATGGCGGGGGTTTCCCCCCGCCGGGGTTGGCTACTTAGCGGGTTCGTAAGCCATAAAAGCCGCCACCTCCCTGTTCATGTCCCTGTACCGTATTTCGCAGAGCGATTTTCGGGTCAGGAAAGTGAATATCAACAGTGTGAGACACACAATTAATACGCACCAGATCAGGGTACTTCGTGGCAGTTTCATGGCCTTCTTCTCCTTGCCTTACGGCAGCTAAGAGGCTATTCTGTTGGTGTCTAGTCAAGCAGATGGCCTCGTGTGGTTGGTTAATAAAATTAACTTCCTACGGGGCTTTTCTTCTTTCTGCCTCACAACAACGGCACAAACCACCTGAAACGTCATGAGGCAAAAAGCCTCAAGCGCCACCGCCATTATACCGCCCTTTACCCTGACCGACCAGGAAAAACCGCCCCAAAACACCGGGCAGTCATTCCTTTTTTTATCTTTTTACAACGGGTTACACTGATAACAGTCAGACCCGTGGCGGCAGCATCCCCGGATAACGGCTGGCCACAATGTCATTGAGCCGGTCAGCCGGTTCACCACGTTCGTCAGATAGCGGCGGTGCCGCCGGGCCAGTGCCAGTTCTTCCCGCCACGGGTTCACTTTCTTCATGCGGCCTCCCGCCTGAACGTCAGTTTGTTGGGCACCTGCCAGCGTTCAGCCATGCGCACCCGGACGGATGAGGCAGCCACGATATCCCGCACGGCGAGTAACCGGCTCCAGAGTGGATCACCGGCCTGCTCCAGCCAGACCACGTCAGCCAGTGATGCGAACCGGCTGCACCACGCAGTAAACAGCCCGGACAGTTCCCGCTCATTCAGGTCATCCTGCCAGCGTTCGTACCAGGCCCCCACGGTGTCCGGGGAATGAAAATTCAGTTCAGTCCGGGCCTGACTGACCAGGTTCTGTTGCTGCAGGGCAGCCTGCGCCATGCGGTTATCTTCCTGGCGGCCGGCCTTGTGCCGTTTCAGTCCGGCCTGACGCTCCAGGCGGGTACGTTTGCGGAACGCCACATCCGGGAACAGCGCACCGGCGACCGCGAGGGGGAGCGGCAGCGGGCAGTGTTCGCCCTGCGAAGCGAGCAGCTCATCCAGGGCGCTTTCCACCTCTTTCAGGGTTCCCTGCCCGTTGCGGGGAGACCAGACCAGTGCGGGAATGGCCCGTGCGTTGGTGGCATTGAGTCTGCCCGACCCGGTCAGCAGGCGCAGGAAAGTCCGGGCATACGGATGTTCAGGCAGCCGGTTCCCGGCCTGCCGGTCTTCTTCCACCCGGGTAATGGCCTGCAGGGCCGCCTGCCGGGCAGGATGCAGGGAGGTCAGTGAACGGTTGACGGGGATCATGCGACCACCTCCTCATCCAGCAGAGAGGCCACCGTGCGGGGGGTACAGCCGAACCGGCAGAGGGAGGCCACCCGCGCCAGCCACTGCGCGGTGAGCTGCGGTTCAAGCTGTTCGCCGGACATCAGCGGGCGCAGCACACTGCCGTCCGGCGAAGCCAGCAGCAGCAACCAGGTTCCGCTCAGTTCGCCGGGGCTGCACAGGCACACCACCACCGCCGGGTTATCGACCGGTGAGAACCGGCACTGGACCGGGAACAGCCCGCCAAATTCACCCCGGCATTCCGGGATAACCGTCCACCCTTCCGGGATCATAATGGTCGCCAGCACATCGCTGGTCAGGGACTGGCGGGTCACCTCGCCGCTTTCACGGATGGCTTCAAAATCACAGGCAGAAAAATTATTCAGGTCGGTCAGGGAATACATGGGGTTCTCCTTATGACCGCCCCTCCGGGGGCGGTCTGCATCATCAGGCGGCGTGTGCCGGGGTGTCAGTGTCAGTGCTGCGCGGACGGGCCGTGGGATCCGCCGCACAGAGCCAGGCCGGTACCCAGCGGGTTCCAGCCATCACGCTTTCCGCCAGGTCTGCCGCCTCCCCTTTTTTCATCTTCTCCGCATCCCGGGCGGCCCCGGTCATCCCGGCCTCATTCAGCACATCCACAATCTGGCTGTGTTTCAGGGAGCGGAAATAGTTCTCCGCCCCCGGCTGCCACCAGTCACGCAGGTGGAACCCGATAGCGTTTTCCAGCGGATCAAGGTTGCTGCGCGAGGTATGACCGCAGTCACGGGTCTGAACCCCGTCCACGGAACAGGCGGTACAGAAGGCCAGCAGCGCCATCAGCACACTGCCGTCAAGGGTGAAGAAGGTGGTGAAGTCCTTTTCCCAGCCAGCCGGTAACAGGTTTTCCAGACTGTGTTTTTCTGCCATGAGCGCCTGGTATGCCGCGCCGTTCTTCCCGGACGGGGCTTCTGCGGTCAGGGTACCGTGTGACACAGTCACACTGAGCCGGAACGGATGTGCGGTGGACACATACCCGCCGAACACACTGGTACACAACCGCCAGGTCATCAGTGCCACCGCTTTTTCCGGCTGCTGCATCAGCGCGGCCTGAACAGCCAGCGTCCGTTCCGAGGACATTTTTGTCAGCAACGGCACACTGACCCCTTCTGCGGCATCGGGCTGTCGGGTACTGAGCACTGACGCCACCGGGCGGCTGTTTTCCTCTTCCGTCATGTCGGCCCGGCGACGAATGCCACGCTGGATCCGGATTTCCCCGTCAGACAACATGCTGACCACCACCCCGGACACCGCCTTCACCGCTTCCGGCCAGGCACAGATTTCACCGGCTTCTTCCAGTGCCAGAATCTCTGCCGCCAGTTCAGCCGCTTCCTCACACTCTGTGTCAAAGGTGCTGTAACGCGCCTGCAGTTCATCCAGTCGTCCCTGTTCATGCCGGGTGTATACCGGGTCCGGGGCCTCCTGGACAAGGAAGGTTTCCCGGTCTTCGCCGTGTTGCCGGACAGGGTCATTTCTGCCCAGACTCCACGCCCAGCCCTCCTGCTGCTGAATGTCCCGGGCCAGCCCGTCCAGCTTTTCCTGAAACAGGCGGAAAACCAGCCCACTGTCTGCCGTACCGGCCCCCTCTTCGGCACTGAACAGGTCTTCACGCACCACGCCCCCGGCGGCTTCGTAAGTCTCCCGACCGACAAACCGGAACGCAGCATGGGTGACGGATATTTCGGTATCCGTCACCGCACGTTTCAGGGCATGCACCGGGGCGCCTGACCACTGTGCGGTGACGTTCGCGTAAATCTCCATCTGGCGAACCGGATCACTTTCCAGACACAGTGCCTGGCCCTGTTCCACGGTCAGTTTGTTTTCAGCCAGCAGGGCCAGCAGTGAGGGCGCCAGTCCGGCAAGTTTCAGCATGCGCCGGACATGGCGCACCCCGAACCCCAGTGCCGCCCCGATCTGCTCCGGCGTCTGCCCCTGCTCTGCCAGTGTGCGGAACCCGGTTATCTGCTCAGCCGGGTGCATTGCCGCCCGTTGTTCGTTCTCCGCCACGGAGGCCACCGTTGCCAGGGCTTCCGGGATCACTTTTACCGCCACCGGATAATCCGGGCTGATACGCCCCGCTTCACGCAGCAGTTGCAGGGCACTGAGACGACGCCCCCCGGCTGCCACACCATACAATCCGTCCGGGAGGGCATGGACGGTCAGGTTCTGCAGCAGACCGGTGGTGGCGACGGACTCCGCCAGCCCCCGGATACTGTCCACGCTGTATGGCAGGGTGCGCACATTCAGCGGTGACGGACGCAGGGCTGACAGCGGCACCAGGCGTGTTTCAGCCGCACTGACGGCCTCATCCAGCGCCGTCCGTTGTGCGGCATCAGGCTTCTTCCTGTTTGCTTTCCGGGGGGTTTTTACGGCAGACTCTGTGACGGACATGATTAATACCTCGCTGTGTTAATGACTGTTCATGCCGGACGTGGCTGCGTCCGGCACCTTCTGATTACTGTTTTGCCACGCCGTAGCGGCTGATATAGCGGTTCAGCATGACCCCGGCACCGGCTTCAAAATTCCAGGCGCGCCAGACAAGCACACCGTCACGGTCACGAACCACCAGGCGAAAATGGCTGCGCTGATCATCTTCAATCGTGACGTTATGAAACCGCTCCGTGAGGGCTTCGGCCTGTTGACGGGTAAACTCACCGTCCGGCAGGTGGGGAAAGGCCATATTTTTCTCCGTGTTCTGTGTCAGTGAAGGCCCTGCCAGGCAGGGCCGGAAAAAGGGAAATTAAAAGGGCACCTCATCATCAAAAGGCGGAAAATCTGCCGGGTTTGCCGGAGGAATGTCCGGGGCAGACTGGGGAGCCGGGGTCGTGTCCTGACGGCCTTTCCGGCCGGTCTGCCCGGCAGGTGCCGGACGGGCACCCAGCATCTGCATCGTGCCGCCGGTATTCACCACCACTTCCGTGGTGTAATGCTCTGCACCGCTCTGGTCCTGCCATTTACGGGTACGCATCCGGCCCTCGATGTAAACCTGTGCGCCTTTGCGCAGGTATTCCCCGGCCACCTCGGCCAGTTTTCCGAACAGCACCACCCGGTGCCATTCGGTCTGCTCACGCAGCTCCCCGGACTGTTTGTCCCGCCAGGACTCTGAGGTGGCCAGCGTCAGGTTGGCCACGGCCCCGCCGTTCGGCATGTAACGCACGTCCGGGTCCTGCCCCAGATTCCCGACCAGAATCACTTTGTTGATGCCCCGTGATGCCATGATAAATCCCCCTCTGTTGTGGTTTTAACACCCCGTCACCCGTTGAGTTTCCGGAGCCGCGGTGTTGACGTTTTGTGTCTGCCGGCTGATGTTTCCCGCCGGTGGTGACTGCTGTCACCCGTTTGAGAACCCTCGCCGCGAGGGCGTAAACCGGCACGGCCCGGTGCAGATGTCCGGGGCGGACACGACAGTTTTTTGCCTGCAAAAAAGTTTCGTGGCCGTTTATTTACCCTGGACAGCCAGACGGGTTGTGGCTGTCTCAGCCCGGGCGAAGGGACTCACACGGGAGTGACGGTCACGGGCAGGGAATGAGCAGGCAGACACCGCAACGACGGCGCGCGGCAGCGAAACGGCGTTGCGCCTTACAGCCTGGCAGTACCGGGCTGCAGGGAGCGCCGCCCCCGGCGCGACAGGGCGGCGTGTCCGTTAACGGACACTGCAAGCCGGTGTTGCGTCAGGATGGAAACCCGCTGGCCCGGAACGGGCCCGGGCAGAGACAGCCCCGCTGGCTCTGTGCGAAGCATGACAGCCGCCCGGACGCCCGGGGTAAAGGATCTTTAGCTGTTAAACTGGCGCGGCCTGAAAAAGGTGTTATTAAATAACTCTCACTAATGAATATTAATGCTAATAGAAAACATATTAATTCAAAAAATAAGAGGTCTGGCATGTCAGTCACCCTCTCCGGTTGAAAGCATTGCCGTTTTTGAAATCAACGATGTTCTCATCTCAACGACCTGGTTTTATTTTCCCTGAACTCAGGCAAGCAGTATGAACCAGCAGTACGGCGTGAAGCGCGCCGCCAGGCGCGTCTTCTGCCGTTCTGCCGCCGCAGGCGGCGGTGTTTTCGCCCGGGCCAGAAAGGGCGTCGGGCTTCCCTGCCCTGCTCCCGGCGTTTACGGGTTAATGGCCTCCCAGGCACGACTGAGCGCTTCTTCAATGGCGCGCGGATCATCATCTCCGCCGGTTTCAAGCAGCCGGCCTGCGGCTTCAGCCAGTATTTCCAGGTCGCTGGCAGAAACGGTCACTGGCCGGTTACCGCGTGCTGCGGCGTGCCGGACGGCACTGGCGATAAACCGGACGGTTTCAGCGCCCACGCCAGCTTCGTGCTGTGCATCCCTGTCCCATGTCGAGATGTCGCACACGATTTCGGCGGCGGTTTCCTCCGTGAGGTGCTCGTCATGGAGTACCTTCATCACATCCTCTTTACGCCAGATGATGAGCGTGATTTTTTCCTCGCCCTGAAATTCGGTTTTCAGGCGGTGGTAAAGCTGGCTGACGGTTCCGTACATTTTTTGGCTCCTTATCGGGGGTGGCTGCGCCACCCCCGCGCTGTCGCTGGGCGGTTATTCGTCTGTCTGCGCTTTCAGCGCGGCGCTGACACGTAAAAGCGCCTGTGTTTCGTGCGGATACAGCCGCGCGGCCGCCCCCTTGCCGCTCTGTGCGTCCTCAAGGCGCATAAAATCCCACGCCACCCTGAGCGCAATTTCGAGTGCGGCGGCGGGCACCGTCGCTTCGCGGGCCTGCCTCTCTTCCTCCTGATGTTTCCCGCCGGTGGTGACTGCTGTCACCCGTTTGAGAACCCTCGCCGCGAGGGCGTAAACCGGCACGGCCCGGTGCAGATGTCCGGGGCGGACACGACAGTTTTTTGCCTGCAAAAAAGTTTCGTGTCCGTTTATTTACCCTGGACAGCCAGACGGGTTGTGGCTGTCTCAGCCCGGGCGAAGGGACTCACACGGGAGTGACGGTCACGGGCAGGGAATGAGCAGGCAGACACCGCAACGACGGCGCGCGGCAGCGAAACGGCGTTGCGCCTTACAGCCTGGCAGTACCGGGCTGCAGGGAGCGCCGCCCCCGGCGCGACAGGGCGGCGTGTCCGTCAACGGACACTGCAAGCCGCTGTTGCGTCAGGATGGAAACCCGCTGGCCCGGAACGGGCCCGGGCAGAGACAGCCCCGCTGGCTCTGTGCGAAGCATGACAGCCGCCCGGACGCCCGGAGAGTCAGCCCCTGACCGTGCATTTTCCGGAACCACAGTAGGAAAAGTAAGAGGAACATCAGGAACATCAGGAACATCAGGAACATCAGGAACATCAGGAACATCAGGAACATCAAACAGCAGCAAACCCCGGATGGCCAACACCGTCACCCCCATCCCGGATACCGGGACATCCGGATGATCGGGCATCCCTTCACACCCCGACCGGAGACTGGCAGCAGCGCCACTGGCGCGGCCTGCCTGTTTCCGGCAGGCCGGAGGCCTGCGGGAGGGGTTCAGGCGCACGAACAGGCAGCTCCCTCTGCCTGAGTCCGTTTACCGGACGGCTTCCCCCTGGCGAATACACTGCCCGCACAGGTAAGCCGTGCCCTGTCAGTGTGAAAACACGTATCCGTCGACCAGGTCATATTCGTTGAGAAACAAATCTCTGGCCCAGGCTTCATAGTCGAAATATCCGCGTAGAGCCTCTGGAATTTCATTCAGTACGCCGGAATCCTCCAGTTGTCCGGTGGCAAACGCCTCTTCACTTTCTGCCTCACCACAGTAGGCATTTTCAAAGGCATCATAGTCACAGCGCCCCGTATACCCGGACCAGGCGACAAATGCTGCCGCATTCCCGTCCTCAAACGCCTGTTTCCATGCGTCGATAAACGACCAGCTTATGGACGATTCAGACGCGAACTGGCCGGGAATCCCTTCGATATCCTGAAACATCAGTTCCGGATCAGCTTCACCGGCATGCAGCGCGTAGCAGGCGGCATAAAAATCGTCTTTATCATCAAATTCGGTCAGGTCGAACCACTGACCATACAGGCTCCCGGCGTTGTATTTGTGCCAGGTGCCAACATAAATCGCCGGGGTGGTAATGTGTTCCATAACGTCTCCTTAGTCTGGGTTATCCGGGGATCGGCTTTCGCCGTGCCGACACGACAGCCCGACGAACAGCGAACAATGCAGGGGCGACACCGGAAGCCGCAGCGCAGATAAATAACGGAGACAGGCTGGACGGTTACTGGCCGAATATTGAGGCCTGTAACGACGGGAAGACTGACGACCGGCCTTAAAACACTGCGACCGGGTGAGGGTGGCGGCGACAGCGAACCCTTGTATTGGCAGCGGTCGGGCTAAAGTAGAGGCACGGCGATTGCCGCAGGCAGGCACGGTACGCCGGAAGCGGACTGGAACATCGTGGAAGGACGCCGGTACAGTGGAGCGCCTGAGCGACATCCTCTTCCCGTTTTTCATGACAGCCAGACTTCGTGTGTCGTCCGGTCAGCATCACGGGAAACAGGCAGTTCCCTCTGCCTGAGTCCGTTTAGCGGACGGCTTCCCCCTGACGAATAAACTGCCCGCACAGGTAAACCGTGCTCTGGCAGGACAGAAAATAGCAGAGGTCATCAATCACCTGCTCCGTCCTGAGTGGGGTCAGCCCGTCGGCCGCCCGCCGTTCGTTGATGAGTCTGCGGTAACGACGCAGAATGTCGCGTGATTCAGGTGCCAGTTTCATTTGTTCCCCTTAATCGCCCAGCGCGCCATGCAGCGTCGCCATCATATGGTTTTCTTCGCGCAGGGAGTCTTCCGCGTCCCCGCCCCCCTCGCGCGCGCAATCCGCAATCCGTTCCATTTCCCGCCCGGCCAGGTGCATCACCGCCCGTAACATCTGTGCGGGAACGGTAACCGTCTGGCCGGTTTCTGCTTCACGCAGTGATGACAGCAGGGTGATGACCGTGTCTTCAGACACGCCAAACTCCAGACCGTCGGCGGAGGCAATCAGACTGAGGATTTGCCGTGCTTCGTCGGGCGTGGGGTGCATGCCGGGGGTCAGTTCCCGGATATCATCCTCCGTCAGGACAAGCACGGTCATGTTTTCGCCGGGGATAAAATGTGTCAGCAGGTGAATGCAGATTTCTGTCGTGGTGCCGTACATGGTGTTTTTCCTGTGTTCTGTCGGGAATACGGGCGGCCGTGCCGCCCGTGCGAATGTCAGTCCAGCGCACGCCAGATAACGGCGGCATCCGGGTGCGTGTCAGCAAATGCCATCAGTTGTTCATAGCGGCGGCAGAAGTGGCGGCACAGCTCCTCACGGTCATGGTGGCTGTGGTGCCAGCTCCGGTGATTCAGGACAAGCGCGGTCAGGATGATCCCCGCCACGTCCCCGCTCACGGTCTGCTCAAACCCGTTATCCGTGTTGCAGAATGTCAGGGTGTCCACATCCGGTGCCATATAGCCGCCGCCGTCCGGCAGACGATAAAACTGCCAGAATCCACCCGGATAGTCCGGGCAAAAACGTTGCGCATAGCCGTACACGGACGCCTCCGACAGCATGAAATCGCTGCCAAACAAATCCGGCAAAAAAGTGAGGCGCTGTGCCCCGGTGAGCAATACGTTGTCAGCAGCCTGTGCTGTGGTCATGGTTTTTCCTCCACGGTTAAAGGGGATAACAGTTCCGGCCTGAGCCGTGACGGAACGCCAGCCCGGCGAAAAGCGGAGGATGCAGGGGCGACACCGGAAGCCGCATGCGCGCCGTAAACGGGCTGAATGCGCCGTTTACGGGGGGAACGGGTGAGGATGTCGGCGACAGCGAACCCTTGCAGCCGCAGTGGCCGGGCTAAAGTAACGGCACGGCTAAGGCCGTCACCGCACGGAGGCTGACAGTTCCCCGGTGCTGCCCGGAGGGTGGCGCCGGCAGAGAAGCGGAGCCGGCGACTTCCTTATTGCGTGAAACCGGCAGGCGTCCCTGCCCGGCCGGTCAGTCCTCCCCTTTCATTTCTGCAATGGCGGCAGCGAGGTGATCCCAGTTAAACCCCACACTGGCGTCATGCCGGTCGGTGGCAATGTCCATCGCACAGGCAATTTCTTCGGGCGTGAGTGTCTCATCCAGTGCCAGAAAATCATCAGCCAGCCAGAATGTGCCGCAGCACAGCGCCTCTTCCGGCCAGCGCTGAAGACGGCGGATCAGCCCGCCCACAGTCATATCATTCATCGTTTGCTCCTTATTCTGTTCTCCCGCACGGGCAGGCACCCCGCCCGTGCGTCCTGTTAATCAGCCGCCAAAATGCGCCACATTCCCGACCAGCCAGTCCGGCCCGCACACATCACAGCCGCCGTCCTCATCTTCGTCGCCCCACTCCAGCGCGTCTTCCAGCCACTCCGTGAGTTCACCGCCCGAATATTCACTGAAACCGCAGAAGTCGCAGCCACATTCCGCATACCAGTGCTTCACGGTGCAGCCATACTGCGCACTGAGGGCGGCGAGCACCGCCCCTGACGGCGGACACCACGGCGTGTCGAAATCCACCTGAAGACAGTTCCCGCTGACCTCTGTGATACCGGCCTCGAATCCGCACGGCCATTTAATACCGTAACGGGTGCTGTACCAGTCATACCCGGAGGGCACCCCGTCCAGCAGTTTGCCGTTAAAACCGTTCACTTCCACATCCAGCCGGGTCGGCAGTAACAACAGCATGTCCATCACCTGCCCCTCAGCCTGCGGCGTATTCCGGCACCGGTTGTTCCACCAGAGCTCCACCTTCGTATCCCCGGCTGTGCCCCAGTCGTGGCGTTTGTTCCGAAACAGGCGTTCCACCTCCGCCTGTTCCTCCCCGGACAGGCTTTCCCAGTGACGGGCAGCCAGCCCACTGCCCAGCCACAGGTCATGCAGGTGTCCGCACCGGTCACGGGTGAGTTCAGCCCCGTTCATCAGCAGGGTCAGCCAGTCACTGTAGGCCCGGTTTTCCGGCGTGTCCTGACCGGGGCGTGTCGTGCATAACGCGGGGTAAGGCGCACGGTTTACCGGTTCAACCGGACGGAGGATACCGGCACAGCCGGCCGCAAAAAGTTGTCTTCCCTCCCCGACAGCCTGCGCATACCACGGGGTCTGCGTACCACGGACAAGGGCATGAATTCCGGACAGATCCGGGGCGGTGATCAAAAGCCGGTTGGCACACCAGTTCGGCATAATGTGACTCCTCAGTTAAGGTTGCTCGTGTACGGCCATCGCCGTGCCGCCACAAAAGCCCGGCGAAAAGCTGAGGAAGCAGGGGCATTCCCGGAAGCCGCACGCGCGCCGTGAGCGGGCTGAACGCACCGTGAACGGCGGGAACGGGTGAGGAGAATGGCGACAGCGAACCCTTGCAGACGAGGCCGCCGGGCTACCGTGAAGGCACGGCGGTGAAACCCGGCCGTTTCCGGCAACGCCGGGGACGGAGGTATGGCGGTGCGGTGTGCCGCACCGGTCCTTAATGAAATGGCCCCGGACACCCGGGGCCGGGGGTCATGCGGCCCGCGCTTTCAGGGTCCGCAGATCCTCACCCAGCAGGGTCACGGAACAGGGCACCGGCTGACCGGCCTCAAAACACTGGCTTTCCCGGGCCGTCACCTCCCGGACGGCCCAGTCAATGACACGGTTCAGCAGCGCCGCCGGGACCGTCACCTGCCGGCGGGACGCCACGCGCATGAAGCGCAGCAGCCGGCGCACGTCTTCCCGGGTAACACCCTCTTCCTGGTACGTGTCCATGGGAATATCCCCCAGGGCGGCCATCAGTGACGGAAGTTCTTCATCGCTCACCCCCTGTTCTTCCGGGTCACAGGCGGCCTCCACCGATCCGGGGGTCCAGACCAACAACAGCAGAGGTTCAGAGGGGGTGAACATTCTTTCCAGTTCAAGACACAGTTCTTCGCGGGTTCCAAACATCGGTATTTCCTCATTCATGAAGGCCGGTTAGCCCGGCCCGGGTGTCAGTCTTTAAAGCTCTCGTCCAGTTCCAGGGCTTCCTGGTATGCCGCCAGATACAGGGTGTTAATCCGGCGCAGCGTCTGTCCGGCCAGCCGCTCCGTCAGGGCGGGGGCGTCATAGCGGTACTGTCTTTCCAGACCATTCAGGGTGTCACGCAGGTCACACATGCTGTTTGTCAGCGCCGCTACGGCGGCGCGCAGGTCCTCATGACCGGTGTAATTCATCAGGCGGCCTCCGGGTGGTGCCAGTCGTCATTGGCCGCCGGCAGGTGCAGGGCGCGTCGGACGGCCGCCAGGCGTTGCAGTCCGGCAGCGTGGTACTGCGGCAGCAGTTCTATGCCGATATAACGCCGCCCGGCCTGTGCCGCCGCCACACAGGTGGAGCCGGACCCGGCAAACGGGTCGAGGACAATGCCCCCTGGCGCGGTAAAGGATTCGATCAGGGGTTGCAGACTGGCCACCGGTTTTTCCGTCGGGTGATGCCGGTTTCCGGTGTACTGCCAGGGGATCACATCACCCAGCGGTTTAAGGGGTTTGCGGGGCCGTCCCTTTGCCAGCAGATAGGCACACTCATGGGTGTAGCCCAGCCAGGACGCATTTGAGGCGTAGGTTTTGGCGAATACCAGGTGGCCGACAACACTGAATCCGGCCGCTTTCCAGGCATTCACGAACCGGTCCACCCGGTTCCAGCCGTAGAAACTGACCATCAGGGCATCGCGTTTAAGTACGCGGTACATTTCGTGGCAGGCCGGTTGCAGCCATTCATCCGTGGTATCCCCGGCAATGGAACGCCCGGAACGGTCGCGGAAACCGACAAGATACGGCGGGTCAGTCAGGATGAAATCGACTGCGTTATCCGGAAAGCCGGACATGATCTGGACGCAGTTACCCAGGACAAAACGGGACATAACGGTACTCCTCCGGTGACAGGGGGCGTCAGGAGGGCATCGCCACGATGCCCGTTCCCTGCTGCCCGGAGCCTCAAGGCACCGTCAGGCAACGGGTCAGGCTGACCGTGGAATACCGCAGCCGTCAGTCTTTAATGGCGGCGAGGATATGCCGCGAAAGCAGCTTGAAGGGCGATCATCAGACCGCGAAGGGATGGCGCAAAATAGCCGGGGCGACAGACATGAGCCATAAAAGCCGCCCGCCCCGTGACCGCCTGACGGGGCACGATGGCTACGGGCAGTGGAGATCCCGCCGGGAGGCGGAATATAACGGGGAGCAACGCGACATCCTTGTTATGAGTTCTGAAGCACCCGGAATGTGATTCTCAGCATATGCGTACCTCTTTTTTGCTCAGAACAAACCTGGTGGCTTATTTACTTAATGTCCTCTGAGTGCCAAAAGAGGAAGTTGTTACAGCAGTTTGTCTTGGTCATTTGGGGCGGTTCAAGGTTTTACTATCCCCTCGCGTTGTTTAACATGGACACCTGCAGACATGCTGTAATGTCCTGAAACGTTACTCCAGATATGTGAATTCAGATAGGGCAACGCGCTTAGAGAGGAAAAATGGATAAATATGCGGAACGACTCACAGGATTTATGCTGGCTGTAGGCTGTATGAATGATGCGGCAAACCGCGTATCTGACTATTTTGTGATTAGACTTGAGGAAAGTGACAGCATGCTGACGTCTTTGGCGATGTATCACTCATCCATCACAGATAAGTTTCCGTCCGCATACTGGCACCCACAACTTCAAGCATGCTCTCAAAAAATATTTATGGAGAGAGTGGCTTTATGGTTCTTTGAGCATGAGGACATGCAACTTCTGCCCTCCTCACTCAAGCAGAACCTTCTCGCCAATTTTGCAGATGCTCTCAATGAAATGACCGGTATTGCAGAGTTCTTTACTCTTATCACCAGCCCACCAGTGTGGTATGGCTCTCTGCACGAAGAGTTTGTCATTGAAGCACAATATGGCAGATACCTTGTTCATTTCAGTATCCACTGACTCATTTGTCACAAACCAAAGTCAGCAAAGTGAATTGCGACTGTTTCAGTGGCCACTCTTGTGGGAACCAGAGTGCCAACTTCCGCTTTTCGCTCACAGCAGACTGTCAGTCTCCCGTTGAAGGCACCGGGTCAGTGCTTTTAACGCTGACTCAGTGCAGATAACCTGCAGTGGGAGCGGACAAATTCGTCAGGTCATCAGGGTCCGGAATGCCTGCAGCATCGCCCGGGTCTTCAGGCGGTCATTCCACCCTTCCAGATACCACACTGGCGTGTACCGGGTGCGGGTCACTGTCCCGGCCAGCGTGTTGCCGGTGTCAACCCGGGCCGCCATGCCCAGCAAACTCAACTGAATGAATGCCATGTCCGCCGCCACAGCATCGATGTCCGTGCAACTGACCAGAAGCTGTGTCGCAGGGTTAAAGCCCGCCTCCGCCAGGGCTGCCGCATACGCAATCATCAGCCCCCCTGCCCCGCAGGCCGGTTCAGTCACTGACACAAAGGGCTCACGGGCCAGCGCCTCCTTCAGCCGGGGTACCAGCAGACCGGCCATCATCCGTGACACACTCCAGGGCGTGAAAAACTGGCCGCCCCGGTCATTGCCCAGCTCCAGTTCCATGAACACACTGCCGAGAAAATCCTGAAAGCCCCCGGACAGGGCGTCCGTCATCAGACAGAACAGCTGCTGCAGCGCGGCCTGTTCCGCCGGGGAATACGTCCCGCAGAGGGCCGCCATGCGGGCCCGGCTGTCGGCCGTGCAGACCCGGGCCATATCCAGCTCACTGGCGGCCAGCGTGACAAAGTCATGAAAGACCTGCCACCGCCCGTGGTGGCGCGCCGTGCACTCAAACACCCGCAGGAATTCCGCCCGGGCCATGGTCGGGGACAGCCCGGTTATCTGATGTTGCGCCCTCATCAGCACGCCTCCCTGTGCATCACCCGGAAAAACGTGTCCATGGGAGCCGTGGCGGCCACGGGCCAGCCCGTCTCATCCAGCCAGACACTGATGAAATCCGGCCCCTCTGCCGTGAATGACGTCAGTTCCTGCAGACCTTCTGTCGGGATAAAATCGTCCGGCTGCCCCTCCGGCACTGTGTTGTGCACCACCCAGCTGAACAGGTCCTGTATCTGACTGTCCGTGAGAGATGATTCCTCAGATTCTTTTGCTGCGGTGTTGACGTTGTTCTGAAGCATGTTGTTTCTCCTGCATGATTAAGATGATGTTTCCCCGAGTTCCTTCGCCGCATCAGCAGGAATGGGCGACCGGGAAAAACACACCGTCACAGGCGAAGGGCAAAGCCGCAGCCCGGAGGGACCGGGTGCAGTCCTTCAGTGAAACGGCCTTTGACGGGGGGTGACCGGGTGCCAGGCTCCTGCGCGGTGACAGGAACGGCGGGATATCAGCGGCAGACAGGGGAACCGGCTTCAGCCCGGCACGACCGCAGGGTGGGACGTCATCACACCCGGCGGGCCTGCCGGGTGCCGGTGCGCCGGCGCAGCCGGCTGACCACCGGGCAAAAAAAACCTGCCGGGAGGCAGGTCTTTCGCAGGGCTCACCACTCAGCGCGGGGGCAGCTTCCCGTCATCGAATGCCAGCAGTACACCGGCGAACATGCACAGTGCAAACCCCAGCTGCAGGACAATCTTCACCAGCGACGACAGACTGTCTGTCCATACCGCGCACGGCACCACAAACAGAATGGAAACCAGCAGGAAGCCCCTGCCCACTTTTTTAATCCGCGCATCCAGCTGGTTCCGGGGAACACCCCACCGGACCAGCACGGTACTGACGGCTGACGTCAGGCGCTGTTTCATCACGGGGGTTATATTCATGCTTTATGGCTCCCTCCCGGCACCGCCTGACCGAACATCTGCCGGGCGTTGTCACGGGTTTCATCTTCCACAGAGGGCACCGGTGGGGTCTGTGGCGCCGTGGCCACCGGTCCGGCCGGCACAGACCAGCCTGTCCGGGCCATTTCTTCCGGGAAAACCGCCCGCATCAGCTGGATGATATCCGCAAACGAGGTCTCAGCCGTCAGCAGCTCTGCCAGCAGGTTTGGCAGCCGGCTGTCCTGCTTGCGCAGGGCAAAACCGGCCAGCATGGCCGCGCGCCAGACCTGCCCGCGCTCTCCCTGGGGCAGACTGTCAATCACTTCGCAGACATAGCGATCTGCTTCATTGCGTTCCGGATTGAGATAAAAGTTGATCTTGCGTCGCGTGTCCATATTCATCATTAACCAATTGCGTACATGCCACTGACCAGGTCGAACTGGGATGACTCACTCATGATGAACCGGTCATCACGCAGGCCACAGTGTTCCCTGACCGCTCCGGCGATAAGCTCTGCCCCGCCGCCAATTACCATAACATGAGAATACCCGCTGAAGGTGTTTACCGCATCAGTCACCCGGTTAATCAGGCGGTTTTGTGAGGCGGAAAGCGCCGCTTTCACACTCTCCAGGCACGACACGTCATTAATGCGCTGACGCAGAAAATCATCGTCATGACGGTTAATGATGAACACATCGGCCATCCAGCTGCTCACTTTCGTGCGTGCCGTACTCAGGGCCTCCGTCACGGCCCCGGTCATCAGGGACACGCCCAGTGAGGAACTGCCATAAATCCGGGAAATCCCGCGCATTTTCGCCCGGACATGGGAAATGTCCAGGGTGGTTCCCCCGAGGTCAATGATGAGCAGGGAGTCCAGGTCATCCATCTCCTTCAGTACCCGGTATCCGGCCGGGATGGACTCAGGCATGACCTGCACGCTGCGTACCGTGAAGGTTTCCCCGCCATTCAGGGTGACCGGGCGCATCAGGCTGGCCTGCTTTCTGGCGATTTTCGCCTGGTCCGGCTGATTGTCGTGGTTGTAGAACTCGGTCAGGGGCAGGGTCACCACGATATCCACGGGCTGAGGTTCCAGCCCCGTTTTCAGCAGGGCATGGTGTACCGCCACCACATTCACGTCACTGTACTGCCAGTCGATACGGGTGGTGATCAGGGCTTCCGGGCTGATGGGGTCGAAACTGTAATTTTCGCCGTTCAGGGTGTAATTGAACACCGGCTCGCTCCCGAAGGCCACGCCCCATTCCCGTTTGAAGCTGTTCGGACTGATGGCCTGCCGGGCCACGCCCTCCACTTCCCACTGCAGTTTGATATTGGTCGATCCGTCATCAATGAAAATTTTCATGGTGTGTTTACCTGACTGAATAAGAGATATATTTGAGATAAATAAGAGAACAAAAACAATTATACTGACTGAATGCACAGTAATAAACAGTTTATTGAGAAATATTTGAGATATTTTAGAGATAAAAAAGGTATTAATTAAAGAAGACCACAGCAAGAAGAGACCATTTAGAGATAAATATGAGATAAATAAAAAGAGTGTTGCCATCCCTGAATGCCGGAATATACTGTATAAATAAACAGTATTACGAGGATTCATTATGTCCCTGACCGTGTTGTCTCCCGCCACCGGCTCCACCGGGCTTTCTCTGCCACTTTTCCTTGAACGGTGTCCGGCCGGATTTCCGTCACCCGCGACGGACTATGTTGAGGCGGAGCTGGATCTGAATGACTACTGCATCCGGCACCCTTCAGCCACCTACTTTGTCCGGGCGTCCGGCAGCAGTATGCAGGATATTGGCATCCATGACGGTGACCTGCTGGTCGTGGACAGATCCCTGCAGGCCCGGCACGGCGATGTGGTGATTGCCGAAACGGAGGGTGAATTCACGGTCAAATGTCTGCTGTTACGCCCGCGTCTGGCCCTGCAGCCCATGAATCCCGCCTGGCCGGTGATATATCCTGATCCGGAACAACTGGTCATTTTTGGGGTGGTCACCCACTTCATACACCGCACACGGGCGCGCCGCTGATGTTTGCCCTGGCCGATATCAACAGCTGCTATGCCTCCTGTGAAGAGGTGTTCCGTCCGGACCTGCGCGGAAAACCCATCGTGATCCTCAGTAATAACGATGGCTGTGTGATTGCCCGCAGCCGGTCCGCCAAAAAATATGTGCGGATGGGCGAACCCTGGTTCCGGGTCCGGGAGCAGTCTTTTCCGGAGAAGATTTACGCGTTCTCCAGTAATTATGCCCTGTACCATGTTCTGACCGGCAGGGTGGTCTCGGTGATGGAGAGTCTGGCCGCCGGCGTTGAACGGTACTCCATTGATGAGTGCTTTCTGAACCTGTCCGGTATCCGTGCCTGTCAGGCTCCGGAAGACTTTGGCAGGGCACTGCGCGCTGCCGTTCTGCAACATACCGGCCTGACCGTGGGGGTCGGTATCGGCCTGACAAAAACCCTGGCCAAATCCGCCCAGTGGGCCTCAAAGGAATGGCCCCAGTTCCGGGGCGTACTGGCCGTGACCACCCGGGCCAGAACGGAAAAACTGCTGGCCCGGCAGCCGGCGGAGGAAATCTGGGGGGTCGGAAGGCGGACCGCGAAAAAGCTGACACAACTGGGCATTACCACCGCGCTGGAGCTGGCCAGAACACCACCGGCGTTTATCAGGAAGCATTTCAGTGTGGTGCTGGAGAGAACCGTCAGGGAACTGAATGGTGAAGCCTGTATCTCCATGGAGGAGGCGCCTCCTCCCCGGCAGCAGATTATCAGCAGCCGGTCCTTTGGTGCCCGTATCACGGACGAAGAGGCCCTGCATCAGGCCATCTGTCAGTATGCTGAACGGGCAGCAGAGAAACTGCGCCAGGATGGCCAGTACTGCCGCTACGTGGGTGTGTTCATCCGGACGTCTCCGTACACGCCGGGTGAGGTGTATTACAGCAACCAGGCGGGCGAACCATTGTCCGTCCCCACGCGGGATACCCGGGATATCATCCGTACCGCCACGGCTTCTCTGGCGCGGATCTGGGTCCCGGGACACCGTTATGCTGCAGCGGGTGTGATGCTCAATGATTTAAGCCCCGGCGGGGTTGTCCAGCTCAACCTGTTCGACGACAGTCAGCCCCGGGCAGGCAGTGAAAAGCTGATGAAGGTGATTGACCATATAAACCAGTCGGGATTGGGGCAGATTGGGTTTGCGGGCAAAGGGATACAGCCTGACTGGCAGATGAAACGGGAACAGTTATCCCCGTCCTGGATGACCCGCTGGTCAGATATTCCTGTGGCCATGCTGAGATGATCATTGTCTGGTTGAAAAAGAAGGCAGTGCTCGCCGCAAGGCATGACTAGCGCAGTCTGTCATGCCGAGGAAGCACCAGGTCATCCAAGATGAGCATATTCTGCTTACGCACTTGTTTAACAATAATACTGAGAAAGTTATCCACATATACACTGGCTATTTTTATAAGATCTTTTTTAAGATCATTTTTTAGATCTTCTTTTTAGAAGTACTCTGAGAACAGTAATTACAAGGCTTTCAGACTAGTTGATGTGACAAATTACCCTCTGTCTGTGACAAATTGCCCTCCTTAACGGCTATTTACTGTGACAATTAACCCTTAACCCTGTGACAAATTGCCCTCTATTGCTCATATAAAACACATAGTTATTGACAACCAATATGCAAGAGTGACAATCTTGAAACTTGTCACGAATCTCATTACGGAACTGAAATGTCTGACTTAGCAATTATCAGAGATAAGCGTCGCAAGAACAGTCCCCGTATTGTTCAGTCTAACGAATTAACAGAAGCTGCGTATAGTCTTTCTCGAGATCAGAAGCGTATGTTATATCTGTTTGTTGAACAAATCCGTCGTCATGATGGTTCACTGAATGAACATGATGGAATATGTGAGATTCAGGTTTCGCAATATGCTGAAACTTTTGGATTAACCTCTGCTGAAGCCAGTAAAGATATTCGACAGGCGTTAAAGGGGTTCGCCGGGAAAGAGGTCGTGTTTTACCGTCCAGAAGAGGACGCTGGTGATGAGAAGGGATATGAATCATATCCATGGTTCATTAAGCGTGCTCAGAGCCCTTCTCGCGGTCTTTACAGTGTCCACATCAATCCATATCTCATTCCTTTTTTTATTGGCTTACAGAACCGTTTTACGCAATTCAGGCTGAGTGAGACAAAGGAGATCACCAGTCCTTACGCGATGAGGCTGTATGAGTCTCTTTGCCAGTATCGCAAACCTGACGGTTCTGGTGTTGTTTCTTTGAAGATTGGCTGGATTATGGAACGTTACCAGCTTCCTCAGAGTTACCTTCGCATGCCTGACTTTAGACGACGTTTTCTTCAACCTGTTGTAGACGAAATTAATAGCAGAACACCGATGCGTGTCTCTTATATTGAGAAAAAGAAAGGCCGCCAAACGACTCATATAGTTTTTACTTTTATTGAATCAGGTGTATGACAGCGCTTGAGGGTTTGTTGTTACCATTAACTAATAATTCATTGAATTATTAGTCTTTTCTCAGAATGTCAACCTACCCCATTCATCATGACTTGTTGTTTTTAAACAGATTTCCTGTAAAGAGTCCTTTAATCTGTAGTGCTTGACTACTTTCTATACGTTGAACCGTTTAGGTGTTTAAGGGCTATGTGTCACTGTTTGCGTAATTATCTGTGCACTTGTTTATACCACCTCATTTCCCTGCCTTAGCTGAGTTCATAATGATGCCACTCTACTGTGTTGAAAACAGTGGGTGAGTTGTCACTTATAGTTATGGCAGGTGTGCTGGTGCAATTTTATATAGAATTGAGGGCAAGTTGTCACAGTTAGGAGTCTGTAAACAGAGAGTCTGTTGTCACGGAAGGCCTGTGAATGATGTGTCGGTATCACCGTGTCTGGTACTGAAGGCTGATTGTCACAGTTGTGGCACCGTAAACTGAAGGCAGATTGTCACGGATGAGCACCTGAGGATGTACTGGTACACAGTGCCTGGTTCTGAGGGCAGACTGTCACAGTTGTGGCACCGTGACCCGAGGGCAAATTGTCACGGACGAATACCGGATGATGTAGCGGTATCACCGTGTCTGGTGCTGAGGGCAGACTGTCACAGTTGTGGCACCGTAAACCGAGGGCAAGTTGTCACGGATGAGCACCAGAGGATGTACCGGTTCACCGTGTCTGATGCTGAGGGCCGATTGTCACAGTTGTGGCACCGTAAACCGAGGGTAAGTTGTCACGGATGAGCACCAGAGGATGTAACGGTACACCGTGTCTGATACTGAGGGCAGATTGTCACAGTACGGCGCTGCAAACTGAGGGTTTGCTGTCACGGATGGGCTGCGGAGGATGTACCGGTTCACCGTGTTTGATATAGAGGGCCGATTGTCACAGTACGGCACTGCAAACTGAGGGTGTGTTGTCACGGGTGGGCTGCGGAGGATGTACCGGTTCACCGTGTCTGATGCTGAGGGCAGATTGTCACAGTTACGGCGTTGCAAACTGAGGGTGTGTTGTCACGGATGGGCTGCGGAGGATGTACCGGTTCACCGTGTCTGATGCTGAGGGCAGATTGTCACAGTTACGGCGTTGCAAACTGAGGGTGTGTTGTCACGGATGGGCTACAGAGGATGTACCGGTTCACCGAGTCTTATACTGAGGGCTGATTGTCACACTTATGGAACCGTTAACCACAAACATAATTTCCGCCTGATGTACTATCGTTTTATGTTGAGGGGATATTGTCTCGTTGTTATTCTCCCCTCTTTTTGCATAAGCCTATTTTGATCTTCCCGTGACATGGTCAATACACTCCTCGTGGTTACGAGCATACACCATATCGAAAATCACCACTTCTACCTAAGCATTCGCTTCATGATAGCATTTTCAGGTGTCACCTCTATAAATGTGTCCGGTCATGTTGTTTACAATTTATTCGGCTTCTTTGAACTTATCTGTTTACAAAAAGAATTTTATGCAGGAATATTGATGAAATTCATAAATCCTGCATAAAAGGAAAATATCTATGGATAAGTTGAATCAGCTTGAGAAAGTGGCTCAACGTTCTGGAAAAATGCTAGTTTCACTGACTGAGCAGATTCAGTCGCAAAGAGAAGAGCTGAATGAACATGAATTTTATCAGGTTTATGCGAAAGCAGCGCTTTCTAAGCTACCTAAATTAACAAGGGCTAACGTAGATTATGCAGTAAGTGAGATGGAAGCTGAGGGATATGTTTTCGATAAACGCCCTGCAGGCTCATCTACTAAGTACGCAATGTCTATACAAAATATCATCGATATTTATTGTCATCGAGGTGTTCCTAAATACAGAGATCGCTACGCAGACGCATTTACCATTTTTGTTGGTAATTTAAAAGGTGGTGTTTCTAAAACTGTATCGACAGTTTCTCTGGCGCATGCTCTGCGTACTCATCCCCATTTATTGTATGAAGACCTGCGAATTCTTGTTATAGACCTTGACCCTCAGTCGTCGGCAACAATGTTTCTCAATCATACTCGTGCAATAGGTATTGTTGAGGAGACGGCAGCACAAGCTATGCTTCAGAACGTTACGAAAGAAGAATTGTTGAATGAGTTCATCGTTCCATCTGTCGTTCCTGGTGTTGATGTTATACCAGCTTCCATTGATGATGCATTCATTGCTTCAAGTTGGGAAGACTTATGCAAGAAGCATCTTCCTGGACAAAACATTCACTCTGTTTTAAGGGAGAATATTATCGACAAGCTGCAAAGTGAGTATGATTTTATTTTTGTCGATAGCGGTCCCCATTTAGATGCATTTCTTAATAACTCAATTGCTGCGGCAGATTTGTTGTTAACTCCCATACCTCCGGCCCAGGTGGATTTTCACTCAACGCTGAAGTATCTAACAAGGTTGCCTGAATTAGTTGGCTTAATTGAGCATTCTGGCCATGGTTGCCGTCTGATTGGAAACATAGGATTCATGTCCAAGCTTTCAAATAAAGCAGACCATAAACTCTGTCATAGTCTTGCTAAAGAAATCTTTGGTGGTGACATGCTGGATGTTGCTATTCCTCGTCTTGATGGTTTTGAGCGCTGCGGTGAATCATTTGACACAGTTATATCTGCTAACCCGTCAACATATGTGGGGAGTAGTGAAGCATTGAAGAATGCGAGATCTGCAGCGGAGGATTTTGCTAAAGCTGTATTCGATCGAATTGAGTTTCTGAGAACGAATTAATATTAGAGGTGACCCATGAACGGTAAAAGAGCCACAATCGGCAGAACATTGAATCAAACATCTTTGAATTCAGAACGGGCCAACCCTGAATCATTAAACCAGACATTTGTCCTTGCTTCCGGCAAGCGAGCTTCATTCAGTTTACGTAATATTCCAGCTAATGAGGTCATCGAAAAGACATTTGTTGTGCAGGAAACAAATGGAAGAGACCAGTCAGCATTAACTCCAGAGTCCCTGAAAGACATTACAAGAACACTGAAACTTCAGCAATTTTTCCCATGCATTGGTGTTCAGTCAGGAGACAAAATCGAGATCATCGATGGTTCCCGACGTCGGGCATCAGCGATTCTTTGTCACGTTGGTTTGAATGTTATGGTGACTAATAACCAAATTTCATCAGAAGATGCCAGGAAACTTGCAAGAGACATTCAGACTGCTCGTGAGCATAATATTCGCGAAATTGGTTTCAGGTTGTTGGCATTGAAAAATGCTGGTCTGAGTCAAAAAGAGATTGCCGAGCAGGAAGGATTGTCCCAGGCCAAAGTTACAAGGGCACTTCAGGCAGCAAGTGTTCCCCAGGATTTAATTTCTTTATTCCCAGTTCAGTCCGAATTAGCATTTTCGGATTACAAAGTACTGATTTCGGCTACTGAGTCTCTGGACAGCAAAAACATTGGTTATGACCAGTTAGTGGATAATGTTGGACCGGAAGTTGATGTTCTTTTAGCTGATGAAGTGCTTGCTGAGGATGAAGTTAAGAACCGAATTCTGAAGGTTATTTCTCGCGAGGCATCCGTTCTTGCATCCAAACCTGATAAAGATAAGTCTATAACAACAATGCTGTGGACATTTAGTGATAAGGATAGATACGCACGAAAACGTTCGAAAGGAAGAATGTTTAGCTATGAATTTAACAGGCTGCCTAAAGAATTGCAGGATGAGTTGGATAGTGCCATAGAGCAGGTTCTGAAAAAGCAGCTATCCTGATGTCATGTACATGATGGCGAACAAGTACCATGTTCGCCATCATGATTTCAAAGCTAACTAACTGTTTAGACTAAAATTACTCATGTAATTTCACGGTGAAATCGCCAAGTATATTGTTTTATAGGCTAGGGAGTATCAGTTTGAAAATGGTGTAACTCAGAAATCAGCTACTCTTGTCGATGGATTATCATGACTAAGTAAATCAAAGACCGTATGTGATTTTGATAAAATGAAATGTCGCTATATCAGGCATACGTTATGAGCAGGGATAGAATATTGGGTGAATCGGAATACAGGTAAAGTAGTCAGTGGAAATTATAAAAATAATATCCACGAATTGAATAACACAGCAGCCCGCAAATTGAATCCCGCAAGCATAAAGTTTTAAGAGCAATCTTAAACATCAAGCCATTAAACAATGTTAGTTTAGAAAAAAAATTTTCATCTGCTCTAGTAACACCATACTTATTACAGTTACTAGCCTGTTGAGCACTCGCATTTCTACAAATGCCTAATGTGTTTTACTGAATATTAATGTCGCAATCATGTTTAAACGTATTCTATTAATACGTTTTAGATAGTCATGTAAATTGATATGGATTGATGAAATAAGATGCCTGAGTACACTCTCCAGGACTGTACCGTTACAGTTCCAGAAGTATTTCATGATAGAACTATGAATCTTTTTACGCTGAGTCATACAAACGCGAATGAATTCACTTTTGTAATATCTCGAGCAACAGCACACGTTGGAGAAGATGTAATATCTATGTCTAAAAGGCTTGTCGAAGAGCTAGAGACAAGTATGAACGAGTTTTCACTCATTCACTCAAAGGAAATATGCCTATCAGGTAAGAATGGTTCTGAAATATTTTATCGGTTCAAATCAGGTCAAAGTACGATATTCCAAATGCAACGAGTTGTTTTGGTTGATGATAATGGTCTGGGTAAAAAAATAATATGCTTTATAGGTACATGTCCAGATGCATTTAATGAATATCACAATAAGGTTTTCAATAGCATAACTGACAGTATTCGTTTCGATTCAAATACAAACCTATCCAATAACCTGAGAAAGCAGATACCTTCAGATTGTACATCATTATTTTTTACTTTCGATCGGGACTCCCGGGAGTTATCTGTATTTTCAGGAATTCCAGACCTTTACCGTGGAGTAAACCTCACACGAGCTAAACATGGAGATTATCTGTTTTTTGATAAGGATGGTCATTCCCTTATGCTGGCACCAGTGAATTCAGGTGACGATTCAGAACGATATGGATTATGGGAAATAGATGGAGAACAGCGAACCAATCTTGTTGATAGTTTGTTGCTGGCTAAAAGTGTAAGAGGGATACCGGGTATTGAAACTATTAATGATGTTGAGTCTTATATAGTTAAAAGGATGAATCAAGAATGAGCAGCTCAGAAGTATGGGGGGCTGCAAGAGAAGAGGATGTTATCACCCACTCTTCATCCAAGGGCTGGCTTGTCGTCGGCTTAATTGGTGGGGCCATTGTAGGGGCTGCATTCACAATTGCGACGGGTGGAGTTGGTGCTGCTGTTGTTGCTGCAACTATAGCAGGTGCAGCAGGTGGTGGAGGACTTGGAGAAGTATTAGGTAGCATGTCGTGGGCTCCTACCCATGAGACAGGAAACCTTTATAAAGGGTCATTGAATGTCTTTATCAATGGTAAGCCGGCTATTATAGCTCATCAATCCATTGGAAAATGTAGTGAGCACAGTCCTAATGTACAGAAAGTTGCTCAAGGGTCGAGTTCAGTCAATATCAATGGGTTCCCTGCTGCGAGAATTGGTGATTTACTAACTTGTAGCGCATCAATACATACCGGTTCCTCAAACGTTTTTATTGGAGGAGCGAAAGTTCAAACAGATCCAATAAACCCCGAAATACCTGAATGGGTAAATACTGTTTTACTATGCGCCGGTCTTGCTGCATCAGTAGTTTTAGTCGGGCCAGCTGTTGCTTTGTTAGGATTCGCTGGAGGATTAGGAGGTGGATATGCTGGAGACCTTATAGGTGGTCATTTATACGGAGAAGGGAGTGACGGACAGAAATGGTTTGCGTTAGGAGGTTCTTTTGCTGGCGGACTAGTAGGAATGAAAGGTGGGGCTGGGTTTGAATCATGGAGAAATACGCCCAAGAGTCTTATAAATTTGGGCTATTTGCATTCTAGGGTTGGAATTCATCTATTCTAACCCTAGATTCTTAGTCGGACAAAAAGCAGCTTCTGGTTGGATTTTTCTGTTTTTCACCACTCTGAGAAAATCTAACATTGGTTGGATTCTCAGTCGCGCCCTATCTCGCGTTAATCCAACTCTCCACCTTCTGCCTGCTTCAACAATGTCGGAATGTGCGGTCCATACTCGACCTTGCCTCGTCCTGCTCGAATACCACTGCCGACCTTGCGGGCTTCTTTGGAGTACAGCGTTTTTGCCCGAATGATGGGGTAGCTATAACCCCGACCTAACCGGTTGGACATCTTGATCAAGCCGTTGAGCCCTTCGGTATAGCCATTGGTGATTGAGAACGGCGCATCCCAGTAGGCAAAGATGTCGTCGTAATGGTTGTGTACCGTTTTCACCAGTTTTTTGAAAGGCTCCATGCCATAAGGCGGCAGGCTGTTCTCCCAAGCCTCAAAGGCGTTCTGAGCGCTCTGCTTGTCGGGTTCGTCGTAGATGCAGAAGAAGGCTTCCTTGAAATCATAGGCTACGGCAAGCTCAGGGATCGCCTGCTTCACGACTTCCAGCGCCTTTTGCTCCGCGGGCGTCAGGTTGCCGGGCCGCTTCAGGGTTAGCCAGCGAATGGACTTTTTGACATAAATCCGATCTTCTTTGCTTAACTGTGCCTGATAGTTCTTGCGCTCCGCTTCCAGGGCTTCAGAGGCCATCTTGACGACATGGAACTTGTCGATCACCAGTTTGGCGTTGGGCAGATGCTGAGCAAAGGAACGTTTGAAGGGTCGCCACATATCCGTACAGACCCATTCAACCTTGTCAGCATCCGGCAAATCCTTGAAGAAGGGCTTCAGGTGCTCTTGAGTACGATGCTCCAACATATCAAAGACGTTGTTGGTTGCCAGATTGGTGATTACACAGCGATACCCGCCGGCAAGGTTCACTTCGTCGATACCCATGATGACCGGGGTTTCATAACGAACGGTTTGGGAGAGTTCCTCAATGAGATCGTGAGCGATGTTCTTGACGGTGTTCACCGCCACACCGGTTTGCTCGGCTAAAGCATGGAAGGTGGTTCCCAAGCACTGTTGCCGAATAACATCGACCAGCCGTTTGGTAGCTCGGCGTTTGTCATCCAGAAAACTCAACTCCGGCATGGACATTTTTCCGCACGACTCACAGCGAAAGCGCGGGCGCTGAACTTCAAGGCGGACGGGCTCCATGTACAACGGCGTGTCCATGAACTTGTTTTTGCGCGTACCGTGTCTGTGCATAGGGGTGTTGCAGTCCCCACATAATGGCACATCGACCGTTACCGGCTCAGCAACTATCACAAGGCACTTGCCTTCGTGGCGCATATCGACAGGCTTGATGCCTGGCAGATTCAGCAGGTCAAGCATCGGCTTAATCCATATCCAGGTCGATGTCTTTGCCTTCGCGCAGCAGGTCATACACCATATCAACCAATGCGGTCATGCCCTGACGGTCAGACTTGAGCACCTGGGTTGCCAGCTTCTGATGACTGGACAAAGCACGAACCACCGCTTGCTGAACCGCACCGGGGAGGTTGCCTTTCATAGCCTGCTCACGGGTGTTGCTTTCCACCTGAGCCATGACGACATCGCTTTCACCGGTAATCGCTGAAATCTGATTAACGAAAGCCACCTGATCCTGGATCGGCGTCGCCTCACCAAACAGACTGTTGAGCCTCTCGATAATCTCTTTGACGAATTTCGGCTTGTCGCCAGCCACGCCACCACCGCCTGCACCTATCGGTTGAAGTACCGGGGTTTCGCCTTCGTCTTCCGCGTTATCTGAACGAGCATTGATGTCAAAGCCGGTGAGCACCAGGCCGGTCAAGTCCACCGTTTCCGGAGCTTCGTGCAATAGACGCTTTTGCAGCAGCTTGGCGAACGCGGCGAAGTTCTCCAGCTCCGGGTCGCCAAAATCAATCAGTTGGGCGATATAAGAGTAGGTACGACAAAAACGCCCCAAATCCGACTTGAAGCCAATCAGCGCCTTGATTTGCTCGGCGTACTCATCCTGATGGTGATCGGCAGACTTCATACCTGCCTCATCACCCTTGGCACGGGCCTTCTCAAAAGCCGCTTCCCAGGTCGCCATGCCATCACGCAGCATTTTCATCTTGTCGTTATACAAGGCCGTCGCTCCAGCAGTGGCGGCATACAGCGCCTTGTGCTGCGGCGATTTGGTATGGGTGATGTCCCGAATGGTCTTGAAGCGAGCTTCCTTGAACGCGGCCAAGTCCTTATCGTCGTACAGGCCGTGCTCGTCCAAGCGCTCCTTGATCTCGTAGACCACATTAAGGTCTTGCACTTCGTCGATGTGAGCACCCTTGTCATAGGTGGTAAAGGCCTGACGCACGTTCTCTGGGTCGTTCACAAAGTCGATGATAAAGACCTCATCCTTACCGGGGGCCGTCCGGTTGAGGCGGGCGAAGGTCTGCACAATCTCCACATGGTTGGCGATTTTCTTGTCTACATACATGGCTACCAGTTTGGGCTGGTCAAAGCCGGTCTGGAACTTGTCGGCCACCAACATCACCCGGTATTCAGGTCGGTCAAAGGCAAAGCGCAAATCCTGCCCTTGGACATCCGGGTTCATGCTCTGCTCGGTGAACTCTTCGTTCTCATCGACGATAAACACATCATCCTTGAACTCGCTGTCATCCTGGTGCATCACCTGCTTACCGGTCATCTTGCCGGAGAAGGCCACCAGTGAATGAATAAAGCCGTACTCGCTGTGCTGCTCGATATAGCGGTCAAACGCCTTCTTGTAGCGAATGGCAGCGGCGCGGGAGCTGGTCACGACCATCGCCTTGGCCTTGCCATCCAGCCGGTGGGCGACGTTTTTGGTGAAGTGCTCAACGATAAACTGTACCTTCTGGGTCACATTGGTGGGATGCAATGACATCCACTGTGCCAGGGCGCGTTTGGCGGCCTTGCCGCTTACCCGCTTGCTGTCTTCAAGCTGCTTGGAAAGGTTGAAGGCCGTTTTGTAGGGCACATAGCCTTTCAGCACATCGAGAATGAATTTCTCCTCAATGGCCTGGCGCATGGTGTACAGGTGGAAGGCTTGTGGAGGGTTATCGTTAGAGGCTGGCTGGCTCGGGTCTGTTGGGCGACCGAACAGCATCAAAGTGGAGTGCTTCGGCGTACCGGTAAAGGCGAAATAGCTGATATTGTCCGGGCGAGCCCGAGATTTTTGCAGTTGTTCCAGCAATTCATCCACCGTCATGGTGGACATCTTGCCTTGCCCACTCATCCCCAGTGCGGCTTGCAGCTTGGCGGCGGTAGCGCCGGTCTGCGAGTTATGCGCCTCATCAATGATCACCGCAAAGTTTTTCCCTTTCAGGGCTTTGTCGGTGATGATGGCTTCCATCGCATAGGGGAAGGTCTGAATCGTGACCACCACAATCGGTGTTCCAGACAACAGAGCTTCCGAAAGCTGCTTGCTCTTGGACTTGGACGATTTCTGCCGGTCGATGGCGGCGATCACGCCAAACTGGTGGTCAATCTGCTTCACCGCATCCTGGAGCTGGCCGTCCAGCACATTGCGGTCGGTGACAATAATCACGCTGTTGAATACCGCGTCGCCGTTGTCTTCGCGCAGCTTCACTAGATCATGGGCCGTCCAGGAAATGGTGCTGGTTTTGCCGGAACCGGCGCTGTGGTCGCATAGGTAGGTCATGCCCGCACCGTTCTGGCGAGCGTCGGCCAGCATCTGGTTCACTGCCGTCCACTGGTGGAATCGCGGGAAAATCAGGGTTTCTTTCTTCGACCAGTTGCCCTGAATATCCACCACGTCCTTTTTCTCGACATAGACAAAGCTATGGAAAATCCGTAGCCAGGCATCAGGCTGGCAGACCGCCTCCCAGAAGTAGGCTACCGGGTATTCCTGGGTGCCATCGGCCTTGATCTCACCGGGCGGGTTACCCGCATGTACCGCGCCGCTTTCGTCCTTGCGACCCTTGTTGAACGGTAGGAAGAAGGTATTTTCCCCGTCCAGCTTGGTTGCCATCATAATTTCGGAGTCAGACATGGCAAAGTGCACCACCGCCCCGCGCTTGAATGTCAGTAGCGGTTCTCTGCGCTTGGTCTTGGGGTCGTAGGGCAAACGGTCATTTCGGTATTGATCCATCGCCGCTTCAGCCGACTGGGTGAAGTCGGTTTTAAGCTCCACGGTCGCCACGGGAAGGCCGTTGATAAACAGCACCAGGTCAATGGCGAACTCACGAGCGGGGTGATACTTCAGCTCCGGCACCACGCGCAGGATGTTCGCCTGATAGCGCTTGATCACCGCTTCATTACGCCTGTCTTCCGGCGCGGCCTCGGTCATCTCGATCAGGCCGCAACCGGCTATGGAAAAGCCCTGGCGCAGCACCTGCATGGTGCCTTGCTTTTCCAGCGCCTTGTCCAGCCGCGCCATCAGCACCTCAAGGGTCTTGGCCCCGTTGAGCCGTTCCAGCTTGTCCCACTTTTCCTGCTGGCCGCTAGTTTTGATCCAGTTTTCCAGGTCTTTGGGGTACACCGCTCGCTCAGTGTCGTAGAACTTGGAGTCACCCAGCTTCCAGCCCTGTTCTACCAATCGGTCGATGATGTATTGCTGGAAGTGTTTTTCCTGATGGGCAGATGCCTGCATTATTGTTCTCCTCGCAAATCAATCTGGCCGGTAACAGCGGCGGTGATAAAGGCGGCGCGGCGTTCTTTGAGCAGGGTGATACTTTGTTCTGTTTTCTCGACTAGAGCATCAATGCGAGCAGTTCCTGCATTAATTATATTGGTAATTTCACTCTGTTCATCGACAGGAGGGATAAGTACAGGAAGCCTTCTGACATCTTCAAACTTCAATGACTGCCTTAATCCTCCACCCATTGCATAAAAGACTTTACAAAGGTCATATGAACGCATCAACCATGCAAAATATGTAGAATCAATACTGCGCGGTTTCACGGCCATATACGCAGAGGTAATGATTCCTCTTTGCGTAACCTGGGCTGAACGCAAGCTACGTTTGTCGTTTTGCAGATCGGTGAATCTAAATACAATTTCGCCAGACTCTACGATTTGATAGGTTTCATAAGACTCAGGCGTTAACCCCATATTTCTAGTTTCAGGCTTCTGGATGATATTTCCGTAGCTGAGGGACAGTATATTGGTTTCAACTAGGCCCACATTTTTTCGGTTCAGTTCTGTCACCAAAGCGAAGAACGGCTTAACATCCCAATGCTCCGGCACCTTACCAATCCACTCAATGCCGGAATCCTTCATATTCACGTTGGGGTCTAGGCCCTTGGTGACCGCATGGGTAATCAGCGCCTGACGCTTTTCCTTCAGCAGCTCGATAAAGCGGGTTTTCTTCTGGATCAGCGCATCAATACGGGCGGTTTCGCGGTCGAGGGCGGCTGCGATGGTGGCCTGCTCGTCAAGAGAAGGAGCAGCGACGCCCTCATCAAGATATTGCTCAGAATCCAGATTTTGAATCCCTGTAGATTGCTTAATGGAACGTAGATTTATCTTGAGCGCATACATAGATGCCATTAGATAATTTAGCCATGCGGACTCGGCCATTTTTGACGGCTTTATAACTGCTACAAAGTTGGAGCAAACGGCAGGCTCTTCTCCCAGATAGCACACATTTGCACCAACTAATGTTTGTGCACCGCCTCCTGACTTCTCAAGGAGAATGTCTCCTTTGGAAACTAACCGGCTATCTTGGTGTTCCTTGGTAATCTGCCGATACGTTGAGGGGTTATAAATGACAACGTTGTTATCCCTATCGAAATCTGCAACCCGAATACATAATGTATCCGAGCCATCTTCCAGTGGGTCATCACCCCAAACGCCATTCTGGCATTGGGATATTAAATGCTTCAGCCTTTTTACCTGCCAATGCTCAGGCACCTGCCCAATCCACTCAATGCCGGAATCCTTATATGCGGGATATGCTCTGTACTGGCTCATTCGCTGGCCACCTCCGCCAGTAGCGCGGCAATCTCGGCTTCTACTTGCTTCAGGTCTTCATCAATATCTTGCAGCTTGCGCGGCGGCTGGTACTGGTAGAAGAAGCGGTTGAAGTTGATCTCATAGCCAACGCGGCCCAATTGACCATCCCTGGCATCGGTAAAGCTCTCATCCATCCAGGCATCCGGCACATGAGGAAGCACTTCGCGGGCAAAGTAGTCGTCGATGTCCTCCAGATAAGGGACGTTCTCGTAATCAGTTAAATCAGTATCCGGCACCAGGTTGCCGTTGGCATCCGTGACCGGCTCGGCTTCCGGGTCTTTGTGACCAAAGGCGCTGATCAGCGCGGCGATAAATGTCTTGTTGGCCTTGACCTTGAGCTGCTTGGCTTCGTCGGACTTGATCGCGTCCTTGGCAAAGGTTTCTGCCCAGCCATAGGTCTGCGTTTGCCCGATCAGCGGCTTGAGGGCGTCGCGCCAGAATGCCTGATGCGCGTCAGGGAGCTTTTCCCAAGCGGGGTCGGCTTCCAGGCGCTCCATGCCCGCCTTATCCAGTTCCAGGGTCATGCGCAGCGGGCGCAGTACCTTGATACGGCGGTAGCCAAAGGTGCGGTAGTCGAGCATCCGGGAAAGCGCATCGGTTTCCCCAGCGGCGTAGATGTCCAAAATCTGACGGCGTTGCTCATCGCTGACAATACGGCGCTTGTTGCCCTCGTTGCGGATCGAAGTCCAAAGGTCGGTGGCGTTGATCAACTGCACCTTGCCTTTGCGCTCCTGCGGCTTCTTGTTGGACAGAATCCACAGGTAGGTGGCGATATTCGTGCGGAAGAACAGGTCCGTAGGCAGGGCCACAATCGCTTCAATCAGGTCGTTTTCCAGCAACCAGCGGCGGATTTCCGATTCGCCAGACGCGGCACCACCGTTGAATAGTGGCGAGCCGGACAGCACGATAGCGGCGCGGCCACCGCCATTGCTCGGCAGCTCCAGCTTGCTGGCCAGGTGCATCAAAAACAGCATAGAGCCATCGCTGATTTTCGGAAGGCCCGGCCCAAATCGGCCCAGCTCGCCTTTTTTGTGTTCCGCTTCGACGGCGTTTTTGTCCTTCTCCCATTTCTTCCCAAACGGGGGGTTGGACAGACAGTAGTGGAAACGCTCACCGGCAAACTGGTCATTGGACAGCGTACTGCCCTGACGAATGTTCTTCGACAGATCACGGCCAGGGTCGGACTCCAGACGGCGGATCAGCATACCGGCCACACAAACCGCATGGGTTTCCGGTTCCAGCTCCTGCCCGTGCGGCACCAGAACCGGCGGCACCTTGTCGCGGCCACCGTAATCACCCACATGGTTCATGGCATCAGTGAGGAACCCACCCGTGCCGCAGGTCGGGTCATACAGGGTACGAATCAAACCGGGGCTGGCCTCAAACAGGGCGTCATCCGGGTCAAGCAAAAGCGCGGTCGCCAGGTGAACGATGTCACGCGGCGTCATGAAGTCCTCGGCTCCTTCATTGACCTCAGCACCAAAGCGGCGAATCAGATGTTCGTAGATGTTGCTCATCACCCGATCCGGCACCACCTCAGGGTGCAGGTCGATCTTGGCAAAGTTCTGGCAAATCTTGTACAGCAAGCCAGCCTTCTCCAGCCGGATCACGGTATTGCCGAAATCGAACTCCTCGAAGATAGCGCGGGCGTTATCTGAAAACAGGGCGATGTAGTCTTCCAGATTGCGGCGCGTCTTGGTGCTACCCAGGGTGCCAAGGGAGTATTCTGAGGTGTTGAAGAAGGGGTATTCAGCGGTTGAGCGCAGAATGGTGTCCAGCTCAACATCGGCATTCTTGAAAGTGGCGTATGCCTCTCTCACCGCCTCGCGGGTCGGCTCCAGCGCACACTCCAGACGGCGTAGCAGGGTAAACGGCAAGATGATCTTGCCAAAGTCCGTATGCTTGAAGTCCCCCCACAGATCTTCCGCGTTCTTCCAAATAAAATCAGCCTGTGAAGCTGCCGATCCCGTAAAGTCGTTCATTCTGGTCTCCAACCACTTTTTGCACGAAACGGTACTATAACCTAAACATGATCGTCAACCATGTTTTGCACAAAAGAGGCTGAATTCCATTTTCAGGTTAAATCTGCGATCCTACCTCAGAATGCAAATAGCCGAAAGTTCTTCCGTTCGCAGAGCCCGGGCAGCACGAAGATAAGAGTGCCTTCCCTCGATTCCATGGAAAGGTCGTTCATAGGCGTCGATAAACTCGGGGGTAATCCGCTCCGTGTGGAACATTCCACGGTGAAAAGCTTTAGCGAATCCTGTCTTGAGATCGAAATCCGGCGCACCGAGAATCTCATCCCAGATTGGATCTTTGAGTCTGGAGATCCCTGGCTCGGGAAAGGAGTCATAGAGGATTGAATCAATCAGGACGAGGTGATCCACCATGCCTGGATGGTTGATAGCCAAAAGTTGAGCAATGCCCCCGCCAATATCGTGACCAACGATCGTCCCGCACTCCCATCCCAAAGCTGAAAGCATCGCAAAAACGATTTCTGACTGAGCTCTGATTCCAAGGTCGGCATCTGTAGGTTTCCCGGAATCGCCATAACCGAGTAGGTCAATAGCAAAAACCTCATGCCCCGATTCAACAAGAAAGGGGATGACATTTCTCCAGAGATGACGACTTGTAGGGATGCCATGAATCAGAACAACAGGACTTCCATGGCCGTAACGGGAATATGCAACACGACTACCTGCGATGTTTAGAAAGCCATCTTCGATAATCTTATTCATAGCATCACCTTCTTAAGGTTGAGAGTTCTGGAAAAATATCGGCAAGAGCCTCAAAAATTTTGCAGATAGCAGAATTGCAAGAGAGTCAACCAGTCCACGAAGTAGCTCCAGCCCTTATGGGCTTCACTCTGGGGCACTGGATTTTTTCTTGAATTCAAATTCAAGAAAACTATAGCTTCAAGTTGCTATCATGGCAATGTATGATTGAGCTAACGGAAAAATTTTTGATTGATGAGTCATCATTTTTATGGGACGTATACGAAGTTTTGATCTCGAAAACGTACTTGAGCATGCGATGGACACTTTCTGGGAATGGGGCTATGAGGGTGCGGGCATGCAAGAAATCTGTCGTGTGACTGGACTCAACCCCGGCAGTCTCTACGCAGCGTTTGGCGACAAACACGGGCTGTTCATCGAAGCGCTCAAGCGCTATATGGCTGCTGCATCACGAGAGACAATCGAGCGTCTGAACAGCACGCCCTCTGGCCGGGCAGGGATCACAAATTACTACGCAGCGCTCGTTGATTCGATGCTTGATGGCAAGCGGCGATGGGGATGCCTTGTGACGAATTCCATTGTGGAATTTGCCATGAGTGACCCACAAATCAGTGAAGCCTTTCAACTCCACCTCGCCAGGTTGGAGACAGCGTTATCCGGTGCGATCGAGCGGGCAAAACGAGCAGGGGAACTTGTGAGGGATGTCAATGCTTCCGAAGCTGCCGCATTCCTGGTTTGCACGACACAAGGGCTTAATGTTCTGGCAAAGACCCATCCTGAAAGAAACACGCTGGAAGCCATCACACGACATGCGTTTGTGGCTGTTGGATTCAAACCCTAGATCTCAACTTTTGGGTTGGGGAATTTTTGGTGTTGTATTCGCTGTGTATCGATTCCTTAACACAGGCATTTTCCTGCGAGGTGACATTCTCCTGCGCTGTTGCCTTTAACGACCATAACAATCCACTCGTAGTATCGGCATCCAACAAAGCGTTCAAAGGCTAATCACTGCGATTCCGGCCAGCACCACCACTGCACCGGCAATGCGGCGCACCAGATGATTTTCACGAAACAGCCAGTACGAGAGAAGAGAGCCGACAATGATGGAAGATTCTCTGAGAGGAGCGACGAGTGCAAGTGGCATGCTCTGCATAGCTGTCAGCACAAGGATGTAGGCAAGTGGAGAACATACAGCAATAATAAAGATTGGAACGATATCCACACGTACAGCCGTTGGAATTCGATAGCGTCGTCGCATCGCACCAGGGGTCAGAATCAAACTCTGTAGCAGGAGTGTGCTGGCGTAGTAACTCACTGGATCCAGGTGCAGAGAGATTACCGAATAACCGTCCCAGAGGGTATAGCCAGCGATGGCGGTGCCTGTTGCTGCCCCCCAAAGCATTCCCTGTAGTGGTCGGTTTCCGCTCCTGAGCGGATTGCCGGTGACAACGAAAATCCCAGCGATAACGATAAAAGCGCCGATTAAAGCTCCTGGTGAAAGCCGTTCTCCCATGAGAAGGGTTGCAAAAAGTATCGTCAGAACCGGCCCACTTCCCCGGGCAATCGGATAAACAACACCCAGTTCGGCGCGCTCGTAGCCCGCCTGCAAGATGAGAGAATAAGCGATATGAAGTACAGACGAGATAACTGCGCCGACTGCGAGTCGCCAGTCGCGCTCCTGTTGTCCCTCAACTATCAGAATGAGGCTGAACGGGAGCCACAGCAATGCTGAGGCACAGCTGTACGCCCAGACGAACACAAGTGTGTCTTCCCTCTTGTATTTTGAGGCAATATTCCATACTGCATGAGCTACCGCAGCAGTAAGAATCATCGCAATCGTGCTGAGCTGCATCAGGACATATCCGGCAAATCAATCCCCGCCCGTTCAGCGCGGCGACTTTGTTCTTTATCCCGCAGAGTGAGAGCAGCGACCAGCGTATCAATAACGATGAGCTGGGCCAGTCGACTCCCGGCAGCAGCCATCTGTGCCGGGAGTGGCATTCCGCCAACAATGAGCGACACGTTGGCGAGTGTCGCCAGTGGGGTATCGTACTGGTTAGTTATTGCGATAAGCGATGCTCCGGCCGAGGATGCGGCATCAGCGATGGCGAGTGTGGATGATGTGCGACCTGTTGAACTGACGACGATCATCACGTCGCCTGGACCGAGGAGGCGAGCAGCAATCATCGCTGATAAATAATCCTGGATACTGATGGTTATCACACCAGCCGTTCGCAGACGAAAAACAGCATCAGCGGCAACCGTAGCCGAGGGGCCAGCACCAAATGCAAATACTTGGCGTGCGCTCTGGATTAAATCGACCGCCTCATCAAGGGCGGAGATTTCGATAGCACCGCTGATCGCAGTCAGCGCGTCTACACCAGTACGAACTGATGTTTCCAGCACCGATGCCAACGTCGCATCCGCTGTGAGAACGTCAGGCGGTGCAAAGAATCGGGCAGTACCACGAGCCCGGGCAATCTCTATCTTAAGTTCAGTGAACCCGGTGAACCCGATCGCTCGTGCAGCGCGTATTACTGTCGGCGGTGATACACCAGCACGGGTGGCAACCTGTGCTGTCGTGCTGGTACCGACAAACAAAGGATCGACAAGCAGGAGATCGACAACTTTAGCCTCACTTGCAGCGAGGTCGCCGCTTCGGGCGTGAATGCTGCCAAGCCATTGCTGTAACCGCTGCTCACCTTCTGAAATTCTATTACCAATTTCTTTTTTCATATGTAATATATTACATACCCTTTGTGAAGGGCACAACCACCACGTAAGTAGATTCTGTTGCAAGGAGTCCGCATTCATGAACACTGAAATCAATACGGTTGTCGCTGTTGTGGGGCCAGGTGCCATCGGCACCACAGTCGCGGCGGCGTTACAAGAAGTCGGCCGCACACCATTGCTGTGTGGACGTACTCCCCGCGATCACCTGACGCTGCAAGATGGCGACCGCTTTATCACCGTACCCGGTCCGGTACAGACGAATCCGGCGCAAATCACTCGCAAGGCTGATCTTGTCTTTCTGGCAGTCAAGTCCACACAAATCGACGCGGCAGCAGAATGGCTCAAGTCGTTGATTGGCCCGGAGACGGTTGTCTGCGTGCTCCAGAACGGAGTCGAACAGTTGGACAGGCTCGCTACGTACCCTCTGCCCGGACAGATCGTTCCCGCTGTCGTATGGTTCCCTGCGCAAGCGCAGTCCGATGGCTCGGTACGCTTGCGTGGTGAGGCGCTCCTCAGCGTGCCAGACACACCAGCTTCCCGTGTAGTGGCCGCAGCGCTGCAAGGCACGTGGTGCTCCGTAGACCTGGCCGCAAATTTCAGTTCCCTGGCCTGGCGCAAGCTGATGCAGAATGCGGTGGCTGGACTCATGGCACTCACGCACCGCCGCTCAGGCATGTTCGGCCGTGCTGATATCGCCAGGCTTACGCTGGCTTATTTGCAGGAATGCCTGGCCGTGGCACGTGCAGAGGGCGCTGAACTCGGCGACGAAGTGCCGCAGGAGATCCTCGATAAGTTCCGGGCGGCTCCTGCAGACATGAGCACCTCCATCCTCACGGATCGAGAAGCTGGCCGACCGCTCGAATGGGATATCCGCAACGGCGTCATTGCGCGTCGCGGCCGGGTTCACAGCATTCCAACGCCGATCAGTGATATCCTGGTGCCGCTTCTTGCGGCTGCGAGCGATGGTCCAGGTTGACCCCAGGCAGATGATCACGCTATTACTTCTCTTCTTCCTCGCCTTCGGAGCTGGAGTGCTCAGCGGCGTCGTCGGCACCGGCTCGTCGCTCATCATGCTGCCCGTCCTCATCACTCTGTACGGGCCACGGATCGCGGTACCTGTTATGGCGATTGCGTCCCTGTTCGGCAACATCGGGCGGGTGATTGCCTGGTGGCATGAGATCCGTTGGCGGCCGGTGTTTGCCTATTCGTTGGCGGGAGTTCCTGCGGCTGTGCTCGGGGCGCACACGCTGCTGACGATCTCTCCTGCCACTGTGGACATGTTCCTGGCAGCTTTCTTCCTTGCGATGATCCCGCTGCGCCGCCTCATCAGACGATCGAACCTCAATCTGAACCTCTGGCACCTGAGTTTTGCCGGGGCGATTGTCGGGTTCCTGACGGGGTTCGTGCTGTCCACCGGGCCGCTCAGCGTGCCGGTATTCACCGGGTACGGAATGAGTGGCAGCGCGTTTCTTGGATCGGAGGCGGCAAGCGCTATCCTGCTCTACGCAGGCAAGCTCGGTACATTCGGTATATCGGGCGTCCTTGCACCGGCCGTCATCACACGTGGGTTTGCCATCGGCATCGCATTGCTCGCCGGGTCGATGATTGCGAAACGTCTCGTCCAGCGGCTCCAGATGCACACGTTCGAGTTTCTCATCGATGCGGTTCTTATCGCCGGGGCAGCAGGAATGATCCTCTCCCTAAAATGAAAAGGCACGCCTGTGCTGACGGCGCTACCGGACCGTTTATGCTGACGGCAATCAAGGCGGGTCGACCAAACCCATTCTCTGCGGAGGTGCAGAACGCCTGCTTAGGCGTGTGCTTTTACCACATAATCCTCCAGTGCCAGGGAACCGATGGTTGCATCCTGCTTCTGTGACATCCAAACATTCGTGCGTACTCCCTACTGAACGGCGAATAGCTCTCGTAGCCTCTTGCATACGCAGAGGATCCGACTTTCATCCGCAGGGGCGGGATCATGAGCCGCATTTCCAGCAACCGAATCCAAGTGCTGTGAGAGCATTTTCTGTTTCTTACGTAGCCAACCTTCCAGGGCGTTCGGTTGCGGTATTGCTTTTTCATGGCGGATATCCAGCCTGCCCGCTGCGCTTTTACCCCGGATACTGGCTTCGATGCCGTACAGTTCACCGATGCGATGCAGTGCTTCGGTCGTTTTTTCCGACGGGGTGCGCACGTGCACGTCGTGGATTTTCGCTGTGCGTAAGCCCAGCTGTCGCTTCCTTTATATGTCACTCGCGATACAGCTCGTTGAACCCTGCCTTAGCATCTGCCTTCAGCCCCCCTGAACCCGCAATATGCGTCTGCGGGTTCGCGGGCATGGTTTTATCTGTTTCATATGGATACATTTCGAGATCACGTTACCTCCGAAGATATATCCTTACTGATCACTACGAATCCAGTCTAAGGCAGATGCCTGTTCCGGGGATAAGTTGGCAGGTACTAACCATTTGGGGAATGTCCAGGGAGGGGGGGCACTTCAAAAATCCCTCACTTCAAACACCGTTCAGCTCGTTTTGTAATGGCAGATTGAATTTAACCAACTGAACAGAGGAGATAGTCTTACTTCAAGACAAGACAGGTGTCTTAAATAAAAAAAGAAATTTCATCTCAGCTTTCAGGCGAATGTCCGTTCTTAATGGCAAAAGAAATAGCCCAATGAGATAGGCTATTGCTCATCTGCTGTGAAATTGACTGACAGCAATGATACTAAGTGAGATTGCTGTTATTAAAAGGTTTGCCGGAATAATTAGCTAAGATGTTCATACAATTCGTCAATAAAAACTTTATACCGGTTTTCGTTAGCCCGAGAAGGGTCGTACAATAAATGCATTTCCCGTGAGGGAATAGTGAAGTCCTCCAGAACAGGAATGAGTTTTCCCCTGTTGATAAGTTTCCTGAGCCCTTTTTCATAACCAACCAGCACACCTGTGCCCCTTAATGCAGCCTCAAGCATTGCTCCCCAGTCGTTAATCGCCAGGCGAGAGTTTACCATCACTTCAGCAGGTCCTTCATTACTGGCAAAAGGCCAGTAATGGCTTAATCCCGCAGACCAGGGCGCAAAAACCAGACACTCATGATGTTTCAGATCAGAAGGTTGTTCTGGATGACCGTACTTTGTCAGGTATTGAGGAGCTGCGCATACAATAAATCGGTATGGCGGCAACGGTTTTGCCGCAAGCCGGAGTTTCTTATCAAGCTCGCCGATGCGTATCACCAGGTCAAAATCTTCTGAAGCAGGATTAATAACGTCATCAGAAAGAGTAAGTTCAATGCGCATTTGCGGATGGCGCTCAAGAAATATGCTCAAAAAATCCACTAAGACATAACGGCCGAATGTTACCGGCGCATTCAGCCGTAGCGTACCTGCAAGAACCTCGCTCGTACTGCTTGCTTCCCGTTCTGCGCTGTTGATGGCTTGTAAAATTGTTTCACAACGCCTGTAGTACAGCGAGCCTGCCGGCGTCAGGCTTTGCCTGCGCGTCGTTCGGTTAAGCAGACGCGTTTCAAGCTGCTTCTCAAGTGTGGCGATATGGCGGGCCACCATCTGAGGCGACATACCGAGCCGGTCTGCGGCCGCGACAAAAGAGCCTGTCTGAACAACAACAACGAAGGCCCGCATTCCGGTAAGTTTATCCAGCATTCGCTACTCCTGGTTGTTTCAGAACTCAATATTGGCGAATTTTAAAAACTGCTAATACTTATTATGCTTATTTTTTGTCTCATGAACAGGACAGCGAAAATGATGCAGATTTATATAGTCAGAATGGACCATCCGGATGGCACCGGGTGGAATATCTTTGTGCGTGAGCATGTGATTTATCTGAAGGGGCTGATAGAACAGGGCAAACTGTTAGCGTCCGGTCCGCTCAAAAACACGCCGCTGCGGGCGGGATTTCTTATTTTCAGGGCTGAGACGCGCGATGAAGTCCAGTCCATGATCAGTGCGGACCCTTTTGCTCGTGAAGGTCTCATCGCTAAACTTGAAATCCATGAATGGGACCCGTTGTTTGGTCAGCTTGACAGGTATTCAAGCCACAATACGGTCAGTGAGTTGCAGGACTTAATTGGCTGAAAATTTGAGCCACGAGAAAATTACTATCAGTATCCTGTAGTATTCATATACCGGGTATGAGGTGAGTAGCCCCGCCAGTTACTCGCCTCTCTGCCTGACGGTAATTTTTTAAATTTTACAGTCGTACAAATTATTATGAATTATCAGATTGCAGAACTAAACATCATGTGGTTTCCATAAATCGTTATTTTTTTAACAGGCATCTTACGTACTGATTTTTATTCAGGATAAAATCCTATGCGACTTTTTTAGTTACGTAATGATATCTGCCTGTAAGTAGTCCCCTGGCATTCAGAACAGGTCATTCAGAAATGCCGGGTATATAAGTTATTCGCATTTTTCTGGACTAGGTATCCGCCGCAGCCAGGGGGAGACTGGCGTTGCTGTACATGATGGTGGGGGAGTTTTACCTGATACGGACGGTAAAACTCTCAGTTACCCACCCGTTATACTTTATAAATTTATTGATGAATCAAAATAAAAAACCTTTAGTATGTAATACAGATATAAATATCCTTGACTGCGCCGACAGTCTTACCAGGTAAATTCAAGAGTGCTGTATCACCCAGTTCTATTTATTCCGGCAGGATTTCTGCTGTGATATGTACTTTATTTCCCATGCGGGCTTCCGTGATTTTATAATCCCTGTCACCCAGCTTGTCAGCCTGCTGGCGAATTTTTTCTTCCGTCTGCTCCAGTGTATCGCCTGTTGCCGTCTCGGTTTGAGCACAGACTGAAAAAGGCAGGATTATAGAGACGAATAACGTCATGATATTTTTCATTGATAATCCCTTGATTAATAATTAAATGGATGACTTAAGCCAGGCTGCGATATTCTGCGTGTGAATATTGTTCTGCACGTTCCAGGTGTCGTTCATCGGCCACCACATACCGTCTCCTCGGGCGAAGGCCGCACGATAGCGAAGCATCTGGTCATCCGGGTTGGCCTGTAATTCCTCCAGCAGGGTCGGCAGGGTCAGAACCTTTTTTGCAAAGGTTTGTTGTGTCACTCGCTCGACCGTTTCTGCCAGTTCACCATAGGAAGTCGTTTCTCCTGCAACAAACACTACTTCGTTGGCAATACGCGGTTGATGTAGATAAATGTCGGTGGTGAGTCGGCCGATATCTTCCGGAGAAGTTACTGTAACCTGTGTGTCCCATCGCCCCAGCGCATTGATAGTCCGTGCGGATAAATTCACCACATCGAATGCAGGCTCGAAGAGAAAGCTGGTAAACATACCGGTGGAGATAATGATCCATTCGGTATTGTGTTGTTCTCGCAGTAGGGTTCTTACATCATACTGTTCGTCCCAGACCGGCTGGCCGCTGCCTTTGCCAACGACATCGTAGTTAACACCAAACTGCCATGGAAAGTAGCGATTAACTCCGGCTTCCAGCACTGCGCGGGTGATTTTTATCTGAGTACCTGCGCCTGCAACAAACCCCATGCAATTGATAACGGTATCAAACTCTTTAAATTGATCCTTCAGGGATTCCGTCGTGCAGGCGGCGATATCCAGAGGGATTAATTTTGCACCGGCATCCACATATTTTTGATGCGTGGAAGCCCGCAGTTGACCTTGTTCATCCCTGGCACGAGGCGAAACGATAACGCACACAGTGCCCTCGCGCTGAGTGACTGCCGGAAGCAGATGCCGCAGTACAGCCGCCCCGAGTTGTCCGGCACCCAGCACCAGTACTTTTTCACCTGAGTGTAATTTATGCTCTGCCATATTGGTTCCTTATACGCTTTCAGACTTGTTCATTGTGTGGGAGTAAGTGTAAGGCAGCGATGTACCTTCGATAAGATCACGGAATCGGGTTAGACTATTCGCTGTTATGGGATAATAAACGTGTACAGACAAGAGGGGATGGGATGGATAAACTGGGAGCAATGCAGGTCTATGTCAGCGTGGTGGACTCGCATGGCTTTGCAAAGGCAGCAGAAGTGCTTGGCCTGCCACGTTCAACGGTTTCCAGGGTTATCCGGGAACTGGAATCCTGGCTTGGGATCCAACTTTTACAGCGTACCACCCGCAAGCTCAGCGTCACGGCGGGGGGGCAGCGCTACTATAATGAATGCAAACGGATACTGACGGATATTGCTGCCATGGAGTCGTCTTTTTCCATCCGTTCTGAGCAGCCCAGCGGTCGTTTCAAAGTCGGGATGCCCCAGTCTCTCGCCCGGCATTGCATTATCCCTGAACTCCCGGTGTTTCTCCGCCAGTACCCCGGACTGGAAGTGATTCTGTGCTCAAGCGATAATGTCGAAGATATCATTCGGGAAGGATATGACTGCGTGATCCGCACCGGCAGGATCGAAGATTCAACTACTCTGGTTGCCCGCCCACTACCCAACTTTACCTGGGTTGTTCTGGCCGCGCCTGCTTACATTGACACCTTTGGAAAACCGCAAAAGCTGGATGAACTGGAAAAGCATTACGCGGTTGGCTATCTGAATCACCGCACCGGGCGCACCACTGAATGGTTTTTTACGCTTGAGGAGGGGGACCGGGCAATCCGTATGAGAGAAACACTGGTTGTTGACGATACTGATGCTTATATTCAGGCCGGAATACTTGGGGTTGGGTTAATCCGTGTTGCCAGTTATCTGGTTACACCTTACCTGCAAAGCGGGGAGCTGGTTTCCTGTCTTGAGAATTATACCTTTGAGTTACCTCTATCCCTGGTATATCCGTATAGCCAGTATATACCGCCCTCGGTTCGCGCTTTTTATGACTGGAGCAGAGCAACGTTAAGTCATCCGGATAATCGTCCGTAAAAAGAGAGTTAACTTTTTTTAGCGTACATTTTCCTTCTGTTGGCCGTCACCTGCTGATACAGGATGGATCACCAGTCGTGCGTCCTTTTTCATGGCAATACATTACCGGTTTTTGCCGGTAATGTATTGCCAACAAGCGCTTGTAGTCAGAATGGAGCAAAATTCAGTTCATCAGATCGCGCCATTTTACCATCCTGTCACTGAGGTCAAGTGTCTCTCCGTCGACACTGAAACGGCCATCGCCCTGATGGTGGAGCAGGCGCAGTCCCTGCCATGCGCTGTCAAGCCAAATCCGCCGAACTTCCAGCACCCACAGGTTATAGCGCCGCACCTGTCGGTCATCCACCACTCTGCACTCCAGGTTAGCCAGGCATTCATCTACCAGAGGCGCTCTGACCGATTGCGCGGCAACGGGGGTCAGGCCGAAACGCGCAAATTTGTCCTCTGTTTCTCCCGAGCAATTACCGATGTCCACAACGGCCTTTGCCATCCCGGCTGGCGGTACAGCCAGAACACATTCCCCGGTATCTGACAGCGCCTGATAGCTGTAATCCCAGGGGCCGATAATCACACCGACCAGCGGTGGGGCATGCTGCATCATCATGTGAAAACCTGCGGTCATCAGATTCGTCCGGCCATCTGTTCCCCTCGTGGACACCAGAATAACGGGACCAGCTTCAAGAATACGGTACGCTTTTTCCGCAGGCAGGCTGTCATGCATGAGATATCCTCCAGAAAGAAGATCAGGGACAGTGTGGTTCACATGTCCCCGGGGAATGGGTTATTACTCTTCAAAATCCGTGGCATCTGACGCACTTCGCCAGACATCAAGGTCCTGACTCAATGCATGCATTTTTTGTTCAGCAAGAGTGTTGGCAATCTTACCTGCAAAAAGATGCACGGGTGGGGCGTCAGCACTGGCCGCCTGCAGTATCAGAGAAGCGACTTTATCAGGATTGCCAGCCTGTTTGCCGTCCAGACCGTTCAGATGGAGTTCCAGCGAGGCCTGAGCTTCGGTATAGTCAGCGATTGTGCGCTGGGCCACGACCAGTGTCTCCTTCGACAGGAACCCGGTGCGCACCGGTCCAGGATAGACCACTGTGGCTCTGATGTTCAGCTCGGCCAGTTCGGCCGCCAGGGTTTCGGTCAGACCGGCCAGTGCGAATTTGCTGGCGACATAGCTGCCCCAGCCCGCGTAACCGCCCTGAAAGCCCACGATCGACGCCACGTTGAAGATATGGCCGCTGCGCCGCGTACGCATATGCGGCAGGGCATGGCGCAGTACATGCAGGGGAGCAAACACGTTAACATCAAAATTGCGACGCAATTCGCTGTCGGTTAATGCTTCAATGGTGCCCTGCTGGCCGTAGCCTGCGTTGTTGACCACACAGTCAATGCGCCCGAAGGCGGCAATGGTGCTGTCGATGGCTTTCTGAACGCTAGCTTCGTTCACCAGGTCCACCTCCAGCGCCAGCAGTCGCGCGTTATCGTCGCCGAATGCCTGACGCAGACTGGTCAGGGTGCGGGAGGTTGCGGCTACGGCATCGCCTCGCGCCAGTAACTGGCGTGCCAGCGAAAGGCCAATACCACGAGCAGCGCCGGTGATAAACCAGACTTTTGCAGGGGAGGTTTGTTGTTGCATTGATGGAGACTCCTGTTGTTGAAAAATGAATTGCATTACTGAATGGCGACACTCATACCACCGTCGGCCATAACCACTGCGCCGACAATGTAACTGGCCCTGTCTGACGCCAGAAAGGCGGCGACTTCTGCGATTTCATCGGGGTGGGCTGCACGGCCAACAGGCGCTTTACGACCATGCTCTGCCAGATATGCCTGCCCGTCGGGCTGGATTGTATTCGTGATGTTTGTCACCGCATCTCCGGAGCCGACTGCATTAACACGAATACCGTGAGCGATAGCTTCCAGCGCGAGTGTACGGGTTAACTGTGCCAGCGCCCCCTTGGAAGCTGCATAGGCGGCGATACCGGGAAAAGACTGATAACAGGCGTAAGAACCAATATTAACGATTGCACCCGATTTTGCCGCCATCATTGGGCGCATGGCTTCCCTTGAGAAAAGGAATGCGCCCGTGGCATTAACAGCCATGACCTGGTTCCATTCCCTGAGCGTCATTTCTGCCACCGGCTGGTTGATGATGATGCCAGCGTTGTTGATTAAGACGTCGAGGCGACCGAACTGTTCTGTTGCAGTCCGCACGGCCAGTTCCGCACTGGCTTCCTGAGTCACGTCGGCGACAACGGGGACAATGCCTTCACGTGCAAGCGCATTGACATTCTCCCCCCGGCCAACTGCGACGATACGTGCTCCCTGGCGGTGCAACAGTTCGACGGTCGCCAGGCCGATACCGCTGGCGGCACCGGTGACGATCGCAACACGGCCTGCAAAGGGCATAGCCCTGGAAAAAGAGCCTGACTCTGACATGAACACTCCTGAATAAATGAAAACATGCTTACGGTTAATGAGGACTGGCCACAGGGCGGACGATGAGTTCGCTGATATCAACGTCAGCGGGTTGTTCGATGGCATAGGCGATTGCCTGCGCCACGGGCTCCGGAGGCAAGGCGATGCGCCGGAATTCGCGCATGGCAGCCCGGGCGGTTTCGTCCGTAATATGATCGGCAAGTTCTGACTCGACCACTCCCGGGCTGACCAGCGTCACCCGGATCGCGTCGGTCTCCTGTCGCAGTCCGTCAGAAATAGCGCGCACGGCAAACTTGCTGGCGCAATAGACAGCGGCTGTGGGCGAGACCGTATACGCGCCTGTGGAGGCAATGTTAATAATGTGACCATAACCCTGCTCCTGCATGATCGGCAGGACGGCGGCTATACCGTGCAGAACGCCCCGAACATTGACATCCAGCATGCGGTTCCACTCTTCGACCTTCAACGCTGCCAGCGGTGAGAGTGGCATAACGCCAGCGTTATTTATGAGCGCGTCAATGCGTCCGTGCTTCTCCAGCGCCCTGGCTGCGATGCGTTGCAAATCTTCTGGTCGCGTGACGTCAATTGCCATGGCATCAACATTACCCCCCGTTGCCCGCAACTCTGTCGCCAGTGCGGTCAGTTTTTCAATACGTCTGGCACCGATAAACAAATGATGCCCCTTCCGGGAAAGATGACGGGCTGTGGCCTCACCTATACCACTACTGGCACCGGTAAGAATGACCACCTTAGACGTTTCTGATACCACTGTTTTCATCACTCCTCCTTGCCTGTCACCGAGCGGGACAGGGAATGTCATTGGAATATCAAACAGGCAGGTATCATAAAGAGAGGGCACATACGACGACAGGCCTGACACTCTTGCATCATTGCCTAATCCTATTTTCTTTATTGATTTTTAAGCATGCAGGGAGTGAAAATATAATCATTAAATTCAATTAGCAGGTCTGCTGTATGCCAGAAAGATTGCCCTCCATATCTCAACAGTCCGAAATGGCGGCTATGATTTGCCAGCTCGCCCCTCATGAAGGTCACACCCGTACGTTGCTGGATGGCGTGCGTCTGATGCGTGCTGACGGCGCGCTGGGGCGTACCCCCGTGTTGTACGAACCAGGCATTGTTATTGTCTGTCAGGGGCACAAAAGAGGTTACCTGGCTGACAGGGTTTACCACTACGACCCATTGCACTACCTGGTGCTGTCAGTACCTCTGCCATTTTCAAGCGAGACAGATGCCAGTCCGGCAGAGCCTTTGCTTGCTGTGTCCATTCGTCTGGATATGACAGCGGTGGCAGACCTGGTTATGGCTGTCGATCACCATGCCACTGCATCAGGTTCACCCGTTGGCATTGTCTCCACACCACTTGACGACACGCTGGCAGATACGACAGTTCGTCTTCTGAAGGTATTATTTTCACCACTTGAAGCGCGGGTTCTGGGGCCGGGGATTGTGCGGGAGCTGATTTTTCGTGTTCTGCTGGGTGAACAGGGCGGAGCCATTCGTGCTGCGCTGGCCTGTCATGGCAACTTTGGACGTATTGCGCGTACGTTACGGCGTATCCACCTCGATTACGCCCGGCCACTGGATGTGGCTTCACTTGCGCACGAAGCTGGCCTGAGCGTTCCGGCTTTTCATGCGCATTTCAAAGCCGTTGCGGCGACTTCTCCCATCCAGTACATCAAGTCAGTGCGTCTTCATCAGGCGCGACTGATGATGATACGGGACAACGTTACTGCAGCAGGGGCAGCAGCGCGGGTCGGCTACGAAAGTGCGTCGCAGTTCAATCGGGAGTTCAAAAGACTGTTTGGTCGCAGCCCCGGAGAGGAGACGCGTAAAATGCGCACAGCATTCGCACTGATGGAACCTGCGCAACTCGAAGCAGCGACATCGACACACTAATCTGCAACTGTCGATATTCATGCGCAAATGTTCACTGTAAACCGGACTGAGACTCCAGGACGCTAACAGTTCATGCTGATATTAAGATTATCTGAATAACCTGTGGGATTTTCGTTCGTAACAAAAATGTCAGCAACACCTGCCGGCACATCAACATCGGCAGCAAGAACCAGTATGTACCTGTACCTCTGTGAGCTGCGTGGAAGACGAACGTAAAAACATCGCAAAACCTGGTGCGAAAGCGTAAAGCAGTAGTGCCATTTATATGCGCAGATTGCCGGGCTAACCGTCCTGTTTTCATCACCAGGTTTTCAGGCTCCGTTCGATTTACAAACCCAGCTTGTCTTTCATTTCTTTTTCTTCAATTGCTTTGGCGATAGCGTTTCTCATTACTTTCAGAATGATCCCGCTGAACATAGCCGTTAAACCGATGGTAAAGAATGCCGTAACCGCAAGGTCAATTAACCAGAATCCGGAATGAACAAGAACGGGCCTGTAAATTGCAACACCGGCAAAAACCACCCAGTGACTAAAACAATAAAAACAACTGAACAGGTAGCCTATCATGGCATTTTTTTTGACCATCCATTCACGCAACGGGCGAAACATTTCCTGCTGCGTGACGGTGATTGAAATGCAACTGGACATCAGTGCAATGACGAGGCAGACCCATAACTGTTCTAACACATTATCGAATGACATAAAAAATACTCTCTGTATGGATTTCATGTAATAGTATAAGATACATGAAATCGCGCCACTTATGCAACAACGAAAGTTTCATAAGCAACTTCGCAGAAAACAGGATAAAAAATGAGAAAAGACCACCGGCTGTCCCGTGCATTACACGTGCTGATACATATGGATAAAATCCGCGATCCCGTTACCTCCGAAGATATAGCCTCGATGATCAATACGAATCCGGTTGTGGTCAGACGCCTTTTCCAGGGGCTCAAACAGGCGGGTATCATTCATTCTGAAAAAGGGCATGGAGGTGGCTGGACACTCCAGAAACCTCTCGGAGACATCACTCTCCTTCAGGTTTTCCACGCTATTGGCAGCACTGAACTTTTTTCAATAGGCTGGGCGACTGAACATGACAAATGCCAGATAGAGGATGCAGTTAACAATGAAATAAGTGATACGCTTGAAGAGGCAAGACGTCTGATTACGAACCGCTTTGCTGAACTTACCCTTGATAAGCTTGTGCCGGAAGTCCTTAAACATAAATAAATTCAACAGCCGGGCATCATATAATGTCCGGCTGTTGAAAGGTCACCATAAATTTTAGTCTGAAGCCTGTTCTGTTATCGGCCGTTCCTCAGGCGCGTCCGGTAAAGTGGCCGAGTGCAGTGGTTTCCCTGATATTTGTCGGGCTAACAGGTAGAACACGGGGGTCATAAACAAGCCAAAAAGGGTGACGCCGAGCATGCCAAAGAATACTGATATCCCAATTGCCTGACGCATCTCAGCGCCTGCTCCATGCGATACCATCAGGGGGATTACACCCATGATGAAAGCCAGTGAGGTCATCAGAATTGGACGCAGCCTGAGACGGCATGCTTCCTTCACTGCGTTACAGGCAGACTTACCTGAAAGCTCAAGTTCTCGGGCAAATTCAACGATAAGAATGGCATTTTTAGATGCCAGCCCGACCAGGACGATAAATCCAATTTGCGTAAAGATATTATTGTCCCCATGAGTCAGCCACACCCCGGTAAGTGCAGAAAGGATACTCATTGGGACAATCATAATGACAGCCAAAGGGAGCGTAAGGCTTTCATACTGGGCAGCAAGTACCAGGAATACCAGGAATACACAGAGTGGAAAAATCCAGACGGCACTGTTGCCTGCAAGAATTTGCTGGTAGGTCAGGTCTGTCCACTCATACTCTACGCCGGGTGGAAGTGTTTTTTTCGCTATACGTTCAATCTCTTCCATCGCCTGACTTGAAGAATAGCCCGGAGCAGGCGCGCCACTAAGATCGACCGCTGTAAAACCGTTATAACGGGTAACCAGCTCAGGACCGTGTGTCGGCTCAATACGGGCTATGGCAGACAGCGGTACCATATTGCCAGCGGCATTTCGGGTGTGTAGTTTCAGTATATCCTCCGGGGTTGCCCTGAACTCTGCGTCAGCCTGCATTCTTACCTGATATACACGACCTATTATATTGAAATCATTTACATAATATGAGCCAAGATAGGATTGTAATGTCTCGGTGATATCACTGATGTTCACCCCAAGTTGTTTGGCGCGATTACGGTCAATATCGACATTAATTTGTGGAAAATTATTCTGGTATGTTGAAAAAAGTGGCGTCAGCACAGGTGATTTAGCTGCTTCTGCCTGAAAGCGTCGAAGTACTTCGGCCATTCCGTCATAACCGATATTTCCTCTGTCTTCAAGCTGCAATTTGAATCCCCCCAGGGAACCCAGACCCATAACGGGTGGTGCCGGGAAAACGGCCGCAAAATCTGCGCCAGGAAGTGACTGATATCTGGCATTCAGAGAGGCGGCAACATCATCTGCGCTGATGCTAGGCCGTTGCTCAAAAGGCTTGAGCAGGACAAATGTCAGGCCGGAACCAGGGCTTGTGGTGGTGCCGTTTACGGACAATCCAGCATAAGAAGATGTGGAAGATACTCCTGGCTCACTTCGTGCTATTTCATTCATTTTTTCCAGTACCCGGTCTGTTCTGGACAATGATGCGCCAGCAGGAAGCTGAACAAAACTGATAAGGTATTCTTTATCCTGAGCAGGGATAAACCCCCCGGGTACAGACCTGCCCAGTAACAGCGTAATTGCCAGCAGAATGCCATAAATCACCATAATCAGAATCTTGCGCTGGCCAAGTGCGCCAACACCTTTTTCATATCGCCTGGCACTACTGTTGAACAGGCGGTTGAAAACAGTAAAGAACCGTCCACAACTACGATGCATAATGCGCGTAAGCCAGTCGCTGTCTGAATCACGTGACTTCAGCAGCATGGCAGAGAGAGCCGGTGAGAGCGTAAGGGAGTTAATAGCGGAGATAATCGTTGAAACTGCTATTGTCACTGCAAACTGCTGATAAAACCTCCCAGTCAGGCCACTCATAAAAGCCAGCGGAACAAATACGGCACTCAGCGTCAGCGCGATCGCAATAATGGGACTACTGACTTCCTGCATAGCCTTGCAGGCGGCATGATATGGCGTCATGCCTCTTTCTATGTTTCTTTCTACATTTTCAACAACAACAATGGCATCATCAACGACAATGCCAATAGCCAGGACGAGGCCAAAAAGGCTCAGGGCATTGATTGAAAATCCAAAAAGGTACAGAAATGCCATTGTGCCGGTTATTGAAACGGGAACAGCCAGCAGAGGAATGATTGATGCTCGCCAGGTCTGAAGGAAAAGAAAAACAACCAGTACCACGAGGAGTATGGCCTCAAAAAGAGTATGAAGCACAGCTTCTATACCCGCCCTGACTGATTTGGTTGGATTATAAACTATCTGGTAATCCAGTCCTTCAGGGAACTGTTTTTTCAGATCTTTCATTGTGCGACTTACTTGTGAGGCAATTTCCAGAGCATTTGCGCCCGGAGACTCCTGTATGGCCAGCGCTACCGCAGGCTTTTTATCCAGGTAAGTACGCATGGCATAATTTTCAGCGGCCAGTTCAATACGGGCGACATCCTTCAATAATGTCGTTCTGGTATCCTGTCGGGCATGGAGCACAATGTTGCCAAATTCTTCAGCCGTTTTAAGCCGACCGCTGGCATTAACTGACAACTGTAACGGTGTTTCTTCTGCCATAGGGGCTGCGCCAACGCTTCCCACTGGTGACTGGGCGTTTTGTTCACGGATAGCAGAGGCGACATCTGATGTCGTCAGTCCGCGAGCAGCCATAGCATCAGGATTAAGCCAGATTCGCATCGCGTAACCACCGGGGCCCCATACTGATACCTGGCCAACTCCCTCAATACGCGAGAGCTGGTCTTTGATGTTACGTATGGCGTAATTACTGATGTAATTATCGTTATATCTGCCATCAGGCGATATCATATGAACGGCAAGTGTGATATTCGGCGAGCTTTTATTCGTTGTGACACCCAGTCGCTGGACATCTTCAGGTAACCGGGGCAGAGCCTGCGACACCCGGTTCTGCACCCATTGCTGAGCCTGATCGGGATCTGTGCCCAGTTTGAAGGTCACTGTCAGATAGAGATTGCCATCCTCATTTGAAAGTGACTGCATATACAGCATATTCTCTACGCCGTTCACAGTTTCCTCTATTGGAGCTGCAACCGTCTGTGCAATCGTGGTGGCATTGGCTCCAGGATACTGGGCATGAACGATAACGGATGGGGGGACAACCGGTGGGTATTCCGATACCGGTAGACGAAATATGGCGATAATCCCTGCCAGAATGAACAACGCAGACAGTACTCCAGCAAAAACCGGCCTGTCGATAAAGAATTTTGATACTTTCATGATGACTTATTTCCTTCCCGGGATTTTGACGAAGGGGATTCGTCTTTGCTGACAACGACTGTTTCACCGGGACTGACCAACTGCGCCCCACCGGAAATAACTCTGTCACCCTTATTGAGGCCTTTTTTCACAACAATCAGTTCCCCCTGTCTGTTTCCCAGTTCGAGGGGGCGATATTCAACTTTGTCATTGTTTCCGACTACCAGAACATAGCGTCTGTCCTGGTCGGTGCGGATCAGTGTCTGGTCAATCAATACTGCTGTATAAGATTTGCTTGCCTGGAGTCTGACCCGGGCCTGTAAACCGGGAAGCAACCTTGATGATGGATTATCAAGAAGTGCGCGCATCCTGATAGTGCCGGTTTCAGTACTGAGATGATTATCCACAGAATGAAGAATGGCTTTATGTGGATAATCTTTTTCATCGGCCAGTCCTACCAGCACTTCAGGTTTGTCTTTATTTGAAAGCTTGTCGATATAATTAAGATAGGTTCGTTCATCCGCATTAAAAGCGACATACAAGGGATCAAGAGCAACAATGGATGCAAGAACTGGACTGTCAATACCGGCTGCGACCAGATTACCGACTGTCAGTTCTGCTCTGGAAATACGGCCAGTTACCGGTGCGGTGATCCGGGTATAGCTTTCGCTGAGCCTGGCGCTCTCGACCTCAGCTTCGGCAATCTCCCTGGCTGCTTTCGATTCCCGGGCGGCATTGTTCAGAACGTCATAATCGCGCTGTGAGATAGCATGGGTCCCGATAAGTTTTTTACCCCGGGACAGATCCAGCAATGCCAGGTCCTGCTTCGCTTTTGCCTGCGCGTATGCTGCACGAGCCCGGGCCAGTTCAGTCTTATAAGGGGCTGGATCGATAATAAATAAAATATCGCCTTTCCTGACCAACTGACCATCCCTGAACTTAACATCCACAATCGAGCCTGTAACTTTTGAACGTACAGTGACCTCATCGGTGGCTTCCAGTTTTCCCGAGAATTCGACCCAGTCGTTTACCGTATGAACAACTGCGGACGTAGTTCGCACCGTTTTAAAGTTTGATGTCTCAAGTGCATACGCGCCGGGTATGACGCTCTGTTTTGAAAGGAACAGCCCGATGACAGCCAGTGTACCGGTTAAGCACAACATGCGAAGTTTGAACGATACAGTCATAAATCATTCCAAAAATCATGTGGTTATAAAGGTAAAGTTAAGTTGTTTGTTGGCCCCTACATGTCACAGCGTTTACCTGCGTTACTTTGTGATGTGTGCGCACCATAAGACGTTGCAAACTCGCATCGGAAAGATAAACTCATGTAACTTTACAAAGGACATGAGTTAGCTTATCACATGAAACCATGAAAGTTACATGATATTTTGCGTGTGATGTTTTCAATTCCGTTAAAGTGAATGCAATCTTTCACGAGAAAGTTGTTTTTATTTGCTATTTAATCAGTCTTGATAACATTCCGGTTTTACCGGGAGAATGAGTGGGGCTGGGAAGCAAACACAGTAATGTTCACGTCAAGTTAATAGCCGAGTACCTTCTCGCCCTAAACCAGCAGCGTGTTCGATACGTCAGGAGCCTGATCTGCATTTCTTAGAGTTTTCCTTTGTCGGCCGTTTTAAGACTATGGAATGTTCTGTAGAGAACATCCGCAATAGCCTTTTTCAAAAGCAAATACCTTACAGGAGTCATTACTCCTTCGCAGTCATGGGATTTAAACTAAAAAAAACCATATCAATTGACGCCGATATGGTGTTGATTTGTTACGCCAGATAGTTCATGAACTATCTGGCGTAATGCTTTATTTTCTGATAAGGAAATATGGTGGAACGTAGGCTTCACGGCATATATCCAGATAATCGGACCACCACTGCATCATCGCCTTGCGGGCTTCCAGATGTTCTGCCTTGTGAATATAAGCCATGCGCACGGTATTGCGCTCCTGATGACTCATCTGGCGTTCTACTGCGTCCTTTGACCATAAACCCGATTCCATCAGCGCACTGCATGCCATCGCCCGAAAGCCGTGGCCACAGATATCCTTTTTTGTGTCGTAGCCCATCACCCGCAATGCCTTGTTGACCGTGTTTTCACACATTGGCTTATACGGGTTATGGTCGCCGGGGAAGACCAGTTCATTATTACCGGTGATATCTTTAATCTGTTTCAGAATGGCGATGACATGTTCTGAGAGGGGGACGATATGCGGCATTCGCATTTTGGCCCCGCGCCCGGAATAACGCACGCCAATAATGGGTTCTCGCGTCGCGGGTATCGTCCAGACCCGGTTTGTGAAATCAATCTCTGACCAGCGGGCGAAACGCAGTTCACTGGAGCGAATGAACACATGCAGCATCAGCAGGACGGCAAGCCGGGTAAGTTCGCGGCCCTGATGATATGCCTCAATACGTTCAAGCAGTTCAGGCAGCCGCTCCAGTGGCAGGGCAGGATAGTGCCGTCTGACAGGAGGTGTGGTCACGCCGCCAAGGTTTGCTGCCGGGTTAGTATCGATTAACCCCTGATGGACCGCATGGCGCATTATGTTACTCAAGTGCTGCCGCGTGCGGGACGCAACTTCCAGCAGACCTTTTTCCTCGATCCCTTTCAGCAGGTTAATGAAATGACGGGGTTTAAGTTCTGATACAGGCAGGTTCCCGATAACCGGAAAGATGTGATTGTTCAGGCTGGCAAGCAGACGGTCAGCGGTGTTCTGCGACCATTTCCGGTTACTTTTATGCCACGCCAGCGCCACGTTTTTAAAAGCTTTATCCGGTGTTCGTGAGCCACGTTCAGCAGCCCGCTGCTGTACCGGGTTGATATTCAGCGCCAGCATTTTACGGACACCTTCACGCTGCTGTCGCGCATCAGAGAGGGAGACGGCAGGATAGGCACCCAGCGCAATGCGGGATTCTTTACCGTTAATACGGTACTTGAGATACCAGTGACGTGAGCCACCCGGCTTGACCAGCAGATACAGACCGTGGGAATCGGAGACTTTAAAGGGTTTATCAGAAGGCTTGAGAGTGCGGATTTTCGCGTCGGTAAGGGACATATGGGGGTCACTCCATTATCGAACTAACCTGACCCCAGATTTGACCACCAATTTTTCCCGATGCGGAGGGTAAAATCAAAATGCACCGGGAAGAATTTTCACGCTAACCTGTTGAACCAACATCATATAATGATTCGCAAGGATGCATGAAAACAGGAAATTGGCTCCTCTGACTGGACTCGAACCAGTGACATACGGATTAACAGTCCGCCGTTCTACCGACTGAACTACAGAGGAATCGTGTGAACGGGGCGCATAATAACGAGGGTGTAACAGCTTGTCAAAGCCTGGAAAGCAATTTTAAAACTAACTGCTGGCTATTTCAGCAGTTGGTCTTTTTTTGCCCAAAACAGGCATCATGCGCACTGCTATGGTGCATAAGTGTCTCTTATGGGGCAGGGGTATTCCCGCGTTTTAGTAATGATAATGGGGGAGTCGATTAGTTTCTCTTATTATCCAGCCTGTTAGCTCATAAAAGCGGAGTTCCAGAAAACTGGCAAGTATATTGCTATACATTCAGAGACATGATAGCTGCCGACATGGCAAGGGCATTCCGTACAGGAGGCAAAATGAATTTAAGACGACTGAAGTACTTCGTGAAAATCGTCGATATTGGTAGCCTGACTCAGGCCGCTGAAGTCTTGCACATTGCGCAACCAGCGCTAAGCCAGCAGGTGGCTACCCTGGAAGGGGAGTTGGATCAGCAACTGTTAATCCGCACGAAACGTGGAGTAACACCCACAGAAGCCGGAAAAATTCTCTACGCCCATGCTCGTACTATTTTGCGCCAGTGTGAACAGGCACAGCTTGCCGTTAACAATGTAGGGCAAACCTTAAGCGGGCAGGTATCCATTGGTCTGGCACCAGGTACAGCAGCGTCGTCCATTATTATGCCGTTGTTGCAGGCTGTGCGTAGCGAATTACCCGATGTGCTGGTTTATCTCCATGAAAATAGTGGCTCGGTACTGAATGATAAATTGCTCAGTGGGCAACTGGATATGGCTGTATTATATGACCGTGCGCCAACAGCCGGAATTACCAGCCAGCCGCTATTGAAAGAAGAGTTATATCTGGTTGGCACCAGTGAGTGCCCGGGGCAAACCGTTGACCTCGCCGCTGTTGCAGAAATGAACCTGTTTTTACCACGCGATTACAGTGCTGTGCGTAAGCGGGTTGATGAAGCATTTTCACTGCGCCGCCTGACTGCCAAAATTATTGGTGAAATTGAATCTATTTCTACTCTGACTGCGGCTATTGCCAGTGGTATGGGCGTGACAGTCCTGCCTGAGTCTGCGGCCCGCTCTTTAGTCAGTGCATCTAATGGCTGGATGGCCCGTATTACCACACCATCAATGAACCTGCCTTTATCATTAAACCTGTCGGCTCGCGCTCAGTTGTCGCCTCAGGCTCAGGCAGTAAAAGATATTTTGTTATCCCTGGTCTCCCGCCCGTCTCTGGAAAGCAACGAACTGATGCTGGTAGGCTAATTTTTTGGGATAAGCAGCGCTTTAAGTTGAAACACCGCCCAGGGCGGTGTTTTGCATTTCTGAATACCTCAATTCTGTGTGTCACCTCCCGTCAGTTACCTCGCCAGAGGTATGTTTTCCGCTGAGTAATTAGGGCATAACAATAAAAATGTTGTGCAGCTTAACGAAAATTGAAAAAGGTGGATTAACAACTGTAATTTTGCCGGAGGCTGCCGATAAAGAGTGATAACTGGACAAAATTGCCGTTAGCACGTGAAGTGAAGGCGAGGAGATTTGTTACGTCTTTGTCTCAATCACTCGTGTTGTTTTGTTATCTCACCCAACACCGACCACACTGAGGAAAACATGGATAACTTTCAAAAAGAGATTGAGGAAAGAACAAACCTCACACTATCCAATAAGTTCGAGTTGTTGCTGTTTCGCCTGGGTGTGCCCGGCCCGGGAGAGCCACCGGAACTGTTTGGCATAAACGTGTTTAAGTTACGAGAAATTGTGCCCATGCCAGTGCTGACTAAAGCGGCTGGTATGCAACCACCGATGATGGGAATGGTGAATATTCGTGGTCAGGTAATTCCGGTTATTGATTTACCTGCGGTTGTGGGCTGTAAGCCAGAAACCGGGCTGAACATTTTATTGATAACGGAGTATGCCCGTAGTACTCAGGCATTTGCTGTGGAAACAGTGGATGACATTGTGCGCCTTGACTGGAGCCAGGTACATGCGGCAGAGGCGGGGGTGAGCAACAGTTACATTACCAGTATTGCCCGTCTGGATACTGACCCGGCAAGTAACCGTTTATCACTGGTGCTGGATGTAGAACAGATCCTGTGTGACATTATTCCAACCGCGCGTGAAGTACATGAAGATACCATGGAAGCGAAGCGGTTTAACCTGAAGCCCGGTGCGGTAGCGATTGTTGCTGAGGATTCAAAAGTTGCGCGTTCCATGCTGGAACAGGCGCTGAATGCAATGGGGATTCCGTTTATTTCTAATGTAACCGGGCTTGAAGCCTGGAACCGCATTAAGAAAATTATGGATGAAGCTCAGCGAGAAGGCGTGCCGATCAGTGATAAAATTGGCCTGGTCCTGACGGACCTTGAAATGCCTGAAATGGATGGCTTTACGCTGACCCGTAATATCAAACGAGAAGAGTCACTGAAGCGTATTCCGGTCATTATTCACTCATCATTGTCGGGTTCAGCAAACGAAGACCATGTCCGCAAAGTGGGCGCCGATGGCTATGTAGCGAAGTTTGAAATCAATGAACTGAGCTCGGCCATTGAAGACGTACTGAATGGCACGAAGTCTGCCAATCTGCGTTAACTTTTTTTGTGGGATGAGCACTGAACAGGCTGCGTATGCAGCCTGTGTTTGTAGTAAAAAGCGGCTGTAGTCAGTTGATTAGCGGTAAACTATCCCACCGTCGGTCAGAATGGCCTGGCCGGTAATATAATCGGCATCATCACTGGAGAGAAATGCCACCAGTGCCGCCACATCTGCAGGCGTTTGCGCACGGCCGAGAGCAATACCTTCGACATATTTTTTGTAGGTTTCCCCCACCGGTGCCCCTGTTATTTCCGAAAAACGTTTATCGATTTCTACCCACATATCGGTGCCAACAATCCCCGGGCAATAAGCATTTACCGTAATGCCCGCGCTGGCATACTCCTTGGCCGCAGCCTGGGTAAGGGCGCGAACGGCAAATTTAGTCGCTGAATACATGCCCAGCATTGCAAAACCATCATGACCGGCAATGGACGATGCACTAATAATCTTCCCTTTCTTACCTAACGCCTTAAATTTTGCTGCAGCCGCCTGAATACCCCATGTCACGCCGCCAATATTAATGTTCAGTATTTTTTCCAGATCACCGGGCATGATATCGGCAATGGGTTTAACCTGGGCGATACCGGCATTGTTAATCATGACATCAAGCGTACCTAACTCTTGAACCGCATGGTCAACGGCGGCATAAACATCTTCGCGTTGACTGATATCTGCACCAAATGTTGTGGCCCGCACCCCCTTCGCCGTGACTTCGTCCAGGACATGTGCCAGTTTTTCTTTTTGTAGATCAACCAGCGCAAGGTTCACTCCTTCTTCGGCCAGTCGCAGTGCAATTCCACGGCCAATACCTTGCGCCGCGCCCGTTACCAGGGCCACTTTACCATCGAGACCTTTTGACATGTGTCTGCTCCTTTTGGGTTATGGAACCTGCAATTCCAATAACCATAGGTGATTGTTCAGCGCGCGTTGCCCTAATTGTGCGGTTTTTTCGACGTGTTATATGAGAACTGAAATAATCCCGGCCCATAAAATGGCTGTAATAAATTGAATATCCGTGTTTTTACTCTCATCCCGTGGGGGGAATTAATCTCACTGGCCTGTGACAAACTGATACAAATAAGCATGTAAAATGTCCGAGTGTTGTAGCCGGGCCACGGCTTGGAAAAAAGATGCGCAGTGCTATGATAATCACTTCTCCGTCTGGACAGCGCCTGAGCCGAAGAGCATGACGGAAGGGTAAAGGGAGTGACTCAGGCCGTATTATGTAAGGTCAGCACATGAGTAAAGGAACAACCGGGTGTGATGCGCCATTTGGCACATTGTTAGGGTATGCACCTGGCGGGGTTGCTATCTATTCCTCTAATTACAGCAGTCTGGATCCGCAGAGTTTTCCGGATGACGCGGCATTTCGTAGTTATATCGGAAACGAATATATGGGGCATAAATGGCAATGCGTAGAGTTTGCGCGGCGTTTTATGTTCCTGAACTATGGTGTGGTATTTACTGATGTGGGCATGGCGTATGAGATATTTTCTCTGCGGTTTTTGCGCCAGGTGGTAAACGACAATTTGCTACCATTGCAGGCTGTAGCTAATGGTGCCACCCGGCCTCCAGTTGCGGGGGCATTGCTTATCTGGCAGAAGGGTGGAGAATTTAAACACACCGGCCATGTTGCGGTCATCACGCAACTTCTGGGCAATAAAGTGCGTATCGCGGAGCAGAATGTTATTCACTCACCGTTACCGGCAGGCCAGCAATGGACCCGGGAACTGGTGCTGGAAGTTAAAAACGGCCACTACACAGTCAAAGATACCTTTGATGACACCGCCATTTTGGGGTGGATGGTTCAGAGCGATGACACGCAGGGCACACTGCCACAACCGGAAATTCCCGCAAAAAAACTGGCGATTACTGGCGCAAGACTTTCTGAGCAGGGGCAGTTTAATGGCCGCTGGCTTAATGATAAAGACCCGCTGCAGGAAGCGTACATTGCAGCCAATGGTTACAGCATTAATCAGGATCCCTACCGTTATTTCACCATTAGCGAAGATGCTGAGCAGGAGCTGATTAAAGCAACCAATGAACTGCATTTAATGTACTTGCATGCGACAGATAAAGTGCTTAAAGACGACAGTTTGCTGGAGTTGTTTGATATACCAAAAATTCTTTGGCCCCGTTTGCGCCTGTCATGGCAACAACGCCGTCATCACATGATTACCGGGCGGCTGGACTTTTGCATGGATGAGAGGGGAATAAAAGTTTATGAATACAATGCGGATTCGGCTTCCTGCCACACCGAAGGTGGGTTGATCCTCAGCGAATGGGCGAAAAAAGGTTATCCGGGCATGGGGTATAACCCGGCGGAAGGATTGCTTGATGAACTTTCCGGCGCCTGGAAACACAGTGATGTGCGCCCGTTTGTTCATATCATGCTGGATGATGACGTGGAGGAAAAATACCATGCGATGTTTATGCAGCGCTCGCTGGAAAATGCCGGGTTTGAGTGCAAGGTCGTTTGCGGGCTCTCTTCGCTGAGCTGGAACAGTGCCGGGGAACTGATTGATGATGAAGGGCGCCTGGTTAACTGTGTCTGGAAAACCTGGGCATGGGAAACCGCGATTGAGCAGATACGAGAGGTCAGCGAAACCGAATATGCCGCGGTTCCTATTCGTACCGGCCACCCACAAAATGAAGTTCGGCTGATAGATGTGTTGTTGCGCCCAGAAGTGATGGTGTTTGAGCCATTATGGACGGTGATCCCGGGCAACAAAGCGATTTTGCCGGTGCTGTGGTCGTTGTTCCCTCACCACCGCTATTTACTGGATACAGATTTTCACGTTAACGAAGAACTGGCGAAAACAGGTTATGCGGTGAAGCCCATATCAGGCCGTTGCGGCAGTAATATTGACCTTATCAGCGGGCAGGATGAAGTGCTGGATAAGACTCAGGGCAAATTTGTTGACCGGAAAAATATCTACCAGCAATTGTGGTGCCTGCCGAAAGTCTCAGGGCGCTATTTGCAGGTGTGCACATTTACTGTTGGTGGCAGTTATGGCGGAGCCTGCCTGCGCGGAGATGAAACCCTGGTGATTCAAAAAGAGAGTGATATTGAACCGCTGATTGTTACCCGTAATCATGAAGACGAAAGCCATTAAGCGGTAACTGGCACCTGGCTTACGAAAGCGTAATTACATAAGCTTCAAGAAGTAAAAAGCCTGCTTAGTGCAGGCTTAAGATTGATGAAAAAGAAGGAAAAAACGTGGTTTTTCCTTCTTTTTAGTTAGCAGCCGAAAATCAATAAATTGATTTTCCTGGTTTTTTATTGGGTTACATCCTCTCGTTCTGTGCGGACATAAGGTTTGTCATGAGACTCAAGCCTGCTTTGCGCAGGCTTTTTTGTGGGCGTAATTATTTGTCGGCCAGTTCCCGGCGGACAATCTCCGCCCCTGCACTTAACGCATTGAGCTTACCGCTGGCAACCTGACGTGATAGCGGAGCCATACCGCAATTAGTTGACGGGTATAACTTGTCGGCATCTACAAACTGCAGTGCGTTACGCAATGTACTGGCAACTTCCTCTGGTGTTTCAATCGCGTTGGTTGCCACGTCTATGGCGCCTACCATGACTTTTTTGCCTCGAATCAGTTCAAGCAGATCAAGTGGGACATGGGAGTTATGGCATTCCAGGGAGATAATATTGATACCCGATGACTGCAACCTGGGGAATGTTTCTTCGTACTGTCGCCATTCAGAGCCCAGAGTCTTTTTCCAGTCAGTATTGGCTTTGATACCATAGCCATAGCAAATATGCACCGCTGTTTCGCATTTAAGCCCCTCAATGGCCCTTTCCAGCGCGGCGATTCCCCAGTCATTCACTTCATCAAAAAAGACATTAAACGCTGGTTCATCAAACTGGATAATGTCGACACCTGCCGCTTCTAACTCTTTGGCTTCCTGGTTGAGAATTTTGGCAAATTCCCAGGCCAGTTTTTCACGGCTCTTGTAATGGTTGTCATACAGTGTGTCTATCATGGTCATCGGCCCTGGCAGGGCCCACTTTATTGGCTGCCTGGTGAGCTGGCGTAAGAATTTGGCATCTTCAACAAACACCGGTTTTTGGCGCTCTACGGCACTCACGACAGTGGGAACGCTGGCATCATAGCGGTTACGAATTCTGACCGTTTCACGTTTTTCAAAATCCACACCACTGAGGTGTTCAATAAATGTGGTGACAAAGTGCTGGCGAGTTTGTTCGCCGTCGCTGACAATATCAATCCCTGCCCGCAGTTGATCATACAGTGCCAGACTCAGGGCATCTTTTTTCCCCTCAGCCAGCTCACCGTTATGCAGTTTCCAGGGCGACCACAAGGTTTCTGGTTGCGCGAGCCAGGACGGTTTGGGCAAACTGCCAGCCGTGGAGGTGGGTAGCAATTTTTTCATAATAATAGTGAACCTTTTATTCTTCGTTAATTAAATTAAGCAGTTAGAAATTTCATAGCTGGCAGACCACTGCGCAAGAATATTCTGGTAGGGTTTAATGAAATATGTTTCAGTAAATTTACCCTGTTCAATCGCCAGTTGCGTCCGCTCTTCACGGTCATAAACAATAGTGGTGAGTGAATGATCCTGGTGACTGAGGTTAGGCTGGTAATAATGCCCGGCGGCTGAGTTGGCGTTATAGATCTCAGGCCGGTAAATTTTCTGGAACGTCTCCATCGTGCTGATGGTGCTGATAAGCTCCAGGTCTGTGTAATCCCTGAGTAAGTCGCCGGAAAAATAAAACGCCAGCGGGGCGACACTATTGTTCGGCATAAAGTAGCGCACCTGTAATCCCATCTTTGCAAAGTACTTCTCAGTTAACGATGTGCTGCCTGGCCGGTATTCAATACCCAGAACCGGATGCTGGTTTCCGGTGCGCTGATAGGTGTCTTTGCTTGAAACACTGAGGCAAATTACCGGCGTTTTTTTGAACGTTTCCCGGTATGTACTGGAATTAACAAAATGTTTGAATATCTGTCCGTGTAACTCACCAAAGTGCTCCGGAATACTGAAATTAGCATGGTGCTTATTATGCTCTGGCAGTAATACACTGAAGTCATAATCCCTTACGTAAGAAGAGAAGTTATTGCCCACAATACCGTCAATGCGCAGCCCGGTTTTTTTATCAACAATCGTTGTTTTCAAAATCTCAATTACCGGGAAAGTGGTGGTGGTATCCGGAATAGCCATCTCAACTGAAATAATTTCCAGCTCCACAGAATAACGACAACTTTTAGGGTTATCCCAATACGCCAGGTTATTAAAACGGTTGTTAATCATCACCAGCGTGTTGCGCAAGTTCTGTTGGCGGTTATTCCCGCGAGCCAGATTGGCAAAGTTGGTGGTAATACGCGTGTTTTCTGACGGATTGTAATTTTCGTCAAAGCGACTGCTTTTAATCTTAAAGGTGAATTCTTTATTCATCGCGGTCATCATGTTATCAATAAGTTAATAGGCATAGTTATGCCAGAGCAGGTGAACGAGAGAAAGAGAGTTAATTTCACGCCAACATGAACTATCTTCATGGCGAGTGGTGGCTGGCGTTACGGGGCGGGTTTGCGCCATACAGGGCAGGGCCATCGTGGCATCGGCCATAAGGGTGGGCACTCTGGGGGCTGAGCCAGGAGAGACGTTGTAACATAACAGCGCACTCGGGCAAATGTCACCAGACCATACACAGGTCTGTCGCTTCTGGCCTAAAAAATGGGGCTGCAAAGCCCCATAACACATCAAATGAAGTGTTAACTAAAAGGGTATTTCTTAAATGCCGCCTGGCTTTCGAAAACGCTGGCAACTGCCTGAATATTTTTAAAATCACCGGCGTTAACGACGTGAGGGATCATGGACTGAATAAATGTCCAGATAACCGTACTGGTGACCGCAACCTGATCGGCCACCGTGTTTTCTGGACGCGTTTCCAGCAGCGCGTTCCATTCCCGGCAGGCGGCCAGCAGCTGGAGGGTGATACGTTCTATCCACGGATTATGCTGCTTCTCCGCCGGGCGCAGGTTGTGTTCATACACATTTTGTACGGCTTTTTCGGCGGCGGCGAGGATAAAGCCCAGAGTCTGGAGATCGTTTGCCAGCGCATCCGGCGCTACGGGCAGGAGTCTCAGTTCGGGGGTGGCCTGAGCCTCAAAATAATTCAGTATCAGCGATGAATCCATCAGACGAGTTCCATTATCCAGAATCAGCGTTGGCGCTTTTACCGCAGGGTTGATCCGGGAAAATTCCTCAAATGTACTAAATACCGACAGCGGCAGGCTTTCAAACGCTACGCCGTAAAGTTCCAGAGAGACCGCCACGCGCCGTACATAAGGAGAATCCATCATGCCAATCAGTTTTATCATGATTCCTGTTTTCCTGTCTGTGTGAAAGAACGCTTCATTGAAAACGATAAACAGACATTACAATAAATTCGTTATGACGAATATCATCAGTATCTTACGGCCCAGGTTAGTATTACTGACATATTGGCCGGTTGCCGTTTATAAGATTAAGTATATTGAGGGAGTAGTTTCATGTCGGATTTTCCACCTATCGCAAGTTTGCGTAGTTTTGAAGCCGTCGCTCGTCTTGGTAGCGTAACGCTTGCGGCGAAAGCGCTCCATGTGACCCATTCCGCCATCAGTCAGCAGATTAAAGTGCTGGAAGAAATGGTGGGTGTGAATCTGTTTATCCGTCATGGGCGAGGGGTGCAGATCACCGAAGAAGGGCGGCTCTATGCCTTACAGGTTCGCGATGCGCTAAACCATATTGCAGATGCCACCCGTTTAGTGCAGGTGAAACCAAGAATACAAGAATTGACGCTGGCGGTGGTGCCGTCTTTTGGGTGCCACTGGTTATTGCCGCGTCTGGAACGGTTTCGGGTAAAATATCCGCATATCACGTTACGGATCCAGGCCAGCCTGACCATCACCAACATGCAGCAGGAAGGGATAGATATTGCGATACGGATGGGGAAAGGAAACTGGGAAGGAAGTGACTGCCATTATCTTTTTTCAGATGAACTGATTGTTGTTGCGGCGCCCGGTTATAACGGCGGCGTCCTTCCAAAGACGCCGACTGAGGTGGCTAAGAGCCAAATAATATTCTCCATGGAGTCGTGGAAAACATGGTGTTTCAATGCAGGGCTTGAAAAAGATATTGTACCAGGCGGTTTATGCATTAACGACTCAAACTTAGTCCTCGAGTCTGTCAGGCTCGGCAAAGGTATTGCGCTGGAACGACGCTCTCTGGTTCAGGATGCCATCACTCGTGGTGAACTGGTTCAGCTGACTCCTTTTACCGCACCGTATCCCTGGCCTTACTGGATGGTGACACCTCAGTTAACCAGGATGAAGCCTGAGGCGGCTCTCTTTATGGGGTGGATAGATGAAGAAGTGGCTGCCTGGCGTTTGCTGACTGGGGCTGTATAAAGTAATGGTTAATAAAAAAACAAAAAGCCCGCTTAAGTTTCCTTAAGCGGGCTTCTTAAATTTGGCTCCTCTGACTGGACTCGAACCAGTGACATACGGATTAACAGTCCGCCGTTCTACCGACTGAACTACAGAGGAATCGTGTGAACGGGGCGCATAATACTGAGCCCGTAGTTATGTGTCAACACCCCGATTAACTCACTGATTCAATTGATTAATTAACAATCGTTTTGCATATTTATTGCACGGGATAATGGGGGCCGCTACCGGATTGAAGCCGCTTTTGCGGGTCCTGGCGGTAAAACTGGCAGAAACGCTGCCAAAGTGATGGAAACCGGGTCGCAAACAGGTCTGGTGCACTGAAAAAATACTCTGTTAAAACAGCAAAACATTCAGCAGGGTCGGCGGCAGCCCATGCATCAATACTGGCAGCACTTTCACCCACCAAATCAATTTCTTCCTGGATGGTTGCCATGGCGGCATTCAAATCATGTTCCCAACCGACAACATCACGTAACGCTATCATCGGCACACCGTTGGTTACCCCATTGTTTCTGCCATCCAGTTTGTGTGCCACTTCATGAAAAATAAGGTTGAAGCCAGATGCATCAAAAGAATCCTGAACATCGAGCCAGTTGAGAACCACCGGCCCCTGTTGCCAGCTCTGGCCAGACTGCACTATATGCTGGTGGTGAACCAGACCAAAGTCATCAATCCATTCATCATCGACAACGAAAGGATCGGGGTAAATGAGTACCTCATGAAAACCATCAAGCCATTCAAACCCCAGCTCCAGTACTGGCAGGCAGAACAGTAGGGCGATACGGGCGCTGTTTTCTTCACTTAATTCAAGCCCCTGTAAAGGCACCAGGCGTTTATGCTGCAAAAAGCGGCTGGCAAGGCGCACCAGTTTTTGTTGTTCTTCTGGATTCAACGGGGCAAGTACCGGGATTGCCAGTGCGTTTTCCCACAAGGGAGAAAGTACCTGTGATGTATCGCTTTCTTGCCATGGCCATTTAATCATCGTTATTTGCTCGCAATCTCGTCAGTTAAACGTAAAGCGGAGAGCGGGGACTGTTAAAATGCCAAAAACCGGTGCATCATGGCAACCATTGACGCGGAGAGGTGCCGGAGCGGCTGAACGGGACGGTCTCGAAAACCGTTGAGGGGGTAACCCCTCCGAGGGTTCAAATCCCTCTCTCTCCGCCAGTATTCAAACAGTTACTCTGCATTATTCAGTGAAAAAAGTCCCGCTAAGATAATCTGTTGAGAAAATGCGAAACCGTAATTTACCGGTGCATAAGTAAAGCCTGCTATTCTCATTCAATACCTGCCAGACTGGATTTACGGTCACATTCCCTATATTGCCCATTGTGTGTCGTTGTTGCTGTTCTTTTGCCTCATCTCACTGACGCAGCCCAGAGCCACGGGTCGTTATCCCCTGATTTGTGGCAAATATCAATCGCTGTGTAAGGGCGATTGTCTGGCCTTTGATCTACTTCACACCTCACGCTATTGCTGGTGTGTACTTTGCCGCCCGGGAGGCAACGCTCAGAAAATGGACATCACCTGGCTGGTGCTGTGCAACGAAGTAACAGATGATAATCCGTTTTTATCACTTTGCAGGGAAATTCAGGTAACAAATATTTACTGAGAGGAATAGAAACAGCACAGTTTCAGGATAAAGTTGCTTTTTAAGTAAACTGTTATGCAGGGAAGGCAGGAATGAAAGAGCCGGTACTCCCGATATTATCGCAGAGGATCTGTTCTGTTCATTTTACCGAAATGAGAGCACGGAAAGGTATTTTGTTAAGCCGCATTATATAAACTTATGCGTTTCGCCGGTATGGCATTGTGTATTGCAGTGCACCTCAACCAACCCGGGTATTACTCTGCCAGCCAACTATTAACGCTATTGAATAATAACGGGCACAAATGTGTGCCCGTAACGCCTTACCTGGTGGGAAACCGAATTATGCCAGACCAGGCAACATTGCTCAGGACTGCCCTTCGGGCATGGCGGATGAGTGGTGAGAGGAAATCAACCACTGGTTATCAACGTAGTCGTAGGTGAATGTATACCGTGCCTGAATTTTCGTGTTATCACTAAAGGTAAAAGTATAAATACCGCTGTCTATTGCCGTATTACAACCGAGGCGTACAGTACGTTGGTTGATTTCCCCAACCGGTTTTTTTTCCAAAAAATGTTCAAAATAATCTATTCGCTGATCATTAGTGAGGCGTACCTGGTTGGAGACCGTTGGCAACAAGACGGCATCGTCAGTATACAATGCCGCAACTTGTTGGGCATCACCGGTTTGTAATGCGTTATTCCAGGCAGTAAAACGCGCTTCTATCTGCGGGATATCGGTATCAGTGCATGCGACTTTTTCTGCTGCAATACCAGTCATTGAAGCAACTACACCAAACAAAGCAATTCCAGTGCGTAAAATCATTTATTTTGCTCTCCATATAATAAGCATGCAGGAGATTAAAGAATATTGGTCAGGGAATATACTGTTTTTACGCATGTTTAAATTTGCGTAACTGTATTTTTTATTGTCAGGATTTTTTGCAGGCTGTTTGCAGCAGGTAAATTTGGTGTGGGGCACTAAACGAAAACATTATAAAAAATAAACAAACAATCAGCCTGCCAGTATATGCGCAGGCCCGCCAGCTGGCGTAATCACAATCACCTGACGGATACAACTTGCCCAGGTAATACTCACCCTGTGGTAATCGAGCCACCTGCTGAGCCAGTAGACCTGAAGCGGAGTTGAATCGTCAGGAATATACAGTGGAATAAAAAGGCAATAACGAATTGATTATTCCATGAAAATGTTTATGTGAACAGTATCTGTAAAGCACAAAATGCAAAAATAATATTTATTCCGTTTAATGAAGTGGTTGCAGCATGAAATCATGCCTGGAACTCAAATGATGAATAAAAAATGGATGCTGTCTGTAATATTTCGACATTTTATGGTTTAACGCAGGAGGAATGGAAAAACGGAAGCACAGAAAAATCCGGTTTCTTTACCAGAAGGGAAGAAACCGGCTTCACTGAACATAAAATGTGATATAAATCACATTGAGCGGCAACCGGCTGCTGACTGATAATTTTGCATGAGAAACATACTGTTATGGATGATAAACCGCGCCGCGACCTGGGCGGCAAACTGGCGTTATTTGCTTTCTGGATTTTTTGCCTTTATGCCCTGTGGGCTATTTTGCGTTATTTCTGGGTAGTCAGTGCTGTGCAACCTGTTCCTGGTAATGTTCATGGTACATTTTCCGACAAATTACTGGACGCCCTGGCTGGGGGAATGGTATTGGGTGCTATTGCCCTGATACTGGGGGCTGTTGTTTGGTATACCCGGCCTGTCAGTCACCGCTAGAATGTCACTTTAGTGTCATCATTGGCTGGCAACGTATAGCCACATGTGCAACTCTGGAGCGTAAATGTTATTACAAGACTGGCAGTTACAGTTTGAACAATGGTTGTCGCAGCATGGGCCTCAGGATGATGCCGCTCATGATTTATCGCATTTCCGCCGGGTCTGGTTTACGGCACAAAAGATGTTGCGCCACCACGGCGGGGACGCACTGGTTGTGTTAACCGCATGTTATTTTCATGATGTGGTTAATTTGCCTAAAAATCACCCGGAACGCCATCTTGCTTCCAGAATGGCTGCCGATAAAACCCGGCACATTCTGGCGACCCATTTTCCGGCCTTTCCGGCGGAGAGTTATGATGCCGTCGCTCATGCGATAGCCGCGCACAGTTTCAGTGCCGGGATTGTGCCTGAAACAACAGAAGCAAAAATTGTGCAGGATGCAGACCGGCTTGAATCCCTGGGGGCTATTGGGCTGGCCCGGGTTTTCTATGTATCTGGTGCGCTGGGGCGGCCTTTATTCGATGCAGAAGACCCAATGGCTGAAACCCGCGAACTGGATGATACCCGTTTTGCACTGGACCATTTCCGCAAAAAACTTCTCGCCCTTCCGGCAAAAATGCAAACAGAAACCGGGCGCAGCCTGGCACGTCATAATGCAAACTTCCTGGTTGATTACATGGCAAAATTATGTGCTGAACTGAATGGGGAACTGCTCGGCGTTGATGAGCACATTCGCCAGCAGTTTGCCTGTTAGTTTTCTGCGTAATATAACGGTCAGGCTGTTCCTGGCAGAACGCCTGACCTCCGTTTCCTGATCCTCATAGCGTAATTTATGTTAAGGGCATAATGCATTGATTAATATTTCATCAGGTTCGGTAACAGTAGAAAATTTTTTTACGTAATTTGATTACAATCAATTTACATTTTCTACTGGCTGATACTGTATCCCCACGTTAATCAATAAAAATAATGTGGGTAAAAGGATGCAAGTCAATCGCAGGGGATTTTTTAAAGTCTGTGCCGGGGGAATGGCTGGCACCACTCTTGCTGCACTGGGGTTTACACCCATTACTGCACATGCCAGCACCCGTGAATATAAATTGATTCGTGCCAAAGAAACCCGCAACAACTGCACCTACTGTTCAGTAGGTTGTGGCATGCTGATTTACAGTCTGGGTGATGGTGCGAAAAATGCCACCTCCTCAATATTCCATGTTGAGGGTGACCCTGACCACCCGGTTAGCCGCGGCTCGCTGTGCCCGAAAGGTGCCGGGGTGGTGGATTATATTCATAGTGAACAACGGCTCAAATACCCGGAATACCGCGCACCAGGCAGCAACACCTGGCAACGTATTAGTTGGGAAGACGCAATCGATCGCATTGCACGCCTGATGAAGGCGGACCGCGATGCAAATTTCCAGGTAACAAACAGTGCAGGTGTGACAGTTAACCGCTGGCTCACCACCGCCATGTTTTGTTCTTCAGCCGCCAGTAATGAAACCGGGGTTCTGGACCAAAAGTTCTCACGGGCTCTGGGTATGCTGGCCGTGGAAAACCAGGCACGTTTGTGCCATGGGCCCACTGTAGCGGCATTAGCACCCAGCTTTGGTCGTGGAGCCATGACCAATAACTGGAACGATATCAAAAACGCCAATGTGGTATTAGTGATGGGGGGTAACCCGGCAGAAGCGCATCCGGTTGGTTTCAAATGGGTTGTCGAGGCGAAGAATCATAATAAAGCCACCTTGCTGGTGGTGGACCCACGCTTTAACCGTAGTGCGTCTGTTGCCGACCGCTACGCGCCAATTCGCGCAGGTTCGGATGCGGCGTTCTTGCTTGGGGTGATTAACTATCTGCTCAGTCATGACGCTATTCATCATGACTATGTGAAAGCCTTTACCAATGCGGCATTGCTGGTTCGTGACGACTACTCGTTTAACGACGGGCTGTTCAGTGGTTACGACGAAAAACATCACAAGTATGATAAAACCAGTTGGGCCTACGCGCTTGATGCCAACGGTATGGCGCAACGTGATGACTCTCTGCAAAATCCGCGCTGTGTAATTAATCTGCTCAAACAGCATGTCGCACGTTACACACCAGAAATGGTCGAAAACATATGCGGTACCTCACAGGCAGATTTCCTGCATGTTTGTGAACAACTGGCCACCACCGCTGTACCAAACCGAACGGCAACCATTCTTTATGCACTGGGCTGGACCCATCATACTAATGGTGCACAGATTATCCGTGCTGCGGCAATGATCCAGTTGTTGCTGGGGAATATCGGTATGCCTGGCGGCGGCATCAATGCGTTGCGCGGTCATTCCAATGTACAGGGCTTTACTGACCTGGGGCTGCTTTCCCAAAGCCTGCCTGGTTACCTGAAACTGCCATCAGAAAAACAAATCTCGCTGGAGCAGTATCTTGGGGAAAATACCCCGCACGCGCTATTGCCAGGCCAGGTTAATTACTGGAGTAATACACCGAAATTTTTCGTCAGCTTTATGAAAGCCATGTTTGGTGATGCGGCGCAGGCCAGCAACCAGTGGGGATACGACTGGCTGCCGAAGTGGGATAAAAGCTACGACTGCCTTACCCAGGCAGAAATGATGACGGAAGGGAAATTCACTGGCTGCCTGGTTCAGGGTTTTAACCCACTGGCTGCATTTCCGGATAAGAACAAAGCGCAACGGGCTTTTTCAAAACTGAAATATATGGTCGTAATTGACCCATTAAGCACTGAAACCGCCAGCTTCTGGCAAAACCAGGGCGAAATGAATGCGGTTGATTCAGCTTCTATTCAGACAGAGGTTTTCCGTTTGCCTTCTTCCTGCTTCGCTGAAGAAAATGGCTCTGTTGCTAATTCCTCGCGCTGGCTTCAGTGGCACTGGGCCGCAGCACAGCCTCCTGGCGAAGCCTGGAACGACGGTAAAATTATTGGTCACTTGTTTATGCGCCTGCGTGAGCTGTACCAGCAGGAAGGCGGCGTTGCGCCAGAACCACTACTGAATACCCGCTGGGCGTACAATGACCCACGCGACCCAATGCCTGAGGAAGTGGCGCGTGAGGCCAGTGGCTATGCTGTTCTGGATATTCAGGATGTGTCCACGCAAACCAGCCTGAAAAAGGGTGAACAGTTGGCCAGTTTTGCTCAACTGCGAGACGATGGCTCAACGGCCAGTTTCTGCTGGATCTACTGTGGTAGCTGGACTCAGGCGGGTAACCAGATGGCGCGGCGTGATAATGCCGACCCAAGCGGCCTTGGCGCAATTGCCGGGTGGGCCTGGGCCTGGCCGCTTAACCGGCGCATTCTGTATAACCGTGCATCGGCAGATACACAGGGTAAAGCCTGGGACCCGAAACGTGCTCTGATTGAATGGAATGGCACAAAGTGGGTGGGACTGGATGTGCCGGATTACCCGGTGACAGCTGCGCCGGAGAAAAATGTCGGGCCATTTATCATGATGCAGGATGGCATGGGGCATTTATTCGGGCTGGATAAACTCGCCGATGGGCCATTCCCTGAACATTATGAGCCTACTGAATCGCCAATTGGTACTAACCCGCTTCACCCGGCAGTCACCTGGAGCCCGGTGGCACGCCTTTACGCCAGTGATAAAGCCATGATGGGCACGGCCAGCGATTTCCCGTATGTCGCCACCAGCTACTCTATTACCGAACTGTTCCGTCACTGGACCAAGCATGCGCTGCTTAATGCGATTGTTCAGCCAGAGCAGTTTGTAGAAATTGGCAGTGAACTGGCGAAAGAGAAGGGCATTGTTGCGGGCGATGAAGTGAAAGTGAGCTCAAAACGTGGCTATATCAAAGCTAAAGCGGTTGTGACGCAACGTATCCCGCGCCTGAAAATTGATGGCAAAACAGTTGATACCATTGGTGTGCCTTGCCACTGGGGGTTCGAAGGCACTACCCGTAAAGGTTTTCTGGCAAATACCCTGACACCCAGCATTGGGGATGCCAATTCACAAACGCCAGAATATAAGGCGTTTCTCGTGAATGTGGAAAAGGTGTAAGGGAGATAATAAATAATGTCATATCAATCTCAGGATATTTTACGCCGCTCGGCAACCAATGGTTTGACGCCCGCACCACAGGCCCGTGACCACAAACAGGAAGTGGCGAAGTTAATTGATGTCACCAGTTGTATTGGCTGCAAAGCCTGTCAGGTGGCGTGTTCGGAATGGAACGACATTCGCGACGAAGTGGGGCGCAACCATGGGGTGTACGACAACCCGATGGATCTCAGTGCCAAATCATGGACCGTGATGCGTTTTTCTGAAGTGGTGGAAGATGGCCGCCTGCAGTGGCTGATTCGCAAAGATGGTTGCATGCACTGTAGTGACCCGGGCTGCCTGAAAGCCTGCCCGTCAGAAGGGGCCATTATTCAGTATGTTAATGGCATTGTGGATTTTCAGTCAGAACATTGCATTGGTTGTGGTTACTGTATTGCCGGTTGCCCGTTCAATGTGCCGCGTATTAACAAAGAAGATAACCGTGCGTATAAGTGCACACTCTGTGTGGATCGCGTCACGGTGGGCCAGGAGCCGGCATGCGTAAAAACCTGCCCAACCGGAGCTATTCACTTTGGCAGTAAAGAAGAGATGCAGGTACTGGCGCAGGAACGTGTTGAAGAATTGAATACGCGTGGTTTCAAAAATGCCGGGTTGTATGACCCGCAGGGCGTGGGTGGTACGCATGTTATGTATGTGCTGCATCATGCCGACCGGCCGGGGCTCTACCATGGCTTGCCAGAAAACCCCGCTATCAGCGAGACGGTGAAATTCTGGAAAGGCATCTGGAAACCGTTGGCAGCCATCGGTTTTGCTGCCACTTTCGCCGCCAGCATATTCCATTATGTGGGTGTTGGGCCGAACAGGGCAGAACCGGAAGATGAAGGGGATGGTGAAACTAAGGGAAAAGAGCACAAGGGACACAAAGAGAAGGAAGGGGCTGAATAATGAAGAAAGAAGACAAGATTATTCGCTACACAGCACCGGAACGTATTAACCACTGGGTCACCGCGTTCTGCTTTTTGTTTGTCGCTATTAGTGGCCTGGGGTTCTTTTTCCCGTCGTTTAACTGGCTGATGAATATTTTTGGCACACCACAACTGGCACGCATTCTTCACCCCTTTGCCGGGGTGCTGATGTTCTGTTCGTTTATCCTGATGTTCTTCCGCTATTGGCACCATAATCTGGTGACGCGTGATGATATTTTATGGGCAAAAAATATCCATAAAATTGCTCAAAACCAGGAGGTGGGCGACACCGGGCGGTATAACTTTGGGCAGAAATGTGTCTTTTGGGGCGCAATCTTACTCCTGCTTTTGTTGCTGGTCAGTGGTGTGGTTATCTGGCGTCCATGGTTTGCACCGTATTTCCCTATTCCGGTTATTCGCCTGGCGCTGTTGGTGCATTCATTCGCTGCGGTGACTTTGATTGTGGTTATTATGGTGCATATCTATGCAGCACTGTGGGTGAAAGGCACAATTACGGCTATGGTGGAAGGGTGGGTGACCAGTACCTGGGCGAAAAAACATCACCCGCGCTGGTACCGTGAGTTGCAACAGAAACGTTCGCAGAATGAATAACGCGATTATTCTGTGAAGACTGCTCTGTACATTAATAAAGAACCCGGCTAAGCCGGGTTCTTTTATGGCTTGCGTGTCAGCTCAACGGCTTTATCAATGCGCGATGCCAGTAATTTTGCCACTGCAGCAAAGACCGGAACCACCACTGAATTACCAAACTGGCGCCAGGCCTGGGTATCTGAGACCGGGATACGGAACCGGGCTTCACCAGGTTGTTCAAAGCCCATCAGGCGTGCACATTCGCGGGGGGTCAGCTTACGGGGGCGATTCGCCTGGTTGCCTTTATCACCGAAATCCTGTTCACCTAATGCACTGTTCCAGCCACGGTCTACCAGAATCTCGGAGCCATCTTTGTAGTAACGTGCTGATAGTGTTCGCGCAACAGCATGGGGGTTGTGCGGGTCAACCAGCCCAAAACCAAAGCCATTCCCTTTTTCCCGGTGTTTGCGTGCGTAGTTATACAGGTACTTCCACAGGATTTCGCTGAGGATGTATTTCGGGTTAACCTCATCATCCAGCAGATTGCTGAATGTTGGGCGTTGTTCCGGGTAAAACTGTGTAATATCACGCAGGGTGAAGTTATCAGCCAGGGCTAAATCGCGACGAAAACCGACCAGAACAATTCGCTCACGGTGCTGAGGCAGAAAATGCTTCCCGTCGATAATTTTCGGGTCTGAGGCACTGTTGTCGCTACTGTCTGCTACATCGTAACCCAGTTCATCAAGGGTGTTCTGGATAACCCGAAATGTGTTGCCTTTATCATGGCTTTTCAGGTTCTTAACATTCTCCAGCACAAAAATAGCCGGGCGTTTAACCGCAATAATGCGGGCAACATCGAAAAAGAGTGTCCCCTGGGTTTCACACTCAAAACCGTGTGCACGCCCGAGCGCATTCTTCTTACTCACCCCCGCCAGGCTGAATGGCTGGCAGGGAAAACCGGCCAGCAATACATGGTGGTCGGGAATATTATCGTCGATATGCTGCCAGGCAGCCTGCTGGCTGATTTCCGGCTGGTTGCTCAGGGTGATATCGCGAATGTCATGGTTAAATTTGTGCGCAGGGCTGCAGTACCAGTTTGCTTTGTAGGTTTTTACCGCATGTTTATTCCATTCACTGGTAAAAACACACTCGCCACCAATTGCTTCAAACCCACTACGAATGCCGCCAATACCGGCAAACAGGTCAATAAAGCGAAAACGGTCTTTCGGTGTCGGCGGGGGGGAAGGTAGCATGGCGGCTAACCGGATTATTTCTGCCTCGGTTAATGCCTGGCCGTTGTGCTGACAAGCCTGTTGTAGTTTGGGGCGGTTCCAGCGGCCAGGGCTGACTTCGTTCAGCGCCGCAAGAACGGTTTTGGTATCATAAACAGCCAGCACATGCTGCAGGCAGTCTGCATCTGTGCCAGTAAATGCTGTTGGCGTAATCAGTGATTCAGTCGCGTCCATGGTGCAATCTTATCCGCAGAAAGTGCGCGAAGATTACCACACATGGCACGCTTCGCCTATTGGCAGCATGTTGCACATATTTTTACCTACAGGGAAAAACGATGGCAGATGTTCACAGCAAAGCGGTACGGCGCAAAAATATGCAGGCCATTCACACCCGGGATACAGCAATAGAACAGCGCCTGGCCGGGCTGCTTGACAGCCTGGGTTTCGATTACCGTGTGCAGGATAAAACATTGCCAGGCTGCCCCGATTTTGTTGTTGATGCGCAACAGTGTGTGGTGTTTACCCATGGTTGTTTCTGGCATCGTCATCATTGCCATTTGTTTAAGGTTCCGGCAACGCGTACCGAATTCTGGCTCGACAAACTGGGTAAAAATGTGCAACGGGATGCGCGTGACAGCCAACAATTAATTGCCAGTGGCTGGCGGGTATTGTGGGTATGGGAGTGTGCGTTACGCGGGAAAGAAAAACTAAATGACGAACAACTCTCCACGCGGCTGGAGGAGTGGCTTTTTGGTGGTGGACTCCTGGCGGAAATTGACTCGCAGGGCATTCATGACCGGTCAGGCAGTGTATCCGCCTGACCAGATGGCGTTACTTCTCTGCCGGGCAAGGTTCTGCGGCGGTTTTTACCGGAAACAACGTCTTCCCAAGTGTCACCAGCACCACGGCGAAAATAATAATCCCCAGCGCCAGCCACTCTTTGCCTGAGAGTGATTCACCGGCAAATCCTGTTCCGAGCAAGACTGCCACCACCGGGTTAACATAAGCATAACTGGTCGCAATGGCCGGGGAGACATTACGTATCAGGTACATATAAGCATTAATGGCAATAATCGACCCAAATAAAGTCAGGTAGGCGATGGCAAAGAATCCGGAGGCTGAGGGCAGAGCGGTGAGGTGTTCACCTGAAAGTGCCGAGGCAAACAGTAAAATAACGCCCGCCGCCAGCATTTCAATGGCTCCGGCCATCATCCCTTGCGGCAGAGTAATACGTGAACCATATACTGAGCCAAATGCCCAGCTTAATGAACCAATCAGGATCATCAGTGCGCCCCAGGGGTTACCACTCAGGTTGCCGCCACTGTTCAGTAGCACAATACCTGCAAGACCGAAGGCAATGCCCATCCATTCTATTTTCCGTGTTTTGATACCGAACAACCGACTAAAACACAGGGTGAATAACGGCACCGTAGCTACCATTACCGCGGCAATACCGGAAGGGACATTTTGGTGTTCTGCGACCGTAACCAGGCCATTTCCTACGGCTAACAACAGAAAACCCAGCAGCACCGCATTAAAAATCTGGCGTACAGGCGGCAGGCGATGCCCACGAATCAATAAAAAAATTAACAACAAGATACCCGCACATAAAAAACGCGTTCCTGCCATCATCAGTGGCGGCCAGCTTTCAACGCCAATCCGAATAGCAAAGTAGGTTGAACCCCAGATAATATAGAGCGCAAACAACGCACCGACTAACGGCAACAAATTGCCAATACGCATAATCCCTCGCAAAATCCGACTAATAATAAGTACCCTGATAGTTAACCGGAAAAGCATCTGACTGGCGAGTAATTTACTTGTGTCATTGGTGTTATTTTTGTGTTGACATATGCACGGTTTCAGCAGGGTAATCCTGCTGCGAGTGGGTGAGATGCGCCTGTTTGCGCCAGCGCTGGCGTTTCTTTTCACCTGGCGGTCAAGCGATGTACAGACATAATAATGATGAGGACAGATACCTGTGGCAGGAAGTAGTTTATTAACCTTACTGGATGATATTGCAACATTACTGGATGACATTTCTGTTATGGGGAAACTTGCCGCGAAGAAAACGGCAGGTGTGCTGGGTGATGATTTATCGCTCAATGCGCAACAAGTCACTGGCGTGAGGGCCAACCGGGAATTGCCCGTGGTGTGGCAGGTGGCAAAAGGGTCGCTGGTCAACAAGGTGATTTTGGTACCTCTTGCCTTACTTATTAGTGCATTTATTCCCTGGGCAATTACACCGTTATTAATGCTGGGCGGTGCGTTTTTGTGCTTCGAAGGCATGGAGAAAGTGCTGCACAGCCTGGCATCACGCCATGAAAACTCAGATGAACAGCGCGAGGCGCGGCTCAGCCAACTGGTGAACCAGGATCCAATGCAGTACGAACGAGCGAAAGTAAAAGGCGCCATACGCACTGACTTTATCCTCTCGGCAGAAATTGTCGCGCTGACATTGGGGATTGTCTCCAGTGCGCCATTAGTGAACCAGATAGTGATACTGGCAGGGATTGCGCTGCTGGTTACTGTTGGGGTGTACGGCATAGTGGGCGTTATCGTTAAGCTTGACGATATGGGCTGGTGGCTGGAAAAACGCCCTTCAGTGTTGGCACAAATTCTGGGTAAAGGGTTATTGATACTCGCCCCCTGGTTGATGAAAGTGTTGTCCGTGGTGGGCACTCTTGCCATGTTTTTAGTGGGTGGCGGTATTTTGGTTCATGGTGTCCCCTGGCTACACCATCACATTGAGGCGCTTTCAGCATTATCTGAAAAATTACCGGGCTGGTTAATCACCCCGGTAGCTACGCTGGTTGTGGGAATGCTGCTTGGCACTCTGGTTGTCGGGGCCGTGGCTCTGGTGAACCGCATTAAAGCGGGTAAATAAACGGAGAATAATTGCGCATTTTTTGTGCGCAAACTGCCAGAACTCTTGCTATACATTATCTGTTGGTATTCACCCTGATAATGGAGGCAAAGATGGTCTTTTTCGTCAGTGATGAAGTGCGGCGTAAATCAGGCGGACCCCGGATGATAGTCACGGGTTATGCCAGTGGCATGGTGGAGTGCCGTTGGTACGATGGTTTTTGCGTACAACGTGAAGCCTTCCATGAGGATGAATTAATTGCTGGTGGAATGGATTAGCGAGCTGTCATTCCGCGTTATCCAGTGCAAAGAAATAAACAGTACCCGGCAGTCCCGTATGGGCTGCCGGTTATCCAGGATTAGTCTATATCGTATTTACCGATAATGGCACGGACTATATGATATCGCGCAAATCTTCTCCGGTTTTACGCCATTTCCATTTCTGTGGGCGGTAACGCCGGTGATTCTGTCCATACCCAACATTTTCAATTGTTATGCATGTCTGTCTGCGATGCAGTGTCCGCTTTGCTTTTTTGCGGAAAATGGATGCTGCCGGAAATCAATACCGCCGGCGTAGTTGCCGTTGTTGCCGCAATTTGATGTATGAAGGGATTCCGCAGCATCTGAGTACGGCAGTTGCACCGTATTTTTGCCAGTACGCAGAGCGGATGGAGCCAGTGAGGCCGCATGTTCGCTAAGTTAACCACCATCAAAAACCCCCAAAAACTTGTTACGCTCTGTTTTACCCTTGTGTTTTTTGGGGCGTCGCTATTGATGTGGCGTGAAGGCGCGATGCTGGAGCAGGCCTATATCAGCGACCAGCGTAATACCCTGGATAACATTGCCTCTTCTCTGGACAAGCAACTGCAGCACAGTGTTGATATTTTGTTTTTTTATCAGCAGGCAATGGAGTTTTCACTGGATACGCCTTTTATTACGAATAACACCCATCCAGGCATGAAAGCATTTAATCGCGAACGCCATAAACCCTGGTGGTCTGTCAGTTATGACCAGCGGCGTACCATTCCTGTGTTTGGGGTATCTGAAGCGTTTGTTGAGCAACACAGCGATTTAATGCGTAACAACAACACCATCGACAGAGAATTGAGTGCCGCGCTGGAACTGAGCTACTTGCTGCCGCTATCGCGTTATGCCAGTACGCTCCAGTTCAACACCTGGTATATTTCCCGTGCCGGGATGTTTGTTTCCAGCAACGGGCATGTGCTGGATAAGTCATTACAGACCACTTTCCAGCGCATGTTGTCCCGGCCATCTTTTGCCCGGCAATCCCTGGCGAATAACCCAGGTCGCGCAGTGTGCTGGAGTTATTATCAGGATAAGGAAAACCCGGAGTATCAGGTGGTAACAGCCAGTATCCCACTGGATTACGAAGGGCACTGGTATGGCGTGATTGGCATGGATTTCACGCTGGATGTGTTGCATGGCTACCTTAAAGGTATTGCTGAACAACATTCAACTACTGATGGTGCGGTTTACCTGCTGGACAGCAAACTAACTGCACTGACATCCAGTATGGGGCGACATGGTGAGCACCTGGTGATGAGCCCTGTTGATCAGGCACGCCTGGCGCAGGATATGAGCAGCAATACTGTTGGTGCTCTGCGGATGCAAAACCGTTTTATTACCTGGGCGAAACTGGACAGTTTCGATGGCGTTCTGATTCGGGAGCATAATCTCTACCAGGGGTTTCAGGGCGATTTTGGGCATATCATTATGCTGCTGCTTTTCGTCTGGGTCATGTTCACCGTATTGCTGACAGGAACCTGGTATTTTATCCGCCGTCTGGTCATCAATATGTCCGTGATGCAAAACACCCTTTCATGGCGTGCAAACTACGACACAATGACGCGTCTGTTTAACCGTGGCGCGTTTATAGACCAGGCTCAGCAGTTGTCGGCCAGTTGCCGCCCGAATACACAGCCTTTTTCGGTGATCCAGTTAGATCTTGATCACTTCAAAAGCATCAATGACACCTGGGGGCATCAGGCCGGGGATAAAGTGCTGAAACATGCCGCAGCAGTTATCAGCAATACGGTGCGCAAACAGGATATTGCCGGGCGGGTAGGGGGCGAGGAATTTTGTATTGTGATGCCAGGAGCCAGTATCGCTGATGCGACACAGGCAGCTGAACGTATTCGTGAAAGGCTTGCCAGTAAGCCTGTGGTGTACAGTGCGGAAGTGCTTATTGCCATCAGCGCATCGTTTGGTGTCAGCAGTTCAACAGAAAAAGGCGATTATGACTTTGAACATCTGCAATCCGTTGCAGACAAGCGGTTATACGCCGCTAAAGAAGGCGGCCGGAACCGGGTTTGCGCAGAAGATTAATTAGCCATTAAACCTCGCCTTTATTGTCCTGTTCAACTGCGTCATACAGCCGTGGCAGCAGGTCAGGAAAGGCGGACTGAACCCGGCTCCAACTGGGAATGAAAGGTTTGTCATTAGGCCGTTCTACAAAGGCCTGGCCTGCTTCAAGAATCACCTGCGTAAACATCTCAACGGCGGCTTCTTCGTTGTGCAGGTCAAACGACAGGCCATTCATCACCGCATCATGGCGGTACATTTCAATGACATCCAGCGCATTGCGGTAATAGGTCGCTTTAAGTACCCGAAAAGAATCCCCGGTTACCTGTGCGCCCTGGGTTGCCAGTTTGCGCAGTAATGACTGGACAATGTCATTACACATACGCCGTAAACCCCCACTACCGTCTTCACCCGTCAGGTTCTGGTGCTTATGATCGTAGTTATCAGCAATTTCAACCTGGCAGGTTTGCCGGGTTGCATAATTGCGGTAGATTTCAGATAACACGCCAATTTCCAGCCCCCAGTCTCCCGGGATTTTAATGCCTTTCAAAACTTGCGTGCGCATGGCGAACTCACCAGACAACGGGTAACGGAAACTGCTCAGGTATTCCAGGTAGTCACTGTTGCCATAAATCATACGTAAAGAACGCAGTAATGGGCCGACCAGCAAACGACCCACACGGCCATTCAGTTTGTTATTGGCAACCCGGGCATAAAACCCTTTACTGAAAACATAGTCAAACGACGGGTTGGCAACCGGGTAAAAAAGCCGTGCCAGCATGCCTTTATCCCAGGTGAGAATGTCGCAGTCGTGCAGGGCAACACACTGGGTTTTATCTGAAGCCAGTGTGTAACCGGTGCAAAACCAGACATTGCGCCCTTTGCCCATAGCACCGGGGGCGAGCCCCTCTTTTTCCAGTTCGGCATCAAGAGCTTTCAGGCGTGGCCCGTCATTCCACAAAATCCGGTGATGTTGAGGTAGTTGGGAGAAAAATTCGCGGGCGTAGAGAAACTGCTCCCTGCTGGCATTGTCCAGACCAATCACTACCTCCTCCAGCCAGTCTACGCTTGCCAGTTGGGTAATAATATTCTTTAACGCGGGGCCTTCCAGCTCAGAAAAAAGTGAGGGGAGTATCAGACCCATTTTATGTTTACGGGAGAAGCCGCGCAGAGCGGTTTCCAGCGATTCCGTTGGCCGTTTAACCAGGTTATGAAAGTTTGTGATGACACCATTTTGGTGAAAGTCGGTCATTATTTCCTCCTCAATCGGAAACTGAAATAAAGTGATCCAGGCCTTCTCGCCAGCCCTCAGGGCCGTAGTGCGTGGTACGCAAAATACGGTCAGGTTGTCGTTGTTCTTGTTCCGGGCAGAGTGTGCCCGCGCCGTGACTGTTAATAATCACGGCATAATCCATCTGATTAAGCAGGCTGACGTCATTTGGCGCGTCACCCAACCCTAATGTCAGGCGGTGAATACCATCATGTTGCTGGTAAAAAGTAATGATGGCCTGCGCCCCCCGGCCTTTCCCTGCATCAAGATCAGCAACATGCCAAAAACGCCCGCCCTGAGTCAGGCCAAGGCCAACACAGCTTAACGCTTCACGGAACTGGCCGAGGCGTTCGGGCGTATCCTCCCATATCAGGGGTTCCGATGCGGTGCGCTGCATGGCAAGAGCGGCCTGTTCAGGGCTTAATCCGGTCCAGCTACAAATCTGGTCGACACCCACATCGAGAAACCCTGTAAACCGGAAATTCCGCCGCAGTGAATGGAGTTGTTCGCCGATGTTTGCCCGGGTAATGCCATTGTGGGTCAGTGGTTCTGGTTTACTGTCCGGGCCCGGGTACTGAATCGCCGCACCATTTTCTGCGATAAACGGGTAGCCGGTTAAACCCAGTATTTTTTGCCACCGGGTGATTTCGGCGGGAGTTTTGCTGCTGCACAATATCACTGGCACGTCATGTTGCTTCAGGCGTGCCAGCCAACTGGCAGCAGGTTGCCAGTCATAAGTATGGTGATCGAGGAGGGTGCCATCGAGGTCACTAAAAATCAGCAAAGGCTGATGAAGATGCGGCATGTTGTCCTCCTTTCCTTATCGCCCACTACAACACAGAAAGCATGCTGTATTACGGTTACAGAATTGGGACAGCGTATGTCGCCAGGTTATTCCTAAGAATACGCTGATTCCAGCCGGTTCAGACAGTCGTTTTTCTTATGGATAAAACAGCAACAATACATAGCCTGCGGCGTATTTCACTTTGTAAAGACAGGAGCAATAGAATATATCCTTGTTTTAAGGGGAATCTGTAGTTATGTTTTCCTGCGGCACCGGTTTTTCTGGTGTAACGAATTTATGATGCTGCTTGCGCAGGCAAGAGTTCGCCCCGGCCATAGAATAAAACCTATAGCCGGGGCGCTTTATTTTAACGGTTAATTTCGGCTACGCTGAAATCACGAATATCCAGTTCGAATGCATCAGCAAGCTCAGGCCAGGTGTGAAAGTTGCGTCCGTCAACACTCACACGCTGCGGGTGTTCCGCATTGTCAGCCCGACGCACTTCACTTTCGCTAATTTCATTGATGGCTGCCAGTAAAGCATCCACATCGACAGCGTTACTGCCAGTGTTACGGGAAGTCATTTCTGTTACCCCTCTGAACGCCAATTAGCCAGTTAAAGTATAGCTGTATTTTTTGGGGTTACCTGGTCTGGCAAATTCATCTAAACTAAACCCAACATTGATTCGGAGGGTGGTATGAATATTAACGATCATGTGACGGTGAAAACAGATGGTGGTCCGCGACGCCCTGGGGTTGTGCTGGCAGTGGAGCAATTCAGTGAAGGCACCATGTATCTGGTTTCACTGGAAGATTACCCCTTGGGTATTTGGTTCTTTAATGAAAAAGACCACCCGGATGGCATATTTGTTGAGAAAACCGCCTGATCCTCTTTGGGATACCACTACCAGGTTATCTATTATGCTGCCCGGTTTTTTTTGCCGTTTTTGAATGGCTGTTGTTTTTTTGGGATATTTTTAGGGGAAGGGTTTTAACTGATTGTTATTCATGGTTATTCATGGTTATTCAGGTTGTTGCGGTAACTTTCGTGCCGCCGACGGCAATGTGATTAACGGGTCAAACACATGCCGTTGATGTACAGGTTATCTATTATTTTCGTGTAGGGTAAAGAGTTGTAATGACTACGAGCGCATATTAACAAAAATGCCATTTGTGACGTTATCAGCCAGACGTACTACATGATAAATCACCTGCTTATTGTGTGTTTTAATCTTCTTCTTAATATTCCCTTTGTGGGATGAGACTGTCTTAGCCTTGATATTCATCTGATCAGAAATTTGAATGGTATCCTGCCCGGACATCCACATTTTTAACATATGGGATTCAGTGCGGCTTAACGATAAAGTAGGAACGGATATCTGTGTAATACACTGATTTTCGGTTGCTAAATAATCACCAATAATGCTGTCCAGTGCTTCAGGCTTAATTGATTTAGAACTAATCAATAAGTTTTTCCGAACGCGCAAATATTCGTCAAAATGAATATTGGCAATGGCCATGAACACAATAAACAGTGTGGATGGATATTGATTGATGATCTGCTTTATCCGTTGGCTACTTTCTGCATCATGAATAAAACAATCTTCATTTATAAATACCACATTAGGCTGGGCGGACTGGCAAGAGACGGCAAGTTCACCGACATTTTCAACATTCAAAATATGTCGCTTCTTTACCCCCCGACTGGCGAGGTAACCAGTGAGCCCTAGCCGGGTATAGCTACATAAGTCCATGATAATTGTCGACATAGCAAACCCTCACTAAACGTGTTATCCGTTAAAGCACAACGTATGTTAACCATTGGCGTCGTGACGCTAAACAAAAATCCATACTGGATTAGCGTGCCTGAAAGACAAAAATGGCTGTTTGCTTGTGCTCTTTATGATTGAAACAAATACCTGTTAGCACGGTTATCTCATGCGCACACATAAGCACTGAAAATGCTCCACATCTCCAGACATTATTTTCCTGAACTGCAACCATCTGAATAGCAGTTGGGATACAGTGCATTCAAATCTGTTTCCTGACGGGCGTGTTGTGCAACACAAATAAACATTCAGCAGACAAGCCATTCACCAGAAGTATCTCTGTATTTCAGGTAAAGTCACTATCCCGTAAAGTTCTGTATAATTTGCCAGGAATCTTCTCAAAGTAAAGAGAATGTTTTGTTATATGAAGAGCCTAAAACCTTTTAAAGCAGGCCCGCTTTACGATTGAGGGTGTTTGGTTATTTTTATTTTAAGATTTTCCTTAGGTTCCGAATACGTCAGGAGGACATCGGTACTCCAGGATTGCTAATGATTTCAGAAAGCAAATTAAACAAATCTGCAAACAGACGTTCGGCGAAGGGGGAGATAAGCGGCATCAAAACAGCGATGATGATCATACCTGTGGTAAGCGTGATCGGGAAACCAATCACAAAAACAGATAATTGCGGCGTCATGCGGTTCAGCAGGCCTAATGCGAGGTTGACCGTGAGCAATAGCGTAATCAGCGGTAGTGCGAGCATGACGCCATTGATAAAGATAAGGCTTCCTGCACGGGCCAGAGACATAAAAACATTGGCGTTGATCAGTGATGGGCCGATGGGCAGTGTGTGAAAGGAATCAACCAGCAGGGAAATCATCCATAGATGGCCATTCCACGTCAGGAATAGCAGTAGTGCCAGTATCTCCATAAACCGTGCCAGCACAGGCATGCTCATATTGCTGGACGGGTCAAGGAACGTTGCAAACGACAAACCCATCTGTAAACCAACAATTTCCCCGGCGGCACGAATAGCGGCAAATGCAATTTGCATGGTAAAGCCCATAGCAATACCAATCATTGTTTGCTGAAATGCTGTCCAAATACCTTCAGCAGAAAAAATGGGAATCATCGGGAAGGGAGGTAACAACGGGGCGACCACCACGGTAATAATCAATCCCAGCCCCAGTTTAACCTGGCGTGGAATCGCCCGTTCGCTCAAAACGGGGGCAGTCGCAACCAGTGCCATAATGCGCAGCAATGGCCAGAAGTAAAGGTTCAGCCACTCGGCCCACTGTAAACTGGTGACCTCAACCATAAATAATTCTTAACCAATAATATAAGGTAAATTGGTGAACAGCGTGCGCATATAATCAAGCAGCAGGTTCAGCATCCACGGCCCGGCAAAAATAATCGTCAGGAACACAGCCAGAATTTTAGGAATAAAGGCCAGCGTCATTTCGTTTATCTGAGTTGCTGCCTGGAGCATGCTTATCAATAATCCGCTGACCAGCGCCACCAACAGCAGCGGGGCTGCCAGCATAATGGCGATACGCATTGCTTCCGTACCCATCATCATGACCGATTCAGGTGTCATCGCAGGGTCTCCTGGTTAGCTGTAAAAACTTTGAGCCAGTGAACTGACCAGCAATTGCCAGCCATCCACCAGAACAAATAGCATGAGTTTAAAGGGCAGTGAGATGGTAGCAGGTGGAACCATCATCATCCCCAGTGCCATCAATACGCTGGCAACCACCAGGTCAATGATGAGAAACGGGATGAAAATGGTAAAACCAATTTGAAATGCTGTCTTTAACTCACTGGTGACATAAGCAGGCAACAGAATACGCATCGGCACGTCTTCTGGCCCCTGGATAGGCGGAGACTTGGACAACCGGGCAAACAGCGCCAGATCTGCTTCACGCGTCTGGCGCAACATAAACTGCCGTAAAGGTTGCGCACCTTTTTCAATTGCCTGCTCCATTGAAATCTGATTCTGGCTGAAAGGCTGATAGGCATCGGTATAAATTTTATCGAACACCGGTGCCATAATAAAAAAGGTCAGAAACAGCGCCAAACCCAGTAATACCTGGTTTGGCGGCGAAGAGGCGGTACCCAGTGCATTTCGTAGTAAACCAAATACGATAATGATACGGGTAAAACTGGTCATCATCAGCAGCACCGCTGGCAGGAAGGTCAGTGAGGTGATGAAAACCAGCGTTTGAATGGGTAGAGACCAGCTTTGCCCACCACCGGACAGTGGCTGGCTGATAATACCAGGTAACTGAGCAAAAGCGGCGGGCATGACAAACCATAAACCCGCTAAAGCGAAAGGCAGTAAACGACGCATCACTGCTTCCCCTGACGTTTAAGAATTGTTTTTAGTGCATCCTGAAAACTCTGCGGTTTGCGTGGCGCTGGTGAACCATCCGCATGGGTTTCTTCTTCATCCGGTATGGCCGGAGGCAGGGTGTGTAAATGGGTTATTTGCGTGGCGGTTACGCCTAAAACCAGACGGGCATTTTCTACGTCAACGATAACCACTTTTTCACGCTGCCCAACGGTAACACTGGCAGTAACTTTCAGCCCCCGGGCATTACTATGCCTCGGGGTGAAACCAAAGCGTTTGGCAAACCACGCAATGCCCAGAATCAGAATGATGATGACGCACAACGCTGCGCTCACCTGGATAAGAGATGTGACAGGTGAGCTGACATCCTGCGCGACTACCGTGCTGGTCTGGTTTGCCATCAGCGGCTCAGGCGACGCATACGTTCAGAAGGCGTGATAATATCAGTAATACGTACACCGTATTTATCTGCCACAACCACGACTTCCCCTTGTGCAATCAGGTAGCCGTTTATCAGAATATCCAGCGGCTCACCCGCCAGACCTTCCAGTGATACAATAGAACCTTGTGTCAGTTTTAACAGCTCTTTAATGGTCATGCGGGTACGGCCCAGTTCAACGGTCAGTTTGACCGGGATATCCATAATTAAATCGATATCCTGTAAAGAGCCGGTAACGTCTTTGTCTTCAAGGGAACGGAAAATACCGTCGCTGCTGGCGGCTGGTTTGCTTTCCGCTTCTTTCTGTTCGTTCAGTGCTTCCGCCCATGGGTCATCGGCCGATTCTGTACTTTTTTGTTCGTTCAGCGCGTCAGCCCACAGATCGTCCACTGAGCCTTCTTTTCCATCGGACGGTTGGTTGGTATCACTCATTTGGGCTGTTCCTCATTCATCGAATTCAAAATCGGGTTAATCAAATGTTCAACGCGCAGCGCGTACTGGCCATTGAGGGTGCCGTACTGGCTGGTCAGTACCGGTACACCATCCACATGGGCGATAATGCGATCCGGTTTTTCAATTGGCAGTACATCGCCAGGTTTTAATTTCAGTACTTCTGATAAGCGTAGCGAAACATCGGCGAAGTTGGCTGTCAGTTCCAGCTCAGAATGCTGAACCTGGCGAACCAGTGTTTCACGCCATGACTGGTCTTCCTGACGGGAGTTTTCCAGTGGCGGGTTAACCAGTGTTTCACGTAACGGCTCTATCATGCTGAAAGGCAGACAAATATTGAATTCACCGGTCAGCGTACCAATTTCCACATGGAAGGGCGTGTTAACCACAATATCGTTCGGTGATGTGGTGATGTTAGTGAATTTCACCTGCATTTCAGAACGAACATACTCGATATCTAATGGATAAATCGCTTTCCAGGCGTCACTGTAGGCTTCCAGTGCCAGTTTCAGCATACGGTTGATAACCCGCTGTTCGGTATGGGTAAACTCACGGCCTTCAACTTTGGTAGGAAAGCGGCCATCGCCACCAAACAAGTTATCTACCGCAATAAACACCAGGCTTGGCGAAAAAACAAACAGCCCGGTGCCGCGTAACGGCTTTAAATGAATCAGGTTGAGGTTAGTTGGAACCGGTAAGTTACGGGCAAATTCCAGATAGGGCTGAATACGAATCGCACCAACTGTAATATCCGGGCTACGACGTAACAGGTTAAATAACCCCATGCGGAACTGGCGCGCAAAACGTTCGTTGATTATCTCCAGTGCCTGGAGACGCTCACGTACCATCCTGCGCTGTGTATTGGGGTCATAGGGGCGAACATCACCCTCTGACCCGGTTTTTTTTGGCTCATCGCTGCTGTCATTGCCACCATTGAGCAAAGCATCGATTTCTGCCTGAGAAAGAATACTGTCACCCATCACATCACCGCAAAATAAAGGCAGTGTACAACACGTCAGTGACAACCTGTTGGGGTTGCCCCGGCACCAGAGGAGGAGCAAGCGTTTGTTTGATAGCTTCCATCAATTTTTGCTTACCTTCATCGGTTGCGAGCACATTTGCATCCTGGCGTGAAAGCAGCATCAACAAACGACTGCGTACTTCCGGCAGAAAGTCGCTGATACGCTGGCGCGTCGCTTCATCTTTGAGGCGCAGCGTAATACCGATATACAGCACACGATCTGCATTGCCCAGATTAACTGTAAACGTATCCAGCGGGAAAAAAACAGGTGCAGGAGGTGGCGGAGGCGGTTCAGCATGCGCGGTATTACCCGCAGGTGCCTGTTGCATACGCCAGTAGCTGTAACCGGCTACTGCGCAGGCAGCCAGAGTAATCAGGACCAGTAAAGGTATCCAGATTTTACGTTTGCTTCCTTTACCTTTAGTAACTGTATCAGTCATTTGGCGAATTATTCCTGTGTCTGTACTGCGTCATTTCATTATCGCGTCTTCACCGGTGAACAATAGCGGGAAAAGACGCGATTATTCGCGCTACTTCAACGTTTAAGCAAAGATATCAATGGCATTGTTGCCAGAGCCTGTTGCCGTGAGACTGACCGGGGCGATGATTGCCTGGTCGGCACTGTTATCGGCCATAAACCCAGTTTGATTACTGTTGCTGCCGCTATTTTGTTGACTGAACTGTTGTTGCTGCTGCCCGGCAAAGTTATCGCTGCTAATGCTACTCTGGCCCAACTGTATACCACTTTCTGCCAGTTGTGTGCGCAGGGTTGGCAGTGCGGCTTCCAGTGCGGCGCGCACATGGCTGTGGGCCGCGACCATATGCAACTGAGCCTGGTTGTCTTCCAGTTTCAGGCTAATTTGTACCGATCCCAGCTCTGCAGGGTGCAGGCGTAATTCTGCATTTTGCTGCCCATTACGGGTGAATAATGTGATTTGCTGACCAATATTTTGTTGCCATTCGGACGTACCTAACTGCGCATTGATTTGCGCTGTCGCTGGAGCCACTGCCTGAGCGGTAGACTGAGGCTGGAGGATATTCGTGCTGCTGAAAACGGACGCTGTGGCTGCGTGCTGGCTGGTTGCCTGGCTTACCGCAGAGGCCAGTTTATCGGTTTTAAGTACGCTGTTATCTATAGCGGTTTGTGCAGATGTATCCACGTCAGCCTGCGCGGCCATTGGGTTAAAAGCGTTTTGCTGAGCACTTATCGCAGCAGTGTTGTCCGTCACATGTTTGTCATTGCTACTAACGGCAGTATGCGGCTTGGTTGCCGTGTTTTGACCGGTAGTCAAAATACTGGCTAATGACGTGGAGAGGCTACCCTCACCAGAGACTTTGCTTGTTGCACTGTCGTCAGCTGTTTTGGCCTGTAACGGGGTTGCCTGCGTTTGCTGCGGCAACATCGCAAACAATGCGCTCAGCGCAGACACTTGCTGATCAGAAAGCGTGGCGCCTTTTCCCGCGGTTGTTGCTGTCGTTTCACCGGTAGTTACACCTTCACGGGTGGTCAGCGTAGCGGTTTTCGCTCCAAGTAGCGCCATCAAACTTTGCGCATCACCATTTGTGGCGTTATCAAACTGTTCCAGTAGGGCACTCAATGAAGTTTGGGTCTCGTCATCACTGGTTCCGGTGGTTTTTGTACCGGAACTTTGCGCCAGTTGCGCCAGTGAGACTGTTTTACCATTGGCAAGCGTGAGTTTGTGGCCCAGGGTTTCGCCCAGCAAGGCGAGGAAATCCGTACTGAGACCTTTGCCCTTGCTGGCAGCAGAAGTCGCCTGGCCGGAGTCCGTTGTTGCTGTAACGGCAATTTTGGGTAACGTCATCATTCGCTTTTCCTCAGTGTGGCCCGTTGGGCAAACTCATCCATTTTTTTCTGATCCTGGCGGTTTTCTGCTTGCAGGGCGGCGGTTGCTTTACGTTCCTGCAAGGTTTCCCAGGCCTGGAGCCGTTGTTTTTTTTCTTTCCAGAAATTCAGAGCCAGTTCCACTTTGTTATTCCACTGTTCCAACTGATGGCGATGTTGTTCTATGGCAATGTCCAGTGTGGCAATAAATTGCTGGTAATTCCGCCAGCGCTCACTTGCGATACCCTGGCACATATCATTATTCAGATTATTACGATATTCATTCTGGTAATTAAGCAGCATTTCTAGCTGCTCTTTGGCCTGTTGACAGCCACGGCGCATATCACCAAGACGAATGGCGGCGTCGTCAACTTCTTTGGCAGCCAGGTCGTGTAATGTGTCTAACGCACTGTGTTGACTCATTTTCACTTCCCCTTGTTAACTCAAACTGTCGGGAAAATCAGGTCCAGAGACTGGCATGATTCTTCCCATCCTGCGCGTTCGTAAATGCCTTGTTGTAAAAACGCCTCCAGATGCGGCCAGAGGGCTATCGCTTTATCCAGCAATGGGTCACTGCCTTTTGCATATGCCCCTACGCTGACCAGATCACGGTTACGCTGGAAGCTGGAAAGTAATTGTTTGAAATGACGCACTTGCGCGTAGTGTGTCTCAGAAATCAGTGATGTCATAGCCCGGCTGATTGACGCTTCAATATCAATCGCCGGGTAGTGCCCGGATTCGGCCAGCCGGCGGGATAACACAATATGTCCGTCAAGAATGGCACGCGCGGAGTCTGCAATCGGATCCTGCTGGTCATCGCCTTCGGTCAATACGGTATAGAAAGCGGTAATAGAACCCCCGCCGTCGATGCCGTTCCCGGCGCGTTCAACCAGTGCCGGTAATTTGGCAAAAACGGAAGGTGGGTATCCCTTGGTCGCCGGGGGTTCACCAATAGCGAGGGCAATTTCACGCTGTGCCATGGCATAACGGGTCAGTGAATCCATGATGAGCAGAACATGCTGGCCACGGTCACGAAAATCTTCTGCTATCCGGGTGGCGTAGGCGGCACCCTGCATACGTAATAATGGGGAGACATCGGCTGGCGCAGCAATCACAACTGACCTGGCCCGGCCTTCAGCGCCAAGAATGTTTTCAATAAAGTCTTTAACTTCACGGCCACGTTCGCCAATCAGCCCTACCACAATGACATCGGCCTGGGTGTAACGCGCCATCATGCCAAGCAGTACGCTTTTCCCCACCCCGGAGCCGGCGAATAAGCCCATGCGTTGGCCACGCCCCACAGTCAGTAATGCATTGATAGCCCGGACACCGACATCAAGCACATGGTCGATAGCAGTACGTTGTAGTGGGTTAAATGGTTGGGTTATCAGTGCGCCGGTAAACCCGGTTTCTGGCGAAGGCAGACCATCAAGTGGCCGCCCACTGCCGTCCAGCACACGGCCAAGCAGGGCAGGGCCAAGGGGGAGTTGTTTGCCGCTATGTAATCCGTCACCTGTCAGTGTGCGGGCGTAGACGCGTGCGCCAGGTAAAATACCTTCAACTTCTTCAAGCGGCATTAAGAATAATTTATGGCCGTTGAAACCGACCACTTCGCTTTCCACTTCGGTGGTGCCCAGGTTATCCTGGCGTTCAATGATACAAGTGGCACCCAGTGGGAGCTGCAGCCCGGTGGCTTCCAGAACTAATCCGGTCGCGCGGGTTAACCTGCCATAGCGGCGTACTTTGGGTAGTTGTGCAATCCGTGCTTCCACGTTATCCAGGGTGTTAAGCCAGCGTGTCAGTCGGGCAGTCATCACAATACTCCGGGCGCCGCAAGGCGACACAATTCTTGCCAACGTGTGGCGACGCTGGCGTCTAAATCGCCCTCGTCCGTAGAGACTTTACAACCTCCCGGGTGAAGGCTCGGGTCGGCGCGTAAACGCCAGCCATGTAGATTAAGTGTAGCACCCACCATTTCTTCAATACGTTGCAGGTCGTCTGGGTGAACGCGCAAAATCGGTTTACCACTGAACATGGGCTCTTGTTGCAGCAAGGATTGAATCTGCTTAATCAGCGCACTGTTATCCACTACCGGCATCTGCCCGATAACCTGGCGTGCCGCTTCCAGTGCGAGTTGCATCAACCGGGATGCAATTACGCTGTCGAGGGCATCCAGCGTGTTCTGGAATTCGCTGACCAGTTGCTGCATCTGCGCTTTAATTGGCTCCTGTTGTTGCAGCGCCTGATCCATTCCCGCCTGCTGGCCCTGGGCCAGGCCTTCCTGGTGCCCCTGTTGGAAACCTTGTTGTTTGCCTTCAGCGTAACCGGCATTAAAACCTTGCTCACGCGCGGCATCGCGCATCATTGCCATTATCTCTTCTGGCGAAGGTTCCTGAGGTTGAACAGGTTCGCTGACCGGTTCATTTTCAGTAACCGGTTTCGGCTTACGCTTTTTTTCCGCCACCAGGCTTTCAAAGACTGCGGCTGGAGGGTTGAGGTCATCTGGCATCCATACTTGCCAACTCGGTTGAGGCTTAGACATAGGCATCGTCTCCGCTGCCTATTACCATCTCGCCAGATTCGGCCAGGCGGCGAACAATAAGCAGAATCGCTTTCTGCTCGTTTTCCACCTGAGACAGACGAACTGGCCCACGGTTGGCCAGATCATCGCGCAGAATATCGGCAGCACGTTGCGACATGTTGCGCAGGAATTTTTCCCGCAATGGCTGTTCGGAGCCTTTCAGTGCGATAAGCAGCGATTCGGATTCCACTTCCTGCAGCAAACGCTGGATACTGCGGTCGTCCACTTCCACCAGATTTTCGAACAGGAACATTTCGTCGATAATTTTCTGTGCCAGTTCGCCATCGAATTCGCGAACTGCCCCAATGACAGCTTCTTCGTGCTGGGTTTTCATCAGGTTGATAATTTCTGCTGCTGTTCTCACGCCGCCCATTTTGCTGCGCTTGAGGTTCTGCCCGTCGAGCAGGCTATTGAGTACCTCAGTCAGTTCAGCCAGTGCGGCAGGCTGTACGCCACCAAAGGTGGCGATACGCAGCATGACATCATGGCGCATACGCTCGTCGAACAGGGCAAGAATATCGGCTGCCTGGCCGCGTTTGAGGTGTACCAGAATGGTGGCGATAATCTGCGGATGCTCGTCGCGAATCAGATCGGCTGCACTCTGTGGTTCCATAAAGTTCAGTGTTTCGATGCCGGAAGCCGTATCACGGGTTTCCAGAATATCTTCCAGCAGGCTGCTTGCGCGTTCTTCGCCCAGCGCTTTGACCAGCACAGAGCGCAGGTAGTCGTTGGTGTTGATGCTCAGAGCGGCAAACTGTTCCGCGTTGGATTCAAACTCCTTCAATACTTCAGTTAACTGCGAATTTGAGACCTGACGCATGTTCGCCATCGCGGCACTTAAGTGTTGTACTTCCCGCGCAGAGAGGTGCTTGAACACCTCAGCCGCACGGTCTTCACCAATGGTCATCAGCAAGATGGCGCTTTTTTCAGTACCGGTCATATCACTCATAGTTCATTCCCCATCCACTGACGGATAACAAGGGCCACCACTCGTGGATCGTTATCGGACATTTCGCGAATACGTTGACTCATTACTTCAGCACTCAGGCGCTGATTATTGCGGCGCTGAGACTGTTGCTCATCTTTACTGAGGGTAACCGTGACTGATTTATCCTCTTCTTCAAGCTGACGGGCACGTTCTTGCGCAGCTTTAATCGCTTCCTGACGGCGCACGACATGTGGCCGTACCATTTTACGCCACAGAATCCATGCAATCAGAGCAATCAGCAGCCAGCGACCAGCTTCCAGACATTGGTTAATAAAGGCTGGTGTTTTCCAGAACGGAATATTATCCGCACTGTTGTCTGGTGCCGTGAATGGCGAGTTAACTACGTTAACGGTATCGCCACGTTTGGCGGAGTAACCCATTGCTTCGCGGGTCAGATCCTCGATTTGCTTCAGTTGCTCAGCAGTCAGTGGCAATGATTTGCCATCTGCGGCTGTTTTATAGTTTACGACGACAGCAACAGACAAGCGTTGAATATCACCAATATTCATTTTGGTGTGCAGGATGGTGCGGTCAACTTCGTAATTCGTGGTTTCATCATGAGTGGTATTACTTGGCACAACCTGGTTATTGGTTGATGCTGTTTGACCATTCTGTGCATTCGTCTGCGCATTCGCGCCGGTCTGACCAGCCTGTTGCGTATTTTGCGCATTATTCTGTGTCGCGATAGGCGCACTATTGGCAGGCGCTGGCTGGTTAGACAAAGCGCCAGGTACACCGCCCACAGATGAACCACCCAACTGTACGTTGTTATTCAATTGCTGAGAACGAATCGCTTGTTGTGCCGGATTCGTGTTCGGACCGTATTGCTCCTGAGTCTGTTCTTTGGCATTGAAATCAATTTGAGCAGAAACCTGAGCATGAACATTACCGGTACCAACGATTGGACCAAGGATAGCTTCAATTCGTTGTTGAACACGGCTTTCAACTTCACTGGCATATTTTAACTGTTCATCATTCAGACCCCGGCCAGAGGTGTCTGAACGGGTCAATAAATGCCCTGCCTGGTCAACAATAGTGACATTGCCTGGCGGCATACCGGCAACAGCACTGGAAACGATATGAACGATAGCATTAATTTGCCCATCGTCCAGCGCACGTCCGGGTTCGAGGTTTAATGTGACTGACGCAGAGGGGGATTTTTGTTCGCGAACAAATAAAGATGGTTTTGGCATGGCAAGGTGGATACGGGCGCTTTTCACCGGGCCAAGTGTTTCAATAGTGCGTGCCAGTTCGCCTTCAAGGGCGCGCTGGTAGTTGATTTGTTCACTGAACTGGCTGATGCCAAATTTCTCGTTGTCCAGCAACTCAAATCCGACAGCACCACCTCTGGGTAAGCCTTGCTGAGCCAGGCGTAACCGCAAGTCGTACACTTTATCTTCTGGCACCAGAATCGCAGAACCATTATCCGCAAAGCGGTAAGGGACATTCATCTGGGTTAACTGTGTAATGATGGCTCCGCCATCTTCGTTGGAAACGTTACTGAATAAGACACTGTAGTTCGTGGTTTTTGCCCATAAAATCAATGCAACCACAATCGCGATAGCGGTACTCGCTGCAACAATCAAGGGGAGCCTTGGATTGGCACGCAGGCGGTTAAGCCATTCGAGAGGTTTGGCTTGCGGCGATTGAGTGGAGGTTGTGGCATTCATTGCTCGCCTCTCTTCTCAGCGGTGTCAAAGTTATTCGAGTAATAAAACAAAGCAAACTCCCGGGTCGGCAACACGACAAAAGTTCCACAATAATGGCTATGTTATTATTTGCGTTTATGGGGAATTCGATGCCTCAATAAGCTGAACTTTTTGACGTTATTTAGCGCTTTTATCTTCAGGCTCTCATGTTAGTCTTGCCAACACTCATAAAGGTAATCAGGAGTCAGTCATGGCAATTCAGGGCATCGAAAGCGTATTGCAGCAGCTTCAGGCCACTGCCATCGCCGCGGAAAACAAAGATGTGGACACCACGGCACAAAACGGTGGCGTCAGTTTTGCTGGTGAATTGAAGTCTGCGCTGGACCGTATCAGTGACACACAGAATGCCGCCCGCGCTCAGTATCAAAAATTTGAGTTGGGTACGCCAGGCGTGGCACTGAATGACGTGATGGTGGATGCGCAAAAAGCCAATATTTCTTTGCAAATGGGCGTTCAGGTGCGTAACAAGCTGGTGTCAGCCTACCAGGATATCATGTCCATGCAGGTGTAGTATTCAGCGATACCGGCATAGCATATCGGGCAGGTGCAACACGCATGGTGGCTGTTACCTTCCCGGTATTTTATTCGTCTTATGTCAATGCCTCTTCTGCATATTTAATCTGTTATAGCACCAGATGCAAAGTTATCATCCCTGTCGTAGAAGTCCTCTTTGCACTCCCAGTGAAACACACACAAACTCTGTATCTTCCCCCATTTACTGGCTTATCTGTTTGAAAAGAAACCCTGCTGGATAATTTCATCGAGTGCTAAGCTTATTTTAAGTTTATTGCGTCACTCTCTACACACAATAAGAGCATGATGAGGCACGACAATGTTACGGACATTCTGGCATTACCTTGGTGAAACACAGCCCCGGTTATTGCGGGTAATACATATTTTGATAGCTGTTCTGGTTGTAGCGCAAATAATAAACAGCAATGCGACTCAGCTAGATGCAATAACTGATGTGAGTGCCGGGTTACTGGTATTTTTATCTACCTGGATGCACATTATTGCCGGTTCCATACTGGTGATTCTGGGGTTTGCAATACTGTTTTATGTCCTGGCGCTGCGCGGTTTTCGCTATTATTTTGCCTGGCTGCTGGGCGATTTTTCCGGAATTATTGCAGATTTACGCACCCTGGCGAAATTTCGTCTGCCTGAGACAGCTCCAGGAGGGATACCCGCCACTGTTCAGGGGTTAGGCATAGGTGCGTTGTTGTTAGTGGCGCTGTCTGGTGCTACTGGCGTGGCGCTGTATCTGATGGGGTACACTGTTGGCTTCAATGTCATCCACTGGCATAAATTTTTAACCGGCCTGATAGAGGTCTATATCTTTGCTCATGGTGCGATGGGGTTACTGCATTTTGGCCTGCGCCAGTTTATGCCAGTAAAACGTGAATAACGCGTGGCGGTAAGAGTGTGGTTAGGCTGCAGGCTGGTATCCGTTGCAGGTTAGTGCCAGAATACACGCACTCTCTTTTATGTGGGAAATATGATGAAAAAAATCACACTGTTACCCGCTATCGCTGCACTTATGCTTGCCGGTTGCGTTCAGGTTGATGATTATACCAAAGTGGTTAAAGCCCCCGCGCCCCAGTGGCTGGTGGGCTACTGGCAGTCTGAAGGGCCGCAGTCTGAAATGGTAAGCCCGGAAGCGATTGCCAGCCTGGTTGTGACACGCGATGGCGATACCCTGGACTGCCGCCAGTGGCAACGGGTGATAGCTGAGCCCGGCAAGCTGATGCAGCGGGATGATGCTCTGTATAACGTTACGCAGAAACGCGATGTTTATTCTGTGAAACAGAATGGTGAGCAACTGGATTATGCGGGTATGAAGCTAAAACGTGTGGCTAAACCCACTGTTGAGTGCCAGGCCGCTATGAAAAAACTGGCGCAGTTTGAAGTGCTGAGTGTGAAGTAAAGAGGGTAATAAACACACCGGTCAGAAAGTGCTGGGTAGTGGGAACCTGGTGGCAATCAAGAATAAAGGCGCACAATGCGCCTTTATTTATATTTGAATGCTGCCGTTCTTATAAACCATCATGACGGTTACTGATTCAGGTTGGTTGGAATAAGAATATCATGAGAAAACTTACCATAAGTGTTGGCAATTGACTTTTGGGTACCCGTCTGGCCAATCAGCTTACGCAGTTCTGTCATTCTTTCTTGCAGCAAGCCTTTTAACTGGGCTTCATTCTCCAGAATTTTATGCAACAACTGGCGAGCCTCTTCGACTTGTCGGGTTTGCTCCAACGGGATCGGGTTTTTAGCAATGTTTTCTACCAGCTTAACGTAACTGACTTCATGTTCAATCAACTCATCCCACTTTCCTTCATGGGCGAGATTGAGCATGGCTTTGCTCAGGCCATATAAATTATGCCAGAGAGTAAGGGATGAGTTGATGGTGTTCATTAGCTGGCACCCTGAAGTGATTGATAGGTCGGTTTTACTTGCTTCCATGCATCAGCAATATTAGTCAGTAAGCGCTCAACTTCTTCAATGGCAGCGATATCATTATGCAAATTTGCATGCAAAAGACGACGAACCATATACTCATAAAGGGCGATAAGGTTATTGGTCAGCTCATCTTCTTCACTCGTATCGAGAGAAGTTTTAAGACCCGAATCAATAATGTTTATTGCATGAGATAATGCTTTTCCTTTATCAGGGATAGCGCCTTGTTCCATAAAAAGCTTTGCTCTGACAAGGGCACTAAGGGCACCATCAAAGAGCATGACAATAAGCTGGTGTGGGCTGGCACTCATCACCGCGCTTTCAAGGCTAACCTTCTGGTACGCCTTTGCACCAGTATTGTTATACATACGGAGCGCCTCTATATATCTTAACCGTTAGATGAAGAACTGAACTGGCTGGTCAGATAACTTGATGTTGAAGATAACTGACTCATGAGGGTATCCAGCGCTGTAAATTGGGACTTATAGTTCGCCATAGTTGCATCGATCTGATTTTGTACTTCAGTGTACTTGTCATTCAGCGTTTTCAGTGTGGCATTAATACTGTCTTCTGCGTTCTGAATAATCCCTGAATTACCTGTGGCTGTACTCAACATACTGGTCAGCGTGTTACCCATCTGGGTAGCAAATCCGGTGGTTTTACCGTCACCAATAAAATAGTTCATTACGCCACTGGGGTCATTGGTCAATGCAGTATTTAGCGTGGTGCTGTCCACGTTTAACTTGCCTGTAGTGGGGTCCTGTGTGATGCCCAGTTGTGCCATGATGGCATAAGACCCACCACTTTGAACGTTAGTTAATAATCCACGCAACTGGTTCTGAATTGCACGGACGTTACCATCACCGACCAGAGGGCCATTACTGGATGACTGGCTGGATGAGCCGGCGGCAACAGCAGTGTACTGTGTCATGCTGGATAAAGTACTTTGCACGTTATTGTACGCAGTGACCCAGTTATTAATTGCGGCGGCGTTTTGATCTGTGGCACGGCTAATTGCCAGCGTTTCATCGGCGGTACTGACCGATTTCAAATTCAACGTTACACCCGGAAGCGCATCGGAGATAGTATTGCTGGAACGCTGGATAGAAACGCCGTTCAGGGTAACAATGGCGTCCTGTGCCGCAGTCTGAACGGACATTCCATTGCTGGATGACGTAGAGTCATAACCAATAGCCGATTGCAATGTACTGTCTCCAGTCACACTTACAGTCATTGCAGAGTTAGCCCCCGTGGTATTGGAGGTCAGCATCAGACGGTAATCAGTGTCACTGGCCTTCACCACTGTGGCTGTTACCCCGCCATTGGCTTTATTAATCGCACTGGCGATACCTGAAAGCGTGGTATCGGAATCTGCTAATGTCACAGTCAGCGGCGTAGATGAGCTTGCCTGAGAAATCGTAATCGTACGTGTTCCACCGGTAGTCGCGCCAAGTTGTGACGTCTGGCTGGAAAAACTCCCGCTCATCAACACCTGAGCAGTGGCCAGTTGCTTCACATTCATTGTGTAATTGCCCGTTGTCGCACTGCTGCTGGTGGTCGCAGAAAATGCGGTATTGCTACTGGTTACACTGGTTGCATTCCAGTCAGATGCCGTTGACAGTGCGGTGGTCGCTGTTTGCAGACTCGACAACGCACTCTGAATTTGTCCATATGCGCTCAACTTTGTCGTAAACAACGTTTTCTGATCCGAAATTGGAGTTAATTTCGTTTCTTCCGCCGTTTGCAGGTTGTTGTACAGGGTTGTCAGATCCAGCCCTGAACCAACCCCCAGATTACTAAGCAAACTACTACTGGCTGTAGTGGTTGTCATTGGTCTTTTCCTTCATAGCAATGGATTGCAATGGTCGTCCTGACTCATATCGGCATCTGACACTAAAAGTTTATATGAGGAGATAAAAAATAATCCGTTGAATAGAAGTCAGTGATGGGGGTTTATGGCGGGATTGCTTTTAGAGGCCAGGGAAATGGAAAACAATTTATATTAATGAAAGAAAAATATCATGTTCTGCCACGGGTTTTTTTTATATTTGATTTAAGGGAATCAGGCTGAATAACGTTAATATCAAATGTATGCAAAAATAGATGTTTAATTTCAATAAGATAATTTTTTTTGAACTAATTTTCTAAAGTTGCTGGCAGGTGCGCCGATACCCAAAGTGACGGTGAGAGACGCCGCAAGTGTTAGGCACCGAACCTAGACCCAATTTCATGAAGGAAAATAATTATGGCAGTCATCAATACTAACCTGATGTCATTGACTACTCAGAACAACCTGAATAAATCTCAGTCTGCTCTGAGCACCGCTATCGAGCGTCTGTCTTCTGGTCTGCGTATCAACAGCGCAAAAGACGATGCAGCTGGTGAAGCAATTGCTAACCGCTTCCAGTCTAACATCAACGGCCTGACTCAGGCTTCTCGTAATGCTAACGATGGTATTTCTATCGCCCAGACCGCAGAAGGTTCACTGGACGAAATAAACAACAACTTGCAGCGTATCCGTGAGCTGGCTGTTCAGGCACAGAACGGCACAAACTCAGCGTCTGATATCGACTCCATTCAGTCTGAAGTTAACCAACGTCTGGCTGAAATCAACCGTGTTGCTGGTCAAACTCAGTTTAACGGCATCAACGTTCTGGCAAGCACCTCTTCTGCAACCACTATCAGCATCCAGGTTGGTGCAAACGATGGTCAGACCATCGGGATCACCATCAACGCTAACAGCGGCTGGAACAAACTGGCTGGCCAGACTGTGGGCTCTGAAACCACAGCAGCAGGTACCACTAACGCAACGATCACCAGCCGTTCTGTCGCAATCTACAGCGGTGGCTTCGACGTTCTGTCTTCTACCGTACTGTCCAGCATCGACAACGCCATTAAAGCAGTGGATAACCAGCGTTCAGACCTGGGTGCGGTTCAGAACCGTCTGGATTCTACCATCACTAACCTGAACGATACTGTTACCAACCTGAGCGCTGCTCAGTCTCGTATCCAGGATGCAGACTACGCAACGGAAGTGTCCAACATGAGCCGTGCACAGATTCTGCAACAGGCAGGTACCAACGTACTGACTAAAGCCAACCAGGTTCCTCAGAGCGCCCTGTCTCTGCTGCAATAATCGCTTTAGTGTCAGGAATACAAAAACCAGCCTTCGGGCTGGTTTTTTTTGTTTTTGTTATTGATGAAATAAAACGAATTAAAGGAAATTTCACCCCTTTCTCACCCCATTAACAACGAGGGTTGCGGGTAAAGTAACAAGGTAATTCCCTCTGCTAAGGATAATGACGTGCAAACAGCTGTTCAACACAGGGAGTCTATCCCGGACCTTACACTCGCGATGGCTACACCTGATTATATCGGCTCGATGGCCTGGTTGTATGGTTTTGATGCAGTGATGCCGGTGCAGGCAAGGGTGCTCGAGTTGGGATGTGGTGACGGGGAGTGGTTAGCGTTGCAGGCTTCTCGCTGGCCTGAAGCTACATGGTCGGGAATAGAGTTACTGTCTGAAAATAAGCAAGACGGTCAAAGCAGCAGAATGGCGCAGGGCACAGGAAACCTGGCGTTATGCAGTGCAACGCTTGAGCAATTACTCAATACCGATATCGGGCAGTATGATTATATTATTGTACATAATACATTCAGTATGCTCAGCAATCATAAGCTGGAATGTGTGCTGCAATATTGCCAGGAACGTCTCTCAGAACAAGGGTTAATCGCCCTGGCCTGGGCGTGTAACCCGGGGGCAAAAAACCGCGAAGTATTGCGCGATGCAGTACAAATGCATGCGGCGATGGCCGGTAGTCTGGAACAGCAAATAGATTGCGTTCACGGCATGTTGTCCTGGTTTTCGTTAACTAATGAAGGTCAGGCGACGACACCTCTGGCGTCAGCCGCACTACAGGAATCAGATAATCTCTCCGATGCATTGCTGACTGAACGCTATTTGCTTGGGCAGAATGAAGGTCAGTATTTAATTGAATTTAATGGCAAAATTAATGCACTGGGGTTGGGGTATGTAGGTGATCTTAATCCCTGGACTGAACTGCCAGAGCACTATAGTTCTCGCATCAGCCAGATGCTGTCTACTATTTGCCCTGAGCCAAACAAAATCCTGAGCCAACAGTACCTGGACTTTGCAACGAACCGCGGTACCCGTTTCAGCTTGTTGGGGCACCAGGCTCGTACCGAAAATTTATCTGTTTTCCCGGATAAAGCTAAATTAGGTGAGATGGAATGGGCAGGCAGTTTCCGCCGTATTATGGAAGATATGAACGCCTGTAATGCGGTTCGTATTCATGACGGTACACCGATAACCATTACGGATGACAATACGTTATCTGTGATGGATGTATTGGGGGAAGCGTGGCCATTCAGCCTGAGTTTTCAACGGATTCTGTCCCTGACCCATATTCCTGATCTCCCTGAAGATGATCCGGGGATAATGGACGCAAACCATCTGTTACGTTCATTGTCTGCGTTATTTGAAAAAGGCGTGCCTGGCTTGCAATTCAGGCGGAAAGGGTTTTTACCGCCGATAAGTGTGGATGCAGACCAGATTATTCCTTTCTCCGGATGGCAGTGTGACGTACCTACTAATATCTGGAATGAACCTGTTTCCCTGACAGGGGAAGAGCGTGCCTTTCTCGAACAGGGTGATTACACCGTGTCAGCAAATAGTGTGGCATTGCATGATCAGCTTTGTTTTAAAGGGTTGATGCAGGCAGAACCGTTTGCGTGGCAACGTTATCTGCAGGCCCAACTCTTTGTTGCTGATGATGAGCTGAAATCGCGTTTGATATTCCCGCTGATTGTTTTTTCTGCCTCGGAAGATATTGGCGGCTTTCAGAGTAAGACCCAGCAGCAACTGGCAAAACGTTACCCGCGTCACTCAGAGCCTGATATGACCCCGGTGGCAGAAACCGTGCAGAAGAAAGCGCGGGACCTGTATATTGCCGGTGAGTTTGCTAAAGCGGAAAGTCTTTATCTGTCCCAGGTTGCATCATTCCCCAATAAAGTTCATGCCCATTATTTATTGGCAAACTTTTATGTTCGTACCAGTAATCGGGAGCCAGGGCTGGCTGCAATGTATAATACGCTTGTCTGGCAATCTCAGAGCTGGAAAGTTTATTATGAACTGGCAACGCTCTATTATCTTCGTCAATATTTCTGGCTATGCGGTAAGGTCTGCAGAGCAGTGTTGCGATGCGATCCTGAAAATGCGTTCACCTGGGATTTACTGGCGCGCTTGCATACTCTGGCATCACAAACTAAACGGGCAGAGTACTGCTATGTTAAGGCCTGTGACCTTGAAAAACATAGTGAGATGATTTTATCAAACCGCGCCTCATTATTGAGCGATAACCTGCGCAGTGAGGAAGCACTGGGATTATTGCGTCAGGCTTTAACTATCAATAAATTCAGTTTTAATATCTGGTCGGCAATGTTGTTTGATTTAACCCACAACATGAATATCACTCCTGACGCACTTTTTGCCGAGCATGTTAAGTTCGCAAAATGTGTCAATGAGTGGATCCGCAAACAGAATTACCAAAGATATAAACACCATAATCATCCGCAACATGAACGGTTGCGCATTGGTTTTGTGTCAGGAGATTTATGCCACCACCCGGTATCCAACTTTTTGTTGCCTGTGTGGGAAGGCCTTGATCGTCGTCGGTTTGATATTTATGGATATAACACCTCGGGGAAAAATGACAGCGTCACTGCACGGTTTCGTCAATCGGCGCATGCGTTTCGGGAAGTTATCCAAAAAAGTCTTATCGAACTTGCAGAGATGATCAAACAGGATGAAATCGACATCCTGATAGATTTGTCCGGCCATACAGCGCATAACCGGCTAACGACATTTGCTTTACGGCCCGCGCCTGTTCAGATGGCCTGGATTGGCTACCCGGGAACCACCGGGTTGTCTGAAATTGACTATCGAATCATCAGCCCTGGCCTTGCGCCAAAAGGGCTGCTTGAGCCGCAATTTTCAGAAAAATTGTTATATGTCTCACTGCCGCGTCAGTTCACCCCTGAACCAGATTGTCCGGATGTCACACCGCTACCTGCGTTGACTAATGGTTATTTCACTTTCGCCAGTTTTAACCGTCCGATGAAAATCAGCCAGGCGGTTGTTGCTCAGTGGGCAAAAGTGCTGCATGCCGTTCCCACTGCCAAAATGCTGATTGGGTTTATGGCAAACCGTGACATGGTCGAGGCCTTCACCAGGCGCTTCGCCGATGAGGGAATTGATGCCAGTAGGTTGATGTTCCGTGAAACGCAGCCGCTGAAAGATTTCCTTGTGATGCACAAAGAGGTGGACCTGTTGCTTGATGCTTTCCCTTACACCGGGGGAACAACTACTAACCATGCGGCATGGATGGGTGTACCAACGATTACCCTTGCCGGGCAAACTATGGCATCACGCCAGGGTGTGGACATTATGAATGGCTATGGCCTTGGTGATTTTGTTGCTCAGTCGCTGGACGATTATGTCGCGTGTGCCGTGAAGTGGGCCTCACGCCCTGAGGCATTAAGCACAATTCGCCGTGAGTTGCGTGGCAGGGTGCTGGCTGATTTACAACAACAACATGACACCGCTGAAGTTTTTGCCCGCATGCTGACAAAAGTGTGGCAAATCTGGACTGACGGTGAACCTGTACAGTCGTTTACCCTGGGTGAATAACTCGACGACTGTCTGCCCGATGATGGTGAGGTTACCATGAATAAAAATATCTTTGTTACCAGCCCACTGTTACCTCCTCTGGAGGAGTTTACGCCTTACCTGGAAAAAATCTGGGAAAACCGTTATCTCACCAATGGTGGCACTTTTCATCAGCAACTGGAATCGGCGTTGGCTGAATACCTGGGTGTGTCTCATTTGTGCCTGTTTTCTAACGGCACACTGGCATTATTAACGGCACTCCAGGCCTTGCGTATCAGTGGTGAAGTTATCACAACGCCTTATTCTTTTGTGGCGACCTCCCATACGTTGCTGTGGAATGGTCTTACCCCGGTTTTTGCAGATATTGACCCCATTACCTGCAATATTGACCCGGCAAAAATTGAAGCATTAATTACACCGCAAACGACTGCCATTTTACCTGTCCATTGTTACGGTATTCCTTGCGATGTTGACAAAATCCAGTCAATTGCTGATGCCTGGGGACTGAAAGTTATTTACGATGCGGCCCACGCTTTTGGCGTGAAAAAAGATGGTGAAAGTATCCTGCGTTGTGGCGACTTGTCTATTCTCAGCTTTCACGCCACCAAAGTGTTTAATACCTTTGAAGGCGGCGCGATTATTTGCCCTGATGCGCGTATGAAAGCGCGAATTGATTATTTGAAAAACTTCGGCTTTGCCGATGAGACCACAGTAGTGGCACCAGGCATCAACGCCAAAATGAATGAGGTGCAGGCCGCTTTTGGGTTAGTTCAACTGAACCATATTGACGCCGCTCTTGCACAGCGTGCAGCCATTTATCAGCGTTATTGTGATGCGCTCGAAACCATTCCCGGTCTGAGTGTATTCAATGCGCCGGCTAACGTTGAGTGGAATCATGCTTACTTCCCTGTACTGGTCGCTCCTGATTTCCCTGTAAGCCGCGACGCACTTTACGATGCACTTAAGGCGGAAAATATCTACAGCCGCCGCTATTTCTACCCACTGATAAGCTCCTTTTCTATGTACCGGCATTTGCCTTCTGCACAACCGGGACGTATGCCGGTCGCGGAAGATATCGCAGCCCGTATTTTGTGCCTGCCCATCTACCCGGATCTCACCCACGAAGATCAGGACCGGGTTGTCACGGTATTACGTCAGGCGGCCCATATTCGTTGTGCCAGTGACCCGGCGGTGGTGCATTCAACAGGGCACACGTTATGAATCTGGGTATCTATGGCGCCGGTGGGCTGGGGCGAGAAGTGCGGGAACTTGCGTTACAAATCAATGCGCACACAGGCCGTTGGTCTTGCGTGTTCTTTATTGATGATGTGACCGCAGAGCAACAGGTCAATGGGAGCCCGGTATTACGCGTTGGTGATATACCCACCGATACAGAAATTGTCATTGCGCTGGGTGAGCCTGCTTTGCGTCATCAGTTAGCAGATAAACTCAGTGCCGATTTTCAACTGGCAACACTGATACATCCTGATGTGTTTATCCCTCAGTCAACGGTGATTGAAGCCGGGTGCATTGTATGCACCGGCGCTTTTATTTCCTGCAATGTCGTTTTGGGGCGAAATTCATTAGTTCAGCCACGAGCCTGTGTCGGGCATGACACTAAAATAGGGCAGCACTGTGTGGTATCAAGCCAGGTAATGCTGGCGGGTGGGTGCACAACCGGGGACCGTGTGTTTATTGGTATGAACAGCGCCATCAAAGAGAAAACCGCGATAGGGCAAGACGCGATTATCGGCATGGGGTCAGCGGTTTTTAACCCGGTTAGCGAGTCCACAATTGTACTGGGAAATCCGGCACGCGCCATGCGCAACAATGATCAGGGCAAAGTTTTTAAATCTTCACCGCAGCGGTGAGTCATTTTTCAGGAGTTAACCATGAGCAATCTGGCGAAGTACAACAGCATCTTTATTGAAACCTTTGAAGTGACAGAGGAAATGCTACCAGGCTACAAATACCAGGATACGCCAGCCTGGGATTCTGTGGGGCATATGACCATGATTGCCGCACTGGAAGATGCTTTCGATATCATGATGGATACCGATGACATCATCGATTTTTCCTCCTGGGAGAAAGGGAAAGAAATTCTGCAGAAATACGATGTCGAAATTGCCTGATAAACGGGAGCGTGTCACATGCTACTGGCTGGTAAACATGCAGTAATTACTGGTGCCTTACAAGGTATTGGTAAAGCAACCGTTGAAGCTTTCGCAAAGCAGGGGGCGAATGTTTTCGCCTGCTGTCAGCACGAAGATGCGCAATTTTTTGCTGAAATGGCAGCACTCGCTGAAACCTGTAACGTCACGATTACTCCAGTAATTTTCGATTTACTGGATGATACGGCAATTAAACAGGCCGCAGGCGTCATTCAGAAAAGTAAAGTGCCTGTAGATATTTTGGTGAACATCGCCGGGGCGAATTTCGATGCGTTGTTCCCTATGATGACTCAGGCGCAGTTGCAAAAGACATTTGCAATTAACTTTTTTGGGCAAATTGCTTTTACGCAATATATGACTCGTCTGATGCTGCGTAATAAGCGTGGCAGCATTATCAATACTTCCAGCATATCGGCGCTGGATGGCAACAGTGGGCAACTGGCCTATGCTGCCTCCAAAGCCGCATGGCTTGCTGCGACCAAAACATTGTCTATGGAACTCGGCCCTCAGGGGATCCGGGTTAATGCGGTTGCGCCTGGTGTCATCAAAACTGCGATGACGGAAGGCTTGCCTGAAGAAGCGATGTCCCGGCAGTTAAACCGTTGTGAACTGAAGCGTCTGGGTTTGCCGGAAGAGGTTGCCAGTGTAATGGTATGGCTGGCGAGTGACGCGGCCAGTTATGTCACCGGTCAGACGATTCGTATTGATGGCGGCATGGCGTAACCCGGAGGATTTGTTCATGTGTTTACAAGGGAAAACAGTAATTATTACAGGCACCCGGCGTGGTATGGGCCGGGCAATGGTTGATGTGTTTGCCGCCAACGGTGCCACAATTTATGCCCACGCGCGTGAAGAAGACAGTGAGCATATCGCGTCACTGGCACTGACGGCAGAACGTTATGGTGTGCAAATCTTCCCACTGTTCTTTGATATGACCGACACCAGCGCGATGAAACTGGCGGTTAAACAAATTATGGCTGACAAGCGGCCGATTGACGCCCTGGTAAATAATGCGGGTATCACTCTTAACAGCCTGTTTCAGATGACCAGTGAAACACAGTTGCGCCAGCAGTTTGAGGTGAACTTCTTTTCTGTTTACTTATTCAGCCAGTACATCAGCAAACTGATGGTAAGAAATAAACGCGGCAGTATCGTGAATATTGCTTCAACGGCAGGTGAAGATGGTAACCCGGGTAAGTCGGCTTATGGTGCATCTAAAGCGGCAATGATAGCGATGACCAAATCGATAGCTGCTGAACTGGGTGAGTCGGGTATTCGGGCTAACTGCATAGCGCCCGGCATCACGGAGACCGATATGCTGTCTACCATGCCAGAACACATTATTGAGCAGGCAAAAAATACGGCCGATTTACGTCGTGCCGGGTTGCCCTCAGAAATAGCCGAAACCGCTTTGTTTCTGGCATCCGATCTTGCCAGTTATATCACCGGGCAGGTGATTCGGGTGGATGGTGGTCTACGATGAAAAGTACAGCAGATGTGTTGCAAACCGCGGCACAACAAATCCGTCAGTCGATTATTCACACAGCCTGGCAGGCTCCCGTTGATGGTGTTCATCTGGGACCCGCTTTGTCCATGGTGGAAATTGCCACAGCACTGTATGGGCAAGTGATGCGTTATCAGGCAACTGACATGGGTTCGCCAGAGCGTGACCGTCTGCTGTTAAGTAAAGGTCACGCTGCACTGGCGTTGTATTGCACTTTACACCACTACGGTGTTTTGTCTGATGAGCAGCTTGCCACATTTGACCATAGTGGCTCATTGTTACCCGCGCTGACGCCAATGAATCCAGCGCTAGGTATCGATTTTGCCGGTGGCTCGTTAGGCCATGGCATTGGCTACGCTTGTGGGATAGCGCTGGTTCAGCGCCGACGCCAGCAACCCTGGCACAACTATGTGATTCTGGGTGATGGTGAGTGTAATGAAGGCTCCATATGGGAAAGTGCGCTTTTTGCGGCACACCAAAAATTAAGCAACATTACCGCGATTGTTGATTGCAATGGCTTCCAGTCTGACTGGTCATGCAGAGAAACTGTCGAGATGAATTTCCCGGCGCTCTGGCAAGGCTGTGGCTGGCATGTGATTGAATGTGATGGTCATGATCTTGATGCGCTTCTGGACGCGTTGGCTATGCCTTCTCATGGGAAACCCAAAGCCATCGTTGCCAGAACTGTCAAAGGGAAAGGTGTTTCTTTTATGGAGCATAACAACGGTTGGCACCGCAATAAAATGTCCCGTGCTCAGTATGAGCTGGCACTGCAAGAATTAGGAGGCGCGCAATGAGCCTGGCTATTTCACCTGCTGATATTCGCGCCTGGTCGATGATGGGAACCCGTGGGACGTTTGGCATGGCCTTGCAACGACTGGCGGCAGAAAATCCTGGCATTGTTGCGCTGACGGCGGATCTGGCGCTGACATCGGGCCTTGAACGTTTCAGTACAGCTTATCCGGAACGTTTTTTTAATGTCGGTATCGCAGAGCAGAACCTGATTGGGGTCGCCGCCGGAATGGCGTCACAACAAACCATTCCGTTTGCCACTACGTTTGCCAATTTCGCTGCATTGCGCTCATGTGAACAGGTTCGCCACTACCTTGGCTATCTTCAGGAGAATGTCAAAGTTGTGGGGCTGGCTTCCGGGTTTGCGATGGGTATGTTTGGGGTTACACATTACGGCATTGAAGATATCGCAACACTGCGCGCTATTTCAGGGTTGACGATTTTATCGCCTGCTGATGCAACAGCGACGGCACAGTTAACCGAGGTCGCTGCTAATCTGGACGGGCCTGTATATCTGCGTTTAACGGGTGCAATGCGTGCGCCGGTGGTGTATCGCGAACCGACAACATTTATTCCTGGCAAAGCAAATATTCTCCAGCAAGGGGAAAGTGTTGCGATTATCGCAACCGGGAGCATGGTGGCTGTTGCGTTGGGCGCGGCAAAAAATCTTGCAGAACAAGGGAAGCAGGTCGCAGTGATTGATATGCATACCCTGAAACCACTGGATACTGAGATACTGGCCACTTACCAGCATTTTAACTGGCTGGTGACGATTGAAGAGCACAGTACAATTGGTGGACTGGGGAGCGCGGTTGCTGAATGGCGTAGTTTCCAGGCCCACGGGCCAAGAGTGCTTCCCATTGGAATTGGACAGTATTATGGCCACGCAGGTGATTACCAATGGATGCTGGAACAACATGGTCTGACACCCAGCCATGTCAGCAGGAAAATACAGGAAACTTGCTATGAGTAAGCTTCCATTCTGGCAATGGCCAACTGAATTTAATCTGCGCACCGCAGTGATTGACGATGAAGGACAGCAACTCTCTTATCTGCAGTTATCTGATTTGGTTGACCGGCTGGCGGCCTGCCTGAAGCCGCGTAGCTTACTATTCTGTCTGTGTGAAAACACACCAGGTGCGCTGGTAGGGTATTTGGCATGTTTGCGCGCGGGGGCTGTGCCACTGATGCTGGATAACGCGCTGGATGCCACTCTTGCACAGGACTTGTTCGCAGTCTGGAAGCCCGGTTATGTATGGCAGCCCGTAAACCGGGCTGTGTCTGGTGAGGTGATACTGAACCATGCCGGTTATGTTCTGGTTGCCACGGGTGAGCCGTCTCCAGAAATGCCGGATGAGTTAGGGCTACTGATGACAACCTCGGGTTCAACGGGAAGCCCCAAGCTTGTCAGGCAGACATATCGTAATTTACAGGCAAACTGCGACAGCATTGTCGATTACCTGGATATCTCTTTGCATGAAAGGCCGGTGGCCTATTTGCCCATGAATTATGTGTTTGGGTTGTCGATTATCAACAGCCATTTGGCGGTTGGGGCGACACTGCTACTGACTAAAGCCAGCCCATTACAAAGCCAGTTTTGGCAGTTTATCAAAACCCATCAGGCTACATCGCTCTCCGGGGTGCCTTATACTTTTGAAATGCTGAATAAACTGCGGTTTATGCGTATGGCATTACCGCACCTGACCACCTTAACCCAGGCGGGAGGGAAACTGGCACCGGTGTTACAGGACGCTTTTGCGCACTGGGCTAAGCAAGAGAATAAGCGCTTTTTTGTGATGTATGGTGCGTGTGAAGCCACTTCCCGAATGGGATTTTTGCCCCCGGATTTGTGTATCGATAAAAATGGTGCCATGGGGCAGGCTATTCCCGGTGGGCGTTTTGAACTGCTTGATGCGCAGGGGCAGGTTATTACCCAAAACGATGTGGTGGGGGAACTGGTTTATTATGGCGACAATGTTTCTCTGGGTTACGCCATCTGTCGTGAAGATTTAGCCCGTGGCGATGATAACCGGGGGCGTCTTGTCACGGGAGATATGGCAAGCCGGGATGCCGGGGGCATCTATACCATCGTTGGGCGTAAAAAAAGGTTCTTGAAAGTTTTTGGTAACCGCGTTGGGCTGGATGATATTGAACACCGCATCAAAGCCAGTTTCGCTGGCATCGAATGTGCCGCAGGCGGAGAGGATGACCATATTCGGGTATGGATAACAGAGTCATACTCACCAGGTGAGGTCAAACAGTTTCTGACAGGTATTTTTCAGTTCCACCATTCTGCATTCGATGTTCGCCAGATAGAAACTATCCCGAAAAATGCCGCAGGCAAGACGCTGTATGCGCAACTGGAGGCTTTATAGTGGATGACCAGCACTGGCTGAACTATGCGCCATTCTCGTTACTGCGCAATGATAAACGTGCCTGGATAACAGACAGAATGCGGTGGCTGACAGCACAACATTATGCAGCCTGCCAGCCATATCAGCGGATCCTTGATGGGTTGGGGCTTTCTGCTCAGTCCATTGTTTCGCCAGAAACCGTTCCGTTTATTCCGGTTTCATTGTTTAAGCAACTGTCTCTGGCAAGTGTTGCACAACAAGACATTGTCAAAACGATGACATCTTCCGGCACAACAGGTCAGGCGGTATCAAAGATATACCTTGATAAACTGACTGCGGCGAACCAGCAAAAAGTGCTGGTGAAAATTGTCAGCGCGTTTACCGGGGCTGCCCGTATGCCTATGCTGATTATTGATGCACCTTCGGTAATGAAAGACCGCAATATGTTCTCGGCACGGGGGGCGGGCATTCTGGGTTTTTCAATCTTTGGCGCTGACCGCACCTGGGCGCTGAATGATGATATGACGTTAAACCTGGAGGCTGTGGAAGCGTTTGCAAAAAAATATCAAGGTAAGCCAGTCCTGCTATTCGGTTTTACCTTTATGGTTTGGCAGCACTTTTACCAGGCACTGGCTGGCTCCGGGCGTAAAGTCGATTTATCCGCAGGTATATTAATTCATGGTGGTGGCTGGAAAAAATTGCACAATCAGGCCGTTACGCCCGGTGAGTTTGCCAGCAGGCTTCATGCTGTAAGCGGTATTAGTCGTGTGTGCGATTATTACGGCATGGTGGAGCAAACAGGTTGTATTTACATGCAATGTGAACACGGACATCTTCATGCCAGTGTGTTTTCTGACATCATCATTCGTGATCCTCGCGATTTTTCTGTGTGCCCACCCGGTAAGCCCGGAATAGTCCAGGTGATGTCGGTAATCCCGGAATCCTATCCCGGGCATTCCTTACTGACAGAAGATGAAGGCGTTTTGCTCGGTGAAGATGATTGCCCGTGCGGGCGGGCAGGGAAATATTTCAAAATTCTTGGGCGCCTACCTCAGGCTGAATTAAGAGGATGTAGTGATACATATGCCGCACAATTTTAAAGGTGTTACTTTTCGTATCGGTGGAGAAGAGCAACTCCACCAGGCACTGTCTGCGCACCCCTGCCGCCCGTTCAGTGAAGAAACGATGGCATTGGTGGCACGTTTTTCCGCTTGCCTGCGAGAAGATCCCCGCACGCGTGAATGGCCGGATGTAATGAGCCTTGCATTTTGGTGCCGCCGGGCATCCCTAAAGCAACAACAAGGGGCATTCCCGGTAACTCAGCACCAGACAGGTCGTGGGTTGGCCTTTCATATTGCGCCATCAAATGTTGCAGTTAATTTTGCCTATTCGCTGGTGGCCGGGTTATTGACGGGCAATGCGAATATCGTACGACTTCCTTCTAAGCCTTTTATTCAGGTTGAAATAATTTGTGACGCATGGCGCCGATGCCTTACTGAATTTTCCGCACAGCAGCATCGGGTTATTCTGGTCAATTATGGTCATGAATCACAAATAACGGATTACTTTTCTGGTTTGTGTCATGCAAGATTAATTTGGGGAGGGGACCAGACCATTGCGGCTATTCGTCGCTCACCATTGCCTGCGCGTGCTATCGATATTGCTTTTGCCGACCGTTATTCTTTTTCAGTCATTAATGCTGATGCCTGGCTGGCGGCGGAAAATAAAGCACGCATACTGGAAGATTTCTATAATGATACTTTATTGACCGATCAGCAGGCCTGTTCAGCCAGTAAGTTGGTTGTGTGGTTAGGCAACAGGACACCACTGGCCCGCACTATGTTCTGGGAGATGTATACGGCCTGGTTGCAGGATAAATACACGTTGGTCGCGGCTAATGTAGTAAAAAATCTTACCCATTTTTGCCAGGATGTTGCACAAAACTCTGGTAGCCGCCTGGTGAACCGGCACGAGAATATGGTATTTCGTGTTGAGTCAGACCACCTCGATGCGGATAAATTGCGTGATCATCATCAGTCCGGGTATTTCTATGAATATATGGCTCATTCGCTGGATGATATTGCGCCATTGTGTGGTGAAAAATGCCAGACCATAACTACCTTTGGTGTCGCAGTGGAAGATATTCATTGCTTTATGTCTCAAACACATCCCCGTGGTGTGGACAGAATTGTTCCACTGGGGCAAAGCATGCAATTTTCTTTGCTTTGGGACGGGTATGATTTAGTCAGTTATTTAACCCGTCATGTTCAGGTAATTAGCTGATTGTGAGGCGAATTTGTTTGTGTCACCCTGGAAGGCGCAAATAAAACCCCATTTATCCCACTATTCCTCGGATTAAATGCCCTCCAGAATCAGATAATGGTGCCGATAACTCATTAACGCAGGGCTGTTTATCGTGAATTCACTCTATACCGCTGATGGTGTAATGGATAAACACTCGCTGTGGCAGCGATATGTACCTCTGGTGCGCCACGAAGCATTGCGCCTGCAGGTGCGATTGCCGGCGAGCGTTGAACTGGATGATTTGCTGCAGGCGGGCGGCATCGGGTTGTTGAGTGCGGTTGAACGCTATGACGCCCTGCAAGGAACGGCTTTTACCACTTACGCAGTGCAACGTATTCGTGGTGCTATGCTGGATGAACTGCGTAGTCGGGACTGGGTCCCGCGCAGTGTCCGGCGTAACGCATGAGAAGTCGCGCAGGCGATTGGGCAACTGGAGCAGGAGTTAGGGCGTAACGCAACTGAAATCGAGGTTGCAGAGCGCCTGAATATTTCGCTCGAAGATTATCGTCAGATGCTGCTCGACACAAATAACAGCCAACTCTTTTCTTATGATGAGTGGCGTGAAGAGCATGGCGATAGCATTGAGTTGGTGACTGATGATCACCAGCAAGAGAACCCGCTGCAACAATTGTTGAACAGCGATTTACGGGAGCGCGTGGCTGAGGCCATTGAATCACTTCCGGAACGCGAACAACTGGTGTTGACGCTGTATTACCAGGAAGAGCTCAACCTCAAAGAGATTGGCGCTGTACTGGAAGTCGGTGAATCACGGGTAAGTCAGTTGCACAGTCAGGCGATTAAACGATTACGCACTAAGCTGGGTAAGTTATAGATTCTGACACACCGTCATGATCCTGGTAGAGCCGCCCCATAGACCTTTAATACCAGGGAGTTATCATGACGGTGCACCAACCCAAAAGACGGCCGCTAAGCCGCTATCTTAAAGATTTCAAACACTCGCAAACCCACTGTGCTCACTGTGGCAAGTTGTTGGACAGAATAACACTGGTCAGGCGTGATGAAATCGTCAATAAAACCGCCATCGCTCAACTGGATACGTTGATTGATGAAGCGACATGGCAAATTGTCAAACAGGACTGGATTGCATTGTGCCGCTTTTGCAGTGATTTGCATTGCAACGAACATAATGACTGGTTTGATATTATTGGCTTCAAACAGTACCTTTTTGAACAAACCGATATGAGCCATGGCACCATTCGCGAGTATGTTGTGCGCCTGCGCCGCCTGGCGACGCATCTGGCTGAGCAAGGTGTGGCAAAAGAGCTGGCCTGTGATCTCACGCCGGATGAAGCCCTGGAGCAGTGGTTACCGGCAACCAGCCCGAACAATTACCGTATCGCCTTGCGTAAGTACGCACAGTATTTACGGCAAAAAAACCAGCTGCCGGATAGCCAGGCTGAAAACAAATCGACTTCCGCTATATATTAAAAAGGCATAAGTTGTAGCAGAGTGTGTTTGATTTATCTGAATCAGGCACTAAACTGCATCACAATTTACACATTGGGAAGAGATTAATAATGAAATTAACAACCTTCGGCCGACAGGCTTTGATGGGAATGATGGCAGTTGCGCTGGTCGCTGGTATGAGTGTGAAAACTTTTGCCGCTGAAAACCTGCTCAACACGATTAAAGAGCGCGGCACCCTGCGTGTCGGGCTTGAAGGCACTTATCCTCCATTCAGTTTTCAGGATGCGGATGGCAAGCTTGCCGGGTTCGAAGTCGATTTTGCTAAAGCCCTGGCGCATCACCTTGGCGTAAAAGCTGACCTGAAACCGACCAAATGGGATGGCATGTTGGCATCCCTTGATGCAAAGCGTATTGATGTGGTCATTAACCAGGTTACGATTTCACCTGAGCGTGAGAAAAAATATGATTTCTCCACGCCTTATACCGTTTCAGGTATTCAGGCGCTGGTGAAAAAAGAGAATGCCGGGGAAATTAAAACCGCCGCAGACCTCAAAGGTAAAAAAGTGGGCGTTGGCCTGGGCACTAACTACGAACAATGGTTGCGTGAACATGTACCGGGTGTTGATATCCGTACCTATGATGATGATCCGACCAAATACCAGGATCTGCGTGTAGGGCGTATAGATGCCATTCTGGTCGACCGTCTGGCGGCACTGGATTTGGTCAAGAAAACTCACGATACTCTGGCCGTGACCGGGCAGCCGTTCTCCCGTCAGGAGTCTGGCGTAGCATTGCGCAAAGGTAATGAAGATTTGCTCAAAGCCATTAACAGTGCGATTGCCGATATGCAAAAAGATGGCAGCCTGCCAGCGCTGTCAGAAAAATGGTTTGGTGCCGACGTCACGAAGTAAGGACGCATCCGCACGAATTATCTCTGAAAGGTGCCTTTGGCACCTTTTTTTATCGTTTCTGGCTATGGAACTGTTGGTTAGCTTATCCCTGTAGCATAATCAATAACATGACTCTTTTACCGGTAACCCGGAGGCACTATGCTCCAGCAAAATTTGTCCTTGCAAAATCTTACTCGTTTCCCTCGCCTTGAACTGATTGGTGCGCCAACCGCGCTGGAATACCTGCCACGTTTATCAGACCACCTTGGCCGGGAAATTTTCATCAAACGTGATGACACCACGCCGCTGGCGATGGGCGGGAATAAATTGCGCAAACTGGAGTTTCTGGCGGCAGAAGCCCTGCGTGAAGGTGCCGACACATTAGTGACTGCCGGTGCCATTCAGTCCAACCATGTTCGCCAGACGGCCGCTGTTGCCGCAAAACTGGGGTTACATTGTGTCGCATTACTGGAAAACCCCATCGGCACTCAGGCAGAAAACTACCTGACAAACGGTAACCGGCTGTTGCTGGATCTCTTTAATGTCCAGGTGGAAATGTGTGCCGCGCTGGATGCGCCTGACGCACAACTGGCAGAAATTGCTGAACGCCTGGAAGCTCAGGGATTTCGTCCCTACGTTGTGCCTGTTGGTGGCTCTAATGCGCTGGGCGCTCTGGGGTATGTCGAAAGTGCGCTGGAAATTGCCGGGCAGTGTGATGAAGCCGCGCGTATTTCTTCGGTGATAGTGGCATCGGGTAGTGCCGGCACTCATGCGGGACTTGCTGTCGGGCTTGAACTGGCCATGCCGGGTACGGAGTTGATTGGTGTTACAGTTTCGCGTACTGCAGAGCAACAGAGGCCCAAAGTCGTAAAACTACAACACGAAGTGGCTACGTTGCTGGATACCCAGGTCAGTGATGATATCTTACTGTGGGATGACTATTTTGCTCCAGAATATGGTATGCCAAACCAGGCGGGCAATGATGCAGTGAAACTGGTGGCTGAACTGGAAGGCATTTTGCTGGACCCGGTGTATACCGGCAAGGCAATGGCAGGGTTGATTGACGGTATCAACCAGAAACGCTTCAAAGATGAAGGCCCGGTACTGTTTATTCACACCGGTGGAGCGCCAGCGCTATTCGCCTATCATCCTCATGTATAACGTTTTTCAGGGTAAACAATAATAATGCAAGAAAGTCTTCAGTTAATACTGGAATCCCTGCCTTATCTACTTAAAGGCGCGGTATTTACACTTCAGCTCAGTATCGGTGGCATGTTCTTTGGCCTGGTTCTGGGGTTTGTACTGGCACTAATGAGAATGTCGCCAGTATGGCCTGTGTCCTGGCTGGCGCGGGCTTATATTTCCATTTTCCGTGGTACTCCACTGATAGCGCAGCTATTTATGATTTATTACGGTCTCCCTCAATTTGGTATTGAGCTGGATCCTGTACCATCCGCTATGATTGGCCTGTCACTCAACACGGCGGCCTATGCAGCAGAAACTTTGCGCGCCGCTATTGGTTCTATTGACAAAGGGCAGTGGGAAGCTGCGGCAAGTATTGGGATGTCGCGCTGGCAGACAATGCGTCGCGCTATTTTACCTCAGGCGGCGAGAGTCGCTCTGCCGCCACTGAGTAACAGCTTTATCAGCCTGGTAAAAGACACATCACTTGCTGCCACCATTCAGGTCCCTGAGCTGTTTCGCCAGGCGCAATTAATTACATCACGCACTCTGGAAGTGTTCACTATGTACCTGGCAGCGTCAGTTATCTACTGGGTCATGGCTACGGTACTGTCTGCACTGCAGAATTATTTTGAAAACCAGTTAAACCGCCAGGAGCGAGACCCTAAATGAGCGCCATTGAAGTGAAAAAACTGGTCAAAACCTTTCATGGTCAGACTGTGTTACACGGAATCGATTTTGATGTCCGCCCCGGTGAAGTTGTGGCAATTATCGGGCCAAGTGGTTCCGGGAAAACAACCTTGTTGCGTAGTATCAATTTACTGGAAATCCCGGACAGTGGCACAATCAAAGTTGGGGATATTCTGGTTGATGCACAGACTGGCATCAGCCGCCAGCGCGCTAAAATACGTCAGTTGCGCCAACATGTTGGTTTTGTTTTCCAGAACTTTAATTTGTTTCCTCACCGTACTGTGCTTGAGAATATTATCGAAGGTCCGGTTATCGTGAAGGGTGAATCGCGGGAGTCATCCATTGCTGTCGCCCGTGAACTGCTGGCAAAAGTCGGGTTGACGGGCAAAGAAAACCAGTACCCGAAGCGCCTGAGTGGTGGGCAGCAGCAGCGTGTGGCGATTGCCCGCGCATTAGCCATGCAACCAGAAGTAATTCTGTTTGATGAGCCGACATCAGCGCTGGACCCAGAGCTAGTGGGCGAGGTGTTAACGACAATCCGCGCGCTTGCTGAAGAAAAACGCACCATGGTCATTGTGACTCACGAAATGTCGTTTGCCAGGGATGTCGCCGACAGAGCGATATTTATGGACCAGGGAAACATCGTTGAACAGGGGCCTGCGCATCAACTGTTTTCCAATCCGGAACATCCGAGAACCCGTCAGTTTCTGGAAAAGTTTTTAGTCAATTAACCAGTACTATCGGCGCGCCGGCTGGTGCGCTGGTTTTATCTGAATTGACTCCAGGTATCATTTCCATTGGCAATTTTCCTCCTCGTACCAGACACCCTCAACTCGCCTGCCAATAGGTTATTCCTCTTTGTCATACTGAAGCCCAAACAGTACATAATGCAAATGGCCTGTGGTGTGCATGAGATTATTAAGCAGTGGTAAGATGGCTCTTAAGTGATTTAATACTGTCGATATGAGTAATTATTAGCGTGATGAGTATAAATACTGTCAATACAGGCGAGTAGAACAATCACCCAATAATCAATAAGATTTTTCCTGAGAAAAATGCCTTTTACACTAACGTTTTCCTATTTGTATGGTATTTTATCCATGTCGGTCCAGGTGGCAGATTAGGAGATGTAGAAAAATAATGGGAAATACCAACTTCTTTAGTTGGCGATGCGAAGTGAAGTCTCGCTTTAATTCAGTACAACAAACTCAGGAGCTGTGGGATTTGTTAACTGAAGAGACTCAATTGATAGGTTATGATTGTTTCGCTTTGTGTATTCGCTATCCGGTTCCTTTTACCAGACCTAAGCTAACTGTTTATTCAACTTACAGTCAGGAATGGCAGAATGAATATATTTCGAATAACTACTTTGATATAGACCCGGTGTTACGGCCAGAGAACTATAATCTTGGCTATCTGCCGTGGAATGAGTCACTGTTCCGCGATGTCCCCGAGTTTTGGGCATCTGCGCAGGCGCACGGCCTGCGATTTGGCGTCACCCAGTGCCTGATTGCGCCGAGCAGGGCCATTGGATTCTTGTCTGTATCAACGGAATGTAAGCGTAAACAGGCTTTGAGCGATGATGAAACATCATTGCATCTTCAGTTACTGACTGAATTGAGCATGGTTACCCTTAATCGTCTTGATGAACAGGTACAGCAGTCTGTTGAGTACAAGCTGAGCAAAAGGGAAAGGGAGATTTTGCTTTGGACTGCGGAAGGTAAAACCTCTGCAGAAATTGCCATGATTTTATCTATCTCAGAAAATACAGTAAATTTTCACCAAAAAAATATGCAGAAGAAGTTTAATGCGCCGAATAAAACCCAAATAGCCTGTTATGCCGCGGCAACCGGGCTTATCTGAAAGGCAACATTGTTCTGCGTGCAGACAGAAGCGAAAAGGCCGGCAGGGGATCTCAATATCCACCGGCCTTTTCTTTTATGGCAGAGGGTTACTGGCGATAAGCTTGTTTAATTTGCTTAACTGTATTGGTGAATACGGCCGCCTGAGCCGGATCTTCCATTTCTGCAATCTGCTTTTCCATTTTAATAATCACGCGCCCTGCATCGGCCTGGCCCATAGCTTTCAGCATTTGGGTGACCATTGCTTTCAGGCAGGTGATTTCCAGTGCAATTTCCTGGAGGTTTTCACTAGTGGATAAATCAGGTTGGCTCATTGGATACCTCATAAAAATGATACAATGTATCAATCACAATATGTGACGAAAGGCGCGCATTATAGCATAGCTCACGAAAGTTATATTCCTTCTGTCAGCAAAACTGTATCTCAACATGTTTAATCCAATAAACGATAATCGTTTTCTTTCATCTTGACGAACAAATGCGCGCAGATATGTGTAAGTGCGGGGAAAACATTCACACAGGCGCAGGAAAAAAAGAGTGGAGGAAAGCCTGACAAGGCAAATTTGTGCCTGGTGTTACAAACTTACATAATTGTGTTGCTTTTAACCACTATGTTGCATTTTTATCTTATGCCTCATGATAAAATTTCACAATTGGCATAAAAAACTGATGTTGTCTCTTTTAGCAATTTCAAGTTGCTGTAAAACCCGGTACTATGAAACAGTAAATGATGTATATACCCGGAATAAATCGAGTTGCTGAGGGCAACAGCCTGTGTGCTGGCAATACACAGTACAGGCAACTGGAAATGTGAAGGGCATGAAGCGTTATCCCTTTTCTGGAGATACTCCCTTGATCAACGTGTTTCTTGTTGATGACCATGAACTGGTGCGCGCAGGGATACGAGGCATTCTGGAAGATGTTAAAGGCATTCGTATTGCGGGTGAGTCTGCCTGTGGTGAAGATGCTGTTAAGTTCTGCCGTGCTAACCCGGTGGACGTTGTCCTGATGGACATGAACATGCCGGGCATTGGTGGACTTGAAGCCACCCGTAAAATTGTGCGCGCCACGCCTGAAGTTAAAGTCATCATGTTAACAATCCATACTGAAAACCCGCTTCCCGCAAAAGTTATGCAGGCAGGGGCTTCAGGTTATTTGAGCAAAGGTGCCGCACCACAAGAAGTGGTGAATGCCATTCGCCTCGTGAACTCAGGCCAACGCTATATTGCTTCAGATATTGCTCAGCAAATGGCGCTCAGCCAGATAGAGCCGGAGAAAACAGAATCACCTTTTGCTTCTTTATCTGAACGCGAATTGCAAATTATGTTGATGATAACGCGCGGACAAAAGGTGAATGAAATTTCAGAGCAACTCAACCTCAGCCCAAAAACAGTGAACAGCTACCGTTACAGGATGTTCAGCAAGCTTCATATCAGTGGCGATGTCGAGTTGACCCACCTGGCGATCCGTCATGGTCTTTGTAACACGGAGCCTTTGGCAAGTCAGTGAGTGAATATTTCGACGCAAAAGCCTTTTTAAAGACCGTGACTAACAAGCCTGGTGTCTACAGGATGTATGATGACCAGGCTACAGTCATTTATGTTGGGAAAGCGAAAGATCTGAAAAAACGGTTATCCAGTTATTTCCGTACTAAGGTCTCCAGCCGAAAAACCGAAGCGCTGGTAGCTCAAATAGCCCAAATTGACGTCACTGTCACCCATACAGAAACAGAAGCTCTTCTTCTTGAGCACAACTACATCAAGCTTTATCAGCCACGTTACAACGTGCTGTTGCGTGATGATAAATCTTATCCTTTTATCTTTCTGAGCGGCGACCATCACCCAAGGCTTGCGATGCATCGTGGGGCGAAGCATGCTAAAGGCGAGTACTTCGGGCCTTTCCCGAATGGTTATGCCGTTCGCGAGACTCTGGCGTTACTGCAAAAGGTGTTCCCTGTACGCCAGTGCGAAAATAATGTTTATCGCAACCGCTCGCGGCCTTGCCTGCAATATCAAATTGGCCGCTGCCTGGGGCCATGTGTTAAAGGCATTGTCAGCGATGAAGATTATGCGCAACAAGTTGAGTATGTGCGTTTGTTCCTGTCTGGCAAAGACGACCAGGTTATCCGGATGCTGGTGGCGCGAATGGAAGCCGCCAGCCAGGCGCTTGAGTTTGAAGAAGCGGCGCGCTTAAGAGACCAGATCCAGGCTGTACGCCGGGTTACTGAAAGGCAATTTGTTTCCAATACTGGCGATGATTTGGATGTAATTGGCGTGGCATTTGATGCTGGCATGGCCTGTGTCCATGTACTGTTTATTCGCCAGGGCAAGGTGCTGGGAAGCCGCAGTTATTTCCCAAAAGTGCCGGGTGGTACAGAGCTGAGCGAAGTGGTGGAAACCTTTGTTGGGCAGTTTTACCTGCAGGGAAGCCAGTCGCGTACTTTACCTGGTGAGATATTGCTGGATTTCAATCTGGCTGAACCCGGGTTACTGAGTGATTCTCTGTCGGAACTTGCCGGGCGTAAAATACATGTACAAACACGTCCACGCGGTGACAGGGCGCGTTATTTGAAACTCGCCCGCACTAATGCTGCGACAGCACTGGTCACTAAGCTGTCACAACAGTCAACCATTCACCAGCGCCTTACAGCACTGGCTGAAGTTCTGAAGTTGCCCAAAATCAAACGAATGGAATGTTTTGATATCAGCCACACTATGGGGGAGCAAACTGTCGCATCATGTGTGGTTTTTGATACCAGTGGGCCATTACGAGCCGACTACCGGCGCTACAATATTACCGGCATCACGCCAGGCGATGATTATGCTGCAATGAACCAGGTACTGCGCCGGCGCTATGGTAAAGCGATTGATGACAGCAAAATTCCAGATGTGATTTTTATTGATGGTGGAAAAGGACAATTGCGTCAGGCAAAAACGGTGTTTGCTGAACTGGATGTCCCCTGGGATAAAACGCATCCATTACTGTTGGGCGTGGCAAAAGGAAGTGACCGTAAGGCGGGTTTGGAGACTTTATTTTTCGAACCCGAAGGGGAAGGTTTTTCGTTGCCACCGGATTCACCGGCATTGCATGTGATACAACACATTCGTGATGAGTCACATGATCACGCTATTAGTGGGCATCGTAAAAAAAGGGCGAAAGTAAAAAGTACCAGTAGCCTTGAATCTATTGAAGGGATCGGCCCAAAACGGCGGCAGATGTTGCTTAAATTCATGGGTGGATTGCAGCCTTTGCGTAATGCGTCAGCTGAGGAGATTGCAAAAGTGCCAGGAATATCAGACGCACTGGCAGAAAAGATTTTCTATGCATTGAAACATTAGGGCCTCTGTAGCAACATAGAGCAAATTCTCACTTACGACAAACAGTTAGCGACGCTATGCGATTTAATATACCAACATTATTGACGCTGTTTCGTGTCATCCTGATCCCGTTTTTTGTTCTGGCGTTCTATTTGCCGTTCCAATGGGCACCATTTTTGTGTGCATTTATTTTCTGCCTCGCCGCAGTGACCGACTGGTTCGACGGTTTTCTTGCCCGTCTCTGGAACCAAAGTACACGCTTTGGCGCGTTTCTTGACCCAGTGGCCGATAAAGTCATGGTGGCGACAGCACTGGTATTGGTGGCGGAGTATTACCATTGCTGGTGGGTAACACTGCCAGCGGCGACGATGATAGCCAGGGAAATCATTATTTCTGCTTTGCGTGAGTGGATGGCAGAAATTGGTAAGCGCAGCAGTGTTGCTGTTTCATGGGTAGGTAAAGTCAAAACTACGGCTCAAATGCTGGCGCTGATTGGTATGCTCTGGCGGCCAAATGCCTGGGTCGAATATACCGGTATTGGGTTGCTGTTCATTGCCACCATTCTGACTTTCTGGTCAATGTTCCAGTATTTGAACGCTGCGCGCGGCGATTTGCTCGAACCGTGATCTATTCGGCGCAAAATTCAGCAAACGATCAGGGAATGAGAAAATTTCGTTGACTCAGTGCGTCAGGTAAGTAGAATGCAACGCATCGAACGGCGGCACGGTTCGCCGGTTAGTAAGAAAATCAAATGATTATCTTATTTCGATGTGCGGGAATAGCTCAGTTGGTAGAGCACGACCTTGCCAAGGTCGGGGTCGCGAGTTCGAGTCTCGTTTCCCGCTCCAGTTATCGATAATGGCGAAAGCGGTTATCAGCTATAAAGGCAAAAATTTGGCGCGTTAACAAAGCGGTTATGTAGCGGATTGCAAATCCGTCTAGTCCGGTTCGACTCCGGAACGCGCCTCCAATTTCCCTGCCCGGATGGTGGAATCGGTAGACACAAGGGATTTAAAATCCCTCGGCGTTCGCGCTGTGCGGGTTCAAGTCCCGCTCCGGGTACCATGGGAAAATCAAGAATAAAATCAATGAAAAGCAGTGTCGTTAAAACCGCCCAAGCAGGCGGTTTTTTTATGGCTCAAATCTCATTTCACCATTGTTTCGCCATTCGATTTCGTCACTGTAAGATTGCAATACAGCCCCCCGATCATCGGTACTATCGAAATCTTCCTGTTGTAGCGAGCAGTCTGGTTTACATTTTTATGGCCTGATATTTCCAGTTTTTCATTCAGGGAACCACTAAGATCGGAGATACTCTTAGCTTTCAGATCATGGCATGTAAATTGGAAATCCATATCCCGATATTTTTCTTTAGCCATTTTCTTAGCTTTCATCCACTGCGCCTTGAATGCGGCTCTTGTATAACGCAATCCTGACGGTTGGTGCAGTACATAAATACTGCTCATTCCAGCGTTCAGCAGCAGTAACTCAGCAGATTGAATTGCTTTATGCAGGTGTTCTGTCCAGGCCTGTTCTTTAAATTGCTTTACTCCCTGGCATGGATTCATTTTCACTTTACCTCGCTCATATGCCCACCTAACTACCCGCGACATAAATGCTTTTTCCCTGTTAGCCTGTACACGACTCTTAACTCCCCGCTTATCCATATACTGCCTGATATGTTCAGGTTTTATATTTTCAGATTTCATTTTCCCAAAAAGGATATGCACTTTAGACGAGTAATTTCTGTAGTCCTTACGGGGCTCAAGAGCCAAGACACGCGGCGGCGTGAGAACAGAAAAAATCTGGATGAACTACCCGGAAGGGCGCGCATATTCCCACACGTTTGCCGGAAAAGACTACAACGATCGGCACCGTATAAAGCGCAAGGTTGAGCGCTGGTGCGCGAAATATTCAGCCCTTACACCTGCTGAAAGGCTGGCGATCATGGTGGCGCTTAACGAGGTTGACACAGAGTAATATTTTTTACCGTTGCCTGTTGTACATCTATGTTGTACATCTATGTTGTACATTTAAAACGTACATCAAAGGAGGTTATATGCGAACTTATACCATATCTCAGGCCCGGCAAAATATTGCCGAGGTAATGGAAGCGGCTACGGCTGGCGAGCCTGTTGAAATAACTCGTCGCGATGGCTCTGCCGCTGTGCTTATCAGTCGGGATGATTTCAACGCGTGGCAGAAGGCAAAGCTGGATGCTGAATTTGCCGAAATTATGGGGCGGCATGGTCGAACTATTAAGGCGCTGGCCGACAGATGAAATGGATTAGCGCTCAGGAGGTGATAGCGTTTCATGACCGTCTGCTTGCAGCTTTGCCTGGCGTTCAGGGAATGCCAGAGCCGGGAAGAGCAGAAGCGATCATTTATCGTGTTCAGAACCAGCTTTACTATGAAGGCGTTGAGGATATTCACGAACTCGCTGCAACGTATCTTGTCGCTATTTCCCGTGGTCAAATCTTCAATGACGGCAATAAGCGAACTGCCTTTTTCGTTGCGATGGCTTTTTTAAAGCGCAACGACATTGATATCCGAGATGAAGGTGACGAACTTGAAGAGCTGACAGTATCCGCAGCGATGGGATCATTGAGTAGCGGTGATATTGCTTCTGTTTTGCGCCGACTTTCCGTTAATCCCCCACTAATCTGAGAAGCTGCCTTTTGAGGCGGCTTTTCTTCCCTCCAGGCTTTCTTTTTCTGTCGCGCAATAGTGCACAGAATTGCACAATTTTTTACCCCCGAAGAGCACCCGCACCGCCTGCACTGGCGCTGCCCGCGACCAGTTCCACCACTGCACAAAAACACGCAAGTGTGATGCGCGCAGGTGGCGGGGGCAGTCTCCCGCAACGGGGGCAGGGCAGTGTGGCGATACTAATTATCGGTTTCCAACACTGCACTTTCTGAAATACTACCAAACGGATTTAACGCTACTGCAGCATCAAGGTGAATTGGGGCAAAGTGTGCATATCGCATTGCCATTATTATCGTGCTGTGCCCAATAATAATCGGCTGTAGCACAAGAATATTCCCCAGATCAGACTCCTGCATTCAGCCCTGGGGGAAATTCTACTTACTGCAGCACTGGTTGTTCGGGGGGATTCCCCTAACACTGTAACGGATCTTCACCATATTGATTATTCCCTTTGGTACCGCGATAAAACAGCGACCAGATGAACAAACCCAGAGTGAATACGACAGACAGAAGAAGCATAACGGTTCCTGGGATACTGGTGGCCGAAGAATAACTGAATAACAAAGCAATAAAACCTACAAAGGCAAAACCTATTGGCCCGAGGATGAGTAATCCTGACTGATTGAGATCATGAAGGCGGCGAACGGATACAGTTAATCCTGGAATGAACAGAAAGATATCCAAAAGAATATAATAATCCGGACTATACAATTTGAGGACTGATTCCAGCACCAGGTTGACTAATGTAAATGTTACAAATTCTGCGCGTGGGGCACGGCCTTTAAAGGTGAAATACTTTTTTAAACAAATAATATAATTTCTTAACAATTTACCCACTCTTAGCATCCTTTCTTATTATAAGACAATATTGCTATGTACTTTATTCTTGCATACAGTTAGTAACGCGAACTAACTATAAGCGTGTAAGTGTACTTCTTGTTGTTTATGAAAGTCGAATAAAATTCGATAAACTGGGATGTGATGATGTATATATCTTTATTATTTCGTTATAACTTTGCTAATTAGTAGAAAATATTGATATGTCGTGGAGGTGTAAAGTCAAAGACAATAAAAAACCTGACGCCAGGCATCAGGTCTTTTTATTATCATAGGTAATAAGCCCATACAGAATTCGGGTTATTCGCCTTCATACGCCTGGCGGTAAAGTTCAATCACCTGTTCTTTGGTGGCTTTACGCGGGTTAGTCAACTGGCAAACATCTTTCTTCGCATTCTCAGCCATAATGGCGAAATCTTCTGGTTTAACACCCAGGCTCTTAAGTGAGTCGGGGATACCAACTTGTTTGCTCAGACGGCGAATTGCTGTGATAGCTTTTGCCGCAGCTTCATCAGTAGAAAGGCCTTCAACGCATTCTCCCATTGCTTCGGCTATATCACGGAATCGGTTCAGGTTGCTGATCAAATTGAATGATTCGACATAAGGCAGCAGGATAGCGTTACATACCCCGTGAGGCAGGTTATAAAAACCTCCCAACTGATGAGCCATAGCATGCACATATCCCAGAGAGGCATTATTGAATGCGATACCCGCCAGGTATTGCGCATAAGCCATATTGTCTCTGGCTTTCATATATTCGCCATTAGCGACGGCTTTAGGCAGGTACTGGGTGATCATGGTGATGGCTTTCAGCGCCGCAGCATCTGTCAGTGGGTTCGCCATAGTGGACACATAAGCTTCAATAGCATGGGTCAGGGCATCCATACCGGTTGCAGCAGTCAGTGAAGGAGGCATGCCGACCATCAGTACCGGGTCATTAATAGAAATTTGCGGGGTGACACGCCAGTCAACAATGGCCATTTTCACTTTACGTTCTGTATCAGTGATAATACAAAAACGTGTAATTTCCGAGGCAGTACCTGCCGTAGTATTAATCGCCATTAACGGGATCATGTCGTTTTTGGATTTATCAACCCCTTCGTAGTCACGAATATTGCCACCATTTGCTGCAAGCAACCCAATGCCTTTTGCGCAATCGTGAGAAGAACCGCCACCCAGAGAAACAATGGCGTTACATCCATGTTCGCGATAACAGGTGATGCCTTCTTCCACATTTTTATCAGTCGGGTTGGGTTCTGCGCCGCCAAAAATATGCACATCAATTCCGGCATCTTTATAAATGGCCGCAACTTTGTCTGCCATCCCGTTTTTGGCTAAAAAAGCATCGGTAACAATAAGGATCTTTTTAACATTTAGTGTTTTTGCCAGAACCCCGGCTTCCTGAACACTGTTTTCGCCAAATACATTACGGGTGGGCAGGAAATAATATGTCGACATTGATCTTCCCCTGTTCATTAATGAGAGTAATAACATGGTGCACAGGCAGCGGTACCTTCCGTTGTTAGCAAAAATCCCAGGCCGGATGCTGTTGCAAACTGAGTTACAGCTATTGCTTTACTGCGGCAATAGTTATGCAGCCCACTGTTTTAAATGAGAATATTTGCGTTATAGCAGCAACGCTGGCTGAACATGCCCACGCAATGTAAAGGGATTAAGCAAGGATAACCGTGAACATCCTCACAAAATAAGTGGTTATTTTAACAATGTGAGGCATTATTATTTACATAATTTGTACGTCGGCAGAGATGAAAGTGGCGTAACATAGTGTAATTACGTAATAAAACTCGCCGGAATAGACTGAGTCTGCCTGATAAGGATAACGATGAAACCTGATATCACTTTTTACCGGCGCTTTGCCGCCGATATCTTAAGCGATAAGAAAATAATTACTATTCGCGATAAAACAGAATCACATTTTCACCCTGGTGAACAATTACGTGTAGGGTACGAAGACGATAGCAGCATTTTTTGCACTATCGAGGTCATTTCTGTTGTGCCTGTCGCCCCTGGAGATTTAACAAATGACCATGCCAGGCAGGAAAATATGTCTTTGGCAGAATTACAGGATGTTATCAGCCAGATATATCCGGGTGAGCAGCAATTGTATGTGATTTCTTTTCGCCGTATTGACGAAGGGTAACCTTGAATGAAGGAGTTACTATGCTGTCAGGTCTGTACGCATTTCCATTAACACCACTTGATGAACAACAACTTCATTTAGGGGCATTTACACAGATTATTAGCCAACTCTCTGCGGCGAAAATTGATGGTATCTGTGTGGCGGGTTCGACAGGAAGCTACGCCTATCTTAATCGCGAAGAGCGAGCTCTGTTGGTGAAGTTGGCGGTTGAAGCCGCACAAGGTACCCCTGTGATGGTTGGAATTGGGGCCAATCGCCAGCGTGATGTTTTACAACACCTTTATGACGCCCAACATGCAGGAGCTTCGTCTGTTCTGCTTGCTCCGTTATCTTACCAGCCCTTATCCGACAGAGAAGTATTTGGGCTGTATGAAACAGTAAGCCAGGCGTCATCTGTACCTGTTTGTGTCTACGTTAACCCACGTACCACTCATTTTGATTTTAGTGATGAGCTGCTCACACAAATTGCCCGGTTGCCCAATATTGCTTCGATTAAATTACCGGGTATCGCTGCAGAACAATGTGAAGCTAACCGTGTTGCACAGTACTGGCGTGGTCTGTTACCTGAGCGGGTCACTTTAGGCGTTAGCGGCGATGCTCATGCGTGGGCTGCAATAGCGGGGGGTTTTGATATTTGGTATTCCGTACTTGCCGGGTTATATCCGGCGATTAGCCAGGCATTGTTTCGCAGCGCTCAGGCAGAAACAGAGGAGATAAACAGGCAGCTTGAACCTGTATGGCAGCTGTTCCGGCAGCATGGCAGCTTGCGAGTAGTCGCCGCTATGGCACATCTGGCCGGAATAACGCCTTGTGATGGTCTTCCCCGACCACTTCAACCCGTGGCAGATAATGTACTGACTGATATTCAGGCTGTGATGGCGTTGCTCCGGTGGTAAAGCTGCTTTTAGTCACATTGTATTCCGGGGCACTTCTGTGCCCTGAATAATTTATGTAGATGGGCATTAAGTAATGATTAAAATGATATCGCCTGTGATTACTTGCAGATTAAATATTATGTGATTATTGGTTTGTTTTTTATGTAAGCGCAATGAATGATAATGGCTGATAAAACATTAGTGGGATACACAATACCTCTTATTGATTATATAGTGATACCTATATTGCTTTTTGTATTTAACCATATGTTTTTTATGGTCAAATTTCTTTAATTTGATTAATCAGGCTATGGCACAAAAATATTTTGTTGAACCTGTATGGTGTCAGCCTGTATAAATAGTTCGACTTAAGGAAGAGCCTACTCAATATCTCTGTTTGTGATTGGCTGGCAGTTTCGATGTCGAACTGCCAGTTTTTTTATTTAAAAAACACCCCATATTCCATTCTGTATTTTATAACCTAACGGAAATTTTTACACTGGCGGGTTTTCTCCATTCTTTCATTCTTTGTTCTGGCGCAACGCTGTAGTCGGTGTTATTACGTAAAATCCTTCATTTTTGATGAGGCATATTTGATGGAATCTGTTCATGGTCATGAAGTATTGAAGATGATGCTGGGGTCAGAAACAGCCTGGACTGCAGCAACGCTGGTAGCAGCAATCAAAGAAAAATTTGGCGAGCAGACTCGGTATCACACCTGTTCTGCCCGTGACCTTGATGCTGAAGCCCTGGTCGCTTTTCTGGCGCAGAAAGGGAAGTTCATTGATGAAGGGCAGGGCTTTACCACAAGCCCGGATAAAATTTGCCAGCATTAAGAATGCATTAACGCAAAACAAGGGATGGTCGCATACCTGTAAAACTACGATGCCCACAAGTATCATCTTACTGGCATCGTGTTATGCTATGAAGCAGGCTTGGGTATCCAGCGTGGCCAGTTCCTTATCAATGAATTACAACCCTTCACCGCTGTTGCCAACAAGGCGTAGTTTATCAATAACAGATTTAAATAGTTTCTCTTCCTCGGCCTGTTCAGCAACATACCATTGCAGGAAGTTAATATCGGATAATCCTGCGTGGTTATTGCCACAGACACCTGTTCATTATCGGTGGGACTGATAATGACTCATAAAATAAAAAAAGAATAAGATGCATTTATTTCCCGGTTGTGTGGGGAATAAATGGCATTTTTTCGCCAGGCAACCGCATAAGCGACCTGGCGTAAAGTTAAATAAAATGTGATAAATCTGCGATGAGGATTTGTGTAAACTCAGGGGATATTGGTAAGCAGGAGGCCTCATGAGTGAGACCAGGCGCGTATTAGTCATTGAAGATGACCCCCATATTGCCCGTTTGTTACAACTACATTTGCGCAACGCGGGCTATGAAACAACGCTCGCAACTGAAGGAGCGCGTGGCGTGCAGTTACTTAACCGCGGCGGCTGGGATGCGCTGATTCTTGATCTGATGCTACCTGAAATTGATGGCCTTGAGATTTGCCGCCAGGCACGGACTCAGGCACGCTATATGCCCATTATCATCGTCAGTGCCCGCTCAGGGGAAACTGAACGCATTCAGGGGCTGAATCTGGGGGCTGACGATTACGTGACTAAACCGTTTTCGGCGCCTGAATTGTTAGCCCGCCTTAATGCGCTGTTTCGCCGTCAGCAAGCCATGAGCGATACACTCAAACGCGACGCCGGGGTGTTGCATTTCTCCGGGCTTTCGGTGGACCCACTAAGCCGCCAGGCAACACAGCACGAACAGTTGCTGGATCTGACACCGCGTGAATTCGATTTGCTCTATTTCTTCGCCCGTCATCCTGGGGAAATTTTTTCCCGGCTGGATTTATTGATCCAGGTGTGGGGTTACCAGCATGAAGGTTATGAACACACGGTGAATACGCACATTAACCGCCTGCGTATTAAATTAGAAACTGACTCGTCACAACCACAGTTAATTGTCACTGTATGGGGGCAGGGATATAAGTTTCTGCCGCCAGGCAGTGAGGGTTGAGAATGACCCGGCTATTTGGCACGTTATCACGCAGGTTGGCTGCGCTATTTCTCTTATTATTAGTGTCCGGCGGCGCATTGCTGGCTGGTGTTCAGGTTTCGCTGACGCGTAACTACGGTAATGCAGTTGTTCAGCAGCTTTCTGCCGGGCTGGCACAACATCTGGTACGCCAGTATCCCCGCCTTGCGGATGAAGGTATGGCAGGGGAACAAACCCGGGCGCTGTTTAATAACCTGATGGCGGTTAACCCAAATGTGGAGTTATACCTGATAGACCCCCAGGGGATGATCATTAACGATGCCGCACCACCCGGGCATCTTAAGCGCCAGAAAGTGTCTGTTGAGCCGGTAACTGCTTTTTTGCATGGCGACCCGTTCCCGGTTTATGGTGATGATCCCCGTCAACTACACGGGAAAAAAGTATTCAGTGCAGCCCCTTTTATTACCCAGGGTAAAGTTCGCGGGTATGTCTACGTTATCCTGCAAGGAGAGCATTACAGCGCACTGCATGCCATGGCCTGGCAGCATAATATTGGTGTCATGGTTGCAGCTTCTCTGGTGTTACTGCTTATTATGCTGCTGATTCTGGGGGGCGCGACTTATCATTGGGTTGCCAGGCCCGTCAGGGCGCTGGAGAGGCGGGTCAGGCAAATCAGTCTGGCGCAACCACGCGTTACACCGGCTGAAGAACCTGATACCCGTAGTATGGCGCAGGAACTGGTAAGCCTGTGGCAAGGGGTCACGCTGATGGAGGCGAAAATTGCCAGTCAGTGGGCTGAGCTTGCCCAGGAGACCCAGGAACGTCGGGCATTTTTGGCAACGGTCTCTCATGATTTACGCACACCGCTTACCGCCATCCACGGTTATATTGAATCCATCCTGTTGCTGAGTGACAACCTTTCGGATGAAGAGAAACGTCAGTATCTGGAAATCGCGTTGTCAGAAAGCCGCAAAGTGAGCCAAATGGCGCAGTCGTTGTTTGAGCTGGCTCGCCTGGAGTACGGCGTGATAACACCGGATAAAACGCCGTTCTCTCTGGAAGATCTGGTACAGGATGTGATGCAAAAAATGACGCTGGCGGCGCAAACACGTAACCAGCGTTTGCAGGTTGAGCCACTTGCCGGGCTGCCAGTGGTCTGTGCGGATATGGGCATGATTGAACGTGTGCTGACGAACCTGCTGGATAACGCGATTCGCCATACGCCGGAGAGGAGCACAATTGCAGTCCGCGCCTGGCTGTCATCAGAAAATGTTACGATTGAGGTTGCTGACAACGGGCCAGGTATACCGTCAGAGAAACGTAGTCAGTTGTTTACCCGCCCGGCATTGCTGAAAGGGGAAAGCTTGTCCCGGGGCGGGTTGGGGTTGATGGTGGTTCACCAAATTCTGCAGTTGCATGGTAGCCGGATTGAGCTGGTTCCCTGCCCGGGAGCCTGCTTCCGCTTTACGCTACCTTTGGCAACGCAAAGCCAGCCGGGGGCATTAACTGCGCCAGAAGGTGCGTGAAAACAAGATAAGAACCGGGTAGATTTCCAGGCGGCCAAGCAGCATTGCAGCGCACATCAAATATTTTGCGCCCTCTGACAGCCCGCCGAACCCGCTGGCCGTCGCTCCAAAACCCAGGCCCATGTTGTTGATACAGGCGGCGACGGTCGCAAATGAAGTGAGCAAGTCGTAGCCCATTAAATTCAGTAACCAGATGAACAGACAGGTACAGGCCACGTAGAGAAAAAAGAAACTCCCCACAGAGCGAACAACCCGGTCGCTCATTACGGTTTTTCCTACTTTAATGCTGATTAGCGCGCGCGGATGGGCAAGTTGGTGTAATTCATGGCGGCTCTGGCGGAGTAAAATCAGCAGGCGCATCATTTTCAGCCCGCCACAGGTAGAGCCGACACATCCGCCAAAAAAGCTGGCACAGAGTAGTAACACGATTGTGTGCGTGGGCCAGTGGGCATAATCCCCGGTAGCCAGACCATTATCTGTAAGCATTGAACTGGTGAGGAAAAAGGCATGAACCAGCGAGTCTCCTGGTGAGTACATCCCGGCCCGCCAGACTTCGAAGGCCACGATGGTGACCAGAATAGCGGCAACAGTAAAGTAAAAACGCAATTCAGGGTTACGGCGAAAAGGCTGAATACTGCGGCGTATTATGGCAACAAAGTAGAGGGTGAAATTGATTCCTGACAGTAGTGAGAAAACCCCGGCCACCAGTTCGACTGTCTGGTTGTCAAAAAAACCAATACTTTCACTACGGGTAGAAAACCCTCCCAGCGAGACGGTCGATAAGCCATGGCACAGTGCGTCAAACCACGGCATCCCGGCAAACATGTAGGCAATGGTGCAGGCCAGCCCAAGCAGCAAATAGGTAAACCACAGATTACGTGATGTATCGGCGAGCCTTGGTGTCAGCCGTTCTTCTTTAAATGGGCCGGGCATTTCCGACTGGTAAAGTTTCATTCCCCCAATACCCAGTAAAGGCAGTACAGCAACAGCCAGTACGATAACGCCCAGGCCACCAATGAAATTCAACTGGGCGCGATAATACAGTATGGAACGGGGTAACAGACTGACATTATTGAATATCGATGCACCCGTGGTTGTTATTCCGGAAACACCTTCAAACAATGCGTCAGCAAGACTGATATGCAGACTGTCGTTAAGCCATAAAGGCATGGCGCTGATGACCGAAAACAGTAACCAGAACAGGACGATGATAATGAAGCCATCCTGTGTTTTAAGTTGTACATTTTCCTGGCGCGTGGTAACCCAACAAAAACCACCCAGCACGGAAAAACAGACAAAAGTGATTAAAAATGCAAACAGGCTGCGGTCTTTATCAATCAGGGCCAGCAGCATGGGAGGGATCATCGAAAGACTATAAAGGAGAACCAGAAAACCACATAAATGAACGACAATTTTAGTGCGTGATGAGATTTGCATAGCTGCGTCATGCCATAAAACAGCGCGTCATTCGGAAAGGAAAGCCAATAACGCTGACAATAAAGAATGCGGAATATAACACAAATCTGCTCCTCAACATGCTATTGTGGTGCGTCTGCTCATCAAATCAACAACCTGCATCAGGCACTGTCTTGTCTTTGTTGTGGTAATAACGCCAGCGCCTGTTTCACGGGAACGGGTTTGCTGAAGTAATAGCCTTGCATAAAATGGACGCCAAGCTTAGCCAACTGCGCGGCTTGTTCAGGCGTTTCCACACCTTCAGCAACCACCTGAAAATTAAGCCCGTGGGCAATGGTCATTACCGCGGCAACAATCGATTGACCTTTCTCGAAGATGTTAGCTACAAAGGCGCGGTCGATTTTTACGTAATCAATATTGAGGTTCTGAATCACGGAAAGACTGGAGTAGCCCGTGCCAAAATCATCAATAGAAATTTTCACTCCCAACAGGTGTAGACGGCTGATTGTTTCTTTCACACCATGTTGCGCCTGGTGAAAGAACGTTTCTGTCACTTCCAGGTGCAGTCGCCAGGGCGCTATATTATGTTTATTAAGCAATTGTTCCACATTGGTGACAAAATGTGGATCCTGTATTTGGATAACGGAAACATTGACTGACAGACTGGCGGTGGCGTGAGGTATTACGGTCAATATTTGGCAGGCCTGCTCCAGCACCCAATAGCCGACAGGGACAATCAATCCACTTTGCTCCGCCAGCGGAATGAATTCCGCCGGAGAAATGTTTTCGCCATTGTGCTTCCAGCGTAGTAACACCTCAAAGCCAGCAATACGCTGGCTGTCTGCGCTGACAATAGGCTGTAATGCCAGGCTCAGGGACCCGACCGCCAGTGCTGAGCGCAACGCTTCAAGTAACGCTGTGCGGCGCAGCAGGTTGTGCTCCAGTGACTTGTTGTAGAACGCGATACGTTCATGGACGTGATCTTGTTGCGCGTACATCGCAATATCGGCCAGTTGAATCAACTTGTTTATGTTATCGCCATGCTCTGGGCAGACGGCAATACCAATGGTTGAACGAGGGGTAATCTGTTGTTCATTAACGCGGTATGGCATGCTAAACCGCACCAGCATAGCGTCAGCTATCCAGTATAATTCGCCGGGGTCGGTCAGCGCAGTGGCAAAGATAAATTCATTGCCGCCCCAACGACAAAACCAGGTATTGTCATCGGAAAATTCGCGTAAGCGGTCACTGAATTTGCGCAGGAGCGCATCGCCGTATGTATGTCCGAGGGTATCGTTAATTTGTTTAAAACTATCCAGTTCAATAAAAAAAACACTATAACCATCAATACGCTGCTGGTGGAACAGTGCCGTCAACTGGTTTGCCTGCTCCAGAAAAGTTGAGCGGTTATACAGACCTGTTAATGGGTCCATCCTTGAAAGTTTGTATAAATCCTGAGTGCGCTGGCGCACCAGGTCTTCCATATGTTCCAGCATGGTCTGGTTTTTGTATTTGAGAAAAATTGCGTTGCGAATATAACGGGAGACTGTAAGCGCTGAAAACACCATTGCCAGCGTGAAGAAAATACCAAGGAACCCAAGGTGAGTTTTATAACTGTCTGAAAACATCAACAGAATCAGTGAGCAGGGAAGTAACATTATGCAGGAGTACAAGGTCGCCAGCAATGGATGGCCCGAGAGTATGCAGGTTGCCCCCGCTGCCATGGCGGATAAAATAATCACCAGACAGGTAAATTCTTCCGAGCTGAAGCTTTGGTAGAAGCACAGACTGTAAGCAGACCAGACGGTTGCAGTAATTAAGGCGCCAATACTGAAGCGCCGGTGGTAACGCCCTTCACCTTGTTGATCTGCCGGAAGATGACGCCAGATAAAAATACCAATACAGCGTAAACCCAAAATAACCAGCATCACGGTAAGCCAGGTGATTTTTCCCGCGCGGTTTTCTGGCGTAAGAAAACTCAGTGTCAGCGTAAGGGCTGCCAACCCGCTAATTGCCAGCCCGTTAAAGGCATTGCCATAAAGGAGCTTATTCCTTTCTAGTAAGTAGAATTTCTGGCGTTCATTATCTTCATTCATGTCGTCATCCGGGCCGTAATGCGGCTTGTAACATAATGATTTTTTTAATGTCATCAGACCTGAAAAACGACTTCCCTGGACAGGTTTAAGTATAGATGCCGTGCGTAAAGTGTGGCTGATAAGGTCCACAATTTAAAAGAACACACTGCTTTAGTGCTTCCGTGCTATCCCCGGGTAAACCGGATAACATTCAGAAAATGTGACTAATGCGGGTTATAACGGTGCTTAGCCACGGAGCGGTGCCCACTACCTGGTGACGGGAAGCGGGTATTCTCTCTTAATAGCCTGCTGTATTACTCTGAATCAATTGTCCCTGGCATAACCAGGATGTTGTTACTTGTTCATTCAGGCACTCAGACGCACTGGTTGTCGTACAGGTGGTTATTGGGTTACCGAATGACTGCGCTGTGGCATAACCCCATGCCTGGCAGGCCCTGTTCGCGTTATTCTGCGCCATGTACTGATCTACCCGAGCGTTTTGCAGTGGCGGCAGGTCATAGGCCAGGCGGACAACTCCACTGGTGCGGTCACCGCCGACAAATTCAGGTGTCTTCGTTATGGTACAACCCGCTACCAACCCACATAAAACCGCTAAAATTATTGTTCTCATGCCGAGTGCCTGTGACAAATAAAAAAGATTGTAGGTGACTGGCAGTCGGGGCAATCGACTGAATAAAGGGGAAAAGGGCTCTGCCAGTGAGTTATTACTCAATATGTGATGGCTGTGGAGCAGGCATCAGGGCGTTGTGCCTTGCCTGATGAACAGGTTAAAGCAGGTGTTTTCCGTGAGTGATAGGGCAGGCAACATGACAGTCTGTTCTGCGTAAATGGCTTGCATTACCGGTATCATGGAAGTAAATTGTGAACCAGATTGTAATTTTTAAAACAATATTTTATTAAATTTGAAAGTATGTTCATGGAGTGGTATTGTTAACTCATCAAGTCGCAAATCTGGTGGGTTAACCACGCTACGATTCAGGAGAGAATAGAATGAAAGTTGCACTGATGATGGAAAACAGTCAGGCAAGCAAGAATGCCGTCGTCCTTAACGAGTTGAACGCGGTTGCTGATGAAAAAGGTCTGTCAGTTTTCAACGTGGGCATGAGCGATGAACAAGACCACCACCTGACCTATATTCATTTAGGTATTATGGCAAGCCTGCTGTTGAACTCAAAAGCGGTTGATTTCGTTGTGACGGGGTGTGGCACAGGCCAGGGCGCATTGATGTCGCTGAACATTCACCCGGGAGTGGTTTGCGGTTACTGTATTGATCCGGCAGATGCTTTCTTGTTTGCCCAGATCAACAATGGTAACGCGCTTTCTTTACCTTTCGCTAAAGGCTTTGGGTGGGGTGCTGAACTGAATGTGCGCTTTATTTTTGAAAAAGCGTTCACTGGCCGTAAAGGTGAAGGTTACCCACCAGAGCGTAAAGAGCCACAAGTGCGTAACGCTGGTATTCTCAACCAGGTGAAAGGTGCTTTAGTAAAAGATTACCTGGAAGGTTTACGCGCAGTGGATCCTGAACTGGTTAAAACAGCGGTGTCTGGCGAACGTTTCCAGAAATGTTTCTTTGAGCATTGCCAGGATAAAGAAATTGAAGCGTTTGTTCGTGAACTCCTTGGCTAAGTAACAATACGATGATTTCGCAGGCCAGCTTATGCTGGCTTTTTTCATGCCTCAAACAATCATTCGAAGCCGCGTGGTTATGCAGTTGTGCCTGGTATTGAGTACGGCTTGCTACCTGATAAAAAGCTATACCTTGTCATATGCTCTCTGTTAGCGATTTTCATGGTTCAGTACCGTCACAATAATATTGCATAGTGTAGTTTGAGGTTTTTTGTGATGCGCATCACAAATCAGTTGATTTTTGTGATGGTGGTCATATTATATGTGCGGATAGAGCAACACCTGCATAACATATATGAGGTTTGACCATGAAGCTGCGTCTGCGTCGCATTCTGAAAAGCATGTTTGAAAACTACTGCAAAACATTCAAAGACGTCCCGCCGGGCGCAATGTTTTGATAAAAAGAACCTGCTCCATCATGAAGCAGGTTTTTTTATGCCCGGCTTGCATCACAGGGTACGAATGGCGTGATGAAACAGCCGACGTAGCGGCGAATGCAGAGCCAGTAGTATTTGCCTTATCTTTACTGAGCAATTTGCTTTTACCCCAGCAATTCTCATAAGGGTAGCCGACCCTCTGTTCAATTACCCGGAGGGCTTCCGGGCTGATATCTTCAAGTTTCCCGCCTGCTAAACCCGGCGAACGTAGCTGGGTTATGTTGTAATACGCAATAAAGAAATAAAAATACCGCCATTCCACTCACTTGTTAGCGAACTGCTTCAACTAAATACCGACATTATCCTGCCATCACACGGATTTCTCCTGCTGAACTACCGTTTTGACCCGTATCCCGGTACCATATGCGCTTTTACGAGGAAAAAATAATGTCTGGCTCCTTTAGCAAAGAAGATGAACTGGTTTCTGATGTGGTTGCATGCCAGTTAGTGATTAAACAAATACTGGATGTCATTGATGTTATCGCTCCTGTGGAAGTTCGGGAAAAAATGGCAACGCAACTTCGTTCTATTGACTTTGCTGGTCACCCCTCAGCTGATCCGGTTACATTGCGTGCGGTACAAAAAGCCATTGCATTGATTGAACTTAAGTTTTCCCGCTCAACCGATGCGCACTAAAGCCCTGGGTTATAAGGGGTGTTCTGCTGGCAGGTTGTATTGAAAATGACCAACCCCGGGGAGAGGTTTGGGGTTGGCCTGATGGAATTAAGTGAGGGTGTCCTGCACTGCTGCTTATGGCATTTTACATATCATGCATCATGCCGTTGCAGCCTTAGCCAGAATATGGTCGGTTTGCATGAGGCACATTCCCGATGCATCAGCTTCGCGCACCATCGCGAGCATTTTCACTAACACTGCACCGTTTTTACGCTGGATTTTTTCAACTTCCTGCAAGAATAACAGCGTGGACATATCATTGATGCTTACTGCTTCATCCTGCAATTGAACCAGGTTTTCGGCACGGAAACGGTAGTCATTTAACATTTTTTCAAACAACACTGCCAGTGAGTTGCAACCGGGTTTTAACCCACTAGGTATTGGTTGCACTACCGGATTTCCTCCCATTTTTTTCAAATGATCGAAAAAACGCATCATCAGTGTTACCGTCCCCTGCGCCTGGGTTCTCAGGAAGTGCGCAGTATCGTTCAGTTCGTGCTCAATGCACCATGCACTTAATTGCAGGTAAAGGTTAGATGAGTAAAACTCACGGTTCATTTGTACATTCAACTTCGAAACAATATCAGTTACGGCCATAACAATATCCTTATTTTCTGGAAACCTGTGATTTTGCTAATTCACGAAGAAACTGAATAAATGCTGCAGGCTTATCATCAGCTGAATCTATTTTTTACGGCATTATTTTAAACATCATCGCCTGAGCAATGGCATAACAGTTCACTGTACCATCGCCCTCAACATAACTGGATAATGCATATCAGCAGTTATTCCTTGTTTAACTCTTCTTAGCATACAGCCATATTTAAAATAAGGATACTCTCAATGTGAGTTTTTACGATTAATTACTTTATTTACTCGGTGTACTATTCGCGGGCTAATAAGTGAGTGTGTTGTTGTAATGCAAGTGTGCTTTGTGTTGTATCGTATTGATAATAATTAGTTTATTTCTTTCTGGTTGCTGATATTTTCTGATTATTTGAGTAGGCTATTACTTGTTGTTTGTTTATTATTAAAGTGTTTTAGCCACCGTAATAAATAAATTAACTCTGGTTAACATTATTATCCTGTATGCGTCTGTGCCATGCCGCAGTGTTTTGCTTATAAAACAGAATGGAAATTCGCGCGGTAAAATATAATGTGCTGAAAAGCTTTTCTCTGTATCAATGATAATTTTTTGTAAAAATTTAATTAATTATTATGAGAAATATCTTGCAGATGATTGTGCGCGTTCTTGTGGTCAATATATGCAAACCTAATCTGAAGCAAGGAACAGATTAGGTTTGCTATTGAGTAACACGTAACAGGGATTTCGTTGCTGAGCATATGGATTTTTCTGCTCAGCATGTTCTTATTTGTCATACATATTGACGTTTTTTTATGCCTTTATTTGCTGAATCTATGTACAGAATTACTAAAATTCAGCTGTGTGATTTTGCTCTCTTATGGATTTTTAATTTCCCGCTAAAACTATTTTGCGTTATCAGCGTTTCGGGCTAAAAAACTTTGTTTCGCTGTTACCGTTTGAAAAAAAGAACATTTTCTGTTCACAACCCTGCACACAAGAAAATAAATGCTGGAGTTTACCATGCACAAATTTACTAAAGCGCTGGCGGCAATTGGCCTTGCTGCAGTTATGTCACAATCCGCTATGGCGGAAAATCTGAAACTGGGTTTTTTGGTAAAACAGCCGGAAGAACCCTGGTTCCAGACTGAGTGGCGTTTTGCTGACAAGGCAGGCAAGGATCTTGGCTTTGAAGTGATTAAAATTGCCGTGCCAGATGGTGAGAAAACACTGAATGCTATTGACAGCCTGGCGGCAAATGGCGCGAAAGGTTTTGTTATTTGTACCCCTGATCCAAAACTGGGCCCTGCCATTGTGGCAAAAGCTCGCGGCTACGGTATGAAAGTGATTGCTGTGGATGACCAGTTTGTGAATGCCAAAGGTAAACCGATGACTTCTGTTCCATTGGTTATGATGGCGGCAACCAAAATTGGTGAGCGCCAGGGGCAGGAATTGTACAAAGAGATGCAGAAACGTGGCTGGGATGTCAGTAAAACTGGGGTGATGGCTATCACTGCTAATGAACTTGACACTGCCCGGCGCAGAACTACTGGCTCAATGGATGCACTGAAAGCAGCGGGTTTCCCTGCTAAACAAATTTACCAGGTGCCAACAAAATCTAATGATATCCCGGGGGCTTTTGATGCCGGTAACTCATTATTAGTGCAGCACCCGGAAGTTAAACACTGGCTGATTGTCGGGATGAACGACAATACAGTACTTGGCGGCGTGCGGGCAACTGAAGGCCAGGGGTTCAAAGCGAAGGACGTAATTGGTATCGGTATCAACGGGGTGGATGCAGTTAACGAACTGTCTAAAGCAGAAGCAACCGGCTTCTATGGCTCCCTGCTTCCCAGCCCGGATGTGCATGGTTATAAATCCAGCCAAATGCTTTACAACTGGGTTACCAAAGGCGTTGAACCACCGAAATTTACCGAAGTCACCGATGTTGTGTTGATAACGCGTGACAACTTCAAAGAAGAACTGGCTAAAAAAGGCCTGGGCGGCAAGTAATCGTTCCAGGTAGATAACGGGCGTGCAGAACGCCCGTTTACCGGGGAAGGTTTGGAGGCTATATGCAACAACAAACACCGTATCTCTCGTTCCGTGGTATTGGAAAGACGTTTCCGGGCGTAAAAGCGCTGCAGGATATCAGCTTTGACTGTTATAGCGGACAGGTGCACGCGCTGATGGGAGAGAACGGCGCAGGGAAATCCACATTATTAAAAATTCTGAGTGGTAATTATGCGCCGACAACCGGCTCTATTACCTTAAAAGGTCAGGAAGTTTCATTTGCCAATACGGTCGCGGCGCTGGACGCGGGCGTTGCTATCATATATCAGGAACTCCATTTAGTGCCGGAAATGAGTGTGGCTGAGAATATTTATCTCGGTCAGATTCCGCATAAAGGCGGCATTGTTAACCGGTCGCTCCTCAATTATGAAGCGCGTTTGCAACTGGAGCATCTCGGCCTGGATGTTGACCCTGAAACGCCACTTAAATATTTATCAATAGGCCAGTGGCAAATGGTGGAAATCGCTAAAGCGCTGGCACGCAATGCCCGGGTTATTGCGTTTGATGAGCCAACCAGTTCTCTGTCTGCGCGTGAAATCGAAAATCTGTTCCGCGTTATTCGTGAATTGCGTGAAGAAGGCCGGGTCATTTTGTATGTTTCTCACCGCATGGAAGAGATTTTTGCACTAAGTGACGCTATCACTGTGTTTAAAGACGGGCGGTATGTCTGTACTTTTGATGATATGCAGAAAGTGGACCATGATGCACTCGTTCAGGCGATGGTAGGCCGTGATATTGGCGATATCTACGGCTGGAAACCCAGACCGTATGGCGAAGCCCGCCTGACACTTAATAATGTCAAAGCGCCAGGCGTTCGCAAACCGGTGGATTTAACGGTGAGAAGTGGAGAAATTGTAGGTTTGTTTGGCCTGGTGGGTGCCGGGCGTAGCGAGCTGATGAAAGGGCTGTTTGGTGGTACACGTATTACCGGCGGGGAAGTGTTGATTGATGGCAACCCGGTCACGATTCGTGAACCTTCAGATGCCATAAAAGCAGGCATGATGCTGTGCCCTGAAGACCGCAAAGCAGACGGTATTATTGCTGTGCATTCGGTGCAGGAGAACATCAATATCAGTGCACGGCGTAAGCATATCAGTATTGGCTGCCTTATCAATAAACTCTGGGAAAGTGAAAATGCGGGCCACCATATTCGTGCGCTCAATATCAAAACTCCCGGGGCTGATCAATTGATCATGAATCTATCCGGTGGAAATCAGCAAAAGGCCATCCTTGGCCGCTGGTTATCGGAGGAGATGAAAGTGATTCTGCTTGATGAACCGACCCGTGGGATTGATGTCGGCGCAAAACATGAAATCTACAACGTTATCTATACCCTGGCATCTCAGGGGGTGGCGGTGTTGTTTGCATCGAGTGACCTGCCTGAAGTCCTGGGCGTTGCAGACCGCATTATCGTGATGTGTGAGGGCGAGATTGCGGGTGAGTTAACACATGATGGGGCGACGGAAAAGCAGGCACTGAGCCTTGCTATGCCGAAAGCCAGCCAGGCCGTTGCCTAATTGAGGAGTCTTTTTATGTCTTCATTAACTACATCAGGAACCGGTCGCGCCGGGTTGTCAGTTTCCCGGATTTGGGACCAGTATGGAATGCTGGTGGTGTTTGCAGTGCTGTTTCTGGCGTGCGCTATTTTTGTGCCGAATTTTGCCTCCTTTATCAATATGAAAGGCCTTGGTCTTGCCGTATCGATGTCAGGTATGGTGGCTTGCGGTATGCTGTTTTGCCTTGCTTCGGGTGATTTTGATTTATCTGTGGCTTCGGTTATTGCCTGTGCAGGGGTAACTACCGCCGTGGTGATTAACCTGACTGAAAGCCTGTGGATAGGGGTTTTTGCAGGTTTGTTACTGGGGGCTGTCAGTGGGTTTGTGAATGGTTTTGTTATCGCCCGTCTGAAGATCAATGCGCTTATCACCACACTTGCTACGATGCAGATAGTTCGCGGTCTGGCCTATATCATTTCTGATGGTAAAGCGGTGGGGATTGAAGATGAACGCTTCTTTGAACTGGGTTATGCAAACTGGTTCGGGATCCCTGCACCTATCTGGATTACCATTGTCTGTTTTGTGTTGTTCGGTTTTTTATTGAATAAAACCACTTTCGGGCGTAACACGCTGGCTATTGGTGGCAACGAAGATGCTGCCCGCCTTGCCGGAGTACCCGTAGTTCGCACTAAAATCATTATTTTTGTGTTGTCTGGCCTGGTTTCGGCTGCTGCAGGTATTATTCTGGCATCGCGTATGACCAGCGGGCAGCCAATGACCTCAATTGGTTATGAACTGATTGTTATCTCTGCTTGTGTTCTGGGTGGGGTTTCGCTGAAAGGCGGGATTGGTAAAATTTCGTTTGTGGTGGCCGGGGTGCTGATATTGGGGACGGTGGAAAATGCGATGAACCTGCTCAATATCTCGCCATTTGCTCAGTACGTGGTACGTGGCTTGATCCTGCTTGCAGCAGTTATTTTTGACCGTTACAAACAGAAAGCGCAGCGCGTTGCCTGAGTAGTGCAATCGTCCAGGATTAACGCCAGCTAAACAGCTGGCGTTTTTCATTGGTTAACTGATGGTTTTTGGCTAAAAAACCAGTTTTTTATCACGTTATATTTGTCAGTTTTGAAATAAATTTCCGCATGAAATATTTAACATGGAGATATATTTCAATGAGTCAGGAAATCGAATATCAAAACTCACCCTCAACACAACCTCCCCATCACCGGTTTTCCCGCACCTGGACGTTAAGCCTGTTTGGTACCGCTGTGGGCGCTGGTGTGCTTTTTTTGCCTATCAATGCTGGTATGGGAGGCTTCTGGCCGTTAGTGGTGATTGCGTTGCTGGTGGGGCCAATGACATGGCTCGCGCATCGTGGTCTCGCCCGGTTTGTCTTATCTTCTGATACGAAAGGCAGTGACATTACACAGGTGGTTGAAGCTCATTTTGGCCAGCGTGCTGGTATTTTGATCACATTGCTCTATTTCTTTGCGATTTATCCCATTTTGCTCATTTATGGGGTAGGTATCACTAATACTGTTGATTCGCTAATTGTGAACCAGTTAGGAATGGCATCTCTGCCCAGAGCGTTGCTGTCATTTGTGCTGGTCGGGCTGCTGATGTCGGTGATGTTACTTGATGAGCAGCGCATGTTGCGCATTACCACCTGGCTTGTTTACCCACTGGTTGCCATTCTGATATTCCTTTCACTGTATCTTATTCCTCACTGGAATTTGGCTGCAATTAAAGAGGTGCCTGCGTTACAGGACTTCTCAGTGACTTTATGGCTGACAATCCCGGTACTGGTGTTTGCATTTAATCATTCCCCCGCAATCTCATCTTTTTCACTGGCTGTGGGAAAAGCGTATCCGGACACTGCCGCTGAGCAGGCCAGCCGTATATTGCGCAATACGTCAGGGATTCTGCTGCTATTTGTTATGTTATTTGTGTTTAGTTGTGTGCTTAGCGTCACCCCCGACGACCTGGTCGCGGCCAAAGCGCAAAATATCTCTATGCTGAGTTATTTGGCGAATAAGTTTGATAACCCGTTGATTTCATTCTTTGGCCCGCTGGTGGCAATTCTGGCTATTTCCAGCTCATTTTTTGGGCACTATTTGGGGGCGCGGGAAGGGTTGCATGGCGTGATTGTTAAACTGGCACAACTGCGGGGTGTGGGTATTAATGAAACCATGACCCGGCGTGCTATTGTGCTGTTTTTCTTTGGATCTGTATGGTTGGTGGCAACATTGAATCCGGGGATTTTAAATATTATTGAATCTTTGGGTGGTCCGGTAATTGCCGCTATCTTATTTATTATGCCTGTCTATGCACTTTACACCGTTCCGGCTATGGCACGCTGGCGCGAAGGGAAAAGTCACCTGTTCGTCCTGCTGATGGGAAGCATTGCGATTTCCGCGTTGGTTGCGGGTTTTATCTGACCAGGCTATTACAGCTACCGGGGGGCGGCAGCTCACCCGGTGGCATTTTTCATCATGCTGTCTATACTTACATAGCTAATCATTTATACAGGTGATAAATACGCAAAAATATCATACCAATAATAATCCAGTCTGCAGGTGTGGCTGAAAAGCACAAAAACTCATCCTGGAATATAAAAGGTACCAACAGCTAAAAGGAGGGCAGAGGGTGGAAGCTGCATTAAATAAACCGCCATTACTGACCGGCCAGTATGCATTCTTCTTCGATTTTGATGGCACTCTGGTCAAACTAAAACCGCATCCCAGCCAAGTCACTCTTCCGGATAACGTACAGCACCATTTACGCAAACTGGCTGATCTTAGCCAGGGTGCGCTGGCATTGATTTCAGGGCGCTCAATCAACGAGCTGGACAAGTTTACTCAACCTGAGCACTACCCTGTGGCAGGGGTTCATGGTGCGGAACGTCGTGATATCAATGGTCAGCAATTTATACTTTCACTTCCCACAAACCAGATGAACGCGATACGCCAGCAGTTGCAGTCCTGGCTGGCTGATATTGATGGTGTGCAAATTGAAGAGAAGCCGATGGCATTTGCGTTGCATTACCGGCATGCCCCTGACCGTGAGTCCTGGGTGCATGATTGCGCTGAGGCGATAGTTGCACAGTACGCAGATTTGACGTTGCAACAAGGGAAATGTGTGGTTGAAATTAAACCAGGTGGAGTCAATAAGGGAGAGGCGGTGCATCAGTTTATGGCTGAGCCACCGTTTTCCGGGCGAATACCTGTCTTTCTGGGTGATGATTTAACCGATGAAGCCGGGTTTGACGCAGTCAATCAGTATCATGGAGTCAGCATCAAAGTTGGTCAGGAAGCAACCTGTGCGCGCTGGCGGCTGGAAGATGTACCCGCTGTCTGGGCCTGGTTATCTGGTCAGGTCGCTTATTTTGAACAACAACGAGCAATAACGTCGAGGAGGGCTGATTATGAGTCGTTTAGTCGTAGTCTCTAACAGGGTCGCTTTGCCCGATGGGAAGAAAAATGGGGCAGGTGGGCTTGCTGTCGGTATCCTTGGGGCATTAAAGAATTCAGGCGGGGTGTGGTTTGGCTGGAGTGGGGAAACTGGGGAGATTGATGACCCGCTAAAGAAGGTCAGCCAGGGCAACATTCAATGGGTAACCTTTAATCTCAATGAAGAGGACTATGAGCAGTATTATTGCCAGTTTTCTAACGGGGTTCTTTGGCCAGCTTTTCACTACCGGCTGGACTTGGTGGACTTTACCCGTGAGGCCTGGGAAGGTTACCTGCGAGTGAATGTTGCTATGGCGAAGCAACTGGCTCCTCTGATTCAACGTGGTGATATTATCTGGATTCATGATTACCACCTGCTGCCGCTGGCAAGTGAACTGCGCCGATTGGGGGTTAATAACCGTATCGGTTTCTTCCTGCATATTCCTTTCCCGACACCTGAGATATTTACAGCGCTACCGCCAGGTAAAACGTTGCTGGAACAAATGACGGATTATGATTTGTTAGGGTTCCAGACTGAAGGTGACCGCCAGGCGTTTATCGACAGTCTGGGGTTACACACTCAGGTAACAACCTATATGGATGGTCACCACATGGCGGATGGTAAATCTTTCCAGACCCATGTTTATCCTATTGGGATTGAGACGGAAGATGTTGTCGAGCAGGCCAAAGGGCCACTACCAACCAAACTGGCGCAGCTTAAAGCCGAGCTGGGGCGGGTACAGAATATTTTCTCTGTGGAACGTCTGGATTACTCCAAGGGGCTGCCAGAGCGTTTCCTGGCGTTTGAGACATTGCTGGAAAAATACCCGGAACATATTGGGAAAATTCGTTATACCCAGATAGCACCAACATCGCGTGGGGATGTGCAGGCCTACCAGGATATACGCCATCAACTCGAAACAGAAGCAGGCAGAATCAATGGTAAGTTTGGCCAGCTTGGCTGGACACCACTCTATTACCTTAACCAACATTTTGACCGCAAAGTGCTGCTGAAAGTCTTTCGTCACACCAATGTTGGCCTGGTCACACCACTACGTGATGGCATGAACCTGGTCGCGAAAGAGTATGTTGCGGCTCAGGATCCGCGTGATCCCGGAGTATTGGTTTTATCACAATTTGCTGGTGCGGCTAATGAGCTTTCTGCTGCGGTGCTGGTGAATCCTTATGACCGTGATGATGTCGCCAATGCTTTGCACAGGGCACTGATTATGCCCAAAGAGGAACGTATTGCCCGCCACAGCGAAATGATGGCGGTGTTACGTCACCAGGACATTAACGCCTGGCAGGAGGCCTTTATTCGGGATCTAAAGCAAGTAAAGACACGTTGCACACAGAATGATTCCACCTCTGCATCACTTGGTTGTTCAATGCCTTAGCTGATTTACAGGGAGCCAGGGAAGGCTCTTCCACTGTATGTTTGTGTGACAGAACAACTTCCTCTGGGCGCTACTATTCCCTGTTAAGCTTCATAAGGTGGTGCGGTTAAGCGCTCGGTATCAACAATTACTCCGGTGATACAGTGATTCACTGCATCGTGCGCCAGCAATTGCGACTGGCACGTTTCAGGTTGAGTGAGCCGCAAACGTTTTCGTATGCCTGGCAGAACAACACTATTTATCAACTCGAAATTTCAGTTGCGCATCATACGCTAAAAGTGAATTTATTGCCCAAACATTAATATTTCTTATGAAATAACTTTTCTTGCTCTGCATAAAAGAGTGGTCATAAAACACCATTAAGTGTTTATATTCCTGGTGGTAATGAATTTTGGAATATATATTCCAAATTGGAATATAATTAATTGTTTTAACTTAACTTGTTGATTAAAAATAGTTTTATTAAAAATATCGCTCAATATCCTACGGTAAAGTATGTCTGCTAAGCATTAACAGTGGATGTTTATTCAATTAATTTTTTATGACGCATAGCACATAAACATGAATGGGCAATCGCAGAATTGCATGAGTCGAACAATATGTTTGATTAATTATTGAGCAACATAAAAGTGATGCTGATTGATTTATTGTAAATATTAAGATAAAAAGTGTGACGCACATCACATTTTTTTCAAAAGGAACCTCAAGCCAGATTGTGCGATTGGCATCTGGCGAGTACAGTTTCCTTGGATTAGGAAAATTCTTAGTTTTTTTCGGAGCGAACTGAGATGACTGAAGCGCACTCTGCAAGGCAGGGGTAGCTAACCTGGGAGCGCGGTGTCAGAGCCTGATTCAATAAATGCATTTTAGCCTTTTATATTTTTTTTATTTTTCCGGGGTTTACCCGGCGACATCACGGGGTGCGGATTTACCGCATAACATAATAATTGGTTATTCGGGATGGGAAAAATGCATACATCCGAGTTGCTGAAACATATCTACGATATCAACTTATCCTATTTGCTGCTTGCTCAGCGTTTGATAGCTCAGGACAAAGCTTCTGCAATGTTCCGTCTCGGCGTGACCGAGGAAATGGCCCAAACACTGGGTGAACTGACATTGCCACAAATGGTTAAACTGGCTGAAACCAATCAGCTGGTATGTCAGTTCCGCTTCAGCGATCACAATACAATCACGCGTCTTACGCAGGACTCACGAGTGGATGATTTACAACAAGTCCACACCGGAATATTGCTTTCGAGTCGTTTGCTGAGTGAGGCCTCCGGTGAAGACGGAGCCCGGAAAAAAAGGGCCTGATTATGAGTGATAAAAGTATTGTCCAGGAAGCACGCGAAATTCAGTTGGCTATGGAGCTTATCACGCTCGGCGTGCGCCTTCAGATGCTGGAAAGCGAAACGACCCTGAGCCGGGGTCGCCTCATCAAGTTGTACAAAGAGTTGCGTGGTAGCCCGCCTCCAAAGGGGATGCTGCCTTTCTCAACCGACTGGTTTATGACATGGGAGCAAAATATTCATGCGTCGATGTTCTGCAATGCATGGCAGTATTTGCTCAAGACCGGGTTATGTAATGGTGTTGATGCAGTTATTAAAGCCTATCGTTTGTACCTGGAACAATGTCCTCAGGATGAAAATGGCCCATTACTTGCATTGACTCGTGCATGGACTTTAGTGCGGTTTGTTGAAAGCGGTATGTTGGAGCTATCCCATTGTAATTGCTGCAAAGGGAAATTTATCACCCATGCGCATCAGCCAGTGGGCAGCTTTGTGTGCAGCCTGTGCCAGCCGCCTTCCAGAGCAGTAAAAAGGCGTAAACTTTCCGAAAATGCTGCCGATATTATTCCACAACTGCTGGATGAACAGATCGGACAGGCTGTGTAGCGTAACAGGCTCGTAAATCCAGCAGCGGACACGAAAGTGCCGCTGCTTTTTTTTACCCTGAATGCAACGTAACCTACTGTTATCCTTGACTTTTAACACAGCGGAAAGGTGATGTCGTGCTAATTTTACTCGGTTATATTGTTGTGCTTGCTACCGTCTTTGGAGGATACGCCATGACGGGTGGGCACCTTGGCGCACTATACCAGCCCTCTGAGTTTATTATTATTGGTGGGGCCGGGGTAGGTGCATTCATTGTCGGCAACAACGGTAAAGCAATCAAAGGCACTTTAAAAGCACTGCCTGTCCTGTTCCGCCGTTCAAAATACACCAAAAGCATGTATATGGATCTGCTGGCACTGTTGTACCGGCTGATGGCGAAATCGCGTCAACAGGGCATGTTTTCTCTGGAACGTGATATTGAAAACCCCAAAGAGAGCGAGATTTTTGCCAGTTATCCACGGATTCTCGCTGACCCTGTCATGTTAGATTTCATTGTCGATTACCTCCGGCTAATCATCAGCGGCAACATGAATACCTTTGAAATAGAGGCATTGATGGATGAGGAAATCGAAACGCATGAGCAAGAAAGTGAAGTTCCTGCAGGCAGTATTGCGGCAATGGGCGACTCCTTTCCTGCTTTTGGTATTGTCGCGGCAGTGATGGGAGTGGTGCATGCTCTGGCTTCGGCTGACAGGCCCGCTGCGGAACTTGGGGCTTTGATAGCCCACGCGATGGTAGGGACGTTTCTTGGGATTTTGCTGGCTTATGGGTTTATCTCGCCTCTGGCGAGTGTATTACGTCAGCGCAGTGCTGAAACAACAAAAATGCTGCAATGCGTCAAAGTGACATTGTTATCCAGCCTCAATGGTTACGCGCCGCCTATTGCGGTGGAGTTTGGGCGTAAAACACTCTACTCCACTGAGCGACCATCCTTTGTTGAACTGGATGAACATATGCGTGCAGTGCGTTCACCTAACCAACAAAAAGCGACTGAAGACGCATGAAGCATGATAAGCATCCTATTGTTATCGTTAAGAAGCGAAAACATAAAGGTCATGAAGGCGCTCATGGCTCATGGAAGATTGCTTACGCCGATTTCATGACCGCCATGATGGCATTTTTTCTGGTTATGTGGCTGATATCAATATCCAGCCCTAAAGAGCTGACGCAAATTGCCGAATATTTTAGAACACCGCTGGCTCAGGCGATTACGGGAGGTCAACGTATCGCCGACAGCTCGAGTCCGATTCCCGGTGGCGGTGATGATGTTACCCAAAAGCAGGGTGAAGTAAAAAAAGAACCAAAAATTGATGAACTGAAAAACAGGATGGAGCGTAGCCGTCTGTTGAAGCTGAAAGGCGATTTGGATCAACTGATTGATGCTGATCCAAAACTCAAAGCAATGCGCCCACATTTGAAGATTGATTTAGTGCAGGAAGGCTTGCGAATTCAGATTATCGACAGCCAGAACCGGCCGATGTTTAAACGGGGTAGTGCGGAAGTGGAGCCTTATATGCGTGATATTTTACGTGGTATTGCCCCAATTCTGAATTCAATACCGAACAAAATTAGTATTTCCGGGCACACCGACGATATTCCGTATGCGCAGGGGGAACGGGGATACAGTAACTGGGAGCTTTCTGCCGACCGCGCCAATGCATCCCGGCGTGAATTGGTTGTAGGCGGTTTGGATGAAGGTAAGGTTTTACGTGTGGTGGGTATGGCAGCAACAATGCGTTTGCCTGGCAGCACCGCGGGGGATGCAATGAATCGTCGAATCAGCTTGTTAGTTCTGAATAAACAGACTGAGGAGGCGATTCTTCATGAGAACGCTGAGAGCCAGAATGCGCCAGTAAGTGTTCTGAAACAGCAGGAAACGTCGCCACAAGGACAGGCAACGCCAGCGGTTGGCCCGGCATCACAACATGCTGCGCCATCAACACCGGGTGGAGCAACACCTGTAGCGCCAACTGGCGCACAGGGAAGCGCTTCGCCACAAGGAGCGGCAACGCAACCTGTGGCATCGGGGCAGGCCCCGAAACCGGCGGCAACCGGCCCAACAACGGCGGTTCCTGCAGCGAACTCAATACCACCACAATCAGGTACGAGGTGATAGCGTGAGTATGGATATCAGCGATTTTTATCAAACATTTTTCGATGAAGCCGATGAGTTACTGGCGGATATGGAGCAGCACTTATTAGGGTTGTCGCCTGAGGCGCCGGACTCCGAACAGCTCAATGCCATATTCAGGGCAGCACACTCTATTAAAGGGGGCGCAGGAACATTTGGCTTCAAAATCCTGCAGGAAACGACCCACTTAATGGAAAACCTGCTGGACGACGCGAGACGTGGTGAGATGCAACTCTCCACCGATATCATCAACCTGTTTTTGGAAACCAAAGATATTATGCAGGAACAGCTTGACGCTTATAAAAGTTCCCAGGAGCCTGATGCCGCCTCGTTCGAGTATATCTGTCAGGCATTACGTCAGTTGGCGCTGGAAGCTAAAGGTCAGTCCTCCCCGGCAGCGAGTCCTGCCGCATCTGTTGAAGTCGCTTCTGAGCAGCCAGTTGAAAGTGCGCCTGCAGTTGGCAAACCGGCTGGTCTTCACATTGTTCTGAGCAAATTGAAAGAAAAAGAACATGAGTTGCTGCTTGAGGAACTGGGAAATCTGGGGACTGTGGTGCACAGCGAGCAGCGAGGCGATGTGCTGGATGTGGTACTGGATACCACAGCCAGCGAAGACGACATCGTTGCCGTGCTGTGCTTTGTGATTGATACCGACCAGATTAAAGTGGAGTCCTCCTCTGGGGATGAATCTGTTGCTACAGAAGAGTCTGCCGTACCGGCTCCAGCCCCTGTGGCTCCAGTCGCTAAACCGGTAGAAGCTCCGAAAGCTGCTGCGCCTCGTGCCGCGGCGAAAGCTGAATCAGGTGCAAAACCAGCCTCACGCGGTGAAAATAGCAGTATTCGTGTTGCGGTAGAAAAAGTGGACCAGTTAATTAACCTGGTTGGCGAACTGGTCATCACGCAATCTATGCTGGCTCAGCGTTCTAATGAGCTTGACCCGGTTATCCATGGTGATTTGATAACCAGCATGAGTCAGTTGCAACGTAATGCGCGTGATCTGCAGGAATCCGTCATGTCCATTCGTATGATGCCGATGGAATATGTATTCAGCCGTTTCCCTCGCCTGGTTCGCGACCTGGCCGGCAAGCTGGGTAAACAAGTTGAGCTGACACTCTCTGGTAGTTCAACTGAACTGGATAAGAGCCTGATTGAACGCATTATCGACCCATTAACTCACCTTGTGCGTAACAGCCTTGACCACGGCATTGAGTCACCTGAAAAACGTGTGGCGGCAGGTAAGCCTGTGGTGGGTAACTTGTTGTTATCTGCGGAACATCAGGGCGGCAATATTTGTATTGAAGTCACTGATGATGGCGCTGGCCTTAACCGTGAACGTATTTTGGCGAAAGCGGCATCTTCGGGGTTACCTGTTCACGATAATATGACCGATGATGAAGTGGGTATGCTTATCTTTGCACCTGGCTTCTCTACCGCTGAACAGGTTACTGATGTATCTGGCCGTGGTGTCGGAATGGATGTTGTGAAGCGGAACATCCAGGAGATGGGGGGGCATGTTGAAATCGCGTCCAAACAGGGCTCCGGAACGACAATTCGTATTTTACTGCCACTGACACTGGCTATCCTTGATGGTATGTCCGTTAAGGTTAGTGGAGAAGTCTTTATTCTGCCGCTTAATGCAGTAATGGAGTCTCTCCAGCCACGAGAAGAAGACCTTTATCCTCTTGCTGGTGGTGAGCGGGTGCTGGAAGTGCGCGGTGAATATTTACCATTAGTTGAATTATGGAAAATTTTTGAAGTTGATGGCGCGAAAACGGAAGCAACAGAAGGCATCGTCGTTATTCTGCAGAGTGCAGGTCGCCGTTATGCCTTGTTGGTGGATCAACTGATTGGTCAGCACCAGGTTGTGGTGAAAAACCTTGAAAGTAACTACCGCAAAGTTCCGGGTATTTCCGCAGCGACAATTCTTGGTGATGGCAGCGTAGCGTTGATTGTTGATGTATCAGCGCTGCAAGGTTTAAACCGTGAACAACGTGTGGCGCAAACTGCCGCCTGATTTCCACTGGATTAGATAAAGGTAACAACATGGCCGAAACAAATAATGTCACAAACCTGGATGGCGAGGCGTCGGGGCAGGAATTCCTGGTTTTCACCCTGGGTGATGAAGAATACGGCATTGATATTCTGAAAGTCCAGGAAATCCGTGGTTATGACCAGGTAACCCGTATCGCGAATACACCACCGTTCATCAAAGGGGTAACCAACCTGCGGGGTGTAATTGTCCCTATCGTTGACCTGAGGATCAAATTCGCTAAATCTGATGTTGTTTACAACGAAAATACCGTCGTTATTGTTCTGACACTGGGGCAACGCGTGGTGGGTATTGTGGTGGATGGTGTTTCTGATGTGTTGTCACTGACATCAGACCAAATTCGCCCGGCACCTGAATTCGCTGTGACCTTATCAACCGAATATCTTACCGGTCTGGGCGCGGTTGGCGAGCGTATGCTGATTCTGGTAAATATCGAAAAACTGCTTAACAGCGAAGAAATGGCGCTGCTGGATAACGCTGCCGCCCGGGTTGCCTGATAACACCCAGAGCAAGGTTGTCTGCATAGCCCTCCGCGCTTTTGTGCGGGGGGCTTGTTTTTTATGGGCTGGCTATTTATCTACCTCATGTTCGCGCGAGACGAGAGGATGCCACCCAAAAAATATAGAAAATCAATTCATTGAATTTTCGGCTGCTAACTGAATAGAAGGAAATACCACGTTTTATCCTTCTTTTCCATCAATAAAAAAGGCCGCATTGCGGCCCTTTATCATTTGTGTTTACTGTCAGGCTTCAACCTGAGTTTCCTGCTCCGTGGTAGTGTTCGCCACAGCGGCATCCAGTTCACCTTCGTTTTTGGACAGCATTGCCGTGGCAATGCCGTTCCCTAATACGTTGATGGCGGAGCGGCCCATATCAAGGAAATGATCAATACCCATTAACAGCAAAATACCGGCGACCGGAATATTAAAGCTGGGAATGGTTGCGGCCAGTACAACCAGCGCAGAGCGGGGAACCCCGGCAATCCCTTTCGAAGCCAGCATCAGGGTCAGCATCAGTACCACAATTTCTGAAAAAGTGAGGTGGATGTTATACGCCTGAGCAATAAACATTGATGCAAACGAGCAGTACACCATAGAGCCGACCAGGTTAAATGAATAACCGATAGGCAGAACAAATGAAGCGATGCTACGTGAGCAACCAAAACGTGTCAGCACATCCAGGGTTTTAGGGTAGGCGGCTTCGGAACTGCTGGTGGTGAAAGCCACCAGAACGGGGTCTTTCAGCATACTCAGCAGAGTAAAGGTGGATTTTTTCAGCACCATATACCCGACGCCCAGCAATACCAGGCAGGTCAGTAATATAGCGACATAATACCCGCCAATAAAAGAAGCATAGTTCAGCAGAATGCCAAGCCCCTGAGTTGCCACAACACTGGAAATAGCTGCAAAAATTGCCAGCGGGGCGACCAGCATTACATAACCCGTCACTTTCAGCATTATGTGGGAAACGACATCCAGAGCAGCAACCAGTGGTGCGTTAAATTTCTCACCTAATGACGCGCCGGCAATCCCAAAAAACATCGAAAATACGACAATTTGCAGGATCTCATTATGGGACATGGCATCGGCAATACTGGTAGGAATGGAATGTGCAATAAAGTTCTTCAGACTCATGCCACTGACTGCGAGGCCAGTTTCTACGCTACCGGCTGGAACTGTCAGGTTGAGCCCCCGCCCAGGGTGCTCAAGAGAGACTACGAGTAACCCAACCAGAATGGATAGCACAGATGAGGAGATAAACCACACCATAGCTTTACTGCCCACCCGGCTGATAGTAGAGGTTTCCCCCATACGCATAATGCCCACCGTTAATGTGCTGAACACTAATGGTGCTATCACCATTTTTATCAGCCGCAGAAAAATGTCGGTAAACAGAGTGATATTGGTTGCCCAGGCGGTAATGCTGTCAGTTGAAGCATATTCATGAACTGCCGCACCGCACAGGATGCCCGCAATCATAAACAGGACAATAAACATTGTCAGTTTGTTACTACTTGCCACGAAATTTACCCCATCATATTTAACAATAATACAACATGCTGACTTTTTGTCGTTTTTATAATCAATCATGCTGCCTCAGTGCTATAAATTGAAGTATAAGGCTCACTTATACAACATATTTTTACGTTTTGTTCTTTTTGTAAGCGAAGGGCGAAAATTCTCTGTAAAGCGGGGGGCAGCCTGGAGAAATGCCTGGATAAGCAATGTCAACTAAGCCGTTGTCTGTACACACTGATAGCGTATTTTTACCTGTTCCCTAACGTAAAGTTCCCGCAACCATTGCCGATAACCCCCTTAACAAGAATGTAAAAGGGTGTTTGCTTTATGTTTAACCGGATGCGTATTGTCACTTTGCTGATGGCTGTTCTGGGCATATTTGCCTGCCTGCAGTTCATCTCCGGTGGCTTCTTCTTTTCAGCTTTAAAAAATAACCAGGACGATTTTGCAACATACCGGGCGCTACGCCAGCAGCAATCTGAACTCAATGAGGCGTGGGTATTAATGCTGCAAACGCGCATTAACCTGAGCCGTTCGTCTGCTCGCATGATGATGGATCCCAACAACCAGCAAAGCAGTGCAAAAAACGCCTTACTGGAAAGTGCCAAACAGTCCCTGGCCCAGGTTGAGGCTCACTATGCGGCATTTAAAAACGTTGGCAGCATCTCTCCTGATGTTGATAAAGCTGTGGTGAGTGTGGATGAGACATATCGCCAGTATCACCAGGCGCTGGTCGAACTGGTGGATGATTTACAAAATGGGCGTATGGATGCCTATTTCGCACAACCCACCCAGGGTTTCCAGAATGCGATGGAAAAAGCGTACCGCCAGTATGTCAATGAAAATGACCGCCTGTATCAGAGTGCCTGGGAGCAGGGACAGTCGAATTATTTATTTGCGAAATGGCAAATGGTAGCACTGGCAGTACTGCTGATAGCCGTGATTATTATGGTGTGGTTCGGTATCCGCCGAATCTTGTTACAACCGCTCAGCCGGGTAATTGAACATATTCGTGAAATTGCCCAGGGAAATCTGACCACGCAAATTATTGTGGCGGGCCGTAATGAGATAACCCAACTGACTGACACGGTACGGCATATGCAAACGGAGCTGATTGGTACGGTGACAACAGTACGCCATGGGTCTGATGCTATTTACGCCGGAACGTCTGAAATAGCCGCGGGTAATACGGATTTGTCTTCCCGCACAGAGCAACAGGCGTCCGCACTTGAAGAGACGGCTGCCAGTATGGAAGAGCTGACTGCGACTGTAAAACAGAACGCGGAAAATGCGCGTCAGGCGTCGCAGCTTGCTCTCAATGCATCAGAGACCGCACAGAAGGGCGGAAAAGTGGTGGCAAATGTTGTCTCGACTATGCAGGACATCTCGACCAGTTCACGCAAAATTGCCGATATTACCAGTGTCATTGATGGTATTGCGTTTCAGACCAATATTCTGGCGCTGAATGCTGCTGTTGAAGCCGCCAGAGCAGGTGAGCAGGGCCGTGGTTTTGCTGTAGTTGCCGGGGAAGTTCGTAATCTGGCACAACGCAGTGCCCAGGCCGCTAAAGAGATTAAGTCACTTATCGATGACTCAGTTTCTCGCGTTGATACTGGGTCGATACTGGTTGAAAGCGCCGGTGAGACTATGGACGAAATTGTCAGTGCCGTGACCCGAGTCACCGACATTATGGGCGAAATAGCCTCGGCGTCAGATGAACAAAGCCGTGGCATCGACCAGGTTGCCCTTGCGGTATCAGAGATGGACCGGGTGACACAACAGAACGCATCACTGGTACAGGAGTCGGCAACTGCGGCAGCTGCGCTTGAAGAGCAGGCAAGTGTATTGGCTAAGGCAGTTGCAGCATTTCGTCTTGCGGCCACCACTACCACCAATACAGGCACGCAAAGTATTGCCAGCACATCAGTCGTTGCGGCCAGAAAAGCAGCAGCATTATTACCACAAAAGCAAGAGCATAGTGTCAATAATGAAAACTGGGAAACTTTTTGATTGTTTAATTAGCGTTTAATACCGGCTCTTTTCGCCGGATAAGGGAGAGTGGATGTTAAGTAATATTCGTATATCGACCACGCTTTTTTTGATTTTGATTCTCTGTGGCGTGTTACAGATTGGCAGTAATGGTTTGTCATTTTGGGCGTTTCGTGGGGATTACCAGAATTTTACTAAGGTTGAAAATAACAACCGACAACGCGACTCCCTTGCGCAAACCCGGGCAGCATTGCTGCAGGCCAGTTCAGAGTTAGGCAAAGCAGGCACATTAACGGCGTTGAGTTACCCGCCGGAAGATATCAAAGGCCTGATGGTGTCCGCACGCCAGCAATTAAAAAAAGCGGACACCTTATTTGCAGGGTTTCTGGCGGTGAAGTCCGTCGGCGATATTGCGAGTCTCACAAAACAGACCAGAGCAAGCTATATCGCCTGGCGTGATGCACTGGCGCACCAGGCAACCTGGCTTGAGAACAACCAGTTGTCAGATTTTTTGACCGCGCCAGTGGGAGAAGCTCAGGGTTCGTTTGATAAGCAATTTATGGTCTGGCAGCAGGAGATTAACAACAATCTCTCGGCCACACAGGCTGTAGGGTTAAAGAATTACCACTTGTCGGCACTGGTGTTTGTGGCAGTGACCTTGTTGGCAGTACTGTTGGTTGTGGGTGCTTTGCACTGGTTGCGTAGCCAACTGGTGATGCCACTGACTGTGTTGCGTGGTCATTTTGATGCTATCGCCAGCGGTAAGTTGTGTGAAGACATGGCAACTACCGGACGTAACGAAATTGGGCAAATCTTCCATAGCCTTGATGCGATGAGACAAGCGCTACGTAACACGATGAGCCAGGTCGTTTCTGGCAGCCAGGAAATGCGTAGTGCCATTATTGATATGGCCGCAGGAAATAATGATTTGTCGTCACGTACTGAGCAGCAGGCCTCAGCTCTGGCGCAAACGGCAGCCAGCATGGAACAACTGACGGCCACGGTAGGACAAAACGCAGACAATGCCCGGCAGGCTTCAGGGCTGGCAAACCAGGCCGCGCAAACTGCTCGCCGTGGTGGGGATCAGGCAGCCCATGTTGCCAAAACTATGCAGGATATCGCTGAAAGTTCCCAGAAAATTGGCGATATCACCAGTGTGATTGATGGTATTGCGTTTCAGACTAATATTCTGGCGCTTAATGCTGCCGTTGAGGCAGCAAGAGCTGGTGAACAAGGCCGTGGTTTCGCGGTTGTAGCGGGTGAGGTGCGTAATCTGGCACAACGCAGTGCTCAGGCTGCCAAAGAAATTAAGCTGTTAATAGAAGAATCAGTAGAGCGAGTGCAGTACGGCTCCACTCTGGTAGATACAGCGGCGGGCACCATGACCGATATCGTTCATTCAGTTCAACAAGTGAATGACATCATGGGGGAAATCGCTTCTGCCTCTGATGAACAACGGCGTGGTATTGAACAGGTGGCGCAGGCAGTCACTGAAATGGATAAAGTGACACAGCAAAACGCCGCGTTAGTGCAGAGTTCCTCCTCATTGACCAGTAGTCTGGGTCAGCAGGCGGAAAATCTGGATACGTTGATGGCTGTGTTCCAACTGGCGGCTGTAGAACCGGAGCAACCGTCAGCAACCTTAGCACTCTCTGTGGTGCCGGTTTCACCCTGATAATAATAGAAGAAGGCCCTATGACCTCACCTGTGCCGAAGGGGCAACCATCGCCCTTGATACAGATGGCTCAACGCCTGACGTTGTCAGATGCGCATTTTCGTCGTATATGCCAGCTTATTTATCAGCGGGCAGGTATCGTGCTGGCAGAGCACAAACGTGACATGGTCTATAACCGACTGGTGCGGCGCTTGCGTGATCTGGGACTTGATGATTTTGGCCGGTATCTGGGGATGCTTGAGGCGGATCCGAATACCTCTGAGTGGCAGGCGTTCATCAATTCGCTCACCACAAACCTGACTGCGTTTTTCCGCGAAGGGCATCATTTCCCAATACTTGCGGACCATGCACGTAAGCGTACAGGTGAATACCGAATTTGGTGCGCCGCCGCTTCAACAGGTGAGGAACCCTATTCAATTGCTATTACTCTGGCTGATGTGTTGGGCCAGACTCCTGGGCGCTGGAAAGTTTTTGCCAGTGATATTGACACTGAAGTGCTGCAAAAGGCACGTAAAGGCATCTACCGGCTGGATGAGCTTAAGACATTATCACCACAGCAATTACAGCGCTATTTTATGCGTGGCACTGGCCCGCACCAGGGGTTAGTCCGGGTGCGCCAGGAACTGGCAAATTATATTGAGTTTAATGTCGTGAACCTGCTGGATAAACAATATCAGGTTCCGGGGCCATTTGATGCCATTTTCTGCCGTAATGTGATGATTTATTTCGATAAAAATACGCAGCAGGATATTCTGCATCGCTTTGTACCACTGCTAAAACCACAAGGACTGTTGTTTGCCGGACATTCTGAGAATTTCAGTAATATCAGCCGTGAGTTCTGGCTGCGTGGTCAGACTGTTTATGGACTAAGTAAGGATAAAATATGACGAAAATCAAAGTGCTGTCAGTAGATGATTCAGCGCTGATGCGCCAAATCATGACAGAGATAATCAACCGTCATAGCGATATGGAAATGGTGGCAACGGCGCCAGACCCTTTAGTTGCCCGGGATCTGATTAAAAAGTTCAACCCGGATGTATTGACGCTGGACGTGGAAATGCCACGTATGGATGGTCTTGATTTCCTGGAAAAATTAATGCGGCTACGGCCGATGCCAGTGGTGATGGTCTCTTCCCTGACCAGCCGGGGTTCAGAGGTGACATTGCGGGCACTGGAACTGGGTGCGGTGGATTTTGTTACCAAGCCGCAACTGGGAATTCGTGAAGGCATGCTGGCATACAGTGAAATGATTGCTGACAAGATTCGTACTGCGGCGCGGGCAAAATTGTCAGTTCGTTCATCAACAGCAGCACCACCCGCAGTATTGAAATCAGGTCCTTTGCTTAGTTCAGAAAAATTGCTGGTGATTGGCGCATCAACCGGAGGCACAGAGGCTATTCGCCATGTGCTACAGCCACTGCCACTGACCAGCCCGGCAGTATTGATTACGCAGCATATGCCCCCGGGGTTTACCCGCTCTTTTGCTGAGCGTCTGAATAAGATTTGCCAGATAAGTGTGAAGGAAGCAGAGGATGGCGAACGGGTTCTGCCGGGACACGCGTACATTGCGCCGGGAGATAAACATATGGAGCTATCCAGAAGTGGTGCAAACTACCAGATTCGACTTCATGACGGCCCGCCAGTGAACCGTCATCGCCCGTCAGTGGACGTATTATTTCACTCCGTGGCGAAACATGCTGGACGTAATGCTGTGGGCGTTATCCTGACAGGTATGGGGAATGATGGTGCAGCAGGGATGCTGGCGATGAACCAGGCGGGGGCCTGGACCATTGCACAGAATGAAGCAAGTTGTGTGGTGTTCGGCATGCCGCGTGAGGCCATCAATACCGGTGGCGTCAGCGAAGTGGTCGATTTAAGCCAAATCAGCCAGCAGATGCTGGCAAAAATTAGTGCCGGACAGGCAATACGCATTTAATTGAGGAGTTCAGAGTTTATGGCCGATAAAGATCTTAAATTTCTTGTCGTGGATGACTTTTCCACCATGCGTCGAATTGTGCGCAACTTGCTAAAAGAGCTTGGCTTTAACAACGTTGAAGAAGCTGAAGACGGTGTTGACGCACTGAACAAACTGCAGACAGGTGGATTTGGTTTTGTCATCTCTGACTGGAACATGCCAAATATGGATGGACTGGAGTTGCTGAAAACTATCCGGGCTGATGCGGGAATGGCAAACATGCCCGTACTGATGGTTACGGCAGAAGCGAAAAAGGAAAATATTATTGCTGCAGCCCAGGCAGGGGCAAGTGGCTATGTTGTGAAACCCTTTACAGCAGCCACACTGGAAGAAAAACTGGGCAAAATCTTCGAAAAACTGGGTATGTAAGGAGGAGATGATGACATCTTCAAATGACCAACAAGCAACGGACATCATCTCCCGGATTGGTAGTCTGACACGTATGTTGCGTGACAGCCTGCGAGAACTGGGGCTCGATCAGGCCATTGCTGAGGCTGCAGAAGCTATTCCAGATGCACGTGATCGCCTCGACTATGTTGTCACGATGACGGCTCAGGCCGCGGAACGTGCGTTAAACTGTGTTGAGGCGTCGCAGCCCCATCAAATGCAGATGGAGTCTGAAGCCAAAGATTTGACCAAACGCTGGGATGCGTGGTTTGAAAGCCCCATTGAACTTGGCGATGCAAAAGAACTGGTGACTGATACACGTAAGTTTTTGGCTGATGTGCCTGAGCATACCGGATTCACCAATGCGCAATTGCTGGAAATCATGATGGCTCAGGACTTCCAGGATCTGACAGGGCAGGTGATTAAGCGCATGATGGATGTGGTACAGGAGATTGAGCGCCAATTGCTGATGGTATTGCTGGAAAATATGCCAGAACCTGCAGCCCGTAAGAAGCGTGAAAATGAAGGCCTGCTTAATGGGCCACAGGTGGATGCAACTGCGGCAGGTGTGGTTGCCAGCCAGGATCAGGTTGACGACCTGCTGGACAGCCTCGGCTTTTAACAGACTGGTCTCTCTGGTTGCAGAGAGGCCAACTGGCAACACTGGCCCGGCCTGTGTCGGGCGCTATTGTCATACTCATCCTGTTGAGGCTTTTCTGCTAACAGTGAACCCACCTGTCTGAATCGTCAAAACAAACCCTATTTTAACGCGCTACTTGCAGGATTAGTTGTGCGTGCCTCTGGCATGATGCAATGGTCATTATGTTCATAGAGGTTTCCCTGTGGCTGAAGATAGCGACCAGGAAAAAACAGAAGCCCCCACACCCCACCGACTCCAGAAAGCGCGCGAAGAAGGGCAAATTCCCCGTTCCCGTGAACTGACCTCGGTGCTGATGGTGCTCGCTGGCATGAGTATCATCTGGGTGGGCGGCACTACTCTGGCGCATCAGTTGGGTGGAATGCTGTCTGACGGGCTACGTTTCGACCATCGCATAATCAATGATCCCTCAGCACTGATCCGCCAGGTTGGTCAGCTCCTCGAAACCGCTATGTGGGCAATTTTACCATTGATTGGTGGCCTGGTTGTGGTGGCAATTGCGGCACCGCTGTTCCTGGGTGGCCTGGTCTTTAGTGGTAAATCTCTTGAATTTAAATTCAGTAAGCTCAATCCGATAAGCGGTTTTGGGCGCATGTTTTCTATGCAGGCGCTGTCAGAACTGGCAAAAGCAATGTTGAAAGTAGGTTGTGTTGCCATCGTTACCGGGGCGTACTTGTGGCACAACTGGCCGGATATGCTCCACTTAATTAGTGAGTCGCCAGTTAATGCCATGGCGACGGCAATGAATATGGTCGCAACCTGTTGTCTGTTGGTTATTCTCGGGCTTATTCCGATGGTCGGGTTCGATATTTTTTTCCAGCTATACAGCTACTTTAAAAAGTTGCGTATGACCCGCCAGGATATTCGGGATGAATTCAAGCAGCAGGAAGGTGACCCGCACGTTAAAAGTCGTATTCGTCAGCAACAGCGGGCCATGGCCCGACGGCGCATGATGGCAGATGTCCCAAAAGCAGATGTTATTGTCACCAACCCGACTCACTATTCAGTTGCTTTGCAATATAACGAATCAACGATGAGCGCTCCCAAAGTACTTGCCAAAGGCGCGGGACTGGTCGCACTACGGATCCGCGAAATCGGAGCAGAAAACCGTATTCCGGTGCTGGAAGCACCGCCACTGGCACGCGCGTTATACCGCCATGCCGAAATTGGGCAACAAATTCCGGGTCAGCTTTATGCAGCAGTGGCAGAAGTGCTGGCCTGGGTATGGCAGCTTCGTCGCTGGCGTCTGGCTGGTGGCGTTGCGCCGAAGAAACCTGACAACCTCCCTGTGCCAGCGTCACTGGACTTTTTGAACGAGAACGACACTGATGGCTAATTTGGTCGCAATGCTGCGTCTGCCCGCAAATATGAAAACCGGGCAATGGCAAATCCTCGCCGGGCCAGTCCTTATCATGCTGATTCTGTCCATGATGGTACTGCCGTTGCCCGCGTTTGTGCTGGATTTATTGTTTACTTTTAACATTGCGCTGTCTGTAATGGTGTTGCTGGTGGCGATGTTTACCCAGCGGACGCTGGACTTTGCCGCATTCCCGACCATTCTGTTATTTACCACGTTGCTGCGTCTTGCGCTGAATGTGGCATCAACACGTATTATCCTGATGGAAGGGCATACAGGTGCGGCTGCAGCAGGTAAGGTTGTTGAAGCATTTGGCCACTTCCTGGTCGGCGGTAATTTCGCGATTGGTATCGTGGTGTTCATCATTCTGGTTATCATCAACTTTATGGTTATCACCAAAGGTGCAGGGCGTATTGCGGAAGTCGGTGCGCGATTTGTTCTGGATGGTATGCCCGGCAAACAAATGGCGATTGATGCTGACCTCAATGCGGGGTTAATTGGTGAAGATGAGGCAAAGCGCCGCCGTGCTGAAGTCACTCAGGAAGCCGATTTCTATGGTTCAATGGATGGTGCCAGTAAATTTGTGCGCGGGGATGCGGTTGCTGGCCTGCTTATCATGGCTATCAATATTATCGGAGGCTTACTGGTAGGGGTAGTTCAGCATGGTATGCCGGTTGGCAACGCAGCACAAAGTTATACCCTGTTGACCATTGGTGATGGTCTGGTTGCTCAAATTCCTTCTCTGGTCATTTCGACTGCAGCGGGTGTTATCGTTACCCGGGTAAGTTCAGACCAGGATGTTGGCGAGCAGATGGTGACTCAACTGTTTGCTAACCCGCAGGTTATGCTGTTGTGTGCCGGGGTACTTGGCTTGCTGGGCATGGTTCCAGGGATGCCTAACTTTGTCTTCCTGTTATTTACAGCAGCGTTGCTGGGCCTGGCATGGTGGGTGCGTGGTCGCCAAATGGCCGAACCACAAACAGCGCAGCCCGTTGTGGTAGCAGAAAACCCTCAGGCGGTGGAAGCATCATGGCGCGATGTTCAGTTAGAAGATACGCTGGGCATGGAAGTAGGTTACCGTTTGATTCCCATGGTTGATTCGCAACAGGATGGGGAGTTGCTTGGGCGTATCCGTAGCATTCGTAAGAAATTCGCCCAGGAAATGGGCTTTTTGCCGCCAGTGGTGCACATTCGTGACAACATGGATTTACCACCCGCGCGCTATCGTATTTTGCTAAAAGGCGTGGAGATTGGCAGCGGCGATGCTTATCCGGGACGCTGGCTGGCTATCAACCCGGGTACTGCTGCCGGGAACTTGCCTGGTGAGAAAACGATTGACCCGGCGTTTGGACTGGAAGCTGTCTGGATTGAAAGTGCGCTTAAAGAGCAGGCGCAAATTCAGGGCTTCACCGTGGTGGAAGCCAGTACCGTGGTCGCCACCCACCTGAATCACCTGATAAACCTCTATGCACAAGAATTGTTTGGCCGCCAGGAAGCGCAACAGTTACTTGACCGTGTTAACCAGGAAATGCCGAAGTTGACTGAAGACCTGGTGCCGGGCGTGGTGACACTGACCACGCTGCATAAAGTCCTGCAAAACTTGCTGGCGGAAAAAGTGCCTATTCGTGATATGCGCACTATTCTGGAAACACTGGCAGAGCATGCTCCTATTCAAACTGACCCGGCAGAACTGACTACCGTGCTACGTGTGGCCCTGGGCCGCGCAATCACTCAGCAGTGGTTCCCGGGTAACGACGAAGTGAAAGTGATAGGCCTTGATGCTGGCCTTGAGCGGCTGTTACTCCAGGCATTACAGGGAGGTGGTGGTCTGGAGCCGGGCCTTGCCGACAGATTGCTGGAGCAATCCCGCGAAGCGCTGCAACGCCAGGAGATGCTTGGCGCGCCTCCGGTATTGCTGGTCAACCATGCTTTACGCCCGCTACTGGCTCGTTTTTTGCGCCGTAGCTTGCCGGACCTGGTTGTGTTGTCAAATCTCGAGTTGTCAGATAACCGCCAGATTCGTATGACGGCTACCATTGGTGGTAAATAATGCGGGTCAGAGACAGCCTTTTCACACTGTTGTGTCTCCCGCTGCTGGTACAGGCTGCGGGGGAAGGCTCCTGGCAGGCCGAAAGCATGGGCGCGGCATTAAGCCACCGGGGCGTTGTTGCTTCATCAAAACCGCTGGCTCCACCGCACAAGGTCAAAGGTGTGATTACGCAGGTATACTGGCGCTATAGCCTGTTTTCTATTCCACCTGATCGTCTGGAAGTAAAACTCTGCACCCAGACTCAGTGCGTTATTGTTGACGGGCAGCAAGGCGTTACCAGCGCTTTTGCTGGCCAGCCCGCGAATCAGCCTTTTTATTTTGTTTGGGGTGTTTATGGACAGGGTGTCCTCTACCCGGTAATGCGCGTACGTGCGAACCAGGTGATAGTTAATTATCGCTGATTTCCTTTCGTTATTTCCCCTCCCTTTTTCTGGCACATCTCATTTTCGGAGATGCGGTTTGAATAAAAAGAAACATAATTTTATAAAAAGAGTGATGAAGATGACGTCACTCTTTTTATCACTGTCACGGGATTAACTTTGCTGGCAAAAATTGCAAGGTTAGCCCAGGGATAATTCGCTAGCGTTACCTTCAGTAACCCGGTGCCGGTTTTTAGCGGCACAGGTTGATATGGAATTAACACATCTGAGGTTGTATATGAAAGTCTACCCTGTAAAACACAGCCCATTGTTACGCCAACCAGAACGTTTTATTGATCGCACGACACTGTGCCAGCTCATCAACAAAGTGACGGACAACCTGGTCAATATCCAGGATGAAACGGGGGAGTTTTTACTGCGGCTGGATGACGGGCGGGTGATTGACACTAAAGGCTGGGCTGGCTGGGAATGGACCCACGGTGTGGGGCTTTACGGCCTCTGGCAGTATTACCAACAGACAGGTGATACCCGGATGCGTGATATCGTTGATGACTGGTTTGCTGACCGGTTCAGGGAAGGCGCGACAACGAAAAACGTCAATACCATGGCGCCGTTTCTTACTCTGGCATTGCGTTACCAGGAAAATGGCGACAGTCGGTTATTGCCCTGGCTGGAAACCTGGGGGGAGTGGGCAATGCACGAAATGCCGCGTACCCAAAAAGGGGGCATGCAGCACATTACTCTGGCGGAAGAAAACCATCAGCAAATGTGGGACGACACGCTGATGATGACCGTGCTGCCGCTGGCGAAAATTGGCCAGTTATTGCATAAACCGGAATGGGTAAATGAGGCTATTTACCAGTTTATGGTTCACACTCAGCATTTACAGGATAAAACCACAGGGTTATGGTTCCATGGCTGGAGCTTTGAGGGAAATCATAATTTTGCCAGGGCGCGCTGGGCGCGGGGTAACAGTTGGCTGACCATCGTGATTCCTGACTTTCTGGAGTTGCTAAATTTGCCAGAACATGACCCGGTGCACCGCTGGCTTATCCAGGTGCTGGAAAGCCAGGTGAAGGCACTGGCAGGCTGCCAGCATGAATCCGGTTTGTGGCATACCTTACTTGATGACCCGCATTCCTACCTGGAAGCATCCGCATCAGCAGGGTTTGCCTGTGGTATTTTAAAAGGCGTGCGCAAGCGTTATTTAGCGGCTGAGTATCTGCCAGTTGCTGAGCGTGCTGTCCAGGCTATTGTCAAAAATATCTCGCCGGAAGGGGAGCTGTTGCAGGTGTCGTTTGGTACCGGGATGGGCAGTACTCTGGATTTTTACCGTGATATTCCGCTCACATCAATGCCTTATGGACAGGCGATGGCGATTTTGTGCCTGACAGAATACCTGCGCCGTTATTTTTAAAACCTGATGGTTCAGCTTTAATACAGTTGGCGGGACATATGGCCCCGCCAGCTGCTTCAGGTAAACGAAAAACGGCAGTATTACATCCGCTCTACAGTTTCAATACCCAGGGTATCCAGACCGATTTTCAGCACTTTGGCTGTCAGGCGCGCGAGCTGGAGGCGGCTGTCACGCACTGGTTGTTCGGCACTGAGAATAGGGCAATGCTCATAAAATGCGGAGAACAACCCGGCGACATCATATAAGTAGGCGCACATAACATGTGGGGTGCCATCGCGAACCACTACAGCAAGGGTTTCTTCTAACTGCAACAGGCGGGCTGCCAGCGCAGATTCGCGCTCGTTACCAATCACGACAGGTGCGGTAATTGACTGCTCATCGATACCGGCTTTGCGGAAGACAGACAGCACGCGCGTGTAGGCATACTGCATGTAGGGTGCGGTATTGCCTTCAAATGCGAGCATGTTGTCCCAGTCGAAAACGTAGTCGGTGGTGCGGTTTTTGGACAGGTCAGCATATTTCACTGCACCAATCCCTACAGCATTTGCCAGTACGTTAAGCTCATCGGCAGGCATGTCCGGGTTTTTCTCACTGACCAGCTTACGGGCACGCTCCAGCGCCTCATCCAGCAGGTCGGCAAGCTTGACTGTACCACCCGCACGGGTTTTAAACGGCTTACCATCTTTGCCCAGCATCATGCCGAACATATGGTGTTCGAGAGGAACGGATTCAGGCACATAACCCGCTTTACGCACAATGGTCCAGGCCTGCATCAGGTGCTGGTGCTGGCGGGAATCAATATAATAGAGCACACGGTCCGCATGCAGTGTTTCGTAGCGGTATTTGGCACAGGCAATGTCAGTAGTGGTATACAGATAGCCGCCATCTTTCTTCTGAATGATAACGCCCATCGGTTCGCCTTCCTTGTTCTTGAACTCATCAAGGAACACGACAGTGGCACCTTCACTTTCTACGGCGAGGCCTTTGGATTTCAGATCGGCGACAATGCCTGGTAGCATGGGGTTGTACAGGCTTTCACCCATTACGTCGTTGCGGGTTAATGTCACATTCAGACGGTCATAAGTGATTTGGTTCTGGGTCATGGTGATATCGACCAGCTTACGCCACATTTCCCGGCAGTATTCATCACCGCCTTGCAACTTAACGACATACCCACGCGCACGTTCAGCAAAAGCTTCATCTTCGTCGTAATGCTTTTTGGCTTCGCGGTAGAACCCTTCCAGGTCAGCGAGTGCCATTTCACCTGCATTTTCTTGCTGCTGTTTTTCCAGAAATGCAATCAGCATCCCGAATTGAGTACCCCAGTCGCCAACATGGTTGGCCCGGATGACGTTGTGCCCAAGGAAGCTCAACGTACGGGCGGCTGCATCACCAATGATGGTTGAACGCAGGTGGCCAACGTGCATTTCTTTGGCAACGTTTGGTGCGGAGTAATCAATGACGATGGTTTCTGGTGTTGCAATGGCGCTGACACCCGCACGCTCTGAAACGACCGCCAGCTCAACCTGGGCCGCCAGAAATACCGGGTCGAGGAAAATATTAATAAAGCCAGGACCGGCTATTTCAACTTTACTGGCAATTCCGGTTAAATCCAGGTTTTCGAGCACTTTCTCAGCCAACTGGCGGGGAGGCATTCCCAGTTTTTTGGCCTGGGCCATCACACCGTTTGCCTGATAATCACCGAACTGAACTTTTGCAGACTGGCGAACCTGTGGTTCGCAATCTGTGCTTGCGCCTGCTGCAATCAGTGCCTGACTGACTTTATCTGAAAGAAGTGCCTGAATATTCACCTGAATACCTTTTTTAGCTGCGCGATTCCCTGACAGGAAGCGTGTACATACAGAAATAAGGGCGCGATTATACTGCATTTGTCTGAAGGCGTCAGTAAGCGCGCCGCCATTCCACGGTGTGCCAGGCTCAGGGGGTATTGTTTGTCTAAAAATGCACCTGAGTAGCGTTGGCCTGGACCGGGTAAACAGGTAGAGTAGCGTTTTTTTACAGGAGTGGGCGATGAACGACTGGCAGATCATTGAAGAACTTGCAGATATTAAAGCCGATTTACCGCGTTTTGAGCAGGCTCTGGCGCAACTGGCCGGCCAGTTAGGCCTGGAACTGGGCAAGCGGGAGGCAGACCATATTTCGTTGCGCTGCCACCAGAATACGACAGCTGAACGCTGGAAAACGGGATTTCTGCGTTGCGGGGAATTACTGTCTGAAAAGCTGATTAATGGGCGCCCTGTTTGCCTGTTCCGGTTGAAGCAACCCGTGGAAGCCGGGGGCTGGGCTTTCACACTGATTGAATTGCCCTGGCCTGGTGAAAAGCGTTACCCCCATGAAGGCTGGGAACATATTGAAATTGTTCTTCCCGGCGACCCGTCAACGTTAAACGCCCGTGCGGTGGCGCTGCTTTCTGATGCCGGGCTGGCAAGACCTGGCATCAGCATAAAAACCAGTTCCCCCACAGGTGAAGGTGAGCGCTTGCCTAACCCCACGCTCGCTGTCACCGATGGCACTGTGACTATTAAATTCCACCCATGGCCACTGGATGTCATTATCAGCAGTGAACGGGATAAATAGCACTACAGCGCATTAACCGCGCGTTGGATGCGCAGAATAGCTTCGTTGAGCGTTTCCTGAGTGCAACCAAAATTAATGCGTACAAAGCTGCTATTACCGAAATCGCGTCCAGGTGAAAAACCTAACCCGGCATCCAGGAAGAATTTCGCCGGGTTATCAACGGGCAGCCCTGAACAGTCGACCCATGCGAGGTAGGTGCCTTCAGGAGGAATCACGGCTAAACCTGGAAGGGCGTTTATGGCTGCGCAGAGCGTATCGCGGTTGTTACGCAGCACCTGCAATTGCGCGTCCAGCCAGGAGCCCCCCTCACGTAGTGCCGCTTCAGCGGCGGTAATTGCCAGAATATCCACCTCAGGAACAATGCCTGCCCGCGTTGCAACAAAACGCTGGCGCAATACCGGATTGGCGATAATCGCAAAAGACGCGCCCAGACCAGCGATATTCCACGTTTTGGACGGTGCCATGAGGGTGACTGTTCGCTGTGCCGCGTCGTCACTCAGGCTGGCAAAGGGAATATGGTGTGCGCCTTCGTCCAGCAGCAAGTCACAATGGATTTCATCAGAACAGACAATCAGGTTATTGCGCTGGGCAAAGGCCAGTTGTTCTGATAACTCATTGCGGCGGTATACCGTCCCGCCAGGATTTTGTGGGTTACATAACATCAGTAACCGTTCGTTACCCAACAACTGTGGTTCGATTTCTTCAAGATTCATCACCCAACGATCATTTTGCAGATGCAAGGGGGCATTTAACTGAGTGTGCCCCGCCAGACGCGCTGCTTTGCGAAATGGAGGGTAGATGGGGTCGGGCGCGAGCGTTCCCTGGTCCGGGCCGCAATAAGCACGCACGGCAAGATTCAACCCGGTTGCGACACCCGGAATAAAGACCAGCCATTCAGGCTCAATATGCCAGTCATAACGGTTAGCCAGCCAGTTAACAACGGCCTCAGCCAGACCATCCGGATGTTTACCGTATCCAAACACACCTTGTGCAACACGGGCCTGCAACGCCTCAATCACGCAAGGCGGGGAGCGAAAATCGGTATCCGCTACCCACATTGGCAATACAGAGGGCGGCCAGTGATTCCATTTAATGCTGTCGCTGTGATAGCGGTCGGTATGCTCATCGAAATTGAATGTCATGATTGCCCTGCTTGAAAAGATAAATCAGACTAATGACAAAATGGATATCTACCAGGTTAAGAGTAAAAAGGAGAATGTCAATGGCGTTGTTGGAGATCTGTTGTTATAGCCTGGACTGCGCCATGGTGGCGCAACGCTCTGGGGCTGACCGAATTGAGTTATGTTCCGCGCCAGCTGAAGGTGGACTCACTCCATCAGCAGGCCTGTTAAGGGCTGTTCGCCGCCTGGTTTCACTGCCCGTTCATCCTATTGTTCGCCCGCGTGGTGGCGACTTTTGTTACGACGCGCACTCCTTTGACATTATGCTGGATGATATTTCCCTGATGCGTGATGCCGGGTTCCCGGGCATTGTAACGGGTGTACTGACAGAGGATGGCCAGGTTGATTTGCAGCGAATGTCGCGAGTGATGTCGGCTGCAGGGAGCATGGCAGTCACCTTTCATCGAGCCTTCGATGTGTGCCGGTCACCACAGCAAGCTCTGTGCCAGTTAGGCGAACTGGGCGTTGCACGGATACTGACATCCGGGCAGGCAGCCAGCGCTGAGAAAGGAATTACGTTGCTGAGGGAACTTATTGGGATTGCCGGAACTCCAATTATTATGGCAGGAGCGGGTGTGCGCCCGTCCAACATACGGTTGTTTGTTGAGAGCGGTATTCAGGAACTGCACAGCTCAGCCGGAGAATATGTGCCATCGGTTATGCGTTACCGGCATCAGGGGGTATCCATGTCAGCAGACCCTGACGCAGATGAATTTCGTCGTTATCGGGTAAGTGCTTCTGCGGTAACGGAGATGAAAACGATTCTGTCCGGTCACAAGGAGAACTGATTTTTGCCGCACATCATGTCGCCCAATATGATGTTTGCATGTACCAGGCCCCGATCTTTTGTCGGGGCTTTTTTTATGCCTGGATTTCTGCTTCTGCAATAAATAACCAAAAATTATAGATACACCTGAATCCGGCGGGTGTTTTTTAATTACCTGTGACCAGGCGTTTCTTCCAGATCATTGTTATTAAAATAGTTTTATTTACTGCATAACCATGCATTGATGATGAATGCGGTTCCACTCACATATTTTTCTGGTTATGAAATATAACGCGATAGCGATACCTGCCAGTATCCGGCAATAGCGTGGAAAATCAAAGGTTGCAGGGAGTGTTGCACCAAACGTTAAGGTAATGCTATTGTCGATTGCTCGGGAATGGTTGTTTGAAAACTATGCAATCGATTGTTTTTACAGGAATGCTTCGTTTTACAATTAAGAAACATTAATAAAACAAAAAACTTTATAATTTAAAAATTATTTAAATTTTCATTGCCTGGTGTTAACGTAATAACTCAGGTGATGGTCCGTGAAACGTTTAACCTCTACAAAACCCTGCGCATCATCACTCTCGATGGCATACCGAATCTCTGAAAACGCTTTCAATTGCGATAATAAAGTTATAAGGCTATGAAGTTATGAAAAAAATCGCTGCCGGGCAATATGAGCCGGGAACAGGGAACAACGGATTGGCTTCCTCTGCCACTGCAACAAAAATGCAGGAAATAGATGTTTTGCTTATTGGTGGCGGCATTATGAGCGCTACGCTGGGCACCTATTTGCAGGAGCTGGAGCCAAACTGGTCTATCACTATGGTGGAGCGTCTGGATAATGTGGCTCAGGAAAGCTCCAACGGCTGGAATAATGCAGGTACCGGGCACTCCGCGCTGATGGAACTGAACTACACGCCGGTTGATAAAAACGGTGCGGTCAGTACCCAAAAAGCTGTTGATATTAATGAAGCGTTTCAGATTTCACGCCAGTTCTGGGCATGGCAGGTTCGGCAGGGTGTGTTGCAAAACCCGCGTTCCTTTATTCGTAGTGTTCCCCACGTTAGTTTTGTCTGGGGGCAGGATAACGTTAATTTTCTGCGTGCCCGTTATACAGCACTGAAGGACCGCGTTCTGTTTCGTGGTATGTCCTATTCAGAAAATCACGAACAAATTAAAACCTGGGCTCCGCTGGTCATGGAAGGGCGCGATGCGTCTCAACCTGTTGCAGCAACCTGGACGGAAGGTGGCACCGATGTCAATTTTGGCGAAATCACCCGTCAGCTGGTTGCCTCACTGAAGAAAAAAGCTAATTTCCATTTGCGTCTGGGAACTGAAGTACGGGATTTACACCGTAACCCGGATAATACCTGGACAGTAACCCTGCTTGAAAGAGCCAGCAAAACACAACACCGGGTGAAAACAAAAACGGTTTTCATTGGTGCTGGCGGAGCGGCACTGAAACTGCTCCAGAAATCGGGTATTCCTGAGGCTAAGGCTTATGCAGGGTTCCCGGTGGGTGGACAATTTTTAGTGTGTGAGAAGCCTGAAGTGGTTAATAAACACCTGGCGAAGGTCTATGGAAAAGCCTCTGTCGGTGCGCCTCCTATGTCCGTTCCACATATAGACACGCGTGTTCTGGATGGTAAACGTGTACTGTTGTTTGGCCCGTTTGCCACATTCTCCACCCGTTTTCTGAAAAATGGATCGCTGTGGGATTTGCCTTCAACAACCCGGCCATCTAATCTGCTGCCGATGGTGCATGTCGGGCTTGATAACTTCAGCCTGGTGAAATACCTGGTCGGGCAGGTGGTACAGTCTGATAAAGATCGTCTGAAAGCGTTACGTGAGTATTACCCTCAGGCACAAAAAGAAGACTGGCGCTTGTGGCAGGCAGGGCAGCGTGTTCAGGTTATTGAGCGTGACACCAGGAAAGGCGGCGTATTGCGGTTGGGTACGGAAGTGGTGAGCGACAAACAGGGCACAATAGCAGCTTTATTAGGTGCTTCCCCTGGCGCTTCGACCTCTGCGCCCATTATGCTTGAAGTGATGCGCAGCCTGTTTGCCGATAAAATGCTGAGTGCAGACTGGCAGGTCAAACTGAAGGCCATGTTGCCTTCTCTTGGCCATCAACTGGATGAGGACAGCGCAATGGCGGAACACATTCTGGATTATACCAGCGATGTGCTTGAACTGGTGCATAACACCACGCCGGTAACCCAGACAGCGCCGTTACCAGAAGGCGAGTTGGTGGAAGATGAACTGGTGGCGGATATTGCGATCTGACAATTCTGCCGGTCGATAAAAGAAAACGCGCAACGGAATCGCAACCGGGCGCGTTTTTTTATGGCCTTGTAATACAGCCGCAGGATGTCAGGGCTTGCGGGCAATGAGCACCGCACGTAATGGTGCAGGATACCCTTCACAGGTCAGATGTGGATTTTGTGGGTCGAGAAAATCCGCCAACGACTCAGTTTCCATCCAGTCGGTACGGCGTTGTTCCTCGACCGTTGTGTAGTTATGGTCAACGATACGCACATCGACAAAACCGCATTTTTCGAGCCAGTTTTTCAGCGCCAGTGCAGATGGAATAAAATAGACATTGCGCATCTGTGCATAACGTGAGCCTGGCACCAGCACATCATGCTCATTACCTTCAATCACCAACGTTTCCAGTACCAGTTCTCCGCCACTGACCAACTGGTTTTTCAACTGCCACAGGTGGTCAAGGGGGGAGCGGCGATGGTACAACACCCCCATTGAGAACACGGTATCAAACGCTTCCAGCGCAGGAAGTTGCTCTATCCCCAAAGGAAGTAAATGTGCGCGCTGGTCATTTCCCAGTAATTTGCGAACCGCTTCAAACTGGCAGAGAAAAAGCTGTGTAGGGTCAATACCTACCGCGAGTTTTGCACCTGCGCCCACCATGCGCCACATGTGGTAACCACTACCACAGCCGACATCAAGCACCAGGCGGTCAGCCAGCGGTGAAATGTGCGGTGCGACACGGTCCCATTTCCAGTCAGAGCGCCACTCAGTATCGATATGGACACCATAAAAGTGATAAGGCCCTTTGCGCCAGGGCATCAGTTGCCGGAGCAGGCGGGTTAACCCGGTGATTTGCCCTTCACTAAGCGGTGTGGTACTGCCTGCACTAACGCTGTTAACCAAATCGATATGATCAGGAACGCGCTCTGGCAGGAAAGAAACAGCATTTTGCCAGTGTTTGAGCTGGCCATGTTGCCCGTCACGCTGCCATTGTGCTATTTGCGCTGGTAAGGTCTCCAGCCAGTGTGCCAGCGGGCCGGTTGCAATCTGGCTATAAAACTGCCCAAAGTTCGTCACGCTGATTCTCCTGATTTGATGGCAACCAGAGAACCAAAGTTAAAACACTGGAACCAGAGTTCGCAATGTGTGAACCCGGCGGCCTGCAACCGTGCTTTGTGGGTATCGACAGAGTCAGTCAGCATTACGTTTTCCAGCATGCTGCGCTTCTGGCTGATTTCCAGCTCGCTATAACCATTGGCACGTTTAAAATCCAGATGCATATCAAACAGCAGTTCTCCCATTTGCTGGTCCGGAAAACTGAATTTTTCTGATAACACCAACGCGCCACCCGGGTTCAGACCTTGGTAAATCTTGCTAAGCAGTGCCAGGCGATCATCGGGGGCGAGAAACTGCAAAGTGAAATTAAGAATCACCAGTGAGGCATTCTCAATTGGCACATCACGAATGTCGGCTTCTAAGACATCAACAGGAGTGGCTGCACGGAAAGCGTCAAGATGACGGCGGCAGCGTTCTACCATTGGCGCTGAGTTATCGACAGCAATAATCCGGCAATCTGCATGATTGATATTGCGCCGGGCAGAAAGCGTAGCTGCGCCCAGAGAGCAACCTAAGTCGTAAACCTGGCTCGCTGGCGTGACGAAACGCCCGGCCAGCATGCCTATCATTGAAATAATGTTAGAGTAGCCCGGTACCGAGCGTTGGATCATATCCGGGAAAACTTCAGCAACCCGTTCATCAAAGGTCCAGTCGCCAAGGCTTGCGATAGGCGCAGAGAACAGCATGTCGCGGTTAGACATAACGAGGAATCCGAGAATTACAAAGTGCCGTATTGTGCGTTAACGGAGCGAGAAAACCAACTCCCATGGCATAAACCACAGATTACCCAGCACCATCAGCACTAATGAGAGCCATGTGCAGGCCATGCCCGCCCTGCGCCAGGGGAAAAGCCGGTGCCGGTATCCGTAATAGTGCATGATTCGCCCAATAAGCAAAATGCTGCCGCATGCATGCACCATCCAGTAGGCAGCGCCATCCATTTCGAAAAAGAGCAACAAGATTAGGCCAATGGGGATGTACTCCACTGCGTTGCCATGTATGCGAATAGCACTTTGCAGCTCAGAAAACCCCCCATCGCCATAGGCAACATGGTACTGCACGCGAATTCTTACTACATCAACAGATAACTTTAGCAACAATAATGTGCCAAGAACTGCATACAGTGCACTGACCATAAAAACTCCATTTTTTGCCTGACCTGTCGTGAGCTAAACAATAATAGCCTGAACGTGCTGCTCTGTCGCCAGGCTATCAAAATAAGGTGGGCTGTTCCGGTTGGGCTGGCGGCGGTGTGAAATCAGGCACCAGGCGTTGCAGTACCGGTAATAACATCGTCACAATTTGGTGAACCTCGCCAATGTCTGGTGTGTGCAAAAACAAAAATGGGTTATGGTCCTCAGACCAGCCAGACAGGCGGTTAATCCAGTGATGGAACAAACTGGCGCTTTGCGGCATATCATCACTGGCGATAAACCGTACGAGAGGCATGGTTCCGGTCAGCACCGCATGAACCGGAAGCCGTGGTTTCTTGCGCTGCGCTTCGACCATAGCGGGTGTTGAAGCTGCGGCAGAATGCACAGGTCTGCTGTCGAGGATTACCCGGTTTACGCCCCGGGCATGCAGTCCCTGGTTTAACGCCCGTTCAATATCACCTTTTTCGAAAAATGCCGGGTGGCGCACTTCAACGCCCCAGTTGAACCCTTGTGGTAATCTGTCGAGAAAAGCCCATAATACGGGGAGATCTTGCGGAGAAAAGGCCGCCGGGAGTTGCAGCCAGTATTGAGCAACACGCTCTGCCAGTGGCTCCATCCGCTGTAAAAATGCCTGAGTCAGGCTGGCGCAGTCGCGTAGTGCCGCCTGGTGGCTGATAGTGGCCGGGAATTTGAAACAAAAGCGGAAATCATCGTGGCTCATTGCCCGCCAGCGCATCACTGTTTCTGCAGAGGGTACAGCGTACAGCGTGGTATTGCCTTCAACACAGTTGAAATAGCGCGCATATTCTTCCAGCGATGTAATACCCCATTGTCGCCACTTAGGATGTGACCATTGGGGTAAACCAATATACAGCATAACTGTTTAGCACCTGCTTAGCTTTGCAATGGAGCGTACCAATTTACGCAGGGTTACCGGTTATGGCAAAAGTTACAAAGAATGGCACCTTAGGTGTTAATGCCGTTACCCGGCTAGTTATTTTTGTTAAATTTGGCCTGTAGATGCAAGCCCGTGCACAGCAATCAATCAGCCAGGGTGTGATGGGCTTATCGGCAGGCGGAATTTCCAGTATAATAGCCGCCTTTTTTCATCCAGTTGTGGCTTTCAGCCAACGCTGCGGGGTGTTTTTCTCTAACTGAAAACAGTACCGGTGCAGCGAAGTTAAGGGATATCTCATGCGTACAGATTATTGTGGGCAGCTCAATCTGTCCCATGTTGGGCAGCAGGTAACACTGTGTGGTTGGGTTAATCGCCGTCGCGATCTCGGTAGTCTTATTTTTATTGATATGCGCGACCGTGAAGGCATCGTGCAGGTTTTCTTCGACCCGGATCGTCAGCAGGCCTTTGGTGCTGCGGCTGAATTGCGTAATGAGTTTTGCATTCAGGTTACGGGTGTTGTTCGCGCGCGTGATGAAAAGAACGTAAACCGTGATATGGCAACAGGCGAAGTGGAAGTATTCGCCACTGACCTCAATATCATCAACCGCTCAGAGCCGCTTCCGTTGGACTCCAATCAGGTGAATACTGAAGAGGCGCGCCTGAAATACCGCTATCTGGATTTACGCCGCCCGGAAATGGCCCAACGCCTGAAAATGCGTGCAAAAATCACCAGTTTTGTGCGTCGGTTTATGGATGAGCACGGGTTTTTGGATATCGAAACGCCCATGCTGACCAAAGCTACCCCGGAAGGCGCGCGTGACTACCTGGTTCCCAGCCGTGTTCATAAAGGGAAGTTTTATGCGTTGCCACAATCTCCCCAGTTGTTCAAACAGCTGCTGATGATGTCTGGCTTCGATCGCTACTATCAAATCGTTAAATGTTTCCGCGACGAAGACCTGCGTGCTGACCGCCAGCCTGAGTTTACCCAAATTGATGTGGAAACCTCCTTCCTGTCCGCAGAGCAAGTACGCGAAATCATGGAAGCGATGATCCGTAAGTTATGGCTGGAAATCAAAGGTGTTGATCTGGGTGACTTCCCGGTGATGACATTTGCTGAAGCAGACAGGCGCTACGGTTCTGATAAGCCAGACCTGCGTAACCCAATGGAACTGGTTGATGTTGCAGACCTGGTAAAATCTGTTGAATTTAAAGTGTTCGCGGGCCCGGCCAATGATGCCAAAGGTCGTGTTGCGGCATTGCGTGTTCCTGGCGGAGCACACCTGACCCGTAAACAAATTGATGAATACGGTAAATTTGTTGAGATCTACGGTGCTAAAGGCCTGGCGTATATCAAAGTTAACCAGCGTGATGCCGGTCCCGAAGGTATCAATAGCCCGGTGGCAAAATTCTTAACAGCAGAAATTATTGAAGCCATCCTGGCCCGCACCGGAGCGCAGGACGGCGACATGATTTTCTTCGGCGCTGATAAAGCCCGTACCGTTTCTGACGCCATGGGTGCGCTGCGTCTTAAAGTAGGTAAAGACCTGCAAATAACCGATGATAAAGCCTGGGCTCCGTTATGGGTTATCGATTTCCCCATGTTTGAGGAAGATGGTGAAGGTGGTCTGGCGGCAATGCACCATCCGTTTACCTCACCGCGTGATATGTCTCCGGCTGAACTGAAAACCGCACCAGAAACTGCGATTGCCAATGCTTACGACATGGTGATTAACGGCTATGAAGTTGGTGGCGGTTCGGTGCGTATTCATAATGGCGAAATGCAGCAGACAGTATTCGGTATTTTGGGCATCAATGAGCATGAACAGCGCGAAAAATTCGGTTTTCTGTTGGATGCGCTGAAATTTGGTACGCCACCTCATGCAGGCCTGGCATTTGGCCTTGATCGCCTGACCATGTTGCTTACCGGGACGGAAAATATTCGTGATGTTATCGCGTTCCCGAAAACGACGGCCGCTGCCTGCCTGATGACTGAGGCACCCAGCTTCGCTAACCCGGCCGCCCTGGAAGAGTTAAGCCTGCAAGTGGTGAAAAAGAACGCTCAGGAGAATAAGTAACATGGCATTTAAACGGCCTGTCTCTGTCCTGGTGGTGATCTATGCCCAGGACACTGGCCGGGTGTTAATGTTACAACGGCGTGATGACCCCACTTTCTGGCAGTCTGTGACAGGCAGCCTGGAAGAGGGGGAAAGCGCCGTGGATGCCGCACTTCGCGAAGTAAAGGAAGAGGTCGCCATTGATGTTGCCAATGAGCAACTGGCCTTGATCGACTGCCAGCGGCGTGTGGAGTTTGAGATATTTACACATTTACGTCATCGCTATGCCCCGGGCATTGTGCGTAATGTAGAGTCCTGGTTTTGCCTGGCTCTGCCCCACGAACGGTCTGTTGTGATTTCAGAGCATCTGGACTGGAAATGGGTGAACGCGACAGATGCAGCGGTACTCACTAAATCCTGGAGTAACCGGCAGGCGATTGAAGAGTTTGTAATCGATGCCGCCTGAATAAGGCGTTTTTGGAGAAAGTTATGGCAGGTCATAGTAAATGGGCCAACACGAAGCACCGCAAAGCGGCACAGGATGCCAAACGCGGTAAAATTTTTACCAAAATTATTCGCGAGCTGGTTACGGCTGCCCGTTTGGGTGGCGGCGATCCGGGGTCTAACCCGCGTTTGCGTGCTGCTGTCGATAAAGCGTTGGCAAACAACATGACGCGTGACACCTTAAACCGCGCGATTCAGCGTGGCGTGGGGGGTGATGACGACACAAACATGGAAACCATCATTTATGAAGGTTATGGCCCTGGCGGTACAGCTGTTATGGTTGAATGCCTGAGTGACAACCGTAACCGTACGGTTGCCGAAGTGCGTCATGCTTTCACTAAAACCGGTGGTAATCTGGGTACTGATGGTTCTGTTGCCTACCTGTTCAGCAAAAAAGGGGTTATCTCTTTTGAAACAGGTGATGAAGACACCATCATGGAAGCGGCATTAGAAGCGGGTGCGGAAGATGTTGTTGCCTACGACGATGGCGCTGTCGATGTTTACACTGCCTGGGAAGAAATGGGCGCAGTCCGTGATGCACTGGAAGCGGCAGGCCTGAAAGCCGATGCAGCAGAAGTGTCAATGATTCCGTCAACCAAAGCCGATATGGACGCGGAAACAGCGCCGAAATTGCTGCGCCTTATCGATATGCTGGAAGACTGTGATGACGTGCAGGAAGTCTACCATAACGGTGAGATCTCCGACGAAGTCGCAGCGACCCTTTGATTATTGCGCTAATACGCCATATGCCGGAGGCGGGCGATGTCCATTATACTGGGTATTGACCCCGGCTCCCGCATCACTGGTTATGGAGTAATACGGCAGGCGGGACGGCAACTGAGTTACCTTGGGAGCGGATGTATCCGCACTCAGGTGACAGACCTCCCGTCCCGGCTGAAGCTAATTTATGCTGGCGTCAGCGAAATTATCACCCAGTTTGCACCGGATTATTTCGCCATTGAGCAAGTCTTTATGGCGAAAAATGCCGACTCAGCGTTAAAGCTGGGGCAGGCCCGGGGAGTGGCTATTGTTGCTGCTGTTAACCATGACTTACCGGTGTTTGAATATGCTGCAAGGCAGGTTAAACAAACAGTAACCGGGATTGGCAGTGCTGAGAAAGCGCAGGTTCAGCACATGGTGCGCCGGTTGCTCAACCTGCCTTCTAATCCGCAGGCCGATGCAGCGGATGCGCTGGCGATTGCTATTACACATTGCCACATCAGCCAGAATGCCATTCAGGCAGGGTCCGCACGCCTTAACCTGGCGCGAGGCAGGTTGCGATAAATCAGGCTGGATATTTATCCAGCCTTTTTTATATTATAGGTGCCATTAATTCCGTCCAATAAAGATCAGGAGCAAAGTGTGATAGGCCGACTCAGAGGGATTGTGCTGGAAAAGCAACCGCCTCAGGTATTGCTGGAAACAGGTGGCGTGGGTTACGAAATCCATATGCCAATGACCTGCTTCTATGAGCTGCCTGAAGTAGGTAAAGAAGCGGTGGTGTTCACGCACTTTGTGGTACGAGAAGATGCGCAACTCCTGTTTGGGTTTAATAATAAGCAGGAACGCACACTGTTTCGTGAGTTAATCAAAGTAAATGGTGTCGGCCCTAAACTGGCTCTGGCTATTTTGTCAGGGATGTCGGCACAGCAGTTTGTTAATGCTGTTGAACGGGAAGAACCGGCTTCACTAGTGAAGCTTCCGGGTATCGGTAAAAAAACAGCGGAACGCCTGGTGGTTGAAATGAAAGACCGCTTCAAAGGCATGCACGGTGACTTGTTCACACCTGCGGCTGATCTGGTCTTGAGTGCGCCCGCGAGTGCCGCGGCCGATGACGCTGAAGCTGAAGCCGTGGCTGCACTGGTGGCTTTGGGTTATAAACCTCAGGAAGCAAGCCGTATGGTTTCGAAAGTGGCAACATCTGGCGCGAATAGTGAAACATTGATTCGTGAAGCGTTGCGCGCAGTGCTGTGAGGTAAATAATGATTGAAGCCGACCGTCTGGTTTCGCCAGACAACCAGGGCCCGGAAGACAACATCGACAGGGCTATTCGCCCTAAAATGCTGCAGGAATATATTGGACAGCCAGAAGTGCGCAAGCAGATGGAAATTTTCATTGAAGCAGCGCGTTTGCGTGGTGAAGCGCTCGACCATCTGTTGATTTTTGGCCCGCCGGGGCTTGGGAAAACCACGCTGGCAAATATCGTTGCGAATGAAATGGGCGTGAATTTACGTACCACTTCCGGACCAGTGCTTGAAAAAGCAGGCGACCTGGCGGCGATGCTGACTAATCTCGAACCTAACGACGTGTTGTTTATCGATGAAATCCATCGACTTTCTCCGGTGGTGGAGGAAGTGCTGTATCCGGCAATGGAAGACTATCAGCTGGATATTATGATAGGTGAAGGGCCGGCTGCACGTTCAATCAAGATTGATTTGCCACCCTTTACGCTGGTGGGGGCAACCACGCGGGCTGGATCTCTGACTTCGCCTTTACGTGACCGTTTCGGGATAGTGCAGCGCCTGGAGTTTTATCAGGTAAGTGACCTGCAACATATCGTCGCCCGCAGCGCCGGGTTTATGGGGCTGGATATGGCGGCGGATGCAGCTCTGGAGCTGGCACGCAGGGCAAGAGGTACACCACGTATCGCTAACCGGCTATTACGCCGGGTCAGAGACTACGCGGAAGTGCGCCATAATGGTGTGATCAGTGCTGATGTTGCCAGCCAGGCTCTGGATATGCTGAATGTCGATGTCCAGGGGTTTGACTATATGGACCGTAAATTACTGTTGGCGATTATCGACAAATTTATGGGTGGCCCGGTCGGCCTGGATAACCTGGCCGCAGCGATTGGTGAAGAGCGCGAAACGATTGAAGACGTTCTTGAACCCTATCTGATCCAGCAAGGGTTTATTCAACGAACGCCCCGTGGGCGTATGGCCACAAATCGCGCCTGGCAACACTTCGGGATTACACCACCGGAGAACGGCTGATTACTTGTGGTGCGCTTTCTCAAAGCGGCACCAACTACTATGTAGAGTAAAGCCCCTGTCGGGCAAAACCAGACAAGGGCTTATATATTCACGGGAACCGCAATTATACCACCGTCTTTTTCATCATGCTGAACATGAACAGGCAGGCGGCACATAACACCACTGAAGGCCCGGCTGGTGTGTCATAGAAGGCGGAAAAGGCCAGACCGCCAGTAACCGCCAGAATGCCCACCAGTACGGCATAACCTGCCATTTGCTCCGGTGTGCGGGCAAAGCGGCGGCCAGTCGCAGCCGGAATAATCAACAACGATGTAATAATTAAAGCGCCGACAAACTTCATCGAAACGCCTATCGTTAGTGCGGTAACCAGCATCAGCAGCAGTTTTACCCGCTGGATACGGACACCATCGACAAACGCCAGTTCCGGGCTTATGGTCATCGCCAGCAAGCTACGCCATTGCCAGCAAAGTAGTCCAATAACGACACACACGCCAAGTGAAATCGTCACTAAATCTGTTGGGGTGACCGCTAATAAATCACCAAACAGGTAGGCCATTAAATCGACCCGGACATTGGCCATCAGGCTGACCACCACCAGGCCTAACGACAGTGCACTATGTGCGAGAATGCCCAACAACGTGTCAACAGCAAGATGCTGCCGTTTCTCAAGCCAGACTAACCCTGCTGCAAGAACCAGTGTTACTGCAATAACGGCATAGAATGGGCTGACATTAAGCAATAAACCAAAAGCCACGCCCAGCAAGGAGGCGTGAGCCAGTGTGTCACCAAAATAAGACATCCGCCGCCAGACAACAAACGAACCCAGGGGCCCGGCCGCACAGGCCAGTAACACACCCGCAATCCAGCCGGGTAACAGAATTTCTATCATGAAGCGCCATTCCCTTTGCGTAATACAATGCGGCCACGTAAATCATGGCGGTGATTATGGTGGTGGCGGTACACCGCGAGTTGCTCTGCACCTGTGGCGCCAAACATCGCGATAAACTCTGGGTGCATAGACACGCTTTCTGGCGTGCCGGAGCAACAAATATGATGATTAAGGCACAGCACATCATCGGTTTTCGCCATGACCAGGTGCAGATCATGCGAAACCATCAATACAGCGCAATCCAGTTCTTTGCGTAACTGGTCAATCAGGTTATAGAGCGCCAGTTGCCCGTTGACATCCACGCCCTGGGTCGGTTCATCCAGTACTAATAACTGCGGAGAATTCATTAAAGCTCTTGCTAACAGAACCCGTTGGTTTTCCCCACCGGACAGTTTTTGCATAGGCGCTTCAAGCAGATGAGCAGCGTTAACCCGTTTCAGAGCAGGGAGCAGGTCTGATTTTTTTACCCCCGGACGTAAGCGCAAAAACCGGCTTACGGTAAGCGGCAGAGTGGCATCCAGTTGGAGTTTTTGTGGAACGTAGCCAATACGCAGCCCACGGTCCCGGTTGATTCTTCCTTCATCTGGAACTACCAGACCCAGCACGACACGCACCAGAGTGGATTTACCGGCCCCATTTGGCCCCAAAAGCGTAAGGATACGCCCAGGCTTAAGGGAGAATGAAATATCTGATAAAACACGCCGTTGCCCGAATGACACAGACACGTTTTCCAGTGAGACAAGATTGTTCATGGATTTAAACGTTGCAGAAGTTAACGAATGTTATAATATCACAAACTTCGCTGGAATGATGATGGAATAACGCATTATGTTACATAAAAAGACATTTCGTTGCGCGGGCTTTACAGTTGCACTTTGGGCGGGCACCACTGTAGTGGCTCAGGCCGATGTTGTCACCTCAATTAAACCACTGGGTTTTATCGCATCCGCGATTGCTGATGGAGTAACTAAGACAGAAGTATTACTCCCGGATGGCGCTTCCGCACACGATTACGCGCTGAAACCAGGTGACATAATAAAATTAAAAAACAGTGACTTAGTGGTATGGGTTGGCCCGGATATGGAGGCCTTTATGCAAAAGCCAGTGGCTCAACAGGCGGGTGATAAAAACATCGCCTTGTCCACTCTGGCAGCAGTGAAACCGTTACTCATGAAAGGTGGTGATGACGATGATCACGACCATGAACATGTACAGAGTGATGCTGCACATCATGACAAACAGGACGAAAATAGTGATGATGATCACCATCATGGTGAATACAACATGCATATCTGGCTTTCACCTGAAATATCAAAACTGGCAGCGGTTGCAATTCACGATAAATTAGTGGAACTTATGCCGAAAAATAAAGCCAAACTGGACGCAAACCTGCAGCAATTTGAGGCAGAATTAGCCCGCACGGACAAGCAGATTGCAGACGAGCTGTCACCGGTGAAAACGAAGGGGTATTTCGTTTTTCATGATGCGTATGGTTATTTTGAAAAACAGTACGGTCTGACATCTCTCGGGCACTTTACCGTAAACCCTGAAATTCAACCGGGTGCACAGCGTTTACATAACATCAGAACAGAGTTGGTTGAGCAAAAGGCGGTGTGTGTCTTTGCTGAACCACAATTCAGACCAGCCGTTGTCGAGGCCGTTGCCCGTGGTACAGGGGTGCGCATTGGGACCCTGGACCCGTTAGGAAGTGGTATCGCGTTGGGTAAAGACAGCTACATGCAGTTTTTAACCCACTTGTCTCATCAGTACACGAGCTGTCTGGAAGGAGATTAACGAGGATTTTTGTACGTGCAACAGATAGCCCGCTCTGTCGCTATGGCTTTTAACAGCCTGCCCAGACCCCATCGCGTTTTGCTGGGGTCCTTGACAGTACTCACTTTATCGGTCGCCGTATGGCGGCCCTATGTTTACCATCCCGATGCCACGCCTGTTGTGAAAGCATTGGATCTTCATGACAACAAGCCCGTCCATACGCTGATGCCGGATGCCAGCGAGCCAATTGATCAAACATCGGCAGATGATGTGGATGTTGCGTTACCACCTGATGACACAACGACACAGGATGGCAGCGATGAGACAACGTCCAGCAATGGTGTTCAGGATTATGTGGTTTCTACCGGTGATACGCTGAGCAGTATTCTTAATCAATACGGTATTGATATGGGAGAAATCAGTCAGTTAACCAGCACGGATAAGGACCTGGAAAATCTCAAAATCGGCCAGCAACTCTCCTGGACGCTCACCCCCGATGGTAACTTACAGCAATTGTCCTGGGATGTTTCGCGACGCGAAACGCGTGTTTATGACCGTACTGATAACGGTTTCAAGCGCAATGTTGAAGTACAGCAGGGCGAGTGGGTCAACCGGGTTATCAAGGGCAAAGTTAGCGGCAGTTTTGTTGCCAGCGCAAGAGCAGCAGGGCTTAGTGGCAATGAAGTTAACGATGTCGTTAAAGCGTTACAGTGGCAAATGGATTTCCGCAAACTGAAAGCAGGAGATGAGTTCTCTGCGTTAATTTCACGCGAACAGCTTGATGGCAAGCGTGGTCAGAGTCATTTATTGGGCGTGCGTTTGAAAACCGGTGGTAAAGATTACTTCGCTATCCGTGCCGCTGACGGCAAATTCTACGACCAAAATGGGAATGGTCTGGCCAAAGGGTTCTTAAGGTTCCCGACCAGTCGCCAGTTCCGTGTATCATCAAACTTTAATCCTCGCCGCCTGAACCCGGTTACCGGGCGCATAGCCCCGCACCGTGGTGTGGATTTTGCGATGCCACAGGGCACACCAGTGTTATCAGTGGGTGATGGCGAGGTGATTGTAGCCAAACACGATGGTGCTGCGGGGAACTACATTGCTATTCGTCATGGACGCACCTATACAACACGCTATATGCACCTGAAGAAACTACTGGTGAAACCAGGCGATAAAGTGAAACGTGGTGAGCGTATTGCGCTTTCTGGCAACACCGGGCGTTCAACCGGGCCACATCTGCACTTTGAAGTATGGATTAACCAGCAGGCGGTAAACCCGCTGACGGCGAAACTTCCGCGTACTGAAGGACTGACCGGTGCTGATCGCCGCACTTATCTGGCGCAGGTTCGTGAAATCAGACCACAATTAGTCTTTAATTAAATTGTTTGCCAGCCTGAAAGCCGGTGCTTAATCAAGTGCCGGCTTTTCTTTTATCTGGTAGATTTAGCCCGCTAAAATAAAAGTAATCCTGAGGACTGGCTGATAACGGCATGGAAATGAGCAAAAAAGCGAATAATGAATATATCCCTGAGTTTAACCGCGCATTCCTGCATCCACGTTACTGGGGAGCATGGTTAGGTGTGGGTGCATTTGCCGCTCTGGCGCTGGTACCGCCTAAATTACGTGATCCTTTTCTGGGCTTTATTGGGGTCAAAGCAGGCCGGTTAGCAGGTGGGGCGCGCCGCCGGGCTCGTATCAATTTATTCTATTGCTTTCCGGATTTGCCGGAAGCAGAACGTGAAGCTGTCATTGACCGGATGTTTGCCACTGCACCACAATCTATGGTTCTGATGGCCGAATTAGCATTGCGTGGCCCTGAGCATGTGCAAAAACGTGTTCAGTGGCATCATGCGGAAATCATCGAGGAACTGCGTTCCAGGCACGAAAATGTGATTTTTCTGGTACCTCATGGCTGGGCTGTCGATATACCCGCTATGGTACTTGCGGCTCAGGGCAACAATATGGCTGCAATGTTTCATAACCAGGGTAACCCGGTATTCGATTTTGCATGGAACACTGTAAGGCGGCGTTTTGGTGGCCGGCTGCATGCACGTAATGATGGCATAAAGCCCTTTATCAGTTCTGTTCGGCAGGGCTACTGGGGGTACTACTTGCCCGATGAAGATCACGGCCCGGAACAAAGTGAATTTGTTGATTTCTTTGCTACCTATAAAGCAACCTTGCCTGCAATTGGGCGGTTGATGAAGGTTTGCCGTGCACGCGTGGTTCCTATGTTCCCGGTTTATAACGCACAAACCCATAAGCTGGATATTTACCTGCGCCCACCGATGGACGACTTGCGTGAAGCAGACGATGTTACGATTGCACGGCGCATGAATGATGAAGTGGAAAAACTGGTTGGGCCAAATCCGGAGCAGTACACCTGGATACTGAAATTACTGAAAACACGCAAACCCGGTGAGACAGAACCTTACCGGCGTAAAGAATTGTTCCCGCGAGGCAAAGCGTAACAGAGATTTTCATGTCCGCACAGATAACATACTGTTTGTCTGGCAGAAATATTAAAGGGGCCTTCAGGCCCCTTTATTTTATGCGTCAGTTGAGAGTGAAAATATTACTCAACAGTAAGGATGCGTGTGGTATTTGTGGTGCCCACAGTACTCATCACATCACCCTGAGTAACGATAACCAGATCACCAGACATCAGGTAGCCTTTATCGCGCAGCAGGTTAACGGCATCGTTCGCAGCAGAAACGCCATCAAGCTCACTGTCAAAGTGCACAGGTGTTACCCCACGATAAAGAGCGGTGAGGTTCAGTGTACGTTCATGGCGTGACATGGCGAAAATTGGCAAACCAGAGCTGATACGTGAGGTCATCAGTGCTGTACGCCCGGATTCTGTCATGGTAATAATTGCGGTCACACCTTTAAGGTGGTTTGCCGCGTACATGGCAGACATAGCGATGGCTTCTTCAACATTTTCGAACTGAACATCAAGGCGATGTTTGGAAACGTTAATGCTGGGGATTTTTTCCGCGCCGACACACACGCGTGCCATTGCGGCCACGGTTTCTGCCGGATACTGGCCGGCAGCAGTTTCTGCTGACAACATAACGGCATCAGTGCCATCAAGCACTGCGTTAGCCACATCCATAACTTCAGCACGCGTTGGCATCGGGTTGGTAATCATCGATTCCATCATCTGCGTAGCGGTAATTACTGCACGGTTAAGTTTACGGGCACGACGAATCAGTGTTTTCTGAATACCAACCAGTTCCGGGTCGCCAATTTCAACACCCAAATCACCGCGTGCGACCATAACCACATCAGACGCCAAAATGATGTCGTCCATTGCTTCTTCTGTTGCGACAGCTTCAGCACGTTCAACTTTGGAACAAATTTTAGCGTCACAGCCCGCATCACGCGCCAGGCGACGAGCATAGTTCAGGTCTTCACCACAACGAGGGAAGGACACTGCGAGATAATCAACACCAATTTTTGCAGCAGTAATAATGTCAGCTTTGTCTTTCTCTGTGAGGGCTTCAGCAGATAAACCCCCTCCGAGTTTGTTAATCCCTTTATTGTTGGACAAGGGGCCACCGACAGTCACCTCGGTAAAGACTTTCATCCCCTGAACTTCCAGCACTTTTAGCTGCACTCGGCCATCGTCAAGCAACAGGATATCGCCCGGGACAACATCAGCAGGCAGGCCCTTATAGTCAATACCAACCTGTTCTTTGTCGCCTTCGCCTTTACCCAGGTTCGCATCCAGCAGGAATTTATCGCCGATATTAAGAAAGACTTTGCCTTCTTTAAACGTGGACACACGAATTTTTGGCCCCTGGAGGTCGCCAAGAATAGCCACATGGCGCCCCAGTTTGGCTGCTATTTCGCGTACTTTATCTGCACGCATCTGGTGATCTTCGGCGGTGCCATGAGAGAAGTTCATGCGCACAACGTTAGCGCCTGCCGCGATAATTTTTTCAAGGTTATTATCGCGATCAGTTGCCGGGCCTAACGTGGTGACAATTTTGGTTCTACGTAGCCGTCTGGACATTTATTACTCCGTTGACTGAAACAACTTGGTGTTGCGTGAATAAAACCCGGTATTTCTGCACGCCTGGTAACGCAAAGACAACATTAACCGAACGAACCGACTGATACAGCTTTAGTTATAATTTCAATGCTGATCACCGGGTACCATCAAACCTTTATCAAACCGCGATTCTTTCAGGGCTTCTTTGACTCTCTTCAAGTTATCCCTGAATTTTGCGCCACGGCGCAAAATGAAACCGGTTGCCAGAACATCAATCACAGTAAGTTGTGCAAGCCGTGAAACCATTGGCATATAAATATCGGTATCCTCAGGAACATCCAACAGAATTGCAAGTGTTGATTCCCAGGAAAGTGGAGAGCCGCTGGTTGTGATTGATAAGACGATGGCATCGTTTTCACGAGCCAGTTGTGCGAGCTCGACCAGATTTTTGGTGCGACCAGTATGAGAAATCAGCACAACAACGTCATTTTCGCTACAATTCATGCAACTCATGCGCTGAACAACAATATCGTCGGAATAGATGACCGGGACATTAAAACGAAAAAACTTGTTCATGGCATCGTGCGCAACGGCTGCCGATGAGCCCAACCCGAAAAATGCAATGCGTTTTGCCTGGGTAAGAAGGTCTACGGCGCGGTTAACCGCCTGCATATCAAGTTGTTGGCGCACATGGTCCAGATTTGCCATGGCTGATTCGAAAATTTTGGCTGTATACCCTTCAACCGTATCGTCTTCATCGACATTACGGTTGACATAAGGGGTCCCGCTGGCAAGGCTCTGGGCAAGATGTAACTTGAAGTCGGGAAACCCGCGTGTTTCCAGGCGGCGGCAGAAACGGTTTACTGTCGGTTCGCTCACGCCCGCCTCGCTGGCAAGAGTGGCAATACTCGAGTGCATGGCACCTGAAGGCGAAGCAAGAATTACTTCGGCAACTTTTCGCTCCGACTTGCTAAGATGTTCCAGTTGAGACTGAATTTTGTCCAGCATGTTCATAGATTACAGCACACTCATTGATAAGGACGATTTCGCCATCTGGTGATACCGTGTCAATTTTGTGATGAATATACGCTTTTGCAGCAGATATTGGATACAACCTCTGGCAGGATGTTGTTGTTTTTTTTCATAACATGATCAGAGTCTTGTTTTCATAACAGCAAAATCTGCTTTACCGTGCCTTGTTTGCCCGCAGAAACAAGCCAGACGAGGCGTAAAACTGACAATTCTTTAAAACTTAGTCAATAAAATGCCTTTTGGCATCTGTACAGTGTTGTTAAAGATGTAAACACAGTACATTAGTATGAAAGAAAATTACAGATAAGCGCCTGGCTGAGTATCAGGCCAGACATAACGAGGAGACAAAGATGGCGGTAACGCAAACAGCTCAGGCATGTGACCTGGTTATTTTCGGTGCGAAAGGTGACCTGGCGCGCCGGAAACTGTTGCCTTCCCTGTATCAATTGGAGAAAGCGGGCCAACTCCATGACGACACGCGCATTATTGGCGTAGGGCGTGCTGACTGGGACAAAGCTGAGTACACCAAAGTGATTCGTGAAGCGCTGGAAACCTTCATGAAAGAGAAAATCAACGAAGCGTTGTGGGACAAACTCAGCGCGCGGCTGGAATTCTGTAACCTGGATGTCAACGATACCAAAGCATTTACCCGGTTGGGTAAAGTGCTTGATCAGAAAAACCGTACCACCATTAACTACTTCGCTATGCCACCCAGCACTTTTGGCGCTATTTGCAAAGGGCTGGGCGAGGCGAAACTGAATGCCAAACCTGCGCGTGTTGTCATGGAAAAACCGCTGGGTACGTCTCTGGAAACTTCTCAGGAGATTAACAACCAGGTTGGGAAATATTTTGAAGAGTGCCAGGTGTACCGTATTGACCACTATTTAGGGAAAGAAACGGTACTGAACCTGCTGGCACTACGTTTTGCCAACTCATTGTTTGTTAATAACTGGGACAACCGGACCATTGACCATGTGGAAATTACCGTAGCAGAAGAAGTGGGGATTGAAGGGCGCTGGGGCTATTTTGATAAAGCCGGGCAGATGCGCGATATGATTCAAAACCACCTGCTGCAAATTTTGTGCATGATTGCCATGTCACCACCATCTGACCTGACGGCGGACAGCATCCGTGATGCCAAAGTTCAGGTACTGAAATCGCTACGCCGCATTGATCGCTCAAATGTGCGTGAAAAAACGGTGCGCGGTCAATATACCTCTGGTTTTGCACAGGGCAAAAAAGTGCCAGGTTACCTGGAAGAAGAAGGAGCGAACAAAAGCAGTGGCACTGAAACCTTTGTCGCCATCCGCGTTGATATCGATAACTGGCGTTGGGCGGGAGTTCCATTCTACCTGCGCACCGGTAAACGCTTACCGGCTAAATGCTCTGAGGTAGTTGTTTACTTCAAGAATCCGGAACTGAACCTGTTTAAAGAGTCCTGGCAGGAGTTACCACAGAATAAACTGACTATTCGACTGCAACCTGATGAGGGCGTTGATATTCAGATTCTGAACAAAGTGCCAGGTCTTGATCATAAGCACAACCTGCAAACGACAAAACTTGACCTGAGCTACTCCGAAACCTTTAACCAAACCCACCTGGCAGACGCTTATGAGCGCCTGCTACTGGAAACAATGCGTGGTATTCAGGCCCTGTTTGTGCGCCGCGATGAAGTGGAAGAGGCCTGGAAATGGGTTGACTCCATTACCGAAGCCTGGGCCGCTGATAATGAAGCGCCAAAACCTTATCAGGCCGGGACCTGGGGGCCTGTAGCCTCAGTCGCCATGATCACCCGTGATGGCCGTTCCTGGAACGAGTTCGAGTAAGTTCTGCAGGGGAGCAGTTAGCTGTAACTTTACCGGTAACATGATCTAACACAGAAAGCAGGTAATTTTTTTTAAATTAAAGCCCTGACTGGATTCACCAGCGGGGCTTTTTTATTTACACTAACTGAAGCGATTTTGCCCCTGGAGTGCGGTATATCAGGAATCAGAGCTATTTTAAATCTCACTGATATATCCGACAAAACTGCCGATGGCAGACAGAACTATGAGGACCTTTTATGAACTCTGTATTGTTACGCGTAACAAATAGAATTATTGAACGCTCACACGCAACCCGGGAAGCTTATCTGGCCCGCGTTGAACAGGCGAAAAGTAAAACAGTGCACCGTGCAGAACTGGCGTGTGGCAATCTGGCTCATGGGTTTGCTGCCTGCCAGGCAGAAGATAAAGCCTCTTTAAAAAATATGCTGCGCAGCAACATTGGCATCATTACAGCCTATAACGACATGCTGTCTGCGCATCAACCTTATGAAACTTATCCACAAATTATTCGCGAGGCACTGCACTCCGTGGGCGCAGTAGGCCAGGTGGCTGGTGGTGTTCCGGCTATGTGCGATGGTGTGACGCAAGGCCAGGATGGAATGGAGCTTTCGCTGCTCAGTCGTGAAGTGATTGCCATGTCAGCGGCGGTGGGCTTGTCTCATAATATGTTTGATGGCGCGTTATTCCTTGGTGTGTGCGACAAAATTGTGCCCGGGTTGGCGATGGCTGCACTCTCATTCGGGCATTTGCCGTCGGTGTTTGTGCCATCAGGCCCAATGGCGAGCGGGCTGGCTAATAAAGAAAAAGTGCGTATTCGTCAGTTGTATGCAGAAGGGAAAGTTGACCGTGCAGCATTACTTGAATCTGAAGCTGCCTCTTACCACGCGCCGGGTACCTGCACATTTTATGGTACAGCGAACACCAACCAGATGGTGATTGAGTTCATGGGGATGCAGTTACCCGGGTCGTCATTTGTCCATCCGGATGCGCCTCTGCGTAAAGAGCTGACATGCGCAGCCGCACGTCAGGTAACACGCCTTACCGGTAATGGGAATGAGTGGATGCCACTGGGCAAAATGATTGATGAGAAAGTGGTGGTCAATGGCATCGTCGCACTGCTGGCCACAGGTGGTTCCACTAATCACACTATGCATTTGGTCGCAATGGCGCGTGCAGCAGGCATTATTATTAACTGGGATGACTTTTCCGAAATTTCTTCGGTTGTTCCGTTGTTGGCGCGTCTTTACCCCAATGGCCCGGCGGACATCAATCACTTTCAGGCTGCGGGTGGTGTACCGGTTCTGATGCGCGAACTGATTAAAGGCGGTTTGTTACATGAGGATGTCAATACAGTTGCGGGCTTTGGTTTGCAACATTACACCATGGAGCCCTGGCTGAATGAAGGCAAACTTGACTGGCGAGAAGGGGCAACTGAATCACTGGATAGCGATATTATTGCCTCTATTGATAAACCATTCTCCCAACATGGCGGCACCAAAGTATTGAGTGGCAACCTCGGGCGCGCAGTGATGAAAACTTCTGCAGTGCCTGTGGAAAATCAGATTATTGAAGCGCCTGCCATTGTTTTTGAAAGCCAGCACGATGTCGTTCCAGCATTTGAAGCGGGTTTGCTTGATAAGGACTGCGTTGTCGTTGTCCGCCATCAAGGCCCGAAAGCGAATGGAATGCCAGAATTACATAAACTCATGCCGCCACTTGGTGTATTATTGGACCGTCGTTTCAAAATTGCATTAGTGACGGATGGCCGTTTGTCCGGTGCCTCCGGTAAAGTACCTTCTGCAATTCATGTGACACCGGAAGCTTATGCTGGTGGGCTTTTGGCTAAAGTCCGTAATGGCGACATGATCCGCGTAAACGGGCAGACTGGCGAGCTAACCTTGCTGGTTGACGGCGCGGAACTACAAGAACGTGAACCGTTCCACCCGGACCTCAGCGCTCAACGTGTTGGGACTGGTCGTGAGTTATTCGGTGCATTGCGCGAGAACTTATCCGGGGCGGAACAGGGCGCAACCTGTATTTCATTCTAACACCCGGCGCATTTGCGCCGTAACGCTGACTAAACGTTGTCGGGAGACATTCTCTGATGAAAAACTGGAAAACAAGTGCGGAACAAATCCTGAAAACAGGTCCTGTTGTGCCGGTTATTGTTGTCAATAAACTTGAGCATGCAGTGCCAATGGCAAAAGCACTGGTTGCCGGTGGGGTACGTGTACTGGAAGTTACACTGCGTACTGCCTGCGCTATTGATGCTATTCGTCTGATTGCAAAAGAAGTGCCGGATGCTATCGTTGGGGCTGGTACCGTGCTCAATCCACAACAACTGGCAGAAGTGACCGAAGCCGGTGCGCAGTTTGCTATCAGCCCGGGTCTGACTGACTCCCTGTTGAAAGCCGCAACCGAAGGTACCATTCCACTGATCCCTGGGATCAGCACTGTTTCTGAACTGATGCTGGGTATGGATTACGGTTTGCGTGAGTTCAAATTCTTCCCGGCAGAAGCTAACGGTGGCACCAAAGCTTTATCCGCCATCGCTGGCCCGTTCTCTCAGGTGCGTTTCTGCCCAACGGGTGGTATCTCTCCGGCAAACTACCGCGACTACCTGGCACTGAAAAGCGTATTGTGCATCGGTGGTTCCTGGCTGGTTCCGGCTGATGCGCTGGAATCTGGCGACTATGACCGTATTACCCGCCTGGCCCGTGAAGCTGTTGAAGGCGCGAAATAATCAGGCCAGTTAACTGGTTGAGTCATATACAAACGGCACCTGAGGTGCCGTTTTCGTCTTTGTTGTTGGAGCCGGGGATTAACCCTTAACGTGTATTTTCCCGGATGCTGATTTTGCCCGGGCGACTGCATCTTCTGTCGTTTCACCCGTTGCCAGCGCAACCCCCATACGACGAGTACCGTTAATCTCAGGTTTGCCAAACAGGCGGATTTGTATGCCTGCACTGAGTGCATTTCCCAGACCACCAAAACGTACATCTGTGCTGGTCAGGTTCGGCAGGATGACAGCTGAAGCACAAGGGCCGTACTGGCGAACACCGCCAACAGGTAACCCCAGAAAAGCGCGAACATGCAGTGCAAATTCTGACAAATCCTGAGAGATCATGGTGACCATACCGGTGTCATGCGGGCGAGGCGATACTTCACTGAACACGACGTCATCACCACAAACAAACAGTTCCACACCAAACAAGCCATAACCACCCAGCGCCAGAACAACTTTCTCAGCAATGGCCTGTGCCCGGCTCAGCGCGAGCTCACTCATTGCCTGTGGCTGCCATGATTCACGGTAATCGCCATCTTCCTGGCGGTGGCCTATAGGGGCGCAGAAATGTACACCATCCGCCGCACTCACCGTCAGTAGTGTAATTTCGAAATCAAACGCAACGACACCTTCAATAATCACTTTGCCTGCACCTGCACGGCCGCCTTCCTGCGCATAGCTCCATGCTTTATCCAGATGGCTGGCATCACGAACAAAACTTTGCCCTTTTCCGGAAGAGCTCATAACCGGTTTAATGATGCACGGGAAACCAATTTCCTCTGCTGCGGCAACGAAATCTGCTTTCGTATCAGCAAAACGGTATGTGGACGTGGGAAGGGCCAATTCTTCTGCAGCCAACCGGCGGATACCTTCACGGTTCATTGTCAGGCGTGCGGCTTTGGCGCAGGGAACAACTTTTTGGCCCTGGTTTTCCAGTTCAACCAGCATATCTGTAGCGATCGCCTCAATTTCCGGCACGATATAATCAGGTTTTTCTTCTGCAACCAGGTTTTTCAGTGCCTGTGGGTCGAGCATGTTGATTACATGGCTACGATGAGCAACGTGCATTGCAGGGGCATCGGCATACCGGTCTACGGCGATAACCTCCAGACCCAGCCTCTGACATTCAATCGCCACTTCTTTGCCCAGTTCCCCAGCGCCAAGAAGCATTACGCGTGTTGCTGCCGGACGCAGCGCAGTTCCTAAAATAGCCATATCGCAGTACCTGATGTGAGAAAAACAGCGGCAGTATATACGAAAACGTTTGCGTTGGCAGCGGGTTTGCATTTTAGCTCAGTTTTAACGTATGCTGGATATAAATACAGTAATTGGAGCAGCATGATGGCAGTCGTAGTTAAATATGTTGTCGTGAGAGACGGTGAGGAAAAAATGTCTTTTGTCAGCAAAAAAGAGGCCGATGCCTATGACAAAATGTTAGATCTGGCGGAATGCCTGACTGACTATCTGGAAAGTTCTCCGGTCTTGCTGGAAGGAGGGCTGCGCGAAGAGCTTGCCTTATGGCTTGCGGAACATAAAGATGAACTGAGCGGTATTTTGCGCTCCGGTAGGTTACCAGATGTTACCGAAAACCTGCCAGTTTCCGTTGAAAAGAAAGTGAAAGTTGCCTGAACCGACTTGCAGGTTGCCTGTTTTGTACCATGCTTTTCTCACAACTTGATAAATCACGGAGTGGCATGTGAATAAAACAGGCTTTTTGACAGGATGCATGGTGGCATTTACTGTGATGGTTGTATCCGCTGCGGCGAATGCGGTAACCAAACGCGTAAATCTCATTCCCTGTGAGAACATGAAAGCGGAAAATATTGCCGCAACAGTTAAAAATGATTACCTGCAAAACCGGTTACAGCGTTGGTCTGACGACCAGAAAGCCTTGGGGCAGAATGACCCCGTGGCCTGGGTCAATGTCAAAGACATGCACCACAATGGCGATACATGGGTTGTACCATTAGTTGTCCGGGGGCAAAAGCAAGATTTGCACTACCAGGTAACAGTGGATTGCAAAGCAGGTAATGCAGATTACCAGCGTTAGGCTGAATAACCGGGCATATATATGCCCGGTTTTACGTAAACAATAGTGGGTTTATTGTACAGCTGGGTTTGCATGTCCTCATAATGACAGGCAATTCCTCTCCACGCGCAGTTAGCGTGATATCCTGTGCGGCAGTTGTGCCATTTTCAGGAGTTATTATGGCTCGTTCGCCAGTTATCCCTCCCCGGGCAGCAAAGCGCCCGCACCTGTTAGCCCGGCATGGCGATGTCAGGCATGATGATTACTTCTGGCTACGGGATGATTCACGTCAGTCACACGAAGTGCTGGGGTATCTTCGTGCTGAGAATGATTACTGTATGCAAATTATGGCTCCTCTTGAGCAATTTCAGCAGGCCCTTTACGAGGAAATGGTTGCCCGTCTGCCCAAAAAAGAGAGCAGTGTTCCCTGGCAACGTAACGGGTATCGCTACCGGCAGTGTTTTGATGAAAATGCGGAGTATCCTGTTTGGCAACGTCAGCCAGCAGAGCTGAATGTTGACGATGAGTGGCAAATTTTGCTCGACTGCAACAGGCGGGCTCAGGGAGGGGCATATTACGACTTGGGCGCACTAAGTGTCTCTCCGGATAATCGTCTGATGGCAGTGACGGAAGACCGGGTTTCTCGCCGCCAGTATCAATTACATGTGAAAGACCTGGCTAATGACATATGGCTGAATGACACTGTCACTGAGCTTTCTGGTAGTGTGGTATGGGCGAATGATTCCGCCACGTTTTACTATGTCAAAAAGCATTCAGTGACTTTGCTGCCTTACCAGGTGTGGCGCCACAGGCTGGGTGACGCGACAGAAAATGACGAACTGGTCTATCAAGAGGAAGATAATCGTTTTTATGTTGGCATCTATAAGTCTCGCTCAACGGAATTTGTGATTATTGCCCTGCACAGCACCACAACCAGTGAAGCCTGGTTACTGGATGCCAATGATTCATCCGCCATACCGCAATGTTTTCTTGCACGTAAAACGCAGCATGAGTATGACATTGACCATTTCCAGGGGCAATTTTGGGTACGTTCAAACCAGGATGGCAAAAATTTTGGGTTGTACTGCAGTCCGGAAACAAAACGGGATACATGGGCAGTTGTGCAGGCTGCAAGCCATACCGTAATGGTCGAGGATTTTACGCTCTTTACTCACTGGGTGGTTATTGAGGAGCGTGAAAATGGACTGACGCAGTTACGCCTGATTGACAACAGAAATGGCCGCCAGCAGCGACTGGTACTTGATGACCCTGCCTGGGTTGTCTGGACCAGTAATAATCATGAGCCAGACAATGAATGGCTGCGCTATGTTTATACCTCAATGACCCGCCCACAAACAGTATTCGAAATGAATATGCTCACTGGCGAACGGCGTTTATTGAAGCAGCAGGAAGTGTTCGGGTTTGATTCGCAGAATTACCAGAGCGACAGGATTTGGATTGACTCACGGGACGGGGTTAAGGTGCCGGTTTCCCTGGTCTGGCGTAAAGATAAGTTCAGAATGGGGCAGAACCCTTTACTGGTATACGGCTATGGTGCGTATGGCGAGAGTATCGACGCTGATTTCAGCACTACACGGCTCAGTTTGCTCGACCGTGGTTTTGTATACGCCATAGCTCATATACGGGGCGGCGGTGAGCTGGGGCAATCCTGGTATGAAGAGGGCAAGTTATCGCACAAACCTAATACATTTAATGATTTTATTGATGTGTGTGAAGCGTTGCTGGTCCGGGGAATGGGCGCACCTGGGCAGTTGTATGCGATGGGCGGAAGTGCAGGGGGGTTGTTGATGGGGGCCGTGGCGAACATGCGGCCTGAATTATTCCGTGGCATTCTGGCACAAGTTCCATTTGTTGATGTTGTGACCACGATGCTCGATGAATCTCTGCCGCTAACGACCGGTGAATATGAAGAGTGGGGCGACCCACATATCCCCGAAGATTACTGGGCCATCAAGGCATGGAGCCCTTATGACCAGGTCACACCTCAAGTGTATCCGCATATGATGGTCACCACAGGTCTACACGATTCCCAGGTTCAGTATTGGGAACCTGCAAAGTGGGTGGCCCGGTTAAGAGAACTGAAGACAGATGACCACCTTCTGTTATTGTGGACTGACCTGGATACTGGCCATGGTGGTAAATCAGGTCGCTATCAGTATTACGATACCGTGGCACTTGAGTGCGCTTTCCTTATTGGACTTGCTGAACAACGGCTGGGTTAGCCTGTCCGTTTTCAGTTAACCAGTGGCAGAGTCTCTCCCTGCCACATTTCATCATTTCGGCAACAGACCACCACTCCATTGATGCATAGTACACTTCTTACACAACCACCCCGGCACGGCCAGGGTGAGATATTTCAATCAGGAAAATCTGTATAAGGAAGAGTAACGGACAGAACGTAACTAACTGCTACTGGATGTAATCATTACTTCGACTTTGGTTCATAAGGCAGGCGAGAAAGATTTACTGATGCCAGACGATGGGCAGCCAGGCGCTCACGGAACCATGGACGCAAAGATTCGGGTTGTTCGCGCTCAACCTGGTCGGCAATAACGGGCATGTTGTAGCGTTCTTTAAACGCAACCGCTCCGGCTGCAAGGTCTACATTGATTTTATCCATGTCTTCTTGAGGAAGATTTGCAAGGTTAGTGTTCATATAGTCTCCTGATAATGCGTGAAGTGTACCCTGTAATAGATGAATCATAAACCCGGGGATAACGCGAAGTGTTGCAGCAGCCTTATACATTACATAGAAATTCTTTACCGCATCAAGAGTGACGCAGCCGGTGAATAATCGTTATAGTCTGGTAAAAATTTCTGTTGGGTAACAAACCGGGCTTTCTGAGTTCCTCAGCTTCCCGGGCTTGAAGAGAGCAGCACGCAAAATGAGAAAATTAACGATTGGGCTGATGTTATTGGGCACAGCATTTGTCGCACAGGCGTCTTCTGAAATACAAACGGTAAGCCGGTTTCAGGTGGGCAAGGATAAATGGGCTTTCAACCGTGAAGAAGTGATGCTGGTTTGCCGACCAGGTAATGCGCTGTATGTCATTAATCCCAGCACACTGGTGCAATATCCTCTGAATCAGGTTGCTGAGCAACAAGTGGCCGAAGGGAAAGTGTCGGGGCAGCCAATTTCGACCATTCGAATAGATGATCCTCAACATCCAGGTAAAAAAATGTCATTACAGCCCTTTATCGAACGGGCAAGCCACCTCTGTGGTTAACTGGTTGATTTTTTGATGCCATAAATAAAAGAAAAGCCGTAACAGAGTTTGTTCTGTTACGGCTTTTTCGCGACCAGTCCCGGTCAGTTAATGTTTTTTATACTCCAGTTTTGCCAAACACTGGAAAAGCTGACGCGGTAATCTATTCTTAAAAGGCAAGGCAAATAGCCTGCATTAATGCCAACTTTTAGCGCACGGCTCTCTCCCAAGAGCCATTTCCCTGGACCGAATATAGGAATCGTATTCGGTCTTTTTTTGTCGCCTTATATATCAATGACTTAGAGGTGATTGCACGAAAATGCACGAAATTGCATATCCGGTCTTTCGCCTCAAACCAGAGTAAACACTTTCTCACGCACATCAAGATATTTTTCTGTCATTTTTTCTGAACGATGCCCGAACAACTTTTGCGCAAAATCTTTGCCTCGTTGTTCTTCGTGAAGTCGGCCAGATAAGGTCCTGATTTCATGAAAACTCGGCGGGTTGTCATTAAACTGAATTCCCGACATATTTCGGGCTTTAACAAAACCTTTGGTCAGACTGTCTGGATGTACTGAACCATCAGGGCTGTTTTTCCTGATGCCGGAGCTGATAAGAAAAGCAGAACGGCTTACCAACCTGCACCGGTCAATGACAGAGGAAAGGCGCGTACTGCTAATTTCCAGCGAAAGCGGTATTGCCAGCATTGCTCCGGTTTTAATCTGGGTTACATGGAGCCGCCCGTCATGGATGGCCGGGCAAGAAGTGGCGATATCTCTCGGTAATGATACGTACCGTGATTACTCTGGCGCTGCACTGGCGCGAATGCTTGAGGTGAACCGGAGTACATGGCTGAGGGTGTATGCGCCGCATTGGGCATGGTTAAAGGATGAATTTTGGCTTTCTGATACAAATGCACTTACTGATTCGTTTATCAATACCATGCAAGATTAATAGACGGTAATTAACTGGTTTGTGAGATTTGATATTCAGCAAACCACCTGTAATTTACTGCTGTTATCTGCGCGATGAATAGCTTGTATTTTCACTGTCATGATTCAGCGAAAATACAAGCAACTTTAAATTTTACTTTTGAACGATAATCTGTGTTTTTCTATTTTATTTGTGTGGAGTATTGTAATCATTTTGCTTTTTAAATTTCCATAAAGACTTTATGGAAAGATATCTAAGATGTATTTTATCCCACCTGCAACAAAAAAAAGTATAATCGAGACTGTGTTTATTATGTTTATGTTGTAGTATGTGTTTAACCATTTTTTTTGCTCGGCAGGAATTTTCATGAATAAATCTCCTGTGTATACTCTCCCGCCAAAACAACCCCGAGGCTTTTTACCAACTGTAAGGCAACGAAAGAAATATACCATGGGGAATGCACCCCAAAAGCCCATCATTGAATGAAAACTATATGCACCTGGAAGAGGAGCGCCTGTTGATTTATATTTCTCTAAAAGAGTTTCATATTTTTTTTTATGTATTCCAAAATAAACAAAGCTAATAATCAAACAAAAAATGCAAATCCAGGCGAACAGTAAACCTGCATAAGACACATATTTAGAAAAAATCTCTATCGTCATTTGAAAAATTTATCCATCGCGGCATCTGTAGCTTTTCCGGCAGCATAACCACCGACAAGAGAACCAATTGCAGCACATGCTAAAGCACCTGAACCACCTTCTGGTGCAGTAATTATACCAAGAGCAACACATACACTGGAACCGATGGAACCGCCGTAATAGCCTCCAAGAGAAGAAGCGCCTGTACCCATACCAAACTTAGTATATTCCCGGAATGCCACTCTCTCACACTCATCTTCTCTGCCTACTGAGCAAGCCTGGATAACATCATTTGTTGTATTGGCAAAGGCGAAAGCTGTTCCAATATAGCCACCAGCTTTTAATAGTTTTGCCGCTTTGGCAGCTCCATCAACATAATCAGCATAACCAGGAATACCAACCAAACCGACTGTGGACCACTCATGTACAATAGACTTGCTTGATAATCTCAATGCCTTTCGCATATCTTCATAATCAGCAAGTTTTAATGTCCTTCTTGCCAGGTTTTTTAACAACGGCTTATTTACCAGTTCTTTTAACTGATTAAAAAGTGTAGATCTTTCAGCGAAAAACTCCTGGCTTATCAAAGAGCCCTTTGTGATAAATTGATTCCGATAGGTGGATTCGATTTTTATCAGAACGCGCTCTATTTCTTTGAAGTATTTTTCCCCGGCATCTCCGACAGAGCTAAATATTTTATCACCTGCGTTGGTTATGGTTGCAATCAGGCCATAGTTTCGCTGTAAAAAACTGGCTTCATCTGTACTTACACCAACCAGGGCAGTATTAACTTTATGTTTGGTCTGTCTGAACTGATTAAGCATTGATGCCGTCACTGGCGCACTGGGATCCGTTATGGCCAGTATCTCGCCGGGTTTAAGCCACTGTGTGTCGGCGTTAACCTGCATGAACTGTTTAGCGGCCTCGCTCTTGTAATCCTGGAATAACATTCTGGCCTGGAAATCCAGCGTTCCTGGTTGTTCAACAACGCAATAACCGGGTGTATACGTCCTTGCCATCAATATTCTCTCTGTCTCGATATTTTACTGATGAAGTTGAAACAACATATCTTTCCTGTCAGGTATACGAGTCAACGCCGTCGATGATTTTTTAAATAAAAATAATGGGTTAATCACCAGGCTAACCAGGCAGGTGTTCACATTCTAATACTAAGGTCTGATTTAACAAGTCATTCAATACTCTGTTGCCTATTCTAAGAATATTCTTATTAAACCGCTCTGATTTAACTGTTTCCGACTTCAGACCCACAGATGAGCACAGCTTTCAGCACAGGGACAGAGCGGTTACTCCCTGGTGAGGCAGAACAAGGTAATAATGAAGTCAGTTTAGGCAAATTCATGTCATCCAAAAGAACATGGGCTTGCTTGTATTTCCCAAGATAACTTGTAAGTTCTTCTGCTGCCATTGGGTTTCTTACGACCAGAAGTGATGCTGCCGATATTAGCAATCCTGAGGTCGTTTGATTGAGTACCTGATCATATCCTTTTGCAGCATCGCCGCCTAACTGCTCGGCAGTATGCCGGAAGCCTTCAATGTTACCATTATATAGCCCACCAGCTGCCAGCAGTCTGCCCGCGGCTTTGCTGTTGACAGTCCGGTCGTGTACTGGGCGTTTTAAGTGATGCTCGGTTATGTAGCTGAGACGGAAATACATTGATGCCGTTAAGTCATTACGTAGTTGTCCTGATTGCGTGATAACCAGGGAAATTTCGCTTCCTGCGTGATTTTTCTCAATAGAACAATTTTGCTGTTTCTTAGGCCATTCTGGATGTACTGAACCATCGGGGCTGTTTTCCCTGATGCCGGAGCTGATAAGAAAAGCAGATCTGGTTGCATAAGCAAGATAGGTTAGATGTGATGTACTGCATGTTTTTTTTATATCGTCATTATATTTCTACAAGTGTTTAAGCTTGGTTTATTTTGCAGCTATATAATTCTTGAGGTTTTTTATTCAACGGAGTTTGAATTTACTTATGAACAAGAAGTTACTTGCCTTAGTGTTATCGATTAGCGTTACTGGTTTTCCTGCACTGGCAATTGCAGATGATGGAAAAACAATATTATCTGCTGGTTATGCACAGAGTCACACTAAGTATTCTGGGCGAAATCTACGCGATGACCCACAAGGTTTAAATATTAAGGTTAATCGTGAAGTTGTCGATGGCTGGGGAGTTGTGGCATCACTCACTCATACTGAAAGGACATTCAGGGAAAACCGTATTGATTTAAACCTCAAGTATACCAATATTAGTATTGGTCCATCATATCGTTTTAATGACTCTGTTTCCGGCTATGGCTTTCTCGGTTGGGCAAATGGGAAGGTGAGTTCTTACGACTTATTATCTGGAGAAAAAAGTTACTATACTGATTCAGCTAATAACATTGCTGTAGGTGCTGGTATACAGGCTCATGTAGCTAAACAAGTTGTTGTTGATGTCTCCTGGGAATATACAAAACTTAATGCGTTTAAAGCCAATACCTGGGTTGTTGGTCTTGGTTACTCGTTTTAATGGGTGCTGAAGCTTTCAATGCACATGATTTTTTTGCATAAATTACTACTCTTTAAAATCCATTGAACTTAGTGGCAAATGATCTGCAGTGATAATGCTGTTGCTTATGGTTTTACTAACCTGTCCGGTGGTTCTGCTTGTGCCACGTTGTCTAACTGAACTAAGTGCTTCTATCGAAAAATTAATCTCAAGTAAGTAGCTCAAACTGGAATGTGCTGGGTTATGGAGTGAAAATATAGTGTCAATCTCTTAAACATTTTTTATGTGAGGTACTCTCTTATTGTGTAATGACGGCTTCCATAACTAAGAAGCCGTTTCAGGTTATATCCTGAGTTGAAGGTTTTATAGTGCAAGGTTTGAGTTATTCGTTGCATATGTATTCTTTATCGAAACTATTCGGGGGTATAAACAAAGGATGTGGTTCTTCAGTTTTGTCTGCCTGTAAGTCTGCCGCCTCCTTCGCTGGCGGTCTGCCTGGAAAGATGCTGTTTTAATTCCCCCAATGATACCGGGCGTCCAATAAAGTACCCTTGTAGCGCGTCACAATCTAAAGACTCGAAATAAGTTTGCTGTTCTTTTGTCTCCACACCTTCAGCTGTAATATGCAATGAAAAAGCTTTGCCCAAACCCACAATATTCTCGACAACTCGTCGGGCATTTTCAGATGTATCTGTTGGTATCACGAACGATTTATCCAGCTTAATTCCATCGAACGGGAAGGCATGCAGATAACTCAGTGAAGCATAACCGGCGCCGAAATCATCAATCAAAAAGCGCACCCCAATGCTTTTCAAAGACAGCATAATGTCAGTGACTCTTTCCGGGTCGCTAAGCGCAGTATTTTCTGAAATTTCAATTTCAAGCTGTGAAGGTGAAAGCCCTGATGTGGTCAGCACATGATGAATGCGTGAGACAAACCCGGAAACACGGAATTCGATGGCAGAAATGTTCACTGCAACGGAAAGTGAGCCAAAGTGTTCCACGGCATCCTGACAGGCCGTAGTCAGCACCCAGTCACTCATTTGAAAAATAAGGCCGGTATCTTCCGCCAGAGGAATAAACTGATCCGGCGTCAGCAGACCAAGTCTGGGGTGTTGCCAGCGAATCAGTGCTTCAATGGTTGTCACTTTTCCGGTGCGTACGTCATAGCGAGGCTGGTAAACCAGTTGCAACTGGTTGGCATGAATGGCAACACGAAGTTCATTTTCAAGCTCGCGGCGTTGAACAATTTGTTCTTCCATTGCAGGGTGGTAAAGACGCCAACAGTTGCGCCCGTCATGCTTTGCCTGATAGAGAGCAATATCTGAATAGCGTAGTAAATCATTCGCGTCAGTAGCATGCTGAGGAGCGATGGCTATACCGATACTGGCACCAATGTATACGTCAGTATCTTCAAGATGAAATGCCTGAGTGAGACGGGATAGCAAAGCATCGCTCAGGCGTTCTGGTTCGTGCGCCCCTTCTACTGTGGGCAAGATAACGATAAATTCGTCGCCCCCATATCGGGTCACCAGACCATTTTCAGGTATACATTCACGTAGCCTGGCGGAGACATCATGCAAAATCTTGTCACCCACTGAGTGCCCATACAGGTCGTTAACTGGCTTGAATTTATCCAAATCTATAGTCAATACGGCAATTTGTTGATTATTAGTAAGCTGATTCAGGGAGTGACTATCCAAAAACTGGCGCATTTGCACACGGTTTGGTAACCCGGTCAGCTCATCATGTTCCGACAGGTAACGCATTCTTGCCTGCGTTTGTACTTCCTGCGTAACATCATTTGCGGTTCCCCTGAAGCCGGGACGACCGTCGGATTTTTTTACTTTCTTGATAACCAGATTGCAAAAATGTGGCTGGTTGTCAGGGGAAAAATACAGGCACTGAATGAGAGAAAGATGGCTGCCGACAGAGGTGGAACTGGCCCATTGAGTAAGGCGATAAATCGAGTGAGAATCCAGCAAGAAGGCAGTTAGTGGACGGCCAATCCATTCGTGCTGTGGGCAACCTGTTATTACAGGGAAACGACCTGAAATCCAGCTAAAACACAATTTGTCATCGGTTTCCCAAATCCAGTCACTGGTTGTTTCCGCAACATCGCGAAAGCGTTGCTCACTGGCAGCCAGAGCCAGTCTGCCCTGTTCCAGTAAAAATGTGCTTTCATCATTCACCCGTGCTCTGAGCATCGCGTGGCGCATTAAAGCCAGCGTCAGAAATAGTGTGGCAAAGAAGAGGAATACCAGCGAGGGTAACACCCAGGTTAACAGTGCCCCACCGGGATTTGCGCTGGTCCATTCAATACTGATGAAACCCGTACCGGTGTGCAAGGGAAAACCATATTCACGTTTGTCTGAGTCAACTTGCCTTGCGTGGGTATGAATATGAGTATTAACCACACCATAATCCTGGCCCATAGCACGTAATTTCGCTGGAGTCAGTCGGTCAACGAAAATCATGATTGATGGTGGACCGGGAACAGGCTTGATGGTGTTGTCACTACCGGTCTCAATCCAGGCTGCAGCCAACAGAACCAGCGTGTTATCCACGACAGTAAACTGTGAGATGGCTTTGCCGCCAGATTCGATAAGTTTCTGGTGAAGCATGGGCAACACAGGTACTTTAAGCCAGTTTTGAAAGGAGGTGTGCGACAAATGTCCGCTGATGACACTGTAGCGAGTGATATCATCCGGCCCTAATACGAATACTCCCTCTAACTGGAAGGTCGTATACAGGGAGCTCCCCAGGTTTTGTTGAACCCAGGCCCAGTTTGTATTCATTCTGACATGAAGGTTGGTGTAGGCTTCACCCCAGTTTGCGTTATCATCAAGGTGAGAACGAATTGACTCCTGCCGGGCATGAAGGGCTTTTAAAATCAAATGCTTATTTTGCAGGTCCGCCTGTGTGTTCAGTGTGTTGGCGATAGAGAACAATGTAACGATAACCGCCACGAAAATGGCACTGATCATGACTATCATGGCAATGAGAGTCCGTCTGACTATTCCCCTGCTATCTGCAAGGGGAAATGTATTTACGGCGTTAAGCACATTTTTATTCATACTGTTTTCATTTCAGTGTGCTCAGAGAGCTTTATTGCGCCAATGAAAAGTCGTAAATGATTTATCGGCAGGGTTGCAGCAAGATTTACCGTAGGAAATGCTCTGGGGAAAATTATTCGTTGTTTGCAGGTCAGGGCACAGTTTAGTGAGGTTGTAAGTCATATACCCTGGGAAGAGTAGTTATCCATCAACCGGAAACAGCTCTGCGAGCAATATGGGTTCACCCGGCAGCCTGAATATGGTAGAAATAACAGATTATTCACACATTCAGCGCATTGAATCTACATTTCTCAGGAGGCGCTATGTTCGAAAAACTTCATACTCGCAATGGTAAAAAATTCTTGCTGTGTGTCGCACTGGTCTTCGTTGTTGCACTTTCTGTGATTGGTAAAGCAACGTTTGGTGGTGTGGTGGATGAATACAACATGCCAATGTCTGAATGGTCGGTTTCTATGTACTTTATGCAAAGTGCATGGGTGCTTATCTACACGCTGATGTTCACTATTATTGGGTCTTTACCGTTTGGTTTCTATTTCCTGGGAGAAACCGACAAGCATCACTGATCCGTAGGCATTAAATAACTATCCCGGCAGGTGCCGGGATAGGGGAAAGTACCTGAACAGGTTGCTTGTATCAGGCTGTTGTATTGATATTACGGCCGACTGCCGGGTTAGCCGGGAGTGAAGGTACCGCGTTAATCAACTGTGTAGCAACTGACTCCTGGTTATCCAGCGTTTTTCTCAGCATTAACGTGCTTACCTCATTATTGGTTTGCATGGTGCTGAGGCCGGTAGAAAGTGCAGCAATCTGTGATACATCCATCTTAATATCCTGATTGATTTGAGAGATATCGGAACGATACAGGACATGATAAGGGTAAACCCTAATCGGCGAAAATGTAACATGGGCAAAAAATACCCACGTTAAAGTATTATCGGCACAATGATGTAAAACCTGAGGATTAAATGCTAACAACCTGCAACATTAGCGCAGATAGTGAGCTCAGGTCTGCCTGTAGTGACTGGTTACAGGTCATCAGCATGTTCATCCTGCAGGGCTTTGGCATCAGGGGATGAGAACAGCAATACCGTACTGGTAGTGCCCTGGCTGTCGCTGGCAAAGTAGAGTGCAATATTGCCATCGTCAAAAGTGAACATAACCGACTGGCCAGGCGTGGTGCGCACGGCGGCAATTTGGTCTTCTCCAGGTGCGCTCACCAGACCATACTTTTTCGTCAGTGAATTAATTGTTTCGGCTGTGTTGTCTACAGGTACCCGGATACCCAAGCGAATAAACTGGTTACCGGCAAAGAAAAACTCGGCATGGGTTACGCTACTTTCGAACGGGAAGTCTGTGCACTGGTACATTTCCCCGATTTCAACTTTCACAGGGCCGGTCATCGTGCAATGTGCATGCACTTTAATGACATCCGGGCTACTACCAAAATCCATGTCGCGAAAACCGCTGGCTGCCAGTGCATCTTGGCAGGTCAGTGTTAGCAGAATACTTGCTAACAGCGGAAAACACCTCTTCATTTCCTGTTCCTGAAACTGATGTTACACACATTAACCTTGCAGCAGGATACTCGCCATGTTGTGTTTCAGCCAGCAAAATTTAACCAGCACGGACTGGTTAACCTGCCAGGTGTAATCACGGGAAAATGGAGTGCAGGTAAATTAAAAAAGAGAACAACTGGTTAGCAAATAACTACTAGTGAATTTATTATAAGAATATTAATGTCACTGTATTAATATTTAATTTTTACTGAATTCTTGGTCGGAAATTAAAAAATTATTCAATACAATCAATCAGTTGATTGTAAATGTATTGTTCAGATCAATAAATGTGCTTGTTTTTAGATAAAGGCCTGACTTTAATTTAATACGCTATAAAAGTCTTCTCTGTATTGCCGATAGCTACACTATGGTTAATCACTTCTTATTTGAAGTGATATTTACTTACGTTAAAAATCGCTCTGTATTAAATAAGGAACAGCCATATGCTTCTGGAACTGTTAGGCCTTACAAAACTAAAAATTACCGCGAAATTATATCTTGGATTTTCTGTTGCTATGATTATTGTGGTTTTAGTCTCGGCGTTTGGTATTAATGCCTTGTTTAATATCAAAAATCACACGACGAAGAATGATTTTGCAAACAACTTGTCAGCAGAGCTTGATAAGTTGAGAAGCGCCCGGCTTACCTATCTTGCAACTAATGACCTGACAGTACTTGAGAAGAATCGTCAGGAATTGGCCAGAACTGTAGGCTTGATTGAAAGTAATAGCAAATTATCCTGGCAGTCAGATGATCTTCCTCTTCTTGAAACCATAAAACAGAAGTTTGCGGTCTACCAGAACAGTTATGAGCAGGTTTATCAAAAAGAAAAAGACCGTCAGTCTATGCTTGAAGGAATAAGCCAGGATATCAGTCAGGGAAAATTAGATGACTATTATAATGCTATTCAAAACACACAACTGACAGAGGCGCAGGTAAATAAGTTGTTCAGTTTTATGCTATTGCTGAGTGATGTGCGTGATATCGCTCACGATGTGCAAATGCATGGGGAGCAGACCTATCTCGATCAGGCGTCAGCCAAAATGGCACAGGCACAGAAAATGTATAGTAACTTCTCCCATGAGTCGGATCTGCCTTTTAATATCATAGACCCTGCCTGGCAATATTTTGGCCAGTTTATGAAAAACTTGCAGAGTTACTATCATATTTACCAGCAAAGTGTGCAGGCAACAAATGTACTGAGTGCTTCTGCACAATCCCTGAGCCAGGCAGTACAGGTATTAAATGATCTTGAAGCTGAAAAAAACAGGTCCATTATTTTTCATACCATTAGTGTGATGATTGTCATTTCAATAGTTGCCATTATGTTTAGTTTACTCGCTGCCTGGTATATCACCCGCCTGATAACTAAACCGATTAAAGAAAACCTGCAACTCGCCGAGCACATTGCTGATGGTGATCTTACACAACACATTAAACCGGCAAGTGATGATGAACTCGGGCAATTGACTGCCGCAATGGCAAAAATGAACACTCGGTTGCACAAAATGATCAGTGATATTCAGGACAGTGTTGTACATGTGGTGGGGGCTGCCGGAAAAATTGCTGCCAGCAATGATGACCTTGCTTCGCGCACCGAGCAGCAATCAGCAGCGGTAGTTGAAACTGCGGCGAGTATGGAAGAGTTAACATCTGCAGTGAAACGGAATGCTGAAAACGCTCATCAGGCGAGCCAACTGGCAACAGGCGCTACACAGGATGCTGGCAAAGGCGGCGACATTGTGCGCGGTGTAATTAAAACCATGGAGAGTATTACCGACAGTTCGAAAAAAATTTCCGAAATTATTAATGTAATTAATGGTATCTCTTTCCAGACCAATATTTTGGCCCTGAATGCGGCAGTGGAGGCTGCGCGAGCCGGTGAACAAGGGCGTGGGTTCGCGGTAGTAGCAGGAGAGGTTCGTATGCTTGCTTCCCGCAGTGCCCAGGCTGCAAAAGAGATTGAAACGTTGATTACCGAGTCTGTATCGCGGGTGCAAACAGGATCTTCACAAGTCTATGAAGCCGGAAAAACTATGGAGAACATTTTCACTTCCGTGTCGCATGTGAATGACATTATGAAGGAGATTGCGTCGGCATCGGATGAACAAAGCCGGGGTATCGACCAGATAAGCCATGCAATATCTGAACTGGATACGACGACACAGCAGAATGCATCAATGGTGGTTGATTCATCGCATAATGCTGGTGCTCTGGAAGAAGATGCTGGCCGCCTGGCCGGGCTGGTGGACATGTTCAGGATTACTGCCGTTCCCAAACAACAACACCAAAGACCAACCCCCGTACGCCCGTCTTTAGTCGACAAGCATAAACCAGAGCTAACAAGTGACAGTGGCGGTCAGTGGGAAAGCTTCTGACCTGTCAGCCCCTGGTGCCAGCTATACTGAGTGCATTGGGGGGATTTATGTATCAACGCATTGATGGACGTAACTGGCGACACATCTATTTGGTGGGTGACTTGCATGGTTGCCTGGCACAATTTGCCGGGCAACTACGCAAGGTTCGCTTTGATCCCTGGCAGGATCTGGTTATTTCTGTGGGAGATTTAATTGACCGTGGCCCGGACAGCCCCGGTTGCCTGGCACTGATTGGCAAACCCTGGTTTCGTGCTGTTCAGGGTAACCACGAGGTGATGGCGCTGAATTCGCTCAATGATACCGGTTACGATACCGAAAGCGGATTTTTATGGGAAATGAATGGTGGCCGATGGTTTCGCCAATTAAATGAAGTGCAAAAACAACAAGCAGAAAAGCTCTTTCAGCGCTGTAAACACCTCCCTCTTATTATCGAATTACTCGTGCAGGATAAACGCATCATTATTGCGCATGCTGATTACCCTTTAGCACACTGGGTGTGGCAGGCTGATGTTGACCCGGGGCTTGTGGTCTGGAGCCGTGAGCGGTTACAACGGAATATTCAGGGGAAAGGCGAACCTATTGAAGGTGCTGATGCTTTTTACTTTGGGCACACACCGCTAAAAACACCGCTGCGTTTTTTTAACCAGCACTACATTGATACCGGGGCTGTATTTGGTAATACCCTGACGTTAGTGGCTGTGCAGTAACCATAAGTCGCTATGTTGCCTTGCCGGGTGCAAACCTTTCATGCGGTATTTCGTTTCATAAGGGTAACATCCTCCGTGGCGAATGCCCTGGTCTTTCATTGCGTACAGGCACTGTTCTTCAGTGGTGAAATTTTCTATCGGTAGTGTTTTGCAACCACCATTGAGATAACAAACAAAAAGCACAAGCGTGTACATGGGTCCCTCACGTCCATCGTGGCACTGTGTATTAAGTGTAGGGGAGGGAATTAAGGCTGGGAAATACCTGATAGAAAAATAAGCCCGCCATGGGGCGGGAAAGTGTTGCGATAACAATGTCTCTGGTGATCCAGAAGCACTGGTTATCCAAAAAGGTTATGGCATCTGATTATCGGTTTATTCCGTAACCCTGAAAAAGGAAGAGAGACATTTCCTGTTTAAGGGGACCGGTTGCAGTCAGTTCCTTACACTAATTCCCTTTCCCTGTTTCTTGCACTATTTCTGGTACTATTCCACCCGCATAACCCATGCATCAGTGGTTTTGTCGTAGTCCTGACGGTAAAGCTCCGATGTGGCTCCATCCATTTGGGCCGGAATTGAGGTTTGTTCATCCCATGCATCGAGTTGCATACATAAATCCGGGTCGGATTTACAGGGAATAGTCAGGGTTGTCCCTTCTTTCCCACTATGCAATTCGGCATCATCAATTTCATAAGCTCCTATACGAACACTGGTTTTGGTCATCGTGCGCTCCATGATTTATTTGCAGGTGGTATGACCAGATAAGGTCATACCTATGAAGCGTAGTGAAGATGACACAAATTGCCAAATCAAAAAATGCGTAAATTTTGGCCAGGTCACATCATTCTGCAGCACTGAACAAAATGCCATCCCGGACCAACTCGCGTGGATAACTGTTTTTCAATTTACTGGATACTTTTTTCGCCAGCCCCAAAACCTGCCCCTGGAACACCACCAGAACTTCACTGGCCTGTGGTGGGTTGCTAAGGAAAATATCTCTGCCGCGATACCATTCCTGTGCCTGTTCACCATTAATCTCGAAGGCATTTGGTGCACTGGCATTGCCCAGCGCAATGACCGCTTCATGTTGCCAGCGCACGCCTCTATTATGGCGCTCTGCCAGTTTGATTCCGCAGCGCGAGAAACGTACTTTATTAAGTAACGGCTCAATGTTTTGAGCAAACAACCACAACTCGTTGTCACGCACCCACAGGTTATGTAATTGAGGCCAGGATAACCCCACCTCTGCCGCGGCCTGTTGTATTGACAGGCTGTCTTTGCGACTGGCGGGTTTGAACGGAAATGTTCCTAACTTAAATGACGGTTTTTCTGGTGCAGGCAGGCTGGCGTGCTTATGCAGGCAAGCGACAAAAAAACCTTCACTGTCATAATATTGTGGAAATACATGCAGAAAACCTTCAGTAGTGAGGGCTTTATCTGCTCCCGGGAACAGGTTATCCAGTGGCAAAACAGCGAGTTGCTCAGGAAACGCCTCAAGTAACGCGTGGCAAACTTCCTGGTTTTCATGCCTGTTCAGCGTACAAGTGGAATATATCAGCGTACCGCCAGGGCGCAATGCATGGAGAGCGCTCTCGAGAAGTTCTTTCTGGGTTGCGGCGATGCTGTGCATACTTTCCGTTGACCAGTTTTTCAGGGCATCGGCATCCTTACGGATAACACCTTCGCCAGAGCAGGGGGCATCAAGCAAAATTGCATCAAATGTTTCTGGCAACGCTGCACCAAAAACTTTGCCATCAAAATGGGTCAGTGCAGTGTTAATGACGCCACAACGGCTCAGGTTAGCATACAGGACTTTTACACGGCTGCTGGAGAACTCATTCGCCAGGATAAAGCCCTGGTTGCCCATGCATGCAGCCAGTTGCGTTGTTTTGGAGCCTGGTGCCGCAGCCATATCCATCATGCTGGCGGGACGAGTTTCACACTGTGACAGTAATGCTGTCACTGGCAGCATTGAACTGGCTTCCTGGATATAAAACAACCCACTCAGATGTTCAGCGGTGCTGCCCAGTGGCAACACATCTTCATCGTTCCGCTCTATCCAGAAACCTTCGTTGCACCAGGGGATTGGTGTGAGTTGCCAGTGGTAGGGGGCTGTCAGGGCAAGAAAGTCAGCAACTGAAATTTTCAGCGTGTTCACACGAATACTACGGCGTAGCGGTTTCGCACAATATTCAAGAAAGGTGTCCAGAGTTGTGCTGTCTGGCAGCGTGTCACTCATCAGTTGCAGAAATTCAGGCGGAAGAAAAAGATTGTGCGAGGCGGCCACGTTGTGTCCCTGTGTTACAAAGTTAATGCGGTAGTTTACCACAAAACCGTGTGCCGACCGACAGATCGGCACACGCTGGCGGTGTTGTGTTGAAATATTAACGGGGTATAGCGGTACCCCAGTCACGCCAGTCTTTAGGTTCGTTATCCAGTAGCAGGAAATGCTGGCCTGTTCGTGCTTTGGGTGAAAGCGGAGTACTGGGTGGGGTGGCAAATGCAATGCCGCCGCGAATAAACTGATTGAATGTCCCGGTTTTTACTACACCACCTACCAGACCGAAATCGAGCTTGTAGCCGGATGCCAGCCAGAACACCGAATTGCTGCGAACCAGGTTCTGGTAACGCTTTCCAATGCGCAGTGAAACCATCACCCGGTCAGAAAGTGTACCCAGACCAAGACCGGTCACCGTACCCACTTCAATCCCCCGGAACAGAACAGGAGTGCCAACCGACAACGACCCGGCGTCCGGCACTTCGACGGTAATACTCAGTCCGTCGAGGTACCGGGAATCAGAAATTGTCGCCATCTGGATATCAAAGTCACGCTGGCGTCCGCCTTTGCCGGGTTCCACATTAATATAGGGCTGAATCAGTGTATCGAGGTTCGTAACACCTGCTGCGGAAATTTGTGGTGTAACAACAGAGAAACGGGTTCCTTTTCGGGCAAAGGTATTGGCATATTCGGGATAAAGTACCGCCTGAGCCTGTACTTCATTGCGTTCAGTAATGAGAGATAATGATTCTACCTGGCCAATATCAATCCCCAGATAACGAATCGGCATGCCCGAGGCCAGCTTGTCTGCACTGTATGCATGAAGTGTAATGCGACCGCCAATAGCACGAGCCGCCGTTTCTGAAGGCCACAATTTACGCTTTTCTGCTACAGGTAATAAATCTGCCGAGCTTGGCAGGTTGTCAAAACTAATCGCCCCACGAATAGCCCGGTTGAGCGGCGATGCCTGAACTGTAAGACCGTGCCCGTTTAACTGAATTTTGGCGCCACCTTCAGCCCAAAAAACACTGTCTGGGGTGAGCAAATTGCGGTACTGCGGTTCAATATAGACACCAACATCAAAAGACCCGGCATGTGGCGTGATACTGATAACTTGCCCTACTGCAAATTTTCGATACAGGACAACAGAACCTTGCTGAATATCAGGCAGGTTATCAGCAGTTAATGTGAGGGTGGCGGTGAGAACATCGTTTTGTTGGTTGTCTTTTGCCTGCTGGATATTGGCAAACAGTGGGTAATCCGTTTTAGCATTACCGTGGTTGCCAGCCAGCAGATTAATACCACCATTGACCCATTGCGCCGGTGGTGCTGCAAGGAATTCGACACCATCAAGGCCCACTTTCATATCCAGCCTGCTGTTAGCAACAAATTTACTGTCAGCGCGCACCAGTGAACGGTAGGTTGGGTCAATCGCGACGGTAAATTTTACACCCTCTGAGGTAAGTGTACGGGTAACCACCTGGCCAATCTGAATACCCCGGCTCAATACTGGCTGGCCTGGGCTTACGCCATAGCTGTCGGGAGCGGTAAGTGTCAATGACAACGCATTCGCCTGGTCAAGCAGGGCCTCACCTTCAGGCACTACATCAAAATGATGTTGCGGCTTACCTTCTCCCGGGTGCAACTCCAGGGTACTTCCTGTAAGGAGTGCACTCAGGTCAGGGTTATCGAGCGACACTTTTGGCTGGGCAAGTGTAATACGTGTACCTTCACGCATTAAATTGACTACGCTTGGGTCAACAGTCAGCTCGCCAGTTACCGTGCCATCGTTATCAAGGGCTATTTTTGTTAAGGTGCCAACCTGTAAACCCTGGTACATCAGTGGCGTGCTGTTACTCTTTAACCCGCTGCCGCCCGGCAGCGAAAGTGAGACATGCACGCCACGCTGGCTTTGTGCGATGTCCGGGTACAGGGTGAATTGGGCATTTTGTGGTGCCTGTTTGTCATCCGGTGGTGAATCAAATGCAATTGCGCCATTAACCAGTGCAGCAAGGCTTTCCAGTTGAATGGATGCACCACTAAAGCTGAAGTTGGTTTTCAATCCGGAAACATTCCAAAAACGGCTGTCATGTTTGACCAGGCTGGCAAAGCGCCTGTCGATCAACACATCAATGGAAACCCCCTGTTTGCTCAGCGTGTAATCATATACATGGCCTACCGGAACTTTGCGGTAATACACTTTTGAGCCGCTACTGAGTGCACCTAAATCCGGCGCCTGGAGATGAATCATCAGGGCACCATTGTTTTCCCGGTAGCGGGGTTGTGAATCCTGGGCGGTAAAATGGTCTTCTTCTTTGCCAGGGCCTGGCATCATACCGATGTAATTTCCACCTACCAGCGCATCAAGGCCGGAAACGCCCGCCAGAGAAGCTTTCGGGGTGACCAGCCAGAATTGAGTGCCAGCCCGAAGGGCGTCCTGCATGGAACGTTTTATGCTGGCCGTCACCACGATTTTACTCAAATCTTTACTGGGCTGAATATCCTGCACAGTACCAACTTCAACGCCCTGATAACGGACAGGGGTTCGCCCAGGAACTATACCGTCGGCAGAAACAAAATCGATGGTGATTGTGGTGCCATGCTCCTGCCAGGAGTTCCAGACCAGCCAGCCGCTAATCAACAGGGCAATAAATGGCAGGAGCCAGAAAGGAGAAATGCGGCGTTTGACTTTCACTGTCGCTTCAGGTGGCGTCATGTTTTCCTGACTCATAAGCATCCCAGAAAAGCCGGCTGTCGAGCCATTCAACAGCCAGCATAGTTAATACTACAGCCACACCGAAATAGAGTGCAGCTGGTCCCATAGTAAAGGTCAAAAGTTGCTCGCGGTTAACCAGTGACATCATGAGCGAAATGACAAACAAGTCCAGCATGGACCAACGCCCGACCCAGGTAATAATACGCAGCATTTTCATCCGGGCCAGAATACCCTGTTCGCAACGGCAATGAATGCTCAGCAGCAGGGTAAACAGCACAATAACTTTGGTAAAGGGCACAAGAATACTGGCAATAAATACAATCGCAGCAACAAAAATATTGCCATGCCCAAGGGAGATAATGCCGGAAAGAATAGTATCTTCCTGGCGTGTTCCATTCACATAAATAATGGAAACAGGCAACAGGTTAGCCGGGATTAAAAACATCAGTGAGGCAATCAGTGCCGCCCAGGATTTCTGCAAACTGTGCCTGCGCCGGTAGCGCAAGGGAACATGACAACGTACACAACGCCCTCGTTCGTCTGGCTCCCCGGTATGGTGGCAGGCGAGGCAAACACGGGCGTGAGGATTGGCCGTTTTCTGGAATGGCTGGGGATAAAAGCGCTGCCACAATTGCCCAATATTGAGGTAGATAATGGTCAGAATACTGAGTATGACCAACGCGATAAAAGCCACCAGTCCCTCGCCCCACTGAATGAATGCATAGTCACGTACTTTTATGGTGGCGACAACGATACCTATCAGGTAAATATCAACCATTATCCACTCTTTCAAACGGTGGAGCATGAGTAACACCGGGCGGACGTTCATCCCAATACGAGGGGCAATTCGCAGGTAAAGAATGGCGGCGACCAGGGTTGCAGGGGCTCCGACTGCACAGAACGTGACCAGCGAGGCAGTTATCACGTCCCCCTGTTTCACCATCTGCCAGACTCCCTGCATCAGGCTGGCATCAATGCGCGCACCTAATAACCAGATACTGAGCAACGGAGATGTCCAGGCAAAGGGCATCAGAATCAGCATGGTGACAGCAATTATAGTGAGCCGTTTCATCGACCAGTCGCGGCCACTGTCAACATGCGCATTGCAACGAGGGCAATAAGCTGTGTGCCGACGCGTAAGCGAAGGTAACAAAAAAAGCATGTCACATTCGTGACAACGCTGATAATGTGCGTCACTTGTCTTTGGCAAGACTTCACTTCTTGCTGGCAAAGAAAGCAGCCGGGCTATTCGCAATTTAAGGTGCATCGGGAACTCTGCCTGTCAAATTGATGGAGTAGTTTACCCTGAAAAAGGATTCATCTTGAGCCCCGGGGCATTTATTGCTTATTTTAGTAGTCCAGGCAGTAACGTTATACAACTAAGTGAACTATTAATGAATAAAGAGCTATTTTATCAAGAGTTGAACCGGGATTTTTCAGCACTGCTGGCAGGGGAAACCAGTTTTCTCGCTGTGCTGGCAAATACCAGCGCGCTTTTGTTTGAACGTCTTTCGTCTGTCAACTGGGCTGGGTTTTATTTGTTGGAAGGGGACTTGCTGGTTTTAGGGCCGTTTCAGGGCAAAATAGCTTGTGTGCGTATACCGACAGGTAAAGGTGTATGTGGCACGGCGATTGCTACAGGTAAAGTACAGCGCGTCGAAGATGTTCATGCGTTTGACGGCCACATTGCTTGTGATGCGTCCAGCAATGCAGAAATTGTCTTTCCGATAACAGTCGGTGGGCGTCAATTAGGTGTGCTTGATATTGACAGTACCGAGTATGGCCGCTTTGATGAAGAAGACGAACGCGGACTGGAAACCCTGGTCACAGAGTTGGAAAAGCTTCTCTCTGGCACAGATTTCAAAAAATTCTTTCTAACAGATGCATGATAATCAACGGATAACGTAGCAATTACAAATGGCGTCATTATAATGACGCCTGTTCGTGCCTGTGATGGTTGGCAAAGTCCGTTGTAATCAGGAAATTTCATGGAAAATCAACCTAAGTTGAATAGCAGTAAAGAAGTTATCGCATTTCTTGCTGAGCGTTTCCCGCTCTGTTTCACTGCCGAAGGTGAAGCCCGGCCCCTGAAAGTCGGTATTTTTCAGGATCTTGTCGCACGAGTGGAAGGGGAACAGAACCTCAGCAAAACGCAGTTACGCTCTGCGTTACGCTTGTACACCTCCAGTTGGCGGTACCTGTATGGCATTAAGCCTGGTGCAACGCGAGTTGACCTGGATGGCAATCCTTGTGGTGAGCTGGAAGAACAGCATGTAGAACATGCCCGCAAACAACTGGAAGAAGCAAAAGCGCGTGTCCAGGCGCAGCGTAATGAGCAACAGGCGAAAAAACGTGCTGTTGCCGCTGCTGCAGGGGAAAACGGAGAAGCTACTGCTGCACGCCGTGAACGTAAGCCTCGTCCTGCTTCTGCGCCTCGTCGCAAAGAAAATGCGCCCCGCAAAGCGCCCGTGAACAAAAAACCACGACCAGCAGAGGAAGCTAACCATAAACCTGTAACTGACATTTCAGTGCTGAAACTGGGTCAGACAATTAAGGTTAAAGCGGGTAATTCGGCAATGGATGCGACTGTACAGGAAATTACCAAAGACGGTGTCCGTGTGGCGCTGACTTCAGGTATGTCAATGATAGTGCGCGCAGAACATTTGCTGTTCTGAGACGGAGGTCAACCCAGGCATGAACAAAATTTTCAGGCTTTCGGCTTTTGCCGGGCTTTTTCTGTTGGTGGGCAATGCGCTTGCAGTAGAAGACATCACGCGCGTTGATCAGCTTCCAGTACTGAAAGAGGAACCTCAGCACCCCACCGTCAGTGAACGAGTAACCTCGCGTTTTACGCGTTCTCACTACCGCCAGTTTGACCTGAACGCTGAGTTTTCTGGCAAAATTTTCGACCGCTACCTCAATCTTCTCGATTACAGTCACAATGTTTTGTTAGCCAGTGACATTACGCAATTTGAGAGCCGCAAGGGTACCATTGGTGACGAGCTGCGTAGCGGAAAACTGGATTTGTTTTATGATTTGTTCAATCTTGCACAAAAACGCCGCTTTGAGCGCTATGAATATGCGTTGCAAGTGTTGCAGCGGCCGATGGACTTTTCCAGCAATGAAACAATTAACCTCGACAGGCGTAAAGCACCCTGGCCGACTTCAGAGGCTGAGTTAGATAAACTTTGGGACGCGAAAGTCAAATATGATGAGCTGAATCTCAAGCTCACAGGGAAAACTGACAAAGAGATTCGTGAAACGCTTACCCGGCGTTATAAATTTGCTATTCGCCGCCTGGCGCAGACGCGTAGCGAAGACGTTTTCTCATTAGCGATGACTGCCTTTGCGCATGAAATCGACCCACATACTAACTACCTTTCTCCCCGTAACACCGAACAGTTCAATACCGAGATGAGCCTCTCTCTTGAAGGGATTGGCGCTGTGTTGCAAATGGATGATGATTACACCGTGATTAATTCATTGGTGGCGGGAGGACCGGCGGCGAAGAGCAAGGCCATCAGTGTTGGCGACCGTATTGTTGGGGTCGGCCAGCCAGGCAAAGCCATGGTGGACGTTATTGGCTGGCGCCTGGATGATGTCGTGGCCCTGATTAAAGGCCCTAAAGGCAGTAAAGTTCGCCTTGAAATTTTACCAGCCGGTAAAGGCAGCAAAACCCGAACGGTGACGCTGACACGCGAACGTATTCGCCTTGAAGACCGGGCAGTGAAGATGTCTGTAAAAACTGTTGGCAACGAAAAAGTCGGCGTGCTCGATATCCCAGGCTTTTACGTTGGACTGACTGATGACGTTAAAGTTCAGTTGCAGAAACTGGAGAAACAGAACGTCAACAGCATCATCATTGATTTACGCAGTAATGGTGGTGGAGCGCTCACAGAAGCGGTGTCACTGTCTGGCCTGTTTATTCCTTCTGGCCCGGTTGTTCAGGTGCGGGATAATAATGGTAAAGTGCGTGAAGACAGTGATACCGACGGGATTACTTACTATAAAGGTCCGCTGGTGGTGCTTGTTGACCGCTTTAGTGCCTCCGCATCAGAGATTTTTGCCGCTGCTATGCAGGATTATGGCCGGGCACTGATAGTGGGTGAACCAACCTTTGGTAAAGGGACCGTTCAGCAGTATCGTTCGCTCAACCGCATTTATGACCAGATGTTGCGCCCTGAATGGCCTGCTCTTGGCTCTGTTCAGTACACTATCCAGAAGTTCTATCGCATTAATGGTGGCAGTACGCAATTAAAAGGTGTTACACCCGATATCATGATGCCGACCGGAACGGAAAATACTGAAACAGGCGAGAAGTATGAAGATAACGCCTTACCCTGGGATAGCATTAAAGCCGCGCATTATACGAAAACCGGAAACCTGGCACCTTTCGAACCTGAGTTACTGAAGTTGCACCAGGCTCGGATCGCGAAAAATCCGGAATTTCAGTATATTATGAAAGATATTGCACGGTTTAACGCCAATAAGGATCACAGGAATATTGTGTCACTGAATCTTGCTCAGCGTGAGAAAGAAAACCAGGAAGATGATGCGCTGCGCCTGGCTCGAATCAATGACCGCCTGAAGCGCGAAGGCAAACCACTGCTCAAAAAACTTGATGATTTGCCGAAAGATTATCAGGAACCGGATCCCTATTTAGATGAAACTGTCCATATTGCAATCGACCTTGCCAATATGGAAGCTGGTAAGCAGCCTGCTGCACAGAAGTAATGATGCATTAATCCCCCTAAAGGCACACATTCGTGTGCCTTTTATTTAGTCACATTCTTCTATTGTTCTCTGGCCATGATATGCACGGGCTATGATGTGGGTGTTGCAAATATGTTGGTCAAAAATGATTTCTGTGGAGCCAGCTTTCCCGACACAAAACTCGTGGAGTTTGTTATGTATCTCGTCAGTAAATTAAGACAAAATGTAAAGTTATGTTTTTTTAAGCACTTGCCAGCATATGGCTCTTGAAAATGTACACGATACCCCTACGATGTGATTCATCGCGTAGAGCGTTTTGTTAAAACGAGGTAAATAAATATATGATGCGAATTGCGCTTTTCCTGTTAACCAACCTGGCCGTTATGGTGGTTTTCGGGCTGGTGCTGAGTCTGACCGGAATTCAGTCAAGCAGTGTCCAGGGGTTATTGATTATGGCCCTGCTGTTTGGCTTCGGTGGCTCTTTTGTATCGCTGCTGATGTCAAAATGGATGGCGTTACGTTCTGTCGGTGGGGAGGTGATTGAGCAACCCCGTAATGAAACCGAGCACTGGTTACTTGAAACTGTCCGTAGGCAGTCACAGCAAGTGGGGATTGCGATGCCGCAAGTAGCGGTATATCACGCCCCGGATATTAATGCATTTGCAACGGGTGCCCGTCGCGATGCGTCACTGGTCGCTGTCAGTACCGGGTTGCTGCAAAATATGAGCCGTGATGAAGCTGAAGCGGTTATTGCTCATGAGATAAGCCACGTCGCGAATGGTGATATGGTTACCATGACGCTTATCCAGGGGGTAGTAAATACCTTTGTTATCTTTATCTCGCGTATTCTCGCGCAAATTGCAGCCGGGTTCCTGTCAGGGAACCGTGATGACGGCGAAGAGACAAATGGCAACCCGCTGATCTATTTTGCGGTTTCAATGGTGCTCGAACTGGTGTTTGGTATCCTGGCGAGCATTATCACGATGTGGTTCTCCCGCTATCGTGAGTTCCATGCAGATGCCGGATCAGCGCGTTTGGTTGGCCGTGAAAAAATGATTGCGGCGCTCCAGCGACTGAAAACCAGTTACGAGCCTCAGGAAGCGAGCAGCATGATGGCGTTTTGCATTAACGGGAAGTCAAAAACATTAAGCGAATTATTTTTGTCTCACCCACCACTGGATAAACGTATTGAAGCGCTGCGTACCGGCCAGTACCTGAAATAATTCCGCTATAGGGTTCAACATAAAGGCGTGCTTTGGGCACGCCTTTTTTACATATACAGCCAGTGAACTGACACCAGCTCTGTTACCGGGAAACCAGGCAACTGTCAGCTTTCGGGTAATGTCTGTGTGACGCGCAAGCTGCTGACAATACATGCGGCGGTGGCAAAGCAACCAGCCATTATCAGTGCATATTGGGTTCCCTGAGTTGCAGAAAGATTCAGTGTTAACGCAACCAGCGCAGCACCACTACTTTGCCCAAGGAGTCTTGCCGTGCCCAACATGCCACTGGCACCACCGCTGCGGTTTTTCGGGGCTGAAACAATAATGGTATGGTTATTAGGCGACTGAAATAAGCCGAAACCAGCGCCACACAAGGCCATTCGCCAGATTATATCCACATCGGTTGGTGTGCCAGGCAAGAAGGCCAACGCAAACAACCCTGTCAGCATCAGAAGCATACCCAGGCCACCGAGCAGACCAGCATGGAAACGACCAATCAGGCGCCCGGCTAGTGGTGCCATCACCATGGTTGCCAGTGGCCATGGTGTTAATAACAACCCGGTTTCAACTTCGCTGCGCCCAATGGTCGACTGTAAGTAAAAAGGCAGTGCTACCAGAGCCAGCATTTGTGCACAGAAGGAACATACAGAAGTGCACAGCGATAATGTGAACAGCGGAATGCGTAACAGGTCAACTGGCAGCAGAGGCACGGTGAGTGTCAACTGGCGGCGAACGAAAAAGAACCCGATTAGCAGCGCGGCAACCAGTTCCGTGAGGGTAATAATCCCCGCCTGTTGCTGCGCAAACCCGCTTAACGCGGTAATCAACAACCCAAATGTCAGAGCGTTCATGATTGCACTGGGTAAGTCGAAGCTTTGTTTTCTGACACCTTGCGGATTGGGGGGTAAAAAACGGATAGCCAGCAACAGGGCAATAATTCCGGATGGAACGTTGACATAAAACAGCCAGTGCCAACTGGCGACGGAGAGTATTGCCGCAGCGACAGTTGGTCCTGCCGCCGCAGAGACTGCGACAATAAACGAATTAATCCCCATGCCGCGCCCTAACTGATACTGTGGGTAAATAAGCCGAATCAGTGCAGTGTTTACGCTCATCAGAGCTGCGCCACCAATTCCTTGCAGGACACGCGCTGCTGCAAGCATTTCAAGGTTGGGTGAAAGGGCACATAAAAACGATGTGGCAGTAAAACAGACCAGCCCGGCCTTGTAGACCCGGCGGTAACCAAACATGTCACCCAAAAAGGAGAATGTGAGTAAACTAATGACAATCGCGATTTGATAGGCGTTGACTATCCAGATAGAGGCCGCCTCAGAGGCATTCAGGTCACGGGCAATGGTGGGCAGGGCAACGTTGGCAATTGCGCCATCCAGGACGGCCATCATGATACCAATCGCTATTGTGGCTATTGCGCCGTAACGCTGGGGTAGTGGCAGGCCATCAGAAAGTGTTTTTTCCATAGAAAAATGTGAGCTGTACCGACATTGTAATGATAGTGCACATTATAACATTTATATATCTGCTATATGTCGCAGATTTGTAACGAATAAGCGATGACTCGTTGCGGGCAAGTTGTCATCCACATATACTAAAAAAAGGTTCTGAATTTTATAAAACATGCGCGATAGAGGTGATTAATGTCAGTGGCAGATCTGGATAAACAGCCTGATTCTGTATCTTCAGTGCTGAAGGTGTTTGGTATTCTTCAGGCGCTGGGTGAGGAGCGAGAGATTGGTATCACTGAACTGTCGCAACGCGTGATGATGTCAAAAAGCACAGTATACCGCTTTTTGCAGACCATGAAGTCGCTGGGTTATGTTGCCCAGGAAGGGGAGTCTGAAAAATATTCTCTGACCCTTAAGCTGTTTGAACTGGGGGCAAAAGCGTTACAAAACGTCGACCTCATTCGTAGCGCTGATCTGCAGATGCGGGAAATTTCCCGTTTAACGAAAGAAACGATTCACCTGGGTGCACTGGACGAAGACAGTATTGTTTATATCCATAAAATCGATTCAATGTACAATCTGCGCATGTATTCGCGTATTGGCCGCCGTAACCCGTTACACAGTACTGCCATTGGGAAAGTGCTGCTGGCCTGGCGCGATCGCGATGAAGTCTTGTCGATTCTTGAACATGTCGAATATACCCGCAGCACTGAGCGGACAATTTCCAGTACCGAAGAGTTACTTGAAGTGCTGGAGGTGGTCCGCAAACAAGGCTTTGGGGAAGATAACGAAGAGCAGGAAGAAGGGCTGCGTTGTATCGCTGTGCCGGTATTTGACCGCTTTGGTGTGGTGATCGCCGGGTTGAGTATTTCGTTCCCAACGTTGCGTTTCTCTGAAGATAAACTGCATGAATACGTCAGCATGCTGCACAATGCTGCGCGCATTATTTCCCAACAAATGGGTTATAACGACTACCCATTCTGAACAGCTCTGAGATGTGATAAACGCACCGGGTAGTCGGTGCGTTGTTGATTATCGCCCGGTATCGATAACTTCGTCAGTTTTACGTAACAGAGGGCAACTGGCGACACCAAAAAAATTGTTGTCAAGGTGCAGATACTGCGCAGACGTAATATGCCGGGCCGTCAGGTAGTTACACTTAATGCCAAGCCCGGCGGCATTTTCATGTGAACCAATTAATAAACCATACCCACTCACCAGCAGACCTGCCCACAATACCGCAAGAGCAATAACTAACCGAATAATCAGGCGCATAAAACCTCTTTCTCATTGATATTATTCCAGTATCATCAATTCTTAAGGGGAATATGACAATATGATGAATCTGAAAAGCGTATCCTTTCTGTAGAGATGCTTGGTTTAAGATTAGCATGCTACCTTATTACCAATGTTCGATGACTGGAGAAGATGGTGAGAAAATACCGATGGGTACTCCTGGTGTTACTACTGTTAGCCTCGTTGCTGGTGTGGTTACAGGTTTTTAACGTGATGTGCGACCAGGATGTCCAGTTTTTCAGCGGTATTTGTACAATTAATAAGTACATCCCCTGGTAAATTTTATGTCGCTGGCCTTTCACTGTGGTGCTGGTGGTATAATGGTTTTTTTGAGGTGGTAAGATGGAAAATGTAATGAACCCGGGCACAGTGACACTCATGCCCCTGGTGATTTCGGCAATAATGGTTATCCTCGGTCTTGTTCTCTGGTTTTTTGTTAACCGTGCCAGTGTCAAAGCTAACCAGCAAATCGCGTTACTCAATACACTGGTTGAACAGCAGAAACGACAAATTGTGTTACTGCGCCGCTTGTGTGATGCCAATGAACAGGCTGAAGTCAGTCATGAAGATTCTGGTTCTGGGGCAGCTCCACAAGTAGCAGCACAAGAAAATGATGATGATTTCATCAGTCTGGTTGCTGAACGTTAAGTATTGAGCACTGTGAGCGGTGGCATTTGACAGTATGACCTGGATAAATCCCTGGTTTAACGACCGGAAAGCACATCACCGCATTGATGGTTTTGTGAATCTCGGCTCTGCTGCCAGCCATCGCCCCGGTGACCTTGATAAATGGCGAGCAGAACGCAAACGGGCGAAGTTACCTCATCCCCCAGTCTCAGGTTACGATGCGTTTATTCATACCTGGTGGCAGCGTGCCGATTTCTCGACAGAGAAAGATGGGATTTGGTGGCTGGGTCATGCTTCGATGCTTGCCCGTCTGAATGGCATTAATATCCTCATTGATCCAGTTTTTTCTCAGCGAGCATCACCGGTCTCTTTTGCCGGGCCGGTGCGTAAAACACCTCCCTGCACATCTGTTTCTGAGTTACCGCCAATCGGTGCTGTTGTTATTTCTCATAACCATTATGACCATCTCGACAGTACGACTATCCGCCAGTTAAAGCGTACCCATCCTCAGGCCTGTTATTTCGTTCCTCTCGGGTTGGGAAACTGGTTTTTGCGGCGAGGCATTCAGCAGGTTGTGGAACTCGACTGGATGCAGTCATATACCTGGCAGGGGCTGGTACTAACCGCAGTACCAGCCCAACACTGGAGCATGAGGACGCCCTGGAACCGTAACCGCTCCTTGTGGTGTGGATGGGTTATTGAAAGCGACCATTGCCGTTTTTGGTTCAGTGGTGACACGGGCTACTTTCCACAACTGTCTGATTTTGTATTGCGCATTGGTCAGCCGGATATGGTTGCCTTACCTGTCGGCGCTTATGCACCAGAATGGTTCATGCATCCGCATCACATGTCGCCCGAAGAAAGTGTTTCAGTATGGCAACAAATCGGCGAGCCATATGCTATCCCTGTCCATTGGGGAGTATTTGAACTTGGCGATGAATCCATTGATGAACCACCCGATAAACTACTGCAAGCATTGAAAAATAAAGGAGAAGATTCGAAATATTTCCAATGCTGCAGAATAGGTCAGTACCATGAGTTAATTAAAAATAACATCTAATTATAATTATATTCTTTTTTCTATATTTCCAGTTGGTGGCTGAACTGATTTTCTTTATTCATGGATAAAGAAATAATTGCATTATTTTGATGCAGGTTCATTAAATTGTCATTATTTTGGTGCATGTTCCAGAATGGAATCTGAATCACATTATTGCGTTGAGTCGGGTATTGTTAAGCAAATTGAAACTGCATAGGTATGCGCTGTAATCATCCAGTAGAATTTTCTATATCTATTTTCAGAGAGTGGCTGGACGCAGGGAACTGATTGGTCTATGTTAGGAAAGTCACATAAATATAGCTGCACAGTCACAGAATTAACCGTGACCATAAGTTTTGTTTAATGAGTATTTGCGCATAACTGTGCACTCATGAAAACTAACTTACTGAATTTGTGCGGTAGATCGATGCAAGTTTAAAAATGGCTTGCCATTATAAACGTTGTATGTGATAACACTTTGAGTCAAACGAGGTACAGTTCTGTTTATGTGTGGCATTTTCAGTAAAGAAGTTTTGAGTAAACACGTTGTCGTTGAATACCACTTCTCTGCCGAACCTTTTATTAGTGCCTCAAGCAGTAATGTCTCTGTTTTATCTCAGGTATGCCTGTGGGCGTAGAAACAAACTAAGGAAATTTAGAAATGGCAAAGATCAAAGGTCAAGTTAAGTGGTTCAACGAAGCAAAAGGTTTTGGTTTCATTACTCCAGCTGATGGCAGTAAAGATGTGTTTGTGCACTTCTCTGCAATCCAGGGTAATGGCTTCAAAACTCTGGCTGAAGGTCAGAACGTAGAGTTCGAAATTCAGGATGGTCAGAAAGGCCCGGCAGCGGTTAACGTTGTAGCACTGTAAGTTGCATGGCGCAAGCCACGCAAGTACACCACAATTCAAAAGCCTCGCTTATAGCGGGGCTTTTATCTTTCTATTGTTTGGCCGTATGTTACAAAATATTTCACAGCGTGCCTCTGTTTGTGTCTTGTTGCAATATCGTGAAGGTATTAGCACAGTTTTCTCCCTTTCTGATTGTGGTTAGGTTTTAATTTCATCGTCATTTTTATCGTTTCAGAAGGGATATGCGTGAAGAAAAATCCTGTGTTGCCAACGGGTAACTTCATTTCATGGCGTTTCGGGTTGTTGTGCTTTGCTATATTGTTGAGCCTGGTATTGCTACTTGGCCGGGTTGGCTGGTTACAAATCATTTCACCCGAGCCGTTGGTGCAACAGGAAGATATGCGTTCGTTACGGGAGGAGCCCATTGTCATGCCGCGTGGCATGATAGAAGACCGTAACGGTGACCCACTGGCAGTTAGTGTTCCGGTGGAAGCAATCTGGGCGGATCCCAAGACGGTTATAGCAAAAGGCGGTGTTCAGGTGAATGACCGCTGGCAGGCGTTGGCCAGTGCCCTTAAAATTTCGCTTAATACGCTGTCACGGCGGATCAACCGTGATCCACAAGGGCGCTTTATCTACCTTGCCCGTCAGGTTGATCCTGAAAAGGCTCGCTGGATAGATAAATTGAATCTTCCTGGAATTAATTTACGGGAAGAGTCGCGCCGTTTTTACCCTTCCGGACATATCGCCTCAAACCTGTTGGGCTTTACCAATATAGATGGGCAGGGCATTGAAGGTGTGGAAAAAAGCTTCAATAGTCAGTTGCTCGGCAAAGAAGGAAAGCGGCTGGTGCGTAAAGACCGCTATGGGCATGTGGTGGAAAATATCACTGAGGTGCCAGGCACACCAGCCCATAACATTATTCTCAGCATCGACAAACGGTTGCAGACAGTAACTGAAGATGCGTTGAGTAACGCTGTTCGCTGGAATAAAGCCGATTCGGGGGCATCAGTGCTGATTGACGTGCGTACTGGGGAAATTTTGGCTATGGCGAGTTACCCAACTTATAACCCAAATAATCGTGACGGCGCGAAACTGGATGATTTCCGCAACCGGGCTATTAGCGACACATTTGAACCCGGTTCTACAGTCAAGCCAATGGTGATAATGACTGCTTTAAAAGCGGGTATTGTCAAACCTGATGATGTGATTGATACGCACCCTTATGTTGTCGATGGCCACCGTATTCGTGATGTTGGCTGGTACCCGGAATTATCACTAACGGGTATTTTGCAAAAGTCGAGTGATACCGGGGTATCGCACTTATCACTGGCAATGCCAATAAAGGATTTGATCACCACTTATAAGGCTTTTGGTTTTGGGCAAAGCACCGGTCTGGGATTGACTGGGGAAAGTTCAGGCTACATGCCAAACCGGCGTTTCTGGAGCCAACTGGACCGCGCGACGTTCTCATTTGGTTACGGCATGATGGTGACACCTCTACAACTTGCTCATGTCTATGCCACGATAGGCAGCTTTGGTATTTCCCGACCGCTTTCGATAACCCGCGTCGACCCACCGGTTGTTGGTACACGGGTAATGCCAGAAAAGATTGTTCATGAAGTAGAACACATGATGGAAAGTGTGGCTTTACCTGGTGGTGGAGGTATTAAGGCCGCAGTCAAAAATTACCGGGTTGCGGTTAAAACGGGGACGGCGAAAAAAATCGGCCCTGACGGGAAATATATTGATAATTATATCGCATACACTGCCGGGGTTGCACCTGCAAGTAACCCGCGTTTTGCACTGGTTGTGGTAATCAATAACCCTTCAAACGGCCAGTATTATGGCGGTGCTGTTTCAGCCCCGGTATTCAGCCAGATTATGGGGGATGTGTTGCGCCTTGAGAATGTTGAACCTGACGGTATACCTGCTGGGGATCCTAATCTGATAGTCCTTGGGCACAGCGATGACAGCCATCCCGCCTTGTAAAACCATTTGCTGCGCGCAGGCTTGCAGGTAAACTGCGCACAGTAAGTTTGACAGGAGTGGTTATGTTGTATTTGTGTCCGCTGTGCCACACGAAACTACACAGCGAGAATAAAAGTATGGTATGCAGTGCCGGCCACCGTTTTGATCTGGCGCGTGAGGGGTATATCAATTTATTACCGGTTCATCACAAACGGTCAAAAGACCCTGGTGATAACACCGAAATGATACAGGCCCGGCGTGAATTTCTGGACAGCGGGCATTATCAGCCATTGCGATCGTTTATCACCAGCCGACTGGCACACTGGTTGCCAGAAAACGCGCCCGCTTTGCTGGATATTGGCTGTGGCGAAGGGTATTACACCAGTGAGTTTGCGCAGTGGGTCAACGAACGGCAGGGCAGTTGCTACGGGCTTGATGTATCAAAAGTAGCTATTCGCATGGCTGCCAAACGTTATGATTCTGTTCACTTTTGTGTCGCCTCCAGCCAGCGCCTGCCATTTGAAGAGAACAGCCTGGATGGAGTGGTGCGCATCTACGCGCCCTGTAACAGTAAGGAGTTACAGCGGGTAGTCAAACCCGGTGGTGTCGTCATTACCGCCACACCGGGCCCGAAACACTTGTATGAACTTAAGGCGCTGATTTACCCGCAGGTGCGTTTGCATCCGGAACACAGCGAACAGTTGCCGGGGTTCCGGCTGGCAGAATCACTGCCATTACAGACAAATTTGCAGCTAACTGGCCTGCAAGCCTGGTCGCTGCTACAGATGACCCCATTTGCCTGGCATGCCAGTGAAGAAACCAAAGCTGAGTTAGCTGACAGAGCATCGTTTACCTGTAAAGCAGATTTCCTGGTTCAGGTATGGCAACGGAAGCAGGTGGTTTAACCCGCAAAATGGGCCCACAAAATTTCACACCCGATACCAATCAGCACCAGACCACCAAGGATTTCAGCCCGTTTACCCAGTAGCGGGCCTATAAAGCGGCCAACCATCATACCCAGTGTGGACATTACCAGAGTGGCGCAACCAATCATCAGCGCCATGTGGATGATGTTGACATTAAGAAAAGCCAGGCCCACACCCACAGCCATTGCATCCAGGCTGGTTGCCACGGCGGTGGTAGCCAAAAGCCAAAAACTATGGCGTGCAATTGGCTCTGCGTCATCATCGGTTTCGCCACGGATCCCTTCAATAAGCATGCGCACACCAAGAAACAGCAATAGCAGGAAGGCAATCCAGTGATTCCATGTGAGAACAAATTGGCTCGCGACCAGCCCTAATCCCCAACCAATAAGGGGAGTCAGTGTTTCTATAGAACCAAAGATAATACCGGTACGCAGCGCTTCGCTGAATTTGGGTTTATGGAGAGTTGCCCCTTTGCCAATTGCTGCCGCAAATGCGTCCATTGACATACCAAGGGCGAGAAGAATCATTGCTGAAAGATTCATAAAGCATCCTGACCGGGGAATTGACAAAGACCAGCACAGCGCCCCCAGTAAACAGCGCCGATAACTGTCTTTGGTCTCGCCTGACTGTGCTGATCACAGCCCGTACGCGCCACGTTATTTAAACGAGTATGTTGACACGTACATTCCCAATAAAGGAAATCAGCTACTCCCCAATGATGCGCGCACCTTAACATAATTTTAGGGAGTAAAACAATATTGATATTTTCTTGAAAATGATAACTATTTTCAATTGTGAATAAATAAAAATAGTCTATTAATGAAGTTGACTGAATCGGCAGCAGAATATGAATAAAAAATAAGCCTTGTTATGCATTACGGTATAATACATAGACAAGGCTATATATATAATTTATTGATTATTAACAATAAATTTATATATCTTTTCAAGATCGTCTATATTTCTGACGCAGATCAATAATTGGCGTTCGCCTAACTGAAAAACCAGTACTCCATCTTCAGATAAATTCATCGCAGTTATTTTCGAGTAGGGAGTCCAAAACCCACTAAAAAAGAAACCTGCTTTTTTGAACCGAATCCGGGGAGTTCTTATCCAAAATATATAGAAACCAACCAGCGCCATCGCACTTAATAACCATGTGGTAAAGGTTGAGCCATGAGCATGGATGTTGTTTCCAATAAGGATGGCGACCAGAATGACAAAAATCATTCCGTCAGCCCGGCTACGGCGTAGCAAAGGAATCGAGAGCAGAGTGGGGGATTTGAGGTGGTTAATGAGTATTTCGTCGTAAAGAGCAAAGGCGAAAAAGGCAAGCGTTAAAACCAGAATGACGATATCCGTAAACGACATAGGTTATCCCTGTCTGCATGCAGGCCGGGGCGCACCCCGGCCTTGTGTCTTACAGTTACAGGCCCAACAGACCAATAGCGTAACCAACAATACCAATTACAAAGAACCCAATAATAATCCACAGTGGGTTAACTTTACGGCGTAGCAACCACATACAGGCAAAAGTGAGCAGTAGCGGCACCAGGCCTGGCATTAGCTGGTCAAGAATGTTCTGTACCGTCGTAACTTTCTCTGCACCTGTCTGGTCGGTTATCTTTGACACAACCATGGGGATATTTACATGGGTCCATTTATTAACTAGCGCACCCATGACAAACAGACCCAGTATAGACGCCCCCTCGGTCATTTTCTGCAGGAAGCCGCCGCCCATATCTTTAACAATATCAATACCTTTGCGGTAACCATAAGCCACACCGTAATAACGGGTAAGCAGGCGTACCAGGTTAAACAGTACAAAGAACAGTACAGGCCCCAGCAGACTACCACTCATAGCAATACCGGCGCCGAGTGCAGCAAACACCGGGCGAACGGTACCCCAGAATATCGGGTCACCTACACCTGCCAGTGGTCCCATCAGACCCACTTTGATGCCGTTAATCGCAGCATCGTCGATTTCCGCACCGTTGGCACGCTGTTCTTCCATTGCCAGCGTAACGCCGAGTACCGGTGCTGCAACATAAGGATGGGTGTTAAAAAATTCCAGATGTCGCTTGATTGCCTGGCGGCGTGCCTCATTGTTTTCTGGGTACAGGCGGCGAATCACCGGCACCATCGAAAAGCAGAAACCGAGCGCCTGCATACGTTCAAAGTTCCATGACCCCTGGAAGAGATTGGAGCGAATGAATACGCCACGAATATCCCCTGGAGTGAGTTTTTTCTCAGTAGTCGTTTTAGTCATGTCAACCATATCGCTCACCTATTAATCCAGTTCGTTATCAAGGTCATTTGCGCCAGATGTATGCGCAGGTGCAGCCGCAGAGCGGTTATATTTCGGGCTGAGCTGGATGTAGAGAATTGCCATTACAGCACCAATTACGCCCAGTGCAACAAGGTTGAAATTGGTGAATGCAGCGGTGACGAACCCCAAATAGAAGAACGGCATCAGATAACCTGCACGCATCATGTTGATGACCATCGCATAACCAACTACAACAATCATGCCACCGGCAATATTAAGGCCACTGGTGACAACTTCTGGCAGTGCGTTGAGCATGTGCTGAACTTCACTGGTTCCGACAGAAATAGCCACGATAACGGCCGGAATAGCGATACGCATCGCCTGAAGCAGTAAAGCTGAAACGTGTATCCAGGAAAGTGCGCTCAGGTTACCTTTTTCAGCCGCGCTGTCTGCTGCATGTTGGAAACCCACTGTAATGGTACGAACAATGATAGTCAGTACCTGCCCTGCAGCAGCCAGAGGGATTGCCAGAGCAATACCTGCACCGATACTTTGGTGACCAGCAATAACCAGAATGGTTGAAATAATTGATGCCAGTGCTGCGTCAGGCGCAACTGCTGCACCAATGTTCATCCACCCCAGGGCAATCATTTCCAGCGTACCACCAATGATAATCCCGGTTTTCATATCACCCAGTACGGCCCCAATGAGGGTACAGGCGATAAGAGGCCGGTGAAACTGGAATTCATCCAGTATGGATTCCATACCGGCAATACAAGCGACAACAAACACCAGCACAATTTGAAGAGTAGTAATCTCCATTGTACTTCTCCTATAACGTAAACAGACTGAATACCGAAACCGTCGTCACAAGGCGGACGGCCCTGGGCGTGATTATTCCTTACCGACTTTGTTGATGAGTTCCATCATCTTGAGTTTCGGGTCATTAGAGACTTTACGTACTTCCAGCTCAATACCCCGTGCATTTAGTTTGCGGAATGCCTCAATATCCTTCTCATCAACGGAGACGGCGTTGTTTACCTGAGTTTTCCCTTGCCGATAAGCCATACCCCCAATATTGACGGTTGTGATTTTCACCCCTTGTTCAACAATGCGTTCAACATCTGTTGGGTTAGTGAACAGCAACATGACACGTTCACCGGCATATTTTGGGTTATTGTAGACACGGATCATTTTGGCAATGTCCACAACATGGGCAGTTACCCCGGGCGGGGCTACCTGGGTGAGCAACGTTTTACGGACGGTATCAGCAGCCACTTCATCACTAACAACAATAATACGGTTGACGTTGGTCTCTTTCGTCCAGCGTGTTGCAACCTGTCCGTGAATCAGGCGGTCATCAATACGCGCCAGGCCAATAACCATATAGTCGGCGTCTGTCATGGGTTTCGCCGGTGCTGCAGCGGGTTTTGGTTTCGCGGGTTTAGCTACGGGCTGAGCTTTAAGTGCCTTAACGCCTTCCCGGCCTGTTTCCACCGCGATATTAACCAGTTCATCAAATGAAGGATTATCATCACGCGCCATCAGCGTTTCGACCAGCATCGGGATGTTAACCCCGGCGATGACCTCGTGGTTTTCTTTGTCAACAACAATTCGGCTGGCAGCATTGAATGGGCTGCCACCCCAGGTATCCACAAGAAAAAGGACGCCTTTCCCAGTTTCCAGTTTTGCTAATTGAGCCTGGTATTTTTCGATAATGGTTTCCGCATTTTCACCGGGAACAAAATCGATCCAGCCAACGTTTTCTTGCTCGCCTAGCAACATTTCGGCAGTTTTGAGCAATTGCTCAGCTGCCCAACCGTGTGTGCCTATGACAATAGCAATGGTCACTTGCTACCTCCTGTTCGCCCTTGTAAACACTATGGGGATGCAAAATTTCAACGTTATGAATTGATTAAATAATGAAATCATCAGCGAGATTTATTTTAGATAGTAAAAAAATAAATTATGTGACTCAGGTCGTTAATTTACGGATAACTTAATTTTCAATTGCATTGTTAATTATCCTGCAGAAAAATGAGGGTTTTATTGCAAGCTTAGGTAAAAATTAACCAATAGTTATAATTTATTGTTAGGATAAACATCCTTTTTACATTTGGAGTGCAGGGTAAGCCCTACTTTATGGATCGTCACCGACGTTTCTTTACCTCTCGAACTGCCCAGTCGGGTGTTCTTTATTCAACCTCACACCAGTCTGGTGGTGAGCCGCAAAAAAAATGCTCCAGCACTAAAGCGTTGTTATCTGCCTCGGGTTACAGGAGTCATTGATGGAAATGTTAATGGATCCGTCTGTCATTGTGGGATTGCTGACACTGGTGGTACTTGAAATTGTACTGGGTATCGACAATTTAGTGTTTATAGCTATCCTGGCAAATAAATTACCTCCGGCGCAACGGGATAAGGCTCGTGTTATTGGCCTGTCGCTTGCGCTTGTGATGCGCCTGTTATTGCTGTCATTGATCTCCTGGGTTGTGACACTTACCACGCCACTGTTTAGTCTGGCATCGTGGTCATTTTCTGGGCGGGACCTGATAATGCTGGTGGGAGGGCTGTTCTTGCTGTTCAAAGCAACCACTGAGTTACACGAACGGCTGGAAAACCGCCCACATGATGACAGCCACGGGAAAGGGTATGCCAGTTTTAGTGCTGTGGTACTGCAAATTGTTGTACTGGATGCGGTGTTCTCGCTTGATGCGGTAATTACTGCCGTGGGTATGGTTAATCACCTACCCGTGATGATGGCGGCGGTCGTCATCGCAATGGTCATCATGTTACTGGCATCACGTCGGCTGACGCTTTTTGTTAACGCGCATCCGACAGTAGTGGTGTTATGCCTGAGTTTTTTGCTCATGATTGGCCTTAGTCTGGTGGCGGAAGGATTTGGTTTTCATATCCCGAAAGGCTATTTATATGCAGCAATTGGCTTCTCTATCTTAATTGAGAGTTTCAACCAGATAGCACACCGTAATGCGGTGCGCCAGCATGCTCATCTACCTTTACGCGCCAGAACTGCCCGCGCAATTCTGGGGCTGATGGGCAAACGCCGTCTATCTGGCAATGTGGCAGAACATGAACCCCCCGAACGTCAGGAAGAACTGTTTGTTGACGAAGAACGTTATATGATTAATGGCGTACTGAGTCTGTCATCGCGCTCATTACGCACTATCATGACGCCTCGCAATGACATTAGTTGGGTGGATGCGACGCGTGGGGCGAATGATGTGCGTGACCAGGTGATGTCATCGCCCCACAGTCTGTTCCCTGTTTGCCGCGGTGAACTGGATGAACTTATTGGTGTAGTAACCGCGAAGTCGTTGTTGGCAGCTCTAAACAAAGGTGAAGATATTGCCGCTGTCGCAGCCTCTTCTCCGGGTATAGTAGTGCCGGAAACACTGGATCCCATCAGTTTGCTGGGTATATTGCGTCGTGCCCGGGGGAGTTTCGTTATCGTCAGTAATGAGTTTGGTGTTATCCAGGGGCTGGTGACGCCGCTGGATGTGTTGGAAGCCATTGCTGGCGAGTTTCCGGACGCGGATGAGACCCTGGATATTCAGCCAGACCAAAATGGCTGGCTGGTGAAAGGCAGTACGGATTTACATGCGCTGGAAAATTACCTTGGCCTGGAAGAACGCCTGACTGAGGAGAACGGTGTGGCGACGGTTGCTGGCCTGGTTATTGCCAACGAAGGCAAAATGCCGCAGGCTGGCGATAAGCTGTACATTGCCAGCCTGTCCGGGTAAGGCATTACTCTCCTGCCGGTGACGGGCCGGCCTGTTCATATCGGGCCAGCCAGTCACTGAATTCCTCAACGGGCATTGGCTCGCCATAAAGAAAACCCTGCAGCGTTGATACTCCATGTTCGCGCAAGTACTTTGCCTGTTCATGATTTTCGATACCTTCAGCAATCATATCAATATGCAGGCGATGCCCGAGCGCAATAATCAAATCAATAACAGGCGTGTTTACTGCATCTGAACCGATGGCTGCAACAAAGCTTTTATCAATCTTAAGAATATCCGGTTTAAGCATTTCCAGACGCTGTAATGAGCTGTGTCCGGTACCGAAATCGTCGATAGCAAGTTTAACGCTCAATGCTTTCATTGCTGATATATACTGGATATCTTCATCTTCCAGCCTGTCACGCTCTGTCAGTTCCATCACCAGTTGTTGCACGGGCTTCTGTGCACTCCAGTATTGCTTAATGTCGTCGAGTATCTCGCCACGTTGAAAATGGTTTGCAGCGACATTTATACCAATATGGAAATCAGCTTCTTCGGGAAAACAGTCAGTACGAATAGCCGTTTCATACAACACATAGCGTGTGAGGCTGGCAACCTGGCCGATTTCTTCAGCAATAGGGATAAATGTTTCTGGTGAGACTGGGCCCTGACGGGGATTATCCCAGCGTAAGAGTATCTCAACACCAGTACATTTTAGCGTTGCAGAGTTAAATAATGGCTGGCAGTAAATCTCAAACTCTTTAGCTGCAATTCCGGTTTGCAGCTCGCGGGTGAAACTCAGTCGTTTAGTCGTCGTTATCAAAATTGCCCACATTGCAAACAGTGAACACAATAATGCCAGAGGAAGTTGAGAAGGCAGATCCCTGATGGCAAGACGAGTTATTGACGGGCCAATTAGTGAGATGGAAATGCCAGGGATAGACAACTGTGTAGTGGATATGGACTCGCCAGGCTGCGGTGCCAGTTTCTGGCTAAGCCCTTTACCATGGATAAACCAGGTATCCCCAACATCGATGGCAAGTTTAGCGCCAGAATCTGATTGTGTGACCCAGAGTAAATCAGCCAGGTAGCCAACATTCACCACTTGCAGGCTGCCACTCATCCCATCTGCTGACGTGGGTAACCAAATAGCCAGAACGGGATCATGTTGTGGTAATAGCCTGTCCTGCTCAAGCCAGATATGCCTGGATACAGACGGGAACCAGGGCTGCCGGCTTTTAAGTGGAACGTGACGCTCCCCAAACAAACTTGAGCAGGTTACCTCACCATTATGTACCAGAGCGATGGCTCGCAAAGAGGGCCGGGCAACAACGTACTCGCGTAATTTTAGTGAGGCATCCTGGCAACTGGCAGTTAAAAGCGAAGCGGGCAGTTGCAATGCCATTAATGGCGTAAGTGTGGTATCCAGTGCGTGGCGCGCCTGTTGTTGCAAGGTGAGGCGTGCAGCCTGATGCGTTGTCTTATTCAGGAAGAAGCAGACAGAAAGTGTCGCCACTACTACCACAAAACCGAGAACCAGGCAGAGAATAATCCGTTTACGCTGATGCTGATGAACCATCCGTTGGGCGCTGAGCATGCCGTTTGCCTTAAGTAACCTGATGGTAATGCAGAATAATTTTAGTGTAGTGGAAATAGTTACAGGGTTAAAAAAATATCCAGGATTTGTTCTTATTATTATAAGGCTAAGGTTGCCAGCCGTGCTGTATCGTGAGCCGGCTGGCTGAAAAGAAGGTGTATGGGCAGTCAGTCGCACTGAACTTTGATTGCCAACCCACCACGGGATGTTTCCCGGTATTTAGCATTCATATCTTTGCCGGTTTCGTACATTGTCTCGATAACTTTATCCAGTGAAACGCGGGGTTCGGAAGTGCGACGCAGAGCCATGCGCGCGGCATTGATAGCTTTAACTGCCGCGATAGCGTTACGTTCAATACAGGGCACCTGCACCTGGCCTGCCACCGGGTCACAAGTCAGCCCAAGGTTATGTTCCATTCCTATTTCTGCGGCAACACAAACTTGCTCAGGGCTGCCACCCAATAATTCAGCCAGACCCGCAGCAGCCATAGAACAGGCAACACCCACTTCACCCTGGCAACCGACTTCTGCGCCAGAAATAGAAGCATTCATCTTGAACAATGTGCCAATTGCACCGGCAGCCAGGAAGTAACGGATTGCGATATCCGGACTTACCGATTCAATGAAATGGTCGTAGTAACTCAATACTGCGGGAACAATACCGCAGGCGCCATTTGTCGGGGCTGTCACCACACGTCCGCCAGCGGCATTTTCTTCGTTCACAGCCAGTGCAAACATATTGACCCAGTCAATAACATTCATTGGGTCATTGGACAGTTTACCACTGGACATCAGTAAGCGACGCAGTGCGGATGCCCGGCGGGGAACACGCAATGGGCCCGGCAACACACCCTCGGTATTCATGCCCCGGTCAATACAGGCACGCATGGTGTGCCAGATAACATCAAAATAGTCATCAATATCTTTGCGTGAATGCAAAGACAGCTCATTTTTAAGCACTAAACCAGACAGCGATAACCCGGTTTCTTTACAGTGGGTGAGCAGTGATTTGGCTGAATCAAATGGATAGGGAACGGTGACAGGGGAGACATCCGCCTGGCCAAAATGTTCTTCATCAACAATAAAACCCCCACCAATAGAGTACCAGGTTTTACTGTAAATCAGCGAGGTTTGGTCCCAGGCATGAATTTGCATCCCATTTTCATGAAGAGGCAGGTTCTCACTATGAAAACGCATGCCATCATCTTTTGGAAAATCCACTTCAGCCTGACCGCCAGCGATCAAGAGCCTTCCACGATTTTCAACGTCGCGAATGAATGCAGGTATGGAATCAATGTCAACGTTATCCGGCTGATTGCCTGCCAGCCCCATAATAATGGCAATATCGGTATGGTGCCCTTTACCAGTCAATGACAGGGAACCATAGACATCAACCGCAATACGGCTTACCCGGTCAATCAGCCCGAGCGTGACGAGGTCATCGGCAAATTGTTTCCCCGCTTTCATGGGGCCGACAGTATGAGAGCTGGACGGGCCGATACCCACTTTAAACATGTCGAAGACACTAATCACGAATTCACTCCTGAATAAACGCTGATATATGGCAGAAAACTGGGCTAAGTGTAAAAGTTTATCGCTACCGGTAGGAAACTATTCACATGAATTTAACTAATGAATACGCTCAATTTCGCTAATAGGAAAGCCTGCCAGTGTAGGATTTCTGCCTTGCCATTCATTCAGGTGTCCATGCCGATTTGTAACGCCACCTGGCGGATAATCCCGGCGGTCATTCCCCAGACAAAATAGTGCTGGTACCAGGAAAGCCAAACCCGGTGCGCGTTGTTTTGGCGGTAAACATCCAGTGGGTGATAGCGGGCCAGGTGCAATGCTTCTGCCAGTGGCATTTCGAACACATCAGCGACTTCATCCTGGTTGGCGTGGTAATGAATACCGGGAGGAATAACGCCGACAACAGGTGTAACACTGAAACCGGTGACACTGTCCACTGCAGGGAGCACGCCAATAATATCAACCACATCAGGAGGAATGCTGACTTCTTCACAGGCCTCGCGTAATGCTGTTGCTACCAGAGATGGGTCTGTACTGTCGGCGGCTCCCCCGGGGAAGGCAACCTGGCCTGCATGTTTACGCAGGCGGGGAGAGCGGCGTGTCAGCAATAAACCCGGTTGTCGACGGCGGACCACCGGCACCAGTACTGCGGCCTGGCGAGCATTGCGTGACATTTCCCCAGTGCCGGGTTGTAATAACTGAAAGCGCGATAAAAACATCTCCATGGATAACTCATTGAAGTGCATCAGTTACTCCGTTAATACGCCAAGAATACGGCTGACTTTATCAAATGTTTCCTGATATTCCGCGTCTGCTTCACTGTCAGCCACAATACCCCCACCGGCACTGCAGTACAGATAACCTTGCTCGGCAGTCAGTGTGCGAATGGTGATACTGGTATCCATCGAGCCACAAAAACTCAGGTAGCCAATACTGCCGCACCATGCGTTCCTCCGCTGAGGCTCCAGGCTTTCAATAATTTCCATAGCCCGGATTTTCGGCGCGCCAGTGATAGAACCACCAGGAAAGCAGGCGCGCAGGAGATCACATGCCCGTTTATCATCAGGTAAACGGGCAGTTACTGTACTAACAAGATGGTGTACCGCCGGAAAAGGCTCAACAACAAAGAGTTCGGGAACACGTACAGACCCTGTAACAGCCACACGACCAATATCATTACGCATCAAATCGACAATCATCAAGTTTTCTGCCTGATCTTTGGTGGAAGCCAACAGCCGCTCTGCCTGGCGCTTGTCAGCCTCCGGGTCTGGCAGGCGCGGTAGCGTTCCTTTAATGGGGCGCGTCTGAATGTGTTTGTCATACAGGTAAATAAACCGCTCAGGTGAAACACTGAGTATAGTACTGCCGGGCAGGCGTAAGAAGGCACTGAATGGAGCCCGGTTCGCTTCAGTCAGCGCCAGATACGCCTGCCACTCGTCACCCTGGTAACGTGCGGAAAAACGCTGTGCAAGGTTAACCTGATAGCAGTCGCCACTGTGCAACCAGTGCTGAATCTGGTTGAACTTTTGGCGGTACTCAGCTTGTGTCATGTTTGACTGCCAGGCCGAGGTCAACTTAAAAGGAACCGGGTTGTCTGGCTTCTGAGATTCAAGCCAGGCGAGGCGTGCATTGACATCCTGCCAACTGATGAGTGTGAGCGCCTGATGCTGGTGGTCGGCAATCAGTGCCCAGTCATAAATGCCGACAGCAATGTCAGGTGTGTGTAAATCAGCCTGTGCATGCGAAGGCAACCGCTCATACTGGCGACCAAGGTCATATCCAAACAGGCCCAACGCACCGCCCTGGAAAGGAAGTGATTCGTCCACATTGGGAGTAAACGGAAAACGCTCAAGGAGCGTATCCAGGTGTGCCAGTGGGTCGCCATGAAGTGAAGTCGTGTTCTGCCCATCATAACACTCAGATAAACCATGTCGGCTTACCAGAGTGGCACAAGGGTCTGCAACCAAAATATCGAACCGGCTGTATGGGTGATCAGCATTCCCGGAATGGAGCAACATTGCCCAGGTTTTATTGCTCAGCTTTGCAAAATAGTGGGTAATGGCATCTGCGTGCCAGGGGAGAGTCAGTTGGTGCAACTTAGCAGGCATGGTAATCGTCTTCAGTACAATATTAATAGAATAACAGCATTCATGTTATCTGGCTTTGTACCGGGTAGCATGAAATAATCAGCCGTTAATTTATCAGGAGTTGATTATGTTTGCAGGTTTACCCGCGTTAAGCCATGAAGAGCAACAAAAGGCTGTTGAACGTATTCAGTCCTTAATGGCTCAGGGCATGAGTAGTGGCGAGGCTATTGCTCTGGTCGCGAAAGAAATACGTGAAACGTTTACTGGTGAAGCAATTCCGGTTCGTTTTGAAGACGATGACGAACCGCAAAGCTGACAGGGCCCGGTAACAGGCCCTGTGAAGGGCCTGATTTAAATCGCAGCAACAACTTTAATTTCTACTTTCCAGTCTGGCTTCATCAGTAGAGCCTGAACGGTTGTGCGTACCGGCGCTTTGCCGTGCACTACCCAGGCGTCCCACGCGCGGTTAAGTGCGGCAAAATCGTTTTTATCTGCAAGGAATACGGTAACATCAAGCAGGCGGGTTTTATCACCCCCGCGTTCCTGCAGCATAGCCTCAATTTGCAGAAGGCAGTTTTCAACTTGCTGCTGTGCATCGGTCCCTTCAATTTCCGGGACTACGGTAAAATACATCGTTCCATTATTGATGATGGCGTCAGACCAGCGGTCCTCAGCATTCAGGCGTACAATCGTCATCTTTTTTCCTCGATAACTCTTAAACAATCCCACAGAGTGCCACAATGTTTTGTCAGAATCACCATGACTGGCACAACTTTGCCACCCCTGACATAATCGGCATCACTTTACGCCTGCCAGCCAGGCATTAGGGAGAAGAAACGTGGCAGACGATTTTGCGTCAGATGGGCAACTTGCACAGGCTATCAGCGGTTTTAAACCGCGCGAAGCACAAAGGCAGATGGCACAGGCTGTAAGTGCAGCGATTACCGGCAGCCATTCACTGGTCGTTGAAGCAGGTACGGGAACGGGTAAAACCTATGCTTACCTGGCTCCTGCCTTGCGGGCAGATAAAAAGGTGATTATTTCCACCGGTTCAAAAGCCTTGCAGGATCAGCTGTTCAGCAGAGACCTGCCTACCATTGCCCGTGCGCTGGGCTACACTGGCAGGCAGGCGTTGCTGAAAGGGCGCAGCAACTATTTATGCCTTGAACGGCTGGAGCAGCAAGTGCTGGCTGGTGGCGATTTGCCGGTACAAACCCTGAGCGATCTGATGATTCTGCGCCAGTGGGTGAGTGAAACTGAAGACGGAGACACCAGCACCTGCCGTGGTGTGGCGGAAGATGCGCCTGTCTGGCCTTTGGTGACCAGCACCAATGATAACTGTCTGGGGGCTGACTGCCCGCGTTATAAAGAGTGCTATGTGGTAAAAGCCCGCAAAAAGGCGATGGATGCCGATATTGTGGTCGTCAACCATCACCTGTTTATGGCCGACATGGTAGTCAAAGACAGTGGGTTTGCTGAGCTCATTCCCGATGCCGATGTTACCATTTTTGATGAAGCGCACCAGATACCTGACATCGCCAGTCAGTACTTTGGTCAGTCCCTTTCAAGCCGCCAGTTGCTTGATGTCGCCAAAGATATTGCCATTGCTTATCGAACTGAAGTCAAAGATACCCAACAATTAATGAAGTGCGCCGACAGACTCACCCAGAGCACGCTGGATTTCCGCCTGCAGTTAGGAGAGCCGGGTTTTCGTGGCAATCTGAGGGACTTACTGGCTGATGGAGCAGTGCAACGCGCTTTGTTGCTGTTAGATGACTCCCTTGAGCTGTGTTATGACGTGGCAAAATTATCTCTGGGTCGTTCAGCACTACTGGATGCGGCTTTTGAACGTGTCACACTGTATCGGGCGCGTCTGAAGCGCCTCAAGGAAACCAGCCAGACAGGCTATAGCTACTGGTATGAGTGCACCAGCCGTAACTTTACTCTGGCGCTGACACCGCTCAGTGTGGCAGATAAATTTACTGAAGTGATTAAAGAGAAAAAAGGGTGCTGGGTGTTTACCTCTGCGACGCTGTCAGTAAATGATGATTTACACCATTTTACTGACCGCCTTGGGTTGAATGATGCGCAGACATTACTCTTGCCAAGCCCATTTGATTACGCTCATCAGGCACTGTTATGTGTCCCGCGGGGGTTACCAGAACCGGGCAAGCCCGGGGCCGGGCGCAAGCTTGCATCTATGCTTCGCCCACTAATAGAAGCGAATAACGGGCGCTGTTTTGTGTTGTGTACTTCGCACGCAATGATGCGCGACCTGGCTGAGCAATTTCGTGCCACGATGACATTGCCAGTATTGCTGCAGGGCGAAACCAGTAAGGCTCAGTTGCTGGAGCAATTTATTTCAGCAGGTAATGCCTTACTGGTGGCGACCAGCAGTTTCTGGGAAGGCGTTGATGTTCGGGGAGATGCGCTTTCCCTGGTCATTATCGATAAACTGCCGTTCACATCTCCCGATGATCCGTTACTGAAAGCGCGTATGGAAGATTGTCGGTTACGGGGTGGTGAGCCTTTTGATGAAGTGCAACTGCCTGAAGCGGTGATTACCCTTAAGCAGGGCGTGGGGCGATTGATTCGTGATACCAGCGACCGTGGCGTGTTAGTAATTTGCGACCCACGGCTGGTGATGCGGCCTTATGGCGAGATATTTCTCGGTAGCCTGCCTGACGCACCACGCACCAGGGATATTGAACGTGCGGCGGCATTTTTGCGCCAACAGCCGGCGGAGTAATTTGCCCTGGGGTGTGCTAGAATGCGCGCCATTTTGTAATTATCTTTGTCCTGAGGTTAGTACCACCCATGCGAATTTTGGCTATTGATACCGCCACCGAAGCATGTTCTGTCGCCGTGTGGAACGACGGTAAAACATACGCCCACTTTGAATTGTGCCCTCGCGAGCATACGCAGCGTATTCTCCCTTTGGTGCAGGAATTACTGAACCAGAGCGGTGTTTCTTTGTCTGACGTTGATGCTCTTGCTTTTGGCCGTGGGCCGGGCAGTTTTACAGGCGTGCGTATTGGTATTGGTATCGCACAGGGGCTGGCGCTTGGTGCGCAACTGCCTCTGGCTGGTGTATCAACACTGGCGACAATGGCACAGGGGGCGTTTCGTCTGTCAGGGGCAACCCGAGTCTTGTGTGCTATTGATGCTCGCATGGGCGAAGTTTACTGGGCCGAATATCAGCGCGACGCTGCAGGTCAGTGGCACGGAGAAAAAACTGAACGTGTCTGCAAGCCTGAGGCGGTAAGTGCGCGTTTAAAACAACTCAATGGTGAATGGGCTACTGTAGGAACCGGGTGGGAAGCCTGGCCTGAAATGGCGAAAGATACTGGCCTGCCCGTGATACCTGGAGGTGTTTCTTTGCCGATGGCTGAAGATATGTTGCCGTTTGCAATACAGGCCGTTCTGCAACAAAAAACGATAGCAGTTGAACAGGCTGAACCTGTATACCTTAGAAATGAAGTGGCCTGGAAAAAATTACCAGGTCGGGAATAAGAGCACCTGCTTGCGGAGTAAGGAGTTTTTTATGGCTGGTGGTTCAGTGCGTCGTGGTATTTATGGCCTGGGGTTAGTGGCCTGCCTGCTGTTAACCGGGTGTGTGAGTGTGCCGGATGCTATCAAAGGCACCAGCCCAACTCCGCAAATGGATTTAGTGCGAGTGATGAATGCACCTTCTTTGTATGTCGGTGAAGAGGCGCGTTTTGGTGGCAAAGTTATTGGGTTGCAGAATCTGGACGGTAAAACTCGCCTTGAGATTGCGGTGATGCCGCTGGATGATGGCGCCAGGCCAGTACTGGGGCAGGCGTCCATAGGGCGCATTTACGCCGATGTCACAGGTTTCCTCGACCCGGTTGATTACCGGGGGCATCTTATTACTGTTGTCGGGCCGATTACCGGAACCGAAAAAGGTAAAATTGGCCAGAGCCAGTATACCTGGATGGTCATGAAAGCGACCGGGTTCAAACGCTGGAGAGTGGTTCAGCAAGTGGTCAGCCCACCTGATATTGTTGACCCATGGATGTGGGGTTCAGGCTACCATTTGCGCATGCGCCCGGCACCCTGGGGGTATTACAACTATGGTCCGGCGCGTGTCGAATCAGTAGTGACTGAATAATCGGTTAAACAGAAGTCCGGGTTTGAGTATTTAGAAACAGTGACTTTGTCGCTGTTTCTTTGTTTTCATGGACGGAAAAATAATTAGTGACGCGCTTCGCAACCTGCAAACAGCATAACAGAGTTAACTGGTACGCTGAGTTAATATAATGTTAATTCTTTGTTTGTTTTTTGGGGTTGAGATGACGATAAATACAACATACAGAGGTGATGCGTTGAAGAAGGTTTGGCTAAACCGATACCCGGAAGATGTACCGGCTGAGATCAATCCTGATCGTTACCAATCCCTGGTCGAATTATTTGAACACTCCTGTGTGCGTTATGCAGACCAACCGGCATTCATTAACATGGGTGAAACCATGACATTTCGCAAACTGGAAGAGCGCAGCAGGGCATTTGCGGCTTATCTCCAGGAAGGCCTTGGTCTGAACCCCGGTGACAGGGTTGCGTTGATGATGCCCAATTTGTTGCAATACCCTGTCGCATTATTCGGTATTTTGCGGGCAGGCATGGTGGTGGTGAATGTTAACCCACTCTACACGCCGCGGGAGTTGGAACACCAACTGAAAGACAGCGGCGCCAGCGCAATCGTCATTGTTTCAAACTTTGCTCACACACTGGAAAAGGTTGTGTCAAATACCCCGGTGAAGCATGTGATCCTGACGCGTATGGGGGATCAGCTTTCCACGGCAAAAGGTACGTTAATTAACTTTGTCGTAAAATATGTGAAGCGGCTGGTACCGAAGTATCATCTGCCGGATGCCATCTCTTTTCGTCGTGCCATGCATCAGGGCTATCGCATGCAATATGTGAAACCTGAAATCGAAAACTCGGCACTGGCATTTCTGCAGTATACCGGCGGCACCACTGGCGTGGCGAAAGGGGCGATGCTTACTCATCGCAATATGCTGGCCAATATTGAACAAGTTAAAGCCACCTATGGGCCGCTCTTATTCAATGGCAAAGAATTAGTTGTAACGGCGCTGCCGCTTTATCACATTTTTGCCTTAACGATGAACTGCCTGCTGTTCATTGAGTTGGGTGGGCAGAATTTGCTTATCACCAATCCACGTGACATTCCTGGCCTGGTAAAAGAACTGGCGAAATACCCGTTCACCGCCATGACCGGAGTGAACACATTGTTTAATGCATTGCTGAACAATCCGGAATTTCAGAAACTTGATTTCTCTTCGCTGCATCTGGCGGCGGGAGGAGGGATGCCAGTACAGCACGCAGTTGCAGAGCGCTGGGAAAAACTGACCGGGCATTACTTGCTTGAAGGTTACGGATTGACAGAGTGTTCTCCTCTGGTGAGTGTAAACCCGCATGATATTGACTATCACAGTGGTAGCATTGGCCTGCCAGTCCCCTCAACTGATGTACGCCTGGTGAACGATGAAGGCGAGTGTGTTGCGCCTGGTGAGCCGGGAGAACTGTGTGTGAAAGGGCCGCAGGTTATGGAAGGTTACTGGAACCGTCCTGATGCTACAGAAGAAATTATGCAGGACGGTTGGTTGCGGACTGGCGATGTGGCTGTGATGGACGACGAAGGCTTCCTGCGGATTGTTGATCGTAAAAAAGATATGATCCTCGTATCTGGGTTTAATGTATACCCGAATGAAATCGAAGATGTTGTGATGCAACATAGCGGTGTACAGGAAGTAGCAGCAGTAGGTGTGCCTTCACAGGCCAGCGGCGAAATGGTGAAGCTTTTTGTGGTAAAAAAAGAAGAGTCATTAACGGAAGAAGCTCTGATAACCTTTTGTCGCCGCCAGCTCACAGGTTATAAAGTGCCGAAGCAGGTTGAGTTCCGCACGGAATTGCCCAAATCAAATGTAGGCAAAATTTTACGGCGAGAATTACGTGACGAAGTGCTGAAGGCAGGTGACAATAAGCCCTGAGAATTTAATCCATCTCCCATAACGCCGGGTGATCCTGGCGTTTTTTTTGGGTAATGCGCTAAAGATAGAGAAATTGTTTTGAACTATCAGATAATTACCAGTGATTCATCCCTTGAAGATGTGTGCCAGGCAGCAGCAGTCCACACAACCCTCGCGCTTGATACTGAATTTGTCCGCACCAGGACTTATTACCCTCAACTGGGGTTAGTACAAATGTTTGACGGGGAACGTTTATCGTTAATTGACCCGCTCACTATTACTAACTGGCAACCTTTTATCGCGCTGCTTACATGCCCTGATATCGTCAAATATCTCCATGCAGGCAGTGAGGATCTTGAAGTGTTTCTTCACAGTTTTGGTACCATGCCGGTCAATATGATTGATACGCAAGTGCTGGCTTCATTCACCGGGATGCCACTTTCCACTGGCTTTGCCAAACTTGTTGAGAAATATGACGGTGTAGTACTGGATAAAAGTGAATCCCGGACCGACTGGCTGGCACGCCCACTCAGCACCAGGCAGTGTGACTATGCGGCAGCTGATGTCTGGTATTTACTCCCACTGGCGGGGAAACTGTACCAGGAAACGCAGCGCAGTGGCTGGCTGCCCGCTGCACTGGACGAATGCCAGCTTATGATGCAGCGTCGCAGTGATGTCACTGAACCAGATGAAGCCTGGCGTGATATTGGCAACGCATGGCAATTGCGTCCACGGCAGTTGGGCTGTTTGAAGCTTCTGGCAGCCTGGCGTTTACGTGAGGCCCGTAAGCGTGATCTCGCGGTTAACTTTGTTGTAAGAGAAGAAAACCTGTTGTCAGTAGCCCGTTATTTACCCAGTACTCTGGGTGAGCTGGATGGCATGGGGCTGAATGGCAGTGAAATTCGTTATCATGGCAAAACATTGCTAAGCCTTGTTGAACAGGCTCAGGCAATGCCTGAAAGTGAACTGCCAGAGCCAATCAGCAGCCTGATAGACATGCCTGGCTACCGTAAAGCCTTTAAGGCGATTAAAACCGTTGTACAGCAGGTGGGAGAAGAGTGTGGGCTCAGTCCTGAGTTGCTGGCCTCACGGCGCCAGATAAACCAGCTACTGAACTGGCACTGGCAACTGAAACCGGGGTTAACGCCGGAACTGACCAATGGCTGGCGGGCAAATTTACTGGGCGAATCACTCAGGTCTTTACTGACACAGTATTAACCCGCAACAAACACAGCCGTGACAGGTTCTTTCGGGCCTGTCACGGCTGGAGCCCTGTATCGCCGGGCACAGTGACGGTGTTATTTGGTCTCTTCCGTTTCGGGTAGTGTTACGTTCAATTCCAGCACTGAAATATCATCACCTTTCTGATCTAACTGTACGGTGACCATCTCAGGATCAATTTTCACGTATCTGCAAATCACTTCCAGAATATCGCGTTTTAGCTGGGGCAGATATTGAGGTTCCATTTCGCTACGGCGACGTTCTGCCACAATTATCTGCAAGCGCTCTTTTGCAATATTGGCGGTATTCTTTTTTCGCGAAAGAAAAAAGTCGAGCAATGCCATAATTTATCCTCCGAACAGGCGTTTGAGGAAACCTTTCTTCTCTTCTTCAATGAAGCGGAAAGGACGTTCTTCGCCTAGCAGGCGGTCTACCGTATCGGCATAGGCTTTACCTGCATCTGATTCTGTATCAAGAATCACAGGTTCACCCTGATTTGATGCACGTAAAACAGACTGGTCTTCAGGAATCAAACCGACCAGCGGAATGCGTAGAATTTCCAGCACATCTTCCATGCTCAGCATATCACCTTTGTTAACCCGGCCTGGGTTGTAGCGGGTAAGCAACAGGTGCTCTTTGATAGGGTCTTCCCCCGCTTCTGCACGGCGTGATTTAGATGAAAGGATACCGAGAATACGGTCAGAGTCACGAACAGAAGAGACTTCAGGGTTGGTGGTGATAACGGCTTCATCGGCAAAATAGAGAGCCATTAATGCTCCAGTCTCAATGCCGGCAGGGGAGTCACAGACAATGAAATCAAACTCCATTTTTTTAAGCTCATCAAGCACTTTCCCTACACCTTCACGGGTCAGCGCGTCTTTATCGCGCGTTTGAGAGGCAGGAAGAATGTGCAGGTTCTCAGTACGTTTATCTTTAATCAGCGCCTGGTTGAGCGTGGCATCACCCTGAATCACGTTTACGAAGTCATAAACCACACGGCGTTCACAACCCATTATCAGATCAAGATTACGCAGACCGATATCAAAATCGATAACAACGGTCTTTTTTCCCTTTTGGGCCAGACCAGTAGCGATGGCCGCGCTGGACGTAGTCTTGCCAACGCCCCCTTTACCCGATGTAACAACAATAATGCGTGCCATAGAGGAGTTCCTTGTTAAAGGGCTTATTTAGTATAAAGGTTGAACCGTCAAAGCGCCGCCGACCAGTTTCAGCCGCGCCGCTTTACCATAGTAATCAGTTGGAACCTGGTCACTCAGCCAATAAACACCGCCAATTGAAACCAGTTCTGCAACCAGGTGAGTACAAAAAATTTGCGCGTCTTTATCACCCGCAGCACCCGCCAGAGCCCTGCCGCGCATGGTGCCATAAACATGAATATTACCATCGGCAATCAATTCAGCGCCGGCGCTAACATGGTTGGTGACAACCAGGTCACTGTGCTGCGCGTAGATACGTTGCCCTGAACGGACCGGGGTATCAATCAGGCGAGTTCTGTAAACAGTGGATTCGGGGGCAACAGAGGCGGAGGGCGTGTCTTGCTTTGCTTCACGAGCAGGGCGAGGAGGTTTAACACCTTCTGTTAGCAAAGGAAGGCCAGCCATTTCAACTTGCGCTTTTAATTGCGGGTTTTTACTACCGCTGACACCAACAACGTGCAAACCCGATGCACTGATTGCTTCATTAACCTGTTGCCATGTTATTGCGCCATCAACATCGGCGACATTCACAACGACGGGGGCATTTTTTAAAAAAGCCGGAGCCTGGGCCACTTTGTCTTCAAGAGCTTTGCGGATAAGCGCGGGGTTTGCATCATGCAAATGAACCACGGAGAGTGTAAAACTACTGCCTTTTAGTTCAATGGGAGAATTTGACATCCTGGCCTTACTCAATTCAGTTTAAATTCCCGAAAATACGGGATGATATCCCAAGCATAGCAGGCATGTTATAGTCCTGAATATGTTGAAGCAAGTCACCAGCGAATGATTCAGAGTAAAAAACATGTTTTGTGTGATCTATAGAAGTAGCAAGCGCGACCAGACCTATCTGTATGTTGAAAAAAAAGACGATTTTTCAAGGGTGCCGGAAGCGCTAATGGCCGGTTTTGGTAAACCAATTATGACCATGCTTTTACCGCTTAATGGCAATAAAAAACTGGCGAATGCCAATATTGAGACCGTAAGAGAAGCCCTTGAAACCCAGGGGTATTATTTACAGATCCCACCGCCTGTGGAAGATTTACTGAAACAGCACCGCGAAGAACAGGGTAAAAATTAATATTCCCCCTGGCAGGCAGCGTATTTCACCGCTGCCTGTTTTCTTTCAACACCTTACTATTTTGTCGTTGACACACTTCCTGCTGACCGTAATAGTTGTTTTATCAACAAGGTAATAACATTTACAGGGGATTAGCATGTATCAGCATCATGACTGGCAGGGCTGTTTGCTCGATTATCCAGTAAATAAAGTGGTTTGTGTGGGGAGTAACTACGCAAAGCATATTAAAGAGATGGGCAGCGCAACGCCGCAAGAGCCTGTACTTTTTATCAAACCAGAAACTGCATTGTGCGATTTGAAACAACCGCTGGCGTTACCGCAAGGGCTGGGTGAAATTCATCATGAAGTTGAACTGGCCGTACTCATTGGTACCACCTTGCGCCAGGCGACAACTGATCAAGTGATTCAGGGAATAGCGGGTTATGGTGTCGCGCTCGATTTGACTTTACGTCAGGTTCAGGCTGAACTGAAAAAAACCGGGCGCCCCTGGGAAAAAGCAAAAGGATTTGATAACGCATGTCCAGTTTCCGGTTTTATTCCTGCAAAAGATTTTGCCAATGACCCGCAGAATACGGTTCTGGGCTTAAAAATTAACGGTGAGTGGCGCCAGCAAGGCAACACGGAAGATATGATCACACCGATTATTCCGCTGATTGCTTATATGAGCAAATATTTCACTCTGCGTCCCGGTGACGTAATACTCACGGGCACCCCAGAAGGTGTTGGGCCATTAAACAGTGGTGATAACCTGGAAGTGGTGTTTGACGGGAAGTCCGTGTCTACCCGAGTGCTATAGCGCATTGGTCACCTTATAAAACTTGCATCCTGTGGGCAGAGTGTTTATAAGGTGCAGCTTATTTTTGATATTGGGCGAGATAATGGCGGCAGAAGAATTTTGGGCAGTGAAAACCCTGGAGCAAATGAGTGATGCTGAATGGGAGTCGTTGTGCGATGGGTGTGGGCAGTGTTGCCTTCACAAATTGCAGGATGAAGAGACTGACGAGATTTATTTTACTAATGTCGCCTGTCAGCAACTGAATATTAAATCCTGTCAGTGCCGTAACTATTCGCGTCGTTTTGAGTATGAGCCCGACTGTATCAAGCTCACGCGCGAAAATTTAACGCAGTTTGAATGGTTGCCACCAACTTGCGCATATCGCCTGGTAGGTGAGGGCAAGTCACTGCCTGTCTGGCACCCGCTGCGAACCGGTTCTAAAGCCGCCATGCATGGTGAGCGTATTTCAGTACGCCATATTGCAGTACGTGAGTCGGATGTACTCGATTGGGAAGATCATATTCTGAATAAGCCTGGATGGGCAAAATAACCCCGGTTTCAGGCAACAGTTAATGCTTATTTTTTGGTGGCTGATATCTCTCTATGCCACCAGTTTGTTACGAACCGTTTGTTTCCTGCTTCTTTCGTTACCTGCCGCCTGCATGTCATAAATCTCAATGTGATAAGCTTGATCTGTATCAATAAAACGCGCATATTACGCCAGCAAGTCAAGTGACGTTTTGTGTGAAATTATGACGATTTATCAAAAAATGTTGGTTTTTTATGGCGCAATGGCATTTGTGTGTGCGCTGATTACTTTTTTACTGGCAAAGGAAAGGCCAGTGATTCGGGGATTAAGTGCATTGCTGATTGGCGCAACCTGGCCTATGAGTTTTCCGGTAGCGTTACTGTTTTGTTTGTTTTGACACATTCAGGGTTGAATAGCATGCAAAAGTGGATTCGGGGTATCTGGCTGTTCGCGTTTTTAGTGGCCACTGTCGCGTTTCTGGCTGCGTATTATGCTTTTCCTCCCGTCGCTGATGCTGCTGGCATATTACATGACCCGTATCCACTGATCCCGGTTGCAGCCGTAAGTATTATTATCGGAATGTGTTTCATTGTAGCTGATGTAATAACCACACTCCGTAATCTCGAGGCGAGAAATCATCGCCACAGATAAATTCCCTGTGAATGGTGCAAATAAAAAGGGAGGCCAGTGTGCCCCCCTTAAATTGATGTACTGTTGCTTAACGGCCAAACAGGTCGCGACGTTTTGGTTTAAAAGGTTGCGCGATAATAACCAGGACGGCCACAACCAGGTAAGCTGCGAAAATCCCTACCAGCCATTGCGGCATATCCAGTGTCAGGAATTCCCACTGGCGTACTGAACAGTCACCTGTCGCGACAAACACCTGCGGTACCCACTTATCAAGGGGTAACCAGGTTGGAAAGTCAGCCCTGAAAGGGCAAACGGCAAATGGCGAAGGGTGAAGTTGCAGCATGGTATGTTCCCATGACAACTGTAACCCACGCACGGCGCTGTAAACCCAGATAATCATCGCCACAAAGCGCAAAGGTGTCTTGGGCGCAATAGCACCAAGCAGTGCGGCACCTAAAATACCAAACAAGGCGCAACGTTCATAAATGCACATAACACAGGGCTGTAGCTTCATGACGTACTGAAACCAAAGCGCCGTTAATTCCAGCGCCAATGCCGTGAACGCCATCAATAGCCAGGCGCTACGACCTCGCGAACACTGGTTTAAATATCGCAACATAATTTTTATCCCGGATATATTACTGTGTGGCAGTCTACCCCAACTTACTGATAGCGCCAGCAAAATATAAAATAATAGCGTAAGAAAATCTGAACCAGCGAAAGAACCCCGTATAGTATCCGGGGTCCTTTTGGTCTGACTGGCTCTTTGTTATTCCACCATCGACAAAGTCGGGGCAGTAAACCAGTGGTGTACCTGCATCCACTCCGTCATGGGGATCAGTGTAAATTCAACACAGAACAGCCCAACCAGTGTCAGAACAATAGTATAAGGCAATGCCATTATAACCATTCGTCCGTAAGATAAGCGAATAAGCGGTGCCAGTGCTGAAGTAAGCAAAAACAGAAACGCGGCCTGACCATTTGGCGTAGCGACGGATGGCAGATTAGTCCCGGTATTAATGGCGACCGCCAGCAGTTCATACTGCTTAAGCGTAATGACACCTGCTTCAAGTGCGCTTTTGGCTTCGTTAATGTAAACCGTTCCAACAAACACATTATCTGAGATTGATGACAATACACCAGTAAATAAATAAAACAGGGAGAGCTGAGCGTGGGGACTGGCATTGAGTACAAACTGAATAATCGGAGTAAATAAATGCTGGTCGATAATAACCGCGACCACTGAAAAGAAAACAGTGAGCAATGCGGTAAAAGGCAGTGCTTCGGTAAAAGCCTTACCAATCGCATGCTCATCGGTTATCCCACACAGCGCAGTAGCGAAAATAATCACCGATAAACCAATCAGGCCAACTTCTGCCAGGTGGAAGGCCAGAGCCACAATCAGCCATACCGCAATAATGCCTTGTACTACAAGGCGCACTCTATCCTGACGAGTTCGCTTTTTGCTACTGCGCAGTTCATAGTCGTGGAGGATCTGGCGAACTTTTTCAGGAAGCTTGTCACCATAGCCAAAGGTGCGGGTCTTTTCTAACAGAATACAGGTGATGACTCCGAAGAACAGTACTGGAACGGTAACGGGGGCCATACGCAGTAAAAAGTCTTTAAAGTGCCAGCCAGCGGCACTGGCGATGATCAGGTTCTGTGGTTCGCCAACCATCGTCATTACACCGCCGAGAGCCGTTCCGACACCGGCATGCATCATCAGACTGCGTAAAAAGCCTCGGAACTGTTCAAGAATAGATCTGCTGTCTGTTTCCAGACTGCTGTCATCAAGAATGTTACCTTCTTCTCCACTGTTGGATGCCACCCTGTGGTAGATACCGTAAAAACCAACGGCCACACTGATGATAACGGCGACTACTGTAAGGGCGTCAAGAAATGCAGACATAAATGCTGCTGCCAGGCAGAAAGCCATGGACAAGATAACCTTAGAGCGAATCCCCAGTAGTAACCGGGTGAAAATCGTCAACAGTAATTGTTTCATGAAGTAGATGCCCGCCACCATGAAAATCAGCAGCAGAATGACTTCCAGGTTACCCGCAATTTCATGCTGTACTCGCTCTGGTGTTGTCATACCTATCACCAGCGCTTCAAACGCCAGCAAACCACCGGGTAATAATGGATAACATTTGAGAGCCATCGCCAGGGTGAAGATAAATTCTGCAACTAATAACCAGCCCGCAACAAAAGGGCTGATGAGAAAGAAGCAGAGCGGGTTAACAACCAGAAAGATGAGTAGCGCCAACTTATACCAGTCTGGGGACTGCCCCAGAAAATTGCGGTATAACGCACGACCAATAGATATTTCCATGGATTAAATGTTATTCCTCGACATAAAATACTAAGTTGCTTTTTTACTTTCATCAGGTTACCCGGCAGCCACCGCTGGATCAAGGGTGAAGCCTGTCTGGCAGCAATGTAAAGTTGGCAAAAATAATACCGTGATCCCTTTTTTCCTCTGGTGACAGGGTACCTGGTGTTTGTGGCATCTGGTATGATGAGTCTATTTTGCAGAACTTGTGTAACTGGAAATCACTCTATGGTCATTAAGGCGCAAAGCCCGGCGGGTTTCGCTGAAGAGTACATAATTGAAAGTATCTGGAATAATCGGTTTCCTCCCGGTTCAATTTTACCGGCAGAACGTGAACTATCAGAGCTTATTGGTGTAACCCGAACTACTTTACGCGAAGTACTCCAGCGTCTTGCGCGTGATGGCTGGCTAACTATTCAGCATGGTAAGCCGACAAAAGTGAACAATTTCTGGGAAACATCCGGTCTTAATATTCTGGAAACCCTTGCCCGTCTAGATCACGATAGTGTCCCACAGTTGATTGATAACTTACTGTCTGTTCGCACTAATATCGCCACCATTTTTATTCGTACTGCATTTCGCCAGCATCCGGATCAGGCTACGCAGGTGCTGGATAAAGCCAGTGCAGTTGAAGACCATGCTGATGCCTTTGCCGACCTGGATTACAATATTTTCCGTGGTCTGGCATTCGCTTCCGGTAACCCTATTTATGGTTTGATCCTTAACGGGATGAAAGGGCTGTATACCCGGATCGGTCGCCACTATTTCTCAAGCCCTGAAGCCCGCAGTCTTGCCCTTGGCTTCTACCATAAACTGGCTACTATCTGTAAAGACGGATTGGTGGATCAGGTTTATGATGTCGTACGTACCTATGGGCGTGAGAGTGGTGAGATTTGGCACCGGATGCATAAAACTATGCCTGGTGACCTCGCCATTCGCGGGCGCCAGTAACACGTTAAGTGTTCATTGGGGTACAGGCTTAAACAGGTGATTATTGAACTATGGTCATTCTGGTTTAAGCGTGGCGCTTACGTATCTTGTGTAAAATAAAAACGCCAGCAGAAGCTGGCGTCTTGCATCATCTGGCTGGCGACTTCATACGTATTAAGTACTACGTTGCGGGCAACGTTCCAGTAACTCAACGCTGCCATCCTCGTTTTGTTGCTCCAGGATGACATCAAAGCCCCACAATCGGTGAACATGTTTCATTACTTCGCGGCGGCTTTTATCCAGTGGAGCACGGCTCTGTGGAATATAACGTAATGTCAGTGACCGGTCGCCCCGTAAATCTACGTTCCATACCTGAATATTAGGTTCGAGGTTACTCAGGTTATATTGTGCGGAAAGGCGGTTACGTATCTCGCGGTATCCTTCTTCATTGTGAATAGCGGAGATTTCAAGGAAGTTATTTCTGTCATCATCCAGTACCGCAAAGAAACGGAAGTCACGCATAAGTTTGGGTGACATAAACTGGCTGATAAAGCTTTCATCTTTAAAATCACGCATGGCGAAATGAAGGGTATCCAGCCAGTCTTTGCCGGCAATGTCCGGGAACCAGTATTTGTCTTCATCAGTAGGCGACTGGCAAATACGCTTAATATCCTGGTACATCGCAAAGCCAAGAGCATAGGGATTGATGCCATTATACCAGGGGCTGTTATAAGGCGGTTGATACACAACATTGGTGTGGCTGTGTAAAAACTCCAGCATGAAGCGGTCGGTGAGTTTTCCCTCGTCATACAGGTGATTCAAAATGCTGTAGTGCCAGAATGTCGCCCAGCCTTCATTCATGACCTGTGTTTGCTTCTGTGGGTAAAAATACTGGCTGACTTTACGGACAATGCGCAAAATCTCACGCTGCCATGGTTCCAGCAACGGCGCATTTTTCTCCATAAAATACAGTAAGTTTTCTTGTGGTTCCGCAGGGAAGCGGCGCTGGGTATCAGCCAGTTTTTCTTCGTCCTCTTTGCGTGGTAATGTACGCCACAACATATTCACCTGGCTTTGCAGGTATTCTTCACGGCTTTTCTGGCGCGCTTTTTCTTCCTGAAGCGAGATTTTCTGCGGCCGTTTGTAGCGGTCCACACCATAGTTCATCAGGGCATGGCAGGAATCGAGCAGTTTCTCCACTTCTTCCACACCATGGCGCTCTTCGCATTCCGTAATGTATTTTCGGGCAAAGATAAGGTAGTCAATAATAGAACTGGCATCTGTCCAGCTACGGAACAGATAATTGTTTTTGAAGAAAGAATTGTGCCCGTAACAGGCATGTGCCATGACCAGCGCCTGCATGGTCATTGTGTTTTCTTCCATCAGGTAAGCAATACAGGGATTGGAGTTAATCACTATTTCATAGGCAAGCCCTTGTTGCCCATGTTTGTACATTCGCTCTGTCTCAATGAACTTTTTACCAAACGACCAGTGAGGGTAATTGATAGGCATACCGACACTGGAATAGGCATCCATCATTTGTTCTGAGGTAATAATCTCGATTTGGTGTGGATAGGTGCTAAGCCGGTAATGCCTGGCAACTCTGTCAATTTCTTGCAAATAGCTATCCAGTAACTCAAACGTCCAGTCGGGTCCATCACTCAGACGTTTCTCTTTCCGTGTTTCGGATGCTGTCAATGTGACCATAAGCGCGCCCCTCAAGTTTCAGTTCCGGTAATAAAAGGAACCGTCTCCATAAGCATAGATCACACCAGCAACTTAGGGTGAGCTGGCCTATATTTTTCATCATCAGTTAAACACAATTTTTTGTGGTTAATTGCATGCTGACAGCATTTTCCTCTGCAAAAGAACAACGGCAATATTTTTTTGGAATTTAGCGCTACATCAGGCTGGTATGTGAGGTTGTGACAGTGCTCACCATAAAAAAGTCATATGTTGAATAACATTTTCATCTGGGTTATCAATTTGTGACTAGATGATTATTCTTTATCGACTATTGGGGTTGGATATGCGAGTGGTGGTGCTTGGTAGTGGAGTGGTTGGAGTAGCGAGTGCCTGGTATTTACGCCAGGCAGGCCACGATGTCACCGTGGTTGACCGTCAGCCAGAGGCAGCAGAAGAAACCAGTGCGGGTAATGCCGGGCAGGTTTCACCTGGTTATGCAGCTCCCTGGGCTGCACCGGGTATTCCGTTGAAAGCAGTTAAATGGATGTTTCAGCGCCATGCACCGTTGGCTATCCACCTTGATGGCTCTGCGGCACAACTGCGGTGGATGTGGCAGATGCTGCGTAATTGTGATGCAACGCACTACGCGCAGAATAAGGCGCGCATGGTACGTCTTGCTGAATACAGCCGTGATTGCCTGCGAACTTTGCGTAAAGATACCGGGATTCAGTATGAAGGCCGTCAGGGAGGGACTCTGCAGTTGTTTCGCACTGCCGCACAATTTGCCAGCGCAGAAAAAGATATAGCTGTGCTCCGGGAGGCAGGGGTACCGTATCAGCTACTGGAATCAGCTGAATTGGGGGCAGTTGAACCCGCATTGGCGGAAGTTGCGCATAAGCTAACTGGAGGCCTGCGGTTACCAAATGATGAAACCGGCGACTGCCAGCTCTTCACGAAAAATCTTGCCAAAATGGCGCAGGATGCCGGAGTGAATTTTAGGTTCAATACGGCAATTGACCAGTTGTTGGTAGAAGGTGACAAACTTGCCGGAGTGCGTTGTGGCAATGAAGTTTTGCAGGCGGATGCCTGGGTACTGGCTCTGGGTGCCTGGTCTACATCACTGCTTAGTGAGATAGTGTCTATTCCCGTTTATCCGTTGAAAGGTTATTCGCTGACTATCCCTATAGCCAGTGAGTCAGGTGCACCGGTTTCAACGGTATTGGATGAAACTTACAAAATTGCCATTACCCGCTTTGATCAGCGCATTCGGGTAGGCGGTATGGCAGAGATTGTTGGTTTCAATCTGGACTTGCCAGAACGGCGACGTAAAACACTGGAAATGGTTGTGCGCGATTTGTATCCACGAGGCGGTCATGTAGAACAGGCTACATTCTGGACGGGGTTGCGCCCAATGACACCAGACGGGACACCGGTGATTGGGCCAACCCGGTTGCGTAACCTGTGGCTTAACACCGGGCATGGTACGCTCGGATGGACGATGGCATGTGGGTCAGGAAAGCTGATCACTGACCTGGTTTCTGGTCACCAGCCCGATATCGAATCAGCCGACCTCGGGGTTGTACGTTATCAGCCAGGCTTTCAAGTGAGGCCTGCCCATTCATCGGTCAATCCTGGTGTGCACCACGGGGAGGGCGCATGACCCGCCCAATTAATGCCACCATTGATTTACAGGCCATCAGCCATAATTTGCACCAGGTTCGCCAGCAGGCTGGCCATGCGAAAGTCTGGAGTGTTGTGAAAGCGGATGCCTATGGGCATGGGCTGAAGCGTATCTGGTCGACACTGGCTTCGGGTACTGATGGGTTTGCTTTGCTGAATATTGAAGATGCATTGTGGCTAAGACAGGCGGGCTGGCACGGGCCTGTCCTGCTACTTGAAGGCTTTTTTGATGCAGGTGAACTGGCTCTGTGCCATGAATACGGGTTAACAACCTGTGTTCACAGTAACTGGCAACTGGCTATGCTGGCTGCCAGCCCGGCCCGTAAACCCGTTAATGTTTATCTGAAAGTGAACAGTGGGATGAACCGCCTCGGATTTCGCCCGGAAGAAGTGAATGCTGTCTGGCAGCAATTGCGGTCGCTGGCGCAGGTAGGGGAAGTGACACTGATGGCACATTTCGCTAAGGCTGACCAGCCAGGTGGAACAGGCGACGCAATGCGGTTAATCAGGCAGGCTGCAGAAGGTCTGAACCTTCCCCGCTCACTGGCAAATTCTGCCGCTGTGTTATGGTGCCCTGAAACCCATTATGACTGGGTCAGACCCGGAATTATTCTGTATGGTGCTTCACCATCAGCAAGGCCACAAGATATCGCCCCCTTTGGCCTGCGGCCGGCAATGACATTACAAAGTCAGATAATTGGTATTCAGCATTTGAACGCCGGTGATACTGTTGGTTATGGTTGCCGTTATCATGCAACAAAAACGCAGCGTATCGGTATTGTTGCTGCAGGTTATGCTGATGGTTACCCAAGAACGGCACCTGATGCCACGCCCGTCTGGGTTGATGGGGTTTTGACAACGCTCACCGGGGCCGTGAGCATGGATATGCTGGCCGTTGATTTAACCCCTTGTCCACATGCGAATATTGGCTCGCCTGTAGAACTGTGGGGGCAAAATGTACCGGTAGATGATGTCGCACAGGCAGCAGGAACAATTGGATATGAGTTGTTGTGTGCACTGGCACCACGCGTCCCGGTTGTGACAGTGTAACTTACTGGTTAGATTCTTGTCGCTCCTCCGGGATATGGCGTCTTCATGCCGGGGGAGCGACAGGCTGACAGAGAAACCTATTGCTGCTCCTCGTCAGCGAAGCGTAACCCGAGTTTGCTTATACGGTTGTTCTCTTTCTCAGCGATGGTCCAAATCATACCTGCGTATTCAATCTGGTCACCCACCACAGGTTCCGCACCCAGTATGTGAACAAACATCTCGCCCACACTTTGCTCGTGGTCTGTCTCGCCAGACAGTTCCAAATCATAGATGACCGCAACATCGCCCAGACGAGCGCTGGCATCCAGGACAAAGTCACCAAAGAAGCGCTGATCCAGTGAGACCGACTCAGGAGGTGTGCGGCTGAATAATTTCCCAAGAGCAGGTAAATCGCGTTCGCGACCAATCACACATAAGATGTCACCTTCTTCAAGCCGGGTGCTGCCGGAAGGGTGCAGAAGGGTATTGTTGCGAAACAGCGCGGCTATTCGGGTCTCTGGCGGCATTTGCAAGTCACGCAGTGCTGCTCCGATGCACCATTTTTCGGCGCTGAGTTGGTAGACAAACTGTTCCCAGGGATTACGTGGGTGAATATCCAGCCCGATGCGTGAAATAGGCCAGCCAGTCAGTGGCACGATAACTTTGGCCTTCTTTGCTGCAAACCCCAGTGTACTGCCCTGCAAAAAGAGTGACACCAGTACCACAAAAAAGGCCACATTGAAGAACAGTGACGCATTGTCCAGACCTGCCATCATGGGGAAGACGGCCAGAATAATCGGAACAGCACCACGTAAGCCTACCCAACTGATGAAAACCCGTTCACGTAAATTAAAACCCCGGAAGGGTAACAAACCAATCAGTACGGACAGTGGGCGGGCGAAAAAAATCATCCACAGAGACAATAACAAGGCGGGCAGGGCAATAGCCCACAAATTAGATGGCGTGACGAGCAACCCCAGCACAAGGAACATGCCAATCTGTGCCAGCCAGGCAAGGCCATCGAAATTTTGCAGAATACCAAAGCGGCTGCGAATTGGCCGGTTACCCAGAAGGAAACCGCATAAATAAACGGCGAGGATCCCACTGCCATTGAGTTCTGTGGTGATGGCGAAAATCATTATCCCGCCACTGAGAGCCAGTAATGGATACAACCCGTGCGGCAGGGTGATACGATTAATGGTCTGCAGTAATACCCAGCCACCGCCCAACCCAAGGATAATGCCCAAACCAAATTGCTGGATAATGTGTACCAGAAACATCAGGTCAAGCCCGGTCTGGTGTCGCTGGATCATTTCTATCAGCGTTATGGTTAAAAACACAGCCATTGGGTCATTACTGCCGGATTCGATTTCCAACGTGGAACTGACACGTTCGTTTAGCCCTTTACCTCCGAGCATAGAAAACACTGCGGCTGCATCAGTCGAGCCGACAATCGCTCCTATCAACAACCCTTGCATTAAATCGAGGTTAAACAGCCAGGCTGCGGCAATACCTGTCAAGCCTGAGGTTATCAGTACCCCAACAGTTGCGAGGGAAAGAGAAGGCCAGAGCGCAACCCGGAATGAGCTTGCCTGGGTGCGCATTCCGCCATCCAGCAGAATCATGGCCAGAGCAAGGTTACTGATGAGATATGCAAGAGGATAGTTATCGAACGGGATCCCACCAATACCATCCACTCCGGCGAGCATCCCGATAGCCAGGAATATAATCAGAATAGGAATGCCAAGACGTGATGAGAATGAGCTCAGTAAAATGCTACAGGTAACCAGTAACGACCCCAGGATAAAAAGCTTAAAAATAACATCAGCGTCCAAGACCACCTGTCTCCTTGCAGTAAAGCATTTGTTTCTTAAACGCTATCACAGTTTTCACTAATGAAAACTGTGAAATAGCGTTTATTTTTACCGGCGTAAAACGGGATGGCCAGAAAGTGTCAACATTGCCATGTCACCCTGATGAGATAACCGGGCAGCAGCGCCCAAAGGCAGAGTGACTGTGCGGGCTTCATGACCAAAATTAAGCCCGGTGACCAGCGGCACAGTCAACTTGCTGCGCAGAAAATCACACATGACATCGAAATTGTAGCCGTCATCATAAGTATTGAGGGTAGTACCATTAAAACTCCCGAGAATAATGGCCCGCTGCTTGTTGAGAATACCGGCGCGCAGTAGTTGCATTAGCATGCGTTCCACCCGGAAAGGGTGTTCATTCACGTCTTCCAGAACCAGAATGCCGCCTTCAATATTGGGTAACCATGGCGAGCCAACCAGGGAAGCAATCATGGACAGATTGCCCCCCCACAAGGTGCCGCTGGCTTCAAATGGCGTACTGTCACTTACCCATTGTAATGTGAATTCAGGCTCCTGAAGCGCCTGCCAGAAGTGGTTCCAGGTGAAAGTGTTGAGATCTTCAGAGCCAAAATTACCTGCGAGCATTGGCCCACTGAATGTGATGGCTTGTGGATGCCGGGCCAGCAAAGCTAACTGGAACACAGTAAAGTCGCTGTGCCCGCAAATCGCCAGGGGTGCCTGTTCAAGGCGGTGTGCAATTGCGCCATAGTCGATAGACTCAAGCAGCCGGGTCATGCCATATCCCCCCCGAACCGCTAAAACGATATCCGTGCTGTTACCCAGTTGGGCGATTTCGGAAAGGTCGGAAAGCCTGGCGTTGTCATCACCCGCAAAGCGCTGGAAACGACGCGAAATGACTGCCTGGTTTTCTACCTCATATCCGGCGCTGACCAGCCTTTCAACGCCACGAAGTGCGGCCTCTTGCTTAACACAATAACCTGAAGGGGCAATCAGATGAATAACTGGCATGCGAATTCCTTGCTGACTTGGCGATGTATTTGAGTATGATGCCGCGTACACCTTGCGTTGTCATCAACAGGTGTTCGTCGCCAGCGTGGTTGGTGTAATTATAAACAGGATGAAGGGAAGACGGATGCGGTATGTGAAGTCCAGGTGGTTACTGTTTTTAATAGTCTTATTGGCAGGCTGTTCAGGCCATGAATACAAGCAACAACCCTGGGACCCGACGTTGCCTGTGGCACGGGCAAAGCAGTGGATGCCCATAAGCCAGCAGGCAGGAAGCGCATGGGGTGTCAGCCCGGAGTTAATTACGGCAATTATTGCTGTTGAGTCGGGAGGTAACCCGAATGTTGTCAGTGCTTCTAATGCAGTCGGTCTGATGCAGATCAAAGCTTCTACAGCTGGAAAAGATGTCTGGCGACGGATGGGGTGGGCAGGGCAACCCACGGACAGTGAACTGAAAAACCCGGAACGGAATATCTCGGTTGGCGCCGCTTACCTCAGCATTCTCGAGAAAGGGCCGCTGGCAGGTATCCAGAACCCGGAAGTGATGCAGGACGCACTGGCTGTCTCCTATGCAAATGGAGCGGGAGCACTATTACGTTCGTTTTCTTCAGACAGAGCCACAGCGATTGAGAAAATCAACAAGTTGGATCGCGACGCATTTTTCCAGCATGTGGTAAAAAAACACCCTGCTGCACAGGCGCCGCGTTATTTGTGGAAAATCAACAAAGCGCTGGATGCGATGTAACCTATTTCACGCGGTCAGCCTTCTGCCGGGCTGCCCGCTCGAGTTCATAGATAACTTTCTGTAAATCCCGCTCCTGAGCTGGCCCCAGGTTCAAAAAACGAAAGCTCAGGCGCGGCATAGTGACCGTTTCATTTTTATTGTCAATAATTTTGCGCTCTGACAAAGCCAGTAGTTGGGTATCGAACTTAAAAATACCCCACTCCTGCATATCAATTTCAACCTGCGGAATCATCATGCCCTCAGTAATACTGGCAGGTAATGCCTGGCGTAATAAAATTCCCATGCCGCCAAGTGAAATATCCTGAATCATCCCTGAAAATTTCTCTTCACCGGGAAGCAGAATGTGGCAGAAATAAGGCGGGTGAGCAGGCGGGGTAATACGAAAAAATTCGCGGCGCTGAACATACCACAGGCTGTCGGGTAAAGAGCTGGTAAAAGCCGGTAAGTCCTGATAAATATCAGAAGTCATACCATTAAGTGTGAATTCGACTTTGGCACCCTGAGTTTCAGCGGTCACGGTTACAGACGTGGCTTTTAATACTTCCTGGTTTTCCTTGTCCTGGCTGCCATAGTCTATAACCAACCCTCCAGTATCAACCGATAACATCCGGCTGATAAATTGCCCTTTAGACCATGACACGCACACAGGCGACTGGGACTTTACTAAATCCTTAAGCACACCAAGAACAGCGAGCTGCCCTTGCTTTAAAAATTGTTCACTGTAATTACCCACCGGTATTTCCTTGTAGTTACACCTGACAGATGTTTTTTCGTTATCGGCGTAGTTGCCAGAAACTTAAGGCAAACTTACGCATAGCTGTGTATTAATAAGTATTAATGTAAAAGTGTAAAGTTGCCAGCCCTTGCAGGCGAGCCTGTCAGGCAGAAATGGTGTGTGATAAGTACAAACGAAAGGTACGGGTGAGACTTCAGGTATTTATAACACCCCGCACAGTATCTGCGGGGTGCGGGTGGTGGATGGATTATTTCCCTGCCGCCACCGGATTGGCTGCCTCCGGTAGCGGGGAGGCTGAAGTGGCTGGCGTGGCGACAGGTATGCTGGCAGGTCCAGTACTCATGTTTGTGTTTGTAATTGTGGCCGGGCGAGTCTCAGGGACATCATTACACGGCGATTTCTTACCACATAGCAAGTCCAGCATTTTAAGCGTTACACCATTGGTCCATCCGAAGCCATCCTGGAGTGGGTATTCGCCACCACCTCCCCCGACACCGGTTGTGGTGACATCATATTTCTCCAGTAATTTGTGCTCACGGTTGTAGGTGTGCTGGACATTTGTCAGAAAACGCCAGGTTATCTCCGTCGCCAGCCCTGACTGGTTGTAATTCTTCAGGCCTTCGACCGCTACCCACTGTAAAGGTGCCCACCCGTTCGGCAAGTCCCATTGTTGCCCGCTACGCACCAGTGTTGTGGCGATACCGCCAGACTTGAGCAGTTTTTCTTCCGTTATTTTCGCCATTTTCTGGGCGCGGTCAGTCGCTGCCGCTTTGACATATAACGGGAAAAGAGCAGCGGCTGTTAACTGGCTGCGCACTTTGTGGGTTTTGAGGTCATAGTCGGCATACCAGCCCTCTTTGCTATTCCACATATGGGACTCAATAGATTGCTGGCGTTTATCTGCAAGGCTGTCGTAGCGACTGGCCCCGGCGTTGTCGCCAGCTGCTTTGCTGGCACGGGACAGCGTTTTTTCCATCAGAAACATCATTGCGTTCAGGTCGACAGGCACAATGCTGGTGGTACGAATTGAACCTAACTGCTCCGGGTCATCCATCCAGCGAGAACTAAAATCCCAGCCAGATTCAGCCCCAGCCCGTAAATCCCGGTAAATATCTGTGGCTGGTCGTGAAGGGTAGTGCTTCGCTGTTGTTACATCATCCAGCCAGGACTCCGGGCGAGGCGTATCTTCATCATCCCAGTAGCGGTTAAGAACCGCGCCATCTGCCAGTTTAACCACCCGGCGGTGTGCTTCACCCGGTGCCAGTTGGTCGCTTCCCGCCATCCAGTATGCGTACTCTCTTTTCATTTCGGGCAGCCATTTAACCAATGCGTCATCGCCTTCATGGCTTGCCAGTAATGACACCATTAGCGGGAAAAACGGAGGCTGCGAACGGCTCAGATAATACGTTCTGTTGCCATTAGGAATATGCCCCCACTGGTCTATCTCCGAAGCAAAATTCTCCACCATATCGCGCACTTTATCCCAGTGCCCACTTTCGGCAAGCCCCAGCATAGTGAAATAACTGTCCCAGTAATAAACTTCACGGAACCTGCCGCCAGGCACAACATAAGGTTTGGGAAGCGGCAATAATGAGTCCCGTTCATCAACATTATCGGTGCTGCGCGTCAGTACAGGCCACAGGCTGTCAATATGCTCACGTAGCGACTGTCCACTGGGGGGCACGTATTTCTCACTCTCATGGGGCATCACGAAGTTGAGCGCAACAAAGTGGCGTAAATCAAACCCGGACTGATGTTGTTGCATGCGGTAATCCGCAAGGATCATCAGCGGATCGCTTTTGGCCACCGCATCAGTAAATGTTTTTTGATCCGCAAACAATTTTGAACGTTGCACTTCGGCAAAAAGTGGCCCCAACGTTTGGTCAGGGGTTTGTGGATAATTATTCAGCCCTTCTTCTGCCAGGGCGGGGGCGGGGCTTAAACCAAGTATTGCGCCACTGAGGGCAACCTGGATGGCAAGAAAAAGCGTTCTTGGGCGACGCAGAACGGACTTCATCATCAACCGATCTCCTCCTGATTATTGCCATCAACTGTATTCAACCATATGAAAATCTTAATTGATTATAAAAGAGAACAGACAGTTATCAGTGTAAAAAAGGAAATTTCCGGAAAATTTACCTTTGATGCATTTCGTTACAGCATCCATTCACCAAAAGAATGAGTGTCAGGAGCCTGGCTGGCGCACGAATTCGTATGTTCAGGTTAAAAATGACGTTACCCTGTCTCTCTGGCAAAATTTGGAAAACAGTGAGCAAAGGCGTGCCGGATGCTGAAAGACAATTTTAACGACCTCTATTACCTGATAATTGTAGCCCGTGAGCGTAGTTTCACACGGGCAGCAGCACAACTGGGCATTTCTCAATCGGCCCTGAGCCATGCCATAAGAGGGCTCGAAGAACGCCTGGGTATTCGTTTGTTAACCCGAACCACCCGGAGTGTAGCGCCAACGGAAGCAGGCGAGCAATTGATCAATGCTATTCGCCCACATATGGATGAGATAGAACTTGAACTGCTTTCACTCACGGACATGCGCGATAAAGTCGCCGGGAATATTCGCCTGACGTTGGGTGAACATGCGCTCGAATCTACAGTATGGCCAGCACTGAAAGCGTTCCTTGAACAATACCCCGATGTGAATGTGGAAATGACCATTGATAACGGCCTGCGGGATATTGTCAGTGAGCGTTTTGATGCAGGAATTCGGTTGGGTGAACATTTGGCTCGCGATATGGTTGCCGTGCGTATCGGCCCGGACTGGCGCATGACGGTAGTTGGGTCACCTGGCTATTTTGCTAAACGAAGTAAACCGAAAACACCTTACGAATTACAGGAACACAACTGCATAAATATGCGCCTGCCCACGCTTGGTGGGTTGTATGCATGGGAATTTATGCGTGGGGAACAGGAAATCAAAGTTCGGGTGCAAGGGCAACTGACTTTAAATACCCTGGCGTCACGCGTGGATGCGGCAAAAAGTGGTTTTGGGCTGGCGTATATTCCGGAAGATACTGCAAGTGAAGGTATTGCATCAGGGGAGCTTATTGCTGTACTGGAAGACTGGTGCGACCCATTCCCGGGTTATTTTCTTTATTATCCAAGCCGTAAACAACATACCGCTGCATTTGCAAAACTGATTGAGGCGCTGCGCTATTCGCCCGAATGCTCAAGCCAGCCCGAATAGTTTGTGCAAAATAAGCCAGCAAAAAATGTACTGGCTTTTGCTTAAGACAACGGATAAATCAATAACGGTCGCCAACCACTTTGATGGCAGACAGCGCCTGATTTATTTCTTTCAAGTGTTGTTCACTTAGTGACAAGTTGGCTGCCGCCAGGTTTTCCTGAAGCCGTGGCAGAGAGCGGCTCCCGGGAATGGGCACAATCCAGGGTTTTTGTGCCAGTAACCAGGCAAGAGCGACTTGTGCTGGTGTCGCCTGGTAATGTTTTCCCATTTGTACCAGAAGATCGACAACCACCTGGTTTGCGTCAATAGCTTCTTTTGTAAAACGCGGGTTGTGGCTGCGCAAATCACTTTTATCGTAAGTGGTTGCTGTAGTAATTGTCCCTGTGAGGTAGCCCCGTCCAAGCGGGCTGTAAGGTACCAGACCAATGCCGAGCTCTTCACAAGTGGGTAAAATTTCCTGCTCGATATTACGCCACCATACTGAGTATTCACTTTGCAGTGCGGCGACAGGCTGGACACTGTGAGCCCGGCGAATAATATCGGCGCTGGCTTCAGATAAACCAAAATACTTTACCTTTCCTTCCTGAATCAGGTCTTTCACTGCACCGGCGACATCCTCAATCGGCACGTTTGGGTCAACACGGTGTTGATAAAATAAATCAATACAATCAACATTCAGGCGTTTCAGTGAAGCCTCGGCAACACGCCTGATCTGCTCCGGGCGGCTGTCAAACCCTTCAGCAGGTGAGGGGCCAGTTTCAGGGTTGTGTTTGAAGCCAAATTTGGTTGCTAATACCAGTTTGTTTTTATCCACAGAGGCAAAAGCTTCACCCAGTAGCGTTTCATTAGTAAAAGGCCCGTAAACTTCGGCTGTATCGAAAAAAGTTACTCCCAGACTCACGGCCTGATGGAGCAGGGTTACCATTTCTTGTTTATTTGCAGGTTTGTCGGCAAAACTCATGCGCATACAGCCCAGGCCCAGAGCTGAAACTTCCAGCCCGCTGTTACCCAGTATTCGCTTCTCCATGACATCTCCCATTTCTTTAATTAACCAGTCGATGTTACGGCGTTTGGGCAGCGACGATAATAGCGGGTTCTTGAATACACTATGCAGTTTGACTCATAAATTTCACAATATGACAGACACAGCACTCTTTTATTGAGGCACGTTCGGAGCCACGCGTTGCGCAGCCCATAAGCATTCATCTCCTGAGTCAATAATTCGCCATGCAATTCAGGTGAGGGGTGGTATTATTGCCGCCCACTGGCTTTTATCCGGAATTATTACTGTGACCTCATTTGCTGAACTTAACGCTCTGTCTTCCCAACAACTCGCGACACTTGAAACGCTCGGCTACCTGGCGATGACGCCGGTTCAGGCCGCGGCATTGCCAGCCATTCTTAGTGGAAGAGACGTCCGGGCTCAGGCAAAAACCGGAAGCGGTAAAACAGCAGCCTTTGGTCTTGGTTTGTTGCAGCATATTGATGCGACACAATTTACTACCCAGTCTCTGGTGCTTTGCCCGACACGCGAATTAGCCGATCAGGTTGCAGGTGAACTGCGCCGTCTGGCGCGTGCCACGCCAAATATTAAGGTGCTGACACTCTGTGGCGGAGTGCCATTTAATGCGCAGCGTGATTCACTGACCCATGCACCGCATATTATCGTGGCAACGCCCGGGCGGTTACTGGACCACCTGAACAAGCAGACCGTGAGCCTGTCTGCATTACGTACTCTGGTGCTGGATGAAGCAGATCGCATGCTGGATATGGGGTTTGCTGAAGCTATCGATGAGGTGGTTGCATTTGCCCCCGCTCAGCGCCAGACGCTGCTGTTTTCTGCCACCTGGCCTGTGGCAATTGCGGCAATCAGCCAACGCTACCAGCATGAACCTCTGGCGATAGAAATAGATACAGCAGAAGCGCTCCCGGCGGTACAGCAGCAGTTTTATGAAGTACCCCGCAATCAAAAAATCGCTGTACTGCAGGCTCTGTTGAGCCGTGAGAAACCAGCATCCTGCGTGGTGTTTTGTAATACCAAAAAGGACTGCCAGGCAGTGTGCGATGCCCTGACCGCGAGTAACCAGAGTGTGCTGGCGTTGCATGGCGATATGGAGCAGCGCGACCGGGACCAGACATTGGTACGTTTTGCTAATGGCAGCAGCCGTGTGCTGGTGGCAACCGATGTAGCTGCGCGCGGGCTTGATATAAAAGCACTGGCAATGGTGGTGAATTTTGAACTGGCCTGGGACCCGGAAGTCCATGTGCACCGCATTGGGCGTACTGCGCGAGCCGGGGAAAGTGGCCTGGCAGTGAGCCTGTGTGCGCCAGAAGAAGCCACCCGGGCAAATGTGCTGGAAGAAATGCTTCACATAACGCTTAACTGGTGCCCACAACCTGCCACTGGCAAGGTATTGCCGCTTGAAGCTGAAATGGCAACCTTGGCGATTGATGGTGGTAAAAAAGCAAAAATGCGCCCTGGTGATATTCTGGGGGCATTAACCGGAGATATTGGGCTGGACGGAGCCGATATTGGTAAAATCGCCATCCACCCAATGCATGCTTATGTTGCGGTGAAACAGTCCGTTGCGCGTCACGCCTGGAAGCAATTGCAACAAGGTAAAATCAAAGGGAAATCCGTTAAAGTACGCTTGTTGAAATAAGCAGTTGTTAGTTTATTTGGCTGCTAACCAGTGTTGCGCTCAGTAAAATCACGCCACATTATGGTGTGGCGTGATGGTAGTTCAGGCAATACTGCGAGAATTACTGCCAGATCAGGTGAAACAGCTAATGGTAATATGTGCTTCGTCATTTTACCGGGTATGTATTCTTTCCTCAGGGGCGGGGGTATGTTCTTGCAGAAGTTCCCGCGCACGAACTCTGGTTGTGTATCGGTAATCACATCTGTTTTGACTTTGCCAAAGGTTGTCCGCGCTTTTCTTTAATCCCGTTATAAAGAGCAGCAATTATCTTTCCTTTAAAGGCTGGTTCGCATGGGTGTTGCGCAATAACCCCTTCCCGGTTTTCTTCGAAAGCTCTGTCATATTTAATCCCTGACACATCCTTTTTTACCCCGAAGGCCAGAAGGACCAGGAGCCATAAACTCGGGATACCGGTGTGCAGACTTCATTCAGGTTTATCCCACGGAGGATTATCACCAAAAGCCTGTGCCAGGTAATCGACAAAGTGCCGTACTTTAGCCGGAATATGTAATGCGCTGGGGTATACCGCCTGAATAACCAGTTCGCTGGGGGTATAGCCAGGCAGTAACGGAATTAGCGTCTTGCGGCGGATATGCTCACCCAGCACAAATGTGGGTGCGTAAACAATCCCCATGCCGGCGAGTGCCGATGCAACGAGAAACTGCGTGTTATTCGCCAGTAATCGGCAAGGGCCTTTGAGTGTGAAGGCTTGCTGTTGCGCATCAATAAGTGTCCAGTTGCCTTCAGAGACGGCCTCACTAAAGGCAAGCCGGGGGGCATCATGCAAGTCTTCAGGTTTACATGGCGTACCATTTTGCGCAAGCCAGTTTGGGGATGCACAGAGCACCATACGGCATGGTGCCAGCCTGCGCGTGACTGACTGTGAACGGGTTAGTCTACCGATACGTATCGCCACATCTACACGGATATCCAGCAGGTCTGTGTAGTGGTCTCCCAGCAACACTTCTGCATTCACATAAGGATTATCTGTCAAATATCGGGCCACAATACCCGACACATGCATCTCCCCGAATGTGGCAGGTGCTGCAATCCGCAAGGTACCCCGCGCACTCGTCTGGATATCACCCGCTTCCCGGACTGCTTCGTCGTAGGCTTCGAGAATCTGTTTACAGCGTTCGTAATAGAGTAATCCGGCATCGGTAAGGCTTAACTGGCGGGTTGAGCGTTGCAAAAGCCGTGCATGCACCTCGGTTTCAATAGCGCTGACATGCTTTCCTGCCATGGCTGGAGATAGCCCAAAACGTCTGGCAGCAGCTGCAAAGCTACCTTCTTCAACGGCTGCGACAAAAACCGCAAGGCTTGTTAACCGGTCCATTTATTATCCCATTCAATAACTGTGTTATCGATTGTCGATAGTTTTTTATGGATTATCAATCCTTGATGTTGAATTTATCCTTACAGGCATTCAACCAGAGGAGACAGACAATGAAACTCGATATCAATGATACGCATCTTCACGTAACACAACGGGGGGAGGGATCGCCTGCGCTGGTGTTTCTACATTATTATGGCGGCTCATCGCGTACCTGGGAGAGCGTGATTAACATTTTACCCAATGACTACCAGACTATTGCTTATGATCACCGGGGATGGGGGGAGTCTGGCAAGCCGACAGATGGCTATGACATCGCGGGGCTGGCTGCAGATGCAGAAGCAGTGATTAAGAAACTGGGCATACAGCGTTACATTCTGGTTGGGCACTCTATGGGGGGAAAAGTGGCACAGTTGATTGCATCACGCCAACCGCAAGGGCTTGAAGGGTTAATCTTAGTCGCACCATCACCCCCTACACCGATGCACCTTTCTGATGAAGAGCGCACGGTGCTGAAAAGTGCTTATTCGTCATGTGAATCAGTGGAATATGTGATTGATCATGTGCTGACTGCCAAAACACTCAGTGCAGAACACCGCAAACAAGTGATTGAGGACAGCCTGAAGGGAAGTATTCAGGCAAAAAAAGCGTGGCCGGACGAAGCAATGAGAGAAGATATTACGGCCTGCGTAAGCGCAATCAGCGTGCCAACCCTGGTGATATCCGGTGACCAGGATAAAGTAGAGCGCCTCAATGTACTCAAGGAAGAACTCTTACCCCGGATACCAGAGGCCAGGCTGAATGTCATTTCTGGTGCCGGGCACCTGTTACCACTGGAGGTACCCGAAACCCTCGCGTCCATGATAGCTGGCTTTGCAGATTGTGTGGTAAAGCAGATGGGATAGTCGCTTGAGTCATAAATCGTTTCAGATAATGCCGGAGCAGAATATGAATTAGCGTTACCACTCCGGTGTATTTTTGCAGAACAATGTTGATATAAAACCGCCAGTGACAGAACCACTGGCGGTTAAAAATTAACTTAAATCAGCCCGGTCCAGACCGTAAGCGCTGTCGAGTGTACCAGGTACCGCCCGGGACAATATCTGCAGGCGGTTCCAGGCATTAATCATGGCAATGCTGAAGGTCAGCGCTGAAATTTCCTCTTGTGTAAAATGTTCACTCAACTCGCTATAAAGTGCCTCGCTTACACCCCGGTTGTCGATGTGGGTCAGGGCTTCAGTGAGTGCCAGAGCGGCTTTTTCTTTAGCAGTGAACAAGGGGGATTCACGCCAGATTGCCACATGGTAAAGGCGAAGTTCACGCTCCCCATGCAATTTTGCTTCTTTGACATGCATATCAAGGCAAAACGCACAATGGTTTAATTGCGAGGCACGGATATCCATCAGATGACGGAGCTTTTTGTCCGGCATTGTTTTTCCTGATGCAACCGAAGCATCGCTCAGAATTTTAATGAGCGCGGGGATAGTTTGAAAATGATCAACGCGTGACGACATGATGTATTCCTATTTTAAAGTAAACAGTGAATGGTGTGCTGTGTATAACGCTTGCTTTGTCAGTTGAGTTCCCGATAAAAATGCAGGCCACATGCGCTATAGCTTGAGAACTGATAAAACGCCTGCGCCTGTGTATTGCTGACGGCGGTATCAAGCACCATCCGGCTACAGCCGTATTCACGAGCAACAACTGCCAGGTTATTCAGCAAGTCTGCGCCAAAACCCTGCCTGCGGGCTGTCCGGGCAGTTACCAGATCGTCTACGTAGCAAAAACGGCCATGAATAAAATTTTCCAGCAGGCGGTAACCTGCCAGCGCCACTGGTTTGCCGTTTTGTTCCATGCCAGACAGCCGATAGCCTTGTTTCTGTTGGCGTTGTACCTGGCTGATAAACTGAGCCTTACTCTTAAGCTTGCAGCGCAGTTCGCACATAAGCGTATAACAGCGGGCGAGCTCTTCTGGTGTGTCGTAATGTGCAATTCTCATCTCGGCCTGTACTCATTTGTTGAGTTGGTGACGGCATTTTAAATTGGTATGTCTGGTTAAAAAGGGTCAAAATTAGATAAAACAAGTAGGACATATAGAGTCGATGACGGGATATAAAGAGATCTATGGGCGCTACCGCCAGCAGATTCTGGATGGAAGGTTAAAACCAGGTGACCGTGTACCGGCCATTCGTGTGCTCGCCAGTGAGCTACAGGTAGCCCGCAAAACGGTGGAAGCCGCATATGAGATTTTGACTGGTGAAGGGTATTTTGTTAGCCAGGGGGCGAAAGGTACGCGTGTCAACCCTGCTCTCCATGTGCCCGCTATGACCAGTATTGTTACTGTTGTGCCAATTCCTGTGCCCAGTTCTCCGACAAGCGAAAGCAAAAGTGAACTGCGGCTGGGTATTCCGGCACTGGATGCATTCCCACATAAAAAATGGCTGTTGCTTTCGGGTAAAGTGGCTCGCAGCCTGCGGCCTGAAGAGATGGTAGTGCCGCCGGTGATGGGGTATCAGCCGCTACGTGAAGCTATCGCAAACTATCTGAATATTTCACGTGGGTTGAACTGCAAGGCTGAACAAATTTTTATCACCAGCGGCTATCGTGCCAGCCTGCAACTAATTTTGTCGGTACTGGCACAGCCGAATGATAAAGTGGTATTTGAAGACCCGGGCTTCTTCCTCGGCCAGCAATTACTAAAACACATTGCACCTAATTTGCATTATGTGCCGGTTGACCAGCAGGGTATTAATGTTGACTATCTACAGTGCAATCACGCTGATGCGCGCTTTGCCATTGTTACACCTACCCATCAAAGCCCGCTGGCAGTCAGCCTGTCATTACCTCGAAAACACCAATTACTGGAGTGGGCACAGCAAAATAACAGCTGGGTTATTGAAGATGATTACGATGGTGAGTTTCACTATACACGGAAAGTGATCCCAGCCCTGAAAAGCCTGGATATACACGAGCGGGTAATTTATACCGGGACGTTCAGCAAAACCATAATGCCAGCAATGCGTATTGGCTACCTGGTGATGCCACTGGGAACGTTGAGGCGCTTCAGCGAACTGGGACAAATACTGGAAACCGGTTTGCCTCTGCTACCGCAAAAAATTCTGGCGCAGTTTATCAACGAAGGGCATTTTTACCGACATCTTAAAAAGATGCGCATTCTCTACCAGCAGCGCCGCCGTTTGATGCTGGATGCCATCCAGTTTGTGTTTCCAGACCTGTTTGAGTTTGAACTGACTGGCGGTGGTATGCATATTGTCGCTTTTCTGAAATGCAGTATGCAGGATATCGCGCTGGCTGAGCTCTGGAGGCAACATGAACTCTGTGTGCGGCCACTCTCCAGTTGGTATATGCAGCAACAGAAACGTTATGGTCTGTTAATTGGCTATACCAACATTCAGTCATTTGAACAGGCGCAGGCAATTTTGCAGCGTGTGGCAGAAAAGACCCGGGCGATGATGCTTGTGTAGCCGTATTGTTTTAATTCGCAGAGGTGAGGGTTAACCTATTCTGTTTGGCCATTCAACTGTTATCCGGCAATGTGTTGTCCTAAATATTATATCGCGCATGCAGCTTGTACGCTGATTAGCTAATCCCCCGACCAATTCAGATGATGACTAAATTACTCAGTAATACCTGTACACAGGCCGTGAGTGGTCACTGTGCCTGAAAGTATACCAGCCTGTTTATATGTTTTCGCTTGTTGACGGTTTAGGGGAAACTTCAATAAAGAATGGAAAAAATCTCATTTTTTATTGAAAGTTGGGATTTTTCTTGTTTATTTTGATTATTAAACGAGGAATTTCTTACTTTAAGAAAATGAGCGTTAATTTCAGGTAGATTATTTTTGTGGCGAGATTATCTACTGACGGTGACATATGAAAGAAATTATTTGCGTGATGCTTGTAATGCTGGCTAATTCTGCATATGCAGCGCGGGAGGATTATGTTGCATCCCCAGATAAAGTATTTTTGGAGAGCGCGAGGGCGAATTCTAATATAGCTGAAAAAGATATTTATGGGGAGGTGGTAAAACCTGAAGAAGCTAGTTTGAATATTGCTGAAGCTACACCTGCGAACACTACCCCACAGCCAGTGAAAAGTTATGGTACCGCGGCTGGTTCCAACGCGCCACTTTATGGGGTTGGTAGCTCAGCTATAATAGTACCCTCTGTTGTCGTTGCCGTGGCAGGTGTAATGCTGTTATCCATGGGCGGGAGCGGGTCGAATGCATCAAATACATCAACGACAACCACAACAACCACCACCACTACGCCATCACATTAAATAAAAAACGAAATTTTTGACTTTGCGATAATTTTCAATTCTGTTGATTGTGCTTATGATCATAATCAACAGGAAATTATCAGTTTCTTCATAACAATAAACTATTACTGGTTTACTTATTGCCCAACCAGGTTGGGCTTTTTTTTATGAAATCTATAATGAATAAAACGTAAAGAATATTGGATGTATTTCTTGAGGGTGAACCAATGAATGATACAGATACTCTCTTTTTAGCTGGTCTGAGTGATGGTTCTGTTTACGCAGTATTTCAGCCTGTTATTAATAGAACTAACAGGCTGATTGGTTTTGAAATCTTGATACGCTGGAAAAATGATAACCAGATACTGCTGCCTGATGCATTTTTACCAATGATTAAAAGCAAAAAAACGTGGTTAGCATTAGCTGATTATCTTATTAATATTGCAGTGAATAAAATTAATGCATATCAAGGCTGTTATTTCTTTTCATTTAATATATCAGGCGCTGAGGTAATCAACGAAAGATTCGTTGAAATGATTATTAATTCCCAAAAAAAACTTTTTTCAGCGGATTGGATAAGATTATTGGCAATAGAGTTTTCTGAAAAGATAAAACTGAATGGCAATGTAAGAATAGCCGGGGTTATGAATACTCTACAAGATATTGGTTGTACTTTATACCTTGATGATATACTTTCTTATGATAGTACGATATACCCTCTTCAGGTTATAAAGTTTAATGGGGTTAAAATTGACAGAAACGTTGTAGATAAAATTGAAAATAGTGAAATATGCATTTCTTTGATAAAAACAATTATCTATTTTTGCTCGTTGACAGGGGCTGTTTGCGTGGCTGAGGGAGTTGAAAATAATAATCAATTAAACATGTTGAGAACTATGGGGGTGGGGTTCTTTCAGGGGTATTTAATATCAACACCAATAGAAGATGTTGTGCTTAATGATTTTGTGAGTTCCTATGGAAGAGCTAAGAAGTCCTTTTCTTAGCTCTTTTCTTATTACATGTAGAAGTCAATACTATTACTTTGATTTTTTTTATTTTGCATGTTTCTATTGTGAATTATTTCAAGTTCATTTATTTTCATTTTGTGGTCGTTGAAATCAAAAAAACTAAATGCATAGAAAAGATCTATTCTTGAATTTGCTGCGATTTTCCTTTTTATATTGTCCTTATGAGAAGATACAGTTTTCTTTTGTATTTGCATTGATCTTGATATTTCATCATCACTCCTTTCTGAAATTATCCCTGAGAGGATTTCTAGTTCTCTATTACCTAAGCTAATATTTTTCACTTCATCACTGATTCTTCCATAGATGAAATTCTTTATAATATCCAAAAAAGTGTCAATGGTTACTCTTTCTGGTATTACTATAAACCTCCCATCTTGTGTTGTGAAAGGAGTGAAGTTCCCCTTTGTTATCACTAACGAGTCACCGTTTATTATGCACGAGTCAAAATTTATTCTTACATTAGAATCAATGTTTTCATGAAGGATGGAAATGATACCTTGTCGTATATAATTGCAGGATATTTTATATAAATAAACATTTATTTTTCTTTCCATAACGCCCTCGTATCCCGGTTGCTGTGTGTAATAATAAAAGTGACTTCAAAAGAAAAGTTCATTACCTCACGCAGAGTAACAAAGCAACTCTCCAGAGGCATAAGATTTTTCTTGCTCTAGATCTTTAACACAATAATAACTAATTGTTAATTGGGGAATTTCTTATTTTTAATTTTCATGCAAGGTGCTAATAAATAAATAGAAGCGCATTTATAGAAACTGCAATGTGTAAGGTATATCCTATTCGCTTGGTTATTTTTACTGAGGTTATTCTCATTTCTTAAATGGTAAGTCGATGCGAGTTAAATGATTTATTATATCAATTTCATATTGTATAAATCCATAAGAATCGCTGCGTTTATTTTAGTGATGTGTGATATTTTCATGTATGGCGGCGTATTCATAAATTCACTGACTCCAATGATGTCTGGTGCTTAAAATAAACACACTATGTGTTTGTTATCGTGTTTTTTTATAAAAAATATTTATTAGTAATGAATGGATATATTGAGTTAAATCTTATTTAAAATTAGTGAATTGACACTTAATACACCTATTGGTAGTTTGTAGTAATAGTTATTTTTTGGGAGGTTAATATGGTTATTGGTTTCCTCGTTGTCGTGGTGTTATTATTTTTGTTCGCTATTTTTTGTTTTATAATGCACTATAAAACAATGAGATCAAGACGTCTATCTATAGATAGAATTAAGAGGAAGAAGAAAATATAAACAACTGAATCAATGAGAGCGTTTTATTCATGGTAACGGCCAGAACAGTTTTCGGGAAATAAAATTTTCTGTAGTTAACTCAATTGAATTTGTGGCGTCTTTTTAATCACTAAACCCATTCTTATCACTAACCATATTGAGTATCGCCAGGTTTAATATCAGGTCAATATTAGTTCACGATATTTAATATTAATTTATATGAGTGGTTTTTACTTGTTGGTGCGGTAATTACTGAGTCGATTTATATTCAAAATAAGAGGGTGGGGGTATGTAATTTAATTTTATTGTTTTAAATCAATGAGTTATATATTCAGGTGCCCTGCGGGTTTCATCAAAAATCGATCTTTCAATCTAATCGCGAAAGTGTTGAACAAAACATCAAAATTTTGTGTATCTCTGAGGCTGGTCATATTTTAAGCATTAACTGTTGGCAAGCAGGGTGTTACTCTAAACATCACATTTTATATGCCATTTGTGTGCTGGTTGCTATCAACATCACCTGATCAACAATACTCAAATAATAGCTTTATTGCCCACCAACGTGTGTACATGAATTATGATTCCATTGTTCCTGAAATCATCAGTTCACAGGGTCGCATGAGTAGTAAACACTGTAGCGTTGGTGAAGAGCCATAGCGGTCAGCTTGAGCAAAACATACTGAGAAGTTGGTCGGTTATGGAGGCGCACTATTACTTGTTTGTTAAATTGGTGCCTGGCAATACTCTGGCAGGTAATTCTGCCGTTTTTAACTGCGCTGTAGCAAGATTCATGAGCCTTCATAAAAATAAAAATCCACGCAATTGCGTGGATTCTAGCGGGTTTTGTGAGCTTCATGAGATGTTCTGACATCTCATGAGACAACAAAGCTTATTTAGACGTTGAACAGGAAGTTCATAATATCGCCATCTTTAACAATATAGTCTTTCCCTTCAGCACGCATCTTACCGGCTTCTTTCGCACCCTGTTCACCCTTATAGGTTATAAAGTCTTCATAAGCGATAGTTTGTGCGCGGATAAAGCCTTTTTCGAAGTCGGTATGGATTTTACCCGCAGCTTGCGGTGCGGTGGCACCAACAGGGATAGTCCAGGCCCGGACTTCTTTCACACCAGCAGTGAAGTAGGTTTGCAGGTTAAGCAGTTCATAACCTGCACGAATTACACGGTTCAGGCCGGGTTCTTCAAGGCCCAGTTCAGCCATAAATTCGTCACGGTCTGCATCATCCAGCTCAGCGATATCTGATTCGACAGAAGCACATACGGCAACCACGACAGAGCCTTCAGCAGCTGCTATTTCTTTCACTGTGTCCAGATACGGATTGTTTTCAAAACCATCTTCGTTGACGTTGGCGATATACATCGTCGGCTTAAGCGTCAGGAAGCTCAGGTATTTGATAGCCGCTTTGTCTTCATCTGTCAGTGTTTTGAGTGCACGCAACATGCCAGCATTTTCCAGCTGTGGCAGGCATTTTTCCAACGCAGCCAGTTCAGCTTTAGCGTCTTTGTCACCGCCTTTGGCTTTTTTCTGAACGCGATGAATGGCGCGCTCGCAAGTATCCAGATCAGACAACGCCAGCTCAGTATTAATAACGTCAATGTCGTCAGCCGGGTCAACTTTATTGTTCACATGAATGATGTTGTCGTTTTCAAAACAACGCACAACGTGGCCAATCGCTTCAGTCTCACGAATATTCGTCAGGAACTGGTTACCAAGGCCTTCACCTTTAGATGCGCCTTTAACCAGGCCGGCAATATCAACGAATTCCATCGTGGTGGGCAAAATTCGTTGTGGTTTAACAATTTCTGCCAGTTTATCCAGGCGTGGGTCTGGCATGGGCACAACACCAGTGTTTGGCTCAATGGTGCAAAACGGAAAGTTTGCGGCTTCAATTCCCGCTTTAGTGAGTGCGTTGAACAATGTGGACTTACCCACGTTCGGCAAGCCGACAATACCGCATTTGAATCCCATGGTTTAGATCACCTTAATCACTTAAATCAAAGGGTTATAATTAACCTGATGAAGTATAAAATAGTCTGATAGCTATTATACACACAAAGCGCCATGTAAGGGCGGCAATTGCATGTGCGGCGCGGCCAGCAAGAAATCCGCTCAACCGCACCAGAGTGTGACAAATAACTAGCCTTTGAAGGCATGCAGGCGGTTTGTTGCCAGGGTAAGACCATCTTTGAATAAAATATCGGTGCAACGTACGGCTTCATCAATAGCCGCATCAATTGCTTGTTGCTCAGATAATGGTGGTTTCCCCAGTACAAAACCGGTGACTTTATTTTTATCGCCAGGGTGGCCAATACCCACTCGCAAGCGGTGAAATCCAGGGTTATTCCCCAGTTTACTAATGATATCTTTCAGCCCGTTATGACCGCCATGGCCGCCACCTGTTTTAAATTTCGCCACACCGGGCGGCAGGTCAAGTTCATCATGTGCAACCAGAATTTCATCCGGCATAATGCGATAAAAGCTCGCCATCGCCAGCACTGATTTGCCGCTCAGGTTCATAAATGTAGTAGGAACCAGCAACCGGACATCACTCCCATTAACCTGAATACGGGCAGAATAACCAAAAAACTTCGGGTCATCTTTCAGAGACTGGTTATGACGTTGTGCGAGTGAATCAACATACCATGCGCCAGCATTATGGCGGGTCGCGGCGTATTCCGCGCCAGGGTTCGCCAGCCCTACAATTAACTTAATAGCCACATGCATCTTCCTGCATTAAATAAGTGCGCTGTATTTTAGCGGGTCGGCACGGAGATGACAAAGCACGATCAGGAATTGCTGTTTTGTACCAAGGACTGTTTTTATTGCGCAGTCAGGTACTGTTCTCAGGGTGAAATAACAGGGCTAAAAAGGAATAATTCATAGGGGTAACCATTATAAAATACATTTATTCAAATAGTTATTTGTAAAAGAATGTCATGTTAACGCCATTATTGTGATCCTGTACGCACACTGCGCCAGAATGTTTTGCTTATACTTTAATCAAAGGAGGGGGGAGCCCCACCGAACCACTTTTTACCGGAGGTGACATATGAAACGTAAAAACGCTTCGTTACTCGGCAATTTTTTAATGGGGTTTGGTCTCGTGGTGATGGTTGCCGGGGTTGGTTTGTCTGTCCTGAATCAGTTACCTCAACTGAATATTTCTGAGATGCTGGGTCATGGCGCTATCTTTGGTATATTCGCGGGTGCCATACTTTGGTTGGTTGGTGCGCGAGTGAGTGGACATGAGGCGGTTGCTGACCGTTACTGGTGGGTTCGCCACTTCGATAAGCGTTGCCAGCGTAAACAGCATCGCCACAGCTGAATCGCTTTCATCTTCTTATTTTGCGCCCCAGCCGGGTTCCCGGCTGGGGCGTACTGTTTTATTACCTCATTGAGTTTGCAGGATATCTTTTATTGCATCTTCAAAACTGGGGAAGAATGTGAGCTTGCCAGCGATGGGTTTTACTCCCGCCCGGGCCAGTGTTCGTAATGGCTGAAAGCCCAGTTCGCAAATACGTAACTCAGTGCCTTCCGGCAGGCGGTTGATAAAACGCTCAAGAGCAGCGAGCCCGCCGGCATCCAGTAAGGTGACACCATGCCAGTTCAGTACAACCACGCGTTTGCCTGCTATTTGCCCAACCAGTTGCTCAAAAATGCCGTCTGCGGCAGCGAAGAATAACGGGCCTGTAATGCGGGTTGCCAGGACGTTTTCTGGCAGCGGCTGAGCAACGGGTGCCAGACGAGTCATTTGTGCTATGCGCCGCATAAACAATAAAGATGCGAGCACAATACCCACGCTGATGGCAATAACCATATCGAACAATACTGTCAACGACATACACAGCAACATCACGATAATGTCATCCGGCGGAGCGCGGCGGAATAAGTTAATGACTTTATGGGCTTCACTCATATTCCAGGCAACTATCAGTAGCAACGCGGCCATTGAAGCCAGTGGCAGCCAGGAAAGCCAGGGGGCGAGCAGTAAAATTGCCAGTAAAACCAGGATTGCGTGGATAATTGCTGCAACAGGTGAGGTTGCCCCGGCGCGCACATTGGCGGCAGAGCGGGCTATAGCTGCTGTTGCAGTAATTCCCCCGAAAAATGGCGCAATCACGTTGCCGAAGCCCTGTCCAAGTAATTCACTGTTGGCATTATGTTTGGTGCTGGTCATACCATCGAGCACAACGGCGCACAGTAAGGATTCAATAGCACCCAGCATTGCCATAGAGAATGCGGCAGGTAATAAGGCCTGAACGGTAGACCAGGAGAGGGTAAAACTGCTGCCAGGCAGAGTCCAGGGAAGCATTAGTTGAGGTAAAACCTGCGGAATACCATTTCCGTGGCTGCCATCGGGTAACAGATAGTGAAAGCGTGACCCGATTGTTGCCACATCTCCACCCATCATTTTAACCACTGCCATTACTGCACACCCGGCAACCAGTGCAGGTAAATGGCTGGGGAAGCGGATCCCTAAGCGAGGCCACATAATTAGCGTACCCAGTGTGACAATTCCTGGCAGAGTATCGCCCCAGTTGAGGGTAGGAAGTGCAGTTATCAGTGCGAAGAGTTTATTCAGGTAATGTTCAGGGACATGGACCACTGTTAAACCAAAAAAATCTTTGATTTGCATGGTGGCAATGGTGATGGCGATACCTGAAGTGAAACCCAGTGTAACCGGTAGCGGGATGTATTCAATAAGCCGACCAAAACGAGCCAGCCCAAATAGTATCAGGAAGACCCCGGAGAGCATGGTAGCAATCAATAACCCAGCCAGACCAAATTGCTGTGATACCGGGTAGAGGATAACAACAAATGCTGCAGTTGGGCCGGAGACACTAAACCGCGACCCTCCTGTAATAGCAATTACAATACCGGCAATTGCTGAAGTATATAAACCGTATTGCGGAGCAACGCCACTGCCAATGGCGAGGGCCATAGATAATGGTATGGCTATTATGCCAACTGTCAGACCAGCTATCAGATCACGGTAAAAACGTGCCAGTGTGTACTTTTGCTGCAGGCAAGCTTCTTTTAATGCATAGAACGGCATAAGGTGAGAAAAAATTGATCGTTTCACAATCCAGCACCCAGATGCGCATCACAAGGTGGTCAAACCAGTGAAGGAGGCAATTAGTATTACAAATTGAGTTGGTAACAAAAAAAACCCGCCTGAGCGGGTTTTTCGTAAATTATGCTATCAATGTTCAAACATTGCAGAAATTGATTCTTCATTGCTGATACGGCGAATAGCCTCAGCCAGCATGCCAGACAGCGTAAGAGTACGCACGTTTGGCAGTGCTTTAATTTCCGGAGCAAGAGGAATGGTATCGCACACTACCACTTCATCAATGACGGAATTCTTCAGGTTAGTTACAGCGTTACCTGAGAAAATCGGGTGAGTGGCATAGGCAAAAACACGTTTTGCACCACGTTCTTTCAGTGCTTCAGCCGCTTTACACAGGGTGCCACCAGTATCGATCATGTCATCTACCAGTACGCAGTCACGGCCAGCAACATCACCAATGATATGCATTACCTGAGAAACGTTAGCGCGAGGGCGACGCTTGTCGATAATCGCCATGTCGGTATCGTTCAGCAGTTTGGCAATGGCTCTGGCACGCACTACGCCGCCGATATCCGGAGAAACCACGATGGGGTTATCCAGTTCCAGTTGCAGCATATCTTCGAGCAGAATCGGGCTACCGAAAACGTTATCAACCGGGACATCAAAGAAACCCTGGATTTGTTCGGCATGCAGGTCGACAGTCAGAACACGGTCAACACCAACGCTGGAGAGGAAGTCAGCAACAACTTTTGCTGTAATAGGAACACGAGCGGAGCGCACGCGACGATCCTGACGGGCATATCCGAAGTAGGGGATCACGGCGGTAATACGGCCTGCAGATGCACGACGCAGGGCGTCAACCATGACAACCAGCTCCATCAGATTATCGTTGGTGGGAGCACAAGTGGACTGGATGATGAAAATATCACCACCGCGAACATTTTCGTTAATTTGTACACTTACTTCGCCGTCGCTAAAACGACCTACAGCTGCGTCACCGAGAGAAGTATACAGGCGGTTGGCAATACGTTGTGCTAGTTCCGGTGTGGCGTTACCAGCAAAAAGCTTCATATCAGGCACGAGAAGAACCTCAGGCATGCGTCCAGTGTGGGATGGCGAAAGTAACTAATGGGGGCCGTTTTTTCACCATCCGGTGTATTAATTAAGCGCAGCATGCAACGTCTGGAACAAGGGTGACGTTGTCACCTGCACTCAGATTCCCCGAAGGCTGCGAAGGAGCGGCGAAAGATTTTGCCCTTTAGCCACAAAACCCTGTAACCATTGCGGGGCTTGCTCAAGAACCTGACGGGCTTCCGCTTCTGTGTTAAATTCAGCATAAACACATGCACCGGTACCAGTCAGGCGCGACGGCGCGTATTCTAACAGCCAGGAAAGCGCTCTATCAACCTCGCGAAAACGTTTTCTTGCGATAACTTCGCAATCATTCTTGAATTCACATTTTAGTAACGTTTCCAGAGACCTTACTGGTGTATTTCTGGGCAGATCCGGATCAGTAAAAATCAATGGTGTGGATATGCTCACGCCAGGGTGAATCACTAAATACCATTTTTCAGCAGGTGTGGCAGGCGTGAGTTGCTCGCCCACGCCTTCGGCGAAGGCTGCGTGCCCACGCACAAACACAGGCACGTCTGCACCTAATTGCAAACCCAGTGCGGCCAATTCATCTTCAGTGAGACTGGCTTGCCAGAGCGCATTCAGTGCAACCAAAACTGTCGCAGCATCAGATGAACCACCACCAAGGCCGCCGCCCATCGGGAGTTTCTTATCAATTGACAATAACGCCCCACAGGACGCTGCAATCTGTCCTTTGCTCAGTGCGTAGCTGTGCAATAAACGACCGGCCCGCACCAGCAGGTTCTCTTCTTCGGGTACGCCAGCTACCTGTGTTTGTAACTGTATCTGACCATTGTCCGTCAGAGTTACTTCAACCGTATCGCCATAATCCAGAAACTGGAACAGAGTCTGCAGGTTGTGGTAACCATCAGCCCGGCGACCAGTAATGTAGAGAAATAAATTCAGTTTAGCGGGTGCTGGCCACAACGTTGTCATTTAATAATCCAGTTATCCATTTTCAACTTGATGCGCTGGTCACCATTGGTTAACTCCATATTGTCGGGCATCGAAGGAGTAACTTTCGTATTGTAACCGGAATAAGTGACGTGCCAGGTTTTGCCATTAACTGTGTAATTGAGCGTGTCTAACTGATACTGCCCGTCCAGTGTATAATCGGTAGCATCGCCTGGTAGCCCAACCATCCACTGGCGCAGGCTTTGCAGCGGAATCGACATACCTGTCAGTTTTTCAATCATCTCTTCGGCGTTATCAGAAACATAACGTTTGCCTTTGTTATCAACCAGAATCACCTGACCTGGTTGTGCATCCAGCTCCAGCTCTGTGCTGCCAAGTGGGTTAGTAAGCAACAGGCGGTATTTATCTGCGCCAGTCTGTTGCCAGAAAAAACGCGCATAGACCTTTTGTTGCTCAGTAAGAAAAGCAAAAGCGCCGCGGGTCTGGTATTGCGTCACCGCTTTAATTGCACTTTCACGTTGAACCCACTGTGGGGAGTTCGGGCTTTTACCCGGTTGTTTTGGTGAGTTAAGTGCACAGGCAGTCAGCATCAGGCTGGCAAGTGGGACCAGGCGTAACAGCCGGGCAGAAGAAAAAGTTATCACAATGACATCCCTTTTATGGTCAGTTGCACGCATGCTATCGCCCACAGGCCATAGCGTCTATGGGCAAGTTGTCATAAATCATAAAATTATCTATTACTCCGAAAGCGGTAGCTTACTTTAATTGATATGACGCATATTGTATGATGCATCCAGAAATCCATAGTGATGTCGGTACTACTCGCCAGAAATGACTCTATTAGCGTTAGGTATTAACCATAAAACAGCCCCAGTCTCTTTGCGGGAACGTGTTTCGTTCACGCCAGAGACCCTTGATCATGCGCTTAATAGCTTGCTTGCGCAGCCTAAGGTACAGGGTGGCGTGGTGTTATCAACGTGCAACCGTACTGAATTGTATTTGAGTGTTGAAGAGCAAAGCGACCTGCAAGAGCAACTGGTGCGCTGGCTGTGTGATTACCATCAACTGGATGAAGCTGATGTTCGCCAAAGCCTGTACTGGCATAAAGATAACGATGCAGTCAGCCATTTAATGCGGGTTGCCAGTGGCCTGGATTCCCTGGTTTTAGGTGAACCACAGATTCTTGGTCAGGTTAAAAAAGCGTTCGCAGATTCACAACGTGAACACTCTGTGTCTGGCGAGCTGGAAAGAATGTTCCAGAAGTCGTTTTCGGTGGCAAAACGTGTTCGCACTGAGACAGAAATCGGCGCCAGTGCAGTCTCTGTCGCTTTTGCTGCCTGTACGCTTGCCCGGCAAATTTTTGAGTCACTCTCTTCTGTCACCGTGATGTTGGTGGGAGCGGGCGAAACCATCGAGCTGGTCGCAAGGCATTTGCGTGAACATAAAGTCAAACAGATGATAATCGCGAACCGCACCCGGGAAAGGGCACAACTGCTTGCCCAGGAAGTGGGTGCAGAGGTTATCACCCTTGGTGATGTCGATGAGCGGTTATATCAGGCCGATATCATTATCAGTTCCACTGCCAGTCCTTTACCTATTATTGGCAAAGGAATGGTTGAACGGGCGATGAAAAAACGCCGTAATCAGCCAGTATTGCTGGTTGACATTGCTGTACCGCGGGATGTCGAACCAGAAGTCAGCAATGTGCCTAATGCTTATCTCTATAGTGTGGACGACCTTCAGTCCATCATTGAGCATAATATGGCTCAACGCCAGGCAGCAGCGCAGCAGGCTGAAGCCATTGTTACCCAGGAAACAGGCGAGTTTATGTCATGGCTGCGTGCGCAGAGCGCGACAGAAACGATTCGGGATTTCCGTGCTCATGCTGAGCATGTTCGCGATGATCTGGCTGAACGCGCACTTGCTGCTCTGGCTCAGGGCGAAGATGCGAATGCTGTCATTCAGGATCTTGCCCGTAAACTGACACAAAAACTGATCCATACCCCAACAAAAGCTTTACAGCAGGCCGCCCGTGATGGCGATGAAGAACGCCTGCAACTCCTGCGCAACAGCCTCGGGCTGGATTAGTTCTTTTCCCATTTCTCTTTTTACAAAGGTAATCTTCAATCCATGAAGCCCTCTATTGTTGCCAAACTGGAAGCCCTGTACGAGCGCCATGAAGAAGTTCAGGCGTTGCTGGGTGATGCTGCGACTATCGCGGATCAGGAGCGTTTTCGCGCACTGTCGCGTGAATATGCTCAACTGGCTGATGTATCGCGTTGTTTCCAGCAATGGCAGCAAAACGCAGAAGATATTGAAACCGCAGAGAGCCTGCTGAGTGACCCGGAAATGCGCGAAATGGCGCAGGAAGAATTGGACCAGGCGCGCAAGATGCAGGAAAGCCTGGAGCAACAACTTCAGTTATTGCTGTTGCCTAAAGACCCCGACGATGAACGTAGCGCTTTTGTGGAAGTGCGCGCAGGGACAGGTGGTGATGAAGCAGCGATTTTTGCTGGTGATTTATTCCGTATGTACAGCCGCTATGCAGAATCTCGCCGTTGGCAGGTTGAGATAATGAGTTCCAACGACGGTGAACATGGTGGGTATAAAGAAGTGATTGCCCGGGTGAGTGGTGACGGAGTGTATGGGCGTTTGAAATTTGAGTCCGGTGGTCATCGTGTGCAGCGTGTGCCGGCTACAGAATCTCAGGGGCGAATTCACACTTCTGCCTGTACCGTTGCGGTTATGCCGGAGTTGCCCGAAGCAGAAATGCCAGATATCAACCCTGCTGATTTACGTATTGATACTTTCCGCTCCTCCGGAGCGGGTGGGCAACATGTTAACACCACTGATTCCGCGATCCGTATCACTCACTTACCGACAGGGATTGTGGTGGAATGTCAGGACGAACGTTCCCAACATAAAAACAAAGCGAAAGCGCTGTCTGTTTTGGGCGCGAGGATTCGTGCACAGGAAGAGTCCCGCCGACAACAGGTAGAAGCGACAACCCGGCGTAACTTGTTGGGAACAGGTGATCGCTCTGACCGTAACCGGACCTATAATTTCCCTCAGGGAAGGGTGACCGATCACCGAATCAACCTCACTCTTTATCGTCTGGACGAAGTGATGGAAGGTAAGCTGGATATGCTGATCGAGCCTGTGATTCAGGAATACCAGGCAGACCAGCTTGCTGCACTGTCTGAGCTGGAATAATGGATTTTAGTGAATGGCTGGCCCATGCGGCTGAGCATCTCTGTGACAGCGACAGCCCGCGGCGTGATGCGGAAATATTACTCAGTCATGTAACGGGCAAAGGGCGCACCTTTTTGCTGGCGTTTGGTGAAACTGAACTAAGCCCGGAACAGTACCATCAGGCTGAAACATTGCTGGCCCGACGAAAAAATGGCGAGCCCGTTGCTTATATCCTGGGTGAGCGTGAGTTCTGGTCGCTACCACTTTATGTTTCGCCACACACGCTGATACCGCGGCCGGATACCGAATGCCTGGTCGAGCAGGCTTTGGCGCGCATACCGGCAGAAGCATGCCAGATTTTGGATGCAGGAACAGGAACTGGCGCGATTGCGCTGGCAATTGCCAGTGAACGCCCTGACTGCCAGGTCACGGGTGTTGATTTGATTCCGGAAGCGGTGGAACTCGCCCGGCGTAACGCTGCCCGTTCAGGCATTTCCAATGCCCAGTTTTTGCAAAGCAACTGGCTTTCCGCAGTCAGTTCACAACGGTTCAGTCTGGTAGTCAGTAATCCCCCTTATATTGATGAAACAGATGAACATCTCGGGCAGGGCGATGTGCGTTTTGAGCCGCGCAGCGCATTGGTAGCCAAAGAGAATGGGCTTTCTGATTTAGCTGAGCTGGTGTCGCAGGCCCGGGGCGTCCTTACCCCCGGTGGTTGGTTATTACTCGAACATGGATGGAAGCAGGGGGAATCAGTGCGTGCGTTGTTCTGTGCTGCAGGCTATAACCAGGTCGAAACTGTCAAAGATTATGGGAATAACGACCGCCTGACTCTTGGGCGCTACAGTATGCCGGAGGAATAATAATGGCTGAGCTGGTCGTGTTACGGGTGCATATTATTACTTTATGTATTTCTGTTGGGCTGTTTGTACTGCGTTACTGGTGGTTACACAGCAATGCTCCGGTTATGGGTAAGCGTTGGGTGCGTATTGTTCCGCATGTAAACGATACTTTACTACTGGCAAGCGGTGTGGCGCTCATGCTGCTAAAGCATCTCTACCCATTTACCCCACAAGGCGCATGGCTGACTGAAAAGCTATTTGGCGTTATCATTTACATTGTTTTAGGGTTTATTGCGTTAGGCCGTGGGCCACGCAACCCGCAGGTTCGCTGGTTTGCATTTTTGCTGGCACTGGTGGTGCTTTATATCATTTTCCGAATTGCCACCACTCAAGTACCACTGCTGGGGATATTATGAAGTTGTTAGACAATTTCGAGTTTAATCACGCCTCGTTATGTGATGGTATGATTCTGATTTCTCAATTAATACGCGATGATTTTCCGTCATGGGAAGTTCAGCAACAACTCGATACACTGGTTAGCCAGGCGCGCGAAGAAATTAGCATGGGCTGGGATGCCGATCGGCAAATGGAAAAATTGCTTGCTCTGTTTTACGGTGAGTGGGGCTTTAAAGATGCAGGCGGTGTTTATCGGCTGTCAGACGCATTGTGGCTGGATAATGTCCTGAAAAACAGGCAGGGGAGTGCGGTGGCGCTGGGGGCGATTTTGCTATGGCTTGCTGAGCAACTCGCTCTGCCTTTGATGCCGGTTGTGTTCCCAACTCAACTTATCTTGCGGGCTGACTGGATGGACGGCGATATGATGCTGATTAACCCCTTTAACGGTGAACATCTGGACCGGCATACCCTGGATGTCTGGCTTAAAGGTAACATCAGCCCCATGGCGCAATTATTCGAAGATGACCTTACCGAAGCGGATAATGTGCAGGTTATTAATAAAATGCTCTACACGCTGAAAACTGCGTTGATGGAAGAGCAGCAACTGATTTTGGCACTCAGGGCCAGCGAAGTGTTATTGCAGTTCAACCCGGAAGACCCGTATGAAATTCGTGACCGGGGGCTGATTTATGCACAACTTGATTGTGAGCATATAGCACTTAACGATTTGAACTATTTTGTTGAACAGTGCCCTGAAGACCCGGTAAGCGAGATGATCCGCGCTCAAATAAATACTCTTTCCCACAAGCAAGTGACGTTGCATTAACGTTCATGCTGTGGCTTAAACCTTCAATAAGGCGAAGATATGAAGCAAAAAGTGGTTAACATTGGTGACATCAGTGTGGCGAATGATCTGCCATTTGTCTTGTTTGGTGGCATGAATGTGCTTGAATCCCGTGATCTGGCGATGCGTATTTGTGAATACTACGTCAAGGTTACCGAAAAGCTGGGTATCCCTTACGTTTTTAAAGCGTCATTCGACAAGGCTAACCGCTCATCCATTAACTCATATCGTGGTCCCGGGCTTGACGAAGGGATGAAAATTTTCCAGGAGCTGAAAGCTGCATTTGGTGTGAAAATCATTACGGATGTGCATGAGCCACAACAGGCTCAACCGGTATCAGAAGTTGTCGATGTAATACAGCTTCCGGCATTCCTGGCGCGCCAGACCGACCTGGTTGAAGCAATGGCGAAAACAGGTGCAGTAATTAATGTGAAAAAGCCGCAGTTTATCAGCCCGGGGCAAATGGGAAACATCGTTGAGAAATTCCGTGAAGGCGGGAATGAAAACGTAATTCTTTGTGATCGTGGCAGTAACTTTGGCTACGACAACCTGGTTGTTGATATGCTGGGCTTTGGTGTTATGAAGAAAGTTTCTGGCAATTCACCGGTAATTTTTGATGTGACGCACGCATTGCAATGCCGTGACCCGTTTGGTGCAGCATCAAGTGGCCGCCGCGCACAGGTTACTGAACTGGCTCGTGCTGGCATGGCGACAGGTATTGCTGGCCTGTTTATTGAAGCGCACCCGGATCCGGAACATGCACGCTGTGATGGCCCGTCAGCGTTACCGCTGGATAAACTGGAACCGTTCCTGGTGCAGATGAAAGCGATTGACGATCTGGTGAAAAGCTTCCCGGAACTCGATACCAGCAACTAAGTTCTGCTCAAATCCAAAATAAAACCCCGCAACAGCACCTGCCGGCGGGGTTTTTTTATCGGGGAATGTTCAGGCGAAAATAGTCATCAAATAGGTTAAAAATAGCGCTAAATACGCGGAGCCATTCAGCACATTGGTTCGCCCGGTAGAGAAAGATACCTGGCATAACACCAGCACCGTGGACATCACCACAATTTCTGGCAACCCGAGGGCGAAAGTCAGTGCGTGGCCAGTGAGCAGAGAAATGATCGTTACTGTTGGCACTGTCAGAGAAATAGTTGCCAGAACTGAGCCAAAGAACAAATTCATCGCCCGCTGAACCTGGTTATTCAGCACCGCTTTGATAGCACCAAGCCCTTCAGGCGACAAAATCAACAGCGCGACTAAAAAACCGGTAAAAGCCACAGGGGCATTCAGATGAGTCAGTAATCCTTCCAAAGGAACGGCGTTCAGTTTGGTGACTGAAATAACTGCAATCAGGTGAACGAGCAGCCAGCAGGCATGCCAGATATTACTGTGCGCAGAGGGTTTACCGTGATGCGGATCATCATCGTCACTGTCATCTTCGTGTTCATAGACAAACAGGCTCTGGTGTGTGCGGGTCTGGATCAGTAAAAAAATGCCATACATTGCTGCCGAGATTAACGCAATGATGAGCATCTGGCCAGTGGTAAAGTCACCGCCGGGTAATGCAGCAGGAAAGATAAGAACAATGACGGCAAGGGGGAGTATCGCCATCAAATACTGCTTAATGCCATACAGGTTTACATGTTGGGTAGCAAATTTATTCCCGCCTAGCAGCAGGGAAAAACCGACCAGCCCACCCGTAACAATCATGATGATGGAATAGAGCGTATCCCGCATGAGCGTTGGCGCAGCGTCTCCTGTAGCCATTAACGCGGATATCAGGCTGACTTCCAGAATAACAACAGATAACGTCAGGATCAGCGAACCCAAAGGTTCACCCAGACGATGCGCCAGCACATCAGCATGGCGTACAACACTAAATGCACTAAACAGGATACCTGCAAGGGCAAGCATGTTAATGCCGATTATTGCAGTTAAGTTGGTGGTTGATCCCCAAAAAAACAACACGCCAACCGCAATTAACGGCATCAGCAGTGATGTCTCTTTATGGCGGGTTTTTACTACATCCTGGTTTCCCATAACTAACTTCCTTAACGTGTTGGACCCAAAACTGACTGACACAGGCCCGGTATCATGACAATTGCAGGTGACAAAAATGCCCGGACATTGAATTATCTTGTTCCGTATTTATTCGCATGCAAAAAGCGCTAACTTAACAGAATGACAGGGAAAATTTGCCATATTTACTCTGTTTTACCTGATGGTTATCAGTGATCAAATGCAAGGTTTCGCTGCCTGCTCAATATGAAAAAACGATCAAGTCTCAACGCGTTGCCCTGTTTTGATAGTGTATCTGTGTTTTTTTGATTAAGCGCACTGGAGGCGCAGAAAAAAAAGCCGATATCAACTAAAACCGCTTCCTCATAGTGATGTCTGATTTCGGGTATGTGTTTTGCATATTTTACACAGTTGTCAGGAGCGTTGTGAGCAGAGTTGTTTAGTACAGATGGCGTAAACAGAAACGACAGGATTATTTGATGCAGTTTGTTGATTCTGTGCAGTTGGTGGTAGGAGGGTATTGTGTTAACGCGAGATTTTTTATTAAAAGCAGATTGCCGTACCGCGTTCGGTGATATTGATGAAACACTGTTATGGACGGGTGAGCAGCGGCAGGCATCACTATGTGAGACACTGGCACGTCGCCCGGGACGCGGTGCTGTGTGGATCTTTGGTTATGGTTCTCTGATGTGGAATCCCGCGTTTGAATTTGACGATGTGCGCGCCGGCAAATTAACGGGCTGGCACCGTGCATTTTGTTTACGTCTTACAGCTGGACGCGGAACTGCCTGTAAACCCGGCAGAATGCTGGCGCTGCGCGAAGGAGGCGAAACCATAGGTATGGCCTATCGCATCCCGGAAACTGAACTGGATGCTGAACTACCGCTACTCTGGAAGCGGGAAATGATAACCGGGTGTTATCTGCCAACCTGGTGCCATATTGCTCTGGATGACGGGCGTGACATTGATGCCCTGGTTTTCATCATGGACGCACAGCATCCGTTGTTTGAAGGGGATACCCGGCCAGAAGTAATTGCACCTTTAATTGCGGGGGCCAGTGGGCCGCTGGGAACCAACGCCCAATACTTGTTTTCCCTTGCACAGCAGTGCCAGAAAATGGGTATTGTTGATGAAAATATGGAGCGGCTTAATTACCTTGTGCAGGCATTGCACCAGCCTGGTGCTTAATCGCTGTGCCTGTACAGTAAAATGCCGGGTCTCACCCCGGCATGAAACACATGCAAGCCTGTAATACTGGTCGCTGATTAAGCGGGTACGTAGCTAATCGCATGCTCCAGCGACTGGCTGTGGCTGTCAATCAGCACATTCCAGATACCGCTAAAAGGTACCGCAAGGTAAGCAGTATTACGGTTTTGAACGCTCATGATCTCTGCATCAATCCCGGTCCGCCCGCAATCATTTGCACTCAGATGAATGTGACAATTGTCTGAGCAACGTACTATGACAGTATCGCCGCCAAACAGTTTCAAAGTAGTCTTTACCACAGCCATTATTAGTTGACCCCATCAGAATAAATTAACAGACCTCCGTGTCTGATTCGTCCCCCCGATACGTGAGTTTGCTCACAAATCACTCGCCTCATAACACCAAAGAGTGCGCCGGGAATTTCTGATTTTGATCAAATAAAAATGTAATGCTTAAACTTTAATGACAATATGCTTGAATCAATTCAGCCAGCGCAAAATACCACCAGTGACTGGCTGAATAACGTTATTTAATTCGGAACAGGCTGGCTGTTTCCGCCAGTTCGCCAGCCTGCATTTGCAGGGCATCCGCGGCGGCGGCGGATTCGACGACCAGTTCAGCGTTTTGTTGTACCATCTGATCAAGGCGGGTAACGGCCTGGTTAATCTCCTGAATACCAAGCATTTGTTCGCTGGTGGCAATGGTGATTTCACGCATAATTCCTGATACATTGGTAATACCTCCTGCTACTTCCTCCATGCTGTTACCTGCCAGTCTTACAAAATGCGCCCCGCTTTCAACACACTGTGTTGTATCTTCAATCAGTGATTTTATCTCTTTTGCCGCCTGAGCACTGCGTTGTGCAAGGCTACGTACTTCACCAGCTACAACGGCAAATCCACGCCCTTGTTCTCCTGCGCGCGCCGCTTCCACTGCAGCATTTAAAGCCAGAATATTGGTCTGGAATGCTATACCATCAATCACACTGGTAATTTGCCCAATACGCTGGGAAGCATCTTCAATCTGTTGCATGGTTGAGATTGCCTGAGCGACAACCTCACCGCCCCGGCCAGCTGCCTGAGACGCTGCTGTTGCTTGCTGGTTGGCCTGTGCTGCTGCATCTGTTGAGTTGGATACTGATGCGGAAATTTGTTCAACCGCACTGGCAGTTTCACGCAGACTGGAGGCCGCCTGTTCGGTGCGTGTCGACAGGTCCTGATTGCCTGCGGCAATTTCATTGGCAGCGATTTTCACTGATGCGCTGGATTCGCGGATTTGTTCCATAGCCCCGGCCAGTTTGTCACAGAATGCATTGAAAGCATGGGCAATTTGCGACACTTCATCATTACCTGTATCCGGCAGGCGTTGTGAAAGATCATTCGTGCCATTGCTGATTGAGCGCATGGCATCACGAATTGAAGATAACCGTTTTAATACTGTTGAAACCAGTGTATGCATCAGCCCGGCAGATATCACAGCCAGTATCAGTAAAGCCAGTGCAGAGCCTTTCAAGAGTGCCCTCATACCCGCAGTGGCATCCTGTTGATCCAGTGCAACCACCAGATACCATTGTGTACCGCCAATTTGCTCCGCCGATAAATACTTACTCGCACCATCAATACGTCCCTGTTCCAGGGTTTTTGCCTGGCGTAATGCGGCAAATGAAATACCACTAACCAGGTTATCGAACGGTTTCAGCGCAAGGTTGGCATTGGTGGCAGCAATCAAGGTTCCGTCCTGGTTGACCAGCATCCCGGAACTGTTAGCTGTGGGGTGAATACTGCGAACATTATTCACAACGGTATCCATGGAAACATCCCCGGCAACGACAGCTTCTATCTGGCCATTTGCACTAACGGGAACGGCGAAAGACACCACCAGTTTACCTGAACCTGCATCAACATAAGGGGCGGTTACAATAGGTGCATTGGCGGCGACAGCTTGTTTATACCACGGGCGGGCAGTTGGATCGTAATCTGCTGGCACACCGGTTGGGTCGGTAAACTTCGCTGTTTTATTGGCATACCCAACATACACGTTGGTAAAACCGCCAGCAGCGGCGACTTGCCGGAAAAAAGGCAGGGGATCACTTTGTAATGCTACTGACTGAAGGGATGAAATCATAGTCAGTTTGCTGTTGACCCAGTCATGGATAGCCAAAGTATGGCTGTCCGCTGTACTCTGCAGTATTTGGTTTATTTGATTGATATTATCCTTGCGAGTGACCTGGTAGTTAATGACCGTATTTAATATCAGGGCAATAACTAAACATCCTGTTGCAGCCAGCAAAATTCTTGCGCGAATTGAATTTATCATGTTGGTTGGCCTTTACTGCGTTGTTTTGCATAGTATCGGCCAACTTTAAAGGAAACTTGAGACCTCTCTGGTAGTACCAGGTGTACTACTTGCGTAGCATTTCTTCAAAAAGTCAACACCTTATCCGCCTCCAGCACCCATTTTGCCAGCTCAACCAGGGTTCCGACCTCAATACCGTCAATAAGCGGTAATGCGCTTACACCACGCCCGTCGGCACAGGTTTTACATAAGCGTACCGGAATGTTTTGTGTGGTCAGGATCTCCAGCATTTGCTGAATATTGTAGCCTTCTGCCGGGTTTTGCTGGCGCAGACCAGCGGTAACCGCGTCAGACATCAAAAACAGTTTAAGCGCTGGCGGCGATTGTTGCTCACTCAATGCAATCGCCAGGCGCAGGCAGTTAAACAGTGATTCACTGCCATAAGCAGCGCCATTTGCAATCAGGGTAATCTTTTGCATCACACTTCCCTCTGGTTCAGGCATTGTTTCTGGAATTATCTGTATGGCATGATGATAGTCCTTGCCAGTAAACTGGTACTTTGACGCGGAGTCATAAAAGTGAAGAACTCTTCCTTTATCTTTAAAACGGGTATAACGGGCTGGATTACAGCTGTAGCTGATTGATGCGTTTTTATTCTTTTTTCTGTTCGACTTTTTTGCTGACTGGCCTTCCCTGGTGGGCATGTAATGCAGGCGCTGCGACTGAAACCGTTTATACGGGGTCACAGAGTGTTCCAGCCGGGGAAAATTTGCCCGACCTCGGTGGTACTACTACCTCTCAAAGTGAATTTGAACAAACACTCTCTCAGTATCTTAAAGGGCTGAGCTCCGCGAGCGATACGTCTACTGATAATTCATCGGTTATTTTCAAAGACTGGGCATTTGATAATGCGCGTTCTTACATTTCTTCCCGGGTAGCAAAAGAAGCACAAAGTCTGCTTGCTCCGGCAGGGCAGGCAAGTTTTAGTCTGTTGGTTGATCAGGACGGAAATTTTGCCGGTACTCAGGGGGCGCTGTTTACCCCGTGGAACGAAGATGCACAAGGCCTGACATGGACACAATTGAGTATTAGCGACCAGGATGAAGGCGTGGTGGGCAATGCCGGAATAGGGCAGCGCTGGAGTGAAGGCAACTGGCTGGTTGGTTATAACTCATTTTATGATTTATTAATGCACGGGCACGCACAACGTGGCGGGTTGGGTGCTGAACTTTGGGGGCAGTCTCTGCGTCTTTCAGCTAATTATTACTATCCCTTGACCGGGTGGAGCAACAGTAGTGCTACACGAAGCCGCAGGCTTGCCCGGGGTTATGATATCAATGCCCGTGCATGGTTACCTTTTTATCACCACATCAGCACTACACTGAGCTTTGAGCAATATTTTGGTCAACATGTAGATCTGTTCGACAGTGGTACCGGTTACCATAACCCTTATGCGGTTAATGTTGGGCTGAATTATACTCCTGTGCCACTACTGACATTAACCGCCCAACATAAGCAGGGTGAAAATGGTGAAGTGCAGAACAATCTGGGGCTGAAGATTAACTACCGGTTTGGTGTGGCACTGGGCAGGCAGCTTTCTGCAGATGAAGTGGCGACAGTACAGTCTTTACGCGGGAGCCGCTATGATGCGCCAGAACGTAATAATATTCCGGTGCTGGAATATAAGCAGCGTAAAACGCTAAGTGCCTGGCTGGCCACTCCACCGTGGGATCTCCAGCCGGGTGAGACTGTCAGCCTCAAGATTGAACTACGCAACCGCTATAGTATTCGTAATATTAGTTGGCAGGGGGATACCCAGGCACTGAGTCTGACTGCGCCTGCAAAACGTCTCAGCACTACTGGCTGGACGGTAATAATGCCGCACTGGGACGATGCAGAAGGTGCAACTAACCAGTGGCGGCTGTCAGTTATCATTGAAGATACCAAGGGACAGAAAGTTACCTCCAACTGGATAACGCTTAAACTGACACCACCGGTAACCGCCGATCTTCCTGATACTTCAACGACGTATAAATTAATACCAGAAGAAAATTAGAAGACTCTGTCCTGATGTACCCATACTGCGGCTTCAACCCGTGATTTGAGTTTCATCTTTTTCAGCAAGTGCTTAACGTGAACCTTTACGGTACTTTCGGTGATATCAAGCTGGCGGGCTATCAACTTGTTGGGTAGCCCTTGTGCTATCAGCCGTAAAATATCCTGTTCTCTGGGCGTCAGCTGGTTGACATCGCGCTCTGCACCATTACGGTTGTTGCGCAAACTGGCGGCGAGTATCGGCGTCAGTGTCTCACTTAACACCATCTCACCGGCAGCCGCCTGTTGTAATGCGACCAGTAACTCCTCGGGTTCCATGTCTTTTAGTAAGTAACCATCTGCTCCGCGTTTCAGTGCCTGGACCACATCCTCTTCAAGATTAGACACGGTGAATACAACGATTCGGCCGGAGAGTGATTTCTGGCGCAGATGATCCAACGTTTCCAGTCCATTCATTCCAGGCATATTCAGGTCCAACAGAATTAAATCCGGATCCAGAGATTCTGCCATTGCTATTCCTTGCTCACCGCTGCTGGCTTCACCTATAACCTGAATATCAGGGGCAAGGCCAATCAGTTGCTTTACACCACGTCTTAGCATGGGGTGGTCATCAATCAACAGAATAGTTGCGGGTTCCTCAGCCATTATTTTCTCCACATAATCATCCAGTGAACAAGTGCTTAAAGCCAGTTTAGCACCGGATTGAAAACATGCCGGATTCAGTGCAGAAGTTTCTGAAAAGTCGTGATTAAACGTTTATTGCGTCGAAACGGGCAAGTGGCGTTTGGCTGCCCGGAAATGAACAGTAATTTTTGTGCCACCAGAAGGTGGTGTCTGAAGGGATAACTTTGCGTTCAGGCTTTGTGCTCTGTCACGCATAATCAAAATTCCATAGTGACTATTTTCACTGATGTCCTCAGGAATACCTGAACCATTATCAAAGAGTGTTAGTGTTACCCAACCATTATTCTCCTCAACAGTAATGCTCGCCTCGGTTGCATCGGCATGGCGCACTACATTACTCAGCCCTTCTCGAACAATATGAATCAGGTGGAGTATTTGGTGTTCCGCAATATGTGAAGATATACCCTGCCAGTTGAGTGAAACGGGAAAACCCAACTGCTGGCTAAAGTCTTCACAACAGTCTTCCAGTGCTGTCTTCAGGCCCGGTTCATTCAGGTTCAGGCGGAAAGTGCTCAATAACTGGCGCATCTGTACCCATGAACTGTTTAATTCATGACGTAGCTGGCCGACAAGTGTCTGAGCATCGTTGTCGAGTGTATTGCTCTGCATTTGTAGTACACCCACCTGCATTTTCATACTGGACAGTGACTGGGCTAGGGAGTCATGCAAGTTTTTGGCAAGATCAGATTGTTCTTGCATAAGAAGAAATTGTTGCTGTTGAACCTGATGTTGCTCTACAGCGAGAGCTGCTGTAATCGCTGATGCTGCAGATTCAATTAATTGCGAGTGTTCGCCAGATAATTCATCCGACTCAGGCAACTCACCCAGCAAAATACCGTAAAAATGCTGGCGATTATGTAAGCGCCAGCATAAAGGTGTACCAGTTAGCGGTGCCGGGTTAATACCTCGAGGGCAATTCAGGCAATCTGTCTCTTTTTGTGCCGTATAGCTGACTTCATAATAGTGTTGATTCTCATCATGTTCATAAATACGCAGTTGCAGGTTCTGTAACGGCGTAACTGACTGCAACTCATATAAAATGCCTGGGATGCGTTGGCAAATCGAACCTTCACCATTCAAAATCTGGTTAATTCGATAGAGAACCGTTGCGTTATTAATAAATGATGCATGCTCAGGGTGGAGCAACTGTGATTGCCTGGTTTTTTTGCTGCCATAGCGGGTAATGCGCAATTGCATGATGATTAGCACGACAAGTAACGCAAGCATTACAGCGAGGCATTTTTGAATCAAAATAGCTTGTTTTATGTGCTGAGCAGCATGAGCATCAAAAACCTGATTAAGGTCTGTAACCTTTTTTGCGAAAGCTTCAAGTTGCGGAGTAACTGCCTGGGGGGATGTTGCAGATAACAGCGCAGGTAACAAAGAAGAACGCCAGTCAGTCTGTAATGTATCCAACTGATGTTTTTGGTTGTCATGGCGTGCAGCTTTACCAAGGCTGGTGGAAAACAAGATACTCTGGATTTCAGCCAGTTTCCGGCTGTTGGTTTCGGCAAGGGGAATTAAAGGTAATAGTTGCCATGTCTTTGTGTGAATGATGTCCGTTGTTTTAATCCCTGATTTGCTGGTAACGATTTCCTGACTTAACCATACGCATGTGGCCATTCCGGTCGCGCCGAGCACAGCCAGCAACATAATGAGCGGCACCATAAACTGGCTCAGCTTTGTGCTTACACGGGGAACGGGCATATTAATACTGGCCTCAGCATGAACATCAACTGTGTATGATTGTGAATGATATTGTCGCACTCACCCATACCCCGGAAGAGTTATGTTCAGTGCACAAAATCGGTAGCGAGGTATTTAATATATGACTAATGTTTTGCTTAACAATATGAAAAATAAAACCATTTTTATTCTTTCTGGCGCTTAATCTTTCTTATGGAATCTTAAGGAAGATAATATAATGCGACAAAAATCACATTAGCGTCGGGTAGAAGGGAAGGATAACGCGTCACTGCGTTCCTCGCCCTGCGGGCCGTTGCTGAAGCAACGTTCCCTCACATATGTTCGGGTCGAACCTTAATCGAAGGTTCTCATCCTTCCCCGGACGGGAGAATATGCAAAAATATTTATTGGGATTTAATAAGGATGAATTGGCGAGGATGGTGGTGGGGGAAGGATAACTCGTCACTGCGTTCCTCGCCCTGCGGTCCGTTGCTGAAGCAACGTTCCCTCACATACGTTCGGGTCGAACCTTAATCGAAGGTTCTCATCCTTCCCCGGACGGGAGAATATGTAAAAATATTTATTGGGATTTAATAAGGATGAATTGGCGAGGATGGTGGTGGGGGAAGGATAACTCGTCACTGCGTTCCTCGCCCTGCGGGCCGTTGCTGAAGCAACGTTCCCTCACATATGTTCGGGTCGAACCTTAATCGAAGGTTCTCATCCTTCCCCGGACGGGAGAATATGCAAAAATATTTATTGGGATTTAATAAGGATGAATTGGCGAGGATGGTGGTGGGGGAAGGATTCGAACCTTCGAAGTCGATGACGGCAGATTTACAGTCTGCTCCCTTTGGCCGCTCGGGAACCCCACCAAATTGTAGAAAACTAACCAACGATAAAATAAAACTCGACATCATCACTTAACAGTCAAGTGAAAGATGGTGGTGGGGGAAGGATTCGAACCTTCGAAGTCGATGACGGCAGATTTACAGTCTGCTCCCTTTGGCCGCTCGGGAACCCCACCACTGGCCTGCTTCCTGATAAGGAAGCGGGGCGCATCATATCAAAAGAAACGGCGCTGTAAAGCTTCGGCTTCATGAAAATGAACTGTTTGCATGCTTTTTGCCCATAAAGCTTTAAAACCAAACAGTTCATTATTAGTCGTCAGAGAATAATTGTGCGGTTGCCGTAAACAAAGACGCGCTGAGACAGCACTTTATCCAGCGCACGACTCAGCACATTCTTTTCTACATCCCGGCCCGCTTTCATCATCTCTTCGGCTGTGAAGGTATGATCAACATTAATTACATCCTGCATAATTATCGGGCCTTCGTCCAAATGATCATTTACATAGTGGGCAGTAGCGCCAATTATCTTAACCCCACGCTCATAAGCCTGGTGGTAGGGACGCGCACCAATAAATGCAGGAAGGAAGGAGTGATGAATATTGATTATCTTATTTGAGAAACGGGAGACAAACGAGGGCGTCAATACACGCATATATTTAGCCAGAACCACATAATCAGGATCATGAGCCTCAATAGCGTCAGCCATCAGTTTATCGTGCTCTTCGCGTGTCACACCTTCATGGCTAACCAGTTCGAAAGGGATATCGAAACGCTCAACCAGTGTGCGTAAGGTGTCATGGTTACCAATTACTGCCGCAATGTCTACATCCAGCCCGCCAAATGCTGCCTTCATCAACAGGTCACCAAGGCAATGCGCTTCTTTGGTAACCAGGATAACAATACGTCGGCGCCCTGCTGGATTGAGTTCGCGCACAGAACCTTCCGGCAATGCGCTGTCTAAATCGGCCAATAACGTTGAGTCATTAAATATACCTTCCAGTTCGGTACGCATGAAAAAACGCCCGGTCCGGTGGTCCACAAACTCATTATTGTGAACAATATTCAGTTCGTGTTTGTAGCAAATATTGGTAATACGGGCGATCAGACCTTTCTGGTCCGGGCAAATAGTTCTCAGTACTTTTCGCTGTAGCGCTTGCATCGCAAGGTCAATCCTGTTGAATGGTGTTTGCATAAAATGAGCATTGTTAGTACGAATCAGCGACCACAACACTTCTTGAATTTTTTCCCGGAACCACAAGGGCACGGGTCATTACGGCCAAATTCAGGCCGTGTTCCGTCAATATAATACCACCGACCGTTTTGATTTAAGAACCTGGAACGTTCGATTATTGCGCTGTCATGTTGCTCGTCGCGATAACGGGCGACAAAACTGACGAATCCTTCGCCATCATAGCTGCCATCCTGTATGGCAAAAATCGTCAGCCCTAACCACTGAGTATGCTCAAAACCTGCCTGTATATCATTACGCAACTGCTCTGCATGGCAATCCGGGTACCAGGTGTTAATAAGGTAATCCGCATTTTTAAGCACGAAAGCACAATAGCGAGAGCGCATTAATTGTTCCGGTGTTTGTGCGAATACACCTCCAGTCAGGTAGGGGCCGCAACATGCGCTATACTCCAAACCGCTATCACAAGGACATACCGATGACACAAAATACTCCTGTTTTAAACATACATTCACAATTAAGTGACAGTTAAATAATATACTAACGTAGTGAGGTGTGATGCTACGGCATGTTACCAGGGGACACCAGATAAACAGATGAGACAAACTAAGATTGGGCTGGCTTTAGGTTCAGGCGCAGCAAAAGGATGGGCGCATATTGGCGTTATTCGGGGCCTTGAACAGGCTGGTATCCATGCGGATATTATCGCCGGTTGCTCTATTGGTTCGCTGGTTGGTGCTGCTTATGCCTGTAATTCACTTGACTCCCTTGAGCAATGGGTACGCTCGTTCAGTTACTGGGATGTTTTAAGACTCATGGATGTTTCCTGGCGTCGTGGTGGATTGTTGCGTGGGGAGCGGGTGTTTAAGCAGGTCAGGCAGCATATTTCTGCGCGGCATATTGAAGAGTGTCCAGTTCGTTTTGCGACTGTTGCAACCAACTTGAGTACGGGGCATGAAATCTGGTTTACCAAGGGAGATTTGCATGGTGCGGTACGCGCTTCCTGCAGCATTCCGGGGTTATTATCTCCTGTGCGCCACAAAGGCTACTGGCTGGTTGATGGTGGCGTGGTGAACCCTGTACCGGTTTCACTGGCGAGGGCATTAGGTGCTGATATTGTGATCGCGGTTGATCTGCAACACGATGCACATCTGATTCAGCAAAAACTGTTAACCTCTCGTCAGCCCGAGGAACATGTGCCGGTGCGCTGGAAAGATAAAGTGCTAACCCGGCTTGGTTTTGTGTCTCCGCCACACCATCAGCAGCCCCCTGGCGCGTTGGAAATTATGACAACATCAATACAGGTGCTGGAAAATCGTCTGAAATTGAGTCGTATGGCAGGGGATCCACCCGATGTAACGTTGCAACCTTATTGCCCGCAAATATCAACGCTGGATTTCCATCGGGCAAAAGAAGCCATTGATGCAGGCAGACTTGCCGTTGAAAAGCATATGGATGAATTGCTACCTTTGGTAACCAATAATGATTAACAACATATTTACATTTCTTCAGTTCATTCTGAGAGGCGCAACCCTGCATCCCATGCCACTATTATCGTATCATCGGGCATGGGAGGGAGCATGACTCAACCGCTGCACGGAAAACTGATTTTGATAGTTGAAGACGAGCCTGTTTTCCGCGCAATGCTGGATGGATGGTTAGCTTCGTTGGGAGCCAATACACTGTTAGCAGAGGATGGCATTGATGCTCTTGAGAAAATATCCCTGCAACCACCTGATTTGCTAATTTGCGATTTGGCTATGCCCAGAATGAACGGGCTTGAGTTTATTGAGCGTATTCGCAACCGTGGGGATCAGACGCCCGTGCTGATTATCTCTGCAACCGATAATATGTCAGATATCGCAAGCGCTCTGAGGCTCGGAGTGCAGGACGTATTACTAAAGCCCATAAAAAATTTCTCGAACTTAAAAGAAACGGTCTATGCCTGCCTCTATCCTGCTATGTTCAATTCTCGGGTAGAAGAAGAAGAACAATTGTTTGATGACTGGGACGCACTGGTGCGCAACCCAGGCGCTGCGGCCAAGCTGTTAAAAGAACTTCAGCCTCCATTGCGGCAACATATCTCTGGATGTGAGTTGTCGTATCACCAACTGGTGTTGGCAGATAAACCCGGGCTGGTACTGGATGTGGCCGCTTTATCTGCGCAGGACCTGGCCTTTTATTGTCTTGATGTTACGCGAGCAGGAGATAATGGCGTGCTTGCGGCGCTGCTTCTGCGCTCGCTGTTTAATAGTCTGTTGCAGGAACAGTTATCCCGGCAAGGGCAGCGTTTACCGGAATTAGGGGCGTTATTAAAAAAAGTTAACCAGTTATTACGTAAAGCGAATCTTTCCGGACAATTCCCCTTGATGGTAGGTTATTACCACTCCGCGCTCAAAAATTTAATTCTAGTTTCCGCCGGGCTTAACGCACAGTTGAAATCAGGTGACCATCAAATTCAGTTAAGTAATGGTGTTCCTTTGGGGACACTGGGCAGTGCTTATCTTAACCAATTAAGCCACCGGTGCGATGCATGGCAGTGTCGTGTCTGGGGAGCTGGTGGTCATCTGCGCTTAATGTTGCGCACGGAGTGAGCAAAATAAAGTTTCATTACAGATAGCTTTTCCCGCTATCTGTTCCCGGTGGTAATATCTGCAATAGCTTCTTCGTATTTGTCTTAAATTACCGGTGCAACGAGTATTAAGCCGAGGATTTTTAATTCAAGCTGATATACTCAATCGCGTTTATATTGACGAGCAAGTTTAAAACTTGAACAGTCCAGGAGATATTTTAATGGCTGCTATTAAATCGAAAGTAAGGAAAGCAGTAATCCCGGTTGCCGGTCTTGGCACCCGCATGCTGCCAGCAACAAAAGCAATCCCGAAAGAAATGCTGCCGCTGGTGGATAAACCACTTATCCAATATGTGGTTAATGAATGTATTGCAGCCGGCATTACCGAAATTGTACTGGTCACTCACTCATCAAAAAACTCCATTGAAAACCACTTTGATACCAGTTTTGAACTGGAAGCTATGCTGGAAAAACGTGTAAAACGCCAGCTACTGGAAGAGGTTCAGTCAATTTGCCCCCCACATGTGACAATTATGCAGGTTCGCCAGGGGCTGGCCAAAGGCCTGGGGCATGCTGTGCTTTGTGCTCATCCGGTTGTGGGTGATGAGCCTGTTGCGGTTATTCTGCCAGATGTGATTCTTGATGAATACGAATCAGACCTCTCCCGCGATAACCTTGCCGATATGATTGGCCGTTTCGACGAAACAGGGCACAGCCAGATTATGGTTGAACCTGTTGAAGATGTAACGGCATATGGTGTGGTGGACTGCCAGGGCGCCACACTCAAACCTGGTGACAGTGTGCCAATGGTTGGTGTAGTTGAAAAACCGAAAGCAGACGTTGCTCCATCAAACCTCGCCGTTGTTGGCCGGTATGTATTAAGCGCAGACATTTGGCCATTACTGTCTAAAACACCTCCAGGTGCCGGTGATGAAATTCAGCTGACCGACTCCATTGACATGCTTATTGCTAAAGAAACCGTAGAGGCTTACCACATGAAAGGTAAAAGCCATGACTGTGGTAACAAACTTGGTTATATGCAGGCGTTTGTTGAGTATGGTTTGCGTCACAAAGTGTTAGGGCCTGATTTTAAAGCCTGGCTTGATGCGACTGTAGGCGGCAAAAAGTAATTTTTTTCAACCCAGGATAATGCAATGAAAGTTACCGTTTTTGGGATTGGGTATGTTGGTCTTGTTCAGGCGGCTGTACTTGCTGAAGTTGGTCACGATGTTATGTGTATCGATGTGGATGAAACCAAAGTAGAAAATCTGAAAAAAGGAGTTATCCCAATTTATGAGCCTGGCCTGACTCCATTAGTCATGAAAAACTATGAGGAAGGTCGCCTGCAATTCAGTACCGATGCGCAGGCTGGGGTGAGTCATGGTGTGATTCAGTTTATTGCGGTTGGTACACCTCCTGACGAAGACGGCTCGGCAGACCTTAAGTATGTCACGGCTGTTGCACGCACTATCGCGCAACATATGACTGCACACAAAGTAGTGCTGGACAAATCCACGGTGCCAGTAGGTACTGCGGAAAAAGTCCGTGACGCGATGCAGGCAGTGCTGAATGAGCGTGGTGTTGAATACCCGTTCGATGTTGTCTCTAACCCTGAGTTTCTCAAAGAAGGGGCAGCGGTAGCAGACTGTATGCGTCCTGAGCGTATTGTAATTGGTACGGACAATGATGAAGTGGTGAACATACTGCGTGAACTGTATGAACCTTTCAACCGTAACCATGACCGTATGATTTTGATGGATATCCGTAGCGCAGAACTGACGAAGTATGCCGCGAATTGCATGTTGGCTACGAAAATCAGTTTTATGAATGAAATTGCCAACCTTGCTGAGCAATTAGGTGCGGATATAGAAAAAGTGCGTCAGGGAATTGGGTCTGATTCCCGTATTGGATATCACTTTATTTATCCCGGTTGCGGATATGGTGGTTCCTGCTTCCCGAAAGATGTGCAGGCATTGATTCGTACTTCTGAGCAGATTGGTTACACGCCGCGTTTGTTGCAGGCTGTCGAAACTGTAAACAATGAGCAGAAGAAAAAGCTGCCCACTTTTGTTGTTCGCCATTTCGGTGAAGACTTGAAAGGTAAAACCTTTGCTGTGTGGGGGTTATCATTCAAGCCTAACACCGATGATATGCGTGAAGCATCCAGCCGTGTTTTACTGGAAACGCTGTGGTCAAAAGGTGCCAAAGTGCAGGCGTTTGACCCGGAAGCAATGGATGAAGCTCAGCGTATCTATGGTCACCGGGATGATTTGTCATTAATGGGTACCAAAGAAGCGGCGTTGCACAATGCAGATGCGCTTATTATTTGTACTGAATGGCAGAATTTTAGGGCGCCGGACTTCGATTTATTAAAAAATACACTCAAACACCCAGTTATCTTTGATGGTCGTAACCTGTATGATCCAGAGAGATTGAATAAGCGTGGCTTCGTTTATTATGCGATTGGTCGCGGAGAATCAATTAATCTGAAAAAATAACGAGGGTTGTATGAAATTTCTGGTAACCGGTGCAGCGGGATTTATTGGGTTCCATGTCTGTAAGCGACTCCTGGCGGCCGGTCACCAGGTTATCGGTCTCGATAACCTGAATGACTATTATGATGTCAGTCTCAAACAGGCTCGCATCGATTTACTGACACCGCACACAGCATTCCAGTTTGAAAAAATAGACCTCGCAGACAGGCAGTCGATAGCCACATTCTTTGCTGAGGGAAATTTCGAACGGGTAATCCATCTTGCAGCACAAGCTGGGGTACGTTATTCCCTGGAAAACCCACATGCTTACGCAGATGCAAATCTGGCTGGTCATTTGAATATCCTTGAAGGATGCCGTCATAACCAGGTTAAACATCTTTTATATGCATCCTCCAGCTCAGTTTATGGTCTTAACCGAAAATTACCGTTCTCTGTGAATGATGCCGTTGATCATCCGGTATCACTCTATGCAGCTACAAAGAAAGCAAATGAACTGATGTCTCACAGTTATGCTCATTTATATGGCATTCCTGTTACCGGTCTGCGTTTTTTTACGGTATATGGTCCCTGGGGACGGCCCGATATGGCATTGTTCAAATTCACTAAAGCCATACTGGAAGATAAAGCAATTGATGTATATAACCACGGCAAAATGCGCCGTGACTTTACTTACATTGATGACATCGTAGAGGCTATCTTCCGTTTACAGGATATTGTGCCTGAGCCTAATCCTGAGTGGACCGTGGAGTCTGGTAGCCCTGCCGAAAGTTCAGCGCCATACCGGGTATACAATATTGGTAACAGCTCATCTGTAGCGTTGATGGATTATATTTCTGCGCTGGAGAAAGCTCTGGGTAAAACTGCCAGAAAGAATATGCTGCCGATGCAGGCGGGTGATGTGTTAGAGACCAGTGCTGATACACATGATCTTTACAACACAATCGGTTTTAAGCCACAGATGTCAGTGGAAGAGGGTGTAAAACATTTCGTCGACTGGTACCGCGCGTTTTATCATCAGTAAGTCTCAGTATGCCTTTCACGTTTTGAGGGGCATACATTGCAGAATATGAACAACAGATGTGAATTTGCACCATAAGCTGAAGTATTAAATATATCTGTTGTTTACATCAGCAACAAAAAAAGAACCGCCATGCGGTTCTTTTTTTATCAGTACAGCAAGAGATAATTTGATTATTCTTTAATCAGGAAATCATCCAGGCTTTTGCCTTGTTCATCCATTGCTTTTTTGATAACAGCTGGTGTACGACCCTGACCTGTCCAGGTTTTGGTTTCGCCGTTTTCATCAACATAGCTATATTTAGCAGGACGTGCAGCACGTTTAGCTTTGCCGGTGGTTTTACCGCTGCTCATTGAGTTCAGCAGTTCATTCGGATCAATACCATCAGCAATCAGCATTTCGCGATATTGCTGCAGCTTACGAGTACGTTCTTCAATTTCAGCTGCTGCTGCGCTTTCTTCTTCGCGGCGTTCATTTACGACAACTTCTAATTTTTCCAGCATCTCTTCCAGAGTTTCCAGAGTACATTCTCTGGCCTGCGCACGAAGAGTACGGATGTTGTTCAGAATTTTAAGTGCTTCGCTCATTGTAGTAATCTCAAACTTATATTGGGGGTGGCTTGTTGGGCTAATAATAGAGCCTTAATTTATACAGTGCAATAGGTGTGAATGTAAGGAAATCAAAATAACGCGATATGCATCCATTTTTTAACTAATAACTTAAAGAAATGACCGTTATAAAAACCCATGCGCAGGGACTATCAGCAACATCCCTTTTCCCATTATGGCTAATACAAAACACGTTTTGTAATAGAATTTAGCTTCTTCAATATCACTCTTTTGTATTATCTATAGATTTAGCCACTTAGATTGTTAAGACTTTCATTATGGAAAATTACTTTTCCATTCAGTTAGTAGCATCAATACGGTGCATAAATTCACCATCGCGGGTGGTTTCTCTTTGTCTCACGCTGATTCGCCGTAATGGATTCTTTGCGCTGCTTACAAAAAGGAGGCTGTATGGAGAGTAATCACATTACAGATGTGTCTGCAGAAACGAGTGATGACAGGCAAATTTTCTCCAGTGAATATAAAATAAATGTTACGCCCCAATCCCCATTGTATGGACGAGGAAAAAACGCCACAGTGACAGGAGTATGGTAAACTACGCGCGTATCGTGTGTTGAAAGGTTTATTCATTCATGGCTCAGCTCTATTTTTACTATTCTGCAATGAATGCCGGGAAATCAACGGCATTGCTGCAATCTGCTTACAATTACCACGAACGTGGTATGCGTAGTCTGGTATATACAGCAGAAATTGATGATCGCTTTGGTGCTGGCAAAGTGAGCTCGCGTATAGGTCTGTCTTCGCCCGCTCAGCTGTATAATAATACTACGGATCTATTCACTGAAATTCGTGATTCTGCCGCGCTGTCACCATTACACTGTGTATTGGTTGATGAAAGTCAATTTTTGACGCGTGAGCAAGTTCGTCAATTGTCTGACGTGGTTGATAACCTGGATATTCCTGTACTGTGTTATGGATTACGGACTGATTTTCGTGGGGAATTATTTAGCGGGAGTCAATATTTGCTCGCATGGTCAGATAAACTGGTTGAGCTGAAAACTATTTGTTTTTGTGGTCGCAAGGCCAGTATGGTTTTACGGCTGGATCAATCCGGACGCCCATATAATGAAGGCCAGCAAGTAGTTATCGGCGGTAATGAGCGTTATGTATCCGTGTGCAGGAAACACTATAAAGATGCCATAGCCCTTGGCTCGTTGCCTGATATTCAGAAAAAGCTTAACAAAATCTAATAAGTTGCCTTGCTTAATCAGTGTTAATTAAATTTACCAGCGCTATACATTTTAGCCAGAATGGCGGTTTGATATGTCAATTGTCTGAATAGTGTGCTGGTACGTGAGCCGGGCACCAGACATGTGTCAGATTTGTCAGCCAAGTGACATACAGCGCCCCCCATGCTGAGTGGCAGCGTCTGGCGCACGTTATTTACTTGATTGCCGAATGGTATTAGCCCAGTCATCTTATAAATAGCTAATGGACTTTCGCAGGCGGGGTGTTGTTATCACTGGTGATGATATGGTTAGTTTCTGTGAGGGCAATTTGCTGGGAAAAACTGCCTGAGTAAATACCAGGAGGCCGAACTATGGATACTGAATCCTTAAGGATTCACTTGAAAGAGCATCGGGGGATAAATTGATGTTGTGCATACTGTTGCAGCCAGCACATATTAGCCAAAGTGAGCTGTATTTACTGTTAGAACCTTAATCAGGGTTGCAAAACAGGAGTGCGTTGTAGTAAAGACGATGCTTCACCTTTCTCCTCTAATCCACCAGATATCCATCTAATGGGCAATGAACGTCTGCCATCAGGCAAGTGTGTTTCTCAGCCGGGCCTGAACCAGAAAAATAGCGGTGCAACCCCAAACCATATTTACCAGATAATGCAGGTAGATAGCCCGCTACTGGCAAAATCTGCCCATAAAACCGTAACGCCACACAGTGTGTTGTAAATGTGCCCGTCAGTGCGCAGGGCGTTCGCTGTGAAGCTATAAATTAACTGGTTGGGGAATAGCGCTAAAGAATGCCAGATATAAGTAATCATTGCGCCAGAGGCATTGTGAATTAGAGACAACCACTACAGTGAATGCAAATGCAATGGGCACACATTCTGAGAACGTGATTATGGCGCGCTGCAAGCGCTGAGAGGGAGATCATTACTCGGTGTGACGAATAAAAAAGAACCCGCCGAAGCGGGTTCAAAATCCATGTCGTTTTAACCGATATTAAGCGGTTTTCTTGGCTTTTTTATCAGTTTTTTCTGCTTTAGGTGCAACTGCTTTTTCTGCTGGTTTACCTTCAACGTATTCACGTCCATAGAAAGTATCCAGGAGAATCTGTTTCAGTTCGGAAATCAGTGGGTAACGCGGGTTAGCGCCAGTACACTGGTCATCAAATGCATCTTCAGACAGTTTATCAACATGAGCAAGGAAGTCCGCTTCCTGAACGCCCGCTTCGCGGATTGATTTAGGAATACCCAGTTCAGCCTTGATGCTTTCCAGCCATGCAAGCAGTTTCTCGATTTTCGCAGCAGTGCGGTCACCAGGTGCGCTCAGCCCCAGATGATCAGCAATTTCTGCATAACGACGGCGTGCCTGCGGACGGTCATACTGGCTGAAAGCAGTCTGTTTGGTTGGGTTATCGTTCGCGTTATAACGGATAACGTTAGCGATTAACAGAGCATTAGCCAGACCGTGAGGAATATGGAACTGTGAACCCAGTTTGTGAGCCATAGAGTGGCAAACACCCAGGAATGCGTTCGCAAACGCGATACCCGCGATGGTTGCTGCACTGTGAACACGTTCACGCGCTACCGGATTTTTAGAACCTTCGTGGTAAGAAGCTGGCAGGTTTTCTTTCAGCAGTTTCAGAGCCTGCAAAGCCTGACCATCAGAGAACTCAGATGCCAGCACAGAAACATAGGCTTCCAGTGCGTGGGTAACTGCATCAAGCCCGCCAAATGCGCACAAAGACTTCGGCATATCCATAACCAGGTTAGCATCGACAATGGCCATGTCAGGAGTCAGTGCGTAATCGGCTAACGGATATTTCTGACCAGTAGCGTCATCGGTCACTACAGCAAACGGAGTAACTTCAGAACCGGTACCGGAAGTGGTGGTGACCGCGATCATTTTCGCTTTCACACCCATTTTCGGGAATTTATAGATACGTTTACGGATATCCATGAAACGCAGAGCCAGTTCTTCGAAGTGAGTTTCCGGGTGCTCGTACATAACCCACATGATTTTAGCCGCATCCATCGGAGAACCACCACCCAGGGCGATGATAACGTCCGGTTTGAAGGAATTCGCCAGCTCAGCACCTTTACGAACAACTGTCAGTGTGGGGTCTGCTTCAACTTCAAAGAAGACTTCAGTTTCAACACCAGCAGCTTTCAGTACAGAAGTAATCTGGTCAGCATAACCATTATTGAACAAGAACCGGTCGGTCACGATCAGAGCACGTTTGTGACCATCAGTAATCACTTCATCTAACGCGACGGGCAGTGAACCACGGCGGAAGTAGATAGATTTCGGAAGTTTATGCCACAACATGTTTTCAGCTCGCTTAGCAACCGTTTTCTTGTTGATCAGGTGTTTAGGACCAACGTTTTCAGAGATGGAGTTACCACCCCAGGAACCACAACCCAGTGTCAGGGAAGGTGCGAGTTTGAAGTTGTACAGGTCACCAATACCACCCTGTGAAGCTGGGGTGTTGATCAGAATACGTGCAGTTTTCATCATTTGACCGAAGAAAGCGACACGTTCTGGCTGGTTGTCCTGGTCGGTGTACAGGCAGGATGTGTGACCGATACCACCCATCGCAACCAATTTTTCTGCTTTCTCAACAGCATCTTCAAAGTCTTTCGCACGGTACATTGCCAGAGTAGGGGACAATTTTTCGTGTGCAAAGGGCTCGCTGTCATCAACGACGGACACTTCACCAATCAAAATTTTAGTGGTTTCTGGCACAGTGAAACCAGCAAGTTCAGCAATTTTCACCGCTGGTTGACCAACAATGGCGGCATTCAGTGCGCCATTTTTCAGGATAATGTCCTGAACGGCCTTAAGTTCTTTACCTTGCAGCATGTAACCGCCATGGCTGGCAAAACGCTCACGCACTGCATCATATACAGAATCAACAACAACCACTGACTGTTCAGAAGCACAAATTACGCCGTTATCGAATGTTTTTGACATCAGTACAGATGCGACAGCGCGTTTGACATCTGCGGTTTCATCGATAACCACTGGGGTGTTACCTGCACCTACACCAATTGCAGGTTTACCTGAACTGTAAGCCGCTTTAACCATACCCGGGCCACCCGTGGCGAGAATCAGGTTAATATCCGGGTGATGCATTAATGCGTTAGACAGTTCAACAGAAGGTTGGTCTATCCAGCCAATCAAATCTTTTGGCGCACCAGCTGCGATAGCAGCCTGCAGCACAACATCTGCAGCTTTATTGGTGGCGTCTTTTGCCCGAGGGTGCGGAGAGAAAATAATTGCGTTACGGGTTTTAAGGCTTATCAGGGACTTAAAGATAGCCGTAGACGTTGGGTTAGTAGTTGGGACGATGCCACAGATAATGCCGATAGGCTCAGCAATGGTCATGGTACCGAAAGTGTCGTCTACAGACAGAACACCACAGGTCTTCTCATCTTTATAGGCGTTATAGATATATTCAGAAGCAAAGTGGTTTTTAATCACTTTATCTTCAACAATGCCCATGCCGGATTCAGCAACGGCCATTTTAGCGAGTGGGATACGAGCATCTGCAGCAGCCAGAGCGGCGGCGCGGAAGATTTTATCTACTTGCTCTTGAGTAAAGTTGGCATATTCACGCTGGGCTTTTTTCACACGCTCTACGAGTGCGTTAAGTTCAGCGACATTAGTAACAGCCATAATGCTCTCCTGATAAATGTTAAACTCTTTTAGTAAACCAGCTGCCCGAGAGTCAGTATAGACAGCGCCAGTTGCATCAAGAAACCATCACTACCAACTATGTTCAGTTTTCTTTAACTTTCTGCTGATTTACTAAAAGAGCCTTACCTTCAACATTACCTGATTGGGTCACTGTTTTTTTCCCTGGCGGCAAATAGAGATTACTCACATATCAGGGGGTATTTCATGATCCAAGTCAATTTCTATTGAAGCTGACTCCTTTCAGCACAGGAAACGAACATATGTGTTAATGGTGGTTAATTTACTTACAAAACAATTATTTCACACTATCATATATGAAACATGTAGGTAACATGAATGCGGCTAAAATGTAACTTTTTCTAAGGTAATTGGATGAGAACAGTAAATCCCATAGTCTGTTGAAGGTTTTTCATTTAGAGTAGCGCAGCTATATTTGGCGCGTGAAGGGAGCTCTGCGTGACACAATCACTGTTCGATTTATCGACTTTTTTTAAGTTCTTTATCGGCTTGTTCGCTCTGGTCAACCCGGTTGGTATCATTCCTGTATTTATTAGTATGACCAGCTACCAGACTGCGGCGGCAAGAAATAAAACAAACCTGACAGCTAATCTGTCGGTAGCGATTATTTTGTGGACCTCGCTGTTCCTTGGCGATGGCATTCTGCAATTGTTTGGTATATCGATTGATTCGTTCCGTATTGCCGGGGGCATTCTGGTTGTCACTATTGCGATGTCGATGATCAGCGGGAAACTGGGCGAAGACAAGCAGAATAAACAAGAAAAATCAGAAACGGCCATCCGTGAAAGCGTGGGTGTAGTTCCGCTGGCGTTACCGTTAATGGCTGGGCCGGGTGCTATTAGTTCTACTATTGTTTGGGGAACGCGCTACCACACATGGACTTATATGCTGGGTTTTTCTTTGTCGATTGCCCTCTTTGCTGTGTGCTGCTGGTTAATTTTCCGTCTTGCTCCCTGGCTGGTCCGTTTTTTAGGGCAAACGGGTATCAACGTTATCACCCGTATCATGGGACTGTTACTGATGTCACTGGGTATTGAGTTTATTGTCACCGGGGTGCGTGCGCTTTTCCCCGGCCTTCTCGGATAAAATTTTTACAGCCTTGATCACAAAAGCGGAAAAACATATTCCGCTTTTTACTTCCTGTGGCGTACATCACCTTGTCTTTCATTGCACTCACCACGTATAAAACAGTCTGCTTACTATAAGTGAAACTTTTGAAAACACGTTAATTAGTAGCAATGCTGATTAATAATCAGGCGTCCAGTTTGTTATTTTAATGACACAACAAATTGGCTCTTGCTGGGACTTTCCTGAAATGATATTAGTAAAACTCACCTTCGCGCAGACGAATGCACTAAAAATAAGCAGTTGTTAAGTTTTTTGTGGAAAATGGGTGGTGTTACAATTTTTACAAATGCACATGGCTCATCCCGTATTTTTTAACTCTCTGTAATTACAAGGATTGTTCTTCCTTTTAGTGTGTTTTGCGGAAGGGAATTGTGAACGCGTTCTTGTAATGAATGCCTCCCTGGTTAACAAATCTGCAAATAGTATTAGCCTGGTACGAGTGGGTTTGTTACTTTCCGCCAGAAAAGTTGTCAGGGCATCGTATCAACCAGACTGATGCACCTGAACATAAGTCCCCCCGCCTTTATGACAGGAAAGGTGAGGTGGGAAAGAATCGACACAGGCGGTACTTACAGGTACGGCCGGTAATAAATGAAGTCGGTGATAGCAGTAAAACAACAATAACCTGGCAGACGCGAAAGCTCCTGCGCTGTACAGGTCCCCAAAGGGGAAAACAGTCTGGCTGTAAAAGTCAGTAATTATAATGAGTGGAGTATCAACACAATGTCCGTCATCACGAAAAAAAATCTGGTAGCTGCAGGGATTTTTACTGCGCTATTTGCTGGTAATGTCGCAATGGCTGCGAATGTGCCAGCAGGTGTTCAACTTGCAGAAAAACAAACACTGGTTCGCAATAATGGGGCCGAAATCCAGTCTCTGGATCCGCATAAAATTGAAGGTGTACCGGAAGCTAACGTCAGCCGCGATCTGTTTGAAGGCCTGCTGATTACTGACTTGCAAGGGCACGCCATCCCGGGTGTTGCAGAAAAATGGGAAAATAAAGATTTTAAAGTCTGGACTTTCCACCTGCGTAAAGACGCAAAATGGTCTAATGGTGAGCCGGTTACCGCACAAGATTTTGTTTACAGCTGGGAACGCCTGGCTGACCCGAAAACAGCATCTCCTTATGAGAGCTACCTGCAATATGGCCACGTAGCCAATATTGACGATATTATTGCCGGGAAAAAAGCGCCAGATACCCTGGGCGTTAAAGCACTGGATGACCATACACTGGAAGTCACACTGAGTGAGCCGGTGCCTTATTTCTATAAATTGTTAGTTCACGCATCGTTGTCTCCGGTACCAAAAGCCGCAATTGAAAAATACGGTGAAAAGTGGACTCAGCCGGGTAACATCGTCACTAACGGTGCTTACACCCTGAAAGACTGGGTTGTGAACGAACGTATCGATCTGGTGCGTAACCCGCAATACTGGAATAATGCCAAAACGGTAATTAACCAGGTAACCTACCTGCCAATTTCTTCAGAAGTTACTGATGTTAACCGCTATCGCAGCGGTGAAATTGACATGACCTACAACCAGTTACCGATTGAGCTGTTCCAGAAACTGAAGAAAGAAATCCCCAATCAGGTCCATGTTGACCCGTATCTGTGCACTTATTACTACGAAATCAACAACCAAAAACCGCCGTTCAATGATGTGCGCGTTCGTACCGCGCTGAAGCTGAGCCTGGATCGCGATATCATTGTCAATAAAGTGAAAAACCAGGGCGATCTGCCTGCGTATGGTTATACACCGCCGTATACTGATGGTGCGAAGCTGACTCAACCTGCATGGTTTGGCTGGAGCCAGGCGAAACGTAATGAGGAAGCGCGTAAATTGTTGGCAGAAGCAGGCTTTACTAAAGATAAGCCGCTGTCTTTCGACCTGCTTTACAATACGTCTGATCTGCATAAAAAACTGGCTATCGCGGTTTCTTCTATCTGGAAGAAAAACATCGGTGCCAATGTCAGGCTGGATAACCAGGAATGGAAAACATTCCTCGACAGCCGTCATCAGGGGAACTTTTCTGTCGCTCGTGCAGGCTGGTGTGCGGATTATAATGAACCGAGCTCCTTCCTGAACACCATGCTGTCCGACAGCTCTAACAACACAGCACACTATAAGAGTGCAGCCTTTGACAAGATAATGGCTGATACGCTGAAAGTGAAAACAGAAGAAGAACGTGCTGAGTTGTATAACAAAGCAGAGCAACAGCTGGACAAAGATTCCGTCATTGTCCCGGTCTATTACTATGTTAACGCGCGCCTGGTGAAACCCTGGGTTGGTGGTTATACCGGTAAAGACCCTCTTGATAATGTGTATGTGAAAGATTTGTACATTATCAAACATTAATGGCCGTTTGTGAGGCGGGGCGTTTGCTCTGCCTCACTGTGTCTTATTTCATCGCAGTGCAAAGGCACACGCCAGAAGGTACGGGCAATGTTGAAATTTATTTTACGTCGCTGTCTGGAAGCAATTCCGACACTTTTTATTCTTATTACTATTTCCTTCTTTATGATGCGCCTGGCTCCGGGAAGTCCATTTACCGGGGAGCGCAACCTGCCGCCAGAAGTGATGGCGAACATCGAAGCGAAGTATCATCTCAATGATCCAATGATGACTCAGTATTTTCATTATTTGAAACAACTGGCTCATGGCGATTTTGGTCCTTCGTTCAAATATAAAGATTACAGTGTCAATGATTTGGTCGCTGCATCATTCCCGGTTTCAGCAAAACTGGGTGCGGCTGCTTTCTTGTTGGCTATTGTGCTGGGTGTTACCGCTGGGGTGATTGCCGCACTCAAACAGAACAGTAAATGGGATTACATCGTCATGAGTTTTGCCATGACAGGTGTGGTTATTCCCAGTTTTGTTGTCGCGCCACTGCTGGTCATGATCTTTGCCATTACATTGCGGTGGCTGCCAGGCGGTGGCTGGAATGGAGGCGAATTCAAATATATGTTGCTGCCAATGGTGGCACTTTCGCTGTCCTATATTTCCAGTATCGCGCGTATTACGCGTGGCTCAATGATTGAAGTGTTGCACTCTAACTTCATTCGTACCGCGCGTGCTAAAGGTCTGCCCATGCGCCGCATTGTGATGCGCCATGCACTGAAGCCTGCTTTATTACCTGTGCTCTCTTATATGGGGCCAGCATTTGTGGGGATTATCACGGGTTCGATGGTGATTGAGACAATTTACGGTTTACCGGGGATTGGTCAGTTGTTTGTTAACGGTGCACTGAACCGCGACTACTCACTGGTACTAAGCCTGACGATTTTAGTCGGTGCCCTGACGATTGTTTTTAACGCTATTGTCGATGTGCTTTATGCGGTTATCGACCCAAAAATTCGTTATTGATGCTGGAGTGAGCCAAATGTTGAGCAAGAAAAACAGTGAGGCCCTGGAAAACTTCAGCGAGAAGCTTGAAGTGGAAGGGCGTAGCTTATGGCAGGATGCGCGGCGGCGTTTTATTCATAACCGTGCTGCAGTGGCAAGTCTGGTGGTACTGGTACTCATAGCACTCTTTGTTACCTTTGCCCCAATGTTGTCATCTTTTACTTATTTTGATACTGACTGGAACATGATGTCCAGCGGGCCAGATTTCGCTTCTGGCCACTATTTCGGTACTGACTCATCAGGCCGTGACCTGCTGGTGCGTGTGGCGATTGGTGGGCGAATTTCCCTGATGGTTGGGGTGTCTGCTGCACTGGTCGCCGTGATACTGGGCACGTTGTATGGTTCACTCTCAGGCTATCTGGGGGGGAAAGTTGACTCGGTAATGATGCGTCTGCTGGAGATCCTTAACTCCTTCCCGTTCATGTTCTTCGTCATTTTGCTGGTTACCTTCTTTGGGCAAAACATCCTGCTGATTTTTGTGGCAATCGGCATGGTTTCCTGGCTGGATATGGCGCGTATTGTCCGTGGGCAGACTCTGAGCCTCAAACGCAAAGAGTTTATTGAAGCCGCTCAGGTTGGTGGTGTATCTACCGGTAATATCGTCATCCGCCACATTGTGCCAAACGTTCTGGGTGTGGTGGTGGTTTATGCCTCGTTGCTGGTTCCCAGCATGATCCTGTTTGAATCCTTCCTTAGTTTCCTTGGGTTAGGTACGCAGGAACCGTTAAGCAGTTGGGGCGCTTTGTTGAGCGATGGCGCGAACTCAATGGAGGTTTCACCGTGGTTATTGTTATTCCCGGCGGGTTTCCTGGTAGTGACGCTGTTTTGTTTTAACTTCATTGGCGATGGCCTGCGTGATGCCCTCGACCCGAAAGACCGTTAAGGAGTACCCATGGCTTTACTTATTAATTCTGTAGTGGGTGCATCCCCGTTAGCGGGTGAGTCCTTATTAAATGTAAAAGACCTGCGGGTAACGTTTGGTACACCGGATGGCGATGTTACTGCGGTTAATGATTTGAACTTTACCCTGAATGCCGGTGAAACGCTGGGGATTGTGGGTGAGTCTGGTTCGGGTAAATCACAAACAGCATTTGCTTTGATGGGCTTACTGGCTTCAAACGGGCGCATTGATGGTTCTGCCACATTTGGGGGGCGAGAAATTCTTAACCTGCCGGAGCATGAACTGAACCGCTTGCGTGCGGAACAGATCTCCATGATTTTTCAGGATCCAATGACGTCCCTTAACCCTTATATGCGTGTGGGTGAGCAATTGATGGAAGTGCTCATGTTGCATAAAAAGATGAGCAAAACGGAGGCGTACGAAGAATCAGTGCGTATGCTTGATGCGGTCAAAATGCCTGAGGCGCGTAAGCGCATGAGAATGTATCCTCATGAATTCTCAGGCGGAATGCGCCAGCGCGTAATGATAGCCATGGCATTGTTATGCCGGCCAAAACTGCTGATTGCTGATGAACCCACCACAGCACTGGATGTAACTGTCCAGGCGCAAATAATGACCTTATTGAATGAACTGAAACATGAATTTAATACCGCTATTATCATGATCACTCATGACCTCGGTGTTGTTGCGGGTATCTGTGACAAAGTGCTGGTGATGTATGCCGGGCGCACCATGGAATATGGCAGTGCCAGAGATGTATTCTACCACCCGTCACATCCTTATTCTTTGGGGTTGCTGAGTGCTGTACCGCGTCTTGATAAAGAAGGTGCTGCACTGGATACCATCCCCGGTAACCCGCCAAACCTGTTGAGACTACCTAAAGGTTGTCCGTTCCAGCCGCGTTGCCCATATGCCTCGGAAGGTTGTGAGAATACGCCGCCGCTGGAATCTTTTGGTGAAGGTCGGTTACGTGCCTGCTTTAGGTCAGTGGAGGAGTTGGTATGAACGCGCTGACAGAAGAAAAAAAAGTACTGCTCGAAATTAGTGACCTGAAAGTCCATTTCGATATCCGTGACAGCAAACAGTGGTTTTGGCAACCCGCTAAAACCCTGAAAGCGGTGGATGGGGTGACCCTGCGGCTGTATGAAGGTGAAACACTCGGTGTGGTAGGCGAATCCGGGTGTGGTAAATCCACTTTTGCCCGCGCAATTATCGGACTGGTGAAAGCCACTGAAGGGCACGTTGCCTGGTTGGGTAAAAACCTGACTGGCATGAACCAGGAACAGTGGCGTGAAGTGCGCAGCGATATTCAGATGATCTTCCAGGACCCGCTGGCTTCCCTTAACCCACGAATGACAATTGGCGATATCATTGCTGAACCGTTACGGACGTATCACCCGAAGATGCCTCGCCAGGAAGTAAGAGACCGGGTGAAAGCGATGATGATGAAAGTGGGGCTGTTACCAAACCTGGTAAACCGTTACCCGCATGAGTTTTCAGGTGGACAGTGCCAGCGCATTGGTATTGCCAGGGCACTTATCCTTGAACCCAAACTTATCATTTGTGATGAGCCGGTTTCAGCCCTTGATGTTTCTATTCAGGCACAGGTCGTTAACCTGTTGCAGCAACTGCAGCGGGAAATGGGGTTGTCTTTGATTTTTATTGCCCACGACCTGGCAGTGGTAAAACATATCTCCGACCGGGTACTGGTTATGTATCTGGGGCATGCCGTAGAGTTGGGGACTTACGATGAGGTCTATAACAATCCTTTGCACCCGTACACCAGAGCGTTGATGTCAGCCGTGCCGGTGCCAGACCCTGATCAGGAGCGGAACAAAACTATACAACTGCTGGAAGGAGAATTGCCGTCACCAATCAATCCGCCTTCAGGTTGTGTGTTCCGTACCCGTTGCCCTATGGCTGGCCCCGAATGTGCCAAAACACGGCCTGTTCTCGAAGGAAGTTTCCGCCATGCGGTTTCCTGCCTGAAGGTTGACCCGCTGTAAAAAGACCCGGCCTGTGCGGCTGTCTAGTGCGAATAAAAAACCTGAATGTTTAACGCATTCAGGTTTTTTTCAGGCTGAGCCGTTATAACCAGAGCAATTATTCACGCCACAGAATATGGCACAGTTTATGGTTTTTCTCGCGGCACAGAAGAATACGTGCAAACACATCGTTCAGTTCGCCGCCATCTTCTTCTGCGAGGCCAATAACAACCTCTGAGAAGAAGTCTGGATTCAGATCGAAATCGACATGCTCCGACCATTCTTCTGATGGGTCAAAGAGCTCAGCGCCGCCACGTTCCTCAAACTGGAGATTAAATAAAATGATGTCTGCAGGGTCCAGATTATCGCCCGCCAGCTCCAGAAAAATATCATAGGCCTGCTCAAGAGTTTCATCTTCAGTAAGGCGGTTATTCAGGTCCATATCCATTTTTATACATCCGCAGTCATAGGCTTTGGGGGCCTTTTTACAACAATGGGCTAAAGAAGTAAAATACTCGCTCAGTTATTCGTTGCCACAGTGGCCGTTTAACCCAGTCTCTGGCATTAAGCAAGGTAGAGCGCGAGATATAGTCATCCTGAACAGCCGCCAAATCGTTGCCAAACCCCTGGTCATCTATCACCAGAGTAATTTCAAAATTCAGCCATAAACTACGCATATCCAGATTAACGGTGCCAACAAGGCTGAGTTCGTCATCAACCAGTACACTTTTCGTATGCAGAAGACCGCCTTCAAACTGATAGATCCTGACGCCAGCAGCCAGTAATTCAGCAAAAAAAGCCCGGCTGGCCCAGCCAACCAGCAGCGAATCATTTTTCTTAGGTAAAATCAGGCTGACATTCACCCCACGCAGGGCAGCTGTGCAAATCGCATGTAAAAGATCGTCACTAGGAACAAAATAAGGGGTGGTGAGCACCAGATTCTCGCGGGCGGCGTAGACGGCTGTTAACAAGGCCTGATGTATCAAGTCTTCCGGGAAGCCGGGGCCTGATGCAATAGTCTGTATTGTGTGACCACTGGCTTCTTCAAAGGGCATGATATTCGCATCCGGTGGGGGAGGCAGAAGCCGCTTTCCGGTTTCGATTTCCCAGTCGCAGGAGTAAACAATGCCCATTGTTGTAGCGATAGGCCCTTCCATGCGAGCCATCAAATCCACCCACTGGCCTACGCCTGCATCCTGTTTGAAGTAGCGCGGATCAACCAGGTTCATACTGCCCGTGTAAGCAATATAATTATCAATCATGACCATTTTCCGGTGCTGGCGTAAGTCCATACGCCGCAGGAAAACACGCATCAGGTTTACTTTAAGTGACTCGACTACATCAATACCGGCATTGCGCATCATGGCGGGCCAGGGGCTGCGAAAGAATGCCAGACTTCCCGCAGAATCAAGCATCAGGCGGCAATGTACACCACGACGTGCGGCAGCCATCAACGATTCGGCCACTTCATCAGCAAGGCCACCTGGATTCCAAATATAGAAAACCATCTCGATATTATGCCGGGATAACTGGATATCTCGGATCAGAGCATGCATGACATCATCTGTCTCTGTCAGCAACTGAAGCTGGTTACCTTTAACGCCGCCCACGCCCTGGCGACGTTCGCACAACTGGAATAATGATTCCGCCACTGTGCTGTTTTCATCGGCAAAGATATGTTTACTCTCTTTTAAGGCTTTTAACCAGTTAGCCGTGGAAGGCCACATGTCACGAGCCCGTTCAGCACGACGTTTCCCTAAGTGCAGTTCACCAAATGACAGGTAAGCGATGACACCAACCAGTGGGAGAATATAAATAACGAGCAGCCAGGCCATTGCAGAAGGTACAGCGCGGCGTTTCATCAAAATACGCAATGTTACACTGGCAATCAGAAGCCAGTAGCCCAAAATCACCAGCCAGTTTGCCAGCGTATAGAGCGTCGCCATAGGTAAAAAATCCTTTATCTTCCGTATACTTTTGAGTGTACGCACAAGATTGTGCTTCTCAAAGAAAAAAACGGGTGAAAACAGCTTTTCGGGCAATTACCTGGGCGTATAATACCCTTACTTGTTGTATTGTGAGCCAATATGAAATGAGACACAGTCGTACAGAGGTTGGGCGTTGGCGGATGTTACGCCAGTCCCAGCGGAGAAAAACCCGCTGGCTGGAAGCGCAATCCCGCCGGAACATGCGTATTCACGCAATCCGCAAATGTATCGTTAATCGTCAGCGCAATTCTTTGCTGTTTTCAGTCTACGATATTTAGCCTGCCGGGCACGTTATGTGCCCGATTTTAAAAGTTATCTTTTTTAAGAAATCAGCGATTGTCATTATCGATGCACACCTTGTTGTTTCTGTTGGATTATGTTCGCCTGTCATATAACGCTATCCCACAATAGGGGTAAAGAAGCTTGTCACGTTTGCCGATATTACCGTTAGAGCGATTAAAGGGCAGTCTGGTACCTTACTGGTGATAACTCATGGAGATGGATAGCGCGTGGTAAATCAGAATACGCCAAATTTTAAGGCGCACTTGTTAACCGGAAAACGCCTTATTCCTGTACTGATGGCGATTATCAGTATTATTGCTACAGTTCTCCTGACACAACTGGTCAGCACAATGTTGAGATTTGAAAACCAGACAGGGATATCAGCACATATTTTGTCACAGGCAGAACGCGTGGCAAGTGAGTTAGATACAGCACAGCAGGTTGCCAGTAACAGCCCTTATCCCGAATGTACAGTCGATGATATTAACTTGTTGAGACGTTTAACGCTGGAATATGAGTTAGTACAGGATATTGGCCGGGTATGGCAAGGAAAAATAATTTGTACAGCGGGATGGGGTATTTTGAAGCATGCGACAGTATTGCCTGATACAGGGTATTACTCGCATATAGAAGGGCGTACTTTTTACCGCCATGTTGCAGATATGCTGCCAGTAAAGAAAACCAACAATCTGATTGTTAAAGGCAATACAGTAATATTTACCTCACCAGTAAATATTAAAATGCAGTATATGAGTGATTTAATGCTGGACTGGCATTTGGTTACCCGCAATGGCGCTTATGTATTTGATACATTTTCTACGCCTTCTCAGTCTGATAGCCATAACTGGTTGTCACTATTTACTCAGCGCTCACAACAACGTATCTGTAGTAAACAATTTGACTTGTGTGTTGAAACGACAACACAAAACAACGCGTTGACTGCTTTACCTTCAGGTGTATTGCTGGTGCTTGTCGTTCTGGGGGCAGGTGCTGGTTATTTAGCCGGATTTGCATTAATGGTGTGGGCAGGACGGATTAATTCTATCGATGCACGCCTGAAAAAAGCAGTTTTCTATCATCTTCTTCACCTGGAGTACCAACCGCAGTATCGCCTGTCTGATGAGTCTGTTGTTGGCGCAGAAGTGTTGGTGCGCTGGAAAGATGATGTCTATGGTAATGTTTCCCCAGAATTTTTTATCAAACTCGCTGAGCGCCTGGGTATTTATCGCCAGATTACCCGGTTTGTTATAGAGCAGTCACTGATGGATATGTCCGGGTTAATGGCGGAGCATCCTGATTTCACCCTGAGTATTAATGTAGGCAAGCACGATATTACAGACGCAACGTTCTTACCCTATCTTAATGCTATGGCTGACAATTCAGGCTGTTTGCGTCAACAGATTAAAATGGAAATAACAGAAAAAACAGATGTTAATTACAAAATTATTGCTGAGTCTGCGCGTGAGCTTCAGCAACTGGGGTATTTGGTGTCGTTAGATGATTTTGGGACAGGTGTGGCCAATATTCACTGGCTTACAGAAATTACTTTTGATGAAATTAAGCTCGATAAATATTTTGTCCGGGGATTGGGGGATGACTTTAAAAAAACGATGCTGGATGCATTGCTGAGCATTATTGTCCCGTTGAATAAAACTATAGTTTTCGAGGGTATTGAAACCCGTGAAGAAAAAGAGATTGTTCTGTCAGCCTATGCAACTGCCATTGGTCAGGGCTGGTACTATTCCCGAGCAGTGCCTGTCAATGAATTTATCAAGATCTACCATAATGCGCACAAAGAGTGTCAGGAATCTGCTGGGGAGTAACTTGTTTTTTATTCTCGTATTTACTGTTTATTTTTTGTTAAAAATAAGAAAGTAATACATAAGATAAACATATAATTTAGTATGTTTATAATACTGCTTACTTTTGAAACTAAAAAAACCACGCAGATATGCCACGGATTTCACTGAATATATTCCCCGTGAATACCTTTTTGTTGTGTCACTGATCATTTTATGCTCTAACAAACAAAGGCACAGTGCCGATAAATCGGAATTATGGAAATGGACAATCAGGAAAAACTATGCGTATCGTACACAAGCTTCTTATTGCATTTGCAATTTCTATTATTTCCGTCATTGTTGTAGGTGTCTGGTCGTTGTCTGTATATAAAAGTTCGATAACCAGCTTTGACTACATTACTACGAATAGCCTCCCACGTATCAAACAGCTGCAAATCACCATTGATTTTCGTGAAAAAGCGCGTCGTGAAATTTATTTGTACTTGCTAAGCCATGATGATGCACTGATGAGCCAGCATAAACACGATGCACTTGATGCAATGAGCCAGAGTATTGCAACACTCAAAAAGTATCGCAATGCGAGAGTCTCAGATAATAAAGATAAGCAAATGTCAGATAAAAACCTCGCCATTATGGCGAGTTATATGCAAGTGCTTAATGACTTATTCACTGCCAATGAGTCGGTTGGCCAGGCTGCCGCTGTGTCGATGTTGAAAAGCGGTGGTGACATGGCGAAAATGGCCGATGAATTAACCCGTGGGCTTAATCAGCAGATCCAATATAATTACCAGCATGCCGAAGCATTCAGTGTTGCTAATCATGAAAAATTTAATACAACGATTATCATGCTGGCAGTCTTTATCGTGTTATCTGTTGCTGTCAGTACAATATTGTCCTTTTTCGTACTGCGTTATATCGCCGTTTCTTTACGTTCGTTCAGTGACAAAATCAGTACTATCAGTCATGAACTGGATCTGACCCAATCTGTCACTGTCCGCCGGCGTGATGAAATTGGCCTAGCGGCGTTAAGTTTCAATGCGCTGGTCGAGAAAATGGCTCAGGTATTAAGCCAGGTAAAATCTTCCTCGCGCCTGGTGGATACCGCGGCGCACGAAATTGCGGCCAGTAATGATGATCTGTCATCCCGTACTGAAGCACAGGCCGCTTCTCTGGAAGAAACCGCCGCCAGTATGAATCAGTTGTCAGCGACAGTACAAAGCAATGTGGAAACTACGCGTAATGCTGACCAACTGATGCACCAGGTACATAAATTAGTGCATAACACGAGTAATGAATTAGGCGGGCTTAAAGAAACTATCGATGACATTGCTGTTTCTTCGGCAAAAATATCCGAAATCACGGCAATTATTGAAGGGATTGCCTTTCAGACCAATATTCTGGCTTTAAATGCTGCAGTAGAGGCTGCGCGGGCAGGTGAGCATGGCAAGGGCTTTGCGGTTGTTGCTGGAGAAGTTCGCACTTTATCACAACGTTCTTCCGGTGCAGCGCGCGATATCAAAGTGCTGATAGATGCAGCTTTGCAGAAAGTGACCCTCGGTGTGAAATATACCCAGCAGGTGGCTGATAAAATGACAGAAGCGACCAGCGCGGTCAGTGAAACCAAAGATTTGATAAACCAGGTCTCACACTCTTCGACAGAGCAAAGCCATGGCATAAGCCAGGTAAATATCGCGGTTAACCAGATGGAAGGCGTACTGCAACAGAATGCTGCAATGGTAGAGCAAATGGCTGCTGCAGCTAATTCACTGCGAGGGCAGGCTGGTGAGTTACTGGCCGATGTCGATGTCTTTGTGGTCAGTGAACAGGTACCCTCTGCACGATTAATCGCACTGGCTTAGCCTCAGCGCCGACACGTTGTACGCTAATAAAACGAGTCGCAAAACGGGCCTCCATACTTTGTGGGCCCGTTTCATTTCAGCCCTGCCTAAAATACTTGCTTATAAGGTTTAACGTCCACTTTCTGATAAACACCTGCCGCAACATAAGGGTCGTCATTTGCCCAGGCCTGTGCTTCTTCCAGCGATGAAAACTCCGCAATGACTGTGGAACCAGTGAAACCAGCCTGACCCGGGTCATTACTGTCAACAGCAGGCATAGGTCCAGCGGTAACTAAACGGCCTTCATCACGCAACAACTGCAAACGCGCCAGGTGGGCAGGGCGCACCGACATCCGTTTATCCAGTGAGTTGGCTACATCCTCAGCATAAATCACGTAAAGCACAGCAAGGCTCCTTATCAGAGACGAAAGTAAAACTACGGTAAGTGAATCATTCCGCAGGTGCAACGAAAATGTCATACATATTCGGTTATAAAGCCGATATTTTGCTCAACACCGGGGAAATTACGCCTGTCTGGTACCTGCTTGTTGAATATGATTGCTATTTGCATTTAAAATTGGCTTTTAGCGCTATTAACCGGATAACTGATGAGCTCGATGACACTTGACTTTCCTCGCCGTTTCCCATGGCCCGCATTGCTTTCGGTAGTGATACATGGCGCTGTACTGGCAGGTATTCTGTATACTTCAATGCATCAGGTCACTGAGCTGCCTTCACCGGCACAGCCCATTTCTGTTACCATGGTAAACCCGGCAGATTTAGCGGCACCTGCCCCAGCCCCACAAGTTGTCCAGCCAGAGTCGGAGCCAGTTGTTGAGCCGGTGCCTGAAGCGCCGAAAGAGGCCCCGGTTGTTATTCATAAGCCAAAGCCAAAACCCAAACCGAAACCAGCTAAAAAGGTAGAGCACCGCAAAGAGCCGGTTAAAACGGTCGAAAAACCGGTTGAGCAGAAAGCGCCTCCTCAGGACAACCCTTTTACAGGTAATGTTGCTCCACGCGCATCTTCTGTACAGAACTCGACGGCAAATACGGCCCCGCCAAACACAGCGCCTCGTGGCCCTAAAGCTTTATCACGCACCCAGCCTCAATACCCGTCACGCGCTTTTGTACTGCGCATTGAAGGTAATGTTCGGGTTAAATTTGATGTAGCTGCTGATGGGAGTGTGGAGAATATTCGAATTTTATCCGCCAAACCTGCCAATATGTTTGAGCGTGATGTGCGTCAGGCCATGCGCCACTGGCGTTATGAAAGTGGTCGCCCAGGGAAAGACCTGGTAGTGAACATTATTTTCAGGATTAATGGCGGCGCATCTATGGAGTGATGCGCCAGTTGTATCACGCTCAAGGTAATGGGCGTGGTTTCCCCTGGTTATCTACTGCGACATAAATAAACAGTGCTTCTGTGGCCCGGTAGCGTTGGCCAATCGGCTCTGATGAAACTTTTTTCACCCACACTTCAACATTGATACTGATAGAAGTCGTTCCACGTTTCACACAGCGAGCATAGCAACAGACAACATCGCCCACCGCGACAGGACGCAGGAATGTCATCCCTTCCACACGCACAGTTACCACGCGTCCCTGGCCAATTTCTTTGGCAAGTATCGCGCCCCCCATATCCATTTGTGACATTAACCAGCCGCCGAAAATATCGCCGTTAGCATTCGTATCTGCTGGCATTGCCAGGGTGCGTAAAACTAAATCGCCCTGAGGGGCATCACTTTGTGTGGTCATTTGTTATTCCTTGATCACGCATTTTCATTGTTATCTGTGATGCAACACCAAAAACATGTCCCTGAGGCAGTTCAGGGTGTGCAGGACATTGTAGCGTGAAAACCGGGAAACAACCCAGAAGGATTGCTTCTGGATTTGTCACCTTATGCTACCGGGCTTCGCCAGTAAAATGAGATACCTTTATGCTGGGTAATAAACAACACTGCCTCATTCCAGTTTTTCCCTTTCAGAACTTCAGTAATGCAACGCATTGCATTAAGGCAATCGAGACCGCACCATGTATGATAATCGTCCTGTTCTGTGGCCATGTAAGTCAATGATGCAGAGAACATGTTTTTACCTTCATTGTCACACTCCCGATGGCATACCAGACGGATGCGAAACCATGCTACTGTGAGTTCTTCAGCGATAAATTCTGCGGCGATAGCAATCAGAGCATTAGTTTCTTTGTTGCCGTCAACCCACTGATATTGCTCAGCTCTGTCTGAATTGGGTAACTGGTCTTTGAAAATATCCGCATTCATAGTTATGTTTCCTGGGTTATCAGGATAATTATCGGCGCAGGGGAGAAAACCATAAGCTGCTGGTGGGAACAAAATGTATTTGTGTGAGCTGTGTACCTGTTAATTGACAGTGTAGTCTGGCTAATGTTATTAAAATAATATAATAATCATGCTGTTATCATTTTTTTGGCTCAGTTATCCAGAGTATTCCACCATTCTGATTGGTTGTTTTTTGTGCTCTTTGTGATATTATTTACCGGTTGTCACATTTACTGAGGTTTATATGGAAAACGAGCTAAGCCCCACCGTTCTGGCTTTTGAATATCTTCGTCGGGAAAAAGAAAATTTAACTCCTGCACAATTTCTTAAACGTTTTAAACAACTGCAACTTGAGTTTGCTGACCTGATGGAGCTTTCTTACATCGAATTGCAGGAAGAAATTGTATTTGCTCACCGGTTGGGTATTCACTAATTTTCCAGTTCGCGCTTTGCTGTAGTGTTATACATGCTGTAGTTAAGCGAGAAGGGCTTATCACACAAGGCAAAGGGGGAAGAGTTGCTACAGACAACGCACTGTTTAGTGATTCATCCATGTTGCCTGCTACTGAAACCACTGCAATGCGGTGGTTTTTTGTATTTGAAGTCTTTACATCCAGCAAAAGCGCAGCGGGGCCTGGCCTTGTAGTTGATTTGTTGATTTGTTGATTTGTTGATGGCGCCATGCTGGCGCCAGCGGTACTAATTCTCTTCGTGTGGCATATGGCGGTAAATATAGAGGCCACTTAATAATGTGAATACCAGGGTCAGTGCGGTCAGACCAAATACTTTAAAGTTAACCCAGACATTTTCAGGTAACCAAAAGGCGATATAAATATTCGCCAACCCGCACAGGATGAAAAACAACGCCCAGGCATAATTAAGCCGTTTCCAAACCACCTGAGGCAACGTCAGCTCTTTACCTAACATGCTCTGGATCAGTGGTCTGTTCATTACCCACTGGCTGACCAGAAGCGCCCCGGCAAACAGTACATAAATAACGGTTACTTTCCACTTGATAAACTCAACGTTGTGAAAAGCGATAGTTAACCCACCAAACACGGCAACCAGGATGAAGGTGACCAGTGTCATTTTCTCAAGCTTGCGAAACTTATACCAACTGTAAACCAGAGCGAGTGCTGTTGCGGCAATCAATGCACCTGATGCGACATAAATGTCATACAGCTTATAAAAAGCAAAAAAGACAATCAGGGGAAGAAAATCAAGGAACTGCTTCATAAAGGCTTCCGTAATCGAAAATGACCTGCCACATGGCAGGCCGGTTGAAGACTTACTGACGGATCAGCATGTACAGGCGGTACAGGTAAATAAGCAACAATGCCGAGAGCAGATTACTGATAGTATTGACGGTAATAGCACCACCGGTTGGCGTCAAGGCTGCAAACGTGCTGGAAAACAGCAACAGTGCTGTTTTGGCAACCAGCCAGCCAATAATCGCGGGGGCAACCAGGCGCATATTTGCCCAGCACAGACGGCTACTGGAACGTAATGCCGCAAAGATACCTGTTTTATCCTCAACCAGGTGTACCGGAGCCATAGACAGAACAATCGCGAGAATAACACCCGGAACAATAATCGCCATAATCCCAATCTGCACAGCGAATGTGGTGATAAAAATCAACACGAGCATCCGTGGCATTAAAGGAGCAGAAAGGCCAATTGCATGCAAGGCACTGACGCGCTGCCCGGCTGAAACCAGTTTCACCAGAGTCAGCAAACTGGCGGCAAGAATGGCATTAGCAATCAGACCTGAAAACGTCGTTGCTGCAGATGCTTTTAACAGCGTTTGTTGCTGCTCAGGTGTCATATTCTGAATCAGCTCGAAAAACCCCTGGCTACCCTTAAGATTATCACCCTGTAACATTGCCGCCATCTGGTCTTCATTAGGGTAAAACGCATGCCCTAATGCTACAGCAACAAATGCGCAAAGCAGGGCAATCAGAAGGATGGAGACAAACTGATTACGGAAAAAATTACCTGTGTCACGGTAAACAGAACCTGCCGTGATTGTCATGCACTCTCCTTGAGTTGGTGTCAGGATGAAAATGCTGGCGATTGTACACCGCTCAAGGTGGGATGTCAGTCACATCCCCTGTAAAGGAATGTTGTCGGAACATTTTGTGGGTAAGTTGGCGTCTGTTTATCCTGTCCTGACTTCATAATTACTGTATAAACCCGCTGGTAACAAGCGGGTTACACAGTAGTTTGCCTGAATCATATGAAAATTGATCCAAAACAAATTCATTGTTTTTAACGGAATAGATGCAAATTAACATGGATCAATGAATGTCGAAATATCTGACAAAGTGTGACCAATGTTGGATCAAAAAAGGAAAATGTGAAGGTATAGTCAGGCCGCTGATAAAAACTTACAAAGGATATGGGTATGAAAAAGTTAACAGTGGCACTACTGGCATTGAGTTGTTTTTCCGGAATGGTGAGCGCACATGAAGCGGGCGAATTCTTCGTCCGAGCTGGTAGCGCCACTGTTCGTCCAACCTCAGGGTCAGATAACGTACTCGGGTTGGGTGGCTTTAATGTCAGTAACAACACGCAACTGGGTATGACATTTACCTATATGGCGACTGACAACGTGGGGATTGAATTGCTTGCCGCGACGCCTTTTCGCCACAAAGTTGGTCTTGCGCCGACAGGCACTATAGCAACCGTACACCAACTGCCACCTACATTGATGGCTCAATGGTACTTCGGTGACAGGCAAAGCAAGCTGCGCCCTTATCTTGGTGCCGGGGTGAACTACACCACGTTCTTCAATAATAAATTTAACCAAACAGGTAAGGATGACGGGTTATCTGACCTGAGCCTGAAAGATTCCTGGGGCCTTGCAGGGCAGGCAGGGGTGGATTACCTGATTAACAAAAACTGGTTGGTGAATATGTCTGTTTGGTATATGGATATTGACACCACTGTGAAATTTAAAGCAGGTGACCAGCAAGAAAGCATTAAAACACGCATCGACCCGTGGGTATTTATGTTCTCTGCGGGCTACCGTTTCTGACAGCACACCGCTGGCTGACTTTGTGGAAGGGCGTTCCCTCCACATTACAAAAATAGAGTGCAGCAAGTGTTCACGGCATGCTGTTTTTATCAAGGTACCAAACAAAAACACCAGCCTGATACCTTCCAGGCTGGTGTTTTATTGTCTTGAACCTTTTTACATCATGCTGAACGCACTCGAATGGGCGTAGTGAATTGATTAACTGCGTGTTGCGGCTTTCATCACTGTAACAAACTCACTCAGCGCCTTGAGCATTTCCACAGGTTTATCCAGGTGTTTTTCAATTATCTTCACCACAGCAGACCCGGAAATAGCGCCAGCAGCACCTGCATTGATGGCATCTGTCACCTGAGATGGTTCGGAAATACCAAAGCCTTGCAGAGGTGGTACGGCATGGTATTCAGCCAGTTTTTCCACCAAATGGTGTATGGGCAGGCTGGCACGTTGTTCCGCCCCGGTAACACCAGCGCGGGACAACAGGTAGGTATAACCACGCCCGTAGGAGGCTATCTGGCGTAGCAGGTCATCATCAGCATTGGGGGGACAGATAAAAATAGGCGCGATATTGTGGCGCAATGCCGCCTGACGAAATGGCGCGGACTCTTCAACAGGAACATCTGCAACCAGGACCGAATCGACGCCCACTTCTTCACAACGCGCATAGAAGTTATCAATACCACGGCTATAAACCAGGTTGGCATACATCAGTAACCCAATTGGAATATCCGGGTGTTTTTGGCGAATCATTGCCAGCATTTCAAAACACTGGGTCGGGGTGACGTTTGCCGCAAATGCGCGCAAAGCCGCACCCTGAATCGTGGGGCCATCGGCCAGAGGATCAGAAAAAGGAATACCTAACTCAAGTGCATCAGCACCCGCTTCAACCAGTGTGTCGATAATCTTGAGTGACTGCTCAACACCCGGGTCTCCCAGGGTAACAAAGGGAACAAATGCGCCTTCGTTGCGGGATTTCAATGTTGAAAAAAGCGTATCATAGCGTTCCATCAAATTTCCCCCCGGGATTTCAGAATATCGTGAACCGTGAAAATGTCTTTATCCCCGCGGCCTGACAAGTTAACAACCAGTAATTGTTCTTTATCCGGGTTTTGTTTGATCATTTTGAGCGCCCATGCCAGTGCATGTGACGATTCCAGTGCCGGGATAATGCCTTCATGACGGCTCAGCTCTTTAAACGCGTCCAGCGCTTCATCGTCAGTAATAGAGACATAATCTGCGCGGCCAGTGCTGTTAAGAAATGCATGCTGCGGCCCAACTGACGGGAAGTCCAGCCCGGCAGAAATAGAGTATGACTCTTCAATTTGCCCTTCATCCGTTTGCATCATCGGTGATTTCATACCGAAATAGATGCCCACTCGCCCGTGTTTGAGTGGCGCACCATGTTCACCTGTTTCGATACCATGGCCGGCAGGCTCAACACCAATCAGGCTGACACTGGTTTCGTCAATAAAATCTGCAAACATACCAATGGCGTTGGAACCACCACCTACACAGGCGATAACGGCATCTGGCAGGCGACCTTCTTTTTCAAGAATTTGCGCCCGGGTTTCTTCGCCAATCATGCGCTGGTATTCGCGGACAATAGTTGGATAAGGATGAGGGCCCGCGGCAGTACCCAGCATGTAGTGTGCGGTTTCATAACTACCAGACCAGTCACGCAGTGCTTCGTTACAGGCATCTTTGAGGGTTGATGACCCGGAATGGACAGGGATAACTTCAGCACCCATTAAACGCATACGAAAAACATTCGGAGCCTGGCGCTCAACGTCCTTTGCACCCATATAGATTCGGCATTTCAGACCAAGCAGTGCACTGGCGAGCGCGGATGCCACACCGTGTTGCCCGGCACCTGTCTCAGCAATGATTTCGGTTTTGCCCATGCGTTTGGCGAGCAGAGCCTGGCCCAGAACCTGGTTTGTTTTATGTGCGCCGCCATGCAGCAAATCTTCACGTTTAAGGTACAGAGTGGTTTTGGTTCCCGCAGTCAGATTACGACAGCGGGTAAGGGCAGTGGGGCGCCCGGCATAATTTTTCAGCAAATCAGTAAACTGCGCCTGGAACTCAGGGTCACTTTGCGCACTGACAAACGCTTCTTCAAGCTGGCGTAATGCTGGCATCAGTATTTGCGGAACGTACATTCCGCCGAATTCACCAAAATACGGGTTTAATAAAGTTGTCATGTTTGTTGTATTCCTTAACTACCGGGCTCTTCCCGGTGAATGCATTCGGGCAACACTGGCGTTAGTAGGCGCGTAAGGTGCGAAATGCAGCGGCAATCTTCTCGTGATCTTTAACGCCCGGTTGAGATTCAACCCCTGAGTTAAAATCAAGACCGACACAACCTGCTTTGGCTGCTTCAACGCAGTTGTCTGCACTTAGCCCACCGGCCAGCATCACGTTACTCAGGTCCTGGCCTTGTAACAGTGACCAGTCAAAAGAGTGCCCCGTTCCACCCTGACCATTATCGAAAACATAGCGTGTGATGTGGTCAAACTGGCGTTTTGGGAGCGAATCACCAACGCTCAATGCTTTCCAGATAGCAATGTCAGCAGGTAAGGCCTGATGCAACGCATCAATATATTGCTGGTTTTCGTTACCATGAAGCTGAACAGCAGAAAGTTTCAGTTGTGCAGCCAGCGTAGTGAGCTTATCTACAGGTTCGTCGCGAAACACCCCGACATAGCGTAGAGGGGCGCCAGACATGACAAGTCGTGCCTGTTCAGCGGTGACAGCACGCGGCGAACCTGATACAAAAATCAACCCGCCATAGACAGCGCCCGCGCGGTATGCCGCCGATGCATCCTCTGGACGAGTCAGTCCACATACTTTATTTTCGCCCAGTAACACCCGGCGTACAGCAGTGTTCAGGTCTGTTTCACCCATCAGCGCGGAGCCAATCAGGAAACCGTTGGCATAATGGCTCAGTTCGCGAATGTGGGCATAGGTATGAATGCCGGATTCGCTGATAACTGTCACTCCACTACCCAGTTGTGGGGCGAGAGTTCTTGTACGGTTCAGGTCAATGGACAGGTCACGCAAGTCGCGATTATTAATGCCCACCACCCGAGCCTCAAGATGAATGGCGCGCGCCAGTTCCTCTTCATTACTCACTTCGGTCAGAACGCCCATATTTAAGCTGTGCGCGACTGCGGCCAGGCTACGATACTGTTCGTCATTGAGGACAGACAGCATTAACAGGCAGGCATCAGCCTGATAAAAACGAGCCAGATAAATCTGATATGGGTCGATGATAAAATCTTTACACAGAACTGGCTGTGTAACGGCACTGCTGACCTGGGGTAAAAAATCGAAGTTACCCTGGAAATATTTTTCATCAGTCAGAACTGAAATAGCTGAAGCATAATGCTTATAGACGCCCGCGATAGCCACAGGGTCAAAATCTTCGCGAATCAGTCCTTTTGATGGAGATGCCTTTTTACACTCCAGAATAAATGCAGTTTTCGCGCCAGCAAGGGCATGGTAAAAATCACGCGTACTCGGTTGTATATCATTCTGGAATGAAGTCAGTGGTTGTTGTTGTTTGCGTTGTTCTACCCAAATCGCCTTATCTGCGACGATTTTTGCTAATACGGTTTCCATCTCTTACCCTCTTGCAGCCAGTGCAGTAACGCGCTGATAAGCCTCGCCACTGCGCAATACAGCCAGTGCTTTACTGGCGTTAACACGGAGGTCTTCTTCGCCAAACAGCCGCATCAAAAGTGCGACATTGGCAGCAACAGCCGCTTCTTGAGCAGCCGTACCTTTACCTTGTAACAGACGCGCCAGAATGTCACGGTTTTCTTCTGGTGTGCCACCGGACAGCTCTTCTTTGGCATAAGGGGTTAACCCAAAGTCACTTGCCTGTAGTGTATAACTGCTTACTTTACCGTCTTTCAGCTCAGCCACCTGGACTGCGGCATGTAATGACACTTCATCCATTCCGCCGCTGTGTACCACTGCCGCACGTTGATAACCCAGCACTTTGAGAGTTTCCGCAATAGGCAGAACCAGTTCAGGGCTGTACACGCCAATCAGCGCCAGTGGTGGGTGCGCCGGGTTGATCAGTGGCCCCAACACGTTGAACAGTGTGCGTGTTTTCAGTTGCTGGCGTACTGGCATGGCATGGCGAAATCCTGTGTGGTAAAGCGGCGCGAACAGGAAACAGACGCCCAATTCATCCAGTGACTGGCGTGATGCCTCAGCCGTCATGTCCAGTTTAATACCAAAAGCCGCCAGCAAATCAGAAGAACCTGAACGGCTCGATACGCTCCGGTTGCCATGTTTAGCAACCTTCAGCCCACAAGCTGCAGCGACAAATGCACTGGCCGTGGATATGTTGATGCTGTTACTGCCATCACCACCTGTCCCAACGATATCTGCGAAGGGGTAATCAGGGCGAGGAAATGGCTGTGCATTATCCAGCAGTGCATTGGCTGCACCCGCGATTTCATCAGGGTGCTCACCACGAACTTTCATACTTATCAGGGCGGCGGCCAGTTGGCTTTGCTCCAGTTCGCCGCGCACAATCGCACTGAATAACTGCTGACTTTCCTGTTGGCTGAGTACCTGAGCCTGGAAAAGTTTTTCAAGAATCGTTTGCATGTCAGGCTCCTTTATTTGCTGAGCGCCCAGGCCAGCGTCTGTTCCAGCAGTCGTGCGCCCTGTGTTGTCAGAATAGATTCAGGATGAAACTGGAAACCGCACACACGGTCTGTATCGTGGCGCACCGCCATGACCATCCCTGCATAGCTGGCGCTGACAGTCAATGTAGCGGGTATTTTGCTACCGACCAGTGAGTGATAACGGGCAACCGGCAATGGATTTGGCAGGTCATGAAACATTGCCATACCATCATGTTCTATGGATGAGGCTTTACCGTGGAGAATTTCTCCCGCCTGGCCTACATAGCCGCCATAAGCTTCGACAATGGCCTGGTGCCCAAGGCAGATACCAATAATAGGTAATTCACCACGCATCCGTTGCAACAGCTCTGGCATACAGCCTGCTTCAGACGGTGCGCCAGGTCCTGGTGAAAGCATTAATATCGGATTAGTGAGTTCAGCCAGCCGGGCGATAATCGTGTCAGCGGGTACCTGGTTACGGTAAATCACAACGTGGTGCCCGTTTGCGCGCAACTGGTCAACCAGGTTGTAGGTAAATGAATCAACGTTATCAAGTAGTAAGATATCAGCCATCAGAACATCTCCTTCGCCTGGTGTGCGGCAGCAATGGCGCGCAACACCGCGCGTGCTTTATTACGAGTTTCATCGGCTTCAGATTGCGGAATGGAATCAAGCACCACACCAGCACCAGCCTGCACGGTAGCAATTCCGTCTTCGACCCAGGCGGAACGAATCACAATACATGTATCAAGATCGCCGTGCGCGGTGAAATACCCAACTGCACCACCATAGCTGCCTCGGCGGGTGCCTTCGGCATCGGCAATTAATTGCATCGCGCGTACTTTTGGGGCGCCACTCAGTGTGCCCATATTCATACAGGCGCGATAGGCATGCAGCACATCTAAATCTTCTCGCAACTCGCCAACGACTCGGGAAACCAGATGCATAACAAAGGAATAGCGGTCAACTTTTGTCAGGTCAGCCACATAGCGAGACCCTGGAGTACAAATCCGGGCCAGATCGTTACGGGCAAGGTCAACCAGCATCAGGTGCTCGGACAGCTCTTTATGATCAGTGCGCATTTCCAGCTCAATACGGCTGTCCAGATCATTATCCAGCGAGCCATCGGCTTTGCGCCCTCTGGGGCGGGTACCAGCAATGGGGTAGATTTCAATCTGACGGTCTGTCGCGTCATATTTGAGTGAGCTTTCAGGCGAAGCACCAAACAGCGTGAAGTCCTCATCCTGCATAAAGAACATATAAGGACTGGGGTTGCTTTTCTTCAGTGTCTGATATGCCGCAAGGGAAGAAGGACAAGGTAGTGTGAAGCGGCGTGAGGGGACAACCTGGAAAATTTCCCCGGCCCGAATTGCCTGCTGCATTTGGCTCACTACCGCACCATAGGCATCGTCGCTCTGGTTACAACTCAATTCCATGGACTCGATTTTTTGTACCGGTACAGTGGGGGGCGCTTCCTGCATTTGCTTTTGTAACTGGCTGATGCGTTGAGTGAGCCGTTGGTGTTCAGCCGCAGAGTCAGTAAACAGGCTCGCCTGAATACGCGTTGATTTCTTTTGGTGATCAATAACCAGAAGTGTTTCCGCCAGGTAAAAACAGTAGTCGGGGCAGCGTTGGTCCTGGCGCAGATGCGGAAGATTTTCGAATCCGGCAACCAGGTCATAAGCAAACAAACCACCAAAGAACATGGCTTCGCGCTCATCTTGTGGGACACTTACCAGTGTCAGCATCAGGCGCAACGCATCAAATACAGATAATGCTTTCAGACGGGCATCTTCATCCATCACGGCGGTGACTTCTGGAAAACGCAATTCACGCCCGTCAGGGTGCGCTACCGACTCTACTTCCGCTGGTAACGCTTTATCCAGTAAGGTTAATAATGCACAGCCATTGGCTGATAACGCTTTAATGGTCACCACGTTTTCGAAGGCAGTGATGCGCAAGGCACTGTCGACAAGCAGCAGGCTTTTTAAATCGTTCTTGCTGGCAATATCTGCCGATTCAAGTAACAGAGAAGAAGGCCGGGCGCCGCAGATTTGGTGAAACAGTGCGGTCGGGTTATCACGATATGGCCCTTCCTGAGCGAGAAGTGTTAAAGCTGGTTTGGTTGTTTGCATGGTGCGTTCTCATTATTTTGTTCAAAAAAAAACCCGCTTAGTGCGGGCTGTGGTATCTGTTTTGCCAGAAGCAAACTGTATTACACCGCCCGTTATCAGGAAGTGCGCCACCATTTGCTGTTGTTGGAAATGAGCTGTGTCATTGCAGATACCTCATCAGTGAACTTGCGTACTAGTTAACTGGTTCATCAGGAGAAAGTCAAGCATCATTTTTTATTATTGTCAGGAAATCGGTATGATGCCCGACATACAAGCACGACTGGGGACAGGGAGCACACTTGCAAGAATCAAACTACGCCAATATTTATGATCTCCACAGCCATACCACGGCTTCAGATGGATTATTAACACCGGCTGAGCTGGTATTACGGGCAAGCGAAATGCGCGTAGGAACGCTGGCAATAACCGATCATGACACGATTAATGGGATCCTGGTTGCACGCCAGGCGATTGCCAATGCCGGTTTGGATCTACAGCTTATTGCTGGTGTAGAGATATCAACGGTGTGGGAAAACCACGAGATCCATATTGTGGGGCTGGGTATTGATATCCAGTCACCAGAGTTAATGGCATTTCTTGCTCAACAAAGTGAACGGCGCAACCTGCGGGCAGAAATGATTGCCGGGCGCCTTGAGAAAAATCATATTCCTGGTGCTTTGGCTGGCGCCCGACGCCTGGCTGGAGACGGCGCAGTGACCCGTGGCCACTTTGCACGTTTCCTCGTCGAAAGTGGGGTCGCCCGTACTCATAATGATGTGTTTAAAAAGTATCTTGCACGCGGGAAAACCGGGTATGTCCCACCACAGTGGTGTACAATAGAACAAGCTATTGATGTGATTCACCATTCTGGCGGGCAGGCGGTATTAGCCCATCCAGGCCGCTACCGGCTATCTATGAAGTGGTTGAAGCGTTTACTGGCGCAATTTCACGCTGCAGGTGGCGACGGGATGGAAGTGGCACAATGCCAACAGGCTCCACAGGAACGCAAGCAACTGGCCGAACTGGCTATCCAGTTTGATTTACTCGCCTCACAAGGCTCCGACTTTCATCAACCTTGTGCATGGATAGAGTTAGGGCGGAAACTGTGGCTGCCCGCAGGTGTAACGCCGGTTTGGGCAGGCTGGAGTGGTGCCAATGAAGGAGTAAATGAGGTATGAGTCAGTTTTTCTATATCCATCCGGAAAACCCGCAATTGCGGTTAATCAATCAGGCCGTCGAGATTATCAGAAAGGGCGGTGTTATCGTTTATCCCACAGACTCTGGTTATGCTTTGGGTTGCCAGTTGGAAGATAAAAATGCCATGGAACGAATTTGCCGGATTCGTCAGTTACCTTCAGGGCATAACTTCACCCTGATGTGCCGGGACCTGTCGGAATTATCTACATACGCGTTTGTCGATAACGTGGCTTTTCGGTTGATAAAAAACAATACTCCGGGCAACTACACATTCATTCTTAAAGGCACCAAAGATGTACCACGACGTTTGTTGCAAGAAAAACGCAAAACCATTGGCCTGAGGGTGCCTTCCAACCCTATTGCTATTGAGTTACTGGGTGCACTGAATGAACCTATGCTGTCTACCTCGCTGATGCTGCCTGGTAGTGAATTTACTGAGTCAGACCCCGATGAAATTAAAGACAGACTGGAAAAACAGGTAGATTTGATTATTCATGGCGGTTATCTCGGCCAGCATCCGACCACTGTGATTGATCTCACTGATGATACTCCGGTTGTTATCCGGGAAGGTGTCGGAGATGTTCGCCCGTTTCAATAAACCCGGCTTAACCTGATATGCACAGACATAACCGCTTATACAGCATGGATATTATGGCATAAGCTTTTGGCAACAATTTCGTGTACTATGTGCGGCCACAATGGTGAATGTGTGGCTTTTTTATTGACAAAACATATTCCAGACAAATTTAACAGCCTTACGTTAAGCTCAATTAAATAGCGTAAGGCGTTTGCAGGTATCAAAGACGCCTGGGAAGGCGACACCCGAGGAAGCTCCATGAGCGAAAAGTTACAAAAAGTTTTGGCGAACGCGGGCCATGGCTCACGTCGTGAAATTGAAGGCATGATTGCAGCAGGACGTGTCAGTGTGGACGGTAAAATCGCCACGCTGGGCGACCGTGTTGAAGTAAGCCTGGCATTGAAAGTCCGCATCGACGGGCATCTTGTTTCTTTGCGTGAATCCGCACAACAAATTTGCCGGGTTCTGGCGTATTACAAACCGGAAGGCGAACTGTGTACTCGCAGTGACCCGGAAGGCCGTCCTACTGTTTTTGACCGGTTGCCAAAGTTACGTGGTGCGCGCTGGATTGCGGTAGGGCGTCTGGATGTGAATACTTGTGGTTTGTTGTTGTTCACAACAGATGGTGAACTGGCAAACCGTTTGATGCACCCCAGCCGTGAAGTTGAGCGTGAATATGCTGTCAGGGTATTTGGGCAGGTAGACGACAGCAAGTTACGCGATTTACAACGCGGTGTTCAACTGGAAGACGGCCCGGCAGCCTTTAAAACCCTGCGTTTCACCGGCGGTGAAGGCATGAACCAGTGGTACAATGTAACGCTGACTGAAGGGCGTAACCGTGAAGTGCGCCGTTTGTGGGAAGCCGTGGGGGTGCAGGTCAGCCGCCTGATTCGTGTGCGTTACGGCGATATTCCATTGCCGAAACAGTTGCCGCGTGGGGGCTGGGTTGAACTGGATCTGAAGCAAACTAACTATTTGCGCCAGCTAGTGGAATTACCCGCTGAAACGGAAACCAAGGTGGCGGTGGAAAAAGACCGCCGGCGCACTAAAGCTAACCAGATTCGTCGCGCTGTTAAGCGCCACAGCCAGACTGGCGGTCGCCGTAACAATACCTCCCGTTAATCGCTGGTTGTTCTCAAGGCGCGCCGCTGGGTTACAGGGGCGCGTTTTTTGTTGCACGGCTATATTAAACTAAATATTTGCATTTATGTTGTTAATAAACCACCGGGCACTTTGCACGGAATTATCTTTGTTATTGCATCTTGAGTTTGGGTGTTAATTACCGAATAACTTTGTTCAGGTATTTATAGTCGTTGCGGAGCTAACGGGCATGTGGTGTAAAAACTTCCGTGAATTAGGAAGATACCAGGCATGCACAGAGATGGCAGGGCAGAGAAAGGGCTGTCTCCGCATACAGTTGAAGCCCGTGTTGGCCTGGTCGTGCAGATACCACAAACCACAGGTAGTGCATATGGCACTGCCTGTGATCACCAGGTATAAAGGTGTAACTCCGGGCTTAGTAATCAATCCCCAGTTGTGCCTTAATCCCGGCATCAAATGCATGTTTCACCGGGCGTAACTCACTAACCGTGTCAGCATATTCCAGAATATCCCGGTGGCAACCCCGGCCTGTAATGATAACACTTTGGTGCTCAGGGCGTTGTTGTAAAGCCTGCATAACGCGCTCAAGAGGTAAATAGTCGTAAGCCACCATATAGGTCAGTTCATCCAGTACGACGAGGTCCAGTGCCGCATCTGCCAGCATTCGTTCAGCATGCACCCAGACTTCCAGGCAGGCTTGTGTATCCGTTTCCTTATTCTGTGTTTCCCAGGTAAACCCTGTTGCCATTACCTGAAATTCTACACCGTGTGGCTCCAGGAGATTGCGCTCACCGTTCGGCCACTGTCCCTTAATAAACTGAATAACGCCCACTTTTTTGCCATGCCCGACAGCCCGTGTTGCTGTACCGAATGCGGCAGTTGTTTTCCCTTTACCATTGCCAGTGAAAACCATAACAATACCCCGGACTGACTGTGCGGCTGCAACACGGGCATCCACTTTTTCTTTAACGCGTTGTTGGCGTTCCTGGTAACGTGAATCACTCATTCTGCAATCCCCGGTTTGCGATTTGGTTGTGCATCAAAACTCATGCCTGTTTTACGGCGGCTGTCATCCCCCATCAGCCAAAGATACAAAGGCATCAGGTCTGCTGGGGTTTTCAATTTATTTGGATCTTCCTGGGGGAACGCACTGGCCCGCATTTTAGTGCGTGTACCGCCTGGATTAATACAGTTCACCCGCAGGCTGGTGTGTTTATATTCATCGGCCAGCACCTGCATCATGCCTTCTGTGGCGAATTTTGATACGGCGTAAGCGCCCCAGTTTGCCCGACCCTGCCTCCCGACACTTGAACTGGTGAAAACCAGTGAGCCGGCATCTGACCGGAGTAATAAGGGGAGGAGTGCCTGGGTCAGGAAAAAGGTGGCATTCACATTTATATCCATGACGTGCTGCCAGGTTTGTGCTGTTTGTTCAACCATTGGTGCAACATCGCCCAGCACACCAGCATTATGGAGAACACCATCGAGTAACGGTGTTACCTGCTCTATCTGACGGGCAAATTCCAGACAACGTTCAGGGGTGGCACTGGTGAGGTCAAATAAAAAACTGCCACTGACCTGGCCGCCTTCCGCGATGATAGCGGCTTCTGTCTGGCGTAGCTTTTCACTGTCGCGCCCGGTCAACACAACTTTTGCGCTGAACCGGGTGTAAGTGAGTGCCGCTTCACGGCCAATACCATCAGTTGCGCCAGTCACCAGAATGGTTCGACCAAGTAACAAATCGCGCTGTGGTTGATAATGCATAAACACTCCTGTGCCACTTGTTGGTTCAGGTATTCAAAAACCTAACGGGCTTTATGCCTGAAACAACGGGCGAATTCAATCAGCCATAAAGAGAGTTTAGTTATTTCAGGGTAACCGGGGGCATGCAAATTATTTCGGATATTCCACTGGTTGCGTTTATAGTTGCACAGGCAGAGGCGGCTGTTTTCTGTTGCCCTGCTTGTCTTTATTACTGATTATCAAGGCGGATGAAGTGGATTTACTCTCTAACTATGGGTTGTTCTTGGCCAGAGTTGTGACCATTGTTCTCGCGATAGTGGTTGTAGTGACTGTTATCGTTAATCTGTCACAGCGGAAAAGGCAGCAACGCGGTGAGTTGCGCATGACGCGGTTGTCGGAGCAATACGATGACATGAAAGAAGAAGTGGCGGCGGCCATGATGGATTCGCATCAGCAAAAACAGTGGCACAAAGCCCAGAAGAAGAAACATAAACAAGAGGCAAAAGCCGCAAAAGCGCGCGCGAAACAAGGTGAATTCGACGCGTCAGGTAAGCCTGTTCTGTGGGTTATGGATTTTAAAGGCAGTATGGATGCACAGGAAGTTTCATCGTTACGTGAGGAAATCACCGCCGTACTGTCGGTTGCCAAACCGAAAGACGAGGTGTTGTTGCGCCTGGAAAGCCCGGGCGGTGTGGTGCATGGTTATGGCCTGGCTGCTTCACAACTGCAACGCCTGCGTGCCCATAAAATTCCACTGACTGTGGCGGTAGATAAAGTAGCGGCAAGCGGTGGTTACATGATGGCCTGTGTGGCAGACAGAATTATTGCTGCGCCGTTTTCTATCATTGGCTCAATTGGTGTTGTGGCACAAATACCGAACATCAACCGTTTACTCAAACGCAATGATATTGATGTGGAATTACATACAGCGGGTCAGTACAAGCGCACGCTGACCGTTCTGGGGGAAAATACCGAAGAAGGGCGCCAAAAATTCCGTGAAGACCTGAACGAAACACATAAATTATTCAAAGATTTTGTGCACTCCATGCGACCTTCGCTGGACGTTGATGCTGTGGCGACCGGGGAGCACTGGTTTGGTATTCAGGCGTTAGAAAAAGGCCTGGTTGATGAAATCGGAACCAGTGATGATGCTTTGCTGGAACGTATGAAAGACTACGAAGTCATCAACTTACACTATGTTGAACGTAAGAAAATGGTTCAGCGCCTGACCGGAGCCGCTGCTGAAAGTGCGGACCGCCTGCTATTACGTTGGTGGCAACGCGGTGGCAGCCCGCTGCCGTGATGCACTCACTGAGTGAGGCCTGCGGGCCTCACCTGTTAATTTTGCAGGTGGTATTTTTCTGAAAGTACGTGTGCGAGGTATTTGAACATATTGAACACTGCCGTTGTTTTAGGCGTGGGCAGACCTTGTTCATCAAGATAATACTCCCCCTGAAATACCAGAACGCTTCCTTTTTGCACCACGTTTGTGGCCTCTATTCCTGCGATGAAATCATCATGTTCACGGATAAGCTTATTGGCTTCAAGTAAGAGGGTTTCACGGTCGATAGGTTGGGTATTGCCTTGCATGACTTTTCTCCTTACAAACTGCAGGTATTCTACGCCCGCACAGGGCTTGTGCGCAAATTTCGTTAACATGGCAGGTATCTGGTTAGTTTTTGTTGTGACTGGCAATATTTAATTTTGCATGCTAATTAAAGTTGCGTAACGAATTTTATCAGGTAGAGTGTGACGCTTTCGCATATCTGGCAATGGAATTGCTTGACATTCAGCCAGGATGCTGTTGCACCAGCCGTTTTGCATAAAAACGCGTCAGAGCAACCTGTGGCCGGGTAAAAACCGGCCAGTTGTTAAGAAATGGGTTGATCTCCCTGAAGACAGCCGCAATATACAACAGGCTCGTCGCCAGTGGATGGTGCATCAGGGTGCGACGTATTCCTGGAAGAATCAAAAAGGTAAAGGTGAATATGGGCAAAGCTCTCGTTATCGTTGAGTCCCCGGCAAAAGCCAAAACGATAAACAAATATCTTGGCAGTAACTACGTGGTTAAATCCAGCGTAGGCCATATCCGTGATTTGCCGACCAGTGGTTCAACAAAAAAGAGTGCTGACGCTGCGTCCGCGACACCTGCAAAGAAAAAGGTGAAGAAAGATGAGCGGAGTGCGCTGGTTAATCGAATGGGTGTTGACCCCTGGCATAACTGGGCTGCGCAATATGAAGTACTGCCTGGCAAAGAGAAGGTGGTTTCTGAACTGAAATCGCTGGCCGAAAAAGCTGATCATATCTATCTTGCAACCGACCTTGACCGCGAAGGGGAAGCCATTGCCTGGCACCTGCGGGAAGTAATTGGTGGTGATGACAAACGTTACAGCCGGGTGGTTTTCAATGAAATCACCAAGAATGCTATTCGCCAGGCATTTGAAAAGCCGGGTGAGCTGAACATCGACCGGGTAAACGCGCAACAGGCACGGCGTTTTATGGACCGTGTTGTAGGTTATATGGTTTCACCACTGCTGTGGAAAAAAATTGCCCGAGGCCTTTCCGCCGGGCGGGTTCAGTCGGTGGCGGTACGTCTTGTCGTTGAACGCGAGCGTGAAATCAAAGCGTTTGTCCCTGAAGAGTACTGGGAAGTGGGTGCTTCGCTGACGACAGCTCAGGGTGAAAGTTTACCGGTACAGGTGTCTCACCAGGGTGATAAGCCATTCAGGCCGGTTAACCGTGAGCAAACTATGGCTGCGGTCAGTTTGCTTGAAAAAGCACGTTACACTGTCACTGAACGCGAAGATAAACCGACCAGCAGTAAGCCGGGCGCACCGTATATCACGTCCACGTTGCAACAGGCTGCCAGCACTCGTCTGGGCTTTGGTGTGAAGAAGACGATGATGCTTGCCCAGCGCCTCTACGAAGCCGGGCATATCACCTATATGCGTACTGATTCTACCAATCTCAGCCAGGATGCCGTTAATATGGTGCGTGGCTATATTGGTGATAACTTCGGTTCTCAGTATCTCCCTGGAAGTCCTAATCAGTATGCGAGCAAAGAGAATTCTCAGGAAGCGCATGAAGCAATTCGACCTTCCGATGTAAACGTGGTTTCTGAATCGCTTAAGGATATGGAATCGGATGCCCAGCGTCTGTACCAGCTTATCTGGCGACAGTTTGTGGCCTGTCAGATGACACCGGCGAAATATGATTCAACAACGTTAACCGTGAGTGCGGGTGACTTCCGTCTTAAAGCGCGTGGGCGTATTTTGCGTTTTGATGGCTGGACTAAAGTTATGCCAGCACTGCGCAAAGGTGATGAAGACCGGACGTTGCCTGCGGTGGAAACCGGTGAAGAACTTAGCCTTGTTGAATTGCTGCCAGAGCAGCATTTCACCAAACCACCGGCACGTTTCAGTGAAGCCTCACTGGTAAAAGAGCTGGAAAAGCGTGGTATTGGGCGCCCGTCTACTTATGCCTCTATCATTTCTACGATTCAGGATCGTGGCTATGTACGTGTTGAGAACCGCCGTTTCTATGCGGAGAAAATGGGTGAGATTGTCACAGATCGTCTTGAAGAAAACTTCCGTGAGCTGATGAACTATGATTTCACTGCTCAAATGGAAGATTCGCTTGATGCGGTTGCCAGCCATGAGAAAGAGTGGCGCAGCGTTCTGGACAGTTTTTTTGACGACTTTGCCCGTCAACTGGAACAGGCTGAGAAAGATCCCGACGATGGCGGGATGCTGCCAAACCAGATGGTCCTGACCAGTATCGACTGTCCAACATGTGGTCGTAAAATGGGTATTCGTACCGCCAGCACAGGTGTGTTTCTCGGTTGCTCCGGTTATGCACTGCCGCCGAAAGAGCGTTGTAAAACAACCATTAACCTGGTCCCTGAAAATGAAGTGCTGAACGTACTGGAAGGCGATGATGCCGAAACCAATGCGTTGCGTGCCAAACGCCGTTGCCCAAAATGTGGCACAGCGATGGACAGCTACCTTATCGATCCGAAGCGGAAACTGCATGTCTGCGGTAATAATCCGGGCTGCGATGGCTACGAAATCGAAGAGGGTGAGTTCCGGATTAAGGGTTATGATGGGCCGATTGTTGAGTGTGAAAAATGTGGCTCTGAAATGCATCTGAGAATGGGGCGTTTTGGTAAATACATGGCCTGCACCAACGATGAATGTAAGAATACACGTAAGATCCTGCGCAACGGCGAAGTGGCTCCGCCAAAAGAAGACCCGGTACCATTGCCGGAATTGCCTTGTGAAAAATCCGACGCATACTTTGTATTGCGTGACGGCGCAGCAGGGGTTTTCCTTGCGGCGAATACGTTTCCTAAATCTCGTGAGACACGAGCGCCTCAGGTTGCTGAGTTGTATCGTTTCCGTGACCGTTTGCCGGAAAAACTGCGCTACCTTGCCGATGCACCGCAACAGGATGCTGAAGGGAATCCAACCATTGTTCGCTTCAGTCGTAAAACGAAACAGCAGTATGTCGCTTCTGAAAAAGACGGAAAAGCGACTGGCTGGTCTGCGTTTTATGTTGACGGAAAATGGGCGGAAGCTAAAAAATAATGTTGTTTGCATGAACACAAAACCGGGCTTGTCCCGGTTTTTTCATGGATAATGCATGTGAATACTCCTGCTCAGTAGCAACCCGCCTGAATTGTTTTCTTTCTCACTGATATAACCAGAAAGTAATTAATCATTGAAATCTATACAATCAGGGTATAAGTGATATAGTTGGCTAAGCCCGGCGACCATAAGCTGTTGAGAGTGGGTTGCTAACTCATATACGTGGGAAGTGAAGTGATACATGAAATTACAACAATTGCGCTATATCGTCGAAGTCGTAAATCATAATTTGAACGTCTCTTCCACTGCTGAAGGGCTTTATACCTCCCAGCCGGGCATCAGTAAGCAAGTTCGCATGCTGGAAGATGAACTGGGTGTCCAGATCTTTTCCCGCAGCGGTAAACATCTGACTCAGGTAACACCGGCAGGTCAGGAAATTATCCGCATCGCCCGTGAAGTTTTATCCAAAGTGGACGCCATTAAATCGGTTGCCGGTGAGCATACCTGGCCTGATAAAGGCTCGCTTTATGTTGCCACAACCCATACACAGGCACGCTATGCGCTTCCGGAGGTCATCAAAGGTTTTATTGAGCGTTATCCCCGTGTGTCATTACATATGCATCAGGGGTCGCCCACACAGATTGCAGAGGCGGTTTCTAAAGGTAATGCAGACTTTGCTATTGCCACTGAGGCCCTTCACCTCTATGAAGACCTGGTGATGCTGCCTTGTTATCACTGGAATCGCTCGGTTGTCGTCACACCGGATCATCCTCTGGCCGGGAAGAAGGAGATAACGATTGAAGAATTATCACAATATCCGCTGGTAACTTATACTTTCGGTTTCACCGGGAGGTCTGAACTGGATACAGCATTTAACCGGGCAGGGCTCACACCACGTATTGTGTTTACGGCAACAGATGCGGATGTCATCAAAACTTATGTTCGTCTGGGGCTTGGTGTTGGCGTGATAGCCAGCATGGCAGTAGATCCAGTCTCTGATCCAGACCTGGTTAAACTGGAAGCCAACAGCATTTTCAGCCACAGTACGACTAAAATTGGCTTTCGTCGCAGTACATTCTTACGTAGTTATATGTATGATTTTATTCAGCGTTTCGCGCCTCATTTGACGAGAGATGTAGTGGATACTGCTGTTGCATTACGCTCAAATGAAGATATAGAAGCTATGTTTAAAGACATCAGACTGCCTTCCAAATAATCTTTATTGTCGGCATGAATAATTTAGTTTAAGTGCCGACATTATCTCCCTTTAAGTCAAATAAAAATAATAACGCGCTAAATTTTATAATAAATAGAAAAACCATAATCAACCTAAGGGTTATGTCGCCAATATGCGACACCGATCAGAAAAAAACTAAAACTTTTGCATTAGTCCGACTTCAATTATTTATTTCACGTCAAAAGATTAAATTATTCACTGGAAGATAAAGGTAAATTTGCTGGAAATTAAGCCCAATATTCTTTAGGATTACTCCTAGTTATCCACGGCATTTACGGTAGTTCCAAATGAAAATGATTAGCGATACAGAAGTAATCAGGACGGCAATGTCATCAGGAAAACAGTCTCCACGTAGTCCGGTCTCTGCGAAGCGTAAAGCGTGGCTTGCAGCTTTTGCAGTATCTGCTGTGTTCTGGGTGGCGGTAATCCTTTTAGTCCTGAAATATTGGTGATAATTAATATGTGCATGCAACAAAACACATCCTCTCAAGAGGTCATTGCGGGCTCGCATATTGATAAAACCGCTAAAGCCAGGACACAAGAGTTAGGCGAAATCCCTGAATCCTGGGAATTGAGCCAGCAGCAAAAAGCATTTATTGATAGTTTTCTTAATGAAGATGACAGTCTTTAACCTTGTTACACATCACGTAACACTGGTTGCATAAAAACAAGTAATATACGTTTCTTATTGATTATTTATTCACTCTACACACAGCAATACTCTCTTAGTAGTATGTCAATTACTCTTTTCGCTTAAGGTTATTTTAAGAAAAAACCACGATTATATGTGATCGACCTGGATAAAATTAATGTATGTATTTTTATTAGCGAGATGTTAATCACATTTGTAATTGACTGAATTGAAGACTCATCTTTTTCATCTATAACCCGCCTCTATTTCTATTTGCAATATTTTCTGCATTAATCTTGCTGCCAGTCTTAGCGCGTTATGTGCCTGTTTGTGCTGTTGCAAAAATGTTGCCATTATTTTGTGTTATCTTTAATGGTAAATCCCCCACGCTGAAAGGGGAATGCCGGACTTGTTCGTTAAGGAGGCGCTATGTCGTTAATAACAGGAGCAGCCTGTAAAGCAACACTTGACCTGAATCACCGTCGTTACACCTACTACAGCCTTCCAGAGGCTGCTCGTCACCTTGGGACAGAGTTGTCCTTGCTGCCAAAATCGCTAAAAATTCTGTTGGAAAGCCTGTTACGTTTTCATGATGAAAAAACAGTAACGCAGAATGATATCAACGCGTTAGTCAGTTGGCTTTCTGGGGGGCATGCAGGGCGTGAAATAGCCTGGCGGCCAACGCGTGTTCTGATGCAGGATTTTACGGGTGTGCCTGCTGTGGTGGATCTCGCAGTGATGCGCGAAACGGTGTCGCGGTTAGGTGGGCAGGCCCGCCAGGTTAACCCTTTGTCGAATGTTGACCTGGTGATTGACCACTCGGTAATGGTTGACCATTTTGGCGACAATCACGCATTTGAACAGAATGTAGCGCTTGAAATGACCCGTAATCATGAGCGCTACACATTTCTACGCTGGGGGCAGCAGGCATTTGACCATTTCCGGGTGGTGCCTCCCGGTACCGGTATCTGCCACCAGGTGAACCTGGAGTATCTTGGCAAAACGGTTTGGTCTGAACAGAATGATGACGGGGAATGGTATGCATTCCCGGACTCTCTTGTTGGGACAGACTCCCATACCACAATGATAAATGGCCTTGGGATCCTGGGCTGGGGAGTGGGTGGTATTGAGGCTGAAGCGGCGATGCTGGGTCAACCCGTATCCATGCTGATTCCGGATGTAGTTGGTTTCGAATTGCAGGGGCAATTATCCGAAGGTATTACCGCGACAGATCTGGTTTTAACTGTGACGCAGATGCTGCGTAAACATGGTGTGGTGGGTAAATTTGTCGAGTTTTACGGTGATGGTCTGAGTGAACTTCCCCTGGCTGACCGTGCGACTATTGCCAATATGGCACCTGAATATGGTGCCACTTGTGGCTATTTCCCGGTGGATGATGTCACGCTTGACTACCTGCGTCTTACCGGGCGTGATGAGGAGCAGGTGGCTTTAGTTGAGCAGTATACAAAGGCACAGGGTTTGTGGCGGGAAGCAGGCGATGAACCACGCTTTACCTCCACTTTGCATCTTAATTTGTCTGATGTTGAACCCAGCCTTGCCGGCCCTAAACGTCCACAGGACCGTGTTGCTCTGAAGGACGTGCCTGATGTGTTCAAACAAGCTTGTGAGCTTTCGGTCAACCAGAGTACTTCTACTGATACACTTCCCGAGGTCACATTTAATGGTGACACGTTCACACTGGAAGATGGGGCCGTTGTGATTGCTGCAATCACGTCCTGTACTAACACATCAAACCCCAGTGTTATGGTAGCAGCCGGATTACTGGCGAAAAATGCCGTTGAGAAAGGGTTGCAACGTGCTCCCTGGGTTAAGGCCTCTTTGGCTCCAGGCTCTAAAGTGGTGACAGATTATCTGCAGTCTGCCGGGCTTATGCCCTGGCTTGAAAAGCTTGGGTTTAATCTTGTTGGTTATGGTTGTACAACCTGTATAGGTAACTCCGGGCCGCTCCCGCAACCCATTGAAGAAGGAATTAAAGCCAGCGACCTGACCGTAGGCGCAGTGCTTTCAGGCAACCGCAACTTTGAAGGGAGAATTCACCCGCTGGTCAGAACTAACTGGCTGGCTTCACCACCGCTGGTGGTAGCCTACGCACTTGCCGGGAATATGAACTGTAACCTGCATCATGACCCATTGGGTTATGGGCAAGATGGCAAACCGGTATACCTGAAAGACATTTGGCCCAGTAGTGAACAAATTACCGCGGCAGTGTCAGCGGTTACCAGTCACCTGTTCAGACAGGAATATGCAGAAGTGTTTACCGGTACAGACACATGGCGTGCCATTACTGTTGCTGGTAGTGAAACCTACCCATGGCAGGCAGATTCCACCTACATAAGGCGCCCACCTTTTTTTGATAACATGCAAAAGGCGCCAGCTCCCTCTGAACCTGTTGTCAATGCCCGGATCCTTGCGGTGTTGGGCGATTCAGTAACGACTGACCATATCTCGCCCGCGGGAAATATAAAACCAGACAGCCCGGCCGGGCTTTACCTGCAACAGCATGGCGTTCAGCCTGAGGAATTCAATTCCTATGGTTCGCGCCGGGGTAATCATGAAGTCATGATGCGTGGTACGTTTGCGAATATTCGTATTCGCAATGAAATGGTCCCGGGTACAGAAGGGGGAATAACACGACATTTACCAGACAATAAGACTCTTCCTATCTATGATGCAGCAATGGCTTACCAGGCGGAGGGGATTCCGCTGGTGGTGGTTGCAGGTAAAGAATATGGGTCTGGATCCAGCCGTGACTGGGCGGCAAAAGGGCCGATGCTGTTGGGTGTCAAAGTGGTCATTGCAGAGTCATTTGAGCGTATTCACCGTTCCAATTTGATTGGGATGGGGGTTCTGCCACTGGAATTTCCCGAGGGTGAAACGCGTACCAGCCTGGCGATTACCGGGGAAGAGTTAATCTCAATTGAAGACGCAAGTCAGATAGCCCCCGGCAGTACAGTTAACGTAACTTTTGCCCGTGATGGAAAACAACAGGTAGTAGCCTGCCGGTGTCGTATTGATACCAGTAATGAGCACGAGTACTACCGTAATGGCGGCATACTTCATTACGTGATTCGCAACATGGCACTGGACGTATAATTTGAACTCCCCGGCTGGCAAGGGCTCGCCGGGGATGAGAAATGATTATTCTGACAACAAATGGCCCATTTTAGCCGCTTTGGTTGCCAGATAACGTTCGTTGTTAGGATTGCGGCCCACAATCAGGGGGACGCGCTCGACAATATTAATACCGGCTTCAGTCAGAATTTCTACCTTTTTGGGGTTGTTGGTCAGCAGACGGACAGCTTCAACGCCCAGTAATTTGAACATGTCGGCACATAAAGTGAAATCGCGTTCATCGGCAGCAAAACCTAACTGGTGATTCGCCTCGACGGTGTCATAGCCCTGGTCCTGCAACGCATAGGCACGAATTTTATTCAACAGACCAATATTACGGCCTTCCTGGCGGTGATACAGCAATATCCCTCGGCCTTCTTCGGCAATGTGAGCCAGGGCTGCTTCAAGTTGAAAACCGCAGTCGCAACGCAGACTGAACAATGCATCACCTGTCAGGCATTCAGAATGCACGCGGGCAAGTACAGGCTTATTACCACTGATATCACCGTAGACCAGCGCAACATGGTCCTGGCCCGTTGCCAGTTCTTCAAAACCCACCATCAGGAAATCGCCCCATGGGGTAGGCAGTTTGGCTTCTGCCACACGTTTAAGCTGCATGTGAATCTCCAGTTTACAGCACAAGTTATTTCGGCCAGATAGCTGGCCTTACTTTTATTATCCCGTATTTTGCCATAACCAGCGGCAATTCGCTTCATTGGCTTTTGTGCGGCTATTTTTACTCTGTTGTATTTGGATATGTTTACCCTTGCGTGCACAATTCAGGTATTCTGCCTGGGGCTTACAGAACAGTGGAGACGGGATGCCAGCGCAAGCCAGACGAATTTTGGCGGGTATGTTACTGCTTATATTGTTACCAGTGGCAGTTATGTTGAGTAACTGGCACTGGCAACCCAATAGCTATCCTGCCTGGTTGTTACCTTTATTCTGGCTCACTGAAACGGTGACACAACCCTTTGGGATCCTGACACATTGTATACTGTGCGGCTGGTTCTTATGGCACCTGCGGTGCCGGTTAAAACCGGCTATGTTGCTGCTGTTTCTGCTGGGCAGCGCTATACTGGCCGGGCAGGGGATAAAATCGGTCATTAAAGAGCGGGTGCAGGAACCCAGGCCTTATGTTGTCTGGCTTGAGCAACAACACCAGGTTTCTGTAGAACAATTTTATAACCTGCCCCGGCGCCAGCGAGCTGCACTGGTTGACCAACAATTAAGCAGCATGGCATTACCTCCGTGGTTACGTAATCACTGGGAAAAAGAAACGGGGTTTGCTTTCCCCTCCGGGCACACAATGTTTGCGGCAAGTTGGGCTCTACTGGCTATTGGGTTGCTTTGGCCTCGCGGGCATCGAACAAGCGTTATACTGATTACGGGATGGGCTGTGGGCGTTATGGCCAGCCGCCTGGCTCTGGGAATGCACTGGCCGCAGGATTTACTCATGGCAACGGGTATTTCTACGGCTATTGCATTGATTGCCTGTTGGCTGGCACAGCGGTGGTGTTCAGGGCTGGCTGTGCCCCCCGATCAGAGCGAGACTTGATTTGGCTACTTTCGTCACCATCTAAAGGAAATGCCTTATTTAGTATTTTCGTGAGCACAGGTAAATGATAATTTATAGTGCAGAATAAGGCATTCAGGCGGCATAACTTGCTGCGCTACTCCACATTACGGGAAGTCGTGTGAAATATATTCTTATCTTCTTAGTCGTGCTGGTTATCTTTGTTATCTCAATTACTCTGGGGGCGCAAAATGATCAGCAAGTCACTTTCAATTTCCTGATAGCTCAGGGCGAATACCGCATTTCAACGCTTATGGCTTCGTTGTTTGGCCTCGGATTTATCATCGGCTGGGTGATTTGCGGGCTGTTCTGGCTGAAGACACGGTTATCTTTAGGGCGTGCGCAACGCAGAATCAAACGACTTGAACAGCAAATTTCTCCGGCTTCAAATGAGGCAACTGTGTCGGACTCCCGGGGTTAATTTATGCTCGAATTGTTGTTCCTGCTCTTACCCGTGGCAGCTGCATATGGTTGGTATATGGGGCGTCGTAGCGCTCAGCAGGACAAGCAACAGGAAGCAAACCGGCTGTCTCGTGAATACGTTGCCGGGGTTAACTTCCTCCTGAGTAACCAACAGGATAAAGCGGTCGATTTGTTCCTCGAAATGCTTAAGGAAGACACAGGAACAGTCGAAGCCCACCTGACACTGGGAAACCTGTTTCGCTCGCGAGGCGAGGTTGACCGTGCTATTCGTATCCACCAGTCATTGATGGAAAGCGCTTCGCTGTCCTACGAGCAACGTCTGCTGGCTATTCAGCAACTGGGGCGTGATTATATGGCTGCCGGGCTGTACGACCGGGCCGAAAGTATGCTTCTCCAGCTTACAGATGAAACTGATTTTCGGGTTGGAGCCTTACAACAGTTATTACAAATTTACCAGTTAACCAGTGACTGGCAAAAAGCGATTGATACCGCAGAACGGCTGGTTAAACTGGGAAAAGATCGCCAACGCATGGAAATCGCCCATTTTTATTGTGAGTTGGCGCTGCAGGCATTGGGCAGTGATGATACCGATAAAGCACTCACTTTCCTGAAGAAGGGGGATGCGGCGGACAAAAACAGTGCCCGAATCTCCATTATGCTGGGGCGTATTTATATGAACCAGGGAGATTTCCGCAAAGCCATCGAACAGTTACTTCGTGTACCGGAACAAGATAAAGAACTGGTTCCTGAAATCCTGGATATGCTGCGAACCTGTTACCAGCAGGCTGGCCGGGAGGGAGAATGGGTGGCGTTTTTACGTCGCTGCGTTGAGGAAAACACAGGGGCCACCGCGGAGCTTATGCTGGCAGAGATCATTGCTGAGCATGAAGGGCATGAAGCTGCGCAAGTTTATATTACACATCAGCTACAACAGCATCCCACTATGCGTGTGTTTCACCAGCTTATGGACTACCACCTGAGTGATGCAGAAGAAGGGCGGGCGCGGGAAAGTCTGGTGGTACTGCGCGATATGGTGGGAGAGCAACTACGTAGTAAACCGCGTTATCGTTGCCAAAAGTGTGGTTTTACTGCGTATACACTGTACTGGCATTGCCCGTCATGCAGAGCATGGTCTTCAGTAAAACCAATTCGCGGGCTGGATGGGCAATAATTTTTTTGTCATTCATTAGTTACAACATACTTATTGTCTATGAAGCAGGCTTACCCCGGCATCGCATACAAGCTTTGCAGGTCAAAGCACCTGTCATTTTTAAATGATGGCAGGTAGAATGCTTGCCGTTTGTTTGCTTCCGCTACCAGAACAGGATCCGACTATGACGCTATCTGCTTCATCTTCTCCCCGATACACGACGAACTCACCGATTGTTGTCGCGCTTGATTATGACAAACGAGATGAGGCGTTTGCCTTTGTCGACCGTATTGATGCCAGTGACTGCCGGTTGAAAGTTGGGAAGGAAATGTTCACCCGCTTTGGGCCAGATTTTGTTCGTGAACTTCATCAGCGTGGTTTTGATGTTTTCCTCGACCTTAAATTCCATGATATCCCTAACACAACAGCCCGGGCTGTTGCTGCTGCAGCGGATTTAGGTGTGTGGATGGTCAATGTGCATGCCAGCGGTGGTGCACGAATGATGAGTGCGGCGAAAGAGGCTTTAGTGCCTTTTGGAGCAGATGCGCCACTATTGATTGCCGTTACTGTGCTTACCAGCATGGAAGCCTCTGACCTCGCAGATCTTGGTATTACTGTTTCGCCAGCACAATATGCCGAACGACTGGCACAGTTAACCAACCGGTGCGGGCTTGATGGAGTGGTTTGTTCTGCACAAGAAGCGGCACGTTTTAAACAGGTCATTGGTAAGGAGTTTCGCCTTGTAACCCCGGGGATTCGCCCTGAAGGGAGTGATGCAGGCGACCAGCGTCGTATTATGACCCCAGTAGCAGCTCAGGCAGCGGGAGTAGACTATATGGTAATAGGCCGTCCCGTGACGCGTGCAGCCGACCCGGCACATGCGCTTAAATCAATTCTCGCGTCATTACAGGGGCTATAAATGAGTAATAAAGACAGCCGTCTTGTTTATTCGACAGAAACCGGGCGTATCAAAGAACCCCAAACTCCGGTATCGCGGCCGGCCGGGGATGGAATCGTCCGTATCCAGCGCCAGACCAGTGGAAGGAAAGGCAAAGGAGTCTGTGTTATTACCGGGATTGATGCTGATGACGTTACTATTGCCAAAATCGCAGCGGATCTTAAGAAAAAATGCGGTTGCGGCGGGTCAGTCAAAGATGGCGTTATTGAAATTCAGGGTGATAAGCGTGACTTGCTGAAGAGCACACTCGAAGCTCTGGGGTTCAGGGTTAAACTCGCTGGCGGTTAATGTCACCGGGCTGGTTTTAAGGGGAATAGCTGGCTTTCCATGCCAGCTATGGCTAAATTATGGTTTCTTTATTTCCCGACCTGGTGGCCGATAATGCCGCCGACCGCAGCCCCACCAAGAGTACCCAGTGTGCTGCCATCTGTAAGAATTGCCCCACCCAGAGCGCCGGCACCTGCACCAATTGCTGTATTACGGTCTCGATGGGACCAGTTTGAGCAGGCGGATAACGACATCGCAAGAGTTAAAGCTAACGCCGCTGCGGCAAATTTTTTGCTATATACTGACATAACATTCTCCAGAGTAATTACTTCATAACGGCGTCGACTGATTTCTGCCGCTATGAATCTACCAACCGCGAAGTGGTGCGTTACCAGTATTGCGGTTTATTTCATTGTAAATTCCCCTGATGGTTTAAACAGGTAAATAGTCTTAATGGCTGCCAGGAATAATCCTGAATACCAGATAATCACCGCCTGGTCGGTGTTATTAAGTGAGATGGTTGCGCAATTTAGCTACCAAAGCAGGTAGTGACAGGATATGTCACTTTTGAAGTGTAATCCGATGCACAAGGCACCGGATATCAGTTAAATCTCCCATGGCGAAGGGGGAGTGCCTTGGTTGTCTGGTAACTGGCTAAATTTTGACTCCAGTTCTTGCTTAAGTATTTCCAGGTTATTGATGGCTGATGCGTAATCACCAGCAACAAGAATATTCAGCACAGTATCAATTCGTGCGGCCAGTTCGCGGGGGTCAAATTCTGCCATGGAGCCTCCTTATGAATCACTTTTATACATCAGCATATCAGCATGAAGTTACCACGGTTGCTACAGGTAAATTGCCAGCACAATATCTTTTATAACCCTGGTTGCCTTAACCCATATACTGCTTCACCGTGTTCCCCATAGCTGTATGTTGTTTATAGTGCCTTAATCCGCAGGGCGCGAGAAGCACAAATCTATAGTTATAAAGACGTTTTAGCGCTTATTTATGCGTTTTCAGTTATAGCCATCTTTCAAATAATCGCAGTTGAGACGAATCTGTCAGCTGGCGGTTGTTAATTGCACTGAGTTTCCCTCTGATAACCTCAGGTATTTTGAACAATATTGCTGTTTTCGCCGTCAGTCAGATGCGGAACTATTATCTGGCAATGAACATGTGTCCATTTTGCCGCAAACTCTCAGTTGCTGCCGAGAGAAAGCCTGAATCAGGCAATCCTTTGTTCAGCAAGGGGATCTAATGAGATTAGATCTGTTTTTATGACGAATTTGGCAGGATACGACTATGACATTGAACAACCAACCTGGCTGTGAACGCTTTACTGATACCGAGCGTTTTACGCAACTTGTCGGATATTACGAAGAGGAACGGAAAACTGTCTGGATGATGCTGAGTTCTCGGCCCCGCCCATGTTTTAATCACCAATTAATAGAGGAAATCATGAACTTGAGTTATCTGGTGAAAAAATTAGGTATGACAGTGGATTTCTGGGTTACCGGTTCTCTGGTACCCGATATGTTTAATACTGGCGGAGATCTTAACTTCTTTATTGATTGCATACGCAACGGTAAACGTGAGGCATTACGCGCCTACGCAAGGGCCTGTGTGGACTGTGTACATGCCGCTGCACGCGGTTTTGATACCGGAGCAATCAGTATGGCTATGGTTGAAGGTAGCGCACTTGGGGGCGGTTTTGAGGCCGCGTTAGCACACCACTTTGTGCTGGCACAACATGATGCCCGAATGGGATTCCCGGAAATCGCATTTAACCTTTTCCCCGGAATGGGCGCTTATTCCCTGGTTGCCCGCCGCTCAGGAATGAAACTCGCCGAGGAGCTTATATACAAAGGTGAGTCTCATACTGCGGAGTGGTATCAAAACCATGGTCTGGTTGACCAGTTATTTGAGCCAGGAAAAGGGTATATAGCAACCCGAACTTTAATTGATACCTTTCGCACTAAACTTAATGGCATCAGGGCGATGCTGCGGGCAAGATCCCGGGTGCTGACGTTACCACGCTCGGAACTGATGGATATTACGGAGGACTGGGTGGAGAGTGCCTTTGCACTTGAATCCAGAGATATTAGTTATATGGAAAGGCTGGTGATGTTACAGGATCGCCATGTTGCCACGGCGATCCGTAAAGCAGGTTAAAAACCTGTTCTTGCCTGATAACGTTTATACCATCGCTCGAAAGAGGCTGCGGGCATGGGTTTAGCAAACAAAAAGCCTTGCCGTTCGTTGACGCCGTTCTTAATAAGAAAGGCGTCTTCTTTTTTATTTTCCACACCTTCGGCAATGACTTGCAGGTTAAGCGCCTGAGCGACAGCAACAATCGCGCGGACTAACGACTGTGACACCGGATGTTTATAAACCTCTTTCACAAAACTTTGGTCAAGTTTGATTGCATCAATGGGAAAACGCGCCAGTTGCGATAAGGAAGAATACCCCGTTCCGAAATCATCCAGGTGTATTTGCGCACCCAACCGGCTGAATTGCTGAATCACGGAGAGCGCCAGGTCTTCATTTTCAATCAGACAACTCTCTGTAAGCTCAACATCAACCGGGCAATATTCAAAGTTGAGGTCGGTCAGTGCCTGTTTCAAATCACTGAATATGGTCTGGTCAGACAGTTGTCTGGCGGAAATATTTACTGCAACCCGCAAATTAATCCCTTTTTTGCGCCACTTTGCAACTTGCTGAATGACATCAAGCATGACCCAGCGCCCCAAAGGTACAATTAGCCCGGATTCTTCGGCATAACTGATAAAATCCGTTGGTGCTATCAACCCACGTTCCGGCGATTGCCAGCGAACTAATGCTTCAACACTTCTCACTTCGCCGCGCCAGGTTACTTTGGGCTGATAATGAATAACCAGTTGCTGATTATCAAGCGCTTTGCGTAAGTTGGTGTCCAGCCATAAATATTCAAAAACCCGCTGGTTCATTTCTGGAGAGAAAACACAAAATTTACCACGGCCATTTTCTTTGGCTGTATACATGGCGGTGTCTGCGTTACGAATAACACTTTCACGATCAGTGCCATGTTGGGGAGCGATGGCTATGCCCAGAGAGCAGCCAGTGTAGATCTCAATAAGCCCAATACGAAAGGCCTGTCGCAGGCGTGAAATAATCCGTGATGACATGGCTTCCAGGGCTACCTGAGTCGTGTCGGTTGCCAGAATAATGAATTCATCACCCCCCAGACGCGCCAGGGTTTGTTCTCCATCCAGACAGCCGAGAATAGCGAGGGAAACAGCCTGCAATAACTGGTCGCCAAACATATGCCCGTAGGCATCATTTACTTTCTTAAAATTATCCAGATCAAGATAGACGACGCCAACCTGGGTATCGCCGCGTTTATCAATGGCATCTGCAATCAGATCATTAATGGCGTTACGGTTAGGTAATCCAGTAATAGCATCGGTGTTAGCAAGAACGCGCAAGCGTTCCTGGGCACGGCGTTCTTCAGTAATATCTGTACCGGAGCAAATAAGGAATATTTCATTTTTACCGCTGCCATTATGTACAAATTTATTACGAAACAAAAAAAGACGCTGGCCTTTCAGCGTTTTTACCCAACGTTCGACTTCATAGGCATTACCATTGTGAAAAAAAGCACTGACATTGCGCCTTGAAGCTGCTGCTTCTGTCGGCGTCATGAAAAGTTTGAAAACGTTTTTACCCACAACCTCATGTTCTTTAAGGCCGGTGTACTCTTCACTCAAACGGTTAAAGCGCTGGATATTCCCGTGCTTGTCCAGCACAACAATAACGGAATTGGCTTCGGCTACAACCTGTTCAGCAAAAGATAAACCGCGGATTAAATCGCGGGTTGTAGACGGCGTATCGTTCCAGCAGGAGACAGAGCCTCCCCATTCCTGACGTGAAAGCTTACGGCCCACGAGGTGTAGCGTGACATCAGTACCGAACAAAGACACCATAATTGTCTGACTTGAGGTAATAACCGTCATTTCGCGGATACGGTCCGCCTGCTCCTGGGTAAGAGCAACCACTTGCGACGTTTCCGCGTGTTCTGCTGCGGATAACTGAAGCGCATTACTGTCAGCAGGTAAGCGCCAGAAAGGACTGTAGCTGCCTGAATAACGAAAAAGGAGGTTCTGCTCCAGATCGTCTTTCATGGTTTCTCCTGAACCCACAATGTTGCACATTAATAAGTGTGGTTAACTAATCAACCTTAATATAGTAGGGCGAAAATTACAAAACTGATTGTTTTTACAAGTGATGTGACCACCACCGAATGAACAAATTAGATACATCTCACAACACCCGCATGGATTTATCTTAAAAATAATCAGCACTCCCCATGCTATACATTAACGCATTTGAGTTAAGCGAGTTCTGTGGATAAACGATAAAAAAAGCCTCCAATTGGAGGCTTTGATTACGCGAAAAACCAGAAGTAATGTGCTGATTCTCTTGTTTATTCTTAACTATAAAAAGAGCAGGCAACCAAACCATTTCTCCCGGTACAGCCAGAGTGATAAGTACTCAACAGAGCTGTCACCCGGCGATACGTGCAATGATATTGCGTGTTTCCATACGGACTTCTGCAATGGTAACCCGAATAACATCAGTGACTTTGTAACAAGTTTCACCTTTGATCTGCACGGTTCCCAGTTCCTGGCTACAAACCAGTTCATCACGAACAGCATGAATAAACGGCGCAGGGATAAAGGCAACTGCGCCATTATCAACCAGGCGTACACGCATCCCCCCGCGCGAAACATCAATTATCTCAGCATTAAACTGAGTATCTGTACCTGCTTTGTCATTCAGAAACCGTGCATACAGCCAGTCACCAACATCACGTTCAGCCATACGGTTAAGACGACGACGCTCAGCCATTTGAATGGTTAATTCATCTGCAGGACGAGCAACCGTCTCACCTTTGATAATCGCTTTCAGCAAACGGTGGTTTACCATGTCACCATATTTACGAATTGGTGATGTCCAGGTTGCGTAGGCTTCAAAACCCAGCCCAAAGTGAGCCCCCGGTTCAGTGCTGATTTCAGCAAAAGACTGGAAACGACGGGTACGGCTGTCCAGGAAAGAGGAAGGCTGGCTGTCAAGCTCACGGCGCAGGGTACAGAAACCCGGCAGGGTAAGTAAAGCCTGAGCATCTGCTTCAATACCGTGGTTTTTGAGCAAGGCCGCGAGTTGTTCAACAGAAGACGGGTCAAAACCGGCATGAATGTTGTAAATGCCAAAGCCCAGTTTTTCTTTCAATACCTGTGCAGCACAAAGGTTGGCTGCAATCATGGACTCCTCAACAATGCGGTTGGCAATCCGACGCGGCTCAGCAACGATATCCAGCACTTCACCTTTTTCACCCAGAATGAAGCGGTAATCCGGGCGGTCTTTAAACACCAGAGCATGGGTTTCACGCCATTGACTGCGGCGCTGGCAAATTTGAGCCAGCAGACCAATTTGTTGTGCTACAGCTTCAGAGTCAGGCTGCCACTCGCCTTGTTTCTCAAGATAATCAGAAACATTGTCATAAGCCAGCTTAGCTTTAGATTCGATGGTCGCGGCAAAGAAATGGATGTTTGCAATGGCGCCATCAGCGAGAATATCCATGCGGCAAGCCAGTACCGGACGTGGCATATTCGGACGCAATGAACACAGGTCATCAGACAGTTCACGCGGCAGCATCGGAATGTTGAAGCCAGGCAGGTAGTTGGTAAAGGCGCGAACCTGCGCAATCTTATCCAGTTTGCTGTTTTCAGCAATCCAGGCTGTTGGATCTGCAATAGCAACGGTCAGTTGCAGTACATCACCTTCTGTAGCCTGAACAAACAACGCATCATCCATATCTTCCGTACTGGCGCTGTCAATGGTGACAAACTCCAGTTGGGTTAAATCTTCACGATTAAGGTGCTCATCCAGCTGTTCAGTGGCAACACCATCAGGTGCTTCACGCTCCAGATTATGGCGTGCAAGAGTCACCCACCAGGGAACGAAATGGTCATCGCCGAAAGTAATAAACTGAGTCAGCTCGGCATAAAAAGTGCGATCGCCTTTTAATGGGTGACGGCGCATTTCTGCGACAGCCCAGTCACCTTGCTGGAACTCATGATTTACCTGGCGGGCAGGGCGGCAAGGAATGGCATCACGCAGTAATGGATGGTCCGGAATAATAGACAGTTTATCGTCTTTTTTTTGTACCCGGCCTACAAAGCGAGACAGGAAAGGTTCAACCAGCTCTTCGGGTTCAGCCGATTCACGATCCTTGTCTGTGTGAATGACGGCGATAATGCGGTCGCCATGCATCACTTTCTTCATTTGTGGGGGGGGAATGAAATAGCTTTTCTGCGCGTCAACCTCAAGGAAACCAAATCCTTTTTCAGTTGCTTTGACCACGCCTTCTGCTCGCGGGGTTTGAGAATGAAGTTGCTGTTTTAGCTGCGCAAGCAGCGGGTTATCCTGAAACATAATATTGGTATCGGTAGCCTAAAGAGCGGCAGACAGTTTTACGCGAATACGCGTATGGCGGCAAGCGAAGTTTGCCTGTGTTCCCACTTGTCTGTGCAATTATTCCCCTTGACGCAATCTGATTACAAGCAGGTTGTCCGGTTAAATACGCTTTATCAGTTCTGTTTGCCCATTGAGTAAGGGAAAATTTCCTGAGACCCGGTACCGGCAATCTGTAACAGGCTGCTTATCTGGCATGCTTTAAACTGTTAAGAGTATAAAAAAAGAGCAGTGAATCACTGCTCTTTTCTGGTTTAACAGAAAACACCTTGACGAATTATTTCAGTTCAAGCTCGTTCATTGCGGCAATGCTGAAGCCGCCATCCACATGGACCACTTCACCGGAGATCCCGGCAGAAAGGTCAGCGCACAGGAATGCAGCTGTATTACCGACGTCTTCGATAGTCACGGTGCGGCGAATGGGTGTTACCGCTTCACAGTGAGCCAGCATTTTACGGAAATCTTTAATGCCGGAGGCTGCAAGGGTACGAATCGGGCCAGCCGAAATGGCGTTCACTCGCACGCCTTCCGGCCCCATCGCATTCGCCATATAACGAACATTGGCTTCCAGAGATGCTTTCGCCAGCCCCATTACGTTGTAGTTAGGGATAGCACGCTCAGCCCCCAGGTAAGACAGTGTCAGCAATGCTGCGCCAGGATTCAGCATTTGGCGGCAGGATTTAGCCATTGCGACAAAGCTGTAGGCACTGATGTCATGGGCAATTTTGAAACCTTCACGAGTGACGGCATTGACGTAATCACCATCTAACTGGTCGGCTGGAGCAAAACCAATAGAATGTACAAAACCATCGAACGTTGGCCAGCTTTTTGCCAGCTCAACAAACATACCGTCGATACTGGCGTCTTCAGCAACATCGCATTGCAGTACAATGCTGGAGCCAAAACTGGCGGCAAACTCTTCCACGCGGCTTTTCAGTTTGTCCGTCTGGTAAGTGAAAGCAAGCTCAGCACCTTCACGGTGCATAGCCTGAGCAATACCGTAGGCGATGGAGCGGTTGCTGGCGAGACCAGTGACCAGAATGCGCTTACCGGAAAGAAAACCCATAGTTTTAATCCTTATTGTCAGTACTTATTTGCTTTAAATTCAATTTATTAAAAGCAATTTTTTCAATTATTCGAAATCAGCCCGAAGTTATAGCGCACCAATCACAACATAACTATCTAACTATTTGGCGGGCACGCGGAGCAGGCCGCATAACGCTGGCGCAGTATATCACTCAATAGCATAGCGCCTCATCCAACCAGCGCGTATATAAACCTTGCTGAGCTATTTTTTGTCTTTACGCCAGGCATCTGCAGTCAGTGCTTCCCCAAAATGGCTGGCGATAAGCCTGCGGGTCAGCTCATGCAATGGCGATGCAAGCACATCTGCGGTACTGCCACGCTCAACGACTTCGCCATGCTGCATCACCATTACCTGATCACTAATGTGTTTCATCATGCCTATATGCTGAGTAACATAAATATATGAAATACCTTGTTTCTCTTGCAATTCCAGCATGAGGTTAATCAACTGAGAACGCATAGACATATCCAGAGATGCCAGTGCTTCATCAGCAATAATCACTTTTGGCCGGAGAATTAACGCACGGGCCAGACCCAGGCGCTGTTTTTGCCCGGGAGCAAGCATATGCGGGTAGTAGCTGGCGTGATCCGGTAACAATCCAACCATACGTAGTGTTTCCACTATCTGTTTACGGCGCGCCTCTGGCTCTAACTCCGTATTCAGGCGTAAGGGGAAATCCAGTATTTGGGAAACCCGTTGGCGCGGATTGAGCGAGGTGGACGGATCCTGAAAGATCATGCGTATTTGCTGGCAGCGCCAGGCATAATCGCCATAATGCAATAGGTGGTCATTAATCACCACTTCACCGGCGGTTGGTTCCACCATCCCCGCCAGCATTTTTGCCAGGGTTGATTTTCCCGAACCATTCTCGCCAATAATAGCCAGCGTTTGCCGCTCCCTGAGCATAAAACTCAGTGGTTTAACCGCTTCAACCAGTTGCCGGTGAAACATTCCTGTGCGGTAGCGGAAAGTTTTACTCAGGTTTCTGACTTCGAGTAATGTTTCCACCATAATTACTGGCTCTCCATATTTAACGGGAAGTGGCATGCGTATTGCCGGCTACGTGCTCCAGTCAGGCGTGGAGTTTCAATACATTCACGCTGGGCGTAAGGGCAGCGTGGACCAAGCCGACAGCCAATAGGCAAATGTTCCAGTAGCGGAATGGCGCCCGGCAGGGTGTTCAGCCGGCTTTTATGCGGCATTGCACTGCCGAAATCTGGAATAGCACGAATCAGCGCCTGGGTATACGGATGGTAAGGCATTGAAATCAGTTCATCACTGGGTGCTGATTCCACGGTCTGCCCGCAATACATTACTATGATCCGGTCTGTCCACTGGCTCAACATTTGCAAGTCATGGCTTATCAACAAAATTGTCGTATTGTTGTTCTGGTTTAGCCGGCTGAGTAACCGGAAAATTTGCGCCTGTGTGGTGGGTTCCATCGCATTAGTTGGCTCATCCGCAATCAAAAGTCTTGGTTGGTTAGCAAGGGCAATGGCAATCATCACTTTCTGGCATTCACCTTCCGTTAATTCATACGGAAAGCTGCGCATGGCATCTTTATGATCTTTAATTCCCACGCGGTGAAGCAACTCGATAGCCCGGCGCTTACGCCAGCCAAACCGTTTCCACCAACGGCCTTTCCAGGTCCACCCCGGAATATTTTGCATTAACTGACGGCCAATTGATTCCGAAGGGTCAAGACAGGATTGTGGCTCCTGAAAAATCATTGAAACATTGTGCCCGATAAGTTTGCGACGTTCCCTTGATGACAGGCGCATCAAATCGATATCGTCAAAACGCATACGGTCAGCTGTAACTCGCCAGTTATCTTTCGTGACACCACACAATGCTTTGGCTATCAGACTTTTACCTGAGCCAGACTCACCAACCAGACCCCGGACATCACCTTCATTGAGTGTCAGGCTGACCCGGTCAACCGCTTTAACCCAGCCTTCGCTGGTTTTCAATTCAATGGTGAGATTGCGTATATCCAATAATGGCATTATTCCACCCCTGAAATGATTGCGCGGCGAATACCATCACCCAGCAGGTTAATCAACAGGACACTTATCATGATAGCAGCGCCTGGCAACATCACGGTCCAGGGGGCAACGTAGATCAACTCAAGTGCATCACCCAGCATCGCTCCCCATTCTGGAGAAGGAAGTTGTGCGCCAAGGTCGAGAAAACCGAGCGCTGCAATATCCAGGATTGCAATAGAAAAAGCGCGGGTGACTTCCCCCACCAACCCGGCGGCAATATTTGGCATAACTGAGTAAACCAGAATATTCAGTGTGGAAGCACCATCAAGCCGTGTAGCAATGACATACTCTTTTTCCAGTTCATCATGCACCAACAGATAAACGGAACGTACCATACGTGGTAACAAGGCAAGCCAGACTGCAAACATGGCATGAAACAAGTGTGGCCCGGCGAAAGCAACAACTATAATCGCCAGTAACAGTGACGGAATCGACAGCAGTGCGTCCAGAATATGGTTAAGCGCGGCAGAACGCAGACCATGAGTTGAACCGGCAAACACGCCCATGATCAGCCCGCAAAATGCTGCCGCCAGGGTAACTACAAACGCGCCCCCCACAGTGGGCAATGCGCCACTGAGCAGCCGGCTCAACACATCACGCCCTAAATCATCAGTGCCGAGAAAGAAAGACACATCACCATAACGTGACCAGGACGGCGGCAATAATTGATAGCCCAAAAACTGTTGGTCAATACCATAAGGGGCAAAAACACGGCCGAACAGGCACAAAAGCAATAATGCCCCACACCCATACAGGCCAATCATTGCTGGCGTATCACCATAAAATTTTCGCCAGGTAATCAGCAACGGCCCTGGTGGACGCTTTTCGCTGTAAACATTATCGTAGGGCATACCATTCCTTATGCTTCAATGGGTTGGCAAGCGCACCCAGAATATCTGAAACAACATTGACAATAATAACTAATGAGCCAATGACCATTACCCCCGCAGAAATGGCGGCATAATCTTGTTGGCGAATGGCATTAACCAACCAGCGGCCCAGACCCGGCCAGCTAAAGACCACTTCAGTTATCATCGCGAGCGTGAGCATAGTGGAGAATTGCAAACCCAAACGGGGAATCACCGGGGGAAGGGCATTATGCAGTACATGCCGGTGCAGAACGGTAAACCGTGACACACCGCGGGTGGCCGCCGCTTTAATGTAATTGGTATCGAAAACCTCAATAGTGCTGATGCGCATTAAGCGCACCACTTCAGTCATAGGCGCGAGAGTCAATGTGGCAACTGGCAGCACCATATGACGTAGCACACTCATAATCATCTGAGTGCGATAAGGTGAATCTGAAAGCCAGGCATCAATTAATGCAAAACCTGTTACATCTTTGACCTGATAGAGCAAATCTATTCGTCCCGAGACAGGTAACCAGCCTAACGTAAGTGAGAAAAATAAAGTCAGCAATAGCGCAAGCCAGAACACCGGAATGGAGAATCCTATAAGCGCCAAAGTTGAAATAAGGTTGTCCTGCCATTTATAACGAGTGACACCAGCGAGCATACCCAACGGGATACCGACTACCAGTGCCAGACCGAATGACAAAATGCATAATTCAAGGGTCGCCGGAAAAACTTCGGCAAGTTGTTCATTAATTGACTGACCATTAATACTGGAAACACCAAAATCCCAGTGGATTAAACTGTTGAACCAAAATAGCCAGGCATTCCACACCGAGGCTCCCTGTAGTGGCGCATGGGGAGTGAAATAACTCAGGCTGAACCCCACAAATGAAAGTAAAAACAAGGTCACTATCAGTAATAACAAGCGGCGCAATGTGAAAATAATCATGGTTTTTTCACCTCAGGGGTTTCACGCCAGACTCCGGCAAATGAAGCACTGCCAAAGGGGCTTAGCACCAGTCCTTTCATATCATACCGATAGGCCTGTAAACGCAGTGAAGAAGCCAGCGGTAAAACCGGAAGCTCCTGTGCCAGAATCTGCTGAGCCTGACGGTAGGCTTCAATGCGCGATGAAAGCTGGGAGGAGTCCAGAGCCTGCTGTAACACAGCATCAAAATCCCGGTTACACCAGTGAGAAAAATTGGTTTGTGAACGGCTTGCGGCACAACTTAGTAACGGTCGGAAGAAACTGTCCGGATCATTACTGTCCGTTGCCCAACCGGTTAATGTCAGGTCGTGGCTCATATCCATTAACCGGGCTTCCTGGAAACGACCTTCAACCGCACGAATAATCACCTTCACGCCAACTTGTGCCATATCTGCCTGAATCAGTTCAGCCGTTTTAAGTGGGCTGGGGTTCCAGGGTTGGGAAGTGGTTGGTACCCAAAGCTGTAATGTCAGATTTTTGATACCCAGTGCTTCCAGTTGCTGACGTGATTTTTCCGGGTTGTATTCCGTAATTTTGGAACTACTGTCATACGCCCAGGATGCACGCGGCAGAATGGAGGCTGCTGTTTCTGCCGTACCATAATAAATTGACTGCATCAGGCGTTGGTTATTAATCGATAGCGACAGAGCATGCCGAACTGCCGGGTTATTTAGTGGTGGTTTGTTGGTATTGAACGCCAGGAATGCAATATTCATCCCGGGGCGTAAGGTCAGGCGCAGACGCGGGTCATCACGCAAAATGGTCAACTGGCTGGCAGCAGGCCAGGCAAGGACATCGCATTCCCCAGTGAGCAGACGGGACATACGCCCGGTACCACCAGAGCCCATATCAATCACCACCTGGGGCATTTTAGGCTCGCCGCGCCAGTAATGTTCATGCCGTGCCAGGCGGATAAATTGCCCAGCGCGATACTCAGTGAGTTTAAACGGCCCGGTCCCCACCGGCAGGCGGTCAATTAACTCCTGTTTACCTGCATTTTCCAGCTTGTGAGCATATTCCGCAGACATTACTGATGCATAGTGCGTGGCAAGGTGCCATAAAAATGAAGCATCCGGGCGCTTAAGACGAAACTCAACGGTGTAATTATCAAGCTTACGAATACTTTCAATGGTATCAGCAAACTGAAGGCTGTCGAAATAGGGGTAGTTATCGCCATTGACACTATGCCAGGGGTCGTTCTTGTCGAAGATGCGTTTAAAACTGAACACAACATCATCCGCATTCAAATTGCGGGTTGGCGTAAACCATGCAGTAGTCTGGAAAGCCACATCATGGCGTAAATGAAAGCGGAAGGTGGCACCATTATCCAGCACTTCCCAACTTTGTGCGAGTTCTGGCACCAGTCGGTAAGTGTAAGGGTCCACATCAAGTAACCGGTCATAAAGTTGAGCCGCAAGGGTATCCACCGTTAGACCTTCACTGACTTTTTGCGGATTGAAGGTATTAACCTGGCCATTGGCACAATAGACAAAACCGCTCTGGTGAATGTCTGGCGGTGAGTCCTGTGACGTAGCATAAGCTGTACTGCTAAGAGAACCCAGCAGGGCCAGCAATGAAACGAGAAATGAGCGCATATTTTTTTGGGTCACGATAACTAAGAACTTAAGTGTATCGCACTCTTAACGCCATCCCAAAAAATGTCGGAATGTTTGCTGTAAATATCGCCAACGGGCTAGTGGATTTGATGTTTTTTGAGCAAAGCACGTAATTGGTGGTAGGTTAACCCCAACTTTTCCGCCGCCATTTTCTGGTTAAAACGGGTTTGTTGCAGGCTTGTTAGCACCAGACTTTTTTCTTGTTGCAACTGAAAGGCCCGTAAATCTATGGGTAACACCGGTACTGAAAGCGCTGGTGATATGGCAGGCTCTTCCCCGGCTAACTGCGAACCGGAACCTGAAAAAGGGTTGAAGACAATATTATCGAGCTCTTCGGGGTTTGAACCATGACGGTAAACCGAGCGTTCAACAACATTCTTCAATTCACGAATATTACCCGGCCAGGGCCAGGCCAGTAACTGTGACTCGGCCTGTTCGCTAAAGCCGGCAAATAATGGTAAGCCCATTTCCCGGCACATTTGGATGGCAAAGTGTTGAGCCAGCAATAAAATATCGGACTGACGCTGGCGTAAAGGGGGCAGAGTAACAACATCAAATGCCAGACGGTCGAGCAGGTCGGCTCTGAACTGTCCGCTGTGTGCCATCGCGGGTAAGTCGGCATTTGTGGCACAAACCAGTCTGACATCAACCTTGAGCGGCTGGGTTCCACCGACACGTTCCAGCTCTCCGTACTCAATAACCCGCAACAGTTTTTCCTGAACCTGCATGGGAGCCGTCGCTAATTCGTCGAGAAAAAGCGTTCCACCTTCGGCGCGTTCAAACCTGCCGGGATGGCGTTTTTGCGCCCCAGTAAATGCACCTGCCTCATGACCAAAAAGCTCTGAATCCAGTAAATTTTCATTAAGGGCCGAACAGTTGAGTGAAACAAATGGCCCTTGCCAGCGCGGTGATAAGTAATGAATCCGGTGAGCAACTAACTCCTTACCGGTTCCCCGTTCACCAACTACCAAAACGGGTTTGTTCAATTGAGCCAGGCGTGAGGCATGCTCCAGCACCTCAAGAAAGTTATTGGACTCGCCAACCAGGTTATCCTTCTCATCTGTCATGGTCAAATTCACTACTTGGTGGTGTATTTAACCACTATAGCCAGTTCTGCCTGGCAGGTAAAATAATTAAAAATGTTTTATTTCAATGTGTTGATATGTTGGCACGCAATTTGTAATACCCACAGGGTACAGCAGAAGAGTAATCGCGGTGGTATAGCGAATACCAGAGCTCAGTCAAAGGCATGCCAGCCTGTTCTGGCACAACACAGAAACCTGTCTATGTTCAGTCTGGCAGGTTAAGGAGATTTAAATGGGAATTTTTTCGCGCTTTACTGACATCATTAATGCCAACATCAACTCCTTACTGGAAAAAGCAGAAGATCCACAAAAATTAGTACGGCTGATGATTCAGGAAATGGAAGATACGCTGGTCGAAGTACGTTCAACATCTGCCCGCGCACTGGCAGAGAAAAAACAGCTGACGCGCCGTATTGACCAGGCACAGGCTCGCCAACTGGAGTGGCAGGAAAAAGCCGAGCTGGCGCTGAGAAAAGAAAAAGAAGATCTGGCCCGTGCGGCATTGATTGAAAAACAGAAACTCACTGATCTTATTACCAGCCTCAATAACGAAGTTGAGCACATTGATGAAACCTTGCTACGCATGAAAACAGAAATTGGTGAGCTTGAAAATAAGCTGACTGAAACCCGGGCCCGCCAGCAAGCCCTGGCTTTGCGCCATCAGGCAGCGGCTTCCTCACGTGATGTTCGTCGTCAGCTTGATACCGGAAAACTGGATGAAGCAATGGCGCGTTTTGATGCGTTTGAACGCCGCATCGATCAGATGGAGGCAGAAGCGGAAAGCCACCGGTTTGGCAAAAGTAAAAGCCTTGATCAGGAATTTGCAGAATTAAAAGCCGATGATGAAATCAGCGCACAAATCGCGGCACTGAAAGCCAAAATGAACAAAGACAACAATGCCTGATTGCACGCAGATACCCTGTGTGAGCGTCATTCATATAGTAAGGAGAACCAATGAGCGCGCTTTTTCTGGCTATTCCGTTAACCATTTTTATGTTGTTTGTCGCCCCCGTTTGGCTGTGGCTGCACTACAGCAACCGTGACAAAGGCGAAAGTGTTTTATCAAATAATGAGCAACAACGCTTGCAACAACTTACGGGAGAGGCAAGGCGTATGCAGGACCGGATACAGGCACTGGAACAAATACTGGATGCTGAACATCCTGGATGGAGGGAACGTTAATGGCCGCATTTCATAAACGCAAACTCTGGCGCAACCCACAACAAGGGATGATTAAAGGGGTCTGTGCCGGGATTGCTGAATACCTTGACGTACCAGTAAAGCTGGTGCGGGCAATAACGGTATTGTCGCTGTTTTTTGGTCTGTTCTTTTTTGTCGTGGTGGCCTATATCGCGTTAACATTTGCATTAGACCCGCGACCTGAAGGCTTGCAGGACGAACAGGAGCCGGTACCTGACAACCATCATCTGCTGGCACAGGCTGATCAATTACTTGGCGAAAGTGAAAGGCGGCTACAGGCAATGGAGCGTTATATTACCTCGGATTCCTTTACTTTGCGTAGTCGGTTTCGTCAGCTATGAAAACCGTAAACAGCACACCAGAGCCAGGCTATCGCCGCCTGGCACCTCTGGCCATGTTAGCCACGACGGTCGCGTTACGTTTTGTGCCTGCCGGAGTTGCCACTCTGGTGATTAGCCGGGTGGCCCACAAACCCTTGCGGCTGTTGTTGGGCGTTGCCCTGGAGCCTGTGTTACGCACTTGCGCGAAAAAATTCACCCAACGCTGGCATAATAACCCTGATGTATAAACTCCGGTGGGTAAATCCCCGGCAGTGTAGTGGCTGGTGTTCATGTATATACTGTGGTCAGTACCTTGATTTTGTTTGGTGTTTGTCATTAGCAGTATGATTATTATTTCTCCTGGTCGTCAATGGTTGCCATCTAAATCAATGAGATGCAGGTGCCTTTGCAGCAGGCAAAGGGTGTACTGGCAAATAACAGGAATGTTATGAAGCGAATAAAAAATGAGTTTCAGGCTCTGGTCAACCGGGGAGCAGACCGGCACCTGCGCCTTGCTGTCACAGGGCTAAGCCGTAGCGGTAAAACCGCTTTTATTACTGCCTTCGTTAACCAATTACTTAATATTCAAACCGGCGCGCGTCTGCCTTTGCTTAATGCTGCGCGGGAAGGGCGCCTGTATGGTGCCCGCCGGGTACCACAGCAAAATTTGGGTATTCCACGCTTTACCTATGATGAAGGGATTGCACAGCTTTATGGCAGCCCTCCAGCCTGGCCCACACCAACCCGTGGTGTCAGCGAAATCCGTCTTGCACTTCGTTTTCGTTCAGCTACCAGCGTTATGCGGCATTTTAAAGAAAATGCCACACTGTATCTCGATATCGTGGATTACCCGGGGGAATGGTTACTGGATCTTCCCATGTTGGGGCTGGACTATGCTGCCTGGTCGCGCCAAATGACAGGGCTGCTGAAAGGAGCCAGAGGTGAGATGGCGGCAAAGTGGCAGGCCTTGTCGCAAGACCTGGACCCGAACGCGCCGGCGGATGAAAAACACCTTGCAGAAATAGCCACAGCCTGGACTGATTATCTGCATGCCTGTAAACAGGCTGGCCTGCACTTTATTCAGCCCGGGCGTTTTGTCCTGCCTGGCGAAATGTCTGGTGCTCCCGCATTGCAGTTTTTCCCCTGGCCTGATGTAGATAACCTGGGTGACCATGTCATTGCTCAGGCAGGGAAACAAACCAATGCAGGCATGTTGCGGGCCCGCTACGACTATTATTGCCAGCATGTAGTTCGCGGTTTTTACCGGGAACACTTTATCCGGTTTGACCGGCAAATTGTGCTGGTTGATTGCCTGCAGCCACTTAATAGCGGGCCGCAGGCGTTTAACGACATGCGCCTCGCACTAACGCAATTAATGCAGAGCTTTCATTACGGGCAGCGCACACTGTACCGGCGATTATTTTCACCAGTCATTGATAAGCTGTTATTTGCGGCAACCAAGGCAGACCATGTCACCCATGACCAGCATGCCAACCTGGTCAGCCTGCTCCAGCAACTGGTGCAGGATGCCTGGCAGAATGCTGCGTTTGAAGGCATTAAAATGGAGTGCATGGGGCTGGCATCTGTTCAGGCAACTACTGCCGGGTTGGTGGATTATCAGGGCGAAAAAGTTCCAGCGTTACAGGGTCACCGGTTATCTGATGGTACACCGTTGACATTCTTCCCAGGAGAAGTGCCGTCACGTTTGCCTGGTAATGCTTTCTGGGAACAGCAGGGGTTCTCTTTTGAGCAATTTCGCCCGCTACCCATGGATATTGACAACCCTTTACCGCATATTCGGCTGGATGCTGCGATGGAGTTCCTGATAGGAGACAAGCTGCGATGAGTGAACCAATAAAACCGCGCATTGATTTTTCCCAGGAAAAACCAGTGCAGAAGGCAGAAGCAACGGTGCGCCCGGCCAAAGTATTTGATGTGGCTGAAAACTTTGAACCTGTGCAAGTAAATGAACCGGAAAACGAAGAAGCCCAGCAGGCCGAAGCACTGGTTTCCCGCGCACTGCAACCGAAAAAAAGCGTATGGCGGCGTCTGGTCGGGCTTGGTCTGGCTATTTTCGGCGTGAGCGTGGTGGCGCAGGGAGTGACATGGGCACACAATGCCTGGGTCACACAGGACTGGATAAGCCTGGGGGGTTGCGCTGCGGGAGGGCTGATTGTTGTTGCGGGAGCCGGTTCACTGGTAACTGAATGGCGGAGGTTATGGAAGTTACGCCAGCGAGTCGAAGAACGCCATGAAGCGGCCGAAATGTTAACCAGCTATGCTTCGGGCAAGGCACGGGTGTTTTGTGAAAAACTTGCCGGTAAGGCCGGGATTGATCAGCGCCATCCAGCCATGCAGCGTTGGTATTCGGCGTTACATGAAACCCATAATGACAAAGAAGTCATCACACTGTACGGGCAAATGGTACAGCCGGTTCTGGATAACCAGGCGCGTAAAGCCATCAGCCGTTCAGCGGCGCAGTCTTCGCTGATGATTGCAGTCAGCCCACTTGCACTGGTTGATATGGCGTTTGTGGCCTGGCGCAATATCCGGCTGATTAACCACATTGCGGGGTTGTACGGTATCGAACTGGGGTACTTCAGCCGTATCCGCCTGTTTCGCATGGTATTGCTGAATATTGCCTTCGCCGGAGCAAGTGAACTGGTACGTGAAGTGGGGATGGACTGGATGTCTCAGGACCTGGCAGCACGCCTTTCTGCCCGGGCTGCCCAGGGCATTGGCGTTGGCCTGTTGACCGCCCGGTTGGGAATAAAAACCATGGAGTTATGCCGCCCACTCCCGTGGACAGGCGATAAACCGAAACTGGGCGATTTCCGCCGCGAACTGATAAGTGAGGTTCGTGCAACATTGCAACGCAGTAAACAGACCAATACACCTTCCGCTTAAGCCAAACACCGCACTGAAGAGAAGTGCGGTGCTGCTATTGCTTTGTTGATACCTTTCACGTTGTTACCTGTAACGCGCTATGCCCTGATTGATAACTTATGGCTGTCAATATTTGTTGACAGATAGCTTCTGGATAGCACAGAAGTGCAGTATCATCACAAACTGTCCTTTTGATTGTTATATAGGTTCCTGCCATGCGCCTTGAAGTGTTTTGTGAAGACCGCCTTGGGCTCACGCGTGAGCTACTCGATTTACTGGTGCTGCGTGGTATCGATTTACGGGGCATTGAAATTGATCCCATTGGGCGCATTTATCTCAATTTTTCCACTCAGGCGTTTGATACCTTCAGCAGCCTGATGGCAGAAATTCGCCGTATCCCTGGTGTCTCTGATGTGCGCACAGTACCCTGGATGCCTACAGAGCGGGAGCACCGTGCGTTAAGTGCATTGCTGGAAGCACTGCCTGAACCCGTATTATCGCTGGATATGAAAAGCAAAGTGGAGATGGCAAACCCGGCGTGCTGTGCATTGTTTGGGCAAGACGCTGATAAACTACGTAACCATAATGCGGCCAGCCTGATTCCCGGTTTTAATTTTGTCCGTTGGCTGGAAAGCCGCCCGGTTGCATCACATACCGAACATGTGGTGATTAACGGGCAAAATTTTCTGATGGAAATTACCCCGGTACAGGTTGAAGCTGAAGAAAGCGGTGAAACGGTGCCTGGTGGTGCAGTTGTAATGCTCCAGTCGACCATTCGTATGGGCAGGCAGTTGCAGAACCTGAATCACCAAAATGTGGAGGCTTTCAGCCAGGTTGTCGCGGTGAGTGGCGCAATGCGCCATGTTGTCGAACTGGCGCGCAAAGTGGCCGGGCTCAATGCCCCATTACTTATTGTCGGTGAAACAGGTACAGGTAAAGACTTGTTTGCCCGTGCCTGCCATATGGCGAGCCCCCGGGCAGAAAAACCTTACCTGGCGCTTAATTGTGCTTCAATCCCGGAAGATGCCGTCGAAAGTGAATTATTCGGCCATGCTGCAGGTGCTTATGCTAATGCTACAGAAGGGAAAAAAGGGTTTTTCGAGCAGGCGAATGGCGGGTCCGTCTTATTAGATGAAATTGGCGAAATGTCGCCGCGCATGCAGGCAAAACTGTTGCGTTTTCTCAACGATGGTACCTTCCGCCGCGTAGGCGATGAACATGAAGTGCATGTTGATGTAAGGGTTATCTGCGCTACCCAGAAAAACCTTGTCGAACTGGTGCAAAAAGGCGCATTCCGTGAAGATCTTTATTATCGGCTGAATGTCCTGACATTAAACCTTCCACCATTGCGTGACTGCCCGCAGGATATCATGCCGCTTACTGAGTTGTTCGTTGCCCGCTTTGCTGATGAGCAAGGTGTGCCGCGGCCTAAGTTATCCTCGGAATTAAATTCAGTGCTTTCTCGTTATAGCTGGCCGGGCAATGTCCGGCAGTTAAAAAATGCGATTTACCGGGCTCTGACTCAGCTTGAAGGTTATGAACTGCGTTCTCAGGATGTGTTATTACCGGATGTGGATGCCAGCGTGATGCCGGTGGGTGATGACGTTATGGAAGGCTCATTAGATGATATCACGCGCCGCTTTGAACGTGCGGTGCTCACACAGCTTTACCGTAATTACCCCAGCACACGTAAACTGGCAAGGCGGCTCGGAGTGTCGCATACCGCTATTGCGAACAAGCTAAGGGAATATGGCCTGAGCGGGCGTAAAACGGAAGAGTGAGTAAACAAAAAGCCGGTTGTAATCCAACCGGCTTTTTATCAAAGAACGAACAATCAGCCTTTCAGTGCGGCCAGTGCGGCGCTGTAATCCGGCTCTTCAGTGATTTCATTAACCAGTTGGCTGAAAATCACTTCATCTTTCTCGTTGATCACGACAACAGCACGGGCGGTCAGGCCTTTCAGTGCACCATCATCAATCCCCACCCCATAAGTATCCTGGAATTCAGGGTGGCGCAGAGTAGAAAGTGTCACGACATTGCTAAGGCCTTCAGCACCGCAGAAGCGAGACTGGGCAAATGGCAGGTCAGCCGAAATGCACAACACAACAGTGTTATCCATTTCGGTAGCCAGTTGGTTGAATTTGCGAACAGATGCTGCGCAAACACCAGTGTCAATGCTTGGGAAAATATTCAGAACTTTACGTTTACCCGCATAGTGGCTCAGGGAGATATCTGCAAGGTCTTTTGCGACCAGAGTGAATGCCGCAGCAACACTACCAGCCTGAGGGATCTGACCTTTAACGGCAACCGGGTTACCCTGAAAATGAACGAGTTGTGACATAGTTATTTTCCTGTTCTCATATTGTTAACGCTTGAGCTAGTGTAAGCCAACTCATAGCGAATGAATATAAAAAATTATTTACATCCCGGCAATTGTAGCGCCAAAACTGTTAACAGAGAGCCGTGGCGAAGTATTTGCACCAGAATACTAAACCGATGTCCGTGAAGATAATTGGGTGCAACGGTATATACTGCATTAAACACAAAAGGGATAAACCGTGATGAGAAATGTCAGTGTCTACGAGGAGTCATGGCCACTTAATACACCCTTTACGATTGCCCGCGGAACACGCGAACAGGCCATTGTTGTGGTGGTCGAAATTATTGATGAGTCAGGAGTAAAAGGTGTAGGGGAGTGCACACCTTATCTGCGTTACGGGGAAACAGCTGCTTCTGTGTTGGCTCAGGTGGCAAGTATCATACCGGCCCTGGAACTGGGAATGAACCGTAGTGATCTCCAGGATGCACTACCTGCCGGGGCCGCCCGCAACGCGGTAGACTGCGCATTATGGGATCTTGAGTCTCGCCTCGCAGGGCTTACGCTACCGCAATACCTGAAAACTCCCTTGCCCGAAAGTGTGGTAATGGCACAAACCGTGGTCATCGATACCCCGGAAAGAATGGCTCAGGCAGCACAAAGGCTCTGGTTGAATGGCGCACATTTATTAAAAGTGAAGCTCGACGACCGTCTGATAACGGAGCGCATGGTTGCTATTCGTACAGCTGTGCCGGATGCAACGTTGATTGTTGATGCTAATGAATCATGGCATGTGGAAGGGCTGGCAGCCCGTTGCCAGCTACTTGCAGACCTCAATGTGGCCATGCTGGAGCAACCCTTGCCAGCGGGTGACGATGCTGCACTGGCGAATTTTATTCACCCTTTGCCTGTGTGTGCGGATGAATCCTGCCATACGCGCTCACACCTGGATGCGCTGGCCGGCTATTATGACATGGTCAATATTAAGCTTGATAAAACGGGTGGGCTGACAGAAGCATTGTTATTACAACAGGCGGCAATAGCTGCAGGTTTTGAGGTTATGTTAGGTTGTATGCTGTGTACCTCACGTGCGATTACTGCCGCATTACCGTTGGTGCCTTCTGCGCGTTTTTTGGACCTGGATGGCCCAACGTGGCTGGCAGTGGATGTTGAGCCCGGGCTTAACTTTACACCGGGCATGTTACATCTTTAACCCTCGTAAGTAAGCAGGCTGATAAATCCATCCAGGAAACGCTCACAAGCGAGGTCTGCAGATACCGGCGGTAATTCTGCTGTAATACATGGCAGACTGTTATCTTTACACCAACTGCCAAATGAGCCCGGCGTGGCGTAGCCCACGCTGGTGACCAGAGGTAACATCAGCATTTTCGCCAGCCATTCCCCAAGCGCTGTGCGGTATGGGTCTTCAACGCAGGCTAATGGCTCATGAAACGAAACAGTCCAGGCAGGTTTTATCCGGGTGATTAACTGGCACAATGCCTGGGTTTCTGGCTCAGAGCCGGCAAATTCACCAGATGAGAGTTTTACATCACGAACCGCTGCCTGCGTGTTCCAGCGATAAACGGTCTCGCCCGGTTTCCAGTTGGCTGCCGGGAAATTCCGGTTCAAATCCACACCGCGTAAATTTGCCCGCAAACCACTCTGGCAGCCGTCCGGGTTAACACAAAGAATGACATGATGGCGGCGGTGTGTTTCTTCCAGCGTCCGCAGCGCGCAGGACAGGGTGATAATACTTGCAGTTTCATCACCATGGGTCCCGGCCATAATCAATCCTGCAGAAGGCTGCATTTCAGTGGCCGGAAACCAGAGAAGCTGAGCCCCACCAACGCTGGTGCCATATTGTTGCGCGGACGTCTGGAAATTACCGCGTAATTGTCTCGCTCGTGAAAGCGTCATAAATCACCTTGTTGTCAGAAATGTTTACCAGGACGAATCATGTTGAACTGCTGTATGGCAGGCGTGATTACAGTTCGTCGTAAAAGCTACAACAAAGTATTACAGAATGTTTGCAATTGCTCCTGTCAAAACAAATAATTATCAAAAGTGCCGACCAGTGCGGAAAAGATAAACTCTAACCAGGGCAGCCACATGAAACTCGTTACCCGAATGCTTTGCAGTGCAATTATCGTTGGCAGTGCCACAACGGCCACATTTGCCGCCGATGTACCGCCAGGGACACAGCTTGCAGCAAAGCAGGAATTAAATCGCCATATCAAAGATGAACCTGCATCACTGGATCCCGCTAAAGCTGTCGGGTTACCTGAAATTCAGGTAATTCGTGATTTGTTTGAAGGGCTTACTAATCAGGATGCGACAGGCGCACTGATTCCTGGCGTGGCAACAAAGTGGCAAACTAATAACAACCGTATCTGGACGTTTACTCTGAGGTCCGATGCCCGCTGGTCTGACGGCTCACCGGTAACCGCAGAAGATTTTGTTTATAGCTGGCGCCGCCTGGTGGACCCAAAGACAAGCTCGCCTTTTGCGTCATTTGCGGCACTGGCCGGAATAGAAAATGCGCAGGCTATTACCGAAGGCAAAGTGGCTCCGGACAAACTGGGTGTCAGTGCGCTCGACAGCCGAACGCTGCAGGTACAACTCGATAAAAACGTGCCTTTTTTCCCACTGCTAACGGCAAGCTTTGCACTTTTCCCGGTAAAACAGGCAACGGTAGAAAAATATGGTAACAACTGGACACGCCCAGAGAACCTGGTGGGAAACGGCGCCTTTGTACTGGCTTCCAGAGTTGTTAACGAGAAACTCGTAGTCACACCTAACAGGCAGTATTGGGATAATGCCAAAACAGTACTCACCAGGGTGACATTTATCCCAATTAACCAGGAATCAGCGGCGACCAAACGTTATCTGTCCGGTGGCATTGACATTACGGAATCCTTCCCGAAGAACATGTATCACAAACTGCTGGAGACGCTTCCCGGACAAGTCTATACACCACCTCAGCTGGGCACATACTACTACGCATTTAATACCCAAAAAGGGCCAACTGCGGATCCGCGTGTACGGCTGGCATTAAGCCTGACCATTAACCGCGACATTATTGCTCATAAGGTTCTTGGTACCGGGGAAAAACCCGCCTGGCATTTTACACCGGATGTAACACATGGATTCATGCCTCAACCCGCCCTGTTCCAGGATATGACTCAGGAAGAGCGCAACCTGCAGGCAAAAATGTTGCTGGCAGCGGCAGGCTTCGGGCCAGAAAAGCCGCTTAAGTTATCTCTGCTTTACAATACATCAGAAAACCATCAAAAAATCGCCATTGCCATTGCTTCAATGTGGCGAAAAGCGCTCGGTGCAGAAGTGACACTGAAAAATCAGGAATGGAAAACCTACCTGGACAGCCGCCGAAGCGGTGATTTTGATGTTATCCGTGCTTCATGGATAGGTGATTATAATGAAGCATCAACCTTTCTGTCGCTCATGACGTCAACGAACAGTGGTAATATCGCGCGTTTCAGCTCAAGCGCATATGACAAGGTTATTGCTCAGGCAACCAGTGAAACGGACGAAAAGGCCCGTAATAAGGATTATAATGAGGCCGAGAAAATCCTCGCAGAGCAGGCACCGATAGCGCCAATATATCAGTATACCAATGGGCGTTTGATTAAACCCTGGGTCAAAGGCTACCCAATAGATAACCCCGAAGATGTCGCCTACAGTCGGACAATGTATATCATTAAGCATTAATCAGGCTGTACAAGGGCTGGGCCTCAATTTGTGATGCGGGGCAATTTTTGCTCACCGGCGCATTGATCGGATTTATCTGATATCTTATTATTGAATTGCCCCTAAAGAGCTAACACCACATTTGTGAGTGCCGGAGATAAGCGCCGGAGGGGCAAATCTCTCTTGCCTGTCTCTGATATTCCTCTTTTCATTACCTTTTAACCAGACCCTGCCATTCAGGCCTGTTGATCTGTTCGTTACAAACATTGCACCATGGATTGTGTGAAGGCAAGATAGTGCCTGAATAAAAAGGAGATTATATGCAGGAACTCATGCATTTTGCCGGACGTTACGGCATTAATTTAACTAACTCAATGGCGCTGGCTTGTGTCCTGGCGATCATTTTTTTTACGGCTGTCGTCGTTCACCTCGTGTTACATCGCCTTGTGTTACGCGCTTTTGAAAAACGCGCACGAAGTAGTAATACACTCTGGCTTCAGGTTATTACCCAGCATCACCTGTTTCGCCGCCTGGCCTTTGTGCTTCAGGGCATTATTGTGCACATTCAGTCTTTACTGTGGCTGGAAGCAGGTAGTGACGCCAGTTTGTTTCTGCTTACTGCCGCGCAGTTATGGGTGATGTTGTATGGGTTACTGGCCTTTTTCTCCCTGATGGATGTCTCGTTTGTTATCTCCCGTCAACTGCCATTCGCCGCGAATCTGCCGCTGAAAGGAATTGTCCAGAGCATAAAACTACTCAGTGCTATTGTGATTGGCATCATGATTATCTCGGTATTAATTGGTAAATCACCGGCGATTTTGATTAGTGGTTTGGGTGCCATGGCTGCGGTACTCATGTTGGTGTTCAAAGACCCCATTCTTGGCCTGGTGGCGGGGATTCAGCTTTCCGCTAACCGCATGTTAAACCAGGGAGACTGGCTGGAAATGCCCAAGTATGGCGCTGATGGTGCTGTTACCGATATTGGGCTGACAACGGTTAAAGTCAGAAACTGGGATAACACGATTACTACTATCCCAACTTATGCACTGGTTTCTGATGCTTTTAAGAACTGGCAGGGAATGTCTGAGTCTGGCGGGCGGCGCATTAAACGTAGCATCAATATTGATACCACCAGCATCCATTTTCTCTCTGATGATGAACTGGCGCACTTGCAGCAGTCGCGTATTTTGACGCCTTATTTAGCACAGAAATGCAACGAATTATCAGCCTGGAACCGGGAAAATGACCACGAGTCAGGCTCAGTACTCAATGTGCGGCAACTGACAAATGTAGGGACATTCCGGGCCTATTTGACCGCATACCTGAACCAGCACCCGCGTATTCACCATAACATGACAACCATGGTTCGCCAGTTATCTCCTGGAGTGGATGGCTTACCGCTTGAAATTTACGCATTCACCAATACTGTCGCCTGGCTTGAGTATGAAGCTATCCAGGCGGATATTTTTGATCATATTTATGCTGTGATTGGTGAATTTGGTTTACGTGTGCATCAGTCGCCAACGGGCAATGATATGCGCAGCCTTGCGTCATCCTTGCGGGCTGGCTCGTAGCAGTATCACACCTGGCGGATAATAAATAATGCCAGCGGTGTCTTCATTAAACTAAGTAGTTGGAATTGTGTGGCAGTGGTAACATCACGCGTGATTTGCCCGCTTTGCCACACAATTTGTCCGATATAACCCAGTTGGCGCCATACCACTATAATGGGCACCAGTAACGCCGCTATTGCGTCATTTTGCTGGCATTCCAGCGTGGCATAATTTTCATCATCAAGCTCATTAATAAAAATCTGAATCCCTTCATTGGGTAGCAATGCTTTGATATCTCCGAGAATGGCAGCACTAACAGAGCGGGAGAGTCGCAGGTTGACTCGGGGGTTATGTGTCCAGTTATCAGTCATTGGGTACCATTGCGATGTAATTTATAATACCTCACAGTATATCGTTTTCCCCACTTCATTACGCCTGACATAACCACAAACCAACAGCAGAACGCATATAAAGCAATCTACATTTTCAGTGCTATGCCTGTTTTGCTGTTGGTTCTGTCTGCTGGTCATTGGCCGGGTAGAATATTTGGTATTGGTTCCGGCCACTATTTTTTGCGTAATAAAGCGCGCTGTCTGCCCGGGAAATGAGCTGGCTCGCGCTCATTCCCACTGACCATTCGGCGATGCCGATACTCAGTGTAACTTTATTGGTAACATCTGAAGCCATATGTTCAATACTTCGCATGCTGAGTGCACTTTGTATACGCTTTGCGATATCGGCAGCGTCCGTTGCTGATGCCTGAGGTAATAATACAATAAACTCTTCACCGCCAAATCGCCCAACCAAATCCAGGTTAGCCCGCACCGCGCTTTCAATGGATTCAGCGACCTGGATCAGGCATGAATCGCCTGCCTGGTGGCCATAGAAGTCATTGTAGTTTTTGAATTTATCGACATCGAGCATAAGCATTGAAAAGACGCTATCGCCCTGTTGAAACGAGGCGCGCTGGACGGTTTTATCTAACATCACCTGGAAAGCCCTGCGATTAGCCAACCCAGTAAGAGGATCACAATTTGCCTGAATCTCCAGGCGCTGAATCAAATCGTTATTTTCTTGTTCCCGGTGTATGGCGAGAACAAACCAGGTATTGAGCATGCGCCGCGCGGACTCGACCAATAAAGCGAGTGAAATATATGCCAGCACATTGACTACAGTGATATAGCTGGTAAACACCAGGCTGGTAATAATAATGGCAGCCTGAAGTGGTACACTGAACAAAAACCACGCCAGAGCATCAACATAAAGCGCTATCAGCCCGGTAAGCAATAAAATAGAAGCCAGCGCGAAAATAACAGGGCGCCCGCCGCTGGAAAACAGCAAAAATAGCACCAGGCACCAGTTCAGGCTGAGTATAAGCATTGTCACGCGCAGCATAGTCCAAATATTACGCGAGAGTCTGTCCGGTGAGTATTTAAGGATATACAGCACTGCAGCACTTATCACCATGACTGCAAATAGTGGTAAATGCGAGAAATCCATCCGCCCGGCAGGAATAGAAAGACTTTCTCTGGGGTGAAAATAGTAACGAACTAAAATGACAATACTGAACAAAAGGTTAACCCACAGAAACCAGTTAGCGCTCATAATTATTGCGTGCTGGCGTGTCTGCTCGTAACGTAAGTCAAATGCCTTACATACTTTCCGTCTGAACAAATCTGGTTCCTTTTGGGTAAAGTGTTACATACCAATGCTACAAAGGATTTTAGTAGAATGTTATATAAGATGTGAAATTTTGCTAAATTGACTGTAAAAACCGGGTCATAGCTGCATCAACGTAACACTATGATGGAACACAGAGCGTGAGCAGGGGGTAGTTTTGAGTGGGTTAACCGGGCGTGATTTTTTCGTTTCTGACGCCGTTTATACCTGGCGTTTTGATGGTATGGGTGGCATTGTTCCTCTGGAACAATCAGATAGTGTTGATAAGCAACATCCATGCTGGTTGCATCTTAATTATACCCATCCACAAAGTGCCGACTGGCTGGCAAACTCCCCACTGTTACCCGATGTCGCAAGAGACTTGCTGGCGGGAGAAAGCCTGCGCCCGCGCGTTACCCGCATGGGAGAAGGTACCTTTATTACACTGCGTTGCATAAATGGCAGTACAGATGAGCGACCGGACCAACTGGTTGCCATGCGCATGTATATCAATGAAAACATGATAATTACATCACGCCAGCGCCAGGTTTTGGCGCTGGATGATGTGATTAATGACCTGAAATCCGGGACCGGAGCGAAGGATGTCGGCGGATGGTTGGTGGATGTATGTGATGCGTTAACTGATCATGCGAGTGAGTTTATTGAACAACTCCATGATCAGATTATCGATCTGGAAGATGATTTACTGGACCAGCAAGTCCCTCAGCGTGGTCAACTTGCATTATTACGCAAGCAACTGATAGTCATGCGCCGCTATATGGCACCGCAACGTGATGTGTTTGCGCGTCTTGCCAGTGAGCGTCTGGCATGGATGGATGACGACGAAAGGAGACGGATGCAGGATATAGCAGACCGTTTGGGACGCGGGCTGGATGAAATTGATGCCTGCATCGCGCGCACTGCCATAATGGCTGATGAAATATCACAGATGATGCAGGAATCATTATCACGCCGCTCTTATACCATGTCGCTTATGGCTATGGTATTTCTTCCCAGCACATTCCTGACTGGTTTATTTGGCGTTAATCTCGGTGGTATCCCAGGTGGTAGTTGGGGGTTTGGTTTTGCATTTTTCTGCCTTATGTTGGTAATTCTTGTTGTCGCTGTTATTGTGTGGTTAAAACGTAGTAACTGGCTGTAAATAACGAGAATTATCGAACTAAAGAGACAATTATATTGAGCCACATCAATAAATTTTCCAGATGAAAAAGGCAATATCAATTTCGCAGGTGAATGCAACGTCAAGCGATGGGCGTTGCGCTCCATATTGTCTTACTTCCTTTTTTGAATTACTGCATAGCAAGATTAATTCGTACGACGCCGACAAATTTTGTCGGCTTTTTTTTGCCTGTTTTCTGGGGCGTTCTAAGCTTATGCAGGAAGCAAAAGGAGGTGATATGAAATGTGACCCTTTTCCCGCAGAGCCTGTTCCTGTGACCAAACCACACCCGCGGCCTGACCCTGTACCTCATGAGCCCGTACCGGATCCTGACCCGCACCCTTTAGTGCATTAGCTGTTGGTATAACACAATGTAACCAGCGCAGCCGCAGACAGGCTGAAACCAGGAGAATTAACACAGAAGGATCGGGTGCAGAGATATAAAACGGGCCTGACGGCCCGTTTTATATTTATCAATTATTTTACTTCCAGGATATCCAGGCGCTGGCTTTTCGATTCACTGTCTTCTTCCCAGCCAACCGGAGTTAACGGGATCTCCTGGCGGTCAAAAGCCAGATCGCCACCATCAATGACCTCACTGCCGTGATGAATCCCTTTGAAATCGAATAATTCGGTGTCACACAAGTGAGAAGGTACTACATCCTGCATGGCGCGAAACATGGTCTCAATACGACCTGGGTAGCGTTTATCCCAGTCACGCAGCATGTCGGCAATGACCTGGCGCTGCAAATTCGGCTGTGAACCACACAGGTTACACGGAATAATTGGAAACGCTTTTGCCGTGGAGAACCGCTCAATATCTTTTTCTCTGCAATAGGCAAGGGGGCGAATAACAATATGTTTGCCATCATCGCTCATCAGTTTAGGTGGCATGCCTTTAAGCTTACCGCCATAAAACATATTGAGAAACAGGGTTTGCAGAATGTCATCACGATGGTGGCCAAGCGCAATCTTGGTTGCGCCAATTTCTGTCGCTGTACGATACAAAATACCACGCCGTAAACGTGAACAAAGTGAACAGGTTGTTTTGCCTTCCGGAATTTTGTCCTTGACGATAGCGTAAGTATTTTCTTCAACAATTTTGTACTCAACGCCGATAGTATCAAGGTATTCAGGCAGAATATGCTCGGGGAAACCCGGTTGTTTCTGGTCGAGGTTTACGGCAATCAGAGTAAAATTGACTGGCGCGCTTTGTTGCAGGTTACGCAGTATTTCGAGCATGGTGTAACTGTCTTTCCCGCCTGAAAGGCAAACCATAATGCGATCGCCTTCTTCTATCATATTAAAATCAGCGATAGCTTCACCCACATTGCGCCGCAGACGCTTTTGCAGTTTATTGAGATTGTATTGTTCTTTCTTGGTAACGTCTTGATTATCTTGCATTCTAAAACTCTCGGGCAGTAACGAAAAAGCAGTTCACTGATGCGCAGCAAAGGCTACACAGATATATGCTGATGCTTTCCGTTTTCAACAGGGTGGCCGAACAGGTTAAGGCACAGTAAAAAGTATGCTGCGTATGGTACGGATTACCACGGCGAAAGCCAGCATGTTTTCATCACTTAGCCTGATTTCTGAAAGTAGGTGTAATGACTGTAAAGAGTAAATACCAGGCAAATTAAAAACCTTATGCACATGTGACTTATGCTGAAGCAGCATACCGGAAGAGGGCGTGTGGGTACCTCAGGTTTGTGTATTGCATGCTGAGTTACCCCGGGGTAGCACCCGGGGGCTTACGCTTATTCAGTGGGCTGACCCGACACGCTTTTACCGGCCAGCATCGCCAGAAAATCGTAGCGTTTTTGCAGACAATGTGCTGCATCTTGCCACAATTGTTCAGCCACCTCAGGCTGCTGATTGTTCAGCCGCCTGAAGCGTTGCTCATTGAGTAATGCTTCCCGTAGCGCATCAGAGGGTGGTCTTGAATCGAGTTGTAAAGGGGCTTTCCCTTGTTCTGCCCGTTGCGGGTCGAACCGGTATAGCGGCCAAAAACCACTGGTGGTGAGTTGGCGCATCTGGTCGTGGCTCAGGGCCAGGTCGTAGCCATGCTCTTCACACGGGCTATAAGCAATTATCAACGAAGGCCCGGGCCAGGCTTCCGCTTCCTGAATGGCTTTGACCGTCTGGTTTAACTGAGCACCCAGAGAAATCTGCGCAACATACACATGCCCATACATCATCACGCTCACGCCCAAATCTTTACGAGCCTTGCGTTTGCCACTCTCGCCAAACTTGGTTACTGCGCCCAATGGGGTTGCCTTTGACGCCTGCCCACCCGTATTCGAATAACACTGGGTATCCAGCACCAGTACATTGACGTTCTCGGTCAGGCTCATCACATGATCCAACCCGCCATAACCTATATCATAAGCCCAGCCATCGCCACCAACCAGCCAGACAGAACGTTCTACCAGGTAATCCGCCACATGCAATAACTCGACGGCTGCAGGCGAGGCAATATCAGTGAGAAGCGCGCGTAACTGGCTGATTTGCTGGCGGCGTTCCTCAATACTTGCCGGTTCACTTAACGCGCTGCGTAATGTATCAGGTAGCGCGTCACCCAGTGTTGCCAACAGGCGTTCAGCCCGCTTGCGATGCTGTGTCTGGGATAACCGAAAACCCAGACCAAATTCAGCGTTATCTTCAAACAGCGAGTTTGCCCATGCCGGGCCACGACCATTGGCATCTGTTGTCCACGGCGTAGTTGGCAGGTTACCACCATAGATGGAAGAACAACCTGTGGCATTGGCTACTAACAAACGGTCGCCAAACAGCTGCGTCAGCAACTTGATATAAGGCGTTTCACCACAGCCAGAGCAGGCTCCGGAATACTCAAACAATGGCGTAAGCAGTTGTGATGTGCGGATATCAATCCGCTCAAGTGTGCTGCGATCGCGGTCTGGCAGTGAAAGGAAGAAATCATAATGCTGTTTTTCCTGCTCAACATGCTCAAGCCTTGGCTGCATATTAATCGCTTTAATATCCGGGTTCTCGCGGTCTTTGGCCGGGCAAACCTCAACACACAGGTCACAACCGGTGCAGTCTTCAGGCGCTACCTGCAATACGTACTTCTGGCCCCGCATATCCCGTGATTTAACATCGAGTGACTGCAATGTTTCCGGTGCTGCATCAAGGGCTTCTGGTTCGACAACTTTTGCCCGTATTGCAGAGTGTGGGCAGGCGGCAACACAGTGATTACACTGGGTACAAATTCCCGGATTCCAGATGGGAATAGCTTCAGCAATATTGCGTTTTTCCCAGCGCGTAGTGCCAACGGGCCAGGTTCCATCCGGCGGAAAGGCTGAAACCGGGAGTTTGTCTCCAAGCCCGGCAATCATGGCGCTGGTGACGGTTTTCACAAAGTCCGGTGCGGTGTGCGTAACAACCGGCGGCATATGGTGGCTGTTATTGTTCACATCACCTGTTGGCACTTCATGAAGCGATGACTCGGTCAGCGCTAAAGCTTGCCAGTTGCGCTCTACCAGCTCCTGGCCTTTACTCTGGTAACTCTTCGCAATGGCGCCCCTTAATGCATCCAGCGCCTGGCTACCCGGTAATAACTGCGTTAAATGGAAAAAGGCCATTTGCATTACCGTATTTATCCGCGCACCTAACTGGCACTCGCGGGCGATTTTTGCTGCATTGATAACCCACAGCCGGGCTTGTTTATGGCGCAACACCGCCTGCACTTCCTGCGGGAGCCGTTGCCATACTTCATCTTCCGGGTAAGGCGAATTCACCAGGAAAATGCCGCCTGGTTTCAGCTTATCCGCCATTGAATATTTATCAATAAATTGCCACTGGTGGCAGCCAATGAAGTCGGCTTCTTCTACCAGCCAGGTGGAGCGTACCGGAGTATCCGCAATACGCAGGTGCGAAACTGTCAGCCCTCCCGCTTTCTTGGAGTCATAAACGAAGTAACCTTGCGAATACCAGGGCGTGCTGTTGCCAATAATTTTGATGTTATTTTTAGTTGCTGAAACAGAACCATCGCTGCCCAGGCCATAAAACAGGGCTTCAAGGCGGGAGGAAGATGGCAGGGATTGTGCAGGTAACGGTAACGAAAGATGGGTAATATCATCAAATATCCCCACAGTAAAACGGGTGGGGGGCTCGGCCTGGTTAAGCACATTAAAAATAGCCAGCGCACAACGCGGGTCAAACTCTTTTGATGATAACCCATAGCGGCCACCGATAACCCGGGGCAGTGTCGCCCGTTGGCGCTGTTGCCAGGCCTGTGCCAGCGTTGTCATGACATCAAGGTAAAGCGGTTCAGCAACAGCTCCCGGTTCTTTTGTGCGATCCATTACCGCAATATCAGTAACGCTGTCGGGTAGCGCAGATAGAAAATGGTGTGCACTGAAAGGCCGGAATAGCCGGACTTTGAGCAATCCGACTTTCTCACCGTTGGCGGCCAGGTAATCAACAACTTCCTCACAACAACCGATGGCTGAACCCATGATAATCACCACACGTTCAGCTTGTGGATGCCCGTAATAATCGAAGGGGTGATAGTGACGCCCGGTTTGCTCGCCAAATGCCTTCATGGCCTGCTCAACCACGCCACTGAGCCTGTCATACCACGGATTTGTTGCTTCCCGGGCCTGAAACCAGGTATCCGGATTAGCTGATGTGCCACGAATAACCGGGTGCTCCGGGTCCAGTGCCCGTTCACGGTGAGCCAGGATAGCTGATTCGGGTATTAATTTGAGCAATGTATCATCGCTCAGTGGTGAGATTTTATTGATCTCATGGGAAGTACGGAAACCATCAAAGAAGTGCACAAAAGGCACCCGGCTTTCAAGTGTCGCCATGGTTGAAATCAGAGCAAAGTCCTGTGCTTCCTGTACGCTGGACGAACATAACAGCGCACACCCAGTCTGGCGGACTGCCATGACATCAGAATGGTCACCAAAAATGGATAACGCGTGCGTTGCTACGGTTCTTGCCGCTACATGCAACACAAAGGGCATGAGTTGCCCGGCAAGTTTATACAGTGTCGGGATCATCAACAACAACCCCTGAGACGAGGTGAAAGAGGTGGCCAGGGAACCGGTCTGCAACGCACCATGAACGGTCGCTATTGCACCACCTTCAGATTGCATCTCGACAACTCTGGGGACATCACCCCAGACATTTTTCACCCCATTTTCAGACCAGGCATCTGCCTGTTCTGCCATCACAGAACTTGGGGTTATGGGGTAAATGGCGATAACTTCATTTAAACGATACGCGACGGACGCAACAGCGCCATTGCCATCAGTGGTTATCATAAAAATTCCTCAACATTGCATTCATAAGGCCTGCATCGCGCAGGCTTTTTGTCATTATGTTTTGAGTCTAGCAAACCTGAAGCGAGGCAATTTTTCCCCCTGTGTCCTGGGGTTTTGGTTGTTCGTTACAGAATAATTCGTGACACTGTCACTGAATGTATGCAAAAAAATGTGCTCCGGAACAAAAAAAATAGCAAAAACCCTGAAAACTCGTGGGTTTCAGGGTCGACGTAGTGAAACGTGTGGCCTATGATGCAAAAGTTTTGTCAAAAAAGACTATTCAGACACAACCTGGTGGACAGGAGAAAACGCATGAAGGCAGGTTTTATTGTGGCGGCAGGGGCGGCGCTTTTTTTTCTCACAGCATGCAGTAGTAATGAACCGGTACAGCAAGCAACTGCGGCACACACTCGTAGCCCACTTGAATCAGTTATGTCCGGACAAGGCCAGGCAAATTGCGCGATGATAGGTGGAATGGTACTTGCTGCACGCCAACTCGATGGCTCCATGATTGGCACATGTGCATTACCCAACGGCAAACGCTGTAACGAGAACGCACTTGCCGCGGGTAATTGTGGAACGTACTGATTATTTTCCGGTACCTGCCATACGCTGGTAAACCAGAGTATCGTCATTGGCTTTCAGGGTAAGCGTATCTGCAGTTAATGTTACTGCCGCACCCTGGGTTAACATCTTGCCGATAACGTTATCCAGTTGGTTCATTTGCGCATCAACGCACAGCATTTTGGTGCCTGCCATTCCTGCAACCGTCAGGGTATTCCCCGACAGGCTACCCTGTCCCGTAAAGCGGTTACACATATTGCCTGATACTTGCAACGTATTGCTAAAGTGCAGGCTTGCCGGGCGCGAGTTATCTGTCAATGGTTTGCCATTGAATGTTTTCAGTACAAACGACTGGTCAGCCAGTTGTGCAGCTCCTGGGGCTGAGCCTTCCTGAGCGCAACCTGCCAGGGCCATCATAGCCAGTAATGCGGGTATCACTTTCTTCATCTTTATTACTCCCTGAGAGTGTCCATGTCCGTTATTCACAGGATAAAGTATGCTGGTAACGCAAACGTACTGCCGTTACGTTGCCAGCACCAGCTAACTATAACTATCCGGCAACAGCATGAGTGTAGCAAATCAGGCAATCTGATTGGTGCAGGATTCGCCCGCTTCCAGCTGTTTAAGATTATTCAAGGTTGGACTAGCGGGGGCATTTGAACAGAAACTTACGGTTTCACCCTCGCAGAACCACCCAAAACCGTATATTCCTGAACGAATTTCCCCTACGGCTTGCTTCCTGCCATCAGAGCCATCCCTTACGTTTAAAGTACCAATACGGTGCGATACCGGAGATAATCATCAGTCCGATTGCCCAAGGGTACCCGAGTAGCCACTTCAACTCGGGCATATAGTCAAAGTTCATTCCATAGATGCTTGCAACGAGCGTAGGCGGCAGGAAAACGACGGCGGCAATTGAGAAAATCTTGATGATCTGGTTTTGTTCGATATTGATAAAGCCCTGAGTCGAGTCCATCAGAAAGTTGATTTTGTCGAACAGGAAAGTGGTATGAGACATGAGTGTCTCGATATCGCGCATGATCTCACGCAGGCTCTCCGACTGCTCCGGTTGGGTTTTCAGATGACGCAACAAAAACGAAATATCCCGCTGGGTATCCATCAGGCAGAGGCGGATTTTTCCGTTGCTGTCTTCCAGACGGGCCAGTTTGCCGATGGCGTCTTCCAGCTCCGACTCTTCATCCTCCAGCACCATATAGCTGACCTTTTCCAGTTGGCGATGCAGGTCTTCCAAGGTATCGGCATGGTTTTCCACTTTCTGCTCCATCAGCGTGACCAACAGGTCTTGTGGAGACTGCACTTCTACCTGTCCACGGTGCGCTCTCATACGTAACAGGCGAAAATCGGCCAAATCTCCTTCACGAATAGTGATCAAGCAATTTTTTTGCAGGATACAGGCAACGGACACGGTCGTGTGGCGGCCCTCGCTTTGGGCGAGAAACAGTGAGTGGACGTGGATACCGGCCTGGTCCACGAAGCAGCGGGCGGAGGCTTCGATCTCTTCGACTTCGTCCGATTCCGGCAACTCGGTGCGCAGCATGTGTTGCAATAGTGCACGTTCGTCTTCATCCGGCTCATGGGCATCAATCCAGTCGGCATTGGTCAGATGGCTGCCCAACTCCTCAGAGGGGTATTTAATCTCTCGGATCAGGCCACTTTCAATCTTAAACAATCTCAGCATCAGTGAACCTCTATGGTTTTCATTGAGTGCCAGCGATGAGTCGCGGCCTCTTCGAACTGGTTATTGTGTGTGGTAATGAATAAGGCGGCGATGCCATTCTCATTGGCAATCGGTATACCAGCTTCCCTGCCCAGACACAGGAGCGCCGTGGACCAAGCGTCCGCCACGGTTGGATTGTCATTGATGACCGAGACCGTATTGTGGGTGACCGGCTTGCCCGTGCGGGCATCCAGCACATGGCTGTAACGCTTACCCTGTTCATCGAAATAATGGCGGTAAGTGCCCGACGTCATAACGGAAACCGGGGCATCCTGGCGGATGGTGAGAGTTTTTTGCACCGAACGACCACCGGGCAGAGGCCGCTCAACGCCAATACGCCAGGGGGAGCCGTCCGGCTTGTGCCCACGGGTTTGCAACTCTCCACCAATCTCCACCAGATAGTTCTGTATCCCGGCAGCTTCGACTAAGGTTGCAATCCGGCCAACGCTGTAGCCTTGAGCGATGGAGGAAAGATCCACGTGAAGCTGTGGGTCGGTTTTGCGCAACTGGGTGGGGGTTGGGGTTACCAGCTTGCTAAAACTGATGTGTTGTAGCTGCTGCGTCAGGGTGACTGGGTCCGGTGGTATCAGGGTTTGGCCTGAGAATCCCCAAAGATCAAACAATGGTTTGATCGTCAGGTCATAGCATCCCTGACTTGCTTGACTAACCTGCTTGGCGGCTTCTACCAGTTCGACGATCTCGGAACCCACCTCAACCGGAGCGGTGGTCTCCGTGGCGTTAAAACGTTCAATGTCAGAATCCGACCGGTAGTTGGACAATGAGCGATCCAGACGATTGAACTCAACATCAATCCGTTGTTGGAGCGCGTTAACGTCCAAGCCTCCAGATTGCCAGACGCTGACATGCCAAGTAGTACCCTGAGCCGAACCACTCAGCTTATGCATCTGATTGGATGAATCGCAACCTATTAGCACCAAAGCGATGACAAACACCACAGGCCACTTCAGACTTTTGCTGATCAATCTGGAGGCTTGCCCAGCTATTGCATCAAGCCTCTGAATAGCCACTGAAACAATTACCATCGTGTTTCCTTATCTCATTAAAACCCAGTAAATCAGGGCGGCCAGCCCCAAGCGGTAGACCACATAGGGCCACATCCCAAAGAGGTTGAGCCATTTCAAAAAAAAGTGGATGGCCGTCAGCGCCATGACGAAGGATGACAATCCCCCCACCAGGAACCCGGTCCAATCCACCGCAACATCACCAGTGGCCACTTCCAACAGCTTGGCAGAGGCCGCTAACGCGGTGATGGGCATGGCCAGCAGGAAGGAAAAGCGGGCCGCTGCCTCTCGGCTGAAGCCGAGCATTAACCCGGCAGTGATGGTAACACCCGAACGGGAAGTGCCGGGAATGAGTGAGAGCGCCTGAGCTATACCGACCAACAGGGCATCCCGCCAGGTCAGTGTGGTGATAGTCCGGCGCTGGTTGGGACGCCAATCCGCCCAGCCCAGCAACAAACCGAAAATCAGCGTGGTAAAGAAGATGATTCCGATAGAACGCAGTTGGGAGCCAATCAGATCCAGCAACAGTAAACCGGCCAATGCAGCCGGAACGGTGCCGATAACCAGGTAGCAGGCCATCAAGCCCTGTCCGGTAAAACTCCGCTGTAATAGTGAGGCAATTCCATCCTTGGTCAGGCTTGTGACATCACGGCGGAAATACAACACAACGGCCAGTAAGGTGCCCACATGCACCGCCAGGTCAAAAGCCACCCCTTGATCGGTCCAGCCAACCAGCACCGGGGCCAGAATCAGATGAGCGGAGCTGGAGATGGGTAAGAACTCGGTAATGCCCTGAAGGATGCCCAACCAGAAGGCCTGAACAACGTCCATTAAACCTCCCACGTCAATGTTTTGCAATGGCAGGGGGGATTGTGGAGCCAAAATTCGCTTTGTCTCATAGGGATTGCGTTTCCTCTTTTTTGATGAAATAAGTGCCGTTGGGCAGCACGTGTTTGTATGGCAACAGAGAGATGTGAGCCAGCGTTTCGTCATCCACGGTCCCGCCCTGGCTTTTCAGTTCGGCCACGATGTGGCTGATCCGGGAAGTGTTCCAGTACAGGATGGCATTGGATACCAGACTCAACGCGCTCGCCTTATTCATGATCTCCAGATAATCACCGGTGGTGAATTCCCCCTGGTTGGCAAAGAAGATCCAGCGCGGCAGGTTGTGCCGGTACTCGCCTTTGTTAAGCTGGAGCTGAACCGTTCGACGCAAATCCTTGTCGGTGATGTAGCGCAAGATGTATTCGGTCTTGATGATCCGGCCCAGGTTGGTGAAGGCTTTGGCCAACCGGTCCGAGGGAAAGCTGTTGGTCAGCCGTTCTACGATGACGTGTGCCGGTGCCGTACGCTCCTTTAGTGATGCAGCGACATGAATCATTTCATCCCACTGCTCCTCAACAATATCCAGATCCGCCGTCTTGTTTAGCAAGGGTGTGAATACGCCGTAATTGACGTTACGCTCCACCCGGTAGAGCTGCTGGTCCTTGAGATCGCGGATCCGGGGCATGAAGTAATACCCCAACAAGTAGCACAACGCGAAGATGATCTCGGTGTAGCCGTGGGTGTCGGTGGTATGTTCGCGGATCTTCAGGACGGTGTTGTTTTCCAAAAGTCCATCAAGGACGTAAAGCGCTTCTCTCGGATTGCAGGAAATAGCTTTGGTGCTGTACACGGAGTACTGATCGGACACATGGGTATAGATGCCGATCGCTTTCTCATAGTAGCCGTAGTATCGGGGATAATAGGCCGCCAACAGGCTGTCGGCCCGGATCCGGAAGCGCTGCGCATCGGAGGACGACACCTGGCCGGATCCGTGTATCTCGCTGAACGGTAGCTGGTGATGCTGATTCACAATCTCGGCGCTGGCAGCGGTGATAGTTTCCTCGCGCACGTAGAACTGCAAGACGTGGCGCAGCATATCCACGGTTACGTCGTCGACGCTCGCACTCATGGCCACCACACCCAGGTTGGTGGCTTGGGAAATCAGGGCGGAGATCAGCGTTTTGTAGAAGTTCTTCGGCCTGGAGTGGTGCTGCTGCAACGGGATAAAATGCCGGGTGAAATTCGTTTCCCTGTCCACCTCCATCAACAGTTCTTCAATGCGAATGGTGGGCATACTCGCATCGATGACTTTCTGGAGTTTCTTCACAGTCTCCGGGATTTCAGCCTTGTCGTCGCGCTTCAGCTTGAGATTGCCGTTCTTGATATCAGCAAACGTGTCCAGGCCAAAGCGCTTGTCCGCTTTGCCCACGCCCTGGTGAAATTGCAGAATCAATTGTGCTTTCACCTGGTCTTTGAACGGTTGCTGGAGGTCCGCGTAGGCCGCTTCGCGAGTGTCTTCCCAGCGGTTCGGGTTCAGCATCAAATCCCAGAAAGAGACGTGCTGTTTGCTCTTGGGCACAAACAGATCCCCGGAGCGCAAGGCGTCCTTCATGGCCATGGCCACACCCAGTTCCCAGGCGTTGCGCTGAATCTTGCCATTCTTGCCTTTCAGGCAACGCCGCAATTCCTTGGGAATAGAATAGGTCGGCACATCATCGGGAAGGTTCTTCAGTTTACCCGCATCGAGTTGGCGAATCAGTTGAATGGACTTCAGAAGTGGTTCGGTACCGGGCTTGGCCTGGAATGGCAGGTGCAGGAACTCCGGGAAATACTTCCGCAAGCTGGGATAGCGAGTCAGCAGCAGATCGCCATAGCCGCGCTCTTCCAACCGCTTGAAGATATGTAAATCATCCACGGAGTTCAGCAGTTTCTTTTCATCGATGCGTTGCCAAAGATCCACCTTGTTCAACGGCCTGTCATCCGGCCAGTCCAGGATCAAGTGGGTCGCATCCAGTACCGTATCAATGGCTTTCTTTTGGCGTTTCCGAAATTCTCGGTGCTTTCTTTCGTGAACCTGCTTGCTCTTGCGCAGCATGTCCAGGATGTACTGGTCGTGCATCTTCACCAGATGATCCAGCAACACCTTGCGCGTCTCCAGCAGGAAACACAGCATCAGGGAGTAGCGCTTGTTTTCCTTGAACCGTTTGATGTCCTTGGCGTTGTAGCGACGAGCCAGTTTGTAGAGGTAATCCATGAAGGCCGGATCCACGATTCGGGACTCAATGGCATCAATGCCGGTACCATCGAGGGATCGATAGCGCTCCAGGTAACTTTGAATCGAGGTGATGGTGGCCGACGGCGGGTATTCTTTCAGGAGGTAGAACAGTGATCGTTGATCGCCAGGCGCAGCAATCAACAACTCATCGATGGCCTGTCGGATTTCCGCCGATAGCTGCTGGTAGAGAGATTCAAACAAGCGCTCATGTACATCGGAACACACGCTGATAATCAAGCGTTCCATGACGCTTGGCCCTGGCAATATTACCTTGGCGCTCAAGAGATATTGCTCTGCACGCAGAAACAATTCGTCGGGCAAGTAGCCTTGCTCGGCCTGCTTGGAGAGCCACTTTCCCAGGCTGGCCTGCGCGGTATCGTCGTATTTGGTGAAGCCCAAATAAGTCAGGATGTTTTTGCGTTGCTCGGAAAACGTGGCATCCCGATCCGGAGTGTTGATGGTCAGTGATGGGGGTAATACAAGCTGGCTGTTCAGGTAACTCACAATGCGTGGTGACAGGTCGTTGACCTCCACCAGGAAACGGCCATACAGTCGCACGGCACAAAGTTGAGTGGCGATGAACAAGCGGGAGTTGGTGCGGTAGCGGTTGACTTCCTTCTTGTCGGCTTCCGATAGCGTCCAGTCCCTGGCCATTTCCTCATCGGAGAAGTCTTGAGGTAATGTCACCGGCTGGTAACGCTGCCGTTGGGTCAGGAACTTTTCATTGGCTGTCATTTGTCATTATTCAGTATTATCTTAGTAACCGGCTTCTCTCTGATGTCGCACCGCAAGAATCGTTGCAGTTTCTCCATCGAAGCGATACAAAGCTATATATCCACTGCCTCCGAAATCGATCAGCCATTCCCGAAACTCTGGCTCCATATCTGCAACAGGGCGACCTGCTTCCGGTTGAAGAGCCAGTATTTTCACGCCAGCCCGAATCACTTTGATTGCCCGTCTAGCCGCATCTTCATTGTTTAGCGCAAGGAAGCGATAGAGCCGATGTACATCAGCGAGGGCGGGCGGTGACCAGATCAGATGTGGCACTTAGGCAACTCCACATCGTCACCCGCTTCAAGCTTCTCCAGCCAAGCGTCAGCTTCTTCAAGCGTCAGATGCAGTCCGTCTTTCTGGTACGCTTCCCAGGCGCGTAATGCATCCTGTTTTAAAGATTCGCGCTTTTCCTCACGCTCAACATAATCACGGATCGCTTCGCGCATGATCCAGTGTGATGAACGATGCCTAGCTTCAGCCAGATGCTGGATTCGGTTCTTCAAGTCTTCATCAAGCTTTACTGATGTTGCCATTTTGTTACCTCGGTATTTAAAGGTAGTACTATCGAATACTATACCACAAAATCTTGTAGCCCATCAATAAAGTATCATACTGAGTCGGTCTGTATGGCCTTTGTTTTGGTTTGTTAATTTGAAGCTGGGAAATAAAGATTCATACTGGACTTAGGTAGCAGCTTATATTCGTTCTCAACTCAAATAATAAAGTTTCATACTAAACCTGAAATATTTACCACCTTAACGAAACAAAAGTGGTAAAAACCAAACAAACTGCCACTTTTACGAAACAAAACAGCGAAAAACTGACACAAATTACCAGTTTCGCAGAACAAGCAGCAAGAACTGGTAAAGTTTTACTACTACAAGTTGCCACTTAGCAGTATGAAACTTTATTGCTTAGGATGATACTTTATTATATGGGATGAAACTTTATTATCCGCATATAAATCTCTCGTCAACCAGTGAGTAAAGAAAACCCTCGTTTTATTAACCAACTCGCATAGTCCTGAAAGGCAACGGAGTTACAATGCAAACAAAGTAAATATACTCGGTTAATATTTCAATGTTAATATACCTCCTAGAGTTAAGAGTAATTTAACTTTTACGAGCGATGACCGGATAGCTGCGACAACTGCCAACGTTTTAGATCCGGTGGGAGCACCTAAAAATTTGTAAAGTTAGCTGGAGAGTGAGAAACACATGCTGGTTGGTTATGCGCGGGTCTCGACCGACGATCAGAACCTCAACTTACAACGGGATGCTCTCGACCAGGTCGGATGTGAGCAGATCTTCGAGGATCAGCTGAGCGGTGCCAAGGCAGAGCGTCCAGGGCTGCACCGGGCTTTGCAGTACGCGAGAGCCGGTGACACCCTAGTGGTTTGGCGAATGGATCGACTGAGCCGGTCACTCAAAGACTTGATCGAGATGGTGACATTGCTGGAATCCAAGGGAATCGGATTGAAGAGCCTCCAGGAAGCCATCGACACGTCTTCCAGCTCAGGCAAGCTGATCTTCCATATCTTCGGGGCGCTGGCCGAGTTTGAACGCACCCTTATCCGTGAACGTACTCAGGCGGGCCTCCAGGCTGCGCGAGCGCGTGGCCGCAAAGGTGGCAGGCCTAAGGCACTCAATAAGGACAAACAGGCACTGGCCGTAAAGCTTTACGACGAGAAGAAACACACGGTAAATCAGATCTGCGAAATGATGGGGATCTCAAAGCCCACGCTCTACAAGTACATTGAGGCGGCCAAAGGCAGGTGAATTTCGTGCAGGCATTTACGGTTTGGGTTGGCTCTGCGAGGGCGAAACCGTAAATTTCTGTTCAAATGCCCCCGCTACTCCAGGTTGTTTCCGCAATGCTGATTAATGCTTCAGCGGTCAAAAACGCCTGGTGCCCGGTGAACAAAACATTGTGACAGGCGGAAAGACGGCGGAAGACATCATCCTGGATAACATCATTGGATTTATCTTCAAAGAACAGATCGCGTTCATTCTCATAAACATCCATGCCCAGCGCGCCAATTTTCTGAGTCTTCAGTGCATCGATCGCAGCTTGAGAGTCAATTAACCCACCACGGCTGGTGTTAATTATCATCACACCATCTTTCATTTGGTCGAAAGCACTGTGGTTTAATAAATGGTAGTTTTCAGGCGTGAGTGGGCAATGCAGTGAAATCACATCGGACTGGGAATACAGTGTTTGCAAATCCACGTATTCCACTCCCATATCCAGTGCCGCCGCATTAGGGTAAGGGTCAAACGCCAGCAAACGCATACCAAAGCCTTTCAAAATACGCAGCATCGCAACGCCGATTTTCCCGGTACCAATCACTCCCGCTGTTTTGCCAAACAAAGTGGTACCGGTGAGCCCTTCCAGAGAGAAATTGGCATCGCGGGTACGCTGATACGCACGGTGGATACGGCGATTAAGGCTCATCATCAGGCCAATGGCATGCTCAGCAACAGCTTCCGGCGAATAAGCCGGCACACGTACAACAGCAAGGCCCAGCTCTTTTGCGGCATCAAGGTCAACATTATTAAAGCCTGCACAACGCAAGGCGATAAATTTGACACCCAGACTTTTCAGCTCTTCCAAAACCGGGCGGCTGCCATCATCATTAACGAAGATGCACACACCATCACACCCAACTGCGGTTTTTGCTGTTTTTTCGGTCAGGAGAAAATCATAGAATTCCAGCCCGAAGCCGAAATCCTTGTTCACATGCTCTATGTATTTTTTGTCATACTGTTTGGTACTGTAGACCGCAAGTTTCATAGGGTTTCTCCAATCGAAGTTTATATAAATTCTGTCATCATTTAATAAGTTAAACAAATAGTTAAAAATGGTTTAATTCAGAAGTTTCCATATTAAGACTGGTCAATAAGCCACAGGTCTGCAAGAGGGTTTAATGCACAACCCAATCATGTAAAAATAACATTTGCACCGACTGGCGACTGACTAACCTGGCGAAGAAGGACGGCAGCTACCCATGAAGGGTTCCTATAAGATAATTATTACACTGGCTTTGTTGGTTGCCTTGCTGCCATTTGTGCTGTTTGCGAGCGTACAAATGTGGCTCCCTGCGCTTGCCCGTTTGTGGTTACCAGCAGGTATACACCTGGTTTTAACCGCTGAACCGAAAATCACGTTACGCCAGCTAACCTTGCCCGGGCTCCAGCTTAAAGTGGAAGGTTGTACCCTGGTTGATGTCAGCCAGTTACAACTTTCACACCCCCAATACTGGCGGCTTTCAGCCAGCACTTTGACGGTTGATCCCCAGTGTGCCGCCAGTTTACCCGTGCAACCAGATAGTGCATCATCACAAACACTAACCCAGATACAACAACTGTTGCCCAAAGGTGATCTGTGGATAGAACATGTCAAAGTCGTGCCCTGGCAGCAGTACGGTGGGCAGGTACACCTTTCTGTTTCTTCAGAGCGGCAACTGTTGTCATGGCAGGGCGACAAACTCAAATTACATGCCCGTCTTGCGGGGCAGTCGTTAACTATCAGTGATATGGCGGTAGTTGTTCCCGGCCAGGACAAGCCGGTGACTTTACAGGGCGCTGTTTCACTTAATCTGGTGCCAACTGGTTTGCCGGAACAAGGGAAATTGTATGCGCACATTGTTGTGCCGGACTTGTCTGCACCTGTGCTGGCCGAATTTAACTGGCAGGGAAACCAGGGGGAAATACGGGCATCAGTGCCGGATAAACAACAGTTGCTGGTACTGCCGTGGAAAGTGACACCTCAACAAATACGCATTGAAGAGGGCCGGTGGCAGTGGAGTGAAGGTAACCGTGAGGCAAAAGGCCAGGTCAATCTCACTATAGACAACTGGTCTGGCGGCCCTGAGCAGGCGGTGGTATCCGGGCGCCTTAATGCCCTGACGCAGGGTGATGCCGGGAAAGGTAATCTGGTGATGACTTTGGGCCCCGGTAAACTTAGCCTGGTTGACAGTGCACTACCCGCACGCCTCACAGGCGAAATAAAACAAGACAATATGATTTTCTATGTGGGCCTGCCAGTTATACTGAGTGGCCCATTACAATCATCTGTTTTGCATTTCTTGCCCGGTGCGCTGCTGCGCTCCCATGGGCGGCTGGTGGATTCCCTGGATATTGACGATGTGCGCCTGCCGCTTGCTGGCGTAAAACTTACCCGCCATGGTGTTGCTGGCAGGTTACAGGCTATTCTTAAGGCCCATGAAAACCAGTTGGGTGCATTTGTGATTCACCTTGATGGTGTGGCGGAAAATTTTCTGCCTGACAACGGTCGCTGGCGCTGGCGTTACTGGGGAAAAGGGGTGTTTAACCCCATGCAGGCGCACTGGGATGTGCAGGGCGAAGGTGAATGGCATGACAGCCTGATTACACTTAACACTCTTTCAACAGGATTCGACCAGTTACGCTATGGCAGTATGCTGGTATCCAAACCCCGGCTTACACTCCGTGAGCCCCTGAGCTGGCAACGTAACCCACAACGACCAGACTTTACTGGAAAACTGGCACTCGAAACGGGGAGAACGTCTTTTAGTAATGGAAGCTATCTTGACCCGGCAAGTTTCACCTTCCAGCTCACAGGGCGGAATCCTGATGCCTTTAATCTGCGAGGTGAACTGGTAGCAGGAAAGCTGGGGCCAGTTACTGTTTATTCTCGCTGGGATGGTACGCGTTTGCGTGGTAAAGCCTGGTGGCCAGTACAGGGATTGTCTCATTTCCAGTCACTTATTCCCCCCGACATAAAGTTACACCTTACTCATGGTGAACTGGCCGCTCAGGTGGCGTTTTCTGCTGCTGCCGTTCAGGGTTTTGAAGCCGGTGGGCATGGTGTTATTCGCAAAGGCGCAGCCCAACTGCCTGATAACGAAATCAGCAATGTTAACTTCACATTACCTTTTCGTTTTTCGCAAGGGGTATGGCACCTGGGCACCCGTGGCCCGGTGCGTTTGCGGATTGGCAAGGTCAGCAGCCAGGTTACCGCAACAAACTTAAATGCGGATTTACAGGGCTGGGTTCCATGGAGTGACAGCCATCCGCTGCAATTGAGCAATGTCAGTATGGAAATACTCGACGGTAAAATTGAGATGCGCCAGTTACGCCTGCCGCAACATGATGCTGCTTTGTTGCGCCTTGATAATCTGTCTTCCAGTGAACTTCTCACTGCGGTGCATGCCAAACAGTTAGCAGTATCGGGGAGAATCAGCGGTGGGTTACCGTTATGGCTGAATAACCCTCAGTGGATTGTTAAAGATGGCTGGCTGACGAACCCCGGACCACTGACTTTCCGGCTCGATAAAGATATGGCCGATGCCATTGTTCGTGACAACGTAACGGCTGGCTCTGCGATAAACTGGCTGCGCTACATGGAAATTAACCATTCATGGAGCAATATCAACGTCGATAACCTGGGTGTACTGCGGTTATCGACTCAGGTTCAGGGTACCAGCTATAGTGAAGGTAAATCAGCGAAAGTTAACCTGAATTACCACCATGAAGAGAATATTTTTACGCTGTGGCGTAGTTTGCGTTTTGCTGACAACCTTGAGTCATGGCTGGAGCAAAATGCACAATTGACTGAACAGCGCTGCACAGGCAGCCGTCAATGTAAGGAGAAACAATGAATCAACAGGCTTTCTGGTTGCCTGTTCTGGCAGTGATGCTGGCTGGCTGTACCCCAAGAATTGAACTGGCGGCCCCGCAGGCGCCAATTACTATCAACATGAACGTGAAAATTGAACATGAGATCCATATCAAAGTGGACAAGGACGTGGAAACACTTCTTAAAAACCGCAGCGACCTGTTTTAAGCGAGCCTTACCGGGGTTGATGCTGTTAATGTTGAGCACACCGGTGATGGCACTGACACTGCAACAGGCACGCGAACAAGGTAAAGTGGGCGAAACCTTTAGTGGGTACATTGCTGCGCGCAGCAATGACAGTGAAACAGCTGCGCTGGTAGCAAAAATTAACCAGGCACGGGCAGAGAGCTACCGGCAGTTGGCTGCGCAAAACAATGTCCCGCAGGAGGATGTTGCCCGCCTGGCTGGCAGCAAACTGGTTGAACGGGCTAAATCGGGTGAGTATGTGCGGGGCGTAAATGGCCTGTGGGTACAAAAGCACTGATACATAACAGGCCTGAAGCCATGCAGAGAAGATAAAAAAGGGAAAAGAAGTCTTTTCCCTTTAAGCAGTTATGAATCTTATTTATGAACGGTATAAATATTACACCAGGGCATCAATTGCGGCTTTCGCTTCAGCCTGAGCTTTAGCCAGAACTTCCGGGCCGTAACCCACACCTTCTTCGTAAATAAAATCAACTTCAGTAATGCCAATAAACCCGAGGAACAATTTCAGATAAGGGGTGATAAGGTCGCTCGGGGAATCTTTGTGGATACCGCCACGCGTAGTCACGACAATTGCGCGTTTACCCGTCAGTAAGCCTTCCGGGCCGTTTTCGGTATAGCGGAAAGTCACACCCGCACGAGCAATAAAATCGATGTAGTTTTTGAGCTGAGTGGTGATGTTGAAGTTATACATCGGTGCCGCAATAACAATTACATCATGCGCTTTAAGTTCGTTGATAAGCGTATCAGACAGGTTCAGGGCATCCTGCTGGCGCGGCGTGAGAGGAGCTTCGCTGGGGCGTAACGCGCTGACTAACTCACCATCAAGTACCGGAACCGTATCAGCCGCGAGGTCGCGCACTGTAATGGTATCGGCACTGTGTTTTTCCTGCCATTGTGTGGTCAGGTGGTCAATCAACAGGTTGGATTGGGAAAAACCTGCCAGAATACTATTCTTCAAAACAAGCACTTTGCTCATTCATACTTCCTTTTTGATACGAGTGGGCGCGAAAACGCGCAGAATCGCTTCACTCTATTTACAAATGGCAGACAGTGATAGTGCAATTAATCGAACTGTATGTTCGAATTTTTTGAACAAGGCGTATTGCCGCTGAATGTGTTACCCTGAAGGCAAGCTTGTTATTAGGCCCTGAGGTTCAAGCGTGTAAAAAACCACGCTAAGCAGATAATTCATTGTTTAAATGTAATGACCTCAGTTCTCCCTTTAAAATATCTTCCGGCAGAGTAAACGTATAGTGCCCCAGCATGTAGATATGACCGTGCATCAGTGGCGAAAGCCAGGCAATATGCTTATCTTCTGGCGTTTCGCCTGTTGAGCGAAGGTGTGAAAGCGCCTCCCGCATATTAAAGAGAATTCCACAGTACTCCCGCGTTAGTGACCAGGCCCCGAGCGCACCCAACTGTCTTCCTGCCCTTCACGGTAGCGCTTCTGTAAAAGACGGGCCGCTGCAATGGCGTCTGGTGTGAAGTTCGGCAGAAAACCACATAGCTCCACAGTATCAGCCCTCGCACTCATCCGGTAGGGGCTGTCATTTAAAATAGTGGCAGAGAAAACGGGCATATCCCGCGCCACGTATTTCCGTTTGAAAAAGCGTTCTGATTGAACCTGTAACTTTGCAGCCAGTTCCTGCTATGTTTAGCTAAACCACATAAAAATTAAGACTAATGCGTGCTAAAATCGCTTTATCGTTTATGGAGTTAACGAGAAGGAACTAATTATTTATGGCTCTGCAAGGAAAATTCGTTGTGAACGATGCCGATTTTAGTCCACTAATGTTCTATGGTGTTGGCACATTTCTGGCCTATTCTGGAAATGATCAATATCGTAACCGTGCTGGATGTGTTGGCGTACCAGATAATGGACCAATCCCTGGTGGTCGTTACTATATAGTTAAGAGACCAACCGGTGGTTGGAAGGGCGTAATTCGTACTGATCTTCATGATTTTTATTCCTGGCCCACTTCGACGCCAGTGATTAAATATGAGTGGTTTGCTTTATATCGTGATGATGGAAAAATTGATGACCATACATGGGTAAATGGCGTCGAAAGAGGTAATTTTCGTTTACATCCGCCCGGCCCATTAGGAATATCTCTCGGTTGTATTACGCTGCAACACAGAACTGACTTCCTGGCGATACGCCAGGCATTGCTTTCAACGCAGCAAGTGAAACTGGTCAACGGTCTAATGTCCTACGGCACAATTGAGGTAATTCTAAATGGCAGCGCGACGTGTCCCGGCGGGGATTAGAATCTTTACAGGTTTAGCAATTTTTGTTCTGACGTTCCTTCTCATGCGGCCATCTGATCCTGCAACTCAAGGCCAGATCGATTTCTGGAAAAAAGCTGCTGGTTTATTAGGAGAACGTGATGTAGAAGGTTTTGTTGGTATTGCGTTGCTTGTAGTATGCACTATTGTTACTACAGTAGGCTATCAAGTTGCAGTTCGCCTAATCGAAAAAATGTTGAACAAATAACGATAAACTAAACCGGGCTACGCCCGGTAAGTTCTTTAGGCGCGGTCTTCCCAACTGTCAGAGAACAGAATGTTCCCGTCGCAATATTTCCAGGTGATCTTTTCATACATGAAAGATACCGACTCCATGTGGTTTATCGCTGACATTCCTGCCATTTTAGCATTTGGCATACCAGGATTAACTGACACTACTTTTACGCCTTCCAGTAGCATATTGAAATATTCTTCTTCCTGACCAGCATGATTAATTCGATACCATTTGAATTCAGCTGATTTGAGTGTCTGCCCCTTTGATACAGCTTTATAAAGGTAGGGGCTTGATGAATCGAATTCTTTTTCAAAGGAGATTGGGGCGTGGGAGCGTTTGCCGGTAATTTTACCCGTAGCTGTATCAACCGGAAGGTTCACCCCGTGTGAAAAACCGAGTATTTCAATGCTTCCCTCACGGTCCTGTAGATCAACGGTACCACGAATGTCGGCACCACCATCATCTTTGAGCCAAAGATAAGCGGGAATTGGCATAAATTTTTCCTTTAACTAATCCATGTAAGACATTGTTAATTATAGGGTATTAAACGGTTTGAGTGAAGAGTTTGTATTCAAAAGTATTTTTGAGGTTTTTTAAGAGATATATAATTACAATTACTTATGTTCTTAGCGTGTTTTTTTACACAATTGGCCCTCAAACCCCTTATTAGGCCCGGCAAACCTGCAACGGGCCGCGTCGATACAGAATATATGGACAATAAAACTATAACTTTGAATGCGTTATATGCGCAGCTCGATAACTTACTACTGCGCGACCGCCAGGCGTTCTCTCGCCGTTTGCATGGGGTTAAAAAGACCCGTCCGGAATCCCGCGAAGCCATTCTGACCACGCTCGCTGAAGAGATGAATCAGGCTCAGGAGCGTGTTTTACAACGTCTGGCAAACCGCCCGGTGATAACCTACCCGGAAGACCTGCCAGTCAGCCAAAAGAAAGCGGCTATTTTTGAAGCCGTGCGCGATAACCAGGTGGTCATCGTGGCCGGGGAAACTGGTTCCGGGAAGACAACCCAGTTACCGAAGATCTGTATGGAGTTAGGCCGGGGTGTGAAAGGCCTGATTGGTCATACTCAGCCACGGCGCCTGGCAGCACGCACCGTCGCCAACCGTATTGCCGAAGAACTCAACACTGAACCCGGTGGGTGCGTTGGGTACAAAGTGCGCTTTACAGACCAGGTGAGCGAACAGACGCATGTCAAACTGATGACTGACGGTATTCTGCTGGCAGAGATTCAGCAAGACCGTATGCTGATGCAGTACGACACATTAATTATTGATGAAGCCCACGAACGCAGCCTGAACATCGATTTCTTGTTGGGTTATTTAAAAGAGTTACTGCCTCGCCGCCCGGACTTAAAAGTTATTATCACTTCGGCAACCATTGACCCGGAACGCTTTTCCCGCCATTTCAATAATGCGCCCATTATTGAGGTTTCCGGGCGAACGTACCCGGTCGAAGTGCGTTACCGCCCGATTGTGGATACAGAAGACGATACCGAACGCGACCAGTTGCAGGCAATTTTTGATGCGGTGGATGAACTGAGCCATGAGAGCCCGGGTGACATCCTGATTTTTATGAGCGGTGAACGGGAAATCCGCGATACTGCAGACGGTCTCAATAAACTGGACTTGCCGCACACAGAAGTACTGCCGTTGTATGCCCGTTTGTCAAACAACGAACAAAACCGGGTATTTCAGTCTCATACCGGGCGGCGCATAGTGCTGGCAACCAACGTGGCAGAAACGTCACTGACTGTGCCAGGCATTAAATATGTGATTGATCCGGGTACTGCCCGTATCAGCCGCTACAGTTACCGAACCAAAGTTCAGCGCCTGCCAATTGAACCCATCTCTCAGGCTTCAGCTAACCAGCGTAAAGGCCGTTGTGGGCGCGTTTCTGAAGGGATCTGTATCCGTCTTTACAGTGAAGACGATTTTCTCTCGCGCCCTGAATTTACCGACCCGGAAATTCTGCGCACCAATCTTGCCTCAGTCATTTTGCAGATGACTTCTCTGGGGCTTGGAGACATTGCAGCCTTTCCCTTTGTTGAGGCACCGGACAAACGTAACATTCAGGACGGCGTGCGTTTACTGGAAGAACTCAGCGCTATTACTCACAATAAGCAAGGCGATGGCTGGCAGCTGACGGCTGAAGGCCGCCAACTTGCACAGTTGCCTGTCGATCCGCGTCTGGCGCGTATGGTTCTGGAAGGGGCGAAGCAAGGCTGTGTGCGCGAAATGATGATAATCACTTCGGCCCTGTCTATTCAGGATCCCCGCGAACGCCCGGTGGAGAAACAGCAGGCGGCAGATGAAAAACATCGCCGTTTTCAGGATAAAGAGTCGGATTTTATGGCCTGGGTAAATCTGTGGAATTACCTGGGCGAGCAGCAACGGGCACTTTCATCCAGCCAGTTCCGCCGCCTGTGCCGCGCTGAATACCTCAATTACCTGCGGGTAAGAGAGTGGCAGGATATCTATACCCAGTTACGCCAGGTCGTTAAAACTTTCCGCTTACCGGTCAACAGCGAACCTGGCGATTACCGCGCCATACATACCGCTTTACTCACAGGACTGTTGTCCCACCTTGGCATGAAGGATGCCGAAAAGCAGGAGTTTACTGGCGCACGTAACGCCCGCTTTGCTATTTTCCCTGGCTCAGGGTTATTTAAAAAACCGCCGCGCTGGGTCATGGTGGCCGAACTGGTTGAAACCAGCCGCTTATGGGGCAGAATTGCGGCAAAAATTGAGCCAGAGTGGGTAGAACCACTGGCGCAGCATCTGATTAAACGCAGCTGGAGTGAACCACACTGGTCACGGGCGCAAGGTGCCGTTATGGCAACAGAAAAAGTCACTCTGTTTGGCTTACCTATTGTTGCTGCCCGGCAGGTTAATTACAGCCAGATTGACCCGGTCTTATGCCGCGAGTTGTTTATCCGCCACGCGTTAGTGGAAGGCGACTGGCAAACCAGGCACAGTTTCTTCCGTGAAAACCAGAAACTGCGGGCCGAGGTGGAAGAACTGGAGCATAAATCCCGCCGCCGTGACATCCTGGTAGACGACGACACACTGTTTGATTTCTACGACCAGCGTATCAGCCACGAAGCTATCTCTGCACGCCACTTTGACACCTGGTGGAAACAAGCCAGCAAAGCATCACCGGATTTGCTCAGCTTCGAAAAAGGGATGCTGATAAAAGAGGGGGCCGGCCAGGTCAGCAAGCTTGATTACCCGAACTTCTGGCATCAGGGGGCACTTAAACTGCGCCTGAGTTACCAGTTTGAACCAGGTAATGATGCCGATGGTGTGACAGTGCATATCCCGTTACCACTGCTTAACCAGGTTTCGCCAGCCGGGTTCGAGTGGCAAATTCCCGGGTTGCGGCGTGAACTGGTCATTGCATTGATTAAATCCTTGCCTAAGCCAGTGCGCCGTCATTTTGTTCCTGCACCAAACTATGCCGAGGCATTTCTGGGCCGGACAGATGGCCAACAACCGTTACTCGACAGCCTGGAGCGTGAATTACGCAAAATGACTGGTGTCACTGTTGACCGCGAATCCTGGCACTGGGAACAGGTGCCCGATCACCTGAAAATGACTTTTCGCGTGGTTGATGAAAAAAACCAGAAACTGCGTGAAGGCCGGGATTTAGAAGCACTTAAAGAAAGCCTGAAAGCAAAAGTGCAGGAAACGCTGTCCGCGGTTGCCGATGATGGTATTGAACAAAGTGGTCTGCATGTCTGGAGCTTTGGCGCTTTACCTGAAAGTTATGAGCAAAAACGCGGTAACTACCGGGTAAAAGCATGGCCGGCACTGGTGGATGACAAAGACAGCGTCGCTATCCGTTTGTTTGATAACCCTCATGAACAACAACAGGCTATGCGCACTGGGCTCAGGCGTTTGCTGCTGCTCAACATTCCATCGCCCATTAAATACCTGCATGAAAAATTGCCCAATAAAGCCAAACTTGGTCTCTATTTTAACCCCTATGGTAAGGTGCTGGATTTAATCGATGACTGTATTGCCTGTGGTGTTGACAAGCTGGTTGCCGATGCCGGAGGGCCCGTTTGGGATGAAGCGGGGTTCCAGGCGCTGCATGAAAAAGTGCGTGCGGAGTTGAATGACCAGGTCGTGGATATCGCAAGCCAGGTAGAGCAGATTCTGTCGGCCGTTTTCGCTATTAACAAGCGCCTGAAAGGGCGAGTGGACATGACCATGGCATTGGCTCTGTCCGACGTGAAATCACAGCTGTCCGGGCTGGTTTACCGGGGTTTTGTTACACAAAACGGCTATAACCGACTGGGCGATACACTGCGCTATTTACAGGCCATCGACAAGCGCCTTGAAAAGCTGGCTGTGGATCCGCATCGCGACCGGGCGCAAATGCTGAAAGTGGACCAGGTTCAGCAAGCGTGGGTGAAATGGCTCAACAAATTGCCCGCCAACCGCCGGGAAGACGAAGATGTGCTGGCAATTCGCTGGATGATTGAAGAGTTACGGGTGAGTTATTTTGCCCAGCAACTCGGTACACCTTTTCCAGTCTCCGATAAACGTATTATTCAGGCGATGGATGCCATAACGGAATAACCAGGCTCCTGGCGTCTGGCTACTCTGATATCTAACTACTTTGGTATCTAATACACAGATGCCTCACTACAGGGCTACTGAACGTTTCAGTAGCCCTGCAATACTCAGCCTGCTTACTCGTTAACCCGCGCCAGCATAAAACCATCCCATCCCTTGATTCCTGTGGTTTGCAGCGCAGTGGCGGTTAATCTTCCCGATTGCCCTGCATCCTGTAAAAATGCCTGTATACCCTGTACATGGGGATCGGGGTGTTGCGCATCGGTAATTGCGCCGTTGCGCACCACATTGTCGCCAAAAATCAGTGTGCCAGGGCGCGACAGGCGCAGTGCCCAGTCTAAGTAGGCCGGGTTGTTGCGTTTGTCTGCATCTATAAAAATAAAATCAAATGGCGGTTGCTGCACAAGCCCCGGTAGTGATTTCAGCGCAGGGCCAATGATTATTTCTGCTTTGCCAGTAACACCTGCTAAATCAATATTCTGTTGCGCAATGCGCCCATGGTGCGGGTCAAATTCGAGGCTGACAATTTTACCACCTTCAGGTAATGCTCTTGCCATCCAGATAGCACTGTAGCCACCCAGTGTGCCGATTTCCAGGATGCGTTGTGCACCAGAAATGGTAATCAGCATCGCCAGAAACTGTCCCTGAGTAGGGGAAACGTCAATGGCAGGCAAGCCTGCCTGTTGGTTATTTTTCAACACTCGTTCCAGTATCTCATCTTGCGGCAGCAACGCTGACATTAACCAGTTATCTACAGCCGACCACTGTTCTTGCATTGTTCACCTCGCAGGTATTAACCCAACAAAAATTCAACAACTACTATACATAAAAATAATGAATAGCGGTGACACCGTGATTACTGTTCACACTTCACCCCAGAACTGCCAGGCAACTGCCCATCACCATGCATACTGATTCTGCAACCAGCGACAATGCTCCGGCATCAACAATACCAGGCGACCCTGGAATGTTTCTGGCCTTTTTACTCGTTAAAAGAATAAGATGGCAAAAGCATGGTCGTGAGGTGGCGTGATCGGTTCAACCGAATAATTCACTTGCCTCATTACCGGAACAAACAGCGCAGGAGAGAACCATTGGAAACATCCTCAGACAGTGCTATGCCAGTACATGGCAAAAGCGACAATATGCTTGAAGACCTTAATCTGGTTAGTGACTGGCTTGCCCAACGTGATACTGATATTGATACAGCACGCTCTTCAATAGTTGTACTGGCTGGCAATGCTGTATTGCCAGTTATTGAACATGCTTTTCATCAGGCCCGTGAATTACAGGCACTCTTGCTGATAACCGGTGGTATCGGCCATTCTACGGGGTGGTTATATCAGGCGGTACAGCAAAGCGTTCGTTACCAGCACATTCATACTGGTGGGCGTACAGAAGCATCAGTGATTGGTGAAATGGCCGCCACCGTTGCTGGTCTGGCGCCCGAGCAAATATTACTCGAATGCGAGGCGACGAACTGCGGTGAAAATGTTGATTTTTCATGGCGTTTAATGCAATTGCGCGGGCTGGAGCCAGAGCAACTGGTTGTCGTTCAGGACCCCACCATGCAGCGGCGCACAATGGCAACGTTTGCCCGCCTGCAAAACCAGGTTTCCATCCTGCCAGACTGCGTGTCATCTCCGGGGTTTGTACCCAGGTTAACCAGCCATGGCGAAGATATAGTATTTGAAAATGAAGAAACAGGCTTATGGCCGGTTAACCGTTTTATCGAACTGGTGATGGGGGAACTGCCTCGTTTGTACGATGACAACAATGGCTATGGCCCCGCAGGGAAAGGCTTTATTGCCCATGTGCCACTACCGGAAGAGATCAGGCTGGCATGGCGACGTTTATCTGCCTGTGAGCCTCTGCGTGGTATGCTTGCTGCGCGCAAACTTGCATAACGCTACTGACATTGCGCCTCAATCCAGTTCATCAGCAATTCAGGCCAGCTTCGGGCAGGTAAATCAAGACAGCCGCGAAGACCAAAACCATGCTGCCCTTGTTGAAAAATATGCATTTCAGCAGGAACCTTGTGAGCAAGTAATGCCTGAAACATTAACAAACTGTTTGCGACAGGCACCGACGGATCATCGGCAGCATGCGCAAGAAATACCGGGGGCATATCATCACGGACCTGTAATTCCAGTGAATGGTGTTGTCGCCAGTGTGGCTCAGGGGTTGCGCCCAGTAACGCACGGGCTGAACCGGGGTGAGTTAACGCTGCATCCATCGTGATAACCGGGTACATCAGCGCGGCGAAATCCGGGCGGGCACTGAGGTGGTCGGCTTCTTCCGTTGCCGCGTAAGCCGGGTAGTCAAAGTGTGTTGCAAGGCTACCGGCAAGGTGCCCCCCGGCAGAAAAACCCAGAACACCAATACGCTGTGTATTCAATCCCCATTCTTGGGCACGGGCGCGCATAACCCGGATGGCGCGTTGAACATCTGCAAGGGGGGCCAGGCTGGCTTCACTGTGGCCGCCATCGGGCATGCGGTAGGTCATGACAAACAGCGAATACCCTTGTGCAGTGAAACGTGTGGCAAGGTCGCTACCTTCTTTATCAATAACGACGCGGTTATAACCGCCGCCAGGGATCACCAAAAGGGCAATCCCATTAGATACTTCTGGCCGCCAGATACTGATAAACGGAGCTTTTATTCCACTGGCTGCACGGTCAGGCAACCAGGCCAGTTCACTACGTTCCGTAAGAACATAGTGAGCCGGACTGGTATGTGCGCCAGGTGCTTCACCCGCAGACCAAATGGTAAATGTTTCATCAGGCTCCTTGCGTGGTATGGTGTGGTAATCAGGGTTCATAAGTATCCTTCTTAAAACAGAACGGGTTCACTCAACAGGTAAACAACAAACAGCTTACCACTAACCCTGAAACAGGTGTCACTTATGCAAAAGCTGTTTTTTGCACTGAACACAAAGGAAAATTAATGAATTCTTAATGCGCAATCAGTATGTTGAACACTTCACTGAATATTGAGGATGTCGTTATGCGTGGAAAGTACAGTTCGGTTCAGATAACGCTGCACTGGCTGGTTTTCTTACTGGTGATTATCGTTTACTGCTCCATGGAGTTGCGGGGGTTTTTCCCACGGAGTTTCCGCCCCGTACTTAGCAGCCTGCACTATGGTTCCGGGATTCTTATTATGGTGCTGATGTTCGCGCGCCTGGCCGGGCGGGCCATCTGGCCAACACCGCCAATTGAACCTAAACCATCACCTATGGTGACAGGGTTATCTCACCTGGCGCATCTGGTGCTGTACCTGATGTTTATTGCCCTGCCAATATTGGGGATAGTCTATCGTTATTACAGCGGGACTGATTGGGCTATCTTTGGTTTGCCTATGCCTGTCGCAGCTACGCCTCGTGAAGATTTCGCCTGGCAGGTTAAAGAAATCCATGAGCTGGTGGCAACCGTTGGGTACTATGTTATCGGTCTTCATGCCGCGGCTGCGCTGGCACACCATTATTTTTGGAAAGACAATACATTGTTACGCATGATGCCGCGTAAAAAATCCAGTTAATCACCTGAAATCTGCCACTGCCTGGCCGGTGGCAGATTTTCCTGCAACACACTTGTTCAGGTTCTGCAACCCGGGCAGGGGACCTTCTTGTGCCCAATGCGCGGCTTGCAAACAATACCCATCAAGGATGAACTGCACTACAGATAACTCATATGCTATTTAATCTATCCATACGCAACACATAAAGAAAAATAGATGACAGGCGATAATGCTTGTGAGAAAAAGTTTCTATTTTACTAATTACAATACCTGGAACAGGGTCCATCTTACATGAGCCACAAGCGACTGAGTGATTTTGTTTATCGCCATTTTATTGAACAAGTAAAGGATTACGCTATTTACATGTTGAATCCTGACGGAACGGTGGCCAGTTGGAACGAAGGCGCACACCGGGCAAAAGGTTACAGTAGCGATGAAATCGTCGGTCAGCATTACGGTATTTTCTACAGTGAGCAGGACCGAAACGCTGGTTTGCCCTTACGCAACCTTCAACTGGCTTTAGACCATGGACAGTATGAAGGGGAAGGCTGGCGCTATCGCAAAGATGGTTCCCGTTTCTGGGCTCATGTGGTTGTCGATCCAATTTACGATGATGAGGGAATTCATCTGGGTTTTGCTAAAATCACCCGCGACATCAGTGAGCAAAAAGAAATCAATGACAAAATATCCTGGATGGCGCGTTATGATGCATTAACTGGCCTGCCAAACCGGGTTGAGTTTTTCTCGTTTGTTGAACAGTTGCTTAATAACAGCGAGTATCAGCGTATTGCCGTTTGCACTATCGACCTTGATAAATTCAAAGATATTAATGATATTGAGGGTCACCATGTCGGCGACCAACTATTACAGCGCGTTGCAGCACAAACGCTCAAAATACTGGGTAAAGATGAAATGGTTGCCCGCTTTGGGGGCGATGAATTCGTTGCTGTGAAAGGCTACAACAGCCGCCTGGAAGCCCGTGCGTTCACTTCCCGGCTATATGCCTGTTTCTCCGGGCTGCAAAAATTCGCTACAACCGAATTTACCGTGTCGGCCAGCATGGGAGTGGCTGTTTACCCTGATGATGCTACAGATATTAAGAAACTACTCAGTAACTCAGATTTAGCTATGTACCGTGCCAAGCAGGCTACGGACGTTAAGATTTGCTGGTACGAAAAAGACATGGATGAGGAAACCCGCTATCGCAATATGCTGGCCGGGGATATCCGCAAGGGCATTAAAGAGGGTCAATTTTTTCTGCATTACCAGGAAAAACGCGCTATTAAGGATAAAGAAATTTCGGGTTATGAAGCGTTACTACGCTGGAATCATCCCCGGCTGGGGTCAATTTCACCCGATATTTTTATCCCTATTGCCGAAGAAAGCGGGGCCATTGTACCCTTAGGTTACTGGGTAATTAGTACCGTATGTCAGGAGGCAATGGAGAAAGGAATAAATAAAAAAATATCGATTAACATCTCCCCGGTACAATTACGCCACCCTAATTTTATTGAGCGAGTACGCACATTGTTGCAACGCTCAACTTATCCAATGAGTTTGCTGGAATTTGAAGTGACAGAAACTGCGTTTATTATTAATAAACAGCTGACATTCAATGTATTACATCAGTTCCAAAAAATGGGAATAAGTATTGCTCTGGATGACTTCGGAACCGGCTACTCTTCTTTGAGTACCCTCAGAGAATTTCAGTTTGACGTGATTAAACTGGATAAAAGTTTTCTCAATAATGTCGAGAAAAGCTATGAAGCACGCTCTTTTGTGCGGGCTATTATTTCACTGGGTAATTCCATTCACACACCATTGATAGCTGAAGGGGTGGAAACTGTGGAGCAATTACGCATCCTGGAAGAAGAAGGATGTAGTGAGATTCAGGGCTTCCTGTTTGGTAAACCGACGGATATAGACCACTTATAACGCGTTTTGCGTTTTTCTGTTTCCCTCCAGCCGGGAAAGTGTGATCTTCCCGGCATAATCTTGTTAACACTGCACAAAATTGCCTTTAAGGCGTAATAAAACGGCTACAAATGCCGATGTCATTGGTATTGCTTTCTTTGTACACCTTATAAATTTAAAGAGAGTTATTATGGAAAGGGCAACGACATCTGCACCAATCACTACCGGGTCTGTTCATTTTTGGCATCACGTCCGTTTGGTTCCCCTCTTTTCCGCCATCCTGGGCGGTGTGTTACTGCTTTTTGCGTTATGTATCGGGCTTGCTGGCTATTTTCTGGTTCAGGGCAATAACGCGCTCAGTGATGTCACCGATGAAATACAGGTTCGCATGGGGATCTCCAACAGTTCCAACCACCTGCGTACCGCTCGCATTTTATTAATTCATGCTGGTGCGGCAGGGCGTGTCGCGGATATGGACGTCATGAGCAAAGACATCGCTGATGCAGAAGCCCGCATAAAAAAGGCTAAGGAAGGATTTGCGGTTTACATGGCTCGCCGTTCAAAAACACCAGAAGACATCGCACTGGATGGTGAGCTGACAACCCGTTTTAATGACTATATCGAAAAAGGCATGAAACCAATGCTCAAATATGCGAAAAACGGCATGTTTGAGGCCATTATTAATCAGGAAAATGAGCAATTACGCAAACTTGACGATGCCTATAATGAAGTTTTGCTGAAAGCAATTGCCATTCGGACAGCGCGCTCTAATCACCTTAACGCTATGGCGCATCATGATACAAGTATTGGTCTGATGGTGATGGGGGGCGCTTTTGTGCTGGCTTTATTTATGACAGCTATGACCTTCGTCATGTTGCGAAAAATAGTGATACAACCCTTGCAACGTGCTGTTAAGCGAATTGAGGCTATTGACGCTGGCGACCTCACACAACCAGAAGAATTAACCAGCCGCAGTGAGATTGGCATGCTCAACAAGCACTTGCAACACATGCAGCAATCTCTGGCTCGTACTGTCACCACAGTGCGTGATGGTGCCAGTGGTATTTATCAGGGAACCAGTGATATCTCAGCTGGCAACATCGATTTAGCTTCACGAACCGAGCAACAGGCTGCAGCAATTGAACAAACGGCCGCCAGCATGGAGCAACTGACTGCGACAGTGAAGCAAAACGCTGAAAACGCACACCACGCGAGCAAACTGGCAAGTGAAGCATCAAATAAAGCCACTCATGGTGGGCGTATTGTCACCGGCGTGGTTTCTACCATGAACAACATTTCTGCCAGCTCGCGGAAAATATCGGAAATTACGTCTGTTATTAACAGTATTGCGTTTCAGACTAACATTCTGGCGCTCAATGCCGCAGTTGAAGCCGCACGGGCAGGTGAGCAGGGGCGGGGATTCTCTGTGGTTGCCAGTGAGGTTCGCACACTGGCACAACGCAGTGCCCAGGCAGCCAAAGAAATTGAGAGTTTGATTAATGAATCAGTTTCACTTATTGAGCAGGGGTCGGGAGAAGCCCGGGAAGCTGGCAGTACAATGACCGATATTGTGGAATCGGTGAAAAGCGTAACCGGTATTATGCAGGAAATTGCTTCTGCATCCGATGAGCAAAGCCGTGGCATAGAACAGGTAGGCCAGGCCATAACTGAAATGGATAATGCCACACAGCAAAACTCGGCACTGGTTCAGGAGGCTTCAGCTGCTGCACGTTCTCTTGAGGAGCAGGCGGCAATACTGTCTCAGGCTGTAGGGATCTTCCGGTTATATGGTGATACGAAGGTTGTTAGTACACCGTCCAGTACCGCGAGAAAACCGCAGGCTGCGTTGCCTCAGACAGCATCTGCCAGCCATGAAAACTGGGAAACTTTTTAACGCGACAGGACATTGGTCAAATTCAACCCACAAGCAATGCTTGTGGGTTGCTTCATTTATACCAGGCGTAAACCCGGATGCGGCTGTGAAGCGGTAATACTCACAGGTACAGATTTGGAGGTGGGCGTACCTGTACCATCACCAAAGCTGGACAGTGGGATCAACGGGTTCGTTTCCGGATAGTAAGCTGCCAGGTTGCCGCGCGGAATAGCATAACTGACCAGTTTGAAGCCTGTGACTTTTCGTTCAATACCGTCATTCCAGTGGGTTTCGATATCCACGTCATCACCAGGTTTCAGCCCAAGCGCTGCAATATCATCCGGATTCATAAATAACACTTCGCGCTGGCCGTAAACACCCCGATAACGGTCATCCAGACCATAAATTGTGGTGTTGTACTGGTCATGAGAACGTAGTGTTTGCAATATAAATGGGGCGTCAACTGGGGTGACAGATTGCGGCAATGGCGCCGCGCTGAACTCCGCTTTACCACTCGGGGTGGCAAAACGATAGCTTGCCGCCGCATTGCCCAACCAGAACCCACCAGGTTCTTCGCATTTTTCATTGAAATCAGTAAATCCTGGTATAGTGGCAGCAATATGGTCACGAATCAGGTTGTAATCAGCACTCAGGGCAAGCCAGTCAAGCTTTTCACAACCAAGTGTTGCAGCGGCGATTCCGGCGACAATGGCTGTTTCAGACCGTTGCGTGGCGGCCAGTGGTTTGCCGATGCCTTCTGATGCATGCACCATACTGAAAGAATCTTCGACAGTAATAAACTGGCGGCCACTTTCCTGAATGTCTTCTTCAGTGCGCCCAAGAGTAGGCAGGATCAGTGCATTAATGCCAGGATAAAGGTGGCTACGGTTCATTTTGGTGCTGATATGTACGGTCAGCCCACACCGGGATAATGCTTCGGCAGTACGCTCGCTATCAGGCGCTGCGGCGGCAAGGTTGCCACCAAGGGTTATCAGAACCCGAACCTCATCACGCAGCATGGCTTCAATAGCTTCAACTGTGTTATGGCCAGGTTCACGAGGTGGAGTGAAGTCGAAATGCTTTGCCAGACTGTCGAGTAAGGCGGCAGGGGGTTTTTCATCAATCCCCATAGTACGGTTACCCTGAACATTGCTGTGCCCACGTACCGGGCATAATCCTGCCCCCGGTTTGCCCAGGTGTCCGCCCAGTAATTGCAGGTTGACTATCTCTCGCACGCTATCCAGCGAATGTTTATGCTGGGTAATACCCATAGCCCAGGTGCAGATAACCCGCTCCGAATCTTGCCAGATGCTGGCTGCTTCACGTAGTTGCTGCTCACTCAGGCCAGACTGGCGAGTGATGAAGTCCCAACTGGTGTTATCGATTTCAGCAAACCACTGTTCAATTCCCAGGGTATGTTTACGAATAAAAGCGTCATCAAAAATGCCAGGTAAACCGTCTTTCAGGTGCTGCCGGTGGGTTTCTAACAGGGCTTTTGCCATACCGCGCACTGCCGCCATATCCCCACCCAAATTCGGCTGATAATACATAGAGCTGATGTTACCCGCTAAAGGAGTGACTACCTCAAGCGGTTTTTGTGGATCAGCAAACCGCTCAAGTCCACGTTCACGCAGAGTATTGAAAGTCACAATACGGGCGCCGTTTTCAGCCGCATGACGCAGGCTGTGAAGCATACGAGGGTGATTAGTGCCTGGGTTTTGGCCAAACACAAAAATAGCGTTAGCTTTGTCAAAATCATCGAGGCGAATAGTACCTTTGCCAACGCCAATACTGCGCTTCAGCCCACTACCGCTGGCTTCATGGCACATATTCGAACAGTCAGGAAAATTATTCGTACCGAGCATACGCCCGAATACCTGGTACAGATAAGACGCTTCATTACTTGCCCGCCCGGAAGTGTAAAGTTCCAGTTGGTTTGGGTTGTCCATTGCCCGAATATGGCTGGCGACCAGGGCAAAAGCATCCTGCCAGGTGATGGCTTCGTAATGATCGGTTTCGGGGTTGTAACATAAAGGTTCAGTCAGACGGCCCTGGTACTCCAGAAAATAGTCACTTTGTTTGCGTAACGCGCTGACAGTGTGCCGGGCAAAAAATTCTGCGGTGATATGGCGGCGGGTGGCCTCCCATGTGACGGCTTTAGCGCCATTCTCGCAAAAACTGAATGTGCTTTTATTATCATCGCCCCAGGCACAACCGGGGCAGTCAAAGCCTTTGGCTTTGTTCATACGCATCAGGTTGCGCAAATTCTTAATTGCGCGTTTGCTGTCAAATACAAACCGTGTGGTCGCTTCCAGTGATCCCCAGCCGCCTGCAGCCGCGTGATAAGGTTTAATCGCTGTTTTAAATTTCATAATGTGACGTCCATACTGGAAATTTACGCAATAGTTCGCGTAATCAATACATGCAGTATACGCCGCAAATTTCCAACATTCGCGCAACAATGTGCGATTATTGTTTCCTGAACGTTCTGGCAGTGTTACTTATTATGCGATTTGCGCAACACAATATAATCAGGCAATTGTTTGGCGAATGGTATTAATTAATGTCACTGCATGAACAGAAAGTGGGGTATCGACGCGGGTCAGAATACCCACTGGTTCACCATTTCCCGGTATGGCTACAGGTAGTGAGACCAGCACCCCTGTTTTAAGATCTTCTTTTACCGCGCCTGAAGGCACGAACCAAACGTAGTCGTAATCAATGGCGAGTTGCCGGGAAAGTGAAGCCGACAAGGTCTCAACATGGCAGGGTGACAGCGTGCACCCTTGCTCTTTGAGTAATGCTTCAGTTCTGTCGCGAGGCGAAGTGCCTTCAGGCAGCACAACGGCTGGCCAGTCAAGAATACGGCGAAATGTCAGCGTTTCATTAAGTAGCGGGTGCCCCGGGTGAACCACCAGACGCAGTGATTCCAGAAACAGCAATTCGTAGCTTAATCCACCCATTAATTCCGGGTCAGACATGCGGCCGATTCCAAAGTCCAGTTCACCACTTTTTAACCCGGATAAAATCATGGTGTTATTCATGGCTGCCACTTGCAGACTGACACCAATCTGATGTCGATGGAACTGACCGATTACAGAAGGCAATAACCCCAGTAATGCCGTTGGCAACGCGCCAAGGCGTACCACCTGAGGATCTCCCTGAGTCGCTGAATGCAGCGAGTGTCCGGCGGCCTGAAGCGCGTCAAGAATGCGCAGGGCATGGGTCAAAAATTGCTCACCCGTTGGAGTAAGATGTGCCCCCATTCGCCCACGTTCAAGCAGCCGGGCTCCTATTAAGTTTTCCAGCTCATTTAATGTTTTGGACAATGCCGGTTGGCTGAGGTTAAGCGTTTGCGCCGCGCGCCCAAGAGTTCCCTGTTGAGCGACGGCAACGAAAGTGTGTAAATGGCGCAAACGAATGCGCTGCATGAAGTGACCATAATTTTCCATAACGAATGTTAAAACCAGTTTTTGGCTATTTTCAAGTGACTTAGCTGTATTTTGCTAACCTCATTGCAAAATTACATTAACAAACATCGCAAATTTTAAACAAACCAAATATTCCAGTTACGCTACTGTATTGGGTACCCCGGCTGAATCGAGGCAAATCAGTACCAGCTATTTTTGCGCGTCAGCCAGCCATATGCTCCGGTTATAGAAATGGAGAACGCAGGGGGTATCACCGCCAAATATTACCCGTTGCCATGATCACAAAAGCTGAATAATTTCAGTGTGGCGCAGAGGTGTTATCTACCCTTTGGGAAAAGGCCTGAGGAAAACAATATGGCAGAGTATGTCAGCGCAGATGAAATTCGGGAAATGTTCGCACAGGCGATGTCTCTGATGTATCAGCAGGAAGTTCCACAATACGGCACATTGTTGGATCTGGTCGCCGACGTTAATATTGGCGTGCTGGAAAAACACCCCATGTTGCTTGAACAACTGACAAACGATGGAGAAATTGGCCGGCTGAATATTGAGCGGCATGGAGCCATTCGCGTTGGTACGCCAGAAGAACTGGCGGGATTGCGCAAGATTTTTGCCATCATGGGCATGTATCCCGTGGGGTACTATGATTTGTCTGTTGCCGGTATACCAGTGCATTCAACCGCGTTTCGCCCTACAGAAGATGCCGCACTGGCCCGCAACCCGTTTCGTGTTTTTACGTCCTTACTGCGCCCGGAACTGATTGAAGATATCCCCTTGCGTAAACAGGCACTGCAGATACTGGCGAAGCGTTCTATTTTTACGCCAGTCTGCCATGATCTGGTCGATATCCACGCGCAACAAGGTGGTCTAACCGCCCCCCAGGCCCAGAGTTTTGTGCGTGAAGCACTGGAAACCTTTCGCTGGCGCCAGCAGGCTTGCGTGGACGCGCAAACATACCAGGCCCTCCATAACGCACACCGTCTGGTGGCCGATATCGTCAGTTTCCCTGGATGCCATATTAACCATCTGACACCACGTACACTGGACATTGACCGGGTACAGGCACTGATGCCTGAATATGGCGTTACGCCCAAAAACGTGATTGAAGGCCCACCCCGTCGTCTGCACCCCATTCTTCTGCGCCAGACCAGCTTCCGGGCACTGGAAGAAAAGGTGGTATTTGCCGAAGGGGCACAGGGAGCGCATACCGCACGATTTGGCGAAATAGAACAGCGAGGAGTGGCACTGACACCAAAAGGGCGGCGTTTATACGATACCTTGTTAGCAGAAGCCGGTGTCGCCGCGGATAATTTTGCGCACCAAAACCGGTTACGTAATGCCTTTGCTCGTTTCCCCGATGACGAAACAACACTGCGTCAGTCCGGGCTCGCCTGGTACCGATACCGGTTATTACCTGCCGGAGACGCAAACCGTCAGGCGATTAAACCTGACGACAGCCCACAAGCACTCATTGAACGAGGCTGGATCGCCGCGTCCCCGGTCACTTATGAAGATTTCCTGCCAGTAAGTGCCGCCGGGATTTTTCAGTCAAACCTTGGAGCTGAAACACAGGTCAGGGAACAGGGGCATGCCAGTCAGCAGGCCTTTGAAGCAGCTCTGGGCTGTGCAGTTAAAGATCCGTTTGTCCTGTATCAGGAAACTGAAAACCGCAGCCGTAGCCAGTGCGGGCTGGCTACGGTTAACAGACTAACGGATACCGACTAAAGCGCATTCAGACGTTCGATGTACGCTTGAGGCAGTTGTAACTTAGCTGCATCAATATTTGCCAGCAAATGCGCTGGCTTACTGGTGCCAGGAATCAACAAAATATTGGGCGACCGCTGTAATAACCAGGCCAGCGCAACTTGCATGGGGGAGGCCGAGAGTTCACTGGCAACAGCGCTGAGTTCGTCCGATTGTAGCGGCGTAAACCCACCGAGCGGGAAATAGGGTACGTATGGGATGTTGCGTTGTTCGAGCCAGTCAATCAACGCGTCATCACTGCGCTCGGCCAGGTTATAGTAGTTTTGTACGCAGGCGACAGGGGTTAATGCCAGCGCCTCTTTGATTTGCGTTGGTGTAACATTGCTGAGCCCAATATGGCGAATTAACCCCCGTGACTGCAGGTTAAGCAATGTCGTTAACGGGCCTTCGAGGCTACCTTCTGCAGGTTTATGCACATCATACATACTTCTCAGGTTGACCACATCCAGTTGATCCAGGCCCAGGTTTTCCAGATTTTCTTCCACTGCCCGGGTCAGTTCACTTTCCGACATCGCCGGTATCCAGTTACCTTTATCATCACGCCTTGCGCTGACTTTTGTCACCAGACATAACTCTTTTTTATAGGGGTGCAATGCCTGTCTGATGAGTTGGTTCGTAATATGCGGGCCATAAAAATCTGAGGTATCAATGTGATTAATACCTTGTTCGATAGCCAGACGCAGGACTTCAATTGCCTGTTCCGGGTTATCCGGGGGGCCAAAAACACCAGGACCGGCGAGTTGCATTGCGCCGTAACCCATTCTGAATACTTGCTTGTCGCCTAATTGCCGGGTGCCTGCCAGTTGAACGGTTGTCATTGGATACCTCCTGTTAGTGTACTCTGAATTGTAGACAAGCCAGTCTTGTGCGACTATTCCAGTCAATCACGACACGATGTACGGGAATCCGCACAATGCCATATGATTTGAACGACCTGCAGGCGGTGGTTGCTGTTGCACGGGCGGGCGGTTTTCGTGAAGCTGCCCGTAATCTCAACAGTAATCCGTCGCGGCTCAGTGATGCAGTACGGCGAGCAGAACAACAACTGGGTGTGCGCTTGTTCAACCGAACCACTCGCACCGTCGCCCTGACAGAAGCGGGGCGGGCTTTGGTGGAAAACTTACGCCCGGCGCTGGATGAAGTCGAAACTGCGCTGGATAAAATCAACGGTTTTCGTCATACCCCGCGTGGTACATTGCGCCTGAACGTACCGGTGAGTGCCGCCCGGCTGATTCTGCCTGATATTATTCCGGCATTTCTCGCCCGTTACCCGGAGATTGATGTCGACATCATTGCTGAAAGTAACCTGGTTGATATTTTCAGCGCGGGTTGCGATGCCGGGATCCGTTACGAAGAGAGCCTGGCACAGGATATGATTGCCGTTCCCTTTGGGCCGCGTACTCAACGGTTCGCGGTAGTGGCCTCACCTGAGTACCTGGAACTTTCAGGCCAGCCCGAACACCCGACGCAATTAATACAACACCGCTGTATTCGTTGCCGCTACCATAGTGGCGTTATCTCTGACTGGGAATTTCACAAAGGCGATGAAACATTGCGTGTTCAGGTCAAAGGCCCCCTGGTCGTCAGTATCGGTGCTGCCGTTGACCTGGCTGTGGATGCAGCGATTAAAGGCGCGGGGATTATTATGCTTTTCGAAGACTGGCTGGCCCCGGCAATCGCCCGTGGAGAACTCAAGCCGGTACTGGAACCCTGGTGGCCCGAATTCAGTGGCCCGTGGCTCTATTACCCGGATCGCCGCCTGGTGCCCGCGCCATTAAGGGCCTTTATTGATTTTATTCATGAAATGAATGCGAACGGAAGGGAAAGCGGGAAACATGATGCTGGCACACTCAGTGGATAATTGTCAGGTGATGACAGGCAACGGGTTACTTGAGGGAAAGTGTGAAGCGGGTGTTCGGGTATGGCGAGGCGTTCCTTATGCCACGCCACCTGTTGGAGCATTACGCTGGCGTGCACCTCAACCCCCTTCCAACTGGCAGGGCGTAAAACAGGCATATGTGTATGGCCCGGCAAGTTGGCAGGATGAAGAGTACTGCCGTGAACTGGGTGGCGGGGACCCGGGCAGTTTTAGTGAAGATTGCCTGTATTTAAATATCTGGGCCCCCGCAACACCGTCAGTGCATCCTTTGCCTGTTATGGTCTGGCTGCATGGTGGTGGGTTTACCATTGGTGCCGGTGGCCTGCCGCCTTATGAAGGCCACGGCTTCACCCGGCGCGGTGTTATCCTGGTTACCGTGAATTACCGCCTTGGGCATCTCGGTTTTTTTGCTCACCCGGCGTTAGACGGAGAAGATCCCCGTGGCCCGGTACACAATTTTGGTTTGCTTGACCAAGTTGCGGCACTGAACTGGGTCAGGGAGAACATCGCAGCTTTTGGTGGTGATGCACAACAGGTGACGTTGTTCGGCGAATCTGCAGGTGCACGTAGTGTAATGTCACTGATGACCTCACCACTCGCCAGGGGGTTGTTTCACAGAGCGATTATTCAAAGCGGTTACACGTTACCTGACACTCCCCGGCCAGACGCATTACAAAATGGTGAACAAGTGGCGGCTGTGCTGGGGTTAAAGCACGCCACTGCTGAACAGTTGCGAGAATTACCAGGCGATGCCTTCTGGCCTCTGGCCGCACCTTATTCACCCGCACCTGTGCCGATAAGTGGCGATATCGTGCTGCCACAACCCGCGCTGGATTGCTTTATGGCAGGGCAGCAACACGCCTTGCCAGTACTGGTGGGAAGTAACAGTGATGAAGCCAGCGTGCTCTCTGTGTTTGGTGTGGATGCCGCACAACAAATCCGCCAGATGCGCAAAACTCACCGGGGCGGACTTGCCCTGATCCGCACGCTTTACCCGCATGCTTTACAGGATGATGCGCTCGGGCGCGAGGTTTGCCGTGATATGGCGTTTACCACACTGGGCCTGATTATCAGTGATGCACAAAAGAGAGCAGGCCAGGCTTGCTGGCGTTACTGGTTTGATTATGTCAGTGAAGGTGAACGGGGCAGCCTGCCTTTCGGCGCGTCACATGGTAACGAAGTGGCTTACGTATTTGATACGCTGGCAACCATGATAACTACTACAGAACCAGACCAAAAAGTCGCCTCGATTCTCGCAGATTACTGGGCCGCATTTGCCAGCCAGAAGAAGGGGGAAGCGCAGGCTCTTGCGGGGCCGGTCGCCTGGCCGGCACATGGCGTTTTGCAAATTGGCCTGCAGCGGCAGTTTGGTTTTCGCCATCGCCGCTGGTTTATGCCTTTGCGTCTGCGGCTGTTTAAGCGAGTGATGAAACACCATGTAAATCTGGACTAAGCAACGCCTGGCGGAAGTCGTTTAAATTGCCTGCTTCGCTACCCGCCTGGCGCAACACCAGGCGGTATGCCGCTCCCGTAGGCACTGCCTGTTCAGACAGCCGCACCAGTCTCCCGGCTTTGATATCCGCGGCGACAAGGTGTTCATCGGCAATCGCAACACCGTATCCCTGGATGGCGGCACTGATAGCCAGATCCATGGTATCGAAGTGCTGGTTCTTACGCATTACCGGCCAGGGGCGGGGTTGGCTGTTCCACCACAATAACCAGTCAGTTTTATCCCGCGTGGGGTGTAAAAATGTCAGGCGGGATAAGCTTTCCGGTTGTGTTGCCAGTTGGTTTGCCAGCACCGGGCTTACTACCGGTGTCAGGCACTCATCAAACAGCAATTCACCACGTTCAGATTTCCCATATTCAATTGCGGCATCAAAAGGTTCAGCATGAAAATTAATGCCGTGATCGGTTGTGGTGGTTAACACCACATCGAGGTCCGGGTAGTGATGCTCAATGGCAAGAAGGTTAGGTAGCAACCAGCGCATAGCGCAGGTTGGCGCTTTAAGGCGAACTGATTGTGGTTTCTGACGTGCCTGTTCAGCCACAATATGCACTTGCCTGTATGCCTGCTCAAGTTCCGGGAGTAACGCTTTCCCGCGTGGCGTCAGGTGCAAACCCCGGGCATGCCGCTCAAACAACGCAAAGCCAAACCAGTTTTCCAGCGAAGCAATTTTGCGGCTTACCGCACCCTGAGTCAGGTAAAGCGCTTTCGCTGCATGAGTCAGGTTAAGGTGCCGGGCGGTAACAATAAAGGCTTCAAGCGCATTCAGTGGCAGGGAATGGCGGGGCATACACATCTCCAGCTATGCAATTTTTGCATGGCTATTATGACAACAATTCGGTTGTGCTTGCAATGCCGGGTCGCTTGAATAGTTATGCAATTCGTAGCTATCACAGGAGCGGCCATGTCCATGCAATCCCCGGTACAGTGCAAATCAAAACTGCCGGATGTAGGTACCACCATTTTTACCGTAATTGGGCAGCTTTCATCCCAGCACAATGCCATTAACCTTTCCCAGGGTGCGCCAGGCTTTCCGTGTGACCCGGCACTGGTTGATGGCGTAACAAAAGCGATGAAAGAAAACCGCAACCAGTATGCTCCAATGACGGGTTTGCCTCACCTCAAACAGCTGATTAGTGAGAAAGTCGCACTGGCATATGGTCAGCATTATGACACTACAGATGAAGTGCTGGTTACCGCCAGTGCCAGTGAAGGGATCTACTCTGCCATCAGTGGCCTGGTTCACCCGGGCGATGAAGTGATTTACTTTGAACCCTCCTTCGACAGCTATGCGCCGGTAGTTCGTTTGCAGGGTGCAACGCCCGTTGCTGTCAAACTGACTCAGCCTGATTTCCGGATTAACTGGGATGAAGTGTCGGCTGCGATAAACAGCCGTACCCGCATGATAATTATCAATACCCCACATAACCCGAGTGGCCAGGTGCTGAGTGAGTCAGATTTGAGCGAACTGGTGCGTTTGACTCAGGGGACCGATATCATTTTGCTGGCAGATGAAGTGTATGAGCATATCGTCTTTGATGGCGCGCGCCACCACGGCATGGCCACACATCCGCGTCTGGCGGAACGCAGTGTCATCATTTCATCTTTTGGTAAAACGTTCCATGTTACAGGCTGGCGCGTGGGGTACTGCGTTGCGCCAAAAGTGCTGATGGATGGGATAGTCAAAGTGCACCAGTTCTTAATGTTTGCGGCAGATACGCCTATGCAGTATGCGTTCGCCGACTACATGACGAATCCGGTCACCTGGCAAAGTCTGGGGCCGTTTTACCAGCGTAAGCGTGATTTACTCCAGTCTTTGCTGGCTGAGTCTCCCTTCAGGTTATTACCGAGTGCCGGGTCATTCTTTATGCTCGCCAGTTACGGGCACTTTAGTGACGAACCCGACAGCGAGATGGTAAAACGTCTGATTGTGGAGCATGGTGTTGCTGCCATTCCGTTATCCGCGTTCTACACCGATGGTACAGACAATAAACTGATTCGCCTCTCTTTTGCTAAAGACGATGCGACATTAAAGGCAGGCGCGCAGGCGTTATGCCAGGTTAAGCCACGTTAAGCAGGGTTACTCATGAAAAAAATTACATCACTGTTATTAGCCGCTGGGTTGTTATCTTCTTTATCTGCTATTGCTGCAGAAAACACGCTGCGCTTTGGGCTGGAAGCTGAATATCCACCGTTTGAAAGCCGTAATGCCGCAGGCCAGTTGGAAGGGTTTGATATCGATCTCGGCAAAGCAGTTTGCCAGGCGGCAAAACTGAAGTGCGAATGGGTGGAAACGTCATTTGATGCCCTGATACCAGGCCTGATGGCAAAAAAATTCGACGCCATTAACTCCGCAATGAATATCACGGAACAGCGTGAAAAAAGTATCGACTTCACTCACCCCATTTACCGGATACCAACCCAACTGGTGGGTAAATCCGGCAGTGGTCTTGACGCGACAGCAGCATCGCTTAAGGGGAAAACCATTGGCGTTCTGCAGGGTTCCATTCAGGAAGTTTATGCCAAAGAGCACTGGGAGAAGCAGGGGGTAACTGTTGTCTCATACAAAGACCAGAACATGGCATGGGCCGATTTACTTAATGGCCGTATTGATGCATCACTGGTGATGTCCGCGGCAGGTCAGGCCGGTTTCTTGAGCAAGCCTCAGGGCAAAGGTTTTGGCTTTATTGGTAAGCCAGTCAGTGATGACAAAATTCTGGGTAGCGGAATTGGTTTTGGTCTGCGTAAAGGAGATACCCGGACGAAAGCACGCCTTGATGCGGCTATCAGCAAATTACAGTCCGATGGCACAGTCACCACACTGGCAAAAAAATATTTCCCGGGAATTGATGTGAGTGTGAAATAACACCATTTTTACTGCGGCCTCTGGGCGACATGTCTGAAAAACAGACGCTCGCGCGGGCCGCAGCGTTGTGTTGTTGGATTCAGGGTCAATTTTGTCTAGAGTGTCCATGGCAACGGGCTTAAGTGCATGGTGGGAATGCCCGTTAACCTAACGCTACTATCCTGACAAAAAGGACGATGAATCCGGCATGAATCGCAGACGTTTTATAAAAGCTTCTATGGCGCTGGCCGCTGCCTGTGGCACTCCAGCACTTGCCACTTTCTTCTCGCGCGCGGCGTGGGCACAAGAGTCAGGAATTGCGGATGGCAGTACCCGCACTTTCGATTTTTCTGTGTTGCAGTCGATGGCCCATGATTTGGCGCAAAAGGCCTGGGGGGGCGCACCTCGCCCATTGCCGAAAACACTGGCCGATTTAACCCCTCAGGCTTACAACAGCATTCAGTATGATGCCGGGCATTCTCTGTGGCACAACATAGAAAACCGCCAACTCGATGTGCAGTTTTTCCACGTTGGCATGGGCTTTCGCCGCCGGGTAAGAATGTTTTCCCTTGACCAGTCAACCCATCAGGCCAGGGAAGTACATTTCCGTCCGGATTTATTCAATTACCACGATGCCGGCGTGGATGTCAGCCAGTTGGAAGGGCAGCCAGACCTGGGTTTCGCGGGTTTTAAAGTCTTTAAAGCCCCTGAGTTGGCGCGTCGTGATATCGTTTCATTCCTTGGCGCGAGTTATTTTCGTGCAGTAGACAACACCTGGCAATATGGCCTGTCGGCCCGTGGCCTGGCAATTGACACCTTTACTGATAAACCAGAAGAGTTCCCTGATTTTACGGCGTTCTGGTTTGAAACCCCCAAAGCCAGCGACACGACTTTTGTGGTATATGCCTTACTGGACAGCCCAAGTGCCACCGGGGCCTACAAATTTACCATTGAGTGTGAAGAAACCCAGGTGATTATGGAAATCGAAAATCACCTGTATGCGCGCCAGGACATCAGGCAACTGGGGATAGCCCCAATGACCAGCATGTTCAGTTGTGGCACCAATGAACGCACAATGTGCGACACCATTCATCCACAAATTCATGACTCCGATCGCCTGTCTATGTGGCGTGGTAATGGTGAGTGGATTTGCCGTCCGCTCAATAACCCACAGCGCCTGCAGTTCAACGCATTTATGGATGAAAACCCGAAAGGCTTTGGTCTGTTACAACTCGACCACCGCTTCGAAAGCTACCAGGATGTGATGGGCTGGTATAACAAACGCCCAAGCCTGTGGGTTGAGCCGCGTAATGCCTGGGGTAAAGGCCATGTTTGCCTGATGGAGATCCCAACAACCGGTGAAACGCTGGATAATATTGTGTGTTTCTGGCAACCGGAGAAACCGGTCAAAGCCGGTGACACACTGAACTTCAAGTACCGTCTGTACTGGAGTGCCGAGCCGCCTTATCACACCAATATGGCGCGAGTCTATGCAACCCGCACAGGCATGGGGAGCTTCCCGGAAGGCTGGGCACCGGGTGAACACTTCCCGGAAAAATGGTCACGCCGTTTTGCCATTGATTTTGTTGGTGGCGACCTGAAAGATGCTGCGCCTAAAGGCATTGAACCCGTTATCACATTGTCCAGTGGCGAAGCGCGCCAGGTCGAAATCCTGTATGTCGAACCATTTGATGGCTACCGCATTCTGTTCGACTGGTATCCCACTTCTGATTCCGTAGACCCGGTAGAAATGCGCATGTTCCTGCGTTGCCAGGGGAAAGCTATTAGTGAAACCTGGCTTTACCAGTATTTCCCGCCAGCACCAGATAAACGCAAATATGTTGATGAACGCCAGATGCGTTAATATGGCAGGGTGAAAAAAACCGCGCAGGCAGCAAACCTTGCGCGGTTTTTTATTAATTAAAGCCGGTTCAGGCCAGTGGGCCGCCCATCACGGTATCTTCAATCCCGGCCATAATGCGCTCTCCGGTTTCCGTTTTCAGTTCATCATACCAGGCATGTGTTGCCTGTTGATCTTTACCATGTGTTACATCGCATCGTTTGCGTGCTTTCAGAACCAGGTCTTTTACCCGCTCATTGCGTTTAGCCTGGTAACGCAACAGAGCATCTTCAATTCCCAGCGAGTTGGTTTGCAGGGCAATGGCCAGCACCACGGCGTCTTCCATCGCCGCACAGCCACCCTGGCCTATATCCGGAGTAGTACTGTGCCCGGCATCGCCCAACAACGCTACCCGGCCACGCACCAGTTGCATAAATGGTTCGATATCATGAATTTCTATCCGGTTCGTGGTTTGTGGGTCCAGTGTATCAATCAGCTTTTGAACCGGTGGGCACCAGCCAGAAAAATAGCGTTTAAGGTCGTCCCTCAGAGTACTTCTGTCTTCTTCCAGCCCTTTGGGTAAGGGCACATCAAAGAAGAAATAAAAGCGGTTACCGGCAACCGGCATGAGTGAGACGCGCTTCCCTTCTGCGACAAAAGTGGTCCACTGGTCTGCCGGTGCAATCGTTTCATCAATCTCAACCAGTCCGTTCCAGTTCACATAGCCCGCATAACGGCGTTCAGTCTGGTAACCCAATACCCAGTTACGGATAACAGAGTGGGTGCCATCGGCTGCAATCAGCAGGTCACCCGTTGCTTTGTGCCCGTCTTCAAACCAGGCACAAACACCATCTTTCTGCTCTTCTATATGCGTAACCCGTTTACCGAATTGCACGGCGTCTTTGCCATATTGCTCCAGCAACATATTTTGCAATTCTGCGCGCGCAACAGGATAAGGCCGCTCGCCTACAGCCTCAACCAGCGGCGACAGGCTAAAACGGGTGAGGGTGGCTGCGCTGTGCCCGTCATTGTAGGCGAGATATGCCATATTCCCGCCAAGGGCAGTGACATTCTCATGAAGGCCAAGATAATTCAGGCATTTTACCCCGTTAGGCCAGATTGAAATTGCTGCACCAACCGGTTTAATTTCCTTTACGGCTTCATACACTTCAGTTTCGATGCCGCAGCGTTTCAGGGCAATCGCTGCGGACAAACCGCCAATGCCACCACCAATTATGACTGCTTTCATGTTTGTCTCCTGTTCTGTAACAGAATTTTTGCAATTTCTGTACCAGGTCAGGTTATCATTCAACTGAAACTTTAGTTACACGGTGCATCAATGGTTCCAATGGCATGGCAACGGTTATGATGGACAGTTATGGAGCCAGTTCTTGCATACTTGCGGTGCAAGAACAGTCGCTACGCACTGTAAAGGGGCAAAATAAAGCGCGAGACTTTTTATTAAGAATCACTTAGTCTTTGAAAACAGTGAAAAGAAAAGAGGTATACCTGTGAATACCCCCCAATCATGGCAGGATGAAGTGATTTCTGTGGATTCGCATATTCAATTGCATTCAGTTCATGAACGCTTTGTTGACCCACTGTTTGCGCTGATTCTGCGCAATAAAGACTGGCTGCAACAAAGTATGAACTGGCCGCAATTTGTCAATGCGCGGGAAGATACCCTGAAAACCGTTCAGGGTAATTATCTGTTGCACCACCGCAATATCACCAAAATGTTTATGATTCTGTGTAAGTCAAAACTGGTTGGCGTGGTGTCTTTTAACCTGATAGAGCCAACAAATAAAGCTGCCTACATTGGCTACTGGCTGGACGAAGCGGCGCAGGGTAAAGGCATTTTGTCCCGTTCTTTAAACGCGATGATGATGAAATATGCCCGCGAAGGACTGGTACGCCGCTTTGTCATTAAATGTATTGTCACCAACACTGCCAGCAACCAGGTTGCCCAACGTAATGGTTTTACTCTTGAAGGACGGTTGCGTGAAGCAGAATTTCTTAATGGCGGTTATCACGACCAGAACATCTATGGGCGGATTATTGATACCAGCCAGGCAAACAAAACTGAATAAATTAACGCTCAAAAGGCAGAAAAGGGCTGGCGCGAGTGATGTGCTGGTTACCTGTCAGTATTCTTGAATCCCGCAACAAAACAGTTTCGTTATCCCAGGTTTCAATACAGGCGTTATCACGGAGTTCTGTGGCGTTTTCCAGGCGAACATTTCCCGCGATACGCCCGTGCCCCCGAACCGTGACATTGTCACATAGCACGACCGGGCCGCCGTGCAGGTTTGCGTAATCAAGCAATGTCACGCTCCCGGACAGAACACAGTTACCTTCAACCACTGCATAATCAGCAACCCGCACATGTCCACGTAATACAGGGATACTATCGGTATCCTGTCCGGCAATAATACGGGCATGGTCACTTACACAGGTATTGTCACACAGCCACACATTACAATTATCGTTTCCCTGAATAATGGCATAACCACTCACACAAGCCCGGTGTTGCAGAAAACCAAAATCAATATATGCGTGGTCACAGACACACACCTGATGAGCCAGTAAACTCCGCCTGATATGCGCATTGCCACTGATGGTAAGAGCCTGGTCTGGGTCTGCCGTAAAACCCATACAGGCAATTATGCGGCTGTCGAACAGCCTGGCTTCCCCGCTGATGTCAGCCGGGCCATCAATTTGGCAATCTTTTACCTGCGCGCTATCCGTCACATGAAGCCTGCCTGTTAACCGGCTGAGGCCAAGGATTTGCGCATCACCACTGACTTGCGCACCGCCAAAGACTTCCACCTGTTCTTCAAGCCAGGCGCTACCTTGTTGACTAAGACAGTCTGGTCCTTCCACCCAGCCGCCCAATTGACCTTTGCACACGGAACCAAAGTCTGCCAGGGCACATATTTGATACAGGGTGATGTTTTCTCCCTGTGGCGAAATAAGCTTACGGCAGTGGTCGCTCAACTGGTATTTTTTCATTATCATCTCCGGTTATTGTAATAATTTTGGCAGACGATAAAGGCTTTGCCACTGGCTAACGATGGTGGCGGGAGAAAACCATGCGCACAGAAAACTATTTTCACGATAACTACGGGCTGACCTTACCTCACTCTGAATTACGAAGTGCTGTTCCCCTGCTAAAACCCCACAGTCAGGTACTGGATCTGGGTTGTGGTAATGGGCGCAACAGCCTTTACCTGGCGGATGCAGGGCACCAGGTTCAGGCCTGGGATAAAAACGTTGCCAGCATAGAAAACCTGCAGCGCATTGCCCGGCAGGAAAAACTGGGTAATCTGGAAGCGGCGGTGGCCGACCTCAACCAGGTCAGTTTTCACGGCGCGTACGATTTATTGTTATCAACAGTAGTGATGATGTTTCTTGAACCTGCGACTATTCCCCGTCTGATTAGCCAGATGCAGGAAGCCACGCGCCCGGGTGGGTTGAATTTAATTGTCTCAGCAATGAGCACCGCTGATTTTCCATGCTCTGTTGGGTTCCCGTTTACCTTCAAAGAAGGCGAACTGGCGGCGTATTATGCAGGCTGGAACCTGCATAAATACAATGAAGATGTGGGGGAATTGCACAAAACGGACAGCAATGGTAACCGCATTAAACTCAGATTTGCGACACTGCTTGCTCAGAAGGTGTAACCGGCCACGCGCTTTGCTGAATAACTGTGCGGTAGCCATCATGGTCTATGAACGTCTGCCCGTGATGATCCCAGTATGGGTTGTAACTGTTAATGGCATGAAACCCGGCAAGGCGCATTTTTTCACACCGTTGCCGCCAGTGGGTTGGGTCCGGGTAATAGAGAACCAGTAAGTCCTCGCTCCCGGGGGCAGGTGTAACAGGATGCCGGTGGCACACAGTAAACTCAAGGTGCCATGCAGCCTGCGGGAGCGACAGCATAATGCCACTAAAACCATTATGCTCACTAAATCGCCCCGTTACCTCCAACCCAAGCCCTGTACAGTAGAGCGTTTCACTTTGTGTCAGAGAGGTAACCGGTCTGGCAATGCGTAAGTGTGGCATGTTCATCGTGAAGGCCCTTTATTGACAGTATGTTATGCAGTGTTGCAGTTTCTGATTTGCCTGTGTTGTCAAAAGTGCCTTTGTGTTACACGCGCCACACTTTTCCCGCTACTTCGGGTATCAGGCGCTCTTCAGCCGCAAACCGGCACGTAATTTATTGACCGGCACAAACATCACCAGGTTTCCTGCAAGGATCAGAATCAGGCCAATAACCGCATTACTTTTCCACTGATAATTTTCAAAAACGGTTGAAATCGCTAATGCTACCAGGGGAAACAGCAGTGTACTCCAGGCCGCATTTGCCGGGCCAATACGCCCAACCAGCGTAAAATAGGCACCGAAAGCAATGACTGAACCAAAAACACCGAGATAAAGCAGCGCGCTAATATAACGGGTATCCCACTCTGGCATAAAATGGCTGCCACTGAACAGGCCCGTCGCTCCCATTACCAGCGTACCGTACAGCATAGCCCAACTGTTGGTGGTGAGTGTATCCAGCCCACGTTTCTGGTGGCGGGCGCTGATCATATTTCCCAATGAGAAACCGTAGGTACCCAGTGCGCTTAACCCAATACCACCAAGTAGCGTCATGGATAGCGTCTGGCCCACGACATCGTCCCAGAACAACACAACCATACCGACCAGGCCGAGTAGCGCGGCAGCATAAAAACGCGGTGCCGGGCGCTGGCCAAAAAACAGAAAACTGTTCACTGCATTAAACAATACCGCCATAGAGAAAATTACTGACTCCAGCCCACTGGTTATCCAGGCGGCTGCATGGTAGAAGCAGAAGAAGTTGAACCCGAAGACACAGCACCCTTGTAGCAGGCAGAATAAATGGTCTGCTTTGCGCATAGATTTCAGGCGGCGGGTCATCAACATCACCGGCCATAACACGGCACAAGCCACAGCAAACCGCCAGAAAATAGAAACGGGTACGGCGACCGGCCCTTGTTGCATGGCAATGGCAATCCAGGTAGTTCCCCAAATAACAACGACCAAAATATACAGTACTGCGTTCATAAATAACCTCATTACTCCCGTGAAAGTAGCCGGTAGTGTGTAGTGAGCTGCGCCAGCTGGCTTGCAGCTGGTTGTGGTGCACTTGCATATTCTTGCGCTTTTTTTTCCGGTAATGGCTGGCAGAGGAGAAATTGCCACCGTAGACTGTCAAACAGATGAAGCAATGGCAGGGCGATATGGGCTACCACGCATTTGAAAACTTGCGCCAGCACAAGGCAGTATTACACGACAGTGTGCAGCTTAACTCCGGGGTGCAACTGGCATCCTGGTCAAATAAGCATGACACCATCACGCAGATGAGCGACCACCATACATTAAGTTTGTATGTGGCAGACGGGTACGAAACCTACCACAAAACACGCCAGGGCTGGAAAAATGGCGGCGGGCCAGACAGATTTTGCCTGATGCCAGAACAGAGTGAATCCACCTGGGATGTACGTGCCGACCTTTCCTTTGTGCATCTGTACTGTACCAGTGCGCATTTACGCGCAATTGGCGAAGAGATTTGGGATCGCAACCCGGCAAGTATTCAGCTTGATGAACGGACGTTTGCCGAAGATGTCCACATTACTCAGCTCTACCGCCAGTTCTTGCTCAATAATGCCTGGGGCGAACAGGCAAACCACCTGGTGCTCACTACTGCGTCTACATTGCTGCTCACCCATATTGTGCAGCATTACAGTACCGTTCAGTGGAAATTACCTCCTGTAAAAGGCGGGCTGGCGCCAGTGGTGCTACGCCAGACAATGGAATGGATTGAACATCACCTTGATACATCTATTACTCTGGATAAGCTGGCGGCACAGGCAGGGCTCAGCGAATTTCATTTTGCGCGCATGTTCCGCCAGTCGGTTGGTGTTGCGCCGCATCAGTATGTAATGCAGCGCCGAATGATCAAAGCCGAACAACTGGTGAAAGCAGGGCAATTACCGCTTACCGATATCGCCCTGCAGTGTGGTTTTAGTTCTTCAAGCCATTTTTCAAACCGTTTCCGCGCTGTTTATGGCTGTACACCTTCCGCTATGCGTGCTTTAGGTGCCAGGCAGGCATAGCATACGCCACCGGCAACCAACCCCCAAAATGCACTCCCCACAGCGCCAAGTGTTACCCCGCTGGCGGTAATTAAAAAAGTAATAATCGCGGCGTCACGCTGATGGGGAACATTCAGTGCCTGAACCAGGCTGCCACTGATAGTGCCCAATAACGCTAATCCGGCAAGCGTCTGGATCCAGGCCTCGGGTACGGCGGCCATCAATGAGGTAATAGTGGCACCAGATAACCCGGCAAGCAGGTAAAATACCCCAGCCGTAGCTGATGCCTTCCAGCGTTGTTGTGCGTCAGGGTGTGCCTCCGGGCTCTGGCAAATTGCGGCAGTAATCGCGGCGATACATACAGAGAACACCCCGAATGGCGACAGCAGCAGCGACAACCCGCCGGTAACCACCATCAGTAATGAAACAGGCAGGTGGTAACCGGATGCTTTCATGGTAGCCACACCCGGTGCATTTTGAGATGCCATGGTGACCAAAAAGAAAGGCACACCAACACCCAGCAAGGCAGACAGAGAAAAGTGGGGCGTTACCCACTGCGGCATAACAAAATGGGTATCAATATGCCGGGTATCAATGCTGCCGGTCATGGCACAAATAACCAGCCCGACAACCAGAGTGAACACAATGGCATAGCGTGGCGCAATACGGCGGGCTATTACCCAGCAGGCTAACATTGTGCCGGTTAACCCCAGGTGGCCTTGCAGGTTAGCAAAGGCATCCAGCCCAAAACGCAATAAAATACCCGCCAGCATTGCGGCAGCCAGGCTGTGAGGAATAATTTGCATTAACCTGGCAAACAGGCCCGTTACGCCGCACAAAACAATCAGCAGGTTGGCAAACACAAAAACGCCAATAGCATCATTGATGGTCAGCCCATGCAGGCTGGTCGCCAGCAATGCAGCACCTGGAGTGGACCATGCAGTCAATACCGGAATACGGTACCAGCAGGACAAAATCAGCGAGCTGGCACCCATCGCAATACCCAGCATGGTCATCCAGCCTGCAATTTGGTCTGGTGTGGCACCTGCTGCGGTAGCTGCCTGCCAGATAATCGCAGCAGAGCTGGCATAGCCGACTAATACAGCGACAAAGCCGGACATTATCGTGGGAAACGGAAGGGATGTGTGCCTCATAACGGCTCCTGTATTGTGCGTTATAACGTCCGGACTATAACACCGTGCGTTATAACGCACAAGGCGCTATACTTACCGACCACACAGGAGGAATTTATGGATGATATAGCAGCCTGGTTGTCATCAACACTGAAACAGTTACGTCAGCAGCGCGGGTGGAGCCTGGCACAGGCCGCAGAGAAAACCGGTGTATCAAAAGCGATGCTGGGGCAAATTGAGCGCAACGAATCCAGCCCAACAGTTGCCACGCTGTGGAAAATTGCCACTGGGCTGAATGTGCCGCTGTCGCGTTTTATCACCACACCAGGCAGTGAACGGCCAGTCTATGATGCCCAGCAGCAGGCGATGGTAGTGACACCACTATTCCCATATGACCCGGTATTACGTTTCGATATGTTCAGCATTACACTGGCACCGGGAGCACAAAGTGACTCCAGCCCCCATGAACAGGGTGTTATTGAACATGTGATTGTTCTTACGGGTGAATTATCGTTGTGTGTTGATGGGCAATGGCACACACTTTCCGCCGGTGAGGCATGGCGCTTTATTGCAGATGTTCCCCACAGTTATGCTAACCATAGTGCTATAACCACGGTATTTCAGTCGCTGATTCACTATCCATCGTCTACGGTTTAAAACAGAGCGGCTTTCCCGTGAAAAGCAGTTTTGCTCGTACCCGAATCTGACTACAATAGCCGCCTTTCAATAAACCTGAATAAGACAATTATGCGCCTGCAAACTCATAAACTTGAACTACTCAGCCCGGCACGCGATGCCGAAATAGCCCGCGAAGCCATTCTGCATGGCGCTGATGCGGTCTATATTGGCGGCCCGGACTTTGGTGCCCGCCATAATGCATCTAACAGCCTGAAAGATATTGCTGAACTGGTTCCTTTTGCCCACCAGTTTGGTGCCAAAGTGTTTGTGACACTGAATACTATTCTGCATGACAATGAGTTGGCTGGCGCACAAAAGCTGATAACTGATCTGTATCAGGCGGGGGTGGACGCTCTGATTGTTCAGGATATGGGGATCCTGGAACTGGATATTCCCCCTATTGAGCTGCATGCCAGCACACAGTGTGATATTCGCAGTGTGGAAAAGGCCCGCTTTTTAGGCAATGCCGGGTTCTCGCAAATCGTTCTGGCGCGTGAGTTGAATCTCAACCAGATTGCAGATATTCATGCAAATACCGATGCCACCATTGAGTTTTTCATTCATGGCGCGTTATGTGTTGCGTACTCCGGGCAGTGCAACATTTCCCATGCGCAAACCGGGCGCAGTGCTAATCGCGGGGACTGTTCACAGGCCTGCCGCCTGCCGTACACCCTGAAAGATGACCAGGGGCGGGTGGTTGCTTATGAAAAGCACCTGCTTTCGATGAAAGATAACGACCAAAGCGCCAACCTGGAAGCATTGATTAATGCTGGTGTACGCTCTTTTAAAATCGAAGGGCGCTATAAAGACATGAGTTATGTGAAAAACATAACCGCTTATTACCGCCAGTTGCTGGATAACATTATTGAATCACGCAGTGATCTTGAGCGTGCGTCTGCTGGCCGCACGGAACACTTTTTTATCCCTTCTCCGGATAAAACCTTTCACCGCGGCAGCACAGACTATTTTGTGAATCAACGTAAACAGGATATTGGCGCTTTTGATTCCCCCAAATTCATTGGCTTACCTGTTGGTGAAGTGTTGAGTGTTGCGGCCAGACACCTGGATGTGGAAACCACTGAGCCGCTCGCTAACGGTGATGGTCTGAATGTCATGATCAAACGCGAGGTCGTCGGTTTCCGTGTGAACACCGTTGAGAAAACGGGGGAAGGGCGTTACCGGGTCTGGCCGAATGAGATGCCTGCTGATTTACATAAAATCCGCCCACATCACCCACTCAACCGTAACCTGGATCATAACTGGCAACAGGCTTTGCTGAAAACCTCCAGCGAGCGACGCATTGCGGTAGACCTGGTACTGAGCGGCTGGCAGGAGCAACTGGTTCTGACTGCAACCAGTGAAGATGGCGTGAGTGTAACGCATACCCTTGATGGTCAGTTTGACATCGCAAATAACCCGGAAAAAGCGGAAAGCCAGCTTCATGATGGCGTGGCGAAACTGGGGCAGACATGTTATTACCCGCGAGAAGTTAACCTGGCTTTAGCGGCTCCATTGTTTGTGCCCAACAGCCTGCTGAACCAGTTACGCCGTGAAACCATTGCCATGCTGACCGATGCCCGCATGGCAAATTACCCGCGCGGCAGCCGTAAACCGGTGAGCGTTCCACCACCGGTTTACCCTGAATCACACCTGACTTTTCTTGCCAACGTGTACAACCAGAAAGCCCGTGATTTTTACCATCGCTACGGGGTTAAACTGATTGATGCGGCATATGAGGCACATGAAGAGAAAGGTGATGTACCTGTAATGATCACCAAACACTGCCTGCGCTTTGCGTTTAACTTGTGCCCAAAACAGGCCAAAGGCGTGCAGGGTGTTAAAGGGCGGGCAACCCCCATGCAACTGGTGCATCAGGATGAAGTGCTGACCCTGAAATTTGACTGTAAGCCTTGTGAGATGCATGTCATTGGCAAAATGAAGAACCACATTATGAAAATGCCGTTACCTGGCAGTGTGGTGGCATCAGTGACACCAGAAGAGTTAATGAAAACACTTCCTGGGCGGAAAGGGCGATAATTTCCCAGACTTTTGGTCTCAATTGCCCCGAATTTCGGGGCAATTGGTAGACTGAAAAATATTGTGAGAGTGATTAAAACATCAGTCCCCGAACTCCCCGTCAGGGTTAATTGCCAGTAGTGTTAACCTGTTGTATCTGAGTGCATGGTATTTTGCATTCATGATCTCTGGGGTTTTCTCTGTAATCATCTTTTCACATACCTTTTGTCTGTCATAAAACGGCCCAGCTACGCTATCGATATATTCTCCATCCATTATCCCATAATAAAAAATGAACTCATTTTCGCCTATGGAGTAAGAAAATTTTTCCGTGGGCTGCTTTCCTTTTTTAGATACAAATAAATCCATGAAGGAATCACTAAACGTTATTGTGTGTGGGTAGCCAGCGCCTTCAGGCAAGACTGTATTAAAAACAGCAATGATCTCATTTCTATTTTTAGCCATCGCGTCAATTTGTAAGTCCGTCATTCCCTGTCTTGCTGCATCTTGCGCTATATCATCTTTACGCACATGAAAATAACCTGCCACGTTGGGGAGATACCCGGTAAATGGGACTTTTAATGCGCACCAGGTATTGGAAGATTGGGTATAGGGATTAATGTACCGGCCATATGGTGCCTTGGTATAAACAAAAATACGCGCATTTTCCCAGTTAACAGAAGCGGTATATTCTCCTGTTCCCCATAAGCCATCGGTGGCGAGGTCCTGCAAGTTTGCTTTATCAGAAATTCTGGTTTCTTCTGGCAAATCAGTAATGGTGAAGTTTACCTGGGTTTTATGTGGAGTACGCCGCCGCTCTGCTTTGAGCAGTGCTTCGTCCACCCATTCTCGGGTATGCCTGGCTTCACCTAATTTCACATAAAAAATATATGTATCACCTGATCTTTTTAAATCAGAAACAGTAATTTGCTCACTGGTGAACTTTAGCTTTGTATCAGAAAACAGTGAAATAATCGCTCCGGCATTGAAGGTGTTATGGTCCCCAGCCCATTCACCAATAATATCTGGTTCCTTACACCCGGTTAACAATAAAATTGTGGCGAGAACAGTCGGCCCTGTTTTCATTATAACTCCATTTATTAATTAACATATCATCCTGTGTTTCGGCGAAGAGTATCATGGTGTTGTACGCCATTACAGAGATAAACAGGAATTAAAAACCGAGTCATAAAACAGGAATTAGCGAGCAAACCACATATTAAATAGGTGTGCGAATTTAAAAGAAGTAACAAGGCACTCTGCAATATAAAAAAGAAACCCCGCTTATAGCGGGATTTCGCTCAGAACTGGTAACGTATTGGTTTACGGTGAGTCACTTCATGGAGTTGTTCGCGGGAATCATGAGCCGCTTCTTCAGTTACTGCGCGGAGCTCATCGCTGTCTGCTTCATGCAATAACTGGTAATCCAGGCTACGCAACCCGACCTGCTCAGGTGTTAGTGTCCAGGCGGTAACCTGGTTAGTAGTCAGTGAACAAAAGATCAAGATTAAACAAACGGCTGCGTGACGCATTGCTATACTCCCTCAGGCTGACCTGCACACTATTGCAGAGAAAAAATCAATCTGTCAGGAGTTTTGCAAAGCCTTGAAAAGAAAGTGTAAGAAAAGCAAATGCAGAAAAAGCTGGTTGAACCTCTGTTTGAAAGAAAGGCCGGGCACAGCCCGGGCCATCAATCAATGAGAAACAGTATGAGAAAACAGGTTAATCACCATAACACCCGCGATGATTAGCCCCATTCCCAGCATTGCGGGTAAATCAAGTTTTTGCCCCAGATATAACCAGCCAACGATGCCAATCAGCACAATACCGGTACCCGACCAAACGGCATAAATAATGCCAATGGGCAAGGTGCGCATGGATACGGCAAGGAAATAGAAAGCCACGCCATATCCCAGTACCGTTACCAGTGAAGGCCACAGGCGAGTAAAACTGTCAGACATTTTCAGGGCGGAAGTGGCGATAACTTCGCTGATAATCGCGATACTTAAATAAAACCAGGTCATAGAAATTACTCCGTCAGCGCTAACAGGCGCTGAACAAGGGTTTCACGTTGTGTGGTTGTCATCGGGTGCACATTACATAAACTGGCGTAACACAGGCCATCTGCTGCTATGCGGCAGAACAGGGCAGTGGTGCCATCATCACTACCTTTATCGTCGGCAGGCATACAGGTGTTGATAAAATCAGCCCAGCGCTCACGCAATACCGGGTCTGCAAATAATGCAGCCATAATCCCCTGATTAAGCGCGACTTCCTGCTCACTCATCTCTCTGACACAGGCACGAATATAAGCTCGTGTTGCACGTAACCCCGGCTGGGTATCCGCCGCAATTTCGGCTTCTACTTCAGCAAGAAATTGTTGCATCGTCGTGTCAAAAACGGCGTCCACCAGAGCCTGACGGGTAGGGAAGTGGTATTGCAGCCCACCTTTACTGATACCAGTGCCTTTCACCACTTTGTCCATAGTCAGCCCGTGCAGACCTTGCGTGATAATCAAGTGAGTGGCGAAATCCAGCAGCGACTGGCGCAGTGCCTGAGGATCTTTATTGCGGGAACGGGCCATTGGTTGTCCTTTATTAAAAAATCAATCTATACGGATTGTTTTGATTTTGCCACAAGAAAAAACCAGCGGCAAGTTCGCGGCCAGTAAATATTTAGTGAATGGAAAAGGCTATTTGATGTAGGAATCCAGCACTTTCAGTACAACTTCAAGATCTTCTTCACGCTTGAGCTCCTCTCCCTGGTGGACGATATGCTCAGTCAGATGACCTTTGATAACCTCACGCAGTAAGCCATTCACCGCGCCGCGTATTGCAGCAATTTGCTGTAGCACAGCAGCACACTCATGGGGTTCATCAAGCATTTTATTCAGCGCAACAACCTGCCCCTGAATTTTGCTGGTACGGGCTTTGAGTTTCTTCCTGTCACGAATGGTATGTGGCATAGCGTGATCCTGAAAACAAAATATCAGTACATTATAACATCACCAATATACTGGGTGGTAGTATTTTTTACTGGGGGGGAGTACAATCCTCTAACCATCGTAAGCTAACTAAGAATTATTATCATGAATGAGTTCACAGTACTTCTTCAGCAAGGAAATGCCTGGTTTTTTATTCCCAGCGCAATATTACTCGGCGTTCTCCATGGTCTGGAACCCGGTCATTCTAAAACTATGATGGCGGCATTTATTATTGCCATCAAAGGTACTGTACGCCAGGCCGCCATGCTCGGGCTGGCCGCAACTGTATCTCATACAGCAATTGTCTGGCTGATTGCCTTTGGTGGCATGTACATCAGCAACAAGTTCACCGCGGAGTCGGCCGAACCCTGGTTACAAATAGTGTCTGCCGCCATCATTCTTGGTACGGCATGGTGGATGTTTTGGCGAACCTGGCAAGGTGAAAAAAACTGGCTTGAATCTGTGCAGGCTCATGAACACTCCCACGAGCATAGTCACCATCACCACACCGATATTCAGCAAATAGATACCGGGCATGGGAAAGTTGGGTTATCGATTTTTGAACAAGGACAGCCACCGCACTGGCGGTTAGCCACGCTGAGTGGGCATGTATGGCCCGCGGAACAAGTTTCTCTGGAAACAGTGCGCGAACCCGGCGGTGCAGTGGAGGTTTTTAATTTTGTCAACAAAGGCAGTTATCTTGAATCGACAGTAGCAGTACCGGAACCCCATGAATTTACCGTGCAACTGTCACTTGGCCACAATGGGCACGCGCATAAGTATGAGTTAGCCTTTACCGAAGATGGCCATGAGCATGATCATGGGATGCTCGCAGGACTGGATGTGAATTCGAAAGAGTACCAGGACGCACATGAACTTGCCCATGCTAATGATATTCGCCACCGCTTTCATGGCAAAGAAGTCACCAACTGGCAAATTCTGCTGTTTGGCCTGACAGGCGGCTTACTGCCATGCCCTGCAGCAATTACTGTGCTGCTTATATGTATCCAGTTGAAAGCACTGGCATTGGGGGCAACGTTGGTTATCTGTTTTAGTATTGGCCTGGCGCTGACACTGGTGACGGTTGGCGTTGGTGCGGCAATCAGTGTACGGCAGGTGGCAAATCGCTGGCAGGGTTTCAATACGCTGGCGCGCCGTGCGCCTTACTTTTCCAGCGTACTGATTGCACTTGTTGGGCTGTATATGGGGATTCACGGTTATCTGGGAATTACCGGGTAACATAAAGAGGTTTAGTTCCCCGCCAGGCAGACAGACCTGGCGGGTTTGGTTTAGTGGGAGTGTAACCCGGCCAGTTGCATCAGCAACCGAAACAGGAAACTGACAACTCCCAACGCCAGAACACTGGCAGCCCAAATAAGCAATAACCAACTAAGTTTGCGCCATACCGGAGCCGTGTTCATTAGTGATACCCTCCATCAGCATTCACTTTTCCACGAAACACATGGTAACTCCACCAGGTGTAGCCAAGAATAACAGGCAAAATGAACAACGCCCCGGGCAACATAAAGCGCTGGCTGGCCGCAGGTGCTGCCGCGTCCCATAAAGTCATCGATGGTGGTAACAGAAAAGGCCACAGGCTAACGCCAAGCCCGGCAAACCCAAGGAAAACAAGCATAATTGCCATAACAAAAGGATTCCGGTGGGTATTGTTCTGCTGCAAAGTCCGGGCTAGCTGAAAACTGCAAACGCCAACCAGTAACGGCACCGGCAGCAGGTACCAGAAACCCGGCAGGCTAAACCAGCGCCTGGCAATAAATGGCTGAGTAAGCGGGCAAAAAACGCTAACGCCCAGCAGAATGACCAGAAATAATCCCAGCAGCATTGTTGAAAAGTGGCGCATACGTAACGCCAGCTCACCATCACATTTCAATACCAGCCAGGTAGAGCCAAGCAGACTCCAGGCAACAACCAGGCCAATACCACAAAACACAGTGAAGGGCGTTAGCCATGGGAACAATGCCGTACTGCTCCCCGAAAAGCCCTGAACGAGAGCGCCTGCTACCATCCCTTGAGTAAACGTCGCCACAAAAGAGCCCAACATAAAACTTTTATCCCAGAACCCACGGTGGCTCTGGGTTGCGTTGACCCGGAACTCAAAGGCCACGCCGCGGAAAATCAGCCCCAGAAGCATCAGTGTCAGTGGTACCGACAAGTAATCGGTAATTGCAGCGTAAGCCTGTGGGAAGGCACCAAACAAGGCGGCGCCCCCCAGAACCAGCCAGGTTTCATTGCCATCCCAAACAGGCGCCACCGTGTTGACCATCACATCACGCCGGGAACGCGTATGCTCAACGGCAAACAGCATGCCCACTCCCAGGTCAAAACCATCCATGATGATGTACATCAGCGTGGCAAAAATAATCAGTGCAAACCAGAACAGTGATAAATCCATTGTGATTACTCCTTATCACTTATTGCGGCTGAAAGTGGGCGGGCGGGGGTTCCATGCATCTGAACACCAGTGTCCGGTTCAGGCCCCTTACACATCAAACGCAACATGTAGTGATAACCCACGCCAAAGACAGCACAGTAAACGACAATAAAGGTCAACAGGCTAAGGCTCATATGCAGGGTACTGTGGGCAGAAACGGCATCTTTAGTGCGCAGCAGGCCATAAACCACCCAGGGTTGGCGACCCACTTCAGTTGTTACCCACCCGGCCAGAAGCGCTATCAGCCCTGAAGGCCCCATAACAACGGCAAAACGCAGCAACCAGGTATTAGCGAACAACCGGTTATTTCTGCGGTTCACTAAGGCCCAAACACTGAGCAGTATCATTAAGATACCCAGCCCAACCATGACACGAAATGACCAGAAAACCAGAGGGGACCAGGGGCGGTCAACAGCAGGAAACTCACTTAGTGCGGGTACTTGTTTGGTCAACGAGTGTGTCAGGATCAGGCTGCCTAATGCCGGAATTCCCACAGCGTAACGCGTTGTTTCCCGTTGCATATCGGGCAGGCCAAACAGTAACAGTGGAGTCGGTTCACCTGGGATGTTTTTCCAGTGCCCTTCAATGGCGGCGATTTTGGCGGGTTGGTATTTCAGTGTATTCAGCCCATGCATATCGCCCAAAAACGCCTGTAGTGGCGCGGAGACAAGCAACATCCACATTGCCATGGAAAACATGGTGCGTACGGTTGCATCTTTGCGCCCACGTAACAGGTGCCAGGCGGCCGTTGCACCCACAAAGAGCGCGGTACTGACAAACGCAGCAACAGTCATATGCATCAGGCGGTAAGGGAATGACGGATTGAAAATAACCGCAAACCAGTCAACAGGCACAACATGGCCTTGTTCGATGCGATAACCCTGCGGGGTTTGCATCCAACTGTTGGAAGCCAGGATCCAAAAAGTGGAAATCAATGTGCCCAATGCAACCATACAGGTTGCGAAGAAATGCAACCGTGGGCCTACTTTATTCCAGCCAAATAACATCACACCAAGAAAACCGGCTTCAAGGAAAAAAGCGGTTAGCACTTCATAGGTCAGCAAGGGGCCAGTAATACTTCCGGCAAACTGAGAGAAAATTTTCCAGTTAGTGCCAAACTGGTATGCCATTACCAGCCCGGATACAACACCCATACCAAAGTTAACCGCGAAAATTTTACTCCAGAAATGGTACAGCGTGCGGTAATGAAGGCGCTGAGTTTTCAGCCATAACCCTTCAAGCACCGCCAGGTAGCTGGCAAGACCAATGGTGATGGCCGGGAAAATAATATGGAACGAGACCGTAAAGGCGAACTGGATCCTCGCCAGATGAAAGGCATCAAACGCCACGATACAAACCTCATAATTACCGAGTGGTGGCATTATCTTAAGTAGCCATGATATTGCTGGGCAGCCACAGTTAGTGGGTATTTTCCTATAACAGTTTTACAAAAAATGCCAGAAACAGGAAATTGTTATATATAACCCGTTGCGGAGGCTCCTGGTGGTTAAAAAAGTGTTACTATAGCGTTTCACTGAACCTGCCTGCTGTTGTATACATTGTGCGCCTGACACCAGCGCGCACGCTATCTGTACTATTTTCAATCAGGAAGATTCATCAGGTGGGTGCTTTTTTGTTAACAGGAAGTCTCGTGATGAACCAAAAAGATGCGGCCTGGATAGAGGAAAAGATTCGCTTTTCACAAACCAGTGTTGCCAAAGTTGTGTTCCCAACCACCATCAACCACCATTCAACGCTGTTCGGTGGAACTGCTCTGGCCTGGATGGATGAAGTTTCATTTATAGCTGCCACCCGTTTTTGTCGTAAACGCCTGGTAACAGTCTCAACCGAGAAGATCAATTTTAAACACCCGATCCCCTCGGGGTCGATTGTCGAACTGGTTGGCCGGGTGACCCGAGTGGGTAATACCAGCCTCACAGTCACTGTGACTATCTACCTTGAGCAGATGTACTCCGATGGCAGGGAAGAAGTCATTCATGGCGAGTTTAACTTTGTCGCCGTCGATGACAACGGCAAACCAACACCGTTGTTCGACGACACACCTTAGCCTATGAAAAAATATCAGCAACTGGCTGAACGTATTGCTCATCAGATTGAGTTGGGTGTCTGGCATCCTGGCGACCGGCTGCCATCAATACGTGAACAAACAGGCCATAGTGGCGTAAGTTTTATGACTGTCACGCATGCTTACCAGTTGCTGGAAAGCCGCGGGCTAATCATCGCACGTCCGCAGTCAGGTTATTACGTCTCACCCCCTGAGTCTGCTACTCCACCTGGTGTGCCAGCATCACTGGTTCACCAGGAAAACGTAGACATCAACAGTTATATTTTTGATGTGTTGCAGGCCAGTAGCCGCCCAGGAGTGGTGCCTTTTGGCTCCGCGTTCCCCGACCCAAAATTATTCCCGCTCGCTCAACTTAACCGCTCCCTTGCACATGTGGCGCGTAACACCAGCGCTGTAAGTATGACGGAAAACCTGCCACCTGGTCACCGTGCATTACGTCAGGCCATCGCCCGCCGTTACGCCCAACATGGGTTAACGATTTCTCCGGACGAAATCGTCATTACGACCGGGGCACTGGAAGCTCTGAACCTGAGTTTGCAGGCAGTCACCGAACCCGGCGACTGGGTTGTGGTGGAGACTCCCTGTTTCTATGGTGCCCTGCAAGCCATTGAACGCCTCAAACTTAAAATGATTGCTATCCCCAGTTCTCCCCATCACGGTATTGATCTTGCCGCGCTGGAGCAGGCCCTGAATAACTGGCCAGTAAAAGCCTGTTGGTTGATGGGGAATCACCAAAACCCACTGGGATTCACATTAGCGGATGAACGTAAACAGCAGATAGTCGATTTGCTGACACAGCATCAGGTGACATTAGTTGAAGATGATGTATATGGTGAACTCTACCAGGGAAACACACGCCCAGCCCCGTTCCGGGCTTTTGATACTGGGGGTATCACACTGCATTGCGCTTCGTTCTCCAAATCTCTGGTGGCCGGGTTCCGTGTAGGCTGGGTGGCCGCAGGCAGGCATGCCAGGCGTATTCAACAATTGCAACTGATGAGCACGCTGTCTGGCAGTGCGCCAGTGCAAATGGCGCTGGCTGATTACCTGACGACACGCAGTTATGATACTCATCTGCGCCGTTTACGGCGGGTTCTGGCAGAGCGTAAGCACAAAGCGTGGCAAATTCTGCGCCAGCACTTACCGGAAAATTGTGTGATTACCCGCCACGACGGTGGGTATTTCTTATGGGTTTCTTTACCTGAAGGTATTGATACCCGGGCACTGAATACCGCTGCAATTCGTGAACAAATTAGCGTCGCTCCCGTGAGTATGTTTACCGTGGGCCAGACCGGGCTTAATGGTTTTCGCGTTAATACCTCTTTTCCCTGGCAGGAACGGGAGATTCAGGCAGTACAAACACTTGGCCGGTTATTGCAACAGGCGCTTAATGCAGCTTCATAGGATATTTCAATACCACCTGTTTTTCACCAACAACCGCTAACTCCCTGCCTACACTTTAAAAGTTCACTCTTACTCTGAAACTCTTCATCACCCACCCGGCAAAACTGCGCGTTTAATCACAGCCAGGTGAAATAGTTAGTTACAGATGCCGGAAAAAAGACTGAACAGTCTACTGTTTTTACGGGAGATATTTTTACGCCAGGGTTGGCCTGATTATTTTTAATAAGACAGGAGCCATACTCATGAGACATCGTTTTGCACGCAGCCTGTTATCCCTCTGTGTTTTTTCCATCACTGCCAGCCCGGTAGTTTTCGCTGAACCAACATCTGTCGGGCAAGGAGAAGGGCGGCTCGATATCATCGCCTGGCCGGGCTATATCGAACGGGGACAAAGTGATAAGAACTATGACTGGGTAACGCAGTTTGAGAAAGAAACCGGGTGTGCGGTAAATGTTAAAACCGCCGCGACATCTGATGAAATGGTGAGTCTGATGGCGAAAGGGGGATATGATCTGGTGACTGCATCAGGTGATGCCTCACTGCGCCTTATCATGGGTAAACGCGTTCAGGCGATTAACACCGCTTTAATACCTAACTGGAAAAATGTTGACCCACGTCTGAAAGATGCCCCCTGGTTCACGGTGGCTGGCAAAGTGTATGGCACACCGTACCAGTGGGGGCCCAACTTACTGATGTATAACACGAAAACCTTCCCAACCCCACCAGACTCATGGTCAGTTGTTTTTACTAAACAACAACTACCTGACGGCAAGAGCAATGCAGGCCGTGTTCAGGCATATGATGGCCCAATTTATATCGCTGATGCCGCGTTGTTTGTTAAAGCGACGCAACCTCAACTGGGGATTACCGACCCATATGAACTTAACGAACAGCAGTATCAGGCGGTACTGAAAGTATTACGTGACCAGCACGCTCTGATTCATCGCTACTGGCATGATGCCACGGTCCAGATGAGCGATTTCAAAAATGAAGGCGTGGTCGCTTCAGGCTCCTGGCCTTATCAGGCTAACGTACTAAAAAGCGAAGGGCAGCCCATTGCCACCACCATTCCTAAAGAAGGTGTTACCGGTTGGGCAGATACCACTATGATGCATACGGATGCAAAACACCCTAACTGTGCATACAAGTGGATGAACTGGTCGCTGACGCCAAAAGTGCAGGGTGATGTGGCCGCCTGGTTTGGTTCATTACCGGCAGTCCCGGCAGGGTGCAAAGCCAGCACACTATTGGGCGACAAAGGGTGCGAAACCAACGGCTATGGCAGCTTTGCCAAAATCGCATTCTGGAAAACCCCTGTTGCTAAAGGTGGTAAGTATGTCTCCTACAGCCGCTGGACACAGGATTACATTGCGGTAATGGGCGGGCGTTAATGCCGGGGGTGCTATGTCTTACGCAGTACAGTTTGAAAATGTCTCCCGGCATTTTGGCGAGGTACGCGCTGTTGACAGTGTGACACTCGCAATTAATGAAGGGGAGTTCTTCTCAATGCTCGGGCCATCCGGCTCGGGCAAAACCACATGCCTGCGCCTGATTGCGGGTTTTGAGCAAAGCAGTGCCGGGCACATCTTAGTTCATGGGCGCGATGTCACAAACATTCCGCCTTATGAGCGAGATGTAAATACCGTCTTTCAGGATTATGCGTTGTTTCCCCATATGAGTGTGCTGGATAACGTGGCATATGGGTTGATGGTAAAAGGTGTGGGGAAAAAACAACGCCTGGCCCAGGCTCAGGAAGCCCTGGAGCGGGTTGACTTAGGGTTTGTGCGCCAGCGTAAACCCTGGCAACTTTCCGGTGGGCAGCGTCAGCGTGTCGCACTGGCCCGCGCACTGGTAAACCGCCCGGGAGTGTTACTGCTGGATGAACCACTCGGCGCACTCGATTTAAAATTGCGCGAACAAATGCAACTTGAGCTAAAAACATTGCAACGGTCCCTGGGCATTACTTTCGTCTTCGTCACCCATGACCAAAGCGAGGCGCTGTCGATGTCTGACCGGGTGGCAGTATTCAATAATGGCCGCATTGAACAGGTTGATACTCCCCGGGTGTTGTATAACCAGCCAGCCACTGAGTTTGTCGCCCGCTTTGTTGGCACAGCGAATGTGCTGAGCGGGGAAACCTGCAACACCATTACCGGTAAAACAGGAAGTTTCGCACTGCGTCCCGAATATATACAGTTAAATCACCAGGAGGCATTTCAGACACAGGGGACCGTGCGGGAGGTTCAGTATTTCGGCGCTACAACCCGGCTGGACGTGCAATTAGCCAGTGGTGAGCATTTGCTGGTCAGCCAAACCAATACACTGGGCAGTGACTGCGGGCTTTACCAGCCAGGACAGGCTGTGGCGTTATCCTGGCCTGAAGCGGCAATGGTTCGGCTGGCGGAGGAAAACCGATGAATATGCAGGAAGCAGCAAAAGGTGTATCACACTACCGTTTAAGGCGTGATGTCTGCACGTTTCTGTGGCGTCGGCCGTTGTTTTGGCTGGCACTGTTACTGACTCCACCGGTAATGTGGTTCGCCATTATTTACCTCGGTTCTTTGTTCACATTGCTGTGGCAGGGTTTGTACACCTTTGACGACTTCACCATGTTGGTGCTGCCAGAACTGACACTGAGCAACCTGGCTGCGCTATTCTCCCCGGCTAATTACGACATCATTTCACGTACCGTCATCATGGCCTTGCTGGTCACGCTGGCAAGCGCAGTGCTGGCTTTTCCTCTCGCCTGGTATATGGCGCGTTATGCCAGTGGCCGCATGAAAGCCTTTTTGTACATTGCGGTGATGTTGCCAATGTGGGCCAGTTATATTGTTAAAGCCTATGCATGGACGTTGTTGCTGGCAAAAGATGGCGTGGCGCAGTGGTTTTTAACCCATATGGGGCTGGAAGGTGTGTTAAGCACAGTGCTCAGCATACCAGGCATAGGCGGTACAACACTTTCCACTTCTGGTCTGGGCCGTTTTGGAGTGTTTGTTTATATCTGGTTGCCATTCATGATATTACCGGTACATGCTGCGCTGGTCAGAGTGCCATCTTCAGCACTACAGGCCTCGGCAGACCTGGGGGCCAGGCCGGGGCAAACATTGCGCTATGTCGTTCTGCCGCTGGCTATTCCCGGTATTGCTGCGGGTTCCATCTTTACGTTTTCACTGACCCTGGGGGATTTTATTATTCCGCAACTGGTGGGCCCGCCGGGGTATTTCATTGGCAATATGGTCTATGTGCAGCAAGGCGCTATAGGCAATATGCCCATGGCGGCGGCATTTACCCTGGTGCCTTGTGTTCTGATTGGCTTATGGCTGGCGTTGGTAAAACGCCTGGGAGCATTCGATGCACTCTAATCGCGCCCCATTTTGGCTCACTGCCACCGCCTGGGCGGTTATCATTTTTCTTCACTTCCCGTTAATTATCATTGCGCTTTACGCATTCAATACTGAAGAAGCGGCCTTCAGCTTTCCACCTTCCGGATTCACGCTACACTGGTTTCAGGTGGCTGCAGCAAGAGGGGATATACTGAATGCTGTGACGTTGTCACTTAAAGTGGCGGCACTGGCAACAATTATTGCGTTAATACTTGGCACGTTAGCTGCAGCAGCTCTCTGGCGAAAGGCATTTTTTGGCCGTAACGTCATTAGTTTTGTCCTGATGTTACCCATTGCTTTGCCCGGCATTATCACCGGTCTGGCATTGCTCACCGCCTTTAACAAATTGGGAATAACGCCGGGGATGTTCACGCTGGTTGTCGGGCATGCCACTTTCTGTGTGGTCATAGTGTTCAATAACGTAGTGGCTCGCTTTCGGCGAACCGCCTGGAGCATGGTTGAGGCATCCATGGACCTCGGAGCGGATGGCTGGCAAACCTTTCGCTATATTATTTTACCAGGACTCGCCTCCGCCATGCTTGCTGGCGGCATGCTGGCATTTGCACTTTCATTTGATGAAATTATCGTGACGACATTCACGGCAGGCCATGAACAAACGCTGCCGTTATGGTTACTGAACCAGTTAGGAAGACCACGGGATGTTCCCGTGACAAATGTTGTAGCGCTGGTTGTGATGCTTGCCACCATGTTGCCCATTCTGGGAGCCTGGTGGTTAACACGCGATACCGACACAACGGCCGGTAGTGAAAAATAATGCGACAGCAACACCAAAGTAAACAAGGAAAATAACATGCAAAGCCAACTTTTAATCAATGGACAACTGGTTACTGGGCAAGGTGAACCTCTTCCCGTTTACAACCCTGCCACCGGCGAAGTATTGCTTCAGATTCCTGAAGCCACGGTGGAGCAAGTTAACAGTGCAGTGAGTTCCGCCAGTGCCGCATTTGACTCATGGAGCCAGACAGTGCCCCGCGAGCGTGCTGAAAAACTGCTGGCACTGGCCGCTATCATCGAACAACATGCGCAGACATTTGCCCGCCTGGAGTCGCAAAACTGTGGCAAACCTTTTCACGCAGTGCTTAACGATGAAATCCCTGCAGTCGCCGATGTATTCCGTTTTTTTGCCGGAGCGGCCCGTTGCCTGAGTGGTTCCGCTGCCGGCGAGTATCTGGAAGGGCATACATCCATGATTCGCCGTGACCCGGTAGGTGTGGTGGCGTCTATCGCGCCCTGGAACTATCCGTTGATGATGGCAGCATGGAAATTAGGTCCGGCACTGGCCGCGGGTAACTGCGTGGTTATCAAACCGTCTGAAGTCACACCATTAACCACATTTAAGCTGGCCGAACTGGCAAAAGACATTTTCCCGGCGGGCGTACTGAGTGTGTTGTTTGGGCGTGGCCAAACGGTGGGCGACGCCCTGACCGGGCATAAAGACATTGCTATGGTGTCACTGACCGGTTCTATCCCCACTGGTGCACATATTATTCGCCACACATCGCAAAGTGTGAAACGCACGCATATGGAATTAGGTGGGAAAGCACCGGTACTGGTGTTTGATGACGCAGATCTTGATGAAGTGGTGGACGGGATCCGGGCATTTGGTTTTTACAATGCCGGGCAGGATTGTACCGCGGCGTGCCGCATCTACGCACAGAAAGGCATTTATGCCCAACTGGTTGAAAAGCTGGGTAACGCGGTCAGTACGCTGAAAACAGGTGCCCCTGATGACACCGATACCGAGCTGGGCCCGTTAAGTTCGCTGGCACATCTTGAACGGGTTGAAAAAGCTGTCAATCAGGCTAAGTCATTGCCACATATCAGCGTGGTAACCGGGGGTAGCCGGGTGCCCGGCCCGGGGTATTATTTCCAGCCAACGGTGCTTGCTGGTGCGAAACAAGGTGATGACATTGTTCAACGTGAGGTATTCGGCCCGGTGGTCAGTGTGACGGAATTTGACGACGAAGCGCAGGCATTACTTTGGGCAAATGACTCTGATTATGGGCTGGCCTCGTCTGTCTGGACGAAAGATGTTGGCAGAGCTCACCGTTTGTGTGCCCGTCTGCGCTATGGCTGTACCTGGGTGAATACCCATTTCATGCTGGTCAGCGAAATGCCTCACGGCGGGTTAAAGTCTTCAGGTTATGGCAAAGATATGTCGATGTATGGTCTGGAAGATTACACCGTAGTCCGCCACATAATGATAAAACATTAAGGTTGGAATGCGCGGGCGGAGGACTCCGCCCGCAATGAGTGAGGTTGTCAGGCGTGGGTTGAAGAAGCCGACTGGACGCCAGAAGTCAGGGGCTGCGAACATAACGAGCGGTAAAGTACCACCCGGTTACGGCCTTTGTCTTTGGCTTCATACAACGCGATATCTGTCATTTTTATTGCTTCATCAATACTGTCCGCATCTTCAAGTGCGGCAATACCCGCTGATATAGTGACAGAAGGCAACTGAGGATGTTTTTCCTGTTCAATAGTGCATCGGATGCGTTTGGCAATTTTCTCAGCATTTTCTGTGCTGGTACCCGGCAGCATAATGACAAACTCCTCCCCGCCAAAACGCCCAACAAGGTCCGTTTCCCGGCAGATAGTTTTAAGAATGCCACTGACCATCACCAGCACCTTATCTCCGGTATCATGCCCCCAGGTGTCATTCACACGCTTGAAGTGATCGAGGTCCAGAGAGATAAGCGCATTCTCACTGTGTTTTCCCGATACGCTTGCCAGTGTCATGAAGCCTCGCCGGTTAAGCAGCCCGGTTAATGGGTCCGTTGATGCTTCACGATCCAGATTTTTCACCTGTTTAATGGTCGAAACCATCCCGGCACTGATTGATACTTTCAATTTATTAGCTTCGTAGTACCAGGCATCTATCTGGCGAATTTCCTCCACCACATGAGCAGTCGGCTTACTGGCCGAGAGTATTGCCAGGCGGCGTAATGGCTGTGCTATCAGTGTTGATAAAATGAAGGATAACAATGAGGTAAACACCAGAATCAGAATGATAAACCACACAGACTGGCGTATTGTGGAAAGCATAATATCGTTTACCAGTGAACCATCTGCATAAACAAAGACATTCCAGTCCGTTTTAGTCAGGCTGCCAACGCCGAGTAATTGCGTCGCTTCATCATGGTTAATTACGTAAGTACCGCTCATATTCTGGCGCAACATTTTTTTCAGCTGGTCATCAATACCAATCTGGCTGCCCACTTTGTTCGGATCTTTATTAAAAATGATATGCCCGTCATTGGAAACAATGCTCACATTGGCACTGTAATTATAAAAATGGGTGCTGATTATTTGGTTTAAGATGCTTTTCTGTTTTAGGTAAATCGAACCACCGATATAACCGAGATAATTACCTGCATGGTCGAACAGCGGTGCCGAAAGAAAAATGACGTAGCGGCCAGTAGTACCAGTAAAAAAAGGCTGTGAAATATAAAGTTTGCGGGTTTTTAATGCATTCTTGTTAGCCTTCGATTGCAAGCCAATCCCTCGTAAATTGAGGCTTTCTGGTGATGTAGCCAGAATAATTCCGCGGTCATTAACCACAATAACTGAGTTAAAAAAGCCTGATTGCAAACGCAGCCTGTCGGCTTCATCTACCATGGTCTGGTAATCATTGAGACTATGAATCTTACTGGCACTGTAAGCCAGTTCCTGCTGGCTGATGCCAATCACTCTGTCCGCTGTTTCTGCCAGTTTGCGGGCATAAGCGTTGTTATTCTCAAGAATAGTATGCTCAATATTAGCTTTTTGATAAAAATACAATGACGTCAGCAAGAGCACGCCTGTCAGCACCACTGAACCAATTGACATCCAGGTCAGTAGTAAGTTGAGTTTGATGGTTCGTAGTGCGGTCATAACACGAGTCCCTCGATATGCCGACGGTTACTTTTGCTGACATATCGTAAGTAACCAGGATTTATCTATATTTTACAGATGAAGTTTGCGATAAGCGACAAACGAAACATGATTTTAGCCCTTAATTAACCTTTATGATCATGCGCAGTTCATCTGATTGCTCATACTTTAGGATTAGCCTTATCTGCCAGGCCAGGTTTGCTTAGGGTTAATCTGTCATTGTCATTGTCATTGTGCTGTCACATATGCCCGCTTAGATAAATCCTTCACAAAACAACCAAAATGGATAACCTCATGGGATTCAAACCACTGCTATTGGCCGGATTTATTCCTTTCTGTTCTCTGGCGGCACAACTTCAGGTTGACCGCTATGTCGTAAGCTTCCCAGGAGGGGAACGCGTTGCTGTGAGCCAGGCGCTACAGCATACTTTCCCTAATGGCTTGCCACCGGGTGTGGGTTCCGGGCTGACCTTTACCGGCAAACAACATGGCGAGCTGACGTTTGCCACGGTAACAGACCGCGGCCCCAATGCCGATTCGCCGGATGTGGGGGAGAAGGCATCGAAAATTTTCGCCTCTCCAGATTTCACACCATTTATTATGACAATTCGCGTGTCGGGGAATAACGCACTGGCGTCTGAAGAACGCCCCATCCATGATGACAAAGGAAATATCTCCGGTCTGCCTCTGCCACAAGGAATGGTCGGTTCTACCAATGAAGTCGCCCTCAACAGCGAACTGAAAACACTGAGCTCAGACCCGAGAGGTCTGGATACTGAAGGTATTACGCCAGACGGTAAAGGTGGATTCTGGCTATGCGATGAATATGGTCCGTTCCTGATTCATGTCGATGGCGAAGGGAAAGTCCTGGCCAAATATGGCCCGGAACCTGCCGCAGGCGAGCAAAGTGTGGCCCGGGGGTTACCAGCCATTATCAAGTGGCGCCAGCCAAACCGCGGTTTTGAAGGTGTAACCCGCCTGCCTGACGGCAAAATTCTTGGCGCAGTACAAAGCACACTGAATATAGACGGGAAAAGTAAAAATAAAGCGACCTTTACTCGTCTGGTTGTGCTCGACCCGGCGACGGGTAAAACAGCAATGTATGGCTACCCAATTGATACACACTATAAAAAAGCATCTGATGCGAAAATTGGTGATGTTGTGGCACTGAACAACCATGAAGTGTTGCTGATTGAGCAAGGTAAAGATAAAGACAAAGTGATGCATAACCGTATCTACAAAGTTGACTTGCGCCATGCAACAGACTTAACGCCATTTGATAGCCAGACAGCACCGGAATTTAACACGCCAGAAGCATTAAAAAAGCGTGGTATTAAGCTGGCGACAAAGACTGAAATTGTCGATTTACCCCAATTGGGCTGGCAGCAGGAAAAAGCTGAAGGTTTGGCACTCATCGACAACCGTACGCTGGCAGTAACCAATGACAATGACTTCGGCCTGACATCGTCACTGGCTCACCCTGTAGATGGAGCCAAAAAGCTGGATGACTACCAGGCGGATGGCAAAGGCAACCTTACCTACAATGGGCAACCGGTGACCAGTACAGTCGTGCTGTCAGCGCTCAACCCACCGGCGTCTCTTAGCGAACTTTGGGTCATTCACCTGGCGAAACCTGTCAAGTAAAGGTTATTCAGAAGATTAATCCCCGTTTCCCCGCAAGTGCAGGGAAACGGTTTTCGTCTAAGCGAGCCGTGAAATCAGTGTGACCAGTGATTTACGTTGTGTTTTATTCAGGTCGCCGGGGCGAACATAATCCCTGTTGTCCAGCGCACACTGGTACAAGGCTACCAGCCAGTCATACACATAATGCGTTGCTGCGTGGGCCGGTTGTTCACCCAGCCGGGTCAGGCGCACCGCTCCGCCAGTTTGTATATGGGGTGCGAAAATACCTTTACCACGATTGACCCGGCTCTGAGGGCGCTGTTCAACAGGTATTTCACTGTATCCCAGCCAGGTAATGAAATCCCCCAATGTGGCATAGCCTGCCACGGCATTTGCAGACAGCTTGTCCAGTTTATCCCGGAGCCCGGTACGGTAGCTGGTGGTGATAATAATATCGGCCAGCAACTGCAACTCGTCAGCGCTAAGGCCGGTGCAGGTTACGGTTTCGGGTTTTCCTGCCCACTGGCGAACATGGCGCACCCATTGAAGAAATAACACCTGACCGGCAGGCAGTACGGGAGTGCTGTCACTTTCTGCCGTTGCTGGTTCATCACTGAACAAATCAAGGCCAGGATCAAAGATAGGCAGCGTACTCAGAGCAGGTTGCTTCTGGTCGTTGTTCAGACTCTCCGTTAACCCGGCAGGGGGTAACAATCCACTAATAATTTCGCCATGATGCTGTGCCTGGCGTTGTAATGTCCGCACCAGCTGGCTGGCAAGAGATTTGGCTTGCTCCGGGTCGGCCTGTTCAGTTGCTGCATAAGGTGAAAATAGCAAACAGGTTTCTGCGCATAACCGGGCAGTCAGGGATGCCAGACGTAACTGATGGCGTTCCTGGGTCAGTGCATCCTGCAGCCAGTGTTTGAGGCGCGACAGGTTATGTTCATCCAGTGCCTGCAATGTTCCCCAGTCAACTCCGGGTTTACCACACAGGCGCTGCAAACCATCGTCAAGGGGAGTTTGCCCGCTTTGGCGGCCATCAAATGGCGTGATAACCCAGGCCATACCTGGCAGATTATCGCCATTTTCAGCCACTGCCTGTGTGGCCTGTTGCCAACGTTTCAGCAGCTGACTGACTGGGTAGATATCCTGACGGGAAGAAACCGCCTGGTTTATCAGCAGTAAATCGGGGCTGGCCTGCCAGGCATATAAATCGGGCAGTATCAGAGCCCGTGTTTTTTGTAAGGAATCAGGCACACCATAGGGCGGGAGATCCAACAGATCAACGCCATCGAGTGCTGGCGCTGCCGCCAGGGTAAACACCACCTCATAACACAGTAGCGCCAGGGAAGAGAGCGCAATACTGACCTGGCCTTCAACACGGTTAAGCTGTACCGGGCAAACAATTACATCGCCCTGGTCCTGGTCATGAGCAAACTCGGCAGGGCAGAGAAAATTCTCGGTGGGCAGTGAGAATGCATCCACCAGGAGGTCCAGCGGTGCACAAACAGCTCGCGCGCCATTAAGACGCGCCAGTGCATCGGCCAGGGTACGCCATTGAGTGGTCAGCTCCGGGTTATCTCCCCAAAACAAACTATACAGGCTCTGGCGATCATCCAGGCCAAGCTCTGGCAACAACCTGGCTATACGGAACCAGTCAGCATCATCAATTTGCCAGGTTTTACGTGCCGGAAGTTGAGCCCAGTGACGGGCCAGCAAACTGACTTCTTGTGGATTTACGGTTGGTTGTATACCCGGCTGGCGGCGTAAGGCTGCCTGCTGTAACCGGTTTTGCAGGCGGGCAGATGGCAATGCCTGTAAGCCTGGTTGATGGTGATAATGGCTCATAAACAGTGCAACCAACGCGATTTCGCTCAGCAACCGTAGAGTAACCGGGTAACCTTTGGCGGTGGTTTGCGGTTGCGCAGTGAAGCGCACTGCCATAGTAGGCGCAGTGTGCCCTGGCTGGATGTGGCTTAAGTAATCAATAGTTCGCCCCTGGGCACTCACTTGTACGCGCCCGTCAGGGCTGTCAGTCAGAGTACGTAACAACCAGGATTTTGCCTCATAGCCTTGTCCGTAAATCCCAAGAGTAGGTGAGGATTCAAGAGATTGTTCGAGCTGGCTAAGCCTGAATTGTTTTGCCTGAACATGCTGGCACAGACGGTCTCCATCTTCATCCAGTATACTGGCTTGCGTGCGGTATTTTTCAACCCAGTTAATCAGTGCGGCCAGCGTATCCGCAGTAGTGATTTTACGGCTCATGCGTAGACGCTCCCGCTATCAATCCAGTAATAATTTGCGCTGTTTTGCCGGTAAGCCAGCGTATTGAGTTTCAGGCTTAACTGCGACAATGGCACTTTGCGCCCGTCCTGTAACCATGCGTCTGCCAGTTCAAACGACAGAGGCGTATCACCGCCGTGAGTCTGGAGTTGCAGGCGAACATTCAGTACACCATCACCGGCAATAGCGCGAGACAGCCCGGCATCGTCAATCGATAAGGTATACAGCGGTGTGGCGGGCCAGCGGGCGTTATCCAGTTGCCGGAAACCCAGCGTCACATTTCCGCGCAAGGGGAAACTTACCTTAACAGCAAGTTTCTCACCCGGATTATCCAGATCAATATCCTGATACCAGACATTGTCATCGCTCAGCATGTTGTTGCTGTCCAGTACCCCCAGGTGGCGAATAGTTGAGTATGCTTTGATATCCGCCGCTTTGAAGTTGAAACCCGGCAGACGCAAATCCAGAGCCAGGCTACACAGCATCGCCCCAATAGCGGCAGTAGATTTAGGGTTGCCAATTCGTCCTTGTTCACTGAATGGGTACCATTCATGAACCGGGTAGTTTTCCAGCCACACCAGGCGGTTGACTGGCACCGGTTGCAGGTAACGAATAAGTGCCTGAATCCCAGGCAGGCAGCCAGGCCTGCCGGTAATTAACAGTACATCACAACAATAGTGAGATACGGCTTCACACAGCGCATGCAGCGGGGCGGTTATGCGGAATTTTCCCGCCATCATGGCATCGTGAAGCAGGGAAAATGGCACATCAAGGGGCACTGACATCAGGTTAAACGCATCACTCTGGGGAGGTAATGCACCCTGAACGGCTTTATGAATGTAATGGAGCACATTTTCGCCGGGCGGTACTGCCAGTAAATCGCCAAAGGTAGTGTAAACCCCGGATTGTGGGTCGCTGGGATCCTGCTCTTCCCAGGCACTCAACAATTTATGGCCCAGCGGCATAAACAGCTGGAGAGCGGCTTGCTGGCGTAATATTCCCTGGGTATCCATCCGCCCGGACTCACCAAACAGATGCCCCATAAGACCTGATGCATCTACCACTCCGGCTTGCTGAAAAGCCTGCTCAAGGGCGGGTAAAATTGCCAGTTGGATCACATCAAGCAGAATATCATCCCCGGCAATTTTAAACCCTTCGCGGAACAGTAATGTTGGAGCGATTTTAACATTGCTGCCAGTGCCTTCATCCAGTTGATAGCGGGTAATTGCCATATCGGTTGTGCCGCCACCAATGTCAATGGTTGCCACACGAATTGCCCGTCCGGGTTGTTCATCGTCTGCCAGTCGGTCTTTACGGGCAAGTGTTGAGAAAAACTGATCCGTTTTGCCAGCAAATTTCATCATGGCTTCGTTATATAACCAGACTAACTGGCCACAACTGGCTTCATCCCAGTCAAGGTGAATTGCCGGAACAGGTACAACAGTGCGCTGGCGCTCCGCCGGGCGAGAGAAATCGTCATCGGCCGGATGCCAGCCCAGCGCCTTCCAGATAACGGCAATCGCATCTTCCATTCTCTGGCGAAAAATAGCCTTCTCTTGTTTCGGCATCGCCGATGGTAACGTCAGAATCAGTGTTCTTAACTGGCGTGGTGAAGTGGGGTAGCCCTGAGCAAGACGGCTGGAAACACTATTAATCTGGGCCAGCGCCTGCATCAACAACTCACACAGCATATGCATCATCAATGAACTACGGGTGTAATGAGGAGAGAACACAGGCAGTCGTTCATCTGGTGGCAACTGATACAGTGGTTGCCCTTCATCATTCATCAGGTTCATTAACGGCCAGGCCGTTGCCAGAGGCTCTCGCTGGGTATGGGTATTAAACTGACTAAAACGCCATTCTTCATTACCTGGTGTTTCATCCCACAGGTAACGACGCGGGCTGGATATGCCGCTGTTACCTTCGGTGCCGCGGCGCGCTATTGCAAGATTACGGGCTTCATCGCCTACGCGTACAATAGCAGGCCACATAAAGGCTTCATCGCGGCCACTTTCTACGGAAAAGTGGGTTTTACCAAACCGCGCTTCATTAAACTCCATCCGGCTGGTAAACATCAGGGCATTCAGGTACTGCGGCTCACTTAAATTACGAATCTGTAATGCCATTGTCTGGCGCAAGCCGTCGTTTGTCGGCCCATGGTCTTCAATCAGCACTCCACAGGTGTGCGTATTACCGACATCAAGAACCAAATCAACGGGGATTGCCGGGGTTTGCAGGGTTTCACCAACAATTTTCACTTCAGGAATATTGAGTGAGCTCAGCAGGGTGAGCACATTCATCCAGTGAGCCTGGTACTCAAACAACTTCATCGCACGAGTAATATCTTCTTCGCTGCGCCCCTGTTCGCGAGTAGCGTACTGGGTGAAAACTTCACGTAACCAGCCATCGACCCAGGTTTGGTCCAGAAATTCAGCTACATCCTGGTTTTGCCACGCAAGGGTAAACCGCGTGCCATTGCGCACATCACTTTGCAGCGGCGCCAGGCCACCGCTATGTTCATCTTCTGCCAGTTGAGTATCAAAAGCGACAACAATACGGTGAGTATTGCCTTTGCTGTCTGGTGATGCCAACTGACGAATCTGGACTCTGGCCCAATTGTCCGGGCCACCCACGAAAGTACGGGGCGGGTTGAAACGTAGAAATGGGACTGGCAGCCATACGCCATCCATCATTTGTAGTGACTGGCTGAGTGGCTGAGTCACTTCCGGCTTTACCACTTCTGGCGCACTGGCATCAAGGGTGGGCAGGCTGTATTTCCCGGGGATAATATCGTAATCAAGGCGTAGCAAAGGCCCGTTTGCTGTTTTCCGGACAAAACAGCCCTGGTTGGGCATATCAAAAGGCGTTACACCAAAATCCAGAAACTGCACACCGCTATTCTGAATCAGCGTGACGCTTTGTTTGTAATCACTCAGGGGTGCCAGCATGGGTTACTTACTCACTTTAATTAACGTTACAGGCGTTGCCGGATGCTCACTGTAATTCGCACTACAAACAGCGATGTTGTTTTCACCCTGTTCACAGGCAATTTCCGGCATGGGATAACGGTTGCCATTACTGCACCGTGCACTACCACGCGGTTTAATCATCAACTGGCCGGTTTTCAGTAAACCAGAAAAAATTTCCGCACGGCAGGTCACATTCTTCTCAGGGTTAAAACGCACGCTCCCTTTATTTTTTTGGATCTGGTAATGCATAACCTCAGGCACATCCAGTCCTTTTAGTGGTTTCACCACTACCCGCCAGTTACCATTGAGGAAACGTGTGGTTCCCATCCGCACATCCGTCACCGGCATTTCAAGGGCATTTTTCGGCGGTGCGACTGGTTTAGTCTCAGGCAACGATGGAGGCGGAGGCGGAGGTGCCACAACGGTTGCCCTTGCAACAGGCAGATTCATAGTTAACGGCGCTATGACTACTTTGGGTGCAACTGGCTGCACGGGTTGCAGAGCACTGGTCTGTACTGGTTCACTATGCTGGCTCACTCCCCACCAAACCGCAGGTACTGCAATCGCCACAACCACGGCTGCGGCCGCGGGCAAAAGCCATGCCGGACTCTTTTTCACCGCTGCGGAGGCAGAGATTGCTGGCGTTACAGGTGTCTCTTCAGGCGCGTCAAGTTGCTCCGCATATACCGCATTGATTGCTTCCACGCTGGGCGCAGCCTGTTTAGGCTTACTATACAGTAACGGCTCATCGGGAGAACTTATCGTCGGTTGTTCTGGTAGCGGTGCGGGTTCTCCAGACTCGGGCTCAGGGCTCGCGATTACTACTGGAATGACTGGCTCCTGATGGCGTAAACACGCCAGCACATCATCCTGCATATCCTGGTTGAGTTGTAAAAAACCCCAGAAAGTAATGACGGGTTTGTCATCGACCAGAAATAAATGGTTTGCTCCAGGGAAATGCACAGCCTTGGCCAGCAATGGCCAAATAACTGAATCGACGCATTCCCGGACTGTAAACAGCGCTGGCTCAAAGTGGTGATATTATCAACGTACTTTTCCAGCGTTTTTAATGCTTGTTTGCGCTGCCCGTCGCTGGCACTGCTCCAGGTGGTGACTTTTCCCGAAAAGCTGGCATACCAGTCCACCCGGTCACCATCATCATTAAGTTGGGGGATAGCCAGGCTGTCTGCAACAACCTGCAGGCGACGCAAACGCAAGGTTTCACGAATTTGCCGGGCGGAATCAAATACAGGCTGTCCATTCTCACCAAGAGCCAGAAAATCATCAAGAAAACCGCTTCGTAATAGTGTTTTTGCCACAGTTTTGGTCTCAAAAGCTATCTTCACGCTTTTACTATAAATTGCACTTAGGGAAGCTAAACGGCAGAAGAGAGGGCAAAAGGGGCAAATCATCGCGCTATTAATACAGTGGCTTTTTCTTGACTAAAACAGAAAAAGCGCTTTCACTTTTCTGCTAACTGCTTGACGAGCCGTAAAAAAAGTGACTAAAACAAATTTTAACAGGTAAGCATCAGGGCAGACAGATAATACAGTTGCTGGCTGAGCACGGTACTCTTATATTTAAAACAGGAGGTGAACATGTCAAATCAGGAAACTATCATTGCCCAGGTGGACGAGGCGATTCGTTCTAATCAAATCATTCCGATGAATGAATTACTGGTTGAATTGAGCAATAACGGCGAATTGACGCGTGAGTTCAGGTACGAGCAGCAACAACGGCTGCGTATTACTATTGCCCACCATGGTCAACGCCATAAAGAAGATCAGGGCACGCATGATGAACGGAGCATGCATTTACGCGAAGGTGGCGAAATTCCGGTGAATAAACAGCCGTAGGGGCAATCAAAACGTCTCCTTGCGAAGACGTTTATACGCTGAATGCCTTGTTCACCGAGTGAAACAACGGTTAACCGCGGGGGCCTCCACCCATCATTCCTGGGCCTCCGCCGCCACCTCCACCATGACCGCCGGGGCCTGGTCCCCACCAGGGTACACAACCAGTCAGACTGGCAATCGCCAGTGCCGCACATAAAATCATCACACTCTTTTTCATAGCAACCTTCTCATACAACCCAGAACACGATGTGCAGGAAGGGCACTTTGCCAGAGTGAGATGGTTAAAAAATGAAGAATCTGTGGAGAAAGTCATGCAGGTATTAAATTCAGAATTCGCGACGCGCAACCAGCCAGGCACCGATAATAAGCAAAATGGCACCACATAATGGGCTGACTAATGCCCGAACACTGACACCACCACTGCGCATAATATCCATCACCAGGCCACCGATAAGCTGGCTGGCAACCAGCACCGCAATGGTAGTGGCCGCCCCCAGAAACTGGTAACCCTGAATGCTGGCAAAAACAAAAAATGAACCCAGTAACCCGGGAATAACAGTCCACCAGTGGATGCTGCGTGCCAGTTCAACAAAACCGCCAGTACCATTGCGGGCAAGCAGAAAAGCGCAAAACAGCACAATACCTACCAATGAATTAAGCAGCATGGCAATCAGTACACTTGAGGAGGACTGCGTTATACGCACCATCAACGTGTTCTGGATAACTAACCCGACGCCAGCCAACACCAGGCAGAGCAGGGTAAGCGGGTTACTCATGGAGGCTGTCCGGGTCAGTGCGCGTATCCAGTTGCAACTGCATAAAGGTTAAATCCAGCCAGCGACCAAATTTGGTGCCTACCTGGGGCATTTTCCCGGTCACCACGAAGCCGAGTTGTTCATGGAGATGGAGTGATGCCATGTTCTGTGATTCAATCGCTGCCACCATGACATGCACTCCTTTATTGCGGGCAATATCAATCAAATCCCCTAACAGGGCGCGCCCGATACCTTTTCTGCCATGGCTGGGGTGAACATAGACAGAATGTTCAACACTGTGGCGAAAGCCCTCAAATGGCCGCCAGTCTCCATATGAGGCGTAACCGATAACAGTCCCATTTTCTTCAGCGACCCGTACCGGAAAACCCTTATCCTGGCGCTGATGTAACCAGTTAATTCGGTTTTCTGTATCTACTGTTTTGTCGTTCCATATTGCCGCGGTATGTTTTACTGCGTGGTTATAGATTTCAGCAATAGCCTCGCAGTCTGCCTCTGTCCCCTGACGAATACGCATACATCACTCCTGGTGATATTTTTCAAAAGCGTCACTATAATGGACTATATGAATAATATAATAGACAACTTAAATCAACGAATCTGTCAGCGGATTCGAATAGAACGTGAATCTCGCGGCTGGTCTGTGAGTGAACTGGCGGAGAAAGCAGGGGTTTCTCGGGCGATGATTCACAAACTGGAGCGGGGTGAAAGTAGCCCTACGGCAACACTGCTCGCAAGGCTCTCCGGGGCGTTGGGAATAAGTATGTCCACGCTAATTGCCCGTGCGGAAATGGCGTCCGGGCGCTTACTCCGCCATGGGCAACAACCCGTGTGGCAGGATCCACAAACTGGCTATATCAGACGTCATCTTTCGCCACGCAGCGATATGCCAGTTGACCTGGTGCAGGTTGAATTGCCAGCTCATCAGCATGTTCCGATGCCAGCCGCAGCCTGGGCACTGGCTCGCCAGTTATTGTGGGTACACCAGGGCGAACTGGTGTTTGTTGAAGGTGACCTGCGCCATGAAATGGCGCAGGGAGACTGCCTTGAGCTGGGGCCACCGAATGACTGTGAATTTCGCAACGAATCAGATAACGCCTGCATATATATTGTTGTCAGGCTCAATCAGCCCTCCTGAGAATTGTAATAATTTGACTTAAAAAAAGTGAAATTGCGTATTGTTCCTAAAGTCATCCAAACTCGATGCCGTTATAGTATGATTTATTAGGTTGCACATATTTATAACGAATAAAAATACGCTTCTTGGTTGTTTATTTTATTTAGACACTCACGCAATACGTGCCTCATCCCGCGCTCTATTGGCCCGGGAGGGTTTTTATGTGTCCATAACAGGGAGAGAATGATGCTGGATTTGCACAATGCACAACACCTGAGTTTAACTATGCAGGTTGAGTTACGTCTTAAACACGCGCTTATTGCTGCACAAATGGCACCTGGCGAGCGTCTTAATACACGCGATATTGCAGAAGAAATGCATGTCAGTATTACCCCGGTCCGCGAGGCAGTATTACGCCTGGTCGCAGAAGGGGCGCTATGTATTGCGCCCGCACAGGCATTTACTGTGCCTAAAATCACCCGGTCACAATTCGAAGAAATCACCCTGATTAGAAAGGAGTTGGAAGGGGTGGCACTTCAGCGTCTCATTGAGCACCAACCACTGGGAAATATGGCGCAATTGGCCGAGCTTAGCGAAATGTTTAATACGGCCCGCGATAAAGGAGATGCTCACAGCGCTCTTCAGGCACAGCGAGAGTTTCGTTTTACATTATATGAGCGGGCTCAGTTGCCACTACTGCTGGGAATGATAGAGCAGTTGTGGATCCGCGTTGGTCCGTGTTTTCATTTTTTGCGCCAGATGCCTGAACATATTACTCAGAACCGCCACAATTACGACGCACTGCTGGAAGCGATAAAAAATAAAGATGTTGCCAAAGCACAGCATGAACTGATTTTAGCAATAGAACACAGTAACCAACTGGCAATGACTCACTTTTTTAATGCTGAAGCACAGTCGTAAAAATCAGCACGGTGAGATAATAGGCAAACAATAATAACGCAGGCGTGAAATAATGTGGCCTGTTTAACCAGGATAAAAAAACAGGGATGGTAAGAATTCCTCACCGTCCCTGTTTGAAGTACGTTCAGAACTTACTGAAATTGCCAGGTAACTGACAAGCCTACACCATAATTACGGCCAGGCGCCGGTTCGTAATAACGCCCATTGCTTTCGTTGACAATCACTGAACCCACATACTGTTTATCAAACAGGTTATCGACGCGGGTATAGGCATCAACCAGCATGTTGCTGTAACGGAACTTGTAGCCGCTGGTTAGCCCAACAGTCGTCCATGAGGGCACTTTTGCGGTGTTTTCATCGTCTGCCATAATACTGCTCAGGTAATGAATATCACCACTTGCGTACCAACCCTCTTCCGGTTCCCAGCCCAGAGAGGCCCAGACGTTATTGCGGGCAATTCCCGGAATGCGGTTACCATTACAGTTACTGTCACTGCACACATTTGACTGGTAGGTGGCATCCAGCCAGGTCCAGGCAAGTTTCATCTTCCAGTTGTCAGCAAATTGTTCATCAAGCCCCAGTTCAACACCGCGACGGCGTGTTTCACCAGCATTCTTGTAGGTGGTACGGCCACCGGCACTACTGTCCACAACAATTTCATTGTCGGTTTCAGTCTGGAAAATGGCGGCACTGAGTAACCCATAGCCAATGCGCGTTTTACTGCCCAGTTCAATGGTTTTACTGGTTGATGGCTTCAGATTAAAATTCAGCCCTGGAGCACCATCATTACGGTAAGAAAGTTCAGTGATAGTTGGTGTTTCGAATCCGCGACCCGCAGACAAATACACATTCCATGCATCTGTGACGGCGTAATTTAGCGAGCCAACTGGCAGCCATTTATGGTAATTGGTATCGCCGCTACCATCACCATTATCAGCGGTAATATAATGATCATTGGAGTCAAACCAGACATTACTGTAACGCAGCCCCGCATCCAGGCTGAGTTTATCGAGCAACTGCCAGTGTGTCTGGATATAGGGGTCAAGGTTCCACATCAGGTTACGTTCGTCGCGCCGCAATGCACCTTTCTCGCCATAAACCGCAGAGCCATCCACCATATGGAAATTTTCGTATCCTTTACGATGTTCCTGCATGTTCTCGTAATCCAGCCCGGTCGTTACGTTGAAGGGAACTGGCCCGGCATTACCACGGTGTGTCCAGCGGGTGTCAACGCCCTGGTATTCACGGGTTAAATCAATAACACCGCCTGCATGTGTAGGCTTCAGTTGCGGTGTATAAGGAATGGACTGGTACTGTGTCATATCCCGTTGCCCGGCATACATCATGACACTCAGGTCGTCATTCAGGCTCAGTTGCCTGTCATACCGCAGCCCGGCCTGGGTTTGTTTTACGGTTTTACGGGTATTGTACTGATCTCCCCGCGGAGACTGGCGCGGGGCGCTGCGCCATTCCGACCGGCTCAGCCCGCCAGGATCATTGGCTTTAATATCCACACTGTTAAACAATAACGTCAGTTTGCTGACATCATTAAGGCGCACGCCAAGCCGTGCGTTGGCCAGGTTTTTACGCGCGCCGCTATGGTCACGGTAGCCTTTGGTGGTCATACGCTGAGTTGAAACAGTGTAATCAACATCACCACTGTGAGTACCATCACCCGTTGCGCCTGTGGCTTTCAGGCCATAACGCCAGGTTCCATAACTACCGAAGTAGCTGCTGGCTTCAATTTCAGGGGGTTGTTTCCCTTTTTGGCTCTGAATATCTATAACCCCGCCAGAGGAACTACCATAAAGTGCTGAAAACGGGCCACGCAAAACAGTAATGCTGCTCACGCTGCTTAAATCAATATTCGATGTCTGGCCTTCGCCATCAGGCATCGTTGAAGGAATACCATCTTCATAAATTCGCAGACCACGCACACCGTAGGTAGAGCGCGCGCCAAAACCACGGATTGACAGTTGTAAATCCTGCGCATAATTCTGCCGGTTGAGGATTTGCAACCCCGGAACCTCACCAAGGCTTTCAGAAAGGTTTATCCTGGGTTTGGCATGGCGAATATCATTACCATTAACCACTGTAACCGCCGCTGGTGTATCCAGCTCTGATGGAGTTAGCTGTGTGGCAGTGACAATCATGGTTGAAGACGCGTCACTGTTATTGGTGGTTTGTTCAGCTATTGCAGCCAGGGGAATAACACTCGTGGGGATCAGCAAGACAGAGCAAGCGATCTGTCTGGCAGAAAAAATTTTCATAAATAGCCTGTTACTTCAATGGATAATTACATCAATGATTGTGAATATATGGTAAATGTTTTGTAAATACATGAAAAGGAAAAATAGTCCGCTATTACGTGCCGTAGCCTGAGCCAGCGCGATTTTCAGGGCATTGTTTGCGAAGAGAACGGCACAGCGGGAGAAAATTGGAAAGGCGTCTTTATACAGCAAACTCTACAGGACAGGGGTAATATGCTTTATCTGTCAATGCCTTCCCTGGCAATGACATACCGATTTACAACAGAGTATTACTCGGCGTCACGCACGAGTGTTTTTGGTGCAGACTCAGCGGTCTTATCCGCCTTTGACCCGGTATCAAAATCCAGCTCACTGTGAATCTGGTGTACGCGGTGACGCACCCCATACCAGCCCGCAACCAGTAATACTGCAATTAACGGAATCGATGCAATCGTCCAGGTACCGTTAGGGTAATCAAATGCCATCAGCACCAGTACACTGAATAAAAACAGCAGTGTCAGCCAGGATGTAAAAGGAGCACCAGGCAGTTTGAAGCTCACATCTTTCGCTTTGCCTTGCTTAATAGCCTGGCGCAGTTTCATCTGGCAAACCACAATAAATGCCCAACTGGAAATAATCCCCAGCGATGCCACATTCAGTACAATTTCAAAAACTTGAGAAGGCACTAAATAGTTCAGGAAAACGCCGACAACGTACACACACAGTGTCACCAAAATACCGGCAAAAGGAACATGGTGCTTACTCATCCGTGACATAAACTGCGGTGCAGAGCCGCCCATCGACATAGAACGCAGAATTCGCCCGGTGGAATACAGGCCAGAGTTGAGGCTGGAAAGCGCTGCCGTCAGCACCACGATATTCATGATACTGCCTACATAAGGCACACCCAGTTTAGAAAAGAAGGTCACAAACGGGCTCTGCCCGGCCTGGTAAGCATTCCAGGGTAACAGCAGTACCAGCAGCAACACAGAACCAACATAGAACAGGCCAATACGCCAGATAACGCTGTTGATAGCTTTTGGTACCATGGTTTCCGGGTCTTTACATTCACCCGCCGCGGTTCCCACCAGTTCAATAGAGGCAAAGGCAAACACAACCCCCTGAACCAGCACCAGTGCAGGCAACAGACCGTGGGGGAACATCCCACCATTGTCTGTAATCAGATGGAACCCCGTAGCGCCACCATCAAGCGGTTTACCGCTGCCAAGGAAGACCACACCAATCACCAGAAACAGGACAATCGCCAGCACTTTAACCAGAGCAAACCAAAACTCCATCTCAGCGAACCACTTCACGCCAATCATGTTCATGGTGCCGACAATACCCAGTGCCGCCAGAGCGAAAATCCATTGAGGAACATCACCAAACGCACCCCAGTAATGCATGTACAATGCAACGGCCGTGATATCAACAATGCCCGTCATCGCCCAGTTCACAAAATACATCCAGCCTGCGACATAAGACGCTTTCTCACCAAGAAATTCACGAGCGTAAGAGACAAAACTCCCACTGGAAGGGCGATGTAACACTAATTCACCCAGTGCGCGCAGAATGAAGAAGGAGAAAATACCGCACACTAAATACACCAGTGCCAACGCAGGCCCTGCGGCCTGAAGGCGCGCACCTGCACCTAAAAACAAACCAGTGCCAATCGCACCGCCAATAGCAATCATTTGCACCTGGCGGTTACCCATCGCTTTGTGATAGCCAGCTTCATGTGAATTCAGCCAGCGGCGTTTTGCAGCGTGTTGCTCCGCTGCGTGCTTTGATGTTGCTTTCATGCCTGCTCAATCCTGTCTGTAATACTTTCATTAATGATAAGCCTGGCTTCTGACTCACCAGAGACAATCGTTTGCCTTTTCTGGTGAATTATCCGCCGCTATTACCCTTTCATTAGGATTTATTAGACTAAAAGGGTGTAAAAATGACGAAGAATCCTACCCTCAATTCATTAATGAAGCAAAACATAGAAGTAAGAATTTTATAAGTCTGGCTTATCTTTATTCAGTAAAGAATACATGGATAATATGTGACAACGTCACAAAGTAACAGAGTAATAACAATTGGAATGACGGGTCTGATTTTCAGACCCGGTGCGGCTTAGAGTAGGGTGATCACTTCGTTTTGGTCGAGGCGTGATTTCGGTAATTTCGCATTAAAATCTGCATCACTGCGATAACCGACCGTCGCAACGACCACACTGGTCTGGCCTTTTTCTGCGAGGCCCAGCACATCATCCATTTTGGACGCAGTGAAACCTTCTATTGGTGTGGCATCGAGCCCCATTGTCGCAGCGCTCAGCAACAAGAAACCCAGCGCGATATAAGCCTGGCGTGCCATCCATTCGCGTTGTTTTTCTGCCGATGTACTGTTCAGCCCAACAAAGTAACGGCGGCCTTTATCCATGCCTTCGCGGGCATCACTGTTGATAAAACGGCCATCCTGCTGTTCTTTTTCAAGAATCGCGTTCAGATGAGCGTCATCAATAGCTGTACGGGTTGCGAAAACGACTACCAAAGCAGCGTTATGAATTTTTGCGGCATTCGGCTCACTCACCGCCGGGATTATCTGTTGTTTTGCTTCGTCCGACGTTATTGCATAAAAGTGCCATGGCTGTGAGTTAACTGATGAAGGGGCAAAACGCAGCACATCCAGCAACTGTTGCTGTTGTTCCTGTGTCAGTTTACGGCTGCCATCATACGCTTTGCTGGTATAACGCTGACGAACAATTTGGTCGATAGTCATTGCAAGAGTCCTTAGTCAAACTGCGACATCGTCATAAAGACCGGTTAAGGTGGTGACTAACCGGTCCGATTCTTGCAAAGAATATCAGTGGTGGCTTTGGGTCTGCCAGACAGCATGAGAGATAAACGCACGAAGTGGCAATCAGTTGCCCGCACGATGTTTCATGATTTCTTTGCTCCAGGTTTCAGGCTGGTCCGGGCAAATTGCTGAATGACTGCCAGTTTGCGTATCAGCGCGTTATCAACCAGTGTGGGGAGCAACGCATTGATTTTCACAAAAAACCTTTCCGGAAAGCCAAGACGAGTACGTAAGCGCCGTTTCTGGATTGCAGTAATTATCTGACTGGCTACCCATTGAGGCGAGTCACTCTTATTACCGAGCAGCCGGTTCATTTCCACCATAGCCTCACTGTTTAATGATGTATCGGTGGCACGGGGGGCAACGTACACTACGCGAATGCCGGTGTCTGCCAGTTCACGGCTCAAAGCCTCACTGAATCCACGCAATGCGAACTTACTGGCACAATACAGGCTGTAACCTGGGTAACCAATATCTCCCATGATAGACCCCACATTAACTACCATGCCTTCGGCATTAAACCTGTCCAGTAGCGCCCGGGTGAGCAAAATCGGTACTTCTGTGTTGGTATAAAGTTGCGCATGAATATCGCCAAACGACTGTTTTTCAAGCCAGCGGAAGCATTGAGTGCCAGCATTATTGATAAGCACATCCAGCCGGGGTTCATACTGGAGCACCTCACGCAACTCGCTAATTTCATCATGGCTGTAATGCTTAACCGTCATTACCTGATGATAAGCCGCTCCAGGCAGGCGCTTAACCAGTTCGTTCATGGCCGGGCCATTACGCCCCACTAAAATCAGGTGTGCTCCCCGTGAGGCAAGTTCAAAAGCCAGCGCCTGACCAATTCCTCCGCTGGCGCCCGTCAGTAACACGCGTTTATTCGTCAGTTTCATCAGTAAACTCCGGCGACTTCAGCCAACATCGCTGCATACAACGGGTAAACCATTTGTGCAGCATGAATAATCGCAGTCTGGTCCTGAGGTTGTGTCACTTCATTCATCAGGCGGGTAAAAAACTCAACACAGGATTTATCCCACTCGCCATGGGAGTGCAGGTAACTGAGCGCGCTGTCTGGTAACTCAAGGTGTCTTGCTATCGCAGGAGCAATACTGGCGCTATCAGTTTGCGCAACAAGTGGTTGATACAATGCCATGGGTAATCTCCGCCTGAAAAAATGGATTATCAGCAAAAAATAATGGAAAACAGCCTGTGGTCGCAGTCGTCCATTAGGAGTGACAAACTGATGTTTTGTTATCGCACAGGTGGATATCAGCGGACCGATACGCGCATGATCCGCCAGCCTTTCGTTAAGAGCATCAAGTTGCAATATCGCCAGGCAGAGCATCTCAGCCATCGTCCATTCAGAGGATAAAAGACCCTGCGGCTGCCAGTGCGCCTGCGTAGTAAAATTAATACTTTTTTCACGCAAACGTACCCCGTTGGGCTCCTCTGTGGGGCCAGAAATGAAGATGATTGTAAGTTTCCAGAACGAGGTTGAATCCATCTGTCTGTTCTCTGCAATCAGTGCCGATGAACAAACAGTACGCAGCCATGATTAAGAAAGACTTAAAAACAACCGCAGGTAAAAAATTTTTTGGGGATGTTAATTTTTTGTGATTTAAATAAAGTTCTGTTTCAGGGCGCATCACCAAAGAAAATCAGGAACACCGGCAACACTGACTGTTGCCGGTAATTGCCGTCAGGGTGGTCCTGGTGAATTAGCGACGCAGGCCTGCCCGTGTTTGCAACTGTATTACCGCACTGGCAGCATCCAGCCCAAGCTGAGCCAGGTCAACACCCGGCAGGTTGTCGTTTTCCATAACAACCTGGCCTGCGCACAGTAACGCCCGCAAACCTGGCCGCCCGCCACTGACAACAGGGGCAATTGCCGGGTCGTGCAACCCAAAATAACGGGGGTCATCCAGTTGATACAGCGCGATATCTGCCGCCATACCCGGAGCCAGTGAACCGGTGCCATTGAGCCCCAGCACAGTCGCTCCCCCTGATGTTCCCCAACGGATAACGTCTTCAACCGTTGCTGCATCACCGCCACCTTCCCACTGACCGCCATCATAGCGAGGGGTTGCCAGCATGCCTTTGCGTGCGCGTTGCATTAACCAGGCTGCATGGGTTTCACTAATCATATCTGCCGCTTCGTTCGAACCGGCACCGTCCACGCCCAGTGAAATTTTCACACCCGCCTGTTCAAGGCCAATAATATCGGCAATACCACTGCCAAGACGCCCATTACTTTGCGGGCAATGTGCGATACCTGTGCCGGTTGCCCCCAACAGAGCAATCTCTTGCGGCAATAACTTCACCAGATGTGCAAACCAGACATCCGGGCCGGTCCAGCCATGTTCCGCACAAAACTCAACCGGTGTCATGGCAAACCTACTGCGTGCGGCATCAAGGTAATCCACCGTTTCAGACAGGTGGCTGTGCAGGCGAATTCCAGAGCGGCGAGCCAGATCAGCACATTCGCGCAATTGTTCCGCAGTGGTGGAGTGCAACGTGCTGGTTGGCGCCATGACCACCTGGCGCATGGCAATATCGCTGGTCTGGTGGTAACGGCTAATCAGCCGCTGCATGTCGGCCATCCAGTTATCAAATTTTTCCGGGCGCAACGCCTGAGGTAAATTCTCCTCAAGACCACGAGTTTGTGTGGCGCCTCCCCGACATAACACAAAACGAATCCCTAATGCGCTGGCTTCTTCAAACAGAATATCGGCGCTGTCAAAGGGCATGCCGGGCCAGTAAAGATAGTGATGATCGGCCACCGTAGTACACCCGGAACGCAATAACTCAACCAGGCCAACACGGGCCGCAACGCGAAACGTCTGTTCATCAAACGCAGCACGGTAACGATAAGGTGTGGCAGCAAGCCATGCACCAAGGCTTTGGTTAAGCCCGCCAGCTTCACCTTTAAGTAGCGACTGGAACAAATGATGATGAGTGTTAACCCAGCCGGGGTAGGCAATACAGCCCTGAGCATCCAAAACAGGTGTGTTGTCAGGAGTATCCAGGTCACCAATAGCTGTGATGGTGCCGTCTTCAACCAGAATATCGTGCCCGCTGTGGCGGGCCAGGTCACCCGCCAGGCCTGTCATAATGGTGTGGCAGTGCTTAATCAGTAAACGGGTCATCTCAACTCCTTGTGGTTTATTGCGCGCTTTCATGCCAGTGACGCAGGAAGTAGTGGCTGAGCAGTGACATCAGGCAGAATAAACCCAGCCCAGTGCAGGTAATTAGAAACAGGGCGGCGAACATCAAAGGCAGGTTAAGCTGGAACCCCGCCTGAAGGATTTGCCAGGCAAGCCCCGCACCAGTTCCCCCCGTTCCGGCAACAAACTCAGCGACCACGGCACCAATTAACGCCAGCCCGGAGGCAACACGTAACCCGCTAAAAAAGTGGGGCAGCGCCGCAGGCAGGCGCAGGCGTATCAGTTCCTGCCAACGAGTTGCCTGGTTGATACGAAACAGATTAACCAGCCCCGGGCTGACACTACGTAAACCCAAAGTGGTGTTGGTTAACACCGGAAACACAGCAACCAGCATTGCGCATACCACCAGAGCCAGAGTGGTGTTGTGGATCCAGATGATTACCAACGGTGCAATAGCAACCACTGGCGTAACCTGAAACAAAATAGCCCAGGGCATCAGACAGGATTCAATAACCCGGCTTTGGACAAACAAAAATGCGACGGCTGTACCAATACAAACCGCCAGCATAAAAGCCAGCAGGGTGACTTTCAGCGTAACCCAAAAACTCCCCAGGAGTGCAGGCCACTGTTGATAAAGCACAGCAGCAATATCGCTGGGTTTTGGGGCCAGCCACACAGGTACAGCAAACTGGCGGAAACACACCTCCCAGGCACCGATTACCACCAGGCCCAGTAACACCGGCCACACTGCACGACGCATGGCCGGGTTATCGAACAACGGCTTAGTCATGCTGACCTCCACTGGCCTGTTCCAGTTGTGCCGACAATAATGCGCACTGGCGAATAAAACGTTCTGAAGTCCGAAATCCTGAATCCCGGTCTTGTGGGCCATCGATGGCGATATCGGCAATCACTCTGCCTGGCCGTGCTCCCATCACAATAACGCGCGAAGAAAGGTAAACTGCTTCATAGATACTGTGCGTAACAAACACCACGGTGAGGTTACGGGACGCCCACAATGTGCGAATCTCACTATCAAGCCGCTGGCGGGTGAATTCATCCAGCGCACCAAAAAGTTCATCCATTAACAATAACGAGGGGTTGGTCACCAGGGCTCTGGCCAGTGAAACCCGCATTTGCATCCCGCCCGAAAGCTCTTTTGGCCGGGCATGGGCAAAGGCACTCAACCCTACAGTCTCCAGCGCCTGTAACACACGCAGGTTAGCCTGTTTTTTGTTCTCGTGGCGCAGATCCAGCGGCAGGCGCACATTTTCGGCAACGGTTGCCCATGGCATCAGTGTCGCTTCCTGAAACACCATGCCCATACGGCTGTGCTCGTCCCGTTCTGCCTTACCATTCCAGCGCACCTGACCGGCGGTAGGGCTTTCCAGTCCGGCAAACATTTTTAACAAGGTACTTTTGCCGCACCCTGAAGGGCCAAGTAACGAAACGATTTCACCCTGCGCGATATCCAGATTTAACCGCTCCAGGGCAAGAGTGCCATTGGGGTAACGCTTTTCCACTCCACGCGCCATCAGAAAGCGCGAGCCAGGCGTTGCCATTGTTGATATTGTTGATGGCTCAGAATCAAAAGATAAGACGCTGCTCATATCGCCTCCGTCACCCATTACATAGCGTTTTTTGGGTAAAATTGTGTGGTATAAGCGGCCTTCCAGTCGGTCGCAGGATTCAGCAGCCCGGCATTAACCATGAAATTGCGGGTGGCTTCCCAGCGTTTGTCTGTCATCACGCCCACACCGCCAGCTTTGGCATCCCCCCCTTCAATAAGCTGCAGTTTCTTCATTTGGCTGATGCCAAACGCCAGTACAGCATCCGTCATCTGTGGATTCTCTTTTTTAATTAATGCATTACCGGGCGCCGGATTTTTCAGATAACTTTTCCAGCCTTCCATAGAGGCTTCAACAAAGCGTTTGAGGACATCGGGTTTCTCTGCCAGCAAATCATTACGGGTAACCAGAATGCCGCCATATGCCGGATAGCCGTATTTGGCAAACAGCCAGAATTCACTGTCAGGCTGGGCTTGTTTTGCCTGTTGCACTTCTGAAGTGGCATAAGCTTGTTGTGCTGTGTTTTTGTCAGCCAGAAACGGTTGCATATTGAAAGTATAAGGGCGTACCTGGCTGTCTTTCAGATGGTACTTCGTTTTCAGCCAGGGCCACCAACTGGCTTGCCCACTGGCGGAAACCAGAATGGTTTTTCCTGTTAAGTCATCAAGATTTTTGACATTACCGTGGGTCAGCAAACCCTGTGGGTCAAACTGGAAAGGGGCCGCAATAGCTTTCAGGGGAAAATGCTGTTCAATGCCTTTGAGTACCTGCAAATCATAGCTCACTATGACATCGGCACGTTTAGCAAGCAGCAAAGTCATATTATTCAGTTGCGGCCCTCCGGCGCGCACATCAACATCCAGACCATATTTTTTATAAATCCCGGTCGCCACCGCCTGGTAATAACCACCTTGTTCAGCCTGAGCAACCCAGGTGGTTTGCAGAACCAGTTTATCGTTGGCGTGGGCGAAATGGGTAAGCGTTGCTGCAAACAGCAGAGAGGTGGCGACGGTACGGCATCTGAAGCTAAACGACATAGAACCCCCAAAGAGTAATGGACAAGTAACGCCTCATCAGGGGTGCGGTATGCTCATTGCAATACGCGTGGCTCCTGATGAGGAACCGCTAACGTTGCAGAGCAATGTCCCATGCGGGCTGGCCGCACTAACCGCTTATACTCTGCATCTGCTATTGCAAAGGCGGTGCCAGTTCAAATCATGAACAACTAACACGTTGATATACATATATAAAACCAATCCCCCATAAGTCACCCGAATAAAAAGATGCACAAATGTTAATGCCAGGTTGCATTATTACGCACTGTAGTGAAACAAAAGTTGCACCAACGCACTAATATTGTGCGTATCATGCAGTGATTAGCGGCGCAGACCACATAAAAAACAATTATTTTCAATATGATAAGTAAAATAAGAATGCTGGCATGGCTTTTGCTGAAATAGTCATGAGTAGAAGCGTTCAGCCGGTTACCTGTCTTTACCGGTGGGTCATTGCTCAATGTGCACCACAAGCCTGTGGTGTTTACTGAGTTGTGGCCCGCACAGTGGGCCACCCTGTCATTTAAAGAGGGTGAACCATGAATCAACCTTTCACTGCTACTTATTTACTGGATGAACTGAATAAAGAAGCCACTATGGGCGCACCAGGGCTGGAAGCTCAGCGTGAAGTCCGTGTCATTGACATGCAGAACTTTGTGCAGCGTAAAACAGAGATTGCCGACGCGATTTGGGCTGCCGCCACAGATATCGGTTTTTTTCAACTAAAGAACCACGGCATTCCCCTTCAGGATATTCAGGCCGCGTTTGAGCGCGCTGAACAATTTTTTGCCCTTCCTCAGGAAATTAAAGCGCGTTACCCACTAAACCGTAATGCAGGCTGGGAAAGCAAAGCGCAAATACGCCCATCGACCGGTACACCTGACCAGAAAGAGTCCTGGCAATTAACCCGTCCACGCATGGCTGGCCTGTGGCCAGAAGAAGAGATATTACCCGGTTTTAAACAAGAAACACTGGCATTTGAGCACCAGTGCTGGGCACTGGGTATGCAGGTACTGTCTTGCTTTGCACTGAAACTCGGATTCAGCGAGGATTTTTTCACCACGGCACATGACCCGGCAAGCACTGGATACCAAAGCACCTTACGCATGCTGCACTATTACCCGGTCCCCCTTAACACGCAATCCTGGCGGGCAGGCGCACACACGGATTTTGACTGCCTGACACTATTATTCCAGCGCGCCGGGCAGGGCGGTTTACAGGTTTGCCCCGGCAAAGAGCACCAGAGCCAGGCGTGGACACCCATTGAACCGCACGACGACGTGATTACCTGTAACATTGGAGATATGTTAATGCGCTGGAGTGATGATCTGCTACCGTCTAATTTCCACCGGGTACGTAACCCCAGACCTGGTGAATATAATGGCCCACGTTATAGCCTGGCTTTTTTCTGCCAGGCCAATGAAGATGTGGTCATTCAGGGGCCTTTGGGAAAATACCCGCCAGTCAGCGCCAAAGACTACCTGGCTCAGCGCGTCAGCGCGAATTTTTCCGGGAAATACTGACGTTAGTTTTTATGCGCATAACCGGTGTGTTCCGCCGGTTATGCCTGGTTACACTCATCCTGAGTACAGGCAGGTATTTTTGCGTGAAACCGTGGCAAATACAGGTTATCTTGCACACTAATTTATTTTTCGGAGAGTAGCGATATGCCCCATGTTGATATTAAGTGTTACCCCCGCGAGTTAACCCAGGAACAGAAAAAAGCACTGGCAGATGATATTAGCCAGGTGCTGCAGAAACATCTGCAGGCAGCAGAGCACACTGTATCCGTTGCTCTGGGTTATATTTCACCGGAGCACTGGAAAACACAGGTATATGATCGCGAAATCGCCCCCCAAATGAATAACCTCGCCAAAAAACCAGGGTATGAACTCTAGTTTATTCAGGTAATCAGTAATCAGCGCCTGAAGGCGCTTCAGATTGATGAAAAAGAAGGAAAAAGCGTGGTTTTTCCTTCTTTTTAGTTAGCAGCCGAAAATCAATGAATTGATTTTCCCGGTTTTTATTGGGTGACATCCTCTCGTTCTGTGCGGACATGAGGTTTGTCATCAGACTCGAGCGCCTGAAGGCGCTTTTTTTGTGCAAAAAAACCGCCACACAGATGTGCGGCGGTTTTAACTCATGCCGGTCAGGCGGCAGGAAAGACAATAGTATTCCCCGGCGCTTCGCGGTGCAGATGAATAAAGTTCAGATGCCGCTCATACTGATCCAGAATATCTGTAATAACCTGTTCTTTACTGTAGCCCATCAGGTCATTCCCCTGGCTACCTTCACGCAGGAATGTCTCCAGTCGGAAGTAAGTGGATTTTCCACTCTGTGCCCGGTAGGTAAAGCCCGGGATGGCATAGCGCTGCGGGTGAATTTGGTAGAGGAAATCTGAGTCATCACCCAGGCCCACACGCAGTGACAAATAGCCAGGTTCCGATGCATCCTCCACATTCGGCACGCGTTTCCATTCCACTTCCGCGCCACTGTTTGCCAGTTCACTGGCAACTTCTTCCATGGCGGGCTGGCAGATAGTTTCCATCATTCTCTCGGTATATCCCTGTCCGGGGTAGTTCATCAGGCGCGAGATGCGTTTTTTCCAGCTGAGCCTCCCCTGGGCTTCCGGGACAGAGGCCAGATCCATCGAGGCACTGGCCCGGCGGTAATCTTCAATCTTGAGCGATTTATACAAACCAGCTATCACAAAAAACATGACAAAGCTGAAGGGTAACCCCATGATAACAGTGGTGTTCTGCAAGGCCGGAATTCCATTAGTCATCAGCATGCCAATGGTGAGTACACCAATCGCCAACGACCAGAAAATACGCAACCAGTTAGGCGCATCACTATTAATGTCTTTCAGTTTGGCCGTGAAGTTACTCAGCACCAGTGCGCCGGAATCCGCGGATGTGACATAGAACAACAGACCGGTGATGGTGGCAACAGAAGCGCTGAACGTAAACCCGGGGTACTGTGCCAGCAATCCATAAAAACCACGCTCCGGGTGGGCCATCGCTTCGGTCGCGAAGCCTGCGTCACCATGCATGATGGCGTAGAGTGCGCTGTTACCAAATACAGACAACCACAACAGGGTGAAAGTGAAAGGTATAATCAGCGTACCCAGCACAAACTGGCGAATGGTACGGCCACGAGAAATACGCGCAAGGAACAACCCAACAAACGGTGACCATGCCACCCACCAGGCCCAGAAAAACAGCGTCCAGTTGTTCATCCATTCTGTTGGCCGGTTAAACGCGAAGCTGTTCAGGGTCATTCCCATAAAGCGGTTAATGTAATCCCCAACATTCAGTACCAGTGCATTCAGCAGGAACTCGGTATTACCAGCAAACAGCATAAACAGAATCAGGCCAAGAGCCATCAATACGTTGAGTTCCGATAACAGGCGAATGCCTTTATTAACACCTGAGGTTACGGAAATAGTGGCAACCAGCACGGAAAACGCAATTAAGCCAATTTTCGCCCCCATGGAATCGGGAATATCGAACAGCACATTCAGCCCATAGTTAAGCTGAACGACACCAATCCCCAGTGTGGTGGCAATACCAAAAATCGTACCAATTACCGCTGCGATATCAACAGTATGCCCAATTGGGCCATTAATCCGTTTGCCAAAAATGGGGTAGAGCGCCGAGCGAATCGCCAGCGGCAATTTGTAGCGGTAACTGAAGTAAGCCAGAGCAATGCCCATTAATGCGTACATTGCCCAACCCGTCAGGCCGTAATGGAACAGAGTCCAGACCATTGACTGACGTGCGGCTTCAACGGTTTGCCCGGCACCTTCCGGCGGAGACATATACTGGGTAACCGGTTCGGCAACAGAGAAGAACATCAGGTCAATACCTATCCCTGCGGCAAACAACATCGCAGCCCAACTCAACAGACTGAATTCAGGCCGGGAGTGCTCAGGCCCAAGCTTGATATCGCCATAGCGGGAGCAGGCAAGAAAAACCACAAAGACGATATACAGCGTGGCGGCCAGTAAGTAATACCAGCCAAACGTTGCTGAAACCCAGCTTAGTGTGCGTCCTATTACAGTCGCGGAAAAATCCCGGAACAGGATAGTACAGAATGAAAACAACAAAATCAGCCCGGCGGAAAACCAGAAGACCACGGGGTTGAGTTTGTTTTTTTCCCTGGCGGGAGATGTATTCGGTGTCGTCATCAATTACCTCTGTTTAAGTAATGGTGACCGCCCTTAAGAGCAGCGCAGGTGACAAATATCCCTTTGTTGAGTTGTATGCAGGTCAGCTCCTTGCCTGTTTTAATCATAATTTATTTATTTTCAGTAAGTTAAGTACATCTTCAAATCAATGAGCGTTCATTTTATTAACCATGGCAATCATTACATGTAACAATTAATACACATTTTTTATTGAACGTTCAATTAAAAAAAGATTAAATAGATAACAAGTATTGATGAATGAGGCCGTAACAATGCCAAAAGTGGGGATGCAGCTAATCCGGCGCAGACAACTGATTGATGCCACGCTCAGCGCCATAAACGAGGTGGGTTTGCATGATGCAACCATCGCGCAAATTGCTTCACGCGCAGGTGTCTCCACAGGAATCATCAGCCATTACTTTCGTGACAAAAACGGTCTGCTGGAAGCGACTATGCGCGATATTACGGCGCACCTGCGTGACGCCGTGGTAGGGCGTTTACGCCAGGTGGACCCGGCAGATGTCCATGCCCGCCTGAGTGCCATTGTCGAAGGTAACTTTGATGAAGGCCAGACCACATCGGCAGTAATGAAAGCCTGGCTGGCATTTTGGGCGGCAAGTATGCACCACCCAATGTTGCACCGGCTGCAAACCATCAGTAGCCGCCGGTTGTTATCCACCCTGGTTGCGGAATTTCGCAAAGTGATGCCACAACCGCAGGCAAGGGTTGCAGGCTACGGGCTGAGTGCGCTGATTGACGGGCTGTGGTTACGGGCCTCGCTAAGTGGCAAACCTTTTAACCGGGTGCAGGCTATGGCAATTGCCATGGTTTATATCGACAACGCGTTGTCTGGCACCGATTAACACAGGAGAAACACATGTCCCCATTGGGTGAACAACAACTCTACATCGGCGGACGCTATGTCCCGAGTGTGGCAGGCACCACCTTTGAGACCATCAACCCGGCCAACGGTAATGTACTGGCCCTGGTTCATGCCGCCGGGCAGGCGGATGTGGACAACGCGGTTGCATCCGCTGCCCGCGGACAGAAAATCTGGGCAGCAATGACCGCAACAGAGCGGGGCCGTATCCTGCAAAAAGCGGTGACAATATTGCGTGAGCGTAATGCCGAACTGGCTCACCTGGAAACTTTGGACACTGGGAAAGCGTACAGCGAAACCAGTACCGTGGATATTGTCACTGGTGCCGATGTACTGGAGTACTACGCCGGCCTGGCAACGGCGCTGGAAGGGCAGCAAATCCCATTACGAGACAGCGCGTTTGTTTACACCCGCCGAGAACCACTGGGTGTGGTTGCGGGTATTGGCGCGTGGAATTACCCCATTCAGATTGCATTATGGAAATCTGCGCCAGCGCTTGCGGCAGGTAACGCCATGATCTTTAAACCCAGCGAAGTCACTCCATTGACGGCACTGAAACTGGCGGAAATCTACACCGAAGCCGGTTTACCTGATGGCGTGTTCAATGTGCTGCCAGGTACCGGGCCTGAAACCGGGCAGTGCCTGACCACCCACCCAGGAATTGCCAAAATCTCCTTCACAGGTGGGGTGCCAACCGGGAAAAACGTTATGGCCAGCGCGGCATCTTCCTCGCTCAAAGAAGTCACCATGGAATTGGGTGGCAAATCTCCATTGATCATCTGTGAAGACGCACCAATAGAAATGGCCGCAGATATCGCGATGATGGCGAATTTTTTCAGCTCAGGCCAGGTTTGTACTAATGGCACCCGCGTTTTTGTTCCTGCCAAAATGAAAACAGCCTTTGAAAAGGCTATTTGTGAGCGGGTAGCCCGTATCCGTGCCGGTGATCCGTTAGCCCCTGAAACCAACTTTGGCCCGCTGGTGAGTTTTCCGCACCGCGACCGGGTAATGAACTATATCGCCAAAGGCAAAGAAGAGGGGGCGCGAGTGTTATGTGGCGGTGGCGCGCCACAAGGCGAGGCGTTTGCGGGTGGTGCCTGGGTGGAACCGACAGTCTTCACCGATTGCCGTGATGATATGACGATTGTCCGCGAAGAAATTTTTGGGCCAGTAATGAGCATCCTGACCTGGGAAGAAGAAAACGAAGTCATTTCACGGGCCAATGCCACACAGTATGGTCTGGCGGCTGGTGTAGTAAGCCATGATATTCGCCGTGCACACCGGATCATTCATCAGTTGGATGCCGGGATCTGCTGGATCAACACATGGGGGGAATCGCCTGCGCAAATGCCGGTCGGCGGTTACAAACAATCGGGCATTGGCCGGGAAAACGGACTGGCAACCCTTGAGCATTACACCCAGCTAAAATCAATTCAGGTTGAACTGGGTGAATTCAGTTCTTTGTTTTAACCCCTGAGGAGCGACGAATGAAATATGATTACATCATTATCGGCGCCGGGTCCGCAGGAAATGTGCTGGCCGCGCGTTTAACAGAAGACCCGGAAACCACGGTGTTATTACTGGAAGCTGGCGGGCCAGATTACCGCATGGATTTCCGCACCCAGATGCCCGCTGCGCTGGCATACCCGTTACAGGGGCGGCGGTATAACTGGGCCTATGAAACCGAACCAGAGCCGCATATGAATAACCGGCGCATGGAGTGTGGCCGCGGTAAAGGTCTGGGCGGTTCATCACTGATTAATGGCATGTGCTATATCCGCGGTAATGCTCTTGACCTGGATAACTGGGCACAGGACCCGGCGCTGAAAAACTGGGATTACCGCCATTGCCTGCCTTATTACCGTAAAGCAGAAAGCCGTGATACGGGCGCAAACCCATGGCATGGCGGAGATGGGCCAGTCAGCGTGACCACACCGAAAACTGGCAATAACCCGCTGTTTAACGCCATGGTGGAAGCGGGCGTGCAGGCCGGCTACCCACGCACTGACGATTTGAATGGCTACCAGCAGGAAGGCTTTGGCCCAATGGATCGTACTGTCACACCGCAGGGCCGCCGTGCCAGTACCGCTCGTGGTTACCTCGACCAGGCAAAACAGCGCGCAAACCTGACCATTGTCACCCACGCTTTAACCGACCGCATTATTTTCGAAGGTAAACAAGCGGTCGCCGTTGAGTACCTTGAAGGTGACAGCAATATTCCGGTACGCGCAGAAGCAGAACATGAAGTATTGTTATCCGCAGGCGCTATTGCCTCGCCTCAAATTCTGCAACGTTCCGGAGTGGGGCGCGCAGACTGGTTGCAGGAACTGGGGATCCCGCTGGTGCACCACTTACCTGGTGTTGGGGCTAACCTGCAGGATCACCTGGAAATGTACCTACAGTATGAGTGCAAAGAACCTGTCTCGTTATGGCCTGCGTTACAGTGGTGGAACCAGCCAGCAATTGGCGCCGAGTGGTTGTTCAATGGTACAGGAGTTGGTGCCAGCAACCAGTTTGAAGCCGGGGGCTTTATTCGCTCCGATGCCCGTTTTGCGTGGCCAAATATTCAGTATCACTTTTTGCCGGTAGCCATCAATTACAACGGCTCAAATGCCATCCAGAAGCACGGCTTCCAGTGCCATGTAGGTTCAATGCGTTCACCCAGTCGTGGTCGCGTAAAGCTTCGTTCCACTGACCCAAGAGAAGCTCCGGGTATTTTGTTTAATTACATGTCCTGTGAGCAGGACTGGGAAGAGTTCCGTGCCGCCATTCGCCTGACGCGGGAAATCATGCAACAACCTGCGCTGGATAAATTCCGTGGTGAAGAAATCAGCCCGGGTTCCTGGTGCCAGAGTGACGAAGAGCTGGATGCCTTTGTGCGCGAACATGCCGAAACCGCGTTCCACCCTTGCGGCACATGCAAAATGGGCAGCGATGAACTCGCTGTGGTTGATGGTGAAGGCCGGGTACATGGCTTAACCGGATTACGGGTAGTGGATGCGTCTTTAATGCCACAAATTGTCACCGGTAACCTCAATGCCACCACTATTATGATTGGTGAAAAAATTGCCGACATGATCCGTGGACGTGAGGCACTACCGCCATCGGACGCGGATTATTACGTGGCTGGTGATGCACCAGTGCGTAAAACCCCATTGCGTGAAATCACAGCAAGAAGTACCGTGCCAGAAGCATAACATCTGCCAGTCGGGCCCCATACCGGGGCCAGACTGGGTTATTGCCAGGCGCGTTCAGCGCAATAATTTGAGCGAACCCGTCAAAGAACGTACCCACTTACGTGGCCCACATAATGCAATACCATCCAGCGGTTCTGCACTCAAATCTCGCCGTGCAACTTCGGTAAGGTAAGTTTCTATCTGTTGAATATCCCGTGCAAACGCCGGGTATACCACCAGCGCTGTACGGCTGTCACGCTGTTGGCAGCGCTGCAACAAAAGTTGCAATGTGTCGGCATCTGCCTGTAACACCGGCATGGGCAAACGACTACTGGTATCAAACCACAAACCGGTCTGGTCACTGACTTGCCCGGCAGAAAGCGCCGGGAACCGTGATCCCAACCCGGTTGCCAGTGTTCCCACCGTATTTGCCAGCAAACCGGCAGATAAAGCCGGGTTGACAACTACGGCAAGCGCAAAATCATCCATCCTGTTTTCCTCTTCTGTTTGTTCTGCCACTAGTCTGGCACCGTTACAGTGAAAAAAGGTTTCTCAATTTGCGTGTTATTGCTTATAAAAGGATTTATTTTTCTGGAAAACATTAATATATGGAAAATTTAACCTTTTCACTGCAAAAGAAAGATATTCAGTTACTGATGCTATTGCAGCAGGACGCCAGGTTCACCAACCAGCAGTTAGCTGAAAAATGCGGCATGTCTGCCACACCTTGCTGGCGACGGATACGCCAGTTAGAAGAGGCAGGAGTAATTGCGGGTTACCGGGCGGTACTCGATCGCAAAAAAGCCGGGCTTGGGATCATGGCTTTTGTTCGGGTCAACATTGACAGCCACAACGAACAACAGGCATTGACTTTTGAGCAGGCGGTAAGTGAATTACCTCAGGTGATCGCCTGTTATGCCATTGGCGGCGGTGCAGATTTTTTATTGCAGGTTGTGGCACGGGAACTGGACGATTATTCAGACTTCGCCATGAAGGTTATTCGCCGTCTGCCAGGGATAAAAGCAATGGAAACGTCATTTGTGCTTAAAGAAATTAAACCACTTAGTGGATTGCCTGTGGGGGATGGGTATCGGTGACCATGACCGGACCCGGCATTTTAGTGACCCAGATCAACAAAAACGTTTCAGCAAAAATGTAAATTTTTTAACATATTAAATATCAGTAATTTACATACAAATAAAGCAAATTAAAACCGTAAAGCTTTACTGAATTGAGTCGTTATATAGCAGCACTGACCCTTAATTTTATCCAGGCTGCAACAAATGAAAAAACTTACCTTTTTTTATAAAATCGTCCTCAGTTTTTCACTTATTTTGGTCCTTATGGCGGTCGTTGGCGCTGTGTCTGTGTACCAGCTCAACAGCAATAATCAGCGTATTGTTAATTTCCGTAATGAGCGCGTTCCCGGCATTCGCTACACCCTGCAAATGCGCGGTATCCTCTCGGAGTTACGTTTACAACAGGTGCAAATGATTGCCTCCAAAACGCTCAAGGAGCGTAACGGGCATCGTGAGGAACTGGCTCAGGCCATCGAGAATTTCCTTGCAGCAGAGCGGCAGTATCTGGCACTCCATACGGAAAACAGCCGCTCAGCCCTGGCTCAAGATGTAGTAGATAATTTTTCTTCTTTTGCCGACGCAAACCAGTTGGTGCTGGCAGCCCTGGATAAAGAAGATATTGCTGGTGCCAGCCAGATAAGCGGACAGAACTCAGCCAAATACCGTACTCAGTTAATGAAAGACCTGGCGCAACTGGTGGATAAGGAAATTGCCGCCGGTGAGCGGTCATCAGAACAAGCTGCGGATAATTACAGCTTTGCAGTAAAAATGTTGTTAGCACTGGGGGCCCTGGCATTACTGACTTCTGTCATCATTGCAATAAAGCTTACCCGCAGCATGTCAAACCAGCTGGGCGGTGAACCGGCTTATGCGGTGGGTATTATGCGTCGTATTGCTGATGGCGATCTCACTGTGCCTATTGTGCTGAAAGCAAATGACAGCACCAGCCTGCTGGCATCACTCGATAGCATGAAAGAAAAGTTAAAACTGACTATCAGTAACATTATGGCTGGCAGTAACAGTATTTCTCAGGCATCCACAGAAATTGCCCAGGGTAACACCAACCTTGCCCAACGCACAGAAGAGCAGGCCGCTTCATTACTGGAAACCTCCACCAATATGACGCGCATTACTCAAACTGTGAAAGAAAACACCGACAACGCGAAAACGGCCAGCCAGTTGGCGCAGAGAACGTCAGATGCTTCAGTGGAAAGTTCGCATATTGTGGAGAATATGATTGGACAAATCCAAAATATTTCCAACAGTTCCAAAGAGATAGTCAATATTATTGCGGTCATAGAAAGTATTGCTTTCCAGACTAACTTGCTGGCACTTAACGCCGGAGTGGAGGCTGCGCGTGCGGGAACGCAGGGGAAAGGATTTACTGTAGTGGCAAACGAAGTGCGGGTGCTGGCGAAAAAAACAGCCGATGCAGCACAGGACATCAAAAAACTTATTGATGACACAGTCGATAAAATTAACCAGGGTTCATTGCAGGCGGCACAGGCCAGCAAAGCGATGGAAGATATTAAAACGTCAGTCAACCAGGTGACTGCCATTGTTGGCGATATATCAATGGCCAGTGATGAGCAAAACACGGGCATTACTGAAATTGGCCGGGCAGTTGAACAAATGGACCTGGTGACTCAGCAAAACTCAGCACTGGTTGAACAGGTTGCTGTTGCCGCACAGTCACTGTCAGAACAGGCATACTCGCTGCATGAAGAAGTGCGCTTCTTCCGCCTGGATACTGTACAGGACTATTAACCTGTTATCATTAGCCTGGATAACTATCCAGGCTATAACACTACACTACCAGATAACGAACAACTCGCAGGGGGCGTTTTCAGACTGAAATAGCAAGTGTGTGGTAGTGGCCAGGTTACCCCCCAATGCCGCAGTTCAGTATTGCCAGTGAATGCTTTACCACAGTATCCGCATCCAGGTGCCTGAAGCGATCATCATGTTGCATGCGCACAACAGGCACCAGCACCAGAGACAAGACCGAGGTAATGAGTAACTCAGGGGAGAGGGCGGAATTCAGCTTTCCGGCATCTTGCCAGGCTATTATTTTTGCCATCAGCGCCTGATACTTGTCATCACCCGCACTGGCCACCATATGTGCCCGCAGTACCGGAATTTCACCGGAGATTTCCTGCATCCACAAAGGAGCAAACCAGTGATGTTGTTCCGCCTGGTTTACCAGTTCCCGCACCATAAAAGAAAATGCCTGGACCGGGTTATCTGCATGTGCCGTGAAATGTGCAGTCATACGCTCGCGAATAGGCATAAATCGCTCCTGGACAATGGCATCCAGCAACTGCTCACGGGAGTGGAAATAGTAATGCATCATGGCCGGAGTAACCCCAGCTTCTCTGGCTATTCCGTTTAAAGACGTAGGCGCAACCCCCTGACGGGCAAACAAACGCAGCGCAATATCCAGCAGTTGTTCACGGTTTGCCGTACTACTTTTTCCACCCCGCGGACGCCCGGGTTTGCGTGGTGAAGTCGCTTTTTGTGCAGTAGTCATTTCCTTCTCCCTTGACCGGCATGTGAATCAGTCTAATATTAATTGGGTATTTAATTAATTACAAACAGGTGCACTATGCCGACTGATACAGTCAACCATTCTCTCTCACCGCAGCCTCTGGTGTCATCATTACGTTTGCTATTCAGTGCGTTAATGCTGGTTATGCTGTTGTCTGCACTGGATCAGACCATTGTCTCCACCGCGTTGCCCACCATTGTGGGTGAGCTTGGCGGGCTGAACCAACTCTCCTGGGTAGTCACCGCATATATTCTGACGTCCACCGTTGCCGTACCACTCTACGGCAAATTTGGTGATGTCTTTGGCCGCAAGCGGGTGTTACAGGTAGCGATTATATTGTTTTTGTTGGGTTCGGTGCTCTGTGGGGTGGTACAGAACATGGCACAACTGGTACTGATGCGCGCTTTGCAAGGTCTGGGAGGCGGTGGGCTGATGGTCATTAGCATGGCCGCAGTGGCAGATGTCATTCCTCCCGCAGAGCGGGGGCGTTATCAGGGCCTGTTTGGCGCGGTATTTGGTTTAGCCACCGTTATTGGCCCGATGATAGGCGGTTTCATTGTTGAGCATATGTCCTGGCGCTGGATCTTCTACATTAATGTACCACTTGGGTTACTGGCATTATTGATCATTACGACGGTATTTAATGGTTCAGGCCAGCGTAACCACCACCAGATTGACTGGCTGGGCGCTATTTATCTTACCCTGGCGTTGGTTTGCATCACACTGTTTACCACAGAAGGGGGCAGCGTTCGTGCATGGAGTGACCCGCAACTCTGGTGCATTCTGGCATTCGGTATCATTGGCATTATTGGCTTTATTTATGAAGAGCGCCTGGCCTGGGAACCGATTATTCCACTGCGCCTGTTTCGTGGCCGGACATTTTTGTTATGCAGCCTGATGAGCTTTATTTTTGGTATGTCACTGTTCGGTTCAATTACTTTCCTGCCGCTTTACCTGCAGGTGGTTAAAAATGCCAGCCCAACCTAGGCCGGAATGCAACTCCTCCCGCTGATGGGTGGGTTGTTACTGACTTCCATTATCAGTGGGCGCATTATCAGCCGCACCGGGAGATACCGCCTGTTCCCCATTGCCGGTACATTGTTGGCAGTCTGTGGCATGGTGATGCTGACCACGATAACCCCCACAGACTCAATTGCTAAGTTGTATCTCTTCACCAGTATTCTGGGAATGGGTCTGGGGATGGTGATGCAGGTACTGGTTCTGGCAGTACAGAACAATGCAGCACCAGGGGAATATGGAGTTGCCACTTCAAGTGTGACGCTGTTCCGCTCGATTGGCGGCTCAATTGGGGTCGCCGTGTTTGGCGCAGTATTCAGCCACGTTTTACAATCGCGGCTGGTTGATTCGCTACCCCCAGGTGCAGTATTGCCAGCAAAAATGAACCCACTGGCAGCACAACAACTCCCGGCAATGGTTCATGACCACTACCTTGCGGCCTTTGGCAGCGCCATTCATGCCGCGTTTTTGATGGCGGCCTGTATTATGGTTATTGCTTTTGCGCTGTCCTGGTTTTTGCGTGAAACACCGTTAAAACGCAGTGCGCAGTAACAGGTTGTTTGTCAGGGGTTATTTTCCGGCGCGAATGTTAACCAGCCAACCACGCCACTACTGGCGCCATCCCGTGGGTGGTTAACCCCGTCAAGAACCGCAACAGGTGAGAAGTCAAAGGGGGACACACCTTCAATACAGGCAACATTAACGCCATATTGCCGTGGGTTGGATCTGCGCTGGTGAAAGGTATAAATGCCGCAGACAGAGCAAAAATAGTGTGCGGCCTCGCCAGTGTTAAAGCGGTATTCGGTCAGTTTGTCTTTGCCCTTAGTCACTGTGATACCAGACAGTTCAGCAGAAACTGCCACAGCGCCACGCATCCGGCAAAATGAACAGTTGCAGCGCCGGACGGTATTGAAACCATCACTCAGTTCAACGCTAAACTCAACAGCGCCACAGTGGCACCGGGCTTTTACTATTTTCTGCATTGTCTGTTCCTCCGGCTTATGGAATCTTTCCTATCACATTGTATGCCACACATTACAATCACGCTTGTGGCTGACAATACAGTGTCGTTTTAGCGACAAACTTACCACTAACGTTCCAACTGATGGGGCGGCGATTCACTGGAGTTGCTCACGGAATCTGTCACAGGCAGCAAACAGATGAGCAGGCACATTATTGGGCGTACACTGTTGCCAAATAAGCAAGGAGAACACATGGTAACCCAACAACCCCTGTTTACCGGGTTTGACCCGCAAGGGCTGTTGTTTTTGCGTGATGTCCGGCAGAACAACAGCAAAGAGTGGTTTGACGAAAACCGTTCTATTTATGACAACCTGCTGGTTAAGCCTTTTCGCTCGCTGGTCAGTGAACTTGCGCTACCAATGCTGCAAATTGACGATCAGTTCGAAACCCGCCCGGCAATTGGAAAAACACTGTCTCGTATTCACCGCGACACCCGTTTTTCCCGTGATAAATCCCTGTATCGCAGCAACCTGTGGCTGACATTTAAGCGCAGCAGCAAAAACTGGACGGATGCTCCCACGTATTTCTTTGAATTTGGCCCCGACTGGTGGCGCTATGGGCTGGGGTATTACAGTGCATCGCGCGAAACCATGAATCTGTTCCGGGAAAACATATTGGATAACCGTGAACATTTTCTGTCCATCACGCAGCCTTTACTTTCCGATTTCAACCTGGAAGGGGAGTCTTATAAGCGCCCGTTACTGAAAGAACCGCAGGCACTGGCAAACTGGTATAACCGCAAGTCATTCGCCCTGATTTACGATGGCAAAGAAACAGAAACCCTGTTCAATGACCAGTTACCGGGTTTATTACAGGCAGGGTTCGAACGCCTGGCACCGCTCTACCATTTCCTGATGGAAATCGAAACGCAAAAACGCCGTACCATACTCAACTGAAATACCTACGCCAGCATGCCCAGTCATTAATGTGGTAACTGGCGTTTCCCCCACTTGTTTTGCTTCTCTTTGGTTAAAAATCAGAAAAAACCACGTCCTGATCAAAAAACAGATAATTAATCATTACCTTCAGAGTAATGATTTCACCCGTTACTTTATTGATGCTAACGGTTTAACAGCGCAGACTTAATCTCACAGCAGGCAAATCAAAATGATTAGCTTAATCAGGAGGTTATAATGTTGTCTGGGCAAACGCCAACCCGCGTCTGGAACCAGCGCCGTACCAATAAGCAACAGCGTATGGCCGCAACAGGCGTGAAGGGCAAAGTAATCCCCACCGGGGAACTTGTCTCAATGCTGGAAAAATTAGTGGCGCCGGGTGACCGGGTCGTTCTTGAAGGTAATAACCAAAAACAGGCAGACTTCCTTTCCCGGATGCTGGCTGAGGTAAACCCACAGAAAGTCCATGATTTACATATGATCATGCCAAGTGTGGGCCGCAGCGAGCATTTGGATCTGTTTGAAAAAGGCATTGCCCGCAAACTCGACTTCTCATTCTCCGGTACGCAAAGTTTACGTATCTCCCAGTTGCTGGAAGATGGGTTGCTGGAAATTGGTGCCATCCATACTTATATCGAACTTTATTCGCGTTTATACGTTGACCTGGCACCTAATGTCGCGCTTATCGCTGGCTATAAAGCAGACCGGAAAGGCAACCTGTATACCGGGCCGAGTACCGAAGACACGCCAGCTCTGGTCGAAGCAGCCGCATTCCATGACGGTATTGTTATTGCCCAGGTGAATGAACTGGTTGATGACGAGTGCGACTTACCGCGTGTCGATATCCCAGGCTCCTGGATTGATTATATCGTTGTTGCGGATAAACCCTTCTTTATTGAACCGCTGTTCACCCGCGACCCGCGCCTTATCAAGCAGGAACATATCCTGATGGCCATGATGGCTATCAAAGGGATCTATGCCGAGCACCAGGTGCAGTCGCTCAACCACGGTATTGGTTTTAATACAGCGGCGATTGAGCTGTTGTTACCAACCTACGGTGAACAACTGGGGTTGAAGGGCAAAATCTGTAAACACTGGACACTCAACCCGCACCCCACATTAATTCCTGCTATTGAAAGTGGCTGGGTGGAAAGCGTGCACTGCTTCGGTGGTGAGCTGGGTATGGAAGACTATATCGCAGCACGTCCGGATGTGTTCTTCACTGGCGCAGATGGTTCTATGCGCTCCAACCGCGCATTCTGCCAGTTAGCCGGTCAATACGCTGTTGACATGTTTATTGGTTCCACTCTGCAGGTTGACGGCCTGGCCAACTCATCCACGGTAACGCGTGGCCGCCTGGCTGGGTTCGGTGGGGCACCGAATATGGGCCATGACCCGCACGGCCGCCGCCATGCCACTCCGGCCTGGCTTGCCATGATAAACGAACCCGATCCAATGCAACGTGGCCGGAAGCTGGTGGTGCAGATGGTTGAAACCTTCCAGGCCGGTGTTAAACCCACGTTTGTTGAAAAACTGGATGCTGTTGAAGTTGCCAAAACCTCCGGTATGCCGCTGGCTCCGGTGATGATTTACGGTGATGACGTCACTCACGTTCTGACCGAAGAAGGCATTGCCTACCTCTACCAGGCGGAAAGCCTTGAAGAGCGCCGGGCCATGGTTGCCGCAGTTGCCGGGATAACCGATATCGGTCTGGGCGTTGATGCCAGCCGGGTCGAAGCGTTGCGCCGTAGCGGGAAAGTGCGCTTCCCGGAAGATATGGGCATTCGCCGCACTGACGCTACCCGTTCGTTACTGGCCGCAGGCAGTGTTGCCGACCTGGTTGAATGGTCAGGCGGTTTGTATAACCCACCGGCAAAATTCCGGAGCTGGTAATGAAACTACAGCCACAGAGCAGTGCTGATGCTGTTGCGCAACGTCTGGCACAGACAGCAACCCGCTGCCTGATTGACGAAGCCCGCCTTAGCCCTAAGCCTGGTCTTGTGGACAGCCGGGGAAATGGCGCGCACAGCGATTTATCACTCAGTCTGATGGAACGCTCAGCACACAGCCTGACCCCGACATTTTTCGCGCTGGCACAACAGTGCTGGCGCAGGCCGGCAGATGTCGCATTACGTCAATTAATAGGCCGCCTCGGGCGAGAAGGTGAGCAGAGCATGATGGCGGCAACCAACGGCGTGAATACGCACCGGGGCGCAATTTGGGCACTCGGTCTGATGGTAAGCAGTTGCGCCATGTTGTCTGGAAATGCAACAGCCAGTGCCATCAGCGAGCAGGCAGCACGCCTTGCTCAGCTACCAGACCAGGCCGCACCAACGGTATTCAGTAAAGGCCTGCGGGCCAGCCACCGGTACCGCGTACCGGGTGCACGGGAAGAGGCCGCTCAGGGCTTCCCTCATGTGATGAAACGTGGCCTGCCTGCTTTATTGCACAGCCGCGCACAAGGGGCCAGTGAGCAGCACGCCATGCTGGATGCGCTGATGTCTATCATGACCACGCTCAGTGACACCTGCGTATTATCGCGCGCCGGAATGGTTGGTCTTGAAGCGATGCAACAGGGCGCAAATGCGGTTCTGAAAGCCGGGGGATGCGCCAGCCGCGCAGGCAGGCAGCAGCTTGCTGACCTCGACCAGACCATGCTCAGGCTCAATGCCTCACCAGGTGGTGCCGCAGACTTACTGGCCGCCACGCTATTTATTGACCGTGTCGCATTGCCGGCATCGTAAACGTTATTTTTAAGAGGTTGTTATGGAACAGATTTCATTGTCTTTTCCGGCCTCCCGCCTTGTCAGTGGCAAAGCACTGGCTGGCGTCGTGGGGTCAGGCGATATGGAAGTGTTATTTGAGTCCACTGCAGGACAAACACTGGAAATCGCAATCACCACCTCCGTGGATAATTCTCAGGCACGCTGGCAGGCGCTGTTTGAACGTATTCGTTCACTGGGGCAATTACCCGCAGGGCAAATGCAGATCCACGATTTTGGCGCAACGCCAGGTGTGGCCCGTATTCGCATCGAACAAGTATTTGAAGAGGTGAGCCATGCGTGAATTTCAGAGCTTTATTGAACTGAGAGCCAGAGACCGGGCGAAAGCAATACTGGATGAGGGTAGCTACCGTGAATTGCTCGGGCCATTTGACGGGCTGATGTCCCCCTGGCTTGGGCCGCAGGGAATTGTTCCCCAAAGCGATGACGGCATGGTTATCGCCAAAGGCACCATTCAGGGCAAACCCTCCGTTGTGGTTGCTGTAGAAGGAGCATTCCAGGGCGGCAGTATGGGTGAAGTTTCTGGTGCCAAAATGGCCGCAGCACTGGAGCTGGCTGCGGAAGATAACCGCAAGGGTATACCAACTCAGGCTGTGTTGTGCCTGGAAACCGGCGGGGTACGCCTGCAGGAAGCCAACCTTGGTCTGGCGGCCATTGCAGACATTCACGCTGCAATTGTTGACCTGCGCCGTTACCAGCCAGTTGTGGGCATTATTGCCGGTACAGTGGGTTGCTTCGGCGGGATGTCTATTGCTGCCGGGTTGTGCAGTTATTTACTGGTCACCCGGGAAGCGCGCCTGGGCCTGAATGGTCCGCAGGTTATCGAACAGGAAGCAGGCATCGAAGAGTACGACTCCCGTGACCGCCCGTTTATCTGGAGCATAACCGGTGGTGAAGTTCGCTCACGCAGTGGGCTGGTTGACGGCTTAGTTGATGACAACGTGAATGCAATGAAAGACGCAGTCAACCAATGCCTTGCCAAAGGCGTACCTGCCACTCACCGCTCAGACAATTATGACGAGTTTCTCGCCCGTTTAACCACTTTTGATACCGCTAAACAGGTCGATTCCGAGCAAATTAGTGCATTTTTTGCCGGGGAGGGTAAATAAATGAGCCAACAAAATCGCGCAGCACTATGGCTGGACAAACTGGCATCAGGTGCGCAACGTATGCCGGGGCTGTGCCCGTCAGTGCAGGTTGCAGACGCCACACTCGACGGGCAGTTTGTGCGTTTTATTGCTGTGGTACCGGATGCCAACAACCACTATCCACGCGCCGCACGGGGCGAAGTCGGGTTGCTGGAAGGCTGGACACTGGCAAAAGTCGTTAACCGTACAATTGACGAAGATGCTGAAAAAAGTGTTAAACGCCCGATTATCGCAGTCATTGATGTACCAAGCCAGGCTTATGGCCGCCGTGAAGAAGCTTTTGGTATTCATCAGGCACTGGCTGGTGCCGCGGGTGCGTATGCCAAAGCACGCCTGGCAGGGCACCCCGTCGTTGGTTTGATTGTTGGTAAAGCCATGTCTGGTGCGTTTCTGGCGCACGGTTACCAGGCTAACCGCCTGATTGCGTTCAACGATGGCAATGTACTGATCCACGCCATGGGTAAAGCGTCTGCTGCACGTATTACGTTACGTACTGTCGAATCGCTGGAAAAACTGGCCTCCACCATTCCGCCAATGGCCTACGACATCAAAAACTACAGCACTCTGGGCCTGCTCAGTGAATTGCTTGACATTGCTAACCCTGATGCCCCGACACCGGATGACATAACCCTGGTGACGAAGACTGTGGCACAGGCAGTCTGCGATGCCCGTAATGACATCACGCTGAAAAACCGGTTGGGAGCAGAAAACCGTCGCCACTCAAAATTGGTTCGTGAGCGCCTGCGAGCGGCCTGGTAAAGATTCTCATAAAAAAAACCTGCCAGATGAGCATGGGCGCCCTGGCGCCCATTAACCCGGCTTGTCTGTAAAACATCGCAAACATTTTATTGTTATAACTACAGGTGAATTTATGACGTATGTAATTGTGCATGCCCTTGCCCCCATCTTTATCATCATGCTGCTGGGTTTCATGGCAGGTAAAACAAAGATGGTCGATAACAAGAATGTCTCTCTGTTAAATATATTCGTGATGGACTTTGCGTTACCAGCCGCGCTGTTTAGTGCAACAGTGCAGACACCCTGGGTTGGTATTGTGAAACAGTCCCCACTCATTCTTATCCTGGTGCTGGCAATGTGGGTAACTTACGCTGCTATCTACTTCCTCGCGGTAGGCGTATTTAAGAAAAGCCCACAAGATGCCGCTGTACTGACTCTGACTGTTGCATTGCCAAACTATGCAGCACTTGGTCTGCCAATCCTTGGCAGTGTATTAGGTGAGGGTCCGTCCACTTCTTTGTCTGTTGCGGTGTCAATTGCCTGCGGTTCTGTGTTGTTAACACCGCTGTGCCTGCTGATTCTGGAACGCGAAAAAGCACGCCAGTCCGGGGAGAATACCCGCTCAACAATGGCGATGTTGCCGGTTCTGATGTGGCGTTCCGTGAAGAAACCTATTGTCTGGGGCCCGTTACTGGGGGTTATCCTGTCCGCTATTGGCATTCGTATGCCGGAACTGTTGCTGTCGTCAATTAAACCGTTGGGATTATCTGCAACCGCTGCAGCGCTGTTCCTGACTGGGGTGATCCTGTCTGCCCGTAAACTAAAAATTAACAGCATGGTGATTATCTCCAGCATCACTAAACTCCTGATTCAACCAGCAATTGCCTTTGTTATTGTCCTTGCGCTGGGTCTGCATGGTGCCATTGCTATTACCGGGGTGCTGATGATTGCGCTGTCTGCCGGTTTCTTTGGTGTGGTGTTCGGTAACCGTTTTGGCGTGCAGTCGCCAGATGCTGAAGCTGTATTGTTGATTAGCTCCGTACTGTGCATTCTGTCATTACCGTTATTTATTTCCCTGACTTCAGGACTTTAACTATGCAATACCGTCCGCACGATCTTTTGTGGCTCAACAGTGAACCTGTATTTACCCGGCAATATAGCTGGCTACACCAGCGCTGGTCACTGGCACAACCGGTTGTCGTGCGGCGGGACTGGCGTAACGACGGGGCTATTCCTGTCGGCGTGCGTGGGAAAGGGCGTGGAGAGCGCGCTGCCGGGTGGGTGATGCCAGAGCAGGTGGTTGGTTACCTGCCTCCCGAGGCTCTGGCAACTCCGGCACACATCGGCAATTCTCCTTTTGCAAAACAGGCACCGCTGCTGGCAGCGGCCCAATTGTGCCAGCATACCTGGCCGTGGGTGTGGGGAATTACTGGTAGCACGGGGTTTGCGCTGGCAACCGGGCAGGCTGTATTACATAACGACAGCGATCTTGATCTTGTGATTCGCGCGCCTGTGGAGTTAGAGCATGAACAACTTATTGCCTGGCTGCAGGTGGTCGCGCACCTGGGCTGCCGTGCAGACACCCAGGTGGAAACCCCTTATGGCGGCTTTTCACTGAATGAATGGCTGCGCGATGGCCGGGTACTTCTGAAGACCAGCACCGGTCCATACAATACATCGCATCCCTGGCAACCAGTAACAGGAGAGAGGTTCTGATGAAAGTTATGTTTACTTTCCCCGGGCAGGGCACGCAGTACCCAGGCATGCTGGCTGACTGCCCGGACACCCCGGTAACCCGTGAACTGTTTACCCAAACCCGGGCAATTCTGGGTAGTGAGTTTGACCACCTGGATACTCCACAAGCGCTGAAGCACACACGAGCAGTGCAGCTTTGCCTGTTAATTTCTGCGGTAGCAACAGCGCGTTCCCTGACTGACGCTGGTGTACGTCCGGATATGGTGTGTGGATTATCAATAGGCGCGTACCCTGCAGCCGTAGTAGCCGGGGCGCTGGCATATGAAGACGCCGTCCGGCTGGTTGCGTTACGTGGTTCGTTAATGGAAGAAGCCTGGCCGAGTGGTTACGGGCTGACTGCGATTATGGGCCTCAGCCTGGGGCAGGTGGAAAAACTGGTGGATAACCAGACAACCTGGGTGGCAAATATCAATGCCGAAACACAGATTGTGATTGCGGGCAGCACAACAGCAATGGAACAGGTTGCACAGCAGGCTCTGGCACTGGGTGCAACCCGCGCGAAACAACTGGATGTCAGTGTTCCATCTCACTGCACGTTGCTGGATGCTCCTGCAGAAAAGCTGGCCCAGGCCATGCAGTCAGTGACAGTGTCACGCCCGGACTGCACCTGGCTCAGTGGCAGTACAGCCCGTGCTGTCTGGCAAGGCCCGGCTCTGGCAAACGACCTGGCTTTCAACATGGCACGCACAGTGAACTGGCGGGATGCCATGGTGGCAGCTATGGAACGCGATGCACGGCTGTTTATTGAAATGCAACCCGGCAGCACACTGACAGGGTTAACCCGCCAGGCGGTGACCCAGGGGGAATGTGTGGCATATTCCACTACACCACTCACGACAATTCAGCGCCTGGCGCAGCGGGTGAAAGGGGAATAGTCCTGAAATCACAGGGAATATTTCCCCATGAAAATAATTTTTAAAAACAGTACGTTAAGGTGATACCCTGGCAATTCTGAGAAAAGCGACCAATCAATATTTAATTCTCTACACCAGCTGAGGTAATTCTGATTTCCATTAGCGGTGTAGAGAATATATTCTCTTTAATTTATAATCCCCCAAAAGCAGCCAGAAAATCCGACAATCACGAAGCGCTGGATTTTCATATAATATCTGCATTTTAAAAATATAAACAGACAAAACAGGCACCAAAAATAATATTTTATTATTTCGCACACAGCAGAGATTAATATGAAATGGCTCATCCTGATAGTCATTGCACTCATCATTGTTTTCTGGTGGGTGAAAAGACGCAAAAAAAACACCATGGATGTAATGAAATTCATTGATATTAGCTACAAAGATACTGATGAATGAACATAACTGCATGGTGAAATAATGAAAAAAAATTCATTGATTAACTCGTCATGGCTCATTATAGAGAAAGTTATATCCATGCTCGGGCTTTTTTTGGTCAGTGCTTTCGTTGCTCGTTATATTGGCCCATCAATGGTTGGTCAAATCGCACTGGCAATCGCTTGCTTTCAAATTGTAATAGTCGTTGCTCAATTCGGTAGTGAAAATATTATTATCAAACGGCTATCAAAAAAAAGGTTATCAGGAATAAAGCTTGCCAAAACCTCCTTGATACTGCGAGTAATTATCTATATTTTATGTGCTGCAGGGATATTACTCTATGTGCGATCAGATAATTATGTTGAATTTGTATTTTTCTGTGCTGTCGGGATCGCGAGTTTTTTTACGGCCATAGACGTTGTTGCTACATATAATGACACCAATTTAAACTCAAAGCGGAACGCCATTCTAAATTTATTTGGACTGATAATCAGCCTTGCAATGAGATATATTATTGTTTATATGCAGTTAAACCCATTACTGCTAACGCTGCCCATTATAACAACAACATTAATCCCTTTTATGATGCGCGTGTATTTTTACTATATGAAGGATGAGGAAAGAACTAAAAACATCCGCCAGGAAAAATATCTGCAGCACTTCAAGTACCTTATAATGACTGGTAGCGCAATGTTTATTGCCAACATATCTGTTGCAATTTACCCGCGGGTAAATATTTTTTTCCTTTCAGAGCTTTCGGGGTCTCATGAGCTGGGTATTTATTCAGTTGCAGTTACCCTGGCAACATCATGGAACTTCATTATGTTGGCATTTGTGACATCCTGTTTCCCCTCAATTTACAATGAAGAGAATGAAAATCTGGCCGCAATTAAAACCACTCAATTAAATGTCATTATTGCCGTAATTTCCACAGTAGTCATTGTTGGATTCATAATATTTGGCAGCTATATTATTAAAACTCTCTATGGGCCGGCATTCACAACCGCCTGGCGCCCGGCTGTTATTCTTTGTGCAGGTACAATGCTGTCTGCAATGGGGGCAGTTTCTTCAAGATATATTGTAAAATTCTCTGGCTATCGTTATCTATCGTATAAGTCATTTATTGCTTTACTGCTGTGTATACCTGTTTCATATTTTCTTATTAAAAACCATGGAATAACAGGTGCAGCCTGCTCTGTTGTGGCACTGGAGTTTCTCTCTCTTACTGTACTGAATTATGGCTACAAAAATGGAACTGTGTTCAAAATGCATCGGCTAACATTGACATTTATACCTGCTTTACTGTCGCATCTTTGGCAGCAAAGACAAGGTAAAGCTTAGGTGATGTAAACTGTCCTCCTAAAACAGTGGGTGCCTTGCGGCAAAACCCGGTAGCACACAGGCAACATCGTGCGCACAACCGGGCACAACACTTAACGTTTCTGGGTGTAATGAAGGAAGCCGGGCCTGCTCCCAGGCCAGATAATTCTGCGCGCGTTGTAACCGGTAACTCCCCTGAAGGGTAGCAGCACAGGTCTTATCCAGGCGTTTGCTTGCTGTTCCCGGCCCGGTGCCACTATCTTGTGCGCCAACCATATAACTGATATCCGCCTGTTGGTAACGAATACGTGCCGCACGGCTTTTTGCCAAAGGCCATCTGGCCACACCATATTTCCCGCTATTATAATTCGGGAAAACCGTTGCGTCAGGTAAAGTCATAGTGATCTGGCACCTGGCCGGATACCTGCCAGCAGGGCCACATTGAGAGTCTGCAGCGGGCTTGTTGTTGAGGACCGCGACAGGGCGCTGTGCATCGAAATAAAGCCAGCTTCCGGGTGAAGCCACCAGGTAGCGCAAATTCAACCCGCCTGGTGGCAGTGCAGCAACACCAATATAGTGCTGAACAAACTGCCCACCCGCAGAAAACCCTGCCACAGTTATGGCGTGTAAATCTGGCCACTGCTGGTGAAGTTGGCGTACTAACGTATCCATGGCGTGAAATGAGCTGATACCAGGTGGATTTCCCAGAGATACTTCACCACTCATCCAGCCGCCACAAGACCAGCGGGCATCACCCGGTTTCGCACTTACCTCACCAGGCTTTTGGCAATGTGCGCCTTTCTGCGCCTGAAATATTGGTGCAATAACCAGAGTTGGGGTAGTAATGCGGGCGGCTTTAATTGCCGCGATGCCTGCTTCCAGGCTGTATCTGGCATCGTGCGGGTAACCATGAACGACAATCAGCGCCGCATGGGGATCACCCGTACCATTGACGCTGGCGACATACCACGAGAAATTGCCGGCATGGTGTGCCAACGCGATCGTCTGCAGGCAAATCTGTGATGAGGAATGGCTCGTACATTGTTGTAGCGCGTGGGCAGTGGGCGACAGGTTTTGTGCTGCTGCAGGCCGTGGGGTTACTGCCAGGGAAGCCTGTAAAAGCGTGCTGACCAGGCACAGCTTATAAAACCGGGTCACCACTATTGCGCCTCCATGCCACCCAGGCTGCGCGCATACATTCTTCCTTCAGCAGCCAGCGCCAGTAAGTTAGGATCCCGCTCCCGGTTACGGGCAAACACAATAGCAATAAGCTGACGCATCTGGTAAGGCTCAGCCAGCCGCAGCAGGTTAATATCATGCTCATACACTTTCCGCATCCGCCCCGGTATCAGCGTAAAGCCAACACCAGCCTGAACCAGGCTAATCAGTGAGAAAATATCATTAACACGGGTTATTATCTCTGGCTCAAATCCGGCGACATGAAATGCTTCCTGAAACCCGGCATAAGTGGCAAAGCCTTCTGCCAGTGCAACAAACTTTTGTTGATGGTAGTCCCGTAAATCTGCTGGTTGTTGCCCTGACAAATGCGCGCTGGAAGGGGTGGCAAGGAAAATATCATCATGAAACAAGGGCAGAACCTCTAACTGGGTTTTGTCCAGCTCACCGGCATTAACTGAGATAAGAATGGCATCCAGCGCACCGTTATCCAGTTGATTCAACAGCATTTGGTTAGAACCCATAGTGAGATCCATTTCCACTTCGGGGCGACGTAACTTCATGCCCATAATCAGCCGGGGGACCGTCTCCAGTGTCAGTGAGTAGAGAGTGCCAATACGTAAACGCCGCTGACCAATCCCGGCAATCTTGCGTGTTTCCTCAATCCCTTTCTCCAGGATACCGGTTGCTTCTTCGGTATATTCCAGCAATTTGCGGGCAGCGGGCAAAGCCACTAAGTTGCGCCCTTTATGGCTGAACAACGGGCAACGAATTGCTTCCTCAAGGGAGTGCAGGGCACGGTGAACACTGACCCCACTTAATCCTAAAGCCTCACCCGTGCGGGCAATATTCCCGGTTTCCATAAAGACTTTAAAAACTGCAAGTTTACGAAAGGTAATCTCGTTATCTATTGCCATTGGAATAACACTCTTTCTCACTGCTCTGGCTGAAGGATATCAGGAATCGCTTAATGATGACTGCCTTTTATAGAGAACCATCCGTAAGCTTTATTTGATGATTCATGCAGGAATAATTTTAGTGACGGGCTGTTATGATTTCGATTATCATAATGATAATCATTAACAATAAAATACAGTGGTTACAAGTGGCGAATTCTTCTTTATCTCATTTCCCGGTTGGGAAAATTTTCTTAAAAACAGCGTTAGCTCTGGCATGTTCATCCGCTTTCCCCGCTTTTAGCGCAGACAGCACAACCTCTCAGGCAGAAGACCAAATTACCGTTACTGCTAATACATCACCTGGTGCGGATACCGATAACAGCTATACCGTGCCACAAGTGAGTACAGCGAGTAAAATGCCGACCAACCGGCTGGATGAATCGCAATCTGTCAGTGTGGTAACACAGCAACAACTTAACGATTACCAGGTGACGTCGTTAAGTGATGCTATGCGTTTTGTCAGTGGTGTGGCGCAGGCCAATACTCTGGCTGGCACCGAAGATGGCATTATGCGGCGCGGTTTTGGTTCCAACTCAGACGGGTCTATTTTTCGTGATGGCGTACGCAGCAGCCAGGGCCTGAATCTGGATGCCACAACCGATCACGTAGAAGTGTTGAAAGGTTCGGCTTCACTGCTTTACGGGATCCAGAACCCAGGAGGTGTAATCAATGTAGTCAGCAAGAAACCCCAGTACGAATGGCGCACCAAAGTTAGTGGGCGTACCAGCAGCGAGGGTGGTGGTGCCGGCACAGTGGATGTCACTGGTCCATTAGGTAACGGCTTTGCGTTTCGTTTAATTGCCGAAAAACAAAACCAGGATTACTGGCGTAATTTTGGTGCCGATAAACACACACTGATCGCGCCGTCACTACAGTGGTACGGGGAAAAAGCCAGTGTGCTTATCAGTTATGAAGATTACCAGTACGACATCCCATACGACCGGGGGACAGCCTTTATTGATGGTAAACCCATCAACGTGGGTTACAAAACCCGGCTGGATGACTACGCGAACCATGCGTGGGGCCGTAATAAAACCTTCAACACCCAGTACAACTACCAGTTTAATGATACCTGGAGCACCCGCGTTACTGTTGGCCTGAGCCAGCGCCGTTATGATAATAACGAAGTGCGTGTCACCGCGGTCAACACCACAACAGGGGCCGTTACCCGCCGTGCCGATGCCAACCGTGGTTTTAACCACAAAACCAAATATGTCTCATGGGATATGATGGGCACGCCGACACTGTTCGGCATGACACACAACATCCTGTTTGGTACCGATTATGAGATGGTGCAGACTTACCGCGCACACCAGTATCAGGGCAAATCCAATACCATCTTTAACTATAATGATCCTGAATATGGTATTGCCTGGCCGGTAACGAATGATTCCACCGAAAAAACCAGTGCAGCGAACAACCTTAACCGCATCCATAACCGTTCGGTTTATCTCAAAGACAGTATTGAACTGACTTCAAAATGGACCGGAGTTGTAGGCGGGCGCTATCAGCATTATGAACAGCGTGCATCACAGGGCGTTCCGGCTGTACTGACAATGAGTGACGAGGGCAATAAGTTTCTGCCGCAAATGGGGCTTATCTACAAAGTGACGCCTTCTGTTTCTTTGTACAGTAGCTACAGTAAATCTTTCACGCCATCAACAGATGCCGATGACGACGGCCGGGTGGGCAAGCCTGAGCAAGGAACCACCTGGGAAGTGGGCAGTAAATGGCAGGTCACACCCAAACTCTTTGCGACGCTGGCGTTATACCGTATTGATGAACGGGATATGTCTTTGAGCATAAATGGTGACACTCATGAAATCGACAAAGCCCGTTCAAGCGGTATTGAGATGGAACTGAATGGCGAAATCGTGCCCGGAATTGATATCAGCGCCAACTACAGTTATGACCAGGCAAAAATTGTCGATGACGGCGTGGACAGTGATAACAATGGTAACCGTCTGGCGAACGCACCACGCCATTCTGGCGCTTTATACCTGAGCCACGGTGGTATCCGCTTACCTTCTGTACCAGGCGAATTTCGCATTGGTGGTGGGGCGCGCTATGTGGGGACTCGCGCTGGTGACCCAGAAAACAGTTTCACACTGCCGGATTATGTGGTTGCAGACAGCTTTGTCGCGTGGAATAACGCGTTGCTGGGTAAAGAAACCCAGTTACGCCTGAACCTGAATAACATGTTTAACAAACATTATTATGCGTCCAGCGGAGGCAATCTGCGGGTAAGGGAAGGTGAGGCGCGTAACGTTGTACTGGAAGCCAGTGTGACGTTTTGATACATATAACCGTTAATTGAAACGCAACTCAACTAGCAATAATATAATTGTAAATAGCGAAATAATAGCAAAGGGCACTACACACGTAGTGCCCGCGGTCTGTTTAGCCGCTACCTTCCATGGCCGCGAAGCGATAAATACGGTAAGACCATTGCCGTATTTACTTCATCAAAATCCGCCAACCGGAAATCCTATTAGCGGCAATTTTTGTTATTCAATTTTTCTTAATTTGCCATATTTATACCAGCGCAATTAAAAGGGTTTTATTTATTCAGAAAAATCATTCCCCAATAAATAACCATATTGAGCCCTGTTAAAGAGTGACCTAAAAATGGTGCTAAAACAAGCGATACCATGTGATCATGCCTGCATTTCTCGCTGATACTCACAATCAGAAAGAATAAATAAAGCAACGACTAACTGGTGGATAATTAATGTATTTAAAGTAAATTAAATTAATGGTAATACTCTTTCTACCTATTCAGGAGTAAAGCACCTTCTCCGAATAAATTATGCCCGTTGTTTCTCTAATCGCCGGTATAACGTACTGCGAGATATTCCCAGACGTTTTGCGGCTTCACTCATATTCCCCTGGCTGATGCGTATCGCTTCAAGCTCGTTTATACACGGGGCATGACAGGCTGTTTCATTCGGCGTGCGGGTGGTTGGCGGCACGGACAGAGGCGCGTGGGCGCTACGGGGCAAATCTGGAAGGTCGCAAAGGGTAACAGTTTGCCCGTTATCACTTAATGCCAGTAAAACTTTTAACTGGCTCAGTAACTGACGAACATTGCCGGGCCACGGGCAATCAGCCAGGTAACTGACCACCGACTGACAAAGCCTTATTCCCCGGACAGGAGCACCCAGTTCAGACCACAATTGCTCAATAAACAGGCCCTTGTTCTGCCACTGGCGTAATGGCGGAATTTCAACCGTAAATTCCTGGATTCGATAAAGTAAATCTTCACGAAACAGCCCTCGTTCGACTTGTTCTACCAGGTTACGGTGTGTTGCACACACCAGGGAAAAATCGACAGGAAAAGCGCTGTTCCCCCCCAGAGGCACAACGCGTTTTTCCTGTAACACACGTAACAGGCGAGTTTGCAGAGCCAGTGGCATATCGCCAATTTCATCTAAAAATAGCATACCACCATTGGCTTCCCGGAACTTACCTGCATAGCCGCGTGAACTGGCACCGGTAAACGCACCAGGCATATAACCAAATAATTCAGATTCAATCAGGTGTTCCGGCAGAGCCGCGCAGTTGATTGCCACAAAGTTGCCAGACCGCCATTTACTCTGGCGATACAGATGCTGCCCGAGATACTCTTTTCCGCACCCCGTCTCACCATTAATACACAGAGCAATACCGGCGTTGACCACGCGCAGCGTCTTTTCCAGATTAACACCTGAAGGAGCAAGTAAGGCTGTGGGTTCTTCTGCAGGTTTGCCCGGGCGTTGATCTGGCACTGTTACACCCGGGCGTTTTTGCGCCCGGTCAATATGCATCTGGTATGCGGTATCGCGCATCCAGGCCAGAGCGCCGTTCTCCATAGCACACGCAAAGATCGAATCCTGATGGCGTTGACCAAAATCCTGCGGTTGTAAGCCAAAATCGCGGCAGGCAAGTGAATTAGCGCCCTGTAAAATACCGTCTTCAAAGATAAGTGAATGGGTAAAGGGAGCCAGCTCAGGCTGGCCTTGCGGGCGTAGTTGCACTAACACCTGGCCGGCGGTGATTTGCTTTTGTACCCAGTGCTGCTCAATTTGCCATGCAGCACGGCTTAATAATTGCGTCGCGTCCTGCCAGGGCAGGGAGGCAGGTGACGAAATATCAATCACACCAGCCAGCTCCCCCCGGGGAGAGTAAACCGGCATAGCCGCACAAAATAGTGCTGCGTGGCGGCTGAGAAAATGTTCTTTACCACTCACTTCACAGTAGCGCCCCAGAGCAAGCGCGGTACCAATCGCGTTCGTGCCCCGCGCATCTTCACTCCACACGTTTCCCGGGGCCAACGCTAACTGCTCTGCCTTCTGCAGAAAACCGCTATTTCCGGTACTTTCCAGAACCATTCCGCCCGGATCTGACAAAACCAGGACACCAGCACGGGTACGAAATTGCGGAGTGAGTTGAGCCAGAAGGGGCGAGGCGTAACGCGCAATCCAGTCATACCGGTGACGGCTTTCCCCTAACTGCTCATGGCCTGCCACAGGCCGGTGATCATCATCCCGTGCTAACCCGTAATGCTGACTACGCCGCCACGAGTCACTCAATATACTGGCAGGCGATAACAATGGCGTGTCGTGTGGCAAATTGCGCATAAGCAGGCCTCAATACAAATGTTAATTATTTGTAGCACTTGAGTGTCTCACCTGTTGCGACACGCAACACAAAAATAAGACAGTCTTTGGTTGTTACCTTTGTTTACTGTTCCCGCAGGATTTACGTCTTCTAATTATCTCATTAGAAAACAATAAAATAGATTGATTTAACAGTTTTATGACATTCCTGGCATAAGACATGCTTATGTTGGAGCACAACACAACAGAACCAACAGTTCTGGATTCATCGCAAAACCGACTGAGGGAAATAATATGAAATATATCCATCCAGGTTTGCCGGGTTCACGAGTTTCAGTGAAAACCCGTTATGGCAACTATATCGGCGGCGCTTTTGTCGAGCCGGTTTCAGGTACATGGTTTACTAATACCACGCCAGTTACCGGCCAGGTTGCAGGCGAATTCCCGCGGTCCGACTACCGTGATATTGATAAAGCACTGGATGCCGCACATGCAGCCGCAGACAGTTGGGGAAAAACCAGTGTTCAGGAACGTTCTAATGTGTTGCTGGCAATTGCCGACTGCATTCAGGAAAACCTGGAAGTGCTGGCGCTGACAGAAAGCTGGGACAATGGCAAGCCGGTGCGTGAAACACTAAATGCCGATATCCCCCTGGCAGTGGATCATTTCCGCTATTTCGCAGGGTGTATCCGTGCTCAGGAAGGCAGTGCAGCAGAAATTGATAGTGGTACTGTGGCCTATCATATCTATGAACCACTGGGGGTGGTGGGGCAGATTATCCCGTGGAACTTTCCCATTCTGATGGCTGCCTGGAAACTGGCACCGGCACTGGCTGCCGGGAATACAGTAGTGCTGAAACCTGCGGAGCAAACACCATTGGGTATCAGTGTGCTGATGGAACTGATTGGGCCATTGTTACCACCTGGCGTAGTGAACGTGGTACACGGTTATGGTACAGAAGCCGGAGAACCGCTGGCACGCAGTAAGCGCATCGAAAAAATCGCCTTCACCGGGTCTACTTCCATTGGTCGCCATATTCTTTCCTGTGCTGCGGAAAACATCATTCACAGTACCGTTGAGCTGGGTGGGAAATCACCCAATATTTACTTTGAAGATGTGATGCGCGGTGATGAGAGCTTCATTGATAAAGCAGTTGAGGGAATGGTTCTCGGCTTCTTTAACCAGGGGGAAGTGTGTACCTGCCCGTCCCGTGCATTGATCCAGGAATCTATCTATCCGGAATTTGTTGACCGGGTACTCAAACGCATTGAGACCATCCGTAAAGGCGACCCCTTTGATACCGATACCATGATTGGCGCTCAGGCCTCGCAAGAGCAGTTTGATAAAATCATGTCCTATATTGATATCGCCCGGGATGAAGGTGGCGAAATCCTGGTGGGTGGAAACCACCTTAGCCATGGCGATGTTTTCACTAATGGTTTCTATATCAACCCAACTCTGATTAGAGGCCACAATGAAATGCGCTGTTTCCAGGAAGAAATTTTCGGGCCGGTTATTGGTGTGACAACATTTAAAGACGAAGCCGAAGCCATTGAGCTGGCTAACGCCACTCAGTACGGTTTAGGAGCGGGTGTCTGGACGCTGGACATAAATCGCGCCTGGCGTATGGGCAGAGCGATAAAAGCAGGGCGTGTCTGGACCAACTGTTACCATCTCTACCCGGCACATTCTGCATTTGGTGGCTACAAACAATCCGGAATTGGCCGCGAAACGCATAAAATGGCATTGCTGGCATACCAGCAAGTGAAAAACTTACTGGTCAGTTACGACAACAAACCCCTCGGCCTGTATTAATGACAGCGCTAACAGGTTAAGTTTTACAGGCCAGGCGTGCTTTACGCCTGGCTTTTGCTATTATTGTTTTCCTGATGCCATAAAGTCACTTAGCACAAATTCTTATTACCCACTGAGAAAACGATGTTATTTTTCGCCACTTTCTGGCATAGGTATTGCTCACTAAAAATGACTTATCATCCAGGAATACATACTCATGAGCCAGTCACCTCATGCTGCCCATTATTTTCTTGCCGCACGAGAATGCGAAATTTCTCGTCTGGATAATGTCCTTCGGGCTGGAAAACTGATTGGGCAATTAAGCCATTTAGTCCATGTTCTGCAGCGTGAGCGTGGTAGTTCAAATATCTGGCTGTGTTCAGAAGGTATGTTGTTTGGTGAAGAACTGGCTCACCGGGCTGCGGCAGTAAGCCAGTCCATGAGCAATCTGTTCTCTGATTTACCGGCACTGCCTCCCGCGAGTGCGTTACAACCTGGTGCTTTTCGGATATACCACCGAATTGGCTCAATGCTGATGGCGCTGGAAAGTCTCCCAGAACTACGCAACCAAATACATGACCGCAGTGTCAGCCATCAGCGGGCGATGGAAAGCTTCAATGCCATCATTCAGCAGGTACTTAACCTGGTGTATGAAGTGGCGGATATTGATGCCGATGGTCAGGTAGCCAGCGCCCTGGTCGCATTGTTCACCTTTATGCAGAGCAAGGAATATGCCGGGCAGGAAAGGGCGCTGGCATCTGCAGGCTTTGCGTCCCGATGTTTTTCAGACAGCGCGCGCCAGCTAATGGTCGAGCTCATCGCTGCACAGGAAAGCTGTCTGAACAGTTTTTCCGGTTTCGCCGATGCCAGTATTATCTCAGTCTGGAGCCAGCAAGAGGCGAAAACCAGCGAGTTTGAACGCCTGCGCCGCCTGGCCTGCACTGGAGTACCAGGTGAAGAAGATACCGTTCTGAACTGGTTTGCCCTGGCATCCCAGCGCCTGGACATGATGAAAATTGTTGAAGACAAGCTGATTAATAAAGTGATGCATTTGTGCCAACAAAGCCTGCAGCGTGTCCAGTCATCTAACCTTGACGACCCACAAACTCTGGCAGGCGTTGTCGTTACACCCGAAAAACCGCTGGCAGCATATTTTGCCGCCAGCGCTCACCATAATGAAGCCGATGATGATACCGGCCTTCCCCCGCAATTAAACCGTTCTTTACTTAACTTGATCCAGCACCAGGCTCATCGTCTTAAAACCCTTGATAATGAACTCGCAGGTCTTCGTGCAACACTCATGGAACGCAAAACCATTGAGCAGGCGAAGGCGCTGTTAATGCAGTACCAGGGGTTAACGGAAGAACAGGCCTGGCATCTGTTGCGTAAAACAGCGATGAACCAGAATAAAAAAGTGGTGGAAATCGCTCAGGCAATGCTGGATGTCAGTACCGTGTTTACCTCTACCCCTTGACAGGTACCTGCACAAGAATTGTGCATATTTTGCTCTGTTGCTGTGCGTAGTTATCCCCAAAGAAGGGGCTGGACTGCGCTCAGGGTAGTATTTTCAGGGCAAACAGATATGGCACAGCAATTGCAAATTAAGTTCTGACAATTACGCATTTGTTTCGCCAATGGCGGTGAAACGAGTGCTTTGGATAAAGGCGTCCTTACTTTGGCTTTGGCCGGAGTACGGACGCCTTTTTTTTATTCTCAGAACAGGACGCCTTGATGAGCAAAACGCATTTTACGCTTTCCCGCCGCCAGTTTCTGGCAGGCAGTGCCGCCCTGGGAGCCGGCTTGATCCTGCCCGGTATTCGCCAGCAAGCCTGGGCTGCGGGGTCCGATGCGCCAGAGTTGACCACGGTGAAAGTTGGGTTTATTCCCCTGACAGATTGTGCGCCAGTGGTGATGGCCGCCATCAAAGGATTTGATAAAAAATATGGCATCAGTATCCAGCCCAGCAAAGAAGCCAGTTGGGCAGCAGTACGGGATAAACTGCTGTCTGGCGAACTGGATGCCGCCCACGTTCTCTACGGCTTAATTTATGGCCTGCAACTGGGCGTCGCTGGCCCGCAACGTAACATGGCAAGCCTGATGACCCTGAATAACAACGGGCAGGGGATTTCACTATCTAACCAGCTCAAGGCTGCCGAGGTTACCAATGTTGAATCACTAAAAAAAGCCATTGATGCCAAACCGGCTGGTTCCATGACCTTCGCCCACACCTTCCCAACCAGCACCCACGCCATGTGGCTCTATTACTGGCTGGCAAGTGCAGGCGTTAACCCCTTTACTGACGTGCGCACCGTTGTCGTTCCACCACCACAAATGGTGATGAACATGAAGATAGGCAACATGGTGGGTTGCTGTGTTGGTGAACCCTGGAACCAGCGAGCTATCAGCGACAATATTGGCTTCACAGCTGCCACATCCCAGTCTGTATGGCCCGATCACCCGGAAAAGATCCTCAGCACCCGCCAGGAGTGGGTAGAAAAACACCCAAACACGGCCAGAGCACTTACCGCTGCAGTACTGGATGCCGCGCGCTGGATAGACGCCAGCGATGCCAACAAACGCGAAACCGTGCAGGTTATCGCCCAGCGCCCGTGGATCAACACCAAACCAGAAATTATTGAAGGGCGCATGTTGGGGAAATACGAAGATGGCCTGGGTAAAACCTGGCAGGATGCCCACGCCATGCGCTTCTTCCATGATGGCGAAGTGAGTTACCCATGGGATTCAGACGGCATGTGGTTCCTGACCCAGTTCAAGCGCTGGGGGCTAATTAAAACCGCGCCAGATTACCTCGCTATTGCACGCCAGATTAACCGTGTGGATGTGTACAAAGCCGCGGCAACTGCGGTGGGCGGCGTCTCTGTTCCGGCAAGTTCACTGCGCAAAAGCACGCTGATGGACGGCAAGGTTTGGGATGGTACCAACCCCGAGGCGTATGCAGACAGTTTTGCCATTAAACAATGAGGTCCGGGACATGAAAACAGCACAACAGATAACCCCCCTGAAAGCTGAACGCCCGGGGGCAGAAAAACAGATACAGGGTGAAGTTGTGAACCTGGCTGTCAAACCAGTTCGCCGTCCACACCGTATTTCTCACACACTGCGCCAGCTACTGGAACGAATTATTCCTGTTCTGGCCGGGCTTGGATTACTGGCCGTGGTGTGGCAACTGGCAGCACTACACAGCCAGGGTTTCCCCGGGCCGGTCACCACGCTTGAGGCGGCCAAAACCCTTTTTGCCGACCCGTTTTACAACAATGGCCCGAATGACCAGGGGATCGGCTGGAACGTGCTGGCATCGCTGGAGCGTGTCGCTGTTGGTTTCAGCCTTGCCGCGCTGGCGGGTATTCCCGCCGGGTTTCTGCTGGGGCGTTTTCAGTTTCTCGGCCGGATGTTTAACCCGGTAATTGCCTTGCTGCGCCCGGTGAGCCCACTGGCCTGGCTGCCTATTGGTTTGCTGCTGTTCCAGCGTGCTGAACCGGCATCCAGCTGGACCATTTTTATCTGTGCTATCTGGCCGATGATCATCAACACCGCTGAAGGCGTGCGCCGGGTTCCACAAACCTATCTGAATGTCGCCCGTGTATTGCGACTCAGTGAATGGACCATTATGCGCCGCATTTTGTTTCCTGCCGTGTTGCCCGCAGTAATGACCGGGGTACGCCTGTCCATGGGGATTGCCTGGCTGGTGATAGTGGCTGCTGAAATGCTTACCGGCGGCCTGGGTATAGGGTTCTGGATCTGGAATGAATGGAACAACCTCAATGTGGAAAACATTCTGATCGCCATTTTAATCATTGGGGCAGTAGGGCTGTTACTTGAACAGGCATTACTGCTGATAGCACGCCGCTTCACCTGGGAAAGCCGGGAGGATAAATGAACAAAATCATTCAGGTTCAAAATGTCAGCCAGCAGTTTATGACTGCCGGTGGCCCGTTTCTTGCCCTGGACCGGGTTAGTTTCGACATAGCTGAAGGTGAAACCATCAGCCTGATTGGCCATTCCGGGTGCGGTAAATCCACCTTACTGAATTTGATTGCCGGTCTGACACTGCCAAGCAGTGGTGGGTTGCTGTGCGACAACAAAGAAATTGCCGGGCCAGGCCCGGAACGGGCGGTGGTTTTCCAGAACCACTCACTGCTTCCCTGGCTTACCGCGCGTGAGAACGTTGCGCTGGCTGTAGAAACCGTATTCAAAGGCAGCAAAACCAAAGCTGAAATGCGCGAATGGACCGAGCATAACCTTGAGCGTGTGCAAATGGGCCACGCCATGGATAAACGGCCAGACGAAATATCCGGCGGGATGAAGCAGCGTGTCGGCATCGCCCGGGCGCTGGCCATGAGCCCACGGGTTTTACTGATGGATGAACCTTTTGGCGCACTGGACGCACTGACCCGCGCACACTTGCAGGACGCCGTCATGCAAATTCAGGCACGCCTGAACACCACACTGGTTCTGATAACGCATGATGTAGACGAAGCCGTACTGCTTTCAGACCGGGTGTTAATGATGACCAATGGCCCGGCAGCAACTGTGGGCGAGATCCTGGAAATCGATCTTCCCCGGCCACGCAACCGGGTTGCACTGGCGGATAACCCGCGCTACCACCAGTTGCGCCAGCAGATATTGCAGTTCCTGTACGAAAAACAGCCTGCAGCTGCCTGAGGACACACAAATGAAACCGCATCTGGTGGTGGCAGGCAATGGAATGGCGGCGCTGAAACTGGTGGAAACGCTGCTGGCGCTCGCGACCGGGCGTTTTAAGGTTACGCTGATTGGTAATGAACAGCATGCAACCTACAACCGGGTTCAGTTGCCTTCAGTTCTTAACGGTGACAAAAGCTTCGCTGAAATCGCGCTGCACCCGTCATCCTGGTATCTGGAGCAGGGTGTCACCTTGCTCACAGGTGAAACAGTACTTTCAGTTCACCGGGAAAGCCGCCAGGTGGTGACAGATAAACGCGCGCTTGTCTGGGACCAGTTAGTTATTGCCACCGGGTCACAATCTGCAATGCCGCCTGTAACAGGAATTCAGTTGCCCCATGTCTGCGGGTTCCGCCACCAGCAGGATCTTTTCGCGCTGCAAAATGATCCTCCCGGAACACCGGTTATCGTGTTGGGTGGCGGGTTCGTTGGGGTTGAAGCCGCAGCAGCACTGGCTCAGCAGGGGCGGCAAGTCTCGCTGGTTCACCGCCATGGCTGGCCCCTTGAGCGCCAGGTGGATGCAAAATGTGGCGAACGGCTACTCAGTGCGCTGTCACAGCAGGGGGTTCACTGCCTGATGAACAACGGTATTACGGCGATTACAGCTGATGCCGTCAGGCTTACCGATGGGCAACTTTTGCCAGCCAAACGGGTGGTGATAGCGACCGGGATCCGGCCAAACATAACGCTTGCCCGCGAAGCAGGCCTGGCCTGTGGTCGCGGAATTCAGGTTAACGGGCAACTCCAGACCAGCGACCACACCATCAGTGCTCTTGGGGAGTGTAGCGAGTTTAACGGTGAAGTACCCGGCTTGCTGGCACCTTGCCTGGAGCAGGCTGTGGTACTCGCTCATCGCCTGGCAGGCCAGGCCATCGCAGATTACCACCCCGAGCCTCAGGGTACCCGCCTGAAAGTGCGGGGATTGCAGCTGTTTTGTCTCGGCTCCCGTCAGGAGCAGGAAAATACTCCGCCCTTAATCAGTGAGAACACCTCCACTGGCGACTACCAGCGGCTATATACCTGCAACGGGCACCTGACAGGTGCGTTCCTGTGGGGCGATATCAGCGAAGCAGCGCGCATCAGAGTACTGATGCACCAACCTATTCATTTTCACGCCCTCCTTCCCGGTGTTCCCTCCCTGGAAGCGGCACCAACCGCAAGGACAGAAGTAATGCAGTATATCAACACGCACACCAAAAAAACGTTGGTTGTTATTGGCCATGGCATGGTCGGCCAGTATTTTCTTGAGCAACTGGTTGAACGAGGTATGCACCAGCAATGGCATATTGTGGTTTATGGTGAAGAACGCCACCTGGCCTACGACCGGGTGCATTTAACCGACTATTTTACTACCGGAAACGCCAACACTCTGAGCCTCACCGATGCCGATTTTTTTGCTCAACATGGTATTGAGTTGCGCACCCACAGCCAGGTAACCGCGCTTGATACTGACCGGCGCAGCCTGACGGACGCTCAGGGCCGGGAGTTGGCCTGGGATCACCTGGTGCTGGCAACCGGCTCGCGGGCTTTTGTACCGCCAATTGAAGGCCATGATGACCAGCGCTGCTTTGTTTACCGTACGCTGGATGATCTGGATGCGATTAAAGCTTGTGCCAGTCATGCTTCACGAGGCGTGGTAATTGGTGGAGGCTTACTTGGTCTGGAAGCCGCCAACGCGCTGAAAACACTGGGGCTGGAAACCCATGTAGTGGAGTTCGCGCCACGCCTGATGGCCGTCCAGTTAGATGACGAAGGTGCCGCGCTGCTTCGCACCAAAATTCAGGCTTTGGGTGTCCATGTCCATACTGGTATGCAAACGACCAAAATCGCCTCTGGCGCCAGTGGCTTGCAATTGCAATTCAGCAGTGGTGAACCGCTGGAGACCGACCTGGTGGTCTTTTCAGCCGGGATCCGCCCACGCGATGACCTGGCGCGTATAGCCGGGCTGGCTACCGGGCCGCGCGGCGGCATTATCATTGATAACCAGTGCCGTACCAGCGACCCTGCGGTGTACGCCATTGGGGAGTGTGCTCTCTGGGAGGGGATGGCTTTTGGCCTGGTTGCCCCCGGTTATGACATGGCGCGTATTGCTGCCGCTCAGTTGTCAGGTGAGCAGGAAGCCCTGTTCAGTGGTGCAGACATGAGCACACGCCTGAAACTGCTCGGTGTGGAAGTTGCCTCGCTGGGTGATGCCCATGGTCAAACCCCTGGTAGCCTGGTCTACCAGTGGCACAATGGGCCAGATGGCATATACAAAAAAATTGTGGTCAGTGCTGATAAAAAACAGCTATTGGGTGGTGTTTTGGTTGGAGATGCAAGCGACTACAGTAATTTACTGCAACTGATGCTCAATCACATTGATTTGCCGGATTCACCTGCACAACTTATTCTGCCTGCGACTGGCGATAAGCCTGCCACACAGGGCAGCAAAGCACTACCGGACAGCGCGGTACTGTGTTCGTGCCACAACGTAACCAAAGGTGCAATTCGCGCAGCCGTCACCGCAGGCCACCATGATCTCAGCGCGGTGAAATCATTCACGAAGGCGGGCACAGGTTGTGGCGGGTGCACCGCCCTGGTTAAACAGGTGATGGAGCAGGCACTGGAAGAATCCGGGGTTGCAGTCAGTGACGATATCTGCGAACACTTCCCCTGGTCGCGCCAGGCATTATTCAACCTGATTCAGGTTGAAAACATCCGCAGCTTTGATGAGTTGATCCAGCGCCACGGTAGTGGCCATGGCTGCGAAATTTGCAAACCACTGGTTGGCTCACTGCTGGCATCAGCCTGGAATGACTACCTGCTGAAACCAGAGCACTTGCCACTGCAGGATACCAATGACCGCTATTTTGCCAATATTCAGAAAAACGGCACTTATTCCATCGTGCCACGGATCCCGGCAGGCGAGATAACGCCACAAGGCTTAATCGCCATTGGGGAAGTCGCACAGCGTTATAATTTGTATACCAAAATTACGGGCGGGCAGCGCATTGATTTGTTTGGTGCCACTCTGGCGCAGTTACCTCTTATCTGGCAGGAACTGATTGATGCTGGTTTTGAAACCGGCCATGCCTACGGTAAGTCGCTGCGTACGGTGAAATCCTGTGTCGGCGAAAACTGGTGCCGTTATGGGGTACAGGATTCAACCAGCATGGCGATTAAACTGGAACAACGCTACAAGGGATTGCGTTCACCTCACAAAATTAAAATGGCGGTTTCTGGTTGCACCCGCGAATGTGCAGAAGCGCAAAGTAAGGATATTGGTGTCATTGCCACAGACAAAGGCTGGAACCTGTATGTCTGCGGTAATGGCGGCATGAAACCACGCCATGCGGATCTGTTTGCCACTGATCTTGATAGCGAAACATTAATTCGCTACATCGACCGGGTACTGATGTTTTATATCCGTACTGCCGGGCGTTTAACCCGCACCAGTGTGTGGCTTGATAATCTGGAAGGTGGTCTGGATTATCTCCGCCAGGTGGTGATTGACGACAAACTTGGTATTAACGCGCAACTGGAAGCACACATGGCGCACATAGTTGATACCTGGCAGTGTGAATGGCAAACCACACTGAATAACCCGGAACAACTCGCCCGGTTCACCGCCACCATCAACAGCAATACCCCGGATGAATCTGTGCAATGGGATACCCGCCGTGGGCAAATACAACCCACCACCGCACTAATCACACACCAGTCGCGCTTGCCTGCGGAACCCTGGCAAACGGTGTGCGCCATTTCCGCAATCCCCAATAATGCTGGTATTGGCGCTCGCCTGGGCAGCCACCGTATTGCCTTGTTCCGTATCGGGGAACAGGTTTGGGCACTGGACGACATTGAACCCGGCACCCAGGCCTGCGTGATGTCGCGCGGTTTACTGGGAGACAACGCGGGAGAACTGATTGTGATTTCGCCACTGTATAAGCACCGTTTCCGCCTGGCTGACGGGCGTGCACTGGAAGGGGAAACGCACCTGCGCAGCTGGCCGGTACATGTCGTGAATGGGCAAGTTCTGGTTGCCAGTGAACCAGCAACGCACAGCGAACCTGTTGCCGAGGCTACTGTATGAATGAAACCCGGACCACTTGCCCGTATTGCGGTACCGGCTGCGGTCTGCGGGTTTCCGGGGCATCAGCAAATGTTGCCGGGCAGATACCGGCAATAAAAGTGCAGGGCGATAACTCACACCCGGCAAACCTGGGGCGCATCTGTGTAAAAGGCAGTGCACTGGATAAAACGATGGGGTTACAGGGGCGGCTTCTCGCCCCGCACATCAAACACCAACGCGTGTCCTGGGAGCAGGCACTGGACCATGCTGCCCAACGGCTTGCTGACATTATTCAACAGTACGGTCCGGATGCAATTGCGTTCTACGCCTCCGGGCAATTACTCACTGAAGACTACTATGCTGCCAACAAGCTTATGAAAGGGTTTATCGGCAGCGGCAATATCGACACCAATTCACGGTTGTGTATGTCTTCCGCTGTAGCGGCCTATAAACGCGCTTTTGGCGAAGATGCCGTGCCCTGCAACTATGAAGATATTGAACTGGCAGATGTCGTAGTCCTGGTGGGGAGTAACCTTGCCTGGGCGCATCCGGTATTGTGGCAACGCCTGGCTGCGGCACGGGCGGCCAGGCCTGATATGCAAATTATTGCCATCGACCCCCGACGCAGCACAACTTGCGCTGAAGCAGACCTGCACCTGGCTATCACCCCCGGTAGCGACAGTGCGTTGTTTACTGGCCTGGTAAACTGGCTGATAACAGAAGGAAAAGAAGATGCTCTGTGGCGCAGCAGAACTGTGGGGCGCACCGAAACGGCCCAGGCAGCTGCCCCCTGGACTGCCGACAAAGTAGCTGAATACTGTGGCCTTTCACGCAACCAGGTTGAAGCCTTTTACCAGCTTTACTGTAAACCACGCCGGGTAATGACATTGTGGTGTATGGGCATCAACCAGTCCGCCACAGGCACAGATAAATGCAATGCCATCATCAATGCCCATCTGGTTTCCGGGCAAATAGCCAGTCCCGGATGTGGTCCCTTTTCTCTTACCGGCCAGCCCAATGCCATGGGCGGGCGTGAAGTGGGTGGGTTGGCAAACCAGCTTGCTGCCCATATGGATTTTACCCCGGAAGCCATTGAGCGGGTGGGCAGGTTCTGGGGCAGCAACCGCACAGCGCATAAACCGGGTTATAAAGCGGTGGAGCTGTTTCAGGCGGTTGAGCGGGGCGACATCAAAGCCATCTGGATTATGGGCACCAACCCGGCGGTATCGTTGCCAGACACCAATCAGGTTGCCCGGGCGCTGGCGATGTGTGAGTGTGTGATAGTTTCTGACATCACTGCGCATACCACGACGGCAGCCTTTGCGGATGTTCTTTTCCCGGCCCAGGGCTGGGGAGAAAAAGAGGGTACGGTCACCAATTCTGAACGCCGCATCTCACGGCAACGGCGCTTTGCCGAACCACCCGGTGAAGCCCGTCCAGACTGGTGGATAATTGCGCAAATCGCCCGGCGTATTGGGTATGAGAAAGCTTTTGACTGGTCTCATCCTCATGAGATTTTTAGTGAACACGCGGCTCTTACCGGTTTTGAAAACCAGGGAGAGCGCCTGTTTGATATCAGTGGGTTAAGCCGTTTAACCCGCACTGAATGGGAACAGTTACAACCTATTCAGTGGCCGGTAAATTCACACTACCCGGCAGGGTGCCCCCGGTTATTTCAGGATGGCGTATTTGCATTCCCGGATGGTAAAGCCCGCCTGGTCCCGGTTCACCCACAGCCGCCCAGGGGGACCACCAGTAAATATTACCCCCTGGTCATGAATACTGGCCGCATCCGCGACCAGTGGCACACCATGACCCGTACCGGGATGGTTGAGGGTCTGTTACAGCATCGCAATAAGCCTTATTGTGAAATCAACCCGGCAGACGCCAGCCAGGCGGGAATCACTGAAAACAGACTGGTAAGGTTACAGTCTGCCACAGGCTGGATGCTGTGCCGGGCTGTGATAACCGATGCGCAACCTGTCGGCCAGGTATTTGTGCCAATGCACTGGAGCAGCCAGTTTGCCTTGCAAAGCCAGCCAGGGGCGCTAATCACTGCGCATCGCTGTGAAATATCCGGCCAGCCAGAAAGTAAATTCACCCCGGTACGGGCCCAGCCCGTGACCAGTGACTGGGAGGGCGTGTTATATGCCAGTGCCAGTGACAGTGACAGTGTCACTATTTCTGGTGCGCAATGGTGGGCCCGTGCTCCGGTGCCCGGTGGCTGGCAATTCTGGGTTGCAGGTGAAGGGTGTATTACGGACTGGCTAGAACAACAACCCTGGCTGGCCGGGTTCGAATGCCGCCAGGCCACGGACAATAATATTTCCTGCCACTTACTGGGGTTTAACCACGGGGCGCTGAATGTGGCGTTCTATGCCAGCCCGTCAGCACCAGAGCCAGACTCCACACTGGTTTGCGCAAGCCTTGGCAAAAAAGTGGATAAGCAAACCAGCGACCAGCTGCTTGCCGGTCGCTCTCTGGGGGATACCCGGGGAGCCCAAATGTTGTGTAGTTGCTTTGGTATCCGAGCCAGGGATATTACCCAGGCTATTGCCAGCGGTTGCCATACTGTTAGCTCTCTGGGTAAGCAACTTGGCTGTGGCACCAATTGCGGCTCCTGCATTCCTGAGCTAAAAAGCCTGCTGTCACAGCACGCACTATAATTCACCCGCTATAATTCACGGGCAGGGAAGCCTGGTCAGGAGCATGATTATCCTTTTGAAACCACTTATCTACTCCCCAGGTATTATTTTGATTTCTCACAAAATACATCACACTTATTGAGCAGGTATCTAAACTAGAATCAGTATCAGTCGATAAATCTGTTGAAAACGTTTATTTGCTTACACGCCTGCAGGCAGGGCGCAATGTATTGGCGGTTCTGGTATATCACGCTATTCAGGAGCTGTTATGTACTCTTTCATTGCCAGACAACCTATTTTTGATCAGGATATGCACACCGTCGCTTACGAGTTGTTGTACCGGAATGGCCTGAGTAATTCGTTTCCTGATGTGTCTTCGGAATATGCCACCAGTCAGGTAATTTCAGACCAGTTTCTTGGCACACCACTCCAAAGTGTTACGGATAACCGCGTCTCATTCATCAATTTTCCCCACAAGATGATCATTGACCGCCAGGTTTTCAGCCTGCCGCCAGAAAGTGTGGTCATTGAAGTACTGGAAGACGCACAACCTGATGATGCTTTATTTGATGCCATTAAGGAATTACACCATAAAGGTTTTACCGTCGCGCTGGATGATTTCACCATGGAAGAAGCCTGGGTGCGCTTTATACCTTATGTGGATATTCTGAAATTCGATGTACGACAGCATTCAGCTGATACCATCGCACAATATATCTCCCGTCACCATCTGGAAAAAATGACATTATTGGCGGAAAAAGTTGAAAGCAAAGAAGAATTTCAAACATTCAAGTCACTGGGGTTTTCTCTTTTTCAGGGCTATTTTTACCACCGACCAGAAATTTTACGCAATAAGAAACTGGCGCTGAATATTGCCTGGTTGATTGAGCTGATGCGCGAAGTTAACCAGCAGCGAATCGACTATGAAAAGGTGGGCAATTTAATCAATCGCGATGTGTCTATAGCTTATAAGTTCATGCGTTATATCAAGAACATTCGCTACCAGACCAGTTTCCCGGTAGAAGTGAATACCATGTCGCTGCGTGATATCGCGCTATATATTGGCGACCATGAATTGCGCCGGTTTGTCTCACTGGTAAGTCTGTACAGTCTTGATGATGAAAAACCCGTGGAACTGTATAAAAACAGCGTCATTCGTGGGCGATTTTGCGAACTGATTGCCACAGAATTACATATGACTTACCTCGAAGGTGATGCTTTCCTGTGTGGCCTGTTTTCGTTACTTGATGCCATTCTGGATCATCCACTGAATGTTTTACTTGAACAGATCACCTTGTCACCACGAATTCATGCGGCACTGGTGGATAACAAAGGGGTATTATTCGAAATACTTGATCTGGCACGCCACTATGAAACCATGCAGTGGCTGGAAGTGCACCGTTTGGGCAAAGAACTGGGCCTTAACGACCCACAAATCATAAAAATCATGACAAGCTCCACTCACTGGGCAGATGAGAGCTATTAACCACCATCTGTGCATAAGCACGCCATTTACTGGCAGAATTGACTGAGCGTGATTAACGCACCACAGGGGCAAGGTAAACAGGCTGGCCAGCAGAAAGCCCCTGGTGCACCTGACGGGTAATGTCATCGCCCAGTATTTCACTCAGCCCTGCTTCCAGCGCGTTATAGGTTGCCGTGACAATATCCAGTGGCGAGCTTTTTGGCACATCAAAATTCTTTGTCATCCCGGTGTCAATAAACCCTGCATGCAGGCCCGGCACAGGCTGCTACTGCTGTGCCAGATAAACTGTGTCACAACACGTAACCAAGTGAATAATGTAAGTAATTAATACCACTGGCATAAAGAACTTGCTTAAAATCAATTGTTTTAATAGTAATCAAAGCAGATAAATCATGTTTCCGAAAAGCCTGGGTGGCTGAAGGCAACTGACTGACACCTGCGGTTTCACCAAATACAGGAGAAAGTTCATGCAAGCAGAAGATGCACTTAATGCATCCTTGACAGGCATCTTTGACCAGGCAATCGAGCAGGGCAGAGTAGTAGGTGCTGTGTGTGCCGTTGCTCACCAGGGGAAACTAAGTCATATCAGTGCTCATGGTTTTGCCGACCGGGAAAAACAGCGCCCCATGTTACCCACCACGGGCTTTCGGCTATCCTCAGTGACCAAACCGATTGTCACACTGGCTGCGCTACGCCTGGTTGCCGCAGGCATCCTGGAACTTGATGCTCCGGTTACCCAGTGGTTGCCCGACTTTACTCCCACTGGCCCGCAAGGCGAGGCTGTAAGCATCACGCTGCATCAGTTACTCACACACACTTCCGGCCTGGGTTATGGCTTTAACCAGGACAGCGACGGGCCTTATCTCTCTGCGGGGATTTCTGACGGGCTGGACCATGTTGATTTTGATCTGGCTGAAAACTTGCGCCGCCTCAGTTCCGTTCCTTTACTGTTTCGGCCAGGAGAAAGTTGGGCTTATTCCCTGGGTATGGATGTTATGGGCGCCGTTATCGAGAAAGCCACCGGGAAATCACTGCCGCAGGCGGTAGCCGAGCTGGTGGCTATGCCGCTGGGTATGAGCCACTCAGGTTTTGTGACTGCGGGCCTGGATAACATTGCCGTCGCTTATGCCAACAGTGAACAGGGGGCGGTGATTATTGGTGAAAATGAAGAGGTCCCATTACCTGAGGGGTTTGGGGGCAGCGTGCGTTTTTCACCATCACGGGTAGCAGACAGCCAGGCGTACCCATCCGGTGGCGCGGGTATGTATGGCTGCGCGCCGGATATACTGAGCTTTTTAGAAGCATTGCGCACTGGTGCGGGTCTGCTGCCAGCCAGCCTGCAAAGTGCTATATATCAGGCACATTGTGGCCCGGAAGCCGAATGCGCAGGCCCCGGTTGGGGATTTGGTTACGGTGGAGCTGTGTTAGTCGACCCACAGGCAACGAAAACACCACAAAGCCCCGGGACACTCTCCTGGGGGGGTGTTTACGGCCACAACTGGTTTATTGACCGGCACAACGATCTGACAGTGGTGTTGATGACCAATACAGCCTATGAAGGGATGTGTGGGTTACTGACCCTCGAAGTGCGTGATGCCGTCTATGCAGCCCTTAATGCAGGTTATATTCCCGCAGCATAGCAACTCAAAGCAGGTGGAAAACTGTATAGCAAAAAATCCGCCAGTACGAGGCGGATTTTTTGTCGGAAAATCAGTGAAAAACTGAATTAACGGCCAGCGCGCAGCGCTTTATCCAGTGAACCAATCAGCCAGTCAATATCATAAGCCTGGAAAGCCAGCGTTGGGCGTAACTTCAGGACGTTACCATGTGGCCCGGCAACTGAAGTCAGAACATGGTCTTCGCGCAAGCGTTCAATCACATCCAGCGCTCGCTGTTTGTCGGGGTTTTTACTGGCTTTATCCGTAACCAGTTCGAAACCGATGAACAAACCGGCACCACGAACATCACCCACACAATCATGCTGAGCCGCCAGTGCAGCCAGCTCTTTTTGCAACTGAGTGCCCACGGTAAGGCTGTGCTGTTGCAGTTTTTCATCTTCAATCACTTTCAATACGGCCTGAGCTGCGGCAACAGACACCGGGTTACCACCGAATGTGTTGAAATAGGGGATAGTGTCGCTAAACGCCGCCAGCACTTCAGGCTTTGCCAGCATTGCCGAAACCGGGATGCCATTGCCCATAGGTTTACCCATAGTGATAACGTCCGGCACAATATTATGGCGGGCAAAACCCCAGAAGCTCTCGCCAGTGCGGGCAAAGCCTGGCTGCACTTCGTCAGCAATAAAGATCCCGCCGTTCCGGTGCACCACATCCAGTGCTGGCTTCAGGTAACCGGCAGGACCCGGCAAAACACCGTCTGATGAGAAAATTGAGTCAACCAGCAAACCGGCAAATTTGATACCCTGTGCGGACATATCATCAATTTGTTCCTGAATTTGCGCGGCAAACCAGGTACCAATATCCGGAGTATCCACACGGTAGCGGTCAGGAGCAGGCACCAGGCGCGTTGTAGCCGCCAGTGGCTGGCCGCTACCCAGTGCAGGTGAGGCACCAGAAGTCAGTTCACTGGTACCATGGTAGGCTTCCCGGGTAACAATAATCCCGGTACCGCCGCTCCAGGCACGGGCAACACGAATGGCCAGGTCATTGGCTTCTGAACCGGTGCACATGTACATCGCTTTGCTGACTTCACCTGGAACGTACTTCAACAATGATTCGGTGTAATCCAGAATACGTTCATGCAGGTAGCGGGTGTGGGTATTGAGCTGGCTCATCTGCTGTTGTACCGCTTCAATCACAGCAGGGTGGCAATGGCCAATACTGGCTACGTTGTTATAGACATCAAGGTATTTGTTACCCTGCGCGTCCCACAAATATTGCTGCTCACCACGCACCAGATGCACTGGGTTACGATAGAACAGGCGATAAGAATCGCCCAGTAAACGCGCGCGTTTCTCGGTTAACGTACGTGTTTGTTCATCCAGCGCTGCCGCATGTTCTGCGCGAAAGCTGTTGGTATCCATAATGGTGGAGCGCGTTGCCATGAAAGCCTCTCATTTATCATGTCTGTGTTGTTGGCCGTCAACCTTACCGTGCCTTTTACAATAAAATACACAAAAGCACACAAAGGCACAGCAAAAGAATCCATACAAAATCCTTATTGAATATAACTTAATGATAATTAAAGATTTTTACTTCAATCCGTTCTAATGCAAAATGCACTATTCAGCATAGGCCAGGCGACAAACCATGTTTTCAGGCCATCCGGCTGTTTCGCTCCGGGCCCAGGCAGTTAATATTCCAGTGAAATTAACCCTGATGGTTTAATTACCCATATTGCTAAATACGATGATGGCAGGCAGGCTGGTGCGATAAACTACACAAATGTGCACACCGGGCTGAGAAAATACAATGTCAGAGAGTATTATCCTCAGATTACCGCAGGCACGATGTTAAAGATGAATCTATCCATATGTTTTTATGTGGTTTATTTTTGACTGAAAAATTACCCTTATTCCCTGTTATTTGCACATAATGGCACGAACAGACCAGGTGCTCAGTTTGTTGGCCTGGTTTCCCGGTCTATAAGGTTGTCTACCTCATGCCGGAAATTATTAAGGAATAATATGTTAGAAGAAACTCGCTTACACCGTATCCGGGCCTTACTCTCGACACTTAATCGTATTTCCACAGAGCAACTGATTCAGCACCTGAATGTCTCCCGGGAAACCGTGCGGCGCGATATTGTTAAGCTGGAAAACTTAGGTGAGTTGCGCCGCGTACACGGCGGCGTTGTCGCGCTGGGGGCAGAACCTGAGCCACCATTGTCTGTACGGGCAACCGTTCGCGGTAAAGAGAAACAGGCGATTGCGCGTACTGCGGTACAGCAACTTCGCGCGGGCCAGACAATCTTTATTGATGCCGGGAGCACCACATCTGTTGTGGCCGATGAACTGGTTTCCATGCCAGGCATGACGATTATTACCAACAGCCTCAGCGTGGCTTCCCGGCTGACAGAATCTGAATATGCCCGGTCACTCAGCCATGAAGTCATTTTACTGGGCGGGGAGATGGGCCCGGTCACCCAGGCAACCTGCGGTGTAATGACCATTCGTGAACTCCAGCGCTTCCGGGCTGATGTGGCATTGCTGTCGCCCGTTGGCATTTCCAGTCAATCAGGTGCCAGTAGTTTCACCCACCACGAAGCTGCAATTGCCGAAGCAATGATAGGCAATGCGAATAAACGCATCATTCTGGCCGACCACAGTAAAATAGGTGTTACCAGCCGAATGGTTTATGCCCGTATCGCCGATATCGATATGATTATTTCTGATGAAGCGGCGTCTTCGCGTGATGACTGGGCCGCACTCCAGGCTTGCTGTGAAGAGGTGATAGCCGTCTGATGTAGCCTGAAAAGCTTTACTATTGTTCTGTTTCCTCTGTTATTACCCCGGCTGGCAAAATTGTTATCCGGGAGTCAGCCTCTTGTCGGGAACTACGCATTAAACCGTTTCCTCCCGGGCAAATGTTGCACCAATAATTAATACCGACCTTAGTGTGATGTCATTTTTTACCTTACCAAATAGCCTGGTGCCCGGCTATAAGCATGAAATATGCAAGTTTTACGAAAAGTCTCACCTCAGTTTCTTATTTTGTGGCGCAGATCATTTTTCTGAATACAGATATATTTCACGGCACAAAATAATAAATAATTAGCCTGCTTACTACTTACACTCAATTCTCCTTTTAGTGATTTTAACAAGAATAAATACCATGAAAAAATTCAATAAAGTGGCATATTACTCTTTAAAAGTAGTTATACCAGGCATTTTCCTCTTATCTGCACAACCTTTAGTTGCCCAGGCAGCCGATGCATTCAGTGTCGATTCCCCGTGGATGTTCGGTGACTGGAACGGGTTGCGTACAGACCTCCAACAGGATGGTGTCAACTTCAATGTTGGCTACACCATGGAAAGTGCATCTAACCTGGCAGGCGGTTATAACACATCGACCACCGCACGTTACAGTGACCAGTGGGCGTTCGGGGTTAACCTGGATCTGCAAAAACTCCTCAACTGGAACGACACTGAATTCCAGTTAACCATAACCAACCGTGACGGGCAGAACCTGTCAAATGAAGTTGGCGACCCGCGTACCGGGACACTATCTTCGGTACAGGAAGTGTATGGCCGGGGCCAGACATGGCGCTTAACCCAGTTCTGGCTACGTAAAGGCTTTTTTGACCATACCCTGGATGTTAAAGCAGGGCGGCTGACTGTTGGGGAAGATTTCGACAACTTCGACAGTAAATTCCAGAACCTGGCATTTGGGAGTGGCCAGGCGGGGAACTGGCGTGGTGACCACTGGTATAACTGGCCAGTGTCACAATGGGGTGCCCGCGTTCGCCTCAACTTTACCCCGGAAATCTTTATGCAGGTCGGTTTCTATAACCAGAATCCGTATAACTATGACAAAGGTGATGGTTTCCGCTTTGAGTTCAGCCCAACAGAGGGCAACCTTGTACCGGTAGAACTGGGCTGGCAGCCAAAACTTGGTGCAGATAAACTACCGGGTAATTACCGTATTGGTTACTACTACTCTTCAGCCAGTGACAATGTATATGGATCATGGCGTGAGGGTGGTTACACTGATACAGCCCATGCATATGGCGGTTACATCCTTGCTCAACAACAGTTGACAGCACAAGGGGGGTCTGCTGACAGGGGGATCACATTAACCGTTCAGGCAGTAATGAACGACCACAAAACGTCTAAAACCGATAACTACCAGTCTGTTACTTTGACGTGGAAAGGGCCGTTTGACGCCCGTCCGCAGGATGAAATTGGTATTGGTGCCGGACGCATTCATGTCAACTCGTCCTATACCAGAATGCTGCGTGATACCAACTATTACAACGGTGAAACGACCTATAATAGCCCGACCTATTTACCGATTCAGAAAGGATCTGAATATAATTACGAAATTTATTATAACGTCCAGGCAACAAACTGGCTGCAAATCCGCCCCAATCTGCAATACATTGCCGCACCAGGTGCTGTAAGCAAAGTGGATGATGCCTTTGTTGGCGGTATTAGTGCTAACCTCAGCTTCTGATTATTTATTACTCCCGGGCCTGCATATATGCAGGCCTTTTTCACAGGTATTGCACAAGTGATGTCTATGCAATATGTGCTATTAAAAAATATTCTGCACTTTTATTCTTAAAGAATTTTTTTATCGCTCTTTTTTCATGAGCTATCCCACCAGTCTCTGATTCAAAACATTTTGTTTTGAGTATCGAAATAAAAAAACCATTTATTCGCAATTTAAATATAGGTAGAATTTTCATTACAAAATGAACTTTTTGATAACAAGTACGCATTAAAGAGACAGGTAACAACCTGCATAAAATTATAACCCGGCAAAAATTAATTTATTTTCAAAACCTCTGCCTCCCATGGCACCTGATGAGTTGATAAAACCATGGGTGATTGACTTATACCTGCGTAAAAGTGTACCTACACTGGTCACGTTAAGAGCACTGGCTCCCTGCATTCTACTTTGCCAACATTTGCGGCAAATTTGTGTTAATGACAACAGGTATATCTTCTTTGATTTATCTTTAGAGTACGATGTATGTTACTGCATAAAAATGTTATTCGTGATTTAGTTAAATGGATTGATGAAAATATCCATGATCCCATCAATATAACTGATGTTATGGAGATATCTGGTTATTCACGCTGGCATATTCAGCGGCTGTTCAGGGAAGAAACAGGGATGACAGTAGGGGATTATATTCGTAAGAAGAAGATACAGGAAGCAGCTAACGACCTGGCCAACGATGAAGTTTCTATTTTAACCATCTCCACTAAGTATGGTTTCAGTAGCCAGCAGACATTCACCCGTATTTTCTCACACTATTTCAATGTGCCGCCCGGACGCTGGCGCAAAGAACAACGAAAATAAACGTTACGCCATACTCTCAGCCACTCATGTGCGCTATCTGATTTGCCTCCTCCTGGGCCACCACTGTATTGCCTGATACAGTGGTTTTTTATTGGCACCGTAACCCTTGCGCTACGCCAAAGGCACACCAGACAGGTTACTGTCATCACCAAAATGTTGAACGGCAAAATCAAGAAAACTACGCAACTTTGGAGTCAGACGACGATCCTGGGCATACACAATATATAAAGGACGTTCCGGCACACTGTAATCAGGCAACACACTGATAAGCTTACCAGAACGAATATAGGGTAATACCAGCTCAGATGGCTGTGTGGTTACCCCGAAACCGGCCAGAGCAGCACTCACCAGCGCTTCGCCATTATCCATCATGAGACGCCCGGAAATTGGCTGCTTTATCAGTCCATCAGGCCCTTCAAACTCCCACTGGGTTCTCAGAGAGGTGTGCGCGAAAACCAGACATTCATGGCGCTGTAAATCAGCGGGGTGATTCAGCGGTGCGGCTTTATCCAGGTAGCGGGGGGAGGCACAAGTAATCAACCGGTAAGGAGCCAGTACGCGCGCCATCAGACTACTGTCTTCAAGTTCACCCACATGAAAAACGGCATCATAGCCTTCATCAATCAGGTCTATCATCCGGTTAGTGAGCGTCAATTCAACCGACACTTCCGGGTAACGCGCCATATATTCAGGTAATAACGGTGAAAGGGCGTTGATACCAAAAGTATGCGGAGCATTGATTTTCAGACGCCCCCTTGGCTCCATACGGGTTTCTTCTGCGAAGGATTCCGCAGCTTCAACTTCCGCCAGAATAATTTTGGCCCGCTCATAAAAATTTTGCCCGGCCTCCGTGAGGCTGTGCTGGCGGGTAGTGCGATTAATCAGCCTGACACCCAGGTGGTTTTCCAGCGCTGCAACATGTTTCCCAACCAGTTGAGAGGACATATTCAGCATATCGGCAGCTGCGGCAAAAGACCCTTGTTCTACAGTCTTGACATATATTGCCATGCTGGATAGTCGATCCATTTGAGGATTCCATTTGCAATTTATAAAACTGTCACAGTTTACCTGACAAATAATGCCAACGGTTAAGCGCGGTGTGTTAATCGCACAAATGGGAAATGCCCTGCAGGGGCATTTTAATACTGAACAACGCAGCAGGGGGAAAATATCATGTTACTTACTTTCAGGTAATGGCCCAGTTTTACATCATCAGATAATATCTCAGCCATCACGAATTTTTATTTTCTCATGACATGGCAGTTTATATTTGCCATTGGCCTGGTCTCGCCTCCATGCCAGGTAATTTTTCCGTTCACTACCGGGCTCGTCAACATAACTACTGCTCCAGGGCTGAATATATTATTCTCCAGCCCCCAGTTTCTGGGCGCTTTATCTACCAGGCGAAGAAAGAGTTCTGCGGTGACAATTTCCCATGGGTTACTGCGCCAATAAAGCCCGGCGATATAGCCTTTAATGCTCCGGCAGGGAAGGGGAACAGTGATTCAGGCACTCGCCTTACCAGGCAAAGAATAGCGGGTGCTTCTGCCGCCGCCTTCATTCCCCACCAAAAAACCCTGTTCAACCAGCTGCGCCAGGTGGCGGGTTGCAGTGGCGCGGCTGACCCTTGCGACTGCTTTATACTGGCTGTTATTAATGCCATCCTGGAAGTCACCATCCAGCATTCGGTTGATCACTTTTATCTGCTCAGGGTTCAGCGCCGCCTGGTTAAAACGCTGCCAGTAATGGGTTTTAAACAGGGTCTGGTCAATCAGCCCGAGTGTTTCCTCAATTGAGACGCGCAACATATGCACAAACCAGTTAAGCCACGGCGTTAACACCATATCGCCACGCTGAGTTTGTTCTATTACTGCGTAATACTCTTTACGGTGTGTATTAATCGTGCGCGACATAGCATATAAACGCACCGTGTTATGCTCCGCCTGAGCCAGTGCGAGATCCATGATCAAACGCCCGATCCTGCCGTTACCATCTTCAAAAGGGTGGATGGTTAAAAACCACAAATGCGCAATACCTGCCCGTAAGATGGGGTCAGCCTGGGCATCGTGCCTGCTGGTGTTGAACCAGTGCAGAAAAGCATCCATTTCTCCCGCAACCCGCATGGCATCAGGCCCTTCAAAATGGATGACGGGCTTATCTATTCGCCCGGAAATAACCTGTACCGGGCCAGTCCGAAACTGCCCACCTTTAATCGCATTAAACAACTTATCTTCAGGTGGAAACAACAGTGAGTGCCAGTGCAGCAAGCGCTGCGCCGTTAAAGGCTCATCGATATTATTGATGGCGTCCAGTGCCGACTCCACCAGGCCTTCAGTGCGCTTATCAACCGGCCAGGTTATTTCATCATCCACGCCCAGGTGAGTTGCCAGTGAAGAGCGCACCGAACCGGCGTGTAAACGTTCACCTTCGATATCGCTTGAATAAAGAATATTCGCCAGCAGGGTATCCAGCGTGGTTTGCGCTGAATTCAATACCTGGCTGCTGCCATAAAGTTTTCCCTGTAAAAAGCGGGTGTCACGCAGCAATGGTACCAGCGGGGCCGGATCCCAGGTAAATTCAGGCCACAAAGGTTGTTGCCATATCCACATAGCGTTCTCCTGAGGCAAATAACAGCCTTATTCTACTCACAATGTGAGTAGAATATAAAGCGTAATTGACTCATGAGTGGCAATGGCGAAAAAAACGGGCAAAAAACACCCTGGGCAATTGCATAAATTATAACCAGGATTCATGAGCGGAGGTTATAAAAGAGGCATAACAGACCACGCCCCGTACACAAAAACACGGTGATGAATTTTTTTAGCAATATTCTGGCGCGCCATTCGTCTACCTCACTAACAGAACGTTCACCTGGCTTTGTTTCCTAAATAGTTTGAACTAAAACGGTAGACGCTGATCTGATCGGCATAGCCTATCAACTTACATATCAAACATGCCAAAACCCCGCTATAAAACCACCAACTGGAAGCAATACAATCAAGCTCTAATCAATCGTGGCTCACTCACTTTCTGGATCGATGAGGACGCTATTGCCCAGTGGAAAGCCAAGGCCGAGCAACCAAGGAAAGGTCGCCCACGCGTATTTAGCGACTTAGCCATTACCACCGCGCTGATGGTTAAACGTGTTTTCTCTATGCCACTACGAGCGTTGCAAGGCTTTATCAACTCTGTGTTTAAACTGGCTGATATTCCGCTTTCGTGCCCACATTACACTTGCATCAGTAAACGAGCGAAAACCGTCAAGATTGCTTTTAAAACCAAGACGCGTGGCACCATTGAGCACTTGGCTATCGACTCGACAGGCTTGAAGGTTTATGGCGAAGGTGAGTGGAAAGTGAAGAAACATGGCACAGATGGCAAGCGCCGCGTGTGGCGTAAGCTGCATATCGCTGTCGATACCCATAGCCATGAAATTATTGCTGCGGAACTGAGTTTATCCGGCGTCACTGACGCTGAAGTTATGCCGAATTTGCTCAAGCAAACCCATCGCAAAATCCGCAATATCTCAGGTGATGGTGCTTACGACACAAGAGCCTGTCACGATGCCGTTCGTAGAAAACGGGCTTTGGTACTCTTTCCACCGAGGGAAGGTGCCGCTCTCTGGGAACAAGGTCATCCGCGTAACTTAGCGGTTAGTTGGCAAAAGCTTTATGGTTCAAATAAACAGTGGAAAAAACGGTATGGTTATCATCGGCGGTCAATCTCAGAAACTGCCATGTACAGGGTAAAGCAATTACTAGGTGGCAGATTGAGCCTGCGAAATTATAACGGTCAGGTAGGAGAAACTTACGCGATGATAAAGGCGTTGAACAAGCTCACAGGGCTAGGCATGCCTGAAACTTACCGTGTAGTTTGATTTTTAAACAATCATGAAGGGTTTTGTTCGCTGAATCGATTTAGGAAACAAAGCCCGTTCACCTATAACATGAGGCTTTAAGATGAGAGATTTTGAAATGTATGGCCGGGGTTTTGGCAGAAGAGGGCACCACCGTTTTGCAAAGCCATTAATCATTAGTGTTATTGTGGTTTTCGCGCTGGGGCTACTGGTTATGTCGCTGTGGAATGCTCTATTACCGACAATCATTGGTGTGAAAAGTATTGGGTTCTGGCAGGCTTTGGGCTTATTAGTTTTATGCCGGATATTGTTTGGCGGGCTGGGTATGCGCCCGGGTATGTTTGGTATGCACCGGCGCATGCATGACCGCTGGATGCAAATGACCCCGGAACAACGTGATGAATTTATCCGCCAGCGCCGTTCCTGGTTTGAAGATAAATGGGGCAGCCGCTGCCAACGGCAAGCCCCCCAGGAATGCAATACGCCACAAAACACAGATCAGGGTACTGAAGCTGAAAAAACCTCGGATAAACAATGAATGAAGTGAAAGGCGGGAGTGGGTCAAAATCACGTCTGGTTTCCGCGCTCACGGCTTGCCGTGGGCGGTTACAGGCCTTTATTCGTGGCCGTTCTCGTGGGCCTGATGATGTGGAGGATATTCTGCAGGAAATCACATATCAGTTATTTCGTGTAGAACAACCGGTCGAGAATGTCGCCGCCTGGCTGTTTCGTGCCGCCCGCAATGAAATAACCGATTTGGGGCGCAAAAAACGCGAACTCCCTTTTTCCGGACTGGCCGTGCAGGGGGATGAAAATGAATTTGCGGAAGATGAGCTGGCAGAAACCTTGTTTGGTGTACCGCAAACCCCTGAAGATGAATACCTGAAAGCATTGTTGTGGGATGAACTGGCTGCCGCACTGGCTGAACTCCCGCAAATCCAGCGCGAGGTGTTTGAAAAGACGGAGCTTGACGGTTACAGCTACCAGGCACTGGCAGAAGAAACAGGTGCCAGTATTCAGGCTCTGTTATCGAGAAAACACAAAGCCGTACTTTACTTGCGTATTCGCCTGCAGGAATTTTGGGATGATTTATCTGCCAATTCGCCAGAAAACATTGGCAAAAAAAGTTGAGAGGCTTGTGTAGTGTCCACTCAAAACAGGCGAATGAAGCATATTTAATTCATGAGGTAACCGGGAGTTCAACAAAACTTTTAATGCCATGCCGGCCTGGGCCGGCACATATTAAATTGCAGCTGTAAGCGCCGCCACTTATTTCAGCGCCGCGAGGTCTTCAGCCCGAAAACCGAGTAGCTCGTCTGTACGGCCTGCACGAACTTTGTGCGCCCACTGCGGGTCTGATAATAGCGCACGACCAACCGCTATCAGGTCAAACTCCCCACGTTCCATTCGGGTATACAGGTTATCCAGCCCGGCCGTGCCGGAACCCTGTCCGCCAAAGGCGCCAAAGAAATCACCGGATAACCCCACAGAACCCACGCTGATAGTGGCTGCACCCGTGAGTTTTTTCGCCCAGCCTGCAAAGTTAAGCCCTTCGCTGCCATCAATATTCGGGAATTCAGGCTCCCAGAACCGGCGTTGTGAGCAGTGCAGAATGTCTACACCAGCGTCTACCAGCGGCACCAACCATTCGGTCATTTCCTGAGGTGTTTCAGCCAGACGGGCAGAGTAGTCCTGCTGTTTCCACTGACTGATGCGAAGAATGAGAGGGAAGTCAGGACCAACTGCCGCGCGCACCGCACGTACGATATCAGCCGCAAAGCGGGAACGTTCTGCAATAGTTTTTCCGCCAAAGGAATCCGTGCGCAGATTAGTACCCTGCCAGAAAAACTGATCGATTAGGTAACCATGCGCACCATGTAGTTCCACAACGTCAAAACCCAGACGCTGCGCATCTGCCGCCGCGCGGGCAAAAGCGTCAACAGTATCTGCAATATCTTCTTCTGTCATGGCGACACCTCGCGGCTCGCCCGGACCAACCAGGCCTGAAGGGCTTTCAACTGGTGCGTCTGGCTCCCATCCTCCGCTGGCTCGCGTGGATCCCGTATGCCAGATTTGTGGGCCAATTCGACCGCCTGCTGCGTGTACGGCGTCCACCACCTGCTTCCAGCCAGCCAGAGCCTGCTCGCCGTAGAAGAAAGGAATGCCAGGCATGTTACGTGACGCAGGGCGGTTGACCACAGTACCTTCGGTCAGGATAAGGCCAGCTTCGCCTTCCGCACGGCGGCGATAGTAACTGGCGTTAGGCTGGCCCGGAACCCCTTCTGGCGCCATACCGCGGGTCATTGGCGCCATTACAATACGGTTTGGCAAAGTCAGGCCTTTCAGTGTGAAAGGTGAAAAGAGTACGTTGTCGGACATCGGTACAATCCTTTTAAAGTTGTTTCACAGCAGACTAGTTATAACAATATTGCCCGCAACAGCAATAAGTTAATCACCATTCTTCAGGTACCGGGGAGCCGAATGCGCCTGGCGAAATTCAGTCGGCAGCGCCTGCCCGGGCAGTGCTGGAATCCATTGAAGATGCTTGTGGAAGGTTATCACAGATATGGTATTATTAAATCATATTGATAACCCATACAGGAGAACATCCATGAGTGTACGAAAAGAGCACACAGGGGTTTCCACCCTGATTGGAACCCCAAAAGAAGTGAAAGTCAGCCTTGCCAAATCTCAGGCTGAGCAAGTGCTGCTTATCACGGTTGATCATCAAAACCATATCGGAACACAGCACCTGTTTGAAAATTTGTCCAACGTGGCGTCTTCCATGTATGGCCTGTTTCAGCAGCATCAAAGCCGTACAACACTTGAGCGTCTGGCAGAAGCCCTGGTACCACCAACGCCCGCACCACCACATATCATCAAAGAAGCAGCAATGCTGATACAGGCACGCAAAGCTGTTCTGGAGAGTGGTGACTGGCTAAATGCTGCCGAGCTGGCACACCTGGCGCAGTTGAGCACAGCGAATCCGAGCGCTCAGCCGAATAAATGGAAGAAAGCCGGGCGCATTTTCGCCATCCACCATAACGGTGTCGACTATTTCCCGGCCTGGGGGCTGGATAAAAACGAAGGTTTCCGTCCGCTGAAAGCGCTGGGTAAGGTAATTGAGGTGTTTGGTGGTCAAAAGGATGGCTGGGGTATGGCGTTCTGGTTTCTGTCGGCCAACAGCTTTTTAGGTGGAAAACGGCCTCAGGACATGCTGGCCACACAGCCAGACTTGGTAATCGATGCCGCCCGGGATGAAGTTCAGGGCGTAGCGCATGGCTAAGCGTTCTACCGACACTAAGACGACAGAGCAGGGTGGCGGCGCGCCGCTTCCTCATGCGGGCCCGCTAAAAACAACAATATTTTTACTAAATAAAGGAACGGTGTTACACCGGGTGCACCTTGAGCAGTATGCCGCAGACCAGTTTAACCCCGGCCTGCAGGGCAATGCGCGTTTCAGCCCAATAACAAATGCTCTAGGCGAACCCATTCCTACCTTGTACGCTGGCGTGACCAGCGACTGTGCCATGATGGAAACAGTATTTCACGATGTCTCTTTTGCACCAGGACTCAAAACTTACGATAAAAACAAGCTCAACGGGCAGGTACTCTCGGCACTTGAAGTCACTGAGAACCTGGAACTGCTTGATCTTGCCACAGTGCCGCTGCGCAAGCTGGGTATCACCCGCAAAGAGTTGATCGACACCGAAAAAGATCAATACCCGGTAACCCGCAAATGGGCCGAAAAACTTTACCAGCAATGCACAAGCGCACAAGGCCTGGCGTGGATTTCGAGACAGGATGACACGGCGCGCGCAATGATATTGTTTGGTGACAGAATAAAACCCGCATCGCTTTGCCCGGCAGGAAGCGCTAAGAGCCTGGTTAACGACGCCGCCACTTACGAAGATGTGCTGAGCCTGGCAGCCCGGTTGGGTGTGTTGATTGTGCCAGGCAGGGACTGAATCCCGCCGGTACAGGCGGGATTTTTACATGTTGGTGTTTTGCTTAGCGCAAGGTGTGAGCCTTTCGTGTCTGGCGGATCAGTTGGCGCCAGGCTCTGTTATGCAGAGCGAAGAGCAGCATCTTATAGAAGGCCGCAGACAAAATACAGCCACCACTTAATAGCAGCATGGCAACACTCAACAACACAGCTACCAAATCAATACCTGGCGAATTAGCGCCTGCCAGTACAGAAGCCAGCCAGACTATCGTCAACACCAGGCTTATCACTGCCAGTGCGAGGTGTAACCACAGGGCACGCATACTGCCTTTACCAATCATAAACACAGTCAGGCCGTTAATGCCGGCAAAAAATAGCGCGACCAGGGTAACCCACACAAACACCCGTTCGGCAGGCTGGTTCAGGGCAGCGAGTACACCGTAACCCAACCACAGTTGTGGAAGAGCAAAACTAACAATAATACCCAGAGTACTGATAGCAGCAGGAAAACCCATGGTATGCAGACCAACCGGTTTCCCCATCTGTTCAGCCAACTGTGCTTTCAACTGGTGTAGCTGGGCAATGCTGGCCTGATTGATGCTGCTCGCCACGTCGTTACAGTGTTGTAAACGGCGGAAGAATACTTTCAACATGTGGATACTCTGTGCTTAGTGAGGGGAAAGGTAGCGCTTTGTCAGGTGATTTCTGACCAGGGAAGTTCATCTCAGATAGCTCCTTCAATCCATGAGGTTAGATAATAACAGTATTCTTCAGTGCGCATTGAAAGAAGATGAGCAGGGTAACGGTATGATTAACCGTGGTATTGTAGGAGCTATGAACTAATATAGGTGGTAAATATCATTTAACATAATATACATTATGCGCACCAAGATGTACTAATGTGGAATCTGGCATTTCGCGGTTGTCATTGTCCTGGTCGTTGAATCTCTTAAACAGCTTTATCTGTACGTTTCATCACCCGGTTGCAATTGCAGCCTGTTATTACAAATGCTATCGAAACTCGACCTTCAGGATTTTACTCCCGGTAACCAGGCACCCGCGGACCTGTTCCCCCGGCTACCATTTCCGGCACAACATTGCCAACTGCAGATGGTGTTCAATAAAGCCCGCTTTCAATTCACAGTAACGCTGAGCATCGTTATGACATTCCTGCGCTGCTGCGTACTTCACTCTGGCATATTGCTCAGTTGCCTGCTTGTTGGTTAGCAGATAATCGCGGAGTGCTACATGCTTTATAATCTGCTCATCACCAGTAACAAACGCATGCATCTGGTGGCTGCGTTACTCACCACCTTTAACAAAATACCGCCGGCCGGCAATGCCGTTCTCGCCACGAGCAATATAGCCAGCTTGCTCCATTTGAGTATTACACGCATCCAGTTCAGCCAGGTTTGGCAGCTAAACCCGGCACCGAAGTACTTCCAATATGATGAATGGCTTTGGCTATACCCGGCAATGCCTGCTGTAACAACTGGCTTTCTGCCGTGAACATCTCAGGCCACCGGGGATCATATGCAACAACAGTGATGGTTCTCATCATTGCCCACCTTATGTTTAAATGTATAGCTCAACCAATATAATGTGGTACAAAGCGTGAAGTATCTTTAGTTATTAGTGAACTGTCTTCACGAATCCCTATGCCAGCAGCTTCGTCGTCGATTACCCAACTACCAATAAGCGTGTAGCTGTCACCGAAACGTGGCAATGGTTTAAATGACTGATAAATAACAGGTTCACCGCCATAATTGCCATCTGTTTGGGTAATAACATACTGTTGGCTGTCTAATACAGTAATATTGCCCCCTTCGCGAGAAAACAGAGGCTTGCGCACCACACTTTCACCTGGTGCAGAAAGGGACTTTTCACCATCAAACCAGGCGGGCAACAAATTGGGGTGATTTGGGTTAAAACGCCATAACAGAGGTAACAGGCCTTTATTGCTGAGCACACTTTTCCATAATGGCTCATACCATTGCTGGCGTCGCTTACGTAATAAAGGACCGTTTTCATCTCGCATCATCCATTCCAGCGGATAAAGCTTGAATGCCCGGCGAATCACATGATCTTCAAGATCGGTTAGCTCTCCACCAACGCCCAGCCCAATATCTTCCATATACAGAAATTGTGTCTCCTGCCCTGCCTGCCTGGCGCAATCCTCCAGGTACAGTACCGTGGTGCGGTCCTCATTACTGCCTTCACAACAGCAAAAATACAGCAGTTCTGGTGAATAGAGTTCCGCAAAACGAGCAATCAACCGTTCCTGAATGGAATTATACTGATCTGCATTACGCGGAATAATGCCGTTGTTGCGTGCATCTTCCAGCCACAGCCACTGAAAATAGGACGACTCATACAGTGAAGTTGGCGTATCGGCATTATATTCGAGCAACTTAACCGGGGCCTGCCCACACCAGACAAAATCCATCCGGCCATATAACGAGGGGTCACGCTGGTGCCAGCTCTGGGCGATTGCATCCCAGTAAAGCGGCGGGATAGCGAGTTGCTCCATCATCTGCTGGTCGTTAACCGCACGGTCAACCACATCAAGGCACATTTGGTGGAGTTCTGCGGTGGGTTGTTCTATTTGCTCTTCAATTTGGCGCAATGTAAAACGGTAGGCACGGCGTTCATCCCAGTACATTTCATTATCGATAACATGAAAATCGAAACCGTGCTGGTGTGCGAGTTTATCCAGAGCAGGCCGCACAGGTACATCGTGGCGTAACATCCCTATCCTCCCCAGTGCCCACCGTGGGCTGAGCGACCAAAGCCACCGCGAGACAAAGTTGCAACTTTACGTGTATAAAATTTTATGCCGCGCCGCTCACTGTCAGCCCCGCGGCCGACATGCCAGGCAAAACTGCGATCAGCTGTTCTCCACACAGGGCGTGATGCGTAAGTTCCCCCGCCACTGCTGTAGGCATGATCTTCATCTTTGTCCTTGCGCACATGCTTACTCAATAAGAAACCCGCCATAACTGGGGCCCAGCTGTAACTGGTGTAATCAAAACGGCACGTTTCAAACTGCTGCTGGCACTGATCAAGCGTCAGGTTACCAGGCACTTCGCCAACAAAAGATTTCTCGGCATTAAGCCAGGCATCAGTACAAACATCGAGTGTATTATTATCTTTCATACAATCTTGTACTGTTGAATAGAATACTCCATCACCGTCATTATCCGATGACTCGTTATCGGTACATCCTTTCATGACGAAAAAAGCCGCTCCGCCCATAATCGCCAATTTAAGGCATGTTCCTGCATAGGGGCTTTTCTTTTTTTCAAATGGATTCCCAGAACCACGAGTAGAACTAATTGCGTATTGACCTGGTGCGGTACTCTTGTAACTCAGTTTGCTTTTTCTTTTCTTCGACATAAGTTGCCACTATTCAGTCATACAGGCCGCATTTAAAATCCCACCGGCCAAAGCAGCTGCGCCCATAAACAGACCTGCCGCAGTATGGTTATTAGTTATTTTTTCACTTAATTCAGAGATATAGAGGCGAACACCCACGTAGACAAGCAACTGGACAATAAAGGCAACTACAGCCCATAGCAGGTAATCTGGAATACTTACAGAATTGATAGCCGCGCTGGCAAGTGGAATAATATACCCCAGAAGCACGCCGCTAAAAGCAAGTGATGCCGCCATATTCCCTTGTTTGATCAGCACCCACTCATTATGTGGAGTTATTTTAGAGTAAACATTTAGAAATAACACAACCAGAGCAGAACCGATGAAAAAATAAGCACAAAAAGCCAGTAGTGCGTCAATGATATGCATATATTATAGTCCTTTAACTATTTACTGAATATTATCTCAGGCAATACTTCGCATCAATAAAAACCACACACTGTAACTTATTCGGGGGGAACAATCCTGAGATTTACCTTAGACACATTCCAGCGTTCAAATAACAAAAAACCCGCCACAGGCGGGTCAGAGTAAAGCTAAGCCACCTCAGGCAAGGTGGAAACTATCAAGAAGAAAGCATAGGGCTTAGTCATCTTGTTTAATAGTAAGCCCCACATTCAAAGTTGTGCAAGCAATGGCAAACAATTGTGATAAAAAACCACAAATGACAATTTAAATGGAATTATAAGCCAGAGATAACAACTATCTCACACCAGATACATTGCGTGCCCGTGAAAAGCAATATAAAGGCAATGGCAGAGTGAACAGCAACAGCAACCAGACAAGTGTGTAGACAGCATTGATCCCGTCATTTTGTAAGTTGATATATAGTTTTACCGGCATTCCCTGGGGGAAAAAGGCGAAAATCATCACAATACCAAACTCGCCCACGACCCTTACCCACGCCAGTGCCACTGCGCTGGCAAGCCCTTTACTTGCCATTGGTAAAGCTAAATGCCAGAACCGTTGCCACCGCCCCGCCCCCAGGGTTTGCCCGGCCTCTAAAATAGACTGAGGCACACCATAAAAAGCAGAGCGTGCGGCAATGATAAAATACGGCAACCCACCATAGACCTGAGCTAACACAAATGCCGCAGGGTTATTCACTAATGACATTCCCAAACGGCTAAGTGCCAGGCCTGGTATGCTGTAGGGACCCCAGGCGGAAACCAGTAAAATACCCATTGCCAGTGGTGGAGTTAGCAGCGGAACCAGCACAATTAACTCCGCAATTCTGGATACACGGCCACCTTCTTTTGCCAGCCACCAGGCAACTGGTGTACCGGCCAGAACGATAACCGCCATCGCCACCATACCCAGCGTCAGAGAAACGGTTATCGCATCGCCGTCGCCCCAGGCGAGATGAAAGCCCATCCATGGTGTTTGCGTAATTAACGTAATAAAAGGCACCAGCAATAAAGCCAGTGCCGGTACAGACAACCAAAAAACGCGATTACGGCGCATCGTTGTGCTTAAAAAAATCATTGAGCATAGAGCGCCGAACCCTTAGGTGAAGCATAGCCACTCTCTTTGAACAGTGACTGGCCTTGTTTCCCCTGCATGAACTGCACAAACTTCTCACCTTCTTTCACACCATCCGGGGCATTTTTCAAAACAGCGGCGTAATAGACTAATGGTTGCGTATGCAACACTTTGTCCTGGCCCTTACTGTCTTTGATGGTAAAACTCACCTGGTCATACCATTTTGCAGCCATGTCCGGATTACTAAGGTTAATTTCATCTGGTAATGCCACATAAGGTAGTTTGGCGGAAATCACTTCGCTCTCATAGCCTGCTGCCGCATCAACCTGGCCGCCTTCAAGCCGGGTTAACAACCCACCTTCTATATGAATTTGTGCCGGATTTTGCACTCCGCCCATCACTTTTTCACCCAGACCTGGCTGGTGATAATATTTGTCGGCCAACAGCAAGGTGAACACGATGTTCTGGCCTTTCGGGTCACTGTCCGGGTCAGTACGCCCGAATTTCACGCCAGGCTCGACCAGTACTTTTAACCATGAATCATCTTTACCACTGGCAGCAGCAAACTGAGATGCATACTGGCTGTGCGGGTTCCAGGCAATGACCATACTGGTGCTCGCTACGGGAACAGCGGTATCAATCAACCCGGCATCTTTCAGTATTTGCATTGGCCCGGGAGTGATGGATACAAACACGTCTGCCTGCACTTTTTTACTGGCCAGTAAACGCGCCATGCCATAAGCGCCTTGTCCCTGCCCCTGGTATTGCACATGGTTTTGTTGTGCAAAAGCAGGCCCCAGTTTTTGGTCCATCACCTTGCCCATAGAACCTGCGTAAGTCACTTTGATATCGGACGATGCCATAGCCGAAGTGCTCACAATACAAAAGCCAATTAATAAGACCAGTGGCCGAAATGTTTTATTCATTATCCCCTCGCTATATATTTAATAACATAACGAATTATTCGCCTGTTAAGCACCAGGAACAAGAGCAAATGCATAGGTATTTATGATTTATTGAATATTTTTCTGAAAACCTGCAAGGTCAGTTAACCACTTGAAAACCTGATTGTTACGGCTTTCCAGTTGCCCTTCTCATCACTGCAGAGCCTTAATGTGGTGCTACTGCGTAGGGTTTTATTTATATCAATAAGTATGTTGTAACTATAGTGCGCCGAATAAAAAACCCCGGTACCAAGCCTGCCAGTATCGGGGTTGCATAAATCTTACGGTTACGGGATTAGCACAGTGGTTTTACCGCTGAACGCATACCCAGCTTCAGAATAGATTCCAGATTGGCGGTAACCTGGTCTGCAAGACCAGGAACGTTAGTTAAATCCTGCTCCCAGTGGTCGCTGTCGGACAACACAACGTCGACCAGGTGGCGGACGGTGACCTGTTTGTCACGCACGCCACCCCACAATTGCTGGTAGCGCTCGAGCCAGTGAGCATCATCCTGCAGCGGATAAGTTTCACCATTACGCTCACCCTGGTAAAAAGCAATCAGCGCAGCCAGAGCGAATGTCAGGCGGGCCGGCAATTTGCCAGTCGTTGCCTGCCCTGCCAGCAGTTGCGGCAGAATACGAGTACGGAATTTAGTCATCCCGTTGAGGGCAATAGAGAGCAACTGGTGTTTGATGTACGGGTTACGGAAGCGGCCAACAACTGCACGGGCAAATGATTCCAGCTCATCTTTCGGGAGATCCAGCACCGGAATAATCTCTTCGCGAATGGCGTTTTCAACAAAAGCGCAGATTTCACCATCAGACATGGCTTCACCTACAGTGTTTAACCCGGCCAGGAATGCCACCGGTACCAGTGCTGTATGAGCGCCATTCAGAATAGCAACTTTACGTTCTTTATAAGGTTTAATGTTATCGACGATCAGCACATTGAGTGGCAACTGGTCGAGGCGCAACTCACTGGCAAGCCATTGTGGGCCCTGGATAACAAACAAATAGAAGTGTTCAGCAGTATCCAAAAAACTGTCGTGGTAACCCAGTGATTCTTCAATGGCACTGGCTTCATCACGCGGATAACCAGTAACAATACGGTCCACCAGCGTAGAGCAGAATGTATTGGACTCTTCCAGCCAGCGGCTGAATGCGCCAGGCAGATTCCATGCAATGGCGTAGCGCAGTACCAGTTCGCGCAGTGTTTCACCATTATAATCAATCAATTCACAAGGGATCAGCACCCAACCTTTATCCTTTGCGCCATTGAAATGACTGTAACGTTCAAACAACAGGCGGGTTAATTTTGCCGGGAAGCTGACAGCTGGTGCATCCTGAAATGTATCCCCTTCATGCCAGGCTATGCCCGCTTCAGTGGTATTTGAGAAAACGAAACGAATATCCGGGTTATGCGCCAGTTTCAGGAATTCATCATAGTCCTGGTAGACATTCAGTTCACGGTTTACCGAACGAATCAGGCGGGATTCGCTGACGGCTTCACCGCGATCATTCAGACCACGAATAATGGTGGTATACAGACCATCCTGAGTGCTCAATGACGGCGGGAAATTGCTGTCAATCGGCCGAACAATCACTACCCCGGCGTTGAGGTCGGTCTTTTCGTTCAGCAGGTCAATTTGCCAGTCGATAAAAGCACGCAAAAAGTTACCTTCCCCAAACTGGATGATACGATCCGGGTAAGCGTTGCCGGGAAAATCTTGACGATTAAGGGTTTTCACGATGTAGTCCTGTATTATGCAAACTGTGGAGTCATGGTAAACCGGCTATAACCGGCTACGCTTTCTGTTGCACATCTCACCTGATCCGGCCTGAAATACCCTCTCCTTTAGTATGGCAATGCGATCAATATCACACTAAGTGGTTTTTAATTGGTATTTAATTGTTCTTTTGTTACTGAAACGATACTGCTTATGAGCCGGACGCAAAACCTGCGCCACAACGTCATTAATCAGTTTATTGAAAGCCTGGTTCGCGGCCATCTGGTATCGCCGTTACCTTCGCAAAATGCGCTGGCTGATATGTTCAATATCAGCCGCACCACTGTACGCCATATTCTGGAACACCTGGTACAGCGCCAGGTTCTGGTCGTGGAGCAAGGGCAATATGTTATTGTCCGCATGCCGCAGGAAGAGGATGGCTACCAACAAACCCGGGTGCCCGCCGAAGCGCAACAACGGATATTTGAACGCACGTTTTACCAGATGATCAACCAACGGCAGTTACGTGCAGGGGATCAATTCACCGAAGTTGAGTTGGCAAAACAGGCAGGAGTCAGCCCGATAGTTGTGCGTGAATTCTTGCTGAAATTCAGCCGCTATTCGCTGACTGAAAGTGAACGTCGGGGTACGTGGCGAATGAAAGTGTTTGATAAAGCCTGGGCAGAGCAGCTCTTTGAGTTGCGCGAAATGCTGGAAACCCATTCTTTGCAGCGTTTCATGAATCTGCCAGCCGACAACCCCAGTTGGCTGCAGGCAAGAGATCTCCTGGCCCGCCACAGAACAATGCGTGGCACGATCGGTGACAATTACCGCATGTTTGCCAGTCTGGACCGTGACTTCCACGCGCTATTGCTTTCAGCCGCAAACAATATCTTTTTTAACCAGTCGCTTGAGATTATTTCTGTTATTTTCCATTTCCACTACCAGTGGGATGAAAGTGATTTAAAACAACGAAATATTGTGGCGGTGGATGAGCACATGACGATTCTCAGCGCGATGATTTGTGGTGATGATTTAGCGGCATCACGGGCATTGCGTAACCACCTGAATACCGCCAAAGTGAATATGATTGCGTCATTACGGCAGTAAACCAACGCGCTGATTACCAGGGCCTTCGCAGTACAAACACCCACCAAAAGTGACAATGTCACAAAAACCTGGCATCACCTTCATGATGCAGCCCGGCCCATAACGGGAACGTTTTGGGCGCAAAGCTGATTGCGTCCGTATTGTTTTGCCTGGTAAAGGTAACGGTCAGCTTCCGTCATTTGCGCGTTAAAGCAGGCTTCCAGCGATGCAGAAGCGCAGGCAGTCCAGGACAGGCCAAGGCTTACCGTTATATGGTGAATATGGTTTTTCCAGGCAAACTGGTGCTGTTCTACCCGTTCGCGAATCTGGTGACCCAGCAGAATGGCATCTGCATTGGACATCGCCGGGCATACAATCACAAACTCTTCCCCACCCATTCTGGCAAACCAGCCTTTATCGCCCACCACTTTATTTACAACTGCGGCGAACTCAGCGAGGATCTTATCCCCACAGTCATGCCCCCAGGTATCGTTAATATTTTTGAAGTGATCAATATCCAGTAGTATTACCGCCAGTTGACGGTTACTGGGTGCCAGGCAATCTGACTCATTGCGCAGCTTCTCGTAAATCCCTGAACGTGAGAGGACTTGGGTCAGGTAGTCATAATCCGCCCGGCGTGATGCCTTACGCACCAGCGCGTTGATGGTTTCTACGCTCACCGACACCATCAACGGGCATAATGCAATGGTGGCAATCCCCAAACGCGCGGAGAACATCTGGTTGACGTACAGCGGCGATGTCATATGGATTTCGATAATAGAATTTGCCACCAGTACAATTTCCGTCATCCCGGTTATGAGTGTGATCAGGCACACAAAAGGCAGTGGATAGCGTGTGGCACACCAAATTAACGCAGGCAACGGGAAGGCCAGACTTCCGGCTCCCCCAATCCCCACTGAAGCCACCATGCACACAACCACGCCAAGCAGCGGATACAGGTTTTCAAGGCTAAGGCGGGGCCATTGTGGGCGAGCCATAGAAAGCAGGCAAGGCAGGATCAGCACCCCAGTGGAAAACTGTTCACTGAACCAGTCGGCAAATAGCGGATAAAACGCGTGGCGATCTACGGGCATTGAGCCAACAGCACCAAATAAGGCACATAACGCAGCAGCAAAAATACAGTAATTAAACAGGCTCAGGGCATGAACCGGCAGTGGAGAAGCAATGGTCGAGCGCCGCTTTTCGCGTTGAACCAACAATGACACGGTGATAATAAACACCATATTGGAAAAGTTAATCAGCAGTGATGCCGTGCCCCAGGACGTGGTTACTCCGTCATAAATTATCATTGCCGCATAGCACAATGCGTAATAAAACGGATTATTCAGGAAAGGATAGCGAATAAAAACGGCCGCCAGTACTGCATTAAGTGGCCAGAAAAGCGATAGCGCTTCGACCACCCGTAAACTGGCACCGAAAAAGTAAAATACTGTGGTGATAACAAAGAGAGAAACCGCGCTGGTAAGCGGCTTTTCCCGGGAAAGAAACCGATTTTTCGCCATTATTTTACTTCGAATTGAGAACCCGTCTTTTGCGGTTTACACCGCCGCTTAACAAATCAAAACAATTCGAATATAACCTAAATTTTAACAGTTTTATCCGATTTATTTTCCCTGCTTTGCCATTGTCACTGCGTTTTTTTCAGATTATCTGGTTCCTGAATCATTTGTAAATGCAGCCAATAATAGATAACACCCACAATGTCATGCTGTTGCTTTTCAGTCAGTGGAATACCTGCGGGGATCCCGTACCACCTGGCCAGACACCCACGGCAACATGTCGCCGTGGCGTGCTGGGCGATAAAAACCGGATGCCCGCGCAAAGGTGTTTGTTTCCCGTCATTAGGAATACTGGCGGGAGCCAGTCGCTTTGCAATAAAATCTGCCGCGTGCTGGCACACAACCTCGGGGCCCTTTTTCAGACAATACTCACGCTCTTTCACACCCAGATGAAAGCGGCTGCGAAATTGTGAACGCCCAAGGCGCTGAAAAAGTACCTCCATGGATTCCATCTTAGTTGCACCCTCTTTTTAATAAACAGAGCGCCCCAGTGCCGCAATCAAATTTTCCAGCACTGCGGCCCCCGCAAGAGAATTACCAAAGTCATCAAGTTCCGGGCTCCATACAGCAATAGACATCTCATGAGGAACCACGGCAATGATACCGCCACCAACGCCCGACTTCCCGGGTATTCCAACGCGCCAGGCAAATTCACCTGAACTCTGATACATACCACTCGTTGCCATCAGTGCATTAACCTGGCGTGTTTGTTGTGGGGTCAGTACGGGGTATGGCCAGGCTGGTGTACACCCCTGACAGGCAAGAAACATAAACGTGTCGGCCAGTTCCACACAGCTCATTTTCAGGGCGCAATAATGAAAATAGTTGTGCAGCACCGTTGTGACATCATTATGAAAATTGCCGAATGATTTCATTAACCAGGCAATGGCTGCGTTGCGGGCTGAATGTTCAAATTCAGAGCGGGCCACACGCTCATCATAAGTGAGTGAAGGTACACCAGAGAGCAGACGAACCACTTCCAGCATGCGCTGACGCGGCGAACTGAGGCGTGTTTGCAGCATATCGCAGACCACCAGCGCACCCGCATTGATAAAAGGATTACGCGGCTTCCCCTGTTCCAGTTCAAGCTGAACCAGGGAGTTAAACGGCTGACCAGAAGGATCTTTCCCCACCCTGGACCAGATCTCGTCTTCATCGTAGCGTGTCATTGCCAGCACCAGGCTGAGCACTTTGGAAATCGACTGAATCGAAAAACGCTCACTGGCATCACCGGCCTGAAAGCGCTCTCCTTTGACAGTGGTGATGGCAATGCCCAGTTTATTTCCTGAAACTTCTGCCAGAGCAGGAATATAACTGGCAACTTTCCCTTTGCCGATTAAAGGTCTGGCAGTCTCAAGTATCTGCGCCAGTAACTGATTATCCAAGTGTTGTGCCACGCCCGCCACCTCTGCCAATAAAAGTGGCGGGCAGTATACACCTGGTCAGGCTAAACGAAAACGCGCCACCGCAGTGGTAAGCTGCTGCTGACCTTCATAAAGGTGCCTTACACCCACCTGGCTTTGCTGCACCAGGTTCGCCGTGCGGTTGGCGACTTCATCCAGTGCAGTTATCTGGCCGGTGACCATCTGGATATTCTCTCCCTGGTGTAATGACGCGGCGGCAATATCATTGAGCAGGCTGGTCATCGCAGTAACCAGTTGTGTTACTGACGCAAGATTTTGCTCAAGGCGGGCAACAGCACCTGCCCCTTGAGAGATGCCTTCCAGAGAGTGATTGATCAACTGCTGTATTGTTTGTGTTGAGTGCGTACTTTTACGTGCCAGAATACCCACCTCTTTAGCCACCACAGCAAACCCTCGCCCATGGTTACCGGCATGAGCGGCTTCAATAGCGGCGTTAAGCGCCAGAATATTGGTCTGGAAGGCAACAGTTTCAATCATTGAGACAATACCGCGCATTTCATCAGACTGCGCTTCAATTGCCTGCATAGAACTGTTAACAGCCTGCATCATCTCGTCACCCCCGCGGGCTATGCTACGGGCTTCGTCGGCACGCTGATTTGCGATACCCGCAAAACGGGTATTTTCATCCACACTGCCTGACAACTGTCGCATGCCATCGGTAACTTTAGTCAGCATATGGCTTTGCTCGGTAGCCTGAAGGGATAACACCTGGTTTTCATCATGCATGGCGGCAATTTGCCCGGCCATATTGTGCGTTGCGCTCTGTACATCAATGACCACTTGCCGCAGACCCTGTTGCATTGCCATCAGGCGTTGCCAGAGCTCACTGACTTCCCGGTTAAAACGTACCGGGGTCGCTGGCAGCACAGATAAATCGCCATCAGCCAGCCTGTCGAGGTGTTGCAACAAACGCCGTAATGGACGAATAACCCAAAACAACAACCCGCTACCGGTAAAAATCGCCACAACCAGCACTACAACCAGGGCGCTGAGTGAACGCGTCTGCATTTGGTTCAGCCCCGCCAGTAACAGTTTGTCTCCCTGCTGGCGTTGCTGGTCGCGACCGGCTTTGTATTGCGCAAAATCCTGGTTAAATTGCGCCTGAAATGCCTGTACAGGCACTGCGAAGAAACTGTCTATCGATTGGGTTTCCCGCAGGCTGTCGACCTGCTCTTTCAGGCCGCCATAGAATTGCAGATAACTCTGGATAAGCGCCTTATTTTGCTGAGTGCCAGGTGCCTGCTGGCGAAACAGCTCAAATGCCCGTTGGCTGGTTTTCAACGCCGAAGCAGCATCATCCGCGAGGCTGTTCCAGCTACCTACCGAGCCCGTTTCTTTATCCTGCATAAACCAGACACCAGCGCGGTTAACCAGGTCGCTTGCTGTCAAAAGTCCAACACGGGCTTCATCCATCTGACGTTGGGCATTTTGGTCAACCGCCTGTTGAGCCACCTGCGCGCGCACCTGGCCTAACAGTAAGGCCAGTCCGGTGGTGGATATCACCTGAACCAGCAAGAACAACCCAATGACACAAACCAGACCGCTGAGCAAACCCATACCCCGGAAATGAAATCGCTGTGGCAGTAATGCCTTTATTAATTTTATCTTCATGATTTAACTTAAGAAAATGTGAAAAGAAAGCGAAATATGCAGTGAGTGTATCGGGGGAAGATGACGTTTTAGTGACAACAAAGTCCAGGTCTGACGGCACAAACCAACTGGGTACCCAGGCCAGTCAGTTACATAGAAAACATTTTATAATCAATTGATAAATAAAAATTAACACAGCATATACACTTCAAAAACACCAGAAATTAACCGGTACCGGGTTGCCGGAAGCACAGTGCGGTCTTCCGGCGTTTTAATTAAGGTGTAAGAAACACAATCAACTGACGTCAGCAGCGATTTTTCCAGACCGTCTGGATATTACAGAACTCATAAAGCCCAAAATGTGAAAGTTCACGGCCAAAACCACTACGTTTTACACCCCCAAAAGGAACCCGCGGATCACTGGCGCTGTAGCCATTAATGAATACCCCGCCGCATTCCAGCTTCCCTGCCATTTGTAAAGCCTGATGTTCATCACCATAGATTGTTGCTGACAGGCCATACTGGCTCAGGTTTGCCAGTTCCAGCGCATGCTCTGCATCCCGGGCAATGGTCACTGCCGCCACCGGGCCAAACATCTCTTCCTGAAAGGCCGTCATTTCTGGTGTCACACCAGTGAGTACTGTTGGGGCATAATAATTTCCCTCACCAGGCAGTTTCTCGCCTCCCAGAACACAGGTTGCGCCCTGGCTTAGCGTATTTTCTACCTGGCGATGCAGTTCATCACGCAGGTCAAAACGCGCCATCGGGCCAATATCGGTTTGCTCGTCTTCTGGGTTGCCCACTACCAGGTTACGGGTGGCAGCCACAAATTTTTCAATAAAGGCCTCAGCAATACCGGCTTCAACAATAAACCGTTTCGCGGCGGCACAAACTTGCCCGGTATTTTGAAAACGCCCGGCCACACCAGCGCTTACCGCATCATCCAGGTTAGCGCTGTTTAATACTATAAAGGGATCAGAGCCACCGAGTTCAAGCACACATTTTTTCAGTGCCTTGCCTGCCTGAGCACCAATGGCCTCACCAGCACGCGCACTCCCCGTTAAGGCCACAGCAGCTACCCGCTGGTCGGCAATCAGTGTACTGACACCGTCATTACTGGCATTAATTTCTGCAAAAGCTCCCACCGGAAAATCCGCATCGATAAATGCCTGAGCCAGTAACCCGGCACTTGCCGGAACGTTAGGAGCATGTTTCAGCAGATAAGTATTTCCGGCAATCAGCATTGGTACAGCACCACGTAATACCTGCCACAGTGGGAAGTTCCATGGCATCACCGCCAGAATCACTCCCAGTGGGCGAAAGGCGATTTCTGCCTGTTGACCGGGTACCTGAGTTGGCTGGTTCGCCAGCATCCCCGGACCATGCTCTGCATACCAGTGGCACAGGTTAATACATTTAGCCACTTCCGCTCTGGACTGGCGAATCGGCTTACCCATTTCACGCGTAATTGTCTGAGCCAGTGTCTGAGCCTGGCTTTCAAGCACACTTGCCAGGCGAGTAATTGCAGCTGCACGCTGTGTCAGTGGCGTGTTACCCCATACTTTGCTGGCACTGGCAGCCCGGGTAATTGCTTGCTCTATAAGCGCCTGGCTTGCATAAGGCCGTGATGAAAGCACTTCGCCAGTTGCCGGGTTGATAGCGCAGGTTTGGCTATTGGAATTTTTTGCGGTCATAAGATGCTCCTTAGTTTGCTACCCGGCCACAATAGTCTTGCCTGGTTATTATGAAAACTGAATAATTAGAAAAAAACCATTCACGTTTAGAGAAAACCATGGATTTTACCCAACTCAGCATGTTTGTTAGTGTGGTTGAAACGGGCAGTATCAGTGAGGCCGCCCGCCAGGTGCACCGGGTGCCATCCAACCTGACCACCCGTATACGCCAGTTGGAAGAAGAACTGGGCGTGAGTTTATTTATTCGTGAGAACCAACGTTTGCGCGTTTCCCCCGCCGGGCAAAATTTTTACCAGTACAGTAAACGCCTGCTGGCGCTGGCGAATGAAGCACGCTTTTCTGTAACGGGTGATGTGCCATCAGGGTTGTTGCCATTGGGCTCACTGGAAAGCACTGCGGCTATTCGCATTCCGGAACTTCTGGCGCGTTTTAACCGGCGTTATCCCTCGGTACAACTGACGCTTACCACAGGACCTTCCGGCGATATGATAGAGTCAGTGCTCAATGGCCGGTTAGCAGCGGCATTCACCGACGTGCCTTTTAAAAACCCGGCGCTTGAGTACCGGCCATTGTGTAATGAAGAGATGGTGATTATTGCCCCCGGCAGCCATCCCCCAGTTCACCGGGCCCGCGAGGTGGACGGCGCCAGTTTGTATGCATTCAAGGCCAACTGTTCATACCGCCATCATTTCGAATCCTGGTTTCAGGCTGATAATGCCCGCCCGGGGCAAATTTATGAGATGGAATCATGGCATGGGATCCTGGCCTGCGTGATTGCCGGAGCAGGCCTGGCTATGATCCCCAGGGCAATGCTGGCAATTATGCCGGGTGCGCATCAGGTGAATATCTGGCCGGTGAATGAGGCCTGGCGCTGGCGCGAAACAGCGTTAATCTGGCGGAAAGACAGCCTGACCCCGCAATTGCGTGCATTGCTCAACCTGCTGGGTCCTTCATAATAAGCAAAAATAATTTTTAGCCGCACCTGGCGCGGTGTAACGTAGCTCTGTTTGCTTAAATTCTGTGGAACACACATGAACACCAAACCCCGTAAGGTAATGATTATTGGCGCAGGTAATGTCGGCACTGCCGCTGCCTGGGCTTTGCTCAACCAAAATATTTGTGAAGAACTGGTTCTGGTTGACCTGAATAAAACCCGGGCTGAAGCCCATTGCCAGGATTTGTCCGACGCCGCCGCTTATATGCCCGGTATGGTAACCATTACCCAACGTGATGCCAGTGATTGTGCTGATGTGGATATCGCCGTCATTACCGTTTCCGGCGGGCCGCTCAAGCCCGGGCAAACCCGGCTTGATGAACTGACCAATACGGCCCGTATTATGAAGCAGTTGGTTCCTGAAATGATGGCTAATGGTTTTAACGGCATTTTCCTGATTGCCACAAACCCCTGCGATATTATTACCTGGCAGGTGTGGCAGTTATCCGGTTTACCCCGCCAGCAAGTCATTGGCACCGGAGTGTGGCTGGACACCACCCGGTTACGCCGCACCCTGGCTCAGGCACTGGATATTGGCCCGCAGAGTATTGATGCTTTCATTCTGGGTGAACATGGCGACGCACAGTTCCCTGTCTGGTCGCACTCTTCTGTATACGGTTCGCCCGTGAGTGATGTCTGGAAACGGCGTACCGGCACGGTGCTGGACACAAACGCCATTGCTGAAAAAGTGCGTAAACTGGGGTTTGAAATTTATGCCGGTAAAGGCTGTACCGAGTTTGGTATTGCCGGCACCATTACGGAGATCTGCCGTAATATTTTCACCGGGAGCCACCGCGCACTGGCGATTTCCTGTGTACTGGATGGGGAGTACGGAAAAACAGGTATCGCCATTGGTGTCCCTGCGGTACTGGCACAAAGTGGCGTGCAACAAATTATTGAGCTGCAACTGGCGCAAGAGGAACAGGCTAAGTTTGACGAAGCCGCGCGTATTATTCAGGCAAATATTGCCCGTCTGCCGCAATAGTGGTCCAGACGGCCGGGAAAAGAACAACCCCGCAGTGCCATTGTGTGAGAGCTCACTTGTACTGAAATGTAAAAAAAGAGATGTGGATCACAATTTTTCTTGTACGCCTGAATTGTTGGTTTTATCATCGCCCCACCGTTGATGGGAACACCTGCGCAGACTCAAACAATGAACACATCCATGACTGTTTCCCGCCGTGTTGCATGGCTTCGGGTTCTGACCCTCGCTATTGCCGCGTTTATCTTTAATACCACTGAATTTGTCCCTGTCGGGCTGTTATCGGATATTGCCGAAAGCTTCAGCATGAGTACCGCTCAGGTGGGGATAATGCTGACAATTTATGCCTGGGTGGTCGGGCTGATGTCGTTGCCTTTTATGCTGTTAACCAGCCAGATGGAACGCAAAAAGTTACTGATCGGTATCTTCTTGCTGTTTATTGCCAGCCATGCACTTTCATTCCTGGCCTGGAATTTTACCGTGCTGGTGATTAGCCGGATTGGCGTTGCATTTTCCCACGCGGTGTTCTGGTCAATTACTGCATCTCTGGCCATTCGCCTTGCCCCTGCGGGTAAACGCGCTCAGGCACTCAGTCTTCTGGCAACCGGCACTGCATTAGCCATGGTGCTGGGGTTGCCACTGGGTCGCGTTATTGGCCAGTACTTTAGCTGGCGCACCACTTTTTTTGCCATTGGCGTTGGCGCGTTAGTTACGCTGGTGTGCCTGATGCAACTGTTACCGCGTATGCCAAGTGAACATTCCGGCTCATTAAAAAGCCTGCCTGTGTTGTTCCGCCGACCTGCGCTGGTCAGTATTTATGTTCTTACTGTGGTTGTGGTTACCGCACATTACACGGCCTACAGCTATATTGAGCCTTTTGTACAGACAGTTGCCGGTTTCAGCGCCAACTTCGCCACTGTATTGTTGCTGATTCTTGGTGGCGCCGGGATTATCGGCAGTATCATCTTCAGTAAGCTTGGTAATCAGCATGCCTCAGGCCTGGTCAGTTGCGCCATTGGGGTTCTGGTGTGCTGCCTGGCCTTGCTGATGCCTGCGTCCGCTTCAGCAAACGCGCTTATCATCCTGAGCCTGTTCTGGGGCATCGCCTTTATGATAATTGGGCTGGGTATGCAGGTTAAAGTTCTGTCGCTGGCACCCGATGCAACCGATGTGGCAATGTCCCTGTTCTCCGGGATTTTTAATATTGGTATTGGTGCCGGAGCTCTGCTTGGCAACCAGATAAGCCTGCACCTGTCTATGTCAGCCATCGGCTACCTGGGCGCACTACCCGCTGTTGCCGCACTGGTGTGGTCGGTGGTCATTTTCCGCCGCTGGCCGCAAAGCCTGGAACGCCAGCCGAGCCATTAATCCACTGGCAGCGATTAAGCGGGTGGCATGAATACCAGTCACAAGTAAAAACGCCCTGTCTCTGACAGAGCGTTTTATTTTGCAGTGGCAATCAGGCATGCCCGGGGTAATGCTGAATGATGTCCAGAACACCGTTAATCACGAACTGAACGCCCATACACACCAACAAAAATCCCATAACACGGGAAATCGCATCGATTCCCCCTTTTCCCACAATGCGCATCACCGCGCCGGAACCCCGCAGGCAGCCCCACAGAATCAGGCTAACGCACAAAAATGTTGCTGGAGGGCCCACCACCAGCACCCAATGGGGAAATTCCGTAGTGTGATGTACGGTCGATGCTGTACTGATTATCATGGCGATGGTCCCGGGGCCGGCAGTAGAAGGCATCGCCAGCGGCACAAAAGCGATATTGGCCCCGGAGTCTCTGGCCAGCTCCTCTGATTTAGATTTAGCCTCCGGGATTTCGTGGGGTTTTTCTTTCGGGAAAAGCATACGGAAACCAATAAATGCCACAATCAACCCACCTGCAATACGTAGCCCGGGAATCGAAATCCCAAACGTATTCATCACCACCTGGCCGGCATACCAGGCTACCATCATAATAATAAATACATTAATTGAAGCCTGGCGTGACTGACGATGGCGCTCCTGGGTATTCATATTCCCGCTCAGCCCAAGGAACAGCGCTACCGTGGTGAGAGGGTTCGCCAAAGGCAATAATACGACCAGCCCAAGACTGACTGCTTTAACGAGTTCGAGCATTTTGTGTTCCTTTGTCCTTCTGCTGCTTTACGATTAATCCAATAAAATCAGAGATAAATGCTAGCTCACATTTCTCAGGGAGAACAATGTGCATCTCTTATTATTACGTATGTATATTTTTATCAGACTAAGCGTTTTAGCACTTTGTGTGATCCAGGTCGCTATATGATTGACTTATCCTTGCCTGGGCAATAGTATCTCGCGTGATTAATCTATTTGCCTGGGCAAAGAATTGTGAAAACGACATGCGATCTGTTCAATGAAATCATCCCGCTGGGCCGTCTGATCCACCTGGTGAATCAAAAGAAAGACCGTCTGTTAACCGAGTATCTCTCCCCGCAGGATGTGACTGCACCGCAATTTAAAGTGCTGTGCTCCATCTTCTGTGAGGTGGCTATTACACCGGGAGACTTAAGTAAATCACTCTCGGTCGACATGGGTGCCCTTACCCGCATGCTGGATCGTCTGGCGTGTAAAGGTTGGGTATCACGTCGCCCGAACCCTGACGACAAACGGTGTGTCATCGTCGAACTCACGGAAGAAGGCCGTGAGTTATGCCAGTACTGCCACCGTTTAGTGGGGCATGACCTGCATAAAGAATTAACAAAAAACCTGACGGCAGAAGAAATTGCACAACTTGAATGTTTGCTGAAAAAAATTCTGCTCTAAACAGATGAGGTGAAGCTATGTCCAGACGAAATAATGATGCGATTACCGTACACAGCATTTTAGACTGGATTGAGGATAACCTGGAATCCCCGCTGTCACTGGAGAAAGTTTCCCAGCGCTCCGGCTATTCAAAATGGCACCTGCAACGGATGTTCAAGAAAGAAACAGGACACTCACTGGGCCAGTATATCCGCAATCGCAAATTGACGGAAATCGCGCAGAAGTTGAAAGAAAGCGATGAGCCAATTCTTTATCTTGCTGAACGCTATGGTTTCGAGTCTCAACAAACGTTGACGCGAACCTTTAAGAACTATTTTTCTATTCCGCCGCACAAATACCGTGTTGCGAATAATGCCCCGACCCAGGGAAAGTTTTTGTTCCCACTCAACAATGACGGGCAGCAGCACTACTGCATGAACTAATTGCAGGCCCTGTAACACCGTTAAGTAATACCGCAAAACGGCCACAGGCTTTATGTCTGCTGGTCGCTTTTTTTAATACCACCTGCAAAGGTGTAAGAAGGAAACATGAAACATTTAGCACAAGGTGCCGCGCTACTTCTGGTTTTAGTGGCAGGCAGTGTTATTGCAGAACAACCCAGCGAATTTATTCCCCGGCAAACAGGGCATGGCGCGATGCTGATACCTTCTGCCAGCAATACCAGCCTTAACAGCGCAAAACCCGATGTGGCTCAAGAACGCAACGAAAACCTGGGTGTGGCGTTTTACCATAACAACACGCACCGCTAAGCGGTGCTCCTCCGATGACCACCAGATGGCCATCAGATGGTCATCGGTAACTTCCACCCGGCTGCCGCTCTTGTTACAGCGATGTGGAACGCGCCCGGCGAACGCCCTGCGGCAACCGTAAGCCAAAAACATTAATATACAGCCCCAGCATTATCAGCACTGCGCCAGCAAGCTGCAACAAACTCAGGTGTTCACCCAGCAGCAACGCGGCACTTCCCATACCAAAAACGGGTACCAGTAATGACAACGGAGCGATACGCCATGTTTCATAGCGCCCAAGCAGGCTGCCCCAAATACCGTAGCCCACAATAGTGGCCAGGAAGGCCAGGTACGCCAGCGACAGTATTGTTGTTAAATCAATGTGCTGAAGACTCAACATAATTACCTGTGGGCCATCAAACGCCAGGCTACCCAGCAAAAAAGGGATAACCGGGATCAGTGCACTCCACACGACGAGCGACATAATGGCTGGCGGTTGTGACAGCTGCATGATCTTTTTATTAAAAATATTCCCGCATCCCCAACTGAATGCTGCGGCCAGCGTCAGCATAAAACCACTCAGCGCAATATTTTCCCCGGTCAGACTACCTTCAATTAGCACCAGTATGCCCAGCACTGCGAGTGTAATACCGACCAGTTGTTTCACACTCAAACGCTCGTTGAAAAAGATGGTGCCCAGCAAAATGGTAAAAAATGCCTGCGCCTGAAGCACCAGCGAAGCGAGACCAGCAGGCATACCAAACTTAATCGCGGTAAATAAAAACGCAAACTGCCCAAAACTGATGGTCAGGCCATACCCGGCCAGGAGGCGAAAAGGAACGTTGGGGCGCCGGACAAAAAGTAACGCCGGGAAGGCGACCAGCAGAAAACGCAACCCCGCCAGTAACAGAGGCGGCATACCATGCAACCCCACTTTGATAACCACAAAATTTAACCCCCAGACAACCACCACCATCAATGCCAGCAATCCATCTTTTTTTGTCATAGCCTGTTAGCCTTTGTTCCTGTTTTTATCATTGAGTTACTAATACACCAGGTTAATAGAAATTTAACAAAATGGCGACACCCAGATTTTTCTCCGCACGAAAAGCACATACAGACACCTTATGGCGCTGTACAGCCTCAGGGAAGGCATGTTATTGCTATGTAACTAAAGATTTCTTTACATTGCGTATTTTCTCTCCATGAAACATAACAAAAAGCGTTTACCTGATGGACCAGTGCTCATCCTGCTCCTGGCTTCGTTATGCATCACCTTAGGCCGTGGTATGACGCTGCCTTTTATGACCATCTACCTGCACCGCCAGTATGGGATGAGTGTGGATAAAGTGGGACTGGCAATGACGTTTGCCCTGGTCATTGGTGTGGCGTTCAGCCTGACATTTGGCATGCTGGCAGACCGGTTCGATAAAAAACGTTATATGTTGATTGCCACCGGCTGTTTTATTGCCGGGTTTATTGGCATTCCTCTTAGCCAGACACCGTGGATGACGGTCGCTTTTTATGCGGTGATCAACTGCTCATACTCGGTATTTGCCTCGGTCCTCAAAGGTTATTTTTCCGACACACTGCCACCCGTGCGGCGACCGGGCATTTTTTCGCTCAACTACACCTTCATCAATATTGGCTGGACCATTGGCCCACCGCTCGGCACGATGGTCATGCTGTACAATGTGCACCTGCCCTTCTGGCTCGCGGCACTCAGTGCCTCACTGCCATTTGTGTTAATTGGCTTGCGAGTGCCTGCCCAGCAGCCGGCGTACCGGGCCAGCAATGAAATAGCAGGTACAGACGAAAAAACGCCTGACTCCTGGTCCCTCTCGGTTTTACTGCACGATAAAGCACTGGGCTATTTCACGCTGTCGGGTTTTCTCAGTTCACTGGTGTGCGGTTCATTTGTGTCGTTTCTGTCCCAGTATGTGCTGGTTGTTGCCGATAACGCGCTGGCTGAAAAAGTGGTCAGTGTGGTGTTACCCATCAACGCACTGGTCGTGGTCAGCTTCCAGTATTGGGTAGGTAAACAACTGCGCCCGTCGCGCTTAAAAGGGTGGATGTTTATTGGTTCGGTCTGTTTCAGCCTTGGCCTGCTGGGTTTTTTATACGCCGGAAATAACCTGGTTTTCTGGGGGATTGCGGCCGTTGTTTTTACCTTTGGCGAACTGATTTACGTGCCCGGTGAATATATGCTGATTGACCACATTGCACCGCCGGGCATGAAAGCCAGTTACTTCTCCGCGCAGAACATTGGCAACCTTGGCGCAGCGGCAAACCCACTGGTCACCGGCTATATGCTGACCTGGTTTCCGGCTCCGGTGTTGTTTTGTGCTTTTATTGTCGCGATTTGTGCCGCCTGGTGGCTAATGTTGCTCGGTATGGAAGTGCGCAACACACCCCGTGCCGCGCACCCTGCCAGTGAATAATGGCTGTCATATGTCAGATTGCCACCAGCCCGCGCACACCGTCAGCTTCCATTTGTGCGCCAGCGCCTTGCTGGATAATGGTGCCGCGCGACATCACCAGATACTGATCGGCCAGTTCTGCGGCAAAATCGTAGAACTGCTCGACCAGTAAAATCGCCATATCCCCCCGGGCAGAGAGGGTACGAATAACCTGGCCGATTTCTTTAATCACCGAAGGCTGAATACCTTCTGTCGGCTCATCAAGGATCAACAACCCTGGTTTACAGGCCAGTGCCCGCCCGATAGCCAGTTGTTGTTGCTGGCCGCCAGACAAGTCACCACCACGGCGCTGTTTCATCTCTTTCAGCACTGGAAATAACTGATAAATCTCTTCTGGTACCTGTCCTGCCTTGCCTGCCGGGAAACGGGATAAACCCATCAGCAGGTTTTCTTCAACAGTAAGGCGCGGGAAAATTTCACGCCCCTGAGGAACATAAGCCACTCCGGCATTGACCCGCTGATACGGCTTACGGTGGGTAATATCCGCTCCGTTCCAGGTTACCTGTCCGGATTTGGCAGGAATAAGCCCCATCAGGCATTTCAGCAATGTACTTTTACCCACGCCATTACGCCCCAGCAGGCAAGTGACCTCACCGGGCCTGGCCGTGAAGGTTACCCCGCGTAAAATATGGCTGCCACCGTAGTACTGTTGCAGGTTACTTACATCCAGCATGCTGCCCCCTTAGCGGCCAAGATAAACATCAATCACCTGCTCGTTGGCCTGCACTTCAGCCAGTGAGCCTTCGGCAAGTACCTGCCCGTGATGCAATACAGTCACAGAATCTGCAATGGTTTCAACAAAGCCCATATCATGCTCAACCACCATTAAAGAGTGCTGGCCTGCAAGGCCACGAAAGAGCTCTGCGGTATATTCGGTTTCCGCATCTGTCATGCCTGCCGCAGGTTCATCCAGCAGCAGTAAGTGCGGCTCCTGTACCAGTAACATACCTATTTCCAGAAATTGTTTTTGCCCGTGAGACAACGCGCCTGCCGCACGATGGCGCTCCTGTGATAAATGTAATAGCGCCAGCACGCTGTCGATGCGGTCGCGCTGCTCGCTATTAAGCCGCGCTCTGAGCGTGGCCCACACACCTTTATGCGTTTTCTGCGCTATTTCCAGGTTTTCGAACACGCTGAGGGCTTCAAATACGGTAGGTTTCTGGAATTTACGCCCTATACCTTTACGGGCCACTTCCACTGAGTTCAGCCTGAGCAAGTCAACCGACTGGTCATATACCGCCTGCCCGCTCTGGGGGCGGGTTTTCCCGGTAATGACATCCATTAACGTTGTTTTCCCGGCACCGTTCGGGCCAATCACGCAGCGCAGTTCTCCAACACCAATGCGCATGGACAGATTGGTTAGCGCCTGGAAACCCTCAAAACTGACGTTGATATTTTCCAGTTGTAGTACCGGGTCTGTCTGTTCGCGGAACTGGTCTGCCGGTAGCTGTCGGGTAAAAAGCGTATCCTGCATCGCCATTATTTATCTCCTTTGCGCAGCAAACCCACCACACCACGCGGTAAGAACAGGGTCACCAGTATAAAAAGCAGCCCGAGGCAGATTTGCCAGTATTCCGGCAACACCACGGTAAAAATACTTTTGGCTCCGTTCACCGCAAACGCGCCAATAACCGGGCCAATTAGTGTTCCCCGGCCACCAAGAGCGACCCAGATAGCCGCTTCAATCGAGTTTGTCGGCGACATTTCGCTGGGGTTAATAATCCCGACTTGTGGCACATACAGCGCCCCGGCAAGGCCGCACAGTACAGCGGAAAGCGTCCAGATGAGTAATTTGAATCCCAGGGGATCGTAACCGCAAAACATCAGGCGGTTTTCTGCATCGCGCACCGCTGTCAACACGCGGCCGTATTTGCTGCGCGCCAGCCATAACCCTGCGCCCAGGCTCACCAGCAACAGGGTAAGTGAAGCAATAAACAAACCCACCCGGGTGCTGGTGGCGGTAACAGAAAACCCTAACAGCGTGGTGAAACCGGTAAACCCGTTATTACCACCAAAGCCGGTTTCATTACGAAAGAACAATAACATTCCGGCCCAGGTTAATGCCTGAGTGATAATCGAGAAGTACACACCTTTAATGCGCGAGCGGAAGGCGAAGAAGCCAAATACCAGTGCCAGTAAACCAGGCACCAGAATAATCAGCATTAATGCCCAGAGAAAATGTTCACTGCCCACCCAGAACCAGGGCAGATGGTTCCATGACAGGAAAGACATAAAATCAGGCAGGCCCGTGCCCGCAGCCTGGCGCATGAGATACATACCCATACCATAACCGCCAAGAGCAAAGAATATTCCATGCCCCAGAGAAAGCATTCCGGCATAACCCCAGACCAAATCGAGCGCCACCGCCATCACGCTGTAACAGAGGATTTTACCCAGCAGGGTTAATGTCCATACCGAAATACTTAACGGGTTTTCCGCCGGGAGCAAAGCCAGAAACGGGAGAATAAACAGTGCCAGCACCAGAATGCCACCCGCAACCTGAGCAAGGCGTGGCGCTTTCTGGTAAAGCGTTAGTGTGATTGGTTGTGTCATCAGTCAATAACCCTCCCTTTAAGGGCAAACAATCCCTGCGGCCGTTTTTGAATAAACAAAATAATCAGCCCGAGAATCAATATTTTGCCCAGTACAGCACCGGTGTGTGGCTCAAGAATTTTGTTGAAGATCCCAAGGCCAAATGCAGCCGCCACACTTCCGGCAAGCTGGCCCACACCACCGAGAACCACCACCAGGAAAGAATCAATGATGTACCCCTGGCCCAGTTCAGGGCCAACGTTCCCCAACTGCGAAAGCGCCACGCCACCCAGCCCGGCAATGCCAGAACCCAGCCCAAACGCCAGCATATCAACACGCCCCACCGGTACCCCACAGCAGGCAGCCATGGCCCGGTTTTGCGTAACCGCACGCACATTCATACCCAAGCGGGTTTTGTTTAACACAAGCCAGGTAAAGAACAGCACCAGCAAAACAAATGCGATAACCACCAGGCGGTTCCATGGCAGGATCAGGTTAGGCAACACCTGGATGCCGCCGGACAACCAGCCCGGGTTTGCCACTTCCACGTTCTGCGCGCCAAACACCATCCGCACAATCTGAATCAACATCAGGCTAATTCCCCAGGTTGCCAGCAACGTTTCCAGCGGCCTGCCATATAAATGGCGAATGATCGTGCGCTCCAGCACCATGCCAAGGCCACCGGTCACACAGAAGGCGACCGGCAATGCCACTACCGGGTACAGGCTTTCCAGCCCTGGCGCGAAGCTGTGCAGCAGGTTTTGCACCATCCAGGCACTGTATGCGCCAAGCATCAACATTTCGCCATGAGCCATATTGATGACCCCCAGCAGGCCATAGGTAATTGCCAGCCCCAGCGCGGCCAGTAATAACACCGAACCTAAGGAAATCCCCATAAACGCCTGGCCGAGAATATCGCCCAGCATTAAGCGGTGATGAATTTTATCCAGGCTTGCCTGTGCGGCGGCACGCACCCGGGCATCGGGCTCATGAGCCGGGTCTGTCATTGGGTGAAGCCGCGCCTGGACATCCGGGTCACTGTCCTGCCCCAGTCTGGTTACAGCTGCCAGCCGTACTGCTGCATCCGGGCTACCCAGTTGCAGGTTAGCCAGTGCCAGTTGCAGCGCGGCTTTCACTTTCGGGTCCGTTTCACTGGCGAGCTGGCGGGTAATCAGCGGAATCAGTGTTCCCTGGCTGTCATCCACTAAATTTTTGGCACCCTGTAGACGCTCCGTGACGTTGTCACTTAAAAGTTGGTGTGTTGCCAGTGCACCCGCGACCAAAACACGCAGCCGGTTGGTTAACCTGACCGGGTGAATATCACCTTCCGGTGTGGCCGCCGCGCCCAGAGGCAGCAGGTTGCTGTTCTGTTTGCTGAATGCATGGTGATTGTCGTCTGCCACCAGCACTTCCTGCTTCAGTGCTTTCAGCAGTGGCAAACGAGCTTTATCTGGTGCTGCAGCCCACTGTTGTAGCAGGCTGGCCTGCGCGGAACGGCTGGCACTGACAAAGGTATCGGCATCGGTTGCCCAGACAACACGCGAAAGCAAACACGCCAGCACCAGTAGCAGACGTATGATAAGCACAGGTTTCATGATTTCCTCCAGGCGAGGGTTCCTCCCGTTACCGGGAGGAGAAAACGTTATTTACCCGTTGATTTAACAGGGTAATCCGGCTTGTTTTCATTCCCATGGATATAGGGGCTCCAGGGCTGGGCACGCACGGGTTTATCAGTCTGCCACACCACGTTAAATTGCCCGTCACTTTCAATCTCACCGATCATGACTGGTTTATGCAGATGGTGGTTGGTGGCATCCATGGTCAGTGTGTAACCCGATGGTGCTTTAAAGGTTTGCCCGGCCATTGCCGCACGCACTTTATCCACATCGGTGGTTCCGGCTTTTTCTACCGCCTGCGCCCACATATGCATACCCACCCAGGTGGCTTCCATCGGGTCGTTGGTGACTACGGTGTCGGCGTTTGGCAGGTTGTGGGATTTAGCGTAAGCCTTCCATTCAGCGACAAATTTTTTGTTGGTTGGGTTATCCAGCGATTCGAAGTAGTTCCAGGCAGCCAGGTTGCCCACCAGGGGTTTGGTGTCGATACCGCGCAGTTCTTCTTCACCAACGGAGAAAGCGACAACCGGGATATCGGTCGCTTTCACGCCCTGGTTTGCCAGCTCTTTATAGAACGGCACGTTGGAGTCGCCATTGATAGTGGAAATAACTGCGGTTTTCCCGCCTGCGGCGAACTTTTTAATATTGGCAACAATGGTCTGGTAATCGCTGTACCCAAATGGGGTATACACCTCTTCGATGTCTTTATCCTGTACCCCTTTGCTGTGCAGGTAGTTACGCAGGATCTTATTAGTGGTGCGCGGGTAAACGTAATCGGTACCCAGCAGGAAGAAACGTTTGGCCGCGCCACCGTCTTCGCTCATCAGGTACTGAACCGCCGGAATGGCCTGCTGGTTAGGTGCCGCACCGGTATAAAATACGTTGGGCGACATCTCTTCGCCTTCGTACTGCACCGGATAAAACAGCAGGCCATTCAGTTCTTCAAATACCGGCAAGACGGATTTACGGGACACTGATGTCCAGCAGCCGAATACCACAGCGACTTTATCCTGGGTCAGTAACTGGCGGGCTTTTTCAGCAAACAACGGCCAGTTGGAGGCCGGGTCAACCACCACAGGTTCCAGTTTTTTACCCAAAACACCGCCATGGGCATTGATGTCATCAATGGTCATCAATGCCATATTTTTCAGTGGTGTCTCTGAAATCGCCATCGTGCCAGACAAAGAGTGCAGAATACCGACCTTGATGGTATCAGCGGCATAAGCGTTAAACGCCAGCCCCATGCTGATAACGGATGCGGATAAGGCAAAAGCTTTTAACAGAGTACGACGGTGCATAAATTCACTCCTGATAAATAGAGGTCCGCGGCAATGCCGCATTTCAAAGCTTCTGCTGCCGCGCCTGGTGCAGCGTATGAAGCGTTATCGTACGAACTTCTTTCTGGCTTTGTGCAATATGCTGCTGTAGTCGGTTCTGAGCCTCCTCGGTCTCGCGCGCCATGATGGCCTGCAAAATGGCACCGTGCTCAGCGTAAGTTGCCTCGACACGGGGCGTTTTGGTGAAGTCCATACGCCGGACTATGCGAATCTTTTCGGTGACATCCCGGTGAACCCGCGCCATTTCCGGGTTACCCGCCGCCATGACCAGATCCATATGGAACTGCTCGTCATAGCGGGCCACTTCCTGGCCGTCGGGGAGTGGTGCGGAATCCGTCCAGAATGTTTTCAGTGCCAGCAGGATGGCAGGCTGGCTGTCTGGCGGCAGTGCGCATAAACGCTTCACCGCTTCCAGTTCCAGTACCACCCTTAAGTCGTAAAGCGATTCCAGGTAATCAAAATCAATGTGTTTTACCTGCCAGCCACTACGCGGCTGGACAGCGACATAACCTTCCTGCTCAAGTGCGTACAAAGCCTGGCGAACCGGTGTGCGGCTCGCGCCCATCCGCGCTGCGATTTCACTCTCGCTGAAGTGGTCACCGGGAAGCAGGCGGAAATCAAAAATATCCTGCTTCAGTTGGTGATAAATCCGTTCCGCCTGCCCCTGGGTTCGCGGGGCTTTGCTGATATTTGTCATGTGGGTACAGTTCTCTTTTTTGCCGCGGTGCCACCGGTGCCTGCGGCGTCTTCACTTAACTGGCGTTATCCAGCCAGAGCAAGGCATCGCCCGGCGCTACTGGCCGCCCTTGCTGGCAACTGATACGGATAACTTCGCCGTCACAAGGTGCTTCCACCATCAGTTCCATCTTCATGGCTTCCACCACAATCAGTGGTTCGCCTTGTTTCACTTTCTGGCCCGGTTCGACCAGAATTTTCCAGATATTGCCATTGAGGTCCGCGCTCACCAGGTGGCCGTCAACTTCCTCATCCGCCTCACAGCCGGCAAAGGTTTCCGCCACCGCCTCGTCTTCCATCTGGTTTTGCCAGTGCACCACTTCCGAGGCGAAGGCCGCCTGCTGGCGGGAGCGAAAATCTGCGATATCCTGGGCGTTATCCGCCAGGAACCGGGTGTATTCAGCAAAATCAAAGGTGCTCTCTTCTACTCGCACGGTGGCAAGGCCTTCACGGAAGGCATCGCGGAATTCGGTAAGTTCGGTTTCGCTTACCGGGTAGAAACGCACCTGGTCGAAGAATTTCAGTAACCAGGGCTCATCACCAAACTGGCTGTTTTTGAGGAATTTGTTCCAGATAGGCACAGTACGCCCGACCAGTTGATAGCCTCCCGGGGAATCCATGCCGTAAATGCACATATACATGCCGCCGATACCCACTGTGCCCTCAGCCGTCCAGGTGCGTGCCGGGTTGTATTTAGAACTCAACAGGCGGTGGCGCGGGTCGACAGGTACTGCGCAAGGTGCACCGAGGTACACATCCCCCAGGCCAAGCACCAGGTAGCTGGCATCAAAAATAATATTTTTAACTTCATCGCGGTGTGCCAGGCCGTTGGCGCGCTGAATAAAGTCCACGTTATTGGGCAACCAGGGGGCCTGCTGGCGGACTGTTTGCTGGTAGCGCTCAACCGCACCCAGCGTGGCGCTGTCTTCAAAGGCCATAGGCAAATAAACAATACGCGACGGAATACACAGTTTACTGACATCGCCTAACTGCGCTTCCAGCTCCAGTAGCAAGGCCATTAGCTGGCTTTGTGATATGCGCTGGGCGTCGTAACGCACCTGCAGTGAACGCACGCCTGGTGAAAGCTCTTCAATACCCGGCTGGCCGCTGGCGCGCAGGGCTTCCATCAGCAAATGCACCCGCAGGCGCAAAGCCAGGTCGAGAACGTTGTCGCCATACTCAATCAGGAGGTAGTTATCACCGGCCTGGCGCCAGACGGCTGCCGGGATATCGCCCTGTGCCGGTTGTTCAGCCAGAATTGCCGCACTGCTGGTTTTCCCCGGGCTGATTGCCGGGTGCCGGTCCGGCAAGGTGCTGGCGGCACACAAATTAGTGACGGCCACCTGGCGGGCGATGTCCAGAGACTGGGCATGTTCAAAATTGATGGCGTGAAAGCGAATTTTATCACCGGGTTTCACCTGCCCCACTTTCCACAACTCAGCCCGGGCGATGGTGACCGGGCATACAAACCCACCAAGGCTTGGGCCGTCACGGGTGAGGATCACTGGGAAGTCGCCGGTGAAGTTAATCGCGCCAATGGCGTATTCGCAGTCATGTACGTTGGAAGGATGCAGGCCAGCTTCACCGCCATCGGCGCGCGTCCATTCTGGTTTGGGCCCCATCAGGCGGACACCCAGCCGGTTGGAGTTGTAATGGACTTCCCACTCACTGCTAAAAAAGGTTTCCATCGATTCCGGCGTAAAGAAATCGGGTGCGCCGTGAGGGCCATACAGCACACCGATATCCCACACGGTATCGTACTCGGGAATAAGCGCAGGCTCAGGTATCTGAGGTAAACCAATGGGTGCCGGCGTTGTACAGGCCGGTAAATCTGGTTGGGAAATGGCCAGGGTATCTGCTACACGCAGGGTGCGCCCGCCATGTCCGCCAAACTGGCCCAGGGCAAAAGTTGAACGGCTACCCAGATAAACCGGCACATCAATACCATTACGCACCGCAAGATAAGTACGGCACCCTGTGCTGGCGCGGCCCAGAGACAGAACCTGGCCTGCTTTCACTACGATGGGTTGCCATAAAGCAACAGTTTTGTCATCCAGCGTCGCCGGGCAGTTTGCTCCGGTAAGGGCAATGACTGCATCACAATGGAAACGCAGTGTTGGCCCCAGCAAAGTAAATTCCAGGCCCGCGGCTGACGGGTGGTTACCCACAATACGGTTGGCTAACTGAAAAGCGTAATCATCCATTGGGCCTGACGGCGGAACACCGATATCCCAGTAGCCGGTTCGCCCCGGATAATCCTGGACACTGCTCCAGGTGCCAGGTTGCAGCACTTCAATAACATGCGGCTGCCACGCAACACTGTCCAGCAAACGGGTCCACATCACACCAGCGGTAAATTCCGGCAGAGTAATAATCTGGCGCAACCAGTCCAGATTGGTGGCAATACCCTGTAACCGGGTTGCGGCAAGCGCGTCCTGGAGTTTTGCCAGCGCCTGGTGGCGATCCGCACCGTGCACAATGATTTTGGCTATCATCGGGTCATAAAAGGCGCTGACTTCGCTACCCGAAGATACCCAGCCATCAACCCGAATTCCCTCAGGGAAAAAGACATCGGTCAGCACACCCGGTGAGGGCTGGAAGTTTTTTAAGGCATCTTCTGCGTAGACACGGACTTCAATAGCCGCGCCTTGTGGCGCCCGTGCCATAGCCTGCCAGTCTGGTGCTTTCCCCGCTGCCAGCGTAACCATCGCGTCTACCAGGTCCACCCCGGTAACCATTTCAGTTATCGGGTGTTCCACCTGCAAACGGGTGTTTACTTCCAGGAACCAGAAAGCATCAGTATCTGCATCGTAGATAAACTCAACAGTGCCGGCACTACGGTAATTAACCTGCTTACCCAGCGCCACTGCTGCGGCATGCAACGCTTCCCGGGTGCGTTGCGGCAAGTTCGGCGCGGGTGTTTCTTCAACCACTTTTTGGTTACGGCGTTGCAGTGAGCAATCGCGCTCGCCCAGCGCCACAACATGGCCTTTACCATCGCCAAATATCTGCACTTCAATATGGCGCGCCTTTGCAATAAAACGTTCCAGAAAAACACCGTCATCACCAAAAAATTGTGTCCCCATGCGTTTCACACTGGCCCAGGTTTCGCTCAGGGCTTCAGGGGTTTCACAGCAACTCAGGCCAATCCCACCGCCACCTGCGGTAGTTTTGAGCATAACCGGGTAGCCAATCTCTTGCGCGGCAACCAGGGCACTGTCGAGGGTTTGTAACAGACCGGTACCGGGAGTCATGGGCAAACCCGCTGCCTGTGCCAGTTCCCGTGCCCGGTGTTTCAGGCCGAAGTCGGCAATTTGTTGTGCTGTCGGGCCGATAAACACCAGGCCTGCTTCGTCGCAGGCTGTAGCGAATTCTGCCCGTTCAGACAGGAAGCCATAGCCGGGGAAAATAGCCTGTGCCCCGGTCGCTTTTGCCGCTGCCACTATTTTGTCAATGTTCAGGTAGGTATCACTGGCTTTCTCGCCAGCCAAAGCGACAGCTTCGTCCGCATTATGGACGTGTTGCGCATTGCGGTCAGGTTCGGAATACACAGCAACACTGCGTATGCCCATCTTTTTTAATGTACGGATCGCCCGGCAGGCGATCTCACCCCGATTCGCTATCAGTACCGTGTTAAACATGCGTCTTCCTCAGGCAAGATGTTGGTGAGCAAGCCAGGCTTTCCAGCCACCCCATTGCGTAATATCTGTGGCGGCGCCGAGCGCCTGAGGTTCACAGATAAACCCTTTCACGACCCGGCCATCTGCCAGCGTGACACTGCCTATCCCCAACGGTGCAGGGACTTCAGCCACAAACTCGCCAAAACGTGCCAGCGGCACATCCCATAACTCAACGATAATGGCATTACCCTGCTCTGCCCGTGCGAGCCCGGGCTTAGCCGGAACCTGGCCTGCCAGTGCATACAGGCGGTAGTTATCAGCAGTGACCGTCTCTTCGACAAACACCGCATCACGGGTGGTGAGTTGGTGGTTAAGCGGCATACCACGCAGGTGCGCACCAACAACGGCCAGGCGCACATAACACTCCGGCAAGGTGGGCGTGATAGATGCCCCCGCTGTTAATGGGCGCCCCGTCGCGCCGAGAGGGAGCGCCTGCTGTTGTTGCCACTGGCAGGCGAATGCAGCCAGTGCAAGGTCGTGCCACGCAGGTGCAATAAGCGTGATACCGAAGGGTAAACCGTCCTGACGGAACCCGGCGGGTACCGCCAGCGCACTCAGGTCTGCCAGGTTGGTGAAGTTGGTGTAAGTACCAAATTGCGAGTTGTAATTAACCGGCTCCTCCGCCATTTCTGCCAGCGTGTGGATGGTTGGCGAAGTGGGCACCACCAGCGCATCCACTGCCGCTAATACTTGCTGGATTGTGCGTGCCAGCCCTGCTCGCGTGTATTCCGCCTGCCAGGCGTCACAGGCGGTCCAGGCTTTGCCATTTGCCACAATCTGGCGCACGGTTGGGTCCATGGTTTCTGGTGGCTGGTCTAACATGCTCCCTACCGCAACGGTACGTTCTGCCACCCAGGCACCGTAATAGAGTTGCTCCGCGAGCTGGCGAAACGGCGTAAAATCGATGGGAACCAGCTCCACACCCTGTGCAACCAGGTGTGCCAGCGCCTGTTGCCAGGCCTGCTCACTTTGGCTGTCGCCATAAAACTCACACTGTTCAGGAATGGCGAAACGGGGGGCGTTGCTCAGTTGTGCCGGGGCTGTTCCCGGGTGAACCCGTGAGTAGGCATCGCCAGCATCATAGCCGCCCGCGACCTGCGCCACTTGCCAGGCATCATCAACAGTCAGAGCAAATACAGAAATGGTGTCGTTCAGGCGACAGGCGGGCACCACCCCCTGGGCAGAGAACCAGCCTTTGGTGGGTTTCAGGCCGACAATATTATTGAAACCGGCAGGTACCCGGCCAGAACCGGCGGTATCGGTTCCCAGCGAAAATGCCGCCAGACCACGGGCCACAACCGATGCCGAGCCTGAACTGGACCCTCCACTGACATAATCCGGGTTAAATGTGTTAACCACAGCGCCATAAGGTGAACGGGTGCCCACCAGCCCGGTGGCAAACTGATCCAGATTGGTTTTGCCAATCACCACTGCACCGGCGCTCTTCAGGCGGGCAACAACCGTGGCATCAACTTCCGGGTGGTAAAGGAATGCCGGGCAGGCGGCAGTAGTTGGCATCCCCGCCACATCGATATTGTCCTTGACTGCAAAAGGCACGCCGAACAGTGGCATATCAACCAGTGTTTTGGAGCCATCTTCCAGCGCATCCAGCAACGCTGCGCACTGAGTAAGAATGTCCTGTTCGCTGGCAAGGTAGATCCAGGCGTTATCCGCCCGGTCAAACTGGCTTACATAGCGGGTCAGCACAGAGCTGACGATGTGCGGGTTTTGCGTGTACTGCGCCCGCCATTCTGCCAGTGTTTGCCCATATTCAACTGTACTCATTCCTGGAATCCCATCTGGTATACAAGATGGAATCCCAGTTGCAAATGCGATGCCAAATATTAATTATTTTTTAATACAAAGAGATAGATAAAAGCACATCTGTTCTCTGGTTGAAATACAGCCTGGCCGTGGCAAAAACGCACCTGAATTGAACAAAGGCAGGGCATTTACGCCCCGGTGCTGTGCACTGCTCAATTAAACATAAGCAAACTGGCTGAATAACCATCTGAGCATAGGTATTTAGTTTGGCTGAGGATGAAATGGGAAAAGATATGGCCCGTTTTGCGGGCCATATTTCGTGAAGCTGCATAATGTGAAGCTAATATCGAGGAAAGCGTATTACCAGACCTGGCTGGCCACACGGGTAACCAGGCTTACTTTGTCCCACTGCTGGGCAGCAGTCAGGTTGTTGCCTTCTTCCGTTGATGCGAAACCGCACTGCGGGCTAAGGCAAATTTGCTCTTTAGCAACATATTGCGCCGCTTCCTCTATACGTGCCTTAATTGCCCCGGGATTTTCCAGTTCACCATTTTTGGTAGTAATCAGCCCCAGAACAACCTGCTGGTGACCGGGCTTAATAAAGCGCAACGGTGCAAAATCACCGGAGCGGTCGTTGTCGTACTCAAGGAAGAAAGCATCAACATTCACGCCACCAAACAGCACTTCAGCCACCGGCTCATAACCCCCTTCTGCAATCCAGGTTGAGCGGAAATTTCCCCGGCATACATGCAGGCCAATCGTTAAATCAGCGGGTTTATCTGCCAGCGCTGTATTCAGTACACGGGCATAGGTACGCGCCAGTTCATCAGGGTTATCACCGCGAGCGCGCGTCTGGCGGCGCTGTTCATCTGAACACAAATACGCCCATACGGTGTCATCAAGTTGCAGGTAGCGGCAGCCTGCGGCATAAAAAGCAGCAATGGCATCACGCCATGTGGTTGCCAGGTCGTCAAAATAGGCGTCCAGTTCCGGGTAAACGTTACGGTCGATGACTTCGCGGCCACCACGGAAATGCAGTACGCTTGGGCTGGGGATAGTCATTTTCGGTACTGCGTTGCCGCTGATACTTTTCAGGTAACGGAAATCTTCCAGCATTGGGTGGTCGCCAAACCCTAACTTGCCGGTGACCCGAATACCATGGGCTTTGGTTTGCACGCCGTTGAACTGGATACCGTGGTCAGATTCAAAGCGTTCCACACCCTGTAACCCGTCGAAAAAGTCAAAATGCCACCACGCCCGGCGAAACTCCCCATCTGTGACCACATGTAACCCACAGGCGCATTGCTGCTCCACCACCTGGCGGATGGCCTCATCTTCGCACTGGCGTAATGCTTCGGCGCTGAGAGCCCCCGCAGCAAAAGCCTCGCGAGCCTGCTTAATGGAATCAGGGCGTAAAAAACTGCCTACTACCTCGGCACGAAAGGGAGCTTCTGGGCGCTGCATTGTCTTCTCCTTGTCACGGGAAAGTTTCTTCCCGTGATAATTGTTATTGTTAATAACAGCCTTCTGGATGGCTACATGTCCAGAATAATGTCACGCCACCGATTGCACAACAAACGAGAAAATTTCACGCATCATGAAAATTACTCATGTTCAGTGGCGTTTTCCGTTGACGCGAATGCAAATCCTTCATCTGCCCAGCCAGTGAGGCCACCAATCATCAATTTAACCGGGCGGCCAAGAGCCGCCAGTTTCATCGCCGCCTGGTCCGCGCCATTGCAATGAGGCCCTGCACAGTAGACAACAAACAGTGTGTCTTCCGGCCAGCGTGCCATAACTTCAGGCCGAATATCGCGATGGGGCAAATGAACGGCCCCGGGTATATGCCGCCGGGCAAACTGCGCTTCCCCGCCGACAACATGCAGCAGAACAAACCCGGGGGCATTTCCCTGAGAAAGCGCACTGTGTACATCCGCACAGTCCGTCTCAAACTGTAGTTTCTGGTGAAACCAGGCCAGTGCCTGGCTGGCTGGTGCTGCCGGATATTGGGTAACGGGATTCATTCATTTTCTCCTGTGATGTATGGTATGCACAGATTGCACTGTCCCATAAATCCAGGCCACGCCACTTCATGCCAAATAACGCACTGAATATGACAAAATCTTTACCGCACCAACCGCTGATTGTTGCACTGGCTTACCAGGGGTTGTGTACCTTTGAGTTTTCCGTCGCAACAGAGGTCTTTGGCCTGCCCCGCCCAGAAATGGGGGAAAACTGGTACCGCTTTGCAGTGGCGGCGCTGGATGAAGGGCCGTTAAGCGCGACAGGCGGCATTCGCATTATGGTGGATGGTGGCCTTGAGCTGTTAGAGCAGGCCGATACTATTATTATTCCGGGCTGGCGCGGTACTGAGACGCCGGTTCCTCCAGAACTGCTCAATGCCCTGCGCCAGGCTGCAAACCGGGGATGCCGCCTGGTTTCCATCTGCTCAGGGGTGTTTGTGCTTGCCGCAACAGGCCTGTTGAATGGTGCACAAGCCACCACCCACTGGCGTTATGCGGCACAATTGCAGGCCCGTTACCCGGCAATCCGGGTGAATGAACATGTGCTGTATATAGATGAGGGCCAGTGCCTGACTTCAGCCGGGAGTGCAGCGGGGATTGATCTCTGCCTGCACCTGGTGCGTAAAGATTACGGCCCTCACGCTGCCAATCTGGTGGCTCAGCGCCTGGTTGTCCCCCCGCACCGCGATGGTGGGCAGGCGCAGTTTATTCCCGCGCCTGTGGCGAAGGAGTATGAAAGCAGCCGACTGGGTGATTTATTCGACTATTTGCACCAGCATCTGCACTGTTCGCACAGTGTTGAAGCACTGGCGAACCGCTGTGGTATGAGTTCACGCACTTTGCTCAGGCGCTTTTCTGACGCCACCGGCACCACACCTGCTCGCTGGCTATTGCAACAACGGCTGCAAAAAGCCAGGCAACTGCTGGAAGAGAGTGACAGGCCGGTTGAATACATTGCTCAGGCTGTGGGTTTTGGCACTGCCAGTGTGATGCGGCGCTACTTTCAACAATACCTGAATGTTTCCCCGCGCCATTATCGAAAAACCTTTACCGTTCACGATAAACAGGTTCACAAAGCCTAAGGTTTGTTTAACTTTCAGCCGATATAGTAGGTAATACGGTGTTCAGGCACCGCAAGTTCAAACTCACACCGGCTGGAGGCGCATTATGTCCATTGAACTGAGTTATGTATTTGCCGCTGTCGTGCTGTTTGTTGGTGCAGGTTTACTCGCCGCCTGCCTCAGCCACAAATGGAACGACTAATGCTATCTGAATCGTCTCACTGTACTTAGCCGCCCTTTACATTATGTGTAAAGGGCGTTTTTTTATTTATTGCCTGCCACTTCACCTGGCTGTAAGAAAATAGAGGGTATAACCTGTTACTCCAGGTACTGAACCTGGTTACTCACTTCGTGGTAAGCCGCCATAATTATCAATTAGTAATATTATAAAGTTTTAGTTAAAAACACAGTAAATCATGAAAATAAAATTAAAAACCACAAACAAAGTATAAATTTTTTATTCGAGTTCCATCACATATTTACCCCACATAACTGACCATAATTTCGTTGCTGGCTGAAATTTATCTCAGCTAAAAAATACGCCAGCATCATCACTAAAGGAGATGCCACCATGGGTAAAGTAAATAAGATATTTTATATTTATGATGTAGCGCTGATTTGTATTTCCGTTGTTTGGGTAGCGATGCTCTTCGAATCGACTGTGGTTAATCACTTTATCTATGCGATGGTAAAACACATTGACTTATGGCTGACAGCCTGAGCTATTTTGTAATGAAGTTTACGCCACACCAGGCTTTACATTCTAACTGCAACCAACATAAATAAGCAGTTTTATTGTACAATTATTATTGTATTTTTTCTGGTAACACAGAACAACACCAGTAGCTGTTATATTTATTCATACTGTGTCTTTTTATTTATTTCCGGTCTTCAGAAATAACTAAAGAGGAATGGCTGACGGGTTATTTATCTGGCTAAAAAAGCTTACCGGGGTAACCTCTTCGCCATACTTTATATTATGTACGATTCATTTTGAGTGTAGTTTTATCCCCTGCAGCGCCTTGCCAGGGGATTTTTTTACTGCACTTGTCGCTCTGCAGAAAATAAGTGTCTCGCCATACTCCGGAAAGTAATCCGGCAGACAAAATTGCCCCGCCCGTGTTAATTATCACGCAAGAAAACTTTTGACCCAGGTCAATAAACGCCCAATTTTGTGATTGATGTCGTGTTTTAAGGCGCTCAGAATAGTTGCTGCCGATATATACCGATATCCGTTTTATCGCGTTTTTAGAGGAGAAAACCACAATGATGACCTATGACCGTAACCGTAACGTAATTACAACTGGCAGCCGTGTGATGATTAATGGCACTGGCCTTACAGGGGTGATTAAGGCAATTCATGCCGATGGGCTGAGTGCTCGTGATTTACGTCGCCAGGCAACAGTAGAAGTGGATGGCGCAGAAGGCCAGTTCGCACCTGTTGAACTGATTCGCCTCGGCATGCACTAATTTGTGGTGAATACTGTTGTGGCACAGGCTGCCACAACAGTATTCATGTGACAAAGCGCATAAACAGGCAATGCGCTCCTTGTTCTCTTTTCTCTGTTATTGCAGGATTCCTGTTTTTTACGAGGCATTGAGTTAAATGAGAAAATCCACACTGGTTTTGATTGCTGTCGCTATTGTTGTTTATGCATGGCAATACCTGAAATAACCGTGCCCGCCTCTTTCCTGTTTTCTACACTGCTCTGAGCTCTTCATAAGACACCCGCACATGGTCCAGCCAGGCCTTGCGCTGGTGTAACCGCTGGAAACAGGCTTCAATTGCCGGGAACACCGGGCGTTCTATGGCAATATCATAGTAACGGTAAAGTATGTGGCCGAACTGTATATCAGCAAGGCTGAACTGATCACCTGCCAGCCAGGTGTGTTGTTGCAGCTGTTTTTCCGCGATTGCCATAAAGTGATGTAAGGTTTTCAGTGCCGCAGCAATAGCAGCTTCATCACGCTGGGCCGCAGGGGTACGGACCACTCGCCAGAACACTGGCGCGGTAAAATTGAGGGCAATATTCAGCTTTGCCCACTCGGCCCACTTATCGACCTGTGCCCTTTCGCGGTTGCTGTGCGGCCAGAAATCCGCTGTTCCATATTCAGAAGCCAGGTAGCGTAATATGGCCCCGGTTTCCCACAAAGGTTCATTGCCTCCGTCCTGCAAAACTGGCACCGTGCCATTGGGGTTCATCGCCAAAAAATCCGCAGTATCATTACCGCCAAAACGATGGCCAATATCAATCCGGTTTACAGGCAGATTAAGCTCACCAATACACCACATTAATGCCTGGACATTCGACGATGTTTTTCTTCCCCATACAGTTAACATTTCTGCTCCTTAATGTTGTTTATTGCATTGTGAAAACATGATCAATAACAAATATTTTACTTTCGGCATCACTACTTAAGTTTGCCTTAATGTTTGGCACCTAGAGTGTGCGGTGTCACGCGAAGGAATGCCGCAATAAGCAATCTCAGTATTTTTGCGGGAAATGACGATGTCGGCATTTCCCGTTTCTTTTCTGATGTGTGCTGCGGTTTACTCAACGAACCACCAGCGCGGCCTGAATCGCATCTGCCAGCCCTGCGATATCCCGGCTCACCGCTGCCAGATCAAGCGCTGTAATATGCGCTGTAGTATTGTCAGGATCCCCTGAAACCACGCTTGTTGCCTGCACCAGTTCCAGTGCGGCCTGCACGGCCAGTAACCGCTGCTGTTCTGCCTGCGTCGGTCGTTGCCCAAAATAGTTCTCTAACACAATGCCTCCCGTTTCTGGCTGTGGTTTTACATGGCCTGGTCAACAATAAAGATATTTTCAGGTAACCGAAAGCTTCTTAAGGCTAACAATGCCAGGGGCCCTTTACCCACTTGCGAACGCAACACCCACTGTAATTGCGCGCCATCCGGGGCAATAAACGTTATCAGCCAGCGGCTGTTATCCAGTTGTTCATATTGCCCCGTTTCCAGCCAGCGGAGTAAACCCCAGCCACTGGGGTAATCGCCATATAACCGGGTTCCCGCCCCGGCGCGGTGCCATGTAAGTAAGGTACCGGGTTTGTAGGTTTCGCCTGGCCAGCGGAATAGTTGCCAGTCTGCCTGCTGGTTAAAATAGTGCAGTTTTTGCCCGTCAATATTAAGTTGCGTTTCCACCACCCCGGGCGATGGCCTTGCCTGGAGTTCAAACTGAACGCCCTGGCCGCCATCAATAAACAGAATATCGGCTATCTCATTAAGCTGGTTAATTGCGGCTAAAAAATCCGGATTAATGTGAACTGCTCGGGAATGCGCCGGGTTAACTACCCAGCGGCGGCTTTCAAGTTTCACAATGCCACCGAGTTCATCGGCCACAAAACGCGCCAGACGCCCGGAATCTTTACGGATAAAGTCCGCCAGCGCGGGCAATGAGGCTTCACCCTGAGCAGTGGTGAAAGGATAACGGCCAGAAAAAGTGGCCTGCCATTCTGCCCGCACCGTCCGTTGCCATTTATTATTTAACCCGGCGGCAGAGGGCTGCAAAATACTGTTCCATGCATCATTCATTGGCCCGACAAAAATAGCTTCACCAAACCCCTGCCACTCTTGCCCAAGGCTTGCAGCAAGCAAGTTGCTGTACTGGCGTGTTTCAGTGAAGTCGTGCGGTTGCCCCTGAAACAGGGTTTGCGCCAGCAACTGCATACTCTCCTGAGGGTTGTGCGTATTGATAATTTGCTGCAAGTGCAGCCTGACTCTGGTTATCTGGGTTAGCCACGCCTGTAAACTCAGTGGCTGATTCCCCGAGTCGCCATAAGCCCGGGAATTAATGCCCATCACCTGCAATATCGGCCTGAAGTGTTGTTCGGCACCGCCTGAAGGTAACTGCCGAAGTGTATCAATAGCCACAGGCTCCTGGCTGCCCAGTTTTTCCATTGTGGCCTGAATCAGTGTATCTGGCAGCGAGCGGTTTATTTGCCCGGTTTGCCCCTGAAAAGCGAGGGTATTCAGTAACGCAATCAACGGGGACTGGCGCACATCACTTATCAGTGTTAGCTGGTCGGTTACTTCTGATACCGTTCTGGCAGGCTGGCGTTGCAGGTTATTAAGAAAGTGCTGCCAGGCACCGGCGAAATCAGCGAAGTAACGTGCTGACAGGCTGGCCTTAAGCGCGTCTGCAGATACCGCGTCTGCGCTGACAGAAGCGTTGCTGTCGCTTAGCACCCAGTCAATTTCTTCCTGCCGGGCTGTTGCTGCACGCGCAATGGCCTGCTGAATACTGCCCTCCCACGCCTGGCGGGTAAATACACCTGGCACGACTTCATTGGAGACAAACACACGCCGGGCATCCGTACCCTGTACCATGGTTTCCAGCGTCTGGTCGGGGTAATTGGCGCGGGCATTGCTGATAATCTGGTTATAGAGGTTTTGTTCCGCACTCTGGTGCGCTAACTGTTGCAATAATGCTTCACGAACTTTGGCAACCAGAGTGGTGTCCGGGGAGATTTTCCACTGAGGCCATTGTGCTAAATGCGCCATATAAAAAGCCCACAGATCCGGAGCCAGTGTTTCCCACAGCGCAGGAGATATTCCTGCTGGCGCACCCGAGACGGATTTCAGTGTCTGGGTATAAAACTGGGTGTCTGCTTTTTCTGGCATCGCCATCATCAACCAGGCTTTAAGCTGGTTGTAACTCTGCCCGGCAAGTGCTGTTCTCTGTGCACTTTCTGGCGGAATTTGGATGAATGCCTGTAGAGACTCACGTAACTGTCTGGCGGACTGGTCGCGGACCTGCCTGTTGTAGGCCGTGATATATACAGGCATCAATGCATCCAGTATGCGCGGATTAACATTAAACCCGCCAGGCAGGTACCACGGAGAAAAATGGCTGTTTTTATTCTGGAGCCATTCGATATGGTTACCCAGTGCGTGTAATGCCACCAGTTGCTGGTCGGGTGTGGTTGCCTGAGACTCCAGGGTCTGAATACGTTGTGCTGTGGCCGCCACCGCATGGTAATTCACCATAAACGAAACCAGCAGGCCAACGCCCCAGAGCGCCAGCAGGCCCACCAGCCCGGCCGCCACACCCGTGAACCAGGCATTCCCGGGTCGCAGCCCTTTGGTATGGCGGCTTGCCGCAATAAGCCCGGCAAGCCGGGGTGGTAACACCAGCGCATGAGTGAATACCGCCGTAGAGTTGCCCTTCACACCGCTACCTTCTGGTACAGGCTCATGACAGGTGACCAGGCTGAACATCAACCCGCGGAGCGGAACCCGTGGCTGGGAGGCATACAACCAGGGTTGCAACTGCTGTTCCCAGTGCGCTATGCCGCCATCCTGCAGTTGCTGGCTAAGGCGCAACAGAAAATCATAATCCTGGTTTTCAGATACCTGAAGCATTCCCTGAGCACGCAGTACCGGGGTAAGATTTTCCAGACGGGTGCGGACTTCTTGCGCGGTTGCCCGTGCCGTGAAGTAAGCGCCGACAGGTTGCTCCTCTCGCCCGCTCTGTGACCATTTGCTGGCACACAACTGCCATAACCAGACCGGAGGCTGGTAGCGCAGAACCCGGCCAATGTCTTCCAGCATACGCAAATCATTGTCACTGGCCTGTGGTGATAATTGCGCCCCCACACCCAGCACACGCACAATGCCATCCAGTGGCCGGAAGCGCCACAACCGTTGCACAGCGGCAAGGGGCGCCTGATACCCATGCGCACTGCCATCTCCGCCATAGATAAAAACAAGGTGCTCACTTTCAAGCCAGGTTTCCGCCACCAGCCCTGGCAACAATTGTTCCACCGCGTGGTTATCTCCGACCACCAGCACCAGGCGAACAGAAGAACGCCACCACAGGCGGTGGCGCATCTTCAGCCGGTGGCGAATTTGTTCAGCAAGACGCACACCTGCTCCGGTGGCGGCACTGAGTGGCTCAGGCTGAAGGCGAGCGGCCTGCCTGATGCGAACCAGCTGCCTGAGTTGCATGCCAGACCATGCCAGAACCATTAGCGATAACAATACCAGTAGTAGCAACCCACTGCGCACCACCACAGAAATAATCACGCTGGTTTCCTGCGAGGCATCGGTGGCGAAATACCAGTACAACACACCGTATAAAAACACCACCAATACTGCCAGAGCGACCCCAACCGCCACGGTATACCAGCCAGAATGGCTGCGCTGATTTGCCTTGTCCTTATCCATGATATTTTACTATTCCTAAAGTGAGTTGGTACTGCGGGTCGGTGGCAATCCAGCCACACGAGGTTTGTTGGTGCAGCGCCAGTAATGCAGCGAGTGAGACCGCAATCAGTGGTTCATTTTCCCCGGTTCGCCCCCAATATGGGTCCTGCACATGCCGGGAAAGGTTCCAGCCGCAATGAGCAAAATCCGGGGGTATTGCTGGTGAAAACAACACGCAGTGTTCCGGTGGGCGCGTTAACCCGCTTTGTTGCTGAGCCTGCTGGCATACCTGGGTTGCGGTATGTTTGCCTTGAGAAAACACCTCACCGCGCGCCAGGGTTACCGGCCCTTTAGCAGTGACGTTCCAGAGCAACGCAGATTCACCCGCGGGCTCTGAGCCGCCGCCTGCGGGCACAGAAAGGCAACCGGCAACAAGGAACCATTGCTGATTCTCTTCTGCTGTTAATGCGAAATGGGCAGCCAGCTCTGCCAGTGTGTTCGCCCCTTGCCAGGGTTCTGGGTGCACGGGAAGGCAGAGTGACGGAAATAACAGGCTCACTTCTGCTGAAAATGCCTGCCAGGCAGTTTCACTCCCCTGCCAGTAGCACGATATGGGTGGCCGGTACACCTGACCACTACACTGGGTATGCCACTGGCGCGCAAGCATCTGCGCCAGTTGGGTTTCCCGTTCACCAGGCCAGGTGGAAAACAGCAGGCCATTCGTTATTGCGCTACTGCAGCCGGTTGACGGGCCAGGTGGCTGGCTCAGGAAACCTTGCCAGTCTGCTGGTGATACCCCGGCCGGGCCAATCAGTACGACATCCTGCAGCGCAAAAGTTTGTGCATGGTGTTGCCACCAGGCAGCATATTCCTGGTCTGTGCGATACTGCCAGTCCGCCTGTAAATGTAATGAAGTGCGGTAATACAATTGGCGGGAAAGCCAGCACAGCAGAACAAGCGCACTGGCAAAGCTTGCAGTAACCACTAACAATGTTGGGCTGCTTTTTTCTCCTGCCAGCACCAGGCTTAAGGTGACAGACAGCAATACCAGCACCATACCAGCCAGCGCCCAGCGGCGGTTTCGGGGTGGAGAGGCAGCCCGGAGTGCGGGGGCAAACTGAAACGCCCTCATTGTGCACACCGGCAATCTGGAGATGAGCTGACCAGGGTGCAACCACAGGCACACCGGTGCCCATGTAATGCTATTGGTACGCCATTTAATGTGGACAGTGTGCTGCCTTCAGCAATCACCGTCAGGCCATGCCGGTTACACATTACCGGGTCGCCCACACAGGCAATCCCTTTGCCAAAACAGAGGTTATGCCCGGCCAACACTCTGCCGCCATACTCGAGTAATGTGTCATCCTGGCGAACAATATGCCGCATATTCTTCCCTTTTTATCTGTTGTTCAGTCCGTTTCTGGGCAGCCGCAGAAGCTACCCGATAAATTTCGCGCCAGCGCCAGTAATATGCCCGGCAACAGCCTGCATCCTGGCGTCGTGCTCTTCCTGCATCAGCCGGGCATGCCACTGTGCCGCCAGTTCATCCGGGTGGTCATCCACAGCGAGCAACGCGGTGTCTTCAATCACGGTGTATTCGCCGGTCGCCAGGTCTTTTATTTGGTGCCGGTCGGCAACCTGGCCGCGGTTATCCCAGGAAATCACGGTATATTCCACTGCCCGGCCCGGTTCACCCGCGCCAACTACCCGCCCGTTCTGGTAAATCAGGCGCAAATGCTTGTTAGCGCGCTGCTCAAAGAACAGCATCCGGTAGCGGAAATAGTCACCCCATGGCTCCCTGCTGCCCAGTTCACTTTGCATAAACCAGGCCCGGGAGTCATGAATATGATCGTCATACAACGCCAGTAATTCGGCCCCCGGCATCTCACGGGTTCCGCTTCCCAGTTCATCAGTAAACAGTTGGTGGTACAGCCCGTCACCGGCGGCTTTCATTTGGTCGTACTCTGCTTTTTCATCTTCCCCTTTGAGCATAAATACCGGGTATTTCAGTACGCCATCCAGCAGGAACTGCCGGGTTTTACTCCGGTAAGTACCATTCATGACCCGGAACCACCCGCAGTAATCGTGCTCAAATTCCCGTGCGGCTTCGCGCAACTGGTGCTGTGACTGGGTGGGTTCCCATTTATTGCCCGGCTCCATCAGCCTCTGCCAGCCAGCCTCTTGCCGGTTCACCCGGTTACGCGCCTTGCGCCTTTGCTGCTCGCGTTCTGCCTGTGCCTGCTGAGCCTGTTTTGCCTGCTCCGCGTTATGCTGAGGCGCCTGTAGGAAAAAGGGTTGTACCAGCAGGCTGTTACGGGCATAGCGCCCAATGCGCCAGGCAGTTATCCAGCCCATCTGGTTGTTCAATACGCTTTCCAGCACCCGCGCCAGGCGGTAAGGTTGCCAGACATCTGCATGATCACTGGCAGGCGGGGTGGTATCGGGTAAGGCAGTGGTTTCCAGCAAGGTTGCGCGCCAGAGATTAAAGCGGCGGATGGTTGAAGTCTGAATATCAAACTCAATAAAAGTTTGTTGATTCATATCGTGAGAAGGTTGAATAGAACGAATAAGCGGTGTTATCACTTCCGGTAATACAGCCAGAGGCGCACCGGCAGCAAAAGCCGCCCGGTATAAATCATGCAGAACAATTTGCGATAACAGCTCGCCATCTCCGCCGCGCGCTTTTCCCTGGTCGCCGGGTGGGTAGCCTCCGCCAACATCGGAATGCATTCCGGGGTAAACCACTTCACGGGTGTCCTGCGGGTAACTGCCATCCGCCCGGCGCACTGAATCCAGCGGGAAGCTCTGGCGTTGCTCATGGGCTGCCACAAAGTGGTCACAGCACCGCACATAGCCCGGGTAGCGCACTTCATCGGGCAATTGCAGGGTGTTATTCGCCCAGCCCATATGCCCGGTAGCGCCCGGCACCAAGTCTGCCAGCCCTACCGATGCCACGGTGTCCAGCAACCCGAGGTAATGCACCCGTACCGGCAGCCCCAGCAGTGCCATTTCTGGCATTTCACCTTCTGCCGGGGCAGTAAACAGCTCTGCCAGCCAGTTAACAAAGGTGCGTGCGCTGGCGGCCCCGCGGGAAAAACCGTATACAAACAGCTTAATTGCCAGTGGCTTCGGGCGCACCAGCGCCACCCGCTCACGCAGTGGTGCCAGCAGGTTATTTATGGCAATACGCCGGTTAACTTCACCGGTTATTGGCCAGTGGGCGCGCATCTGCGCTAGCTGGTTACGGGCAACATCATCATTCAGGCGATCATGCCCGGGTGTCAGGGTGTACATCAGCGCATCCACCAGGCGCAACAGCGCCCAGTTAATGCGGTCTTCCCCACCCCGGGCAAAAGCCAGGCCGGCGGAGCTGTAATCAAACTCGTTGATTTCCGGAAATGGTGTACCCACACCGGGCATGTAGTAAGAAAAGTACCCATTGGCTTCGGCCTCAAGAGGATAAGATGCATGATAAAGACGGGCAATATTGGACGGGCTGGGGGGTTGCGCTACGTGAGTATCGTGATACTCATTGTTTCCGGTGCCATCAAAAAACAGGCTGATATGCAGGCTCTGGCAGCACACCGGCATTGCCCGCATTCCCTGCTGCTGGTTAACGGCCTGGCGGTGGTGCTGTTCTTCCTGCACTTGTCGCAAGTAATTGCCATTAACGGTCTGTGGCAGTAATGCCAGCCGCCCTGTTTCCGGAAAAACCGGCGGTGCCCAGCAGGGCTGCGCTCCCTGGTGGTTTAATTTGGGCATTGGGCAGGCTCCGGCATATTTAACGGCTCTTTAATCGGGTAATCCGGTGTGCCATAACCCATACACACTGTGGTCACTTTTACCTGGTTACAGGGCAAAAAATGCACCGTCATACCACAACGCTTTTCCCCATACTCCGGTACCGGTACCACTGCACTGTGTCGGCGAAAACTGGCTCTGACTTCCGTTGCCCATTTATCAAACTTCTCTCTGTCGGTATAGCCAGGAAACGGTGAGGCTGTTTTTGGATCCACCTCCCACTCAACCAGTACCTCCATTCCCGGTATCCATTTGCGGGGCAACAGCACGCAGCAACTGTTTCCTGTCGTCCGCCCGCCATAGCCGTTAACCGTGAACCAGTTAATTCCTTCACTGGCATGGTGGTTAAACCCCCGCAAATCCCCGGCGGTATAATCGCCATAACCGGCCCCGGCACACCCGGCCAGTAACCATAACGGCACCAGCCACACAGCTTTTTTATTCATCTCCTGCTCCTGTTGTTGTTCACTGCCCTGTTTGTTCCCTGTGGGATAAATCCCGTTCCTGCCCGTGGCTTATCCGTTATGCACCGCGGTATTCACTGCTGCGGCCACCGGGCAGTTTTCCGGCTCCGGCAAATTACGGGGTTCTTTAATCGGGTAATCCGGTGTGCCATAACCCATACACACCGTGGTCACTTTTACCTGGTTACAGGGCAAAAAATGCACCGTCATACCACAACGCTGTTCCCCATATTCCGGTACCGGCACCACCGCGCTGTGGCGGCGGTATTGTGCCGCATGCCGGGCATAGGCTTCTTCTTCATATCCGAACCCCTCCTTTTTAAGAGGAATGATGGCCCGGGGGTTCGGATCCACCTCCCACTCAACCAGTGCCTCCATTCCCGGTATCCATTTGCGGGGCAACAGCACGCAGCAACTGTTTCCTGTCGTCCGCCCGCCATAGCCGTTAACCGTGAACCAGTTAATTCCTTCACTGGCATGGTGGTTAAACCCCCGCAAATCCCCGGCGGTATAATCGCCATAACCGGCCCCGGCACACCCGGCCAGTAACCATAACGGCACCAGCCACACGGCTTTTTTATTCATCTCCTGCTCCTGTTGTTGTTCACTGCCCTGTTTGTTCCCTGTGGGATAACCCCCGTTCCTGCCCGTGGCTTATCCGTTATGCACCGCGGTATTCACTGCTGCGCCACCGGGCAGTTTTCCGGCTCCGGCATATTTAACGGCTCTTTAATCGGGTAATCCGGTGTGTCATAACCCATACACACTGTGGTCACTTTTACCTGGTTACAGGGCAAAAAATGCACCGTCATACCACAACGCTGTTCCCCATATTCCGGTACCGGCACCACTGCACTGTGGCGCCGGTATTGTGCCGCATGCCGGGCATAGGCCTCGCGAAAAAGATCTGTTCCCAAAGGGGGTAATATTGCATAAGGATCCGGATCCACCTCCCACTCAACCAGCACCTCCATTCCCGGTATCCATTTGCGGGGTAACAGTACACAGCAATACCCGCCTCCCAGCCCTGGCGCCGAATAGCCATTCACACCGAATCTGTTAATTCCCTGGCCGGCGACATGATTTTTTGCCCGCAAATCCCCGGCGGTATAATCGTCATAACCGGCTCCGGCACACCCGGCCAGTAACCATAACGGCACCAGCCACACGGCTTTTTTATTCATCTCCTGCTCCTGTTGTTGTTCACTGCCCTGTTTGTTCCCTGCGGGGTAACCCCCGTTCCTGCCCGTGGTTTATCCGTTATGCACCGCGGTATTCACTGCTGTGGCCACCGGGCAGTTTTCAGGCTCCGGCATATTTAACGGCTCTTTAATCGGGTAATCCGGTGTGCCATAACCCATACACACCGTGGTCACTTTTACCTGGTTACAGGGCAAAAAATGCACCGTCATACCACAACGCTTTTCCCCATATTCCGGTACCGGTACCACTGCACTGTGGCGGCGGTATTGTGCCGCATGCCGGGCATAGGCCTCGCGAAAAAGATCTGTTCCCAAAGGGGGTAATATTGCATAAGGATCCGGATCCACCTCCCACTCAACCAGTGCCTCCATTCCCGGTATCCATTTGCGGGGTAACAGCACACAGCAACTGTTTCCTGTCGTCCGCCCGCCATAGCCGTTAACCGTGAACCAGTTAATTCCTTCACTGGCATGGTGGTTAAACCCCCGCAAATTCCCGGCGGTATAATCGTCATAACCGGCTCCGGCACACCCGGCCAGTAACCATAACGGCACCAGCCACACGGCTTTTTTATTCATCTGCTGCTCCTGTTGTTGTTCACTGCCCTGTTTGTTCCCTGCGGGGTAACCCCCGTTCCTGCCCGTGGTTTATCCGTTATGCACCGCGGTATTCACTGCTGTGGCCACCGGGCAGTTTTCAGGCTCCGGCATATTTAACGGCTCTTTAATCGGGTAATCCGGTGTGCCATAACCCATACACACCGTGGTCACTTTTACCTGGTTACAGGGCAAAAAATGCACCGTCATACCACAACGCTTTTCCCCATATTCCGGTACCGGCACCACTGCACTGTGGCGGCGAAAACTGGCTTTTAGTTCTTTTTCCCATGCAAGATATTTTTCCCATTCCTCGAAACCCGGAATCGGGGTGTCAGATACGGGGGTAACCTCCCACTCAACCAGCACCTCCATTCCCGGTATCCATTTGCGGGGTAACAGTACACAGCAATACCCGCCTCCCAGCCCTGGCGCCGAATAGCCATTCACACCGAATCTGTTAATTACCTGGCCGGCGACATGATTTTTTGCCCGCAAATCCCCGGCGGTATAATCGCCATAACCGGCCCCGGCACACCCGGCCAGTAACCATAACGGCACCAGCCACACAGCTTTTTTATTCATCTCCTGCTCCTGTTGTTGTTCACTGCCCTGTTTGTTCCCTGTGGGATAAATCCCGTTCCTGCCCGTGGCTTATCCGTTATGCACCGCGGTATTCACTGCTGCGCCACCGGGCAGTTTTCCGGCTCCGGCATATTACGGGGTTCTTTAATCGGGTAATCCGGTGTGCCATAACCCATACACACCGTGGTCACTTTTACCTGGTTACAGGGCAAAAAATGCACCGTCATACCACAACGCTTTTCCCCATATTCCGGTACCGGTACCACTGCACTGTGGCGGCGGTATTGTGCTGCATGCCGGGCATAGGCCTCGCGAAAAAGATCTGTTCCCAAAGGGGGTAATATTGCATAAGGATCCGGATCCACCTCCCACTCAACCAGTGCCTCCATTCCCGGTATCCATTTGCGGGGCAACAGCACACAGCAATACCCACCTCCATCGCCATAAGCTGAAATATTGGGGCCGCCATAACCGTTAATTTTCACAAAGTTGATAACGTTCGGTGTGTGGTTTATGCCCCGCAAATCCCCGGCGGTATAATCGCCATAACCGGCCCCGGCACACCCGGCCAGTAACCATAACGGCACCAGCCACACGGCTTTTTTATTCATCTCCTGCTCCTGTTGTTGTTCACTGCCCTGTTTGTTCCCTGCGGGGTAACCCCCGTTCCTGCCCGTGGCTTATCCGTTATGCACCGCGGTATTCACTGCTGCGGCCACCGGGCAGTTTTCCGGCTCCGGCATATTTAACGGCTCTTTAATCGGGTAATCCGGTGTGCCATAACCCATACACACCGTGGTCACTTTTACCTGGTTACAGGGCAAAAAATGCACCGTCATACCACAACGCTGTTCCCCATATTCCGGTACCGGCACCACTGCACTGTGGCGGCGGTATTGTGCTGCATGCCGGGCATAGGCTTCTTCTTCATATCCGAACCCTTCCTTTTTAAGAGGAATGATGGCCCGGGGATTGGGATCCACCTCCCACTCAACCAGTGCTTCCATTCCCGGTATCCATTTGCGGGGTAACAGCACACAGCAATACCCGCCTCCCAGCCCTGGCGCCGAATAACCATTCACACCGAATCTGTTAATTACCTGGCCGGCGACATGATTTTTTGCCCGCAAATCCCCGGCGGTATAATCGCCATAACCGGCCCCGGCACACCCGGCCAGTAGCCATAACGGCACCAGCCACACGGCTTTTTTATTCATCTCCTGCTCCTGTTGTTTATTCCCTGGCAGCGCTATCCCCGGTTTTATTCAGCGTCATGCGCCTTACCGGGGTTATGAACGGTGATATCGAGATAGTCTTCAAGTGTGCCGCTGGCTGAACGGGCTGCGGCAAATGCGGCCTCCAGGCAGCGGCCAAACAACACCTCTGGTGTAAGCCCGGTACCGGTATACATTCGTGCTGCGATATCGGCATCACTGATGCAGCCAATGGCATCTATTTGCTTATCGGTGAACTGCAATTCATGGGGTTGGAAAACCGCATCTGAATGAGGCCGGAATTTTCCAGCTCGCCAGGTTTGCTGGTTATCGCGATCCAGCCAGCCCCAAAAATAGCCAAGCTGGTTGAACGCGTTTTGTTGCCCGGGAGTCAGGACATGATTAAAAAGTTCAGGGAATATGCGTGGGTCGTAAAAACGGAAGATACCGCTCTGGTTGCCCCAGAAAAATTGCGTCAGTGAGCACAGTTGTTGTTGCAAAACCGAGAAAGCGAGTGGCGATACCAGCAATAATAAACGGTGCCTGCCCGCGTAATAGCGCATCAGTTCACCGAGCCATTGCTGATGTTGCCACGCATTATTATGCAGGCGCACCAGCACCGGGCCCTGATCCTGCAGGGCTGATTCCGGCAACCCGGCGAATAAAGATGACCACTGCGCTTGCGGCGATAATGCAGGTAAAGTTGCCAAACAGGGTAGCGTATCGCCGGATAAATCGATGATGGCATCAATATGCGGCACGCCAACACTGCTTTGTAAATACTGCACCTGCGCCTGCCACTGGTCTGCCAGTGCCTGAGGTAACACGGTGTTATCCACGGAGAACCACTCCTGTCGCCTGCTCTTGCGCACGTTGAAGGCAACCTTCACATACTGCTGCGGGTATAGCTGCCGCAGAGGCTGGCATGCCTGCTGATGAAGAAGAAAACGTCTCTGGCGGAAGCCAGCAATGAGCACCTTTGAGAATGAGTGGCCCTTTGCTGCAAATCTCAATATTGCCCTGAGCCGATAAATGAATGGCGGCCCCGCCACAGGCCAGGGTTATACCTTTTGTGGCAGTGAGTGTAAGTTGCCCCTGCACAGACCGGACTGAGATATCCTGTAACGCAGACAGCGAGAGGGTGTCATTATGAGATTCCACCGCAAGAGGGCCCTTTGCCGATACCAGGCGCATTCCTTCCTGGTGTGCCAGCAACGATATTGACTTAGCAGCGTTAACAGCATGGCGCGCTGAGGTGGCTATTTGCACCTCGCCCTGGCTTTGCAAATGCAGGCTTTTGCCAGTGTGTAATAAAGCAGAGGCCGGAGTAACGGCAGCGATACCCTGTGGAGCACTCAACACAACAACTGGCGAACTTAAACCTGCCGCACCTTCAACCAGGTGTTCCAGCCCGGCAGTATCTGGCGGGAAATTTTGGTGAACCGGCGCAATACTGCCCCAGCGCGTTAAATCAAGCAGCGCGCCTTTAAGCAGGCTGATTGCCGCCTGCATTTCCCGCTGCTCACCCCGTGCAGATGGCTGGGCATCTGCACTGATCAATACGCCATTTTTTGCCCGAATGGCGCCCCACAAATCGGTACGGAGTTCAAACCCTTCTCCCCTTATCTGGCGCTCGCTGTTCACCAAATGCCCTAAATTGAGCTGGCTTTTTCCGCCGTACTCAGTGGAGACTTTGATATGTTCCTGGTTTCTGGCATCTTCCAGCCGGATTTTGTTATTCGCTGGTGTGCGCAGTACATTGCGCCGGTAATTTCGGATGGTAACCAGGTCCGGATGGCTGCTGTTATGCAACGCCCCGGCGATATAAGGCCGGTCCGGGTTGCCGTCTTCGAATGCGATGGCAACTTCGGTGCCCGCGAGTAACGGCAAATGGAAACCAAATGTCTCCCCCGCATAGGGCCGGGCCTGGCGAACCCACAGGCTTTCGCTCCCCTCGGGCCAGGTAGCGCGGTCAAACAGCAGTTTGACCCGGTAACGGCCATGCTTATCTATATGGCCATAGATATCATTTTTTGTGGTACTGGTGACACGGGCTGGCACGGTGCCGGACATCTGCGGGTGAGGAATGAGTTGGGGGCGAAAGCAGTAGTCATGGGTAAATGGCAGTGCGGTGAAATGAGCTGTGAAACAGCTGTCCCGGCGTGCTGAACAGCTTATGCTGGTAACCAGCATGCCTGGCGATAAACTACCGCCTTCCTGAGCCGGGTCAGCCAGGTTAACAACCTTGCCCGGTGCCAGCACCGCACAATTACTGTTCCCTGCCATGCCCGCTTTGCCATTAAGGTAACGCTCGTGGTGTAACCGGGCATAAAACACCCCGGTTTCAACTGGCAACGGGCGGGTAAACCTGTCGCCGGGTTCGCTGTAATGGCTCCCCCAATGATATGCCTCGCCATAGGTTGTGCTGTCGCCACGGGTAATATCCACCTGAACATGCATATCGGCCCCGGCATTCAGGTAATGATAATCCTGAACACTGACTTTCTGTGTCACAACCTGGTAATAGCGCTCTATTCCCCATACTGCGTCAACGCCATTATCATTATGCCCTGATGGTGGAATATCGGGCAAAACCAGACCTTTTTCATAGCCATGAGAGCTGTCAAAAAATTCAATGACATCAATTTTCAGGCGAGTATCTGGCGTGAAGCGAAACCAAATCCCCACTTCACTTAACAGGCGGGAAATAAAGCGCAGGTCACTTTCACCATACTGCATAACCTGTTCACGGCGCGGGTATTTATGAGTAAGCGAAAAGAGAAAGTCCTGGCCGCGCATATTATGGCGCTCACGCAGAATGCTTTCGACAATCTGTGGTACAGACATATCCTGAAAAATAGCATTATTGTTTGCGTTGCTCAGTAAAGCCATTCTTGGTTGCAGCACCAGCGCGTAGTGCGCTTCATCTCTTGATGACCCCAGGTACTCAAAACCTGTGACCACACCATGAATAGCCCTGACAGGTTCGAGTTTACATCTCCCCCAGGGCTGTGCTACCGGGGCGTGCAGGGTCAGCCCGGCGGGTTTCAGCAGAAAATCCGCCTGGTCTAATGCCTTATTGGCACAAGTAAACTCAATGCGGTAATGGAACGGCTGGCTGAGCGTTTCCTTGCCTTCAAAGGCCAGAACGTCCAGTAATGATGTGCACCCGCGGACATAAATAACATGGTGATTGTGGTTAAAAAAAACGGTATTTTTTTGCGTGACCATCTGTCTTCCCTTCAGTTATACGCATCCTTTACCCATTTTCTTGCCATTAAAAAACGGGCATCGCTAAAATACCGCAACAGTATTCACTGCTGTCACAAAATTTCATAACCAGAATTAATTTTATGTGATAGAAACAGTGAATTTTTTCCGCCGTTACCTGGTTATTCATGAGCTGAATACCATTCAGAGCAGATCTATTGAATTAACTAATATATTAAATTTTATTAAACATTAACGGGATGACTAACAGCGGATACTTAATGCAGGCATTATATAAATAATGTTAAAGCTGCTATATGGGATTATTCAGGCCCTGACAACAAGGGCCTGTTGATTATTACGCAAGGCCGCGATGTTTCAGCATCGGTTCACTCTGTGGGGCGTGGCCGCGCCACTGGCGGTACAGTTCAGCAAGGTCACTACTGTTACCCCGAGAAAGAATGGCATCGCGGAAACGTTGCCCGTTTTCCGGGGTTAACCCACCCTGCTCTTCAAACCAGCAGAAGCCGTCATCAGCCAGCATTTGTGTCCATAAGTAGGCGTAGTACCCGGCGGCATAGCCACCTCCCCAGATATGGGCGAAGTAGCTTGAGCGGTAACGGGGCGGAACCGCCTGCAGATGAATATGTGACTTCGCCAGAGCCGCCGCTTCAAATGCCGCGACATCAGCCACCTGCTCACCTTCTGCCAGGCTATGCCAGTGCATATCCAGCAGTGCGGCAGCCAGCAACTCAGTCATATCGTAGCCTTTATTAAACAACGCGGCATTCAGCATGCGCTGGCGCAAGGCTTCAGGCATAGGTTCACCGGTTTCCCAGTGGCGGGCATAATGGCTGAACACTTCCGGGTAGCTGGCCCAGTGTTCGTTGATTTGCGAAGGGAATTCAACAAAATCCCGCGGGGTATTTGTGCCAGACAGGCTTGCATAGCGCTGGCTGGCAAACAACCCATGCAGCGTGTGGCCAAATTCATGGAACAGAGTGATGACATCATCCCAGCCAATAAGCGCCGGTTGCCCTGCTGCGGGTTTGGCGTAATTACACACGTTATAAATCACCGGTTTTGTGCCCAACAATGTGGACTGCCCGGTGAAGTTACCCATCCACGCACCACCTGCTTTGCTGTCGCGGGCGAAAAAATCTCCGTAGAACAGTGCCAGCCCGGAGCCGTCTTTGTCGTGGATTTCCCATACCCGCACATCCGGGTGGTAAACCGGGATATCCGGGCGAGGAGTGAAGGTAATGCAAAACAGGCGGCTGGCTGCCCAGAACACGCCATCCTGCAGCACGCGGTCTAACAGGAAATAGGGCCGAATCGCGGCTTCATCCAGTTGCCATGTATCCTGACGAACCTGTTCTGCATAGAAGGCCCAGTCCCAGGGTTTCACTGCGAAATCACCGTTTTCGTCATCCACTTTTTTCTGGATAGCAGCAAGTTCCGCCTGTGCCCGCTGCTTTGCCGCCGGTACCAGGTTATTCATAAACTGCAATGCGGCTGCCGGGCGCTGTGCCATCTGGTCGGCCATTTTCCAGCTGGCGTAATCGGCAAACCCCAGTAATGCGGCCTGCTCCTGGCGTATTGCTGCCAGTTGCAAAATAATTTCCCGGGTATCATTTTCATCATTCTGTTCAGCACGCGACCAGGCTTTGTGGAATAACGCTTCACGGGTGGCCCGGTTGTGCAGTTCGGCCAGTGCAGGTTGCTGTGTGGTATTCAGTAACGGAATCAGCCACTGGTTACCCAGGCCCTTCTCTGCCGCCGCCTGCCGGGCATTTTCCTGTTCAGCGGGTGATAACCCGGCCAGTGCCTCCGGGTTATCCACCACCAGCCCGCCAGCTTTGTCCGCTGCCAGCAGGCGGCGGTTAAACTGGCTGGAAAGCTGCGCCGCCTGTAAGTTCAGCGCGCTCAGGCGTGCCTGTTTGCCTGGCGGTAAGGTTGCGCCAGACAGCGTAAAACGTTGCCAGGTTATCTCCAGCAGGCGGGCTGATTCCGGGTCAAGCTCCAGCGTCTCACGGCGCTGATACAGGGAATCGACGCGCGCAAAGAGTTGCCCATTGAGCCAGATTTCATCTGCCAGTACAGCCAGTTCACCCGCAAATGCCTCTTCCAGTTGCTGAATAACCGGGTTGGTATCTGCACTCGCCATGGCAAAAAAGACGGCGGTGACCTGGTCAAGCATCTGCCCACTTTTTTCCAGCGCCAGGCAGGTATTTTCGAATGTTGCCGCCTCTGTGCACTCAAGAATAGCGGCCAGTTCAGCACGTTTACGTTTCACCGCTTCATCAAAAGCTGCCCGGTAATGCTCAACACGAATTTCGGCGAAGTTCGGAGCGCCATAAGGGAGCGATGATGGCGTGAAAAAAGGATTGTCCACTGGTTCTCCTTGTTATCAGTGATGTTCTTCCCCAAGCTTAGGCATCTTGCTGCCAGACAGCAATCAATTCTCCGGCAATGGAAACGGCTATTTCGGCAGGCAGTTTCCCTTTGACATCTGGTAACCCAACCGGACAGCGCATTTTCGCCAGTTGATGAGAGGTAATCCCCTTACCTTCCAGCCGGTAATCAAAGCGCTGGCGTTTAGTGCGCGACCCAATCAACCCAAAGTAGCGGTAATCATCGCGGCGCAAAATGGTTTCTGCCAGCTCTAAATCGCGCGGGTGATGGTGGGTCATAACCACGAAATAACTGCCCGGTGCTGCACTCCGGGCTTCGTCATTCGGGTCATCCACCTGGCGGCAGATAACTCCAGAGGGAGCGGTTGCAAACATCCCCGGGCGCTCATCCACCCAGGTGACCTGGCAGGGCAATGTGCCGAGCAGGTTCACCAGCGCCTGCCCGACATGCCCTGCGCCGAAGACAACTACCGACGGGGACGGGGCCAATAATGGTTCGAATAACACGCTTGCCATGCCACCGCAACACTGGCCTGTGCGGGCGCCCAGCGCGATATGTTCCAGGTGAGGCATGGTTTGTTGTGCCTGGAGCATCGTGCGGGCCTGGGCGATACACTGGAACTCCAGGTTACCGCCACCAATTGTCAGCCAGGTTTCCCCGGCAGTAACCACCATTTTGGTGCCATCGCCCCGGGGAACGGAGCCTTTTTCATTCAGAACAGTCAGCAATACACAAGGTTTACCGGCTGCGCGCAGTTGTTGCAAAATATCAATCCAGTCATCGGGTTGGTTCATTGCAGGCCTCCTGCATGGCCATTACGCCCCACAACACTCGCTCCGGGGTGGCGGGTGCATCCAGAGAAGGATGAAGCCGGTACTCAGCCACACTGGCTATGGCATCCTGCAGAGCACACCATACCGCGATCCCCAGCATAAATGGGGGTTCGCCCACGGCTTTGGAGCGAAATACCGTTTGCTGCGGATTCGGGTGGTTTTCCAGCAGGTTGACGCTTAAATCAGGCGGAATATCGCTGATTGCCGGAATTTTGTAACTCATGGGGCCATCTGTCAGCAAGCGCCCGTTTTTATCCCAACACAGCTCTTCGGTGGTTAACCATCCTGCGCCCTGAATAAACCCACCTTCAATTTGGCCGATATCCAGCGCCGGGTTCAGAGAATCCCCCACATCATGCAGAATGTCTGCGCGTAGCAAGCGGTATTCCCCGGTGAGGGTATCCACCAGCACCTCGGCGCAGGCCATACCCCAGGAGAAGTAATAAAACGGCGAACCTTTGCCTGCTGCCCGGTCGTAATGAATGCCCGGTACTTTATAGAAGCCGGTTGCGGAGAGTGGCACCTGGTTTAGCCAGCCCAAAGCTGCCACTTCGGCAAACGCATAATGTTTGCCCGGAACCTGCACCACACCATTATGAAATACCACTTCGCCTGCTGTGCACTGATGCAGACCGCACAACATGTCGGTCAGGCGTTGTTTCAGGGTTTGGGCTGCAATTTCTGCTGCTTTACCGTTCAGATCAGCTCCGGATGAAGCGGCGGTAGGCGATGTATTGGGGACTTTCCCGGTGCTGGCGGGTGTTACCTGAATGGCACTTAGCGGGATTTGCAGCACCTGCGCCACCACCTGCGCCACTTTGGTATTCAGCCCCTGGCCCATTTCGGTACCACCATGGTTAAGCTGTACCGTGCCATCGGTATAAATCAGGATAAGTGCGCCAGCCTGGTTAAGAAAACTTGAGGTAAAAGAGATACCAAACTTCACCGGCGTCATCGCCAGCCCTCGCTTCAGTACCGGATTATTGCGGTTAAAGGTGGCGATGTCTGCCCGGCGCTCTGCATACCGGGCACTGTCAACCAGTTGGCTTGCCAGCACTTCAGCCAGGTTATGGGTGACCTGCTGCCCGTAATGGGTCATATCACGCCCTGGCGCTCCGTAGAAATTACGCTGGCGCACGACAAGTGGATCCAGACCGCATTCGCGGGCAATTCTGTCCATGATTTGTTCAATTGCCACCATGCCCTGAGGCCCGCCGAAACCACGATAGGCCGTGTTGGAAGCCAGATTGGTCCGGCAACGGTAACCGGTTATGCGGGCATCGCCCAGGTAGTAGGCATTGTCGGCGTGGAACATCGCTCTGTCGCAAATTGATCCGGACAGATCAAGGGAATAACCACAGTTGGCGGCAAGATCGATATGCACGCCATGCAGGATACCCTCTGTAGTGAATCCTACATCATACCGGACAAAAAACGGGTGGCGCTTGCCCGTTATACGCATATCGTCACGCCGTGAGAGGCGCATTTTTACCGGCTTCCCTGTCAGGCTGGCGGCCAGAGCTGCATGGCAGGCAATACCTGCCGCCTGGGTTTCTTTGCCACCAAACCCTCCGCCCATGCGGCGCATATCCACAGTCACTTTATTCATGCTGACACCCAATACCGATGCCACCAGTTTCTGCACTTCGGTAGGATGCTGGGTGGAAGACCACACCTGTACCTGGTTATCTTCGCCAGGCTGTACCACCGCAATCTGCCCTTCCAGGTAAAAATGTTCCTGGCCGCCAATATGGAACTGCCCTGAAATACGCCGGGGTGCAGTATCAAGCGCTTTTGCTATATCGCCTCGCTGCTGGACATGGGGTGCTTCAACATACAGTTCACGGGCCAGTGCTTCTTCTACATCCAGCACGGCATCAAGTGGCTGGTAGCGAATCACAGCCGCAAGTGCGCCCGCTCTGGCGGCTTCCTGAGTTTCAGCGGCAACCGTCAGTACCACCTGTCCATGATATTCCACGGTATCTTTTGCAAACAGCGGGTCGCCGGGAGCCAGCGGGCCGATATCCAGCTCACCAGGTACATCCTGCCAGCTGAACACTCTGACCACACCAGGCACCTGGTAACAGGCGTCAGTATCAACGGAAAGAATACGGGCATGAGCGTGTTCACTGAGTACCGGGCATAAATAGAGCATACCCGGCAAGATCAGGCGGTCATCCACATAAGTGGCTTTACCACTTACCTGATTATCCGCACTTTCATGTTTTTGACGGCGACCGACACCCTGATCGAATGTGTTGAGAAATTGTGTTTTAAGTGCCTGTTCATCCAGGCTGACTGGGTTACCCGACATACTGACTCACCTCCACCAGGTCTGAACCTTGTAGCTGGCTCATGAAATAACGGCGCAATAAATTTTTCGCCACCTGCAAACGGTAGCCGCTTGTGCCGCGAAAATCTGACAATGGCGAAAAATCCGCATCCAGCGCCTTGCAGGCTACGGTTAATGTGGCTTCAGATAATGGCTTGCCACACAGTGCCGCTTCACAGGCCAGTGCTCTGGCGGGCACCGCCGCCATACCGCCAAAGGCTACCCTGGCGGTGGTGATCACCCCCTGTTTATGGTGCAGGTTAAAGGCGCCAAATACTGTCGAGATATCGTCTTCACGCCGTTTCGACACTTTCCATGCCTGAAATGAAGGTGACACTGTCACTCTTGGGATGTGGATGGCACGAATAAACTCTCCGGGTGCCAGCGCGGTTTTGCGGTAATCGAGGAAAAAATCATCCAGTGACAGTTCACGTTGTTGTTCACCGCACTGCAACGTCAGGCTGGCCCCCAGAGCCAGCAACATCGGGGCACCATCGCCAATTGGCGAAGCGTTTGCCAGGTTACCGGCAAGGGTTGCCTGGTTACGAACCTGGCAGGAAGCAAAGCGAGTGAGCATCTCACTGAATGCCGGAATATGACCCTGTAGTTCACGGCCAATGTCTGCCAGGCGGGCTGTCGCCCCCAGGGTTATCATGGCATCCGTCACGGTGATGGTGCTGAGTTCTTTCACATAGTTAAGGCTAATCAGCAAGGGCAGCGGGCGGTAAAACTGGGTGATTTGCAGTGCCAGGTCGGTTCCGCCTGCCAGTAAGTGAGCCTGCGGGTATTGCTGATACAGCCGGGCAAGGCTTGTGATATCTTTTGGTAACAGACAACGGTGGCCGTCACCCGCCAATTCGGTGGTAGTGCTCTGTTCTTCACCGGTAATTTGTGCCAGTTGTTGCGCGATGGCGGCTGAATCTGCCTGGAACTGGTCATTGTCAGGTAACTGACACAGAGCCTGTGCAGCTTCAATAATTGGCCGGTATCCTGTGCAGCGGCACAGATTCCCCCCCAGGTGTTGATCAATAGTGTGGCGGTCTGCTCTGGGGGCATTTTTCTGTAAAGCGAACATTGACATCACAATACCTGGTGTGCAAAAACCGCACTGGGAGCCATGGTGGTCAGCAAGAGTTTGCTGTGCGGGATGTAACTGCCGCCCCTGCGCAAGATCTTCCACCGTTATGAGTTGCCTGCCCTGTAACTGGCTCACCAACATCAGGCAGCTATTTGCTGTTTTCCATACCATTTTGCCTTGTTGCGCTTCGCCAACCACTACCGTGCAGGCTCCGCAGTCGCCAGATGTGCACCCTTCTTTGGTGCCCGGGCAACCGGCCGGGCCGCGCAGCCAGTTCAGTACCGTGGTGCCAGGGTCAATATCTCGCACAATGGTACGTTTCCGGTTATGTAAAAAAGTAATCATGCTGCCACCTCACACTTATCTCTGGACCATACAGGCTGGCCGTTTACCCAGGTTTGCCAGATATTGCGGTCATCCCCCAGAGTCATCAGCACAAATAACCGTTCGTAGATATCCCGGCAGTGGCTGTCGCGCAGGCGCTGTAGTGGAGTGGCTTGTGGGTCAAGCACCACAAAATCAGCTTCTTTGCCCGGCATAAAATTGCCAATACAGCTGTCCAGATCCAGTGCGTGAGCCCCACCGAGTGTGGCGTAGTAAAATGCTTCACACGCACTGAGGCGAAATGACTGCAACTGGGCCACTTTGTAGGCTTCCCCCAGAGTACGTAACATGCTGAATGTGGTCCCTGCGCCCACATCTGTTCCCATACCAATACGCACTCGTTGTTGCTGGCAGCGCTGCAAGTTAAACAGGCCACTGCCTAAAAACAGATTGGATGTAGGGCAAAAAGCCACGGCAGATTCAGTGCGTTGCAGGCAGTTCCATTCGTCGTCATCTAAGTGAATGGCGTGAGCAAATACGCTGCGACGCCCGGTCAGTCGGTAACTGTCATAAACGCCAAGGTAATTTTTCTGTTCGGGCCACAGGCTTTTCACCCAGGCAACTTCCTGGGGGTTTTCACTTAAATGTGTCTGTAGCCAGGTATCCGGAAACTCTGTGCGCAGGCGCTCAACCGCTGCCAGCAGTTCAGGTGACGACGTGGGGGCGAAACGCGGAGTGAGCGCATAGTTAAGTCGCCCTTTGTTGTGCCAGCGCGTTATCAGTTCGCGGCTTTGTTGTTCGCTCTGTTCAGGTGTTTCTGTCAGGTAGTCTGGCGCATTGCGGTCCATCATCACTTTGCCCGCTATCAGGCGCATGCCCAGTTGCCAGGCGACACGAAATAACGCATCCACTGATTGTGGGTGGACCGTGCCAAACACCAGTGCGGTTGTGGTGCCATTACTGAGTAATTGATTCAGGAAAAAAGCCGACATTTGAATAGCATGGGCTTCACTTTCAAACTGGCGTTCAACGGGAAAGGTATAGGTTTCCAGCCAACTCAGCAGTTGCTCTCCCCAGGCACCTATCATTTCGGTTTGCGGATAATGCAGGTGGGTATCGACAAACCCGGGCACAATCAGTTTTCCGCGGTAATCAGCCACATCATCGGTGCTGCGCAGCAATAGGCTGCCTTCAGACCAGTTATACAGTCCCACAATATGCCCGCCTTCTGTTAATAACAGGCCGTCTTCCAGGTAACGGGCATGCTCAGCGATGGCGGCAGGATCGTCTGAGGGCTGGGTAATATCGAAAAATTGCCCCCGGATAGCCTGAGTATAGTTAACAGCCATAATCAGCCTCTTTAATGAGGGTTACCCCTCTTTATATTATGCAGATGAATAAAATAACCATATTGTCACAGGTAACTTGCAATCAGAGTGCCAATTTTATTTTTATATTTTTTATTTATTATTCATGAAGTTATATATTTTCATTTCATTTGCGCAACAGCAGGCTATTTTTCTCAGGCGCAAACGGTTGCATATTAAAGCAACCGTTTGCCCTTTATTATTTTAGTTTATCAGGCCGGTTTACCGCACATTTTCGCGTACGCTGGCTGCACTTTAATGGTTCAGTTGCACCATTAAGGAACATCGCGTTGCTGTCGTCATCCGGGCAGAGTTCTCAAGCTTATGTTTTGCGTGCTAAGGTATAGTTTCTGTTTCAGGCAGTCGTGCGGGTCATCCGGGTTACCGAACAATCACTTGCTGTATCACCACTGCCTGAACGTCCATGGGCAAAACCACGCAAAAATGTAGAGGAAACACAGATGCTTATTCTGGTTACAGGCGCAACAGCCGGGTTTGGTGAAGCAATCACTCGTCGTTTTGTGGCAAACGGACATAGAGTTATTGCTACCGGGCGCAGAGCTGAGCGTTTAAAGACATTGCAGGACGCCCTGGGCGACAGTGTGCTGACCATTCAACTTGATGTACGTAATCGTGCGGCGATTGAATCCGCTATCAGCTCATTGTCCGCCGAATGGCGCAATATCGATGTTCTGGTAAATAACGCCGGGTTGGCTCTGGGTTTAGAACCTGCACATAAAGCCAGCGCGGATGACTGGGAAACCATGATTGATACCAATACCAAAGGCCTGGTATATATGACACGCGCGGTGTTGCCTGGCATGGTTGAACGTAACCGCGGGCATGTTATTAATATTGGTTCCACTGCCGGAAGCTGGCCTTATGCAGGTGGCAATGTTTATGGGGCAACCAAAGCGTTTGTTCGCCAGTTCAGCCTGAATCTGCGTACCGACCTGAATGGTACCGGGGTGCGGGTAACCGATATTGAACCAGGCCTGGTTGGGGGCACGGAATTTTCCAATGTGCGCTTTAAAGGTGATGACGATAAAGCAGATAAAACCTATCAGAACACGCAACCACTGAGCCCGGAAGATGTCACCGAGGCAGTCTGGTGGGTTGCCACGCTGCCTGCGCATGTCAATATCAACACACTTGAAATGATGCCCGTCAGCCAGACGTTTGGTGGGTTAACTGTCCATCGCTCCGCCTGATTTTCCCCACCCGGCTTGCCAGCCGGGTATGGGCGAACCGCCAAAAACAGGGTAAAATCATTGGGTTTACTCTAACAAAAGACAAACCATGACCGAAGAAACGCATCTCAACCCTACTCAACCTGTCAATCAGCAGATATACCGCATTTTGCGGCGCGATATCGTTCACTGCCTGATTCCACCCGGCACCCCGCTTTCAGAAAAAGAAGTGTCACTGCGTTTTGACGTTTCGCGCCAGCCGGTACGTGAGGCGTTCATCAAACTGGCAGAAAATGGTCTGATCCAGATTCGTCCTCAACGCGGAAGTTATGTCAACAAAATCTCCCTGAACCAGGTACGTAGTGGCGGTTTTGTCCGGGAAGCGATAGAGCGCGCGGTGGTACGTCGGGCCGCCATACTGGTTACCGATGCACAACTTTACCAGTTAGAGCAAAACCTTAATCAGCAGCGCACGGCAATTGACCGCCACCAGCTGAACGATTTTTTCCAACTGGACGACGATTTTCACCAAATTCTGTGTGATATTGCCCAGTGTCGCCTGGCGTGGGAGACCATTGAGAATATTAAAGCGGCAATGGACCGGGTGCGTTTTATGAGCCTTGACCACGTTACACCTCATGAGATGTTGCTGGAGCAGCACTGGGCGATATTCCGGGCGCTGGAAAAGCATGATGAACAACTGGCGGACGAAACCATGCATCAGCATCTGGCTGAGATTAGCGCCTCTGTTTTGCTAATCCGCCAGGAAAACCGCGACTGGTTTACGGAAGAGCAATAAGCCCGCTTAATGCCGGTTTCGCGTTATTCACCGGCAAGTTTACGTTCGCAATGACCAGTTGGAGATTGTTTAGTGGCATCTGACTAATCTCTGAGCGTAAAAAAACCCGCCGCAGCGGGTTTGGTTGATTAAACATAAATCACTGTGCCAGTAGCAGGCAATCAGGCATTCGCCTGAGCCCATGCGGCAACCGTCGCTTTTGCGCCATTCGCCAGTAGTGAACGCCAGGCCCGGGTGACTGCGCCCACAAAAACCGGGTCCTGGGGTAAATCTGTACCAAAAATCGCGCTTATCCCCAGCAAAGCCTTAACCCGTGAATCATCTTCCACCGAAGCGGCAGTAGCTTCACGGATAACAGGCAATAGCGGGTCCATCACCTCGATGGGCTGGCCTTGTTCATCCACCTCACCGACATAGCGCATCCACCCGGCAACCCCCAACGCCAGCAGTGAGAAATCACTGTTATGTGCGCGATGCCAGCGAACTGAATCCAGCATGCGTTGCGGTAACTTCTGGCTGCCATCCATCGCAATTTGCCAGGTACGATGGCGCAGCGCCGGGTTGGTGTAACGCTCAATCAACAAATCAGCATAACGCGCCAGGTCAACGCCCTGAACCTGCAGTGTTGGTGCCTGTTCACGCAGCATCAGGGCATGTGCGGCACGGCGATAGTTATCGTCGCCCATACAGTCGTTAATATGCTGGTAACCGGCAAGATAACCCAGATAAGCCAGGAATGAGTGGCTGCCGTTAAGCATCCGTAATTTCATCTCTTCAAATGGGATAACATCACTGACCAGCTGTGCGCCGGCTTTTTCCCATTCAGGGCGGCCAGCGACAAAGTTATCTTCAATCACCCACTGGCGGAAAGGTTCACAGGCAACACCGGCCGGGTCAGCAACCCCGGTAATCTGTTCAATTTTAGCCAGCGTATCTGCTGTCACGGCAGGCACAATACGGTCAACCATGGTGCACGGGAAAGTGACGTGCTGCTCAATCCAGCTTGCCAGCGCAGCATCAACCTGGCGGGCATATGCCAGCACAACGTTGCGGGTAACATGGCCATTTTCCGGCATGTTATCGCATGACATCACGCTGAATGGCGCCAGACCGCGCGCTTTGCGTAATGCCAGCGCGGCAACAATCACACCGGCAGCCGATTTCGGTTGTTGCGGGTGGCGTAAATCTTCGGCAATCAGCGGGTTGTCCAGGTTGAGTTCACCTGTTGCCGGGGAGTGGCAGTACCCTTTTTCTGTAATGGTCAGGGAGACAATCGCCACCTGAGGCTCACACATGGCTTCCAGAACCGCGTCCAGGCCATCAACAGAGACGTGCATGGCACGTTTTACCACGCCCACTACGCGCGCCTGCCAGTTATCGGCGGACATTTCAGCGACGGTATACAGGTTATCCTGGCGGTGTAAGTCAGCAATTTGCTGTTCGCCGCCAATCAGATTAACTTCGCAATAACCCCAGTCGCTTTGGTGTTCAGCGGCAAGAATATCGGCATAAACCCCCTGATGGGCGCGGTGGAACGCACCAAAACCCAGGTGAACAATGCGGGTTTTAAGGGCATTTCTGTCATAGGCTGGACAGGTTGCGTTTGCTGCTAATAACGTCTTTTCCATTATTAAACTCATCATTAAGCGGATTGAACCAGGATGGCGTTATCCTGGCAGACTCAGTGTTGTGCTTTCATGATGTACGACATATTTCCCCTACTACAAGACTAGAATGGTAGTTAATTGTGATAACAGTCACAAAATAAAATGAAATTGCGTTTTGTTACTCGCAAGAACAGTCTGGCTCTTGCGGATAACAGCCCGTGATAAAACCTGGGCCTGTCCTGGACTTATCATTAACCTGTATGTAATTGCAACGAGATATACCGGTAGTGTTGAGCTGGCATTACAATGTTATATACTCGTGATAATTTACGGCAGGTGCCCGGGCCTTCCTGTGCGTAAATACAAAACAAGGATCCGGTGATTGTGTGAATAAGGAGTCTCTATGAATAAAGCAGGACAATTGTTAACTTCATTACTGCCTGTCGCCCTGCTGGCCAGTGCTGTGGCATTTTCAGCCCCTGCATTATCGAAGACAGATAAACTGATTATTGAGTCAGGTGACAGCGCGCAGAGCCGTCAAAACGCAGCAATGGATAAAGAGCAATGGAATGACACGCGTTCTTTGCGTAACAAGGTTAATAAACGGGTTGAAAAAGAATGGGATAAGGAAGATGCAGCATTCGACGCTCGTGACCGTTGCCTGAAAAGTGCCAATGTTAATGCGTACTGGGAGCCGAACACATTACGCTGCCTGGACCGCAACACTGGCCGTCAGATAGCTCAATAACCTCTCCCGCTCCCGCCAGCCGGGAGCACATCTCAAACACAGGGAATAAAACATGTCAGGGTTTGATGAAATAAAACTGCGCCCGCTGGAGCGCGAAGATTTGCGCTTTGTCCACCAGCTCGATAACAATGCCAGTGTTATGCGTTACTGGTTTGAAGAGCCCTATGAAGCTTTTGTCGAGCTATCTGACTTGTATGACAAGCATATTCATGACCAAAGTGAACGCCGTTTTGTTGTGGAGTGCGAGGGGCAAAAAGCGGGTCTGGTTGAACTGGTGGAGATTAATCATGTCCACCGTCGCGCGGAATTCCAGATAATTATCTCCCCAGAGTTTCAGGGTAAAGGCCTGGCATCCAGAGCTGCAAAACTCGCTATGGATTACGGGTTTACCGTTCTCAACCTATATAAACTCTACCTGATTGTTGATAAAGAAAACGTCAAAGCCATTCACATCTACAAAAAGCTGGGCTTCATTGTAGAAGGTGAGCTGGTAGATGAGTTCTTTATTAATGGCGAATATCGCAACACCATCAGAATGTATATTCTGCAGCACCAATATATGGCACTGCACAAAATACCCGCGAGTGGGATGGTGAAACCCACTGCGCAGTAAGCGTACTCACAGCCTGGCACACAGCCAGTAACTGTCAGTAATATTCAATTTCGTACTTTACTGTATACCGGGTTTGCGTTTCGGGTTGCGCCGCAACGCTGTTACTTTCTATCTCACAGGTTGTCGGGTTATCGTGACGGTCATAGTCGCAGGTTTGTACCGTCTGGCTAACCTGTTTACCATTTACCCAGGTTTGTGTTTGGTAATCAAGCAGCTTGCGCGTGTCTTTTACTGGAATGTTCCGGATCTCCAGCGTCTGGTCACCTCTCCTGGTTACCCGCCCCAGAGGAAACCCGTTCGCCGCGTAGCGATAAGTGATATGCAAATCTTTACTGGACACGCCTGTCACGAAATCATTGTCATTGGTCTGGTATGTCACTCCTGCTGCAGGAATGGACTCCAGTTGGCATTTTCCCTGTAGCCGAATCAGCTTTTCCTGAGTAATAGCATTAACATAGTAATTAGCATCGAGGAGTAAAGACGAATCGGTGTTACGCGACACATCATGCATATCCATTGTGTTAAAACACCCTTCCTGCGATAACGTGGCATGGAAGCGCCGCTCAACTTTCCCATCTTCATTGAGCAATGTTTCGGTCAGCTTTTTTACCGGGCCGCGCACTGGATCGAAATCGAATTCATTAGAAAAACTGGCCATTTCAGGCGTCAGTGCCTTAGGGGGCTGATTGTCATCGCAACCTGCGAGGAGAATCGCCATAAAACTCACTGGAATGACGTATCGCACATAGTTCCTTAGCAAATCAGAATTAACCTGTTTAAATGATATAAAGCAATACAGTACTTTACCTATTATCTGCCAGACTGAGGTATCACACAAATTCAGGAGGTAATACCGATGAAAGCCGTTTTATGGCCTACCGCATTGTTACTGTGTTTTAGCTTCTCTGCCCTGGCTGCACCGGCATCCTGCGAACGGGTAAAAGCCGATATTGAACAACGTATCATCCATAATGGTGTTGACCCGGATAACTTCTCGCTTTCGATTGTAGCCAATGACCAGGCAGAACAACCAGGAGCGCAGGTAGTTGGCCATTGTGCAAACGATACCTTTAAAATTCTCTACCAAAAAGGCGATAACACCGATAATACCAGCGACAGCGAAATGCACACGCCATCACCCTGATAGCATTTCTTCCCCCGGCGTGGCCACACTTTGATGAGCCACGCCTGTTATTGACTACCCTGCCAGTCCCTTTTTTTATCACACAAAACCCGCTGATATTTGATACGAAATAATATTTTACTCCATCCACCCTGCCACACTGCATATTAAAAATTATTAGTCTGGTAACTAAAAACGACGGAAGCGTTCCCTGTGCAAAAGCCCGTAGTAGTCCACAGGCATTACCGCGCAGCCATTTACGCTTTCATCCATTCTTTTCAGGTTGTAGTTACTCATTTTTTCGATGGAGCGAGTTATGTCGAGCGATGAACATAGCGGTATCAGCCGCCGGACGCTGGTCAAATCTGGCATGTTAAGTGGGCTGGCACTGGCCGCCGGTGGTGTGAGTTTGCCATTCGGCCTGCGCCCTGCCACTGCGGCCATGAAACAGGGTATGGCTCCCGCCGGAGATAAAGTGGTTTGGGGTGCCTGCTCAGTTAACTGTGGCAGCCGTTGCGCACTGCGCCTGCACGTCACTAATGATGAAGTCACCTGGGTCGAAACAGATAATACCGGGTTTGATATTTATGGTGATCACCAGGTGCGTGCCTGCCTGCGGGGCCGCTCAATTCGCCGCAGAATGAACCATCCGGACAGGCTGAATTACCCAATGAAGCGAGTCGGTAAACGCGGTGAAGGAAAATTCAGGCGCATCTCCTGGGATGAAGCTCTGGATACCCTTACCGCTAACCTGAAGCGGGTGGTGAAAACCTGGGGTAATGAAGCTGTCTATATCAATTACAGCTCCGGCATTGTTGGCGGCAATATCACACGCTCCTCACCTTCGGCATCGTTGGTCACCCGGCTGATGAACTGCTATGGCGGTTTTCTCAACCAATACGGGACTTACAGCACCGCACAAATTTCCTGTGCCATGCCTTATACCTATGGCAGTAACCTGGGTAACAGCACTTCGGATATTCAAAATAGCAAACTGGTGGTGATGTTTGGCAATAACCCGGCAGAAACCCGCATGAGCGGCGGCGGGATCACTTATTTCCTTGAGCAGGCTCGGGCAATATCCAATGCCAGAATGATAATAATTGACCCCCGCTACACCGATACCGCCGCTGGCCGTGAGGATGAGTGGGTTCCCATTCGTCCGGGTACGGATGCCGCTCTGGTTTCGGGAATGGCCTGGGTTCTGATTACCGAGAATTTAGTTGACCAGGCATTTTTAGATGACTATTGCGTTGGCTATGACGAGAAAACACTCCCTGCGGATGCGCCTGCTAATGGCCATTATAAAGCCTGGATATTAGGCGCTGGAGAGGATAAAACGCCGAAAACGCCACAGTGGGCATCGGCTATTACGGGTATTCCTGCCGACAAAATTATCCAGCTTGCCCGGGAAATAGGCAGTACCAAACCAGCCTACATTTGCCAGGGTTGGGGGCCGCAGCGCCAGGCTAATGGTGAACTGACATCCCGCGCAATAGCGATGCTCCCCATTCTGACCGGTAATGTTGGCATCAACGGTGGTAACAGTGGTGCGCGTGAATCGACCTGGACCATTACCATTGAACGTATGCCAGTACTGGATAACCCGGTTAAAACCGCGATTTCCTGTTTCACATGGACAGATGCCATTACCCGTGGGCCGGAGATGACTGCGCTGCGCGACGGGGTGAGAGGTAAAGAAAAACTCGATGTGCCCATTAAATTTATCTGGAACTATGCAGGCAACACGCTGGTGAATCAGCATGCCCAGATAAACCGTACCCATGATATTTTGCAGGACGATAAACAGTGCGAAATGATCGTGGTTATCGACAACTTTTTAACTGCTTCGGCTAAATACGCCGATATTCTGTTGCCAGACCTGATGACCGTTGAGCAGGAAGATATTATTCCCAATGATTATGCAGGAAACATGGGCTACCTGATATTTATCCAGCCAGCAACTTCTGCAAAATTTGAACGTAAACCCATTTACTGGATAACCAGTGAAATTGCCCGCAGGCTCGGCCCGGATATTTACCAGAAATTTACTGAAGGCCGGACCCAGCGTGAATGGTTGCAGTACCTGTACAGCAAAATGATCGCCCGTGATCCCAAACTCCCGCAATATGAAGCACTGCGTGAAATGGGTATTTATAAGCGCAAAGACCCGGACGGGCATTTCGTGGCCTATAAAGACTTTCGCGATGATCCGGTGGCGCATCCATTGAAAACGCCTTCCGGAAAAATTGAAATTTACTCTTCCCGGCTGGCAGACATTGCCAGACAGTGGGAAATCAAACCTGATGAGGTCATCAGCCCACTCCCCATTTATGCCAGCACGTTTGAAGGCTGGGATTCATCAGACCGCCGTCAGTGGCCTTTACAGTTATTTGGATTTCATTATAAGGCGCGCACTCATTCATCCTATGGCAATGTTGATGTCCTGCAGGCTGCCTGCCGCCAGGAAGTGTGGATCAACCCAGTAGACGCCCAACAGCGCGGCATCCAACAAGGAGATATGGTGCGGGTATTTAATGAACGTGGAGAGCTACGTATTCCCGCGAAAGTGACACCGCGCATTATGCCCGGCGTAACCGCTATGGGCCAGGGCGCATGGCATAATGCCAGTATGAATGGGGACCGTATTGACCACGGCGCATGCGTCAACACATTAACCACACAGCGTCCGTCTCCGCTGGCGAAAGGCAACCCGCAGCATACCAACCTCGTTGAAATAGAGAAGGTATTGTGATGGCTGTTATTCCCGTGTCGCTGAAGGTGAAAAACAGTCTTGCGTTGAATCCTGCCTGTTACGGGCGCTGGATTTTGGCCCTGTGTATTACACCACGCGCAGACACCCCCTCTTGCCGGGATTCACAGCTCAGTACAGCAGGCCACTACTTTGCTTTCTCACTATGCTCAATGGCGAACAACACACATGGTATTGCTGGTCTCAGGGCGGGGTTGCCGGGCCTGCCCACTGGTGCGACGCAAGAATCCATCGTTACCAGCCTTGCTCAGCGGATGGGGGCTGGTTATTCTCGGTGAATGGACTGGCCGCGGGTTGTTCTATGGTCTGGGTGTAACTGTTGGTATGGTTGTAGAAAACTGAACTTTCTGTGGGCGAGGACGCCCACTTATTCACTGTTAATTGAGGTGTAACATGTCCCGCCTGGAGAATATTGCCCTGACAGGACGCGCACTGGGTGCGCTGTTTTATTTTTCCCCACAAGCACCACAAACGCACTCGTTAGTTGACGCTTTCACGTCCGGTAGCTGGCTACAAGACTGGCCCTGGGCAGATGACAGGCTGAACAGTATTGCACAGAGAATGCGGCTCGCTGCGCCACATCTGCGGAAACTGGATGAAACGTGGCAACGGTTATTTATTGGACCAGACGCCCTGCCTGCTCCCCCCTGGGGTTCCGTCTGGCTTGATAAAGAAAATGTCCTGTTTGGCGACTCTTTGCTTGCGTTACGTAGCTGGATGCAACAACTGGGTATTCAACATGAAACCAACCAGAATGAACCGGAAGACCATATCGGCACCCTTCTTATGCTGGCTGCCTGGTTGGCGGAAAATGGCCAGGAACAGGCCACCAACGAACTGCTGGCGTGGCATATACTTCCCTGGGCTCCCAGGTTTCTCAATGTACTGGGCGAAAGTGAACCTGGCGATTTTTACTCTGCACTGAGCCAACTCACACAAGTTACTCTCCACCAATGGCAGGCAGGCTCACCAGTCCCGGTAGCTGATAAACCTTTATGGCGCTGAATGGTGTTTAACTCATCAGACCTGGCGGTCTATTGTCAGGCCTGATTGTTAATTAATCAGCCTTTAAGTGACAGTGTCACCTTTTGTTATATTTCGTTTCAATATAACCTTATAACCAGAATGCTAACCAACTGATAGATAGTTAAAATAAAGATTAACTCTGGGGAATCTTTGCCATGCGTCGTCTTCACCCTTTTCCGGAAATTCGCAGTATGTTGCGCCGCCTGTTGCTGGCCGTTGTCACAGGTATTGCCGCAGCACTCGCGGTCTGGTTATTTCGCCAAACATTACTGTTTTTGGAAAATGCAGTTTTGGGAAGTCATGGTGGCAGCCTGGTTGCGGCAGCCGATGCCTTACCTGTGTGGCGACGTATTTTGACACCCGCGACAGGGGGGTTACTGGCCGGACTGGTACTGTGGCTATGGCAGCGCTATTCGTACCAACACCCTCACGGCCCGGACGACTATATGGAAGCCATTGAAAGTGGCGACGGCCAGCTTGACACACAACGCAGCCTGGTTAAATCCGGTGCCTCACTGATTGTGGTTTCTACCGGCAGCGCAATTGGCCGGGAAGGTGCCATGATATTGCTTGCCTCGCTAGCTGCTGCCAAACTGTGCCACTACCTGACACCACGCGAAGAGTGGAAATTATGGCTGGCCTGCGGTGCTGCGGCCGGGATGGCCAGCGCCTATCATGCCCCGCTTGCAGGAAGCCTGTTTATTGCCGAAGTGTTGTTTGGCACCTTAATGCTGGCTTCGCTTGGGCCAGTGGTAATTGCTGCGGTGAGTGCACAACTGGTGACACTCCTGCTCAGTGACGGCAGAACCACGCTCTACCAGGTGATACCTCTTACCGCGCCATCACCTTCTCAATACCTGGAAATGGCGCTACTTGGCGTGGTTATGGGGTGCTGGGGAGCATTATTGCTCAGGCTGATGTCCGCCAGCCGTAAAGGCTTTCAAAAAATAGCGCCCTTACCGCTCAGGCTGATGGCTGGTGGCGCTATAGTGGGTTGCCTTTCTGCATTTACTCCCATGGTCTGGGGTAATGGTTACAGCGTTGTTCAGGCATTTTTGAGCCAGCCTCCACTGTTCGGGTTTATTGGCCTGATTTTACTGTGTAAGCTGTTGGCTGTGCTGGCGAGCAGTTGTTCCGGTGCCCCAGGCGGGGTTTTCACACCCACCTTATTTATTGGTGTGGCAACAGGGTTATGTGCCGGGCGTTTGTGGGGAATGCTCCATGGCGTGGATACCGAAAGCGTGCTCTGCTTCGGCCTGACAGGAATGGCAGCATTACTTGCCGCCACCACCCATGCGCCTATCATGGCGGCATTGATGGTGTGCGAAATGACAGGCGAGTATACTTTGTTACCCGCCCTGTTACTGGCCAGTGTTATTGCTTCCGTGCTGTCACGCTGGCTGTGGCCGGACTCGATTTACCGTAAGGCCCAGTACGGATAGATCAAGATATCGGGCCAAATCCCGCTGTTCCGCCCGTGGTAAATAGGGTACTTCCCCTACCAGCGGTGCCGGGATTTTTTTACTCATTACATCAATAATTTCTGCATAGTGCGCCAGACATGGGTTAATGCGGTTAGCCACCCAGCCAAGCAGCGGCAGACCGTCACTGGCGACAGCCTGCGCCGTGAGCAATGCGTGGTTGATGCACCCTTCCTGGATACCCACCACCATCAGTACCGGCAATTGTTCCTGCACCACCCACTCAGAAAGTGGCCGCAGGTCGTTCATCAGGCTGCGCCAGCCCCCGGTACCTTCAACAACCACATGCTGAACCTGGCCGGATAACTTCGCCAGGCCATCAGATAACAGGCTGTAGTTAATAGGGAAGCTGTGAGCAACACTGCTTTCCTCTTCGCTCAGAGCGACAGGATTGACGGCATCATAAGGTAATTCAAGCGATGAGACCGATTGCAGCACAAGTGCATCCCGGTTACGTAACCCTTCCGGTGTCTCCTGACTGCCTTTGGCTACAGGTTTATACCCTGCAGCAGTATGTCCCGCTGACACCAACGCCTGAAGTAACGCACGGGACACGACTGTCTTACCAACAGCTGTATCCGTTCCCGTGACAAAAAAACGCTTCAGCATGGCTGACTCCACCGATATTGTAAGGGAAGAAAGGCCCCTCGTACTCCAAGTTGCCAGATGTGCCGAATACTGTGTTGGAAAGGTGATTGCGACCACACTCAAACCCACGTAAGCAGGCCTGTTCTGCAACTTAAATTATTTGGGGATAGTTAATGGAATAAATAATTCAGTGCAGAAATTCTAAAAGAATCCTCAGACAGCCAGTTTGAGGTAGCGCAATTTTTAGTGTGGTTACGACAAATTGTTACCCTTGTAACAGACGGATGAGTAAAGATCCGTTATACATCGCGTCTTTTACCAGTGCGGCTCCAGCCATCGTGCCACGGTTATTGAACTGGGTAGACTCTACCCGGATATGGCGGCTGTATGCCGGTAACGACTGCTGGTGTATGCAATTGGTCATTGCCGGGTAGAGAATAGCTGCGGCCCTGTTCAGTGGTGAGCCAATCAGTATTTTTTGTGGGTTAAATAAATTCACCATAATTGCCAGAATACGCCCCACATTGGTGCCCACGCCGGTAATAATATCTTTTGCCAGTAAATCCCCTTTCAGCGCAGCATCACACAGGGATTCAACGGATAAAGGCTGGTCATGCAGCATGCTGCTCATCGACTGGCCCAGGCGCTGCTGTGCCAGCTCAAGTACACTGTCTGTACTGGCAATGGTTTCCAGGCAACCGTGATTTCCACAGTAGCAACGCTTCCCCCATGGGTCGACCTGGGTGTGCCCAATCTCCACCAGACTGCTGCTGCCAGCATGCAGCAACCGCCCGTCGGTTATCACACCAGCACCCACATTGTGGTCGATAACAACCTGAATAATATCGCGGGCTCCACGCGATGCGCCAAATAATGACTCAGCCATAGTCCATGCGCTGATATCATGCTGAATATACACAGGCACACCGGTATGGTTTTCCAGCGTACTACCAAGAGGCATTTCTTTTACATCGGCATAAAACGGCATGCTGTGCACGATGCCATTTTCCGTATCAATTATACCGGGCAAAGTGATAGCAATCGCCGTTAACCGCTCCAGGCGGGACTGATTGCGGGTAAAAAATGCATCCACTTCTTTGACAAGCCGTTCAAGAAATGGCTCATCGCCGGACTGCGCAAACGGTATGTTCTCTTCGACCACGGCTTTGCCGCTCAGATCACGTAATGCCAGGCTGATTTCGCCACGAGAAATACGCACCGACAAATAATGCCAGGCCTCGGTTTCTACCTGCAGGCCAATTGCCGGACGGCCACGGCTACCCGGCTCCTGAATTTCAGTCTCCTGAACCAGATGCACTTCCAACAGTTCACGCACGATTTTCGTGATACTGGCAGGCGCCAGTTGCGCCAGGCGTGAAAGGTCAATGCGGGAAACCGGGCCGAGTTGATCAATCAGGCGATAAACGGCACCTGCATTGGTCTGCTTAATTTGATCTATATGGCCTGGCTGGCTGTCAACCACCACGGACGGCTCCCTTTATTTTCGCGCTTCGAAATAATCTTCAGCGCTATGGTGAAGCACTTCCGTACTCGCCGTCAAATATTTACCCAGCCTTGTGAATTAACGCACATTTTTACTCATGTACTGGCGAATTATTAACCCTTTATTAGCCTTTGATTGATGTTAACAGCAGATTTTTGAAATGCTGTGCCGCAGCGCTCTGCTCATGATGGCGCGACCAGACCAGCCACATTTCTGAAACCGCATCATGGACATCAAGGGGAACCCAGACCATCTCTTTAAGTTGTACCCGGCGAAATGAAGCCGGCAAAATCGACACCCCGAGGCCTGCGGAAACCAGGCCAATTATTGTCATTGCTTCTCCCACTTCCTGGGTAATTTGCGCAGTCAAATTATATCGGCGCAATAGCCCCAGAATTTCATCGTACAAACCCGTTCCCACATGAGGATCAAAAAAAACAAAGGGTTCTTTTGCCAGTTCAGTTAATGGAATTACTGACCGGCGGGCAAGATGATGATCCATGGGAAGCATCGCCAGCAATGGCTCGCGCAGAATGACCTGCCATTCAAGCGTATCCGGCAATGTGGTATTACGCATCAGGCCAAGATCCAGCGCTCCCTCACTCAAGGGCGCGATTTGTGCACGAGTATTGATTTCAAGAGTTTGCATATGCACACCGGGGTACTGGCGGCGAAAAGCAGATAAAGATGCCGAAACAGATTTGATAAATGGCGCTGAGGAGGTAAAACCCAGGCGTAGCTCGCCAATTTCCCCCTGGTGCAATCGCTCCGCACGAGTTGCAGCCGCTTCGACCTGGATAAGAATTTGCCGTGCATCTGCCAGAAATTGTTGCCCCGCAGCCGTAAGGCTGACACTCCGGTTGGTGCGGGCCAGTAAGCGTGCACCAATTTGCTGCTCCAGAATCTGGATTTGCTGGCTCAGTGGTGGCTGGGAAATATTCAGCCGCGCAGCAGCCCGCCCAAAATGACACTCTTCCGCAACCGCAATAAAATAGCGTAAATGGCGCAATTCGATATTCATACTTTATAAATATTATTTGAGATTATTAATATATTAGACAGAATAATCGAAAATTCCTACCCTACACCAGGTGGTTACCCCGTCCCATTGAATGCGGGGGAAGAGAGAAAAATTAGGGATTCGTGTGAGCCGTACAACCATCGTCACCTCTGCACCGGGCAGAGTTATTGACGGTAAACCTTCTGAAGCACCGGTAAGTTCTGAGTTTATCAAGCGTGGTACTCCCCAGTTTATGCGTGTGACCCTTGCCCTGTTTACCGCAGGCCTGGCCACTTTCGCGTTGCTCTATTGTGTACAACCTATTTTGCCAATTCTATCCCACGAATTTGGCATTTCGGCTGCCAGCGCCAGTATTTCACTGTCTATGTCCACTGGGTTGCTGGCGGTTGGTTTGCTGTTTACCGGACCACTTTCAGATGCCATGGGGCGCAAACCCATTATGGTTGCGGCGCTTCTGTTGGCGGCAGCTTGTACCATCCTTGCCACGATTATGCCAACCTGGCAAGGGATCCTGATTATGCGCGCACTGACAGGCCTGGCGCTCAGTGGTGTTGCCGCTGTAGGGATGACTTATCTCAGTGAAGAAATACACCCAAGCGTAGTGGCATTTTCTATGGGGCTTTATATTAGTGGGAACTCAATTGGTGGCATGAGTGGCCGCCTGATTACCGGTGTGGTGACGGACTTATTCTCCTGGCGTATCGCCATGGGTTTCATCGGTTGTTTTGCGCTGGCTTCCGCCTTAATGTTTTGGCGCATTTTGCCTGCTTCGCGTCATTTCCGCCCTGCTTCACTACGGCCTAAAACGCTGCTGATTAACTTTCTCCTGCACTGGCGGGATGATGGTCTTCCTCTGCTATTTGCGACAGGTTTTTTGTTAATGGGCGCGTTTGTCACATTATTTAACTATATTGGCTACCGCCTGATGTCTGCGCCCTGGTTCCTGAGCCAGGCTGTGGTTGGGTTGTTGTCGGTGGTTTACCTGACTGGTACCTGGAGCTCCCCCAGAGCAGGAGCAATGACCAATAAGTATGGCCGCGGGCCAGTCATGATTTTATTCACGGCAATTATGTTGTGTGGCGTGCTTATCACGTTATTCAATAATCTGTGGGCAATATTTATTGGCATGCTGTTGTTCTCGGCCGGGTTCTTTGCCGCTCACGCTGTTGCCAGCGGCTGGATTGGGCAACGCGCACGCCGGGCCAAAGGCCAGGCTTCATCATTGTACCTGTTCTGTTATTACCTGGGTTCCAGCCTGGCGGGCACCTTAGGTGGCGTTTTCTGGCATAACGCTGGTTGGCCGGGCGTTGCCGGGTTTATCGCCCTGTTACTTTGCCTGGCTCTGTGTACCGGAGCCCGGTTGCATTTCAAAGCACACTAGAAAAATAAGCCTCTTGTTTATGGCATGCTCAAACAGGCAACCTGAATAAGAGGCGGTAAATATATACCGTTTGCACGTCATGCCTGAAATCTTCAGGCTATTTTTCCTGTCAACGTTTTACAGCCATCTGCAGAGCCTTATTCACTTGCATACAATATCTGTGTTATTGATGCGTTATCTGATTCGTTAATCTGAACATAAGGTCTGAGAATGCCCAACGCATACCAGCAACTTACTCACCGTTTCCAGCGACTATCCCGCTTTGCACACCTCGGAGCTATTGCCGGCTGGGATATGCAGGCCATGATGCCACCGAAAGGCGCAGCCGCCCGTAGTGAAGCTCTGGCAGAGCTTCGAGTATTGCGCCACCAGTTACTGACCGAACCGGTTGTAGGTGACTGGATTGCCGAAGCACAAACATTACCCCTGAGTAGCAGCGAGCAGGCTAACCTGCATGAAATAACCCGGCAATATGCACTGGCTACCGTATTACCCGCTAACCTGGTTGAAGCGCAGTCACTTGCCGGGAGCCGCTGCGAACACGCCTGGCGCACCTTACGGGCCAGTAATGACTGGGCCAGTTTTGAGCCGCTGTTAAAAGAAGTGGTCAGTCTGGCCCGGGAAGAAGCTACGTTGCGCGCAGAGGCAACCGGTGTTTCTCGTTACGATGCATTACTCAATCTGTACGAACCTGGTATGAGCAGTGCCAAACTCGATACACTGTTTGGCTCGGTAAAAACCTGGCTGCCAGACTTGATTCAGGAAATTATGGCGCGCCAGGCCAGTCTCCCTCTGGTTCCCCCGCAAGGCCCGTTTTCAACTTCGTTACAACGGGAAACTGGCCTGGATGTGATGAAAGTGCTGGGCTTTGATTTTGAGGCTGGCCGGCTGGACATCAGTGCGCATCCGTTCTGTGGCGGTGTGCCGGATGATGTACGAATCACCACAAGGTACAGCGAAGATGACCTGTTTAGTGCCCTGTTTGGGGTGATCCACGAAACCGGCCATGCGCGTTATGAACAAAATTTGCCGTGTGAATGGCGGGGGCAGCCGGTAGCAGAAGCGCGTTCTATGGGTATCCATGAGTCGCAAAGCCTGTTTTTTGAAATGCAGGTTGGCCGCCATCCTCTGTTTTTAAAACAGCTGCGCACCCTGGTTTTACAGCATTTCCCTCAACAACCAGCACTTGAGGAAGACAATTTCATTGCCTGGAACCACCGTGTTACGCCCGGGTTGATTCGCGTTGATGCCGATGAGGTGACGTACCCGGCACATGTTATTTTGCGCTATGAGATAGAACGCGCGTTGATGGAAGGTAATATAGAGGTCGGTGACATTCCTGGTTTGTGGAATGAGAAAATGCAGGCATCACTGGGACTTTCCACTCAGAATAATTACCGTGACGGTTGTATGCAGGATATTCACTGGACTGATGGTAGTTTTGGGTACTTTCCTACCTACACATTAGGTGCCATGTACGCAGCGCAGTTTATGGCGACAATCCGCCAGAAAATGGATATAGATGAGATTATCCGCACAGGTGATCTGACACCTGTATTTGACTGGCTGAATAACAACATTTGGAATAAAGGTTGCCTGTTGGCAACAGATGAATTAGTAAAACAAGCGACAGGTGAGTCACTTAACCCTGACCATTTCCGCCAACACTTGATTACGCGTTATTTATAACTACCATACCGGAGGTGCTTTTAGTACCTCCGGTTTCAGATACTGGCTACTCTGCTCTGGGAGCTCACAGAGCAGCAAAAAACCGAGACTCCTGGTTTTCAATACCATTTAATGGTCAGCTGTTACCATTGCCACATCGCAGAAAGAGCGTCATGATGTCCCTGAACATTTCCCATACAAAACGAGAGGTTTTTATGGACAGAGTTCTCAGCGACGAATCAATCCTGCAGTTATTACATGACGATGCCCCATGGGGTGACCTGACAACTTCATTATTGATTCCGGCAACAGTGTCTGCTCGCGTTGAATTCCGGGCTCGCTTCCCCATGACATTGTGCGCCACAGAAGAAGCCGCACGCATGTTCGAGTTAAAAGGTGCCTCACTGGTTTTTTTACAACCATCAGGTTCACAACTGGCTCCGGGAGACCCAATCCTCAGTGTATCCGGCCGTGCTCAAACGCTGCTTACGGTGTGGAAATCCGCTCAGGTTATAGTGGAATGGGCCAGCGGGATAGCCAGCGCCGCCAGAGCAATGGTGGATGGCGCTCAGGGCATTCCGGTTGCCTGTACGCGTAAACAAGTGCCCGGCACGAAAGCCCTTTCCATAAAAGCGGTACACGCTGGCGGTGCCGTAATGCACCGGTGTGGCGTATCAGAAAGTATCCTGGTGTTTGCCGAACACCGGCAGTTTTTTCATACCTGTTCCGGGAAGACGCTTTTTCAGCTTAAACAGCGTGCGCCTGAGCACCGTGCAATTGTAGAAGTACATGATATTGAAGATGCCATGCACTGGGCGCAGTCGGGTGCCGAAATATTACAACTGGATAAATTCAGCCCGTCTGATATTCGCCTGTGTAAAACACATATTGAGAAGGCAGGACTGGCAACCCGTTTGGGAATAGCGGGGGGTATTAATCCGGGTAATATCCACGAGTTCGTTGCAGCAGGTGCCGATTTTATCGTTACGTCATGGCCCTACTACGCCAGCCCCAAAGATGTACAGGTTAATTTTATTGCCCAATAAACGAATGAAAATAACATCTTGATTTTATACATAAATTCAACACATGTACAAAGCGTTACATACCGATACCTTTGACTCACGGAAAACCGGCATTCGGGTACTTATAGTAATTATCACCCCACTATCGGGGTCACTGAAGTTACTGAGGGTACTGAGATGAATAAAGTTCTGGCACTGGTTGTTGCTGCCGCTATGGGTATTTCTTCTGCCGCTTTTGCTGCTGAAACGACAGCTGCACCCGCAACCCCTGCTGCCACAACTGCGGCAGCGCCTGTTGCAACGGCATCCCACAAAAAAGTTACGCACAAAAAACATAAAAAAGCCGCTACTGCACAGAAAGCGCAGGCCGCCAAAAAACACCACAAAAAAGTGGTGAAGAAACACGAAGCCGCTGCACCGGTTGCACAGAAAGCGCAGGCTGCTCAAAAGCACCACAAGAAAGTGGTGAAAAAGCACGAAGCCACTAAACCGGCTGTAAAACCAGCTGCCTGATTCCCGCATTCCTGCCATTTTTATCTACTTACACCCGGTTTACACCGGGTGTTTTTTGGAGGTACTGGATGTTGAGCCGCTACAGGTTTGAAATCATCCTCACCTGCCTGGTTATCTGCGCAGTCATTACCGCTTGCCTTTATATTTTTTAACCACTCTGTATTATTGTTTTTAATCATTAAATATCAATAAATTACATCATTTATATTTTGTACATATCGTTACATACCGATACCATTCACATACTGAAGCGCCGCTATTTCCCTCGTATAGTGCTTTCAACGGCCCCGCAGTGGGGTTTAACACTGAAATAATTCGAGGATTTCGCAATGAATAAAGTTCTGGCGCTGGTTGTTGCCGCTGCTATGGGTCTGTCTTCTGCTGCTTTCGCTGCTGAAACTACTGCTGCTCCTGCAGCTGCTACTCCGGCTGCAGCTACTGCACCGGCAGCAACTGCTCAACATAAAGCAACGACTCACCACAAAAAAGTAACCCATAAAAAAGCAACCCATAAAAAAGCTGCTACTGAGCAAAAAGCTCAGGCTGCTAAAAAACACCACAAGAAAGTAGCTAAAAAACACGAAGCTGCTAAACCGGCTGCTCAAAAAGCACAGGCTGCCAAAAAACACCACAAAAAAGTGGTGAAAAAACATGAAGCCGCAAAACCGGCTGCTAAGCCTGCTGCATAATTAATAGTACGGCACTATCAGGTAAACACCCGGTTATCCGGGTGTTTTTTTATCTTTCTTACGGCAAAGACACACAGAAAAACAAACCACACACCATCACATTCCTTAACCTTAATTATCTGGTCATTTAACAGGATAGTTTGCTGATTTTATTCCTTCTTATTTATAGCCTGTTATAGTTATCTGACTGGAACTGAATCATCCACCGTGACGCCTTTAGAGAGTGTTATGCGCAAAGCTCCTGTTATTCTGCTGGGAATATTGTTTCTGCTACCTGCGTGGGTTCATGCAGATGATGAGGATCTCAGCCCTCAGGAAATTAAGACGTTATTTTTTGGTAAAGATAACCGGGTTGCTGTCAGTAACCCACAGGACGCGCCCTGGGCCGCAATTGGGCAATTAGAAACTGCCAGTGGAAACTTATGTACCGCGACACTGATTGCTGACAATATTGCTTTGACGGCGGGTCACTGTTTGCTGATGCCCCCTCATGGCAAGCGTGACAAAGCCGTTGCACTACGTTTTATCTCTTCCAAAGGTGTCTGGCGATATGAGATTCACGACATTGAAGGCCGTGTCGATAGCGCGCTGGGCCATAAACTCAAGCCCGATGGCGATGGCTGGATAGTACCACCTTCTGCAGCTGCCGATGATATCGGTATTGTTATTCTGCGCAATCCCCCTTCCGGGATCACGCCATTGCCGTTATTTGATGGTGACCGCCAGGCACTGATTAACGCGCTTAAACAAACAGGGCGTAAAGTGACACAGTCTGGTTATCCACTTGATCACCTTGACCGGCTCTATACTGACAGTGATTGTTTAATTACCGGCTGGGCACAACATTCTGTTTTATCCCATCAATGTGATACCTTACCAGGCGACAGCGGTTCCCCCATACTCCTTAAAAGAGATAATCAATGGGATATCATTGGAGTACAAAGTTCTGCTCCCGCACCCAAAGATCGCTACCGGGCAGATAACCGGGCCATAGCAGTTACCGGGTTCAGGGAAACAATTAAGAAACTGACCGCCGGGCTACATTAATCCTTCGCGCGCCTCATTACTGCGTGTTGCGGATTACCGTTCTGCTAAACGATAAGGCACACTTATGATGCAAAACATGACAGACAAATACCCTGGTGCTCGTATCACCAGTTTTGGCGACACTGCGGAGTTAATGGATACCCTTGCCGGGTTGGTTGTTTCTGGTGAAAAAACAGCAACCTGTAGCTCGTATTCTTCCTGGCTGAGTGAACCCGTTCACCCCGGGGAATATTTCATTGTGGTTAACAGCCGACAACAACCCGTTTGTGTCATTCAGACTCGCGTACTGCGCTACCTGCGTTTTTGTGATGTGAGCGAAGAGTTGGCAGCACTGGAAGGTGAAGACGATAAAACGCTCACTTCATGGCGTTCTGGCCATGAAGCTTTTTTCACCCGGGAAGGTACCTTCTCGCCGGAGATGGCGCTGATGTTTGAAGAGTTTATTCTGGTAGAACGCCTGTAACTGCCCGGCGCGCTAATTCGTGCGCCAGGGCAGCATTATTTGAATGGCGGTTGGTGTTGCAACACTGCGTCAATCACGTCCAGGGCACCACTTTGGTTGTTTGATGCAGTCTGATATTCAGCGGTATCTTTTACAGCTTGTGCGGCATTGCCCATAGCAAACGAAAAACCCGCATAGTGCAGCATTTCCACATCATTGGCACTGTCGCCTACCGCCACCAGGTACTCTGGTGATACTCCCCAGCGCTTCAATAACCGGCGCAATCCACTGGCTTTATGGGAACCGGGAATTATCAGGTCAACAAAACCGTAACCACTGGTAACTGGGTGGATAACACCATCCAGGGCATGATTCAGTTGATTTACCAACTCCGGGATATGTTTATCATCCAGGTTGAGTGAATATTTGAAGATGGTGTCATCAATTTGGTAAACGTCCTCCACTGGCTGCAGGCGATGATAATGTTTTTTCATCAGCGAGATAAACGCCTCACTGGCTCCCTGCTGGTACCAGGCACTGTTGAGCCCACACGTCACATAATTGATTCCATCAAACTGCGCGAGGACATCAGCAATTTTGCGGGTATCATCTTTACTCAGTTCGCCATGATGGACTTGTTCGCCCTGGTCATAAATAAGCGCACCATTCTCAGCCACAAAGGCGATTTTGTCTTTGATTTCCGGGAAAAAAGAAATGAGCTGGTAATACTGGTTACCACTGGCGACGACGAAGCGAATCCCCTGCTCACCCATAGCCTGGTATTGGAGCATAAATCTTTCTTTGTCATATGTTTTTTGATCAGTGAGAAAGGTGCCATCCATATCTACTGCAATAACCTTAACGTTCATACCACCTCAATATCCGTACCCAAAGGTTAAAAAGTTAACGGCTTCGTTTCGCATGCCGTTCCCGAGTCTCTTCTTTAGCCGCCTGCGATTTACGCAAAGCAACATAACAAGCGCCACTGCCCCCCTGATTATCTGCAGCACGACAAAAAGCCTGTACACTCTCAAACTCAGTGAGCCAGCGCGCCAGAAAACTACGAATAACATTAGCATGAGACCGGTCTTCTCTACCTTTCCCATGAATAATTAATAAGTTACGCAGCCCGGCACTCTCAGCCTGAACAATGAACTCAAACACTTGCTGACGGCATTTTGCCACTGGCATACGCAACAAATTAAGGCTCGCCTGTTGTTGGTATTTCCCACAACGAAGCTTTTCAACTACGCCTCGCTGCACACCTTCTCGTTGAAAATACAACGGTTCACTCAGCGGAATAACATCAAGAAAGCCGGTTGTCAGGAAGTTTTCATCTTCCTGGTAGTACACACGTTTATCAAAACCGGGCTTTTTGGCAGGTTGCAGATGTGCATGTTGGTTTGATTTGAGTGGTTTGACATCAGACATGGCGTCAAGAAAAAAGGCTTTGTCGTCAGGGTTCATTACCAATCCTCCACCATCAGACCCGTTCCGGCCTTATACTATACCTTAAATCACACTGCTTGCGACAAGGCTAGCCCACCGTGTCACATGCAGAAAGCCTCCTGTGTTGAGTAACGCGCGTAGCAACCAGCAATGACCTGCTTACTGTCACAATAAAGTTTTATCCTATAAAAATGATTACATTTCTCATTTATTAATCTGTATGTATGACTTTGACTGCCTTTTATTCCATTGAATAGTTAAGCAAGACTTAAATAAAGGTTATTTTCACTCAAAAGAAAGGAATAGATCGCATTTACTTACCCATGAAAGCACTTAACCTTATTAATTAAGTGGTTTTTATGGTTCATTAGATAAATTTCGTGAAATCAGTCACTGCATACAACAGGAAAAATTTAGGTTTGTGCTATAAAATTAATTCTGTGCATATAAAGGAGCACAGTTAAATACAAAATGGATACTAGCTTGCTGTGTGAAATTGAGAGCCTGATTGATGTCGTCAGGCTCTTTTTTTTAAACAGGTAGTTAAATACTTAAATATCATTTAAGCAAAAAAATATCATATTATCAATAAGTAACATTTGACAAACTGATGAATGCTAATTGTACAGGAGAGTTTACTACCTGTTTATCGTTCTCCAAAAGTTATTATATGGTTAAGTTAATGAGAATGGTTTTCATGAAAATATATTTTACCAGATTTATCACTTACAGTATTTTGCTATAAATAGCACGTTACCTTATAGCATTACTGTACGTCTTCATCTATTAATGATGTTCAAAATTTAACATACAATGTTGTATGTTTACCTAAGTTAAATTCCTCCCGGCCCGATATAAGTATATTTTTTAACCGCATCGAAATTACAATCAGCACCACACTGACAATTTAGGTTAAGTATTTTATGAGACAACCGCGTTATTTTGCTGCTTACAATACTGAGCCAGGCAATGCATACTGATGCACCGGACAAATGGTCACACGATTAGTGCGATAAATGGCTCTTACTCGCAACCTCTCTATAGTCAACAGGTGACATTTCGTGCGTTTTTACATCTGCTATATCAAGAAGTTCTAAAACTCTTTCAGGTATATCAAGAAGATGCCAGGCCTGTTCTGGCCAGGTTGTTTCATTCCGAGTTGCCGGACGTTTCGTCACACTGTACCTTGCCGCCAAAAAGATGTTAAAATTGACTAAAATCAATTATGGCCTGAGCAAACCTATGATCCCAGAAAAGCGAATTATACGACGCATACAATCGGGCGGATGTGCAATCCACTGCCAGGATTGTAGTATCAGCCAGTTGTGTATCCCGTTCACATTAAACGAACATGAGCTTGATCAACTGGATAATATCATTGAGCGTAAGAAGCCTATCCAGAAAGGCCAGACACTGTTCAAAGCGGGTGATGAGCTAAAATCTCTCTATGCTATTCGTTCAGGAACAATCAAAAGCTACACTATCACAGAACAAGGTGATGAGCAGATTACCGGTTTCCATTTAGCAGGTGACCTGGTGGGTTTTGATGCGATTGGCGCCGGGCACCATCCAAGCTTTGCTCAGGCTCTGGAAACGTCCATGGTCTGTGAGATTCCGTTTGAAACGCTGGACGACTTGTCCGGTAAAATGCCCAATCTTCGTCAGCAAATGATGCGTCTAATGAGTGGAGAGATCAAAGGCGACCAGGATATGATCCTGCTTCTTTCCAAGAAAAATGCTGAAGAACGCCTTGCCGCTTTTATCTATAACTTGTCACGCCGTTTTGCCCAACGTGGTTTTTCACCGCGTGAGTTCCGTCTGACAATGACTCGTGGTGATATAGGTAACTATCTGGGCTTGACCGTTGAAACAATAAGCCGCTTATTAGGCCGCTTTCAGAAAAGTGGCATGCTGGCAGTTAAAGGCAAATATATTACTATTGAAAACAATGACGAGCTGGCTGTGCTGGCCGGACAGTCAAAAAGCGTTGCGTAATCCTTCCTGAACTGCCGGATTGTTAAATTTTACTGATTTATTGATCCGGCAGGCTTTTTCCCTCTGTTTCATTCCCTGCTTATAGGTTACTCTTAATTTAAGCTGTAATTACAGTTTGTTGTAAGGAGACCCTTGTATGGCAAAGTTTCATAACATGTTGGTAGCTATCGACCCAAATCAGGATGAACAACCTGCATTACGGCGTGCGGTGTACCTGCATCAACGGATTGGCGGTACCATTAAAGCGTTCTTACCGATCTATGACTTTTCTTATGAAATGACTACATTGTTGTCTCCGGATGAGCGGACAGCAATGCGTAAAGGGGTGATTGCCCAACGGACTGCATGGATCCGGGAACAGGCACAATATTATCTTGAAGCTGGCATTCCTATTGATATTAAAGTGGTCTGGCATAACCGTCCTTATGAAGCCATTATCCAGGAAGTGCTGGCATGTGGTCATGATTTAGTTCTGAAGATGACCCACCAGCATGACAAACTTGAGTCCGTAATTTTCACACCAACAGACTGGCACTTATTACGTAAATGCCCTTGCCCTGTATGGATGGTAAAAGATCAGGAATGGCCCGTTGGTGGCAAAGCACTGGTTGCAGTAAATCTGTCCAGTGAAGAGCCTTATCACAGCGCACTCAATGAGAAACTGATTCGAGAAACCATAAGCCTGGCTGAACAAGTCGACCATACCGAAGTTCATCTGGTCAGCGCTTACCCTTCAACACCGATTAATATCGCTATAGAGTTACCCGACTTCGACCCCAGCATTTACAATGATGCCATCCGTGGGCAACACTTGCTGGCAATGAAAGCGTTGCGCCAACAATATGGTATACCAGAAAACCTGACTCACGTAGAAAAAGGCTTACCGGAAGAAGTCATCCCGGATTTAGCCACTCACCTTGAGGCAGGAATTGTGGTGTTAGGAACTGTGGGGCGTACCGGGCTTTCGGCCGCATTTTTAGGGAATACAGCGGAGCAAGTTATTGACCACCTGCGTTGCGACCTGCTGGCATTAAAGCCCGATAACTACCAGTCACCCGTATTGCCAGAAGATAGTGTTGAGGCCTCATAAACACAGAGTTTGTTTAATCAATAACCCGGCTGCCAATGCCGGGTTTTTTATTGCCAGCTTAATGCGTAAAAACAAAAAACCCCGGTTGCCTGATGATGGCGTCCGGGGTTGTGGTTAGCTACTGTTCAGAGTTACAGCAATTTAAGAATGGCATCCACGCTGGCTTTGGCATCACCAAACAGCATTTGAGTATTCTCTTTAAAGAACAGTGGGTTTTGTACCCCAGCATAACCGGTATTCATTGAGCGTTTGAATACCACTACGTTTTGCGCTTTCCACACTTCCAATACTGGCATACCCGCGATAGGGCTTTTCGGATCATCCTGAGCGGCCGGGTTAACGGTGTCGTTAGCACCGATAACCAGTACGGTATCGGTGTCGGCGAAATCATCATTGATCTCATCCATCTCCAGTACGATGTCATAAGGAACTTTGGCTTCAGCCAGCAGAACGTTCATATGCCCAGGTAAGCGCCCGGCAACCGGGTGAATACCGAAACGTACTTTTACACCGCGTGCACGCAGTTTCTCGGTGATTTCCGCAACTGGATACTGAGCCTGAGCAACAGCCATACCATAGCCCGGAGTGATAATCACCGAAGTGGAATTTTTCAGCATTTCAGCGGTTTCTTCCACACTAATTTCGCGATGCTCACCCGTAACTTCTTCACCACCAGAGGCACCATCAGTACCAAAGCCACCAGCAATAACACTGATAAACGACCGGTTCATAGCCTTACACATGATGTACGACAGAATTGCCCCTGATGAACCAACCAGTGCACCGGTAACAATCAGCAAGTCGTTACTTAACATAAAGCCTGCGGCTGCGGCTGCCCAACCAGAGTAGGAGTTCAGCATGGAAACCACAACAGGCATATCTGCCCCACCAATGGAGGCGACCAGATGCCAGCCGAATGCCAGGGCAATAACGGTCATGACCAGTAATGCAAAGACCTGAGTACCCGCGCTGCCAGTGCGCACAAACATGATAAGTAACAGGAATGACACCACCAAAGCAGCCAGGTTCAGTTTATGCCGGTGAGGCAGCATCAATGGTTTTGATGAGATTTTACCGCGCAGTTTGCCAAACGCCACCACAGACCCGGTAAACGTCACCGCACCAATAAAGATCCCCAGGAAAACTTCCGTTAAGTGAATGTTTTCCATTACGGCTTCCATACCAGGAGCATGGTCAAGGTAACTGTTGAAACCGACCAGCACAGCGGCGAGGCCGACGAAGCTGTGCAGAATTGCCACCAGTTCAGGCATTTCAGTCATTTCAACTTTACGGGCGAGATGGATACCCACCCCACCACCAATCACCATAGCAACCAGTATCCATACGACATTGCTGGTGTCCGGCCCCAAAATGGTTGCGACCAGTGCAATAGCCATCCCTGCAATACCAAACACGTTGCCCTGTTTTGAAGTTTCATGGCGGGAAAGCCCGGCAAGACTGAAAATAAACAGGATCGCGGCAACAATGTATGCAGCAGTAACTAATCCTCCAGACATTTGTTACCCCTTAATTTTTACGAAACATTTTCAGCATACGCTGAGTCACGGTGAAACCACCGAAGATGTTAATACTGGCAATTAATACCGCGATGAAGCTGAGAAAACTGACCCAGCCGCCATGGCCTATTTGCAGTAGAGCGCCCACCACAATAATCCCGGAAATGGCATTGGTGACCGACATCAGGGGAGTATGTAACGCGTGGCTCACATTCCAGACCACGTAATACCCCACAACGCACGCCAGAGCGAATACCGTAAAGTGACCAAGGAATTCTTTCGGTGCCACTGTAGATAACCAACCGAAGAGGATTATCACCAGTGCGAGTAGCGCATATTTCCGCCATGGTGATGAGGCTTTCTCGGGTGCTGCTGGCGCAACGGTTTTCGGTTGTGCTGCCTGTGCCTGCGGTTGTGCTGAAACCTGAATAGGGGGAGCCGGCCAGGTAACTTCTCCTTCGCGCACAACGGTTACCCCACGAACCACAACATCATCAAAATCAATGGTGACGATGCCATCTTTTTCTTTACACAGCAGCTTCATCAGGTTGACAAGGTTAGTGCCGTACAACTGAGATGATTGTGTTGGTAGACGGCCCGGTAAATCGGTATAACCGATGATTTTGACACCATTCGGCGTGACAAAAACTTCGCCGGGTACGGTGTATTCACAGTTACCGCCATTTTGTGCAGCAAGGTCAACCACGACACTTCCCGGTTGCATGCTGTCTACCATTTCACGGGTAATGAGTTTTGGCGCAGGCTTGCCCGGAATCAGCGCTGTAGTAACAATGATGTCGACTTCTTTAGCCTGGGCGGCAAACAACGCCATCTCCGCTTTGATAAAAGCTTCTGACATAACTTTTGCGTAACCATCACCACTGCCAGCTTCTTCTTCGAAATCAAGCTCAAGGAACTCAGCGCCCATACTTTGCACTTGTTCTTTCACTTCAGGCCGGGTATCAAAGGCACGAACTATTGCCCCAAGGCTGTTGGCGGCACCAATCGCGGCTAAACCTGCCACACCCGCACCTATAATCATGACTTTTGCAGGCGGCACTTTCCCGGCAGCGGTAATTTGCCCGGTAAAGAAGCGACCAAATTCATGTGCAGCTTCAACAATCGCACGGTAACCAGCGATATTAGCCATCGAGCTCAATGCATCCAGCGCCTGAGCACGAGAAATACGTGGCACAGCATCCATCGCCATTACATTGATATTGCGCGCGCTGAGCATGGCCATTAAGTCAGGATTCTGAGCAGGCCAGATAAAACTAACCAGCGTTGCGCCATCGCGCATTTGCGTAATTTCGCCTTGTTCAGGTGCATTGACTTTAAAAATTACGTCAGATTGCCAGGCTTGTGCCGTATTTACAATTTCCGCACCGGCCTGGACGTAAGCGTCATCATCAAAGCTGGCAAGTTTTCCGGCGTCATGTTCAATGACAACATCGAACCCCAGTTTACGCAGTTGTTCCACCGTTTTCGGCGTTGCGGCAACCCGGGTTTCGCCGTTGAGGCGTTCTAGAGGTACACCAATACGCATAGTTTTCCCTTCCATCGATTCTCGTGATGGTTTTAATGAAAATGAGAAAAAAGACGCACAACAGGCACATTAACCCACTGACGACTTTTTAATCTGCAAGAAAATCCTGTTGTAACAATGTTTCTATAACCTACTGAAAATAACGCCTGTGATCTATATCCCAGGTCTTACATTTCTCATCTGAACAGTGAAAGTGTAGTCAGGTGCACATCCAGGTGATATTTTTTACTTATATTTTAAAAAAAAGTGAGATATTCAGCCACAAAAGCCAGTTAAAACACGATCCAATTTTTGACGTATTAGCAATAATTAACATTACTTTAACTTATAAAAGTGGTAAGTATTAACGAATATACTGATAAAGTGACCGTTTTTACCAGATATCGCTTAATAATATTGCTTCGCGTGAGAGGAAACGCATTTACCGGCAAAATTGGCGAAGACAGTAAGGCTTTTCAATGCAATAATCGGTCAATACTCAACAGTATTATAATGCTGTAATCAGTACTTTTTATGCGCAAGGCGAAGGATTAACTATGAATTTTAAGTACACCCTGCTGGCGTCCACGCTCTTTTCTGTGGTGGCAGTATCGGCTCATGCCGCAACTGAACTGACGCCAGAAAAAGCAGCTGCATTAAAACCCTATGACCGTATTGTTCTGACCGGCCATTTTAACTCCATTAGCGATGCAGTTGCCGCCGTGTCCAAAAAAGCGGACAGCATGGGTGCAGCATCATTTTATATTGTTGACTCACACGATTATGGTAACAGTGGTAACTCTCGTGTTACTGCGGATATCTACCATGCCGATGCCAGGGAAGCAGACAAACCCAAAAATCGTGTCATCGAAGGTGTGATGGAATTGCCTAAAGATCAGGCTATCGCACTTGAGCCGTTCGACACAGTGACTGTTCAGGGGTTCTACCGCTCACAACCTGACGTGAACGCCGCCATTGCGAAAGCCGCCAAAGAAAAAGGTGCCGCATCTTTTTATATTGTTCGCCAAATGGATACTAACCAGGGCGGCAACCAGATGATCACTGCTTTTATCTATAAGGCGGATGCGAAGAAACGTATACTGCAGAGCCCGAATGCCATTCCGGCAGACTCTGAGACAGGCCGCAAACTGCTTGCCGAAGGTGGTGCAGCCGCGAAGAAAGTTGAAATTCCGGGAGTGGCCTCTTCTGGGATGCTGAGCAGTGATGTTGGTCGGTTCTTCGAAACGCAGTCCTCTGAAGGTGGCCGTTACACTGTCACACTGCCAGATGGAACGAAGATTCAAGAGTTGAATAAAATCACCGCAGCTCAGATGGCGCCGTTCGACAGCATCAGATTCACCGGGCACTATTCCAGCATGACTGATGTTTCTTACAATGTTGCCAAACGCGCTGCAAAAGCAGGTGCAAAATACTACCACATTACCCGCCAGTGGCAGGAGCGTGGTGGCAATATGACGATCAGTGCAGACCTGTACAAATAAATAACTGTTGTCTTGCTACAAATTTTCCACCATGAAAGTAGCCGGTTTTCCGGCTACTTTTTTCTTTTGGGCACCTACTAATCATTCCTGCGCCATTCTGCTTTGCATATCTCAATTCTGCTTGTTTTTTTGTCATTCAGCGTTTTTTCTGGTTTAAGTCATTGCATGCAGTTTTCACAGCCCGTAAAATCCCGCGCCTTAGTAAAATTCACCATTTTTATGCGTCTTAACGAAATAATTATTCTGATTGATGCATTTACTGACAGGTTGTTAATGGAAAAAAAACTTGGCCTTGCGGCCCTGACAGCGCTGGTCTTAAGCTCCATGCTCGGTGCCGGTGTATTTAGCCTGCCGCAAAATATGGCGGCCGTAGCCAGCCCTTCAGCGTTACTGATTGGCTGGACGATAACCGGAATAGGGATCCTGCTTCTGGCTGGCGCGATGTTGCTGCTGACACGTCTTCGCCCGGACCTGGATGGCGGTATATTTACCTATGCGCGAGAAGGTTTTGGCGAGCTGATTGGCTTCTGTTCAGCCTGGGGATACTGGCTGTGTGCCGTGATTGCCAATGTCTCCTACCTGGTTATTGTCTTCTCCGCACTGAGTTTTTTCACTGACAGCCCAAGTCATACCCTGTTTGGCGATGGTAACACCTGGCAGGCAATTGCTGGTGCGTCCTGCCTGTTATGGATTGTTCACGCACTGGTTCTGCGTGGAGTTCAGACTGCGGCAGGCATTAACCTGGTCGCCACACTGGCTAAATTATTACCCCTGGGTTTATTTATTGTTCTGGCTGCCCTCGCCTTTGAGTTTTCACGTTTTGAGTTCGACTTTACTGGTATCGCACTGGGTGTGCCGGTATGGGAGCAGGTCAAAAACACCATGCTCATCACTCTGTGGGTGTTTATTGGTGTGGAAGGTGCTGTGGTGGTTTCTGCCCGTGCCCGCCACAAAAAGGATGTTGGCCGTGCCACCATCCTGGCCGTCATTGCGGCATTAGTGGTTTATTTATTCGTTACATTGCTCTCCCTGGGCGTTGTCAGCCGCCCGGAGTTGGCAGCCATGCGGAATCCATCAATGGCGGGCATTATGGTCGAAATGATGGGGTCGTGGGGTGAAGTGATTATTGCCGCAGGTCTGATTGTCTCGGTATGCGGGGCATATCTGAGCTGGACTATTATGGCAGCAGAGATCCCTTTACTGGCAGCCACCCATAAAGCATTTCCACGTATTTTCACGCATCAAAACAGAAACAATGCGCCAGCAGCTTCATTATGGTTAACCAATCTCAGCGTTCAGGCTTGCCTGGTGCTTATCTGGCTGACTGGTGCGGATTACAACGCACTGTTGAACATTGCCTCCGAAATGATTCTGGTGCCTTATTTATTGGTTGGTGCGTTTCTGGTCAAAATGGCGCGGTCACCAGCACACCGAATTATTGGTTATGGCGCCTGCGTATACGGTATTTGGTTATTGTATGCTTCCGGCCTAATGCATTTATTGCTGTCCGTGGTATTGTACGCACCCGGCATAATTGTATTTCTCTATGCCCGCCGGACACATCAGGATAATGCCCAACTCCGGTGGCTGGAAAAAGCTGGCATCAGTTTGATTCTGTTAGCGGCCTTCCCTGCGACATGGATGCTGGTAAACTGACTGCATAACATAACCATAATGAAAAGGTAGCGTAATGAGCCAGGCTCAACCCATAGTGATAACAGGCGGTGCACGCCGTATTGGCCTGGCACTTGCACAGCATTTTGTTACATGTGGGCAACCGGTTATTATCAGTTATCGTACCCACTACCCGGTAATCGGTGAGCTGGAACAGGCCGGGGTTTGCTGTATTGCCGCTGATTTCTCCACCGATGAAGGTGTGTTGAATTTTGCCCGTCAGATTAGAGAACAGAATCCTGCGGGGTTACGCGCTATTATTCATAATGCCAGCCAGTGGATTGCGGAAGGTGGTGCAAGCAGCGATGCTGATGTCATGACGGCCATGCTGCAAATTCATGTCCGCGCCCCCTATCTACTGAACCAAACTCTTGCCAGTATTGTCGGGAGCAGCGAAACCGCCAGCGGCGATATTGTACATTTCACTGATTATGTAGTTGAGCGTGGCAGCGATAAACATATTGCTTATGCGGCAAGTAAAGCTGCGCTGGATAATTTAACCCGCTCATTCGCACGAAAATTAGCGCCGCGTATTAAAGTCAATGCTATTGCTCCGTCCCTTATTATGTTTAATCCTGAAGATAATGCCAGCTATCGCCAAAATGCACTGGACAAATCATTAATGAGAATTGCACCAGGAGAACAGGAAATCATCCATCTGGTAGATTACTTACTGAGTAGTCAGTATGCTACAGGACGCACTTTCGCGGTTGATGGCGGGCGGCATTTGCGCTAAGCATATTCGTACATTCAGCAGGACAACTAACACCACCTATTATGACTAAAATCGTTTTCGTTGAAGATGATCCGGAAGTTGGATCATTAATTGCCGCCTGGTTAGGCAAGCACGACATAGATGTCATTATTGAAACCCGTGGAGATCAGGCTGAAATGGTTATCGCCCGGGAAAACCCGGACCTGGTTCTTCTGGATATAATGCTGCCAGGCAAAGACGGGATGTCATTGTGCCGCGACCTGCGCCCCAAATGGGAAGGCCCGATAGTTTTACTTACCTCACTTGATAGTGATATGAACCATATTTTGTCACTTGAAATGGGAGCCAGCGATTATATTCTAAAAACGACCCCTCCTGCGGTGCTACTGGCCCGGTTACGTCTGCATTTACGCCAGAATGCAGGAACCCGGCAAAGTACAACACAGACAGCTTCTGCCTCTGCCCCCCGTCAACAGCAGGCCATTCATTTTGGTACATTCTGTATTGATCCTCTTAACCGCCAGGTCACTCTGGGTAAAGAGACTATTTTGCTGTCAACGGCAGATTTTGAACTGTTATGGGAACTTGCCAGCCACGCCGGGCAAATCATGGACAGAGACATGTTACTGAAAAACTTGCGGGGTGTGAGTTACGATGGTTTGGATCGCAGTGTTGATGTTGCGATTTCCCGTTTACGCAAAAAACTACACGACAGTGCAACAGAACCTTATCGTATTAAAACCATTCGCAATAAAGGCTACTTATTTGCTCCCCACGCGTGGGAAACCTCGCACTAAGCCCGGTTTACAGAAAAAAAAGAGGGCCGGCGACATCAACACGGCCCTGAGAAGTATCACTACGCTATGGTTATCAACATGAGGTGAATCACTATCAACACCTTCGGTGTGAAGAGTGGCTGATAGTGCTGCACCCCTGCGTATTGAGGTTATCGGCAGGCCGTGAAGTTTCCTTAACGAAAATTTCTCTTTTTTTTATGGTCCAACCAGATAGTTTTGTATACATTATTCTCCTGCCTGTCATCTGACGCGGGATTACCATTAGCACCATTCCGCAGGTATTTCGTCGCCGAAAACGCATTTCAGAGTATACTTTGCATCGCTATTTCTGAGCCTTTTGTGTCAGTCGTTGCGGCTTGTTCTATGTGCGTACCTTACGGTGGACTATGAAGAAACTTTTTATTCAGTTCTATTTACTGCTGTTTGTCTGCTTTCTGCTAATGGCAATGCTGGTTGGACTGGTCTATAAATTCACGGCAGAACGTGCCGGACGCCAGTCCCTTGACGACCTGATGAAGAGTTCGCTTTACCTGATGCGCAGCGAATTGCGCGAGATCCCCCCGCGAGACTGGAATAAGACACTCAGCGATTTGGATTTCAATTTATCTTTCAAGTTACATATTGAACCGTTGAGCAACTTCCATCTGGACTCTGCCACAGAGCAACGTCTGAAAGAAGGCGACATTGTTGCGCTGGACCAGGAATATACTTTTTTACAACGTATTCCCCGCAGCCATTACGCACTGGTGGTTGGTCCGGTTCCTTATCTGTTTTTCCTCCATCAAATGCGATTGCTGGATGTCGCGCTCATGGCGTTTATTGCCATATCTCTGGCCGTTCCTGTGTTTATCTGGATGCGCCCACACTGGAAAGATATGCTGAAACTTGAATCAGCCGCCCAGCGTTTTGGTGATGGGCACCTTGACGAGCGCATTCATTTTGACAATGGCTCCAGCTTTGAAAGGCTGGGGGTTGCGTTCAATCAAATGGCCGATAACGTCAATACGCTGATTTCCAGTAAGAAGCAGCTGTTAGATGGTATCGCCCATGAATTACGCACTCCGCTGGTTCGCTTACGTTACCGGCTGGAAATGAGTGACCGGCTGTCAGAAGAAGAATCCCAGGCGTTAAACCGGGATGTCAGCCAGTTAGAGGGGTTGATTGAAGAGCTACTGACGTATGCCCGGCTGGACCGGCCGCAAACAGTACTGAACCTGACAGAAATTGATTTGCCACTCTGGCTTGAAGAGCGCATTGATGATGTGCGCTTTATTCACCCTGAGCGCGAACTGGATTTGGATATTCCCCAACAGGCACTTACTTGCCAGGTTGACCTGCGTCTTATGGAACGTGTGCTTGATAACCTGGTGAATAATGCCCTGCGCTACAGTGAAAAACAGCTCCATGTCGCGCTGGTTGTTTCCGGTGAACGGGCTACATTATCTGTGGATGACGATGGCCCGGGGATACCTGAAGCAGAACGTATACGGGTATTTGAACCGTTTGTTCGCCTTGACCCGAGCAGGGACAGAGCCACAGGTGGATGTGGGTTGGGACTGGCTATTGTATATTCTATTGCGGTGGCGATGAACGGTGAAGTCAGTGCACAGAAGAGTCCGCTGGGTGGTGCCCGTCTGAGCTTTAGCTGGCCTTTACAACGTCTTTGATACTTATTCCCTATCCGGCCAGACCGGGCACATTGGCTAATGACGGGAGTTTGTGCCACACTATGAGTATGTTGTAACTAAAATAATATACTAGATTAGCCACAGGCAGGTACTGACATGGCACACCAGGATTGTACTCAGGCTCTCAAAAAAACATTCAGCCATATTGAACATCAGACAGCACGGCTTACCGGGATTCTGGCAGAATGCCGGCTACTTGCTGCACGCACTTTTGCTCTGCCAGAACGGCTGAAAGGTACAGAACAGGATGACATTGACGAAATCAGCGTAACTGCACTTGTCGGCCATGCGGCCCGCACCCGTGCCCTGCACCATTTCCGCCACTTTTTTATCCAACAACAGTCAGCAAAGCAGAGCAGCAAAGCCGCTGTGCGTCTGCCTGGTGCGTTGTGCGTTGCTGTTAATCATCACCAACACAGTGAACTCAACTCACTGATTGACGATATTAATCAGCATAAGCAGGTACTAAAAACCCTTATTACTCAAACTGTTAATTTGCCACCAACGGCCCGTTTTGAGTGGGTGCACCAACACCTGCCAGGCCTGATAACCCTGAACGCCTGGCGCCAGATTATACGACCAGAAAACCCTTCCTCGATTAATTTTGGCTGGGCAAATAAGCAAATTATTAAAAATCTCACCCGTGATGAAGTACTGGCGATGCTGGAAAAGAGCCTGAAGGCAAAGCGCGCAGTCCCACCCTGGACGCAGGAACAATGGTATGCCCATGTTTCGCGAGAGTATCAGGATGTAGCCTCATTACCCGAGCGGGTCAGGCTCAAGATCCGCCGCCCGGTAAAAGTACAACCCATTGCCCGTGTATGGTATGCCGGGCAACGCAGGCAACAACAGCTCGCCTGCTCTTCACCTTTAGTCGTTCTGTGCCAGGAACACACTGCGGTACCAGACATTGGCGAACTGCTGAACTATGAAGCCGCCAGTATCACCTGGCGGCATAAACCCTCTGCACAGCAAGGGAGGCTACTGATCCCGCGACTGCATCTGTGGCTGATGGATGACGGATGTTAACCTTACCAGCACCAGTCAAGTCAGCCCGAAGCCAGGCCGGTCATTGCTTCCGGGCGAACCCACTCATCGAACTCTGCCTCTGTCAAATAACCGCTTGCCAGAGCCGCTTCTTTGAGTGTGGTGCCCTCATGGTGGGCTTTTTTGGCGATCATTGATGCTTTGTCATACCCAATGTGAGTATTTAACGCCGTCACCAGCATCAAAGAAGCATTCAATTGCTGAGTAATGCGCGCCTGGTTGGGTTCAATGCCACTGGCACAATGCTCAGTGAAGCTTGTCATGCCATCTGCCAGCAAACGAACGGACTGCAAAAAATTGTGGATGATCATTGGCCGGTAGACATTCAGTTCAAAGTTCCCTGAAGCACCGCCCATTCCCACCGCAACATCATTGCCCATAACCTGGCAGCACAACATGGTCAGTGCTTCACACTGTGTCGGGTTCACTTTGCCAGGCATAATTGAACTGCCGGGTTCATTTTCCGGAATGGTGATTTCACCAATACCACAACGTGGACCAGAAGCGAGCCAGCGAACATCATTGGCAATTTTCATTAATGAAGCCGCCAGAGCTTTCAGCGCGCCATGAGTACGCACCAGCGGGTCACAAGTTGCCAGCGCTGCAAATTTATTGGTGGCGCTTTCAAAAGGCACTCCAGTTAATTGAGCCAGAACAGCAGCAACACCGGATGCATAACCAGGGGGGCAATTCAGCCCGGTTCCCACAGCTGTTCCCCCTAACGCCAGAGGATATAATTGCGGTAATGTTGCTTCGATGTAAGCTTGTTGATCTGCCAGCATACTGTACCAGCCGCTTATTTCCTGGCCCAGTGTCAGTGGTGTGGCGTCCTGCAAGTGTGTGCGCCCGATTTTCACAACCGCCATATAAGCTGCAGATTTTTCTTCGAGGCACTCTTTAAGCCGGGCGAGTGCAGGCAATAAATCACGTTGTATCGCCAGTACCGCCGCCACATGCATCGCACCGGGGAATACATCGTTAGAGCTTTGGCTTTTATTCACATCATCATTCGGATGAATTAGCCTGTTATTCCCCCTTTCGCCGCCCAATAATTCGCTGGCCCGGTTAGCCAGCACTTCATTCATGTTCATATTGGTTTGCGTACCCGAACCAGTCTGCCAGATGGCTAACGGGAACTCAGCCTGGTGCTTCCCTGTGAGCACCTCATCCGCTGCGGCGATAATGGCGTGGCCTTTTACCTTATCCAGAATACCCAAATCCATGTTGACGGTGGCCGCCGCTCGTTTGGTTAATGCCAGCGCGTGAATCAATACGCCAGGCATTTTTTCTGTTGATATCCGAAAGTGCATCAATGAACGTTGGGTTTGCGCGCCCCATAAGCGTTGCGCATCTACGGCGATATCGCCCATTGAATCATGTTCCATCCTGCTTTCAGCCATATTTCCTCCCGCATGAAAAAAGTCTTCTCTAAAAAGATAGTCAATTCATACCTGTGTAGCGTTATAAAGAACAGGATGAGCACAGATTGGGAAATAAAATGTGACAGTGTCACTTATAGCATGAATATCAGAACAAAATGACAGACTGCATAGCGCAGTCTGTCGGCAGGATTACTTCGTTATTGCGCAGTTATCGCATCGCCCAGAGATTTGCTGGAAGAAATCGTTACCTTTGTCGTCCACCAGGATAAACGCCGGGAAATCTTCCACCTCGATTTTCCAGATAGCTTCCATACCCAGTTCCGGGTAAGCCACACACTCCAGGCTCTTGATACTCTGTTGCGCCAGCACCGCCGCCGGGCCACCAATGCTGCCCAGGTAGAAGCCACCGTGTTTCTTACAGGCATCCGTCACCTGCTGGCTGCGGTTGCCTTTCGCCAGCATAATCATGCTGCCACCGTGGGACTGCAGTAAATCCACATAGGAGTCCATGCGCCCGGCTGTGGTTGGGCCCAGAGAGCCGGAGGCATACCCTTCCGGTGTTTTGGCCGGGCCGGCGTAATAAATCGGGTGGTCCTTAATGTACTGTGGCAGTTCTTCACCGCTGTCCAGCAACTCTTTCAGTCTGGCATGGGCAATGTCGCGCCCGACAATAATGGTGCCGTTCAGGGAAAGCCGGGTGGACACCGGGAACTGCGACAGCTGTTGCAGGATTTCGCTCATCGGGCGGTTCAGGTCCACTTTCACCACTTCGCCTTCATTTTCGCCGCGCAGCGCTGCCGGAATGTACTGACCGGGGTTATCTTCCAGCTTCTCAATCCAGATGCCTTCGCGGTTGATTTTCGCTTTCACATTACGGTCTGCGGAGCAGGACACGCCCATACCAACCGGGCAGGATGCTCCGTGGCGCGGCAGGCGGATAACCCGGATATCATGGGCAAAGTATTTCCCGCCGAACTGTGCGCCAAGGCCCAGGTTCTGCGCTTCGGTCATCAGCGCCTGTTCCAGTTGTACATCGCGGAATGCCTGGCCGTGCTCGTTGCCTTCTGTGGGCAGACCGTCGTAATAACGGGTGGACGCCAGTTTCACGGTTTTCAGGGTGCTTTCAGCCGACGTACCACCAATCACAAAAGCGATATGGTATGGCGGGCAGGCCGCCGTACCCAGAGTCCGCATTTTCTCCACCAGGTAGTTCTTCAGTCTGGCAGGCGTGATAAGCGCCTTGGTTTCCTGGTACAGATAGGTTTTGTTGGCTGAACCGCCGCCTTTGGCGATACACAGGAATTTGTATTCGTCGCCATCCACGCTGTAGAGGTCAATCTGGGCCGGCAGGTTGGTGCCGGTGTTGACTTCTTTGTACATATCCAGCGGAGCGTTCTGGGAATAACGCAGGTTCTCTTCGGTATAGGTGTTGTACACCCCCTGCGCCAGGGCCGCTTCATCGCCGCCGCCGGTCCAGACGCGCTGGCCTTTTTTCCCCATAATGATGGCGGTACCGGTATCCTGGCAGGTGGGCAGCACGCCACGGGCGGCAATTTCCGAGTTACGCAGGAACTGCAGCGCCACATATTTGTCGTTTTCACTGGCCTGTGGGTCGCTGAGAATGGCCGCCACCTGTTTCTGGTGCGACGGGCGCAACAGGAACGCGGCATCGCGGAATGCATGCTGAGCCAGCAGGGTCAGGGCTTTGGGGTCCACTTTCAGGACGCTTTCGCCGTCAAATTCACTGACAGAGACATAGTCTTTGGTTAACAGATAGTATTCGGTATCGTCTTTTGCTACAGGAAAAGGATTCTGGTAGTAGAAGGGTTTGGTTGACATTGTTATCTCACTCGCTAAATCCGTTGTATTGCATTCCAGCACAGCGCGCCATCTCTGCGCGGCAACCACAAAGTCACCGCTCAAGTGTACACATTTTTTTAACAAAAACTGAGATTAATACGACTTTTTGTCTGCACAGTTACCCTGCCCGGCAGAAACTGCTTTAATAGCGGGAAGTTATTCTACCTCAATTGATTAGCACACTCGTTTTCCGTCACCTCGTGGCTTTACAGGGCACAAGTTGCATGTCGGCGGGTTATCTGATGCTGTGGTAATCTATTTTTATTACAGGGCCTGATTATGCAAAAACTCATCAATTCAGTGCAAAACTATGCATGGGGAAGTAAAACAGCATTAACCGAATTGTATGGTATCGCCAACCCGGAGCAGCAGCCGATGGCGGAGTTATGGATGGGGGCACACCCTAAAAGCAGTTCATTTATCGAAACGCGTCAGGGTGAAAAAATTGCACTGCGTGACGTTATTGCCCAACAACCAGATGCCCTCCTGGGCAAAGCTGTCTCACAACGTTTTGGTGAACTGCCATATTTGTTCAAAGTACTCTGCGCCGCCCAGCCCCTTTCAATTCAGGTGCACCCGAATAAACAGGCTTCTGAAGCCGGTTTCGCCCGTGAGAACGCGGCGGGTATACCGCTGAGTGCCCCGGAACGTAACTACAAAGATCCTAATCACAAACCGGAATTGGTGTTTGCACTGACGCCATTTCTTGCCATGAATGCCTTCCGTGAATTCAGCGACAGCGCTGCGCTGCTCACACCTTTGGCAGATGCACACCCGGCAATCGCGGCATTTTTGTCAAGCCCTGATACCCACCATATGCAAACGCTGTTTGCCGCCCTGTTAAGTATGGCACAACAGGAAAAACAGCACGCCCTTGCCCGCCTTAATGCCGTCCTTGAAGGGAAAACAGGGCAACCCTGGGATACGATTCGCAAAATTGCCACCATCTATCCGGATGACAGCGGGTTATTTTCGCCGTTACTGCTCAACGTGGTGGAACTGGCGCCGGGTGAAGCAATGTTCCTGTTCGCCGAAACCCCTCATGCCTACCTCGATGGCGTGGCACTGGAAGTGATGGCGAACTCAGACAACGTACTGCGCGCCGGGCTGACACCAAAATACATTGATATTCCTGAACTGGTGGCCAATGTAAAATTCGCGCCTCGCGCTGCCGATTCACTGCTGACTCAGCCAGTGCGGGAAGCAGACACACTGGTATTCCCTATCCCGGTGGATGATTTTGCGTTTTCACTGCATAACCTGGCTATGCAACCCCAGGTTTTAACGCAAAACAGCGCTGCAATTGTCTTTTGTGTGGAAGGTGAAGCCCGCCTGCAATTGGGTGATGAATCTCTGGTGTTGAAACCAGGTGAATCCGCGTTTATCCCTGCCAATGAGCCGAATGTTGAGGTAACGGGCAGCGGGCGACTGGCACGCGTATATAACAAACTTAACTAAGGTACTGATTTTTTACTTCAGGATTGATAAGCTTCGTAGATTGCTTATCTGGCCGGGCTTTCTGCCCGGCTAACTGCTAATAGGGATGGTTTAATGAAAAAATCGATGGTCGCAGTGGGTGTTATCGTCGCGCTGGGTGTGGTGTGGACAGGTGCATCCTGGTACACAGGAAAAATGATTGAAAGCCATATGGACGATGCCATCGCCCAGGTGAATACACAACTCAAAAAAGTCGCGCCTCTTGCAGAGCTCACTATCAGCCCGCGTGATTACCAACGTGGCATTTTTTCGAGCCATGTTCAACTCGTCATTAAACCACAAGCAGGTGCGAAATCTTCCCTTCTTCCTGAAGGCAAAGAAATTGTGCTGGATGAAACTGTGCGCCACGGGCCATTCCCGGGAAGCATTGTGCCGTCTATGGCTTCGGTAAATACCACTCTGATCAATAACGACACTACCAAGCAGTTGTTTACACTGACTCAGGGTAAATCTCCTGTGGTGGTGGATACCCGAATCAGTTACAACGGTGATACCAATTCAGACATCACACTTGAATCACTCAATTATGATAAAGCGCCGTACAAAGTTGCTTTCGCTGGCGGGAAATTTGATGTCAGCGTTGATAACAAGGGCGATAAAATCTCCACCAGTGGTGATTTAGGTAGTCTGACGATTGACAGTGTCAATGAATTTGACCAGAAAGTGGGCCTGGCGATTAGTAGTATCAGTGCCAGTGGCGAGACACATATCAGTTCGTTTGCTGAGCGCGTTGGCACACAATCCTTACAGGCTAAAGGTCTTACCCTGAGTGTGGAAGGCAAAGAAATGGCGCAACTCGGTGGGCTGAATGTTGCCGCCAAATCTGAACCTGCTGCCGATGGCAAACATCTGGGTGGCCAGATTGATTACGCACTCAATGACCTGAAAGTACAAAATCAGAACCTGGGTAGCGGGCAACTCTCTGTTGCTATCAGCAATCTGGATGGCGCTGCACTGCATCAGTTCCGCGAGCAGTATAACCAGCAAGTGGAAGCATTAATGGCCCAACCCGATGTTGCTGAAAATCCAGAACTGTATCAGCAGAAACTGGTCGAAGTTCTGGCGGCTGGCCTGCCTGAGTTGCTTAAAGGGGAACCGGCTATTCATATTTCACCATTGAGCTGGAAAAATGCCAAAGGTGAAAGCCGCTTTACGCTGAACCTGAATTTCAATGACCCGGCGAAAAGCGCCGAACCCAAAACACTCGACCAGGCAGCAGACCGCTACATTAAGCATCTGGACAGCAACCTGGTTATCCCGCTGGATATGGCCACTGAGTTAATGACTCAGGTGGCACGTATTGAAGGGTATCAGGATGACGCAGCAGCGAAGCTTGCTGAGCAACAGGTGAAAGGCCTGGCGGCTATGGGGCAAATGTTCCGTATCACCACGGTAAAAGACAACAACATCACCACCAGCCTGGATTATGCAAATGGTGAAGTTACGCTGAACGGGCAAAAAATGCCACTGAGTGATTTTGTCGGTATGTTTGGCCTTGGTGGCGACATTATGCCGCCAGTGCCGGAAGGCAACGGTACTCCCGCAGTGCCTGCTGTGCCTGCCGTTCCTGCTCAGCCAGCGACACCCCCAGTGCAGTAAGGCGCCTTTTCTCTGTCTGTCAGACTTATGCCTGCACAGAACGAGAAAAAGCCACCTGATAAAGACTGGGAAAATCAATGAATTGGAAGGCGCCATAGGGCGCCTTGTTTTTTGTCTTTGCCATGAGTTTGTCCCAGCTCTCCAGGAGCGTACTCTGTACCAATACGCCCCATCAGTAAGGAATGATATGCCTCACTGCAGCACACCCACACACCGGGTTATTCGCCCCTGGCAGCGTGAAGATATCCCCCGGTTATGGTCACTCACCTGGCATACCGTACACCGGGTAAATTGCCGGGATTACACACCCGCTCAACTTGATGCCTGGGCACCAACTGAGCCGGATCAGCGCTGGTGGGAGAAACTTATTTTTGACCACAACCCATGGGTGGTGGAGGACACACAAACGCAAATGCTGCTGGCCTGGGGTGATGTACAACCCTCGGGGCTAATTCACTGCTTCTTTTGCGATTACCGTTACCAGCGCCAGGGCATTGGTCGTTTATTGCTGGACCATTTGTTGCGAGTGGCACAACAGCAATCATTATCACGCGTGTTTGTTGAAGCCAGTGAAACTGCCCGGCCTTTTTTTCTTGCGCAGGGGTTCCAGGTAGTGCATCCCATTCAGGCCGAATTACGTGGCCAACAGTTCGCCATCTGGCTAATGGAAAAATTCCTTTAATTGGCTATTCCCTGCTCGCCCGGCATGCGCAATACGCAAGGTAACTTGCGCATACTGCCGGTTGTGGCTTTATAATGTTCTGCACTTTTCCTGAAATGAGTGCGACCATGATTGATACCACCCTTCCGTTAACTGATCTGCACCGCCATCTTGACGGCAATATCCGCGCGAACACTATCCTGAGTCTTGGGCGTGAATTCAATATTGCCCTGCCAGCTGAAACACTTGATGCGCTGATCCCTCATGTGCAGGTCACATCAACTGAACCAGACCTGGTCAGTTTTCTGGCGAAGCTGGACTGGGGAGTCAAAGTCCTCGGGTCACTGGAAGCATGCCATCGCGTCGCCTGGGAAAATATGGAAGATGCCGCCCTCCAGGGGCTGGATTACGCAGAATTACGCTTTTCGCCGGGTTATATGGCAATGGCGCATAATCTCCCTATTGCGGGTGTTGTTGAGGCCGTTATCGATGGTGTACGCCAGGGGAGCAAAGACTTCGGGGTTGTTGCCAGGCTGACCGGTATTCTGAGCCGGACATTTGGTGAAGAGGCCTGCCAGAAAGAACTGGACGGATTGCTGGCTCATCGGGATGGCATTACCGCGCTCGATTTAGCTGGCGATGAACTGGGTTTCCCTGGAAGCCGTTTTCGTGAACATTTTCGTAAAGCCCGGGATGTGGGCTGGCGAATCACTATCCATGCAGGGGAAGCCGCCGGGCCGGAAAGTATTTGGCAGGCCATTCAGGAACTGGGTGCAGAGCGGATTGGCCACGGTGTTAAGGCTGTTGAGGACCCGGCATTAATGGATTACCTGGCAAAACACCGCATTGGTATTGAGTCCTGCATTACGTCGAATATCCAGACCAGCACCGTCAGCGCCATTGGCGTTCATCCGCTAAAAACATTCCTGAACCATGGTGTGCTGGCAACCATTAACTCAGATGACCCTGCGGTACAGGGCGTTGATATTCGCCATGAATATGAACATGCGGCACCTGCAGCTGGCCTGTCTCCGGCGCAAATTCGCAAGGCTCAGGAAAATGGGCTGGAAATTGCGTTCCTGTCACAGGCAGAAAAACAGGCACTGCGCCTGAAGGCCAGCGCCCGTTAACGCCTGCTCCCCGTTACCTGGGTGACGGGGTTTTCAGCCTTCTCGCATAACGCTGTGCCAGCACAGCACACACCATAAGCTGGATTTGGTGGAAGATCATGAGCGGCAGTACCATAATCCCGACAGTGCTCACTGGGAACAGAACATTTGCCATCGGGATGCCATTCGCCAGGCTTTTCTTCGAACCACAAAAGACAATGGTAATTTCATCTTCAGTATTAAAACCCAGTAACCGGGCCGCCCAGGTATTAATAACCAGAACGATAGTCAGCAACACAATCGAACACGCCACTACCCACAACAGCGCCTCTGCATCAATTTGCTGCCAAATGCCGCCCACTACCGCTTCACTGAATGCCACATAGACAACTAACAGAATCGATGACCGGTCAGTAATGTTAATAAGCTTTTTATGCTTATCAACCCAGCGCCCAATGAGTGGGCGTGATAAATGCCCCACAACAAATGGCACCATCAACTGCATGATAATTTTGCCAATCGCGTGCAGGGTATCTGTCGCCCCTTCCTGAGTATTCATCAGCATGCCAACTAAGACAGGCGAAAGGAAAATACCCAGAATACTGGAGGCCGACGCACTGCATACCGCCGCGGCGACATTTCCACCGGCTACGGACGTGAAAGCGATAGCAGACTGTACTGTCGCAGGCAACGCACACAAGTACAGGAACCCCATATAAAGCGGTTGGTTAAGAATGCCAGGCTCCAGTACCGACATCCCCAACCCGAGAATGGGAAACAGTACAAAAGTGCTGAGAAAGACCAACAAATGTAAGCGCCAGTGCCCTGCTCCGGCAAGAATCGCATTCCGGGATAACTTGGCTCCGTGCATAAAAAACAGTAACGCAATGGCAGCTGTTGTCAGGTATTCAAAACCTGTCTTTACGTAACCTTCACAAGGGAATACCGATGCGACAACTACCACGCAAATCATCACCAGCAAAAATTTGTCAATTTTAAGGCGCTGGAACCAATCCATTCTTTTTCCTTGCAGATAAATAAGCCAGGTACAACCTGGCTGAATCTGATGACAAACCTCATGTCTGCACAGAACGAGAGGATATCACCCAATAAAAAACCAGGAAAATCAATTCATTGATTTTCGCCCGCTTTACTTATACTCAAAGTAAGGGCTGAGCTGCGCAAAATAGCAGAAGCCCTGTTAGCACACTACACAAGACAAAGAGCCGTGCGGTGACGAGCAGATTCAATGCCCATCTCAATCAGTTCCATCACTTTGATGGCCTGGCCTGCCGGTACCGGATTTTCACCTTTGCCATTAAGTGCATCACGCACGGCAGCATAATAGGCGGGGTAGTTCCCTGGCACAGTCAGAACCGGTGCTTCATCTATGGTATCGCCATGGGCAACCGTCAGAACACCATCACGCATGTCGTACCCCCAGCCGTCCTGAGGAGGTCTTTGCCCGGCTTTTAAACAGTCTTCCTGCGGGTCAACACCATATTTTACATAACTACCACGGGTTCCATGCACAATGTAGCGAGCCGTTTCTGCCACGGCCAGCATGGTGCTGTGCAATACGACTTTATGCTGCGGCCAGGTGAGTACGGCGTGGAAATAGTCAGTGGTTTGTGCTCCCGGGCGCAGTTGAGCAAGATCAACCTGAATGCTGACAGGCATGCCAAACAGTACCAGCATCTGATCAAGCAAATGTGGCCCCAGATCATACCAAATGCCGGTACCAACACCGGCCTGTTCGCGCCAGCGGTTACGCACCTGCGGGCGAAAGCGGTCCATATGGGATTCTACATACACAACTTCACCCAGCGAGCCTTCTGCCAGTATGGATTTAAGTGTCAGGAAATCGCTGTCCCAGCGGCGGTTGTGAAAGATGGAAAGCAACAAACCGGTATGCTTTGCCAGCTCATCCAGTTCACGGGCTTCCGATAATGTCACTGTGAACGGTTTATCCACCACCACATGCTTGCCTGCCAAAAGTGCCGCTTTTGCCAGCGGGAAATGAGTGTCATTCGGCGTGGGGATAATCACCAGATCAATGTCAGTGGCATGGATAACAGCCTCTGGGGTATCAGCAACAGTTACACCAGGCCAGTCAGCATGCACTTTTCCGGCATCACTGCTGGAAATAACCGCCAGTTCCATACCCGGCGTGCCCGCAACTAATGGCGCGTGGAAAGTTTTTGTCGCATAACCATAGCCTAAAATGCCCACCCGAATAATGTCGTTCATTACACTCGTTCCTTTGTTCTTCATATCTGGTTTGACGGCTCTGCCGAAAACCATGACAACGGCAGGTGAACTATCCTGCCGCCCCCACAGGCAGTTGCCATAGTTAACACAGCTTGCCATCAGATTAAACCATTGGGGCTGATTTGCGCGGATTCCCCGCATTTTTTAACCCGAGGAAAAGCTGAAACCATTACTACGCTGCTCAACTGGACTGGCCTGGCCCCATTCTCTGACTCCAGTGTTAAGCCGGTAAAGAATGTTCTGAATTTCCCCTGGACACCCAGGCGCATGCTTCGTAACAGTTGATATGGACATGCCAGACTAACCAGCAACAGTCTGCTGGCGATAAAAACATGCCAGGCATTCACAGTTGCATGGAAGTACGTTCTGTAACGTGTTGAATCTGGTATTCCCGAGTAAAATCCTTATAATTCCGCGCTAATTCGTATTCTTACAGGCCGTTTCTCTGGCGGGCCTGACTCGGAGCAATTCTCGGAGCAATTAATGAATAACGCAACGGCGTTACGAATTGGCGGGTGGTTACTTATCCCACTGGCCTGGCTTTTGATGACACTATTGAGCACATCACTGGGTATTGTGATGTATATAATGGCGCTCAGTACACCAGAGGCCCATCAGGCTTTGGCGGCACAACTCCCACAAACAGTGGTGATGTGGTACCTCTCACTGGCCTTTACCGTAGCCATGTGGTTTTACAGTTTGTGGTTAGTTATCGCGTTTTTTAAACGCCGGAGCAAAGTACCACGGCATTATATTTTATGGTTACTGATTTGCGTTCTGCTGGCGGTAAAAGCCTTTGCGTTTTCCCCGGTAACTGATGCAATTGCAGTTCGTCAGTTATTATTCCCGTTGTTGGCTGCAGCCGTATTTGCGCCTTACTTCAGGAAATCGCAACGGGTTAAGCATACATTTGTTAATACCTGATTGCAGAGCGGTACTTTACATTTATCACGCCCGGGTGCGCCGGGTGACCAATGGCGTTAGTTTCAGACCTGATTATGACTGATTATTTGTTGCTCTTTATTGGCACGGTACTGGTTAATAACTATGTGCTGGTAAAATTTCTTGGCCTGTGCCCTTTCATGGGGGTGTCCAAAAAACTGGAGTCCGCCATTGGCATGGGGCTGGCGACAACATTCGTCATGACACTGGCGTCAATCAGTTCGTGGTTAATTGACAATTTAATTCTCATCCCTCTGGATTTAACCTGGCTGCGCACCATGAGTTTTATTCTGGTGATTGCCGTTGTGGTTCAGTTCACCGAAATGGTGGTAAGAAAAACCAGCCCGGCTTTGTACAGGTTGCTGGGTATTTTTTTGCCACTTATCACCACTAACTGCGCGGTGCTTGCTGTGCCGTTATTGAGCGTTAACCTGAAGCAAAACTTTTTCCAGGCTGCTTTGTATGGGTTTTCTGCGGCAGTAGGCTTCTCTCTGGTTTTGGTATTATTTGCTGCCGTGCGTGAGCGCCTGGCAGTTGCTGATGTTCCCGCGCCTTTTCGTGGCAATGCCATTGCCTTGATTACGGCCGGATTAATGTCCCTTGCCTTTATGGGCTTTAGCGGACTGGTGAAGTTTTGATGAGTATGATTTGGATAGCCATCATCCCGCTTGCGTTGCTCGGCCTGTTCTTTGGGCTGATTCTTGGTTACGCCTCGCGCCGCTTTAAAGTGGAAGATGATCCTATTGTCGATAAAATCGATGAAATATTACCACAAAGCCAGTGCGGCCAGTGTGGCTACCCGGGTTGCCGCCCTTATGCTGAAGCGGTTGGTAAAAATGGTGAGCACATAAACCGTTGTGCACCAGGCGGCGAAGCCGTCATGGTAAAAATTGCTGGTTTAATGGGGGTTGATCCGCAACCAACAGAAGGCGGTGACGCCGCAGAGCCTGAACGGATGCTGGCCGTTATCGATGAAGATAACTGTATTGGTTGCACCAAGTGCATTCAGGCCTGCCCGGTTGATGCAATAGTGGGGGCCACCCGTGCAATGCACACCGTAATCAGTGAACAGTGTACTGGCTGTAATTTATGTGTCGCCCCTTGCCCGACACAGTGCATTACTCTGGTGCCCGTAAACCCGACTCCGGCAACCTGGAAATGGGATCTGCAAACTATCCCCGTGAAGATTATCCCTGTGGAAAACCATGCTTAAGTTTTTTTCAGCGTTTAAAAAAGACAAAATCTGGGACTTTCATGGGGGGATCCACCCTCCAGAAATGAAGCACCAGTCCAGTGGCACCCCCTTGCGGCAGGTTCCACTGGCTACAGATTATATTATCCCCGTCAGGCAACATATTGGCGATGAAGGTGAACTGTGCGTAAAACCCGGTGACGTTGTGTTGCGTGGGCAACCGCTGACGCGTGGCTGGGGGAAAATGTTGCCGGTACACGCGCCCACTTCCGGGACGATTACCGCAATCGCGCCTCATACCACTGCTCACCCTTCCGGTTTGATGGAGCCTTGCGTTTTTCTTGCAGCAGACGGTAAAGACGAATGGTTCCCACGCGAGGGCTGGAGTGATTACCAGCAGCGTGAAAAAGCGAGCCTGATTGAGCGAATTCAGCAGTTTGGCGTTGCCGGCCTTGGCGGCGCAGGTTTTCCTACTGGCGTAAAATTGCGTGGTGGGGCTGGCCGAATCGAGACGCTGATAATTAATGCCGCTGAGTGTGAACCTTACATCACGGCTGATGACCGCTTAATGCAGGAGTGCGCTGCACAAATACTCGAGGGGATAAAAATCCTCGACTATATACTTAATCCGCGCCAGATTTTGATTGGTATTGAAGACAATAAACCTCAGGCAATTTCCATGCTCAGAGCGGTTTTGTGTAATGAACACAAGACGCAGTTGCGGGTCATTCCCACGAAATACCCTTCCGGAGGCGCCAAACAGCTAACCCAGATCCTGACAGGCAAGCAGGTTCCCCATGGTGGGCGCTCTTCTGATATCGGTGTATTAATGCAAAATGTCGGTACTGCTTATGCCATTAAACGAGCCATTATCGATGGTGAACCACTCACTGAACGTGTCGTGACGCTGACTGGGGAAGCCGTTGGCAAACCCGGAAACGTTTGGGCGCGAATAGGCACACCAGTACGTCACTTGCTTAATTTTGCAGACTACCGCAGTAATGCCCAGCCCATGGTAATTATGGGTGGGCCATTAATGGGGTTTACTTTGCCCTCACTTGATGTCCCGGCAGTTAAAATCACTAACTGCCTGCTGGCACCTTCTGTGCAAGAAATGGAGCCAGCACAAGAAGAACAGCACTGTATTCGCTGCAGCGCCTGTGCCGAAGCGTGCCCGGCAGACCTGTTACCCCAACAGTTATACTGGTTCAGCTTAGGGCAGCAACATGATAAAGCGACGGCGCACCATCTGAATGATTGCATTGAATGCGGTGCCTGTGCCTGGGTGTGCCCCAGCCAGATCCCGCTGGTGCAATATTTCCGTCAGGAAAAAGCAGAAATTCGGGCCATTGCCGACGAAACTCGCCGGGCAGCAGAAGCAAAAACCCGTTTTGAGGCCCGGCAGGCTCGCCTTGAGCGCGAAAAACAGGCGCGTCAGGCCCGTCATCAACAGGCAGCGGTGCAACCAGGATCAGCACAAGACAAATCGGCAATTGAGGCCGCACTGGCGCGAGTCAAAGAAAAACATACTGCCGCCACAAACACCGTTGTGATTCAGGCTGGTACCCAGCCAGATAACCAGGCTGCGATTGCAGCCCGTGCTGCACGTAAAGCCGAAGCACGCGCCCGACAACAAGAGAAAGCAGCCTTACAAACCGCTGAGCAAACCGTCGCCGACAGTCATACTGGCTCAGAAGACCCACGTAAAGCGGCGGTTGCCGCAGCACTGGCACGCGCCAAAGCACGCAAAGCGCAGGCAGTGGAGAATTCGGCACCGGAAGCAACCCCCACTCCTGAGCCAGTCAGTGAGCCAGTGGCTGTGGACCCGCGCAAAGCTGCGGTTGAGGCGGCGATTGCCCGCGCCAAAGCACGCAAAGCGCAGGCAGTGGAGAATTCGGCACCGGAAGCAACCGCCACTCCTGAGCCAGTCAGTAAGCCAGTGGCTGTGGACCCGCGCAAAGCCGCGGTTGAGGCGGCGATTGCCCGCGCCAAAGCACGCAAAGCGCAGGCAGTGGAGAATTCGGCACCGGAAGCAACCCTCACTCCTGAGCCAGTCAGTGAGCCAGTGGCTGTGGACCCGCGCAAAGCTGCAGTTGAAGCGGCGATTGCCCGTGCCAAAGCAAAACGTGCAGCGCAGTCTGCTGTCAGTGAGGATTAAATGGTTTTTCGTATTGCCAGTTCACCCTATACCCATAACCAACGCCAAACCAGCCGCATTATGCTGCTGGTTACGCTGGCAGCAGTTCCCGCCATTATTGTCCAGACGCTGTGGTTTGGGCCTGGCAGTCTGGTTCAGGTCATCCTTGGCTGCCTCGCGGCACTTGCCGGGGAAAGCGCCATACTCAAATTGCGCAATAAATCGATGTCCGAACTGGGCGATAACTCAGCACTCCTCACAGGTTTGCTGCTTGGCGTCAGTATCCCGCCTTTGGCCCCCTGGTGGATGGTGATTGTTGGTACCTTATTTGCCATTATTTTTGCCAAGCAATTGTATGGTGGACTGGGCCATAATCCTTTTAACCCTGCGATGACCGGTTATGTGGTGTTACTTATTGCGTTTCCGGTATCCATGACATCCTGGTTACCTCCCGAGACACTGGCAGCAACCGTGCCCGGTGTCAGTGACGTTCTGCATACCATTTTCACCGGTCATACACTGGCAGGCGACACCGTTACCCAGTTAAAAATGGGCATTGACGGCATCAGCCAGGCCACTCCGCTCGACACGTTTAAAACCGGTCTGCGTGCCGGGCATACCGTTGCTGAACTCAAACAGGCACCGATTTATGGCGGCATTCTTGCCGGTATAGGCTGGCAATGGGTTAACGTGGCATGGCTGGCGGGAGGCCTCTTCCTGTTAATGAAAGGGACAATACGCTGGCATATTCCGGTGAGTTTCCTGCTGACTTTGCTCGTTTGCTCAACGCTTGGCTGGTGGCTACTTCCCAATAGCTGTGCTTCTCCAGCAATTCATCTGTTTTCCGGGGCAACGATGATGGGTGCATTCTTTATCTTTACAGACCCGGTTACTGCATCCACCACACCAAAAGGCAGGCTAATTTTCGGTGCGCTGGCTGGGTTACTGGTTTGGCTGATTCGTTCATTCGGCGGCTACCCCGACGCCGTAGCTTTTGCGACTTTGCTGGCAAATATCACCGTACCACTGATTGATTACTTTACGCGCCCGCAAACCTATGGACACCGCTAAGGAGACTCGTGATGCTGAACACAATGCGTAAACACGGTGTCACTCTGGCGCTGTTCGCGGCAGGTTTTACCGGCCTGGTTGCCGTAGTGAACACATTGACACAGCCGGTGATTGCTCATCAGGCCATGTTGCAACAAAAGAAATTGTTCGACCAGGTTATCGCCCCGGACAGCTATGATAATGCTATCCAGCAAGATTGCGTGGTGGCGAACAATACGCCACTGGGCTCTGGTGCTCACGATATCTATATTGCCCGTAACCAGGGCAAACCGGTTGCTGTGGTTATGCAAACCACAGCACCTGATGGTTATGGTGGAGCGATTCAGTTGCTGGTTGCTTCCGATTTCTCCGGCACTGTGTTAGGAACACGGGTCACTGAGCAGCACGAGACACCGGGCCTTGGCGATAAAATTGATGTGCGGGTGTCAAACTGGATACTGGGTTTTGCCGGTAAACAGGTAACTGGCCCCGACGATGCCGCATGGGCTGTGAAAAAAGACGGCGGACAATTTGACCAGTTTACCGGTGCGACCATTACTCCACGAGCCGTGGTTAACGCCGTTAAACGTGCCGCATTGTTTGCCAAAACGCTGCCGCCTGAACTGGCAACACTCCCCTCTTGTGGAGCATCTTCATGAGTGATGTAAAAACAATTTTTATCCAGGGGTTATGGAAAAATAACTCGGCGCTGGTGCAACTACTTGGCTTGTGCCCTCTGCTTGCTGTCACGTCCACTGCAACCAATGCTTTGGGTCTTGGACTGGCAACGACGCTGGTACTGGTGCTGACGAACACTGCGGTTTCATTACTGCGTCGCTTTGTACCCAGTGAAATTCGCATTCCGATTTACGTGCTGATCATTGCTTCCGTGGTAACCTCGGTTCAACTGTTAATCAATGCTTTTGCCTTCGGGCTTTATCAGTCTTTGGGGATCTTTATTCCACTGATTGTCACCAACTGTATTGTTATTGGGCGCGCTGAGGCCTTTGCCTCCAGAAATCCACCAGGCCTTGCAGCCATTGATGGTCTTGCCATTGGGATGGGCGCAACATGTGCCATGTTTGTTTTGGGCGCAATGCGTGAGATTTTAGGCAATGGAACATTATTTGATGGTGCCGATATGCTGCTGGGGAGCTGGGCTAAGATTCTGCGTATCCAAATCTACCATACAGACACGCCTTTTTTACTCGCCATGTTGCCACCAGGTGCCTTTTTTGGCCTGGGTTTAATGCTTGCCGCTAAATATGTCATTGACGAGCGCAGTAAACGCAGAGCTGCAACTCACGCCAGGGAAAGCAACGTTCAGGGAGCAGAAAAAGCCTGATGAACAAAGAGAAACGCATCGCTATTTTGTCGCGCCTTAGAGAGAGTAATCCGCATCCAACAACGGAGTTGCACTTCTCATCACCTTTTGAATTACTCATTTCTGTGCTGCTTTCGGCTCAGGCAACTGATGTCAGCGTCAATAAGGCTACAGCGAAGCTGTACCCGGTAGCCAACACGCCAGCGGCCATTCTCGCGCTGGGGGTGGAAGGCGTGAAGTCATATATCAAGACAATCGGCCTGTTTAACAGCAAAGCTGAGAATGTGATTAAAACCTGCCGCATTTTGCTCGAAAAACATGGTGGCGAAGTACCTGAAGACCGTGCTGCACTGGAAGCATTACCAGGTGTTGGCAGGAAAACTGCGAATGTCGTGCTTAACACCGCTTTTGGCTGGCCTACCATCGCCGTGGATACACATATTTTTCGGGTGTGTAACAGAACGGGTTTTGCCCCGGGCAAGAATGTTGAGCAGGTAGAGGATAAACTACTGAAGGTCGTTCCTGCCGAATTTAAAGTTGACTGCCACCACTGGTTAATTCTGCATGGGCGCTACACTTGTGTGGCACGTAAACCCCGCTGTGGCTCCTGCCTGATTGAAGATCTTTGTGAGTACAAAGAGAAGACCGAAATCTGACCGGATGACATTGATAGCTGTTTGCGTCAGGCGCTGACGCAAACGTTTACCTCCCTCACTAAAAAACCCTCATTCAACAACATAAACACTTTTCATTGTAGATTTTAGCTACATAAAACATTCCAGACAGCACCACATGTGGTTAATTGTTTTTTTAAAACCCAAAATTTCTATAGATTTTCCACAGGCCGCTTCAGGCAGGGGTAAATGTTAAAATTTATCGCCACAAGTTTCCCCAACCTATGGTTTAATAAAGAAAAATTACATAAAACAAACAATTAAACCGCAATATGAAATAATAGTGGTTTCATTAACTGGTTATAACCGTAAAATACGACATATAACTCTTTGTATCAGAAAAAAATCAGCTTCACAAAAGAAAAAACTTATATTTTTTAGTCTATCAAAATTTAAATCTGCATAACAATTCATCTACCCAGGCAATACCCCACCAAACACAAATGTAAAAGAATATGACAAATAACTTGCCAGATGCCTCATATTAGGGAAAAGTACCTGCCGTTTTCCCCTCCCATAACAAAATCAGAGTCGTCTTAGCGCCATCTGGTTGAAAAACGCCCTGTTAGTACGGGCTGTAAAATAAGAGGTATATGTGTCGACTGCAAACAATAAACCAGCAGAAAGCATTAGTTTAAATGCTTTCAAACAACCGAAATCGTTTTATCTCATTTTCTCCATTGAATTATGGGAACGCTTTGGTTACTACGGCCTGCAGGGAATCATGGCTGTTTACCTGGTTAAACAACTGGGTATGTCTGAAGCGGACTCAATTACGCTTTTCTCTTCTTTCAGTGCGCTTGTCTATGGTCTGGTCGCTATTGGCGGCTGGTTAGGCGATAAAGTACTGGGTACCAAACGCGTCATTATGCTGGGGGCGCTTGTTCTGGTTGTTGGGTATGCGTTAGTTGCCTGGTCCGGGCACAATGCCGCTATCGTCTACGCCGGTATGGCAACCATCGCTGTCGGTAATGGCTTGTTCAAAGCTAACCCGTCTGCTTTGCTGTCTACCTGTTATCCAAAAGATGACCCACGTCTTGATGGCGCATTTACGATGTACTATATGTCCATCAACATTGGCTCATTCTTTTCCATGCTCGCCACGCCATGGCTGGCAGCACAGTTCGGCTGGAGTATCGCATTTTCACTGAGCGTTGTGGGTATGCTGATTACCGTGGTGAACTTTGCATTCTGTAAGAAATGGGTAAAAGATTTCGGTTCCAAACCGGATTTTGCACCGGTTGACCTGCGTAAACTGTTTGCCACCCTGGTCGGTGTTCTGGTCCTGATTGCCCTTGCCACCTGGTTGTTGCATAACCAGCAAGTCGCCCGTATTGCATTGGGTGTCATCGCTCTGGGGATTATCGCGATTTTTGCCAAAGAAGCCTCTGCCCTGCAAGGCGCGGCACGCCGTAAAATGATTGTTGCGTTTCTGCTGATGCTGGAAGCCGTAGTATTCTTTGTGCTCTACAGCCAGATGCCAACCTCACTGAACTTTTTTGCTATCCGCAATGTTGAGCACAGTATTTTTGGTATTGCGTTCGAACCTGAACAATACCAGGCACTGAACCCGTTCTGGATTATGATTGGTAGCCCAATTCTTGCAGCGATTTACAACAAAATGGGTGACCGCCTGCCAATGTCCGTTAAATTTGCGATTGGTATGGTTCTGTGCTCTGGCGCATTCCTTATTCTGCCATTAGGTGCGCGTTTTGCTACAGATGCCGGGATTGTCTCTGTTAACTGGTTAATTGCCAGCTATGCACTGCAAAGTATTGGTGAACTGATGATCTCCGGTCTGGGCCTGGCCATGGTGGCACAATTGGTTCCACAGCGCCTGATGGGCTTTATTATGGGCAGTTGGTTCCTGACTACGGCTGGTGCGGCCATTATTGCCGGTAAAGTCGCCAACCTGATGGCTGTACCAGAGAATGTCACTAACCCGGTAGAATCTCTGCAGGTATACGGACATGTCTTCCTGCAAATTGGGATTACCACCGGTATCATTGCACTGTTGATGCTGCTGACTGCGCCAAAATTGCACCGCATGACGCAGGATGACGATAAAAAAGCCAGCACGTCACAAACAGTGACTGTCTGATTTTTCTGGGGAAACAGCGTTATCGCCACTGTACCTGAGTACAGTGGCGATTGACTCTTCCCGGCTCGTATAACTACCGCGTTTGCTCTGCACTTTTTCTGCTTTTCTTTCTCTTCCTTGCCAACTACCATCCTTGATAAGTGATATCTTACTACCTGGCGCTTACACAAGGAGTCTTACGATGAAATTGTTTTATAAATCAGGCGCGTGCTCACTGTCGCCACATATTGTCCTGCGTGAAAGCGGGCTTGATTTCACCCTGTCACAGGTTAACTTACAGGAAAAGTCCACTGAAAGTGGTGAGGATTTCTGGTCCATTAACCCTGCCGGGCAGGTTCCGGCGCTGCTGTTAGATAATGATACCTTGCTGACCGAAGGTGCAGTTATTGTGCAATATATCGCAGACCAGGTACCGGACCGCCAGCTTCTTCCACCGGTCGGAACGTTGTCGCGCTACCAGGCGCTTTCCTGGCTTAACTTCATTGCGACGGAATTACACAAAGGTTTCACTCCGTTGTTTTCGTCCGAGACACCCGAAGCATATAAATCTGCCTGTATAGCTAAATTGTTGAAAAAAATGGGGCTGGTCAACAACGCGCTAAGTGATAAACCCTGGTTGATGGGGCAGCGTTTTAGCGTAGCTGACGCTTATTTATTTACTGTGCTCAACTGGGGATACGCGCTGTCACTGGATATGAGCCAGTTCGAACATATCAATGCATTTATGGAAAGGATGCGTGCTCGTCCGGCTGTTGTGGCGGCACTGAAGGCTGAAGGACTCAAATAATTGCTCCATCCCTGGAGCACTCGATGCTTGTGCCAGCACCGTATAAGTAACACTTGTGCGTGCAGTCAGAGCTGTTTACTGTAAAACCACTGCTCAGGGCGGACTATCTCGTCCTGTGCAGCAACGACTTGCAGCTCATACTCGCCCATCTGTTTTGTGGTTTGCATAATGGCATACACCGCAGAAGTAACGTGCTCCAGCGCATCCTGAACGGTTGCACCCTGTAGCAATTTCACTAACAGCAAACCACTGGTTACATCACCCACGCCCACGGGCTGGCGAGTGCCAAAGTCGACCAACGGACGGCTGATATGCCAGGCGGCATCATCTGTTACCAGCAACATTTCAAAACAATCCTGATTATAACCAGCTCGCGCCAGATGTTTCACCAGGACGATTTCCGGCCCTTTGGCAATCAGTTCACGCGCAGTGCTGACAGCCTCGGCGACGTTACTGACAGAGTGACCACTGAGCATTTCCAGTTCCAACAGATTCGGCGCAATAATATCTGCCGCCGGCAATGCACTGCGGGCATGAAATTCCGCCACACCAGGTGCCACAATACAGCCTTTTTCCGGGTGTCCCATAACCGGGTCACAGAAATAACGGGCTGAAGGATTAGCCTGCTTTACCTGTTCCACGATACGTAAAATGTGCTGCCCCTGCTCTGCTGAGCCAAGGTATCCGCTAAGAACAGCATCACAACGTGCTAATTCGCCGATATCCGCAATGCCCTGGACAATATCGGTTAAATGCGATGGCGTCATGACGATGCCGGTCCATTTGCCATATTGCGTGTGATTGGAAAACTGAACGGTATTCAGTGGCCAGACGTTAGCGCCAAGGCGGCGCATCGGAAATTCAGCCGCACTGTTCCCCGCGTGGCCAAAAACCACGTGTGATTGTATAGCGAGGATATTTTTCATGACTAACCCGGTGATGAGTGTTGTGAGTGTTATTGAGACAAAAAATTAAGGCGTGATTTCCCACGCCTTATGACTATTGGTTACTTCCAGCAAATGAGGCAGTAGTTTTTCTTACCGCGGCGTAACAGAGTGTAGCGGCCAAACAGGTAGTCTGCGTCAGTAAAGCTGTACTCAGCATCGCTCTGTTTTTGCCCATTAACAGAAACCGCGTTGGACGCGATGGTTTTACGCGCCTGCCCACGGGAGGGTTGTAGTTCACTGTCCACCAGAGCCTGCTGGAGGTCTGCTCCTTTATCCAGTTCAACCATCGGCACGCCATCTTGCGCCAGTTGCGCAAAATCATTTTCGGTAAGGTCTTCCAGGTGCCCGTTGAAAAGGCTTTCAGTAATACGTTTCGCCGCAGCCAGCCCTTCTTCACCATGCACCAGACGAGTAACCTGCTCTGCCAGCACATACTGCGCACGCGGTGCAGTGCCACTGTTTTTATCTTCTTCTTCCAGTGCGTTAATTTCTTCAAGGCTCATGAAAGTAAAGAACTTCAGGAAGCGGTAAACATCCGCATCGGCGGTATTAATCCAGAACTGGTAGAATTTGTACGGGCTGGTTTTCTTCGGATCCAACCACACCGCACCACCTTCTGTTTTACCAAATTTGGTGCCGTCTGCTTTTGTAATAAGCGGTACAGTAAGGCCAAATACCTGTTTCTGGTGAAGGCGGCGGGTTAAATCGATACCGGATGTAATGTTCCCCCACTGATCTGAGCCGCCAATTTGCAATTCAACGCCGTGTAAATCATTCAGGCAGGCGAAATCATAGCCCTGGAGCAGATTATAGGAGAATTCAGTAAATGAAATACCGACATCGTCGCGGTTAAGGCGCTGTTTTACCGCTTCTTTGTTAATCATCTGGTTAACAGAAAAGTGCTTGCCAATGTCGCGCAGGAAAGTCAGCACATTCATGCTGCCAAACCAGTCATAGTTATTTGCAGCAATAGCGGCGTTATCGCCACAGTCAAAATCAAGGAATGGCGCAACCTGGCGGCGAATCTTATCGACCCACTCCTGAACAGTTTCGGTGGTATTGAGCTTACGTTCTGTTGCTTTAAAACTGGGATCACCAATTAACCCGGTCGCGCCACCAACCAGTGCAACCGGTTTGTGGCCAGCTTCCTGAAAACGCTTCAGGCACAACAATGGAACCAGATGGCCCAAATGCAAGCTGTCGGCAGTCGGATCGAAGCCGCAATAGAGAGCGATTGGCCCCTGCGCCAGTCGTTCCACCAGCGCGTCTGCATCCGTCACCTGAGCAATAAGCCCACGCTCTTGCAATTGTTTAATCAAGTTGCTGCTTGCCATCAAATTCTCCATGTTTTATACGATTGCACCTTTACCGGTACACAAGTCTGTCGCGCACTGGCGCTGAGACATTAAAAGTCAGGGAGGCAATAGAATAAAGCGCCGGCCTGCATTGCGCCAGCGCTAACGAGACTATTTCCGGTGATTAAGGTGCCAGGCGGTCGATTTTCCAGGTATCCGCATCACGCTGGTATAAAAAACGGTCATGCAGGCGGTGTTCTCCCCCCTGCCAGAATTCCATTTGATCAATACTCACCCGGAATCCCCCCCAGAAACTGGGCAGCGGAATTTCTCCGGCCTGAAACTTCTGTTTTATCTCAAGGAATTTACTTTCCAGAATATTGCGGGCACTGATGCGCGAAGACTGACGGGAAACCCAGGCGCCAATCTGGCTGTCGCGTGGGCGGCTGTGAAAATACTTCATTACATCCACAGTGGACAGGCGTTCTGCTTTGCCCGTCACAGCGACCTGGCGGTCAAGCATATGCCAGGGGAACAATAAGCTGATACGTGGGTTATGCTCCAAATGAGCGGCTTTACGGCTGCCTAAGTTGGTGTAAAACACCATGCCCCGGGAATCGAAATGTTTGAGCAGTACAATGCGCTGCCAGGGTTGCTGGTTCTCATCCACAGTGGCGACAACCATAGCCGTCGGGTCCGCAAGGCGGGCATCACACGCTTGCCCAAGCCAGCGTTCAAATAAAGTCAGCGGGTCGTCCGTCAGGTCTTTACGACGCAACCCGCCTCGGGTGTATTCACGGCGCAGACTGGCAATCTGCTGTAAGGATTCATTGTCAGACATAGCAGGTATTCAGAAATCAACAGGTTGGTCTATTCTGCGCCCCGCATCGCTAAATCTCAATCCTTGTTACCCACTAACTGACAGTTGTGCAGTACCACCGTATCCCGCCGGTATACCGTGGCTTTATCACCTTTAGACCAGAAGACATATATGCCATCGGTATACCGGGCTCCTGAAGCCGACAAGCCTTGTTGCAGGTGCAATACCGTATTGTCCAGCACAAAACTGGCAGACTGCTTTTGTTGGTTTATTTCAACGGTGAGGGGTTTTTCATCACACTGGTAGTGAAATGTATCGGTGTGAATCGCATCGATAAGATGTTGGTAAGTAGTGCAGCCGCTCAGTATAAGCGGGAAAAGCAGCAGGCTTTTTTTCATAATGCAGTCCATCCGCAAACAAGCGGAGCCACAATCACTCCGTTTGTTTGAGTCTAGTCTGTTTAGCAAGCCATCCCTGTCAGTTAACTCTGATTTATCCTGTTATTAGCCGGATAAACGGCTCCAAGGATAGTTTCCTCGCGTGCGCCAGTCACCGAAGGCATATTACCGGGCAACCCAGCAATGGTACGGGCGGCCAGCCAGGCAAATGCCAGTGCTTCCATATCATCACCACTGATCCCGGCGCTATCTGTTGTTCCCACTTCGGTACCTGGCAACAACGCCGCCAGCCGTGCCATCAGTAGTGGATTTCGGCTACCACCACCACACACCAGCAACCGCTCACAACCGCCACTTAACTGAACTTGTTCAGCAACAGACCCTGCCGTAAGCTCCAGTAGCGTCGCCTGGATATCTTCGGCAGGTAATACCGGGAAGGCAGAGAGATGCCGTTCCAGCCAGCCAAGGTTAAAATACTCGCGCCCCGTGCTTTTAGGGGCCGGCAACCCAAAGTACGGGTCACTTTGCATTTGTTGTAGCAACGGCACTACAACCTGGCCTTTACGAGCCCACAAGGCGTCTTTATCGAAAGGTTTGCCTTTATTACGCCAAATCCATGCATCCATTAGCATGTTTCCCGGACCGGTATCGTAGCCGCGGACGGGTAAACCTGGCGTCAGGATAGTCATATTGGCGATGCCGCCAACATTCAACACGACACGGCGCTCAACGGGGTGGGATAGCAATGCCGCATGAAAAGCGGGCACCAGGGGAGCACCCTGACCGCCAACAGCAATATCACGACGGCGAAAATCGCCGACAACAGTCACGCCGGTTCGTGCCGCAATAATATTATTGTCGCCAATCTGCATTGTATGCGGTGTTTCGCCCAACGGCTCATGCCACACTGTTTGACCATGGCAACCTATCGCCACTACGTCTTTTGCCTGTATTCCTTCATTGTGCATTAACGCGAGAATGGCATCGGCAAACAGTTGCCCAAGACGGGAATCAAGTTGCCCCAGTGTCGAGAGTGTCAATACCTGCCCCTGGCAAATATCCAGTACAGCCTGTTTGATTCCCAGAGGAATGGGCCAGGTGATACTGGCTTGTTGTGCCACCATATGGCTGTCTATCGCCACCAGCACCACATCCACACCATCCAGGCTGGTCCCGGACATTACGCCGATGTATCGCCCCGATCTCATATACCGTCCTTTGTCATTATTTTACATTAACAATTGCACCACATATCCCTGGGTATTGCCATGAAAGCGTAATATTTTCTAACAACTCACTACAGCCGTTCGCCCCTGGTCTGACGTATGTTGACGTCCGGTTCAAACATGGACTTTTATTATTTTGAGCATGTTTCCTGGCGACAGCATTAAATTCGTCCCTTTATTACCGTATAATTTATCCAGGATGATGCCCTGTCCGGGCATTACCAGGAAAAAGGAGAGTCATAGATGATTTCACGTGTACTGGTTATCTCTTTCGTCGGGCTTACGCTGGCGGGCTGTGTTAACAATGATACCTTGTCAGGGGATGTGTACAGCGCGTCTGAAGCTAAGCAAGTACAAAGCGTGACCTATGGTACCCTGGTGTCCGTTCGTCCGGTTCAGATTCAGGGCGGTGACGACAGTAACGTTATTGGTGCAATTGGCGGTGCTGTGTTAGGCGGATTTTTGGGTAATACAGTTGGCGGCGGTACTGGTCGTTCTCTGGCTACAGCCGCTGGCGCCATTGCAGGTGGCGTTGCGGGCCAGAACGTTCAGGGCGCCATGAACAAAACTCAGGGGGTAGAACTGGTTATTCGTAAAGATGACGGGAATACCATCCAGGTTGTACAGAAACAGGGTGCTACCCGTTTCTCTGTGGGCCAGCGTGTGAAAATGGCCTCCGATGGCCGCCAAATCACCGTTTCACCAAACTAATATGCTTATTGGTGGCCTGTTCAGGCCACCTCAGACTGATGATCTGTATCATTCATTGCTGTCTATGATACAGATCGTCTCAAAAATGCAGGGGAATACCTACTCAGTATCGGCCTCTTACCTCAGCAGGAAAGCATACAGGCCGGCATTCAAACTGGTCACAGCAAATTGCAGCAAAGTACGCTACTGCGGTATATGGCCTGTATCATCATTATTCTATTATTTTTTTGATTTTTCTTTGTTCGTCTGACTATTACCCCGTTTGAATCATTTATTCTTTTGCTTGTAGATCAAGAATATTCCGTTCCAGCCGCCCAATAAGACTAATCAGTATGTCTATTTCCTGCTGACTTACCCCACCTAAAATTTCACCGCGAGTGCGGCTAATTACCTGCTCCATTTGTTCGATAATCGGTTGTGCTTTATCCGTTAGCTTAATACGCTTGGCACGACGGTCATTTGCACAGGTATGGCGTGAAATCAGACCTTTTTGCTCAAGCTGGTCGAGAGTACGAACCAGAGAAGGCTGTTCTATCCCGATAGCTTTAGCCAGCTGTATTTGTGACTGCTCCGGCGGAAGCTGATGAATATTATGCAGAGTAACCCAATGGGTTTGCGTTAACTCCAGTGGCTTCAGCCGCAGATCAATCAGAGCGCGCCATACACGAACTAAACGAGCAAGGTCAGATCCGAGTGGTGATTCCAATTTCATCTCCTTATAATTAGCTTGCTAAGTTATTATACTTGTTACAGACTAGTTTGCAGACGCTCAGATTTCAATACAAACCCTTAGTTTTAGTGAAGTTAAACAAGTATCGATAATTTATTCTACATAGTTGTCGGGTGAATGGCAGCATCTGCATGGTTTAAAGGGATATTCCTGTGAATTTTTTTGTCTTCTCGTCTGGACTGGCCTCCCGTGACCTGGTTACCGGGTCTTCGGTCTATTTTCCACCACTATTTAAAGCGGTTCTGATTGGTTTCTTTATTTGGCTTATTCTGCACAGATTATTGCGAGACTGGATGTATTCCGGTGACATCTGGCACCCCACGCTTATGGACCTCTCACTTTTTACCCTGTGTGTTAGCAGCGGTATGTTAATGCTTGCTCTGGGATAACATGCATGAACCTGAAGACCCTTAAGTATTTTTCTGGCCTGCTGATTCTTGCCTGTGCTCTGGTGGCCGGGTGGATGGTATGGAATTACTATATGCAATCACCCTGGACCCGGGATGGCAAAGTCAGGGCTGAAAAAATCGGTATTACTCCCCAGGTTTCAGGGCGCATTGTTGCCCTTAATGTCAAGGATAACCAGTTTGTCCGTGCTGGTAGTGTCCTGTTCCGGCTCGACGATACCCCCTGGCAGATTGCAAAACTTGATGCGACAGCCAAACTTGCCAGCGCTCAGACTGCACTGGCAAAAGCAACACGGGAAGCCGCACGCCGCCATAACCTGCCGGCAAACCTGCTGGCAGGCGAAGAGATGGATAACGCCAACATCAATGTGAAAACAGCACAGGCTGGGGTTAATGCGGCACAGGCGGCACTGGATAAGGCCAACTGGGAGATTAGCCAGGCTATTGTCAGTGCCCCTCAGGATGGCTGGGTAACTAACTTATCCACCCGCGTGGGGGATTATGCCACAGCGGGCAAAGCCGTATTTGCTCTGGTTGAAAGCCACTCTTTCTATGTTGTCGGTTATTTTGAAGAAACCAAACTCCGCCACATACAACCCGGCGACCTGGCGAAAATCCTGCTGTACAGTGATGACACCCCATTACAAGGTAGGGTCGCAAGCATTGGCAGGGCGATTTATGACCAGAGCGTGGAAGCTGACTCCGGATTGATTGCCGATATCAAACCCAACGTGCCATGGGTGCGCCTGGCGCAACGTATCCCGGTCAGAATTACTCTGGACACCATTCCTCAGGGGGTAACGCTGGTGTCCGGGACTACCTGTACTGTCGCCATTGAGCCAGAAAAACGATGACACCGAACAGTTTTCGGCTCACATCCCTGCCCTGGTTTAATACCCGGCCAGGGCAGTGGCGCTATGCTTTACGCAATGCCATTGCCATGTGCCTTGCGCTTGCCATCGCTTATGCGTTGCAACTGGACGAACCCTACTGGGCCATGACATCGGCGGCCGTTGTCAGTTTTCCCACTCAGGGCGGCGTTATCAGCAAAAGCCTCGGGCGTATTGCAGGCAGTGTTCTGGGCGCATTTGCCGCGCTGTTTATTGCCGGGCACACCCTTGATGACCCCTGGTTGTTTACCTGGGCGATGGCCAGTTGGCTGGCTGTGTGCACGCTAATGGCCAGCCAGTTTCAATACAATGTTGCCTACAGTTTTTCTCTGGCGGGTTATACCGCGGCTATTATTGCATTTCCATTACTCAACACAGTATCAACCACCGAGCTTTGGGATGTCGCGCAATCGCGAGTGTGCGAAGTGATTGTCGGGATTTTATGCGGTGGGTTAATGATGATGGCGTTGCCAGGCACCGCTGATGGGGCAACCCTTATCAGTACACTTACCAACCTGCACCAACGGTTACTTGAGCATGCTAAATTGCTCTGGCGCCAGGAAACAACGGATGAGATCCGTACAGCTCACGAGCGCATGATAAGCCAGATCCTGACCACGAACCTGCTGCGGGTTCAGGCATTCTGGAGCCATTATCGTTTTCGCCACCAAAACCCCCGCATTAACTACCTGCTGCACCAATATTTACGGGCAATCAGTGTCACTTCGGGTATACGCCGTTTACTGATTAACTGGCCCAATGCGCCAGCATATCTCTGGCCGGCAATTGAACAGTTACTGGCGCAGTTAGGCAACCCACAAGCAGATGCACTGCATATTGCCCGAAGCCTTGCCAGACTGAAGCCGCCAGAACACGCAGATTACCGCCACCGTGCCTTATGGTTTCGTCTGTCGCATTATTGCCAGTTATTGCAAAACTGCCGCCGGGAGCTTCTGCAACTCACGTTGCCGGCAGGCCACCCGGTTAAAACTGTGCCACGTACCCCCGCGCTTGCCCGCCATACCGACTGGCTTGAATCCGTTTGGGCCGCACTGCGCACTTTTTGTGTGATTAGCGTCACCAGTGCCTGGAGTATTGGCAGCCAGTGGGATGAAGGAGGCGCGGCCCTGACGCTGGCAGCCATTTGTTGTGTTCTTTATGCCACTACACCCACAGCATTATTTTCCTTAACCCTGTTATTGCGTACTCTGTTACTGCTGTCTTTGTTCAGCTTTGCAGTGAAATTCGGCCTGATGGTGCAGATAACGCAGTTGTGGCAATTTCTGCTGTTTCTGTTCCCTTTATTACTGACCATGCAATTGATAAAACAGCAGCAGCCCAGGTTTGCCGGGCTATGGGGGCAGCTCATTGTTTTTATGGGATCATTTATTGCCGTCACTAACCCGCCGGTTTATAACTTTGCAGACTTTCTGAATCAGAATCTGGCTAAAATTTTGGGTGTCGGTGTGGCATGGGTCGCCTTTTCTGTATTGAGGCCAGGGTCTGATAACCTGAAAAGCCGTCGCCATATTCGCGCATTACGCCGGGCTTTTATTGATCAGTTAAGTCGCCGCCCTGCACGTACACAGTCAATGTTCGAATCTTTGGTGTATCACCTGGTAAGTCAGTTGAATAGCAGTAAAGACGAAACCAGCCGCCGCTGGTTGCTGCGCTGGGGAGTGGTACTACTGAATTGTTCTCATGTTGTATGGCAATTGCGTTCCTGGGGCACACCTGGCGACCCGCTGACACAGGTACGTGATGTTGCACTTCACCTGGTACAGGGCGTGATGACTGAGCGGGGAGTTCACCACCACAGTCTCGACAATGCGCTCGCAACGTTGAAAACGCTGACAACAACACTTGAGCGCCATCACCGGGAGGATGCCCGTAATCTGGCTTCCCATATCTGGATGTTATATTGCTCGTTGTCTCAGTTACAACTGGCGCCCGTTCTTCCCGCTATTGAGCAAAATACATAACCCTGTACCGCAACCTTACATAACTCATGGTTGATAATGATTATCATTACTGTTAGATTATTTTCCACGGTACGGCGAGTGACGACCTCAATCGTACCGTACGACATTGCTCACATTGCTTCCAGTATTGTTTGCCCGTCCTCAGGACGGGCTTTTTTTTGTGGGGAAGACGGTTTATTCAGGGAACATCGTAACCCAGTGCGGCTTTGCGGATACTGAACCACTGCGTGCGGGTTAATTTAACGCCCTGCGCCCCCACAGCATCACGCACCCGGTTAATTTTACCAGAGCCAATAATTGGCAGTGGCATGCTCGGGAGTGCAAGAATCCAGGCATATACAACCTGCTCAAGGCTCTGAGCGCCGGTTTGCTCAGCAACTTTCCCCAGCATATCCCGCAGTGCAGCTAATTCAGGAGAAGAAAACAGACGCCCGCCACCCAGACACGACCATGCCATTGGGCGGACACGCAATTGCTGCATCTGATCCAGTGTGCCGTCAAGTAACAGGGGTTGGTGCACAGGGGAGATTTCCACCTGGTTCGTGACCAGGGAGAAAGGCAACCTCGACTGAAGCAGGGAATACTGAGCCGGTGTAAAATTCGACACGCCAAAATGGCGCACTTTGCCACTCTGGTGCAGTTCAAGGAAAGCCTGTGCCACCTCGTCTGCATCCATCAGTGGGTCCGGACGGTGTATCAGGAGTAAATCAAGGTAGTCTGTGGAGAAGTGGCGTAGCGAGTTTTCGGCGCTGCTAATAATATGCTTTTTATCAGTAATGTAGTGACCAATCGTATTGCCAGGGCGAGCCAGCGTGGCAATACCGCATTTAGTGACGATCTCCAGTTTTTCGCGTAGCGCAGGTGCCAGTTTCAACGCCGAACCAAACGCAGATTCACACTGATAATCGCCATAGATATCGGCATGGTCAACCGTGGTTATACCTAATTCAAGATGTTGCTCAATAAATGTAACCAGCGACTGAGGCGACATTCCCCAGTCCATTAACCGCCAGTACCCCATCACAAAACGAGAGAACTCTGGCCCCTGGGGCGCGATGGCTAAACGCTGCATAGTCTGTTCCTGTTTTAACAAAAAATTCAGGCGAGTATAGCCCGCCTCGCCAGTTAAAACAGTGACGGTTGTTGGTCTGTCTCATCAGACACAGGCTTACCTGCGCGCAATTTGCGCAGCATACGCTGGCGACAAAGCCGGATAACATCCTGTTTTTGCGCATCCGACATTTTTTGCCAGTTAAAGCGTTCCTCGCGGCTACGCATGCAGCCACGACAATAACCTTTATCGTCGCTCTGGCAAATTCCCCGACACGGGCTCGGTACCGGAAAAAACTCTAACTGCTCAGCCACAATTCAACCTCATCAACCCCATTTAGTTATTGAAGACGTTATCTGCCAGTGGTGCAAGTTTCACAGGCCATAAGCCTGACTGGAGCATGTGAAAAAACACTCAATACTCATAGCATATATCAGGAAATTGATACGCCTTATTTGTACTGACCACTCATTAATCAAGGGATTAAGGTTTTACTAATCTTAACGGAATAAATTGATAGTCTGTTCAATTCCCTGACTACGATTAAAATAATGTTTAATAAGTTACAGTGTAACGATTCACAGTTTACACTTTTCAGTGCGCTCATTTTTACTTTGATTAACAGCCTGTTTATTGCACGGTGTTGGGCAATAATTCATCCGGGCAGCCTGCATACAATGCTGTTTGCACTGAGTATTCCTCTGGTGCTGTTTTCCGCCTGGACGATTATTTTCAGCCTCTTCGCTTTGCCCTGGCTGAGAAAGCCCTTGCTTGTATTGCTGCTCGTTGGCAGCGCCGCAAGTAACTATTTTATGTTCACCTATGGTGCGGTTATTGACCGCAACATGATGCTCAACATTTTTGATACCAATACACAGGAAGTCACGGCACTGCTAACACCGCAACTGTTTGTATGGCTGGGACTTACCGGGGTTGTTCCTGCGGCTTTATTGTGTGCCATTAAAATACGCAAGGAGCGCTGGTGGAGTGTGCTGTTATTGCGTGGATTAATGGTTATCAGCGCCATTATGGTTATTCTGTTATCTGCCAGCACACTGTACAAAGATTATGCGTCACTGTTTCGTAATAACAAGGAAATTGTGAAGATGGTGACCCCGCCTAATTATGTCACCGGTTTTATTCAGTTCGCGCATAAACAGATAGCTGGCAATACCAGTCAACTTATCAGGCAGGGTGAAGATGCGACCAAAGGTGCATTGATTCGCAGCCAGAGTAAAAAAACAGTCGTAATTCTGGTTCTGGGCGAAGCATCCAGGGCGCAAGACTATTCGCTGGGTGGGTATACGCGCGAAACCAACCCGGAACTGAGCAAGCGTGATGTTATTTGGTTCAACCACGCCACTTCATGCGGCACGGAAACGGCCGTATCGGTGCCCTGCATGTTCTCTGGAATGACCCGCAGCCAGTATGATGCTGACCTGGCACACCACAGAGAAGGTTTGATGGACGTTCTTGCTCATGGTGGTATTAATGTGCTGTGGCGGGAAAACGACGGTGGCTGTAAAGGTGCCTGTACCCGAATTCCCCATACCGACATGACTAAATGGAACCTGAACGATGTCTGCCACGATGGTATTTGCCTGGATGATGCCGAGCTGTATCGTCTGCCAAATATTCTGGATGGTATTCAGCATGATACAGTTATTGTTTTGCATTTAATGGGCAGTCACGGCCCGGCGTATTATGAACGTTATCCACCCAAAATGCGCCGTTTCACGCCAACCTGTGATACCAACCAGATCCAGGACTGCACCCGTGAAGCGCTCATCAATACTTATGACAATTCGATTTTGTATACCGATGATATTGTCAGCCGCACAATAGATATGTTGAAACAGCACACGGATATGAATACCGCCCTGGTGTATTTATCCGATCATGGCGAATCACTGGGCGAGAATGGAATCTATTTGCACGGTACGCCCTGGCTTATCGCGCCAGACCAGCAAACTCATATTCCACTGTTATTCTGGCTGTCGGATAACTACTCTCAGGGTTTTCATATCAACCGCCAATGCCTGCAGCAAAAAGGCAAAAATGATGAGGTTTCTCAGGACAACCTTTTCTCCACGCTGCTTGGGATGATGGATATTCGCACCCACGTCTACCAGCAAGGTCTGGACTTGCTGGCCACCTGCCGCCAGTAAGGCCCGTAATAAAGAAACCGCACGCAAGGATAAGGCCTGTCTCTTGCGTGCGACCAGTTGGTCTATTACATTGCACTCATGATAAAACATGCCGAACGTGACACCCGTGAACATATCCTGAATACAGGCGAGCAGTTGTGCCTGAAGAAAGGTTTTACGGGGATGGGGTTGAGTGAGCTTCTGAAAACCGCAGGTGTTCCCAAAGGCTCCTTCTACCACTATTTCCCGTCTAAAGAAGCCTTTGGTGTGTCAATGCTGGAGCGGTATTACGCACAATATGATAACCGCCTTGCCACACTCTTTGGTTGTGATTGCGGGGATGCGCCTGAGGTACGGGTAATTCGTTGGTTCGAGAACGCGGTAGAACAGTTCCGTCAGCAAACCCATATTACAGGCTGCCTTGCGGTAAAGCTCTCGGCGGAAGTCTGCGATTTATCAGAAGCAATGCGCGCCAGTATGGAAGCTGGCTCCTGTAAAGTGCAGGAACATCTGGCCAGGACGATTGAACAGGCAAAGCAGTCTGGTGCTGTCTCGCTTCACACTGAGAGTTATGCCCTGGCCCAGGTTCTTTATTCACTCTGGCTTGGTGCCAACCTGCAGGCGAAGACCGGGCGGTCTGTCGCTCCACTGGAAAATGCACTGGCCCATGTGAAGCAACTCTTTGCAAATAAACCCGATTAATTTTTGCTTCTCAACAAGACGACCGGTCTACTAAAGAGGTTTTATGTCTACAGATAAATTATTCACTCCACTGAAAGTGGGCGCAGTTACCTTATCTAACCGTGTACTGATGGCGCCACTTACTCGCCTGCGTAGCATTGAACCAGGGCAGGTGCCTACCGCACTGATGGCTGAGTATTACCGCCAGCGTGCATCTTCAGGTTTGATTATTTCTGAAGCGACTAACATTTCCCCACAAGCCCGGGGTTATGAAGGTGCGCCAGGTATTCACAGCGAAGCGCAGATTGCGGCATGGCATAAAATTACTGACAGCGTCCACCAGGAAAATGGCCATATTGCTGTTCAATTGTGGCACACAGGCCGTATTTCCCATTCATCCCTGCAACCAGAGGGTAAAGCTCCGGTTGCACCTTCTGCTATTCGTGCTGAAACTCGCACCACACTCAGAGATGAAAACGGGCATGCAGTAAGGGTGGATACCACAGAACCACGGGCGCTAACAACAGAGGAAATTCCGGGAATAGTGGCGGACTTTCGCCAGGCGGTCGTTAATGCCAGAACAGCCGGTTTCGACCTGATTGAATTGCACAGTGCCCATGGCTATTTGCTGCACCAGTTTCTGTCTCCGGCTTCTAACCAGCGTACTGACCAGTATGGAGGCAGTATTGAAAACCGCACCCGGCTGGCCCTTGAAGTGGTTGATGCAGCCTGCGAAGCATGGTCAGCCGACCGTATTGGTATCCGCATCTCGCCTCTGGGGCCTTTTAATGGTCTGGATAATGGTGAAGACCAGGAAGAAGCAGCACTTTATTTTATTGAAGAGTTGAATAAACGTGGGCTGGCTTACCTGCATATTTCCGAACCCGACTGGGCAGGCGGCAAACCCTATAGCGATGCCTTCCGTCAGGCAGTGCGTGACCGCTTTAGCGGGGTTATCATTGGCGCCGGTGCTTACACACCTGAGAAAGCGCAGGCGCTTATCGAGCGCGGTTTAATTGATGCCGTCGCCTTTGGGCGTAGTTATATCTCCAACCCTGATCTGGTTGCTCGCCTCCAGCATAACGCCCCGCTCAATCCCCCGCGCCCGGAAACTTTTTACGGTGGCGATGCTCAGGGTTACACCGATTACCCCACGCTCTGACTCATTGCATTGATAGCGGCGCAGGTTCGCCGCTATACTTGATTCCCCTGTGTACCAACTGATGAAACACTAACGGAAGAGGAAAATTATGCGCTTACTCCACACTATGCTCCGCGTCGGGGATCTCCAGCGCTCTATTGCGTTTTATACTGAAGTTCTGGGTATGAAGCTCCTGCGTACCAGTGAAAATCCGGAATATAAATACTCCCTGGCATTTGTTGGCTATGGTCAGGAAAGCGATGAAGCGGTTATTGAACTGACCTGGAACTGGGGCGTTGACAGTTATGAAATGGGTACCGCTTTTGGTCATATCGCCATTAGCGTAGATGATGCCGCGCAGGCATGTGAGCGTATTCGCCAGAACGGCGGGAAAGTCACCCGTGAAGCAGGTCCGGTAAAAGGCGGTACAACTGTTATCGCATTTGTTGAAGATCCGGATGGTTATAAAATCGAGCTGATTGAAGCCAAAGATGCAGGCAAAGGCCTGGGCAACGCGTAATCACTCTCTGGCGGGCTTTTATGCCCGCCTTAGATTGATGAAAAAGAAGGGAAAAACGTGGTTTTCCCTTCTTTTTAGTTAGCAGCCGAAAATCAATGAATTGATTTTCCTGGTTTTTTATTAGGTGACATCCTTTCTTTCTGTGCGGACATGAGGTTTGTCATCAGACTCTGGCGGGCTTTTTATGCCCGCCTGCTGCATCCCCTCCTGAAATTTGCCATAATGCGCGCAGCTTTTACCGCAATAATGAGACGCTGATGTCGGAAAATGTTCAACTAAACGGTCTGAATGACCGCTTTCGTGGTTTTTATCCTGTTGTGATTGATGTTGAAACGGCTGGCTTTAACGCCCAGACGGACGCACTGCTGGAAATTGCCGCTGTCACGTTAAAAATGGATGAAGAAGGCTGGCTTTCAACTGACCAGACTCTGCATTTCCATGTCGAGCCGTTCGAGGGTGCCATTCTTAACCCGGAAGCACTGGCTTTCACAGGTATCGACCCTCACAACCCATTGCGCGGTGCGGTTACAGAGTATGAGGCGCTGCACGCTATTTTTAAAATGGTACGTAAGGGAATCAAGGAACAGGGGTGCTCGCGGGCTATCATCGTGGCGCACAATGCTAATTTTGATCACAGTTTTTTAATGGCGGCGGCAGAACGTAGCTCACTTAAACGCAACCCGTTTCACCCATTTGGTACATTTGATACCGCTGCACTCAGCGGCCTGGCGTTAGGCCAGACTGTGCTTGCTAAAGCCTGTCAGACTGCAGGCATCGCATTTGATAACGCTCAGGCGCACTCCGCCTTGTATGATACTGAACAAACAGCCCTACTGTTTTGTGAAATCGTGAATCGCTGGAAACGCCTCGGTGGCTGGCCTGTGGTACTGCCGCAAGATACAGCAGAGAGCGGGCAGGTGTAACGTTCTCCAGACTCTGGCGACATTTCTCAGACTACGGGCATTAAAAAGGCGACACTGCGTCGCCTTTTTATTTGCGGGTAATTAATTACTCGCTCTGGCTGTCTTCGCGGTGGCGCTCTGCTGTTTCTTTAATCAGCGACTGCAACTCACCACGCTGGTACATTTCAATCACGATATCGCAACCGCCAACCAGTTCACCTTCTACCCACAATTGAGGGAATGTCGGCCAGTTAGCGTATTTCGGCAACTCGGCGCGGATATCCGGGTTTTGCAAAATATCAACATAAGCGAAGCGCTCACCACAAGCGGATAACGCCTGCACCGCTTGTGCGGAAAAGCCGCAACTTGGTAATTTAGGGGAGCCTTTCATATAAAGCAGGATTGGGTTTTCAGCTATCTGGCGCTGAATTTTTTCAATTGTAGAGCTCATTATCTTACTTCCTCAAAGCGGCAGGAAGGCATTGCTGGTCACAGTAAACAGGCCACAAAATCATGGTCTGCGCTGTCTTACCTGGCCGACAATACCGAAACCGTTAAACATGCTTTAAGGATAACAGTTTTCTCAAACAGAGAATACCCTGCGCCAGGTCAAACACTGGTCAGATAAACGTCATTTTGGTTATTTTTTTCGCGCATGAACACAAAAGCGCAAGGCAATATAAAAAGATTATTAACATTATCGTCTTATCTATATTAGAATCCTTTGGTTTAATCATTTTATGGCAGGCATGCAGCCTGCATTTTCAGGGGACTCAGACGAGTGGCGCGGATAAGCAAACTCTCTATTTCGTTCTGTGCACTGCTAATAACCTTGCCATGGACGCCTTCAACTCAGGCGTCGGAACATACCCGCCATTCGGCTTTGCAGAAGGCGCACCACAGCAATGTTATTCCCAAACACAGCAGCAAAAAAACCAGTACCCACAGCACCAAATCCACTAATCGTAAAACCCACAGTGTTTCGGCTTCTGCCAAAAAGCCAGTAATAAAAACCACCAGGCACACCACACATACAGCTAAAAATCATACCCGGGCCACGGTTCGTCAGGGCAGGTCTTCTCGCCTGGTGCGCAATGAAGTTCAAATGGAAACGGTGTGGACAGAGCAGTGCTCACGGGCACGCAAAGGCCATAAAAAACATTGTGTGAAGGTAAAAACAACACGTCCGCTAACAACCGCAGCACATAAGAAAGTGTTACGGGCCAAAACTGCAGCTATATCTACCCTAATGAATCAGATTGGCAAACCCTATCATTGGGGAGGCAGTTCCCCACGTACTGGGTTTGACTGCAGCGGTTTGGTCTACTATGCCTACAAAGATTTAGTTAAATTCCATATTCCGCGTACCGCCAATGAAATGTATCACCTGAGAGACGCAGCCCCTGTTGAGCGAGGGGAACTACAAAGTGGCGATTTAGTGTTCTTTCGTACTGAAGGCCGGGGTAGTGCAGACCACGTAGGCGTGTACATTGGGGGTGGAAAATTTATTCAGTCTCCGCGTAGTGGGCAGGACATCCAGATAACCTCCCTGAGTGAAGATTACTGGCAGCGCCATTATGTAGGTGCGCGCCGGGTAATGACGCCAAAAACCCTGCGATAAAATCTTGCCTGCTTTTTTGGAGCAGGCAAGGCATTCTTTTTATTCTAGTTTTATATTGGTAACATAAAGCCTTATAAAGTGTGTTATTTTTGTTAAGTACACAATAACAAGGAGTGAAGCAATGTCATTTGAATTACCTGCATTACCGTATGCAAAAGATGCGCTTGAACCGCACATTTCTGTGGAAACACTGGAATACCACTACGGTAAACATCATCAAACTTACGTGACCAACCTGAACAACCTGGTTAAAGGTACCCCTTTCGAAGGCAAGTCCCTTGAAGAGATCATCTGCTCTTCTGAAGGTGGTGTGTTCAATAATGCAGCTCAGGTCTGGAACCACACTTTCTACTGGAACTGTCTGGCACCTAACGCAGGTGGCGAACCGACTGGTGCAATTGCTGATGCCATCAATGCTGCTTTCGGTAGCTTTGCTGATTTTAAAGCAAAATTTAACGATGCCGCAGCTAAGAACTTTGGTTCTGGCTGGACCTGGCTGGTTAAACAGGCAGATGGTAGCCTGGCTATCGTTTCCACCTCTAACGCCGGTACACCGCTGACTGCAGGTGCGACACCGTTACTGACTGTTGATGTGTGGGAACACGCCTATTACATTGACTACCGTAATTCTCGCCCTAACTACCTGGAGCACTTCTGGGCTCTGGTAAACTGGGAATTTGTTGCGAAAAATCTCGCTGCATAATCGCGGTAACGATAAAAAAGCGAAGCTCGTGCTTCGCTTTTTTTTTGACCGAAAAAGTGTGAACTTAGTCAACTGTGTCACAAACACGGTTATCCACCTGGCGGTTAATCAATACCAGTAACAACCCTGTCGCAGCAACTACTGCGCCCATAACGGGTACCGTACTGTAACCCAGGCCTGCAGTTATTACCCCCCCACCAGCTGCAGCTCCCAGCGCATTCCCCAGATTAAAAGCGCCGATATTAACAGATGAAGCAAGGCCCGGAGCTTCACTGGCAACACGCATAACTCGCATCTGCAAAGGCGGAACCACACCAAATGTTGCAGCCCCCCAAACAATCATCATCAACGCGGCACCGGCATAGCTTTTACCCACCCAGGGCACCAGTGCCATACTGGTAATCAGTAGCACCAGGAAACCAATCAGCGTGCCTGTCACTGATTTATCCGCTAACCGCCCACTCCAATAATTCCCAATAGAAAAGCCAACACCGACAAGCACCAGCATGGCCGTGACAAACCCGGGTGTTGCGCCTGTAATAGTTTCAAGTACGGGAGCAATGTAGGTGTACAGCGTGAACATCGCGCCAGCACCCAGGACAGTTGTGAGCAGTGCTGCCAGTACCTGAGGTCGGACAAGAACCTTCAGTTCCTTCGCCACATCAGGCTTGTGGCCCTGAATGCCAGCCGGAATTGTCATAAACAAACTGAACATGGCTACCAGCCCCAGCGCACCAATCCCCAGGAAAGCCATACGCCAGCCAATATACTGTCCAAGCCAGGTTGCCGCCGGCACCCCACCGATATTGGCAATCGTCAGCCCCATAAACATCGTTGCGACAGCACTGGCCTGTTTATTCGCGGGGACAACACTGGCAGCCACCACAGCCCCCAGGCCAAAAAATGCCCCATGGTTCAGGCTGGTTATCACACGGGCAAACATCAACATGCCATAATCCGGAGCCACAGCAGAGAGCACATTACCCAAAGTAAAAATACTCATCAGAAAAACCAGGGCATTTCGCCGTGAATAACGCGACAACAACAGTGTCATCAAAGGGGCGCCAATCATTACCCCAACGGCATAGGCGCTAATCAGCATCCCGGCTGCGGGAATCGAAACATGCACACCTTCGGCAATAACAGGTAACAGCCCCATAGGTGAAAACTCAGTGGTACCAATCCCAAAAGCGCCTACTGCGAGAGCGAGTAATGGAAAATTGACTTTCATCACTACCTCAATTTTTAGCCAGCGCAAAGCAACGCAGGCACAGACAAAAAAGATGAAAACATGATGTCAGTCACACTTCGTTTTGAAAAGTGGCAATAGTGATAATAGAGTTTTGCTAAACGGTAAAGAATCAGTGCTGCAGGTAGTATCGGGGCAGAAAGGGAGAAAAACGCAACAGCCAGGCGATAGTGTATTAGTTGTCAGTAAGGCACAAAACTAACAACGCCACCGCCTGGGCAACGATAACTGTGTAAAAACAGTACAGGCCTTAATGCAGGATGGCAATCAGCGCCGTTGCAACAATCAGACCTAAGGTAATAACAGTCGTAGTCAGTGAATATCTCAATTCAGTTGGCATGATTAATTCCTTATTCCCTGTAAAAAGTGGGTGTAGATCATTTTTACACAGTTTGGCCGTAAAATCCTTAAAGATTTAGTTTGATATGTGCTTTAGCACTTCCACTTTTACTCAATATAAGACAAAATCGCACGCTGACTTATTACGTACCGGCCACTATCCCCTCCTTTTCGTTTTATGTCGCAATCCCGGCATGCTGGCAACCCAATTCGTTGCTTACAGGGATAAGCCCAGGCAAACGTTTAACCAATTATATTTCAGGAGTTTAGGGTATGGTCTGGAGTGACATCAAATGGCAACTATAAAAGACGTCGCGAAACGCGCAAACGTTTCCACTACAACCGTATCACACGTTATTAACAAAACGCGTTTTGTTGCGGAAGACACCCGTAATGCGGTGTGGGCAGCAATTAAAGAACTGCACTATTCACCCAGCGCGGTAGCACGCAGCCTGAAAGTGAACCACACAAAATCTATTGGTCTGCTTTCCACGAGCAGTGAGGCCCCCTATTTTGCTGAAATTATTGAAGCGGTTGAGAACAGCTGTTTTGCCAAAGGCTACACACTGATTCTCGGCAATGCGCACAATAATTTTGAAAAGCAGCGAGCCTACCTGTCAATGATGGCGCAAAAGCGCGTTGATGGCCTGCTGGTTATGTGTTCAGAATATCCCCAGGAACTGCTGTCTATGCTGGAAGAGTACCGCCATATTCCGATGGTGGTTATGGACTGGGGTGAAGCACGGGCAGATTTTACCGACTCTGTCATTGATAACGCCTTCGAAGGCGGTTACATGGCTGGCCGGTATTTAATTGAGCGTGGACACCGGGAAATTGGCGTGATATCAGGTCAACTGGAACGCAACACCGGCTCAGGACGGCTTTCCGGCTTCATGAAAGCAATGAGCGAAGCCGGTATCAATGTCCCTGAGTCATGGGTTGTTCACGGCGATTTCGAACCCGAGTCTGGCTACAACGCTATGCAGCAAATCCTTACCTGTCCGCAACGCCCAACAGCTGTGTTTTGTGGCGGAGATATAATGGCGATGGGGGCTATCTGTGCTGCCGATGAAATGGGGCTGCGTGTGCCGCAGGATATCTCGATTATTGGTTACGATAACGTGCGCAACGCGCGTTACTTTACCCCGGCACTGACCACGGTTCACCAGCCCAAAGATTCTCTCGGCGAGACGGCTTTTAATATGCTGCTCGACAGAATTATCAATAAGCGCGAAGAGTCCCAGACTATTGAGGTTCATCCCCGCCTTATTGAACGTCGTTCTGTTGCTGATGGCCCGTTCATGGATTATCGCCGTTAATCATCCTGCGGGAGTTGACCCGGCTCCCGCAACCACTCACTGTTCAGAGTGCCGCTATCTCCCAGATAATCCAGCACCCACTGTAAAGCTGGCGAGGCATCACTTTGCCGCCATGTCAGGCAACAGGCAGAATCGGGGTAAGGATTTTCAAGCCGCAGACTCACCCATTCACCGCGTTCAATAAATGGCTGTGCCATGTGCGCCGGCACCATGCCGATACCGATGCCCTCACTCAGGCAGGCAAAACCACACTGCCAGTCGGGTACCACTATCCGACGCTGATTACTGAGTTGCCAGGTTATCCTTTTAGGCAGTTCACGCGAGGTATCTTCCAGAACCAGAGATGGCCACTGGCGAAGTACGTCATCGCCAATAAAACCTGTCATCTGCGCAAGCGGGTGCGATGCAGCGACCACACAACGCCATGCCATGCTCCCCATATCACGAAAGCCGTACCGCCCACCGACAGGCACAGCCTGTGTCGCGCCAATCGCCAGTTCGACCCGCCCATCTGCCAGCGCATCCCACACACCATTGAACACTTCCGGCCGTACATGCAACTCCACATCCTGGAATTGATGATAAAAATCCTGCACCAACTGACGGGTTCTTGCCGGACGGACAATGGTGTCGACCGCAATAGCCAGTGAACCACGCCAGCCATTCGCTATCTGCTGGCACTGCAGGCGTGTTTCATGCATTTTTTTGATAACACTGCGACCTTCCTGTAAAAAACACCGGCCAGCGGCAGTCAGTTCTACATCTTTATGGCGGCGTTCAAACAGTTCGACCGACAGCCAGGATTCCAGTTGTCGCACTGTATAACTGATTGCCGAAGGTACACGGTGTAACTCCTGGGCAGCGCCGCTAAAACTGCCATTGCGAGCGACGGCATCCACCACTTCAAGTGCATATTCTGACCACATAACCTGCCTGCAAAAATTTTGAAAGGAATAAGCAAATTTTAGCGTTTCACAAAGATGGATGCACTTTTTACACTCACGCCACGAATTTTGTTATATCAGGATTGACCATGAGTACCTCCCGTCTCTTTATTACCTGGCTTGCAGGGCTAAGCATGCTGGGCTTTCTGGCAACCGATATGTACCTGCCAGCGTTTAGTGCCATTCAGGTCTCACTGGGGGCTCCCCCGTCTGCCATCAGTGCCAGTTTGAGTGTGTTTCTCGCCGGTTTCGCTCTGGCCCAGTTAATTTGGGGCCCACTCTCAGACCATTTTGGTCGCCGCCCTGTTTTGTTGACCGGGCTGGTGATTTTTGCACTGAGTTGTGCCGGGATTTTTTTCGTCACTTCACCAACAGCATTTCTGGTTTTGCGGTTTATGCAGGCCGTTGGGGTATGTTGCGCAACAGTAAGCTGGCAGGCACTGGTTACTGACCGTTTCTCCGGGCAACAGGCTAATCGCGTCTTTGCCACCATTATGCCTTTGGTTGCGCTTTCCCCGGCACTGGCTCCTCTTGCCGGTAGCTGGATACTGCGCCATTTTACCTGGCAGGCAATATTCGCCTGTCTGTTATTCATTACACTTTTGCTGATTTTACCCCTCAGGCATTACACCAGTGCACAACGCCCACAACGTACAGCGCATTCTCAACCCACCCTTTACTCCTCTTTGTTGCGTCATCAAGGGTACTGCGGCAATGTCATCATATATGCGGCCTGCTCAGCCAGTTTTTTTGCCTGGCTCACAGGTTCCCCCTTTATTCTTCACCAAATGGGGTTCGGGCCTGAGGCAATAGGACTGAGCTATGTACCACAAACACTGGCTTTTTTGCTGGGCGGTTTTGGTTGCCGTAGTGCACTGAAAAAGTGGCAAGGGCGGCAAATGTTACCCTGGATGCTGGGGATATTTACCGTGAGTGTTGCCACTGTTTTTGGTGTGTCACTGACCACATCGCCTTCTTTGGTCAGCCTGTTGGTACCCTTCTGCCTGATGGCGCTGGCAAACGGTGCAATTTATCCTGTTGTCGTGGCACAGGCCCTGCAGCCGTTTCCTCAGGCTGCCGGGCGGGCAGCCGCATTACAAAACACGCTGCAACTGGGGCTTTGTTTTCTGGCAAGCCTGCTGGTTTCCATGATGGTATCCACACCGCTGATTGCCACAACCAGCATTATGTTAAGCACCCTGGTTCCTGCCTGGGTAGGCTACCAGTTACAGGCAATAGCCGTTGCCAAAACCCCTCATCCCGTCCGCTCCACACGTTAGCGATAATGTCATTTTTTTGTAATTAGCTTGCTAACAATTTTCTATTGAATCACATTGTTACGCGGCATATACTGATATGGGGCTCGGGATACCGGGCCTGCATTCTTTCTTTCGGGGGCCCCGACTCCCGTTTTCAGATGGCCTGTCATCAGGCGACCACCTGCTTTTATATCGCGTCCGGTTCCGGGCTTATGTTTTTTTTTGCTGTGAGACAACTCACAATGTCAAATTAGCGACTACGCTTTTTTAGTGTCTGCTCACAGTCAGGTGATGGAGAAACTATGAGTTCATCGTGTATAGAAGAAACCGCGATAAAAGATAATGAATGGTTCCGCATTGTCAGTGAATTGCTGTCACATGCGGGTGTCGCGATAAATGGTAATAGTCCTGCGGACATCCAGGTAAAAAATCCTGATTTTTTTAAACGCATATTGCAGCAAGGTTCTTTGGGATTAGGTGAGAGTTATATGGACGGCTGGTGGGATTGCGACCGTCTTGACCTGTTTTTCACTAAAGTGCTCAGAAATGGTCTGGAAAACCAACTCCCCCATCATTTTAAAGATACGTTGCGTATTCTGTCCGCCCGCCTGTTTAATCTGCAAAACCGTAAACGAGCCTGGATTGTTGGTAAAGAGCATTACGACCTGGGTAATGACCTCTTCACCAGAATGCTCGATCCTTTTATGCAATATTCCTGTGGCTACTGGAAAAAAGCCACTGACCTGGAAACTGCACAACAGGATAAACTGAGAATGATCTGCGAAAAACTGCAGCTCAAGCCGGGAATGACCTTGCTGGATATTGGTTGCGGCTGGGGTGGGCTTGCGGCATTTGCAGCAAAAAATTACGGTGTGTCGGTATACGGTGTAACAATTTCAGCTGAACAGCAAAAACTTGCACAGGCGCGTTGTGAAGGGCTGGATGTCACAATATTGCTGCAAGACTACCGTGATCTGACCATGCAGTTTGATCGCATTGTTTCTGTAGGCATGTTTGAGCATGTCGGCCCCAAAAATTATGAGACTTACTTTGCTGTTGTCAATCGGTGTCTGAAGCCTGAAGGGATCTTCCTGCTGCATACCATTGGTTCAAACAAAACAGACAACAATGTTGACCCATGGATAAATAAATACATTTTCCCCAACGGTTGTCTGCCATCAGTAAAACATATCGCTCAGGCCAGCGAGCCTTATTTTGTTATGGAAGACTGGCACAATTTCGGCTCAGATTACGACAAAACGCTGATGGCATGGTACCAGCGGTTTTTGGCGTGCTGGCCAGAAATAGCAGATAATTATTCGGAACGGTTTAAGCGGATGTTTACTTATTATCTGAACGCCTGTGCAGGTGCATTTCGTGCACGAGACATTCAATTGTGGCAGGTTGTCTTTAGCCGCGGCATTGAAAATGGCCTTCGTGTTCCGCGCTGAATAAAGGTTCCTGATGTAAAAAAACCACCCGCAACCCGCAGGTGGTTTTTTTATTTGAACCTGGCGTTATTCGCCTGTACAAGGCTCAACAGGCGCGCTAAACCTGCGCAAGGATACCCGACTCAGCCCTGCTTTTCTGCCAGTGCCTGGCTCAGGCTGGCGGCACTGGCGTCCCGGGTTGCCAGTACGCGCTCAACAGTATCTACAATCGCCTGCGTCTGTGGGTCGATTTCAATATTTACGCGTTGCCCCAGTTTACGCGTACCCAGCGTAGTGCGTTGCAATGTTTCCGGAATTAAATGTACGCAAAAGCGGGTGGCAGTCACTTCGCCGACTGTCAGACTGATACCATCAATACCGATGTAGCCTTTATGCAGAATGTACTTCATCAGGGAAGCATCCTGGATTTTAAACCAAATCTGGCGGTTATTTTCAGAGGTGATGATTTTCGCCACTTCAGCGGTAGTCATAATATGGCCGGACATTAAATGCCCACCAATTTCATCACTGAATTTTGCCGCACGCTCGACATTGACCAGCGAGCCTGGCGTAATGTCACCAAGATTGGTGATACGCAGTGTCTCTTTCATTAAATCAAAACTGACGCGATTGGCGTCTATTCCCGTTACTGTCAGGCAACAACCGTTATGTGCGACTGAAGCTCCCTCTTCCAGACCGGGCAGCATAGCGTCCGGCAGCTCTACAACGTGTGTACGAAAGTTTTCTTTTTCATCAATAGCCACTACGGTGGCTATTCCCTGCACAATACCCGTAAACATATTCTCTCCTGCAGCGGTTTCACCCCGCCTGAATTTTACAAAATAAGAAGCACAATAACAGGTGCCCCTGGTGCATGCCAGCTAACCATTAATGGCACTATTTTTTTCACTGGCGTAATAGTAAACTCCCGCTACAATAGTCTGGCAATTTCCTCAGTTTCATCCCCCTGCTGCCAGGTGAGGCGGCATGTAATTCTTTCCTAAAACAAAAAGATATAGGTGTATTCGTGCAGAAGTATCTAACAGAAGCGCGTCAGTTATTAGCACTGGCTATTCCGGTTATTCTTGCGCAAATCGCCCAAACTGCAATGGGCTTTGTGGATACCGTAATGGCCGGGGGCTACAGTGCCACGGATATGGCAGCCGTTGCGATAGGGACTTCAATCTGGTTCCCCGCAATTCTGTTTGGACATGGGCTGTTACTGGCATTGACGCCGGTTGTTGCGCAACTAAATGGTTCCGGTCGCCGTGACAAGGTAGCGACCCAGGTACGCCAGGGGTTCTGGCTGGCGGGTATTGTTTCCGTGTTGATAATGGCCGTGTTGTGGAACGCAGGCTATATCATCCATGCCATGAAAGATATTGATCCGGCGATGGCGGATAAATCAGTTGGTTATTTGCACGCCTTACTCTGGGGGGCTCCTGGCTACCTCTTTTTCCAGGTCGTGCGTAACCAGTGTGAGGGGCTGGCAAAAACTAAACCTGGCATGGTAATGGGGTTTATTGGGCTACTGGTCAACATTCCGGTTAACTATTTGTTCATTTATGGGCATTTCGGTTTCCCTGAACTGGGCGGTGTGGGCTGTGGCGTCGCCACCGCGATGGTGTTCTGGGTGATGTTCGGTTGTATGTTATGGTGGTCGCATCGGGCACGCAGCCTGCGCGATATTTATGCGGTGGAGATTTCTCCCGGCCCGGACTGGAAATTGATATGGCGCCTGGTGCAACTCGGCCTGCCTATTGCCCTGGCCTTGTTCTTCGAAGTGACATTATTTGCCGTAGTGGCTTTGCTGGTTGCGCCTCTGGGTATTGTTAATGTGGCAGGCCACCAGATTGCCCTGAATTTCAGCTCACTGATGTTTGTATTACCCATGTCTCTTGGCGCAGCTGTCACGATTCGGGTCGGTTTTCGCCTTGGGGAAGGCTCCACACCCGCAGCTAAAATTTCCGCATTATCCGGGCTGCTGCTTGGTGTTTGTATGGCAGCTGTTACCGCGGTGTTTACCGTCAGTTTCCGGTATCACATTGCCACGCTGTATAACGAAAACCCTGCCGTTGTGGCACTGGCGGCACATCTTATGTTGCTGGCTGCAATATACCAGATTTCGGATTCAATACAGGTTATTGGCAGCGGGATACTGCGTGGTTACAAAGATACCCGCTCCATCTTCTACATTACTTTTATTGCCTACTGGGTTATTGGCCTGCCGTCGGGCTACCTGCTGGCACTCACAGATATTATCGTTGCACCGATGGGGCCAGCAGGCTTCTGGACCGGGTTTATCCTGGGGTTAACGTCCGCCGCCATATTAATGATGATACGGATGCGCTTCCTGCAAAAACAACCCGCTGAGCGCATTCTGCACCGGGCAGCTCACTAATCAAACAGCCACCCTGTGCTGGTGGCTGTTTTTGCATCGTTCTGCACACTTGTCCAGCAATTGCGTGAATGGCAAAAGAAAATTGTTATTTTTCTCTTGTCACCAAACGGCACTGCCGTTAATATGCGTCCCGCTGTAAGGCACTGTGATGCGTTCATAGCTCAGTTGGTTAGAGCACCACCTTGACATGGTGGGGGTCGTTGGTTCGAGTCCAATTGAACGCACCATTCTTACTTTTGTGCGTCCGTAGCTCAGTTGGTTAGAGCACCACCTTGACATGGTGGGGGTCGGTGGTTCGAGTCCACTCGGACGCACCATTCTAAATAATACTCTTCGTCAGTTCTGTATTTTCTCCCAGTTGATTCACCTCTTCAGTCGCACATATTGTTTGTACTCTCCGTGTTTTTTCTGGCTGGTGACAAGACATCTTTTTTGTTAAAAGAAGTAAGAAATGCCCATTTCAGGCAAGTAAATGTATAAAACAGCTATTTTGAATACTTTTTCTGTCAGTGATACAGTTCATGGTTCTTCAGCCCTCTTGTTGTGCACCTTTCAGCCTGCTTCCCCCTTTCTTCTCATAGCGCATAAAACAAAACTAACCTGATGATAACAAATCATTGTAACTGTGCCTGAATTCCCTATGAAACACCGTTTTTATTTTCATTCTTCTGGGATTTAGGATTATAATAGTGGCTATCATTGGTTTTGAATGGTTTCAGCAAATTGGACAGTTTCTTTCTGCAAAATTGCCCTTACTCGCCTCCACAGCCTGAAACTCAAGCACACTTAATTCTGCACGCTTTTCTTTCGTCACCTATCCTTAACTTTCGGGTGGTGTCGCAACACTGTAATTCTGATTTCCGCTCTGGCTGCTATCAACCGGCGGCTGGAGAACAATTCCTCAACCTTCTCAACTTACAGATAAGATTGTCATGAAAAAGACCAAAATCGTTTGTACTATCGGCCCAAAAACCGAATCTGAAGAAATGCTGACTAAAATGCTCGAAGCGGGCATGAATGTGATGCGTTTGAACTTCTCTCACGGAGATTACGAAGAACACGGTCAGCGCATCAAAAACCTGCGTAATGTCGTGGCAAAAACCGGTAAGCACGCAGCAATCCTGCTGGATACCAAAGGCCCTGAAATCCGCACCATGAAACTGGAAGGCGGCAATGATGTTTCTCTGAAAGCGGGCCAGACTTTCACGTTTACTACTGACAAGACTGTGGTTGGTAACAGCGAAATGGTTGCTGTGACTTATGAAGGCCTTACGACTGACCTGTCTGTGGGTAATACCGTTCTGGTTGACGATGGCCTGATTGGTATGGAAGTAACCGCCATCGAAGGCAACCGTGTTGTGTGTAACGTACTGAACAACGGTGACCTGGGTGAAAACAAAGGGGTTAACCTGCCTGGTGTTTCCATCGCACTGCCAGCACTTGCTGAAAAAGATAAACAGGACCTGATCTTTGGTTGCGAGCAAGGCGTTGACTTCGTTGCAGCATCTTTTATTCGTAAACGTTCCGACGTTGAAGAAATTCGTGCCCACCTGCAAGCTCATGGTGGTGACAACATTCAGATAATCTCCAAAATTGAAAACCAGGAAGGCCTGAACAATTTTGACGATATCCTTGATGCATCTGACGGCATTATGGTTGCCCGTGGCGACCTGGGTGTAGAGATCCCGGTAGAAGAAGTTATTTTCGCTCAGAAAATGATGATCGAAAAATGTATCCGCGCACGCAAAGTGGTTATCACTGCAACGCAAATGCTGGACTCTATGATCAAGAACCCGCGTCCTACTCGCGCAGAAGCGGGTGACGTGGCTAACGCAATCCTTGATGGCACTGATGCCGTTATGCTGTCTGGCGAATCCGCCAAAGGCAAATACCCACTGGAAGCCGTTTCTATCATGGCAACTATTTGCGAACGCACTGACCGTGTGATGAGCAGCCGCCTTGATGATAACCACGACAGCCGTAAACTGCGTATCACCGAAGCTGTTTGCCGTGGTGCGGTGGAAACGGCTGAGAAACTGGATGCCCCTCTGATTGTTGTCGCAACGCAGGGTGGCAAGTCCGCTAAATCGGTTCGTAAATACTTCCCGAATGCAACCATTCTGGCGCTGACAACTAACCCGCAGACTGCTCGCCAGTTGGTACTCAGCAAAGGTGTTATTGCTCAGCAGGTCACTGAAATTGCCTCTACTGACGATTTCTACCGCCAGGGTAAAGAAGCAGCACTGGCCAGCGGCTTAGCACGTAAAGGCGATGTTGTGGTTATGGTTTCTGGTGCTCTGGTACCAAGCGGTACTACCAACACCGCTTCTGTACATGTACTTTAAATTTATTTTACGCAGTTTATGCTTTGTTAAAGGCGCCTCTGGCGCCTTTTTTTATTTTTCCAGTACACTTTTAAAAAAAATACCGATAGGCCTTTACTATTTAAATTCCGTTAATGGAAGTTTAATCCGATGAAAAGAACAGAATTAATCGCGAATTTTTAACTGGAAGTGTACATTCGATGCTTCTTTGAGCGAACGATCAAAAATAGGTGTATTCCCATCAAAAAAATATTCTCATACTAAAAAAGTTTGTGTAATACTTGTAGCGCTACATGGAGATTAACTCAATCTAGAGGGTATTTATAATGAATCGTACTAAACTGGTACTGGGCGCGGTAATCCTGGGTTCTACTCTGCTGGCTGGTTGCTCCAGCAATGCTAAAATCGATCAGCTGTCTTCTGACGTTCAGACTCTGAACGCTAAAGTTGACCAGCTGAGCAACGACGTGAACGCAATGCGTTCCGACGTTCAGGCTGCTAAAGATGACGCAGCTCGCGCTAACCAGCGTCTGGACAACATGGCTCACTCTTACCGTAAGTAAGAGCCCGTGTGATGAAAATGCCGCACTTTGTGCGGCATTTTTATTTGTAATCAGTCTTTCTTCTTCTGCCCGTTGTGTCCCCCTGAGTGTTCCCACTACGTTTACCAGCTCCATACCACAGGCAGTAAACACAACGATTCCTGATACTGCTCCCGGCCTTTAAAATCTAAGATTCCTCTTACTCCGGGACTGACAAACTTTTCCCGTCCCATTTTTCTGACAGGAATACCGCTTTTTCACTGTCAATATTTACAGCAGTTATTTTTGCATAAAACTTTTGCATTAATATAGAGTTGGTTTTGTTGTTACCGGTTATCTGAGTTATTTAAAAAAGTTTTAGCGCCAGGCGTACTACCTAATTTTTGGTAATAAAAAATCAGAACCATGACATTTTTTAGAATTAAGACTGTTCTGTATTTAAATTTTTATTAAGGCAAGTAAACACTAAACACTGTTGTTGGTAGTTACATTAACTGCCCGGCTTTTCTTTTTATGGTACGTATCATAGCTTCCAGCCCCTGGGTTCGGGATGGTGTAAGTTGGCGAGCCATATCCAGCCGCTCAAACCAGGGACGAACATCCAATGCCACCACCGCTTCTGGCGTCAGCCCCTGGTACAGGGAAAAAACGATAGCCAGCAGTCCCTTAACTAAAGCGGCATCACTGTCGCCCCTAAAACGGACCCGTCCCTCTTCGGTAACACCCAGAACAAGCCATACCTGGCTCTGGCAGCCTTCAACCAGGTTATCTTTACAGTGTAAATCTGCGGGCAAAGTATCCAGTCTTTGCCCCAGTTCAATCATGTACAGGTACCTCTCTTCACGGTTGGCGCAACGGGAAAAATTTTTAACCAGTTTGTCTTTGTCAGGTAATACAGCCACTCAACGCCTCCATTGGCACTTCTTGCTCAGCCCAGCAATTGCTGAATACGGTGCAGGGATGTAACCAGCTCATCCACTTCTTCACATGTGTTATACAGCGCAAACGATGCCCGGCACATTGCCGGTACCTGGTAATGCGACATCAGCGGCATGGCACAGTGGTGCCCGGTACGCACGGCAATACCGTAGCTATCCAGAAAACTGCCAACATCGTAAGCATGGTGCTGCCCCAAATTGAATGCAATGACCCCTTCCCGTTCAGCCGGCCCGTAGATGCGCAGGTCTGGCACCGTTCGCAGCATTTCCATGGCATAGTGGATGAGCTCAGTCTCCCAGTCATGAATAGCGTCCATACCCAGGTGGGTGACATACTCTATTGCCGCACCCAGGCCAATAATTCCGGTAATATTGGGCGTTCCAGCTTCAAAGCGCCACGGCGAACGGGCATACCGTGTCCCCTCCGTAAGGCTGACAGATTCAATCATTGCCCCACCACCAGACCAGGGCGGCATAGATTCCAGAATATTAGCCCGCCCATATAACACCCCGGTGCCCGATGGCCCGTACAACTTATGGCCGGAGAATACATAAAAATCACACCCCATCGACAGAACATCTACCGGGCCATGGACTGCACCCTGTGCGCCATCAACCAGTACCGTCACTCCCGCCTGCTTTGCTTTAGCTATCAGTGTTTCAAGTGGTGCAATGGTGCCCAGTACATTTGAAACCTGAGCAACAGCCAGCAGGCGCGTTCTGCTGTCGATGAGTGTGTCCAGCGCATCAATCTGGAGGGTTCCATCACTATTAAGAGGAATTACGCGCACAGAGGCGCCTGTGCGCTCACACAGCATTTGCCAGGGCACGATATTGGCGTGATGTTCCATCTCACTAATAATGATATTGTCGCCAGTACTGACATGCTGGTTGCCCCAGCTGTTTGCCACAAGGTTAATCCCTTCTGTTGTTCCGCTGGTAAATACAATTTCACTGGCGCTCTGAGCGTGGATGAAATCGGCCACCTGCTGGCGTACAGCCTCAACGCGCGACGTGGCCTCTGCGCTAAGGGTATGTATGCCCCGATGTACTGCCGCATAGTGGTGCTGCTCAAAGTCGGACTGGGTTTCGATAACAAATAGTGGTTTCTGTGCGCTTGCCGCACTGTCGAGATACACCAGCGGTTTATCATTCACCATCTGTGCCAGTACAGGAAAATCAGACCGCGCCTGTGCTATTTTCTCATTCATCATTGCCTCTCTTCCGGCAGCCGCAACCCAATGCGCTCAAGAACAACGCCACGCAATGATTCATCGGCGATGGCATCGGTCAGTTCCGCAGCAAACGCATAAATAATCATGCGCCGGGCTGCAGACTGGCTTATTCCCCGTGTTTGCAGATAAAACAATTGCTCGTTATCTATGCGCCCGACCGTGGCTCCATGGCTGCATTTCACATCATCGGCATAAATTTCTAATTGTGGTTTGGTATCCACCTCAGCCAGACGGCCAAGTAACAAATTGTTATTGGTCATTTGCCCGTCGGTTTTGATGGCATGTGGCGCTACCGTTATCTGCCCGTTAAACACCGCACGCGCAGTATCCTGCACAATTGTTTTATGCAATTGCCGGCTGTTGCCATAGCCCTTGTTATGGGCAAGCCAGGTCCGGGAGTCACACACTTCACGTCCCACTGGTAATGCCAGGCTGTTTATCCGCACTGTGGCATTCTCACCGTCGATACGCCCACTGGTGTGATGGCGTACCAGCTGGCCGCCTAACAAGTAGCTATTGCTGAACACACGACAATCCTGGTTCACCCAGAGGTCATTATGGGAGAAGTGGTAAGCCCGTGGGTTTTCAAACCCCAGTTTAACGTGGTGCAATTCGCTGTTTTCACCGGCAACGATGCTCAGACGCGCCCCCGTGAAATGCGCCTGGGTATGTTGACTGGCATAGTATTCAATTACCGTAGCCTTGCTGTTGCTCCCCAGCGTAAGGTGACAACGCGTATGGCTAAATGGCAGAGCGTCATGGTCATTGCCGCTACTCATACTGATATTCATCAGCACCAGTGGTTTATCAGTTACCCGTTCTGGCGGCACTTCTATGTGCAAAACACCCGGGGCCATGCTTTCTGTCAGGTGCAGGAAAATCTCTTGCTGTATTGCGTCCGGTACACTACCCGGATGGTTTTGCCACTGCACCCTGAAGCCACAGGCTGTTGGGTCGTCACTTAACTCCGGCGAATAGCGGCCATTCACCAGCACCACACACACGGCATCCATGGGTAATGCCAGCCCGTCACGGACATCACGCCCAGGCAGAGTTGTTTCTGGCGGCACGAACACATAACGTGATAGCGCATCCAGTGAGGTGTATTTCCAGTTTTCCTGTTTGCGGTCTGGTAACCCTTCCCGCAATAACTGCTGCATATGCGCCTGTGCTTCACCGTTTTTACTGTTATCACTGGCGGCGAATAAATGGTGCCATTGTTGCAGTGGATTATTTCCCTTCGCTAAGCCAGCCATAACCCTGCTCCTCCAGTTGTTTTACCAGACTGAAATCACCCGATTTGACGATGCGTCCCTGGTAGAGCACATGCACTTTATCCGGCTGGATGTAATCCAGAATCCGTTGGTAATGGGTAACAATAATGAAGGCGCGTTGCCCGTCACGCAGCGCGTTAACACCTGCCGCGACAATTTTCAGTGCATCAATATCCAGCCCCGAGTCAGTCTCATCGAGGATGCATAAACTGGGTGAAAGAACTGCCATTTGCAGAATATCGTTACGTTTTTTCTCGCCCCCGGAAAAACCAACATTTACCGGGCGAGTGAGCAAATCTTCCGGCATGCCCAGTTGCTGAATTTTTTCTTCCAGTAAATCCTGGAAATCAAAACGATCCAGCTTCTCCAGCCCCCGGTATTCTCTGACAGCGTTCAGCGCAGTTTGCAGGAAGAACTGGTTACTCACTCCCGGGATCTCAACCGGGTACTGGAAAGCCATAAAGACCCCTTCACCAGCGCGCTCTTCCGGTGACAGAGCTAATAAGTCTTTTCCTTTAAACAGGACACTTCCCTCAGTAACTTCATAATCCTCACGCCCGGCGAGAGTGGCTGACAAGGTACTCTTGCCTGAACCATTCGGCCCCATAATGGCATGGACTTCCCCTGGACTGATGGACAAACTCAGCCCTTGCAGAATCGCTTTCCCTTCTGCGCTCACATGGAGATCTTTAATTTGCAACATACTTTATTCCTTACCTTTGAGTTTTAGCCAACGCTGTGTTCAAGGCTGATAGCCAGTAATTTTTGTGCTTCGACGGCAAACTCGAGAGGCAACTCGGAGAACACATCCTTACAAAAACCATTCACAATCATTGAGATAGCATCATCTTCGCTAATTCCTCTTTGCAGGCAATAAAACAACTGGTCTTCACCAATACGTGACGTAGTGGCTTCATGCTCCAGTTGCGCACTGTTATTGCGGCACTCCACATAAGGGAAGGTATGTGCGCCACAATCAGGGCCAATTAGCATGGAGTCGCATTGGGTGTAATTACGGGCGTTAGTGGCTGTTGGCATAATTTTCACCAGACCACGGTAGCTATTCTGGCTCCGCCCGGCGGAAATCCCTTTTGAAATAATGGTCGAACGGGTATTTTTCCCGATATGGATCATTTTGGTGCCAGTATCCGCCTGTTGGTGGCCGCTGGTCAGAGCCACCGAGAAAAATTCACCAATGGCATTGTCGCCTTTAAGAATACAACTGGGATATTTCCAGGTAATTGCTGAGCCCGTTTCTGACTGGGTCCATGACATTTTGCTGTTTTGGCCTTCGCACAGCGCACGCTTGGTAACAAAATTCAGGATGCCACCGGTATTGTTGCCCCCGGGGAACCAGTTTTGTACCGTGGAGTACTTCACTTCGGCGTCTTTGAGAATAATGACTTCCACTACAGCCGCATGCAGCTGGTAACTTTCGCGAACCGGCGCTGAGCAACCTTCGATGTAACTCACATAACTGCCTTCATCGGCAACCAGTATGGTTCGTTCAAACTGCCCGGTCTTTTCCGCATTAATGCGAAAATAGGTGGAGAGTTCCATTGGGCAACGCACACCTTTGGGTATGTATATAAATGTGCCATCGGAAGCGACTGCCGCATTGAGTGCCGCAAAGAAGTTATCATTGGCCGGAACCACCGTTCCCAGGTACTGTTTCACCAGTTCCGGGTGGTGCGCGATGGCATCGCCAAAAGAGCAGAAGATAATACCCTGCTCTGCCAGCGTTTCACGGTAAGTGGTGGCGACAGATACCGAGTCAAAGATGGCGTCAACCGCCACTGACTGGCCTTCCCGTACCGGAACACCCAACTGGTTAAACGCAGCTTCAACTTCCTCTGTCAGGAAATTCTCCCCACTGGCCTGCTGAATAGCACCAGGTTCGGAGGCACAGCTATCATCGCAGTGCCCGCAAGAAGGTGCTGAGTAATAACTGAAATCCTGGTAATTCAGTTTGTCATAATGGGCTTTGAGCCAGTGCGGCTCTTTCATTTTCTGCCAGGCACGAAAGGCATTCAGTCGAAAATCCAGCATCCAGTCGGGTTCATTACGCCGTGCTGAAATCGCCCTGACCACCTCTTCGCTCAGGCCTTTGCCCAGTTCATCAGTTGGCAACTGTGTGAAAAATCCCTCCTTGTAATTGAGTTTTCCTTGCCAGTAGCCTGTTGCTTGTGTGTCTCGTGCCATAATTACTCCGCTTCAACCCCAAAGCTTTCACCACATCCACATTCATGCTGGGCTTTGGGGTTGTGAAATTTAAACACCTGATTCAGGCCTTCACGCACATAATCCACATGAGTACCATCGATGACAGGCAGCGCTGCCAGTTCAACCCAGAGCCTGGCCTGGCCGTGCTCGCACAACAGACAGTCTGGTGGTGGCTCCGTTACCCCGGACAGTACATAAGCAAAACCCGCACAGCCCGACACTTTGATACCAAGCCGCACTCCCTGAAGGCCGGGAGTCACTTCAACTAAGTGCACTATCTGTTGCGCAGCCGCATCTGTCAGTGTTATGCCCTGCCAGTTCATTTCGGCGGGGTCAAATAAACCGGAGTCTGTTGCCATGTATCACCTCAACCTATGTTTAGCTTGTAAAGCTAATGTTAATGATACGTATTATCGATTCAACCCTGAGATACCAAGGGTATTGCCGGATTATGATTTTTTGCTACCTGTTAATAAGCATAGACGCTCAAAAAACGTGCTACCTGTTGTCGGTTACGTTTTTTAATTAATTGATACTCAAGTTTTTATTGCTTCCAGAAAGGTACTTCCCGGGGGAGAATAAAACATGTATAGGCAATACCTATTTATCAAACAGGCCACGCAAAACGCTATTGCTGGCCCTGATTTAGCTGGCATTGATACATAACAGACATGGTTTACTGGCAGACAAAAACTGCACCTGGTGAATGTCTTCACGCAAGGTGCAGTTAAATAAATAGCGGGTATTATCAGACGACTGCGGTTGTCAGGCGTGCAGTACAGCAGTGCTGGTTTTTATCGTTATAGATATCAATCTGCCAGACCTGGTGCCGGCCACCCAGATGCACCGCCTTGCAGTGCCCTGTAACTTCCCCATGAGTGACAGCACGCAAATGGTTGGCGTTAACTTCAAGCCCCACCACCTTATGCTCCCCTTCCGTACACAAGTACCCGGCCACCGAGCCGAGGGTCTCAGCAAGCACAACGGATGCCCCACCATGCAGTAACCCAAAAGGCTGTTGGGTACGCGAATCAACGGGCATGGTAGCTTCGAGATGATCATCACCCAACTGGGTAAAACGAATCCCAAGGTGCCCAACCATATTACCCTCGCCCATGGTATTGAGCGTTTGTAAAGTTGTTGCTCGCAGCCAAATCATGAAAGTATCTCCAACAGAGCCTGCACAGGATGGCGCATACCGCTACCTTCGATACGTTTTACCTGGCTGCGGCATGAGTAGCCTGTGGCCAGGCAACGCTGGCGTGGCAGACGTTCAATTGCCTGTTGCCAGGAAAGCGCATAGATATCGAGGGATTTTTGGTGATTTTTCTGTTCATGGCCATAAGTGCCCGCCATGCCACAGCACCCGACGCTGACGCCTTCCAGACGGGCACCAAAGTGCCTGAAAATCCCCGCCCATTGACTGGTCGACGCAGGCAGTGCCGTCACTTCAGTGCAATGACCAAACAGGTACCATGCCTCTCCCGCGAGCTCACGAGTGCTGAGTTTTTCCAGTGACTGAGACAACCATTCATGCACCAACAGCACAGAAAAATCGCCACGGGCATCGCCCAGTGTCTGGCGGTATTCATCGCGATACGTCAACACAAGCGCCGGATCCACACCCACCATTGGCATACCGAGCTCTGCAATGCGGTTGAGAAACTCTGATGTTTTCTGCGCAGTCCGGGCAAAACGCGCCAGGAACCCTTTGATGTGCTGCGCTTTACCATTTGGGGAGAAAGGCAGCACTACCGGTTTATAGCCCAGTTTATCCACCAGACTGACAAAATCCGCCACGACACGCGCATCATAATAACTGGTGAATGGATCCTGGACTATCAGCACCGTTTTTTCCCGCTCTTCTGCTGGCAAGCATTCAAGCTGTTCCAGTGTCATATTGGCAGAACGATGCCCCACCAGTTGTTGCTGCAGTGTGGGGGTCGATAATAACGGCAGGTCAACCATGCCAATATGTTTTGCCGTCAGATCCCGTACCCAGTTCTGACGTAAAAAGAAGTTAAATGTTTTGGGTGCCCGAGCCATTAACGGTGCATAGCTTTCCACACTGGCAACCAGGTGATCCCTAACCGGGCGCAGATAGCGCGTGTGGTAAAGTTGCAGGAAGCGTGAACGAAATTCAGGAACATCTATTTTAATCGGGCATTGGGTGGAGCAGGCTTTACAGGCCAGGCACCCGGACATGGCTTCTTTCACTTCATGTGAAAAATCGTACTCTCCCTTGTGCGCATGCCAGGTGTGACGTACACGCTCCACCAAATTACGTAAACTACTGTGCCCACCCGGCAACGCTTTTTCCAGTTTGTTCGGGTCTACACCTCTGTCGGCCAGTAAGCGCAACCATTCACGTACCAGGGTTGCACGCCCTTTTGGTGAATGGATCCGGTGCTGGCTGACTTTCATTGACGGGCACATCGGGCTTTTCGCATCAAAGTTGAAGCACAGGCCATTACCATTGCACTCCATCGCCCCACGCCATGACTGACGAACTGCGACAGGGATCTGGCGGTCAAGAGTGCCACGCTTAGGCGCATCCACTTTCATCATCGGCGCATCCACACCCAACGGTGGGCAAATCTTCCCCGGATTCAGGCGGTTACCTGGGTCAAACGCCGCTTTGATACGCCGCAATTCATTGTAGAGTTCATCCCCAAAGAACGCCGGGCTGTACTCCGCACGGAAGCCTTTACCATGCTCCCCCCACAACAACCCGCCATATTTGGCGGTAAGCGCCACCACGTCATCAGAGATTTGCTTCATCAGCACTTCCTGTTGCGGGTCGCACATATCCAGTGCAGGGCGGACATGCAGTACCCCGGCATCCACATGGCCAAACATGCCATAACTCAAATTATGGCTGTCGAGCAAAGCGCGGAACTCCACAATATAGTCGGCAAGGTGTTCTGGTGGCACGCAGGTATCTTCTGCAAATGGAATAGGTTTTGCAGCGCCTTTAGCATTGCCCAGCAAGCCAACCGCTTTTTTCCGCATCGCGTAAATACGCTCAATACCGGGTAATTCACTGCATAATTGCCAGCCAATAACACCTGACTCCCCACGGGCAATCAGGCCATCCAGCCGTTCACATAATTCACTTACCTGGTTTTCTATCAGAGCTTCGTCATCGCCGGCAAATTCCACAATGTTCAGGCCGAGCAACGTTTTATCCGGTACATCAGTAATCAACTCGCTCACTGAATGCCAGATAATATCTTCACGGGCGAGGTTGAGTACCCGCGAATCAACGGTTTCAACCGATAAAGCACTGGCTTCGACCATGACAGGGGCACTGCGCAGCGCTGAATCGAAACTGTCATACTTCACGTTCACCAGGCGGCGCACTTTGGGAATGGGCGTGATATCCAGTTTGGCTTCAGTGATAAATGCCAGCGTACCTTCTGAACCGGTCAGGATGCGTGTCAGGTCGAACTGTTGCATATCATCGCTGAATACATGACGCAAGTCATACCCAGTGAGGAAACGGTTGAGCTTAGGAAATTTTTCGAGGATCAATTCACGCTGATTACGGCACTGATTCAGCACAGTATTGTAGATGCGCCCCGTTACGGTTGTTTCCTCAGCCAGTGATTCAGCCAAAGATACGGGCATTGGACGGGTATCAAGAATATCCCCCCCTAACAGAACAGCTCTGACACCTAATACATGATCAGAGGTTTTGCCATAGACCAGTGAACCCTGGCCGGAAGCGTCGGTATTAATCATGCCCCCGAGTGTTGCCCGGTTACTGGTTGACAGTTCCGGTGCAAAAAAATAGCCGTAAGGTTTCAGAAACTGATTAAGTTGATCTTTTATTACCCCGGCCTCAACTCTGACCCAACCTTCTTCCGGGTTAATCTCAATAATACGGTTCATGTACCGCGACATGTCGACAATTATGCCGTGGTTCAGTGCCTGTCCATTGGTACCCGTGCCACCACCGCGCGGGGTGAAAACCAGGCTTGCAAAACGTTCTTCACTGGCAATGCGGGTAACCAATGCCACATCGGCGGTGGAACGAGGAAAAAGAATGGCATCCGGGAGTAGCTGATAAATGCTGTTATCGGTCGCCATTGTAAGGCGATCAGCATAACTTGTAGCGGTATCGCCGGTAAAACCCTGTTGCTCCAGTGCTTCTAAAAAATTCACAACCAGCTGCACTAAACCTGGTGCCTGAGAAATTTGTGGGATCATTCGCACTTGACTCTGTCTGACAAAAAAAGAGATGAGTTATTGTTTGCGTAGCACACTCATGGTTTTATCACATTTTTGCATACCACGCCTGGAGGATTTTATTTCGCTTTTAAGTTGTAAAAAGATAGCGGAATACATCATCATTAGAACTGCAATATATTATGGACACTTATGCTAACCATGATGCTTTTTACCGGGTATCATGGCGTAATTACTGGCTGATGACACAATTATGGAAACGATAAAGCCTCACCAGGACATTGCACGGGTCCTTATCTCTGTGCTGTTTATTTCGTTAATGATTATCGCGTGTATCTGGATAGTTCAACCGTTCATTCTGGGCTTTGCCTGGGCCGGAACTGTGGTTATTGCCACCTGGCCGGTATTAATTCGGTTGCAAAAGCTGCTGTGGGGAAAACGTATTCTGGCCGTTCTGGTCATGACACTGCTGCTGATACTGTTGTTTGTTATCCCCATTTCGTTATTAGTGAATAGCCTGGTGGATACCAGCGCTCCACTGGTTAAATCAGCCAGTTCTGGTCAACTCGCTCCACCCGATTTAGCCTGGTTACAAAGCATCCCGTTCTTTGGTGATAAACTTTACAGTTCATGGCATGCCCTGCTCGATGGCGGCGGCACAACACTGCTTGCTAAAGTGAAACCGTATATTGGTACAACTACTGGCTGGTTTGTTGGCCAGGCGGCACATTTGGGGCGTTTTCTGATGCACTGCGCTCTGATGGTGCTGTTCAGCGCCTTACTTTACTGGCGTGGTGAAGACGTCGCTGATGGACTGCGCCGTTTCGCCCGACGGCTCGCGTCTGAGCGCGGTGATGCCTCTGTTGTGCTGGCCGCTCAGGCAATCCGCGCGGTCGCGTTAGGCGTTGTCGTCACTGCCCTGGTTCAGGGGATTTTGGGCGGTATTGGCCTGGCTATCTGTGGTATCCCTTATGCAACATTACTGAGTGTAGTGATGGTGCTTTGCTGCCTGGTGCAGATTGGCCCATTGCTGGTGCTGATACCAGCAATCATCTGGCTATACTGGAGCGGGGATAACACCTGGGGAACGGTTCTGCTGGTATGGAGTGCAGTGGTTGGTACGCTGGATAACGTGATTCGTCCCATACTTATCCGCATGGGGGCAGACCTGCCGATGATTGTTGTCCTGTCCGGTGTTATTGGTGGGTTAATTGCTTTTGGCATGATTGGTGTATTCATTGGCCCGGTAGTACTGGCCGTGTCTTACCGGTTATTTGCAGCCTGGGTTAACGAAAAAGTCCCCTCTATTGAAAATATTCCCACAGATACCCCACCTTCTTCACAAGGGTAATTGCCACCTGAACAATCGGGTTTTTCGTACTCGATTGTTCAGCAAAGCTTATTGATTTATTCATTTTTCGCCCACTCTTCGCACTCATTCTTTTTCATTACACTGAATAACATTTTTTACTATTTATAAACATTTAACTATTGAGACGAATCCGATCGACGACTCAGTGACGTGATGACTATCATAAGCCCAGTCTTATAAATCACATCTGGTTTATAAACATGAATCCCCTGAGTGAAACAACGAATTGCTGTGTGTAGTCTTTGCCCATCTCCCACGATGGGCTTTTTTTTTGCTCCGGTAATCCGACACACTGGAAAACGCAACGCGCCACCGTTGACAGGCGCGTTACCGTTAGTTTTTACCCTGCGGTTTCCTCTGTATGACTTAACATGCGCCAGTCACGAGCCAGAACAACGGGTTTATCTCCCGTAAGATTGACCGTAACACACTGCTGGATAGCGTCACTGTTAGTACCTAACATCAGCTCAAATTCACCAGGTTCAACGACTCGCTGGCCCATCTTATTGGTGAAATTCAGCATATCGGTCGGCACCGAGATAGTTAACCGGGTAGTCGCCCCCGGGGCCAGCCTGACGCGGTGGAATGCTTTTAATTCCTTCACCGGGCGCACCAGCGAGGCGACTTTATCATGCACATAAAGTTGGATAACTTCACTGCCAGAGCGCACGCCGCGATTGGTGACTGATAAAGCGATATTAATGGTTCCTCCTTGCGCGGGTAGCGTTGCCTCATGTAACTCAGCCTGGTCCAGAACAAAATCCCCCCACCCCAGACCAAACCCGAAGGGATAGCGGGCACCAAAATGAAACGCATAAGGTGTGCCACCACTTTTCAGCTTGTGGTTATAGTAATATGGCATCGCTCCGGCACTTTTGGGCGCAGATAATACCAGACGCCCTTCAGGCTCCCGGTTCCCCGCCAAAATGTCTGCGACAGCATGGCCACCTTCCTGGCCCGGAGCCCACGCCATTAACAATGCCGCGACCTGTTGTTCCAACCCACCCAGATGGTACGGGCGCCCGCCAGTCATCACCACAATAACGGGTTTTCCGGTGTGGACCAGCGCCTCAAGCAATGCCTGTTGTACACCCGGCAGTGCCAGTGTATCGGTATCAGAGCCCTCACCACAGGTACCACTTTGAAACAAACCAGCCAGGTCACCCACACAGGCAATCACCACATCTGCTTGCTGAGCCGCCGACACGGCCTCAGGGATTAAGCTGGTATCCTGTGAAACCGGAGACGACTGGCGGGGTTTCCCTTCACTTTCACCAGGAAAGACCGGAGCACCCGCCTGGCGGTGCTCAATAATGTGGCACCCTTTGGCGTAACGAACCCGATTTTCACCAAACTGCTGCCGGATTCCGGCAAGTAATGTCACAACCTGATCTGCCTGTTCCTGAGCATCACTGATTATCAGATGAACAGGGAAACTGTAGCCACTCAGCAAAGCCAAAGGATCGTCTGCTACCGGACCAATCACCGCCAGTGAAGGCGTATCGGTGAGTGGTAAAATGCCGTTGTTTTCAAGCATAGTGACAGAACGTGCCGCACACTCTCTGGCAAGGGAACGTGTTTCTGGCTCCTGTAAAGCAAGCTTATCCAGATCTGCATAGGGGTGTTCAAACAGACCAAGCCGGAATTTTTCGGTCAACACACGAGAGACAATCTCATCAATCTTGTCCATAGTAATCAGACCTTCAGCCACCGCTTCGGCAAGATGGCTGGCACAATCCGCTTTAGGGAGTTCAATATCCAGCCCGGCATTAAATGCCTGTGCAGCAGACTCCATGGGGCTATGGCTGACACCATGATGCTGATGCAGCAGGCTCACACCACCGTAGTCAGCGACAATCAGCCCGTCAAAGCCCCATTGGTCACGTAATACCCGGGTAAGCAGGAAAGTATCACTGTGAGTGGGCTGGTTATCGATATCGTGATAGGCGGGCATCACTGAACCGGCATTGGCAAGGCGTACCGCCATTTCGAAAGGCAACAGAAAAGTGTCATTCAGCTCGCAAAAGCCGAGGTGCACAGGCGCATGGTTCCGCGCTCCTTCGCTAAACGAGTGGCCGGCATAATGCTTGAGGGTTGCCAGCAAATCACGGTTTGGCCCTTGTAACCCTTTTACATACTGTGTAGCCATGACCCCAACTAAGTAAGGATCCTCACCAAAGGTTTCTTCTGTTCTCCCCCAGCGCACATCCCTGGAAACATCCAGCACTGGCGCAAGTCCCTGATGGCAGCCAATCGCTCTGGCTTCGCGGCCAATTGCACCGGCAACCGCGTTAATCAGTTGCGGATCCCAGGTTGATGCATAATTGAGTGGTGATGGAAATAACGTGGCATCTTTGCACAATACCCCCACGAGGCACTCTTCATGGAACAACGCCGGTATCCCTAACCGGCTCTCTTCCACCAGCGTTTTTTGCAGACGATTCGCCGCCATCACACCTTCTCGCGGTGAGACACTGTGGGTACCAAGTGGACGAGTTATTTGACCAATTCCTTTTTTCAACTGCTCAGCCAGAGCAATTTGCTGTGTCGCACCTGAAAACGTATCGCTCATATCCAGACGTTCTTTATGGAAACCTTCCGGCGATAGCACCAGCCACATTGCTCCCATTTGGGCGAACTTTTCTTCGGGTGTCATCCGGGCCAGTAAGTCAGCCACCCGAGCCTTAACAGGCTGGCGGGGATCTGTATACATCGTCATGAGTTACTCCTGTATTGCCGGGTTTAAACCGGGTTCCGGGTTAGAAATATGTTGGCGTTTGGCCGCCAGTTCATTAGCGATGGCAGCCACTTTACGGTTATTCAGTTTGTAGAAGCACAACAGTACGACGATGGACAAAAACAGCGCCGCGGGAATGAAGGTAAATAATGCGTTGATGGTATGCAGAACAGCCGGAGCCTGTTCGGTGACATTGGCCTGGTAACTGACCAGCCCCAGAATCCAGCCCACGACCGCGCCCCCCAATGCCAGCCCCATTTTGATGGCGAACAGGGCCGTGGAAAAGACCAGACCGTCCAGCCTGCGGCCTGTGCGGTGTTCTTCATAATCGACGACATCTGATAACATGGACCACTGCAGAGGCGTGGTCAGGTTCTGAATAAAGCTGAACACAATATTCAGGGCCAGTATCCAGCCGATATACGCTGCAGGGATAAAAAAGATAGCGATGCACGGCACCATAAAAATCAGGGTAGTGAACTGATAGGCTCTTACCCGGTCCACCCGGCCCAGAACCCAACCGGACAACAATGCGCCAGACAAAGCAGCTACCATCCCACTGACAATAAAGACAAAAGTCATGTCCGGGCGCATCAACAGATATTTGACGTAATACATCGTGGTTGACCCGCGCACCACTACCGCCGTCAACAACAGAATATTCAACGCAAATACCAAACGCCACTGGCTGTTTTTCGCCAGCGATTTCAGGTCCGCCAGCATACTGCCTGGCGCGCTGCTTTCAGGTATATAGCGTTCGCGGGTCATGGCAAAACAGCAGAAAAACAAACCAATCCCCAGTAAACCCATCAGGCTCATTGCCAGAAAAAAACCTTTCTGTTGGTTACCCTGACCCAGCCACTCCATCAAGGGCAAAGCCAGCACAGTGACGATTAACCCACCGGTAAATGACAGACCAAAACGCCAGGACTGTAACGAATGCCGTTCACCTGGATGCAGTGTCAAGGCACCAGGCATGGCGCAATAAGGCACATTGATAGCGGAGTACACAAGGCTGAGGAGTGTATAGGTCACACAGGCATAGATAATTTTACCTGTCGGCCCCACATCCGGTACATAAAACGTTATCAGGCAACTCACACCAAAAGGAATGGCAAACCACAATAACCAGGGGCGAAAACGCCCATGCCGGGTACGTGTCCGGTCAACAATAGCGCCTATACAAGGGTCAGTAATTGCATCGATGGCCCGCACCACCAAAAACATCGTGCCCATAATAGCTGCAGGTAACCCAAACACATCGGTATAGAACCAGGCCAGAAACAGCGTTGCTGTTTGCCAGACCAGCGCACTGGCCATATCACCTAACCCATAGCCAATTTTATCTTTCAATGTAAGAACCGGCACAGTATTCATGATGTTCCACCTTTCATCAGCTGAGCTCCTTAAGCCTTCATAGTTGAAAACTGGGAGCTTGTTGTTTTTTGTTGTTTGTGGGTAACACTCAGGTACCCAGTAACTATTTCGCAGCGGGCAAGAAACAACAATTGCCGAAATTTATCCGGCTATTATGTTTTTTTGCTTAAAAGGCGTAAGTGTGAAGTGACGCGGTGTGTGGAAAAGAAAAACGCCATGCAGATGCATGGCGTTTTACATAACAAAGCAGTAAGGTGATTATTTGGCAAGTTCTGCCAGATCAAGCCAGGTTTGTACCACCGTATCCGGGTTAAGTGACAGGCTGTCTATACCCTGCTCCATCAGCCAGGCAGCAAAATCCTCATGGTCAGAAGGCCCCTGCCCACAGATACCCACATATTTACCTTGTTTTTTAGCCGCTTTGATTGCCATAGAGAGCAACGCTTTCACTGCATCATTACGTTCATCAAACAACTCAGAAACCACGCCAGAGTCCCTGTCCAGGCCCAGCGCCAACTGAGTCATGTCATTTGAACCGATGGAGAAACCATCAAAGTGTTCAAGGAACGCTTCAGCCAGCAGCGCATTTGACGGAATTTCGCACATCATTATCACTTTCAGGCCATTATCACCCCGTTTGAGCCCCTGACTTGCCAGTTCATCAACCACAGCTTTCGCCTGGCTAACAGTACGAACAAAGGGGATCATCACTTCAACATTGGTCAGCCCCATCGTGTTACGGACGCGTTTTACGGCTTCGCATTCAAGGGCAAAGCACGCTCTGAAATCCGGCGAAACATAGCGGCCAGCACCACGGAAACCCAGCATCGGGTTTTCTTCATGAGGTTCATAACGTTCTCCCCCCAACAGGTTGGCATACTCATTGGATTTGAAGTCAGACAAACGCACAATCACGCGTTTGGGCCAAAATGCCGCAGCAAGAGTGGCAATACCTTCCGTTAGCCGGCCAACGTAAAACTCAACCGGGGAATCATACCCTTTCATTAGCTCACGAATTTCGGCCTGCAATGCCGGTTCTTGCTTTTCAAACTCAAGCAATGCGCGTGGGTGCACACCAATCATACGGTTGATGATAAACTCCAGACGAGCGAGGCCCACACCTTCATTGGGCAGACAGGCAAAGTCAAACGCCCGGTCCGGATTACCAACGTTCATCATGATCTTCAAAGGTAAGTCAGGCATGGTATCAATGCTGGAACTACTTACGGAGAAGTCCAGCAAATCCGCGTATACATAGCCGGTATCACCTTCGGCACAGGATACCGTAACCCGCTGACCATTTTTCAGCCGCTCAGTTGCATCGCCACACCCCACTACCGCCGGAATCCCCAGTTCACGCGCTATAATTGCTGCGTGGCATGTCCGCCCACCACGGTTTGTCACAATCGCGGCAGCCTTTTTCATAATAGGCTCCCAGTCCGGGTCGGTCATATCCGTTACCAGTACATCACCAGCTTCAATCCGGTTCATTTCACTGATATCGTGAATAACCTTGACACTTCCGGCACCGATACGCTGCCCAATCGCACGCCCCTCAACCAGAATATCGCCCTGGGAATGCAGTGTGTAACGCTCCGTTACCTTGTTACGAGAACGCACCGTTTCCGGGCGGGCCTGGACAATAAACAGTTCACCGGTGTGGCCATCTTTCGCCCACTCAATATCCATCGGGCGACCATAGTGCTGCTCAATCAACAGCGCCTGGTGTGCCAACGCTTCAACTTCCTCACTGCTCAGGCAGAAAACCGATTGTTGCTCTGGTGCCACATCTTCAATGCGTACCTGTTTACCATGTTCCTGAGTTTCGCCATAAACCATGCGCACTTTTTTCGACCCCATGGTGCGGCGCACAATCGCCGGACGACCGGCATTCAGGGTAGGTTTATGCACATAGAATTCATCAGGGTTGACCGCGCCCTGCACCACCATTTCCCCCAACCCCCAGGCGGCGGTAATAAATACCACCTGGTCGAAACCGGATTCCGTATCTATGGAGAACATAACCCCGGACGCCGCCAGGTCTGAGCGCACCATACGTTGCACTCCGGCTGAAAGCGCAACACCACGGTGGTCATACCCCTGATGTACCCGGTAAGAAATGGCCCGGTCATTAAACAACGACGCAAACACATGTTTTACCGCAACCATTACGGCATCAATGCCCTGCACATTCAGGAAAGTTTCTTGTTGGCCGGCAAACGAAGCATCAGGCATATCTTCTGCCGTGGCTGAGGAACGGACAGCAAAAGACGCTTTATCGTTATCTGCCGCAAGCTGGGTATAAGCACCACGAATCGCTTCTTCCAGCGCGGGTGGGAAGGGTGTTTCGACAATCCACTGCCGAATTGCAGCGCCTGCTTTTGCAAGTGCCTGCACATCATCTATATCGGTTTCATCCAGCAGAGCATAGATACGCTGGTTGACACCACTTTGATCCAAAAACTGGTTAAAAGCATCGGCCGTTGTCGCGAACCCGTTGGGAACACAGACCCCAGAACCGGAAAGGTTGGTTATCATTTCACCCAGGGAGGCGTTTTTCCCCCCAACCTTTTCTACGTCGTTCATGCCAAGCTGGTTATACCAAAGAACGAGCGGTGACACACCATGATTGGACATCGAAACAATCCTTTTTTGATTATGAACAGGTACAGAAATAATGGGAGTGTTCAGGCCCATTCGCTGATCTCTAATCAATCAGATGTTTCTATTGAGTTAGTGACAACACAAACAAAAACATCTTTCCAGAAATCCACCAGCGAGACACTGCTTATTTTGAATGGGCCACGGGTTAAGTTTGGCACAATTATTGAGGAGTTAAAAACAGTGAATCGTTCAAGCAAATAAAAAACAGCCATTTCAGAACAACCTTAAATAGATGAAATGAAGCGCAACAGGAAAATAATCTACTGTTATTATTTGACTGCAAATCAATGAGATGAAAAATGAAACGTGTTATTCAATTTTATTAAAAACATTGTTTCTATTTTATTGCCCCGTGATTAAATTGATAAAAACCCCGAATAAACAATGAACTGCTTATTAATACTCATATACACTGACCGTAAGATTCGAGGTAATTCTCACCTGTTCATGACAATATCTGGCATTCTGATGACGGGTAACTGCTATCAAAACACTTGCCGGGCTATGGTATTGCGCTCACCACTCAACCCGGTGAGGCGCTCGATGAATTTCACGGAAAGGACTCACACCCTGAGAGGTTTTACTTTATGCTTTATCTTGTAAAAACTACCAGGATACGCAAAGAGTGAATATACCAAACCGGCATGTTTTTTATATTTCAGATGGTACTGCAATTACAGCGGAAGTGCTTGGTCATGCGGTAATGTCGCAGTTTCCGGTAAACGTACACAGTGTGACCCTGCCATTTGTTGAAACAGAACTGCGGGCCCGCGCGGTGAAGGAACAAATTGATGCTATTTACCAGCAGACAGGCTGCAGGCCGTTGGTATTCTATTCAATTGTGTTGCCTGAGATACGCACCATTATTTTGCAGAGTGCAGGTTTCTGCCAGGACATCGTTCAGGCGCTCGTCGCACCACTTCAGCAAGAACTTGAAGTTGACCCGGTGCCAATCGCTCACCGTACACACGGGCTGAATCCGGCTAATCTTGGCAAATATGATGCCCGTATTGCTGCGATTGATTACACGCTGGCCCATGATGATGGTATTTCGATGCGCAACCTCGACCAGGCGCAAGTTATTTTGCTTGGCGTGTCGCGTTGCGGGAAAACCCCAACCAGCCTTTATCTGGCAATGCAATTTGGGATTCGTGCCGCCAACTACCCCTTTATTGCTGATGATATGGATAACCTGCGTTTGCCAGCAGAATTACAGCCCCTGCGTTCACGCCTTTTTGGCCTGACCATCAACCCCGAGCGACTGGCCGCTATCAGGGAGGAACGCCGGGAAAACAGTCGCTATGCATCATTGCGCCAGTGCCGCATGGAAGTTGCAGAGGTTGAAGCGCTTTATCGCAAACATCAAATCAGGTACATCAACAGTACCAACTATTCAGTGGAAGAAATCGCAACCAAAATCCTGGATTTAATGGGGCTGAACAGACGCATGTACTAACAAACTAGTTCAATGGTACGAATTATTGTGACATACTGTGTGTTTAACGGCACAGCCAGTTTATTGATTTTGCTTAAGGCGGTATCGCCAACCAACCCGGTATTGAGATTGTAAATGAATAAAACAGATGAATTGCGCATCGCGCAAATTGGCTTTCTGGTCACACCGGATGAACTTAGCCAGCGTTACCCGGTAACAGAGCCCCTCGCACACCACATTACACTTTCCCGTCAACGTATTGAGCGCATCCTCTCCGGTAAGGATTCCAGGTTACTGGTCATTGTCGGCCCCTGCTCGGTACATTCCCCCGAAGCAGCACTGGACTACGCCCGCAGACTAAAAATATTGCATGATAAATACCAGGATACACTGGAAGTGGTTATGCGCACCTACTTCGAGAAACCACGAACCGTCATTGGCTGGAAGGGGTTGATTTCAGACCCGGACCTCAATGGTAGTTGCCGTGTAAATAAAGGTCTGGAGCAGGCACGCAAGTTCTTGCGGGAGGTCAACCTTATTGGGTTGCCAGCGGCAACTGAATTCCTTGATATGGTTGTTGGGCAATATATTGCCGATTTGATCAGTTGGGGAGCTATTGGTGCCCGCACAACTGAAAGCCAGGTACACCGTGAAATGGCTTCCGCTCTGTCCTGCCCGGTTGGTTTTAAAAATGGCACTGACGGTAATACACGTATTGCTATTGATGCCATTCGTGCAGCTCGAGCCAGCCATATGTTCCTGTCCCCTGATAAACACGGAAAGATGGTGGTTTACCAGACCAGCGGCAATCCTTACGGGCATATTATTTTGCGGGGTGGTAAGCAACCCAACTTTTACCCTGAAGATATAGAGGCGACCACTAAAGCGCTTGGAACCTTTGAGTTGCCACAGCGACTGGTGGTTGACTTCAGCCATGGAAATTGCCAGAAACAACACCGCCGCCAGTTGGATGTTGCTCAGAATATTTGCCAACAAATTCGCGACGGTTCAACGGCAATAGCGGGTGTCATGGCTGAGAGTTTTATTGAACCCGGTCACCAGGCGATTGAGCCCGGTAAACCGTTAGTTTATGGCCAGTCCATCACTGACCCGTGCCTTGGCTGGGATGATACTGAAACACTGCTGGCCATGTTGTCCGATGCGGTGAAACACCGGTTAAACAACCTCTGAAACTATGCAGTCAGCTCGAACAGCTGACTTCAAGCCGTCGGCCCCAGTCAGGCGGGCGTTTTACATAATCATCCGCCCGGTCACTGAACGGGTCGCGCAACACAGCAAGCAGGCGATGCATTTCGCCTGCATCACCTTGTTCTGCCGTTTCAATAGCACGTTGTGCCAGCCAGTTACGCAGCACCACAGCCGGATTGACAGACTGCATCCTTTTCTGGCGTTCGGCATCATCCAGTGGCTCCATCTGTAAGCGCTGCCGGTAACGGGCAAACCACGAATCAAAAGCAGCACGGTCAATAAATTCATCGCGAAGTGGCGACAAAGCCGTTCCTGTTTCTGTATGGCTGAGTAACCGAAATGTTCTTGTATAGTCACTCCCTTCCCGCGTCATTAAGCTGAATAACTCCGCCAGAAGAGCGTTATCTTCGGGCCGGACATGGGTGAACCCCAGTTTGGCACGCATCTGGCTCGCCCAGGCCTGTTGTAAGTGTTGCCCATATGTGTCCAGTACCGTATTCAGTGTCTCTGCGCTAATAAAGGACGACAGAGCCTGTGCCAGGCGTTGCAGGTTCCACAGGCCAACTCCAGGTTGGTTTTCAAATGAATAGCGGCCCTGATAATCAGAATGATTACAAATAAAACCCGGCTGGTAATCATCCATAAAACCCCAGGGACCATAATCAATAGTCAGCCCCAGAATCGACATATTATCTGTATTCATCACGCCATGAGAAAAGCCGGTACATTGCCATTGCGCAATTAGTCTGGCTGTACGTGCAACAACATCCTCAAACCATAACCGCCATTTATCTTGCTCTGATTCATCCTGCAAATGGGGCCAGTGCCGTGTCATCACGTACTCAGCAAGCCGTCGGACATTCTCCGGTTCACGGCGGTAATAAAAATGTTCAAAGTGACCAAAGCGCACATGGCTTTGTGCCAGACGCATCATCATGGCACCTTTTTCGGTCTGTTCACGGTATACCGGTGTTTCACTGATAACCATGCTCAGTGCGCGTGTTGTGGGGATCCCGAGATGATGCATCGCCTCTGAAGCCAGGCATTCACGCACAGTGGAGCGAATCACCGCACGGCCATCACCCATACGCGAGTACGGGGTCAATCCCGCACCTTTGAGATGCCACTCAAATTGCTGTCCGTCATCCAGTTGCTGTTCGCCCAACAACAGCCCACGCCCGTCGCCCAGTTGCCCGGCCCAAACGCCAAACTGGTGGCCACTGTATGCCTGAGCAACCGGCAACATGCCAGGCAACAATGCTTCTCCGCCCCACACTCCGGCAGGCCCGTTGTAGTTGAATAAATTTTCTGCCAGCCCCAGTTGAGCTGCCAGTTCGCTGTTATGCCACAGCAAACGAGCAGACAACAAAGGTTGTGGGGTGACTTGCTGCGAAAAGCCAGGCAATAAATCATGCCAGGCATGGGTAAATACAGGTTGTTCAGCCATAGGCCCTCCTGCCTGTAGTGTAGTGGCAGTTGCGCCAGCTAAACACGGGCAGTTATCAGGGGTATAAGGGATTACCATACAGTAACAACATCAGGTTTTCTGGGATCTCTGGGGGCCAGAGCGCACCCTGCATGGCCGTAAACGGTAAAAGGCGAGTACGGGTAAAACTTTTTTCATCATCAATGCCATTGATGACTAATGCATGGCAAACAGCACCCACCTGGTTAAGAATGGCATACATTACAGAACGGAATGAGGTCTTCTTCAGACAAGACTGAACGAACTGTTTATCCAGCATTATGGCATTAAATTGCCGCTGAAAAATCAACTGCCCAGAAATATGTCCGGCGCCATAATTTAACAATGCCAGTAAAAAATGGCGCTCCAGTGATGAGAAAAGATTCGTTAAATAATGGTCACCAGATGCCAGAAATTGCTCTGTTATTCCTAAATGCAAACCTGGAATATTGGTTAAATACCTGACAAGACTTTCATCAGATAAAATACAACGAGCACTGTTTTGCTCAACAGGCAGCCATATCACCAGATTATGCTTTAGAAACGCAGCCTGGAAACTGCGTAATAACGTTACTTTTTCTTCCAGAAGCTGGCTATGCTGCAAAGGAGATAACCTTGTACTGACCAGAGACTCAGGCATCTGTACAACGCCATCTTCTGTCACAAAGCGGGTGACCAGTTCAACGCCATACAGAGACCCATCGCTCCGCCTGAATGGCTGGAACAAGCACTGGGAATAGTATGCGCACTCCAGAGTCACGACCATGTCACAATCCCACTACCTGGTGGTTTTTTTCATCCTGACTGAAACAGAAAAGGAATTCAATCGTGTTACCCGTGATATCACTACTGTTTTGCACAATTAGAAACATTCAGGATTTTCGCCAGCACGCTTTGCTAACACAAAAGAACGGAATTGAATTAATGATGAGCTGAAAAATAAATGGCAAAGAACGGTCTTTGAAAAAAATCACCAATCAGCCAGAACCAGAGGAAATAAATAATACTCACATCAGAATTAGCGAAGTAAACGAAGCCTACTTATATTAAAGTAAAAAAATCAAATGCGCCTGGCTTGCCAGTATTTATCCCGCCAATAGACATTATTCAGTGATGAACGCATCACACCATGACTACTGGAAGCGTGAATGAACTGATTGTCAGTATCATAAATCCCCACATGCAAGCCTTCGTCACCAGAGCCTGTTTTAAAGAAAATCAGATCCCCCGGCAATAGCTCGTCTTTATCAATGCGTGTGCCAATTTTGGCCTGATCCCGGGTACTACGTGGAAGTTGAAGTGCAAACTGGTCACGAAATGTTAATTGAACAAATGCTGAACAATCAATACCTTGTCTGGACATTCCACCATAACGATAAGGGGTTCCCCGCCATTCACTTAATTGCGAATCCAGCCTGGCAATAACCATAATAGAGTCAGATAACCGGCCATCTGGTGCAGGTGCCCGGTGGTGACTGCATCCGACTAATAATAAAGATAACAGGACAAGCCCCCACAATTTCATGACTGGCTGTTGCCTCCAGGCTATTTTCTACCAGTGTAATGTAGCTCTTCAGTATTTAATTTGGCAAGCATTTCAACGCGATCAGGAACAAATAAGAACTTTATGGTTATCCACATCAAGACGCCGAAATGGCAAAGCATAAACAGAATGCAAATTCTCAGGCGTTAACACTTCACTGGCGCTTCCCTGGGCTACGACGTTACCTTTCAGCATTAACCAAACCTGGTGAGCATGCCCCAGTGAGTAATTAAGATCATGGCTGCTCATAATAATCGCCACCCCTTTTTGGGCGAGTTCATTAAGCAGATGAGTCAGCGCCGATTGCTGGGTAACATCAAGGCTGTTCACTGGTTCATCAAGTAATAACAACCGACCAGCCGGATTAATATCCGGGTGGATCTGAGCGATAACAGCAGCCAGACGCACCCGTTGCCATTCTCCGCCGGATAAATGAGCAACTTGTCGCGGCAATTTATCTGCCAGCCACAAAGCATCAATTATCGGGGCCAGTTTTTCCAAAGGGGCACCATGAGCATGTAGTAACAGATAGTGCCATACCGGCATTGCAAACGGGGGTACTTGCTGTTGCGGCAACCAGGAGCGCAGCATTCCAAGTTCAGGTCCGGACCAGGCAGACACAGACTTACCGGCCAGGCATACATCACCTGGCCCTTCGCTCATACCGGAAATACGCGTCAGGAGTGTACTCTTTCCCGCTCCATTTGGCCCCACCAGATGCAACCAGCAGCCCGATGCAACCCCGGCAGATAATGGTGCCAACCGACCTTTTTCCGCTATATGGTTTAACGACAGCAGTGGCATCTATTGTTCCAGAGCACGTTCAATTGCAGCCACCAGTTCTGGCGCATCGGGCAACATGTCAGGAGAGAAGCGCCCAACAACCTTGCCTTGCCGGTCAACCAGAAACTTTTCAAAGTTCCACAAAATATCACCAGGTTGTTTTGGCGCCCGCCCTTTACTGGCCATTCGCTCATAAAAACCGCTGTTTTGAGGTGCCTTTGCAACAGGAGCCAGGGCAACCAGCTTTTGATACAACGGGTGGCGCTGTTCACCATTAACTTCAATTTTGCTGAACATGGGAAAGGTGACACCATATGTGGTACGGCAGAAGGTCTGAATTTCCTCTTCACTCCCGGGCTCCTGTTCCAAAAACTGGTTACACGGGAACCCAAGCACTGCAAAGCCCTGCTCTTCGTACTGTTTTTGTAAGTCTTCCAGTTGTTCATATTGCGGTGTCAAACCACATTTTGATGCAACATTCACAATCAGCAAGACTTTCCCTTGCCATGCCGTTAACGTGCCGGGACGACCATCTATAGTGACGACATCAGTAGTAAGAACATCTGCCTGCATCATTTTCTCCTTTATTCATGTCTGACTTTTAAGAGTAGCCAGATAAACAGGGGTGCGCCGAGTGACGCAGTGACAACACCAACTGGTAATTCGGCTGAAGCCAGAACCAGGCGGGCCACCATATCTGCAATTAACAATAACACGGCTCCCGCAAGCGCGCTGGCGGGAAGTAAGGTTTTATGGTCAGTGATGCCACAAAGACGTAATAAGTGAGGGATAACCAGGCCAATAAATCCAATGGACCCTGCCAAAGCAACGCTGGCCCCTACCAGCCAGCCTGTCGCTATCACTAACACCCAGCGCCAGCGATGCAAAGCCAGGCCCAGTTGCCTTGCCGGAGTTTCTCCCAGTGCCAACATATTCAAGGGCCGCCACTGGTGAATTACCCACCAGAGAACCGGTACAATTGCCAGCATGAAGCCTTTTGCCCGCCAGTCCACACCACCAAATCCGCCCATCATCCAGTACATTAACTGACGCAGATCAGCACTGGTTGTGAAATAAACAGCCCACGTCATTAGTGCACTACAAATGATACTCAGTGCAACACCCGCCAGTAATAAACGGCTGGTAGTGAGCCGACGCCGGGCAAACCGCAATAGTAATAATGTGATAAGCAGGGCGCCCACCATGGAACTCATTCCCAGAGCCCAGTCAGGTATATGCCCTTGCCCTAACAGCATTGCAGTCACCAACCCCAGACCAGCTCCATTTGAAACCCCCAGTAAGCCCGGCTCGGCAAGTGGGTTATCAAATAATGCCTGCATCATTGTGCCGGAAACGGCCAGTGCAGCGCCTGTCAGCACAACAGCAACCATGCGCGGTAATCGAATTTGCCAGACAAACAGCGTGTTATCTGCAGCTAACCAGTGCCATGGTGATATCCAACGCTCACCACTGGACAGACTGATAACAACCACGACCAGCAGGACACTTAGCAAACCAGCCAGTACATAACGTGCCTGCCGCTGTTGCCGCTCAACTAATAAGTGCATGTGCAAAAAAACGTTCCCAGTGAATAACCAGCCATAATTCTACGTGTTCACAGAATGCAGGAGAAGTATGACAAGTGCGGATGTTGTGAATGGCCGGAGGGCAACACGTATTTATACAGTTAAAAAGGCAGAACAGCAGACAAACGAAGCCATTGCCCGGACCAGGGTTTTCTGCAGACAAGAAAAAGGCCGGCAAAAACCGGCCTTTTTAAAACATGTCAGATTAGTCGTTCTGTGGGGTTGCATTCTCCACTCGGCTTTTTAACTTCTGGCCGGGTCGGAACGTAACAACACGACGGGCGGTGATAGGAATATCTTCTCCCGTTTTGGGGTTACGCCCCGGGCGTTGGTTTTTGTCCCGCAGGTCAAAGTTACCAAAGCCGGAGAGTTTTACCTGCTCGCCATTCTCCAGAGCACGACGGATCTCTTCGAAAAACAGCTCAACAAGCTCTTTGGCATCCCGCTTGCTAAGCCCAAGCTTATCAAACAGATATTCTGACATTTCAGCTTTTGTAAGCGCCATAGGTTCAATCCCTCAATGATGCCTGGAATCGCTCTTCTAATGCCGCCACACATTTTGCAACGGTAGCAGCAATCTCCTCTTCTTCCAGTGTACGGTTGGTATCCTGAAGAGTCAGGCTGATAGCAAGGCTCTTATAACCCTCTGCCACACCCTTACCGCGGTACACGTCAAATAAGTTTACGCCAACTACCTGATTTACGCCAACTTTCTTACACTCTGCCAGAATATCTGCTGCAGGCACATTTTCAGCGACCACAACAGCGATATCCCGACGGTTCGCCGGGAAGCGTGAAACCCCCTGAGATTGAGGCACAGCGCGGTCTGCAAGCTTGTTCCACAACAATTCAAACACCAGTGTACGGCCGTTCAAATCCAGTTTACGTTCCAGATCAGGATGAACAACACCAATAAATCCAACATAATCACCGTGTAAATAAATTGCAGCACTCTGCCCCGGATGCAGGGCTGAATGACGTTCTGCCCGAAATTCAATTTCAGACAATTTACCGGTAAGTTCGAACAGTGACTCTAAATCACCTTTGAGATCGTAAAAATCAACACTGCCTTTTACCAGATCCCAGTGTTCTTCATTGCGGTTGCCACAGATTGCGCCAGCCAGCATAACATCCTGACGGATCCCAAGGTCTGCCTGTGTATCAGGGACAAATCGCAAACCGGTTTCAAAAATACGCGCACGGTTTTGCTGACGATTCTGGTTATATACCAGTGTGCTGAGCAGGCCTGTTAATAAAGAAAGGCGCATTGCCGACATATCGGCAGAAATCGGATTGGGCAGAATCAGTGCGTCTTCACCCGGATGCAGCATTTGCTGAATTTTCGGGTCAACAAAACTGTAGGTGATCACTTCCTGGTAACCTTTATCTACCAGCAGTGTTTTCACACGTTTCATCGACAGATTCGCTTCACGATGCTCACCCATAATCAGTGACGCATTGACTGGCTCATCCGGAATACTGTTATAACCATAAATACGGGCAACTTCTTCAACCAGGTCTTCTTCGATTTCCATATCAAAACGCCAGGATGGTGCGACAGCCAACCACTGGCCTTCAGATTCAGTTACCTGGCAACCCAGGCGGCGTAAAATATCACCGACCTGTGCATCCGGCACATGGTGGCCAATCAGGCGATCCAGTTTGCTGCGGCGTAAAGTAATTGTCGCAGGCTGCGGCAATTTGTCCTGTGCAGTCACATCAATAACCGGGCCTGCCTGCCCACCACACACAGCCAGTAACAGCGCAGTTGCACGTTCCATGGCTTTATATTGCAGTTGCGGGTCAACACCACGTTCATAGCGGTGAGATGCATCTGTATGCAAGCCATAGCGGCGGGCACGGCCAGTAATCGCCAGCGGGTTAAACCAGGCACACTCCAGCAAAACATCCTGAGTTTCACTGTTCACGCCAGAATGCTCACCACCGAAGATCCCCCCCATTGCCAGTGCTTTGCTCTGGTCAGCAATAACCAGAGTATCACTATTGAGTTTGGCTTCAGTACCATCAAGCAGCACCAGGCTTTCATCTTGCTTAGCCATACGCACCACAATACCACCGTCGATCCGGTTAAGATCGAATGCATGCATTGGCTGGCCCAGTTCAAGCAGCACGTAGTTGGTCACATCAACAACAGCATCAATAGAGCGAATACCGCAGCGACGCAATTTTTCTCGCATCCACAACGGCGATGGCGCAGCGACATTAATACCTTTAATCACGCGCCCCAGATAGCGCGGGCAGGCATCAGTTGCTTCAACCGTAATCGGGAAAGAATCTGTAATAGTTGCGGCCACAGGCGCAATTTCTGGTTCAGTAACCGGCAATTGGTTCAGTACCGCTACATCCCGGGCCACACCCGCAATACTCAGGCAATCGGCACGGTTCGGCGTCACGCTGATTTCAATGGCGACATCGTCAAGTTTCAGGTAGTCACGCAGAGGCGTACCAGGCTGAGCATCCGCTGGCAACTCGATGATACCGCTGTGGTCTTCTGAAATACCCAGTTCGGAATAAGAACACAGCATCCCTTCTGAAGGTTCACCGCGTAATTTTGCGGCTTTAATTTTAAAGTCGCCCGGTAATACAGCCCCCACAGTTGCCACCGCAACCCGCAGGCCCTGACGGCAGTTCGGCGCGCCACAGACGATATCAAGCAGGCGTTCACCACCAACATTCACTTTTGTCACCCGCAACTTATCAGCATTAGGGTGCTGACCGCATTCCACAACTTCGCCAACCACGACGCCAGTAAATGCTCCCGCAACAGCCTCAACACCATCCACTTCGAGACCTGCCATGGTTATTTGGCCGGCAAGTGCGTCACTGTCCAGCGCCGGATTAACCCATTCGCGTAACCAAAGTTCACTGAATTTCATTGCAGAGTCCCGCCTTATTTAAACTGTTTGAGGAAACGTAAATCGTTTTCGAAGAATGAACGTAAGTCAGTTACGCCATAACGCAACATAGTCAAACGCTCCATCCCCATGCCGAACGCGAAGCCGGAATAGACTTCTGGATCAATACCCACATTCCGTAAAACGTTCGGGTGCACCATGCCGCAACCCAGCACTTCAAGCCATTTACCATTTTTCCCCATTACATCCACTTCCGCAGAAGGTTCAGTGAACGGGAAGTAAGACGGGCGGAAACGGATTTGCAGGTCTTCCTCAAAAAAGTTACGCAAGAAATCATGCAGCGTACCTTTCAGATTGGTAAAGCTGATGTTCTTATCGACAATAAGCCCTTCCATTTGGTGGAACATCGGCGTGTGTGTCTGATCGTAATCATTACGGTATACACGACCAGGCGCAATGATACGAATCGGCGGCTGCTGGTTTTCCATGGTACGGATCTGCACACCTGATGTTTGTGTACGCAACAGACGTCTTGCATCAAACCAGAAAGTGTCGTGGTCTGCACGGGCCGGGTGGTGGCCCGGAATATTCAGAGCATCGAAGTTGTGGTAGTCATCTTCAATCTCCGGGCCGGTTGCCACGGTAAAGCCCAGCTCACCGAAGAAGCTTTCAATACGGTCAATCGTGCGCGTTACCGGATGGAGGCCACCATTTTCAATACGTCGCCCTGGCAAGGTCACATCAATGGTTTCTGCGGCCAGACGGGCATTTAACGCTTCACTTTCCAGAAAATCCTTGCGTGCGTTAAGTGCCTGCTGAACCTGTTCTTTGGCTTCGTTGATTACCGCGCCAGCTGCAGGACGTTCTTCGGGGGGAAGTTCACGCAGGGTTGTCATTTGGAGGGTCAGGTGCCCTTTCTTGCCCAGATATTCAACGCGTACATTATCTAACGCGGCGACATCCTGGGCATCGTTTATGGCTGCCTTTGCACTTGCAACCAGCTCTGCGAGATGTGGCATGGTATTCCTCTTGTGCCGGCACAATTGCCGGAGTAGTTAGTCTCGGTTCGAAAACGACAAGCCTTAGCCTTTGTTTACCCGGCCATCATAATGCTGCTCAAAAGTCTGGCAAAGGGGCCGGGAAAGGTAAAAAAAAAGCCTCCATCTGGAGGCTTTTAGCGCTTATTTTCCGTTTCTTTTCTTACGCGCAAAGCCCCCCTGAATCAGGCGCTAAAGTAAAAAAAGAAGCGGAAAATAGCAGCATTCATGCTTGCAGTTACCTTTTTAGTCAGGTGTAACGGTTCTATTCAACTGATTTTGTTGCGAAATGTCAATCCCGTTTGCAACAAATGAAAAGAGGGAGCATATGCTCCCTCTCCATCTGGCTTACGCCAGAGCTGCTTTCGCTTTTTCAACCAGTGCAGTGAATGCCACTTTGTCGAATACAGCGATATCAGCCAGGATCTTACGGTCGATTTCAACAGAAGCCTTTTTCAGGCCATTGATGAATTTGCTGTAAGAAATACCGTTCTGACGTGCTGCTGCGTTGATACGTGCAATCCACAGTTGACGGAACTGACGCTTTTTCTGACGACGGTCACGATAAGCGTACTGACCAGCTTTGATAACAGCCTGGAAGGCAACGCGGTATACGCGAGAACGCGCACCGTAGTAACCTTTAGCTTGTTTCAAAATTTTCTTATGACGTGCACGTGCAATCACACCACGTTTTACGCGAGCCATGGCTCTCTCCTGTATCTATATTCTGTAAGCCCGGTTGGCGTATTTACTCAGCCAGACTAATTCTCTTCCTGCAGACTCTTGTCTGAACAGACCGGGAATCAGTAACTGTTACCGGAAAATACCAACCTGTTGGGCGATAAAAGTTTAAAGTTAACGACTTATGCGTACGGCAGGCACGCAATTACCAGACCCAGATCGCCTTTAGAAACCATGGCTTTCGGACGCAGGTGACGTTTACGTTTGGTCGCTTTTTTAGTCAGAATATGACGCAGGTTAGCGTGCTTATGCTTAAAGCCACCTTTACCGGTTTTTTTGAAGCGCTTAGCAGCACCGCGTACGGTCTTAATTTTTGGCATTTTTTTACTTCCACTTCGCATTGTTAATAAATGAAACAAAGGCGAACCGGGCCAGCGGAGCAAGCTCTACCGGCCTGGTTACTTGGTAGCCTACTGTTTCTTCTTCGGCGCAAGCACCATAATCATCTGACGGCCTTCGATCTTCGTAGGGAAGGATTCGACTACTGCCAGTTCATTCAGATCGTCTTTCACGCGATTAAGCACTTCCATACCGATCTGTTGGTGTGCCATTTCACGCCCACGAAAACGCAGGGTGATTTTGGCTTTGTCGCCATCTTCGAGAAAGCGAATCAGGCTGCGGAGTTTTACCTGATAGTCACCTTCATCAGTACCAGGACGGAATTTAATTTCCTTAACCTGGATAACTTTCTGCTTTTTCTTCTGTTCCTTAGAAGACTTACTCTTTTCATAGAGGAATTTACCGTAATCCATAATACGGCAAACTGGCGGCTCGGCGTTAGGGCTGATCTCTACTAAGTCGGCTCCGGCTTCTTCAGCTTTTTCCAGAGCTTCTCTCAGACTCACTACACCAATCTGCTCGCCATCAATGTCTGTTAAGCGAACTTCCTGAGCGCGAATCTCGCCATTAATACGATTCGGACGCGCCGTTTGAACTCGTTTTCCGCCTTTAATACCTTATTCCTCCATTTGATGAAGACTGCGGCTGCGAATTTCTTGTTGCAGCTTCTCGATCACTTCATTTACGTCCAGACTGCCAAGGTCTTTACCACGGCGGGTACGAACGGCCACTTTGCCAGCTTCGACCTCTTTATCACCGCAGACCAACATATAGGGCACCCGACGTAAAGTGTGCTCGCGGATTTTAAAGCCAATCTTCTCGTTTCTCAAGTCTGCTTTTACACGAATGCCCGCATTTTGCAATTTTCGGGTCAATTCGTTCACATATTCTGCCTGTCCGTCAGTAATATTCATAACGACAACCTGAACAGGAGCCAGCCAGGTTGGGAAGAAACCGGCGAACTCTTCGGTCAGAATACCAATAAAGCGTTCCATTGAACCCAGAATTGCACGGTGAATCATAACCGGCACCTGGCGTTCGTTATTTTCACCCACGTAAGATGCACTCAAACGAGACGGCAAAGAGAAGTCCAGTTGGACAGTACCACATTGCCATGCACGATCGAGACAATCGTACAGAGTAAATTCAATTTTCGGCCCGTAAAACGCGCCTTCACCCGGTTGATACTCGAACGGGATATTATTTTCTTCAAGTGCCACAGCAAGGTCTGCTTCAGCACGGTCCCACATTTCATCAGTACCAATGCGTTTATCAGGGCGAGTAGACAGCTTAACAACGATTTTTTCAAAACCGAAGGTGCTGTACATATCGTAGACCATGCGAATACAGCTGTTTACTTCATCACGCACCTGCTCTTCTGTACAGAAGATATGCGCATCATCCTGAGTAAAGCCACGCACACGCATCAGTCCATGAAGCGCACCGGAAGGCTCATTACGGTGGCAACTACCAAACTCAGCCATACGCAACGGCAAATCACGGTAAGATTTTAAACCCTGATTAAAAATTTGCACATGACCCGGGCAGTTCATTGGCTTAATGCAATATTCACGGTTCTCTGAAGAAGTGGTGAACATGGCATCTTTATAGTTGTCCCAGTGCCCGGTTTTTTCCCACAGCACACGGTCCATCATAAATGGCCCTTTCACTTCCTGATACTGGTACTCTTTCAACTTGGAGCGAACAAAAGTTTCCAGTTCACGGAAGACCGTCCAGCCGTCATTATGCCAGAACACCATACCTGGTGCTTCTTCCTGCATATGATACAGGTCCAGTTGCTTACCAATTTTACGGTGGTCCCGTTTTGCTGCTTCTTCCAGGCGTTGCAGATAAGAATTTAATTGTTTCTTATCTGGCCAGGCAGTGCCGTAAATACGTTGCAACATTTTATTATTGCTGTCGCCACGCCAGTATGCACCTGCCGTTTTCATCAATTTAAAATAGTGACAGAAACGCATATTTGGCACATGTGGCCCACGGCACATGTCAATATATTCTTCATGATGATAAAGCCCAGGTCTGTCATCATGACTGATATTCTCATCAAGAATCGCGACTTTGTAGCTTTCGCCGCGTTCAACAAATGCCTGGCGTGCTTCTGCCCATGACACTTTTTTCTTAATGACGTCGTAATTCTTCTCTGCCAGCTCGTGCATACGCTTTTCCAGCTGGTCAATATCTTCCTGAGTCAGGGTGTGGTCCAGGTCAACATCATAGTAGAAACCATTGTCAATTACCGGACCAATAGCCATTTTTGTTTTAGGCCATAATTGCTTGATGGCATGCCCCAATAAGTGAGCACAAGAGTGGCGAATGATTTCCAACCCTTCAGCATCTTTTGCGGTAATGATAGCCAGGGTTGCGTCGCTTTCAATCAAATCACACGCATCAACCAGTTCACCATTTACCCGCCCGGCAACACAGGCTTTCGCCAGCCCTGGACCGATATCCAGCGCAACATCCAGTGGACTTACAGCATGGTCAAAACTACGTTGACTGCCATCAGGAAGCGTAATTACAGGCATTCTAATTCCTTAATTTGCAGTGGTGACCCACACGAAAGATCACATACAAAATCATATTTAACATATTTATCAACAGATTACACAGGGATTCTCGCTTCACTCTGCGGAATGTGTACATTTCAGTGAACAAATTACCAAATGTAGCCTGTGGGCAATTGATAAGCTCGCCCCGAATAGTACACGCTTTGAGGTCAATCAACCATGTTTTCCTTTGGTTTCAATCTTCATCGCGCAATCCATCAATAAGATAGCAGCACAGACTCCCGGATGTTGACATTGAGTTTTGTGCTGCACCGCTCTTTTTCGAATCTGGCGTTTATCGCGACCACATTAGAGGTTCGGTAATCCCCCCGAAAAACCAGTGCATGCATAAAGTTAAGAATGTAGTTGTGGGGCCAGAAGCCCAGGCATTAAGCCACTAAACGCAAAAAAACCGCGCAAACGAGGTTTCTGAACTAATAAGCGTTGCGTCTCTGTGACGCTCCTATAACAGTACACCATCATTTTCAGAACACGTTAGCATCCTTTCTTAAATTAAAAATTAGCATTCCCCATTATCGTAGACTGAAAATGGAGTACCTTGTATAAATATATTTAAAGAAAAGCAAACCATCCATAAAAGTCATTGTCTAACCAGTAGATACATAACCTTTCAGGAATTTTCCTTATGACATTAATGCTTGTTGCTGGCACCTTAGCCGCTATTTTGTTAACTATAGTTGGTGTTATTCAGCTCTGGATAGGTGTGTCAAATAATCCGGATAAATTCTGATGAGGTCCAGAAAGGAAAATTTATTATATTAAAAATATTATTGCATTTCATCGTGGCCACGCAAAAAGTCATAGAAGCATCCAAAAAAAACCACTGATTTTATCAGTGGCCTGCGTAACCAACTCTTTAAATTTTCCAGCAAGTTCTTATGATATATTCTAAATCAGAGCAGAAGATCGACCGCAATGACAATTTCGTCCGGATTCAACTCTCTATCTGTAGCAATGCATATTTTTTTATGGTCACCAGTGATTGAATGAATTCCTGCAACCATGATGTCAAGCTCAACCGCCTCACCAGATACACACTCACATAATACCGTCTTTTCTGGAGCAGTGACATTAACAACTTTTACTGGTTGATTGTCAAAAAAAACCAACACATCTTTCATATATTTTCCCCATCAATGAACAGACAAAAATGCTCACACTCGAAGGGTTTTAAACCGGACGTCAATGTCAGGCCCATAATTTGCCTTCATGACCTGTCTTTCACTAAGCTAAGAACAGGACTTGCAGCCTTAAAAATATAATCTGCATTTTTTATCATTACAGATTTACAAAACACACACGTTGCACCGTAAGGATTTTTTTCTGTTATATTCAGCAATGACACTCGGTATTGTGATCCATGACACTTTGGGCAACGAAAGTGTATTTTTGGCATCAATTTTGAGACATCCTTAAATCACCTCCACATTAGATGCGGCGAGGCCTCTGGCTCCATTCTCAAGAATGAATCTAACATCCTGATTTTCAAACAATGTCTTATAATCACTTCCCTGAATAGCTGAGTAATGGACAAAAACATCCTTACTTCCATCCGCTGGAGAAATGAAGCCAAACCCTTTTTCCGGGTTGAACCATTTAACTTTACCAGTCATTGTAGTAGACATAATTAATTACCTTTTCAATATGATTACCTTGCGGCATGACAGTCTGACTACAGATGAAAGCAAATCAACGTGTGAAGCTCAAAAAAGAGATATCGAGAGGACACTTAGAGATAAGAATATTTCACTTAAAAACCAGCAAAAAGTATCTGCAAATCAAACCAGACATTCATTAACACACAATCTATCCTTCATTGCAAACCTTAATTTAATGGCAGTTAAAATGGTAAAATCAGAAAAAAGTCAACAAAAATTTAACTGCATAAAAAGAAAACTCATGGCACTGATAGTTATAGTAAAAAATCGTCGTAATAAATGTTCTTAGGGAAAAAGGCACAAATTCACAGGTGTTTTTTGACAGCGTTTTTTATTTCATCATAAGACAACTCCCGGTCAGATGCGACATGTACAATTTTTTGTTCGAATCCCGGTTCTGACACACTTACTGACATAATTTTTAAAGATACTCCTTCTCCATTGGGATAAGAACGTCGAATTGTTGAAACCCCACTCATTACTGAAAGAGCAACCACAGGCTCATGGTTGAAGAAAACCATCACCTTTTTCATTACACAGTCCACTTCATCGATTAAAAATCAACCGTATCACATCCATTGCCTGATTACCTGTCGTAATACACTCGCATGCAGACTATTGACCTGTTTATTACTTACTACTGACATATATTGTTTTTTATGTCCGCTTTCGACATAAACCTGCCCACCGAAGACAGGCTGGCAAAAATAAATTTCTGAGTCAGATATTCAAAACTCGATATCCATATCCAACCTGACATTCAGCATTGACAGGCAACCATCTACAAACCCTTCAGCCATCTGTAACTCGGCACAGATCAGCTTTTCATCTTTTTCCTCATCCGGGCAAGCCGCCTTTTGGGGATACCATAAAAATAGTGCATTATTACCAAGTGTGTTCGTCCGGCCGTTTTTCTTTCAACCGGCAAAGACAGCTCTCGATAATCAGTCCAACGTTATCACTGCATGACAACCGCATTTCACCCTTCTGAGTGAATATTTCTTCATCCTCAAGCAAGGGACGCAATGAAACTAATCCATTTACTCGATAAAACAGATATCTTCCATTTAACGGGAAGCTATAGATAACTGCTGTACCGGCCCTTCTGACCACGTCATACCATTGATCATCTACATTAAAGGCGTAGGAACCGCACACTATTTCCCCCGAAGCGACATATTGACGCAGTTAACATTTGGCGGGAACAGCCAGGGGAACGCAAACAGCGATACTCTTCGTAACTGCTCCAGTGAAGTTCACTCGATTAATAAAATCTCTGGTCGGCTCTTTTCCTGGTTTCCTGCAAAAGATGTTCATCCTTTATATTCTACCTCGTCAAAACGACCTGGCCGTTAAGCCTCGGAAGTAACCCTGGTCCAGGTTTTGCTATGATTTTTTCTGGAAGTTTCTTCATCAGATCAATAGGTAACTCATTTTTCATTATTCCCTCTCACAACAAACTACTGCATGAAAATACAGTAAAATTATAAAGTCTGGTTTTGGCAGAAGTTGTATGAAAGACCACGGAACAATGGTCGTTTACACGCGTCTGAAGCTTCCTCGATATTGCAGGGGCGTGACGCTGATTCGCCGCTGAAAAGCACTACGCATCTGATCGGGGCCGGAAAAACCACAGTCGAAAGCGATTGTTTTGAGGGGTAACTCAGTAGATTCAAGCAGGTTTCGGGCCTGATCCAGACGTATTCCTTCCACATATTCATGCGGTGTGACGCCCAATTCTGTTACGAAGAGACGCGCAATGCTGCGCGGACTGACACCACCAATATCCGCCAACCGCTCAACCGGAAAGGATTCTCCCATGTGCTCCATAACATAGGTTTGTACCTTTCCCAGCGGAGTTTCAGAAGCGCGTCCAGCGACAAGCAGCGGGCTGAACTGGGATTGGCCACCCTGCCGTTGTGCCACAACGACAAGTGCCTTGGCACATGCAAGCGATATGGCCTGCCCATAATCTTCTCCAACCAAAGCGAGGCTAAGGTCAATGCCTGCAGTCACACCGGCGGAGGTCACCAGCCGACCGTCGCGCGCATGGATTCGATCATGCTCGACCCGCGCTGAGGGGAACTGACTTGCAAGCTGCTCCGAACAAAGCCAATGGGTCGTGACAGTTCGCCCATCGAGAAGGCCGGCATGACCCAGAGCGAAAGCGCCAGTGCAAATCGAGCCATATCTTTGCGCCGCAACACCCCACTGCCTTAGCCACTCTGACATGGCGGCGTCGGGAAGAGTGGTAGGAAGATGCGGGCCACCTGCCACCAGAACTGTGTGAAAAGATTGCCCGGCCTGATCGAACGTGAAGTCAGCAACCATCCACATTCCGTTGGAGCTGCGCAGACGCTGTGTGCTGGCCGCCACCAGGACACAGTGGTAATGGTCCTCTTCGGGCAAAAAGCCATTAGCCGTTGTGAACACATCGAGCGGACCGGCAACGTCGAGCGCCTGAACGCCTTCGAAAATGACAAGTGCAACTTCTTTCTTTGCCATCAGGACCCTTTTACTTTTGTCAAAAATGATCCGAGGTTCTGGTAACTAACCCGCTAAAACTGCCTTTGGCAGTTTATCACAGACACTTGGCAGCTTTCAGCGTAGCAATGCGATTGCTGCCAGGCTCAGTTGCCGTGATGATGAGTAGGTAGGCTATAAGGCCTTCTTCGAAAACCAACCTACACAACAGGAAACATATTTTGACAAGCCTTCACTACGCAGCGCAGGCGATTCACGGTATCGTCGTTCCCGACAGTACCCTGGCCCGCGCCATCACTGAGTTTGTACGCGACACTGAAACAGAATTGCTTTTCAATCATTCGAGCCGGGTCTACTTTTTCGGGGCCATCGCCGGGCAGCTACGTGGCCTGAACGCCAATCCAGAGCTGCTGTATGCCGCTACGATGTTTCACGATATTGGCCTGATGCCATCTTATAGTAGCACCGAACTTCGCTTCGAAGTCGATGGCGCGAATGCCGCCCGTGACTTCTTGCAAAGCTACAGGCTTGATCCGGCCGACATTGAAAAAGTGTGGACTGGCATTGCGCTGCACACCACACCGGGTATACCGGAATTCATGGACCCGGTGATCGCCCTGACGACCGCTGGCGTCGAAATGGATGTACTGGGTCTTACTTATGACCGCTTTTCCGCTGAAATCCGAGAGGCCGTGGTCGCAGCCTATCCCCGCACACCAGATTTCAAAGAAGATATCATCCAGGCCTTTTACGACGGCATCAAACATAAGCCCGCTACCACCTTTGGCAACGTCAAGGCAGACGTGATCGCCGACAAAGAACCGCATTCCCATCGCGGTAATTTCTGCTCCCTCATCCGATGCTCACATTGGCACGGCTAATAGTCTTTCCCGTCAAATCCATTATTACCAAAGGAGAAATATCATGAGTTCTATTAACATCATCCTTGTTCACGGTGCCTGGGCTGATGGCTCCAGCTGGGCCAAAGTCATTCCACTGCTGAGAGACAAAGGTATGACTGTCGCAGCCGTCCAACTCCCGCTTACCAGTTTCGATGCCGATGTCGCGACGGTTAGCCGTGCAATTGCGCTCGCGCAGGGGGATGTCGTTCTGGTTGGGCACAGCTATGCCGGTGCAGTGATCGGGCAGGCAGGCAACGCACCAAAGGTGAAACGGCTTGTCTATATCGACGCATTTGCACCGGACGCAGGAGAATCGGCAGGATCACTCTTCGCCAAGTTTGAAGCCGCTCCTCTCAATAACGAAATCAGGCCCGACGCAGAAGGCTTCCTGTCGCTAACCCCCAAAGGTATTGCCACCCTGTTTGCACAAGATCTCGATCCCACCGAGCAGACGATTCTGCATGCAACTCAGGGCCCGATCAATGGCGCCGCACTCGGCGGCACCTTGACACAGGCCGCATGGCGCAGTCGTCCTGGTTTCTATCTGATTGGCGAGAATGATTTGGCAATCCTGCCCGTTGAGCAGGAACGCATGGCCACGCGTATGAATGCAACGATCAAACGAGTCGCTTCCAGCCATGTTCCGATGTTGTCACATCCGCTTGTCGTGGCTGACTTCATCGCTCTGGCTGCTGCCGGATGTCAAGGTGGTGGTAACATGCATAACGGTAGGTTGTTTCAGGAGTAATGTCATGCGTACCTCAGCATACGATATGCCGAATGTCATCGGCGTTTACATATCTAAGGATAATCCATGTATCAACCCCAGATTATTACCATTCCGATTTTACCCTTCGGTATGGTCAATGCTCATCTTATCCGCAGCGATGCTGGCTGCATACTCATCGACACGGGCATTCCCGGATCAGAGTTCAAGATCGGTAAGGTTCTTGCACAACATGGCCTGACGTTCCGCGACATTAATCTGATCGTCGTCACGCACGCCCATACCGACCACGCCGGCAGCGCCGTACACTTGCGCAAATTGTCAGGTGCGCCCATTCTTGCTCATCAGGACGACGCAGATTTTTATAGCCGCAAGGAACCGATGACGTATTGCACGACGAGTTGGGTCGGAAAATTGTTTCTCAAGACCCCAGTTCCGCATGAAGTGTATGAAGGTTTTATCCCTGACATCATGATGAACCACGGTAATGCGTTCAATCTACTCGATTTTGGAGTAGATGGTGTCGTGCGGCACACGGGGGGCCATACACCGGGATCAATTGCGGTAGAGCTATCCTCACAAGACATGATGGTCGGAGACCTGGTCGCCTCAGGCATTCTTATCGGTGGATTAATGATGAAGGGACGCGCAATCCGGCCACCGTTCGAAGATGACCCCGCCACTGTGTCGCGCGAACTGATTCGGATGGTGGAAAATGGCGGACTGCGTTTTCACATGGGTCACGGGGGGCCTTTGGCGGCTCGAGAGGTGCTGCGCCATGCTCAAGCTTTGGCGAGACTGGGAGGCAATTCATGCGCTTCAGGCAAATGTGGACACCAACATGATTAGTCAAATTTAGTGTCAAAACTGCTCAAGGCCGCGCCGAATAGCTGAATTTTCAGAAAAATCCGGCCAGGTAAACCAGGCCTTGTTCACTTCTGTGTATGGTGTTCATGGTTGCGATTCAGCAAATATTCTCTTAACCAACGCCCCGCCACCCCAGGTGGCGCATTTTTATTCCAGACCACATCAACAGACAGTGCTCTGGGCCAGCCCGCGACAGGTAATGCCACCAGTTTTCCTTCACCCGCGAACTCCTCCACCAGTGCACAGGGCAGCGCGCACCAGCCAAACCCCTGGACAGCCATACTCAACAGTAATAAATAGTTTGGTGCTGACCAAACAGGCCCACGCCCCGCGTTGTCACCTCTGTCGATATAAGTAGTGAGCCGTAACTCTCGCCAGGCATGTAACTCATCAAACACCAGGCTCTCACGTATTGCCAGTGGGTGTCCGGGAGCAGCATAAATCCCCATATAACTGAGTAAAGGCATACGGCTGGCACCAATAAAATTAGGATAATGCTCTCGTGCTTCCATCAAACCAATATGTGCTCTCTCTTTTTGCAATAAATCAATAACATCCTCGTTCTCACCAATCAGGCATTCAAATTCAGTATGAGGAAAGTGTTTGGCGAACCCGGCAAGTAAATTTTCAAGGACATCTGCATCCAGTGTGTCGGAGAGCACAAATGACAATTTTGCTTCCGTTTCTGCCACCAATGACACAGCGAGATCATCCAGTCTATTACTGGCGGCAAGGATAGCCTGCACATAGCTCAACACTTGCTCGCCCTGTTGTGTCAAAACTGGCTGTCTGGCAGAACGGTCGAATAACGTGATACCCAGGTCTGTTTCTAAATTTGCCACGGCAGAGCTGATTGTTGACTGGCTCTTTCGCAGACGCCGTGCCGCGGCAGAAAATGAACCTGCCGAGACGGTTTCGACAAAGGCAAGCAGGGCTTCCGGGGAATAACGCATAATGTATCGATTTTCCAGATGGTATCTATCTTTATTTTATCTTAAATATCGATAGTATCGCCAGTCATTACATCACACATTTGTGTTGATTACCGTAATGACAAGGACAATAGATATGAAAAAAGTCAATACCGTGCACCGAACTCTACCTGAACGATTACTGCACGCTATCTGTTTCGAAGGGTTAGCAACGGTAATACTCGCACCACTGGCAGCCTGGATAATGCAACGTGAACTGCTTGAAATGGGGATGCTTTCTCTGCTCCTGGCGACTGCAGCCATGCTGTGGAATATCCTTTATAACGCAGTATTTGATATTTTCGTACCCCATAATCAAACAGCCAGGACATTGAAAATACGCCTTATTCATGCATCAGGATTTGAAGGTGGTTTTCTGATAATAGGTGTTTCACTTGCTGCTTTTTTTCTCAGTACGACACTCCTGAACGCGTTTCTACTTGAGGTCGGTTTTTTACTTTTCTTTTTGCCCTATACACTTTTCTATAATTGGGGGTATGACACACTACGAGCTCGTTTTATCGGGCTGCGTGTGTAGCACACTCACTTACCAGTCGAGCCCGGGCCAGCCGGGCAGCACACAACGGTTATGGAATAAAGCCCCGCTGGCCCCCCAATCTCCATATAAGTAGGTAATGTTCTGTCAGGTGTTCATTACGATGATTATCGAGGTAATACCATCGTAATATGCCAGGATGGGACTCTGCCTTATGGGCTGGCACGAAGATTAAAGCAATTTTTCGTCACCAGAAAATAAGACAGTTCAATCACTAATATCACAAAAATTGCAACAAACAGTGAATTATACTAATATAGACGGGTATCCTGGCTTTTTGTCAAACGGAGAAATCACCTAATTTTAACTTAACGGACTATAACCACTATGTCTCAGACTGAACTTAATACGGGTGTTCCCCGCAAGCAAATTAATCCGCCCGTTTTTTATATTTCTGCTGCACTCATCGTCATCGTAGTAGCTTTTGCAGCACTATTTCCTGAAATAGCCGATCAAAAATTTAAAGCACTACAACAACAAATATTCACCAATGCCAGTTGGTTTTATATTCTGACCGTCGCACTCATCCTCCTGACTGTAACCTTCCTTGGGTTATCCCGTTATGGCGGCATCAAGCTCGGGCCGGATCACGCATTACCTGATTTCAGCTACGTTTCCTGGTTCGCGATGTTGTTCTCCGCGGGTATGGGGATAGGTTTGATGTTTTTCGGTGTTGCCGAACCGGTAATGCACTACCTCTCACCGCCAGTAGGTACGCCTGAAACAGTGGAAGCCGCCAAAGAAGCAATGAGGCTTACATTCTTCCACTGGGGCCTGCATGCCTGGGCCATTTACGCCATTGTTGCACTCATTCTGGCATTCTTCAGTTATCGTCACGGGTTGCCATTGACCTTGCGCTCAGCACTCTACCCAATCATTGGCGAACGTATTTACGGCCCATTGGGGCATGCCGTTGATATTTTTGCCGTCATCGGTACAGTATTTGGTGTTTCCACCTCGCTCGGCTATGGCGTACTGCAGGTCAATGCCGGGATGCATCACCTGTTTGGTGTGCCTATAAATGAAACAACCCAGGTCATTCTGATTGTGGTTATTACAGCACTGGCAACAATCTCTGTTGTGTCCGGTCTGGATAAAGGCATCAGGATATTATCAGAGCTAAACCTCGGCCTTGCCGTGTTACTGCTGTTGCTTGTCGCTATTCTGGGCCCAACGGTTCTGTTGCTGAAATCCTTTGTTGAAAATACCGGGGGTTATCTTTCAGAAATAGTCAGTAAAACATTTAATCTGTATGCCTACGAGCCAAAATCCAGCAACTGGTTGGGTGGCTGGACCTTACTTTACTGGGGATGGTGGCTTTCCTGGTCGCCGTTTGTAGGCATGTTTATTGCCCGTGTTTCCCGTGGGCGAACCATTCGTGAGTTTGTAACTGGCGTGCTGTTTGTGCCCGCTGGCTTTACATTGATGTGGATGACATTTTTTGGGAACAGCGCCATTTATCTGATAAAAGATAAAGGAGCCCTGGACCTCGCCAATACCGTACAACAGGATGTGTCGCTCGCTCTGTTTAATTTTCTTGAGCATTTCCCATTTTCGACCGTACTGTCCTTTATTGCTATGGCTATGGTCGTCGTCTTCTTTGTCACATCAGCCGACTCCGGTGCAATGGTCGTTGATACACTGGCATCCGGCGGAGCAGAACGAACGCCTGTCTGGCAACGTATTTTCTGGGCCGCCGCCATGGGGATTGTCGCTATCGCACTGCTTTTAGCTGGCGGGTTAAGTGCATTACAAACAGTGACAATAGCCAGTGCCTTGCCCTTCTCAATTATCCTGCTGATTTCCATCTATGGGCTACTTAAAGCCTTGAGAGTGGATATCACCAAACGCGACAGCCAGACGTTGGCAACAATAGCACCGACTGCATCGCGTAACCCGATTCCGTGGCAGCGCAGGTTACGAAACATCTCTTATCTTCCTAAACGTTCTCAGGTCAAACGTTTCCTGGATGAAGTCATTCAGCCCGCCATGGTACTGGTTGAAGAAGAACTGGGCAAACAGGGCACACGGAGTGTTATTGATTCATCTTCTGACGACAGGCTGCATCTGGAAGTTGATTTAGGCGAAGCACTCAATTTCATCTATGAAGTCCGGTTACGCGGTTATAGCCAGCCAGCATTTGCCATGTCGGGCCTCGATAATGACAGTCAAAATGCTGAGCAACACCGTTATTATCGTGCTGAAGTTTACCTGAAAGAAGGTGGACAGGATTACGACCTGATGGGCTGGAACCAGGAGCAAATCATTCACGACATTCTTGATCAGTATGAAAAACACCTCCACTTCCTGCATTTAGTGCGCTAATGGGCAGGCCCCTTTACCCAATAGAGGGGCCTTATCTGATACGTTATGCCCTGCCCGTTTATATACCCAGGCGTTGCACCTCAAAAAATTAGCATCCCGTTTTACAGCTGAATCGGTCATATTAAAACAAGCCCATCAAAAATTAGATAGCCATCTCATTGAAAAGCAAACAACTTAATTAAAATCATCTCATCATTGTCATGAGATAATTTATTTTTATCAACCATACAATTACCTCACCATAAATTAAATTATCCGACGGCGATGGTATATCTCACATCTTCATTTTTTTTCCACTTGATTTTTATTGAATTCCCTATCAATCTGTAACTTACATACTGGCAATGTGACATTTTCAGGTGAGTAGTGCAGACATTACTTCGGGTTATTTACAGGCGTCTTCCCATTACACTTGCCACTACTGCTGTGACCCTGGCTATTGTTATGATTCTGGCTGAAGCTTGGTTTTATTCCGCCAGTAAACAGCATGTTCAGGCCTTCTCTGAAGCATTGACGAACAGAAGTAATACGCTGTTTAACGAAATTAGTACTGTAAAACACAAAAGCCAGTCATTCGAGTTATATACCCCGTGCAGCGCCGCCTTTTTACGCCGTTTACGCCTCAGTTTGTGGTCGTTCACGTTGATCAAAGACATTGGCTGGATGCAGAACAATACTATGATATGTACTGCATTATGGGATGAACTATCCCCACCTCTGGCAATTAATTTATATAACCAAAAAATAAAACTGAAAGACAGCACCTGGGTTATCAATGCTGGCATTGATGAGAATATTTATGGTGATCTGGTGCTGTTTGGTAATTATGCTATTGTGTTATCACCTTATGTCTTCAGATCTTTCAAAGATGACACCGACCGCCACCAATTAAGCTTTATTATCAGTAATAAAAATCAGCAACACAATATCATCACCTACGGCCGTGATGTAAACAAGCTGGAAGGAGATAAACAAAACACCAGTAACCTGCGTTTTCTTGTATGGAAAACCTGTTCACAGCAGTACGATTTCTGTGTTATCGCGGGTGGTAAGCCAGACAGTATAGTGAATGCCAGCGCGGTGCTTCTTTCATCGCTAATTTTTATTTCTATTTTTATCGGCCTGCTTATTTCATTAAGCATCAACCTTTATATCGATAAAAAACGTTCTCTTGAGAAACGACTGCTTGATGCGATTAACAAAGACCGACTGCATCTGGTTTACCAGCCTATTTACCATCTTAAAAAAAATAAAATTATTGGTATTGAAGCCTTGCTACGTTGGAAAGACCCGGATATTGGTTTTATTTCCCCTGATATTTTCATTCCTCTGGCGGAAGCAAAAGGGTTGATGACACAAATAACACAACTCGTTACCCGAAAAGCTATTCATGATACAGGTGAGCTGGTCAGGAAACATAACCTCTATATCAGTATCAATATTAGCTCACATGACTTGTGTTCGACTGACTATCTCCTTTTTCTACAACATGCCATCACAGATGCACAATTCCCGGCCAGCAACCTGGTCCTTGAGATCACTGAGCGTCAGGGTGCAAATACCAATTCGCTTAAAGAGATGGTTGAACGCTTCAAACTCAGTGGTGTCAATATCGCTATTGATGATTTTGGCACCGGGTATTCCAATCTGAACTGGCTTTCTCACCTGTCTATTGATGAAATAAAGATTGATAAGTCGATAACAGATTCTATTGAAACCGATTCACTCAATAAAGTGTTGCTCCCCAACCTGATTAGTTTATTAAAAAACATGCACCCGACGGTAGTATTTGAAGGTATTGAAAAACAAGCACAAGTTGATTACCTGTTGGCACATTTTCCGAATGCCCTTGGCCAGGGGTGGTTTTTTTCAAAGGCGCGTGAGTTGCCTGAAATACAGGAAATGTTTTCCCAAAATAGCAACGAAGAATACTCTCCACACTCCCCGATGGGTTAACCAGCGCGGGGTAAATCACGCACCGTACTCACCTTTCTCTCCAGTATCCTGCGCAGTCATAGTTTCTGATGCTTAAGTTTGCTCACATTTTGTTGCTGAATTGTATCCGTTCAGAGATTTATTTGTAACGTTCTCCGAACCGAAACCGATAACACAAGTAAGGAATACCGCTGCAGGAGCATTTCTTTTTACATTTTGGGGGCTCTATGGCTCTTCTTACAACTCCACCACGGAAAATCAAAACCCGCACATTGATGTTGGTCAGCAGTTTTCTCACCATCACTCTAGGGTTTGTTCTTACGATTGGCTACCTGACCTGGCAATCAATGTCACAAAAAGAGATTGTCGCTAAACGTTATATCCAACAGATAGCCCAAAGTGAATCACTCAAGGTGCAAAGGCAACTCAATAATGCACTGGTTACTGCCCGCGATCTTGGGGACAGTGCATGGGCACTGAAAGAGGCAGGAATGACAAACCGCGCCGGGCTTGATCAACTGATGAAAACATACCTGAACACCCACCCCAGTTTTTTATCAATGTCTCTCGGTTTTGAACATAACGCATTCGATGGTAAAGACGCTGAGTTCGCCAATAAACCGGGGCAAAATAGTTTTGGCTCCTATGCCAAATATGTCGATCGTGGCCCCGACGGAAACCCTGCGTTACACAACCTGGTAGATTACACAACGCCTGGCGCAGGCGATTATTATTTACTGCCGAAACAACGTAAAACCGACGTCATCATTGAACCCTATGTTTACCCTTACAACGGGGTGGATGTCATGCTGACATCAATTGCTGCTCCCATTGTACGCAATGGTGAGTTTATGGGGTCAGTTACTTCCGATTTTTCACTGGAAACACTGCAAAAAACCATTCACGCCATTAAACCCTGGGATGGCGCAGGTTATGCCGTACTGTTGTCGGCCGGGCAACGGGTTGTGGCAAGCCCTGTGCCTGCACAGACAGGTAAAAAATGGCAAGGCCAACCGTTCAGCGAAAAAGTTACCCAGTTTGATGATCCAGTACTGAAAGAGCCCGCTTTTATTGCCTGGGAACCCATTATAGTAGGTAACAGTAATACACCATGGAAACTGGCCATTGTCACGCCGGTCAGCGTGGTAATGGCTAAGGCATGGCGCGATCTGACCCAGTCACTTTTGCTGATGCTGGTGAGCATTATCGTAGTCAGTGTAGTGATTGGCTTAATATTTACCCGCAAAGTAGCCCGCCCGGTTGGTGGTGAACCCGGCGATGCTGCAATGATAGCATTGTCAGTTTCACAGGGAATACTGAGTAATTCTATTCCTGTCGCCCCTTCAGATAAGCAAAGTATTTTCTACGCACTGAATACCATGCAAACACGCCTGCATGATATGGTCAGTGACATTCATGTTGCCAGCAACTCAGTACGTAGCGGCAGTGCCGAAATTGCCGCCGGAAACCTGGATCTTGCGTCACGTACGGAGCAACAGGCTGCGGCAATCGAACAAACTGCGGCCAGTATGGAAGAACTCACATCAACGGTAAAAAACAATGCGGATAATGCTCATACTGCAACTTCTCTGGCAAATGACGCAACACGCATCGCTGCCGAGGGCGGCACCCTGGTGAGTGAGGTTGTCACTATCATGTCGCAAATTGATGAGAGTTCCAGCAAAATCAATGATATTACCAACATCATCAATGGTATTGCCTTCCAGACTAATATTCTGTCGCTTAACGCTGCCGTTGAAGCTGCCCGGGCCGGTGAACAAGGCCGGGGCTTTGCAGTTGTTGCCGGGGAAGTAAGAAACCTTGCACAACGCAGTGCTAATGCAGCAAAAGAAATTTCAGAGTTAATTGATGAGTCTGCGCAGCGCGTCACTCACGGTGTGGAACTGGTTAATAATACCGGCAAAATGATGAAGCAAATTATGACGGCAGTCGAAGATATTCAGCACGTCATAACTGGCATCGTTCAGGCTCTGGATGAACAGACTCAGGGTATCAGCCAGGTGACTATCGCAGTCAATGAAATGGACACAGCCACACAACAAAATGCCTCTTTGGTGCAGCAAATCTCAGCGGCAGCAATGTCACTGGAGGAGCAGGCAAAAGTACTGGAAGAAACGATGGCCTTTTTCCAGTTAACCGTTAGTTCGCATGCAATGGCGCCTCAGGAAGCACTAATGCTGGCAGACACTGCGGATTAAGTTTATGCACATCAACAGCAGGGGGAGCGTTTTCAGGTCGCTCCCCCTGCTCTTTGTCATATGACATATGTCATACACACATGATATGCAGATAGTCTATTGTCACGGCGTTAGCTATGCCACCGGGTCCAGCAAACAATCAGTAACCAGGCTGCCACACCCCAGCATGATACGGCACTCACTAATGCCAGAGGCACTCTCATTAATGAACTGAAGTACCACAACGCCAGCAGGTAAACAAAATAGGGAATGATAGCCCACATACCAAAAATAACAGTAGTGCGCAACGCAGCCGTTCCTCGTTCAGAGGCAACAATGTAATGAGCCAGCAATGCAAAGGTTGGGAACAAGGGGACTAACCCCGCGATGTAGTAATTGCGGGTGCGAGAAAGTAAAGCTATCAGGACAACAACCGCAGCACCAATCACTGATTTAAACAATAACCCCATCTAACCCACCAAACGTCTGGTATAAAGACAGCAGCATACCAACAGGGGGGGTTCAACACCAGAAAACAATAATTAACGAATGGTATTGGACAAACAATCTAAATAACCGAATATATAAAAAATTCCTAAGTATTGGTTATCGCAAATTATTTCTCAGCACCAGTTTTTTGATGAAAGGGAGTGAGTTTTGGATAAGAAAAACCGGTACAACGTTCTCCGGCTTTATTCTTCATAAGATAATATAATATCAATAAGCAATGTTATTACGACCAACCACCAGCAACCAGTGTGTATACGTTAAATGCATCATCCATGGACTGCCCGGTGCTTTGTGACCTCTGCGCAATATTAGAGCCAGCTTCAATATCACTGGCATGCTGTAGGTTAGCGGTTGTTGCTGTAATGGTCGTATTTGATGAGGTAGTTTGTGTACTCTGCGCAGCAAATGTACTAAAAGACATCGCTGACAGCACCAGGGCTGCGACGGTAATGTTTACAGTTTTCATAATATTTTTCTCGGTTAACTCATTTATTCTGGCCTGATTAAGCCATATCATTATGGTAGATCTGGATCACACTTTTTTCCAGTGCGATTATTTAACTATTTGTGCCAAAAATAACACATGCAAAAAAGTAGCAATAAAAAATGAAGGAAGGATGGAACGAAGTGTAAGGATATTTAAAGAAAGTAATCCAGAATGGTTTTTTAAAACAATTAAAACAACAAAAGAGAGAAATAAAAAAATGGGCCGATATATTCGGCCCAGTGATTTACATTTTATAACCCAATGTAACTGATGTTTTGGTGTCAGTGTGATCAGGTGCAGTTGAAGGTGGATTAGAATTCCAGGTTACGTTATAAGCCACTTTCAAAGAAAAATGGGCGTTAATCGCAACTTCCAGCCCTGTTTCAGAGTTGACTGTCGTGTCATCACTGCCCAGAACGGAAACCCCCTGGATAAACTTAGCATTGTCAGTGAACTGCCAGGTGTAAGAACCGGCAGCATAACCTAATGCCTGCGTTTTATCCGTGCCATCGGTATACTCGTCATAACGAACACCAGGACCGAATTCCAGCCTTAAGCTATGAACAGGACCATTGAGGATCTGGCGACCATAACCTGCCGTCAGCACGTCACGTTGATGGTAGCCGTTATAACGGTCTGATAACCAACTGGCCTGACCAAACAGGTAGTTGCTACCGTTCATATTATACCGGCTACGCCCACCGACTGCGTACTTTTCAGAAGAACGTTCGTCGTTGGAAGACGTATTATTCGCTGTGCCCCACAAAGACCATGCAGTGGACGTTTGGTACCAGGTTAACGTGCTGTCCGCCGTTAACGAAGAGTTGCGACTGTTACCTGACTGCGCCAGGTAACCCGCATTAACCGATCCTTCAAACGGCTGTTTTGCCGTCGAAGGGTCATCCATGACAGTAAAAACAGAATCATCTGCGCTGGCGATATGACTTACCAGCATTCCCCCTGCCAGCAACATTGCCGCAGGTACTGTCTTAAAAAGCTTCATTATAATGTCCGCACAACAAAAAAAGAGACCACAAAGGTCCCGGAAACTTTTCCGAGGATCAACGGATTATGTGCCCAGGAAAGGTTACAAATTATAAAAATCTCCGAATAACATAGCAATGAATTCTTATTTCATTTTTTGAATAAGGCGCGTCTTAAAAAGAGATTATATTTATATATAAACCTGTGCGATCTCTACAATTCCATCAATAAATCATTGAGTTATTTTCAGCATACCTTTTAAGGTAGTGCTACCATTTAAGATAAACTGCAACCGGAGGAAAAAAGTGAACATATATACACTTACGCTGGCGCCCTCTTTGGATAGTGCAACGCGTACCAGTCAAATCTATCCTGAAGGGAAATTGCGTTGTAGTGCACCAGTGTTTGAGCCAGGAGGCGGAGGTATTAATGTGGCACGCGCAATCAATCATCTGGGGGGGAACGCAACCGCTATTTTCCCCGCAGGTGGTGCGACAGGCGAGCACTTGTGCCACCTCTTAAAGGAAGAGGATGTGGCAGTTATTCCCGTCCCCGCACAAGAATGGACCCGGCAGAACCTGCATGTTCACATTGATTCCAGTGGTGAACAGTACCGTTTTGTAATGCCGGGTGCTATGTTAAGTAGTGCTGAATGCCAGCAACTGGCGGCCAAAATTAAAGCCATCCCGGCTGATTCACTGTTAGTTATTAGTGGAAGTATGCCTCCGGGAACAGATACCGACTATTTATGCGGCCTGATTCATCTGGCACAAAAACAAGGTATTCGCTGTATTATAGACAGTTCTGGCGATGCGCTGAGTGCGGCGCTGGAAGTGGGCAATATTGCACTGGTTAAGCCGAACCAGAAAGAATTAAGTGCTCTGGTCAAACACCCTCTCAACCAACCTGATGATGTTCGGCTTGCAGCGCAAGAAATCATTCAAAGTGGTAAAGCACAAAACGTGGTTGTCTCTCTGGGCCCACAAGGTGCCATGGGTGTAAGCCGTGATGCCTGCGTTCAGGTGGTTCCACCACCTGTTCGTAGCCAGAGTACTGTTGGTGCTGGCGACAGTATGGTAGGTGCGATGACACTCAAACTGGCAGACGGGGCAGGGCTGGAAGATATGGTGCGTTATGGTGTGGCAGCAGGTAGCGCGGCTACATTAAACCAGGGCACACGCTTATGCTCCTTTGAGAATACCGAGAAAATTTACCGTTACTTCCTGCAAAGTTAAGTAGTACAACGCCCATGTGGGTAACTCTAATTATCTTCAGGCCACGTAAAAGCCAGGCTTTACGTGGCTTTGCCGCTCAGATGTGCGCTGTATCGCCTTTTATCAGAAAGAAATACATTAACTTTATTTTCTATCGGACGACACGGGAGAGATGCTATGTGGCAGGCTATCAGTCGTTTACTTAAGGACACTCTGGGAGAATCTACGTTCGAAGACCAACGCCCCCTTCCCGGTGGCGAGGTGCACAGTGCATGGAGTGCCCGCTATGCTGGCCATGATTTATTTATTAAATGTGATGACCGGGCATTATTGCCACTTTTCACTGCCGAAGCCGATCAATTGATACTGCTGGCCCGTAGCCAGACAGTAAATGTTCCACGCGTGTGGGCGGTTGGCAGTGAGCGTGAACAAAGCTTTTTAGTTCTGGACTACCTTGCTCCCCGGCCATTTGATGCCCACAATGCATTTTTATTAGGCCAGCAGCTGGCAAAGCTTCACCAATGGAGTGAACAACTGCAGTTTGGGCTGGATTACGACAACCATCTTGCCACCACTCCCCAACCCAATACCTGGCAACGGCGCTGGTCAACGTTTTTTGCCGAGCAGCGCATTGGCTGGCAACTTGAGTTGTCAGCCGAAAAAGGGATAACGTTCGGTAATATAGATATCATCGTTGAAAAGGTACGTGAACGTCTTTCCTCGCACCAACCTGCACCGTCATTGCTCCATGGCGATTTGTGGTCTGGAAATTGCGCGGTAGGGCCAAATGGCCCTTATATATTCGATCCAGCATGTTACTGGGGCGACAGGGAATGTGACCTGGCAATGCTCCCGTTGCATCCAGAACAGCCTGCACAAATTTACGATGGCTACCAGTCTGTCTGCCCGCTTCCCAATGATTTTATTGAACGCCAGCCCATTTACCAGTTGTATACACTACTCAACCGGGCCAGGTTGTTTGGTGGCCAGCATCTGCCAGTCGCGCAACAGGTCCTTGAGCAGATACTGGATAATTGACAGAGGTAGTCAAATATAGCCAAGCAGAGAGAAAAAGACATAACCAACCACAATGATGACGATGGGCAATATATACAGCGGGAAAAACTGCAAAAGGATGGTATGGTGCGGCACAACAATTTTTTCTTCCAGTGCGCTTTTAGTAAGCCCGCTGTCCCCTTTTGCTTTTTCCAGAATCAGTTGATCTTCAAGCCCTTCGCGAATAAAACGCACTTGCCGGCTCATACGAGCGCCTGAAGACTGCAATGCCATACCGACAAAAACCAGCACAAAAATAATCCAGAACAACACATTGAGTTGGTGAGCAAAATCAGGCAACGGCGAGTTGTACCAAAAGATGTTCAAAAATGGCGTATTAAACCGAATCATATCAATCATGACATGAGCAAAATCTGACATAACAGCATTTATGCCCGCTTTTTTCTCACTGTGTTGATCCATGAACTTCAGCAGCGAAATCAACGTAGAGATTACAGCAGGAATGAAAATCACCCATCCTGCAATGCGTTTTACAATCGCCAGGCGTCCAGCTTGTTGGTAAGTCATTTTTTCCCCTCACCAGCTCCCATACAGAAAGCTGAAGTATTCACGTTACGTCTTCAAGTCTACCCAGACGGGCAAATTATGCCTGTTTTTTAATGCTCTCACCCAGGGTCGTGAATTATATGTTACTTTTCATGGAAATCGTATCGTAAAAAGGAGCAATAGCGTATGCCAGGTGTAACAGGAACCCTCGCAGCAATATTTGACATGGACGGATTACTGATAGACTCAGAGCCATTGTGGGACCAGGCTGAACTGGAGGTTATCGCCTCTCAGGGTGTAGACATTACGCGCCGCAACGAACTCCCCGACCTGCTGGGTTTGCGAATTGACGTGGTTGTAGACCTTTGGTATGCGCAACAACCCTGGAAAGGAGCCTCCCGCGCAACAGTAACACAACAAATTATACGTCGTGCTATCGAGCTGGTTGAAGAAACCCGCCCACTGTTGCCCGGAGTACGGGAGGCGCTGAGTTTATGCCAAAACCTTGGTCTGAGAATCGGCCTGGCGTCCGCATCCCCCTTACACATGCTTGAGCAAGTACTGGAAATGTTTTCATTGCGCCCCTATTTCTCCGCTCTGGCTTCTGCCGAACATCTTGCATGGAGCAAACCACACCCACAAGTTTACCTCAATGCGGCTGAAAAACTGGGTATAAATCCGCTGAACTGCGTCACACTGGAAGACTCTGTGAATGGGATGATTGCCACCAAAGCAGCCCGTATGCGCTCAATTGTTGTGCCCTCAAGAGAGAATGCAGGCAATCCGCGCTGGGTTCTGGCCGATGCCCATCTGAGCAGCCTCGAAGAATTGACCGCTGCACACTTAAAATAAAACGATATTTCATTTTATTTGAATTAACTGTTCAGCCGGACTATGCTGTGCCTGAATACTCACCTGCACAGCATAATCCGAGGTAACTATGATATTGAACGCGTTTAACCTGGCCGGGAAAGTCGCTATGGTCACTGGTTGTGACACGGGCCTGGGTCAGGGAATGGCGCTGGCGCTGGCGGAAGCCGGATGCGATATTATCAGTGTCAACCGTAAAATCCCCCATGAAACAGCTGAACAGGTCATCGCTCTGGGCAGGCGTTTTCTGGCTTTACAGGCAGATCTGAGCAGCCAGGAGCTTATTCCCGGCCTGGTGACACAGGCTGTCAGTGAAATGGGCCGTATGGATATTCTGGTTAATAACGCAGGTATGATTCGCCGCAATGATGCCATCGATTTCAGCGAAAAAGACTGGGACGATGTAATCAACCTGAATCTGAAATCGGTCTTCTTTCTTTCGCAGGCTGTTGCCCGGCAATTTATTGCCCAGGGTTCAGGAGGAAAGATAATCAATATTGCCTCCATGCTCTCTTTCCAGGGTGGAATCCGCGTTCCGTCATATACAGCTTCTAAAAGTGGCGTTCTGGGGCTAACCCGGTTAATGGCGAACGAATGGGCCATTCACGGGATAAACGTGAATGCGATAGCTCCGGGTTATATGGCAACCAACAATACCCGGCAACTGCGTGATGATGAAGCACGCAATCAGGCGATACTGGAACGTATTCCCGCTAGTCGTTGGGGTATACCTCAAGACCTGAAAGGTCCCGCTGTTTTTCTTGCCTCAAGTGCTTCAGACTATATCAATGGTTACACACTGGCCGTAGATGGTGGCTGGCTTGCACGATAATTAATCACTTGAGGTGATATTGACAAAGTGTTACAACGTCACCTCTTTTTCCTACTGTATAAAAACCCTATACTGGATGAATTGACAGTTATACCGGGTTTTATCATGACGGCCGAAGGTCACCTGCTCTTTTCTATTGCCTGCGCCGTGTTTGCCAAAAACGCGCAACTGACACCTGTGCTCACCAATGGTGACTGGTGGCATGTCGTGCCCGCAGCAGTACTGACCTGCCTGCTACCCGATATTGACCACCCAAAGTCATTTCTCGGCCAGCGACTCAGTTGGTTATCTAAACCCATCGCGCGAGCCTTTGGGCACCGCGGGTTTACTCATAGTTTGTTGGCTGTATTTGTTACCCTGGCGTTGTTTTATTTAAAAGTGCCTCAAAGCTGGATTATCCCTGCGGATGTATTGCAGGGCATGGTAATCGGGTACCTCAGTCATATTCTCGCTGATATGCTGACCCCGGCAGGGGTACCATTATTGTGGCCGTGCCGCTGGCGCTTTTGCCTGCCGATTATCCGTCCTCAAAAAGGTAACCAACTTGAACGAGTACTTTGTATCGCCCTGTTCAGTTTTGCTTTATGGATGCCACAGTCATTACCGGAAAACAGCGCAATACGCTGGTCATCACAAACCATTAATGCACTACAAAATGCATTTTACCGCTATGTAACCGCACAAAAAGAAGAATAATTCGCCAACAAGGCCGCAAAAAACATAATAAATAACGTTTAGTTATAATCAACGCCAAACGTCATCTGCTATTCTTCGTGCGAGCCCGGTAAGGGTAAAAATATAATCAGGAGAATGGAGATGAATCTTCCACTTATAGCAAACCTTGTTGTGTTTGTTATTTTACTAATGGGGCTGGCCGCCACTCGAAAAACGAACTGGAGCCTGGCGAAGAAAGTTTTGCTGGGGCTGGTACTGGGTGTATTTTTTGGCCTGGGATTGCAACTGATTTATGGTGATAACAGCGCTGTCCTCAGGCAGTCAGTACAGTGGTTCAACATTGTGGGTAATGGCTATGTGCAGTTACTGCAAATGATTGTGATGCCGCTGGTATTTGCGTCGATTCTGAGTGCTGTTGCCCGCCTGCATAACGCATCTTCTCTGGGGAAGATAAGCGTTCTGACTATCGGCACACTGCTTTTTACTACACTGATTGCCGCACTGGTGGGGATTTTTGTCACCAACCTGTTTGGTCTTACTGCCGAAGGTTTGGTTCAGGGGGCAGTTGAAAGTACCCGGTTAAATACTCTGGAAACCCAGTATATGGGCAAAGTGGCCGATCTCAGTGTCCCACAGTTGTTACTCTCATTCATTCCCAAAAATCCCTTTGCTGACCTGACCGGTGCCAACCCCACGTCCATTATCAGCGTTGTCATTTTTGCTGTCTTTCTGGGCATGGCGGCACTCAAACTTCTTGCTGATGATAAACCAAAGGGTGAGCGAGTTATTGCTGGCATTGATGTCATGCAAAGCTGGGTCATGAAACTGGTACGCCTGGTGATGCAACTCACACCTTATGGTGTACTGGCCTTAATGACAAAAGTCGTCGCCGGGTCAAACATGCAGGACATTATCAAACTGGGGAGCTTTGTTGTGGCCTCATACCTTGGGCTTGGCATTATGTTTGTGGTGCATGGCATTGTTTTGAGCATTGCCGGCGTCAGCCCAGTCAAGTATTTCCGTAAGGTATGGCCGGTACTGACTTTTGCATTCACCAGCCGTTCCAGCGCAGCATCCATCCCACTGAATGTGGAGGCGCAAACACGCCGTCTGGGTGTCCCTGAATCTATTGCTACATTTGCTGCCTCATTTGGGGCAACGATTGGTCAGAACGGGTGCGCGGGCCTTTATCCTGCAATGCTTGCAGTGATGGTCGCGCCAACCGTCGGCATCAACCCAATGGATCCGGTATGGATTGCCACACTGGCAGGCATTGTCACACTGAGTTCAGCAGGTGTGGCTGGTGTTGGGGGTGGTGCAACATTTGCTGCGCTGATTGTTCTGCCTGCGATGGGGCTACCGGTAACACTGGTCGCGTTGCTTATCTCGGTTGAACCACTCATTGATATGGGCAGAACAGCGCTGAACGTCAATGGTGCCATGACCGCGGGAACAGTGACCAGCCAGCTAATGAAGCAAACAGACGCCAGCCGTTTGCACAGTGATGACGATACTGAACTGGCTCAACTTTAAGCGCTGCTTCTGAACAGTTAAAAAAACATCTCTCACGAGAAAAACCGCTCCTGAAATGGGGCGGTTAGGGATTCATAATATCTGTCCGCTTATTTAAACATCATTTTCCTGTCGCACCTGGTTTGCCCAGCGCTGGGCAGATTCAGGTAACGTGAAAACAGGTGAGCGCTGGAAACTGCTGCCAACCAGCACAAAAGCGACATAGTTGCCACGCAATAAATAGACATCTTTGAAACCTTCCACACGCCATGCGTGCTCAGGCGGAGCAGGCTCCACTCGCGGTTTATACGTAATAATCGCTTTATTTGGGTGACGAAATGTTTTCATAACGGGAAAATACAATAAAACACGTTAACAGTAGCACCCATAATAACGGATTTTTCCCCGCGGTGCTTTCTCTGAAAATGGCAATATGATTACTCTCTGGTGCGCCAGCTCACTGATTGGGTGGGAAATGCCAAAAAACGGTCTGAAAATCGTTTTTTGGCATTTTAGGTACAGTGCTGACAAAAGCCACAAAAGATTATTTATGAGTTTGCGGATCTGAGTCATATTCTGCGCAGGTTTGATACCCGGAGTTCATAACATGCCCCGTGTCATCCAGCGCGACAAAATAGGTTTCCATTTGCCCGTCCCGTTTGCCGAGAATATACGTCTGGCATGTGCCGCGGGCATGGATCATCGTGACTTCAGACGCGGGCTTACCGGCAATCTGGCTTACCTGCTCACGCGTCATACCTTTTTTAACATCTTTCACGACAGGTTCAGTAAATTGATCTTTTGCTCTGTCATAAGTTGTACAGCCCGCAAGGACTGCCAGTGCCGCCGCCACCATGACTAACCCTGTTACATTTTTGTTCATATTTTATCCTCCTTTCGTTGCGGTTCCAGTCAAGCCTGGTTGACTGCCCCCGTTTTTTCAACCTGATAGCAGAAATTGAACCACTTTAAGACTATTCTTTTCCAGGAAAATTTGCGTAAAACTGCTTTAATTTCCAGCACTCAGAGGTTTTTACTATTGTACACAGCTTGTTGTTTTAATGGCAAAGCGGTAGCTTTAGCATATCTGTTTTTTGCCACCAGGCCTTATCAGGCCCGCGGACAGGAGAGGCCCAAATGACTTTGCAACAAGAAATTATTCAGGCGTTAGGTGTACAACCACAAATCGACCCTCAGCAAGAAATTCGGCGTAGTGTCGACTTTCTCAAAGCTTACCTTTCGCGCTACCCCTTCTTAAAAAGCCTGGTTCTGGGCCTGAGTGGCGGGCAGGACTCCACACTGACAGGTACACTCTGCCAGATGGCAATTCGCGAATTGCGTGAGGAAACAGGTGATAACAGCTACCAGTTTATTGCTGTTCGCCTGCCTTATGGTGTCCAGGCCGATGAGCAGGATTGCCTGGATGCTATCAACTTTATCCAGCCAGACCGGGTATTGACGGTAAATATTAAAGCAGCCGTACTGGCAAGCGAACAAACATTAAAAGATGCCGGTATTACACTGAGTGATTTTGTGCGCGGCAATGAAAAGGCCCGCGAAAGAATGAAAGCACAATACAGCATTGCCGGCATGACTCATGGTGTTGTGGTGGGAACGGACCACGCAGCAGAAGCAGTTACTGGTTTCTTCACCAAATACGGTGATGGCGGTACCGATATCAACCCTATTTTCCGTCTGAATAAACGCCAGGGTAAACAGTTACTGCAATCACTTGGCTGCCCGGAACATTTATATATCAAAGCCCCCACTGCGGACCTGGAAGATGACCGCCCTTCTCTGCCCGATGAAGCAGCTCTGGGGGTAACCTACGCACAAATTGACGACTATCTGGAAGGCAAAACCCTCGACCACGCAGTCAGCCAGATTATTGAGAGCTGGTATATTAAAACCGAGCACAAGCGCCGCCCGCCAATTACTGTATTCGATGATTTTTGGAAATAAGCCGCCTGTCATTTTCATGGATTATTTTTCAGGGCTAACACAGCGACACTGAAAAAATAATCGTTTTTCTTCCGGCTGGTTATTTCTTCTCTTATCGCGGTCTGGCAACAGGCCGCATCTCCATTCAGGATAACGATTATGCCCTGTTTAACTGGCCCCCGGGCCACTATTGCCGGGTTGCTGGCAATAGTGCTCTGGAGCACATCTGTCGGGCTACTGCGCAGTATTAGTGAAGCGCTTGGGCCAACAGGCGGCGCCGCGCTTATCTACACCGTGAGTGCCCTGTGCCTGGTTATAAGTAACAGGCAGGCATTGCTTCAACTGGTACTGTCATGGCACATGTTGGCAGCAGGCACACTGTTTGTGGTGTATGAAATCAGCCTGGCACTGGCGGTTGGTCTTGCCAGCTCTCGCACACAAGCACTTGAAATGGGCATGATCAATTATTTATGGCCGGGTCTTACACTACTGTTCGCACTGTATATTAACCAGCAACGGGCGCAATGGTTTATTGTGCCCGGCCTGTTACTGGCACTTGGCGGTGTTATACAGGTGATGCGAGGCGATAGTGACTGGAGCCCGGCAATGCTTGTACATAACCTGGCGGGTAACCCTGTTGCATACGGGCTGGCATTCGGTGCAGCAATTATTTGGGCTCTCTATTGCAATCTTACCCGTCGCTGGTCTGACGGGCAAAACCCTGTGCCACTTTTTTTCTGTGCTACGGCACTGGTGCTATGGGTGAAATACCTGCTTTTTCCACAACCTCCCATGCATATCAATAGCGGAACAATGCCTGAGCTACTGTTTATGGGAATTTCAACCGCTGTTGCCTACTCAGCCTGGAATCATGGTTTGCAACATGGCAACCTGACACTACTGGCAACAGCCTCTTATTTCACGCCAGTGCTTTCGGCCTTCATTGCTTCATTATGGCTGGGTCTGACACCAGGGTGGGGGTTCTGGCAGGGTGTGTTTTTGGTCGTAGCGGGTTCTCTGCTGTGCTGGCTGGCAACACGCCGGGCCTCAGCACATTCAGACCTTGTATCCACCTCTTCAGCCAAAGAATAATACCAAACTCCGGCGTTCAGGCCGGAGTCAGCACGGGCTAGAGATAGGTGATTTCGCTATAGAGCAATGTGCCGGTATTTTTTAATAACCTGACAGTGTGCAACCCATCACCCCACCAGGCGCCCTGGTCCGGGCGTAATAGTTTGTCACCAAACTGCCACTCACCACTCAATACGTAAGCTATTCCTCCCCGGGTACCCAGTGTACTAAAGGTTCTGTCCGCCACGCGTGTTCGCGCCTTGCAACGCGCCCGTTGGGTAATCAGGTTAAAGTTCATTGACATCATCCCCTGGGTCAATTCCGCATAAACACGTTTATCGCCCGGGAAAAAAAAGGGCTGATGGCGTTTTAGCACATGCCCGGAATTGCCCACACCATCCAGCAACACTTCCCCCCCTTCCAGTAAGGTTATCGCCCTGTCCACATTGGCAAAGGAAGCAAACTCACCACTACTGGCGAGGGAAGCAATACTCGCTCGCCAGTTGAAATTACCCGTATCCGGAGGAAAGCAACAAATCTCCCTGGATTCACCCGCGCCATTACGCCACAAGTTAACCGGGAGTTTGCTCAGTTCGAAAAATTCCATTGTGACTCCTGGAGCCTGCCGTCATTCTTAGCCGGCTCTCATACCCACCATAAAATACACGTATAACGTGCGAAATCCCCTGAAGCCAAGGTATTGCCATTCCTGGCACCGAGTGCAGCGTACTTTTATCGCATTCCCCACCGCCATATTACCTGGCGTACAAAATGCTACCGGCATTAATCAGGGCATGCTTTATTTGTGCTATTGACATGGCTGGAGAAGGTACACATTCGCTATACCCAACCACCATGCATGCTGTGTCGCTGATATATGAGAATATCTATAAAAAATCTGCTGGCAATAGGCACTATAAATCAGTGATGTTTTTTTGGTCATCGGTGTCGTAAAAACACGATCCTGGGCAAACTCTGGGAAGGGAAAGGCAGCAGTACACAAGCCACAGGGATGAGGGTAACCTCATCCCTGTGGCTGGAAATTAACGAGTACCTAACTGAAAAATCAGTGTTTCAGCCTGGCAGCTGAATACAAAACTCATATCAAGTTGGTAAGCATTGCCCACCTGAGTTAAATCTGCGGAAATCTGGCAAGGTTCAGATTCAATACTCCGGGCTTTGGCGACCAGTGATTCCTGAGCGGCCAGCGCGTCCTCTTTAGTCGCAAACTGTTTGCTGTAAGTTGCGACGCAATCTGCATTGTCGAGAATGGTGCCGACATCCATGCAGCCACAGGTCTCTTTTTCACGTGTTGACGTGCTATCACAGGTTGTTTTCATCTGCTATTCCATGGTTATTGTTGATACAGTGATTGATACAACACGCCAGGTGGTACAAAAGGCGCCAACCTGAAAGCCACCGGCATATAAACATGGTGATAGTATAAACCGCAATGCCTTTCTGTGTAGATTGACCAGGATCATAATAACCCGCGATTACGCACAATTCCCCTACCGGGTTTCTTTGATCTGGTTATGCCGACATGTTTTGCTAATGACAACAAATAAATAAAGTGAAAGAAAAAATAAGATTAGTCTGCCGTTAAAAAATAGAACCGCCACCCATGCCCACCTGTACTACATTTGATGGGCAAAAATGACGGTTCTGAATAAGTTTAGCTTACGTATTATGAGTGTGCCGCACCATATTCAATCTGGTTTAGCCTGATTACTCAGCGGCTGGTGGAGGAGGCATTTTACCTTCTGCAGGGCCATTATCTTTAAGATGCTTCTCAAAATTAGCATTAAATTGCTTTTTCTGCTCAGGTGTCAGGATGTTGTACATCTTGTTCTGCGCTTCCATGCGAGCCAGCATACGCTGTTTATTTTGCTGTGACATTTTATCCACCTGAGCCTGCGCTTTTGCGCTGTCAAATGTATCACTGGCAATAATATCGTGCATTGCCTGACGCTCTTCCACTGACGGGCGTTTCATTTCTTCGCGTTGCGCTTTCATGATATCGCGGATTTGCTGTTTCTGGGCATCTGACAGATTCAGTCCACGGAACATCATCCCTTCAGGGCCACCGGGATGACCACGGTGGTGTTTCATCATTGGACGGCCATTATCTGAAGTCTGTGCAGAGGTATCATTCGCGTGGGCCAGATTAGCTGCGCCAAGGGCCAGACCAGATGCTACTAAAATCGCAGTTAACTTACGCATATATTATCCTTTCTTTATAGAACAAACCCGAAATTGCGGATTCATTTAAATAAGCAACAACATTCTGTTGCGTTGACGAAAATAATTCTACGTGCTAATTCGTCAACAAACCAAAACGAGCGTAAAGCCATGAAAGGATAAAAAGCAAAAATAAGCCAATTATGATTAAAATAAGGAGAATTAATGAGGATATATTTAAATAATGGCGAAGAGTTCATTATTAATTGTTAATTTAGCATAAAGAAAAGGCATATTCACTGATTTATTTATTCCATGGCTGGGTGCAATATCAGAATGGTGCTGGTTGTGTGTTCCAGCATTCTGGCTATGCTGACACAGCACTGCCTGAGCCGCATAGCTGTACCGTCCATGGCACATAACCGCTGTCTGGCGCAGGATCCTTACCCATACGGATGTGGTATTTCTGTCAGCATCAACCCGGCACGGAGACCTTGTGCCACCAGCGGGTTGGGAAACAACACATACTCGGTTTCTTGCTGAACGACCTGTTTATTCTTACCATCCTCTGCCAATAACACCCCCTTACTGAACGGTGTGAAATTTACCGTATCATCAGGAATGTGCAGAATAAATTTCTCCCCGGTGCGCGTTAACTGCTGGCTAACCTTGTAGCAACGCGCAACAGGTTGCTGCTGAGCCAGCAACGTCTCCGGGCCACGACCTAACAATTCTCCCAGTGCATGGCGGGTTACAGAGAACACACTCAAATTATTCTGCCCAAATGGCATTGCTTTACCCAGTTCCATTGTGCAACTGAGAGCATCATAATATTGCGCTGTAAAATGTGTGAAGGTTCCCCCCGGTGTCTGGTGAAAGACCAGTGCTTCCAAACCGGCCAGCTCCAGCCAGTGCAAAAAAGCCGCAGGCCAGGCGGTATTACGGGCAGGTAACACCCCAAAACGCGGGTGGAGTGAGCCGCGAATGGCTGTGTGCATATCCAAATGCCAGCGAACCGGAGCGCTGTTTGCGAAAAAGTCACCCACCACCTGTTCAAGCAACTCAGCTCTCGCACATTCAGTGCCTGGTTCGAATTTCGCCCAACGCCCACCAAACAGGCGGTTAAGGTCGCAGGACTGGTAGCGCTTACCGGTTTGCAGTGCCAGTGGATTACCTAATACAACCAGGACATCCCAGCATAAATTGATGTCACCCCGCCACAGAGCATCAAGCACTTGCGATAATATTTCCACTGGCGCTGTTTCATTGCCATGGATTCCGGCTGACAATATTAACGACTGAGTCACCTTACTGTGTGGTGTTAGCCGGATAACCCCCTGCTCCAGCCATTGCCAGCGAAACCCGGGGCCTTCTCCTTTTGTTTGTGCAGGAACCAACCCCGCCAGTGTCTTTTGTACAAACTCATCCATTATTACATCTCCCTGCGCAGCTATTGCTGAAATGGGTAAACAGCACCGAGGTTAAGTATTCGGGTCAGTTCATCAAGCGCATCCTGCCCCTCTTGCAATAATTGTGGGTCCACTAAGTCGGCCTGAGTCAGGCGGTCACGATACCAACGGTCAACCCACTGATTCAGCACAGTGAACAGAGTATCATTCATTATTACTGCCGGATTAGCCGCCTGGTATTCGTCTTCGGTCAAAACCACTCGCAGGCGCAGGCAGGCAGGCCCTCCACCGTTAGCCATACTTTCCCGTAAGTCTAAAACGTGCAACCGCTCAATCGGGTTATCTTCAGCCAACAGAAAATTCAGGTACTGCCAGACACCTTCATGCTCACGCGCTTCCTGTGGTAAAACCAGAGTCATTCCCCCCGATTCGTGACTCAGCAACTGGCTGTTAAACAGATAGGTATTTACCGCATCTGCAACAGATACTGCCTGGGAAGGAACAACCAGCGGGCAAAAACCCGGAACGCGCTCATGAAGAGTACTTAACAAGGCCTGTTGGTCGACAAACGCCTGTTCATGGCAGAACAATACTTGCTGGTTACTGACCGCAATAACATCATTATGAAATACCCCCTGATCAATCACTGCGGGGTTTTGTTGTGCGAAGAGTAATGACTGAGGCCTCACCCGATTCAGGCGGGCCACGGCTTCACTGGCTTCCCGGGTCTGACGAGCTGGATAACGAGAAGGTGCAAGCCCATTTGTATTACCCTGACGCCCATAAATAAAGAGCTGAAGCCCCGGCTCACCATAAGCGCCACCAAAACGATTATGGTTAGCGGCCCCTTCATCGCCAAATAAGTCCACCTGCGGTAGTGCCTCATGGACAGAAAAATGTTTCCCGGAAGCAAATATCGCTCGCAGGGTGCGTTCTGTTTGCTGCGCTTCACTTGACCGGTGAAATTTATTATTCAGGTTGGCAACAGTAAAATGCACTCGCTTGTCCATCGCATCGGCTGAAGGACAAACTGTTGCCGCATTAGCCACCCACATTGATGACGCAGAACTGGCTGCAGACAACAGGTCTGGCGAATACTTCCAGACTTTTGCCAACACCTCGCTGTCACGCCCGGTAAAACCAAGCTGGCGTAAAACCGGAATATTAGGCCGGGCCTGTGGTGGAATCACCCCCTGCCAAAACCCGGCATCCGCCAGGGTTTTCATTTTCAGCAGACTTTGTTTGGCTGCCAGTTTTGGGTTCGATACCTGGTACTGATGGCGCGCAGATGCCTCATTACCAAATGACAGACCTGCATAGTGGTGAGTTAACCCGGGTAAACCATCGAAATTTGCTTCACGAACTCTCATGCCTGCTGCTCTCCGGCGCTAAAATCCAGCCCTGGGTTAAGTGTTTTCGGCATTATCAGGCTGTCACTTTCCAGTGAAGCCATGGGCCAGGCGCAGTAATCTGCGGCATACCAGGCACCCGGACGATGATTGCCCGATGCTCCAACGCCACCAAAAGGCGCACTACTGGCCGCACCGGTTAACGGTTTGTTCCAGTTAACAATCCCGGCTCGCGCCTCAATTAATAACCGGTCAAATGCCGCACGATCCGGTGAAATCAACCCGCATGAAAGGCCAAAGCGCGTCTGGTTTGCCAGAGTAATAGCATCATCCAGTGTGTCGTAACGCAATACTGTCAACAACGGGCCAAACACCTCTTCATCCGGCACCTCTTGCGCCATGTTGACCAGGACGATTCCAGGGGTTATCAGTGATGTCCCCGTCTCAAGGATGCGCGGCGTGAGTAAAGGCTTTCCACCACGGTCCAGATGCCCTTGCCAGGCCTTTAATACATGCAAAGCAGCCTTGGCTGAAACCAGGCCTCCCATAAAGGGTTGCGGATCATTGTCCCACGCACCGGGCTTAATACGGCCTGCGACTTCCAGCAAACGCGCTAAAAATGCATCTCCTTGCGGACCATTTTTCACGAGCAGGCGACGAGCACAGGTACAACGCTGGCCCGCGGTAATAAAAGCAGACTGAATAGCGATATGTACAGCTGCGTCAATATCAACAGGGTCGTCAACTATCAGAGGGTTATTGCCGCCCATTTCCAGTGCCAAAATTTTGTCCGGTTGCCCGGCGAATTGCTGGTGTAACTGGAAACCGGTACCGGAGCTTCCGGTAAACAGCAAACCGTCAAGCTCAGGGTTAGCGGCCAGCGCCTGCCCGGTTTCCCGCCCCCCCTGCAGCAGATTGATAACCCCCGCAGGAATACCGGCCAGTTCCCATAAACGCATAACACATTCGCCAGTGCCTGGCGTCAGTTCGCTGGGCTTAAACACCACCGTATTTCCTGCCAGTAGTGCCGGAATAATATGTCCGTTAGGCAGGTGGCCTGGGAAATTATACGGCCCGAAGACAGCCAGTACGCCATGCGGGCGATGGCGTAATGAAGCAGCGCCATCTGCCAGTGGTGACACCTGTTCACCTGTACGCTGCTCATACGCTTTGACTGAGATAGCCAGCTTGTTGATCATCGCTGTCACTTCAGTCTCCGCTTCCCAGCGGGGTTTAGCTGTTTCACGAGCGATGGTTGTCGTGAGCCGGGTTTTATGTTGTTCCAGTAACCCAACAAAGGCTTCAATAATAGTCTGGCGTTCAGGCCTCGTGCGACGGGCCCAGCCAGGAAATGCACCGCGTGCAGCCTGGCATGCCTGGTTTACCTGGAGGCTGTCAGCACTGCGACCCTGCCATAATAAATCCAGGTTTACTGGATCGCGCTTTTCCATGGCACCAGCAGTACCGGGTCGCCATTCACCATTAATCCACTGTGTCATTATTTTGTCTCCTCCGGGCATAACTGCACCAACCGTACAGTGCTACCCGCCCGGCAATTCAGTACATTTGCGGTTGTCGCATCCATCTCCAGGTATGTTCCCTGTGGGTCTGCATGAACTAATGTTGCGCGGTAATTTTCGTAATCGTCATTCGCTACCAGACACAGTGGCAGTGTATTCTGTTGAGCCTCACAAATTTTCACAGTGAGCTGCCGGCTGCCGGCAACCGTCCTGATAGCGCTCAGCTCGCACTCCAGTGTCGGGCCGCCATCAAAAATATCGATATAGTTCTGGTAACGGAAACCTTCTTTTTCCAGCACACGGCGGGCAGGTGCCGTCTGGGGGTGAACTTCACCAATCACAGCGCGCGCCTGTTCAGACAGAAAGTCGGTATAAATAGGATGTTTGGGCATCAATTCTGCAATGAATGCTTTCTGGCCAGTTCCGCACAAATAATCTGCCCGAGAAAAAGGCATCGAGAAGAAACGCTGCCCCAAACTCTCCCAAAACGGTGAAAAGCCTTGTTCATCAATGACGCCGCGCATCTCTGCCACCACTTTATTACTGAACGCTTCTTTGAACGCGGCCATAAACAGGAATCGGGACTTGGAGAGCAAGTAGCCATTTGAGGAGTGCCGCCAGTCTGGATCTAAAAAGAGCGTACACAATTCACTACTGCCAGTATGATCATTACTGAGAAACAGCGTGGGTAATGCATTATAAATATCCAGCTCTTTTGAAGCATGAACCAAAGTACCAACCCGGTAATTATACCAGGGTTCCTTCAGCCCCACGGCAACCTCAATAGCGCAAATGCCTGCCACCTGCCCACGCTCTGTATCCTCGAGAACAAAGACATAGCCTTGTTCAGCACGAGGCAAAACACCAGCCCAGGTATCAACAGAACGGGAAATACGGGCGCGCAGTGTATCCGCATCTTCAGGCAGAGAAGTCAGGCCGCCACCTGTCTTACTGGCAAGGTGTAATAACCCGGCCAAATCATCATGCCTGACAGGGCGAATAACCATCATAACGCGCCCTCCGCAATCAAAGCTTCACAGGCACGTTTCAGCCGGCTTAGCCCTTCGCGAATATCTTCTTCAGGTATATTCAGTGCCGGGGCAAACCGCACTACACCCGCTCCGGCAATCAGAATCATTACCCCTTCCTGTGCCGCTCGCTGCGAAATCAGTTTGGCTTTCCCCGCATGCGCCTCATTCAGTTCGCAGCCAATCAGCAGCCCCATGCCACGGATATCACGAAACAATCCCAGGTGGTGATTCAGCTCATCAAGCTGCGCAACAAACAGGGCGTGGCGATGCTTAACACCTGCAAGCATTTCAGGTGTATTGATAAGCGAGAACGCACACCCGGCAACGGCGCCAGCCAGTGCGTTCCCGCCATAAGTTGTGCCATGCGTGCCTGGTGTGAAGTGCGTGGCAATTCGCGCGGTAGTTAACATCGCGCCAATCGGAAAGCCACCGCCAAGTGCTTTGGCCGTAGTCAAAATATCAGGCACCACACCGTAATGCTGGTATGCGTACAAATCTCCTGTTCTGCCAACACCTGTTTGAACTTCATCAAATATCAGAAGGGCATTGAACTGGTCACACAATGTACGCAAACCTTGCAGGAAAGCGGGAGATGCCGGGATTACCCCGCCTTCTCCCTGAATCGGCTCAACAATGACCGCACAGGTTTTTTCACTCATCACCGCACGGACAGACTCGAGATCGTTAAATGTAACATGGTCAATCTGCGGCGGGAGCGGCGCAAAATCCCGGGAATAAGCCGGTTGCCCCCCCGTGCTCACAGTAAACAACGTGCGGCCATGGAACGCATTATTGAAGGCAATAATCTGGCTTTTATCACCATCTGACTGGTCATGGGCATATTTACGTGCCAGTTTCAGTGCAGCTTCATTGGCTTCAGCACCTGAATTACAGAAAAAGACTTTGTCCGCGAAGGTGGCTTCCGTTATCTGGCGCGCAAGTTGTAAAATAGGTTCATTCGTGTAGCCATTCCCGGTATGCCACAGTTTTGCAGCCTGCTCCGCCAGAGCTTCTCTCAGGGCCGGATGTGCATGGCCAAGCGCATTAACAGCAATCCCTCCGGCAAAATCAATGTACTCATTACCCTGCTGGTCCCACAGACGTGATCCTTCCGCCCGCACCGGTATGAAAGGTGCCGGGGCATAGACAGGAACCATAAACTCATCGAATTGTTCCCGGGTGACTTGCTGAACCATAATTACGCCTGCCTTAGTTAATCAAATGTTTTATTTATGTAAAAAAAGAATTACTGATAACTAATGTAGATTGCAGGGAACGTGCCAGCCAATAGATAAAAATGAATAACACTGTTTTGAAAACAAAAAATCAATAAGTTACAAAGCTCTCTATTCACTTATTTTGCATAAAAAGTGAATAAATTTACTCCATGACGCCACTTGCAAGATAAAAAGAAGAAAATATATGCATCTATAAAAGATCATGCTGATTCTGTGATCAGACATGGAATATATTCACTCGAAACGCACTTTTTTAGTGCCTCATGCACCTGTCAAGTGCAGGAACCTTTCACAACAAGAGCAGTAAACTGTCAGGAATGAAGAGCACAACCCTGGGTTTTCTGTTAACATCCCGTTTTAAATTTGTTTCAGGGCGGAGCAGAACGATGAAGTTTATCTCTTTTAATATCAATGGACTGCGTGCAAGACCACACCAACTGGAAGCCATCGTGGCACAACACCAGCCAGATGTTATTGGGCTGCAGGAAACCAAAGTACACGACGACATGTTTCCGCTCGAAGACGTCGCGAAGCTGGGTTACCACGTTTTTTTCCACGGGCAGAAAGGCCATTATGGGGTTGCCCTGTTAACAAAAGCAGAGCCACTGGCAGTAAGGCGGGGTTTTCCAGGCGACGACGAAGACGCGCAGCGGCGCATAATCATGGCAGATATCCCAACCGAATTGGGAACACTGACAGTGATTAACGGCTATTTTCCGCAGGGTGAAAGCCGTGAACATCCGGTGAAATTCCCTGCTAAACAACGGTTCTACGCCGACCTTCAGGATTACCTGACCACGTCCCTCAACAGCACCAATCCGGTACTGATTATGGGTGACATGAACATCAGCCCAACAGATAACGACATCGGTATTGGCGAAGATAGCCGTAAACGCTGGCTGCGCACAGGAAAATGCTCCTTCCTGCCGGAAGAGCGTGAGTGGATGGCTCGTCTGCTGGAATGGGGCCTGGTCGATACCTTCCGTGCCGCTCACCCGGATACTCAGGATAAGTTTTCGTGGTTTGATTACCGCTCCCGTGGCTTCGACGAAAACCGCGGGCTGCGCATTGACTTGTTACTGGCAAGTGAGCCACTGGCAAGCCGTTGCACAGGTGTCGGGATTGATTACGAGATTCGTGCAATGGAAAAACCCAGCGATCATGCCCCTGTTTGGGCTGAATTTTCACTCTGAGCCCAGTATCATAAATACCCCGGGGAGAACCTATGGGAGTGATTGAGGTTGTTGCCGCCATCATAGTGAACAATGGCAAGCTGTTGCTCGCTCAACGCCCTCCCCAGGGTGACCAGGCGGGGCTGTGGGAATTTCCTGGTGGGAAAATTGAGCCGGGGGAAACCCAACAACAGGCGCTACGCCGGGAACTGCATGAAGAACTGGGTATAGACGCACAACCAGAAAGCTATATAGCCAGCCACAGCCGCCCTGTAAATGGGCGCCTGATTAACCTGCATGGCTGGTTTGTGCCCATCATATCCGGTACCCCCAATAACCACCACCATAGCGAGCTGGTTTGGGTTACACCTCAGGAAGCTCGCCAGTATTCACTGGCACCGGCAGATATCCCTTTGCTTGAAGCGTTCATGGTTTCACCCGCCGCCATATCAGCGGGTTTGTTCCCATAACCTGGTCATCACGCTGGCACTGCAGCAAAACGCCTTCCATTTTAATGACGGCACCTTCCGAATAGTTCTGGTTCTGGTAGATACAGCACTGGTTACAAGGCGGAATCTGCTGCTGTCCTTGCGTAGTGAAGACTTCAGAAGGGACATTTACTTGCACGTCAGGCTGCCGGTTCTGGGCGGCCGCTCCCAGACTTACGCCCAACACGAGGCTTACGGCGAACAGATGCTTTACCATGGTTTCCCTCTTTTTTCGTACTTGTGGCGCCCTGCGTAGCCCGAATACCGCGAAACTGTGCTGGCTGTGCAGATCGCGCCTGTTCAATAAGTTGATGTAAGGTTGCAACCAGCGGTTGCATAAAATCCTGATACCGGCACTGTTTTTCACTGATTTGCGTAAGCACAGATTCCCAGTGTGCTGTCATATCTGGCCGCCCGGCGCTTTCAGGAAGCGAATGAATCAAGGCACACCCGGCAGGTGTGGCGTGTATATAGCGCCCTTTTTTCTCCAGAAAATTACGCCGAAACAGCAATTCAATGATACCAGCGCGGGTGGCTTCAGTACCCAGGCCATCGGTCGCACGCAGGATTTTTTTCAGGTCCTTGTCCTGAACAAAGCGTGCAATACCGGTCATGGCTGAAAGTAATGTGGCATCGGTGAAATGGCGTGGAGGCTGGGTTTGACGCTCCACCACTTCGCCAGACTCACATAACAAGGTGTCGCCTTCGCTGACCACCGGTAATGGCATACCATCGTTTTCTTCATCACGTTCTTTGCCACCGAGTAGCACACGCCAACCAGCATCAGCCAGAAAACGGGCTTTGGCGATAAACTTGCCTCCGGCAATATCCAGTTCAATAACACATTTGCGGTACCAGGCATCAGCACAGAACTGCATAAGGTATTGTCGGGCTATCAGTGTATAAACATTAGCTTCATTTTCAGAAAGCTTCACTGAAGCAGTACGGGCAGTGGGGATAATGGCATGGTGCGCATCCACTTTTTTATCATCCCAGCAACGGTTACGCCGCTCGGGATCCACTGCGGGTTGCGGGAGTAGTGATGGGGCATGCACACCGATGGCATTCATCACAGCATGGCGGCCCGCAAAATGTTCCTCCGGCAAGTAACGGCAATCAGAACGCGGGTAGGTAATCAGTTTGTGGGTTTCATAGAGCTTCTGGCAAATATCCAGCACATTCTGGGCACTTAGCCCAAAACGTTTTGCCGCTTCTATCTGCAAAGCGGAAAGCGAAAATGGAAGCGGTGCGGTTTCAGATTCTCGTTTATCGCTGTAGCTGGTTACCTGCGCTGGTTTCCCGGTTATGCGGGCGACCACATGCTCAGCCAGCGGGCGGTGTAACAACCGCCCTTCTTCGTCCTGCCAGGGCTCACATGAATCGCTGGGCTGCCAGATAGCGACAAAACGCTCATCCTGTGGGGTAACAATGTGCGCCCGGACTTCAAAGAAATCCCGTGGCACAAAATTCGCTATCTCTTCATCGCGCCGCACCACCAGCCCCAAAACCGGGGTTTGTACCCGGCCAACAGACAGGACACCTTTAAACCCGGCGCGTTGCCCTACAAGAGTCCAGGCTCGCGTCATGTTAATACCGTAGAGCCAGTCTGCACGAGACCGTGCCAGTGCGGACACACATAGCGGTACAAACTCACTGTTATCACGCAAACGCTCTATGGCCCGCTCAACCGCCTGAGGATTCAGATCATTGATCAGACAACGCTTAACCTCTCGACGCTTTTGCGGCGCGAGCTGCAGGTAATCCAGAACTTCATCAACCAGTAATTGCCCTTCGCGATCCGGGTCACCCGCATGAACCACTTCACTTGCTTCCCCCAGCAGGCGTTCCACAACCTTGAGTTGCCGGGCGGAAGCGGCCCGTGGGCGCAATTGCCACTTTTGCGGAACAATAGGCAAATCGCTCAGATTCCAGCGGGAAAACCGTGCATCATAGCCATCAGGTTCAGCCTGTTCCAACAGATGGCCAATACACCAGGTCACCGTCTGGTTATCACCACAAGCAATAAAGCCATCGCCTTTGCGGTGCGGCTTTGGCAAAACATCCGCAATAGCGCGCCCAAGACTGGGTTTTTCTGCAATAAACAACCGCATAGATTAACGGATCTCTATCATTGGGCGCCCGGCTCGTGCGGTTTTCAGTTCACCAATCACCTGCAATGTAATGCCATACTGTTCAGCAACAGCATTTACCTCAGATTCTGCTTGTGGGCTGACAGCAAGCAACAAACCACCAGAAGTTTGTGGATCACAGAGCAAATTACGCCACGCGGCTGGCATTTCCCCCATTAAATGCCCATAGCTGGCGAAATTACGTTCAGTACCACCCGGCACACATCCCTGAGCAATATAGTCTTCAACGCCAGGTAAGGTTGGCACTTTACTGTATACAACTTCAGCCTGAACGCCTGCTCCCTGACACATTTCACTTAAATGCCCCAGCAGGCCAAAACCTGTTACGTCAGTCATGGCTTTTACTCCATCCAACGCGGCAAAATCTGCACCAGCTTTGTTCATCCGGCACATGACTTCCGTCGCAAGGCCAACATGCTCAGGTTGTAATAATCCTTTTTTCTCCGCCGTTGTCAGCACACCAATCCCCAGTGGCTTGGTCAGATATAACTGGCAACCAGCGCTGGCCGTTGAGTTTTGTTTCACTCGTTCCGTAGGCACCACGCCAGTAACAGCCAGCCCAAAGATAGGTTCAGGCGCATCAATTGAATGCCCACCCGCCAGCGCAATGCCAGCCTCCCGGCAGGCAAACCGACCACCATCAACCACCTGTGCAGCAATCTCCGGAGCCAGTTTGTTTATGGGCCAGCCCAGAATAGCAATCGCCATAACGGGCTTGCCCCCCATAGCATAGATGTCACTGATAGCGTTGGTTGCCGCGATGCGGCCAAAATCAAAAGGGCTATCAACAATAGGCATGAAAAAGTCGGTAGTACTGATAATGCAGGTTCCATTACCAAGGTCATAAACTGCGGCATCATCGCGGGTTTCATTGCCTACCAGCAAATGTGGGTCACAAAATTTTTCCTGCTCCGAATGAAGGATTGTTTCCAAAACTTTTGGCGAGATTTTACACCCACAGCCTGCTCCATGGCTGTATTGTGTTAAACGAATCGGCTCTTCACTCATGGACAATCTCCTGTCAGTCTTTTTGCCCACTATGGTAACGATTCTCTGACAGCGAGGTAAGTATGACTGTCTGAATAATTACAGTTTTGCTTATCTGTCAGGCAGTCATATCAATAACTCAGAAATGTCGGACGAAATTTGTCATATCAGGAGTAGCAACTGTCGGTGCTGCTTTTAACTGTGGTGTTCCTAAATACAAAAAGCCGACAATTTTATCCTGCTCGCGGCAGGCCATTGCTTCACGAACTTGTGGGTGCCCGGTCCATGCTCCTGTTCGCCAGATACCGTTATACCCTTGTGCCACTGCAGCCATCTGCATTGCCATAACAGCACAACCAGCGGACATTTCCTGTTCCCAGACAGGTACTTTGGGGTGTGCTTCGCAATGTGCGATAACAGTGATAATCAGCGGAGCCCGGAACGGCGCATTCTTTGCTTTGTCTACTGCTTTTTCATCCATTTTGTCTGCCAGAGCCGCCTGTTCCAGCAGAGAACTGAAACGGTCTCGCCCTTCACCTTCAATCAGCACAAAACGCCACGGTTGAAGTGCGCCATGATCCGGAGCACGCATCCCGGCTCGTAAAATTTGTGTCAGCGCATCACCTTGTGGTGCGGGTTCAGCCAGCCGTGAAGCGCTACGGCGGTTAACCAGTAATTCCAGTGCGTCCATCTGTTAGCTCCTGTGTTAATTTTTACTCACAAAATTAACACAGCAACAGGTTTTGTTACAGCGTCCACCGCGATTCATGCTGACAACTGCGCGCGAGCTATTTAGGATAATGACACTGTACGGTGCAGCACTGAATCAGAACCAGGCGAGCCCACCGAAATTGATATGGAGAATACATGCGCACTCTTTGGCGAATTATTAGTGGTTTTTTTACATGGACATGGCGTTTGCTAAGCTTTTTTCGCAATCTGGTACTCAACCTGATCTTTATTCTGGTGGTACTGGTTGGTGTTGGAATGTGGTACCAGTTACGCACGCCTCCGGAGGTGCCGCAGCGTGGTGCCCTGCTTCTGGATATAACAGGAGTGATTGTCGATAAACCTTCTGTCACCAATAAACTGGGTATCATCAGCCGGCAATTGTTGGGCGCCAACTCCGACCGCCTGCAAGAAAACTCACTGTTTGATATTGTGGATGCAATCCGGCAGGCAAAAGATGACCACAACATCACCGGTATCGTACTGGACTTAAAAGATTTCGCCGGCGCCGACCAACCGTCCATGCAGTATATTGGCAAAGCGCTGCGTGAATTCCGCGACAGTGGCAAACCGATTATTGCTTATGGCAGTAATTACAGTCAGGGCCAGTATTACCTGGCAAGCTTCGCAAATAAAATTTATCTTGCACCACAAGGTGCAGTTGACCTGCACGGTTTTGCTACCAGCGGGCTTTACTATAAGTCACTGCTTGATAAGCTAAAAATCACCACTCATGTGTTCCGGGTCGGCACCTATAAATCAGCAGTAGAGCCATTTATCCGTGACGATATGTCACCGGCGGCTCGCGATGCAGACAGCCGCTGGATTGGTGAGCTATGGCAAAACTACCTGAATACGCTTGCAGCTAACCGAAATATCACGCCGCAACAGGTCTTCCCTGGCGCACAGGCTTTACTGGCCGGGTTACAGCAAACGGGTGGCGACACCGCTAAATATGCGCTCGATAACAAACTGGTCGACGAACTGGCTACTCATGCTCAAGTGGAAAAAGCACTCACTAAGCAGTTTGGCTGGAACAAGAAAAACCACCAGATCCGGGCAGTCAGCATCTACAACTATCCTTTAAGAACACCGTCTGATGCTGGTGGAGCTATTGCGGTCATTTTCGCGAATGGCGCCATTATGGATGGCCCGGAAACCCAGGGCAATGTGGGGGGGGATACCACCGCAGAACAGATTCGTGAAGCCCGTCTCGACCCGAGTGTCAAAGCGATTGTGCTGCGAGTGAACAGTCCTGGTGGTAGTGTCAACGCATCTGAATTGATCCGTGAAGAGCTGGCTGCAGCACGCCAGGCTGGAAAACCGGTGGTCGTGTCCATGGGCGGCATGGCAGCTTCTGGAGGCTACTGGATCTCCACTCCCGCCAACTACATTATTGCCAACCCCAATACCCTTACTGGCTCAATCGGCATCTTTGGTGTTATCAACACTGTCGAGAACAGTCTGAGCGCGATTGGTGTTCACTCAGATGGGGTATCAACTTCCCCGCTGGCGCAGGTCTCCATGACACAGGCCTTACCGCCAGAAGTACAGCAGATGATGCAACTGAGTATTGAAAATGGCTATAAGCGCTTTATTACACTGGTTGCACAGTCACGCCATAAAACGCCGGACGAGATAGATCAAATTGCCCAGGGGCATGTCTGGACCGGGCAGGATGCCAAAAATAACGGTCTGGTGGACAGTCTGGGGGATTTTGACGATGCACTGAAAAAAGCGGCTGAGCTGGCAAAACTCAAGCAGTGGCACCAGGTTTATTACCAGTCTGAGCCCAGTATGCTGGATAAAGTGATTGGCATGTTTGACGGTTCGGTTAAAGCTATGCTACCCGATGCATTGCAGGCCATGCTACCTGCCCCACTGGCAAGTGCCAGTAAGGAAATTATGGCGCAGAGTAACAGCCTGGCGCTGTTTAATGACCCGCGCCATCGTTATGCCTGGTGCCTGAACTGTTCAGACATTCGTTAACCAGATATCAGCCCGGTATATCCGGGCTGATTTTTTAGTAATTCCTCACTATACTGCGCCTGTTTACGTACCCCAGGGCCCTGATATGCAAAAAAAATCTATTTATGTCGCTTACACTGGCGGCACCATCGGTATGCAACGTTCTGAGAATGGTTATATACCTGTTTCTGGTCATTTACAGCGCCAGCTCGCGCAGATGCCTGAGTTCCACCGGCCTGAGATGCCTGCGTTTACCATTCATGAATACCAGCCGCTGATGGATTCATCCGATATGACGCCTGAGGACTGGCAGCATATTGCCGATGATATCGCCGCACACTATGACCAATATGACGGTTTCGTTATCCTGCACGGAACGGACACCATGGCATTCACGTCTTCCGCGTTGTCGTTTATGCTGGAAAACCTTGGCAAACCCGTGATTGTCACCGGCTCGCAGATCCCCCTTGCTGAACTGCGTTCCGATGGGCAGATAAACTTGCTAAATGCGTTATACATTGCGGCAAATTATCCTATCAACGAAGTGACATTGTTCTTCAATAACCGTCTGTATCGTGGTAACCGGACAACTAAAGCCCATGCTGATGGTTTTGATGCTTTTGCCTCACCTAACCTGCCGCCATTACTGGAAGCAGGCATTCATATTCGCCGCCTTAATACCACTCCCGCGCCTTCTGGACTGGGAGAATTACAGGTGCACCCCATTACTCCGCAACCAATTGGGGTGGTAACAATTTACCCAGGTATTGCGGCCGACGTGGTGCGTAACTTTGTACGCCAGCCCGTAAAAGCCCTCATTCTGCGTTCCTACGGAGTAGGCAATGCCCCACAAAATCGCTCATTTACTGAAACATTACAGGAAGCCTGCGACCGGGGTATTGTTGTCGTAAACCTGACGCAGTGTATGTCTGGTAAAGTCAATATGGGAGGCTATGCTACTGGAAATGCGCTGGCCCAGGCGGGCGTGATTAGTGGCTACGATATGACCGTGGAAGCGACACTGACTAAGTTACATTATCTGCTCAGCCAGAACCTGGACAGTGAAACAGTACGCCAGCAGATGATGAGCAATTTACGCGGTGAACTGACTCCTGACTGATGGAGGTTTGCATGGCACGCAGAGCCTTATTGCTGGTTGATATCCAGAATGATTTTTGTGCCGGGGGCGCACTGGCTGTCGCCGAAGGTGACGCTACTGTTGAGGTTGCCAATCAGTTGATAGAATGGTGCGAGGCTCGCGGAGAAATTGTTATCGCGTCTCAGGACTGGCACCCGCAACATCACGGTAGTTTTGCACGGGTGCAGGGTGCAGAGCCCTTCACAACAGGGATGCTGGATGGGCTTGAGCAGACCTGGTGGCCGGATCATTGTGTTCAGAACACGACGGGTGCCGAGTTACATCCGTTACTGAAACAAGGGTCCATCTCCGCCTGTTTTCACAAAGGTGAAAATGCGCTGATTGACAGTTACAGCGCATTTTTTGACAACGGGCACCGGCAAGAAACGCAGCTCCACGCCTGGCTCCAGCATGTTCAGGCAGACCAATTGATTATTATGGGCCTGGCTACGGATTACTGCGTCAAGTATACAGTGCTGGACGCACTCAAACTGGGCTATCAGGTTGCAGTCATTGTCGATGGGTGTCGGGGTGTTGAAATGCAGGCAGGCGACAGTACCCGCGCGTTTCAGGATATGTCCTGTGCCGGCGCAACTCTATACACACTGGAAGACTGGTTAGAATCAGAAAGTTGAGGCCACTGACACGCCATGTTCGGCAGGCAATGTTTGTACCTTGATACTCGCGCGAGCCTGCACACGGGCTCGCGTTTTTAATTGCAGCACAAACGTTGTGTTAGTGGTCAAACTATCCCCAGAGTACCCAGGGTGTTGATTACCAGGCACCTGGCGCCGACAAACGTGACAACGTCACAAAATCCCGCATCAGCAAAAGCCAAATAAGTACATTCCTGCTGCCAGAGTCACAACGTTGTTAGTCTTGTGGTTTCAGGGTCACAATCGGTGACGTTTCAATGCCGAACTCCGCTTTTAGTTGCTGTTTGCTTTTCATCATAATCTGCCCATTGGTACCAATTGTCATATGTTCCGGGTCAGCATTGGTTCGCTGTTGCCAGAGCATGACCAGTTGCAGGCAGTTTTCTTTTTGTTCCGGAGTCAGAGGAACACCATCAGGCCACTTTCCCAGTTCCACCGCCGTTGCAAGACGCTGATAAATTTCCGGTGTCATTGTGGATAATACAGCCTCAAAATCCATCATCATTTCTCTCCTTGCTGGAATAATTTGCTGAAACGTTTCAATTAGCCTTTAATCTCTTCACCAGACTGCCCGTCAGTAAAGCTTAGCGAAGCGGAATTCACACAATAGCGTTCGCCAGTAGGTCGCGGACCATCAGGGAATACGTGCCCTAAATGTGCGTCACAATGTGCGCATCGAATTTCAGTGCGCTGCATTCCATGTGAATAGTCATTCAGATAACGAACAGCCCTACTGTCGACTGGCTCAAAAAAGCTGGGCCAACCACAACCAGAATCGTATTTTGTTTCAGACCTGAAGAGTGGCGCATTACACACCAGGCAGTGATACAGGCCATCACGCTTGTTGTGCAATAATTGCCCGGTAAAAGGGGGTTCCGTGCCACGTTCCTGAGTGACAAAAAATTGCATTTCAGTCAGCGTCTTTTTTATATCGTCATTTTGGGATGAATTGCTCATGGGTGTACTTCCGGCATTAATGGGTTTATCAAATTCTCTCAAGGATTCTAACAAAACATTAACACTCAAGGCGCGACTTTTGTTCTAAACTGTAGCCTGTAAAAGCGACGCAATTTCATTTGTGATCTAAGTCACATTATTCTATAGAGCTGACTTTAAAATTCTGGGCGCAGTCCCCATAGAGACTTGTAGCCCAAATGGATGAAGAGGCAGTCAGTCGCACAAAGCTTACGCAGAGGATTGATTTGTCGCAATGATTGACACGATTCCGCTTGACGCTGCGTAAGGTTTTTGTAATTTTACAGCCAACCTTTTATTCACTAACAAATAGCTGGTGGAATATATGACTATCAAAGTAGGTATCAACGGTTTTGGCCGTATCGGTCGCATTGTTTTCCGTGCTGCTCAGAAACGTTCTGACATTGAGATTGTTGCAATCAACGATCTGTTAGACGCTGAGTACATGGCTTACATGCTGAAATATGACTCCACTCACGGCCGTTTTGACGGTACCGTTGAAGTGAAAGACGGCCACCTGGTTGTTGACGGTAAAAAAATCCGCGTTACCGCTGAAAGAGACCCGGCTAATCTGAAATGGGACGAAGTTGGTGTTGATGTCGTTGCAGAAGCGACTGGTATCTTCCTGACTGACGAAACCGCTCGTAAACACATCACTGCTGGCGCCAAAAAAGTTGTTATGACTGGCCCGTCCAAAGACAGCACTCCGATGTTCGTTCGCGGCGCTAACTTCGAAAAATATGCTGGCCAGGATATCGTTTCCAACGCATCCTGCACCACCAACTGCCTGGCACCGCTGGCTAAAGTTATCAACGACAACTTCGGCATCATCGAAGGTCTGATGACTACTGTTCACGCAACTACCGCTACTCAGAAAACTGTTGATGGCCCGTCTCACAAAGACTGGCGCGGTGGCCGTGGCGCTGCTCAGAACATCATCCCGTCTTCTACCGGTGCAGCTAAAGCAGTAGGTAAAGTACTGCCAGAACTGAACGGCAAACTGACTGGTATGGCGTTCCGCGTTCCTACCCCGAACGTATCTGTTGTTGACCTGACTGTACGTCTGGAAAAAGCTGCAACCTACGAACAAATCAAAGCCGCTATCAAAGCTGCGAGCGAAGGCCCGATGAAAGGCGTTCTGGGTTACACTGAAGACGACGTGGTATCTACCGATTTCAACGGTGAAGTGTGCACTTCTGTGTTTGATGCCAAAGCGGGTATCGCACTGAACGACAACTTTGTGAAACTGGTATCCTGGTACGACAACGAAACTGGTTACTCTAACAAAGTACTGGATCTGATCGCTCACATCTCTAAATAAGAGATGAGCATCTGATCCTAAGGGCGACTTCGGTCGCCCTTTTTTATTTCATCACAGAGGAAGGCATTAATGATTGAAAAAATCTTTGCACTACCGGTACTGGAACAGGTTACAGCTACAATATCTCGCCGGCAGCTGGGTGAACTGGATATTTTGGTTGTCAATCACCCAGCCGTGAAAGCTTCCGTTGCGTTGCAGGGCGCACATCTTCTGTCATGGCAACCCGCAGGGGAAAAAGAAGTGCTGTGGCTGAGTGAAGCATCTCTGTTTGAACATGGTCAGGCTATCCGCGGTGGCGTTCCCATTTGTTGGCCCTGGTTTGGTCCGGCAAAAGATTCATCATTGCCGTCCCATGGTTTCGCCCGTAACCTGGACTGGCAACTCAGCGCTCATAACGAAGACAATAACGGTGTTGTATTAACATTCGAACTAAAAAGTAGCGATGCATCCCGTAAGTACTGGCCTCATGATTTCACGCTTTATGCCCGTTTTAAACTTGGGGCAACTTGTGAAATGGAACTGGAATCTCACGGCGAATTTGAAACGCAATCTGCACTGCATACCTACTTCACCGTTGGTGATATTAGCGCGGTGAGCGTGAGTGGCCTGGGCCACCGGTTCATTGATAAAGTTAAAGGCGGTGTTGAAGACCAGCTTAGCGATGGCATCCAGACCTTCCCGGACCGGGTTGACCGTGTTTATCTTGAGGCTGAAGCCTGTAGCGTCATCCACGATAAGAGCCTGCCGCGCCGTATTGATGTGGTTCATCACCATAACTGCAACGTTGTTGCGTGGAATCCGGGCCCGGCATTATCTGTCAGTATGAGTGATGTTCCGGATGATGGTTATAAAACCTTCGTTTGTGTTGAAGCCGTTAATGCGACCATCCCGCAAAAAGTCACTGCCAGCCAGCCGGGCCGCCTGGCTTGCGTGCTCTCTGTCAGCAAATAACGCCTGAAAAACTGTAAAACGAGGCGCAACTGGCAAGTTTGCGCCTCGTTCACTCACACCATATCAAGTGGCATCTTGTGTACCGGTGGCACAAAAAAAGAATCAAGTAACTCACAATGCGCCTGGGTCAGCACAATATTTGCTGCCTGTGCATTCTGTTGAACATGTTCAACAGAAGACGCCTTGGGAATAGCCATCACACCGGGGTGGCGAATCACCCAGGCTAGCAGCAACTGCGCAACAGTAACCCCCAACTCAGCGGCCATGGACAGTATTCCACTATGCTGCATCAACCCCCTGCGCAAGCGCCCGGCCTGAGCGAGCGGGGAATACGCCATTACAGGTATATGGTGGGTGCTACACCAGGGTAATAAATCATATTCAATACCGCGTGAAGCTAAGTGATAGAGTACCTGATTGACCATACAGGCCTGACCACCCTGAATATCCCACAGCTCCTGCATATCGCTGGCATCAAGGTTAGACACACCCCACCGCCTGATTTTCCCCTGCTTAACCAGGCTCTCCATCACGCGTACTGTTTCTTCCAGTGGGATATTCCCCCGCCAGTGCAGCAACCATAAATCCAGATAGTCAGTCCCCAGCCGCTTCAGGCTACCCTCACAGGCTTCAATCGCCTTTTGGCCACCCGCGTTCCAGGGATACACCTTGGATACCAAAAACACCTGATCACGACACCCGGAAATCGCTTTGCCAACTACGCGTTCAGCACCACCGTCAGCATACATTTCAGCAGTATCAATCAACGTCAATCCGGCATCAATTCCCGCCTGAAGCGCGCGCACTTCCTGGGTAATATCACTGGAGCGCTCCCCCATATACCAGGTTCCCTGGCCAATTGCGGGCAATGCGGTGTTGTCAGGAAGCACAACCTTGCGTTTATCCATCGTCTGATACCTCTGGTTTTAAAACCCATACCGGTGGAACGTCTGCTCCCCCGGTTATCAGTCATCTGCTTATGGTTACACTGACTGTAAAACAAACGGGGCGCAAGCGCCCCGTAAAACTGCCTGAAATTTCAGTTTAAAATCTGTAATTAACACCTGTCAGTAATACACCCGTCCATGAGCTGTTTACCATAGGACTGTCTTTAATCGCCTTGCCAAGGCGAACATAACGACCCATGCCAAAAATACTCCAGGAAGGTGTTACAGCGTAATTCACAGAAAGCTCAACATACGGGTTCCACGAACTTCCGGCATCCCATGAATGGATACCGCTACGGCTGGATTCAGACCGGCTCACCCCATAGTAATAATCATTATGGTTGGCGCTGTTCCATTGTATCCCTACGCCCGGGCTCAGGTTCCAGCGGCCATACTGATAATGGTAAAGCCATGTGTTATCCCAGGTGATACCATTGCTGTTGTCCAGCATATCACCGGCCAGTACTGTACGCAGAGAGCCGAATTGCGCAGTATTATGGGTCCAGGTAATTCCCCCCATAACCGTGGCATAACGGTTGTCCAGCCGTTTCATTTGATGGTTCGAACTGTCTTTTGCGCGGAAGTGAATGGGGGAATAAAACGCCGTTAACGCAACTTTGTCGCTCTCGTCATTCCACAAATAATAGCCGCCATTAAACCCACGAAAATAAAAGCTCTCCCCTTCATAGCCAATCACAGGAACGGGATAAACTTTATTTTTATAGCCTACGTAAGGGTCTGGAGAAACCAGTGCGCCAGCGCCCAAAGACCAGCTTGCTGCGCCTGCACTCTGGCAAACCCCAAACGCCAGTGTGCTCATCAATATTACAGAACGCATATTCACTTTTAGCTCATTCCTTAGCGATAAAAACGCACAAAGTGTAGCAGATGCTTTGTTTACCCTTAATCAGATAATCCCATTTTTACTGGTTGTCATTTTTTATTCATTATTATCTGCTAATTATAATCACCTGAGTTATTTCTTTATTAACAACCAATTGAGAGCTAACCACTCTCTACAGCACAGAAAACAGAATACTTTTCTCAGGCGATAACACACCAATTGTGCTGCAATCTTGCTTTTCTGCACATCATTTAAAAATTTACCAACATTTGGCCACCCTTCAATGTTGGTTGATTATATCGACATAAAACAAAAAATAGAAATTTACACTTAATTTAAAATAAAAAACAGACCAATAAACCAATTTCAGCTCAATTTTTAACCAATCACAGCAATATCCCGCCACGCTAACAACTTGATCAATCGACAATAGACGCTCATAACAAATAGGACGGTGTTGTGTTTTTGAATGCCGTTGCATACCACCGCTAAAAGTAGGAAAAACTGATAGCTGTAACATGTTCCCAGAATTTATAACAGGACGGTACGCCATGAATATATTCGATCACTATCGTCAGCGTTACGAAGCTGCCAAGGACGAAGAATTCACACTGCAGGAGTTTCTCGCCACTTGCCGGCAAGATCGCAGTGCCTATGCTAACGCGGCAGAACGGCTGTTGATGGCCATAGGCGAGCCGGTGATGGTGGACACAGCACAAGAACCACGGCTATCCCGTCTCTTTTCGAATCGCGTCATCGCGCGCTATCCTGCCTTTGAAGAATTTTATGGCATGGAAGAAGCTATTGAACAGATTGTTTCTTATTTGAAACACGCGGCTCAGGGGCTCGAAGAGAAGAAACAGATTCTTTATCTGTTGGGGCCAGTAGGTGGCGGCAAATCTTCACTGGCTGAACGCCTGAAGTCATTGATGCAGCGTGTTCCCATCTATGTCCTGAGTGCCAATGGTGAGCGCAGTCCGGTCAATGACCATCCTTTCTGCTTATTCAACCCACAGGAAGATGGTGAAATACTCGAGAAAGAATACGGTATTCCTAAACGCTACCTGGGCACAATTATGTCACCCTGGGCTGCTAAACGCCTGCATGAATTTGGTGGTGATATCACCAAATTTAAGGTGGTCAAAGTCTGGCCATCCATCCTCGAACAGTTGGCGATTGCCAAGACTGAGCCAGGTGATGAAAACAACCAGGATATTTCCGCCCTGGTCGGTAAAGTGGATATCCGTAAACTTGAACATTATGCTCAAAATGATCCTGACGCCTATGGTTATTCTGGTGCACTGTGCCGTGCGAACCAGGGAATCATGGAGTTTGTAGAAATGTTCAAAGCACCCATAAAGGTGCTGCATCCATTGTTGACAGCAACTCAGGAAGGCAACTACAACGGTACTGAAGGGATTTCTGCTCTGCCCTTTAATGGCATTATCCTTGCCCACTCGAACGAATCTGAATGGGTGCAGTTCCGTAATAACAAAAACAATGAAGCATTCCTTGACCGTGTTTATATCGTCAAAGTGCCTTATTGCCTGCGGATTTCTGAAGAAATTAAGATCTATGAGAAACTGCTCAACCACAGTGAACTGACCCACGCACCTTGCGCTCCTGGTACCCTGGAAACACTGGCGCGTTTCTCTATCCTTTCGCGCCTGAAAGAGCCGGAAAATTCCAGTATGTATTCGAAAATGCGGGTTTATGATGGTGAAAGCCTCAAAGATACTGACCCGAAAGCGAAGTCCTATCAGGAATACCGGGACTACGCGGGTGTGGATGAAGGGATGAACGGGCTTTCGACACGTTTCGCCTTCAAGATCTTATCCCGCGTATTTAACTTTGACCACGCAGAAGTTGCCGCAAACCCGGTACATTTGTTCTATGTACTGGAACAGCAAATTGAGCGTGAGCAATTTCCACAGGAGCAGGCTGAACGGTATCTTGAATTCCTGAAAGGCTACCTGATCCCCAAATATGCAGAGTTTATTGGCAAAGAGATTCAGACAGCCTACCTCGAATCCTATTCTGAATATGGGCAGAATATCTTTGACCGTTATGTTACATACGCAGATTTTTGGATTCAGGACCAGGAGTACCGTGATCCGGATACTGGCCAGTTGTTTGACCGTGAAGCACTCAATGCTGAACTGGAAAAAATTGAAAAACCAGCTGGTATCAGCAACCCGAAAGATTTTCGTAACGAGATAGTCAATTTCGTCTTACGTGCCAGAGCGAATAACAGTGGACGTAACCCGAACTGGACCAGTTACGAGAAACTGCGCACAGTGATTGAGAAAAAAATGTTCTCGAACACTGAGGAGTTGTTACCTGTTATTTCGTTCAATGCCAAAACCTCAACCGACGAGCAGAAAAAACACGATGACTTTGTCGATCGAATGATGGAAAAAGGTTACACACGTAAACAGGTTCGTTTGTTATGTGAATGGTATCTGCGTGTACGGAAGTCCTCATAACCATAACAGGCGCTGGCAAGGCACAGCGCCTGTACACTGCACAATATGCAGTGGTGAATCTGCGCTTTGGCATGAAGTTTGGGGGAAATATGGCCTATTTTATTGACCGGCGTCTTAACGGTAAAAATAAAAGCACGGTTAACCGCCAGCGCTTTTTGCGCCGTTATAAAGCGCAAATCAAACAGTCGATTTCCGAGGCCATTAATAAGCGTTCGGTAACCGACGTGGAGAGCGGCGAATCGGTTTCCATACCTGTCGATGACATTAATGAGCCAATGTTCCATCAGGGGCGTGGCGGGATGCGCCAGCGTGTCCATCCCGGTAATGACCATTTTGTTGAGAAAGACCGTATAGAACGCCCTCAGGGCGGTGGCGGTTCAGGGAGTGGGGAAGGCCAGGCCAGCAATGATGGCGAAGGCCAGGACGAGTTTGTGTTTCAGATATCCAAAGATGAATATCTGGATCTGCTCTTTGAAGATTTGGCGCTGCCAAACCTGAAGAAAAATCAGCAACGGCAGTTAAATGAGTTCAAAACACACCGCTCCGGGTATACGGCCAATGGTGTGCCAGCCAACATTAGTGTGGTTCGTTCACTACAAAATTCACTCGCCCGCCGCACAGCAATGAGTGCCGGTAAACGCAGGCAATTGCGGGAGCTGGAGGCCGCACTGGATACAGTAGAGCACACCGAACCGGTACAACTGCTGGAAGAGGAACGGCTGCGCAAAGAAATTGCAGAATTGCGTGAAAAAATTGCCCGGGTGCCTTTTATTGACACATTCGATTTACGCTACAAAAACTTTGAGAAACGCCCGGAACCGTCCAGCCAGGCGGTCATGTTTTGCTTAATGGATGTGTCTGGCTCAATGGATCAGGCAACCAAGGATATGGCTAAGCGCTTCTACATTCTGCTTTATCTGTTCCTGAGCAGAACATACAAGAATGTGGAGGTGGTGTATATTCGCCACCATACCCAGGCCAAAGAAGTGGATGAACATGAGTTTTTCTACTCACAGGAAACCGGAGGAACCATCGTTTCCAGTGCGTTAAAGCTGATGGATGAAGTGGTCAAAGAACGTTATGACCCGGCCCAATGGAACATCTATGCCGCACAGGCATCCGATGGCGATAACTGGGCTGATGATTCGCCTCTTTGCCACGAAATTCTGGCTAAACGCTTACTGCCTGTGGTGCGTTACTATTGTTATATCGAAATAACACGGCGAGCGCACCAAACGTTATGGCGGGAATATGAACATTTGCAGTCAATGTTCGAAAATTTCTCCATGCAGCATATTCGTGACCAGGATGATATTTACCCGGTATTCAGAGAGCTGTTCCATAAGCAAGCAGCTGAAATGAGCAGCTAGTCTTTTACAATCAGCCAGTTAAGAACTCTTTTCTGGCTGATTTTCTGCTATTGGTGTCACCGTTCCTTGCTGGGGTCATGATCTGCTTAATCTGGCAAATATTTAATATTCGGACCACAGTTCAGAATTATCTTTTGATGGTTTTTGTCCACTATTAACTCTGACCAGCTCCCCAGGCCATTTAATATCAAGTGAATTTTTAAATTCCTGTATATCAACATAACCCATCACCTCACCCTCTGTCTGTAATTCCCATTCAGTGCCATTCCATTGTGCAAAATCATAAACACCAGCAACTGGCCCCAACTTTATTGCCACAAAGTATAATCCAACAAGCGATGGCAATTTTTTTTGCCAATTTAATTCAATACTCATACTGACTCCTGAAACTGTTCGCGACACACTGACAATGACGTATGTTGCCTCAACAAGCGCACATGCCGCGAAAAGCGAGATCTGGTTATATTCCCATTCCTTAACAAAACAACAGCAAAACAGTGGCAAAGAACAGTGTGCGGTATACACTGGATAATCCAGCAGCTTGTGAGATAGCGGTATGACCGAGCACGAAATTAATCAGGATATCTACCACCAGCTTGTATCTTTACTGACTCATGAAGAGGCACGTTTTCGCATTATGGAGCATGAACCCGTTGGCAAGTGTGAAGCCGTTTCTGTGGTTCGGGGAACCCGGCTGGAACAAGGTGCCAAGGCGCTGGTGTGTAAAGTGAAGGGAAACAGTGTTAAACACCATGTGCTGGCTATCCTGAGTGCAGCACAACAGGCCGACCTGAGTAAAATCGCGCACCATTTTGGCGGGCTAAAAGCATCACTGGCAAGCCCGTTGGAAGTAGCAACACTTACTCAGTGCGTTTTTGGCGCCATTCCACCTTTCAGTTTTCACCCGGAGCTTACCCTGATTGCAGACCCGGGGTTATTTCTCCAGCAGCAAGAAATTGCCTTCAATGCGGGTCGCCTGGAAAAATCTATTATTCTCAATACCGAAGATTACTTGCGCATTGCCCGCCCGCAACTGGTGAACTTTACCCGTTGAACTCTTTTGTCGCCGCAAGGTTCAGGCAGATTTATCTGTGTCACCCATTTGTTGATCAAGATAGCGTCCTGGCGTAGTGCCCAACACCTGGCGAAATATATTAATAAAAGCCGTGGTTGATTCATAACCAAGAGTGCGTGACACCACCTGAACACTCTGCCCTGCAATTAAATAACGTACTGCCATAATCACTATCAACTGCTGTCGCCAGTGGCGCCACGTCATTCCTGTCTCGCGCAAAATGAACCGTGATAAGTTTCGCTCACTCATTGCCAGGTGTTTTGCCCATTCAGACAAAGTTCGGCGGCTTCCCGGGTTATCGGCCATGAATCTTGCCATCTGACAAATTTTAGGATGCCCGGAGGAAGGGAGCCGCAGAGGAGCAACCGGCAATTCAGGTAGTTCATCACGCAAAACCGCCACCAGGCGGGCCGTGCGTTCCCGCGCATATCTTGACAGCCCTTTTTCAGCCAGAGACAAAACTAATGCTCTTACAAGAGGAGAAACCTGAAGAGTGCAACATTGCTCTGGCATCGGAATTTCTCCCATTTCAAGAAACAGAAAACACAGCCTTGCGCGCGCCATAGCCCGGTTACTGTGCATCGTATTACCCGGTATCCATACCGCATAACCTGGCGGAACAATCCACATCCCCTGTTCAACTTCGCATGAAACGCCGCCATGCAGGACCAGGATTAGTTGCCCTTTACGGTGTTTATGTAACGGAAAAAACTGGTCTTTATCATCTTCCGTTTCAATAAAAAATGCGACAGCCGGATCATGATTCTCATCCGGAATGAAGCCACTGAGTGCAAGGTCTCGCGCCATTATTTTGTCCGATTACAGCGATAAAATGTCATTTTAGCTTAATTCATCATACCGCTTTACGGCGTATCATGTCGGTAAATGAGGAGAAACAATGACTACCGCACTTCGCTTAATCGCCCCCTGGCGTATGATTGCCGGCATATTGCTGATTGCAGCCACACTTCGTGCTTCTTTTACCGGCCTTGCTCCACTGCTGGATCAAGTCAGCAACCAGTTTGCATTATCTGCCACTCAAACCGGGATACTGACCACCTTGCCTCTGTTCGCATTTGCCATCATCTCACCACTGGTGGCCCGCTTTTCTCGCTACTTTGGCCCGGAACGAAGTCTGGTTACCGCATTGTTGATTATCTGCGCCGGCATTTTGCTGCGCTCCAGTGGCAACCTTTGGGGGCTCTACGTGGGAACGGTATTGATTGGTGCCGGTATTGCTGTGGGAAATGTACTGCTACCCGGGCTGATAAAACGAGATTTTCCCGGGAGTATTCCCCGCCTTACCGGCGCTTATTCTCTGACGATGGGCGTCGCTGCCGGTTTGGGCTCGGCAGCAATGGTGCCACTGGCTATCCGTTTTGGCTGGCAGGGCGCATTAGTCTGCCTGATGATTTTTCCGATACTGGCACTTGCGATGTGGTGGGATCAGGTTGGTAAAGGTACCCAGACCACCCACGTACGGCAAACCACAAATTCTGCTCCACGAATCTGGTCCAGTTCACTCGCCTGGTTCATTACCCTCTTTTTAGGTATCAACTCGCTTATTTACTATGTGGTGATTGGCTGGTTGCCCATCATACTGACAGATGCCGGATACAGCGAAATCCAGGCAGGCTCATTGCATGGGTTAATGCAACTCGCCTGCGCTGTACCTGGATTATTGATTGGCGTGGTGATAAGCCGGATGCGCGACCAACGCGCTATCGCTGCCGGAGTTTCTTTACTTTGCACATTTAGCCTTGCAGGGTTGTGGTTTTTCCCATCCGCCGCTTCCATTTGGGTATGCCTGTTTGGCTTTGGGTCTGGCGCGACAATGATCCTCGGGCTGTCATTTATTGGCCTGAAAACCTCAACGGCTCATGAAGCAGCCTCGTTGTCTGGCATGGCTCAGTCAGTTGGTTATTTACTGGCTGCATTTGGTCCCCCCTTAGCGGGTAATGCCCATACATTCACACACTCATGGGCATGGCCTGTTCTTGGTTGCGCTATGTTGGGTGTTGTTATGGCTATTCTGGGAACAGTTGCAGGGAAAGCACACCAGTAAGCATTATGCCCCGAGACGGATTCACTCGTTTCGGGGCATGACGACAAGATATGGCAGCTAAATAACACGAACTGCTTTTAAAAATCCCTGCACCAACGGAGATGGGCGTTTATCAAGGGATGAGCGTTCATGCTGAAAGAGTGTCGCAACAAAATAAGGATGGGATGACAACTCAACCACCCTTGCTTCGCCTTCCTTGTTAGTTCCGGAGACGACCAAATCCTGCCCAGCCAGCCGGGCTATAAAATCTTCTGAGACACTATAGAGGCAATTGTAGTGTTCAGTAATTTCTGACTTTCCATACGCTTTTGCAATTTGTGTATCCGGGTGAAGTAAGACAACTTCGGATTTCCCTGCAAGGGGGCAGGATAAAGGTGTGATGATGATATTCCCACCGGTTCCTGTCTCAGCATGCGCAGCATCAGACATTCCCATAACATTTCGGGCATATTCAATCAGAACATACTGGAACCCTGCACATGTGCCAAGAAATGGTATCCCTTGCTCACGCGCATAGCGAATAGCCAATAACACACCCTCAGTCTTTTTATAAGGACTTCCTGGAACAACCCAGATGGCATCATAGCCCACCAGGTCTTCACCAGAATTTATTTCTTCTGTTGCAATCCAGTCATAATCTGCCGTCACACCAAGCACAGCAGCAGCGTCATCTAACGCTAAATGAATGGCATCATGTACTACGGATTCATGGTTGTAATCACCAACCAGAGCGATACGAAGTGTGGACTTCGGCAGTGAGGTAGTCATAGGGTAACCCTTATTACACAGTAATGGCTTACTTAAGTAATTTTACATGACACTCAGGAACCCAAATAGCCAATAAACGACCTGTTGATTTACTCTGCAACTGTATTGCAGAGCCGATCACATTAACGGGTGTTTTTTTGGGGAAAACAAGCTAACTGGCTGACAGCAGGATTAAAAATTTATGATAAGTCTGCCAGAAAAAAGATTGATACATGATAGCGGGTAATTTGTGTGCGGGAAAAGTCGTTTAAAAAGCGTTGTAGCATTCTGAAAAGATCCATTCAGGTGGGATTAACCTCTCCTGGCTTGCCCTGCCGTTTTCTTTCATGCAGGGGAAACCAGATACGGACACACGATTAATCCATCATTCTTTCCAGCACATCGCTGGATGAAAAGTCACTATCAAGCGGCATCAGGTGATCATCACGCACAAATGCAAAACCCGGTTGCCTGTCGAACGCGATAACATCTCCTGTAACCAACCACAGACTGCACCCTGAATCTGCTGGCAGTACTGTATCTACACCGTTGACCGGATTAATGAAACGTTCACCGGGGCAGTAACGTTCAAACAGGCAGACAGACTTACCGATATTTACTCGACCAGACAAAGTTCTGGCACCAATAATCAAGGCCAGACTACCAGGTTTTAGCGCGCTCATTTCCTTTTCTCTTACACTGATTTTTGACGGCGTAGATCAGAGCATTCCTGGTGTAAAAAGTAAATATTTTTTGTACAAAAAATGATTATATTACATACATATGAAAACACAGTTACTGATAATGTGTCTCAACATCATTAACAGTTTGCAACGGACTGCCCCGAATAATATCTAACCGCTTTAATAAATGGTTTTGGTGAACAACCAATCTTATCCTTCAAGTTTCCAGACAACTATTTTATCTAACAGTCAAAAAACAGCACAGAAACCCCGCTTAACACAAATTCCACATTACCTCCATTATTAATTCTTTTTTTACTGCTAGATTTTATTTGTTCAGGGATACCCCCCGAACCTCATTCCATAATCAATAAGTTGACTTTGGCCCCACCCCTTGCAATGGGGCCTTTTTTTTTATCTTCTTTCATACCGCCTGAATTTTCTGCAAATACGGTTTTGACATTTATTCATAAGCCTGGATATAAATTCCATAATTTCTCCATGTTCTGTTCACTATTAGCGAGTACATTTGCTGTGTTCTCATTGAAAACCAGAGAGCATCATTCCCTATTGATAAATCATTTTTCCCCATCCACTCTGGATGGGGTTTTTTTATCAAAAAATGCCATTACGCGCTCAATAACCGTTTTTCAATGCAGTAAACTGCCTGCCCACGCCTGCCATATCAGCAACAGAAATGCCAAAGTAAATGCATTATGCGCTACCACTGGTTAATGGGTAGCAAAAACCATTGTTGGTCTCCCTTCAGTAGTCAGCACTCAGGCAGTACAATTTCCATACTGATTTCACATAAATGTGGTGATTTACCCGTGTGATAATTTATGGCCTAATAGCTTTTTTTCACCTGCCTGAAAATATTTATGCTAACCATACTTCATTTCTGTTTTGCGCTGATTGTTATCCTGGCACTGGCCTGGCTGGCAAGTTTCGAACGCAAGAAAATTCGCATTCGTTATATCCTTCAATTAGTTGTTATAGAAGCTGTTCTGGCATGGTTTTTCCTGCATGCTGAGGGAGGGCTAATTGTTATTAAACATGTTGCCAGTCTGTTTGACTCGCTACTTCATTTCGCAAGCCAGGGAACCGATTTTGTCTTTGGCGGAATGAGTAAACAAGGCATGGCATTTGTTTTCTTAGGTGTGTTGTGCCCAATTGTTTTTATTTCAGCATTGATCGGCATTTTACAACACTGGCGAATTCTTCCTGTTCTGATTCGCATCTTCGGGACAATTCTGTCAAAAATTAATGGAATGGGGAAACTGGAATCGTTCAATGCAGTCAGTTCCCTGACGCTCGGTCAGTCTGAAAACTTTATTGCCTACAAAGGTGTACTGGCTCAATTATCACCTCAGCGCATGTTCACTATGGCAGCCACTGCGATGTCAACAGTATCGCTATCCATTGTAGGGGCGTACATGACAATGCTTGAACCACGTTATGTTGTTGCCGCCCTGATACTGAATATGTTCAGTACCTTTATTATCCTGTCTGTCATCAACCCGACACAGCCAGGAAAAGATCCAGAAGTTCAGTTAGAGAAGCTTCATGAGTCACAAAGTTTTTTTGAAATGCTTGGGGAATACATTCTGGCGGGCTTTAAAGTTGCAATGATAATCCTGGCTATGTTGATTGGTTTTATTGCAATTATCAGTGCCATTAACGCACTGTTCTCAACGCTCTTCGGCTACAGTTTTCAACAACTTCTGGGGTTTGTATTTTACCCGTTAGCCTGGCTCGTGGGGATCCCTCAGGTGGATGCTCTGCAGGCTGGAAGTATCATGGCAACGAAATTAGTGGCCAATGAATTTGTCGCCATGATCGATTTACAAAAAATCGCCCATGGAATGACACCGCGAGGCTTAGGTATTCTGTCGGTATTTTTGGTCTCTTTTGCCAATTTTGCGTCTATTGGCATTGTGGCTGGTGCAATTAAAGGCCTGGATGAGCGCCAGGGGAATACTGTTTCTCGCTATGGATTACGTCTGGTGTATGGGGCTACGTTGGTGAGCCTGCTGTCAGCCGCTTTTGCCGGGCTGGTGCTGTAATCCCCTGACAATCTGTTGATATGTGGCGGAGTAAAACCGCCACATGTTAGCGTTAAAAACCCACACATACCGTGTCGTCTACACGCATTACTGAATCTTGTGCAAACCGGGTTTTATATACAGAACGCAAGGTTTCTATCTTTTGGTTTTCAACCGGGTCGTTGCCATGAATTAACATTAACGCCTTACTATTTTCTTTTGCCAGTTTACCGTCATTGCCCAACCACTGCCCGCGAGCATCAAACACAGTCAACCCATCACGAAAGCGCGGTGTCACATCCTGATCAACAAAGTGCTGCCACTCAGTGCTGCTGATATCAGGACCTCCAGAGCGGCTCAGACCAAAGTACAATGTTGTTTGTACCATAGGATCACCCACTTTACAGGTTGCATCCACCTTTCCGGCTGTTTTGGTCGTTGGCGCAGTACAGCCTGCCAGCGAGAAAGCCAGCAACACTGCAGAAATGCCCGCCACTAATACGTTTTTCATTTATTCACCTGCCTGACTATCATCTGAATCATTGTTATTGGTATACAGCTTTGTATTACACTTCTGAATAGAATACGAAATTCAAAGGAATAGCAAGCAGACAGGTAAGAAGTGCAGGAAGGCCATGAGTTGCCTTCCCGGAATGGTTAATACTCAGCTTGCGGTTTTGTCCTGAATGAATTTAATCGCTTCTTCTTCCGTCATTCCCATACCATGTACGCGCAGGTCAACCTCGTCTTCATTCGCTTTATTTGTGAAGGTTTGTGTCTGTGATACGTCAAACACACCACTGATGATGTCACCCCGTTGAATATCATCACTGGATTGTAACTCAGCGACAATAAATCCCCCATCTTCATCACGCAACACAATGAAACCAATACGGTGTTCATGCAATACGACAACAGCATCCATCAGGTTTGCCCTCTTGTTATTCATTGAAACAATGCACCATTCCTGCAATTGTCCGGGCAGGAGGTAACTCAACCTCACCACAAAGCGTGGCTATACTTTCATTATCGGCCCGCAACAGAAAAACCTGCGCAGAAAAATGAATAACGCGAGATAATTCACACCATTGCAGCAAACTGGTTTTGGTAGCCACAGTTAATCAATGTGATTTCTGCCTCTCACCTGTCAATGCTTCATATCAGGAGGTGTATTCAGCATGCTCACAGCATTTTGCAGTAGCTCAATCAACTCAAGTGCAGTTTCTTTGCTCAGTAAAAAGTTTTTGTCGCTGTGAATAGTGGGGTCCGTTGGTGTAGCCAGAAATTGGGGGGTAACAATCAATGCATCGTAATCTTTTGCGATGCGTATATCTAACCCAGCCAGCGGGAAAGTTTCATACTTTTGCTCTTCTTTCATGGGCACCCCAACTTCATCCTTACCTTTCACACCAGCAGGAAACAAAATATCCCCTGCAGTCTGGTTAATGGCATATCATTCGGCCTAATAAATGTCTCTAAGGAGAAAGTATGATTTACCATGAACCACTTTGATTTATAAGGATAATTTTAAAATCTATTGGTATCTGTACGGGGAAATAATGCGGTTTGACTGGTCGTTCTGAAAAACAATAACTCTATATCATTCACTGACAGACACCCCGTTCATCACAAGACGTTAATCACTATTCCATCAATTAAATTGCTTAACGCAGACTCTTTAATCAAGTGTAGGTGAATTTTCTGAACGGAAAGAGACTCAGTGAGAATACATAACCAGGTTCAGGCCAGACCACGGTAGCCCTGAACCTGGTCGCGGTATTAAGGGTGCATAGCTCTTGTAATAGCAGACTGTAACTCTTCAGCAGGCACAGCACCTGGCAGCACAGTGGTATTTTGCGGGTTAGCACCTGAAACTGGCATCACGATAAGGCCTGGCGTCCCGGTAAGGCCAATCGCCTGCGCAAGCTCACTGTTAGAAGTAAATATTTTTTCAGCATCTTTGGCTTTAATACCAGCCTGAGCACCTGCTGCACGGGTTGCAGAATCAATATCTTTGAGTGTAAGAGCACCTTCGAAATGACCGGTATTGTACACCGCATTATGGTAAGTGATATACGCAGAAGGCCCCTTCTGTTGCCAAACAGCCAAACCGCGTTCAGCCGCAGTTAATGAGTTGGTCCAGCGCTGGGCGAAAATAGGCCAGTCCTTAAAGATATAACGCACCCCAGGGTTACTCTTCATCGTGGCTTCCAGCTCTGGAGCCAGATGGCTACAGTACACACACTGGTAATCAAAAAACTCAATCACCGCAACTTTAGCATCAGCGGGGCCAATGGTTGGCGTGTTTTTATCGTCCAGAAGTGATTTCTGGTTATCTAATACCTGTTTCAGCATGGTTTGCTGTTGTTCAGCTTGCTGCTGCTCCTGGAGTTTCTGGCTTGCCTGCACCAAAACCTCAGGGTGAGCAACCAGATAATCTGCAGCGATTTTCCCAATTTCAGCTTGTTGTGCCGCAGTAAAACCAGTGGTGGTACCTTCTGCACCTGCGGCAAACGTTGCCAGTAAGCAACCCGATACGGCAACGGAGATTATTTTCTTCAGCATCAAGACTCTTCTTGTGTTTAATAACGCATTACAGTGACCCCTGGCTTGAATATCAAACTAGGTAAGCCAGGGCTGGTGTACCAGAACATAACCAATATGCTAAACAGATTAGTTCAGATACCTGTGGCTGTGAAGCTACCCGTATCCGGGCATAACAAGATATTGCTACACATGCTTCTGACAGAAAACAACCATCAGCCAACAGCTACCAGAATCTTATCCGGTGAGTGAAATTGATACTCCTCAACATTAACAAATTGATCCATTCTTGCTGAATTTATAACAATTACCGGCTTCCGGGGCTCACTGATCCAATGCACCTTGTACTTGTTTCTCTCAATTTTGGTACCTGCGTCTCGCCAGACTGTTGCGATAAAGACTAGGATCATAATGCATTAACACAAAAAGGAGGTTGTCTATGTATCGAACGATACTGGTGCCCGTTGATGTTACGGAGCCTGAACTAACTGAAATGGTTGTTCCTCACGTCGAAACATTGGCAAAGTTAGAAGATGCCCGGGTGCATTTTCTGACGGTTATCCCACCGCTTCCTTACTACACAACACTGGGTCTGGCTTATTCTGCTGAGTTACCAGAGAAAGAGGACATCATTGGGGAATCCGGCAAGAAACTCGACGATGTTATTGCCCGTTTTTCAATACCCGAAGACCGGATTGAAAAACATGTCACATGGGGCGCGCCTAAGGATCAAATATTAAACCTTGCAAAAGAAATTGATGCCAGTGTGATAGTTATTGCCTCCCATAAACCCAGTGTGACGACATATTTACTGGGTTCAAATGCGGCGGTTGTAGTACGTCACGCAACTTGCCCGGTACTGGTCGTACGTTAAGTTCATAACCGCCAGGTGTTATTTTCCCGGTGGTATTTACTCCACCGGGATGGTTTTATGCAGGTAAATGTCTCAACACTGTCGCCATATCTATTAGCGATCCCTTCCAGCGTCTTAATGAAACAGTGTGAATGGATACCTCCCCTCAAGTGATTAACCAGGTCAAAAAGCAACCCGGTGATAATTTGCCACATGACGCAATTCTTGCAGAAGGATGCACGGCCTTCAGAACCTCCCCAACCAGTGATTCACGCAAAGAGGCTAACCCCAGAAGATCCATTTTTTCACGGATAACACTCACCCCAGGAGAATCATTCATAATCCACTCCTTGTCATTCGCCATAGCACTGTATATAACCACAGTATAACGTTTTTATATTCTGGGCAATTGTCTGATTCTCTGAAAGGCACAGCTTTACAAATCAACGTCAATCGTAAGTTGGGTAAAAAAAATGGTGTTCAGGCATTGCCACTACTAAGTGGCGCAGTAAGCTCATAAGCAAATAAATTGCAAAGGTGATTTCCTGTGATTAAAGAATTTTTTGCACTAACGGATATTAGCAACCCGGGGAAGAGACAGGCAGCGATGTTACTGCTTACCGATCCAACAGGGCGCGTCGTGTTGCAACTTCGGGATGAACATAAACCGATTCGTTTTCCCGGCCACTGGTCATTATTTGGTGGTGCGATTGAAACTGGTGAAACGCCTCTTGATGCCGCCCGCCGTGAGCTCGCAGAGGAAACAGGCCTGGTTCCTGCTCAAAACATGTTTCGTCCTCTCGCCGTTACACTGGCATCAGAAACCGGGCGTGAATTAATGTTTGTCTACCATCTCAATCTTGAAATAACCCCCGCAGATATTCAATTACATGAAGGTGCCGGGTTTGGTTTCATGCTCGCAGAGCAGTTTCCGCAACTAAAACTGGTTCCCTGGCAATGGCCGGTATTTAACTATTTTTTCAGCAATCGAGACTTTTGAAACTGTCAATAATTTCATATACCAGAAAGATATGAAAAACAGATAATATAAGTATTCTTTTTTCTGCTATGACTTTCGTCACGCATTGCACAATTCATTTTTCTTATAGATATAAGAATTAAATATTTTGTTATTGTTTGTCGCATTTTTTTGCATATTACACGCCTACTATCATCTCTGATAACATCAGCTATTGGGTCAACACAAACTGACTCAATTAACTGCATTAGATTTCATAACAACAACCACAACATGAGCGTTTAGCTCTCACTATAATGAGGATAGTCATGTTTCAAACCAATAAGAAACAACTTGCTCTTTACACAATAATTGCTGCTGCTTTACCCGTCAGCCAGACTTTTGCCGCCACAGTCCCTGCTAATGTTACGCTAGCCAGTAAGCAAGTGCTGGTAAGAAACAACGGCTCAGAGCCTGCCACAATAGATCCTCAACTGGCTGAAAGCAATGAGGCATTTAACATTATCCTGGACTGCTTCAGTGGGTTGGTGAACATTACCCCACAGGGAAAAATTGTACCTGATCTGGCTGATAAATGGGAAAATAAAGATAATACGATTTGGACATTTCACTTACGCCCGGGAATTGTTTGGTCAAATGGGAAACCAGTCACTGCCGATGATGTTGTATTTAGCTGGCAACGTCTGGTTGATCCGAAAACAGCATCACCTTATGCATCATTCGCCGCTAACGCGCATATACTTAATGCCGAAGCTATCGCCGCTGGTAAAATGCCAGCATCCGCTCTGGGTGTAAAAGCACTTAATGCCACTACTGTCCAGGTAACACTTTCGCAACCTGTCTCCTATTTTTTACAATTTGTCGGCCACCCATCACTGTTTCCAGTAAGTAAGGCAGATGTTGAAAAATATGGGGATAAATGGACACAGCCAGAGAATATCGTCACCAGTGGTGCCTATAAACCTACACAATGGGTGGTAAATGAAAAACTGGTTGCTGAGCGTAATGATAAATACTGGGATAATAAAGCAACTGTTATTAATCAGGTTACATATTTGCCAATAGCCGATCAGGCAGCAATGATCAATCGCTATAAAACAGGCGAAATAGATATCACTGATACCATTCCCACGATTCAGTATCAGTCACTAAAAAAAACATATACCAACCAGGTTCACAGTACTGACCTGCTTGGGGTTTATTACTACAAATTTAATACTGCCAAAGCACCGTTTAATGATATTCGGGTTCGTGAAGCACTTAACCTGGCACTGAACAAAAAAATTATTGCTGAAAAAGTTGTTGGCCAGGGTCAAAAACCCGCAGACACTCTGATGCCGTTAAATATTGGTGGAATGAAATTTACACCACCTGATTATTCAACATGGTCACAAGAAAAACGCAATGCAGCCGCAAAGAAATTACTTGCTGAAGCCGGGTTTAATGCCCAACACCCCTTATCACTCAATTTACTCTACAATACTTCCCAGGATCACCAGCGCATAGCTATTGCCGCCACATCAATGTGGAAGAAAAACCTGGGGGCGAATGTCAGCATGAGTAACCAGGAATGGAAAACTATGCTGGAAACTATGCGTCAGGGTAATTTTGATCTGGTCCGTTATACATGGCTTGCTGATTACAATGAACCATCAACATTCTTTAATACTTTCCGCACTAACGATACACAAAACACAACCAGGTACAGTAACCCTGACTTCGATAAAGCACTGAAACAGGCCAGTGAAGACACCTCACCCGCCAAAATAAAACAGGATTACCAGACTGCCAGCGATATTCTGTCCCATGATATTCCAGCCATCCCTGTTTACTACTATGTTCAAAACCAACTGGTGAAACCCTTCGTAGGAGGCTTTACCGTTTCTCCGCTTGGATTCTATTTGACCCGCGATATGTACATCATTAAGCACTAATCTCGGTACAAGTGCGGCATAACAGGCCGCACTTTTTTCTTTGCAGTCAAAGGACTATGATAATAATTACCTCCTGACATCAAGGCTCGTTTATCTATGGCTACTCACGCACTTACCATTGGCCCTGACAAGGTGGAATTCAGTACTCCACCCGTGACACTCAACATTGGCTATGCCACCCTGGCGGCAAAATTTACCCAGTCCCCCTACCCCAGTGAGCAGGATGTAGAAAACGCAATAATGGCTGTGGAAAATTGCATCCATGCCGAAAAATTACTGCGTAACCTGGACTCGAACCAGGTGTGCAATGATAGCTGGATTCAATCAGTAGCGCTCAGTACTGGCTGCCAACAAAAACTTACCCAGGATAAAATTGAGTGCCTCTTTAACGATATTGTAGATATCATCGCGGGCCGCCCAAAACGCCAGGGAGAGTTTCCTGACGACCCCGGGTTTATCGCCTATGTCACTCTATTACGTGAGCTTTCTCATCACCTGAACATTCAGAGCTTCACGCTTCACAATTAACAAATTCAGCTGTGTACTGTTTCCCTTTATCACCTCTTTTTTAGACCATGCGCGCGAGTCTGTTTCTATTCAGCGACCAGTAATCCGCTAAGCAGAAAAATTCGGGTTTCGGGCTTTAGCGGCAAAAATGGCCTTATACTTACAGTTGTTTTTATCGGTAAACGCCAGATTGTGTACAAAGGAAAAAACTATCAAATCCGTGGGTTGATTCAATTATCTATTATTGAAAGGAACAGATAGCTTAGGAACACCCTCTACAGGAATGAATGAATAACACCAGACAATCCTCAGGAAGCATACGGAGCCAGAAATGAGCAATTCAAGCGATAACGTTTCAAAATGTCCCTTCCACTCTAACGAAGCGACACAAAGTGCAGGTAATGGAACGCATAATGCGGACTGGTGGCCTGACCAGCTACGTGTAGACCTGTTAAATCAACATTCCAGTCGTTCCAATCCGTTAGGCGAAGCTTTTAATTACAGAACTGAATTTAAAAAGCTGGATTTTTCCGCACTGAAAGCGGATATCAAAAATGTTCTGACCGATTCTCAATCCTGGTGGCCTGCCGACTGGGGAAGCTATATTGGCCTGTTTATTCGTATGGCCTGGCACAGTGCCGGTACTTACCGCATGGAAGATGGCCGTGGTGGTTCGGGGCGTGGTCAGCAACGCTTTGCACCACTTAACTCCTGGCCAGATAACGTCAGCCTGGATAAAGCTCGCCGCCTGTTGTGGCCTGTGAAGCAAAAGTATGGGCAAAAAATCTCCTGGGCTGACCTGATTATTCTTGCCGGTAACGTCGCACTCGAAAATGCCGGGTTCCGTACATTTGGCTTTGGTGCTGGTCGTGAAGATGTATGGGAACCGGATCTCGACGTCAACTGGGGTGAAGAGAAAACCTGGCTGGCACACCGCCACCCTGAAGCACTGGCTAAAAACCCGCTTGCAGCAACTGAGATGGGGCTTATTTATGTAAACCCGGAAGGCCCGGATGCGAGTGGTGATCCACGTTCAGCAGCCCCTGCGATCCGTGCGACTTTTGGCAATATGGGCATGGATGACGAAGAAACTGTGGCACTGATTGCTGGCGGTCACACTCTGGGTAAAACCCATGGCGCAGGCCCGGCAACACATGTTGGCCCGGAACCAGAAGCAGCGCCAATAGAAGCCCAGGGGCTTGGGTGGCAAAGCAGTTATGCCAGTGGTGCAGGCGCGGATGCCATCACTTCGGGTCTTGAAGTCGCCTGGACCCAAACGCCAACTCAGTGGAGCAACTACTTTTTTGAGAACCTCTTCAAGTTTGAATGGACACAGACGCGCAGCCCGGCAGGTGCCATTCAGTTTGAAGCAAAAGATGCGCCAGACCTGATTCCAGACCCATTTGAACCAGGTAAGAAGCGTAAACCCACGATGTTGGTGACCGATTTAACCCTACGTTTCGACCCGGATTTTGAAAAAATCTCCCGCCGTTTTTTGAATGATCCACAAGCATTCAATGAAGCTTTTGCGCGTGCATGGTTCAAACTGACTCACCGCGATATGGGGCCGAAATCACGCTATATTGGCCCGGAAGTGCCGGCAGAAGATTTGATCTGGCAGGACCCGCTGCCAGCAGCAACTCACAAGCCAACCATGGCAGATATTACGGCTGTGAAAAACGCCATAGCAGAATCAGAGTTGTCTGTCAGCGAACTGGTTTCTGTTGCCTGGGCTTCAGCATCCACTTTCCGCGGTGGAGATAAACGAGGTGGAGCTAATGGAGCTCGCCTGGCACTTGCTCCACAAAAGGGCTGGGAAGTTAACACTATTCCTGCGCAGGTCTTGCCGAAACTGGAAGCTATTCAACAGGCATCCGGTAAAATCTCGCTGGCTGATGTCATTGTACTTGCTGGTGTAGTGGGTATCGAGAAATCGCTGGCAGCTGCCGGGGTTTCTGTGCCCGTTCCCTTTACGCCAGGCCGTGTTGATGCCCGTCAGGATCAAACCGACATCGCTGGTTTTGCTGTGCTGGAACCTGTTGCTGATGGTTTTCGTAACTACCGCCGTGTAGCCGGAAAAGCCAGCACGGAATCATTGCTTATCGATAAAGCACAGCAACTGACATTGACGGCGCCAGAGATGACTGTGCTGGTTGGTGGCCTGCGTGTCCTGGGTGCTAACTTTGACGGTAGCAAGCATGGCGTCTTTACCGATAACCCGGGTGTGCTGAGTAACGACTTCTTTGTGAACCTGCTGGATATGCGCACAGCATGGAAAGCAGCAGATGAGAGCAAAGAAGTGTATGAAGGCACTGACCGCCACAGTGGAGAACTGCGTTTCACAGCAACGCGTGCCGACCTGGTATTTGGTTCTAACTCTGTACTGCGTGCACTTGCTGAAGTTTATGCCAGCAACGATGCTAAACAAAAATTTGCCGAGGACTTTGTTTCTGCCTGGACAAAAGTAATGAACCTGGATCGTTTTGACTTGCTGTAAACAGTAACGTCACCAGTAAGCACGTCAGCATCAGTGCACTGACTTCTTTACATGGTATTGAAAAAACCGGCAATTTTTGCCGGTTTTTTATTGAGCCAGCCATGACAACCTGAGTATCACAACCTGAGTGTTACATCATTCAGGCATCTGCATGCCAGTACGCATTCAGTTGCATCAGCATCTTGTCACGCGTTTGTGCGTTAACGAAAGCAGACTTCAGGCTATTTTGGAGTAACGTGTAGCACTCGTTTTCTGTTAATTGCAGTGCGCTGATAATAGATTGATAGTTCTCGTTAACGTGCCCGCCAAAATAGGCCGGGTCGTCTGAATTGATGGTGACATTGACTCCCGCCTGTAAAAGTTCACGCAAATTATGTTCGCCCATGCTATCGAATACCCGCAGTTTGACATTAGACAAAGGGCATACTGTCAGCGGCATCTGGGTATCACTGAGGTGTGCGACAAGATCAGGATCGTCAAAGCTTCTGACGCCATGATCAATCCGTTCACTCTCAAGGAGTTGCAATGCCTGCCAGATATACTCGACAGGCCCTTCTTCACCAGCATGAGCAACCCGCCGGAGCCCTGCCGCTTTAGCTCTGGCAAACACACGGGCAAATTTCTCTGGTGGATTTCCGTTCTCGGAAGAATCAAGGCCAACACCAGTCAGCCATTCTGGATAGCGGATAAACCATTCGCGCGAATCTGCAAAGGTTTTCAGTGCATCTGATTCCGGTAAATGGCGTAAAAAGCACATTATCAGTTGAGTTGAAATCCCTTTTTCACGGGCGCTTTCAAGGGCTCTGACCATGCCAGGAATAAACACGTCAAAACCAATACCGCGAGATGTATGGCTCTGTGGGTCAAAAAAGATCTCAGCATGAATGACACCATTTTGACAGGCATTGTCGAGATAGGATGACGTCATTTCATAGAAGTCGTCTTCCGTTTGCAGCACACTGGTACCAGCATAATAGATATCCAGGAAAGACTGCAGAGATGTGAACTGATACGCCTCGCGCAATTCATCCACTGTAGACCAGGCAAGAGGAATACGGTTCCGTTGCGCCAGTTTAAAAATCAGTTCTGGCTCCAGAGTGCCTTCTATATGTACATGCAACTCAGCCTTGGGAGCCCGGAACACCTTTTCAATAAGCGATGGCGTATTTTGCATAAACACTCTCTTTGTTTGGTTATTTTCATCAGAGATGAAATCATTCGCCACATCTTCACACGGGCATAATCATGATTCATTCAGCCAGGTACACTTCTGGTGTGCCTGAAGACAGTGCCAATAAGTAAAACTATAGCCAGTCCTCACAGTGATACCTGGGCAACAACTTTCCAGAATAAATATCAAATACAGTTAAACACTCCGTGAATCAATAGAGAATGAGCATCCGCGCAATGACAGCGGATTTTGTGAACAATATTGCAAGCCAGGTGCTACGTTAATTCAATTCAGGCTAACTAAAACGCGCTGAATAAAACAGGCTGACGTTTTGCTGTAAATGGGAGGATGGGAGAGTATCGATATGGTTCGCCGTTATGCGCTCCGGGCCCAGAACCACTTATCTGAACACGCAAAAAAATTGATGCGATTTTTAGTGAGTCGGACACAAAAAAGTCACAATGCGATTTTTTGGAAACGAAGGAGTATTTATAACCCATTGAAAATCAATGGTGGGCTGTGAGGGATTCGAACCCGCGACCGATGGATTAAGAGTTCCTAGAACTACATGATTAAACAATAACATAGCTTGTCATTACTGCGCTCACACGTCCCATGATGACAAAGTATAGAAAGGCATATAAACCAGTAAAAATGCCTGTTTGTCCCAAATCTGTCCCACTTAGAAAAGGCCATGATTAGGGTAATCAATCCCTGAGCAGGTATTGAGATATGTATGTTCAAGCTGACAGCTTTTTCACCAGTTCATCTATTTGTCTTTGCTGTGCCTGGAGCGCAAAAGTCAATTTTGCAATCATCGCAATGGGGTCAAGCCTGTATGAATCCTTAGGATCATTCTCATCATAACCCGGTTGTAAACCATCACCAGATACAACCTCCGGGCTAATCTGGACAACATCGTTAGCGATGAATCCAAGCACTTTTTCACTTTCTGGGATGATTCCACGAGCCTTATAGACAAATGACGCAGGCTTCCATTGCATTACTTCCAATAGAGAAGAACTACCATCAATATATTCAATATCCTTCTTCAGAAGTTTATCTGAGGCAATGCTGAACAGTGGATCAAACCTGGTTGAATCAATCCATAGCGCTGCATTTGAACCATCCCAATTGACATTAAATGATGCCATAGCCGGTGTTCCGTTAATGCCTGCCTGACACATATATCCCCCGGTTCCGTATAGAGTAGATCGTCTTCCTCCAACACTGTCTACATTTAGAATTGTTCGACTCGTTCCATCTCCGAAAGTAGCCATGGAGCCTAATAGCCTGACACCCTCCTGGTTTTCAAGAGACGTCAATACAAGTGGATGCGAGTACGTTGAATTTTGCATAGATAGCGAAATACCGCCAGTGACTATCCCGCCAGATTTACCATCAATAGTGTTTAATCGTGAATCATCACCAGCTGCGACAGTCCCTTCACTAATACCAACATTTCGGGTTGCAGAATCACCAAGGCCAAGACTCATTCTTGCTTCTGATGCTGTCGTTGCACCAGTACCACCTTGTGATACAGCAACGGCCCCGCCAATTAAATCGGCTTTATTGGCATACATACTTGCAATGTAATGCCATGACGGACCAGAAAATGACGAACCGTCCGGTAATGTAACCGTGATACTTCCACTGGAAGAAAACACCTGCTGCCAGTTGGATTTATCCTGGTTAAGTACGCGTAACGCCTTTGAAACTTCCGTCGCTATCTGAGCGGGAATCGCAATAGCGACGTTGCGCGGGATTGCTGACCAGGCAAGTCCGGTCGCTGTTGGGCCATCATAGTTCTTAACCAACGTTACCTGCGTGTCACTGTCTACGGACTGGATAAACAATGTATAGGTGACCTCTCCTACGGTAGACGCCAGAATGTCACCGGAAGAAAACTCAGCACTAAATGATGTGCCTGAACCTTCGACTATGTTGCTGTCATTCGTTAATGTGATTGTGCCTGCTGGCATATATCTCCCCTTTTTACGGGTATAAAAAAGCCAGCCCGAAGGCTGGCTTTCTTAAATAAACGGTTATTTTTGAAAATGGATGGTCACTGCAATATCTTTCTCTGGCTTCCCTTTCTCAAAGCGCCATTTATGAATATCTGCTTTTACAGCATCATCAAACAAGTCACGATTCGTTGACTTAATGATTCGGATATTCTCTGCTTTTCCTTGCGGTGTGATATCGTAAAGCACATTTACTGTACCAGACTGGTCAAGATGCCACGCTCTGGTGGGATAATTAATAGTGTGCTCATGGGAATTTGATGCCATAGCCGGTACTGGGCTAAATAATGACACCATCAAAAACACAATAATTGTTCTCATTGTCATTCCTTTGGTTGATATTCCGACAAAAAGTACCACCGGACAGAGAGCGAGTATAATTGTTTTGATAGATCAATGAGCCTGGATTGATCGTTACACCCGATCAATAAAGCAAGTAAATAAACCAACCAGTGCCCAGTCAGTCGTAGTTATCCGTTTTTATGTAGTAGATGGCACCATTAACAAAAGATTGGTACACACTGCCACTGTTTTCCTGCCATGCCGCAACGGGAAGTTCTTTAACATTCGTCCCGTATGCCCGGTAGACAAAATCCATCCAGGTATAAAGCGGCGGAGTCCCTCCCTGAAATAAAACCATTTGCTTCGCGGAATAAACGGAGCTGACAGCGACATTAAACCCGATATCTATCTGCCCTCTGGGCGGCACACCACTGGGTGTTTGAGTAAATACCTCAAGAGGCCGCATTTCCGCATGCCAGCGCATAACTCCATCGGCATCATAATACGCCAACGAATACCGGGATGGGGTTGTCACCATATTCGCGAATACATAGAACGTAATGGGAACACTTCCCCCTGAACCACCATTCTCCGTTGAACAGCCACGGACAGTAATTACCCAATACCCCCCAGAAATATCCATTGTGTAGGCAACGCCACCACCACTGGTGCTCTTACAGAAAACCATACAGGCATTTTCCGACGGTACCCCCGTAGCAATGGTCGTTGCCGTAAACGGATAAGACGCCGTAAAGGTCTGGCTGATTTTCTTAATAAGATTAAGTGGCGTAACCTCCGGGCTCATCCAGAGCGTTCCATCCGCCTGCCTGATTTCCATTCCAAAGGCCATTCTCACCCCGCATAAACAATGATGTTTCTAGTTGTACTGGCATTACTCCAGGTAAGAGTATTGCCGTTGATTGCCACAATGGGTGCCTGACTGGTACCGGCACCATCGGTGGCGTAACGTGATGTGCCGGTCATGACTTTGAGGGTCTTTCCCGTCGGGACGGTATAGGTTTTGCTGCCAGAGGTAGTGGTAATAAAATCAAGTACGAACATAGGCGTAATAAGCACCACCAAATCCCGCCCGTCCGCGGTTCGCACCTGTACACCGTAGGCCATTAGAGGTTATTCAAATCCCCGCATTTGACCCGGGCAACACCAGAGGCATCATAAACAGCCAGGCCCGAGCCAGTGAGTTTCACACTTCCGGAGCCACTGACTGTGCTGTACATTTCCAGAGTACCCGACTTTTGCAGCCGCCAGCCGGCACTGCCAGCGACAAAGTTTGTTGACTGGATATAGTTACCAATCATGGCATTAGTGATTGTCCCGTCCTGGATAAAGCCGCTTGAAAGGAAAACCTGCCCATTCACAACAGAGAACGGTGAGTAGACGTTGTCCCCACTTCCGGACATCATGACAAACTGGTCAGCGTTAATGGCCACACGGGTATCAACAGCGGTCCCGTTGACTGTCACGGCGACAGAGAGACCGGCATCGTAATTCACTCCGCCATAAGTGATACCCGTTTTTAATGTGTATATTGCTGAACCACCAGAGGCATCAGCGTAAGCGGTCATCTTTTCCTGGATAGCCGCAGAGGTTTCTGCAAACTTTGCTGTCACATCCGTTTCAAGAGCTGCCACGGCGCTGCTCGCATCAGCCGCCACTTTCTGTGCCTGAATAATGGCTGCCGTATTCTCACCGAACTGCGCCCACTGCTGGTTGACCGTGTCATAGTTTGCTAATGCGTTCTGCAGAATAGCTTCCGGGTTGGTTTCCAGTTGCGACAGCAGTGCCTTACCATCGTCTGCAGAAACAAACTGTTCTGCGATTTCATTCAGATAATCATCAGCAAGTGTACCGGACTGCCCTCTCACCCACCCGGTCCACTCTCCACGGTTGCCAATCCTGTCGATGAGGCGGGCACGATACCAGCGTGTCACACCTGCAGGCATCGGGCCATGCTGGTAGTCTGCAGTCGGGTAAGCGACAAGCGTCAAATCCAGTGGGTTTGCACCATCACTGGTCGTGGCATATTGCAGTTGGGTGTATGCCGTGTCGCCCGAACCATCAGGAAATGCCCAGGTCAGGTCAACAGCCCAGACCGTATTGGTACTGGCAAGCAGGCTGACCGGTGTTCCCGGCTGGCCAACTTTCCCGTTAAGTGTTGTCGAATCAGCATATCCCCAGGGTGAAGAGACATCTGCGGCATTGACGGAGCGAACCCGCACATCATAAACACCGGCATAAATTCCAGAGACCGAAAAGCCGGTGGCTGAGGTCTGGCTGACATTAATCCAGTCGCCATTATCTTTGCGCCATTGCGCGTTGTAGCTGATGGCACCACTCACTTTATCCCAGGAGACAGACAGGGTTGAAACAGAAGCCCCCTGGTAAACGTAGCTTGTTTCTGAGATAACGATATTCGCTGGCGCAGCCATAACACCGGAGGGTGTAACCGTCACCGGAGCCGATTCGATACGTACCCCATCATCAATGAAACGGTACTTGTCTGGATCATGCTGCACACCGCTGACAGTGAATGTGCCGTCATCATTCGCCGCAATGGACGTTACCCTGAAATACTGAATAGCCAGGGTATCACTGTCGATGGCCCACACCGCACCGGCAACCGGAGACTGACTGAATTCAGTGGCTACCGTTACCGTTTTTTTATCTGTGCTGACATCACTGATAGTCCGGGTTTGTGCCGTTCCATCAGGCAGATTCACCACCAGCCGGTCACCGGCAGAGTAATCCGCCACCCTGTCCAGCGTCACGCTCTTACCATTCACTGCATGGATGCGCCCGCCGTTCTGTTTCCCCGCACGGAATGGATCAGCCACGCCAATGATTTCTGCCGGCAACGGGATATAGCCATCCAGCCCCACCCCGAAGGAAATGGTGCCGTCTTTGGCATTCGACAACAGCACCCAGCGCCCCCGGCGGTGAGCCTCACTCTGGGATGTGCAACCGATGGCAGTAATTTGCGTTTCATTCACGCCATAACGCTGAACCAGACCTGAATCGTAAACGCCCTCGATGGTGTCCGAATAGTGATCCTGCGGGTCAGACCAGGAGACCTGGCAGGAGGTATAGCGGTTCTTGTAACTTCCCCCCGCATAGGTGAAGAGCCCGTCGATAACGTTCGACGCATGATAGACAAAATCCACATCATCCTGAGGTACGTCGGCTTTTACGAAAATCTGGTCGTTACCCCAGAAAGTGATGCCCCTGAATACCGCCGCCAGGTCACTCAGTACGCTGTATGCATCCTGCTGGCTCTGGATAAACACGTTGCAGGTAAAGCGGGGTTCCGTGCCCCCGGCACCGTCTGCCACCCTTTCGTCGCAGTACTGCGCAATAGTGTAAAGCTCCCACTTGTCCACCATCGTCGCATCAACGCGGTTGCCCATCCCGTAGATTTTATCCAGCACCAGGTCATAGAAAATCCACGCAGGGTTGTTGGAATATGCCCATTTGAAATCACCGGCCCAGGTGCCGCTGTATTCCCTTGTGTCCGGGTCATAGGTTGTCGGGACACGGATCAGCTTTCCTTTGGCCTTACAGGTCACTTTGGGTACCGAGCCATTAAACTGACTCGAGTCCAGTTCGATATACAGCAACGCGGTGTTGGGATAGCGCAATTTGCTGTCAATCACTTCGGCAAAGGAGGCAACTTTGAAGGCATTGACCAGTTTCGAGCTTGTTGAATCAGCAGTAATACGCCGTACCCGGATGGACCATCCACTGGTGGCCGCAGGTAAATCAATCCGGTGGTCACGCTGATATTCAGAGGTGGTTTTACCGTCAAATGTCCCGTTAACCACGGTCTGATATGCCGCCCCATCAGTAGACAGGTCAACAGCGTACTGAGTTGATGTACCAACCATATCGCCATTGTCTTTGTACAGATACTGCACCGGCAGGCTGAGCTTGATGCGCACTGCATCCAGGCTGAGGTTAGTGAATGACCGTGTCCAGGCCTGGCTGGTTGTTACCTCAACCGAAACGCTGGATTCATTATCCACCTCGGGCATGCCGGAAATATAACTCTGGTCCTGGGTACCCGTGCGGTATTCCCAACTGACACCGGCAAAATTATATGTACCATCATCAGACGCCAGTGGCGTGTCATCGAGGTAGATTTCCTGGGCGGTAAGGTCACCTTTGATTTCACCTTCAGAAATGGCCACCAGCATTTTCAGATAAGCCGTTGAAAGCAGGTCATCGGCTTGTTCAACCGGTGTATGGGAAGAGCCTCCGCCCCCTTTTCGCCCTGAAATCGCCTGTGTACTCAGTAAATGCATATGTCACCCAATAAAAAAGCCACCCGTAGGTGGCCTGAAGACACTGGAATCGCTATTGCTGGTCTTCTGAGAAAATCCCGGCGCTGACGATTGCACCACCGACCTCCCGCTCTCCGTATAACAGCGGAACCGGATAGCCCATGGCGACAGTGTTAACCGGAGAGCCAAAAGCGTAGTTAGGTTTGTTGTCTGTACTGGAAGATGCGCCCACACCGTAGCTGGCCTGCGGTGACAACAACTGAACCACCCCGCCCAGCATCATGCTCATACCAATCCCGGTTAACACAGTGGTTGCCGTCAATGCCCCGGCACTCATGGCTGCCCCCCACGCTGCCAGTGAGGCCCCTGCAGTAAAGAACGCCGCGACCAGAGCCACCGCGCCAATCACCACCTGGAGAACGCCACCATTCTTCGCGCCTTCGATAACAGGTATGATGATGTATTCTGTCGCCCCCCGGGTCATATCAAACTCGTCGATGCCGATGTTGTTCCGTCCGTTAAAAAAGGCAAAACGGACCCCATTCAGGTGAGCATTCGAAAGGTACTTTTTAAACCCGGGCACCGTGGCACACAGAGCCCGTAAGGCTTCACGCAAATCATTCACATGAAACTGGTGCCGGGTGCCAAAAAGTTTCCCCAACTGGCCTTTAAGAGTGATGGTTTTAAGCATGAAATAATTCCAGGTATTGTTAATGCCAGGAAGAAGTGTCACCTTACATCGTTGTTGGCTACGAGCACTCTGTCGGTGAACATTCAGTACTGGCAACTTACGCTTCAAAATAAAGAGATTTTTAGAATGGAAAGTCTGGCTAAATACATATCTGTCGCCGTAAGTTCTGATGAGAGGATAATTGATCAATCCTGTTCCATTGACGAGCAGGCCGAAGTTATGGTCAAAAATGTCAGGTGGCAGTTTCCTGACGGGATTGTTTTAAATTTATACAAAGAAACTGAGTTACATCCTTCATGTGAGGAAGCGTGTCATTCCTGTTTTATATCCTGGACAGTGACAGCACCTGAAGATAAAGACATCCATCCGCGACAAAAAACTTTTAATAACGACTGCCAGCAAAAGTTCTGGTTAAAAGTCGCACTGGCAAATCAGGAATATTTGCACGACTAATCCTCAGGAATTAACTCCCAGTGCCGGATAACCCGGGTAGTGCGATCCCGCCAGTACTGACCGTATGGAATACGGGATGAAAGATGCCCGAACATATGGTGCAGGATGATGTTCTCACCAAGGTAAATGGCGGCATGGTTGGTTACCGGGGCACGGATCTGCATCAAAATCAGGTCGCCGGGTTTCATATCACTGAGTGCAACTTCAACAAAGCCTTCCTGCTGCCAGTTATCGTCATAACGGTTTTCGCTGCCGTCAGCCCACCATTCGTAATCAACTGAATAATCTGCCAGACTCACGCCAAATTCCCGCTGGTAGTAATCCCGGACAAGCGACCAGCAGTCTGCATGCCCCAGCACCCAGGGGCGACCGGTGTAATCTCGTTCAGTGCGGGGAGAGAAAGTACAAAAGTCACCATCAGGCCATGACATGATCCCCCACTCCATGCCTGAGTGGTCACACTGAATACGGTCGAGCTCAGACGGGACGAGCCGGGTAACATCAGGGTGTGAATGAACAATCATAATCACCTCGCCCTGCTTCTCTGCTGACAGCATGTCCTCTGGCGCCAGGGTAAATGCCTCCAGTGGGTTTCCGGCAATATTTCTGCATGGCACATAGATTTGCCCGGTACCGGTTTCAACCACCACGCCACAGGCTTCACAGGGATACTCCCCCGCAACATGCTGCCGGATCGCCTGAATCACTTTTTCTCTCATATCAACTACTCTGCAGGTTGGCGGCGGGAAAGCCACCGAATGGAAGAGCCTGATCAGCACCAAAACGTAACTTACAGTCGGCCAGCCGACCACCGCAGACATCGAGTGCCGGGTTATCAGTGGATTCACCAGCCTTCGTGAAATAACGGGTACCGGCATAGTCACAACCGGTACCCGTGCGGTAGAGTCCGCGCATACACCAGGTGCAAACAGGTGTTATCTGGCGGGAGGGAAGTTGCAGGCTTTGAATATCAAAGGGAGAACACAACTCGAAGTCGACCTGTATGCGTGTTTCAACCGTTTTGGTGTTCACATAAAACAGTTGAACACGCTCATCATTGGGGCTGGCGTTAACGTTGCCAGCTGTCCAGTTCGCAGCATCAAGGTATTTTGCCAGTGTGGTGTGGATCTTCACTTTAGCCTGGACCAGGTCGTCATATCGCAGGCAAAGTGCCGTGACATAGTTCCCCACATTGCCTACAGATAACGTTGGTGTTGGTTGCGCCCCGGTACTGGACAGCTCGACACCTTTCAGTTCATAGGGATAGGGTTCATAGGTATACCCCTGCCAGATAATTGCCGGGAGATTACCGTCAGTGAATGCTGCCCAACCATCCGCCGGTATGTTATGTGCATGGAAACGAAGCACGGTGTCCAGCCCAAATGCGGTACCGTCTATTTCTATCAGCTGGATTTTTTCACCCGGCTCCAGAGACTGAATATCTGCTGTGAAACTCATCTTTTGCCCATAAAAAAGGCCGCACAGTGGCGACCGGTTAAAGAGATCATGTCATTACGGAGCAAATGCCTGTTCAAAGGTGAACGCGAGTGCAACAACGTTATGGCTAATAAACTGTGGCGCAATCGAGTCATTTTTGACGCGATAAAGGTTCTTCTCACCCCATGGATTCGTCCACCAAAAAGAAGCGACTACATGCGTTCGGAGGAATGCCCGGATATCTGCCACATCTGATTTTCTTCCTGTCCATGTCAGACTCCATGTTTCGGAGGCTGTATTAATCCCATTAGCTGCAACCTGCTTGTAACCGTCACCAAACTGAGCAGTTAAAACGCTTACGGTCTCGGTTGCCGAAGGTGAAGCCTGCGTTTGCCATGTGAATATATCGGTCATACAGCCTCAGATAAAATATGATTATTAACCAGGGGAAAACCCATTAGTTTTTGAGAAAATCACCCGGGAGTGGATACTGCATGGGGAAACACGACAAATATCATTGAAATAAAAATCCCGAGGGGGTCGGGACTTTTATTTTTCACATGCAAATTAGTGAGAGCTAGTAGAGTTTCTGTTCCTGATGGTTACCTGCGTCAATAACACGCCAAATCTTCCAGCGGCCATCTTCATTATGAGTCCAGACTTGCAAATGCAATGACTTGTTGTCCTGAATACCGATCCAAACGTCAACCCTTTCACTGTCCCCGTCAGTAACTGCGGGTTCGGTGCGTAACCGTGAGGCCCACTCTTCAGAATAGTCCTGCGTATAAGTAAAATAATCAGCCTCCAGATACTCTTCCTCTGACATGTTAGAAATCGCATCAAGTCGGTCCAGCAGTTTTTTCGTTACCCACTGTTTCATTTTGGGCGAATGGAGAACATCATCAGTTGTCGGTTTACTATATTCAGCGAGATAAAATTTATAAAATTCCGTGACGCTTTTTTGTGCATCTAAAGAGGCATTTGCACTCGCGAAAGGTATGTAAACTGCCAATAAAAACGAAAGAATAAGCCGCATCAGTTTTTCCTGTATATAACATAAGGAGGATGGGTTCGACGGTATCCCGGCCCGGGGTACATATCTCTTTGTTTGAAATCCGAGTACCACGTTTTCCCGTCGTACATAGCCATGTGTCCATATTGCAGTCCACCCGGATAAGGCTGTATTACAACGACGTCCCCTTTTTCAGGCTTGGCGGATGGAGGCAAAGCAGTAAACCCCGCTTTCAGTAAAGAGCTGCCATAATCTTTCGCACTCATTGTCTGTATAAGCTGTATGCCACCAGCCGCTATTGCTAAACGTGTATATTTTGCACAATGTCCTTTTGAATGAGGCTCTATGTGTTTGACAAGATAATCTACAGCAGCAGATTTATTCCAACCCATTTTTTTCCCTTTTTAGATATGGTTATCCATCAGATACGAAATATGAGCAGCATTCTAGACCTCGCCCAAAACCCACAAATGAGAATTTTCTTATTTAGCACGTAATTTCATTTTTTATATAAAATTCCACCAGGAGACATTTCCTTCCTCAGACGGTCGGTGATAGTGCTCTGGATAATCGCCTGCAGTTGCCTGGCCGTGTTCATGGTGCCGGAAGAACTGACATCACCCGATCCAGAAGAACTCTGTTCAATAGTAACCGGCGCATAAACACTGACACCGGTGGAAGAAGCTGAAGACAAATGCGACGTATCAGTCTTGCCAACATAACCACCATTGGCATAACCCTGGACACTGCGCATCAGGGAATACAGGTTCCCCACACCTAAAGCTTTCGTTGCCTCTTTGGTGAAAACAAACTCTCCTCCATGCACAACACCTTTTGGCTCGTACTTGCCGCCGTCCCCTGTATACCCACCAGAATCAAAAGCAGGCACATACCCACCCGATGAAAAGCCCATAAAAGAGCCGAAAGCCGTTCCGCCTATTGAGGATTTAATGGCCTTCAGCACCAAAAGCTGGCTAATCATCTGAACAATCCCTTTCAGGAAGGTCGCCAGGAAATCCTTGAAATTGGATTTACCTGTGGTCAAAAAATCCGTTAACTGTGTCGCCATCCCTGTAAATGCGCTTTTCGACACATCAGCAAATTGCGCATAAACGTTTGTTGCACTGTCTTCGAATTCAGACCACCCTTTTTTGACACCAGCAGACCAGTCGTTGCGGAGCTTATCTTCGGCATCATAATAGTCCGTGGCCGCTTTCAACTCCTGTTTGTAACCATCATCAGTCAGGTCACCCCCCGCATTTATCCAACCACTGCGTAACTGTGAAAGCGCGGTTTGACGACTTGAAAGGCGGTCACTCATGGTGGCACCGGTTGTCATCGCTGACTGTTTCTCTGCCATTTGCGTGACATACTTTTTTGCCGTATCCATGCGCTTATTGAGTTGCTCTTGCGCGGCTATCTGGTCACCCAATATAGCCTTTTGTTGTGCCAGCGCGAGTACCTGGCTTTTGCTGGCTAACAGCGATTGCTCCTGTTTACTGAGTTTTCGCTTTCCGGCAGCATCCTCAAGTACTTCAAACTGTGCTTCGGTTTTCCATAAGTCTTTACGTTGCTGGCTAATAACATCATTTACCGAGACATGGTTCTGGAGCGTCTTTAACTGTGCTCGTAATGCCAGTAACTCAGCATTGGAGGAATCTTCCGCACGGTCACCGGACGAAACGGTAACGCCTTTATTTGTTTTTTTCGGGTCCCTGTACTTATCTCCGACCGATTTGATTAATGCTGCCGCTTTCTCGTCCGAGATATAGCCTTTATTTTTCCACTCAGTTATCTGCTGTTCGGCTTTAATCCTGCGCTGGGCATTGGATAAGGTCGACTGCTCGAGTGAATTGATTTGCTGGAGTGCTTTAATTCTGTCATCACTGGCTTTCTGTTGTGCCCCAGTCAGATCACCCTGCAGTGAGCCGGCCATGTCACCGAGGATATCTCCCAGAGCCTGGTCCTTTGCGTAGGATGATGCAATCCGGGTGTTTAGTACCGTTCGGGCATTTTGCAGTTTTGCTGCCGGGTCTTCACGCCCAATCCCCAGCATGGCATCCCACGCGGAGGACGCCATACTCTTAATACCTGCCCAGGTGGTTTGAATAGCCCCCAGATTTTCCGTTATCTGCTTTGCCCGGTCTTGCATTGCAGTCGCATACGCTTCTTCGGCAAGATTTGCCGCATCCTGTTGCTTGCCTTGTTCGGCCAGGGCTGCAATCTGTTCGTATACAGAGGCACCCAGGAAGTGGTACTGCTCGTTCAGTCGGGTAACCGCCTCAACCGGTGATTTTTTCAGTTCCTGAAACTGAGCAATCGTCTGTTCGACACCCTGGCCTGTTGTTTTTTGCAGGCTTAACGCAGTTTCACTGATTTTTTGAAGTTCTGATGACGCTGTATTACCAGTCGCCAGAACTGCGGCGATTGCAGCGGATGCCGCAGCTGTCGTTGTTCCCGTATTTACAGCAACACTTCTGGCCATGTATGACAAACCAGCAGCCGTTTGCCCGGCATAGTTCCCGGTGAGAATAAGTTGTTTATTGAACTCATCAGCCTCTGCTGCGCCTTTGAAGTAGGCCGTTGCCAGCAACGTTGCGACACCTATCAAACCACCTAAGGCAAGGCGAGTCGGCGTAATAATGCTTTTCAAAGCTTTAAACGTATTGCCTACACCACCAAAAGAATCCTTAATCTGGCCACCTTGCTGGATTGCCACCATCCATATGGGCATTCCAGATGCCAGCGATGTCACCACATCAGTGATTTGCATTGGTAAATAGCGCATTGCCTGCTGGTATTGCCCAGCACTCAATGCCCCGCGTTTAAACTGCTCTTCCTGTTCACGCAACCGGGCAATAAACGGCGCTGCCTGCTGAGAAACGCCCATTTGAGCTGCTTTCAACGCTAAAATTTCAGAGCGGGTTTTACCTATAACGTTGACCTGATCCTGAAGGGAGTTGATAAACGTCTGCCCTGCTGCAGCGGCTTTTTGTGCTTCCAACGCCTGCTGTGCCTTTGCCCGCCCTTCGGCGGTTTCCATTTCCATGGCGGCGGCCAGTTTGGTGCGAGTGGTATCGAGGATCGCGTTATAACGATTGAAGGTCTCAACATCCACCAGCCCTTTGCCACGATAACTGGACAGACTGGCCTGAATATCATCCAGCTCATTCAGTGCGCGGTTAACTGGGCTTATTTTATTCAGCAGATTTTGCAGTTCTTGGCGTTGTTCTTTGATGCTTTCTGTATTGCGCTTTTGGTCACTGGCACCAGCCCGGAAACAACTGTTCAGGTCATCTGCTTTTTTAGCTGCGCCCGTCGCCGTTTCCTGGAACTTGTCCAGTTCCTGATTTCCCTTCTCCAGTTCACTGGTATTTACACGAAGGGACAGCGTGGCGATATCACCTGACATAGTATTCTCCGGGCAATAAAAAACCCCGCCGAAGCGAGGCATTATAGATTGGTTGTAGTACACCACTGCAGGGTTTACAGTTCTAACGAAAGAATCCCACCTAAGTAGGCTTTATCATAATATTTAGTGGTATCTTTTGTACTGCTCCACAGCAAAGTCAAAACTACTTTTCCTGGCATCAATCCCTTGCACGCATGTTCTAAGATTATTGTTTATATTGTCTAACTTCCGACCAGCAGAATCCTGTTCAACATTCGGAAGCCAGCTAAGCATAGAGTTATTCACATCAGTTACGCAGTCGACTTCTTGTTTTAAAAACTTAAATCCCATCCACTGATACCCAATCAAAGAAGTCGGAATGCTCAATACTGCGCCGATCACAATAATAATTAGCCGCCCTTTCAGACTCACTTTGCAACCTCTCATCCCTTTAGCGATATAGCTATATCATCAGCAGGAAGAACACGTTCTGGAATGAAGTTACTGTAACTTACAGTGGTCCTGATAGCAAAAACCCGCCGGAGCGGGTTAACATCATAATGCAGGCATCTCTTTACCAAAATCGTATATGACGTTCCCTATGACCCCACAAAATGCATTATAAGCTGTTGTTTTAATAAAATTACTTATTTGATTTGTTTTGGTTTCATTCATAGAGTCTCCTTCTTTTTTCGTACGTTTTTCTTTTTTCGATTTGATATAATGACTAATCAATTTATATGCAGAAAAAACTGCTAAAGCTGTCAACGTAGGGTCAAAGGAAGCCATAACTAGCGGAGTCGAACACGCAGAGATGCAAAATTCTTTTCCAACGTGCTCTTATTTTATCACAAAATCTAATGTTTTTTGCAATTAACCAAAGTGAATCGAGACAACCCATTCATTATTACACAACTTCCAGCAAGAAAATCGCGTTTCATCTGCAAGAGGTTTATTGGCTGCATGCAGTAGTTGTTTTATACAATCACTCCCTCACCGCCCCATCTGGCTGGCACACTTATTGTTCTACTTAGTTCCGCTGCTACTGATGTGATCAATTTGGTTCAGACAAAACATAGTGCTTATGTCATTACGCATTACAACCTAGAGTGTCTGGTAATCCTTGGATTTGAACGAATCTATTTTGTAGCTTTGGTCAGTGCATACACTAACCGCTTAACTGGCCAACTTTTGGTGAAGTTACTCGCTCGCTGTGAACCAAGCACTCAGGAGTTGTGGATCACATGGAGCGCAGACCGCTCCATGATGCGGATATCAGATAATGCGGTTGCCTCGTCTTCTACGCCATGTAGTTTCATTAGCCAGGGGAGTACGTTGTAATCCAGACCGGTTACGCCTCCCATGCTGGTTCGCCACTGTGTACTTGCTGCCTGAAATACATTAAATGACGTCCAGATATCGGGCCATACATCTATTACCCGGTCATCATAATCATCAGGAGACAAACCAAACGCGGCCAGATCCTCATTTGAGGGTTCAGACGTGTAAAGTTCAGAGGCAACCACAATCAGTTTTTTTCACGGTTTCCCATCAGCTCACGGTAATAAGTCGAGATAATGGCTTTAAGTGCACCGGGGTAGTTATCCAACAGCACCTCAAGGTTTTCCCGGGAAAACGTATCCGGCAATGCCCAGGCAACGGTAATCTCTGCCAGGAAGTCGACCGCAGTTTTCCCTTCCAGTTGTTCTATCTCGGAAAGCTCTTTAAGCGGTTTGTGATTAAACGTGAAAGTTAAAATGCCATCATCCTCACCAGGTCGCGGGATGCTGACATTGGCTTTAAAGGTGGGCTTGGGGCACAACTGAAATTTAGTAGCCATTTAATTTATCCGGTTACGGCCCGTTTCCGGGCCATGGGTATTAAGCAACATCTTTGTAGAACGTCATGTCACGTGCATCGAGGGCAAAGGCCGCCTGAACTGTTTCTACGTTATTCACTGATGTCGTAGGTTGTGAGTCGAAAGATGGTGTACCGGACCAGTAGCGAGTTTCTTTCGCTTTAGGCACGTACATTTTGAGCGGCAGTGTGACACCGTCACGGTCAGCAGTTGCCAATACGTCATACAGCGCCAGCGTTGAATCATGTGCCAGCGTGAACGTTTGTGTTTTAGCTGCCTTATAGGTCGCCAGGTTGCGCTGGCGGTCATCAGCCAGAAACTGGACCTGCGTGTATTGCTGGTCACCACCCGACTGCGCGACTTCTGTGATTTGCGGAATTTCCGTCCAGTCGGTAATTTGGCTCAACGACCCAACCCCCCCACCAGCAGGGAAAAAGTTAAGGTTCGTTGAATCGATAACGCCAATAGTCACTTCTGTTTCATCCACAGCGGTAACCTGTGCAACCAAGTTATCAATCAGCGGCCAGCCAGAACGGATATAAACTGCGTCACCAACCACGAGCCCATGTTCAGATGGAACGGTAAATACAGCACCTGCCGCATTTGATACAGCGGAAACAGGGACTGCCGTTGCCAGTGTGGAGCCGACGTATACGCGAGCGCCGTTCGGCAATGCGAAACCAGGCATAAGAATCTCCATTATGAAGAGAACCGGCGAATGCCGGTGTGTGAAGGTTCAGGCTGGAATATCAGCCCGATAGTTAATGCTGACGGGAATACTGAATGAAACACCGTCCGGGATACCGGGGAATATTGCCGGGGGTGAGGTAACCCAGGCTGTGAACCCATCTCCGGCAATCTCCCCATTTTTGGGGAAAAGTCCACAAACCTGCTCCGCAATACGGCGGGCGGCAGATTTACCCGTTCCTGCAGGAGCTACGACCGTTACCTGATACACACCGGGATAAACGACAGCGTCGCCAGCAAGGTCAATGCTGAACGGTGTTGCCGGCATGTCATGTGAAATCAGGTACAGGGCGTCATTAGGCGGGTCAAATCCAATATTGTCATAGGCGACAGGAATGCCCTCCCCATCAGCCCAGGAGCCGAGAACAGACTCCAGTGCTGCAGTAATGTTGGGGATCATCTGTCTACCTCACCAACGGCCTCATTGAAAAAACGCTGAAATTCAGCAGCGGTAATACGCACCATGCCATTTGGTGCCTGAGATGAATGGCCCATTTCTAATGCATACGCGTAAGGCACGTTGTTGCAGAAATAGATATTTTTCATCCCTACCTTGAAAGCTGACAGTACAACTTCTCCCGTTGCAATGGTCAGGTTGCCACTCTTATCAATGCGCCCGGTTTCACCCGTTGCCGGCACATCGAAAGAGACCTGCCAGTTACCCCTGAAACGACCACCGGTATATCCCGGGGGCGCTTTAATATCCATGCTGTCACTTACGCGGGCTTTCTTTTTCAATCGACCGGTTTTCGTGAGGTTCACCGGGTTTTGCATCTGTATCTGGTTGTGCTCTGCAACAGCGGTGTTGTACGCCACTGCAGTGCGGTTTACCTCCCACAATTCCGGGTTTCCCACCGGAGACATCATCACCAGGCGGTTGAGTATTTTTATCCCAACAGCCCGGGCAACCTGCTCCTGGTTGGCCTTTGCTTTACTCACAAAAGCGGTTATTGCCACTTCAAACGCTGAGTTTTCGCTCATATCAGGCCCTCAGTTGTGATCGATAACAAATCACCACAGCAGCTGGCTTTACAGGATGAGGTTCAACGACCCGATATTGTTTCCCGTCCACACCGACAAGGTCGCCAATTTTCACGGCCTGTTCCGCCGTAAAAACGATTTGAATATCCCCGCTCTGAATGACTGTGCCATCCACTTCACCGGGGGAATAATCGGTTTTGACGCCCCAGGCATCAAAGGCGGTATCCGGTGTTGTCTGTTCAACACCAGCCACGACCGTCACTGAGCCTTTCCGTGTAACCGGGTACGCATAACCGTTTTGTCGAATCATCCTGGTAGAGCGTTCTTGCATACGCTGGTAATTAATCGCCATCAGGCCCGCTCCGCATAAGTGTTAATTGCGAACCCACGCCCACAGGCCAGATCACCCAGAATGGCTGTTACCGCCGGGAAAGAAGGCGTAAAGGATTCCCCATCAGCCACGGCATATGTCATGGTAACGGCCCCTTCTACCCGCTCTGTCTTGACCTCAGGTTCACGGACACTGGTCTGCAACTCCCCCTCAATGGCTTCTACAGCCAGCATGCATTGTGCTGTCACCACCTGCTTAGGAACTGAGTCGACCGGAAGTTCATATTCATCCAGAACGACATTTCTCCGCGGCCATGACAACGGTTGTTGACGTTGCGCCCGGACACCAGCCCAGATAAGCCCTTCAAGGTAATCCATCGCCATAATCAGTAAGGGGACGGTATTTTCCGGGAGGGTAATGCCTCTGAGTTGAGCAAAAGCAGACAGGTCATCCTCACTCGCATAACTGTTTGCGCCGTCAGAATGAATATCGGTATTAATCATTTATCCCCCTGGAAACGGGGCTTACGCCCCATCCGTTATTTTCAGGCGGCATCCGTGAAGGTGATGTCATCACTAGCAACAGCATTACCATCTACCGTTGCGGTTACCGTGAATGTGCCTGCTGTATCCGATGTGAGTTTAACCGTCGCCCCACCAGCCGAGCCGGTTTGTGAGCTGTTGGTGCTCAAGGTGCCCCCGGTTGAAGACCAGTTTACGGTTGCCCCGGCCACACCCGCGCCATTCAGGGTATATTTGAGAGAGAGGGTTACCGCATCAGTGCTGTCAGCAGTTGCGGATGTTTTATCCGCTGACAGTGTTACTCCCCCGAAGCGGCTTCCAGCTTAATCAGCACACCCGCCGTGGACTTGTTGCTAGTGAAGTGTTTCTTCCAGTTCGCACCGGTACCGATTTTGGTCAGGTCCGGATTGCTGCCACCTGCAGTCGTATCCCAGCTGTAACCCAGCAGTTCGATATTCACCACGCCTTCAGCACGGTAACCAATTGCCAGGTTCTCCTGGTCGTTTACGTCATAAGAGCGGAAACCCGGGGCCTGAGATTCGGTGATAGTCACGGCACCGGCCACCAGCCCCAGAATGGATTCTGCATCCATGGTATCGGTTACCAGCACCGGTTTACCCAACGTACCCGGTTGGCCGCCATACACCACCACGCCAGCTTCTTCGTAAATTTTGTTGGCAATCGCCTCATCCACGATGTCGAAGTACGTCGCAGAGTGCATAACGAACAACACAACCCGGTTGAACTTATCGCCATACTTGCGCAGGCCACGCGTCAGGGTCTTTTTACCATCAGTGGCAATGTCAGCCGTCACCACCATATCCGCGTTAGCGCCAATAGCGGCAATCAGCCCTTTCAGGCCATATTTCACGTAACCTTCCAGCGTGGCATCAGCAACATCGACGCCAATCACTTCAGAGAACTCACTGACATCACGGCCACGGCGTTTGAATGCTTCTTCCGTGGTTTCATACGGGCCATACTTCCACGGCGCTTTGACGGACACCGCTTCACCAGCACCAATCTTTTTGCCTTCAACTTTGTCCGTGGAGTTCACATCACGCGCTTCGATTCTGCCACCAACCTGGTAGAAAGCACGCTTACGGAAGTCCCCTTCAATCAGCTCATTGTCCAGTTGAATTGCGCCATTAGACGACTGGTTAAACACTTCCAGGTTATCCTGGCGGCGTTCGAGGAATGCGGTCTGTGCCAGGTCATCATAAATAACCAGGTCAGTATTAACGGTTGTAGTCATCGATTAATCCCTTATTTGGGTAGTTTCAGGTAGGCCTGCTGGCCATGCTTGCGGATATAGTCCGCCTTATCGTTGGCATTCATCTCTGAACGTTTCAGGCTGCCACCGCCATTCGGCTTGTGCCCACCAGCGCCGGTACCTTCAGCGCGGGGGAAAAGGTGCGGAGCCGTCTCCTTAAGAGACTCAGCCCATTCAAGCGGGGTCAGGGGGGTCTTGCCGTCTTTACCGAACAGGACATCGCCATTTGCATCAACGGCTACGGCCTCACCTTCATCGTTGAGCTGGAATGTGCCTTTGGCACGCAGGATCAGGTCGTCGGATGCTTCAGCCAGGGCACCGGCTTTTGCCGCAGCAGAACGGATAGCATCACCCAACACGCGGTCACGAAATTTATTGGAGAACGACTCGGCCTTGTCGGCGCGGTCATTCGCGGCCTTGATTTGTTTCTCAGTGTCAGCACGTAAGCGCTCCGTGCGACGGTTAAGCACTTCGTCAATCTTTCCGCCGGCAATCAGCTTTGCTTCTTCATCGTCGGAAAAACGCTGCAGGATGCCCCGGACCGCTTCCGGATCAATCCCTTCGAATTGCTTCAGTGATTCGGTCGACTCCTTGAGCTTACCGAGCAGTTCACTGTTTTTGGATTTAAGACCGGTAACGGCGGTATTAACCCGGTCATTGATGATTTGCTCAATCTCCGGCGTAATTTCTGGTGAACCCTCGCCACCAGCACCGCCGCCGTCACCACCTTCAGAACCTGCAGGTGCGTAGTATTTGATGAGCATGTTTCGAAAAAGCATAGTGTTCCCCTTGGGAATGAAGTGTCGGGCCTTGCCCAATAAAAAAGGCCGCCCGGAGGCAGCCTGTGTACAGAAAGGAATAAATCAGAGCCCGGCCATATCAAATGCCTGGCTGTCCCGTTCGCGCAGTTGGGCCAGTGTCAGCCACTCGCCTTTATCCGTGAAAAATTCATCAGGACGCATGGCGCCATCGCGGATAAGCCGTGCCCGTTGCTCACCAACAACCTGCACCTGGCGTTCAAAGGATTGCCGGGAAAGCCACTCGCTATAGGTGGTATTCCCGGCTACCTGCCCGTCCATACTGGCCCGGGTTCCCTCATCCATTTCATCGGCGTCCAGCCCAAGCTCCTGCCAGGATTTCAGAATCAGGGTTTCGGTGGAGCGACAACAGAAGTGGATCCGCCCGGGGCCCTGCAGATAAGGCACCTTGTGCCCGATGGGTTTCCCGTCCAGGGTGTATCGCAGCCGGTCGCGAATGATGCAGTCATGGCTGGTTTTATTATCGAGCGTGGATAGCCACTGCTTGCCTTTTACCAGGTCTTCGTTAGCGGTGGTGAAACTCTTCCGGGCAGTGGCTGCAAGGTGATTCACCGCCGTTTTCGCGATGCTGGTAGCATTTGCCCGGCTCATCTGCAGTGCACCATCCCGGTAGCCTTTATTCGCATGACCACGAACACTGCGGGCAATGGTTTCGACTGTTTCTCCCGCCAGGTAACCACGGCGAACCGCATTGATAATCCGGGTAAGCCGGTCAGATTCCAGATTGGATGCCCACTCACTTAATAACCGGCCCTGAACCGGTTGTGCCATTGCTGCGGCATAAACCATTTCAGCCGTGATGCTCTGCAACGGTATCTGTGCCAGGACCGTTTCTGGCAGAAGTGAATCAAACAGACTCAGTTGATAGCCCGCTTCATGACCGGCGAAGTCCAGCAACTCGTTTTCCAGTGACGACTGCATGGCTGATACCGCCTGGCTGTTCAGGGTTCGCACGCTCCCCAGCAGGCTTTCCAGACGACTAACGGTAAAGCTATCCGCGGGCAACCGGTCCAGTGCATCCAGAAGCCGGGCTGACAGGTCGGCATCAGTGTCGTTTAGCAGCTTTACCATTCGGTTAGCCACACCGGAGGAATAACGCGTCACCCAAATGGCATGGGCGATGGACTCATCCCTGAGATTTTCGTTAAGGGTTGCCATGTCAGCCCCCCATTAGTGATGGGGCCTGATTACGCAATGCGTCGCTTACATCTGCCGGGTTGTCTGCCGGGTCAATGAGGTCCAGTTTCTGCATCGCCCGGACCATATCTGTGTCACGCAGTGCACCAGACTGCCAGGCGCTCACAATCGCCGTTACCATACCGGACTCGGCCACCTTAGCGATAAACTCCTGGTTCACTGTATAACTGCAGTCTTCGCTAACCAGCCCGAGATATTTGGCACACCAACCAAGAGCAAGCGAATAGGCCTCTGAGACGTTGGCTACGCAAATCCCCAGCACAGATGTCGATGCTGTTTGCTCTCCGCTGGATTGCGTGGCTGTTTTGGCTGCAGAGTTTTGCTCAATTAGCCGGGCACCAAGCTGGACCATGTAATCACGTTTACTGTCCATCGCCTCTTTAGCCAGCATATTGGGCTGTGCCTGGGCATAACCAAATGAACCATCCTTTGGCAGCAACAACGGCGAACGGGAACCAATTTTGACACCATTCTTTTCCAGGTGGTCCCGCCAGTTGGTATCAAGCCCGGTCATGTATGGCTGAACCTGCCCACAGAACCACACGCTGTCTTCATAGTCAGCACTATTGCGGTAATGCCCATGGTTGATTTCCACCAGCGCAGACAACGGTGAATCATCAATGGTTGGGTCATTATTCTGGGCACCGACAAACGTGAACGGGATTTCATCCCAGAAGTCTTTCCCTTTGGGTTTAGGCTGGTATTCACTGTCGACAACATACGCGCCACTGGTTGACTCACCACTCCGGCGCCAGACCCGGCAAATAAAACGCTCTTCAACAAGTGCCAGTTCCCGGTACTGGATTTCATCCTCAAAAGCGTAGCCATCATCTTTTTCGACACACTCACGCAGCACCACCAGCACCAACTGGTCGCGCCCATTAATACGCCGGGTACGCCAGTTAATGATGTTTTCCGCCTGGTAACGCAGAATGATGGCCTGGCCACTGTCATCAGAGTAATCGACATAGAGCCCTTCCCGGGCGACTTCAAGCACGTTCTCCGTTACCAGCTGAGACTGCTGATAAATGCTGGTACCCGCACCATCGGTGTTCTTCAGGAGGTAAGCCAGTTTCTCTGGCGACGATAAAGTAGGATCCTTGCGAAAGGCGAGCCCCAGCAGCCCTATCTTCGTATTACCTGTAATGGCATAAAACACCGCTCGTTTCAGGTAATCCTCGTTGCGCTTACGATTACGCAGGGACTTGTCTGTCGGGTCGAGAAAAGGCAGATAGGCATTACCTGCCCGTTTAACGGCATCAGCCCCTTTACAGAAGTCCCGTATTTTCTTCCAGGCAGCACAAGCCGCCCGGTGTTCTGGTCGAACCCAGGTGATATCAGTGTTTGCCATATCAGAACGTGGTATCCATGGTAATTGAGTAGGCTGGTTTCACGATGGGGTAATCTTTCACAATGAAATACCCACCAGCATCATTGGGGTGATCGTTATCTGCGGTTTTATCGGGCTCACCATTCGCCGCCCAGATTTGTTGCTCAAGGCTTTCGGTATAAACCGGGCAATTCTGAACGTTTACCAGGTAACGACGCTCACCATTCGCATTACAGAACATCGCGTTCATCGAGTTGATACGGTCTTTAACCGGTGGGTTTGCATCATCAACAATGACGCTGAACCCGGCGTCGTTAAGCTGGGCAATATCGGTCTGGCTGGCGTTCTGGGATTTGCGGGAATCGCCTGAGGCATCAGGATAAATATATATCTCCCGGTTTTTCACGTAACGCCCGTCCTCATAGCGCCAAAATTCTTCCTGTATGCGTTTAATCATGGCTGGCGTGTCGTAAACCTTGACCAGTTCCCGAACGGCGCGAGGCAGACCATTACGTTTCACATGGACAATCGCCGCCATTTTCCCCACGTTAAAGTCCATACCGATGAATAACGGGTCATTTTCCTGCACTTCGTCAGCACAGTTATTCAGTTTCCGGTTGAAGGTGTAGTAAATCGTCCCGCTATTGAGGTTGGTAAACTGGCCTCTCAGGTAAGCCTGTATCAGTTCATCAGGATATGTGCTCAGGAGTGATGGAATGTAATCAGCCGGCAGGTTCTTCGCGTTATCGAATGTACTGGCCTGAATTAACCCGTACAGGGTGGCAAGCTCTCCCTTGTTTCGCAGTGCTTTAACGAACTGCTGATACACAAACTTAAACCCTTCTGGGGTTGTCGTGACATCAATGCCGTTTCGCAAGCCTGGTACGTTGTAACGCATACGGGCGATAATTTTCCGCCAGGCCTGTTGTGCTTTGGCGGCTGGCATTACATCCAGCTCATCAACCATCGCGTTGCCGATTTTGAAACCGACAATTGAGCCCGGCTTTTCCATTGAGCGACAGATAGTCGTTCCACGATACTGCCGTCCGGCGTAGAAATGGACCTCTTTGTTGCCCTCGTTGATTTTGACGTTCATGCCCCAGTCAAAGGCAACCTCTTCAACGGTGGGATAAAAGATATCGCGGATTTGCGGATAAGTCGGCGCGAAGTAGCCCTGGTTAATTTTGGGGTTTTCCCACATTCCCTTGCAGATACCACCGCAGCCCACCCAGGTCTTCCCACTGCCAAAACCGGCAACGTAAGCACGAAATTTATGGGGCATGGCGAGAAAGCGCGACTGAGGAATGTTAAGGGTCGGACTTATCGCCATCTTCCACTCTCGCATCCACTACGTTGATATTGATTGCTACAGGTATCGGCTCATCGTCTTCACCATCGCCAGCCAGCTCTTTGCGAAGTTTCTCTACCTCCAGTTGCCGGCGTTCAATCTCAATCTGCTGGATACGTTGTGCGAACTCACTGTCAGCCAGGCCAAGGCGCTTCATTACTGCTTCAAACATTCGCTCACGGCTGATGGCAGTGATTTCAATACCGCTTTTGCCGAGTTTCACGCCGGAATACGCCAGGGCGGCTGTTGACGGGAGGCTTCTGGTATCAGGGAAGAATGGACGCCCTTCGCCATCACCATTACATCGTGGGCAGGCCGGGTTTGGCGCACGGTTATGGTCATACCCATAGCCACCAGCATCTTCCGGTTCCTTTGCACCCTCTTTGTCAGCAACCTTTGCCCTTGCTTCGTCAAACTCAACCACATCACGCCACTGGTAATGGTGCCCAAAGCCCCAACAGTAGCGACAGGCACCACGGCGATATTGTGAAAGGTGATTGGCATCGAAGGTAGCAAGTTGCCACATCTGGGCCAGCACCTCATCAGCACTGGCAAGCGTGCGCAAAAGGGAGGCTTTCTGCTGCTGCGCAATCATCTGCGCAACGTTAGGATTCGCCACGAGTTGCCGGCCATAGTTGGGGTCGCTGTAACCAGCCCTTTCCGCGGCAGCCGTTGCATTCTGGTCTTTGAGGTATTCGGCAACAAAACGCTTTTGCTGGGGAGACAGTTCACTTTCGACTAATTGCTCTGCGCTTTTTTCTGCCTGCGCAGTGCGCATTTTTTTCTGCGCAGATTTTTGCGCACTTTGCGCAGGAGGTTTTTTGATATATCGGCGGGCAGTCGCGTAGTTCAGTCCCTGCGCTTCACACCACTCTTTCGGTGATACGCCGGTGACGGCATGTTCGGACAGGAACCGTTGCTGAAGCTCGCCCCAGTCCGGTTTTGCCATATGTTTCCCTTTGATTACATTTGTGGATGTTCAATATTTATCGCGAGATGTGTATGGATATAAAGGGTCAAATCCAATTACCATGTTCACATACTGCATTCAAAAAATAATAGGGAAGTTGAAGCATGATAATAAAATGGGTTATTGGTGCAATGATGGTCTTAACCAGTGAGATTGCTAATGCGGGATGCTGGGTTGTGACTAACCTTCATGGCTATGGTTTTTATGAATACAACACGTATGACTTCACAAAAGATGGTTTTTCAGGAAAGGAATTTGTTGTTAATTTTGATAAAAAGTCCCCATCAGTTACGGACAGCCTCATGACTTACACAGTCTTAAGCCCCACATCAATGGTTGGAACCTATGTTACAAACTTAGGACTTACTATCCAGACATGGCAACTTTCAACGGATGGCACTAAAGCCTTTATGACCATTAACAGAACTAACTCTGACAAGATCCTCCAAGACGGCGTAAGCGCTTTTGTAGGTGATATCAAAGCCACATGTGAACATTAAGAATACCTGATGCAACGCTACTTCATCGGGATATGGTTAAATTTGGTTCATGGATATTGCGCTTAGTTTTATAGTCATACGCAAGCCATTCCTATTGTTTAGTTCTTTATGATTGAGTACCGCATTTTCAATTTGAACAAGGAGTCACGATGTTTTCTTTTCTCAAGACATTCAAGCGATTAATTAATAATCAGCAATCTTCTTCCGAAAAGTCAGTGGAGTACACTACTGAGCAACTTCTACAGTGGGCAACTGGCAGTATGTTAGAAGGCTTGCCCGACACGTTTTACGAGGCTTATATATCTTGCTTCCGTAATGTCGACAGTGAAGGGCGTACAGCAATTGCAGCTATACATTCATACAAGTTAACTAACGAAAGTGAAGATATCTCTTTCACACCACCAGATGCTCTCTATGCCACACATTGCATAGAAAAAATTCTTGCTGGAAAGGATTGGAACCACGCCACTATTACTTTCAACCAAGAAACGACACAATTCTCGTGGCAATAAAAACCGCCCGAAGGCGGTTAGTTTTCGCTGTAATTAGGCTCTTCTGTTGAGCCCTGAAGAAAGCCTAACAATTCTGGCACTGAAATATCATCCAGATTTCGCTGTAGAAAATGGCTTTCGGTTTTAGTTTGTCCATCAACGATAGTCTCGTGAACAAACCGAATGCCAATTCTGTGTATCTCTACAAAGAAATTACCACCTTTAAAATACTTGCTGCCTGCATCATAGACTTCGCTAACAGTAACCATTTATCTCACTTTGCCTCATCTCGACCTGTAGTATCAGAATCGTATCACCGACTCCTTAAAAACAGGTAAATTGCGTGGCATTATTGAGTGTCTCTTGATGACTCTATTTGCCGGATTGCCGCCTTATCCAGATTGCACTGCCCCAACGCTGTGTAGAGTTGAGCGTTTAACTCCAGACTTGCCTGCCATGTGAACGGAACCGCCATTCCGGGGATTGGCGTGTCTGCGGTAAGGTCAGCGCTTATCGGCACTACTGGAGCCGGCACGTAGACTGTCTGCGTATTCCCGCAGGCTGTCAGCAGCGGCAGAAGGAACAAGCTGGTTAGCGCACGGATCACCTTCAAGCGCCTGCCTGATGTATACAATGCGTGTTTCCCCCTTTTGGGCCAGTTCGTTCTTAGCATTCTGGGTAGCCTGTGAGATGTCGCGGATGATGTTCATCGTAGTGATCACGTTATTAGTGATCGCCTCTGATGTGTTGGCTCTTAACATCGCTTTATTGCGCTGCCCTTTGTAGGTGATGGCATTATCGCGATAGTGGTCCACAAACCAGCCAAGAATTGCCACCAGCCCGAGAAGAACTATGCAGACACCTGAAGTAACCCGGCTCATCACTCTATCCCCCAGCACGTTAGCGCTGATTCCTGGTCCCGCCGCGATACCTGACCGTAGCAGTTATTTGAACGGATACGGCAATCACGCCCGCCATCTTTAATCCACCAGCGAATGGCTTCACAGGCACCTTTACGGTCACCGGTATTGATGCGCTTGTAGAACGTGGACGGAAAACACTTTCCCGGGCCAATGTTGTACGGGCAAAACGAGGCGATCCCCGCTTTCTGGGGTTCGGTAAGTGAGACATGGATATTGCGCTCAACCCACGCCAGTGCTTTATCACGCTCCACGGCATTGACCTGGTCACATTTGGCCTGGGTTAACGTCATCCCTTTTTTTACCGGTTTGCCATCCACCAGCGTGGCGCCACGGCAAATGGTCCAGATACCGGCACCGTCCTGGTAGGCATTAAGGTGGTTACCTTCTTTCTCGTTCAGGAACTGGTCCAGGATAACTGAGGCCGGAGCGCCAGCCAGTACCAGCGACAAAACAGCGGCGCTGAATTTGTAGCGCAGTTGAGGAGAAGCAGCCATTATTCACCGGCCTCCTTTAATGCATCAGCAACCACACTGACTACGGCAGGACGCTCTGAGGATGGCTTATCACCCTCTTCCTCCAGATATTCGCGTATCATGCTGGTGCGTTTTTCGTCTTCCTTTCTGCGCCGCCTGGCATCGATACGCCCGTTTACATAAGAGGCCAGAGAAATCACGACACCAATCAGGCCAAATATCATGTAAACGACATCCTGCGTGGTCAGCCCCAGTCCGGCGGCAATCGCAGCAAGCCACGCGAAGAACTGCGTGACAATGTTTCCGGGTTGGTCGTTCATTTTCATAGTCTCTCACCTCCGATTTAACGGGGTGCTGTGTGCGGGGGAAAGGATTCGGGCTCCCGGGCTTCATGGTTCACGGGTTATCTGAGATTGATACCCGGGGCCTGAAAATAGAAAGGCCCCCATGATGGAGGCCCATATAAATGAGTGCTTTCTCTTTGACTTTTTCATGTCCAAATAGTGTGTTTTCTGAGTCAGGCACACGCTTGTGGAACAGGTAATCTGTCTCAAACACCAGTGGATATCACTTTCAGATGATTCCTATCCTGCAATGCACTGTTTTCTCTAAAAAACACTAATAATCAGAGGCGCACTCTTAGCCAGCTGACGTTATGATCGCTCCATATGCAAACACACAAAGGAACACCTAAATGGAGAATGAATTTCAGGTCCTGATGTCTCCGGTACAACTTGCTGCTGTTTTGTCTGATGAAACTGTCACCCAGGCAGAAACTCTCCAGAACAGACTTCTGGGTGGTCTGGGTGTCGCTATGGGGACCGTTGAAATGGTGGGTGCCGGGGCACTTTGCCTTGCTCCGGAGCCAACCATGCTAACGAAAGCGGGATGCGTTGTTGTTGGTGCCCACAGTATGGATACTTTAAATACTGCAATTGAACAAACAATTACAGGTAAGGACACAAAAACAGAGACTTATCAGCTAGCAGAAAGCATTGCCACTCAGTTAGGTGCAGACGAGGAAACGGCATGGAAGGTAGGACTTACCGTTGATATTGCTGTTCCGATCGCTTTCGGGTTGGCAATGAATGTGCCTCGAATATCCTATGTCAGATCGGGGACATTTAAACTTGCTGAACATGAGGCCGTTAAAGGAATTAAAGCTGGTGGCCACACGATTGCAAAACATGTTGCTGTGTCTGAAGAAGATCTATTAGCAAGACTCAGCCGCAGCCCACAATTACAAAGTGCCACGTCTTTCTTCTCTCTGGAGCAGGCAGAGAAAGTAATCAGCACGGGCCTGCGCGCTAACCGGCTGAAAATAATTCACTGGGCAAACTTCGCAAGGAACAGCGAAGCAACACTGGACATTACCTACAATGCTAATGCTGTCATCGGCTATGGGTTCCGTCAGGGGATTGCCAATAAAGAAAATATTTATGCCGTTCGTATCGTCCTTTTGAAGAAAATCTACAACAGCAAGCCCTATTACCTTCTCACGGCTTATCCATTGATGGGTTAACTAATGAATAAAAAATACTCAACAGTCCGGACGCTCATTGGTGTGTTCTTTGGACAGGACTTCGAAAGCTTCGGCGAAACTATCGAAGAAATTATGCAAAGTTATACCGAGTACGAAAATGCCACTGCGGTGACAAACCTGAAGGCGCAGATTTCAGAGCTACTTCTCATCACCGATGACAATGAATTAAACACGCTCATGAGTTCACTTGCCGAGCGGCAATTTGAGCCAACCTCCTGGGGAGAAAGCTGGCGCTCCTTTTTACTGAAGGTCGAGGCATCACTCTCTTAACAAATAGCTATTGGTAAAGTGATTAGAACGTTACTCCACCAAATGGCTTAATTGCAAAACCGTCTGCTGATATATCACTTTATCTTTCTCGACGCCTATGGCGATACGCCCAAGCCGTGTCGCCGCCTTGATGGTTGAACCCGACCCCATAAAGAAATCGGCCACCACATCGCCTGACCTGCTACTGGCCTCAATTATCTGGCGCAACATATCCGCCGGTTTCTCACAGGGATGTTTGCCCGGGTAAAACTGTACCGGCTTGTGTGTCCAGACATCGGTATAAGGGACCGCTGCAGTAACCGAGAACGGGCGCCGCAGGGCTTTGTACTCTTCCAGTAATTCCACATACCGGCGGCTTAATGCCTGGTACTCAACCACCAGCTGATGATGCGGTGTTTCCAGTTCCTGCCGTTGCTGCTTCTCCCTGGCGATATCGGAAAACAGCGCCTGTAGTTTCAGGTAATCCGCTTCGTTGGGTAACTGCCACTGACTGGCGCCAAACCAGTGTGAGGCCATGTTTTTACCCGTAGCCGCCACAATCTGTTTTGACGTAACACCCAGTGAAGCCCGGGCATTGCGGAAGTAATCAATCAGCGGCGTCATGACGTGCCGTTTGGTGTCGTCACATTTAGCCGCATAGCCATCATCTTTCGGCTTGTAGGGGCCAAGGTAGTGACCGGCAAACAAGATGCGCTCAGTCGCCGGGAAATAGGCCCGCAGGCTTTCTTTGTTGCAGCCGTTCCAGCGACCAGAAGGTTTGGCCCAGATGATATGGTTCAGCACGTCGAAGCGGTTACGCATTAACAACTCGATATCAGCCGCCAGGCGGTGCCCGCAGAACAGGTAAATACTGCCCGCCGGTTTCAGCACCCGCCAGAACTCAGCGAGGCACATATCCAGCCAGGCCAGGTAATCACTGTCCCCTTTCCACTGGTTGTCCCAGCCGTCCGGTTTTACCCGAAAATACGGCGGATCCGTACAAATCAGGTCAATGGAATTATCGGGGAGGGTTTTGATGTATTGAAGGCAGTCATCATTGACCAGCTCAATACTGTTTATTTTTACAGTATTTTTCATAGATCAGAAAGCGTAACTCTGGTAGGCTCACTGTGCTTTTGCGCGAAAGCAGTGGGCCGTGGTTCGCTTGTGACCTGCAAGCATAGGCGAATGGCTGGTCGGGTGCGCTAACACCCACCAGCCGCCCATTTCCACAGCAGGAAAACTGCCGTTACTGGCAGCGCGTAAACTTCCCGCCGTCTCCCCCGTTCTCTTTTACCAGGCCAGCCATAGACAACTGGGTCAGTATTAACTGGCACCGTGGCGAAGTGATACCCGTTATACGGGCAATATCATCAACACAGGTCCATTTATCTGACGGTAAAAAATGAAGGACTGCGGCGGCAGTTTCTGTCATATCTTGCTGTTTTAGCATGAGAATGTTTCCGGTTACTGAGTGTGATTACACAGATAACTCTGGTTCGCCATGCCAGCAAGGTAAGAATGGTGTTTTGATATCAGAAGCGCAGATACTGCCCTGATAAAAGCAAAAAACCCCGCCGGGGCGAGGTTTCTTAATTATGTTCCCTAGAATTTAGGCAACATATCAAATTACGCTTAAATATGGCCTATATTATCTACTTTTGCAACCATTTGTTGTGAAAAAGCTAATTTTTGCTGAGAACGCGCCCGAACAACTGAAAGCAACATTTCCCTGTCCAGGGTAAAAAATATTCCTCTCATAGTGCGCCAGTACCCCCGGTAGTTGTTGCCCCAGTTTTTATCGCTAACCCCCATCAATTCAGCCAGCTCTGTTTGCCTGTATACCTCCCGGCCAGCCAGTTCTTCTCTTACATCCTGTGCCGCAAGCCAGATAAGTGCCTTCAGTTTTTCTTTCGTCTTGCCGGCTATGCGCTTATCGCGGATTTCCTCTGCAAACGCCAGCCAGCCGTATTGCACAATAGCGGTCTGTAACCTGAAATCCATATCATTCAGGTAACTCCATTTCACCCAGGCACTTTCCGTATTCTGAAGTTTGGCTATCGCCCGGCGCCAGCTTGCCGTGGAATACTCAACCGGGATGATTTGGGGTATTGCCTGCCCTTTGGCATGAGACTGTTTCCCGGGTACAGGCGGATTTGTAAGGGTGATTGTCTCCCCTGTCACCTCGTCAATAACTGTGCGGCGTTTCCGTGGGTAGCGGTCATTGGTGAACTGCAGCTGCTCCACCAGCGCCACCAGCTGGCCTTTCGTTCTCCCGCTAAAATCGGCAGTGGCCAACATGATTTCTTCCCGAATGTATTGCAGATATTGCTGGTTCATTAGTTGGCCCTCCCGGTGATACGTATTGAGTTTTTTAAAATCCGATAGTCAATAAGGACTGAACCACGGCGCCGGAACAGCCGCAGCAGTGCCCATTTTTGTTTTAGCTGGCCGACGGACATGAAACCTCCTGAACGATGATTTGCCCCTTATCTCCCCACAGTTTTGTAATACGGCAGTCCCATATGTGGGCGTCATCGTCGTATAGCGCATCCATCAGGGCTTTAAGCATGTTGTCGCAGTCCGGCTTCGACTGGTGTGGTTTGCCGCGGTATTCATCACGTTTCTTCTTGCTCCAGCTCTGCGGCATGGGGAGGATGAACGTGATATGGGCACCCGCCTCAGGCATTGTTAACTTGCGCAGACGAACTTCGTCGCAAAAAGCGCGATAACGCATTACTGCCGGGCGCTGTTTCCACTTATCGGAGCGCGTCATTCTCGGCTTACCGATGGGCTCAATGTTGTAGATTTTCATGATTTCACCAGCCCCTCTTTCAACCAGATAACCTGTGTTCTTGCCATTCCTTCCAGTGCGCATTCTTTTGCATAATCAGCATCAACGTGATGCGTCCTGCGGTCGATTTCATCGTGACAAGCTGAACATGCAATAGTGGCTATCAGGTCCGGTGGTTTAATTCCGGTACCGCACAAACCCGCCAGGCGGATATGCGCCAGAACGGAGGTTTCCGGGTTTCGGTTACACACACCGGGTATGCGTACCTGGCATTCGCGGCCACGCGCCGCTTTACGTAAATCGGCCATGGCTAACTCCAGATTTTTTGTTGAAAAGAGCGCGGTGTACGCGGGGATTTTGAGGACTCTGGCAACCTGACACTAACCGTCCAGGTAATCAGGTTCTGATTCAGGCTTCGCTCGGTGGCAATACCACGGGCGCGGTATTTCGCTACCAGTTCATCGGCCTGTTCGGTGGTGCATTCAGTATGCTGGAACCAGGAATATTTCATTGCCATCACCCCGCAAAACTCAGTAACTGGTTTGCGGTGTTCTCAGCTTCTTCTTTGCTGCTGAATGTGCCAGACAATATCCAGCGCCACAGCACATCCAGCGCAGCATCGTAGAGTTGCGAGAATTCGGTTTCATCCATATTAGCGAATGAGATACTGCGTGGGTGCCTTTTTAGTGTGCCGTCTGGTAGCTGGATAGCGATATAGTGCCCGGCTTCAACAATCACCCAGGCACGGTATGCATCGAAGGATTTGCACAGACTAATACTGCCGGCACGCTTATCCGCTATGCGGGACAGGTATACTTCTGCCGCGTCCAGCAATGCTGATTCACTCCCGCCAAAACTGGAAAGGAATTTTGCGTAGCCGGCTACCAGCTTACGTTCATTTGACGAAATCGCACCGCCCGTCGGTTCCCAGTAATCAAAGCCAAGGTTGAGTAGTGCGAAAAACTTTCGGTGGAATGCGGGATTACGGACTTGTTTAAACTCAGATACCAGAACGGCACCGAGCTTGCATTTTGAATGCAGAAATTCGCTGGTCTCGGGCGAAGCCGGGATCAGGTAACCTGCAGCATGTTTGATGAGTTGTAATAGCGCCATGGTTTTCTCCGTGGCGCATCAGGTATAGGTTGTTCAGGCCTATGAAATAATAATATCAGACGGTGGGATAAGTCGGTACCCCAGACGGGTGGCAAACTGCATAAACCCATTGAGAGTGAATATTTCTTCATCCTCAAGTAATGGGCGCAATGAAACTAATCCATTTACTCGATAAACCAGATATCTTCCATTTGCCGGGAAGCTATAGATAACTGCTTTATCGGCCCTTCTGACCACGTCATACCATTGATCATCTACATTAAAGGCGTCGGAACTGCACACTATTTCCCCCAGAGCGACATATTGAAGCAGTTAACATTTAGCGGGAACAGCCAGGGGAACGCACACTGCGATACTCTTCGTAACTGCTCCAGTGAAATTCACGCGATTAATAAAACCGTTCATCGGCGCTTTTCCTGGTTTCCTGCAAAAGGTGTTTACCCCTTGTCTTATCCCTCGGCAAAACTCCCTGTCCAAGTTCCGATATAACCCCTTCTGGAAGTATCTTCATCAGATCAATAAGTAACTCGTTTTCCATTCTTCCCTCTCACAACGAATAACTGTATAAACATACAGTAAACTTATCTTGCAGATTTTGCAATGTTTCAAGGTGTAAACTTTAGGTTGGGGGCATAAGAAGCATCCAAAGTAGTGGTGAAAACGCCACGAAACAAAAGACTGGGGAGTTATAAAAAGACAAGCAAAATTATGTATTATCTCAACCTAAAATCGTCGGTCCTCCACTTCAACTTATTGATCTTAATCAGAAATTAACCCGAAACACCTCCGGGTAACGTGAAAATACCAAACACCAAACACCAAACACCAAACACCAAACACCAAACACCAAACACCAAACACCAAACACCAAACACCAAACACCAAACACCAAACACCAAACACCAAACAGAATACCCGTTATGCTAAGGCAGAAACTCGGTAATGATGTAACTTAGTAACTTGACCAGACGTTCTGTAACCACACCGGTGCATAGATGCCTTATTGTGCATGTAATTACTTTTTTGGTCACGAAGTTGCTGTTTCCAGAATAACACAATGAACAAACGGAGATTTTTTAACAGATAGAGAATACAATAATATATCATAAAAGCCGCAAATGCGGCTTTAATTAAAAAAACTCAATCATTGAATAATAACATTCACTGCTCCAGAGGATGTATTCACTTCCGCTCCTTCAAAGTTACCTTCAGGGTATTCAGTTTCGTTAATCATTATCGTAATTGAATTACCACACTTATCATTCTCACATTGAGTTTCGATTTCAGTCCAATATTCAGTTCTTTTTCCCATATTATCTTCATATGATTCCTCTTGAGTTTCATAATCATCTAAATCGACTTCACCAGGGGTCTTGCACACGCTGCATGTAAAAGTAATTTTGCTCATTTCTCTTTACTTTATGGTGGGTTAAAAGGCATCTAACAGTATAGCTTGACAAACTGAACATTTCAAATCTATCCAACTCATTAAATAAATCAAAAAAATGAAACATCTATATAGTATAACTTATACTGATTTTACTGAAACTAACCGAGTTGTATTTACCGACATTACTGACAATTGCTATCATATGAAACAATCAGAAGTCAGCACAAGTAAAAGCATACGGGGAGTACATTAATGCTAGCCTTTAATATCTTTATCATTGCATTAGTCATATATATCGTTTTAAATCAACACAGTAAATTAATAAAAACACGAAACGAATTACGGCAATATGCCGACCGAATGGAAGCTGCCGAATTGGATTTGCATGCCATCAGAAGTGTAGCTACAAACCTACTACATAACACCGGAAAAGAGTTAAAAAAACAACTTAAAAATCCAGATGAATATTTTCTTGAAAGGCTAGCCGACGACCTCATTGAAGTACAGCATATCGTTGAAACTAGAGGACCTAAAACTATTGGCGGTCAACCATACTGGCGTATTGAGCCACAAGAAAATAGCTACAAGTACGGTACGCAATATCCGAGGTTTCCTGATTAAGCCTGTTTTTACATCTGTATCCAATGCAGCAACGTAGCTAATGCTGACTTGAATAAACCGAAAATCTTATCAACTCACTCAGGTGGACGGAGTTAGTGTTCCGTCCATCAAAGGCCAACTCAGTCATCATCCATACCGGCCTAAATATAACCAACGAGCCTAAGCAGATATTGACTAAGCTTATCCATAGGGAACATATTAGCTTGCGTAAAGCTTATAATTAATAGCAGGCAATATCGGTTCGCTTAAGAGCGAAGGACTGACAGCACGTTCTCTGAACACTCCACCAGTCCGTGGTTAAATTATTAATATATAAAACAATATGATAGAAATTCACATTTAGAACCATAATCTTGAGAGCGTAATCTATTTTTATCCGAAAAATCCTGTTCTTGGTTGTCTTTTGCGATTACGTAGCTGGTGAGAAATAATTAAGGAGCAAAGTCGTGACCAGAATTTGCAAAATTGAGATCCAGAATTTCCGTGCCATCCGCTTAATGAACTGGCAACCATCACCAGGACTCAACTGCCTGCTCGGCCCCGGAGACAGTGGAAAGACCTCAATTATCGATGCGATTGACCTTTGTCTAGGTGCCCGCCGCAATATCAGTTTCTCTGATACTGATTTTTATGGGCTGGATATCACACTGCCCATAAAAATCACACTGACGCTAGGCTCGCTACCCGATGCCCTGATGCGCCTTGATTCATACGGAAATTATTTACAGTCATTCAATCATCTAAATGGGCTAGTCACCGAAGAGCCTGAACAAGGTCTGGAAACGGTTATTTGCTTACGTTTAACAGTGGATAGCGAGCTGGAGCCTGTCTGGTCGCTGATATCACATCGAGCTCAGGCACAAGGGCAAGAGCGCAACATTGCCTGGAAAGATCGCTTGCTGTTAGCCCCCGCGCGACTCGGAACTTATGCAAACTCCAATCTGTCGTGGACACGCGGTTCGGTACTCAATCGTCTAACAGAAGAACGTCCTAACCTAGGTGCGGAATTGGCCAATGCAGCGCGACAAGCCAGAACCAGTTTCGGCGGACAGGCTGGTGTACAGCTGGCTGCAACATTACAAATCGTGACTCAGAAAGCGAATGAACTTGGAGTGTCCGTCGGAAACAGCACCCAGGCACTGCTGGACGCACATGCGGTGTCCATTGGCGATGGGGCAATTGCACTTCACGATTCGTCGGGAGTACCCTTGCGTTCACTGGGCACAGGTTCGTCTCGTTTGTTGGTTGCAGGTCTACAACGTGCAGCTGCTCAACAAGCTTCGATAGCCCTGGTGGACGAAGTAGAATATGGTCTGGAACCACATCGTCTTACCCGATTATTGAATTCCCTTGGTGCAAAAGAAACCCCCCCACCACTACAGGTATTTCTGACCACCCATTCTCCGGTTGCTGTTCGTGAACTTAACGGTAATCAACTCTTCGTTGTACGCAAGTCTCTGGAGGGACAGCATGTCGTTCACCTTGTTGGTACCGGTGATGATATTCAAAGCACAGTCAGAGCTGATCCAGAAGCTTTCCTTGCACGTAGTGTCATTGTCTGCGAAGGAGCAAGTGAAGTCGGTCTTATTCGTGGTTTGGACCATTTCTGGACGAATATAAATGGAGCATCCATGCTAGCCGCAGGGACTGCATATGTGAATGTCGGTGGTGGAGAACCTGACCGCTGTTTTATTCGAGGTCTTGCATTACGCAGGCTGGGCTATCGAGTCCTAGTTATAGTTGACGCGGACAAAACTCCGGGTATGGAGGCTGTACAGGCATACGAGAATGCTGGTGGAGAGTTCATCACTTGGCGAGAAGGTCGAGCTCTTGAGGATGAGTTATTTCTAAGCCTTCCAGATGCTGGTGTAGATGCCCTGCTTCAGCGTGCTATAGACCTTGTAGATGAAGACCTAGTCGCCTCACACATCCAAGCTCAGTCACTCGGAAATATAACTCTCGCTCAAATCCGGCACCAACGTCAACAACAAGGAGTACCATACACTCCCGCAACACGGCAGCTACTGGGTCACGCAGCCCGTAATCGTCGAAACAGTTGGTTTAAATCAGTCACTAAGTTTGAAAATATAGCGCGTGATATTCTTGGGCCCTATATCCAATTATCAGACCCCACATTTGTCGCCCTGCTCGAGCGTATCTATAGGTGGGCACATGCAGCCTGAATATAATTTATTTACTTTTCGTCGAGGTACGCTCACTGCTCCTGCGGGTTGTGGTAAAACGCAAATTATCGCTGACTCGATGTCCCAGTACACTAGAGAAAAACCTGTTCTCATACTCACTCACACCAATGCTGGCGTCACGACGCTACGTTTACGTATGCAAAAAGTCGGAGTCCACGCGTCGACTTACCAGATTGCAACAATAGATGGTTTTGCTATGCGGCTAGTGGCTATGTTCCCTCAACGGAGTGGTGTTAACGCTTCGGTACTGATCCTACAAAACCCCAGAACTGACTATCCGATAATACGCCTTGCAGCCAAGCGTTTACTTCAAGATGGGCACCTTAATCATATTATCATGGCAAGTTATGCCCACCTGATTGTTGATGAGTACCAAGACTGTAATCTAGTGCAACACGCCCTAGTTAAAGCACTTTCCGTAGTGCTTCCCACATGTGTACTTGGTGATCCGATGCAAGCTATTTTCGGCTTTCGTGGTAACCAACTGGTCGACTGGAATAATGACGTTCTTCAGAGTTTTCCTGCTATCGGAGAGCTGAATACTCCTTGGCGCTGGACGAATGCTGGCACACCTGAGCTTGGTCAGTGGCTTTTGGAGTGCAGACGCCTACTTCTCGCTGGAGGTAGTATTGATCTCCGCTTCGCACCTACTGAAGTCGACTGGGTCGCGTTGACTCCAGCTACCGCAATTCAGCAACGACTGCGCGCCGCCTTAACACAGGCGGTCACCAGAAATGGTGACGTACTGGTGATTGGTGACAGCCGCAATCCCCGTAGCCGCCGGAAGATGGCGAGTCTGACTCCAGGAGCAACTTCAGTGGAGCCCGTCGATCTAGCAGACCTTACTCTGTTTGGAATGACGTTTGACCTACAGTCAACTAATGCTCTGACACATTTGGTGGAGTTTGCAGCTGATGTGATGACACAGGTGCATCCTGCATCTTTGTATCCCAGACTCCAGAGTTTACGCAGAGGTACAGCACATAATTCTGCTACAGAAGCAGAAGCAGCATTGCTCGCCTTCATGAATACCCCGAGTTTCAGCCTAGCTGCGGGTGCGCTTCGCGCTTTGAGCCGCCAGCGCAATGCTCGGATTTATCGCCCAGAGGTTTTGTATTGCTGTCTGCGCGCAATGCAAATAGCCGAGGAGGGGAGATGTAGTTTTGCCGATGCTACAGTGAAAGAACGAGAACGGAATCGTCACGAAAGTAAACCGCTAGCACGACGTGCGATTGGCAGTACCCTATTACTTAAAGGGCTGGAGGCAGAAGTGGCCGTTATAATAGCGCCAGAAGATATGGATGCTCGACACCTCTACGTTGCCTTAACTCGTGGTTCGAAAAAGTTGGTTGTATGCTCGTTTACCCCCATACTGATGGCTCGCTAGTGTTATAGAGTTACGATTTTTATAACTGGCTCAAAGCTGAAAGCTTTACTGAACCTCCAGCCTAGCTAGAGTTTTCTATAGACAATAAAAACCCGCCGAAGCGGGTTATCCGTGAACGCTGATAAACTAAATGACCTAACTATCTATGCTCAGACAATTTTAAGATCGGGTCTTTTACTCATAGAACTAGGAGTACTCCCTCCGCCCTCAAGCACTGCTACTTTAAACAGTAAATTTGCCAATTCATCGATCGGTATGGACAAGATATTTCCAAGTTTCGGCAAGTCAATTTGGTCTAGTTTCAATACGCTAAGTAGTTTATCAATAACAAGTGAGCGTTCTCGTGGAATACCGTTAATCTCAGATTTTCGTAAGCCTTTCTTTGTTGCTTCAACCATCAGAGTACGATATTGCCACTCCGTTAACATCCCGACATTTTTCATTCTCACAATCAGTGCAACAGAAGAAACTCGCCAGTTTTCCTTGATTAATATAACCCCATCCAGAGTTGGGAATGGCATTTTTATTCCAAGAACAGTTCTTCTCGGCATCAAGAAGGCAGAGGCAAAATTATCTGCTTCATCTTCAAGATCCTTACCTTGTGGGGAGCCATGCCTGTGGAGGACTAAATGTCCCAACTCATGGGCAGCATCAAATCTGCTACGCTCACCACTTTTCTGAGTATTCAAAAAAATATAAGGCGTATCATTTTTCCAGAAAGAAAATGCATCAACATCCAGTGTATTTTCCGACAATGAAAACACTCGAACACCGTTTGCCTCAAGCAGATGGATTAAATTGTCTATGCTTTTAACACCTAACCCCCACCTTTCACGAACAGCTTCCGCAGCAGCTTCTGGCTCGTAACCTCTTAAATTAGGGAGATTGCATTCAGGTAAATTAAATGATTCTTCAAAGTACGCATTAACCATTACGCCTAGACTACCAGCTGCTTCCGCCGCATGCTGATCAGCAGCTTTCATACTTTTTAATGACCGAAAAGAGACCGTTGATGGATCGACAAACTCGACGTCATTTCCGCATAAAAAACTTATTGGATAACCCAAAGTATTTGCCAGTAATTCGATGGTTTGTGGCGTTGCTGTAAACAAACCATCTGCCTTTTCATACTCGGCAACTGACTTAGATGACAACCCTGCAGCCGCAGCTAAGGAGCTATAAGTCATCTTTCTTCTCAACCTGGCAACTTTGAGTCTGTCCGGGTTCAGTTGCATGTTTTGCATAACTTTCATTTCCGAGAAACGACAATGTCGATCTCTTCATTAAATTCTTTCTCTGGTGTTTCAATAGCGGCACTGAATGGTACTGAGGGTAAAATAATCCTTTCACTCCATGAAGAAATTTTATTTTGCCCGTTAAAACCACTCATAGCACTTGGTTTAGAAAGTTCACAACGTACTTCTTGAGCACCAAGATCGAAATAATAAAGGAAGACAAATGTCTGTGTTGAATCTATTGAAATAGGGATTGAATCTTCTGGCTCTTCACTTTCATACTCGTCATCGTCATCGTCATCTTCACCAAACAATCCAAGATTGCGAGAAATGACGTCTTCAGTTGCGCTTCCTTTGGCATTCTTAGTTTTAGGAAAACCCTCAAGGATACCCGTATCCTTGTTTCCACTGGTAGCAATGATACTAAGGCCTCGTTCAGAGTTAATTGTGTATTCCAGACCACTGTCAAAAGTGTAGTTCCATCCTTTTAGCTCAGAGATAACGCTTTCTCGAAACGCAGCTACCACCTCTTCCCAGGCCCGCGTCATCGCACTTGTTCGTGGATGTAAAGGAGAACTGCGACGACTTTCGTAGATAGCACGAGAAATAGCGAAAGTGAAATTATCAACCGATAATCCCATCGATTTCAGTTTTGCTACCGAGTTATGATCTTGATAAATTTTCTGCGCTAACATATCACCTCCCCATTCACTTCCGATAATTACACCTCAAATGAGGGGATAAAACAAGAAGCGACACACAAAAAACGACCATTTCTCGCATGTAGTCAATTTTATGAAAGAACTCACATCACGGAAGCTGTATTTTCCTAAACAAGGTCTGCACATAACAAGACAGTTTTTTGCTCATGACTAAACCGCCCCCGCAGCTTTACGAGCTTTGTACCGTTCGAGTAAAAGCTCCGCTGGCGTTGGCCCTTTCGGTGCAACTGGAGCGGCAATTGCTCGTCGAACCGGTGGAACAGGCTTCCCATCCATCACACGCCTCTCCCACATAGCCAGAATACGGGCGGCTTCTTGTTCTAGCTCTTTATGGCTAAGTTGCCCCTCAGTGCTGCAACGCCGCAGTTCAAGACAAATGTGGTACAGAACAGGCTTAGGCCACGGATACTGCTCACTACTCGGGTAACGAAAAACCAGCTTGCGCCATTTCCAGTATTCTTCCATGACATCGGCTGTAGTAATCCCCAGCGCACAGCCCCCTTCCCTGCACCACTTGATGAACTGACCAGGCGACGGCAAGAACGGGCGATCCTGGCGGCGAACTATGCGCATGCCGGCGTCAACCTGTGCCATGGAAGTGATTCCGTTTTCCTTGAAAGCCAGCACCCACTGGCGACGAATCTCGTTCACGTCTTCCTGGCTACGGTTAACCAGGCTCGCTGGGAATGCAGCAGCGAGCTGAACAAACAACCCGTTGATAATCTGCGCTACCTGGTGCGTATGCTCACGGTCGCAGTATTGCTCCGGTTGATTATTCGCTATGTGGCGAGCCTGTTCACGGTCAAACTTGCGAATATTTTCTGCAATGTTTTTCATTCCAGTACCCCGTCAATCCAGTCAGTGTTTTGCAGGTCAATGGTGCCCCAGGATGGTTGTGCCATACCGGTAGTGCGCAGACGTTTGGTAGTGAGTTGGTCCCACTGCTTGCGTAAACTCGAGGGGCTCAGGATGTTGTTTTTCCAGAACTCGTCTCTGTTGGCCCATTGGAACAAATCACAAATTTCGTAGTGAGTGCGTTTGTCCTGAACACGCATCAGCCTGATGATGTTTGCCCATTCAACCCAGGTTGGTTCAGATAGCGAAGCGTTGACGGTGAGAAGCCTGTCGTAAATCCAGCGGGCGGCCTTGAGGTCATCAGCCGTTCCCCAGGATTTTCCTGCCGGTGTGTATATTCCGTCGGCAGCTTCTGGATGCAGGGAGAGAAACTTTTGAGTTTTCTGGTTTCGGGATTCTTCAGAATTCCGAGACGAGGATCTTTTAATATTGTTCTTGTTATAGTCTTGGGTGTCTACCGTTTCCGGGAAGGTTTTTCCCGTTTTCGGTAACAGTTTTCCCGATTTCGGGAAGACTTTTCCCGTTTTCGGTTTGTCCAAAATCCAGGCGGAAAGGTCAGTATTTATACCGACAGTTTTCATCACACCCTGCTTGTGGCAGAAGATAATTTTTCGTTCTGTGAGCGATTTAAGCGCATCAGAAACGTGTGAATCACTGAGCCCCGTTAGCTCGGCGACCACTGTGTTAGTAACGCGGTCCTGTTTCTTGTTCCAGCCGTAGGTAAGCCAGATTACCGCCTCAAAACACTGCCATTCCCGGCCTGACAATCTCAGGCGAGGCTTAAGCTGTTGGATCTCATTGGCGACCTTGGTATACCCGTTCGACAGGTCGGCCATACGACCTCCCGGTTGTTCGGTTCTGTTGGGAAAATTGATAATTTCAGCGGTATTTGACATACTTAACTCCGCAATTACGCACAGTTTTTGCACCTGAAAGCCGTTGGTGTTCGCGCACCACGGCTTTCGCCATTTCTGATGTCTTCACATTGCCCCCAACATGGTTGTTACCATCGCCAACAATGGCGCAGTTAAGTCCGGGTCAACACGGAACATCTCAAAAATGCCTTCCCCCAGTTCCTTCAACCTTTCCTTCTTCGGTGCATCCAACATCAATGCCTGCTTCGCCTCACTTACCTCTTTTTCTAGCCTGGCCATGCGGTATGCAAACGAATCGTTCTTAACGACGTGGTCGCGGTATCTAAGTGGTAATACCGACAAAATTGCGGGAACCAGGCGCTCAACGTTTGCCCGGTACGATGCGGAGTCTTCTTTGTTATCCAGCCATCGAAATAGCTTCACGTTCCAGACGTCGGCCTTGCCTGAGAAGTCCACACCATTAAGCTGAAGTTCTTCTGCCGCTTCCTGGATTTGAAGCGAAACAAATACACGCCCTTCTGCCGCAGCCCAGGCACGAACTGCAACACAAATTGCGCGGTGATCTACTTCCTGCTCCGTAGAATTATGTTGCTGACATCGAAATATCAGAGACTGCGATGAAGCTCTGCTACTCTGTTGGAATGAAACAGTTTGCATGGTTAGGGCTCCTGTTTAGGTAAACCGTCGGAGGGGTTTGGATAAAGGTCTGGGCGAAGTTCATGTGGCGTTACACCTGTAGCACCGTAAATTTGTAGTACACGATCAGCAGGGACGATCCCATGGTAACGATTCCGCCAATGACTGATGGTCATTGCGCTAACTGCCAGTAGTTCTGCTAAACGGCTCGCGGTACCTGCTGTGGTAATAGCTTTATCAATTGCTTTCATAGTCTGCTCCTGTAGATACGATTAATTTAAACATTTTGTTTATTTTAATGTCAACATTTTGATTATTGAGAGATTAAACTTTTGGTTTAGAATCTTGTTATGAAAGAAAAAACTCATCAGATTAATCATCCACAAGTGCAGAGGCTCAACGAAATCCTCGGACTCAAGAATTTGACCAAGTCAGATATGGCACGCATTTGCGGAGTCAGCGCACAATCGGTCAATAACTGGTTCGTGCGTGGCACTATAGGGAAAAGTTCGGCGATAAAACTGGCGGATGCGCTAGGGGTAAGCCTTGAGTGGGTTCTTGGCCAAGAGGTTGATGAGAAGGATGGATTAAAGCCAGACGAACAACGTCTATTGGAGCTATACCGTCAGCTTCCCGAAGAAGAACAACAGAATATGCTACGCATTTTCGCGCTTCGCCTAAAAGAGCTGGATGCACTTTACGAAAAATACATTAAAGGTCGTATCAGGCCGCAAGGAGAATAAGTTTCATTCTGTAAATGGTGGAACAAAGTCTCTTCATTACGGCTTTCAGTTAACTTGGACACCACATCCAAAGGTAAATAAATCATATGGATAATTTAGATCTAGTGCTTTCTGGGCAACAGATAAACCTTGAGTTGTATCCAGTTAAGGAAGCTGATATTGATGGCATCCAAATGGGTGTTATGAATGATGGCTCCCCATTTTTGACATTACGTGGCCTAGCTAGGTTATGTGCAGTTGACCATGCCACATTACTTCGATTTACATCTAATTGGGCTGAGGAAAGAACAAAGCCCAGGGGTTTGATTGTTGATGAGTTACTAAAAAAAAATGGGCTAAATCTTCAGGAACTCTATACAAAAGGAATCATTCAAGGCACCGAAGCGAATATATTTCCAGATTCTGTCTGTATGGCAATACTGGAATATTATGCCTTTGAGGCCAACCATTCAGGGCAAGATATTGCTCAGGACAATTTTAGAAAATTAGCCGGGTCTCAGTTAAGAAGATTTATTTACTTAAGTGTAGGGATTGATCCCGACAACCCCCAAAGAGGGGCTCTGGAATGCTTCCATGAACGCTTACTTATGAACGATCAAGTTCCCTTTGGATACTTCTCCGTATTCAGAGAAATGGCCGACCTCTCTCTAAAAATGATTAAGGGAAACTTCGACTTCGGACCAGCCGCCATTCCTGACATCAGTGTTGGAACCATGTGGTCTAAACATTGGGTGAGTAATAATCTAGATGATAAATATGGTGCCAGAACAAAACATCCTCATGTTTATCCTGATTGGTTCCCGCAACATAAAGCAGGACCAGTTGATGCGTGGATTTATCCTGATGACTCTTTGGGTGAGTTTCGTAGATGGATGCAAAAAGATTACATACCTAACAGATTTGGTAATTATTTGGTCAAAAAATCAGCTGACGGCGCAATTCCACGAATCGATGCAGTAAAAATCATTGAGGCAGTAAGAAAACCACAGTTACCAAAATCACATTAAACATCCCCCCCGGCCCACACGCCGGGTTTTTATACTCTTTTCCGCACTAGTCTTGATTCTTTCACAGAAACCTCATTCTGAGCACAATCAACCTATCCCCCACACTCCACTATTGGATTTTTTTTGTCCCACATCCCAAAAAATTCCGTTACCAAAGACATTTTAAACATTTTGTTTATTCATAAATACCCATAAAGTTGACATTTGTTTAAACATTGTGTTTAATCGAACTCACCAAGACGCACTACGAACCACCAAGGCATGGAGCCCACGAAGTAGCGGCCCGGCGCATACGAAGACCGGGATGAGGTGGAGAGATTAACGCGCATCAGGTGTAAACGTTCCGCTGGCCGGCGATAAGGCAAACGAGGGTGAGATGAAAGGCAATACGAAGAAAACAGGTGAGTCTGGTTTTTTCGCATATCTGGTGCGAACACTGCCCCTTACCCCATACGAGACATACCACTATGAACTGTATGAGAGGGACAAACGCCAGCGCCTCAGAGTTAAGCAAAGTGCACGAGCAGGTGGCGTTTGCAGGGGGAGAATTTACCCCAGGATGATAAAGCTTAAATGGAAACCATCCCGTTTATAACGACTCGATTACTTTGACGCTACTGATGTCGCCATCGAACGGAATAAATTGCTGACTAACTTTGGCTTCAAGCTGAAACAAAAATCCTGAATGAGGGTTATTGGAAAGGATGTCTTCAAGTTTTTCCGAGATAGCAAAGAGTCCATGAGTTTTGCAGGCAAAAACGGATGATGGAATAGGTTTAATCGTCATTCCACTTACTTCATTGAATTCATGAAATATTTTTTCTGAAAATTTTGATGGGGTATTGCAGATGGGACAAGGCTTAACATCATTTTTCATAGTAATACCCTTGCTTGGTGTGAGAGCCGTAAGCATACCACCGAGCCTGAAGTGGTGAAAAGACAGGCATAACAAGGAGATCACGATGATTGATTACGCACGCAAACCAGGACGACAGCAGGCCGTAAAGCTGAACTTCTTCGAAGTGATTCTTCGCCGGGTCTGCTACCTGCTGGCGCAAAAGGGGGATCCAGATGTGTAACTCAACGAAATGTGGTTACTGCAGCAAGCCGGTTAAACCGGAGGAAGTAGTCAAAAGTACCCTTCTCTATCGCAACGGCTCGCAGCTGGCGCGCAAAGAAAAAGAGTATTGCTCTGAACGTTGCTCTTCATACGACCAGATGGCTCACGAAGGCTAACGTAAAAGCCGCGCAAGGCGGCCTGTACGTCCGGTGACACCGACCAAAGTTCCACCGGAAAACAACAAAAAACCAAAGTTCACCCAATGGGCGCTATCTCTGGCCCGGGGATCTTACATCCAAAAAAGAGGATCTCACATGGAATTTTTCTATGTAGTTAAAGCTACGCAGAAATCCGGCAAAGATGATGCAGTGATTTGGTTCACTGCAAAATCCGAAGCGCGTGCCAACCTGCAGCTCGATGTTGAGCTGGAAGAAGCCGGGATTGAAACGGGCCGTGGTAAAGATTACCAGAAGCCGATCCGCACCGACTTGCCGGTTTATGACGACCTGCCGGAAGAAAACACAGTGGATTATACCTGGAGCACCCGTTACCAACTGGGTGATGATGGCCTGACATGGCACAAAATCCCTACTGCAGATAACACGGTTAACACCGGGCAAACCGACACCGTAATCAATGAACAGGCGGATGTACCGGCAACCAATGAAGATTTGCCTGAACTTATCTCTGTTTGCACCCTGCCATTCCGTCACAAAGTTATCGCGGAGTTTCTGGCCGGTGACGAGTATTTCTACCACATCACGGCTGAACAAAAACGCGAAGTGCTGAAACTGGAAATGGACACGGACAATACCTATGTCCAGAACCTGGTATTAGCGGTCAACTGCGTCGCAGACATTCAGAAAGCCAGAGAATATGACATCTGGCAACTCACCTCTGCAATCAAGCGTATATGGCCAACCGATGGCAAAGTCCCGGAGTTAGGCAACGTTCGGCAGTTTATTGAGACCTGGAGTAAGACCGAGAACATCGACCGGGGCATTCTCACCAATGAGTGGGCCAAAGGTAATCATATTGCAGCGATTCAGCGTACTGATGCTGGTCTTAATGCGGGTGGCGGGAACAAAACCGACCGCAACCCTGACCTGATTCACACACTGGACACACTGGACATCGAAATTGCTCTGGCCACCCTGCCAATGGATTTTGATATCTATGACATCCCGGGCAGCGTTTTCCGCCGCTCCAAAGAAGTCGTATCCAAAAAAGAAAGCCCATTCAAAGAATGGTCCGCAGCCCTGCGTAGAACGCCAGGCATCCTGGACTATTCCCGGGCAGCGATTTTTGCCCTTATCCGCAGCGCAGATGAAGGTCTTCATAATTTCCCGGGTAACCTGCAGAGCTACATCGTCGCAAACCTGACAGAGTTCAAACACGAGACACCAACAGCCGAAGTGCTGGCTGCCGCCCGCCATATACCTCAGGCATCTGTCGCACTCGATGTAATTGAAGGTAAACGCCCCGCAGAGGAACTGGAGACAGTGACCGGGGAAATGGAAGTTGCCACACGTCAAATCATGAGTGAAGCCAAATCACGCGCAGAATCAGCGCACCAGCCTCAGGTTTCCAGCCTGGGTAATGGCGTATTTTCCATAGACGGCCTGGCGGCCACATCCACCACTCAGGAGACCACCAGCAATGTGCCGATGGAAACGACTCACCACGACCAAGTCACGAGTAGTGCTCAGGTATCAGAAAATGAAAGCGCTGATGAAGTTGATGCGCAAGCAAATACCCTGAGCACCGGAAGTTTTCCAGAGGCGGCTGCCGCATTCAACGAAGCAACGAAAGGCCTGGCTGCTGTAATGGCTGTCGAAAAGCAGGTTGCTCAACATGAAACGCAGGAGACTACCCGGGAAGAGGCTCAACCTGAATATCCGGCTTACTTCGAGCCTGGCCGTTACGAAGGTTTGCCTAATGAGGTTTACCACGCAGCGAATGGTATCAGCAGCACTCAGGTAAAAGATGCCCGGGTATCACTGATGTACTTCGATGCCCGCCACGTATCAAAAACCATTCAGAAAGAGCGATCCAAAGTTCTGGATATGGGCAACCTGGTGCATGGGTTGGCGTTGCAGCCTGAAAACCTGCAGGCTGAGTTCAGCATTGAGCCGGAAATCCCGGAAGGTGCATTTACCACCACGGCGACTATCCGTGCCTTTATCGATGAACACAATGCCAGCCTGCCGGCGCAACTGAGTGCAGACGACATCAAGGCGCTACTGGAAGAGTACAACGCCACCCTGCCCGCTCAGGTATCTCTTGGCGGCTCTGTTGAAGAAACCGGGCAAAGCTATATGTCTCTGCCAGTCGAGTTCCAGCGCATTGAAGAAGGCCAGAAACAGACTGCCGCAGCAATGAAAGCCTGCATCAAAGAATACAACAGCACTCTGCCCGCTCAGGTAAAAACCAACGGCAGCCGTGATGCGCTGCTTGAGCAACTGGCAATTATCAATCCGGATTTGGTCGCTCAGGAAGCGCAGAAACCCGCACCACTGAAAGTATCCGGTACCAAAGCCGACATGATTGCTGCCGTAAAATCGGTTAACCCCGATGCGGTGTTTGCCGACGAACTGCTGGATGCCTGGCGCGATAATCCCGAAGGGAAAATTCTGGTCACCCGCCAGCAGTACGCAACCGCCCTGCAGATGCAGCAGGCACTGTTCAGCCACCCTACTGCTGGCAAGTTGCTGCAACACCCAGACCGCGCAGTTGAAGTCAGCTACTTCGGTATCGATGAAGAAACCGGGCTGGAAATTCGCGTAAGACCGGACCTCGAAATTGATATGAACAGCGTCCGTATTGGTGCCGACCTGAAGACTATCAGCATGTGGAATATCAAGCGTGAAGCCATTCGCGCCAAACTCCACCGGGAAATCATTGAACGCGATTACCACCTGAGTGCAGCGATGTATTGCGAAACAGCCGGCCTCGACCAGTTTTTCTGGATTTTCATCAATAAGGACGAGGGTTACCACTGGATTGCCATCATCGAAGCGTCTGCAGAATTGTTGGAGCTGGGCATGCTGGAGTACCGCAAAACCATGCGCGACATTGCCCACGGCTTCGATACTGGCGAATGGCCGGCACCTGTCACTGAAGACTACACCGACGAACTGAACGATTTTGACCTGCGCCGCCTTGAAGCGCTGCGCCTTGCATAAGGGGAAAACTCATGGAAAACACAAATATCGTAATGGCTGAACAGCAAGCTCCCAACACAGTTTCTGCCACGAACTCTGTTTTCAATGTTCAGGCGCTTGGGCAACTAACAGCGTTTGCCAACCTAATGGCAGATGCAACCATTGCGGTCCCTGACCATTTGGTAGGAAAGCCGGCTGATTGCATGGCTATCGTAATGCAGGCAATGCAATGGGGAATGAATCCATATGCTGTTGCACAAAAAACCTTCTTCGTTGGCGGAAAGCTTGGCTACGAGGCTCAACTTATTAGTGCGATTCTCTCCAGTTCCGGGGCTATTCGTGGGCGTTTTCATTATGAGTACGGTGGCGATTGGTCAAAGTGCATCCGCAGCAAGGATGTGACCGTTACAAAGACAGGTAGCAAAGGGTCGTATGAAAAAACGGAAAGAGTTCGTGACTGGTCTGATGAAGATGAGGACGGTTTATATATCCGCGCGGGCGCAATCATTCGCGGCGAAACAGAAATCACCTGGGGTGAGCCGTTATATCTCGCGAGTGTCGCCATAAGAAACTCCCCGTTGTGGGTTACAAAACCGAAGCAACAGATTCTTTATCTGGCAACAAAAGACTGGTCAAAAGCATACTGCCCGGCAGCCGTAATGGGGTTTCAGGATGCAGATGACCTCTCTTATCGCGAAGAGAAGGAAATTAACCCCGCACCAGTACAGCGCATGTCTGTTGCTGAGATCACTGGCGGCGCAGAAATCACTCACAGCGCAAAAGAGTCCACCGGCAACATTGATTCAATCGCTGATGAATTTCGTGACCGGATTGAAAATGCCGGCAGTGTGGACCAGGCGAAGGCTGTCCGGGCAGATATTGAATCTCAAAAATCAGTACTGGGCTTCGCCCTGTTTACCGAGCTGAAAAACAAGGCAGTGAAGCGTTATTACCTGGTCGATGCCCGCAACAAGCTGGAAGCCTCCATTAACTCACTGCCTAACCCGGGCGAACCCGGTGCCAGTGATGCTTTCGGCAAAGCTGAAAACTTGCTTGCCAGTTCTAAGCGCCACCTCACCGACGAACTGTTTGATCAGTTCACTATCATCCTGGCCGATATGCGCCCGGAATACATCGCTGACTGATACGGAGCCGGGAGGGAAACCTCCCGGGAATGAACATGGCAGAAATTATCGACGAAGCAAACGCACGCGCTGAGTTCACTATCACCATGGCAATAGCCAACGCCCGTATTAACCGTAACGCCGTATCAGCTACGCACTGCGTGGAATGTGGTGAGTTGATTCCCGAAGCCCGGCGCATCGCCGTTCCGGGCTGCACGATGTGTGCTGATTGCAAGGAAATTGCCGAACGTAAAAGTAAGGTGGGTGCAGCATGAGTCAACCTAAAACGCATACCGGCACCATCATCACAAAAGATGGAGAAAAGAAGGTCCAGTTACGTGAAACAGCGACTACCTGGTGCGCCGGCAGAAATGAAACTTATGACAAATTCACTGGCCGCCGATGTGGTGCTCCACTGACAAAACGCCGCTTGATTCTGTCCAGTGTAAAGCCGATGGAGTGAGTATGGAGCAATACAGTCTGACACTCGATGAAGCCTGTGCATTTATTGGAATATCAAGACCAACAGCAACCGCCTGGATAAAGTCCGGGCGGCTACAGGCAACGCGTAAAGATCCAACAAAAATAAAATCACCGTACCTCACTACCCGGGAAGCCTGCATTGCGGCAATACGTGCACCGCTGCATACTGTTCCTGTGAGCGCGGGTGATGACATACAAGGAGTGAAAAAATGTCAGTCTTCCGCAGAGGTCAAACATGGTACGGGTCGTACTCGCTCCCGGGCGGGAAAAGAATTAAGGAGTCTCTTGGCACAACGGACAAAAGGCAGGCATTAGAGCTGCACGACAAACGGAAAGCAGAACTATGGCGGGTAAACCGTCTGGGTGACTTTCCTGACGTAACGTTTGAAGAAGCCTGTCTTCGCTGGCTGGAAGAGAAAGTGGACAAGAAGTCGCTTGATACTGATAAAAGCAGAATGCTTTTCTGGTTAGAGCACTTTGAAGGTGTACGAATAAAAGATGTCACGGAGGCAAGAATCTATTCAGCCATAAGTAATATGACGAATAAATCTGATGAAAGACGATGGAATCAACGTGCATTAACAGCAAAAAAGTTAGGGAAAGAAATTCCTCCTTATAAAAGCAAGCCTGTATCGATATCAACCAAGGCAAGGCACCTGGCACTGATAAAGTCGATTCTTAGGGCAGCAGAGCGGGAATGGAAGTGGTTGGAAAAAGCGCCCACGATAAAAATCCCGCAAGCCAGAAATAAAAGGATCAGGTGGCTTGAGCCGCATGAAGCACAGCGGCTAATCAATGAATGCCCTGAACCGCTCAGGTCAGTAGTCAGATTTGCACTGGTAACAGGTCTGCGTCGTTCAAATATCCTGTCACTTGAGTGGGGACAGATAAACATGCAGGACAAACGGGCCTGGATAAATCCCGAAGACAGCAAATCAAACAGGGCTATAGGGGTGGCCCTGAATGATACAGCATGTCAGATACTTCGTGAGCAAATAGGTAAGCATCACCGCTGGGTATTTGTACACACACAGAGCGGAACCCGCCCTGATGGAACAAAAACAGAGCAAGTCAGGCGAATGCGGGTGGATAATCAAACAGCGTTTCGCTCTGCCTGTCGGCGTGCAGGTATTGAAGATTTCCGTTTCCATGATTTACGGCATACCTGGGCAAGTTGGTTAATACAATCAGGTGTTCCGTTATCAGTGCTACAGGAAATGGGGGGATGGGAGTCAGTCGAAATGGTAAGACGCTATGCACATCTTGCACCTAACCATCTTGCCGAACACGCAAAAAAAATTGATGCGATTCTGGGAGAGGATGTCCCAAATTTGTCCCACTCGGAAAAAATGACAAAAGGAGGATGTTTGTAACCCATTGAAAATCAATGGTGGGCTGTGAGGGATTCGAACCCGCGACCGATGGATTAAGAGTCCACTGCTCTACCAACTGAGCTAACAGCCCATAAGGGAAACTAATTCGAGGCAAAAATTTACTCTTCTGATGACAACGTCGCAACATCAATATGTAATAAAAAAACCTTTTTAATTGCATGGGATTATATACTTATGTTTATGCCCGCTGTTAATGTTAAACCATTTATCAAGCAAGACCATTTTATGAGCAAATCCATGTAAAAATGTTCAATTAATACTCAAAATAAACTAAATCGCTCATTAATCACCCGTTTGCACATAATGTGCTTTATTACCTGGTCAGTAAGAAATCGGAGATTCAATCAACTGGCGCACAACATTATCAACATACCCGTTATATAATGAAGTCAGGGAAGTCACCGCTGATACATATCGATGCCATTGGCTCTCAGAGCACTAAAATCAGCAGCAGAAATCAACATGTTGTCAGCTGTTGCCAGGAGCATGGGTAAATATGACAGAGGCCGCAGATGCGGCCTCAAGAGATTCTGAATGCAAAGAGATTGTCATGCTTTTATTTTTCGGTAGATAAAAAGCACTACCAGTGCACCGATTACTGCAACTACAAAACTCCCGACGTTAAAGCCATCAACCTTACCATAGCCAAAGAATGTGCTTATCCAGCCACCGACTACGGCACCAATAATCCCCAAAATAACAGTGATGATAAAGCCACCACCATCTTTACCAAGCATAATCCACTTCGCCAGGATACCTGCTATGAGCCCGAACACAATCCATGAAATAATTCCCATAGTTTTCTCCATTCATTCGCTGGTCATTCACAAGGAAAAATAAGCATAGCACAGTCTGCAAAAATAATTGTCCGCATTACATTCAACCGATTAATTTTTTGTAAAAATAGGATTCATCCCATACACATTAACAACAACATTTAATACCTCCAATCATGACGACCAATCAATTAAATCAAGTAAAATAAATATTTTCATATATAAGAAGTTTATTCTTTCATAACCCTCTCACCGAATCATTCATTAATGCATATTTACCCCATTAAATAACTCAGACCATGATATAATTATAACCATATATATTGTAATATTCTATTCAATAAACATTGACGACACACTGGATAATACCTCGTTATACTCTTGATGGGTGGTCGGATACGAAAGACACAGTGCTTTTTTCATTTGCCATTTAGTACAGAATGTATGTATACCCGGTCACCGAAGTTAACTTCATCCTTAACAAGTAAACCGCCACACTTCCAAAGCGGTCATTAGGCGGTATTGTTGACAACAATGCAGGTTCAACTCCCCCGTTGTTCTGGTTGGCAGAAGTTGGGTTAGCGCCAAAACGGTAGCGATAGTTCCGTTTTACCCCGGGCTTCAAGGGATTTACCCATCGAGGTGGCCAGATGCTGCTTTCCGGTTAAGGCAACGAAAAGCCAGGGAATAAAGTTCAACGAGAGCGGCTCAATATAGAAGAGTGGAAAGTTATTTTCGAAACAGCGAATGGCATGCCCCGCTATATTCAAAATACGATGCTTATTGCACTCGTTACCGGCCAACGGCCTGGTGATATTGCCCGAATGAAATTCCGTGATATATGGGATGGTTATTTGCACATTGAGCAAAGTAAAACCGGGACTAAATTAGCTATTCCCCTGAGTCTTAAATGTGATGCAATAGATACTACCCTTGAGCAGGTAATAGTACGGTGCAGGGATAAAATATTGAGTCCGCATATTATCCACCGCCATCACACAACCTCTCAGGCTAAACGGGGTGGTGCCGTATCCGAAAAAACCATCACCTCCGGTTTCAGTAATGCCCGGGATAAAAGCGGTCTTCAATGGAAAAATGGAACGCCACCGACATTCCACGAACAACGCTCCCTGGCTGAACGCCTTTATCGCGAACAGGGAATTAATACCCAAAAACTGCTGGGTCACAAGTCCCGTAAAATGACCGATAAATATAACGATGACCGGGGAAAAGACTGGCTGGTGATCGACACCCAAACGGGGTCTTGACGGAGGGGTTTTGGGGAAACGTTTTGGGGAAGAATTTTCGAAGCCATAAAAAAACGGGAACCCACCGGCTCCCGTTCTTCACTAACCTGCAATGCAGATTACATGTTCGCGATAATCGCGTCGCCAAACTCACTACATTTCAGCAGTTTAGCGCCATCCATCAGACGTTCGAAATCGTAGGTTACGGTTTTGGCAGCGATTGCGCCTTCCATACCTTTAACGATTAAGTCAGCGGCTTCAAACCACTGCATGTGGCGCAGCATCATCTCAGCAGACAAAATCACAGAACCCGGATTCACCTTATCCTGGCCTGCATATTTTGGTGCGGTGCCGTGTGTTGCTTCAAACAGTGCACATTCATCACCAATGTTGGCACCCGGAGCAATACCGATACCGCCAACCTGAGCTGCCAGAGCGTCAGAAATGTAGTCACCATTCAGGTTCATGCAAGCGATGACATCATATTCTGCCGGACGCAGCAGGATTTGTTGCAGGAAGGCATCAGCAATGACATCTTTAACGATAATGTCTTTGCCAGTGTTCGGATTTTTAATTTTCATCCACGGTCCGCCATCAATCAGTTCACCACCAAACTCTTCGCGAGCCAGTTGGTAACCCCAGTCTTTAAAGGCACCTTCAGTGAACTTCATGATGTTGCCTTTGTGCACCAGCGTAAGGGAATCGCGATCGTTTGTGATTGCGTATTCAATAGCAGCACGCACCAGGCGTTTGGTTCCGTCTTCAGAGCAAGGTTTGATACCGATACCGCAGTGTTCCGGGAAGCGAATTTTCTTCACGCCCATTTCTTCACGCAGGAATTTGATAACTTTTTCAGCGTCTGCGCTGTCGGCTTTCCACTCAATACCGGCATAGATGTCTTCGGAGTTTTCGCGGAAAATAACCATGTTGGTCAGTTCAGGGTGTTTTACCGGGCTTGGCGTGCCCTGGTAATAACGCACCGGGCGCAGGCACACATACAGGTCCAGTTCCTGGCGCAAAGCAACGTTCAGGGAACGGATACCGCCGCCAACCGGAGTAGTCAGAGGTCCTTTGATGGCAACACGGTATTCGCGAATCAGATCAAGTGTTTCAGGTGGCAGCCAGACATCCTGGCCATAAACTTTGGTAGATTTCTCACCGGTATAAATTTCCATCCAGGAAATTTTACGCTCACCGTTATAAGCTTTTGCGACAGCGGCATCGACCACTTTCAGCATTGCTGGCGTAACGTCCACCCCGATACCGTCACCTTCAATAAATGGAATAATCGGGTTATTTGGCACGTCAATCTTGCCATTTTGCAGGGTGATCTTTTTACCTTCCGCCGGAACAACTACTTTGCTTTCCATTCACCTCTCCTTCGAGCGCTTCTGGTTACTCTTTTGTTAATAATTTGTAATGGCGCGTCAATACTACCTGAATGTTTTACGCCATGCCAGGCACTTATGTTTACGTTATAATGCGTGAATCAACCTTACCTGAAAATACCATGAATAAAACTTCTTTTAGAAATCCCCAGGTTAAACGATTCAGCTCCAAACAAGGCGCCAAAAATAGTAAAACTGGTGGTCCAAAACGGCTTATTCTCTTCAATAAACCTTATGATGTACTCCCCCAGTTTACCGATGACGCCGGTCGCCAGACCCTGAAAGACTATATTTCCGTACCGGGCGTCTATGCAGCCGGGCGTCTGGATCGTGACAGCGAAGGTTTATTGTTGTTAACCAACGATGGGAAATTACAGGCGACATTAACGCAACCAGGCAAGCGAACCAGTAAAATTTATTTTGTACAAGTGGAAGGTGAACCTGATGAAGCTGCACTGGAAGCCCTGCGTAATGGCGTTACACTAAAAGACGGCCCAACCTTGCCCGCCGGGGCGGAAATTGTTACTGAACCCGTATGGATTTGGCCGCGTACGCCCCCTATCCGCGAGCGAAAATCTATTCCAGTCAGTTGGCTTAAAATCACGCTCTGTGAAGGCCGTAACCGGCAAGTGCGCCGTATGACAGCACATATTGGCTTTCCTACGCTGCGCCTGATCCGCTATGCGATCGGGCCTTACACGCTGGAAAATATTCCCTGTGGGGAATGGCGGGAATTACCAGTCTGAATATAAGGAAAAAATAATGCTGAAGCCCCATGTTACGGTTGCCTGTGTTGTTCAGGCAGAGAATAAATTCCTGGTTGTTGAGGAAAAAGTGCGCGGTAAAGCCACCTGGAACCAGCCTGCCGGGCACCTTGAAGCCAGGGAAACCCTGGTTGAAGCCGCAGAACGCGAACTGTATGAAGAAACCGGTATCATTGCGCAACCGCAGCATTTCTTACAACTGCACCAGTGGATAGCACCGGATAACACACCGTTTTTACGTTTTCTGTTCGCTATTGATTTGCCTGCAATATGCCCAACAGAACCCCACGACAGTGATATTGACCGCTGCCTGTGGGTGGATGAACGAACCTTATTGCGAGCCACAAATCTGCGCTCACCACTGGTTGCAGAAAGCCTGCACTGCTACCGCAAAGGCGAACGTTATCCGCTGGCATTACTGGGTGCTTTTAACTGGCCGTTCACAAAGGATGCCTAACGGTTCGGCGCGTGCTAGAATACGCCGCTTCGAAGTTGATAGTCGTGAGTATCTCCATGCCAGAAAGCCAGAAAAAAGTAATCGTCGGGATGTCCGGCGGTGTTGACTCTTCCGTCTCCGCTTACCTGTTACTGCAACAAGGGTACAAGGTGGAAGGCCTGTTCATGAAGAACTGGGAAGAAGATGATGGCGAGGAGTATTGCACGGCTGCTGCAGACCTCGCAGATGCACAGGCCGTCTGTGATAAGCTCGGTATTGAACTGCATACGGTCAATTTTGCAGCCGAATACTGGGATAATGTCTTCGAGTTATTCCTTGCTGAATACAAAGCAGGTCGTACGCCAAATCCGGATATTTTGTGTAATAAAGAAATCAAATTCAAAGCATTCCTGGAATTTGCTGCAGAAGATCTCGGTGCCGATTATATCGCAACGGGTCACTATGTACGCCGTGCTGATGTCAACGGGAAAAGCCAGCTTCTGCGTGGCCTTGATAGCAATAAAGACCAGAGTTACTTTCTCTATACTCTGAGCCATGAACAAATCGCGCAAAGCCTGTTCCCGGTAGGTGAACTGGAAAAGCCACAAGTCCGTAAAATCGCTGAAGAGCTGGATCTGGTCACTGCGAAGAAAAAAGACTCCACCGGTATTTGTTTTATTGGCGAGCGTAAATTCCGTGAATTCCTTGGCCGCTATTTGCCCGCACAACCAGGGAAAATTATCACCGTTGATGGTGATGAAATAGGTCAACACCAGGGGTTGATGTACCACACGCTCGGTCAGCGTAAAGGGTTGGGGATTGGTGGTACAAAAGAAGGTAGCGAAGACCCGTGGTATGTGGTGGATAAAGATGTCGCCAACAATATTCTGATTGTGGCCCAGGGCCATGAACACCCACGGCTGATGTCCACCGGGCTGGTTGCTCAGCAGTTACACTGGGTATCTCGTGAACCACTCTCTGCACCTGTAGAGTGCACAGTGAAAACACGCTATCGCCAGGAAGATATCCCTTGCACCGTTATCCCTCTGGATGAAAACCGGATTGAAGTGCGCTTTGCCACACCGGTTGCTGCGGTAACCCCCGGTCAGTCTGCGGTATTTTACACCGGAGAAATCTGCCTGGGTGGTGGGATAATTGAACAACGTATTCCTCTGTAAATCATTCCTGCTGCACAAAAGAAAGGAGTTTGCGTGGCTAAGCAATATCATGACATCACACTGGCGCTTGCGGGCGTCAGCCAGGCGGCAATGTTAGTGCAACAGCTTGCCCACCAGGGGCATTGTGACACGGATGCGTTACATGTCTCGCTAAACAGCGTGCTCGACCTGAACCCACCGTCTATGCTTGCAGTATATGGTGGTCAGGAAGCCAACCTAAAGCCAGGCCTTGAAGCGCTGCTGGGTGTACTTAACGCAGGCCAGCGCCATGGTATCGTCGCAGATATCACGCGTTATACCCTGAGCCTTGTGGTACTGGAGAAAAAGCTCTCTGCAAACGCGAATGCGCTGAACACCCTCGGTGAACGTATTCAGGGGCTGCAACGCCAACTGGATCATTTTGATGTCATGTCCGATACCTTAATAAGCGCGATGGCCGGTATTTATGTGGATGTTATCAGCCCACTGGGGCCGCGCATTCAGGTTACCGGCTCACCTGCCGTGCTGCAAAGCGCACAAGTGCAGGCGAAAGTGCGCGCCACACTGCTCGCCGGTATCCGCGCTGCTGTGTTGTGGCGCCAGTCAGGCGGTAGCCGCCTGCAACTCATGTTTTCCCGAAATCGCCTGTCCACACAGGCACGGCAAATTCTTGCTCAATGTTAACCTCTCAGGAGTTACTACTGATGGAATTATCCTCACTGACCGCCGTTTCCCCCGTTGATGGACGCTACGGCGATAAAGTCAGCGCCCTGCGCGCTATTTTCAGTGAATTCGGTTTGCTGAAATTCCGCGTCCAGGTCGAAGTTCGCTGGCTGCAGAAGCTGGCCGCACACACAGCGATCAAGGAAGTTCCTGCTTTTGATGCAGACGCAAACGATTTCCTCAACAATATCGTTACCAGCTTTAATGAAGAAGACGCGGCACGAATCAAAACGATTGAGCGCACGACGAACCACGATGTTAAAGCGGTGGAGTACTTTCTGAAAGAAAAAGTCAGTGAAGTCCCTGCACTGCATGCTGTCTCTGAATTTATTCACTTTGCCTGCACATCTGAAGATATCAATAACCTGTCCCACGCACTGATGCTGCAAACCGCGCGCGCTGAAGTCATCCTGCCGTGGTGGCGTAAAATTATCGATGCGGTTAAAGACCTGTCACAGCAATACCGCGATATTCCACTGTTATCGCGTACCCATGGTCAACCTGCCACACCCTCCACCATTGGTAAAGAAATGGCTAACGTCGCTTACCGTATGGAGCGCCAGTACCGCCAGTTAGAGCAGGTAGAAATCCTCGGTAAAATTAATGGTGCGGTAGGTAACTATAATGCTCACCTGGCTGCTTACCCGGATGTCGACTGGCATAAATTCAGCGAAGAATTTGTCACCTCGTTGGGAGTCCAGTGGAACCCGTACACCACGCAGATTGAACCGCACGACTACATTGCCGAACTGTTTGACTGTGTTGCCCGTTTCAACACCATTGTGATTGATTTCGACCGGGATGTGTGGGGTTACATCGCGCTGAACCACTTTAAACAGAAAACTATCGCCGGTGAAATTGGTTCATCCACCATGCCACACAAGGTTAACCCTATTGATTTTGAAAACTCAGAAGGTAACCTGGGCCTGGCAAATGCAGTTATGCAACATCTGGCCAGCAAACTCCCGGTTTCTCGTTGGCAACGCGACCTGACAGACTCCACCGTGTTACGTAACCTAGGTGTAGGTGTGGGTTATGCGCTTATTGCCTGGCAGTCCACGCTCAAAGGCATCAACAAACTGGAAGTAAACCGCGACCACCTGCTGGAAGAACTGGATCACAACTGGGAAGTGCTGGCGGAGCCCATCCAGACGGTAATGCGCCGTTATGGCATTGAACAGCCTTACGAAAAACTCAAAGCGTTAACCCGTGGCAAACGAGTGGACGCCGAAGGGATGAAACAGTTTATTGATGGTCTGGAATTACCGGAAGAAGAAAAAGTTCGTCTCAAAGCGATGACTCCGGCTAACTATATTGGCCGCGCCATTCAAATGGTGGATGACCTGAAATAACCCCTCCGGGTGAACGCTGCCAACGGGTGGCGTTCACCCTTCATCACTGGCGTTTATAACTCATATTTATCTACCTCTTCGCTTCACTGAACCAATTTCAGCAAATAGTTACACTAATCACCCTGCACTACTGACCAGGCCACGTACAATCTCCCCATTATTTTTACCGGGCTGCTTTGCAATCAAGCTGTTTCAATAAATTCACCATATGTGCGAAAATGGTGAAAAGAGCAAGGCTGATTATGTGAAGTTATGAGGATTATCAATGCGCGTACTGGTTGTGGAAGATAACGCGTTATTACGCCATCACCTGAAAGTTCAGTTGCGTGAATTGGGCCACCAGGTCGACGCAGCAGAAGATGCTAAAGAAGCAGATTACTTTCTGAAAGAGCATGTGCCGGATATTGCTATTGTTGACCTTGGTCTGCCGGATGAAGACGGTGTATCAATGATTAGCCGCTGGCGTAACGAACATATCACGCTTCCTATTTTGGTACTTACGGCGCGCGAGAGCTGGCAAGAAAAAGTCGAAGTGCTTGGCGCTGGAGCGGATGACTATGTGACCAAACCTTTCCACCTGGAAGAGGTGGTCGCCAGGATGCAGGTATTAATGCGCAGAAACAGCGGGCTGGCGTCACAGGTGATTACACTGGCACCTTTTCACCTTGATTTGTCTCGTCGCGAATTATCCATTAACGACATCCTTATCAAGCTCACCGCCTTTGAATATACCATTATGGAAATGTTAATTCGCAATAATGGAAAGGTTGTCAGTAAAGAAGCATTAATGCTGCAACTGTACCCGGATGCAGAATTGAGAGAAAGCCACACCATTGATGTACTAATGGGGCGGTTACGTAAAAAAATTCAGTCACAGCATGCTGGTGAAGTCATTATCACGGTACGAGGCCAGGGCTACCGTTTTGAACTGGCACCATGAAACGCGTTTACACATGGTTATTTCCCCTTTCCCTGCGCCTGCGTTTTTTGCTGGCAACAGCGGCGGTCGTCACTATACTGTCGCTGGCCTATGGTTTTGTCGCTATCGCCGGTTATACAGTCAGTTTTGATAAAAATACTTTCCGCCTGCTTCGTGGCGAAAGCAATATGTATTACACGTTTGCCCACTTCAGGGACGGTAAACTGTCAGTTGATTTTCCCCCTGCGTTGAATGAACAAAGCCCAACACTGGCAATGATTTACGATACACACGGCAAATTGCTCTGGCAACAACGCCCGGTATCCTGGGTAAAGGATAATATTCGCCCGGAGTGGCTCAAATCTGACGGTTTCCATGAAATTGAATCCTCGCTGAGTGCCAGTCGGGCATTACTGAGTAATAACAGCAAAATGCAGGAAGTCTTACAAACGCTGCATAACGATGAAAGTAGAACCTCCGTAACTCACTCGGTCGCCATTAACCTCTATCCGGCAACCGCTACGTTACCACCGTTGACTATTGCCGTTGTCGATGCCATTCCAGTGGAGCTAAAGCGCGCAAATAAGGTCTGGAACTGGTTTATGTATGTGCTGGTTGCCAACATACTGCTGGTTATTCCCCTGCTCTGGCTCGCCGCGCGCTGGAGTTTGCGCCCCATTGAATCCCTGGCAACCGAAGTCCGTGAACTCGAATCCCGCCACCGTGAACACCTTAATCCTGAGACGACACGCGAACTGACCAGCCTGGTACGTAATCTGAACCGCCTGGTGACATCAGAGCGCGAGCGCTATAACAAATACCGCACAACACTTACCGACCTCACCCACAGCCTGAAAACGCCACTGGCTGTTTTACAATCCACACTTCGTGCCCTGCGCACAGAAAAAATGGATGTCAGCCAGGCGGAAAGCATCATGCTCGAACAAATCAGCCGTATTTCCGGCCAGATTGGTTATTACCTGCACCGTGCCAGTGTTCAGGGCAGCGGTGTATTGCTAAACCGTGAACTCCATCCGGTAGCACCACTACTGGACAGTCTGGCCTCGGCACTCAACAAAGTCTATCAAATCAAAGGGGTGGATATTCGGCTGGATATATCACCGGAAGTCGCTTTCATTGGTGAAAAAAACGACTTTATGGAAGTACTGGGCAACGTGCTGGATAATGCCTGTAAGTACTGTCTGGAGTTTGTCGAAGTTCGGGCCAGCCATTGCGATGAAGGCCTGGTGGTGGTTGTCGATGATGATGGTCCAGGTATTCCGGAAGCACGGCGGGCTGGGGTGTTCGAGCGCGGACAACGTATTGACACACTGCGCCCAGGCCAGGGAGTCGGGCTGGCTGTTGTTCAGGATGTCGTTGAACAATATGATGGGGATATTCACCTTGCAGAAAGCCACCTTGGCGGTCTGTCAATGAGGATATTATTTCGCCGCCAGGATGGTGCCGCACCCGAGTAACCCCATTAAAAATACGTTACAGTTCACCGTGCATCCTCGCCATCATCCGTTATAATCCGCCCAAGGTCATCGCCTCAGGAACATATATGGAATACCACGCAGATATAAACTGGCCCGATTTTATTCAACGCTACTGGCAAAAACGCCCGGTAGTGCTTAAACGTGCACTGAAAAACTTTATTGACCCCATTTCACCGGATGAATTAGCCGGGCTGGCAATGGAGAATGAAGTTGACAGCCGCCTGGTCAGCCACGATGACGGGCAATGGCAAGTCAGCCACGGGCCGTTTGAAAGCTTTGATCATTTGGGGGAAACCAACTGGTCATTGCTGGTTCAGGCGGTTGATCACTGGCATGAACCCAGTGCGGCATTAATGCGTCCGTTTCGCGCACTACCTGACTGGCGAATTGACGACCTGATGATTTCTTTCTCGGTACCTGGTGGTGGTGTGGGGCCGCACCTGGATCAGTACGATGTGTTTATTATTCAGGGAACAGGCCGCCGCCGCTGGCGGGTGGGTGAAAAAACGCCGATGGCGCAGCATTGCCCACACCCGGACCTTCTGCAAGTGGATCCTTTCACAGCCATTATTGATGAAGAGATGGAGCCCGGCGATATTCTCTACATTCCGCCTGGTTTTCCTCATGAAGGCTATTCGCTGGAAAATGCACTTAACTACTCAGTCGGTTTCCGTGCTCCGAGTGGTCGGGAATTGGTGAGTGGGTTTGCTGACCATGTATTGCAGCATGAACTGGGCGGTAAACGATTTGAAGATCCCGATGTTCCTGCCCGGGCTCATCCGTCAGAGATTTTACCCTCAGAACTTGATGGCATTCGTGCCATGATACTGGCACTGATTAATGATGAAACCCAGTTCAATAGCTGGTTTGGTGAATTTATTAGCCAGTCTCGCCATGAACTGGAGATTGTACCGCCGGAACCGCCATACCAAAGCGATGAAGTGTACGATGCGCTCCAGCAGGGAGAAGAGTTAAACCGGCCGGGAGGGTTACGTGTGCTGCGTATTAATGATGCGGTGTTCGTCAATGGGGAGCAACTGCACAGCTCAAACCAGCAGGCACTTTTCGCATTGGCAGATAACCTGACAATTGGGAAAGATAAACTGGGTGATGCCCTGGAAGACCCGTCATTTCTGGCAATGCTGACAGCGCTGGTGAACAGCGGTTACTGGTATTTCGAAGCCGAATAACACAACAACCGCGCGCACAAAATAGTGCGCGCGGTTCTGCCGGGGTTTTTATTCCCCACGTTGTGCGGTCAGTTCAGCAATTCTCACAATAACGCTGACTGCTTTTTCCATACTGTCCAGGCTGATAAATTCGTGTTTACCATGGTAATTATACCCACCGGTAAACAAATTAGGGCAAGGCAGCCCTTTGAAAGACAGCTGAGCACCATCAGTGCCGCCGCGAATCGGTTTAAGCACCGGCTCAACATCACAATCCAGCATGGCCTGGCGCGCCAACTCAACGATATGCGGGTGCGCGGCTACCTGCTCATGCATATTGTAATAGCTGTCTTCAATGGTCAGTTCGATATAGCAGTCCGGGTGCAGGCCCTTCCCTACTTTTTTCGCAATATCCATCATGCGGCGTTTGCGGGCTTCAAACTGTTTGCGGTCGAAATCACGAATAATGTATTGCATATCTGCCCGTTCAACCGTGCCTTTCATTGAATGCAGGTGGTAAAATCCTTCATAGCCTTCAGTTGTTTCCGGCGCTTCTTCCGCCGGTACTTCTGAGTGGATCCGCGCAGCCAGCGACAACGCATTCACCATCACCCCTTTAGCGGTCCCCGGGTGCACATTATTGCCGACAATTTTGATGTGCACAGACGCCGCATTGAAGTTCTCCGCTTCTAACTCGCCCAGGCCTCCGCCATCAACAGTATAAGCCCAGCGGGCATCAAAGGCCCCGACATCGAAATGTTTTGCGCCCTTGCCCACTTCTTCATCGGGCGTAAAAGCGACACGAATATCGCCATGAGGAATGTTCTTGCCCTTCAGCACAGCCAGTGCCGTCATAATTTCCGCCACACCTGCTTTATCGTCTGCACCTAACAGCGTTTTGCCATCGGTGGTGATCAGTGTCTGGCCCAGCAACTGGTGCAGCACGGGGAACATTACCGGAGAAAGAATTTCATCGCCCATACCCAGCGCGATATCTCCCCCCCGGTAGTCCTCAACAATTTGTGGATTCACATTTTTGCCACTGGCATCGGGCGCGGTATCCACATGGGCTATAAACCCAATCGCAGGTACCGGTTGTGCCACATTTGCAGGTAATGTTCCCATCACCGTTCCATGCTCACTGAGCGTGACATTTTGCAGGCCCATTTCTTCCATTTGCGCTTTTAACAGCTGCAATAATTTCCACTGGCCCTCTGTGCTGGGCACATGCCTTACGCCCGGCTTTGATTGCGTATCCAGCACAACATACTGCAAAAAACGCTCAAGTAATTTATCCATGTAGTCACCCTCACTCTCTGTGGTTTCATTATCACGAAGCCATAAAAGCAAAATATTGTTTCAGGTCACTTTTTCCGGGCAATCGTCAATAAATAATCTTCTGGTTGTGGATCAATTACTGTGCAACCCCTGTCATAACAAGGTGCATTGATTAAACGTAGTTTAAATATGGTGTTTTTCACCTAAGCCAGGCCGAACAATCATTGGATGTAGGGGCCGTTTGCCGTAGAATGCCAGCCCTTAATCATGAACCCGACCTCAAGGTGGTTAACCACAAACCCCGTATCAGCACTGATACGCCATTTAGGGACTGAAGCAAAATTGAACACACAATCACGTTCGCTCTCACCGCTGGTGCAACTGGCGGGGATTCAAAAATCATTTGATGGAAAAACAGTTATTTCAGATTTATCACTCACCATCAATAACGGCGAATTTCTGACTCTTCTTGGCCCTTCCGGGTGCGGGAAAACCACCGTTCTGCGGATGATTGCCGGTCTTGAAACGGTTGATACCGGGGCTATTCACCTTGAGGACCACGATATCACTCAAATGCCTGCCGAGCAGCGCCACATCAATACCGTATTCCAGAGCTACGCCCTTTTTCCGCATATGACGGTGTTTGATAACGTTGCTTTTGGGTTGCGGATGCAAAAAACCCCGGCTGCAGAGATTTCCCCGCGCGTGATGGACGCGTTGAAAATGGTGCAACTGGAAAGCTTTGCTCAGCGCAAACCGCACCAGTTATCCGGCGGCCAGCAACAACGTGTGGCAATCGCTCGCGCCGTGGTGAATAAACCGCGCCTGTTATTGTTGGATGAGTCGTTGTCAGCACTGGACTACAAGTTACGCAAGCAGATGCAAAATGAGCTAAAAGCATTGCAGCGTAAACTCGGTATTACTTTCGTGTTTGTTACCCATGATCAGGAAGAAGCACTCACCATGAGTGACCGTATCGTGGTTATGCGTGACGGGAAAATTGAGCAGGATGGCAGCCCGCGGGAAATCTACGAAGAGCCGAAGAACTTATTCGTCGCGAGTTTTATTGGCGAAATTAATATCTTCTCCGCAACAGCGATTGAGCGCGTTGATGAGCAACGCGTGCGTGCCAGCGTAGAAGGCCACGAATGCCATATTTATGTCAATTTCCCGGTTAAGCCTGGGCAAAAGCTGAACGTTCTGGTGCGCCCGGAAGACCTGCGGGTTGAAGAAGTACATGGTCAGGCGCCGGCTGAGGGGCTGATTGGCTATGTTCGTGAGCGTAACTATAAAGGGATGACACTGGAATCCACAGTTGAACTCGAAAGCGGCAAAATGGTCATGGTCAGTGAGTTTTTTAACGAAGATGATCCTGACTTTGACCACTCGCTGGATCAAAAAATGGCTATCAACTGGGTAGAAAGCTGGGAGGTTGTGCTGGCAGATGAAGAGCTTGCGTAAATTCCAGAATATTGTTATTGCGACCATCGTGGGCTGGCTGCTGGTGTTTGTTTTCCTGCCCAACCTGATGATTATCGCCACCAGTTTTCTGACCCGTGATGACGCCAACTTCGTCAAGCTGGTTTTCACGCTGGATAACTATGCCCGTCTGTTCGATCCGCTCTATGCAGAAGTGCTGTTGCACTCGCTGAATATGGCATTTATGGCGACACTCGCCTGCCTGTTGCTGGGGTATCCCTTCGCATGGTTTCTGGCGCGCCTGCCGGAAAAAGTCCGCCCGCTATTGCTGTTTCTGCTAATTGTGCCGTTCTGGACCAACTCACTGATCCGCATCTATGGGCTGAAAATTTTTCTCAGCACCCGCGGTTACCTGAACGAGTTTCTGCTGTGGACCGGGATTATTGATACCCCAATACGCATTATGTATACCCCTTCAGCAGTAATTATTGGCCTGGTGTATATCCTGCTGCCGTTTATGGTAATGCCGCTGTACTCCAGCATTGAAAAACTGGATAAACCTTTGCTGGAAGCGGCAAAAGACCTGGGTGCCAGCAAATTTCAGATCTTTCTGCGCATTATTATTCCGCTCACCATGCCGGGTATTATTGCCGGTTGCCTGTTGGTGATGCTGCCTGCGATGGGGCTGTTTTATGTCTCCGACCTGATGGGCGGCGCGAAAAACCTGCTCATTGGTAATGTCATTAAGAGCCAGTTCCTGAACATCCGCGACTGGCCGTTTGGCGCAGCCACCAGTATTACACTGACACTGGTCATGGGCCTGATGCTACTGGTTTACTGGCGTGCAGCACGCCTGTTGAATAAAAAGGTGGAGCTGGAATGATCGGTCGCCTGTTACGCGGCGGTTTTATGTCCGCCATTTATGCGTATCTGTATATCCCCATTATCATCCTGATTATTAACTCGTTTAATACATCACGCTTCGGGATCAACTGGCAGGGTTTTACCACTAAATGGTACAACCTGCTGGTCAACAACGACAGCCTCATCCAGGCTGCACAACATTCTCTGACGATGGCGGTTTTCTCCGCCACATTTGCCACACTGATTGGTTCATTAACGGCAGTCGCGCTTTACCGTTACCATTTCCGTGGTAAACCCTTTGTCAGCGGTATGTTATTTGTGGTGATGATGTCGCCGGATATCGTCATGGCGATTTCATTGCTGGTGCTGTTTATGCTGCTGGGCATTTCCCTGGGATTCTGGTCGCTGTTATTTTCTCACATAACCTTCTGCCTGCCTTTTGTTGTGGTCACCGTGTACTCCCGGCTCAAAGGCTTTGATGTGCGTATGCTGGAGGCAGCCAAAGACCTCGGAGCCAGTGAACTTACTATCCTGCGTAAGATTATTCTGCCGCTGGCGATGCCTGCTGTTGCTGCTGGCTGGTTACTCAGCTTTACGCTGTCAATGGACGATGTGGTTGTTTCATCGTTCGTGACCGGGCCAGGTTATGAAATCCTGCCACTGAAGATTTACTCAATGGTAAAAGTCGGCGTTTCACCTGAAGTGAACGCGCTGGCTACCATTTTGTTGGTGCTCTCACTGGCATTGGTTGTTGTCAGTCAACTCATCCTTCGCGATAAAACGAAAATTCAGGGGACGTTAAAATGAAAAAATGGTCACGCCACCTGCTTGCCGCTGGCGCACTCATGCTGGGTGCCAGCGCCGCCCATGCAAACGACAAAGATACAGTCTATTTCTACAACTGGACTGAGTATGTGCCGCCGGGCCTGCTGGAGCAGTTCACTAAAGAAACCGGTATCAAGGTTATCTATTCGACTTATGAGTCGAATGAAACCATGTACGCCAAGCTGAAAACGTATAAAACCGGTGCCTATGACCTGGTCGTGCCATCCACATACTATGTGGCGAAAATGCGCAAAGAAGGTATGTTGCAAAAGATTGATAAAAGCAAACTGAGCAACTTCCATAATCTCGACCCGGCTATGCTCAATAAGCCTTTTGACCCGAACAATGACTACTCCATTCCTTATATTTGGGGGGCAACCGCCATTGGGGTTAATACAGATGCCATTGACCCGAAAACGGTCACCAGTTGGGCAGACCTGTGGGATCCGAAATACAAAAACAGCTTGCTACTGACAGACGATGCGCGCGAAGTCTTCCAGATTGCTCTGCGTAAACTGGGTTATTCTGGCAATACCACAAACCCTAAAGAAATCGAAGCGGCATATCACGAACTGCAAAAGCTGATGCCCAATGTTGCGGCATTTAACTCCGACAACCCCGCTAACCCTTACATGGAAGGCGAAGTTAACCTGGGTATGATTTGGAACGGTTCAGCCTTTGTGGCGCGCCAGGCGGGTACTCCACTGGATGTCATCTGGCCTAAAGAAGGCGGGATTTTCTGGATGGATAACCTGGCTATTCCGGCGAATGCAAAAAATGTTGACGGGGCACTGAAGCTGATTAACTTCCTGCTGCGCCCGGATATTGCCAAACAGGTGGCGGAAACCATTGGTTACCCGACACCAAACCTGGCGGCACGAAAACTCCTGCCGAAAAATATCGCTGAAGACAAGTCGCTCTACCCTGACGCCAGTACTCTGGAAAAAGGTGAATGGCAAAATGATGTGGGCGATGCCAGCCGTTTATACGAATCGCTGTACCAAAAACTGAAAGCCGGGCGTTAACGCTCAGTTATCCACCCGAGCCACATACACTGATGTGGCTCATTCAGGCAATAAAAAACCGCGTTCAACGCGGTTTTTTTATTGTGCACAGAACACTGCGTCTCAGGCCTGCCTCAGGCTTTGCAGCAATTTGTCTACGTACTCCGGCACCACTTCACTTGCCAGCCCGTAGTGGCACTCTTCGAACTCGTTACCTACCTGGCTTGGCTCAAGGTTCAGTTCTACGGTGTGCGCCCCTTGCAGGCGTGCTTCGTGCACAAACCCCGCAGCAGGGTACACATGGCCGGATGTACCAATCGCGATAAAGTAGTCGGCACCGGCCAGTGCGTGGTAAATCTCATCCATACCCAGCGGCATTTCACCAAACCATACAACATGTGGCCGCAGTACAGCCGGAATTTGACAGCAATGGCAACGGTCCTGGGGCGTTACATCCTGGTTCCATTTGTAAATATGACCACTGTGGGAACAGCGTACTTTCAGGAGTTCGCCGTGCATATGAATAATATGCTTGCTGCCGGCACGCTCGTGTAAATTGTCGATATTCTGCGTAACCAGTAAGAAATTATCACCTAATTCAGCTTCAAGGCGTGCTAAAGCCAGATGTGCCGCATTCGGTTTTATGTCGGCTGCCTGAAGCTGACTTCGGCGCGCGTTGTAGAACGCCTGAACTAACTTAGGATCTCGTGCGAACCCCTCAGGAGTTGCCACATCTTCCACCCGGTGCTCTTCCCACAGCCCGTCGGCTGCACGAAAAGTACGGATACCTGATTCTGCTGAAATACCTGCGCCCGTCAGGACGACAACTTTTGGTTTTTCCATCGTTTCCGGTACCATTCTGTCTCTGAAAAAAATACGCTGTCGCAACCGCTCCCGGAGGCGACGCTTATTTTTTTTGAAACGACACTGTTGGTGTAAACGCCGCGATTGCATATCAACCCCTGGTTGTATTACTGAATGCCGGGCTGCGCCCTCTCCATCTTCACCCTGACGCACAGTTTTGCCACATAAAATCCATAGCAAAACAGTGCGCGACTTCAAAAACAGGGCCATTGCGGCCACTCATTGTTGTGGGTGGCAAGCGGCAATTCCGCTTCTGGTCTTCAGGGTAGAAGTCTTCGCCTCTCCCTGCAACTCCGTCTTTTTATTGCCCGCTTAGCACCCTGGCCGGATCTATCCGGCTGGCTCGCCGAGCCGGATACCAACTGGCTAACAGGCTCAGTACAATTGCGGTCAGCAGGACAATCACCACATCTTCCCAGTGCAGTTCCGAGGGCAGGAAATCAATGAAATAGATATCACCGGACAAGAAGTGGTGACCGATTAATTTTTCAATCCCACCAATGATGGCTGTCAGATTCCAGGCACCGAGCACACCGATTACCACCCCGCTCAGGCTACCAACTAACCCGGCCATCAAACCATACCAGACAAACACGGCGCGAATCAGGCCATCTTTTGCGCCCAGTGTACGCAGTACTGCGATATCGCTGCTTTTGTCTTTTACCGCCATCACCAGGGTGGAAACAATATTAAAGCAGGCCACGCCAATAACCAGCACCATCGCCAGGTACATAATCGCGCGGATCATCTGGATATCACGGTACATATAGCCGTAAGTACCAATCCAGCTTTTGATATAAACATATGCATTGGTGACTTCACCGGCATCCCGCACCAGTTTATTGGCGTGGAACACATCTTTCACTTTAATGGCGATACCGGTGACACTGTCTCCCATATCCAGATATTGCTGCGCATCAGCCATTGGTACCATGGCAAAGCTGTGATCAAGCTGGCCGCTCAGTTGTAAAATACCACTGACATGCAGGCGGATACGCTTCGGCTGCAGCAGTTTTCCGGCACTGTCTGAGTTGGGGATCATGATAGAAATCCAGTCGCCCTGATGAACTTTAAGTGCATCGGCCACGCCTTTACCCAGAATAATTTGCTGCTCACCCGCACGGAAATTATCCCATGCATGATTTTGCACAAATTGCGGCAAAGCGCTGATATGGGTTTCCTGCGAGGGATCCACACCTTTGACCTGAATAGCGCGCAGGCTGGTTCCGCTTTCTACCAGCCCGGTGAAGTTCACATAAGGGGCCGCGCCAACAATACCTTTAACTTTCTCAATACGCCCAAGAACAGACTTCCATTGCACAAAAGGCTGGTTTACCGGCTCAATTTCACCATGAGGAACAACGGCCAGAATGCGGTTATCCAGTTCCCGCTCAAAGCCATTCATTGCACTCAGGCCGATAATCAAAACCGCCACACCCAGAGCGATGCCAATGGTGGATATCACCGAAATCAGCGATACCATGCCACCTTTACGACGCCCGCGGCTAAAGCGCAGCGCCACTCGCAAAGAAAGAGGCAACGCCATTAGCGGCTCTCCATAATAGTCAGTTCCGGGTTCAGGTGCCCGTCACGCATTTCCAACTGGCGTGACATCCGTTTTGCCAGGTGCAAATCGTGAGTCACGACCAAAAATGCGGTACCCTGTTGCCGGTTCAGTTCTCCAAGCAGCGCGAAAATGCTGTCTGCATTGCGGGCATCAAGGTTACCGGTGGGTTCATCAGCCAGCACCAGGCGTGGGTTATTTACCAGTGCACGGGCGATGGCAACCCGCTGGCGCTCACCACCAGATAATTCAGACGGCCGATGGTGTCCACGATGTTCCAGCCCAACCGCCGCGAGCATTTCACGGGCTTTCAGTTCAATTTCAGCCGGTTTGCCTTTACCAATCAGCAAAGGCATAGAAACATTCTCCAGCGCAGTAAAGTCGGGCAGCAGATGGTGAAACTGATAAATAAAGCCCAGTTCGCGGTTACGCAACTCCGCACGCGCTGAAGAGGACATCTTACTCAGGGATTTACCACCAAACACCACATCACCGGACGTCGGTGTATCCAGCCCACCCAACAAGTGCAGCAAGGTACTTTTCCCTGAGCCAGAACTCCCGACAATCGCCATCATCTCGCCAGGTTCAATAGCAAAGCTCACGTTATGCAGCACATCAGTTTGCACCGCACCTTCCTGGTAGCGTTTGCACAAATTGTCGCATTGCAACAGGTTAGGATTACTCATAACGTAAAGCCTCAGCAGGTTGGGTGGCGGCAGCGCGCCAGGAAGGGTACAACGTTGATAACAGGGCGACAGCCATGGCAGCCAGCGCAATCACTGTTACCTGAACCGGGTTAATATCCACAGGAAGCGCGGCGCCATCCAGCATCGCGCCAATAACTGGCATCAAAGTATTAAGCTGGCTGGCGAGTAACACACCCAGCCCAGCGCCAGCCAGTGCGCCAATCACACCAGCACCTGCCCCCTGGACCATAAATACCGCCATAATCTGGCCGCGGGTCAGCCCCTGGGTTTGCAAAATCGCCACTTCGCTTTGCTTCTCCATGACCAGTAAGCCAAGAGAAGTAATAATGTTGAACGCAGCGACCGCCACAATCAGGCTCAACAGCAGCCCCATCATGTTTTTCTCCATGCGCACCGCCTGGAAAAGCTCGCCTTTGCGCTCACGCCAGTCATGCCAGACCATTCCTGCTGGCAAGGCCTGTTGGCTCAAGGTATCCACCGCCAGCGGATGATCCAGCCATAACCGCCACCCGGTAATGTTACCTGGGGGGTAGCGCATAACACGGGAAGCATCCTGAATATTCACCAGCATCTGGTAGCCATCGACTTCGCTGTTCGCCGCAAACGTCCCAATGACGGTGAACAGACGCTGGCTGGGGATCCGCCCCATTGGGGTGAACTGGCTGGCAGAAGGTACCATCAGGCGAACTTCATCGCCTGCGCGCACGCCTAACTGCCCGGCGAGCTGCTCGCCCAGGATAATATTGTATTTCCCTGGCGCTAACTGGTTCTGTTTTACCCCCACCAGGTAAGGTGTCAGCGGGTCAGACTGAGCGGGGTCAATGCCCAGCATCACGCCAACCGCAACATTGCGCGCACTTTGCAGGACGACATCACCGGTGGTTAACGGCGCAACCCGTTTCACCCCGGTAAGGTGCAATGCGCTGGCAGGCTGTTTTGCAGGGTTAACTGACCCGGAAGATGAAGAAATGACAACCTGAGGCATCAGGCCAAGTATGTTGTTTTGCAGTTCTTTTTCGAATCCATTCATCACAGAAAGCACAGTGACAAGCGCCATCACACCCAACGTAATACCGATGGTAGAAAGCCAGGAAACAAAACGACCGAAGCGGTCTGCTGCACGGCCACGCATATAACGTAGCCCGATAAATAACGCGACAGGTTGGTACATGAAGTCCGTCTGGTTGCGGTTTTCCAAAATTTTGAGGAGTATATAAGTGAACGCCAGTCAAGTAAATGAGATATAGCCGAAGCGCTCCTGTTCTTCGCCATTTTATTATTTTAGAATCAGCCAGTTAAAGAAACCGTAACCGCGCATTACACCCTGTCAGTGCTCACCTTCAGGCGCAAAGCAATGCACCCACTCACAACAGTCGTCACAACTTGGTGAACGGCAAACCAGGTCACCTTCCTGTTGCAGGCAGCGCTGGCGGTAGAAGAATTTTTTCCAGCGCATTTTTTTATTATTCATTACAACCAGTTGAGGAAAACATTCCTGCATCAATTCTCCCAGTTCCGCCCTGGAGTCCAGCCCCAGGTCTTCCCACAAATGGTTGAAACCCATTGCTGCGCTGGCAAGTAACCAGTGCACAGGCAACGGACTTTGTGCATAACCTTTCAGCCACAATGCCAGCTGGTCGCGTTCCGCCAGGCGTGGCTGTAACAAGGTGGTAGCCAGAGCGCGCCTGGCCGCTATCTCCGCAGCCGCAGGCAGTGTTTCATCACATTGCAGGGTGCGCGACAAAAGAGACCAGGCCCCGCTATTGAGGCCCATTAATTCAGGAAAATTCCCGCGCCCGCTGGCATAGTTACTATACAGGCGTTGTAACCAGTAAATGGTTTCCGGCATCAGGCTGCCCCTTGTTCATCCAGCAAATTCCCTGCCTGGCAGCGTGCCTCCCACCACCGGCTCAGCACGTCTGTTACATTCTGCCAGGCACCTTCAATACAAGGCTGAATCCCCTGCTGTTCCAGTTTCACCCAGGGGCCATAACCAATACGGGCACTGAATACGGCTTTTACGTCGCCAAGCAGCGCCAGTATCGCGGCCATACGTGCTTCCGGTGCCTGAGTACTTTCACCTTCAGCTTCACAGGAATCCGGCCCTTTGCAGTATTGCGGCATAAAGCGCTCATTGACCAGTACCACACCGGCTTCAGACAGGCTGTAGATCTGTACCCGTTGCGCATGCCCGAAATGGCAGTCAATCACATCGCCACGGGAACTGGTCACCGCAACCAGGCAGGCTGACGGGTCATCGGAAGCACCCCGGGTTGCAATACGCGCCTGGATGGCCGCACGTTTATGTACCTGGTCCGGGCCGGGGCGCGCCTGTTTTTCCATTTCTGCCAACGGCAGGCTCTGGCTGCGGTCTTCGCCCAACATGCCAATGGCATCTGCGCGGCACTGCTTGCAGTGCGCCATTTGCGGCATCATTGGGCTACATTCGGCACGTACTGCATCCACCATCGCACTGTCCGGTTCCGGTTGCCCGTTAAGGCCAAACACCGTGCCATGTTCAGGCCTTGCAATCAGTGGCATCACATTGTGTAACAGCGCCCCCCAGCCACGAACTGCCTCACTTACCCGGGCTAAATGCCGGTCATTAATACCTGGAATCAACACAGAATTGATTTTCACCAGTATGCCTTTTTCTGTCAGCTTCCTGACGCCTTCTTCCTGGCGTGCCAGCAGGATTTCCCCGGCCTCGCGGCCGCTATAGCGCTCACCGTCCACCCACAGCCAGGCGTAGATCTGTGCAGAAATATCCGGGTCAATGGCGTTAACAGTGACAGTGACATGATCCACGCCACTGGCAATAATGCGGTCGGTCACGGACGGTAGCATCAGACCATTGGTAGAAAGGCACTGTTTCACATCAGGTAACTGTTCGCGCAGTAGCGCAAGTGTGGAAAACGTCCGGCCAATATTTGCCAGTGGGTCGCCAGGACCGGCGATTCCCACCACTGACAGTTGTGGCATTACGCTGGCCACTGCCACCGCTCTTGCCACAGCCTGTTCCGGTGTCAGTACTTGTGACACCACACCCGGACGGGATTCGTTGCTGCAATCATATTTACGGTTACAGTAATTGCATTGCAGATTACAGGCTGGCGCCACGGCCAGATGCATGCGGGCATACTGGTGATGTGCACTGGATGAATAACACGGGTGATGCGCAACTTTGCTGGCCTGTAGCGCGGTGAACTGAGCACTGTTGTCAGTGCGGCAGCTACGCGCGGTTTGTGATGAAGGACAAGGCGCCATAATCTCTTCCGGTTCGTGAATGATATCCTACTCTTGCAAAGGCTGAACCAGTTTTAGAAAGAAATTAAAACCATTAAAAACAAATAATTAAATAGCATCCCTGCTATAAGAATTTGTCAGTATTGCCGCACAGACCTGACAATGTGTTAAAGAAAACAATATGTCTCAGAAACGGTGCATATTGATATCCATAATCTGGATACGATAGGCCACCTGACGTGGCGTCATGCCCAGCAAACGGGCGGCTTTCGCCTGAACCCAGCCCGTTTTTTCCAGCGCCGCAATAATACGCTGCCGCTCATCGAGGCTTTGATCCAGCCAGTCTTCATCTGGCACCGGGTTGGCAGACATTTTGCTGACCAGTGGCAGTGCCTCATTATGGTTGAACAAAATCACATCACGGTCTATTACACCGTTGTCACTCATCACCGCCGCACGTTCAAGGCAGTTTTCCAGTTCCCGCACATTGCCCGGCCATGCATAGTTCAGTAGCAGGCGAATGGCGCCATCAGTGATGCGTAATGAACGCCCCTGATGCGCGGCAATTTTATTCACCAAATGCCGTGCCAGCAGGTCGATATCGTCCTGGCGTTCCCGCAAGGGTGGAAGGGAAACCGGCATAACATTCAGGCGATAATAGAGATCCTCGCGGAAGTTCCCGGCCCGCACTTCTTCTTCCAGGTTCCGATTAGTCGCAGCGACAATGCGCACATTCACTTTGAGGGTTTCGTCACCCCCCACTCGTTCCATTTCTCCTTCCTGGAGGATACGCAACAATTTGGCCTGGAAAGACGGGCTGCTTTCACCGATTTCATCAAGAAACAGTGTTCCGCCGTCTGCCAGTTCAAAACGCCCTTTCCGCTGACGTACAGCTCCGGTAAACGCCCCTTTCTCGTGGCCAAACAATTCGCTTTCCAGCAAGTTATCCGGTAGCGCCGCACAGTTGAATTTTACAAAGGGGGCCGCCGCTCGTGGCGATGAATAATGAATTGCATTGGCGACCAGTTCTTTACCCGTGCCACTCTCCCCGCGCACCAGCACCATTGTATCCCAGCGCGCAACCTGCTGAATAACCTCACGAATCTGGCGCATGGTGGGGCTACTGCCCACCATGTTCTCGAAACTGAAGCCGCGTGGTGTCTGGCAATTCGCGGGCTGAGCGGGTTGTGGCGCGGCGGTTGTAGTTTTCGGCTGGCTGTAGTGCGTGAGCCGGACTGTTTGTGCAATCAGGCTGGCAATAGTTTCTAAAAAGCGCGTGCTGGCTGGCAGGCGTGATTCAAACAGCGCCATGGGTTGTGCCGCCAGTACACCAATAGGTTTGTCTTCTCCGGGGACAGGCACCCCAATAAAAGGTAAGTCGTAATCATACAGGCTTAACCGGTCAAGAAAGCGCTGATCATCTGCCACGCGCGGCAGCACAACCGGCTGAGAGGAGCTCAGAATGGTACCGACCAGCCCCTCGCCAGGACGGTAACGAACCTGGCTACTGCTGCCGACAACATGTTGCCTGTCGCAATGCAGAGCCTCTACGGTCAGTGCGCCCCGCTCATGATTGAACAGGCATATCATACCGTGTTGCATAAACGCATCGTCGTGCAGGATACGTAAAACTGCCTGCAGCGTATCGCTGACACTGTTGCAGCGGCCGAGTTCAAGACTGATACGCTGAACTGCGGTGAACTGTTGCGACAGATCAAAACGCCAAACGACATTGCCCGTATCCGGGGACTGGGTCATTTTGTACCTCCTGTCGTAGCTGCCGGCAATGGCAGCCTGATAGTTAAGCAACTTCCGCCTTCGGGGTCGGATGTCAGGTCAATAGCTCCCTGGTGATTGGCAACCAGGGTTTGCATCAGACGCAGTTCCATGCCCTGCCCGGGGCCGGTTGCTGTCGTCTGGTTGTGGCTATATCGCGCCCGATGAACGGGAATATTGTCAGTAAGGTAGAGAGTCAGCCAGCGCTCATCACGGCTGCCAATTATTTGCATTTCCAGTTGAAACGGTTGTAATTCCTGTACCAGAACCAGAGCACGGTCCAGCCACAGGCTAAGGACAGCCAGCACCTGAATTCGGTGCCCGAAGGCCTGTATCGCGCTGTCTTCGAGTGAGACATTCAGCGTATGGCAAGGTTGAAATCGGGTATGGTAAAGCGCGACAAGATCAGCCAGTAGCGGCTTAAGAAGCCACCATTCTGGGGGTTCATTATCTAATTCCGGGCGGCATGCCTGCAGGCGGCTGACAGCAGCTTCACCCTCACGCCAGGCTGACTCCAGCGCCATATTGCCATGCTCATCGCCATTTAACCGGCGGGCGGCGGCCAGCATATTGATTGGGCAGTTAAGTTGCACCAGGGCTGCATCGACTGATTCGCGAATCGCCGCCAGTAATTTCCCATAAGTTAACTGCTGTTTCAGGCGGTCGAGCCGCCCCTGTTGCTGCTGTTGATGCAGTTCAGTACAGTCGCTCACCAGCACCAGTGTGCGGGGCTGTGCGTTATCGGTAAAATAGCGGCTTGCTTCTTCACTTACCCCGGGTAAAGGCCAGTAACTCAGGTTGAACCAGCGCCGTTTCCCGCGCACGATCAACGGCAAAATTTTGCCTTCCTGCTGGCGAGCTTCATTATGCTGGTAGCCAAGCAAAGACAGGGCTTCCATACCACCGCAATCTGCACACAGTGTTTTATAGGCCAGGTTGTCCATTACCACCTTGCCTTCACCATCGGTCACGACGACAGCTGCCGGAATATTATTCAGTACGGCGGTAATTAAGGTCATATGGTTGCGCAGGCGTTGCTGCAGCGCGTAGTTGTCGCTGATGTCTTTCTGCATCGCCAGAAAATAGTCAACTTTCCCGCCGCTACCGAAGATAGGCGTGATATCGACTTCACCCAAGTAAAGGCTGCCATCACACCGCTGGTTAATCAGTTGCCCGCGCCAGGGAATGCCCTGAGTAAGGTGGCGCCACATCTCGTCATACACGGTGCGTGGTGTCTGCCTGCTCGCCAGGATACGGTGGTTTTGCCCGATGAGTTGCGAGGCGGTGTAACCTGTTAACTGGCAAAAGGCATTGTTGCAATAGACAATACGCGCGTCGGCATCAGTAAGAGAGATTGCCACAGCAGATTGTGCCACCAGTGCGGTGAACAGTGCGTTGTGCTGGTGTAGCAGCGTATCGGCAATTTCACCCTGTGGATAAACATCCGATACGAACGATAACGTATCACTCATCCTTTCCCCCTTTATTCACTGCCTGGTGTCACGTTTGCGACAATATTTGGTGCGTAAATCCAACAAAATTGGTTACGGATAACACATGCGAAAAACGTGCAATCTGGCAGGCGATAAGCCTGATTTCTGCATGGGTATTGACGTAGCGCAAATTTTGGCCGTTTTTTCATCACCAGGCTGTGATCCACTGAATTGTTTGTTCACTGTTTTGCCTGCAACTCCTGCCATTCCGATCACTTTTAGTGCATTTTTGCGCCAGTTTTGTGCACCTGAAACTCTGGCACGTTGTTCGCACTATCAGGTAAAAATCATGGCGTCAGATTCCTGGCGCCAGGCCCACCTGAGGAGTCTGTTATGGCAAATGTCGGCATTTTTTTTGGTTCTGATACGGGGAAAACCCGCAAGATTGCGAAGTTGATTCATAAAAAGCTGGGAGACGCGGCAGATGCCCCCGTCAACATCAACCGGACATCGCTGGAGGCGTTTTTGTCTTACCCGGTGTTGATGCTGGGAACCCCCACATTAGGCGACGGGCAGTTACCGGGTATTGAGTCTGGTTGTGAGTCCGAGTCCTGGCTGGAGTTTCTGGACTCATTGCAGGGTGTGGACTTAAGTGGTAAACACATTGCCTTATTTGGCCTGGGCGACCAGGTGGCTTACCCGGATAACTTTGTCAGTGCACTGAAACCTTTGTATGACGTGCTCTGCGCATGTGGCGCGAAACTGATTGGTGACTGGCCTAACGAAGGCTACAGTTTTAACCATTCTGCGGCATTAATTGGTGAGAAATTCGTAGGCCTGGTTCTCGACCAGGATAACCAGTATGACCTGAGTGAAGAGCGACTGGACAGCTGGCTGGAACAAATTACCCCATTATTTGCCTGAAATGCGCGACTCTCTGCCTGCTGGCAGAGAGTACTCAGTGTGTTGCCGGTAACGTTAACAGGCTGGACAGCCACTGCTGTTGGTAACGTTTTCTTGCCTGCTCAGTTAACCAGGCGCGTGATTTTTCCAGCGCCACCGCTTCATCCAGAGCTTCAGCAGGGCGAATGTCCTCACACAGCAAAAGATGCAACCCCAGCACTGTTTCCACCACCGCACTCAACTGGCCTTTTTCAAGGGAAAACAGGCAACTGTCGAGCTCCGGATATAACAATCCCGGGCTTATCCAGCCCAGTAAGCCACCTTCCATTGCACTGGGGCAATGGGAAAAGCGCAACGCCTGGTCGGCAAAGCAGCCAGGGGATTCAGTAACAGCCAGAACAATCGCAGCAATTTGCGCGCGTTCCGGGGCCCTGTCCTCATCGTTGTCACACGTCAGGAGAATATGCCGGGCTTTTCTCTGGGCCGGGCGGCAAAAACGCGCTGCATTTGCCTGGTACCAGGCAGTCACTTCCTGGTCATCGGGCGGCGGAGCCTTGCGGGCAACCCGGTTCATCACCGAAGTTACATGTGCCTGATGGACAGCAATATCCTGCTGTTCGCCACGGGTAAACCCGTGTGTATCCATAAAACCGGCCTGCTCTTTGCGCACCAGCGCCGCCAGTTGACTCACTGTATTGTCAGCCGGGTAGTGGCGGCAAATTGCCAGTTCCAGAGCCATTTGCCGGGTAAGCTGCGCCTGGAAAGTGCTCTGTTCAGCAACAGGAATGTCTTCTGGCAGGCATTGCCAGTGGCGTTGCGCCAGTTGCAGTGCAGCAAAGCGTTGCCAGGGGAGTTGATCTGTACTCATCCGGCCTCCACCTGGCGCAGTAAACGAGCGGGCACTTGCAAAAAACGGTCGCCAAACTGGACAGTAAAGCTTTCGCCCTGCAAACCCTGCCCGGTGGCAGTTATCTTGCCAACCGCGCCAGGAGCGGCAACAACCTGCCCTTTCAGGGTTAGTGTCGCGTTGACTTCAACCTGGTCGCCATACTGGAATAACCCGGCGTCCCAGAAAACTTCTGCGGCAATAAGTTCACTTTCGCGGCACCCTACCACCCGGCCTTCAGCGGGGAAATGAACCTGGTAGACAACGTGTTCTTGCAGGTACAGCCCCCATTCCCTCACATAACCAATACTGCCCCGGCGCACCAGCTGATCACCTTTTTGCAGGCCAGGATAAGTGCCGTCATTGCGTACTGTGCGCACCACACGAACTTCATCACCAAAGGAAAAACGTGGTTTATTCATAAGATGCCTCTTGATGCTCACAGACCGCAAGATAGCTTTCATTGAGTAAACGGCGGGCCAGTTGCCAGCCAGTGTCAGAGTCACTTTCCAGGCTGTTACGCAATGGAACCGCGTCCTGCAGGCGCTGGCGAAACTCACGCAGAATCAGTACTGATGCACGCTGTAACCGTTCAGGTTCGCAGGGCACCCCGAAGAAGGAGAAAAAGCTTTCCAGCGAGTCCAGCGTATTAACGCCAGGTAATTGATAAAACCACTCCATCATTGTCCCCTTAACCAGAGCAGGCCAGGTCACCCGGGCAGGTTTGTTGGTACATCTGCAACAACTCAAAATCACCCGGGTTGCGTTTCAGGCGCTCAGCAAACCCCTGTACTGCACGCAGTAATGAGTCACATTGTTGTTCACTCAATATGTATCCCATGCGGGCGAAGACACCGCTCACCGCCTGATGCCCGGAATGTTTGCCCAGCACCAGGTTATATTCCCGCCCCAGTATTGCCGGGTCTATTCCCTGGTAGCTTTGTTTATGGCGCAGTAACGCCGCCACATGCAGGCCCGATTCATGGGTAAAGACCTGGCCCCCCACCAGTGGTTGCTGGGCATCAATCGACCTGCCCGCAGCAATCGCCACCAGTTGGCACAAGTCGTACAGGTGTGTCAGGTCAACACCACTGCTGGCACCAAGGCAAGTCATCAGTGACACCACCACACTTTCTAAGGCGGCGTTTCCTGCCCGCTCACCTAACCCAAGCACGGTGGTATTGACATGGGTTGCTCCGGCGCGCACCGCGGCAAGCGTATTGGCAGTCGCCAGGCCCAGGTCATTATGGGCATGCATTTCCAGTTGACCAGGCCAGTGCGACCGCAGAGTGGAAATGCGGTTCCAGGTACTGAAGGGGTCCATAATTCCCAGCGTGTCAGCAAACCTCAGGCGCTGCGCCCCGGCCTCACCGGCCAGTTCAGCAATACGTTGCAGTTCATCATCTGTGGCCCTTGATGCGTCTTCACACCCGACACACACCTGCATACCCTGCTCACGGGCCAGCATAATCAACTTCTTCAGGCGCTCGGCAACATCGGGCCAGGGCTGGTGCAGCTTGTATGACATCAAAAAACCGGAAGAGGGAATGGAGATGTCCACCCAGTTCATCCCCAGTTCAGCGCTCGCCAGAATTTCCGGGGCATTCATTCGGCACCAGGTCATCATCACCGTGTCGGGTAAGTGCTCGCGCAGTTCGCGAATGCGCCGGCACTCTTCTTCGCCCATCGCTGGTGTGCCGACTTCCAGTTCCCTGACTCCGGCCATCACCAGTGCCCGGGCGATGGCTAACTTTTCGTTAGCCAAAAATGCAACGCCGGGGCTCTGCTCGCCATCCCGCAATGTTGTATCGTTAATCACCACATCCATCGCAGACCTGCCTTAACCGTAAGTCGGCAAAAAGTCCTGTGTAATCACCGCCTCTGGCTTACCTTCCTGCCAGTAAGGCGACAGTGTACGCAACCGGGAAACAATCGCCGGGAGTTGCTCAATGACGTAATCAATCTCTTTCTCGCGGGTGTAGCGTGACAGAGAAAAACGAATACTGCCGTGAGCCGCAGTGTAGGGAATCGACATTGCCCGCATCACATGGGAAGGTTCCAGTGACCCGGAGGTACAGGCGCTGCCACTTGATGCCGCAATCCCCACCTGGTTCATCAACAGTAAAATGGCTTCCCCCTCGATAAACTCAAACGCAATATTCAGTGTATTGGGGGTTCTTGGCTGGCCCTTGCCCATTACCAGTGCATGAGGAATTTGTGCCACCAGGCCTTGCTCCAGGCGCGAGCGCAGTGTTTCAATGCCACTTTGCATCATGGGCATATGGATATCCGCCAGTTCACTGGCCGCCCCCATTCCCACAATACCCGCGATATTCTCGGTGCCAGCCCGGCGACCACGCTCCTGGTGCCCACCACGCAGGAAGGGGCGAAAACGTGTATTGCGGCGGATATACAGCGCACCAATGCCTTTTGGCCCGTGGAATTTGTGGCCGGAGCAGGAAAGCATATCAATGGCGGTATTCGCCAGTGAAACCGGACACTTGCCCACATACTGCACCGCATCACAGTGAAAGAGGATGCCCTGCTCATGAGCCATCTCAGCCATTTCAGGGACAGGGAAAATCACGCCAGTTTCATTGTTGGCCCACATCACAGTGACCAGCGCGACATTGGGGTTCAGCTGGGCACGGTACTGATCCAGATCCAATGCGCCTTGCTCATTTACAGCCAGGCGATGAATGGTATACCCCATGCGCTCAAGGTTTTCGCAAACCGCAAGCGTCGCAGGGTGTTCCACCGCCGTCGTGATTATCTCTTTTTTCTCAGGTGCCAGGGCCACCGCCGAATGGATAGCGGTAGATGTCGCTTCCGTGGCACAAGAAGTAAACACAATTTCACTTTCATAGCTTGCGCCTAATAACGCGGCCAGTTGCGCCCTTGCCCGGGCCAGCGCCACTCGTCCTGGCCCGCCAAAATCATGAATAGAGGACGGGTTACCATAATGCTCAGTGAGATAAGGCATCATTGCTTCGAGCACCATTGGGTCAAGGCGCGTAGTTGCATTATTATCAAGATAAACAGGTTTCATGCCGGCTTCCTCTTTAGTCAATAAACATTCAGGCAGCAATCACTTCCATGTAACAACCCATCCGTTCAACCAACTTCTGCTGAAGCCAGCTCAGTGTCATATCGGTCATCATGCAGCCGCTGCAACTGCCACTCAGGCAGACACGCACCTGGCTGCCTTCCACACTGACCAGTGACATATCGCCACCGTCCGCCTGGATATAAGGCCGTAATTCCGCAACGGTATCGGCGACTGTCTGCCAGGCCGGGTCATTGTCTGCGGCAACAGGCGCAGCAATCCGGGTTGCAACCGCCGGGGCTTCTTTAAGTATTTGTTCGAGCGCCAGTTCAATTTTTTCATGGCACGCTGTGCATCCCCCACCCGCTTTGGTGTAGTTGATAACTTCCTGTAAAGTGGTCAGCCCGTTGGCAAGCACCGCCCGGCGGATCTGGCCTTCATCAACCGCGAAACATTTGCAGATAAGCGCACCTTCTTCGTGGTCATCTTCAAGGGTTTCACCATCATACTGGGCAATAGCGGCTCGCAATGCTTCCTGGCCCATAACCGAGCAGTGCATTTTTTCCGGTGGCAGGCCATCGAGATAATCGGCAATTTGTTGGTTGGTCAGTTGCCCGGCCTCTTCCAACGTATGGCCGATAATCAGTTCCGTCAGTGCGGAAGATGACGCAATGGCACTCCCGCAACCAAAGGTCTGAAACCCGGCATCAAGAATCACCCGGGTTTCGGGATCAACCTTCAACATCAGCCGCAATGCGTCACCGCAACTCAATGAGCCTACATCTCCCACTGCATTGGCATCCGCCACCACTTTGGCGTTGCGCGGGTTAAAAAAATGGTCTTTTACTTTTTCTGAGTAATTCCACATAGCCTGGCTCCCAATTAGGGGGCGTAACCCCCGTTGTTGTCGTGTCGCCTGCTGTGCTTTGTCAGCCTGCGCTTTAGGTATCAGCAAATGCGGTGCCACCTAAAAACTCTTTTCAAAACAATGCGAAATACCAAAACCATCAGGTTTGCAAATTCGCAATGTGGGCATTTATGTCGGGTTTGTCACAGAAATGACATCAATTTACTGCTTACTGGCTGGCGTCTTCTTCCCAGTGCGTTTCCTGGAGCAGTCTGTCAAAACGGTCAGGCTCACGCTGGCGGCGTTGGCTACGTTGTTCATTTTCCGCCCAGCACGCCTGGATCTGTTCCAGCAATTGTGCAATCGGAGTTCCCTGACTGACACGCACCGCTCTCACTCCCACCTGTAATAACTGGCGAAACACCACATCACCAATTGCCACGCAGTAGAGCGATACGCAGTCTTCGAGAGCTTCAATGCGACTGGTGAGCTTTTGTTCCTGATGGCCGCATACCACCGTAAAATCGACCACTTTCAGCAACGTCACCTGGTCTTCGCGCACGCCGTACACCACCAGCCTGGGCGTGGCACCAAAATGTTGGTCAACATGGTGATAATCTGAACTGGCAAATGCCACACGCATCGACCAGTCGCTGGTGCACACAGTGCGGAAATTACGGTTAACATGATGCATGGACCTGCTCCTTATCGGCTGGGCCGGCAAATTGTTGTTTCAGAGGAGAGCGCCATACTGGCGTGTGGTGATGGCGTTCCTGCATCAGATTCGCCAGTTCAAACAGCGTGTCACGGATACCAGCATAGCCCTGGCGCATACGCCGGAAAGTGCCTGTCTGGTCATAGATGGGAAAGCCGGCACGAATCAGCGGGATCTTCATGTGATTTGCCAGACCGGCCCCGTGAGAGTTACACACCAGTAAATCAACGGGTGATGCCTCCAGCATGAGTGCCATATCTTCCAGGTCACCAATTTTGACCTGGTCTACTGGCAGCGTTGCCAAACCCGGCTGGTTAGTGGCCGCAATCACCGGGCCGGGGACCATGCCCTGGCTGACAGCAAAATCACACCACGCAGACAGCACATCGCTTTCACCTGCCAGCGCAATATGCCTGCCCTGAAGCCATAAGTGGCAGTCAATCATGGCATCCTGCAACTGCCCGCGCTGGCGGGTTATCCAGTCAGGGACATCACGCCCGGCAAGCTGGTGTAGATAGCTGATAAACTTATCGACTTGTGCCAGCGTCATTAAGTGGGGCAGAGCCAGCACATCACCGCGGCTGCGTTGTTGTATCAGGCTGGCAGCCCGGCTTAATGAGCCCCCAATGACAATAGTGCCCATGCTCTGACCCATTTGTTCTATCGACCGCAGTGGCGTTCCTCCCTGGCTGACCGGTGTGAAATCTCCAGGCGCCAGATGGCCGTCCATCGACATCGACAAATCCGGCAGGATCACGGGCTGCAGGCCAAAAGCCTCCACACAGGCGCGAATCAGTTCGATATCACCGGGGGTTGTGCTGTGGCTCAGTAAAATATTCACTCGCTTATTACGTTGGCGGGGTTGCGGCTCAGCAGGCACCCACTGAGTGATAACCTGCTCAACCAGCGCACTAAACCCATTTTCCAGCGAGCCATAGAAATCCGGGGTATTGACTGTTAACAATGCGACAGACTTAAAGCGCGTTTCCGTTGCCCGAAATTGCCCAATTGCCCGCGATAAATCAGCCCCTTGCGCTTCAGACAACCCGGTACTTATCAGCACAATCATGCCTGGAGAGTGTTTGCCGCATAATGTCGTCAGTGCCGTTACGATATTGTCGTCAGAGCCCATCACAGTAGTCGTTGGATCCATGGCGGTTGACTGAATAGGAACCGGCTCGCGAAAGTGCTGTATAAAAAAGACTTTGGCAAAAGAGCTGCACCCCTGCGCGCCGTGAACCAGCGGCATCGCATGTTCCAGCCCAAGGCTTGCCAGGATAGCACCAAGAGGTTGCCCACTTTTTATTGGGCTGGTTGCCAGTGGTTTTTGATTACGAATTACAGTTGCCATAACACAGCCTTAGCCCAGCCAGGGCGCACGTTGATGGGATTGCGCCCAGACAGGGCTTTCCAGCGTCAGGCACAACGACTGTGCCATTGCCACCAGGCCGGTATAACCGGCATAGGCATGTTCACGCTCCTGGTTGATATCCAGAAACGGCAGGCGGGCTTTCCATGCGGTATACATGTTGCGCCCACCCGCAATCATCATGTCGGCGTTGTAGCGGTACACCACATCCAGCAAGGTGCGCGCATTCCCTTCTTCGAGCATGATGGCGTCTTCCCCCATCAACTCGCGGATCCGTTGCTTATCTTCTTCGGTTGATTTCCGGGTGCCGGTTGCCACTACCTGCATTCCCAAATCCTGGAGTGCCGAAACAATTGACCAGGACTTCACACCGCCGGTGTAAAGCAGCACCTTGCGGCCAGCCAGGCGGGCACGATAAGGTTGTAATGCCTGGTCAACCCAGGCTTCTTCACGGGCAATAACTGCTTCGGTTCTCGTCAGCAAGTCATCATCATTAAGCAGGGCCGCGAGTTTGAGTAAGGAATCGCGCATCGCGCGAATACCATAAAAACTGCCTTCAAACCAGGGTGTCTGGTAGCGCTCCTGCAACTGACGGGCTACGTTAATCAGTGCCCGGGAACAGACCAGCATGTTTGCCTGCGCGCGATGCATAGTCTGGATTTCCTGGAAACGACCATCGCCGGAAAGGCTGGCAAGCACACGAATACCCAGTTCATCCAGCAAGGGTTGTACCTGCCAAAACTCCCCGGCGATATTGAACTCGCCAATCAGGCCAATATCATGGCGGTGTTCCGGTGCAACCGGGCTGTCCTCCGGCCAGGGAGCGGGTTCACGCTGGCCTATCACTTTTTTCACCAGCACTTCGCCAGCGATACGGTTACCCAGGTTTTTGTTACCGTAGAAACCGGCCGCATCAACGCACACCACGGGGGTTCCGGTATCCTGCTCTGCCGCCCGGCATACCGCTTCTATGTCATCACCTTCCATTGCCGGTACGCAGGTGTTGTAAATAAACACTGCCGCAGGGTGGTAATGCTGCACAATGTGCCGAACGGCATGGAACAGGCGGCGTTCGCCACGCCCCATGATGACATCCTGCTCGCTCAGGTCGGTGGTGAACCCCAGGCGGTTAATATCCGGCCCGGAGCTCTGGCTACCACGGTTATCCCATGAACTGCCAGCACAACCGATTGGCCCATGAACAAGATGCGCAACATCCGCAAGAGGTAAGAGTGTGATTTGGGCGCCATCAAAAGCGCAACCGCCAACAGTCGCACCGGGCTTGGGTGCGCTGCATCCCATCTTCTGCTTGTGATTGTGCTCACAAGCAGGTTCATCCAGTAATGCCAGTATTTCATTACCTTTCATCGCAGTCTCACCTTGTTGTTGGCCCAGTAACAAGTGAGGTGCAAGAGTTATTCCATAATCAACTCATTGATTTTAATTACTTTTATTTTGTAGGATTTATAACAAAAGCAAGGGATATCACAAAAAAAAGGCGACAGTGTCTGTCGCCAAAGTGTGTGAATCACGTACTACTTTTGGTGCACCTGGCGGTGACACCCTGCGGTTTTTAGCCGCTTATCCATTGCTGCTCGCAATGTTTTCTGCCGAACTTACTGAATTGTTGCCGATATCAAAAAACACGTTGCTCCAGCGGGTTATCCCGGCCGAGGCGACGTGCCAGCCAGGGAGGAAGGCTGCTGGTCAGCATTTGCAGCACACTCTGGCATTGACTCTCTATAGTGGTTCCGGCCGTCACCTTCATGGGGTGAATATTATAGCGAATCAGCCTTGCTGCAGCCGGGCCGCCTATTGCTTCACAAAACAACAACTGGCAATCGTTCACCAGCCGCGCCCGGGTCTCGTTATCTTCCTGGCCGGCAACTGCCGCGAAACGACGCAACCCGGTCAACCAGTAACCGTTTTCATCGAAACCATAAATAAAGAACAACCGGCACTGACCAAAGTGACCATCAATGTTGAGACCATCCTGAGAGGCAAATGCCGCCTGAATTTGCGCTGGCCGGTGAGTGGGTGGCACAACACTTAAATGCTCAGGCAATTCACCGTGCAGGCAGGCCGAAACCTGTTGCCAGCGGGCAAATGTCATGCAGTCAGCATCACCAGGATAGGTGGCTTCCAGTTGCGAAATGGACAGCCCTTCCAGCCAGCCTAACGAGGCCGATGGGGCTTTATCGCCGCCCAACCAGCTAATCACCTGCTTAGGGGGAAGCTCTGGCAGCACCTGAATCAGTGCAAACAGACGCCAGAACAGTTCATCATCACTGGACATTGTCTTGCTCCTGTTATAACGCAGCTCGTGTGGCCCGAAGTGAAACAGGGAAAACGGGTCTGGGTACCTGCGGATGGACGTGATATGCCCGGCCGCCTTCCAGCTCAATCCGGCCACCCCAGTTGTCGTGCTGATCAAACTCGACCGCAGTCACTTTGGCTTCCAGATCAAGTTTTGCAATGTAGCAATACAGCGCCTGATCGCGCTGACGAAAAATCACCATTGGCACAGGGCATCCTCCTCATTATTAGACCCGACAAAGTGTCGGGTCTTTGATCAGCGACATAAACCGTTAACGAACCAGGTCAAAGTTGTAGTCAGTTTTGCCGAGTTTCATGGTTTCCCTGTCCAGTTTTTCGAGGACGGCGTTGACCAGAGTTGTCAGAATGGTCATGGCGCCTTCATAGCCCCAGGTGGCCTGGCGGTGTAAATGATGACGGTCAAACAACGGGAAGCCCAGGCGAATCAGTGGCACTTCAAATTGCTCACCTTTTGCCAGCGTGTCGCGCTGAATGAACTTACCGTAGGAGTTACCAATCATAAAGTCAGGCTTGTTGGTGAACATCAGCGAACGGAAATGCCACAGGTCACAGTTGATATACACTTCTGCTTCCTGGCCGTACGGGGAATCTGCCAGCATTTTTTTCATGGCTTTCATCCAGCGTTTATTACCGTTGTGACACAACACGGTGGTTGGTTCACAACCCAGCTCCAGTAAGAACTGGGTCATACCCATCAGGAAATCCGGGTCGCCATACAGTGCGAAACGTTTACCATGCAGCCAGGTGTGAGAGTCAATCATCATATCGACTAACCGGCCACGTTCTTGTGTCAGGCTGTCGGCAATGGGCTTCCCGGTCAGCGAACTGATGGTCATCAGCAGTTTGTCTGTCGCATCAAGGCCAATCGGAACTGCGACATCCGTAGCAGGCTGGTTCCACAACTCCTGAACCACTTTTTTGGTTTTAGTCAGGTGCCAGGGTTGCAACAGCAGAGTGTCGATAGCATCGCCTGCTTCACGCATTTCCTGTTGACTGGTGCCGCCCGCGTACATGCGGTAGTGACCATCTGCCGGGGTATCAAGCACTTCAGACGGGTCTGACAAAATGCTGCAGGCGACGCCCATTTGCGCCATCATGCGTTTGATAACCCGGTAGTTACCCAGATAAGTTTCAAAACCGGTTACCACATTCAGTTTTTGGCGAGTGCCTGGCGCTGCAGGTTTATTCGGGTCACTCAGCGTTTTTGCAACACCTTCAAACATGTTGTCCCAGCCCGTCACATGGCTGCCGATAAAGCTCGGTGTATGGGCAAATGGCACAGGCATCTCTTCAGGCACATGACCGTCTTTTTTCGCATTACCGATAAATGCCTGGAGGTCATCACCAATAACTTCCGCCATACAGGTCGTTGACACGGCTATCATATCCGGTTTGTACAATGCAGCCGCATTTTCCAATCCGCTGTTCATGTTGTTATTGCCGCCAAACACCGCTGCATCTTCGGTCATCGAATCCGATACGCAGGCAATGGGCTCTTTAAAATGACGGCTAAAGTAGGTCCGGAAATATGCCACGCAGCCCTGGGAACCATGGACATACGGCAAAGTATTGCTAAAACCCAGGGAACACAGCACTGCCCCTAAAGGCTGGCAGGCTTTGGCCGGGTCAATGGTCAGGGCTTCGCGTTTGAAATTAAGATCCTGGTACTCCTGAGTGGTGGTCCACTCGAAGACTTCCTGGACACGTTTTTGGTCATGGCCTTCTTCGAGGGCCCGTTTGCTCCGGAACAAATCTTGGTATTCATCCTGCTCAAATAAGGGGTAGCAGGGCTGAATGTTATCAGCAGATTGACTCATTTTTTTCGCTCCTCCCGCGCCACAAATCTGTGAACTTTCGGGTCATCAGGATAATTTCAGGCGGTTTTCAACCAGGGTGCCGTCAGGGCGCTCCAGCTCGGATTATTCAGGGTCATGTCCATATCGCGGGCAAAAATGGCAAAGCCGTCATAGCCGTGATACGGGCCGGAGTAATCCCATGAGTGCATTTGGCGGAAAGGCACTCCCATTTTCTGGAAAATGTATTTTTCTTTGATACCAGAACCGACTAAGTCCGGTTTGAGCGCTTTAACGAACTCTTCCAGTTCGTAGCTGCTCGCATCATCAAACAGCAATGTGCCTGTTTTCAGATCCGGCAATGTGCGGTCATAATCATCGTTGTGGGCAAATTCAAATCCAGCGCCAATAATTTCCATTCCCAGGTCTTCATAAGCCCCAATCACATGGCGAGAACGTAACCCTCCGATGTACAACAACACCTTGCGCCCCTCCATTCGAGGTCGGTATTTGGCAATAATGGCGTCCGCTTCTGCCTGGTGACGGGCTATCACCTCTTCGGCTTTTTGCTGGATAGTTTCATCGAACTGCGCAGCAATTTTGCGCAATGATTCAGCAATTTTGGTCGGGCCAAAGAAGTTGTATTCCATCCACGGAATATTGTTCTGCTCTTCCATATGGCGTGCGATATAGTTCATGGAACGGTAGCAGTGCACCAGGTTCAGTTTCACCCGTGGCGTGTTTTCCATTTCAGTCAGCGTGCCATCACCTGACCACTGGGCAACAACCCGCAGGCCAATTTCTTCAAGCAAAATACGTGACGACCAGGCATCCCCGCCGATGTTGTAATCACCAATAATCGCGATGTCGTAAGGTGTGGTTTCAAACGGCTGATCTTTGCGATTATCCAGGATCCAGTCACGAATGACGTCGTTCGCAATATGGTGCCCTAAAGACTGAGACACCCCACGGAATCCTTCGCAACGCACCGGAATGACCGGTTTGCCAATTTTTTTACGGCTGGCATTGGCGACAGCTTCAATGTTGTCGCCAATTAACCCGACCGGGCATTCAGACTGGATACTGATACCTTTGGTCAGCGGGAACAGCATTTCGATTTCGTCGATGACTTTATCGAGTTTTTTATCCCCACCGAACACGATGTCGCGCTCCTGAAAATCGGTGGTGAAGTTCACTGTCCCAAAGCTGTCGATACCGCTCATTCCGGTGTAGTAATTCCGGCGCCCGGCACGGGAGTACTGCCCACACCCTACAGGCCCATGGGAAATGTGCGCCATATCTTTGATTGGCCCAAAGACCACGCCCTTGGAGCCTGCGTAAGCGCAGCCACGCACCGTCATTACCCCAGGCTGGGATTTACGGTTAGAAATAATACATTTGCCAACCGACTCCATTTCCTGGTCGCTGGACATAATGTGTTTTCTGCGTTCTTTACGCGCTTTCTCGGGGAAGACTTCCAGGACTTCCTCGACAATCGCCTGATGCTGTTCTGTCAGTGTGCTTGACATGTTCTACTCCTTATCTCCGCGGCTACAGACCCTACACAGCCTGCGCCGCGGGTGAAATGGACTCAGGCTGCGTTTTCCTCAGCTGCCGTTTTCCCGATAATGCTGGTGTCTTCTTCTTCCAGCACGCCAAATTCCATCAGCAGCTCTTCCAGTTCATCCATCGTTACCGGGGTTGGAACCACTTTCATGGTGTTATTAATGATTTTGCTTGCCAGTGCGCGGTACTCATTGGCTTGCTTGCAGGTTGGGTCGTATTCAATGACAGTCATACGGCGGATTTCTGCACGCTGAACGATATTGTCGCGTGGTACGAAGTGAATCATCTGAGTACCCAGTTTTTCCGCCAGCGCCATGATCAGTTCGTCTTCACGGTCTGTCTGGCGGGAATTACAGATCAGCCCACCCAGGCGCACTTTCCCGGATTTTGCGTATTTCACAATGCCGCGGGAAATGTTGTTGGCGGCATACATCGCCATCATTTCGCCAGAACAAACAATGTAGATTTCCTGTGCTTTGTTTTCGCGAATTGGCATGGCGAAACCGCCGCATACCACGTCGCCCAGTACGTCATAAAACACAAAGTCCAGGTCGTCTTCATAAGCGCCTTCCTCTTCCAGGAAGTTGATAGCTGTAATAACGCCACGACCAGCACAACCCACACCCGGCTCCGGGCCACCTGATTCAGCACAACGGACGTTGCCGTAACCAATTTGCAGAACATCTTCCAGCTCAAGGTCTTCTACAGAGCCCACTTCAGCCGCCATTTCCATAATGGTGTTCTGTGCTTTTGCATGCAGGATAAGGCGAGTGGAGTCTGCTTTCGGATCACAGCCCACGATCATTACCTTTTTGCCCAGCTCAGCCAGGGCTGCTACCAGGTTCTGAGTTGTGGTGGATTTACCAATCCCACCTTTGCCGTAAATTGCACATTGCCGCATTGCCATAATCATTTCTCCTGTGAGTGATGTGTTACCACTCCAGTAAGTGCAGAGAATGTACCAGCGTGAAAAAAACTTATATATTCATGATTTTTAAAATTTTTTAATGTACAGGCTTGTCACATCTGCGCAGCAGACAAGACAAACTCCAGACCAATTGTCAGGTCTGTTGTGATAAATAAGACAAAGTGGACGACCAGTAAACACGCACTGGCACAATGTGATCCCGGTTGGAAAAATACCCGGCAATAAAGAAGAGAAAGCGAGCTTTTGAGCCAGCAAGGTTTACCCTGCTCCCACAGTGACGAAAGCGGATTAATCCAGGCAGCACTACCCGTCCCCCCAAAGATAAACCCCACAGATTGTTCACAGCACGACAGGTTGTCGCCTGTTGTGTCTTGTTTCGCCCAAAAGCACCATGAAAGTTTGGTTACCAACTTCGTGGGAGTTGAATTTATCTATCTGAAAAATAAAAGATTAAAAACAGAACTGCAGAATGGCACAGACCATGCTTTCTTGCCTGATAGCGGAATTTACCCGCCTTTGACATCAGACCTCAGCGGTCTGGTTCCTGTCTCGCAAGAGGATGATGATATGGCGCAGAAAATGAAGACGATGGATGGTAACGCCGCCGCCGCCTGGATTTCTTATGCATTTAGCGATGTCGCAGCAATTTACCCCATCACGCCGTCCACCCCGATGGCGGAAAACGTGGATGAATGGGCAGCCAAAGGGCAAAAAAACCTGTTTGGCCAGCCTGTTCGCCTGGTGGAAATGCAATCGGAAAGTGGTGCCGCAGGCGCCGTACATGGCGCATTGCAGGCCGGTGCCTTAACCAGCACCTACACCGCTTCCCAGGGGTTGTTATTAATGATCCCCAATTTGTACAAAATTGCCGGTGAACTGTTGCCCGGTGTATTTCATGTCAGCGCCCGCGCCCTGGCTACCCACGCACTGAACATTTTCGGCGACCATCAGGATGTAATGGCTGTGCGCCAGACCGGATGCGCCATGCTGGCTGAAAGCAGCGTCCAGGAAGTTATGGACTTGTCTGCTGTCGCACATCTGGCCGCAATTAAAGGCCGGGTACCCTTTATTAACTTCTTTGATGGTTTTCGGACTTCCCACGAAATCCAAAAAATTGAAGTGCTGGAGCACAGCCAACTGGAACCGTTACTGGACCGCGATGCGGTGAACCAATTCCGGCGCAATGCACTGCACCCTGACCACCCGGTGGTACGCGGAACCGCACAAAACCCGGATATCTATTTTCAGGGCCGGGAAGCGGCTAACCCTTTCTATTTCGCTTTGCCGCAGTTGGTTGAGGACTACATGCGGCAAATCAGCGTCATTACCGGCCGGGACTACCGGTTATTTAATTATTACGGTGCGCCAGACGCGGAAGATGTCGTGATTGCGATGGGGTCGGTGTGTGAGACGCTCAAAGAAACGGTAGATTATCTTAATCAGCAAGGTCACAAAACCGGCTTCCTGAATGTACACCTTTACCGGCCATTCTCAGTCGGCCATTTTCTGGCAGAATTACCGACAAGCGTTAAACGAATTGCCGTGCTCGACCGCACCAAAGAGCCGGGCGCGCCCTGCGAACCGCTGTGCCTGGATGTGCGCAATGCATTTTACGCCCAGGAAAAACGCCCACTGATAATCGGTGGGCGTTACGGCCTGGGTGGCAAAGATATTATTCCTGCCCACCTGGTCTCCGTTTTTCTAAATCTGCAGCGCCGTATCCCACAGGACAACTTCTCGGTGGGTATCGACGACGATGTGACAGGCATGTCGCTGCCAGTACCTTCTGTCATACCCCGCCTGGCGTCTGCCGACCTTACTGCCTGTAAATTCTGGGGAATGGGTTCTGACGGTACTGTTGGCGCTAATAAAAGCGCCATCAAAATTATCGGTGACCATACACCACTGTATGCCCAGGCATATTTCTCCTACGATTCGAAAAAATCGGGTGGGATCACTGTGTCTCACCTGCGCTTTGGTAAACACCCAATCACTTCGCCTTACCTGATTCAGGAAGCGGATTTTGTTTCCTGTTCGCAGCAGTCTTATGTCAGCCAGTACGATTTACTGGAAGGGATTAAACCCGGCGGGACACTGCTGCTTAACTGCACCTGGCAACCGGACGAACTGGATGCACACCTGCCTGCATCACTGAAACGTGCTCTGGTTGAACGGGATATTCACCTTTACACCATCAATGCAGTGGATATTGCCCGAGAGCTTGGCCTTGGTGGGCGGTTTAATATGATTATGCAGGCAGCGTTCTTCAAACTCAGCGGGATTATGCCGCAAGAGGAAGCAGCCGGTTACCTCAAAGCCGCTGTAGAAAAAAGTTATGGGAAAAAAGGCCCGCAGATAGTTGCGATGAACAATGCAGCGATTGATAAAGGCATGGGCGCAATTACCGCCATTGCCATCCCGGAAAGCTGGGCTACCGCCCACGATCATACACCGGCTGATGCGATGCTGGTGCCTGATTTCATTCGCAATATTGTTCAGCCCATGAATCGCCAGCAGGGTGACAGACTGCCGGTTAGTGCCTTCCAGGGGCGTGAAGATGGCAGTTTCCCTTCCGGTACCAGTGCGTGGGAAAAGCGCGGTATTGCGCTATCGGTACCTGTCTGGCAGGCTGAGGGCTGCACCCAGTGTAACCAGTGTGCCTTTATCTGCCCCCATGCTGCGATTCGCCCGGTATTGATGACAGACGATGAACGCGCAACGTTGCCCGAAACGCTGCTTGCCCGCCCGGCGACAGGTGCTAAAGAGTGGCACTATCACCTGGCTGTATCACCGCTGGATTGTTCCGGTTGTGGTAACTGCGTGGATGTTTGCCCGTCGCGAGGGAAAGCACTGGCGATGGAACCACTCAGTGTGCCTAATGCTCAAACCGAGGTCTGGGCGCGCTTAATGGAACTGCCTCTCAAACCGCATCCCTTCCGTAAAAGCACAGTTAAAGGCAGCCAGTTTGAAACCCCGTTGCTGGAGTTTTCTGGCGCCTGCGCGGGGTGTGGCGAAACACCTTATGCCCGCCTGATAACCCAATTGTTTGGCGACCGGATGATGATTGCCAATGCGACCGGTTGCTCATCTATTTGGGGCGCCAGCGCACCGTCCACCCCTTATACCACGAACCAGGCAGGACATGGCCCGGCCTGGTCTAACTCACTGTTCGAAGACAACGCCGAATTTGGTCTGGGTATGGCATTAGGCGGGCAGGCAATTCGGGCTCAACTGGTCAGCGATGTGGAAGCCGCTCTTTCGTTACCGCTCAGTGAACCGTTGCGTAATGCGATGACTGCCTGGCTTGAAAACCAGAAACAAGGCGAAGGCAGCCGCCAGTGGAGTGATGAACTGCTGTCTCAACTGGCGGGTGAACAGGAAAGTCACCCAACACTGGCACGGATTTATCAGAATAAAGATTATCTGACTCGTCGCTCTCAATGGATCCTGGGAGGAGATGGCTGGGCTTACGATATTGGTTTTGGTGGCCTCGACCATGTGCTGGCAAGTGGTGAAGACATCAATATTCTGGTGTTCGATACCGAGGTTTACTCCAATACCGGTGGGCAGTCCTCCAAATCAACACCTGTGGCAGCCATTGCCAAATTCGCCAGCGACGGGAAACGCACGCGCAAAAAAGACCTGGGGATGATGGCAATGAGTTACGGCAATGTTTATGTCGCGCAAGTCGCCATGGGTGCAGATAAAGCGCAAACGCTTAAGGCGATTATGGAAGCAGAAGCCTGGCCGGGACCTTCACTGGTTATCGCTTATGCAGCCTGTATCAACCACGGCCTTAAAGCCGGTATGGGGTGCAGTATGCGTGAAGCGAAAAAAGCAGTCGATGCAGGATACTGGCACCTGTGGCGCTATGACCCTGCACGGGAAGCGATGGGAAAAAACCCGTTCACTCTGGATTCCGAAGAGCCGGAAGAAGATTTCCAGGAATTTCTTATGGGTGAAGTTCGCTATGCCGCACTCGCCCGCCAGTACCCGGAAATGGCAAGCGAACTGTTTGAAAAAACGCACCAGGATGCCAGACAGCGCTTTGCCCAGTACCAACAACTTTCCGACCGATAACTGCCCTCTGAGCCGAATAAGGATGTTCGGCATTTCCTCCCGGCTTGTGAGGATTTTCTCAAAGTCTTTTGGGCGAGTTAACCCGGTGTCAGAGCGGATACCTTCATATATCCGCTCTGCGCACTCACTGCGTGTTACTGGTTAAATTCGCAGCAAGCACACTGAAGCGCTGGCGGTATATTCCTGGTGTCAGCCCGGTCAGCTTGTGGAATATTTTGCGAAAAGCCGCAGGGTCTTTATACCCCACTTGCCAGGCAATCTGTTCCACTGGTTGCACTGTCAGTTCAAGAGCCTCGCGGGCCTTCATAATGCGTATTTGTTGCAAATACTCCACCGGGCGCAGGCCAGTTGCTTTAGTAAAACGGCGCAAGAATGTGCGCTCCGACATTCCTTCTTTTTCAGCCAGTTCAGAAATCACCTGAGCTTCACTGGCACTGGCATGCAGGTAATGTTGAACACGCAGGATAACGTCGTCGCCATGGTTAAACTGGGGAATGAACACAGCAAAAGGCCGCTGATACTGGCGGGGTGGGTCAAGCAGCAAGAAGCGCGCCGTTGAAAGCATCACCTCTGCACCAAGAAAACGCTGCACAAGTGACAAGCCCAGGTCAGCCCAGGCAAGGATGCCGCCAGCGGTGATGATATCACCATCATCAATGACCATGTTGTCTTCCGCTACATTAATTTGCGGGTAGCGGGCCGCCAGTTGCCGGGCAAACGCCCAGTGGGTTGTCACGCGCCGGCCATCCATCAGCCCGGTCTCAGCCAGAATAAATGCGCCTGCACACACAGAACACAGTGTGCTCCCCTGGGTATGCATGGTTTTCATCCAGGTGGCCGCGGCTGGCGGAATATGCATGTTTTCAGGCATGACTATGCTGGGCGGCGCAATGATATGCGTCAGCACATGGGGCTCGCCCGGGTGACTGTCCCAGATGCAGGTTACGCATTCCTCCTCATCTTCTACTTTCCAGTGAGATACACGAATAACCGGAATAGCTCCATGGTCAGAGGCTTCCTGCACCCATTCGCCAGAAATGCGAAACAGGTCTGTCAGCCCATAAATCGCGGCTAACTGGCATTCCGGGTAAATTAACAGGCCAATTTCAGCCACAACGTTCGCGGTTTTTACCATTTGTCTGTTTTACCTCTTATGATGTCATTTTTGCCTCGGTTCAAACCCTGCGCCGCAGTCTATCTTATCCCTTGTCAAAACGTTACTGGTCCCTGAGCAGGGGGCCGGAGTGAATGAAACCACCGGTACACCCTTTGCGAATGAGCAGGCGGGATGTTATCAAGCAGGGAGCAGCCACAGCAGTACTGGCTGTACTACCCTTTACATCTGCAGCCCAACCGTTTCAGTCCACAACAGGAGTAAAGAACATGGCTACACTGACAACCCAAGATGGCGCAGAAATTTTCTATAAAGACTGGGGCCCGCGTGACGCCCAGCCGATTATGTTCCACCATGGCTGGCCGTTAAGTGCCGATGACTGGGATGCACAGATGCTGTTTTTCCTGTCCCATGGGTTTCGCGTTATCGCCCATGACCGCCGGGGACATGGCCGTTCTTCACAAATCAGTAGCGGCCACGATATGGACCACTATGCCGCTGATGCTGCTGCAGTCGTTGCTCATCTGGATTTACACAATGTCGTCCATGTGGGCCACTCCACAGGTGGTGGTGAAGTGGCGCGCTATGTTGCGCAGTATGGTCAGCCTGACGGGCGTGTTGCTAAAGCAGTGCTGATGAGTGCAGTACCACCTTTAATGGTCAAAACGGACAGCAACCCGGAAGGCACCCCGCTGAGCGTATTTGATGGTTTCCGTAAAGCTCTTGCTGAAAACCGCTCACAGTTTTACCTCGATGTCGCCTCAGGCCCGTTCTATGGCTTTAACCGGCCAGATGCCAAAGTTGTGGAAGGCATGATTTATAACTGGTGGCGGCAGGGCATGATGGGGTCTGCATTGGCACAATACCTGGGTATTAAAGCCTTTTCAGAAACTGACCAGACGGAAGACCTGAAAACGATTACCGTACCAACACTGGTAATGCAGGGTGATGATGACCAGGTAGTGCCTTATAAAGATGCGGCCCTGCTGCAGGATAAACTACTGAAAAACAGTACGCTGAAAGTCTACCCCAGGTTCCCTCATGGCATGCTGACAACCCATGCAGAAACAATCAATAACGATATTCTTGCTTTTATTAAAGGATAAGCAAGGTACTCGTTAATCACAAAAATACCACCCAGCGTAAGCTTCCCCTTGCGTTGGGTGGTGACTCTTGCATTAACACATTTACCCGTCTGTAATGAATCCCTCTGTACCGGGTTGCTTCTCGCCAACGAACAAGGATAATAACGACACGATTTATGGAACATGCCCAGCGAGGATGCAGCCGTTGCTGTTCCCGGGCCAGCAATGAGACGCCTTATATCTGCTATGTCGGAAAACTACCGTTATACTCTGCCCGTTCGTGCAGGCGATGTCCGCCAGCTTGGTGAATTAACTGGCGCAGCCTGCGCCACCGAAGTTGCTGAAATGGCCGAACGCCACAAGGGCCCGGTCATTCTGGTCGCGCAGGATATGCAAAATGCACTTCGCCTTCAGGATGAAATTCGCCAGTTTTATAGTGGCCCGGTAACCAGTCTCGCAGACTGGGAAACCCTGCCTTACGACAGTTTTTCGCCTCATCAGGATATTATTTCTGCACGGCTTGCCACGCTGTACCAGCTTCCGTCGATGGAAAAAGGTGTACTCATTCTGCCCGTCAGCACGCTGATGCAGCGCGTTTGCCCACACAGTTTTCTGCACGGACATGCGTTACTGATGAAAAAAGGCCAGCGCCTGTCCCGGGATATTCTGCGCGACCAACTGGAACAGGCTGGTTACCGCCATGTTGATCAGGTTATGGAACACGGTGAATACGCTACCCGCGGTGCACTGCTGGACCTCTACCCTATGGGCAGCGAACACCCATATCGCATTGATTTTTTTGATGACGAGATAGACAGCCTGCGCATCTTTGATGTCGACAGCCAGCGAACCCAGGAAGAAGTGGAGAATATCCACTTACTACCTGCCCATGAATTTCCTACCAGCCAGGCTGCTATTGAAATATTCCGCAGCCAGTGGCGCGATAAGTTCGAAGTAAAACGCGACCCGGAGCATATTTACCAGCAAATCAGTAAAGGTACTCTGCCGACCGGGATTGAATACTGGCAACCGCTGTTTTTTAGTGAGCCACTCAGCGACCTGTTCCATTATTTCCCGGCAAACAGCCTGATTGTGACAACGGGCGATACCGAAAGCAGTGCGGAACGTTTCTGGCAGGATGTAACTGCACGTTTTGACAGCCGGGGGGTTGACCCCATGCGCCCGTTATTACCGCCGGATTCACTGTGGCTGAAAACTGACGGTCTGTTTGCTGCGCTGAAAGAGTGGCCCCGCGTCCAACTAAAAACTGCCCCGTTAGCGGAGAAATCAGCTAACACAAACCTGGGCTACCAGGCTCTGCCAGACCTCGCTGTTCAGGCTCAGCAAAAAGCGCCTCTTGATAATTTGCGCAAATTTTTAGAACAATTCACCGGGCCGGTCGTGTTCTCAGTAGAGAGTGAAGGCCGCCGCGAAACACTGGCTGAATTACTGGGGCGTATCAAGCTCAGGTTGACCACCATTAACACCCTCAGTGAAGCAACGGGTAATGGCCGCTACCTGATGCTGGGTGCCAGTGAAAAAGGGTACATTGATACTTTACGTCAGCGGGCGTTTATTTGTGAAAGTGACCTGCTGGGCGAGCGTGTAGCCCGCCGTCGCCAGGATAACCGTCGGACACTGAACCTGGACACGCTGATTCGCAACCTTGCCGAGTTGCACCCTGGCCAGCCAGTGGTTCACCTGGAACATGGCGTGGGCCGTTATGCCGGCATGACAACCCTTGAGGCAGGCGGCATCACTGGCGAATACCTGATGCTCACCTATGCAAATGACGCCAAATTATATGTACCGGTGTCATCATTACATTTGATTAGCCGCTATGCTGGCGGCGCAGAAGAAACTGCCCCACTCCACAAGCTGGGCGGTGACGCCTGGGTTCGGGCACGGCAAAAAGCAGCAGAAAAAGTGCGCGATGTGGCGGCGGAGTTGCTGGATATTTACGCTCAACGCGCGGCCAAAGCCGGTTTTGCTTTTAAGCACGACCGCCAGCAGTACCAGCTGTTTTGTGAGAGTTTTCCTTTTGAAACCACACCAGACCAGTCTCAGGCAATAAACGCCGTGCTGAGTGATATGTGCCAGCCACTGGCTATGGACCGTTTGGTGTGCGGTGATGTGGGTTTTGGTAAAACTGAAGTCGCCATGCGAGCTGCTTTCCTGGCCGTCGAAAATAACAAGCAAGTCGCCGTACTGGTGCCCACTACATTGCTGGCGCAACAGCACTTTGACAACTTCCGCGACCGTTTTGCCAACTGGCCGGTACGTATTGAAATGCTCTCCCGTTTCCGCAGTGCCAAAGAGCAAGCCCAGATCCTCGAGCAGGCAAGCGTTGGCAAAATTGATATTCTGATTGGCACACACAAATTATTGCAAAGTGACGTGAAATGGAACGACCTGGGGTTGTTAATTGTCGATGAAGAACACCGTTTTGGTGTCCGCCATAAAGAACGCATCAAGGCCATGCGTGCCGATGTTGACATTTTGACACTGACCGCAACACCGATCCCCCGAACACTCAATATGGCAATGAGTGGCATGCGCGATCTTTCCATCATCGCCACGCCTCCGGCCCGCCGCCTGGCGGTGAAAACCTTCGTGCGCGAATACGACAGTCTGGTGGTGCGCGAAGCCATCCTGCGTGAAATTTTGCGTGGCGGTCAGGTGTATTACTTATACAACGATGTCGAGAATATCCAGAAGGCCGCCGAACGCCTGGCCACACTGGTACCAGAGGCGCGTATCGCCATTGGTCACGGTCAGATGCGTGAACGGGAACTGGAACGGGTAATGAACGATTTTCACCATCAGCGTTTCAATGTGCTGGTGTGCACAACGATTATCGAAACCGGTATTGATATTCCAACGGCAAATACCATTATTATTGAACGTGCGGATCACTTCGGCCTGGCGCAGTTACACCAGTTACGTGGCCGGGTTGGGCGCTCCCACCACCAGGCTTATGCCTGGCTGCTTACGCCCCATCCGAAAGCCATGACACCCGATGCACAAAAGCGGCTTGAAGCCATTGCCTCTCTGGAAGATTTAGGTGCGGGTTTTGCGCTGGCGACCCACGATCTGGAGATCCGCGGTGCCGGGGAATTATTGGGTGAAGACCAAAGCGGGCAAATGGAAACGGTTGGCTTCTCTTTGTATATGGAACTGTTGGAAAATGCAGTAGATGCGTTGAAGGCAGGCCGGGAGCCCTCCCTTGAAGATCTGACCAGCCAGCAGACGGAAGTTGAATTGCGCATGCCAGCCTTGCTGCCTGAAGAGTTTATTCCCGACGTCAATACCCGGCTTTCATTCTATAAACGGATTGCCAGTGCGAAACAGCCTGGAGAACTGGATGATATCAAAGTGGAGCTGATTGACCGTTTTGGGCTATTACCAGACCCGGCACGGAACCTGCTGGAGATTGCAGCTCTGCGCCAGCAGGCACAAAAAATGGGTGTACGTAAAATTGAAGCCAATGAAAAAGGTGGCATGCTGGAATTCGCACCGCAAAACAGTGTTGACCCGGGCTGGTTAATTGGGTTGCTGCAAAAACAGCCTCAAACCTGGCGGCTGGACGGGCCAACCCGCCTGAAATTTTTCGTTGATTTAGCTGAACGCAAAACCCGTATCGACTGGATTCGGCAGTTTATGCAACAACTTACAGAAAACGCCGTAGCCTGACGTAACACCCATCTCCCGTAACGCTCTCAGTTAAGGGAGATGGAGCAAGTTTTACAAAATATTGCAATACACCAGGAAATCCTCACATCCGCCTGCACCATAATTTGTTCTTTTGCTTTAACTGGTGAAGGACATCCCTGGGCTATGTCAGCAAATAAGCAGCAATCATCTAAAACATCTCCTCTTTTCTCCTCCACCCGCAAGTGGTCCGTAGGTTGCGCCATGCTGCTGTTAGCCAGCCTGTGGAGTGGTTTCAGTGATGCCCAAACCTGGCCATTACCCGCTCCAGGCAGCCGCCTGATTGGGGTAAATCAATTCCATGTAGTACAGGATGACGGTGGTTCACTGGAAAATATTGCCAGCCAGTATGGCGTGGGGTTTCTGGCTTTGCGCCAGGCAAACCCGGGCGTAGACCCCTGGTTGCCTTTAGCTGGCAGCGTACTGACCATTCCGCATCAGGTTATACTCCCCGAAACCCCTCATGAAGGCATAGTGATAAACCTGGCGGAATTACGCCTGTACTACTACCTCCCCGGCAGTAATCAGGTGGCTGTCTACCCTATTGGCATTGGTCAGTTAGGTGGCGATACATTCACCCCGACAATGGTTACCCATGTCTCGGAAAAACGTGCCAATCCGACCTGGACGCCGACCAAAAATATTCGCGCGCGTTATCTTACGCAAGGTATTGAATTACCGGCAGTGGTGCCCGCCGGGCCAGATAACCCAATGGGCCACCATGCTATTCGCCTCGCGGCGTATGGCGGCGTTTACCTGATTCACGGCACAAATGCTGATTTTGGGATTGGTATGCGGGTGAGTTCAGGCTGCATTCGCCTGCGTGATGGCGATATCGAAACACTGTTCAGCCAGGTAAACCAGGGCACACCAGTGCGCATTATCAATGAACCCGTAAAAGCCAGCCGGGAGCCTGACGGGCAGTATTGGGTGGAAGTACATCAGCCCCTTTCCCAGTCACTGGATGACAACCCACAGACACTGCCATTAACGGTGTCCCGCCAGGACCAGTTACTGTTGGGTTCTCCGGATGTAAATGCGGACGTAACAGAGCAGGCTATGGACTTGCGGGCGGGTATGCCAGTCAACATCACAAACCAGATACATAAAACAGACGATCAGGCACTGTAATCTCTCTGGGTTAGCAGCCACAAAGTCGTTCACCGTTACCAGTACGGCTGGTGTATTTTTCCTGATTTTTCATCCTCCACAGGCCACTTCAGGACGTTCATTGCCAGCCATTAATTAACGTATTTTACGTCATACCGGCTTGTGTTAATAAATTTATTAATTATCGATAATAAATTAATAACCGCCTTATATTCAATGCAATAGGTATTTTATATTTTTCGTTTTTCTTCTGGTTCGCGAGCATAGTGATCTCTATAATGATGCTTCACTTAACGACACAAAGGTAAAACGGCATCATGACAACTGATGTTTCAGGTTGTGTAAAAAAAAGCCGTGGCCGTCCAAAAGTGTTCGACAGGGAAGACGCACTGGATAAAGCCATGGCACTATTCTGGCGGCATGGCTATGAGGCCACATCACTGTCGCATCTGGTTGAGGCGACAGGCGCGAAAGCCCCCACTCTCTATGCAGAGTTTACCAATAAAGAAGGGTTATTCCGTGCAGTACTTGACCGGTATATTGCACGTTTTGTTTCTCAATATGAGGCGCAACTGTTTGCCAGTAGCAAGCCACTGGCCGAGGCATTGAAGGATTACATGGTAGCAGTTGCTCTGTGTTACACCAGCAAAGAGACACCTCAGGGTTGCTTTATTATCACCACTTCTTCCGCACTGGCGGCATCAAGCGAGAAAGTAGCAGAGATGATCAGGCAGCGTCATGTAAAACAGGCGCAAGCCCTGATAACTTTTCTGGTACAGCGCCAGGCGCGTGGTGAGCTTTCGGCCAGTTGCCAGTGCGCCGTTTTGGGCAATTATCTTTCCTGTATTGTTCAGGGAATGTCAGTCAGTGCCCGAGAAGGCGCATCGTTTGAAACTCTCGAGGCTATCATCAATACAGCGCTGAGTTCGCTACCGGGTATTGCGCAATAAGATGATAACGTGGCTGAGACCGCTTGTTTTGTCTCAGTCACTCTTATCCGCCGGACCTTCTATTGTAAAAGAGAATTACTATCCTTTACCTCAATAAATAGGTAAAAACGATTAAATATATCCACCTTGTTAACCTAAATTTAATAAGTACACTGCGGACTATTTACACACTAATTATTATCTTAAATATCTAACTCCGCACCCTACACTGAACAGGCATTTCATTCCTTTGCTTTATAACAAAGCAATTTATTGGACACACAGCAGAAGGAAGACAGAATGATTTTGCTATTACCCATGCTCAAAGTACTGGTCGTTATTTCGTTGCTGTTCGGGCTTTGGTTGATATGTGGTAGCTCTTCGCTGTTTGCTATTCTTGCCATTATTATCACTGGCGGCCTTTGGTTTAAAAGGCAAGATTTGCTTTGACCATATGGTAAAAAAGACCTGTTATCGCACAGGTCTTTTAGCGTTATCCGGGCGATGCTGCCATTCAGGATTTATTTGCTGAATCGCTTAGCACCAGCTGGCCATTTTTATCCAGTGGTATCTGGCTGCCAGGATTGTGATCCATGCGGATTTTACCTTGCTGGTTGCCTATCTGGTAAGTGACATCATAGCCAAGGTTTTTTTCACTGGTGTCATAAACCGTCTTACAACGCTGTTCAATGGTGCTGTAGGTATCTTTATCCTGCATGGTACCCTGCACCTGATTTCCCGCATATCCACCACCCAGTGCGCCAAGTACTGTGGCAACATCACGCCCGTGACCGCCACCAAACTGATGACCAATTACTCCACCAGCGACTGCTCCCAGCACCGAGCCTGCAATACGGTTCTCATCCTGTACCGGGCGGCGGTGGGTAACAGTGACATTACGGCATTCTTTACGGGGAGATTTTACAGTAGAAGTAATGGCTTTCGCTGAAATCACCTTGGCGTATTCCGGCCCACTATGAAAGACATCCAGACCGGCAACTGCCGCAACCCCCATAGCCGCAGCTACGCCAATACCAATTCCCGCTAACATTGATTTATTCACAGGACACCTCCTGATAAGACAGGTTGTTATTGTGAGCAAAAATCCAGGAAACAGGGATCAGACGAAAAGAGAAAATGAGGTAGCCAGATTATAATTGAGATTTATCCTGGCAAAATATTATGCCTTGCGGAGGGCCATCATTTCCCCTTTTGATAGTAAGGTTTTGCCCGGAATTATAGATTGCCGCCACAGGCAACTGCGCCAGTAAATGTTATTCCCGGCGACAAAAAAGGCCCCTTTCGAGGGACCTTTTACCGGATAAAATTGCCTTTTAGATTAGTGCAACTTAAGACGCGGGCGAATAATACGGTTGATACGCCCAACCAGCATCATCAGACCGGTTTTAAAATACCCGTGCAGTGCTATCTGGTGCATACGGTAAAGGGAAATATACACAAACCTGGCGATACGCCCTTCGACCATCATTGACCCACGCATCAGGTTGCCCATCAGGCTACCTACGGTGGAGTAGTTCGACAGCGAAACCAGCGAACCGTGATCTTTATAGGTGTAATGCTTCAGGGTTTTCCCGTTCATTTGCGCCAGAATGTTATGCATCGCACAAGTAGCCATTTGGTGTGCGGCCTGTGCGCGTGGCGGGACAAAGCCCCCTTCAGCGCGGGCACAGGAGGCACAGTCACCAATCGCAAAAATATCCGGGTCGCGGGTCGTCTGCAGCGTAGGTTCAACAACCAACTGGTTAATTCGGTTTGTTTCCAGTCCACCAATTTCTTTCATGAAATCAGGTGCTTTAATGCCCGCAGCCCAGACCATAAGATCCGCTTCAATAAATTCGCCATCTTTCGTATTCAGGCCATTGTCTTGTGCGCTGGTTACCATAGTGTTGGTCAGAACACGCACGCCCATTTTGGTTAGTTCACTGTGTGCCGCGCCCGAGATCCGTGGTGGCAATGCCGGAAGAATGCGTTCACCCGCCTCCACCAGCGTCACATTCAGCGCTTCATTTGTCAGGCCTTTATAACCATAGCTGTGTAACTGTTTTACTGCGTTATGCAGTTCAGCGGACAGTTCAACGCCGGTAGCCCCACCACCTACAATGGCAATGTTCACTTTGCCATTTGCACCGAGATTGGCGGAGTGTTTCAGGAACAGGTTCAACATTTCGTGGTGGAAACGACGTGCCTGGTGTGGGTTATCCAGGAAGATACAATGTTCTTTCACACCTTGCGTATTGAAATCATTAGATGTGCTGCCCAGGGCCATGACCAGGGTGTCATACGGCAGATTACGTTCAGGAACCAGCAGTTCACCTTTGTCATCACGCAACTCAGCCAGAGTGATCACCTTCGCTTCGCGGTTAATATCCACGACCGAACCCAGTTGGAACTGGAAATGGTGATTACGTGCGTGAGCAAGGTAACTCAGGGCATCCACGCCTTCATCCAGCGAACCAGTTGCCACTTCATGCAGTAATGGTTTCCATAAATGACTGTGGTTCCTGTCAACCAGTGTCACTTTCGCTTTTTTACTACGGCCCAGTTTTTTCCCTAACTGAGTTGCCAGCTCCAGTCCGCCAGCTCCACCGCCAACAATCACAATTTTTTTCAATGGTGTAGTCAACGTGACCCCCTCAAATTATTAACCAATTGTTAAGTAACGGTTATAAAAATAACTTTTAATTAACAATGAGTTGCTGAATCGAATCATTCAAAACAGCCTGAGAATATCACGAACGGTGCATTGGTCATACCAAAATTGATATGAATCAAATTTTTCTGGCTAGATTTAACGCAACAAGGCTGACCAAAGGCCAGCCGGGGTAGTTACAGGAAAGTAATGGGGACGTTAGCCGAGAGTTTTAAATGCTTTAATACGTTGCAGATGCGGAGAAATATTCTTGAACTTATGAGTTTCGTTATCATCCCATACAATTTCGTAATAGGGATGCAGTAACGCAGCTGATCTCTGGTTGTCCAGCGCTTCGTCGTGGCGCGACAGGATTGCCAGGCAACGATCCCGGTTCTTCTCGCGGAAGTTCTCCACGCATTTTGTGGCAATATCAAGATATTCTTCTGGCCGGTCTATTTTCCCTTCCATATTTTCATAAGGATACAAGTTAGGGTTAAAAATAACCTGGCGAACATCGCAGAGAAAACCAATGCGCTCCGCCCAGAATCCCCCCAGACCAACACCACAAATCAATGGCCGCTCATCAATATTAAGTTGCAGCATTTTATCTACTTCTTTAAGCAAGTGCTGCATGTCGTGTTTCGGGTGCAGCGTGCTGTAACTGATCAAACGAACATCTGAATCAATAAACTGAAGTTGCAATACCTTCTCATGGTTACCTGGACTGTTTGAGTCGAAACCGTGTAAATAGATAATCATCGCATCCTCACCGTACCAGTTTTTGCCGCTCAGGCACTATCACTGCCCCGCCTTCCTTGCCTGCCATTGAGCATCCAGCTCAGTCAGTTTATGACTGACTGACTTCCAGGTTGCCGATGACAGGAGTTCCTGACGGGAAAACGAACCTTTATGATACAAACCCGTAACACGCTCTGCATTGATCGGTGACAGGTTATCCAAAACACTAACAGCTCCATCGCGGTTATTACAAACCAGAATCATATCGCAACCTGCATCAAGAGAGGCCCGGGCTCGTTCAGCATAAGTGCCCATAATTGCAGCACCTTCCATTGACAGGTCGTCAGAGAATATCACGCCATTAAACCCTAACTCCTGGCGCAATACTTTCTGTAACCACCAGGGGGAGCCGCTTGCCGGGCGATTGTCGAGTTCGGGGTAAATCACGTGAGCGGGCATAATGGCGTCCAGTGCCTGCTCATTTATCAGCGAACGGAAAATCGCCATATCATGTTCACGAATGACATCTGCCGGGCGATTATCCACGGGTGTTTCTTTATGAGAATCAGCACTCACGGCTCCATGACCGGGAAAATGTTTTCCAGTGGTTTTCATACCAGCCCGGTGCATACCCTGCATAAAACGCCGTGCCATTGCCAGTGCTATCTGCCCGTCTGCATGGAAAGAACGTTCGCCAATCGCCGCACTGCCATGCCCGATATCCAGAACCGGCGCGAAACTGATATCAATATCCATGGCGATCATTTCGCTCGCCATCAACCAGCCAGCATCTTCCGCCATCTGCCCGCCTGTTTCCACGCCCAGTAATTGCGCATAAGACTGTGCTGCCGGAATGCGGGTAAACCCTTCGCGAAAGCGCTGTACCCGTCCACCTTCCTGATCCACCGCAACAACCAGACGATGCCGGGAAGCAGCACGGATCTGGCGCACCAATTCACGTAACTGGGCAGGATCATGGTAATTGCGCGTGAACAGTATCAGCCCCCCCGTTAAAGGATGGGCCAGAATTTCCCGTTCTTCCGCGTCCAGTTCATAACCCACGACATCTAACATTACCGGACCCACTGCAACCTCTCTTGTTTCTTGTTATGTGTTTTTCAACCTGCACCAGGCCTGGTCTGCAAGCTGGATAAATTCACTGGATTGTGTTTCTTGCCACCGGTACTCATACCAGGAAGCCATTAATAAATTCACCCACGGCAGCCAACGGCGAATCTGCTGTCTCAATGTAACTTCGTTAAGGTGCATATGCCTGGCGTAAAACGCAACACATGCCGAAAACTGTGGAGATTCGTCAATGGCCAGTGTGGTGAGTTCAAGCCCTACATCACCATCCCCGGCATACTCCCAGTCAATCAGACGTATCCTGTCACCACAATGGACAATATTACCAGGGTGAATATCCATATGCAGAGGTGCCAGACGAATGGGCGCAGGCTCTCTGTGGTGTTGACATTTTTTCAACTGCGCAAGCCACCGCGCTGTTCGCCGTGAAGGCGAAGCATTCTGCCAGTAGTGTTGCAATAAAGGCAGCAAGACAATACGCCAGCCAAACAAAGGCTGGTGATGTAGCTGGCTCAGCGTACGAGCCAGCACATCTGCAGGCGGCCAGGATTCAGCCACCTGACCTTCTACCCATTCAACATACAACCAGTGGCGATTCAGAAAGACAGGTGCAGGTGCCAGTGAACGCGGTAACCGCTGCAATACCCGGTATTGCCGACGCAATTCAGCATACGTGGCAGCCTCACGCCGCACCCACTTTCCGCAGGTATTCTCGACCAAAACGCTGTTGCCGCTCAGCCCCCGTATGGCAGAAACAGAGCCGGCGGCAAATGCCGCCGGGAGTGACGTATGGTTATGGTGATGCACACCTGCATCACTGCGTTTGCTGTACGGCACCTTTACCTGACCAGATAATTTCACCTGTTTGCACCAGCATCAGTTGCATTTGCACAGCAGGGTTACTCACATTACCTTTCGCGCTGGTATAAAGCACATACTGTGCGCCGACATTACGCGCAATACCAATGGCTTTGCTGCGTGAGCCGAGGCTGTCTTGCGCAGACAACCCCAGTTGCTGCTTAGCCAGGGCAAGCTGTTGGTCGTTAACTAAAACAAAAGTGTGGTTATTTGCCAGAGCATTGCGCAAAGCCTGCGTACCTTCGCTGGCAGGTAAACTGCCATTGGTACGATTATTCACGGAATCCACTAATAATACACTGCCCGCCTTTACACCGTCGGCTTTGAGCATCTGAGCGACCATCGGTTGAAACGCACTATTCCAGTCGTAATGACGCTCTTTAGGTTGCGGCGTAACGGGTAATGTTGGCGTAACAGGCTCAGGTTGAACAGGTATTTCAGGAACGGAAGGTACCGTGGGCTCCGGCTGTGTGGGTGCTGGCCTGGCAGGCTCTACCGGTGCGGGCTGTTGTTGCTCATTACGCAGTACACAACCAGACAGCACCAGAGCGACGCTGAGAACAGACAAATAACGGAAAATACGTTGTTTCAAAATCTCCCCCTTCAAAGATAGAGATACACCCGCACCTGATCTGCGCCAGGCATTTGGGTAATGGCATGAATATCCACAGTGGTAGCCGACGGAACAACAACACTACGCGGCTCATCCAGTGGGTGTATCTCCAGGCCTTTCTTGTCATACCAGAAAAAACGGTAATGGACCGTCACTGGTTGATGACCTTCATTATACAGTGATGATACCGCCTGGGTATTCACACCTGCATGGCTAATCACCGGGCGTTCTGCCGTCACTCCGGCAACCAGCAACGATGACTCAATCACCAACGTCTGGCTGCTGTTCACCGGAATCACTGGCCCGGAACTGCATGCACTTAACGCAGTAATAACACAGGCCAGGCACAACGTGCGCCGAATCATTATGCACCTTTATGAGATAGTAACGGGCCCAGTGGACGCCCACCGAGTAAATGCATATGCAGGTGATACACTTCCTGCCCACCATGACGATTACAGTTAATAACCAGACGGAAGCCGTCCCCGGCAATGCCTTCCTGTTCAGCGATTTTTGCCGCCACAGTAATTAAGTGGCCCAGCGCCTGCTCATGCTCGGGAAGCGTATCATTGACTGTCGGGATCAGTATATTTGGCACAATCAGAATATGTGTAGGAGCCTGAGGGGAAATATCGCGAAACGCGGTAACGAGATCATCCTGCCACACAATATCAGCAGGGATTTCACGACGAATAATCTTACTGAAAATAGTCTCTTCAGCCATGTGAGTGTCCTTTAGTCAATCGCAGTGATGGGAGTATAACAAGCTCCGCAACACCTTGCTGTAAAAACACTTTATTGTAACGCTTTTCATCCTGACGGCACAGCCGCGCTGATGAACCAGATTCTTCTGGCTCGCTGTTCCTTTATTACAAAGATACATACGACAAAAACAAAAAAGGGGCCAATGGCCCCTTTTCCGCTCTCCCCGGCAACAATTAGTTGTTGCGGATGTAATCATCCATCTCAGTTTTCAGGTTATCGGATTTAGTACCGAAAATTGCCTGAACACCTGAACCTGCGACAACAACACCTGCTGCACCCAGTTTTTTCAGGCCAGCCTGATCAACTTTCGCCACATCGGCCACACTGACACGCAGACGAGTGATACACGCATCCAGGTTAGTGATGTTTTCTTTGCCGCCAAACGCATTGACTAATGCTGGTGCCATTTCGCTGGTCGCAGCAGACTGCGTCTCAGTAGTGGCATCTTCACGGCCAGGCGTTTTCAGATCCAGAACTTTGATAAGCACACGGAAGATTGTGTAGTAAACCGCGGCATAGCAAAGACCAACAACCGGGAACAACCACAGTTTGCTACCGTTACCACTCAGAACGATAAAGTCAATCAAACCGTGTGAGAAGCTGGTGCCATCACGCATCCCCAGGAGGATACAAATCGGGAAGGCCAGACCAGCAAGGATTGCGTGAATCACATACAGGATTGGCGCAACGAACATGAAAGAGAATTCGATTGGCTCAGTAATCCCGGTCAGGAATGATGTCAGCGCAGCGGAGATCATGATACCGCCAACTTTGGCACGATTTTCCGGCTTAGCAGAATGCCAGATAGCAATGGCAGCAGCTGGCAGACCATACATTTTGAACAGGAAGCCACCAGACAGTTTACCCGCAGTCGGGTCACCAGCCATGTAACGTGGGATATCACCATGGAAGACCTGACCTGCCGCATTGGTGAATTCACCAATTTGCATCTGGAAAGGTACGTTCCAGATATGGTGCAGACCAAACGGTACCAGGCAACGCTCTACAAAACCGTAGATGCCGAAAGCCAGTACCGGGTTTTGGTAAGCGGCCCATTGGGAGAAATCCTGAATAGCAGAACCAATCGGCGGCCATACGAAGGACAAGACAACCCCAGTGATAATCGCTGCCAGACCAGAAATAATTGGTACAAAGCGTTTACCTGCGAAGAAGCCAAGATACTCAGGCAGTTTAATACGGTAGAACCGGTTGAACATATAAGCAGCGATGGCACCAGAAATGATACCCCCTAACACCCCGGTATCAGCCAGGTGTTTTGCTGCGATTTCTTCAGCCGGAAGATGAAGAACCATTGGCGCAACAACTGCCATGGTTTTAACCATAATGCCGTAGGCAACCACAGAGGCAAGGCCTGAAACACCATCGTTATTGGTGAAGCCCAGCGCTACACCGATTGCGAAGATGAGTGGCATATTGGCGAAAACGGAACCACCCGCTTCGGCCATAACATGAGAAACGATGGCTGGCAGCCAACTGAAGTTAGCGGAACCCACACCAAGCAGGATACCTGCAATCGGCAGTACGGATACCGGCAGCATCAGCGATTTACCCACCTTCTGCAGGTTAGCAAATGCGTTCTTGAACATAATTGAGAGTGCTCCTGAGTATTTGTGCTTTTTGTACGCGATATGCGCTTTGAGTCTGGGGGAGATACAGACTCTCTTCAGGACATCTAAGTGCCCTTTATTTATTACGCAGAGTAAAATAAATAGCGGTTTTATTGTTTGATGGCAGTCACGTTTCCATGACAGACATGCAGAAAAATCGCATTTAACCACTCAAATCGTATACATATGTTACAAAAAAGACGTTCACCGCCCGTTTTGTGGCGGTGAACTTTACTCGTTTTAGGGATTAATTACGAGCCTTAAAATAACAAGGATTTAGTTGTCCTGACGTAAAGCAGAAAGGTCGACATTAAAAAGTGATGAGAAATTATTCGTCGTGATTTCCGCAAGGGTTTCAACATCCACGCCTTTAAGCACAGCCATATACTCGGCGACATCACGTACCAGTGCGGGCTGGTTTTCCTTGCCCCGGTGAGGTACCGGTGCCAGATACGGCGAATCCGTTTCGACCAGAATTCTGTCGAGCGGTACATAGCGAGCAGCCTCACGCAGTGACTCAGCATTACGGAAAGTTACAATGCCCGAAAAAGAGATGTAGAACCCCATATCCAGCAATTTGCCCGCTGTGTCTGTATCTTCTGTGAAGCAGTGCAGTACCCCACCACAGTCCATCACTTGTTCCTGGCGAAGAATTGCCAGAGTATCCGCGCGTGCGTCACGGGTATGAACGATAACAGGTTTGTTTAATGCCCGGCCAATGGCTATATGGTGGCTAAACGAGGATTGCTGGCGCAATTTGGTTTCCGGCGTGTAGTAATAGTCCAGCCCGGTTTCACCCATTGCAACCACCCCCGGTTGTGCAGCCAGACTGTGCAGGCGCTCAACATCCAGCTCTTCATCCTGATTTAACGGGTGTACACCACATGAAAACGCCACATTATCCCGTTCACCAATTTGCTCGCGCATCGCGACATAACCATCCAGCGTTGTTGCCACCGCCAGACAAAAACCGACATCGCGTGCTGCCGCTTTGCTGAGCACATCATCCACATTTTTATGCAGTGTTTGGTAATCAAGGCCATCAAGGTGACAATGGGAATCAACTAAAAACATAATCGTCTCTTACAGATGTATTGACGGGAGGGGTGCTCCCGGTTGCAGGTAATGTTCCCAGGCCAGTAGCTGCTCCGCCAGTAACAGTTCGCGGTTAATCGCCGGAACAGCCAGCAATTGTGCTCGTAATTGAAACACTGTATTGCAAATCGCCTGAAGTACCATTCCAGGAAACTCAACCAGTTGTTCCACCAGTAGCAACCTGTCGACATTCATGACAGACTGCCCGGCGTGCTGCTGCAGCTTAAGTGCATCAACTAATAATGTCGAAAACCACCACAATATGTCTGTGGCTCGCTCCTGGTTCATCACCGCCAGTAAACTGTAGAATTCGCGGTTATTGAGCGCCTGGGTTAACTGCTCAAAAAATTTATTGCGCAGTGCTGCGTTGTCAGGTTGTAACAGCGATAACGCCGCCGCCGGTGCACCACAGGATAGCCTTAGAGCAGCAAGGCATTGTACTGTATCAGAGCCTGACTCGCGTTGTAACCATGCCTGAGCCCAGGGCTCATCGGGCACACCTAACGAGAAATGAAAACAGCGGCTACGCAGCGTTGGCAGTAGCTTATCCGGTTCGTGGCAGGCCATAAGGAACCAGGTATGCTCCGGCGGCTCTTCCAGCGTTTTTAATAATGCGTTAGCCGCCGCTTCAGTCAGTAGTGTGACATCCTTAATCCACACCACTTTTGCACCACCGAGGCTTGCACGGTTATACAGTTTATCGGTGACATCGCGGATAACATCGATACCGAGATTCTGCTTCCCTTTCTCTGGCACGACTACGGTGTAATCCGGGTGCGTTCCTGCCTGCATTAACTTGCACCCACGGCACTGCCCACAACTTTTGTTACCTTGCGGCGACTGGCACATTTTCAGACGTGCCAGTGCATAACACAGGGCATCTTCCCCCATTCCAGGAATGGCATGAATGAGTAACGCTGGATGCCCATGCCCGGCCTGATACTGCCCTGACAATTTTTCAAAGGCCGGGCGCAGCCATGGGTACCATTTCATTCACTGTCACCTTTTTCCCAGTGAGCCAGCGTTTCATGTAACGTACGACGAATAGCCTCAGCAACCTCTGCCTGAGATGCATTAGCATTAACCGTCGCAATACGCTCATCCTGTGCGGCAAGCGCCAGGTAGCGTGCCCGTGTCCGGTCAAAAAACGCCAGGGACTCCGTTTCAATGCGATCGAGTTCGCCCCGGGCTCTGGCCCGGGCCAGCCCAATTTTAGGGTCGACATCAAGATACAGTGTCAGGTCTGGTGCGAAATCACCCAGCACAGTATTACGCAGGGTTTCTAATAACCGGGTATCAATCGCGCGCCCTCCTCCCTGGTAAGCCTGGGTAGATAAATCGTGGCGGTCACCAATGACCCAGGCACCGCGCGCCAGTGCCGGTTTAATGACCGTTTCTACCAACTGAACCCGGGCGGCATAAAACATCAGCACTTCGGCTTTATCTGTAATGACTTCGTCGCCGACGGCTTTGATATCCAGCACCAGGCTGCGTAGTTTTTCTGCCAGGATCGTACCACCGGGTTCACGGGTGAACACGAGATCGCAAATACCCCGAGACTGCAATGTCTCAACAATGACATCACGCGCGCTGGTTTTACCCGCGCCCTCAAGGCCTTCGATCACTATAAATTTACTGCGCATTTTTTTCCTTTAATGTGTTGATCCATGCCCGTACAGCTTTGTTGTGGTTGGCCAGATTAGTACTGAACGTATGCCCACCTTTGCCATCAGCGACAAAATAAAGATAGGGGGTTTTTGCCGGATGAGCCGCAGCCTTCAATGAAGCTATACTCGGAATAGCAATCGGGCCTGGTGGCAACCCACTAATTACATAGGTGTTATAAGGTGTTGCTGTTTCAAGATCTTTACGTGTCAGTTTGCCATTCCAGTCTGCGCCCATACCGTAAATTACTGTTGGATCGGTTTGCAAACGCATGCCAATACGCAATCGGTTAATGAATACCGAGGCAACCAGTTCCCGCTCACTGGCAATGGCCGTTTCTTTTTCAATGATGGAAGCCATGGTAACCATCTGTTCGCTATTTTTGTACGGCAGATTATCAGCCTTTGACGCCCAAATGCTTGCTACTGTATTCATCATTTTTTGATGTGCGCGTTCCAGTATCGCCACATCTGTTGTGCCAGCGGTATATAACCATGTATCCGGGTAGAACCCCCCTTCCACTTCGTTTTCCGGTATATCCAGTGCTTTGGCCACTGCACTATAACTGTCGCCCTTCAGGGTATGCCGGATATAAGGAGCTTCCCGTAACTGAGCCAGCCACTGATGTACGGTTTGCCCTTCCACCAGACGCAGGGGAAACTGCGCTTCTTTACCACTTGCCAGTAACAACATTAATTGACGAACTGTCATATCAGGTGTCAGGCGATAAGTCCCCGCTTTGAAGTTAGCCAGTTGAGGTTCAAGGCGCAACAGCCACTGGAAAACGCGCGGACGATTGATAATTTTTTCAGCATAAAGTTGATTACCAAGCGCCAAACGGCCCGTGCCGGGTTTCAGGGTAAAATAGGTTTCTTGCTTAATCAGCAGTGAACTCACTGCAAGCTTACGGACTTTCCAGTAACCCGCACCAGCGGCAACAGCCAGCAGAAGTACGAGTACAAGAACGAGGCGCAGCATTTTTTTCATGACAATATTTCTACTCACATAATGGGGCAAGGAAGGAATACAACTCTCGTGATGTGTACCTTGTGGCGATGGCCTGCCGGACCGGAATTATTGGCATCAAAGCATTGCAGATGAAGGCTTCATCGGCGTGCAGCAACGCATCAGGGGTAGCCCGTATTTGACGAACAACTCTGCCCTGCCGCGTTAACTCAGCCATTATATGCTGGCGCATTGTTCCGTTCACACCAGAGCGGTCAACGTATGGCGTGTATACAGCCTCGCCTTCTCGCCAGAATAAATTAGCGGCACAACATTCCACCATCATGCCATCACTGTCAAGGACAATGGTCTCATGCTGGTTTGCCTGTTCAAGTTCCGCCCGAATAAGAACCTGTTCAAGCCGGTTAAGGTGTTTTATACCAGCCAGAGAGGGGTTAATCCCCATGCGAACAGAACTGAGGCCCAGTGTGACTCCCGTATTTTTCCATTCTGCATAAAAGTCAGGAAAACGTGAGACAGACATTATTCTTACCGGATTGTCACATTGCGTCGGGTTGTAACCCCGACCGCCACTCCCACGGCTGATAATCACTTTCAGGACAGCATAATCCTGAGAGCGGGCCACCTCAGTCATTTCTGTTTCCAGAGTTTGCCATTGGGTAAAGGGGATAAACAGACGCTGGCAGGCTTGCTGCAAACGAGCAATGTGCAGAGATAAAAAACGGATTTCACCGGCAACAATCCGCGCGGTAGTAAAGCAACCATCGCCAAACTGAATGGACCGGTCGTTTGCAGGCAGGTGTGTCTGGTATGCACCATTAATCAAGAACATCACTCATCCTCACATCATGGATGCGTTAGTGTGACAGGCAGAGGAGTTGAGGGCAATAGAAGGAATCTTAGACAGTTAAGGCCCGTAATATACGGGCCTTAACTCACGGTGTTATACCCGTTTGAAAATCAGCGAACCATTAGTACCGCCAAAGCCAAAAGAGTTGCACAGCGTATATTCCATCCCCGATACCTGACGTGCTTCGTGAGGCACAAAATCGAGGTCACAGCCTTCATCAGGGTTATCAAGGTTGATGGTTGGCGGAACAGACTGGTCCCGCAGTGCGAGAATCGAGAAAATTGACTCAACCGCACCAGCAGCACCCAGCAAATGCCCGGTCATAGACTTCGTGGAACTGACCAGAACACGTTGTGCTGCTTCACCGAAGACTGTTTTCACAGCCTGGGCTTCTGCTTTATCGCCAGCAGAAGTGGATGTACCGTGGGCATTTACATACCCCACCTGCTCAGCTGTAATGCCCGCATCGCGCAGTGCATTAACCATAGCCAGCGCAGCGCCTGCGCCGTCTTCTGGTGGCGAGGTCATATGGTATGCATCGCTGCTCATGCCGAAACCTGTCAGTTCAGCATAAATTTTAGCGCCACGTTTTTTAGCATGCTCATACTCTTCGAGTACCAGAATACCGGCACCGTCACCCAGGACAAAACCATCACGGTCTTTATCCCACGGACGGCTTGCTCCCTGAGGGTTATCATTACGCGTAGATAAAGCGCGTGCAGCACCAAAGCCACCGACACCGAGAGGAGTACTGGCTTTTTCCGCCCCGCCAGCAAGCATAACATCAGCATCGCCATACGCGATAATACGCGCAGCATGACCAATATTATGAACACCAGAAGTACAGGCTGTAGCGATTGAAATGCTTGGACCACGTAAACCAAACAAAATAGACAAGTGCCCGGCGACCATATTTACAATGGTGGACGGTACAAAAAACGGGCTAATTTTCCGTGGACCACCTTTCACCAGTGAACCATGGTTTTCTTCAATCAGGCCTAAGCCACCAATACCAGAGCCAATAGCAGCACCAATACGATGGGCGTTTGCTTCGGTAACTTCAATGCCGGCGTCCTGAAAGGCCTGAATACCAGCAACAATTCCATATTGAATGAAAGCATCCATCTTGCGTTGTTCTTTACGCGAGATGAAGTCATCACAGTTAAAATCCTTTACTAAGCCAGCAAATTTAGTTGCAAAGGCGCTAGTATCGAAATGGTCGATCAGGCTGATGCCACTCTGACCGGCAAGCAGAGCTTTCCACGAAGTCTCTACAGTGTTGCCGACAGGAGACAACATGCCCAGTCCGGTCACAACTACACGACGCTTAGACACGTTTGTCCTCCAGGGAGGGAAATTATTGATACGCGTGGGACTAAAAGATAAAACTCAGGCGGTCGAATGACCGCCTGGAGATGTCACTTACGCCTGGTGTCCGTTGATATAATCAATGGCAGCCTGAACGGTGGTGATTTTCTCAGCTTCTTCGTCCGGAATCTCAGTATCAAACTCTTCTTCCAGAGCCATTACCAGCTCAACGGTGTCAAGAGAATCGGCGCCCAGGTCTTCAACGAAGGAAGCGCTGTTAACAACTTCTTCCTGCTTAACGCCCAGCTGTTCGCCGATAATTTTCTTAACGCGTTCTTCGATAGTGCTCATACTCTTAAATTTCCTATCAAAACTCGCTTTCGCGATGGTTTTCGTAGTGTATAAAATGTTGAAAAAGATGCAACTAAATCCCGGCAGGTCTTACCACGATTTTACGCTATTTTGCGGGCATTACCGCTAATAACGCAAATAATTTTCTACTTCTCAGCACTCAGACTCAATAAACGCAGAATTTTCGCACATTCCCTGATTATAACTCAGACAAGTGGACAATCTGTATTCAACGACGTTCCTGGCAAAAAAGTATAGCGTGGTTACACCATGTACATTCCACCATTGACGTGCAAAGTTTCACCAGTGATGTAACCTGCGTCGTCAGAGGCCAAAAATACAACCGCATTGGCGATTTCCTTCGCGTCACCGAGGCGACCCGCAGGAACCTGCGCCAGAATACCTGCACGCTGATCATCAGACAGCGCACGCGTCATGTCCGTTTCAATAAAGCCCGGAGCAACTACGTTTACTGTAATGCCGCGTGACGCCACTTCGCGTGCCAGTGATTTACTAAAGCCAATCAGACCGGCTTTTGCCGCAGCATAGTTAGCCTGACCAGCATTTCCCATGGTACCAACCACAGAACCGATAGTAATAATACGACCATGACGCTTTTTCATCATAGCGCGCATTACTGCTTTAGACAGACGGAAAACTGATGATAAGTTGGTTTCGATAATATCGTTCCACTCATCATCTTTCATGCGCATAAGCAAATTATCTCGGGTAATTCCGGCATTATTAACCAAAATATCGACTTCACCAAACGCAGAACGGATGTTTTCCAAAACAGACTCAATAGATGCCGGGTCGGTCACATTCAATACCAGACCTTTCCCGTGTTCACCTAAATAATCGCTGATTGCCTGGGCACCACTTTCGCTGGTTGCCGTACCAATCACTTTCGCACCCTGTGCAACCAGTGTTTCTGCAATTGCACGCCCAATACCACGGCTTGCACCAGTAACCAGAGCGACTTTACCTTCAAAACTCATAATGTTCCTCATTATTGCTCAAGCGCCGCTGACAGCGCAGCCGGTTCATTGATGACCGATGCAGTCAGGGTGTCAACAATACGTTTCGTCAACCCGGTCAGAACTTTACCTGGACCTGCTTCAAATAAGTGACTTACACCCTGAGCAGACATGAACTCTACAGTCTGAGTCCACAGTACCGGGCTGTACAACTGACGAACTAATGCGTCCCGGATAGCGTCCGGAGAGGTTTCGCATTTTACATCAACGTTGTTAACAACGGGAATGGCTGGTGCATTAAATACGATATTTTGCAGTTCAACTGCCAGTTTTTCAGCCGCTGGTTTCATTAAAGCACAATGAGAGGGAACGCTGACCGGCAATGGCAGTGCACGCTTGGCACCCGCTGCTTTACAGGCTGCTCCTGCTCTTTCCACTGCTTCTTTATTGCCAGCGATGACCACCTGACCTGGTGAGTTGAAGTTAACCGGGGAAACCACCTGACCCTGGGCTGATTCTTCACATGCTTTCGCAATAGCCGCATCGTCCAGACCAATAATGGCTGCCATCGCACCCGTACCTTCCGGCACGGCTTCCTGCATGAATTTACCGCGCAATTCAACCAGACGAACCGCATCAGCAAATGCGATAACACCGGCACAAACCAGAGCAGAATATTCGCCCAGGCTGTGCCCGGCCATTAGTGCAGGTGCTTTGCCGCCTGCCTGCTGCCAGACACGCCACAAAGCAACAGAAGCAGTCAGCAATGCTGGCTGTGTCTGCCAGGTTTTATTCAGTTCTTCTGCCGGACCTTGTTGCGCTAACGCCCACAAGTCATAACCCAGCACATCAGAGGCTTCACGAAATGTTTCTTCAATCACCGGATACTGTGCAGCAAGTTCAGCCAGCATACCCACTGACTGAGAACCCTGTCCGGGGAAAACAAAAGCAAATTGTGTCATTTTTTTGTCCCTGCTAATCAAAAGCGAACCAGTGCAGAACCCCAGGTGAACCCACCACCAAAGGCTTCCAGCAGAACTAATTGACCCGGCTTAATACGCCCATCTCGTACCGCTTCATCCAGTGCTGACGGAACCGATGCCGCAGAGGTATTACCATGCCGGTCCAGCGTCACCACCACACTTTCCATTGGCATACGCAATTTTTTGGCAGTCGCACTAATAATACGCAGGTTCGCCTGATGGGGCACCAGCCAGTCGAGATCTTCGCGATTGAGGTTATTGGCTTCCAGTGTCTCATCAACAATATGCGCAAGCTCGGTAACCGCCACCTTAAAGACTTCATTCCCTGCCATTGTCAGCCAGGAAGGGTTTTCCGGGTTCACGCGATCCTGGTTTGGCAGCGTTAACAAATCTCCATAAGAGCCATCAGCGTGCAGATGCGTGGAAATGATACCGGGCTCTTCAGATTTGGACAGCACCACCGCACCGGCGCCGTCACCAAATAAAATAATTGTGCCACGATCTTCAGGATCCAGCGTGCGGGCCAGCACATCAGAACCAATTACCAGCGCGTAATCAACCGTGCCATTTTTCACATATTGATCAGCGATACTTAGCGCATAAGTAAAACCCGCGCATGCTGCACCCACATCAAATGCGGGGCAACCTTTGATACCAAGTTGCGCCTGAATTTGGCATGCAGCACTTGGAAACGCGTGCGTCGAAGATGTTGTGGCAACAATAATTAAGCCAATTTGTGTTTTATCAACACCGGCCATATCCAGCGCATTACACGCAGCCTGATAACCCATGGTCGCAACGGTTTCTTCCGGCGCAGCAATGCGGCGCTCGCGGATCCCAGTACGAGTAACAATCCACTCATCAGTGGTTTCTACCATTTTTTCCAGGTCGGCGTTAGTACGCACGAGTTCAGGCAAATAGCTGCCCGTACCAATAATCTTTGTATACATGTACGCTCAGTCACTCTTGGGTAATACAGATTTCAGGCGAGAAGCAATTCGCTCAGGAATTTGCCGCCGCACCGCCTGCACTGCCTGTTCAATCGCGACTTCAAACGCTCGCTGATTGGCCGCACCATGGCTTTTAATTACAGTGCCGCGCAATCCTAACAGACAGGCGCCATTATACTGGTCGGGGTTGAGGTGACTGAATCGCCTTTGCAGGCTTTTTTGTAACCAATGCTTTAATAAAATCAGCCACCACGCCCTTTTTTTCCCTTCCGACTGCGATTTCAGCAGCGAAAGAAACATTCTTACCACACCTTCCATGGTTTTTAGTGTCACATTACCAACAAAACCGTCACAGACCAGCACATCCGTTTTTCCGGTCAGTAATTCATTTGCTTCCAGATACCCGATGTAATGAATAGCAGGCAGTGTAGCCAAAACGGCCGCTGCATTGCGAATAGACTCTGGACCTTTGGTTTCTTCCTCACCAATATTCAGCAGCGCAACACGAGGCTGGGACAGCCCTAACAGTTCTTCTGCCAGGACAGAACCCATAATAGCGAACTGCACCAGCATAGCACTGTCACAGTCCACATTAGCCCCCAGGTCCAGCACCACTGTTTTCCCGCGTTGCTGGTGTGGCAACATCGTTACCAGTGCCGGGCGCTCAATGCCATCCAGCGGCTTTAATAATAATTTCGACAGACCCATTAATGCGCCAGTATTACCGGCACTGACACAGGCCTGAGCCCGCCCTTCTTTTACCAGTTCCAGCGTAACGCGCATGGAAGAGCCACGGCTGTTGCGCACAGCATGCGATGGCCGGGCATCACTGGCAATAACTGACTGAGCAGGGATAATCTGCAAACGTGACCGTTGGTCAAAATCAGCTTTGGCAAGTAATGGAGTAATGGCGTCGGGATTGCCGACTAAAAGAAGGTTCAGTTGCGAATTAGATTCCAGTGCCTGCAAAGCTGCAGGCACTGTCACAGCAGGGCCAAAATCGCCCCCCATGGCATCTAACGCAAGGGTTAGACGTGTCAAAGTATCGCCAGATTACTTAGCGATTACCTTGCGGCCACGGTAGAAACCGTCAGCAGTAACGTGGTGACGCAGGTGCGTTTCACCAGAAACTTTATCTACAGACAGGCTGGCAGTGGTCAGCGCGTCATGAGAACGACGCATGCCACGTTTGGAACGGGTTGGTTTATTCTGTTGTACGGCCATGGACCTTACTCCTCAATTACTTACGCTTTAAACTTGCTAATACGGCAAATGGGTTTGGCTTCTCCGCCTCTGCAGGCAGTTCACCAAAGACCATGTCCGCCTCGGACACTTCACAGTGTTCAGAATCATGCACCGGAACTACTGGTAAAGCGATGATGATTTCATCTTCAACCATAGCCAGCAGGTCAATTTCACCGAACTCGTTAACCTCAATCGGTTCATACGCTTCCGGGAGTGCTTCAGCCTGCTCGTCAGAAACGACCGGGCTAAAACAATACGTTGTGTGAACCTGATGCGGAAATGTGTTGCCGCAGCGCTGACAAGTCAGAGTAACCGACACCTTCGCCTCACCCGTAATAACGGCAAGACGCTGGTTATCAATTGCGAACGACATTTCGCATTCTACATCACTGTCCACACTGACGACGGATTCAGCAACGCGCGCCGCCTGTTCAGGGGTATAAATACCCTTGTAGTCGAGGCGTTTTTGAGCGGTACGTACCGGATCCAGTGTCAGGGGTAATTTTACCTTTTGCATAGGGCGCGCATATTAACTTTGTAACGTCTTAGAGTCAAAGAAAAAGGCATTATGACTCACCTTTTGCCATTTATTCGCACACATTGCGGCTGCACAGTTTAAAATGTGGCGAACAAATTCGCTATAGATGACAGAAAAAATATGCTTCCAATTATACTGGCTTCCACTTCCGTGTATCGCCGCGACTTGCTTAACCGGCTTACTCTGCCATTTACCTGTGCAAGCCCGGACACAGATGAAACACCATTCGCGGGGGAAACATCCGATCAACTGGTTAAGCGCCTCGCAGAGCAAAAAGCGCGTTCTTTGGCACGGGCTTATCCAGGTCATTTAATTATTGGTTGTGACCAGGTTTGCTTACTGAATAATATTATCACCGGGAAACCCCATACAGTTGAAAACGCTGTAAAACAATTATTAGCTGCACAAGGCAAAAAAGTGCGTTTTTCTACCGGAATTGCCCTGCTTAATACGCTAACCAATCATATTCAGGTTGATGTTGAACATGTTGATGTCTGGTTTCGCTCCCTTTCAGAGCCTGAAATCCGCCGTTACGTCACTATAGAACAACCGTTACATTGTGCTGGCAGTTTTAAGTGTGAGGGGCTTGGAATAACGTTGTTTGAGCGTATTGACAGCAGAGATCCCAATACACTCATTGGCCTGCCATTGATTCGTTTATGTGAAATGCTGCGCGCGGCAGGCGCAGACCCTTTAGCCGAATAATGCCGTATCCGTGCTCCGCTGGCCGCAACTGCCCCAATACGGCCATCGTGTTTTTGCTTGATCACAGTTCAAAATGCAATACCGCTGCCCAATGACCTGTGAACAACAACAGGCAGTTGCGTTTGACTGGCTATATAGAGGATTACAGCCGGGTAAAGCATCCCCCGGCGTAAAATAAGAATCAGCCACGGCTGGTTTTGCGCAAATAGCTAAGGCACTGCCTGAGTTCACCATCCAGTGGGGCTTCAATGCGAATGGTCTCGCCCGTTGCCGGGTGAGTGAATCGCAGAGCAGCGGCATGAAGAAACAGGCGCCCCAACCCACTGCCGTTTAGCTGGTTGTCGAACTCCCGGTCTCCATAGCGGTCATCAAACGCAATAGGGTGGCCGGCATGAAGCGTATGCACACGAATCTGGTGAGTTCGCCCGGTTACCGGGCTGCAACGAACCAGTGTGGCGAAACCAAACCGCTCTTCCACTTTGAAGCGAGTCTCCGACGGTTTACCTTCACTACTGACCTTTACCATGCGCTCACCACTTTTCAGAATATTCTTTAAAAGTGGCGCCTGGACGACTTTAACGTGAGATTGCCACTGACCACGCACCAGGGCGAGGTAGTCTTTTTGCATTCCTTTATCCCGCAGTTGCTCATGGAGCGAACGCAGTGCAGAGCGCTTTTTCGCTACCAGTAATACGCCAGACGTATCCCTGTCAAGACGATGTACCAGCTCAAGAAAACGCGCTTCGGGACGCAATGCCCGCAACCCTTCAATCACACCAAAACTGAGCCCACTGCCGCCATGTACCGCTGTACCCGAGGGTTTATTGAGAATAAGGATATGGTCGTCTTCATACAAAATGGCGTCAGTCAGTGCAGCCACTTTTTGCAGATGAGGCGATACAGCATCTTCTTCCCGCTCAGCCACGCGCACCGGAGGAATGCGCACTTCATCGCCTTCAACCAGCTTATACTCTGGTTTGATACGTTTTTTGTTTACCCGTACCTCGCCTTTACGCAGGATGCGATAAATCATACTTTTGGGCACACCTTTCAGTTGTGTGCGCAAAAAGTTATCAATTCGTTGCCCGGATTCCTCGTCGGAAATAGCAACTATTTTTACGGTTGGTGTCTCGGTTTTCATGGTGCGCGATTCTAATTACCCCGGACTCATAGCGCCACTTATTTTTCTGTGCTTATATTATTGCGCAGGCGGTTTAAAAATGCCTTTGGGTGTTTTTTTGCTGCTATTTGCAACAATCAGAAATGTGACGTTAAAAAACTGTGAGTAACCAGGTGATAAATGGCAAATGTCATCTTGCTATAACTGGCCCAGCAGTGGAATAATGTTGCGGTTTTCCGCGTTGAGACCTGTAAGAACAAGGAATTTTGCGGAATTACCAATTTTGCCTGAATGTTCATCAACGCAGCAATGGCGTAAGACGTTTTGTACTTTCAGGCAGTTAGCGGGCTGCGGGTTGCAGTCTGGCCGGTAAATGGAAGCTTCTCTGGCGAAAACATTCCCAGGCAGTTCCCCTATAAACAGCGCTGTTTTTCCGTTTGAAATACAGGCTACCGACACGCTGCGCCTCTCAGCAAGCGACAACCGTGAGGTTGACGACTTAGCGAATAGTCACGAGGCCATCGGTTCACATCCGGTCAGCGATTACCTTGCCCGCAGTTCTGTCGTCAATGTAAGAATAACGAGTAAGTTACGATGAAAAGAATGTTAATTAACGCAACTCAGCAGGAAGAGTTGCGCGTTGCCCTGGTAGATGGCCAGCGTCTGTATGACTTGGATATTGAAAGCCCCGGGCATGAACAAAAAAAAGCCAATATTTACAAAGGTAAAATCACCCGCATTGAACCCAGTCTGGAAGCTGCATTTGTTGATTATGGCGCTGAAAGACACGGTTTCCTTCCTTTAAAAGAGATTGCCCGCGAATATTTCCCGTCCAACTATTCCTCTCATGGTCGCCCAAACATTAAAGATGTTTTGCGTGAGGGGCAGGAAGTCATCGTTCAAATCGATAAGGAAGAGCGTGGTAACAAAGGTGCCGCACTAACCACCTTTATCAGCCTGGCTGGCAGTTACCTGGTTCTGATGCCTAACAACCCCCGTGCTGGTGGTATCTCACGGCGTATTGAAGGCGAGGACAGAACTGAGCTGAAAGAAGCACTGTCTTCCCTGGAATTGCCCGACGGCATGGGGCTGATTGTGCGCACTGCGGGGGTTGGTAAATCTGCTGAATCTCTGCAGTGGGATTTGAGTTTCCGCCTGCGTCACTGGGAAGCTATCAAAAAAGCCGCTGAAAGCCGCCCGGCACCTTTTCTTATTCACCAGGAAAGTAATGTCATTGTCCGCGCATTCCGTGACTATCTGCGCCAGGACATCGGTGAAATTCTGATTGATAACCCGAAAATTGTTGAGTTGGCTCGCCAGCACATCGCTGCACTGGGTCGCCCGGATTTCTCCAGTAAAATAAAATTGTATACGGGGGAAATTCCGTTATTCAGCCATTACCAGATCGAGTCGCAAATTGAATCTGCCTTCCAGCGTGAAGTGCGTCTGCCTTCTGGTGGGTCAATTGTTATTGATTCCACGGAAGCGCTTACTGCAATCGATATCAACTCCGCGCGCGCAACGCGTGGTGGCGATATCGAAGAAACGGCACTGAATACCAACCTGGAAGCTGCGGATGAAATTGCCCGTCAATTGCGCCTGCGTGACCTGGGTGGTTTGATTGTTATCGACTTCATTGACATGACGCCAGTACGCCACCAGCGGGCTGTGGAAAACCGCCTGCGGGAAGCCGTACGCCAGGACCGCGCACGCATCCAGATAAGCCATATTTCTCGCTTTGGTCTACTGGAAATGTCTCGCCAGCGCCTCAGCCCTTCACTGGGTGAGTCCAGCCACCATGTGTGCCCACGCTGTAGCGGTACCGGTACTATTCGCGATAACGAATCGTTATCGCTCTCTATCCTGCGCCTGATTGAAGAAGAAGCGCTGAAAGAGAATACCAAAGAAGTTCACGCCATTGTTCCTGTGCCCATCGCGTCTTACCTGCTGAACGAGAAACGCTCAGCAGTTAGTGCTATTGAACAACGCCAGCCGGATATCCGTTGCGTTATCGTACCGAACGATAATATGGAAACACCGCACTACTCTGTTGTGCGGGTACGCAAAGGTGAAGAAACACCGACACTGAGCTATCTGCTGCCAAAATTGCACGAAGAGGCGATGGCGATGCCGTCAGAGGAAGAGCAAGCGGAACGTAAACGCCCTGAGCAACCCGCACTGGCCACCTTTGCCATGCCGGATGTACCGCCTGCACCGCCAGAAGTACCTCATCGTGCAACTTCTGCAGAAAAAACGGCACCGGCTGCCGCACCTGCAGGCCCAGGCTTGTTTGGCAGAATTGCTGGCGCACTGAAGTCCCTTTTCGGTACCAGTGAAAACACCGCAAAAGAAGCGCCTGTTGCTGAGCCAGAAGTTGAGAAGAAAACTGACCGCGGCCAACGTCAGCAGGACCGTCGCAATAACCGTCGTAACCCGCGCCGGGACCGCAACGAGCGTAATGAACGCGCTGAGCGCAACGAACGTAATCCGCGTAACGAATCTGACAACACAGTTCAACCTCGCGATGAAAACCGCCGCGGCCGCCGTCAGAATCAAAATGCTGAAGTCCGTGAGCCTCGCGGCACCGCACCTGAAGGCAGTAACAAACCGGCTACCCGTGAAGAGCAAATTCAGTCTCGCCGTGACCGTAACCGTCGCCGCACTGAAGAGAAACGTCAGGCCCAGCAGGAAGTGAAAAACCTGCAACATGAAGAAACGGAAAATACCGTTGATTCAACAGCAACTGCAGAGAAAGAGACTCGTGTTCAGGTAATGCCACGCCGTAAACAGCGCCAGCTTACTGAGAAAGTGCGTATCGAAAGTGTAGCCGATGCTGAAAACCACAACAGCCTGCCTGTTGCTGCGGTTGAAAACGCACCGGCCGCTGAGCGCGTACCGGCACCTCAGGAAACTACCGGCCAGTTACCTGAGGTTCAGGTTGAGCAACCTGAATCTGGTGAAGAGAATAGTGATGTACGCGAGAACAATATGCCGCGTCGTTCACGCCGTTCTCCACGCCACCTGCGTGTTAGTGGGCAGCGCCGCCGCCGTTACCGCGATGAGCGTTACCCGTCGCAGTCGCCTATGCCTTTAGCCGTTGCCTGTGCCTCGCCTGAAATGGCATCCGGCAAAGTGTGGATCCGCTACCCGGTAACCCGCCCGGCAGATGACGTTGTCCAGGAAGCGCCAGTACTGGTTGAAGCGTCACCAGACGTAACCGATAACGCTTCTCTGCCTGTTGCTGCAGACAGTGCACAAGTGGACACAGTGCCGGTTGCACCTGCCGACATCAAGCCTGAAGCACCGGTGGCTGGCGAACAGGAAGCAACAACTCAGGCTATTGATAACTCAATGGTGAATAGTGAAGAAACCGGAGCAGCGGCTGCTGTTGAACCAGCCCTTCCAATTGAAGCAGCAGAACCTGTTGAAGAAGTTGAACCTGTTAAAGAAGATGCCGCGCCTGTGGTGGCTGAAGCAGAAACAGTGAACGCTGTCGAAACACCGGTTACCGGGCAGCAGGCTGATGTTTCCGCCAGCGAGCCTGAAGCAGCAACGGTCTTTCCTGCTGAAGAGCCAGAAGTGGAACATAGTCCCGTAGTGGAAAATGTTTCTCCTCATCATAGCGAAACTCGCCAGTTCCATGGCGCCGCGACTGCGCCAGCCACTCGTGCACCCGCTCCGGTATATGTGCCAGAGCCAGCACGCCACAGTGATTGGGTTCGCCCGGCATGGAATTTCGAGGGTAAAGGCTCTGCTGGTGCTCACAGTGCCAGCCACCAGGCGGCTGCGCCCGCTACACGGCCACAGTCGCAGGCATAACAGCGTGTAACAGCAACAACGGAAAGGCCTGCTATTAAGCAGGCCTTTTTATTGTCAATCACACAACTGGTCACCTGTCACCGCTGACGTTTCCCTGCCTGCATACCACTGACTCCGGGCATCACCTCACGCATTAAGTCAATGAACATCCGTAACCTTACAGGGTAGTAACTCGCCCAGGGGTAGAGCAGCCAGACAGGTAACGGCCAGGCCTGCCACTCAGGCAATATATGAACCAGCGCGCCACTACGTAAATCCTGCTCAACTATCCATGCTGACAGCACCACAGCGCCTACCCCGCCCAGTGCAGCCCTGCGCGCCGCATACAGACTATCCGTATATAAGCGGGGAGAAAGTGTTACTTCAACTGTTTCACCTTTCTGGTTCGCCAGAATAAGTGCTTTCCGGTAAAAAGAACTTACTGAAACCCAGGGTAACTGACTTAACTCTGAAGGCCGGGTAAGTGGGTTTACCCGTGCAGCAACCTCTGGCGTAGCAACTGCAATGCGTGGCACTTCAGCAAGCTGGATAGCGACTGTATCCGGATTCGTTACATCCCCGACATGAATGGCGCAATCGAGGTTATCTGCAATAAAGTCCGGCGATTTGTCATTAAGCAACCATTCCACATTCAACCCAGGGTAGCGGGCAAGCATATTGATGAGCGGCGCCATCAGTTGGTCCTGACCAAAAGCATGAGGCGCACGAACACGCAGCAAGCCTGATGGCTGGTTGTCCGCATTGCTCAACTCGTCTTCCAGCGCCGACCATGAACCCGCGACATGACGCGCATGCTGATAGCAGTGTTCACCGTCCTCCGTCAGGCTCATCGCATGGGTGGTGCGCAGTAAAAGTTTAACACCCAGCATCGTTTCCAGCGTTTTTAAACGCCGGCTAACTGTTGCCTGGGTTAAAGCAAGCTGGCGTGCCGCTGCTGATAACGAACCCGCTTCGACAATGCGCACAAAGGTTTCAAGCAATTCAATTCTGTCTATACGCTCAGTTGTTTTCACTCTGTAGCCTGCTATACGTTATACGTATAACTGTTGTACACCGGCATGGGCTACACCGCCAGTGGTTTCACCCTCACAATACCGGCCATACACACTTTGTCCTGATGAGGAAACAACCATGTCCGGTACGACGTTGCATTCTGAACGCCCGCTAAGCGCGGGTCTGATATTTTCACTGGCTGCTGGAGCAGGGTTGAGTGTCGCATCGATTTATTATGCGCAACCTATCCTGCCACTGCTGGGGCAGTCATTATCACTTTCTGTTGATGGAATGGGATTAATCCCTACTCTGACGCAAATGGGTTATGCGTTAGGTATCTTATTTTTGATTCCCCTCGGCGACCGTTATGATCGCCGGGCCATTATTTTGTTCAAATGTATTATTCTGGCTCTGACACTTGCCGGATGCAGTTTTACCGGTTCGTTACACGGGCTGCTGGCGACCAGCCTGCTAATTGGAATGACAGCGACTATCGCTCAGGATATTGTTCCTGCCGCCGCCATTCTGGCTCCGGCGGGCAGGCAGGGGAAAATTGTCGGGACGGTAATGACCGGCCTGCTATTGGGTATATTACTGTCCCGGACCGTTAGTGGCCTGGTTGCCACCTGGCTGGGCTGGCGAGCGATGTATCAACTCGCGGCACTCAGCATTCTGCTTATTGGCATCGTGCTGTGGCGGGTTCTACCCAGGTTTGCCACACATTCTGAGCTGAGCTACCCTGGTCTGCTGCGCTCAATGGTGACACTATGGCGCCGTTACCCGGGTTTGCGGATGGCGGCAGTCGCTCAGGGCCTGCTTTCCATCGGCTTTAGTGCATTCTGGTCGATACTGGCATTAATGCTGCTGGAGAACTACCACCTCGGTAGCGCTGTAGCCGGGGGGTTTGGCCTGGCGGGTGCCGCTGGCGCACTGGCAGCACCGTTATCAGGTAGTCTGTCAGACAAAATAGGTCCGGAGCGCGTAACAGTGATGGGAGCCGCACTGGTCACGGTCTCTTTCGCCAGCATGTTTTTTCTACCATTACTGTCTGTGCATGCACAACTGTGCCTGATAGCACTGGCTGCAATTGGTTTCGACCTTGGCCTCCAGTCAACATTAATTGCCCACCAGACACTGGTGTACAGCCTTGAACCTCAGGCGCGGGGGCGATTGAATGCCTTATTGTTCACTGTGGTATTTATTGGCATGGCTGCAGGCTCTGTGCTGAGTAGTAAAGCATGGTTAATCGGTGGGTGGCCCGGTGTACTGGTGCTCGCCAGCGCAGCAGGCTTACTGAGTCTGGCAATTCGTTGGTGGGCAATTCGCCGCCATTGTGCCAGCCTTACCCCCAGTGTTGCCGAAGAATAAAAAAATCCCGTACCGGGGTGCCAGTACGGGCAGATAAGGTATGCCCAGTTTCACGACATACCAAAAAGAGTAAAGCCACTAACTATTGAGTTTGAACAGGGACATCCCCTGCATGTCGCTGAAGGCCTTATAAGAGGCCTGAAGCGCAGTTTGTTGCATCACATATGAAGAAATCGCCGAGTTCCAGTCTGCATCGACCAGGTTGCTCATTTGCTGGGATTGTTGCAGGCTGCGGTCACTGCCCAGTGAATCGAGGTTATCAAGCTCATTCAACTGAGTACCCAGCTCGGAACGAACTTTAAGAACGTTGTTGAGTGAGTTTCTCAGACCACGGTTGGTTTTATCAACCACTGCCTGCAGGGCATCTTTCCCTGTCTGGTCGAGACCTTCCTGTGGGGTATTCAGTGCCGTAATCGCCGTATCCAGCATGGTAAATAAGTTGGTTTCGCTGGCACTGCCATCAGGCTCAGGAACGGCATTGCTGGTAATTGAATCAAACACCTCTGAACCTGTGTGACCAATTACCATTGTCCGTGCCGAATCAACCTGTTGGGTAATATTCTGCGTCCCCCCGACATAGTTCACGGTTCCTGACGAATCAACAAAAGGCGCACTACCGGTTTTGTACCCGGCAAAAATGAAACGGCCATTACCATCAGTGCTGTTTGCGAGGTTGAGCAATCCATCACGAATCCCCTGCAACTGCGTCGCAAGCGAGGCTCTGTCATCATCACTCAGGGTTCCATTACTGGCATTCACAATTTTTTCCTGCGCACTTTGAATGCTACTGGTTACCTGGCTTAGCACACTTTCTTCCAGGGACACTTTCTGCGTTGCGAAAGTTCGTGCAGTTGCATACTGGCTGTTCTGCGCCTGCGCCTGAGAGACCACAATTGCCTGAGAGGCTGCCACAGGATCATCAGAAGGGCGATTTACCCGTTTACCTGTGGATAGTTGTTCGCCATACCCCAACCATTTTTCCTGTGACTGAGTGATGCCGCGAACATTCTGGTCGAAAATCATTTGCGTGCTGATTCTCATTGGTCATGACTCCTATGAATTAATGGATAGCAGCGCGTCAAAAATGGTTGAAGCGGTTTTCAACACTTGGGAGTTTGCCAGGTAGTACTGCTGATAGCGCTGAAGGTTGGCATACTCTTCATCCAGGTTTACACCTGAAACAGACTGTTGCTGGTTGGTTAACTGTGTGACCACATTCGCCTGTGTCGTACTGGTTGTCTTCAGTGTACTGGTGGTGTTACCAACCAGAGACACCAGGCTTGCGTAAGCATCGTTAAAGGTTTTGTTGCCACCCACCAGGTTGTTGTCCTGTAAATTAAGCAGCGCCTGTGCATTGGTGTTATCACTTTCACCCGATGTCGCAGAACTGGCCAGGGCAACTTTCGCTTCATCTGTAACCGAAACGTTCATGTTGACAATGGCGTTGGTGACAGGTTTAACAACAAAACTGTCTTTGGCCGCTGGTGTGCCCGAAACAGTAACCGACAGTCCATCAAAAGCGAGTGTGGTATTACCGCTACCATCAGTACCAATCGTGGGTGTGACAGTTGTGTTATCTGAAGAGCGGGTTACAGACCATGCAGATCCATTCCAGGTAACGTTATAATCGGTCGCAAGAACTGATGAACTGTTTGTCACTGCGGCTGTCAGCGTCGTCGCACTGGTATTTTTCGCATTGCTCAGTACGGCAGGAGAACCAATCGCAAAGAAAGCCTGTCCGGCATCACCGTTAGCATCAAAACCGGCTTCATGCTGGGTATTAAACGAACCCGCAAAAGATAATGCCAGTTGCCCTAAACGGTTACGCGCTGCATCTAAATCTGTTGTGCGGAAAGTCAGTAAGCCGCCCAGTGAACCTGTGGTCAACTGGCTTTCCGGAATTTCAACATTACCGGCAGATTCATCAACATAGGCTACTGTTTTCCGGCCAGGGTCAGCAGAGGATGCCACAGACGCCAGTTGAAATGAGCGAGATCCCTGGACCAGGGATGTACCATTACCAAGGCTGATGTTGTAAGTATTTCCGTCCTGAACAGTAACATTTACCCCAACAATATTATTGAGCTGATTAACCAGCTGGTCGCGCTGGTCCAGCAAGTCGTTCGGGCTGGCACCACCGCCTGTTGCCGTCATTTGCGCAATTTTTTTATTCAGATCAGCAATCTGGCTGGTGTAGGTGTTTATCTCCTGCACACTGGAATCAATCGCACTATTGACCTGATTGTCCATGCTACGCAGGTAGTTATCCGTCGTTTTAAACTGGTTTACCAACCCCTGAGCCTGGCCAATTAATGCTTCACGGGCAGAAGAGTCACTGGCATTACTGGTCAATGTAGTCAGCGCAGAGAAGAAACTCTGTAATGACGTTGAAATGCTGGTAGTTGTGCTGGATAACAGGTCATCTATTTGCGAAACCTGATCATAACGGCTCGACAGTGCACTGCTCTGATTTGACGCCTGGCGCAACTGGCCGGTAATAAACTGATCGTATTCACGCTGAACACCACTGACATACACGCCATTACCAATCCAGCTTTTACCAGAAAGGGTGCTGTTAGACTGAGCCAGTATAGTGGTCTGGCGGCTATAACCGGTTACGTTATAGTTCGAAATGTTGTTACTTACCGTATTCAGAGCGGTCTGCGCGGCAGTCAGTCCGCTCATCGCGCTGTTGATCAGGCTACTGGACATGGTGTTTCCTTTTGAGCGTTTAATCACGGGTCCCGACTGAAATTATCGGCAGCTCAGGCCAGGACTTGAGGCTAATCAGAACAAATTGCTTAAATCATTGTTATACGCTTTAGAAACCTTATCACTCATGGATTTTAGTTGTTGAATCAATGAGGTAAGTTTGCTGGCGTAGCCCGGGTCTGTTGCGTACCCCGCGCGTTGCAATGCCTGAGCGCCCTGCTCTGCCGTTGCCGCTGTAGTCACCGCTGCATAACGCGGGTTTTTACTCAGCAGACTCACATAATCTGACAGTGCTTCAAGGTAAGAACTGTATACGCGAAATGAGGCTTTCACCTTTTTCGCCTGACCATTTTCAAATTCAGTGGTGGTGATTTCGGTAGTGGGGCCCTTCCAGTCACTTGTTGCTTTTACCCCAAAAATATTAAAGCTGGGTGCGCCACTGGCTGTGCGAATTTGCCGTTGCCCCCACCCTGATTCCAGCGCCGCCTGCGCCAGAATCAGATGGTGAGGAATACCACTTTGTTCACTGGCGAGTTTGGCGGGTAAAGACAACTGCGCCAGAAAGTTTTTGCTGTCACCATCAAGGTCTTTATCTGCAAACGAAACAATCGCCCCGGAACTGGAAGGCGCTTTGGGAATAGCTTTACGCACCAGTTGGGTAAACTCCTGACTTTGATACTGCATGACGGTGTCCATATCGAGTTTCATTGGCACAGTCCCCGCCTTTTCAGACGGTGACTGCGTGCCATTGGTCATCTGTTTTACCATCATGTCTGCCAGACCAAGGCCTTTGGCACTGAGGTCATCCGCAATCTGCTGGTCGTACATACTGGTGTACAAACGGGTTTGGTCGTTGTCGAGCAGGCCATCTTTTGGCAAAGCCTGGCGCATACTCTTCAGTACCATTTGCACAAACATCCCCTCAACTTTTTTAGCTACCGCTTTCAGGTGAGCCTGTGGGTCGTTCGCTACTTCCCGTTTTAATTCATTCAGCGATTGCGCATCCCAGGCAGCGCCGGCCATGAACTGGGTATCATTAATCATTAGATAATCTCCAGCTTCGCTCGCAGACACCCTGCACTTTGCATGGCCTGCAGGATAGACATTAAGTCCATCGGTGTTGCACCCAGTGCATTGAGGGCACGCACCACATTGTTCAGGTTGGCGCTTGAGTTAATGCGGCGCAGTGCGCCACCACTCTGACGCATGTCAATCTGCGTTTGTGGTGTCACGACAGTTTGTCCACCGCCAAAGGGCGTATTAGGTTGGCTTACTGTATTCTGCTGATTGACAGTCACCGACAAATTCCCTTGTGCCACAGCACAGTTATCCAGCGTCACTTCGCGATTCATCACCACGGCACCCGTACGTGAATTTATAATCACTTTGGCATCCTGAATTGGCACATCCACTTGCAGGTTCTGGATATCAGCCAGAAAGCGTACCTGTGAACTACTGCCTTGCGGTACATGAATTTGTACTGTGCGGGGGTCGATGGCCTGCGCAACGCCATAACCTTGTGAGCGATTAATCGTGTCAGAAATCCGTTGGGCAAGGCTGAAATCTTCCTGATTAAGTTGCAGGGTTAGTGTATTCCCACTCCCAAAATTACTTGGCAGTTCACGTTCGACAACTGCCCCGCCGGTTATTCGCCCGCCATTAAGCTGGTTCACCTGGACACTGCTCCCTCCCGCAGATGCCCCTGCTCCACCAATCAGAATATTACCTTGTGCCAGTGCATAGACCTGATTGTCCACGCCTTTGAGAGGCGTCATTAATAGCGTGCCGCCCCGCAGACTTTTTGCATTACCCAAAGAAGAAACCACTACATCAATACGCTGCCCCTGGCGAGAAAAAGCGGGTAAATCGGCCGTCACCATGACTGCCGCAACGTTTTTCAACTGCATATTGGTGCCAGTGGGAACAGTAATACCCAGTTGTGACAACATGTTATTCAAACTTTGCGTTGTAAACGGGGTTTGGGTCGTCTGGTCACCGGTTCCATCCAGCCCAACCACCAGGCCATAGCCAATAAGTGAGTTATCACGCACGCCCTGTACAGTGGTGAGATCGCGAATACGGTCTGCCTGAGCCAGTGTCGCCACCAGCAGCAATCCGATTGCGAAAATTGACTTAAACATAATTCACCTCGCTTAAAACGGCGCAATATTGAGGAAGAAACGTTGCAGCCAACCCATTTGTTGTGCCTCATTGATATAGCCGTTACCGACATATTCAATTCGGGCATCGGCCACTTGTGTAGAGGCGACTGTATTGCTGCTTGAGATAAACCGCGGGTTCACTACACCGGAGAAACGAATAAATTCGACCCCCTGATTAATAGCAATTTGTTTTTCCCCTACAACATGCAAGTTGCCGTTGGCCAGTACCTGGTCAACCGTTACCGTGAGTGTACCTGTGAAGGTATTTTGCGCACTGGCTCCGCCTTTTCCTGTGAATGCATCTTTCCCTGCCAGGCTGGCATCGGCCCGGGCATTGCCAAACAGCCCTTGTAAATACCGGGGGGTAGTTGTCGCCGTAAAGCTACTACTTCCATCACGCGACGCATTTGCCGAAGACGACTTGCTGGCACTGACGTTTTCCTGGAGATTAATCGTGAGTGTGTCGCCAATGTTGCGTGGGCGGCGGTCTTCAAATAACGGCTGATACCCGTAATTAATCGGTTGAACAGTCTGGAAAATAGAACCATTGACCGCCGGAACCGGACCTGGGATGGGTTGTGCCGAAGTCGGCCCCTGAACAAGCGGCTTACTCGGGACCAGTGCGCAGCCACCAAGGGCGACACTCAGGCTGATGACAAGCGGTCGATACCACTGGTTACGGTTTTGCATTACGTTTATCTTCAGAAAATATTAGCCGGCGACAAAGCCGGCCTGATTTTAAAGTTGTGACAGTTTCTGCAGCATCTGGTCAGTAGTTGATACGGCTTTACTGTTAATCTCATATGCACGCTGAACCTGAATCATATTGACCAGCTCTTCAGCCACATTCACGTTTGAGGTTTCCACATATCCCTGGTACAGCAGCCCCGCGCCATTCTGACCCGGGGTTGATTCTGTCGGCGCACCGGAGGCCTGGGTTTCTGTGTACAGGTTTTCGCCAATACTCTCGAGCCCCGAAGTATTGACAAATGTAGCCAGGTTCAGTTGCCCCACTTGTTGTGTCGCGGACTGCCCAGGCAGAGTGACGCTCACCACACCGTCACGAGCCACAGTGATGCTCAGCGCGTTGCTGGGAATAGTGATGGCTGGCTGCACCGGGAAGCCGCCGTTAGTGACTAACTGCCCGTTTGAATCCAACTGGAAAGAGCCATCACGGGTATAGGCAGTGGTGCCATCCGGAAGCTGTATTTCAAAAAAACCTTCGCCTTTAATCGCAATATCTTTGCTGTTATCGGTCTGGTTCAGGTTACCCTGAGTATGAATACGCTCAGTTGCTACCGGGCGAACCCCGGTACCAATTTGCAGCCCCGTCGGTAACGTGGTTTGCTGTGAAGATTGCGCCCCCGGTTGACGGACTGTCTGGTAAAGTAGATCTTCAAATACCGCGCGCTGCCGTTTGAAACCATTGGTACTGACGTTTGCCAGGTTGTTGGCAATAACATCCATATTGGTTTGTTGTGCATCCAGACCCGTTTTTGCGATCCATAAGGAGCTTATCATGGTGAAATCCTGTTTTATTAAGTCAGTGACAGCAGTTGGTTAGCGTGCTGTTCGTTCGTATCAACACTGCTGATAACTTTCATTTGCATCTCAAACCGGCGTGAATTAGCAATCATGTCGGCCATCGCTTCTACCGGTTTAACATTACTGCCTTCCAATACTCCAGCCATGACTTTCAAGGTAGGATCGGCAGCAGGTGTCGCCCCGCGAGTAGCCTGAGCTTGTGGTGTAAGATGGAATAGTCCGTCATCACCACGCACTATCTCCTGGGCCGTCGCTTTAACCAGCTTGAGCTGACCAATAGGCGCCGCCGTATTAGGCGGGTCACCGGGATTTAGCGCGGTAATAGTGCCATCGGCCGCGATAGTCAGTTGTGCATTCTGTGGAACGGCTATCGGGCCACCATCACCCATCACCAGGTTGCCATTCACTTCCAACTGCCCGTTGACATTCACCTGCATGTTGCCATCACGCGTATACGCTTCCTGCCCGTTTGGCATTTGTACCGCCAACCAGCCGTCCTGCTGCATAGCGACATCCAGGTTACGCCCCGTATAATCCATTGACCCCGTGCTCAGATCTGAACCCGGTGTTGACGCGGCAACCAGGGTACGCGTGGGTAACGATAACCCTTCAACAGGTACTGCACGCAGTGCCTGAAGTTGTTTACGAAAACCTGGCGTCGAGGCATTCGCCATGTTGTTTGCTGTTACAGACTGTAAATCCAGCGTCTGGCTGGCTGCGCCCATGGCAGTGTATATTGCGTGATCCATTAAGCCACCCCGTCAGTCGATTAACGCAGGTTAACCAGCGTGTTAAGGATCTGATCCTGCGTTTTGATTGTCTGAGCGTTTGACTGATAGTTACGCTGCGCAACAATCATATTCACCAGCTCTTTACTCAAATCAACGTTGGAAGACTCCAGCGCTCCACTGGTCAATGTGCCAAAAGTACCGGTTCCGGGAATACCCAGAAGCGCAGCACCCGATGAAGAAGTCGCACTCCACAGGTTATCACCGTCAGATTGCAGCCCTTCCGGGTTAGCGAAGTTAGCCAGTGAAATCTGCCCCAGTAGTTGAGACTGGCCGTTAGAGTAGGTTCCGGAGATAGTACCGTCGTTATTAATGGCGTAACTCACCATTTGACCCGGTGCATAACCGTCCTGCGAGGTAGAAACAATGTTACTGCTGCCATAGTTCTGCTGCATGGAGCCGGTAAAGTCCAGCGAGAAAGTAGCAGGTGTCGCACCACTGGAGGTGTCAGTAGTCACGCCCGGGAAGATACCGGCAGTGGCTGTTGCAGTACCAGTGCTGTCAGTAGTACTGGTCAGGTTACCGTTAGAGTCAAAGTTCATAGTGCCCAGCAAGGAAGATGAACTGCCTGAAACGCTGCTGTCCTGGGTATACACTTTCCATGTGTTATCCGCACTTTTAACAAAGTACACGTTCATGTCATGGGTATTACCCTGGCTGTCATAAACGGTGAGCGTCCCTTTCTTGTTATAGGTTGTGGAATCGGAAGCAGAAAAAGTAGTGGTTATGGCGCTGTCAGTTGAATTTAACTGAACCTGCATCGCACCCGTCGTGGTAGTTTTCGCAGGCATTGGAGAACTGGGAATAGACAACGTTACCGGGTTTGCCCCCTGGTTAATGGTGGGCGGGGTTCCGGTTGCCGGATAACCTGTCACAAAATAGCCTTGTGAGTTAACCAGATTGCGGTTTTCATCGAGTTGCAGCTGACCATTACGGCTGTAATAGACCGAACCCGCACTGTCTGTCATACGGAAAAAACCATTCTGGTTAATAGCCACATCCAGCCCGCGGCTGGTATTGGTGACAGTACCATCCGAGAAGTTCTGAATCACAGCCGCTACTTTTACCCCCAGACCCACTTTGGAACTGGCACCGGCAAACATATCGGCGAAGGCGATCCCGGAGGATTTAAACCCGTAAGTGGCGGAGTTGGCAATGTTGTTGCCGATAACGTCCAGGTTGCTTGAGGCGGCGTTAAGGCCACTGACCGCTTGAGAAAAAGACATGTGTCCTACCCCTGATGGTTAAGTTAGAGAATTTGACGCACTTCGCTAAGCGTAGTGGTGCCATAAGTACCTAAATCGAGCAAATTACCCGTGCTGCTACTGGTGATACCGTTCACCAGCGCATACTGAAGTGGTTGTGCCGTTAACTGAGTGGAACCATTTGCTGCGGCGATTGTCACTTTGTAAGCCCCATTCGCCACGGTTGAACCATCTGTGGTAGTGCCATCCCAGTTAAAGGTATGCACACCAGCACTCAAGGCACCGAGATTAATGGTTTGCACCACTTTGCCGGTACTGTCGGTAATCGTGGCAGTGGTTGCCGTTGATGCCTGTTCCAGTTCCACACCAAAAGGCGTGGTTGTACCACTGCCCGCCAGTACTGTAGAACCAGTCACCATGACGCCATGGCCGATAAGTGATGACGCCTGCAATTGCTGGCTGTCATTAATCTGTCCGGAGATAGATCCCAGTGTGGTATTGAGTTTTTCAATACCGCTGAGCGTGCTTATCTGTGCCAACTGAGAAGTCAGTTGGCTATTGTCCATCGGGTTGGTCGGATCCTGGTTTTTCATCTGCGCAACGAGCAGTGTCAAAAACTGGTTTTGTAAATCATCGGCACTGCTCGCCGTCAAACTGTTTGATGCGGATGACGAACTGGTTGCCGAACTGGACGCCAGCGCACTGCTGGTATCATTAACACTGACTGAAACAGACATTGTTTCCTCCTTTATTGACCAAGTGTCAGTGTTTTCAACATCATGCTTTTCACTGTGTTGAGCACTTCAACGTTAGCCTGATAACTACGCGATGCAGACATGGTGTTAACCATTTCTCCCACAACATCCACATTCGGCATCCGCACATAACCGTTGGTATCCGCCAGCGGATTGCCTGGCTGGTAAACCATCTTGAACGGGTCCTTGCTTTCCACGACCCCGGCGACCTTTACTCCACCGGTAGCCGCACCAACCGGTGCATCAACCTGGAAGACTACCTGTTTAGCTCGATAAGGTTGCCCGTCCGGCCCTGCGACACTGTCGGCATTCGCAAGGTTACTGGCTGCAACGTTCAAACGAGCAGACTCTGCTGACATCGCTGAACCTGCAATATCGAAAATATTAAGAAGCGCCATCGGTTACCCCTGTTGTTGCAATACAGACATCATGCTTTTGATTTGCCCGGTAAGAGCGGTGATGTCCATTTGGTATTTCAGGCTATTGTCAGCAAAAGCAGTTCGCTCGCGGTTCATATCCACAGTATTGCCATCTGCTGCTGGCTGGTCTGGAATCCGGTACATCAAATCCACTGAAGGCGATGACGATGTCTCAGCAGCAATATGTCGTGAAGATGTCAGCGTCAGAGGAAGTCCTCCTTCCGCCGCCCTGCCGCGATCCATGACCTTTTTCAGTTCACTGGAAAAATCGATGTCACGGGCCTGATAACCCGGAGTATCGGCATTGGCGATATTTCCGGCGAGAATTTCCTGGCGCTGAGCCCGCAGGTTGAGTGCTTCCTGCCCAAAGCGCAGTGCAGCATCCAGTTTATCGAGCATGTTTCCTCCGCGCAGACGATGAGTTATAGCCGACAGCTTAATTCTCCTTGCGCGCGCTTTATCGACGGAATAAACGCAAAATGCTTCGCTATTTGTCGCCTTGAAATACTTTGCTTACAGGTAGAATCCTTAACATCCCTAACTGGAGGTGCTTATGTTTTCCCGAATACTCAGCACTGTTGCGGTGCTTATCACTGTGCTACCGCTGACCTGCCTTGCGGGTGAACTTGATTCCCAAATGGAGGCGTTTTTTCAACAACGCCTGACAGGAGTCAGTGATAATGTGAAGGTGAAAATCAATTCGCCCCAGTCGCAATTACCTCAGTGCGCTAACCCTGAATTCCGTTTGCCAACTAACGGCCGCTTTTGGGGTAACCTGAGCGTAATGATGCGTTGCGGTAACCAGCAGCGTTATGTGCTGGTTACTGTCCAGGCAAGTGGAAACTATGTGGTGGCAAGCCAGGTTTTAGAACGCGGTACACCGGTCACAACGGGTAATGTTGAGCTAAAATACGGTCGCCTTGACCTGCTGCCTCCGAATACCCTGTTTTCTGTAGACGATGCGCTCAATGCCATTACCCTGCGAAATGTTGCGGCCGGACAGCCTATTATACGCAGCATGCTGCGCGTTCAGTGGCGGGTAAAAGCAGGTCAAAAAGTGCAAGTTATCGCCGCGGGACAAGGGTTTAGCGTGAACAGTGAAGGCAAGGCATTAAACAATGCTGCAGTCACGCAAAATGCCCGGGTCAGGATGTCGTCTGGCCAGGTGGTCAGTGGGACTGTCGACAGTGATGGGAATATTCTTATTAATCTATAATCCCTTAAAGATTCTGTTCAGACTGCCGATAAATTTAGCAACGAAACGAGATGACAGGTATCGCCCGGCGCGACCACCACTGAGGACACAGATATGAGCATTGAGCGCACATCACCACTTAAGCCCGTGAGCACTGTGCAAACACGCGAAAGCAGTGATACAACTTCGGCGAAAGTTCGCCTGAACAAAACTGGCTCTGAGACCAGTAGCACCGTGACCCTGAGTGACGCTCAGGCCAAACTGATGCAACCAGGTTCCAGTGACATCAACATGGAACGTGTTGAAGCAATCAAAACGGCCATCAAAAATGGCGAACTGAAAATGGACACAGGTAAAATCGCCGATGCGCTGATTCAGGATGCGAAAAGCTATTTAAAAGAGTAATACTGCCATGAGCCGCCTGTTAGAACTGATGGATAAAATGACTTCAGTGCTGAATGACCTTAAACGTGTTCTGGACGCAGAGCAGGCACAGCTCTCTGCGGGTTTTGTCAATGGTGTGGCGTTACAGCGCATCACTGAAGAGAAAAGCTCGTTACTCGCAACCCTCGACTACCTTGAACAGTTACGGCGAATGGAGCAACACCCTCACCATGCTGCAGCCAATGATGACCCGGTGGAATTGCGCTGGCAGACAATCAAGAAGAAAACCCGTTATCTGAACGACCTGAATACTCACAACGGTTGGTTACTTGAGGGCCAGTTGGAGCGAAATAAAGAGGCGCTGGAAGTGTTGCGCCCACACCAGGAACCCGGGTTATATGGCTCAGACGGGCAAACGGCAGCACCTAACCGCAGCGGTAAAAAATTTAGCGTCTGATTAAACCCCCTGGCTACAGGGGGCTCGTCCTTTCAAACCTTTCCCCTTGCTATAATGTCCTGCGAATGAATTCTTTTATCCTGAATCCCAGAACCAGCAAAGTGGCAAAGTAAGCCACAACCCCAGCCACAACCACTGCCACCAGGCGCAGCAGGCGATCAGGCATGCCCCCCAAATGCCACGCGGGCATGACTGACATCACGCCCACCAACACCACCGCCATAACCAATACCGCACACACCAGGCGGAACAGAAACAACCGCCATCCTGGTTCGGGTGTAAAAATCGCTTTCTTGCGTAACTGCCAGTACAACAGCCCGGCGTTCAGACAGGCAGCCAGCCCGATAGACAACGACAAGCCAGCATGTTTAAGCGGGCCAATAAACGCCAGGTTCATGACCTGAGTCATAATGAGTGTGACAATGGCTATTTTGACGGGTGTTTTGATATCCTGGCGGGAATAAAACCCTGGAGCCAGCACCTTCACGACGATTAACCCCATAAGGCCAACGGAATACGCAATCAGCGCCCGCTGAGTCATCTGCGCATCAAACGCCGTGAACTTCCCGTACTGGAACAGCGACACGGTCAACGGTTTAGACAGCAACCCCAGGGCTACAGCACTGGGCAAGGCCAGCAGAAAACACAGTCGCAACCCCCAGTCCATCAGGCGGTTATATTCCTCATGATTCCCACTGGAAAAACTTTTCGACAGCGATGGCAACAGAATAGTCCCCAGAGCCACACCCAGTACGCCAGAAGGGAACTCCATCAGACGGTCGGCGTAGTACATCCAGGAAACTGAACCGGACACCAGAAATGACGCGAAAATAGTATTAATGATGAGCGATATCTGGCTGACGGAAACCCCGAGAATAGCGGGCCCCATCTGGCGCAAAACACGAATCGCCCCTTCATTTTTAAAACTGATACGCGGCAATACCAGCATGCCGATTTTGCGCAAATGCGGTAATTGATAAAACAACTGCAACACCCCGCCCACAGTAACCGCCCAGGCCAGAGCCAGCACAGGAGGGTGGAAATGAGGTGCGGCAAACAGCGCGAAACTTATCATACTGACATTGAGCAATGTCGGTGCAAACGCCGGAACCGAAAACCGATTCCAGGTATTGAGAATGGCCCCCACCAGCGATGCCAGTGAGATAAGCAGAATATAGGGAAAGGTTATCCGCAGCAGTTGTGAAGTCAGTGCGAATTTGTCCGCTGTATCAGCAAAACCCGGTGCGGTAACCATAATCACCCAGGGTGCCGCCAGCATCCCAACAACAGTAACCAGTGCCAGTGCCAGCGTCAGTAAGCCAGATACATAGGCAACAAATACGCGTGTGGCCTCTTCTCCCTCTTTACTTTTGTATTCAGCAAGAATGGGAACAAAAGCCTGAGAAAAAGCTCCTTCAGCAAAAATGCGCCGCAACAAATTGGGAAGTTTAAATGCGACAAAGAAAGCATCTGTCGCCATCCCTGCGCCAAAAACCCGGGCTACGATGGCATCACGGGCAAACCCGAGAACACGGGAAAACATCGTCATCGAACTGACCGCGGCCAGCGATTTTAACAAGTTCATTACAGTACGGTTTCCACAAAAACAACAACGCCTGCAATGCAGGCGCCAGACTGATGACAAAATTTTTGATGTTACTGAGCAACGTCAGGGTTACCCACTAACCAACAGAACATGCCACCACAGAGTCAATACGCACAATTTTTATTTAATGCCAGCAGCTGTGCATTGCGTTACTTGCCAGTAAGCCCCTCAGATAGCACATAGCAACAAAGCGGCTTAGTCTACCTGAGAGGAAATACAAAAAACCAGCCACAGAGCGTTACAGGACATAACCACCAGGCTATTCACTTATCGCTTCCCGCCACAATCTTTCAACAATACGCTGTGCCAGCAAGGCCTGTTCACCCGATGTTAGCGGCGGAGTCTGGTTTTCCACACTGGAAATAAAGTGCTGCACACAGCCAAAAAACCCGCGTTGTTCAAGGGTTGATTGCCAACCAGGTACAGGCACAGATACCACACCCTGCCCACATTCCTGAATCCATTCACGCATTTCTTTGACCCAGAACAAACCACCATCCGTCACAGCCTGAATAGTTTCAGCCTGGCTTCCTGCCCGGCGATGCATACTGGTTGTAATCAGGGCCTGTTGCACAGAAAAATGGTGCTCGGCATACAGCATTTCACCTTGCTCACTGGTTTGAATTCGCCCACTGATTACCTTTCCTTCACCGCCCGCAAGCCAGAGTGCTGTGTCCACTACATGCAGGTAGTCATCCAGCAAAGTAAAATGCAGGTCATGAGGCCCAACGCTATCTGCACGGTGCTTTTCCATACGCAGTGAAGCCAGATTATCTGTAATGCGTGACTTCAGTGTCTGGTAATGGGGTGCAAAACGCCGGTTAAAACCGACCATCAGTGCACACTGTTTCTGGCGGGCCAGGGAGACCAGTTTCTCAGCATCACTGAGCGTCACAGCAAGGGGTTTATCCACACAGACATGCACCCCAGCCCGGAGTGCTGCACTGACGACATCATAATGGCTGTGGGTTGCGGTATGGACAAACAGGGCATCACAACCGGCCAGCACGTCAGCCAGGCTCGCAGCACAAGGTATTCGCCAGGCCTGGCAAACACGCTGAGCTTTCTCCTGACCAGGAGACCAGGCTCCGGTTATTTGCCAACCTTGTTCATGTGCCAACACTGGCAACCAGGCTTTCTGGGCTATATTGCCAAGACCGGCGATCCCTACCCGTAATTTGCCCATTATAACCCCGCCGCTTCAAGACGTGCTTTTAACGCCGCCAGTTCGTCTTCCAGCGCAGCAACACGTTGCACCAGGCTACCCGAGTCCATTTCGTTTTCACTACTCATGGGCACCACAACCGGCTCACTCCCATCACCAAACAAATGTTGGTAGCGATGCTCACGCTTGCCAGGTTCACGAGGCAGTTTCACCACCATCGGGCCATCCTCACGGCTGACCAGCACTTCCAGTGCTTGTTCAACTTCCTGCATATCCGCAAAATCATGCATACGTGCGGCGCGCATTCGCAATTCACCTGGTGTTTGTGGGCCACGGAGTAACAAGGTTGCCAGCAAAGCTACCTGAGCTCCGGAAAGTTTTAATTGCCCAAACTCCGAATTACAAAAACGCTGCTCATATTTGGTCACCCGGTGTCCAAAACCACTTTGTGGGCTGACATGATGGCGGCGGACCAGTTCATCAACTACAGACTGAACATCTGCATCACTTAGCGACATCACCGGTTCACGGTTAGTTTTCTGATTGCACCCGGTGACAATAGCGTTGAGCGACAATGGATATTGTTCTGGCGTAGTCACTTGCTTTTCCAGTAAGACGCCAATCACGCGAGCTTCTTCTGGGGAAAATTGATGTTTCATGCTCTCTCCTTTTAGCGCCCGGGAGTCCAGTCTTTAGTGGTCAGGGCGGTAAGAACGTGATCCTGCCATTGGCCATCGATTAATAAATAATTTTTGGCGTAACCTTCTTTTTCAAACCCCAGACGCGCCAGTAAATTACCACTGCGACTATTATGCGGCATGTAATTCGCCATAATCCGGTGAATATTCTGAGTCCGTTGCATATAGCGCACCGCGCTGGTCAGCGCCTCAAACATCAATCCCTTGCCCTGCCATTTTTCCCCTAACGAATACCCCAGGTAACAGGCATGAAAAGCACCACGCACCACATTGGAAAAATTCGCGACTCCACAGATTTCTTTTTCATCCGGATCCAGTAACGCAAAATAATACGCGCCCCCTTGTTTATGCAGCTCATTAATCATACTTAACCGGGCTTGCCAGCCTGAAGGATAACAATGGCTTTCATCGCGTATGGGCTCCCAGGGCTTAAGGAACACTCGATTTTGCGCATAATATTCTGCCAACCGGAACGCATCTCTGTCATACACCAGCCGTACAACCAGCCGGTCTGTGGTCAGCCTGACCTTAGGTACATTGCTACGATAGCCAAACATCTCCCCGCTCCTGTTTCAGGGCTTCCTGTGCCAAAATTCCCTGTCGTAAACCTCACTCGTATACTGATGACGAGTATAGTGCAGAGCATCATAATAAAAAGTGTGTTGTACTGCCCGTAAAGAACAAGGCACTTTTTTGATTTTATTCACAAATGAGAGTTATCGCAGCCAATAAAAATATCTTTGCGGCTCTCTGGGCAAAAACAGAGAAATCAGCGATGATAAGTTTCTTATCTTTCATTCCCCTGGAGGGGAAATGGCGCGCGTCAGGCAGGCAAGGAATCTGGGGAAAGCATTCCTTCTTCTCGACAATATGCTGGTAGTTCTTGGCTTCTTTGTCGTTTTCCCACTTATCTCTATTCATTTTGTTGACCAGCTTGGCTGGGCTGCTTTGTTGGTTGGCATAGCTCTGGGTCTGCGTCAGCTTATTCAGCAAGGTCTGGGGATCTTTGGTGGCGCTTTTGCTGACCGCTTTGGCGCCCGGCCGATGATTGTCACTGGCATGCTGATGCGTGCGGCTGGTTTTGCCGCCATGGCTGTCGCTCACGAACCCTGGGTATTGTGGGTATCCTGCCTGTTGTCAGGTTTGGGGGGAACACTGTTTGACCCGCCACGCTCGGCTCTGGTGGTTAAACTGATTCGCCCGACGCAACGGGGGCGTTTTTTTTCTATTCTGATGATGCAGGACAGCGCTGGTGCGGTCATTGGCGCCATGCTGGGCAGTTGGTTACTGCAATACGATTTTCGTCTGGTATGCTGGAGCGGTGCCGTACTCTTTATTTTGTGTGCCGGATGTAATGCATTTTTGCTACCTCGTTATAAGCTATCCACTACCCGGACTCCATTGCGCGCTGGCATGCAACGTGTCATGAATGACCGCCGTTTTGTGACATATGTTCTGACACTTGCTGGCTACTACATGTTGGGTGTTCAGGTGATGCTGATGCTACCGGTGATGGTCAACGATATTGCGGGTACGCCTGCGGCGGTGAAATGGATGTATGCCATTGAAGCCTGCCTGTCACTGACGCTTCTGTACCCCATCGCCCGCTGGACTGAGAAGCGCTTTCGCCTTGAACAACGTCTGATGGCTGGCTTGCTGATTATGAGCTTCAGCTTGCTGCCCATCGGTCTGGTGGAGAATTTGCACCAACTGCTACTCCTTATCTGCCTGTTTTATCTCGGTTCAATTATTGCAGAGCCTGCAAGGGAAACCTTAAGTGCATCTCTGGCAGACCCGCGAGCCCGTGGCAGTTATATGGGTTTCAGCCGGCTGGGGCTGGCTTTTGGTGGCGCGCTTGGTTATGCCGGTGGCGGCTGGCTGCTCGATACAGGCAAAGCACTGCATCTCCCGACATTGCCCTGGCTGGTTCTGGCTTTTATCGGTATAGCCACGTTTGCCGGGCTATGGTGGCAATTCAGCCCGGTTGCATCACGTCAACGAGGAATAGCCCCCAACCCATAACATTGCTCTGCAGAGTATCTGTAAAGTGTAAAACATGACCTGTCAGCTTATTTCGGGTTATTCTTCTGGCCTGCCAGAGCAAATTATTTGATGCTGGTTATGTCAGCCAACTGGCTTATGAAGAAAGTTGAGGGTACAGGATGAAGAAAGTGTTCTTAGGTATGGTGGTGTTTTGTACATATTTACTGGTTGCCTGCAACCAACTGACACAATACACCATCACTGAACAGGAAGTTAACCAGGCACTGGCGAAACATGACCAGTATAATAAAACCATTGGGTTACCTGGTGTTGCTGACGCACATATTGTGTTGTCTAACCTGCAAACACAAATTGGCCGTGAAGAACCCGGTAAAGTGAAGCTCACCGGCGATGCCGATATCAAACTGACATCCATTTTTGGCAATCAACAGGCGTTAATGAAACTCACTCTGAAAGCAACACCTTCGTTTAATGCAGAACAGGGCGCCATTTACCTGAAAGACCTTGAAGTCACAGATACCGATGTACAGCCGCAAAAAATGCAAACAGTATTGCAAACCCTGAACCCTTACCTGAATGATTCACTTCGCGCCTGGTTCGCAACACACCCGGCGTATATTCTGAAAGACGATCGCAGTAACGGTGAAAAACTGGCGAAAAAATACGCCAAAGGTATTGAAGTGAAGCCGGGTGAAATTGTCATTCCTCTGCTGTAATACCGTTCTTCTGCCCGCACATACTGGCGGGCCAGTAAATATGTACAGAAAAAGGTGCAAACGTAAACGTTTCCGCTTATCCTTTGTGCCCGGCTGAAGCCCACGAATATGTGTCTGACTTTCCCAACGCCGGAGCACTTCATGACTACACCCCAGGTATTAACTATCCGCCGCCCAGATGACTGGCACCTCCACTTACGTGATGGCGACATGTTACGCACTGTTGTGCCTTATACCAGCGCCGTCTACCGCCGTGCGATTGTTATGCCAAACCTGGTGCCACCGGTGACCACAGTAGAAGCCGCACTGGCATACCGCCAGCGTATTCTCGATGCCGTCCCCGACGACCATCAGTTTGAACCGCTGATGACCTGCTACCTGACTGACAGCCTGGATCCTGACGAACTGGAGAAAGGCTTTGTTCAGGGCGTATTCACGGCGGCAAAACTGTACCCTGCCAATGCAACCACCAATTCAAGTCATGGTGTCAGCAGTATTGATGCGATTAATCCGGTGCTTGCCCGCATGGAAAAAATCGGTATGCCTTTGCTGGTGCATGGTGAGGTAACTCACGCAGAGATTGATATTTTCGACAGAGAAGCCCGCTTTATTGAAACGGTGATGGAACCGTTGCGCCAACGTTTTCCGGCATTACGCGTAGTCTTTGAACATATCACCACTAAAGAAGCCGCCCAGTATGTGCGCGAGGGTAATTCACTACTGGCGGCCACCATCACCCCACAACACCTGATGTTCAACCGTAACCACATGTTGGTTGGTGGTGTCCGCCCACATTTCTATTGTCTGCCGATTCTCAAGCGTAACGTGCACCAGGCCGCGCTGCGTGAGTTGGTTGCCAGCGGCTGTGACCGGGTATTTTTAGGCACAGACTCTGCGCCACATGGCAGGCACCGTAAAGAAGCCAGCTGTGGTTGTGCCGGTTGTTTTAATGCACCTTCTGCGCTGGCCATCTACGCGACGGTATTCGAAGAAATGAATGCTATGCAGCACTTCGAGGCATTTTGTTCACTCAACGGCCCACGTTTTTACGGCCTGCCAATAAACGAAGACCAGCTAACACTGGTGCGCCGTGAAGAAGTAATGCCGGAAGAAATTTCACTGGAAAGCGATACGTTGGTACCTTTTCTCGCCGGGGAGGTTCTTAACTGGAGTATTAAGCCCTGATTAATTGACTTGCCCCTTTGATAATATTACTGTATATATACACAGTATATTTACAGGGGGGTTTGTTATGCGTATTGAAATTACTCTGGCGAAAAGCTCGCCACTGCCACCCGGTGCTATTGAAGCACTGACCAATGAATTATCCCGTCGAATTACCGCACAGTTTCCAGAACAACCTGGGAATGTATCTGTACGTTATGCCGGAGCCAATCAGCTCTCTGTCTTTGGTGGTACCAAAGAAGATAAAGACCGTATTAGCGAGATTTTACAGGAAACCTGGGAGAGTGCAGACGACTGGTTCAGCGGGGAATAACACTGTCAATTTTCCATTTTGCTATTTTTGCCGGGCACGCCGTCCGGCTTTTTTCGTCTTTATCTGAGCTATTATCGGCAGGAATCCGTTTTCTCCAGCGTAAATGGCGATTAATTGTGCTACAACACTAAATTATTGTAAAAAAAGTTTAGTTCTCAGTTAATCCCTCCCATCAAAATTTATTTATTGGTATACTTACCCTTGCTTCACATATAAACACGCATTAAACCTCGAACGTCGTCGCCGTAGTTACGTATAAGGGGGTTATGATGGAAAAAAATAACGATGTGATCCAGACTCATCCCCTCGTTGGGTGGGATATCAGTACTGTAGACAGTTACGACGCACTAATGCTGCGCTTACACTATCTGACAGCAAATCATCAAGATCCTGAAGAGACTGAAGTTGGTCAGACCTTATGGCTAACGACAGATGTCGCCCGGCAATTTATTTCCATTCTCGAAGCCGGTATTGCAAAAATTGAATCAAATGATTACCAGGAAAACGATTACCGTAAGCATTAATCAATTGTTAACTGTAAACAAAAGGCATCCAGTGTGATGCCTTTTTCATATTTCCCGGGTTGTTTGTCACGCGATTGTTAATTACCCTGCTATATATCCACTCTGCCTTTATCACCTGTTTTTTGCAGGGGTATTAATTTTGGAGAATTTTGTGACCCACTACGATTTCATCGTTGTTGGCAGCGGTTCCGTTGGCTCGGCTGCAGGTTGTTATGCCCGGCTGGCGGGGTTATCCGTCTTAATGATTGATAGTGCTATTCCGCCTCATGAACAGGGTAGCCATCATGGTGACACCCGGCTTATTCGCCACGCTTATGGTGAAGGAGAGAAATATGTTCCGCTGATCTTGCGGGCACAAACCTTGTGGGATGCGCTGCAACAACACACTGAACTACCGTTGTTTCAACGTACCGGCGTTATCAATGTCGGTCCTGAACGCTCCGAATTCCTGGCTAACATGCGCCACAGTGCACAACGCTGGTCAATTCCGTTAGAAAGTATGACGGCATCAGATATAGCTCAGCGCTGGCCTGCTTTGCGAATTCCCGATGACTATGAAGCATTATTTGAACCCAATGCTGGTGTACTCAAAAGCGAAAACGCGGTAGCGACATGGGTGAAACTCGCAAGAGACGCAGGATGTGCACAACTATTTAACTGTGCGGTTAGCGCAATACATTACCAGGATGGCAACATTCAGGTGGATACCGCTGATGGCAGCTTTACAGCAGGCCGCCTGCTGGTCAGTGCCGGAACCTGAGTAACCCGGTTGATTCCATCTCTGCCAGTCAGCCCGGTGCGCAAAGTATTTGGCTGGTTCCAGGCCGACGGCCGCTACAGTGCTGATAACGGCTTTCCCGCTTTTACCGGCGAACTGCCCGATGGTAACCAGTTTTATGGTTTTCCAGCCACTGACAACGCACTAAAAATTGGTAAGCATAACGGCGGACAACCCATTACAGCCCCGGAAGAGCGCACTCCCTTTGGCAGTGAAGCAGGCGATGGCTCTGAGTGCTTTGCATTTTTACGCCAGTTTCTGCCAGGGATTGGTGGCTGCCTGTATGGTGCGTCATGTACTTACGACAATTCTCCGGATGAAGACTTTATCATTGATACTCTGCCAGAAAACCCGGATGTCATGGTCGTGACAGGGCTGAGCGGCCATGGCTTTAAATTTGCGCCAGTATTAGGGGAAATTGCCAGCCTGTTTGCTCAGGGGAAAAGCAGCACATTTGATTTAAGCCCTTTTCGCCTCAACAGGTTTAAGGCAGAAGAAGAAAGATAGCGCTTCAGATTTGCCCGGCACAACCTGTTTCAGGCTGTGCCGGTGGGGTTACTCATCTTCCGGGTTATTCAGCGTGAGTTTCAGGCGCTGGCGGGATTTATTAAAAATTCGGGCTGCATTTTCGCGCCCGGCACGGCGCTGGCGCTGCTCAGCCTCAGGCAACTGGTGCTCCTGCTGGCATTGTTCACTGCAACACCCGTCATATTTCTCCGCACAGGCCGGGCACTGAATAAACAATAAATGGCACCCTTCATTTTTGCAGTTGGTATGGCTGTCGCAAAGTGCCCCACACTGATGGCAGTGAGCAATAACATCAGGTGAGATTCTCTCCCCCATTCGGGCGTCAAACACAAAGTTCTTGCCGATAAACCTTACTGGTAGTCCCTGCTCTCTCGCCTTACGAACATATTCAATAATACCGCCTTCAACATGAGCAACCCGGGTAAACCCCTGGTACTTCATCCATGCACTGGCTTTTTCACAACGGATCCCGCCAGTGCAGTACATGACAATATTTTTATCTTTGTAAGGTGCCATCATTTCTGCCGCTTTGGGCAACTGCTCCCGGAATGTATCCGCAGGGATCTCCAGCGCCCCCTCGAAATGCCCCACCTCGTATTCATAGTGGTTACGCATATCAATAAATACCGTATCCGGGTCATCAAGCATCTGGTTGACCTGCTCCGCTTTCAAGTAATCACCCACATTACTTGGGTCAAATGCCGGGTCGTCGATGCCATCAGCCACAATACGGTCACGCACCTTCATGCGCAGTACCCAGAAAGAACGACCGTCATCATCCAGCGCAATATTCAGGCGCAGACCATCAAGCGCTGGATGAAAACGGTACAACTGTTCACGAAAAGCTTCGACATTGCTCTCCGGCACACTAATTTGTGCGTTGATCCCTTCAGGAGCCAGGTAGACGCGCCCAAAAACCGCAAGCTGGCTAAATGCCAGGTACAGGGCATCACGGGTAGTATTCGGGTCTTCTATCGTGAAGTACTTATAGAAGGATATGGTTTTACGAGGTTCTGTTTCCGCCAGCATGCGGGCTTTCAGTTCCTCATTGGAAACACGGTTATGTAACACTGGCATGGTGTTCATTCTGCTCCTGAAGAAAATAGCCCGGCATGATATAGCAATCAACGCTAAATAACATCCATACAAAATGCGCTACATTTCACGGCTATAATTATGCGTAATTAATGTGACTGGTGATAAAACCATCACTCTGTACTGAGATATTTTGGGCATTATCCAAATGATGCCACAATACGACTAATGGAAATCAGTAATTTCTGATGGGAGCTGCATGACACATTTACCTCAATTCACCCGTTCACTTCTTCACCCCAGATACTGGCTGACCTGGCTTGGAATTGGTCTCCTCTGGTTACTGGTGCTGCTTCCCTATCCAGTTATTTATCGCTTTGGATGTTTCATCGGCCGCATTGCAATGTACGTAATGAAAGACCGGGTAAGTATTGCGCAACGTAACCTGCAGCTGTGTTTTCCACATAAAAGTGATGCAGAGCGTCAGGAACTGGTGGTAAAAAACTTTGAATCTGTCGGTATGGGGTTAATGGAAACAGGAATGGCCTGGTTCTGGCCTGACTGGCGTGTCGCCCGCTGGTTCGATGTTTCTGGCGTTGAAGCTGTTAAACAATTACTGGCTGAAAAACGGGGGATTTTACTGATTGGAGTGCATTTTCTGACACTGGAGCTGGGTGCGCGCATCTTTGGGATGCAGACACCAGGTATTGGTGTCTACCGCCCCAATGACAACCCGCTGATTGACTGGTTGCAAACCTGGGGACGAGTTCGTTCCAATAAAGCCATGCTGGATCGTAAAGACTTTAAAGGTATGGTCAAGGCACTCAAAAGTGGCGAGATTGTCTGGTATGCGCCGGATCATGACTACGGCCCGCGTAGCAGCGTGTTTGTCCCATTTTTCGCGGTTGACCAGGCCGCAACCACTTCGGGTACCTGGATGCTGGCACGGATGTCTAAAGCCTGTATTGTTCCCTTTGTGCCTCGCCGCAAACCCAACGGCGCAGGCTATGAGTTACTGGTGCTGGAGCCCGAACTGGATATTCCGCTCGGTTCAGCCGAAGAAACAGCCACCTGGATGAATAAAGTGGTCGAGAAGTGTATTTTACTCGCGCCGGATCAGTACATGTGGTTACATCGCCGCTTTAAAACCCGCCCGGAAGGGGTACCTTCCCGTTACTAAGTGCCCACCTCTCTGCCTGAGCAGGGAGGTTTTCTTTTACTTCTCACCGCCATCTGGTTGACGCTCACCAGAGTGATGTCTATAAATTCCTGATACCCCGACAACATTGTAACAGGAGTTTATGTATGACCGGCAGCGAACTGAATTACTTCTCCACACTTGAAGAAGCGCTTGATGCAGCCCGCGAAGAGTATTTTGCCAGTCATCCTGACCTTGATGAGGATGATGTCGATATTCAGCAACTCAATATTCAAAAATACATCCTGCAGGATGGTGAAGAGATGTGGGTTGCCTGTTTTTTTGATGACGAAAATGAAGCCGATGAACAGGGTGATTATATTCCTGTGTTGTATGGCCCTGCAGCGCAGGCTGTTTTCAGTGGTGATTTTGATGAAGCAGAGCTGAGAATGGAATGGGCAGAAGAAAACACGCTACATGAATGGGATGAGGGTGAATTTCAGTATGAACCGCCACTGGACGATGAAGAAGGTAGTGCAGCCGCGGATGAATGGGACGAGCAGGAATAATGGTGCGCACAGCTGATGCCCGGGCCTGATGGGAGTCATCACTCATAAGGCCCGTGATGAGCATCAACCGGCAACAACAGTGTGTCGGCAATCAGTGAAAAGGGTAAATCAATTACCGTCAGGTAGCGCCAGGCGGAATCTCTCACATCCCACTGTACACCGGGATAATACTGGTTACCGTGCCCTTGTCCGGGAACAGTCCGGCTGATTATGCTGCCACAACCACTTAATAATAGTGCCATCACCAGAATACCCGTCGTTCGCAAATTTACCGCCTTTAAAATGAAGCCGTTTGTTTAATCATAGTGAAAAACCAGGACTGCTATTTTTCTCATCTCCCAGTAACAAACAGCCGGCCTGAAGGCCGGCTGAATATACATTACTGAGCTTTGCTCATTTGTGAATCCCCGGAAATATCTTTCCAGGCATTTACCCAGGAAGAATATTTCTCCGGCGCAGTCCAGACACGATAATGCATTCTTGCCATTGTCATCGGGTCACTGAGAAGCACCAGGCGGCGATCACGGTTGAGTTTATCCGGCGTTTCATTCAGTGCCTGCTCAACGTGGCGGTCACGCGCGATTTCCAGCACATCACTCTTACCGTGACGGGCTGTTGCCATTGCCGTAGCCAGCGCATTGTAAGTCGGATGAAAGACTGCCAGCATAAACCCATTGAGCAACTCACGTTCACGGTTACGTTTCAAATACGCTTCCGTATCCACCAGCACTTGCGGTGGTGAATACTCTTCCGGGATCAGGAAGAGCTTCCAGCGCTTAGTGCGCAATCCGTTAGTCGCACGGCTCGAAATCACCGAGACAAATGGCGAGAGGATCAGCGAGAACACGATAGGTGCCAGCCAAAACAGGAACCGCAGATCCAGCCAGGCCATACCGATTGCCCAGACCAGTCCCAGTAATAACTGCGAACCATGGCGCATAAATGCCTCACCCCATGGCGTAGAGTCATCATCGCGCTGAGGCGAATTCCATACCACTTCCCAGCCTAAAAAAGCACTAACCACAAACACGGTATGGAACAGCATGCGTACCGGTGCCAAAAGCACTGAGAACAGCACTTCCAGAATCAGCGAGATCAACAGACGAAACGCACCGCCAAACTCTTTAGAGCCTTTACACCAAATCAGCAATACGCTCAAAAGCTTAGGCAGGAACAACAGCACCATCGTTGAGGCAAACAGCGCTATTGCCAGTTCAGGACGCCACTGGGGCCACACTGGAAACAACTGCCGCGGCTGCAGGAAGTACTGCGGCTCGGTAAGAGCATGTACAACCTGTAAGGCGGTAGACAACGCCAGGAACATAAACCACAACGGCGCAGACAGGTAAGACATCACGCCTGTCAGGAACACAGCGCGGTGCACTGGGTGCATCCCTTTAACCAGGAACAGACGGAAGTTCATCAGGTTACCGTGGCACCAGCGGCGGTCACGCTTCAGTTCATCCAGCAGGTTAGGCGGTAACTCTTCATAGGAACCGGGTAAATCGTAGGCTATCCATACGCCCCACCCGGCACGACGCATTAATGCTGCTTCAACAAAATCGTGCGAAAGAATAGAGCCGGCAAACGAGCCTTCACCCGGTAGCGGCGCCAGCGCACAGTGCTCAATAAAGGGTTTGACACGGATAATGGCATTGTGCCCCCAGTAGTGAGATTCTCCCAACTGCCAGAAGTGCAAACCTGCGGTAAACAAAGGCCCATAGACGCGAGTCGCAAACTGCTGGCAACGGGCATAAAGTGTATCCATACCAGAAGCACGCGGCGCAGACTGAATGATCCCTGCGTTCGGGTTTGCTTCCATTAACCGAACCAGACCAGTCAGACAGTCGCCAGTCATCACGGAATCAGCATCCAGTACAACCATATAACTGTACTGGCTACCCCAGCGACGGCAAAAGTCATCAATGTTGCCACTTTTGCGTTTCACCCGGCGGCGGCGGCGGCGGTAAAAAATCTGCCCTTCCCCACCGACTTCGGCGAGTAAATCCATCCAGGCTTTCTGCTCAGCGACGCAAATATCCGGGTTGTAACTGTCGCTCAGGATATAAACATCAAAATGTGCATGTTGCCCCGTTGCTTTTACCGACTCCCAGGTTGCCCGTAGCCCGGCAAATACCCGGTTAACATCTTCATTACAGATAGGCATGATGAGCGCAGTACGGTGCTCGGGGTTAATCGGCTCATCACCCACCGTCGAAGCAGAAATACTGTATTTATCCCGCCCAATAAGCAGTTGTAAAAAGCCCATCAGCGCGGTCCAGAAACCAGCTGAAACCCAGCAGAACAACACAGCGAACAGAATCAGAATGCCACTTTGCAGTACATAAGGCAGTATCTGCATGAACGACACCCATAAATCCTGCCCGACCATATCCGCAGGATTAATCAGTGCCCAGCCCTGGTATGGCAAAATGGTTTTCATATACCAGGTTGCCACGACAGTCTGAGAGAGAGTGAGTAACAGCAGGATATACCGGCGCAAAGTTCCCACCATGCGCCACTTCTGCTCTGCTTTTTGCTCTTCTTTAGACAAGGAGTGATGACGAGGCGAACGCTCACGCCCCAGCAAACGTTCCCAGACACGCCCAATAGGGTTAGTGCGCCAGGGTTCAGGAGCCATTGAAGAGCGGTGGGTTGCAGGCATAGCCTGCAATTGATCACGGCCTTCTTTATCTTTCACCATGACGCTGCTGTTAGCCACCCAAGGCCAGTTCAGAGCGAGACGGGGCTTAACAGAAACCAGTGGCGAATCATCATCTCTTGAAAAAGCACCGGCCTGTGGTTGCAGGGCCTGGTGTATTGCTTTAATTTCCAGCCCTTTAAGAGCTGATTTCTGCGTGTCAGGCAGCGGCAGATTATCAATATAATCAGGCATAGTTTACAGTCAGCTTATTCATTAGCAGGGAGCTGGTAGCTCCAGGTTTCACTTAATGTCTGATCACCATTGACCAGGGCAGCCCGCATTTCTGTGGTCTTTTTCGGATCTTTTATTTTAACGCGCAGAGTTAAACGCCAGCCTTTTGTAACCGGGTTATAACGCACGCTGTTTTCAACAATTTCTCCATTGTCCCCAATGCTGGCCTGAGAAGCCACTGGTGTATTATCCGGCAATGTCTTCATCTGCGGCCCGTCAAAATCGACAATAAATGCGATAGTGTCATCGGGCTGGCGGATAAGGTTGGTTTGTTTCACGTCTCCTGTAGAACGACGGGTCTGCGTTACCCACGCATTATCCGGGTCATGCAGTTTGCTTTCGTCTTTGGTAAACGTCAGTTTGTAATTGAAATCCATTTCCTTGCCCGGATCTGGCAATTGGTCTGGCGTCCAGAACGCAACGATATTGTCGTTGGTTTCATCATTGGTAGGAATTTCCACCAGTTCCACATGCCCTTTACCCCAGTTGCCTTGCGGCTCAACCCAGGCACTTGGACGCTCGTCATAGCGATCATCCAGATCTTCGTAACGCGAGAACTGGCGGCCTCGCTGCAACAGACCAAAGCCTTTCGGGTTTTCCATGGTATAGGTGCTGACCGCTAAATGTTTCGGGTTATTCAGCGGACGCCAAATCCACTCGCCATTACCGGCATGAATAGACAGGCCATCTGAATCATGAATTTCTGGGCGGTAATTAATCGTTGGTGACGGCTGTTGCGGCCCATACAGGAACATACTGGTCAACGGCGCAATACCCAATTTACCCACTTTATCGCGCAAGTAGATTTTAGACTGCACATCAACCACGCTATCACGCCCCGGGAACAGGACAAACCGGTAAGCCCCGGTGGCACGAGGAGAATCCAGCAACGCGTAAATAGTCAGGCGTTTATCTTCTGGTTTGGGGCGCTCAATCCAGAACTCACGAAAGCGCGGGAACTCTTCACCAGAAGGTAACGCTGTATCTATTGCCAGACCCCGGGCAGAAAGCCCGTATACCTGGCCTGCACCAATTACCCGGAAGTAGCTGGCTCCCAGCACACTAAGGATTTCGTCTTCTTTATCTTTACTGTTGATAGGATACAGTACCTTAAACCCGGCGAAACCGAGGTCTTTGACGCTGTCTTTATCGTGCTTCACGTTGCCAAAGTTAAAATAATCCGGACTGTATTTGATTTCATGCACACTGGTCGCCGTCACTTCATTAATTTTGACTGGCGTATCGAAATACATGCCCTGATGGTAAAATTCGAGTCTGAACGGGGTTTTGAGGTTATGCCAGTAGGCTTTATCGTGATTGAACTGAATCTGCTGGTAATCGGCAAATTTCATGTCCTTGAAAACAGATGGCAGATTGCTCTTTGGCGCCTGGTAGCTGCTGCCCGCAAGGGATTTTGCCTGTTTTGCGACATCATCAATGGAGAACGCCCACACAGATGAGGTATAAAGCGACATTAATACTGCCGCGCCGACCCAACGCATTTTCATCATTTCTAGTTTATGTTTCATATTAACCAGCACATCCCCCTTTGTGTGCTTAAATCAATCCGATCCATTCTAAAGTATACTCCAGGCTTCCGACAACCAAATCCCCTCCTGGTTTAACACACTGGCTCATGGATTAAACAACCGGCAACAAGTTTGCTTCCAATATGTCCTTTAATCCTGGAGACAGCCTCTGTCTCTTCGTGTAAGTTAGCCCGGACTGTAAACAATTCATCGCTCAGGGATAAGGTGAAAAGTCTGAGATTGTTGGAGTTTTATGAGTAATACACCAGTGCAACGAGAATTTTTTCTCGATTCTATCCGGGCATGGTTAATGATTTTAGGGATTCCGTTCCACATATCATTAATCTACTCCACCCACCAGTGGCACATTAACAGTGTCACGCCATCCTTGTGGCTGACCATTTTCAATGACTTCATCCATGCATTCAGAATGCAGGTCTTTTTCGTTATTTCTGGCTACTTTTCCTGGATGCTCTACCTGCGCTACAACCGGAAACGGTGGTGGGTACTACGCACAGAGCGTGTGGCTGTTCCCATGCTGGCATCCATTCCACTCCTGACACTGCCACAATTTTTCCTTCTGCAGCATTTAAGTGGTGAAAACCGTCGCTGGGGAAGTTTTACGTTATACCAGAAATATAACACGCTGGTCTGGGAGTTGACTTCCCATCTCTGGTTCTTGCTTGTGCTGGTTATTCTGACGACGCTAGGTTTAGTTTTGTTTCAAAGAATAAAACGGGGCAAAGGGTTCTCATGGATATTTCCCGACCCAGAAACGTTAACTTTAGGAAAACTTTCGGTTATATTTTTGTTGTTAGGTTTAAGTTATGCCGCCCTGCGCCGCCTGATTTTTATTTTCGCGCCACAAATTCTTTCTGATGGGCTGTTTAATTTCACTATTATGCAACCCTTGTTTTATCTGCCCTTTTTCTTGCTTGGCGCACTTGCATTTAAATACCCATTACTAAAAGCCCGCTTCATCCATCCACATGTTGGGTGCTGGGCCGGTTCTCTGGTGGGCGTTGCCGCCTACATGCTTAACCAGCACTATGGTAGTGGAGATAAGTGGTTATATGAAACTGACAGCGTGATAACCATGCTGCTCGGCGTATGGATGGTCAATGTAGTCTTTTCCTTCGGGCATACTTTACTTAACAGCCATTCACCTCGTGTGACTTATTTTGTCAATGCCTCTCTGTTCATTTATCTGGTTCACCACCCACTCACACTCATTTTTGGTGGTTTCATCATGCCGCATATTGCATCCAACACGCTGGGCTTTCTCGCTGGCATGGTATTCGTGATGAGTATTGCCATCATGCTGTATGAAATTCATCTGCGCATCCCTGTGCTGCGTTTCCTTTTTTCCGGGAAACCCCAGCGCAAGTGCAACACCGTGACAGTTTAACTCTCCAGTCTGGCAGAACATATCTGTCAGACTGAATCATAATTCATCAGCAAGTGCTGGTATAAATCATGCGTTTCCTGGTCATAACAACAAAACACCACCTGATGTGGTAAAGAGTGGTTGCGCAAGAAATCACATACGGTACTCATCGCAATCTGTGCTGCGGCCGGTTTTGGGTAACCGTAAATTCCCGTACTGATTGCAGGAAAAGCAATGCGCTGGTAGCCATGAGATGCCGCCAGTTGCAGGCTATTATGATATGCATCAGCCAATAACCCTGCTTCATCGTGATCTCCCCCCTGCCATACCGGCCCGACAGCATGGATAATCGCCTTTACCGGTATATCACCAGGCCCCGTAATTACAGCCTGCCCGGTCGGGCAGGCACCATTCTGCCGGTAAATTGCTGAACATTGCTCCAGTAACTCAGGCCCGGCAGCATGGTGAATCGCCCCATCAACACCGCCGCCACCCTGTAATTGCGCATTTGCTGCATTGACAATAACATCAACATCAAGAGACGTGATATCGCCAGAAATAACAGAGATACGAGACATATTCCCCCCTTTTACCGCAGAAAAAACACCTGTCTCCCGGGGATGCCCGACAGGACTTCCTGTTATAAGGGTAGTCCGGCCTCCGGCGATAAACTGCTTACCTGCTCCCAGTTTTATCTCAATTCCCCATCAAGCCTCTGGCGACATCTCTTTTCTGTTGCCATTTTTTTACCAGGGAAAACCACTCTGCGAGGTACCTGACTCTTCAACCGATTTAACCGATGCAGTGGCATTATCATTACTTAAATAAAATTATGTCATCAATACAGTTTTATCTTAAGAATTCCATAAAAAATAAAAGCCACTCAAAAAAGTGATTAACATACGATAACGCCCTGAAATATAACAATATAAATTTAATAAAATCAATAAGTTAAACAAGAGGGATCATAAAAAGAAGTATTTTTTTATTTCCAGACAAATTCAACAGCATTCATTCCATAAGTGATATTGAAATAATTTTAAATCTAAATTTACTAAATGTTACATCCAAAAGGTTTGCCTGAACAAGCTAACTGAATAAATTGAAACAATAGATTTTCATTGCCTTTTGATTTCGCACCCTCAATGGATGAATGGGGTGATAACGTCACACAGCAGCACGTCACCTGCCAGTTGAAAAAGGTTTGCCGTAATTGTGAAAACGTTCTATTGCAGGTGCCATAAACCCGTGGAGTTACATCATGTATCATGAATTCCATCGCTTACATGCCCAGACATTATTGTTGATAACCAGGCCATCGCTTCTTTCCACGGCATTGTTTCAGTATCTGCGTACAGAGCTGGACCTGGATGGTCACATCCATAATATCCAGCAACCTCTGGAAGCCATCCCTGGCAATACGCTTATCCTGTTTGATATGGCATTTGCTGAACGTAACCATATTCATTACTGGCAAGAAGTACTTAGCCATACCACATCAAGTAGCCAGGTTTTACTTATCAATATGCCAAACACACAACCTGAGCATAATGTCAGTAACTGGCAGCATATTGCCGGCGTATTTTTTGTCAGTGAGAGTGAAAAGAGCGTACTGGAAGGTATTGGTGGTATCTTGCGTGGAGAACACGACTTTTCAAGCCAGGTTGCCAGCCACTGGATGAAATCATCACAACGCTCTGAACCTTATATCTACGAATCTTCTTCACTGACTCAGCGTGAAAAAGAGATCCTGAATAAATTGCGCATTGGCGCATCCAACAATGAAATTGCCCGTTCGCTTTTTATCAGTGAAAATACGGTTAAAACTCACCTGTACAATCTGTTCCGTAAAATTTCAGTTAAGAACCGTACCCAGGCTGTTTCCTGGGCCAATAATCATATGATGTAAAAAACCGGCACTGATGCCGGTTTCTCTGTTTTTTTATCGTTCTGCAGGGCAGGCTGCAATATTTACGGTTGTGACTGCTCGCCTTCTTCCTGAAGTTCATCCCACATAGCCTGAATAGCTTCGCGAGTCACCTGGGCCAGTGTGCGCCAGAACACTGTTGTAGCATGTGCTTCAACTTTGCCAAGGAAAGTACCGCACCAGGGAAGCAGAAAACTGTCAAACAGGGTTTGCAACGCGAGTGACTCACCTTCCTGAGTCTGGTCTTCAAGCCAGGATGCCGCCAGTAAAATGCCACCAAAGTTGTCTGCCGGGGCATCTGACAATGGCATACCACGGCTGCTGAGAAACTCACGGATTTCAGCTTCGCTACTCCCTTCAACCCAGCGGCTGCGCAATGGGCTCACGCGACACTCATCTCCCACAAACAGCATGTGGTAGTCTGCGTTTACTGCTGCCATGTCTGTATGCTCTTGCAAGCGAGACAGCAGTTCCTCCTGCTCCAGCGGCCAGCTTTGTGCCAGCTTACCTTCCTGAATCGCCGTGTAGAGCGGTACCAACAATGGATCCTGAGGTTGACGGTAAAATAGCGAACCTAAAATACGGCAAAGAATAGAAAACTCATTCATTATCATGACCTTTTCCAGGCACCAGCCTGCAGGGTTAATTCAATTGCAGCAAATTCAGAGTGCTGCGAACTCTTCAACAGGTGTCATGCCATGGGATTCCAGAAAATCCAGTAACCGGCGTGGCGATACATTTAAAATGCGTTCGCGAGGAAAAGCGACTTTATTGAGGATCTTTTCACATTCATGAAAATGCCCAAGAGTGAAGGCGGTATGCGAATCGGACCCTAATGACAACCATCCTCCGGATTCCTTCACTGCCGCAGCAATTTCAGTGCAATTAGCTTCAGACCCTTTACGTGAATGGGTAAACGAGGAGTTATTCAGCTCCAGCGCTACATTGTAACGCGCTGCTGCTTCAGCAATGGCCGGGATATCAACAGGAAATTTGGGGTTACCGGGGTGGCTGATGATATGAACTTGACCGGATGCCATAGCCGCAATCATTGCTGTGGTATGGGTGTCTTTATCTGCCGGAGGGAACACAGGCTCATGAAAACCGGCAACGACCAAATCCAGTGAATCACGCATATGCCCCACGCAATCTGTTTCACCATCGGTATTTTTAATGTTCGCTTCAATACCACGTAAAATCCCCACACCATTAACCATCCGCGGCCAAATGCGCATATTGACGAAGTGCCAGTAGTGCGGTGCATCCGCCATTTCCGGACCGTGGTCAGTAATTGCAAACAGTTTGATACCAGCAGCTTTCGCCTGAGCGATGTAATCGTGAAGGGTGCTGTATGCATGGGTACTGGCAACCGTATGCATATGCAAATCTACGGGGTACATAGCAATCTCCTGTTAAAAACAACAACAATGATAACAGTTATCTTTCCGGATGTTGATACAGCTGTGTGTCAGTAACCACGTTCTTTATCGACCTGCCCTGGTGGGATAGCGCCTTGCTTAAGAGCATTTATCAATTTTGCTAAATAGATGACAGCGTCATCAAGCCGGGTGGAGGCAGCAATATGCGGGGTAATTGTTACACGCGGATGTCTCCACAAAGGGTTATTTGCAGGTAAAGGTTCCTGACGCACAACATCAAGCGTAGCACGCAGAATCTGCCCTGATTCCACTGCAGCGAGGAGGTCATCTTCGACAACATGCGCACCACGCCCGAGGTTCAGCAGAAATGCGCCTTGTGGTAAACGCGCCAGTAAAGCCTGGTTAATCATGCCCTCTGTTTGCGGGGTGTGTGGTAATAAATTAATAAGCACCCGTGTTTCTGCTAAAAATGCATCCAGCGACTCGTTGCCGGCAAAACTGCTCACACCCGGCCAGTCTTTCGGTTGGCGGCTCCAGGTACGTAATGGAAAACCCCAGGGTAACAGGCTTTCTGCCACACGCTTGCTCAGTACACCAGCCCCGAGGATGCCGATAGTAAAGTCACTGGACTGATACTCTTCCAGAGGTTCCCAGCGCCCTTCACGCTGTAACGCCTGGTAGTCATCAAACCGGCGAAACCAGCGCAATACCTGGCTTACCGCGAATTCCTGCATTTGTTTTCCCATACCGGCATCTTCAAGGCGATACAGCGGGACATGGGCCGGGATAAAATCCGGGTCCTGTTTGAGCTGATTAAGCACGGAATCCACTCCGGCACCAAGTGCAATAACGGCCTTCAGGTTGTGCCGCCCGGCAAGCATTTCCCGCGGTGGGTGCCATACCAGTGCAAAATCTGCGGGTGCGTTATCACCCGGTTGCCATATGCGCACGGTAGTACCGGGCATAGCTTGCTCCAGGCTGTGTACCCAGCGAGCTGAATCAAAATCGGGGTGGTAGAAAAGTATCTGCATTTCGCCTCCTGTTTTGCACAGGCTTACTGCAAAGTGACATTAACGCAAGGTCTGTGGGAGAAAAAACGGCATTATTTGTTGGTTTTGCCAGCATTTTGCGTGAAGTTTAGCTAAACGATTCTTTTTGCAAAAAAGTTGATTGACGCTGGCAGCGCTTTTCCCTAAATTAAGCGCCGTTCCATTCCGGTGGTTCAATAATTTGGTGAGGTGTCCGAGAGGCTGAAGGAGCACGCCTGGAAAGTGTGTATACGGCAACGTATCGAGGGTTCGAATCCCTCCCTCACCGCCATATTTCATAGAAGAGCCTGTACTCATGTACAGGCTTTTTTATTGCCCGAAACTCCTGGAGGGAGGGTGAGAACCCTCGTCAGGGTTCGACTGATACCGCAGGTATCAGGACAACCTGTGCAACAGGTTGCCCCAAAGGGGTGAGCGCAGCGAATCAATCCCTCCCTCACCGCCATCTTTCATAGAAGAGCCTGTACTCACGTACAGGCTTTTTTATTGCCCGAAACTCCTGGAGGGAGGGTGAGAACCCTCGTCAGGGTTCGACTGATACCGCAGGTATCAGGACAACCTGTGCAACAGGTTGCCCCGCAGGGGTGAGCGCAGCGAATCAATCCCTCCCTCACCGCCATATTTCATAGAAGAGCCTGTACTCACGTACAGGCTTTTTTATTGCCCGATACTCCTGGAGGGAGGGTGAGAACCCTCGCCATTCCCCTGCATAATTCACCACGCAGGTGTGTTGGCTGTGCTCGCTCGTACCGGTCACTTACTCCAGTAAGCTCCCGGCAACTCTCTGCGCTGCCGCCTTCCTGCACGGCGAATTATTTTGGGGAATCCATCACTGAATGTGGCTTATAAACACACCTTGTGCTGGAAGTTATAAAACCTGAATAATCACCCCACTCGCCATTCCATACAGTGTTCACCCGCAGGTGCATTGGCTGTGCTCGCTCGTACCGGCAACTCCCTGCGCTGCCGCCTTCCTGCACGGCGAATTATCTTGGGGAAACCCTCACTGAATGTGGTTCATAACCCAGATATGTTTTCCTGTCTGGTTATTACACTTCCCCGTCCACCCTTCCCAATCGAGGCAAAAAGCGCCAGCCCTGAAGCGACATCCACAGAACGTACCATTTACCCCTAAGGAAGTCCTAAGTTTCATTTGCCAGAATAACAGACATCAAAGATATCCTCGGTTTTTTGGGTGGTGCGCTATATTGCACATGTTGCCCATCTATGGAGAGCCATAATGTACCGAATTGATGTTTTACTGAAATCGCAGCGGAATTATATTCGCCAGTTTATCCGTTCCCCACGGACTATCGGCACACTGGTTCCTTCTTCTCCGTGGCTGTGCCGCGCCATGGTATCCAGTGTGTCCTGGGGGAATATTACCCGGGTAGCAGAACTGGGAGCCGGGGAAGGCGTGCTGACCCGAAAAATTCTGACAATGATGCCGAACGATGCAAAGCTTGATGCTTATGAAATCGATCCGTCCTTTCTGAAAACACTCTCACGGATTAATGACAGCAGGCTGCAAATCATTCCCCACTCAGCTGAGTTACTGGAGCAGCGCTATGACATTATTTTTTCATGTCTGCCTCTTTTATCACTGCCACCAAGAATACGCCTGAAGATATTAAAAAAAGCATCAATACAACTCACGCCAAATGGTTCATTTATACAGTTTCAGTACACTCATGGGTCTGAAAAATCGCTGTCACGTTTTTTCTCCTGGGAGAAGGTATTCGAAGTGCGTAATTTTCCTCCCGCATGGGTGTATAGCTGTAAAGCGATGCAACAAGAAACGTGCTTACCTGGCTAAAAATGGCTGAAAATAACAGGAGGATGGCATGCTCACACTTTTATCATCAGCTCACATGATGCAATTCATACAGCATTACGGATTATGGGGTTTGCTCACCATAATTATGCTTGAAAGTATGGGACTGCCACTTCCTGGCGAAGCGATGTTAATTGGCATGGCGGTTTACGCCGGAACATCCCACAACCTGACATTGCTGAGTGTCATCCTTGTCGCGTCGGTTGCCGCCATCATTGGTGATAATATAGGTTTTCTGCTTGGCAGGGTTATCGGTACCCGGTTACTCCAAAACTACGGGAAATATATTTTCATTGACAGTACCCGCCTCCAGATTGGTGAGTACCTTTTTTTACGCCATGGTGGGAAAATTGTCTTCTTCGGGCGGTTTATTGCATTACTGCGAGCACTGGCTGCCTTTCTTGCAGGTGCCAATCATATGCCCTGGAGAACGTTCCTGCTAATGAATGCCTTAGGAGGTGTCACATGGGCATCTCTATTCGGCTCAGCTGCTTATTTTTTTGGCGATAAACTTTTCAGCCTGGATAGTGAATTACGGCTCGCCATCCTTTGTAGCACAATATTGTTCTTCATCTGCAGTTATTATTTTTTTCGCCACCATGAAAAAGAATTAGCGAAGAAAGCAGCAAATTATAAAATATGCACAAGTAGTATGAAACCATAATAAACACCCGCAACACACCAATTAACTTAAATTAACTCATTAATGAGTTAGTTACACTTATTTTCCTTAAAGTAAAGCAAACATTAAAAGAGGTTCATCATGGAACAAGCCAACGCTAACCTGCCAGTTACATACAGGAATAAAGTTCCTGAGGTAACACTTGTTTTTTGGATTATAAAAATGATGTCCACCACTGTCGGTGAAACAGCAGCAGACTTTTTGAATGTTAATCTACACTGGGGATTAACTAATACATCACTTTTTATAGGTGCCTTATTTTTCATTGCGCTTTTCATACAAGTAAAATCCCCTAAATACGTCCCAGTGAAATACTGGACAACCGTATTATTAATCAGTGTATTTGGCACTTTGGTTACAGATAATTTAACTGATCACTTTGGTGTTCCGCTCATATTATCAACAAGTGTATTTACTTTCTTACTGGTTGGTTTTTTCGCTATTTGGTATCGAAAAGAACGGACATTATCAATTCACAGCATCAACACGCAGCGCAGAGAACTCTTCTACTGGACAGCAATTTTACTCACGTTTTCACTGGGTACAGCTGGTGGGGACTGGGTTTCCGAAACACTACAACTTGGTTACTTTAATGCCACAATATTATTTGGCTTTTTGATTACTTTCTGCTTAATTGCATACAGCTTCTTCAAGTGCAACAGTGTGATTTGTTTTTGGATAGCTTATATATTAACACGTCCGTTGGGTGCTTCTTTGGGTGACTTTTTATCACAACCCGTCACCAGTGGTGGGATGAACATTGGCAGTACAACAATTAACTTGTGTTTTTTAACTGTCATTTTAGTGCTGGTAACATATCTACACCTGGCTAAAAAGCCAGCACCCAATGATGAAATTTAAGTTTTTTAGCTGCACCTTAATCCAGTAAATGTGATTATGGCGGCTTACAGATAAAGAATAGATCACTACTTTATCTGCAGAGTAACTTACAAAGGTTAAGAATATGCGTGCACTTCTTGTTGAAGATGACCCAATGATTGGCGATATCGTCGCCTGTTCATTGAAAGACAACGCCTATGCTGTCGATTGGGTGAAGAATGGCAATGATGCTTTAGCCAGTTTCAAAGCACAACACTATGATGTGGTATTACTTGACCTTGGGCTTCCAGGCAAAGATGGTTTTTTTATACTCAATGAAATCCGTAAAAATACCTCGCCGGTACCGGTTCTGATTCTCACCGCGAGGGATGCGCTGGAAGATCGCCTGCGAGGTTTAGATGGCGGTGCAGATGATTATATTGTCAAACCTTTTGAAATGAGCGAACTGCTTGCCAGAATTCGGGCTGTTCTGCGGCGTAATAACGGTACAGCCAACCCAGTGCTAACCAATGGAGAGTTAGCACTGGACCCCTCCACACATGAAGTTATCGTTCAGGCCAGCCAGAGCCGTTTCCAGCTTTCTAACCGGGAATTTTCTTTACTTGAAGCGCTAATGTTACGCCCGGGCAGTATTCTTTCTCGCAGCAATTTAGAAGACCGAATTTATGGCTGGGGAGAAGAAGTGGAAAGCAATGCAATCGAGTTCCTTATCCACGCTTTGCGCAAAAAGCTGGGGCGCGATGCAATCAAAAATGTCAGAGGTGTTGGATGGCTGGTTTCAAAAAGCGAATAACTCATTCTGTTCAGGGGCAATTATCTCTGGCCTTAACCATGGCAATAATCATTATTGCCCTGATTTCCGGTGGACTGACTTTCGCCTCAGCTCTTGATGAAGCGCATGAACTGCAAGACAGGATGCTACGGCAAATGAGTGCAGTGGTACTGAATGCGCCAGCTATCAGTGCCTCTCAACAAAAATTAGCGCTTCGCAGTGAAGGCGATAACGACGCACGTATTTTTGTTGATTATTTATCGTCCCCTGCCTTAGCTAATGATGCTTCCCAAACACATTTTAATCTTCCTGTTACCACTGCACCCGGATTTCATAATATAGAGTCGGACGGAGAAACCTATCGTGTATTAGTGACCAGGAAATCCCCTTCACAGGCAATTGTTATTGGTCAGCAAACGGATGTACGGGATGAGATAGCGATGCAAAGCGCGCTCAGGACATTAATCCCATTTTCTGCCTCACTGCCAGTCTTTGTCGTGGTCGCTGTATTGCTGGTTCGGTTTGCGCTTAAACCAGTAACCACACTGGCTCAGGAAGTTCGTTCACGTAATGAGCAGGACCTGGCACCACTCCCACTACAGCAGGTCCCTTATGAAATTTTACCTTTCGTCAAAGGTATTAACCGCTTGTTGTACAACATTGACACAGCGATGAGCATACAAAAACGTTTCATTGCTGATGCGGCTCATGAATTGCGAACCCCCATCACAGCCCTGACACTCCAGGCAGAACGTTTGTCGCAATCACCAATGTCAATTGAGGCCAGCGACAGGCTAAGCACCTTGCGTCTGGGGTTAAAGCGTACCAAATATTTGTTGGAGCAATTGCTGACGATGGCTCGCCAGCAACAAACTGAGCAACGCCAGAAAAATGAAAGTTTCTCAGTTGAGGAGATTTTCCGGGAAATCCTCGAAACAGTGCTGCCACTTGCTTTGGAAAAGAATATCGATATTGGTGTCAGTGCCAATTCACAGCCTGACATTTCACTGTTTACTGAAAAAAATACATTGTATGTCGCCCTGAAAAACCTGGTCGAGAACGCAATAAAGTATATTGCTGAAAACGGGCAAATAGATCTGAGTGTTTATCAGCATCATAATCAGGTGGTTATAGAGGTTGAGGATAATGGACCGGGTATCGATCAAGCACTGCGAGAGCGTGTTTTCGATGCTTTTTATCGCATGGAAGGCCAGGAGCAGAGTGGCTCAGGGCTGGGCTTATCTATTGTGCGTGCCTGCATTCAAAAGATAGGAGGTACCGTTTCACTCAATGACACCGAACATTTCCAGTCAGGGCTGCTGGCCAGGATAACACTTCCCTGCGCCCATAAAGATGAGTCCTCATATTCAACTAAGTCTTCTGTCTCATAATATATCCAACCCAACACAGGAGACGGCTATGCGCTTAAATTTATCAGTTATATTATCTCTATTCATGTCAACTTACATAAAAGTAAGCCGGCATGTTATAGCAAGTTTATCCTTCATGGATAAAAAACATTCACAAAGCTATCTTAATCAGCATCAACGCCGAATAATGGCAGCACGGTTTATATGCTAACGGCAGTCATTATCTTTTACATTGCTCAAAATCGATGTTGTATAATATAAAGCCTGCGAAACTCGCAGGCTTTATAACGTCAGACTTTCACATCCACAACACTGCCTACTACACTACCATTTGCATTCACTGAGGGTGATTTTGTGGCCTGGGCTGAATCATCACTGTCGCCATCGTGATCAGGTTTGGCTCGCATCTCTTTACTTTCATCACCTGCACTGGTCGCTTGGTATTGTGTATGTACTGTGTTGTTAGTAATCGCATTGACAGACATAAGGACTCCTTAATTTCACTGTGCTGACTGCACAACGAGATTATCGGCAGCGTAATAAAAAAACCAAATGGTAATTAAATTATTTTCTTGCCTATATAGTTACTTTATTGCTAACCCACTGTAGGCATTCACAATATTTTCTTAATACTTCATGCTTTGTTATTATTGATAACATTTACACACACATTCACCATCATGAAAAGGAAGTAAGAAATCAGAATATTAATTTTTCTTAATAAAAAGCCCGGCATCATTTTCACCACCTAAGGTTTTATTAATCTGCCGCATCCAAAATACCTTTACTGGATACATAAAATGGTTCTCTTTGCTATGCTGGAATTACTGAACAAAAAATGGTTTTTATCTATCAATGCAGCGCCAGGTACACCCGATGGATTAATCGAATTTGCTAAGTTTTGTGCGCAATACACCTTGTACTTAATTCCCATTATCCTGGCAGCCATGTGGTTTATGGGCAACAGACACACCCGAAGCCAGGCATTGGTATGCGTGATTACGGCACTATTCGCGCTCTCTTTAGGGGCTCTTTGTAGTACGTTTTACTTTCATCCCCGTCCATTTATGATCCCCCTGGGGCATACGTGGATTGTTCATGCCCCGGACTCTTCATTTCCAAGTGACCATGGCACCCTGTTCTTTAGCGCAGCAATTGCATTTATGTTGCACAAAGCCAGAGCCGCAGGTGGTTTTCTGCTTGCTGTCAGCCTTTTTGTTGCCTGGTCGCGGGTTTTCCTTGGTGTTCACTTTCCATTCGACATGCTTGGAGCACTACTGATGGCGATTATTGCCAATATGCTCATCGCCCCGGTATGGAAAAAATACGGTGAAACAGTCACAACAATGTGTGAAGCAATAAGCAGTAAATTGTTCTTTCTATTCCCCTTAAAAGGGTAGTTTTTATCAAAAACGATAAATCGATTATTCTGGAGTGATCATGAAAAAGAGTGTACTTCCTTTGTTGCTGTCAGGTTTTTTTATGTGCGTTGCCGGCAATGCAACTGCCAGTACAGTCAGTGTTCAAAAGTCAATGGAAAAAATGAGCATAAGCTACCGTTCCATGATGAAAGACAACGACATTAACGCGTTTAAAAAAGATCTGTCAGCATTCAAACTATCAGCACAGGCAGCACAGAAAACATCGCTGAATGATTCAGGCAAGGTCACGTTTGATGAAGGTATGAAAAAATTGCTTAATGAAGTGACACTCATTGAGCAAAAAGCGCAGACACAGAGTATTAGCGAAGTAAAAACAGAAGCACGAAAATTGCGGAGTATAATGGAGCAATACCATAGCAAACTAGGTGTGTAATTACCTGCCCTCAGAAGTTCCGCTTAAACTCTTCCAGGGTGTTTACATTAAGCCCTAGTTTCTCCCTCTCATTACCCACTACAAAATAAAACAGATACTGTATTTTGGAGAGATAAAAAAATATTTTTCACAGATACATCAACTCAGTGTCAGCTAAGTTTTCCCCGGTAATCTCAGAGTCACGCAAGAAGATGCGGATAATAATGACCGGAGAGAAAGATTATGAATATTAAAATGCTGCTGACTTCCACAGTACTGGCCCTGGCTTCATTTACTGCTGCCTCTTATGCTCAGGCAGCCACAACCCAGTATTGCAACCCCAATTACCACAGCTGCGAGGCACCGTTTACCCTGAATAAGGATAAAATCGCCCCGGCCGTCCACCCGACAGCGCGGACCTGCAACCCCAATTACCACAGTTGTGAAGCCCCGTTCAATCTCAACCCGGGGCAGATTGCCAAAAAAACCGGCAGCACCAGTCATTACTGCAACCCCAATTATCACAGCTGTGAAGCTCCATTTAATTTATAAACCGCACAGTTATTAAGCTTCCCCTGCCGGCGCTGCCACTCTGCAGCGCCGGTTATTATTTATTGCCGGTAAAAGCTATTTCCGGCCATTTCCCTGCACTGGCAGTTATTTTTTTAAGCTCAGGAAAAATGACATTTCCCGACAAAAATATAAAGAATACTCAGTGTCGGCTAAGTCTCCCCCAGTAATCTCAGAACCACGCAAGAAGGTGCGAACAACCATTACCGGAGATATATCATGAAAAATGTAAAAACTTTCGCCATTATTACCCTTGCTCTTGCATCTTTATCTGGTTCCGTTTATGCCAGTGGGCTTAACTCATTCTTTGCAGACCATGGTGATGCACTGGCAAGAGTATCGCCACAACCGCAAGAAATCAGCCAGGCACAAGCTGTTAACCATCAAAAAATTGGTACCATTGCTGTCACTCAACAAGGCTTTTCTATGGATAATACACCGCTGAAACATGAAGCAGCAGAACAAGGCGGGAAATATTATGTTATCACTGGTTCACAAGGCCAGCCAGATCACAAGACCATTGAAGCAACGCTGTATAAATAACTTAACTTGTTTGACTATAAGAATGGATGCTCTTCATCCATTCTTATTACTTACTGACAAGCCATCTTTTCAGTTCTCCCTGCCACATTGTGTTGGTGAAATTAGCCGACGAGCCCTTTCAAAGCAAATTGATTAAGGCAAGCTTAAGAAAACAGGTATAGCCTGATGTTGGTTGTTTTTCATCTGGCATACATAAGCCCGTCAGCAGCCCTCGTCTCACAGGCGTAAGCTCCATACCATGTAGCAATGACGATTCCATGAAAGATAATTACAGCAGATAACAATACAGGACAACAATGACAGCGCTCATTACGGCATTATTACATCAGGATTTGGCTGTACTTAGCCAACCCGGAACAATTAGCTGGATCTACTGCATCCTGATTCTTGCTATATTCCTTGAAAGTGCCCTGCTGCCTGCGGCATTTCTGCCTGGTGACAGCTTACTTTTACTTGCCGGAGCAATGACTGCCAAACAAATACTGCCGTTTTACCCCACTCTGGTATTGCTGGTTGTCGCTACAGGAACCGGATACTGGATAAATTACTTATCAGGACGCTGGCTCAGCCACACCCATCCGGTAAAAAAATGGCTCGGTAAAGTTCCTGCTCACTATCACCAACGTGCCCAAAACTTATCCCATCGATTCGGCCCCCCCGCACTACTGGTTGGGCGGTTTATCGGTTTTGTAAGAACATTACTTCCTTTACTGGCCGGTATCACTGCACTTAAACAACGCCAGTTTCATCTTTTTAACTGGCCCGGAGCTATCTTGTGGGTAGGAACCCTCTTGCTGGCTGGTCGCCATCTGGCAGAACTACAACTCTTTAAAAATAACTCAGCCGCGGGTATGGCAGTACTGATTCTTTTACCGCTTCTATGCCTGTTAGCAGGGATTATAGGCAGTGCCTGGTATGCTGTACGCCGTCAGCAGCACAATAAACCATAAAAATATGCATCACTTGTTACTGGCGGTATCCCCTTCCAGTAAAGCAACAGCACCGTTGACCACCCCCATAAACTTACCTTTATTTGTAACGTCTTCTACACTTGATGGTCTGTGCTTTCTAACGACATGATTACCATGACGAATCCATTATGTGATGTTTTAAATCTGAAATACCCGATTATTCAGGCACCGATGGCTGGCGTATCCACACCAGAGTTGGCTGCCGCCGTCAGTAACAGCGGTGCGCTGGGTTCAATTAGTGTTGGTTCAGCAACAACACAACAAGCCCGGGAAATGATAGCCCATACGCAGGCCTTGACCACTGCGCCTTTTAACGTGAACGTGTTTTGCCACCCGCCAGCCAGGCGTAACCCCACCAAAGAGCAGGCCTGGATAAACCAGTTCAGCGAGATGTTTCACAGTTTTGGCAACTCTGCTCCCACCGGACTGGCCGAAATTTATGCCACCTTTTGCCACAACACAGCAATGTTGCAGGTATTGCTGGATACACGCCCGGCCGTGGTAAGTTTCCATTTTGGCCTGCCGGAACCTGAAGCCATTCAGGCGCTCAAAGCCGCAGGCTGTCTAACCCTCGCCAGCGCCACATCACCCAATGAAGCACAGTATATTGCCGCAGCTGGTGTGGATTTTATTATTGCTCAGGGATTTGAGGCTGGCGGGCACCGTGGCACATTTCTGGATGTCGCGACAGACACCCAGTTAAGTACCGCCGAGTTACTGCCCCTGTTGCAGGAAGCCACTTCGCTACCCATAATTTGCGCCGGTGGCATTATGAATGGCGCGGATATTGCGCGCGTAATGAAGCAAGGCGCGACAGGTGTGCAGATGGGTACAGCATTTATTCTCTGCCCTGAATCTGCTGCCAACGCAGACTGGCGTGAGGCCCTCAGCAAGGCCAACCCCGGTGATACCTGCATGACATCGGCTATTTCGGGCCGCCCGGCACGCAGCCTGAATAACGCATTCTGCCAGGCTACCCGCACGGTTTTGCCGGAAGATATTCCGGATTACCCTGTGGCCTATTCTCTGGGTAAAGCACTGGCCGCAGCCGCGCTGTCAGCTGGCATCAAGGGCTTTAGCGCCCAGTGGGCCGGAACTGGTGCACCCTATGCCCGCCAGGAGAGTGCTGCCCGGCTGGTTGAAATACTCGCCCGCGAGTGGCAACGCGCAACAGCCGGCATTGAGCCGCATCTCTAATGGTTTTCGTGGAACAACAGTTGCATCAGATCCTGGTTTGTCATCTTTTCACCGCTGAGCCTTGCCAGCAGCATCTCGCTTGCCAGTGTTTGCAGAGAAAACACGATATCCGGCTGAACCCGCTTAATTTTGTTCAGGTTTTTATCTGAGTTTACCAGTGCGATTATTTTCGTTTCTGGTGAAACCACTTCTTTAGCCGCCAGCACAATGAAGGCGTTATCTGAGTCGTCATCCCGCAGTACCAGAATAGTGCTGGCTTTATTAGCACCAGCATTGAGTAATGTCTGGTTCGCTGAAGGATCATCGACAATCACGTCTGCATCTGCCGGGTACTCATGAGAAATTCCCGGTGGTACGATGACCGTCACCGTTTTATTACGCTGCTTTAAGCCCGCATACACACTCATTGCCAGCGGGCTGGCTCCGACAATAATGATATGATCTTTACGCATAGCGTGTGAAATTCGTCCTTTTATCATTCGATTAAGATTACCACCAATCACCGGGCCAATAATCGCACTAACTGATGTCGCGAAGACGGTAATTCCCATAATGATAATGGATACGGTAAAAAAGCGTGCTGTATTGGTTACCGGCACAATGTCGCCATAGCCCACTGTCGACATACTGACTGTCGAAAAGTAGAGTGCCTGAGCAAACTCAGTGATAGCCGGGTGAAACTGCGCGCCCAGGTAAAGTGAACCAAACAGTGCATAAGTCAGTAATGATGCGAAACTGATAAGTGCGAATAATGACCCTGCAGCCAGGCTTGAATGGCTGAAATCCCGCCAGAAGTAAAGCAAACACAAGGTATCGAAAAGGGCAAGATAGCCAATACGCAAATTGCCTGCAGTAAACCAGAAATTAAATAATGCCACCACTACCAGCAGCAGCAGCGCAAACGTCCATGCCACTCTGGCTCGCAAAAACAGCCCGATGCTCATCAGCCCAATCGCACTGCCCAGCACCACCTGGGGCAACCTCAGTAACCCAAAAGTGGAAATGGCATCTTTCCAGTCAGTGAAATGTTCCATAGCGACAGGTAATGTGTGCCACACCTGCATCAGCACCGGGTGAAGAAAAATTCCCCCGATAAATAAAGTTAACAAACCTAACCAGCAGTGTGGCTTCAGCCACGCCAGAACAAAATGCAATCTATTTAACTGTAATTTCATATTGTTAATACTAGCCGAATACCTGTAAACCAGTGTAGCGAGCTTCACACTGCCTGCCTGGCTTTTCCAGTGATTAATGTTAAAAAACCTTTCACCCGCACAACCAGCCCCCCATGCCATTTACAGGGTTAGATCCTTCCGGAGGAAGCCTGTGCCCAATATTCACCGGTTTATTCACTCCAGGACAACCCGGTCTACTAAAAAATCAGCCATTCTGGCCGATAACACTTTATGAAGTGACATGTCTTACCCATAACCCTCTAAACTACTAAAGGAATAGCTCATGACTGTTCGACGCTTTTCTCTTATCACCTTCACTGTTTTACTGATTATTTACCTTTGCAGTAGCGGTACAACCGCCTGGTCCCTGACAGGCAGTAATGAATCGCTGGACAAAGTCAATAAAGAAATTCGCGTGGTGCTTTCCATCATTGACCCCATTAATCACAGCCGCACCATGCGCGTTAAAGCTATGGAAGCCATGAACTACGCGGCTAAAGGTGACATGTCTGGTGCCGAAACCGCCCTTAATCAGGCAACTATTGTATTGGGAAAAGCCGACAACGCCTTTAAGCAGTATATGGATGCCCCCAAATATGCTGGCGAAGCTGCACTCACCGAAGCTTATCGCACAGCATGGGAAACTTACCGTACCCAGGCTTTACTTCCTCTTATGGATGCGGCAAAACGAAATGATGCCCAGACAGTAAGAGAGCTTGTTACCACAAAGGTACCAGCACTTGATCGCCAGTTTGAAATAACGCTGGATAAACTGCTGGCATTTCATGAAACCTATGCGCGCGAACTCAACCAACAAGCACAGAGCCACTTTACTGGTAGCCTGGTCACTATCGCAGTATTCGCACTGGTGTTCATCGCACTGATTGCCGCCAGTATAGTTTTACTGAACCGCCGGGTTCTGGCTCCTTTGGATCAGGCGAAATCATTGTGTGACAGCATTGCCAGGGGACAATTGGGCATGACGATTACGTCCCGCGCCCGTGATGAAATTGGCGCCATGATGCGTTCCCTTGAAGAAATGCGCCTGTCTCTGGTCAGTATTATTTCCCGGGTACGGGAATCCAGCCAAATGGTAGGTTATGCAGCTGAAGAAATTGCTGCTGGCAATGAAGATCTATCTGCCCGTACAGAAGAACAGGCTGCCTCGTTAGGCGAAACCGCAGCCAGTATGGAACAACTCACGTCCACAATTAAGCAGACCTCTGATAACACGGCTCAAACCAGCCACCTTGCCAGTGAAATGCAGGCATCCGCAATGGAAGGCAACACAGTAATGGGTGAAGTGGTCAGCTCAATGAACGTCATTGAAGCAAGCTCAGGGAAAATAGTCAGCATCATCAGTATTATTGAAAGTATTGCGTTTCAGACCAATATACTGGCACTGAATGCGGCTGTTGAAGCAGCCAGAGCGGGCGAGCAAGGCCGCGGCTTTGCTGTGGTGGCAACGGAAGTGCGTAACCTTGCTCAGCGCTCTTCAACTGCGGCCAAAGAGATTAAGGAGTTGATTGAACAATCTGCTGAGCAAATCACTCATGGTAGCTTACTGGTGAAAAAAACCGGCGAAAGCATGCAACGTGTTATCAGGTCAGTAAGCCAGGTTACCACCCTGATGTCAGAGATTGCGCTCTCCTCTGGCGAGCAAAGCCGTGGCATTGAACAGATAAACCAGGCCGTCGCGCAAATGGACACCGTTACCCAGCAGAATGCGGCATTGGTTGAGCAGGCTTCTGCTGCCGCCCAGTCACTCAAAGACCAGGCACATGTTCTGAATGAAGCAGTCTCTGTATTCCTGCTTGGTGACCAAAGGCAGGAAACTCCCTTACTGCTGGCTGGTCAGTAATTACCAGCGGCTACCCCACCCGGGACATTCTTACCTAATCGTTTCCGGGTGGGTAATAGCTGCTTATTCATCAACATGCGGGTTTGAACCAGACCCGCAACAGCGCAGGCTATGGCACGTCTGCGAATCTGGTTTGAATTTTCATCACGCTCAGAGTTGCTACATTACCGACGAAGCCCCGCCAGCAGCACACAAGATATGCCATCGTCACCATGACAAGAGTGCGCTTTTCCTTACTGTTAAACAGAATGATTGTCATGCTTGGGTAAAATCAGCAGCTTTTCTATTTCAGCGGCTGGCAATGGCTTTGAATACAAATACCCCTGGATATAATCGCATCCCAGTTCAATCAGTAATTTTTTCTGCTCTTCAGTTTCAACACCTTCAGCAATCACGCCAAGTCCTAAGCTGTGCGCCATGGCAATAATGGCCGTACAAAGCTCATAACCCACGCCTTGTAAATCTTCAACAAATGAGCGGTCAATTTTGAGAAAATCAATATTAAATTTTCTCAAATAAGCCAAAGATGAATAACCTGTGCCAAAATCATCTATGGCTATCTGAATACCTGCCTGATGCATCATTTTTAAATTATGATTGACGCGTGTTTCTGAATTAAGCAGCAGACCTTCAGTAATTTCAATAGTGATAGCGCCGCTATGAAGCCCTTCACGCTGTAAAGTCTGAATCCAGGATATATCATCAAATTCCTGACTACGTAACTGTACGGGAGACAGATTAATAGCCATTTTGAGTTCAGGATTATATTTTTTCCGCCAGTATGACAATTGTTTAATGGCCTGGTTTGCTATCCAGTTACCTATTGGAACAATAAGGCCGGTATCTTCAGTCAGCGGAATAAAAATATCGGGGCTGATAATTCCCTGAGTCGGGTGGATCCAGCGAACCAGCGCCTCCATCCGGGTAATATGCCCTGTTTTCAGTGAGACAATAGGTTGGTAATAAACCTCAAACTGGTTCTCTTCAAGTGCTTTTCTGAGATTTCTTATCATGCGCAGACGTGCATGGATCGCATCATGCAGGGCCCGTGAGTAATAGCGAAAACTCTTACGGCCTGAATTTTTAACAGCATACATTGCCTGATCAGCATTCTTAAATAAATCCTCCAGATTTTCCGTATCGGTAGGATAAATAGAAATACCAATACTGGCGGAGACAAACATGGTCTCACCATTTATTGCAAAAGGGGCTTCCAGCTCCTTGAGAATATTATGGGCAATACCGGTGCAAGCCGATGGTTCATTAATATCTGAGATAATAATCGCAAACTCATCGCCACCGAGCCGTGCAATGCAGTCAGCACCAGGTGCACATTTGAGTAAACGCATCGCCACGCAACCTAATAATTCATCCCCTGCTCTGTGCCCCATGCTGTCGTTAACTGATTTAAATTGATCGAGGTCGATAAGCATCAGCGCCATAAGATGAGAGGAGCGTGAAGCATGGAGAGCAGCCTGCTCAAGTTTACTTTGGAAAAGATGCCGGTTAGGGAAGGTGCGAACAAGTCCCTGATATGAGATCATGTTTGTCATCTGGAGCCATGGAACAGGGTTCATCATGAGTCATCAACTTACCTTCGCCGACAGTGAATTCAGCAGTAAGCGCCGTCAGACCAGAAAAGAGATTTTCTTGTCCCGCATGGAGCAGATTCTGCCATGGCAAAACATGGTGGAAGTCATCGAGCCGTTTTACCCCAAGGCTGGTAATGGCCGGCGACCTTATCCGCTGGAAACCATGCTACGCATTCACTGCATGCAGCATTGGTACAACCTGAGCGATGGCGCGATGGAAGATGCTCTGTACGAAATCGCCTCCATGCGTCTGTTTGCCCGGTTATCCCTGGATAGCGCCCTGCCGGACCGCACCACCATCATGAATTTCCGCCACCTGCTGGAGCAGCATCAACTGGCCCGCCAATTGTTCAAGACCATCAATCGCTGGCTGGCCGAAGCAGGCGTCATGATGACTCAAGGCACCTTGGTCGATGCCACCATCATTGAGGCACCCAGCTCGACCAAGAACAAAGAGCAGCAACGCGATCCGGAGATGCATCAGACCAAGAAAGGCAATCAGTGGCACTTTGGCATGAAGGCCCACATTGGTGTCGATGCCAAGAGTGGCCTGACCCACAGCCTGGTCACCACCGCGGCCAACGAGCATGACCTCAATCAGCTGGGTAATCTGCTGCATGGAGAGGAGCAATTTGTCTCAGCCGATGCCGGCTACCAAGGGGCGCCACAGCGCGAGGAGCTGGCCGAGGTGGATGTGGACTGGCTGATCGCCGAGCGCCCCGGCAAGGTAAGAACCTTGAAACAGCATCCACGCAAGAACAAAACGGCCATCAACATCGAATACATGAAAGCCAGCATCCGGGCCAAGGTGGAGCACCCATTTCGCATCATCAAGCGACAGTTCGGCTTCGTGAAAGCCAGATACAAGGGGTTGCTGAAAAACGATAACCAACTGGCGATGTTATTCACGCTGGCCAACCTGTTTCGGGCGGACCAAATGATACGTCAGTGGGAGAGATCTCACTAAAAACTGGGGATAACGCCTTAAATGGCGAAGAAACGGTCTAAATAGGCTGATTCAAGGCATTTACGGGAGAAAAAATCGGCTCAAACATGAAGAAATGAAATGACTGAGTCAGCCGAGAAGAATTTCCCCACTTATTCGCACCTTCCTTAGGTAAACCGGTGACTGCATCGTAATTAGCTTGCTGCCAGATTAACTCTTCTTGTTTCTTACGTAAGGTAATGTCGGAGAACATACCAACATAATTAATAACATTGCCGTCAGGATCTTTAATTACTGAAATACTCAGTTCCTTGAGAAATTCAGTACCATTTTTATGCCTGTCCCAGACCTCACCCATCCATTGCCCGGTGTTCATTAATGACTGCCACATCTCGATATAAAAAGAGCGTTGGTGACGGCCCGATTTGAACTCCCGGGGATTATGTCCTTTAACTTCCTCTAATGACCACCCTGTCAAAATACTAAAAGCCGGATTAACGGAAATAATATTATTTTCGCCATCGGTCACAACAATGGCTTCCTGGCTGGCTTCGAAAACAGCCGCCGCAATTCTCATTTGCTCCTGCGCCTTCTTGCGCTCGGTAATATTCTGTACATAGACCAGCCGTGCTGGTAACCCTTTGTCAGGATAAAATGTGACAGACTCCGAAAAAACAGTCATCTGTTGTCCATCATGATGGAGCACAGGCCATTCCCCACCAAGGCGAATCCCTTCAGCCAGGAATTTCTGATGCCGTTCAAGGACCGATTGTTTGGCTTCTGCAGGAAAAATCATTGTGAAAGAGTGATTCAGCATTTCACTTTTTGTATAGCCATAAATATCGCAATAAGCGGGATTAACAGTGAGATAAAGCCCTTCATAATCAATTACAGCTATTCCGACGGGGCATTTATCGAGAATTGCCTGAAATAAGCCACTTTCATCCCAGTGCGTTTTATTCATATTGCTCTCGTCACGATCAATAAAACAATGAAATCTCTTCAGAGAGTAATCTCTGTTTCAGAAACATACCAGAATCGTTTTACTTCATTCAACGCATAACATTATTTAATCTTAAGCGATAATTGAGAATCATTATTCTGTTAACAATTTAATGTTAGCTGGCGTTTCACTAAATAGCTGCACCATCTGCCTGCGTACTGATGGCTGCCCCCCTTTTTTGTCATTGCTTCCTGAACGATTTTGGCTTTAACCTGCTCTTCGGCATACATTTTTCAGCCACCGCTATTCTTTTCGAGTTCTTTGAGATTCCCCATGAGTGCAGCATCCATCCAGCAACACTCTTCCCGTTATTTATAGAAACTGGCGCTGCTGATGCTATGTTCCGGGCACAGTCAGGGAACCGGTGTCCCCACAACAGCCTGTGTGAGAATGGCGATTACCCTACTGCCAGCAAACCGTAAGAGCGTCATAGCAAACTCCCCTGTATTCAGGTCAGGAGAAAATTCTACTTATACGTTCACTGGTTTTTCGGGGGGTATTACCACTGGACCAACCTGGCGACATTCTTCGCTTACCCGGCAGATATCCGCAAGGTTATCTACACGACGAATGCTATCGAGTCGCTGAACAGCGTGATCCGGCATGCCATCAAAAAGCGTAAGGTGTTCCCGACGGACGAGGCAGTGAAAAAGGTGGTGTGGCTGGCAATCCAGACGGCATCACAGAAATGGACGATGCCGCTGAGGGACTGGCGTATAGCGATGAGCCGCTTTATTATCGAGTTCGGTGACCGCCTGGACGGTCACTTCTGAGAAGAGGCATTTACACAGAATAGTGTACAGGGTCCGGGATGAGCCTGTTTACAATTCTGTGTAAACACCATTTTTAGAAGTGACCCTCAAGGCTGGTAATCTTCATATTCCCAGGCAAAAACACGGGAGAGCTTCTGCGCAATCTCCATCCAGTCTTCACCTTCGCACTGATCGATATAGTCTGTGATGGTCTTTTTAATCTCATCCAGATCGTATTTACGAACCAGCAACGTGTGCCGCATCAGTTCCGGCAACCATCGGTGCTTGCAGAGCCATTCAGGGGTACAGATATTTAGATGGAAATAATTTATCCCCTCTTCACTTTCTGGACCTATTCTCAAATTGACCAATAGGATAAAACAGTTTTTTTCTTCGGGCTGATAACTTTCCAAACTGAAATCTGGAGAATCAACCCATATACCTTTTAAGATCGCTTTCATTTCTCAATACTCATGTGCGCGTTGCCAGTGATCTTTCCGTCTTTTTGTTGGACAAAATTAGCCTGTATTCCTGTCGGATTTAAATGTGCTGGTGCATTGGGCTTTTCAGATGGCGGTCTATAAATACGTAATCCATCGGCACTAATTAAACATCCTGGACAATCTTTTTGATTAGTTACCAATTTAGCCCCATCACCAACCCAGATTTGACCCAATCGCTCAGCTTCTTCTTTAGTGCCTGAACCAACACCATAATTCAACTTCCCGTTATCACCCTGAACCACCGCTGCAAGTCTCGGATCCTGCTTCGCAATATTGTCCAGATTTTGCTGCACCAAATCCTCTTTGAGCTTCGGATAGGTTGCCACGTTCTCCGCGCCGCTCGACGGTTTACCTTCTGTCTGCGTGCTGCCTGCTCCCGGTTTTTCTGACGGTGCCGATGGTTTCACTCCCGGTGCAACATCCTTCCCAAACTGTTTCGTCAGTGCTCCAGATGCGACTACAGCACTCACACCACCCGCGATGTACATTGAACCCACATAGGCTCCTGCTCTCGCTCTGGCTTCTTCCTCTGTGTAACCGAAGGTCATAAACGCCTTCGTATACCCTTCCAGAACGTTAAACACTTCCTTCGCATTCGGATCTGTCGAGTTCAACAGACTCTGTATCTGTTGATACCCTGCCTGAGCCTCTTTCTGGTTCTGGTAAGTCTGATTGAAGTAGGTATCTTGCGCGGCCTTCGCTTTTGCTCTTTCTACCTGACAGTCACCACCTTTGCCACTGCAGGCCGCGTAAGCAGCCAGATCACTTTCCAGATCCTTGCGATTTAACGCCTCCTTATCTTTCTGTTCTTCTGGTGTCAGGTTCTGTTTGTTGTTGAGATATGTCTGGCGGCTCTTCTCCGTGCTGCTCAGATAGTTATTCTCAACCGTCGTCTTCCCGGCCTGCGCGCCTGATACTACCGAACCTGTGCTGTTCCCTGCAAGCCCGCCAGCCAGCCCTGCTGTCAGGGTCGATAATGCACTGATTGTCTGCCGTTCTGACTCCGTCAGCGCTTCTGGGCGTTTTCCATATATCTCCTGCGCCAGTAATATCCCTGTCGCTTCACCGGCTGCTGCGCCGGTTGCACTCACCAGTGCGTTCTGCCCCTGTGCCCGGGCAAGGGCAGCATTCACCACCGCATGCGCCATGACACCCGCCATCGCACTGTTCGGGGTGATGTATTTCCCTATTTCATTCGCAATATACGGCGCTGCTGCGCCAGCCACCGAACTGTTTATATTGCCACTCGCCAGGCCACTTATTGCCGCAGTGGCAGCAGTAATCGCCCGTTGCAGGTCACTGCCCGTACCATACTGTTGCGCTGTTGATTTATAACTTTCTGTATTTTCAACTGACTTATTGTATCTATTCCATTCATCCTGACTTGCTCCTGCCTCCGGCTCTTTAGTTCCATTTTTGGCCAGTTCGGCCTTACCCGCCTCTATGGCACGAAGCTGCCCTTCTGTTCTGGCTATATCACCAACCTGAGAGCCGATTTCGCCAATCATTTGCACAGCCTGCAGGCGGTTCTGCTCTTTCTCCTTGTCAAATATCGGACTGATGGCATCGTTAGCTTTTGTCACATCACGTTGCAGACCACTCAGGTCCTGCTGCTGACCTGACCTGTCCCGTACGGTAATTGTTCCCTGACTGACAACAGCCTGCGTGGTGCCTTCTGCATGCCCTGAACTGCTCATGCCGGATAACAGTGTGGTTGCCATGTTACCGGCAAACTGACCACCGATACTGCCGGACGAGCTGAACCCGCCACCGGTATGTGAAACGTTATAATCTGCCTTATTGACTATATCGCTGAATCCCAGAGTGCCGGTATCCAGGTGATTATCTGCCGCCGAAGCCGTGCTGGCTATTGCACCACCATTCAGCTGTGTATGGTTCCCAGTGGTAACACTAAAGCCTAGCCACCCGTGAAAAGTGGTGGCTGGCTCATAGAGTCTGGGATCACCGATGTGGCACAACTGGAGAGCACCGCCGCACCCGGTGTGATCTGGTTGCAACGGCGGAAAGTTGAGGGATTTCAGGCGTAGAAGCAAAGATCCCGGCCAGTTAGCCGGGATTCATCACAAAGCCTAGATTAGATCTTCGCCATTTAAAAGCACAACGATATTCCCTTCCCCTAACTCTTGCCTGAACACATCTGCTATTTCAGAGGTATTCAACTCAGGGAAGGATTTATCATTCACTACTATCAAAAAATAAGACTTTGGATCTTTTAGTCCAAATTCTTCAGCAATTAATAATTTAGTCTCTTGATTGTATTTTTCAACACGATCATCAATCAGCTCAATCTGTTGGCGACTTAAAATTGTATGTGGGTCAAACATAAGATACGAACCATCAAAAAGATAGGGAAGGTGCGAATAAGCGGGGAAATTCTTCTCGGCTGACTCAGTCATTTCATTTCTTCATGTTTGAGCCGTTTTTTCTCCCGTAAATGCCTTGAATCAGCCTATTTAGACCGTTTCTTCGCCATTTAAGGCGTTATTCCCAGTTTTTAGTGAGATCTCTCCCACTGACGTATCATTTGGTCCGCCCGAAACAGGTTGGCCAGCGTGAATAACATCGCCAGTTGGTTATCGTTTTTCAGCAACCCCTTGTATCTGGCTTTCACGAAGCCGAACTGTCGCTTGATGATGCGAAATGGGTGCTCCACCTTGGCCCGGATGCTGGCTTTCATGTATTCGATGTTGATGGCCGTTTTGTTCTTGCGTGGATGCTGTTTCAAGGTTCTTACCTTGCCGGGGCGCTCGGCGATCAGCCAGTCCACATCCACCTCGGCCAGCTCCTCGCGCTGTGGCGCCCCTTGGTAGCCGGCATCGGCTGAGACAAATTGCTCCTCTCCATGCAGCAGATTACCCAGCTGATTGAGGTCATGCTCGTTGGCCGCGGTGGTGACTAGGCTGTGGGTCAGGCCACTCTTGGCATCGACACCAATGTGGGCCTTCATGCCAAAGTGCCACTGATTGCCTTTCTTGGTCTGATGCATCTGCGGATCGCGTTGCTGCTCTTTGTTCTTGGTCGAGCTGGGTGCCTCAATGATGGTAGCATCGACCAAGGTGCCTTGAGTCATCATGACGCCTGCTTCGGCCAGCCAGCGATTGATGGTCTTGAACAATTGGCGGGCCAGTTGATGCTGCTCCAGCAGGTGGCGGAAATTCATGATGGTGGTGCGGTCCGGCAAGGCGCTATCCAGGGATAACCGGGCAAACAGACGCATGGAGGCGATTTCGTACAGAGCATCTTCCATCGCGCCATCGCTCAGGTTGTACCAATGCTGCATGCAGTGAATGCGTAGCATGGTTTCCAGCGGATAAGGTCGCCGGCCATTACCAGCCTTGGGATAAAACGGCTCGATGACTTCCACCATGTTTTGCCATGGCAGAATCTGCTCCATGCGGGACAAGAAAATCTCTTTTCTGGTCTGACGGCGCTTACTGCTGAATTCACTGTCGGCGAAGGTGAGCTGATGACTCATGATGAACCCTTTTTCATGGCTCCAGATGACAAACATGATCTCATATCAGGGACTTGTTCGCACCTTCCATAGCAGTAAGAAATACGTAAACTATGCTTCTCTATAGTTTTCAACTATGCTCATTAAATAATCTCTCCCCACAGATTTGACTAATTCAATATCATGTGATGTCCTTTCCTCAAGCCATTCTTTAAATTTCTCGCAATCAACAAAATTCTCATAAATTAAATCATTTATGGCCTCTGGTTTTTTATTGCTATTTATCCCCAACACGCCCTCTTCAACAGGGCTTTTCTGGAATATCGCCCATTGTTTTTTTTGTTCTAAAATAATTAGACCTCCATAATCACCAGAGTCATTCATTTCAGCGCTTAAGGAAACTATTTTAGCGACCCAATCCTCATTCATATGTAAATCGCCTAAGTATTTAAAATCTGAACTAGCGAAAACGCTCGCCATTAAGTCATACCCTAAAGACTCACCAATGACCAGTTTAGTCACACTAATCAAATCCTCTGATGTGCAGATATCATTATCAAAAAAGAAATATCTTGCAAATTTTTTGTGAAAAACACGAGCAGGAAGATTAGCATCGAGTCTTACAACACTTTTAAGTAGAGTTATTGCATCATCATGTTCGATAGTCACGGCATCACTCTCCAGGGAAACGTAGTTTAGAAATGATTTTACCATTTACTGACACAGAGGCAGACGGTACCCCAGATTCAGCACCGGCGATCCCACCACCAGTTGAAGATGGATAGAATCGATACACCTTCTCACCCTTTGTCATAACAGTAACCGAACCGTCTTTCGAAACTGATTTTATATAGCCACTAGCAGATAAATTTTCAATTGCCTCAGATTGATTTATATTTTTAATTACTATTTGCCCTGCGCTTCTTTTGGTTTGCTTTGCCGCAAACCCAATGTCTGTCTGCTTCCCAACAGATGCTATATCCTTACTAATTTCGTTTGCAACTTTAAGATCGCTCGCGCTTAAATTTCGTACCGGCTTCGGCAAACTACCTGCACCCAACGCACCATAAACCAGGTTACCTAGCCCATCGGCTCCGGTCTTCAGCAATGAAGCTTCTAGCCAGTCACACTTACCAGCACACTGATCAATAATATCAGCATACCATTTTGCAGAGTCTTCATAAGCACGCCCAGCCATGTTGTCCTGCTGACGCAGTGCAGTATAGGCTTTGTCATCAAGTTCTATCTTTGCACGCATATCAGCGACACAGGCCGCATCGCCCGAATCCCAACATGACTTCAGAGTCTGAACATTCTCTGCTGACTCTTTTGCCATATCCTTGCGGATATCCTGCTCACAATCCGCATCACCATTACATCCTTTGTATCGTTCTGTTCCGGTTAAAACATACAGTCTGGGCGGAAAAATTACCCCCTCCAGTAGCATCATCTGACATGTTCAGTACCGTTGAGCTGTATTTGTACAGATACACAGTTTATACTGTGTACGTAGATTAACGGAGGTTCTCTATGAAACACTCTCCAGAAAATAACGCTCAAATCCTCAGCCTTAATGCACCCTCCATGCGTTTAACAGGAACGCGGCGTCAGCGGGCAGAACAGTTATTGTCAATGTTCGACGAGGCTGAGGAAAGGATTAAGAGAGAAAATCAACAACGTGGCAATCGAGAAACGGTTTATTCAACGAGTTGAATTTATGATCGATTTTGCTTATGCCAGTGCCAAAATGGGGTACGGTAAGCAAGAGTTTGCACAAATGAACTTCACCTTGGGTGAACGTCTGATTGATACTGTCACGCGCTTTGCAGATACTTTCGAAGCAAGGCATTACTTCGAAATTTACACTGAAAATGATGAAAAAGGTTGGGGAAGACTCAAGGCAACGGATTCCCTGAAAGAAGATGATCGTGCCCGCGCCGGCCTTGGCTTTTATGCAGGATTCTTCCACGGGCGCGTTATCGCAGGAAAGAATTTTAGCTGAATAATCATGGCTTAAGTCACCAAATATTCCAGTTCCGTATGGACCAAACTCAATGCCTACTGAAGCCCAACCTTAATACCGAACTCTTTACTATATCCTGTAGAAACAGAGAAGTAATGTACTTCCCGGCCGGCAATTTTTCCTCAGATACGAATTTTTATCATATAGACTACATATACAGATAATATCATTTATCCCCCGCCAAAAAAGGGAGGGGTATTTTAAAAAATACAAGAATTATTAATCAGTTATAATTATTTGCATACTCCCACCGTCAGGGATATCGCGTATTTGCAATGCAATATTAGCTCTTGCTATCAGTGCTTCATTGGACTTGCACATATATAGATTATCTAATTCATATTCACCACCAGCTACGAATGGAATTCGGGGAATCAGTCGATATCCTGAAGGTAGTTTTCCATTCGATATTTGCCACGAGTGAGCCAAAGCATAACCCGTAATTACATTGTAATCGGACAATAAACGTTCACACCAATCATTTATTGTCAATGCCATCTTGTTAAACTCTGCTGTTTCTGGTTCAAATGAATAAACGCCATCATGTCGTAGACAAAATTGCCCGCCAAAAACATCTTCGGCAAAGAATAATGCATCTGTTGCCAGATCTTCGTAAGAATTTATCCATAGCTCTTTTTTATTCCAGTCCTTTAAGCCTATTTCACTATCAGTGGTGTCGTAGGGAAAAACATGCAATGAAGATTCAAAACCATAAAACCCATTTCTCTGCTTCAGTAATGAATCTAATTCTTTTGATATTGATGAATTAAATAAAGACTGACAGTCCACAACGGACTTTTCCTTCGATAACTCATCACTACAAATTGCCAGTAGTCTTTTTACAGAGTCACTCATTTTTACCATCTCCACCTGTTTTTATGGTCACGGATGAACCATCTGGCAATCCTCGACATTGCGCCCCTATACATGCTCCTGCCCCTCTGTTATCAGAAGGGGATACTGGTCTAACGGAAGCCCCTGCACCACCTTCTTTAAACATCGCAGGGGGATATTCATCCCTATCCATCCCCTTCACCATTGGAGTATCTCTCAACGATTGCTGCCGCCGTTGAGTTGCGCCAGCACGATCAATTGTTAAAACCGTTGGTTGACCTGCTGCCTGAGCATCCTCAATGTGCTTAGCTGACTCAGGATACTTAGATTTGTTAATAATGATAACCTTTCCGCCAGCTCCTTGCACTGTTCCATCATCATCTATGACTCCAACCGATAACGGATTGATCGGGATAACTTTTACCGGACGGTTGCCGGTTTCCCTGTCATGCTCTTCTTCATATCCCTCTAGCTCTCCCAGCGCATTATTCTCAACCGTCGTCTTCCCGGCCTGTGCGCCTGATACTACTGAACCGGTGCTGTTCCCTGCAAGCCCGCCAGCCAGCCCTGCTGTCAGGGTCGATAATGCACTGATTGTCTGCCGTTCTGACTCCGTCAGCGCTTCTGGGCGTTTTCCATATATCTCCTGCGCCAGTAATATCCCTGTCGCTTCACCGGCTGCTGCGCCGGTTGCACTCACCAGTGCGTTCTGCCCCTGTGCCCGGGCAAGGGCAGCATTCACCACCGCATGCGCCATGACACCCGCCATCGCACTGTTCGGGGTGATGTATTTCCCTATTTCATTCGCAATATACGGCGCTGCTGCGCCAGACACCGAACTGCTTATATTGCCACTCGCCAGGCCACTTATTGCCGCAGTGGCAGCAGTAATCGCCCGTTGCAGGTCACTTCCCGTACCATACTGTTGCGCTGTTGATTTATAACTTTCTGTATTTTCAACTGACTTATTGTATCTATTCCATTCATCCTGACTTGCTCCTGCCTCCGGCTCTTTAGTCCCGTTTTTGGCCAGTTCGGCCTTACCCGCCTCTATGGCACGAAGCTGCCCTTCTGTTCTGGCTATATCACCAACCTGAGAGCCGATTTCGCCAATCATTTGCACTGCCTGCAGGCGGTTCTGCTCCTTCTCCTTGTCAAATATCGGACTGATGGCATCGTTAGCTTTTGTCACATCACGTTGCAGACCACTCAGGTCCTGCTGCTGACCTGAGCTGTCCCGTACGGTAATTGTTCCCTGACTGACAACAGCCTGCGTGGTGCCTTCTGCGTGCCCTGAACTGCTCATGCCGGATAACAGTGTGGTTGCCATGTTACCGGCAAACTGACCACCGATACTACCGGACGAGCTGAACCCGCCACCGGTATGTGAAACTTTATAATCGGCCTTATTGACTATATCGCTGAATCCCAGAGTGCCGGTATCCAGGTGATTATCTGCCGCCGAAGCCGTGCTGGCTATTGCACCACCATTCAGCTGTGTATGGTTCCCGGTGGTAACACTAAAGCCCCCGTCTCCCGCGAAAATACCGCTCTGCTCGGCCACACTGTCGTAAATGCTGTGCATTTTGTCCTGGCTGAAGTTGATATAGCCAGAACCGCTCATTGAACCAAAGGTAAAACTCCCTCCGGCACTGACACTGCTTTGTTTGGAGTCATAGTTGTTGCTGTCCTGCAGACTGGTAATGGTCAGATTACGGCCTGTATCAACTGTGACCTGATTACCATTAACCTGAGCCCCGGTAAGTGTGGTATCCCTGCCGCCGGACACAGAGACTTTTCCACCACTGTCCAGCGTGGTCTCTGACCAGTCAGTGCCATCACCTTTCTCATGCCCTTTCGCCGCATTGACACTTGCGAACACACTGATACCAAAACCACCCTGCCCGGCACCAATGCTCACACCCACACCACCACCACTGCTGCTGTTGCTGCCCGTTGTCTTCTGGGTATTTGCCGCTGCAGTGAGAATGATATCCCGCTCAGCTTTCAGGCTGGTGTCTCCGGCTGCTTTCACATGGCTGCCGGCTATGACGATATCACCACTGTTACCCTGCTGTTGTCGGCCTGTCGCTTCAACCGACAGATTTTTCCCGGCATTCAGGGTTGAGCCGGTGACTGTGTCCGATTCCTGATGCTGTGTGGATTTTGATTTCTGCGTACTGAGAGACACACTGACATGTATTCCCGCATCCGGCTGTCCGGTGGCATTCGCTACAGAATTAGCCTGAACCGCCTGAACACCTGAAAGTACCGATTTCGTCGCCTGAAGTGCGGCAAGCCGGGAGTCGCTTTGTTTGCTGGCAGCCTTAGCTGTGCTGACGGCATTATTTACAGCGTCAATTACAGCTCCCGTAAGCGCCACTGTCAGCCCACTGCTTTTCTGCTCAAACGTCTGGTCAGTGGTACGTTTGTCGTGTCCCGGGTCAATAACCACACTGTCGCCCTTCAGGGCCAGGTCCTGCCCGGCCACCACATCCGAACCGGCAATATGGAGTTGATTACCGGCAGTGATCGTTACATCGCCGCCGTTGCTGCCGATGGTGCTGGTACTCTGGCTCTGAGTGGTGCCCTTCTCTTTCAGGTCCTGTCTGGTTTTCGTGCTGCCAATCGTAAAGCCGATTCCGCCAGAGCTCATCAGGCCGCTTTTCTTCTTCTCTTTAAACTGCCAGTTTGTGTCGGTGTTCGTCGCTGCCGCGATATCAACATTATTACTGGCAGCCAGTGACACTGCGCCATCGCCCACCACCGAAGAACCCTGCACCTGCAGATCATGCCCACTGCTGACACTGACATTATCGCCACTTAACAGTGAGCCTGTTTCACGGGTGGCACTTTGCTCTGAAATCGTATGGGTGGTTGTTTTACTGAGAAAACCTTTTTTCTTTTTGGTTTCTTCCTGGTAGTGATAATCACTTTCGGTTGCAGTCCCCAGGTTGATATCGTTGACAGCCTGTACGCCAATATCTCCCTGGGCAGTCACCTGCGCCGCCTGGCTGTTCACATCACGCCCGGCAATGACCACGGTGTTACCACCGCTGGCGATTTCAGTGCCCTGCTGGCGCACCTGGTCGTTAATCACGGTTTTCTTTTTGGTGCGGTAGCTGTCGCCCTGAGTGGTTTTATCTGCCAGCAGGTTGACATCCCGCCCGGCCTGCAGGCCGACACCCTGCTCAGCCGCCAGTGCCGCAGAGTGTGCGTTAATATCCTGCCCGGCCTGCAGGACCAGGTTATTACCCGCAGAAACCGTGGTGCGGTCCAGCCCGGTGCTGTGGGTTTCAGACGCGCCATCACGGGTGTTCCTGCTGGTTTGCCCACTGTTCAGGTTGAGGTCATTTGCGGCTGCCAGTTGCGCACTGCCTCCGGCATTCACATCGCTGGCGGCAAGGGTGAGGTCATGCCCTGCCTGCACGCTCAGGTTGCCCCCGGCGGTTACGTTACTGCCCTGCCAGGTAACCGATGCGTTGTTGGTATCGTTGTGGCCACGAAAACCCGTCGTGGTGTACTGGTCATCAACCTGCCGGGCATTCACTGCAATATCGCCCCGGGCCTGCATTAACATGTCGCCCCCGGACATGAGCGTTGCGCCGGTGACTGATATATCTTTCCCGGCAGACAGCGCCAGGCTATCTTCCGCAGTAATGCCGGCGGTATTGCCCAGTGCCGTGTTTTTCAGTGTGACATTGCCGTATTTACTCCAGGCATTAATGGTGGTGGTGTCGGCCCTGGTCAGGTTATTAATGCTGCCACCGAGGCTTTCCAGCGACACGGTTTTCCCGGCGATGGTGGCGCTGATATTGTTAATGTCGCTCACCGCGCTCAGGCTGAGACCGCCCCCGGCTTTAATCAGGCCATCATTAAGGTTGCTGATGCTGGTATCGCTGTCCAGTGCCAGTGAGTTTGCTGCCAGCACGGTACTGCCGTCGCTGGTGATATTACCGGCTTTGAGGTTGACGTTATTCCCGGCAATCACACTGCCGTTATTCACGGTGGCATCCTGTGCCGCCAGATACAGCTTCGGCACCATCACCGTCTGGCCGTTGATAGTGGTGGATTCCCACCACAAAATACTGTGGTCAAGCGAGGCAATTTGCGCCGCAGAAAGGGATTCCCCAAATTGCAGCCCGAGGGATTTCTGTGCTGAAGCTGCGTTATCCATCAGGTAACGCATTTGGTCCAAATCTGAGCCGACGCCGTTAAGGTAGCGGCTGCCTGTCTGGTTCAAAATGGCATTACTGACATAGCGTGTATCGAACGCGGCATCGCCAAGGAAGCGGTAATCCTTGCCCGGGTTCAGGTTCAGCCGCCCCAACAGGTAAGATGACCCGAGAAATGCATTCTGGTCGGTATAGGTGGTGCGGGTTTCCACTGGCGCACTGGCAGCTTTTATCCCCAGCAGAGCATTCAGGTCACCAAACACCGATGGGTCCAGTGGCCCCAGGCCACTGAGTTTCGGGTTAACCGTTATCAGGTACGGGCTTTGCGGGTTGGTGGCGATAACAAAGTAGCCACTGCTGCCCGATGGCAGGGGGTAAGCGCTGGTATCCAGGCCCCGGCTTTTTATCGTGTCAGGCTTGCCACCTGCTGCGCCGCTGCTAATTTGCTGGAGGGCATTCTGTAACTGACTTTGCCAGGCTGGTGAATCTAACGGGACCGTACCAGCCTGGGTCTGTTTTTTCACGCTACCGCTAATATCCTGGCTGCTCAGGGTATTCAGGGCCGGGGCGCTTAGGGTGCCACCGATGCCTCCGGCATTGGGGGTCAGGCTGGTATTGCTGATATTGTTACGGAAACTGGCATTAAGATCACCTCCGGCCTGGATAACGGCACGGTAGATTTGGGCATTCTCGGTGGTGGTGTCATGGCCGGTCAGGGCGTAGTCGAGGTACCTTTCATAGGGCGGAGTAACATACGTTTCACCATGACTTTTCTCCATGTTTTTTAATTCAGTCGTTGCTACATTCCCCTGGTAGGTATACACATACGAATCCGTGGTTATACCGGACAACCATGACTGGTTATTCAGATTATCGCCCGAAAGGGAGATATTGCCGTTTGCGAGAATATTGCTGGCATTGTTGTCAAGCGTTCCTGCCGCAAGCCGCATATTCCGCCCGGCTGAAAAAGTTGCGCTCCCGCCGTTCGCTGTAACGACAGTTTGGGTTTCTGTATTAGCTACTTTTACAGCCATATACGCTTGCTTGGGCGCATAAGAATACCTGATGTTAGTTTCACTAACACACGAACCATTACGACCGCAGCCTGTATGGTAAAAAGATGTTTTCGAAGTCACGCCAAGACTGTCTTTCGGCATATCTTTTATAAGCCTGCGCCATACGGCCTGGCCCATTGCCGGATCCGTGTTAACAGTCTGCGTACTCTGGCTAACACTCAGTCCATCCCGTTGATTCAGCAAGTGACCAGTATTAATGCTGATATCCCCGTTACGGGTTTCGATATTGCCGGAGGTGTTAATCACTTCATTGCTGGCGTTTCCCGCGCCATCGCGCTGCAACCACAGGTTATTTTCCGCCAGCATATCGCCGCGCTGGTTACGGATACTGGCCGCCAGTAACGAGAGGTTATTACCTGCGTAAAGTAAAGCCGTGTTAACAATGCTGCCCGGCGCACTCAGAACCAGACTGCCCAGGGTGCCGGTAAACCCGTTAATGGCGATATCGCCCCGACTGGTCAGGGTCACATCACCCCCGCCCTGCAGGCTGCTGCCGCCATCGGTGACAATGCCGGCTCCGCTCAGGGTGCTGCCACCGTTACCGGTGGTGATTTGCCCACTGTTGGTCAGCACTCCCCCGGCATTCAGACTGACGGACTGCCCCTGCATCAGCCCCTGGTTCTGCAGGCTGCCCTGGCTGGTAATGGACAGGGTTTTACCGGCTGCCAGGGTGTGGTGCCCGGTAAAGGCGTTTGCCAGTTGCAGGGTAAGATTGCCCAGTGCGATAACCTGACCAGCCTGGTCAAAACCGGTACTGGTCAACAGCAGGTCGCCACCGCTCAGCAGCCGTCCACTGTCCTGCTGGTTCACCTGCCCCGCGCTGACGGTCAGTTGTGATGTGCCGGTCAGGGTGCCACTGTTGGTTATCTGCCCGTAATTTACGCCCAGCGTACCGGCCTGGATGGTACCCAGGCTGGTCAGGGAAGAGCCCCTCAGGGTGGCCTGGTCCGCCAGCCAGGTGCCGCTGCCCGTGGCGCGGTCTGCATTCAGGGTCAGCGTACCGGCCTGGAGCCAGCCGCCCCCGCTGAACTGCGGCGTACTCAGGGTCAGTGCCGTGCCATCCAGTATTCGTCCGTCGTTACGGGCCAGGCTGGCGGCCGTAATCTGCCCGTCGCCCGCGCCCTGAATCAGGCCATCGTTCTGCAGGCTGCCGGTAGTCAGCGTCAGGCGCTGCCCGGCGCTGAGGGTGCCGCCAGCGGTGTTGGTCAGGGTGCCGGAAGGGGAGAGTGTCAGGCTGCTGTCGCCCTGAATCAGGCCGCTGTTGGTCAGGTCCGTGCCGCTGACGGCCAGGCTTCCGGCCTGCAGATTACCCTGATTGTTCAGGCTGTCGGTGGTCAGTTGTACGGTCTGGCCGGAAAGCGTGCCGGTGTTATTCAGGGAATCTGCCGTCAGTTGCACTGTATGGCCGGACAGTGTGCCTGCATTGCTCAGGGTGTTTCCCGTCAGGGCCAGCGTTCCGCCCGTCTGAAGGGCTGCACCCTGCTGGTTGGTCAGCGCCATGGCGGCGGGTACTGAGGGTAGAGCCAGCAGGCTGGCGCTCAGCGGACTGGCTGGCGTGACGCCCTGCAGGGTCAGGTTGCCGGTACTGAGCAACTGGCCGTGGTTTTCCAGCCCGGGGGCCTGCAACACCATATCGCCCTGGCTCATCAGGGTGCCATGGTTAATCAGGGTGTCATCCACACGGGCCGTCAGGCCACCCTGTCCAAGCAGGGAACCGGAATGGGTCCAGTGCCCGGCAGTAATATAGGTCTGCCCGCCCTGCAGGGTGCCGTCGGTCAGCAGTTGCCCGGCGTTCAGCGACAGCATGCCGCCACTGAGCCATTTTGCTCCGTTACCATTGACCAGCGTGTCGCCGGTGGCGCTCACACCGTGGGTGCCCTGCAGCGTTCCCTGGTTTTCCAGTCGCCCGGTGGCAGTCAGTTGCACCTGGTCTCCGGCAAGCTGCCCCGTATTGCTGAGGGTATCGCCACTCAGGGTCAGTGACCCGCGGGCATACAGCAGCCCGGTTGCCGTATTAGTGAACGCGCCAGAATGACCGCCCAGCGTGGCGGCATTCACCTCCCCGCTGTTCTGCAGGGTGCTGTTATTCAGTATCAGTGCACCATCGCCGGTAATCAGTCCGGCGTTATTTATCACCGGGATGGCGAGAGTGACATCCCCACCGCTGTGCAGGGTGCCGCCCGCCAGGTTATCCAGCTGTCCGGTCTGCATATCCACCCCGTCCATACCCTGGAGCAGTCCGCTGTTACTGACCTGACTACTGTGAATCGCCAGTTGCGTTGCCGTCAGGGTGCCGATGTTGGTCAGGGTGCCCGGTGTGGTCATCAGAATATGCTGTGCTCCGGACTGGCCGCTGTGAGTCAGTTGCCGTGCACCAGCGCTCAGGCTGCCGCCCGCCACCTGCGTACCGCCCAGTACCATCTGCTGCCCGGCTGTCAGCGACATATTGCCACCGCTGCGCAATTGCGCATCCGTACCTGTGGTCAGGTTGGTCCCCGACGCGCTGAAGTTACCGTTCGCGTGAAGCGCTCCGCCCAGTGTGAGGGTATCGCCCGTCAGTTGCAGGTCACCAGTGCTTTGTATCCGTGCATCCGCGTTGCTGGTTAACGCTGTGCCGGTGATCCCCAGGTTGCCCCCGGCAGAAACCTGCCCGCTCAGGTTCATACTGCCCGCGCCCAGCGTCATGTCCCCGCCGCTGACCAGGTAACTGCTCTGTCCGGTGATCAGGTTGTCCCCCTGCAGGGTGAGGCCCTGGCCGGCGGAGAATGTTCCCTGCTGTACGATCGTGCCCGCATTAACGGCCAGACTGCCGGTACTGAGCACTTTTGTGTTTTGACCGTCGCTGAGGCGGTCGCTCAGGGTCAGTCGGGTATTGCCCTGGCTGCCCAGCACACCCTGCTGGTCCAGCGTGACGCCGGTGACAGCCAGGTTGCCGGTACTGCGCAACTGCCCCAGATTGGTAAACTGTGTGCCGCGCAGATCCATGTCACCGCTCTGCAGGGTGCCGGTGTTGGTCAGGCTGTCCACCTGAATGATGGCGCGTCCGACCGTCTGTATCTGTCCACTGTTGGTAAAGCGCCCGGTATTCAGGGTGGCGCTGCCGCCCGCGGTGAGCTGGCCCCGGCTGGTAAGGGTATCGGCTGCAAGATGCAGGTCCCCAGCGCTACTGCCCTGGCTGGCGCTGTCTGTGGTCACCTGACGGCCGCTCAGGCTCAGGCTTCCGCCACTGATCAGAGTACTGCCGGCAGACTCCAGTTTCCCGGCGCTGGTCAGTTGCAGGTTGCCATCCCCGGCGAGGATCGTGTTGTCCAGGGTCAGGTCTCTTTCACTGGTCACGTTCACCGTACCGCCCACTTTGTGCTCTCCCGACAGGATCACACTGCCCCCCCTTGCGGTCAGGCTGCCCGAGGCCAGGCTGTTATTCACCCGCAACTGCCCACTGGCATCAAGGGTGATATCCCCCTGGCGGGCCACCAGATTACCCAGGTTCACGCCCACGCCTTTATCACTGGAGACCAGGTGGATCCGGTTAGCATACATGCCACCCAGCGCACCGGTATCAACCGCAACAGCAGGCGTACTGCCTTCACCGGTAACAGGCGTGACTTTTCCGTCGCTGCCCACCCGGTTAGCCCCGGCCACCACCGTTAAATTTCTGGCATGAATAGCCGCATTGATTTCTGTCGCCCGGGAGATAAGCGTCAGCGCATCGCTGTCGGATGCATCCAGCCCCTTACCTTCTACAGTAATGCTCCCTTTTGTGGCTTCAACAGCAATCAGTTTGCCACTGGCATCGAACTGCGGTTTCCCTGTGGTCAGCGTGACATTTGGTGTATTGATAAACCCACACCCGTTGCAGGTGATGCCATACGGGTTGGCAACCATCACACTGGCTGCTTTCCCTGCCACTTCGGTATAGCCCTGGAGCTGCGAACGGTTGCCGCCATTAACCTCATTGATAATGGCCTGCGCTTCATGCCCGGCTTTCAGATTAGGGTTATTTTGAATCAGCCCGCCAAGCTGGCTCGGGTTCAGCTGTCCGGTGGCGTTATTCAGGATCAGTCCTTCCGGGCCAACGTTATAATCATGAAACTGGTTATGAGACACCCCGGCACTGTTGGGCGTGGCAATGTTGATAACCGGGACACCATTTCCTGCCGTGTCTTTACTGGTTGGGCCCTGTGGAGTCAGTGCGGCCGCAAAAGCGGGCGCAACGGGCTGCCAGATAAGCAGGCCACTGATAAGCCAACACAGAACACGTTTAAAAACGGGTACAGGCGGTTGATGGTTATCCACGGAATACTCCTTCAATACATGAAAGTCAGTCGCCAGTTGACAACAAGGTGATCCGGACCAAGCCAGTCCGGGTAGTGCAACGGAGTGCCAACAGATATCTGGCTTGCATACCAGCGCCCGCCGGTAGTTAAACCCGCAGAAGCGCCCCACAGTGTGCCGGCAGCCTGCTGGTCGAGGTGGTCTTTCTCCAGCCAGCCGCCATCCAGTGCCACGGTGGCACTGATTTGGCCAATAACCGGGAGCGACCCCAGTGCGTAATTCAGTTCATTACGCCAGTAGCCCCCGTTATCGCCGGAGATATACTGTTCTTTGAAGCCGCGTACCGAGCTCTCGCCCCCCAGTGTCAGCCGCTCACTGGCGTACAGGCGGTCTGGCGACCATTGCCCGTAGAGGCTGGTGAGCCACCATAAACGGTCGTTCAGTGGGCGCTGATAACTGGCACTGACACTCCACTTGCGAAACTGTGCTTTCGGCAGGTCACCCCTTTTTCCGGCGTCACTTTCAGCATCAAACCAGGGCATACCCCGGCTGAAAACCGGGTTGAAAGTTGCCACCCCGCCGGCAATTTTTTGGGTATGGTTAATGCCCAGAGAGATACTGGTGAGTTTGCGCGAACTGGTACTGAGCAGGGCATGGTTAAGCCAGTTGCGGCCGGTGTAATGGGTTAAGCCTGCGGTAACTCCGGTTTTGATATCGCCATTGCGGAACACCACCCAGGAGCCATTCAGCCGGTGGTTTTGCGTGCTGCCTGTGGATACCCAGTCAAACCCGTTGTTGGTAAAAGTGGTGCGGTAATCGCTCCAGCTCCATGTGTAATCGAGCAGGCCATAACCCCAGGGAACACTGACACCCGTCTGTAAGCTTTGCGCATCATACCCGGTGGCAAAATCACTGCTGCGCCCGCCACTGACAAACCACCTGTCGGCAATACCCAGCAGGTTATTACCTGTGAGTACACCAGTGAGCTGTTTTTCACCGGTTGATTTTTGCCCGCTGTTATCCAGTGAAACACTGGCAGTGAGCGGAAACTCAGGCCTGGCCGTCAGGTTGACGACGGAATAGCCCGGGTTGTATCCGGTAAGATTTCAATCTGAACAGGGGATGTGCGCAGGCGGTTGATTTGCTCCATACCCTGCTCAATATCACGCAGGTTAAGCACCCGCCCCACCAGGCCGGGAAAGGCCATTTTCAGCATCAGGGGGGTTTTACCATCGAGATGTATGGCGCGCAGTTTCCCTTCCAGCACCACAATCCGCAGTGTGCCTGTTGCCAGATTTTGTGGTGTCAGGAACGCGCGGCTGGTGATGTATCCCCGGCTGATATACCAGTCTGATACCTGGTTGACAGCAGCGGTAATCCCCCTGATGTCCAGGCACTTACCTTGCCAGCCAGCCACCAGCTTTTGCTGCGCTGTGGGGGAAATCAGCGTGCTGCCCTGCAACACAATATGTTGAATAACAAAACACGGGCCTGCACCTGCTGGCCCGGCGAAGGAAGGTTGTTGCCCGGTAATGGAGATGCTTTTATCCAGCTCATCGCGCTGCTGCTGGCTTTGTTGCAGTAACTGTTGCTGGCGTTGCTGAATATTATTTCTGTCTGCCGGAGACAGCGGTGCAGCACCGGATGGAAAGGCTATAATGAAAAACAATGTGAGCAAAAAAACCTTGCGTAAAGCTGGCATCATCCCTGACCTGTCAATATCAGACTAAATAAATGGGAAGTAATAATAAGAATGCTAATGGACGCCACATCGGCAGCAGGAAGAATATATTTAGGAAAAAGTTTATTGCTTATTTAATTTCACGCATTAAGCATAACTTAAAACAAAAAAACGTATATTATTACCCCTTACTGCAAATTCCCACCAAAGCACAGATGAATATTCCTTTTACTTAGTAATGCATTGAAAATAAAGCAGTTAGCGACAGTAACAAATCGCTAACAAAATACAAAATTCCATTCAGGACACTGAATTACCAGTAGTGCCCCGAATGAATGCAATCTGTCACTCAAGAGTGATTGTTATTAGTCAAACTCGCCCAGTAAAGCCGGGCGTGTATCTTTCGGGGGTTCAGGCTTCAATCGTGCGGGATCTATCTGGCAAACTGCATGGTCTATAATACCGGCTAATGAGTTTTCTGGAATGTCTTGCCACTGCCCTATTGGACTTCTTTTAGCGATAACATCCCCTTCCCCCCAATACTGCGAGAAATAGATACGTTCAAACTGCGCTCTCTGATGAGTATCGCAGTTTACAACATTAATTACCGTTGAACTGGCAACATAGACAGGCTTCTCAGCGCTCATGTGCTGCGCAGGGATATAATGATTGATTAGATGGAATCGCCTTAAATGGTTATTTCCCTGATAAGCAGAGACACTACGCATATCCATATAAGTACCACCGCTCTTATCTTCCAGCATGGTTACCAACCCGGCCGGGCGAGGGCCAGGTTCAGGCTTTTTCGATAGTGTTTCATTGCCAATACTTTTACATCCGGATAACAAGATAAGTGCAATGCATAACATACAGGACTTCATTATTTATTTTCCTCAAGGTCTGGGCGCACAGGTAATATATCTTCTGCTGTAACACTCCCCTGAACCGAACAAAGAAGCCGTGTTTTACCCTGCCAGGTGTCGAGTAACACTAATTTTTCAACACTACCTTTTGCCGGAGCAATGCCACTTGCAGAACCCGTATTCACTTGCCACTGACTGTTTGACCCGGCCTGTTTTATCATAGGATTAGCGAAATACTCACCGTTCTCACCACTCTTTTGCCAGTGTACTTTTGGAAAGGCTGCCATGACTGCTTCAGGTGAATCGTCAAGAAGAACTCCCCAAAAGTAGTATTTTCCCATTTCATCCAGGTTACTCTTATCCTGCCAGTAACCAGAAACGGATAACACGCCGGATTTAATTGGCTGAGAGAACCACACTACCGGATTTCCCGGTTCGCTAATAAACCAGGCATGATGCGCATTATCTGTCTTCAACGGCGCGGTATGGTTAAGCGAAATACGCTGGTTATATAACTCGCTGAAAAAACGACTGTCACAGTGCAACAGGCTTCCGGGAAGCGTGTCTGCACATGCTGTACCCACCACTCCGATAGCAAATGCCAGTGCTATGCGATATTTCATGAAAACTCCTTAGTAGAAAAATACCATAAATAAGCCACCATTTTATTTTTGTACCCGGCCTTCCCGGTGAGCATGAGTGTGCGACTATTTACAAAAAACCGTATCGATCCTTTTCGAAAACAAGAAATAAGGGATCCAGACCAGAACCCCAACTGCTGCGCCTGTTAAGGCTCTCATACCATATGAATCGAATGGTGCCTGAAACCAAAGGATTGGGAGCACTGTTAAATAGAGTGCGCTAAGCAACCGTATGACATAATTAATGACCATGATTTTTCGGATACCGGACTTACGCCTGAAAAAGAACCATGAGGCACCGAGCGAGATAACATACCCTGCCAGCAGAAATGCAACTGCCCCCATTGCATAGTACGAAATAAACCCTGTTTTTCTGAAATAACTGACAACAGCATCTATATAGGTATAGAGATCAAACAAACCCAGCGTACAACCGGAAATGAGCCCCAGCGCGGGTAGATACAGCAGCCCATTAATTTTGCGTAACTCTCTTTGTTCACAGCTATCACATAGCCCGGATTCTTTATTTGACTCAAGCCCATTGCATTGAATGCATTTCATTATTCGCTATTCCTTTATGAAAACCAGAAACTCAATTACAAGCAGGTATGTATTGCACCGGTAACACATGAAACCTTGTGTACTTAACACGATGCAAATCAGCTTTATCGACTTCGTAAGCCATATGTACATACTGATACTAATAACTCTCCACAATAAGTTGATTAATAATATTTAAATTAAAATATCAGAATATAATAAAAATATTATGCAAATTTATGGTGAATATCATCCCAGCCAGACTTGTATTCCTCTTAAAGCAGATCTCTGCCGTACTGGCAGGCTCAGTTAAACCGTCATCTTGCTGTCATCGTTTTCACACATAACCCTGCCATGCTAACCCTTCCAGTGATCTGCGGAGGACTATGAGATGTTTTTTCCTGCAATCCCAGGCAAGTACTGTACCGACAAGTTTCCGGATACCGTGATGGATGACGAAGCGGAAGCACTGGCAATGAAAATACGGGAATTAAGGCTGACGCTCTGGAGTGAAGAATCCACTCAGCCCGTCGAAGACCTGCATGGTTTTTATGATGATTAGCCAGCCAGAACAGATTACTGCATACCGGTAATCACTTCCCGTTAATAACACCGGGCGAGGTTTTGCGAGGCGTTCGCCTGCGCTAACATCGCCCATTTTTTATTCTCCACCCCCATTACCTTTTTGTCTTTTTGCTGGCATTGTTCTGTTTCGCTCTCCTGGCAGGTTGCTTAATAAATTCAAATAAACGGCGACTTGCTCGCGCTTTAACCGAACGGTATATAAACCCTAAATTCTTCTTGACCGTATGGGGATGACTCCCTATAGTAGCGCCCCGTTGCTGCTCACGCAGTGGCGCAAAAATTTGGTGAGGTGTCCGAGAGGCTGAAGGAGCACGCCTGGAAAGTGTGTATACGGCAACGTATCGAGGGTTCGAATCCCTCCCTCACCGCCATATTTCATAGAAGAGCCTGTACTCACGTACAGGCTTTTTTATTACCCGAAACTCCCAGAGGGAGGGTGAGAACCCTCGTCAGGGTTCGACTGATACCGCAGGTATCAGGACAACCTGTGCAACAGGTTGCCCCGCAGGGGTGAGCGCAGCGAATCAATCCCTCACCATTCCCCTGCATACTTCACCCTGCAGGTGCGTTGGCTGTGCTCGTTCGCACCGGTCACTTACTCCAGTAAGCTCCCGGCAACTCCCTGCGCTGCCGCCTTCCTGCATGGCGAATTATTTTGGGGAATCCATCACTCAATGCGGCTTATAACCAGGCGTTTTATTGAAAGTGTTAAGGCCTGAACAATAATCCCACTCACCTGTTCGACTAATACCCTACCTACTCCCCACTGATTGATTTTCCCCGGCGCACCGGGTAGCGTCACACAATGATTTAACTATGCAGGGATAAACAGCATGAGCGAGTTAACCGCCATTATCGAACAGAACTATGAACAGGTGAAAGCAGGCAACTGGGTGGAGGTTTTATCTGGCTGGGAATGTTACCCGGTACTGGCACGGCGTTGTAGCCGGTACAGTAAACCCGGGTCGGGTTGGGGTTTTCTTCACCAGGCAGCCTGGTTTGGGCATGAACCGGCCTGCCGCCTGTTAATACGCCTGGGTGCACCATTAACCGCGCTCACTCATGATTCATCTACCCCGGCAGATATTGCCCACCAACAGGGCCACCAGGCACTGGCAGGTTTATTGCAGCACGCCGCTAAAGGCACGGATTCACTCTGGAAGGCACCAGGTGACCCGGATGTGTTACCAGCCAGCCCGTTATATAAAGAAGCAACGCAGATACAGGCCAGCACCGGGCTGTTGGTTGCTTATGGCGGTGGGCTGGTGCGTATTCCGGCAGGTGCTGCCTGCTTTACTGATTCTTTTGGCCGCATTCTGGTTGGCTGGCACGGTACGTTCAACCCGCCTTGTGGGATGGATGGGGAATCCATGCTAACTGACTCGCCATACCAGGCTTAATAAGTAGCGCATTGCACAGACAAAAAAGCCTGCATCCATTTGCAGGCTTTGGCTCTTTCAGTATGCCGTTATTCAGACCGGGACGTCATCAATACTCTGTACCCCCTGGGCCGTGCGCACCCAGCGTGGTGCCTTCATTTCTGCCGTGAAGTAGTTCACCAGGTCAAACAACAGCCGGGTAAGTTGCTGCTCTGTTTCTCCCATTACACCGTGCCTTGCCAGGGTCCGGGTGAGGGCCTGGCAGTAGCCACACAATTCAATGCAGCCCGGTTCAAAACGGGGTGTGTCAACAGGCAAGGTATCCGCCGTAAAGCTGTCTTTCAGGTGATCCGGGATAGGTTCAAGAAGCCCGGGTTCTAACACACGCAAACAAGTGTTTAGCCTGGCGCACAGTGCCATTTTTAACGCAGGATCATCACTTTCCAGCGCCGTTTCAACGAACTGTTCACAGTAGTCGGCCAGTATTGTGAAATCCGTAGCGGCACTGAAAGGCTGGGTAAGTAACGGGTGTGTCTGGGTAAGGGTTGTAGCCATAATGGAAACCTCTGATGAGTAAATGTATACCACCAGCAAAGGTTCCAGTCTCACGAGTGGTGAACTGAACGGGGTTGGCGTACCGGATTGGTCACAGTACCGGCTCACTTTACAGTGCCCCGCTCCACCATTGAAATGAAGCAGTGCACTCGAGATAAAGAACCCACTGGCGCGTCGTATGTCGCCTGTAACGATTTCAGGGTTCCAATCCCGGCACCTGATTTTGCAGGTGCCGGGGCAAGATACTGGGAATAGCTCTTTGCCGCAAGCCCTTTCCCCTGTACCACACCATTACACAACAAATCCTCTGCCCTGCTCGCAAAATACAGCAACAACCCATATAACACTCACCCGGCTTGCTACCAGGCTTCCGGTTCTGCCGGGTGGCTGTCATTCATTAAATGCGGGGATTTAACAAACACTCCTTTCCAGGGCACATCACCACGGTTAACCAGGTAATGCGCTTCGCCTGGTTCACACTGCAAAACATCCCCTTCCTGCAACACATGCAACACCCCTTCCAGGTAGAGGCACACTTCACCGCTTAGCGTATAAAAAACCTCACAGGCTTCTTTGTGCCGGTGGTTGCGAAATGACTGCCCGGGGTTCAGTACCACAACACCCATATCGCACTGTGGGCCACGAACCAGGTACTTGGGCCCGTTATCCCCAAAACGGTACTGGTGCTGTTGCTCGTTAGTTTTCAGCATGATGCGCCCTCTTATATTACAAACCAGGAGCTTTCCACATTGATGTGGTTAAGCCATGATCCACCAGCCCGCGCTGGTCCTGATAAACCGCCAGCCACTTCTCCCGTGCTTCGTGGTACACCGCATAATTGGCCGGGTCTGGTTGGTGTTCCCGGTCCCAGCGCACCAGTTTCTCACCGGTTTCAGCAAGGGATGGGTAAATGCCAGCGCCTACGCCTGCGGCAATGGCACAGCCCAGCGCCGTCGCCTCTTTTACTACCGGAACCCGTACCGTAAGGCCGGTGACATCCGCCAGAATTTGGCTCCAGAGTTTGCCCTTCGCGCCTCCGCCAGCAAATACCAGCGAATCTGCTTCCACACCGGAGAATTCAGCAATCTGTTTAAGGTTACAGGCCGAGACAATGGCTGCGTTTTCTTCCAGAGCACGGAACAACGTGGCTTTATTGCATTTTTCAGGGTCAATCGACAGGTTAATAAACGAAGGTGCAGCGTGGTACCAGGTTTTAAACCGCATCACGTCTGAAAAGATGGGCATTACGCCCCAGGCACCTGCAGGCACACGGCCCGCCATCTCTTCAAGCAGGGTATACGCATCAATCCCCAGCCGGTCCGCAATAAGCTTTTCTTCCGCGCAGAATGCATCACGGAACCAGCGCATAGTCAGCCCGGTAAAGAAACTGATGGATTCCGTCTGCACCATGCCGGGAATAACATGGGGATTAATACGCACATTCATATTCGGGTCAGTGACCGGCTCAGGCAAGTTAACTACCTGCTGCCAGAAAGTGCCACCCAGCACAGCAGTTTGTGCCGGGCGCACCACTCCGAGTCCAAGGCAACCCAGTTGCACATCCCCACCGCCCACCACCACTGGCGTACCGGCTTTCAGGCCACAGGCTGCTGCGCTGTCAGCCGTGACAACCCCCAGTAAACTGCCAGTTTCCTTGACTGGCGAAAGAATGTCAGAGCGCAACCCGGCCATTTCCAGCAGGCCGGGTTTCCAGTCACGGGTTACCAGGTCCAGCAAACCCGTGGTACCCGCGTTGGAAGGGTCCACCGCCAGTTCGCCACTGAGCATAAAGGCCAGCCAGTCGCTGATCATTGTTACGGTGGAAGCCTTGCGGTAGATATCCGGCCGGTGGTGCGCCAGCCACAACAAACGCGGCATGGCGCTCAGCGCCAGTGTTTGCCCGGAACAGCGGTAAACCTCGTTTTCAAATGTGTAGTCGTACAGTTCTTTCAGTTCACTAACTTCATGGGCGGCCCGGGCATCAACGTTCGCGCAGGCCCACACTGGCGTGGCATTGCTGTCATAAATCACAATACCTTCGCGCATAGAGCAGGCTGAAACTGCAACGACAGATTCCGCAGCAACATTACCGTTATGCAATGCCTGGCGAATGCAGTTACAGGTGAGTTGCCAGTTTTTATTGAGGTCAAATTCCATTGACCCCGGCACGTCGGGCACGGCCAGGTGTTGCCACTCAGCCTGGCCGACACTGATTTGATTGCCGTCAAAATCAAAAATAACGGCGCGGACACTTCCTGTACCGGCATCCAGCGCCATCAGGTAGTGTGGTGAAAGGTTAGGAGTACAGAGTCGGGCCATAAAAAGATCCTCGGCGTTATGTCGCTTCCTGCCGTTGACTGCTCCATGTATCAGGGTAAGTGTTCATTATTAAAATATTTATTTTTCAATCAGTTTCAGTATTTCTGCTGCAGTATTCTGGTCCGTGACCAGTGCGTTGATATAACCGCCTTTCATGGCGGCAAGAACGGCTTCGGCTTTCTCTATTCCCCCCGCCACACCAATCACCAGGGGGATCGTGGTTAATGCATCCAGGCTGAGCCCAATTAATTCCTTGTGAATACGCATGTCTGGCACAATTTGCCCATGCGCATCAAAGAAATACCCAAGAATGTCGCCCACCGCGCCTTTGCGGCCAATCATCAGTTGTTCGCCTTCGGTGATATAGCCCGAATGGAGAATGGTGGCATCCGTCCGCTGGCTGATGGAGCCAATACCGACAACGGCCACATCGGCAGCCTGCGCTGCCAGCAACACATCACGCACGCTGTTTTCATTTCTCAGTGTTCTGGCGATATCCGCTGACGATGCCCGCAAGGGTGCAGGAATAATATTCACGCTACAGGCGGCATCCAGCTGGCCTATTCCGGTCATATAAGGGCCAACACCGCCAGACAGCGTCACCAGGCGGATTTGTTGTGAAGAGATAAAACCACTCAGGCGTTTCAGTGTGCTCATGGTGGTTTTGCCGAACCCCACCGCCAGCAACTGCTGCGCACTGAGCGACTCCATTAACATATGCGCGGCACCAATCCCCAGCCGGGCGCAAATATCGGCATCGGGTAGCGCCGGGAGCACCCGCACCTGGCGCAGGCCAAAGTGCTGTTTCAGTGTGTCTTCATATTGCAGGCACCCTTCAAAGCGCGAATTAATCTGCACCCGAATGATGCCCGACTGGTGCCCTTTCTCCAGTAAACGGGAAACTTTAAGGCGGGTCAGCCCCAGGCGTTCGCTGATTTCACTTTGGGTTAAGCTGTCGTGATAATAGAACCAGGCGATCCGTGCCACCAGCTCCTCTTCACTCATTTCATTACCAGGAATAAAGGTTGTTTCACTCATTGTGGTTTCTTCGCTTCACTGTGAACATTTTTAAATTTTAAACACAATTGTTCTCATTGCGACAACTAATATCTGTGACATATACCACATACCTCACTTTCTTGATGAACAAATAAAAAATAAAAATACAAATATTGCAGAAACGTGATCCGTACTGAGGTTTTATCCCCGCCCCGCAACTATGTTTATGAACAATTATTTTTCTAAAACACATTTGTTCAATTCTACTGAGTTGAGATCCGGACGGAGGCGTAATGCAAACCAGTCACCTGACAGCCCCACCACTCTTGCAGGTAAGCCAGTTATGCAAGCAATTTTCCGGTGTCGATGTGCTTAAAAAGATAGATTTCACCCTGCAACAGGGTGAAGTACACGCGTTACTCGGTGGCAATGGTGCGGGAAAATCCACCCTGATGAAAATCATTGCCGGGGTCACACCGCAGGATTCAGGCACCATTGCTATTGATGGCACAGTATGCAGCCGGTTAACCCCGGTTAAAGCACACCAGTTGGGGATTTACCTTGTTCCTCAGGAGCCGTTGCTGTTCCCCAGCCTGACAGTAAAAGAAAACATTCTGTTTGGGCTGAAAGGTTCTCAGGCCACCACTGCAAAAATGACTCTGTTACTGAATGAACTCGGTTGTAAATTCGATACTGCCAGCCCGGCTGGCATGCTGGATGTCGCCGACCGGCAAATGGTGGAAATCATGCGCGGGCTAATGCGTGATTCCCGCATTCTTATTCTTGATGAACCCACGGCTTCATTAACCCCTGCTGAAACTGAACGCCTGTTCTCCCGGGTGCGGGAGCTGCAACGCAAAGGTGTGGGTACAGTATTTATCTCCCACAAGCTCCCCGAAATCCGCCAGATTGCCGATGTCGTGAGCGTGATGCGCGATGGCAAAATTGCCCTGAATGGCAAAACACAGGAACTCTCCACTGACGCCATTATTCAGGCCATCACACCTGCGGCCCGTAATGAAGCGCTGTCGCCCACGCAGAAACTGTGGCTCAGCGTTCCTGGCTCCCGCCCGGATGTTGAAAAAGGCACCACCGTGCTGGCAATTGAGCAACTGAGCGGTGAGGGTTTCAGGGATATTGCGCTGGAGGTTCGCGCAGGCGAAATTCTGGGGCTTGCCGGCCTTGTTGGTGCCGGGCGTACTGAGCTTGCGGAAACACTGTACGGGTTGCGTCCGGTATCCGCCGGGCTGATTCGCCTTAACGGGCTGGATATCACTCACCTGAATACCCGACAGCGGCTGGCGCACGGCCTGGTGTATTTGCCTGAAGACCGGCAATCCTCCGGTCTGTATCTGGATGCTTCGCTGGTGTGGAATGTCTGTTCCCTCACCCACAACCAGCAGGGGTTCTGGTCTCATTCGCAACGTGATAACGCCACGCTGGAACGCTACCGGCGGGCACTGGACATTAAATTCAGCGATACCGAACAACCAGTACGGACCTTGTCCGGCGGTAACCAACAAAAAATCCTGATTGCGAAGTGCCTGGAAGCCTCGCCGCAAATTCTGATTGTGGATGAACCCACCCGCGGTGTCGATGTGGGCGCCCGCAACGATATTTATCAGTTGATCCGCAGCATTGCCGACCAGAATGTCGCCATCCTGTTTATCTCTTCCGACCTGGAGGAAATCAGCATGATGGCCGACCGGGTTTATGTCATGCACCAGGGGGAAATCAACCCCTCGCCGTTGAGCGGTGCAGACATCAGTGTCGACACTATTATGCGCCTCGCCTTTGGCGAAGGGAGCGCCGCAGTCCAGCCTCGATCTGACTCTTTAGCCAGCACACAGGGGAAACATGTATGTTGAAATTTATCCAGCAGAACCGGGAAGTGACCGCGTTTATCGCCATTCTGTGTTTGTTTGCTCTGCCCGGTGCGCTCGACAGCCATTACTTTGGTATTGGCACCGTCACCATGGTATTCAGCAGCGCACAAATTCTGATGCTGCTGGCGATGGGGGCAGCGCTGGTGATGCTGACGCGCAATATTGATGTTTCCGTGGGTTCCATCACCGGAATGTGCGCAGTATTACTGGGGCTGATGCTTAACGCCGGTTACAGTCTGCCTGCCGCCATTGCCGCCACTTTGTTGCTGGGGCTGTGCGCGGGCCTGGTCAATGGCATTCTGGTTGCCTGGCTGAAAATTCCGGCGATAGTCGCCACACTGGGAACCCTCGGGCTGTATCGCGGCATTATGCTGCTCTGGACGGGCGGTAAATGGATTGAAGGCCTGCCACCGGAATTAAAAAACCTCTCCGAACCGGTGATTCCGGGCCTTTCCCCGATTGGTATTGTGATTATTTTCCTCGCGCTGGGCTTCGCGTGGATCCTGGCAAAAACACAAACTGGCCGCAACTTTTACGCCACGGGAGATAACCTTCAGGGGGCCCGCCAGTTGGGCGTGCGTACAGAATCTGTGCGTCTGGCCGCCTTCGCGTTTAATGGCATGATGGCTGCACTTGCCGGGATTGTCTTCGCCTCGCAAATTGGCTTTATCCCCAACCAGGCTGGTACCGGGCTGGAAATGAAAGCTATTGCTGCCTGTGTGCTGGGTGGTGTCAGCCTGCTGGGTGGTTCCGGGAGCATTATTGGCGCGGTTCTCGGCGCTTATTTTCTCACCCAAATAGACAGCGTACTGGTGCTGCTGCGTATCCCCGCTTGGTGGAATGATTTTATTGCCGGGCTGGTGTTGCTGGGCGTACTGGTCTTTGATGGCCGGTTACGTATGGCGCTTGCCCGTAATATTCGCAAACAGAAATATGCACGTTTCTCCCCAAAGCCTCCGGTCAGCAAAAACGCGATAAGCCCGCCTGAAATAACCGCTCATGACAAAAAACGGAGGGTAGCCTGATGAATAACCTCAAACATTATGGCTGGGAGCTGGCACTGGCAGCGCTGCTGGTAATTGAAATTCTCGGGTTTGGCGCAGCCAATTCGCAAATGCTTAATATCAATGTCCTGTTGTTCAGCACCAGCGATTTTATCTGCATTGGCCTTGTTGCCCTGCCGCTTACTATGGTGATTATCAGTGGCGGTATTGATATTTCATTTGGCTCCACCATTGGGTTATGCGCCATTACGTTCGGGATGCTGTTTCATGCAGGCGTTCCACTACCGCTGGCGATTGCGCTCACCGTGCTGGCGGGCACTGTATGTGGGCTTATTAACGCAGCGCTGATTATCTACACCGGAATTAACCCACTGGTGATAACACTCGGCACAATGTATTTGTTTGGCGGCAGCGCACTGTTGCTTTCCGGGCTGGCTGGTGCCACTGGCTATGAAGGCATTGGCGGTTTCCCGGACAGTTTCACCAACTTCGCTAACCTGTCCGTACTGGGGCTGCCGGTTCCTCTGCTGTTCTTTTTATTCAGTGTACTGCTCTGTTGGGCCTGGCTGCATAACACCCACCAGGGGCGTAACGTGTTTTTGACCGGCCAGAACGCCCGCGCCGCCCAGTACAGTGCCACACCGGTTAACCGCACTCTGTTCTTGCTTTACGCCATGACCGGGTTTGCCGCGTCCATCGCAGCCATTTTACAGGTTTCCTATTTCGGTTCCGCCCGCTCTGATCTGGGCAGCGCCTTCCTAATGCCCGCGATTACTGCGGCGGTACTGGGTGGCGCCAATATTTACGGTGGATCCGGCTCTATCCTGGGCACGGCGCTGGCGACTTTGCTGGTGGGCTTCCTGCAGCAGGGTTTACAAATGGCGGGGGTACCCAACCAAATTTCCAGCGCCCTGTCTGGCGCGCTGCTCATTATTGTCGTCGTCGGGCGTTCCGTGAGCCTCCATCGCGGGCAGATTCGCGACTGGCTGCGGCGTACACAGGCAGCCTGGCAGCACTGACGATTACCACTTTTTACGGCCAATGCAACGCACTATTCGGAGAGAAGAAACAATGACTATGCAAAGCATCAAAAAAATCGCCTGGCTGGGGGCTGTCGGCCTGGCAACATTGAGCCTGTCTGTGCAGGCTGCTGAGCGCATCGCATTTATTCCCAAGCTGGTTGGTGTAGGGTTTTTCACCAGTGGCGGGAATGGTGCCAAAGAAGCCGGGAAAGAACTCGGTGTGGATGTCACTTACGATGGGCCAACAGAACCCAGCGTGTCTGGCCAGGTGCAGTTAATTAATAACTTCGTTAACCAGGGGTACAACGCCATTATCATTTCGGCCGTCTCACCTGATGGCCTGTGCCCTGCCCTGAAACGCGCCATGCAGCGAGGCGTTAAAGTGCTCACCTGGGATTCTGATACCCGCCCTGAGTGCCGTTCTTATTATATCGACCAGGGGACGCCTACTCAGTTGGGCGGCATGTTGGTGGATATGGCAGCACAGCAAGTGAAGAAAGAAAAAGCCAAAGTGGCCTTCTTTTACTCCAGCCCAACGGTAACTGACCAGAACCAGTGGGTGAATGAAGCGAAGAAAAAAATTGCCAGTGAGCACCCCGGCTGGCAAATCGTCACCACCCAGTTTGGCTATAACGATGCCACTAAATCACTGCAAACTGCCGAAGGGATTATCAAGGCGTGGCCAGACCTGGATGCAATTATCGCCCCGGATGCCAATGCGCTTCCCGCAGCGGCTCAGGCAGCAGAAAACCTCAAACGCAACAATATCGCTATTGTCGGCTTCAGCACCCCTAATGTTATGCGCCCCTATGTTAAGCGCGGCACCGTTAAGGCCTTTGGTCTGTGGGATGTCGTCAACCAGGGGAAAATTGCCGTTTACGTTGCTGATACTCTGCTGAAAAAAGGCGCACTGAACACCGGCGACAAGCTGAATATTCCCGGTGTCGGCCAGGTGGAGGTCTCGCCAAATAGTGTGCAGGGCTACAGCTACGAAGCAAAAGGCAACGGCATTGTCCTGCTGCCCGAACGAGTGGTGTTTACCAAAGACAATATCGATAAATACGATTTTTAACTTCCCGGCACGCCTGTGGCGTGGTTTTACCGATTTATTATCCGATGGAGTGAACAAATGGCTGACTTAGACGACATCAAAGATGGCAAGAATTTTCACACCGACCAGGCGCAGCGTAACACAGTATTTTCCCTGAAAGGCTGTGGCGCGCTGGACTGGGGCATGCAATCGCGCCTGTCGCGGATTTTTAACCCGAAAACGGGCAAAACTGTGATGCTGGCTTTTGATCATGGCTACTTTCAGGGGCCGACAACCGGGCTTGAGCGTATTGATATTTCGATTGCCCCGCTGTTTGAACATGCGGATGTGCTGATGTGCACCCGTGGTGTGTTACGCAGCGTTGTCCCGCCGGCAACCAACAAGCCTGTTGTACTGAGGGCTTCCGGGGGCAACTCGATTTTGACCGAACTCAGCAATGAAGCAGTCGCCGTCGCTATGGACGATGCCGTGCGCCTGAACAGCTGCGCGGTTGCCGCTCAGGTCTACATTGGCAGTGAGCACGAGCACCAGTCCATCAAAAACATTATCCAGTTAGTGGATGCCGGTTTGCGGGTGGGCATGCCCACCATGGCAGTCACGGGTGTGGGCAAAGATATGGCGCGTGATCAGCGCTATTTCTCGCTCGCCACCCGTATTGCGGCGGAAATGGGTGCGCAGGTTATCAAAACCTACTATGTGGAACAGGGATTTGAACGCATTGCCGCAGGCTGTCCGGTTCCCATTGTGATTGCAGGCGGGAAAAAGCTACCAGAGCGTGATGCACTGGATATGTGTTACCGCGCTATTGATCAGGGTGCCAGTGGTGTGGATATGGGGCGTAATATTTTCCAGTCTGATGCCCCGGTCGCCATGATCAAAGCCGTGCATGCCATTGTGCATAACGGTTTCACAGTCCAGCAGGCCTATGAACTTTTCCTGAGTGAAAAAGGCTGAAAAACCGGTGATAAGGGTCAGCACAGTCTCCTGGCTGGCCCCGTCCTGAAGGAGGAAGAATATGCATGTCACACTGGTTGAAATTAATGTGCATGAAGACAAAGTCGAACAGTTTCTGGAGGTGTTCCGGCTGAATCACCTGGGTTCGGTACAGGAGCCAGGCAACCTGCGCTTTGATGTTCTGCAGGACCCGCAAGTACCCACACGATTTTATATCTATGAAGCCTACGCCAGTGAACAGGCTGTGGCCTTTCATAAAACCACCCCACATTACCTGGCCTGCGTGGCAGCCCTTGAACCACTAATGACCGGCCCACGCAAAAAGACGACTTTTATTGGCATTCTGCCCTGAGGAGCCCGCAATGAACGCACACTTTGCCGGGCTGAGCAGAGCCGCCTGCGTCCAGTTGCTGCGGCGTTACCCGCTGAGTACCGGTATTCTGGCCGGGCAGTGGCTACACCTCAATGACCATTTGCAGGTACTCCGGCAACGGGAACAACCATTACTCCATGTTGACATCATGGATGGGCAGTTTTGCCCGCAATTCACTGTCGGCCCCTGGGCGGTGGAGCAGTTGCCACAAGAGTGGCTGAAAGATGCGCACCTGATGGTGAATAACCCTTTCCCCGTTGCACAGGCTTGCGTGGCAGCAGGCGCACACTGCATTACGCTACAAGCCGAATCCCCCGGTAATGTGCATGCGGTATTGCACTGGCTGGGCGAGCAAACGGTACCAGTGGATGGCGGGGAAATGCCGGTGATTCGCGGTATCAGCCTGAGCCCGGGCACACCACTGGAAACACTGGTTCCACTGCTGGACCAGGTTGAAGTGATTCAGCTCCTCGCGGTTAACCCAGGTTATGGCAGCAAACTCGCCGTTCCGGTGCTGAAACAGCGTCTGGCTGACTTGCTACGGTTGTTGGGTAATGCGCGGGAGCATAAGCTCATTGCGGTAGATGGCGCACTGCTTTTGCAGGATGTCGCTGGTCTGCGTGCCAGTGGTATCGATCGTGTGGTGTCAGGCAGTGCCTTGTTCAGGGGAAATATGCTGGATAAAAACCTGACTGACTGGCTTGCTGTATTAACCCCTGGCTGACAACTTTGTGCCTGCCGTTATGGCAGGCCTTACTCCCGTTTACGGCTTAACCTGTTAGTCCTTATACCCTGATAACCTCACGGCTGTTCGCGCATATCATTTCACGCCACACTCAGTGTTCGAACATAAAGGAGACTGACTATGCGTGTATTCCTTACCGGTGCCACAGGGTTTATTGGTTCCCGGATTGTTACTGAACTGCTGGCTGCAGGCCATCAGGTGACGGGCCTTGCCCGTTCAGACAATGGCGAGCAGGCTTTGCGTGCCAGGGGGGCGGACGTGGTGCGGGGAAATTTAGAAGACCCGGCCAGCCTGCTACCCGGTGTTGCCCAGGCTGATGCGGTGATTCACACCGCGTTCGACCATGATTTCACCCATTTTGCCGCCAATTGTGAGAAAGACCGGCGGGTAATTGAAGCGCTGGGAAGTGCACTCAGGGGCACCCGTCGCCCGCTGATAATTACTTCTGGCGTGGGTCTGGGTGATGCAGGAAACGGGCAGCCCGCTACCGAAACAGTGCAGAATTTCAGCCACCCAAACCCACGCATTATTTCAGAACAAACCGGCAACCAGTTACTGGAACAGGGTATTGATGTGCGGGTCATGCGCCTTCCTCAGGTGCATGACACCCACAAGCAAGGACTGCTAACGCCGTGGATACAGTTAGCGCTGGAAAAAGGCACAGTGGCATATACCGGCGATGGTTCAAACCGCTTTTCTGCCTGCCATGTGACAGATGTTGCGCGGTTATACCGCCTGGTGCTGGAACAAGGGGAAGCGGGTAAACGCTACCATGCGGTGGCCGAAGAAGGTGTGGCGATGCATGCGCTGGCAGCAGCCATTGCCGCCCGTCTGGCACTCCCCCTTACCTCACTGGCACCGGAACAGGCAGAAGCCCATTTTGGCTGGTTCGCAATGTTTGTTGGTATGAACCTGACTGCAAGCGCCACCTGGACACAACAACAATTAGGCTGGTTACCTGCAGGCCCGGGGCTACTGACAGATTTACAACACCTGAACTTACCGGCGCTTAATGGCGAAGCGCGCTAAAACGCAGACCATATTCGCAACCGAAGAAACACAAAGTATAAAAAACCTCTCCCGGCAGGGAGAGGTTTTACCAGGCTGATGACCGGGTGTTATTCCGGGTTAGTCATAAGCCTGCAGTGTGCGTTGGCACAACTCAGAACGCACACAGTCATCTTTACCAAACCGCACAACGCCAATCATGTCGTCGTTAGCAAAGCGCGCCAGCGCATCACTTAACCCGGAAGCCACACCACGGGGTAAATCGCACTGGGTGACATCCCCGTTAACGATAACCGTGACATTTTCCCCCAGGCGGGTCAGGAACATTTTCATCTGCGCTGCTGTAACATTCTGCGCTTCATCAAGAATGACGAACGCATTTTCAAACGTCCGCCCGCGCATATAGGCGAAGGGCGCAATCTCCACCTTACCAATCTCTGGCCGCAAACAATACTGCATGAATGAGGCCCCCAGACGCCGGACGAGAACATCGTAAACCGGCCTGAAATAGGGTGCGAACTTCTCTGATATATCCCCTGGCAAGAAGCCGAGGTCTTCATCGGCCTGCAATACCGGGCGGGTGACAATTATCCTGTCCACTTCTTTGTGAACCAGGGCCTCTGCAGCTTTAGCGGCACTAATCCAGGTTTTTCCGCAACCAGCTTCACCGGTGGCAAAAATCAGCTGTTTGTTGTCAATAGCATGCAGGTACTGCGCCTGAGCGTCGTTACGCGCAGCAATTGGCGAACTGTCCCGGCTGTCCCGCGCCATGCCAATTGCTTCAACACCACTCATTTGCACAAGCGAGGTGACCGATTCTTCTTCACGTTGCTTATGGCTGCGTGAATCCCGTCTGAGCACACGTTTGGCTTCGCGACGAGCTTTGATCACTGCTTTTTGTCTTCCCATGGATGGCACCTTCTGTTGGTTTCAATTCCCGTATCTGGCGCACAGACACGATTTTAACTAACGTTGAGGTTTGTTGTTGGCTTCCTTGTAAGCCATAGATTGCCTGAGGAGCAGGTACTGCCGTGCGATATGTTGTACAAGGCAGACCAGTGGAAACAGGTTCAGAGTTGAAAATCAGGGAGTATTCAGGGGTGACGGCTTTTACCGGGTCGGATGCCCCGGGCCTGTGAAGAAGGCTGTGTTTTCTACAACTTAGTCCATAACAGGACGCTACAACCATTCGCGATCTCCGGCGTAAAAACGCACTTCGTTGAGTTACGCTATGTTTTAAGTACACCAAAAACTATTACAAATGCAACATTTATTTTACGTTTTACTTACTGCAGCACATCCATTCACTGTGAATGTTATTGCACAGAAATATTACCGTTTTATAACAGTAAAAAACTCATAGTAAATTCTGATGACCGAATGGCAAAACTAGCTGGAGAAGTAGCAAGGTATTCATTACCGGGATAAAAACCAGGCTACACTCTTGCGTTCAGGCACAAGAGCATAACCTGGCGGGCTTAAATCAGGCTTCCAGAAGTGGCTGTGCCAGGTAGTGCTGTGCATCAACCACACCCGGCAGGGCAAAAAAGTAACCACCGCCAATCGGGCGAATATACTCTTCCAGCGGCTCACCATTCAGGCGTTTTTGTACCCCGATAAAACCTTTTTCCAGGTCATGCTGGTAGCAGACAAACAGCAGGCCCATATCCAGTTGCCCGGAACCGGTGATCCCCTGGGAATAGCTGTACCCACGACGCATCATCAGGCTGTCCTGCGTTTGCGCTGTGCGCGGGTTGGCAAGGCGCATATGCGCATCCAGCGGGATAATTTTACCCTCCGGGTCGCTGGCGTAATCTGGCACATCATGCTCATGCTTCATCCCCAACGGCGCACCGGTGATTTTATCGCGGCCAAAGATGTTCTCCTGTTCACGCAGCGGCGTTCTGTCCCAGAACTCGACATGGAACTGAATGATGCGCACGGCCTGGTAGCTGCCGCCATGAGTCCAGGCCGGTTCCTGCTGGCCGGGTGTCACCCAAATCACTTCATTCATCAGCGGCTGGTTCTTGCTGTCCGGGTTGCCAGTGCCATCTTTAAAGCCCAGTAAGTTAACTGGCGTCACCTTCCCTTTGCTCAGTGCGGCATGCTCGCCAATAAAACCGTCGCGCCGCCAGCGGACACTTAACAAATCAGGCGTGTGCTTGATAATGTCACGCACGGCATGCACCACGGTATCTACTGAGTTGGCGCAAATCTGCAGCAGCAGATCGCCATGGCATAAAGACGCATCCAGGGAATCATTGGGGAAACGGGTCATGACCTGCAGCTTTTTAGGCTTCTGTGCCGCCAGGCCAAAGCGTTCATCAAACAATGCACTGCCAACTGAAACAGTAATGGTCAGGTTATCCGGCCAGATATGCGCCCCTAAAATACCGGAATCCAGTGGCGGCATTTGCGGGTTTGGCGTGGCGGGTGCTAAACCACCATGGGTCAGAAAAGCAATCCGTTTGGTCAGCAGCTTAAACAGGCGCACCAGGTCATCTTTGTTGACTGCCAGCACGTCGAAAGCCACCAGCATGATGGAAGACTGTTGTGGAGTCAGAATTCCGGCCTGGTGTTCACCATAAAAATCCACCGACTGTTTGCGGGCATCTTCGTCATCAGCCGTTTTTTCCGCTCGTTGTGCTGCCGGTGCCGCATGAGCCACAGGGCAACCGCCCATCGCCAGCGCGCCGCCCAGCATCCCCAGCCCTTTCAGTAAGCGCCGACGCCCGGGTTCGGCGCCAGCGGCTAAATGTTTATCAGCCATGATTAATCCAGCCCAAGTACGCCACGCAGCAGTGCAAGGTCTTCCGCCAGTGCGGTAATCGGGCCTTTCAGTGCCCTGCGGTCGGCATCGGTCAGTTTTTCATAACTTTCAAAGCCATCTTTGGTACGGTATTTCGCCAGAATGGTATCCACTCGTTTAAAGTTATCATCCACTTTTGCCAGCAGTTCCGGGTTTGCTTTGCTCAATTGTGGACGCAACAGGTCGACAATTTTCTGGGAACCATCGACGTTGGCCTGGAAATCCCACAAGTCGGTGCGGCTGTAACGGTCTTCTTCACCACTGATTTTGCTGGAGGCCACTTCTTCAATCAGGTCTGCCGCACCACCGACAACCTTGCCTGGCGGGAATGCCAGTTCAGAAATGCGGGTTTGCAGATCCAGTACGTCTTTATACAACTGGTCTGCGTACGGGGTCATACCTTTGGTGGAATGGTCGCCAAACAGCGCTTTTTCCAGGCGGTGGAACCCACTGAATTTCGGGTCTTCAGCCTTTTTCTCATAGTCATCTTCACGGGCGTCAATGCGACCATCCAGGTCAGAGAACAATTCAGCAATCGGCTCAATGCGCTCATAGTGCTGGCGGGTTGGCGCATACAGTGCCCGTGCTTTCTCTATATCACCGGCCTTCACCGCATCGGTAAAGGCCTTAGTGCCAGTAACCAGCGCCGCAGTTTCAGACGTCACCCAGGCTTTGTATTGAGTGATAGCGTTGCCCAACGCCAGGATATTATCTTTCGCGACTGGCTGTGCCGCGCCGTTTCCCCGTACCGTCAGCTTCCCTTTCGGGTTGGTCAGCAAGCCACAGGTCATTTCATATTCACCGGGTTGCAGGTTGGCCGTCATTTTCTGGCTAAAGCCCGGGGCAATGTTTTCCCGCTCTTCTACCACCATCACTCCCTTCAGGATTTCCCATTCCAGTGCTTTCTGGCTGTGGTTCTGAATAAGGAATTGCGTTTTACCCGCATCTACCGTAATGCTCATTGGCTCACATTGTTTATCGTTCACGGTAACTTTCACCTGAGGAATATCCGCCGCCAGGGAAGTTGCGGAATAAAACAGCGTGGCCAAAGAAAGTGTCAGAGTGCTGTGTCGAAAACGTTTCATCAAACCCGTCCCTATCAAAGTCAGTGTGCAAAAAAGTAAGATTAACGCGTGCTCCGGGCAGGTTGAGCTGCCGGGCGTGCAGGGAGAAAATAGAAAAACAGTGCTGGTAATAAATAGAGGAAGTACACCACCACCTCACTCACACTGGGTGTTTCCTGGTAACCGAGCATACCTTCCAGCAAGGTGCCAAACAGTGAGTGCGTGGAGAGCACGCCGCTCATATCAAATGCGACATTCTGGAAGTAGTTCCAGATGCCCGCTTCATGGAAGGCACGAATGGCCCCAGCAGCCAGCCCTGCAGCGACCAGTAAAATAAACAGGCTGGTCCACTTAAAGAACGCGGCGAGGTTCAGGCGAACACCGCCCCAGTAAATCATAAAACCAAGGATCACCGCGGTAGCCAGGCCGAGCATGGCACCTAACGGCGGCCATATACCCAGGTCCTGCTGAAACGCGGCTAACAGGAAAAACACCGATTCCAGTCCTTCGCGCGCCACAGCGAAAAACACCATCAGTATGAGTGCCCAGCCCTGCCCATTTTGTTTTTTCAGCGCCACTTCAACCGCCTGCTCAAGCTGGACTTTGACGTTACGGGCAACTTTGCGCATCCAGAACACCATCCAGGTGAGGATGACCACTGCAATCACCGCAACAATCGCTTCAAACAGCTCTTGTTGCTTTTGTGGAAATTCACCAGTGGTTTCGTTAATAACAATACCCAGCCCCAGGCACAACCCGGCCGCCAGGATAACACCTGCCCACATGGCGCCCAGCAAATTTCCACGTTGGGTACGTTTCAGATAACTGGCGATCAGACTCACAATCAAGGCGGCTTCCAGCCCTTCGCGCAGCATGATCAAAAAAGGGACAAACATGAATCACTCCCGGTGTGAAGAAACGAATCTTTGCAGTAAAGAAAAGTAAATAGCATTGATAGTGATTATCATTAGTCTTAACCAAAAAACAAGTGTGAATGTTAATAAAACCTGGCCGGAGGCAGAAAAATTTTGTCATTTAACAAAATTCGCCCTGACGATGTGGTTATCTGCAACTAACGTGCTGGCAGGAATCAGAGAGCAGGAAAACAGAGGAACTGAGCCAGCTAAAAACAGGCCCGGCGAAATGCTGCCGGGCCAGAACTCAGTGGAGAAAGCGGTGGTGTAGATTAGCTGTCCGTTTGCAGGGAAACAGGTGTATCGCCTTTGTACTGTGCGTCTGCTTCGGCAAAGCGTTTTGCCATTGCACTGGAAGGCGCTTTATCCAGCAGGCTGAACACCACTATCCCGACACTTGCAAAAATGAAGCCCGGAATAATTTCGTACAGATCAAGCCAGGCGTTCTGTTTCCAGACCACAACAGTAATAGCGCCAATAATCATCCCGGCCAGCGCGCCGTTACGCGTCATACGGTTCCACATGACAGAGAACAGAACCACCGGGCCAAATGCCGCGCCAAAACCAGCCCAGGCATAGCTCACCAGCCCCAACACGCGGTTTTGCGGGTTTGCCGCCAGTGCAATAGCTACCAACGCCACCACCAGCACCATCAACCGCCCTACCCAGACCAGTTCACGCTGCGAGGCGCCTTTACGCAGGAATGCTTTATACAAGTCTTCGGTAATCGCACTGGAACATACCAGTAACTGGCAACTTAATGTCGACATCACCGCAGCCAGAATGGCTGAGAGCAGCACCCCGGCAACCCAGGGGTTGAACAATATTTGCGTCAACGCAATGAAGATGCGCTCACCATTCTGGTTAACGTCCCCTGCCTGAGCCGGGTTGTTCTGGAAGTAAGCAATACCGAAGAAGCCAACCGCAACCGCACCAGCCAGGCACAGGATCATCCATGCCATACCAATACGGCGTGCTTTAACAATAGTGTGGTGTGAATCGGCAGCCATAAAACGCGCCAGAATATGCGGCTGTCCGAAATACCCAAGCCCCCAGCCCATCAACGAAATGATGGCAACAACATTCAGTCCTTTAAGCATATTGACGTTTTCGATGCTCTTCTGGCGAATCACTTCCAGTGAATCACTCAGGCCACCAACAGACGCCACCACAATCACCGGCGTAATGATCAATGCAAAGATCATCAGTGATGCCTGAACAGTGTCAGTCCAGCTTACTGCCAGGAAGCCCCCAATCAGGGTATAGAGAATAGTAGCGGCAGCTCCCGCCCACAGTGCGGTTTCATAGCTCATCCCAAAGGTACTTTCGAACAAGCGCGCACCAGCGACAATGCCGGAGGCACAATAGATGGTGAAAAACAGCAGAATGACCAGTGCAGAGATAATACGCAGTGTACGGCTGTTATCTTCAAAACGTGCGGTGAAATAGTCCGGTAAAGTCAAAGCGTTATTATTATGCTCGGTATGGACACGTAAACGCCCTGCCACCAGTTTCCAGTTAACCCAGGCACCAAGAATCAGGCCGATGGCAATCCAGCTTTCTGAAATTCCGGACAGGAAAATGGCCCCCGGTAACCCCATCAGCAGCCAGCCACTCATATCTGAAGCGCCGGCGGATAACGCGGTAACCAGGCTCCCCAGACTCCGGCCACCCAGAATGTAATCGTCGAAGTTTTTCGTCGAACGCCAGGCAATAAACCCTATCAACAGCATTGCGCCAATGTAGATAAGGAAAGTCACCAGCATTGGTGTACTCATAGACATTAAAGTTCTCCTGATTATTATGCCGGGTTATACCCCGGGTGGTTGCGCCGGAACGTGGTCGCAACCCTTGTTATCACTCTGCAACATTGTTAACGCAGCAGGCATTGTTGTGTTCACAAATGATTTAACACGGTGATTACAATTATTTCACCCCTGGCCAGGTACTTTTTTGCTACCTGGTTGCACTCGCTCACACTTTTACGAGTTGCACCTTACAAAACTGCTGTACAAAGCACATAAAACAGACTTCGAAGTAATTTTAAGCAATAAACATACCTGTTTTTTAGTTTTAACAAATTCACTTTTTTTAAGCTTGCAACCAAAGTCACATTTAACATGGTTGCACAAAGTTGCAACATGGAGGATATTGCCTGATAACTAACAATAACCGAACAATGCAAACACAGGAGTTGAGGGTATGGGAACCACCACTATGGGGGTGAAGCTGGACGAAGCAACCCGCGAACGCATCAAAACCGCTGCGTCACGTATTGATCGCACACCTCACTGGCTCATTAAGCAGGCAATTTTTAATTACCTTGAACGGCTGGAGAACAACGATGAGTTGCCTGAACTGCCGGCTTTACTGGCGGGCGCTGCGAACGAAAGCGAAGAGCCGTCCGCAAGTGGTGATGACCAGCATCAACCCTTCCTCGAATTTGCCGAGCAAATATTACCACAATCTGTGACGCGAGCCGCAATTACCGCAGCATGGCGGCGTCCGGAAACCGACGCCGTGCCAATGATTTTGGAACAGGCACGGTTATCTGGTGAACTTTCCGGCCAGGTACACAAGCTTGCCTGGCAGCTTGCAGATAAACTGCGCAACCAAAAGAGTGCAAGTGGGCGCGCCGGAATGGTGCAAAACCTGCTTCAGGAGTTCTCTCTTTCATCCCAGGAAGGCGTGGCATTAATGTGCCTTGCTGAAGCGTTGTTACGTATTCCGGACAAAGCCACTCGTGATGCGCTGATCCGCGATAAAATCAGCAATGGTAACTGGCATTCTCATTTGGGCCGCAGCCCGTCACTGTTTGTTAATGCCGCCACCTGGGGGTTACTGTTCACCGGCCGTCTGGTTGCCACGCATAACGAAGCGAATCTTTCCCACTCCCTTAACCGTATTATCAGTAAAAGTGGTGAGCCGCTGGTGCGTAAAGGTGTGGACATGGCGATGCGCCTGATGGGCGAACAGTTTGTTACCGGTGAAACTATTGCTGAAGCACTGGCCAATGCCCGTAAACTGGAAGAGAAAGGGTTCCGTTATTCCTATGACATGCTGGGTGAAGCCGCACTGACCGAAGCCGATGCGCAGGCCTATATGGTTTCCTACCAACAGGCGATTCATGCCATTGGTAAAGCTTCCAATGGCCGTGGTATTTATGAAGGCCCGGGGATTTCAATCAAACTGTCTGCCCTGCATCCGCGTTACAGCCGTGCACAGTATGACCGGATGATGGAAGAGCTGTACCCGCGTCTGAAGTCCCTCACCCTGCTGGCGCGCCAGTATGACATCGGCATTAATATTGACGCCGAAGAAGCAGACCGGCTGGAAATCTCACTCGATTTGCTGGAAAAGCTCTGTTTTGAACCGGAACTGGCTGGCTGGAATGGTATTGGTTTCGTTATTCAGGCCTACCAGAAACGCTGCCCGTTTGTTATTGACTACCTGATAGATCTGGCAACCCGCAGCCGTCGCCGCCTGATGATTCGTCTGGTAAAAGGCGCTTACTGGGACAGTGAAATTAAACGTGCACAGCTCGACGGGCTGGAAGGTTACCCGGTTTATACCCGCAAAGTGTACACCGATGTTTCTTACCTGGCCTGTGCCCGGAAGTTACTCTCTGTACCGAATCTGATTTATCCGCAGTTCGCAACTCACAACGCTCATACACTTTCAGCCATTTATCACCTGGCCGGGCAGAACTACTACCCGGGGCAATATGAGTTCCAGTGCCTGCACGGCATGGGTGAACCACTTTATGACCAGGTTGTGGGCAAAATTGCTGACGGCAAACTTAACCGCCCATGCCGTATTTATGCGCCCGTCGGCACCCATGAAACACTGCTGGCCTACCTGGTACGCCGCCTGCTGGAAAACGGAGCCAATACCTCCTTTGTTAACCGCATTGCCGATACCACACTGCCGATTGATGACCTGGTAGCCGACCCGGTAGAAGCTGTTGAGAAACTGGCACACCAGGAAGGTGTACCAGGCTTACCTCACCCTAAAATTCCCTTGCCGCGTGATCTCTATGGTAAAAACCGCCATAACTCGAACGGGCTGGACCTGGCAAATGAACACCGTCTGGCATCCCTCTCGTCTGCCCTGCTGAGCTCCGCAAATGAAAAATGGCGCGCACTGCCAGTTCTGGAAGGCGATGTAGCAGAAGGGGCGCTTCAGCCAGTAATTAACCCGGCAGAGCCTGCTGACATTGTAGGTTATGTGCGCGAAGCCAGCACAGAAGAAGTAGAGCAGGCACTGAATAACGCCGTCAATAATGCGCCTATCTGGTTTGCCACTCCACCTGCTGAGCGTGCGGCTATTCTCGAGCGTGCCGCAGTGCTGATGGAAGATCAGCTACAAACCCTGCTGGGGGTTCTGGTACGCGAAGCCGGTAAAACATTCGCCAACGCAATTGCTGAAGTGCGTGAAGCCGTGGATTTCCTGCGTTATTACGCAGACCAGGTGAAGCATGATTTCGATAATGAAACCCACCGTCCGTTAGGACCGGTAGTGTGTATCAGCCCGTGGAACTTCCCGCTGGCAATTTTTACCGGGCAAATCGCTGCTGCCCTGGCGGCTGGCAACAGTGTTCTGGCAAAACCCGCTGAGCAGACACCGCTGATTGCAGCCCAGGCCATTCAAATTCTGTTGCAGGCGGGTGTACCTGCCGGTGTGGTGCAGTTGTTGCCAGGCAGTGGTGAGCGCGTTGGCGCTCAGCTCACCGCAGATAACCGTGTTCGTGCAGTCATGTTTACGGGTTCAACCGAAGTCGCCAGCCTGTTGCAACGCAGCATTGCCACCCGGCTAGACCCTCAGGGCCGCCCGACGCCGCTGATCGCCGAAACCGGTGGACTGAATGCCATGATTGTTGACTCATCCGCCCTGACTGAACAGGTAGTGATGGATGTGGTTGCTTCTGCGTTTGACAGCGCAGGCCAGCGTTGTTCAGCTCTGCGTGTGCTGTGTGTGCAGGAAGATGTTGCCGAACACACGCTGACCATGCTCAAAGGTGCGATGGCAGAATGCCGTATGGGTAATCCGGGCCGCCTGACTACCGATATTGGGCCGGTGATTGATGCTGAAGCCAAAGCCAATATTGAACAACATATTCAGGCAATGCGCAGTAAAGGCCACACTGTTTACCAGGCGGTACGTCACAACAGCGATGACGCCCGTGAATGGCAAAGTGGCACATTTGTTCCACCGACACTGATTGAACTCAACAGTTTTGATGAGCTGCAACGCGAGATCTTCGGGCCAGTTCTGCATGTGGTGCGCTATAACCGAAATAACCTCAACAGCCTGATTGAGCAAATTAATGCCGCCGGTTATGGCCTGACATTAGGAGTGCACACCCGTATTGACGAAACGATTGCGCAGGTAACAGGATCTGCCCATGTCGGGAATATGTACGTCAACCGCAACATGGTGGGTGCAGTGGTGGGAGTTCAGCCATTTGGTGGCGAAGGGTTGTCTGGTACCGGGCCCAAAGCGGGTGGCCCGTTGTACCTGTACCGGCTGTTGTCTCACCGACCGGAAACTGCCGTACTGGCAACACTTTCGCGCAAGGACACGCAGCTGACTATCGAAGCAGGCAGCAAACCGGCTGTGCAGACGGTACATACTGTACTGGCTGAATGGGCGGCGAGCAGGCCTGAACTGGCGGCCCTCTGTGCGCAATTTGGTGAACAGGCCCAGAGTGGTACCCGTCGCCTGTTACCCGGGCCTACGGGTGAGCGCAATGCGTATTTGTTGCTGCCGCGGGATACCGTGTTATGTGTGGCAGATAATGAACAGGATGCACTGGTGCAACTGGCAGCGGTCACCAGTGTGGGTTGCCAGGTGTTGTGGCCGGATGATGCATTGCACCAGCAACTGGTAAAACAGTTGCCTAAAGAAGTTGCAGCGCATATCACTCTCACCCGTGCAGATACTCTGACAGATGCTCAGTATGATGCAGTAATTTTCCACGGTGACTCGGACCAACTACGTGACCTCTGTGTCACTGTTGCCAACCGTACCGGGGCGATTGTTTCGGTACAGGGTTTTGCCCGTGGGGAAACCAACATTCTGCTGGAACGCCTGTATGTGGAACGCTCACTAAGCGTCAATACTGCGGCGGCCGGGGGAAATGCCAGCCTGATGACTATTGGCTAACTGCGGGTTGTCCGTGAACCCTGAGCTGCAACGTGTTGTAGCCAGGGTGCAAAGTAACCAGCCAGCGTTTAAAACGAAAACGCCCTCAGAATTTGAGGGCGTTTTTATTTATCTGTTTTCACTCAGGCCGCACTTGCGCCTTTCAGGTTCAGGCTTTAGGTTCAGCTTCTTTCAGCTCACCCATCGCTTTGAGCTTTTTGGAAATATCACGGCGTTCTTTAGAGATTTCCGCATTTTTAATGATGTAGTCATCAACACGGTCTTCATAGTCGCTTTTCATGCTGGCAATAATGCCCTGAATAGCTTCAACACTCATACCCGGTTTGATGTAATCACTGAGGTTATCAAGCAACAAGACACGTTTTTGGTTGTCGCGGATTTTCTTCTCAACGTCCTGGATTTCACGTTGCAGCTTGTTTTTACGACGATTCAGACGCACAAACTCCAGCACATCCTGGAATGAAGGTTTGGTATTTTCCATTTTCACACCCCTAATAATTAAGTCTCGGATTCGTTAAGAACGACCGCCTTGCCTTTAAAATACTGACTGAGGCCGTCGATGACAATGCTTTTACGGGTTCACCCTCTTTAAGCCATCATAACCGCAAATAGTGCTGAATCGAAACAAGCTGCCACTATTTTACGACTGGTTGCGGGTTATTTGCGCAATGCTTTACAGATTAATTGCGACAGCAACTCCAGTTGGCGCGCCAGTTCCAGGTTTAGCCAGACATAACCATGAATCGATGTCTCCTGCAGTGCACCTGGTGATTGTTGCTGCATCAGCTCGCGCAGTTCGGCAATGATTTCCGTAAGACGTTCACTGTTGGCTTTGACCGGCAAAGGGTTGCCCTCATATAACGCCTGCGAAATCGAAGTGAGCGTGGTAAGGGTCAGTGCCTGAGTGTCACGCAACTTGCGTGAATTAATCATCAAAAAATGGCTTTCGCGGGAAGCCCAGTGAGCATTAGTTTGTAACTCCAGCGTGCAAATCATATTGCGGCTGATAGTCTGAATGGCTTCAAAAATACTTTTCTGTATATGGGTCTCTTTACTGGCGGGCGTTATCAGTGCGCGGAACTTCACTACATTATTCAGCATCTGGTTGAGGTGACGTTCGAGCCGGGGCCGCTCAACTAAGTTCGGCGAGACACTGGTCTGGTACAGTTTACTGAAAGTATGAATATATTCAGCCATCTGAATACGCCAGTGAATAAATGCCCGCTGCGGGTACAAACTGGTGAACAGCATCGCCAACAGCGAGCCAAAGATGACGTCGCCACTGCGCCACAGTGCAGTCGCCATATCTCCCGGAGGCGCCCCCACAACAACAGAAAGCGTAATGCCGATAAGCAGTGCCTGGTACGGCCTTTTCCCCAGGGCAAGATAACCACAAATAAACATCGCCATACCACACCACAAAAACATCAATGGCAGTGAGTACAGCTCCAGTTTCAGGGCTACCAGACCGAGTGTTGCGCCAAATATTGTGCCACCAATACGCTGAAATGCGCGCGGCACCACATTTCCCCAGAAAGAGATTGGCCCCATTACCACAACCAGCGTAATCAAAGGCCAGGTGCCTTCCGGGATATTCAGCATTCGAACCAGAATAAAAGCCAGCACAAAAGCGACAGCAATACGAATGCCGTGCACCAGGCGGTAGTGGCGGTAGATACGAATCTCAAATGGTGTTAATGACTTGTCGGGACGCACACCCGCTCTCCAGAATACAAAAAGCGCAATTGTACTCTCTTTTTCTCAATGCTCATCCCCATTGTTACAAACAGCAGCATATTTTTTGCAACCGAAATTAACCGCGCGGCGGGGTTTTGTAGTTAAAAAAAGGCAGATTTACGAACAAACAGTCAGTTGGGCCTTTCTGATAAAATTTTCACCCGGCAACAGTGTAATCACCGTTACCAGGTATTGGCCATTCAACGTTCTGCTGGCGCAGATTTACTCTTTACCGGGATATACATATCAATCATCCAGGTGCCCGTTTGAGAACCATCGCTCTGGTAAACTTCATAACAGGGTTTGGCATCCATTTGATAATGGTTGTCCTGTAAGAGTTGCGTAAAAAACCCCCGCCACGGTGTTTCGAAGTCATTATTTTCGACCTGAACGGAAGCCACAGCATAAGTCCCTCCGGCCAGCGCAGTACAAATTACGCCTTCACTTGCTGGTGGAACAACAAAATCAGCGTTCACGCGAATAAAAGTGGAACAACGCAATTTCTCTGGCGGGACCACATCAGGGTTATCGTAGTAAGCGGCAACCCATTCTTCCGGGTCGAGCTGCTGGGTACGCACCCACAGCATGAGTTGATCAAAACCTTGCTTTACCATGACATCCCAGGGGCCAACCAGATGAAAACCAGCAACATGGCGCACAGGCACATCACGAATCTGGTACATGCTACTCTCCTGTTAAACCCAATACACCTGCCACTGAGTTAAGCAAATGTTCAGCAAATCACCACCTGATGCGATGAAAACCATGAGGACCATCGCTTTTTAAAACAGAGAGGGATATTCGGGTTAACAAACTTTTTGGCTGAGACAATTTCAGACTGGAACAACCAGCAAGTTTATACAGACCTGCTGGTTGAATGTTGACAGGTTACAGTTTCAGGTGAACCCAGTCACTCAGGCGAGAAAACATGCCGCCTTTTTCTACTGAGTTAAGCGCCACCAGTGGCCACTGAGCCAGTACTTTATCTTTGTCGTATAACGTTATCTGGCCAATAGTTGAACCGGCCTGTAATGGCGCTTCAAGGGTTGGTTGAGTGACGCTATATTTTGCCTTGATGTTTTTCAGTTCATCTTTGGGTAATACCATCCAGTGATCCTGGTCCGTACCTACCTGTACTGATGATTTATCTCCGTACCAGACACGCTCATCACCCACTTTCTGGCCTTTGTGCATCACTTCCACAGTCTGGAAGTTCTGCTGACCCCATGTAAGCAGTTTCCGGGCCTGATCTTCACGCCCTTTGGCGCTGTCAGCCCCCATCACTACAGCAATCAGGCGCTGGTTACCATTAACGCTGGAGGCAATCAGGTTAAAACCAGCCCCCGAAGTATGCCCGGTTTTCAACCCATCGACATTCAGGGATTTATCCCACAGCAGGCCGTTACGGTTGTTTTGAGTAATGCCGTTCCAGCTCAGTGTTTTCACACTGTACATCTGGTAGAACGAAGGTTCACCGTGAATAATGGCGCGCGAAAGCACCGCCAGGTCATAGGCTGAACTGTGCTGACCGGGTGCGTCCAGGCCATGAACAGTTTCAAAGTGCGTGTCATTCAGGTGTAATTTCTGAACATACTGATTCATCAGCGAAACAAACTGAGGCTGGCCGCCTGCAACATAGTCGGCCAGTGCCACACATGCGTCATTGCCCGAATCAACAATCAGCCCGAGGCTTAACTGGTGGACAGACAGACGGTCGCCTGGTTTGAGGAACATCAGCGAAGAACCATCAAACACCGGGTTGCCTTTCGCCCAGGCATCTTTGCCCACGGTGACCATGTCATCAGCGGTAATCCGCTTACTGTCGATGGCCCTGTCGACGACATAACCCGTCATCAGTTTGGTCAGGCTGGCCGGATCACGTTGTTGATGCTCGTTGTGCGCAGTCAGCACCTGGCCTGTGGTGTAGTCCATTAACACCCATGAAGCCGCCTGAATAGCAGGCGGCGCTATCGGACCAGAGAACAAATCCGGTATCTGGGCCGTTGCCGCGGATGCCGTGCCGACGGACGTAGCCAGTAATGTGGCAATAGTTAATAAACGGAGCTTCAACGCAATTTCCTCATTCAACGTCAATTATTTCTCTCGCCGCTCTTTTTACGGAAACTGGCGTGTCGTTTCCTGTTGAAATTGCAAGAAAATGTGACAGCCGCAAATTTACTGCAGTGAAGGTGTAAATACGACTGTCACTATTCCCTGGTACAACCCGGCCATTTTCTCTGAAGCCCGAAACCCCGGCGTGGTAAATTCCATAACCGTTGGCCAGCACAACACTTGCAAACCCGATGACAGTACTACCGGCACCAGCGAGCTGCGTTGTGCAGTGTTTTGCCAAATGAAAGTTTCCCCATTTTGAACGGCTTCCCAGGTTTTGGTGACCGGATTCTGAACGTTGATGCGAAAATCAAGACGCCCCCGGTCTTCTTCCGGATTCAGACCAGCACTTGTATGATAAATAGAAAAAAGATCATTACTGATACCTGCCGGCCGTTGTTGCCCGGTAATGCGCATCTCAATGTTACTGCTGTGCCCGTTATAGCCGTCGTACAAACACATATTCAGGTGAGCACGCCCGGAGCTTAAACCACCAGGAGCAGGAACACCGGGCAGAGGGCGAATATTCAAGTCAACCTTAGGGTTATGGCTATTACTGTCCGGGAACAGAATATCCATTCGTTGTTCATCCGTGACATCGAAGGTAATCGGCCATTGCCACACATAATATTGGTTAGTAATCATTGAACGTACCCTTAACTGCAGGGTCGCCTGCCATATGCCACCCGATGGAATCTTCGCCATTTCTTCTGGCGAGATAGCATAATAAAAAGGGGCATACCCCACAGAGTAAAAAGGTGGTGTAAACGATATTTGGCCCCACGATGTATATGGTGAACTGGCATAGGTCATGCGCTTTCCCTGCATAGTCAGGGTGACTTGCTGCCCGGAATGCTTTTCTGTAAAACGCAGGCGAATATCGGTAAACACCCCCGCTGCTGTGCCGTTATCACAAGCCCCCCGGCTTTCATTACTGTTATCGAAGCAGTACATACGCGGTTGCTGGATTGAACCGGTATTCGCTGCCGGATCAGTGACTGAAATAATACCGTCACTGGTTGTAGACATAAAAAAGGGAGCAGAAGGACGGGCTGAAATATCAAAGCGTAATGACCGTGGTTGTGTATGGTCAGCCATAGGGAGTGTTTGAATAGCCTGAGCAGGTAAGGTAACAAAAGCCATTATGAAGAAAAAACCGGTTGTCCATTTCATACATTGCCTTCCTGAAATCCATTATTTGTCTCCAGCTCTGCCTGAGCTGCCGGGTGGCATACAACCTGCCCCAGATAGCGAATACTCTGTTGCTGTTCAGTTTTTGGCGCTGTGCACTGGTAGTACTTCATGCCGTCATGCACAAAGAACCTGGATAAGGCTTTGTTATTAGTAAATGAGAATCCCCCACCACCCAGTACGCTGTAATCCAGCATATTAGGGATGGTGAAACTGGAAATAGCATCACCCTGTGAATTAATCAACTGGCCAATATGCGTGTAGTGCTTCTCCACCCTTACAGTGCGGGTGACAACATGCCCTGGTGTAAGAAACACAGGCTCATGCCCGTGGTCACTTTCGAAAATGCTGTCGCTGTCTGTGTAATTCACATCGTTTTGCAAACCAAATTGCTCAGCCCGGAACCCCTGTAATGGCATAAAGCGTGTTGAATTCATCTCAGCGTTAAGCTTACCGCTATGCTTTGTTGTCAATTGCACACCCGCCAGCCCTTCTGACTCCCCATGTGCTTTGAGGAACACACCGGATGCAGGCGTACCATCGTGGTTTTTACCAAGACTAAACGCGTTTTTAGCCCATGCCAGCGTAGAATCGTGGCTTCCCGTTATGCCGTAGTAATGCTGTTGCTCTTTGCGGTTAAAGCTATCCGACGCCCCCAGAGACCAGGCGCCTTTTTGTGTGGTGCCCGATGCCAGAACAGAAGCCTGGGTATTATGGCGGTCTTGACCGGCCTGAAAGCTAACATTCTGTGTACTCTGCCCTTTCGGAAGGAAATCCACCCCGGCACGTACAGCGGCATCGCTCTGACCATAGCGGCTGTTTTGTACCTGGTTTGATAACCAGCGAGTATGGTTCTGGCCGTTAAAATAGAAACTGAGTGTCACCAAACCACCCGTATCTTTTTTTTCCTGAAACGTATTACTGCGGTACAGGTTAGCCGAGAGTGATGTATTGACCTGCCCCCAACGGAACCCCTTCGACAAATTTACCTGGCGTGACTGGCTATGATTACGGTTAAGTACACCATGCTCAAAGACAGTGAATGCCGTTTGATTACGGTTTTGGGTATAACTGGCACTCACGCCCCAACCAGCGAGCGATGTTGAAGCAGAAAACAGTGAAGAGTCACCGCAACCAAAAGCATAGTAATCCTGCGATGATGAACGGTAAGTACATTCTGGAGAGCGTGTGCGTGTATGGTACCAGGTCAATGAAACCCGATCCTGGTAACTTGCCTGGCTGACAGACTTACTTTCCCCGGACTGGCTGCGAAACCATGCATAGTTCGCGGTAGCATTCCCGGCAAGAGGACCAATAACTACAGGCGCCTGCCAGGCAAGCCCTGCCTCCAGCATCGCGTTGTTATCTATGCTTGCGGCACCTAACGTTGCTGTTGTATTGGCCGGTAAAGGGGTGGCTACACCTGCCTGGGCAACACTGACAGAATTTTTACTGACAGACCGCCCGGCCTGAATAAAATACTCCTGTGATACCTGCCCACCACCAATTTTAGTGAAAGCAACACGTTCATCATAAGCATGTTGATTATTAATATAGACAGCCAGACGCAATGGATAGCTACCGACAGGAAACAACCGCGTATTCAGCTCATGTGACCCTGCCTGTAAATAAAACGAGCCCAACAATTGCTCTTCCCGGTACACATCAACACGAGCGTCCTGAGTCAATAAAATCATCACCGGAGTGGCTAATGCGTTTTCACTGTCATCCCGGTAACCCTGCGAAGACCCGATCCGGATACCTTCAATAACATCCAATGGTAATCCGTAAAACTGGAAGCTTCCCCCTTTTGGGCTTCCCAAATCTTTACGATCCATGCGCCCAAACTGGACATAGTGACGTGGATTGAGGTCATGTCGGTAGTAAAAATCATTGATATTGCGGTGAGTATCATGCCCACCACGGTAGTCTGAAAGGCTGGCATCCCAGTCTAATGATAAATAACTATTGGCAAAAACCCCCAGTGCACCATTTCCGGCTAACGACATGTTTTGATAATTGTTCGTTTTTAAAAAGTTTATCCGTTGCTGGTGAATTAATGCTGACTGCGCATCTTCTGCAATCTGGTGGTAATTTCCTTGTGCTCGCTTTTCTGAGCGCACAGTTACCCAGGCCTGGCTGGTTTGTTCATCATAGCGCAAGCGAAATAATGGTGTGGCCGTTTCCGTTTCAGTCGCAGCCTGGTGGCGCCAGGCAACGCCATCAACAAGCTGTTGTTTCAGATGCTCTTTCTCAACATCAGATAATGAGAACTGCGCCAGCAGTTTTTCGGGATCCGTGAAGCGCAGCCTGTCATGGCTAATCATTACATTATGGATGCCCAAACTGGCCCCACCACTGCCCTTCACTTCAATTGCATTAGGTTGTTCCTGGAGCAATTCTTCAAAACCAGCCGGAACAGATGCCATTGCCGCATAAGAGCAGCATAGCCCCAGAAGGCCATAATAATGCGTATTTTTCACCGATGAATACCCTTTCATGCAGCTATAAATATTCTTGCGGCATGAGAACCATGCCGCGTTGTGTCTCAAAACAGGAGGGTATCAGTCTGCGGACAGCGTCAGGTACATGCTGACCAGACCGTTATAGTGGCCGCTCGTCAATGAGCCTGAGGATGCCTGTGAAATAACTAATGGCAGAGGCATCGACCCAGTACTGCTGTCTCCGCCAGGATATAAATCGGTCGTATTAAATACGGTGTCGGATGTAGACAGTGTTTTGTTCCCAAGGGTGACAGACAGAGGAACAGATGCATTACTTTCCGCTGCCGTTAGTTCCGGGCTGGCAACCAGACGCACAATGACATTACTTTCCGGGGCATTACTGAATAACCTGGTTTGTAATGTATGAGGCGATAAACCCAGCCCAGGCATATGTTGCATTGCTACGGTGGTTGGTAATGCGCTTCCATCAGCCAGCGTCATTTCAAGGTTGGCATCTACCGCAGCCGTTACCGTAATGTCTTTTTGTAAAGCGCTGGCACTAAATGCAACCGCCAGCGTGCATGCTAAAGAGGTGACTAAAAGCTTTTTCATTTCTTGATTTCCTTATGGGTTAATTATTTAACAAAGACAACTTCTTTTTTATTTATCCAGTCATAGACTGTGAATTTTGTTTTATTTCCTGTGACCACATCATTTTCTATAACCCATTGCTGGTCAGGGTAGAGAGTGCGTTTTACTTCATGAGACTGGCATTTCGTTAATTCACTGTTACAGCTTTCAATTTTACGAAAAATAATTCGCTGAGTACCTTTATTGCTAATTCTCTTTAAGGGCCGGTTAAAATCAAAAGCAATGCTGGGTTGACGAGGTGGCACATTAACCACAACGCCCCAAATAATGTTCATACCAAAGCCAGCTGACAGAGCATGACTGCTTGCCAGAGGAAAGCCCTCCGCTGAAACGGATTCAACCATCACGCGATACACAGTTTCTTTTTCCGGTGGTTTCATGCTGATCAACCGGAGCGTACGTTGACTATTTGCAGGGATAATTAGTTTCTGAGGCGTCAACATTAGCCCGCTATTATCCCAAATAACTGCATCCTGCTCATATTCACTCGCAGTTGCAGGGGACATGACTTGTTTAAGTGATGCACGAATATAAGCTGTATCACTCCCTGTTGATCTGACTTTAATAATGGCATTCCCTTTAGCATCGAGTTCAGCACGCATTGGCTCAACCTGGATACTTGCGCTTGAGGCCATACTAAATAAACACCCCAGCACAATCAACAGACTATATTCAACCTTTTTCACTACCAACCTCTCTGAATCATTATCCTTATAATTTAATAACGACCATGCACAACCAAACCCCAAACACTCATTACCAAAAAACATAAACAAGAGATAATAAAAAACATAAATAAAAATTATTTTCACCGGAAATTATAGCCACCAAAAACATTCAATCCATTTATTTTTCGCGTGAAAATTCTCATTAGTTACACCAAACGAAAATAATTAACAAGTTAATTAAATGTTTGTCTTTTTATTTATTAATGGAGTAAAGAAAATGGCAATTGCGTGCCATTATTCTGAACAACACCTCCTGAAGCAACTTCCCCACCAGATAAGGGTGGTGATTACATGCCGAACTCGCCATAATTACTGGTTAATTGTATTGACCGAAGATGGACACTACCTGCAATGACTGACGCCGCTCAACCAACCTTCCTGTTTCATGATTATGAGAATAAATAGATAACTGATTAATAAAATTAAGTTATTTTTTTAAATAATTCATTTCATGTACTTATTCTTGTACTCAATATTTAATATTTCCCATTTGACTAATAGTGTATGAATGTACAATACTGTATGCATAATCAGTAATATTTCGGAGATGTTATGTTCGTAGAACTCATTTATGACAAGCGGAATGTTGCAGGACTGCCGGGCGCAAAAGATATAATTCTGTGTGAGTTAACAAAGCGAGTGCATCGGATTTTCCCTGACGCCGATGTGAGAGTTAAACCAATGCAGGCGAACGCGCTTAACAGCGACTGTTCGAAAACTGAGAAGGAGCGGCTAAACCGCATGCTGGAAGAAATGTTTGAAGAGGCTGATATGTGGCTTACAGCCGATCAGTAATCTATGCAGTATTTTGCCCGTGTCGCCACGGGCCTTTTTAACAGTTTGAGGCTGGAAATTTCTTATAAAGGGTCGACACGCCAACGTCAAAAATCAACGCGACTGTCTTACGCGACTCCCCGGCCGCGATAAGTCGCCCGGCCTGTTCCCATTGTGCCGGTGATAGTTTTGGCCGCCGACCACCTATCCGCCCTTCTTCTCTCGCAGCTGCGAGCCCGGCGCGGGTACGTTCGACAATCAATTCGCGCTCCATTTCAGCCAGGGCGCCCATGACATGAAAGAAAAACCGCCCCATAGGTGTTGAGGTGTCGATACTGTCGGTAAGGCTGCGGAAGTTAACGCCGCGCTGGCGCAAGTCTTCGATCAGCACAACAAGATGCCGCATACTGCGACCGAGCCGATCCAGCTTCCAAACCACCAGCGTATCGCCCTCCGATAGCATCCGGAGCAGCTTTTTCAACCCAGGCCTGTCTGATGTCTTTCCGCTCATTTTATCTTCAAAAATCAGCTCACATCCTGCGCACTCAAGCGCATTTCGTTGTAATGCCGTGTTCTGGTCATTTGTTGACACCCTCACATACCCTATCAGCACAAGTCTTTCTCCCGGCAAAAGCCGAAAGCATGCCAAAACATGGGGAAATGGTCATTCTCTAAAACCTTGGTTTGGGAGATATCGCCCTGGCAGGGGTGGGGACGGGATTATTGGGAGGTCAGAGCAGCAATGGATACTGGAAATTTCCCGGGATAATTGATGGTGAGAGAAAGGAGCTGATTTTGCAGTGGTACACAGCGATAGCAACACAGGCTGGGTCCATCACTGTAAATTTCCCAATCCCGTTTCCAAATACTTTTCTTGCCGATGCAGTATTACCTGGTGGTTCTGGTATGGCTTTAGTGAATGGTGGAAATGTGTCTCAGGTCAGCCGGCAGCTTTACTGCAATAACCCAATGAGTGTCGCTGTAATAACGATAGGATATTAATATGTATCTCTTTTCCAAAACAACACTGGGCTTTTATCCCGTAGCTGATAAACAGGCTTACATTAATGCGGGTACACTTCCTGATGATGTGATTGAGGTTGATGACAATGTGAGGGACACATACAACGCTCAGGCACCACTGGGTAAAAAGCTGGATGTTGACAGCGATGGAATGCCTGTGTGGGTCGACCTTCCAGCTCCCACTGCCAGTGAGCTTATTGCCCAGGCTAAGATAAAGCAGGAATCGTTACTGACCTCAGCGAAAAACACCATATCCGTATGGCAGTCTGAGCTACTGCTTGGCATCATCAGTGATGCGGACAAGGCAACACTAACAGCCTGGATTCCCTATATCAAAGAACTCCAGGCGCTGGACTTCAGCTCAATAACAGATGAAGCCAGCTATGACGCATTCGCCTGGCCTGATGCCCCTGAATCTTTAAGTTAATCTGATACCCCCGGCACTGCAGGCCATGTAACCGGCAATGATGTCGTATCTATAGCCTGCAGTTGTTTGATGTAGGCTATCCAGTTTGTCAGTAACGATTTATCGGAATCACTGATAGTGCCGAGGAGTAACTCTGATTGCCAGAGACTGATTGTTGACTGAGCTGATTCGAGTAATGCTGTTTTCGTTGTTGTAGCTGCAGCAATCTCAGCGCTCGTTTTTGCACTCTGTCCCGCAGCAGTCAATTCCCAGGAAAGAGAAGTATCATTAAACGTATATTCAAAACCGTCTGTTGGTTTTGCGTAAACAATTCCAGAAGCAACAGCATCACCAATATTTGCAGTAACAGAATCATTTAGCTCTATTACAGTGTTACTTTCGAATACATTTCCGGTTCCATCCCACTGGACAATATTAGTTACCCGTCCATTAACAACAATTGCATACTTAGCCATGACTTATCGCTCCCACTCAATAATCACAACGCCATCACCACCAGCACCTCCAGCATTACCAGAATAACCGCCAGCACCACCCCCACCATAAATTCCGGCACCGCCAGCTGCGGCACGCTTAACACCTCCCACGCCTAACAAGTTTCCTCCACCACCCCCAGGAACATTATTAAAGGCATCTTCACCTGCAACCGATCCAACTCCACCAGGCAAGCCAGCCGAATTACCTCCTGCGCCTGATATCCCAGGGTTGCCCCCACCACCTCCAGCCAGAGAAAAAAGACTGCCTACTGAAGTAGCTCCGCCTGAATAACCTGCAATCCCAACCGCGCCGCCAGCACCACCAGAACCGATGACAACACTCAGCACCGTCCCGGGAGTTACTGAAAAATGTTGCCTGTAAATACTGGCACCACCTCCGCCACCAGAACCACTATATGAACTTGAATAACCGCCCCCACCGCCGCCACCTGCACCGGATGCTGATATGTATAAGTCGTAGATATTGTCTGGAACTGTGAAACTGGTACTGGTTGTTATCGTTTGTATTCCATGGCTTCCTCCCAACCCAAGGTTTGCGAGAGCGGTCGGTATTGATGCAAGGTCGGACAGATTATTATTAATTTGAAGCGACAATGCTAATTGAGCCAACGCATTAAAACTACCAGCGGTAAACGTATTTATAACCAGATCGTTAGCTGACCAGATTCTCGCGGCGGTACCTTCCTGAGCCCGTGTAATCGTGAATGTATCACCTGATACCGCTGTTACGTGGACAACCTCAAGTAAAGTTCCTGTTGCAGCATCAATCAGGGATAATTTAAAATATGAAGTACCTGAAACGGGAGTTGGGAATAAAGCACCAGTACCGGAAGCAACAGTAAGTGACGTGGCGCTTGCGCTAATTCCAGCAGCGAGAACGGTAGAGGCGTTGTTAGACGCCAGCAATGTTAAGGCCATCAGACCTCCTGATGAATTTATTTGAATTTAACTGGGTGGAACATGAAAAAAGTTAACAAATACATTTTATTTATTCTTTTCTTATCAATACCTCTAAAGTCTCTGGCTATAGAAATTAGTGACTCAGTAACAAAAAAATGTACGATATACGCAACAAAAGAAGAGAATTCATATGAAAAAGAATACAATTCTCTAGTAAAAGAAAGTAAAGGTATGAGTAATTTTGATCCAGAAAAGAAATTATATAATATAAACGTACTATCTCTTGCGTGCCAAAATGGATTTGCGGCATCAAAGAAAGGTCTTGATAAAAAAGATTTCTCTGAATATATCACCTATGAAATATATACAAAATCAGGAATCTCTGAGGCTGAATATTCCTGGATTAAACCTATGCTTATAAAAATGGTTAACTATGGTTATTCGTTAGACTATGGAATATTAAATTAACCAACAATATTCACGGAAACCGGAGAGTAAAACGGCATATTGAGCAGCCCGCTGTCGAATGTTTCCTTGAAAATTTGCGCGTAGTCAAACTTGGAACTTTGCACCAGAGCAGTATTTACAGCCCCAAACGCCATAGAGCCATAGGGCATCGCGCCGAACTTTGCGCTTCCGGTGATGGATCTGTATCCTTTGAATATGGTGATTGACGCGCCTGATGATGAGAAAAGTACGCTGACATTCCAGTGTTCATCATTAGTCACATCAACGCCATTTTCTCCCAGGAGAAATCGCATCACACGCCGTTTTATCCATGGAATGGTAAAGTGAAATCCGTCTCTCTTGTAGTAGTTCCACGTCATGATCCTTTTAAACAGATCATCAGAAGTTACTATCTGCTGGGTTGTTGTAGTTTTCTTTACTTCTCCATATGGAACAGGACTGGAAAACACCATAGTTCCATAAGGACCGGTTGTGGTGGTTTTTGATGAAACCAGAATGGGGGGATTCTGCCCGTAAATCCCCTTAGCTATCCACTTAAGCTGATCACCAGAATTATACGTACCGATAAATATTGGCAGGTTAGCATTCACCATCCACTGGTAAATTTCATTTGCCAGCGTGTTATAGACAGTAAAAAATGCCCTGATATTGTCGTCATCGTTATATTGCTGATAAAGATAGGCTTTAATGATTTCCGACAGCATTTTTAACCCTCACTGGTTGTAATACCCGTACTTTCAACATACCAGTAGCTGTATGGATCGCCGCTGATAATATCAGTTCCGGTATCAGGGCTGGTGATGACGTCATTCACCGTTACCGTTATTGTCAGTTTGCTGAGCAAAGAAATATCAAGTGTTGAACTTATTGATTCTTCGAAAATATTTCTCAACTTAATCAGGCTAAGCGGTTTACCAGCATAGATACTGTTGATATAGCTGATAACATTGGCAGATATCAGTTGCTGGACAGTTGAATTTGCCAGGTAGTTATTCCCACTCGTTGCCCAGGCAAAGTTAACAGTCACAAGCTGTTGCAATGGAATAACGAACGGAATGACATAATTATCAGGCCAGTCATTTACGGTAATAGAATTGTTCCTGAGGTTTGGGGTTACAACACCTCCTGATATCCATGCTGGCATAGCACTGGTATCAACACCAATGCTAAAAGTATGTGCATCAATTACCGTGATAGTCAGATCCACACCATTAAGTGCTGTCATGCCGACAATGCCGGATATCTGTATCACCTGCCCAGAGCTGAATCCATGGGTGATTTCAGTTGTAGCTACACCAGGGTTAGCCTGGGTAATTCCTGTTACGTTCAGCGTGCATCCGGAAAGACGGCTTATGTCACCTGCAGATTTCTGGATTGCACCCGCCATGCTGTAAACATCGCCACCACCACACATAATTATCCAGTTACTTCCGCTCTGGACAACAGAAACAAGGCGAGAAACAACATTTGCAACTTTACTGAGGGTTGTACGGATAAATGCCGGGCTTCCTTCGGTAGTAACCATGCCTGCATCCCAGACCCTTGACCGAAATTGCTCTACCGTTTCAGTCAGTGAACCAGGTGTACCCGCTGTGGGATTATTACAGGTTAGTGTTATGTTATTTGGCAGGCTTGTTGCGATATTAGTAACACTTCCTGCGGGGACAGCCCATGAACCAGATGTATTAGCTATACAGGTTACAGCATCTGTTGTACCGGAAGCGGGAATAATCACTGAATCCTGCAGCACATACTGATAAGTTCCGTCACTGACAATAAATCCCTGGGGGATATTAAATCCTGGTGGGCCAGAAAATGTTTCCTGAACTGAAGTGTAGCCCTGGGTTCCGATTGCAGGAACGCCAGCCTGCTGAGCAAGCAGATTAAGCAAAAACTCATTGGCACTGAGCGCTCCAGCCCCCTGAATAAGATCAACTCTGGCCTGATCACAAACCAGGAGTGCACCGACTGCTGTGCTTACCATATCCTCAATAAGCGAACCTGGTAACTCGGTAGTGATTCCGGGTGATAAAGCTTCTGCATTTGCTACGACCAGTGCGCGTAAATCAGATGATGTTTGCGGTGCCGGCCCGCTTGAATCGTAACTGACAGGCAAATCACTCATGAGTACACTTCCGTAATAATTTTTGCGCCTGAATTTGTGATAACCGAAACGTTATATACGGGTGGATCATCACTTACCATAGCGATTTGTAATGAGGAAAAATACTGAGAAAACTGCTGTTGCAGTCTGTTGACGTAATAAGTTGGCAGTATCTGCTGAATAACTGACGATTGCGCCGGAATGCCATTATTGGCATAAAATGGAGATTCACCGGGGGCCAGGCGGAGATTTTGTATGAGATTGGAAATAAGCACCATATCGTTATAACCATTATCATCCGTGGTTATCTCCACCCATTTTCCATTTTTATCGCGACCATAAGTTCTCATTGCGTGATTTTCCCGTTAAATGAGCTTGTCGGCCCTGTGGTATTCGAACCGCCATTACCATTACCGTGGACATGACTGTTAAGCCATGTAAGCAACGCATCCCATCCAGCTGACATAATCGCCGGGCTGGTAGAGGCCGTGCTATCCTGAAGGTTTCCTGCGACTCCTGTCAGGCTCCATTTCCCTGATGTTAGGGTAAGGACTGTACTACCAACTGTGACCTGAAATTTATCAGGTGCAGCTATAGTGATACTCTGAGGGGTAAGGAGAAATGTCGTATTGCTGTTTGCATCCCTCAGCGTGACACCTTCAGGACCATAAATTGTCACGACTGATGGATCAACGCTTTGCCATTCGGTATTGCTGATTGGCAGATAAACCAGTGCACTTAAATTTGCCGGAGGCGTAAGGTCTGCCACCCCACCACCCTGACCACTCATACCACCCAGATAAGCATCTGCGGGAATGACAATTCCCTTATCGCCTTTCTGCATGGGGTAACGAATGTATTCCGGCCCGAATAATGGAATGGTTACCTGGGGCAAAATAAATGGGATGTTTTGCAGGCTGAATGAAACGGTAACCATCTTCCCTGACTGTGCAACCACCGTAGCCGGGAGTATCTTTCCTGCCAGCTCCATTACATCAATAACTTTTTTTTCGGCAAACTGGTGCATGTTACGTGCAAAATTTATTTTCTGCGCGATACTCATGTTGTAATTGCCTCAATCACGGTTGTCCATCCGCTGGCGTCAGGAATTCGGCTGTTTCCGATAATGCGTACAGACGTGACACGAAAAACACCCGCAAACGCTGACTTATTTCGGTAGTTTGGAAGAGAGCCAGGGAGATTGATAACTGTCTGTACGGCTTCTTTCGGCATTTTTATATCATCCCCGACATTGATATCCGCACGCATTACCATAGTCAACATAACAGTCTGTGGTCTGATCCAGTTTGGCTGGCCATTAAGATCGTTAAAATTTATTTTTTTAATTTTATTCTGTTTTACTGGATTCCCCAGATTATCCCAGGCTTTTATTTCCTTCCCAACAACAGCAATTTCCACTCCAGAGTAATCAGGCTGGCGGATAATGCTTTTACTCATACTGTTAAGGTAACTGGATAATGACTCCAGCGTTCCACAAAACATAGGGCTGTCATAGCTGAGTATCAGGTTATCGCTAATATTGATAACGGGCGTATAGGACGGGAAGCCCACCTGAAAGCACTGGGTAAGTGCCACTGAAAGCTTTTGCCCTTTCTTCCATGGTAACGTGACATTCATTGGCCCTGTAGGATTAGATGATGATGCCACCGGCCCATACCGGATAATCATATCCAGTGACAGGTTAATTCCCTGCCAGTTACCATAGGCCTGCCAGATAGTCCCTTCCAGCACCAGACCATACTGTTTCTCATTGTATGCAGCGGTGGCGAGGGGTAGACCTGGCATCATTCCAACGGAAACACTTATCGTTTTACCGGGCAGGTTTTGATTTGCCTGCATCATGCTCTTCTGATCAAGCCCATAAACCCTGACCAGACATTCCCCGGCTGGTGTAGACATCCCATACTTCTGAATGTCAAATTCAACCATCAGGCAATTGGGATTAAAAACACCATTGAGCACACTGCTGAAGCAAAAATCATCCAATTTTTTCCCGGTATCAGGATCGGTTACCTGTATATCGTAATATCTCATCAGCTGGTAACCTCTATTTTCCCGTCAGGTGTACGCCACACCATCGTTGTTGAGGTGAATACACCAAATAACAGATTGATATCAGCGCCCACGGGTGACCCGGTAACTGCCCGTGTAAGTACCCTGTTACCCGATCCGTCTTTTACAGTCAGATACCATCTTTGAGCGGCAATATTCCAGCCGATTGAACAGTTATAAACAGTTCCGTCCAGGGTGGGTGTAAATGAAACAGCGCTCTGCTCATCGCCTGTAAATGTGTATGTCGTCGTGGTCATCAGTTACCCCCAAGACTACCCACCAGCCCGGTTATCTGTTTAATCGTATTCCCAAGGTCTGTATTACCGAGAGCATTCTGAGCCGTAGTCCATGCGCTGCTGGTTAACTTACTCCCCAGGTCAATACCGTTAAGCATGTTATTCAGTGCAGATGCAGCCTGGTTTTCAGTAATGAGAGGCTTCTCAAACATAAACTGCCATGTCGACTGAGCAATTTTTTCATTTTGCCCCGTGATATCCATAACGGTTTTGAGAATACAGTTTTCAAAAATTGCAGCTGGCGTAGCAACAATATATGTTCCTCCCAGGCTGGCATGTGACTCAAGCACGGCCTGCAATGCTGAAAGCGTGACCAGTTTTGTCATGGCACCGTTGCTGGAATTAACCGGCGCTTTCATAATCATCGGGATGCGAAGAGGCTTTTTAAGAATGGCGTTCGCGGCCACATTCTGATTAGCAAAAGGATAAGTTGCTATATCGTAATCAATCAGCGTTCCACCAGGGCCAGGTTGCCAGTGGCAAAAATACTGATCCAAATCAGTGAGGCTTGCCGAGCCAGTAATCAGCCCGGTAACGAAGCTGGCGCTCTGTGTTAAAGCAACAACAGGGAGCATTCCCCCGGTTATTCCTGATGCAATACCATCTGTGAGAATAACCGGGGATATTTCGAATCCCAGCCGGTAGATTTCACGCGTGAAACTCATCCGTAAAAGCCCCCGAGTTGAGAAGATGAAATTAATGCGCTTGTGCCTGGCTCTGAACTGACAGCGATTGATGGTGCAGGACGTGTTGTTAATGCATTCAATATTTGCTGCAGTAACTGTTCAGATTTTGAACTTCCTGTACCATTACTCGCAATTTGCGTATCTGGTCCCGCAATATCCTGACCGTACATTGCCCGATACTGTTCACGCACGCGACCAGCATACTGCTGATTTTCGATACTACCGCGTCGTGATCCTCCGTTGTAATAACGCAGGGCCTCATCAATATCGCCACCGGCCTGTTTCATAGCCCAGTCAAAAACCCTTGCACCAGCCATAATGTTATCGCGAGGATTAAGAAGATTTTCTCCTGGTCTGGCATTGCCAGGCATAACCTGCATGAGACCAATTGCCCCGGCTTTACTTATTGCTGCAGGGTTCCAGTTTGATTCGGCCCCGGTAATAGCTTTAAGTACTCTCGGGTCTTCGCCGTATTTTTTAGCAGCTTCTTCAAAATAAGAATCATACTGCGATGGCGTTACACCTGACTTCCTTTTTAACCACTTCAAAGGACCCCATACACGGGGGTCATTTTCACTACCCGGAACATAGCTTTGCCCCGTTTTCGGATCAGTTACGGTATTGCTGCTGGTTATCTGCGAGCTACCTTTCATGAATTCAGAAAGGGTGGTTTTACCAGAAAGCAAATCAATAAACCTGCCTATGGCATGCCCCATATTTTTAAGCGCATCCATGAATGACCGGACATCTTCAGAAAACTCTGGAGATGTTAAATAAGTGGCAAACCGTTTAACTCCGGATGACAGCGCATCAATCCATTTACCCAGTTCAGGGGATTTAAGCACCGTATCAATGGCTGAAGAAAATGCGTCAGATAATCGGGTAAGCTGGGGAGCCAGCGGAGCAAGACCACGAATAAATGAGTTTTCAATAGTTATGCCACTGCGCTGTAACTGAACATTAAAATTCTGCCATTCCCTCTGAACCTGGTCGCTTATTTGTAATTGTCTGGAGTCCTGCTGTGCACGCCGTGACATGGCATCGATTTCAGCATCACTCATATGCTTAAACCGGTTAAGGTCATCCAGGCTGAAGATATCAGTTAACCCTGCGGCCTGAGCGCCCTGTAATGTGCTTCCATTACGGATAAATGTATCTCGTGCGCCCTTAATCACTCGCGGCATTAATGATGCCGGGTCCTGATCGGGATTATTAATGCCCATAGCCGAAAAAATCCAGCGCTTGCTCACATCAAGCTGGGCATCACGAATAGCACCCATTGTGGCGACCGGGTTACTCACAGCACGCTGGAAATTAATAGCACCTGATTCAAGACCGCCCGTGGTAGTTCCCAGACCAAGCGCGGTAAATCTCTGTTGTGCGGCAGTAGCCGCTAACCGGTTTATTCCAAACAAACCACCCGCGCCCACAATTCCTGAAAATACGCCAAGAACTGCACCCCATGAAAGCAGACTAGAAGTGGCTTCTTTGATGTGGCCAGTAAAAGCTTTGGCTTCTCTGGATATGCCACTGAAAAAGCTTTTTGTTGCGCGGGCTGATTTTCTCAGTGATTCCTGGTGTTTATTTGCCTTTTCCAGAGTGTTGTTTAGGTTATCCAGCCCCTTATTCATTCCATTGATAGCAACGATGCCATCGGTAAAAGATTTAGCAATTAATTCAGCATCTGACTTTGCATTGCTTGTGGTTTTTTCTGTTTCCTGAAGCTTGTCATTAAACGATTTTGCCGCTGCGCCACCGGCAGCAATACCGCCTGCAACTGCCCGCCATGCCTCAGGTAATTTACTTACCGAATCCTGGTATTCCTTGTACTTTGAAAGGAAAGACTGAAATTGTTCATCATTGACGTCAATTTCAAGGACTGTTTTAGCGTCCATCAAGCATCCCCTGTATTGCCCTGATGATATGGCGCTGGCGGAACTTCAGCGGGCTTGAATTTTCACCAAGCCCTAATTCATTACACACATCGCGAAATCCTTCACATGCAGCCCATGTCAGGATGGTATGAATGATTGTTCCGGCTGGGCTTGCGGGTTCTGGATATTGGTATCCGTTTTCGACTTCGGTAAAGAATCGATGTATTCCGTAATATTCAATGAGGTAAGTTGCCCACTGTAGGCTTCGAGCGCTTTCCCCACTGTCGGAATGACCAGGTTGGCTTTCTGAATGGCAAAACCCACAGTAAAAAAAACAAGCTCTCCCTCAACCTCACGCAATTCCTCTTCGGTAATAATGCTGCGTTTTAATGCATCTTCCAGCATGATTTTCTTCCACTCGCCATTGTCTGACCAGATAACAGAAATCATGCGGTGAATGTCATCAATAATCGTCGGCTTTCCGGCTAATTCAGGATTAAGCGCTAAACGGTCATTAATCTCAGTACGCAGCATCATGGCGGCAACACGGGGAGCGCCCAGGCCACCAACCAGGGAAAAAAAGTGGTTAAACATAGAGCCCAGCAGCACACAGTTAATTTCGACTACTTCGTACGGAAGGGGGGTTACATGCAGATAAACCAGGGAGCCGTCATCACGTTCGATAGTACTCACCAGGTTAAGCTTTTTGTCGATTTTCATCCCTGTCAGCTCCACATGTTGTCGTTAACTACCAGGTAACCGCTGATGGTGATCAGATACCCAGCTTCCGTACCATTGAAGCGCATTTCGTTAAATCCCATCAGGAAGCAATTCAGGAGTGTATAGTCATCCATTGTCGTTGCATCCGGAGTTAAAACTACTTCACCCAATGCTGTATCGGTTTTGAATTGGTTCTGATAAGAAGCAGCAAGCCCCAGCGTTTTCAGCATGGCAACCGTGAAAGTGACGGGTATATATGGTGACTGGCTACCAATACGTCCCACCATGGCATCAATCATATCCGTCGCCTGTCCCTCTGGGCGCATGCTGATACCTTCTTTTGCAAGATATGACGCTGAAATATTTAGCGCAGAATTGCCCGTAACGCTTAACCCTGCCTTTACCCTATTGAGGTGTCCCAATGCTACTAATGGGTTTGCCATTGTTTATTACCCCACGAAATTGGTTACGTTGACGTTGAATGTAATGGAGTCAAACCCACGTTTTGGTGTCATTACTGCACTCAGGCCACCGTATTTACCCGCCTGATAATCTGACTCATTGGCAGCGGTGTAATCCGCGAAAGGAACCGCGTTAATTACCGCATTTCCGGCGTAATCACCGTTATTGAAATTGGTGTTAAAATCATCCGTTGTCAGTTTAGTTCCGACAACCTGACCCAGGATAAGACCGTATGTGATGCCGTTACGCATGGTTTTAAGGGCGCGTTTCTGCAACCGATCAATTCCGACCTGGTCGTAATAAAGTGGGTTAATCGTGGTATTGGAACCATTGATGATTTCGTTTGCCAAATCCAGTTCGAGATTGATTGCTGCCCAGGCGACGGAATACCAGTAATTGAACGGGTTGCCATCCAGCATGTTCCCTTTTACCAGCATCATATTGCTCAGACCGCCCTCTGCGGCAGTACCGATATAACTGATGTTGGCAGACTCCAGAGCTGTAAGAATTTCGCTGTTCCCATCTACCGGGTAAGACGTGGTGCCATACATGAACCGGTAAGACATGGGGGGGACTTTATTGGATGAACCAGGGTCATTAGAAAGCGATGACTGAAACGGGGCCGCCATGGAAAATTCTGTTGCAGGAATATCAGGCGATTCAACCAGAGCCATAACGTTGGGGAAGGCTTTGGTCACCCATGCAGAATATGTTAATAATGTAGTTGTTACAAAAAACTTAACCAGGTTATTCGGGTTTGTGTACAGGCCGCAAAGCGTTTTGAATGTTGCCTCAGTGTCCCACGAGCGCGGGGTAAGATAGCTGAAAAATTTCTGATAAGTGTTACCCATGGAAACATCTTCAGCAATAAAGGCAGCCAGTGTAGCCACTGATGCTGAATCAGAAGCATGCTCACCCAATTCGAGAACATACACAGACCTTGTTTTACCCTGGGCCCAGAAAGAGGTATTCATCTGGGTAAGTTCAGCAGCAGCATAAGGGGAAACAGTACCCAACACCGTAGCTGAACCCGGATTAGTCGCCATTGGGATGGTAAATGCCGTGGTGCTGATTACTGTCGCAGTAAATGTACCGTTATATGCGCCCGGGGTTACCCCAGAAATGGTTACCTTGACATTATCACCAATACCCCAGCCATGAGCGGCCTGTAATTCAATCAGCGATACATTATTTCCTGAAGTGCTTGCCTCCCAGGTAATGGACTGAATGAGTTCAGACGCCAGAATTGCATTAATATCCGTTGCGGTCGTCAGTAACTGGTAAGTCCCGGCCGTCAAATTAGTGCCACCCTGTGAAACAAGAGCACCACTCTTTAGCAGAGCAGAGGGTTTCGGTGGATTAGTCACCGAAATATTGATACTTACAATCGCCATTTATTGTTTCTCCGCATTGATGGCCGGGATTGCAGACATAATCAGCTGTCGGGCAATATTCCGCACCCTTGACTGGTAATAGTTAATCTCGAATTTAATGGTTTTACGCATCGCAATAGCATTCAGCTCGTTTTGCGGCACGCGGTCGTCCTGGATAAATGGAATGTTGGTAATGCCGAACTCAGCAGAAGGACTGAGCGTGTACTCATTGACGTAGCGAATGAAATCCATCGCCGCAGCATTTTTAAGTCCGGTAATGGAAATAACCACATCTTCTGACACCAACTGGCTCTGATTCGATTCGTTATCCAGGTAATAACCACCAGCGACAGGTTTCACATTACTGCATTTTGCTGTGGCAAACGGCGGCGTAGTGTTCTGGTCTGCCAGCATGGCCGGGTAAATCGGCATATATTTGTTCAGCCCCATCCATATTGGAAGGGAACTGGACACAACAACGTCGCTCAGGTCGATATCTGATGGGTTATTAATAATCTGGTCACGCATGACGGACAGGACGGCATCGCCAACATAATGGAAAATATCAGCTTGGGTATAACGACTGTTCATTCGTGAAAATGCAAACTGTGTACCGTCATAACTTCCGAGGTACAGCGTTGGCTGTCCATCACTGTTCAGCTCATCTATCTTGTCCTCAGAAGTAAAAATAATGGTATTTATTGCCTGTACTGATTCATCAGTCTGTGCATTGACTGACTGACGGTGCAGACTTCCTCTGGCGGTAAGTGTCAGTGGTTTGGTAATCCCGAGAGATACCAACACAGAAGGGTCAAGAATTGAGGCATTAACCCAGTATATCCACCCGTCAAGTGGTAATACCTGTTTAACATACAATTGAAAAACGATTTCCTGACGTGAGGAAATTGTCTCGATGGTTGTATCAAGAACGGATGAAAGTTGTGTGTTGACCTTTGCCGCCGCCTCATCAAGAGTCGGCATTGTTGTCTATCCACGCAGTGAAAGAAGATTTGAACAGGCCACCATCAATAAACGATGGTCGTCGTTCGCCATACTGCCTTTTCAGGCGTGAGTTTTTACCTTCAAGGGCCGCCTGGGTAGGAACGCCGTCAACTGAAAGTCCGGCCATTTCCTCCCGTTCCAGGAACAGGTTAAATGCACGGATAGTGTCGCCCAGTTGCTCATCCGAAGAGAGAGGCGCACCAAACTGAATATGGTTCTGAATTGAAGCTATAAGAGCATCACAGACTTCTTTTCTTACCTCGTCACCATGTACCCGGTAGAAATTGGTAAACAACTTATATTTGTCTTCCAGAATTTCTGCCACTTCAAATGTGGTTGCCGAGGTATTCCCATAGTCATATGGAATATCAATAACGCCAAGACAGACTTTCATGGTGTATAACCCCAGATGGGCCCGAGTTCCATGAGCGCCGCAATTACCTGTCGTCCAAACGGGTCCTGCATCATGGTGAGGTCCATTAATGAAAGGTTTGTTATCGCATTACTGACAACCATATTCCCCGATGTTCCGTTATCTGCTGCGCCAGTGAGCACGCCTAATAACTGCTTTCCAATCCCCAGCGATTTGCGCATATCAGCAAACCAGGTACTTGGCGCGGTATCGTTGGCATAATTCAGCAACATTGATACACCCGCGCTGTAAACCGTATTAACGAAAATAATCGGAACAAGCTCAAAACCCATCCCCACATTTAACAGTTCATTTGCCTGGTCATAAGATGCCTGAATCATAGGATCATCATCGGCAATCGCCGAAACTGGAATACCGGCATTATTACGAACAAAAGCGAGGAAACCGTTAAGTGTGGGGATGATTGCCATAATTAATTACTCACTTTAACGACTTTTTTGGTGGTTGATGGGGCGTTTTCCTGCTCCTGGTTTACCGCTTCACCAACAATTTCCAGGTCAAGTCCGTCGCGGGGTTTTTCTCCCGTTTTCAGCACCTCATTGCTTATGGTGTTGTTAATGGTAACCGCGCTGGCCTCAAGGATTTTTTGCGACATATCGTCCATGTTTTCTTTTTTCTGCTCATGACCGTGTTTGATCTGAGAGTGAGAAACAGGCTTGTCAATGGAATAACAGATTCCGCTGAAGTTACTGTCCACCTTAGTGGACTCTTGGAGTCCGTAAATTTCATGTTGCCAGACAATGTGGTTGACAACTTCTGGCGAATCTTCAATACAGATTTGATGGCCCGGCAAAATATCCTGGAAATAATGCTGATTATCTTCAGGAATTTTATAGCTGAATTTTCTTTTTTGTACCGAGCAGTTAGCAACGAAAAGTTTCATATTCACTCCAAAAAAATGGGGAGCTTATGCTCCCCTAACCGGTAAAAAAATAATGACTGTCAGCTATGAGCAGCTGAAAACAAAGTGATACCTTCAGGACGGAAATTCCACCCAGGGGTCGCCCGCATTGTATACAGCGTGGTCAAGCCGCCATCTGGCATTGGTGAAGGAATTTCTGTCGGCGCAGCAACGTCAGAAAACATTACGTTGATTGCCTGCTGGTTAGGAACGAGTGTGGCGAAAATGTTAGTGTTAATTGAGCTACGCGCTTCAGGCACAACAATTTCCGGGTTGGTGATGATGATTAAATCTGTTCCGCCATCACCTTTACCAATCAGCGTATCATCAGCAGCAAAAATGATGTCGTCACCAGTTGCATCCCCGGCGATATTTTTAACCATGGTGCCAATGGTCGCAGTACCCGCGCCGGCACGCTGATAACTGGTTAACTGAACGATACCCGTCCATTCCAGAACCTGAAGGAATCGCTGTGGAGCAAGTACAACAGTGGTCAGCGTCTGCCCCAGCAGTAACATTTTTGTTTTCTGCGTACTGATCAGATTGAGAATGTAAATTGCCAGCTCACCAGCGTCCCAGGTGTCATACGTTGTTTTACTGTTACTGTCGGAACCCAGAACGGCACGGGTGGCATTGGGAGAGTTAACAACGCCCTCGTTATTTGATGCCTGTACACCATAGAGCAGCATGTTACGTAACTGCTGTGCATGCCCCTGACGGTTTGCAAGTTGCAGCGCATCCGGGAGTGAATATCCCCAGCGGCTTGCTGCGTCAGTATCAAGATAGCTGTACTGAGAGCGGGTAGAAATACGATAGGTTTTCATCTGATCGTAAGTCGGTACCACGCTGGAAGATGGCAACTGACCAGGCAGAGACTGACCAACCTGCGCCTGCGTGCGGGCGCGTAAATATTTCTGGTATACAACCAGGTCACTTGACCCGATTTTTACTAATGGTTTCCCATCAGGCAAAATTTCAAAAGCACCGGATGCCATGCTGTATTGCATGATAATTTCCGGCATCATCATTGACGGCGACACTGTTGTAATCGCGGGTGCAAAAGCGCTCATCTTAACTCCTTAAATTTCAAACAGGCCGCAAGGCTGATCTACCCATTTAGCATTACCACTGCCATCAACTGAAACAACCAGGTTTCCGCTGGAGGAAACTTTTAACAGCCGGATAGCAACTTTAGGATTGCCTGAGGTTGCGCTGGAATAAACATCAACCTGATTATTGGTGACATCCCATACAAAACCGACGCCCTCATTAGAAACATCCGTGTTGCTTGCAGCTAAAGCCGCAACAGCAGAGGAAATTTTCAGAGGGATACGCGCATGGGAACCAAGGCGATAGTAATGAACGCTGCTACCGGCAGGGAAAAGAGGTACCGGGCTGCTGGGCGTTGAAATACCATGATAAGCCTGATTGCTCACCAAAAAGGCATTACAGATTGTTGTAGTGGCAATTTTAATGTCACTGCCCTGCACGGAATCTGCTTCTTTTGGCACACATTCAATAACACCAATGCCGCCATAAACCGAAGAAGTAACTCCCGAGTCAAGAACGCCCTGGCAAAGCTGTAAGCGAATGGCTGGATCATCCTGGGCATCACCCTGGATAAAGCCATTAGAGGAGATATTAAAGCTCCCGGAAAAATTACCCTGTGTTTTGTAGGGGTCAAAGCTGATATTAGACATTGTTCACAGCTCCTTGAGTGCGGAAGTTAACCACCTTGCGGGGCGGAATTTTGAAAGCTGAAAGCCAGGCGTTCATATCACCGGCATACTCAGTAATGACTCGCCCGGCAGCATCGCTGCGCGTACGCTTGTTCAGCATACCTGGCGTGCTGTTCATTTCAGCGTCGATGGCTTTACGCGCATTGGAATAAATTGCTTCTTCAACAACGGAAAGGACGGCAGAATCTGCAATAGCGCGGATATTTAAATCCTTATGCTCTGGAGAATATTTCTGCATCGCCATCAGCGCACGTTTGCGGTAATCAAGAGCCTTTTCGCCGGAAAGAGGTGCAGGCGCAGATTTACCACAGGCTGTATATGCAGAGTCGGCTTTAACGCGGGCATCTGTCATATCTTCATCAGCCTTTGTTTTTTCCTCTTCTGCCTTTTTGGCATCTTCATCTGCTTTTGCTTCATCCGCCTTGCGCTTCTCTTCTTCAGCGGCTTCGTCGGCTTTACGTTTCTCTTCCTCTTTTTCAGCCTCATCGGCTTTGCGTTTTTCTTCCTCGTCAGCTTTGGCTTTATCCGCTTTTTCCTTTTCTGCGGCTTCATCTGCTTTACGCTTTTCTTCTTCAGCGTCAGCACGTTCTTTAGCGCCAGCCTCCATGGAATCCATGCGAGCCATAACGCCATCAATCTTTTGAGAAACACCCTTAACGGCATCGCTCACAGCCCCCGCAATGAGGGCCTGCAGTTCTTCTTTATCCATATCAATGTCACCTTCGTTAGTAACCTCGACCCCTTGCGGGATTTTCTCTTTGTCCCAGACACCGAGGGTGCCGTGGCTCTCTGTGACCAGGGCAATGTGGTCTAACAAGTAAGGCTTGCCCTCAATCAAAAAGTTTGTTTCTCCATCCTGGACTTCAACGCTCCCGGACTGGTTATTGAAAACCACAGACGGGCTGGTAGATACCGTCTTTTTGGCGATTTCTTCGACGATTTCTCGCAGATAAATTCGGCATACGGCCCAGACTTCATCACCACGGATATAAGGCAGCATGACGCTACCAACAATGCGGGTTTTAAAGTCTTCTTCTGTCAGTACGGCTTTATCAGGGTGGTTGGCAATAACTGGCAATCCATTACATCTGGCAAGGAATTCATCATTAAGATAGAGATTCGGGTCACGCCAGACATGCTCATTAATTCCTGCCCGGTAAGCCAGACCGGTCCCCGTTATTCTTAGGTTGACCAGCCACATGTTGGAAAACTGAACGGGTGAAGGCAGTGTGCCATCGCGGATCCGTTGCGCTACTTCAAGTTCTGTTAAGTTCACGCTTACCCTTCTCCGTTAAAAATTCCTCAGGGAGCTTTTGTGGGGCATAAATCGGTATTGCCTCACAACTGCAATAGACTTCTTCACCTGCGGCTGTAATTTCGTCGTAATAGCCGTTCACTGGCTTTATCAGTCCCGCTTTCTCAGCCCATGAATCACGCAACAAATAAATGATTTCATCGCGTTCTTTATGGTCTTTACGGAAGTCATATCCGGGCCTTCTCCAGTTCGAATGCCACTTAAACGCAATGACACCGCCCTGAACTGCGAGCAGATATTTCACATTGCTTGTAAGCTTTTTCCCCTGGTCTATTGCCACACGGCGACTGATGTAATTCAGTTCGGTAACAGACTCTCTGAAAGCCTGCTTCTGAGCTGTTTTATCAATTTCACTGACACCCGATGGCGGGATGGATGACACCCAGCCGGAAAAGCGCTGAATGGTTCTTTCAATCGCCTGTTCTCGGTTGAGCTTAATCAGCTCAGCGCTGGCTAAAATTCGCTTATCAAGTTCCTTGCGGAGTTGCGGCTTTATTTTATCCAGCGTGATTTTTTTGGGTCCGTCAACGGGCTGGTCGCGAAGAGCGCCACCGTCAACGACCAGCCGGCTGTAAATAGCTGTCAGGTGGTTACGGGTTACGTTTTCGTCAGGCGCTTCCCTCCTTGCGGCCACGCGTAATTTACGGGACCACTCAAGCAGGGATTTTTGCGAATCCCAACCGTTTTCTACGTAGTAATTAACCGCTTCGGTCAGCACCTCAAACAGCGTTTTCTTACGCCTGGTCGCCCTGGTTGTTTTCGTTGCCATTTAGCGGTTCCGGTGGAGGTGGAACATAATTAGCCAGCGCCTCAGCATCAATGAGCAAAGGTGTGTCGCCATATGTTTCAGTGCCATTAACGATAGATGCCAGCCATTCAGCGGCAGTTGCCATATTTTCCGGATCGAGTTTTGCAGCCAGGGCGGTATAAAGAGAGGCGGCCTGTTGGATTACTTTGCTGTCACTCTCCCGGCGCTTGTCAGGGGATTCTTCAACCAGTTCCTGCCATGTTGCGCGAAATTCCCTTCGCCACCGGTAAAAGGTGGTTTTATAGTCTTCTGTAATGATGTCCGGATAATCATTTTTCAGTGATTTGTAAAAATCCTCACTCCATGCGATGTACTGAATGACATTCTCAAAAAAGGCCATCACTGGCTCAATTTCTTGTCTTTTGCTGTCGATGTACTGGCTTATCGCTTTGGAATCTTCCGTACCCTCACCAAAACCCTGAGTAAATGCTTCCTCTTTGATTAAAAGGGCCGGCACATCACTTCCCGCCGCAATATCGGCAATGATGTTATCGCGAGCGGTGGCGAGTGCTTTATCCAGGTTTTGCAGATTCAGCGATTCAATGTCATCCTGAGGACCAATGCTTATCACTCCGCCATTGCTGGCTTCTTTAATAATGTCTCGCTTTCTGCCGGTCGCAACGGCCATCAGTCCATTCATAACTGAACCGTTCTGCGTTATTTTCGCAACAATCACGCCCGCTTTCTGGCTAACCAGGTTACTGGCGGTCATTGTCTGGATATAAGACTTGAGCGGGTAAAGAGCTCGCTGGAAAACGCTTCGCCCGGTAAATCCGAATGAAGATGGCTGGAACTCAAGATAAATTGGCGTTCCATTAAATTGCTTTAATGTGCGTGAAGGATGCCAGTTACGATTCGCAATTTTTAATTGCTGATTTGCCCGTTGAAAGTCCGGACTGTTAGGATCCTGACTTGTAACCATGGAACCAGCCGTATTTAGCGGGTCCCACACATTGATAAAAATGTCATCTTCCGTGAGACCAAATGTCGGCAGCACATCGTCACTTGCGACAGAATGCGTACCTATCCCTATTGAAGCCGCACCATAGCATCGGGAGAGGAAAAATAAATCGCGAATCTTATTGTTGATGCCAAGACGGTTCCATACCTCTTCAAACTGGCTTACTACGCGCTCATCTGGGTCTGTTTCCACGTTATAAGTGCGTGGTTTACAAAGCGCCATCGAAATGGGCTTTTCCACCAGCTTTCCGCCCAGTGGGTGATACATCCACAAAAGCTTGCAGATTTTATAACCCACATCGCTTCCTGGCTGAATTTCATCAGCTGCAAGAATGTCCATCAGTTCTGAGCTGATGTTATTACTGAGGCTGATATCTGCCATTTACGTATCTCTTAAAGTGCGGCGCTGTTCCCGAATGCGATAATCAGGCCATAGGTGTAACAGTCAAAAAGGTCATCGGCGCGTTTATGCGCGTCCTTGTCTGCCAGGTGAAACCCTGCAATTTGTCGCCAGAGGTGGTTTGCGGTTTTCTGCTTGAATACGACTGTCTTGTTAAAGGCCTCATGCGATATCTTGGCTTTTTCAAGATAGTGATGACTGGAGGCCAGAATAGCCCTCTCGTCTTTTCCTTTGCTGGTCAGTACGGAATCAATGGGCTTCATGTCCCATCCTTCCGTTTGGGCTTTCTGGTTCAGAATTGCGCCCATTGCGGCATCTTCCATGAAGACACCGTAACTTCCCATGCGTGGACGGCACAGGGTAGCCAGACGTTCAAGGTTGGCGTAAACGCCCGGGATATACTCTGGAAGCAGTGAAGCTTTCATTTGAGTAACGTCCCAGTCGATTATCGTCAGGCGTGGAGCGGTATAAGTCTGCTCCAGTGCAAAGTACACGATGCCTGTGCCATCATTTTCAGTGCCACCCTTCAGTGCGGTGTCCATCACGGCAAAAATTGCATCACAGGTTGTCGGCGTATCAACTGGCTTCCCGTCAACAAACAGTTTTTCGACGTCAAGCAACGCATCTTTCGACCAGTCTACAAACTCGGCCAGAAATTCCTGCTGGAATACGCGTGGATCGTTATTCTGTCGTTCTTTCTCCAGTTCATCAGGAGGAACGAAAGGGTTATCAGAAGTCGGCGCATAGTGCTCATGGAAGCCATATTTAGGCTCATGGCAAATAGCGTAGAAGAAGTTGGCATCATCAATGCCGTCTGGCGTTGAAAATACCCAGGCGCGTCCACGTCTTGTCAGCAGCGTTGGCTTGATTGATTTGGGCCATATCTCTTCCAGCATTTCCGGTGATTTGGTAAATGCTGCTTCATCAATAAGCACGCAGTCATATTCACGCCCACGGCCAGCAAGTTTATTATCGTTGGTTACCCAGAAGTCTATCTTCCCTTTGTTCTTAAGCAGGATGCGTTTTTCACTTCGGGACTGGCTTCTGATTAACGGGCCGAGTATTTCAACCAGGGCGTCAAATATTTCCTGATACTGTCGGTATTCAGCGGTAAATATCCCAACCTTGCCTCCCTCTTTCCGGTCGGTGCCCGGTTTGGGAAATAACCTGGTAACATAAGAACAGGCCAGCGCCACCAGCATTACAGTTTTGCCGTAGCGGCGGCCACACCTGACTACGTTGTATTGAAATTCACTCCCTTCCGTCCAGATGCGAAGCTGCCCGGCGTGTAACTCCGGGATAAAGATTTCTTTCGCCATAGGGATGGATCCGGTTATTCTCCACCAGGAACGTTCAGGCCGCCATGAACGATAACGGTGCTGTCATTGCCACCGTTCTGGATGGCGAGTATTTCGGCTTTTAACCGTTCATTGGCAAGCTTCCTGCGCTCAAGTTCAAGCTCAGAAATGGATTGTTCCTGTCCATGGTCAAACCGTGTCTTATTCTCTACGGCTTCACGATAGGTTGTTTCTGCCTGCAATTTGGCAATGGCGGCTTTCGTACATTCAAGTGATTCAATTCGGGCCGTGTTACGGTGCATGGCCTTTTCAGCTGAACTGATATTATCCAGGAGGAACTTACGCGCCTGGCGGTTCGCTTCGTCACTGGCATCAGACGGATAATCTTCTAACTCAGTGCGCCAGCGTCCAATATTTTCGGCGGCTGTCAGGTTAGCAGCGCGTAACCAGAACAATTCATCGTCCAGGTTAATGGCTAATGAATCCTCCGTTGTGGCATCTGACAGCAGCAAACGACGACCATAGCCGCCATGCTTAACGGCATTCTGATTACCGGGCCTGGCGTTGTAAGGTGCGCGTTTCGCCCCCTGAGGATTTGCGCTTTTTTTGTCTGCGCAGATTTTGGGTGGTTTACTTTTTCCCTTTGATTTGTCACTTTTTTTTGACTGCGCACTGCGCACTTTTTTTTGCGCACTTTTCTGCGCAGGCAGCTTGATGTATCGGCGAGCAGATGTGTAATTCAGCCCCTGCGCTTCACACCATAATTTTGGTGAAATTCCATTCCTGGCATGGTCAGACAGGAACCGTTGCTGAAGCTCGCCCCAGTCCGGTTTTGCCATGGAAAATCCTCAATTCACTTTCTGCGAAATGCATAACTTGCTATTCCATCCCGCCCGAGTTCGCTTTCTGCTGTGTTGTGTTCCACCAGCGTGAATCCCTGTTCAAGGAACCAGCCGCAGATGCCCTCATGCGTCCAGTACCAGATATGCTCGTCGCGGCGATAATGACGCGACCGCAGGATGTGTTCTGCACCATCAAAGATGGGTACAGAGACAAAAATCCATTGTTCTGCCTTTTCCACTGCCACGTCCGGGCGGTCGATATGTTCCAGACTGTCCCAGAACGTAAGAGCAGGATAACGATCGGCATAAATATCTGCCCACATGCTGCGACTTTTAAGCCAGTCGATACCAGCCGGATTCACGTCATATCCTTTGGTATTCGGCCTGGCCTCTACAAACTGTCCCGCCCCGATGCCAACATCCACCACAGGGCCGTTATAGTGCCTGCCTACCAGTGCAATTCTGGCCGCAGTCAGCGTTTTACCCATTTCGGTATCAGCCATCTGTCGGTAGCGCTCAAAATATGCCGCATCGTATGGTCGGTAATTGGGCACGGGAAAGCGGCCCATACCAAGTTCAGGCAACCAGACAAGCCCGTTATTCAGTTCATGCGTGAATTGCTTCATGTGCCTTTCCGTTTCACTCGCTCAATAAACGGAGTTACCTTACTTTCAAGGTCACTTATCGTCTTGTCGCAGTTGTGTTTCATTTCCTGGCACATGCAGTAATGGTCAGGATAGATAAACAGGGAATCACTTAAATCCATGCACTCCGGATCCGTGATTTTTGAATGGTGATTGCTTCCGCCGCAGCCACCCTGAATGCAAAGCATTGGGCGACGGTAAGCAATGGCGGCCAGCATGGCGACACCAGGCCCGGTAACGCAGATGGATGAGCGTTCAATCAGGCCAAGCATTTCCAGTAACGTCAGTTCGCCGCGATTCAGTTTCAGGTCAGCAAATGGTTCCATGTCAGGTATCCACTCGGCACCTGGTTCTGTATCTGCAATACTGACCACATAGAATCCATTAAGGGAAAGAATTCTCGCTATCTGGTCTATGTATTTGTTCAATGGCCCACGGCTTGCGTTATGCCATTCGGTGCGCTCTGTCGTGGGGCGAATGAGCGCCAGCAGCTTATCTTCAGGAAGGAGCAGTTTTGGTTTCGGCATGGTGGGTAAATCCATCATTGCCGGCTTTACCCCGAACTGCTCTTCCATCGCTTTGAAAATACCACCACGCTGAAGGTGATAGTTTCCGTAAAATAGTCTGCGTGGCGCTAATGCCGGTTCACTCAGGGCGAAATTCATCGTGGAGCGCATTTCACTTTTTCTTTGCGTACGCAGACGGGTATCAGCCCGGACAAAATAAAGATGAGGTATTCCGACATACAACTCGGGAAGCGGCGTTTTAAGCCATACCTGATGACCTTTCATCACCAGCGCCTTAATGAAAGCACGTTGAATTATGTTGTCACCAATACCGTGCATCCCGTCGAAGTAGAGATTAACAGGCATTAAAGATGCTCTCCGGTTTGGTTACAGGGAAGCAGGTCAACTCGGTGTATCTGGAGGCATTGATAATCTCAACATCAGGAAGTTCGCACACCAGCGATGAAAAATCCGTATGCCAGCGTGATACTTCTTCCCGGGATGGATTATCCAGTCCGTGATGTTTACCATGCCAGTGAATGCCGTTTTTAAGCGAGCAGTCATATCCAAGCAGTATTATGCGTTTCGCCCCAAAATGTGACGCGAGGCGAATAGCCATTTGTCCTGAATTGAAGGCACCTTCAGTATGTCCCCCAAAGAGATTCACCCCATAAAGGATTTTTGCCCTCGGGCTGGTTGTCCATTTCTCAGCATGTGAAGTTATGTTGTCGTGATGCTTATCCCACCAGGCATAATCACCCGCAAAGATGTACTGGCACTCAGGAATTATTTGCCATGATGAGTTAACAGCAATGATGGGAAGGCCGGATTTAGCTGACAGCAGGCAGTCTTTCCGGCTAAGCGATGGACCACTGGCAATGCAAATAAAATTAGTCAACCGAGAATTTCTCTGTTTTATTACAGATTTACCCACTTAATACTTCAGCAGTAGTTGAACTAATAACTACCGTTCATAGGATCCATTTTCCTGCCAGGTATTTCATGAACGGTGCGGATGTTTGAAAATCTGACTGCTTTTTATCAATTTCTCCATACATAAAATCCCTCATTTCGTACCATTTTCGGCAGCGACGATATTCGTAATCAATTGCTTCTTCATTAAAAAACGTTAGTAACTCCGTGTTTACAATAAGCTCAGAAATACTGGGTTGATACCCTTCCACGATCGCCGCCTTGATATGCTCAATCATTTCCTTGCGTGAAAGCGGTTTAGTTTTATCTTCCTGAGTTACTTCAGTTTCATCCTCAAACACTGGAATGTAACGTACACTGTCAATGAGGTGGTCCCGGAAAATACGGGTTTCCAGCATGTCAGATGCTGTAAACAGCTCAATACCCAAACCACTACCAAGATTGATGTTGGGTTTATCTTTTGCGTACCCTTCAAACAATATGGTTTCTACGGGCTTACGGTCTTCGATGATGCTGGAAGGCCGAGAAAATTGTAGAAGCTGAACTTTCCAATACTTGATTAATTTCATTTTTGTTACCTTTTAGGCGTGAGCCTGTCGCATGGCAAAGTCGTCAAGAGCGAACGAATTACCCAAGCTCACTACTGAAAGTCTCTCTTCATTGCGCATGCGAAGCGCATAAAAAAGCCCCGCTATACGAGGCCGTTTTTTTTGATGTGGTGTTACAGATACTTTTCAGCCAGCGCTACCAGTTCTTTTTCGGCGTCAGAGCCCAAAGTGGCAATACCTGATTCGATAAACTGGATTTTTGCTTCAAAAGAGGCTTTCAGAGCAGCGAATGGGGAAGGTTGCTCCTGTGCCGCCTGCTCATCCTGTCCGGGTTCTTTTGTTTCTGTCTGCACTTGAGCAGCAGGTTCAGTATTTTCAGCAACGGGCTGGGGTTGCGCTGATACATCTAATACTTGATCGGTCATGGTCTTTTTCTCATGTTTAGTTAAGAGCCAGATAAAGGCCCGTTTCAGGATGTTCATTTGGTCTTGTCCCCGCACAACTTGTCCCACGTATCGTTATGCGCATTGATGGCGCGAACGGTACGAACGTCCATTACGTCGGCGTCTTTGCCGTGGGTGATGATGGGCTGGAAAGCAGTGCAGGAGGAATCGACGGTGACGTACTTAATCGTCGGAGTTGTATTTTGATTTGCGCATCCGGTCGCGAGCAGCAGCATCGCTGACAGAAGCATTTTCTGTTTTAACATCGTTTGCCACCTTGCTGATTTCAGCCTGGGTTTTTACGACCTGTTGAGCCTGTTGGGTTTCTTCTTTCGCCGCCTCAACATCATCAGCCGCCTTTGTCTGTACCGATCCGCTTTTGCGGCCAGAAAAATAAGCAAGACCAACTGCAATGATGCCGCCAAGAGTAACCAGCAGAAAACTTTTAGCCCCCGTGAATAACGCGATAAGTGCGGTCATTGCGGTTCCTCCGGGGGATTCAGTTTGTTTTGCCTGACGTACTGAGACAGTACCGAAGCGCCAATCAGGACATAACTGATAATCTGCATGATGTTGGGTGGCAGAATGGATTTAATATCCGGTGGCAATATCGCCCAGGCATGCATAGCAGCATCTGGAAAAGCCACCAGCCAGCCACCAATCGTAAACGCCAGTGCGTTAAGTCGCACAGACCATGTTTTATGCAGTAAATGCGCATGGCCGACAAAATCCAGTGATGTGTATTTACGAATCAGCAGCAATGCGATTACAGCCAACAAAAACGCGACGAACCATAATAGAAGAGTCATTTACGCAATCCCCGTCAGAAAAAGCTCACGTTCTGCATTGCGCCGACGAACCAGCCCACCCAGTATTTGTCCACCGGCCCGGCACCATTTTGGAAATTCATCTGCAGCGCCTTTATAGTCGCCAGAGTTAAGTTTTCTCAGAAGGGTTGATGTACTTAATGATCGGGTTCCCAGGTTGTATGAAAAACTCACCAGCGCGTCAAACTGTCCCTGGGTTAACTTCACCTTGACCAGTTTGTTTACTGCCTGCTCAAACTGAACAACATCACCACGCAAAAGACGCTCTGCAGTTTCCTGGTCAATTTTCATGCCTGGCCCGATTTTTTTTCCATCAACCGGGTAAGTTGAACCATATCCAATTGTCCATACACCAACAGAGTCCTGATACGATGTAAGGCGACATCCCTCAAAGCTTTTAATCAGATTAAGTCCGATTTCATCAATTTGCATTTCCGCCTCCAGAAACTCGACCCCACAAATATGTAATGGCAATCGAACCCATGGCACCGCTCACGCCTGCACCAGCCCATGTCCAGTAAAGACTTGCACCACTTTGCATAGTGACAAGTCCCATCATTACCCCGGCAAAACCTGAAACCACAATTTGTGCAGCGGCATTAGCCCAACTCCACACGGCCCGACTTTGCTTGATATCAATCAGATATCGGACTAAACCACCCCAGCAGGCCAGAAAGCCGACAACCAGCCAGGTAACTACCTCCGAGCTGTTTGGATCGTTATTCTGCATTTTCATAATCTCTACCTCACGCTGGAGGCTGTGTGTAAGTTAGAAAAGGAATAAAAAAGGCCAGCACAACACAATGCGCTACATGGAATGAGGGAAATGATTGTTGTGTGGCCTACCCAACCAGGGGGAAAGGTCCCTAAGGTAGTGGGATTTGGCGGCCTCTGCGCAAGCGCCCGGGAGATTGGGTTATGAGCCGTCTACCGGTGAGGCCTTTATCTGGATTATTCGACTCATTGTGTGAGGCGAATAGATTGATTGCAGTAGTGTGCGCCGATCTCACACTTCACGACCCAGGTATTACCAGAACCGATCATGGCAGGATTTTTAATCCTATCTGCTCTTTCACTGCAAATAAAAAGCCACTGGATTAACTAATGGCTATAAATTCTTTGCCACTAACCGTAGTGGCCACGCCCATGCCCTTGGGTCAGTAACCCCGGTTCAACTTTGTTCCCCGTTAGCCATAACCAGTGCATGATTGGCTATCACGCTGCTACGCCGGTGCTTCTTTTCTTATTAACCCTCACCAGATGCAAAGCTGGCTCTCTACGCGGAGACTCGGGGCCACATCATGACTGTAGCTTGTATGTGCGGTCTGTCCGTTTTACTGTCGCATGATTGGTGCCCTCCAGAAACGAGAAAACCCCACCATTGCTGGCAGGGTTTCAGTGTTAAGCGGTGTGGCGAAGTAACCACTCTTAACAGGATATCCGGTTTTTTACGTACGTAAACTTTTTTATGTGCTCGCCGCCAGCCTGGATTCAGGCTCACGGGAAACATATCTGTCCATCTCAAGCCGGACATCGAGCATCATTAGCATGCCTTCAACAACGCCCTCCGCTTTCTGTAGCTTTTTACCGATATGACCATCAGAGCAGCCATGCTTGCGGGCCAGTGCCATAAACGTCATTCCCATCACGTAATAATCCACCAGCAGATCATGCAAATCGCGGTTGTTTTTGTTTAGCCTGGCGATGCACCCGCAGACAACCATGGCATCATCATCACAACATTGTGTCCGTGATTTTACCCTGGACGGAAGAAGTCCTTTAAATCCAGCGGCAATCGGTGACCAGGCAACATCTTCATGATTATTGGCTGCCCACGCTCCCCAGCGTTCTAATACCTGTTGGATGTCTCGCATTATGCCGCCTCTCTCTGCTTTTTATAAAAAACCTGCTCACGAACCTGATCACCGTTCATCAGCATGTCGTTGAAATCTCCGTTATCAGGCCAGCGGATGCTGACTTTAATGAGGTCATTTTTCGCCATGAGATTGGCGTGGGCACTCTCGAACGCAGCCGCCTGACCGGTGGCAGAGTATTTGTCCATATCAGCAAAAATAACCAAGTGTTTTACTCCTGCCGGCGCGCGGAATTTCTTCATGAAATTGCTGTTCATCACAGCCCAAGTATTAACGCCGTAGATCTGATAACAGGACAGCGCCGTTTCGATGCCCTCAGCTATCCCCAGTGTTGAAGAAACAGGAAACATGCGAATGGCAACAGAACGGGCATATTCGAGATAGTTGTCTTCTTGAAGGGATTTTTGCCGTTTGGCGCTTTCTCCCAGCGGTGCTTTTTGCTCACCCTCCAGTAAGGTGCGGTGGAGATAGCACAGCTCCCCTTTATCGTCTGTGGCGAGGGCGTAAAGAGCGTGGTAAACCCGGCCCGCGTGGCGCTGTCTTTCACAGAATTTAATCGCATCAGCGGGTAATTTGTTGATACCGCGCTGCCGCAGATATCCGGCACCCGGTGTGCCATACAATGGCAGCAGCTTCGCGAATTTGCTGATTGTGCGCTGGCGCAGCTTCGCGGCGGAACTGTGGGCAGGGATTTTTTCGCGCTGGTAGTCATTACCAATGAGCTGATCCACCTCGGCGCAGAGTGCCGAAAAGGTTTTATTAGTCTGCGTGGCTGAAAGCAACTTCATGCCGTCACCGCTGCCGCATACGCAGATCCATGTACCGGCACCATCGCGATCGTCTATACGGAACTTACCGCGCGCGCTGCATACAGGGCACTCTCCTTTGTAGTGATTTTTCCCGGTGACTGGTGGCAGGCCGTAATGCTCAAATATTTCGGACCAGCGGCCTTTCGCCGCTTCAGCTGTCTTCACTCTGTTCTTCTCCCCAGAATACTACGTATGTTAGCAACCTGATTTCTGGCGTTGATGATCCGGTTTGTGGTGTTGTCGGTGTGTTCATCCGGCTGGCCGCCAGACTTTTCACGCCCCCTGGCAAATTTGATAAGTTTGTGTTTGATGTAGTTGTTTACCTCAGGGGTAATTTCCATCGGAAAATCGTTCAATCCATTGGGCCATTCGTCGAATTTTTCGCGAAATGTATGTGCACACCATCCGTCACTGATGGGTTTGCCCATAGAAGTGCGCTGGCGTTGATAGAATTTGATCTGGCTCCACCAGGACTGTTTGTCCGATTTTGTGTAAACCTTTTCACCCTTTTTGAGCTGTTTGATATTCCGCTGGGTGTCGGTTTCCACATCCTCACCAACCAGCGGCTTAAAGCCGCATTTCGGGCAAACGTACACGGCTGCAGGCTTCATGAAATGGCATTCAGGGCATTCCTTCGGAAGCTTTTCCTCCCGATCCTCAGCCGTGCGGGAAGCGGCCTCTTTCATGCCATCGTTTTTGGATGGAAGGTCGTTGTACTCAATAGCATCAGGAAACCCCAGGCGGTGGACGGTGCCGCTATGATCGAAAATCAGACAGGCATCTTTTCCCGGGGCTGTACGAAGGCCGCGCCCCAGCGCCTGCAGCCAGCGAATTTCACTTTTCGTCGGACGGGCGTAGATGACGCAGCGAACATCACTGTCGAAGCCAGCTACCAGCACGCCGACGCTGACAATGATTTTTGTCGCGCCAGTTTCAAAACGATGGATTATCAACTGGCGTTCTGCGTGTGGTGTTTCAGCAACCATAACCTCAGCATTCACGCCTGCTTTGTTGAACTGTATCGTGACGTAATTGGCATGGGCCTTATTGACGCAGAACGCAACCGTCGGAAGGTCCCGGCCATTACGCAACCAGTTATCGACAATATCGCCCACCAGATCAGAGCCGCACATAATCTCCGCCAGCTGCGCTTCGTCGTAGTCGTTGCCATACTCCATCGATGCTTTAGTTTTAACGCCTTTCAGATCCGGCTTTGTTGGCGCGTAAAACTCGTAATTACTCAGATCGCCGCGCTGGATAAGCTCGCCGATAGTGGTCGGCTTTATCAGGCGCTGGTAGTAATTTCCCAGAAAAGGTGAAAACGGGGTTCCCGACAGGCCGATAACCTTCGCTTTGGTTTCCGAGGTGATCCGCTCAATTTCTTTCAGAATGCGGCGTTTGCGCAGGTGGGCCTCATCGATAATCAGCAGATCGATATCCTGCGGGAATTCCCGGCGGATCAGCGTGTCGGCGCTGGCAATCTGGATCTGCAGGCTGGGGTCATAGTTAGGATGGTCACGCCAGATAAAACTGATCTGGTCTTCCGGAAGGCCATATTGAGCAAAGCGCTGTGCAGTCTGATTGATCAGGATGGTATAAGGGGCGACAAACAGAACGCGCATACCACGGCTTACCAGACCAGCAGCAACAAAAGCAGCCAGCCCGGTTTTGCCGCTACCAGTCGGCATATACATCATGAAAGATTCATACGCCTTCCAGTCACGGCGCAGCATGTTGAGCGCGCGTTCCTGTGCAAAATTTGGTGTGATGTTCAGCATTATCAACCCCTTCACGTTTCACTCTTCCAGGAAAAACATTTCCCAGTTTCATACCCGCCTATCCGTGCACTACCTTGCTAGTACAACGGTGTTTTTGGGTTATATCTCTGAGATCAGCACCTACCTAACCAATGGAGCTGCCTTCTGGAAAAGGCCTATTCCCATCCCTCTCCGATCTCCCCCCTTACCCCCCTCTTACCTCTCCCTTATTCATGTACTAGCTATCTAGTACAATAAGACATAAAAAAGTAAGTAGGTGGTTCCAGCTTCATCAGCAGTTGACAGCGTTAAGCCAGACTGAAACCAGGCACCTTTAAGCCCGGTCTCGTCAGGTACGCTTTTGTGTTCCTGCCAGAGGTGGCTGGACCGTGTAGCCCTGAATTGCCCGCCCGTGTGTTTCAATGAACCTGCGAAGCCTCACATTGGCTTCATGCCTTGCCCTGTTCTCCTTGCGAAAAGAAACCGGTTCGGTGTCATATGTCTCTTGGTAAACCTCTGCGTACTTCTGCATTGCTTTTTGTCTTGCTGATGGTCTTAGCTGGTTCAGTTGCTCACGTATCCATTCACTATCTGCCTGGCAAAATGCAGAAGGTAAAAAGTCACGCTCCAGCCACATTTGAAACGTCGCCTCTCTGCGTGGGGAATGGCTTGATTTCTTCTGCCTCAACAGAGCCGTCATCATGCACAGTAACGAATATATTTCTTCTATATCTCAATGCTTTACTAACTGCACTTTGCCTGACGCCAAGCCTTATAGCAGCATTAACTTGCCCGACTTGTTCCGCAAATTCTTTTAGTGTGATTTTTTTCATAAGCTCCTCCTGTCAAGAATATAACCGCTAGTTCTTTTCATTGCAACACCGCCGGTTATTGATTAATATTCCTAGCGGTGATAATTTCCACTCATAAAGGAGATTTTTGATGAAAAAAAAACCGCTAACTGAAGAACAGTTACTTGATGCAGAAAGGCTTAAAGCGATTTATGACCGCAAGAAAAAAGAGCTAGGGCTTTCTCAGGAGTCACTGGCTGACAAGTTGGGGATCAGCCAGAGCGCTGTTGCACAGATCCTGTCTGGGAAAAATGCTCTTAACTTAAAGCGTGCTATTGAACTTGCAGGAATCCTTGATGTGAAAGTTGAGGAATTTAGCCCATCGTTATCCAATGAAGCTCAGCAATTGACAAAATCAAATGTGACATTTGCTGGTACCTATCAACCCGGGAACAGATATCCAGTTTTAAGCAGCGTTCAGGCGGGGGCATGGCGCGAGGCAGTTGAAGCGTACTCACTGAAGGATGTCGATCTTTGGTTGGAGTCAGACGCCCACATCCAGGGTAATGGCTTCTGGCTTTATGTCGAGGGGGACTCAATGACGGCTCCGTTGGGGCTTAGTATACCCGAGGGAACTTATGTTCTTTTCGATACTGGGCGCGAAGCTGTTAACGGTAGTCTGGTAATCGCCAAGCTTGAAGATTCAAATGAAGCCACCTTCAAGAAACTAGTTATCGACAGTGGTCAACGTTATCTGAAGGGGCTTAACCCGCAATGGCCTCTTGTTCCTGTGAATGGAAACTGTCGAATTATTGGCGTAGCTGTACAAACAAAAATGATGCTCGTTTGACGGTAAAAAATTTTAACAGGCCCGGTTATTCCGGGCTTTTTTTTGTCCAAAATTCGTTCATTAATGAGCAGAACAAGAAAAATAATATCAGACATATCATAAACATAACCGCTAATTCTAATTTTATATAACTTGCGGTGTTTACATAAAAAGAACTAGCGGTTATATTTATTTCAACGGCAAACAACGGAGCCAATGAAATGAATACAACTTCACAATCAAAACAAGCTAGTCTGGAATTTGATATTCACGCCAAGCTTAGATCAGCCAATTCTCATTGGTCTTATCTTTATGCTACACAACCTCATGATGAAGGTTGTAATTACCAATTTATAACAAATTTTGTCGATGGGATAGAATTTGCGGTTTACAAACGAATCGATAATTATTTTATTCTCGTTGATTTTTTCAAGTCATACGACGAAGCCTGTAAAGATGCTAAAGAAATCATTAACACTAACCCTGAAATAAAAATGATGCTCACAACCAATTAATAACCATTGGTTACCAAAATAATTAACACCTTAATCGGTGCGGGTCAACTCAACCTAAGGAAATAAAAATGTATAACGCACCAGCAGTCAACAAACCAATTAAAATGCCTCAAATACTAACTGATTCCGATAACATTTATGACTTTGGAAATAGAGTCAAAACTTGCAGGATGGATGGGGACTCAATGCAGCCAACTATCGAGCCTTGTGAAATTGTGGCTTTTGTCGATTGTGGCGGACATGTTCTCACACCCGGTGTCTATATTTTATCACGCGATGTTTTCGGTCATCGTTGTCTGTTCGTCAAACGTGTAGAGCCACTAACTGATGGTACATTGAAAATTATTTCAGACAACCACCGATACGAAACCTTCACGATTGATTCCAGTGAGCGGAAAAATACGCGCATTCATGGAATGGTTGTCGCATCTTTGGCAATAAGGCGTTTTATATGAAAAATAAATCAGCATTTAAAACCGCAAAATTAATGGCATTAAATGGCTACTGGGATATTGCCATTTTGTACCTGCGTAAAGCATACGGAAAATAAACATGCATAATTTAATTCTTATTTACCGCCACCGGATATTAAAAGCGGCATTACTCCGCCACCAGCGAAAAACAGGAAGCACCTGCATTGTTATCAGCCTCCCGAAGGGAGGAATAACAACACTGGAGCTTACAGAAATTGTTCTGGAAGGTCTTCTGGTCCGTTTCGAAAAAGAAATAACCAGAGAGTATGGAATCGCCGAAAAAAATAAGGCTATCCGTGAAATTTACCAGGATGCCGTTGACGTAAATGGTGGCGGCGAATTTCTCACTGAGAACGGAAAGATGATTGTTGATGAACTAGTGGCTGAGCTTGTCGTGTTCGTAAAGCGCCAAGCGATGCAAGGAGAAAAAGCATGACTACCAACTCCGCTTTCAAGGCCGCCGGTGCACGCCACTGCATTTGTCTGGTGACAGTATGCGTACCTACCAACTACACAGGGCGCGCCATTTCTGATTGTCTCATCAACCTGGATGACCATATAGCCACGCTGGATGGCTTTATGGGTCTGGCCCGGCAGCCCGGGTGGACTGTTACCCCCGTTACGGATTAGAGGAGGCTTCCTGTGGCACTGACAGCAATCCGAATCCCTGAGAGGGTTCACGAACAGGCGGCGCATGTTCTCCGCCAGTACCGAAAAGGCCGCGTCCATTCGCGCCGTATGCATGGCTCCGGAAACCTGAGTCTGAAGGTTAACCGCCGCTGGCGACTGCTGTCCCGGGACGGTGGCCAGCACTGGGAAGTGATGTCGCACGAACGCTACTCAAAAGTGAAGGACAGAAAATGACTGATAAACGCATCAAAGCCAGCGCCATTGGCCTGGCATTTCAGAAATACCACACGCCTGTCGGCGATTTGTTTGTTGCGGCACGTCACGGGCGCATAAAGAAATGCTTCAGCCGCGATACAGCGATCCGCTATCTGGCTTTTTTCATGACAACAGAAGCTTTCAGGCGTTCTGGTTTTGAGCAGCGTCACCCGGATGCGCGCGAAGTTCGTCCGGAAGGTGAAGTATGGGTGCGTGGCGGAGTGACGGTTAATTACTACCTCGCCCACCAGCGTACCGTTCGCCGGTTGCGCCGTATCATTTCCAGCAAACGTGAAGCGCAGAAGTGGCTGGCGAAATGGGATGCCATGCATGACCGCTATGTGAAAGAGCAGGCTGAGCTTCAGGCCAGTAAACCAACGGGGGTTCGCTGATGAATGACAACGATTTGGCACCGGAACCAACATCAACCGGTATTCGGTTGTCTGGAAACAGAGTTATTGGCTACTCCGCCGCTATCCGCGAGCTTGATAACGGCCGTTATGACAGGAACCTGTCGAAAGGCCTGGATATGTTGGCCTGCATAATGGAAGCGGTGGAAAGCAACTGGATTGTGCTCAGCATTGAAAAGCAAATCATTGTGTGGCGCTGGCTGGTCGTGTCCATATTCCTCTCAGAAGAGCAGGAGAAGAACGGTACCGTTAAGGTTCCGAACGATGAAGGCGGCATTGATACGGCCGTTATCTATTCCGGCGAAAGCGGGGCTATCAGCATCTATCCCGGGCCAGTTCGTTTTGCTCTCGCGAATCATGTTGAGTCCATCGCTATCGAAAAATACGGACGTGAAGAAGGGTTGCCGCTGGCGCTGCGCATGTATCAGGACATGGTGAAAGTTCATCCGGATAAAGGGTTCGCATTGTCAGCTTTTGGTCGGGAGAGCTTAAACATACTCCATGACAGCTTTATTGAGCAAATTCAGACCGACGGTATGCCAGACATGCCGGTTATGCACTAAGGGGAAAATGATGAATAAATTACCTGCAACTGAAAAACCCGGAATGAAACAATTCGACCTTCTTGCTTTGCACGAAAATAACGATAAGGCATCAATGACCAGCCAGGATATTGCAGACCTGGTAGGTAGTCGCCATGGTGATGTTAAACGCAGCATCGAAAGACTGTCTGAGCGTAACATTATCCAACGACCGCCATTGGCGTTTATCGAAAGAATCAATAACTTAGGTATTACCGTTAAGGATGAAGTTTATAGCTTTGGGGGTGAAAACGGCAAGCGTGACAGTATCGTGGTTGTGGCACAACTTCGCCCGGAACTCACTGCTCAGATTGTAGATCGCTGGCGTGAGCTCGAATCAGGCGAAGCCCTGCCGTATTCATATACACAGCAGTCGGTAATTAACCCTGACTTTGTAGCCCTGGCCCGTGCAGTTACAGAATCTACAGCGTCAGCAATGATGAAAACGATTCTGGAAACATCGGGTATCCAGGCTGTCGTCCACATCAATACTGCTGTTTCGGTTGAATCTGTTGCACCACAGAAACACTTCACTACCGAACCAACTAACACAGCTACTGAGTTTTTACCAGTGCACAAAGTGTCGTGGGAGACCGGCCTTTCCGACCCCTCCTGCCGACGCCTGATCCAGTTTGCCAACCTTCCCACCAGGCAACTGCCTGGTGTACGTGGCCTTTGCGTCCAGCGTGAAGCCTTTATCAATGCCTTTCAGACGATGCTGGAAGAGTCAACAAGCCCCAACGGTAAGCACAAGCGCTGGCAGCATCCTGAGTTTGGTGGTTTTGTGCTTCGCAAAGTGGTACCACCAGCAGACAAGGACCTCATGCCATGAAAATCGAATTCAACGATAAAGGCGCGGTGGCCACCGTGACTGTCACGAGTACCGTGTTCGAATTTAGACGCCATAAACGGGCAGTTGATACCGCCCTCTTACTGGCACCGGGAACCATCGCAAACCGGAGTGGATTTTTCCTGATGAAGACGGTTATCTCTGGCCCAACAGCGCGCGTCATCCGCGCCTATAAAAATGTTTTACGGGAGGCGGCACGATGAACACTAAACAAACCCGTCAACGAGATTGGTTGGAAAAAGTAGCCACTGCCGCTGAAAAGCTGGTGCGCTGCAAGGGCCGTTATCACAGTGAGCAGAATTACCGTGCACTGGCTGCGTTGTTTGGTACGACGGTGCCGGAATTATCTCCGCTTGAGAGCGAGCTGGTGGATTACCCAGAAACACTTCCCTGCCCTGTTCTGTTTGAACCAGGCATGCGGTTTGGTAAAGGCGTAAAAACCAGGCTGATGCTTAATTTCCTCCAGCGGCGTGCAGAGCGTTATGCAGAACTTGAGGCCATGACGCCAGAACAGCGCGCTGAGCATGATGCCGGGATGAACGAAATGCGTGAGATGCTGGGTGTTCCACCACTGCCAGTGCCAGGCTCAACAGGTGCAACAGATTTTCTGCCGCCGCCTCCGATGCCGACGGCAATACCTGTTCAGGCGACGGTTAACGATGTCACCTATGGTAAGCTGTTGACCATCACGCTACCAGACACAAGCTCAAAAGCATTCTGGAGCGGCTGCGGCAAAAGCGAGGTTTTCCATCCGGAGGCATATAAGCGCTGGGTAAAGGAAGCCATCGAGCGGGATTGCTGTATTGCTCGTATCGAAGTGAAGGTGAAATGATGAAGAAAATATTTATTGATACCGAAAATCTCGGTGATATCAGCACCTGCCTTGAGCAACTGGTTAACGCGGAACAGGCGCAGTTGAGCATCGAGCAGCAACTCGACCAATCAACCAGGCGGGGAAAAGCCGAAACAGCTTTGCGAGCAGTGAAAGCTAAGCGCCGGATCATTACTGCCCGCCTGGCGGTTCTGCGCCAGCAGGAGAAAGTGCGCAATATGCATAACCATGATCGGTACTTGATTGCAGAGCTTCGAAAAATCGTTACGCCATCCTCTTTTGAGCGTTGCGCTCGTCTGGCAACAGAAAAGATGGAAAACACGGCAAGTCAGCATGAATTTTGAAAGCCACCGGGCCACCAGCGTGGTCTGAGTGTGAGGTGAGTATGGTTGATATTGAAATGATTAATGAAAAAGAAGTAATGCAGATGATTAGGGTTTCTTCTCGTATGACTATCTGGAAGTACACCAAGCATCATAACTTCCCGAAGCCGATCCGCACCCACCCCAAACAGTATCTACAGTCTGAAGTGGAGGCGTGGATTTTAAACGGCGGCATTAACCAGAAATCTTCCTGATGTGCCAAAATATTTTTTCAGCGTACAACTCATAGGCGGCTTTCTGTTCAGCAATCCAGTCATGCTTGTTATAAACAGAAAGTACGCCGCCCAGTTCATGCCCCAGCATCTTTTCAATTACGTGCGGGGCGACACCTTCCTCCGACAACCTCGTAGCCATAGTACGCCTGAAATCATGCGCAGAAAACTTACCGATACCAAGTGAAGCTTCAATCCTGCCGAGATATCTGTTTGCACCAGCAATAGTCATGGATTTTTTCAGATTTGGTCCTGGAAAAAGAATATTCCCGTATGTCATTTCAGCCTTCTTAATCAAATCATCAGCCGCCCCGAATATTGGGCGCCGTATGATACGATTTGTTTTACTTTTCTCTGCTGGCACCGTCCAAATCCCTTCCTCTCTATCAAATTCATTAGAGATGGCCTGGCGTAGTTCGCTATTTCTTGCGGCATAAAGCATGAGCAACTGGTGAAGCAACTTGTTAGAGGTTGAGCCTCTGCTCCGCTCAATGGCCAGCCAGATCTTCGCCAGTTGGTTGTAGCTGAGAGTAACCTCACCGACTGCAGCTTTTATCCCGACATCTTTCGGCTGCAGTAACATAAGCTCCGCTGAGTTTATGAATTGCCTTCTGGTACACCATCCAATGGCAGAACGAAGTTGCACTAATAGTTGGCGGGCACGACGCGGATTAATACGTTCTTCTGCTGTGAAGCGTTCTACCCACAACCGGACGGGGATATCTTCAATCGGAACGCCAGAAAAGGCATTGCTCATGTGCTTGATGACTGTCGAACGGTAAAGAGCTCGTGTTTTTTCACGAAGCGCTACGTCAACATAGTTCTTCTCCCAGTAGTCCAGGCAGTCTTTAACAGTTGGCTTTTTTTGTGCTTTCCTGCCCACGGACAATGAGCGCGGATCAATTCCTTTATCGACGGACTCTCTTAAATCTGCAACCATGTTGCGGGCATCGCGAAGGGTTATAGCTGGGTAACGACCAAGCCCGAGGCGATGCTGTTTCCCGTCCCATCGAAAGCGGAACTGAAAGTTGATAATGCCCTTTGGCGTGATGCGTATACCGAGCCCATCAGAATCAGTAATTTCAGATGGACCGGAATATGGTTTACCATATATGGAACGAAGCTTAGTGTCACTGATCGCCATTTTAGTTTTTTGTACTCACTTATTTTATGGTTTATGTACTCAATTTGTACTCAATATGGCATGTACAAACGTAAACAACAATATTCAGATGAGTACAACAGCAATCACTTAAAGACAAATATAGCGATCAAAACACTTAAAATCAGTTACATACAACATCAGGCGTGTACATCAGGTGACAGTTAAAAACGATAGCATACATAGCACATTCCTCTTTCATGATTACGAAACCTTCGGCACGCACCCGGCGCTGGACAAGCCAGCGCAGTTCGCAGCAATACGCACAGACAGCGATTTCAACCCCATTGGTGAACCGGAAGTGTTCTTCTGCCAGCCAGCGGATGACTACCTGCCTCAACCCGGAGCAGTAATGGTTACCGGGATTACACCACAGCAGGCGCGGGAACAAGGTGAAAATGAAGCGCAATTCGCCCGGCGTATTCACGATATTTTCACCGTGCCAAAGACCTGTATTGTGGGCTACAACAATGTACGTTTTGATGATGAAGTCACCCGTAATATTTTCTACCGTAATTTTTATGACCCGTATGCCTGGAGCTGGCAAAACGGCAATTCACGCTGGGATTTGCTGGATGTGATGCGCGCCTGTTATGCCCTGCGCCCGGAAGGCATCAACTGGCCAGAGAATGAAGATGGGCTGCCCAGTTTCCGCCTGGAGCACCTGACTGTCGCCAATGGTATTGAACACAGTAATGCGCACGATGCCATGGCTGATGTCTGGGCAACTATCGCCATGGCACAACTGGTGAAAAAACATCAGCCACGGCTGTTTGATTACCTGTGGCAGTACCGCAGCAAGCAAAAGCTGATGACGCTGATTGATATTCCGAAAATGGCCCCTCTGGTACATGTTTCCGGTATGTTTGGTGCCAGCCGGGGTAATACCAGTTGGGTGGCGCCACTGGCATGGCACCCGGATAACCGCAACGCCGTAATTGTGGTGGACCTGGCCGCGGATGTTTCGCCACTGCTGGAACTGGATGCCGATACCCTGCGTGAGAGGTTATATACGCCGAAAGCAGAACTGGGCGATAACCTGCCTGTGCCGGTTAAACTGGTACACCTGAATAAATGCCCGGTACTGGCGCAGGCGCGTACATTACGCCCGGAAGATGCACAACGGCTGAATGTTGACCGGGAGTTGTGCCTGGCAAACCTGCGCCTGCTTCAGGCCAACCCGGACGTGCGGGAGAAAGTGGTGTTATTGTTTGCCGGAGCGGAGCCCTTTACTCCGCCAGAAAATGTTGATGCCCAACTCTACAACGGCTTTTTCAGTGATGCAGACCGTAATGGCATGAAGATTATTCAGGAAACCGAGCCGAAAAATTTACCGGCGCTGGATATTACTTTTGGCGACCCAAGAATTGAAAAACTGTTGTTTAACTACCGCGCGCGCAACTTCCCCGGCACACTGGATGAAGCCGAACAACAGCGCTGGCTGGCACATCGCCGCGAGGTATTCTCCCCAGAAAACCTGGAGAATTATGCCAGTGAGCTGGCACAACTCTGGCAACAGTACGAAGGCCAGACAGACAAACAGCAACTGCTGAAAGCACTCTACCAATATGTGCAGGAACTGGTGAACTGATAGTTCAGGCAGGGCAACTCGTAAACAATAACGGCCCCAGAGCAACAATTCTGGGGCCGTTTATTATTACAGTTGAGTCAGGTTAATCTCAGGCAATATCTTCGTATTGCGGCACTGGATTACGGAAGACACGGGTCACGCAGGCCAGATAAACCAGACCGGCTGCCGCCCAAATCAGGCCGAGGATCATAGAGCTTTCTTCCAGATTTACCCACAGCGCCCCAACAGTAAGCGCACCCAGTACAGGCAGAACCAGGTACTGGAAGTGGTCTTTCAGTGTCTTGTTGCGTTTTTCACGGATCCAGAACTGTGAAATAACCGACAGGTTAACAAAGGTAAACGCCACCAGCGCACCAAAGTTAATTAACGCGGTTGCGGTTTCCAGATCGAATTTAATCGCTAAAAGTGCAATGGCGCCCACTAACAGGACGTTCATTGCCGGTGTACGCCATACCGGGTGAAGGTAACCGAAGAAGCGCGAAGGGAATGCGCCATCACGCCCCATCACATACATCAGGCGAGAAACCCCGGCATGCGCGGCCATTCCCGATGCCAGTACGGTCACCGTAGAGAACACAACCACACCAAACTGGAAGCCTTTACCAGCAACTGCCAGCATAATATCTGGCTGTGTCGCCTCTTCAGCGATACGCGGGAACCACAGCTGCAGGAAGTAAGACACCACGATAAACACCACACCGCCAATCAGCGCAGTCAGAAAAATCGCTTTCGGAATGACGCGGTCAGCATCTTTGGTTTCTTCAGACAGTGAACTGATACCGTCGAAGCCCAGGAAAGAGAAGCACAGAATCGTGGCGCCGGTAATCATGGGCACTACGTGCGCATTGCTATTCCAGAAAGGCTGGCTACTTGCCAGTGTACCTGCCCCCTGGCCGTGGAATACACCATAAATTAATACCCCGGTGATTACCGCCATCAGCGACAGTTGGAGCGTGACAATCACAGTATTAAAGTTAGCGACAGCCTTAATACTGCGCAGGTTGGATATCGTCATAAAACCGACCAACAGCACAACAAAAATCCAGGAAGGAATACTGGGCACCAGCGCTTCAAAATAGATCTTCGCCAGCAGGATGTTGATCATCGGCATAAACAGATAATCCAGCAGTGAAGACCAGCCCACCATGAACCCAACCACCGGGCTGATAGACTTTTGCGCATAGGTATAGGCACTGCCCGCAGATGGGAAGCGGCGCACCAGTTTGCCATAGCTCAGCGCAGTAAACAGAATAGCAATTAATGCAAAGGCATAAGCCGTGGCGACGTGACCATCGGTTTTCGCCGATACGATACCAAACGTATCAAACAGGGTCATAGGCTGCATATACGCCAGACCCATCATAATTACAGGGATCAGGGTAAGCGTTTTACGCAAGCCCACACGAGGGGTTGCACCTGGAGTGACGTTATGCGACATGAGCGTTACCTCTTACGGCGTGAACCATCGCAAAAGCAATAAATTGCCCCATATTGGTATCCTTGAGCGACACGACGGTCGAAATCTGAAAGTGACTATCTATCCGGAACGAAGCCCGGCCTCTTATTTAAACGGAGTGTTTTTTTATGCAAAAAATAACCGACGTGAAAGAAACGTCGGTTAATCATCTTTTTACAGGGCGCGTATTCTGCACATTGCGGAGTGTAAAATCAAGCTGACCAGGTACTGATATGAATGAAAGCGCACATTCAGTTCAGGGATGTGTTTCTCGGGTTACAGCCCCGCTGCCAATACAACTGTAACACAATGATAATAAATGGCTTTAAAAGCTCTTAAGATTACTCTACCGGCATAACAAACGGGTCCGGCCAGAGGTATTCAAACCCCAGTTCATTGCAAATCCGGTTTCCGTCTACTTTCTTGCCACCAGGTTGCCCCGGTTCATCAGTAAATACCGGCCCGGCCACACCCAGCTTTTCAGCCATCATGGGGTAATACTCGCGTTTGGTTGGGTGCGAGGGTGCGCAGAGGTTATAGATATGCCCACCTTTAGGGGCCTGCAATAACAGGCTGATTGCCGCCACCACATCTTCCAGATGCACCAGATTTACCACATTGTTGCCACCTGATACCGTTTTCCCGGCCAGAAAACGACCTGGGTGACGTTGTGGCCCCACCAGGCCTGCGAGGCGTAAGATGTCCACCGAAGTCCCGGGCAAATTATGCAACCAGCGTTCAAGCTCCTGTAACGCCTTGCCACTTGCCGTAGACGGGTTTAACGGCGTGCTTTCTTTAACACTGCCATCAACTTCGCCGTATACCGAAGTTGAGCTGGTTAACAAAATACGGGGTACATGGCGCGCCAGAGCACTGTCTACCAGTTCCTGGACTGCCCTGAGGTAGAAATTATCCCCCGTTCCTGTTCGCCGGGCTGGTAACGTAATGACCAGCGCATCGACATCCAGTAATTCATCCAGCGCATCGTTATCGCAGGTTAATTCAGGCTCAAGTTGGAGTTTGCAGCAACTGACACCACACATGCGCGCTGCTTCCACGCCATCCTGTGATGTTTTACTGCCCTTCACTTCCCACCCTTGCGCCATAAGTGACAATGCCAAAGGCATTCCCAGCCAGCCCAGACCAACAATGGCGACCTTTTTCATGCCTGCTCTCCTTAACGGTGTTCACATCTTAGGTATTAATCAGGGTTTTCCTGATAAGCCCACCAGCTTGTTGTGCAATGTTACCACTGAGCCAGTTACCCGGCTCATATTGCTTAACTCCCCTGCCAGCTTAATCCTGCCCGTTGGCTTAATCCTGCCGTTGGATTAATCATAGTACTACGCTACGCCTGTCTCCGGTTACCAACAATGTCAGGATGAAAATGAAAGTTCTTAATCTTGTAAAAAAAGGGCTTGCGTTCAGCCCTTAACCTGGTTTACGGTAAGAACCACTTAATGAATAGTCATTCATACAGAGAATTTTATGAAAAGCGTTCAATTTAAACACCACCATCATCACCATCATCCTGACTAGTCTTTCAGGCGATGTGTGCTGGAAGACATTCAGATCTTCCAGTGGTGCATGAACGCAATGAAAAGCCCCCGGAAGGTCGCACTTCCGGGGGCTTTTTTATTACGTTTTTCGGGCAGAGTTAAACAGGTTAAGAGGTAACAACATAATGTTAGATAATTCACGTTTACGCATAGCTATTCAAAAATCAGGCCGTTTAAGTGATGATTCACGCGAACTGCTCGCCCGTTGCGGCATTAAAGTGAATCTGCACACACAACGCCTGATAGCGCTGGCTGAGAATATGCCTGTCGATATTCTGCGTGTACGCGATGACGATATCCCGGGCCTGATTATGGATGGCGTTGTTGACCTGGGGATTATTGGTGAGAATGTGCTGGAAGAAGAACTGCTGACTCGCCGGGCACAAGGTGAAGACCCACGTTACTTCACACTGCGCCGCCTCGATTTCGGTGGTTGCCGCCTCTCACTGGCCCTGCCGGTTGATGAAGCCTGGGATGGCCCGGCTGCCCTGAATAACAAACGTATCGCCACTTCTTATCCGCACCTGCTCAAACGTTATCTCGACCAAAAAAACATTCAGTTCAAATCCTGTTTACTGAATGGTTCCGTTGAAGTTGCTCCGCGAGCCGGCCTTGCTGATGCGATTTGTGACCTCGTGTCTACCGGGGCGACGCTTGAAGCAAACGGCCTGCGTGAAGTGGAAGTGATTTACCGCTCCAAAGCCTGCCTGATTCAGCGTGATGGCGAAATGGACAGCGCCAAACAACAGTTAATTGACCGCCTGATGACCCGTATTCAGGGTGTGATTCAGGCTCGTGAATCCAAGTACATCATGATGCATGCGCCAAGCGACCGTCTGGAAGAAGTGATTGCCCTGCTGCCAGGTGCTGAGCGCCCCACCATTCTGCCGCTGGCTGGTGACAAACAACGTGTTGCTATGCACATGGTCAGCAGCGAAACCCTGTTCTGGGAAACCATGGAAAAACTGAAAGTGCTGGGTGCCAGCTCCATTCTCGTCCTGCCCATTGAAAAAATGATGGAGTAATGACCATGAGCCGCTTCGATACCCTGATTGACTGGAATACGTGCGATGCTGAACAACAGCGCGCACTGTTGATGCGCCCGGCAATTTCTGCCTCTGACAGCATCACCCGCACCGTGAGCGAAATCCTCGATAACGTCAAAAATCGTGGTGATGAAGCCTTGCGCGAATACAGCGCCCGCTTTGACAAAACCGCCGTCAGTGAATTACGCGTCAGCGAAGCTGAGATTGATGCTGCAGTGGCACGCCTGGGCGATGACGTTAAACAGGCAATGGCTGTAGCGGTCAAAAACATTGAAACCTTCCACCGTGCCCAGCAACTGGCAACGGTAGATATCGAAACATTGCCAGGCGTGCGTTGCCAGCAAGTCACCCGCCCGGTTGCGGCGGTTGGCCTCTACATTCCTGGTGGTTCAGCGCCCCTGTTTTCAACAGTATTAATGCTGGCAACCCCGGCACGTATTGCCGGTTGCCGCCGTGTGGTGTTGTGTTCCCCGCCGCCAATTGCTGATGAAATACTCTATGCTGCGCGCCTGTGTGGGGTGAAAGAAGTCTTCCAGGCCGGTGGGGCGCAGGCCATTGCCGCGCTGGCATTCGGTACCGAAACTGTGCCTGCGGTGGATAAAATTTTTGGCCCGGGCAACGCGTTTGTTACCGAAGCCAAACGCCAGGTCAGCCAACGGCTTGATGGTGCAGCCATTGATATGCCTGCCGGGCCTTCAGAAGTGCTGGTGATTGCCGACAGCGGCGCCAACCCGGATTTTGTTGCCTCTGACCTGCTTTCTCAGGCAGAACACGGCCCGGATTCACAAGTCATTTTGCTGACACCCGACCGTGATATCGCAAGCCGTGTGGCGCAAGCGGTTGAGCGCCAGTTGGCTGAATTGCCGCGGGCAGAAACTGCACGCCAGGCGTTGTCTGCAAGCCGCCTGATTGTAGCGCGCGACCTTGCCCAGTGCGTGGAAATATCCAATTTATATGGCCCGGAACATTTAATTATTCAAACCCGCGAAGCACGCAGCCTGGTTAATGACATCACCAGCGCCGGTTCAGTATTCCTGGGCGACTGGTCACCAGAATCTGCCGGCGATTATGCATCCGGAACCAACCATGTGTTGCCCACATACGGTTATACCGCCACCTGCTCAAGCCTTGGCCTGGCAGATTTTCAAAAACGTATGACAGTGCAGGAACTGTCGCCGCAAGGGTTTGCCAGCCTGGCGCAAACCATTGAAACGCTTGCCGCAGCGGAACAATTAACCGCACACAAAAATGCCGTGACATTGCGTGTTGCCGCACTGGCGCAAAACAACAAACAGGGTTGAGGGAAACACAATGAGCAGCAAGTCTATTGAAGCACTGGCACGCGAAAATGTTCGCCAGTTAACACCTTACCAGTCAGCCCGCCGCTTAGGTGGCAAAGGTGATGTCTGGCTGAATGCCAACGAATACCCTACAGCGGTACCTTTCGAACTGACTCAGCAAACCCTGAACCGTTACCCGGAATGCCAACCTGAAGCGGTTATCACCCGCTATGCCGCTTACGCCGGGCTGAATAAAGACCAGGTTCTGGTTAACCGCGGAGCCGATGAAGGTATTGAACTGGTGGTGCGGGCATTTTGTGAACCCGGCCAGGACGCCATTATGATTTGCCCACCCACCTATGGCATGTACAGTGTGAGTGCGGAAACCATTGGTGTGGAATGCCGCAAAGTTCCGGCCCTCGCCAACTGGCAGCTTGACCTGCCCGCCATGCAGGCACAACTGGATGGCGTGAAAGTGGTGTTTGTGTGCAGCCCGAACAACCCGACCGGCCAGGTGATTAACCCGGAAGACCTGAAATCGCTGCTGGAAATGACCCGTGACCGCGCCATTGTGGTTGCCGATGAAGCCTATATTGAGTTTTGCCCACAAGCCACTCTGACCTCCTGGTTAAAGGATTACCCACACCTGGTTGTGCTGCGCACTCTGTCAAAAGCATTTGCTCTGGCCGGGTTACGCTGCGGCTTTACGCTCGCCAACAAACCGGTTATCGACCTGCTGTTAAAAGTTATTGCGCCTTATCCTCTGAGCACGCCGGTTGCTGATATTGCAGCCCAGGCATTAAGTGAAGCGGGTTTAACCGCCATGCGTGGCCGGGTGGCAGAAATTTTACGCAACCGGCGCGAACTGGTCAGTGCATTGCAGGCGCTGCCTGGCGTGGAACAGGTCTACCCTTCTGACACAAACTATGTGTTATTCAAGTTAAGTGAGTGCAGTGTTGTCTTTAAATCCCTGTGGGATCAAGGCATTATTTTACGTGACCAGAGTAAACAACCTGGTCTTGGCGGTTGCCTGCGCATCACCATTGGCACTGAAGCAGAATGCCAGCGTGTTGTGGCCGCACTGTACGCATTGTCAGCCAGCATCACAGCGGAGTAAGTATGAGCCAGAAGTATCTTTTTATTGACCGGGACGGCACCCTGATTACCGAACCGCCGGAAGATTTCCAGGTGGACAGCTATGCCAAACTCGCCTTTGAACCCGGCGTTATTCCCGCGCTGCTGCAACTGCAAAAAGCGGGCTGGCAGTTAGTGATGGTCACCAACCAGGATGGCCTTGGTACCAGCAGCTACCCACAGGCAGACTTCGATGGCCCGCACAACCTGATGATGCAGGTTCTCAGCTCACAGGGTGTGAATTTCGAAGAAGTTCTTATCTGCCCTCATTTCCAGCAGGACAACTGCGCCTGCCGTAAACCCAAAACCGGCCTGGTCGAAAAATACCTGTCTCGCGGGGTAATGGATGCCGCCAACAGCTATGTGATTGGTGACCGCGCAACCGATATCGCACTGGCGAACAATATGGGTATTCAGGGGCTGCAATATGCGCCAGATAACCTCAACTGGGCCGATATCTGCACCAAACTTACCCAGCGCGACCGCTACGCGCGGGTTGAGCGTAATACCCGGGAAACCCAAATTGACGTACAAGTGTGGCTGGACCGCGAAGGTGAAAGCACCATTAACACTGGCGTGGGTTTCTTCGACCATATGCTGGACCAGATTGCCACCCACGGCGGGTTCCGTTTATCCGTTAAAGTCCATGGCGACCTGCACATTGACGACCACCACACCGTTGAAGATACCGGCCTGGCCTTAGGTGAAGCACTGCGTGTGGCACTGGGCGACAAACGTGGTATTGCGCGCTTTGGTTTCGTGCTGCCCATGGATGAATGCCTGGCGCGCTGCGCAATGGATATTTCTGGCCGCCCGCACCTGGAATATAAAGCTGAGTTCAATTATCAGCGCGTGGGCGACCTGAGCACCGAGATGGTCGAGCACTTCTTCCGTTCGCTCTCTTATACCATGGGCGTGACACTGCACCTGAAAACCAAAGGTAAAAATGATCACCACCGCGTTGAAAGCCTGTTCAAAGCCTTTGGCCGCACACTGCGCCAGGCCATTCGCGTGGAAGGGGATGCACTGCCTTCGTCAAAAGGAGTGTTGTAATGAATGTCGTCATTATTGATACCGGGTGTGCCAACCTGTCGTCTGTACGCTCTGCGGTACAACGCCTGGGTTATGAGCCTGCCATCAGTAAAGATGCAGATGTTATCCGCCAGGCGGATAAACTGATCCTGCCCGGCGTGGGCACGGCTCAGGCTGCCATGGATCAGTTACGTGAACGCGACCTGGTGGAACTGGTGAAAACCGCCACTCAACCCTTGCTGGGGGTTTGCCTGGGTATGCAGCTACTCGGTACCGCCAGTGATGAAAATAACGGCGTGGAAACTCTGGGGCTGGTTGACCAGCCGGTACTTAAAATGAAGGATGCTGGCTTGCCCTTGCCTCACATGGGCTGGAACAAGGTTTACCCTAAAGCCGGTGGCCGTCTGTTTCGTGGCATCGAACCGGGTGCCTGGTTTTACTTTGTTCACAGTTATGCGATGCCCGTATGCGCCAACACCATTGCACAATGCAGTTACGGCGAAGCCTTCACCGCCGCCGTGCAAAAAGACAACTTCTTCGGCGTGCAGTTTCACCCCGAACGTTCTGGTTCCGCCGGTGCGCAGTTGCTGAAAAACTTTCTGGAGATGTAAGCGAGATGATTATTCCCGCACTGGATTTAATTGATGGCAAAGTGGTTCGCCTGCATCAGGGCGATTACGGGCAGCAGCGCGACTACGGCAGCGATCCACTGCCCCGCCTGCAGGCTTACGCGGGTATGGGTGCGCAAGTGTTGCACCTGGTTGATTTAACCGGCGCGAAAGACCCGGCAAAACGCCAGATTCCTTTACTGCAAAACCTGCTGGCAGGTGTTGATGTTCCGGTTCAGGTTGGTGGTGGTGTGCGCAGCGAAGATGATGTAGCCGCCCTGCTGGACGCTGGCGCAACCCGGGTAGTGGTAGGCTCAACCGCCGTAAAATCCCCAGAAACGGTTGAGCAATGGTTCACTAAATTCGGCGCTGATGCGCTGGTGCTGGCTCTGGATGTGCGCATTGACGGCCAGGGTAACAAGCAGGTTGCGGTCAGTGGCTGGCAGGAAACCTCTGGCCAGTCTCTGGAGAATGTTGTCGAGCGCTTTCTGCCTTTTGGCCTGAAACATGTACTGTGCACCGATATTTCCCGTGACGGTACCCTGGCAGGTTCTAATGTCGGCCTGTACCGTGATGTGTGCGCACATTACCCGCAAGTGGCCTTTCAGGCCTCTGGCGGCATTGGCAGCCTGGCAGATATCGCCGCTTTGCGCGGCAGTGGTGTGGAAGGTGTGATTGTTGGCCGCGCCCTGCTGGAAGGTAAATTTACCGTAACGGAGGCAATCGAATGCTGGCAAAACGGATAATACCCTGCCTGGACGTACGAGACGGCCAGGTCGTAAAAGGTGTGCAGTTCCGCAACCATGAAATTATTGGCGATATCGTTCCCCTGGCCCAGCGCTATGCAGCCGAAGGCGCAGATGAGCTGGTTTTTTATGATATCACCGCCTCCAGTGATGGCCGTGTGGTCGATAAAAGCTGGGTAGCCAAAGTTGCAGAAGTCATCGACATCCCATTTTGTGTGGCTGGCGGCATTAAGTCGTTGGAAGACGCGGCACGGATTCTGTCGTTCGGGGCGGATAAAATTTCGATTAACTCCCCGGCACTGGCAGACCCGACGCTGATTACTCGCCTGGCAGACCGCTTTGGCGTTCAGTGTATTGTGGTGGGTGTGGACACCTGGTTTGACAGTGAAACCGGGAAATACCATGTTAACCAGTATACTGGCGATGAAAGCCGTACCCGCGTCACCCAATGGGAAACGCTTGACTGGGTGCAGGAAGTGCAACAACGCGGTGCCGGCGAAATAGTCCTGAATATGATGAATCAGGATGGTGTGCGTAATGGCTATGACCTGGTTCAGTTGAAAAAAGTGCGTGAGGTCTGCCATGTTCCGCTGATTGCTTCTGGCGGTGCTGGCACAATGGAACATTTCCTCGAGGCATTTCGTGACGCTAACGTGGATGGTGCGCTCGCCGCCTCCGTGTTTCATAAGCAGTTAATCAATATTGGTGAACTGAAAGCGTATCTGGCGCAGCAAGGTGTGGAGATTCGAGTGTGTTAACAGAACAACAACGTGCGCAACTGGACTGGGAAAAAACCGATGGCCTGTTACCGGTTATCGTGCAACACGCCGTATCCGGTGAAGTCCTGATGCTGGGTTATATGAATCAGGAAGCTCTGGCGCAAACAGAGCAAAATGGCAAAGTGACTTTCTGGTCACGCACCAAACAACGGTTGTGGACCAAAGGCGAAACCTCCGGCCATTTTCTCAATGTGGTCAGTATTACCGCTGACTGCGACAACGACACCCTGCTGGTAATGGCTAACCCCATTGGCCCCACCTGCCACAAAGGGACTTCCAGTTGTTTTGGTGATACCCACCATCAGTGGCATTTCCTGTACGAACTGGAAAGCCTGCTGGCAGAGCGCAAACACGCGGACCCGGCCAGTTCTTACACGGCAAAACTTTATGCCAGCGGCACCAAACGCATTGCCCAGAAAGTGGGTGAAGAAGGTGTGGAAACCGCACTGGCCGCCACCGTGCATGATAAACATGAACTGACGAATGAGGCATCTGACCTGATGTACCATTTACTGGTTCTGTTGCAGGATCAGGAACTGGATTTAGGCACGGTGATTGATAACCTGAAATCACGGCATAAATAATTCCTGCTGTTTTCCATGCTCCCATAAAACGCCGCAACTGCGGCGTTTTATTTGGCTTAATATACCGCGCAGCAAAAAACGTACTGAACCCAGGTGTTGGTGTTAATCATACTGTTAACAACATAATAATCACTAAAATGCGCCGCTATAATTATTCAGTGCCAGCATTTGGTATTAAAAATACGCCCCCCTGGCAGCACACCTCCTTGCAGGTTTGCGGGCAAACTTATTATTTTTACTGATAAACAACTATAGAAATAGCGTGTTTACCCCATTTTCTTCCTGCCTTACTCTTCCCAACATTCATGAGCGCAATTATCAGGGAAAGATCAGGTGGCGCACACATCCCAGAAGCACCAACAAATTCAGTCAGGTACGCTCAACCGGTATTTACTGCTGTTTAAACGTATCACCATTGAAACAGATATTGAGTCATTTACCGGGCAGGAGGCACTAAGCGAGTCGTTTCGTTATACAGTCCGTTTTACCTCGCCTGTAACGTATTCCACTTTATCTTTTTTGCGGGAACTGAAAATGGCAATATGCCTGCCTCCTGGATTTTTAGTGTGTTAGCCTTCTATAGCATCATGGTGGCGATAGTTTTATTCAACGAGCTCTGGTGCCAAAGAAATTTATTCAGACAGCTTAAATTCTACTATTACTAAGCTAAGCCCAAAAGCCCGGTGACTCCCGGGCCACAAGCCACCCGTTATCTATAAGCCCCGAACCACTTCCATAGTAAATACTTATACCTCAAATATAACCCTCAGATTTACTGCGCCATTGCCGATAGCAGTTTCAGGATTCAATAAAAAAACCAGCATCACTACCCTGCATAACTTTCTGGCTCCCACCGGCACAGAAGCGCATTAGCCGTTTCTGGCCCCTGGCCGCTGTGCGCAAGTGTTCTATTTGAGTGTTAAGGAGTCTGTATGCGATTAATTCCGGCGCGTTTATCCGGGAAGTTGCTTTCCGGTGGTGTCATCATTCTGGCCGTCACAGTCCTGATTGTGTATTTCACCATGCAGTGGTTCGCCCAGCCACGAATCATTGATGCCAGCAACGAACTGATTCTCCAGGCGGGAAATAACCTGACCGCCAATATTGACCAGCAACTGAAAAAAATTGAAGGCCAGGCTATCAGTATGGCCCGCATGGCGGAACAACTTCCCCACCAGGATGCGCTCTACAAAGACGTATTGCCGGGAATGATAGATGCCCAGCAAAACGACACCATTGCGGGGGGCGGTATCTGGCCTGAGCCAAATGCCTTCAGCGAAGGTGAGGCCCGGCACAGCTTTTTCTGGGCTCGGGGAAGTGACGGTAAGTTGACCTTTTCCAATGGCTATAACGACCCTTCCACTGCGGATTACCATAACGAAAGCTGGTACACCGCGGTGAAAAGCGCACCGGGTAACCAGTGTACCTGGTCTGAAGTATACCAGGACCCGGTCTCTGGCGTGAATATGGTTACCTGCAGTGTGCCTTACCATAATGCAGCAGGCCAGTTTGCCGGGGTCGCCACCATTGACGTCCAGCTTGATAATCTCGGTGCCTACCTGCAAAAAAGCGGTACGGTGACAGGCGGTTATACCTTTGTACTGGACGCCACCAAACAACTTATTTTTTCGCCTGCCGCACACGAAAAACAGTTGATGTCGCTGGCGCAACTGGCGGAAAAACAACCCTGGCTCGCACCGGTAAATAACGCCGTTAACCAGTTTCACAATGACACCAGTGTTACCGCCGTGACCGACCTGAAAGACCCGTTACTGGGGGAACATGCGCAGGTCAGCCTGTTTCGCATGAAGGGGACTGGCTGGGTAATCGGCCTGGTCACCCCCGATGCCAGAGTATCGGGGCTGGCCGCCACCATCACTCACGGCATTTTGTTTATCCTGGTTCCCGTTCTGGCTGTGCTGATGCTGGGGTTCTGGGTAATCAGTAAAACTATTACACGCAGGCTGAATGCCACACAGCAGGCATTATACGAAATTGCTCACGGCGATGGCGACCTGACCCGTCGGCTCGACGATAACGGTGAAGATGAATTAGCGGGGATTGCACACTCCTTTAACCAGTTTGCCGATAAAATCGCCAGTGTGGTACGTAGCGCCCAAAGCACCAGCGAAATTGTCGCCCGGGGGGCGACCTCACTGGCAGACAACAACAGTGGGCTGGCGGATAAAATCGCCGGCCAGGCCGCTGCTCTGGAAGAAAGTGCGGCCGCAATGGAGCAACTGAATGCCACCGTGCGCCAGAATGCCGACAATGTGCGTATTGCCGACCAACTGGCCGAAAAAACAGCGGGTACCGCACAGCAAAATGACCAGGTAATGAAGCAGGTTATCAGCTCCATGAATAACATTCGTCAGGCTTCCGGCCGGGTGGGTGAGATCCTGCGTGTTATTGATGACATTACCTTCCAGACTAACATTCTGGCACTGAACGCCTCGGTGGAAGCCGCCCGTGCGGGGGAACAAGGGCGCGGCTTTGCCGTTGTGGCGGGAGAAGTACGGTTACTGGCTCAACGCAGCGCCACTGCGTCTCATGAAATAAAAGCCCTGATTGATGATTCTAACAACCATGTGTTAGCTGGAAGCCAGTTTATCGATAACGCCGGAAAACAACTGGCGCAACTGGTCAATGATGTTGACCAGGTGAAAAACATTATGGCGGAAATACGTGTTGCTGGTGATGAACAAAGCAAAGGGATTGATGAAGTTACCCGGGCTGTCACTCAAATGGAACAGACCGTAGCAGAAAACCTGGCCACGATTAACCAGACAGCCCATAACACCGCACTGTTACGCCAGGAAGCACAGGAACTCGCCAGCGAAATTGCTGTATTTCGTGTGAGTGAACGGGGACCTGAATCCCCCGTTCCTCAGGTAAGGTCTGTACAGGTGTCTGCTCTGCCTGTGCCGGTCTAATCCACATGAATGGCACAAGGAAGTGCCATAAACTGTACGGCATAGCCACACACTAAATATCAAGAGGGCCAGTTACCAGGCTCCTTTATTTTTTTCCGGGCACGAAAACTCCCGGAATGTACAGATTAATTACCCTGTAAACTGGCTATCACCTGGCGTTCATCCAGCCAGGCGAGCAATGACTGCGGTGCCATTGGCCGGGCCAGCAAATACCCTTGTACTACCGGGTAACCCTGGTCACGCAGACGGTTAAACTGCTCACAGGTTTCCACCCCTTCAGCAACCACAGTCAGGTGCAGGCTTTCCCCTATGCCCATAATTGCTTTACTGAGTGAGCAGGCGATTTCATCATTTTCCAGGTCAGCCACAAAGCTGCGGTCCAGTTTCAACTCACTGAACGGTAACCGGCGCAAATAACTCAGGCTGGAATAGCCAGTACCAAAATCATCCATTGATAAGCGAACCCCCAGCGCATTGACCTCATTCAGGCATGTCACGGTATTGACGTTGCTGTCCAGTAAGACACTTTCTGTCAGTTCCAGCGTAAGGTGATGAGGCTCCAGACCATGTTTTTCGAGGATCTTCGCCACGGTAGCTGGCAATGACAGGTCATGAAAGCTGGTGGAAGAGAGATTAACCGACACCGCTGGTATGGGAATGCCCTGAGTCTGCCACTCGGCGAGTTGTGCGCAGGCTGTATCCATCGCCCATATGCCTAACTCAGCAATCAACCCACACTCCTGCGCCAGAGGAATAAAACGCGAAGGCGGCACCATACCAAACTCAGGGTGATACCAGCGGGCCAGGGCTTCAACGCCATATATACTGTTATCATGTAGCGTAATTTGTGGCTGGTAATAGAGCTGCAACCCGCCTTGCTTTACTGCCTGGCGCAAAGCACTTTCCAGCCTCATACGTTCCTGCGCTGTTTGCCCCATGTCGTTGCTGAAAAATGCCCACTGTCCGCGGCCACAACTTTTGGCCTGAGACATTGCCAGGTCGGCATGCTGAATCAGCTCATCCACTGTTTTACCATCGTTCGGAAACATGGCGATACCCACAGTCGCCGTGACTGACAGCGATGTACCTGACAATTCCAGCGGCTCATGTAGCACCGCCTGTAAACGGGAGACCGCTTCCTGAACCTGGTTTTTGTCGCACTGTGGCATCACCACCAAAAATTCATCACCGGAAAGGCGGCCTGCAATGTCCGTTACACGTAATGCACATTGCAGGCGCTGCGCGACCTGTACCAGGACATCATCACCTAACTGATGGCTGTATGAGTCATTAATCTGCTTAAAGCGGTCAAGGTCAATAAAGAGCACGGCAACCGCTTCGTTACGATGTGCTGCCGCTTCGACTTCCTGGTCCAGTTTGGCCTGTAACAAACTGCGGTTTGGCAACCCGGTCAGGCTATCGTAAAACGCCAACTGACTGATACGCTGGCGCGCATGCTCACGAGTCAACGCCAGTGAACATAAGTGGGTCGAGACATCAATCAGATACTGGTGCAGCAGCGAGATGCGTTCTGTTAGCGGCTGGCGGAAATAGAAGGCAAAGGTACCAATCACTTTGCCCTGGTTGTTACAAACAGGCGTCGACCAGCAACCGATATAACCCAACGGCAAAATTTGGTCGCGAAAGGGCTCCCAGCGAGGATCTGTTGCGATATCAGTAACAAGCACGGGATGATTAAACCAGGCAGCAGAGCCACAGGAACCCACGTCAGGACCAATCTGTAACCCTTCTAACTGGCGTGAGAAAGATTTTGCCATCCCGGGGCCTGCCAGAGGGAACAGGCGCCCATGGTTATCCAGTTCAAGAATGGTAGCAGTAATATCCGGGGCGATACGCTCGACTTCGTTACAAATCAACTCAAGCACATCCACCAGCGGGCGCTCCTGTACCAACGCTTCGAGCACCTGCTGCTGCAGCGTTTCATAAATCTTACTGTGTGTGACACTGTGCACCATCCACACCTGGTGCGACACTTGTCGGGTATGGGTATTGACTATCGGGTAACAAACCAGCCTCACCCAGTGCCTGTGCTGGTTTTTGTCCTGAATCAGGTATTCACCTTCCAGAGGCTCTCCGGCGCTCAGTTCACGAATAACCGCCTGGCGGGCAGACTCATCAATCCCACTCAACAACAACTCAACCGGGTTAATACCATTAAGCCCGTTAATTTCCCAACCCAGCAACTGTGTGAAGCCTTTACTGACATAACGGATATAGCCGTCACCATCACTCACCATCACTGCAGTGTGAATGACTTCAGCTACCTGGAATTGTTGGTACATCAGAGCGGGTTGTTCAAAATCGTGGCGGGTCTGGTCGGTTGCCGGGCGAACCAGCGCCAACACACTCGTTATCTTGCCGCTCATATCGGCGACAGGCACCCATGTCACATCAACCCAGATAAGACGGCCTGTTTTGTGAAACGCAATTATCACGCCTGAGCCAGAAATACCGCGCATCAAGTCCTGCCACAGCACAAGGTAGCGTGGGTGGCGGGCAAAATCAGGCAGGCAGAATTCGCTGTGGTGGCGTCCAATTACCTCCGCGGCCTGGTAGCCAAACAGATTTAATAAATTATCATTCACCTGGCGCACGCATCCATTGCCATCGAACTCAGCAATGGCAAGTACGTCATCAAGCGCTTGCAACTGGCTCAATGCTGGCGTAACACCCTGCCCATTCGACCCGGCATTGTGTGTTTTTTCGTACATGGCATCAGCCCTTTCGTCTTGAAGCAAAACCGTCCTTCATCCGGACTGTTATCATCGGTTTTTATTCACCCATTGCTGCAACCTGGATTTACGGCTCAAGAGGGATGCACCGAAAGGTATTGAAGGTATCGGCACGAACTGCTGTTACTTTAGGCAATGCGTCACAGTCCTCAGATATCCCACAGGAATAAAACTAAAGATAGCTCACATGGTTAATAACAGGGGGAAAATACACTGAAACACACACGGTGGAGTAATAACTGAATGGGGCACCGCTGAAAAAACTGATGCAACTGCGCGGTGTCTGGTTTGGAACAGGCGCAGGGTAAAACGTCGCTCTCTGTATACAGTGAAACACAGGCAGGTAAGCCCTGTTGCTACGGGCTTGCCTGCCCCCTGACCATCAACGCACCCGAATGCCTTCGGTAATCATGCGCTGGACACTTGCCACAGTCTCGGCAAAAAATTGTGGGTCTCTGAGATTTTTTCCGGTTACCGCCTCTATTTGTGTGGCGAAATCGGCATAGTGTTGGGTGGTGGCCCAAATCATAAAGACCAGGTGATGCGGGTCAACAGGAGCCAGTTTTCCACTGGCAACCCAGTCGGCAATAATCGCGGATTTTTCATCCACCAGCTGTTTTAAATCACCAGACAACTCGGCCATTAATAAAGGAGCACCCTGTAGCATTTCCAGGCAAAACAAGCGGGATGCCTGAGGGTAATCGCGTGAGACCTCCAGCTTTCTGCGAATATAATCACCAATTGCCACCAGCGGTTCCTGGTCGGCGCTGAAGGACTTGAAAGGTGCCAGCCAGATTTCCAGAATGTCTTTAAGCACAGCCACATACAATGCTTCTTTAGACGGGTAGTAATAGAGCATATTCGTTTTGGAAACACCGGCCTGTTCTGCCACCTGGTCAAGGCTGGTGCCGTGAATACCATATTGAGAAAAAAGGGCTAACCCGGCGGCCAGAATGGCCTGCTTTTTCGCGGCGACCGCCCGGGAGCGCCGCCCTGTCGTTTTTACCGTTTCACCGGCCATATTTACTCTCCCTGCATGGATGCAGACAGCATAACAAAATCCGCTTCACCACTCGACAAGCTTGAAGGGCCTGCGCTCTGATGGTGCTTTTTTGTGCACCATTTTTGACCAAATAGTCCACTTTTTTAACCTTACTTTTTTTTGCGTTATTTATTAACTGTTTAATAATAAATACTTTTTATTTTTGGCATCACAATTGCAACATTTTCGCTACAGCGTGGTGACAGGAAATGCCGGCAGGATGCCAGGCCCATGCATTTACTCAACCAAGACGTGCGAGGTTCGTGATGAAAATCGGTGTATTCATTCCTATCGGTAACAACGGCTGGCTGATTTCAACCAATGCGCCACAGTACATGCCAACGTTTGAGCTGAATAAAGCGATTGTGCAAAAAGCAGAGCATTACCATTTTGACTTTGCCCTTTCGATGATCAAGTTGCGTGGTTTCGGCGGTAAAACCGAATTTTGGGATCACAACCTGGAGTCGTTCACCCTGATGGCCGGTCTGGCTGCCGTCACATCGAAAATTCAGATTTACGCAACAGCCGCAACACTGACCCTGCCCCCGGCTATTGTCGCCCGTATGGCATCCACCGTAGATTCCATTTCCGGTGGGCGTTTTGGGGTAAACCTGGTTACCGGCTGGCAAAAACCCGAATACCAACAAATGGGCATGTGGCCGGGGGATGAATACTTTTCCCGCCGTTATGATTACCTGACCGAATACGTAAAAGTTCTGCGGGATCTGTGGGGCAAAGGCCAGAGCGACTTCAAAGGTGAATTTTTCACGATGAACGACTGCCGCCTCAGCCCGCGCCCGGAACAACCGGTGAAAGTTATTTGCGCCGGGCAAAGTGATGCCGGAATGGCTTTTTCAGCACAGTACGCCGATTACAACTTCTGTTTTGGGAAAGGTGTCAACACTCCCACCGCCTTCGCTCCCACCGCTGCACGCATGAAAGCAGCAGCGGAACAAGCCGGGCGTGATGTTGGTTCCTATGTGTTGTTCATGGTAATAGCCGACGAAACAGACGAAGCCGCCCGCGCCAAATGGGAACACTATAAAGCCGGTGCTGACGAAGATGCGTTGTCCTGGCTAACAGAACAGAGCCAGAAAGATACCCGCTCGGGGAGCGATACCAATGTACGCCAGATGGCCGACCCGACCTCCGCCGTCAATATCAATATGGGTACCCTGGTGGGCTCATGGTCTACCGTCGCCCGTCTGCTCGATGAAGTGGCGACAGTCTCTGGTTGTGCAGGTGTACTGCTGACCTTTGACGATTTCCTGACAGGTATTGAAAACTTTGGCAAACACATCCAACCATTGATGTCCTGCCGTAAAGCTATTCTTCCCGCTCAACAGGAGGTTGCCTGATGAAAGATCTGACCCTTGAAGCCCGCCCGGAAGCAATTTCGTTTTCCCCCGAACAAAGCGCATTAATTGTTGTGGATATGCAAAACGCCTATGCCAGCAAAGGCGGTTATCTCGACCTTGCCGGGTTTGATGTTTCAGCTACCGGCCCGGTGATTGAAAAAATCAACATTGCCGTCAGTGCCGCACGGGCCGCCGGGATCCCGGTTATCTGGTTCCAGAACGGTTGGGATGAACAGTATGTTGAGGCAGGCGGACCAGGCTCACCTAACTGGCATAAATCCAATGCGCTGAAAACCATGCGCCAGCGCCCGGAACTGGAGGGCAAGTTACTGGCCAAAGGCGGCTGGGATTACCAACTGGTGGATGCGCTTAAACCAGAGCCTGGTGACATTTTGCTCCCCAAACCCCGCTACAGTGGCTTTTTCAATACCCCGCTCGACAGCATTTTGCGCAGCCGGGGAATTCGCCAGCTGTTCTTTACTGGCATCGCCACCAATGTCTGCGTGGAATCCACGTTGCGTGATGGGTTCTTTTTGGAATATTTCGGCATTGTGCTGGAAGACGCCACGCATCAGGCAGGACCAGCATTCGCTCAACAGGCCGCGCTATTCAATATTGAAACCTTCTTTGGCTGGGTTAGCGATGTACAAACATTCTGCGACACCCTTGACGCTACACCATTGGCCCATATTGCATAAGGAACATACCATGCCAAAACAAGTGATTATTCCTGCTGGCACCACAACGCCTATTGCGCCTTTTGTTCCTGGCACACTGGCAGACGGCGTGGTTTATGTTTCCGGCACACTACCATTTGATAAGCAAAATAATGTGGTGTACCCCGGCGACCCAAAGGCACAAACCCGCCACGTTCTGGAAACAATCAAAACCGTTATCGAGACAGCGGGCGGGACGATGGAGGATGTGACCTTCAACGCTATTTTTATCACCGACTGGACTCACTACGCCGCGATTAATGAAGTTTACGCGGAGTTTTTCCCGGGCGATAAACCAGCACGTTTTTGCATCCAGTGTGGCCTGGTTAAACCTGAAGCACTGGTGGAAATCGCCACCACCGCCCATATTGGCAACGGAGCTTCTGCATGAAACTGCACGTCCATGATGCGCCATACCCCGGTGCTCCTGTAATGGTGCTTAGTGCCGGGTTGGGAGGAAGCGGTAGCTACTGGGTGGCGCAACTCAGCGCGCTGAAACCCCGATATCAGGTCATCACTTATGATCATCGCGGTACCGGGGTAAACCAGTCTGAACTCCCGGCTGACTACACCATGGCAATGATGGCCGATGAGTTACACCACGCCCTGGCGAACCACGGAGTGACCCGTTACGCCGTTACCGGGCACGCACTCGGCGGGTTGATTGGCATGCAACTGGCGCTGAACTACCCGCAATCCATTACCGCACTGGTGATTATTAACGGCTGGTTGAGTCTGAACCCGCAAACTGCTCGCTGCTTCGCCACCCGCGAGCAACTGCTTGGCAGTGGTGGGGCAGCCGCCTGGAACCACGCACAACCGCTGTTTCTCTACCCGGCTGAATGGCTGGGTGAGCAACAGCCCCGGCTGGAAGCCGAAGAAGCGCTGCATAATGCCCATTTTCAGGGAGAAGCCAATTTGCGTGCACGCCTGGGTGCCCTGAAACAAGCCAGTTTTACCCACACGGCAGGCCAGATAACCCAACCGGTACTGTTAATCTGCGCCAGAGACGATTTACTGGTTCCCTGGCATTGCTCACAAATGTTGCATGAGTGCCTTCCGGCAAGCCGCCTGTGTGTGATGCCCTGGGGAGCACATGCCTGTAACGTCACAGCCAGTGACACATTTAACAGCCTGTTACTCGATGGCCTGGCTGAATTATTTCCGACCATGAGTGAAGCAAGATAAAAGGAGATGTTATGCAAGAAGCTCTGACGCCGGACGCACTGGCGACACTGTATACCGGGGCGCACACCCACAGCCACTGGCTGGAAAAACCGGTTCCGGACACGTTACTGGTTCAACTGTATGATCTGGTGAAAATGGGGCCAACTTCTGCCAACTGCTCACCTGCCCGCTTTTTGTTTGTGCGCAGCGCGGAAGGGAAAGAACGCCTGAAACCGGCGCTGTCCAGCGGAAACCTGGAGAAAACCATGCAGGCACCGGTTACTGCCATTGTGGCCTGGGACCCGGCATTCTATGAGCAATTACCCACCCTGTTTCCTCATGCTGACGCCCGGTCCTGGTTCACATCAAGCCCGGCACTGGCAGAAGAAACCGCCTTTCGTAACAGCAGCCTGCAGGCCGCTTACCTGATAATAGCCTGCCGGGCGCTGGGGCTGGATACCGGGCCGATGTCCGGGTTTGACCAGCAGAAAGTTAACGACACTTTCTTCGCGGATTCTGGCTGGAAAAGTAATCTGCTGATTAATATTGGTTATGGCGACAACAGCAAAGTGCATGCGCGCCTGCCACGACTGGATTTCAGCGTAGCCTGCGGGCTGGAGTAGGAGGCAATATGCTGGAGAAAACCTTATTTCGTGATGCAATGTCGCGCCTTGGTGCGGCAGTGAATATCATCACCACCGATGGCCCGGCCGGGCGTGCCGGGTTCACCGCCTCTGCGGTATGCAGTGTAACAGACGACCCGCCAACGCTGTTAGTGTGCCTCAACCGTCAGGCTTCTGTGTGGCCGGTATTTAATGAAAACCGCCATTTGTGTGTGAATACACTAACAGCAAACCAGTCCGAATTGTCTACATTGTTTGGCGGTAAAACCCCAATGGAAGCCCGTTTTGCTGCCGCACAATGGCGCACAGGGGTAACGGGCTGCCCACTACTCGAAGGTGCGCTGGTCAGCTTCGACTGCCAAATAAGCCAGGTGGTGAGTGTTGGTACACACGATATTCTGTTTTGCCAACTGCAGGATGTAGTGAGCGCAGGCGCGCCACATGGCCTGGTCTGGTTTGACCGGCGCTACCACCCATTGATTAGCGCCGTCTGAGCCTTTAGTTATCTGGTGCCTGAGAAGCAGGGACAACTGCATCTTCAGATTGATGAAAAAGAAGGAAAAAACGTGGTTTTTCCTTCTTTTTAGTTAGCAGCCGAAAATCAATAAATTGATTTTCCTGGTTTTTTATTGAGTGGCACCCTCTCGTTCAGTGCGGGCATGAGGTTTGTCATCAGGCTCATCTTTCGCTTTTTTTCTGTGTTTCAGGCGCATTTCACTCACCAGGACACCCAGCACAATGAAAACGCCACCGACCAGAGCCAGCAACGGCAGGCGTTCACCGGCAAACCGCCCAAAGACACCGGCCCAGACAGGTTCACCCGTGTATATAACCGTCGCCCGTGTGGGAGAGACACTGCGCTGAGCCCAGTTCATGGTCACCTGAATAATGGCGCTAAAAATCCCCAGGCCAATACCCACTACCCACAGCCGGGGCGTCATTACCGGTACGGATTCCCCTGCTGGCAACATGGTGGCAAATGCCACTAATGATGCCGTAGCCAGTTGCACCACCGTTACACGCTTCACATCCACTTTTCCGGCCCAGGCACTGATCAGGATAATTTCCGCCGCAATCGCCAGCGCACTGACCAGGGTTATCACTTCACCATGGCCTGGCGCCAGTAGTGAGCCTTGCGGCCCGGCCAGCAATACCAGCCCGACAAAGGCCAGTGCTATGCCTGCCCAGGCCATTACCCCGGGCATTTTGCCCAGACAAACCCATTGCAACAATGGCACCAGTGGCACATACATCGCGGTAATAAAAGCGGACTTACTACTGGGAATAAAATGCAGCCCCCAGGTTTGCAGGCTGTAGCCGAAAGCAATCGCAATACCAATCGCAACCCCGGCTTTCAACTCCAGCATGGTCAAACCACGCAATGAGCGAAGCGAAAGCAGGCCTACTGCTACAGCCGCCGCAGCAAAACGTAACCCAACAAAGAAAAATGGGCCGCTGTCTGCCGTTGCATACTGCACAGCAAGGAATGTTCCCCCCCAGAACATGGTGATAAGCATCAGAATGGCTTCCTGGGGTTTAATGGAGAATTTCATCAGGGATTGCACAACGAAAAAAGCCTGTTAACTGGAAAGGAGATGACCAGTGTGCGCCCGGTATGCCTGTGCTTCAAGAGGGAGAACAAAATATCTCTGGTATAGCGCCTGAATGAATGGCTATGGCAAAAAAACTGCCAGCATATTTGCACTCTGCGCCATGGCACATATCTTTAATAGAAAGGAACGCGGTACAGAAAACCACAACCACCCACCGGGTTCACAGTAAACATGTTTGGCTAAATACCCTGTTACAGGAGGCGTTATGACAAACCAGGCAAGTAAATTACATCACGTTGGTGAATGGGCTGCCTTGCGCAATACCTCACCGGAAATTGCTGAAGCGATTTTCGAACTGGTGAATTACGACGAACAACTGGCCGAGAAAATGTGGGAAGAAGGCAACGATACAGCCCTGATTAACGCCTTCGCCAGGACAGATAAACAAACCCTGTTCTGGGGAGAGCAAACCATAGAACGGCAAAACGTTTAATTGCTGTTACGGCAAGGAGTGGGATACTGCTCCTTGCCTGCACTACCATTTCCTTTCATTAAACCGTCATCTGCGCGCCATGCTGTTGCAGTGTTTCCCTACCAGACTGTTTGCCTTCTGAGAGTGGTAATAAGGCAAATGCTGTTATGCGCAGAACCTGGCAAACTTGGTTAATCCTTGCCCCATCGCTGTTTTTTTTAGTGCTGTTTACCTGGTTTCCCCTGGTGCGGTCGGTTTATGACAGCCTGTTTGATACCCGGCTATCCAGCGAAAACCCTGTCTTTGTTGGCCTGAATAATTTTGCCCGCCTGCTGGCAGACCCCGTTTTCTGGCGCGCACTGACCAATAACCTGGTGTATATCGTACTGACCGTGGTACCAGGCATTGCCCTGGCGTTATTACTGGCTGTTGCGCTTTGGGAGAACCACCGGCTTAACCGCTGGCTGCGCACTGCGTTTTTCTTCCCGATGATTGTGCCTATGGTGAGCGCTGCAGCGCTATGGTTGTTTATTTTTATGCCGGGGCTGGGGTTGCTGGACCATTATCTGTCCATATGGTTTGGCCCACAAAATAACAACTGGCTGGGGCGCAGCAATACAGCACTGTTTGCATTAGCACTGATTGGTGTCTGGAAGTTTGCCGGGTATTACATGCTATTTTTCCTTGCCGGGCTGCAAGGAATACCCGCCTCAACACATGAAGCGGCGCGCATGGAAGGTGCCTCAGCCACACAGCGCTTCTTTCTGGTGACCCTGCCCCTGCTGCGCCCGACCCTGAGTTTTGTCCTGACCACCGCATTGATTTACGGCATTACTCAAATCGACCACGTTGCCGTAATGACTCAGGGCGGCCCGGATAACGCCACCACAGTACTGCTCTATTACATCCAGAACCTCACCTGGGAAACTCATGACCTTGGTAAAGCATCAGCAGCAACTTTCCTGACGCTGGCGGGGTTATTCGCTTTCTCGCTGTTCAACCTGAAGTGGCTGGAGAAAGGAGCCCACTATGAGCGCTGATATATCCCCGGTAACGCTGGCAACACGGCCTCGCGCGCTGCCGCGTGCCCGCACCACGCCTGTACCTGCAATCACATTAACGATCCTGTTACTGTGCCTGGCTTTGCTATGGATAAGCCCGTTTCTCTGGATGCTCTCTTCAGCATTCAGTGCCACCACATTTGGCAACGATATGGCATCGCTGCTCCCCCGCGGGCCACTCACGCTGGATAACTTCCGTGATGCCTGGCAGAGCGCCAACTGGCTCAGTCTGTATACCAACACGCTGTTTTTTGCTGGTGGAACCTTTGTGGTGCAACTGGTGACCGCCACCACAGCAGGCTATGTATTCGCCTGCCACCAGTTCCGTGGCAAACAAACGCTGTTCGCCCTGTTTCTGGTGCAACTGATGGTGATGCCTGTCGTCATGATGGTGCCCAATATGCTCACACTGAAAAGCCTGGGCCTGCTCAACACACTCACCGGGGTCATGATGCCCTACTTCACCTCCGCCTTCGGCGTATTTGTGATGCGTCAGGCCTTTATGGCTATCCCGAAAGAGATTGAAGAGGCGGCACTGATGGAAGGCTGTAGTTGGTGGCAGGTGTTGTATCACGTCATGTTGCCGGGTTCGTGGCCTTCCGTTCTGGCCTTTGCCACTGTCAGTATCACCTACCACTGGAATGAGTATTTGTGGCCACTGATGATTCTCAACGACCCGGATAAACAAGTACTCACTGTTGGCCTGGTGTCATTTGCTATGGGGGCAGAGTCTGGCGGGCAATGGGGCATGATCAGTGCCGGTACGCTCATGGTATGCCTGCCGTTAATGCTGGCCTTCATTCTGTTCCAAAAGCAGTTCCTGAGAAGCTTTGGTTTTTCGGGTATTAAATAACGAGGTGTTTCTATGCTGTTAGCACAAATTTCTGATACCCATTTTCGCAGCCACAACCAGAAACTGTACGGTTTTATTGATGTGAATGCCGGCAACGCCGATGTAGTGGCTCAACTGAATGCACTGCGCGAAGCGCCTGATGCCGTAATTGTCAGTGGTGATATAGTGAATTGCGGCCGCCCGGAAGAGTACCAGGTCGCCCGACAGGTGCTCGGAGCTTTGCGTTACCCGTTACTGGTGATTCCGGGAAATCACGATGATAAAGCCCATTTTCTGGAGTTTTTACGCCCGTTATGCCCCCAACTGGGAAATGACCCGGACAATATTCGCTATGTGGTTGACCACTTTGCCACCCGGCTTTTGTTTATTGATACCAGCAGAACAGGTACGTCAAGTGGCTGGCTAACCCCAGAAACAGTTGACTGGCTCGATAAGCAACTGGGCGACACCCCGGATAAACCCGCCGCAGTCTTTATGCACCACCCGCCTTTGCCGCTGGGCAATGCGCAAATGGACCCTATCGCCTGTGAAAATGGCCATTTATTGCTGGAACTGATTACCCGCCACCCCAACCTGGTTCGGGTGTTCTGTGGGCACAACCATAACTTGTGTATGACGCAATACCGCCAGGCCATTATTGCCACCGTGCCAGGCACCGTACACCAGGTACCCTACCACCATGAAGATAACCGCCCGTATTACGACATGTCGCCCGCGGCATGCACCATGCACCGCCAGGTGGGAGAGCAATGGGTGAGTTACCAGCACTCTCTGGCGCACTTTGCCGGCCCGTGGCTGTATGACCCGCAGGCCAGTTGCCCCACTGAGGAGCCGTCATCGCCATGCTGAAGTTGCGCAATCTGAGTAAAACTTTTGACGGGAAAACCGCACTGCACCCACTGGCGCTGGATATTCATGACGGTGAGTTTGTGGTACTGGTTGGGCCATCGGGATGCGGGAAAAGTACCCTGCTGCGCCTGATTGCTGGTCTGGAAGACACCACCACCGGCGAAATCTGGCTGGATGACGAGCAAATCAATGCGTTACCAGCCGGGGAGCGCAACTTTGCCATGATTTTCCAGAACTATGCGCTGTTTCCGCATTTATCGGTACGGGACAACATCACCTTCGGAATGAAGGTACGCAAAGAGGCAAAATCCGGGTGGCAAACACGCCTGGAAAAAGCCGCACAAATGTTACACCTGGAACCCTTGTTAGACAGTAAACCGGGCAAACTTTCTGGTGGGCAACGCCAGCGTGTTGCGATGGCGCGGGCGATTGTCCGCGATCCGAAGTTGTTCTTAATGGATGAACCGCTTTCCAACCTGGATGCGCAATTGCGTACCGAGGTGCGCGACAGCATTATGGCGTTGCACCAGAAGCTGTGTATCAGCACCATTTATGTGACCCACGACCAGACCGAGGCTATGTCAATGGCGGACAGGATAGTGGTTATGAAAGATGGCGTGATTCAGCAAACCGGCCGCCCCGCCGACATTTACCACCATCCTGCCAATGTCTTTGTTGCCGGGTTTATTGGCTCACCCGCCATGAACCTGCTGCTGTTACCCTGCGAAAGCGGCCAGGTTTTCTTTGGGGAACAGGCTATATCTCTGCCTGCAAATGCCCGGCAGGCACGCCAGGTATGGGTGGGGATTCGCCCCGAACATATTACCGATACCCCACAACCCGGCCAGTTTACCTTCGCCGCCACCCTTCGCCAGCGAGAACTGATGGGTGCCGACTATTTGCTTCACCTGACCACCCCGTTCGGGGATATGCGCTATTGCCGCCGCCACCGGGGAACCATTCCCGAATGCGGCGACATTATTCAGCCCGGCTTTTCCCTTGAAGATTTGCACTTTTTTGATGCTGACACACAGCTCAATTTATTACATCAGGAGACTATTCATGTTTAAGGCCACGCCTTTCCGGTTACCGGCTCTGGTATGCAGTTTAACCCTAGCGTTCACAGCCAGCGCACTGGCAAAAGAAAAAATCGATTTTATGTTTCCGGCTCCGGTCGACGGTAAGTTGACCATGGAAATGAACCGTATCATTAAAACCTTTAACGATTCACAACAGGATGTTGAAGTGCGCGGTATTTTTACCGGCAACTACGACACCACAAAAATTAAAGCAGAATCAGCTCAGAAAGCCGGGCAACCACCAGCGCTGGTGATTATGTCCGCCAACTTCACCACCGACCTGGCGCTGAAGAAAGAAATTCTGCCTATGGACGAGATCCTGAAATATGGCAATCTGAAAGCGAATGATTTTCTGGAGCAGAATTTCTGGCCTGCCATGTGGAAAAATGCCCAGGTGATGGGCGAAACTTATGCCATTCCGTTCCAAAACTCCACACCAATTCTTTATTACAACAAAACACTATTTGCTAAAGCCGGTATTACCCAGCCCCCTCAAACATGGGCAGAATTACGCGCCGACGCGCTTAAACTGACCAGTAAAGATCAGGGACAATGGGGAATCATGCTCCCTTCTACTAATGATGATTACGGCGGCTGGATCCTCTCAGCATTAGTTCGCGCCAATGGCGGTAACTACTTTAACGATACCTGGCCTGGTGAAGTATATTACAACTCCCCCACCACCATTGGCGCCCTGCGCTTCTGGCAAAACTTGATTTACCAGGATCATGTGATGCCCTCTGGTGTACTGAATGCCAAACAAATCAGCGCGGCATTCTTTTCCGGAAAGCTGGGTATGGCGATGCTCAGTACCGGTGCGCTGGGTTTTATGCGTGAAAACAGTAAAGACTTTGAGTTAGGTGTCGCCATGCTGCCAGCCAAAGAACAACGTGCTGTGCCAATTGGCGGTGCCAGCCTGGTCAGCTTTAAAGGTATTTCCGAGGCTCAGAAAAAAGCAGCCTGGGAATTTCTGAATTACCTGGTCAGCCCGAAAATTAGTGGCGAATGGAGCCGCTTTACAGGTTATTTCTCGCCACGTAAAGCAACCTATGACACACCAGAAATGAAAACATACCTCGCAAATGACCCACGAGCCGCAATTGCGCTTAAACAGTTACAGTACGCTCACCCATGGTATGCCACTTACGAAACTGTGGCGGTACGTAAAGCGATGGAGAACCAGTTGGCGGCTGTGGTTAACGACCCTAAAGTGACACCGGAAAGTGCCGCCCGGGCCGCTCAGGAACAGGCTGACACTATCATGAAACCCTATGTAGACAGCACAGCGCTTGCCCCGGTGAAATAATCTTATTTTTGACCAGCAATCCCCGGCAGCCACAAGGACGTGGCTGCCAACTGATTGAGTCTTTACTGGCGTGACCAGGCTGCGGCCTGACTGAAAAGTTCGGCGGACGGGCGAAAATCCCTATACAACATAAACGGCTCAACCGGCTGAATGGCCGAACCGGGGTGTCCGTTTCATTCACCAGCGCAATATTCTCCTAACCTGAATGCAAGGAGATTTCTATGACCCGAAGAGCAGAGAAGCTCGCCGTTCTGGTGTTTTAAAATTAACTACGCGCACTGAAATTTAATGATTTTTTGTGCCTGAAAAATAACTGCGGGCATTGTTATAACATATGTCCTTAATCATACTTCCCACTAAAGCAAAATCAGCAGGAATTTCTCCCCGGTTCATCCACCCCCCAACAGTGTTACACAGCAACCGACGAAAATACTCATGGCGCGTATAGGACAAAAAGCTTCTGGAGTCTGTCAACATCCCTATAAACTGGCTGATAAGCCCCAACTGTGCCAGTTGCTCCATTTGTCTCTTCATCCCATCAAGCTGGTCATTAAACCACCACCCGGAACCAAACTGCATTTTCCCGGCAATTCCTCCCCCCTGGAAATTACCACACATTGTTGCCACAACTTCATTCCATGCAGGGTTTAGTGTGTAGAGAATAGTTTTGGGCAATGAATCCAGCTCATTCAGCGCACTGAGTAACTGAGCCAGTGGTTCAGCGAAAGGCCTGTCATCAATTGAATCAAACCCGCTATTCGCCCCCAACATCTGAAAAGCTCTCTGGTTATTATTACGCCGTGCACCAATATGTAACTGCATAACCCATCCCCGCCGGGCATACTGTTGGCCCAGCCAGATTTGTACTGCAGTACTGAAGCAGGCCACATCAGTATCATTGAGAACGTCCCCCGCAAGGCGGCGTTGCAAAATATCATCCAGCACCTTTTGAGAAGGGCATGATGCAAAACGAACCGTTTCAATACCATGGTCAGCACTGCAACACCCATGCTGCGCAAAATACTCAAGTCGTATCAGTAATGCCTGAGTTAAATCGTCAAAACTGTAAATATTTATCCTGGTACATGAACCAAGTGCATCAATATAATTGGCAAACCCCGGCAATTCAGGTTTGAAAACCGGGTCAGGGCGCCAGGTTGGCCGTACTTCAATATCAAAATCAGGATTTTCTGCAATACGTCGGTGGTGAGTCAGATCATCCAGGGGATCATCTGTAGTACCTACCATACGAACATTCATTTGTTTCATCAGACCTTGTGCACTAAGGAAGGTGCGAATAAGTGGGGAAATTCTTCTCGGCTGACTCAGTCATTTCATTTCTTCATGTTTGAGCCGATTTTTTCTCCCGTAAATGCCTTGAATCAGCCTATTTAGACCGTTTCTTCGCCATTTAAGGCGTTATCCCCAGTTTTTAGTGAGATCTCTCCCACTGACGTATCATTTGGTCCGCCCGAAACAGGTTGGCCAGCGTGAATAACATCGCCAGTTGGTTATCGTTTTTCAGCAACCCCTTGTATCTGGCTTTCACGAAGCCGAACTGTCGCTTGATGATGCGAAATGGGTGCTCCACCTTGGCCCGGATGCTGGCTTTCATGTATTCGATGTTGATGGCCGTTTTGTTCTTGCGTGGATGCTGTTTCAAGGTTCTTACCTTGCCGGGGCGCTCGGCGATCAGCCAGTCCACATCCACCTCGGCCAGCTCCTCGCGCTGTGGCGCCCCTTGGTAGCCGGCATCGGCTGAGACAAATTGCTCCTCTCCATGCAGCAGATTACCCAGCTGATTGAGGTCATGCTCGTTGGCCGCGGTGGTGACCAGGCTGTGGGTCAGGCCACTCTTGGCATCGACACCAATGTGGGCCTTCATGCCAAAGTGCCACTGATTGCCTTTCTTGGTCTGATGCATCTCCGGATCGCGTTGCTGCTCTTTGTTCTTGGTCGAGCTGGGTGCCTCAATGATGGTGGCATCGACCAAGGTGCCTTGAGTCATCATGACGCCTGCTTCGGCCAGCCAGCGATTGATGGTCTTGAACAATTGGCGGGCCAGTTGATGCTGCTCCAGCAGGTGGCGGAAATTCATGATGGTGGTGCGGTCCGGCAGGGCGCTATCCAGGGATAACCGGGCAAACAGACGCATGGAGGCGATTTCGTACAGAGCATCTTCCATCGCGCCATCGCTCAGGTTGTACCAATGCTGCATGCAGTGAATGCGTAGCATGGTTTCCAGCGGATAAGGTCGCCGGCCATTACCAGCCTTGGGGTAAAACGGCTCGATGACTTCCACCATGTTTTGCCATGGCAGAATCTGCTCCATGCGGGACAAGAAAATCTCTTTTCTGGTCTGACGGCGCTTACTGCTGAATTCACTGTCGGCGAAGGTAAGTTGATGACTCATGATGAACCCTGTTCCATGGCTCCAGATGACAAACATGATCTCATATCAGGGACTTGTTCGCACCTTCCCTAAATGAGGGTAACATCAACCTGGCCTGGCAGTATTCCCACACCTCTTCAGCAGTATCCTGAGACAGGATAATATTTGATAAACCAAATGGCCGCTTCAGTTCCAGATGTGTCCAGTGAAATACCGGGTTACCCAACGTTTTTGGTATTACCTTTGCCCAGGCGAGGTATTTTTCTTTGCCACTGGCATTACCGGTAATGAGTTTTTCATCCACACCAGCCGCACGCATTACACGCCATTTATAGTGATCACCTTCCAGCCATATTTCAGCCAGATCCCGGAACTGGCGATTATCAGCTATATCCTGCGGAGACAGGTGACAATGATAGTCATAAATTGGCTGGTCGCATGCATACTCATGGTACAAACGAGTAGCTGCATTATTTTCTAATAAAAAATTTTCATCCAGAAAAGGTTTCATCAACACTCCCGTTTATATCAGCCGGGGCATCAGTCTGTCCCGGGCAGTTAAAGATCAGGCCATAGCTGCCTGCTGTGATGCCGGTGTTGCCACCTGGTGTTCTCTGACACAAGTCCACAGAATGATGGCGCCAATAATATCCATCACACTAAGAACAATAAAAAACGGGTTATAACCAATGACTTTTACCAGTTCGCCCATAATCAGAGTGCAGATAAAAATTCCGCTCCATCCGGCCATACTGGCAAAGCCACTGACTGTTGAGGTGGTATTTCGTTTAAAAAGATCGGTGGCCATGATAATGACCTGGGTGGATAACATTTGGTGGGCAAATCCGCATACAGAAACCAGCGCAATCGCCGCGTAGGGGCTGTCAACAAACCCAACAAATGCCAGCGGCAGCATCATCAGTGCTCCAATCGAAAAACCAATCCGACGCGCATTGACTGTGGAAATATTCCAGTGCTTCATTAAGAATGCATTCAGTACGCCACCGGCTAACCCACCAAAATCCGCTGCCAAAAACGGTAGCCAGGCAAACATCGCTATCTCTTTTAACGGCATATGGCGGACAGTCATCAGGTATACCGGTAACCAGAAGTTAATTGTCCCCCAGGCGGGATCTGCCAGGAAGCGGGGTAAGGCAATACCCCAAAAATTTCGTTGGCGAAGGATTTGCAGAACAGAAGGTTTTTTATCATCGGCATCAAGATATTGCTCCTGCCCCTCGCGAATATATTGTGCTTCTGTTGTGGTTAATGCTTTGTGTTTTTTCGGAGATTCGTAACCAAACCACCATAACACAGCCAGCACCAGACCTAATCCTCCAGTTATTACAAAAGACATTTCCCAGTTCCAGGTCATAATTGCCCAAACCACCAGAGGTGGAGCCAGCATTGCGCCAATGGAAGTTCCTATGTTGGCAATACCACCGGCAATACCACGTTCTTTAGCCGGAAACCATTCAGAGTTGCATTTCACACCGGCTGGGATAGCCGAGGCTTCACTCAACCCCATCAGGCCACGTAAGAAAGCCAGTCCGCCCCAGGAATGGCAAGAGGCGTGAGCCATGTTAATGAGCGACCAGGCAATAATTAAGATAAAAAACCCCAGTTTCAGCCCCACCACATCAATAAAGAAACCGCATATCGGCCCGGCAACTGTGTAAGCGAATTGAAATGCCCCGAGAATCCATGAATATTGTTCCTCGCTGATATTCAGGTCAGTGAAAAGTGTTGGTGCTGCCACACTAAGGGAGCTGCGAGCCAGTGCATTAATAACTGTGGCCAGTGAAACGAGGCCAATCATCCACCATCGTAAGTTTTTAATTTTCATCAAAATCAGACTCCGAAAGTTGTGTTTAACTTTTCCGCTTATGACGGAAAAAGGGAAAAACAGTTTGCCGTCACTGAATGTTCATGTACCGACCGTAAAGCAGGTGATCTCTTTATATTATGAATACTACCATACAAGTAGAAACAAAAAGGAAGAGAGAGAAACGGAATATGTGATCTGGCATTCAACTAAAAACATTTATGGATAGTTAGAGGTGAAATTGTGACGAATATCTCAAAATCACAAAAAATTAAACAAAATCAATATATTATAATAAAAACATTGTATTAAAAAAAGAATAACAACAAAAAATGTGCACGGAGAGTAATAGTTAACATGTTGAAAATAGATAAAACACTGACCAGACAAAATGATGATACAATGCATAATAAATATTATTTTAAACACAGCGAATATATATCTCTATATGTTCACTGACTTCAGCACTCTGTCGGTGGGGCTTTCTGCCAGTGTCAGTACAGCGGGTAATCTCAAGAATCGCGGACGAAATACTCCCTCATGGTAATGATACACCTGGATGACAGGGCAACATACTTAGTGCTTATTTTAATATCGAGTTATAATATGCACTGACTACATCCCCATCATAAATAACGGGATATTATTTATGGAGGAAATAAAACCCTTCACAACCAGTATTTCTGAGTGATTATCCGTGTAAAAGAATACATAGTTTACCGATATTAATAACGTAAGCTAACATCAGTAATGATAAAAGGTACCCGGCATGCTACAGAGCGAAGAGTTAACCTTCAACAGAATATGAAAAATATTTCAACTGTAGCTCGGTAAAATAAATTCGGCGTTCGGGTATTTAATATAATTTCTGCAGAATTCGCAAGGCTCGTTATTAAGATGACAGAGAAACTTCACTCTCCTGTTATTCTTGAAGCCCATCCGTATGAGTATGAATTTACCGGTGATGATATTATTTACTATCTTCGTGAATTTGCTATTAAAACAACAGTACCTGTTGTTATTCATCTGGGCTTCGGGCAGATACTGGAACAGGTGATGCGTACCATACGTACTGGCTACACATCAGTTATGATCGGTGCTTCCGCCCTGCCATTCGAAGAAAATTTAGAGAGGCATAGCAAGAGATACATAAAAGAGGTTAAGTGACATACTCCAGCAGCAAAAGCAAAAAGGGGTTACCTCTTGGTAACCCCTTTTTTAATATGGCGGAAGCGCAGAGATTCGAACTCTGGGACCCTTTCGAGTCGCCGGTTTTCAAGACCGGTGCCTTCAACCGCTCGGCCACACTTCCGGAATGAGGCGCACTATAAACGTCCCCTTGCGTCATGTAAAGCACCAATTCGTTCGTTTGCTTTAAAAATCAACAAAACGCGGTTATTTGCATGAAAATACGGCATTTCGGTTAGTTATTCAGCAATAAAATCAGCAACAAAGCATTATCCGTGCAGGGTAAATAGCGGGATGAGTATAACGCGGTCTGGGTTGAATAATTGCTTTATGGTTAGTGTCAGGTTGATTAATACAGACAAGGTGAGCATCTGCCCCCAGAAGCATAAGAGTGACAAACTGGCCGCAAACCCCATTCTGACAGGTAAAGATGGGTAAACGCGCTTTTCTCGTGAAAAAGCCTTACCTATTCTGAACGCTATGACACCTGTATACATAGAGAGAGTAAAAATGGATCGTATAGTTACCTCTACCCGCGAACGCTCATCGCTACTCAGTACCCACAAGGTGCTGCGCAATACCTACTTCCTGTTGAGCCTGACACTGGCGTTTTCAGCTATTACTGCAACCGCCAGTACAGTGCTTGCCTTACCTTCTCCAGGCCTGATCCTCACCCTGGTTGGTATGTATGGCTTAATGTTCCTGACTTACCGCCTGGCCAATAAACCCACCGGCATTATTGCTGCGTTCGCGTTTACTGGCTTTTTAGGTTATATCCTCGGCCCCATTTTAAACGCTTATCTGTCCGCCGGAATGGGCGATGTCATTGGTATGGCGTTGGGTGGCACCGCGCTGGTATTTTTCTGCTGTTCCGCTTATGTGCTGACAACCCGCAAAGATATGTCTTTTCTGGGCGGTATGTTAATGGCAGGAATCGTTGTGGTACTGATTGGTATGGTCGCCAACATTTTCCTGCAACTGCCTGCCCTGCACCTGGCTATCAGTGCCGTGTTTATTCTGATTTCTTCAGGGGCTATTCTGTATGAAACCAGTAACATCATCCATGGTGGTGAAACAAACTACATTCGTGCAACCGTCAGTTTGTATGTGTCGTTGTACAACATCTTCGTCAGCCTGCTGAGTATTCTGGGTTTTGCCAGCCGCGACTGATTTTGTTGCCCGGCATGCCTGTTACTGAATTGCCCCGCCACTGTGCGGGGCAATTTTTTGGTGACAGTAAAGAAAGTGCTACACTGAGCGCCATTGTTATTAGTTGATAACCGAGTTTAGTGAACAAAATAGTATGTTGATGTTTAACGGCACAGAAATTGAAACCGACACCGAAGGCTACCTGAAAGACACCGGGCAGTGGAGTAAACCGCTGGCAGATGCTATTGCGAGAAATGAAGGTATTTCCCTGAGTGAAGAACACTGGGAAGTGGTTATGTTTGTCCGCGATTTTTACCTGGAGTTTAATACTTCACCCGCCATTCGCATGCTGGTCAAGGCAATGGCAAAAACTTTTGGGGAAGAAAAAGGAAATAGCCGCTACCTCTACCGCCTGTTTCCTAAAGGCCCGGCAAAACAGGCGACTAAAATTGCCGGTTTGCCTAAGCCTGTTAAATGTATCTAATAGCGGATACCAAAATTGGTCCACTCGCGCTGAGGGTGATGAGGCTCGGTGAGAACGCTCTCTACTCTGGCAGTGCGTGGGCCACCCGCTTTCAACCAGGTAATTAACGCTTCTACTGCTTCAGGCTCCCCACAGGCCAGTACTTCAACGCTGCCATCATCCAGATTACGGGCATACCCTGTCACCCCCAATCTTTTCGCTTCAAACTGAGTGCTGTAACGAAATCCAACCCCCTGAACCCGACCATGAACCCAGGCCATTACGCAATATGCAGCCATTTTTCCGTCTCCTGGCAAAAACCTGTATGTGTTAAGTATACAAGAGTTGCTTTTCCCGTATCACCCTGAAGCAAAACCTGACAGTAAGCGGTTCGATAATGCTGCCTGGCACGCAATGTGCTACGCTACGCACCTTTCCGATATTAATTCTATGCTGTCTCGCGTTTAAGGTAACCCTTGATGAGTAAACACTCAATTTCCACTTCATTGCCTGGTTCTCTGCCACGACTGGTGCTGGCTAAAGGCCGTGAAAAGTCACTTCTGCGCCGCCACCCGTGGGTATTCTCTGGTGCAGTTTCCCGTATTGAAGGGAAAGCCGGTAGCGGAGAAACTGTTGATATTGTAGACCATCAGGGGAACTGGATTGCCAGAGGTGCGCTGTCACCGGCATCACAAATCCGTGCCCGCGTGTGGACATTCGATGCCGAAGAACACATTGACGTTGATTTCTTTATTCGCAAATTACGCCAGGCACAATGCTGGCGGGACTGGCTGGCAGAAAAAGATGGTCTGGATAGTTATCGCCTGGTTGCCGGTGAATCAGACGGTCTCCCGGGCATTACCATTGACAGATTTGGTTCCTTTTTAGTGTTACAGCTGCTCTCTGCAGGTGCTGAACACCAAAGGGAAGCACTGATTACGGCATTACAAACCTGTTACCCGGAAAGTTCGTTATATGAACGTTCTGATGTGGCCGTACGCAAAAAGGAAGGGCTGCCGCTCACCCAGGGTCTTATCCGTGGTGAAATGCCCCCGGCTCTGCTGCCAATTAAAGAGCATGAAATGCAATTGCTGGTGGATATCCGCCAGGGCCACAAAACCGGCTACTATCTGGATCAACGCGATAGCCGGCTGGCTACCCGGCGCTATGTTGAAAATAAACGGGTGCTGAACTGTTTTTCTTACACCGGTGGATTCGCTGTTTCCGCATTAATCGGTGGCTGTAAAGAAGTCGTCAGCGTGGATACATCCCAGGAAGCGCTGGATGTCGCACGTCAGAACGTCGGGCTGAATAAACTGGATGTGAGTAAAGCGCAGTTTGTTCGTGACGATGTTTTCAAGCTACTGCGAAAATACCGTGATCAGGGGGAAAAATTCGATGTTATCGTCATGGATCCGCCAAAGTTTGTAGAAAATAAGAACCAGCTGGCAGGTGCATGCCGGGGTTACAAAGATATCAATATGCTGGCAATTCAGTTGCTCAACCCAGGCGGCGTTTTGCTTACTTTCTCATGCTCCGGGCTGATGACCAGCGATTTATTCCAGAAAATTGTTGCCGACGCCGCCATTGATGCCGGGCGTGATATACAATTTATAGAGCAGTTCCGTCAGGCAGCAGACCACCCGGTTATCGCAACATATCCGGAAGGGCTGTACCTTAAAGGGTTTGCCTGCCGCATCATGTAACTTGAAACGGAAAGGTCTTGCCCTCATCTGTAGTAGTAATAGCAAAGGCAAGACTCCGGGGAGGTATATATGATTGCCAGCAAATTCGGTATTGGTCAGCAAGTTCGCCACTCCTTGCTGGGTTACCTCGGTGTGGTAGTGGATATTGATGCAGAATATTCGCTGGATGAACCCGCAGAAGATGAGCTGGGTGCAGATTATTCGCTACGCAAAGCGCCCTGGTACCATGTTGTGATGGAAGATGACGCAGGTCAGCCAGTTCATACTTACCTGGCTGAGGCGCAATTGAGTGGAGAAATCGCCAATGAACACCCTGAGCAGCCATCAATGGATGAACTGGCTGCCACCATACAGCGTAGACTGGCATCTCCCGTACTTCGTAACTAACTTGCGTTAGCCAGGTATAAGCCTTTATCTGGCCTCAATCTGGCTGGCACATTTTTCCCTAGCTGCAATTATCCTGGTGCCAGACACTGGCTAAAAATCGTGCTGCATGAGTAATTACTGCTTATTCAGCCCAAGACGGGGAATTTCAATCGCCGGGCAACGGTCCATGACAACATTCAGCCCGGCATCTTTAGCCAGTACCGCAGCTTGTTCATTAATTACACCCAGTTGCATCCACACCGTTTTCGCCCCAATTGCAATCGCGTCCTGTGTCACTTCATAAGCCGCTTCTGAGTTACGAAACACATCCACCATATCTACTGGCTCATGGATATCCTGTAAGCATGCATAACCCTGTTGCCCCATCAGAGTTTTGCCTGCCACTTTTGGGGAAACAGGAATAACGTGATAGCCCTGTTCCAGTAAAAAGGCCATGACCCGATAACTTGGCCTGTCTGCCTTATCACTGGCACCCACCAGTGCAATAGTGTGAACCTGTTGCAGAATGTGTGCTATTTCATTATCTGTCATCATGTTTTCCTTATCATAACCTGTTATGAGTTTACTATATCATTACCTGTCTGGCCTGGTACTCATCGGGGAAAACCTGTCAGCCGGTTGAACAACATCACTTTTTTTGCGCTGGTGTATTGAAGCTGGAGCAGCATCCAGTAATCTGTAGGGACTTTAATCAGGTTGGTAAACTCTTTATGGAACTCACAACGCGCACACTGAGCGCAAACAAGCATATTGCGCTGGTTGCTCACGATCACTGTAAAACACTTCTTCTTAACTGGACCCGGAAACATCAGTCCATTCTTGAAAAACACACACTGTATGCAACAGGAACTACCGGTAATCTGATTCAGAGAGAAACCGGGTTGAATGTGCAGGCCATGCTCAGTGGCCCGATGGGCGGTGACCAGCAAGTCGGGGCGATGATCTCTGAAGGCAAAATTGATGTGCTGATCTTTTTCTGGGATCCACTCAATGCCGTTCCACATGACCCGGATGTTAAAGCGTTACTGCGCCTTGCCACCGTATGGAATATACCGGTCGCAACTAATGCTTCTACCGCAAACTTTATTATTGAATCGCCAGAGTTCAGCCAGCCGGTTGATATCCAGATCCCGGACTATCAACGCTACCTGGCTGACCGCCTGAAATAATTTTCAGGGCTTTTTCAAAACAGGCACACCGAGCGCTTTGAGGGTATCCACAAAACGGGAAGGCTGCGCTTTGTTATACAGCAGCCATACCTTTTGCCTTGCCCTGGTCATTGCAACATAGAGTAAGCGCCGCTCTTCGGCATCAGTAAACTCCTCAGTGGCTGGCAGCAGACCTTGCTCAAGTATGGTTTCACGCGCTGGTGCCGGGAAACCATCTTTCCCTTCCTGCAACCCGCAAATAATCACATAATCAGCTTCCTGCCCTTTGCTGGCATGAACCGTCATAAAAGTTATCTGCAATTTGGGCCAGCGTATAGCAGCCTGCTGGAGCAGATCAGGGCGCAGGTAATGATAACGGGCCAGCAGCAAAATGGTTTCATCGGGTTTAACATAACCGCTCATTTTGTCGAGCAGTGCATGAAGTTGCGTATCTTCCAGCAGGTTAACTGCTTTTTTGTCCCCTTTGCGCACACTGTTCAGCGGCTTTTCTCGCTGGTGTGGGTTTTGCTGGATAAAGGCATTGGCAATTTCGCCAATGCGGGAATGAAAACGGTATGTGGTATCAAGAGCGCACTCATCCCCCGGGCCGAAATGGTCATTGAATGAAGTAGTTAAATCAATTGCCGCGCCACTAAAACGGTAAATAGCCTGCCAGTCATCACCCACGGCATACAGGGAAGTTTGTGAGTTTTGCTGCTGCAGTGCACCAAGTAAAGCTGCGCGCTGTGGTGAAATATCCTGAAATTCATCAACCAGAATATACTTCCACGGGCTGATAAAACGCCCTTTTTCCAGTACATTCACCGCCTGATGAATCAGCCCTGAGAAATCGAGCGCATTGTCATCTTTCAGCGATTTTTTCCATGCTTTGACTAATGGAGCCATCAGGCGAATACGCTTCTGGAAAGTGTCCCGAATAACTTCAGGTGCACTGGAAATCATTTCTGCCTGAGAGCCACCATGCATACGAATAAGCCCCAGCCAGCTCTCCAGGCGAGGCGCAAGGCGTTTTGTGACACTCTCATCCTGCCAAAAATCCCCTTCAGGCAGGTTCCACTCCAGTTCCTCTTCAAGCCACTGCCGCCAGCCTTTCGCCTGTGCTTTCTTTTCCTGACACTGCGCTATCCATGTATCAAGCAGTAACTGGTGCCTCATGGCAGTATTACTCTCCAGTTCACTGATTTGCGGTGCTTTGCGACCACCCTGCTCGATGATATAGCGAGCAAGGGAATGAAAGGTCCGCGCAGTAATATCGCCTGTATGTAGCCGGGACTGAATACGCTGGTCCATTTCTTCTGCCGCTTTACGACCGAATGCCAGCAGCAAAATTTGATCTGCACTTGCCTGATTGCACTTAAGGAGCCAACCGGCACGGGCAACCAGAACAGAGGTTTTTCCACTGCCCGCCCCCGCCAGCACCAGCACATTTTTTTCGCCATTCACCACCGCCCGTGCCTGAGAGGCATTTAACGGCGCACTTTCCACCTGAGCAAAGAAATCCGCATGGCGTTCCAGCATCACTTCAGTGTAATGCTGGTTATGTGCCAGGCGTTTAGCCTGTGCATTGTCCAGCCAGCTTTTACAGGCTAACCAGGTATCGCGACACACATCAAAGGCAGGGATACGCTGTTCTGGCAGGGGTAATGCCTGCAACACTTGCCGTGTTCGCTGGCAAATTTCCTCCACTTTATCCAGGCTGAGCCATTTATCTTCAGGTGCGACCTCCTGATACCAGGCCACCAGGTTATCCAGCGCGCTGGCAGCAACCTGGCTCATTTCCTCCCCCCACTGTTGCCAGCGCTCATTGAGGTGATACCAAAAACGTTGGGTTTCGTTCCATTCAGTACCATGCAGGCGAACAACTTTATTATCGGGCAGGACAAACTCCAGCTCGCCCCACACCAGGCCCCGCTTGCAGTTAATAGCAATCAGTTGGTTAAACGGGATAAGATATTCATGCTTCTCGCCAGCCACATTTACGCCAGCATTGAGTAATGTGACCCGGTTATAAGGGTGCTGGGCCAGGTGTTTTCCCAGTGCAGTTGCTTTTAGTTCCATTATCAGGCCTGATTATCTGGTTGTTATGTCAGTGTACCTGCGAGAGAAATCGTGCTCCAGAGTAAAAACACGATACAATCATTAGGGTTATTTTCCGCCATGTCACATATCTATGAGATCTTATGAGAACAGTATTAAACATTCTTAACTTTGTTCTGGGTGGCTTTCTGACCACCTTCAGTTGGTTTCTGGCAACACTGGTGAGCATTGTATTGATCTTCACATTGCCATTAACCCGCTCATGCTGGGAAATAACACGTCTTTCGCTGTTCCCATTTGGTAATGAAGCGGTGCATGTTGATGTGTTATACCCCGAACGCAAAAATGAGCTAATGAATGCGGGCGGAACGCTGCTTAATGTCTTCTGGTTTGTGGTGTTCGGCTGGTGGTTGTGCCTGCTGCATATCAGCACCGGAATAATACAGTGCCTGAGTATCATTGGCATTCCGGTAGGTATCGCCAATTTTAAACTGGCAGCAATTGCCTTGTGGCCTGTTGGCCGCCGAGTGGTTTCCGTTGAAGTAGCCCAGGCCGCCCGGGAAGCCAACGCCCGCGGTCGTTTCCAGTAAACGGGGCAATACCTGCGATGTTAATCTCTCAATGGCTGCGCCGTTATACATGGAAAAGTAGCTGGCTTTATAACTTGCGCATTTTTGTTGCTTTGCTGGGCGCAGCAGCATATCCCTGGTGGCTCGGTGAGGTTCGCCTCACCATTCCATTAACTCTGGGTGTGGTCGCTGCGGCACTTACCGACCTGGACGACAGGCTGACTGGCCGGCTCAAAAATTTGCTTATCACGTTACTGTGTTTTTTTATCGCATCGGCATCTGTTGAACTGTTGTTTCCCTGGCCCTGGTTGTTCACCCTCGGCCTGATGAGTTCCACCTGCGGTTTTATTCTGCTTGGCGGGCTTGGACAGCGTTATGCCACCATTGCCTTTGGAGCGCTGCTGATTGCCATCTATACCATGCTGGGTGTTTCGTTGTATGAACACTGGTATCAGCAACCTCTGTTCTTGCTCGCTGGCGCAATATGGTACAACATCCTCACCCTGTCTGGTCATTTAATCTTCCCGGTACGGCCCCTGCAGGACAACCTGTCTCGTTGCTACAAACAACTGGCGCATTTTCTGGAGATAAAGTCGCGTTTATTTGACCCTGATATTGAGACTGATGCACAGGCACCACTCTATGCGCTGGCGATGGCTAACAGTGATTTGGTCAATACCCTGAATCAGACCAAGGCATCGCTACTGACCCGGCTGCGTGGCGACCGGGGGCAAAAAAATACTCGCCGCACGCTGCACTATTATTTTGTTGCCCAGGATATTCATGAGAGGGCGAACTCGTCCCACATCCAGTACCAAAGTCTGAGAGATAAATTTCGCCACAGCGATATTATGTTCCGTTTTCAGCGTATATTATTTATGCAATCCCAGGCTTGCAACCAACTCGCACAATGCATTTTGTCACGTACGCCTTATTCTCATGATACCCGCTTTGATAATGCGTTCGCACACCTGGACACCGCAATGGCGCGCATCAAAGCCAGCCAGGCAGTAATGCCTGAGTTAACTGCGCTGGAATACTTGATAAACAATTTACGCGCTATTGATGCACAGCTGGCTACCATTGAATCTGAGCAGACAGAAGCCGGAATCAAGCTGGATACAGACAACCGCCTCGCCGACGATGGGATAACAGGGTTCAGTGATATCTGGTTACGCTTAAGCCGTAACCTCACACCAGAATCGGCACTGTTTCGCCATGCCATTCGAATGTCAGTGGTATTATGTGTTGGCTATGCTTTTATACAATTTACCGGGATGAATCATGGCTACTGGATTTTGCTTACCAGCCTGTTTGTATGCCAGCCCAACTATAATGCCACCCGACACCGTCTGACACTGCGGGTCGTCGGCACGCTGGTCGGGGTTGCCATTGGTATTCCTGTGCTGTGGTTTGTGCCCTCGCTGGAAGGCCAACTGGTGTTAATCGTTATTACCGGCGTGCTGTTTTTCGCATTCCGTAATGTTCAGTATGCTCATGCAACGATGTTTATCACCTTGTTGGTGCTACTGTGTTTTAATCTGTTGGGTGAAGGTTTTGAAGTTGCGCTGCCACGCATCATTGACACATTACTGGGTTGTGCCATTGCATGGGCTGCAGTCTCCTTTATCTGGCCTGACTGGCGTTTCCGGCGGTTACCGCAAGTAGCTGAGCGCGCCATTAATGCTAACTGCCGCTATCTGGACGCTATACTTGAGCAATACCACCAGGGCAGAGATAACCGACTGGCTTACCGTATTGCCCGTCGCGATGCCTATAACCGTGATGCGGAACTGGCATCCGTAGTCTCAAATATGTCTTCCGAACCACATATGACGCAGCAGGTTCGTGAGGCAGCTTTTCGCCTGTTGTGCCTGAACCACACATTTAACAGTTATATCTCCGCCCTGGGCGCACACCGGGAAAAACTCAGTAACAACCAGATACTGACAATTCTTGATGATGCAGTCTGTTATGTAGACGATGCGCTACATCACGAACCAGCCGATGATGAAAAAGTCCAGCAAGCTCTGGCAGAACTGGTACAACGCATCAGCAAACAGGACCAAAAGGCTGACGGCAAGGAACCACTTGTTCTTCAACAAATTGGTTTACTGATTTCAATACTGCCCGAGCTTTCAAAACTACGTACTCAGATTAGTTAGATTTGCGCCGCACTTTATCTCTGGCTTCCTGCTCGAGTTGTTGCTGTGCCCATTCATTAAGCTCCCACTGCCTTTGGCGTGGGAGCGCCTCACTATGGGAACCTGTGATAGCGCCCTCCAAAGACAGCAATATCTTGGCTCCCAGGGTATTGCAACGCTGGCGCAGGATTATCCAGCATGCCTTTGCCCCTTTATTTTTCAGGGTTTCAATATCGCGGATACCCGCTTCCCATAGCATCATTTCCAGGCCGAAAGTGACATTTGGCAAGTCTTTAATTCGCCGGACTACCTGCTTTTCCCGCTTTTCCTTCCTGGCGGCGGCAAGAGCCTGCCCCGCAAGGGTGATGAGCTGCTCATCGTCATTCCAGAGCGTTTCATCAACACGGAAATAGTTCAGTGACAGCGGGCGCCCACGTTTATGCGTAACTAATAGCGGCAAGTTACGCGAGGTAAAGTAGCCTGTATTTTCCTCACAGGCACGCAAGTAAAGCTGCCCTTTACTCACCATGGCAAAAGCAACATTGTCAGCCATAATGCTGTACCCGCCGAACAAAGCTCGTGAAGAAATGCGGCCCAGAGAAGAGAGTTTTTCTAATGAAGCCTTAATACGTGGAGTGGAGACCTTTCCCATAAAAATCCTTACATTTCATTATGTAATAACGAATAATCCCTAATCCGGGACACCCTCGTTTAACCATAAGAAAGTTACCTCTTCAGGGCAAGAAGAGGTTAAGGGTTTAAGTTATTTGTTATCGGTTTTGCGAGGGAATTTCCAAAATTTTTTGTTGATCTTTCATCCATTGCGCATTACTGTATATTCATACAGTGACAAAGGCGGAACTCATTATGAACGCATTGGCTTACCAAAACCGAAGTATCACTCATCATATTAATGAGCATTACCAGGCCGGTTTAGAAGAACAGCCGGCTATTGCACAAGGTATTGTCAGTGAAATGATGTTTCGTGAAGACCAACCCTGGATGTCTCAATTGATCCTCTTGCCCTTGCTGCGCCAGTTAAGCCAGCAGGCACGCTGGCAGTTATGGATTACTCCCGGGCAGAAATTAAACCGCCAATGGCTGGTTTCTGCAGGTTTGCCCCTGTCAAAAGTTATGCATGTGCAGGCACGGCATGAACAACAACCCACAACTGTTTCGGCTATGGCTAAAGCCTTAAACTCAGGTAACTACAGTGTCGTAATTGGCTGGTTGCCAGAAGAATTGAGTGATCAGGAGCGGTTACTATTGCAGCAATCAGCCGAGCAAGGGCAGGCAATTGGGTTTATCATGCGACCTGTTTCTCAGGTTAATTTGAGCGACAGACAAAATTTTGGGCTAAAAATTCAATCAAATTTGTATCACTAAGTAAATTTAGGATAATTCCTGAACATGGCGAATCATCTGAATAACTGGAAATAATCAGCATCAGAAAAGCCATGTCTGGCGGGATTTCCGCTAAAAGATTCACGTTTTGTGCGCAGCGCCTTGCATCCATTCTGCCGTAAAAATTTAATCCGTAGTCAGATTTTTTTCATATGTCTGACTGAGTTCACACTTGTAACTTTCTAACTAAGTTGTAGACTTTAACTCGCCAGGGTTGCTCATAATAAACCGAGTTTATCGGTAGAGTGGCAATTGAGCGATAACCCGGGTGAAGGATTTAACCGTGGGTTTTGATTGATTTAAAGACCTATGGCCTTTTGGATGATAATGAGGCGCAAAAAATGAAAAAGACAGCTATCGCAATTGCAGTGGCACTGGCTGGTTTCGCTACCGTAGCACAGGCAGCACCGAAAGATAACACCTGGTATGCAGGTGGTAAACTGGGTTGGTCCCAGTACCACGATACCGGCTTTTATGGCAACGGCTATACTCAAAACAATGGCCCGACTCATCAAAGCCAACTGGGTGCTGGTGCTTACGGCGGTTACCAGGTTAACCCGTATGTTGGTTTTGAAATGGGTTATGACTGGTTAGGTCGTATGCCTTATAAAGGCAGCGTAACTAACGGTGCGTTCAAAGCTCAAGGCGTTCAGCTGACTGCTAAACTGAGCTACCCGGTAATGGACGATCTGGATGTATATACTCGTCTGGGTGGCATGGTATGGCGTGCTGATTCTAAAGAAAACACTGGCCTGAAAAATCACGATACTGGCGTTTCTCCAGTATTCGCTGGCGGTGTTGAATATGCAATCACTCCGGAAATCGCAACCCGCCTGGAATACCAGTGGGTTAACAATATCGGTGATGCAGGCACTGTAGGTGCTCGTCCTGATAACGGTATGCTGAGTGTTGGTGTTTCCTACCGTTTTGGTCAGAGCGAACCAGCTCCGGTAGTGGCTCCGGCTCCGGCTCCGGCTCCTGCTCCGGCTCCTGAAGTAAGCACCAAACATTTCACTCTGAAATCTGACGTGCTGTTTGCTTTCGGCAAATCTACCCTGAAACCTGAAGGCCGCCAGGCGCTTGATCAGCTGTACACTCAGCTGAGCAACCTGGATCCTAAAGATGGCTCTGTTGTTGTTCTGGGCTTCACTGACCGTATCGGTTCTGATTCCTACAACCAGAAACTGTCTGAACAGCGCGCTCAGAGCGTTGTTGATTACCTGGTTTCTAAAGGTATCCCGTCTAACAAGATTTCTGCACGCGGCATGGGTGAATCCAACCCGGTTACTGGCAGCACCTGCAACAACGTGAAAGCACGTGCAGCGCTGATCAATTGCCTGGCACCGGATCGTCGTGTTGAGATCGAAGTTAAAGGCGTTAAAGACGTTGTGACTCAGCCTCAGGCTTAAGTTACCACGCAACAAAAAACCCACTTCGGTGGGTTTTTTGTTTTTTCAGTCTTGTGAATAACGCGCTCAGGAACAGGTTATTTTTTATCGCCAAGCAATGCCCTGAGGTCGTCTTTAAGTGTAGTCATTTTTGACGCGTATTTTTCTTTACGCTCTGCATCTTCGATTAACTGAACAATAGTCTCTGATAACGTGCTGTTACGGCGCCGGGCCAGAGATGCCAGCCGTTGCCATACCGCAAACTCGAGGTCGATAGACTTTTTGCGGGTATGCTGATGTTCAGCATTGAAGTGCCGCTTGCGGCGCGCACGAATAGTTTGTTTCATTCTGTTGGCAAGAGCCGGGTTCATATGCTGGTCAATCCAGCTAAGAACACGCACAGGATTACTTTCCAGTTCCAGCAGAGCGGAAACCGCCTCCTGCGCCATACTGGCTTCAATATGGCGAGTAATAGCCTCACCTTCGCGGTGTTTTTTTACCAGATATTTCCATTTCCAGCCGCTTTCGAGATTTTCGAGTTGTTGATATTTCATTATGATCTCGGCGTAACCGTTTAACCCGTTACAGAATATCAGCTTTTCTGCCCGTTCGCGCACCAGAAATGATAAGTTGTTTGTCTGCAAGGAAAGCAAGTCTTGTTTCAGGTGTGTCACGAAGTGGCTTATTGTATAATCGCTGTTTTGGCAACTAACTTATAAATATCACATTGACCATTAATCGACTGACATCACAAGCACTTACCCTGGATGCAACACCCTATGACTCTCTGTTTGCACAGCCAGGCGATAACGATGCTGTTTCCCAGGCGTTACAGAGCATACAGCCACGCCTTACTGATACACTGACACACTTCCTGCACCCTTCTGTGCCGTCACGTTTTATGGTGATCAAAGCTCCCGGCACACAGCCTTATCTTGATACGATCCATGAGCTGGTTTCCCAACAGTTTACTGGCACCAATTCACTGTATGGAGGCCATTACCGTTTCTCCACTACAGATGTCACATTTGACGCACCAACAACAGAAGATGCACTGTTCTGCACTCGTCCAAATGTGCTCAGCACAGCCTGGGCGGAAAATGAGCAGTTATGTGGTTGTATTCGCCAGTTCAACGGTGAGCTTTCAGCCCAACCAGGGCTTCTCCACCGCGCCAATGGTGGCGTGCTTATTCTCAGCCTGCGTTTGCTGCTTGAACAACCCCTGATGTGGTTACGGGTGAAGCAGTGGGTTACACGTCAGGTGTTCACCTGGTTTTCGCCGGATGAAACAAAGCCGCTCCCAGTAACGATGCCAGCTATTCCTCTGGATATTCGCCTGATTCTGGTTGGGGACCGCGACGAACTGGCAGAGTTGGACGCCCTTACGCCAGAAATGACAGAAATAGCGGTATACAGCGAATACGAAGATGAAATTCTGATTAATGACGAGCAGGATATTATTCGCTGGCGAAACTGGATTCACAACCGGGCACTGAATAAAGCGCTTCCCAGACCTGCCAGTGATGCCTGGCCCCGGTTGCTGGAACTCGCAACTCGCTATACTGAAGACCAGTGCTCTCTGCCCGTTAACCCTTTGTGGTTTGAACGCCTTTTCACGTCCATCGCTACCGCCACGGGCACAGAGACTTTTAGTGGCGAAGCCTTCCAACTGTTTCTTGAGAAACAAGCCTGGCGTGAAGGGTATCTTGCAGAACGTATTCTGGATGATATTCTCGACGACCAGGTGCGCGTGGAAACCCAGGGTGAACGCGTTGGGCAAATCAACGCACTGTCTGTGATTGAATTTCCCGGTCATCCCCGACCTGTTGGCGAACCGTCTCGCATTAGTTGTGTTGTGCATGTTGGTGATGGAGAACTGACAGATATTGAACGTAAAGCGGAACTTGGTGGGAATATTCATGCCAAAGGCATGATGATTATGCAGGCCTTCCTGATGGCTGAGCTGGATCTGGACCAACAGTTGCCTTTCTCTGCATCGTTAACCTTTGAGCAATCTTATAGTGAGGTTGATGGCGACAGTGCATCAATGGCTGAACTCTGCGCCTTTATTAGTGCACTGGCAGATGTGCCTGTTTACCAGAACATTGCCATTACTGGTTCTGTTGATCAATTTGGCTGTGCACAGCCAGTTGGTGGGCTTAACGAGAAAATTGAAAGCTTCTTTGCTCTCTGTGCAGCACGGGGCCTTACCGGTAATCAGGGGGTTATTATTCCTCTGGCGAATGTGCGCCATCTCAGCCTGTGTGAACCGTTACGCAGCGCTGTGGAACAAGAGCAGTTTTATATCTGGGCTGTCGAGGATGTGTTCGATGCTCTACCTTTATTAACAGGTTTACCCTGGAGTGATGAAATCCAGGGGCGTAACAATCTTATGCAGTTGGTACAGGAACGCATCGCTCAGGCAAGTCAGCAGGATGCCAGGCATCGGCTGCCCTGGCCGTTACGGTGGTTAAACTGGTTTAACCACAACTGATCGGACTTGTTGAGCGTACACCTGTTCGCTAACCTGCGTGCTTCACTAAAATAAGGCTTATTGTAGACATGGTTGATAAACGCGAATCTTATTCAAAAGAAGATCTACTTGCTTCTGGTCGTGGCGAACTATTTGGCGCCGAAGGTCCACAACTGCCAGCACCAGATATGCTGATGATGGACCGGGTTGTCAAAATGACTGAAACCGGTGGCAATTTCGACAAAGGATATGTTGAAGCCGAACTCGATATTAATCCTGATTTATGGTTCTTTGGCTGCCACTTTATTGGTGATCCGGTGATGCCTGGCTGCCTTGGGCTGGATGCAATGTGGCAGTTAGTCGGCTTTTATCTGGGCTGGCTCGGCGGAGAAGGTAAAGGCCGCGCACTGGGTGTTGGCGAAGTGAAATTCACCGGACAGGTTCTGCCTACCGCGAAAAAAGTTACGTACCGTATTCACTTTAAACGTGTGGTAAACCGCCGCCTGATTATGGGCCTTGCAGATGGTGAGGTGCTGGTTGATGGCCGCGTTATTTATACTGCCACCGACCTCAAAGTAGGCTTGTTTAAAGATACTTCTGCTTTCTGATTTGAGCCACAGCCTGGCTAAAACGCGAAACCTCCGCATTGCGGAGGTTTCTTTTTTGCTCTAAAGAGACAGGGTCATGCAAATGACACCTTGTCCTCCATGGCTTTTCGCCAGCCTCCCAGCCAATGAGACCTCTGATTTAGCGTCTGATAAGGGCACATCTCTTTTGAGTGGCCTGTAATGCCAGCCTGATAGCCTCTCTGGTGAGCCCGTTCCAGGCGATCTCGTTTTTGTCTCTTCATGCCTCGTTTCCCTCATTCATTTGTTGTCTGGTGGAAAAGAAAACAGTGATTACAATTTATGCAATCAGTAATAACGAATACGCTCATTTTATGGCATCGTCAATGCGCAAAATTCACGCCAATGTCATATTAATGAGGCACAATTGACATAATTTTTCACCTAAAAACGGGAGTTGGGCAGGTAAGTCTCTGATGCAAAAAAAAGCACCCGCTGGTAAAAATGCCAGACAGGTGCTGAATAAAGAAATGTAAATTAGTGTTGTGCCTGTAACTGTGCCGCGATACTGCGGGCTTCCTGTTGCCAGGCCGTCGCTAACCCTTTCACCATGGCATCATAACCATCCCCCTGCTGAGGCAAAGTGACAGAGAATGGGCGCCGCGTGTACTCACCCTTTTGGTTAAGCAACCATTCACCACTCACCACAACCTGCCCGTCATAGCGCCCCTGGAAACCGCTTATTACTACACTAAGGCTATCCTGGTCGTTACCCAGTGGTTGTGACGATACCACCCAGCCGGGTAAAGCTGTGGAGAGGTTTGCCACCAGAGTATCGCGCAGTTGCTGGTCCAGCGGGCTGGCCCATAAGTTTTGTTTGGCAACCACGTAGTTCACGTCTGAAGTCTGGTAAACCACTCCACTGCCAGCCAGAAAATCCGGCACACTAATCTGCGAAACCCACAACAGTTTTTGAGCTCCCCCAGTTTTTCCCGACACAGAGGAAACCGCATTGTGATCCACCGGTAACTGGTAAAGCTTAGTAGTAGTGGTACTACTGCAAGCCGAGAGCACCAGTACCATAACGAACATCATCCATTGTTTCATTATTTCGCCCCCTTCGGCTGCGGATCTTTCTTGCTGTGCGCCTCGAAGATCAATGCATTACTCTTATTGTTCAGCGTTTGCAGAACCGGTTGTAACTCACGTAATACCTGATCCAGGCGCTGCATATCGGCAACCATTTTATTATATGCGGCAGAACCTGGCTGGAAGCCCTGCATACTCCGGTTAAGTTCACGCAACGTTTTTTGCATGTCTGCCGGAAGGCCTTGCATGGATTCGCTGCCTGCTATCTTATTCAGGTTGTTCAGCGTGGATTGCAACGACTTCATGGTATTTTGCGTTTCTTTGAGTGTACTGGTTGCCTGGTTTAACATCGGGTTAAGTGGCAATGCGTTGATTTTATCCAGTGCATCCGTCAGTTTCTGTTGGATCTGAGACAACCCACCGCTCACTGTGGGAATCACCTGGTATGCACCGACCTCCAGAGGGCCTTTATAGGCACCTTCTTTAGGATAAAAGTCGAGGTCGATATACAATGCCCCGGTCAACAGGTTACCCGTTTTCAGGGAGGCCCTCAGCCCGCGGGAGAGTAGCATTTTCAGGTGTCCCTGAACTTCAGGCCCTTCACCCAGCTCATTTTCAATGCGCTGCGGCTCAATACGAACCAGTACCGGTATCCGGTAGTCTTCGTTAATCTTTTGCTGCAACTGTGGCACCAGATAAGGCACTTTCTGCACCGTGCCCAGGCGAATACCGCGAAACTCAACTGGCGCGCCCGGTTGCAGGCCACGAATTGAATCTTTAAAAAACATCAGGTAATCAACATGCTCGGTGTAGAACGAATCCTGAATGCTTTTTTGGTCATCATACAACTGAAACTCACTGTGATCAGCGACAGGCTCACCGGTTAATTGCCCATCCGGTACATCAAAGCTAACCCCGCCACTGAACAACGTCGACAACGACCCCATTTCAACACGCATACCGGCAGAGGTCAGATCGACGGCAATACCGCTGTCTTTCCAGAAACGGACATTTGTAGTGACCAGACGATCATTGGGTGCACTGATGAATAACTGATATTGCATCGTTCGTTTCTGAGCATCGAATGAGCTGGTTTCAACAGAGCCGACCCGATACCCTCTGAATAGTACCGGGTCACCAGGGTTAAGTTGCCCTGCCCGGCTGCTGTCAAGAATGACACGAATCCCTTTGGCATCAGGTGGTGCCAGGGGAGGAGAATCCAGCAAATCATAGTGCTCTGGTGCTTCCCCTTGTTTTCCGGGCTGCAATTCAATATACGCCCCCGATAACAGTGTACTCAGCCCGCTGACCCCCTCGCGGCCAATCTGCGGTTTCACCACCCAGAAAACGGAATCTTTGCGCAGTAGTTTTTCCATGCCAGTATTCAGCCGGGCTTTGATTTCCACATGGTGCAGGTCATCTGTCAGTACCGCACTTTCCACGATCCCAACATCCACACTGCGGCTTTTAATTGCCGTTTTCCCGCCAACGATACCTTCTGCATTGGTGGTGATAAGTGTCACTTCCGGCCCCTGATGGCTGTAGTGATAAAATAAGATCCACGCACCAATCAGGGCGGTGACTATCGGGAAGATCCAAACCGGAGACCAGTTTTTCACTTTATGCACCTTTGCTTCCCCACGGTTTGAATCCATGTTACGACAACTCCTCTTGGCTTGATTCTGGCTTCCTGTCCCAGATGAGACGAGGGTCAAATGTCATTGCAGCAAACATTGTGAGTATGACCACCAGCGCGAACATAAGCGCCCCCATCGCCGGGTAAATGTTCATTAACGACCCCATGCGGACCAGAGCCGACAATACAGCGATTACAAAAACATCAATCATTGACCAACGACCAACAAACTCGACAACCTCGTAAACCAAATGCATTCTTTCGCTGTCGCGCTGTACAAAACCCCTGGCATCAAGGCAAAGCCAGCCAATAGCAATCATTTTAAGGGTGGGCACCATAATGCTGGCAATAAAGATGACCAGAGCCACCGGATAAGAGCCTTCGCTCCACAGCAACACCACACCAGCAATTATGGTGGATGGAAGCTTACTTCCCAGCAGGTCGGTAATCATGACAGGCAGTATATTGGCTGGGAAATACAGCATCACCGAGGTTAACAGCAGTGCTGTTGTCCACTGCAGGCTGTGGCGGCGGCGTACATGCCCATAGCTGTGGCAACGTGGGCACTGTGCGACATCCTGGGGCAATATTGCGGTACAGCATGAACATGAGCGTAGCCCTTGTTTCATGCCCGTTTTACCGGGTTGACATGCCAGGGGAATAGCTGGTGCGGGGGAAATGTCATTCCACAGCCAGCGGCGATCCACACACTGTACGGCGCGCAGTTGCAGTACACAGAACAGGCACCATGGAATAAAACTCAGGCCAATGCCAATATCGCCATACGCCATTAATTTCACGAAGCTTACCAGAACACCAGCCAGGAATATTTCCGCCATCCCCCAGCTTTTCAGGTGAAATAACAGCCAGGCAAGACGCCTTTTTGATACCGGACTGAGCCGGACCCGGTTAACCAGTAGCAGAATGGCTACCAACGAAAGAGCAGGCACAGCCTGGACCAAAATCATAAATAATGATCCCAGGCTGGCGTAATCTTCAGAAAACATTACATCAGGGATGGATAACAGCGAAATTTCACTGTTCACACCAGCAACACTCATATTCACGAACGGAAATAAGTTTGCCAGTAACAACATAAATAGTGCGGCCAGTGCATAAGCAGTTGGCCGCTTGCGGGGTTCATCCCAGCGCGTAGTCAGCGTATTTCCACAACGTGGGCAACAGGCCTTTTCGCCTGTGCCAAGGGCAGGAAGAGCAACCAGCATATCGCAATGGCCGCACAAAATGGCCTGCTGTGTCAGGTGGTTAGTGCACATATCCTGCCTCTTTGTGTTAATCGCCGTTTTTCAAACCTTCCAGGTATTCCCAGCGCTCAAAAGCCGTTTCAAGCGCCTGCTCAGCAGCAGAGAGTTGCTCCAGAACCCGTTGGGTAACATCATGAGGCTGGTTGAAAAAACCACCATCGCTAACCTGGCTTTGCAGCACATCGATATCGGCTTCAAGCTGTTCAAGTTGAGCAGGTAATTGTTCCAGTTCACGTTGAAGTTTATAACTTAGTTTATTGGCCTGCCGTTTGACTGTTTCTGCTTTCGGCACTTTTTGTTGTTCAACAGGCGCATTATTCACCGTTGCTTTCAATGGTTGTGCCGACGCCTGCTGCCCTTTGGCATCAAAATAACCGCCAACATACTGGCCAATACGCCCTTCACCTTCAAAGATCCAACACTCTGTTACAGTGTTATCGACAAATTGCCGGTCATGGCTCACCAGTAAGACGGTTCCCTGGTAGCTGTCGATCAGTTCTTCGAGCAATTCCAGCGTTTCAACATCCAGGTCGTTCGTGGGCTCATCGAGAATTAATAAGTTACTGGGTTTCAGGAATAACCTGGCCAGCAACAGACGGTTACGCTCACCACCAGATAACGCGCTCACTGGTGTCATGGCGCGTTTGGGGTGGAATAAAAAGTCCTGGAGATAACCAAGGACATGGCGCGAACGGCCATTGACCATCACTTCCTGTTTACCTTCAGCCAGGTTATCCATAACGGTACGGTCCGGATCCAGCTCGGCACGGTGCTGGTCAAAATAGGCCACTTCCAGCTTCGTCCCCACATGTACACGCCCGGACTGAACCTGCAACTGCCCCAGCATCAGCTTAAGCAGTGTGGTTTTACCGCAACCATTCGGACCAACGAGGGCAATTTTATCGCCGCGCTGTACTTGTGAGGAGAAATTATCCACCAGCACTTTGTCTTCAATGGCGTAATGCAGGTTTTCAATTTCGAACACAATTTTGCCGGAACGGCTGGCTTCTTCGACTTGCATTTGGGCGCGGCCCATCACTTCCCGGCGTTCACCGCGTTCCCGGCGCATAGCTTTCAGTGCTCTCACTCGCCCTTCATTACGGGTACGGCGTGCTTTAATGCCCTGACGGATCCATACCTCTTCCTGAGCCAGTTTGCGGTCAAATTCCGCATTTTGTAACTCTTCTACGCGTAGCGCTTCTTCGCGGGCGACCAGATATTTGTCGTAATCCCCCGGGTAGGAGACCAGTTTCCCACGATCGAGGTCGACAATCCGCGTGGACATATTGCGAATGAAAGAACGGTCATGGGAAATAAAGACAATGCTGCCCTGGTAACTTTTCAGGAAAGTTTCCAGCCAGTCGATAGTTTCGATGTCCAGGTGGTTAGTGGGCTCGTCGAGCAGCAATACATGCGGAGCACTCACCAGTGCTCGCCCTAATGCTGCTTTACGTAGCCAACCGCCAGATAACGCAGCCAGTTCCGTATTTGGGTCCAGTTCCAGTTGGCTCAGAACATCATTAATGCGGTTTTCCAGTTGCCACAAACCGTGGTGGTCGAGCTGTTCCTGAACCCGGGCCATCGCATTTAGATTCTTCTCACTCGGCTCCTGCATAACCAGGCGAGAGATCTCATGGTATTCCTTGAGATATACCGCCTGCTCTTCCACTCCCTGGGCAACGAAGTCATATACGGTGCCACCCACATCTCGTGGTGGATCCTGTTGCAGACGGGCAACCACCAGGTACTGCTCATAAATCAGACGGCCGTCATCAAGAGGGATCTCTTTATTCAGAATTTTCATCAGCGTTGATTTGCCGGCACCATTGCGCCCGACAAGACAAACACGCTCGTTATTCTCAATATGTAATTCAGCATTATCAAGAAGTGGCGCATCGCTGAAAGACAGCCACGCACCATGCATACTAATTAACGACATTATGATTTCCTGGTTACGCGGCGAATAAGCCAGCAGTTATGAATCTGACGATTGCGGGCAAAGTCCTGCGACTGGGTTTTTGCAGTGATATCCTGTGCTTCCAGGCCCAGAGCAGCAAGCCCTTCGTGGTCCATTCTGAAACCGCGTTTATTATTGGAAAAAACGATGGTGCCGCCATCACGCAGCAACCGGTTGAGATCACGCATTACAGCAATATGATCTCGCTGGACATCAAATGTGTTGTCCATGCGTTTAGAGTTAGAAAATGTAGGCGGATCGATAAAAATCAGATCATAGTGTTCATTCGACTCTGCCAGCCAGGCCAGGCAATCTGCCTGAATCAGGCGATGCGCTCGCCCACTCAGGCCATTAAGCCGCAGGTTGCGTTCAGCCCATTCGAGATAGGTACGCGACATATCGACGGTTGTGGTACTCCTGGCTCCACCCAGCCCGGCATGGACACTGGCACTCCCGGTGTAAGAGAACAGATTGAGGAAATCTTTCCCCTTGCTCATTTGCCCAAGCATACGCCGCGCGAGGCGGTGATCAAGGAATAACCCGGTATCAAGGTAGTCAGTCAGGTTAACCAGAAAGCGGGCATTATATTCGCGCACTTCTTTGTATTGCCCTTTCTCACTGAGCTTCTGGTACTGGTTTTTCCCTTTCTGACGTTCACGGGTTTTCAGAATAAGCTGCCCTGGAGCCAGTGAGAGCACATCAATCGTGGCTGCGATAATATCGAACAGACGCTGGCGCGCTTTCACGGGATCGACCGTTTTAGGCGGCGCATATTCCTGAATAACGATGTTATCTGCATAACGATCTACGGCAACGTTGTATTCCGGCAAGTCGGCATCATACAGGCGATAACATTCAATCCCTTCCTGCTTCGCCCATTTATCCAGCTTTTTGGCATTTTTACGCAGGCGGTTAGCAAAATCCTGCGCAAACTGGCCTGCCTGCTCGGGTACAGTGGCTGACAGTTGGTAGTTTTTTTGTACGCAATCCAGCGGACCATTTTTTGCTTTAAACTGGCGCTCGGAACGCAGTTGTAAACAACTGAGTAATTCCGCAGAGGCACTGAACAAAGAGAGTGACCACCCCGGAAACTGCTGTTTAACAACGCGGCCCAGTACATGATGCAGTGCGATTAATTCCGGCTCGCTGTCCAGCCGTTCTCCATAAGGCGGGTTACTGATAAGAGTACCGGTTTCCTGCACATCTTGCGGGCAGGTAAGCTGTGCCACATCACCCACGGTAAAGCGAATAACTTCGCCAAGCCCTGCTCGCCGGGCATTCGTTTTCGCCCGCTCGATAACCCGGCCGTCAATATCGCTGCCATAAAAGCGCGAAGTATATTCACTAAGGCCCCGGCGCGCCCGTACCTGCGCTTCAGTACGAACCGCTTTCCAGGCCGCTTCATCGTGCGCGGCCCACCCGGTAAAGCCCCAATGCTGGCGGTAAAGCCCGGGAGCCCGGTCCGTCGCTATCATGGCGGCTTCAATGAGTAAGGTGCCAGAACCACACATTGGGTCCAGCAAAGGCGTGCCCGGCTTCCAGCCCGAACGCAAGATAATTGCCGCAGCCAGGTTTTCTTTTATTGGCGCAAGGCCAGTGCTGTCACGGTAACCACGCTGATGCAGGCCATCGCCACTCAAGTCGAGCGAAATACTGGCGACTTCTTTTTCCAGCCTCACCTGAATGCGGACGTCGGGTTGTTCCCGGTCAACATTTGGGCGCACCAAATTTTTGCGGGTAAAGCTGTCAACAATGGCGTCTTTTACTTTCAACGCACCATACTGGCTGTTGCGAATAACATCATTCAGTCCATTGAAATGCACCGCGAAAGTGGCATTCTCCACAAACAGAGACGGCCAGTTAATCGCCATAACCCCAAGGTAGAGATCCAAATCGCTGTAGACTTTGCATTCGCCAAGAGGCAGCAGAATGCGCGAAGCCAGCCGGCTCCACATCAGGCTTTGATACACCAACTGTGTGTCCGCATCAAAATGGACACCTCCCTGAACAACACGGCAATGCTGTGCGCCAAGGTTTTCCAGTTCGGTCTTTAAGAGTTCTTCAAGCCCACGCGCCGTGCTGGCAAACAGAGAGTTCATAGTTTCACTTTGTCTTTCATTAAAATTGTTGCGCATTATAGCTAATCCGGCACACATGTCATAAAGTTGCCCTTTTATTTATTTGTGCAGGGAGACAATGTGGTTACCTTATCTCGTTTGTTTATCCACCCAGTCAAGTCGATGCGGGGGATACAAGTATCACACAGCCAGGTCGATATTCAGGGACCAGCATTTGACCGCATCTTCATGATTACGAGAACTGACGGTACCTTTGTCACGGCACGCCAGTACCCGGAAATGGTGCTGTTTACACCGGGGCTTCTGAATAATGGCCTGTTTCTTCAGGCACCTGATGGCACCAGTGCCACTATCCTGTTTGGCGATTTTCAGCCCACGCCAGCCCCTACAGAAGTCTGGGGAAATCATTTTACCGCACTGATTGCACCTGATGACGTCAACCGCTGGTTAAGCTCCTTTTTCCCTCACCCGGTGGAGTTGCGCTGGGTCGGGCCAATACTGACTCGTCGGGTTAAGAAGCGGGATGATGTTCCACTGGGATTTGCTGATGGCTATCCTTTCCTGCTGACCAGCGAAAGTTCATTGCGCGACTTGCAGAAACGTTGCCCGGCAAGTGTCAGTATGAACCAGTTTCGCCCTAACCTGGTGGTTTCCGGGGCTGAGGCCTGGGATGAAGATACCTGGCAGGTTGTTCGTATTGGCAGTGTCGTATTTGATGTCGTTAAACCTTGCAGCCGCTGTATTCTGACCACAGTCAGCCCCGAGAGAGGGCGTAAACACCCTTCCGGTGAACCGCTTAAAACCTTGCAAAGTTTTCGTACAGCTCAGGACAATGGCGATGTTGATTTCGGCCAGAACCTGGTTGCCCGTACCAGCGGTATCATTCGCCAGGGCGATGAAGTACACATTCTGGCAACCAAACCGGCAAAAGTTTATATCGCCGGGGACACCGGAGATGAAAACGTTGAAGTGACGGCACAGGAGGCGGGGGTGAGTATTGACTGGCAAGGCACCGTATTCCGTGGCGATAACCAGCAAATATTGCTGGAGCAACTGGAGCAACAGGGAATAAAGATACCTTATTCATGCCGTGCAGGGGTTTGCGGATGCTGCCGGGTACGATTGGTGGAAGGGCAAGTCACCCCGTTGAAAAAAAGCGCCATCAGCGGTGACACGATTCTTGCCTGTAGCTGTGTGCCCTGCGGGGATATAAAAGTGGCTGAAAATCAAACCGCCTGATCAAGGCGTTGTGGGTTCTCATCAGTGAATGGCCGTAAGCGGTCATTCATTATTTTAATGGCATCCCCTAATTGCATAGTCCGCCCTGCCAGGGTCAATACGGGTTGTGCCAACAGGCATAATGCTGCGTTTTCACCGGGTTCGACGACCAGCAGGCGCACACATTGCTGGTCATCACTAAGCCAGACACTGGCGGGAGAGGCTAATGCAGGCTGCCACTCTTCGGCATGAGCGACAAAGTGCCAGCTTTTTGGCATTTGAGGTTTAAGGTAACGGATTGCAACTAATGCATTGAGCACCAGTTCAGCCTGTTGTTCTGCGCTTAAATCAAAGCAACGGCAACTTTCTTCAAATGAAAACCAGAGTGCTGCATCATCGACACAAAAACCATTGGTTTCAAAGGCATCAGGCGTCAACATTTTGCGTGGAAAACGGGAGCGGAAAACCATACCATTCGCCAGGTCGAGCATCATGCGGTCATGGTCTTCATCGTAATACCATTGCCAGGCATCATTGGGTTTTATATTCATTTATCGACCCCGTTATTCACACAATTATTAACACAATCTTTTATACGATTTCTTAGACAATTTCTTATACATCGAAATCAAAAATCCCTCTTCATACTTCAGGCAGCTGGCGTTTAACTTTACCAATCTTTGCAGATTAGATGACACAACTACTACCTGCCGCCCGGATTATTTAAGGGAATCGCTTACTGGTCCTTCGATTAAATATCACCACTTAGAGGAAAGACCATAAAGCACAAATAAGCAACAAAAAAGGAATATAAAACAACCAGAGCTAAAAATAAAGCCCTGGTTGTCTTAATTGGCTGATATCAAATATGAGTAACGATATCTTTAATCAGATGCGGGCCTTTAAAAATAAACCCGGAATATATTTGAATCAAAGACGCGCCTGCGGCCATTTTCTCGCGGGCAGCAATGACAGAATCAATCCCGCCGACACCGATAATAGGTATCTGACCTTTTAGCTCGGCAGACAGGCTACGGATTATTTCAGTGCTTTTTAGTTGTAACGGACGGCCACTCAACCCACCGGTTTCATCACAATTCGGCATGCCCTGCACTAATTCACGGCTCAGTGTGGTATTGGTGGCAATGACGCCATCGATATTATGGCGTAGTAAACTGTCTGCAACCTGGATCAATTCTTCTTCGGAAAGATCCGGGGCGATCTTCACAGCCACAGGCACATATTTATGATGAATATCGGCTAATTGTTGCTGTTTATTTTTTATCGCAGACAACAGATCATCAAGAGCTTCACCGTATTGCAATGATCGCAAACCTGGCGTGTTAGGTGATGAGATATTGACCGCGATATACCCGGCATAAGGATAAATCTTATCCATACAGATCAGGTAGTCATCTTTGCCATTCTCAACCGGGGTGTCTTTATTTTTGCCAATATTGATCCCAAGTACGCCATCGAAATGCGCCTTTTTGACATTTTCGACAAGGTTATCAACCCCCAGGTTATTGAAACCCATGCGGTTGATTAAACCTTCTGCAGTGACCAGGCGGAAAAGGCGTGGTTTGTCGTTTCCCGGTTGTGCTCGCGGTGTAACTGTACCAATTTCAATTGCGCCGAACCCCATTGCGCCCAGTGCGTCAATGCATTCGCCATTCTTATCCAGCCCGGCAGCCAGACCAAGTGGGTTTTTAAATGTCAGCCCCATGCAGGTCACGGGTTTTACCGGGACAGACTGACGAACCAGCCACTCCAGCGGTGTACCTGTTACCCGGCGTAATTGCTGGAAGGTAAATTCGTGCGCGCGCTCAGGGTCGAGCTGAAACAGGGCTTTTCGAACGAAGGGGTAGTACATGAACTCTCCTGGATTCCCGGTGTGCAAACCGGGGCAGTATTATTATTCATCTGCACAGGAAAGGGAATTGACTTGCAACAAAAAATAGCCGGACAAGCAAACGTTTCACTCGCCCGGGGCCTCTTGTGACCAAACAGGCCCGCCTTACGACAGGCCTGTTCGGTTAATCACCCGAGTGCTTTAGTGATTTTCTCGAATAGATCGCCTGAAAGGTTATCCAGCCCTTTCAGTGTTTCGAGTGCCTGACGCATCAATGCCTGGCGAGACGCATCATAGCGTTTCAGGCGAATCAACGGCTCAATCAGGCGTGAAGCAACTTGTGGGTTGCGGCTGTTCAGTTCCGTAAGCATTTCTGTCAGGAACGCATAGCCACTGCCATCAGCTGCATGGAAAGCCGCTGGGTTTGCGCTGGTGAATGCACCAATCAACGAACGGATACGGTTCGGGTTACTCATGCTGAACGAGCGGTGGCGCAATAACCCACGGACTTTTTCCAGCACGTTATCTGCCGGGCTGGTCGCCTGCAGAATGAACCATTTATCCATGACCAGGCCATCCTGGTGCCATTTTTCATCATACTCAGCCATGAGTGATGCATGGCAAGGCAGTTGCGCACTGACTGCGGCAGACAATGCCGCCAACGCATCGGTCATATTATCGGCCTGGTGATACTGTGCGCTCACCAGCTTATCGGCAAAGTCAGGATCGCCGAACGCCAGGAAATGCAGGCACGTATTACGCAAGGCACGTTTGCCAATATCACTATGATTGATACGGTAAGTATCAACTTTCATCGCGTGATACACAGCCAGGCACTCATCAGCCAGTTCCACCGCCAGTGCACGGGTTAATGCCTCATGCACCGCCGCGATGGCGCCGGGGTCAATGACCGGGAACAGTTCGGCAATTTCATTTTGCGAAGGCAGTGTCAGAATTTCAGCCGCCAGAGCCGGGTCAATGGATTCATCAAGTAAAACTGCCCGGAAAGCATCCACCACATGCAATGGCAGTGACAGCGGCTGCGCGGCCTGCTGGCGCGCCACGTTGAGTTTAATATAAGTAGACAGCAAGCTTTGAGCAGCATCCCAGCGCGAGAAATCATTGCGGGCATGGCGCATCAGGAAGGTCAGTTGCTGGTCGCTCCATTTATATTCCAGTTTTACCGGTGCAGAGAATTCGCGCAACAAAGAAGGAACAGGCTGGAACCAGACATTATCAAATACGAATGTCTGCTTTTCCTGGGTCACATTCAGTACATGATGAATCGGATGACCCTGGTATTGCAGCGGGATCACTTTGCCTTCGTTGTCATACAGTTCGATATCAAACGGGATATGTAACGGTAGTTTTTCTGCCTGCTCGGCTGTTGGCGGAGTTTGCTGGCTGATGGTGAGGGTATAACGCTCCGTTGCCGGGTCGTAATCATCCTGCACACTCAGAACCGGTGTGCCAGACTGGCTGTACCAGCGGCGGAAATGTGATAAATCGACATTGGAGGCATCTTCCATCGCCTGAACAAAATCGTCACAGGTTGCCGCACTGCCATCATGGCGCTCAAAGTAAAGTTGCATTCCTTTCTGGAAAGCGGCTTCGCCCAGAAGGGTATGCATCATACGGATAACTTCCGCCCCTTTTTCATACACAGTCAGTGTATAGAAGTTATTCATTTCAATAACTTTATCCGGGCGAATGGGGTGCGACATGGGACTGGCGTCTTCCGCAAATTGCATTGCCCGCATAGTGCGCACATTACTGATACGATTAACTGCGCGGGAACCAAGGTCAGAACTGAACTCCTGATCACGGAATACAGTGAGCCCTTCTTTGAGGCTTAACTGGAACCAGTCGCGGCAAGTCACGCGGTTACCTGTCCAGTTGTGGAAATACTCATGGCCGATAACGCGCTCAATGTTCAAATAGTCTTTATCGGTCGCCGTTTCTGCGCGAGCCAGAACATATTTGGAGTTAAAGATGTTCAGGCCTTTATTCTCCATCGCACCCATATTGAAGAAGTCAACGGCCACAATCATATAGATATCGAGATCGTATTCCAGACCAAAACGCTGCTCGTCCCACTTCATGCTATTTTTAAGCGATTCCATGGCCCAGTCGGCACGATCAAGATTGCCGCGGTCTACATATAATTCAAGCGCTACATCACGCCCGGAGCGGGTTTTAAAGGTGTCGCGCAGGACATCAAAATCGCCGGCGACCAGTGCAAACAGGTAGCAAGGTTTCGGGAATGGATCCTGCCATTGTACCCAGTGACGCCCGCCTTCCAACTCCCCCTGCCCCATTCGATTACCATTGGACAGTAGGAAAGGATAGGTTTGTTTGTCAGCAATAATTTTGGTACTGAAACGTGCCAGAACATCCGGCCTGTCGAGATACCAGGTAATGTGGCGAAAACCTTCAGCTTCACACTGTGTGCATAACGCCTCACCAGATTGGTACAACCCTTCCAGCGCGGTATTTTGTGCCGGGTGAATATCATTGACAATGGTCAGGGTAAACCGGGCAGGCAGATTACTCACAACCAGAGCCCCGCTTTCCAGTTGGTAATCCGGCCACGGCTGCCCATCAATATCCAGCGAAACCAGAGTCAAATCCTCACCATCAAGGCGTAACACCGCCCCTTCTTCCCCCTGCCGTTGTACCTGGCTGACCGCCGTAACCCGGGTTTGCCCGGCATCTAATTCAAACGTTAACTCAATGTCAGTAATGGTATAGTCCGGCGCACGATAATCATGGCGGTATTTGGCTTGTGGCTGTTGTGTCATAAAACACCTTTAAGACAGTCTGCAGTTATGATTGTTCAGTCTATTCCTGTTGCAGAGTTGTTTCCATGCAGAATCGTCAGCTTTTCAGCATTTAAGACTTGAAAATATACAACCTCATAACATGAGGCACAAAATGCGCTCGACCAGAATTACGAGTTGTGGTGTGATCCAGCTTTAATAAACGGATAATCCAGGTATACTCCTGCATCTTTAGCTGCTGTTAGCCATTAATGGAAACGCTCCTGTGAGAGGATGCTGAAACGCACCATGACACATTTCGCTTCCCCAATTTTGCACTCTCTGCTGGATACTGACGCCTACAAGCTTCATATGCAGCAGGCAGTATTTCATCATTACTATGATGTTGATGTTGCTGCGGAGTTTCGTTGCCGCGGTGATGACCTGCTTGGGATTTATGCCGATGCGATTCGCGAACAAGTCGAGTCAATGCAGGACCTCGCGCTAACCAATGATGAATACCACTGGCTGGCAAGTTTGCCTTTTTTTAAAGATGATTACCTGTCCTGGCTACGTACTTTCCGTTACGACGCGCGGCAAGTTCTCATCAGCAACAACAACGGTAAGCTGGATATCCGCTTACGTGGGCCCTGGCGTGAAGTCATCATGTGGGAAGTCCCGCTACTGGCAGTAATCAGTGAGGTAGTCCACCGCTTCCGCACACCAGACGTCCCTCAGTCGCTGGCACTTGAGCATCTTGAACAGAAACTGGCGGAATTCAACGCGCTTACCGCCTCGCTTGATATGTCTGGCTTTAAGCTGATGGATTTCGGCACCCGGCGCCGTTTTTCTCGCCTGACCCAGCAAAGTATTGTTGAACGGTTAAGCCATGAACCCTGGTTTATTGGTACCAGTAATTACGATCTTGCCCGCAGGCTCACGCTGACACCTATGGGCACTCAGGCACACGAATGGTTCCAGGCGCATCAACAAATCAGCCCGGAACTCGCCAGTAGCCAAAAAGCCGCACTGGAAGCCTGGCTGGAAGAGTACCCGGATCAGTTAGGTATCGCCCTGACGGATTGCATTACCATGGACGCTTTTCTGCGTGATTTTGGGCCGGAGTTTGCAGAGCGTTACCAGGGCCTGCGCCATGATTCAGGGGACCCGGTTGAATGGGGGGAAAAAGCCATCGCTCATTATGAGAGTATGGGGATTGACCCACTGACCAAAACACTGATTTTCTCTGATAACCTTGATTTAACCAGGGCCGTTGAGCTGTACCGCCACTTTATGGCGCGCGTGAAACTCGGTTTTGGTATTGGCACACGCCTGACCTGCGATATTCCAGGTGTAAAACCACTGAATATCGTCATTAAGTTGGTGGAATGTAATGGCAAGCCAGTGGCGAAGTTATCGGACAGCCCGGGAAAAACGATTTGCCATGACAAAGCATTTGTCAGTGCCCTGCGTAAAGCGTTTGACCTGCCACAGGTGAAAAAAGCCAGCTAAGCAGTCGATTTCCACAGTCTGAAAGGCACCTTTTGGTGCCTTTTTACTCAACAGGGCAATTTTATTGCTTCACACCTTCTAATTCTGCTTGTTTGCTGGCGTCCGCCAGGTAACATAGATATCCCCTTTGCGGGATGCAATTTAACCGTTATTGATAACTAACCAGAGAGAACACTATGAGCGTTGTGCCTGTAGCTGACGTACTCCAGGGCCGCGTAAACGTTGACAGCGAAGTCACCGTACGTGGTTGGGTACGTACCCGAAGAGATTCAAAAGCTGGCTTTTCCTTCCTCGCCGTTTATGACGGCTCCTGCTTTGATCCGGTACAGGCCGTCATTAATAATTCTCTGTCCAATTACAATGACGAAGTACTGCGCCTGACGACTGGTTGTTCTGTTGTTGTTACCGGGAAAGTGGTTGCTTCCGCCGGGCAGGGCCAGTCGGTAGAACTGCAGGCTTCCCGTGTGGAAGTCACCGGCTGGGTTGACGACCCGGATACCTACCCAATGGCTGCCAAACGCCACTCTATTGAGTACCTGCGTGAAGTTGCCCACCTGCGCCCGCGTACCAACCTGATTGGTGCCGTTGCCCGTGTTCGCCATACTCTGGCTCAGGCATTGCACCGTTTCTTCCATGAGCAGGGCTTTTTCTGGGTATCCACGCCGCTGATTACGGCATCAGATACTGAAGGTGCGGGTGAAATGTTCCGGGTATCCACCCTGGATATGGAAAACCTGCCGCGCGACGATAAAGGCCATGTTGATTTCGACCAGGACTTTTTCGGCAAAGAAGCCTTCCTGACTGTTTCAGGGCAGCTTAATGCGGAAACTTACGCCTGCGCGTTATCAAAAGTGTATACCTTTGGCCCGACTTTCCGTGCCGAAAACTCCAACACCAGTCGCCACCTGGCAGAGTTCTGGATGCTGGAACCTGAAGTGGCGTTCGCCAGTCTTGATGATGTCGCCGGGCTGGCTGAAGCCATGCTGAAATATGTCTTCAATGCAGTGCTTGAAGAGCGTATGGATGATATGGAGTTCTTCGCACAACGTGTAGACAGTGATGCAGTGGAACGCCTGAAACGCTTTGTTGCAGCTGATTTTGCTCAGGTTGATTACACCGATGCCGTCGCTATCCTCGAAACATGCGGCCACCCCTTTGAAAACCCGGTTTACTGGGGCGTTGACCTGGCGTCTGAACATGAACGTTACCTTGCCGAGCAACATTTCAAAGCACCAGTGGTGGTGAAAAACTACCCGAAAGACATTAAGGCGTTCTATATGCGCCTGAATGCAGACGGTAAAACAGTGGCCGCCATGGATGTACTGGCACCGGGCATTGGTGAAATTATTGGTGGTTCCCAGCGTGAAGAGCGCCTGGATGTACTGGATGCCCGCATGGCTGAAATGGGCCTGAATAAAGAAGACTACTGGTGGTACCGCGACCTGCGCCGTTACGGCACCGTACCACACTCTGGTTTCGGGCTGGGCTTTGAGCGCCTGATAGCCTATGTAACCGGCGTGCAGAACGTGCGCGATGTAATTCCATTCCCACGGACACCGCGTAACGCAAGTTTCTGATACCCGGTTGGCGAAAATCTTCGTTATATTTCTACAAAGACCGCACAAGTTGCGGTCTTTTTTTCGCACTGACTGTTAAAAAACCCGCAATGAAACCGACTGTAAGTACCAGAGCAACCGTGTAACCGGTAACTAAATTGTTTCATTGCGCACAAAATTTGTGCAATGTAAACCCCTCAGCATCTCAACCACCAGCCCACATCACGATTGTTTGTTTTTCACCCACAAAAATATCTGCCGGATATAATGCATAAGAAATTCATATATATAAGTTGGTTATTGCCTTCTCTTAAGCCAGATAGTTGCGAAATTTGAAGCACTTCACAAAGTTCCCCAAAATACATAAATTGTTACACATTTTTTCTTCCTGAAACGGTATTGCGACATTTGTAGCACTTTCAGGCTGGCGAAACGGTTACATGGATGGAAAGATGCCTCTCAGACACAGAAAGACACCACACTGATGGCATAAGTTCCGTAAATTTTTTACAGAGTTTATTGGCGAAGGTGACAGGTGTTACAAAAAAACCAATGAGGGTAATAAATAATGATGAAGCGCAATATTCTGGCAGTGGTAATCCCGGCTCTGCTCGTAGCAGGTGCTGCAAACGCAGCTGAAATCTACAACAAAGACGGCAATAAACTGGATCTGTACGGTAAAGTTGTTGGTGAACGTGACATGGTTACCTCTGGTGACAGCTCCAACAGCAAGGATGGCAGCTATGCTCAGATCGGTTTTAAAGGTGAAACTCAGATCAACAGCATGCTGACCGGTTACGGCCAGTGGGAATACCGTGCTATGGCTAACGCACCAGAAGGTAGCCAGACCAACAAAACCCGTCTGGCTTTCGCTGGCCTGAAATTCGCTGACTACGGTTCTCTGGACTATGGTCGCAACTACGGTGTGGTTTACGACGTTGAATCCTACACCGATATGGCTCCGTCCATGTCTGGCGAAACCTGGGGTGGTGGTAACACTGAAAGCTACATGACCAGCCGTGGTACTGGCATGCTCACCTACCGTAACAGCGATTTCTTCGGTCTGGTTGATGGCCTGCACTTCGCTCTGCAATACCAGGGCAAAAATGATACTGACGCAGCCAAAGACTCCAATGGCGACGGTTTCGGTACTTCTCTGGGCTATGACTTCAATGGCTTTGGCGTAATTGCAGCATACAGCAATTCACACCGTCTGGCTGACCAACGTACCGTAAGTGCTGAAGGTAATGGCGACGGCAAAAAAGCTGAATCCTGGGCAACTGGCCTGAAATATGATGCCAACAATATCTATCTGGCAACTGTTTATTCAGAAACCCGTAATACCTCTTACGTGACCAACAGCGCTGAGGCACCGACCTTCCTGAACAAAACGCAGAACTTTGAAGCCATTGCTCAGTACCAGTTTGACTTTGGCCTGCGTCCGTCCATTTCTTATGTACAGAGCAAGGGTAAAGACCTGGTTGTTAATGGTGTAACCGGTGACTACGATGTAGCTAAATACATTGAAGCAGGTGCTACTTACTACTTCAATAAAAACTTCAACGTATACGGTGATTACCGTTTCAACCTGTTGAATGCTAACGACTTTACTCGCAAATACGGCAGCTGGGTTGGTACTGACAACGGTCTGAACATCGGTGTTGCTTACCAGTTCTAATTCCAGACAACATGGTTGTTATGGATATAAAAACAGGGCTTTGGCCCTGTTTTTTTTATTCCACCCGGTATAACAGCCTGACTTTCGCCTCTGGTCACTCTTTTTAAGCCAAACGGTTGGCAATTACCTTAACTCCCGTTACCCTGATAGCGAAGCTCCCTTCTGTTACCACAATGGAAAAATGTCATGTTTGAGAACATAACTGCCGCGCCTGCTGATCCTATCCTGGGTTTGGCCGATTTGTTTCGTGCTGATGAACGCCCGGGGAAAATTAACCTTGGTATTGGTGTTTATAAAGATGAAACCGGTAAAACCCCTGTTCTGACCAGTGTTAAAAAAGCAGAACATTATTTGCTGGAAAATGAGAGCACCAAGAACTACCTCGGCATTGACGGTATTCCGGAATTTGGCCGCTGTACCCAGGAATTATTATTTGGCCAGGGAAGCGCCATCGTTACCGATAAACGAGCCCGTACAGCCCAAACACCTGGTGGAACAGGGGCACTGCGCGTTGCTGCTGACTTTATCGCCAAAAACACGGCTGTGCCACGCATTTGGGTAAGCAACCCGAGCTGGCCTAACCATAAGAGTGTCTTTAGCGCCGCCGGTCTGGAAGTGCGTGAGTACCAGTATTACGACGCAGCAAGCCATAGCCTGGATTTTGATGGCATGGTTGCCAGCCTGCAGCAAGCTCAGGCTGGCGATGTAGTACTGTTCCATGGTTGCTGCCACAACCCGACGGGGATTGACCCGACAGAAGAGCAGTGGGCTGAACTGGCAAAACTGTCGGTTCAAAAAGGCTGGCTGCCTCTGTTTGACTTCGCATACCAGGGTTTTGCCCGTGGCCTGGAAGAAGATGCACAGGGCCTGCGCCTCTTCGCCGCTCAACACAAAGAACTGATTGTCGCCAGTTCTTACTCCAAAAACTTTGGCCTGTACAATGAACGCGTCGGTGCCTGTACACTGGTTGCGGCAGATAGCGAGAATGCGGACCGGGCTTTCAGCCAGATGAAAATTTGCATCCGTGCCAACTATTCCAACCCGCCAGCTCATGGTGCATCGGTTGTTGCCACTATCCTGAGCAATGAAGCACTGCGTACCCTGTGGGAACAAGAGCTGACCGATATGCGCCAGCGCATTCAGCGTATGCGGCAGTTATTTGTGAATACGCTACAGGAAAAAGGTGCGACGGTGGATTTCAGCTTTATCATTCAGCAAAACGGTATGTTCTCATTCAGTGGCCTGAGCAAAGAGCAGGTGCTGAGGCTGCGTGATGAGTTTGGGGTATACGCTGTGGCTTCAGGGCGTATCAATGTTGCAGGCATGACACCCGATAATATGGCTCCCTTGTGTGAAGCTATCGTTGCCGTGCTTTAACACCTGAACAAACGGCATCTGCCGTTATTACAGCGTTCAGAACAAAAATACCCGCCAGTCAGAGCGGGTATTTTTATCTCTGCAGATGACTTACCAGACAGGCTGTTCATCCTGCAGGAATGGGTTGTGCAGGCGTTCATAACCCAGTGTTGAAAGAGGACCATGGCCGGGAATAAAAGTGACATCATCGCCCAGGGGCAATAATTTATTCTTTATTGAGGCAATGAGCTGGCTGTGGTCACCACGGGGAAAATCACTACGCCCTACCCCGCCTTTAAACAACACATCGCCGGAAATCAGCAAAGCACTGAGCTTGTCATAAAACACCACATGCCCTGGCGTGTGTCCGGGACAATGCAGGACCGACAGATGCATTTGCCCGACAGTGACAGTTTCGCCTTCCTCAAGCCACTGATCCGGCGTTAATGGCTGGCAATCTTCAAGACCAAACATACGGCTTTGTGCTGGCAACCCTTCAAGCCAGAATGTATCTTCCTGCTGCGGCCCAATCACTGGCACATTGTAATGTGCCGCCAGTTCAGCAGCTGCGCCAACGTGGTCAAGGTGGCCGTGAGTCAGCAATATTTTCGTTACACTCACACCCTGACGAGTGACATTATCAATAATGACTTGCGCATCTCCCCCCGGATCAACCAGTGCGGCTTCGTGGGTTTCTTCACACCAAATTAACGAACAGTTCTGCGCAAATGCGGTCACCGGAATAATGTGATAATTCATAATTCTCCACATCCGGCTGAGCCGGATTTTTACCAGTGCCTGACCGGCCCTGTATCAATATGAACAAAGTTGCTACGAGGATAATATCCTACACCACCTGCCCGCATCGACAAGGCTGCTTTGCGCACATTGCTCAGAGAGAGACCTTCAATATGGAAATCCATTGCCTGGCCTTTGGTGTGATAGCTTTGTTTAGCCACGCCTTTGCTGTGAGCCCGTAATTCATTATTGGTATCAAGGCTACGGTAGCCAGAAATAAGCTGCACAGGCTTACGTGTGCCCAGTAAACCTTGCAAACGATACAGCTGGTCGAAAAGTTTAGGGTCAATATTGCGAACGCGGTTTGCCCGGTAATCACGGAAAAAATGGTTCAGGCGGGAAAGTTCATCTTTTATATAATGGGAACCATCAAAAAATTCAGCCTTAATGGATTCACCAGTATTTAAATTATTTAACATCAGGATACGGGGGCGGGGAGTGGATAAAGTTGCAAATGCCTGGCCTGGTAATACGGCCGCACCCAGCGCTATCCCGCCCAACGTCAGTAAGCGGCGGCGGTTATAATCTAATTTATTCATCTGGTCGTATTCTGAGTAAAAAATATAAGAAAAAGCCATTTCAGGCGCACTGAGGCACCTTAACTGGCCTATAACGCACAGTCAATACGGGGTAAACGAAGGAATAAGCGCAAAAACAGGCCGTTTTTACGCTTCATTACATTTCATACAACCAGAAACTGCTTATTTACCTGGTAATTAGCGGATCAACTGCTCCGCTTTTGGCAAAATTTTCGCCCCCAAAACAGCAGTGTTGTCATAATTGTAAATATCTGTTCGATATTGTGTATGGCCATCAGCACCAACAAAAGCGGTCAGATAATATAACCGCACCGGAATTTTATGCCGAACAGGCACATACCTCGTGTCCCCTACTTTTAACGTTTGGGATATACGCGCGTCGTTCCAGCCTGCATCCTGCAGTAACATATTTGCCAGTTCAGAGGCTTTATTCACACGCACGCACCCAGAGCTCAACGCACGCACATCTCTGTTGAAGAGATTGTGATTTGGCGTGTCATGCAAATAAATGGCGTCGGTGCTCGGCATATTAAATTTATACAGCCCCAGGGAGTTGTGCGCACCGGGTTTCTGCTGAAAACGAAATGGCAGATTAGATGGGGTAATTGTCGCCCAGTCAACCATGAACGGATTAATCACCTCTGCATCGCGGCTCCAGCCACTGAGCACAGTGTAACCATGACGATCAAGGTAACCAGGATCATTCCAGACTTTCGGCAGAATATCTTTACGTGCCAGCGTACCGGGCACATTCCACGGTGGGTTCAGTACCACGTTATTCAGCGCACTGCTCATTAACGGTGTTTTCCTGTCTGGCCGCCCCACGATAACCCGTGATGCCAGTACTTCGCTGCCACCAGAATAGTAAATCAGCGAGAAGTTAGGAATGTTCACCATAATGGCGGTTTCCATTTTATCTGGCAACAAACGCAAACGTTGGATATTCAGAGCCAGTAATGCTGCTCGCTGAGCTGGCGAGACGTTCAACCAGTTACGCGTCGCAGGACCAACCACACCGTCATCTGCCAGCCCCTGCCACTTTTGGAAACGCTCAACCTGGGCAACCAGAGTTTTGTCGTAAATATCACTTGAGGATGCGTCAACGGCTTCACTTGCTTCACCACTTGTTGCTTCAGGGGAACTGGGGGAACCAGTAGCCGAACCAACAGGAGCCGCCGACGGGCTAACTACATCACTGGCTGTAACGACAGCAGCTGCGGGCGTCGATGCTAATGGCGCAACAATACCCGCCCCGCTATAAACCCGGTCTACATCACTGATAATCTGGCGCAAAACCACAACATCCGGGCTACGGTCACCCGGACGCAATGTTTTCCTGGCGGTCAACTGAGGCCAGTCAGTTGCTGAATAAGACAACAGTTTCAGGAGTGATTTATGCATAACAGCATATTGTGGGTGCTGCGGAGCAAGGGAATCAATGAATTCAGCAAAAGCACCATTACGCAGCGCGTTCTGCCATTTTGCTATAGCGGCTGCAGGTGGTGGCGCCAGTTTGTACGGTTTTGAACTGTATAACCACACGTTACCGTTTTTGGGCACACCAGTAACGTATTGCAGGTAACCAAACATGGCATCAGATAATACGATATCTCTCGCCATTCCAGTAACAGCAGGGTCGGTCAGCCGCTCCACCCACTGGGTAAACTGTGGCTGGATCCCCGCCATTGCCACTTCAGCCAGTTGCTGCTGAAAGGCTTTCACTGCGTCACGGTTATTCCACACGGGCTGCATTTGGTGCAAGGCATATAAACGAGCCAGTTGTTCAGGATATGCGGGTGAGAACCCGTCAGCCAGTTGTTTCAATGCTGATTTAGCCTGAGTAACTGATTCTGGAGACACAGACACCGCCTGCGTATCAGTAGCGGAAGCATCATCACCTACAACCTGAGGTACTTCCACCGCATTGGCATCATCGGGGATGATGGCCGGTTCATCGGCCCATAACTGCGCGCTCGTTGTCAGCCCCACAAAAAAACTTGCACTTAATACTGACAAACGAAAGATTTGCTTCGTCTTACTTTGCACGTCCCTGCCCCCTTTAATGCTATTTCATCAGGTAAATCAATTAACAACTCCTGGTGATACTTGCCCCAAGTATATAAAGAGACTGGCGGCTTGTCGCGCTGATTTGTAAAGATAGTTAAATACACCCCAAATGGCGGCGTTTTATTAATGCATGAAGATAAATCAAAAATATATCAGACGGCAAAAATCCTGAGTAACATCCTGTATGTAAAACAAAAAACGGGCCACTGCCCGTTTTTTTGTTTGGTTGTTTAATCAGGAGGCATCGGATGCTGCCGGGGCTGCATCCTGGCTTGTTTCCGGTAATGGTGGAGCAAAACCACGCAACCCAACAACATGTACATGTTCGCCCTGAGCAGTCACTTTACGCATCAGTTTATAAGTGGTGCCTTTTTCCGGGCTGATATTTTCCGGCGCAGCAATAATCAACTGCATTTCAAGGCGTTCGCACAACTCAAACAGTGTCGCAATCGACTTCGCATCCAGACGTGCTGCTTCATCAAGGAACAACAACCGGCAAGGTGAAATATCTTTCCCACGCAGGCGACGTGATTCATCTTCCCAGCTCTGAACCACCATCACGAGGATGGACATCCCGGTACCAATTGCTTCACCCGTTGACAACGCACCGCTTTCCGCCCGCAGCCAACCGTCAGAGCCACGGTTAACTTCCACTTCCATATCCAGATAGTTGCGGTAATCCAGCAACTCTTCACCAATGGTTTGCGGTGTACGTTGCCCCATGTCTATCTGTGGGTTAAGGCGCTGATAGAGTTTTGCCAGTGCTTCAGAGAAAGTCAGGCGCTGGCTGTTAAACAGATCCTGGTGTTGCTCATGCTGCTCGGAAAGAACATCCAGCAGTGTGGCATGTGCTTCACGGATATTCACATTCAGCCGCACACTGTTAACCTGCCCGAAGGAAACACTCTGGAGGCCCTGGTTAAGCATACGAATACGGTTCTGTTCACGCTGAATCGTCTTGCGAATAATGTTCGCCACACTACGGGAACTGATTGCCAGTTTCTGCTCACGGGAGGTCAGTTCCTCTGTCAGCCTGCTTAGCTCAATCTCCATTTGTTCAATGGCTTCAACCGGGTCATCTGTACGAATAATATCCTGGCGGATACGCTCACGCAGATGCTGATAAACCGCCACAAAGAACTGGATTTTGCGCTCCGGGCGCTTCGGATCTTCTGACAAACGCAACACATCACGCAGATGTTCATTATCGGCAACCGCCTGGCGCAATGCCCCCAGCGCTTTATCCGACATGGAACGCAAATCATCGCCACTCAAATAAGCCAGTTCACGGCGATGTAACCGGCGTTCAACACCGTTTTCTTTCACCAGGCGCATTACCGCGCACCAACCCGCTTTCGCGGTCACGACCTGTTCACGAATTTCATGGTAACTACGCTCCAGGCGGCGTAACGCCCTGGTCAGGTTATCCATTTCAGCTTCACAGAACGTCAGTTGTTTTTCCAACTGGTTACGGCGTGAACGGTTGCCAGACAACTGGTTATGCAATTCATCACGGCGAGTACGGGCACGCTCCTCTGCGCCAGCATCAGCCCGGACACCGATATCCTGCAACTCCTTATGCAAATCACTCAGCAGTTCGTTTTTGGTTTCCCACGAACTTTTCAGCGAAGCCAGAACCTGATGATACTGATTAAGCTGCGCGCCATGGCTGCGTAATGCTTCACGGCTACGGCTGCGTTCAGTTTCCGCCTGCTCAAGACGCTGGCGCAATTTTTCATTTAAGTCGGAATTACCACTGAGGATTTCAACAGCATCAGAGTAACTAAAGTGCGCCCGGCGTTGTACCACCTCTGCCAGCGCAAAGGCTTGCTGGCGTGCTTCTGTTTGAGTGCGTCTGGCGTTTTCATAGTCACTCTTCAGTTGCTCAAATTGCTCAGGGTCACTTTGCAGTACGCTGACAACCGGCTCCAGGCGAGCCAGCTGGTTGCCATGTTGCTGTATATAACGGGCAGCTTCCTGCGCTTCATCAACTTGCGCCTGAATCTCTTCAACACGGTCAGCAAGGGTGTCATCACCTAACAGGTTAGCACGGGGTAACAGCCGGTTAAGCAGTGCGATTCCTTCGCGCGCCTGTTCGTACTGCGTTTTCTGTTGCTGGTTATCACTCTCATGCTGTGAAAGAGTACGTTCAATTTCAGTACGTCGCGTATTCAACTGGCGAATAGCGGCTTCCGGGTCGTCGTCAAACGCAACCGATAAATGCTGGCCAATAAACCGGCTGAATGCCTGGTGCAGGCGCTGCGTTTTTTGCACATCGAAAGAGAGTGTGGCAAATTTTTCTGCCAGTGCTTCGCGTTCTGCGTGCAGGCTTTCAATGCGGCTTTCACGCGCAGCGCGGCCAAATAACGGCACTGAAGGGAATCGGGAATAGCGCCACTGGCGGTCGGCGATTTTCACCACCACTGCTTTTTCCAGCTCTTCAACACTGAAGACGCTGTCATCAAATGACTGCGGGTCGCCTTCAATCAGGTACAAATCTTCCGGGCAGTCCTCAAGGCCATCCAGATACTCGCGTACCCGTGATAATTCTGGCACCACAATAGCATGGCGCGAAGGCCCATAAAGCGCAGAGAAGTAAGGCGCATCATCCAGCCCTACATCATCATAAATTTCAGACAGCAATACGCCGCCAAACCGCTCAGCCAGGGCGTTAAGCCGTGCGTCTTCAGCACCACCTGGCTGGCTCAGGCGTTCGATTTCGTCGTCTACTGCTTTTTTACGGGCCGAAACAGTATCGCGCTCAACGATATTTTCCCGCTCACGCTCCAGCAATTGCTGAAGGTACTCGGTTATTTCCTGGCCGGAAGTAAATTCTTCGCCACTTTGTTCGGATAACTGGCTCAGGCTGCTTTGTGCGGCGAGCCACACAGGCGCCCGCTGCGTCAATAACTGAATTTTCTGCTGGAGTTGTTCATGTTCCTGGCGCAGAGAAGAACGCTCTTCACTGGCCTGGGATACACGCTCAGACAAACTGGCAATTTTGGCTTCGAACTCTTCCTGCCAGGTTTCCAGTTCTTCGGGTAATACTTCGCGCCCTTGCTGGCGGCTGAATTCTGCCAGCAGGCGTTCAGCATCTTGCTGTTCACGCAGGCGCTGTTCAAGTTCAGACAACCGCATACGCAGTGCCGGAACTTGCTCGGCCTGATAGCGCTGGTCGGAGGCATCACGCAATAAATCACGGGCAACCTGCCAGGCGTCACTGCGGCTAACTGGCCCACTGATGGCACAAACCAGTTTCCAGGCCTCTTCAAACTGTGCATGCGCCGTTTGCGAAACGCGCATTTTCTGCTCCAGCGAGAGCAATGTCTCAGTACCTTCCTGCTCTTTAGCCTGGAAGGTATCAAGCCATTCGTCCGCGCTGTCGGCAGTTAAATCAGGCAGGTTGCACAATTCACGGGCACGGTTAAGAGCCTGCAGCGCCTGTTGATACTGCAGCGCGCGAGTTTGCTGAACATCAAGTGCTTGCTGGTAATCGGCCAACTGGCTTTTGAGTTCATCCACTTCCAGTTCTGCTGCTTCGGCACGCGCTTCATACTCTTCATGCTGATCCTGAGCTTCGGCCACCACCTCGTTTTGTTCTTCCAGGCGAATTTGCAGCTCTTCAAGATCCGCCTCATAGCGTTCAATTTTCTCTTGCTGACGTAAAGCGGTCTGCACCAGATTCAGATGATCACTTGCCGCCTGATAATCAGCTTCCAGATCACCTTCAGCCCCTGCCTGCTCAGCCAGTTCACGCGCCATTTCCACATGGCGATACTGCTCTGTTGCCAGTTGTTTACGACTGGTGAATAACTCCTGGCGCGTTGCTAAAGCCTGGTCAAGGTGAATGCGGCGCTCATTGGCGTGACGCATATAATCCGCTGCCACGTAATCTGTCGCTTCGGAAATTAAGTGCTTAAACAGGTCACGGTCAGACTGCGTTACCCGAATAGCTTCCAGCGTCATACGGTTTTCACGCAAAGCGGCTTCCATATCCTGGAATGCTTTACGTACCCCGCTGTTTTCCGGCAACAGGTAATCACGCAACGAACGAGTAATGGCGCTGGAGATCCCGCCGTAGAGTGAGGCTTCAATCAGGCGGTAATATTTGCTACGGTCAGAGGCGGAGCGCAAACGGCGCGCCACAACCCCCAGGTCAAACATGAGTGCATGGTAATCGGTAATGGAGCTGAACTGCCTGAACTGAACCCCTTCCATGGCTTCTGTTTTTTCTTTCAGTTCCTGTAAGGTCAGCACCCTGGCCTGGCGGGCATTGAGCGCCTCGGTCACCAGTTGAGTTGGCTGGACGGCCATTGGCAGGCCCTGAATGGCAAAAGGTTTGATATCAACTTTGCGATCGCGCCCGGCAACCTGCTGCAAACGCACCCCCACCAGCACACGCTGATGACGTGAGTTCACAACATCCAGAAAGGAGTAGCAGACGCCAGCTTTGAGCTTACCGTGCAGGCCTTTATCACGCGAACCCGAAGTCGCGCCTGCTTCTGTTGTATTACGAAAATGCAACAGAGTCAGGTCAGGGATAAGTGCCGTGACAAAAGCCGCCATCGTGGTTGATTTCCCGGCACCGTTGCCCCCTGAAAGCGTAGTAACCAGCTCATCCAGGTCAAAGGTTCTGGCAAAGAAACCATTCCAGTTAATCAGTGTTAGCGAACGAAATTTTCCGCGTTCAATCATTCCTGTTCATCCTCCGCTGTATCCTGATTATTATTGTCTTCCTGTTCATCATTAAGCTGCAGGCTCTGCTCTACTGGCATGGCTTCCCCGTCGCGAATCATGCGCAATTGTGCCTCGCGCGCATCATCGCCAGCGCGGACATCGGCACCAAAGCGGAACACAGACTCAGATATACGGAATTTGCTGCTGTCATGGCCGAGGAACCAAATCATTCCCAGCCTTCTCAGGCGGTTGAGTGAGGAGCGTACTTTTTCCTGTAGCTTCTGACGGTCCAGGTCGGAACCGGTAGAACGGTTGTTCACCAACTTCAGTAATTTACTTTCATCCGCCAGTGCCAGTAGTTCGTCGTACAGTTCCTGTTGGGTAAAAATCCCTTCATTCGCCAGACGCTCCGGGCTCAGATAAAGGTAACAGAGGATTTTCCCTACCATCATATCCAGCTCGGAAAGTACGGAGCGTGGGATAAGGGTTGTTGACCGGGGACGGAGATAAAAGAAACCTTCAGGTGCGCGAATAAGCTCTACGTTATAACGGATGTAGAACAACTCAAGCTCTTCCTGAAAATCCATTAAAAAAGCGTGATTATCCAGTTCATCAAGACCAATATGACGGCCAGAGCGTAATTGGCTGTCAAGGGCCGGGAACAGTGGGTTGGCAATCGCCTGCGCCAGTTTTACCGGCATTGTTTGTTCAATATTTGTTGATGACATGCGCCTGTACCCTGGCTCCGTAATCATTAATAAGTTGCCACTGAGCGGGAAGCCCAGTGAAATCCGCTTCTGCTATACCCAGCCGCACAGCCTGGTCGACCACGATACGGGCGACATCGAAATGCCGCGCCCGCGGATATTGCGCCAGATATTCACGCATCACCACGCCGAGATCCAGTGGGAGGTTTCTGGTTTTGTAGACTTGCAGAGACTGCTCAATCATCGCGGCCAGTTGCTCACGTATTTCATTAAACTCTTCGAACTCAAGGTCAACGGGTAACTCACCCATGACTTCGTCATCCCTTAAGGACATCTCCTCATCACGCATATCGAATAAACGATCAGCGTTGGCATAAGTCAGCGCCCAGGGGGCATCGAAGTAATTTTGTACCGACTGGCGCAAACGCTGGGCGAAAACCCGGTTTTTATCCATATCAATAGCTGTACGAATAAATTTATGGATATGGCGGTCATAGCCTATCCATAAATCAATCGCCTGTTGGCCCCAACTGACAATACGGTCGAGCTTGCTCTGTAAATCGAAAATTAAGCGCTCGATAAAACCCAGGTCATCCTGCCCGAGAATGGCGTCCTGAATTTGCAGCAGATTAGCCTGTAGCTTGTCGCCTGCGGCTTCCAGCGTATCCTGCAATTCCCGTAACGTACCGGACGTTTCAGAGAGCAGCAGCTCACAACTGGAAATTGCTGCACGCCAGTCCTTATTCAGCAACTGAGCTATATCATCTTTAACTTGTTGCTGTTGCTCATCCATGATGCGTTGGGTTAAATCAATGCTGTCGAAAATTTCCGCCACCGAATACTTTAGTGGTGCAAATACATTACGGTGCCAGTGAAATTCATCGCCACCTTCATCTGCTGCATCGGCCGCACGTTTGAGTTCCCCGGCAACGATGGACAATTGCATAGACAACCGCAACGTAGAAAACTCACGCTGGCGGATATAATAATCGGTAATGCCTATCCCCAGGGGCGTTAAACGGTAGATGGCATTGCCTTCTGCCTGCTCGCTGGTAAAACGGTTGATTAAGCGCTGGCGCACCATATCATTGATGGCATTGTTTGCACGCATGACGAGGGTTTCACTGGCCTGTTCAAAGGCTTCGCTCACGTAACGAAATGCATCAACCAGCTCACCTTCACTCATTTCCCCTTCCAGCCGCTCGCCATTGAGTGTGGCGATGGCCAGCAAAAAAGCCAGCCGGTCGACAGGCAGTGAAATTGAAAAATCATTCTTTCTGGCCCAGGCAACCAGTTCAGGTACTGTCTGGGAAAATTCACTCATAGTTTATCCTTGGCTTTCTGGCTTTTGTGCCGTCACATGAATATACCGCCCAAGGCTCACCCAGGGCTCCTGACGACAAAAGCGAGTTTCCAGCTCCAGCAGTTCTTCAAAGCAGTCTTGCTGCTGATGTTTTTCCCGCAAGTAATCATGAAATACCCGCACACCGGTTTTACGGGTAATGTTCCAGCCAATTTGCTCCAGCCAAAGGTAAACGTCCTCTGGCTTTAATGGGTGATCTGGCGAAAGCGTGCGCTTTTTACGTTTTGGCATACCCGCCGCCACATAAGCAAAATTACCGGCGACCATGTTATGCATCAGTAAACCATTAGCGTTATAAAACATCAGCGAAAGCACCCCGCCAGGAGCAAGGCATTCCCACAGTTTCGCCAGGACCTGCTGGGGTTCATCTATCCATTCAAGAACAGCATGAAACAATATCAGATCAACCGGGGAATCCAAATGTTCGCGCACCTGTTGCACTGCGGATTGTACAAAATGCATGTTACCGCTCACACCTTGCTCGTGAGCAAGTGCCTGAGCCCGGCTAATCATTTCACCGGAAAGGTCACACAACAGTACCTCATGGCCCATTGCTGCCAGTTTACAGGCTGTTTGCCCTAATCCACCGCCCGCGTCCAGTATGCGCAATTTACGCGTGCCAAATCCTTGCAGAATGCAGTCCAGATCCTGCCAAAGAATCGCCTGCCGCAATCGACCCTTACTGGTACCGTAGATATTGCGTGAGAATTTCTCCGCGATGTCATCGAAATTACGATCTGACACGAACTCATTTCCTCCCGCTAAACGGGCAAATGGCAAAACCCTTATTTTGTCACAGCCGCAAGGATATTGAAGCTCTCTGGTGTAAGATCATTCCTGATCAACGGCTATATGGTCAAAAAGGATGCAGAATAATGCTTTTTACCCTTAAAAAATTCATTGGCGGCATGTTGTTACCCTTGCCACTTTTTCTTTGCATAATGGCTGCGGCACTTATCTTGCTGTGGTTCACCCGCTGGCAAAAAGCAGGAAAGGTTATTATGACTATAGGCTGGGCTGGATTATTGTTACTGAGCCTGCAGCCGGTGGCAGACCGGTTATTGCGCCCTCTGGAAACCACCTGGCCGACATGGCAAGGCCCGGTGAACGTCAACTACATTGTGGTGCTCGGTGGGGGTTATACCTGGGACCCGAAGTGGGCACCCAGTTCCAATCTGATTAATAACAGCCTGCCGAGGGTGACTGAAGGTGTCAGGTTGTGGTTAAAAAACCCGCAGGCAACACTGATATTTACCGGAGCACCAGCTCAGGGAAATCCAGTAAGCACGGCAGAAGCTGGTGCCCGTGTCGCTGAAAGTCTTGGTGTGCCACGCAGCCATATTATGACGCTGGACCAACCGAAAGATACTCAAGAGGAAGCGGCGGCAGTGAAGAAGGCTATCGGCCAACAGCCTTTTATTTTGATAAGCTCAGCATCTCACCTGCCACGAGCTATGATTTTCTTTCACCAGCAAGGGCTGGCGCCAGAACCCGCCCCAGCCAATCAAATGGCTATCAGCGCCGACCTGAACCCGTGGGAGAAAATCATTCCATCGCCATTATGGCTGATGCACAGCGACCGTGCCGCCTATGAAAGTTTGGGCCGTATCTGGCAATGGCTTACGTTTTCAGGTCACCCAGGGCAATAGTTCTTTACGGGCTTTATCAAAAGCCACCCGGTTCATACGGCCAGTGCTGAGTAACTGGCTGACTTCATCCCACAGCACATACAACCAGCGACGCCACAGGAAGGCCTCGTCCACCGGAGCCCTTTGCTGGTAGTGCCAGAATAAACTTTCCGAAAGACCAGACTCGTTGAGGCGGAATAACTCAAATTCACGCGGCGCCCACAGCATGATGCCGGGATTAAGCACAGCCAGTAACTGATCCGTTCTTGAATCTTTCAACATACTGCGCAACGTGAAATTGCCATGTACCAACACACAGTTATCAGTGAAGCCCGCAAACAACTCTGGTAAATTTTCTTTTGTGCGCAGCAGAATGGCTTTGTCCTGCATGCTCAGGCCAGTATTGGTGAACTGATTCAGTGTGCTCCATAGTACTTCAATACGCTGGCGGTACCAGGAAGGCCAGTGATTTTCCTGGGTATTATCGACCGTGCCCACACAGCCGCGGCTGTCCTGCCGGTGCCATGCCAGCAGCCCTTCAACAATCTGGTCTTTTAACTGCGCCCAGCGTTCTGGTGTGCGGGTAGGTGCTTCAACCGGCATCCCCCTTAATCGCTCCATCAGGAGAACATCCGGGCCGGGTTGTTCTTCGTGAGAAATGATGCCGTAAACCACAGGCATACGAACCGTTCCTGTACGAGCTAACAAAGAGATTTTACTTGCCATCTGCGCAGCCATCCCCGGCGAGCTGTAACTTTTCGCCAGCAACGGCAAGGCATTACCAGAGCTGTCGTAAAGTGACCACAGAGCGGTATCTGGCTTTTCACTGATACATTCAATGCGACTTAACCGTTCACCTAACAGATGGCTTAATTCTGCACGTAATTGCTGCATATTGACCTGCCCATTGAAAAACCACTGTAGTAATAATGAGCGCCGCAAACAGGGATGTCACTTTTCCAGATCAATTTACGCGCAGAAAAGAAGGGAAAATTTGAAAGGATTGTATTGCATAAGGAATTTATATTGTGGCGTGGCGGCAAATACCGCCACGAAATAATCACTGGCGGAATACAGCCCGCACATGTTCTAAATCTTTCGGTGTATCAACCCCCGTTCCCGGTACTTCTTTAGCAACCGCAACATGAATTTTCTCGCCATACCACAGCACCCGTAGTTGCTCGAGCATTTCGATATTTTCCAGTTGTGATGGTTCCCAGGTTACATAGCGGCGAACAAACCCTGCACGGTAGGCATAAATACCGATATGGCGTAAAAAGCTGTCGCCGATGCTTTCTTTAGACTGAGCAAAGCGGTCACGATCCCAGGGAATCGTAGCACGAGAGAAATAGAGTGCATGCCCTTTGGCATCCATCACCACTTTAACCGCATTGGGATTAAAGGCTTCTTCTGCTGAATCGACGGGCACAGCCAGTGTCGCCATACCGACACCACTGGCAACCAGGTTATCCGCAACCTGGCGGATAATCACCGGTGGGATCAGCGGTTCATCACCCTGCACGTTGACAATAACGGTATCATCAGCAAATGCGCATTTTTCGATGACTTCAGCCAGACGTTCGGTTCCGGAATGGTGATCAACCCGGGTCATACAAACTTCACCACCTGCCGCCTGCACTGCTGCGGCAACATCTGCATGGTCAGTGGCAACGATAACCCGTTCAGCTCCCGATAACCGCGCCTGCTCCAGCACCCTAACAACCATGGGTTTGCCCGCGATATCAACCAGCGGTTTGCCTGGCAAACGGCTGGAAGCATAACGCGCAGGGATAATGACGATAAAACTCATACGCCAGCCTCATCATTTTCTAACGGATGCGCGGCTGTTTCGAGCAAGACAGGAATACCTTCATCAATTGGGAAAACCAGTCCATCCACTTTACAAATAAGCGTATGCTTTTCCTGATTAAAATAGAGTTTACCCTGGCAAACCGGGCAGGCAATGATTTCAAGTAAACGGTGATCCATATTTCCTCCGTCATGGATCCGAAAAATTACGTTCAGCATACCATAATTGGCTTTGAAGGTTAGTTGGTTTGCATGTTCCGCGTTTTCAGGCAGGCAAGCGCGGATGGAACCTGGCCGAGAGTTATCTGTGTCGCTCCCTGCCAGCGGGCAAAATCAACCAATGCCTGCCAGATTCCCTGCTCCAGATGCTGGCTGCTGCGAACCCCTTCTTCCAGCCACAGCGTCATCACTTCCAGCACACTTATTTTGCGGTGCATTTTGGCATCCATGCGCCCAACAATCTGCCCCCGGTGTAAAACAGGCAGTACAAAATAACCGTACTGCCTTTTTGGTTCGGGCGTATAGCACTCAAGCCGGTACTCAAACTGGAATAACTGTGAGGCCCGACGCCGGTCCCATACAACCGGGTCAAATGGGGATAATACCGTAGAGTGGGTGGCATTAAGAGTACCCTGCTCAGCCAGGGGCAACAGGGGCAGCAAGCTGTTATCAAGCCACATCGTTCCGAGGTCTTCCACTTCAACTTGCGTAACTGCCTGCTCATCCAGCCAGCGGGCTATTACTGTATTTGCCTGAATATTTTTAAGCCGGTAGTAATCGGCAAGCCAGGCCGGTTTAAAAATACCGAGACACCGGGCGCTGCGTGACAGCATCACACTTTCGGCTTCACTTTGGGTTAAGCTCTGTTGCGCGTCATCCCACCCGGGCATGATTCTGTGTGTCAGGTCGTATACCCGCTGGAAGTTATGCCGGGACGACACCATCACCTTACCGGCAGTGAATAACCCTTCCAGGTGCCGCTTATGAGGTTTCCACTCCCACCACCCGCTTTGCCCCGGTCTGGGGTGAGCAAAATCAGCTGCCCGTACAGGCCCATTTTCAGCCATCCACCCCAGCAACTCAGCTATTTCCTGCTCATGGGTAGCCATCCACTCAGCAGAATATTTCCAGCCCATTTTATGTGGGTTAAGCATTCGGTGGCGGACCAGTGCAAAGTCTTCTTTCGGCAGGAAACAGGCTTCATGTGCCCAGTATTCAATCAACTCGCCGCGTGACAGTGATTCTTCCAGCCAGGGGAATGGAAAACTCCCCAACCGGCTGAACAACACAATCCATGGACTGCGGGCAACGATATTAATCGTGTCTATCTGGAGCAAGGCCATTTGGCGAATGGTTTTGAGAATATCAGCAGGAACTGCGCGCTTACGCGGTTTTTTCAGCAGCCCCTGAGCGGCAAGGTGCAAATGGCGGGCTGCCTTACGGGAAAGATAGACCTGAGACATGTCGCTCCTTAGTAATCAGAAGATGGCGACATTTTCAGGATGCCAGCCGAATTATCTCCTGCAGAAGTTTGTCAGCACCAGCGCCATGCATTTGTGCATCAACCGGCAAGTACCACCAAGTGTCCCGGGCAAACTGACGGCATTTCACGGCATCTTTTTCAGTCATTACCAGATGCTGGTGGCTACCCTGCAGACTTTCGACCTGTGCGCTGTTAAGCGCCTGGTGATCCGGGAGTGAAACACGTTTTACCAGTTCCGCCCCCTGCTGTTCAAGTGTGGTAAAAAAGCGAGGTGGGTGACCAATACCGGCCATTGCCACTAAATCTTTCAGCGTGACTACTGGCGTTTCTTCTCCTGTAACCAGGTTAACGGCTAAACCCGGAACAAGTTGCATGGCTATTTCCCCGGGCTTTGGCTGGCCACCATTAACAATAACTGCATCCACAGTTTTGAGGCGGGAAGCGCGTTCGCGCATCGGGCCTGCTGGCAACCACCAGCCATTGCCAAAACGGCGCACACCGTCGATAACCACAATCTCTTTATCGCGCCCCAGCGAATAATGTTGCAGCCCGTCATCGGTCACAACAACCTGAACTGCCGGATTTCGGGCCAATAAAGATTTAACTGCCTCACTGCGCTGTGGCGCGACTGCAACCGGTGCTCCGGTACGCTGGTAAATCAGAACCGGTTCATCGCCCGCCTGTGATGTTGCAGTATCCGGGCCGACAAGCAACGGATAATGGGCAGATTTACCACCATACCCCCGTGACACCACACCAACACAAATGCCGTTTTGCTGCAATTGCTCCACCAGCCATATCACTACGGGGGTTTTACCATTTCCCCCGGCAGTCAGGTTGCCCACAACCACAACGGGAACCGGGGCTTTCCAGACTTTGCGAAGGCCAATACGGTAACTGAGCCGGATACAAAAGCTCACCAGCCCATACAGCCAGGATAATGGCAACAGCAATAGCCAGAGTGGCGATTCACCAGACCAGATACGGGAGATCATGCGCCAAACTGCATCCGGTGAAGTTGTGCATAAACCCCTGCTTTTTCAATCAGAGCCCGGTGTGCACCACGTTCTACAATACGCCCGTCTTCTACCACAATAATTTCATCTGCCTGTTCAATAGTAGACAGGCGATGTGCTATCACCAGCGAGGTACGGTTCTTCTGGAGTTCATCCAGCGCGGACTGGATAGCCCGCTCAGACTCAGTGTCCAGTGCAGAGGTGGCTTCATCCAGAATCAGTATTGGGCTGTTACGCAGCAGCGCACGGGCAATAGCAATACGCTGGCGCTGGCCACCAGAAAGCAGGACGCCATTTTCACCAATCACCGTATCCAGCCCGTTGTCCATCTTGCTGATGAAATCCATCGCATAAGCCATTTTCGCAGCCTGTTCAATATCTTCACGGGTATACTGCCCGGCACGGGCATAAGCAATATTATTGGCGATGGTATCGTTGAATAAGTGTACATTCTGCGAAACCAGTGCAACCTGGTCTCGCAATGATGCCAGTGTATATTCGCGGATGTCGTGCCCGTCGATAATGATTTGCCCTTCATCAATATCATAAAAACGTGTTATCAAACTGGCGATGGTGGACTTACCAGAGCCAGAACGGCCCACCAGTGCAACCGTTTTTCCAGATGGAATAGTCAGGCTGATATCACGCAAGGCGGGCACATCCCGGCCAGGATAAGTGAAGGTCACATTGCGGAATTCAATATCACCTGTTGAGCGTTCAATCACTTTAGTGCCGTCATCTTTTTCCTGCTCGCTGTCCAGAATGGAGAACAGTGTCTGGCAGGCAGCCATCCCACGCTGAAACTGTGAGTTCACGTTTGTCAGAGATTTCAACGGGCGCATAAGCGCAATCATTGAAGAGAACACGACAGTGATTGTCCCGGCAGTCAGGTTTTCCATAACACTGGGGAAACTTGCCGCGTACAGAACGAATGCCAGGGCAAGCGAAGCGATAAGCTGAATCAGTGGGTCTGAAATGGACGAGGCCGAAACCATTTTCATGCCTTGCTGACGCATACGGTTACTGACTTTATCAAACCGTTCGCGTTCAATCTGCTGCCCACCAAAGATCAACACTTCTTTATGCCCTTTGAGCATCTGCTCTGCGCTGGTTGTCACCTGCCCCATGGTGTTCTGCATACTTTTACTGATATTGCGAAAGCGCTTGGAAACGACACGAATAGCCACAGAGACAATAGGGGCCAACACAATGAGGATCAGGGATAACTGCCAGCTGTAGTAAAACATCATGATAAACAGGCCAATAATGGAGGCCCCTTCACGAACTACTGTAATAAGCGCGCCGGATGAAGAAGAGGCTACCTGCTCCGAATCATAAGTAATGCGCGACAACAATGTGCCTGTAGACTGTTTATCAAAAAAGGAAACGGGCATCCCCATCATATGGTTGAACAGGCGACGGCGCATGTTCATCACCACTTTACCAGAAACCCATGAAATACAATAACTTGACACGTAGCTGCTGATGCCACGCAGCAGCATCAGACCTATGACCACCAACGGCATCCACATCAACACGGAACGGTCGGTCTTACCAAAACCATCATCCAGCAGTGGTTTCAGTAGCGATAACATGAAAGTATCGCTGGCCGCGTTGGTCACCAACGCAACACCCGCCACAATCAGACCTAATTTGAACGGAGCAATAATCGGCCAAAGCCGCCGGAAGGTCTGTAAGGTGGAGAGATCTTTATCGATATGCATTCAATATTAACCAGCACTTGTTGAAATAGCCGCATATTCTACCTGTTATCTGGCCTCACGCCAAACCAGCGTTGATACCAGGGGGTGAAAAAACGGGCCCGATGTGCAGAAACTCGCCAGCCTGTCGGTGAGAAACTGACGCTAACCTGCCCATGCAAAGCCGTGTCATACCACTGGTAGCCATTCTGTTGGTAACGTTCAACAACTGCGGGCGATGGCATATTCCATGGGTTATAACGTGCTACTGATGTCAGTGCCACTGAACCTTCAGCACGCCCGACAAAACGTATCCCGGAAGAGCTTTTACTGCCATGATGTGGCACCTGCACGATATCGGCTTTCATAGATGCAGGGTGCATGGTCAACAATAATTCAGCTGGCAGCTCAAGGTCTCCAGTTAACAACACCCGGTGAATACCATCACTCACACTGACAACACACGAGCGGTTATTCTCGCTTCCCTCAAATTGTAATGGGGGCCAAACAACGTCAAATGACAACCCCTGCCAGTACCATTTTTTGCCCTGATAACAGTGATAAGCTCCAGGCTGTGGGCCATTACGCCACTGAGTTATCCCCGGCCATTGCGCCTCAATTGCCGCCAGCCCACCGTTATGGTCCGTATGCTCATGGCTGATAATGACACCCTCCGGCACCAGGTTATGCCAGGCAAGCCAGGGCAAAATAACCTGCTGCCCGACATTCCCCCCTTCCCACCGGTTACCTGTATCATACAAAAAAGCGGAGCCGTTACGCTCAATAACCATTGCCAGCCCGTGGCCAATATCCAGCATATGCACTTGCCAGCCACTGTGATTCTTACGCCCCCACCAGGGCGAGCATAGCACTACCACCAATGCCGCACAGGTAAACGGGGAGGTTCGTAGCCAGTGAAATCTCATAATGACCAGCAGACACCAGGGCAGAAAGGCCATAGCGCCCATCCGCCAGTCCACGGGTAACCAGCCCTTTGGTAGCCCGGCCAGTAACCAAAACAGTGCGGCCAGCAGTGAATCCACCCATTGCCATATCAAACCAGGCACCATCACACTATTTGCCAGAACCCCGAGAAAAATCAGCGGGACAATCAGAAATGTCACCACAGGCACGGCAATAAGGTTAGCAGGCAGCGAAGTGAGTGATATCCCGTGGAATAGAGGAACCTGCAGTGGTAACAACAGCAGGCATGCACCACATTGCAGGTGAAGCAAAGCAGCACAAAAGTGCGCTGTTCGGTATTTTTTTACCCCAGTGAACGGTAACCACTGGCACCAAAAAATGAGTGCACTGACGGCAAAGGCTGATAACCAGAAACTGTCGGAAAGCAATGTGAGCGGATCGAATAACAGTACACAGGCAAGACATACCGCCAGAACATCCCACGCCCCCCACTGGCGCTGGTATAAACGAAGAATGCCCCATGAGCTCAGAGCAATAAGGCTGCGTATGGCGGGTGGGTTGCCGCCACTCAACCAGGTATACCCTGCGGCGCAAGCAATACTGGCAATAATGGGAAAAGACGGGCGAATCCAGTGGGCCGGCAGGAAGAATTGAATTAGCCGCGCCAATAGCCAGCCAGCACCACCCGCCTGGGCAATATGTAACCCCGATATCGCCATCAGATGTGCGGTTCCCGTCTCCCGCAATATTTGCCTGACGCCTGTCTGCATGTTTTCTCGCTCGCCAAAAGCCAGTGCGTGAATGACGGCATCCCATGCTAAATGTGCAGTTTGTTGTTCTACCCGGTGGATAAACGCTGCGCGAAGTGAACAAGAGGCTTTGATAACCTGAACATCTGCCATTCGGCCTGACAACACAAATCCACTTGCCATTGCCGACCGCTGCCGGGAATAGCCGCCAGCATTATATTGCCCATGCACTGCCCTTAACGTGCTACTGACTTGCCAAAGTTGCCCGGAGCAAGGGTGTGACTCAGGTAAAATGCCATACAGAATGACACCTGGAGAAAACAGCCTTTTTTTGCCTCCCCACTGCACTATTTTACCGTAATGACGTTCTCCCTGAGTGCTGACAATTCGAACCACCATGCTCTCCCGCTTCCCACTCATTTCGACCATGGTAGTTAACGCAGATTGCGCATGAAATAGCGCCCAACTCAATGCCAGGGCACCGCAGGCGCAATAACGCCAAACCACATGACGAGCGCGGCAAAGCCCCCACCCACCGGCGCAAGTCAGTACGAGAGCAAACCAAAATGGCGGGATGACAGGTAACCAAAGTAGTGGGCTTATTCCTGCCAGGATCCAGAAACTGAGTTTGGGTAGTTGCAGCACAATGTTCTCCTTGTGCTGCCAGTTTGCCGCTGCTGGCCGAAAAACCCAGTGCCAGTCGCAATTTTCTGGGGATGCTTTCCTGAATAACTCGCAGTTGCAGTAGCAGAGAATATTTTGTGCGAGGTTCGCTGAAAAATGAGCATGCAGAACTCTGGCGCAACGCCAGACAGAAGCAATGACGGTAACAGACAGATAAAACAAACGGCACCCTGAGGTGCCGCTTATGCAAACTAATTAAGCCAGTGAGGCAAATCAGCCATAAATATTGGCGCGGTCACGTAGCTCTTTGCCTGGTTTGAAGTGGGGAACATATTTCCCTTCCAGATCCACTTTATCGCCAGTTTTAGGATTACGCCCGGTGCGTGGTGCGCGGTAATGCAATGAGAAGCTGCCAAACCCCCGGATTTCAATACGCTCCCCCTGCGCGAGGGTAGAAGCCATATGTTCCAGCATTTCTTTAACCGCATCTTCTACAGCCTTGGCTGGAATATGAGATTGCTGGCCGGCAAGTCTTTCTATCAATTCTGACTTGGTCATGTTTCCTCCGGTTTCCATCAGGAAAAATGTTTACAGCTACATTGAACAAGGGCGGCCGAAGCCGCCCTGATTAAGCAGTATGGACGATTACTCGCCTTTAGCTGCTTTGAACGCTTCAGCCATTGCGTTAGAGAAATTGCCGTCTTCTTGTTTGTTAACAGAAGCAATTGCATCTTTCTCGTCAGCTTCGTCTTTCGCACGAACAGACAGGCTTACTACGCGGTTTTTGCGGTCAACGCCAGTGAACTTCGCTTCAACGTCATCACCAACGTTCAGAACCAGAGTAGCATCTTCAACGCGGTCACGGGAAGCTTCAGAAGCACGCAGATAGCCTTCAACGCCATCAGCTAATTCAACTGTAGCACCTTTTGCGTCAACTGCAGTGACTTTACCAGTCACGATAGCGCCTTTCTTGTTCACAGCAACGTAGTTGTTGAACGGATCTTCAGCCAGTTGTTTCACACCCAGGGAGATACGTTCACGTTCTGCGTCAACCTGCAGAACAACAGCGGCGATTTCGTCACCTTTTTTGTACTCACGTACAGCTTCTTCGCCTGCAACGTTCCAGGAGATGTCAGACAGGTGAACCAGACCGTCGATGCCACCGTCCAGGCCGATGAAGATACCAAAGTCAGTGATAGACTTGATTTTACCTTCAACGCGATCGCCTTTGTTGTGGGTTTCTGCGAACTGCTGCCACGGGTTAGCTTTGCACTGTTTCAGGCCCAGGGAGATACGACGACGTTCTTCATCGATATCCAGAACCATAACTTCAACAACATCACCAACGTTAACAACTTTAGACGGATGGATGTTTTTGTTAGTCCAGTCCATTTCAGAAACGTGTACCAGACCTTCAACGCCTTCTTCGATTTCTACGAAGCAGCCGTAGTCAGTCAGGTTGGTTACACGACCGGTCAGTTTAGTACCTTCCGGATAACGTTTAGCGATAGCAACCCACGGATCTTCGCCCAGTTGTTTCAGACCCAGAGAAACACGGGTACGTTCACGGTCGAATTTCAGAACTTTAACAGTGATTTCATCGCCAACATTCACGATTTCGCTCGGATGCTTAACGCGTTTCCATGCCATATCAGTGATGTGCAGCAGACCATCTACACCGCCCAGATCAACGAATGCACCGTAGTCAGTGAGGTTCTTAACGATACCTTTAACTTCCATGCCTTCCTGCAGGTTTTCCAGCAGTTGATCACGTTCAGCGCTGTTTTCAGATTCGATAACGGCACGACGAGAAACAACAACGTTGTTGCGTTTCTGATCCAGCTTGATCACTTTGAATTCAAGCTCTTTGCCTTCGAGGTGCAGCGTGTCGCGAACCGGACGTACGTCAACCAGTGAACCTGGCAGGAACGCACGAATACCGTTCAGCTCAACAGTGAAGCCGCCCTTGACTTTGCCATTGATAACGCCAGTAACAGTGGCAGCTTCTTCGTATGCTTTTTCCAGCATCAGCCATGCTTCGTGACGTTTTGCTTTTTCACGAGACAGTTGGGTTTCGCCGAAGCCGTCTTCTACTGCATCCAGAGCAACGTCGACTTCGTCACCAACCTGGATTTCAAGTTCGCCCTGGGCATTTTTGAACTGCTCAGCCGGAATGGCAGACTCAGATTTCAGACCGGCGTCAACCAGTACTACGTCTTTGTCGATGGCAACAACAACGCCGCGAACGATGGAACCCGGGCGGGTTTCGATTTCTTTCAGGGACTCTTCAAAGAGTTGAGCAAAAGATTCAGTCATGTTGATAATCTTCAGGATCTTCTATTTAACGTCCACCTGGCTCCGTGCCGGATGGGGTTGTTTAACATGCCCGCGAACACTCCATTGCCGCAGGTACTACAATTCTGATGCTTGCGCAAAAACAGGAAGTTTACACACTCCCCAGTTTTTCACGTGCATATTCCAGCGCCTTTTCAATCACTTGCTCGATGCTCATCTGGGTTGAATCCAGTAATAATGCATCCTGAGCCGGTACCAAAGGAGCTACAGGCCGGTTGCGATCACGGTCATCGCGTTCTTTTATCTCGGCCAAAAGGCGTTCAAAGTTAACACTAAAGCCCTTATCCTGCAACTGCCGCATACGGCGCAAAGCACGTTCTTCCGATGAAGCATCAAGGAAAATTTTAACAGGTGCGTCAGGAAATACCACTGTTCCCATATCCCTACCATCCGCAATCAGGCCTGGTGCTTCACGAAACGCACGCTGGCGGCGCAATAATGCTTCGCGCACACGAGGGAAAGCGGCAACCTGGGAGGCGGCACTGGCAACTTCCTGGGTACGAATCTCACCACTGACATCTTCGCCTTCCAGCACCACTTCGAGGTTGCCGTTGACAGAAAGAAAGCGCACATCCAGATGCGCAGCCAGCGGAACCAGCGCTTCTTCACTGGAAGTATCGACATGATGATGTAACGCGGCCAGTGCGAGGACACGGTAAATCGCACCGGAATCCAGTAAATGCCATTGCAATGCTTCAGCCATCGCTTTACACAGAGTTCCTTTACCAGCGCCACTTGGGCCATCAATGGTAATTACGGGAACGTGTGGCGTCATAGTATTCTCCTTCGTAACGAGTGACAGGCCGTTAGCATAAACGCCGCGCATTATACGCCGCATCGCCGCAGACTGTTACCCTCAGGAGAAAATAACGCGTTTTTTGAGAATAGGCCTGCCAGAAGAAGTATGTGCCGCCACTTTGGCAGCACATATTTATTATCAGGCTAATTCGCTGATACTGGCGAGGCGTTCGAAGTAATCAGGGAAGGTTTTTGCCGTACATTTGGGGTCAAGGATAGTCACAGGCGTATCAGACATCGCAACCAGAGAGAAACACATTGCCATACGGTGATCATTGTATGTCCCAATTTCCGCGAAGATCAGTTGGGCTGGTGGGGTGATTGAAATAAAATCATGCCCTTCTTCCACTTCAGCGCCCACTTTACGTAACTCTGCCGCCATGGCCGTGAGGCGATCTGTTTCTTTGACACGCCAGTTGTAAATATTGCGCAGCGTGGTGGTGCCCTGCGCGAATAAAGCGGCAGTCGCAATCGTCATCGCGGCATCGGGAATATGGTTCATGTCCATATCGATGGCATGCAGTTCACGGCGGGTACAGGCAATAAAATCATCGCCCCAGGTTATTTCAGCACCCATTTTTTCCAGCACATCCGCAAACCGGATATCTCCCTGAACACTGTTGCGGCCAATACCGGTAACTTTGACGGTTCCACCTTTAATGGCAGCAGCAGCAAGGAAATAAGATGCCGAAGATGCATCCCCTTCGACCAGATATTTACCCGGAGACTGGTAAGTTTGCCCACCATGAATAACAAACGTTTGATATTGCTGATTTTCGACCCTCACACCAAAGGTCTGCATCAGGTTCAGCGTAATATCAATATAAGGCTTAGAAACCAGCTCACCCTTGATAGTGATGACGGTATCCTGAGCAGCCAGTGGCGCGGCCATCAATAACGCAGTAAGGAACTGGCTTGAAACACTGCCATCCACTTCCACCTGGCCACCAGAAAAGCCCCCCTGAATGTGCAACGGTGGGTAATTTTCCTGCTCCAGGTACGAAATTTTGGCTCCGCCCTGGCGCAGGGCATCGACCAGGTGCCCAATCGGGCGCTCTTTCATGCGTGGTTCGCCTGTCAGCACAATGTTATTGCAGCCAAGGCACAATGCCGCTGCTAATGGGCGCATCGCTGTACCTGCATTTCCCAGAAAAAGCTCGAGGGCTCCGGCCGATGTCAGCGGCCCGCCCAAACCAGTCACTTCACAATGGGTACGATCAGCAGACAACTTATATTGCACACCCAGCGCGCTAAGCGCATTGAGCATATGGCGTACATCATCGCTGTCCAGCAGATTTGCCAGCGCCGTGGTACCTTGCGCCAGAGCAGCCAGCAACAGTGCCCGGTTAGAGACACTTTTAGAACCTGGCAGGTTAATGGTTCCGTCTACCCGGGCGATGGGTTGTAACGTCAGGGATTCCAGCATGGAGGTAAAGCTCTCAACAAAAAACAAAAATAAACAGAAACCCCGTACCAGACGGTACGGGGCAAGGAATTAAACACCATGATTAACCGTGGCGACGTTCAAAATCCACCATAAAATCAGTCAGTGCCTGCACGCCCGCCAGTGGCATAGCATTGTAAATAGAAGCGCGCATGCCCCCTACTACACGGTGGCCTTTCAAGGCATGCAACCCTGCAGCGAAAGACTCTTCAAGGAACAAAGCATCCAGTTTACTATCCGCCAGTTGGAACGGAATATTCATACGAGAACGGTTTGAAGCAGCGACATCATTGCGGTAAAAATCGCTGTTATCAATCACGCCGTAGAGTAAGTCAGCTTTCTGCTGATTCACTTTATCCATTGCGGCAACGCCACCCTGCTCTTTCAGCCATTTGAATACCAGCCCGGCAAGGTACCAGGCGAAAGTAGGCGGCGTGTTAAACATGGAGTCATTTTCGTTCAGAACGGAATAATCCAGAATAGACGGGCAGGCTTTACTGGCTTTACCCAGCAAGTCTTCACGTACCACTACCAGAGTCAGGCCTGCCGGGCCGATATTTTTCTGCGCACCGGCATAGATAACGCCATAACGGCTGACATCAATGGGTCGGGATAAAATGGTTGAAGAGAAATCGGCCGCAACCACAACATCCGGGCCAAAATCTGGCGTTTCATCAATGGCAATACCATCGATGGTTTCATTTGGGCAATAATGCAGGTAGGCTGCGTTGTCGGACGGTTGCCAGTCACGCATTGGGATAATCGCACGTTTGCCGTCAACCGTGACTTTTGCATCAATCACATTGGGAGTGAGGTATTTTTTGGCTTCTTTTACTGCGCTACTGGCCCAGTAGCCACCATCAACATAATCCGCAGTGGATTTATCACCAAGAATGTTGAGCGGCACACCTGCAAATTGACCACGACCACCGCCATGACAGAAGAGTACCTTATAGTTGGAGGGAATTTGCAACAAGTCGCGAAAATCCTTCTCTGCTTCTTCAGCCACCTGAATAAATGGTTTACCGCGATGGCTGACTTCCATTACTGACGTGCCGAGCCCTTGCCAGTCGCACAACTCTTGTTGTGCATGACGAAGTACATCTACCGGCAACATTGCCGGGCCAGAACTAAAGTTATAGACCTGAGTCATTTCCCCTCACCACATAAAAGCAATCGTTTTTTCCTGTGACTTCGGTTTTATCACTCACATGACATTGCTGCAATGGTTATTCCTGCAGGCCAGATAACATCAGACCAGCACTGGTCGGCAGATTACTCGGGGAAATACGCTCAGACTGATAATTTTATCTTTTTATTTGTCACACCTGTGACGCAATCAGCATGTTATAGATGAGTAAATTTTTTGTATTCATACTCAAGATGATTTCCTTGCGCTGTGGCATATTCGTAGCACGCGAAAAGGAAAAAACGTATCATTGCGCCCTTTTCGTACGAACAAAGTGGACACCATGACTCAAACTTATATTCCCGGCAAAGATGCCGCTCTGGAAGACTCCATCTCCCGCTTCCAGCAACAATTGACCAAACTGGGGTTCAATATTGAAGAAGCCTCATGGTTAAATCCTGTTCCCCATGTGTGGTCTGTACATATTCGCGACAAAGACTGTGCGCTGTGTTTTACCAATGGGAAAGGTGCAACTCGCAAGGCGGCTCTCGCTTCTGCGCTGGGGGAATATTTTGAACGCCTTTCCACCAACTACTTTTTTGCCGATTTCTGGTTAGGTGACACCATCGCTAATGGGCCTTTCGTCCATTACCCCAACGAGAAATGGTTTCCTCTGCCAGATGATGATGAATTACCTGAAGGGATCCTCGATGCCCACCTGCGTGCCTTTTACGACCCGGATCAGGCCCTGACTGCCAGCCAGCTTGTTGACCTGCAATCGGGCAATTCCAAACGTGGTATCTGTGCCCTGCCATTTACCCGTCAGTCCGACGACCAGACGATTTATATCCCAATGAACATTGTTGGTAACCTGTATGTTTCCAATGGGATGTCTGCGGGGAACACCCGGTATGAAGCGCGAGTTCAGGCTTTATCCGAAGTATTTGAACGGCATATCAAAAACCGTATCATTGCTGAATCTATTAGCCTGCCAGCTATCCCTGATGATGTAATGGCTCGCTATCCGGGCGTGGTGGAAGCCATTGCCAAACTGGAAGCGGAAGGTTTCCCTATCTTTGCCTATGATGGCTCGCTGGGTGGAAAATACCCGGTCATCTGTGTGGTACTGTTTAACCCGGCCAACGGCACCTGTTTTGCCTCATTCGGCGCACATCCTGACTTTGGTGTCGCACTGGAACGTACAGTGACTGAATTACTCCAGGGCCGCAGCCTGAAAGACCTCGATGTTTTCACCCCACCAACATTTGATGATGAAGAAGTCGGTGAGCACGCCAATCTGGAAACCCACTTCATTGATTCCAGCGGCTTAATTTCCTGGGATCTGTTTAAAGATGACGCTGATTATCCTTTCGTCGACTGGTCATTTAAAGGCACCACCGACGAAGAATTCGCCACCTTGATGGCTATCTTCCAGACTGAAGGCAAAGAGGTCTATATCGCCGATTATGAACACCTTGGGGTTTATGGGTGCCGTATTTTGGTTCCGGGGATGTCTGATATCTACCCGGCTGATGATTTGTGGCTGGCGAACAACAATATGGGCAGCCATTTACGGGAAACTATCATGGCGTTACCTGGCAGCAAACTGCAACCAGAAGAATATCTGGCCCTGATTGAGCAACTCGACGACGAAGGTCTGGACGATTTCACCCGTGTGCGTGAGTTGTTAGGCCTGGCGACCGGCAATCAAAATGGCTGGTATACCCTGCGTATTGGTGAGCTGAAAGCAATGCTGGCACTGGCCGGTGGCTCTCTGGAGCAGGCATTAATCTGGACTGAATGGACCATGGAATTCAACGCATCCATATTCAGTGCAGAGCGTGCTAACTACTATCGCTGCCTGCAGACATTATTGTTGCTTGCACATGAAGAAGAGCGTGACCCGGCGCAATACCAGTCAGCCTTTACTCGCATGTACGGTGCAAAAGCGTTGGCTGATGCTCAGGCGGCATTAACAGGCGAGTCAGCCTTCTACGGCCTGCCTGTTATAGATACAAACCTGGAAGCCTTGCCTGCGCATCAGTCATTACTGGCAGCCTATCAAAAGCTACAAAAAGCCAAACAGCGTTGGTGGAGTGAGCAGGATAAATAATGCTTTTGCCTGTAGGCGCAGCGATAATGAAAGGCTATATTACGGGGCAACTTTTTTGCCCCGCTTTTTTATTGTGCTAATCCCCATTAATATGTAGCACATTGGTTAATGCCGAGTAACCAAAATATATTTTCACAGAATAATATGTAACTAATCTGACTTATTTATGGCAGATTCTTTAACGCCAACCAGGGGGATTAAAAAGAAAATTCAAAACTATTTGTAAAATTTAAAAAATATTTTTCCTATTAAATTCATAATATTATGCCGTTTTCCGCAAGAATCCATGTGGTTTTCGGGTCTATTACACTGGCGGGTTATGATCCATATCAAATTCTACTCTATAATGCTTTGTTAGTATCATCTCGCCGAATTAATTAAGAGAGAGTTAGTGTGAAAGCTGACAACCCTTTTGATCTTTTACTACCACCTGCCATGGCAAAAGTTGCCGAAGACGCAGGTGTTTATAAAGCAACTAAGCATCCGCTAACGACTTTCTATTTAGCGATTACTGCGGGTGTATTTATCTCAATTGCGTTTGTCTTTTATATAACCGCAACCACCGGTACTGCTGGTATGCCGTTCGGTGTTGCAAAATTGATAGGCGGGGTGTGCTTCTCACTGGGGCTTATTCTGTGTGTCATTTGCGGCGCAGATCTGTTTACTTCAACCGTGTTGATTGTTGTAGCCAAGGCAAGTGGGCGCATCACCTGGGGTCAACTGGCCCGTAACTGGTTAAATGTTTATGTCGGTAACCTCGTTGGTGCACTACTCTTTGTATTGCTGATGTGGCTGTCCGGTGAATATATGACCGCGAATGGTGCCTGGGGGTTAAATGTACTCCAGACTGCGGACCATAAATTACATCACACTTTTGTTGAGGCTGTTTGCCTTGGCATCCTGGCAAACCTGATGGTCTGTCTGGCTGTCTGGATGAGCTATTCTGGTCGTAGCCTGATGGATAAAGCGTTCATTATGGTATTACCGGTAGCGATGTTCGTCGCAAGCGGCTTCGAGCACAGTATTGCAAATATGTTCATGATCCCGATGGGAATCGTGGTTCGTAACTTTGCCAGCCCGGAATTCTGGTCTGCTGTTGGCCTGACTCCGGAACAATTTCCTCATCTGACTGTGATGCATTTCATCACTGATAATCTTATCCCGGTAACAATAGGTAACATTATTGGCGGTGGCTTGTTAGTTGGATTGACGTACTGGGTAATTTACCTGCGTGGCGGCGACAAGCATTAAGTCAATGCTAAGCAGTAAATAAGAAATCCACATTAGAAGGTAGGTGTTACATGTCCGAGCTTAATGAAAAATTAGCCACAGCCTGGGAAGGTTTTGCAAAAGGTGACTGGCAGAATGAAGTTAACTTACGTGACTTCATCCAGAAAAACTACACCCCGTATGAAGGTGACGAAGCGTTCCTGGCCGGTGCGACTGACGCGACTACCGCGCTGTGGGACAAAGTCATGGAAGGTATCAAAATCGAGAACAGCACTCATGCGCCTGTTGATTTTGATACCAACGTAGCTTCCACTATCACTTCTCACGATGCTGGTTACATCAACAAAAGCCTGGAAAAAATTGTTGGCCTGCAAACTGACGCTCCGCTGAAACGTGGTCTGATTCCGTTCGGCGGCATCAAAATGATCGAGAACTCCTGCAAAGCGTATGACCGCCAGTTGGATCCTCGCCTGAAACAAATCTTCACTGAATACCGTAAAACTCACAACCAGGGCGTGTTCGATGTTTACACTCCGGACATCCTGCGTTGCCGTAAAGCAGGCATCCTGACTGGTCTGCCTGATGCTTATGGTCGTGGTCGTATCATTGGTGACTACCGTCGTATCGCCGTTTACGGTATCGACTACCTGATGAAAGACAAATTTGCTCAGTTCACTTCTCTGCAATCCAAACTGGAAAACGGCGAAGACCTGGAAGCAACCATTCGTCTGCGTGAAGAAATCGCTGAACAGCATCGCGCCCTGGGCCAAATCAAAGAAATGGCAGCTAAATATGGTTGCGATATCTCTGTTCCGGCTGCAAACGCTCGTGAAGCTGCACAGTGGACCTACTTCGGCTACCTGGCTGCCGTTAAATCACAGAACGGTGCTGCAATGTCCTTCGGTCGTGTGTCCTCTTTCCTGGATATCTACATCGAACGTGATATCAAAGCTGGCCGCCTGAACGAACAAGAAGCACAGGAAATCATCGACCACCTGGTGATGAAACTGCGTATGGTTCGTTTCCTGCGTACTCCTGAATATGATGAACTGTTCTCTGGTGACCCGATTTGGGCAACTGAATCTCTGGGCGGTATGGGTCTTGATGGCCGTACTCTGGTTACCAAAACCAGCTTCCGTTTCCTGAACACCCTGTACACCATGGGGCCGTCTCCGGAACCGAACATGACCATTCTGTGGTCTGAAAAACTGCCACTGAACTTCAAAAAATTCGCTGCAAAAGTTTCCATCGACACGTCTTCTGTTCAGTACGAAAACGATGATCTGATGCGTCCTGACTTTGACAACGATGATTACGCTATCGCTTGCTGCGTAAGCCCGATGATCGTTGGTAAACAAATGCAGTTCTTCGGTGCTCGTGCTAACCTGGCTAAAACGCTGCTGTATACCATCAATGGCGGCGTTGATGAAAAACTGAAAATGCAGGTTGGTCCGAAAACTGAACCGCTGAAAGGCGACGTTCTGAACTTCGACGAAGTTATGGATCGTATGGATCACTTCATGGACTGGCTGGCAAAACAGTATGTCACCGCTTTGAACGTAATCCACTACATGCATGACAAATACAGCTACGAAGCCTCTCTGATGGCTCTGCATGACCGTGATGTTATCCGCACCATGGCTTGTGGTATCGCTGGTCTGTCTGTTGCAGCTGACTCCCTGTCTGCAATCAAATACGCCAAAGTTAAACCTATCCGTGACGAAGACGGTCTGGCTGTTGACTTCGAAATCGAAGGTGAATACCCGCAGTTCGGTAACAACGACCCGCGTGTTGATGACATGGCTGTTGACCTGGTTGAACGTTTCATGAAGAAAATTCAGAAACTGAATACCTACCGCAACGCTATTCCGACTCAGTCTATCCTTACCATCACTTCTAACGTTGTTTATGGTAAGAAAACGGGTAACACTCCGGATGGCCGTCGTGCAGGCGCTCCGTTCGGTCCTGGCGCTAACCCAATGCACGGCCGTGACCAGAAAGGTGCAGTTGCCTCTCTGACCTCCGTTGCTAAACTGCCGTTCGCTTACGCGAAAGATGGTATCTCTTATACCTTCTCTATCGTTCCGAATGCTCTGGGTAAAGACGATGAAGTGCGTAAAACTAACCTCGCAGGCCTGATGGACGGTTACTTCCATCATGAAGCGTCTGTTGAAGGTGGCCAGCACCTCAACGTTAACGTTATGAACCGTGAAATGCTGCTTGATGCGATGGAAAATCCGGAAAAATATCCGCAACTGACCATCCGTGTTTCTGGTTACGCTGTACGCTTTAACTCTCTGACTAAAGAACAGCAGCAGGACGTTATCACCCGTACCTTCACCCAGTCCATGTAATGGCTGAGGCTTCGCCTTCCAGCCTGGACGCTCCCCTTCCCGGTAATGCCGGGAAGGATAAAGTAACGGCGGTACTACAACCTGGAAGATGAAGGGTATAAAATAAAGGCTCCACTCTGGTGGGGCCTTTCTTATAAACCGCACCTCCTCTGTGAGCCCGTTTTGCAAGCTGACTCTGCTTAAGGCCAGCTCGCAAAACAGACTCGACGTGGCGTCTACAGATTGACCACGCTAAACGCGCCTGAACATTTCAGGCCCGAACGGGAGAATACATCGCAATGTCAGTAATTGGTCGCATTCACTCCTTTGAATCCTGCGGTACGGTCGACGGCCCGGGCATTCGCTTTATCACCTTTTTCCAGGGCTGCCTGATGCGCTGCCTTTACTGCCATAACCGTGATACCTGGGATACCCACGGCGGTAAAGAAGTCACCGTTGAAGACTTAATGAAAGAAGCCGTCACTTATCGCCATTTTATGAATGCTTCAGGCGGTGGTGTCACTGCATCTGGCGGCGAAGCAATCCTTCAGGCAGAGTTTGTGCGCGACTGGTTCCGTGCTTGCCGGAAAGAAGGCATTCACACCTGTCTGGATACCAATGGCTTTGTAAGGCGTTACGATCCAGTGATTGATGAACTGTTAGATGTTACGGATCTCGTCATGCTCGATTTGAAGCAAATCAATGACGATATTCACCAAAATCTGGTCGGTGTCTCTAACCAGCGGACAATGGAATTCGCCCGTTATCTTGCCAAACGCAAGATTAACACCTGGATTCGCTATGTTGTGGTTCCTGGCTGGTCAGACGATGATGACTCTGCTCACCGTCTGGGGGAGTTCACCCGCGATATGGGCAATGTAGAAAAAATTGAACTCCTGCCCTACCACGAGTTAGGCAAACACAAATGGGTGGCAATGGGTGAAGAATATAAGCTTGATGGCATCAAACCACCCAAGAAAGAAACCATGGAGCGTGTGAAAGGGATTCTGGAGCAGTACGGGCATAAAGTGATGTACTGAGTCTGTATTCGCGCGCACTATTCACAAATACAGATAACACCCTTTTAAGCCAGCACCGGAATCGCTCCGGTGGGTGTAGCACAAAAGCCTCTGCAATGCAGAGGCTTTTTGTCGTGAGGGCTACTCATGCATGTGCAACAGGGGTTGGATGTTCTCCGGCCTTACGCAACAACATCAGCAAGTAGATGAACGCCACAGAGCCAATAGTAATAAACAGCAGGCTGTCGGAGTAACGTTGCATCAGCGTAGCCGTTAACGCGGGCCCCAACAGACTGCCAACGGTATAACTAAGCAACAGAGCCTGATTCATTGAAACCAACTGGTGTGGACCAACACGCTCACACGCCCAGGCCATCGCAACCGGGTATAGTGTGAACCCGGCAGCGCCAAGGATAAACAGAGCAGGAGCCAGTGCAGCCTGAGACAACATGGCGACACAGGCAATAATAACGATAAACACCTGCACACGCAGGACCAGCAAACGCCCATATCGGTCCGCCAGGCGCCCAACCGGCCACTGCCCTACAATACCGGCACTCACCATCAGAGCCATCCAAAAACCCGTTTGTGCATCGGTATAATTCTGGTGATTCAGCCACAACGGCATTAAGCCATACAACGAACCAAGTACCACTCCAGAAATAACGCAGCCGTTTACACCAAGGCGAGCCTGGCGCAGCCGTAACATGCTAAATACTGGCGTGGCCTGGTGATTAATATTTTCCATCGCCGTAATGCGGGTAAAAAGTAGCGGTAATATTCCTGACATGACAAGTGCCACTGCCCACGGCAGAACACTGATCAGCGCCGTATCCACTTTACTGACCAGTAGCTGCCCAATGACGGTTCCCACGTAATACACCATCATGTATGCCGCCAGCAGTCGGCCACGATTAGCCGAAGTCCCACTGCACATCAGTGCACTTTCAACGACCACCCACAGCAGTGCACAACCAATGCCAGCGATAAAGCGCCATACAGACCATGACCAAAAACCGACTGTGAGACCGAGACCTGCACTGCCAATCGCGAAAATAATTGCGGCAAGATAGTAGCTGCGGTTAAACCCCAGGCGTTTAATCAACCATCCGGCCAGCACCGTACCCAGTAAATTCCCGGAAAAATAGGATGAACTGACGATTCCCACTTGCCAGACAGGCAATTGCTCATGGGCAAGCCAAAGCGGAACAAGTGTGTTCAGAACAGCAATCGCCAGAGTCAACAAAAGTAGCCCACAGAGCAATAATTGCACTGGGCGAGAATAGGTACGCATTAAAGTAAAACCGTGAGGGAGGCCACAAAGTGAGCGCATCATGCCACTGAAAAAAACAAAGTCAATATCACTGCTAACAGCAGGTGTACAAGAATAATCCATTAATTCAGATTTCTTATGATAACCTCATGGTAAGTTTTTTTATTTACACATAACACACTGTTTTATTTTAATAAAAAAGAAATTAACAGAACGGATAATATCAAAAATTTCATGGAATAATTTACCTTGCTTCTTCCTCGATTTTACCCATTCCAGAGCAGGTTCTGCGCAAGCAAACAACCGCCGCCGTTTATACCCGAAGCGATGGAATACAGCCACTGATGTTAACTTTTTCGTTGCAAAAATCCCATTTAAGAGATATTTTCTCAAATAAGAGATACAGAGATAAAAATCATGAATAACACCTCAGTACAAACACTGGCGACATCTCTGCGAAACTTGCGTATCGCGCGCGGTTTAACACTACAACAATTATCTGACCAGTGCGGTGTCAGCCGCGCAAGCTTGTCACGTATTGAAAATGGGGAAGTCAGCCCAACAGCGGATACACTGGGGCGACTTGCCAGTACCTACTCCCTGCCCATATCGCAACTGCTTGCCCCCCTGGAGCAGAATTTTACGCCACTGATTCGCCATGCCTGCCAAACCACCTGGGAAGATACTGCCAATGGTTTTCTGCGCCGTATTGTTTCACCACCAGGTGGTGAACTCAGCGTGGAAATCATTGAAGGTAACCTGCAGGCAAACCACTGCATTAATTATGCTCACCCGGCCTTTGCAGGCCATGAGCATCACCTGGTGATGTTATCAGGTTCACTGGAACTGACGATTGAAAATACCCTACATCAACTGCGCGAAGGCGACTGTCTCCGCTATCGCCTGTATGGCGGTTCACAATTTAAAACACACAATCAACCAGCACGTTACATTATCGCCATGACGAAAAGGAGCATGTAGTGACAATCACCTTATTACAGCTTGATGGTTCGGGGCTTGAACAGCACCTTGAATCACTGATCTCCCTTCTGGTTGAGAGCGTGGCACAAGGTGCATCCATCAGTTTTATCAACCCATTCAACCAGCAGGATGCACGCCGATTCTGGATTGAAAATGTAAAGCCTGATATTGAATCAGGTGAGCGGGTGCTCTTTGCCGCTTTGCTGGATGGCAACCTGCTGGGAACCGTTCAGTTGATTACCCACATGCCGCCCAACCAGCCACATCGGTGTGAAGTCGCCAAAATGATTGTGCACCCTGAGGCCCGGCGTTGCGGTATGGGGCGTGCAATGATGCAACACATCATGGAATATGCGCGGGAGCAGGGAAAAACGCTGATGACGCTGGACACCCGCACCGGTGATGCCGGTGAAGCGCTTTACCGGTCAGTCGGTTTTGAGGTTGCCGGAATGACACCGGGGTTCGCACTGGACACAGATGGCAAACACACCCATTCAACAACCTGGATGTACTGCATGTTGTAATGCCCTGCTAACAGCTACGCTTACCATAAAAAAAGCGCCCGCAGGCGCTTTTTTACTGTGTCTGGCATCAACACAGAGTGCAGACTTGATTAGCCGATATATTCCAGGCCACGCATATAAGGGCGTAATACTTCTGGTACCTGAATACGCCCATCTGCCTGCTGGTAGTTTTCCAGCACAGCCACCAGCGCCCGGCCAACAGCCAGACCAGAACCATTCAGCGTATGTACCAGGCGTGGTTTTTTCTCTGTCTTGCTGCGGCAACGAGCCTGCATACGCCGCGCCTGGAAATCCCATACGTTAGAGCAGGAAGAAATTTCACGGTAGGTATTCTGTGCCGGGATCCAGACTTCGAGATCATAAGTCTTACAGGCACTGAAGCCCATATCCCCGGAACACAACAACATCTTCCGGTAAGGTAAACCTAACAGTTGCAGAACTTTCTCTGCATGGCCTGTCATTTCTTCCAGTGCATCCATCGAATCTTCCGGGCGAACAATCTGTACCATTTCGACTTTATCAAACTGGTGCATACGGATCAGGCCACGCGTATCACGACCATAAGAGCCAGCCTCCGAACGGAAACACGGCGTGTGTGCCGTCATTTTCAAAGGCAGGGACTCTTCATCCAGAATTTCATCACGCGCCAGATTAGTCAACGGCACTTCGGCTGTCGGGATCAGTGCGTAATTACTGCTGTCTGCTTCTTCTTCCAGCGGACGTGTATGGAATAAGTCACCGGCAAACTTTGGCAGTTGCCCGGTCCCATAAAGCGTGTCATGGTTAACCAGATATGGGACATAATTTTCGCTATAACCGTGCTGCTCTGTATGCAGATCAAGCATGAACTGGCTCAGAGCACGGTGCATACGGGCAATCTGCCCTTTCATGACCACAAAACGTGAACCGGTCAGTTTTACCGCCGCAGCGAAATCCAGACCACCCAGCGCCTCACCTAAACTAACGTGATCACGAATTTCAAAATCAAACTGACGTGGCTCGCCCCAACGGAACACTTCCACATTGTCGTTCTCATCCTTACCCTGAGGAACACAATCGTCGGGCAGGTTAGGCATAGTCAGCGCGTATTCACGAATTTCTGCCAATAGTGTTTCCAACTCAACTTTGGCTTTATCCAGCGCCTCACCAAGCTTGTTCACTTCCTGGCGTAATGGCTCAATATCTTCCCCACGCGCTTTCGCCTGGCCGATGGATTTCGATCGTGCGTTACGTTCTGCCTGCAGATTTTCAGTTTCTACCTGCAAGACTTTACGGCGCTCTTCAAGCGCACGCAGCTTATCAACATCCAGCTTAAAGCCCCGGCGTGCCAGTTTTTCAGCGACTGCGTCTGGCTCATTACGCAGCAGATTGGGATCGAGCATGCTTATCCTGTGCTTTTTATCGAATTGAATTTGAGAAAAAAACCCGTGAAACGCATCACGGGCAGTGTTGATAACCTTACCGCAACGCCAGCATTAGCGGTAGCGTTTTATAGGGCTATTTTTGTCCTGTTCAGCAAGCCAGGCGAGCTTTTCGCCAATTTTGCCTTCAAGCCCACGGTTGGTAGGGTGATAATAGCGCGTTTGTGCCATTTCTGGTGGGAAATAGTTTTCGCCAGCCGCATAAGCGTTTGTTTCGTCGTGTGCGTAGCGGTACTCTTCACCATACCCCATTTCTTTCATTAACCGGGTTGGCGCATTACGCAAATGTACCGGTACGTCATAATCAGGTTGTTCCCGGGCATCATGCATTGCTGCCTTAAACGCCGTATAAACCGCATTACTTTTCGGCGCACACGCCAGGTAAACAATCGCCTGGGCAATTGCCCGTTCACCTTCAGCAGGGCCTACCCGGGTAAAACAGTCCCACGCTGAAATCGCTACCTGCATAGCTCGCGGGTCGGCATTACCAACATCTTCAGAGGCAATAGCCAGGCAACGGCGTGCAACATACAGCGGGTCACCGCCTGCTGAAATAATGCGCGCATACCAGTACAGCGCGGCATCAGGCGCAGAACCCCGGACAGACTTGTGCAGAGCAGAAATCAAGTCGTAGAAACGATCACCTTTGTTATCAAAACGGGCACTACGTTCACCGGCCACTTCGCGTAACAAACTTGCTGACAGAATGCGTTTACCGCTGGCATCGGTTTGTGCCATATCCGCCAACATCTCCAGGGTATTTAACGCACGACGCGCATCACCATTCACCAGTTCAGCAATTGCCTGACGTGTATCATCGGGTAATACGAGATTTTGACCGCCATAGCCCCGCTCACTGTCATTCATGGCCTGTAACAGTACCTGCTCAATATCGTCGGCCGTGAGCGATTTTAATAAATACACTCTGGCCCGGGAAAGCAGTGCGGAATTTAACTCAAAAGAGGGGTTTTCCGTTGTCGCGCCAATAAAGGTTACCGTGCCATCTTCAATATGAGGGAGGAATGCATCCTGTTGGCTTTTGTTAAAGCGGTGAACTTCATCAACAAACAGGATAGTACGGTGGCCCGCATGGCGGTTTTGCCTTGCACGTTCTATGGCTTCGCGAATTTCTTTTACACCAGAGGTAACAGCGGAAATGCGTTCGACATTGGCGTTGGCATACCGACCAATGACTTCTGCCAGTGTCGTTTTTCCTGTTCCAGGCGGCCCCCAAAGGATCATCGAATGCAACTGGCCCGCTTCAATCGCTTTAGGTAACGGTTTACCCGGCCCTAACAAGTGCTGCTGGCCAATATACTGCGCAAGATTTTCTGGCCGCATACGCGCGGCCAGAGGCTGGAAAACATTGTCGGAAAAATCGAGTGGCAAATTACTCACAACCGCCTCACTGACGTTGATCGTCCACCGTTACTCCTTTCGGGGGCGTAAAGGTAAACTTGCTCATATCTATCGCGCCATCTTGCTGGTTGGTGAGCTGGTAAACACTACGCTGATCATCCTGCTCAACTGCACTGAACTGGTGGATAGTCCCGCTTTGGCTAACATTAATTGTAAACTGTTTAAGGTTACCACTGCTGGTTTTCGGGGTCAGAACAAAGTCATCCCCTTGCTGTTTAACATTATATTTCTGCCAGTCAGATGACTGATTGCGGGCAATCAACATAAAAGGGGTGTTGCTGGTCGCATCTTTAAGCCATGTGGCACTGGCCTGCTCAACGAACGGGTTATAAAACCAAAGCGTTTTACCATCGGAGATAAGTTCGCTTTCATCAGGCTGAATCATATGCCAGTTGAACAAATTAGGGCGTTTAACCCACAGCTCCCCCTGCCCATCCTGAATTTCATTGCCGCTGCCATCAGTCACTTTTTGTGTGAAGCTGGCATGGAAACTGTTCACTTTATCCAGACGGCTCTTCAGCGAGCCAGCGGCATCCGCCCACACCTGAGTGACAGTAAATACTGACAATAACGCACAGGCAATAGCGATCTTTTTCATTACATATCCTCGAATAACACAATTCCAGGTGAAGTTTTTCAACTGGCTAGTCTGGCCGCAAAGCTGTCGCAATAACAGAAGAAAAAGCTGATAGTTGAATTGTTTACGCTTCTTTGCAAAAGAGCCGCAAAAGCGGCTCCCGGGGTTTGTTAACTTATTCAAACGGTGGTGGTGCCAGTACCTCGCGGTTACCATTATGGCCTTGTTCACTGACAATGCCCTGGTTTTCCATTTGCTCAATGATACGCGCCGCCCGGTTGTAGCCAATACGGAACTGCCGTTGAACACCAGAGATGGAAGCTTTACGTTTTTCAACAACAAAGGCAACAGCCTGGTCAAACAACGCATCGAGCTCTTCACCACCATCAAAACCACCTGCACCACCTTCAGACTGGCTGTCTGCAGTAATACCATCCACATATTGCGGGCGGCCACGCGCTTTCCAGTCCTGAACTACTGCATGCACTTCCTGATCCCGAACAAACGCACCATGCACACGTACAGGCAGGGTTGAATTGGGCCCGGAATAAAGCATATCCCCCATACCCAGCAAAGATTCGGCTCCCCCCTGGTCCAGAATGGTCCGGGAATCAATCTTGCTGGATACCGTAAACGCAATACGTGTTGGGATGTTTGCTTTAATCAGCCCGGTAATGACATCAACTGACGGGCGCTGGGTTGCCAGTACAAGGTGAATACCTGCAGCACGCGCCTTTTGCGCCAGGCGAGCGATAAGCTCTTCCACTTTTTTGCCAACAGACATCATCAAGTCCGCAAACTCATCTACCAGTACAACGATGTTCGGCAATTTCTCCAGTACCGGATGCGTAACATCCATACTGTCGCCAGGTTTCCAGAATGGGTCCGGAATTGGCCGTCCCATTTTCTCAGCTTCCAGAACACGCTCGTTGTAGCCAGCAAGGTTACGCACCCCCAGTGCCGACATCAACTTGTAACGACGTTCCATCTCGTTGACACTCCAGCGCAGCGCATTGGCGGCATCCTTCATATCGGTGACAACTTCGGTCAGCAAATGTGGGATCCCTTCATACACCGACAACTCAAGCATTTTCGGGTCAATCATAATAAAGCGCACATCTTCTGGTGTCGCTTTATATAACATGCTGAGGATCATGGCGTTCACACCCACTGATTTACCTGAGCCAGTAGTACCGGCAACCAGTAAGTGAGGCATTTTAGCCAGATCAGCGATAACAGGTTCGCCACCAATGTCTTTCCCCAGAACCACCGTCAGTGGTGATGGGTTTTCACGGAATTTCTGGCAGTCCAGCACTTCACGCAGGTAAACGGTCTGGCGCTTCTTATTCGGCAATTCCAGCCCAACATAAGGTTTACCTGGAATAACCTCTACCACACGTACAGCAACCGTTGACAGTGAACGGGCCAGGTCGCGTGACAGGTTAGAAATACGGGCGGCTTTTACTCCCGGTGCAAGATTTAGTTCGAACCGGGTAATTACCGGCCCTGGTGAGTAATGAACCACTTCAGCTTTAATACGGAAATCTGCCAGCCGCGCTTCCACCAGACGCGCCATCTGTTCCAGCGCAAATGTATCCACCGGCTCCACTTCTGAAGGCGGCGGGGTTAGCAGATCCAGTGAAGGCAGTGGCGTTGTTGGGCGCTGTAATGGGCGGCTGTCGCCATTTCTCATCAGAAATGGATGAATCAGACTGTCCTGGCCCGGTTGTGATGATTGAGCTACTGAAGGCCCATGCGGGTGTGCAGCCTGTGCATGCTGCTCAGTTTGTGGTGCGGAATTAACCGACTGAACCGGATGCGCATGCTGGTACCCCGGAGTTGCGACGGGCCGAGAAGGAACCGCAGCCTGAGCCGCATCAGGCGTAAAGACCGGCTCAAACGGCCCTTCAGCCACCGGATGTGTGACCGGTGCAAGAAAATCATCCACAGACACGGAATGGCGGGCGGAGGATGCATGGAAATCGTGCTGATACTCTTCCCCATAACGTGCTTGCTGTGTGGCTGCAAACTGGGCTGCTAATGCCTGTTCTTCTGCATCTTCTTCCTGCCCGTCAGGCACAGAAGCCTGTGCAGAAGCAGCATAGTCATGCTCATATTGCTGGCCGAAACGCGCCTGTTGGGAAGCAGCAAATTGCGCCGCCAGTTCAGACTGATATTGCGCATCGTCGTCTTCATTACCAGGCGAGGATCCTGCCTGGTGTTGTTGAGCATAATGTTGTTGTGCTTCACGGTGGGCCGCTTCCGCTTTCATACGGGCTTCAGCTTCACGCTGCGAAGGTAGCTTAATGCCATAAGAAGCCAGTTCACGACGGGTAGGCACACGCACACGGTTTGGCCGCGGCAATTGTGGGCCAATACCCTCTTTCACCTGCGGACGCGGAGCATCACCGGCAACACCAAATACCGGTGGGGCTATATTCACGGAGGAATCGCCATGGTGAGCACCCTGCGCTGCACCAGCAGCAACGGCTGCCGCAGTTGCACTAACTGAAAGGCCATTCGCTGTATGCGACAGACCCGTTGATGCCGGAGAGGATTGCTGTGCACGCGCTTGTGCCGCCAGTTGATCCGGATCAGGCACGGGCTCATACCATGCAGCTAACTGCTCACGCTCTTTTGCTCGCTTCGCTTCCACTTCTTCGAAGTAATAGAGAGGTGGCCGTACAGCCTTGTTGTTCACCTGGTGTTCTCCAGAGTTCTCTGGTTCCGTTGGCGGCAACTCGTCGCGCTCAGTACCGGCATTCTGGCTGTGGTACGGATTATACCCTGATTCTGTGCCTGTTATGCCCCCATCCGGTTCAGGAGCAGGATAAGACTCTTGCGGGTAAGCTGGCTGTTCAGCATCACTATAATGCTCTTCAGCATAAGGGCTCAGCGCGGACGGCGCAGGCTCAACAGGTAAGTCAGAAGCCCCTGGATACTGGGAGGGTTCACCATAGCCGCCTGGTGTTGAATACTGAGCTGGTGCAGATCCCACCGGCTCAGCGTAAGGGTCAGGAGTATAAGCTGCGCTGGCCCGCTGCACATATTCTGGCTGAGTACCCTGCGGCTCATCGGCTGCAGGTGCCATACCAGAGTAATAATCCTGCAACAGAACATCCGGTTGCCCGGCATCGCCTGGTTGCGCACTTACCATGCCCTGATCCACACCTTGCCGTGCCTGAGCATAGTGCTGATATTCGTTTTCCTGAGTGATACGGTAACCACTCAGCAGTGGGTCATTCTCGACGACTTCATTTGCCGAATCAGTTACCCGGTTACCGGAAAACAGCACATCGTCAGCCATAGCTGCAGCAGGTATTGTTGGGTCAAAATCAGAATCGTCCATCTTCTTGCCAGAAAACAGCGCTTCGTCTGTTTTTCGACCAAGCGGATTAGCAAATTTTTCACTCAACCGTTGTTTGCGTGCTAAAGCACCACGAAGAATACGCGCCCGGCGTGATGCCCTTTGCTGTGCCTTAACTGGCTCGCGTGGTTCCTCTTCATATTCGTCGTGTTCTTCATAATCGTCATACTCTTCGTCGTCATCCTGCCAGGTATCATCCCGACGCGTACGATTACTGGCGAAGGTTAAAACACCCAGTACAACTGCACCAAGTTTTTCCGCAATTGTGACCCATGACCAGCCAGTAAACAGCGTCAGGCCTGCAGCCCAGACACAAAGCAGCGCCAGTGTTCCGCCACTACTGTTGAGCAACGGCATCATTGCGGTACTCAGTAAACTGCCTATCACACCGCCTGAGGCAAAATACCAAATGTCATCAGCATTTATTGCCGCCAGCCCACATGAAGTGAGAACCAGCGCAAGTACACCAATCAACCGCAGTGAAACAGCGAAATAGTCTACGAGTTCTTCCTGCACACGGTGCCGCCACGCAAACCAGCATGCCCCGATAATAATGACAGGAATGATGTACGCCATGATGCCAAAGATGAAAAACAGCGTATCCGCTAGCCATGCGCCGGGTTTACCACATAAATTGTGGATAGGTTCATGCCATGCGGTCTGTGACCAACTTGGATCTGAGGGGTTAAAGCTCAACAACGCCACCATCAGCCAGACAGCGAACAGAGCCACCACAATCAGGATGGCTTCCAGTGCACGCCTTCCGCTACTGAGGGAAGTGAGTACAACGTCTTTTTCTTCAGTGTATTCCTGGCTCAAGAAAAACTCTCCAGGGGGGTTATGCTAAAATCGACAACCGTACCGGTTCCCCGATACGGTTGCTGTATGGATTAACAGGAGTGTAATCAAACTCAGCCGATTTTGCACCTGTCTGGTGTTAACGGGTTTTAATAACCAGACGATTACTCTGCTTGACTTCTTCCATAACGACATAAGTACGGGTGTCGTTCACACCCGGCAGTCGCAGCAAGGTTTCGCCCAGCAGTTTACGGTAAGCAGACATGTCCGGTACACGGGTTTTCAACAAATAGTCAAAATCCCCTGAAACCAGATGACACTCTTGAATTTCCTCAAGTTTCTGTACAGCAGCATTGAACTGTTCAAACACATCCGGCGCACCACGATTCAGAGTAATCTCAACGAAAACGAGAAGTGATGCATCCAGATAATGTGGATTAAGCAGCGCTGTGTAGCCCTGTATAAAACCCTGTCTTTCCAGACGGCGAACACGTTCTAAACACGGCGTTGGGGAAAGACCCACGCGTTTAGAGAGTTCGACGTTAGAAATACGCCCATCCTTTTGCAATTCATTAAGAATGTTACGATCAATACGGTCGAGATCTTTACCAGGGCGCTTCTTGCTATCTACCATTATTATTGTCTCTCTATATTCCTTCCCTACTCCTGCCATTTCCCCTTTACGTCACTGTTCGAGGATACGATTGAGAAGACCGCTTGCCCGAAAGCCACCATCGATATCCCACATGGCGTCTGTCCACACCATGGGAGGATGTCAATCGCACGGTAAATGCATCACTTTTCATACAGAACAGACATTCCACATAACAAGTATGCTTTTCTTCAACAAATGTTTTCGCAAAAGCCCAGCGTATTGTCAAAGTAAAACATCATTTTTTAGTGAAACGTGCCAGATTATAGTTGCAAGAGGTGATAATTCGTCATCTTTGTGTCTTTCTGACACCGTTTTTTTGTCTGTTATTTATTCATTTTAACTGATTTCGCGCGATTCATAGGTTTCATCTATTAGACATTTCGTTAACAACTTCGCTGCACCCTTTTTTTAACGTGACAAATTTCCTACAATCTTTCCCCAACTGTCTGCCAACAACAATGGGGATCTCATGGGCACGGCTAAACATAGCAAACTTCTTATTCTGGGCTCCGGTCCCGCCGGTTACACAGCCGCTGTGTACGCTGCGCGCGCTAATCTGAACCCGGTGTTAATTACCGGAATGGAAAAAGGTGGTCAATTGACGACCACAACTGAAGTCGAAAACTGGCCGGGCGATCCGAACGACCTGACAGGTCCGCTGTTGATGGAGCGTATGCATGAGCATGCGGCCAAATTTAATACTGAGATTATTTTCGACCATATCAGCCGCGTTGATTTATCTCAACGGCCTTTTCTGCTGGTTGGTGACAGCAGCGAATACACCTGTGATGCGCTGATTATCGCTACAGGCGCGTCAGCCCGTTACCTTGGCCTGCCTTCAGAGGAAGCATTTAAAGGCCGGGGGGTTTCCGCCTGCGCAACTTGTGATGGTTTCTTTTACCGCAATCAAAAAGTTGCCGTCATCGGTGGGGGTAATACCGCAGTTGAAGAAGCGCTGTATCTGTCTAACATCGCTTCTGAAGTACATCTTATCCACCGCCGCGAAACATTCCGTGCGGAAAAAATCCTGATTAACCGCCTGATGGATAAAGTGGCGAACGGCAATATTGTGCTGCATACCAACCGTACCCTTGAAGAAGTGACTGGCGACCAAATGGGCGTCAGCGGGTTGCGTCTTGCCAGCACTCTCCCTGATGGTGAAGCAGAAAACCTCGAGGTGGCGGGTCTGTTTGTAGCAATTGGTCACTCGCCTAATACCGCCATTTTTGCAGGCCAGCTTGAACTGGAAAATGGTTATATCAAAGTGCAGTCAGGGATTAACGGCAACGCAACGCAAACCAGCGTCCCAGGTGTCTTTGCTGCTGGCGATGTCATGGACCATATCTACCGCCAGGCTATCACTTCCGCGGGTACTGGCTGCATGGCCGCACTTGATGCAGAACGGTATTTGGACGGTTTGTCTGAAACAAAGTAATTGATCCAAACACATAAGGCGACTTAATAGGTCGCCTTTCTTTTCTGCGCGTTGTAACATTGCCTCGCCTAGCCGCCTGTCGGCGCACTTAATCAACCCGGCAAACCGAACGCAATGAATAAAACCCGTCAACAAGAACTGACTCTCTGGCTGAAAAAGCAAAGCATTCTCTCACGTCGCTGGCTCAGCATTTCCCGTGTCCTCGGTACGTTAAGTGGTATCCTGATTATCGCTCAGGCCTGGCTACTTGCCTCGCTACTTAACCAGATGATAATGGAGAAGATCCCCCGGGAAGCTCTGTTGCTCTCTTTCGCATTACTGATTCTGGTATTCATTCTGCGTGCCTGGGTTGTCTGGCTGCGCGAGAAAGCCGGTTTCCATGCAGGGCAACATATTCGCCAGCATATCCGCAAACAGGCACTTGAACGTCTGCAACAAGCAGGGCCTGCATGGATTCAGGGGAAACCCGCTGGTGCATGGGCAACGCTGATTCTTGAGCAAGTTGAAGATATGCAGGACTTCTATGCGCGGTATTTACCACAAATGTCACTTGCCGCCATCGTGCCATTGTTAATTGTGATTACGCTGTTTCCGGTCAACTGGGCCGCAGCACTGATTCTGCTTTGTACCGCCCCCCTCATTCCATTGTTTATGGCAATGGTAGGTATGGGGGCCGCAGATGCCAACCGGCGTAACTTTCTGGCGCTGGCTCGCCTGAGCGCTCACTTCCTCGACAGGCTAAAAGGGATGGAGACGCTGCGTATTTTTAACCGTGGCGAAGCAGAAATTAACGCTATGGGTGAGGTATCCCGCGATTTCCGCCAGCGAACCATGGAAGTGCTGCGTCTGGCATTCCTCTCCTCAGGAGTACTGGAGTTTTTCGCATCGCTGTCTATCGCCCTGGTTGCTGTGTATTTTGGCTTTTCCTATTTGGGTGAATTCAATTTTGGCCATTATGGTACAGGTATTACCCTGTTCGCTGGTTTTCTGGCACTGATTATGGCGCCAGAATTCTTCCAGCCACTTCGTGATTTGGGCACCTTTTACCACGCTAAAGCCCAGGCAATTGGTGCAGCAGACAGTTTGAAAACCTTCATGGAAGCACCGCTGCAATACCCGCAACAAGGTACACAGAGACTGGAAGATGTGCCTGTTACCCTGGAAGCGCAGGACCTGGTTATCCTTTCAAACGAAGGACATACCCTTGCCGGACCACTCTCGTTCACCATTAATCCTGGTGAGCGTATTGCGCTGGTCGGCGTGAGTGGTGCTGGCAAGAGCTCCCTGGTTAACCTGCTTTCCGGTTTCCTCGCTTATGAAGGAACACTCACCGTCAATGGTACCGAATTCCGCGAAATTGACCTCACCACCTGGCGTCATCTCCTGAGTTGGGTTGGGCAAAACCCGCTCCTGCCAGCAGACACTCTGCGAGACAATATTCTGCTTGGCGCGCCGCAAGCCAGTGAAGAACAATTCACCGATGCCATGCAACGTGCCTGGGTACATGAGTTTATCGGCCAGTTACCAAAGGGAGTTGATACCCGCACTGGCGACGGAGCATCACGCTTATCAGTCGGCCAGGCACAACGAGTTGCCGTTGCACGAGCGCTGATACAGCCCTGCCGCTTGTTGCTGTTGGATGAACCCGCAGCCAGTCTGGATGCACAAAGCGAACAACGTGTTATGCAGGCACTTAACGATGCAGCCTTACAGCAAAGTACACTGATGGTGACTCACCAGCTTGATACTATAAAAAACTGGGATCAAATCTGGGTTATGCAGGATGGCAAAATCGTGCAGCAAGGCAATTTCTCTGAATTAAGTAGTCAAACCGGCCCGTTTGCTGATTTGCTGCAACATCGTCAGGAGGCTATCTGATGAAAGCATTATTTCCCTGGCTGGCTCTGTGGAAGCGCCATAAGTGGCTGATGCTGCTGGGTGTTATTCTCGCTATCATCACCCTGCTTGCCAGTATCGGGCTGTTAACGCTGTCTGGCTGGTTCCTTTCTGCATCCGCTGTTGTCGGTACCGCTGGTCTGTATAGTTTTAATTATATGTTGCCGGCTGCCGGTGTCCGTGCCGCGGCGATACTTCGTACCGCAGGGCGTTATTTCGAACGGCTGGTCAGCCATGAAGCGACATTTCGCGTACTTGAACATCTGCGCGTGTTCACGTTTAGCAAATTGCTGCCCCTCTCACCTGCCGGGTTACAACAATTTCGCCAGGGTGACGTTCTGAACCGCGTAGTGGCAGATGTGGATACGCTGGACCACCTTTACCTGCGAGTTATTTCACCACTGATTGGTGCGCTGGTTGTCATTTTAGTCGTCACTTACGGGCTGAGCTGGCTCGACCTTCATCTGGCACTGACACTGGGCGGTATAATGTTGTTAACCTTGCTGGTGATGCCTCCCGCATTCTACCGTGCCGGTAAACAAAACGGCGAACAGCTGACGGCCCTGCGCGGTTTGTATCGCCAGCGTCTCACAACCTGGGTTCAGTCCCAGGCCGAGCTGAGCCTGTTTGGCGCCAATGCCCGTTACCGTGAAGAACTGGATGAGACAGAATATGCGTGGCATGAAGCGCAACGCCGCCAGGCCGGGCTAACCGCATTGTCTCAGGCGCTGATGTTGCTTGCCGGAGCGACTGCTGTCGTCGTGATGTTGTGGCTGGCTGCCGGTGGTGTGGGCGGCGATACATCTCCCGGCGCACTCATTGCCTTGTTTGTTTTCTGTGCCTTAGCCGCTTTTGAGGCGCTGGCGCCTGTGACAGGTGCGTTTCAACACCTTGGGCAGGTGACTGCATCTGCCGTGCGCATCGGGCAACTTACTGAACAACAGCCAGTGGTAAACTTCAGCGCAGCCAGTGCTACACAACCCGCTCAGGGTGAGCTGTCGATTAACCAGGTGAGCTTCAGTTACCCGGGCCAGCACCAGCAAGCCCTTACTGATATTTCGCTGCAAATCAGCCCCGGGGAGCGTATTGCTTTATTAGGGCAAACCGGCTGCGGCAAATCTACTTTGCTGCAAATTCTCACACGCGCCTGGGATCCACAAAGTGGTGAAATCCATATTGGTAACACACAACTCTGCCACCTGGATGAATCGGCATTACGTGCATCCATGAGTGTTGTTCCCCAGCGTATTCATTTATTCAGTGCCACGTTGCGCGATAATTTGCTGCTGGCATCACCTGGAGCCAGTGACCAGCAAATCAGTGCGGTTCTGGAGCAGGTTTCTTTGCAAAAGTTACTGGAAGGTGAAGGTCTTAACCAGTGGCTGGGTGAAGGTGGGCGTCAACTCTCCGGCGGTGAATTACGCCGTATTGGTCTCGCCCGCGCCCTGTTGCATGATGCTTCCATTTTATTGCTCGATGAGCCAACAGAAGGACTTGATGCGCAGACAGAACACCATATACTCGACTTGATTCATCGTGTTACTCAGGGCAAAACCGTATTGATGGTCACTCATCGTCTTAGCGGGCTCGCAAATTTTGACAAAATAATTGTGATGGACAATGGGCGCATTATTGAGCAAGGTACTCACGCAGAGTTGCTGGAACAAATGGGGCGCTATGCGCAGTTTTGCCAGCGGTGAAATATCACCGGTAAATGTTCACTATCTGCATACTATCGGTGAAGATTCTGGCTGTATCAGCCGATAATCATTGGTGCGTATTTCTGTTTGTACGCGCATAGTGACGATGACAGGCCCTTATTCACTCTTCTGCCGCAGCCAGCGCCAGGCAGATTGAATATGCGTGTTTTTCTTTGCAACTTTTTGTCGTGTGGAGTCCGGTTGTATGCGCCTTGTGCAACTTTCACGTCACTCTATTGCTTTCCCCTCGCCAGAGGCTGCGTTGCGCGAGCCAAATGGCCTGTTGGCATTAGGGGGGGATCTTAGCCCATCACGGTTGATGATGGCCTACCAGCGCGGGATTTTCCCCTGGTATTCGCCAGGGGATCCCATTCTCTGGTGGTCGCCGGATCCCCGGGCGGTGCTCTACCCTACCCTATTTCATATCAGTAAAAGTATGCGGCGGTTCCATCAGCGTTCCCCTTTTCGCGTTACGCTGAATTATTGTTTTGAGCAAGTGATTACTGGGTGTGCTGATGACCGCGATGAAGGCACATGGATTACCCCTGACGTGAAAAGTGCCTGGATACGCCTGCATGAACTGGGGCATGCTCATTCGATTGAAGTATGGCAGGGAGAACAACTGGTTGGCGGGATTTATGGTGTAACACAGGGAAGATTATTCTGTGGTGAATCCATGTTCAGCCGCCAGGAAAATGCTTCTAAAACTGCACTGCTGGTGTTTTGCGACTATTTCGCCCGCCAGGGTGGAGAATTAATAGACTGCCAGGTTATCAACCCTCATACCCAGTCTCTTGGTGCAGTGGAAATACCCCGTCGTACTTATCTTGATGAACTGGATCGCTTGCGTAAACAGCCTTTGTCTCATTTATGCTGGGTTCCTCAGGTAATATTTAGCGGGCCTCGCTGGAAACCTTCCCCGGTTGAATAATGTGTTACGCATATTTTTATTGAGGGTGGTATAATCATCGCCGCTCAGATTTCGGCACCGCCTTTTCACCGTAGAGGAATTGCCTTTCAGGTACCCCGCGCGTATTCCATTTGTGTTTTTGCCAGATGATGGGGACAGCTTTGCTGGGCCTGGGCGGGCATGTGAAAAAGTGGCGTAATGGAACAATAAACACGAAATCTTTACATGATACGAGAACTTCGGCATTATCTTGCCGGTTCAAAACTATGGTAGTGATACCCCGAGGATTAGATGGCCAAAGAAGACAATATCGAAATGCAGGGCACCGTTCTGGAAACGTTGCCGAATACCATGTTCCGCGTTGAGCTGGAAAACGGTCACGTTGTAACTGCTCACATCTCCGGTAAAATGCGCAAAAACTATATCCGCATTCTGACAGGTGACAAAGTTACCGTTGAACTGACCCCGTACGACCTGAGCAAAGGCCGCATTGTCTTCCGTAGTCGTTAAGTGATTTTTTATCATCGCAACTGCGGTGTGTATTTTGCACAATATAAAGGCCAGTGAGCTGGCTTTTATATTGATGAAAGATCTCTGGTACAGCGATTACGGTTCGCCAGATTTTGCAGCTTGTCGCTCAATTGAGGTTATCTGTAAAAACCTCCCCCTTCCGCGTACTGAAAATCATTATCTGGTGTACCTAAACTGCGCCAGGTCTTAACCTCATTAAAAAGGCCAGGTAAATACCTGGCCTTTTAACAGCGACTTAACGCAACAACTCACTGTTGGCTCATCCGTCAGTGAGCTGCTTCAGGCTTGTGTTTTTGCGCGCTCTGGAAATCGTACGTCAGCTTGTCTTTCGCCGTATCCAGTTCCACAGTCACCTGTCCACCATCCACCAGTGAACCAAACAGCAATTCATTCGCCAGTGGTTTTTTCAGGTTATCCTGAATCACTCGTGACATGGGACGAGCCCCCATCGCACGATCATAGCCTTTATCGGCCAGCCAGTTACGCGCATCCTGGCTCACTTCCAGTGACACACCCTTCGCATCCAGTTGAACCTGCAATTCCACAATGAATTTCTCAACAACCTGGTGAATCACATCAGTGGAGAGGTGATTGAACCAGATAATGTTATCAAGGCGGTTACGGAATTCCGGCGTGAACACTTTCTTGATCTCTTCCTGAGCATCGGTGCTGTTATCCTGCTGAATAAGCCCGATGGATTTACGTTCCGTTTCACGGACACCGGCGTTAGTCGTCATAACCAGCACTACATTACGGAAATCGGCTTTGCGGCCATTGTTATCCGTTAGCGTCCCGTTATCCATCACCTGCAATAACAGATTAAACACGTCCGGATGCGCTTTTTCGATTTCATCAAGCAGCACAACCGCATGAGGATGTTTAATAACCGCATCAGTCAGTAATCCCCCCTGGTCGAAACCGACATACCCAGGAGGTGCACCAATCAGGCGACTAACCGTATGGCGTTCCATGTATTCGGACATATCGAAACGCAGTAACTCAATGCCCATGGCTTTTGCCAGTTGCACAGTGACTTCCGTTTTACCGACTCCGGTAGGGCCAGCAAACAAGAACGACCCCACGGGCTTATGCTCATGACCAAGCCCGGCACGGCTCATTTTGATTGCTTCGGTTAATGCCTCAATGGCTTTATCCTGGCCGAATACCAGCATCTTCAGGCGATCGCCAAGGTTTTTCAGCGTATCACGGTCACTGGCAGAAACGGTTTTTTCCGGAATACGAGCAATGCGCGCAACAACAGACTCAATATCACTCACATTAACCGTTTTCTTACGGCGACTAACCGGCATCAGGCGGCTACGCGCACCAGCTTCATCAATGACATCAATGGCTTTATCTGGCAAATGGCGATCATTGATATATTTAACTGACAGTTCCACCGCCGCACGTACCGCTTTCGCTGTGTAACGGACATCATGGTGGGCTTCGTATTTGCTCTTCAGCCCGTTGAGTATCTGGACAGTTTCTTCCACACTCGGTTCAGTAATATCGATTTTCTGGAAACGACGCGCTAATGCACGATCCTTTTCGAAAATGTTACTGAATTCCTGATATGTGGTTGAGCCAATAACCCGAATCTTGCCGCTCGACAGCAACGGTTTAATCAGATTAGCAGCATCCACCTGACCACCAGATGCCGCCCCGGCACCAATGATGGTATGAATTTCGTCAATAAACAGGATGCTGTTGGTATCCTGTTCGAGCTGTTTAAGCAGTGATTTAAACCGTTTTTCAAAATCACCACGGTATTTGGTGCCCGCCAACAGCGAACCGATGTCCAGTGAGTAAATAGTGCAGTCAGCCATCACTTCCGGTACATCGCCTTTCACAATACGCCAGGCAAGACCTTCAGCAATCGCTGTTTTACCCACGCCAGACTCCCCCACCAGTAGCGGGTTGTTCTTACGGCGGCGGCACAATACCTGAATTGCCCGTTCCAGTTCTTTATCGCGGCCAATGAGCGGATCTATCCCGCCAACACGGGCAAGCTGATTTAAGTTGGTGGTGAAGTTTTCCATACGATCCTCCCCGCCTGCCTGCTCTTCATTGACTGGATTTTCTGCACCACCGGAAGGTGCACTTCCTGATTCGTCTTTACGCGTGCCGTGTGAAATAAAATTCACCACATCCAGACGGCTGACTTCGTGCTTACGCAGCAAATAGGCCGCTTGTGACTCCTGTTCGCTGAAAATTGCCACCAGCACATTCGCACCAGTAACTTCACTGCGGCCAGAAGACTGAACATGGAAAACAGCCCGTTGCAACACACGTTGAAAACTCAGCGTAGGCTGTGTATCACGCTCTTCTTCTGTCGCGGGCAGAACCGGTGTGGTTTGTTCGATGAAGGACTCAAGTTCCTGTCTCAGCGTTGCCAGATCTACTGTGCAAGCTTCCAGCGCCTCGCGGGCTGAAGGATTGCTGAGCAGAGCCAGTAACAGATGCTCGACAGTCATAAACTCATGTCGGTGCTCACGCGCTCTGGCGAAAGCCATGTTTAAACTGAGTTCCAGTTCTTGGTTGAGCATAGGCACCCCCCTCAATAGATTGCCTTAATCAGGCTTTTTCCAGCGTACAAAGCAACGGATGCTCGTTCTCCCTTGCATATTTGTTCACCATTGAAACCTTGGTCTCCGCTACTTCGGCAGTGAAAACACCGCAGATAGCTTTTCCCCGATAGTGAACAGTAAGCATCAGTTGCGTTGCGCGTTCTACATCATAAGAAAAGAACTTTTGCAGCACGTCAATAACAAATTCCATCGGCGTATAATCATCATTCATCAGAATGACCTTGTACATGGATGGTGGTTTTAAAGCATCTTCCAGTTTATCTGTCGCAAGTTGTTCAAAATCAAACCAGGAGTTCGTCTTTCCCATCGCCAGTCTTCATCATTTCAGGTTAGCAGACCGCAAAAAATAACCAGCCTTGAGTTTCATAAAACACATACTGAATCTAACTCAGATGCAAGATAAGTATCAGCTATTAGTGCCATTCGCGACTTTGCTCACAATTATGCAAATAGCGTTAACTGCTTCAAATTTTAGCGCATTTCTCACGTTTCCGGCAGCCAGATCTCTTGACGCTGTGCGTGATTTATCTAAATTGTACTGTCGTGCATTGGTGGTGTTTTAACCAGAAAACAGTGCACTTACCGGCAGTTCCATCTCTACTTAAATAAAAAGCTAAAGGATGTCGAAGCATGGAAACGGGTACAGTTAAATGGTTCAACAATGCCAAAGGGTTCGGTTTTATTTGCCCGGAAGGCGGCGGCGAGGACATCTTCGCCCACTACTCTACAATACAGATGGACGGTTACCGAACTCTCAAGGCTGGGCAGGTCGTCAGGTTCGATGTACATCAGGGCCCTAAAGGCAACCACGCAAGTGTTATCGTTCCTGTTGAAGCTGAACCAGTCACTTAATGTTTCATTCTCATTGTGAACATACCTCTGTCAAAATGCCAGTCACCTCGCCTGGCATTTTTCTTGATTTTTAAACCAAACTTGCGGTTTCTCACCCGGTGTTGCGGTTCTCCATTCTGACTACATGGGGGCCCACACACCAAATTCAAACCATTTTGTTCACAACTTACTCATCGGCCTTAAACAAAGTATCGGCAGCAAGGAACATCCCTTGATACCGATTATGTGATGTACCCCAAGTCCGGCTAATAAAATCTGATGTCTTCAATCGGCACGCCCACGGGCCAGCCAGATAACCCGTGAAAACATCTTTTTGAATAACGGCGGAATAGCCTCCAGCCCTCTTTGTGCCGAAACAGCCGCGATTTCAATTGCCAGATCGGGTTTTGAAGAACGATGAATCGCTTTCGTAATAATGCGCCGGGCATTCATCGGGATATTTTCCGGCAACTGTGCAACGCGATGAAAAACATCATCAAACCCTTCCCGGTACATAAAATGCTCCATATCCGGTGCAGGTAGTGGCGTCAGATGATCCCGCTCCAGCTCGCGGTTATGCTCCAGTAAACTGCGCACTGTAGCTGCATATTTCTTCCCGGCCTCATCACCATCTACCAGCACATGCCACTCAATCCCCATACGGCGGGCAAAACGAATCAAGGGCTTCAGACCACACTGCGCAAATTCAATAACCCGTACCCCTTCTGCATCGAAATGGTAACCACACTGGCGTGCCAGCTCGTTCATCATCCATACCTCGGTTTCCCCCTCTACCAGCAGCCAACAACGGGCGAATAACGAAGAAGCACGGTTGAACCGGATATGGAAGGCGATACGGCGGCTGTCCTCGGCATTTAACCCTACCGACCCAAGACGCCATGACGAAACACGGGATGATTCACGCACCAGGCGACACACTTCTCTTACCGGAGTCAGTGAGAGTAGTTCCCCCGAATTGGTAGTAGTGATACGTTGCAGGGGAAGTAAATTGAGCAACTGCCAGGCAACCGACAACATAATGGGATGCAGACGGGTTTCCGGGTCTTCCACCAGCAACAGTGGCCGGGCATCCCGATGGAGTTGAACCGCGCCTTTCGCCTGCAACAGCGTGGCAAACATGCCAAGCAGGATCATTCGATGATTGCGTCCACCGGGACGGTCAATCAGTTGGTTAATAACATCCAGGTAACGCCAACTGCGTTGCTCATCATAAGAGCGTTTACGCATCAGGCGGTATTGTCCATTGTCATTACTCTGTTCAGAAAAATAATGTTCCAGTAGCAGCACCATGGCGGAAAGCCCCTGGCGGAGCTGACTATTAGTAAGGTTCTGTGGGCGCCTTACCAATTCCTTTGCCAGCAGATCCAGTTGCTGGGCGGTCATTTCCGTTTCTACAGGTTGCGCCAACCTCTCACCGCGCCGGCGCCGCAAAAAACGTGCATCTCGCAGACGCAGTACCGGGTTCAGGCGGCAAACATGCTCAGCGAGGTTATTGATGTTACCTAAACTGAGCGGTTGACCATATTGATCCAGAAATGAACGTAATGTAATGACACTGTCATCATCTGCCAGAGCCCCCTCAAGACGATAAAAAATACGCCGGTGTTCATCCCCACTTTCAGTCCAGAGTGGCTCCAGACACCGGTAACGCCGCCCAAGATAATGCCCGGGTGCGGTTTCACGGAAAGTAAGAATGATATGCAGGTGATGCTCCCGGCCAGCGACATCGCCAGGAGGAAAGTAAAAATCATCTTTTACAAAATGATAGAGTTTCTGGCCCGGAGACAATAACAGAGTCAGTGCGTCAAGCAGGCTGGATTTCCCCCAGGCATTCTCGCCAATCAGAACATTATTTTGCTCAAGCGTTAACGACAAACGGTTGATACCCCGAAATCCGACTATCTCGACACGTTCAAGCAGCATAGCCACTCCTGTTTGCTTCTGGCGATGCACAACGCAACGCATTGTTTTCTCAGTATAGCGGGGGAATAAACCAGAAGACATGCCTGAACTCTCAACCAGGGTAAAAACTGGTAAATAATGGGGTATCCCATTTTTCCCTTGTAGCAGTAATAAATCAATTATACAGAAATAACCCATAAGTAAGAATTTTCCACCACCTTAACAAAAGTTATCTACACTTTTTTTGTTCGTGATAATATCTATAAAAAGTGAACAAGTCATATATCAACTCACCAGTCTGCTTCTGGTGATCATTGGTATTCCTATTAATGCGCAACCCTTTATTTACATGGTAACGCATGGCTTTTTCTTAATTTATATTCGTATCTTAAACACAAAAATTATCTGTCTTTTTAACGAGGTGAATATGGCCAGAAAATTAGCAGCAGAATTTTTTGGAACATTCTGGTTGGTCTTTGGCGGTTGTGGTAGTGCAATCTTTGCGGCAGCTTATCCAGAATTAGGCATTGGTTTTGTTGGGGTGGCATTGGCATTTGGGTTAACAGTGTTAACCATGGCTTTTGCTGTTGGACATATTTCTGGCGGCCACTTCAACCCTGCGGTAACGCTGGGTTTGTGGGCAGGAGGGCGCTTTCCTGCCAAAGAGGTCATTGGCTATATTGTCGCTCAGGTTATTGGCGGCATTGTTGCCGCTGCTATTCTTTATTTAGTTGCCAGTGGCAAAGCAGGTTTTGACGCAGCAGCCAGCGGTTTTGCTTCAAATGGTTATGGTGAGCATTCACCAGACCATTATTCGATGACCTCCGCGATTATTATTGAAATTGTCCTGACTTGCGGTTTCCTGTTAGTTATTCATGGTGCAACAGATAAATTTGCACCTGCGGGCTTTGCCCCTATTGCAATTGGCCTGGCATTAACGCTTATTCATTTAATTAGCATTCCAGTAACTAATACATCCGTCAACCCGGCCCGTAGCACTGCTGTGGCTATTTTTCAGGGTGGCTGGGCATTGCAGCAACTTTGGCTCTTCTGGGTAATGCCAATTATCGGCGGTATTCTGGGTGGTCTTATTTACCGGACTTTATTAGAGAAACGCCAGTAGCCATCCATAAATGAGATTATTTATTATACAACTATTAGCTTTTTCTGCCTTCATGCCCGGTTTACCCGGGCTTTTTTACGCCTGCTGAGATTACTGTTGTAACAACTATTTATCATTCTTTACTCAATGCCCTTTTTTCGCTAGTGTGAAGTTTCTTACTACTTCTCTCATGGATGTCGTCTTAAATGCTCGCGGGACTGCTTATTATTCTTCTGCCCCTCATTCTGGGGTATCTGTTACCATTCAAGAGCCGTTCTGCGCTAAAGTTTATTAACCGGATGTTAAGCTGGATTGTCTATATCATTCTGTTTTTCATGGGGATAAGCCTGGCATTTTTGGATAATCTGAGTAGCAACCTGGTGGCGATATTCCATTATGCCGCCGTGAGCGTTTTTGTCATTATCACCCTGAATATTGGCGCACTGTGGCTGCTGGAATCGCTGCGCCCGTGGCGCCACCAACATCAGCAAGAAGCACTGCCATCACGCCTTGCCATGGCGCTGGAATCACTCAAGCTTTGCGGCGTCGTTGTTGCCGGTTTTGTTCTGGGCATGAGTGGACTGAGCCTGCTACGCCATGCCACACAAGCCAGTGAGTACACCTTAATATTTCTTCTGTTTCTGATAGGTATTCAGTTACGTAACAGCAGCATGACACTAAAGCAAATTGTCCTGAACCGCCGTGGGATGATGGTCAGTGGCGTAGTGATAGCCAGTTCATTGTGTGGTGGTGTTATCAATGCATTTGTACTCGGTCTGCCTCTAAAGGCCGGGCTGGCAATGTCTTCCGGTTTTGGCTGGTATTCATTGTCAGGTATTTTGATGACGGAGTCCTGGGGGCCGGTCATTGGTAGTGCCGCATTCTTCAATGATCTGGCCCGCGAATTGATTGCTATCATGCTTATTCCCGGCCTGATTCGCCACAGCCGTTCTACCGCGCTGGGTATTTGTGGCGCTACCTCCATGGATTTCACACTGCCAGTACTGCAACGCAGTGGCGGGATAGAGATTGTGCCGCCCGCCATTGTGCACGGATTCGTACTAAGCCTGTTAGTCCCTGTATTGATGGCTTTCTTTTCTCATTAACCCGGTTATTGGCGGTAGCAATGCCGCCAAAAATTGCGGTAAATCAAACTAAGATAAAGTTACATTTAAAATACCTTTTCTCTGCACTCTTCTGCTTTTACTCTTAAACATGTATTTTAAATATAACTTTAAGGGTTCAACTATGTTTTGTGTGCAATGTGAACAAACAATGCGGACGCCAGCAGGTAACGGTTGCGCATGGGCTCAAGGGGTTTGTGGGAAAACAGCTCAAACATCCGATCTGCAGGATCTGCTGATTGCCTGCCTGCAGGGACTCTCAGTATGGGCGACAGAAGCCCGTGCCAGAGGCATCACCGATAACGACACAGACAGTTTTGCTCCTCGTGCATTTTTCGCCACACTCACCAATGTTAACTTCGATTCACCGCGTATTGTGGGTTATGCTCGTGAAGCTATTGTGCGCAGGGAAAGCCTGCGCCAGCGCTGCATGGCTGTCTCTCCAGATCTGGTGGTAAACCACCCGATGGCTGATATTACCCTTGTCAGCGAAGACCTGGGCGAGCTGCAGCGCCAGGCTGCACAGTTTGCGCCCAACCGCGACAAAACAGAGATTGGTGAAGATATTCTCGGCCTGCGTCTGTTGTGCCTGTACGGGCTTAAAGGTGCAGCGGCTTACATGGAGCATGCGCATGTGCTGGGCCAGCAAAACGACGATATCTATGCCCGTTACCATAAAATTATGGCATGGTTGGGTACCTGGCCTGGTGATATGTCTGCACTGCTGGAGTGTGCGATGGAAATCGGTCAGATGAACTTTGCAATCATGCAAATGCTGGATGCCGGTGAAACCACGGCATACGGCCACCCAACTCCGACTCAGGTGAATGTCAAACCCGTCGCCGGTAAATGTATTTTAATTTCCGGGCATGACCTGCGTGACCTGCAGAATTTGTTACAACAAACAGAAGGCACAGGCATCAATATTTACACCCACGGTGAAATGCTGCCAGCCCATGGGTATCCGGAACTGCGTAAATACAGCCACCTGGTGGGGAACTACGGCAGTGGCTGGCAAAACCAGCAAAGCGAATTCGCCCGCTTTCCTGGCCCCATCGTGATGACATCCAACTGCATCATTGATCCATCTCGTGAAGCTTATGATGACCGCATCTGGACCCGCAGTATCGTTGGCTGGCCGGGTGTTAAACACCTGGAAGGTGATGATTTCGCACCAGTAATTGCTCAGGCACAACAGATGCAGGGCTTCCCGTACAGTGAAATTGAGCACTTAATTACTGTCGGCTTTGGCCGCCAGACATTACTGGGAGCGGCAGACACATTAATTGACATGGTCAGCCGGGGCGTGTTGCGCCATGTTTTCCTGGTTGGCGGGTGCGATGGTGCCCGTGGAGAGAGGAGCTACTTTACCGATTTCGCAACCCAGGTACCAAATGATTGCCTGGTGCTGACTTTGGCTTGCGGAAAATACCGGTTCAACAAACTTGATTTTGGCACGCTTGAAGGCCTGCCTCGCCTGATTGACGCAGGCCAGTGCAACGATGCCTATTCCGCTATTATGCTGGCTGTCACTCTGGCTGAAAAACTGGGCTGTGGCGTAAATGACTTGCCACTCAGCCTGGTGCTATCCTGGTTTGAACAAAAAGCCATTGTAATACTTCTGACACTGCTATCGCTGGGTGTAACCAATATTGTCACTGGCCCAACAGCACCTGCATTCCTCACCCCTAACCTGCTTTCTGTCCTGAACGAAAAATTTGGACTGCGCCAAATCACTTCCGTTGAGCAGGATATGCAGCAGTTACTCGGTGCATAAAGGTATAAGGAGCAAGGCTGATGACGATACCCAACCCACGTTGCCCGCACCGCATGCAGGTACATCATATTATTCAGGAGACGCCAGATGTGTATACGCTGGCACTCATTTGCCATGATTTTTACCCCTATAAGCCAGGGCAATATGCTCTGGTGAGTATTGGTAACACCCCGGACACCGTGCGTGCCTACAGCCTGTCATCCACACCGGGAGTCAGCCCGTTTCTGTCACTGACTATCCGCCGTATTGAAAATGGCACCGGGTCACAATGGCTGACCCGCGAGGTTCACAGTGGTGACGAACTGTGGCTGTCAGAAGCACAAGGGGATTTCACCTGTGCAGATAAATCTGCGCACAGTTGGTTACTGGTTGCAGGTGGTTGTGGCGTCACACCGATTATGTCGATGTACCGTTGGTTACAGGCTAAACGCCCGGAGGACGATGTTCAGGTGATTTACTGTGTGCGCAGCGAACAGGACATTATTTTTGCCGGCGAATGGCAAACCGTCCCGGTAACACTGGTGGCAGAACAGGGAACACAAGAAGGCATACTGAGTGGGCGCATTACCGCTACGCTGATTAACAGCGTGCCCAATATTGCTGGCCGTACCGTGATGACCTGCGGCCCTGCCCCCTTCATGACGCTGGTCGAATCCCTGGCCCGGGAAGCCGGAGCCACAGAAGTACACAAAGAGGCTTTCTTTATTCCTCCCATTAAACAGCCTGGCGGAGGCAAGCTAACCTTTACAACCCACTCTCCACTCAGAAACTTCCAGGCTCCTGTTGGCCTGAGTTTGCTGGAAGTACTGGAACAAAATCAGGTTGCGGTGAACAGTGCCTGCCGGGCGGGTGTCTGTGGTTGTTGTAAGACACGCATTACCAAAGGCAAATACCAGGTCAGCAGCACGGCAACCCTGACAGAGCAAGAAATTGCCGAAGGTTATGTGCTGGCTTGTGCCTGTCAGCCACAAAGTGACCTGGAACTGGCCTGACTCGCTGGCTACTCGTGGGAAAAGCGAGTGTTGCATGGTTGTTTAGTAGTAGCGCAAACAGGGCGGTTCCGGTAAAACAGAGGCTTCTCTTCGCAAAAACAAAGGAAGCCTCGTGATTGATTTACGCAGCGACACCGTAACCCGCCCCAGTTTTGCTATGCGCGAAGCCATGATGAACGCCCCGGTTGGGGACGATGTCTATGGTGATGACCCAACAGTCAATTCGCTGCAGGATTATGCGGCACAATTGTGCAACAAAGAAGCTGCACTGTTTTTGCCAACAGGTACGCAGGCAAACCTGGTCGCGTTACTCAGTCACTGTGAACGCGGAGAAGAGTATATTGTGGGCCAGGGTGCCCATAATTACTTATACGAAGCCGGTGGGGCCGCTGTATTGGGCAGTATTCAGCCTCAACCAATTGATGCCGCGCCCGATGGTACATTACCACTGGATAAAGTAGCGGCGAAAATCAAACCTGACGATGTGCATTTTGCCCGCACCCGCCTGCTCAGTCTGGAAAATACCCACAATGGCAAAGTGCTGCCCGTAGATTATCTCGCCAGCGCCTGGTCCTTTACCCGTGAACGAGGGCTTGCCCTGCATATTGATGGTGCGCGTATTTTCAATGCCGCCGTCGCCAGCCAGTGTGAACTGCATGAACTCACCCAATATTGCGACTCGCTGACTATTTGCCTTTCAAAAGGCCTTGGCGCACCCGCAGGCTCGCTCCTGATAGGTAGCAAATCTTATATCTCACGCGCATTACGCTGGCGAAAAATGTGCGGCGGAGGTATGCGCCAGGCAGGGATCCTTGCTGCGGCCGGGCTGTACGCACTCAAAAACAATGTGACACGTTTGCAGGATGACCACGATAACGCCGCCTGGCTGGCACAGCAGTTGCGTGAATGTGGTGCGGATGTCACTCGCCAGGATACTAATATGCTGTTTGTACGCGTACCCCAGGATAAAGTTCAGGCACTGAGTGAATACTTCTCCCACAAACAAATCTTGCTTAATGCAGCACCGGTAACCCGCATTGTCACACACCTTGATGTTGACCGTGAGGCGTTACAAAACGTTGTTGAAAACTGGCGTGCGTTTTTCAACAACTGATGGAACAAACTACATTGCGTATTCTGGTGCTCGGAGCCAGCGGTTATATTGGACAGCGTCTGGTTCCGCGGCTGGTGGCCGAAGGGCACCAGGTTATTGCTGCGGCCCGCAATGTTAGCTGGCTGGAAGACCAGCATTGGGAAAATGTACAATGCCACCAGGTTGATCTCCTCAAAAACGGTAGCCTGAAACCACTGCTGCACCAATGTGATATCGTCTACTACCTGGTTCACTGCATGGGCGATGGTGCGGACTTTATTCAGCGAGAGGCCCGTTGCGCCCGCCACCTGCGTGATGAACTGAAACAATACCCGGTCAGGCACCTGATTTTTGTCAGCGCATTACAACCCCGGGAGCCAGATACCCGCTCTGGCCATATGCTTGCCCGTTACCAGACTGCACAAATTCTGGGTGAAGCTGGCGTTCCGCTCACCGAGTTGCGGGCAGGGATTATTGTCGGTGCCGGCTCTGCAGCGTTCGAAGTCATGCGCGATATGGTTTACAACCTCCCGCTACTGACCCCGCCACGCTGGGTGCGTTCACGCACCAGCCCCATCGCCCTCAATGACTTACTTTATTACCTGGTGCGGCTTGCGTTTTATTCCCCCGATGGACACCAGGTTTTCGAAGCCGCAGGCCCGGAAGTGCTCTCTTACCAGGAGCAATTTCACCGTTTTATGGCTATCAGTGGTGTTCACCGCCCACTGGTTGCCATCCCTCTTCCGGTACGCTGGATCTCCGTGTGGTTTTTGCACCTGATAACGTCAGTGCCCCCTGCGACTGCTCAGGCACTGATTCAGGGAATAGCTCATGACCTGCTCCCGGATGCCAGCCAGTTGCAACAACTGTTCCCACGAAAGCTCACCACTTTTGATGATGCCGTGCGTAAGACGCTGGAAGAAGAACAACACCTTGCACATCCCAGTGACTGGGGGTTTGATGAATACGCCCATGCCCGCTGGCAACCTGAATACGGCTATTTCCCCAAACAGGCAGGCCACACCCAGAGCACTACCGCTTCAGCAACCGCTTTATGGCAGGTGATAAACCAGGTAGGAGGGAAAGAAGGCTTTTTCTTTGGTGGCCCACTGTGGGCGACACGCGCCCTGATTGACCGGTTACTGGGCCACCCCTTACCCAAAGGCCGCCCTGGCAGGCTTTGGTTGCAAAAAGGCGATAAGGTGGATAGCTGGAAAGTGCTGATAGCAGACCCGGAGAAACAGTTAAGTTTATTATTTGGCATGAAAGCACCAGGACTGGGTCGTCTGTGTTTTACCCTGCGGGATAAAGGCGATTACCGGGAAGTGGATATTCGCGCCTGGTGGCATCCTCATGGCTTCTCAGGGTTACTCTACTGGTTGGTGATGATCCCCGCACATTTGTTTATTTTTCGTGGCATGGTCAGACGAGTCATTCAGTTGGCCGAACAATCTGGTAAAAAAACCTCGGATTAACCTGTTTTCTTACCACCAGCCCATTGCATGTGTGCGCTTTTCACGGAAAAATGCGCACGTCATTTCAACAGAAAGCTGAGTTTACATGAAGGTACTGATCACAGGTGCAACCAGTGGCCTGGGCAGAAATGCGGTGGAATACCTGCGCCACAAAGGTGTCAGTGTACGTGCCACAGGAACCAACGCAGCCATGGGGCAACTGCTGGAAAAACTGGGTGCAGAATTTATCCATGCCAACCTGACAGACCTCGTCTCTTCGCAGGCAAAAGCGATGCTTGCAGGGGTCGATACCCTGTGGCATTGCTCCAGTTTTACCTCCCCATGGGGCACCCAGGATGCTTTTGATCTGGCGAATGTCCGGGCGACCCGTCGCCTGGGTGAATGGGCTGTAGCCTGGGGCGTGCGGAATTTTGTCCATATCTCCTCACCTTCACTCTATTTCGATTACCACCACCACCATAACGTACATGAAGATTTTCGCCCGGTGCGTTATGCCAACGAGTTTGCCCGTAGTAAAGCGGCGGCCGAAGATGTCATTCATCACCTTGCGCAGTCCAACCCGCAAACCCGCTTTACGGTTTTACGCCCACAAAGCCTGTTCGGGCCCCATGACACAGTGTTTTTCCCCCGGCTGGTACAAATGATGCGCCACTATGGCAGTATTTTGCTGCCGCGCGGCGGCGATGCTGTGGTGGATATGACCTACCAGGAAAACGCGGTGCATGCCATGTGGCTGGCAAGCAGTGAAGCCTGTGACAAACTGCCATCCGGGCGGGCGTACAATATTACTAATCAGGAAGCTCGCCCATTACGGTTAATCGTGCAACGCCTGATTGATGAACTGGGTATAAAGTGCCGAATTCGTTCAGTGCCTTACCCCATGCTGGATATGTTTGCCCGCGGTATGGAACGTTTTGGCAATAAAGCGTCGCGTGAACCTGCGTTGACTCACTACGGCGTATCCAAACTCAATTTTGATTTCACACTAGATACACAGCGAGCGGCAACAGAACTGGGCTACCAGCCGGTTATTTCTCTTGATGAAGGCATCCACCTGACTGCTGAATGGCTAAAAGACCATGGGCGGTTGCGTTAACGTTTTTTGCTATTCTCTCATTAACCAACTGGCGCGCAGCTTTTATGGATTGCGCGCTTTGGTTTTATGGCGCGGCCGGGCGTATCATTTCTCGCCCGTGCTTATACAAAAGCCATTAGTGATGCGGGTATTTTTCCAGTAATGCGCGGGCAATTGCTTCGGTCTGGGCATCTGGGTTGCCATCATACTTTGCCGGGCGAAAATGCATCTGGAAAGCAGCCACTACCCGGTGTTGTTCTGCATCGCTCATCCCGGGCGTCACTTCATAACCATAGCGTGAAAGCAACGCCAGCATTTCGGGCATGGGGACAGGCTGCCAGGCGGGGCGCCCGGCAAGATAGACCGTAACCCGTGCCGTGTCGGGCCAGGCGCCAATGCCTTCGTGTGCCAGCATTTCCCATGGAAATAACGGGCCGGGGTCTTGTTTACGTTGCGGTGCGATATCTGCGTGGGCCACTACATTTTGCGGCTTGATGTGATAGCGCTGAATAATATCGCGCGCCAGAGGGATTAAGGCATTAATCTGCATAACAGGAAAAGGGGCAAAACGTTTCACGCCATGTTCCCGCATCCACCCGGCATTCTCCAGCTCAATCCCAACAGAAACATCATTTAACCGGGTAGTACCGCGCCAGTAACTGACCCCGGCATGCCACGCAATATCACTTTCAGGAACCAGTTGCCACACCAACGGTTTATCACCCGGCTTGGGTTGTTCTTGCGCAATTAAATAGTGAGCACTGACATTATTGCCAACCAGTGTGCTCAGGGATGTATCGAAATCACCAGCGGTGTAATGAATCACCAGTATGCGCACACGGGGGAAAGCAGCATAAGCATGCTGGCTGGTATTAACCTCGTAGGAACCCCGGTCTTCAATGTCATTATTGCCACGGCAACTCACCAGTAACAGCGCCAGCGAAAAATAAATAAATGCCTTCATCATGACTGCATCATTCCTGCCATTGTTCACTTTTGTTTCCCCAAAAGGAGTGAATACCGGGGAAAAACATCCTGTTAAGGACAACTATCTTACGCTCTTAGCACAACTGCACCAACCGAATAACACGGAACAAGCTATTCTCTGTAAGAGTTATATTTGTTCACATCCGTTTTCAAAATACATAAGGAAATAATAATGCGTAAAACATTGGCCGGTATCTCTCTCGCCAGTACGCTGGTTCTCAGCGCCTGTACCACTGTGACCCCAGCCATTAAGGATACCAGCACTCGCGTGGGTCCATGTGCAGATGGCGGCCCGGACAGCGTCGCACAGCAATTTTACGATTATCGGGCAAATCACCATAGTGCAACTGATATTGCCGGGTTACGCCCTTACCTGAGCGACAATCTGTGGCAACGGGTACAGCAGCAGAACAGTACGCTTAAATTCTCCAGTTTTACTCCTGCCCCGGACAGCGCAAGTGTTGCCAGCGCTTCAACCATTCCCAATAGTGATGCGCGAAACATCCCACTGCGTGTAACTATTAAGCAAGGAACAAACGAAGGTAAAGACGAAGTGCTGATGGTGCGTGAAGGCCAGTGCTGGGTAGTGGATGACGTTCGTTACCTGACTCCGTCCAGCACGGCGGTCGCAGGAACTCTTCGCCAGTCACTTGAACGCCACTAACTGTAGCCGGCGGCCAATCTCTGCGGGTCAGGAAAAGTAAACCGTATAAATAGTCTGGCATTTTGTTAAATGACCGACATTTATACTCACCTCCCCCTGACCCCGCTATCTTATGCTACATTTATCCAGACTACCCAGTTGAATTTAAGTTTTAACCCATAAATATTGCATAAGTATTCTGTGAACGTTACTATTTGCGGCCTCAATAGCTATTCGACTGCTTCGCATGAGTATTCAACTAAACAGCATTAATTGCTTCTACGGCGCGCATCAGGCGCTGTTCGATATCACCCTGGATTGCCCTCAGGGCGAAACGCTGGTGCTGCTTGGCCCGAGTGGTGCAGGCAAAAGTTCACTGCTGCGGGTACTTAACCTGCTGGAAATGCCACGTTCCGGGACGCTGAACATTGCAGGCAACCAGTTTAATTTCACCAGGACTCCCAGTGACATGGCAATTCGCCTGTTACGCCAGAATGTGGGTATGGTGTTTCAGCAATATAATTTGTGGCCGCATCTGTCTGTGATGCACAACTTAATTGAAGCCCCCTGCCGGGTGTTAGGCCTGAGTAAAGATGAAGCCCGCGTCAGAGCGGAAAAGCTTCTTAACCGCTTGCGCCTTACCCCGTACAGTGACCGCTATCCATTACATTTATCTGGTGGTCAGCAACAGCGCGTTGCCATTGCCAGGGCACTCATGATGGAACCACAGGTTTTGTTGTTTGACGAACCGACTGCCGCGCTAGACCCGGAAATTACAGCGCAGATAGTCAGTATTATTCGTGAGCTTTCAGAAACGGGGATCACTCAGGTCATCGTGACCCACGAAGTGGAAGTCGCACGTAAAACGGCCAGCCGTGTTGTGTATATGGAAAATGGCCACATTGTTGAACAAGGCGATGCGTCCTGCTTTAGCGAGCCGCAAACCGATGCGTTTAAACAGTATCTCTCTCACTGATGTTGTTTGGGAAATGACAATGAAAAAAGTAATTATTGCCACGCTGCTTGCCAGCCTGAGCCTTTCTGCAACTGCAGCACAGACAATCCGTTTTGCAACAGAAGCCTCCTACCCTCCGTTTGAGTCTATGGATGCCAGCAACAAAATCGTTGGTTTCGATGTTGATCTGGCTAATGCATTGTGCAAACAAATTGATGCAACCTGTACATTTACCAACCAGGCATTTGACAGCCTGATCCCCAGCCTGAAATTCCGCCGTTTTGATGCAGTGATGGCCGGGATGGATATTACTCCTGAACGTGAAAAACAGGTGCTGTTCACCAAACCTTATTACGACAACTCTGCACTGTTTGTTGGCCAGAAAGGTAAATACACCACAATTGCTGAACTGAAAGGCAAAAAAGTGGGTGTGCAGAACGGTACCACGCATCAGAAATTTATTTTGGATAAACATCCGGAAATCACGGTTGTACCTTACGACAGCTACCAGAACGCTAAACTGGATCTACAAAATGGCCGGATTGACGCAGTATTCGGTGATACTGCAGTCGTCACCGAATGGCTGAAAGCAGACCCGAAACTTGCAGCGGTGGGCGATAAAGTGACAGATAAAGACTACTTTGGCACAGGCCTGGGAATTGCTGTTCGTATGGGTAATACCGAGTTGCAACAGAAATTCAACGCCGCGCTGGACAAAGTAAAAGCTGACGGAACATACACCGCCATCTACAACAAATGGTTCCAGAAGTAATCAACTGAATGAACGAAATGTTTCCTTTAGCAAGCGCCGCCGGGATGACCGTCGGCCTTGCCGTTTGTGCACTGGTTGTTGGCCTTGCTCTGGCGATGCTGTTTGCAGTGCTTGAGTCATCACGCCTGCGTGCTGTTTCGTGGCTGGCGTCCGGATTAGTCACTTTGTTGCGTGGCCTGCCGGAAATTCTGGTGGTGTTGTTTGTCTATTTCGGCGCTTCCCAACTGTTACTGACGCTCTCAGATGGTTTTACCCTGCCGCTTGGATTAACCCAACTCCATATTCAGGTGCAGATTGAGAACTTTGATGTCAGCCCGTTCCTGTGTGGGGTCATTGCCCTGTCGTTGTTGTATGCGGCTTACGCCTCACAAACGTTACGTGGCGCACTGAAAGCCGTGCCAGAAGGCCAGCGTGAATCGGGCCAGGCGCTGGGGCTGAGCAAAGCGGCCATCTTTTTCCGCATTGTAATGCCGCAAATGTGGCGCCATGCCCTTCCCGGTTTAGGCAACCAGTGGCTGGTTCTGCTTAAAGACACGGCTTTAGTTTCACTGATAAGTGTTAACGACCTGATGTTGCAAACCCGTAGTATTGCCACGCGCACTCAGGAGCCTTTCACCTGGTACATTATTGCGGCCGCTATCTACCTGGTCATCACACTGATAAGCCAGTATGTTCTCAAGCGTATTGACCTGCGCGCGACACGTTTTGAGCGGAGGCCGGAATAATGCTTGCTTATTTACCTGAGTTATTAAAAGGCCTGCACACCAGTCTGACTCTGACTGCTGCTTCAATTATTCTGGCTCTCGCTCTGTCGCTGGTTTTCACGGTTATTTTAACGCTGAAAACGCCGATTGCGTCACTGTTGGTACGTGGCTATATCACGTTGTTTACCGGTACACCTTTGCTGGTGCAGATCTTTCTTATCTACTACGGGCCAGGCCAGTTTCCTTCACTGCAAAACTACCCGGTGTTATGGCATTTACTGTCCGAGCCGTGGCTATGCGCCATGCTGGCATTGTCACTTAACAGTGCGGCCTACACCACGCAGCTATTTTATGGTGCAATTCGCGCAATCCCTGCCGGGCAGTGGCAATCCTGCCAGTCACTGGGTATGAGCCGTAAAGACCAGTTGGCAATTCTGTTGCCATTCGCCTTCAAACGCGCCTTGTCTTCGTATTCCAACGAAGTGGTTCTGGTATTCAAAAGCACTTCACTTGCTTATACCATCACACTGATGGAAGTAATGGGCTATGGCCAACTGTTGTATGGCCGCACCTATGATGTCATGGTGTTTGGTGCAGCCGGAGTCATCTATTTGATAGTAAATGGTATTCTTACATTACTGATGCGTGTAATCGAACGCCGCGCGCTGGCTTTCGAACGCCGTAATTAAGTTTTGGATATTTTCAGTCAGAGAAAAAGGCGGCTCAGAGTCGCCTTTTTCTTACCCATAAAAATAACTAATTATACATTTTAATTGCATATAAATTCATTATGGATAATACTCCCGCTATCACGAACATAAAAAAACAGTGACAGACAGGAGCAACACACAATGAAAAAATGGTTATTGGTTGCCATGATGGCCAGTGCTTTCCAGGTTAGCGCAGCAGAAAAAATTAACTTTGGGCTTTCTGCCACCTACCCTCCTTTTGAATCCTTAGATGCCAATAACCATATTGTTGGTTTTGATATCGACCTGGCCAACGCTTTATGCCAAAAAATGGCGGCAGACTGCACCTTTACCAACCAGGCATTCGACAGCCTTATCCCGTCGCTTAAGTTCCGTAAGTTTGATGCGGTTATCTCCGGCATGGACATCACGCCGGAACGCAGTAAACAAGTCACATTTACCCAGCCGTATTACGCTAACTCTGCTGTAGTGATTGCCAAAAAAGGCCAGTTCACCAGCTTTGCAGACTTAAAAGGCAAACGGATTGGCATGGAAAACGGGACTACTCACCAGAAATATCTGCAGGAAAAACACCCTGAGATTAAAACCGTGGCTTATGACAGTTACCAGAATGCCATCATTGACCTGAAAAATGGCCGCCTGGATGGTGTCTTTGGTGATACAGCGGTGGTAAATGAGTGGCTGAAATCAAACCCGGAACTGGCAACAGTAGGCCAGCATGTCACTGATCCACAATATTTTGGCACCGGCTTAGGTATTGCCGTTCGCCCGCAAAACACGGCTCTGCTGCAACAACTGAATACAGCACTGGACGCCATAAAAGCAGACGGGACTTACCAAAAAATCAGTAATAAATGGTTCCCGCAATAAACCGGTAGCAGCACAAGAAAAACCGCTGTTACTTATGTGCAGCGGTTTTGTATTTCCCGCACAGACCTTCAGCGGCGTAGCAATGCCAGCACTTCATAATGTGCTGTATGCGGGAACATATCAAATAACTGAACCTGTTCAATACTGTAGCCAGCAAGGCGGCGAATATCTTCGGCCATGGTGACCGCGTTACAACTGGAATAGACAATAAAACCCGGAGCCATATCAGTTAAAAAACGGCACAGTTCAGGGCCAATTCCGCGCCTTGGGGGGTTAACCAGCACAAGATCCGGTACCGCCTGCTGTCCTGTGGCCCAGGCGGTAGAATCCAGCGCCCGGAAATCGACGTACTTGAGCCCCAATTCTTGTGCTGACTGCTGTGCACAGGCTATTGCTTCCGGGGCGATTTCTATTCCGGTCAGGTGCATTTGTGGCGTAGCGCAGTGCAGACCAAACCCACCCACACCACAAAACAAGTCCCACATATGTTGTACAGGTAAGCCACGCACCCAGTCACGGGCGGTGGCATACAATGCACTGGCAACCTGTGGGTTAGTCTGGAAAAAACTTTGCGGGCGGATCCACAATGGCACTCCATTAAAGACTTCACGCAAAGCGGTTTCCGGGGTTAACAGAATTTCTTCTTCCCCTTCCATAATGGCCATATGTACCGGCTGAATGTTAGCTGTAATCACACGTAACTGGGGGACCTGTTCCTGCAGCCAGGGCAGTTCCTGTTTCAGGCGGGCAATTTTAGCCGCAGAGCGCAACACGAAACGCAGCATCAGGCTGCCATCATGCTGGCTTTGTGTCAGTAGCACATATTTCAGCTCGCCTCGTTGCCGTTCAACGTTATAGGGCGTGAGGCCAACCCGGGCAATAAACGGTTTAATAACCGCAAAAACCCCGGCAAAAGTAGCCGGGTACAGCGGACAATCCGCCAGGTCAGCCACACTGCCATCACGGTTACGAACCCCAAGAATGGGGCGTTCAACGCTGCCACTTACCACCATTTTGGCTTTATTGCGAAACGCCTGCTCAGCACCACTGACCGGCTGACACCACTGACCAACCGGCATAGCAGTGAGCAGCGCGCGCAAATGCGCCATTTTCTTTTCAAGTTGTTGAGCAAGCGGAAGCATCAGCCACTGGCAGGAGTGGCAATGCCCTTCAGCATAGAGTTCGCACTGCATAAAAAAACCCTGGAAAAAAGCGGAACGGGATTCTACCACGTCATGAGGCTACCTGCTGCTTAGTGAACCCGAAAAAAACGCCGGCTACGCAGCGGCACAAACAGCAGTGCCAGAACCAACAAATCGGGTAGTTTTTGCATAAACAACCCATGCAGAATGGCACTTTTACTTTCACCTGGAATGCTGAATAACTCAGGGTATCCCCACCCCAGTGAGGCGCACCACAAATACACAGAAGAGATTATCTGAGTTGCCAAAAAAACCCAGCGCCCCCAATTGCGCCCACGCAAGATAACGAAAGCGCAGCGTATTTCAATAAAGAGCAAGACCAGGCTGGCAAAGAAAATCAGCGTCAGCGCCCAGGTCTGGACGCTGCGCTGTATGAAATCAATACTTCCCTGGACACCCAGTGTGTTAAACAACATCAGGACATCCAGACACCGGGTGGTGATAATGCCAATCGCGGCAATATAAACCAGTGTGGGCACATTCAGTTTTGCCTGACCAGCGGGGTATTTGCTCAAAATATCCACAACCTCGTTCCCTTGTCAGTACATGCTGTTGTAACAGCACGCTTCTATCCCACTGATTTTAGGTCTTTCAGTGCTGCCTTGCACGCTGGATATCACGCATACGTTGTTTTTCAGCCCTTGCCATAAACCACCATGCAATCAGGCCAATAACCCCCACAACACCGAGAATAATTGATGCCAGGGCATTGATTTCCGGGTTAACTCCCATACGAACACTGGAGAACACCAGCATCGGCAGTGTGGTAGCACCAGGCCCGGAAACAAAGCTGGCAATCACCAGATCATCCAGTGACAGCGTGAAGGCCAGCAACCAGCCAGAAATGATGGCGGGTGAAATCATGGGGACAGTTATCACAAAGAAGACTTTGAGTGGCGTGGCTCCCAGGTCCATGGCCGCTTCTTCAATGGACTGATCCAGTTCACGCAAACGCGAACTTATCACCACTGAGACATATGCGGTACAGAATGTTACATGTGCCAGCCAGATGGTCATCATGCCACGTTCGCCCGGCCAGCCCAGTGAACTACCCATTGCCACAAACAGCAACAGTAGTGACAACCCGGTAATCACATCCGGCATGACCAGTGGTGCGGTGAGCATAAACGCAAAGCCATTTGAGCCACGAAAACGACCAAAACGCACCATCACCACAGCGGCAATCGTTCCCAACACGACGGCCATTGTGGCGGATAACGCAGCAATGGACAAACTCAACCCAACGGCATTCATCATGGCAGTGTCACGAAACACTTCGCCATACCATTTCGTGGACCAGCCTGCCCAGACAGTCACGAGTTGCGAACTGTTAAATGAGTAAATGACCAGCATCAGCATCGGGGCATACAGGAAGGTAAACCCGACGACCAGGATAAAAATACGCCATGGAGAACGTACGACAGGTAACGTATTCATTAATGTCCTCCCATGCCTTTGTTCTGATATTTGTGAAACCACATAATGGGGACTATCAATACCACCAGCATTGTAATCGCGACAGCAGAAGCAACAGGCCAGTCGCGGTTATTGAAAAACTCCTGCCACAGGACACGGCCAATCATAATGCTGTCCGGGCCACCCAGAAGTTCAGGGATAACAAACTCCCCAACAGCCGGAATAAACACCAGCATGGAACCAGCAATAATGCCGCCTTTGGTCAGCGGAACCACCACGCTGAAAAAGGTTTTCAACGGTTTTGCGCCAAGATCCAGTGAAGCCTCAACCAGGGAGTAATCCATTCGCGTCAGCGCGGTATAAACAGGCAGCACCATAAAGGGCAAATAGGCATAAACAATTCCGATATACACCGCAAGGTTGGTGTGCAAAATAGTCAGCGGGTGGTCAATCACCCCCAACCACAACAGCACGTTATTCAATACCCCGTTTTCTTTCAAAATTCCCATCCATGCATAAACACGAATAAGAAATGATGTCCAGGAAGGTAAGATGACCAACAACAGCAAAATATTACGGGTAGACGTTTTGCTGTGTGCCACGGCCCAGGCGAGCGGGTAACCCAACAGTAAGCAGCAGATTGTTGAAACCGCCGCAACCTGTAACGATTGCAGATAGGCTTCGTAATACAGTGGGTCATCAGTTAACTGCAGGAAGTTACCAAGATTAATCGATACCGAAAGCTGCTGGTCTGCCCAACTGACCAGGTCAGTATAAGGCGGTATGGCGCGTGCCATATCGGCAAGACTTATTTTGAAAACAATTAAAAATGGCAACATGAACAACAGGCACAGCCACAGATAAGGTAAGGCAATAACCAGTTTGCGTCCATGGGACATTTGCACCCTTCCTAACCAGCGGCGTAATGGACCGGGGGGTGTTTGGGAGCGACCCGAGGATGTTGATGTGGGCTCAGTATAGCTACTCATAGTACAACTCCTAAACGGTCAAGACGACACAGCTATCCGCATCCCAGCAAAGCTTTACTTCATCGCCCCAGGTAGGCATTCCTTTCCGGTACCTGTGCTCATTTTGTAGCTGGGCACTAATCATCTGCCCACTGCTTAAACGCACATGGTAAATAGAGAGGTCCCCCAGGTAAGCAATGTGCGCGACTTCCCCTACCGCAAAGTTAAAACCCTCCGCTGGCGGGTCTTCACACAAGGTAATTTTTTCCGGGCGCAGAGCCACCCAGACGGGCACGCCTTCTACAACAGAAGCATCCGGGTCCACTTTCAACGGATGGCGCAACCCTGGAGAATCGATAACCAGGCCGTCTTCCTGGCTTTCTTTCAGGATGCCCTCAAATACATTCACAGAACCAATAAATTCCGCGCTATATCTTGTGGTCGGGTGTTCATAAATCTCTTCTGGTTCGCCAATTTGAACAAACTTGCCACGGTTCATAATGGCAATACGACCGGCCATAGTCATCGCTTCTTCCTGGTCGTGGGTTACCATCACACAGGTCACGCCAACACGTTCCAGAATATCCACCACCTCCAGTTGCATACGGTCACGCAGTTTTTTATCCAAGGCCCCCATTGGTTCATCGAGCAATAATAATTTAGGGCGTTTCGCCAGGCTCCGTGCCAGCGCAACACGCTGACGCTGCCCACCGGATAACTGGTGTGGTTTACGTTTGGCGAACTCCTGCATGTGCACCAGGCTCAACATCTCTTCCACCCGGCTGGTAATTTCCGCTCTGGGTAACTTGTCCTGTTTGAGGCCAAACGCAATGTTCTGCTCCACCGTCATATGCGGGAACAGAGCATAAGACTGGAACATCATATTAATAGGGCGCTGGTAAGGGGGCACATGGGCCAGGTCGACACCATCGAGCATAATTTGCCCGGCTGTTGGTTGCTCAAACCCAGCCAGCATACGCAGCAGCGTGGATTTCCCACAGCCTGAAGCCCCAAGCAGTGCAAAAATTTCACCTTTGTAGATAGTCAAACTGACATCATCGACAGCGTGCTGGCCATCGAAGGATTTTGTCAGATTCCGAATTTCCAGTAATGGCGTTAACGCCTTACTACTCTTCGCTTGTGGGCGGGGAATGACATCGTTCACTGATTGTGCTCTCCGGCAAATCTCATACTTATACGCCAACAGGCGTACAATTTACTGGTTCGCGATGCATAACACAGCTTGCATCTTTTTGAGGCAATTGCACCCTGTTGCGCACTAAAAAGGTGCAATGCCTCGTTATATTAACTTACTGACTTATTTACCAGTTTTAACTTTAGTCCAGGCTCGTGTTCTTACACGATCCAATTTGGGGTCCTGAACCTTAAGGGTAAACAGTTTTGCCATAACATCTGGCGGCGGGTAAATACCTGGGTTATTACGCACTTCAGCCTTCACCAACGGCGTTGCAGCTTTGTTGGCGTTAGCGTAATAGATATGGTTGCTGATATCGGCCACCACATCCGGGCGCATCAGGTAATTAAGGAACTGGTAAGCTTCATCCTTATTTTTCGCATCAGCGGGCATCGCGAAGACGTCAAAAAACGCCAGAGCACCTTCTTTCGGAATTGAGTATGAGATATGCACGCCGTTTTTCGCTTCTTTCGCCCGGTTAGCAGCCTGCCAGACATCCCCTGCCCAGCCAATCGCCACACAAATATCGCCATTTGCTAAGTCATTGATGTATTGAGAAGAGTGGAAATAGCGGATACTTGGACGCAATTTCAGTAACAAGTCAGTTGCTGCACCACTGTAGTCAGATGCATTAGAGCTGTTCGGATCTTTGCCAAGATAATTCAGCACTGTTGCAAAAATTTCTTCTGGTGCATCCAGGAAAGAAACACCACAACTTTTTAATTTTTCGAGGTTTTCTGGTTTCAGTACCAGATCCCAGCTATTAACTGGCGCATCTTTGCCCAGTACCGCTTTAACTTTATCTACGTTGTAGCCAATCCCGGTGGTCGCCCACATATAAGGTACAGCGTATTTGTTACCGGGATCATGTTTGGCGACCAGCTTTAACAACGCCGGATCAAGGTTTTTCCAGTTCGGGAGTTTGCTTTTATCCAGGGGCTGAAACACACCAGCCATCAACTGGCGTTCCAGAAAGCTTGCTGAGGGAACCACCAGGTCAAACCCGGTACTGCCTGCCATCAGCTTACCTTCAAGCACTTCGTTTGAATCAAAAACGTCGTAAACGACTTTAATACCGGTTTCTTTGGTGAAGTTGGCTACGGTATCCGGCCCAATATAATCCGACCAGTTATACACATGCAGCGTCTTTCCATCCGCGGCCAGCGTTGAGGCAGAAGCAGCCATCAGAACGCCAGCCACCAAACCAGACAACCATTTTTTACTTTGGCGGGACATATCTTATTCCTTCTGAATAAAGGGTAAACTCGCGCCCTGCATGGCGTCGAGTAAATCAGGCCATTTACCTGATGCAATATTCATGCATACTTTGTCATGTTGACGTAAAAAAACCTCTCACATGCGCCAGTCAAGTAACAAGTCATGACGCAGTGTAAATGTAGCCAGGATTTAGATGGTGGGAGGAAATTAAAAAGCGCCTTTTTTCAATTTTTTAGGCATCAATCAGGAAATAAGCACCAAAGCACAGAAATATTCATCGTTTCTTTATGATGTAAAAAACCAGGCGGGTATAAACAACACAATTGCGCTACTCACAGCAGAGTGTGTTCAAGGCACCAGATGCTTACCAGGAGAAATTAGCAGGATAAGTGACTGGAGTGAGTAACCAGGATACTGGCCCTCAGCAATAAAGCCACAGAAACAAGAGCAAAAAGCAACAGGCGCAGTACACAGGTTGCTCACTGCGCCTCAGGCGGGGAAATCAGTGTAGCAGATGGCTCGACACCGGGCGGCGGGAAGCATCATCTTCATCCCCATTCCACAGCATCTGTTGGGCGCTGGCTTCCAGAATCACCATCGAGATCTGTTCCTCACTCTGGCGCAAAAAATGCGTAAACTGCTCCCGGCTAATACCTATCGCAACGGGAAAAGCCTGACAGACCACCAGACGTGGCAGGTTGTCATCCTGTACATCCAGGAACGCTTTCACGGTAAGTGAACTGGCATTGACTGCCGAAATATCCCCTGCCAGTGCCAAAAGAGCGGAAGGTTTGACCTCAGCCAGGGCGGAAAAAACCAGCACGCTATCAACCAGATCCAGCTTGGCATCAAACACACCAGCGAACTCCTGCATATGGGGGAGATGCAATGCCTGGCAGGAATCACACTCGAAAAAGCTTACGCCAGCGTCATCAAGCCAGTGGCGTAGCGTGTCCAGGGTAGGGACGACGAGTGAATCCATACGGGTATAACCTCTTCAATAGAAAATCGACGCCATAGCTTACGCAAAAATAGCGGCCTGTACCACGATCAGATAACCACAGCACACTTAACCGCCCATTTTGAGACAGAAACCGGGCCGTGCCTGGTTTTCCACCCAGCTGATAATTTGTGCAGCAATATCGATGCCAGTTGTTTTTTCGATGCCTTCAAGCCCTGGAGAGGCATTCACCTCCATTACCAGCGGCCCACGAGTGGCGCGTAAAATATCAACCCCGGCGACATCCAACCCCATGGTAGAAGCTGCACGAATCGCCACTTCGCGTTCCTGTGGCGTAATGCTGGCGACAACCGCTGTGCCACCCCGGTGCAAATTAGAACGGAAATCTCCGTCTTTTGCCTGACGCTCAATGGCGGCAACAACACGCCCGCCAACCACCAGACAACGAACATCCCGCCCCTGCGCTTCTTTAATAAACTCCTGCACCAAAATATGGGCATTCAGTCCGCGGAACGCGTCTATCACGCTTTCAGCTGCCTGGCGTGTTTCAGCAAGAACCACACCAATGCCCTGAGTACCCTCAACAAGTTTCACCACCAGTGGTGCGCCCCCCACCATTTCGATAAGATCGTGAGTGTCGTCTGGTGAGTGCGCGATTCCGGTCATTGGTAAGTCAATGCCTTGTCGGGCAAGCAACTGCATGGAACGTAGTTTATCCCGGGCGCGGGTTATTGCGACCGATTCATTAAGAGGATAGCTACCCAGCATTTCGAACTGGCGCAATACTGCCGTGCCATAAAAAGTAATTGCTGAGCCAATACGTGGAATGACGGCATCATAATGCGGTAATTGCCGCCCTTTATAATGCACAGACGAACTGGCGGGGTTGATATTCATATAGCAGGACAACGGATCGATAATATCGACAAAATGCCCACGATTGAGCGCCGCCTGCTTTAAACGTTTACAAGAATAAAGTGTTCCATCACGGGAAAGAATGGCAATTTTCACCCTGCACCTCTGCAAGAGACTGACCAGCCTTAAAACCCGCGTATAGTACCACCACCCGTTTCCCCCTGTAAGGGGGAAAGCAGAGAGAAAATTAGCGGGTTGCCCAGCCTTGCTTATGCAGAAAATCCAGGATAAAGGGGCGGCTTTCTTTGACAATTGTGCGACGTATATGATCGCTCCAGGTGTCTTTGCGCTTATTTGTCGTGCGGTTGAGGTAATAATCCGCAAGTGTTGCATCATATTTCGCCAGTTCGGCGGCATCCACTGGCTGGTACTGGTTTTCATGTACCAGTAAACTTTCCGGCAGCCGGGGTTTTACTTCCGGGCTCTCAGCCGGCCAGCCCAGGCATAACCCGAACAGTGGCAATACATATTTCGGTAACTTCAACAAACGGGTTACCGCTTCAATATTATTGCGGATCCCGCCAATGTAAACACCACCCAGGCCAAGGGATTCAGCCGCAACCATGGTGTTCTGGCCCATCATGGCAGTATCCACAGCACCGAGCAATAATTGCTCTGCATACCCTAACTGAGCGCCAGGGCAAATTTGCAAATGACGGTTAAAATCCGCGCAGAACACCCAGAATTCGGCAGCACTGGCGACATGCGCCTGACCACCACTTAATGTGACCAGTTGTTCCCGTAATTCCGGGTCAGTCACCCGAATAATAGAACTGCATTGTAAAAAACTGGACGTGGATGTGCTGCGCGCTGCAGCAAACAGAGCAGCCCGTTGTTCATCACTGACAGGTTTATCAATGAAATGGCGAATTGAACGATGTGTACACAGTAAATCAATGGTTGGCGTCATTATTCTTATCCTTAGCCTTTTTGGCCGCTTTTTTGTCACCTGCTGCTGGTGTGTCAGCCCCGTTAAATAATAACGGCGCCAAATTCTTCCCCATCTGGCCAAGTAACACAATTGCAGCAGGCAACATCAGTACAATACCGCTAAATATAAGCAAAATCACAGCCATGTCCGTGGCAAGAAAGGCGGTTACTGATATCACTCCATGGGCAACCAGCCAGGCGACACACAGTAGTGCAATACCAAGGGTTTCCAGCAGCAATACAGACTTAGGTAATGCTCCCAGTGAACGCATTGTCAGTCTCCTTGTGTGGTTGGCTCATCATTATAGCCTTAAACCGTTTCCGGCCAGTAACTGACATCATGCAATAACCCACGACTACAATTAAAGGATAAGGGGATACGGTGAACGCTTTCATCGTTTTCAGTTATTAAAGCAACAGGCAAACTCTGCTTCCCCCAACCAGCGCTGGTGCGCAAAATAACCTGCAAGACAACTTCAGCTAAGGAGCAACTGTGATTACTGTAATTTTTGGACGCCCCGGGTGCCCGTACTGTGTGCGTGCCAAAGCACTGGCCGAAGAACTCAGTGACTCACATAGCGATTTTGAGTTTCGCTATGTAGATATTCACGCGGAAGGTATTACGAAAGCAGACCTGCAACAAGCTGCCGGGAAACCCGTTGACACAGTGCCGCAGATTTTTGTCGATAAACAACACATTGGTGGCTTTACTGACTTTGCCGCCTGGGTTGAGCAACACCCTGTTCTTTCACCTGCAAGCTAGAAAAACACAAAACAAACACCGGGTCTGCGGACCCGGTGACAAATTGATGGTAAACAGGTGAACAGCGCTGGAGTGCTTGCCGGTTATTTAAACCGGAATCAAAAAAAGCAATTAATTGCTTTTCATCTGCGACCGGAAACAGTTTCCGGCTTACCTGCGCCCACAGACTTTATACCCGGCGTTTTTTGACATCCTGCCTCCAGACAAGCGAAATGGTGAACAGCACACACAGAGCACCCAACGCATTCCAAAATACCGCGCCTGACAGCCAGGCCAGTTCCTGAACCAGACCCGCATCATCTTGTTCCCAGAAATTGATTAACAACAGGCAAACAGGTACAGCCACTAATGCCCCAACCACAGGTGCAAGGAAGCGCGCACGGCGTGAACACAAACTGCCCAGCACACCGGAAATAATGAAACACAACATTCCAGGATCCATCTTCCCACTGGCTGGTGCCGAGTCAGTTAAAAAGAGGTTGTGGATCACAAATGCCAGAATGAACAGGATAAAACAGAATAAACCGCCTTCCCATGAACGTTTGAATAACAAAGTCGTCCTCCTTTGCTTTTCCATTACGTTGAGCACCCCAAATGGGTGCAGACATTTACCAATGTCCTTATCAAAACCTGTATTACCCACTCACTTTCACACTGTTTATTTTTGTGTATACCAACCAGCCCATTTCACATACTCCCCATGCGAAACGTCCTTTCACACCACATTACAGGTAATGCGAATTATTCCAGATATTACAAAGAAGCTATTTACCACGTTTTTCTTACTGGCTGTTGATACTCATAACGATTACACTAGCGCCCATCGTACTTTTTGCAGACGATATAGCACTGAAGTTTATGCCAGCGACAGTGTTATTTTTATGCGAAATACGCGTGTAAAACAATCATTTTTTTCAACGAGTTACAAGTAAAGAAGAAGTTAGCTTCCGTGAACATAAACGTCGCAGATTTGTAAAACGGGAATTACATCCTGTTATTATTTGTCGTACTCACCCTTGGCCTGTGTTTAGGTAAATTGCGTCTTGGTGCAATCCAACTGGGTAATTCTATTGGTGTTCTGGTTGTTTCTTTATTATTAGGCCAACAACATTTCACAATAAATACAGACGCACTTAATTTGGGCTTCATGTTGTTCATTTTTTGCGTTGGCGTGGAAGCGGGCCCCAACTTTTTCTCCATTTTCTTCCGTGATGGTAAAAATTATCTCATGCTGGCACTGGTCATGGTGGGCAGTGCATTATTACTGGCACTGGGTATGGGCCGGCTCTTCGGATGGGATATTGGCCTGACAGCCGGTATGCTGGCAGGCTCCATGACTTCCACGCCGGTTCTGGTGGGTGCTGGCGATACACTCCGGCATTCCGGAATGAACCACCCGGAACTGGTCAGCGCACTTGATCACCTGAGTCTGGGTTATGCGTTGACATACCTGATAGGCCTTGTCAGCCTGATTGTTGCTGCCCGGTATATGCCAAAACTGCAACACCAGGATTTGCAAACCAGCGCCCAGCAAATTGCGCGTGAGCGTGGTCTGGATACCGATTCCAACCGCAAAGTCTACTTACCCGTTATTCGTGCTTACCGTGTTGGGCCGGAACTGGTCGCCTGGGCCGATGGGAAAAACCTGCGGGAACTCGGTATTTACCGCCAGACAGGCTGCTATATTGAGCGCATCCGCCGTAATGGGATTCTGGCAAACCCCGATGGCGATGCAGTATTGCAGATGGGTGATGAAATCGCCCTGGTGGGGTACCCGGATGCCCATGCGCGTCTTGACCCCAGTTTTCGTAATGGGAAAGAGGTGTTCGATCGCGATTTGCTCGACATGCGTATTGTCACCGAAGAGATAGTAGTAAAAAACCACAATGCCGTTGGCCGCCGCCTGGCGCAACTTAAGCTCACTGACCATGGGTGTTTCCTTAACCGCGTTATCCGCAGCCAAATAGAAATGCCAATTGACGATAATATCGTCCTTAACAAAGGCGACGTGTTGCAGGTAAGTGGTGATGCACGCCGTGTTAAAACCGTGGCAGAGCGTATCGGCTTTATCTCCATTCACAGCCAAATTACCGACCTGCTGGCTTTTTGCGCATTTTTTATTATTGGTCTGATGATCGGGATGATTACCTTTCAGTTCAGCTCATTCAGTTTTGGTATTGGTAATGCCGCCGGGCTGTTGTTCGCCGGCATTATGCTCGGGTTCCTGCGCGCCAACCACCCCACCTTTGGTTACATTCCCCAGGGCGCACTCAATATGGTGAAAGAGTTTGGCCTGATGGTGTTTATGGCTGGCGTCGGTTTGAGTGCCGGTGGTGGCATTGGTCACAACCTGGGGGCAATTGGCGGGCAAATGCTGGCCTCCGGGGTTGTTGTAAGCCTGGTACCGGTATTAATTTCCTTTCTGTTTGGCGCCTATGTACTGCGTATGAACCGTGCATTGTTGTTTGGCGCCATTATGGGTGCACGCACCTGCGCACCAGCAATGGAAATTATCAGTGATGCTTCCCGCAGTAACATCCCCGCGCTGGGTTATGCTGGCACTTATGCCATCGCTAACGTGTTGTTAACTCTCGCCGGGACACTAATTATTGTTATCTGGCCAGGGATGTGATGGTGACCACAGAAAAAAATAAATTTTTTTTAGGTCAAAGGAGAACTTTTCTGGGGGCATGAAGTCTGAATTAGTGCCACTGCTTTTCTTTGATGTCCCCAAATTTGTGGAGCCCATCAATCACGCCATTTTGGTTCAAGATTGATGGGTTTTTTATTGCCTGAAATTTATTCAACACAAAATCAACAGGTTATACATCACATCTTGTATAGATGTTGGTAAATACAGAGGAATACAATCAATACCGTTTTGAGCAGAGCTAATGCCAGGCGCTGTAGTCCAGAGCAACAGGCCGAATCCAGTTATCAACAAACAGCTACTCAAACGGTTTTCTTGCCACAAACTCCGTTACCGCCGCCAGACCTGTATGGTATTTACCTTCATAAATTTCTTTCTCGCTCATACAACCATGTAAAACATTCATATTACTAAAACACTGTTCGAGCTCATCAAGATTTACCAATAAATCAGCTTCCCGTGGGCCTCCAGTTTGGTAATTAAGCTGGCGGGTTGAGTATGCCTGGTAAATCAAAACACCACCCGGTACCAGGGCATCCATAATTTTCTGATGAATGGCGTGGCGTACATCTGAAGGTAAGTGGCAAAAAATCATTATCACCGCATCACAGGGGCTGTTAATAGTATAATGAGTCAGATCAGCCACCTGAGTTTGTAACGAAACACGGTTCTGTTCGGCCAGTTTATGAGCTTTAGCCATGCCCACTGAAGAACCATCAACAGCATGTACATGATGGCCTAAAGTAGCAAGGTACACAGCATTTCGCCCCTCACCTTCACCAAGGCTGAGAATATTCAGTGGTGCTGCCAGGTTAAGCGCATTGACCTGCTCCACTAAGAATTGATTCGGTTCAGTTCCATAAGCGTAACCATTCTGGCTATAGCGTTCATCCCATCTATTCATTCTGAATTCACACCTTTACTTATATATATACTGGCTCAACTGAAGTATGCCTGCCCATGACATCTGCTCGTTCAGCATGTTTACACACAGGAGGCAGCTTGCACTTTTCCGGCATAGCTCGTATGATGATGTTATGTTATAACATTATATACCAATAATGAGGCTATATGAAACCCGGACTTCACCCACAATACCGCACTGTAGTCTTCCATGACACCAGCGCGAACCACTATATAAAAGTAGGTTCAACCATTGCGACAGACCGTGAAATAGAGATTGACGGCATGACTTATCCCTATGTCACCGTCGATGTCTCTTCAGCTTCGCATCCCTACTATACCGGCAAGCAGAAAACTTTTACCAATGAGGGAAGCGCTGCCCGTTTCAACCAGCGCTTTGGACGATTTTTTAACCCGAAGGACAAACAATAATGCAGGTACTGAACTCATTACGTTCGGCCAAACTACGCCATCCCGATTGCCAGTTGGTTAAACGCAAGGGCCGTATTTACGTCATTTGTAAGAGCAACCCACGGTTTAAAGCAGTTCAGGGAAGAAAAAAACGCCGTTGAAGTGATAAAGAAAAATCCCCGGCACAACCGGACTGTACCCGGGGATTTTTCAGGCTCACCCATCAGTGTTGCGGTACCCTCTTGCTGTACTTATGTACAACCCTCTGCGCAATTGTTACTGTGCATTACCGGAATTAAGCTACAGGGATTTTATGCTTTCCTCGTTACCCTCTTCTCATGCCTTGCGCCAACGCACATGGGCTTTGTTTGCGTTATTTTTTCTCCCCGGCCTGTTGATGGCCTCCTGGGCTTCACGTACACCGGCTATTCGCGATGACTTGCAAGTTTCTATTGGTGAAATGGGAATCGTGCTGTTTGGGCTTTCAATTGGCTCGATGAGCGGCATTCTGAGTTCAGGCTGGCTGGTCAATCGATTTGGTACCCGCTACGTGATTCGTTTTGCCATGTCATTAGTGGTTACCGGTGTTGTGCTGATGTCCGGGGCGCTGTTGCCGGGCCTGCCCTGGTTGTTTTCTCTGGGGCTTGCCAGTTTGGGGGCCGGGTTAGGCGCTTCCGAGGTGGCAGTGAATGTTGAAGGTGCCATTGTTGAACGGTTACGGGGAAAAACCCTGTTACCGATGATGCACGGGTGTTACAGCTTCGGTACCCTGGTTGGGGCTGGAGCGGGTATTGGCTTGTCGGCGTTAAAACTACCGGTGAGTTTGCACTTGTTTATTGCCGGTTTGTCCACACTGGTTCCACTGGTGCTTGCGGTGCGAGCCATCCCACCACATAACAGTGGCAGCCCCGCCAAAGGAGAACAAGACAACAAACCTGCACATATCCCCTTCTGGCGTGATGTTCAGTTGCTTCTTATTGGTGTTGTAATTCTGGCGATGGCACTGGCGGAAGGCTCCGCTACCGACTGGTTATCTTTACTGATGGTAGATGGCCATGGATTTTCCCAAACATCCGGCACACTTATCTATACCGGGTTCACACTGGGAATGACGCTGGGCCGGTTTACGGGTGGCTGGTTTATTGACCGTTATGACCGGGTTGCAGTGGTACGCACCAGCGCATTGTTGGGTGCGCTGGGAATTGGCATCATTGTGTTTGTCGATAACCCGTTTCTGGCAGGCTGTGCTGTTCTGTTATGGGGCGCTGGTGCATCACTGGGTTTTCCGCTCACCATCTCAGCGGCAAGCGACACCGGCCCTAACGCACCTGCCCGGGTAAGCGTAGTGGCCGCAACAGGCTATATTGCCTTTCTGGTCGGCCCTCCAATGCTCGGTTACCTTGGGGAGCACTATGGCTTGCGCCATGCAATGGTGGTTGTGCTGGCGCTGATGATTGTTGCCGCGCTGGTTGCCCGCGCTGTAGCAAAACCCCGGCCAGCAACTACCCGTTCTGACTAAAACCCGGAACGTATTTTCAGGGCTGTTGCTTACTGCCTGCGGTTTTATCCCACAAAAACCAGGTAGTCAGGGCAGCCCAGATGAAACCACAGGCCAGGTTTACCGCAGAAAAAGCGCCTATTCCCCCCGCCAACTCAACATGTTTACTGAATTCAATCCCTACAATAAAAATCAACATCTGCAGCATTCCCATTGCAGCAGATACCGTACCTTTACTCATATCGCTGGAGAAGAGTGTTAAGCGCACCAGACCAGCATTAGCCAGACCTATACCAAAAGCATACAGGCTCAGCCCAGCCGTCATCCACATCCAGGCATGTGGGTCAGACCAGGTTGCCAGTGCGGCCAGCAGCAACCCCAGCGTAATTGGCCAGCCACCCAGCCAAATTAGTTTACGTACCGCATGGCGTGCCGTGAGTTTTGCCAGCACCAGGTTGCCCGCAATCAGCGAGCCAAAAACAGGCACCTGCAGCAACCCATAATCCAGAGACGACAACCCCTGTTCTTCAATAATCATCACCGGAGATTGCGCTATCCACGCCAGGAGCGGCAGCGAGACAAATCCAATACCCAGAGCACCGGCGACAAAACGCCCATTGCGCAACACCTGCGCGTAATCTTTTACCAGTACAGGCAGAGAAAGCGGTTCACCAATACGGGTGGCAGTTTCTGGCATAGTGCGCCACAACCCAATAAAAGCCACCAGTGCCAGAACCGCAAATAACACAAACATCCATTCCCAGGGAGCAACCGCGACCCAGGCTGCACCGGCCAGCGGACCAAGCAGAGGTGCAATCAGCGCAACATTTGCCATCAGCGCAGTAATTTTTATACAACGCACTTCATCAAAAGATTCTTGTATCGCAGCATACCCAACAGCCCCAATAAAGCACAGACCAACACCTTGCATAAAACGCAACACAGTGAACGTTACTATATCGTGTACCAGCAATGTTGCCAGGCATGTGAGAATAAACCACAAGGCGCCCAGCAACATCACCGGACGCCGCCCACGCCGGTCAGATAACGGGCCAAGCAACCACTGCAAAACCATCCCGCCCGCCAGGTAAGCCGTCATGGAGCCAGACACCCAGGAAACATCAGCCCGGAATTGAGCCACGACTGCCAGCATCCCCGGCTGGATCATGTCGTTTCCGATATAAGTTGAAAACTCATACAGCACCAGGCTAAGCGGGAAAATAACCATGTAGCTGAATGATTTACGTTTGTTACCCATTATTTTCCTGATTGCTGTCGATGAATGTTCGCGCCGATTTTAAGGAATTGATACGAAAGCACCAGACAAATTGTAGTGAATAAAAAAAAACAGTTTTGTGTCAGTTTTATTTAAGGTTTTTTTAAGCACAACAGTCTAGCATTACAGGCTGATTAATCAGTACATTTGGTAAGCCATGTCACAGTACAAAAATCACCACACCCAAGTACAAACCAGGACAAACCCTCTTTACCTCCTGCCACTACATTTCTATGGTTATCAGCTTATTGCCCTGACTGCGTTGGGGGTTGTATTTTTTTGGTTTTCACGCAATGAGGTGCTGGATTACTCACTGACACATTACTGGTTCAACCCTGTCACTCACCATTTTCCATGGAAAGATAATGTCTGGCTGGACAGAATAAACCATCGGTTGCTGAAGTATCTGGTTATAGCAGCAGGTGCTTATTTTCTGGTGAAAGGGGCGTGGCAGAAGAACCCTCGCATGGTTGTCGTTGCGGTTCTGATGGGCCTTGGTGCTGCGGCTGTTGGTATTTTGAAAGCAACCAGCCACCACTCCTGCCCCTGGGATTTGCTGGCCTTTGGTGGTCATGCTGCGGAGTACCCCTTGTTAAGCAGTGTACCAGCACTGAGTGGTCCGGGGCGTTGTTTTCCTGGCGGGCATGCATCCAGTGGTTTTATGGCAATGGCTTTTTTCTTTTGGTTTTATCCGGAAAAGCCACGTCTGGCCTGGTTTGCTTTGCTCTGTGGCGTTCTGTTGGGGTTGGCAATGGGTTATGGGCAGGTGATGCGCGGCGCACACTTTTTCAGCCATAACCTGTGGGCTGGCTGGTGGGTCTGGCTGGTACAGGTTGCCGGCTACTTTGGGTTTTCCCAGGGAATTGCGTGGTTTAGAAGAGAGAGATAATGGAAACAATTAATACCACACTATTTTTGCTTATCAACGCGACACCCGCGTCTCCGGGCTGGCTGATTCGCCTTGCTGTGTTTATTGCGCGGGATATGATCTCAATTGTGCCTTTACTGGCGGTGGCATTGTGGTTATGGGGCCCGCGTCAGCAGATTTCGACCCAGCGGCATCTGGTTATCAAACTGGCAATGGCGATGGCTGTTAGCCTGGTCGTTTCCTGGGCCCTGAGTCTTGCTTTCCCACACCCCCGACCGTTTGCTGAAGGCATTGGTTATCAGTGGCTACACCACAGTGCAGATGATTCGTTCCCCAGCGACCATGGAACTGTTATTTTCACCTTCGCCATCGCATTCCTGTTCTGGCACAGAGTGTGGTCTGGCATATTCATGCTGATTCTGGGCTGCGCTATCGCCTGGTCACGCGTGTACCTTGGCATCCACTGGCCGCTGGATATGGTGGGTGGTTTTCTGGTGGGGTTACTTGCCTGTCTTAGCAGCCAAATTCTCTGGCCCGGTCCTGGCATTAAACTTTTCCGTATTGTTCAGCGCCTTTATCGGGTGTGTTTCTCAGCGCTTATCAATAAAGGCTGGGTGCGTGACTAACCACACACATGACGCTAAGATGCAATCATTAACCCGGTACTGACCGCCGGGTTTTTTAATGAGAGCACTATGGAAACACGACACGACGAACGAGTCCAACAACTCCTTCTGGCAATTAAGCGCAGCGACAAACTCCATTTAAAAGATGCTGCACGGTTGTTGGGTGTATCTGAAATGACCATCCGCCGTGATATTAATACCACCGATGCCCCGGTAACATTATTAGGTGGCTACCTGGTGATAGAAGCACATGCCGCCAATGCCAGTAATTATTTACTCAGTGTACAAAAGCACCGTCTGGTCAAAGAGAAACAATTCATTGGCCGCCTGGCAGCAAAGCTGGTTAAGCCGCATCATACGGTCTTTTTTGACTGTGGCACCACGACACCCTGGATTATTAACGCTATTGCTGATGACCTGCCATTTACCGGCATTTGCTATTCCCTGAACACCTTTCTGAGCCTGCAAGAAAAACCCATGTGCCAGGTTATCCTGTGCGGCGGGGAGTTCCACCATGAGAATGCAGTCTTTACGCCTATTACCTTTCAGGAGACGCTGGATCATTTACGCCCGGACCTGGCATTTTTCTCCGCTGCCGGCGTTGACCCTCAGAAAGGAGTAACTTGCTTTAATATCAATGAATTGCCTGTAAAACATTGGGCAATGAAAGCAGCAAGCCGCCATATTCTGGTCGCAGACCACAGTAAATTTGGTGTAGTCCGTGGTGCATTTATGGGTGAACTCAGTGCGTTTGATTCACTGGTAACAGACAAACCGCTTTTGGCCGGGGTTCAGGAAGCAGTACTCGCCAGAGCAATAACTGTTATCTGTGAAGAATGACCAGGCCCGGCAAAACCGGGCCTGAGAAGTAATACTGCTACCTGGTTATCAGGAGAACCAGCCACCAAACCACTGGTGGAATTTGAACTGGATGTAATCCCATATCCGGCTGAAGAATCCGCCCTTTTCCACCGCTTCCATCACCACCAACGGGCGCTGTTCAATAGTTTGCCCATTCAGTTGAAAATTAATGGTTCCGACGACTTCGCCTTTTTTCAATGGTGCAGTCAGTTCAGGGGAATTAAGTGTGTAAGAGGCACGCAGATTTTTCATTTGCCCACGCGGGATGGTAATGGCTCCGGTGTCACCCGCCCCCAGGTTGACTTCAGACTTGTCGCCATACCAGACACGCTGAGTCACAAAGGGCCGGTCAGGGCTGATGGGAGTTACTGTCTCAAAGAAACGAAAACCCCAGGTCAGCAATTTTTCCGATTCATTAAACCGAATACGGTCTGTTTTCGCCCCGAGAACGACCGAGATAAGGCGCATATCCCCCTGGGTTGCAGAGGCAACCAGGTTATACCCGTCCCCTGCAGTAGTGCCGGTTTTCATGCCATCCACATTCAGGTTTGTGTTCCACAACAGCCGGTTACGGTTAGGCTGGCGAATATTATTGAAGGTAAACTCTTTTTCTTTATTAATGGCATACTCATTGGGCACATCACGTACCAGCGCCTGGCCTAATAACGCCATATCACGCGCAGTAGTAAACTGCCCCGGCGCATCCAGGCCGTGTACTGTTTTAAAGGTGGTATTGGTCAGGTGCAACCGTTTTGCATAACCGTTCATCAGGTTAACGAAAGCATCCTGGCTGCCAGCGATATAGTCAGCCATTGCAATACAGGCATCATTACCTGACTGAATAATGATCCCTTTATTGAGATCATCAACAGACACACGATCCCGGGGCTTTAAAAACATTACTGACGAGCCACGCAACGCCGGATTGCCGGTCGCCCAGGCATCGTTTCCCACTGTCACCATATCTGTGAGACGAATTTTACCCGCTTTCAGCGCCTGGCCGACGACATAACTGGTCATCAGTTTAGTCAGGCTGGCGGGGTCAAGTTTTTCATCAGCATTGCCTTCCGCCAGGACTTTACCACTGGCATAGTCCATCAGTATCCAGGCTTTTGCATCGATGGCCGGTGCCGCAGGTGCGGCTGGCTCTGCAAAAACCTGGGGAGAAACGAGTAAAAGAAGTGTTGTTCCCGCGCACCAGGCACGAAACGAGGAGGATAAACCACGTTTATTCATAACTTTGCCACCTGAGTATCCATTCCAAAACAACAGCGCCTTGCGACCTGCCTAAAAGAAGATAACCAGTAACCTAACGCGCTGCTTGTGTTAAAGAAACCTTGATTTGGTAAAGTTTTTTAAGTTTATGCGATAACCTGGGAACCTGCTTTTCATTGTTACTAATTAATAAACAACATGTTGGTAAATTACGCACCAGCGCGCATACTGACAAATCCATTTACTAGTTGGGAGAAGATGGTGATAAAAGTCTGGGGCAGAAACAACTCAACCAATGTGAAGAAAGTTCTATGGTGCCTGGAAGAACTCGGTCTGGAGTATGAAAATATTCCGGCAGGTGGTCAGTTTGGGAAAACCCATGACCCGGAATATCTGGCCATGAACCCCAATGCACTTATCCCTTGCCTGCAGGATGACACGACAGGTATTACCTTGTGGGAATCCAACGTCATTGTGCGTTATCTGGCCGCGCAGTACGGCCAACAAAGCCTGTGGACGGAAAATCCCGCAAAACGCGCGCAGGGCGAAAAGTGGATGGACTGGGCTGCCAGCACACTTCCCTACGCCTTTCGCGGAGTTTACCTTGGCCTGGTAAGAACCCCTCCCGAGCAACGCGACGAACAAAGTATTAAACAAAGCCGCAAGGAGTGTGAAAAGTTACTGACAATGCTGGATCAGGCTCTGGCACAGTCTGAGTGGCTATCTGGCGAAGAGTTCGGTATTGCTGACATCGCCCCAGCTCCCATCGTTTATGGGTTACTGAACCTGGATATCACCTGGCCTGAATGGCCACATTTGCGTAACTGGTATCAACGCCTGTCACAGCGCCCGGCGTTCCGGCGTATTGTGATGATTCCCCTCAGTTGACCCGCGAAAAGCCGAGCTGGCGCGCTTCTTTCCCGAAGCGCGCCGCATATTATTATGTCACCCCGTCTTCAGCATGTGAACAGAGGTGATTCAGGCACTTATCGAGATCATCAATACATGCCTGTAATTTACGGGCATCAACCGTTATGTACGAGGGGCAATCGTGCCCACCCGATAATAAGCATAATGATGCCGACGCCACTGCTTCTATAGCCCGATGAAAATCAGTAATTTCGCTACCAGGCAAATCATCCCGAATAGCAGGCCACTCGTCACGGAAGTCATTGCACAATGCCAGCAATGTTTCTCGTAACTGCAGCCCTTCGTTAACGGACATATACCCTTTGGCCCGACGCAACTCTGAGTAGCACTGCAACGCTGCCCGGGCTGCGGTCATTTTTGCCATCAGTTCAGCTTTGCATTTACTTGCGGTCATTATTGATCCCTCCCTTGATATTAGCCGAAGACATAATTCCGGCTAATACAATAAGGCTAGATCTGTTTAGTGTGCTGAATACTGCCACAGGTCAATATTTGACCAACAGATTACAGAATTTACATTTCAGCTACCCGCCAGAAGGTGGCTGTAATGGGGCTGACTGGGTATAATCGCCCGATTATGAGCAATGAACTGTATAAAAAATGTCTAAAATTGGATTTCTGTCGTTAGGTTGCCCAAAGAATCTGGTGGATTCAGAACGCATCCTGACTGAATTACGTACTGAAGGCTATGATGTGGTGCCCAGTTATGATGACGCCGACCTGGTCATCGTTAACACCTGCGGTTTTATCGACAGCGCAGTCCAGGAATCACTGGAAGCGATTGGTGAAGCTTTAAACGAAAACGGTAAAGTTATCGTCACCGGTTGCCTTGGGGCAAAGGAAGATCAAATTCGTGATGTCCATCCTAAGGTGTTGGAAATTACTGGGCCGCATAGCTATGAACAGGTGCTGAATCATGTTCATCACTATGCCCCCAAACCTGAACATGATCCGTTTGTCAGCCTGGTGCCTAAACAAGGCGTAAAACTAACGCCGCGCCACTACGCTTACCTGAAAATTTCAGAAGGCTGCAACCATCGCTGCACCTTCTGTATTATTCCTTCCATGCGTGGTGACCTCGACAGCCGGGCAATTGGTGAAGTGTTGGATGAAGCCAAACGCCTGGTTGAAGCCGGAGTAAAAGAACTGCTGGTTATTTCTCAGGATACCTCTGCCTACGGCGTTGACGTGAAGCACCGTACCGGGTTCTGGAATGGGCAGCCGGTGAAAACCAGCATGGTCAGCCTGTGTGAACAGCTTTCCCGTCTTGGTGTCTGGACTCGTCTGCACTATGTCTACCCATATCCCCACGTAGATGAAGTCATTCCGTTAATGGCGGAAGGTAAAATCCTGCCTTACCTTGATATCCCGTTGCAGCATGCCAGCCCCAGGATCCTGAAGTTGATGAAACGCCCCGGGGCCGTTGAGCGCACCCTTGAGCGTATTAAGCGCTGGCGTGAAATTTGCCCTGAGTTAACCCTGCGTTCAACCTTCATTGTCGGTTTCCCGGGGGAAACAGAAGAAGACTTCCAGATGCTGCTGGATTTCATTACCGAAGCGCGCCTTGACCGTGTTGGCTGTTTTAAATACAGCCCCGTGGAGGGAGCAACAGCCAATGAGCTTCCGTCTCCAGTGCCAGAAGACATCAAAGAAGAACGCTTCCACCGCTTTATGCAGTTGCAGCAGAAAATTTCTGCAGAACGCCTGCAAGAAAAAGTGGGGCGAGAAATTCTGGTCATGATTGATGAAACTGATGAAGAAGGTGCGATTGGCCGGAGTATGGCTGACGCACCGGAAATTGACGGGGCAGTATACCTTAATGGTGAGACCCACCTGAAAGCCGGGGATATTGTTAAAGTGAAGGTGGAAAACGCAGACGAATACGATCTGTGGGGTTCACTGGTTCGCTAACCCGTTAACCCGCTAACCTCAGGCTTGTTTTGTGGCCTGAGGTTGCATTACACCTGTTTTGCACCCAACTGTATTTCTCTTCTCGCTGGCCTGCCCGGTATTATTTTCGTTATGATTTCAGGTCATCGCCTTCCAGCGCATCCCGTAGCCCGTCACCAAGCAAGTTAAACGCCAGGACACTCAGGAAAATAGCAAGGCTTGGGAAAATAGCAACATGGGGAGCAATCACCATATCGCTTCGGGCTTCGCTGAGCATCACGCCCCATTCCGGAGTTGGTGATTGCGCGCCCATCCCCAGAAATGAAAGACTGGATGCGGAAATAATGGATAATCCAATACGCATAGTTAAAAAAACCAGAATAGATGATAACGTACCAGGCAGAATATGACGTACTAAAATCACCCAGTCAGAAGCACCAATACTGCGCACTGACTCAATATACATCTGGTTTTTCAATACCAGCGTATTACCTCTGACCAGGCGGGCAAACGCCGGGATACTAAAGATAGCAACCGCAATAATCACATTGCTCATGCCATTGCCCATCACAGCCACAACCGCAATCGCCAGTAAAATCCCGGGGAAAGCAAACATCACATCACACAGGCGCATAATCAGCCGGTCATACCAGCCTTCATAATAACCAGCCACCAACCCAAGCCCGGTACCAATAACCATACCGATAAACACTGCCAGAACGCCGGCCGCCAGCGAGATACGCGCGCCAACCAGCACACGGGAAAAAATATCACGGCCAAGGGAATCGACACCAAACCAGTGAGCCAGTGAAGGCCCGGCATTCAGTTGGTCGTAATCGTAGTAGGTCTGTGCATTGTAAGGGGCAATCCACGGCGCCAGAATAGCCAGGATTATCAACAGGCACACGAATCCGCCAGCAGCCACAGCAATGGGCTGGCGGCGAAAACGGCCCCAGAAAGTACGCCAGGGAGGTGTACCCCGTAGTGGATGCATCACTGGTATAGCTTTAATGATTGCCTGGCGTCGCCAGTTAAACAGAGTCATGTTACGCGTTACACCCTTCTATTTATAACGAATGGCCGGATTTAACAGGGCATAGATAACGTCCACAGCCAGGTTTATCAGAATAAAGATTAAAGAAAACAGCAGAACTTCGGCCTGAATAACCGGGTAATCACGCATTTCTACTGAATCCACCAATAACCTGCCAAGCCCGGGCCAGTTAAAGACTTTCTCTACCACAATAGAACCGCCCAGCAAGAAACCGAATTGCAGGCCCATCATCGTGACAACCGGCACCATCGCATTACGCAGGCCGTGCTTAAGGATAACCACCTGTTCCCGCAATCCCTTTGCCCGGGCGGTACGCATGTACTCTTCCTGCAATACTTCAACAAATGCCGCACGCGTGAAACGGGCCATTACTGCGGCAACCCCCGCACCTAAGGTAATGGAAGGCAGAATATAGTGGTGCCAGGTATCTGCTCCCACGACAGGAAACCAACCAAGATCCACCGCAAAGATCTGAATCAGCACCATTCCCAGGGCAAAAGCTGGAAAAGAGATACCCGTTACTGCCAGCGCCATACTCAGGTAATCCGGCCAACGGTTGCGCCAGACAGCCGCCACCACGCCACTGATTAAGCCAAAGATGACAGCCCAAAGCATACTCAGGCAGGCCAGCCAAAATGTGGGCATAAAGCGGGCAGCGATTTCCTCGGTTACCGGGCGGTGAGAAACCATCGACATACCGAAATCACCCTGCAACAATTGCCAAATAAAATGCAGAAATTGCTGCCATAACGGTGCATCCAGTCCAAGCTGTTTGCGCACCATCTCTACAACAACAGGCCCCGCTTCCGGGCCGGCCATCAGCCTTGCCGGGTCGCCCGGCAGCAAATGCACAAACAAAAATACCAGTACACTGACAAAAAACAGTGTTGGGATAAGCCCGAGCAGGCGCTTTGCTACATAAGTCAACATGCCGCGGCTACATCCAGTTGTTATTCATAATAAAAAGTTACCCTTTAGTTACGCTGACTGCCACACAGTGAGCAACACCTATTGAAGGTCAGCATTTTCAAAGCTAAACCCGGTATCAGGCATGACATAAAAACCGGTCAGTTGCTTACGATGCGCTGAAACCAACTTTTCAACAACCAGCGGAGCCCACGGCACATCATGCCAAATGATGTCCTGTGTGCTCTTATACAAACGGGCTTTTTCTTGCTCATTGGTTGTTTTTAAAGCCAGTGCCAGATTACGGTCAACCTGTGGGTTACTGTAAAACGCGGTATTGAACAATACGGGCGGCCAGTTTTGTGTGGCAAACAGCGGTGCCAGCGCCCAGTTGGCCTCGCCGGTTGAAGCAGACCAGCCGGTATAGAACAACCGCACATCACTTTCAGCCTGGTCTTTCGCCTCAACTAATGCTGCCCGCCTTCCTGCATCCAGTGCAGTGATTTTGGTTTGAATGCCAACCGTTGCCAGCTGTTGCTGGAGAAATTGCAGCACTTTCTGTGCCGTACTGTGATTATGAGATGACCATAACGTTGTAGTGAAACCATTCGGATAGCCCGCTTCGCGCAATAACTCGCGTGCTTTGCCCGGATCCCAGGGCCAGGGAGCGTACTGCGTTGCCCCGGCAATCGCCGGTGGAACAATTCCCGTCGCAGGTGTGGCATACCCGGCAAAGGCCACTTTCACCAGCGCATCACGATTAATCGCATAGTTAATTGCTTCCCGCACCCGAATATCATTAAACGGTTTGCGAGTAACATTCATGCTGATATAGCGCTGCATGATAGACGGCGTGGAAACCAGTTCAATATCCGGGTTTTTCTCCAGAACAGGCGCCTGCTCATACGGAATGGGGAACGCAAACGTCGCCTCTCCGGTTTGCAGCATGGATGCCCGGGTGTTGTTATCCACTACCGGACGCCAGGTGATGCTGTCAAGTTTTGGCAGGCCCGGTTGCCAGTAACCGGGGAATTTCTTCACCCGTAAATAGTCGGTGGTATTCCAGGTATCGAGCACATAAGGCCCGGTACCAACCGGGTGAAAACCAATACGCGGCCCCCATTTATGCAAAGCCTCAGGGGAAATCATAACAGTTGCCGGGTGCGCCAGTACGTTGATAAACGCGGAATACGGTGTTTTCAACGTAATGCGTACCCGGAAGGTATCCAGCACATCCACATGCGTTATATCTTTATACAGGTTATAACGCTTAAGACGGTTTGCCGGGTTTCTGGCCCGGTCCAGGTTTATTTTCACCGCCTGCGCATTAAAATCTGTACCGTCCTGGAACTTAATACCTTGACGCAAAGTGATGGTGTAATGCAGGCCATCCGGAGAAATCTGCCAGGCTTTCGCCAGCACCGGGATAACTTTCATATTCCGGTCAAGGCCAAATAATCCCTGATAAAACGACTTTGCTACCGCCTGAGATAACGTGTCATTGGCATCATAAGGATCCAGCGTGGTGAAATTGGACCCTACTGCCACAATAATATCTTTGCTTGCCAGCGCCGGAGGGCTGAAAGCAAACCAGGCCACCAGCGCAACACTCAACATTCCCCAAAGAAGCCCACTGCGTTGTCGCATAACATTCTCCTGAAAAGCGAGCTAACACGCCCGGCTCCGAGGTTAAGAAACCGCCCCAAAAATTGGGTGACGGGCTACAAAATGGCCGGGTGAAACTTCCAGTAACGGCGCAACAAAAGGCTCATCCCCAATACGCCGGATGGGCGATGGCGGATCATCGGACAACAAAATTTTTGGCCGGTGCCGGCGGGCAGGATCGATAACCGGAACCGCTGCCAGCAGGCGCCGTGTATAAGGGTGTAATGGGTTATCGAACACATCCTGGCGTGTGCCTGCTTCCACTATCTGCCCCAAATACATGACAGCCACACGGTGGCTGATGCGCTCGACCACCGCCATGTCATGTGAAATTAATAAACACGCAATGCCGGTTTCACGCTGCAACGACATCAACAAATTGATGATTTGCCCGCGAATAAGCATATCAAGCGAAGACACTGGCTCATCGGCGATAATGACTTTAGGTTTTAATGCCAGCGCCCGGGCGATACAAATTCGCTGCCGTTGCCCGCCAGAAAACTGGTGCGGGAAACGTAACGCATGTTCCGGTTTCAACCCCACACGCGTTAAAAGTTCAACCACATATTTGCCTGCATCGGCCCGGTTCATGACCCGGTGAATCAGCAAGGGTTCCATCACTGTTTCACCAATAGTCATTCGCGGATCTAAAGAGGCCCACGGGTCTTGCGGTATATACTGAATATCCCGGCGAGCGGCCTGTAACTTCGCCCCGTGTAAGGTGTCCATACGGCAGCCATTAATTTCAACTTCACCCGCACTCGCCACCAGGCGCAATAACGCACGACCAACTGTAGACTTACCGCAACCCGACTCACCCATTAATGCCAGCGTTTCCCCCGGCCACAAATCAAAGCTAACTTGTTCAACCGCATGCACCTGGCGGGTAACGCGGTTAAAAACCCCGCTGCGAATCGGGAAACGCGCCACCAGGCCGGATACCGACAGCACAGGTTTTTCCTGTACACATACTGTATCCTGCATGTCCTGTGCAGTGCCTGCCAAACTATTTGGCCGTGGGAAGATACGAGGAAGTGAAGTGCCCCGCATCGAGCCAAAACGCAAAACAGATGCCAGCATTTCGCGGGTATAAGGATGCTGTGGAGCACTCAGGAGTTCAGTGGTTTCACCCTCTTCCACTTTGCAGCCATCCTGCATCACCAGAATGCGGTCAGCCATTCCGGCCACCACACTCATATCATGGGTGATAAAAATCACCCCCATCTCCATTTCTTGCTGAAGAACACGAATTAGCTGAAGGATTTGCGCCTGAATTGTCACATCCAGAGCAGTGGTGGGCTCATCTGCAATCAGTACCGCCGGACGTGATGACAACGCCATAGCAATCATCACCCGCTGGCGCATCCCACCTGATAGCTGGTGCGGATAGCGTGACATCACCTGCCCGGCATCCGGAATTCGCACCCGTTCAAGCATCCGTTCCGCTTCATGCAGTGCATTACGGATACTCATCCCCTGATGAAGCCGAATCGATTCGGCAACCTGTTCACCCACAGTAAACACCGGGTTAAGTGAACGCATCGGCTCCTGAAACACCATGGCAATATCAGCCCCGCGTACCGAACGCAATTGCGATTTACTGATATCACTGAGAGAAACCACCTGGTCATTACGCCTGCGCAACAGCATGGCGTCGCTCTTCACTTTGCCCGCCGCCGGGTCGGTCAGTTGCATCAGGGCCATTGCAACAACGGACTTACCAGCCCCGGATTCACCAACCAAAGCCAGCGTTTCCCTACGCGCCAGCGTAAAGCTGAGGTTGTTCACCACAGCAATATCCTGACTGCCATCGGAGAAGGAAACATTAAGATTAGAAACGGAAAGAACCTGGTTTTCAGGCAGACTCAGCATACTCACTGGCTACTCCTGCCAGATACCGACACTGGGTATATCCCCGACCCAGGCCACACCGCGATACATGCCTTCCGTGTTGAAAGGCATCACAACGTGGCCTTCACGGTCGATAGCAATTAATCCACCTTCACCATTAAGCGCCACCAGCTTCTCTTTAATAACCCTGTCAGCCGCTTCCGGCAGGCTGACGCCACTGTATTCCATCAGCGCAGCTACATCGTAGGCTGCCAGCATACGAATAAACACTTCTCCGGTTCCGGTACAGGATACAGCCACATTAGCATTATTGGCATAACACCCGGCACCCGGTAATGGCGAATCGCCCACCCGGCCGGGACGTTTATTGGTCATACCGCCTGTAGACGTTGCTGCAGCCAGATTTCCCTGTGAATCCAGGGCAACAGCGCCTACCGTGCCAAATTTAGTATCAGGTGAAATCGGTGGCACTGGCACATCGTGGTCAAGAAACACCTGCTCCTGGCCACGAGCCTGGCGGAGTTGCGCGGCACGTTCCGCTGTGGAAAAAAAATCAGGTGCCACAATTTCCAGCCCCTGCTCACGGGCAAACTGCTCTGCTCCGTCACTGATGAGCAAGACATGCGGGCTGTTATCCAGTACAGCACGAGCGGCCAGAATGGGGTTACGCACACAACGGACACCCGCCACCGCACCAGCATCAAGCCGCCGCCCGTCCATAATACAGGCATCCATTTCATGTGTGGCGGCGTGGGTAAATACTGACCCCGTACCTGCATTAAACAGCGGAATATCTTCCAACAGGCGCACGGCTTCGGTCACAGCATCCAGCGCACTGCCGCCAGCCGCAAGGATTGCCTGCCCGGCCAGCAATGTCTGGTGTAATGCCTCTGTATACTTGCGCGCTGTTTCCGGGCTGGTATTGCTGCGAGAAAGTGTCCCTGCGCCACCATGAATCGCTATCACCGCTTTTTCCATTGAGATCTGTCCTGAATAGCATCGTCAGTATGAGATAATCCTGTGATTATTATGTGTTACTGTACTGTCAGTAGTTTATTTCGCAACAGTTAACCACAACGAATGCTGGATTCGTTACCTGCACTATTTAGTGTAGACAGTACATCCACTTGCCTGCTTGCCAGGCTGGATCATTCGTCATTCTGTGACCGGGCATTTTCTGCCATAATAACCGCCATTCTTTTTACCAGCGCAGGAGCGTTAACATGGCGCAGCCCAGTGAGTTAATTTCCCTTGATACGGCGCTGGAACAAATGTTGTCTCAAATCGTACCGATTTCGGCTACCGACATTGTTCCCCTGACCGCCGCCTTTGGCCGTATTCTGGCAGAGAATATTCTTTCCCCTCTCGATGTCCCTGGCTTTGATAATGCCGCAATGGATGGTTATGCCTTGCGGGAAGAAGACTTTTCCGCCAGTACCCCAGTGCCTGTTGCCGGTAAAGCTTTTGCCGGGCAACCCTTCACGGGAGAATGGCCTGCAGGAACATGTATACGCATCATGACTGGCGCTCCGGTACCTGAAGGCTGTGATGCCGTCATTATGCAGGAAGACGTTACCGCCAGTGACGATGGCATTATGATTAACCGCGCCATCAAGTTACATCAAAACATTCGCCGCCGTGGTGAAGACATTGCCCGGAACGCTGTGGTGTTTTCAGCCGGGCAACGCCTTACGGCTGCGGAAATTCCGGTGATTGCCTCACTGGGCATTGGTGAAGTTTGTGTAACGCGCAAAGTAAAAGTTGCCGTATTCTCCACAGGCGATGAGCTTCAGCAACCCGGCAAGCCGTTAGGCCCGGGGCAAATTTATGACACCAACCGGCTAACAGTGCATGTCATGCTGGAGCAATCCGGGTACGAAGTGATCAACCTGGGTGCTGTGCGTGATGACCCCGCTTTGCTGCGGGAAACGTTTCAGAAAGCCGACCAGGTGGCAGATGTCGTGATCAGTTCCGGTGGGGTTTCTGTTGGTGAAGCTGACTACACCAAACAAATTCTCGATGAACTGGGTGCTATCCATTTCTGGAAACTGGCAATGAAACCAGGTAAGCCTTTTGCTTTTGGCAGGCTCAGCCATAGCTGGTTCTGTGGGCTACCGGGCAACCCAGTCTCAGCCGCGGTAACATTCTACCAATTAGTGTTACCCATGCTGGCCCGCCTTGGCGGGCAAACCGGTTTAGCAGGAGGCAAGCGCCTGCGGGTGAAAACCACTCAGCGCCTGAAAAAATCACCAGGCCGACTGGACTTCCAGCGTGGTATTTTGCACACCGGAGACACCGGTGAGTTAGTGGTCAGCAGTACTGGCAACCAGGGTTCCCATATATTCAGCTCTTTCCATACGGGTAACTGTTTCATCGTGCTGGAACGCGAACGCGGCCATGTCGAACCGGGTGAATGGGTGGATGTCGAGTTGTTTAACCACTTGTTTGGGGGCTGAAATGGCTGAATTGTCCGATGGCGAAATCCTGCGTTATAACCGGCAAATTTCACTGCGCGGTTTCGACTTCGAGGGCCAGGAAGCGCTCAAAGAATCGCGTATGCTGGTTGTCGGGCTGGGCGGGTTGGGTTGTGCTGCAGCACAATATCTGGCAGCGGCGGGCGTCGGCCACCTGACATTGCTTGATTTCGACACGGTTTCGGTTTCTAACCTGCAGCGCCAGGTGTTACATACCGACGCGAAACTGGGGCAGCCTAAAGTGGAATCGGCTCGCCAGTCGCTCGCTGCCATCAACCCATTGGTGCAGATAACCGTGCTCAATGCGTTGCTGGAAGGCAGTGATTTGGACAATCTGGTCAGGGAACATACGCTGGTGCTTGACTGTACGGACAACGTTACCGCTCGTAACCAGCTTAACCAGAGCTGCTTCAACCACAAAGTACCTCTGGTGTCTGGTGCGGCGATTCGTATGGAAGGGCAAATCAGCGTGTTCACCTGGCAACAGGATGAGCCCTGCTACCGCTGCCTGAGCCGCCTGTTTGGTGAAAATGCACTCACCTGCGTGGAAGCCGGGGTGATGTCCCCACTGGTGGGGATTATTGGTGCGCTTCAGGCAATGGAAGCGATTAAAGTCCAGGCACAGTTTGGCACTCCGGTGCGTGGCAAAATACTGATGTATGATGCCATGAGCGGGCAGTTCAGGGAAATGCGTCTGCCACGCAATCCAGGCTGTGAAGTCTGTGGCGCAGCAGCCAGTTAGCCATACAGACCGTCATGCTGTACGCTGGCCGGGCGTTTGCCTGGCCGGATACGCCTGACGGAATCGCGAACCGCCAGCGAGCCATTGAGTAACAGTGTCCCGACCGGGGCTTCAGGGCGAATCAACCGCTGTTGTAAAACATGCACGGCCTCTTCGCCCAACGTATCACGCGGGACATGCACTGCGGTTAAGGAAACATCCTGAATAACGGCAAGATTGAACCCATCAATACTCATCACAGAGATATCCTGCGGTACCCGCAAGCCGGCTTTTTGCAAGGCACTTACTGCGCCTGATGCCATAAAATCCCCACCCACCAACAGAGCACTGGGTAAACAAGAAGCAGGCAGGCCGTCAAGCCACTGAGCAACAATACGTTCACTTTCCGCCGCGCTAAAATTTTCGGCAATCAGCAAGTTATCCGCCGGAGAAAATGGCAGGTTATGGGCATCCCAGGCATCCCGAATCCCCGCCAGGCGTAACTCCATCGTGTAACGACGCAGGCACAATAGATTCATGACAGACTTATGCCCCATATCAAACAGGTAACTGGCGGCAAAAGCACCAATTAACGCATGATCCGGTGCCACGACGGGCAAGCGCATTTTCTGGTCGCGGCAGTTAATCAACACACAGGGCTTACCGATGTCGACCACCAGGTCGTGAATATGTGGGTCATCAATCCCCAACAACAGTGCAGCCTCGGTCTCTTTTTCGTTCATGCGGCTCAGAAATGCATTGGTATCACTGTCGTTTTCTTCCAGTGCACAAAACCGTAACCGGACATCATGAGCAGCAACTGCCTTACTGATTCCCTGAATGACCCGGTAGTAAAAGATATCTGAACGCTCATCAAATGCCCGTTGTGGCGCAAACACCACAATGCTGTTAAGCAACAGCCTGCCTGCCGCCATTCCCTGAAATACCCCCAGTTCCCGGGCGCAGGCCATAACCTGTTCGCGAGCGCGCTGGCTGGTATTGGCTTTTCCTGCCAGTACGCGTGAAACAGTGCTGATGGAAAGCTGCGTTCGCGCCGCAATTTCGGTGATTTTTAGCTTTTTATCCATTTTGTGATCTTGCTCCATTTGTGAAATGAAAAAATTTTCATTTTCTACAAATAAGACGATAACCGGGCTGATAACGATCATGACAAAATATTTTGGCTCTGTATGAGAATATTTGCACAAAATCCGCTATTGCCTGTTTTTTTTCTCCTTTAAGGTGAATTCACCAGCTAGCTTCCATACTAGTTTCACTGGTAATGATGATAGATAAATTCAATAATTATCAACAACATATAAACAATTACACCTGAGACATATCCCCTACCGTCCGTCTTGTGGAGAAAAAGAAATGAGTCAGGACATTAATACCCCAGTCGCGGTCAGCAAAACCCGCCGCGTTATTAAAAACCTGCGCTGGTATATGCTGGTGCTGTTCTTACTTGGCGTCACCGTAAACTATATAACCCGTAACTCTCTCGGTATTCTGGCACCAGAACTGAAAACCAGCCTGGGTATCACTACAGAACAATACTCGTGGATTGTCGGTGCATTTCAGTTGGCCTATACCTTGTTCCAGCCTCTGTGCGGTTGGTTAATTGATGTCATTGGCCTGAAGATAGGCTTTATGATTTGTGCCGGGGTGTGGGCACTGATGTGTATCCTGCATGCCGGTGCCGGCTCCTGGATACACCTTGCTATTTTACGCTTTATGATGGGCGCTTCTGAAGCCGCAGCTACGCCAGCGAACGCCAAAACCATTGGTGAGTGGTTTCCGAAATCAGAACGCCCGGTTGCGGCGGGCTGGGCAGGCGTTGGCTTTTCGATTGGTGCCATGCTTGCACCACCAATCATCTATTTCGCTCATGCATCTTTCGGCTGGCAGGGCGCCTTTATGTTTACTGGCGTACTGGCCTTTTTATGGGTAATTCTGTGGTGGGTTTTTTACCACAATCCAGATAAACACCCGAATCTGAGCAAGAACGAGCTTGACTATATCAGGCAAGATAACGAGCCTCCTGCAGTTAAACTGCCCTTTTTTACTGCACTGAAAACAGTGTCAAAAAACAAACGCTTCTATGGTATTGCCATTCCCGCATTTATGGCTGAACCCGCCTGGGCTGTGCTGAGTTTCTGGGTGCCACTCTATCTGGCGAAAGAATATGGTATGGACCTTAAACAGATAGCGATGTTTGCCTGGTTGCCCTTTCTCGCAGCCGACCTTGGTAGTGTTGCCAGCGGCTATCTGACTCGCGTATATACCCGTTTTTTTGGCTGCACTCGTATCAACTCTGTAGTCGCCAGTTCAGTCACCGGTGCTTTTTTAATGATCTCACTGGCCATCGTGGCCTTTATCCGTGACCCGTACATCACCATTGTTCTTATCTCTATTGGTGGATTTGGTCACCAAATCATCTCCTGCATGTTAAGCGCCCTGGTGGTGGAGTCCTTTGATAAAGGGCAGATGGCAACAGTAAACGGCATGCGCGGTTCTGCGGCCTGGATTGCCAGCTTCCTGTTCTCACTGCTTATTGGTGTCACTGCCGACAAGATTGGTTTTAACCCACTGTTTATTGCAATGGGCTTCTTCGATTTGATAGGCGCAGTCTTCTTAGTGATGTTCATTGCTGAACGCCGCGCCGCACGTAACTAAAGGATAAGTCACTGATGAAAACCCTGAAACACTGGCGCGTTGCGCACATTGATGAGCACCAGGCTGTACTGGATGTTGAGGAAAAACATCAGCTCTGTATCACTCTTTTAGAACCGGGTATGTTCCGGGTGAGCCTGAAACGCCAGGGGAAATGGAGTCTGGATCGCACCTGGTCTGTAGCGCCAGGCGAAGAGGATACACCGATTTCTGGCCGCCCGCGTGATGCACTTACCGGGTTCACCCTGCCGCCAATGGACGCGGAACAACAAGGCGCTACGCTCACCCTTACCAGTGAACAATTACGTGTAACCGTTCATCAGCCTTTATGGCTGGAATGGCATTACCGTGATGCAGCAGGCGAGTGGCAGTTTATGGCAAGCGACCGGCCAACCAGTGCTTACCTGCTCAATGCCCATGGTGATGGCGTTGCCCACTACCAGCGCCGGTTCGCCCAGGAGCGTTATTACGGCCTGGGTGAAAAAGCAGGCGATCTGGTCCGCAACGGCAAACGTTACGAAATGCGCAATCTGGATGCTATGGGGTATAACGCCCAGTCAACAGACCCATTATATAAACACGTTCCATTTACCATTACTCGCCGCCCTGATATCAGTTTCGGCCTGTTCTACGACAACCTGAGCAGTTGCTGGTTTGACTTAGGTAACGAACTGGATAACTACCATACCGCCTACCGGCGCTGGCAGGCCGAGGCGGGCGATATCGATTACTATATTTTTACCGGTAAACAGGTGCTGGATGTCACTAAAGCGTTTGTACGCCTCACCGGGAAAACCTTTTTTGGCCCGAAATGGAGCCTGGGTTACAGCGGTTCAACCATGCATTACACCGATGCACCGGATGCCCAGAATCAGTTAATGCAGTTTATATCGCTGTGCCAGCAACATGCTATTCCCTGTGATTCCTTCCAGCTTTCATCGGGTTACACTTCCATTAACAATAAGCGTTATGTGTTTAACTGGAACTACGACAAAGTGCCTGATCCCAATGCTCTCAGTGCGGCGTTCCATGATGCCGGGTTACACCTGGCTGCGAATATCAAACCCTGCCTGTTGCAGGATCATCCACAATATGCACAGGTTGCCGAACAAGGACTGTTTATTCAGGATTCTGAAACCGGACAGCCTGAACGCTCCTGTTTCTGGGACGACGAAGGCTCTCATCTTGACTTCACCAATCCCGCTACAATTGCCTGGTGGCAGGAAGGCGTTACCCGCCAGTTACTGGAAAAAGGCATCGATTCCACCTGGAATGACAATAACGAGTATGAAGTCTGGGATGGAGAAGCACGCTGCTTCGGCTTTGGGCAACCTGTCGCCATTAAACATATGCGCCCGGTGATGCCTTTGCTGATGATGCGCGCTTCTATGGAAGCCCAACAGAAGTTTGCGCCAGAAAAGCGGCCATATTTGATTTCACGCTCGGGTTGTGCCGGGATGCAACGCTACGTACAGACCTGGAGTGGTGATAACCGGACCAACTGGCAAACCCTGCGCTATAACACCCGTATGGGTCTTGGGATGAGCCTGTCTGGCCTGTATAACGTCGGTCATGATGTTGGTGGCTTTTCGGGCGACAAACCTGATGCGGAGTTGTTTGTTCGTTGGGTACAGAATGGTGTTATGCACCCACGGTTTACCATTCACTCATGGAATGATGACCAGACGGTGAATGAACCCTGGATGTACCCGGCGGTTACGCCAGCTATTCGTGGAGCCATTGCACTGCGTTACCGCCTGCTCCCTTATTTGTATACTTTATTGTGGCAGGCGCACCAGGATGATGAGCCGATGCTGCGCCCGACATTCCTCGACCACGAGCATGACGCACAAACCTTCGTGGAGTGTGATGACTTTATGCTGGGCCGCGATATTCTGGTTGCCAGTGTGGTTGAGCCTGGTGCCCGGGAAAGAACATTATGGCTGCCAGACAATGAGGCTGGCTGGTATGACTTCTATACGGGTGAATGGTTTGCTGGTGGCCAGTGGGTAACCCGCCCGGCACCGCTGGAAACCTTGCCTTTACTGGTTCGGGCAGGAGCCGGGTTGCCACTGAGTGGGAATATCGGCCATGTTAACCCTGCGGCTGATAACAAACGCACACTACAACTGTTCCCATTGCGTAACCCGGGTAGTTGTAATGGCATGCTGTTTGAAGACGACGGTGAAAGTTGGGGTTACCAGACGGGTAACGCCCTGTGGGTTAACTGGGCGATGACATGTACTGCTGAAGAAATTCAGTTAACAATAACGGCCGAAGGGGATTACCAGCCAGCCTGGCAAGGCCTTGATGTACAGCTTCCGGCGGGAGAAACCCGCAGATTAGTCATTAACGGTGTGGAAAGTATGCACTGGAGGCGCTAAAAACACGCGGAAGTTATGCTGGCAAGTAACGCGGCTTCCAGGCTTCCCGGAAGCCGCGCTACTTACTCAAACCAAACAGGGTTACTCAATACCTTTGCTACGCAGGTAATCCTCATAGCCACCGGTGAAGTCGATAACACGTTGCGGGGTTATCTCCAGCACGCGGGTTGCCAGTGAGCTGACAAACTCCCGGTCATGGGAAACGAAAATCAATGTTCCCTGATACAGCTCCAGCGCGGCATTCAGCGATTCGATAGATTCCATATCCAGGTGGTTAGTTGGCTCATCCATAATCAGGATATTGGGTTTTTCCATCATCAGTTTGCCGAACAGCATCCGCCCCTTTTCGCCACCCGACAACACGCGGGCAGGTTTCTTAATATCATCCTGGCTGAACAGCAAGCGCCCCAGCACACTACGCACTGCCTGCTCATCATCACCTTCCTGTTTCCACTGGCTCATCCAGTCAAACACTGTCAGGTCGTTGTCAAAATCGGCCGCGTGATCCTGAGCGTAGTAACCAATACGCGCGTTCTCAGACCATTTCACTTCGCCAGCTTCAGGCGTCAGTTCACCCACCAGAGTTTTCAACAATGTGGATTTCCCCACACCGTTGGTACCCAGAACAGCAAGACGTTCACCCACTTCCAGCAACAACGACACATCGCTGAACAACGGGCCATTATCAAAGCCTTTCTTAATCTTTTGCACTTCCAGTGCATTACGGAACAGTTTCTTGTCCTGTTCGAAGCGAATAAACGGGTTCTGACGGCTGGACACTTTCACTTCATCCAGTTTGATTTTATCAATCTGCCGGGCGCGGGAGGTTGCCTGACGGGATTTTGATGCGTTAGCACTAAAGCGACTGACAAAAGACTGCAGCTCGGCAATTTGCGCTTTTTTCTTGGCATTATCAGCCAGCAGGCGTTCACGCGCCTGGGTTGCCGCCGTCATGTACTCGTCATAGTTGCCCGGGTATACACGCAACTCACCATAATCGAGATCCGCCATATGTGTGCAAACCATATTCAGGAAGTGACGGTCATGGGAAATGATTATCATGGTGCTTTCACGTTCGTTAAGCACCTGCTCCAGCCAACGAATGGTATCGATATCAAGGTTGTTGGTCGGTTCATCAAGCAGCAGAATATCCGGGTTAGAAAACAGTGCCTGTGCCAACAGCACACGCAGTTTCCAGCCAGGGGCCACTTCACTCATCAAACCATAATGCTGCTCCATTGGGATACCCACCCCCAGCAACAATTCCCCCGCGCGCGCCTCTGCGGAATAGCCGTCCATTTCGCCATATTTCACTTCGAGGTCGGCAACTTTATAGCCATCCTCTTCACTCATTTCAGCGAGGGCATAAATACGGTCGCGCTCCTGTTTCACTTCCCACAGTTCACCATGCCCCATGATCACGGTATCCAGCACGGTGAACTCTTCAAAAGCAAACTGATCCTGGCGCAATTTACCAATACGTTCGTTCGGATCGGCGGACACATTCCCAACGGACGGGGCCAGGTCACCCCCCAGTATCTTCATGAAGGTGGATTTGCCGCTACCATTGGCGCCTATCAGGCCATAGCGGTTTCCGCCGCCAAACTTAACTGAGATATTTTCAAACAGCGGCTTACTGCCAAACTGCATGGTGATATTACTGGTGACTAACACAGGCTCTCTTCCCAAAAAATGTGACAAACGATCTATTATGCCACAAAACCTGCCATGACGCCCGTCAGTGGTTCGCTCCGTTTTCCCCTCTGAAGAAAAAAAATGTGATTTCATCCACATCTGAATTCCCAGCAAGTAAGAATAAACCTATAATGCGCCACTACCTGTTTTTTCAACCAACGGCCCATGTGGCATCGTGACTTGCATAGCGCAATATGAACATGAAATTACGTACTCTTTTACTGGCAGCATTTTCTGTGGTGAGTTTCTGTAAAACCGCCTCGGCTGTGACCTATCCCCTGCCCACTGACGGCAGCCGTTTGATTGGTCAAAATCAGGTTGTTACTATTCCGGACGGCAGCAGGCAACCGCTGGAATATTTTGCATCAAAATACCAAATGGGGTTGTCCAACATGCTTGAGGCAAACCCGGGTGTGGATGCATACTTACCAAAACCAGGTACCGTCCTGAACATTCCTCAACAATTGATTTTGCCGGATACCCCCCATGAAGGCATTGTTATCAACAGTGCTGAAATGCGTTTGTATTACTACCCGGCAGGTACCAATACGGTTGTCGTGCTGCCAATTGGTATTGGCCAGTTAGGTAAAGACACGCCTATCAACTGGGTAACCAAAGTTGAGCGGAAAAAAGCCGGCCCAACCTGGACGCCCACGGCCAAGATGCATGCTGAATATGCCGAGATGGGTAAACCGTTACCGGCCGTTGTTCCGGCTGGCCCGGATAACCCGATGGGGCTGTATGCGATGTATATTGGCCGCCTGTACGCCATTCACGGTACCAACGCCAACTTTGGTATCGGCCTGCGTGTGAGCCACGGTTGTGTGCGTCTGCGAGCTGAAGACATTAAATATTTATTTGACCATGTACCAGTTGGTACCCGCGTTCAGTTTATTGATGAGCCGGTAAAAGCCACTACCGAGCCAGATGGTTCACGGTATATTGAAGTGCATAATCCGCTTTCCACAACGGAAGCTCAACTGACCAATAACGAAGTGGTTCCAATTGCCCTGACCAAAAGCGTTCAGGCTGTGACTAATGAACCCGACGTTAACCAGGAAGTCCTGAGCCAGGCCATTGAGCAACGCTCTGGTATGCCTGTTCGCCTTAACTGAGGCTATGCGGCGTCTCTATAAAAATAAAGCTAAAGCTAAAGCGGCCTGCGGGCCGCTTTTTTATTACCCGTATTCAGCAAGGTTCCTGCTCACTCTGCTGTTGTTGGGTAAAACGCGCAAATGCCGCGAGGGTTTCTTCACTAACATGGTGCTCCATGCCTTCCGCATCTACCCTGGCAGTTTCAGGGCTTATCCCGAGCGCTAATAAAAAATGTTCCACAATGTGGTGGCGCACCCGGTTTTCCTGTGCCAGAGCTTCACCTTCTGGTGTCAGAAAGATACCGCGCCAGGGAATCTGCTCTATCAACCCCATTCCGGCAATGCGCTTAAGCATTTTTGCGACAGTTGGCTGAGAGACCCCTAAACGGGCTGCCATATCAACCTGGCGAGCTTCGCCCACTTCGCGAATTAAATCAGAAATAAGCTCAACATAATCATCAACCAGCTCTCGTCGGTGCGCCTCCCGAACCTGACGAAAACCCTCAACATGTTCCTCAACATTAACTAATTGAGTGGCGCTATCCGTATTATTTTTTCCGGCGCGACGGACCATAGTGATTCCTCTTTCTTTCGCGATGGTGTCATCACGGGGCTGTCATTGTAATCCAGCCTGTCCCTGACGCAAAAAAAACATAAATAGCCATAGCTATATAATATAGCTCATGCTATATCTGTATATAACACAACCAGCATGGAAAGTTGGTAACGCTACTGATGCCACCAGGGAGGCCACAATGAATGAAGTAAAGAGGTGCCTAAACGTGTTCAGTCATTCTCCTTTTAAAGTACGCCTGATGTTATTGCAATTGCTGTGTGAGCGGCTTAGCGGCTCCCATCGAGATTGCGACGACAAACGCGCCTGATAATTGTTTATCTGCTGTGGTGAATCAGCCAGTTAACGGCGGCTGTCATATTATTGTCAAATTTGTAACCCTCCTCTCAAAACGGACACCTCTGCCCCGTTGAAGTTAGCCCTGCAACGCTTTATCTTCGTCTCACCTTGCATAAGAAAATCTGATACATGAAACAGCAAGGTATACCTACACCTTTCCGCCTGGGTCGCAACGGCGTTTCTTGATGTCATAACTTATGAGCTTTATTACTAAAGACACACCCGCCATTACACGTTTATCGTTTGATTTCTGGCCATTATTTTATTTTGTTCTGGCTTTTTTTATTAATACATCCATGGGCTATGGCATCAGTTTTTTCTATACGTTTGCATTTGCTTCTCTGCTCATTGCTCTTCATACACTGGCCCCCAGATGCCAGAAATTACTTATTCTGATATCTGGTCTGCTTGCCGCATTCTACTATCCATTTGCCATGGTTTGGGGTGCTCCCAACTTCAATACATTATTGGCTCTGCATGCCACAAATATGGAAGAGTCGACCGAAATTTTGACGCTCTTTCCGTGGTACAGTTACGCCGTCACTCTCCTCATTTTTTCACTCACGGTATATGCTCTGCGCAGGCCGATAAAAGCAGCACAACCAAAACGTTATGTTACTGGTATTTGTTGTGCCTTCAGCCTGGTGTGTATTTTTATTGCTCCAGTGCAAAACCGGGTATACGGGGGGGTTTTCGCGCTGAAAGATACCGGTTACCCGGTAGCAAGATTTGTGAAAGATGTCGCGGAGAATAACCAGTCAGTAGTACGCGAACTCAAACGCATGCAGCGACTCTCCGCACAAAAAGATACCTGGCAGATTACGCAAGTGGCAGCACGCTACCATATCTATGTTCTGGTCATTGGTGAAAGTGCACGCCGTGATGCATTGGGTGCGTTTGGCGGTCAATGGGATAACACGCCTTTCGCAAGCCACGCCAATGGCGTCCTGTACTCCGACTACATATCTGCAAGCGCATCAACACAAAAATCGCTTGGGCTGACGCTAAATCTGATTGAAAACAGTAAGCCGCAATACCAGAACAATATCGTTACACTGGCTAATCGCGCTGGTTTCCAGACATGGTGGTTTTCTAACCAGGGTAAAATCGGGCAATATGATACACCCATCGCCAGCATTGCCCGTCGTGCAGACGAAGTGCAATTTCTCAAAGATGGCGATTTTGAAGATAACAAAAATAGTCAGGACACTTCACTCCTGTCTCTCACGGCTCAGGTGCTGGCGGTAAAGCGCCAGCCAACGCAACTTATCGTGCTGCATCTCATGGGATCTCACCCACAAGCCTGTGACCGCACACAAGGGCATTACAGCACCTTTGTGGTATCTGAAGAGACATCCTGTTATCTCTACAGTATTACCCAAACTGATATGCTGTTAAAAAATCTCTACCAGCAATTGCAGCAAAGTGGTGAATCTTTTTCTTTGGCCTACTTTTCTGATCATGGGTTAACTTTTCGCGAGCGCGGTACACAAAGGCAGTATCTCGCGCATGATGATAAGTTCCACCAGAATTACCAGGTACCGTTTTTGGTACTGTCCAGCGATGACACAGCACACAACGTGAATACGACACCACGTTCCGCAAATGATTTTTTGCTGTTCTTTTCACAATGGACTGGCATCAAAACCCAACAGATTCCGTGGCGATATACCTTTCACTCTGCAGAGTCTGCAGGCCCGCGTTATGTCACCAATTTCAAGTTAAGAAAAATACTCTGGCAGGAACTGGGTGAAGACAGCTTTGGGGCAGCTTCGCGCTAAACGTACATTCGCGGAGTACAAATTATCGCAGGCAAAAAAAATCCGCCATCAGGCGGATTTTTTATTCCCTGAAAAGGGATTAGAAGCGGTAACCTACACCAGCGATCCAGGTGCCAACGTCAACGCTACGAATGCGGCTTTGTTCATAGGAGAAGTCCAGCGCGACGTTTTCAATCGGGTTGAACTGCAGACCAGCGCCATAAGAGAAGCCGTAGTCGCTCATATCGCCTTTTTCCGGGTAGTCAGTCTGCTGGAATTTACCATAGCCCAGACCAATTACACCGTAGATGCTTGCCCAGTCGTTGATGCGGTAAGCAGGACCTGCAGTGATGCCGTAGTACTGGCTTTTATGGTACACACTGTCTTCACTGCGATTTTTTTCGGTATAAGTGAAGGAACTGATTACACCCAGCGGGCTGTTATCAAATTCATAGCGGTATTTCAGGTTGAAACCGCCAGCTTTGTTAGCAGCGCCCTGCATATCGCTCTGAGCGTAACCACCAGTAACAGTGCTGGTACCTGCAAATGCAGAACCTGCGGAAACGGCCAGAACGCAAGCCAGTGCTGAAAGACATGCAATTTTTTTCATAACCACCTCAAATGTGCTTCAAATAATTCCGTAAGTTTCCAATATATCAAACTTATGAAAGAAACTCCTGCCGTTTTGTGTTGTCTAAAGCAGAATTTCCTGTAACAGAAACTTTCCTGAAGATTAGTTTTCCTTATTTTTCATATAAGTAAACCAACCACTGCTTGTTTATTAATCACTTATAATTTGTATTAATAAAGGATTATTCCTAATACGCGTTATATTCATAAGCTCAATGGGTGGCTATTGTATGCTGCCTTCCACCATTTTTTTTCAATAGAACATCAACCAGCCCCACTAAAATCCACTAGAATAAGCGTCGCTTTTGCCTTGTGGCCTAACGACTAAATCTGTTGATGAAAGGACGCTCATGCCAGCACAACTGCGCAAATCCCTAAAATCTGCTTTGCTCCCTGTTTTTGTTCTGATAATTGCCATGATTTCTATTCAAAGTGGCGCATCGCTGGCTAAATCACTTTTCCCTGAGGTTGGCGCGCCGGGTGTGACTGCGTTACGTCTGGCTTTGGGTACACTCATGCTGGCACTCTTCTTTAAACCCTGGAGATTGCGTTTTACTGCGGAGCAGCGTATTCCTCTACTGGTGTACGGTATTGCGTTGGGGGCAATGAACTACCTGTTTTACCTGTCTATTCGCACCGTTCCATTGGGCATTGCTGTGGCACTGGAATTTACTGGCCCACTCGCCGTTGCCCTCTTTTCGTCGCGGCGGGTTGTTGACTTTGTATGGGTGATTCTGGCGGTACTGGGCTTATGGTTTCTGTTGCCTCTGGGGAAAAATGTTGCCGGAGTGGATTTAGCTGGTGCGTTGTATGCACTGGGGGCGGGCGCGTTTTGGGCACTGTATATACTCTTTGGTCACCGCGCAGGGGCTGATCATGGACCGGCTACTGTGGCTATGGGATCACTGATAGCCGCTATTATCTTTGTGCCACTGGGTATGTTTCAGGCCAGTGCCGGGTTATGGCAGTGGGCTGTACTCCCTGTGGGATTGTGTGTCGCGTTGTTATCCACCGCACTGCCCTATTCCCTGGAAATGATTGCCCTTACTCGTCTGCCACCCCGTACATTTGGCACACTAATGAGTATGGAGCCAGCCCTTGCTGCTATTTCCGGGTTAATTTTTCTTGGTGAAACACTCACCTGGCCTCAGGGGCTGGCGCTTATTTCTATTATTGTTGCATCTGCAGGCTCTACCATGACCCTGCGTCGTGATGCACAAATTCAGAGAATTGATATTAATTAATATTTACATTTAAAATTTTTCTTCCCATAAATAACCCGTTCACTCGGGTTATTTTTTTGCAAAGAAAAAAATCATAGCAAGCTTGAACTTATTTTTAACATACAGGCCCCATCAGAAAGATATATTCATAAAGAACATTCTGATAATTTCCTTTCACTAACCCGGCATAAAAAACATAACCAATTGATATGTTTTAAAAAATCAAAAAATGACTGCGATAGCTATTTAACTGATAGGTAGTGACAGAAATAACCTTCACCGATCAACTGCTATAATTGGTTGCGTAAGAAATTTGGAACCTGACGAGAGAGGATATCGACAATGAGTACTGCGAAACTGGTTAAAATGAATAAAACCTCACTTCTGTATACGCGTAACAACGTCGCTGACAGTGATAAAAAAGCTACGATTGAATTACTTAACCGTCAGGTGATTCAGTTTATTGACCTGTCACTGATAACCAAACAGGCTCACTGGAATATGCGCGGCGCCAATTTTATTGCTGTACACGAAATGCTTGATGGTTTCAGGACTGCACTAACTGACCACCTCGACACCATGGCAGAACGTGCAGTACAGCTCGGCGGTGTTGCTCTTGGTACCACACAGGTAATCAATACCCAGACACCACTGAAAAGCTATCCGCTGGATATTCATTCAGTTCAGGATCACCTTAAAGAACTGGCCGAGCGTTATGCCATTGTGGCAAACGATGTACGTAAGGCTATAACAGAAGCTAAAGACGAAGATACAGCGGATATACTGACTGCTGCATCCCGTGATCTGGATAAATTCCTGTGGTTTATCGAATCCAATATCGATTAAAACTACAGCGGCCATAACACATAGTTAAACCGTTAACTAAAGTGACATGCACCATAAAAGCGCACTCCAGTGCGCTTTTTTTTCGAACCAGGTAAATAAGATAAGTCTAATTGGTTGCAAATACGTAAAATACGGCTATTGTTTCAGCGGAATACGCATCAAAAACCACCACCCTGTTGGTGAGTGATGCATTGCACCATAACAAAGCCCCAAAACAGTGCATTAATACTATCTTGCATCACTGTTTGTGCGATGTTACATATCCCTCATAAGCAAAAACAATATGTTGTAAATCTGGCACGATTTTTTCATGTTGCGCATGCTTTCGCAGGGGCTTGCCCCAAGGTTTAACTAAGGAAACGCTATGAAGTCTATTTTAAAAGTCTCACTGGCTGCACTTACTCTGGCCTTTGCTGTTTCTTCTTCGCACGCAGCAGAGAAAAAACTGATTGTGGCAACCGATACTGCATTTGTGCCATTTGAATTCAAACAAGGCGATAAATACGTCGGGTTTGATGTGGACCTGTGGGCCGCTATCGCTAAAGAAGCGAAACTGAATTACACACTGAAACCGATGGACTTCAGCGGGATTATTCCTGCACTGCAAACAAAAAATATTGATGCAGCCATTGCGGGTATCACCATCACTGACGAACGCAAAAAAGCGGTCGATTTTTCTGATGGTTACTACCACAGTGGTCTGCTGGTAATGGTCAAAGCCAACAATAACGACATTAAAAGTGTCAAAGATTTAGATGGCAAAATTGTTGCAGTGAAAAGTGGTACCGGCTCAGTTGATTACGCTAAAGCGCATATCAAAACCAAAGAACTGCACCAGTTCCCCAATATTGACAACGCGTATATGGAACTGGGCACCAACCGTGCTGACGCTGTGCTGCACGACACGCCAAACATTTTATACTTCATCAAAACTGCGGGTCATGGTCAGTTCAAAGCGGTAGGTAAATCGCTGGAAGCACAGGAATATGGTATTGCTTTCCCGAAAGGCAGCGAAGAACTGCGTGATAAAGTTAACGCAGCGCTGAAAACCCTGAAGGCCAACGGTACTTACAACGCTATCTATAAAAAATGGTTCGATACCGAGCCTAAATAATAAAAAAATAAAGCAGTCTCAGGGGCGCTCTTTCGGTCGCCCCTGCTATTTTTAAAAAACACGGTAACAGGAACCCATCATGCAGTTTGACTGGAGCGCCATCTGGCCTGCCATCCCCGCCTTAATGGAAGGCGCAAGATTAACATTGTGGATCTCCGTCCTCGGGTTAATTGGCGGCTTAATCATTGGCCTGGCAGCAGGTTTTGCCCGTACTTACGGCGGTAAAATCGCTAACCTCATCGCACTGGTATTCATTGAAGTTATTCGCGGTACGCCAATTGTCGTGCAAGTGATGTTTATCTACTTTGCACTACCAATGGCTTTCCAGGATTTGCGTATTGACCCCCTGACAGCAGCTATTGTCACGATTATGATCAACTCCGGTGCCTATATTGCGGAAATCACCCGCGGTGCGGTGCTGTCTATTCATAAAGGCTTCCGTGAAGCAGGCCTGGCATTAGGTTTATCCCGCAGGGAAACCATTCGCTATGTCATTATGCCTCTGGCTTTACGCCGTATGTTGCCACCGTTGGGTAACCAGTGGATTATCAGCATTAAAGATACCTCACTGTTTATAGTCATTGGGGTAGCCGAACTGACCCGTCAGGGCCAGGAGATTATTGCCGGTAACTTCCGGGCACTGGAAATTTGGAGTGCTGTTGCGGTTATCTATCTCATCATTACTCTTGTTCTGAGCTTTATCCTGCGTCGCTTTGAGAAAAGGATGAAAATCCTGTGATTGAATTTAAGAATGTATCCAAGCATTTTGGGCAAACCCAGGTGCTGCATAATATCGATTTAAAAATTAACCAGGGTGAAGTGGTAGTTATCATTGGCCCGTCTGGTTCTGGCAAATCCACCTTGCTGCGTTGCATTAACAAACTGGAAGAGATAACCAGCGGCGAGCTGTTTGTTGATGGCCTGAAGGTTAATGATCCCAAAGTAGACGAACGCCTGATTCGCCAGGAAGCCGGAATGGTGTTCCAGCAGTTCTACCTGTTCCCACAATTAACTGCGCTGGAAAACGTGATGTTTGGCCCAACCCGGGTTCGCGGTATGTCCAAACCAGACGCTGAAGCGCTGGCAAAAGACTTGCTGGCGAAAGTAGGGCTGGCAGAACGGGCGCATCATTACCCGTCTGAGCTGTCTGGCGGCCAACAACAACGTGTTGCCATTGCCCGGGCACTGGCAGTTAAACCGAAAATGATGCTGTTTGATGAACCCACCTCTGCACTGGATCCTGAATTACGCCATGAAGTGCTTAAAGTAATGCAGGACCTGGCAGAAGAAGGTATGACGATGGTTATCGTTACACACGAAGTTGGGTTTGCAGAAAAAGTCGCCTCACGCCTGATCTTTATTGATAAAGGTCGTATTGCAGAAGACGGCAATCCACAAGAGCTTATTGAAAACCCACCAAGCCAGCGTTTGCAGGAGTTTCTGCAACACGTTTCCTGAATTCAGTATACTGAGAGCAAAAGGGCGGGCCACGACTGGCTCTGCCCTTTTTAGTTATTTAACCCATTTCTTCGCCCAGGCAAGCCGTTCTTCCGGTGACAGATAGCTCCAGGCAATGAAACGGCTCTGCTTTTGCCCTTGTGACATAGGCTGTTTCACCACCATAGCCACACCAGCTTCACGCAAAGCATGCTCAATGCTGCGCATATGTTCTGCTTTAGATACCAGCGAAGTAAACCATAACACCTGGCGGGCAATAGTGCGGCTCTCCACCACCATCTGGCGAATAAAGGCCAGTTCTCCCCCTTCGCACCATAACTCACTGTGCTGCCCACCAAAGTTGAGTGCAGGTGTGGCATCGTTAAGCCCCAGGTTTTTGCGTTTGCGGGTATTACCTTCCAGTGCCTCCTGAGCGGAGGCATGAAAAGGCGGGTTACATAACGTGGCATCAAAACGGTCAGTTTTCGTAACTACCCCGGCGAAAATAGCACCTGGTGTTTTTTGGCGGCGCAAACGAATCCTGGTACTCAGCCCGGGGTTTGCCTGAATTATCTGTTGGGCGTGGCTCAGCGCTTCTTTACTCACATCCGTTCCGGTAAAACGCCAGCCATACTCATGCTGCCCAATCAGCGGGTAAATACAATTCGCCCCGGTACCAATATCCAGAAGACTGGCTGAGTGCGGTATCCCCTGTTTACCTGTCTGAGCCAGTAAATCAGCCAGATGATGGATATAATCAGCCCGGCCAGGCACTGGCGGGCACAGAAAACCCTCAGGAATATTCCAGTGCTGAATGCCGTAATCCGCCGCCAGCAATGCACGGTTAAGCATTTTAACCGCTTCAGGGTCCGCGAAATTCACGGTTTTCTCCCCGCGAAGTGAAAGTATTACTTTATTCCCCAGTTCAGGCAGCGCCTGAACCAGACGGTCAAAATCATAACGCCCCTGGTGGCGGTTACGCGGGTGCAACTGCGTTTTTTCAGCAATCTGTTTCATCCTGGCTCCTTGTGTCCGGGCGCGTAAGATACGCGTTCAGCATAACAAGGTAAAGTGCAAGCCATATACCTTGTGCTAGCCTGTTGGTTACCTGTTATTAACTGGCTGCAAAAAAATGACCACTGAGTACTACTATTATGAGCCTGAACGGGGACATGGTTTGCCCCATAATCCACTGAACGCGATTATTGGCCCCCGCCCAATTGGCTGGATTTCATCAGTCAATGAACAAGGGGTTGCCAACCTTGCCCCTTACAGTTTTTTCAATTGCTTCAACTACCAGCCACCCATTATTGGATTCGCCAGTTCCGGGTGGAAAAACAGCGTGGAAAATATTACCCGTACTGGCTACTTTGCCTGGAACCTGGTCACTCGCGAGCTTGCCAGTGCCATGAATGAAACATCAGCATCTGTTGCTGCAGGAGTGGATGAATTCGCGCTTGCCGGGTTAACTCCGGCGGCTTCCCGCAAAATACCCGTCCCCCGTGTCAGTGAAAGCCCGGTCAATTTTGAATGCAAACTGACACAGTGCATTCAGCTCACTAATGCCGCAGAAGAAAAGCTAAATACCTGGCTGGTATTAGGCGAAGTTGTCGCAGTACATATTGCCACTCACCTGCTGGAAGACGGGGTTTACCAGACGGCAAAAGCCCACCCGGTTATGCGGGCTGGTGGCCCCAGTGCTTACTACGGGATTGATGAGTCACTAAGATTTGATCTTATCCGGCCCGATGACCGCAGATAATCTTTTATCACAAACAACCAGATTCAATTATTTTGAATAACTACAACAAGGTTTTTACATAGCCGCCAGGCGGGAAAGACTGAGATAATAGCGCCAACAGAGTAAGACAAGACATAAAAAGTCGTACCTGCACGGAACCACCCTGTTTCACCGGATGGTGTCCACCATCGCTATTTTTGTACAGAACGTTGTTGAGGCCGGCTCTTCACGAGCCGGCCTCAATTTATATGGAATGCCTGAAACCCACCCTGTGGGTTGTACTTCTCTGTGTTATTTACCCTTGCTTTTGCCTGAATATCAGGCTCAGCCACCGCCATACCTGCCACTATTTTGCCTGAAACCGGGTGTTGTGGCCGGGCCACACGCGGTGGCTTTTTTATGCTTACACTGCACTAAATTAATTGCCTCACCCGTTGTAAACCCTCTTCCAGCGTTGAGACTTCTGCTGCCGCCAGTAAACAACATGCCAACTGAATCTGAATAGATTCCGGCACCGGCTCTTCACCGCGCAAGCAGCGTGTTAACCACTCAACAGTCAGTTGAGGGTCTTTGCCAGAAGGGAAAACCGGCGCCGGGCTGACTTCTGCCTGACGGCTATAAACCACCTGCTCACCTGCTGCATTCACCCAGTTTATTTGCGGACAACGTAATGGGTTGGCGTACACTTCCCCTTCAGTTCCATGCATAACCAGCGCCTGGCCACCCACTGACTGGAAAAACTGGCTTACGCGGGATAAATATTCCGGGTGCGATACACTCGAGAGCCGTAATGCTGCATTTTCCGGAAAAGGTGTCAGCAACTTTGCCAGCGTGTGAGCACTGTTACGCACGCCCATCCGCCAGCGCAGTGCCAGTTGAACAGCCAGTGGCGGGCACAATGCACTGACAGGTATATAAACAGGTTTATTGCCTTCCAGCGCCGCCTGAGCCTTGCCGCATGAATGCACCGCCTCGATACCCATCATAGCAAACAGCGTTTCTGTGATTACCCTGCCCGGATCATCACTCACACCATGGACCACAACCGGGAAACCCAGCCGGGAAAGTAACAATGCCAGTAGCGGTGTCAGGTTCGGTAACTTACGTGCGCCGTTATAACTGGGAATAACGACAGGCATTGGCCTGCCAGCCGGGGCTGAAAGCTGCATTGTATGCGCGCGCGTAACCTGATAAAAACCCTGCATTTCGCTTTCGCCTTCCCCTTTCACACGCAACGCAATTAATACCCCGCCCAGTTCCAGGTCGGGAACTTCTCCGCGTAACATGCTGGCATATAATGCCTGAGCGGTTGCGCAGTCCAGATCCCGGGCATGATTTTTACCCCGGCCAATTTCTTTGATAATTTTACGGTAATCCATACTTTACTCTCTGCCTCGTTTTTCCCGAGCCTGGCGAGGTGAGCGCCTGCGTTTTTTTTCCGGGTTGTCCGGTTTTGCAGAGCGAAGAACCGCTGGTAGCTCAGGCTGGCTAATAGGAAATACAGGTAACGCATCCAGCAACCTTTTACCATAGTTTTTTGTCAACAAACGCCGGTCATAAATCACCACTTCTCCCCAGCAGCTGTGGCTACGAATCAGGCGACCCACTTGCTGAATCAGTGTGAAAGAGGCACCTGGCAGGCTTTGCACATCAAACGGGTAGCGTTTCAGGCTTTTCAGCCACTCCCCTTCGGTAATCACCACCGGACTGTCCACAGGGGGAAATGCAATTTTATGGATATGAACCTGGCTTAACAGTTCACCTTTCAAATCGAGGCCTTCGGCGAAAGACTGCAACCCAACCAGCACACTGGTTTCCCCCTGGCTTACACGCTTACGGTGAAGTTCAACCAGCCGGTAACGGGGCTGATCCCCCTGCACCAGTAACACCAGGCGCAGATCCTGTACAGCTTCAAGAAAAATATTCATTGCACGCCCACTGGCAAATAGCACCAGCATCCCTTTGTGCTTGCCTGCTTTGAGCTGCTCACGGAAAAAAGCCGCCATTTCGGCAATATGCTGACGCTCTGTTGCCGGCTGAGGATCGGTTTGCATTTGTGGGATCACAATGCTCCCCTGCTCAACGTGGTTAAAAGGGGAATCCAGCGTAACGAAGGTATCACCCCGTTTTTCATGTAACCCGGTGAGCTCCTGAATACGGGTATAACTGTTCAGAGAACGCAATGTGGCCGAAGTCACCACAATATGGGGAATTTGCCGCCACAGCAGACGCTCAAGTTGATCGCTGACACGAATACCAACACAGTGGAAAAACAGGTGAGCCTGACCATCCTGAAAAGTACGGGTAAACCATTTTGATACTGGCGCTCCGGAGGCCTTTTCCATTGCAGCCAGCCGCCACAATTTACTCTGCGCCTCAAAGTGACCAAAAGCCCGGTTGGTTTGCAGAATCAGGCGGTGCAACCGCACAATATCATGCTGCCCGGTGCGTTCACTTAAATCATTCAGGAAGGATTCGGCAAGGCCACGCAGCGCATCCGTCAGTTTTGCCAGGCGTTCGCAATGAGCCATGATATCTTCAGGCAAAACCCCCATGGGGAAACGGTAATCACCTTCTTCTGCGGCTGGCAGCACCAAATCAAATTGTGCGACCAGGCCCACAAGATGTTCAGTGATTTCTTCACAATGGTTTGCCAGACGCTCAGGTGTTGCCAGGGGAGGAACCGTCTTAGGGCGAAACTGTTCCAGGCAGGTGTTGACCAGTTTGCAAAATAAATCCAGTTGCAGGCGGCTCCAGCCAGGCGTAATTTCAGCACTCATTTCCAGTGCATCACGGGCAACTTCTGGTATATGGTGGCCTTCATCCAGCACCAGTAGCAAGTTATCTGGCTCTGGTAATACAGATTCACTCTCCATTGCCGCCAACACCAGCGCATGGTTCGCCACCACCACTTCAGCTTCACGAATTTCACGGCGGGCCACAAAGAAAGGGCACTCCCGGTACCAATGGCAGTTGCTGCCAAGACAACTGGCGCGGTCTGTGCTCAGGCGCGCCCATAACCCGTCATCAATAACTTTATCAGTGTGGTCACGCAGGCCATCCCAACTGTAGCTGTCGAGGTCTTTTTTTAATGCCACACAGCGCTGTTGTTCCGCTTTATTTTTCGGTGTGAGGTCATCATCAAGAAACGCCAGCAGATCCCCCTGGCTACTGTTATCGCTGGCGAGCGCTGCCAGGTTTCGCGGGCAAACATAGCGCCCACGGCCAAAAGCGGCGGTATAACGCAATTCGGGGATAATCTTGCTGAGAAGAGGGAGATCTTTACTGTAGATCTGATCCTGTAACGCGACGTTCGCAGTACTGACCACCAGCGTTTTTTTTTCGTCCCGGGCAAGGGCAATACCCGGAATCAGATAGGAGAGCGTTTTACCTACACCGGTAGGCGCTTCAATAACCAAATGCCGGCCGCTGTCACCCGCCAGGTTTTTTGCCACTTCGGCAATCATGTGCCGTTGGGGAGGACGGGGGATAAAATCGGGGATTTGTTGTTGCAGCGCTTTGTACCATGCGGCAATTTGCGCCTTTTGTGCCGCGGATAAGGCCATTGCAGTTCCTGTACTGTATAAACAACCACTATTGTGGCATTTTTTCGTGGCTGGCTGAACTGCTTTTTGGGGCAAAATAGTTTACTGGAAGAGAGCCGGCAATTCTGTGCACCAGAATTACCGGAGCTGGCCAACAGGCAGGAAGTTAACTGGATGGCTGGGCAGGTTTACACCAGCCCGCCAGGCTACTACTGGCTGTTACTGCCATTCTCTTTTCTGGGGGCACGCGAACGGCGAGGTTTTGCCGGGCGTTTTTCCGGTTTGCCACTGGCATTTTCAGGCCGGGTATTGCTGTTTTCTGGCCGGGAGGTGCGTTTCTTTGCCGGAGCCCCGGCTGAAGGCCGGCTACCGCGCCCTTGTCCGGCGCCACGGCGGCCACGCGACTGGCGGTCTTCCACCGGTTCCGCTTTGATAGACGGATCTGGCTCATAGCCGTCAATCGCCATACGCGGTATTGGGCGTTTGAGTAAACGCTCAATATCTTTTAACAGTTTGTGTTCGTCCACACACACCAGTGACACAGCCTGCCCGGTTGCTGCCGCGCGCCCGGTACGCCCAATACGGTGGACATAGTCTTCCGGTACATTTGGCAGCTCGTAGTTAACCACATAAGGCAGTGATTCAATATCAATACCGCGTGCAGCAATGTCTGTCGCCACCAGTGCACGAATCGCGCCGGATTTAAAATCGGCCAGAGCACGGGTACGGGCTCCCTGGCTTTTATTACCATGAATAGCCGCAGCGCTAATACCGTCTTTATTCAATTGCTCTGCAAGGTGGTTGGCACCGTATTTGGTGCGGGTGAAGATCAGTACCTGCTGCCAGTTATCTTTGCCAATAAGGTGAGACAACAATTCACGCTTACGTTTTTTATCAACCAGATGCACATATTGTGTCACCTGCTCTGAAGGTGCATTACGGCGTGCAACCTCAATCACTTCCGGGTTTTTGAGGAGCCCGGATGCCAGGTGTTTAATCTCATCGGAGAAGGTTGCAGAAAACAGCAAGTTCTGGCGTTTTGCCGGTAGTTTTGCCAACACACGGCGAATATCATGGATAAAGCCCATATCCAGCATGCGGTCTGCTTCATCCAGCACCAGCACTTCAACTTTATCCAGGCTGACTGCATTCTGGTGCACCAGATCCAGCAAGCGCCCAGGGGTGGCAACCAGAATGTCTACGCCACCACGCAGCTTCATCATTTGTGGGTTAATGCTGACACCACCATAAACCACCAGTGAACGCAGTTTCAGGTGGCTGCTGTAAGCACGCACATTTTCCCAAACCTGTGCAGCAAGCTCACGGGTTGGCGTAAGAATCAGAGCCCGGACAGGGCGTTTGCCACTGACCGTATGCGGCGACTGAGACAACTTCTGCAACAATGGCAGGGTAAACCCGGCGGTTTTCCCGGTCCCGGTCTGCGCGCTGGCCATTAAGTCGCGCCCGGCAAGCACTGCCGGAATCGCCTGTTGTTGAATGGGGGTTGGCTCGCTATACCCCTGTTCAGCTACTGCCTGTAAAATTGCCGGATTTAACCCGAGTGATTCAAAAGACATAACAACTCCTCACTCACCCTGCCCGCAGTTTACGGCGTAGTTCCCAGGGATCGTCGTTTTAATGGCAAGGAGGACCCTTAGCCAAACAACAGTGACACAACCACAGTGTCATGAAGCGGCGGAGTGTAACAGCTTTTCCATTGCACTGCATAAATTCCCGCGAACAGAAATTTCTGCAAAATAATACGCTGCCAGTAGCCATATACCAAAAGCTGGCATAGACTTAATCAAATGATTGATTAAGTTTCACTGACTCTGGTGATGAATACGATGAATACGCCCGTCACCTCTCGGGGTGAACTCGCTAAAAACCAATTAATTACTGCCGCAATAGCTCAATTTGGTGAGTTTGGTTTGCATGCAACCACACGCGACATTGCAACGCAGGCCAGCCAAAATATTGCCGCCATTACTTACTATTTTGGTTCAAAAGAAGAACTGTATATGGCCTGTGCGCAATGGATAGCTGATTTTATCAGCCATAATTTCCAGCCACATGTCGCTTCCGCTGTGCAGCTACTTTCCCGCAAACAGCCAGACAAAACAGCAGTACGCGAGTTAATTCACCTGGCCTGCGGCCATATGTGCAAATTACTGACCTCAGATGAAACACTCAACCTGAGTAAATTTATTTCCCGCGAACAACTTTCCCCCACAGCCGCTTACACACTGATTCATGACCAGGTTATTGCTCCCATGCACGATCACCTGTGTGCATTAATCGCCTGTTACTGTGGGCGTGACCCACTGGACACCGAAACCATTTTACATACCCACGCATTGCTGGGTGAGATCCTCGCCTTTCGTCTCGGGCGCGAAACCATTTTATTACGCATGGGCTGGACACAATTTGATAATCAAAAAGTTGGTCTGATTAGCAACGTTATCGCATCGCATATTGATTTTATTTTATACGGACTGTCTCAACACTGAGGAACGCTGGCATGAAACACCGCAAGCCACTGATTGCAATTGTGATTTTATTCATTCTTGTTGTAGCTGGTGCCGGTGTCTGGTGGTACCAACAACACCAGGATAACACACTGACACTCTACGGCAATGTCGATATTCGAACAGTGAATATGAGCTTTCGTGTCGGAGGGCGTCTTGAAGAACTGAATGTAGACGAAGGCGATAAAATCACAGCAGGCGAAACACTCGGTATGCTGGATAAAAAACCTTACACCATTGCGCTGGCACAGGCCCAGGCTAATGAAGACGCCGCACAGGCGAAATATGACCTGGTGATGGCAGGCTACCGTAGCGAAGAAATCGCCCAGGCCGCTGCCGCAGTGAAACAGGCCCAGGCCGCCGCCCAGTACGCTACCCGTTACTATCAACGCCAGCAGGCATTATGGCAACAGCGGGTCAACTCCGCCGATGATTTAGCCAATGCCCGCTCGGCAAGTATTCAGGCTCAGGCCAACCTGAAATCCGCAGAAGATAAACTCAGCCAGTACAAAGCGGGTAATCGTCCGCAGGAAATTGCTGAAGCCAAAGCTAGTCTGGAGCAAGCCCAGGCGGCCCTGGCTCAGGCGCAACTGGATTTAAACGATACCGACCTGACTGCTCCATCAAGTGGCACTCTGCTGACACGCGCAGTAGAACCCGGCACGATGTTAAGTGCTGGCAGTACTGTGCTGACGTTGTCATTAACCCGCCCGGTTTGGGTGCGCGCTTATGTAGACGAAAAAAATCTCGGCCAGGCTGTGCCCGGGCGTAATGTACTGATTTATATCGATGGCCGCCCCGGTAACCCGTGGAAAGGCAAAATTGGTTTTGTCTCACCCACAGCAGAATTTACCCCGAAAACCGTCGAAACGCCGGACCTGCGCACCGACCTGGTTTACCGTCTGCGTATTATTGTTACCCACCCCGATGACACGCTACGCCAGGGAATGCCGGTGACCATTCGGTTTGAAGGAGAGCAGTAATGAGCCAGGCGGCGACAATAAGGCTGGAGAATGTCGTCAAACATTTTCGTGGGCTCAACCGTCCTGCCGTTGCCAGCCTGAATACGGTAATTACAGCAGGTGCTGTCACTGGCCTGGTCGGCCCCGATGGTGCCGGTAAAACAACATTAATGCGTATGCTGGCAGGCTTATTGACACCGAGTGAAGGCAGGATTGAGGTACTGGGCCTTGACCCTATTCGTGACGATACACAGTTACACAGCATGCTGGGCTATATGCCACAGAAATTTGGCCTGTACGAAGATTTAACGGTGATGGAAAACCTGAACCTGTACGCCGATTTGCGCAGTGTTCGTGGCAAGCTACGTCAGCAAGTATTTAATCAGCTTCTGGAATTTACCGACCTGGGGCCATTTACCAAACGCCTGGCAGGGAAATTATCAGGTGGGATGAAGCAAAAGCTGGGGTTAGCCTGCACCCTGGTCGGCCAGCCCAGTGTCTTGTTGCTGGATGAACCCGGCGTGGGGGTTGACCCTATTTCACGGCGGGAATTGTGGCGTATGGTCCATGAACTGGCGAATGACGGCATGCTGATTTTATGGAGCACATCCTACCTGGATGAAGCGGAACAGTGCCGGGAAGTGTTGTTGATGAATGAAGGTGAACGCCTTTACCAGGGCGCGCCTGATGAACTCACTCAACAAATCGCCGGGCGCACCTGGCTTGTTACCAGCCCGGAAGGGAAAAATCGCCCACTGCTTCAGCATGCTCTGCGCCAGCCTTGCGTGAGCGACGGAATGATTCAGGGTCATTCGGTTCGCCTGATTGTTAATTCCTCTTCAGCCATTGCCGGGCTTGCAGCCAGCCTGTCATTACCCGAAAGCTGTTTTCGGGAAACACAGCCACGTTTTGAAGACGCTTTTATTGACTTGTTAGGCGGGACCAAAACCCGTGAATCCCCGCTGGGCGCGATTTTGCATCAGGTTGAAGGCAATAAAGGGGAAACCGTAATTGAAGCCCGTGACTTGACCAAAAAATTTGGTGATTTTGCAGCGACGGACCATGTTGACTTCGCGGTAAAACGCGGTGAAATCTTCGGCCTGCTGGGGCCAAATGGTGCCGGGAAATCCACAACATTTAAGATGATGTGTGGCTTGCTGGTTCCCACCGATGGCCAGGCACTGGTGCTTAATATGGACTTAAAAACCAGTTCAGGGAAAGCCCGCCAGCACCTGGGCTATATGGCGCAAAAATTTTCGCTGTATGGCAATCTGACAGTAACCCAAAACCTGCGTTTCTTCGCCGGGATCTACGGTTTACGCGGCGTGCGCCAGCAAGAAAAGATCCAACGCATGACTGATGCCTTCAACCTCCAGTCCGTGGCGAATCAGGCAACTGACGCCCTGCCATTGGGGTTTAAACAACGCCTTGCGCTGGCCTGCTCATTAATGCATGAACCGGACATTCTGTTTCTTGATGAACCGACATCGGGTGTTGACCCCCTGACCCGCCGCGAATTCTGGTTGCACATTAACAGTATGGTGGAGCGCGGCGTCACCGTGATGGTGACGACTCACTTTATGGATGAAGCCGAGTATTGCGACCGTATCGGGCTGGTTTATCGTGGTAAGTTAATCGCCAGTGGTTCGCCTGATGCGCTGAAAGCCAGTGCAGCCAACGACGAAATGGCCGATCCGACTATGGAACAGGCCTTTATTCAACTGATTCACCAGTGGGACAAGGAGCATGCCAGTGGCCACCAATAGCATCCTTTCCTGGCATCGCGTAAGAGCGCTGTGCATTAAAGAAACCCGCCAGATTATTCGCGATCCGAGTAGCTGGCTGATTGCGGTGGTCATTCCGTTGATGCTGCTGTTTATCTTCGGCTATGGCATAAACCTGGATTCCAGCCGGTTACATGTGGGTGTGTTGCTGGATCAGCAAAGTGAGGAAGCACTCTCTTTTGCTCACACTGTCAGTGCTTCGCCTTTCATTGCCCCGACAATTAGCGATAATCGCCAGCATTTGGTTGACCTGATGCAGGCCGGGAGAATACGCGGCATCATTACCATTCCGGTCAACTTTGCGGAGCAAATGGCCCGCAATGGCGATACTGCCCCAATTCAGGTGATAACGGATGGCAGTGAACCCAATACCGCCAACTTTGTGCAGGCCTATGCTCAGGGTATCTGGCAAATCTGGCAGCAACAACGTGCTGAAGACCGTGGTGAATCATTCCAACCCCTGATTGATGTACAAACCCGCTACTGGTTCAACCCGGCAGCTATCAGCCGCCATTTTATAATTCCCGGTGCCATTACCATTATCATGACAGTTATTGGCGCTATCCTCACTTCACTGGTGATTGCCCGTGAGTGGGAGCGCGGCACCATGGAAGCGCTGTTGTCCACCGAAGTAACCCGCACGGAGTTACTACTGTGTAAACTGGTTCCCTATTACTTTCTCGGCATGCTGGCTATGCTGCTGTGTATGCTGGTGTCGGTATTTATTCTGGGTGTTCCCTGGCGTGGTTCGCTGCTGATTTTATTTCTTATCTCCAGCCTGTTTTTGCTCAGCACGCTGGGTATGGGCCTGCTGATTTCCACACTGACACGTAACCAGTTTAATGCCGCGCAAGTTGCGCTGAACGCTGCTTTTTTGCCTTCAATTATGTTGTCCGGTTTTATATTCCAGATAGACAGTATGCCCGCCATTATCCGTATCGTGACCTACATTATCCCGGCCCGTTACTTTGTCAGTACCCTGCAAACACTGTTTCTCGCGGGCAATATCACTTCAGTTCTGGTGGTCAATGTGCTGTTTTTAATTGCCTCTGCGGTACTGTTTATTGGGCTGACCATGTTGAAAACCAGCCGCCGGCTCGACAGGGAGTAACACGCTATGCTGCACCGTTTGTGGACGCTTATCCGTAAAGAATTACAGTCGCTGTTAAGGGAGCCGCAAACCCGCGCAATCCTGATAATGCCGGTCATTCTTCAGGTGGTGCTGTTCCCGTTTGCCGCCACACTGGAGGTCACCAACGCGACAGTGGCTATTTATAATGAAGACAACGGCAAACACTCGGTCGAACTGACTCAGCGCATTGCACAGGCAAAAGCATTTTCCCATATTTTACAGCTCAACAGCCCCGGTCAGATTCGTGATGTTATTGATAACCAGCGGGCATTGTTGGTGGTGCGGTTCCCGCCCACATTTTCCCGCGACCTGGACCAGCTTACCCCAGCCCAGGTACAGTTACTGCTGGATGGGCGCAACTCAAACAGCGCGCAAATTGCGGCCCGTTATGTGCAGCAGATAGTCAATGATTACCAGCAATCGCTGCTTAACGGGCAGAAACAGAACAACAGTGAACTGGTGGTGCGCAACTGGTATAACCCAAATCTGGACTACAAATGGTTTGTTGTCCCGTCGCTGATAGCCATGATTACCACCATTGGTGTGATGATTGTAACGTCACTGTCTGTTGCCCGCGAACGCGAGCAAGGCACACTGGACCAGTTGCTGGTTTCGCCGCTCGCCACCTGGCAGATTTTTGTTGGCAAAGCCGTACCAGCCTTAATTGTCGCCTGCTTTCAGGCATCGATTGTGTTGGGTGTGGGCATATGGGCTTACCAGATCCCCTTTGCCGGTTCTCTGCTGCTGTTCTATTTCACCATGCTGGTTTACGGGTTATCGCTGGTAGGGTTTGGCCTGCTGATTTCGTCGCTGTGTTCAACCCAGCAACAGGCATTTATAGGTGTCTTTGTATTTATGATGCCAGCCATTTTGCTTTCCGGGTATGTTTCTCCGGTAGAGAACATGCCTGTGTGGTTACAGGATCTGACATGGGTAAACCCAATTCGGCATTTCACCGACATCACCAAAGAGATTTACCTGAAAGATGCGGATTTTAGTATTGTGTGGCGAAGCTTATGGCCGTTATTAGTTATAACGGCCATAACCGGATCAGCGGCGTACGCTATGTTTCGCAGAAAAATTGCCTGACCGGCGTCGGTTGCTGTCTTTTGCCAGTAACGACACAACTGCAGGCCCGGCGAGGATAACCACGCCGGCAAGCACCAGCACCAGATGGCTCTGAAAAACACGGGATAACAGCCACAGGCATATTAACGCCGTACCAAAATACCATGTGGTGGTGAGCTCTTCGAGAAAATCACCTAACTCCCGGAGCCAGCCGTCATGAAAACGCTGTAACGCCAGCATCATCACTAAAGTCAGTGTGTATAACAGACACAGACCAATACCAACCTGAACCAGGGATTGACTCATCCAGCCGGCAACCAGCACGGCTATAACCAGCAAATGCAGAATAATTTGCCAGCAACTCAGGCCTGTTGCGACACGAAGTCGTTGTTGCCATTTCATGTCTTCTCTCCTGACGGATTTTTTGACTACTAATCAGAGTACCGCACTTTACGGAAAATTCCGTATCCCGCCAGTTTTTTGTGACAAACACTACACTTTATTTGCACACAGAAACAAAACAAGGAGGAAATCGGCACCATGCCTTCACATTCAATTATCAAAATTCTAACAATAAACACACATAAAGGATTTACTGCTTTTAACCGCCGCTTTTCACTGCCAGCACTGCGCGATGCTTTGCGTGCAACACTCGCAGACATTGTTTGCCTGCAGGAGGTCAGCGGTGAGCACCAAACTCTGGCACGGGCTGTACCCGGCTGGCCAACAGCCAGTCACTATGAGTATCTGGCCGATACAGTCTGGCGCGATTATGCCTATGGGCGCAATGCGGTTTATCCGGAAGGTCACCACGGGAACGCAGTTTTATCGCGCTTTCCAATTGAACACAGCGAGAATATTGACGTTTCCATCGAAGGACATGAACAACGAGGCCTGCTTTACTGCCGCCTCAACATACCCGGCAAGCCCGTGCCACTCCATGTTATTTGTGTTCACCTGGGGCTTAAAGAGCCACATCGCCAGGCACAACTGGAAAAACTGTGGGCAGTGATTTGCCAACTGCCTGAGAATGCGCCACTGGTTGTGGCAGGCGATTTTAATGACTGGCGGCAACGGCTCCACCCACGTCTGCATGAGCAGAATGGTATGGAAGAAGTATTCAGCCGCGAGTTTGGCAAACCGGCCCGCACATTCCCGGTATGGTACCCTTTTTTGCGTCTTGACAGGATTTATGTGCGCCATGTGAAACAGTGCAAACCTTTGCCCTTCTCTTCGGGCCCGTGGCGTGGTTTGTCGGATCATGCGCCATTAGCGGTGGAGATTAGTCTGTGAAAACGACATGGAGAAGCGGTAACCAGATTACGTTACTGGAGAATGGCGACGCTTATTATCCGGCAGTTTTCGACGCCATAAGCCAGGCGAAAAAGCAGGTGTTATTGGAAACATTCATCTGGTTTGATGATAACGCAGGCCAGGCACTGCACCAGGTATTGCTGGAAGCGGCACAGCGTGGTGTACAGGTAGAAGTGTTGATGGATGGCTATGGTTCCCCTGATCTGAGCGAGACATTTATCAATACGCTGACTCAGGCGGGTGTGGTTGTACGTTATTACGACCCGTCACCGCTGTTTCTTGGTATGCGAACTAATCTGTTCCGCCGGATGCACCGCAAAATAGTGGTAATTGACGGTGAACTGGCGTTTGTTGGTGGCATTAATTACTCCGCTGAACACCTCACCAGTTACGGACCGGAAGCCAAACAGGATTATGCCGTTGCGGTTCGTGGCCCGGTGGTCAGCGATATTCAACAGTTTGTTATTGCTAACCTGCCGGAAAGTACCCGAACACGCCGCTGGCGCTGGCATCGGCACAGAGCGCAGGACCAGAACCAGGCTGGAGAAGCACAGGCGCTGTTTATCTGGCGTGATAACAACCGCCATCCGGATGATATTGAGCGTTATTATTTGCGTATGCTGGCCCGGGCACGCCGTGAGGTGATTATTGCCAATGCCTATTTCTTCCCGGGGTACCGGCTGCTGCATGCCATGCGAAACGCAGCACGCCGTGGTGTCAGCGTTAAACTGATTTTGCAGGGCGAGCCCGACATTCCGATGGTAAAAACCGCGGCCCGCCTGCTCTACCCTTACCTGCTCAAAGCCGGTGTCCATATTTATGAATACCAGCAGCGCCCGTTACACGGCAAAGTTGCTGTGATGGACAGCCATTGGGCAACAGTTGGCTCCAGCAACCTCGACCCGCTTAGTTTGTCACTGAACCTTGAAGCCAACCTGGTGATTCATGACCGTGAATTCAACCAGACATTGCGCGATAACCTGATGAAATTGATAAGCCAGAGCACAGAGCAAACCCAGGCAGACCGGGTATTGTTGCCTGGCCCTCGCTGGTGGGGATTGACTTGCAGTGTTCTCGCTTTCCACTTTGTACGGCATTTCCCGGCAATGGTGGGCTGGTTGCCTGCTCACACACCACGTATTACCCGTGTCCGGCCGCCAGTTCAGCCTGAGCTTGAGCAACAGGACCAACATGCCACTACGGACTCAGGAGGACAATGACAATGTCGTTACTGCACCGCTCACTCAGCTCCCACTCCCGCCGCCGAATCAAAAAAGGATTATCTGGCGTATTTCTACTGGTTGTTGTGGTATTGCTTGTGCTTTATGCCCGCCAGGTTGACTGGCAGGAGGTCTGGCAGTCCTTAATGACCTATAACCGCAACGCACTATTCGGTGCAGCCGGATTAGTGGTTATTAGCTACACCATCTATGGTCTGTATGATTTATTAAGCCGGTCATGGTCCGGGCACGGTCTGTCTGCCCGGGTAGTCATGCTGGTGTCTTTTATTTGTTATGCCTTTAACCTGACACTAAGCACCTGGGTCGGTGGAATTGGTATGCGTTACCGGCTGTACTCGCGGTTAGGCCTGGGTAGCGGCACTATCGCCCGGATTTTTTCTTTTAGTATTATGACTAACTGGCTGGGTTATATTTTGGTAGGCGGGATACTGTTTACTTTTGGTGCGCTGCACCTGCCCGCAGGGTGGTACATTGATACGCTGACGCTGCGCTGTATTGGCGGGGTATTACTCGCGTTAAGCATCTGTTGGCTGTTGTTGTGCTCTTTCTCCCCGAAAAGAACGTGGCGAATCCGTGGGCGGCGAATACGCCTGCCAGGAGCCCGTTTTGCCATAACGCAGTTTTTGTTGTCTGCACTGAACTGGCTGATTATGGGCACAACAATTTGGTTACTGATGCAGCAACAGGTTGATTTTATGACGGTACTGGCAGTGACATTACTCAGCAGTATTGCGGGGGTGATTATTCATATTCCGGCCGGGATTGGGGTACTGGAAGCGGTGTTTCTGGCATTGCTACCTGCCTCGCAAATCAGCCACGGCAGTATTATTGCCGCGTTACTGGTCTGGCGGGCATTGTATTACTTTATTCCATTAATCATTGCAGCGGTGTGTTATGCCGTACTGGAAAGCCGGGCGGAAAAATTACGCAAGGAAGGCGAGGGAAAGCGCAACCAGGTGGGCGCGGTTAAAACGCGCGCCACCGGGCTGCAATAAGCGCTTAACGGCGGTTGCCGAGAATACGCAACATCATCAGGAACAGGTTGATGAAATCAAGGTACAGCGTCAGGGCACCCATAATGGAGTAGCGGCGCAGGTTGGTGCTGTCACGGGTATCAATCTGGCTGCCAATACTTTTCAGTTTCTGGGTATCCCAGGCTGTCAGGCCAACAAAAACCACCACACCAATATAGGTCACAGCCCACATTAACGCGGTGCTTTTCAGCCAGATGTTGACTACAGAAGCCAGAACAATACCGATCAGGGCCATAAACAGCATGCTGCCGAATTTGCTCAGATCACGCTTCGTAGTGTACCCATACAGGCTCATTGCGCCAAACATCCCCCCGGTCACCACAAATGTGCTGGCGATAGACGAGTAAGTATAAACCACAAAAATACTCGACAACGTCAGCCCGGTTAGCGCGGAATAAAGCATAAACAGCGTGGTTGCCATAGCGCCACTCAGTTTATGCACCATACCGGACAGAACAAACACCAGCGCCAGTTGAGCAATGATTAAACCAAAAAACGTTAGCTTACTGGAAAAAACAAACATCAAGACTGCCGGAGTCGCTGCGGCATACCAGGCGACAAATGCCGTCAGTAACAGGCCACAAGTCATCCAGCCATACACCTGCGCCATATAGGTTTGCAGCCCGGTGCGGGTGTTCTGGACGATTGTGCCATTGGCGTGTGGGAAGCGGTCCATGACATATCCTCTGATTTTGATGGAAAAACAGGCCTTCAGACTACCACATTCAGCTGTAATGCGCAGTCTTACCAGCGTTCTGCAGCAACTTTATCGCTTTCACGAGCTTCAACCCAGCGAGCCCCCTGCTCAGTCGATTCCCGTTTCCAGAACGGAGCCCGGGTTTTCAGGTAATCCATAATGAATTCTGCCGCGGCAAAAGCGCTGCTGCGGTGTGCACCGGTCACACCGACAAATACAATTTCTTCACCTGGGTACATTTCGCCAATACGGTGAAGAACGGTTACACGTTGCAGCGGCCAACGTTCACGCGCGGTGGCAACAATTTCTGCCAGCGCTTTTTCCGTCATGCCTGGGTAATGTTCCAGGCACAGTGCGCTGACATTATCACCCAGATTGTGGTTACGCACTTTTCCGGTAAATGTCACCACAGCACCGTCGTCATCGCACGCCGCCAGCCACTGATATTCGGCGCCGACATCAATGTTGTCGCGCCCCACACCAATGCGTGTTTGTTCTTCCATATCAGCCTCCGGTGACCGGGGGGAAAAAGGCCACCTCGTCGCCCGCCTGAATAGCGTGGTCAAGAGGGACCAGCGTCTGGTTAACAGCTGCTAATAATTTGCCGCTTTCCAGTGCCAAAGCCCAGCGCCCGCCCCGGTTTTCCAGGTGCTGGCGTAGCGCTTCAACAGAAGAAAATGAGGCATCAAGGCGCAAAGCATCACAGCCAACCAGTTCACGCACTTGTGCGAAAAAAAGTACATCAATCATCCTGCACCGCCCTGAAATCACCTGATTTACCGCCCGACTTCGCCAGCAGACGTACCGGGCCAATGACCATATCTTTCTGAACCGCTTTACACATATCGTAAATGGTCAGCGCGGCAACTGAAGCTGCAGTGAGCGCTTCCATTTCGACACCGGTTTTACCGCTCAGCCGGCAGACTGATTCAATACGCACCCGGTTTTCCGCAGGCTGCGCTTCCAGGTGAACTTCCACTTTGCTGAGCAATAATGGGTGGCACAGAGGGATCAATTCCCAGGTGCGTTTGGCGGCCTGAATACCGGCGATACGCGCTGTGGCGAAGACATCACCTTTGTGATGACGCCCTTCAACAATCATCGCCAGTGTGTCCGGATGCATAGTGACAAACGCTTCCGCTCTGGCTTCCCTGGCTGTTTCAGCTTTGGCGGAGACATCCACCATATGAGCTTCGCCAGCCGCATTAATATGGGTTAATTGCGACATAACTATTTCTTGAGATGAGGATGGAAGTTACACGGGCGCTGGCGTGCATCGAGTTGCTGCTGGATAATATTTTCCCAGGCAGTGCGACAGGCTTTGGTTGAACCCGGCATGGCGAAAATTACTGTGCGGTTTGCCATGCCAGCCACTGCCCGAGACTGCAATGTCGCCGTGCCGATTTCTTCATAAGACAGCATGCGGAACACTTCACCAAACCCTTCAATTTCACGGTCAAACAGAGGCAACAGGGCTTCAGGAACCTGATCGCCCTCAGTCAACCCGGTTCCGCCGTTAATCAGCACCACCTGGACATCATCACTGGCAATCCACTGCGATACCTGGGCGCGAATGGCATAACGGTTCTCACTGACAATCGCCTTTGCCACCACCTGGTGCCCCGCCTCTGTGACAACATCACGCAAGTAATGGCCCGATGAATCTTCTTCTTCAGTGCGGTGTGAAGTCACCGTCATGACAGCGACACGCGCCGGAATAAATGTACTGCTTACCTGACTCATGATTCTCTCCTTACGAACGCTTACCCACCGATATACGACAGGTTCTGCGTGATCCCCGTATTTCCCTGATGCAGGAAATGGGTCTGTTTTTTACCGGCCAGCGCCTGGCTGATACGTGCCTGCAATTCGCCCTGTTGCTGGTCGTTTGCCAGTAAATCACGCAGCGGAATGCCGCCATCACCAAACAGGCATAAATGCAGATTGCCAATGGATGACACTCTCAGGCGGTTGCAACTGGCACAGAAATCTTTCTCATAGGGCATGATGAGGCCAATTTCGCCCTGGTAATCCGGGTGGCAGAAGACCTGAGCTGGTCCGTCACTGCGCTGGCGAATCTGATGGATCCACCCGCGTTCCAGAAGCTGGTCGCGAATCACCATGCCGGAAACATGGCGCTGGCGAAACAGTTCACTGCCCTCGCCGGTTTCCATCAGTTCAATAAAGCGTAATTGAATTGGCCGGGTTTTAATCCAGGCAAGAAAGGTGCCCAGTTGGTGGTGGTTCACGTCACGCATCAGCACGGTATTGACTTTCACACGCTCAAACCCGGCAGCAAACGCGGCATCAATCCCGTCCATAACCTGGCGGAATTTATCCTGCCCGGTTATGGCGTAGAACTGCCGGGCATCAAGGCTGTCGACACTGACGTTAATTGCTGTCAGCCCGGCATCACGCCATTGCTGCACATCACGCGCCATGCGATAACCGTTGGTAGTCACAGCGATTTGGCGCAAAGAAGCATTTTCACGAACGGCAGCAATGATATCGGTAAAGTCGCGGCGTAAAGAGGGCTCACCACCGGTCAGGCGAACTTTTTCGGTGCCTGCCGCGGCAAACGCACGAGTGACCCGGCGAATTTCATCGAGGCTGAGAAAGCTTTTGTTCGCCACGCCGTGCGGTTTGTAGCCATCTGGCAGGCAATATGTGCAACGAAAGTTGCAAACATCAGTCACAGACAGACGCAAGTAATAGAACTTACGCGCCCATGCATCGGTAAGTTGAGAGACCATGTACACCTTTCCAAATACGGGAGATGCAGGCATTTCTTTCTGCACCCTGGTGACGACGCATCGCCACGGCCAGGGCACCATATCTTGCGACACAGGCGCCAGGGCTTGAGTGTCAGTTTCAGATTTCTGAAACCGGGTTAGCAGGATAGTAGCGCTTTCTGGCATGAAGCGCCAGACGACTTTCGCTATATAAACAAGTATATATCGACACAATTCTGCATTTTCGCGACAAAATAGCCGTTGTTTGCAGGCATTGCTTTGACAGATGTCATTTTCCCTTGCCAAAGGTTCGTCTTTTAACCGCTATTCAGGTAATTTAAGGAGTAAATATGTTTTATAAGGAAAACCTATGCGCAGCCGGGCACTGGCCGATTTGGATTGTGTGGTCACTCTGGGTGGTGGTCATGGGCTTGGACGAGTAATGTCTGCACTGGGCTTTTTAGGCCAACGCCTGACTGGCATTGTCACCACCACAGACAATGGCGGTTCAACCGGGCGCATTCGCCGTTCAGAGGGGGGAATTGCCTGGGGCGACCTGCGTAATTGCGTGAACCAGTTGATTACCGACCCGAGCGTGGCATCGGCGTTATTTGAATACCGGTTTAGTGGCAATGGCGAGTTAGCTGGCCACAACCTGGGGAATTTAATTCTTAAAGCACTCGATCACCTGAGTGTACGCCCACTGGAAGCCATTAACCTGATTCGTACCTGGCTGCATGTGGATGCGTTTTTGATCCCGATGTCTGAGCAACCTGTGGATTTACTGGCCACAGATAACGAGGGCCATGAAGTTTGGGGAGAGGTAAATATTGACCAGCTCAGGGTACCTCCACAAAGGTTGCAATTGTCCCCGCAGGTTTGTGCCACCCGCGAAGCAGTTCTGGCTCTGGAAAAAGCCGACCTGGTGATTATTGGACCGGGAAGTTTTTATACCAGCCTGATGCCGATTTTACTCATGCCTGAGTTAACTGAAGCACTGCGCCGTACTCAGGCAAAAGTGGTGTTTATTGATAATCTGGGGAAAGAGCACAGTGCAGCGGCCTTACTGACGCTGGATGAGCGGCTGGACATAATGGAGCAGGCAATAGGGAAACCTGTTATCAGTACGGTTATTACCGGTGAATATAACACCCTGCCCGCAAGCCATGATGCCAAAACCGTGATCCAGACTGCCCTGGCAGCCAGTGATGTCCCCTACCGCCATGACCGCCAGCGGTTGCGCCAGGCCATCGACCTGGCACTACAGAAAAGCAGCTAAGATTATGAGGCAGCAATAAACAACGCGCGCAATTGCTGTAGCTGGTCGCGTAATTTTGCCGCCTCTTCAAATTCCAGATTTTGCGCGTGAGTCATCATCTGTGTTTCCAGTTCATGGATTTTCTGCTCCATGGCCTTCGGTGACATATCTTGCGCGACAGTGCGTGCAGCAGCGTCTCCGCCACGCGTCTTACCGCGTTTCGCTTTGGTTTTCATTACTCCTTCGCCCAGCGCCAGGATATCCACCACTTTCTTGTTCAGGCCTTTTGGCACCAGGCCATGCTCTTTGTTGTAGAGCATCTGTTTTTCGCGACGGCGTTCGGTTTCACCAATGGCTTTTGCCATCGATGGTGTAATTTTATCGCCATACAGAATCGCCATGCCGTTGAGGTTACGCGCCGCACGCCCAATAGTCTGAATCAGTGAGCGCTCAGAACGCAGGAAGCCTTCTTTATCAGCATCCAGTATTGCCACCAGCGACACTTCCGGCATATCCAGGCCTTCGCGCAACAAGTTAATCCCCACCAGTACATCAAACTCGCCCAGGCGCAAATCGCGGATAATCTCCATGCGTTCGACTGTGTCGATATCGGAGTGCAGGTAGCGCACACGGGCACCGTGCTCTTCAAGGTATTCGGTAAGGTCTTCCGCCATACGTTTCGTCAGAGTGGTAACCAGCACTCGTTCATTAATGGCCGTGCGCTTGCGAATTTCTGAGAGCAAATCGTCCACCTGAGTAGCTACCGGGCGCACTTCTATCAGTGGATCCAGCAGACCTGTAGGGCGTACAACCTGGTCTATTACTTCACCGCCGGATTTATCCAGCTCGTAATTACCCGGTGTGGCAGAAACATAAATGGTTTGCGGTGCCAGGGCTTCAAATTCTTCGAATTTGAGTGGGCGGTTATCCAGCGCGGAAGGCAACCGGAAACCATATTCAACCAGCGTTTCTTTACGTGCCCGGTCACCGCGGTACATCCCGCCTATTTGCGGCACGGTAACGTGAGATTCATCGATAACCAGCAGGCCATCTGCGGGCAGGTAGTCAAACAATGTTGGTGGCGGCTCTCCCGGTCCGCGCCCGGAAAGAAAGCGCGAGTAGTTTTCAATTCCCGAGCAATACCCCAGTTCATTCATCATTTCGAGGTCAAACTGTGTCCGCTGGGTGATGCGTTGCTCTTCGAGTAATTTATTATTTGCCAGTAACACCTTGCGCCGGTCCGCCAGTTCGGTTTTGATTTCTTCCATCGCCTGCAAAATACGTTCGCGGGGTGTGACGTAATGGGTTTTCGGGTAAATAGTAAAGCGCGGGATAACAGACTCCACCTGCCCGGTCAGTGGGTCAAATAACGACAACCGTTCAACTTCCTCATCAAACAATTCAACCCGCAGGGCGATATCATCAGATTCCGCCGGGAAGATATCGATAACTTCACCACGTACCCGGAAAGTACCGCGCTGGAACACCTGGTCGTTACGGGTGTACTGCAACTCTGCCAGGCGACGCAAAATAGCGCGCTGGTCAATCAGCATTCCGGCCGTCAGGTGCAGCATCATTTTCAGGTAAAGGTCCGGGTCACCCAGACCATAAATGGCAGAAACAGATGCCACTACAACCACATCACGCCGTTCCAGCAGTGCTTTGGTGGCTGAAAGCCGCATCTGTTCGATGTGCTCATTTACTGATGCGTCTTTTTCTATAAAGGTGTCAGAGCTGGGAACATAGGCTTCCGGCTGGTAGTAATCGTAATAAGAAACAAAATACTCAACCGCATTTTCCGGGAAAAACGCTTTCATTTCGCCATAGAGCTGCGCCGCCAGTGTTTTGTTAGGTGCCAGCACCATCGTAGGGCGTTGCAGGTCTGCAATAACATTCGCGATGGTAAATGTCTTCCCTGATCCGGTTACACCGAGCAGTGTCTGGTGCGCCAGGCCATCTTCCAGCCCTTCAGACAGGCGACGAATGGCATCGGGCTGGTCCCCGGATGGCGTAAAGCTGGAGTGTAATTTGAACAATTTACTCATAAGAGAAGACCTGTTGCACCATGGCGGGAGGAAGATGCAATTTTAACTGCCATACCGTTTTTTGCCAACCCTAATTACTGGCTAAATAACCAGTATCGGTAGTGAGCGCGCTAAATGACAGTACAAAATGACATGTTTGGCACAAACACCCGCTGTTTATACCAGCAAGATCCGCAATGACCAGGTTATCCCCAGAATTTTTCCATTTTTAACAATTGTCAAGAGATGTCATGAAAGTTTTAAGACACAACCCGCAGCATTACCGTGAAGGATTGATTTTATATAACTATTTGATATTTATTACTATTTAAATAAAGGTGGCTTTAACATCAATTCAGGTGAAAGCCGCGTATTCTCTCGCCTGCCGTGAGTTTTCTAACTCTAATGCACAAGGTTATCCACAGGAATAGTGGATAACTGCTTTAAGCCCTTTAAGGACATAGTCCGCTGAATTGCGGCTTTCTTACAAAAACAGCGTATAAAAAATTTTCCGGCAAAATTTTTTCGCTGGCAGCCCTCTTTTTTGTTGATGACCTGATAACAAAATTTGCACCAGACCAGACAGGGATTTGTTTTGTGTCAACACGCTGCACCAAAATTATCCTCAGCAAAGCACTGCCAAAGTGCACAGTGCAACCAAAGTCTTAGTTGTGGGGTGCAAAACCAGTGTTTTTTGTAAGTATCGTCCTGGTTCGTGGAAATTTCTGTCGTGGTTACGCTTTCTGGCAAGAGAATTGCACAGATTACCAGACTGGAGCTCACCCCCTTTCCTGTTGGCAGAAAGTGATGCAGGACGCTGTGGTTATATGAGTGGTTACCAGCGCCGGGTGAATTTACGCCTGAGTGGAATAGCCTGACGTACAACCGGTCCGGGAGGAGGACATTATGTTGAGTTTACGTGCTGTTAACCAATTTTATGGTGAAAAACATACATTATGGAATGTTGACCTGGACTTGCCCACAGGGCAATGCATTTGCCTGCTTGGCGCGCCTGGCGTTGGTAAAACAACGCTGGTGAACTGTATTACCGGCCATATACCGGTACAAAGTGGCAGTATGCTCTGGCAGGCACAAGGCTGCCCGCCAGAAGATTTGCTGACCCGCCCACCAGAGGGGCGTACAGCCCTGGGAATAGGCTATGTTCCTCAGGATAAACGGATTTTCTCTCAATTGAGTGTGGAAGAGAACCTGCATATCGCCATGATGGCTGCAGGTGAACAACATAAGCGAATTTCGCCGCTGGTTTATGAATTGTTCCCGGAATTGTATACCCTGCGCCAGGTACGTGGTGGTGACCTGGCTGGCGATACGCAACAGCAACTGGCACTGGCAAGAGCGCTGGTGAACGACCCCAAACTGTTGATTCTGGACGAACCGACTAATGGCCGCGGCACCAGTTTTATTCAGGACCTGGGCCAGACATTACGCCGCCTGAACCAGGAATTTGGCCTGACAATACTGCTGGTTGAACAACGGTTGTCATTTATCCGTTGGGTGGCGGATAAATTTTGCCTGCTGCATCGCGGGCGCAACGTTGCACAGGGCGACCTGACAATGCTGGATGACAATATGGTTTCAGACTGGATAGCACCGTAATGCCGCAAGATTAAATCAGGGCAGTGATATCAAGATACTGCCCAAGATTGGTATGTGTTTCCGCGTGTTCCAGAAAAGGAATTTCTCCCAGAAAAGGCGCGTCCAGCCGCTGGCGTAATGTTGACAGATAATCCAGATGACGAGCGCCTGGCGGTAATACAGTATTAGAAATCCAGCCTGCAACAGGTAACCCGGACTGGCGAATTGCCTGTAAAGTCAGCATGGCGTGATTGATACACCCAAGTTTAACCCCCACCACCAGAATCACTGGCAATTGTTCCTGCACCACCCAGTCAGCAAAAGTGTTCTCTTCGCTCAGTGGCGTGAACCAGCCACCAGCACCTTCAACCTGTACCCAACTGGCAAGAGGCTCCAGCGCAGCTAACCCGGCAGAGATTACGGGAAAGGTAATGGGCTGCCCGGTATCCCGGCTGACCAGATGCGGCGAAGTGGGTTCCAGAAAGACCAGTGGGTTTACCTGGTGGTAGGCCAGCGGTACGGTACTGTTGCGCTGCAAAGCCAGTGCATCACTGTTACGTATTCCTTCCGGCGTGGATTCACTGCCTGACGCCACTGGCTTGTAACCAGCAGTACGAAACCCGTGCTGTGCTGCCGCCTGTAACAGCGCACAACTGGCAACAGTTTTCCCGACCTCAGTATCCGTTCCCGTAACAAACCAACGTTTACTCACGCGTAATCACTCCTACTATTAACTGGTAACTTAACAGGTATTCACCCGCCTCCTGCGGCCAGGCCAGTGACAGCGCCTGAAGCTGTTGCCGGGTTAACGTGGCAGGGGCGCGCCCGGCGTGCAAATGCGTGGCGCCAATCCCTTTCAGGGAACGCATTGCGCTCAGCACATCAGCCCAGCGTTCACGTACGGTGACTGTGTTTATTTGGCACTGCCAGCCGCGACAGGCGTCGTCAATGGCTTGCCGGGGCAGGAAGTGGTTGCCATGGCTACGCTGGTCAACCGCACGCCATGCCTGGTGTAATTCACGCAGCGACCCTGCTGCCAGTGTTGTGAACGCGACATGCCCTCCGGGGCGGGTTACCCGGCAGAGTTCACTCAGCGCCAGGCGTAGATCCGCGCACCACTGAATAGCAAGATTGCTCCAGGCGAGATCAACACTGGCATCAGGAAGTGGCAATGCTTCTATATCGCCACACAGGAACTCTATTGCCGGGCTGTGCAGGCTTGCCTGCTCCAGCATGGCAACGGAGAGATCCAGTCCGGTAACAGCTGCACCACGCTGATGCCAGTAGCGGCTGAACCAACCGGTGCCACACCCGGCGTCCAGTACCCGGGAAGGAGAAATGTCACCCAACAAGGTAATAAGCTGCTGGCCGCTTTCACGCTGAAAATGGGCATGTTTGTCATAACCAGAAGCGGCACGCCCAAAGGCCGCCGCCACGGCTGCTTTATTCACGGGCAAGGGCATACAACACCTCCAGTAAGCGGTCGATATCTTCTGGCTGGTGAGCCGCCGTCAATGTGAAACGCAACCGGGCGGTACCGGGTGGAACGGTCGGCGGGCGTATCGCTGTCACCCAGATGCCCTGCTCGCGCAGGCACTGAGCAAGGTGCAATGCACGGGCATTATCACCAATTATCAGTGGCTGAATCGCCGTAGATGACTCACACAGCGCCCAGGGCAAACCCGCCGCTCCGGCCCGGAAATGCCCAATATGGCGCTGAAGTGCTTCCCGGGCTTCATCAGCGTGGCGGATCACGGCCAGTGCGGCGCTGAGTGCTTCGGCCTGTGCAGGTGGGAGCGATGTGCTGTAAATCAGGTGGCGGGCAAACTGGACCAGGTAATCGGCAACGGCTTCACTGCACAATACCGCAGCCCCACTGGCACCGAAGGCTTTACCAAAGGTCACCACCAGAACATCTGGCTGAATACCGGCCTGCCAGCAACTTCCCCTGCCTCCCTCGCCCTGCACGCCAATGCCATGGGCGTCATCCACCATCAACCACGCACCAGACTGCCCGGCAAGCCGGGCCAGTTCAGGTAGTGGTGCCTGGTCGCCATCCATACTGAACACCCCTTCCGTGACCACCAGTTGCTCTGCGGTATGCCCACCAGCAAGTAAACGCCCCAGAGAACCGGCATCATTATGTGCAAAACGGCGCAACACGGCAGGTGACTGTATAGCTGCTTCCAGTAACGAGGCATGACTCAGCTTATCGGCCAGCAGCCTGTCGCCTTGCTGCATTAGTGCGCTGATTACGGCATGGTTGGCTGCAAAACCAGAAATAAACAGTAAGGCGCGCGGGTAGCCCAGCCAGCCAGCCAGAGACGTTTCCAGCTCAGCATGGGCGCGGGTATAGCCAGTGACATGGCCGGAGCCACCACTTCCCACACCATAGCGCGCGGCTCCGGCTTGCCAGGCGCGGATAACCGCAGGGTGCTGGCTCATCCCTAAGTAATCGTTACTGGCAAAGTTAAGCCACTGCTGCTGCCCGTCGGAGAACATGCGCTCAGTGCCCGGGTGGCGCACCTGCCTTGCGCGCCACAGACCTTGCTCGCGCCGTGCTGACAGCGCGTTATCAATACGTTGCGACCAGCTCATCAGAGTGCGGCATTGTAAAATTGTTCGGTGTCTGCATGTAATAACTGCTCAGTTAATTCACTTTCCTGGGCGTTATCTCCATGGCTGACTTGTGTGGTTTGCGGGTTGATCCCCAGTTTGCGGAACAATTGCAGGTCTTTATCTTCTTCAGGATTAGGTGTGGTGAGCAGTTTGCAGCCATAGAACACCGAGTTAGCCCCTGCCATAAAACACATGGCCTGGGTTTGTTCATTCATTTGCTCACGCCCGGCGGATAAGCGGACCCAGGAAGAAGGCATCATGATACGGGCTACCGCAATGGTGCGGATAAAATCAAAAGGATCAACATCGTCGTTGTCTGCCAGTGGTGTGCCTTTCACTTTCACCAGCATATTAACCGGCACACTTTCCGGAGGTGTGGGCAGGTTTGCCAGTTGCAGCAACAAACTGGCACGGTCGTTTACGCTTTCCCCCAGGCCCACTATTCCCCCTGAACACACTTTAATTCCGGCATCGCGTACTTTGCCCAGAGTATCGAGGCGCTCCTGGTAAGTACGGGTGGTAATAATGTTGCCGTAAAATTCGGGTGAGGTGTCCAGGTTATGGTTATAGTAATCCAGCCCGGCGTCCGCCAGCCGTTGTGCCTGGCTGCCAGTCAGTGTGCCCAGTGTCATACAGGCTTCCAGCCCCAGCGCTTTAACCCCTTTCACCATTTGTTCCAGGTACGGCATATCGCGGTCCTGAGGGTTCTTCCACGCAGCCCCCATACAGAAGCGGCCTGAACCTGCTGCTTTCGCTTTTTCGGCAGAAGCCAGCACCTGCTCCACCTCCATCAGGCGTTCTGATTCCAGGCCTGTTTTATAACGGGCACTTTGTGGGCAGTACTTACAATCTTCCGGGCAGGCCCCGGTTTTAATCGATAGCAAGGTGCTGACCTGAACCTGCTGAGGATCAAAATGCTGGCGATGTACCTGTTGAGCCTCGAACAGAAGTTCAAGAAGCGGTTTTTCAAACAGAGCGGTAACTTGCGACATTGTCCAACGTTGAGTATGTGCCACTGGCATCTCCAGAATAAGTGATATGAGCTGTAATCTGAGCTGATAGTTGTAAACTAAAGGCTGTTATTTTTGGTTTACATGCTTTAGTGTCGTAAACTAAATCTTTTTAAAATGGTTTACAAGAATATGATCGATCAACATGGTCTGGATTTCGACCAGCGCCATATCTGGCACCCGTATACGTCGATGACCAATCCATTACCGGTTTACCCGGTCACCAGCACGCAAGGTTGTACTCTGACACTTGCGGATGGCAGACAACTGGTAGACGGGATGTCTTCATGGTGGGCGGCAATTCATGGCTATAACCACCCACACCTGACACAGGCAATGAAGCAGCAAATTGATACGATGCCCCATGTGATGTTTGGTGGCATTACCCATGCGCCCGCCATAACGTTGTGCCGCAAGCTGGTTGAGATGACCCCGGACGGGCTGGAGTGTGTCTTTCTGGCTGATTCTGGCTCGGTAGCTGTTGAAGTCGCCATGAAAATGGCATTGCAATACTGGCAGGCAAAAGGCCAGCCACGCCGCCGGTTTATGACGTTTCGCCACGGTTACCACGGCGATACGTTTGCTGCTATGTCGGTCTGTGACCCGGATAACTCCATGCACAGCCTGTGGAAAGGCTACCTGCCGGATAATATTTTTGCCCCGGCCCCGCAATCCAGGTTCGATGACGAATGGAATGAACAGGATGTTATTGCCTTCGCCCGGTTGCTGGCGGCACACCGTGACGAAATTGCCGCCATCATCCTGGAGCCAGTGGTTCAGGGTGCCGGTGGCATGCGTTTCTACCACCCCAACTGGCTTAAGCGCGTGCGGCAAATGTGTGACCGCGAAGGCATTTTGCTGATTGCCGATGAAATTGCCACCGGCTTTGGCCGAACAGGTAAGCTGTTCGCCTGTGAACATGCCCAAATCAGCCCCGATATTCTGTGTCTGGGCAAAGCGCTGACTGGCGGTACGATGACCCTTTCCGCCACGCTTGCCCGCAGGGAGATTGCCGGGACTATCAGTAATGGCGAGGCAGGCTGTTTTATGCATGGCCCGACATTTATGGGAAACCCGCTGGCCTGTGCCGCAGCCTGTGCCAGCCTGGATATTCTGCAAACTGGTGAGTGGCAAACACAGGTTGCCAAAATTGAACGCCAGCTACAGGCACAGTTACAGCCACTGGCACAGTCAGCGTTAGTAAAAGATGTGCGGGTACTGGGGGCAATTGGTGTTGTAGAAACCGTGCATCCGGTAAATATGGCCGCATTGCAACGCTTCTTTGTGGATGAAGGTGTCTGGGTAAGACCCTTCGGGCGGCTAATCTACCTGATGCCACCCTTTATTATCTGTGAGCAGGAGCTGACCAAACTCACCCGGGCCACCACTCTGGCCGTGGAGCAACCGTCTCTGTTTAACATTAATGGCGGCTGAGTTTCCCCTGCCACTGGCAGATGCTCTACACTTGCCAGACAACCACTCACGGGAGATATCATGAAACTGTTTAGCACGGATTTTCAGGACGGGCAGACGCTGCCAGACCGCCATGTATTTAACGGAATGGGCTACCAGGGAGATAACGTCTCCCCCCAACTCTCCTGGGATGATGCCCCGGCAGGCACTAAGAGTTTTGTTGTCACCTGTTATGACCCGGATGCACCGACAGGCTCAGGTTGGTGGCACTGGATAGTTGCCAATATCCCGGCAGAGACCCGCGAACTGCCACAGGGTGCAGGCTCCGGTATCGCCCCGCTGCCTGGTAAAGCATTACAGACACGCACTGACTTTGGTAACAGCCAGTATGGTGGCGCGGCGCCGCCAGCTGGTGAACGCCACCGCTATATTTTCACGGTGCATGCACTGGATGTTGCACAGATAGATGTCGATACCCATTCCAGCGGGGCGATGGTTGGCTTTAATGTGCATTTTCATACCTTAGGGAATGCCACACTTACCGCAATGTACCGCTGAATATGCTTTTTTAGGGGCCGATACATAAATCGGCTTCCTGTTTTGCTCAACTTAGTATAAAAAAGCAAACTTTACTGAAACGTTCCCTTTTTTTGCTAAGCAAGGAGCAACCCTTGAACACTCTTTCGGTTTCTCGCCTGGCACTGGCTCTTGCCTTCGGCCTGACTTTAACGGCATGTAAATCTGTACCGCCTCAGGACCGTCCGTCAGAACAGGTTGCGCCGGGAAGCCAGTCACGCCCGGTGCTGTCTGCGGATGAAGCGCAGAACTTTGTGCCTTCCCGCTATTTTTCCAGCATGACACCCAGCGCTCAGCCCTGGAAACCCACAGGTATCACCTTACCTGCTCAGGCTGATTTTGTCGTTGGCCCGGCTGGTACGCCAGGAGTGACACAAAACACCATTCAGTCTGCCGTTGATGCGGCAATGGCCCGCCATGCCAGCCACCGTTTGTATATCGCGATTATGCCCGGCGATTATCAGGAAGCGGTGTATATTCCTGCGGCTCCAGGCAGCCTGACGCTGTACGGAACCGGAGCCAAACCTGCTGATGTCAAAATCGGCCTGGCGCTGGATGCGCGTATGGACAAAGCAACCTGGCGTAAAACCCTTAACCCTGCCGGGCAATTTATGCCGGGTAAATCTGCATGGTACATGTACCAGAACTGCCTGAATCGGCGTGGTGCAGAGATGGGGATTATGTGTTCAGCTGCTGTCTGGTCGCAAAACAGCGGCCTGCAATTGCAGAACCTGACCATTCAGAACACCCTGGGTGACAGTGTGGATGCCGGTAACCACGAAGCCGTAGCATTGCGCAGCGATGGCGACCAGGTTCAGATTAACAATGTGAATATTCTTGGCCGCCAGAACACCTTCTTTGTAACTAACAGTGATGTGAATAACCGGATGATGACCACCGGCCAGCCACGTACACTGGTAACCAACAGCTATATCGAAGGAGATGTTGACCTGGTATCTGGCCGTGGTGCCGTGGTGTTTGAAAACACCCGTTTCAATGTGGTGAACAGCCGCACTCAGAAAGAAGGCTATGTGTTCGCACCTGCAACCCTGCCTGACATCTACTATGGCTTCCTGGCGCTTAACAGCGAATTCAACGCAGCCGGTGATGGAGTGGCTCAACTTGGGCGCGCATGGGATTTAGGTGCCGAAAATGGTTACGTTCCAGGGCAAAGCGCCAACGGCCAGGTAGTGATTCGCGACAGTGTCATTAACGCCGGGTTTAACACTGCTCATCCATGGGGTACAGCCAAAGACTCCCAACGCCCGTTTGCTGGCAATACTGGCAGTGAGCAGGATAAAAAATGGGTTCGCAACCTGAACGATGTGAATTTCAACCGTATGTGGGAATTCAATAACCGTGGGTTAGGCAGCAAAGTGGTTCTTAATACCAAAAAATAACGCCCCGGTTAGACTGAAAAAACGCCGCAGAGTCATTCCTGCGGCGTGAGTCTGATGACAAACCTCATGTCCGCACAGAACGAGAGGATGTCACCCAATAAAAACCAGGAAAATCAATTTATTGATTTTCGGCTGCTAACTAAAAGAAGGAAAAACCACGCTTTTTCCTTCTTTTTCATCAATCTGACGCCGCAGAGCTATTCCTGCGGCGTTTTATTTTGGCAGGATGTGGCACGGGCAGTGGCACACATAGCTACCTGTGTTTTACAACGGATTCACCACCACCCACATTGGCCCCTGGCCGGTGGCATAACGCCCTTTTTCTTCCAGCAAACCTTGCTCGCCTTTAATTTCATAAACCGCGATATGGTGTGATTTCTGGCCTGCCGCAATCAGATACTTGCCGCTGTTATCGATATTGAACCCACGCGGCTGCGTTTCTGTTGGCTGGAAGCCTTCCAACGCCAGTACACTGCCATCTTCCGAAACAGTAAAAATGGTTAACAGGCTGGAGGTTCTGTCGCAGGCATATAAATGCCTGCCGTCAGGTGTAATGTGAAGGTCTGCCGCCCAGCGGGTGCCAGTGAAATCAGACGGCATCATGTCAATGGTCTGCACACAGGCGATTTGATTGTGTGGGTCACTCAGTGCCCAGACATTAACAGTGCCGTTGAGTTCGTTAACACAGTAGGCAAACTGCCCACCAGGATGGAATACCATATGGCGAGGGCCTGCTCCTTCCACCGTGGTCACTTCTGCCGGTTTTTGCGGTGTTAATTTACCGCTGTCTTCCAGGGTAAACAGGCAGATGCGATCCTGTTTTAATGCCGGTACCCACAAGGTTTTATTATCCGGGCTGATATTGGCAGAGTGGCACCCTTCCAGGCCTTCAATCACTTCAACCACTTCACCCGGCAGGCCGTCGTTCAGTGGGGTCACACTGACACAACCACCATTATAAGAGCCACAGAATAAGAAACGCCCGGTGTGGTCGGTTGAGATATGCGTAGGGCTGCCAGGTAAAGCAGCATGGCCGGCATCGGACAATGTGCCGTCTTCCGGGGAGATATGCCAGGCGATAACCCTGAATTCAGGGCGTACACCAGCATACAGAAAACGCCTGTCCGGGCTGATAACCAGGGGCTGAACCTGGCCTGCGACATCCACAACCTGGCGCAAGGTCAGCTCACCGCTGGCATCAAGCTGCCATACATGGATTTGCTGGCTTTCAGGACTGGCGGTATAGACGATTTGTTTCATGAATACTCCTGTTATCACGGTAGCCTGGTAGCGACGGGCAGAAGGACAGCCGACAGTACCCGGTGCAAGTGGCGCCGGGAGTTTTCCTGTTGGCGCCAACGGTGTACCATCGAACCAGACCCTTTCGTAATGGAACCTTAAATGACTTATCGTGTTATTGCACTTGATTTAGATGGCACTTTACTGACGCCACAAAAAACCATCTTGCCTGAATCCCTTGCTGCGCTGGAAAAAGCGAAGCAGGCAGGTTACCAGGTTTTGATTGTGACAGGGCGCCATCACGTCGCTATACACCCTTTTTATCAGGCTCTGCGCCTGGATACACCTGCCATCTGCTGTAATGGCACTTATTTGAGTGTGTATCGCTTATTACAACATTTACACCCATCTAAGGCAATACGACATTAACCAACGCTGTTCCAGTGCTCAACAAGACTCTTCACCTTGTTTCGTCGTAGCCACAAAGCGGTGTACTATCGAGGAAACTACATACCAAAATCAGGTGAATCACTACATGAACTATCAGGTAATCGCCCTTGATCTGGACGGCACTTTATTGACGCCAGAAAAAACTATTTTACCAGCCTCACTATCTGCCCTACAGAATGCCCGTAGATCAGGGGCAAAGGTTGTCATAGTTACCGGACGGCACTTTGTAGCCATCCATCCTTTTTATCAGGCATTAGAACTTAATACACCAGCTATATGTTGTAATGGTGCTTTATTGTACGATTACATCGAAAAAAGAGTTATTGCCTCAGACCCATTACAACCAGAACAAGCTACACAATTAGTTCACTTACTTGATAGTTACAATGTTCATAGCCTGATGTATGCCGATAATGCTATGTTCTATCAAGAACCAACGGGGCATATTATCCGTACAGAAAATTGGGCTAAATCTCTTCCTGAGTCACAACGTCCAATCTTCAAACAAGTACCCTCTCTTAGTGAAGCATCGCAAAATGTAGATGCTATCTGGAAATTCGCCCTTACTGATTCTGATACTGAAAAACTACATAGCTTTGGTCAGATCGTAGAGCGTGAGCTTGGCCTTGCTTGTGAATGGTCTTGGCACGACCAAGTAGACATAGCACAGGCAGGAAACAGTAAGGGTAAACGCCTGGCACAATGGGTAGAATCACAAGGCTTATCTATGAGCCAGGTAATAGCCTTTGGCGATAATTTCAACGATCTAAGCATGTTGAAAAATGCTGGCTTGGGTGTTGCTATGGGTAATGCTGTTGATGAAGTAAAAGCCTGTGCTGATTTAGTAATAGGTAACAATACTGAAGCTGGTATAGCGGATGTGGTAAATAAACATTTTTTGCGAACATCAAATATGGAAATGATGTGATTTTTCGTAGATGCGAATCTGAAAACATCTATAACCATAACATTTAAGAAAAAATTTTCTTGGAACATGTTAGATACTTGTCATGGATATTCCTTAGATGAAAAGCCTTGTGAAAAAATTACTTAACAAACTTGAAATAATACATATAGCCTTCTTTTTATTTGGCGTTATTGTAACCGAATCCATTACATGGTTACTTTTCAAAGATATAAAAAAAATAACCGCCCCTGGCTTATCAGCTATTGTTGCGGTAGTTGCTTTATCCTTAGCAATATATTCAGCGTATCAAGTTAAGAAATGGGTATTCTCAAAAATAAATGAAAAGGCATTTAAACGCTCTGAAGAATTACTTGAAGAGTTTGCTAAAATGATGATTGTGCTCGCTCGCTTAAAATATGTAATGCAGCGTATTTCCCAGATCAATAAATTTTCAGAGACAAATGCAACATCATTGAAAGAAGAGTTAAGAGAGATTCAAGATGACTATTTCATGTGTATAAGCAAACAAATACTAATAACGCACACATTCTCCAATTGGGGGGTCATATTCAATTACAAAAAACAATTCGACAAGGTAAGATATCATCTCACTGAATCTCAATCAGAAGGTAATGAAATAAGAAGAAGGTTGTATCTTATTGCTAATAGTGTGCCGCAAGGAGTCAATTTAGATCAGCAAGAAATAAAAACAATGGCAAAAGGGATTATTGGTAGAATCGATACGGTTGCTAACATTTTGGATTCTATAATGAGGATGAAATACGAAATATTATTTACTTATAACAAACAATAAATGTAAAAGATACCAGATAATATCTGGAATTAAAATGTAATTAAAGCACACAAATACTTAGGATGAAGCCCCTTTTATGGGGCTTCATGGTTAATTTCCAGTAATCAGAATAATGATAATTCTAATGATTTCTGACAAGGGGAATGAAAATAGCACTATTCCAAAGTAATCTAGAATAGGGACTATAATGTAATTATAAGCCAAAATGACAGTGCAAACATAACCAAGAAAACTACGCCAGCTTTTACCCTGTTTAATCTCTTCTCGATTAGTTTCGTTAGTATCACTAGATTTTTCTGCTTCTAATTCCGGTTCTGTTTTCTCTACTCCTTTTTTCTTGATGAACAGTTTCACACCCATTTTGAGTAATTCATTTATTGTAGTTAACATATGTTATCCTTGTATTTGGCAAACACAAGAAACTACGCGATGACCTTTAAAGATGTGGTTGTAAGATAATAGTACCTTCACTTCTACTTGTTCTTTTAGTAGTTCAACCATCAATACATCATACTCATCTACTTTCGGTGTTGTATGATGATGAAAACTGTATACGACTAAATCACCTTTTGTTTTATCTACTTTCTTCTTTATGAGCTTACTACCAGATAGTGCTTTATCATATGGTAAGGTAACACTTACAGGTTGTATTGTCTGAAAAGAAAAATCTGTTAGTACAGAATGATCATAACATGGGAAATTTTCTAAGTTATCCATCTTACTTCCTCCAACGGTAATCAAACGTACCGCGTAATGTTCTTAATTGTTCTATTACTTGCTTTTCGGTTTCATCATAGAAATCAAACAATGGTTTTCTACCAACGGAACCATAATAACCAATCACCCTTTGTTCACGAGCCAGTTTAGGATTACGTTTAGAGGATTTCTTGGTAGTGTCGATTAAGTACGTGTTACCGTTCCTACTCTTCACCTTTTTGTATTTATCACTCTTGGTTCTTGAACGTAGTTGTGTAATGTTACCTTGCTTAGTTAACTTAGCATTAGGAAGCGGTATGATCTTCCCTTCATTAGCATTCTTATATGTCGGATCAAGAACGTACTTTAGATATGATGCTTGATTAGGTAGTAAGATGATCTGGTTAACTGTCTTGAACTCACTTATCTTTCTAAAGTTAAAGTACATACTCTTTCCAGTAAACGCGACACCACCACCCGCTACATCACTATCAATCTTCCTTTGAATGTGCTGTGTAACTATACGCATACGGCTACTTAATTCTTTTTTAAATTCTTGTCCTATCTTTGGGCTATTCTTGTTTATGAATCGCTTCATATCATTAGGGCTATTAGTGTTTCTCCATGCCATATCTATTCCTTAATTTAATATTGCATATAATGATTGAAGGATTCCACGGATACGTACAGCATCTTTCCCACTCGGTAATCTTGCCTTATGCATTACGGCAAGGTTCAGATTACCCGTTTTTAGTCCTTCATTTATGATTAATGCTGTTTCTACAAAAAGTGTTTCTTTCATCGAAGGGAAAGCCCACAAGATAGTACGAGTGAAATTTAATCCTTCTTCAATCTTGGAATTAACTATCTTTGAACTTGAACTGTACTCACGCCATCCGTTTTCTACAGAATTATCTTTTAGTTTCTTAATATCCTTAACTCTCTTGTACATCTGCTTACTACCTATGTAGCTTGTATTATCTTCAAATTGGAACAAGTACACGAATCCTACATAACTACCGTTTGTTAATTCCTTTTCACTCCAATCTTCGTTGTATTGCCATGCTTCCATATAAATACCTTATAAAAATTATCATAAGGTATTTATTTAATGGATATAAAAACACGACTAATAGAATATGAGGGTTCACAAGCATATCAAACCCGTATGGGGTACTTTCGCAATGACAAGTACTATCCGTATAAAGATACAGAAGGGTTCTTAACCGTAGGATTCGGGCATAAAGTACTACCAAATGAAAACTTCACTAACGGTATTACTGAGATTGAAGCACTTCGCCTACTTGATAAAGATATAGCCATAGCAGAAAGCCAGCTAAGTAAACTGAACCTAACCATTCCTAAAGATTGGCAAGACTTCATGAACATCATGATTTTTCAACTTGGCCTATCTGGAACGATGAAGTTTAAAAAGATGATTCAAGCACTACGTGATGCCAACTACACGGAAGCAATCAAACAAGCAAAAGATAGTTTATGGTATCGTCAGACACCAAATAGAGTTAATGCGATGATCGCACAACTAACTAATAAGTAAAAAAAGGGATAGTATCAATTACGGTACTATCCCTTTTTAATTACTGCTTTGATTGTTCAAGAATAGTAATAATCCTTTCAAGTTTGATATCCAATTCGTGAATTTGAATTTCAAGGTTTCGCAAAGTTTCTTTCATCTTGTCTTGTTCGTCGCTTAGACGTGTAATGTTACTATCTTGTACCGCAATGGTAGTTTCAAGGTAGGATACACGACTTAATAAATCAGTAGTATCCTTTGTATTGTCACGGAAGATAGAATATAAAACGCCCAACCCACTAATAACCAGAGCAAGAAGTGTCCCAATATCCATTAAGAATTTCCCTATATTATATATTTTGGTAATAGTATTTATTACGCATTATATAAAGGTTGATCCCCCGCTCGATATATAAACGCATTCAATAATGAAGGTACATTAAGTGAAGCTAAACCAGAACGCGATGTAGTACACATAACATAGATATAATTCCACTTGCCACGACCAACAGCGGGTACATAGATACCATTGATTGGGAAAGTATATGGTGTGTTATGTCCATTGTTACCAGCATCAACGAAAGCTAAGTTTGTTAAACCAATGCCATCACCACCCATACGAATATAGAAGTACTGACGCTCAAATGAAGTAAGTGTGATAGTCATATTACTATCAAGGATACGATCGAAATCTTCACCACGTATACGCAACGCTACATAGTGTTGGTAAGCTACTGGATCATTAGCGGCCTGACCACCTGATACAGTATGTGAACCGAAAATAAACGGCACTGATGCTATACCTGTAGACTGAGGACGGCAAATGTCACCTACGATACGTGAGGCACTTAGAGTACCAAGAATGTTACAGTTTTCATTGATAGTAACGTTGTTGAGTACTCCGCTGTTCGCAAAAATAGTACCGCGAATAGTAGCGTTACCAAAGTTAGATGTACCGTTCTTGTTAATCATCCAACCGTTCGTACCATCCCAATTACTGGATTGTATCTGTTGGCTAATCTTCGCTGAGTCGATCACGCCGTCCATTATATGAGCACTACGGATTGCGGCATTGGCAATCTTCGTGTTGTCGATTGCGGCATCCTGAATTTTCGCTCGTGAAACGGAAAGGTTATTGATCATAGCCTCATTGATGCTCGCTGATGCTATCACCGCTGAGTTGATGTAAGTCTTACCACCCTGAACCACAAACGGATAAACCCTGTCTGATAGTTTGGCACTGTCCGTACTGATAACACTAAAGCGATCCGCCATTACGGTAAACACTGATGTTTTTTCATCTGCGGCTAAAGCAATGCCCGTTACGTTACCGTTGTTTGATACCTGTAGCTGCCAGCGTGACCCAAGTTCATCTACGATCTGTTTCTCAACAATGCCAGTAGCCGTATCACTGTTAAGTAGGCCATCAATCACATCTTCGTTCAATTTGCTGTATGGAACCTTCGTGTTCTGGTTAAAACCGATAGTAGGCGACCATACCAATTCATCCTGTCCGAACACGTCATAGGCTGCTACACGTGCGAACCATGAACCATCTTCAATACCAAACGATGCTGAATAGCGGTTAGCACTGCTAAAGTACTTCGACCCTGAGCTAAAACCCTCATCAAGTGCGATTTGTAGAACGATTCCCGCATAATCCGGTACGTTTGATTCAGTCCAGTCAATGAACACGGAATCATAACCACTCTTCAAATTTACACCTAACAACTGTGGGTGTTGTGGGTTACTAACTTCAATCTGAACTTCTTCACTATAGATACCAGTACCCCAACCATGAGCGATGATCCCAAATACACGGTAACGACTAAGGCCATCACTGGTATTCATTGAATATGAGTACGTCCAGTTGCTTGTAGTGGTGTAGTACGATGTGATGTAGTTCCTGTAGCGGTCATACACACGTATTTCATAGTGTTTGAAGAAATCAGCAAAGGTTTTACCATTTACGGCTATGTTAGCCTGATCATCCCAACGTAAAATAAAATCTTGAGCATAAGTCTGGTTTAAACCTACATCATCATTCACCATATCAAGGTTAGTAATCTTCGGTAATGCGAATATAACTTGTGGTGTTTGATTATAGATAGCTACTAATTCCGATGAATAACCTAATGTGTTATACGCCTCAATAGCAAAATCGTACTGTACACCATATAGAAGATTTAGTATCTCAAAACTCGTAGAGTACTGCCCTACGTTACCAATGCTGATCCAAACACTGGAATCACTGCGTTTATAACGAATCTTATAACCACGTACAGTTGTATCCTGACTAAGATCCCATGTTAATAGAACGGTGTTACCTGATGCCGTTGCCCCTAAACGTTGAGCCTGTAGGTTACTTGGCGGTTCTACGTATGTTGGGTTAGGTAGATTGGTCAATCCATCTTGTGGGAATTGTCCCGGATCTTTTCCTTGATATATACCATCATCATATGAAATCGCGGTGATCTGGATAATGCCTGCTTTATCTACGGTCATTGGTACAGTACGTTGAATACATCTGTACTTTTTATTACTAAATCCAGCTTCTTTAAAATCAATTGTAAACACATCATATACTTTCATATCTGTTACATAGGTATTGAAAGTAATTGTATTCGTAATGTACTTAGATTTTAGCAATTCAATGTTACTAAGAATAGCAAGCTGATTTTTATCCTGTACCCAAAGATAGTTTAAATCCTTCTTGATAATATAACCATCTTTAGCAATGGATGCGTTACTAATGGCATCACTTGGATAACGGATAATATCTTGTGAATAGTCATTCCCTGGGTTTGTATAGGTACTGTCCATTGTATTAAAATAGTCAGACTTAGAACCCGTTGTGATATTCACACTACCAAGAATATTCGTTTCATCAAAATGTACACTTGGAATATCTGGAGCATCTACCGTTAGATAGTACTTACCGTTTGATTCATAAAGTACACCACCAAATGTTTGTAGAATATTTTCAATGTTTTCCTTGAAGGATTTATCATATTGAATATTACCATTGGAATAGAAATGATTCTGAGCACAATAGTTTGCCATATTACGGAAACTGGTAATATCAATATCATTAGGATCAAGCCCAAAACCAAATTCTGTATTAGTGATAAAGTCATATAGTTGGCTTGGTGGGTTTGAACTTGGTTTACGTACATTATCAGTTAAGTCATAGATCATACGTCCACGCATTTCTACCGATAATGTATAGTTCTGGTTCGTTAGAATCCCATCAATCAATGAATCGTTGGTTTTCTTGATTACGGTACAGATCTGTACAAGACCATCACCACGCATGTTATCAGTCCATTGACTACCGCCATATTGACGGGCAAGCGTCATAGAACCACCGTAGGACGGTTTACCAAAACGTACCTCAATCTGTAAGTACTTGCGGTACTTCTCAATCATCATTGAGGTAGGTACTATCCCTTCTGTGGTGATGTACGCACCATCCATGAGTACCGGAGCATTATCAAAATAGATCTGCTTGATTACGCCTTGTGATTGTTCCCCTGGTACTTGCCCGATTTCACCGATACTGATCGCGTGAACCGTACATAACTGGTTTGAAGTACCTTTATAGACGTTCTGCCATACGACGATAGAGCCTAACTTGTTATAGGCTACCTCTGTTGCGTTGCGGTTAGAACCACCGTATGAAATCGGTATGCCAGTACTTGGTGATGTTGATCGGGCATTGTTACTACCCGTACTCGGATACGTTACCCCCATTTGGCCTACATTCATCATCTGTGATGAACTAATGTAAGATAGTGCTGCTGTACCAATACCTATAGCTACTACTGCTGCTAAAGCTAAACCTGCTGCGTATGCTGCTGCCGCTGCTGATGCCCCTGCGATAATAGCTACGGCAACTGCTGCTACTGCCATAGTTATTCCCCTTTAAATCTGTATATTTTGTCTTTTTCATTTGGGATATATTGAGAAACGATATAGTTAGATTTATCTTCTGATAAAATTACTACTTTCCCACGCCAATAAACTGTACTGTGACCTGACGAAATGATGATATCCCCATCAAGTGGTTCAGTTACTAATTCGCCTTTTTCTTTACACAATAGATGTAGAGTAGAATAACTACAGTTTGCTTTTGCGTATTTTCTACCTGCTGTTGGTGTTGTGTATTTCTGATAGATTTCATCACGGTAATTACTACCTGTAATCATATCAATTACTGTTAGCACCATGATATGACAATCATTTGTACCGTACACTAAAGGTTCACCAACTAAACCACTTAGGTACTCTGTTATAAATCCGTTTTTCATTATTTCTTGCTACTCTTCCAGAATTGCTCTGAACTATTTAGTATTCCGATTAGGTCAAAGAACTTATCACCAGTGTGTAATGATTGGTGTACTGATGTACTTGATAACAGGCGTTGTGTTTGGTCTAACTTCTTCCACAATGAATTTAGATTTACTGTTGTTTCATTTGTGGTATTACCTGCTGTGTTGTTAAAGTCTGAACTAAAGCAATCAATGTAACCACTAAACATACGATAGGCATATAAAATACCTCCTGTAGCTGGGTTAACAATTCCCATCCAGATATTAACTTTTGCATCATTCCACAATCCACGTAACGCCATAGATAGATAATCCTGGCTTACATTACTTACTTTTAAAGAAGTACCGTTATTATTAATTTGGTTCTTTTCTACATAGTTTGCAAATGATGAATCAAGGAAATCAGGTACAGACTTATAGTTAATCCCATTATAGTTTTGATCGGCAATGGCATCAGTTAGATATATGTTACTTCCGGTAGGTGGAAGTACATCTATTAGCTTTACCATAACACCACATTGATATAGTTCTTTTTCTGTTAGTACGGTTTTGTTATCGCCTCGTGTAAGGTTCCAGTACGCGACAAGATCCGCATTAGTTAGTACATTGCTTGGAATAGACATAAATTAACCTCTGATGTTTTCAGTTGCATTTATTGTCACTTCCATAATGTTTGTACTTGGCATCTGATATGCTGCGTTCTGTGGTGTAAGAATAAATGAACCTTGAATATTGTCATATTTCATTACTTCCCCAAGTTGGATGTTTTTGATTAATCCAGGGAAGATAGTAATCACGTTGCCAGTGTTGGCTATGATTCGGTATAGTTTCTTGTGTCCGTTGAATTGAATTAACGTACCAACTTCAAGTGTATTAGCATTAACGGCAATGGATGTTGCCCCCGCTGCCCTTGCTGCTGTTGCCTGTACTTGTGATGTTTGAGTACCGTTGTATGTACTCCACCATCCAAGAGGCATAGAGAACGGTTTGCCCTGACCATATAAAGCGTAGAAGTTAGCGAGTTCAGCACGGTTCATCTTGTTCAAGGTAACTTTGAAACTAAGGGTAAAGTACTGCGAACCAACAACACGTGTAATAGTTTCACCTGTCCATGTCTGGTTTTGGTATTGGGGTATATTGTCCGTTAACATGAACTCACTAATAAGAGTGTTATTTAACATATTATTATTCCTTTAATAGTTAGCCCACAATCCATGTGGGCTATATGATATTTATACGTTATTCTTCTGAGATTTACGTGTTGCCTGAACAATAGTATCAGCGTGTTTATCACACATCTTTTGGAAATCTGAATCTGAGATTTGACCATTACTATTAATAATTAACGGTGCGTCAATCTTAATATCACCTGATTTACTACCATCCTGATTACTCAAGTATTTTGTTAAATCCTGGTTTAGTGATTTACCTACTACACGTTCACCTTTTTCAAGATTGTATGTACCAGTACTTGGTAGTGAATCCCAACCATCATGGGCTTGCCCCTGGATAGCTGTACCTTTGATAGTACGGACAATGGACGCACCCTGAGCTGCTACCTGTAGACCTGCTGCGATCCCCATAGGCCACCCAAGTTTGATAGCTTCGGATATGCCCTGCTGGATGTTGATCACTGCCTGAGCAATTGCAATACCTTTACTTACGGCAAAAGCTGCCTTAGCCGCTGCTGATGATTCACCGAAAACCCCAGCCATGATAGTTCCTACATCACCTGCCCCCGCTTGCCACATACCTAAAGTACTGGTTAGTGCGTCTGCGGTTAATCGACCACGTTTCATATCGGCGTTGGCCTGAATCGCTGTTAGCTGATCCTGGTACTCCTGGAAGCCAATTACTTTGGCATCGTATAGAGCTTTAGCCCCATCCTGGTTCTCTTGCTGTTCAGTGTTTACTTGCTGTACTTTCGTTGGATCTGGTGAGAAGTCTAATGGGTTTGTATACCCTAATCCCTGACCTGCTGTGTCACCTGTCCACGTCTTACCCGCTGCTGCTGCTTTGGCTTTAGCCTCTGGTGTGGCATTCGGATCACTGGCAATTGCGGCAATGTTTTGTGCTTGTTTTAAACGGTCTGTTTCAGCAAGCATTTCATCAACCATAGTTTTGTACTTAGTCGCACGGCTTTTATATTGCTGATCTAACATTGCTGTAATTTCAGTTTCACTCTTACCTGCTAATTTACCTGCTGTACTGATACGCTTTTCAATTTCATCCTGTTCATAGTTAAAACGAGTAATACGTATCTGAGCTTCGTTAGTACCGATCTGTGATAGGGTTTGTTCTAATAGTGCTTTTGCTCGTTTAGTTTGTTCATTAAGTTTATCTTGTGCGGCTTGTGCTTTCCTGGCTGCTGCTTCATCTTTCTTAGCTTTATCTTCACGTGCTTTATCTTCATCGGCTGTTAGGCTTTTTACTAACTTCTCACGGTTAGCTTTATAACCTTCATCAAGTTTAGCTAAATCGGCATTCATTGCCGCTTCATCACCCTTATATGCACGTACTAAAGAATCTTTAATAGTTGCTCGTAATTGTTTGTGAGTAGCATCAAGAGTATCAATCTGTGCTTGTGTCTTCTGCTTAGCTGATAGATAAGGTTTCAACGCTGTATCAATAACACTTCTATCTGAACCTTTGTTATATTCTTCTTTCTGTTTATCAAGTAGATTATGTGCGGCATCAAGATTAGCTAAAAGATTCTCAAAGGTTTTGTTATTAGCTTCTTGTTGCTTCTGCTGTTCCTCTACCATCTGAGCACCATAGATAGAAGAGTTTTTTTGTATCTGCTGTTGGTACTGTTTTTGGTATTCCTGTACGGCCTGTATACCCTGCTTACTCGTAGCGGCTGCGGCTGCTGCCACTGGCTTACTGTTGAGTATCTTAGTCATTAGATCAAGAATATCAGCAAGGCTTTTAGCAACAGGGGCAAGTGTTGAATTTCGCCACGTATCCCACGCCCTTGATAGATTATTAGTTGCCGTTCTATATTCTTCAAATTGTCGTGATTGCTCTGCTGTTAACTGTATAGTTTCATTAGCAAGGCTATTTTGGTACTCTTGTTCAGTACTGAATTCTCTATATACAGTCATGCGTTTAGTAGCATCGTTAGCTACGGTTTCCATCATCTGTACAATCTGAGCCTGACTAAAACCCATTTGTTTAGCTTGATAGTAAATCTTAGCAATAATATCTTCACCGTTTTCTGCTGCTTTCTGTAACTCAAACATATTCAACTTCAATGGTTGAATCACATCGGTTAGCATAGAGCCAGCGTTATTCGTGATAGCATCGCCTAACTTATCCTTAGCATCTTTCATCTGATCGGCTACTTGATCCATAGTCAGACCAACACCCGCAAACATATTAGCCGCCTGTTGTATCTGTACTATGCCAGTTTGTGATAGTGATGCTGCCTGAAAGACTTCAAACGCCTTTTCTGATTGAGCTTGAACGTTGGCTAATGTGGCGGCAATGGCGATACCTGCCACCCCTACCGCACCAGCGAAACCAGACATAGCTTTAGCCGTGGTTGATAGTCCGGTATTGAAACTACCGAACACACCGCCAGCACGATCCCCAAAATCACCTATATCATTTGCTGCGTTTTTTAATGATTTTTGTAATCCAGATTCATCACCTGTGATTTCAAATATCATTGATTGTTTATTATTGTTTGCCATTAGGCTTTACTCCCATCCAATTAAGCATGTTTGCTTTTTGTTGTTCTGCGATCTTCTTCTCCCTCTCTGCTTGTTGTTCAGCTAAGGTTTTACTTGAAATAATGTTCAATGAATCGAGTTCATAGATACTAAATTTCGGTATATCTTCTTTCTTGATATTGCCAGTACTTAACCATATTGCCTGTAGTAGTTCTGTATGCCTGATTTGTTCAATTTGTGATGAATCAGGATCAACCGATTCTTTGAAAACTAATAGGTAGAAGAAAAGCAAAACGGGCATAGTGTAGAGATCATCCACACTACACCCGCTGTTATACAATAAAGATAGTGATAGTCTGAGAATCGGATCGCGTCTTACTTTGCCTCTACATCCTCAACATTAAAGGATTTGGCAAACACATTACCGATCTCGGCATTTAGTTTAAGTTGTACTGTTAAATCAACATTCTGTTCAACTTGTTCAGGTGAATCAAAAATCTGTTTACCACTTTCATTAACCACACAATAGAAGATCGCTTTATATGGATCTGAAACTTCTGCGTGTTGGGTAATAGTTGGTAGTTTGATGTATACAGTACATTCTGGTGTTAGTACTACTGGTGTTAACTTCACACCAATAGCATTCATAAGATTAGTAAAATCCATTTCGCTTTATCCTTGTTAGTTGGTTTGTAGTATTTAGTACTTACGCACCAGTTACTTCACCAACCGCAATTGGAGCACCAGTAACGGAAACAACGAAATCACGAGTTACCACACCATCAAAATCACCGTTAACTACATCAGAACTTACATAACCGTTTACGATGCTGTAATAAGCCGCACCATCCTGATCATCAATATTTTGATAATAAGTTACTTTAACCTGGATTAGGGTTTGTGCTGCTGCGGCTGCCGCAAGCATTTCTTGACCTGTCGCACCTGGTTTCCAGTTAACAGTTAGAGTTAGATCCGGTACTGAACGAGAACCAAGCAATTTCTTAGCGTACTGTTGACCGAAAGTGTTCACACTAACAACGTTAGATTCCGCACCTGCCGCTGATGGAAAAGCACCAACTTCTTCAACAACAGTAAAGGTAGTTGCCTGACCGCCACCCGCTGGAGCATTAGCGATTTCAACTTTTACATTATTGCCTACAAAAATAGAATTAAAAGCCATATTTAATATTCCTTTATATATTTGGGGCATCAGTCCTTGATACCCCTTCTGTTTATTTATATATGTTGGTTGTAGTACTTCATGTAAAGTGCTAAACCTCTTAGTAGTTCACCTGTATAGAATCCAAAGAACATAGAGTTGTTCTGTGCTGTAGTAGGTGTTCCACTTCTGATAGCTGATGACCAGCCACCATTCATTACGTGATTAGCTGAAACTACGTTATAGTTCTGTTGAATTTCCGCGAATAGTAAATCAAGTAATTCGTGATCTGGATAACCTGCTATTGCCATCATTGAAGCACCAGCAAGCCACAAACCAGACATATGACCTGTAAAGCCATCATAGATAACTTCACCTGTATCTTTAAATCGTGTTGGTGCGTGACCATCATTATTTTTCATGAACCACTTTAAGTAATTCATCCAGTTCTTACAGTACGTAATAATGTTCTGTGGAATAGCATAATCACCACGTTGATATAGCTCATGAACTACATCACAACCTGCAAAGAACGCACGAGGTTCATAACCTGACCATGCTTCTTCGTACCAGTGCTGCATAATGAATTGATCCGGTTTACCATCAGGGGCATATGCTAAAGCGTCCTGACGGTTCCATACATAAGCCTGAGCACACGGGCCAGGTAAAGTAGGATGGAATTTATTAGTAAACCAGTCCTGAGCATCACATAAGAACTTAATACTATTATTTAGTCTGGTTTGATCAATTGTAGTACCTTTGAAACACCATATAGCAGGCAATTGATAACCAGGATATGGTAATCCACGCCAACCGGAATACAATTGAGCATATGGATCTGTGATGTTACTAAATGGTATTAGTCCTGGTGTATATGAAAGGCTATCAAGCATGTAATTACGGATTACACAATCACCTAAACGTGCTGTATATCCATTACCAGTACTATCATTGAATGTTAAACTTACTAATACTGAATAATCACCTGTACCACCATCGTTATAAAGTGCTGGTAAATCGTTAACACAATACCAGTCAATACGACCTGAGACACCATCAACCGGATCGGTATCAAGTAATAGTGTAAACTCTGTACGTCCTGTTAGTGTTGGTTGTCCTGGTTGTTCATCACCTTCTCCATGATCCGGTTGATAAGAACTCAATTTAAAATCCAGTACATTAAACGTTTGTGTTACCCATGCCCCGTTGCTTGCTGGTAGCATAGCCCACCAACGCCAACCAAGATCATCAACAATACGGATATTAAAATCATCAGCATATGTTCTGTATGTGAAGCTGTTTAAATCCTGTGTTTCATCATCAAAGATCCAGAAACCAACTGTAGAACTACCGTCAGAATCCATAGTAGTAGAAATCACGTTGTCATAGTATGTTCCAGCGATACCGGAAACATATTGTAAGGTAGTTACTGTATTATCCCCATAGTCAGATAACATACGCATATCTGCTGTTAAGTACTGTCCACCGTCTGGTTTAGCAATACGTGTAAAATGATTCATCGGTATATCCATAGATATAATACTGTTGTCAGTATTGGTAATGGGTAAACCGCAACGGTATCTTATAGCACCATCTTCTGTTTTAGTTTTATTCACTGTCATTGCTACAGCAAGGCTTAATGGTTTGCCAGTGGTATCAACACCACTATATTCAACATGGAAAGTTGAACTATTATTAAATTTGAACCATATAGATTGTTGTTCAAGTGTTGTTTGTGCTGAGGCACTTTGATTGATGACTATATAGCCATCTGAATCACGTGAATATGATGCTACTTGATTACTCGGATAGAAATAATCATATGAAATACCATCAGTAAACGGCGTAATAGCAATAGTACTTTTACGAAAGAACATATCAAATTTATCAATATCGGAATATCCAATACATGTAAGTAGTGAGTTCTGCCATGCTAAGTAATAGATACGCTCGCCTGTGATATCCCATAGTAGCTTTGCCGCCTGACAGAACCACAATTCAGCATCTGATGCGTTATCAGCGAAATCAAGTGAACCGTAGTTATCAATGGGTACGTTTACTGGCCTGTTGTGCCAACGTTCATTACGTCCCATCAGATAACCACCCTCTGATACAGGGTTCTTTGTGGCGTAGTTGAATCGGTAATTACCGTTTATAGACGTGTCCTTGAGCTGGACTGTACCGATCTGGCTTGTTAGTCCTTCTGCCAGTACATCACCATTGCTATCTACCTTGCGGCCTGTACGGTCAACAATCCAATCAACTTCATACGTAGGTGCTTTAGTATCCCAATCTATGGAATCTTCATTAGCTAACCATGCGTAGGCTGTTGCGTTTACCTGATTCCAACCAAGCCCCGCTCTTTCGGGAAAGGCAAACCATACAGCATCAAGATATTCACCATAGTTAGGTGAACCATGAGGTATCTGTGTTTGTCCGTTCGTCCATGTGAACAATACGCCCTTGAACCCGCCGTGAGTTGGATACTCTGGATCTAATGGGTAATGTGCCAGTACTGGAGCCTTACCATTACAGATCCAGTTACAACGCAATGAACCATCAGGTGGATCGGGAAACGCTACACCACGGAAGAACGCCATGTGATAGGCATTGAAAAAGTCTTTAGCACGTTGTAGGTAGTACGGTTCTTTGGTTGCCTGATACGCATAGATAGCACCAAGAATTGCTAAGGATTGCCCTTCTGTGGTTGCGTCACCGTCAGGCATCGCCTCCCATCCAGTTTCCGCTATAAAGTGCCTGTTGTTACATATAACGTTTTGTGGATTTAGTACATAGTGATCTGTTTTATTATCATTAACTAAACCCGTGTTACGTTCTAAAAATTTCCAATGCCCTTCAATCATCTGTTGGGCATTGCTGATATTTTGTTTTCTTATCATTCTTGTAGATCCGCCATTAGTAAGGAGCCGTACCAGGTACTTCCTCCATCTATTGACAAGAATTGAATTACATCAATTGAATCTTTCGTAAAGGTTAATACTGGTTCACGCCCATAAGACCATTTAACATTAGAAGGCCATGAAATTTTATTTGCCCCTGTTCCTTGTGTTAATAACATCGTGATAGTTTGACTGTTTAAATTACTTCCACTCGCATTTATAACACTGAGTTGTGTTACTGGTGCTGTTAGAGTTGCTTTGAAAACACGTTTACCATCAGACATATCAAGTTCTAATGTATCTTCTACGTTATTTATTGTTAGAAGGTCTTGAGTAATAGTTACTTTGGTATCAATGTTCGCTTGTAGTGCGGCATCTTTGGCATCAATTTGTGCTTTTGAATACGTTCCTACATCGTTATAGTTCAAGGTTACATTACTGTTTAAAGCATAACCGTTAATCGTAGTGATACGTAACGCGAACAATCCGTTGCTTTCAGTACGGGAATATACATCACTAATATCTGCTGCTACTAATTGAATGTTAGTACCAGATAATGGCTTGTTATTGATTAAGAACGTCTTAGGCACATAAGTACTATTACTATATGCTAATGATGCCATATCAGTAAGTTGTGCTGCCGTTAGTGTGATATTGCTACTCAAAGGCAAACCGTTAACAGTAACCGTTTTAGCAACAAAGGTATTATTAACCTGTGTCTGTGAATACACATCAAGTATATCTGCCGCTACTAAGTTCAACGCCGTTCCTGATAATGCGTGTCCATTTAATTGAAACACTTTCGGTACTACGTTTGAATCAATGTAGGTCTTAGAGTAAACATCACTAATATCTGCTGCTACCAAAGTAATGTTGGCTGTAAGTGCTTTACCATTGACAGTACGTGTGATTGGTACGTAGTTACTGAGATCGGTAGCTGCTGCCGCACCAAGTTCTGTTAGCGTTGGTTTATCAGCACTGGTGTAGACCTTGTACCATGCCCCGTTACTTGCTGTTGAGAAGTTACGAAAGTTGAGTACTGGCGTACCGGTTTTGCTCATTACCAGTTGAGTACCGTTAGAACCATCAAGGTTAGTGATACCCAACATATCAACACCTGTTGGTGCGTTGGCTGCTGCGATCTTAACGAATGAGTTACCGTCACGGCCTTGATAGCTTGGAAACTCGTTACCGTTCGAACCAACACCCCAATCACCGCGATAGAGTTCAACTACTGACTCATCAAGAATACCTGCTGATACCTGGCTTTCTGGTGTGAATACGTAAGAGCGGGTAACAACCTGATCCATATCCGACGTATCGGAAACGCTTGATAAGTAACCGTTGTAAAGCACATAGTTTACGGTAGTATCGTTTGAACCTTCATCAAGCATTTCTACCTTGACCTGTACTAATTGCTGAGAATCAACAACAGAATCAAGTACGGCGTTTTCACCTGGAATATAGTTAACTGAAATAGTCATATCACCATATGAACTATCACCCGCTACTTTAGAGGTGTAAGTACTATTATATGTTTCTACAGTTGAAACAGAAGTTGATTCACTAAAACTTGGAAATGCTGAAAGGTTTTCTACTTGAACAAAAGTACGGGCATTTGGATCAACGTTGGTTGTATCGGTATTAATCCATACTGTAGTTAGATTCCCTAAAAATGTTTGAGCCATAATTATTCCCCATAGCTAAAAGATAGAGTTTGCGTGTGTACATAAGCGGTTTCCGTTGCTTCGGCTTGAGTAGTCATTAGGCTATCTTCAATACGGATATTGAATAATGGCATTGGAAGTTGCTGGTTTAGTTCATCAAAGAAACCAGATGTATAAAGTGCTTCAAGAATCTTTTCTATTTCATCTGAAGCACTTTTAAATGATTGTCCGACAGCTACAAACTCAACTCGAAATTCACATAAATTTCTAATAGTTGAAGGTACGATTTGATTGTTTACAATTTGATTTGCTTTAGCTATCTGTGTACGTTGTACAGAAGAATCACCAATGTAAACCATTGTAGTATTATCTACTGATGCTTTTGATGGATATTGTAAATTAACAATCACTGCTAATTTATTAATCAAATACTTTCTTATTGTATAGTCTGCCGTGAACATATTATATTTCCTCTTCTAAATCGATCTTGCGAATATAGTGATAGTTAGAGATACCGCTTGTATCATCATCTATTCTATTTACTAGGTATTCGGTGTTATCAATTGTGAAGGTACTATTTAGTTTGATTCCTGACTTGGCACTAAAATATGTTACGGTAGTTTGACTATCATCGAAAAAAAGCTCGTCTTGTTCAAAAATTGCGGTAATCGTTATTGATACACCATCTTGAACAATGACGAGCTTTTCACCAAAAGCATTAAGTAGTGACTCTAATTGTGAGTTACTAAAAAATGCTCTCATTTATTTCACCATTAAGCGGATTTAATTTTTAGATTTACAAACGCTTCATCATGAGCAATAGCAGTTGCTAAGTACTGGAATGAACGGAATACAGTAATTTGTGCGGCACGGTGAGTAGTAGTGTCTACATCAATTTCTTGACCGTCTGACCAGTTAGCAATGATTAGGTTACGGAAATCACCGATGATTACAGAATCAGCTTCAACAAAGGTAGATTCAATTACACGTACTTCATCGTTTAGCCACATATCAAAACGATGACCTTCAACCATAGATACGGCTGCGGTGTTACCCATTACTGCGGTTTGACGTAGTTTAGCCAATGTACTTGGGTGCATTACTGCGACACAAGAACGTACATCAACGTTAGCAACACCAAGTGCTTTAATAGCTTCTTGTACGTCTGCTACAGTCATAGTACCTACTGCTGCGGTTTCCACTTCTGGAATAGCTGCCTGTAGGGTAGAGAAGATCTGAGCTTCAAGACCATTAGCCGCATAGCGGATTAGGGCATCTTGAACAAAAGTAGCTGCGGTATCAGAACTTAGCATTAGTTGCTTAGTTACTGGTACTGAACCCGCGAACATTTTTGGAGATAGCTTGATTGAATCAAAGTTAGAGATAGATTCTGTTACCGCATCACCTTCTTCGTAGAACTTAAAGTTACCTGGAGCCGCTGGAGTTAGACCAGTTAGACGAGGAATAGAAAGTACACCACGATAAGCAAGGCCACTATAGATAGTTGGATTTAGGCTACCAAGAATGGATTGAGCCAATAGAGCGGTTAGATAAGAATCCGCATAAACAGTTTTAACTGTACCTGCTGCTGTTTGAGTATCGGTATTAGCACCAAGAGCACGTGAAAAATCCATTTTGAAACCGCGTTGACCTTTTTCAAGTTCAACTTTTACAGAATCAAAGTTATCTTCGTTGATACTACGGATTAGTTCACCAATTACATTTTTTTTCATAAGATTAACATCCTTGTTAATTAGATTTGTTTCTTTATTTAGGGATCTGGTTTGAACTTCCTGTTTAAACTGTTCAACTGATACACCTGATTTAATTGCTTCCGAACTATCTACGTTGTAGAGTTCAGCAATAGCGGTTAACTCACGAATTCGATATTCGTCAGATTCACCTTTATTTAGTGCGGCACGTTCCTGTGCTTCTACTTCAACAGCATCAGTACTTGCCTGTACTTCTTCCGTTTCAGCTTCATCAATAGGTTCTTGTACTACTTCTTCGGTTTCTAATACTTCTGTTTCTTCTACAGGTTCTTGTACTTCTTCTGGAGTTTCTAATACTTCTACTTCTTCTGTTTCAGTACTTTCTTGTACTTCAACTTCTGTTTCTTCTACGTCATTAACTCGTAGTTCTTCTTGTTGGTTTTCAAGTTCCATTTGTTCACCTTCACTAAGTTGAATTTCATTTGTATTTAGTGAACGTGAAACACCAACAAAATCATCTGCGGGTACAGATACGCTACTTACTTCATATGGCGACCAAAGATCTACAATTAGGTTTTCACCTTCGATATGGTATGATTCAATGTTGTACCCTACTGAAATCTTTGTACGGATACCTTCCTGAATCATTGTAAAAATAGTTTCTGCTGCTTGAATTGAAGATAGTTTTACCGTCGCACGGCATACATGATCACTGTCTACTCTCGCATCTAATACAACTCCCACTTGTCGAGTGAAATCATGTTCTATTAGTAATGGAGCACCATTAAGTAGGCGAGAAAGATTTACGGCATCTGGAGTACATTTAAGAATTTCGTTTAGTACACCAAGCCCATCACCAAAATCACGTTTAACAGGTGTTTCACTGGCAAAGGCAATTTCAATAGTTCGATTCTCTACATCAATAGCTTTATTTATCTTCTGTAGGTTTAGTTCCCTCGTTAGTGGTTTCTTCATCCTGAATAACTTCCTTTGTAGTATTTATTGTTTGTGCTTCCTCCAGTTCAATTTCTTTCAGTACTTGATATGGGTCATAGCCAAATTCAGAAACGACCATAGAACGGCTTTTGATCTTGTTATCGATCATTAATACCTGTGTTTGTACATCTTTAAGAGGATCAAGTGATTCAACGAATTCACTAACGTATTTAGCGTTTACTAATTTATCGAAATCACTAAAATTAAGGTTCAAGCCCTTATTACGTAACATTTCAGCTTTTAGCCAACGTGAATAAATTGGTTTTAGTACGAATGTGGTTAAGGCATTTGTACGTGTTTTGAATGTTTGACGTTGTAGGCGATCTGTTAGCTTCGCTGCTGAGAATGACGCATTAGCAGTACTACCACTTAGCGATTGTTCAGTAATACCAAGTGACATAGCGATCTGTTGCATCTGAGCATTAACGAATTCGGTAATACCATCTGTTGCCCCATTTGGGTTCACACTCGTTACGTTCTGCCCTGGTTGAAGTTCGACTAAAGCACCACTTTGTAGGCTGTCATTTTCATAGTAATCAGGTTCATATCCTTTCATAAAATCAACATCTTCATCATTACTTGCTGAGTTAGTAATGAATGCCATTGCTGAGGCAGAAAGTTTTTTAGATATGATTGCTGCTTTAATGAATGCTTCAAGGTCTTTTAGTAATGTAGTACCAGCTACAATATCTGGAATACCACGCTGTTGATTTGGATAATCTTCAATCATCAGGTGAAGCATTCTTGATGCTGGGATAATGTCATAGTTACCAATCTCATATGTATATGAAGTTGGATTAACCTTAGTTACATAGTACTCAATAGCCTTTCCAAATTGATCAAAATGGATGCCGTTAGATACATAAGTACCATCATCAAAAATACGATTACCAATTACAGGTACTCGCATAGAATCAATGAGTTCAAACTTAACAGTACCGTTAACATCATGAACAATAATAAACGCTTCACCGTCAATACTACGTGTACGTTCTACTAAACGCTGGAATGCTGCTAAATCCATCTTGCCATTCATACTAAATGCTTCTGGATTATCTGCGTACTTATAGAACAAGTGTTCAAGTTCTTCATTGATAGCTAAGTTTTCTTCATTATCATCATGAAGATTTACATCAGGACGAATATATAAGCCGGATGCCCCTGTTACGCCATCAGAGTTCACTTGAAAGTACTTTCTTGCTATACCGTTGTTTAGACTTAGTTCACGTGATTTAGCTACTAATGTTGGCAACGTCATATTGATAATACTATTAATATTACCTGCCGTATTACCTGCTGAGAATCCAAAACTGATAATCGGTGATTGTGAGTTAGTACGGATTTCTTTTAGTTCACGTTTTAGTGCGTTATCGGTTAGCTGCTTACGTTCAAATTGTTTTGGTTGTTGTGGTACTTGTACAGGTTCATCAATTTTTTTCCTTTTCCAGAACATTATTTACCCCTGTTAAAAGTAGTTATAGATTTAATTGGATTACCAGAGGAAAGCCCTTTCATACGTGCTAATTCTTGATTAGCAAGTTTCATATAGTGGGTACGTAGTCTTAGTAATGAGTCCATAGATTCAGTTGTTAGGCTTTTATTGTTGATGCTCTGTGAGATAACACCACCGCCTTGTACTTTGGATTCTATGACAATATTTATTTCATCAATAATTGATAGGTATTGATTGTATTTATTAGCTGTCGCAGTTGGATCTACTATCTGGAAAGTACGTACAGCAAATGTTGTATCATTAATAATTGCTGTATATGCACCTGGTTTCCATGTTGAAGTATCTATTGTTGTGTATGGATAGCTGTATGATTGCTTTACACCATCCACACCAACAATATCTACTGTAGAATCTGCGGCAAAACTAAACACAATGCTTTCACCTTTGATAATATCTGAGGTGAAATCAACGCTGCGTGTTGCCATGTTTATTCCTTATTCATTAAACCAGTTTCTACCACTACCCATACGCCTTTTACGCTGTTTACGTACTGGAACATGTTCTGATGGTGATTCACTGATTTGTGTTTCTTCACTGTATTTAGCTTTTGCCACGTTAGTATTATATTTTCTAAGTTTCTTGTATGCGTCTGTACCAAGTTTGTTTAGCATGTATTCAAAACTAATTAGGCAGTAATTCAATGTGTCCAACATTTCGTTTCTATCATCTTTAGAACCGCTGCGTTTCACCCATACTAATTGACCACCTTTCATTACACGTTTTTCACTGGTATATTGAAGAAACGCATCATCAGGTAAACTATAACTAAAGTGGATTTTCTTACCTTCATGTTCTTCTTCGTTCATTGCTGCGTTTAGTAACTTACGGATACGGTTCTTACCTTCGTTAACGTTCAATAGCATGAACTTATAACCACCAGATGTACTTTCTTTATATAGTGGAATGGTTGTACGTCCATCACCCTTGATAGGTTTGTATATCTCATTCCCTTTTTTATTACAGAAACGGTAAATGGTGTTGGTTGCCGCACCGTTAGAACTATCTACCCATACTTGAAGTACTCGTAGTGGCGTGCCATTCTTGGTTTTTAACTTAGTATTATTTATGAAACTTTGTAGTTCAGTATAAGCTGGTGAATCATATTTATTACAATCCACTGCAAAAAAGCTACGATGATCGAGTACATAATAATTCTTTTCTGATATACCAACTAACGTACATTCAAGGCGATCTAATTGTTGGTCTATGGCATATCCCACACCAACACAATCATTAGGAATGTTATTAATATCAATATCAAAATCACGTAGCTGTTCCAGTAGTGCTAAATCATGCTCAACGTTTTCTTTATCAATGTACGGTTCACCCAATGCGTTATTGACGAATCGCATATGGTCAAAGTTCTTAAATGCTTCGGCAAAGTCCTGTACCAGCTTGCGGATCGACGAAACCGGAGAGTACAAACGTGATATGTGGTAGCCCCTTACATCCTTAATCTCTGGATGTGTTGCGATCCATCGTCCTTGTGATACCGCTCTTACTCGTTCTGCTTCGCTGTACTGGTGTTTACAGTGCGGGCATTCAAGATAGGCTGTATCGGCATCAGGGATAGAACGGCGGCCACCGTCGATAACCTTCCATTTGAATTTAACGTTTTCCCATATCAGGCGTTGTTCATCACCGCACTTAGGGCAAGGCACATGAAAGTAACGCTGATCGCTCATAGCAAATTCCTGGCATATGGGATCATCCGGTACTAACGGCGTAGAGCACATCATGATTAAGGAATCGCGGAACGATTCACAACGCTGTGATACAAGGGCTATGGGGTTCCCTTCATCACCGTCTGTCTCAACGCCTGAGATCTCGTCACAAAAGACACGTTTAGCAGTTAGGCCACGTAGCGTAGATGGTGAGTTAAGAGAAACAAAGTAATTGAATGTACCAACTGTTGTTTCCTGGGTTGTGGCATCATTTGTTTTTGTTTTATCTGATTTACTTGTGATTAATTTAGCAAGTGATGGTGTTAGTTGAATTGTTGGATCGTACTTACCATTCTTGTACTTCTTAACTGTGTTTGCTGTTGTACCAGCAATAACCATATTTGATGGATCTGTTTGAAGGAAGAACAAAGAAGCACCAGTGACTATGGTCGTTTTTAAAAGCTGTGCTGAACTCATTAGCACAACCTTACGTACTCCAGGTTCAATAATTGCGTTAAGTGGTTCTTTCTGGAATTCGTATAAACGCATTGGTGAACCTTGTAACTCACCATCACAAAACTTTAAGTTCTTCTCTACCCAATCACTCGGTTTTATCTTCTGAGGCGGTAGGATGTTCTTCACTGCCTGATTCAATATCTTCAATAATTTCTTCTGATTCTGAAATTCCATTTTCATATTCTTCTATTTCTTCCTCGTACTCGTAATTTCCAATATCACGTAGTACTTCATCTATTTTATCTTTGAGTGTTTCCCTCAATTGGTTAGCATCTTCACTACTGAATAGTTCTACGTATGTTGTGTTAGGAATACTACGCAACATGTTCTTTAGTTGAAGTAAGTAGCTTGATAGTGATTCAGTTACATAATCAACCTCAATTAAATTACGTCTTAGTTGATCCGCATTCATTTCTTCAATGTCAGCTTTAGCTTTTGCTAAACGTAATTGTTCACGTTGGGTTTCTTCTTTTAGATCTGTTTGTCCTCTCAATGGTGTTAGTACGTTGTCCTGTACCCATTGATATATTTCTTCGTCTGTTTGGCTTATATCTAAGCCTCTGGCTTTCCAATCACGGCTAACAGTTGCCGGATCATAACCGTATATATTTGCTATTTGTAGGTATGTCATAAAATCTCATTGAATGAATTAGGTCCAAAACCTTATATATTTTTTAAAAAGGGTGCGGCGAAACTACGCGGTGTTTAGAAAGTTCAGGGAGAACCTATTTGATATAAATTCTCATTTATTCAGTTATTTTTCTTCTCTGAATTCATTTATCAATAGAGCAATTCGATAGTTATCTATAGGTCTACCGTTCAATGATTCATCTTGTATTAGTTCCTGAGTCAAGCACTGTAGATAGTCGAGGTGTACACGCTCTGAGCCTTTGTAATTGTCTATTGTATTCCAGTCATAAACCCATCTACCGATTGTGTAGCTGTGCTGGTGATTCACCGTAATGTATTTATAGCTGAGTACTAAACTGTGATGGTTGATGAATAGCTTGTATGATTCATCAAACGTGATATGAGCGTTGATTAGCTTATCGGTACGGGAATACTCATAACCTGTATAAGTACCGTTTATGATGCTTGTAGAGCCTTTAGGGAAGTGTAATGTGATGTTCATAGGTATACCCCATAGTTGTTGTCTATAGGGTATTTACTATGGTGTTATAGAAGTGTGTGAACTTTATTGAATGGTACTGAACGGTATAGATAGCCCTGAACCGCTGTTACTCCAGCATCGCGTAATATTGGTAGCTCTTGGCGTTGCTCTACTCCCTCTACGATCACATAAGGGCAGTACTTCATGATGTTCTTCATCAGTACGTTGAATGTTGGTTTCTGTACTTCCTGACGGTAGAACGCTCTATCAAGTTTTACCGCCTCATAGCATCCAGTAGTTAACGCCGCTACGTTAGCCTGACCGGAACCAAGATCATCAAGGAACAAGCGATAGCCAACGTTTAACAATGTTCTGAGTATCGGATGTTCAATACCCTTTTCAAGACCTTCAAAATCTTCTGAGATCTCCAGCCTCACAAATTCCAGCTTATCCAATAACTGAATAATATCCCTGTCAAAGACACATAGCCGTGCTTGTACGGTATCAACGTTAACGGTACAGAAAAGCCGGTTATCTCTGAACCAGGCCGCATAAACTTCTACGGCCTCTAATTGTTGTTTCAGTAGTTCCTTCTTCCCTTCAACCGTCATAGCCATGATGAAGTACTTACTGTTCAGCACTGGCATATCTTCACGATGGAAGCGGGTTAACAGTTCACAGCCTATGAGCTGGCCTGATGTTGTCATGATTGGTTCTGCTATGAAGGTAGTATTGATCATCCCTGCTTATCTCTAAAATTGGTTAATGATCAATTATTGATCGTTTTTAGATATCAATAAAAGACTAACCATACTAAAGAAGATTACTTAACTCATTGAAAATGATCGTTTTTATATATTTTATGGTGTTTTATTTGGTACTGTATATAATTACAGTATTCTTGGTTTTGTTTGGAGGGTTAAGGAATGGGCAATAAGAACGGTTACGATCCATCCATACGTAGAGGTGTTCATCAGTTCTCACACGCTGGGGTTTGGTTCACGGTCTGTTATCGGGGAAGTGTTCTTGAGCAATTCAAGTTTGGCGATCGGGTGATATTTGAAGGTTCTGTAGGAGGGTTGTTCTGGCTGGGAACGGTTGAAAGGGATTGTTTTGTACTGATTAGCGAAACGCCATTTAACAGGGTTCTGGATGCTTTGAGTTATCTACATGCTGAACACCGTGTGATTGAACAACATGCTGATGATTGGTTTTGTGGGCAAGAAGAATTACCGTTTTAGACTCACTCCACACATGCCCACAACAACCCCCTATTTAGTTGTAGCAGCACTAGAAAAACATACGGCTATTTGATGTAGATTTGAAATTAGTTAAATAAAAATTAATTACGTTAAGTACTCTTGATAATTCATGGCAGACCAGATTTAAGGTCTGCCAAATAAAACATGTGATTAAATTAGTCACTCATACGTTCTTTTTGCTTCTTTGAGAAACTTCAATCAGAATAGCCTCGTCGCCATCCTTATTCCAAACGGTTTCATTTAATCCCCAATAAATGAAATACGCCTTAGCACCACTCGGTAAGGTATGAGTACCAAATTTACCATTTTTTGTGAAAAGAAGAACTAAATCATCTTTATCAAGTGTTATCGCAGGTAACTCATCAAAATCAAAAACATGCCTATGTTTATTTGATGTACTTCCATCCCCATGATAAGTAGAATCTGAAAGTATATAATCCCAAAGGTTGGCTTGAGAATCGGCTACGAGTACAATATGTTCTTTGTCTAATTCCCCATGCCCTTCAACATTTAAAACTCTAAGATCCATGATATATCCTATATTTTCAGAATCGAGATATTACAGTTCAATATATTCCATTTATAACTTTATTTGTCAATTAAATTTTTCAATACTTGAGGCATTTGACAATCTGAGATAACCTCACCAAGTATCATCTCGACATGTGGTTAATCGCGAATATTTTTAACGCAGACCTACCCATTACTGTCTTTTTGCTCTCTATATGTCATCATAAGTATTATTAGCATAATCAATAATTACTCTGCTTACATTCAAAAAAAGAAGTCTGCTAATGAGTACTAGAGATTTGTTTGTTAAATTCACACCCCCACCCACACTTTAAACAAACCAACCCATAGTGAGGGGGGCGTGAGTCTGAAAGTGTACTTGTTGTTGATACAATGGTAAAGTATATTTAGTGATTTAATCGAAGAGTTTACACATAATGGATTTAAAGAAAACTAATTCAGTCTTATTAGGAATCAATATTTTTTTGTTTCTTGTTGCTAGTTTAGTCTTTATCAAGGTTCTTTTTTTGGATGTAGAAGGTTTTGAGTGGGGATCTGTTAGTGATTGGTTCAGCACCGTTTCTTCAGTACTAACTACTTATATTGCTTATCGAGCATATAGAGAAGCACCTAAATGGATTAATCAAAAACAAAACGATGCTGGATTTGGTATTGTAACAACACTTATGGCTGAGTATGATCAGCAAGTGCTCAATATCCAACGTATTCATTTCGATATTCTTACTATGAAATCTGCTGATGAAAAGTTTGATAGTCTTATCGCTCAAATCACAAAAAATATTTACACTGCTTTCGATTTAGACAATAAGTTAACTACTTTAAGTAGATGGAACATAACATTTCCTCAAGAGGTAGGTAACTCATTTGGTAGACTTTCAGGATATTATAACCAGGCTTTCGGTATTTTGATTTTTAGAAAAACCACTGGTGATACTTACCCTGACCTATTAATATCAAAATTAGAAGAGTTGAAAAGTCAAATTTTATTAGATCACTCAAATTTAAAAATAGAAATCAGAAAAACATTTACTTTCCCACAATAAAAAAGGCCACCTTTTAGGTGGCTAACAATTTATATCAACAATCAATTTTTTTCATATTTAGCGATGAATTTAGGTTTATCTGTTTTACCCTTAATATTAATACTATCCTCAGAAATACCATTTGCTTTAAAAACTGACTTCACTTCGTTTTCATCCATTCCTATGAATGATCTTCCAATGAATGTTTTTGCGTCAGTTTTTACTTCATACTCAGTACCACCAATAACAATTATTGTTGTGGTCATTGTACGACTTGATTTTTGTCTATTATCTTTAGCTCTTCCCGTCCTTTCAATTTCTACTACTTCAGGTTTTGGGATAAAACCTTTTTCTACTAGTTGATTAATCAAAACTTGGCGGGTATCAGCATCAAGTTGATCAATAGAAGCAGCAATATCAGCACTTTTTTTAGTGTCTATTTCTTTCTTATAGGCATTTGCGATGTTAGTAAGATTAGTTGCCATACGAAGCAATTGATTAATGAATTCTTCTGCTTCTTTCTCTGACTCTTTTTTGAAGAGTTTTTCTAAGATATCTTTTTTGCTGTCTTCAAACTTAAAGTTAAGTGCTGAGACACGTTCAATAAGAGATTTGAATGAGGTGTTTGTTAAATCATAAACAATACCATTGCTGTTAGTTTCTGTGCTCATCAAGTAGTCTTCCTGTTCGTTTTGTTAGTACTAAAAAGATTCCCGGATAACAAAAGCACTGTCAATAAAATTTAGTTTAAGTTACAAAATTAAATGTCGTGTGTATGTCTTATGATTAGATTCAGTGTTTGCGTACTGATAGATACAAAGGATAAGGTAAGTACTTCACCTGTGCCAAGGGTTACGCTTGAGTAGTCAGATCTTAGTTGTAAGTAGCACTCTACCCCATCTAGGGCATAGTACAGCCTTATGTTTTTAGTGTTGTTGTCTATGATTCGTACAGTACATCCATATAATACTTAAAGAGTTTTACGGCTTTTATAATGTCCTCTAAGTCTGGGTTTATAAGTCTTTCCTGGAACATAGCCGCTTCATCATCTTCTATAGTTAAGTACCTGTTAGTATCTAAAGGTTCAGTGCGGAATGTTGAGCGGCGTTGTATCTCAAGGTTTGAAGTACCATCAGTTTCAATCCTTATGTTGTTAGTAACATAAAGAAAGTAGATAGTATCATCTTCGTAATGTGTGAATTCAGTTCTAAATGTCATAGGAATATCCTCAAGTGTTTAAGATATTTATGACATATAGTGATTAATAGCGTCCAAATAGAAGATGATAATCAAGTCGATCATCATCATCTAAGTTAGTGAGTTCGATTTGTTCACTGAATCTGTAGCATGTTTTAGCATCATTAATACGCCCTTCTGGAGCATCGCCCATTATGCGTAATCCAAATACCTTTTGATTGGTTATATCGTATGAATCATCGATAGCTTTGATTCTGTACATGTCTGGAGTCCATTCAAATAGAATCCCTGTTTCAGTAAACAGTGCTATCTTTCTAATGTTGGCTTCTTCATCAAAGAATGTGATTTCAACTAATCTATTAGTATCTTGGTTTTCATCAAGGATTTTCCATGTGCGTATATTTGTGTTTTCCATAACTATTCCTTAGTAGTTGGTTATAACTGTATTTACGCTTCATATCAGAATGCCTCTTATGTCCTGTTTTCCTGGTTCTTTTGTTACTATCACGCCCACTCAAACATAGCTGTTTCTTTTACTGGTTCTGGTTCGTTGATCAACTTGTAACCCATATCTACTAGTTGTTCATATAGTTCATTAGTTATTACTGACTCATAGTGTTCACTGTTGCCTTCTGGTAGTGAACTTTTACTTATGTTAGTACAGTAATACCTATTTTTAGCATGAATTAGCTTTTCATCCATTTCATAGTGGATTAGTTTTTTCTTGTGTTTGAATAACATCATTTCTGAGTACTCAAAATGTGAATTACGGTTTCTTAGTTCACTTAGTCTTCTTTCTGGATTAGTAGTGAATCCAAGTTTGATTAGATAAAGGCCAGTGTGAATATTACGGGCTAGTGTCATATATATGAATTGTTCATTCATGGTATATCCTCATTGAAGAGGCAATAAATAGTTCGTCAAAACATTGGGCGGTCTTCGGACTGCCTTTTTTATTGCCTTTGGTTTGTTAGTTAGTTTGCTTGTCCTATGTCGTTTTGCTTTAGAAGTACATGAAGGGAAGAAAAATGTACGCAGAAAAAGATCACTATTATATAGAATAATTATTGTTTTTTCTGCGTACAAAGCCCATCAGGCCGCCATACGTAGGCTTAGGAGGCGTTCGCGGATCGCGTTTGCCGTCTTGTCAGTGCTGGCATTGAATGATTCGCTAGGTGCTGGCTGTTCAATCTCAAATCCAGTTAGGTTTGTATACTTCACTGGATAGACCTGATAGCGATCCGTACCTTTCCAATCTAAGTACGCCTTGAATACTGCGTTTGTGTCTTTACTGATTCGTTGTTCTTTCCTTTTTCCAAGAGTAATATAACGATTGATTATACGTGCTTCACAGCCATCTTTAGCTACTAGTTGACCACCACGCCATTCTAAAACTTTTCTCCATTCTTTATTCTTTCTCATTTCGGTTTCATCACCTTGAAAGAATTCAGTTAGAGTAGTTTTGATAGCTATCCCTGAAAGTATCGCCATATCGAGTACATTCAAAGTATCATCAGGACAATCTGTAGCGATGTAACGTAGCATTTGGTTTCTAATGTTCGTATGATGATCTACATAGTTGAAATCAGGCCAAACACGTTTTCTAATGAATTCTTTATCTTCAACCATTCCATTTACTACAAGTTCTATTTGTTCACGCTTCAATCCTTTCTTTAGTAGGGTATTGATACTTTCAACTACATAATCATATTCTTCATCACCAGCATACTCAAACTTACCAGTACGGAAACTTTCTATAATCGAAGCAATACGTTTATTACGTTCCTCTTGTTGTTGTTCCTTCATTGCTCGTTTCCCCTCTTTGAGTACTTCAGCAACTCCAGAATCACCTGATACCAACATACGTGGATTGACATTGAAATCATAACTCATCATACGTTCAGCAAATAGTACAGGATCTAGTACAGCTTGCTTCTCTCTATGTGAATAGTATTCAGCATCAATAGAAATCAAGTTTACAATGAATGAATCTGATTCTTTATCATATTTCAAATGACTACCTTTTACTTCTTCATGGTAGGCACTACGCAAATATTCTCTATACTGTTCTGTGTTATCTTCAGACATATAGAAAGTATTGATTACATCTGCGAATCTTTGAGCACTAGCAGTATATCCATTGATATCAAAATCAGCCAATTCACGTACTTCTGTGTTTGGGATGAAGTAATGAACATGCTTCACATACCCTACATTACGGAAACGGTTTGAAAACTGTTCAATAACATCTGGATCAGTATGTCCATAAATGAATACATCTACTTCATCTTGAACATCTTCAATACTAAGACCTTCACGGATTGAGTTAGTACCAAAGATTACAGACCATTGATTACCCATCTTACGAGTACGATAAAGTTCAAGTACATCATCATTTGCTTTTTCATCAGCATTGACTACTAGAGCATCATCACCATAGCGTTCTGAAAGTTGATTACATACTGCTTTATCATTGATTAGAACTAGTTTCTTGCGTCCGTTGTCTTTACGTGCGTGTATAAACTCTTCAAACGCCGCTAGACCGTTTCTATCATAGATATAGGTATCTAGTACCTTCATTGCTAGCTGTGGCTTGTAGACGTTATAGAAGCGGTCTAAATTGATACTTGATATGTATTCAGGCTCAAACGTTCCGGACATTAGGATCACGGAATGATAGTATTTGAATATACTAATTAGATCCCTTATTGCTTGAGCCTTATAGTTATAATCCATGTATAAACCGTGTGCTTCATCAACCACTAGGGTACGTGTACTAAAGTATGACTTATCAAATGTACTGTTTACCTTGATTACTCGTGCTTGCCATGTATCGATATTTCCAGCACCTTTATCAATCTCACTTTGTTTGATTGCGATGAATGGTACTGTGATATCAACATTTGGCATATTGATAAAACCAGTAGTTTTACCAGTACCTACTGAAGAATTTAGACCAATGATACCGCCATTGAAATCAAAATCTTTTATATAATCACTGATGTATTCCCCAGATTCCAAAGTAAGTTGTTTTGTATAGCTCATATGAATTTCCTTATTGTTATTCGCGTTACTTCCTGTAATCGCGTCTACTTATCGTAAGGTTAGTAGACAACCTTTATACTAGTTATCTTATTCCCCCGTAATCATTGACATATTGATCAAGTACTGAATAGCACTGCTAATAGATTTAGCTTTACCATCATCCACTAGTTTTTGAATGTGTGCCGCTTGTGTTTCATTGAGGCGTACACCAACGCTTACCGATTTCTTTTCTTTCATGTTTTTTCCTTTTATATGTTTAACAAATTCATCAAAATTAAAACCATAAAAGATCCCCACGAATGGGGATTCTTTAATTACAGGAGTTTTTAATGAGGAATTTATATGTATACAACTATCTAGTACCTTAACCCGTACAAAGGTATACTTCGCAATAGGTGATCGTTTCGACTTGATCAGCTACATGTTATTTATTAATTATTTCACGGGATGTTGAATAATCCCACTTGAATGTCTATAGCTATATTATATCACATTAATTTGGTTTGTCCCAAGTTTCGCCTTGACACCCTATATTATACCCTGGAAATCAGCGGCGTTCCAAAAATCTCTCAATTTTCATTTTAACCATTGGGATCTTCACTGGTAGTAGAAGTACTACAAGAATCATAAAGAAGAGATTGAGTATTAAGAACATTGGGAATAGTACAAACATGTAGATTAGTGTTGCGAACAATTCAATTAGAAAGTTAGTCATTTTATGTTTCCTCCTGTATCTGACTATTTGTAGTATTTACTAGATACAGGAGAAAAACACCATCAAATGTGGATATTAGTTAGAAGTCAGAAACTTGAATTGATCACGCATCCAAACACCTACGGCATCATTCCGATCTACAGCATCTATATAGTTCAGCAATAACGAGTAATCAATGATTGAAAGATCTTCATTAGTCTGCTGAAAACGGATATCACTATCTTTAAGCATGATCATGAATGAAGGAGTATAATAGAACTTAGCACCATCTACATATTCAATGATCACCTCACTGATTAACGTTTGTTCTTTCTTCTTATTCTCAACAAAAAGCACATGTCTTTTTAGCTCATTCTGCTTGTAGTTAATATCAATAGTGTAAGATGTACCATTACGCTTTAGACGAATATTAGAAACAATCTTGTTTAGTTCACTCTCATAACGTGTGCGTATATCTACGTTATTCACATCATACAATTCAGTAACATTAACATCCTGTAATACTGGCACATCTACTTGTACTGTAGCTAATGAAGCCTGTCGTGCTAACAATCTCTCTAACTCTGATTTAGCATCATCGAGTTCTTCACGCATATCAAAAGATATAGGTTTACCAGCACTTTTACGGCGTTCAATACCATTTTCATAGTTAGTGATTTGATCTTTAACTTGATCAATCTGGATACGCAACACTTCTATTTCAGGATTAAATTCCTGTTCCTTCATTACAGTACTAAGATCCATCCCTAACAAATGTTCTACTACAAATCGTTCTACCGTTTCATAGGTCATAGCTTTGTTTTCACAAAGTCCATCACGTTCATTGAGGCAACGGATGTATCTGTATTCCTCAATTTTGGGATCACCTTTCTTTGGTGTACGTTTAGCACGAACCACATTATGATACATTGGCCCGCCGCATTCAGTACAACGAGCGATACCACTAAACAAATTACTTTTAATCAGTACTTCTTCCTGTCCATCTTTCTTCACGGTAACACGTCCAGCATTAGGACGACGAGACTTTAGCAATTCCTGTACTAATTCAAATTCTTCTTCATTAATCACTACAGGGTACACATCCATATCGTACTTTTTCTGAGTTACTGGATTTTCAATATCATCATGGTTACGGATGATTTCTGAAATGAAAATCTTACCTGTTACACGGCGATTAGTAAGAATCTTATGGACAAGTTCACCAGTCCACGGACGATTAAATTTATATTGCTCACCTTCTTTCCTTTGAAGTTGTTTGGCAATAGTTGGACATCCCATGCCAGTTTGATAAAGAGCAAAAATCTCTTTAACTACTGCCGCTTTCTCATTAACTACATACTTATCGTTTTCTACTTCGATCCATTGAGGACGTTTATTAGTTACAATAGTACCTTTGTTAAATGCTTGTTCGCGTTTCTTCGCCCAGCCTTTACGAATACGATCACTTTTATACTTAGATTCATCATATGCCCGTTGAGCATTCATCATTACAAAAGGTAGATCTTTAGAATTACTACGGCTGATAACTATGTTAGCCATTACATCATGAATAGCTACGTTATGTGCCATCAGAGCATTGATGTAACCCATCACATCAAACGGGTTCTGACGACTAAAGCGGTCTATAGATTCCACTACCAAAATAGAACTATCCCACATACCATTACGTACTTGTTCCATCCATGCCCCTAACTCACCCTCTGAGATGTTTAAACCCTTAAAGGCTGAGACACCTTGATCCGATAGTACTACTGGGGCTGGATCGTCCATTTCCGCACAAATGCCAGTTCGCTCTAAGTAGCCTTCTAATAGTTCTGCTTGGCGTGCGATGCCTGACCCGTCGAGCTGCTGATCGGAGCTAACACGGTGATACACAAAGACTTTTTTCATGGGCGACCTTCTAATTTTTGTTTGTATAAGCATAACACACTTGTATGATTATCACGCAAAAAAAGTACTTTCATCCGACCCGCTCTCACACCAGCAGGCTCATGCAGTGGTGAAGCTGCTGGCAAAACACCAGGTGCACGGGCTGATGTATGTCGACGACGCCATGCTGTATCAGCATGATGTTGGGCATGTGGAGCGTACCCGGAAATGGGCCAGTACATTACCGGAAGTGCAGCGCCCGGTATTTTTGCATGTTGCCTCTTTAGAGCAGGAAGTAGATCAGTGTGAGTCCATATGGAAGTTCGCTCTGACAGATGACAATATTCCACGCCTGCAACAATTTACCGCACTGGTTGAACAGGAACTGGGTCTGACCTGTGAGTGGTCCTGGCATGATCAGGTTGATGTTGCTCAGACGGGTAACAGTAAAGGAAAGCGCCTGGCGCAGTGGGTTGAGTCTCAGGGTTTAAGCATGGCAAACGTGGTGGCGTTCGGCGATAACTTTAACGATATCAGCATGCTGGAAAGTGCCGGTATGGGCGTAGCGATGGGGAATGCTGCCGATGAAGTTAAACAGCACGCAAGCCAGGTTATCACTGATAATACACAAACAGGTATTGCCGATTTTATTACCCGTAATTTGTTGTAAATAGCGTGTTGGTACACCTTTTTTTGTTGATAAAACCACAGCCCGGTTTAAGAACCAGTTTATTCCGGGCTTCTGGCTACACCCGAAAAGCATGTGGAAATAAAGTAGTGGTATTTACAACAGCGGATTTTAAGCATGACTGTTGCCATAATCCGCAATAATTCCCTGCAACATACCGGAGACTATGAGCATTTAAGCTTAGTTGGTAATGCAAGGCCATATATAATGGCAAAAATATATGTACCATTGAATATTGACTCATATCCATATACATCTAAATCTATTCTTAGTATATCCTTCGCAAAATCCGCACCAAACCGCATCAAACAAAATTGTACTGTTGTAATGGTAATAACAAAGAATGCATAAAGTAGAAAGCCAGCTAAATTAGCACGGCGATGTACATAGTACTTACCAACAAATAACAGCACACCAACGACAATTGAAACAATGTAGTATATTACTGGAGGCCATATTGAATTTTTTATTGCAATATCACTCCAGGTCATTGTACTTTCCTTGTGCTTGGGTGTGATTACTTAAATCTAATTGGAGTTGCAAGAGCATACACTAAAGCAAACAGATATGAACCATAGAAAATTGAATCATATGAATATACATCAAAGTTTACTCTTAGTATATCTCTGGAAAAATCACCACCAAACCTGAAAAGTCCAGTTGGCAACCACCACAAAAGATCACAACAAGGCCATAAAGCATAAAGACAGTAAAATTAGCACGACGATGCACATAGTACTTACCAACGAATAGCAAAATGCCAACAATGACTGACACAATATAATAAATTATGGGGGGCCATATTGAATTTGTGATTACAATTTCATTCCAGGTCATCGTACTTTCCTTGTTCTTAGGTATGATTATTTAAATTTTGTTGGCATAGCAAAAATGTATATTAGAAAAAAAATAAATGCGCCATTATATATTGAATCGTATCCATACACATCTAAGTTCACCCTTAATATATCTTTTGCAAAGCCTTCACCAAACCTATATAAACACATTTGCACCGAGGCGGCAACACCCACAACTAACCCATAAAGAATGAATACAGTAATATTAGCACGGCGATGTACATAGTACTTCCCTACGTATAACAATACACCTACAACGATTGACACAATATAAAAAATCACGGGAGGCCATATTGAATTTGTGATTACAATATCATTCCAGGTCATAGTACATCCCTTGTGCTTGGGTGTGATTATTTAAATTCTGTCGGTATAGCTATGCCGTATGACAAGAAAAATACAAAAGAACCATAAAATATGGAATCATAGTTGAGTGTATCTAAATCAACCCCAAATACTGTATTAGTAAACTCACCGCCAAATCTGAATATACATAATTGAATACCAGAAAAAAACGCAACAAAGAAAGCATAAAAAATGAACACGGTAAAATTGGCATAGCGATGCACAAAACGCTTACCGATTATAGCAGAACCCCAACCATGAACGAGATAATATAATACAACACAGGCGGCCATATACTTAATGCCGGGCCACCAGTAGTAATATCAACACCCTGCCAGGTCATTACCTTTCCTTGTGTTTGAACGGGTACGGGAGATTATGCTACCGGTAAATAACCGATACAACCATTAACCAGTAGCATCAGCGCCAGCAGTACCGTTCCCATCAGGCAGCACGGCTTTCAACATGCCCGAATAAAAGCAATGTATTCTCTGGCTGGCTGGTATTGTAGATGCTGCTGCGTAACCACCGAAAATTACGTGGTAATAGAAACGCTTTTTATCTGTGCATACAACCACAGGCCCGGCTTAATCGCCAGTTCATCACGCGCCCACGGGCTGATACGTGACCAGAGTGTGCGGGAGCCCACTTCCAGGCGAACTTCAACCTGCCCCTTCTCGTTGTCATAGCACTCAACCACTTTGGCACGCAGAATGTTACGAATACTGCTACTTTGCGGCGGGATAAGCACCAGTGACACATCCGATGCCGCAATGCGAATCCTCACAGCGGCCCCTTCAGGTAACTCCAGGCGGTGTACCCATAAATGCTGGTCGCCTACCGCAAGAGCTGTCATGGCGTAGTGCAGGTGGTGCTCTAGCACAGTCACTTTAAACACCGTACTTTGCTGCTCTTCCGGCAGCCACGGGTGCATAACCTGGCTGGTCCACACGTCTTCCAGATTACCGTAGGCTTTAACCAGCCCCTGATCCAGTACCAGCACTTTTTCCGCCAGGTGCAGAATTTCTTCCAGCGAGTGAGTAACATACAGCATTGGGATGCTGATTTCTTGAGCCAGCCGCTGGAGATATGGCAGCACTTCGCGTTTGCGGGGAATATCCAGTGAAGCGAGCGGTTCATCCAGCAGCAGAAGTTCCGGTGCTGTCAGCAAGGCGCGACCAATCGCCACCCGCTGTTTTTCTCCACCGGAAAGACTGCCTGGCAGGCGATCGAGTAATGGTTCTATCCCCAGTAATTGCACCAGTTTATCAAACTGTGGTGCCATTTTTTTTGCCATGCCATATTTCAAATTGCCGCGAACACGGTAATGGGGAAACAGGCGCGCATCCTGAAAGACATAGCCTATACGCCGTTTTTCCGGGGCAAGGAAGACATCCTGTTCGGTGTCACTCAGTACCCGTTCATTGAGCACAATTTTCCCTTCCTGAGGGCGAGTCAGGCCACTTATTGCATTAATTAACGACGTTTTCCCGGCGCCAGACACCCCAAAAATGGCGGTAATCCCTTTGCCAGGCAAGGTTTCGTCAATATGCAGGCGATGCGTGCCAAGTGTTTGGGTAAACTGCAGTTCCAGCATTACTCTCTCCCCATACGCCGACGGCTCAGCCTGGCCAGCCATTCAGAAATCATCAGTGAACATAAAGCCAGAACAATGGCGATAACGCACAACCGGGCAGCAGCACCTTCACCACCAGGTGTCTGAATCAGGGTGTACATTGCAGAAGGAAGAGTGCGGGTTTCACCGGGAATATTGGAAACAAAGGTGATGGTGGCACCAAACTCGCCCAGTGAACGGGCAAACGCCAGAACTGTACCGACAATAATACCCGGCAAGGTCAGTGGCAGTGTAATCGTCCAGAACACGCGCCAGCGGCTGGCACCAAGGGTTCTGGCTGCCTGCTCCAGGCGCTGATCCACCCCTTCAAGCCCCAGGCGTATTGCCCGCACCATTAAAGGAAACGACATCACCGCCGCAGCCATTACCGCACCTCGCCAGCTAAAGGCAAATGTCAGGCCAAACCATTCATAAAGAAAACGGCCAACCACGCCATTGCGCCCCATTACCACCAGCAACAGGTAACCGACAACAACAGGCGGCAGAACAAGAGGAAGGTGGACAATGCCATCCAGTAAAGATTTCCCGGGGAAAGAGCAACGAACCAGCACCCATGCTAACGCAATCCCAAATGGCAAACTCACACAAACAGCAAATGTTGAAACTTTCAGGCTGAGTAAGAGCGCCTGCCATTCGGGATCAGTCAATATCATTGTTTCGTCGTAAACCCATATTGTTTGAATACTGCTGCTGCCTCAGGGCCTTGCAGATATTCATAGAATGCTTTCACCTGAGCATCAGTATGCCCTTTTACCATCGCAAGGGGGTATTCAACTTTCGGATGAGAATCCTCCGGGAAGGTTCCAATCACTTTTACCCCTTTGCTGGCTACTGCGTCAGAGCCATAGACTATCCCCAAAGGTGACTCATTGCGTTCAACCAGTGCTAACGCACCGCGCACATCCTGCGCGGGAGCCAGTTTTGCGGAAAGTGTATCCCAGGCACCCAATTTTTCCAGTGCCTGTTTTGCATAAATCCCTGCTGGAACATGAGCCGGGTCACCCACAGCCAGACGTCCACCTTTCAATAATGCCACCCAGTCAGTTTTATCGTTAATTGTTACCGCGCCCTGAGAAGCAGCGGCTGGCGCAACCAGCACCAGACTATTACCCAACAACGTTTTACGGCTGGCGGTATCAATAGTGTTTTTATCGACTGCGTAATTCATCCATTTTTGGTCTGCAGAGATAAATAAATCAGCCGGTGCACCAGCCTCAATCTGTCGGGCCAGTGTTGAGGATGAAGCAAAAGATGCGACCACATCAACCTGCTTCTCTTTTTTATATTGGGTTGCAATATCTTGCAGCGCATTGGTTAAAGAGGCAGCCGCAAAAACAGTGATTTTGGCATTATCTGCCACCGCCTGTGCCGCCATTCCCAATGATAAAGTGACACCCACTGCCAGTTTTACCCACTTCTTAGCCATGATTATCTCCAGGTTTTTCGTTGTATATTTCGCAATATAACGTAACACCTGTGATTCTCATAACATTTATCGGCAAAAAAACGGGTGGCTTTACAGCGAAAAATCCCGGTTAAACCGGATGATAAACGCGGGACAGAAAAACCGTTATCAGTTACCTGCTATTGGGGACTGCTGAAATTTAGTGATTTGCTGTTTTCTACTACAAACAGGGAAAATAAGTTTTTCCCTGCCAGCCAGAAACAGCAACGCCCGGGCAAACCGGGCGTTATAAATGGCGTTATGCGTGGAGACTCAGGAGGTCTTTTTACGGCCAATACCTGAAAAGATGTTGAATAACTCACCAAACGCATAAATCAGCCCGAGAATAATCGCCATCATGACAGGCACCATGCAAACGGCGAAAACCAGACTTTTCAATAACTCTAACATGGTTGTCTCCCTTGTAAATTCTGGGTCATTGTACTGTTATCCACCAAAAACGCACACGCCTTTTGTGCGAATTTGCCCTGACGTTTACAATCACTGGATTCTCGTTTAACCAGGAGCCGCACATGCAGGCTGAAATCTTACTTACGCTTAAACTTCAGGGAAGCCTTTTTGCAGACCCAAGGCGTATTTCTCTTCTTAAACAGATAGAGCAAACAGGCTCAATTAGCCAGGGTGCTAAAATGGCGGGTATTAGCTACAAAAGTGCCTGGGATGCCATAAATGAAATGAACCAACTGACCGACCAGTTGCTGGTAGAAAGAGCGACCGGGGGCAAAGGCGGTGGCGGGGCAATATTAACTCCCTATGGGAAACGCTTAATCCAGCTGTATGATTTGCTGGCGCAAATTCAGCAAAAAGCATTTGATGTACTGCGTGATGATGCCCTGCCGCTGGACAGTTTATTAGCCGCCATTTCACGTTTTTCACTGCAAACCAGTGCCAGAAACCAACTTTTTGGCACTCTTCTTGAGCGGGATAACCAGCATGTTCAGCAGCATGTCAATATTCTGCTGGCCGACGGGAAAACACAGCTGAAAGTGGCACTGACTGAACAAAGCGCACAACGGCTTGGTCTGGAGCCAGGTAAAGAAGTACTGGTACTGGTAAAAGCACCCTGGGTAGGTATTACCCGAGACACACAGCGCGCAAGCCAGGCTGACAACATTTTGACTGGCACAATTAACACCATTGAACAGGGCCCTGAACAGAGTGAAGTGCTGGTTACGCTTGCCGACGGGCAGACACTGTGTGCAACACTTCCCAACCAGGTGGTTGCCCAGGAAGCGCTCGAAGTGGGTAACCAGGCCACGGCTTACTTCAATGCCGACCACGTAATCATCGCCACTCTCTGTTAACAACCTACAGGCGGACCGGGTTTAAACAGCATAGTGATTGACAAGCCCGGTCGGAACACGTATCCCTGTATTATTTACTGCAATAAACGGGATACATGATGTCATTATTGCAAATTTCGCAATGTACGTTTCACCTGAGCGATACCCGTTCACTGGTGATTGATGATTTAACCTTACGCACCGGGGAAAGCTGGGCCTTTGTTGGCGCGAATGGCAGTGGAAAATCCGCGCTCGCTCGCGTACTGAGTGGTCACCTGCCCGCCATGCGTGGCGCGCTGACCAGCTCATTTAAAAAACCTGTTTTGCTCTCGTTTGAATTACTCCACCAACTGGTACGTGAGGAGTGGCAACGCAATAATACGGACATGCTCAGTGCCGATGAAGACGACACAGGGCGCACCACTGCTGAAATTATTCAGGATACAGTAAAAGACCCGGCTCGCTGTCAGCAACTGGCGCAACGGTTCGGTATCAGCCATTTACTGGACAGGCGGTTTAAGTACCTGTCCACTGGTGAAACACGCAAAGCCTTGTTATGCCAGGCGCTGATGCCTACCCCGGATTTACTGGTGTTCGATGAACCCTTTGATGGTCTGGACAGTCAGTCACGGGTACAACTTGCCGGAGAGCTGGCCTCTCTCAATCAGCAAGGTTATACCCTGGTGCTGGTACTAAACCGGTTCGATGAGATTCCTGAGTTTATCCGTTATGCGGGTGTGCTGGCCGATTGTGCGTTGCAGGCCACAGGAGATAAAACTGAATTACTTTCCCAGGCACTTATCGCGCAACTGGCTCACAGTGAACAATTGGCGGGTATCAGTATTCCGCAAGCAGATGTACCTTCACCAGGCACCACGCTCGATCCCACTCAACCACTGATTACCCTGAATAAAGGGGTGGTGTCCTGGAATGACCGCCCCGTGTTGCATGAGCTTGACTGGCAGGTAAACCCCGGCGAGCACTGGCAGATTGTCGGCCCAAATGGTGCCGGCAAATCCACGTTACTGAGTCTGGTTACTGGCGATCATCCCCAGGGTTACAGTAATGACCTGACATTGTTTGGCCGTCGTCGTGGCAGTGGTGAAACCATATGGGATATTAAAAAACATATTGGCTATGTCAGCAGTAGCCTGCACCTTGACTACCGGGTCAGCACCACATTACGTAATGTCATCCTCTCTGGTTTCTTCGACACCATTGGTATTTACCAGGCCGTTTCTGAACGCCAGCAACGCCTGGTACGTGAGTGGCTGCAATTGCTGGGCATGGATAATGCCACGGCCGATGCCCCTTTCCACTCCCTTTCCTGGGGGCAGCAACGCATTGCATTGATTGCCCGGGCGCTGGTTAAACACCCTACATTATTGATTCTGGACGAGCCGCTGCAGGGCCTTGATCCATTAAACCGTTTACTGGTGCGTCGCTTTATTGATGTGCTGATTAGTGAAGGTGATACTCAGTTGTTATTCGTCTCTCATCATATGCAGGATGCACCAGACTGTATTACCCATCGTTTAACTTTTGTCCCGGACAACAACATTTATCGTTACCAGACCGATATTTTGTGAACTCAAGTGGGCCATCATCGGCCCGCTTTTTCAGAATCCCCGCAGCTATACAATCTATCCTGTTGATTTACAATGCGCCTGTTCATTTGTTATTTAGAGATAAAATCTTTGTGTAAACGATTCCACTAATTTATTCCATATCACACTTTTTACCACTCTGTTATGCTATGTTTATTACATACCATAAGCGTAATGGAGCGAAAAATGAGAGTTCTGGTAACAGGTGGTAGCGGTTACATTGGCAGTCATACCTGCGTTCAGTTACTGCAAAGCGGGCACGAGGTGTTTATTCTCGACAACCTGTGCAACAGTAAACGCAGCGTACTGCCTGTCATTGAACGCCTTGGTGGAAAACAGCCGTTATTTATTGATGGTGATGTTCGCAACGAAGCCTTACTCACCGAAATTCTTCATGACCATGCGATTGAAGCCGTTATTCATTTCGCCGGCCTGAAAGCCGTTGGTGAATCGGTCCAAAAACCACTTGAGTACTACGACAACAACGTCAATGGCACTTTACGCCTGATTGCCGCGATGCGGGCAGCGGGTGTCAAAAACTTTATCTTCAGCTCATCAGCCACAGTGTATGGTGACCAGCCGAAAATTCCTTATGTCGAAACCTTCCCCACCGGGATGCCGGCAAGCCCCTACGGGCGCAGCAAATTAATGGTGGAGCAAATATTAACGGACCTGCATACCGCAGACCCGAGCTGGAGCATTGCCCTGCTGCGCTATTTTAACCCAGTCGGTGCCCACCCATCGGGAGATATGGGCGAAGACCCACAAGGCATTCCAAACAACCTGATGCCTTATATTGCGCAGGTTGCTGTCGGGCGTCGAGAGTCACTGGCAGTGTTCGGTAATGACTACCCAACGGAAGACGGTACCGGAGTACGGGATTATATCCATGTAATGGACCTGGCTGATGGCCATGTGGTTGCCATGCAGCAACTGGCGAATAAACCGGGTGTGCATATTTACAACCTTGGCGCTGGCGTGGGTAGTAGCGTGCTGGATGTGATTAATGCGTTCAGTAAAGCCTGTGGTAAACCCGTCAATTACCACTTCGCACCTCGCCGTGCAGGTGATTTACCCGCTTACTGGGCAGATGCAACCAAAGCGGATAAAGAACTTGGCTGGCGTGTTTCGCGCACGCTTGAAGAAATGGCCGCCGATACCTGGCGGTGGCAATCCCGCCACCCGCAAGGTTATCCTGACTAAGGAAGTGCTATGGAACCCTTTAATCCTGTCGAACACCCACACCGCCGCTATAACCCGTTAACAGGGCAATGGGTTCTGGTTTCTCCGCACCGAGCAAAGCGCCCCTGGCAAGGGGCGCAGGAGACGCCAGCCAAACAATCATTACCCGAGCATGACCCTGAGTGTTATCTGTGCCCGGGTAATACCCGGGTAACAGGCGATACCAACCCGAACTACACCGGGACGCATGTTTTTACAAATGATTTTGCCGCGCTGATGCCCAATACACCCGATGCAGCGGAAAACCCAGGCTCTCTGTTTCGTTGCCAGAGTGCCCGAGGTACCAGCCGGGTTATCTGTTTTTCGCCTGATCACAGCAAAACCCTGCCGGAACTGACACTGGAAGCTCTGGAAGGGGTTATCCGTACCTGGCAGGAACAAACCGCAGACCTGGGCCGCACTTATCCCTGGGTTCAGGTTTTCGAAAACAAAGGGGCCGCCATGGGCTGCTCTAATCCGCATCCACATGGGCAGGTGTGGGCGAACAGTTTCCTGCCCAATGAAGCAGCGCGTGAAGATGAGCACCAACGGACCTGGCTTACCCAACATGGTTCCTCCATGCTTGTCGACTATGCCCGGCAGGAAATGAATGATGGCAGCCGTACCGTTGTGGAAACACAACACTGGCTGGCAGTTGTGCCGTACTGGGCGGCCTGGCCATTTGAAACCCTGTTACTGCCGAAAGCGCCGACACAGCGCCTGACAGATTTATCGCCTGAACAACACAAAGACCTGACTGTTGCACTGAAAAAGCTGACCAGCCGCTATGACAACTTATTCCAGTGCTCTTTCCCGTATTCCATGGGCTGGCATGGCGCGCCATTTAATGGCGAAGACAACTCCCACTGGCAGTTGCATGCTCACTTTTACCCACCACTGTTACGCTCAGCAACAGTACGCAAATTTATGGTGGGTTACGAAATGCTGGCGGAAACTCAGCGCGATTTAACTGCCGAGCAGGCTGCCGAGCGCCTGCGGGCAGTCAGTGATATCCATTTTCGCGAATCAGGAGAATAACAATGAGTCTGAAAGAGAACACCCTGGCCCTTTTTACTGAATTTTTTGGCTACCCGGCAAAAGAAACTATCCAGGCTCCGGGTCGTGTGAACCTGATTGGTGAACACACTGACTACAACGATGGTTTTGTTTTGCCTTGTGCAATTGATTACCAGACTGTTATCAGTTGCGCTCCCCGCGATGACCGTATCGTGCGTGTTATTGCCGCAGATTACGATAATCAGCGTGATGAGTTTTCCCTTGATGAGCCTATTCTGAGCCACCCGGACCAGCAGTGGTCTAATTATGTTCGTGGGGTCGTTAAGCATTTGCAAAAACGTAATAACGGGTTCGGCGGCGCCGACCTTGTGATTAGCGGTAATGTCCCTCAGGGCGCTGGTTTGAGTTCATCAGCCTCTCTGGAGGTGGCTGTGGGCAAAGTCTTCCAGCAACTGTACCACCTGCCACTCGACGGCGCGCAACTGGCGCTGAATGGGCAGGAAGCTGAAAACCAGTTTGTGGGCTGTAACTGCGGCATTATGGACCAGTTGATTTCGGCGCTGGGCAAGCATGACCATGCATTGCTTATCGACTGCCGAAGCCTTGGCACTAAAGCAGTCCCAATGCCAAAAGGTGTGGCAGTTATCATTATCAACAGTAACTTTAAGCGCACACTGGTCGGCAGTGAATACAACACCCGGCGCGAGCAGTGTGAAACGGGTGCCCGCTTCTTCACTCAGAAGGCATTACGGGATGTGAGCCTGGCAACGTTTAATGCCGTAGCCCATGAACTGGATCCGATCGTTGCAAAACGCGTACGCCATGTATTAACCGAGAATGAGCGTACCCTGGCAGCAGCCAATGCGCTGGCAGATGGCGATTTGCAGAAAATGGGTGAGCTGATGGCAGCTTCTCATGCGTCTATGCGTGACGATTTTGAGATAACCGTCCCACAAATTGATACGCTGGTTGATATTGTTAAGGCTGCTATTGGTGATAAAGGTGGCGTGCGTATGACGGGTGGTGGTTTTGGCGGTTGCGTTGTAGCACTGGTGCCTGAAACACTGGTCGATGATGTACGCCAGGCTGTCGCCAGCCAGTACGAAGCGAAAACCGGTATTAAAGAAACCTTTTATGTGTGCAAACCCTCCGAAGGAGCCGGATTATGTTAAGCCAGGATCACGGAATGGCACCGGATGGCCAACCGTTTAAGCTGATAACATTACACAACCAGACAGGCATGGAAGTGATGTTGATGGACTGGGGCGCAACACTCTTGTCGTGCCGCGTTCCGTTGAAAGACGGGCATACCCGAGAAGTGTTGTTGGGCTGCGAAACACCCGAACAGTATACCCATCAGGCAGCCTTTCTGGGTGCATCCATTGGCCGCTATGCGAACCGTATTGACAGCAGCCAGTACACCCATGACAGGCTGACTGTTCACCTGAAACCCAGCCAGGGAGAACACCAACTGCATGGTGGCCCTGAGGGCTTTGATAAGCGCCGCTGGAAAATCGTCAGCCATGACAGTCAGCAGGCGGTTTTACAACTGACCTCACCAGATGGCGATCAGGGCTTCCCTGGCAATCTGACGGCCAGCGTCATTTACCGGGTAACACCGGATAACCGCATTGCCATTATTTACCAGGCTCAGGTTGATAAACCCTGCCCGGTTAACCTGACCAACCATGCCTATTTCAATCTGGATGGTAAAAAAAGCGATATTCGCCAGCACCGCCTGCAACTGTTCGCTGAGCAGTGGTTACCGGTTAACAGCAACGGTATTCCATCTGGTGAACTGGCGGATGTTCAGCATACTGGTTTTGATTTCCGTGGACCGAAAACAATTGCGGAAGATTTTCTGCGCGATGAAAACCAGGCTGGCGTGAAAGGTTACGATCATGCTTTCCTGCTCACTGCCCGTGGGGACGCCACCCTGCCAGCAGCACATGTCTGGTCTTCAGATAACAAGCTTAAAATGAGTGTGTTTACCTCAGCACCGGCATTACAGTTCTATTCCGGGAACTATCTTGACGGCACACCGGCGCGGCAGTTTACCCACTATGCATCCTTTGAGGGTCTGGCTCTGGAAAGTGAGTTTCTGCCAGACAGCCCCAACCACCCGGAGTGGCCACAACCTGACTGTGTGCTCAAACCGGGTGAAACCTGGCAAAGTATTACAGAGTACCAGTTTACCGCACTGTGACAGGTTAACTACCAGCCTCAGGCCGCTATGCCGTGGTCTGAGGCTGCTATACACCCTACCCAGGTATAAGTCACTGGCATAGATAACCGGTGTAGTTAACGGATGTGGTTAACGATCGGAGTTAACAGATATAGTTAACGGGTATGGTTATCAGTGATGCCCCTCTGATTTTACTGGGGGTGTATCCTTTCAGCAACTCAAGCCGTTTCACCTGGCAACACAAGCAACAAGCTCAATTTTTAAACAAACCGCTGTTTTTAAAACCATTTAGCAGCAAAAGAGCAACCACAGATTCACATCAGCCTTACACTCTGCCAAGAATTTCGCTATGTTTAAGGTTTGGCGTTGCCGCTGGCGCCACCACGGCAATATAATGATAATTGTTATCATTCAATCCCCAGGATTACGAGGAGTAATATTATGGCTGTAACTAAGCTGGTTCTGGTTCGTCACGGTGAAAGTCAGTGGAACCAGGAAAACCGCTTTACTGGCTGGTACGATGTTGACCTGTCTGAAAAAGGTAAAAGCGAAGCCAAAGCGGCAGGTAAACTGCTTAAAGACGAAGGCTATAGTTTCGATTTTGCTTACACCTCTGTGCTGAAACGAGCCATCCACACGCTGTGGAATATCCTGGACGAAGTGGACCAGGCCTGGTTGCCGGTAGAAAAATCATGGAAACTGAATGAACGCCACTATGGTGCGCTGCAGGGGCTGAACAAAGCAGAAACCGCAGAAAAATATGGCGACGAGCAGGTTAAACAGTGGCGTCGTGGTTTTGCGGTTACCCCGCCAGAGCTGACAAAAGACGACGAACGTTTCCCAGGCCATGACCCACGTTATGCCAGCCTGTCGGAAAAAGAGCTGCCGGTAACGGAAAGCCTGGCGCTGACCATTGAGCGTGTTATTCCTTTCTGGACCGAAAGCATCCTGCCACGGATGAAAAGCGGTGAGCGTGTGATTGTTGCTGCTCACGGTAACTCTCTGCGTGCGCTGGTTAAATACCTGGATAACATGAGCGAAGACGAAATCCTGGAGCTGAATATCCCGACAGGTGTTCCGCTGGTTTATGAGTTTGACGAAAACTTTAATCCGATTAAACACTACTACCTGGGCAACGCAGACGAAATCGCAGCGAAAGCAGCGGCTGTTGCCAATCAGGGTAAAGCCAGGTAATAAAAAAACGGTGCCAGTTTTACCCCGGCACCGTATGTTGAAGAAAGCCGCTCACATGAGCGGTTTCTTATTTTGTTCTGCGCGCTTTTACCGCGCCAGCAAGCTGAGTTAACAGGGCTGCAGTATCTTCCCAGCCAATGCAGGCATCAGTGATACTTTTGCCGTACTCCAGTGGTTTACCACTGTCCAGGCTCTGGTTACCTTCAACAAGGTGGCTCTCTACCATCACACCCATAATACCTTTTTCACCACCAGCAATTTGCCCGCAAACATCGGCACATACATCCATTTGCTTTTTAAATTGCTTGCTGGAATTTGCGTGGCTGAAATCAATCATTACTTGCGGTGCCAACCCGGCTTTTTCCAGGCCTTGTTTCACCTGAGCTACATGTTCTGCACTGTAATTTGGTGCTTTGCCGCCGCGTAAAATAATATGGCAGTCACCATTCCCGCTGGTGTTAACGATAGCAGAATGCCCCCATTTAGTGACCGACAAGAAGCAGTGGGGTGCACCAGCTGCATTGATGGCATCAATTGCGACTTTAATTGTACCATCGGTACCATTTTTAAACCCAACCGGGCATGAAAGGCCAGAAGCAAGCTCACGGTGAACCTGAGACTCCGTGGTACGGGCACCAATAGCGCCCCAACTCATCAAGTCTGCCATATATTGCGGTGTGATCATGTCAAGGAACTCACCCGCTGTTGGCAAACCAGTATCGTTAATTTCCAACAGGAGTTTACGGGCAATGCGTAACCCGTCGTTAATCTGATAACTACTGTCCATGTAAGGGTCGTTGATAAGCCCTTTCCAGCCAACAGTGGTGCGCGGTTTTTCAAAATACACCCGCATTACCACTTCCAGTTCCCCTTTCAGGGCTTCACGCATTTCCAACAAACGCGTGGCATAAGCTTGCGCTGCACTGGGATCATGAATTGAGCACGGGCCAATAATCACTAACAGGCGATCGTCCTGGCCGGTGAGAATATTATGGATGGCATTACGGGCACCAGAGACTGTCGCTGCAGCATTATCTGTCGCCGGGAATTTTTCCAGCAATGCTACCGGAGGTAAAAGCTCGTTAATTTCGTTGATACGTAAATCGTCATTCTGATAATTCATGATAATCCCAATAAAAACTGGCTATGCTAATTTTCCTGATTGCAACCCATCCAATCTATCTCTTCACCTGAGTTGTGTAAACGCAATTTTACACTACAGGAACAAAATACCAGCAACACAGCTGACCAGCAGAAAATAAAGTTAAAAAAACCAAATAACACAGCATCATAAGCCAATAAAATCACACCACCAGCATGAAAACATAATTTATCGCCGAATCTCACACAATACACTGAAAAATATAGATAAATTTTAAAATCATCTCAGACTGGAGCCTGGGTTTACAGTTTTATCTGCTGTACCCATTGCAGACCTGAAGCCATAATAGATATATGCAACAAAGACTTCACTGGCTTATCCCTTTACGCTCAGGAGACACATGGCTCATACGCACTCCCATCACCATTCGCACAACGGCAACCATGACAATGAAACTCGCCTGTTCTGTGCGTTTTTAATAACAGCGCTGTTTATGGTGGCTGAAGTTATTGGCGGTTTACTGTCTGGCTCTCTTGCTCTGCTGGCAGATGCCGGGCATATGCTGACCGATGCTGTAGCCCTGTTTATTGCGCTGATGGCTGTGCGAATTGCCCGTCGTTCACCAGCCCTGGGCCATACATTTGGCTGGCTCCGCTTGCCCACTCTTGCCGCGTTTGTTAATGCCATTGCGCTGGTCGTTATCACTGTACTGATTGTCTGGGAAGCGGTGGTACGTTTCTGGCATCCCAGACCCGTTGGCGGCACCATGATGCTCACCATCGCCATTTTGGGGTTACTGGCAAACCTCGCGGCCTTCTGGGTGCTTCATCGTGGTAACAGCGAAAGTAATCTGAACGTGCGTGCCGCTGCACTGCATGTTATGGGGGATTTGCTGGGTTCTGTGGGTGCCATTGTTGCCGCGATTGTGATCATGTGGACAGGATGGACACCGGTAGATCCTATTTTGTCTGTGCTGGTTTCCTGTCTGGTATTGCGCAGTGCCTGGCAGTTACTAAAAGAAAGTGTCAATGAATTAATGGAAGGCGCCCCACGCGATTTGGACATTGCGAAAATGCAAAAAGCCCTGACCCGGGCTTTGCCTGAAGTTCGCCAGGTACATCACGTTCATGTGTGGCTGGTTGGTGAACAGCCACTTCTGACGTTGCATGTACAGGTCATCCCTCCACGGGATCACGACGAACTGCTGGGGCGTATTCACACGTTCCTGCGTGAAAACTACCACATCGCCCATGCCACAGTACAAATGGAATACCAGCCGTGCAGTACAACGCAGTGTGACCTGAATCAGGCGCAGTCAGCCGGAGCGCACCACCACCATCACTAAAACATCACTAATACCAGATTACCTGTGCGCCCGTGTAACATCTCACGGGCGTTAATTCAGGCATTTCCTTTAACAACCTGGTTCAAAGACGCCGCAAATTGCAGCATTCTGTTCAGTGGCAAGAGAGCCTTTTCCCGTAACACAGAGTCAACATGAATTTCATGCTCTGCACCACCCTGCTCCAGCCCGCTGGCAATCGCCCGCAAACCATTCATTGCCATCCATGGGCAGTGAGCACAACTACGGCAGGTTGCACCTTCTCCGGCAGTCGGTGCTTCCAGTAATATTTTTTCCGGGCAGGCCTGCTGCATTTTATAAAAAATGCCGCGGTCAGTTGCTACAATCAGCCTTGGGTGAGGCAATTTACGTGCTGCAGCAATGAGCTGGCTGGTTGAGCCAACAGCGTCTGCCAGGTCAACGATGGCCTGAGGTGACTCAGGGTGAACCAGTACGGCGGCATCCGGGTAGAGTGCCTTCATTTGTAACAACGCCTGGGTTTTAAATTCGTCATGCACAATGCAGGCACCCTGCCAACAAAGAATATCTGCCCCAGTCTGTTTTTGGACATAACGCCCTAAATGACGATCCGGCGCCCAAATGATTTTTTCCCCCAGGCTGTCGAGGTGTTCGATAAGTTCCACCGCAATACTGGATGTTACAACCCAGTCAGCACGCGCTTTAACTGCCGCTGAGGTATTGGCATACACCACTACTGTCCTGTCCGGGTGAGCATCACAGAATGCACTGAATGCATCTTCCGGGCAGCCCAGATCCAGCGAGCACTCTGCGGCAAGCGTTGGCATCAGAACCGTTTTTTCCGGGCTGAGAATTTTTGCCGTCTCTCCCATAAAGCGAACACCTGCAACCAACAGAGTGGAAGCCGGGTGGTTTGCGCCAAAGCGAGCCATTTCCAGTGAGTCTGCAACACAGCCTCCTGTTTCTTCAGCCAGAGCCTGAATTTCCGGGTCGGTATAGTAATGCGCCACCATGACAGCGTTACGCGCTTTTAGTAACGCTTTGATCTTTTCCCGATACTGTGCTTTTTCCGCATAACTCAAACGCGGAGGTTTCGGAGGAAAGGGATAAATGGAATCGTGCAGTTCGGCCATCACACTCATGGGATACTCTCGTTTAACAGCTTAACCAAAAAATGCCTGCTACTGGTGTTTTTCCATTCCGGGCAGGTCATTTGTTTTATATGCTAAACAAGATAGCCGAATTATCGCTTTTTGTCGTGAGATTTTGTCTGCCAAATACGCAAAATTACCGTTTTGTGCGTTGCCACGTTTTGTGCTTTGGACAATACCGGGGATAAATAAATGAAGGGTGGGTTAATACTGATGTGGAGGTGGTTAAATCGTTGGGATACAGGATTACCCAGGGGCAAAACCGTTGCAGGTTATCGGGTTGTGCCGCCCGGCTCGAACCTGCAGCAGGTTCTCATTCTGCACTTTTTTTCACATAGCAAAAAGGCGCCTTTAGGGCGCCTTTCTACACTGGTGGGTCGTGCAGGATTCGAACCTGCGACCAATTGATTAAAAGTCAACTGCTCTACCAACTGAGCTAACGACCCCTTATGGGTAATACTGGCTTAAATGATGGTGGGTCGTGCAGGATTCGAACCTGCGACCAATTGATTAAAAGTCAACTGCTCTACCAACTGAGCTAACGACCCATCAATTAAGCTACTGCTTTTATTACTATTACTTCCCCCTGCACAGCTGCAGGGCTGTTTTCACAAAGTGAGCAAGCCACGCAACAAGACACCTTGCTGCCTTAAACATATCCACCGGAGAAAACTGGTGGGTCGTGCAGGATTCGAACCTGCGACCAATTGATTAAAAGTCAACTGCTCTACCAACTGAGCTAACGACCCGAAGTGGTGGGTGATGACGGGATCGAACCGCCGACCCCCTCCTTGTAAGGGAGGTGCTCTCCCAGCTGAGCTAATCACCCACATGTAATGCTGGACAGGCAGTAAACTGCCTTAACGGTGGGCCATGGATAAGAACCACATGAAACACCTTGCTACCGCGACGATCACCTGAATTTTGGTGGGTCGTGCAGGATTCGAACCTGCGACCAATTGATTAAAAGTCAACTGCTCTACCAACTGAGCTAACGACCCGTCGTCTTGCTGGCTCACCACTCTTAAGTGATGTATCCCCCGGCAACGGCGGCATATATTACTGCTTTCTCATTTCAGCGCAACAAAAATTTCGACAAAGATAACTCAACTGCTTATGTTTCAGGCGGCAAGGCCAGAAAAACGGCATTATCGGGCCTTGCCCTGAGGATTACATGCCATTCAGGCGTTTTTGAGCCTGTTTTGCGCCATCCGTGCCTGGATATTTTGCGACCACTTGTTGGTAAACCGCTTTCGCTTTTGCTGTATCACCTTTTTCCTGCATGATCAAACCGACTTTATACATTGCATCCGGTGCTTTCGGTGATTGCGGGAAGTTTTTAACAACAGAAGCAAAATAGTAAGCTGCGTCGTCTTTTTTGCCTTTGCTGTAATACAATTGCCCCAGCCAGAAATTCGCATTCGGAACATAAGTTGAATCCGGATACTTTTTCACAAAGTTCTGGAATGCGGTAATGGCATCATCCTGGCGCGACTTATCCTGTACCAGAGCAAACGCTGCATTGTAATCTGTATTAGCTTCACCGGTTTGAACCGGTGCTGATGAAGCAGGTGCAGATGGTGTGGCGGTATTCCCGGTATTACCACTCGCACTCCCATCAGCAGGCGTTGCGCCATTAGCTGCCGCCCCACCAGACATATTGCCTATCTGCAACAGTATCTGCTTCTGCCGTTCTTCAATTTGGCTAAGTTGATACTGGTTTTCCTGAATTTGGCCACGCAGAGAGTCAATGTCGGACTGGTTATCTGAAAGTTGCTGCTGAAGTTGGGTTAAAAGCTGGCTGTGCGCATTAGAAATGCGCTCGAGTTGCGTTACACGGTCCTCCACGGACCCTGAGCCTACACTACTGATTGGCGCCTGAGCATTAGCGGCCCAAGGGGCCGCTACGCCAACCAGTAACGACAGACTCAGCAAATGATGTCTGAAGTTACTGATCATGCCATTCTCTTAGTAAACCAGTACGGCGCGACGGTTTTTCGCATAAGCAGCTTCGGTGTGACCCAGTACTGCTGGTTTTTCTTTACCGTAAGATACGATAGAGATCTGATCTGCAGCAACGCCTTTACCCTGCAGGTACATTTTCACAGCATTTGCACGGCGTTCGCCCAGTGCGATGTTGTATTCTGGCGTACCACGTTCATCCGCATAACCTTCAACAGTCACTTTGTAAGACGGGTTGTTGCGCAGGAAAGCGGCGTGAGCATCCAGCATCGCTGCGAATTCAGAACGGATATCGTATTTGTCCAGATCGAAGTAAACGATATTGTTCTGTTGCAGTTGTTGCATCTGCAGGCGAGCCTGTTCTTCAGAAGACATATTGCCATTGCCTTGCATACCTGTCCCGGCACCCAGCATGCCTTCGCTCTGACCATTATTTGCATTTTTGTGAGAGCTACAAGCAGCAACAGCCATAACAGGCAGAACCAGCATCAGCCCTTTCAGCACTTTGTTAAATTGCATTTTTTATAATCCTTAGTAAGAACTCTTTTATTTACAGATACGGCGACCAGGCTGGTGAATTCACCTGACCATCAGTAGCCGGTAGACGCGCTTTGAAACGCCCATCTGTAGAGACCAAATTCAGCACGGATCCCATCCCCTGAGAAGAGCTGTAGATTACCATAGTGCCGTTAGGTGCCAGACTTGGCGTTTCGTCCAGGAACGTAGAAGTTAAAGTTTGCACTCCTCCCGTTTCCAGATCCTGTTTGGCGATATGTTGGGCACCGCCATTGGAGCTCACCATCACCATGAATTTACCATCGGCGCTGACATCGGGATCCTGGTTTTGTGCACCTTCCCAGGTAAGACGTTGTGGAGCACCGCCATTAATGTTGATTTTATAAATCTGCGGACGACCTGCCTGGTCAGAAGTATAGGCCAGTGTCTGGCTGTCCGGGAACCAACTTGGCTCAGTGTTGTTGCTACGACTATTGGTAATCTGGCGAATCTGCCCGGATGCTAAATCCATCACATACAGATTCAGGCTACCTGTTTTAGACAAAGCGAAAGCCAGTTTGGTGCCATCTGGTGAAAATGCCGGTGCACCGTTGTGCCGTGGGAAAGAGGCTATCTGGCGAACTGTCGCATTAGCCAGATTCTGAACCACCAGGGCAGAGCGGCCACTTTCAAAGGTCACATAGGCCAGTTTATTGCCATCAGGAGACCATGCCGGAGACATCAAAGGCTCAGGGGATTTATGTACCAGGAACTGGTTGTAGCCATCGTAGTCTGCAACGCGCAGTTCATAAGGATACTGGCTGTTTGATGTCTGAACGATATACGCAATACGTGTACGAAATGCCCCTTTAATTCCCGTCAGTTTTTCAAATACTTCATCACTGGCGGTATGAGCGGCATAGCGCAACCACTGCTTATTCACTTTATAGGTGTTCTGGGCCAGAACGGAACCCGGTGCTCCACCGGTATCCACCAGTTGATATGACACAGAATAGCTGCCATCCGGATTCGGTGAGACCTGGCCCACAACAACTGCATCAATCCCCAATGCAGACCATGCAGCAGGCTGAACTTCCTGTGCTGTAGAAGGCTGTTGAGGTAAGCGAGATGTATCCAGCGGGTTAAATTTACCACTGTTACGTAAGTCAGCAGCAACAATGCCGCCAATGTCTTCTGGTGCAGTACCCGGACCTGCCCATTTAAACGGTACCACACCGATGGGGCGAGCCGAGTCCACCCCCTGAGTTATCTCGATGCGTACTTCGGCGTGCAGCACTGCTGCCCACAGCATCAGGAAACTTAATGCAACTCGTAATGCCTGCTTCATCATATCTCCCTTATCTGGACACAAGATCCACGATAATTAGCAGAAGGTTAACAAACCCAATAACACAAAACTACCGCCACCCGGCGACTTAACGTTCATGCTACTCCCTTATTACAGGGGAATAGAATTACGGTTTGAAATCCAGCGGCGCATTCTTAAAGACTTCATAAACAGCCTGACTTGGCGGTTTCGGCATATGTGCCTGGCGAGCAGCCGCAAGTGCCGCCTGGCATAATGCCGGGTCACCACCTTCTGACTGTACATCCAGCAACATGCCATCTGGTGCCAGCTTGATTCTGAGCGTACAGGTTTTACCTGCATAAGAGCCTGAATCATAAAACTTACTTTCAATAGCTGACTTAATTTGTGAAGCATAGCCATTAATTTCAGCACCTGATGCGCCATTGTTCCTGGTATTACCACTGCCCGCAGGTGAGGCGTTGCTCCCTTTTGCTCCACCGCCCGCTTTCGGCGCATTTTTATGTGAACTGAGGTCACCCAGCAGGTCATCAACCCCAGCCGCTTGTTTCGCCTCAGCTTTGCGGGCTGCGGCTTTCTCTGCAGCCGCTTTTTCGGCGGCAGCTTTTTTAGCGGCCGCCTTCTCTGCTGCTGCTTTTTGTGCTGCCGCTTTTTCCGCTGCTGCCTTCTCTGCCGCTGCTTTTTGTGCTGCCGCTTTTTGTGCTGCCGCCTTCTCTGCCGCTGCTTTTTGTGCCGCTGCTTTTTGTGCCGCCGCTTTTTCCGCTGCTGCCTTCTCTGCCGCTGCTTTTTGTGCCGCTGCTTTTTGTGCCGCCGCTTTTTCCGCTGCTGCCTTCTCTGCCGCTGCTTTTTGTGCCGCCGCTTTTTCCGCTGCTGCCTTCTCTGCCGCTGCTTTTTGTGCCGCCGCTTTTTCCGCTACAGCCTTCTCTGCCGCTGCTTTTTGCGCCGCCGCTTTTTCCGCTGCTGCCTTCTCTGCCGCTGCTTTTTGCGCCGCCGCTTTTTCCGCTGCTGCCTTCTCAGCCGCTGCTTTTTGCGTAGCTGCTTTTTCTGCTGCAGCATCTGCTGCCGCTTTCTCAGCCGCCGCTTTTTCAGCCGCAGCCTTTTCTGCTGCCGCCTGTTCAGCCTGTTTTTGCTGTTGTGCCTGCTCCTGAGCTAACCGTTCTTTTTCCAGGTCCTTCAGGCGCTGTTGTTCCGCCGCTTGTTTCTCGCGGAGTTCTTCAGCCTGCTGCTGAGCCTGTTTTTCACGCTGCTCCGCCGCTCTTTGCGCACTGGCCTGCTGTTGTGACTGACGGTTGTATTGATCGACTACAGCGCCAGGATCAACCATCACGGCATCAATAGACGAACCGCCACCACCGCCGGCGCTGGCATCAATATGCTCGTCAAACGAACTCCAAATCAGCACCGCAAACAGTATGACATGCAGTACCGCTGAGATGATGATGGCACGTTTAAGCTTTTTGTTCTCTTCGGTTGCCTTTGACACTCTTGGTTCCCAAAAACTCTGCCGTTATAGCGCTGATTAAATTGGTTGGGTCATCAGACCTACCGATTTCACACCAGCCTGATGCAACAAATTAAGCGCTTTAATAATTTCATCATAAGGGACTTCTTTCGCGCCCCCGATCAGAAATACCGTTTTCGGATTTGCTGCCAGGCGCCGTTGAGCCTCTGCAATAACTTGCTCTGGCGGAAGTTGATCCATACGATCTTTCGCAACCACGACGCTGTACTGCCCCACACCAGAGACTTCAATAATGACGGGTGGATCATCGTTAGTCGCCACGGACTGTGAATCCGTTGCATCGGGTAAATCCACCTCGACGCTCTGTGTGATGATAGGTGCCGTGGCCATAAAGATAAGCACCAGCACCAGCAGAACATCCAGCAACGGCACAATATTGATTTCGGACTTCAGCTCCCGGCTACCTCGTCCCCGCACTCTGGCCATGGTTTACCCCTTTTGGCTCTCACTAGTGGTAAACGCCTGACGGTGCAGAATCGCTGTAAACTCTTCCATAAAGTTGTCGTAATTCAATTCAAGCTTGTTAACACGCTGGTTCAAACGGTTGTATGCCATGACAGCAGGAATCGCAGCAAACAGACCAATCGCTGTTGCAATCAGCGCTTCAGCAATCCCTGGCGCGACCATTTGCAGTGTGGCCTGCTTCACCGCACCCAGTCCGATAAACGCATGCATAATCCCCCACACCGTACCAAACAAACCGATGTACGGGCTGATCGAACCGACTGTACCCAGAAAGGGAATATGCGTTTCCAGCGACTCCAGTTCTCGGTTCATGGAAATCCGCATTGCCCGGGATGCCCCTTCAACAATAGCTTCCGGTGCATGACTGTTTGCCCGATGCAGGCGGGCAAATTCTTTGAAACCCGAATAGAAAATTTGCTCGGAGCCGCTCAAATTTTCACGACGCCCCTGGCTTTCCTGATACAGGCGGGATAAATCAATGCCCGACCAGAACTTATCTTCGAAGGTTTCAGCCTCGCGTGTTGCCGCATTGAGAATGCGGGTACGCTGGATGATGATAGCCCAGGACGCAATAGAGAAACCTATTAAAATCAACATGATGAGTTTAACCAGAAGGCTTGCCTTCAGGAACAAATCAAGGATATTCATGTCAGTCACTGCTTGAACTCCGCGACAATAGAAAGTGGAAGCGCTTTTGGCTTCATGATGATTGGATCAACGCAAGCAATAAGCACTTCCGCTTCATTAAGGATCTTGTTGTCTGCATTGACTATACGCTGCGTAAAGACCATAGATGTCCGGCGTAGCGTGGTAATCTCTGTTTGGATTTCGAGTAAGTCATCAAGCCGGGCTGGCGCGTGGTACTCGATGGACATCCGGCGCACAACAAAGGCAACACGCTCTTCGAGTAATGCCTGCTGACTGAAGTTATGTTCACGCAGCATTTCAGTACGTGCTCTTTCATAAAAGGCAATGTAGCTGGCGTGGTAAACCACTCCCCCTGCATCGGTATCTTCATAGTAGACACGAACAGGCCATTGAAACTGCTTAGTGCTCACTTTACATCCCGGTAAGGCAAAATAAACGTTGCTACTATACGCAAGCTGAAGTGGGTTGGGAATGGGTTAAGGGGTGAGGAGTGTAAATATTTATGGGCTTTGTAAAGCCCATAAATTGTGACGGAGGTAGCTTATTCAAAAAAAGAAAAAAGCCAACCCTGCTGCCAGTACGATCATGGCGAGTAACGGGCAAAAAACAGCCTGCCACTGAATAGCTTTCAGTTTAAAACCGATACCGTGAATTACCCCTGCGCATACTGCCCACATCAGCAATAAACCATGCCACACAGATAACGCACTGGTGTGTGCAGCAAACCGTGACGGGTCCCAGAACATACAACCAGCCAGGAGCAAAGCCATCACCAGAGAAAGAGCCCTTAACGGGCTCTTATCTACCAGCTTATAGAGTGATGAAATCAGAGTTTTCATCCCTGCTTTTCTTCTCCGGACTGAGTCGCTTCAACGTGCTCCAGTGCCAGTGCTGTAATCACACCGAATGCACACGCAAGAAGGGTGCCCAGAATCCATGCGAAATACCACATAATCAGCTCCTTACTTAGTACAGAGAATGCGTGTTGCTTTCAATGTGTTCTTTCGTAATGCGACCAAACATTTTCCAGTAACACCAGGCGGTATACAGAAGAATGATTGGTACGAACACAATCGCCACGTAAGTCATCACAGACAAGGTCAACTGGCTGGATGTCGCATCCCACATTGTCAGGCTGGCATTCATCATAATGCTGGACGGCATAATGAATGGGAACATTGCCACACCAGCAGTCAGAATGACGCAGGCAACAGTCAGCGAGGAGAAGATAAATGCCCATGCTGCTTTATTTGCGCGAGTCATCAACACAGTCAGTAGTGGCAACACTACGCCAAGCGCAGGGATAACCCACAGAACAGGAGCTTTATGGAAGTTAACCAGCCATGCACCAGCCTGACGAGTCACTTCTTTCATCAGTGGATCAGATGCAGCATGATGATCAATGGCTGAGGTCACAACATAGCCATCAATACCATACATAACCCAAACACCCGCCAGGATAAAGCACACCATCATAACCAGCGTGGCTACCTGAGACACAACGCGGGCGCGCAGCAGAACTTCACCATTGGTACGCATCTGCAAGTAAGTCGCACCCTGAGTCAGGAACATCGTGACGCTTATCACTCCGGCAACAATACCGAATGGGTTGAGCAACTGGAAGAAATTACCGGTATAGGTAAGACGCAGATACTCATCCACGCTGAACGGTACCCCCTGCAGCAAGTTACCGAATGCCACTCCAATAACCAATGGCGGAACAAAACTGGCAATTGAAATACACCAGTCCCACAGGTTACGCCAGCGGGCATCTTCGATTTTTGAGCGGTAATCAAAGCCAACCGGGCGGAAGAACAATGATGACAGCACCAAAATCATGGCGACATAAAAGCCCGAAAAGGCGGCAGCATAGACCATCGGCCAGGCAGCAAATAATGCACCACCTGCGGTAATCAGCCATACCTGGTTGCCGTCCCAGTGCGGGGCAATACTGTTGATCATGATACGGCGCTCAACATCATTGCGTCCCATAAAACGGGTCAGCATACCTACGCCGAAGTCGAAACCATCAGCAACGGTAAAACCAATCAGCAGTACGCCAATCAGCAACCACCAGATAAAACGCAATACTTCATAATCTATCATGTTTCGACTCCTGTCTTAGCGTGCCGTTTGAGCTGTCGCACCGGATTGCTCAAAGTGATAGCGACCGGTTTTCAGACTGCTTGGCCCCAGACGTGCGAACTTGAACATCAGGAACAGTTCCGCCACCAGGAATAAGGTGTACAGACCGCAAATCAATACAATGGAGAAAATCAGGTCAGAAACGGACAACGTTGAGTTAGCCACTGCAGTTGGCAGTACTTCACCGATAGCCCATGGTTGGCGACCATATTCAGCAACAAACCACCCTGCTTCTACTGCAATCCAAGGTAATGGAAGCCCGTAAAATGCGGCACGCAGTAACCACTTTTTCTGACCAATACGGTTACGAATCACCGACCAGAACGACAGACCGATAATCAGCAGCAGTAAGATTCCACACGCCACCATGATACGGAAAGCAAAATAGAGTGGCGCCACTTCCGGGATAGAGTCTTTGGTCGCTTTCTGGATTTGAGCTTCAGTTGCATCCGTTACATTCGGTGTATAACGTTTTAACAACAGGCCATAGCCAAGGTCTTTCTTAACGTTGTTAAACTCGTTACGTACCGCCTGGTCGGTGGAACCCGCGCGCAATTCCTCCAGCAACTTATAGGCTTTCATCCCATTGCGGATACGCGCTTCATGCTGTGCCATCAGATCTTTAAGACCAAGAACTGGTGTATCGACAGAACGTGTGGCAATAAGCCCAAGCAGATACGGGATCTTAATCGAGTAATGGTTCTTCTGTTCAGCCTGGTCAGGAATACCAAACAAGGTGAATGCGGCAGGAGCGGGTTGTGTTTCCCACTCAGCTTCAATGGCTGCCAGTTTGGTTTTCTGTACGTCCCCCATTTCGTAACCGGATTCATCACCCAGCACAATAACTGAAAGCACAGCAGCCATACCGAAGCTGGCAGCAATCGCAAAGGAGCGCTTTGCAAATGCATGGTCACGGCCTTTGAGCATGTACCATGCGCTAATGCTGAGAATAAACATTGCGCCGGTTACATAGCCTGCGGCAACCGTGTGAACGAATTTAACCTGTGCGACCGGGTTCAGGACCAGCTCTGAGAAGCTGACCATTTCCATACGCATGGTTTCATAGTTGAACTCTGAAGCGATTGGGTTTTGCATCCAGCCGTTTGCGACCAGAATCCATAACGCAGAAAGGTTAGAGCCAAGTGCAACTAACCAGGTCACAGCCATATGCTGTACTTTGGTGAGTCGGTCCCAACCGAAAAAGAAGAGCCCAACGAATGTCGACTCAAGGAAGAAGGCCATTAACCCTTCAATAGCGAGCGGCGCACCAAAAATATCGCCCACATAATGCGAATAATATGACCAGTTAGTACCAAACTGGAATTCCATGGTTAACCCTGTGGCAACCCCAAGGGCAAAGTTGATACCAAACAACTTTCCCCAAAACTTGGTCATATCTTTATAGATTTGTTTACCAGACAACACATATATCGTATTCATGATGGCCAGCAAGAACGCCATACCAAGCGTCAGTGGCACAAACAGAAAGTGGTACAGTGCGGTCAAGGCAAACTGCAATCGTGACAGTTCGACTATATCAAACATCTTGACTCCTTGCTCCTCGCATGAAGACGCCGAATAGAAGGATGCCTGGCTACAGCATTCCCCTACACTTGCCCCAATACAAAAAACATTTGCGACCTCTTTCTTTTCCGGCACCACTGAATGTAAAACAAGAAAAGCAAAAAGGTTACAAATACGTTAATTAATACCAAATGAATCCCGCGAATATATTACGCTTCAATAGGCTTACAATAAATAGGTTTTTACTGAACGTTTTTTGCGTTTCTCGACGGTGATCAATTTATAGCGAAAAATATCCTTAAGCGCCAGTTTGATCTTCGACAAATTTGGCATTTTTCATTAGGTGGCAGGGGGTTATTTTATTGATTTAAATCAATATACGTATTTTATGTTAACGAGGTTATTCGTGTGTACGTTAAGTTAATTTAATGTTAACTAAATTAACTTTAATTGTATGTGTGCAATATTATAAATAATTAAAGCGCAACGTAATTGGCATTTTCAGGATGAAACAGTCACTCTGGGTCAATAGTATTAAGCGTAGTTCCTTCACAATATTAATCAAGTTTTTAACTTTTTATTTTCAATTTTCATTCTTTCACGAAACTGCCGTCACTGTTCGGAAAAAAAGGCCACCCTGTGGGTGGCCAACCATGTCGAAAAGGGGTTCACGCCTTACTGGCGATCACCATTTTTTATTGAGGAAGAATAGATTTAAGCGCTTCACCGATATCTGCCAGGCTACGCACAGTTTTCACACCGGCAGCTTCAAGTGCTGCGAATTTTTCGTCTGCAGTACCTTTACCTCCGGCAATAATGGCACCTGCATGGCCCATACGTTTGCCCTTCGGCGCGGTAACACCCGCAATGTACCCCACCATAGGCTTAGTGACATGTTCCTTAATATAGGCAGCAGCTTCTTCTTCCGCGCTACCACCGATTTCACCAATCATCACGATGGCTTCGGTTTGCGGGTCTTCCTGGAACATTTTCAGAATATCGATAAAGTTGGAACCCGGAATTGGGTCACCACCGATACCAACACACGTCGACTGACCAAAACCGTAATCAGTGGTTTGTTTCACTGCTTCATAGGTCAGCGTACCAGAGCGTGAAACAATACCGACTTTACCCGGTTGGTGAATGTGCCCAGGCATGATACCGATTTTGCATGCACCCGGAGTGATGACGCCCGGGCAGTTAGGCCCAATCATGCGCACACCAGCTTCGTCCAGTTTCACTTTCACTGTCAGCATATCCAGAGTTGGAATACCTTCAGTAATAGTGATAATTAATTTGATACCAGCATCGATTGCTTCAAGAATCGAGTCTTTACAGAACGGGGCCGGTACATAAATAACCGATGCAGTCGCCCCGGTGGCCTCTACCGCTTCACGAACGGTATTAAACACGGGTAAACCCAGGTGAGTCGTACCGCCTTTACCTGGCGTAACACCACCGACCATTTGGGTACCATAAGCAATGGCCTGCTCGGAATGGAATGTCCCCTGGCTACCAGTAAAACCCTGACAGATAACTTTGGTGTTTTTATCGATTAAAATGGACATTATTTCCCCTCCACTGCAGCAACAACCTGCTGCGCGGCATCGGTCAGACTGGTCGCCGCAATAATATTCAGGCCACTTTCTGCCAGCTTCTTCGCCCCCAGTTCTGCGTTATTACCTTCAAGGCGCACAACAACTGGCACATTTACACCAACTTCGGAAACGGCGCCAATGATGCCATCGGCAATCAAGTCGCAACGCACAATCCCACCGAAGATGTTAACCAGTACCGCTTTAACAGCATCATCTGACAGAATAATTTTAAACGCTTCAGTAACACGTTCTTTCGTTGCACCACCGCCCACATCAAGGAAGTTAGCCGGTGCGCCACCATGCAGTTTCACAATATCCATGGTGCCCATAGCCAGACCTGCGCCATTTACCATGCAACCGATATTGCCTTCCAGCGCCACATAGTTCAGTTCCCATTGTGCAGCATGGGCTTCGCGCGGGTCTTCCTGGCTCTTGTCATGCATTTCACGCAGTTCTGGTTGGCGGAACAATGCATTACCATCAACACCCAGTTTGCCATCAAGGCAAATCAGGTCGTCCTGAGTCGTAATGACTAAGGGGTTGATTTCCACCAGCGCCAAATCGCGCTCCAGGAACATAGTAGCCAGCCCCATGAAAATCTTGCTGAACTGCTGAATCTGTTTGCCTTGCAGCCCCAGTTTAAATGCCAGTTCACGCCCCTGATACGGCATCGGACCCGTCAGCGGGTCAATGGCGGTTTTGTGGATAAGATGCGGCGTTTCTGCAGCAACTTTTTCAATTTCCACACCACCTTCAGTAGAAGCCATAAACACTACGCGACGGCTGCTGCGGTCCACTACTGCGCCAAGATACAGTTCTTTAGCAATATCAGTCGCATTTTCAACCAGAATCTGGTTTACCGGCTGACCATTCGCGTCTGTTTGGTAGGTTACCAGGCGTTTGCCCAGCCACTGTTCAGCAAAAGCACGGATATCTTCTTTACTTTTGACTACTTTCACACCGCCAGCTTTACCACGGCCGCCTGCGTGTACCTGGCATTTTACTACCCAAGGACCAGCACCAATTTTAGACGCTGCTTCTTCCGCTTCACGCGGTGTGGTACAGGCATAACCCACCGGTGCCGGCAAGCCATACCGGGCAAACAATTGTTTCGCCTGATATTCGTGTAAGTTCATGAGTTCTATCCATTCAAATCAGATGAAGAGCATCTAGGCTCGGGGTACTCTGCGCCACAGCATGTGCTGTGGCCGGGTAATCGGTGTGTGGGGCAAGCCCCACACAACTACACATCCAGCAGCAGGCGAGTCGGGTCTTCCAGCATCTCTTTAATTGCCACCAGGAAACCAACGGACTCACGCCCGTCTATCAGACGGTGATCGTAAGAAAGTGCCAGATACATCATTGGCAGAATTTCTACTTTACCGCCTACCGCCATCGGGCGGTCCTTGATGGCATGCATACCCAGAATGGCGCTTTGCGGCGGATTGATAATTGGAGTGGACATCAAAGAACCAAACACACCACCGTTAGTAATAGTGAAATTACCACCGGTCAAATCTTCAACGGTGAGTTTACCGTCACGGCCTTTCACTGCCAGCTCTTTAATACGCTTTTCGATATCGGCCATACCCAGTGTATCCACGTCACGCAATACCGGCGTAACCAGACCACGAGGTGTTGACACAGCCATGCTGACATCGAAGTAGTTGTGGTAAACCACGTCATCACCATCGATTGAAGCATTCACTTCCGGGTAGCGTTTCAGTGCTTCAACCACAGCTTTAACATAGAAAGACATAAAGCCCAGACGGATACCATGACGTTTTTCAAACGCCTCACCGTACTGTTTACGCAAATCCATAATTGGCTTCATGTTAACTTCGTTAAACGTCGTCAACATTGCAGTTGAGTTTTTCGCTTCCAGCAGCCGTTCCGCTACACGTTTACGCAAACGCGTCATGGGGACACGTTTTTCACTGCGACTACCCACAACAGGCTCTACTGCCGGAGCTGCGGGTGCGGCAGGGGCTTTAGCCAGATGTTTTTCAACATCTTCACGAGTGATACGCCCACCAACACCAGTGCCTTTAATGGCACTGGCGTCAAGATCATGTTCACTCAACAGGCGGCGAATTGCCGGGCTTAACGCGTCATTAGTCTGTTCTTCAAGATCAGCCGTGTGACGCTGTGCTGGTGTGGATTCTTTCTCATCCGCTTTTGCAGAGGTTTCTTTACCAGAACTGTTACCTTCGCGCAGCCGCCCCAGAATCTGGCGAGAAGTTACCGTTGTGCCTTCAGCTTCAAGCACTGCATCCAGTACACCATCAGCGACAGCCGGTACTTCCAGTACCACTTTGTCAGTCTCGATTTCAACCAGAACTTCGTCGCGGGTTACCGCGTCACCCGGTTTTTTATGCCAGGTTGCCACGGTGGCGTCGGCAACGGATTCAGGCAGGTCGGGAACAAGAATATCTACGCTACTCATTATTTATCCTTTAACTATTCGACATTCAGCGCGTCATTAACCAGATCTTGCTGCTGTTTAAGGTGAACGGACATATACCCGACGGCAGGTGATGCCGACGCCGGACGCCCTGCGTAACGCAGTGCGGAGCCAAAAGGTACGACTTCGCGCAAATGGTGCTGGCTGCAATACCATGCGCCCTGGTTCAGTGGCTCTTCCTGACACCAGACAAAGTCATGAACATGGGAGAACCGTTTAAGCACTTCCTGCACGGTTTGTACCGGGAACGGATACAACTGCTCAATACGGATAATCGCCACATTATGTTGATCATTTTTACGGCGTTGCTCCAACAAATCGTAGTACACCTTGCCAGAACACATCACCACACGTTTCACAGCTTGCGGGTCGATGTCATCGATTTCACCAATTGCAGGCTGGAAAGTGCCGTTAGCCAGTTCATCCAGGCTGGAAATCGCCAGCGGATGGCGCAACAGTGATTTGGGTGACATCACCACCAGTGGGCGGCGCATACCACGCAATGCCTGGCGGCGCAGCATATGGTAAACCTGTGCCGGTGTTGACGGCACGCACACTTGCATGTTTTGCTCAGCACACAGTTGCAGGTAGCGTTCCAGGCGCGCGGAAGAGTGCTCTGGCCCCTGCCCTTCATAGCCATGAGGCAGTAACATGACCAGCCCGCACATCCGGCCCCATTTTTGCTCACCAGAACTGATGAACTGGTCGATTACCACCTGGGCACCGTTCGCGAAGTCACCAAATTGTGCTTCCCAAATAGTAAGGGTACGAGGTTCTGCCGTCGCATAACCATATTCGAAGGCCAGAACGGCTTCTTCAGACAGAACTGAATCCCATACGCGGAAAGTACCTTGCGCATTATGCACATGGCACAGTGGCGTGTAAGTCGAGCCATTGGTCTGGTTATGAATGACCGCATGGCGGTGGAAGAATGTTCCACGACCGGCATCTTCACCAGAGATACGTACCGGAATACCTTCGTCAACCATTGTGGCGTAAGCCAGGTTTTCTGCGGCTCCCCAGTCGAACGGTTTATTACCGGCTGCCATCTCCTGGCGGTCGCCGTAAATTTTCGCGACACGGGACTGCATTTCTACCGCTTCCGGAACCGTGCTGATACGTTTTGCCAGCTCCTGCAGACGCTTCATATCAACTTTATTCGGGTAACTTTCATCCCAATCATGGTTCAGATAAGGCGACCAGGTGAATGAATGCATATTCATTGGACGCCACTCTTTCACCACGCAATCACCAGCATCCAGCGCATCGCGGTACAGATTCACCAGCTCAGTGGCATCTTCCAGCGTGGCAATCTGGTTCTGTTCCAGTTTGTCTGCATAGAGTTTGCGAGGCGTGGGGTGTTTTTTAATTTTCTGGTACATCAGTGGCTGAGTTGCACTGGGTTCATCGGCCTCGTTATGGCCATGACGGCGGTAACACACCAGGTCAACAAATACGTCACGTTGGAAGGTATTGCGGTAATCCAGTGCCAGGCGGGTAACAAATGCCACCGCTTCCGGATCATCCGCATTGACGTGGAAAATCGGCGCCTGCACCATTTTCCCAATATCCGTACAATAAGGTGTGGAACGGGCATCCAGTGGATTCGATGTAGTGAAACCAATCTGGTTATTAATAACGATACGAACCGTCCCCCCCACGTCGTAACCACGGGCTTTGGACATATTCAGAGTTTCCTGAACCACACCTTGCCCGGCAACAGCAGCATCGCCATGAATAGTGATAGGCAGAACTTTGTTGCTGCCCGGTTCATCCAGACGGTCAAGGCGCGCACGCACAGAGCCGATAACAACCGGGCTGACAATTTCCAGATGTGAAGGGTTGAACGCCAGCGCCAGGTGGACCAGACCACCTTCAGTTTCAATGTCTGACGAGAAGCCCATGTGATATTTCACATCACCTGTCCCCAGGTGTTCTTTATGCTTCCCGGAAAATTCATCAAACAAATCCTGCGGTTTTTTGCCCAGAACGTTAACCAGTACATTAAGACGGCCACGGTGCGCCATACCCAGTACCACTTCGCGGGTGCCGCTCTTACCCGCATGGCGGATCAGTTCTTTAAGCATGGGGATAAGCGCATCCCCACCTTCCAGTGAGAAGCGTTTTGCGCCAGGGAATTTGGCACCGAGGTAACGTTCCATGCCTTCAGCCGCAGTCAACTCACTGAGGAAGCGCATTTTCTCTTCTTTAGAGAAAGAAGGCTGACCAACCACAGATTCAATTCGATGCTGAATCCAGCGTTTTTCTTCTGTGTTGGTGATATGCATATATTCCGCACCGATAGAACCACAATAGGTTTGCTTCAGTGCAGTGATTAAGTCGCCCAGCTTCATGGTGTCTTTGCCAATTGCAAAAGACCCCACGTTAAAGCTCTCCTGGAAATCTGCTTCAGTCAGGTTATGAAATGCAGGGGAGAGATCAGGTACCGACTCTTGTTGCCACAGCCCGAGCGGGTCGAGGTTAGCCTGCTGGTGACCGCGGAAGCGATATGCGTTGATGAGCTGCAGAACTTTTACCTGCTTGGCATCGGTGTCAGGGTCGGTAATTGAGGAAGTGTAACGTGAGGCATCCTTCGCCAGACGACGAAAATAATCACGTGTTTTGGAATGGAATTGATCCGGTCTGGCCCCTGTTCCGGGCAACTGCTGGAACATGGAGCGCCAGTGTGCGTCCACTGAGTCAGGATCGGTTAAGAAGTCTTCATAGAGCTGTTCTATCCACGTCTGGTTAGAACCAGACAGGTAAGAAGAGTCCAGCCAGGCTTTCATTGCGCCGTTCTGCATCGTGATCCCTTAAGCCTTACAGGCTTACTTTCGCCGTAAAAACTACATCGTACACCCTTATGGGGCACGTACCAGGGTTCACTTTCAGCGAGCTTTTATAATCAAATCACTCGCGAAGGAACCTTTAAAAACTGTCTTCGCGCAATTGCACCTTTTGAGTATGACACCCGGTGCAAGGTGCTACCGGCAGTTTTTAAAGATTTCCTGAAAGGCCGGGAAACCACTTCCCGGCCTTTCATATTATGCACTACGTTTCAACAACATCGACTTAATATGACCAATTGCGCGAGTTGGGTTCAAACCTTTTGGGCAAACACTGACACAGTTCATAATACTGTGGCAGCGGAACACACTGAAAGCATCACTCAACCCGTCAAGGCGTTGGTCTGTTTCCGTATCACGGCTGTCTATCAGGAAGCGATAAGCCGCTAACAAACCTGCCGGCCCAATAAATTTATCCGGGTTCCACCAGAAAGACGGGCAGGACGTTGAACAGCAGGCACATAAAATACATTCGTACAGGCCATCAAGTTTTTCCCGCTGTTCCGGAGACTGCAAATGTTCTCTGGCTGGTGGATTTTGCCCATTATTCAACAAGTAAGGTTTAATCTTCTCATATTGAGTGTAGAACTGCCCCATGTCCACAACCAGATCACGCACCACTGGCAACCCGGGCAACGGGCGAATCACAATTTTTTGATTACCATTACGCAACGCCGAAATGGGAGTGATACAGGCGAGGCCATTTTTGCCATTCATGTTCATGCCGTCGGAGCCACACACCCCTTCACGGCAGGAACGACGGAAAGCCAGTGTCGGATCTTTTTCTTTCAACTGGATTAACGCATCCAGCAGCATCATATCTCGCCCTTCGTCAGCTTCCAGCGTGTAATCCTGCATACGCGGAGCATCGTCTACATCAGGGTTATAACGATAAACTGAAAATTCGAGTTTCATCACCTTGTCTCCGCAATCAGTAAGTACGTACCTTCGGCGGGAACGCCGGGCGCAATTTAGGTTCCATGTTCACCTTACGGCGTACCATGGATTCACTTTCTGGCAAGTACAAGGAGTGACACAACCAGTTCTCATCATCACGTTCCGGGAAATCGAAGCGGCTGTGTGCACCACGGCTTTCGGTCCGGAAGTTTGCTGACATCGCTGTGGCATACGCCGTTTCCATGAGGTTATCCAGTTCAAGACATTCCACTCGCTGGGTATTAAACTCACTTGACGTATCATCAAGACGCGCATTTTGCAGGCGCTCGCGAATACCTTTGAGCTCTTCCAGGCCTTTCGCCATTGCATCGCCTTCGCGGAATACGGAGAAATTGTGCTGCATGCATTCCTGCAATGCTTTGCGGATCACCACCGGGTCTTCACCTGTGCGGTTGTTGTTCCAGCGATTCATGCGCTCAAGGGAGGCTTCCACATCAGATTCACTTGCATCACGCAGTGCACCCTGCTCATTGATAGATTCCTGCAGATGCATACCTGCCGCACGCCCGAATACCACCAGGTCCAGCAGCGAGTTCCCGCCCAGACGGTTGGCACCGTGAACAGACACGCAGGCAATCTCACCAACGGCAAACAGGCCCGGAATCACAACATCTTCGCCTTTTTCGTTCACGGTCAATGCCTGGCCCGTTACTTTGGTGGGGATCCCACCCATCATGTAGTGGCAGGTAGGAATAACAGGAATAGGTTCTTTGACCGGGTCAACATGAGCAAATGTGCGCGATAATTCCAGAATACCCGGCAGACGGGATTCCAGAACGTCTTTACCCAGGTGATCGAGTTTCAGTTTGGCATGCGGGCCCCATGGGCCATCGCAACCGCGACCTTCACGGATTTCAATCATGATTGAACGGGCAACCACATCGCGGCCGGCAAGGTCTTTGGCATTTGGCGCATAACGTTCCATGAAGCGTTCGCCATGTTTATTCAGCAAATAACCGCCTTCACCACGGCAACCTTCCGTGACCAGAACCCCAGCCCCGGCGATCCCTGTTGGGTGGAACTGCCACATTTCCATATCCTGAACAGGCACACCCGCACGCATTGCCATACCAACGCCGTCGCCAGTATTAATGTGCGCATTGGTGGTTGACTGGTAAATGCGCCCTGCACCGCCGGTCGCCAGCACAGTAGCGCGGGCTTTAAAGTACACGACTTCACCGGTTTCGATGCACAGTGCAGTACAACCCACCACCGAGCCGTCCTGGTTTTTTACCAGATCCAGTGCATACCATTCAGAAAAAATGGTGGTGTGATTTTTCAAATTTTGTTGATACAGCGTATGTAATAATGCATGACCAGTACGGTCTGCAGCCGCCGCAGTACGCGCAGCCTGTTCACCGCCAAAATTCTTCGACTGACCACCGAACGGACGCTGATAAATACGCCCGTCATCCAGACGCGAGAATGGCAAACCCATATGTTCCAGTTCAAGAATCGCTTCCGGGCCGGTTTTACACATGTATTCAATCGCATCCTGATCACCAATGTAATCAGAACCTTTCACTGTATCGTACATATGCCATTCCCAATTATCTTCATGGGAATTGCCTAATGCGACAGTAATGCCCCCTTGTGCGGATACCGTATGGGAGCGGGTAGGGAATACTTTGGACAGCAGAGCACAAGTTTGCCCTGACTGGGAAATTTGCAGTGCAGCACGCATGCCTGCGCCACCTGCACCGATAACCACTGCATCAAACTCTCTGACTGGCAATTTCATTACACACCCCACACCACAACAAACCCATAAATAACGTAAACCAGCAGCGTTGCAACAATGGCAAGTTGCAGGACAAGACGTATAGCCAGTGGTTTAACGTAGTCGGTTAACACCTGCCACATGCCAATCCAGGCATGAACCAGCACAGAAAACAGCGCCAGCAAGGTGAATACTTTTGTGAAAGCGGAGGCAAAGAAACCCGTCCAGATTTGCCAGGTTAGTTCACCGCTGGTTGCAAAGAAGCCAACCATATAGACGATATACAGCGCGATGATAATCGCAGTTGCACGCACCAGAATATAGTCGTGCACACCATTACGACCAAGCGCAGAGGCGTTGCTTACCATACGAGAACTCCTGCAAGAATAGAAAGCACGACAGTAATACCGAAACCGATGTTGGCAGTACGCTTACCTGCCTCTAAGGTTTCTTCCAGATAACCAAAGTCCATCAGCATATGACGAATTCCACCGACAACATGGTAAGCAAGTGCGGTAAGAATGCCCCAAAAGATGAATTTAACGATAAAGCTGTCCATAATTGATGAAGCAACCAGGAAGCCTTCGGGTGAGGAAAGGGACAGCCCCAGCAACCATAGCAGAATGCCGACCGCCACGAAGGTGATCACGCCGGAAACGCGGTGGAGGATGGAAGCAATTGCGGTGACGGGAAATCGGATCGTAGCAAGATCCAGATTAACAGGTCTTTGTTTTTTCACATTTTTCATTATGAATAGCGCCCACATGCTGTTTTTATTATTCCTTCCTCCGGTCTGCAGGCGGTCAGACAGCGTGGTTTTCTATAACTCTGCGTCATGCAAAACAACTGCTTCCAGGTGTTAAAATGACGAGTACTACGCTGGGTGGCTCGCGGGAGCAGTATGTTCCGGAGACCTGGCGGCAGTATAGGATGTTCACAATATCATTACAATTAACCTACAAATAGTTTGTGTGTTTTTGGCTGGAACAGTGAACACGATCACGATAACAACATTTTTTTAATTTTTAATTATCTGATTTGACAAAAATTAAACATTATTGTTACATCCATCACCGAAAACGCCGTATAATTCGCAAAAGTTATAGGGTCACTCTTTCACCTGAGAATAAGTTATGTAACAGTGTGTCAGTATTGACCACAGTAGTCAGGACAGTTATTAGTGATATAAAGATTTTATTATACTGGCTGCTAACACCCTGATTTGCTGTTGTTTCACCACGGTCTGAATGGTTACCTGCAAGCGCCCATCTCTCTGTACCCTGGTCATATCCTCTAAAACAGAGACGAGAGCTGATATAACAAACTGGTAAACTTCAACCTGGCCATGAAAGCAAACTGGTAAAGCCGCAGTCTTACGCAATAAGGCGCTAAGGAGACCGTAAATGGCTGATAAAAAAGCAAACCTAACCCTCGAAGGGGGCTCTGTCGCTGAGCTGGACGTGCTACAAGGCACCCTGGGCCAGGATGTAATCGATATCCGTAGCCTTGGTTCAAAAGGGGTTTTTACTTTTGACCCTGGATTCACCTCAACCGCATCCTGTGAATCTAAAATAACCTTTATTGATGGTGATGAAGGTATTTTACTCCACCGCGGTTTCCCCATCGATCAGTTGGCAACTCACTCCAACTATCTCGAAGTCTGTTATATCCTGCTGTATGGTGAAAAACCCACACAGGAACAATATGATGAGTTCAAAACGATTGTAACGCGTCATACCATGATCCATGAGCAGATTACTCGCCTGTTTCATGGCTTCCGCCGTGACTCCCACCCTATGGCCGTCATGTGCGGGGTAACCGGTGCGCTGGCTGCGTTTTACCATGACTCTCTGGATGTGAATATTCCTCGTCACCGTGAAATCGCGGCGTTTCGCCTGTTGTCGAAAATGCCAACAGTGGCGGCGATGTGTTACAAATACTCCATTGGGCAGCCTGTCGTTTACCCACGAAATGACCTCTCCTATGCTGGTAACTTCCTGCATATGATGTTCGCCACACCGTGTGAAACTTATGAAGTTAATCCGGTGCTGGAACGTGCAATGGACCGCATTCTGATTCTGCATGCCGACCATGAGCAGAACGCATCGACCTCAACCGTACGTACCGCAGGCTCTTCTGGTGCCAACCCCTTCGCTTGTATTGCTGCAGGCATTGCCTCTCTTTGGGGACCTGCTCACGGTGGCGCGAACGAAGCCTGTCTGAAGATGCTCGAAGAAATTAGCGCGAAAGAACACATTCCGGAATTTGTACGCCGTGCGAAAGATAAGAATGACTCTTTCCGTCTGATGGGTTTTGGGCATCGTGTTTATAAAAACTACGATCCTCGCGCCACTGTAATGCGTGAAACCTGCCATGAAGTGCTCAAAGAGCTGGGTATGAAAGATGACCTGCTGGAAGTGGCAATGGAGCTGGAACACATCGCGTTGAACGACCCGTACTTCATTGAACGTAAGCTGTACCCGAACGTTGACTTCTATTCGGGCATCATCCTCAAAGCAATGGGGATTCCGTCTTCAATGTTTACGGTAATTTTCGCAATGGCACGTACCGTTGGCTGGATTGCACACTGGAGTGAAATGCACGCCGAAGGGTTAAAAATCGCCCGTCCGCGCCAGTTGTATACCGGCTACACCAAGCGTGATTTTACGTCAGACTTGTCATCCCACTAAGGCAATCTTTTTGCCTGTTGTTGTGGTAGCAAAAACAAAGCCCCAAATGGGGCTTTGTTTTTTGTATAATCGGTTGTAAAAGTTACAGCCAGTCACTGTCACCTCACGCCGTTATTGTTTTCCACTTGTTCCGCTAACCCGGCTTTCCAGCTGCATGTTTATCAGGCTATAACGGTATAGAAGTTGCCTGATGTGCAGTTCGGTTTGTAACTGTAAAGCGCCAGGCTGGGTACTGGTGTTACCTGCCTGCGTCAACTGGCGCAACCGCTCTTCAGCAGGAATATGCAGGCGGAATGCCTCTGTGATGGCGAAAACCTGCGACTTCAGTTCACTGACCGTCATGTACTTGCCGCGCTTTTCATCCAGAGCATTGAGCTGGTCAGCCAGGCGTTGCAATTTTACCATTCCGTCCTGCCAGTTAGTTAACTGAGGCAACGGCATGGCACTTGCTTCCGCCTGTTGCTGCCAGTCACGTATCATTGGCTCTACCGCCGTATTGTAGGGCAACAATAATTCGGCCTGTGATAATAGCTGCCGGGCATACTGATGTTGCCAGCCCGGTGGCAGTGTTGCCAGCCAGCCGAGTTGTTCACGAGTTTGTTTTACCAACTTTTCGCTGCCATGCGGTTTTGCTACCACATACTGGCTAAGTGCCACTCGTTGTTCTTCAGGCACGATACCGGGTAACGGGGCCAGTGAGGCGTTCAGTTGTGCCAGGCCTGCGGGTTGTGTATTCAGATAGCGCCACCCCCAGCTAACCACGCTACTCAGCAATAATGCAGTGCATGCGCCGCTCAAAAACAACCACAGGTTATGATGCTTTACTTTTCCTTGAGCGGGCAATGAATCAACATCCACGACCGGCTCGTGGGGCACAATGTAGACCAGACGTTCTCTGGCCGGGCGCAAAGGTTCGGCAAACTGTGTCACCGCCTGGGCAGGCAACACGATATCTTGTGCAGATTGACAGCCACGCGGCATATTCTCCAGCCGGGTAATTGCCTGTTTTATCTGTTGCTGAAACGCTGCCAACTGACTGGTCTGCCTGAGTTCATGGCGGCCCAGTGTATCACTCAGCTCATCCAGCTCTTGTTGTGCCCGGTAGAGCTCAGAAAGATCATCGGGAGACCGGTAAACCTGAGTGCGAAAGACAGCCTGCAGGCGCTGATTAAGGCCAGTCACTATTTCCATACGGGCATGCACACTGGCGGGCCACATCACAGACCATTGATGTGCGGCCAGTGCATTAATCAAGGCAAGCCCTTCGTTCATGCCCACCAGGCCGGCAATGTGCATACGCGCAAGCGTATACCATGTCGCACTCTGTAATTCGACACCATTATGTTCAAATAACCGCAGGCAGAGCATTTCTGCCGTTTGCCAGTTCACATCAGGCCGGGCAGGATGGGTGAGTTTCATCATTTCATCACGCAAAGCTACATAATCAGGCAGTGAGCGTGGATCGCTGCCTGTACGAAGGTATTTTCGGGTGTTCACAGATACTGTTCCGTCAGTGGTGAGAAAAACTTATAGACCAGGTGAGTTGTTGATGAAGCGCCGTTGTTTAAGATGCCTGAGCAACACCTTGCCTTCTGGCATAAACTGGGTGCCATAGCGCACCAGACCAATATCTTTCAGTTCGGCATCAATGGCGTAGCACAGCTCCCCGGGTTGCACCTGATCCAGCATAACAACGGTTATCTTTTTCAGGCGGGGTTCATATTTCAGCAAAACAGCGGAGAGGGTACTCATTAACTGGTGGGCTGTCCCTGGCATACCCTGCAGAATAGTTGCCATATCGGGTAATCCATAATCCGGTAAATGCGCCAGTGTGCCTGCCCGGCAATTCAGGATACGTTGCATGTTGTCCAGTACAGACAAAATAACCTGGTTTTCTTCACTCACCTGGTGCAGGTCAAACGCTCCCGTAAAATTACCGCAGAGTATTTCATAAAGTGACGGGGAATGATGTTGCTTTTTCATCACTCAGTCATCCTTAGCGGGCAACAACCGCAGGCTGTTCGCGCCCAGCTCAATGATGCGCGCACTATTTACTGACAGGGATTCACGCTGAATGATGAGTTTCCAGTGGTTATTTTTGTGTTCAGGTTCGCGAAACAGACCTGCGACACCCACAAATTTTGCTCCGGCTTCCAGCGGCATATCCAGCATAGCATCACCGCCCGGCTTAACCACAACATCCCGGGTTGCCAGTAAATCCTCTTTAAGACTGTTTTCACCATCGCGCAGTAATTGTTCATAAACTATCTTTTCAAACGCCTGGCTGTCTTTGAGTTGATAAACCCGCACAACGACAGGCTCTGAAAGTGAATTGCTCTCTCGTGAATCCGTGTTCAGGGCCTCACGGGCGGTAAAATCCAGATGCAGCACTTTGATTTGTTTGTAGAAAACTGCGTTAAATGCAGATTTACTTCCATCTGTAACGCTTTGCGTTAAACCACACCCGGTAATGCCCAGTGCCACAACTGGCACAAGATAAAAAGTTTTATTAAGAAAATTGATACCTGACACGTCGACTTCCCTCTCGTTGTGGTGCGGGTTGCAGGCCGCTGTAATAGCCTAAAGTGGTGGTAAAAGTTTGTGGAATATCAGCAGGCAATACCTCACCTTCGGCTCCCAGAACACCATTGATACCTAACCATAATGGCGCTTCGCCCAACGGGTGCATACTCAATGCTTCTGTGCAAACTGTCAGGAGGATTTTGGCTTTAAAACGCCACCCAAGGTATACGCGCAACATAACCAGAAAATCCTGATACAGCCGCCCATCCGGCCTCCAGCCCTGCGCCTCCTGGTGATTTCCGGTGCACAGTGTTATCAACAACTGGCTGGAGGCGTCCATCACTTCATCACCCAATGGCATATTGCCATCCAGCAACATATCCTCTTCGCCATAAAAACCCGACGGATGGCTGATTGCCACCGGACGCAGGCAATAAGGGCTAACTTGCGCGACTGTTTCAGGTGCCAGCAACGTGACCAGTGCCTGTATTCCTTCCTGGGTTTTTCCAGGCTGGCGCAGGATGCCCAACAGCGCTAAAAAGCGCGACACAGGCGTACCAATATGCTTCGCCATACCGGGTATACCTAACCCCACCAGGCCCAGTAACGACTGTGAAATATTGTCAGTTCCGCCTGGCTCGAAAGTGGTCGGATACGAATATTTACGCCAGATACGGTAAAACTGAGTGAGAATCCGGTGGTTGAAGATATCCAGAAACCCTTGCAGTGCTTCATGCCCTTCACGTTGTTGCGTGATGTCGTCGAGGTACGCGGTTGGCAAGGGGGAATCAACGCCATACAGGCCCATAAATGTTGTACGAATAACCGGTGGGTTTTGGCTGCCCTCCTCATCATATTCAACACACTTTAGTTCACTTACCGGAAACCCCATACCAGGATGAGGGCAAAAACGCACCGGGTCATCGGCGGGATGGCTGGTTGTGCCTAATGGTGGGTTGCCCGGCTGGTTTTTCTCCAGTAACTGGCAGAAACGGTAAAAGTTTATCCGGTTCAGTTCTGCTTCCAGGCGAGGGCTCAACCTGGAATATGGCGGCTGTGTTTCTCTTCCCATTCCAGGCGTTCTCCGGTTGGTTGCAAGGTGATTACCAGGCGATTAAACAGATAGATGTCGGTATACAAGGCAAAGAAGCGGCTTAACATTTCGCCAAACAGGCAAATATCCCCTCTTCCGGCAAAACCATGACTGTCGAGTGTTACCTCAATTTGCACGCCACGAACCAGGTAACCTTGCTCAAAGCGTTCGGTTTCTGAATGCTTAACATCAATGATGGCCTCCAGCCTGCGTCGGTTCATCTCGCTGTGAGTCCATTCATAAAGCGCCAGCGTGCCGCGTAATACTTCTGCGTCATCCATCATGGATAAGAAGCTGCTGCCAAGGTGGCTGAGAATGCGCCAGTGAAAGCGGTCCTGCTCGGGTGGGTAACAAGGGAGCGTGGGTGCGCACAGATTGGTTACCGTGATACTGACAGCGGTCGCTCTCATCACGGTATCCAATACCGTACTTTGCAACGCCCGGCGTGGCAGTTGGCCATTTGTTCCGGTTAACGTGAGGGACAGGCTTTCATCTGTGGGGACAGTATGGCTATCAAATGCCTCACCCCCCAGAATCAGCCAGGTGTTATGCAAACCGGATGGGCCACGACGAACGCGGGTATGATAATAATACTCAGGTGCCTCATGGCACATCATGCCGCCTTTATGGCGGAAGCTTGAGAATGGCACATAGGTATGTGAGCTGGATGAGGTTACCTCATCGACAGCGTAAATTTCTGTATAACCGTCCTGAATCCGCATTGGCGTTAACAGGTATTCTGTTTGCAGAGAATTTATATTGAGCGGGTCTGACTCCAGCCGAAACAAATTAATAACGGGTACACAGTTCAGGCGTATGTGTTTTTCAGTAAAGCTGAAATCATGCTCCCACCGCCGGGCCAGGAGAACCTCAACCTCAAACCATTGCAAATTCGGCGGGAAGTTGACGGTTTCCAGGCCACGCAAGCTGGTGAACATGAATTTTTCACGGAAGGTAAAATATTCCAGTAATAACTGATAACCACTAAAGCTGCTATGGCTTTTTGGCCACAGGTTATCATCATCAAAACCGTAAGCAGTGAAATATCCCCTCAGTTCACGAGCCTCACTACCATCCGATAACTGTAACCATATTCGGTCCACATTCATGGTAAATGCCTCGTGCATTGCACAGGCCAGCGGAGCATCCGCATTAAAATAAAGCGGTAGTTCACTCAGGTTAATATGGCTCCAGTCTGCAAGGTTACTACAACTAAAACGGAAATTAATTACTGAGCATCCATTCTGATTGGTTTTCAAAGAGACCTTTTCCAGCGAGAGTGGGTACAGACTCAGTTCGCGGGTAGTGGTGTAGCAGCACTGAGTTCCCTTTTCGCCTATTGGACGGGAAAGCACTTCAAAACCTTTACGGATCTGGTGCCTTTCCTTCATTTCGCGCCAGTCAGGGGAAAACTCGACGATAGATAGCGAAGGAATAGTGCGCAAATAGTGAGGCCACAACAGGCTGACCAGCCCTTCTGTCAGTTCAGGCAGGTCATCATCCAGTTTTTCCCGTAACCGTCCCATTAAAAATGCGAACCCTTCAAACAAGCGTTCAACATACGGATCACGGGCACCGGATTTATCAAGATTAAGCATGGCTGCCCGGTCCGGGTAAGCCCGGGCAAATTCTTCACCCGCTTCTTGCAGGTAACGCATTTCAGCGTCGTAATAACGCAGAGTTAAATCATCCATAATATTTTCTACTTGAGTAATAATTGTAAGTCTTCACTAACCATCTTTTGTTTGTGAAATATAAAAAAACCAACTTGCAACACTCTCAGGGATGGCAAAAAGATTCACCACATATAGTTTATAAAAATAAAAAATTGATTATTAATTTCAATTAAAAACAATAATCAGCTTCACAAAAAATACATTTCATTTATTTTAGCTGTAAACATCACAGCAATTGAATACCATAAAATAACACTACAGCGCACAGCAATACTCTGATTCACTCATAAGTATCCAGCGGGAGTGAAGAAATGAACCGAGCTTTACACGGGCAGGTACTGAAACTTTCAAGGGTACCTGCCAGCTTTCGCCCATGCAGCGTGTCATTTAATATTCCTCCCTGAATCACATAAATAAAAGGAGTCAGACCACAAGAAACCTTATCGCCCTCACGCGCAACTGGCATACCAAGTAACTGGTGATCCTCTGCCCCTTCTATAATTCTTCCACCACAGGTTGTCCTGTCGCCCATTACCAGATAATGGCCTTTAGCCATAACTCATCCTTTTTTCAATTAATTGCCTGTGTATTCAATGGCACAATACCGCAGCCCTGGCAGGATCCAGCGCAATCAACCCGGACAACAGAGTGTCCATCTCTGCCTGAAGGCGCAACTTATCTGTTTCATTACGCCCGGCTTTTGCCCGGAGTAACCTGACCCAACGGGCTTTAACTTCAAACATAAGTTCAGGTATCCACTGGTCAAGGGTGAGCTCACTGGCTCGGTTATCCAGGTCACTTAACAAATGCAGTGCCAGTTCATTTTTATTGTACTGCTCGGCTACCCTTGCCATCAGCAGGCGGACCATCCAGCGGTCTTTGACCGAAGTAATGCCTGGCCGTAATTGCAGCCAGTTTAATGCTGCTTCAACGCCTTCGGTATCAGCGAGTTGTATCGCTTCAGCCTCAAGCTCCAGTACTGTATCACTGGCTAAGTCTGGCGCATTAACTGGCTCTTCTTTCCAGTTGTCAGGTTCCCCCAGCACAGTGGCGTTAATCCAGCTCAGTGTGACTTCATCCGCAAAAGGCGTGCCATCGTCAAAGGCCAGGGTTTCCAGCCCGGGAAGCCGGGTTAGCAATCCCTGAAGATCACGGCAAATAATGTCGGCCCGAACAGTGTCGTTATCCATTTTGAGCAGGGCTTGCCAGATATACCACTGCACATCAAGCCACAGGTGGTTAACCCCCTGCGCCTGTAAGCTATCTGCCCGCTCAAGTAATTCGTTCCAGCTTTGCTGAAGATAAAGGCGCTTCAGATGTGCCCGGTTATCCGGCTTTGGCGGCACCAGGCGTGTGCGGCCTGCTGAATCCAGCGGCGGTAAGGTTGCCAGCGTGTCCCAACGGATACTCTTTATCAGGTGATGCCCTGCAAGCCAGCCCCCGGGCTGATCACGCAGGTATGCTGCCAGCACTTTGGCCTGATCAAGCAGATCGCGCCCCGAAGAGACCGAAGACATAACAGGTGCCGGAGATCTCGTGGCAGGGATGCTATTAGTCTCTTCACGGCTGTTCTGCGGCACAAGGCTACTGGCTCCACCGCTTTGTTCCAGGCGCTGGTTTAACCCCTGGTATAGCGGTGCCAGCACTGGCCGTGACGGCACATCTAACTGCACAATCGCCTGCTCCACCAACAATAAAGCGCCTGTAATACGTGGCATCACGGCCATATCAACTTCGGGGTACAGCAACAGGCTGTCCATAACCTTGCGGCTGGTTAACCATTCAAGTGCCGATTTCCGGGTGCGTTCGCGCAAAGGATGCAGACGGGTGCCATATCGCTCAAGCATGCCCGCCAGTAATTCAAGCCCTTCGGCAAAGCCAGTTTCTCCATCCTGATGTAAACGCGCCCAAACATAAAATGTGATTACACGCAGGTCTTTACTGGTAGCGGTAAGTAGCTTTTCGGCAAGCTGGCAAATCAGGGCGGTGTCTGTACCGGTGAGTTTATTAACTTCATCGCGCATCAACTGGAAATCATCGTCATAGCCCGAATCACCCCCAGTTGGATCGTTTTCATTGATTGGTTGTATCCAGCGTTCCCAGTCAACAATATGCGACTGTGTTTGTGCTCTTAATGTCTTTTCGTCTGTACCACAGGCGGAAATAAGATTCTGGAGGTTGCTCATTCTTCAGTTCCTTGCATCACTACGCTGTTGCTGGCGCCAGGGGCGTTTGGGCTGGGGGTATGCGGTTCCACAATAAATATTTTTTCTGGCAACCGGAAACCCCGCAGGGCTAACAAAGCCAGCGGTCCTTTCCCCAGTTGTGAACGTAATACCCACTCCAGCTCCCGGCCATCCGGTGCTGTGAAACTTATCATCCACTCGCTGCGGCTAAGCGGCCTGCTTTTTCCCTGTTCCAGCCAACGGACAAGCCCCCAGGTACCGGTATAATCACCAAACAAGCGAGTGCCAGCCCGGGTTGATGCCCATGTCAGCATCAGCCCGGGCTGGTATGTTTCTCCCGGCCACCGGAAAGTATGCCAGTCGGCCATTTGGTTAAAGTAGTGCAGTTGCTGGCCATCAATGGTCAGGCGAGTTTCCACTACATCCGGTGCCGGACGCGCCTGGAGTTCAAAGCGAATACCTTGCTGACCATTGGTAAACAGGATCTCTGCTAACTGGTTCAGTTGGTTTACTGCTTCCAGAAAAGCCGGGTCGAATGCCAGCCCCTGGCTGTTCGCGCTATCGGGAACCCACCGGCTGCCCTCCTTGTGCAAGACACCACCCAGTTGTGTGGACAAGAAACGGTCAATCCGCCCATTGTCAGCGCGAATAAATTCCGCCAGCATTGGCAGTGACACCTCACTCTTACTGTCTGCCAGTGGGTAACGCCCACCAAAAGCGGTCTGCCAGTCGGCCACCACAGAGCGTTTCCAGTGACCATTCAGGCTGATGGCTGACGGATGCAGAACCGCTTCCCATGCCCGTGTCAGAGGCTCCACAAAGACAGTTCTACCAAAACCGCTCCACTCTTCCCCCAGGCTCGCGGCCATCAGGCTGCCATACTGGCGCGTATCTGTCAGATCCACACTTTTTCCCTGAAACACGGTTTGTGCCAGGGACTGCATCATTTCCTGTGGGTCTGGCGCTGCAGCCACTTGTTGCAGGCGCAGGCGCACCCGCGTAATACGGGTCAGCCAGGTTTGCAGGCTTAAGCTGCTGTCTGCGCTCATCACGCCAGTGCCACCTGAAATGCCAGACAGCGCCAGTAAAGGACCAAAAGTATCATCCAGCGGCCCTTGTGGTTCGGCGGCAAGTTGGTCTATAACAGGTCCTGGCCCACTGGTCAGATTTTTAACCGGGCGCAACAGAATGCCTGATAACCCTTCTCCCTGCCGCCCTGTCTGGCCCTGCCAGGCAAGCGTGTTCATCAGGGCAATAACCGGAGACTGGCGGACATCACTTATCAGGGTCAGTTGGTCGGTAACATCAGCAATTGTGTTTGCCGGTGTCAGTTGAAGGCTATTGAGAAAATTCAGCCAGGCCCCGGCGAAATCAGTAAAATACCGTTGTGTGAGCCGGGTTTTCAGGGCTTCCGGTGAGATATCTGCCAATACACTGTTCCGCCCGTCACTCAGAACCCAGTCAATTTCTTCTCGCCTGGCATTCGCCGCACTGTCAATGGCCTGTGCAACACTATTTTCCCAGGCCTGGCGGGTAAACATTCCCGGAACCACTTCCCGCGTTGAGAATAATCGCCCTACTTCTGTACCGTTTGTCATGTCTTCCAACGTGACATCTGCCACATTACGCCGCACAGCCAGCAGAATACCGTTATACAGGTTGCTTTCCGCGCTACGCTGCCCCACCTGTTGTAACAGCACCTGACGGCTCCAGGTCACCAGGGCATTGTCGGGCGTAATTGCCCAGCCAGGCTGAGATGGCAGCAAATCCATCCAGAACGCCCATAAATCCGGCGCCAGTGCCTGCCACAACCCTTGAGACAAACCGGGCTGTGCTGGCTGTACGCTTGCCATGACTTCGGTAAAAAAGGCGGCATCCACTCGCTCAGGCCGGGACATCATCAGCCAGGCTTTTAGCTGGTCATAGCCGGATTTGGCCAGCTCCGCTCGTTGGTTACTGTCCGGAGGGGTATTCACCAGGGTACGTAATGCCTGTGCCAGCGCCTGGCTGGCTGAGTCACGTATCAGGTGGTTATTCGCCCTGCCGTAATAAGGTAGCAGCGCATCCAGCAAAGGCTGGCTATGATCCAGACCAAAACGCCAGTACAAAGGCGCGCGCTGCTGGATGTGGTATTGCAAGCGCCCGGCATCGTTACGCAGGGCGTGCAGAGCAGTGAGCTGAGCATCTGATACTGGCGAGTTGACATCCAGGGCGTGAGCACGAACAGCAACGGTGGAAATATGGTGGTAATTGACCGTTGCTGAAATCAACAGGCCAGTGAACCAGACACCACACAGAGCAGCAAGGCTCCATGCAAGTACCGGCTCCCATGGGCGGCCCACCCGAAAACCACGTACCCGCGCACAGCCATTCAACACCCCCTGCCAGGTTGGTGGCAACACCAGCGCATGAGGATGCAATGGGACAGTCTCCTTACCACCATTTTTTTCCACAGGCTCAGGCTGGCTGAACATCACCCCTCTAAGTGAAATGCGCGATGACGCACCCTGCAGCCAGGGGATCAGTTGAGCCTTCCATTGTGCGCTGCCCCCTTGCCCCAGTTGCCATGCCAGGCGCAGCAAAAAATCATATGACCAGTTACTTTCCACCTGCGACAACCCTTGCTGGCGTAACTGCGGCAACAGTGTATTTAGCTGTGCTTCCACATCTTCCGGCCTGGCATTGCGCGGCAGGGTTATTCCCACTGCCTGTGGTTCTCTGCCTTCCTGCGGCCATGCACTGGCACACAGTTGCCACAGCCAGACAGGGGGAGAATAACGCAGGATTTCACTGATCTTTTCCAGGCTACGCAGGTCGGTGTCACTACGCTGGGGGGTCAGAGACTGAGTGGTGTCCAGCACCCGGATAATGGCGTCCAGTGGGCGGAAGCGGCGCAGTTTACGCAAGGCATTAAGCTTTTCAGTATCAGGCAGGCTATCCAGATTACCGCCGTATATCAGCACGGTACCATTACATTCCAGCCACTGGTTTTCCTTGAGCCCTGGAACCAGGCGACTGACAGCACCGTCATCACCGGTAATCAGGAGCAGGCGGACTTTGCGGTGCCAAAATGGCCCGGAGCGATTTCGCAGATAATCACAAATTTCGACATTTATAGAACATGAAGTATCTGCTGACCTCTCGTTAGTGGCTATTGCTATATCATCTCTTGGAGTACTATTTCTCTCAGACAAAAAGTCATCTTTGCCTCTTTTATAAAAGATTATAAACATTAAGATACAGACAACAGAAAATATAATGATGCTTACTCTGAGATTACTTTCCCAACTATGCCACGAAGGTGTATCACGAATAATACCTAGCCACCCCGGATGAAAAAGAACAACATAATAGAGCATACTTCCAGCGAGTAAGACACTGGTTACTACAAACCAATAAAGTCTGTCATTTCCTTTGAACCATTTTGTTATTTCTTCCATTACGTACTGTCCTTAGTAATAAAACATGGTGAGATAACCATTCCCCAGATATTCGCAGAAGCACTTTCCTGTATAATTAAAAAATGATATTCAGGCTTTTGATTCACCGATTGCGTTGCTGCAGCAATAGCCAGACTCATACTGGCCTTACCGGGTCCGCCTATGAAATCACTAAAATTGTGAATGCCTTTTTTCCGGTCAATCTCTGTTAAAAGCTCGTTCTCAAGTGAGTGCATCAGTACCTGACACTCATCGGTTCCCCCTAAAACACCACTGATCCAAAGATGTTTAAGTTTATCTGCATTAACAGGCACCCAATCTAATGCCTGAGTGATCATATTATTTTGATAATCTGTGTTTTTTAATACAAGTTCAGGTCTGTGGATAATCGCCAGTGGATGTATTTTTTGTTGCGTGAGTCTATTACCTAATAATATACCGCTGATTACTTCAGCAGACATTGCCGTATGTTCAGGCACGTACTGTAATCCAATAATCAGTAATACCGCTTTGCTGCGAATGTTATTATCAAGCCAGTCATCAATTACCTTAGGACCAGACCCATTAATAGATGTATAAGATTGCTGTATACCCACTGCTTGCCAGGCCTGTGACCATAAGTTATCAAGTTTATCATCTGCTATTGATGATGATGCTTCAAATAACAACATAACAGGATTACTCACAGGCAACTGAGAGAGGGGAATGGCTATTTTTTTTGCCAACTCAGCAAATAATACACTGATATGATGTTCTTCATCTCTTCCTTCAGACCTGGCTAACTGGCTTAAACGAATATTATCTTCCCCTCGCCATGAACACTGAGGGAAAAGTACGTTCTCATTATTCAGAAGATTGTTGATTGCTGGTGTAAATGGTGTATCTATAAATGAATGAGCGGTACAATACTCAGCCGCCAGGATTTGTAATGATCTGCGCCCACGGCGAACCTCCTGGAGAATAACCGCCTCTCTCTGCTTGTCCCATGCATTAGCAGATACATGCTTTAATGAGAAGACAAAAAACACGAAATAAAAACCAGAAAAAACAAAAAACGCAGGTACTAAAATAAAATAAAAACTACCCACAAGGTTCGTAAAGAAATACAAAATAAAAACATACACAATCACAAGAAAAGAAAACAAAATAAGCCATCTTTTAATTTCTGGCATTTTGGGTCGACAACTCACATCAGGTATTTTTTTCAAATCAACAGGCATAGTTTCATCTTAAATTGAGTAAACAAAAACACTCGACTAAGTGGTACATTTAAAGAAACAATTCAAATACAGCGAACACCATATAAAATGATGCACATCACACATAAAAGTGAGCTACACCCGTGATATCGTGGTGGACTCCCGCTCCATGGCTTCCGGCCAGGCATCGGCCTTACGGGGTTGCCAGAAGTCCGGGGTTCCCGCTTCGCGCGGCGGTGGCAGTTCATCGTCGTGCTGCATGTACATGCACAGGTAACTCCAGATTTGGTTCAGTTGCTCCCGTTCCCCCCACTCTTTCGCCAGTACAAAGCGTTCCACCACCTGGAGCGTGCCGGGTTCACACAGCACCCCATACAGGTGGTAACCACGGATACCCGGGGTGCTTTCAAAATGAACTTCTCCGTGGATATCTGCCCAGTTATACACACTGATACGGGTTATGGCCTTCCGCCAGGGCTGCCAGGGCTGTTTATAGTTATACACATAGAGTTTTTGCCGCTTGCGGTTCAGGCGTATTGGAAGACTGCGAGGTTCGATAAAGAAAAACTTCAACGCTGTAAGTATTAATGAAGAAAATGTCAATGCAGGAACGATTGACATCATATAACGTTCGATTAAAAAAAAGAGGGATATAAAAATAACAGCACAAATAACAAGTAAAATTGTGTATGGAATAAACATCCACCATATCACCTCAATCCGGTAACGGGGCACTTCCAGGTAAATATCATTCCGCTCTGTCAGCCAGCGCAGTTGCGGCGGCACCAGCTGGGGCTCATGGTTTTCCGGCAGGTCTTCACACCAGTTATTGTGTTTGGGGTGCAAACGGGGTTTCGGGTAATCAAACTGCATAAAAGACATGGTTATTCATCCTTGTTAGCGCATCAGTCTATATGGGTGGCCAGTTGCCGGTGTGTCTACGGTGTGCTGGTGGATTCCCGCTCCATGGCTTCCGGCCAGGCATCGGCCTTGCGGGGTTGCCAGAAGTCCGCGGTTCCGGCATTGCGCGGCGGTGGCAGTTCATCGTCGTGCTGCATATACATACACAGATAACTCCAGATTTGGTTCAGTTGCTCCCGCTCCCCCCACTCTTTCGCCAGCACAAAGCGTTCCACCACCTGGAGCGTGCCGGGTTCACACAGTACCCCATACAGGTGGTAGCCGCTGATACCCGGGGTGCTTTCAAAATGGACTTCTCCGTGGATATCTGCCCAGTTATACACACTGATACGGGTTATGGCCTTCCGCCAGGGCTGCCAGGGCTGTTTATAGTTATACACATAGAGTTTTTGCCGTTTGCGGTTCAGGCGTATTGGCTGGCTGCGAGGTTCTATAAAGTAGGTTGTAAGGCCGTATTTTATTAATATGGAAAATGCAATGAGAGGTAAAGGAATCAATATATAAAACCCCATATAAATTCCTGTAACAATCATAAAGAACATTAAAAAAAACAGACAATATTACTGAAAAAATAACCCCCCCCCCACATCACCTCAATCCGGTAACGGGGCACTTCCAGGTAAATATCATTCCGCTCCGTCAGCCAGCGCAGTTGTGGCGGCACCAGCTGGGGCTCATGGTTTTCCGGCAGGTCTTCACACCAGTTATTATGTTTGGGGTGCAAACGGGGTTTTGGGTACTCAAACGACATAAAAGACATGGTTATTCATCCTTGTTCGCGCATCAGTCCATATGGGTGGCCAGTTGCAGGTATTCGTCCGGCAGTGCTTTATCCGGCCACCAGACCACCGACAGTTCCGCACGCTTAAAACGGGTGGTATTAAGGGGAAAGGTGCCGTCCAGTTGTAACCCGTGGGGCTCCGGCTTTTTCTGCTCACCGTTTTTTTCCGGCTGTAAGCCCGCTGTCGTGGCATTGTCTTGCGGGCAGGTGCCGTCTGATGCCGGGCCCTGAACAGGTTGTTCTGGCCGTGCCCTCCCTGAGTCATCCTGCCGGCCCGGCTCCGGTGCCTGTTCCCGGGTAAACCAGGTTTCCGCCAGCGTGGTGGCGGCAGTGACCTGCCTGACCGGTTGGGTATTCGCCGCCATGACATCCGCGCGGGAATACTGTAGCCGCAGGGCTTCATAGGTTTGCGGCTGTAGTGGTGGCAGGTTACCTTGCTGGTCTGCGGAGGCACTGCATGCCAGCACCTGGCGTATGCCCCCGTGGGTGATACCCGCCAGTTCCACCCGCCAGGCGGAGTTTTCCGGGTGGCAGTCTGCCAGAATGACCCGGGCCGCCAGCAGACGGGTGCCCGGTAATGGAGCCGCTTTGGTCAGCCCGGCCAGCCGCTCATAACGCAGTTGCGCCGACACCCCGCTGGTTAGAATCGCCAGCGCGTCCAGACACTCCTGCAGGTCTTCCAGGCTTTCCGGGTGCCAGACCGGTTCGCGTTCATCGCACCTGTTACGGTTACCAAAGCAGCAGTGACTCAGCCAGCGCTCCAGCGGGGAGCGGATATAGCGGTTGCCTAATGCCACCAGGGTGGCGGCCAGAATACCCAGGGCAATACACCAGCCTACCGGGCCAAACAGGGCTAAACTCCCGGTGTAGCTAAACCATCCAATCATCAATCCTGAGATACCTGTAATAAGAGCCGCGCCGGCATAAAGTGCTCCTGCTGCTTTATCCCCTGACTGCCAGGCTGAATAAGCTCTTAGCCCCAGGGCAATTCCTTGAATAACTGTTGCCAGCCCGGCGACTATACCAGCAACTTTAAGTAACGCCTCTCCCTTGTTAAACAGGTTCAGTACCGCCGCGCTCTGCCCCACAATTTCCACAGCTGACGCCATCAGTATCAGCACACCGGATGCCAGCGCCATTTCTGCCTGAGTGTCACCGGGCATCGCACTTTTCAGGGCCGCCAGATTATCGGCAGTGGCGCTGACCATCACCCCGGCCAGCACCAGACCCAGTATCCCGCTCTGCAGGTGCGGAGAAAGCCGGGCCTGCGCCCGGGCCACACGTTTTATCTCCGCATCACTGAGGGCGATATCACCGTTTTTCAGCGCACTGTTCACCGCCTCCGGGGTCATCCCCGTTATCCCGGCCAGCAGCTCCGGGCTGTTCAGTGGCAGTGCCAGACGTACCCTGATTCTGCGGTTCAGTATCTCCGCATCCGTTATCTGTGGCGGGTGCCGGGCACTGGTGGTGCGGGTAAACTGCCCGTCCGGGGCCGTGCGGGTGGTCCATAAAGGCCGCCCGTGGGCGGTTAACTGGCGGCGGACCAGTGACTGAAAGTCCCGCACCGTCATCTCCCCGGTAAAGACCCCCACACCCGGGCCGCCGGTGGTGGCACTGCCCACCGCCATCACCACCCGCTCCACCCCGTTTCTGACCCTCCCGGGCAGGGTATGGCGCAGGTGAGCAAATGCCCCGTTCACCGCCGTAACCAGGCTCGCCACCTGGCGCTGGTACACCTCACTGTTCACAAACTGGCTGACTTCACTGCTGGTGAGGGCCGATTTCAGGTCGGCATACGAAAACAGCCCGCTGAACACCCCGGCAGACACCTTCGCCCCTCCCAGCATGGCCACAAACAGCGGGCTGGCCGGGTTTTCCAGCCAGGCCCGCCAGCCGGAAAAATCCGCGTTGCCTTCTGCCTGCCCGCCCCGCCCTTCCGGCATGTCTTTATGTGGCCCGCCATGCAGGCAACTGGCCAGTGTGCGCAACAGAAACGACCAGCTGAGCACACTGCGCTCCGGTGCATAGTCGTCCTGCATTATGCCCTGCCAGGCGGCAGAGCCCTGCAGCCGCGCCAGGTCCTGCCAGATGGCTGCAATACGCCGGTGATGGCTGCCCACCATGCTTTCATATTCACGGGCAAACTCCGCCCGGGCAGGCTCATGATAAAACCGCTCCATCCGTCTTAACGCTTCATGCGTTCTGAGGGCCACCTCCACCTCACGGCTCACGCTGAACGAGCCGTGGTAACCCGGCGTGGAAAACCCTTTCAGTTGCGGGTCATTATGCACCCGCAACCGGGTGCCTTCACGGAGTGCCAGAATGCTTTCCGACACCATCAACTGGTGAATCACCCTCTTTTGCCCGGTGTACGCCGCCAGCGCGTCCGTCACGTCCAGCCGGCTGTGGTTTAATTCCTGTACCACCCCGACAATGTCATCCAGCACCACGGCACTGACCGGCGCACCGTACTGTTGTTCCGCACGGGCAAGGTGCATTCCCAGTACCCGCTGTTTTTCCCTGTTAGTACGCGGGTAAAATCCGTGAGCCCCGCCCGGAGTGCCGCCACGGCCGGCCACCGACGGGAAGGATTCCACGGCAAACTCAGCGACCTGGGCTTTCAGGGTGTCCAGGGAAGGCTCCAGCACCCGGTGCCGGTGCGGCTGCGTGGCGCTCACCTGCCCCCCGGACAGGGTCAGTTGGGTAAAACGCGCAGACGGGCCGTTTTTGCTGCGCCAGGCATCCAGAACATCCATGCTCCACGGGTCACTGCTGAATGCCATGCGGATATCCGTGTGATGGGGTGCAATGGTGATAAAACTGGCCAGGATGTCATGGTGCTGTCTCCGGCAGGCGGTATTCAGGGGCGGGATGTCCGGGCTGGCCGGCATCTCTTCCACATTAAACTGGCGCAGGTACCCTTCCGGGGTCACCTGGTACCCCTGCCAGATTTCCCCGTCCAGCAGTACATAGACGTACCCGCCACGCAGGGTGCGCAGGGCGTATTTGAATTCCCCACCCGCCAGGGGAACCGCCTGCTCAGGCACCGCCGGGCGCCAGGCAGGATGCACCAGAAAAGCGGGCACGGCTGCCACCCGCAACGGGTATATGGCCACACCCTGCCGGCTGCAGGCTTTACAGCCGGACGGCGCTGCCGCAGCCTGGCGTGCTGCAAGTGCATTACGGGCAATCTGTTCTTTGATATTCATCGCCGGAACTCCTTTCCGTTAACGGCCCGGCAGGATGCAGGGCCCTGAAAACCCCAGCCCGGTAAACGGGTTGTGGACTACCGGGCGGCAGAGGCAGGACTGAGGGAAATCAGCAAAAATCATTAAGCCGGATGCAGCCTACAACATAAACCCGTTAATCCGTCAGGCGGAAATAACGAAGTAACAAGCAGTTAATCCGGAGCAGTAGCTGGTAAGCAAGCTGTAACAGGGTGTTCCGAATGTTCAACGTGGTCATTACCCGCAATGACGGGGAATATTCATACCAGGCAGAAGGGTAAACAGATAAATGTTGAGTATGAAAAAGGGCCTTCAAAGAAGGCCCTTTTTTTCAAATAAACCAGTCAATGCTGGCTGACAACCATACCGCGCACCACGTTACGACAGCAAAGTAAAAGCAATGGCACCAACAATCGCGCCAGTGGTTCCCAGAATGGTTTCCATCATGGTCCAGGTTTTCAGGGTTTGCGCTTCAGATGCACCGGTAAACCGGCCAAATAACCAGAAGCCTGCGTCGTTTACATGACTGACCACAATAGATCCACCCGCAATACAAATCGACAGGGCGGCCAGTTGTGCTCCAGAAAAATTCAACTGACCGATAACCGGCATTACCAGGCCGACTGTTGTCAGGCAGGCAACTGTCGCGGAGCCCTGGATAATACGCACTGCTGCTGCCAGAATAAAACAGGTTACCGCAATGGGCAGCCCCATCCCGGTCAGCGCTTCACCCAGAGCCGGGCCAACGCCTGAATCCACCAGTACCTGTTTAAACACACCACCGGCACCAATAACCAGCAGGATAATCCCGGCAGGCTGCAGGGCCTGGCCACAGATATCCATAACCTTCTCTTTCGGCATCCCCTGGCGTACAGCCAGGCCATAAATGGCAACCAGGCACGCAACCAGAATCGCGGTGAACGGATGACCAATAAATTCGAACCACTCATAGGCAGTTGACCCCTGCGCCACAAAATGTGCGGCAATGGTTTTCAGGCCTACCAGCACCAGCGGTAACAGAATCAAAGCCAGACTGAAACCAAAGGAGGGCAGTTTACCTTCCCCCAGGTGTGGCTCAGAGACATCATCGGGCACTTTCAACTCAACATAACGGCTGATGAAGTTACCCCAAAGTGGCCCGGCGATCAGCATCCCCGGAACAGCTGCACACAAGCCAATCAGGATCATCCAGCCAAAATCAGCATGCATCTGGGACGCCAGCAGCATAGGCGCAGGCCCCGGCACCAGAAATGCCGCAGCGGCAGCCACACCAGCGAACAGTGGAATAACCAGCTTCACCAGGTTAGTGCCAGTATGGCGTGCCATAGAAAACGCCACACTGATTAACAAAACAATAGCGACTTCAAAAAAGAGGGGTAACGCACACACCAGGCCCGCCAGGCCGATAGCAAAATGCGCACGGTTATGACCAAACGACTTCAACATCTTGACGGCAATCTGGTCAACCGCACCGGTTTCAAACAAAATTTTCCCAAACATCGCACCCAGCGCAACGACAACCGCCAGGAACCCGAGGGTACCGCCCATCCCTTTCTCCATGGTAGCCGCAATTTTATCCAGCGGCATACCCGAACACAGGCCAGCGCCCACAGACACAACCATCAATGCCAAAAACGCGTGCATACGCGCTTTCATAACCAGGAACAAAAGCAAAAGAACCGCGCCCACCGCGGTTAAAACGAGTGTTAATGTACTCACTTGGCACTGCCTTTATTGATTTGTGCAATTGTGCTGGCTACTACTCCATCCAGTGGCTGATCGATATCAACCACCAGCACATCGCGTTCTTCGGCATGAGGCTCTTCCAGAGCTTCGAATTGAGTCACCAGCATTTGGGGTTTGAAGAAATGACCTTTGCGCGCTTTTAAACGACTTTCGATCAGTTGGTAATCCCCTTTGAGGTAAATAAACGCCAGGTTTGGGTTACCTTCGCGCAAAATATCGCGGTAGCGTTTTTTCAGAGCAGAACAAACAATCAGTGAAACAGCATTGGTTCGCTGCATTGCGAAAGCTGCGTCATTAAGCGCTTGCAACCATGGGGTACGGTCATCGTCATTCAATGGCTCGCCAGAGGCCATTTTCAGGATATTGCGGCGTGGATGCAGAAAGTCGCCATCAAGAAAGGCAGCCTGCAATTTATGGGCAACTTCACTGGCAACGGCGGATTTACCACTGCCAGAAACGCCCATCAGGACATAGACACGGTTTTCAGGATCAATAGTGCTCATAGCGTAACTCCGACTGGCACAGACTAAAATGTTACGGGTAACTGTTATCGGTAACATTTTCAGCTCTGGCTGCTCAATAAGCAATAACCACAATCAGTGAAAGCTAATAAGTGTGAGCTACATCAAATATTGATTTTTTCAGATTGATCCACCAGGAGATAAGGTAAAGCCCAGATCCAGCATCCTTGGCGACACTATTTCGCCACGAATTCGAGCTAACAGGCGCTCGGCACCAATCCGTCCCATGCGTTCACGCGGAGTTAGCACACTGGCCAGACGTGGTTCCATCACCTGGCCAATATCATGACCGTGAAAACCAGCAATAGCCATATCTTCAGGAATACGCAGGCCAAGGCGCTGGCATTCAAATGCCGCCCCTACTGCCAGGTCATCGTTAGTACAAAAAATACTGTCCAGCTTCGGGTATTCGCGCCGCGCCTGGCGCAATAACTCACTCCCGGTGGAATACGAAGAAGATTGCTCAACCATGACGCAGTAAGGCACCAGGCCGGCATCCTGCATGGCCTGCTCATAACCACGCTGCTTCATTAAAGTACGTTCATCAAGCCTTGCCCCGAGGTAAGCCACATGTTGATGACCGCGCTGAATAATCGCCGCCGTCATCTGGCGCGCTGCTTCAAAGTTATCAAACCCTACTGCGATATCGAGACAAGGACTGATGCTGTCCATCATTTCCACCACAGGAATGCCAGCCACTTCAATCATTTTCAGTGTACGTGGAGTGTGTGTGCGCTCAGTCAGAATCAGGCCGTCAATATTCCACGACAGCATGGATTCCAGGCGTTCCTCTTCCAGTTCGGCTTTATACCCATAGTGTGCCAGCATCGTTTGGTAGCCATGGGCATCAATCACACTTTCGATACCGCGTAAGACTTCCGCAAACACCTGGTTGGTTAATGAAGGCAGCATCACACCAATGGCACGGCTGGTTGAATTCGAAAGGATATCCGGTGCCCGGTTGGGTATATACCCCAGTTCATCCAGCGCTGCGGCAATTTTGACGCGTAACGCTGCAGAAACCTGTTCCGGGTTGCGTAAAAAACGGCTGACCGTCATTTTGGTCACGCCGACTTTATCTGCCACATCCTGTAGTACCGGTCTTTTCTTTTTCATGTCCTGTGCACACAATTTGTTATTGACAGTAAAGTTTACCATGAAAAAGGCCCGCCTTGCGTAAACAGGGCGGGCCAAAAAACACGAATCAGATTCAGACTGGCGGCAAATCGAACAACAGAATTTCACTGCCTTCGCTGGCATGAACAGAAAGTGCCTGTTCATCCCAAATTGCCAGCCCGTCACTGGTTACCGCTTTAGTGCCATTAATAGAGACTTCACCTTTTACAACCTGAATCCAGATACGGCGGTCAGCGGCAATCTGAAACACGGATTGCTCATCTTTCACCAGCGCCCAGCGCCATAGTTCCATATCCTGGTACACTTTCAACGACCCGTCACGGGCATCCGGCGATAACACCAACTGGCGGCCCTGAGCGGCATCAAAGCGGCGCTGCTCGTAACGTGGAGTAATTCCCGTTACTTCCGGAATAATCCAAATCTGGTACAAACGCAGCGCTTCAGTCGCACTCGGGTTGTATTCAGAATGGCGAATACCGGTACCCGCACTCATAATCTGGAACTCACCTGCCGGTACTTGTTCTTTGTTGCCCATACTGTCCTGGTGTTCAACTGCACCTTCCAGGACATAGGTCAGAATTTCCATATCTTTGTGGGGATGGGTACCAAAGCCCTGGCCTTCATCGATAACGTCTTCGTTAATCACCCGCAAAGCAGAGAACCCCATAAAATCAGGATCGTAGTAATTTGCGAACGAAAATGTGTGCCAGGAATCCAGCCAACCATGGTTTGCATGCCCACGGTCCTGTGCTTTACGTAAATAGATCATGTTGCCCTCCTCATCAGTTGCATTCAGTTTAGGGGGCAACCGCCGGGGAAGATAGAGGGTGAAAATTGACGCCTCTGTTCAAAAAAAATGAATAATACAATCCCTTTGAGGCATGATGATAGCCGTTATAAATGGCGTCAGGATCGCTGAGTGTCATCAATTTTGCTGAAGCAGTGAAAAACGGTCGGAAGGTGAAAACAGGATAAAAAAAAGCCAGCACCCGGCTGGCTAAAGTAATACTGGAAGCAATGTGAGCAATGTCGTGCTTCAGGTTTCATCGAGGTGTCCCCTGAATGCAACGCAATAATAATCATTATCATTTGCATCTGTCCAGTTTTTTTTGCAAAAAATGGCAGTTGACCTCACAGGAAATCACAATAATGCTAACGAAAATCAACTAACAATGGAGAGGAACAAGATGAACGGGCCAGAAATACGCCAGGCTGAACCCACTGACGTAGCAGCATTACTGGGCATTTACCGCCAACCAGAGGTGTATGAAAACCTGCTTCAGCTTCCTCACCCCTCCACAGCTTACTGGCTGGAGCGCATTACCCACCCTCAGCCGGGGCAAAGGCACCTGGTGGCCCTGGTCGATAACCAGGTTGTGGGGCATATGGGGCTCACTGTAAACCCCAACCCACGGCGCAGCCATGTCGCTACATTAGGGCTGTGCGTTGACCCCGGCTTTCGCCAGCAAGGTATTGGCAGAGCACTGATGCAGGAAGCCGTAGGGTTATGCGATAACTGGCTGCGTGTCACCCGTATCGAATTGACAGTATTTGCCGATAACCAGCCAGCTATTCGGGCCTACCAAAGAGTGGGGTTTGAACAGGAAGGCCGGGCGAAAAACTTCGGGTTGCGTAACGGCATTTATGTTGACGCATTATTCATGGCACGCAATAAACCGGCATAGTTGAGATAACACGGAAAAACCAGCGTCCGGGCCAGGAAAAGGATAAACTTATAGTCTGTTTTCAGGAGAAATCACCATGAAACGCTATCTGATTCTGGCGCTGTTGTTGCCTGTTACTGCAATGGCAGTTCCGCTGAACACCACAAATAACCCTAACCAGCCGGGGTATGTGAACCCCAGCCAGCAACGGGTACAACAAGAAATGCGTACCCAGCAGATGCTGCAGAAAAGCCAGTTAAACCAGGCTGCAACAGCCCAGCAGCAACAGCAGCAACAAAAACTGCGCCAGCAATTAAACGGAGCGCAGCAACGCACCCAGCAACAACCGCGTTAATTTGTATTACCTGGCTCAGGCTCCAAAGCCTGGGCCAATTTGTTCCAGGTTATCGGTACAGATGCAATCCACACCCCATTGCATCAGGGTTTTGGCACGTTCCGGGCGGTTTACAGTGTAAACAAGAATACGCAACCCGGCGGCTTTCAGGGCGGTAACACGTTCTTTATTTAACAATTTATGGTTGAGGTGAATGGAAACACATCCGAGGCGAGAAGTCAGTTCCTGCCAGTTATCTTCCCATTCATCCAGTAATAACCCGCGTGGTAATTCCGGTGCGGCAAGCTGAGCCGCAGCCAGCGCTTCAACAGAGAATGAGGAAAGCAACGGTGTCGCCATACCCGACCACAGTTGTTGTACCGCCAAAGCAACCTCTTTACCTGTCCGGGTTTCCACTCCAGTGGTCGGTTTTATTTCGATATTAACCATCACAGAGTGCTGGCGGCAACGCTCCGCGACGTCACTCAGACGAGCCAGCGGTTCTCCGGCAAATGCTTTACCAAACCAGCTCCCGGCATCAACCTTACTCAGTACATCCCAGTTCATCTCCCCGGCAACCCCCCAGGCGTTACTGGTGCGCTCAAGTGTGTCGTCATGCAGCAGGAAAATTTCACTGTCGTGAGACAACTTGGCATCACACTCAAACATTTTGAACCCGTGAGCAATGCCCAAATCAATCGCCGCCAGTGTATTTTCTGGAGCCAGTTTTCCCCCACCACGGTGTGCGACAATGCGGGGATAAGGCCAGTGACTCATAACCGTTGTCCTGTTTCGCCATCAAAGAAATGCAGCCGGTCTTCCGGCAGGTGTAGCCACAACATAGAACCTCGCTGCGGCCGGTTTTGGTGATCCAGGCGGATTATCATTTTTTGCTCCCCCCAGCGCCCGTGAGCCAGGTTATCAGCGCCCAGCATTTCCAGCGTATCCATGACTAATGGCAGACCACCTTCAGCCTGAGAGCTTAACGCAATATGCTCAGGGCGAATACCCAGTGTCAGCGGTTTACCTGCAAGTGAGGCCAGGTTGCGACCTACAGGAACAGCCATGCCTCCCGGTAACTCAAAACGGTATCCATCGTTGCTGACCTGCCCTTCCAGCAGGTTCATGGCTGGTGAGCCAATAAAACTGGCGACAAAGCGGCTGGCCGGTTTTTCATAGACCTCTACTGGCGTGCCGATTTGCTCAGCAATGCCTTTATTGAGCACCATCACCCGCTGTGCAAGGGTCATTGCTTCAACCTGGTCATGGGTCACATACAAACTGGTGGTATTTAACCGTCGGTGTAATTGCTGAAGTTCAAGACGCATCTGCACCCGTAACTTGGCATCCAGGTTAGAAAGGGGTTCATCGAACAAAAAGACCGCCGGATCGCGCACAATTGCCCGTCCCATGGCAACCCGCTGGCGTTGCCCGCCAGACAGCTCACGCGGGCGCCGTTTTAACAACGTATCCAACTCCAGAATCCGTGCTGCTTCCTGCACTTTATGGGCAATATGTTGTTTACCCATGCCACGTATTTTCAGGCCCCATGCCATGTTCTCTTCCACTGTCATGTGCGGGTAAAGCGCATAATTCTGGAACACCATAGCAATACCACGCTCACTGGGTTCCAGTTCTGTCACACGCTGGCGGTCAATCCAGATATCGCCGCTGGTCACCCTTTCAAGACCAGCCACCATGCGTAACAAAGTGGATTTACCACAACCAGAAGGGCCAACCATCACAATAAATTCGCCGTCTGCGACATCCAGCGTCAAGGGCCGGATAACCTGCGTTTTGCCGTCCCAGCTTTTGCTGACGGCCTGTAGTTTTAATCCTGACATGTTATTTCTCACTATCCACCAGACCACGAACAAACGCTCTTTGCATCACCAGTACCACCACTAAAGGCGGTGCCAGTGTCAGTAACATCGCCGCCATCACCTGATTCCACTGGGTGGTTCCATCGCCGGTTGAAATCATGCTTTTAATGCCGGCCACAGCAGTGCCCATATCCGCTTTACTGGTAATCAAAATCGGCCACAGATACTGGTTCCAGCCATAAATAAAGGTGATAACGAACAGTGCAGCCAGGTTAGTGCGCGAAAGCGGTAATACGATGTCGCGGAAAAAGCGCAGCGGAGAAGCACCATCAATGCGTGCCGCTTCCAGCAACTCGTCCGGTAATGTCATAAAAAACTGGCGAAACAGAAATGTTGCCGTCGCAGAGGCCATCAATGGCAGTGTCAGCCCGGTGTAGCTGTCGAGCATTTTCAGGTTGGCAATCACTTCAACGGTAGGGAAAATACGCACTTCCACCGGTAACATCAGCGTGATAAAGATCATCCAGAAGCACAGGTTACGCAGTGGGAAACGAAACCAGACAATGGCGAAAGCGGAAAGCATGGACACCGAGATTTTGCCCACAGTAATGCCCAGTGCCATCACAAAACTATTCAGTAATAACACCCCAAATGGCGCAGTGTTGCCCCCCACGCCCTGGTGCCAAATAAGCGACAGGTTTTCCCACAAATGTCCGCCAGGTAACAGGGTCATTGGGGTATTGAACACCGCTTTGTTGTCGAGTGTGGCGGCCACAAATGCAACATACAGTGGGAATAAAATAACGACGATTCCCGCCATCAGCATAATATGGCTGAAAATATCCAGCCCGCGTCGGTTCTCTATCATTGGTAACGCACCTTGTTTTCCACGTAGCGGAACTGAATCACCGTCAGAATAATGACCAGTACCATAAGTACCACGGACTGCGCGGCAGAAGCCGATAAATCCAGCCCGGCAAAGCCTTCCCGATAGATTTTGTAAATCAGCGTCGTCGTGGCCTGAACCGGCCCACCGCCTGTTGCTGCGTCAATCACCGGGAATGTGTCAAAAAAGGCATAAACAATGTTAACCACCAACAGGAAAAAACTGACCGGAGTAATCAGTGGCAGTGACACTCGGAAAAAACGCCTGACAGGCCCGGCGCCATCAATGGCGGCAGCTTCCATCAGGGAACGGGGAATAGACTGAAGTGCGGCGAAGAAAAACAAGAAGTTATAACTTATTTGTTGCCAGACAGAGGCAAATACCACCAAAAACATAGCCTGCCCACTATTTTGTGCATGATTCCAGTGGTACCCCAGTTGTTCCAGCGCCCATACCAACAACCCGCGCCCCGGGTTGAACAGGAAGATCCACAACACAGCCGCAATTGCAGGTGCAACGGCATAAGGCAGTAATAACAGGGTTTGGTAGAGGCGGCTTCCCCTCACAACATGATTCACCAGGGCTGCGAAAAACAAAGAGATAACCAGCCCACAGCCAGTCACCAGGGCACTGAACTTGATAGTGGTCCAGAAAGCATCAAGGTAATAACTGTCGTGTGCCAGTTGAATGAAGTTGCTCATCCCGGCAAAAGTGCTGGATAAACCGAAAGGGTCGACGTTCTGGACCGAATACCACAAAGCTTCACCGGCAGGCCAGATGAAAAAAATAATGGTGATAACCACTTGTGGCAGTACCAGTACATAAGGTAACCACGAAGTGCGAAAAACCGGGCGTGATGATGACATAGCATTACCTGGCAAGGATAATATGCTTCACTGCCATCCGGGCAGTGAAAGAGTAAACAGGCCGCATATCCCACTCCCGGGCAGCTTCACTGCACCGGGAGAAAAACTGGCACGACTATGCGCGCCAGTTTTCAGGGCAATCAGGACTTCGTAGACTGTTCAAAGCGGCGCAGTAACTGGTTACCACGTTCAACGGCAGCATCCAGCGCCTGTTTAGGCGTTTTCTTACCTGTCCAGACACTTTCCAGCTCTTCATCAATAACGGTACGAATCTGTGGCATATTGCCCAGACGTAACCCTTTGGTGAACGGCAATGGCGGCTTGTTCAGCATCTGGCGCGTGGCAATATCAGCCCCTGGGTTTTTGTCGTAGAAGCCATCTTTGCGTGTCAGCTCATAAGCGGCTTTAGTAATCGGCAGGTAGCCCGTTTTCTGGTGCCATTCAGCGGCAATTTCTGGCTTCATCAGGAACTTCATAAACTCAGCCACACCTTTATAGGTCGCCTTGTCTTTACCCTGCATCACCCATAAGCTGGCACCACCGATAATGGCGTTTTGCGGTGCATTTGGCACGGTATCGTCGTATGGCATCATGCCCACACCGTAATTAAACTTCGCATAGTGGCGAATATCAGCCAGCGAGCCGGAAGATGCCGTGGTCATAGCGCAGTCACCGTTATAGAACTTCTCTGTTGACTCGTCTTTGCGGCCAAAATAGCTAAATGTCCCTTTCTTGTGCATCTCTTCCAGCATGGCAATATGGCGCACCTGCACTGGCTGGTTAAATTCCAGTTTGGCATCAGTGCCATCAAAACCATTGTTTTCAGTGGCAAACGGCAGGCCGTGCCAGGCACTGAAGTTTTCCAGTTGGATCCAACCCTGCCAGCCACTGGCGTACCCACACTGCATACCTGCCGCACGAACTTTCTCTGCGTCTATTGCCAGTTCCTGCCAGGTTTTTGGCGGCTGATCCGGGTTCAGGCCTGCTTTTTTAAAGGCGTCTTTGTTGTAATACAGCACTGGTGTGGAGCTGTTAAAAGGCTGGGACAACAGGTGCCCGGTTTTTGAGTCGGAGTAGTAACCCGAAACGGTCGGCACAAATTGTGATTCATCATAGGGAATACCAGCTTCTTTAAATACCTGGTAAACCGGCTTGATAGCTTTAGAGGCCATCATGGTTGCCGTGCCCACTTCATATACCTGCAAAATGGCGGGTGCATTTCCCGTGCGGAATGCGGCAATCCCGGCTGCCAGGCTTTGTTCGTAGTTGCCTTTATACACCGGCTCAATTTTGTAATCCGGATGGGTCTGGTTAAAGCGCTGGGCTAACGAATCCACTTCTTTACCCAACTGACCTTCCATGGAATGCCAAAACTGAATAGTTGTGACGGCCATCGCCTGGGTGCTGAAAGCCAGACCAAGCGTAATGCCCAAAGCTGTGTGTCGTAGCAAAGCGTTCATGCCGTTATCTCTCTTGTGTCCATGGGGAAATGCGCGATATCACGCGTTTTTTGCTCGCGAAGTAACATGACATGCCCATATGACAGAAAAATAACTTTTACGTGACGTAATTATGACGAACGAGTGATAACGGGATTTCAGTAACAAGACACTTTAGTGAAAGGACATGTAAAACAAGAGAGAAAATGAAAAGGGGCCAGAATGGCCCCCCTCAGCGTGATGAAAAAGAAGGGAAAAGCGTGGTTTTCCCTTCTTTTTAGTTAGCGGGCGAAAATCAATGACTTGATTTTCCAGGTTTTTTATTGGATGACATACTCTCGTTCTGTGCTGACAAACAAGAAAAAAATGTTAGCCGCCCAAATAAGCGCTACGCACTGCTTCATTTGCCAACAGAGCATCCCCGGAGTCTTCCAGCACCACATGGCCGTTTTCCAGAACATAACCACGGTCGGCCAGTTTCAGCGCCTGATTAGCGTTTTGTTCTACCAGGAAGATTGTCATGCCTTCTTCACGCAACTGCTCAATGGTATCGAAGATTTGCAGAATTATGATAGGTGCGAGGCCCAGAGACGGTTCATCAAGCAACAATAAACGAGGCTGGCTCATCAATGCCCGGCCAATGGCCAGCATCTGTTGTTCACCACCAGACATGGTTCCGGCACGCTGGATACGGCGCTCTTTCAGGCGAGGAAACAGGTCATAAACCCGCTCAATACGTTCCTGGTACTGTTGCCGGTCCGCAAAGAAGCCACCCATTGCCAGGTTTTCTTCTACCGTCATGCGGGAAAAAACCCGGCGCCCTTCCGGTACAATCGCCACCGCTTCACGCATGATTTTCGCGGTATGCCAGTGGGTAATATCTTTACCATCAAAGGTAATGGTTCCCTGAGTGGCTCGCGGATCGCCACACAAGGTTCCCAGCAACGTGGTTTTCCCTGCGCCATTTGCCCCAATCAGGGTAACTATCTCCCCCTGGTTGATGTGCAAAGAGACTTCATGCAGCGCCTGAATTTTCCCATAGTGCGCACTGACCTGGTCGAAAGATAACATTACATTGCCCATATTATGCTTCTCCCAGGTAGGCCCGAATCACATCCGGGTTATTACGAATCTGCTCTGGTGTACCATTAGCCAGCGGGGTACCCTGGTTTACTACATAGATACGATCAGAAATACCCATTACCAGTTTCATATCATGTTCTATCAGCAATACCGTGGTGTTGTGGTGGTTACGTAACTCCATAATCAACTCATCGAGTTCATGGGTTTCATTGGGGTTAAGACCTGCAGCGGGTTCATCCAGCATCAAAATTTCTGGTTGAGTAACCATGCACCGGGCAATTTCCAGGCGGCGCTGCTGGCCGTAGGCCAGGTTACCCGCAAGACGGTTCGCATGCTCCAGCAAGCCAATGCGTTCAAGCCAGGCGGCAGCGCGGTCCAGTGCCGCACTTTCCGATTTACGGAATGCTGGTGTTTTCAACAATCCGGAAAACAAGCCACTTTTCATGTGCTGGTGTTGTGCCACCAACAAGTTTTCAATCACCGTCATTTCACGGAACAGGCGAACATGCTGAAAAGTACGCACCACACCCAGCCGGGCGATTTCCTGGCCTGGCAGGCCTTCCAGGTGTTTATCCCGTAATAAGATCTGCCCACCCGTTGGGCGATAAAAACCAGTCAGGCAGTTAAATACCGTGGTTTTCCCTGCCCCGTTAGGGCCAATCAAAGAAACAATTTCCTGGGGATGTAATTCCAGGGAAACATCGTTAACCGCCAGCAAGCCGCCAAAACGCATCATCAGGCCGCTGACAGATAATAATGGCTGACTCATGCCTGCTCTCCTTCACTGCGCTTTTTCAATTTAACCTGAGCACGGGTCACAGGTAATAACCCCTGCGGGCGCCAGATCATCATCAGGACCATTAGCGCACCAAGCATTAACATGCTGTATTCATTGAAATCACGCATCAGTTCGCGAGACACAACCAGCAAAATGGCTGCCAGAATAACGGCGAGTTGCGAGCCCATTCCACCCAGCACCACAATCGCCAGTACAAAGGCTGACTCAGCAAAAGTGAAAGATTCCGGGCTGATAAACCCCTGACGGGCAGCGAACAGCGTGCCAGCAAACCCGGCAAAAGCAGCACTAATAGTGAATGCTGTCAGTTTGATACGTGTTGGGCTCAGGCCCAAAGAACGGCAGGCAATTTCATCATCACGCAGCGCTTCCCATGCACGCCCAAGTGGCATACGTAACAGGCGGTTAATAATGAATACCGTCAGTACCACTAACAGTAAAGCGACCAGGTAGAGGAAAATAATGCGATCACTGGGATCATATTTCACATGAAAGAAGTGGCTGAACGTATCCCAGCCGCCTTCGCGTGGAGAGCGGTTGAACTCCAGGCCAAACAGTGTCGGCTTGGGAATCTGGCTTATCCCATTTGGTCCACCAGTGATTGAGGTATTGTTCAGTAACAGGATACGCACAATTTCACCGAACCCCAGGGTGACGATAGCCAGATAATCCCCACGCAGGCGCAGAACCGGGAAGCCTAACAGGAAACCCGACAGTGCGGCGACCAGGCCAGATAACGGCAGGCAAACCCAGAAACCTAAACCGTAGTAGTGGCTCAGCAATGCGAAGGTGTAGGCACCAATAGCATAAAAGCCGCCATAACCCAGAACCAACAGACCAGACAGACCAACCACCACGTTCAACCCCAGACCGAGAATGATATAAATCATGGTCATGGTGGCAATGTCCACCGTACCGCGAGAAACCAGGAACGGCCAGACAACAGCAATCACCAGAATGGCACCAAGCAACAACTTCTGTTTCGCACTGGAACCGTCAATGGCAGGCATTGTCAGGCGTGGACCGGCAACCTTTTTCATCGCTTGCTGGAACAATGGCCGTAAGATTTGGAACAGGAAGACTACCCCAGTACCAATATAGATCCACTCCCAACGGATATTTGCCGCACTCCCAACAACCAGACGTGTTCCACTCAAATTCAGTTGCACGCCCATAAAGACCGACGCCAGCACAAAGAAAATCGCGGCAGACAAAATGGCAAAGAAAAACGTAACTGGTTTCATACTTTTTCTACCTCCGGGCGGCCAAGGATACCGGTAGGCATAACCAGCAACACCACGATTAACAAGGCAAAAGAAACCACGTCTTTATATTCAGTACTCAGGTAAGCGGACGTCAGCGCTTCGGATATTCCAAGGATAAGTCCGCCAATCATCGCACCTGGAATACTCCCTATTCCACCTAAAACCGCAGCGGTAAAGGCTTTCATCCCGGCCATAAAGCCAATAAATGGGTTAATTACCCCATAGAACTGGCCCAGCAGAACACCGGCAACCGCAGCCATCGCAGCACCAATAACAAAGGTCAGTGCAATTACGCGGTCAGTGTTAATACCCAGCAGGCTCGCCATTTTCAAATCTTCGGCACAGGCACGACAGGCCCGCCCCATGCGGGAATAACGAATGAATAAGGACAAGGCCAGCATCGCAATAAAGGTCACCACCCAAATCACCAGTTGCATGGTGGTAACAGATGCCGAGAAATTCTCGCCAGCACCTATAATCCATTGCCCGTTAATCAGACTGGGCAACGCTACATCACGAGACCCCTGAGTCAGGCTGACGTAGTTTTGCAGGAAGATAGACATCCCGATAGCGGAAATCAGCGCAATCAGTCGCTTGGAGTTACGCACGGGTTTATACGCCACTTTTTCAATGGACCAGCCGTACGCACTGGCAATGACAATGGCACCAACAAAACCGGCACCAATCAACATCCAGCTGGTATCAATACCCATCATCATCAGAGCGGCGATTATCATGAACGAGACATAACTGCCAATCATATACACTTCACCATGGGCAAAGTTGATCATGCCGATAATGCCGTAAACCATTGTGTAGCCAATAGCGATAAGGGCATAAGTGCTGCCCAGTGTCACGCCATTAAACATTTGCTGTAAAAAATAGAGAAACTGCTCAGACATAACATAGCCTTTTTCTGTCCTTGTAGCTGCAATTCAGCTGCAAGGTGGGATTACAGTCAGCCTTACTTCGCCACGGAGGACGAACCATCAGCATGCCAGCGGAAAACACCGAATTCGAATCCCTTCAGATCGCCTTTTTCATCCCAATTCAGCGGCCCAATTACGGTGTCAGCACCGTGTGATTTCAGGTAGTTTGCCAGTTCCAGCGGTTCTTCACTGCCAGCATGAGCCAGTGCGTTCGCCAGCGACTGTACGGCGGCATAGGTAATCCAGACATAGGGGCCAGAAGGGTCTTTTTTCTCCGCTTTTAGCGCTGCCACGATCGCCTGGTTTGCCGGGGCCTGGTCATAGCGTTTCGGCATAGTCACCAGCATGCCTTCTGCCGCCTTACCTGCAATATTAGACAATGAAGCGTTGCCCACGCCTTCCGGGCCCATAAACTGCGTGGTCAGCCCGGATGCCCTTGCCTGTCTCAGGATCTGCCCCATTTCCGGGTAGTAACCACCATAGTAAACAAAATCGATATTTTCTTTTTGCAGGCGAGCCACCAGCGTGGAGAAATCTTTCTCACCAGCGGTAATGCCGTCAAAGAAAACCACATTGGCCCCGGCTTTTTTCAGGCCATCACGCACTGAAGTTGCCAGGCCTTCACCGTATTGTTGTTTATCATGGATAACCGCAATACGTGTTGGTTTCACCTTATCGACAATATACCTGACAGCGGTTGGCGCCTGAGAGGAATCCAGACCGGCAGTACGCATGATAGTCTGGTAGCCACGCGCCGTGAGCTCCGGGTTTGTTGCCCCGGGAGTAATCATCAGAATGCCTTCATCTTCATAAATATCAGATGCAGGCTGGGTGGAAGAAGAGCAAAGGTGACCAATGACATACTTGATGCCTTCGTTAACCACTTTATTCGCCACAGCAACAGCTTGTTTCGGGTCACAGGCATCGTCATATTCCACCGCAACCAGCTTATCGCCGTTAATACCGCCTTTTGCATTAATATCTTTAACCGCCTGGCGGGCACCATTGAATTCCATATCGCCCCATTGCGCCACTGGCCCGGACATCGCGCCAATTACCGCAATTTTTATCTCTTTCGCCAGCGCCGCGTGAGACATCGCCAGCGCAACCATGCCGGCGAGCAGTGTCTTCGCGTTGATTTTCATCCTTTATAATCCCCATTCGTGATGTTGTGTGTGAATATTTTGTTTTGTTATGGTTAAAAACAGACCTGTCATTTTTATAAACGATGCTATTTTTACCTGTCCCTGTAATGAGTTAGGGGTATTTTTTCTTAAAACACCACCAAATACTCTATATTTCAGGTGATTAACCGGAGATTTTATTCTGTATTACGGCCGAGATAAACAAAAAAAACCATATACGACAGCACAAAATACTGATATAAAAAGTTGCAAAATAACGCACATTACAGAGATATAGACTGGATTATTTCTATTGTCACGGTTTAAAAACCGCTCAGTAAGAATTGACCAAATGAATCAACTGAACGCATTCTGCTTTGATGTTGAGAGGTTGCCAGTAAAATAGCGTTACATACTCACTGTTTCGTTCCAGGAAATGCAGCTTATGAAACTCACTATCATTCGTCTTGAGACATTTAGTGAACAGGATAAAATCGATCTTGCAAAAATTTGGCCTGAATATTCCGAAGCCTCACTGAGTGTTGATGACAATAACCGTGTCTACGCCGCGCGTTTTAATGAACGCCTGCTCGGTGCAACACGGGTCACGCTCAGCGGAACACAGGGAACCATGGATTCGTTTCGGGTCAGAGATGTCACCCGTCGCCGCGGTGTCGGGAAATATATGCTGGAAGAAGTTCTGAACGCACTGCCGGAAGTTTCCGACTGGTGGGTAACGGATGTTGGTGTGGAAAACTACGAAACAATGAATGCGTTCATGCAGGCGCAGGGTTTTGCCGAACGTGAAGGCGGCTGGCACATCCCCGAATAAAAATGGGCAGGTGCATAACCTGCCCCTGCCCACAAGGCCCTCACACAGAGGGCGCTTTTACTGACAACCGTTATTTAGCGTCTGTTGCTGTACCGTTGGCATGCCAGGTAAACACGCCGAATTCAAAGCCTTTCAGGTCGCCTTTTTGGTCCCATGACAACGGCCCCATGACCGTATTTGCACCGTGGGCTTTCAGGTAATCAGCCATAGCTTCAGTATCGCCACCACCGGTATTTTCCAGCGCGGTAGCCAGAGACTGAACAGCAGCGTAGGTGGTCCATACAAACGCACCACTTGGATCCTGTTTTTTGGCTTTGATAGCGGCAACAATCGGTTTGTTTGCCGGCAACTGGTCGTAGTTCTTCGGTTTGGTAACCAGTATGCCTTCTGCCGCCTGGCCTGCAATATTGGACAGAGAAACGTTCGCCACGCCTTCCGGGCCCATAAACTGAATTTTCAGCCCGGCAGCTTTAGACTGACGCAGGATTTGGCCCATTTCCGGGTGATAACCACCATAGTAAACAAAATCGATGTCTTCTTTCTTCAGACGGTCAACCAATGTGGAGAAATCTTTCTCACCAGCAGTGATACCATCAAAAAACACCACATTGGCCCCGGCTTTTTTCAGGCCATCACGAACTGATGTGGCCAGACCTTCACCGTACTGTTGTTTGTCATGGATCACCGCAATGCGTTTTGGCTTAACGTGGTCCAGAATGTATTTCACCGCAGTTGGCCCCTGGTCAGAATCCAGACCAGTGGTACGCAGAATCAGTTTATAACCACGAGCAGTCAGTTCTGGCGCTGTTGCAGCAGGCGTAATCATCAGCACACCTTCATCTTCATAGATATCAGATGCGGGCTGAGTTGAAGAAGAACACAGGTGGCCAATAACATATTTGATGCCATCGTTAACCACTTTGTTCGCCACGGCTACCGCTTGTTTCGGGTCACAGGCATCGTCGTATTCCACGGCAACCAGCTTGTCGCCTTTAATCCCGCCTTTTGCGTTAATATCTGCAATAGCCTGGCGCGCACCGGTAAACTCCTGGTCACCATACTGCGCTACCGGCCCGGACATGGCACCCACAACAGCGACTTTAATATCCTTAGCCACTGCCACGCCGCTCATCGCCAGAGCAATACACCCTGCCAGTAACGCTTTACCCTTCATATTCATCCTGAGTTTCCCCATTCTTGTTGTGATTGCAGTTTGTTGTATTTGGCACTTTTTTGTAACGGCCAGCTTAAGTGCGCCTGTCACACCATTTGTTTTATTGTCGGTAAGGCTGCCCGTGCCCATGCAGCATACTCTGCCTGAACATACCTTATTTTGGTGGATTTGGAATAACATTTTTCAACAGACTGCAACACTTTTGTGATGCAAAAAGCCCACTTGCCAGCACTACACAGCAAGTGGGAGAGTGGAAAATCACCAACCTGCGGGTAAATAACCTAATGCCGAAACGATAGCGTAGAGAGCGCTTAGTATGTACATCAGAACAATTACACCTTTGAGTACCGGGTGTGTAATCACATCAGCACACTGCCAGGCCGGGGTAATATCCCCTTTCTCCCGGGCACCTTTGAGGATAAGAATCGGCATAATCGACAAAATAACGCCACTGAATACCCCGGCAAAATAAAGTGCATTAACAAAAGACACCATACCGCTGTACGCCAGAATAAACGGCGGAACCACCACCAGCAGCATTACGCCAAACCGACGGAGTGACTGGGTATCACTGCCAAGTGAAAATTTGTCGAAGATATTAGTCAGAAAGCTACCACCCAACCCCCAATACGAAGTGAGCATGGCGCATAACGCAAAGATATTGGCAGAGAAGAAAGCCCATTCCCCCAATGCCTTACCCCAGGAAATGGTGGCAACATCGCTGACAGCATCCAGACCATTTAGTGAAATAACTGAAAGTGGCACCACCGTTAATAACACGAATGTCAGCCCCATTCCCACCATAATGGCTTTGGGCAACTGAGCGGGTTTATCGCTGAACCCACGGGCCATTTCCGGCACGATATATTGCGCAGAAAAGCAGAATGCGATCACGTTAAATACCGGCACCATATAGCGCCAGTCACCTTCCAACAGAAAACGCATTTGAGTGGTGTCTTTCAGGAACGTAGCCGCCACCAGCACCGTTATCATCACAACCATACCGACACTGATAAACTTTTCACCACGACCTATCGCCTTCAGCCCCAGCCAAAGCACACCCGCAGCAGGCAAGAAGAAACACAAACTGCCCACCGCTGGTGATACCCCTAACAGGGAATGCAAGAGTTTACCACTGCCGGTCATATAGGCAGTTAATGCCCCGACACTGTTGACACACACAGAGAGGAACATCAACCAGGAACCCACGCCACCGACATAGCGTTTTGCCAGGCCGCTTAGCTGGAGATGGGCACGAGTACGTAACGTAGATTCAGCAACATAGAGCATAGTAATCGTGGTTAACACGCCCACAATAACCAGCCAGAACAAGAGAGAAAGGAATCCAGCTTTGCTGGATGCATAAGCGATGGACAGGACGCCTGCGCCGATGTTGGTCCCAACAATCATGGCGACGCCTTCGAGGAAACTTAAGGGTTTGGAGGGTGCAGAAACCCGCTCTCGAGCCGACCAGGCCCGGGAGAAAGAAGTATTCTCAGACATAGTTCTTCCTTAAATAACCGGTGGCATCCCCCACCGGTCCAGGTTGTTTTAATGGTGATTAACAGCTCATATCGATACACAGGTACTTAAGCTCCAGATATTCCTCAATTCCGTAGCGCGATCCTTCGCGTCCGAGCCCAGATTGTTTGACGCCGCCAAAAGGTGCGACTTCATTTGAGATAAGACCGGTATTCACGCCGACCATGCCGTATTCCAGCGCTTCAGAAACACGCCACTGGCGCGAGGCATCGCGGGTAAAAAAGTAGGCTGCAAGGCCAAAAATAGTGTCGTTCGCCATCTGCACCACTTCCGCTTCAGTGGTAAACCGGAATACAGGCGCGACAGGGCCGAATGTTTCTTCAGTGGCAAACCGCATGGTTTTGTTCACATCGCGCACCACCGTCGGCTCAAAAAAGGTTCCGCCAAGTACATGGGGTTTCCCGCCAGTCACCACCTGTGCGCCTTTACTCACGGCATCGGCAATGTGTTGTTGCACCTTGTCGATAGCCTGACTATCAATCAGCGGCCCCTGAGTGGTGCCCGGTTTGGTGCCTTCGCCCACAGTCAGCTTTTCAACTTGCTGCACCAGCTTGTCCATAACCTGGTCATAGACCCCGTCCTGCACATAAACACGGTTGGCGCATACACAGGTTTGCCCGCTGTTACGGAATTTAGACGCCATAATGCCAGCCACGGCGTTATCAATATCCGCATCGTCAAATACGATGATGGGTGCATTACCTCCCAGCTCCAGCGACAATTTCTTAATGGTCGGCGCGCATTGAGCCATCAGAATACGGCCCACTTCCGTGGAACCCGTGAAGCTCAGCTTGCGTACTACTGGGCTGTCGCACAGCACTTTGCCAACCTCGGCTGCATCGCCCGTGACGATTTGCAACACGCCATCCGGAATACCAGCATCCTGCGCCAGTTTACCCAGAGCCAGTGCAGTAAGTGGTGTCTGCTCTGCGGGTTTGACAATCATGCTGCAACCTGCGGCCAGCGCGGGTGCCGCCTTGCGAGTGATCATGGCGGCCGGGAAGTTCCATGGTGTAATCGCCGCGCACACACCAACGGGTTGCTTAATAACCACCAGGCGCTGGGTGGCCTGAGGAGCCTGCAATACACTGCCATCTACCCGTTTTGCTTCTTCAGCAAACCAGGTGATGAACGATGCCGCATAGGCCACTTCACCACGAGATTCCTCCAGCGGCTTGCCTTGCTCTGCTGTCATTAACTGCGCCAGGTCTTCCTGAGCCTCAAGAATAGCGGTGGCCCAGGCCTGCATATAACCGGCACGTTGTTTGGCAGTCAGCGCTTTCCACTCCGCCTGTGCCTGTTGAGAAGCAGTAATGGCCCGCTCCGTTTCAGTCGCACTCAGTTGGGGAACATGTGCTATCACTTCGCCCGTTGCCGGGTTCGTGACAGCCTCTGTTTTCCCATCCTGCGCGTTGCACCACTGACCATTGACCAGTGCCTGCTGGCAAAGTAAGCCAGGATTATTCAGTTTCATTGTGCCGCGGCCTCCTGTTGCAGAGCGCGGCTCAGAATATCCAGCGCTTTACTGAATTGTGTTTGAGGAATTGTTAACGGGTAGAGGAAACGAATCACGTTGCCGTACACACCACAGCTCAACAACAGCAAGCCTTCTTTCATTGCACGCTGCATTACACCCCGAGTGAAATCAGCAGACGGTTTACCGGTTTGGGGATCCAGGAATTCCACGGCAACCATGGAGCCCTGTGCACGGATTTCAGCAATGTGCGGGCAGGTTTCGCGGGCTTTAGTCAGTACTTCTACCAGGTGCTGGCCAAGTTGACTGGCACGCTGGCACAATTGTTCTTCATCTATCACATCCAGCACAGCGTGAGCGGCGGCAACAGACAGCGGGTTACCGGCATAAGTGCCACCAAGCCCACCCGGTCCTGGCGCATCCATCACTTCCGCGCGCCCGGCGACCCCGGACAGCGGGAATCCACCAGCCAGGCTTTTTGCCATAGTCATCAGATCTGGTTTAACACTGTGATGTTCCATGGAGAACAACTTGCCAGTGCGGGCAAAACCAGACTGCACTTCATCGGCAATCAGCAAAATGCCATGCTCATCACACAGTGTGCGTAACGCCTGCATAAATTCAGCAGGGGCAGGGATAAAACCGCCTTCGCCCTGGACCGGTTCCAGAAGAATGGCTGCCACCTGGGTTGGCTCGATGTCGGATTTAAACAGGCGCTCAATGCTGTCCATCGCATCCTGCACACTCACACCGTGCAGTGCATTTGGATATTGCGCATGGAATACAGAACCGGGGAACGGGCCAAAACCAATTTTGTAGGGGGCCACTTTGCCGGTCAGCGCCATCGTCATGAAAGTACGCCCATGGAACCCACCACAAAAGGTAATAATGCCCGGGCGGCGTGTGTAAGCGCGGGCAATTTTTACGGCGTTTTCTACCGCTTCTGCCCCGGTAGAGAAGAAAGTGGTTTTTGCTGGTTTCTCTACAGGTACCCGCTCGTTAATACGTTCGGCCAGGGAAACATAGCTTTCATAAGGCACCACCTGGTAGGCCGTATGGGTAAATGACTGGAGCTGGCGTTCTACTGCGGCAATCACTTTTGGATGACGGTGGCCGGTATTCAGCACCGCGATACCGGCGGAGAAATCAATATATTCATTACCTTCAACATCCCACAGTGTGGCGTTTTCGGCTTTTTCGGCATAAAAACCACACATAACACCTACGCCACGCGGTGTGGCATCCTGACGACGTTTATCTAATTGCTGATTTTTCACCCTGAATTCTCCTGTCACTGAGGCTGGTAGCCTTTCACGTATGTGCAACAAAACTTATACAGTGACGTTTATTTACACAGGGTATGGCCCTATAATCTAGTACCAGTTAAGAAAAATTGAGGGATCCAATTGCGCTCGTTGATTGGTGATTTACTGCAAATACGTTTGGCAGAACAGCCAGAAGATAAGCTGCATAAGCAGCTCTACAACGCGATACGCCTGACTATTCTTGATGGTAGTCTGGTACCAATGAGCCGTTTGCCCCCATCCAGGGATTTGGCACAGCAACTTGGCTTTTCTCGCAACACTATTTTAACAGTTTATGAACAATTACTTGCCGAGGGATATATCGTTTCCCGCCAGGGAAGTGGTACTTTTATCGCACAAACCCTGCCAGACACTTTTTTTTCCTCTCCAGAAATACTTAACTCAGAAGAAGACTCTGATCTGTCTCAGGCCTTCTCATTGCGTGGTCAGACCTTACTGAACCACAGTAGTGCAAGCCCACAGCAGTGGGGAGCGTTTATTCCTGGGGTACCGGATGTAACCGCATTTCCCCATGCACTATTCAGTAAAATCCAGGCCAGGATCAGCCGCCGCCCTGGTGCCCAACAACTGACTTACAGTTGCCAGGGAGGCAGCCCCGACCTGCAACTCGCCCTGGCGGATTATTTACGTGTCGCACGCTCAGTGCACTGCTCCCCAGACCAGATCCTGATTACAGAAGGAATACATCAGGCGTTTGATTTAATCAGCCGCATGCTGTGCAATCCCGGCGACAATGCCTGGATTGAAGAGCCCGCTTACTGGGGAATTCGCAATATTTTGCGGATGAATGATGTCCGGATTACGCCTGTCAGTGTTGACCAGTACGGCATGAACCCACCAGACCCACCACTCACAGGCAGGCCACCACGCCTGATTTTCGTAACGCCATCCCACCAATATCCGTTGGGGTCAGTCATGAGCCTGGAACGCCGCCAGCGCTTACTGGCTCTGGCGCGCTACAGTGGCAGCTGGATTGTGGAAGATGATTACGACAGTGAGTTTCGCTTTTCGGGGCAGCCGATTCCCGCCCTTCAGGGTCTGGTTCGTGACCCGCCCGTTATTTACATTGGAACATTCAGTAAAACCCTCTACCCGGCCTTGCGGCTTGGCTATGTGGTGCTTCCCAAAGCCATTGCCAGTGCATTAAAAACCGCACACGGGGAATTGTACCGCGGGGGGCATTTGCTGGCACAAAATGCGCTGGCGCAGTTTATTACCCAGGGGCACTACACAGCTCATATTCGCCGGATGCGCTTACTGTACGCACGCAGGCGGGCTTTTCTGGCAGGGCTGATTACTCGCTATTTAGGTGAACCGGCACTGGGGGATTTCAACAATAATGCCGGGTTGCACCTGATTTTAAACCTGCCTTTAACGGCCGATGACGTGGCGATTGCCCAGGCCGCCAGCGCGCAGGGGATTCTGGTGCGGCCGCTATCCCGTTATTACTTCGGAACACGGGTACATAAGGGGCTGTTGATGGGGTTTGCCTGTGTGCCCGAAGAGGAAATGGAACGCGCATTTCTGAAGTTACTGCCCTGCATACACCGGGCTTGTCCGGAACTGGAATTACCCACCAGGGGCTGAATGACCGGCATAAAAAAACCCCGTCTGCCGGGTAGCAAACGGGGTGATTGTGTTCGGTGCCAATCAGGCTTCGATAGCTGCTCGCAGTTTTTTCATGGCGTTCTTTTCAAGCTGGCGAACACGCTCAGCAGAGACACCATACTGATCTGCCAGTTCCTGCAATGTGCTCTTGTTGTCTTCATCCAGCCAACGAGCCCGAATAATTTGCTGGCTACGCTCATCCAGGCCTTCCAGCGCCAGAGTGAGTTTATCGGCGGCATGTGATTCCCAATTATCATCTTCAATGCCATCGGCAAAGTTTGAAGATTTATCCTGCAGATAGAGGACCGGAGCCATTGGCTGGCTGTCATGGGAATCATCATCGCCTGGCATATCGAAGGTCATATCCTGGGCTGCCATACGTGATTCCATTTCACGCACATCTTTACTGGTAACGCCCAGTTCGCGGGCAACCATTTCGACTTCATCCTGGTTAAACCAGCCTAAACGCTGTTTCGTTTTACGCAGGTTAAAGAACAGTTTACGTTGCGCTTTGGTTGTTGCTACTTTCACGATACGCCAGTTGCGCAGCACATATTCATGGATCTCAGCTTTGATCCAGTGCACTGCAAATGATACCAGGCGCACACCGACATCCGGGTTAAAGCGGCGCACCGCTTTCATCAGCCCGATATTGCCTTCCTGAATGAGGTCAGCCTGTGGCAGACCATAACCGGAATAGTTGCGCGCAATATGAACAACAAAGCGCAGGTGCGACAGAATCAGCTTTTTAGCTGCTTCCAGATCACCCTGGTAATGCAGCCGTTCAGCCAGCTCCCGTTCTTCATCTGCCGATAACATCGGCCAGGTATTGGCCGCCCGGATATACGATTCCAGATTGCCTACCGGGGCTAAAGCTAAATTTTGCATTTCTTTGGTCATTCAAATCCTCACATCACCTGTCGCCTGGTATTGAGCATACCCCTGTCAGGCAGTCATGCTTTTACCAAAGCGTGTTGAATAACGAGACTATCATTCACACCTTAGCTATGACAATAAAGTTATCCACAAGTTCACATATGATTTGTGAATATTTTACACACAAAGTGTGACACAGGTATGAACATCCGGAAAAGTGACGCCGGGTTATTCATTACGTCTCTCTCCCGGCTGCGATTTCTCGCAGGCAATGGGAGAGTATACCAGAATTTTTTTAATCGGGCGTAAAGTGGCGTAAATGCTGAACTGTTGCCAGCCATGCCGCTGCCCACCCGATCATTGCCGCCACCAACAATAACAACAGGGCTTCATCAAAGGAAAACCCGCTGATACTGAATGTCGTGCCAAATACTTTCGCCACATCTCCGGCCGCAGACGCAAGACGCAACACTAATACCTCAGACAGTATCAGCGATAAAAATGCGCCACTGAAGCCCAGCAAGGCACCACCATACAAAAATGGTCGCAGAATAAAACCATCAGTTGCACCAATCAATTTTTGTACATTGATAGTATCTCTCCGGGCAAAGATACTGAGGCGCACACTGTTACCAATCACCAGGAAGACTGCCGCAACCATCAGAATACCAATCATGGCCGAAACATTGCCTACCAACTGGGTAATAGCGACCAGGCGTGTAAACCACCCGTCATCCATACGCACTTCATCTATACCATGGATACGGGAAATACGGTCTTTAAGCGTAGTCAGAGATTGCGTATTCTGAAAATCAATTTTGGGCACCACAACAGCCACTGCTGGCAGTGGGTTTTCTTCCAGCATATCCAGCGCGCCACCAAAACCAGACCAGTTACGGAACTCACCCAGCGCTTCATCGCGCGTCAGATAGTTGACTTTATCGACGCCAGGCTCTGCCTGGATTTGCCCCACCACTTGCTGTGCCGCGTTATCGTCGAGTGTTTTCTCGAAATACACAGTAATTTGTGGCGAAGGGTAATACTGGCTTGCTGCTTCACTGACATTTTTGTAAATGATATAGCATACACTGGGTAACGTCAGTGAAATGGCAATCACCATTACCGTCAGAAATGTGGCAAAAGGTTTACTGCGCAGGTCAGCCAGTGCCCCCTGCCAGGCGTAACGCACCTGTTCATTAAATACATTACGGTTACCCGGCTTCCCTCGTTTATTGCCCCCTTTATGGCGGGCTTTCACATTACGGGAAGCCGGTGTTGCGCTTTTGGCCGCCCGGTCCTTAAAGTCCTGCAATTTATTGCCGAAGCGACGTATACGCTTCAGCGCATCATGCTTATTCACCCGCAACGCCTCCATGCAAATGCCCGTCACTAAGTGTCAGCACCCGGTAAGGGCGGCTGTCAATCAACGCCGTATCATGGGTTGCCATCAATACCGTCACCCCAACGCGGTTAAATTCTTCGAACAGACGCAGAATGCCTTCCGACAATGCATTATCCAGGTTACCGGTGGGTTCGTCCGCCAGCAAAACGGCAGGCTTATTCACCACCGCCCGGGCAATACCGACGCGCTGCTGTTCACCACCAGATAACTGGATAGGGAAATTTTTCGCTTTGTCCAGCAGACCGACTTTATCCAGCGCTGCACTAACCCGCCTGCGGATATCTTCCACCCCGGCTCCAGCGATAATCAGCGGGATAGCGACGTTGTCAAACACAGTGCGGTCCATTAGCAGGTGGTGATCCTGGAAGATCATGCCAATCTGGCGGCGCAGAAACGGGATTTCCCGATTTTTCAGCCTGCTGATCTCATGCCCGCTAAACCAGATCTTTCCCGCGCTCGGGCGTTCAATGCCACAAATGAGCTTGAGCAATGTACTCTTCCCGGCGCCAGAGTGCCCGGTCAGAAATGCCATCTCGCCTGGTTGCATATGGAGCGATACGCCCTGCAACGCCTGTCTTCCTCCGAGATAAGCTTTGCTGACATGTTCAAAGCGAATCATCTTTAATCCTCTCGGGCAAATAATGCCTCAATAAAATCGTCCGCTTTAAACGGACGCAGGTCTTCAATACGTTCACCCACCCCAATATAGCGAATTGGAATGCTGTACTGGTCAGCAACCGAGAAGATAACTCCCCCTTTCGCAGTACCATCAAGCTTCGTGAGCGTGATGCCACTCAGACCTACTGCTTCATGGAACAGCTTCGTCTGGCTGACTGCATTTTGCCCGGTACTGGCATCAATTGTCAGCATCACTTCATGGGGTGCACTTTCATCGAGCTTTTTCATCACCCGGACAATCTTTTTCAGCTCTTCCATCAGGTGCGCTTTATTCTGTAAGCGACCGGCGGTGTCGGCTATCAGCACATCAACATGACGAGCCTTCGCTGCCTGAATGGCATCAAAAATCACCGAAGCGGAATCCGCGCCCGTGTGTTGTGCAATCACCGGAATATCATTACGCTGACCCCAAACCTGCAACTGCTCTACAGCCGCCGCACGGAAAGTATCCCCTGCCGCCAGCATCACTGATTTGCCCTGCTGCTGGAACTGGCGCGCCAGTTTACCAATGGTGGTGGTCTTGCCTACGCCATTCACCCCAACCATCAGAATAACAAACGGTGTTTTCCCTTCGATATCCAGCGGCTGGTCTACTTTTACCAGGATTTCCGCCATCTCTTCTTTCAGTAACCCGTACAGGGCTTCTGCATCACGCAGTTGTTTCCGGGAAGCGCCTTCCGTAAGGTTGGTGATAATTTTACGAGTGGTTTCCACCCCAACATCCGCGATGAGCAGTTGTTCTTCCAGTTCCTCGAACAAATCATCATCGATTTTTTTGCCGCGGAACAAGGAGATAAATCCGGAACCCAGATTCTGGCGCGTTTTAACCAAGCTACGTTTCAGGCGGGCAAAGAAACCTTCTTTAGTGGGTTTTTCCTGCTCAATGGGTTCAGAGAGTACTTCTGCTTCTGCTTCTGCTTCTGCTTCTGCTTCTGCTTCTGCTTCTGCTTCTGCAGGAAGCTGTGCGGCTTCCGCAACCTGCTCAACTACACCGGCAGCAACCATGTTGTCGGTATCTTCCACTGCCTCAGCGGTTGTTACTGGCGTTGAATGCTCAACACCAGCATCTTCCGCATCCTTTTCAACAGCCTCGTCTTCAACAACCTTTTCTTCAACAAGGTGTTCTTCACTGGCATTATCGGGCGATGACGTCAGTTCAGCAGATACGCCGGTTTCACTTTCTGTAGCCAGTTCTGCCACATTGCGCGCATGTGCATCTTCAGCGGGTGCAGCCGCTTCAGGCTCTGCCGCCTGCTCTGCGCCCACCACACTGTCACTGCCCTGTAGCGCAGCCGCTGCGTCGCCTTCCCGGGGGGTTGCGTCCTGCTCAGCAACATCCTGTTTTTGTTCTTCTTCCGCAGCCTTCTGGCCAAAGCCCAGCCAGGAAAACAAGCCACGTTTTTTTTCTTTTGCCATCGGCGACCACACTCCTCGCTGCTGATTCATGGCGATGCCCCGCATGCCTTCAGCAGGGACCCAAAATGGAAATAATTGAATGAGACAGTCTATCACTTTCCCGTCAAGTGAGCACTCCGGCAGATGCTATCCCGCAAGGCTGGCTGCAAAATGCAGCAGGTTAATCACATAGCCGGAATGGATGGAGGTTTCCCCATTGCGCGCTCGCCGCTAGAATAGCCGCAACATCCTTAAGCTCAGTGCGATTTATGAAGAAAAAACAAACTAACGGCGCCGGCCAGATACGTATTATTGGCGGGCAATGGCGGGGGCGTAAACTCCCGGTGCCAGACAGCCCCGGCCTGCGTCCCACCACAGACCGGGTGCGGGAGACAGTGTTTAACTGGCTGGCACCCTATATTGTTGATGCGCACTGCCTCGATTGTTTTGCCGGAAGTGGCGCACTGGGTCTGGAAGCGTTATCCCGCTACGCGGCCAGTGCGACATTGCTTGAACTGGAACGCAGCGTAGCTACACAGTTGCAAAAAAACCTGGCAACGCTCAATGCCAGTAACGGTAAAGTGCTGGCGGCCAATACACTGGCACACCTTGCACAACCCGGTTCACCGCACAATATCGTGTTTGTCGACCCTCCGTTTCGTAAAGGGCTGCTGGAAGAGGCATTGCAATTACTGGAACACAATAACTGGTTGGCCCCAGACGCAGTGATTTATATTGAGAGCGAATCAGAACATGGGTTACCCGCAGTGCCTGGTAACTGGGAATTACACCGCGAAAAAACGGCCGGGCAAGTGGCCTATCGCCTTTACTTGCGCAAAGCACAAGGAGAACAGAATGCTGATTAATCTGGGCCGCCTGCTGATGCTCGGCGTGTGGGGGTTTATGGTATTGAACTTGATCCACCCCTTTCCTAAGCCGCTGAACTACTTTATGAATGTGGCGATGGTTTTCACGTTTTTTATGCATGGCCTGCAAGTCACTTTGTTGAAAGCAAGCCAGGGTAAAGACTCCCCAAAAATCGGCACATTGCAGCAAACACGCATCTTTTTGTTCGGCGTATTCGAATTGCTGGCCTGGCAAAAGAAACAACAAAAAAAACCATGATGCCTGTATTCAGGGTGCTGGCGTAAATTCCAGAAACCGGGTGCCCTGGTAATGCAACGTACCATGGTCGCCAACGGACACGGCGTGGTATTGCTGCGCCGTTACCCGAAAGCGCATTTCCACGCCACCCTGCGGCGCACGAAAACCCATCTCATAGCGCACAGTATCCGCAGGCGAGGAAACTTGTTGTTCGCGTGAACGCCGTTTCGTTACCGGCACTTCCCGCTTACTGGACACCACCATCGTTTTAAGACTGACTGGCGCTCTGTCATTTTCGGCATCCTGGCGGCGCTGCTGCAAGTAACGTAACGAAGCAAGAACCACGATTACCGCAATAACAGCAACGAAAAAAAATGGCGGTTTACTCATACCTTTCCCCAGTGATACAACGAGTTTCAGACTACTCTGTGCTTAGTGGTGTTGTCAGCCAGGCACTTTGCCGCCCAGACTTTAACAAGGAAAGGTCGCACAGGTATATGCGCCAGCCCTTTTTTTTAGCCCATCAATCCAGACAGGGAGAGTGACTATGCTTTGGTCATTTATTGCAGTGTGTTTTTCTGGTTGGCTGTATGTTGATGCGTCCTACCGCGGTCCTGGATGGCAACGCTGGCTGTTTAAACCCGTCACGTTGTTACTGTTGCTACTGCTGGCCTGGCAAGCTCCCATGTTTAATTTAATGAGCTACCTTGTGCTGGCCGGAGTGGTGGCTTCTATGGCAGGAGATGCCTTACTGCTGCTGCCCACCCAGCGCTTTATTTATGCCCTTAGTGCGTTCTTTCTGTCGCACCTGCTCTATACAGTCTGGTTCGCCAGCCAGATGAGTTTCAGTTTTTGGTGGCCAGTGCCGGTAGTGCTGGCAGTTTTGGGTGCCCTGTTACTGGCAGTTGTCTGGAGCAAATTAGGAGAACTGCGCTGGCCTGTCTGTGCGTTTGTGGGGATGACACTGGTCATGGTATGGCTGGCGGCAGAGCTCTACTTTGCCCGCCCGGTGGATACCCGCTTTTCGGCCTTTGTTGGTACAGCGTTGTTGTTAATCAGCCATAGCATCTGGCTATTCAGCCACTTCAGGCGGCGTTTTACTGCAGGCCGGGCAATAACTGCGGCATTCTATTTCGCCGGGCATTTCTTAATTGTTCGCTCGCTCTATCTGTAAAATGGCAACGGGAAAGCGTAAGACAGTTTTCCCCTTTCCCCTTTTCCGTTAGCAAAGGTGAACGCATTTTTTACTTGACTCTGGAGTTGACTCCAGAGTTTAGCATTAATACAGGCCCTGCTTTTTTACCGGAGACTGTATGCGTATCTCACCGCCACCCACTTCATCCCAGCGCCAGGTTCCGTCATTGAGTACTGCCCGGCTTAAGCCTGTTGCGTCATCGGCAGAACAATCCTCCTGTTGCCAGGGTAAAACGGCCTGTTGTGCCGCAACAGCAAATGCTGAATCCGAGGCCGGCAAAATGCAGGCAGCCAGCCAGCGTTTTCAATGGCGAGTGGAAGGAATGGACTGCGCAGCCTGCGCCAGAAAAGTTGAGACGGCCGTACGCCAGCTCAGTGAAGCAAAGCAGGTGCAGGTCGTATTCTCCAGTGAAAAACTGGTTGTAGATGCCGATAGCGATATTCGCAAACAGGTTGAGCGTGCGGTCAATAACGCGGGTTACCGTTTACACAGCAATACCCGTCCCGCCGTGTCAACCCACACATGGCGCGATTATCTGCCATTGTTTGTGCTAACCGCCATGATGCTCTGTAGTTGGGCTGTTCGCGCATTTTCACCCATAGCCGGACAGGTAGCCTTTATCCTGACCACGCTGGTTGGCCTGTGGCCAATTGCCCGCCAGGCGTTTAAATCCATAAAAACCGGCAGTCCATTCAGTATTGAAACCCTGATGACAGTTGCTGCCCTTGGGGCGTTATTTATTGGCGCCACGGCTGAGGCTGCAATGGTTCTGCTGCTATTTATGCTGGGCGAGCACCTGGAAGGTTACGCCGCACAACGAGCCCGCAGTGGTGTCAGTGCGCTCATGGCGTTAAAACCCGATACCGCCACGCGCCTGCAAAATGGTCAGCGAGAGACAGTTCCGGCAGAATCGTTGCGCCCAGGCGATATTATTGAAATCGCCGCAGGCGGGCGGCTTCCGGCAGACGGTACATTAAATGATGATATCGCCAGCTTCGATGAAAGTGCGCTTACTGGCGAATCTGTTCCTGTCGTTCACCGGCAACATGATGTTGTACCTGCGGGGAGTACCAGTGTGGAGAACCGGGTAACACTCACCGTCGTATCCCGTCCGGGAGAGAATGCCATCGACCGAATTCTCAACCTGATTGAACAGGCGGAAAGCCGTAAAGCGCCAGTCGAGCGTTTTATTGACCGCTTCAGTCGGGTTTACACACCGCTGGTTATCCTGCTGGCACTCCTGACAACATTACTTCCGCCTTTGCTGTTTGCAGCGCCCTGGCAGGAATGGATTTATAAAGGGCTGACCTTGCTATTAATTGGTTGCCCCTGCGCGCTGGTCATTTCCACTCCAGCGGCCATTACCTCTGCGTTGGCAGCAGGTGCACGTTTTGGCGCTTTGATTAAAGGCGGCGCAGCACTGGAGCAACTGGGCACCGTACGCCATATCGCCTTTGATAAAACCGGAACATTAACCCTGGGCAAACCATCAATTGTTCACACTGAAATCTGCGCTGAAATCAGTGAAAATGAGTTATTGCGCCTGGCAGCAACTGTTGAACAAGGTGCCACGCATCCACTGGCACAGGCGATTGTAGCCGCCGCCCAACAGCAACAGTTGGTTCTTCCCGAAGCCCTCAATCAGCGGGTCATTCCTGGCAAGGGTATTCAGGCACAGATTAACGGTGAAGATTATTTTCTGTGCGCGCCAGATGCCGCACCCGGTGGTGTTCTCACACCACAACACAGCGCAGCCATCACTGCACAGGAAACAGCCGGGCGAACATTGATTCTGGTTGTAGCACTCACTTCCCATCAATTACTGGGCTACTTTGCCCTGCAGGATACCCTACGCCAGGATGCCCGTAATGCCATTGCCAGGCTGGAGAGTATGGGGATCCGTGGCACAATGTTAACCGGCGATAACCCACGAGCCGCAGCCGCTATTGCCCAAGAAACCGGGCTTGAATTTCAGGCTGGTTTATTACCCGCCGATAAAGTGGCAGCGGTAGCTCGTCTGCGCGAACAGGGTACCATCGCCATGGTAGGAGATGGTATCAATGACGCTCCGGCAATGAAGGCCGCAACGACAGGCATTGCCATGGGGAACGGAACCGATGTCGCGCTGGAAACCGCTGATGCCGCCATAACTCACAGCAACCTTAGTGCTTTACCCGACATGATTCGTCTGGCACGCGCTGCGCACAACAATATCCGCCAGAACATCACCCTCGCCCTTGGCCTGAAGGGTATCTTTCTGGTCACCAGTTTATTGGGTATTACCGGGTTGTGGATGGCTGTGCTGGCGGATTCCGGCGCTACGGCGCTGGTGACATTAAATGCCTTGCGGCTGTTACGCCAGCGCGCCCGGTAACAGAATCAGTGTTGTTTACGCAGCAGGTAGCGGTAGGGCAGGGTTTCTGTGCTCTGGGCTACCAGCTCGTGCTCCATAAACCGACAAAAACCGGGGATATCGCGAGTGGTTGCCGGGTCGTCGGCCAGGATCAGCAATGTTTCACCGGTTTGCATACCACGTACCGTTTTGCGCACCATCATTACCGGTTCCGGGCAACGCAGCCCTTGCGCATCAAGCGTATGGTCAGGGCTGGAAAACAGATTTGACATAGTTTTCTCTAAAAAGTCATAAAACCAGGCAGTTGATAAGCCAGCGTATACCAGCCAGCTATCATGGTTTTTTAAAAGAACAGAGTGGTAAATCAGAATTCTGATTTACCATTTATTACGATGCACCTTACAGCAAAACCGTGCGAGTCTCTGCCTGTAAGTCTCAGGCGCTCTAGTTTACGCAGAGCACGCAACAGCGCAAGCAGCGTGAACGATTGCGTTAAAATTAACCATTGCAAAACTTGCTCAACTGCGTATCATTCGGCGGTTTTCCTCGCTATGGCGCATATCGTGCCAGGCAAACCAGTGACTGGGTTCCCTCACCCCAGCAAACAAAAAGGTGACATTGATGATTCGTTTTACCGCAATCCAGCGCATGCATGCGCTTTTTTGGCTTTCGTTGTTCCACTTGCTGGTGATTACCTCCAGCAACTACCTGGTACAGCTCCCGGTTTCCGTGTTTGGTTTTCACACCACCTGGGGTGCCTTCACGTTCCCGTTTATTTTTCTGGCAACTGACCTGACCGTGCGTATTTTTGGCGCGCCACTGGCCCGGCGGATTATTTTTGCTGTAATGGTTCCTTCATTACTGATTTCCTATGTTATCTCCTCGCTGTTTGCCGATGGTGCCTGGCAAGGGTTTAGTGCGCTGGGGCATTTCAATCTGTTCGTTGCCCGTATTGCTGCCGCGAGTTTTATGGCCTACGCTCTGGGGCAAATTCTGGATGTTCATGTCTTTAACCGCCTGCGCCAGAGCCATTACTGGTGGCTGGCACCCACGGCATCCACCTTTTTAGGCAATATCAGCGATACCCTGGCATTTTTCTTTATTGCGTTTTGGCACAGCCCGGATCCATTTATGGCACAACACTGGGTCGAAATTGCACTGGTAGACTACAGCTTCAAGGTTCTTATCAGTATGGTCTTCTTCCTGCCCGCCTATGGTGTACTGCTCAATGTGGTGTTGAAAAAGCTGGCAGACAAATCTGATTTAACAGTGTTGCAAGTCCATTAAGGGACGCGCTTTTTTCTTGTGGTAAACTGGGCGGATAGCCATCATGGCTGTTTAACTCAAAGGAAGATGTCAATGCGCAACCTGGTAAAATATGTCGGTATTGGCCTGCTGGTCTGTGGGCTGGCAGCTTGTGACAATAAAGACAGCAATACGCCAACAGCAAATAATGCTGCCCAGAGTCAAAAAGCACAGAGCAACACGGTCTCGTTACTCGAAGGCAAGCTGAATTTCACCTTACCGGCGGATATGAGCGACCAGAGCGGGAAACTGGGCACTCAGGCCAATAATTTGCATGTGTACTCTGATCCAACCGGGCAATCCGCAGTCATTGTGATTGTGGGCGATAAGAGTGTGGATGCACTGGATGTACTGGGCAAGCGCCTGGAAAATGAACAACGTGACCGCGACCCGCAACTACAGGTTATCGCCAACAAGTCTGTAGAATTACATGGTCATACTTTCCAGCAACTCGACAGCATTATCTCAGCAAAAGGCCACACAGCCTGGTCTTCTGTTCTGCTGGGGAATGTGGACAATAAACTGGTCACCATGCAAGTAACCCTGCCTGCAAACAATCAGCAGCAATCGCAGGTTGTTGCGAATAATATTATCGGCAGTGTTGAAGTGAAATAACGCATTACGATTAGCCGGCCTGTAATGCGGGCCGGTTTTTCATTCGCCAGGTTAGCAACAACCCGATTCCCGAAAGCCCGGCCGCACCAAAGTAGATAGCCGGAACACCCGCCCATGCCATCACTAATCCGGCAAGTGGCCCGGTAATCCCCAAAGACATATCCATAAATACGGTATAGGTCGCCAACGCACTCCCCTGATTTGGTTGCGGCACGGCTTTGACCGCCACCACACCCAATGAAGGAAAGACCAGCGAGAACCCGGCGCCCGCCAGTAAAGCTCCCATGTTCGCCACCCAGGGGGACATTGAGAACCCTACCAGCACCAAACCCACAATCTCTATGCTCAGACAGCACATTGCGACAAACACACCACCCCGGCGGTTAATGGCATTGGGAAATAACAACCGTGCCCCAACAAATGCACTGCTGAACAACGTTAGAGCAAAGGCGGCATCAGACCACCCTTTCGCCTGAAAAAACAGCGTAATGAAAGTGGCGATAACCCCAAAACCGGCCGACCCCAGTGCCAGAACCAAACCATACACCCATACTTTGCCCAGCACGGCGCGAAACGGCAGGGGTTTTCCCTTACTAGCCTTCACATGAGGACGGGGAAGCGCCAGCAAGATTGCCAGCAATGCCACGCCCATAATCACCAGTGCCAGCAGAAACAACCCACCCAGGTGGTAAATCCATACACCGAGCGGGGCCCCCAGCGCCATGGCGCCATAAGTGGCAATACCATTCCACGAAATCACTTTGCCTATTTGCGCCGAACCAACCACCCCCACGCCCCACAAAGTTGACCCTGTACCGGCAAAACTTTGCCCAAGGCCGAGAATAACCCGACCCAGGCACAATGCGGCAAGGCTCACGGCAGGCAGGTGTTCAAAATTAGCGGCCAGCAGGTAACATGCGCCACTAAGCAGGCAACCGCATAACCCAAGAATAACCACGCGTTTGGGGCCGAAGCGGTCAGCCGAACGGCCAGAGTGCGGGCGGCTAAGTAAGGTCGCAAAATATTGCAGGCTGATAACCAGGCCAGCCCAGAAAGCACTGAACCCCATAACGTCATGGACATAGCCCGGTAACACGGCCAGGGGCAGGCCAATTGTAAGGTAGCTGGCAAAGTTGAACATAACGATGGAGCCGATGCGCAAATTCAGGCGCGCACCACTGAGCGGGGCTTCTGAAACAGGGGCTGACATGGCAGGTTACCGGAAATAATAAGTTACCAGGTAATTCACTATACCCTGAAAATACATGGGTTTCTTCGATTATTCGGTGTGAATTACTGCTGGCGGCGCACCACAGTTTCCCCCGGCCAGATAACCAGCGTAACACCTGCCATAATGGATAACACACCCAGCAAATTGAGCCAGGAGAAGGTATCGTGCCAGCCGGGCAACCAAATTGCCGCAGCCCACACTAATATGTAGCTCAGGCTTAACAGAGAATAGGCTTTACTCAATGGCAGTTTCTTCAGTGCGCCATACCAGCACACCATGGAAGCCAGATAGCCACCAATCCCCGCCACCAGCCACAGGCTACCTGGTGCAATATGAAGCATAGCCAGAAGAAAATCAGGCAATGGCCAGACGGCCGGTAAACGGCTCATAGCCAGCTTCATTGCCAGTTGAGCCGCGGTGACTAATAACACGCTACATAAAGCCAGCAAATACCCCATTACACGCCACCGCTCAGCAAAATAATTCCAAGAATAATCAGTACAATACCCAGCCAGTGCCGCGGTGTTAAACGCTCGCCCCAGATCCAGTGTGCCGCCAAAGAAACCCAGATAAAGTTCAGGCTCATCATAGGGTAAGCCAGGCCAACCGGCACTGACTGCAGTACCACCAGCCACACCAGTAGCCCCAGCCCCATTGCGACCAGCGCCATAAATAACCACAGCCAGGCACGATGGCGCCCGGCTGAACCTGAAGGTAAACAGGCTGCCTGTTTTTGACATAGTTGCCCCAGGCAACTGAGCAGGCTGGCAATAATTATTCCGCTAATACCCATTATTTTTGGTGATACAGATAAAGGACAAAGCGCCCCTGATGAACAATCGCATCTGGTTTGGGGACAGCCTGCTCACCAACAACTTCGTGCCGCGAAAGCAGCATCACCAGTGCAACACTACCTTGCTGGCGGTGCTGGCTGAGCCAGGCGGGGAAGTCCGCCGTTTGTACCAACCGCCCCTGGGCATCCGGGTAGCTCATGCCATACTGCAGTTCACCCGGAGAGCCATACATATTGATATCACTGCGCTTTAAGCTCCAGGCAATCGCAGAAGCCGTTCCCACATTATTACTCAGAATATAGCGGCTTCCCGCCAGTTCGCTTTGGACATTTTCCACAAAGGCTTGCGGTTGTTTAGAGTCAATAACCTGATCCGGGATCGCCGCACCTATCAATAACGCCAGCCCGAGTGGGCATAATGCGGCCAGTTGCCAGCGTGGTTGCCAGCCACGGGAAGAAATCCAGCCAACCAGCGCCCAACATACAAAGGCGAGCACAGCACAAAACACTTTAAACAACTCGGTGGTTTGGTAGAGCGGGTGTTTTGCCAGACCAAAAGGCGCCAGCACTGCCAGTACCGCCAGCACACACACGCCCCCAAAGCCGATATTAATCCAGCCATTCAGACGACGAATAGCTGGCGAGGCCACCTGGGCATAATGAGCCAGCAGAATGGCTAATGGGGCAAAGCAAGGGAGAATATAGGTGGGCAATTTCCCTTTAGCGATACTGAAAAAGAGAATCGGCATCACCACCCAGCCCAACAAATAAACCGCGCCAGAATGGCTGTGTCGCTTTACCCAACCGGCTTTCAGTGCGCCTGGCAGATAAGCGAGCCAGGGCAGCGTACCGGCCAGTATGAAAGGCAGATAGTACCAAAATGGTGCTTTATGCTGGGCGTTGCTCTCAGCAAAACGCTGAATATGTTCCACCCAAAAGAAATAGTGCCAAAAATCAGGCTCCAGACGAGCGATGGCCAGTGCCCAGGGCAGTGTAATTAACGTGGCGCTGATTACTGCCAGCGGTCCGAATATCAACACTTCTTTCCAGCGTTTATGCACCGCCACCCAGGGTAAAACCCCTATCACCGGCACAGCCAGTGCCAGGAAACCTTTGGTCATCACGCCCATACCACAGGTCAGGCCAAGTAACAGGTAGCCACCGATTTTTCCCCTGGTGGTCTGCGCTTCACTGGCAATCCAGAAACTGCACATTGCCGCAGTCAGCCACAACGTTATCATTGGGTCGAGAACCGCATAGGTCCCAATGCCATACACCAAAAAGCAGGTGAGAAAAATAACGCCGGACATCACGGCTGTGGCGGTATCTTTCCAGATTCGTTTCGCCAGCCAGACCACCATCAGCGCACTGAGTGTAATGGAAAAAACCGAACCAAACCGCACCGCAAAATTATTATGACCAAATAACAGTTGGCTCAGGTTATTGATCCAGTACCCGGCAATCGGTTTTTCGAAATAACGCACTCCCAGAAAATGGGGATCCACCCAGTTTCCTGCCGCCAGCAGTTCACGGCTGATTTCGGCATAGCGCGTTTCATCAGGTTGCCATAACAGGCGGAACTCAAGGGGCAACAGGTAATACAATGCGTAGCAGGCCAGCAGCACAAACAGAGTCTTTGTTGATTTCATCAAGATTACCGTTAAACAGGTTGTTGGCATCCCAGCCAGCCTTCACGGCCAGCAATTTCATTTCGGTAGATTTGCCCGGCAGGTAACAGCGAGCTATCTTCAGGCAATAAAGCGGAAAGTGGGCAAAACTCAATGCCCTCACGCCGGGCCTGGTCAAGAAGTTGTTCGAAGAGCGGGTTAAAAATAATCCCTTCAACCTCAGCATGAATGGTGTAAACCGGAACTCCTTTATCAGCGTGAATTTTATCCAGTAAAAACCGGTTAAAACCTGAAGCATCAACAGACTGGCCAACCACTTCATCCCAGGTTGGCAGGGTGACCGGGATTTGCACTGTCCCCCGGGAGCCATCATCCAGCACTGGCGTGAACGGCATACGACCGCGGCAATCACTGTTGTAGAGGAAGCCGAACGGTTGTTTGGCGGCCACTACACGCTGGTCGGCACGCCAGCCAGCCACTGCGGAGCAGGTAACCGGCGCACCAATAATCTGCTCCAGCGCGTCTTTGCCCTGGCGAATATGGTCTGCGAGTTTTTCCTGTGACCACACACCCGCCCAGGTTTGCCAGGCAAAATGATCCCACGCATGCAGACCCACTTCATGGTGCCGGGCAGTTTCACGAATCACTTGCTGGTTAGCCTTACCAATCAGTTTTCCCGGCCAGGCGGTACCAGCCAGCAGGATATCCAGCCCATACAAAGAAGCCGCGCGTGAACGCAGCATCTTCCACAGAAATTTGGGTTTTACCAGCCGCCACAAATGGCGGCCCATATTATCCGGCCCCACGCTAAAGAAAAAACTGGCCTGTATTTGGTACCGGGCCAGGCTTTCCAGTAGACGAGGAACCCCGTCACGGGTTCCTCGCAGGGTATCGACATCAATTCGCAAACCTACGCGTTTCATGCCTTCTCTTCCGGAAGTTCCACCGTGCGCAGGAAGAAATCCAGCGTTTCATCAATGGTGCGTTCCATTTCTACGCCAGGTGTCCACCCCAACAGACGTTGTGCGTTACGAATACTGGGTTTACGGTGTTCAACATCCTGGTAGCCTTTACCGTAATAGGTGCTGCTTTCTACCTCACGGAAACCGGCAAATGGAGGGAAATGTTTGCGCAGTGGATTCCGCTCGAAGCTTGCCAGCAACATCTCCGCCAGTTCTTTAATACTGGCTTCGTTTTCCGGGTTACCAATGTTGATAATCTGCCCGTCACATTTATCATCTTTGTTCTGGATAATCCGGAACAATGCCTCAATACCATCGCTGATATCGGTGAAACAACGTTTCTGGCGACCACCATCAATAAGCTTGATAGGCGAGCCTTCAACCAGGTTCAGAATCAACTGTGTGATAGCACGAGAACTACCAATACGCGCGGCATTCAGGTTATCCAGACGTGGCCCCATCCAGTTAAACGGGCGGAACAGGGTAAAGCGCAGACCTTCTTTCTCACCGTAAGCCCAAATCACCCGGTCGAGTAATTGCTTGGACACAGAGTAAATCCAGCGCTGTTTGTTAATTGGCCCAACGATCAGGTTCGAGTGGTCTTCATCGAACACCGGATCGGTGCACATGCCATACACTTCTGAAGTAGACGGGAAAATAATGCGTTTTTTGTATTTCACGCAATCACGGATAATTTTCAGGTTCTCTTCAAAATCCAGTTCAAATACACGCAGTGGGTTACGGGTATATTCAATTGGCGTGGCAATTGCAACCAGCGGCAGCACAACATCGCACTTCTTAATGTGGTACTCGATCCACTCAGAATGAATACTGATATCCCCTTCAACAAAGTGGAAACGCGGGTTATCGAGGAAGCGGCTGATAGCATCAGAACCTATATCCAGCCCGAAGATTTCGTAGTTTTCATCCTGCAACAGGCGTTCAGTCAGGTGGTTGCCAATAAACCCGTTAACCCCAAGAATCAGTACCCGGGTACGACGTTTTGCAGCAACGACAGGCGCATGGCTTAAAATAGCGCCTTCAACTAAACCCAGTGTCTGGGCCAGTTGCCCACCTTGCATATACACCCCGTTGTCTGCCTGCCCGGTGACAATTTCCAGTGCACCGGAACCACAGGCGACGACCAGCGGTGAGGTAGATAACACCTTGCCCGCACGCGCTGCAGGGTAGCCATCAACCAGACGGGATGACCAGACCACAAAGCGGGTTATCCCGGCATAGCTGAATGCCCCGGGCCAGGGGTGAGCAACAGCACGCACCAGGTTGTGTAAATCTTTGGCATCCCGGCTCCAGTCCAGACGGCCATCTTCCGGTGTGCGGCGGCCGACATAACTGGCCTGGCTGTCATCCTGCGCGCGACCAGGTGCATTCCCCGCGCTAATTTTTGGCAGAACATCGTTCAACAACTCACGAGCCTTAGCCGTGAGTTTGTGATGCAGGCTCAGTGCGTTATCTTCTGGCGCAATGGCAACAACAGCCTGCGCAATAATGTCCCCGGCATCAGCCCGGCTAATCATTTTGTGCAGTGTCACGCCGGTTTCTGTTTCGCCATTAACCAGCACCCAGTTCAGTGGCGCGCGCCCACGGTACCTGGGCAATAAAGAACCATGTAAATTGAATGCGCCAGCCGGGGCACATTCAAGAATGTCCTGGCAAATCAGGTTGCGGTAATAGAATGAGAAAATCACATCCGGTGCCAAAGCCCGAATGCGGTCAACCCACAGAGGATGGTTCACATCATCCGGCGCATATACCGGGATGCCACGCTCTGCGCCAATACGCGCAACAGAGCCAAAAAACGGGTTCTCTCCGGCGTTGTCCTGATGGGTGAAAATAGCACTGACTTCATAGCCAGCCTCTAACAGAGCGCTGAGCCCAACACACCCCATATCATGGTACGCGAACACGACGGTTTTCATTCTTGTTCATCCTCTTGAGATTCTTGATGAGTACTGCTCACAACTTGCTGAATAAAGTAACGGGGACGGGCACGGACATCGTTGTAGATCCGCCCGATATATTCGCCTAACAGCCCCATACCAATAAACTGGGCACCAATAAACATGAACAACACGGCAAATAACGGGAATACCCCTTCTGCACCCCATTCCGGGCCTAAGATCAGCCGCAGCGCTACTAACAGCACAGCGAACAGGAAACCGAGCAACGCAATAACACTGCCAAACACACTCAGCAAACGTAACGGTGTGGTTGTCAGGCAGGTCACCAGGTCGTACATCAGGTTAATAAGACGCATAAAGCTGTATTTAGAATCGCCGTGTTCGCGTTCTGCGTGCTGAACCGGGATTTCCGCAGTCTTGCGGGCAAAAGTATTGGCAAGAATAGGAATGAAGGTACTGCGCTCGTGGCAATGCAACATGGCGTCAATAATATGGCGGCGGTAAGCACGCAACATGCAGCCGTAATCCCCCATTGCTTTGCCGGTAGCGCGCTGAATAAGACGGTTAATCATGCGTGATGCCGTTTTGCGGAACAGGCTGTCCTGGCGGTTTTGCCGTACCGTACCCACTACGTCATAACCCTCGCTGGCTTTCGCTACCAGGCGGGGAATCTCTTCCGGTGGGTTTTGCAAGTCAGCATCCAGAGTTATTATCAAATCACCGCTCACATGGCTGAACCCGGCCATAATCGCGGAATGCTGACCGTAATTACGGTTGAGTAATACCGCCACCAGATGGCTTCCGGGCTGCTTTGCGGCCTCGGTCATTAACCGGGCTGAGTCATCACTACTACCATCATCAACTAATAAAACTTCCCAGTCGCAAGGCAACTGCTGGCAGGCAGCTGTTGTGCGCTGGATAAGCTCGGGAAGGCTTTCCTGTTCATTATAAACCGGGATAACCACCGAGACTTTTTGTATTGTGGACATAACTAAACCTCAACAACCTGCAATGTCGCGCAGTGCAGTAATCACCCGGGTGACATCGTCATCTGTCATATCGGGGAATAACGGGATAGAACAAATACGGGCACTGTTCCATTCGGTATTTGGCAGCACCAGTTCTGGAAAGCGTTCGCGGTAATATTTCTGGGTGTGAGCGGCGCGGAAATGCAAACCAGTTCCAATATTGCGGGCTTTAAGCTCTGCCATTAAGGCATCACGGGAAATCCCACACTGTGCTTCATCCACCCGCAAAATAAACAAGTGCCAGGCATGTTCATGGGGCCATTCGGGTAGTGCCAGGGGTTGATACGGTGTATCCGCCAGTTCACGCCGGTAACGTTCAGCAATGGCTTTGCGGCGCTGGTTGAGTTGCGGCAGTTTGTCAAGCTGAACCAGAGCGATGGCCGCATTGATATCAGTGAGATTGTATTTGTAACCAGGGCTGATAACCTCTGCCTGAGGAGCTCGCCCATGCGTCTGGCGATCATAGGCATCGACCCCCAGGCCGTGAAACTTCAGGCTGCGAATCTGCCGCGCGAGTTGCTCGTCATCGGTGACCACCAGGCCACCTTCCGCGCAGGTCATGTTTTTGATAGCGTGGAAGGAGAAAATTGCCGTACCACTGCGCCCAACATGTTCACCCCGATAGTATGTGCCAGCCGCATGAGCCGCGTCTTCAATCACGGGAACACCATGTTTTTTCCCCAATGCACGTATCGCGTCAAGGTCTGCAGGAGCACCAGCATAATGCACGGGAATAATCGCTTTGGTTCGGGGAGTCAGAGCAGCCTCTATCGCTTCAGGCGTGACCATCAATGTGTCTTTATCGACATCAATCATTACTGGTTCAGCGCCCAACAGGCAGATCATATTGAGTGTGGACACCCAGGTGAGGGAAGGCGTAATGACTTCATCACCCGGGCCAATACCCAGAGCCATCAGGGTGACATGCATCCCACCCGTCGCCGAACTGACAGCAATCGCGTGTTGGTTACCTGTCAACCGGCAAAAAGCAGATTCCAGAGCTTCGTTCTTCGGACCAGTGGTAATCCACCCCGAAGAAAGTACATCAGCAATTGCGCTCAGTTCAGATTCGCCTAATGCCGGGCGTGAGAACGGCAGAAACTCACTCATGCATTGTTTCCTTTACTATCATCCAATAATAAGTGCGCATTTAGACATGCGTAGTTATTATTTTGTTCCAGGTTAGATAAATGGCGCTATAACAAAGCGCATCCGTGTATCAACCACACCTCAACAGCAGTAAACTAACAGCTGTTTCTTAGAAAAGACTTAAGGTGGGGCTACCAACCAAACTGACCAGCTCCGCATGTAAGCACTATCAAGTTTGATTAAAAATCAGAAAGTTGCAAGATGATTTGTGAGTATTTTTAAATATTTCACATGTAATAAAATGACACTAAAGGAAATATAAAGAATTAAGCGAAAACCCAGTGATGAATGGCAAAAAACCGTGACAGGCATCACATTTATCATTGATATTTAATCACTTCGCCATTCCACTACCATAATTACCATCTTGATAATTTTGATACTCTTTCAGTAAGAAAAGTAGCAAATAACCTAACGCGAGGTGCTAAAAAGCGGCTATGTAAATATACGGCATTTAACGGTGCGGCAGGAATTTTCCCTCCAGGGAGAATCTCAATTAAACGCCCGGCTCGCACATCGTCGTCCACATCCCAGATTGATTTTATCACGATGCCGCCCCGCGCAATGCCAGCTCATGCGCAACAGCACCATCATTGCAGACATAACGTCCCTGCACTTTCACCACAGGAGATAAATCCATGAAAATTGATTTTTCGGGGAAAACAGCACTGGTTACCGCATCCACAGGTGGAATTGGTTTTGCCATTGCCCAGGAACTGGCTGCCAGCGGCGCAGCCGTTATTCTGAATGGCCGCAGTGAAGAGAGCGTCGCGAAAGCTACCCGTAAGCTGCAGGATGCAGTGCCTGGTGCAAAATTACAGGGTGCGGCCGCTAATCTGCAGGATGCAACCGGAGTTGATAACTTACTGAAACAACTGCCCGCGGTTGATATTTTGGTGAATAACGCAGGAATTTACGGGCCGCAGGATTTTTACGAAACCGATGACGCCACCTGGGAAAATTACTGGCAAACCAATGTGATGTCTGGCGTTCGTCTGTCACGCGCGCTGTTACCGGCCATGACAAAACAAGGCTGGGGGCGAGTGGTGTTTATTTCGTCCGAATCATCCCGCAATATCCCGGCAGACATGATTCATTATGGCGTAACCAAAACCGCGCAACTCGCTCTGGCGCGCGGGCTGGCAAAATACGTAGCCGGTACTGGCGTTACGGTGAATAGTGTTCTGCCTGGGCCGACGATTTCTGATGGCTTTGCCACCATGATGAAAGATGAAGCTGAACGGACAGGCAAGTCGCTGGAAACACTGGCGAAAGAGTTTGTCATGGCTCACCGCCCTTCTTCCGTGATTCAGCGTGCAGCCAGTGTTGAAGAAGTGGCTAATATGGTGGTGTATATCTGTTCGCAACAGGCGTCTGCCACATCAGGTGCCGCACTGCGCGTCGATGGCGGCGTAGTGGACGACATTCTGTAATTGCACAGCGTGGACAGCACGCTGTTCCCCCGCAGCAACTACTGACAGGCATTTTCGGGTGCCTGCTAACTCACAGAGCCACATCACCGCAATCCATTCAAAATTATTGAGGGCTAATCTCAAATAAATGTCATTTTCATTTCCATAAAATTTTATTATGATCACTTCAACCAGAATTTATGCGATGGTTCACAAATCACAGACAAAAAACCTGCACACAAATTAATCAATTTTTTTGTATGAGTTAAAAAAAACAACCCTGTCTGTTTTACGCATAAGTCTTCTTAATTTTAACGTCAGGCCAGGCTGGCCTGTCTCTCACCAGATGGTCGCTGAGGGAACAGCCGGAAGAAGTCGCCTGCGGGCGGCTTTTTTCGTTATATAGCCCGCCAGCATAGCCTTCCCTGGCTACGACAGAAAACCAGCATCCACCAGCACGCAGCTATTCACCGGTACCAATACGGCCAGTTGGAAATACGTGAGGCGTGTGCCTTTTACCCGCCCAGTCCCTTAAGTGTGTTTATGGAAAGGCACAGGTGTAGTTCAACGCCACCGTTAATGGCTTGTGCATTAGCGGCGTACTGCAATCGCTTCAATTTCCACACCCGCATCTTTCGGTAACCGGGCCACTTCCACACAGGAGCGCGCCGGGAAAGGTGCCTGATGCTCACGAAAAAAGGATTCATACTCTGCATTTACTAAAGAAAAATGGTTGAGATCCTTAACAAAAACAGTTGTTTTTATAATATCTGCCACCTGTAAACCGCTGGCTTCAACAATTGCCCGAACATTTTCCAGAGACTGGCGGGTTTGTTGCTGTATATCTTCAGGCATCTCACCTGTTAGCGGGTTAAGCGGGATTTGCCCGGAAGTCATCACCAGTGAACCAAGATCCACACCCTGAACATAAGGCCCAATTGCGGCAGGTGCCTTTGACGTTGAAATTGCTGACATATTCACGACCTTGTTAAAAACGAGATTATTATTGACCCGAGAGTTCAGTAGTACGGCGCACCGCCGCCAGCACACTGCTTTGCAAACCAGCGGCAAAATCGCTCTTATTCAGTTCATATAAACCATTAATACCCACTCCGGCTGGCGAATTGTTGATATCCATTAACTGGCGCGGGTGGCAACCCGTTAATTTCAGCATGGATACAGCGCCGACCAGATTTTCCCACACCACTTGCGTTGACTGGGCGCGGGTTAACCCGGCCAGCACACCTGCATCAGCCAGTGCTTCAACAAAGTAATAAACATAATTCACCCCGGCGACAGCGAACCCGGTAAAGGTGTCTATCAGGCGCTCTTCCAGCAACATGACCTTGCCAAAGCTTTCCAGAAACGGCATTAACGGCGCACTGTCAACGTGAGCGTTAAACGCCACCCCGCTGTATCCCAGCCCCGTGTCAGTCAGCGTGTTAGGAATAATTCGCGCCACAGGGCGGTTTTCCCCCAGTAGTAATGCCAGGCGGGCCAGCGTCACACCCGCGATAATCGATACCACGGTTGCCCGAGGACTTGCGTGCTGGTTAATCAACTGAGCAACACCCGGGATATCATCCTGTGGACGTACGCCGATTACGATGTAATCTGCCGCTGCCAGCGCATCGGGCAAGGCCTGCGTATTGCTTAACCCATAGCGAGCGTTAAGCGTTGCCACCCGCTCAGGGTCGATATCCGATAGCGTAATTGCATCAGGGTTGACGGCTTCGCGTTTCAGGGCCGCGCGAATAATAGCTTCGGTCATCTGACCGGCACCAATAAAGTGAATCTGGCTCATCGTTAATCCTCTGAATTCACAGCAACAGGATTTAATGACTGCTCAACCAGCGATACCCAAAGACCAATACCGGGGGCAATAAGTTGGTCATTAAAATCGTAATAAGGGTTATGTAATGAAGCGCCGGGCGTTGGGCCATCGGCCCCCAACCAGAGGTAAGCCCCCGGGCAGGCTTCGAGCAGGTAGGCAAAATCTTCCGCAGCCATTGAAGGAGGAAGTTGAGTATGCACCTGAGTGATACCTGGCGTGCCGCGCGCTGCACGGGCAAGGGTTTCCGCCTGCTGCGCGTGATTGACAGTAACGGGGTAGCCATATTCCCAGTGAATTTCCCCACGCACCCCGAACGGCCCGGCCAGTTGCTCCACATAATCCGCCATCAGTGCCTGGCACCGCGCGCGTGCACGCTGGCTCAGGCAGCGCAACGTTCCGGAAAGTTGCATCGTTTGTGGAACGACATTAATCGCTTCACCTGCCTGGAGTTGTGTCACGCTTATTACAGCGCTGTCCAGCGGGGAAAGACGTCGCGTGGTAATAGTTTGCAACGCTGTAATCAGGTGCGCACCGGCGAGCACCGGGTCGGCGCCTTTTTCTGGCATAGCGGCATGGCACCCAACACCGGTGAGAGTAATAAAAAAGTTATCCTGTGAGGCCATCATTGGCCCAGGGTTCACCGCCACTTCTCCCACAGGCAAACCGGGCCAGTTATGCAATGCGTAAACGGCTGACATCGGGAAGCGGTCAAACAACCCTTCCTCCACCATCAGGCGGCCGCCACCGGCATTTTCTTCTGCTGGCTGAAAGATAAAACAGACAGTTCCCTGAAACGCACGGGTCTGGCTTAAATAACGAGCAGCCCCCAGCAATATTGCTGTGTGCCCGTCATGACCACAGGCATGCATGGTTCCGGGGGAAGCCGAACACCACGCCGCTGTATTGTTTTCCTGGATGGGAAGCGCGTCGATATCGGCACGAATACCAATTACCGGTCCTTCGCCATTGCGCAACACCCCAATAATCCCGGTGCCAGCCATACCGGTATGCACTTCAAGCCCGAAGGTTTCCAACAACTCACTGATTTTGGCTGAAGTACGAAACTCCTGCAGACCGATTTCCGGGCAGGCATGAATTTCACGCCGCCAGGTAATCGCCTGCTGAATAATATCTTCGGGAATTGGCTGCATATTTCCTCTGCATTGTCACTGCACAACGCCAGCGCGTTGCACAGGAATAAAATCGCTGTCGCGAACAGATGCTCCATTCGCTCGATCATCAGGTCAGTAAATTTCCCTGCAGATATCAGGGTTTGCCGAAATAAATCCGGGCCAGACCTTCTTTGGTTACTTCAATGGCATGCTCAGCACTCAATGAAATATGCTGTTCAATCAGTGCCACGCCTTTTTCAATATCGCGCTGGCGTAATGCGGCAATAATATCGACATGCTCGTCATACGCGTTATTGCGCCGCACGGGAGTTTCTAAATCAATGCGCCGAAAGAAGCGGCTCAATGAATTGAGGCTGTCGAGCATTTCGTATAACCGGCTGTTATGAGAAATACGGGCGATTTCCATATGGAAGCGCTCATCAATTTCAGCAATTTTGGCCCAGTCCTGGTCATTTTGTGGCGGGCGATGCTGGCTTACTTCTTCCCAGATAGCCGTTGTCGCCGCAATCTCGTCGTCCGTCGCCCGCTGGCAGGCAAAGCGAAAAGTGGATTGTTCGATGACCATGCGCACTTCGTACAACTCTCTGACGCCTTCAGGTGTCAGATCGCGTGAATAGAACCCTTTATTAGGGACGAAGTTCATGAAGCCATCTTTAGCCAGCCGGTTCAGTGCTTCCCTCACCGGGGTACGTGACACACCCAGTTGTGCGGCAAGCTCAACTTCATTCACCCTCTCACCCGGGCGAAAGTGGTAATCAATCGCCAGCCCTTTCACTTTCTCGTAGACTTTTTCTACGCTGTCGGCGCTACGGGATTTCTTTTTAATAGTAACCACATTATCCCCTTACTTTTCCCTTAACGCAGCCGCACACCATGTGAATAAATAAACCAGCGGCACAGGTTATTTCACCGAATATTTTTATTGATAGCACAGCAAAAAAAACAACTCAACACAAAATTGAATACACTTATTCATAACCTAATAACCTTTGATTATTAAGCATTTTGTATTTTTATTTCCTTGTTAAATCATTACCATGCACCATTTTGTAGCAAGACTGCTCCAAAATGATTCAAAGTGTATTCACTTTTGCACACAGATATTTTACCTGCCAGTTAACCACTAATGTAAAAAACCATAAGTGCCAAAATTTATTATTTACATTCTCTCCATTGTATTTATTCATTAATTTCTTCCTGAACCCACAAAAATACCATGCCTGTTATCCGGTGATGAACTTCCCTGGCACTATCTTTGCTTAATACACAAGTGTATGCACTTTTACATTCACTTTTGGTGCACTACTTTTCGCCTTCACCAGGGAAGCCTTGCAATGCTGCAAAGGCTGAAAAGCACCGGCCTTAAGAGCCGGCAACAATAAACCGGAGAACCAACATGAAAAGTCGTTTTGGGCAGAGCATGACTCTGTCAGCATTAACAGGCATGACGTTGTTAGGTTTGGCACACACAGCACTGGCTGATGTGAATATTGGCGCAGTTTTACCCTTAACCGGTACCAGTGCCAGTATTGGTGAAGACCAGCGCCGGGGCATTGAACTGGCGGTGGAAAACATTAACGCTCATGGTGGCGTGGACGGGCAACCGCTGCACGTTATCGTTGAAGATTCTGCCGGTAGCCCGGTTACCGGCCTTAACGCCGTACGTAAACTGACTCAGGTTAACCACGTCCCTTTGGTGGTTGGCAGTTTTTCTTCCAGTGTCACCATTCCTGTTGGGCAATACCTGGTGAAAAACCACCTGCTGCATATCAATATTTCAGGCACCAGCACTGATGTGCGTAACATTGGCGCAACCTCCTGGAGTGTTATCGGCCTTGATTCCCTTTCAGCCCGTTTCTCCGCTGAAGACGTGCACCAACTGGGTTACAACAAAGTGGCCTTTATTGCCCCGGATGGCGCTTATGGCCAGGGTATGGCGGAACAGTTCACTAAGGCATTTGAAAAAGCCGGTGGCAAAGTTGTCGCTAAGGTGCTTTACACCAGTGGGCAGCCTTCTTATCGCCGCGAACTGGAGCAAATTTCCCGCGCTCACCCACAAGCCTACGTTTACACCAGCTATGGCCAGGATGCCATTGTGCTTAACCGCGAAGCCTGGGAGCTGGGGCTGAATAAAACCCCCTGGTACGGCATGTATTTAACCATGGCGATAGACGGCTCTCCGGCACAATACACTAACGGCCAGATGGGAATGGAAGTGGCGGGCATTGATCAGAAAGCGGCAGGCAGCAACGGAGTAAATTACGCCACGCTTTACCAGAATAAATTCCATGAAAAACCCCGATCAGTATATGGCAGTTATGCCTGGGACAGCGTCATGCTGGCCGCCGCTGCAATCAACAAAGCACACAGTGCTGAGCCGGCGGCAATGATTACCGCCATGAAAGCGGTAGCTCCCGGTTTTACCGGCATCACCGGAAAACTGGATCTGGATGCGGATAACCAACGCCAGAGCCAGCCATACCTGAAAGTTAAAGCCAGCAATGGCGTACCGGTTCCCCGGTAACGGGCGGTTTCTTATGCCTGTTTACGCTACATCATTGGGGAGAAATCATGCTGCAGTTTTTGATTGATACATTGATTCGCACAGCGGATTTATCACTGGTCGCGCTGGGATTAAGCCTGGTGTATGGGCTGGTGCGGTTTGCCAACATCGCCCATATGCAATACGCCATGGTTGGCGCATTTATTACAGCGGCCGGGCTTCACCTGGGTATGCCGTTATCACTGGCTATCGTCTTTTCTGCGGTCGTTTGCGGCATGCTCTCCATGGTGTTGCATCACTGGGTATTTCAGCCATTGTTAAAAGGCGGTACGGCTAACGCCATGATTGGTTCGCTGGCCGTATCAATGGTGCTGATTGCACTGGTGCTTGGGGTCGAAGGATCAGCCCCAATCAACTACGCCCTGCCGATTGGTGAACTGTGGCAAATTGGTGATACCCGCATCGCTTCAGATGAACTCTGGAGCCTGGGGGTCACTGGTGTACTGGTTGCCGTATTCAGTGTGCTGATGTTCAAAACACCACAAGGCCGCGCAATACGCGCTCTGGCAAGCAACCGCGACCTGGCGGCAGCGTCAGGATTAAACGCCAGCGCCATTATCCACAGTGTTAACCTGGTGGCAGGCATGCTGGCGGCCGTGGGGGGAAGCATGCTGGCAATGAATGCCAGTGCCTGGGTCAACCAGGGGAATGACCTGATGCTGCCCGTGCTGGCGGCTGCCATTCTGGGTGGGCTGGGCAACCCTATGGGCGCTATTTTCGGCGCATTACTTATCGCCAGCACCGAAACCCTTGTGACTAACATTGACTGGAGCTGGCTGTTCGGCGGGGAATTACTGTTTATTCCGGTTACCTGGGTCAATGCCTCTTCGTTTGTCATTCTGTTACTGGCGCTGTTGGTACGCCCTTACGGCCTGTTTAATCGCGAGGTACGCCGTGTCTGAGTTTTTACTGCATATTTTTTGTCTGGCTGGCATCTATGCCATTGTCGCACTTGCGCTGAATTTACAGGCGGGGTATGCCGGGTTGCTCAACTTTGGTCATATCGTGTTTGTCGGTACTGGTGCGTATGCCATTGGCTTAGGTAGTCAGTTTGGTTTGCCATTGTGGGTAGTGATGCCTGCCGGAATACTGTGCGCCATGGTTATCAGCATCATGATGACGCTGTTGGGCCGCCAGTTAACCGCAGATTACTGGGGAATAGCCACTCTGGCGCTGGCGGAGATTATCCGCATCGCAATCGTCAACGAAGATAGCGTGACTGGCGGAGCGCAAGGCATCGGTGGGCTGGTTGCCCCCTGGTCAACCGGTAACAGTGTGGTGGATACCCGCATCTTCGCAGTTATTATTCTGGTGGCCGTTATCCTCGCCACACTGGCCTGCCTGCGCACCGGCTCCAGCCGCTTTGGCCGCGCCCTACGCCTGATGCGCGAACAACCTCAGCTGGCCATGTGCATGGGGTATTCACTGCCCTGGCTAAAATGCCGGGCGTTGATGAGCAGTGCAGTTATGTGCTGCCTCGCCGGTATGTTGCTGGCCTGGTACACCGATTATGTCAGCCCGGATTACCTGCTCTCTTCAGAGACCTTTCTTATCTGGAGCATGGTGATGATTGGTGGCATTGGCAATGTCCGTGGTGTTCTGCTGGGCGTCCTGTTAGTGGAAGGCCTGTATAACTTCATTCCCTTTGCTAAAGATTATTTCCACATTAGCCCGGACTTAACAGGTGCGCTGCGCCTGGGTCTGGTAGGGCTTGCGTTGCTACTGTGTCTGCTGACCAGACCTGCTGGTCTGCTCCCCGAAAAGTTAAGGATTCTGTCATGACGCATTTACTCGAAGTGGCTGGCGTCAGCAAAGCCTTTGGTGGCAACCAGGTACTGTCGTCTGTCTCATTTAATGTGGTTAAAGGTGAGATCCTCGGCCTGCTGGGGCCAAATGGCTCCGGGAAGAGCACCCTGCTCAACACAATTTCCGGGTTCACCCGGCCAGATGGCGGAAGCATAACGTTTAATGGGCGCCCTATTGCCCGCATGGCAAGCCACCGCATTATTCAGACGGGGATTGCCCGGACATTCCAGTTGCCCGTCATGCCAGAAAAGATGAGCGTCATGGAAGTGGTGATGGCGGCAGGAACCCGCCAACACGGGCTGATAAACGGGTTACTGGGGCTGGCTTCCGGGCGCAAAGCTGAACAGGAGGACAAAGCCCGCGCCAGTGAATTGCTCGATACCTTACTGCTGACCAAAGTCAAAGATCTTCCCGCCGCCGCGCTGTCAGGTGGGCAGAAAAAACTGCTGGGGATTGCCTGCGCGCTGATGGGAAACCCTGCTTTGCTGATGCTGGACGAGCCGATGGCGGGTGTGCATCCACAACTGCGCCAGGAACTGGTAGAAACCCTGGTTCGCCTGAGTCAGCAAGGGATTTCCTTACTGGTCATTGAACACGATATGCATTTTATCAACACCCTGTGCCAGCGCTGTATTGTGCTGGACAGAGGACAGATTGTCGCCAGTTGCCGCCCGGACGAACTGGCGGAAAATCAGCAAGTGCTGGATGCGTATCTTGGGCGCAGCACAGCGACACTGCAGGAGGCCGTATGATAACACTGGAAAACGTGGTGGCGGGTTACACACCTGGTATCGATATTCTCCACGGCATTTCATTACATGTTGCACAGGCAGAAATTGTCACGCTGCTCGGACCGAATGGTTGCGGCAAGTCTACGTTACTGAAATCAATTGCGGGATTCGTCTCGCCGCGCGAAGGACGAGTCGATATTGAAGGGCGTGAAACGGCAAAAATTCCGGTACACCGCAAAATTCGCGAATGTTCTCTGGGATTTGTTCCGCAACTGGATAACGTCTTCAATAACCTCACTGTCGCAGAGAACCTGCAAACAGGTGGGCAATTTTTACCGCCAGGGCAGCGTCGGCAGCGCATGGCACAACTGGCGGAACATTACCCGGTGTTGCACAAGAAATGGCACTCCCCGGCATCTGCGCTTTCTGGTGGGGAACGGCAAATTCTCGCACTGGCCCGGGCACTGATGCCATCGCCTTCCGTGCTGCTGCTTGATGAGCCCTCAGCCGGATTGTCACCGAAAATGCTTACCGAAGTGTTCAGCGCCATTCAAACCATTCGCCGTCAGGAGAAAGTCACTATTCTGATGGTGGAGCAAAATGCCATGGAAGCGCTGCATATCTCTGACAGGGCGTATGTGCTGGCGTTGGGAAAAGTGGCAATGCAGGGTAAAGCCCGGGATCTGCTTAACGATCCGCGGATGCGGGAACTGTACTTTGGCGGCCGCGCCGCCTGACAGGAAAAGTAACAAGAACAGAAGGAATACATCATGCCGATTACCCCGGTTATCGACCACGCAGTAATCAATGTCGATGACGAACTGAATCAGGCACAACACTTGTTTCAACGGATGGGCTTCCAGCTCAGTGAGCGTGGCCATCACTCTATGGGCTCCAGCAACCACCTGGCTATCTTCAAAGATAACTACCTGGAGCTGCTGGGTTATGAAGCTGACAGGCAAACTTCGTCGCGCGGTTTGTGGCAAGTTGCTCCGGGTCTTGCTGGCCTTGTCTGGAAAACGGCAGATGCCCACGCCGTATGGCAACATTTGCAGCAATGCGGGCTGGAGGGAGAGCCTCCTACAGCATTTTCCCGGCCAGTTACCCTGCCCGACGGCAGTACCACCGAAGCGCGCTTCTGTATCACCCGGATTCGTGGCAGTGCACTGGATTATGGCTTCAGTTTTTTCTGCGAACAGCAAACACCTGAAGCCGTGTGGCAACCCGCATGGCAGGTTCACCCAAACACGGTGCAGTCACTGACCGCGTTTGTGATTGCCGCACCTCAGCCAGTACAAACGTTGGCGTTATACCGCCAGTTGTTTAACTGTGTGCCTCGTATGGATGCGCAGGGTGGCTATGTTCTTGATTCGGGCACCTGCCGCCTGCGGGTTATCAGCCATGACCAGGCTGGCCGGGAATTTGCGCTGCCGCCAGCCGGGCAGAATGCCCCCGCTAAAATGGTGGCGCTGTGTTTCCAGGTTGCCTCATTGAACCAACTCAGGCAGTGCCTTACCCAGGGCGATATACAGTGGCAGGAGCAGGATAACGCACTGCTGGTAACGCAGCAGCAGGCGCAATGGCTGGCGATGCGTTTCCATCTCTAAATCCTGGTGGCTTCACTGGGCGGTAGTGTTGCACCGTCGCCCAGTGTGCGCTGCATTAACACGGTATCTACCCAGCGCCCATGTTTAAAGCCTACCGATTGCAGCGTCCCAACCAGGTTAAACCCCAGGCTCTGATGCAGGCGCAAAGATGCCTGATTTTCGCTATTACCAATCACCGCCAGTAACTGCCGGTAACCTGCCTGCTCTACCAGGCTAATGGCATGAGATAACAACGCTCGTCCAAGCCCCTGCCCACCATGTTGGTGATGAATATAAACAGAATCTTCCAGGGTAAAACGGTAAGCGTGGCGCGGGCGATATGGCGCCAGGTAGCAATAACCCAGCACCTGTTCACCTTCCAGTGCCACCAGCCAGGGTGTACCGTGAGACTGCACTTTTGCCAGCCTGCCCGCCATTTCAGCAACATCCGGCGGCGTTGTTTCAAATGAAGCGATACCATGTTCAACATGCCAGGCGTAAATTGCACAAATTTGCGCAACATGTTGCTGTTGTGCGGGAATTATTTTCATGTTTTGCTCACAGGGATTATGCAGGCCTTCAGAGTGCCATGTTTCGGGTATTCCAGACAGCCTGTATTGCTTATGCACGCTATAAGGAAGCCTTTGATGACCGCCCTTAATCTGGATCATCTGCATACATTTTGCCTGGTGGCCCGCTACGGCAGTTTTTCCTCAGCCGCCAACCTTCTGGGGTTGTCTCAACCCGCGGTAAGCCAGCAAATTCGCCAACTGGAGCAATGGTTTGCCACGCGCCTGCTTGAACGTACTGCCAGAGGTATGAAGCCTACGCCCGCGGGCCAGGTCTTACTGGAGCTATCACCACAACTGGAACATATCGTTGCCGATATTCAGGCTCAGGTTGCCAATTGTAGTGGTATTGCCCGTGGCATTGTCTCTCTGGGCATGGGGGCTACCGCCTGTATTCACCTGATGCCGCCAGTGCTGCAGGCACTTCGCCAGTCTCACCCGCAACTCACCGTCAGTATCCGCACCGGTAATACGCAGGAGATTATCCGCGCCGTAGAAGAAAACCGGCTGGATGCCGGATTAGTGACGCTCCCTGCCGACAGCCGCAACATAGCGCTGACCCCATTATGTGACGATGAATTCTTCGCTATTGGCCCGTCGGAAGAGGCTCGGGACAGGGTACTTTCCCCGCTAACACCCGAAACACTGAGCCAACACCCACTGATTATCTTCGAGCCAGGCAGCAGTACCCGCAAATGCATTGATGGCTGGTTCTCCGAAGCAGGCTTCGGGTTACAGCCGGTGATGGAATTAGGCAGTATCGAGGCCATAAAAAGCCTGGTGCGCGCTGGTATGGGTTACAGCATTGTTCCCGCGATGGCCATCACTCAGCCAGAACCCGGCATCACCAGCCAGCCGTTAACGCCCCGGCTTTCGCGCACGCTGGCGCTGGCCTTACGCCAGGATAAGCCCCTGAACCACGGTATGAATGCACTGCTCAGCGCACTAAAAAACGCTGTCCTGCCGGTTAACCCGGTGTAGAGCTTCACAACCGGGCATGACCACGTTAGGTTATGCTTAATGTTCCCCGGACTGAAGCTGAATATGACTGTGCTGCTTAATGAATTTAATCAACCTGTTGGCGCACCACTCACTGGCTGGCAAGGCTGCCCGTTACCGCAACACTGTAATCTGCAGGGCCATTACTGCCACCTGGTCCCACTGAATGCGGCGAGCCACAGTAAGCAACTCTATGCCGCATGGCTTCAGGCAGAAGATGACCGGGGCTGGACCTGGTTACCCGCCGGGCCATTCGCAGACTTCGCCTCATTTAACCAATTTATTATTCAGGCAGCCGAAAGCCGGGATCCTCTGCACTATGCGGTGATTGACAACGCAAGTGGTGAAGCAACGGGAAGCCTGGCGTTAATGCGCCACGACCCGAAAAATGGCGTTATCGAAGTGGGTTCCGTTATTTTTTCACCGCGCCTGCAGCATACCACCGCCGCCACAGAAGCCCATGCGCTACTGATGCACTACGTGTTCGATACGCTGGGTTACCGGCGCTATGAATGGAAGTGTGATTCCCTGAATGCCCCCTCCCGCCGGGCAGCGGAGCGGCTGGGTTTCACTTTTGAAGGTATTTTCCGCCAGGCCATTGTCTATAAAGGGCGCAACCGGGATACCGCCTGGTTTTCGCTGCTTGATAGCGAGTGGCCGCAAGTTCGTAATGCCCTGAGCGCCTGGTTATCGCCAGGTAACTTTGATGAGCATGGGAAACAACGCCAGGCACTGAGCGTATTGCGTGCCCGGCAGCAAAACCCACAGGAGCAACAAAAATGACCACTACAATTCGGGACATCCGCCCGGAAGATGAAGCCGCCTGGCGTGTTTTATGGCAGGGTTACACCACCTTTTATGGCAGTGACATCCCTGAACAGGTTACCCGCCACACCTGGCAACGCGCTCTGGACCCGGCTGCCCCATTCGGAATTCGGCTGGCAGTTTTTAATGAACAGGTTGCTGGTTTTAGCCTGTATGTGCTCCATGAAGGCTCATGGGTCACCACCCCGGTGTGTTACCTCGAAGACTTATTTGTTGACCCTGCTGTACGCGGGCATGGCCTGGGACGGGCGCTGATCGAGGATCTTATCCATCTGGCTGAGCAAAACAACTGGTCCAGGCTCTACTGGCATACCCGGGAAGGCAACCCGGCCCGGGCATTGTATGACAAGTTCACTCAGGCCGATGATTATGTGCGTTACCGGTTAGCTATTGGTACAAATACTTGATACCTGAGAGCGTGGTTTTCTGCATGCAAACCTGGCATTGTTTTTAGCAGGTCAGGTTTTCAGGATTCAATTTTCCGGGAAATGTTTTAGCATTACCTGGTTTAGCGGATAACACTTAGTTAAGCATCATTTCAACATCATTAGCACAACTGAAAGATAAAGAATTATTTTTCATTCCCGGCTAATTTCATTAATGCATTTCACAGAGCAGTACTCATGATTACTACAAAGATAATAAAACTGTATTTTATTAAAACTACAATATCCATTACGCGTTTGTTTATTGTATTTTTTATATTATTGACAACCGGATGTGTTGCCAACCGAATGACTACTGCACAGGATATAGCAAAACAAGGACATTTATCAGAACAAATCATTGAGACGCCTGAGTTTAATTTTCTTACCTGGCAACGCATAAACGCACCATCACAACCACTTACTATTTATATTGAAGGCGATGGTCTGGCATGGATTTCACGCTACCAGCCCTCAGCTGACCCAACGCCGAAAAATCCTGTCGCACTGCGGCTGGCGGCACTGGATCCCGGAAGTAATGTGGTGTATATCGCCCGGCCCTGCCAGTACATTGGTGTGGGCAGCAACCCCGCCTGCCAGGTGCCTTACTGGACAAACCGGCGATTCTCTGCAGAGGTGATTAACGCTATGTCCACAGCAATTGACAAGATTAAACAAAGTACCTCAGCAACTAAAATTCAATTAGTGGGTTATTCTGGCGGCGGCGCGGTTGCCGCATTATTAGCTGCACAACGTAAAGATATATTATCCCTGCGCACAGTGGCGGGTTATCTTGATATTGAATATGTGAACCAATTACACCATGTTTCGCCGATGCCCGATTCGCTTAATCCCATCAATAAAGCGAATAAATTGGCGCTTATTCCTCAAATTCATTTTAGTGGTGCACATGATACATTGATTACTCCAGAGGTTGCTCTACGCTTTATCCGGCACACGGGTAACAGTTGTGCGCGCGTTGTTCTTGTTCCCGGAATGACGCATCAGGGTCCCTGGGAAACGCAGTGGCTCCACTTGCTCAAACAGAAACCTGAATGTGGCAAGGGAGGTAAATAAACAGAATAAGATCAGCAGGGTAAAGTATGAACAAGTTATTTAAAGTAAAACCACTGATAGTGGCCATTGCTTCTGGGCTGTCGGCCATGACAGTAGCTGGCTCTGCTGGTGCGACAACCGACACACTGGTTATCTCAAACACATCCAGTGATATTCAGGTTTCATCCGGTGAAAGCTACACCTCAATTACAGTGACGGATACCGGTGTAATTGCTGGAGCCAACGACGGAATCTACAATAACGGTACCATCACCACTATTACCAACAATAACCTTCTGGGAGCCGGGTACTACGGTATCCGCTCAAGCGGAAATATTGGAACTATCAATAATCTCGGGACCATAAGTTCTGACCGCGCTTATGCCCTCTATAATACGGGTACTATTGATGCGTTGAATAACAGTGGAACAATAAGCGCAGGATGGGGTTACACTATCCTGAACAATGGTACCATCAACAGTATCAACAACTCAGGCACACTCAGTGCTGGCACCACATCATCCAATGTACTGAATAATTCGGGTACGATTGGCAGCATCACCAATACCGGGACGATTAAGGGCGATATCACTTCATCAGGTAGTCTGGATTTTATTGGCGGCACGGGCAGCACCATCGGCACGCTGACTGGCTATACTGCAGATGAATCCACACCCGTAATTGGCGCGATTAGTTTGTCCAGCGGCGATTTGACCCTCAGCTCCGGGAATATGCTGCTGAACGATAATGTCACGCTTTCATCGGGCTCTTTTAAGAACACCGGCGCTAATCTGTACATTTCCAACCCCATCACCATTACTGGAAACTACACCCAGTCTGCCAGTTCATCCCTGAATTTCAATGTTGCCAGCGATGCCGTTACTACAGGTAGCCTGTCTTCCGATTCCGGGTATGGCCGGTTGATTGTCAATGGGGCAGCTACGCTGGCATCGGGATCATCTGTCAACCTGGTCAGCCAGGGTTACGCGTTTGCGGCAGGCCAGCGTTATGTGGTTATCGATGCTTCAGACGCAGCCAACACACAATACAATGCCGGAGCCCTGAATTATAACGCATCAGGCTTTACAGGTACCGTAAAAGGCAGCGCAGCAACAGACGCCAGCTCAGGGGATGCATTGCTGGTGCTGAATTTATCTGCGGCACAAACAACCTCACCAACGACACCAACGACACCGACAACGCCGTCCTGGGAACCCACTATTGGTAATGCCATTTCATCCTTAAATGGCCTGCAAAATTATACTGGTGTTTCAAATGCAGGGTTGTTGAATTTATACAATGCTTCGTTAGCGATTAATTCTGTTGGTGAAGCCAATAGAGTGGGAGAACAGCTTTCTCCGGGCATGAATGCCAGTGCAGCAAATGCGGCGAGTACCGCGACTTTTGACATGCTGAATGTGATTGGTTCAAGAATCAGCACGACGCAGTTTGCCTGGCGTAACAGGCAAAGTGGTATTGCTGCCGGGGATGAATCACTCAATAACGCGGTATGGGGGCAAACTTTTGGTGGGCGCGCCAACCAGGGCAACACCGGTGAAATGTCCGGCTATAAGGCAACTTATGGTGGACTGGTTTTGGGTGCCGACCGCGCGATAAATGATAACTGGCGTTTAGGTGGCGCGCTCAGCTACACCTCAACCAATATTAAAGGCAACAGTAGCTTTAACGGTTCAAATGCCTATGTAAATTCCTGGGGGTTAACGGCTTATGCCAGTTACCTCGCGCCGGACTGGTATACCAACCTGTATGCAACCGCTGCAACTCAGCGTTTCAACACACAACGTAGCGTAGATTTCACCGGGTATTCTGGTATTGCCAACGGCAAGTTTGATGGACAGCAGTATGCGGTAAAAGCCGAATTTGGTTACCCTTTAGCTGTCACTCAGGCATTCACTGTGACGCCATTAGCCAATCTCAGCTATAGCTTTATGCAGCAAAATGGCTATACCGAGTCGAACGGTAATGGCGCTGCATTACGGGTAGATGCCGCCCACTCAGATGCCATTAAGTCCGGGCTTGGTGCCAAATTTGAGGTCACCACGTCAACACCAGTGGGTGAGCTGACACCTTACTTACAAATGCTCTGGTATCACCAGTATGACAACCAGCCGATGAAGATTTCCTCCAGCTATGCGGCGGCCATCGATGAAACTGGATTTACCACCCGCGGCGCATCGCCAGAAAAAGACACCGGTGATTTCAGCGTTGGGGCTACCCTGGTTCACTCTGGCACCTCCAGCATTACTGCTTACTACGATATTAGTGCAGCACCACACTATTCAAACCAGTCAGTCAGCTTACGGTTCAAACAGCTGTTCTGATTAATACGCACCCGGCCTGGTGTCAGCACATGACACCAGGCTGTTCACCCCGGTGGCGTCTGTGGCGCAAGCCAGCATGAGATGGTGTCTTTCATAACAACCAGGCGTTGCTCCAGCTCAGCGACCTGTTTTAAATCTTTTTGATACAGAATCGACAGCGTTGATTGATTTATCAGGTAGAAAAAACCCAGTGCAGAGATACTGATATTTAATTGCATCGCATCAATACCAGGCCGAATACTGCCATCTTGCTGACCACGCAACAGGATAGTTTCAGTAATACTCAACCAGCTACGGTTAATGGGCACAATAGTATCCAACGCTTTAAGGTGACGAGCCTGTAATTGGTTTTCACTGTTTAGTAAGCGAATAAACTCCGGATTTTCCAGATAATAATGCCAGGTAAACTCCACCAGCCTTAATACAGCATCGCGCGCAGGTAATGCGTCCAGATCAAGCGCGGCCTCTTTGGTACGAATGTCCAGATATGCCGCTTCCAGTACCTTTGAGAACAGCATATCTTTATTGTCAAAATAATAATAAATCAGTTGCTTATTCACTTGAGCAAGTGCGGCAATTTGGTCTACCCGGGCCCCATCAAATCCTTTATCTGCAAAGACTGTTTTAGCTGCACTAAGGATCAGTCTTTGAGTCAGTTCGGGATCATGCCGGCGTTTAGACACACTCTCCTTAACCATTTTTCCCCCGTAAAATCATTCAATTAAATTTACTGCAATCATTATTAACCAATTAGTTGAATCTGAGAAGTCGATCATCCTTTTCTTTTTTACGCCTTCCTATACTGTTTACATTAAATCAACTGGTTGGTTGAAATTAAAAAAGGAGCAGCACTATGACCTGTGCACAACGTCCGGTGGCTTTCGTTACCGGTTCTACGCGTGGAATTGGCAAGGCCTGCGCATATCAACTGGCACAAAGCGGATTTAATGTTGCCATCAATGGGCGCGACACCGAAGAAAGCCGTACACGGCAAGAAGTAATAGCTGCACAGATCCAAACCCTTGGCGTAGAAGCCATGGCCGTACCCGGTGATATTGCCGTACTGGAGAGTCAGTCTGCCATGCTGGAAGCTGTGGTCGCGCGCTGGGGGCGGCTTGATTGCGTTGTTAACAATGCCGGAACAGCAGCCAGACAACGCGGCGATTTACTGGATGTGACGCCTGAGAATTATCAATATTGCCAGGATATAAATACACGCGCCATGTTCTTCTTCTGCCAAAAAAGCGCAAAAATCATGCTTGAACAAGGGCAATTAGGTAATCAGCATCGCGCCATTATTAATGTCACTTCCTGTAGTGCCCAAAGCCTGAATATTTCTCGTGGTGAATACTGCGTCTCTAAAGCAGCTGCCAGTATGGTCACACAACTTTTTGCCATGCGCCTCGCTGAATCCGGTATTGGCGTGTATGAGGTTCGACCTGGCATTATCGCAACAGACATGACCAGCACCGTTAAACCCCAATATACGCAGCTTATTGAAGAAGGGTTAGTTCCCATGAAACGCTGGGGACGACCTGATGACATCGCTGTCGCTATTGATGCGCTGGCGAGCGGTAAATTGCCTTTCACTGTTGGCCAGATCATCGAACTTGATGGTGGCCTGAACAAATCCCACTTTTGAAGACGAGGTACTTCAATGGCCACTATTTCTCTTGGCATTATCATGCACGGCGTCACCGGCCGTATGGGGAAAAATCAGCATTTGATTCGTTCAATTGTTGCTATCCGTAATCAGGGTGGCGTTGCTCTGGCAAATGGCGATTACCTGATGCCCGACCCAATTTTGATTGGGCGTAATGAAGAAAAAATCGCAGCTCTGGCTAAAGAAACAGGTATTGCACGTTGGGGAACCGACCTCGACGCAGCACTGGCAAATCCTAACGACACTATCTTTTTTGATGCAGCAACGACTCAGGCACGCCCCACTTTACTGAAAAAAGCGATTGCCGCAGGCAAACATATTTATTGTGAGAAACCTGTTGCGGTGAGTTTGTCTGAAGCCATGGAACTCTATCACTACGCAGAACAACAGGGTGTTTGCCACGGTGTGGTGCAGGACAAATTATGGCTACCCGGATTACGTAAATTACAGCTTCTCAATGAGTCTGGCTTTTTTGGCAAAGTTCTTTCTGTACGGGGTGAATTTGGCTACTGGGTCTTCGAAGGTGATTTACAGCCAGCGCAGCGTCCATCCTGGAACTACCGTCAGGAAGAGGGTGGCGGCATCATTCTCGACATGATCTGCCACTGGCGTTATGTCATCGACAATTTATTCGGCGAAATCAAGAGTATTAGTTGCCTTGGTGCCACCCATATCCCACAACGTGTCGATGAACAAGGTAATCCTTACGCCGCAACCGCAGATGATGCCGCGTATGCCACTTTCGAACTGCATAATGGCACCATCGTACAAATCAACAGCTCCTGGTGTGTGCGGGTTCGTCGTGACGACCTGGTGACATTCCAGGTCGATGGCGTCAATGGTTCCGCTGTAGCCGGACTGACCGATTGCCTTACCCAGGCCAGAGTTAATACCCCCAAACCTGTCTGGAATCCTGATGAGCGCCAGACTCATGACTTTTTCAAAGACTGGGTTCCGGTACCGGATACCACAACCTATGACAACGCGTTCAAAGTGCAGTGGGAAGGTTTTTTACGCCATGTCCACGGTGAAAGCGATTTTCGTTGGAATCTGCTTGAGGGTGCCAAAGGCGTACAACTCGTAGAACTGGCTTTGCAAAGCTGGCGCGAACGCCGCTGGTTGGATGTTCCGTCTTTGATCAAATAAGGAGCGCATATGCAACACCCGGATCCACGGCGGCTTTCCATTAATACCGCAACCGTACGTAAACAGTGGACACTCGATAAAATAATTGATGGTTGTGCCCGCCACGGGATCTGCGGGATCTCGCCATGGCGGGATCAAGTACAGGCGCTGGGGCTGGAGAAAACAGCCCGGTTAATCCGTAGCAATGCGTTAACCGTCAGCGGCTACTGTCGCGGCGGCATGTTTCCGGGTGTCGATGACGCTACCAGACAGGTAGCGAATGATGATAACCGCAGGGCAGTGGATGAAGCGCTGGCGCTGGGTGCAGCCTGCCTGGTACTGGTCGTGGGAGGCCTGCCCGGGTCATCAAAAGATATCGCGGGTGCCCGTCAGCAAGTCAAAGACGGGCTATCCCGGTTACTTGATTACTCACGTAACGTTGGTATGCCATTGGCGATTGAACCATTACACCCAATGTATGCTGCCGACCGCGCATGTGTGAACACGCTGGAGCAGGCTAACGATTTGTGCGATGAACTGGGCGATAAAGGGCTGGGCATTGCCGTTGACCTCTACCACACCTGGTGGGATCCGAAGCTCTTCCCACAACTGGAACGTGCTGGGCGTAACCGCATTCTGGCATTCCACATTTGCGACTGGCTGGTGCCAACCCGTGATTTGCTCTCTGACCGGGGAATGATGGGAGATGGTGTTATCGATATTCGTAGCGCCCGTCTCGCCGTTGAGTCACTGGGCTATCAGGGGGCACATGAAGTTGAAATTTTCTCGGAACTGAACTGGTGGCAACAGGAACCTAACGACGTCTTATCCACCTGCAAGGAGCGTCATCAGCAATACTGTTAATCAGAGTTTTTGCGGTATCTGATTTCTCGTCACATCCGATATGTCGAGGGCATTATGCACACAGATACAAAAAGAATGATCCTGGTGTCCGTGTTATGTGGGCTGGGATACATGATGTACTCCGTTGATCGCATGACAGTTTCGTCAGCCATCAGCCTTATGGCCAGTGATTTTCATCTGGATCGTGCACAATCAGGTTTTCTGATGAGCTCCTTTTTTTATGGCTTCATCGGCTTCTTGTTTATTTCTGGCATTATCGCCGACAAACTCAGCGGCAAACCGGTTCTTATTCTGGGGTTAGTCATTTTCTCTCTTGCCACGATGAGCACCGGAATAGCAGGTAGCCTGACATCACTCCTCTTTTACCGGGTGATGACCGGGATAGGCGAAGGTGTCTTTTGGCCTGCCGCCTCTCTGGAAGTGGCCAATGTAACCACAGAGAAACAACGCACCACAGTCATGTCTCTCTACTGGATGGGCTACCCGATTGGCGGTTTTTTGGGTACCTGGCTTGGCGCCATGCTTGGCCCTGTCTTCGGCTGGCGAGTGGTTTTTTATGTGGCGGGCGGCATGGGTTTGCTGGTCGCTCTGGCCTATGCCATATTGGTAAAACCAAAACCGACAGAGAAAAAAACGCACCAGGCACATAGAGCGTCGTTGCCACTCAAACAGCTGTTCCGCAACCCTTCCGTTTTACTGATGGCACTGTACTACTTCCTGTTACTCAGTGGCTGGTGGATTGTCCTGCTGTGGGCACCAACATTTTTAATGAATGTTAAGCACTTATCGATAAGTGTCGCAGGCACTATTGCCAGCCTGCTGGGTCTTGCTGGTGCCCTGGGGGGACTTGTGACAGGTCGCCTGTGCGATAAAGGCAACTTCAACCGTAAACGCGCTATCCTGATTGGTATCACCTTACTGAGTAGCCTGCTCATGGCGGCAATGGTGCTAAATATGCCTGTATATGCCGTGATAGTAGTCATTCTCTTGCTTGGCTTCTTAGGCTACCCAGTTACGCCACTGGTGATTTCCTTTACCGCTGAGTTGGTTCCGCAGGCATTACGCGGTTCGGCTATTGGCTTTGTCATGAATATAGGCATGGCAGCCGGTGGTATTTCCCCTGTGTTAGCCGGGTACTTCGCTGATATCTATTCCTTAAGTACTGTATGGTGGGTTGCTGCCTGTGTCATGGTATTCAGCTCCCTCATGTTGCTTGGTGTACAAAAATCCCCGGCTGCTTATTCCAGCCCGGCAGAGCCTGGTCTGAGCCCCAGTAAACAGTAGAGGCAAATATGGCAACGACCCTATCTCAATCCATCCTGACACCTTTAACGGATGTCACGATGCCACGGCATGTGGCTGCAGCAAACCCGTCACTCACACTGGATATTGCTGGTTATTCCATTCCTCTTTATAGCCATGAGGCGTTGGTTATCGGCAGTGGAGCGGCTGGCCTGCGTGCCGCCGTTGAACTGCGCCGCAGAAAAACAGATGTTGTTGTCGCCACACAAACCTTGTTTTGGGGAACGTCTGCCTGCTCGGGCTCAGATAAGCAGACACTGCACACGGCATCCACCAGTTTTCATGGTGATGACTTTGTTAAGCTGGCGGGAGCGTTAGGAGCGGGTGGTGCAATGGATGCAGATACCGCTTATGTCGAAGCGGTTGGTTCCATCGAAGCATTTATTGGTTTGAAAAGCATTGGGTTACCATTACCGGAAGACCGTTACGGTGCCGTTTTACGCTACCAGACAGATCACGACGAAGCTGGCCGGGCCACCAGCTGCGGGCCACGTACTTCACGGTTGATGGTCAAGGTATTAGCAGAAGAGGCTATCTTACTCAATACCCTCTTTATCGACCATGCAACCGTTATACGCTTGCTGACGGAAGGCGAAGGAGCATCCCGCCATATTGTGGGCGCTGTCGCCATAGTAAAAGGGGCGCGTTGCCCGGACAACCCATGGGGACTATGTGTAATACGCGCCAGTGCCGTGGTTCTTGCGGCTGGAGGGCCTGGTGAACTATTTCGTGACAGTGTTTATCCGAAGCGCTGTTTTGGGTCCCTGGGGTTAGCACTGGCTACCGGGCTGGAAACCGTCAATCTCACCGAGCATCAATTTGGTATCGGGACACGCCGTGATGAATTCCCCTGGAACTTATCTGGCACCTATATGCAAAGCATGCCCTACATCTATTCCGTAGATACTCAGGGCCAGGAACATAACTTTCTTGCACGCTATTACCGCACCACCAGGGAACTCGCTTCCAATATTTTCCGTAAAGGCTACCAATGGCCGGTTCACGCCAGCCGGATGCTGGATTTCGGTTCCAGCCTGGTTGATCTGGCAATTTACAGTGAAGCACAACAGGGCAACACCATCTTTATGGACTTTAATCGTAACCCGTTACCTGTTGAAGGCTCGCCGGATTTCTCTCTGGAGGACCTGGATGACGATGTCCGGGCGTACCTGACAAACAATGACGCTAACCTGGCACTCCCCATCGAACGCCTGCGACACATGAACCCTCTGGCGATTGAATTGTACAAACACAATGGTCATGACCTGACAAAGCACCCACTGGCTTTTAACGTTAACCACCAACATATGAATGGTGGTATTGCTGTCGATACCTGGGGGCAAACGTCTTTATCCGGGTGTTATGCCATTGGCGAGGCGGCAGGTACACATGGCGTGACGCGCCCGGGCGGAGCTGCACTGAATGCAGGCCAGGTTTTTGGATTACGTTGTGCCAAACACATTAAGGCGACAAGCCGGAATAAAACGGATTCCTGCTTCACCAACGAAGTGTCGGCACTCATCAATACCATTCTGCGTGACAGCACAACGTCGCAGGCCCCCACTATTGAGGCCGTTAAAACAGAAATACAACAACGTATGAGCGACGTTGCCGGATTCATTTGCCACACAGACCAGGTTCCTGAAGCACTGGCAGCGGCCAGGCGTCTCAATGAACAGATAACTCAGCATGGCATCGCCATTACACATCCCAACCAAACCGCACAGCGCTTCCAGTGGCAGCAAATGGCTCTGGCTTGCGAAGCATTATTAACCGCGTTGAATTTCTATATTGAACAGGGTGGTGGCAGCCGTGGAGCACGGGTGCTTTGCTCCCCTGACGGCGATCAAGTCCCTTCAGCTCGTACTGGAGCACTGACGGCCTACCGTTTTTTAGCGGAAAACCCGCAACACAGGCAACAACAATTGGTTGTGCGCTGGTTAGATGGCGACTTCAGGGTAAGAGTGCAGGGTCTGCGACCACTGGAGGACCTTAGTACTCTGTTCTTTGAAAAAAACTGGCCTGATTTTCTGACGGGCAGTATTTATCACCATGCTCCAACGCCACCGGGCGATTAAGAAGCCAGCGCCTGAGCACACGCCCAGGCGGAGCTCCAGGCCCACTGGAAGTTGTAACCACCCAGCCAGCCGGTGACATCAACCACTTCACCAATAAAATAGAGCCCTGGCACCGTGCGGGCTTCCATGGTCCGGGAAGAAAGCGCATGGGTATCGACACCGCCAAGCGTCACTTCGGCGGTGCGGTAGCCTTCGGTGCCATTTGGCACTATTTCCCACTGTGACAGGTGTGCGACCAGGTCTGCCTGCTGGCGTGAATTAAGCTGTTTCAGAGTGACATCTGGCACCAACCCCAGCGACATCAGCACTTCGATTAACCGCTTCGGTAATAACATGGCCAGGGTGTTTTTCAGGCTCTGGTTCGGGTGTGCCTGGCGTTGTTCGTCCAGTAACGCATCCACGCCACCATCTGGAGCCAGGTTAACCATAACTGGCTCACCAGCACGCCAGTAACTGGAAATTTGCAGCACAGCCGGGCCAGACATGCCCCGGTGTGTGAACAAAATATTTTCACGAAATTGCGTGCCATCCTGCGCGGTTACCACCGAGGGAAGCGATACACCTGACAACGTTTGCAACTGTTCCAGCAAGGGTTTATGCAGCGTGAATGGCACCAGGCCTGCCCGGGTAGGCAATACAGGGAGGCCGAACTGCTCAGCCACTTTATAGCCAAAAGGTGAGGCGCCCAGACCGGGCATAGACAGGCCGCCACTGGCAATGACCAACTTGTTAGCGTGAATTTCCGCGCCATTAAGCTGCAGCGTATAGCCCTGCTCATTGCGTTCAATAGCTAACACTTCACTGCGCAACCGCAATGTCACGTTACCCTGCTGGCACTCGTCCATCAACATGGTGACAATTTGTTCTGCTGAATCATCACAAAACAACTGTCCCAGTGTTTTTTCATGCCAGGCAATACCATGGCGGGAAACCATGTCGATAAAATCCCATTGGGTATAGCGTGCCAGGGCAGATTTGCAAAAATGAGGGTTTGAGCTCAAATAGGCCGCAGGTTCGATATAAAGGTTAGTAAAGTTGCAACGACCACCACCAGACATAAGAATTTTTCTGCCTGGTTTTTTCCCGTTGTCCAGTACCATGACGCGCAAACCCGCCTGCCCGGCCTGTGCCGCACAAAATAACCCGGCCGCACCCGCGCCAATCACCACCACATCGAATTGTTCCACACTTTCCCCCTGTTTTATCTGGCGGCGAATTGTAAAGATAGTCCGTGAATCACACCAGCACAAAAGCCAATCCTTCAGGTATCCCATTGAATTATTACAAATTAATGACAATCAGTAAGAAAAGCGACGCAATTTAAATCAAAAAAAGTCTATTTTCACTTTGCCCCCGGCGCAGTTGTCCTGGATAATGCGCCGCGTTCATGTCCACAGAATGGCTTAACGTCTATGCTACATCTCTTTGCAGACCTGGATTTGCATACCGGGTTGTTATTGGTTCTCGCACTGGCTTTTGTGTTGTTCTACGAAGCCATCAATGGTTTTCACGATACAGCAAACGCTGTCGCTACCGTCATTTATACGCGTGCGATGCGCTCACAACTGGCTGTTGTAATGGCTGCTGTATTTAACTTCTTCGGTGTCCTGTTGGGCGGGCTGAGTGTCGCGTATGCCATCGTTCACATGCTGCCAACAGACTTATTGTTGAATGTCGGTTCCGCACACGGTCTTGCCATGGTGTTTTCCATGTTGCTTGCCGCCATTATCTGGAACCTTGGCACCTGGTACTTTGGTTTGCCGGCCTCCAGTTCTCATACGCTGATTGGCGCTATCATCGGTATCGCCCTGACGAACGCCCTGATGACTGGCACATCCGTCGTGGAAGCACTCAACATTCCAAAAGTCATCAATATTTTTGCCTCTCTAATCGTTTCTCCGATTGTCGGCATGGTGCTGGCGGGTGGACTGGTGTATCTGTTGCGCCGCTACTGGAACGGCACCAAAAAACGCCGTCGCGTCCACTTAACACCTGCTGAGCGCGAAAAACAGGATGGTAAAAAAAGGCCGCCATTCTGGACGCGTATTGCCCTGATTGTTTCTGCCATTGGTGTCAGCTTCTCCCACGGCGCGAATGACGGGCAGAAAGGTATCGGGCTGATTATGCTGGTATTAATTGGCGTGGCACCCGCCGGTTTCGTGGTAAACATGAGTTCAACAGGTTACGACATTACCCGCACACGGGATGCCGTGACGAACGTCGAACTCTATTTCCAGCAGCATGGTGAAGCAGTTAAACATGTCATTGATATGTCGCCACCGGCTAACCTGGCACCCGTTCCGGGTGAAGCGCATGAGTTCCATTGCGATGCCAGCCGTGCTGTGTTTGCGCTGGATACTGCCAAAGGCCTGTTAGCCAACCTCGACAGCTATGAAAAGTTGAGCCTGGAGCAACGCAGTCATTTACGCCGTATGATGCTGTGTATTGCCGATACGACAGACAAAGTCGCTAATCTGCCGGAAACCAACTCCGACGATAAACGGTACCTCAAGAAACTCAAAAGTGACATGCTGAGCACCATCGAATACGCGCCCATCTGGATTATTATGGCGGTTGCGCTGGCTCTGGGTATTGGTACCATGATTGGCTGGCGCCGCGTTGCCACCACCATTGGCGAGAAAATTGGTAAGAAAGGCATGACTTACGCACAAGGGATGTCTGCACAGATGACTGCTGCGGTTTCCATCGGTATTGCCAGCTACACCGGCATGCCAGTGTCCACCACCCATGTGTTGTCGTCTTCTGTGGCCGGTACCATGCTGGTTGATGGCGGCGGGTTACAAAGCCGCACGGTTAAAAGCATTCTGATGGCATGGATATTTACTCTTCCTGCTGCCATTCTGCTTTCCGGCTGCCTGTACTGGTTGTCATTGCACCTGATCTGATTTGCAAATTTCACCATAAGCGGGCTGCCAGGCCCGCTTCATATTGATGAAAAAGAAGGGAAAAACGTGGTTTTCCCTCCTTTTTAGTGAGTAGCCGAAAATCAATGAATTGATTTTCCTTGTTTTTGATTGGGTGACACCCTCTGGTTCTGTGCGGAAATGAGGATTGTCATCGACCATAAGCGGGCTGTAAGGCCCGCTTAATCTTACCTTTTCAGCGCACATTCCATTCAGCTCAGTGCCAGATAGCCAGGCCCACCAGGCTCACAATCACTAACCCACACAATGAACTTGTCAGAATGAACTGGCGCCGCACACGTTCACAACGGCGAATAAATTCATCATCATGATGGTCTGAATACCGCTTAGCATAAATGTATCTTACCAGGCGCATTTGTTTGCTGGGTTGACCATGTGATGTGAAAAAGCCACCACCATCGACATACTGATACAGTAAAGGATCACAACCTCGTAGCACCACCAGTAACGCACGTAACGATGAGAAGTAACGCGCCATATTGATGACACATACGACACACAACGCCCAAAACAACGCAATGGTGCTGATCATACATCCTCCCCGGCGATTTTCCGGCCACTCCGGATAACATCGCTCCCCAAAACAGACAGTCAGCAAAAGGGTCAGTGAGCTAAAGGCACCCAGCCATAATAAGTTTATCGGCTTGCCTTATTAAATAGTGTAGGTCGCAGGTGGTTTTTTTTTCCATACAACAAACCGATAACAACTGCACAAAACAGGTAATTGATTGTTATATATCAACCTGGCGCAAATTGACTGCGCGCCTGTCGCGCTATAATGTAGACAGGAATTCAGTACCTGAGGTCATTACGCTGGAAGTCGTTCCCGTAAACCAGCTTTGCTGATACGGGCACACAGGAGACCAAAATTGCCTGGGTTGTTCTCCTGTCCATGTGTTCATCGACAGCTTATGGAAGGAATAACATTATGGCTTACAAACATATTCTGATTGCGGTAGATCTTTCCCCGGAAAGCAAAGTTCTGGTTGAAAAAGCGGTCTCCATGGCCCGCCCATATAATGCGAAAATTTCGCTGATCCACGTCGACGTAAACTATTCAGACCTGTATACCGGTCTTATTGATGTGAATCTGGGTGATATGCAGAAACGTATCTCCGAAGAAACCCATCACGCACTGACAGAGTTATCTACGGGCGCAAACTACCCAATTACTGAAACGCTGAGTGGTAGTGGAGATCTGGGCCAGGTTCTGGTGGATGCCATTCGTAAATATGACGTTGACCTTGTGGTATGCGGCCATCATCAGGACTTCTGGAGCAAACTGATGTCTTCAGCGCGCCAGCTTATCAATACGGTTCATGTTGATATGCTGATTGTGCCGCTCAATGACGACGACGAAGAATAAGAGCAGTAAGCACAGCGCAGGCACTCTGTGCGGTAAACACAAAGCACACCCTTGCCAACGCGGCAAGGGTGTTTCATTTCAGGCGTGTGGTGTGCCGGGGTAAATATCAAAACGGTGGTTTTTGGTGGTGATAGCCGAACGGGTTTCGACACCCGCCAGCGCCGGTGCATAATCCGGGCGTTTCACGACCACCCGCTTAGTTGCCAGGCGTTGTGCCGGTGCCAGAAGTGCATCAGCATCGTCATCAGCCCCAACCAGTGACTGAAACACCCGCATCTCTTTTTTCACCAGCGCACTTTTTTGCTTATGGGGATACATCGGGTCGAGGTAAACCACCTGCGGGCGGGGTTCCAGCCCTTCCAGCGCTGTCAGGCTCGAACCGTGAATCAGTGCCAGCCGTTCCCGCAGCCAGCCACCAATTTCCGGGTCCTGGTAACCACGATTCAGGCCATCTTCCAGTAAAGCGGCCACTACCGGATGACGTTCCAGCATCCTTACATGGCAGCCTACAGAGGCCAGCACAAAGGCATCGCGTCCAAGCCCTGCCGTCGCATCCACCACATCAGGTAAATACTCGCCTTTCACGCCAACCGCCTTTACAACCGCTTCCCCTCGCCCACCGCCAAACTTGCGCCGGTGAGCCATCGCGCCAGCGACAAAGTCGACATAAATACCACCGAGCTTTGGCTCATCCCGCTTGCGTAATTCCAGTTGAGAAGCGGTCAGTACCAGTGCCATGGCGTTATTTTCATCGTGGGTTAGCCCCCAGCGCGCCGCCAGAACAGATAAGGCGCCGGGATCGGCGCCTGTTTCAGCTAACAAACATATGTTCACGGTTAACTTCAGCCCTGAATGCCGTAATGGTGCAGCATGGCATCCAGTTGTGGTTCACGGCCACGGAAGCGTTTGAACAGTGTCATCGGCTCTTCGGAACCGCCACGGCTTAAGATGTTATCCAGGAAGGATAAGCCTGTTTCACGGTTGAAAATACCCTCTTCCTCGAACCGGGAAAACGCATCCGCTGCCAGGACATCGGCCCACAGGTAGCTGTAATAGCCCGCAGCATAGCCGCCAGCAAAGATATGGCTGAAGGCATGCGGGAAACGCCCCCACGCCGGAGAAGGCACCACAGCCACCTGTTTTTTGATTTCTGCCAGTGTTTCGAGAATTTTTGCCCCCTGTTGCGGAGAAAACTCAGCATGCAGGCGGAAATCAAACAGGCCAAACTCAAGCTGGCGCAGAATAAACATTGCTGCCTGGTAATTTTTCGCCGCCAGCATTTTATCCAGCAGAGACTGTGGCAGCGGTTCGCCGGTTTCGTAATGGCCAGAAATAAATGCCAGCGCTTCCGGTTCCCAGCACCAGTTTTCCATAAACTGGCTTGGCAGCTCAACAGCATCCCAGGGCACACCGTTGATCCCGGAAACACCCGCGGTATCAATACGTGTCAGCATATGGTGCAGGCCGTGCCCGAACTCATGGAACAACGTAGTGACTTCATCATGGGTAAACAGTGCCGGTTTGCCATTCACCGGGCGGTTAAAGTTACAGGTCAGGTAAGCAACGGGTTTTTGCAACGAACCGTCGGCTTTACGCAACTGGCCCACGCAGTCATCCATCCATGCGCCACCCCGTTTGTGCTCACGGGCATACAGGTCGAGATAGAAACTGCCGCGCAGGTCGCCCTGCTCATCATAGAGCTCGAAGAAACGTACATCCGGGTTCCATACGTCCACATCATGGCGTTCTTTCGCGGTAATGCCGTAAATGCGTTTTACCACTTCGAACAGGCCATTTACTGCCTTGCTCTCCGGAAAATAGGGGCGCAGCTGTTCGTCGCTGATACTGTAGAGGTGCTGTTTTTGCTTCTCGCCATACCAGGTGAGATCCCACGGGTTCAGTTCATCCACACCATAATGCTCACGGGCGAAAGCGCGCAATTGCGCCAGTTCCGCTTCACCTTGTGGGCGCGCACGTTTGGCTAAATCGGTCAGAAAATCCAGCACCTGCCCGGTGTTTTCTGCCATTTTAGTTGCCAGAGATTTCTCGGCATAACTACCAAAGCCCAGCAACTCCGCCAGCTCGTGGCGCAACGCCAGGATCTCCTCCATGACTGGCGTGTTATCCCACTTACCGGCATTTGGTCCCTGGTCAGAAGCACGGGTGCTATAAGCGCGGTACATCTCTTCACGTAACGCTGCGTTATCGCAATAAGTCATTACTGGCAGGTAGCTCGGGATATCCAGCGTCAGTAACCAGCCTTCCTGCTCTTTCGCTTCTGCCTGAGCTTTGGCGGCTGCCATTGCGCTTTCCGGCATCCCCGCCAGTTGGGATTCATCGGTAATCAGTTTGCTCCAGCCCATGGTGGCATCCAGCACATTATTGCTGTAGAGCGAACCCAGTTCAGACAACCGCGCCGCAATCTCACCATAGCGTTTCTGTTTGTCTTTTGGCAGCCCAATACCGGACAATTCAAAGTCTCGCAGTGCGTTATCCACTGCTTTTTTCTGTGCCACGCTCAGGCTGGCGTAATGTTCGCCATCGCGCAGGTTGCGATACGCCTGGTACAGGCCTTCGTGCTGCCCAACCCAGGTGCTGTATTCGGATAACAATGGCAGCGTTTGTTCATATGCTGCACGCAATTCCGGGCTGTTTTTGACCGAATTGAGGTGGCTTACCGGTGAGAAAATCCGCCCCAGCCTGTCATCGGTTTCCGCCAGAGGCTGGCACAGGTTATCCCATGTCCAGGGCGCGCCATGCGCCACCACCTGCTCAACTGCGGCACGGCAGGCATCCAGTGCATCGGTCACGGCTGGCACAACATGTTCAGGCTTGATTGCAGAAAACGGAGGAAGAGTAAAATCGGTAAGTAATGGATTGGTCATAGCACAGTCCCAAATAAAGTGAGGCGTATTTCCACACGCACTCTGATGTTCCTGAATGGTCCACATCTCAAATAACCCAGCAGCCTGGTGAGCTACAAATCACTGGTATTATCAGGATATACATTAAGGTATAGCATGGGGGCGTAACCTGCTCATTTCAATGCTGGCCAGCACCTTTCCCGTCGCTATCACTTTTCCGGTATACTGAGCGATTATTGTCAGACATCCTGGACTCCCGCAATCATGCTTAGTTACCGCCACAGCTTTCACGCTGGCAACCACGCCGATGTGCTAAAACACACAGTGCAAAGCCTCATCATTGAGTCGCTTAAAGAAAAAGAAAAACCGTTCCTGTATCTGGATACCCACGCCGGAGCCGGGCGCTATTTGCTTAACAGTGAACAGGCGGAGCGCACGGGTGAATACCTGGAAGGGATTGCCCGCGTGTGGGACTGCCCGGATTTGCCTGAAGCCATGGCACCCTATATCAACGTAGTTCGCCAGCTTAATACCAACGGTAACCTGCGCTATTACCCTGGCTCCCCGCTGATTGCCCGTGAGTTACTGCGCCCGCAGGACAGCCTGCAACTGACTGAGCTGCATCCCAGCGATTACCCGCTGTTACGTACAGAATTCAGCAAAGATGAGCGGGCGCGAGTGGCGCGCGGCGACGGTTACCAGCAACTGAAAGCAAAATTGCCACCCGTTTCGCGCCGTGCTCTGGTGCTGATAGACCCGCCTTACGAAATTAAAACGGATTACCAGGCAGTGGTGGATGGCATTGCCGAAGGCTACAAACGCTTCGCCACCGGGGTGTATGCGTTGTGGTACCCGGTAGTACTGCGCCAGCAAATTAAACGCATGATCCACGCGCTGGAAGAAACCGGCATCCGCCGTATTTTGCAAATCGAGCTGGCTGTACGCCCGGATAACTCTCATCGTGGCATGACAGCGTCAGGTATGATAGTGATAAACCCGCCGTGGAAGCTGGAAGCGCAAATGGCAGAAATTCTGCCCTGGCTTCATGGCAAACTGGTGCCGGAAGGGACTGGTCACACGGCACTGAACTGGATTGTGCCCGAATAATCACTGATTGGAGTGATTGGTGGCATCATTGCAGGTCCAAACGGATACTGTTGGCCTGTTTTCACTGCGCAGGCATAACCGCGCACTAAACTAAGGAACCCCATGAGCAAACATTACGACTACATCGCGATCGGCGGCGGCAGCGGCGGTATCGCATCCATTAACCGCGCCGCTATGTACGGCCAAAAATGTGCCCTGATTGAAGCAAAAGCGTTGGGCGGAACGTGTGTGAACGTGGGTTGTGTCCCCAAAAAAGTGATGTGGCACGCCGCGCAAATCGCAGAGGCCATTCACCAGTACGGCCCGGATTATGGGTTTGATACCACAGTGAATAACTTCGACTGGCAAAAACTCCTTGCCAGCCGCAGTGCTTATATTGACCGTATTCATGCCGCTTACGACTCGGGTTTATCAAAAAACAAAGTCGATGTGATTCACGGTTTTGCCCGTTTTGTTGATGCCAAAACCGTCGAGGTCAATGGCGAAACTTATACGGCAGACCACATTCTGATTGCCACAGGTGGCCGCCCGAGTTACCCGGAAATTCCTGGCGTGGAATACGGTATTGATTCCAACGGGTTCTTTGAGCTCAAAGCACTGCCCAGACGGGTTGCTGTGGTGGGTGCCGGTTATATTGCCGTAGAAATTGCCGGTGTGCTGAACGGGCTGGGTGCTGAAACCCACCTGTTTGTACGCAAACACGCACCACTGCGCAACTTTGACCCAACCATCGTGGAAACGTTGGTTGAAGTGATGGCCGCCGAAGGGCCGCAACTGCACACCCAGGCCATTCCCAAATCGGTGCAGAAAAACAGCGATGGCAGCCTGACACTGCACCTTGAAGATGGCCGCAGTTGCGAAGTTGACTGCCTGATTTGGGCCATTGGCCGTGAACCGGCGACAGATGCCTTTAATCTGGCCGTTACCGGCGTGGAAACCGATGCAAAAGGCTACATTAAAGTGGATAAATGGCAAAATACCAGTGTGCCAGGTATCTATGCTGTGGGCGACAACACCGGCCATGTCGAACTGACACCCGTTGCCGTTGCTGCTGGCCGCCGCCTGTCTGAACGCCTGTTTAACAACAAGCCCGATGAGCACCTGGATTACACCAATGTGCCTACCGTCGTCTTCAGCCATCCACCCATTGGTACTGTCGGGCTAACCGAGCCACAGGCGCGTGAGCAATATGGCGACGACCAGGTGAAAGTGTATAAATCCGGTTTCACCGCGATGTATACTGCGGTAACACAGCACCGCCAACCGTGCCGCATGAAGTTAGTCTGCGTGGGCGAAGAAGAAAAAATCGTTGGTATTCACGGCATTGGTTTTGGTATGGATGAAATCCTGCAAGGCTTCGCTGTCGCCCTGAAAATGGGTGCCACCAAGCAGGACTTCGATAACACTGTTGCCATTCACCCAACAGCGTCTGAAGAGTTTGTGACGATGCGTTAATCACGCCCGTTTCACACTTTTCTGATAAACAAAACGCCAGGTCATCAGCTACCTGGCGTTTTTATTGCGCATCAATCAGCGTGCGAAAACTTCCCACGCTATGCATACCCACTACTGGCACAAATGCTTCGCATGCCAGGCGATATGCTCACCAACAAACGTGGCGATAAAGTAATAACTATGGTCATACCCGCCCTGCAGGCGAATCGTATGCGGCAGGTTTTGCTGTTCACAAGCGGTTTTTAACAACCCGGTTTTCAGTTGCTCTTCATAGAAGTTATCGCCCAGCCCCTGGTCCACCAGCAGGTCTTTCACCCGATGGCCGCTGTTGATTAACGCCACCGCGTCATACTGCTGCCAGGCTGCCCGGTCTTCCCCCAGGTAGGCGGAGAACGCTTTCTCACCCCAGGGAACCTGTGTGGGAGCCACAATGGGCGCAAAGGCAGACACACTGCAAAAGGCGTGCGGGTTGCGTAATGCCAGCACTAACGCACCATGCCCACCCATTGAGTGACCAGACACACTGCGTTTATCCACTACCGGGAAGGAAGCCAGCACCAGCGCATGCAGTTCATTAAGCACATAGTCATACATCTGGTAATGGGGCTTCCAGGGCGACTCGGTCGCATTGAGGTAGAACCCGGCGCCCTGCCCTAAATCCCAGGCAGCATCATCGGCAACGCCTTCACCGCGGGGGCTGGTATCTGGTGCTACCAGCACCACACCATGCTCAGCGGCATAACGCTGCGCACCTGCCTTGGTAATAAAATTCTGCTCGTTGCATGTCAGCCCGGAAAGCCAGTACAGCACCGGGCAAGGAGCCTGGCTTGCCTGAGGAGGCACAAATACCGCGAACTGCATGGCACAATTCAGAGTGTGCGAATCGTGGCGCCACACTTGCTGTAAACCGCCACACACCCAGTGTTCTTCAACTTTTTGCATCCGTTTTCTCCTGTTTCCGTGATGTCAGCAGCCGGCGGGAGGCTGTTAACCGCCCGCCAGACAGGTGCATTAATCATAATGAATAACAGAACGGATAGATTTCCCTTCATGCATCAGGTCGAAAGCAGTATTGATTTCGTCCAGTGGCATCGTGTGGGTGACAAACGGTTTCAGTGCGATTTTACCGCGCATTGCATCTTCAACCATGCCAGGCAGCTGGCTACGCCCTTTCACACCACCAAAGGCAGAGCCTTTCCACTGGCGGCCGGTAACTAACTGGAATGGGCGAGTAGAGATCTCCTGGCCTGCGCCAGCCACACCAATAATCACAGACTGGCCCCAACCACGGTGTGCACATTCCAGCGCAGCACGCATCACTTTCACGTTACCAATGCATTCAAAAGAGTGGTCAACACCCCAGCCGGTCATTTCAATGATCACGTCCTGAATGGGCTTATCGTAATCGTTAGGGTTGATGCACTCTGTAGCACCGAACTCTTTAGCCAGCTCGAATTTAGCCGGGTTGGTATCAATAGCGATAATCCGCCCGGCCTGCGCCTGGCGTGCCCCCTGCAGAACCGCAAGACCGATACCGCCCAGGCCAAACACAGCCACAGAATCACCCGGCTGAACTTTAGCCGTGTTATGTACAGCACCAATTCCGGTAGTCACACCACAACCTAACAGGCACACCTGCTCATGGTTGGCCTGCGGGTTAATTTTTGCGAGAGAAACCTCAGCCACAACAGTGTACTCACTGAATGTGGAGCACCCCATGTAGTGATAAACCGGTTCGCCATTATAGGAAAAACGGGTAGTACCATCTGGCATCAGCCCTTTACCCTGAGTGGCGCGCACAGCCGTACACAGGTTGGTTTTACCGGATTTACAGAACAGACACTCACCACATTCTGCAGTGTACAGTGGAATAACGTGGTCGCCAGGCTGCACACTGGTCACCCCCTCACCCACTTCAACCACTACACCGGCACCTTCGTGGCCCAGTACAACCGGGAAAACCCCTTCCGGATCATCACCAGAAAGCGTAAAGGCATCGGTATGGCAAACGCCGGTATGGGTAATTTTGATCATCACTTCGCCTGCACGCGGTGGAGCCACATCCAGCTCAACAATTTCCAGCGGTTTACCAGGACCAAAAGCAACAGCGGCACGAGATTTCATGTAGGAACTCCACTTATCAAAAAGGCACAGCGTAGCGCTGCAAAACAGCCCGGATATCGTTATTAATGGCTGCGACACAAGAAAGGATAGCCAGGCTATCGCATGATGAGGGGAGTATAGAACATATACCCCTACCGGGTATATACATTATAAGAGAAGCATTAACAAAAAGAATACAACATACTTATATTTAAGGAAAATTATTTAAAATAAGAGCGCACAAGCTTTGCCAGCTCATCAATATCAGCTCCGTTTTCACTCTCCTCACGCAGTTTCCCGGCAAATTCCTCACGAATATAACTATCCAAAATTTCGGCCATCAGGCTGTTCATTGCCCCACGCACAGCGGCCATTTGCATCAGTATTGGTGCGCAATCGGCGCCTGCTTCCAGTGAACGTTGAATGCCTTCGCACTGCCCCTGAATACGCTTAATACGGTTAAGAGCACGTTTTTTATCTTCAGGTGAATGTGGCACAGGCTCTCCTATACGGGATGGGGGTATATTGAATGTAGTCTAACACGGAATTACTGACCAGCGAGTTTTCTGTTCACACCAGAAATAAACGTTGCGTGATGTGGCGCCCGCTGGTTGCCGGGCGCACTGCCACTAACTGTGCCGCCACTGAATAGATGCAGGCAGGCGTCGCTGGTGTGGTGTGGGCTCCTGGTTGTCTACTAACTGCGTGATCATTTCAAAACAGTCACCCGCCAGTTGGCGGCAATCCTGTTGAATGGTATCGATGCGCACTGAAAGAGAATCATACAGGTAGTGGTCATCGAAACTGGCCAGGTAAATATCACTGTCCAGCAAATTATGCTGGCTCATATAACGCAGCACCCCTTCGAGCAAACCACAGGCAGCAACGAACAAGGCCTTCGGCGGCCTTCCCAGCCGGGCGCACAGCGTGGCAAACATTTCATAACCGCTGCTGGGGTGGTAATTACCATGAATAATCCATTCCGGGCGCAGTTCCACACCAGCCTGTTCCAGCCCTTTACAGAACCCCTCCAGCCGGTCTTTGGTTGGGGACAAACGCGGCTGCCCGCCAAGGAAATAAAACTCGTCGGCATACTTACCTGCCACCCGGGCAACCAGCTCCGCTGTGGGCGAGACAGAATCAGTCATTACCAGTGGCAGGGTGGTGTCACTCATATGGCGGTCAAAAAGTACAACCGGTAACTGCTCACTCAGTTTTAGGTAATCCGCATCGTTGAGCATGCTGGAAGCCACAATGATGCCATCCACCTGGCGTGCCACCAGGTTACTCACCACCACCGCTTCCTGGCCGGGGTTTTCATCGGTACAAGAGATAAGCAACTGCAACCCGGCTTCACGGCACAGGGTTTCCAGTTCATAAGAAAAAACAGCGAAGCCGTAGTTGGTGATTTCCGGCACCACCAGACCCAGAGTGTGGCTGCGGCTGTCGCGTAGCAGGCGGGCGTGAATGCTGGGCTGGTAATGGTGTTGCTGGGCAACAGACAGCACACGTTCGCGTGTTTCCTGTGCAACACGCAACTCCTTGCCCCGGCCATTAAGCACCAGGCTGGCAGTCGCTTTCGAGACACCTGCCAGGCTGGCAATATCACTGATGGTAATACGTTTGGTTTTTCTCACGGCAGCGAATTGGTTGATGTAAAACCCTATTCTACCATGCAGGCGCGTAACGACCAGTAGCGTACCTGCAGTTCTGCTTCGCCGGAAAAAGAGAGTGTGGCAGGCTGCGCCGGGAAATAACGGCTAGTCATCACACCTTCACCCTGATTAATGAAAATCTCAATGCTTGAATGGTCGCACAGAATCTGCAACCCGGTGGCTGGGGCATCCCAGTAACGGTACTGCCACTCACCGTTTTCCTGGCTACGCCGGGCGAGGCATAATTCACAGTCACTCCAGGTCAGCACCAGGTCGTCATTGCCAAAATGCAGGGTGGCACTCTTCCCCGGGGTACGGGTCAACAAGATCTCCAGCCGCTCAGCTGGAATTTCGGGAGCCTGCGATGCCAGCCCTTGCCAGCCAGATTCCGTTTCGCGCAACATCTGCAATTCAGTTACCGGCTGTTGGAATAACCGCCCTTGCTTCAGAGAAAGCTGGCGCGGGCAGGTCATCTGGTGGATCCAGCCATTTTTCACCGTTGGCTGCAGCATCTCTTCGCCATCAGGAACGCCCATCCAGCCAATTAACAGCCGCCGCCCGTCTTCCGCCAGTGCAGTTTGTGGGGCATAGAACTCAAAACCGGCGTCCAACTCTGCCAGTGGGCCATGGTGGAAAGTTGCGCCGTCTGCCTGCAGGGTGCCGCACAACCATGTTACAGGGTAAGTATTCAGAAAGCGTTTTTCCTGCTTTGTGACACCCTGCGGGCAGGCGATTAACACATCCTGCCCGTCCAGGTGAAACAGGTCCGGGCATTCCCACATATAACCTGCTTCGCCCAGCCCCCCCAGGCCACTGCCAGCAATTTCACCGGCCAGCGTCCAGTCAGTGAGGTTACCTGAGTGGAATAACAGCACCTTGCCTTGCTTGTGTTTATCCTGCGCTCCCAGCACCATGTACCAGGTTTCACCCTGCCGCCAAACTTTCGGGTCGCGTACATGCCCGGTATACCCTTCAGGCAACGCCAGAACCGGGCCCGTTTTATCAAACCCGCCCTGGGCATTTTCTACCGCCAGGCACTGCCAGGCAGTACGGCTGCCGTCGTCAAACTTTACGTTACCGGTGTAGCACAGGGTTAACTGGCCCTGGTTATCCACAGCACTGCCGGAATAACACCCACTGCGGTCATAGTCTTCCCCGGGTATCAGGGCGATGGGAGCATGCTGCCAGTGCACCAAATCCTGCGAACGCCAGTGCCCCCAGCTTTTATTTTGGTGGCTGCAACCTAAAGGGTTCCACTGGTAGAACAAGTGGTATTCACCCTGAAAATGGATAAACCCGTTTGGGTCGTTCATCAGCCCGGTAACTGGCGCAAGGTGCCAGCCCGGGTAGTGGGGGTCTTTCAGTGCCCGGGGCTGGCCCTGCATTACTGCCTGCAAAAATGCAGGCAGTAGAGAAGAAGAAGTCATTATTGTGAGTCCGTTTTGTATTTCAGTAACAAGGACACCAGGAACGCACTGGCAAATGCGATAGCCATCCCAATAATATAATTGAGCAAAGAACCGGCCTGCACAATTGCCATCCCCGGCAGACCTGTCAGGCCTACCGCAGTCATGTAAACATGCACGGAAACCACCCACGCACCACCCAGCGCACCACCAATCAGCCCGGCAATAAACGGCTTCACAAAGCGCAGGTTAATCCCGAAGATAGCCGCTTCAGTAATACCCAGGATTGCGGAAAAAGCGGAAGGGAGAGTGATGGCTTTAATTTTTGCATCGCGGGTTTTAAACCACACTGCAAGGCAGGCACCGCCCTGAGCCACATTGGACATTGCCCAAATGGGCAACAGGAAGTTGACCCCAACAGACGGGTTACCTAACAGACCGGCTTCAATGGCGTGGAAACTGTGGTGAATACCGGTAATCACAATAATAGAATAGAGCCCGCCGAAGACTAAACCTGCCAGCCACCCGGCGTGGGCTATCAGGGTGGTGAGGACGAAAGTAATGCCGTCACCCAGTGCGCGGCCTGCCGGACCGATAAGCAACAGCGCAACAAAACCCGAGATAATCACTGTCAGGAAAGGAGTGAGAATGAGGTCCAGTGCATCCGGAATCACCCGGCGTAACTGTTTCTCCAGCATACTCATAAACCACACCGCCAGTAATACCGGGAACACGGTACCCTGGTAGCCAATCATTGCTATTTCCAGGCCGAAGAAATTCATGGTATGGAAACCGGCGGCCACACCCCAGGCATTAGTGAGCGCAGGGTGAGTCAGTATCCCGCCAAGGGTGGCGCCCAGATATGGGTTGCCGCCAAACTCACGGGCTGCGGTAAAACCGATTAAAATTGGCAGAATGATAAAGGCTGCTGAGCTGAACATATCCAGCATGATATACAGCGCGTTATCGGGCTGAACCCAGCCGTAGGTTTTCACCATCCCCAGAAGCCCCATCAACAAACCAGAAGCAACAATGGCAGGGATGATAGGCACAAAAATATTGGATAACAGGCGGGCAATACGCTGGAAAGGATTTAATTTTTTGGCGGCCAGTGTCGCTGCTTCTGATTTGCTGGATTCACTGACTCCGGCAACGGTAACAAATGCGGCATAAACCTTGTTGACTACGCCAGTGCCAAAAATAATCTGCAACTGCCCGGCATTGCGAAAACACCCTTTTACACCATCAACTTTCTCAATAGCGGATGTATCTGCTTTGGCGTCATCAGCCAGAACCAGCCGCAGGCGTGTTGCACAATGAGCCGCACTGGCGATGTTTTCCTTGCCGCCGATCAAGGGGAGTAATGATCGGGCAATCTGTTCAAAGTCCATGATGACCTCTGTGTTTATTGTTGTTAATTGTGGTTTAAGGCCTTCAGGCTGAACGTCATCCCGAAGGCCCATGCCTGTCAGAACCAGGTTTCCATCTGCACGCCGAAGTTCCACTCACCACCGGCGGTAAAGCCATTGCTGCCAAAGCTGTCACTGCTGGAATAGTTATCCAGGCGATGATCCCAGTCCATCCATGTTGCGAACAGGCGCAATTCAGGGCGTTTGAGAAACTCACCGACATCACTGGCTTTCAGCGTTGGTGCCACTGTCAGTTTGTAGAAGTTGCCACTTACGGCATTACGGCTGTTATAGCCTTGCGGGCGTAAGTCCATATACTGGTAAGTAGTTTCGTATTGCATTTCAAAGTTTTGGGTAAATTCCTGAATAAAACGCAGGTTAAGTGTTGCCCACTGGTAGCTGTCACCTTTGACATAACGGTCTTTACTGGTTTGCGCCAGCACCGCAGGCGCGATGTGCCAGCCATCACCTAAAGAGGTCATCCCGTAGCTTGCCAGCCGCCAGGTATTCGCTTCTGGCAATAGCGCGCCATCGGCCCCGACTGTTTTTACTTCCGCACCCAGGCCGTGGCCGTACAGCAATGCTGTTTTTGATGTGCCATCCCGCAGACCGTAGAAGCTGTCGTTATGTAAACCCAGTAAAGCATGGACACCGGTATTGGCAGCGTCTTTCTTCACCAGGTTATCATCAATATCGCGCCGTTCATTATTGTCTTTTGCCCGCATACCACTAACCATTAACTGCACCGGCCCGATATAGTTGTTCAGGGTCAGGATATAGTTCTGCGCTGTGTTTTCGCTGTTCTCAATATCGCCAAAAGTGCGGCCATACAAGGAGAAGTTACTGCGCGCATTGTCGCTCCATGCCATGTCATAAATACCGGCACCAGTCCCGGCAAGGAACACGACATCAGAGTCAATCCAGTGGATGTCAAAGTTATCGCGGTCAAAGCGTTTACCGGCCCACACCGTGCTGTTTTTGAACGCGCCGGTGAACGTAGGCAAATGGCCGAGTTCGGTAAAAGCCTGGCGTACATTCAGGTCGCTGGAGGAAGCAGTCCAGTCGTTATAGGTTCTTTGCCCGTCAGCCAGCATCACTTTAAAACGCGTGGTTGCACCATTGGCGAGGGTCTGCTTGTGCTCAAGATTCATTTCCAGATAGGTATCCGGCTCATTGCCGAGACGCCCCACATGGCCACCCGTTTCCCCCGCAGGCGTGAAGGTTGGGCCTCCCTGGGTTTTCGCCGCAGAATCATTCATCAACAAGCCAGAACGTGCATAGCCATGAAATTCAAAGCCATCACTGGCGTTGTTTTTTTCTTCCAGACGAGCGGTGCGTTGCTCCGTTTGTTGAGCAACCGCCTGAGCCTGTACAACCGTTGCCTGAGTTTTTTGTTGGGATGCCGCCAGGTTTTTCACCTGTTGTTCTGCGGCCTCAGCCCGGTGTTCAGCAATATCCGCACGGTGTTCTGCAGCCTGTAACCGCTGCTCCATTGCGGCAAGGCGAGCTTCAATGCTGGTTAAGTCCGTATCGGCGAAAGCGGTCTGAGAGCCGATTAGCAAGCCAATGCTTATTGCAAGAATGCTTTTTTTCATCATGGTGAGGCTTTCCTGAAAGAGAGGTATCATCATTTTTTGCTAACTTGCTAAACCGGTTTAGGCTTGAATCATAATCATGTCAGAATTTGCCATGCAACATATTCTGCTAAACCGTTTTAGTCATTGTGACAAGCTTCGCAAATCGGGCTGACAGACAGCCCGCAGAAGTCCCCAGGAAACCCGGTTTACAGACAGTGACGGAAAGGTAATGCGGTCATGGCCCCCTTAGCGGTTGTCGCCAGAGCCCCACAACGTTGAGCTGTCGCCATTAATGGTGCCAGTTGTGGCATAGTTTGCGGGAAACCATCGCGTGCCAGTCCCCACAGTAACCCGGCAACAAAAGCATCACCTGCGCCAGTGGTATCAACGCTTTCCACAGCCTCTGCCGGATAATGCTGTACCGCTCCCTCAAAGCAGGCCATAACACCAGCCCGGCCCTGAGTCACCAACAGTAATGGAATGTGGTAATGCGCAGCCAACGCTTCCAGGCTCGCTGGCGCACCAGGTGAAGCCATAATAAACGCCAGCTCCTCTTCGGAAAGCTTAACCACGTCGGCCAGTGCTAATGCTTTGCCAAGGCATTCACGCAATAAAACCGGGTCAGACCACAAATCTTCGCGAATATTGGGATCAAAGCTGACCTTACCTCCCGCCTGGCGAATTTGTGACATTGCCGCAAATGCTGTGCTACGGCTGGGTTCAGCGGAAAGTGCAATGGAACAGACATGGAGCCACTCACCACCGGCCATCACAGGAACATCACTCTGCGCAAGAAAAAGATCCGCACTGGGCCTGACCATAAAGGTGAAAGTGCGTTCACCCTGCTCATCCAGAGCAACCACAACGGTTGAGGTACGTTGCTGTGGGTCGAATGTGAGGTACCGGGTATCAACCTGTTCCGCCTGCAGTGTCTGCGCCATAAAATGACCGAACGGGTCATCACCCACCCGACCAATGAAAGCGCTTATCCCTCCGAGCCTGGCAATACCTACCGCAACATTGGCAGGCGCACCGCCCGGGCACTGTAATAAACGACCAGCTCCATCGGGTAGCAGGTCAACGACGGCATCGCCCAGCACCCATACTTTTCCAGACATGTTTTATCCTCATAAACTGTGCTGGCTAAACATTAAATTAAACCGGTTTAGCAAATCAATTCATTTTTAGCGAAGTATGATGAGCCTAAAATGTATGGGTTAGCTGAATGCCGCAGCCATTTGGAAAAAAGAGCAAGAAAGCAAGCAGCGAGGCGTGCTATTCGCGCACCTCGCCAGAGAGTTAGAGCTTAACGAATAGTGTCATAAATTTGCTCATGAATATCTGACCACTTAACAGCGCCACCCACTCCGGATTTTTCACGCTGCAATGCCTGCTGCCATGCCTGACGCTCCTGTTCAACAACATCACTTTGCCAACAGAAGGTTTCGAGGAAGGTTTTACGCATGGAGGTCAGTGATTCTCCCCGCGCCATTGCATCACTGATAGTGCTAATCATCCGTCGACAAGGTTCCGGCTCATCCATTTGCGAACGAAAGTTAATTAACAGCTCCAGTACATCTTGTTGATCCCTTGCCAGTGGCTGCTCAGCCCATGAAGCCTGCCAGGTCATACCGCCTTCAAGGAACTGCCGCACCACTTTGCGGTCACCACGCATAATAGCCGAACGAAAATTTTCCGGGGTCCAGTCGATCCCCTGGTGTTGTAGTTCCAGACGCGGGCCAGTAACATCACCTGTGGGCGCATTTTTCATGAATCCCACATAGTGCTCCCCCATAAGCTTACCGTCGTTCGGGGTATCGCGATTGAGATGGGTAAGCAAATAAATACCCACACCAAATATCGCCACCAATGCAACAGCCACGGCAGACCACAACACGGTCGCCAGCAAATTGACGGGCTCAGATGCTTCATCCGGGGCTTTGTACTGCTCTTTTTGCAGACTGTCCTGCACAGCACCGGTATCAGTGCCGTTTTTTTGGAAGAACTGCCCAAGCTCTGCCGGGTCGGCGTGCTGAAAAGCGGAAGGGTCAACTTTCGTACGCCCCTCCCGGTAAGCCTTCTGTACCGGCTCAGTGATTTCGTGCACGTAATTTTCCAGCAATGCAAGCTGGACAGCCGACAGAGGTTGTCGGGAAACCACCTGGTTGCGCATCAGGCGGATTTCATCAAGAAAAGCCTGTAATGTCTTGCGCTGGTCAACCAAAAAACCCTGTGAGGACGAGTTAAAAACCGGGGCATAAAACCGGTTAAACTCCCGTTTATCCACCAATACAGATGCCAGCTCACTGAACATCAGGCCACTAATAATGTCGCCTTTCTCTCCCTTCGACTGGCTGCGTTTCACTGCACTCACTCCCAGTAATGTAGTCAAATGCGTGGAGAGTTTAGCTTTGTCCGGCCAGGCCCGGCTGATGAGCTGGCGCAGCATCAGTTCCACAGCACGAATCTGCGCTTTTCCCTGAAACTGGCTTTCTGCATCACTGGCTGGTAAGGACGCAGTCCATTTCAATGCGGGTTGTTTCTCACGCATTTTCTCCAGCCAGGAAACATAACGCAGGGCGGCAATCACCTGGTGCGGTGTTGCCGATTGCGCACTTTCGCTGCCAGGTACCAACTGCTGGAAGTGGCGTAGTAGCAGTGTGAACTGTGACATCCCGGCATCGTTAAGTTTCAGGCGCTTACCGATCTCCGCCCAACTGCCCAGGCTGGCGCGCGCCTGTTCAAGCTCTTCAAAGAACCATTCAGGGCCACTACCCGCTACAGGGGTATAGTTCAATAAAGCGAAGATTTGCACCGCCGCTTCGTCAGAGATGGCCAGGCAGTGAGTCAGTGTATCTTTCAGCGCTTGTGGGGATGGGGTTGTCATAATCGTCCTTAGTGTAAAACCAGAGCCCAAGTCAGGCCTAAATAAAGGTTATCGGTATTTGTTCAGGTTTATTCATAGCCAAACAGAAAAACTGTGGGGCCTGGAACACTATTCATGGCAGATTGAATGGCACCATATTGAAATCGCCCCAGAAACAGGGGAGAAGTAGAGTCATATATTCCACAAAACTTCTGGAAAAGGCGTATTTTCTATGTCGGTTTCTTATCCTGACCCGCTGGTTATCCCAACCTCCCGGCTGGAAATGCGGCAGATCAATGCTGCCGACTGGCCATTTTACTTATCCCTGCAATCCAACCCGGCAGTCATGCAGTTCATTAGTGATATCCGCAATGAAGAGGCGATTCGGGCCGGTTTTGACAGCCGTCTTCCGCCCTGGCAGCCTGGCAGCGAGCATTGGTTGTGCCTTGTTATTATGCAGCGCGATTCTGGCGTCCCTGTCGGGCTTACTGGCTTTTTACCTGATGGGAAAGCACAGGCTGAAGTAGGTTTTATGCTCAGCCCGGACTGGCACAGACAGGGTTATGGCTATGAATCACTTCAGGCAGTGGTGAAATACGGGTTTACCACCCTCGGGTTACATAAGTTAACCGCAACGGTTACCGCCGGTAATCAGGGAAGCCGGGCGCTGTTAGAAAAAGCAGGGTTTCGCCTGGAGGGAATACTGCGGGAAAGCTATTGGCTGGCAGGAGAATGGCGCGATGACTGGCTGTTTGGGTTGCTGGCCCGGGAGGCTGCCATCTGAGTCTTTTACCAGAGGGCAACACCCTGAATTACAGGAACATGCCGCCAGATACTTCAACACGCTGCGCTGTCATCCAGGCCAGAGAATCACTCAGCAAAGCAACAATGGCATCCCCGATATCATCGGGTAAACCCACCCGGCCCAGAGCAGTCTGGCTGGCTAAAAACCGGTTCATATCGCTGTTATCACGCACGCCGCCACCTTCAAAGTCGGTTTCAATCGCACCGGGGGCAATACAGTTAACACGAATACGGCGTGGCCCCAGCTCTTTTGCCATATAGCGGGTCAGCACTTCTATACCGCCTTTCATGGTGGCATAAGCGGAATAGCCCGGCACAGAAAAACGCGCCAGCCCACTGGAGACGTTCAGAATAGCGCCACCATCACGGATGATGGGTAACAGCGCCTGGCTCAGGAAAAATGGGCCTTTCAAGTGTAGCGCCATCAGTCCATCAAAAACCGCCTCAGTAAACTCGCCAAAAGGCGCGCTACTGCCAGTTCCGGCATTGTTGATTAAATAATCAATATGTGAGCACTGCCATTGCGAGTGAAGCGCCCCGGCCAGGGTTTCGACAAAGGCAGGAAATTGAGAACTTTGGCCAACATCTAACTGAATAGCCTTAACCTTGACGCCTTTTTCGGCTATCTCCTGAACAGTTTCTTCTGCAGCCTGTTGGTTACTATGCCAGGTAAAAATAATATCAATTCCGGCACTGGCAAGCTTCAGCGCGGCGTTTTTCCCCAAACCACGGCTACCACCGGTAATCAAAGCAATACGTTGTGTCATCATAAACCTCATCTTTGTCTGTCATGGTGTCGAAGTACAGCTTATTAGCTGCTATAAAAACAATAAAGGTAAGGAGATACACATCACTGTTTCACATACAACAACAATAGAGCAAAAACATGGATAAAATTCACGCAATGCAATTGTTCCTGCGGGTCGCGGAACTCGAGAGTTTTACCCGCGCCGCAGACACACTTGGTTTGCCTAAAGGTAGTGTATCCCGCCAGATTCAGGCGCTGGAAAATCAACTGGGCACCCAATTACTGCACCGTACAACACGCCGCGTCAGCCTCACTCAGGACGGCATGGTTTACTACGAACGTTGCCGGGATGTTCTGGCAAACCTTGATGAAATGGACGGTATGTTCCAGCATGATCCACGCAGCATTAGTGGGCGCTTGCGCGTGGATTTACCCGTAGATATCGCCAGTAAGGTGGTTATCCCTCGCCTGCCTGGTTTTTTACAACAATATCCCGGTATTGAACTGGAACTCAGCAGCAGTGACCGCCTGGTGGATGTCATTCGTGAAGGTTTTGATTGCGTGTTACGGGTTGGCGGGCTCAAAGATTCAGGGCTGGTTGCGCGATCACTGGGAAAAATGATGATTGTTAACTGCGCCAGCCCGGATTATCTGGCCCGATTCGGTTACCCTTCAACACTGGAAGACCTCAGCAACCATGCATTGATTCATTACACAGTGAATCTGGGCACTCGCCCCACCGGTTTTGAATATGTTGATGACAAGCAGGTACATCAGGCCAGGACGGGCGGTATTCTGACGGTAAACAGCACCCAGGCATATAAAGATGCCTGCCTGGCAGGCCTGGGGATTATTCAGGTTCCCCGGGTTGGCGTGAGAGAATTTTTACGCCAGGGAACATTAATTGAGATTCTTCCACAATATCGTGCTGAACCCATGCCTGTATCCTTGATTTACCCGCACCGGCGCAACCTTTCACGCAGGGTACACCTGTTTATGAACTGGTTAAGCGAAGTTATGAAAAGTTATCTGGAACAGCCCTGAGCTATACTACAACCAATGAGTCCGACCGGCCGGGCTCACACATTTAGTGAAGTTATTAATTGAAGGGAAACACATGTCTGCACCGGAAAACCGCCCAGGTAACGGCGATTCATCTCACAAAAAATCCTCCACCAATGCGGCTAACGGCGCTGTTGATAAAGCAATTTCTGCAGTAAACCAGGCAAGCCGTAACCCAGTGGTAGCTCACTTTCTGCGTGCTGCTGAACGTTTTAATGACCGCATGGGCAATCAGTTTGGCGCGGCAATCACCTATTTTTCGTTTCTATCACTGATTCCGGTAATGATGGTGTCGTTTGCTGTCGCCGGGTATGTACTGGCTTCTCACCCAACTCTCCTGGAAGATATCTTCACCCGGATCCTCAATAACGTCAGTGATCCCACCCTTGCCAGTACATTGAAAAACACTATTCAGACTGCCGTACAACAGCGCACTACCGTCGGTCTGGTCGGTTTGTTGATTGCGTTATATTCCGGGATTAACTGGATGGGTAACCTGAGAGAAGCGGTAAGGGCTCAGTCGCGGGATGTCTGGGAACGCAATCCTCAGGACAAAGAAAAAATTTGGGTGAAATATTTACGTGACTTCACAGCACTGACGGGGTTGATTATTGCACTGGTTGTCACGCTGTTTATTACCTCTGTTGCGGGTTCAGCACAAACGTTGATTATTCACCTGCTGCACCTGGATGCACTCACCTGGCTTAAACCCGCCTGGCGCGCGATTGGGCTGGTCATTTCAATTTTCGCCAACTACTTGTTATTTTTCTGGATATTCTGGCGGTTACCCCGCCACCGCCCTCGCCGCAAGGCGTTAATTCGCGGTACGTTCATCGCCGCCGTTGGTTTTGAAGTGCTGAAGATTATTATGACGTATACCTTACCGAAACTGGTCAGTTCACCTTCAGGAGCAGCTTTTGGTTCCGTGCTGGGTTTAATGGCGTTTTTTTACTTCTTTGCCCGTCTGACCTTGTTCTGTGCCGCATGGATTGCTACAGCACAATACAAAGATGATCCTCAAATGCCCGGGAAATCTCGAAATTAATGCTGCCTTCCCCACCATTTTTAGCTAAAAATGGTGGGAAGAAAGAAAAGTAGCAGATAACACCAGTCCGTAACTTTTATTTAACCTGAATCCAGTTTTTTATTCTGATTTTTACAAATTGAAAAGCATGTAACATAACATTTATTCCCAGTCCAAACATTATTCACTTTTCGCTTATTTTTTCACCAAATCCCCACCCTTCGCGCCGTTGAAATGTCACTTTTGCTGTGCCTAATATTGCTGTTCACTCGTCGTAAATAAGAAAAAATTATGCAAGCTTCCATCACAACTACTATCGATACTGAAAATCAGGAGACACCGGTTAACTCACGCGGCAAAGTGGTCATTGCATCACTTATTGGCACTGCAATTGAATTCTTTGATTTCTATATTTATGCCACCGCTGCCGTAATCGTCTTCCCACATATTTTCTTTCCGCAGGGTGACCCGACCGCAGCAACACTGCAATCACTGGCAACATTTGCCATTGCGTTTATTGCCCGCCCGATTGGTTCCGCGCTATTTGGCCACTTTGGCGACCGTGTTGGCCGCAAGGCAACGCTGGTTGCATCGCTACTGACGATGGGTATTTCTACGGTACTCATTGGCCTGTTGCCTGGCTATGCCAGCATTGGGGTGATGGCGCCGTTACTGCTCGCTTTAGCGCGTTTTGGGCAAGGCCTGGGGCTCGGTGGTGAATGGGGGGGAGCCGCACTACTGGCAACAGAAAACGCCCCGGCAAAGAAACGTGCACTTTATGGTTCTTTCCCCCAGTTAGGTGCGCCAATTGGTTTCTTTTTTGCCAACGGTACTTTCCTGCTGCTGTCCTGGTTGCTCACCAACGAACAGTTTATGGCCTGGGGATGGCGTATTCCGTTTATCTTCTCGGCTGTGCTGGTGTTGATTGGCCTGTATGTACGTGTTTCATTACATGAAACGCCAGTCTTCTCCAAAATAGCCAAAGCGGGGAAACAAGTGAAAGTGCCACTAGGGCGCCTGCTGAGCAAACACCTCAAGGCGACCATTCTTGGCACATTCATCATGCTGGCAACCTACACACTGTTTTACATCATGACAGTGTATTCAATGACATTCAGCACTTCACCAGTACCCGCAGGCCTTGGTTTCCCGCGTAATGATGTACTGTGGATGCTGATGATGGCGGTAATTGGTTTCGGCCTGATGATTCCTGTCGCCGGGCTCATTGCAGATAAATACGGGCGCCGTAACAGTATGATTGTCATTACCAGCCTGATAATTCTGTTTGCGCTGTTCGTGTTCCCAAAACTTCTGGGTTCTGGCAATGAATCGCTGGTAATGCTGTATTTGTTCCTCGGGCTGAGCCTGATGGGGTTAACCTTTGGGCCGATGGGGGCATTACTGCCTGAACTGTTCCCAACCGAAGTGCGTTATACCGGGGCGTCTTTCTCTTATAACGTCTCTTCCATTCTTGGCGCATCGGTAGCACCTTATATTGCCACCTGGTTACAGGCTAATTATGGTTTGCTGTATGTTGGTTTCTACCTGGCGACGATGGCCGTACTGACACTGCTTGCCCTGATCCTCACGAAGGAAACACGCCACCAGTCACTCTGATAGTAAGACAAGCCGCAGCAACGATTTCCTGCGCTGCGGCTGAATCAGACCAGTTGTAAGAGCACATGCTCCAGGTTATTGAAAGGCTGAGGCCGGGAAAGGAAGTAGCCTTGCGCAGCCATCGCCGGAGAAGCCTGTATCGCCCGCCACTCCTCTGCTGTTTCCACGCCTTCAACAATCACACCATTACAATAGCGATTCATCAGTTGCAGTAAGAGAGTGAACAGATTGCGGCCTTCTGCTGTTTTGCGCAGCATAATGAACAGTTCACGCGCTACTTTAATGTAGTCGTAACGCACTTCACTGAGTGAAGAGAAGTTTGCCATGCCAGTACCAAAATCATCCAGCCACAGAGGGCCAAACTCCGGCATCCCCGCCAAAGAGGCATTGCTGGGCAAGCGAATATGTTCAACCAGCTCAAAGCGAACCCACGGCAGGCGGGCTATGCGCGCCAGCATTGCAGGCTCCTGGCGAATAGCCAGCAAGGTAGGTCCATCAATATTAACTGAAGCCAGAATATTAAATCGCAGGAAAAGACTCTCCAGGTGTTCCAGCAGGCTCAACTGTTCCCGTACAACCTCAACCCGTTGCGCTGTGGTAATTGCAGCAAAATAGTGGTCCGGACGAACACGCCTTGATACATCTTCCAGGTCAGTGATTGCCGTTAACATTTCAACCGCCATCAACCGACCCGAAGTCCGGTAAATCGGTTGAAAAGTGTAAGCACGTTCACACGCCGACCACAAGCGTTGAGCCTGTCCGCTTTCTATATTCGCTTCAGGCGTATACAGCCGGTGGGTGATTTGCTTTAAGTTCATTGCTAATGACATCCTGTATAAACGAGTATAAAGGCAAAGCCTTGTCACTCGGTTATCGGCGGGGCACGGGATAACTTTACGCGCGTTTTCCAGGCAAGTGATGCAGGGCACGCATCCGTGGTAGCCTCAATACTGTGCGATGTCAAATTTTTATCGAAACGTTGTTTTAAAATGTTTGACTGATTTTCAAACGAGCCGCACACTAAAGACAGTCTCTCCAATCAGGTTCCAGAATTATGCCGACCAAAAAAATTGCCGTTATTGGCGAATGTATGATTGAGTTGTCGCAAAAAGGCGCTGATGTTCATCGCGGTTTTGGCGGCGACACCCTGAACACGTCTGTTTATATAGCCCGTCAGGTTGATGAGGCTGCGTTGTCAGTACACTACATCACCGCACTGGGCACAGACAGCTTCAGTCAGCAAATGCTGAATGCATGGCAGCAGGAAAATGTAAAAACGAGTCTGATACAACAAATGGAAAACCGCCTGCCAGGGCTCTATTACATCGAGACCGATGACACTGGCGAGCGTACGTTTTACTACTGGCGTAACGAAGCCGCAGCCCGTTACTGGCTGGAGAGCGAACAGGCAGACGCCATTTGCCAGCAACTGGCCCAGTTCGATTATCTGTACCTGAGCGGTATCAGTCTTGCGATCCTCAGCCCGGAAAGCCGTGAAAAATTGCTGAACCTGTTACGCCAGTGTCGTGAAAATGGTGGGAAAGTTATTTTCGATAATAACTATCGCCCCCGTTTATGGCGCAGCAAAGAAGAGACTCAGCAGGTTTATCACCAAATGCTGACCTGTACAGACATTGCCTTCCTGACGCTGGATGATGAAGACGCTTTATGGGGGGAAAAACCTGTAGAGGAAGTGATTCGCCGCACCCAGGAGGCTGGTGTACGCGAAGTCGTAATTAAACGCGGTGCCGACAGTTGCCTGGTGGCTATTCAGGGGCAGGCAACGATTAATGTTCCGGCCGTGAAACTGCCCAAAGACAAAGTGGTTGATACCACTGCAGCAGGCGACTCCTTTAGCGCGGGCTACCTGGCGGTTCGCCTCACCGGAGCCAGTGCCGAAGATGCAGCAAAACGCGGCCACCTGACAGCCAGTACAGTTATTCAGTACCGCGGCGCGATTATCCCTCGCGAAGCGATGCCTGACTGATTCCTGCCAGCTCTCCCGGGCCTCCGGGAGAGTGTTTGCCTATCCGTTACAGCGCGTTCTTTTCGCTAAACTTTGCCGTTCAGGCAGTTTCACTTCCCTGATGTATTACTGCCTGCGTCGGGTGCTGCGGGTGTTTCTGGCGCGTCTGGTGTTACAGATGAAGCCGGCACGTCAACCGGCATATGCTTACCCCAGATTTCGCGTAGTGTTTTCGGGTTAACCTCAGCCTCGCCCTGAGGCTGGAGCAATACCAGTGCCATATCCTGCGAGAGCATCTGGCGCAATTCCTGATTAATTTCAGCAATAGTCACTGACCCCAAAAAAGCGGCGCGCAACTTCTGATATTGCTCGGGTGCAATATCCACCACCTGGTTTTGTAGTGAACGCAGGCGCTGATTCATTAGTACCCCAGTGTCAGTACGAGCGTAGGTGGCAAACAGCGTTTGCAGCTCTTTGCGCTTCTGTTCTATCAGCGCATCCACACTTTCTTGTGGCAACCCTTTTTCCCGGACATTCGCCAGTTCTTCACTCAAAAGCGCCATGTTTTTTTCTAACGTGTCACCCGATGTGTCCAGGTTCAGCCCACACTGGGCACGTTGATAAAGCACACGGCAGTCGAAACCAAGGCCAATATCTTTCACTTTACGCTTTTCCATGGCCTGCTGAACATGCCAGAAAAGTGCTTCACGAGCCAGATCAGCGCGCCAGTAATGGAGCAGTGCCGCCGAATCACGAATAGGTTCCCAGGGGGTATCCCACATCACAGAAAGCCGGTCTTGCTGCAGGTGGTTACTTATCAGGCTTACTGCATCAGACTTGAGCGGCTGTAATGTAGGGAGTGTAGCCGGGGTCGTGCGCTTTCCAGTAAGTGAGCCAAAAATTTTGGCAATTTGCTCAGACACACTGCGGCTGTCAATATTGCCGACAATTATCAGGGTCATGGCATCAGGGGTGTACCATTTTGAGTAAAAGCTCTTCAATGCGGCCATATCAACGGGTTGCTCCAGCGAGGTACCGGGCGCATGGGACAGCATTGCGGAGCCCTGTAAGCGGTAGCGCCACCAGGCGTCCTGCGGGTTAGCAGGCCAGGTTTTAACCATATTTTCTGTCGACAGCGCTTTATCAATACTTTCCTGGGTAATCGCCAGCTTACCACTGGCACCAGCCAGCCAGGACAACGCTTCTTTCAACAAATCGTCACGGTTATTCGGCAGGCTCATGTCGTACATCGTAAAGTTGTACGATACCAGAGCAGGAGGAGCGGGACGATTTGGATCAATACTTTGTTGCCATAAGGAGCGCGCCTGAAGCGCGGGCAGGCTGCCGCTTTGCGTTAGCGCTATACGCGGAATAAATGCAGTGAAACCACTCTGCTGAGCAGTTTCTGCCAGAGATCCTGTATTTATTGAAAGGCGAATCTCAATGCGGTCACTGGGGCGCTGCGGAGTCTGAAGAATTTGCCATTTCAGACCGTTAGGCAGCTTCCCTTCCTGCCATGCGGGATCGGGCTGTAGTGCATCCGCCTGCGCAAAACCAGAGGCTGTCAGCATCAACAACCCACTGGCTAAAAGTCGAATTCTGTTGCCCTGCATGTATACCCCTGCTCAACATTCCTGGTAAAAAAACACTGATGGCCTGAGCCATCCAGACATAACGTTCAGGCATGTTGCTTTGACAGCAAAAAAGGCCAAACGTCACGCAATGATGTGAAATTAAAAGCCAATTATGCGCAAGAGCCCGCGGCAAGGGCAAGTCACCGCGGGGAATTAAACCTGTCAGGAAGTAATTTTTTGGGTTTTTTTATCACTCGCAGCGCCTGAGAGCACCTCAACGAGTTGTTTTTCATCCAGCTCATTCACTTGTTTGGCAACAAAGATGGTTGCCACACCATTACCAACCAGGTTGGTCAGGGCTCGGGCTTCCGACATAAAACGGTCAATACCCAAAATTAACGCCAGTCCGGCAACAGGTAAGTGACCGACCGCTGAAATAGTGGCGGCCAGAACAATAAAGCCACTGCCGGTCACCCCCGCAGCCCCTTTAGATGACAACAACAACACCACCAGTAATGTAATCTGGTGCATAATATCCATATGGCTGTTCGTTGCCTGGGCGATAAATACCGCCGCCATTGTCAGGTAAATAGCCGTGCCATCCAGGTTAAAAGAGTACCCGGTAGGAATAACTAAACCGACGACAGATTTACGACATCCCAGTTTTTCCATTTTATCCAGCATGCGCGGTAATGCTGATTCAGAGGATGACGTACCAAGAACAATCAGTAATTCTTCTTTGATATAGCGAATAAACTTAAAGATGCTGAACCCGGTATAGCGGGCAATACTTCCCAGAACCAGAAATACAAACAGCAGGCAGGTGATATAAAAACAGATAATTAACTGCCCTAATTGCAACAATGACCCTACACCATATTTACCAATGGTAAATGCCATTGCCCCAAATGCACCCACTGGTGCCAGGCGCATAATCATATTGATGATGCCAAAAATCACACCAGAAAAGCTTTCAATCACATTAAAAATCACCTGACCTTTTTGCCCCAGCCGGTGTAAAGCGAAACCAAACAGCACGGAAAATAATAATACTTGTAAGATATTTCCACTGGCGAATGCGCCAATTACACTGTGAGGAATCACATCCAGTAAGAAAGAAACCACACCGGTTTTTTCCGCCTGCTGCGTCCAGGCCGCAACAGCGCTGGCATCCAGCGAGGATGGATCAACATTCATACCTGCGCCAGGTTGCAATATATTCACCACCACCAGACCGATAATTAATGCCACGGTACTGACCACTTCAAAATAGAGCAATGCCACTGCTCCGGTACGGCCTACGGATTTCATACTTTCCATCCCGGCAATACCCGTAACAACGGTACAAAAGATGACAGGGGCAATGATCATTTTGATTAATTTAACAAAAGCATCACCAAAAGGTTTCATCTGTGCACCCAGCTCAGGCCAGAAGTGTCCCAGAATAACCCCGACGGCTATTGCGGCCAGGACCTGAAAATAGAGGCTTTTAAACAACGATGTTTTCATAAGGTGTCCTTGAATATAATCCACATGGCAAATGGAAAACTGACGCTGGAAATTAACACCTGAGAAACATTTTAAAAACTAACGCGCATCACACATTCAACAAGACAAGAACAGAATCGCAATAACAATAGTTACATAAGGGCGTGCTGCACATTTTCGGCAGAAACAAAGCAGGTTGCTGAAAGCAGAAAACGAAGAAAATCATTATTACGCGGAGAAAATCAGGCCGCCGGAATAACCGGCAGCATTATCAGACGAACAGAATAATCAGCGGGCGTCGTTAGCCGCCAGATAGTCGCGGGAAAATACCTCAAGACTAACGGCTTTACCGAACAAGAACCCTTGCCCTACCGCAACACCGGCATTTTCCAGCCACTGACGCTGTATTTCCGTTTCCACACCTTCAGCCACGATTTTTAATCCCAGTGTCTTGGCAAGGGAGAGGATAACGGACACCATATTACTGTCTTCAGGCAAGCTACTCACAAACCCTTTATCAATTTTCAGGATATCAATAGGCACAGCTTTAATGTGATGTAAATGATTCAGGCTGGCATAGCCCATACCGAAATCATCCAGTGCAATCAGGATCCCGGCATCATGCAGGGGACGCAAAATATTGACCGCTTCTTGTGGGTCATCAATACGGCGGCTTTCCGTTATTTCCAGAATCAGTGTGCCGGGCTGAATTTTGTAATGACGCAGTAAAGACAGCATATTGGGGATCATATTACTGTCAAGCAATTGCAATGCCGAAAGATTCACGCTCAATGGCAAATTAATTCCGCGGTTTTGCCACTGTGCAAGCAGAGCCAGTGATTCTTCCATTACCCAGCGCCCCACTTTTACCATTAAGCCACAGGCTTCAATTCGCTCAATCAGGCCTTCGGGTAAATCCCAGCTACCGTCCGGCTGACGCATTCGCAACAAGACTTCCGCACTCAGCACAGCCCCAGTGCGCATATCAACCTGAGGTTGCAGCCAAATTGCAAATTGCCGGTTTTCCATCGCATTGAGGATATCGTTTTCTTCAGTAAGGCGTTGTAACGCAATCGCATGCTGGCCGGGATCATAAAATTCCACCTGGTTTTTCCCCGCGCGGCGTGCACTTTGGCTGGCAGACAGCGCCCGCTGGAAAAATAACAGCGCGTCATTCTCGCCTTCTTTTTGCATGGCAATACCAATGCTGGCTGAAGGGCGTAACTGCAGGGAACCGAGATTGAGCGAGTCACTTAACGCATTCAGCACCTGGTTACTTAATGTCATCGCAACCCAGGGTTTATCTACTCCCTGAACCAGAGCAACAAAATCAGTGGTATTTATTTGTGCAAGGAAAGCATGCTGCCCCAGCGCGTTGCGAAGTTTATCCACCAGCATGAGTAACAACGCTTCTCGCTGAGACTCATGTAATACACCATCAGAATCCTGCAATGTCTGGCAGGAAACAGCCAGAATAAAGCACGGACGAGGCTCACTCATCACATTTTCCAGCAACGCAAGAAAGAGGTCTTTATTGGGTAATTCGCTTATCGGGAAACGTGTACTGAGCCGGTGCATATGTTCATGGAGCTGTATTATCCGGTTTTGATTACGGTTATAAGTTTTAACCAACAACCCGATTTCATCGTCAGCATGCTGCGGTGGTACAGTCAATTGATGTTCTATCTCTTCAGATGCGGCGGCAGAAGCCAGCGAGCTGGCAATATCCCTTAATGGGTGCACTACCAGACGGTTAATACACCATGTGACAGCGACCGATATCATCAGCGACAAGAGCAAAAATGTCGTAATCAGCGTTGAAATAACGCTGATGATGTAACGATACATTCGCCAGGCGTCGGACTGTATTACTAAATAAGCCAGAGGTTGTGGATTGGCAGGGCGTTCCAGCGAATAAAGTGGTAACGATATTTGTGCAGGTAATTCAAACACACGGGCAATCCAAAGAGGAACGGGCTTCTCTGTCTGAAACACCACCCGTAATGCCTGAAAGCGGTTAGGTAATACCACATCGGCACGGCTGATAATGCCAGATGGCGTTATATGCTTAAGAATTGACTCAGCCTCTGGAATATCCGCTCTGAGAATGGCCCCAGACAATGGCTGGCGCACAGACCTGGCAATATTTTCCATTTGCATAACAGTATCATGCCGGTGCTGCTGTACCAGATGGAACAGTAAGACAAGCGTAAAAATAGCAATAAAAAAGATGGCGACGCAGGCCACCATCGCCATTTGTTTTATTGTTAATGACCGGCTAACTCGCAAATTCACGCTTTACTTTTCCCACCACGTTATTCTCATTTAGCCTGCCGATTATACTGCATTGTGATGACTTTTTATTGTTTCCAGGTGGATCATTTAGGCGTATTCGGTGAGTTTGAGTCTGAAAAGTGGGGGGAGTTAGTTTTGTTCACTTCCAGTGTGATTGTTTCCGTTCGTCTGGACTGATGTGAAGGTTCCGTTCACCTGAAGTGTGGTTGTTTCCGTTCACCTGGAATGATGTGAAGGTTCCGTTCACCTGCTGTGGGGCTGTTTCCGTTCACCTGAAGTTAAGTGACTAATGTGGCTTCACAGCCTGTGAACGGGCTAAAGGGGGCTCGCCCCCTTTGCAATCCCCGTTTTCGCGGGCGACCGGTGCTACGCACTGCGTTCACCTCCGGGCAGTCAGCCTGCGGCCGGCTCGACTCGGCATCCATGCCTCGGTTCGCCTTATTCCGCCGTCCGGGCGGAATAACCTTGTCTTCCTTTCTCCGGTTCACCGGTCTTACGCGAACTGTCCCCGCTGCAAGTGGCTATTTTCTTGTGTTGTCTGGTGTGGCTGGAGGATTTGTACCCGGTATGTCTTTATTTATTTTTTGCTGCGGGCTTACAAACGGGTGGGTTTGGGTGGCCTCTAAATCGTTGAGGCGTGCCTGGCGGGCCGGGGCTGCCTGCAGGACGCAGGTAGAGCGGCGGGTGAGAGGAAGCTGTGTGGCTGACACGGCGCGCAAGTTACCCCGAACTAACAGATAACTGACAGGCGGCCAACACCGCCATCGCGTAAAATTAACCCACCACCTGCGCTAAATAATTCGTGTTGCAGCAAGGCGGCAACGAGGCAAGTCCCCGGGAGCTTACACGAGTAAGTGACCGGGGCGCGCTGAGGCGGCCAACACCGCTGCAGCGCGAAGTATGACGCGCAGTGACGCGCAGGTTACCAGTCAGCATATGGAACTAAAGGCTGCGGCGGCATGTTCATATCGCCCTGCCACCCGGCCAGTGAGTAACGCGCGAAGAGCATGGCGTGGCTTGGGGTGTAATCTTTCGCTTCCTGGATATCGACACCCAGTCCCAGTGACCAGTGGGAGGTGAGGCGGCGCTCTATAATTGCCCGGGCTGTGTATCCGACACCGTTACTGCTGCCTCCGCTGATATCGTCGTATTTATCTGCATAATAATCCGGGATCAAACCACTAATGGGGTAGCGCCGCTGTGAATCGGATTGGGAGTGAGACCAGGATACTGAACCACCCAGTTCCCAGGACCAATTTTCGGTACGCTGGCGCCAGGTAACAGGCAAGGCGAAGGACACATATTTTTGAGGACTGTAGTAGCCGCCCTGCCCCAGGGTATATGCACTGAGGTCTTTATCGTAATGCCACAGCATGTTGGTCAGACCCACGGTGACCCGGCGATTATCTTCATTGATAAGCTTGTAGTAGTAACCCGTCATCCAGCGTACCCGCCAGTTATCTGCGACATTTTTCCCCGTGAGCTGGTCTGCACTCAGGCTGGACCAGACACCGTTCGCTTTCCCCTGGTCGTAACTCAGGCTGACGCCGCCGCCATTGGCACGCACACCACCCCAGGTGACGCCAGTATGTTTTCCATCATTTGAATCAACGGTATTTTTAGCATCCGTTTGCCCGGCAAACGCCAGCAAAGAACTGGATACAGGCCGCCGGTGCGCATCCACGGTATAACCAATAACGCCCACTTTGTTGCTGTAACTCAGGCTCCCAACAACATCCACAACCGGGAAGCCCATTGGTGTTGTCCCCAGGTCCATCGCCCAGGTATCGTTACGCCAGCCCACAGCGACACTAACTCCGGTTGCAGTCTGGTTACGGCTGCCACTACATGGCATCAGGCTCCCCTGATAGGAGTCTGAATGACTATTGCGTGCATCACAGGTTCCCCAGCGCGGGTCATAGTTGCCATTAGCATCGGTCTGGAAACTACCAGCATCCATATGCACCATATCGGTACGGAACAACATCCGCCCGTCAGATAACGGCGCATCCACCTGTAACATTGTGGTGTGCGCAGTCAGGTCTGAATAACCTGGTGTTCCGCTGGAACCCCAATAGTCATAATCCAGCGAGACATTCACATCCTGCTGGCGGTAGAGGTCTGCAGCATCACTGCGCACACCACGCTTGAGCCAGTCATCACTGGCATTGTTGCGCGTCAGCCGGGTGAAGGTGTCGTTATCCACTGGCCGGACAGGAGTGATATCCGCCGCCACCATCGCATCACGCCAGGTATCCAGGGCCTGGCCAGGTTCGCCGTTTTTCGCCTGAGCGCGCGCAGCATCGCGCAGCACCAGGGCACTTTCCATCGAAGGCGGCAACGCTTTTGCCTCCGGAATAATTTTTTTCCACAAAGCGTTGGCCTTCGCCGTTTCGTCCGTTGCATTCAGCGCGCCAGCCAGGCGGCGTTGAGTATTTAATGACAGAGGTGCGGTTTCTTTCGCTTGTTCAACAGCGGTAATTTGCTGATGTGCAGCTGTTTTTTCACCTTCACTGATAAATAATTCTGCCAGGCCGAGGCGGGCATCCAGGTTATCCGGCTCCTGCTGAATAAGGCTTTCATAACGGTGTTGTGCTTCCGCTCGGTCTCCCCTGGCTGCGGCCCACTCAGCCAGAGTCAGCGAAATACGTGCTGAAGGTGTTTGCTGCTCCAGCAAAGCAACCGCCTGTTTTTCCTGGCCACTATCCCTCAGGCGATTGGCATCGGCCATCACTTTATTGGTATTCAGTCGGTTTGCCAGTTCATGGATATTGTCTGTCCACTGGTTACGGGGCAGTGTATCAAGGTGAGCCAGTGCCGCGTTGTCCTGGTCATTGGCAGACAAATAGAGCCCCATGGCATAAACCTGCTCCGGGTCATCAGGGCGGCGACGGGCAAGGTTACGGAATAAGGCATCCGCTTCTTCATGCCGGCCTGCCGCATACAAGTCTTTTGCCAGGCGGTAGGTTATCCAGACACTTTCTGGATCCATTGCCAGGCGCTGGCGGTGGAGTTCTGCTGCCTGATTCCACTGCCCCTGCTCTTCCAGAGCCTGAGCCCGGTCAGCCAGTTGCTCATCGCGCAGGCTACGTTCGATGTCATCGACACTACGGCGTTGTGCCGCAGACAGGCTATTGAGGAAGGCGCTGGCTTTTTCCGGCGACTGGCGGCGGTAAATATTCGCCAGGCCACGCACCGCGTTACTGTTACCTCTGTCCATACGCAGTGCCTGCTGATAATAGCGCTCCGCCAAAGCATCATCTTTACGGGCAACCGCGACATCTCCCAGCCCCAACACAGCATAACTGTCTGTGTTATCGGTATTGCGGGCCTGCTGATATTTGCGCTGTGCCAGGTCGGTATTTTGCGCTTTGAGTGCATCATCCCCTTGCTGAATCAACAACCAGTAGCGATTCATGGCAAGCAACCCTTTCCAGCGGTCACTATTTGGCCCTTTGGGCTCCAGGCGCAGCGCCTGCTCAAAAGACTGCACTGCTCTTGCCCGGTTACCTTTTTGCGACCAGGCTTCACCCAATGCGCCCATCACTTCGCCATCGGATTGTGGCTGGGCAGCTGCTTTCTGCAATGCTGGCAATGCCCTGGCGGCATCGCCACTGTTCACCTCAGCCAGCGCATTGGCGCGTTGGCGAAATGCCGGATCAGCCAGTTTGTGCTGCATATCCGCCAGTTGGCTACGCGCCTTATCGGCATTATCACCGTCAGTAAAAATGGCAAGGTAACGTTGCAGTGCCTGAACCGCACTGCTTGATGGAGGAAGTGATGCTATTTGATCGTACCAAAGACCAGACGCTTCACTGCGGCCATCCCGGGAACGAGCCATTTGCTCCAGTACTTTGAAGCCTTCTTCACGGTGGCCATTCGCCAGTAACAGTTGCGCCAGCTTGCTGCGTAGTTGGGTGCTGGGATACTGCTGATTAAGCGCACTGAGCGCTTTGATGGCCTGATTACGCTGCGCCGGTTCACTGGAAACCACACTCCAGTATTCCACAGCCATATCGCCTTGTGGAGGGTGGCCGTTAAACAGTTTTTTGTAGGCTGCTATCGCTTCACTGGTTTTACCTGCCGCAGCGAGTAACCGCGCTTCCTGCAATTGCTGACGCCCTGCGCTACTGGCCAGCGCCATACTGTTTACTGCCTGGTAATATAAATCAGACCCCGGAGACAACTGTGCCAGCCGTTCCAAATCTTTTTTTGCTGCCGAACTGTCGCCACGACGCAATTCATAGCGCATTTTTGCGGCAACGACTTGTGGGTCGTCGGGAGCGATAAGCTCAAGACGGTAGAGTGACTGGCGAACCAGATCATCACGGTTCGTCGCTTCGCCAATCCGAACCTGCTCCAGCAACTGCTGTTGTGCCGATACCGCGGCCTGAGCCTGAAAGGTCAGAGCCATCCCTAAAGACAGCGCAATAAAATTTAGTGAGAAGTTGCGCATAACCGCCCCCAAACAGGTGATAACTCACCTTGCGAAGTAAACCGGAAACGGTGCTGATCCCATCCCTGACCGAACAGCGTCAGCACATAACTATAATATGCATCCGCGCCTGGAAACGCGGATGCTGTCCGTTGGCGCTGTGCTTCCTGAGCCTGGCCGGACAAAAATGGCAGCAGAGCTGCGGAAAAACCGACAGGCCCATTGCCCGAGGGCTTGCCTGTTCGGGTGTTGATACTTTCTGGCGGTAACGCCCGCTGTTGCATGATGTCCGCGACGGGTGAAAAGTGGGTAAGCAGCGTTTGCTTTCGTGGGTCTGCATCACTCATCATGCCCACCCACAGGTAAACCCGAATCGCGTTATATTCACTGTTTTCCTGTGGCTCTCCTGCGGGTTGCCACCCCTTATCGACCACCCAGTCAACCCAGTCCGGCGCAATGCCTGCTGGTGAACTCCCCTGTAAAAAAGACACCATACTGGCGTTCATCGAGCGCCACGGCTCACCATAACGGGCAAAGCGTTGAATCACTTGTGGTGGAAGATAGCTGGGGTTAAGCCGCCAGCGGTTGTCACTGGTAAAGCCATTGTTACCCGGCAATAACAGAAAACCAAAGCCGGGGAGCCAGGCGACTTCATCATCTGCAATACGCCGTAACAAGGCTCTGCCCGTTGCCGAAAACCTGGGTTGTTGCCAGAGGCGACCCGCCTCAAGTAACGTCCAGGCTATCCAGAGATCAGCATCGGAGGCGGCATTACGGTCCAAAACGCCCCAACTGCCATCATCTTTTTTTCCCCACAACCAGGCAGGTAAATGGCGTGTTAAGGCACCAGCAGAGAGATTATTTTGCGTCCAGCCCAGCACCTGGTTAAACGCGGCGCGATCATTAGCAACCAAAGCGAAGAACAGCGCATAACTTTGCCCTTCAGAGGTGGTAATTTTCCGGGCATCGCTGGGATCCACGACACGACCGTCGGTACGAATATAATCTTGCTTAAACTGAGTCCAGGCGGGCCACTCACAGGCCGCATAAAGCGGCCTGCAGATGAACAACACACTGGCCATCAATAAACCCCAAAATGGCCGGTTGAACATTATTCGTCATCCGGTTCAAGGCGTTTTCGGCTCATAATGCGCAACAACCGCCACAATACCCAACCGAGTAACAGCACACTAATAGCGGCAAATATAGCCAGCAGAATCGGGTGATTCGACAACGCGAACCAAATGCGTTCAAACCAGGGTAAATGGCCAACATAATAGACATCACCCACGCGCAGGCTGTTTACTCCTGACTCACGAATCACCGCAACAGAACCAAACATTGCGGCGCGTTTACCACTGTCGTTGAGAGCGTTGTTGAGTAACGTGTAACCACGCGGGCTGTCTGCCAACATTGCCACTACACTACGCTGGCTATTAAACGGCGACTGGAATCCAATAATGGCGGCCACAGGCCCCGGCGACGAGATATCCGTTTTTACATCAGCCGCGCGGTCATCCGCATTGTAAATAAAGCCATCCCGGCTATTACGCCGCGGTGTTTTCACCCAACTTTGGGTTGCTTTGACCAGCAAGTCGACCTGTTTATCGTCATTGAACTTATCCGGCAAATGACCAATCAGCAGGATGTCGTCATCCGCCTTACTCAGGGCACCGGCATCATCAGTCAGGCGCACATTCACCGCAGGCAGCCCGGTTTGCGCCCCGACTGTTCCCAGTGCATCCAGCAACGTAGTGACCTGTTCCGGTGTCGGTTTAGCAGGAACAAACACCAGGGTTTGCGAGAGGTCTGCCATGCGGCTGAACGGGAAACTGGCATTAGCAAATGCCCGTAGATCCGGCATTGCAATAAAGTGGTAATAGTGAGAGAAATCAATGGTAGAGTCATCATCAATGACCACACTGTTACGCACTGGCTGGAAGGTAATACAGTTTTCGACGGTTCCACCAGGAATAGGGTTCATGTACTGGAAGTCGAAACGTAACTGGTTAGTGGCACCGAGTTTTAACGCCGGAATAGAGACATCCTGCGAGCGGTCCAGCAAGCCCTGAACAACCGGCAAACGCAGCAGCAACTTACCGCTCTTATCTTTTGGCTCAAGGTTAAACGCCTGCAAGAACTGGTTATTCAGGCTGATATCCATCCGCGAGCTGTCCTGCATGGGGGGTGCGGTATATCGGTATTTCAGATCCATATCAATACCGGTACTGCGCAACAGGTAAAGATCGGGCGGCAGGTTAAGATTGACGGTTACCGGGCCAGGCTCAATGCCAGTCGATTGCAATTGCTCGTCGTAGGTTTTCAGTTCGCCAAATGTCACCGGGCTGTCAGTGCGCACCCAGTTCGGCGCGTCATAAGGTTTGCGCGGTAACAGAGGTGTTACCCCATCGACCACCACATGGTCCCCCCGGAACAACAGGCTTCCTTGTGCGATAGCTTTTGCCGCCAGCAATAAGTCTTTATCGTCACGGCCAAACACCACCAGCAGTTTTACATAAGGGTTATCCGGGTGATTAATCATTTCAATCACCGGCGCTTTCACCGATGGGTGATCTTTCAGAAAATCCGGCCTGTCTTTATTGGTGGCAAACACAATCGCGTTTGTTTCAGGCAGTGCATTATACAGCACCGGGAAGTTATTTCCCCGCCAGCCAGCGCGAGAACCAAACCAACTGGCGATGATCCCGGCAGCCTGCTGTTGGGCAATATCCGGCTCATGCGCAAATACCATTGGCAAGTTCAGAGGGCGGCTGTCGCGCGGGTCAAAGAAAGGCACCGGGAAATGTGACAAATCATTCTGCACAGCCAGTTTTTGGTAAGTCAGAGCAAGATAACTGCTCCTGGCAACATCCAGCCAAAGTGTGGTATTTGCCGGGTTTTCACACACATCACGGTAATGGCCGATAAATTCAAGACGAACCCGGTTAAAATCAGTGATAAACAACGGGTCGACAGGCACGACAGCCTGAGTTTTCTTACCAAGCTGCTCTTTCGTGATGGTTAAAACATCCATCAGTTCATCATTCAGGTACACCTTCACTTGCGACTCAACCGGAATCAGCGACGGCGATGGGGTGTACTCAAGGTGTAACATCGCCTTGTTCACCACTTCGTCGCTACGCATACCGAATTCGACCGACCCGTCAGGATTGACACCACGTAACACCATGCTGCCCGGCGGCGGCGCGATACGGGCGAAATCCAGTTTGACGTCCCGCGTTGGCGCATTAATCGCAACAACCGGCGCGCCCGCATGATCAACGCCCGGTTCAACCACACCCACGGTTTCCGGCTGCCCTGCATTTTCAGGTACAGCTTGTGCGTTATCTTCAATACCAGCCTGAATTTGAGTTTTACCTGGTACCGCCTGCGCGGTGAACCCGGGTAACATCCCTATTCCGACGGCCACTGCATACAGCCACGATAATCTTCTTTTCATCGCATTGTCATCATTGTTGAGCCAGCAGAGTCCTGACGCGCGTCCTCATTTACCGCGTCGGGGCGACGTGGAATAAACGACACAATCCAGTCAACCAGCGTAGTTACAGAACGAAATACCACCTTCATGCCTGACGGAGTGAACTCCGCCAGATGCCTGTACCCGCGAAACCCCAGTTTGAGGATATCCAGCAGGCTTTCCATTGGTTTGTCCTGAGGAAAACTGTCCTGCCAGAGGGCCCAGGTATCAGCACGGGCAAATGTGCATTGAATAAAATCGATATGCTGTTGTGTTGTCAGGCCACTGAGCTGTATCCCCAGTTCCTGGCCATTCACCCGCACCACCCGGGCCGGAAAGAAAAATTCCTGGTCACCGCGGTTAAGTAGCAGGTTCACTTTTTGGTCATTCAAAAATGCCACCGTTCCCTGCAAGTGAATACCTAACCCACCGCCAGAATAATCGCGCACTGTACAGGCAAATAAATGCCCGTCATCCCGGGCGATAGCGGCGGGCATGGCAATTTCAACACGGTGTGCCCGGCGAACTTGTTTGCTTTCCACCGACACAGCAACAGCTCCCCCCAAAATAATCAGGTTGTAGAATACCCACGCAAGACTGACTACCACTGTCAGCACTTCATGTTCAGGGCCATAGAACATGCGCCATATCCCAACAGCCACACCCAACAGGTTAACCATGACTAACCAGAGATAAGGCCGGGTAATTACCCAGTCCACATACTCTTCTTCCACCAGCCCACCTTTGGCGGTGACGTTGAACTTCCCTTTATGAGGGTTAATCAGTGCCACCACCGTTGGCGGCGCAATATACCAGGCCAGTACGGTTTCATAGATTTCGCTCCAGAAAGAGTGGCGATATTTCCCCTGAATACGGGAGTTGGTCAGGCTGGCATGCACCATATGAGGCAGAACAAAGAGCGCAATCATCAGTGCAGGCGCGAAAATGATATAGGCATGAAATAACAGGAAGGCCAGCGGCGCCGTCAGGAAGATTAACCTCGGAATGCCCGATAAGAAATGCAACATGGCATTGGCATAACATAACCGTTGCGCCAGTTTCAGGCCTTTACCAAACAACGGATTATCCATTCGGAAAATTTGGATCATCCCCCGAGCCCAACGAATACGTTGCCCGATATGCGCAGATAAACTTTCTGTCGCCAGGCCAGCAGCCTGCGGAATACGCATATAAGCAGAGGTATAACCCTGGCGATGCAGGCGCAATGAGGTGTGCGCGTCTTCGGTGACTGTTTCAACAGCAATGCCGCCTATTTCATCCAGTGGTCCACGGCGAATCACCGCACAGGAACCGCAGAAGAAGGTTGCATCCCACATATCATTGCCATCCTGCACCAGCCCGTAAAATAACGTGCCTTCATTTGGCGTTTTACGGAAACGTCCCAGGTTACGTTCAAAGGGGTCCGGGGAGAAAAAGTGGTGCGGAGTCTGCATCATGGCCAGTTTCTTGTCTTTAAAGAACCAGCCAACTGTCAGTTGCAGGAAAGAACGGGTGGGTACGTGGTCGCAGTCAAAAATTGCCACAAAGTCGCCTTTGGCATACTTCAGGGCATTGTTAATGTTCCCTGCTTTGGCATGCTCGTGTGACGTACGGGCGATGTATCTCACCCCAACTTTCTGGGCAAAGGCCCGGAATGATTCACGGCCGCCATCATCCAGGATCCAAATATTCAGTTTATCTTTTGGCCAGTCTATGCCCAACGAAGCATAAATGGTGCCTTCCACTACACTTAAGTCTTCGTTATAGGTGGGAACAAAAATATCCACCACCGGCCACTGACTTTCGTCTTTTGGTAAAGGAACCGGGTGGCGATTGAGCGGCCAGGCAATCTGGAAATACCCCATAACCAGAACCAACCAGGCATAAGTCTCGGCAAACAGCAAAATCAGGCCGAACATCAGGCTTAACGGGTCGTTCCAGTTCAATGTTGAGGTATAACGCCACCAAATGTAACGGCAGGAAACCGTCAACGACAACACAATCAGCATCAGTGATGGAAAGCGCCCCGGAATACGCCTTACGACCAGGGCAATGCCCCAGAGCAACAACAAAAAGACAAACTGGGCCAGAGGGGTAAAGGGCTGGGTAATGCACACAATCGACAGCGTCAAAGAAAATAGCACCACCACACCCAGCGCAATACGGCGAATCCGTGGTGAAATGTGCCGTAGCTCATGGCGTTGCGACTGGCTTTCAGTCCGGGCTTTTACTCTGTCGGGTAATGCCGTTAACCAGTCATGATAGTCCTTGCGCCAGGCCGCGGCCCGGCTCAGATATTTCTGCACAGACTTCCCTGACAGATGACCGGGCACCAACACCACCAACCAGCAACCCTGAATCAGGATACGAATGACATCCAGTGGGCCCGGCTTATCCGGGTTAACCTGGGGAAACCAACGGCGAAAGTTACTGCGTACTCTTTGCCAGTTTGCGTTTTCCAACGGGAAAAAACACCACGCCAGACTTAACCAAAAACACCCAATAACCGCACTAAAAGGGGATGTGCGGTGTGCGCGATAATGGCGATACTGCGCACTTAATGCACCCGCTGCAGGCGTGGTTAAGACACAGCTTAACAGGCGGCTCATCAGGCACTCCCGGAAAAATTCAGCAGGCACCAGTTTGCCAGGGTATTTAGCTCTTCCGTGATGAGCGCTTCCTGGCGGTATTCGCCCACAGGTTGCCTGACGCCCAGGGTTTCCCCCATCGACTCATCCCGATGCAGTACTATTGGAACCAGCGCCAACTGGCTTTTTAACCACATCTGCCAAATGTCATCCTGTATCTGGCTGGCGACCAGCAAGTTATTCACCAAAATATGTGAACCATCCGGAACAGCCTGCTGATGCAGACGAACGTGGCAATTCACTTCCGGGTTCACAACCACCAGGTGGTGATTAACGCGTGCAGTCAGAACTTCAGTGAAAGGTGTGTCTGTAGCGGGTAAATCCAACAGAATCCAGCGCCATGCATTCCGGCGTACCAGGCTGTCAATAATTTGCCCGGCCGCTTGTGCATAAGCGGGTTGTGCGGCAAGTAGTTGTTGCTCTTCACGAGACAATTGCCCAAACGGCAATATATCCAGATGGGAAGTGTAGCGCCAGGCCGTTTCTGACCATACGCTTTTATCCAGTAACGCGCGCGCCCAACCACCCGGATGGGTGAATTCAACATTGAAAAACAAGCGCAGCATATTGTCTGGCGAACAATCAATCACCAGAACAGATTCTTCAAGCTGTTGTAACGCCCAGGCGAGCCCTGTTGTCACTGACGTGGTCCCAACGCCACCGCGCAATCCTTGTAAGCCAATAATGGCCATTAAACACTCCCGGTTTGTTTCGCTAATTCGGCAAGCAAAGGCCAGCGTTTGATTGCTGCCGCTAAACGTTCCTTTTGGGAAATATCGGAATAATCAAACTCAGGTAATGAAAAAGTCTTACATAGAGACTGAATATCGTTTTGAAACGCATTAACCTGATACTTTTCTTTTGCCTCACGACTTTGTTCGTCTGGACACATTTGTTGTATTCCCCGATTGAATTCTCTGGAAAACGCGTAAGATAATGACCACAGAGAGACATTGAATTACAATGCTAAATCTGATGCCGTTTATTTTCAATGTTAGGTTTATTTTCAGGCCTGCGCTAGCACACTGTGAAAGTAACCACTTCGATTCAAGAGAGACGCCATGGAATCACTATTTTCATTTGGCATACATGCACTTTGGGATGAGTTGCGACAAATGACCACGGGTGGAATCTGGTGGGTAAATACAGACCGGGCTGAAGACGCGCAACTTGTTGCCAATAGTACCCTTGCAGCCCAGCGTAACCAGACTCTGGCCGCAGTTATCACTATGGGTGAAAACGCATCCTCAGTTATTGAATTAGATCAACATCACGGTCCTGAAAAAATCCAATTATTCAGCATGCCAGCAAATAAGAATAGTCTATACTCTTTATCTTCTGATCTCCTTTGCTCAGTCATTCCTGATAACTACTTATTCATTTTTCTTGCAAAGGAAGGTTTCTGGCGGAGTATTTCTGGTGACGCCATTAAACAATGGCTTGCCAATATGAAGCGCTGGGTCAAAACGAATAACTGTGCACTACTCATCATCAACCCGGACAATAATTCAGATAAAGCCACATCATTACTCTCTAATCAGCATCAAAGCCTTTCGGGAATTGCATCAGTTCGCCAGGAGCAGGGAGAATATATTTTTGATGTCACTTTCTGGCTAAACAGGATGGGTGTTAGTGCCAGGCAACGTATTGCGTTGAATAAAGGTGAACGTGCCTGGTCAGTAAAACTTACAGAGAAGCATGAACCGCAACAGCGTAGTGATGAGCGGCAAATATTGAGCCATAGCGCAGTTCTGGAAGGCGCCCCCATATTATCTGAATACTGGTCACTGTTTGCTGACAACGAAGCCGTATTCACCGAAGCCCGCCATCACCATGCAGCCACCGCTATCTTTGCACTGGAAAATAACCAGCAAATTGACCACCTGGCAAGCTGTATTCATACGCTGCGTAAACAACGCGGTAGTGTGATGAAACTCATTGTTCGTGAAACCCATCCGGGGTTACGGGCCACCGATGAGCGCCTGTTAATGGCCTGTGGCGCGAATATTATTGTGCCTTATAACGCCCCGTTGTCGCGCTGCCTGAACATGATAGAAAGTGTTCAGGGGCAGTTTTTTACCCGCGATGTACCCGATGATATTTCATTACTAACCGCAAGCCTGCGTCCACTCAACCTGCGTGGTTTTCAGCCATGGGATAAATTCTGCAACGCTGTTAAATCGGCGCTGAGTAACCCCATGTCACCCAACGACAGTAAAGGTGTACTGGTAGCCCTGCGCCCGGTGCCTGGGTTGCGGGTTGAGCAATTATTAACCTTATGCAAAACAAACCGCATGGGCGATTTTGTTACTCTGGGTAATAACCGGCTAATGTTGTTTTTATCCTATTGCCGCATCAATGATCTGGATGTTGCCCTGCGCCATATTTTCCCGCTACCCGTTGGCGATATTATCTCCAACCGCGTGGTTTGGTTCGAAGATAACGACATTGCCGCAGAACTGACACAAATGCGCACCATCCCTGAAACCGACTGGCAAACACCGATATCACCCCATGACAATACGCCTTCGCCAGTCAATGCTGAGCACTCTGGCCGCATGTGGCGGCGAGTCCCAGTGCCACTGGACCTGTTACAACCCAGTACGGAGGGCCAGAGCTCATGATGAGCCTTGCTGATATTTTTCAATTAATTGTGCTGTGTGCCATCATTTTTCTGCCTCTGGGCTACAGTGCCAGGCGCTGGTTACCTGTTCTTCATTTACGCGTACGCCAGATTATGGGCAAGCCGCGTTACGTAAAACCTGTTGGGGTTTTACGCCGTAATACACCTGTCAGGGCAGACAAACATGACAAATAAAACACCATCGTCCTCTTTTTCTTCTTACTGGCAAGCCTGGCGAGGGCCGGGGGCATGGAACTTCTATTTTTTAGTTAAATTTGGCTTGCTGTGGGCGGGTTACCTGAATTTCCATGAGCTAAAAAATCTGGCATTTCTTGTTTTTTTATTACTGCCCATAAAATCTGACCGCCTGCATCGCATCCGCCAGTGGGTTGCCATTCCTATTGGTTTTGGTTTGTTCTGGCACGACACCTGGTTACCCGGCCCGGAAAGCATCCTTAGCCAGGGTTCACAAGTAGCAGGATTCAGTACCGATTACATTCTGGATCTGGTGACACGCTTTATTAACTGGGATATGGTCGGCGCGTTTTTCGTGCTCTTTGTTGGCTGGCTTTTCCTTTCACAGTGGATTCGCGTCACCGTGTTTGTGGTACTGGCGATGGTGTGGCTCAATGTGCTGAATATTGCCGGCCCTGCTATCTCATTGTTTCCGGCGACGGCAGCAGGCACCACAGCGCCCGCTGCGGCGGTTCGGGCCAGCGCTTCAGCTTCGGGTTCCCCAGTGATAATTGGCGATATCCCTGCACAAACCGCGCCTGCCAACTCTGCCAATATCAGCGACTGGCTCAACACGTTTTACAGCAGTGAAGCAAAACGTAAAACGCCTTTCCCGGCGTCGTTACCTGAAGATTCACAGCCTTTCCAGGTGTTGATTATCAATATTTGTTCGCTGGCGTGGTCCGATATTGAAGAGACAGGGCTTACCGCGCATCCGCTGTGGTCGCATTTCGATATCCTGTTTAAGAACTTTAACTCGGCTACCTCATACAGTGGTCCGGCTGCGATTCGCCTGTTACGTGCCAGTTGTGGGCAAAGCGCCCATAAAAATCTGTACCAACCAGCAGGTGAACAGTGCTACTTGTTTGATAACCTGGCGAAACTCGGCTTCCCAATGCATCTGATGCTTGACCACAACGGTCAGTTTGGTGGTTTCCTGAAAGAAGTTCAGGAAAATGGCGGGGTTTCTGTTCCACTGATGGATCAAAGCAAATTGCCGGTCAATCTGCTCTCTTTTGATAATTCACCCATTTACGATGATACTGCGGTGTTAGAACGCTGGATGAATACTGTTCCGGGTAATGAACGTAACGCCACCTTCTTTAACTTGTTGCCATTGCATGACGGAAACCATTTCCAGGGTAACAGCAAAACAGCAGACTACAAGCTACGTGCCCAAAAACTCTTTGATGAGCTGGATGCGTTTCTCACCCAACTGGAGAAATCAAACCGTCGGGTTATGGTTATTGTTGTACCCGAACATGGTGCTGCGCTCAGAGGCGATAAAATGCAGGTGTCCGGCCTGCGCGATATTCCCAGCCCGTCTATCACTCATGTACCAGTAGGCGTAAAATTTATTGGAATGAAGGACCCACATCAGGGTGCGCCAATTGAGATCAACAGCCCCAGTAGCTATCTGGCCATATCTGAGCTGGTAGTGCGTTCGTTAGATGGCAAAAACTTTGTTGCTGACCATGTGGACTGGAATGCGCTGACCAGTGGTTTGCCACAGACTGCACCGGTATCTGAAAACGCGAATGCGGTTGTGGTTGAGTACCAGAATAAGCCATGGGTCAGGTTGAATGGTGGGGATTGGGTGCCTTATCCGCAGTAAGTGGGGGGTGGGGTTGTTTCCGTTCACCTGGACTGATGTGAAGGTTCCGTTCACCTGAAGTGAGGTGGCTAATGTGGCTTCACAGCCTGTGAACGGGCTAAAGGGGGCTCGCCCCCTTTGCAATCCCCGTTTTCGCGGGCGACCGGTGCTGCGCACTGCGTTCACCTCCGGGCAGTCAGCCTGCGGCCGGCTCGACTCGGCATCCATGCCTCGGTTCGCCTTATTCCGCCGTCCGGGCGGAATAACCTTGTCTTCCTTTCTCCGGCTCACCGGTCTTACGCGAACTGTCCCCGCTGCAAGTAGCGGATAGTTTGTGTTGTGCTGAGTGGCTGTATGTTCTGTGCATGGTATGTCTTTGTGTGTTTTTTGCTGAGATATGACAGGCGGGTGTGGGGTGTGGCCTCTAAATCGTTGAGGCGTGCCTGGCGGGCCGGGGCTGCCTGCAGGACGCAGGCAGAGCGACGGGAGGCAGGATGCCGACTCGGAGCGGTACCCGAACAGGCCGCCGGGGTAAGCCGAATGTCCGCGTAGCGGCGATTTTGCCGGCCACAAAAGGGGGTGCAGGGGGCCAGTGCCCCCTGCGGGCGCCGGGCGCAGTGGGTGAGAGGAAGCAGTGTGGCTGTTTCCGCTCGCCTGGACTGATGTGACGGTTCCGTTCACCTGAAGTGATGCGCTCAATGCGGCTCCACAGCCTGTGAACGTGTTAAGGGGCCCGCCCCTTAACAATCCGGTTTTTCGCGGGCGACCGGTGCTGCGCACTGCGTTCACCTCCGGGCAGTCAGCCTGCGGCCGGCTCGACTCGGCATCCATGCCTCGTTTCGCCTTATTCCGCCATCCGGGCGGAATAACCTTGTCTTCCTTTCTGCGGTTCACCGGTCTTACGCGAACAGGCCTCGCTGCAAGTAGTGGGGATTTTTGTGTGGTTTGGTGTGGCTGTATGTTCTGTGTCTGGTATGTCTTTTTGATGTTTTTGCTGAGATATGACAGGCGGGTGGGTTTGGGTGGCCTCTAAATCGTTGAGGCGTGCCTGGCGGGCCGGGGCTGCCTGCAGGACGCAGGCAGAGCGACGGGAGGCAGGATGCCGACTCGGAGCGGTACCCGAACAGGCCGCCGGGGTAAGCCGAATGTCCGCGTAGCGGCGATTTTGCCGGCCACAAAAGGGGGTGCAGGGGACCAGTGCCCCCTGCGGGCGCCGGGCGCGGCTGGTGAGAGGAAGCTGTGTGGCTGACACGGCGCGCAATTTGCTCAGTACTGGCAGATTATTGTTACTGCGGTGACTGTTCCGTTCACCTGCAGTGTGGCAGTTTCCGTTCACCTGAAGTGAGGTGGCTAATGTGGCTTCACCGCCTGTGAACGGGCTAAAGGGGGCTCGCCCCCTTTGCAATCCCCGTTTTCGCGGGCGACCGGTGCTGCGCACTGCGTTCACCTCCGGGCAGTCAGCCTGCGGCCGGCTCGACTCGGCGTCCTGCCTCGTTTCGCCTTATTCCGCCGTCCGGGCGGAATAACCTTGTCTTCCTTTCTCCGGTTCACCGGTCTTACGCGAACAGGCCTCGCTGCACCTGCCTCGTTTCGCCTTATTCCGCCGTCCGGGCGGAATAACCTTGTCTTCCTTTCTCCGGTTCACCGGTCTTACGCGAACAGGCCTCGCTGCACCTGCCTCGTTTCGCCTTATTCCGCCGTCCGGGCGGAATAACCTTGTCTTCCTTTCTCCGGTTCACCGGTCTTACGCGAACAGGCCTCGCTGCAAGTAGTGGGGATTTTTGTGTTGTGCTGAGTGGCTGTTGGATTTGTGCCTGATATGTCTTTATTTGTTTGTTGCTGCGGGATTACAGACGAGTGCGGTATCTGAATCATTGAAACGTGCCCGGCTGTGCGGGCACGTAAACTGGCTGCGGTGGCTAAATCCCTTGCGCGGCCATTGCAGACAGCAATTTCAGGCTGGCAGAGTAATAATCATCCTGACTGGTGACTTTCGTTTCCATACTGGTAAGGGTTCCCATTGTCAGGTCACGTACTGCCAGCAATCCACCCTGCATATTGTAGGGAGCTTGCTGGTTATCATTCACATTCACCCAGGCAGGGGTATGCAGACGGTCGAAACGGCCAAACCAGGTACGCCAGGGCATCAGTAACGCACTGTCAGGCTGGTCCCAGCCAATGTAAACCGGGATACGTATAGCATCGTAGCTCATGCGCGCAGGCCACTGTTTGGCGGGTTCTGTATGCCCATCGGCATACAGAGAAACCCAGTCTGTCGGTAGCTTAGCTTCACCCAGATCCATTTTTTTCAGCAAACTTTGCCCGTCATTAATAAGTTGCGTCCACACTGCCAGATGGCTGCGTTTGGCAAACGCACGCCAGGCCGGGAATATAAAGTAAGATGGGTTCAGGTTGACATAACTATTGAGATTGAAACCACTGGCTCCGGGTAACATAACTTTCTGCCCGGCGAAATCAATAACGGTGTGCTTTATCAGTGCGTTGGTAATGGCATCTGAAGCCTTAAAATAAGCAGGATCACCCCACTTTTCCCCAGCCTTCAGTAAGGCCCAGGCAATCAACGCATCCCCATCGGTAGCATCGTTTTTATCTTCAACAGGATCGGGTGCCACCGGATTATAACGCCAGTAAAACAACCCGTTTTTTGGGTTCTTAAGGTGTGTATTGGTCCAGGTCCACATTTTATCGAAACTGCCCCGGTCATTTCCTGCCACTGCAAACAACATACCGAACCCCTGGCCTTCGGTATGGCTGACATTATGATTTCCGGTGTCAATGATTCGCCCATCTGCCATTAAAAAACGCGCTTTAAAATGCCCCCAGTCCACATCGGCATGTGCGAACGACGACATCACCAGTGACGCCATCAGCGCCACCAGTGCTAAACCCCGCTGTAACATAGTTTTCCTTAAAAACGTCCCTGATAACGGAACTGAACATCGGTCAATGACCAGGACTGGTCGCGCCACAGGGCTACACTGTCTTTACCGCCCTGTTGACGCATCCAACTCGCATATACGCCTTCCATCATAGCGCAAAATGCGTTACACCATCTGTTCTGTTCACGATCATGACGTGCTACCGGCAACGCCTGGTGGCGGATAACCATCGCGTTATCCTCCACATCAATATCCACAATCCCCCAGTTAAATTGTGCCAGACGGTTATTGATATGCGCTTCCAGCTCACCAACGGTCTCCGCTTCGGGCAGAGGGAATGCCTGCCCGAAAGAGATACCCATTTGTGTCAGGAACGGATGGCTGTCTTTCTCACCGACATTACGTACCATGCCATCGACCATAATGGTCAGCATGTCAAACCAGCCTGCCGGAGTCTGCTGTTGCTGGAAATACCTCAGAACAGCAGAATTTTGTTCATTCAACGCCATTATTAACGCTCTCCCAACATATAGCGGAACCACACCTGTGCGGTGCTTTCGTTGTAACTGCCGAAAGTGTCATAACCGACACGACCGCCGACAGTCATATCTTTGTTAATGTTATAGTCGACATCTGCGTGCAGGTTGTAGCCCATACCATTTTGGCTCTTGCCACCGTAGTACGCTTCTTTCGCCTGCCCTGCGGCCACATAACCTTCCAGTTGGGATTGCAAGTCCGGGTTATTCGGGAAGTATGCACTATTATCCTGACTGTAGGACTGGTAACCCAATGCCGCTCCTACAGACATTTTCCAGTTACTGAACCGCTGGGTATAATCAACCGGGAAGGAAACACTGATATAATTTTGTGGACTGAAATACCCACCCTGACCATAGGTGTAGTAACTCAGGTTTTTGGAAAAATCCATGTAACCGATATTAACCCCGGTTTTCAGTTCACGGTCGTCTGCCCGCAGTGGCCGCAAATAGAAACCAGCGGAACCTTCCACACTGGTATTACTGGCAACATTGGTACCTATATAGCTCCAGCCACCACCGCCAAAATAAAAGCCCACATCACCGTCATCATAGCTGAGTTGTACAGTGCCACCATTTTTAGTGACCTGCCCCCAGTGCTTACCGGAATATTTATCCAGAGCGCCAACATAAGACAGGAGGCTGTCTGTCATCGCCCTGCGTTCACCTTTAAAGATAACTTTCAGGTAATCCGTCAATTGTGGCGACCACTGAATACCACCTACCACGGTGTTCAGGTTTGGCCCCAAAGGAGTGGTTCCCACATCCAGCTTATAGCTGTCACCACTCAACGCCATACCAACTTCAACGCCAGAATCGCTCTGTGAGCCCTGGGAAGCTACATCTGGCAGAGTATTCCCGGCAAGTGACGATATCCCGTTCGCCTGTGCGACTTGTCCCTGAATTAGCGCGCCAGTGCCAAAGCGGCGGCTGGCATCAACAGATGAACTACCGGCATCCAGAGAGACGGGTGTGACGTTCAAATCAAGACGGGCATCGCCGAAAGGCACCGTAGACCACTGGAGCGGTGTTTTCACTTCCGTCAGTTTGCTCAGGCCACTTTCGCCATCACGACCACGAACGGCCAAATCGCCCTGCACCCAGGTTGACGTTTTATCATCAAGCTGTTGCATCATTTCATCGACCTGCCGCAGCGTACTACTTTGTGCGGATTCCACTGGCAAATCAGGGCGCACAGTATTCACTGGCGCTGTCTGTGGATTGCGCCCCATCTGCGCCACCTGCCATGGCATAGCTGAACCATACAATGATGAAGAGGTGTCGGCATAAGGCGTTGGTGAAGTTCCGTTAAATGGATTATCCGCCAGCACTAACCCGCCAATCATGGGCGATGTTGACGAACCTCCTGGCTGCAAGCCTACCAGTTGCCCGCGAGCATTGCGCAGGTAGGCCAGGGCTTGTTGATGATTACCTTCAGCTTCGGACAATCGCGCCATTAACAATAACCGGTCAGGTGTTTGCGTATCGCGTAATCCATTTGCCAGCGAACGAGCCTTTTTGACATCGCCACTGCTCAGCGCCACATCAATTGCGCCAACACGCGCATCCTGTTTCGGGGTATCTCTGGTCATCAGGTAGTCATAGACCACACCCGCTTCTTTGTTCATTTTGCCCGACTGATACAACCGCGCCATAGCGAACATCAGATCGGTATTTTGCGGATCCTGCTGCAAGGCACGGATCAGCTTGTCATATGCTGCCGCATAATTACCCTGTTCACGTAATTTATCCGCTTCATTGATAACGTAGCCATTACGGATCCCGGCCAGTTGCGTTGGTGTGCTGTTAGCCTGCAGTTCAGGGTTGGATAACAGTGTTTGTGCTTCGCTACGCAAGCCCGCCTGGTTTAACACCGCAACCTGGTCTGCATAGTCGCCAGCATTGCCTTTGACACCCTGAGCAATGCTGCTGCGCACGACCGCGACTGCCGAGGTCATGTCTCCACTTTGTGCCATCAAACGCGCCAGTTTCCCGGCATCTGCCGGGCTGTCCGGCACCTGGCCAGACAGCGCTTTCAGGGTGTTGGCAGCAGCCACCTGATTGCCGGAAGCCAGGTAACTTTCTGCGGTCGCCATTTGCAGGTTGAAATTCGCCCTTTGCGACAAATCCCGCATCTCACGGTTACGTGCGGAAGCTGGCACGCGGCCTATCAGCGTTTGTACCTGTTGCCAGGCGCCCTGATCACTGGCGAACAACGCAGCCGCATACAGAGACTCGGTACCTGAGCCAGCCCGGTATAATGGCGCCATCACATCGTTTGCCGCGGCATTATTCCCTTGTTTGTCCAGGATCCTCGCCAGATCAAGCCGTAACAGGGGTTAGACGGCAGGCGGTTGATCCCCTGGCGCAAAATAGAAATGGCCTGCGTCGCATCGCCCCGGGCCAGCGCCTGCTGAGCCTGGCGGCGAATCGGATCCGCTGGCGAACCGTACCCACCTTTGGGCTGCAGTTTCGCCTGGAGTGATGCCGGCAGGCTTTGCAGCATAGCCTGCGCTTCGCCCGTTTTATTCTGATCACGCAGAACGTAATAGAGATTTTCTCTGGCAGCGGCATTGCCCGGAGAGCTGGTCAGGATATCCCGCAGCGTTTGCTCAGCCTGAGCATAATCTTTGGTACGGCGTAACACATCGGCACGGAACAGCTTCGCTGCCATACCTTTGTCTCCGCTCTGTTGCGCCAGGGGTGCACTCAGGGCCAGCGCCTGAGCAGTATTACCCTGTTTAAACGCCTGTTGAGCTTCGGCAAGTTGCCCATAAAATGCGGCATCCTCCCCTTGCTTCTGGCGCTCCGCAGATGCATCACCGCCTTGTTCAGCTGCCCGTTTCAGGTATTGTGCCGCTGCCTGGTAATTTCCCTGACGCTGAGCAACATAGCCCATCCCGGCCAGCGCATCTGCATCGGTCGGGTTGGCCTGCAGCACTTTTTCAAACTGGCTTTGGGCAGCAGCCAGATTACCGCTGTTCAAATCAGTAAAGCCCGCACCTTTCGCCGCCCCCCCTACATTTTTACGGTAATAAGCCAGCACATCGCTGTCTTTCGGGTGGCGTTGCATCCAGGTTTGATAATAGTGTTCGTCACCCGCTTTCGGCCCAAGCCACAACAGCGCCTGACGCAGGCTGCTGTCGGCCTCTTTGTTACCACTGGCCATCTCTTCGAGCAAATCAATCCCGTCACGGCGCGTGTCATCACGGTAGGTCAGCACCTTACCCAACGCCACGCGAGCTGCGTTATCCTGCGGGTGTTCAGCCGTTAACTGGCGCAACCCGGCAACGGCCTGCGGGTACAGCGATTTATCCCCCGCCATTGTCAGATAGTACTCTGGAGCAAGGCTCGCGGGTGGTTCATTGCCATTAAATAAGCCGCGCCAGGTGGATAACGCAGCAGAAATGTTGCCGCTGCGCGCCTGCTGGCGAGCTAATGCCAGTTGCCCCTGAGGGACTTGTTGCAATTGGCGGGCATTATCCAGCGCCTGAAGCTGTGGCGCGGCCGGGTCAGCTTTCGCCAACCGCGCACGCCATTGCGCAGATGCTTTCAGGTTACCGTTTTGTTGGGACCATAATGCCATCAGGTACAGTGCCTGAGTGTTGTTGGCATCCACCATCAACACTTTATTAAGCGACTGCATTGCCAGATCATCATGGGATTTTTCATGCCAGTAATTGGCCTGATCAAACAAGGCTTTTAACGCCGGGCTGTTAGCATCCGCCTGTGCCTGGCCAACTGCCACACCAAGGCTTAACACCCCGGACAGGCAGAAAGTCGATAGCACCTGGGCTGTTTTATGATTCATTTTTTTACCCACTGTTTTCACGAATCAGACTCCGGATTAAGACGGTTACGGGCACGGCGTTTCAGTGCGCTGTACAGCGCAAGTCCCACCACCATACTCAGAATCAACCCCAAAATAGCCAACATGGCGCTGTGCTGGTTGGCGTACCAGATAATCCTCATATACCAGGGTAACTGGCCGCTTGGGAATTGAGGCCCGACACGGAAACTACGCACGCCATTTTCGTCGGTAATCACTGCCGCATCCCCACGAATGGCAGCATTGATTTTTGCCGACATCAAATCGGTATGCAGACGGGAAAGCTGATCATCGTTACTGCCAATCGCCATCACCACAACACGCTGGTCATTCCATGGGGAGCGATAACTGACAAACCCACGCCATGCTTCGTTTGATGAAAAGTAGCGGTCTGCCTCCAGGCCATTCAGATTCCAGTTGCCTTCTACCCAGCGCTTAATTTTTTGCCAGTGAGAGGGTTCACGCACCCCCAACGTATGGTCACTGGTCATAAACGGCGAGTCTGCCAAAACGGCACGGTTAAAAGCTTCTTCACCCAGTGTGGAAACGGCCAGGATATCCCGGGAATCGAGCCAGGCTTTATTCGCGCCGCCTTCAGGCAGACCAAACAGCACCCGGTTATGGTTCAGTGCTGTTCCCGTCGCGTTACCTGAACGGGCCGCCAGATCCAGCAGTGTTGCTATTTGCGCATCATTCGGATGCGACGGAAGTAATAACGCCGTTTGCGAATAATCCGCCAGGCGAGTGAACGGGAAGGACGCACCAACGAAATATGAGAGATTGGGTAACTGCGCAAAGTGGCGCGTATGGCTCAAATCAATCCATGAATCTTCGTCTATGCGGCTCTTAATATTATTGTTTAACAACACACCACAAGGCGCACTGGCTTTCGGCGTGATATTAAAATAGAGCGATAACTGGTTATCCCCATAGATCATATAAGGTTCCAGAGGGATATCAGCCCGCTCCTGACGCGCGTCCCCGCCCAGTTTGTGCCACAAACTTTCCAGGATCCCCTGCTTGTTAACTGGCAGGTTATGCAGGAACGTGTTGTTGAACGTCAGGTTCAGGTAAGACTTATCTTCATCAATCCAGTTTTCCGACGGGAAACGGTAGCTAATGCGCATCGGAATGGTATCGCCATCCCACAGGAATAGATCCGGTGCCGCACGGAAAGCCACCCGCAGCACATCATGCCAAATGCCGGTAACGGTCATGCTCTGATCTTTACGAATCAGCTCACTCAGGCGTACAGGGCGTGCAGTGGTTATCCAGCGTGGCGCGTCATAAGGCTTGCTGACCGGAATAGCCTGGGGTTTCACTGCCAAAGACGCCGTTTGCGGTTTAAATTGCCCGCGCGTCAGGCGCCAGGCGGCAGCCCGCAACTGGCTGTCGTCCTTACCTACCACCAGCAACAATTTGTAAACCGGGTTGCCCGGGTTATCAATAACTTGCAGCAGAGGGCCATTACTTTGCGGCAGTTGCACCCCGGCGATAATATCCCCCGGCGCGCCAATCAGAATGCCGTTCTTTTCTGGCAATGTATTGGTCTGCACATCAAAAGAAACACCACGATAATCTGCCTGAATCCCCATCCAGGAAGCAATCAATGCTGCCGCACTCACTTCATCCGGGGTAAATTTCTCGGGGAAAGCGATGGAGATAGAAGCCGGTGTCATCTGCATCGTATCGAAGAAAGGACGTGGAAAGTGGCTTAAATCCGAGCCGATATTCAGTTGCTGTCCTTCCAGCTCCAGATGTGTGGTTGGCAATATCGTTACCTGATATTTATCCGTCAACTCACGCTGGCATAATAAGGCATCACCATCATTGATTTTAAAACTGAGGTTGTTACTCGACACCACCAGTGCTGCCGGAACATCCATCTGGTAAGTCGTATCATCCGATTGCGCCGAGCCCAAAGGCACCGTACCCAATGGCTGTCCATTCATCATCAGTTGCAGCGTCGTGTTACGCGCTGCCAGTGCGGGCGAAACTTTCAGGTTGAGAACCAATTGCGCCGTAGTTATCACTTCGTCGCTGGGCAGCGTGAAGTTAATCCCGGCCTGCAACTGACCGCCACTCAAAGCCAGCCCCAAAGGCTGCCCCATTTGTGCCAGCGTAATATTGCTGACCGTTGCCTGAGTAATACTGCCCGCCGCCATATCTGGGGCGTCTGTCGTAGCTGGTGTCGGTGCTGGTAAATCCAGTGGCAGAGCACTCACATCAGAACCTGGCGCACCTGTGGCGCCGGATTCTAACGGTGCTGAAGCGCTTTGTGTTGCCGTGGGCCCAGAAGATGTGGACGCCTGTTCAGCCGCACGCAACGAACCCGACAACACCACACACAGTGAAAGCGCATACCATCGCATCCATTTCATACTGCGCTCTCCTCCTCATGATCCGCCATTCTCGCCAGTTTCTTTTCCCGACGCATTTTTTGGCGGTCTTTCCAGGTGAACCAGAACAAATCAAAGACACAACGGGCAATCGTCGCCAGAGAACGGAACGGGTTATCCTGCGGTTTCGGTGGCTGTACCCAGGCATCGGCACGGGAAAGCACCACCCGCACCAACTCCCGGCGACGTGCTAAAGGAATGTCATCAAACATGAGGCGAATATCGTTATCCTGGTGGTCTTCAGAAGAAATCACGCGTACTGGAATACTTATCGCCCCGGAGTTCAACTGCAGTTCCACTTCCTCTATTTCATCATTCAGATGCCGGTTATCTGGTGCCACAAGGCGGCATCCCCCCATAGAAAGATCCCGGGTTTCTGTCCGGGAAGAAACACCACTGGCATAGTGAATAACCGCCGGAATAGTCACATCCAGGCGAATCGTTTTACGGGTTTGGCGCGTTTCACGCGCAACCGCAATCGCGCCCATCAGGAAGAACAGGCTGTATAACCCCCACCCCACGTTCAGGGCAATAACGTTCGGGTCCACGGTAAAATAGTTAAATGCCACAGCACGCACAATGCCTGCTACGACGGCAATCGCCAGCAAAATAGCGATAATGACGTGAGGGCGAACAATGCTGAAATCGAAATAACCGACATTCAGCAACCCGCCTTTGTCCGTTACGTTAAATTTGCCTCGTTTGGGGAAAATCATGGTAATCATCGTTGGCAAGGCAATATGGAACGCCAGCACCAGGTCGTATATTTCGCCCCAGAAGCTGTAACGGAAGCGGCCATTAAGACGCGAACTGACAAAAATAGAAATCAGCAAATGCGGTAACGCATAGGCAAAAATCAGGCTGGCGGAAGAGTGAATAATATTCAGGTTAAACAACAAGTAGGCCAGCGGGGCGGTTAGAAACGCAATACGCGGTAGCGCAAACTGGAAGTAGAGCATCGCACTCAAATAACACAGCCGTTGTTGCCAGTGCAGCCCACGCCCCCACAACGGGTTATCAAGACGAAAAATCTGCGTCATACCGCGCGCCCAGCGAGTACGCTGAATCACATGCAGAACCAGACGTTCCGTTGCCAGGCCAGCGGCCAGAGGAATCCCCAGAAAAGCCGATTTCCACCCCAGACGCTGCATTTTCAGCGCCGTATGGGCATCTTCCGTTACCGTCTCAACAGCAAAACCACCAATTTCTTCCAGTGCGCTACGGCGGATAACCGCACAAGAGCCGCAGAAGAATGTCGCATTCCAGTTATCATTGCCCTTCTGAATCGGGCCATAAAATAACGACCCCTCGTTGGGGATATTCAGGCCGCGTGACAGATTACGTTCAAATGGATCCGGGGAGTAAAAATAGTGTGGTGTCTGTAACAGCGCCAGTCTCGGATCCTGCAGGAATGAACCAACTGTTGCCTGCAAAAAGACACGGGTGGCGACATGGTCACAGTCAAATACGCAAATCAGCTCACCATTGGTCAGTTTCATTGCATGGTTCAGGTTACCCGCTTTGGCATGGGCGTTGTTGGTACGAGTGATATAACCCACGCCGACATCAGCCGCAAACACCGCAAATTCGCTACGCTTCCCATCATCCAGTAAATAGATTTTTATTTTATCTTTAGGATAATCAAGACATTGTGCAGCCAGGACGGTATCCCGTACCACTTCCAGACTTTCATTGTATGTAGGTACATAGACATCAACCGTCGGCCACAGCGATTCATCTTCCGGCAATGGCACAATTTTGCGCTCAAGGGGAAACATGGTTTGCAGATAGCTGAGCAGCAACATCACCCAGGTATAGAGTTCGGCCAAAAACAGGCCAATCCCTAAGATAGCTTCAATTTCAGAATTAAAGTGCAACGTTTGTGTCGCCCGGAAATAGATATAACGGGTAGACATCAAAATTGATGCCAGCACCAGTACAATCGAAATACCGCGCTTCTTACTCAACCATCCTAAAACAAACAGGCACGCCATACTGATCAGGCCAAAGATATACTGCTTCTGGCTATCCATAGGCGTAATAATGATCAGTACCGCTACTGGTGCCAACACAAGTAGCAGCAGATAAAACTGGAACTTTTTCATGGCAAATCCCGAGGGTAATTAATAGCCCGATAGTTTGGGGCTGGCGTGAACTTCACCATCCCCGACTTTGACACCCAAAATACTGGCGACTTTTTTACTAATGATTTCGATGTCAAACGCTGCTGCTGATGCCGGGCTGAACTCGAAAATCGATTTTTGCGCTGCATGCGCTTCCACAACGCTTTCATCACGGTGGACCACACCCAACAAACGTTCACCCAGCCGCTCCTCCATAAAGGAAGTAACATCACGGCTAATATGGCGGCGCGTATCAGCCTGGTTAATTAAAAAATAGTGACCAGCACGGTGATTCAGCGGCCCGCCAATCATGCGCTGATTCTCAACCTGGGGAAGCAGCGACAACGAAGCTGTATCCGCCAGCATAGTGACTAAGTTGAGATCAGCGATAGAGGCAATCGCTTTCAATGCAGGCCCGGGGCCCGGAGGAAAATCAGCAACAACCACAAGCCCGGGGTAATTCAGCAGAGTGCTCAGGCCTCGCGCCAGAAAATGTTCGTCATTCGCCAGACGGTCTTCAAATGCAACACGTTGCTCTTCTGTGCTGTCGCCATAAGGCAGCACAAAAATATTTCCACCTGTTGTAAGCACATACTGGCTCCAGTCAGGGTTTTCCATTGATTTGGCAACATAACCACGCCCGTCGGACAACGGCACACCAAAATGCAGGCGCAGCGCATTTTGTACGTCAAAATCAATAGCCAGAACTTTGATGCCTGAACGTGCCAGGGCATAAGACAAATTCGCTGCTACGGTGGTCTTACCGACACCGCCTTTAGGCGAGCAGACGCAAATTAACGGCATGAGGCTATCCTTTCCAGCAAAGGTTTTAATGGCATTTCTTTAACCGCTGAGCGTGGTGTGTTGCCCGCAGAAGACGGCGCAAACAGCTGAGCAAAGTTAATCTTCCCGTCAGAGGAAGGAGGGGCAGAAACAGGTTCAGGGTGGCGAACAGATGGCCGCACCACCCGAGGTTCAGCCATAGCGTCAGGTGAGTTCACCAGCGCATCGCCTGGTGGTGTGCCGGCAAGAGCCGCCATAATGGGAGCATCAGTTTCCAGTGGTTGTACCGCTGGTGCATTTTCCGGTACAGGGTCAGGGGCAATGCCCTGTGGTTGCGGTGCAACAGGTTTAGTGGGTACCACCGGTGATATTGCGTTAGCCGGGACTTTTACTGACACAACTTTAGGCATCATCGCCATTTCTTTCAGTAAAGAAGGTGCAGATTCATCCACCGGGCGAGGCGCAGTGTTGACAACCTCAGTAGTCCAGGTCACAGGTGGTAATGAATTTGTCGGTGTTACTGCAGCACGGGAACCAGCTGGTACATCAAACGTACCCGGTTTAACTGCATCCGGCGCAGTAACAGAAGTATGGCCCGCGCCACGAAATGGCGAGTCCTGGGCACCCTCACTACTTCCCTGTGTCAGCTGGCTAAAAATCACATTGCTTCCCGCACCGAGCCCCTGTTTCTCAGCTGACATATCTTTAAAATCGATAGAACCAGTATGGGTTTTATCTTTAAATCGCTGCAGATCATCATAGCTGTTCATAGGAGTACTCTAAGTTGCAAGTGTATTCATATCAGGATAACAACGAAACCTGACATACATATTATGATTATGAGTAGAGCGCAGAGAGGAAATATGCGTAATAACCTGCGTCATTTTGAGCAAGAACGCGCTGTTCAAAAATTGCGCCGATATTTAGCATTAATATATCGACTCTCACTGTCATCGCGCTATCTTTTTTTTAGCACAAAAACCACAAATTTTTTATAACCACAAAATACAAATAATAGTGCATTTAATATTGATTATTAATACATTAAGCAGCAAATAACACTAATTTATATTTTATATTCAGAATTTATAACTATTAACATTTTGTGCTTTATACATTAAATGTTACCCAGAGAAATATTTAGAAATATAATTTCTCTATCAATAAAACACCCTACAGACGATTCCTGAACAGTTTAATTGCATCCCGATACTGCCCCCTACCAGTTTTTGTAGGCCAAGTTTCAGATAAGCCTTATAACGGTATATTCACAGAAAATTTGCCATTAAAAGCATACAACCTGCCATCATAACCATGGTTATACTAACAACCTACTGATAGCTACAAATAACGACAGCATAAAATGCCAGAGGAATGGCAATTTTGTACGTGCATGTGAAGTAACACGCCAGGTGCGTACCAGAAAGCGAAGTCAGGAAAGGAAAACAACGTAAGAAAAAGGTTACAGAAGACAGGCAGGCTCATCTGTACAACGAGCCTGCCTGTAACACATCACTTAAACTGTGTGCGCATTTTCATCCTGGTCAACCGCGAAGCAGGCAACCAACTGACCACGATAATCTTTCAAATGTGGCTGTAGCTGTGTGCACTGACCAAAGCGGCGGGTGCAACGCGCATTAAACGCACAGCCCGGAGGTGGGCTGAGCGGGCTGGGTAGTTCTCCCGTCAACTTAATACGCTCACGCCGTGATTCCGGGTGAAGACGCGGGGTGGCAGACAGTAATGCCTGAGTGTAAGGGTGCCGGGGGTTATCAAAAATAGCATCTTTGCTGCCTTTTTCCACACAACGCCCGAGGTACATCACCATCACTTCATCAGCAATGTGTTCAACCACAGACAAGTCGTGTGAAATAAAGACATAAGACAGCCCCATTTCCTGCTGTAAATCCATCATCAGGTTCAGTACCTGCGCGCGTACAGAAACATCCAATGCAGACACAGGTTCATCGGCAATCACTACATCCGGGTCCAGCATCAGACCACGGGCAATGGCAATACGCTGACGCTGACCACCAGAAAACATATGTGGATAACGATCATAGTGTTCGGTTTTCAGGCCAACTTTCGCCATCATCGACAAGGCTTTCTCGCGCCGTTCCTGCTTTGACAAATCAGTATTGATAAGCAAAGGCTCTTCCAGAATCTGCCCCACTTTCTTACGCGGGTTTAATGATGCGTAAGGGTTCTGGAACACAATCTGAATTTTCTGGCGGCGTAGCTTTTGTGCATGAGGGTCTGGTTTAAGTAAATCCTGACCTTTGTAATACAGTTGCCCACCGGAAGGGGTTTCTATCATCGTCAACAGGCGGCCAAGGGTGGATTTACCACAACCGGATTCACCGACGATAGCCAGCGTTTTGCCTCTTTCCAGTGTGAAAGAGACACCATCAAGCGCCTTGACCAGTTGCTCCTGGGCAAACATCCCCTTCTTCACCGGGTAGTGTTTTTTTAAATCGATAGCCTGCAACAAGTGCTGTTGCGCGTCGGCCTCATGGGTACTCATACTGTCGGCCTCCCGGCATCATCAAGGGGATAGTGGCATTTAGACTGACGCCCGTGTTCCAGTTCGTGCAAAGACGGCTCCTCAGCCCGGCATTTATCCGTGGCATAAGGGCAACGCGGGTTAAGCAGGCAGCCTTGCGGGCGGTCATATTTGCCGGGAACCACACCGGGAAGCGACTCAAGGCGCGCCTTGTCCTGAGCAAACTCGGGTAAGGCACGCAATAAAGCCTGGGTGTATGGGTGACGGGGTGCGCGGAAAATATCCTTCGCACTGGCCGCTTCAACCACCTGGCCGGCATACATCACGATGATTTTATGCGCCGCCTCAGCAACCAGCGCCAGGTCATGGGTGATAAGCACCAGCGCCATGTTTTCCTGTTGCTGCAATTCCAGAAGCAGTTCAATAATCTGCGCCTGAATGGTCACATCCAGCGCAGTCGTTGGTTCATCCGCAATCAACAATTTTGGCCGGCAGGCTATCGCCATGGCTATCATTACACGCTGGCTCATCCCCCCGGAAAGCTGGTGTGGATACACATCCAGACGTGATGCCGGGTCCGGGATGCCCACCTGATCCAACAGGTCGATTGCCCGCTGGCGACGGGTTTTTTTATTGCCCCCCTGGTGCACCTTAATGGCTTCCATTATCTGGTAGCCAACGGTGTAACACGGGTTCAGGCTGGTCATCGGATCCTGGAAAATCATCGCCACTTCTGAGCCCACTAACTGGCGACGCTCGCGCTCGGAAATTTTCCGTAAGTCACGGCCATTAAATTCCAGGCTGTCCGCCATTACCCGGCCAGGAAAATCAATCAGGCCCATAATTGCCAGAGAACTGACGGACTTGCCCGAACCGGACTCACCGACAATCCCCACGACTTGCCCCTGACTCACACTATAGCTAATGCGGTCAACGGCACGGAATGGCGCATCTTCTTCACCGAAGTGCACCGATAAACTGTCTACATTCAATAACGCCATCGGGTGCCTCTTACTGCTTGAGTTTGGGGTCAAGTGCATCACGCAGGCCATCACCCATCAGGTTGAAAGCCAGCACGGCCAGCAAAATCGCCAGCCCCGGGAAGGTCACCACCCACCAGGCGCTTTGCGCAAATTGCAAAACGTCAGCAAGCATGGTGCCCCATTCTGGTGTTGGTGGTTGAGCCCCCATACCCAGGAAACCCAACGCAGCCATATCCAGAATGGCGTTAGAGAAGCCCATTGATGCCTGCACAATTAACGGTGCCAGGCAGTTAGGGAAAATATTGACGAACATTTGGCGCATTGCACCCGCACCGGCCACACGGGAAGCAGTTACATAGTCGCGGTTCACTTCGACCAGCACTGCCGCACGGGTTAAGCGCACATAGTGCGGTAAGGCGACGAAAGCCAGTGCCATGGAAGCATTCACTATTGATGGGCCAAAAATCGCCACCAGCACCAGCGCCAGCAGCAAGCTTGGCAGAGCCAGCATAATATCCACCACACGCATGATGATGGTGTCCACTGTACCGCCAAAATAGCCAGCCACCAGGCCCAGTACAATCCCCATAACCAGAGACAGCAGAACGACCATGCACCCTACCAGCAGGGATAAACGCGCGCCGTACATCAGGCGGGAAAGAATATCGCGGCCCACATCATCAGTGCCCAGAATAAACTTCCAGCTGCCACCGTCCGCCCAGACAGGTGGATGCAACAATGCATCGCGGAACTGCATTGCCGGGTCATGAGGGGCGACAAAATTAGCGAACAGCGCGATAAGCAGCATCAGGGTGACGTAGACCAACCCAATCACTGCACCTTTATTACGTTTAAAGTAGTGCCAGAACTCCTGAAACGGTGTCATCGGCACCGGGGCTGTCACCACGTTGTTTTCAGTTACTTGCGTCATGATAACCCCTTACTTCTTATGCCGGATACGCGGGTTCACCACGCCGTACAACAGGTCGACAATCAGGTTCACCAGAATAATCAGTGTCGCGACCAACAACACACCACCCTGCACCACCGGGTAATCCCGTCGTTGCAGTGCTTCAATCAACCAGCGACCAAGGCCAGGCCAGGAGAAAATGGTTTCGGTCAATATCGCACCCGCCAGCAATGTACCGACCTGCAGACCAATAACCGTCACCACCGGCAGCATGGCATTCCGCAAAGCATGCACCACAATCACCCGCAGGCGGCTCAGGCCTTTGGCCCGGGCAGTGCGAATATAATCCTCACCCAGCACTTCCAGCATAGCGGAACGGGTCATACGCACAATGACCGCCAGCGGGATGGTCCCCAACACAATGGCAGGCAGAATCATATGTGCCACGGCGTCAATAAAATCACCCGGTTGCCCCCAGATTGCGGTATCTATCAGCATAAACCCGGTCAGAGGTAGCGAATCGTCAAGGAAGACCGTGTCGCCTATACGCCCGGAAACAGGCGTCAGGTTCCAGTGCACAGACACCAACATAATCAGCATCATCCCCCACCAGAAAATTGGCATGGAATAACCTGTCAGTGCCAGGCCAATAGCGGTATGGTCAAAAATCGAACCGCGTTTTACCGCCGCCAGTACCCCAACAGGAATACCTACAGCAACAGCAAAAATCATGGCGCACACACCCAGTTCCAGAGTCGCTTTGAAACGAGGAACAAATTCTTGCCAGACAGGCAGACGGCTTTTCAGGGAGATACCCAAATCCCCGTGCAATACGTTCCAGATATAGGTGACGTATTGCTGCCAGAGTGGTTTGTTTAACCCTAATTGGGCCAGCAGTTGAGCATGGCGTTCGGGGGAAATCCCGCGCTCACCCGCCATGATCATCACCGGATCTCCCGGAATCATGTGGACGAAAGCGAAAGTAACAAGGGTTATACCTATAAACGTTGGGATAACCAATCCCAGACGTCGGAGAATGAACTGCAACATTAGCCGGATTCTCTATCATCTTCCGCTACCAGGTGGCAGCGAAATGTATTGCTCACAACGTACATCGGTTCTGCCGCAACGGGGAAATCAGCCCACATTACAGACAGCAAGGGTGAGGTACATGGTATATGTTCCCTCACCCTGACCCCCTCCCTCCGGGAGAGGGGTGCTGGCAGAACAAGTCCGGTCTTATACCCTTCATATTTCAGGTGGCTGGCACACATGTGTGTTTCGCCGGCTGAAATATCAGGAATACATCCGGGCCTTTCCGGTAACGGGTCAACAAGCCATCGGCACCCATTACCGCAGAAAGGCACGCGGGTGTATCACTCTAAGGATACGTTCTCGAAGTGATGTTTGCCTAACGGATCCACCACATAGCCTTTCACTTCTTTGCGCACCGGCTCGTAAACTGTGGAGTGAGCAATAATCAGAGCAGGAGCCTGATCATGCATCACAACCTGAGCCTGCTTGTAGAGTTCCACACGTTTGTTGTGGTCTTCTGTCGCACGAGCAGGTTGGATCAAGTCTTCAAACGGTTTGTAGCACCAACGAGAGTAGTTAGAACCGTCTTTCGCCGCATCACAGCTGAACAGTGTGGCGAAGAAGTTATCCGGATCCCCGTTATCCCCGGTCCAGCCCATCATCACGGTCTGGTGTTCACCGGCTTTGGCACGTTTGAGGTACTCACCCCATTCGTAGGTCACGATTTTGGCTTTCACGCCAATTTTCGCCCAGTCAGCCTGGATCATTTCCGCCATACGGCGGGCATTCGGGTTATACGGGCGCTGAACCGGCATAGCCCACAGATCAATGCTGAAGCCATCCGGCAGGCCGGCTTCTTTCAGCAGCTCTTTGGCTTTAGCGGGATCATACGGATAATCTTTCACCGCATCGTTGTAACCCCACATGGTCGGCGGGATCAGGTTTTTAGCAGCCTGGCCAGCGCCCTGGTAAACCGCTTTGATAATCGCTTCTTTGTTAACAGCCATGGTCAACGCCTGGCGTACTTTCACGTTATCCAGTGGTTTCTTCTCAACGTTGAAGGACAGATAGCCAACGTTCAGGCCAGGCTGTTCCAGCAGGTTGATTTTGGGGTCTTTCTTCATGCGCGCAAGATCAGCCGGGTTCGGGTACGGCATAATCTGGCATTCATTTTTTTCCAGTTTTGCGTAACGAACAGAAGCATCGGGAGTAATAGAGAAGACCAGGCGATCAATCTTAGGTTTAGTACCCCAGTAGCCCGGGAACGCTTTATACAGAATACGGGAATCTTTCTGGTACTGAACCAGCTGGAACGGCCCTGTACCGATAGGATCAAGGTCAATTTTTTCCGGCGTACCCGCTTTCATCATGTCATCAGCATATTCTTTAGACATGATAGAGGCGAAATCCATTGCCATATCAGCAAGGAAAGGTGCTTCAGGGCGAGCCAGAACAAACTGAACGGTGTAATCATCGACTTTCTTGATGTCAGTTATCAGGTCAGGCAAGCCCATACCTTCAAAGTACTCGTAGCTGCCGCCAGAGACATTGTGGTAAGGGTTTTTAGGGTTTTTCTGGCGGTCGAAGGAGAATACAACGTCGTCGGCATTCAGGTCACGAGTCGGTTTGAACTCTTTGTTACTCTGCCATTTAACGCCTTTACGCAAATGGAAGGTATACACTTTCCCGTCAGCGCTGACATCCCACTTCTCAGCAAGGCCCGGGATCACTTCGGTGGTGCCAATCTTAAATTCAACCAGTCTGTTGTAGATCGGCACTGAGCTGGCATCATAGGTAGTACCGGAAGTGAACAACTGCGGGTTAAAGCCTTCTGGCGAGCCTTCTGAACAGTAAACCAGGGTTTTTGCCTGAACACTTGCTGCAACCGTCAAAGCCACCAGGCTCAGACCAAGCTTCAGCATCCCTGACTTCTTCAAGGAAATACTCATTCTTCTGCTCCAATGTGATATGTGTTGTGTTAAACCGGCGAACCTTTCTTATTTTTTACCCGGTTCGCTCGGGCAAGCCTGTAAGGCTTGATGAGGATGGGGAATCCTTCCACAAGGGCCACTGTCTCGCAGGACAGACTGTCCGTAAATGGCCTCTCACGCCCTACAATCTGTCAACTGATGAGCCAAACGTCAATATACGTAACGGATATTTACACGGAATGTGAGAAAGTGAAAACAAAGATGAAAAAAAGGAGTTTGTGTTATTTACAGCACATAAATTTATGCTATGGCAATAATACCAAAACAAAAAACCAACAAATGAATCACAAGCAGTTCAATAGACCAATGTGATTTATGACAACTTTTTGGCTGAATGGTGAATATATGAACAAAAAATAGTGCCGATAATGGACATTTCAGTAAAAAATGCTGTTGTTATCCATAAGACAATAAAAATAACCTTGCGGTAAAGATAACAAAATGTGATAGAAAACAGGGGAAAATAAGGCGCTTGTGCGTTGTACTACGGCAAAGACGTTATTTAAGAACTTTTCGGATGGTTTTAAATTGTTCCAAATACAAAAAACCCGCAGTGATATCACTGCGGGCCTGAATTTGGTCGGCGAGAGAGGATTTGAACCTCCGACCCACACGTCCCGAACGTGTTGCGCTACCAGGCTGCGCTACTCGCCGAATGCGGGGCGCATATTACTGCCGGCACCGCATCGCGTCAATCCCTTATTAAAAAAAGACTTCTGATCGCCTGAAAAGCCAGCATCATAGTGTGGATTCACTTTTATCCCTGGTATTTTGCAGTGCGCACCAGTTACGGGAAGCATCAATTCCACCATCCGAAGACGTTATCCCCAGGCACCCTAACACTGAGTCAAATAATTCGGTATGTTTATGCACTACACCTTCTTTTGCCTGCTGTTGCAATTGCCCAAAACGCTGCGCATTTTCCGGCGTCTCCAGAAACTTATCAGAAGCCCAGACCAGTAGAGGTACCCGGAATTGTTCAGGTGGTGCAATATTACGCGGTGTGCCGTGTAAATGCAGGCTGTCACTAATTGATTCACCATGGTCAGCCGCATAGAACACAATCGCGTTTTTATCACGCACCTGGTCGATAACCCTGCTGATAAAACTGTCTACATAGCGCACTGAATTATCATATGCGTTGATCAGCGTTTGCGCTGAACAGTGTTTGTTAATGCCCATACATTCTGGCTGCCAGACAGCAAATTCACGGGGGTAACGCTGAACATACGAATAATGCGACCCTTTGGTATGCAGAATAACCAGATGTTTGCCCTGCACATGCTGCACCTGCGAGCGCCTCATCTCATTCAACAGCAACATGTCATCAACAGTTTTGCCCTGATTATGGCTCTCCGCACCAATTTGCTCCCGCCAGGCAATGGTATCGGCCATCGTATTACTGTAGAACCACATTTCACTTTGCATCGCATACAAGTCACTGGAGAACCCCAGTTGTTTCAACACCGCGAAGACATTTTGCTCCAGTAAGGTACGCTGTGGGTTATCCATGACACCACCGGCACCTACAAACATGCAACGCAAAGAGAGTTTGGTCGCGGTATCACAAGACTCACCGCGAAATGCCACCAGATTCCTCTCCTGAGCCAGCCTGGGTGTAGTATCCCTTGGGTAGCCAAACAAGCCCATATGGTCCCAGCGGGTGGTCTCCCCAATAATAAACACCACCTGCACATCATTCAGGTTTGCGGGCACGTTCCAGTGATTACGGGTTGCGGGGTTGATGAGAGAGCGGCTATCCAACGCTTCATCCGCCTTAGCCCACACATACAACCCCAAAGAAGAGAGCCAGTTCGCGGGTAAATAAGCACTGGTCACCACACCGCCATAACTGGGCAAGTCTTCCCGCGATCCTCTTTCGTGGTGTTTCTGGACGTTTCCCAAAAAACGAACTGGCCCCCACACCACCAGTGCCACCAGAAGCAACACGCCCAGGTGAGGCAATGCAGACTGCCTCGTTGACAGTTGTCTTATCAATGAATCCTGCCCCTGGTTACGCCAGATAAACCACAGCGGTGGCAAGCCGACTAACAACACCCATAAATAGAAACGCCAGCCCACCACTTCTTTGGTCAGATCAATATCGGTCGTCATCACAGACGCAATAATGCCGTAGCCAATGGTGATATTCATTACCGCCATGTAGTAGCTGGCCGCAACAGAACAGAGCACCAAAAATGAGCTTAATACCTGCCAGGCACGCCGCCCGCCAAGGGAAAAAAGGCGCAACACAAAGAAACTTGCCAGAACAGTAGCAAATACCTCGGTTGTCAGCGCAAAGGCTTTGAAGAACGGTGTGATATCCATCGTCTCATGTAGACGCCGCCAGAACACCGAACAGTTCAGAAATAGCCCAATGTACAATGCAAGAAAGCAACTGAGCTGTACCTGGGTAATACGACGAGAAATCTTCATTCACCAATCCAGAGCAACCATATTCAGGATTCTGACTCTGGTCAGGTGACGAAGTTCAGCACAAGTTGGTAATGACCAGGGCAGAAATACTACCTGCGCCACAAAATCAAATCTTTCCGCCAGTTGCCGGGCACCCCGGGCAATAAGAAGGGCTGCTTTGCTGGCCGGTGTTGTGGGGGAAATACGCTGAAGTTAACCTGCGTGACCAGATAAAACCAACGACAACCAGGGAGGCACCGAGGTTGTCGTTGGTTTCAGATGCAATCAACTGTATGTAACTGAACTCTGTTCATTACATCAGGCGTGAGAATGTGCTGCATCACCGTCATAAATATCTGCTTTAGGCTGGCGAATGGTTGAAGAGAGCGCCAGAGAAACAATCAACAGTGCGAAAATGACCAGGAAAGTTACATGGAAGCCACCAAACAGCGATGCAATGATGGAGCCACAGATACTGCCAACCCCGAAGCCAAGGTAAATCACACCATAGTTTTTCGCCAGGTTGTTCAGACCAAAGAAATCGCTGACCAGTGAAGGATAAACGGTGATGGTGCCGCCAAAATTAAAGGCAATACAGGCAATGGCCGCAAAGAAGGTCATCGCATTCAGCGGTGCGAACAGCAATGCCGCCATCCCCACCAGCGCAATAATCTGGCCAAAAGTAATCACGCGGATGCGGGTCACTCTGTCGGACAGAGTCCCCATTATCAGGCGACCACTCAGGTTGGCAATGGCAATGACTGTCACAGCGTTGGCCGCAGTCATGACATCCAGATGCGCCAGGCTCTGAGCAATATCTTTCGCCACACCAATAACATACAAACCACTCATGCAGGCAGTAAGGAACATCAGCGCCAGCATCCAGTACTGTGGTTTGCGCATGGATTCCGCCAGAGTGAAATCACTGTTACTGGCACCATTGCTCCGGTTCACTGCCTGTACCGGTGCGTCTTTCATTAGTAATGCACCAAACACAATCATAACCAGTGCAATACCGCCCCAAATAATGAAGGTCTTATCCAGGCCAAAGGAAGCCAGTAACTGAGAATCGATAAATTTAAACCCCAGGCTACCCAACCCATAAGCACCAATAGAGAAGGCGGAAATCAGGCCCTTACGTTCAGGGAACCATTTCACACAGTTCGATAACGTCAGCAGATAACCCGCCCCATCCGCCAGGCCAACCAGCACACCGGCACTCAGCCAGAGCATCAGCAGGTTATGGGAATGTGCCGTCAGGAACAGCCCCAGCCCTAATAACACCCCGGAAGCGATGGTGACACGGCGGACACCAAAACGTTCCTGGAGCTTACCGGCCACAGAAGAAGCCAGCGCCAGGCCCAGACTTAACAGGCCGAAAGAGAATGCCACCTGGCTGACAGGTTCATTAAGTTTTTCAGAAAGCGGGCCATTAAACAGGCTCCAGGTATAAACCGAGCCCAGGGCGAACTGAGTTACGATGGTACCCACAAGTGTCAACCAGCGCGTTTGGTTTGAAATTGATGTTTTCATGGCAGATGTCCTGCATTACTGAATAAGGGAAGGTAGTTATCTGCCTGTAACCTTACTCTCAGGGAGGGAATTGCAGGGAAAAACGGCATGAAATGCACTGAGTGCGGAATGAATTGCATCTCAGGCGGTATAAACAGCCTTTAAATGCATGAACGGCACGTAACACAAACCTAAAATGTGAGTATTCACTATCCCTGTATTACGCGCCACTCCTGTATATCAATTGTGAAAACTGTCCTTGATACAGATCACAATTTTCACTTCTCGCGTAAGGCGTTAACCTGGGTCAGATGAGGTTTAACACGGCCATACAAAGCCGGGTTATCACTTTCATCTTTTAACTTAACCCCCGACAGGCGGCGAATAAATGCCTGCTCCAGTAACCACGCCAGCTTAAACGCAGCGGCATCCCAGTTAAGCCCTTCCGGGCGCACATTAGAAATGCAGTTCCGCTCGGCGTCGCGCCGCCCGCGACTGGGTGACCAGGTCATGTACACCCCAAGGCTGTCTGGTGAAGACAGGCCCGGGCGCTCACCAATCAACATGGCGACCGCTTTTGCATGTAAGCACTCACCAACATCGTCAGCCAGTGCAACACGCGCCTGGTGAGCCAGAACCACTGGCCCCAGTGAAATACTCAGTTCAGAGAGATAAGGCAGTAATGCGCGAATCAATTCACAGGCCTGGCGATGCACTGCCCATGACGACAGACCATCTCCCACGACCAGTACCAGGTCAGGTGAATCATTACGCAGTTGGGTGAGCTGGTTTCGGCTTTCAAGACTAAGCTGACGGCCCAAATCCGGTCGCTGGAGAAAACTGTGTCTGTCAGGCGCAGCACTGTGCACCGTCAGGGTTTTCAGCCCTAAACACTCAAGGCCTTGAGCTACTTTGTTGCTGTCGAAAGGCTGATGAATCGCATCCCGGGCCTGCGCGTGCGCCAGCCCAAATTTCAACACTTCGCGGGTGGGTAAACTTGCCCCGCTGCGCCCGAGCGCAATACGGGCATCGGTAAATTGCGTGAGGGAGCGCCAGGCATCCGGTAATGTCATGCCACTTCTCCTTTGGGTAACGCACTCAGCAGCGGGTGGCTCGCACCGGTCAGGCGTAATTGACCTGAAGTATCAATAATCTGCATTCGCTCTAACCAGGCGGCAAACTCTGGTGCATGTTTAAGCCCCAGTAAGCGCCGAATATAGAGCGCATCATGAAATGATGTGCTCTGGTAATTAAGCATAATGTCATCAGCCCCCGGCACCCCTATCAGAAAGGTCAGCCCGGCAGTTGCCAGCAATGTCAGCAGAGTATCCATGTCATCCTGGTCGGCTTCGGCATGGTTGGTGTAGCACACATCGCACCCCAGTGGCAGGCCAAGTAATTTACCGCAAAAATGGTCTTCCAGCCCGGCTCGAATAATTTGCTTACCATCGTACAAATATTCCGGGCCGATAAACCCAACGACCGTATTAACCAGCAGGGGTTTAAAGTGGCGTGCAACCGCGTAAGCACGGGCTTCACAGGTTTGCTGATCAACACCATGATGGGCATCCGCCGACAGGCAACTTCCCTGCCCGGTCTCAAAGTACATCACATTCTCGCCCAGCGTACCGCGCTTGAGTGACAATGCAGCGTCACGCGCCTCACCCAGCATCGCCAGGTCAATACCAAAACCGGTATTCGCGGCCTGTGTACCGGCAACCGACTGAAACACCAGGTCGACTGGCGCACCACGCTCCATTAACTGCAGCGTATTGGTCACATGGGTCAGCACACAAGACTGCGTGGGGATCTCAAAACGGCTGATGACATCGTCCAGCATGTAATTCAGCCGCTCAAGTACTGGCAGGCTGTCGCTTGCCGGGTTGATTCCCACCACTGCGTCTCCACTACCGTACAGCAGGCCATCCAGCATACTGGCGGCAATACCCTGCAGGTCATCGGTGGGGTGATTCGGTTGCAGGCGCACGCTTAAGTGGCCTGGCAAGCCAATGGTGTTGCGAAACCGGGTGATAACCTGGCATTTGCTGGCCGCCAGGATTAAATCCTGGTTACGCATCAGTTTACTGACTGCCGCAGCCATTTCTGGCGTAATCCCCCGAGCAACCTGGGTTAACAGCGTATGATCCGTACCATCTTCCAGTAACCAGTCACGAAATTCCCCTACCGTCAGATGGCTGATGGGCGCGAACGCCTCGCGGTCATGGGTGTCCATAATAAGCCGGGTAACTTCATCTTCTTCATAAGGCACCAGCGCCTGGTTCAGAAATGTCGTTAACGGTAAATCCGCCAGCACGAATTTCGCAGCCATGCGCTCTTCCGCACTTGCCGCTGCGACCCCGGCCAGTTGATCCCCGGAACGGGCCGGGGAAGCCTTAGCCATAACCTCTGTCAGACTGGCGAATGTCCATGTGTTGTGCGCCAGAGTGGTTTTATACATGGGATAACCTTTATTACATCACTGTAAGTTGCGGATCCAGCGCAGCGCGGGCACGAGCGGTTGCGGTCATTCGGAACCATACATAACCGGCCAGCATCATGACGGCGAAAATCACCGCCAGTTCAAAATTGTAGTACACCATCGCCACCAGGCAGAGTACCGATACAGCCAGTGCAAATGCCGGAACCACCGGGAATCCCGGTGCTTTGAAGGGGCGTTCCAGCTCAGGTTCCGTGCGACGCAGCCTGAACAGTGCCGCCATCGATGTGATGTACATAACAATTGCGCCAAATACAGACATGGTAACGATGCTGGCAGTCAGCGGCATGCCATTAATCGTAATCAGGGAGTCGGAAAAAATAGCGGCGATACCAATCACACCACCGGCAAGGATTGCCAGAACAGGCGTTTGTGTCCGGCGGTTAACCCGCGCCAAAGAAGCGGGCAGGTACCCGGCACGGGCCAGGGAGAAAATCTGCCGGGAATACCCCATGATAATGCCATGGAACGAGGCGACCAGGCCGAACAGCCCCAGCCAGACCAGCATATGTAACCAACCACTACTGCCACCTACCTGCAGTTTCATTGCCTGAGGTAATGGGTCATTAATGTTGGATAATGCACGCCAGTCACCCACACCACCGGCAAAAACCATTACGCCTACAGCCAGTACAGTCAGAGTAATAATTCCACCGCCAAGGGCGCGAGGAATGGTATGACGCGGGTTTTTTGCTTCTTCAGCCGCCATTGACGCACCTTCAATAGCCAGGAAGAACCAAATAGCAAAAGGAATGGCGGCAAACATGCCAGAAAGCGCTACGGAAGAGAACGTATCACTACCTGCCCAGCCGTGGCTGGCAAAATTACTCCACTGAAAACCCGGTGCCACCACACCCATGAAGACCAGCAGTTCAAAAATCGCCAGCAGCGTGACGAACAGTTCAAAGGTTGCCGCAATGCCAACCCCCAAAATATTCAGCGCCATAAACACCAGATAGGCACCACAGGCGACCCATTTAGGATCCAGTGAAGGGAATTGCACATTCAGGTAGGCGCCAATCGCCATCGCAATGGCCGGTGGCGCAAAAACAAACTCGACCAGGGTTGCAAACCCGGCAATAAAGCCACCGGTTGGCCCGAAGGCGCGAAAAGCGTAAGCAAATGGCCCACCGGCGTGCGGAATCGCGGTTGTCAGTTCAGTAAAACTAAAAATAAACGCGCAGTACATGGCGGCAATCAGCACAGCGACTATCAAAAACCCCAGGGTTCCCGCCGCAGACCAGCCATAACTCCAGCCAAAATATTCACCTGAAATCACCAGCCCAACAGCGATGCCCCATAACCGGAAGCTCCCCAGTGAGCGTTTTAATGTTGTCGGTTGTTCAGACATAACGACCTCGCCATAAAGTTAACCAAAAATAAACGCAACTGGCGAAGGTGTTGCAAAGTGTGTACCAGTTCTTAAATACCCATAAAGTCACTGAGTTAATCAGGAACAGGCAAGATGCTGAAACGCGGAAAGCGAGAAATGCACTCTTTTAGTGCGCAGAGTTCAGAGGCAAAATAAGGCCGCACCATTTCCGGGCCTGGCTTAAAACGCGACGTCCAGCCCCAGTTGCCAGGTAGTCAGGTCATTGCCAGGCTGGGTGTTTCCCTGAGATAACCGGGCATAAGCAGCAATATTTTGATTTATTGGGAGATTCGCTCCCATTGAGAAGCCAATTTTCTCATCCCGCTGGCCGCTCTGGGCAGTATAAGGTTCAGACCATGAGGATGAACCTGAAATAAGATCAACCTGCGCCCAGGGCTGGAGCACTCCCCAGGCATAGTCCAGCCGCCAGCCAATACGGCTCACATTTGCCGTCTCAGCAGACGAACCAGACCAGGGCGCACGGTATTGATCCCATCCGGCAACAGGGCCTGTGGCAAGATTATTGTTTAACGGGAATTGCCAGTGCGTGTTTACAGACTGCTCACCGGGTAACGACGGGTCACGCCACATGACCATGTTCCCCATTGGTGCATGAGACGCATTGATTTGCTGTGCCAGAATTGTGTTGTAATCCACCCGGGCGGCGCTCTGTGGTGTGGCTACCGGAGCCGTAGCGATACTATCACTATGCGTATCCAGCGCCAGTGCCACCGACGAATAAAGCCAACACAACCCACAACAGGCTGCATAACTCACTGCTTTGCCACTGCTAAAGGAGATGCTGTTCATGGTGGATGCCTGCAAACATTCGGTTTTATTTTTTCTTTATCGGTATTTTTTTTATGTACAACACAACCGCGACAGAATTTATTTACGTGCCGAGATTGCCACGGACTTCACGGGATGGTGTGATATTCGTCCAGTTTTCCCGCTTACCTGCGCGTTACCTGAACAATGTTAAAAACGCGGGGTATATATTTTAAGCGTATAGCCGATAATAACGATTTACCACATCACAATAAGGACTGGCACCATGCAACGTTGCGGTTGGGTTACCCAGGATTCACTTTATATTGATTATCATGACAATGAATGGGGCATACCGCAAAAATCAGGCGAGAAATTATTCGAAATGTTGTGCCTTGAAGGCCAACAGGCCGGTTTGTCGTGGATTACTGTGTTGAAAAAACGGGAAAATTACCGTGCAGCATTCCACCAGTTCAACCCACAAAAGGTCGCCGAAATGCAGGCGGAAGACGTAGAAAAACTGCTGCAGAATGCCGGTATTATTCGCCACCGGGGTAAGATTGAAGCCATCATAACGAACGCCCAGGCGTGGGTGGCGATGGAACAAAATGGCGAGTCATTTTCAGATTTTATCTGGGGTTTTGTGAACCACCAACCAGTGATTAACAGCCCGGAGACATTATCCGGGGTTCCGGCCAGTACACCTGTATCAGAAGCCATGTCTAAGGCATTGAAAAAACGGGGGTTCAAATTTGTCGGTTCGACCATTTGCTATGCGTTTATGCAAGCTTGCGGGCTGGTGAATGACCATGTCGTCAGTTGCGCCTGCCATCCGGAGGCTGGCAGATGATTCGTCGCAGCCGCGCACGAGACATGCCGGAACTTCTGTCACTCTGGCTTGCCAGCACAACGGCAGCCCACGAATTTATTCCGGTCAGTTACTGGCAGGCCAGTGTGCCTGTCGTCCGGGATATTTACCTGCCCCATGCCACTACCTGGGTTTACCATGAGCAGGGAGAATTACAAGGATTTGTCAGTGTACTGGAATCACGTTTTATTGGGGCGCTGTTTATCGCACCCCATTCAGTAGGTCATGGAATTGGGCGAGAATTACTCAGTCACGTCAAGCATCGCTACCCGCTGTTAAGCCTGGAGGTGTACCAGAAAAACAGCCGGGCAGTGAGCTTTTACCATGCTCAGGGCTTCCGTATTATTGAGAGCGCCTGGCAGGACGATACTCAGGAACCCACCTGGATCATGAGCTGGCAGGCGGGGTAAACGCCGTTACCACTGGCAATTCATCGGTAAATTTCTCCATCCATACCAGTGAAGTATTCGCGGCACAACCATTCCCCAGGCGCGATGAAGGTATATCTTTCGTCAGCATATTGACCGCGCCGTGTTTGCACAGACTGCCTTCGCCATCCTGTAGGTCCGGCCAGTCACCCTGGTGAATACAAATCACGCCGGGTTTAATGCCGTCGGTCACATGCGCCCCGGCAAGCACTTGCCCACGGTTATTCCACACCCGCACAACATCGCCATGGCGAATTCCGCGCGCCTGTGCATCAGCCGTATTGAGTGTCACAGGTTCTCTTCCGGCAATCTGATAGCGTTCACGCAACCGGCTGTAATTCAACTGGCTGTGCAGGCGGTGAGCAGGGTGAGCAGATAACAACTGCAATTGTTCCGGTTGCGCATTACCGTGCCACTCATCAGGCGCAAGCCAGGTGGGGTGCCCCGGGCAATCAGGGTAGCCATAACTGGCAATTCGCTCTGAATGAATCACAATTTTACCGGTTTCGGTTTTCAGTGGATGCGCCAGTGGGTCTGCCCGGAAATCACCAAACCGCACAAACTGGCTGTTCGCCGGGTTTTCTGGCATTTCGATAAGCTGGTTCTGCTCCCAGAAGGTCGCAAAAGGCATTAACGATACCTGGTTTGCAGCTCCCCGTGCCGCAGCCATTTGATAAAATGTCTCCAGCCAGGCCATTTCATCTTTGCCTTCCGTAAAACGCTGCTTTCCGCCGCTTTCCCAGTATTCACTCAGCTCGGCAAAAATAGTGAAATCGTCACGCGCTTCATATTGGGGTGGTACAACCTGCTTCATGGGAACCAGGTGCTGCTGGCTGTAATCCCCGGTCATGGTCAGATCATTACGTTCATAACTCGTTGTCACTGGCAAAACGATATCGGCATGCTTCGCAGCTCCCGTCCAGAAGCATTCTGAAATAACAATAAGCTCAGGTTTTTGCCACGCCCGAATCAGGCGGTTGGTATCCTGATGGTGAGTAAAATTGGCGCCACCTGCCCACCAAATCATTTTCACATTCGGGAATATGCGGTCTTCACCATTGTGCTGGTAAGCGCCGCCTGGGTTTTCCAGCGCTTCGACAATTCGGGCGACCGGCACTTTATCCACCGCGTCAGTTCCGCCCGCCACGCACCCCTGCATGGAAGCCAGCACTGCAGCACGCCGGGTCGGGTTACCCCCATTGGCAAAATGATAAGACAACCCAAAACCACCGCCGGGCAAGCCAATCTGCCCCAACATTGCTGCCAGCGTCACCAGCATCCAGTGCTTCTGCTCACCATATTGCTGGCGTTGCATGCCCCACCCGGCCATCAGCATGGTGCGGTTATGGCTGAACAACTCGGCCAGTTCGCGTAGCGTTTGTGCCGGTATGCCGCAAATCGCCGCTGCCCAGTCGGCGTCTTTTCTGATGCCATCCTGCTCACCCAACAGGTAATTCTGGAAAGTCTCGAACCCGCTGGTGTATTTGTCCAGGAAAGCACTGTCATGCCACTGATTTTCCAGCAACGTTGTGGCGATGCCCAACATCATCGCGACATCCGTTCCCATATGCGGGGCCAGCCAGGTCATCTGTTCGCCAAAGAAATCGTGGGTTTCTGAACGCATCGGATCAATACAAATCAGGCGCTTGCCGCTCTTTTTCAGCGACTCGTAATACTTCATACCTTGCTCATCGCTGGCGTTCCAGGCAATTTTCAGGGTATTGAGTGGGTTGGCACTCCACATGACCACCACATCGCTGTATTCCAGAACCAGAGGCCAGCTGGTTTGCTGCTGGTAAACTTCATTGCCACCCACAACATACGGCATTATCACCTGGGCCGCTCCGGTAGAATAATCGCCAAGATGCCCGGTATATCCGCCTGCCAGACTCATGTAGCGCTGTAACAGTGTGGCGGCTTTGTGCATTACGCCATTAGAACGCCAGCCATATGAACCGGCAAAAATTGACGACGCTCCCCAGGTTTGGCGAATGCGGCGGTGCTGGCGGTCAATCAGTGCCAGCGCTTCCTCCCAGGTGACCCGGACAAATTCATCCTGCCCACGCACCCCCTGAGGATTGTCCGGTGATGCCAGGAAGCCTTTCCGCACCATGGGGTAACGCACCCGGGTTGGGCTGTGAACCTGGTCTGCCACAACGGTCTGGAGCGTATTTTCGTGCAAGGTGTCGAGGGCACCGCGAGACGAAAATACCGTTTCGCCATCAGTTTCGACCAACACCGGCCCCCAGTGGGCTGCTGTCAGTACCTGGTATCTTTTTTTATCCACTATGGGCTCCAGAATCTTTGCAGGTGTTAAGTGTTATTGTTTTGCCGCGCTCTGTGGGCGCATTTTACAAAAATCAGACTATTCAACGAATTTTTCTTTCGGTAAAACCGCCATAATCTACCGCCATCCACATTACGGCAATTCAATTTCGGCATAAGGATATAACATGAAAAAACATCAGGTTATGGTGGCTGTTTTAGTCAGTGCCATACTCGTCATTTCCGGTTGTACAACAAACCCTTATACCGGTGAAAGTCAGGCCGCGAAATCGGGCATTGGTGCAGGTATTGGCTCGCTGGTCGGTGCCGGTGTGGGTGTATTATCGTCATCAAAGAGTGACCGGGGTAAAGGCGCGTTGATTGGCGCTGCCGCAGGTGCTGCGCTGGGCGGCGGTATTGGCTACTACATGGATGCCCAGGAAGCAAAACTGCGGCAAAAAATGCAGGGAACCGGGGTGAGCGTTACGCGCCAGGGCGATAACATTGTGCTGAATATGCCCAATAATGTCACCTTTGACAGTAGCAGCGCTGTATTGAAACCTGCCGGGGCTAATACGCTAACGGGCGTCGCTATGGTGCTGAAAGAGTACCCGAAAACTGCCGTTAATGTAGTCGGTTATACAGACAGTACAGGTGGGCATGACCTGAATATGCGCCTTTCCCAGCAGCGCGCAGACAGTGTTGGCAGTGCGCTGATTACACAGGGTGTTGCAGGTAACCGGGTGCATACATCGGGTATGGGTCCGGCCAACCCTGTCGCCAGCAACACAACCGCGGAAGGTAAAGCACAAAACCGCCGGGTAGAAATTACGTTGTCGCCGTTGCAGTGATTCTGTTGGCGTTAACCCCCAGGAGAACACTGTGGTTTCTCCTGGGGTTACAGGCATGAAGTAAGAAATGTGTGCCGCAATAAATTCTGGTAAGTGGTTCACAACCTTCATTTTCTCTCCCCCCAAACCCGGTCGTTGTGCCATCATCAGTGTTTTCACCTCAACGAGGATGCGTTTGTATGAATACCAGGGTGGCGCGGGCAACCATTAGCGATGTAGCAAAAGCGGCCAAAACAGGGAAAACCAGTGTGTCGCGTTACCTCAATGGCGAACAACACCTCTTGTCTGACGACCTGAAAGCACGCATCGAATTTGCAATAAAACAGCTCGATTACCGCCCCAGCCAAATGGCACGCGGCCTTAAACGCGGGCGTACCCGGTTAATTGGGTTGATCATTGCAGATATTACTAATCCTTATTCAGTAGATATTCTCAGCGGAATTGAAGCAGCCTGCCGGGAAAAAGGGTTTACCCTGCTGATGTGTAATACCAACAATGAACTGGACCAGGAGCAGCATTATCTCGACTTACTGCAAAGCTACCAGGTTGAAGGAATTGTAGTTAATGCGGTGGGTATGAACGAAGAAGGGCTTAACCGCCTGCAGCAATCGGCCCTGCCCATGGTATTAATCGACAGAAAAATTCCCGGTTTTGCCTGTGATGTTGTGGGTCTGAATAACGCAAAAGCTACCAAAGAGGCAACCGAACACCTCATCCAGCAAGGCTTTGAAGCTATTTTATTTATCAGTGAGCCTACAGGTACAGTCAATACCCGCCGGGAACGCCTTGATGCTTTTCGCCAAACCACCAGCCAGCACCAGGGCGTGGCCGCTGAAAATGCCCAGGCACCACTACATGATGCCAGCCAAATCGATGACATACTGCGTAATTTCCATTCCCGCTACCGGGGAATGCGCAAAGCCATTATTTCCGCGAATGGCTCACTTACTCTTCAGGTTGCGCGCTCACTTCGGCGCGTAGGGTTAAACTGGGGCAGTGATATCGGCCTGTTAGGCTTTGATGAACTGGAGTGGGCAGAACTGGCAGGTGTCGGGATCTCCACCCTCAAACAACCCACCTGGGACATGGGGTATTGTGCGTTAAATCAAGTTATTAGCCGCATCGAAGGCGATAAATCATCCGTCAAAGAAAGCACCTTTGATGGCGTACTTATCATCCGGGGGTCCACCTCCTGCTGAAATTTTGTTCGTGACTGAGATCATAAATTAGCAGTCACAAACTTCCCAATGGAACCGGTTCCATTTAGCGTTATAACAACAGAACACGCTGGAATGGGACAACATAATGGCAAGAGAGATAATCGTAGTGGCCTCAGCCTACGGTCAGGACCAGGTCAGGCAAGCCGGAGGGCAAAGCGGGTTATTACCTACTATCGCCGCAGCGGGTGCAGACGGCATTGAAATACGCCGGGAATTACTCTCCCCTCAGGAACTGGATACATTAAGCCAGTTAGCTCATTCGATTACCGCACAAGGCCTGTTTGCCTGTTATTCCGTTCCGCACGGCCTGTTCACTTCTGGTGGGCAAGTTAATCCACAACTTCCTACATTTTTACTCGAAGCCCGGCAATTACAGGCTCGCTGGATCAAATTTTCACTGGGTGAGTACCAACCCGGCATATCTCTTAGCGGGCTCAACAGCCAACTGGCAGGCTCGCCAGTCCCTGTTGTTGTTGAAAATGACCAGACAAGTGCAGGTAAGCTCGCACCAATGCAATCATTCTGGCAAGCCGCTCAGGCAGAACATCTTCCTGTCCGCCTGACTTTCGATATGGCCAACTGGTTATGGACAGGTGAAACGCCTGCAATAGCAGCACAGTTCCTGGCAAATGGCGTGAGTTATATCCATGTCAAAGCAGCCATTCTCCATCACAACCGGTATCGTGCTATCGCGCCGGATGAAGCTTCACCAGACTGGATGGCTCTGCTGCGCCAACTACCGTCAGATGTACCACGCGGTATTGAGTTCCCACTTGCCGGGAAAGATCTGGCTGCTGTAACACGCCACTATGTCGCGCAATTACGGGAGGTTTAAATGAATACTGCACTGGATGTGGTCACTATCGGTGAAGCGATGGCGATGTTTGTGGCCCGCGAGGCCGGAGATTTAGCCACAGCAGAACACTTTATCAAACGCGTGGCTGGAGCTGAACTTAATGTCGCAACGGGCCTGGCTCGCCTCGGTTTGCGTGTTGGCTGGGTCAGCCGGGTGGGCGCTGACAGTTTTGGGCGTTTTATCCTGCAGCAACTGGCTAAAGAAGGTATCGACAGCCAGCATGTCACTCAGGGCGCATCTCATGCTACAGGGTTTCAGGTGAAATCGCTGGCCGAAAATGGAACCGATCCCATCGTGGAATATTTTCGCAAAAATTCCGCCGCAAGCCACCTGAGCCTGGCTGACTTCTCGCCAGACTATTTTCTCAGTGCCCGCCACCTTCACCTTACCGGCGTTGCTGCGGCGCTATCTGTAAGTTCACTGGAACTGCTACATCACGCCTCCCGCGTCATGAAAGAGGCTGGAAAAACAGTCTCCTTCGACCCGAACCTGCGCCCGGTACTGTGGCCCAACAAAGCTGAAATGGTAAAGCAAATTAATCAACTGGCATTTCAGTCCGACTGGTTTTTACCCGGGCTGAAAGAGGGTATTTGCCTCACGGGTGCCACCTCACCGGAAGCCATTGCCGATTTTTATCTCAACCATGGCGTCAAAATAGTCATGATTAAAACCGGGGCAGACGGCGCCTGGTACAAAACAGCTAACGATGAGCAGGGTGCTGTTCCGCCAGTATTTGTAGAAAAAGTCGTTGATACGGTAGGTGCCGGAGATGGCTTCGCAACAGGTGCCGTCAGCGCACTACTGGAAGGAAAAGAGGTAGCTCAGGCGGTATTGCGTGGTAATCGTATTGGTGCAATGGCAATACAGGTTCAGGGAGACAGCGAAGGATTGCCAACCCGAAATCAGCTCAGGGAGCCGTAATTTAGTCGTCAAACCCTGCCACCCTGTACCCTACACAACAGGGTGAATATGTCTCAGCGTAAAACCGAAGAGGAACGCGTATGAACAGCCCGACAAATGCAACCAAACGCTGGCTCTGTATCATGCCAGTAGTATTTATTACCTACAGCCTGGCCTATCTGGACCGGGCAAACTTCAGCTTTGCGTCTGCCGCCGGGATCACTGAAGATCTGGGTATCACCAAAGGGATCTCGTCATTACTGGGCGCACTGTTTTTCCTCGGATATTTTTTCTTTCAAATTCCGGGCGCTATCTACGCTGAACGGCGTAGTGTCCGCAAATTAATCTTCACCTGTCTGGTTCTCTGGGGCGTATGCGCTTCATTCACTGGCATCATTACCAATATTCCAGCCCTGGCCGCCATTCGCTTTATTCTTGGTGTGGTGGAAGCGGCTGTGATGCCCGCCATGCTGATATACATCAGTAACTGGTTTACTCAGTCTGAGCGCTCACGGGCTAATACGTTTTTAATCCTCGGGAACCCGGTAACCGTTCTGTGGATGTCTGTGGTCTCCGGCTATTTGATTCAGTCATTCGGCTGGCGTGAAATGTTTATTCTTGAAGGGATCCCTGCGGTTATCTGGGCCTTCTGTTGGTGGGTGCTGGCAAAAGATAAACCTGCCCAGGTAACCTGGTTAACAAATAATGAAAAACAGGCACTCCAGGCACAGTTAGATAAAGAACAACGGAATATCAAAGCAGTTCGTAACTATAGTGAAGCCTTCCGTTCCCGCAATGTCATTCTGCTGTGCATGCAATACTTCACCTGGAGTATTGGGGTGTATGGTTTTGTATTGTGGCTGCCATCCATTATTCGTAGTGCTGGCACAAATATGGGCATGGTCGAAGTTGGCTGGTTGTCTGCCGTACCTTACCTGGCTGCGACACTGGCAATGATCGCTGTCTCATGGGCCTCTGACAAACTGCGTAACCGGAAATTATTTGTCTGGCCATTGCTGCTGATTGGCGGACTGGCATTTCTCGGCTCCTGGGCTGTTGGCTCCCATCACTTCTGGGTATCCTGGGGATTATTGGTTGTTGCAGGTGCTGCCATGTACGCACCTTATGGACCGTTCTTCGCCATTATTCCAGAAATGTTGCCACGCAATGTCGCAGGCGGAGCAATGGCTCTGATTAACAGCATGGGCGCACTGGGCTCTTTCTGTGGCTCATGGTTTGTGGGTTACCTCAATGGAGTAACTGGTGGCCCGTCAGCCTCATTCATCTTTATGGCAGTGGCACTTTTCGTTTCAGTATGGCTAACTCTTATAGTAAAGCCTGAGCAACCTCAGCCACTGCCCGTTGGCGCGAAACATGCCTGATTGTATTCCCAATTAACACGGAGACCTGTATGAAGCCGTCCATTATTCTCTATAAAACACTGCCCGAAAACCTGGTTGCCCGCCTGAAAGAAAAAGTGGACGTTATCCAGGTGAAGAACCTGAGCCCGGAAACTGTTCAGGCCAATGCTGATGCTTTTGCCAGCGCTGCAGGTTTGTTAGGTGCAGGGGGAAAAGTGGACGGAGCACTGTTGACTGCCATGCCTGCTTTACGCGCAGCTTCAACTGTTTCAGTGGGTTACGATAACTTTGATGTCGATGCGCTCACTCAACGTAATGTCCTGCTGATGCACACACCAACCGAGTTGACCGAAACTGTGGCAGATACGCTGATGACACTGGTTCTGGCAACGGCCCGTCGGGTACTGGAAGTGGCTGAGCGGGTAAAAAAAGGTGAATGGACCAGCAGTATTGGGCCAGACTGGTACGGCGTGGATGTGCACCATAAAACTATCGGTATTATTGGCATGGGTCGCATTGGTATGGCGCTGGCACAACGCGCGCACTTTGGGTTTGGTATGCCGGTGTTGTATAACGCACGCCGCCATCACACAGAAGCAGAATCGCGCTTTGGCGCCCGCTATTGCGACCTTGATACACTGCTGAGTGAAGCAGATTTTGTGTGCAGTATCCTGCCGCTAACCGATGAAACTTACCATGTGCTGAATGCAGAAAAACTGGCGCTGATGAAGCCTTCCGCCATTTTGATCAACGCGGGTCGTGGCCCGGTCATTGACGAACCTGCACTGGTTGATGCCCTGAAAAGTGGCAAAATTCATGCAGCCGGGTTGGATGTGTTCGAACAGGAGCCTCTGCCGGTGGATTCCCCACTTCTGAGCCTGCCCAATGTTGTCGCCCTGCCACATATTGGTTCGGCCACCCATGAAACACGTTACAATATGGCGGCCACCGCAGTGGAAAACCTGCTTAATGCGCTGGAAGGTAAGGTTGAGAAAAACTGCGTGAACCCGGCTGTTGCAAAACAGGCCTGAGGAAAACAAGGCAGGAATAACCGCTCTGTGTTTATGGCACAGAGCGGAAAAGCAATTTACTGCATTGCGCTCATCGCGCTGGAATATGCCTGGCTGAATGCCTGGTGTTGTGCGGTAAGCGGCCCAATCAATGAATTATACTGGTTGGCCTGCTCTGTGGTTGGGAACTGAATACCGTTCGCCACAAAGCTCACTTTTTCGCCCTGCTGCTGCACAAAATCCCCCACCTGAACCAGTTGCTGAGACAAGACCTGTGCCGCCGGAATGAGTGCCGCGACCGCACTGGATGGTGCCGTAACCACTTTCTGGTACGCCTGGTCAAACACCGGTCTCAGGTCATCAGCCAATTGCAATCCGGAACGTGCTGAGTCAGCCTGCATTTTTGCATTCTGAATTTGCTGGCTTAATACACCAAGAGAACCGTTAATCTGGCGCAACGTATCGCGATTCGTCATGTAATCCTGCGGCGCACGAATTCCATTGATGCTGTCCACCAGCGGTTTAATACCGGAATCCATCGCCTGGTTCATCTGCTGGGAAAAGCCATACAGAATGGCGTAGTCAGAAACAAAGTTACCAAACTGTTTTTTCTGATCAGTGGTTAATGTAGGTAAGTGCTCACCACTACGCATCACTGTATTCTGCAGAAAATCAATGAATGCCTTACGCTGATCAGCTTCTTTATCAAAACACCCACTCAAACTGACCACCATCAATAACGCCAGAAACGGCGCAAACCAGCGAGAGCAGGACTTTCCTGTCGCCATTTTCTACTCCTTACACCCTAAAAACGCGCAAGCGCGACCGTAAATTCAACGTTCACAAGGATAGTCCAGACAGCGCGCACTGAATAGCCTTTCCTTATGAATCAGACGAATTTCTTCGCCAGACAGACGCATTGAGAGCCACAAAACCGATACGCATTTTTCGTTCATGAATTGTGCTGTTGAACGCAATTTTCCGTCTATTATTAAAAATGCGGCCCCGGAAAATGCACGTTGTTTTTGCTCATTCCCTGTGCCACAGGCATGCCATTTCCGCTATGAGATTTGAGGAGTTCTCAATGGAATTAAAAGACCCTGGAGCTGAACTGCTAACAAGCCTTGAGCAAATGATTTTTAAAGATATGCCTCAGGCCAGCCTGACAACCCGGAACAGCATTTTTTCTGAATACGAACAATTACGTCAGGGCACAGGTCTGCAACTTGATGATTTTGCCAGTGCAATGGGAGTTACCCTTGCCCATGTGCTGGAGTGGGAAGAGCGGCGTACACAACCTACCGCAACCGAGTTAAAATTAATGCGCCTGATTCAGGCAAAAAAAACGCTACTGCAATAAAACATTACGTGTTGTTTTACCTTTCCCTGTAAACCCTGAACTGTGACAAAAAACCCGCCATATTTGAGGCGGGTTTTTGTTTTTTAACAGACCAGAACCTTACTGCAGTAAGGAAATATCCGCAACCTGAAGGAAAAGCTCACGCAATTTCTCTAACAGTGTCAAACGGTTAACGCGTAGCGCCGGGTCTTCATCCATGACCATGACTTTGTCAAAGAAAGCATCCACGGTGTCACGCAGTTCAGCCAGCTCCACCAGCGCTTCCTGGTAACGGCCTTCTGCGAAATAGGGTTCCAGCTTGTCACGCAATACAGTTACCTGCATAGCCAGACGAATTTCTTCATCTTCTTTCAGCACCGATGCATTCACCCGCTCATTCAGCGGCTCATCGGTTTTTGCCAGAATATTGGACACACGCTTGTTGGCCGCAGCCAGGCTTTGTGCCGCATCCAGCGTTCGGAAGTGAGAAACAGCTTTCATGCGGGCATCGAAATCAGCAGGGCGTGTCGGGCGGCGCGCCAGAACAGCCTGAATGGTATCAACCGCATGGCCTTCTTCCTGATACCAGGCGCGGAAACGGCCCAGCATAAAGTCGATAACATCATCCACCACTTGCGCGTTGGTGAGTTTATCGCCATACAAACGTACCGCTTCTTCAGCCAGTGTTTGCAGATCAAGAGGCAGGTTTTTCTCAACGATAATGCGCAGTACGCCCAGTGCAGCACGGCGCAGAGCAAACGGGTCTTTATCACCTTTCGGGTGCTGACCAATACCGAAAATACCAGCCAGTGTGTCCATTTTGTCGGCGATAGCCACAGCACAGGCAACCAGGCTTGACGGCAGGTCATCACCGGCAAACCGCGGCATATACTGTTCGTTCAGGGCAACAGCCACATCTTCCGCTTCACCGTCATGACGCGCATAGTGCATCCCCATTACGCCCTGCGTATCGGTGAATTCGAACACCATGTTGGTCATCAGGTCACACTTGGACAGCAAACCCGCACGCGTAGCATGGGTGACATCCGCGCCAATCTGGCGAGCAATCCAGCCAGATAACGCTTCAATACGGTCAGTTTTGTCACGCAGCGTACCCAATTGTTTCTGGAACAGCACGGTTTCAAGGCGTGGCAGGTTATCTTCAAGGCGTTTTTTGCGGTCAGTATTGAAGAAGAACTCCGCATCCGCCAGGCGAGGACGAACTACCTTCTCGTTACCGGCGATAATTTGCTGCGGGTCTTTGGATTCAATGTTTGCCACGAAAATGAAATTGGGCAACAGTTTCCCGTCGTTGTCATACACCGGGAAATACTTCTGGTCGCCTTTCATGGTGTAAACCAGCGCTTCGGCAGGCACCGCGAGGAATTTTTCTTCAAATTTCGCGGTCAGCACAACCGGCCATTCCACCAGAGAAGCCACTTCTTCCAACAGGCTTTCGCTCAGGTCGGCGTTACCGCCAATCTGGCTGGCTGCAGCCTGGGCATCTTGCTTAATTTTGGCCTTACGCATTGCGTAATCCGCCATGACTTTGCCGCGCTCCAACAGAATTTGCGGATACTGGTCGGCATTATCAATAGTGAATTCTGGCTCGCCCATAAAGCGGTGACCACGAATCACTCGGCCAGAGTCGATACCCAAAATGGTGGCAGGCACCACGGTATCGCCCAACAGCAGCGTAAGCGTATGCACCGGGCGCACAAACTGCACGTCAGAAGCACCCCAACGCATCAGTTTAGGGATAGGCAGCTTAGACAGCGCATTGCTGACCATCGCAGGCAATAATTTCTCTGCGGTTTCGCCTTTCACATGAGCACGGTATAACAACCACTCGCCTTTATCAGTCACCAGGCGTTCAGCCTGATCAACCGTAATACCACAACCCCGGGCCCAGCCTTCAGCCGCTTTACTCGGCTTACCTTCGGCATCAAAGGCCTGAGCAATTGCCGGGCCGCGTTTTTCCAGCTCGCGATCGGGTTGTGTCGCCGCAAGGGCCACAACTTTTAGCGCCAGGCGGCGCGGTGCAGCAAACCACTGAACTTCACCATGGGCTAAATTAGCCGCATCCAGTTCAGCGGTAAAATTCGCAGCAAAAGACTCGGCCAGGCTGCGCAGGGCTTTTGGTGGCAACTCTTCAGTGCCAAGTTCCACCAGAAAGGTTTTTTCAGACATGGCAGCCTCTTACTTGTCCTTGTTACACATAGGGAAACCCAGCGCTTCACGAGAAGCGTAGTAGGCTTCAGCCACAGCTTTAGTCAGAGTACGGATACGCAGAATATAGCGCTGGCGCTCCGTCACCGAGATGGCCTTACGGGCATCCAGCAGGTTAAAACTGTGAGCCGCTTTGAGAATACGTTCATAGGCAGGTAATGGCAGCGGTTTTTCCAGTGCCAGCAGTTGCTGCGCTTCTTTTTCATACTGCTCGAAGCAGGTAAACAGGAAATCCACATCGGCGTATTCAAAGTTGTAGGTAGATTGTTCTACTTCGTTCTGATGGAATACATCGCCGTAAGTGGTTTTCCCCAGCGGGCCATCGCTCCACACCAGGTCATATACGCTGTCAACGCCCTGGATATACATCGCCAGGCGTTCCAGGCCGTAAGTAATTTCCCCGGTAACCGGTTTACACTCAAGGCCACCCACTTGCTGGAAGTAAGTGAACTGAGTCACTTCCATCCCATTGAGCCAAACTTCCCAGCCCAGCCCCCAGGCACCCAGTGTCGGGTTTTCCCAGTTATCTTCAACAAAGCGGATATCGTGAATAGTGGGATCCATGCCCAGCTCTTTCAGCGAGCCAAGGTAGAGTTCCTGAATGTTGTCCGGTGACGGTTTGATTATCACCTGGAACTGATAATAGTGCTGTAAGCGGTTCGGGTTTTCGCCATAACGCCCATCAGTAGGACGACGAGAAGGCTGTACGTAAGCGGCGGCAATGGGCTCTGGCCCCAGTGCCCGCAGGCAAGTCATTGGGTGAGAAGTGCCTGCACCAACTTCCATGTCCAACGGTTGAACAATGGTACAGCCCTGGCGAGCCCAGTAATCCTGTAATGTAAGGATAAGGCCCTGAAAGGTCCTGGTATCAAACTTTTGCATGTTGATTTCGCACGCGATACGAGTGGGTTTATAAAGAAGCGGTCAGTATACCCGTTGGGCGCAAGATATACAGCCCAAATCCTCCGACAAAACCTTACACATCATCTGTACCGTACAAAGAACAACGCGTTATGCGCACTTTTCCTGCTTAACCGGGCGATCAACGCATAGATAACGACACAAACTTCCCGGTATCGTCAAAAGTGCAGGTAAAACGCTCATGGCGTTGAGTAGCGCCACGAATCTCATAACTACGCTGGAAAGCTTCCGGAGCATCGAATATAACAGTGTCGGGCCGTGTGTTGTAACGCCTGGTGACCTGACCCAGGCATTGTGCCGCCATCATTTCAACCGGAACTGGCGTAAAGTGGCGAGACGATGTGTGGTCAGGCCGGGAAGCACTCTGGCATCCTGCCAGAAGCAGGCAAACGGGCAATAGCAACCCGGCCACGGGCCGTCTAAAAAGCGCAGTCATCATAAATTCTTTATCAAAACGGTTGGTTCATGCGACGCGCCTCGTGCCAACAAACTACACACGGCCAGCCGCGAAAGGGTATGGAGCGCAGGTAACCACAGGCCGGGTTTTCTGCCCAGTCGCATCACTATGTCAGTAATAGTTCACCAGTGTGCAGGGCGGGGTTGACTGATGCAAGCCACCCACAGGAAACTCAGTTTTTTCCTGGAGGCAAAACTGGCTTCAACCAACACACTGGCTGTACATTCACGGAAACTGAGGACCGGATGAACCAAAAAGTCGCCTGGATTGACAACTTGCGCGGTATTGCCTGCCTGATGGTTATCGTTATTCACACCACAACCTGGTATCTCACCAATGTCGATAAAGTCAGCCTGATGACCTGGGATGTTGCCAATGTCCTGAACTCTGCATCAAGGGTCTGTGTGCCGCTATTCTTCATGATTTCAGGTTACCTGTTCTTTGGTGAACGAAGCGCCCAGCCCCGGCATATCGTTCGTTTATTCTTGTGTCTGGTGTTTTACAGTGCCATTGCGCTGCTTTACATGAGCACACTCACACGTATTAACGCCTGGCAGGCATGGCTGCATATTCTGCAAAAACCCGTGTTTTATCATCTGTGGTTTTTTTACGCGCTGTTCGTTCTCTACCTGCTGTCACCATTAATCAACGCCCGGCAAATCAGTGCGCCTGCTCTGCTTCTGCTGATTGCTGTGTTAGGTGTCATTGCCAACCCCAATATGCTGTCCGTTTATGGCTGGCATACCCGCCTGTTGCCTGTCGACCTCTATATTCAGGGCGATGTGTTCTACTACATTTTGTACGGTGTGCTGGGTTATTCACTGGGGCAGCTACAAACTGAACGGGGCTGGGTTACTTTGCTGGCACTGGCAGGTTTTATCGCCTGTGTGGTGGGGATTATTAAAGGGACGCAACATGCCTTACATACCCATGGCAATTTCGCGGACACCTGGTATCGTTATGCCAGCCCGCTGGTGCTGCTCGCCGCAATCAGCCTGTTTATCCTGGTAAAAAATACGCTGGGCAGTGGCCCGGTACCCGGCCTTGCCACCATTGCACGCTATTCACTGGGCATTTATGGTTTCCACGCCTTTTTCATCCATTTTCTGCGCACCCGGGGTATCGAAATTACCCGCTATCCACTGCTGGACATGTTGTGGATATTCAGCGCGACACTTGCCGGCAGCCTGGCTCTGGCAACAGTTACCCAGTGGGCGGATCGTAAACGATGGGTGAGTTAGCCGGTACACGAAGTAATGCCCGCTGCCACTGGCGGCGGGATGAAAAACCCGCTTTGAGCGCCACCTGCTCACCATGCAACCCCTGGCGCAGGTATTGTTCTGCCAACGCCAGGCGCAACTGTTCAATATAATCCCGTACCGTTACGCCAAGATGCAGTTGAAACAGGCGAGCCAGATGGCGAGCGCTGATATGAACCTGTTGCGCAAGGGCAGGAACCGACCACGGCTGTTGTGGCGCAGAAGACAACAAATCCTGAGCCTGGTGCAATGCCGGGTGAAGGTGGTTGCGGTAACGCAGCCAGGGCGAGAGTTGCGGGTCATCTCCGGCGCGCCGGAACCACACCACCATTTCACGGGCAACTTCCAGCGCCTGATGTGGGCCGCACAGGTGGCTGATTAAATGCAGGCTGACATCAATACCCGAAGTAATGCCGGCACTGGTCCAGATACCCCGGTCTGCAACAAAAATCCGGTTGGTTTTCACCTGTGCGTCCGGTGCCGCCTGTTTCAGGCGCGCTATCACGTCATGATGAGTGGTGCACTGGCGCTGGTGTAATAACCCGGCCCTGGCGGCCATTAATGCCCCGGAACAAATACATAACAGCGCCAGTTGCTGGTGATGAATGGCGGGTTGCAGGCGAGTCAGCCAGCGCCGGACCTGCTCTGCCTCCGGGGTGGCGAAATGCTGTGAGGAGTCCGTCACGCCGGGAATAACCAGCAGGCTGCCAGGCGGCAGGGCATCTGGCAATGGCGCGATACCACCCAGTGTCAACCCTATAGAACTGACCACTTCCGGTTGCGGCCCAATATAGTGCAGACGAAACGCATCCCCTGCCAGCCCAAAGGTTTCCGCCGGGCCAGTTAAATCTAACGCCAGTACCCCGGGCAGCACCACAAACCAGACATCCACCGCCATTGTCATTACTCCTGCATAGTTAAACCCGCGAGACACTCTGCAACTGTGCTTATTGTGGCAAAACGCCCGGTTAACACCGTCTCCGTACGGTGGTGTAACGCATCGCTGTCCAGCGTAACCCCTTGCCAGGTCATAGCAAATGTCAGCGTAGCTTCACTGACAAAGGTCACTTGATAGCCAAGGTCGGATGCTACCCGGGCCGTAGTTTCACAGCACTGTTCGGTACGCATGCCGCAGATAATCACATGGTCGATATTCTGGCGACGCAGCCAGTTATCCAGCCCGGTATCAGTAAAAGCATTATGCACATGTTTATGAAAAGTTGTGGTGGGTTTATGGGTTAAAAACGGCATCGGTGTGACAAAACCGGACGCAATTGAGAACAGCCCGCTTTCATCGACATGGAAAATATCCACCACCGGGATCTGGCGCTCGGAGCAACCCGAAATCAGGGTATTCATGTTCCGGGAAAAATCAGCAAAATTACTGTCTTCCCAGAAATCACGCTGGAAAAAGGAACATTGGGTATCGATATTCAGTAATGCGCTACGTGCCATGGTGATTCGCCTCATGTGGAAACCTGAAGCCATTCTGGCAAGAAAAAATGGCCTGGCGAATACCAAAAACGGACAGAACAGGGATACGGGCGGACAAGGCGGATACAACAGCGAAACCCGCATGAAAAAACGGCGGCACAGGGCTGAATTCGCCCGGCACCGCCGGTTATGCTCAGAAGTCTGACATAGTCACACCATCAGTGGTGCAAGTTGCCGGTAAATCTGGCGGAAAGTTTCTCTGCGTGCTGCATACTGCCGGTTACGCGTTACATCCGGGTGGTGGCGCTGCTCCAGGGGTAACTGCGGCAATAATGCGGATAACGGCACATGCGGGTTTAACGCCACCTGTGCCAGCCTTGCTGCACCCAAAGCCGGGCCAACATCACCCCCGGTGCGGTAATCCAGCACCTGACCACTGATATCTGCCAGCATCTGCCGCCAGTAAGGACTGCGCGCACCACCGCCAATCAGGGTGATGCTTTCCGGGCTCAGCCCACAACTGTGCACCACATCCATACCATCAGCCAGGGCATATCCCACACCTTCCAGCACTGCCCGCGCCAGTTCCTCCGGGCCATGCTGGTGCGTCAGGCCAAAAAAGACACCTTTGGCAGCAGGATTATTATGTGGAGTACGTTCGCCGGAAAGGTAAGGTAAAAACCACAGCGCGCCGGCCGTATCATCGGCCTGTTCTGCCGCAGCCAGTAAAGCAGGTACTGAAGGCTGCCCGGTTAGTTTTGCCGCCCAGTCAAGGCAGGAAGCAGCACTCAGCATAACTGACATTAAGTGCCAGCGTTCCGGCAAGGCATGGCAAAAGCTGTGCACTGCGCTTTCTGGTTTACTCAGGAAACCTTCACTGACAGCAAAGTAAACCCCCGACGTGCCTAATGACAGCATCGCCTGCCCGGCATCCACCATACCGACACCGACAGCCCCTGCGGCATTGTCACCACCACCCGCAATAACGGGGACTACCGGCATTTGCCAGGCATCAGCCAGCCCGGCATGGAGTTGCCCGGTAATCTCATTGCCTTCATACAATGCGGGCATGTTATCGCGCGTCAGGCCACAGGCTGCCAGCAGTTCATCACTCCAGTCACGCCGAGCCACATCCAGCCACATAGTCCCGGCTGCGTCAGACATATCGCTGGCATAATCACCTGTCATACACAGGCGTAAATAGTCTTTGGGCAACAGTACCTTGTCTATCTGACGAAAAATTTCTGGTTCATGGTTTTTCACCCACAACAGCTTGGGTGCAGTAAACCCCGGCATCATCAGGTTGCCGGTAATTTTGCGGGAAGCTGGTACCGCCTGCTCCAGTTGCGCGCACTCTGCGGCACAGCGCCCATCGTTCCACAAAATTGCCGGGCGCAGAATGTTTTGCTGGTTATCCAGCAGGGTTGCACCGTGCATTTGCCCGGTCAGGCCGATTGCTTTTACACCCTGCAAAGCGTGCTGCCTGGCCAGCATTTTCATCGCCCGGTCGGTTGCCGCCCACCATTGCAGAGGATCCTGTTCCGACCACAACGGGTGTGGCCGCGACACTGTCAGCGACTCGGTTTGGGTTGCTAACAGCGTCCCTTCTTCACTTAATAAAATGGCTTTAACGCCGGATGTACCTAAATCAATACCAATATACATTTCCGCCACACCCTCCCGGCAATAAACAACGTGCATATCCCCGCCAGGCAGATAGCACAGAGGATACGCCAGCACATAAACCGCGTATCCTCCTGCCTGATTTTATCGGGGCGCTTTCTGGCCCCCCTGGCCCTTAACGGTCAAACACCCAGGTATTCACCAGGTTTTCCAGCAGTTCCTGGTGGCCGCTCTGGTGTTGTGGTGCCAGGTTATGCTGTGCTGCATATTGTGCAATTTGCTCCAGGCTGAGCTGGCCTTTCAGCACTTGCTGGCCAAATTCACTGTTCCAGCCTGCATAACGTTTCGCAACTCGTTTATCCAGCTCACCATCTTCAACCATGCGTGCCGCTACTTTCAGCGCCAGCGCCATGGTATCCATTGCGCCGATATGTCCATAGAACAAATCATATTTATCGGTACTCTGGCGGCGCACCTTGGCATCAAAGTTCAGCCCACCGGTGGTAAAGCCACCCGCTTTGATTATTTCATACATCACCAGCGCATTCTCTTCCACGCTGTTCGGGAACTGATCGGTATCCCAGCCCAGTTGCGCGTCGCCACGGTTAGCATCCACCGAGCCAAAGATACCCAGTGCAATGGCAGACGCGATTTCATGGTGGAAACTGTGGCCTGCCAGTGTGGCGTGGTTCGCTTCAATGTTAACTTTGATCTCTTTTTCCAGACCAAACTGTTTGAGGAAGCCATATACCGTCGCCACGTCGTAATCGTACTGGTGTTTGGTGGGTTCCTGTGGTTTAGGTTCAATCAGCAATGTGCCCTGGAAACCAATTTTATGTTTATGTTCCACCACCAGTTGCATGAAACGGCCAATTTGTTCACGCTCCTGGCGTAAGTCTGTGTTGAGCAGGGTTTCGTAGCCTTCACGCCCGCCCCACAACACATAGTTTTCGCCGCCCAGTTTGTGTGTGGCGTTCATGGCATTAACAACCTGTGTGGCTGCCCAGGCGAAGACTTCCGGGTCCGGGTTGGTGGCAGCACCGGCACCATAACGCGGGTTGGTAAAGCAGTTGGCAGTGCCCCACAGCAGTTTCACACCGCTCTGTTGCTGTTTTTCCGCCAGCACGTCAACCATTTGCTGGAAATTGCTCTGGTAAGTCTTGAGCGAATCACCTTCCGACACCACATCCACATCATGGAAGCAGTAGTAAGGCACACCCAGTTTTTGGAAAAACTCGAAGGCGACATCGGCTTTCTGGCGCGCCACAGCCAGTGCATCGCCGGGATGCTGCCATGGGCGGTCAAACGCCCCCACACCGAACATATCCGCACCATTCCAGCAGAAGGTGTGCCAGTAGCAGGCAGCAAAACGCAAGTGGTCTTCCATGCGCTTACCTAATACAAGCTCATCAGGGTTATAGTGGCGAAAAGCCAGAGGATTAGTGGTTTTAGGGCCTTCGTAACGTACTCGTTCAAGTTGGTCGAAATAAGCCTGCATAGTGGACTCCGTAATCAAGTAAAGGAGGTATTAACAACCATGCATTCATCCTGGTTACTCCAGACAGCTTCCTCAATTACGTTATTTCACACTGCGATTAAGAGAATACCCAACTGTGCGCCAGCTCTCAAAACACTATTTTATTAACACCCGCCAGACATTTTTTATTTCCAAATGAAAACATAATTATGGCGAATATATGAAACAGGATCTCCATCATAAAACCAACAATTAAACCAAAAAACATAATAGCAAGATAAAAATAGATAATTGCAAGCTTGTGCCTCCACGATAACAATTCCCTTCGTCTGCAGATGTTAATTATTCTTTAAATCCCTCAAACCTACATACATAAACAGGCATTAAGACCATGAAGATAAAGAACATTTTACTAACAATCTGTGCTTCTGCACTGCTGGCCACCAGCCTTAACAGCCTGGCGAAAGAGATAAAAATCGGCATGGCTATTGACGATTTGCGTCTGGAGCGCTGGCAAAAAGATCGCGATATCTTTGTTAAAAAAGCAGAATCTCTTGGTGCATCTGTATTTGTTCAATCCGCTAACGGAAATGAAGAAACACAGATGTCACAAATTGAAAACATGATAAATCGTGGCGTTGACGTACTGGTTATTATTCCCTACAACGGAAAAGTCTTAAGCAACGTTGTTGCCGAAGCGAAACAAGAAGGCATTAAAGTTTTAGCCTATGACCGCATGATTAATAATGCCGATATTGATTTCTACATCTCTTTTGATAATGAAAAAGTAGGAGAATTACAGGCACAGAGTCTGGTGGATAAAGTGCCCCAAGGTAATTATTTCCTGATGGGCGGCTCCCCGGTAGACAATAATGCCAAACTGTTCCGTGCCGGGCAGATGAAGGTATTAAAACCCTTTATTGACAGTGGGAAAATTCACATTGTTGGCGACCAGTGGGCAGATGGCTGGCTGCCGGAAAACGCGCTGAAAATTATGGAAAATGCGCTGACAGCCAACAAAAATAACATTGACGCGGTGGTTGCTTCTAATGACGCTACTGCAGGTGGTGCCATTCAGGCACTGGCTGCACAAGGGCTGGCAGGTAAAGTTGCCATTTCCGGGCAGGATGCAGACCTGGCCGCAGTTAAACGTATAATGGCGGGCACACAAACCATGACGGTTTACAAACCCATCAAGCAACTGGCAAATACCGCTGCAGAAATTGCCGTCGAACTGGGTAATGGTAAACAACCTCAATCAAACGCCACATTAAACAACGGCATGAAAGATGTCCCTTCCCGTTTATTAACACCAATTCCAGTAAATAAAAGCAATATTGAAGACACAGTTATAAAAGATGGTTTCCACAAACAAAGCGATCTCTGAACGCCGGGCCCGCGCATGCGCGGGTAACCGCTCTTGCCTGAGGAAGCATATTGAGGAACAGCGTTATGCCTTATTTGCTGGAAATGAAAAATATTACCAAGGCGTTCGGTACGGTAAAAGCCGTGGATAACGTCAGCCTGGCACTCAATGCGGGCGAAATCATGTCGTTATGTGGGGAAAACGGCTCCGGGAAATCCACATTAATGAAAGTACTGTGCGGTATTTATCCTCACCCCACCTGGCAGGGTGAAATCTGGTTTGCTGGCGAGCAACTCAAACCAGCGCATATCCGCGACACTGAGCAGAAAGGGATTGCCATCATTCACCAGGAACTGGCGCTGGTAAAACACCTGACCGTTCTGGAAAACATCTTTTTGGGTAATGAAATCACACAGCATGGCGTAATGGATTACGACACGATGACGGTCAAATGTGAAAAATTACTCAACCAGGTGAGCCTGGCTATTTCACCTGACACCCGGGTAGGGGATTTGGGGTTAGGCCAGCAGCAACTGGTCGAAATTGCCAAGGCCCTGAATAAACAAGTACGCCTGCTGATCCTGGACGAACCTACAGCGTCACTGACCGAGCAGGAAACTGCCATTTTGCTGGAGATAATTCGCGACCTGCAAAACCACGGTATTGCCTGTATTTATATTTCCCACAAACTAAATGAAGTCAAAGCGATATCCGATACTATTTGTGTGATTCGCGACGGGCAGCATATTGCCACCCGTGATGCCGACCAGGTAGAAGAAAACGACATTATCGCCATGATGGTTGGCCGGGAACTCACCGCACTTTATCCCAGTGAGCCACACCAGACCGGTGACGAAGTTTTAAGGGTTGAACACCTTACTGCCTGGCACCCGGTAAACCGCCATATTAAGCGGGTGAATGATATTTCCTTCAGCCTGCACAAAGGCGAAATATTGGGGATTGCCGGGCTGGTTGGTGCCGGGCGAACAGAAGCCGTGCAGTGTTTGTTTGGCGTCTGGCCTGGCCGCTGGCAGGGCGATATATATATTGGAGGGGAAAAAGTGGCGATCCGCCGCTGCGAGCAGGCCATTGCCCACGGCATTGCAATGGTGCCGGAAGACCGGAAAAAAGATGGCATCGTGCCGGTCATGGCGGTAGGACAAAACATTACCCTGGCAGCACTCAGCCAGTTTTCTGGCGCCCTTACCACCCTGAATGACGCCGCAGAGCAGCACTGTGTTGAACAATCAATCAAACGCCTGAAGGTGAAAACCTCTTCTGTGGAACTCGCTATTGGCCGGCTAAGTGGCGGCAACCAGCAAAAAGCGATTATTGCCCGCTGCCTGCTGCTCAATCCGCGCATTCTGATACTGGATGAACCCACCCGTGGCATTGATATCGGGGCCAAATATGAAATCTACAAGCTGATTAATCATCTGGTGCAACAGGGTATCGCCGTCATTGTTATCTCATCTGAACTGCCTGAAGTACTCGGTCTCAGTGACCGGGTTCTGGTCATGCATGAAGGGCAACTCAAAGCAAACCTGGTTAACCATAACCTGACACAGGAACAGGTGATGGAAGCCGCACTGAGGAGCGACCACCATGTCGAAAAGCAACTCGTCTGAAATGAAACTCACGGCGCCGGGCTCATCCCCTTTCTCCGGGCTGAAATCACTGAACCTGCAAGTCTTTGTCATGATTGCCGCCATTATCGTCATCATGCTGTTCTTTACTGCCATGACGGATGGCGCATATATGAGCGCCCGTAATATCTCTAACCTGCTGCGCCAGACCGCCATCACCGGTATTCTGGCGGTTGGCATGGTGTTTGTGATTATCTCGGCGGAAATTGATTTATCCGTCGGCTCTATGATGGGTTTACTGGGCGGTGTGGCGGCAATTTGCGATGTCTGGCTGGGCTGGCCTCTGCCACTGACGATTATCACCACACTGGTGCTGGGTCTGCTGCTGGGGGCATGGAACGGGTGGTGGGTTGCCTACCGCAAAGTGCCGTCGTTTATTGTCACCCTGGCCGGTATGCTGGCTTTTCGCGGCATCCTGATTGGGATCACTAACGGGACAACGGTTGCACCCACCAGCCATGCTATGTCACAAATCGGCCAGAGCTATTTACCCGACGGTATTGGCTTTATCTGCGGCACCCTGGGACTGATGGTATTTATCGCCTGGCAATGGCGTGGGCGTATGCGTCGCCAGTCTATGGGCCTCGGTGTACCAGCATCGGCGTCTGCGGTGGGCCGCCAGGCGTTCACCGCAATTATTGTGTTGGGGGCTATCTGGCTGCTCAATGATTACCGTGGTGTGCCAACACCCGTGCTGTTGCTTGCCCTGCTGCTACTGGCGGGCATGTTCATGGCTACCCGCACCGCTTTTGGTCGCCGGATTTACGCAATTGGTGGCAACCTGGAAGCCGCGCGCCTGTCTGGCATCAATGTCGAGCGCACCAAAATGGCCGTGTTTGCCATTAATGGCCTGATGGTTGCGGTGGCAGGCCTGATTCTGAGCGCCAGGCTCGGGGCAGGTTCACCTTCCGCCGGGAATATTGCTGAGCTCGATGCCATTGCGGCCTGCGTTATTGGCGGTACCAGTCTGGCTGGCGGGATTGGCAGTGTGGCAGGTGCGGTGATGGGGGCATTTATTATGTCTGCACTGGATAACGGCATGAGTATGATGGATGTACCGACATTCTGGCAGTACATCGTTAAAGGCGCCATTTTACTGCTGGCTGTATGGATGGATTCAGCAACGAAACGCCGCGCATAACTTTATTAATCTGCAAAGGATCACACAAAGCCAGGGCATTCACCCCGGCTTTGTGTGTCTTATGATATTCAGGGAAAGACTTATCATCAGGAACAACGAAAATGTTTGAGAAACGTCATCGCATTACGCTGTTATTCAATGCCAATAAAGCCTACGACCGCCAGGTTGTCGAAGGTGTGGGTGAATATCTGCAGGCCTCTCAATCTGAATGGGATATTTTTATCGAAGAGGATTTCCGTACCCGCATCGATAACATTAAAGACTGGCTGGGCGATGGTGTCATCGCTGACTTCGACGACCCGGAAATTGAAACATTACTGGCGGGCACCACGGTGCCCATTGTGGGTGTAGGCGGCTCTTACCATGACCCGGCGCAATACCCTCCGGTACACTATATTGCCACAGATAACTACGCTCTGGTGGAACAGGCCTTTCTGCACCTTAAAGAGCGCGGAGTGAACCGTTTTGCTTTTTATGGTTTACCTGCATCCAGCGGTAAACGCTGGGCCAGTGAACGGGAATATGCCTTTCGCCAGTTAGTGCAAAAAGAGCAATACCGCGGTGTCATATACCAGGGGCTGGAAACCGCACCCGAAAACTGGCAACACGCGCAAAACAGGCTGGCAGACTGGTTACAAACTCTGCCGCCACAAACCGGGATTATTGCCGTTACCGACGCCCGCGCCCGCCACCTGCTCCAGGCCTGTGAACACCTGCATATTCCGGTACCGGAAAAATTGTGTGTGATTGGCATTGATAACGAAGAGCTGACACGTTATTTGTCGCGCGTGGGATTATCATCCGTTGCCCAGGGAACCCGGCAAATGGGTTACCAGGCAGCCCGGGTACTGCACCGCCTGCTCGACCACGAAACACCGCCTCTGCAACGTATCCTGGTACCTCCGGTGCGGGTTATTGCCCGGCGGTCAACTGATTTCCGTTCACTGCACGACCCGGCCGTCATTCAGGCCATGCATTACATTCGTAACCATGCCTGCAAGGGCATTAAAGTTGAACAGGTGCTGGATGCAGTCGGCATTTCCCGTTCGAATCTGGAAAAACGCTTTAAAGAAGAAGTGGGGGAAACTATCCACTCGGTGATTCACAGTGAAAAGCTGGAAAAGGCCCGGACATTGCTGATCTCGACCAGCCTGTCGATTAACGAAATTTCCCAGGTATGTGGTTACCCATCGCTGCAGTATTTTTATTCCGTATTTAAAAAGGGCTACGACACCACGCCTAAAGAGTACCGGGATGTGCACAGCGAAATATGCTGAACGGGGCTTAACGGGTGAACATAAAGAAAATGCCAGCCTACATTACAGTGAGGCTGGCATTGTCACACATCAGTGCTGTTTTTACCGGTTATCAGTAAGTATTCAGCAACTGCTTGTTACTCTGGAACATAGCAAACAGGTAGTTGTTATAATGACTGCCTTTCGTGGAGTAACCTTCCAGCTTGTGAATCATGTTCGCTGCGGTTAACTCCTGGTCGGCCCGGCGTAACTGCGAACGCGACTCGCGGAATGAGGCATAAGCCGGGTGCGTATTCAGGTTATGGACATAAGCCTGCACAGATTCGCCTACAGACGAAAATTGTGAATACCCTTTTACTTTACCGTTGCTGCCTGAGCAACTACGCCCACACTTCATACCAAACAGGTTATTGTTCACACGCGCCAGCTTTGATGTACCCCAGCCGCTTTCCGCCGCAGCCATCGTTGCCACCATGTTGGTCGGAATAATATCAACGCGTTCCAGCAATGTGTTCCACGGCACATGGCGCGTATCGCCACGCCAGGACACATTGTACTGGCGAAGCAGCCCTTTCAGGCGAGCACGCTCAGCAGCCGTCCAGTGCCCGGCATAGCGTTTTTGCTGCAACCATTCACGGTCAGCAAGAATTACGTCATTCTGGCGGTTGATATACGGCATTACAGTCCGGAGAAATGCTTTTTTTCTTGCTGCTCCGGAAGGGTATTTTCGCAAATCAGGAAGTGAACTGCTTGCACTATTGCGAGAATACTCTTGTTTACTACTAACCGCCTGCTTACTGCCATGAACCTTTGTTACATGAGGCTTATGATTCGTTGTTGTTTCATGTTTCTTTGCCAGAACCCCGCCGGAAAATCCCAGGGTGAAACACATCAGAATCGTCGCCCCGTATCGTCGTATACGTGTCGACATCATCAGGTCTCCAGGTCGGATATCATTTTCCCAACACCTTATTTTTTAAAATAAATAAACAATCAGCAGCGAATTTTAGCAAAAATAGCGCAATTTTGCACCTTCCGGGAATAGTACAAATCCGAAAGGTTATTATGAGGAATAATCTTATCGCAGAAAAAAATAGGGAAAAAATGGCGGCAGTTCGCAGAAATAGCAAAAAATTGTGTCTGTTGTTCTCCCCCCTCCTTCTCCTCCCCCTTCACGTTTACTTCAGGATGAACCGTTGTTTTTTTCGCCATGCCAGACTGAGCAGAAAAAACCAGGACATTCCGATGAACATAAAATACCTTGCCCTACTGCTTTTCCCGGCCACCAGTGCTCTGGCAGGCTGGAATGCCCCCGGCTTGCCTGAATTTAAGGAAACACACCCAGGCCAGTTTCAGAGCCAGGGCGCGTTGAAAAAAGGCGCGCTGCCTCTTGCCCTGCACCTGGGGGACCAGTGCTGGCAACCGGCTGAAAGTATCAAGCTCAACCAAACCCTGTCGCTGGAGCCCTGCAAAGGCACGCCACCACAATGGCGTCTGTTTCGTGACGGTACTTATCATGTGCAGATAGATACTCGCTCTGGCACACCCACCCTGTTGCTCAGTGTCGACAGCACCACCGCTGCGCCACAGAATGTCACCCGGCAATGCCCGCGCTGGGATGGTAAGCCACTCACCGTTGATGTCAGCAGTACGTTCCCGGAAGGCTCAACCGTGCGAGATTTCTATAGTGGCGACACAGCTATTGTACACCAGGGGCATATCACCCTGATGCCTGCAGCAAACAGTAACGGCCTGCTTCTGCTGGAAAGCGCAGAAACACGCCATGCAGCGCCTTTTTCCTGGCATAACGCAACTGTCTACTTTGTGCTGACTGACCGCTATGTTAATGGTGACCCCAGCAATGATCACAGCTACGGGCGCAAATCCGATGGCATGCAGGAAATTGGCACCTTCCACGGCGGCGACCTGAAAGGGTTGACCAGCAAGCTCGATTATTTACAAAAACTGGGTGTGAATGCACTGTGGATAAGCTCACCGCTGGAGCAAATCCATGGCTGGGTGGGTGGTGGAACCAAAGGCGATTTCCCGCATTATGCCTATCATGGCTACTACACCATGGACTGGACCAGGCTGGATGCCAATATGGGCACAGAAGAGGACTTACGCCGCCTGGTCGACGGTGCCCATCAGCGTGGTATTCGGGTGCTGTTTGATGTGGTGATGAATCACACTGGCTATGCAACTCTTGCGGATATGCAGCAATACCAGTTCGGCGCACTGTATCTGAAAGGAGCGGAGCGGGATAAAATTCTGGGTAAAAACTGGACCGACTGGACGCCCGGCCCCGGGCAGACCTGGCACAGCTTTAATGACTACATCAATTTCAGCGATAAAACTGCCTGGCAAAAATGGTGGGGAAAAGCCTGGGTGCGTACAGATATTGGCGATTACGACAGCCCGGGTTATGACGACCTGACCATGTCACTGGCTTTTCTACCCGATATCAAGACGGAATCCACCACGCCTTCCGGGTTACCCGTTTTCTATGCACATAAACCGGATACCCACGCCAAAGCTATTGCCGGTTATACACCACGCGACTACCTGACCCACTGGCTCAGCCAGTGGGTACGTGATTATGGTATTGATGGTTTCCGGGTCGATACCGCCAAACACGTAGAGATGGCCGCCTGGCAGCAACTTAAAGACCAGGCGACCAACGCGCTCAAGGCCTGGAAACAGGCTAACCCGACGAAAAAAATCGATGACGCACCTTTCTGGATGACTGGTGAAGCCTGGGGTCACGGCGTCATGCAAAGTGATTATTACCGCCACGGCTTCGATGCCATGATCAACTTCGACTACCAGGATCAGGCATCCAGTGCCAAAGACTGCCTGGCATTTATGGATATGACCTGGCAGAACATGGCCGCAAAACTGCAGAACTTTAATGTGCTGAGTTATCTGTCTTCCCATGACACTCGCCTGTTCCGTGAAGCAGGCCAGCGCAATGCAGAACTGCTACTGCTGGCGCCGGGTGCCGTACAAATTTTCTATGGCGATGAAACCGAGCGCCCCTTCGGCCCGACCGGTTCAGACCCACTGCAGGGCACGCGTTCACAAATGAACTGGCAGGATATTAACGGCAAAGAGGCGCTGACCCTGGCGCACTGGCAAAAACTGGGGCAATTTCGCGCCCGCCACCCGGCAATTGGCGCAGGAGTGCAAACCACCCTCCACCAGGCGCAGGGTTACAGTTTTAACCGTGTTCTGGGTGATGACAAAGTGATGGTGGTTTGGGCCGGTAATCAATAACCTGGTGCAAGGCGATACCCGGGCTGGCAAGTACCCGTCCCGGTTTTTTCCCCCGAGTCAGAGCCACCAAACAGACACCAGAAAAGATATAGCAAATTTGTTAAAAAAAATGGGCAGCAATATATTATGCTGCCTGTTTACACTTCCCTGGCATTTATTTCACCTGACAACAGAGTTATCTGGTTTGCACATCGATATCTGTGGCGCTATGGTTAGCATCTTTAACAGACCTACAACACTTTTACTGCTATGACGTTTTCACTTTTCGGCGACAAATTTACCCGCCATTCCGGCATTACACGCCTGATGGAGGACCTTAACGATGGCCTGAGAACGCCTGGAGCCATTATGTTAGGGGGCGGGAACCCGGCACAAATCCCCGCTATGCAGGATTACTTTCAACAACTCCTCGCGGATATGCTGAAAAGTGGCAAACTCACTGATGCGCTTTGTAATTATGATGGCCCGCAGGGCAAAAGCGAGCTACTTGATGCGCTGGCAGGCATGCTGCACGATGAATTTGGCTGGGATATTGAGCCACAGAATATTGCACTGACAAACGGTAGCCAGAGTGCATTTTTCTACTTATTCAATTTATTCGCAGGGCGTCGTGCTGACGGGCGCACCAAAAAGGTGCTTTTCCCGCTGGCACCAGAATACCTGGGCTACGCTGACGCAGGGCTGGAAGAATCACTGTTTGTCTCTGCCCGCCCAAATATAGAACTGCTCCCGGAAGGGCAGTTTAAATACCATGTAGACTTCGAACACCTGCATATTGGCGAAGATACCGGCATGATTTGTGTGTCGCGCCCTACTAACCCCACCGGGAATGTCATTACAGATGACGAGCTGATGAAGCTCGATGTGCTGGCAAACCAGCACGGTATTCCACTGGTTATTGATAACGCTTACGGTGTTCCTTTCCCGGGTATTATCTTCAGTGAAGCCCGCCCGTTATGGAACCCCAATATTGTGTTGTGCATGAGCCTGTCTAAACTGGGCCTGCCCGGCAGCCGTTGCGGTATTATCATTGCCAACGAAAAAATAATCTCTGCTATCAGCAATATGAACGGCATTATCAGCCTCGCGCCAGGCGGTACCGGCCCGGCTATCGCAAGTGAAATGATTAAACGCAACGACTTGCTGCGCCTGTCTGAAACCGTTATTCGCCCGTTCTATTTGCAACGCGTTACTGAAACTATCGCCACAATTCGCCGCTATTTGCCGGAAGAACGCTGCCTAATCCATAAACCAGAAGGGGCTATTTTCCTGTGGTTGTGGTTTAAGGACCTGCCCATCAGCACCGAAGTACTGTACCAGCGCCTGAAAAAACGCGGAGTTCTGATGGTGCCCGGGCACTTTTTCTTCCCGGGGCTGGATAAACCCTGGCCGCATACCCAGCAGTGCATGCGGATGAACTATGTACCGGAACCAGAAAAAATTGAAGCCGGGGTAAAAATCCTGGCGGAAGAAGTGGAACGCGCCTGGCACGAAGTACAGTAAAGCGTTACCCGGTGTAACCGCCAGAGCCACACTTACCAGGACAGTGGGCTGGCGGCCGCCTGTAAACGGCGCTGGCGAGTTAACGCTTCCAGCGCTTCACCACTCACACACCGTAATGCTCCCGTTGGGCAAGCTTCCACGCAGGCAGGACCGGCGTCACGCCCCTGGCATAAGTCACATTTCAACACTTGTGGGTTCACCCGGCTCTCTTCGCCCGTAGCAATACGTATCGCACCGTAAGGGCACACCACCATACAGGTTTTGCAGCCAATACACGCCGCCTGGGTAACTGCAACATAATCCGTACCATGCACCAGCGTTCCGGTCGGGCAAACACGGGCACAGGGCGCATCTTCACATTGCCGGCACATCACTGGTACAGACACACTGGCGGTTTTCTCCACCTGTAGCCGCGCCTGAAACGTTGCTGGCGACAACGCTGCGCAATCTGCCTGCGCCTGGTGAGAAACGGCACAGGCCACTTCGCAGGTACGGCAACCAATACATTGGGTGGCATCGGCCAGAATAAAACGGTGCATGAGATTTCCCTTAATAATGCGTTACCCGCCAGGCGCGGAAGTAACAGCCTATGCGAACCGGCGGCCAACAGCTTTGATCCCACAAGGTAACGGCATGATTTCCTGAGAATGGCCGTGAAATTCAGGCAATTGTCTGAATGCCGGGAAATTAGTCTGAATTGATATGTTCTTTGCAGTAACGTCGCTGCCAGGCCGCAGGAGTCAGGCCCGTTTGTTTACGAAAAATTTGCCGGAAATAGCCCACATCCTGAAACCCACAGCGCGCTGCCACCTCTACCAGCGCCAGTGAATCACTGAGCAGAAGTTTCTGCGCGGCGACCACCCGCTGGCGATGGATGGCATCAGTAATTGTCAGGTGGAACACGCGCCGGTAAACCCGCCCCAGGTAATCCGCGCTACAGTGCAGGTTTTGCGCCAGTGATGAAGTAGAAATTGCCTGATGGTACTGGGTACGGATGCATTGCTGTGCCCGCCAGGCCAGAGCAATACCACTGCGGGTCTGTGCATCCCGGGCCGGTGCAGTCAGGGATATTTTTTGCAAAATCAGCAGTAATAACAACTCCAGCGCACAACTGCGGGTGATATTTTCCTGCTCAGTGAGAAACTGGCGAAACAAGGTTATCACTTGTTCAGGGTCGGGAACCTTGCTGTGCTGGGGCAGCGAAATTTTCGCCTGAGGCAACCCCACAGAAGCGGGCACATCATGGACATCAAAATGTACCCAGTAGAATTTTAAATCTGGCGGAAACACCCCCACACCCCGATGCCTGCGCTGTGGATACAATACCAGGCTTTCACCTGCGCCAACCTCAAAAACTTTATGGTCTTCCTGAATCGTAAGTGTCCCTTTTTCCACAAAAATCACTTCCCAGGAAGTCAGCGTTCTTTCCGGGTGAATGCCCACTCCACGAGAAATAAACACACCACCATTTTGTACAGATAAAGGAAAAGATAGATTAAAATCAATCATATAAATAATCACTCATCCACTTAACTACATTTGATTATGCAGAGTGGCGCTGTCAGCAGTATTTATTTTTCTCAAGAACCGATCCTCTTCACAAAATTTTCACCAGGTCGGAATCGTCATCTTTTTATACTTTTCTCTTGTCTTGTTGGTCATGCAACCTTGTGCAAAATAAATAGTGTTTGCGCAAACAACAACCAAAGCCCGGCTTATTAGCGGTTTCGTTTCGGGTACAGACAACGCAAAATGCGAGGCGTTAACCATGACCTCTACCCCTATATCACAAACAGACATTGTCACTCAGCGCACTGACACGAAATTATCCCTGCGGGAAAAAATCGGTTATGGCCTGGGCGACGCCGGCGGGACAGTTATTACCTGCCTTATCATGAACTTTCTGACGTTTTTCTACACCGATGTCTTCGGCCTGACTCCGGCGATTGTCGGAACGCTATTTATCGGTCTGCGAGTGTTCGATGCAGTGTCCGATCCCATTATGGGCGTGCTGGCAGACCGCACGCAAAGCCGCTGGGGCCGGTTCCGCCCATGGCAGTTGTGGGTTGCACTGCCCATCGGCATTATTGGCGTACTGACGTTTACTGTTCCGGATGTCAGCATGACCATGAAAATCGCCTGGGCGTTTGGCACTTATCTCATGCTGTCTGTCGGTTATACCGCCATTAATGTGCCGTACTGCGCACTTATCAACACCATGACCACCCGCCATGATGAAGTGATTTCCTGCCAGTCCTGGCGCTTTATTCTGTGCGGTGTGGCAGGCTTTCTGGTGTCCGTCGGGCTGCCGTGGCTGGTCGCTGAACTGGGCCACGGCAATGCCGCCAAAGGTTACCAGCTCGGGGTTGGCCTGCTGTGTGGTATTGCTGTAGTGATGTTCCTGTGCTGCTTTTTCTGGGTTCGTGAACGTGTGCCACTGGCGTTGATGGGGAAATTTAGCCTGCGGGAACACCTGGCCGGGTTGCGCAAAAATGACCAGTTATTACTGATGCTGGTGATGTCGTTCCTGCTTATCAATGTGTTTAACCTGCGCGGCGGCGGCTATATGTATTTTATTACTTATGTCCTGCACGGTAGCGCCGCTTTTGCTTCACTGTTTTTCACTATGGTGACCCTGGCGTCTATTCTCGGCGCCGTCCTGGTGAATCCACTCGCCCGCCGAATTGATACAGTAAAACTCTATTACTACACCAACCTGGTGCTTGCCGCCTGTGCCGCTGGCATGTGGTTTCTGCCCACAGGCTCACAATGGCAGACGTTATGGCTCGGTATTATTCTCAGTAACGGCATTATTCTTGGTTTCACGCTTCCTCTGCACTTTTCCATCATGGCGTTCGCCGATGATTACGGTGAGTGGAAAACCCGTGTGCGTTCTTCAGGCATGAACTTCGCTTTCAACCTGTTTTTCATCAAGCTGGCCTGGGCTGCCAGTGCGGGCATCATCAGCCTGGTGTTTATCTTTGTGGCTTACAAACCCGGTATGGAAAACCAGACCACCGCCTCACTGCAGGGTATTACCGCCCTTGAAAGCCTGCTGCCCGCCGCTTTTCACTTGTTACTGGCTCTCGCGCTGCGCAAGTGCCGCCTCAATAACCCCATGATGGCGACTATCGCAACTGATTTACGCCAGCGCCATGTACACACATCCTGAAGAGGTTGTTATGACTCAGCATGTTGTTTTTGATGTCGATTTACACCGCCTGAAGATTACGGACACATTTTTGGGCCAGTACCAGCGCCTGGTCCGCGACGTGGTTATCCCTTACCAGTGGGATGCCCTGAACGACCGCATTGCGGATACCGAGCCCAGCCACGCTATTGAAAACTTTCGCATTGCGGCAGGCCAGCAAGCCGGTGAGTTTTACGGCATGGTGTTCCAGGACAGCGATGTCGCCAAGTGGCTGGAGGCGGTTGCCTGGTCTTTGTGCCAGAAACCCGATGCTGAACTGGAACACATTGCCGATGGCGTTATTGAACTGGTCGCCGCCGCCCAGTGCGAAGACGGCTACCTGAATACCTGGTTCACTGTCAAAGCGCCGGAACAGCGCTGGTCAAACCTGGCGGAATGCCATGAGTTATATTGTGCCGGGCATATGATTGAAGCAGGCGTGGCTTTCTTTCAGGCCACTGGTAAGCGCCGCCTGTTGGATGTGGTCTGCCGCCTTGCTGATCATATTGACCATGTGTTTGGCCCGGGAGAGCACCAGTTGCAGGGATACCCGGGGCACCCGGAAATTGAACTGGCGTTAATGCGCCTGTTCGATGTCACCCAGGAGCCCCGCTACCGCGAGCTGACTCATTTCTTTGTCACCCAGCGCGGCCAGTCACCGCACTATTACGATGAAGAGTATGAAAAGCGCGGTAAAACATCGTACTGGAATACCTATGGCCCGGCGTGGATGGTAAAAGATAAAGCCTACAGCCAGGCGCACCTTCCCCTGGTGGAACAAAACCAGGCAACCGGCCACGCTGTGCGCTTTGTCTACCTGATGACCGGCGTCGCTCACCTGGCACGCCTGAGCGAAGATGAAACCCTGCGCCAGTCCTGCCTGCGCCTGTGGCAGGATATGGCGCAGCGCCAGATGTATATCACGGGCGGTATTGGTTCCCAGTCCAGCGGTGAAGCGTTCAGCAGCGATTACGACTTACCCAATGACACTGTCTATGCCGAAAGCTGTGCGTCTATCGGCCTGATGATGTTTGCCCGCCGTATGGTGGAAATGGAGGCCGACAGCCAGTACGGCGATGTCATGGAGCGGGCGCTGTATAACACCGTGCTGGGCGGTATGGCGCTGGACGGCAAGCACTTTTTCTATGTAAACCCGCTGGAAGTGCAACCCAAAGCGGTGCCGTTTAACCATGTTTACGACCATATTAAACCGGTGCGCCAACGCTGGTTCGGGTGCGCCTGTTGCCCGCCGAATATCGCCCGCCTGTTAACCTCGCTGGGCCACTATATCTATACGCCACGCAGCGATGCGCTGTATGTGAATTTATACGTAGGCAACGAGGCAGAACTGGTTGCGGGGGCTGCCGGGCTGCGCTTGCGTCTGAGCGGCAACTACCCCTGGGATGAACAGGTAACGCTGTCTGTACTTTCACCAGAGCCCGTCACACACACCCTTGCATTACGCCTGCCAGACTGGTGCCCGTCACCTTCAGTAACCCTGAACGGCCAGCCGGTTCAGGGCGATGTCGTGCGCGGCTACCTGCACCTGCAACGCACCTGGCGGGAAGGCGACACTCTGTGCCTTACATTGCCCATGCCGGTGCGGCGTGTGTACGGTAACCCACTAGTGCGCCACCAGGCCGGGAAAGTCGCCCTGCAACGCGGACCTGTGGTGTATTGCCTGGAGGAAGCGGATAACGGCGCACAACTGCATAACCTGTGGTTACCACAAAACGCTGTACCGCGCCTGCTGAATGGCACTGCGAGCCTGGCGCATAAAGTACTTTTGCAGGCAGAAGGGCTGCGCTACCAGGCAAATCAACCCGAAAAACAGGCCCTGTGGCGCTATGATGCTCACCCGGCCACACCCGTTCCCCACACACTGACCTTCATCCCCTGGTTCGCCTGGGCTAACCGTGGTGAAGGAGAAATGCGTGTCTGGGTAAACGAAGCCCCAGGCCCGGCGTGATTGTTGTGCATGACTGCCGCAGTATTGCCGTAATAAAAAACCCCCCAGGCGCTGGCTGGCGGGGTTTTGTTATTCAACATTCATCGCCTGGTGCGGTAGTGGATTCTCTCTCCAGGTCTTCCGGCCAGTGAATATTATCCATAGGTTTCACTTTACGTGTTATCGCGGGTATCTCTTGTGTATACAGTAATTCGTTTCCCTGCATGTAGTAACAGCAGTAGCTCCAGAAACGGTGGAGTTCGTGTTTTTCTCCCTGATATCTCAATGGGAAACGTTCAACTACATGAAAGGTTCCTGGTTTACAGATTGCACAAGAAAGCTCATAACCCGAGAAAAAAATCCCCTGCCGATACACCAGTTCCCCTTGCACATCTGCCCAGTCAACTACTCGAATAGTCGAAGGGCCAGAAATCCGTGTAAGATCATGATCATTTTCATATTCATAGATATAGACTTTCTGGCGTTTACGGTTGAACCTGACAGGTGTGCTGCGAAGAGGAAAGGCCATGGTGCGCGTGTTAAATACAACAATAACCAACATAGCGAGCATCACCACCATCACGAAGGGGTTATAGTTCGTGCCAAGGAGTTGCCAGAACATCCCTGACAGTGGAATGGCAATAAGAGAAAATGCAATACACAACCCCCGCGGGCAGGTTTTAGTTTGGTAACGAGGCAACTCCATCCATGTTTCATTCAGTTCATCCACCTGAACAATCCATGGGATATTTTGGATCTCCCCACGAGGATCAGGAAGATCCTCTTCCCAATAATCAAGCGACGGTTTTAATCGCGAAAACCCTGGGTCAAATAATGTGTTGGGTTTCCGGTTTGGATCACTGTATGGCTTAAGGCGCTTTTTCTGCACCTTAGTGATATGGCTCATGGTTCCCTCCGGTTAATGCTGAAATATCCCTGTGGTGACAATTTGTGGCTGCCGGTTATTCACCCGGTGCCGTGGTGGATTCGCGGTCCAGCGCTTCCGGCCAGCGGATGGTGTTCACCGGCGTCCAGCTCGCCGGCACATGCCTGATAACCGGCGCCGCCGGTACTCTTCTGCCCTGCATGTACATGCAGCAGTGGCTCCACACACTTTTCAGCGGAATACTGCCACCCTGATAATTTAGTGAAAACCGGTCCACCACCTCGTAAGTACCGGGTTTACAGACCGCGCAGGACAGTTCATAACCCGAGGCATAGATATCGCTGCGCCGTATCAGTTCGCCGCGCACATCCGCCCAGTCGAACACCTTGATGGTGGTGCGCCAGGGAAACCAGGGCCAGCCCCGTTTATGCTCGTAGACATACACTTTCTGGCGCTTACGGTTAAGCCGCACAGGCTTTCCCCGGGGGACAAAAACTGCCATTCGGAAGTGATATAACGCGATGCTAAAAAAAACAAAAATAGCAACCATAAAACCTAAACTGGTCTGATTATCAAATTCTGGCAATCTCGCATATATGTAAATAAAAGGGATAGGAATTAAAGAGATAGGAAGCATCAGCCATGCCCCCCACCAGGAAATTCTATCCTCATAACGGGGGATTTCCATCCAGGTATCATTCAGCTCGCTGACCCGGATAAGCCGGGGGGATGCCATTGGCTGCTCACCCGGCTCCGGCAGGTCTTCTTCCCAGTAATCAGACTGAGGTTTTAACCGCGAAAAGCCCGGGTCACAGAGGGTATAAGGTGGCCGCGCGGCAGGTGGCGGGCATGGCGGTTGTTGGTGCGCCTTACGGCGACGCTGGCGTGACGGTGATTTCTGGCTCATGGTTCCCTCCGGTTAATGCTGAAATATCCCTGTGGTGACAATTTGTGGCTGCCGGTTATTCACCCGGTGCCGTGGTGGATTCGCGGTCCAGCGCTTCCGGCCAGCGGATGGTGTTTACCGGCGTCCAGCTCGCCGGCACATGCCTGATAACCGGCGCCGCCGGTACTCTTCTGCCCTGCATGTACATGCAGCAGTGGCTCCACACACTTTTCAGCGGAATACTGCCACCCTGATAATTTAGTGAGAACCGGTCCACCACTTCATAAGTGCCCGGCTTGCAGACCGCGCAGGACAGTTCATAACCCGAAACATAGATATCGCTGCGCCGTATCAGTTCGCCGTGCACATCCGCCCAGTCGAACACCTTGATGGTGGTGCGCCAGGGAAACCAGGGCCAGCCCCGTTTATGCTCATAGACATACACTTTTTGGCGCTTACGGTTAAGCCGGACAGGCGTGCCCCGGGGAGCAAAAACTGCCATTCGGAAAAGATAAAGAGCAAGGCTTACCGCGATAAACATAACTAAACTGAAACTAGGATCGAATTCAGGTTGAGTCATATCTCTATAAATAAAGGCGATCATTAATAATATAAATGGAAGCAATACCCAGGCTCCCCACCAGGAAATTCTATCCTCATAACGGGGGATTTCCATCCAGGTATCATTCAGCTCGCTGACCCGGATAAGCCGGGGTGATGCCGTTTGCTGCTCACCCGGCTCCGGCAGGTCTTCTTCCCAGTAATCAGACTGGGGTTTTAACCGCGAAAAGCCCGGGTCACAGAGGGTATAAGGTGGCCGCGCGGCAGGTGGCGGGCATGGCGGTTGTTGGTGCGCCTTACGGCGACGCTGGCGTGACGGTGATTTCTGGCTCATGGTTCCCTCCGGTTAATGCTGAAATATCCCTGTGGTGACAATTTGTGGCTGCCGGTTATTCACCCGGTGCCGTGGTGGATTCGCGGTCCAGCGCTTCCGGCCAGCGGATGGTGTTCACCGGCGTCCAGCTCGCCGGCACATGCCTGATAACCGGCGCCGCCGGTACTCTTCTGCCCTGCATGTACATGCAGCAGTGGCTCCACACACTTTTCAGCGGAATACTGCCACCCTGATAATTTAGTGAAAACCGGTCCACCACCTCGTAAGTACCGGGTTTACAGACCGCGCAGGACAGTTCATAACCCGAGGCATAGATATCGCTGCGCCGTATCAGTTCGCCGCGCACATCCGCCCAGTCAAACACCTTGATGGTGGTGCGCCAGGGGAACCAGGGCCAGCCCCGTTTATGCTCGTAGACATACACTTTCTGCCGCTTACGGTTAAGCCGCACAGGCTTTCCCCGGGGGACAAACACTGCCATTCGGAAAAGATAGAGTCCAAAGCTAAACGACGAAAAAATAAAAAAAATGAAGCATGGCTCAATTCCAAAATCAATCATCAATTCAATTAGACACCAAATTAAGGCTATAGGTATCGGGATTAGTGTCCAGATGCCCCACCAGGAAATTCTATCCTCATAACGGGGGATTTCCATCCAGGTATCATTCAGCTCGCTGAGCCGGATCAGCCGGGGGGATGCCATTGGCTGCTCACCCGGCTCCGGCAGGTCTTCTTCCCAGTACTTAAGCTGGGGTTTTAACCGCGAAAAGCCCGGGTCACAGAGGGTATAAGGTGGCCGCGCGGCAGGTGGCGGGCATGGCGGTTGTTGGTGCGCCTTACGGCGACGCTGGCGTGACGGTGATTTCTGGCTCATGGTTCCCTCCGGTTAATGCTGAAATATCCCTGTGGTGACAATTTGTGGCTGCCGGTTATTCACCCGGTGCCGTGGTGGATTCGCGGTCCAGCGCTTCCGGCCAGCGGATGGTGTTCACCGGCGTCCAGCTCGCCGGCACATGCCTGATAACCGGCGCCGCCGGTACTCTTCTGCCCTGCATGTACATGCAGCAGTGGCTCCACACACTTTTCAGCGGAATACTGCCACCCTGATAATTTAGTGAGAACCGGTCCACCACGTCATAAGTGCCCGGCTTGCAGACCGCGCAGGACAGTTCATAACCCGAAACATAGATATCGCTGCGCCGTATCAGTTCGCCGTGCACATCCGCCCAGTCGAACACCTTGATGGTGGTGCGCCAGGGAAACCATGGCCAGCCCCGTTTATGCTCGTAGACATACACTTTCTGGCGCTTACGGTTAAGCCGCACTGGCTTTCCCCGGGGGGCAAACATCACGGCACGAAATAGGTGTAAGGAAATACTCAAGAAAAGCAACATAATAAAACTAAAGCTAGGATTAAACTCAGGATGAGTCATATCACGATAAATGAAAGGGATCGGTAAAATTGATAGCGGTAGCATTAACCAAAGTCCCCACCAAGCAATCTTATCCTCATAACGGGGGATTTCCATCCAGGTATCATTCAGCTCGCTGACCCGGATAAGCCGGGGTGATGCCGTTTGCTGCTCACCCGGCTCCGGCAGGTCTTCTTCCCAGTAATCAGACTGAGGTTTTAACCGCGAAAAGCCCGGGTCACAGAGGGTATAAGGTGGCCGCGCGGCAGGTGGCGGGCATGGCGGTTGTTGGTGCGCCTTACGGCGCCGCTGGCGTGACGGTGATTTCTGGCTCATGGTTCCCTCCTGTATGCCATATTGAGTAATCACTATGCTTCCACAACCAGCCCTAACTGGTCATGCCGGTTGTATTTATGTGGCCAGTACGCCACCCGCAGAATTGCCTGTTGATAACGCCCGGGGTTCACCCACAAATGTATTTCTATTGCCAGGCTATTTTCCCCGGGACTGCGCCGGTAGACCCCATCCTGGTGGATCCCCCCGGCCTGGCGCGTATTCGCCTGGTCCGGAACATTGTGGTTTTCTGTGAACATAACCACCTCGTGCCCGGTTTTCTCTTTCGCCACCAGGTTAACCTGCCAGGCAGAGTGCTCTTCACTCCCTCCGGGCAGTAACAGCCGGACCTGCAGCCGGGTGAGATGTTCCCCATACTGGTTAACATGCAGCCCGCGAAACCCCACTTCTGCCACCATACCTTTGACAATGGCGTAAAAGGCGTCCATACACTCTGCCATATCCTGCTCACTGCTGGCATGCCAGCGATAATCGCTGCCCCGCGGGCGGCCAAAACAGCAACGCCGTAGCCAGACTTCCAGTGGGTTACTACGCTGACTTTCTGCCTCCAGGGTAATAAGCGCCCCGGTAATAATTAACAAAGCGGCAATTCCCAGTGGTCCTAATAAAGCCGTACTTCCTAAATACCCAGCATAAATACCAACTCCTCCTCCAAATAATGTAATTACTCCAGCATGATAGTAACCAGTAGCTGAATTTTTATCTCCTTGATTAGTAGATATTTTTCCCTTAAGCATAAGCCTTACCCCTTCCACCATAGCCGCCCCTCCCGCAATCATCCCACCCAGCTTAACCAATGGATGCACATAGTTGGGGCTCAGTATCGCCCAGCTTTTTTTATTCATCAGCACCCGGCCAAAGCCAGCGACTTCACTGGCCGCCCCCATCATCATCAACCCAGTGGCAATAGTCTTGAATTGCGCAGATTGTTGGTCGCCAAAGGCCGTGTTCAGGCTGGCAAGATTGTTGCGCAAGTTGTGTATCTGAAAGGCGAACATAAAAAACGAGAGCACCAGCCCAATGGCCTGCCCGCCAGCAAAACGCCGGGCATTTTCGTCCAGAATCGTGTCAATCATCTCGCTGCTCAGATGGCCAACCATGCGGTGTTGCTGGCCCTGGGCATACAGAGAAACATCAGATATCACGACATTTGAATAATGGCTTCGCGCCAATGGGTTACCCGGCATCGGCATGGTGGAAGGAGCCCGGCCCGATGCCGGTGTGCTTACCATGGCCGCGCGCAGCTCTTCTGGTGTTCTCAGAGTGCTCATACGCACGGTGACTTCGCGCGCCAAATCATGTGGATCAGTGAACCCCATGATATAACCGGTAGTTGAAGTCGTTACCTTGCTGGCAGAACGCTGTAATTCCCCGCTCAACACCTGTGAGTTTACTGCAGCAGAAGCAGCATTCATCGCATTCACATCTCTGCGAATCATCTCCTGCAATTTGCCAACGGTGGTTTTGGTTTCAAACAGCGTGATGGTGTTCCCTGTGGAGTTATACAGGCCAGCCTGTAGCATCTTGCTGTAACGAGCATGCGCCTCCGGGCCCATACTTTCAGACAGCGTTATGGAGCTACTGGTAAGTGCTGCCATTCTGGAAACCCACAATGCCTGGACTGATTTAGACTCCATAGCTCTGGCAAGCTCTCTGGACCCCAGCACTGTTTTCAAATGCCCATAAGCGTCGAATGGGTTGTCTGGTGAGGCACTCAAAATTTGTTCAATCGCAGAAGAGTGTAACCCTGTCATGCCTAAGTAAGCAGGTGCCGTGCCACTTTCATCTTCAAGCCACTCTAACCATACCTCCCTTGTTGAGCTGTCCATTGCGCCCCCCTGAATACAGGCGGCAACAGTCGCAAACTGGCATACCCAACTGTCTGTACTGACATCGGGGGTATAATCATTATTAATCATCGCCAGCCAGCCGGTATTGCGGTACCAGGCAGCTAAATCTTTACCAATGGCTTCAATCTTCTGGCTGAAACGGCCCAAAACGCGGTCGTGTTCCTGCTGAAACTGAACACGTTTTTCTTCATCATAGCTTTGCTGCAGGCGGCTGTATTGCCGGGCAATGGCGTCCTCAGCCACCTGCTTCTGAGTTTTGGTCTGGGTAAATGCCATGGGGTAGCCAGACGATGGCCGCTCAAACAGGGGTTGACTGCTCGCTTCTGCATTTTTCTGTATTGATTTCATCGTCCAGGCTATCGCGCCGGATACCAGCGCCTGATGAGAAACTCCCGGTTGTTGCAGATAAGCATCGCGAGCTTCGGAAATATGTAACCGGCCAATGTTCAGTTCTTCCACAATACCTACCGGGTCTTTCATGGGGACAGCCATGACCTCACAACGGTATTGAGAACCCAACGCACTGATATACTTGCCCATCCAGGAAAGTTTTTCTCTGTTTTTCAGAGAATGAAAACCATGGGCCCCCCCGGTCAGTTCATCTCCCATCCAGGCGACATTGGGGAAAAAATCCGTCGCAAACTCTGCCACATTGTCTGTCAGGGCACTGAGAGAGCTGTCTACAACCAGGCCACCTTCAGCCTGTACTTTGCCGTCTTTTGACACCGTTAGTTTTGTAAAACGATCACCCGGCAGGCGGCCACTTTTATAGCCCTCCAGTACCTCTTTACTCCATGGATCACTACTGAATGCCAGCCAGACCTCACTGAACAGACTGTTATCGATGTGGATAAAGCGGGTTTTGATGTCATGGTTTATGGTGTGGCACCGTGGTGACAAGGGCTCAACACAGTTAGAAGGGCGGGAATCATAGGGGTTGAAATAGCGCATGCAGCAATCTGCTGTTACCTCATACCCCTGCCAGGCGCATTTATCGAGCAGGACATACAAAAACCCCATGCGCAATGTCCGCAAGGCATACTTAAATTCGCCCCCAGATAACTCAACTGGCTGGGGAAGAACAGGCGGGGACCAGCTTGATGACACCAGGCCTTTTGGTACAGCGGCCACACGCAGTGGGAAAAGAGGTATACCTTTGCGTTCACAGGCTTTGCACCCGGTTGGTACCGCTGCCGCTTCTTTACTGGCAGCAACAGTACTCATGATCTGCTCACGAATATCCATTTCATAATTCCCTTATTTTCCATGTTGTTAATTGGGCATAATCATCACAGAAAACCGAGCGGAATTTAACCGAAATTATGTGGAACCAGTCCTAAAATGTAAAATGCCCACGGAAAAAATTCCGTGGGTTTGTGATATGGGAGGGGAAATTAGCTGGCAGGAGGAGCCTGAAACAAATTCCGGTCACGCAGTAAATGGTCGTTGCCCCGGCGGCGGGTGAAGCCGGTGCGGTCGAAATATTCCAGAATTTGCACCGCCAGTTTGCGGCCAATACCCAGCTGATCGCGGAAATCCGCCGCACTGGTGGATCCGTTTTCGGGGTCAAGCGCGCGGATCAGATCAGCAAACTGCTGAATGCGTTCCTGCCGGTAGTAACGATCTTTCACAATCGCCGTGATCAGCCCGAGTTGTGCGGCCTGGCGTAATACCTGGCGCATAGTTTGTTCATCCTCGCCCGCTTTTTTTGCCAGGTCGCGCACCCACCAGGGGTCATCGGCAAACAACCCTTCCACTTTGCGCCAGATAGCTTCTGCCGCCGGAGAAAACCCTGGTTCATGACCAGGCAAATGCAGCCAGCCCTGGCGGCTGACAACTTCACCTTGCTGGCGTAATTGTTCAATCAGCCCCAGTACCAGGCCTTCATGCTCTGTGGGCAGTGCCATACGGCGCAAGCGCTCACGCCCGGGGCCGGGCTGGTCATCATGGTTTTGGTGGTACTCGGCAAGCGTTGCCAGCAGTTTTTCCTGCCAGCGGCGGGCAAGCCCGCTACCCACCACCTGGCCTTCCACACACAAAGCCGTACTTTGTGCCAGTTGGCTAATTTCAGGCTCGCGCAGTTGCCGCGCCCAGGCGAAATCAGCCAGTGAGACAGCATGGCGTTGCAAGTGGCACCTCAGTACGGATTCATCGTCCTCGCATCGGGCCAGTTGTTTCAGCCAGGCAAGAAACTCAGGCTGACGCTTACCGCGTTTGGGTGAGTTAAGCAGCAAGACGCGCGCCCCAGCCAGGGTTTGCCGGGCGCTGATATCCCGCAATACCAGATAATCGTTGTCAGCCAGCAACAAAGGCGTGTCGAGCACCAATTCGGCCAGGTCATCTTCCAGTATCGAAACCCGCCCGGTGATATGACTGGCACCGTGGTAAATATGCAGCGGCTGCCACTGCTGGAGCGGGCTGTGGCTCCTTAGTGTGACAATAACACGCTCAGCGCCGGGGGCCGGTGGGCTGTGCTCCAGCAACCAGTCGCCACGGCTGATATCTGCTTTCTGCGCGTCGCCACTCAGGTTCAGCGCAATACGCTGACCGGCAGTAGCCTGTTGTACTGGCTGGTTTTGTGCATGCAACCCACGCACCCGCATGGGTTTATCTGCGCCAGCCAGCCACAATGTATCCCCAACCTGTACCGTGCCCGACAGCGCGGTACCCGTAACCACCAGCCCGGCACCTTTGACAGTAAACGCACGGTCGATAGCCAGGCGAAAGCGCCACGCCGTGCGATGAGACTGCTCTTCACAAGCCAGCAGATGCTCACGTAACCCATCAATACCAGTACCATCAGATACCGAAGTAACGAAAAACTGTGCTTCATGCCAGCCATAAGCCAGCAGCAAGTGGTGCACGCTTTCACGCACATCTTCAATGCGTTCCGCACTAACCCGGTCTGATTTCGTCAGCACCACGGTTAAACCCGGTTGCCCGGTCAGTTGTAAAATCGCCAGATGCTCCAGGGTTTGCGCCATTACGCCATCATCGCAGGCAACCACCAGCAAGCCATGGTCGATACCGCCCACACCTGCCAGCATATTCGCGAGGAATTTTTCGTGCCCCGGTACATCAATAAACCCAATCACGCGGCCATCGGGTTGCGGCCAGTAGGCAAAACCCAGGTCAATTGTCATACCGCGCTGTTTTTCTTCAGGCAAACGGTCTGCATTCACCCCGGTCAACGCCTGAATCAGCGAGGTTTTCCCATGATCAACATGGCCCGCAGTGGCAATAATCATTGCAGTAACATCTCCAGTAATCCCGCTTCATCTTCCAGGCAACGTAAATCCAGCCACAGCCCACCACCGGCAATACGCCCAATCACCGGCACCGGTAGGCCACGCAAACGCGCAGCCAGCGCTTCCAGCTCACTGCCCTGCCCGGAAACCGGAGTGAAAGTCAGTGCCGCACTGGGCAGAGAATCTACCGGCAAAGCCCCACTTCCGGGCTGAGACAGGCAAGGCTGCACCGCCACAGTAAACGCCGGGCTGTAATGAGCCACCAGTGCAGGCAGCAGGCGCTGCGCTTGTTCATGAATCGCCGCCGCGTCACGGTGCAGCAGGCGCAGGGTAGGTAAATTCTCGAATAATGTTTCGGGTTGCAGATACAAACGCAGGGTGGCTTCCAGAGCGGCAAGCGTCATTTTATCGGCACGCAGGGCGCGTTTAAGCGGGTGTTGCTGGATTTTTGTAATCAGTTCTTTCTTGCCGACAATAATCCCGGCCTGTGGTCCGCCGAGCAGTTTATCGCCAGAGAAACTCACCAGGCTAACCCCATCGGCAATCAGTTGCTGTGGCATCGGCTCTGGCGGTAAACCACAGGTACGCATATCCACCAGCGAACCACTGCCAAGATCAGTGACCACCGGAATGCCGTACGCTTGAGCTTCCGCCACCAGTTGCGCTTCGCTGACACTGGCAGTAAAGCCCATCACCTGGTAGTTACTGGTGTGCACTTTCATTAATAATGCGGTGTTTTCTGTCACCGCCTGGCGGTAATCCTTGCTGTGGGTTCGGTTGGTTGTCCCGACTTCCACTAACTGGCATCCGGCCTGGCGCATAACATCGGGGATACGGAAAGCCCCGCCGATTTCGACCAGTTCACCACGAGACACCACCACTTCTTTCCCTGCGGCGGTCGCCGCCAGCATAAGCAGCACCGCTGCGGCGTTGTTATTGACCACACAGGCATCTTCCGCGCCAGTGAGCTGGCAGAGCAAACCAGCCACCGCCTGGTCCCGGTGCCCACGGCTCGCGCCATCCAGGCTGTACTCCAGGGTTACCGGGTAGCGCATGGCATCACACACAGCATGTACCGCTGCTTCAGCCTGTAATGCGCGCCCCAGGTTAGTATGCAACACTGTGCCTGTCAGGTTAAATACACGGCGAATGGCGGGCCTTCCTGCCTGCTCAAGGTATTGCGCCACGGCGGTGGCCCAGTTTTGTGCCCAGGCAGGTAACACCTGCGCCTGGAGAATGGATTGCCGGGCCTGCTGTACCCGTTCACGCAGCGCATTCACCACTAGCGTGTGCCCAAAACGCGCCACCAGCGGCGTTATCTGCGGGTCATGCAGTAAACGGTCAATAGCCGGAATCTGGCTGAATAACTGACGGAGATCCTGAGTCATAGTGTGTGCAGTGCCATTGAAAAGACAAAAGTAAAGTGTACCGGGGGATTTCCCCGGTTTCCTGAGCGGAGATCAAGCGACACGCGGTTCAGTGCGGGCAAAACTGTCACGCTGAAAGAGTTGCTCTACCAATTTAACCAGATGCGGGCGGTCCACACACCAGCCAGGTGCGATACGGCGAAAATTCAGGTAGCCCATCGCACAACCCACAGCAATAGTCGCGACATCAAGTTGTTGCGTATTGAATGCCCCGTTTTTGGCGGCTTCATCCAGCGCATCTAACCCACGCAGTATTTTTTCCCGCTGGCGCACCAGTTCACTTTCCAGTTGGTGTGCTGCCGGGCGTTGCTGTTCACGGAAAGAGAGAATAGCGGCATCCATGACACCGTCGGCCAGTGCTTCAAGCTGGCGTACCTGCAAAGCCGCATACGGGTCTGACGGAATACTGGCTGGCACGGGCTGAGTCAGTTCCAGAAAAGAGGCAATAACTGGTGAGTCAAACCAGCAGGCACCGTCATCAGCAATCAGAACCGGTACTTTCCCCAATGGATTAGACTGCGCAACATGGCTATTTTCATTCCACGGCGAGTCATTGACAAAGTCGAAGGCCATGCCTTTTTCCAGCAACAGCACCGATATTTTACGAACAAAAGGGCTTGTGTAACTCCCGACCAGTTTCATGCGCAGAACCCTCATCAGTGAATGAGCATTGTGAAATGCCAGTACATCATGAAAAGTGAGCGTTACCTCAAATCATACGCTATTCCCCTGCGGCACGGCATGCCCTGCAGAAAAAATTTAACATGTAATTTACTTTCATTCCGTTCCGACAGGCCACACCACGAAGTTGCTATTGATCACAATCAGGAAAAACCGCAAAAATAGATTGTGATGAATATCACAAAATACAAACAAACAACGCGCGTTAAAATGTGATTAACATCACATTTACATGCTCATATGGCATCTTTTTTTCGCATTGTGTTTTTTTTACACTGATTTTTTGTGATCAAAATCACTAAACACCCCCATAAAGACCCAATGAAATAGTGATATTGATCACACAAATATCCGGTGACTGGACAGATTCACGGTTAAGTGCCAGATTCGCGTCACTGAATCAATTCGGCGCTTACCTCTGCCGACACAGTTAACAATAAAACCCGGGTTGAATCCCAGCGCGTAAACAGAAGAAGGGGTGTTCTATGTCATCCGATATCAAGATCAAGGTGCAAAGCTTTGGTCGTTTTCTCAGCAATATGGTAATGCCGAACATTGGCGCATTTATCGCCTGGGGTATTATCACCGCGTTATTTATTCCAACAGGCTGGTTGCCTAACGCAACGATGGCAAAACTGGTAGGGCCGATGATCTCCTACCTGTTGCCGTTGTTGATTGGTTACACCGGTGGCCGTTTGGTGGGCAATGAGCGCGGTGGCGTGGTGGGTGCGATTACCACCATGGGCGTGATTGTTGGCGCCGATATTCCAATGTTCCTTGGTGCAATGATTGCCGGACCGTTGGGCGGTTACTGCATTAAAAAATTCGATGGTTTCGTAGACGGTAAAATTCGTTCCGGCTTCGAAATGCTGGTGAACAACTTCTCTGCCGGTATCATCGGTATGTTACTGGCTATGCTGGCGTTCCTTGGCATTGGCCCGGCTGTTGAAGTGCTGTCAAAAGTGCTGGCGGTTGGCGTTAACTTCATGGTCGTACACGACATGCTGCCGCTGGCTTCCATCTTTGTTGAACCGGCAAAAATTCTGTTCCTCAACAACGCAATCAACCACGGTATCTTCTCACCGTTGGGTATCCAGCAATCTCATGAACTCGGGAAATCTATCTTCTTCCTGATTGAAGCTAACCCGGGCCCGGGTATGGGTATCCTGATGGCGTACATGTTCTTCGGCCGTGGTAGTGCCAAGCAGTCCGCTGGCGGTGCGGCTATCATCCACTTCCTGGGTGGTATCCACGAAATTTACTTCCCGTATGTGCTGATGAACCCGCGTCTGCTGCTGGCCGTTATTTTCGGTGGTATGACTGGCGTGTTTACTCTGACCGTGCTGCACGGCGGCCTGGTTTCTCCAGCTTCTCCGGGTTCTATTCTGGCTGTACTGGCCATGACCCCGAAAGGTACCTACTTCGCTAACATTACTGCAATTTTCGCCGCCATGGCAGTTTCCTTCGTGATTGCTTCTGTTCTGCTGAAAACCAGCAAAGTAAAAGAAGAAGACGATCTGGAAGCAGCTACTGCACGTATGCACGACATGAAAGCACAGTCTAAAGGTGCTGGTGCGCCGCTGGCTGTTGGTGCGGGCCTGAGCAACGACCTGAGCCATGTACGCAAAATCATTGTTGCCTGTGACGCCGGTATGGGTTCCAGCGCAATGGGTGCGGGTGTACTGCGTAAGAAAGTCCAGAATGCCGGCCTGAACCATATTTCAGTAACCAACTGTGCAATCAACAGCCTGCCAGATGATGTTGATATTGTGATTACGCACCGCGACCTGACAGAGCGCGCTATGCGCCAGGCTCCTCAGGCTCAGCATATTTCACTGACCAACTTCCTCGACAGCAGCCTGTATGCCAACCTCACTGACCGTCTGCTGGAATCCCAGCACCTGAGTGAGAAAGAAACCAAAGTGATGCACAGCCTGGAAGACAGCTTCACCTCCAGTGAAGAAGGCTTGTTCCGCCTGGGTGCAGATAACGTGTTCCTTGGCCGCAAAGCTGCCACTAAAGAAGAAGCCATCCGTTTTGCCGGTGAACAACTGGTGAAAGGGGGTTATGTTCAGCCAGAGTACGTTGAAGCCATGCTGGACCGAGAAAAGCTGACCCCGACTTACCTGGGTGAGTCTATCGCGGTACCGCACGGTACAGTAGAAGCCAAAGACCGCGTTCTGAAAACCGGTGTGGTGTTCTGCCAGTATCCGGAAGGTGTGCGTTTTGGTGAAGAAGAAGATGATATCGCCCGTCTGGTTATCGGTATTGCAGCACGCAATAACGAACACATTCAGGTTATCACCAGCCTCACCAACGCACTGGATGATGAGAGTGTGATTGAACGCCTTGCCGCCACCACCAGTGTCCAGGAAGTTCTGGACCTGCTGTCTGGCAAACAGGCTGCGTAATACCCTGTGCGGCCGTTCGCAGCCGCACAGGATACGCATCGCGCAACAGCCAACACCAGGTAAACGCGCAACAGATGCACCGCTGGCTATGGCACACCCCTTCGCCAGCACAAAGCAAGATAATAGCCAGAAGTGGCGTTGAGCGATTCTGGCAATAAAAACGTATCTCCCCTCTCCTTCACAGGAGAGGGTTACGGTGAGGCGATGATTGAGCCACGTAACTCACCTTAGCCCTCTTCGGGAGCCATAATTTAGAGAAGGTTTACACATGAAAGCATTACATTTCGGCGCAGGTAATATCGGTCGGGGCTTTATCGGCAAACTGCTGGCAGATGCCGGTATCAGCCTGACATTCGCAGATGTTAACCAGGTGGTACTGGATGCATTAAACGCACGCCACAGCTACCAGGTACATGTTGTTGGTGAAGAAAAGCAAATTGATACCGTTACCGGTGTGGATGCCGTCAGCAGCATCGGTGATGAGGTGGTGAAACTGATTGCCAGTGTAGACCTGGTGACTACCGCGGTAGGCCCACAAATTCTGGAGCGTATCGCACCAGCTATCGCCAAAGGCCTGGTGTTACGTAAATCCCAGGGTAACGACACCCCACTCAATATTATCGCCTGTGAAAACATGGTGCGCGGCACCACACAGCTGAAAGGCCATGTATTCAATGCACTGAGTGACGAGGATAAAACCTGGGTAGAAAGCCACATCGGTTTTGTTGACTCTGCCGTTGACCGTATTGTTCCCCCTTCCGAAGCCACCAATGACCCACTGGAAGTCACTGTTGAAACCTTCAGCGAGTGGATTGTCGACAAAACCCAGTTCGTTGGCGAGCTGCCTGCCATCAAAGGAATGGAATTAACTGATAACCTGATGGCATTTGTTGAACGTAAGCTCTTCACGCTGAACACCGGGCATGCTATAACCGCGTACCTTGGTCAAATGGCGGGTCACCAGACGATTCGTGATGCCATCCTTGACCCGGCAATTCGCGCTGTTGTAAAAGGCGCAATGGAAGAGAGCGGCGCGGTGCTCATCAAGCGTTATGGCTTTGATGCAGAGAAACACGCAGCCTATATCCAGAAAATCCTTGGTCGTTTTGAGAACCCATATCTGAAAGATGATGTGGAACGAGTTGGTCGCCAGCCATTGCGTAAACTGAGCGCGGGCGACCGTTTGATCAAACCGCTGCTGGGGACACTGGAATATGGCTTGCCTCACCCGAACCTGGTGAAAGGTATTGCCGCGGCAATGCACTACCACAGTGAACAGGATTCGCAAGCTCAGGAGTTAGCAAAATTACTGGCGGAAAAAGGCCCTCGAGCTGCTCTGGCAGACGTTTCCGGGCTCGATGCGAACAGCGATGTCGCCAATGATGTCGTTGCAGCATTCAACGCCTGAAGATGAAATAACGGGCGCGGTCACGCGCCCTGGAAGATTGTCAGGTATGCAGGCAAAGATGGAAGAACCACAGGCATTTGAAAACCGTGTGCTTGAGCGTCTGAATGCTGGCAAAACCGTAAGAAGCTTCTTGATAGCAGCCGTAGAATTACTTACGGAAGCCGTCAATATTCTGGTGCTCCAGGTCTTTCGCAAAGACGATTATGCCGTTAAATACGCGGTGGAACCCCTGCTGCATGGCAATGGTCCGCTGGGCGATCTCGCGGTACGGTTAAAGCTGATTTATGGTCTGGGTGTACTGAACCGCCTGGAATATGAAGACTGCGAATTGCTTATCGCCCTGCGTGAAGAACTGAACCACGATGGTAATGAGTACAGTTTTACTGATGACGAAATTCTCGGCCCATTTGGTGAATTACACTGTGTTGCCGCACTGCCACCCACGCCAGTGTTACTGGAAGGTGCCGATGCCAGCCTGCTAACCATGCAACGCCAGCGTTACCAACAAATGGTGCGATCCACCATGGTGCTTTCGTTAACTGAACTTATCTCCACCATCAGCCTGAAAAAGGCCTTTCAAAAAAAGTGATCTCTTTGCGGCTCAATTGCGCCGCAACACCTGAGCGACTTCACCGTTCTCCCGTTCTCTTACGCCATGACAGGCAGCCCACGCGGAAATAGTGTATTCTTGCCACAAACCAGACAGCCCTGAGTAAGTAACATGAAAGACGTAGAAAAAAACGAAATCAAACGCCTGAGCGACCGCCTCGACGCGATTAACCACCAACAAGCCAGCCTTTCTCTGGTTAACGATGCGGAGAAATACAGTGAACTGGCGGCAGAAAAAGAGACACTGGAAACCGAGATAACCCGGTTACACCAGGTTGTTAATCAAAAGCTGAGCAAAGAAGCCCAAAAGCTACTGGGTATGCCGTTTCGCCGGGAAATCACCAAAAAAGAGCAGGCGGATATGGGCAAACTCAAAAAAAGCGTCCGTGGCCTGGTGGTCGTGCACCCGATGACGGCACTCGGCCGTGAAATGGGCCTGAAAGTGATGACCGGTTTCTCCCGCACTGCATTCTGAATTATCTGCCCACTCAGTCCTCGACGAGTGGGCTTTTTGGTCCTACCAATTCCCCCTGAATATTCCCTCTTCTTCACACAAGATAAAAAACCGTCGCAATAGCGTTGCTTTTCGTTAACACAGGGTTAACTATTTATTGGCATTTAACCTACAACCCTACATTGGTGGAACCAATTTTACAAAAGCGTAACCAGTATCATCTGGTAAACGCGAGCCTGAAGGCAATAAAAAGGTTCCCGGGAGACACCTGCTATGCATCTTTGGCATCAGAACTACGACCCCGCAGGCAATATCTGGCTGTCCAGCCTGATAGCCGCGCTGCCGATTCTGTTTTTCTTCTTCGCCCTGATAAAGCTCAAAATGAAAGGCTACCAGGCGGCAACATTCACTGTAGTGATAGCCTTACTGGTAGCACTGTTTTTCTACCGGATGCCGGTTGACCGGGCGCTGGCTTCGGTGGGATATGGTTTCTTCTATGGCTTGTGGCCGATTGCCTGGATAATTATCGCCGCCGTATTTGTGTACCGTATTTCTGAAAAAACCGGCCAGTTCGATATTATCCGGGCCTCGATTCTCTCCATCACGCCAGACCAGCGCTTGCAAATGCTGATTGTGGGCTTCTCCTTTGGCGCATTTCTGGAAGGCGCGGCAGGGTTTGGTGCACCTGTTGCCATTACCGCAGCACTGCTGGTTGGGCTGGGGTTTAACCCACTGTATGCGGCGGGCCTGTGCCTGATTGTTAACACAGCGCCGGTGGCATTTGGCGCGATGGGCATTCCAATTCTGGTTGCCGGGCAAGTAACCGGGCTGGACAGTTTCCATATCGGCCAGATGGTTGGCCGCCAGTTACCCTTCCTGACCATTATTGTGCTGTTCTGGATCATGGCGATTATGGATGGCTGGCGCGGCATGAAAGAAACCTGGCCTGCGGTGATGGTTGCCGGTGGTTCATTCGCCATTGCCCAGTTTCTGAGCTCTAACCTGCTGGGCCCGGAGTTGCCGGATATCATCTCTTCACTGGTATCACTGGTGTGCCTGACGTTGTTTTTACGCCGCTGGAAACCTGCCCGTATTTTCCGCTTTGGCGATGTGTCTGCCGCAGTTGTCGACCAGACACTGGCTCGCAAGAATTATACCCGTGGCCAGGTAATTCGCGCCTGGACCCCGTTTCTGTTTTTAACCGCGACAGTCACACTGTGGAGCATTCCGCCATTTAAAGCCCTGTTTGCGGCTGATGGCCCGCTGGCGCACTGGGTGGTTAAAGTTTCTGTCCCGTTCCTGGATAACCTGGTGGCCCGTATGCCGCCTGTTGTGGCCAACAGCACCCCTTACCCGGCAGTATTTAAATTTGATTACCTGTCTGCCACCGGTACCGCCATTCTGTTCGCCGCGTTGCTTTCTATTGTCTGGCTGAAAATGAAGCCACGCGCAGCACTGGCAACCTTCAACGAAACAGTGCGCGACCTGTTGCTGCCGATTTATTCCATTGGGATGGTGCTGGCTTTCGCGTTTATCTCCAATTACTCAGGCTTGTCGTCCACCCTGGCACTGGCACTCGCCCACACCGGGCCAGCCTTTACCTTCTTCTCACCCTTCCTGGGCTGGCTTGGCGTGTTCCTGACAGGTTCAGATACCTCATCCAATGCCCTGTTTGCCGCATTACAGGCAACGGCAGCCCAGCAAATTGGTGTTTCTGACTTGTTAATGGTGACAGCCAATACCACTGGCGGTGTTACGGGCAAAATGATCTCGCCGCAATCCATCGCCATTGCCTGTGCGGCTGTGGGCCTGGTGGGTAAAGAAGCAGACCTGTTCCGCTTCACGGTAAAACACAGCCTGATCTTCACCTGCATGGTGGGCGCGATTACCACACTGCAGGCCTATTTTTTAACCTGGATGATTCCATGACGTTAGTTTTACCCCGCCGCGCAGAGCAACTGGTTGAACGCCTGCGCGGTTATATTCGTGAACACAAACTGGAAGCGGGCATGCGTTTGCCCGCTGAACGCCAACTGGCTGTCGAACTGGGTGTTTCGCGCAATTCCCTGCGCGAAGCACTGCAAATGCTGATTAGTGAAGGCTTGCTGTTAAGCAGGCGCGGAGGCGGTACCTTTATTCGCTACCAACTGGAACCCTGGTCAGAGCAACGCATTGTGCAACCCATTCGCCACCTGATGGCCGATGACCCGGACTACCGTTACGATATTCTGGAAGCCCGATACGCCATTGAAGCCAGTACCGCCTGGCACGCTGCAATGCGGGCAACGCCTGCTGATAAAGAACGCCTGCAATACTGTTTTGACGCCACGCTACAATTTAAAGAGAGTGATGATCCTAATCTGGCGGCTCAGGCTGACCTGCGCTTTCACCTTGCTGTGGCAGAAGCGTCACACAACGTGGTGTTACTGCAAACCATGCGGGGTTTTTTCGATTTACTGCAATCCTCAGTGATGCAAAGCCGCCAGCGCATGTACACCCACCCGCCGATTTTCGCCCAGTTAACAGAGCAGCATCAGAGGATGCTGGATGCCATTCTGATGGGCGACGCGGAGGCTGCACGCAAAGCCGCCACTCACCATTTAGGTTTTGTGCATACCACTATTAAACGGCTGGATGAAGACGAAGCCCGCCAGGCACGGGTTACTCGCCTGCCTGATACTGACACTGATTATTCCCAGGGAGAATGAAGCATGATTATTTCTGCCGCCAGCGACTATCGCGCCGCAGCGCAACGCAAATTACCACCATTTCTGTTTCACTATATTGATGGCGGAGCCTATGCCGAACATACGCTCAAACGCAATGTCGCAGACTTATCGGACGTTGCCCTGCGCCAGCGGGTCCTGAACAATATGGCTGAGCTGAGCCTTGAAACGAAACTGTTCAACGAAACCCTTAGTATGCCAGTTGCTCTTGGCCCGGTGGGTTTGTGTGGCATGTATGCCCGGCGAGGCGAAGTTCAGGCAGCCCGCGCGGCAGCGGCACACGGCATTCCGTTTACCTTGTCCACTGTTTCAGTGTGCCCTATTGAAGAAGTCACCCCGGCGATTAACCGGCCAATGTGGTTCCAGTTATATGTGTTAAAAGACCGCGGTTTTATGCGTAATGCTCTGGAACGCGCCAAAGCCGCCGGCTGCACAACGCTGGTATTCACCGTAGATATGCCAACACCTGGCGCGCGTTACCGTGACGCCCACTCAGGTATGAGCGGCCCCTATGCCGCACTACGCCGCTACTGGCAAGCGGTAACACACCCGTCCTGGTCATGGGATGTGGGCCTGTTTGGTCGCCCTCATGATTTAGGGAATATTTCCGCTTATTTGGGCAAACCCACGGGACTGGAAGATTATATCGGCTGGCTGGCAAAAAATTTCGACCCATCAATTTGCTGGAAAGACCTGGAGTGGATCCGTGAATTCTGGGATGGCCCAATGGTAATCAAAGGGATCCTCGACCCGGACGATGCCCGCGACGCAGTACGTTTTGGTGCCGATGGCATTGTGGTTTCTAACCATGGTGGGCGGCAACTGGACGGCGTGCTCTCTTCTGCCCGCGCCCTGCCCGCCATTGCCGATGCGGTAAAAGGGGATATCACTATTCTGGCCGACAGCGGCATTCGCAATGGGCTGGATGTGGTACGCATGATTGCGCTGGGTGCCGACAGTACCTTACTGGGGCGCGCTTATCTCTATGCGCTGGCAACCCACGGCGAAGCAGGTGTGGCAAACCTGTTGCAGTTGATTGAAAAAGAGATGCGGGTTGCCATGACACTGACTGGCGCCAACACCATCAAGGATATCAGCCGCGATTCACTGGTGCAGGCAGGTGCGGAAATTCACCATACACTCAGTAGTGTGCCCCACCACCCTGATGCTGCCTGATAACCCGCCTTTTCCAAAGCGCCCGCACCGGGCGCTTGAGTCTGATTACAAACCTCATGTCCGCACAGAACGAGAGGAAGCCACCCAATAAAAAAACCTGGAAAATCAATCCATTGATTTTCACCCGCTAACTAAAAAGAAGGAAAAATCACGCTTTTTCCTTCTTTTTCATCAATATAAAGCGCCCTTACAGGGCGCTTATCAGTTACCACCATTCAGCTTTTCTTACCCCACAAACGGTGCGAGAAGTCTTCAATCTTTCCTGTGAGGCGGCGTTTCTGCAGGGTTTTCGTCCAGGAGGCAGACAACCCGGCAGCACTTAACAACAGGTGGTACTGTTCATCATCAAACGGCATATGCCAGGCAATGGCTGCGGCCTGGTAAACCGAGATATCACTTACGCGAGAGACCAGCTCCAGCGGCTTATCCGTATACACTTTTCCAGGGCTGACCACACGATACAACCAGCCACAGCGCCCGGTTTCCTGTATTTGCCGGGAAAAGTCGCTAATGCCGAAGTGAAAGTTCAGTTTAAAACATGGCGAACGGGGCTGAGTGACCTGGATCAGCGTATCACCCCAGCAAAAAATATCGCCAATGTGCACATTGCGCTCGGTCAGCCCGGTGGTGGAAAGGTTTTCTCCCAGTGCCGGAGGCGCAAACAAACCAGCCTGTTCCGGGAAAGACTGAGCCCAGGCTTCATAATGCTCCCGGGGGTAGTGGCACAACGCCCGATCCGGCCCGCCGTGAATACCAACTTCTGCCTGGCTGTCGCCTTCCAGGCCCAAAGGAGTCAGCAATAGTTCACCTTCACGCTGGTATTTGGCAATAGCACTGGGGCGGCTGCCGGGGTAATCCTTGATGGTGCCGGTATAAACCTGGACGGGGTAACGCATACTACTCTCCTTGCAAGCACGGGCGGTCTTAATAAAGGCTCGCTTGTCAGGTGCAGGATTGCAACAGGAATTTAGTGGGGGATTGTTCTGGGGGGGGGGTTGCACTGATGCCAGTGTGGTGAACTTTTCAGTGTGGCTGTGTGGCGGTTTCCGTTCACTTTGCACTGATGCCGGTTCGGTGAAAGTTCCGTTCACTTGAAGTGATGTGGTTAATGTGGCTTCACAGCCTGTGAACGTGTTAAGGGGCCCGCCCCTTAACAATCCGGTTTTTCGCGGGCGACCGGTGCTGCGCACTACGTTCACCTCCGGGCAGTCAGCCTGCGGCCGGCTCGACTCGGCATCCATGCCTCGGTTCGCCTTATTCCGCCGTCCGGGCGGAATAACCTTGTCTTCCTTTCTGCGGTTCACCGGTCTTACGCGAGCAGGCCCTCGCTGCAAGTGGCTATTTTTTTGTGTGGTTCGGTGTGGCTGTATGTTCTGTGTCTGGTATGTCTTTTTGATGTTTTTGCTGAGATATGACAGGCGGGTGTGTGGGTGTGGCCTCTGAATCGTTGAGGCGTGCCTGGCGGGCCGGGGCTGCCTGCAGGACGCAGGCAGAGCGACGGGAGGCAGGATGCCGACTCGGAGCGGTACCCGAACAGGCCGCCGGGGTAAGCCGAATGTCCGCGAAGCGGCGATTTTGCCGGCCACAAGAGGGGGTGGGGCCAGTGCCCCCTGCGGGCGCCGGGCGCAGTGGGTGAGAGAAAGCAGTGCATCTGACACGGCGCGCAATTTGCTCAGTACTGGCAGATGACTGTTACTGCGGTGACTGTTTCGTTCACTTGCAGTGTGGTTGTTTCCATTTACTTGCAGTGTGTCAGTGTAGCGGGTTCCGTTCACCTGAAGTGATGCGCTCAATGTGGCTTCACAGCCTGTGAACGGGCTAAGGGGGCTCGCCCCCTTTGCAATCCCCGTTTTCGCGGGCGACCGGTGCTGCGCACTGCGTTCACCTCCGGGCAGTCAGCCTGCGGCCGGCTCGACTCGGCATCCATGCCTCGGTTCGCCTTATTCCGCCGTCCGGGCGGAATAACCTTGTCTTCCTTTCTGCGGTTCACCGGTCTTACGCGAACTGTCCCCGCTGCCAGTGGCTATTTTCTTGTGTTGTCTGGTGTGGCTGTATGTTCTGTGCCTGGTATGTCTTTGTGTGTTTTTTGCTGAGATATGACAGGCGGGTGTGTGGGTGTGGCCTCTAAATCGTTGAGGCGTGTCTGGCGGACCGGGGCTGCCTGCAGGACGCAGGCAGAGCGACGGGAGGCAGGATGCCGACCCGGAGCGGTACCCGAACAGGCCGCCTGGTACGTGAGTTTAATGATATTTAATCCCGTTCTATAAAAAGAAGAAGGCCTGCAAATGCGGGCCTTCTTCTTTTACGCTGGAACAATCTCCGGAGCAGGCTGGTATGCCATTGCCTGTTCACCACGCTCCCTGTGGGGCAGTCACTGTGCCGGGCTCCAGCACCTGTAAAGCTCCGGGATTATCTATCGAACCATGATTATTTCACTGATGCGAAACGGGCAGCAGCTTCGTCCCAGTTAACTACGTTCCAGAATGCTTTAATGTAATCCGGGCGGCGGTTCTGGAATTTCAGGTAATAAGCGTGTTCCCATACATCCAGGCCAATAATCGGGAAGCCGGAAGCGCCAGAAATAGCTTCACCCATCAGCGGGTTGTCCTGGTTAGCGGTAGAAACCACGGCCAGTTTGCCATCTTTTACCACCAGCCAGGCCCAGCCAGAACCAAAACGGGTTGCAGCCGCTTTTTCAAATGTTTCCTGGAAGCTTTCAACGCTACCAAAATCACGTTCGATGGCCGCTTTCAGGTCGCCCTGCAGAGTGGTACCGGTTTTCAGGCCTTTCCAGAACAGGCTGTGGTTAGCATGGCCACCCGCGTTGTTACGCAGAACAGTTTGCTTGTCTGCCGGTAATTCAGCCAGTTTGGTGATCAGCTCTTCAGCAGATAATGAAGCGAACTCTGGCAGGCTTTCCAGCGCAGCATTCGCGTTATTCACATAGGTCTGATGGTGCTTAGTATGATGGATTTCCATCGTCATTTTGTCGAAGTGCGGTTCCAGCGCGTCATAAGCATAAGGCAGGGATGGCAGTGTATAACTCATCGTTCTCATCTCCATTATTGTCGGGCGGCTGTTAGCGCCGCGTAATCAGTTTGGTCATTATAGTTACTTAAATGATATTGAAAATGATTATCAATGCCGTATAGAGTGTGTGGTTTTTCACCACCATGATGAAAAAAACGCCAGGCGTAGTGAAAGGTAAAAGTGTGACAACCCCCGCCAGTACCCTGTTTTTCTCGCCAGTTTTTACCTGTTGCTGGCAAAACTACAAAGGTTATTCCCCCCGGTTTCAACGTACATTTCACTTTAATGGCGAAAATAAAATAACGGACTGATTTATATGAAACCAAATATCAGAAATATCTTACCCTACCTGTTCGCCCTGCTTCTCTCCCTGCCCGGCCACGCAGAAACTGTCTTACGCATTGCCTACGCAGAAAACAGCCAGCCAGTTAAAGACGCGCTGCATTACCTGGGCGAGCAGATTGAACAACGCACTCATGGTGATATTAAAGTGCTCTGGTTTCCAGACGGGCAACTGGGCGGCGAGCGCGAACTGGTAGAGCTGGCACAGGTGGGTGTTGTGGATATCACCAAGGTCTCTTCAGGTTTACTGGAAAGCTTTTCACCTTACTATGGTGTGTTTTCTCTGCCATATCTGTTTAACAGCAAAGCGCATTTCTATGCCGTGATGGACAACCCGAACATTATGCGGCCGGTGTATGAATCCACCGCACCACAAGGGTTCACCGGTATTGGCTGGTTCGATTCCGGCGCACGCAATTTTTATATGAGCAAAGGCCCCATTCGCAGCATTAACGACCTGAAAGGGAAAAAAATCCGGGTTATGCAGAGTGAAACCGCCATCACCACGTTGCGGCTACTGGGTGCATCACCCATTGCCATGGGCCAGGCTGAAGTTTACACCTCGCTCCAGCAAGGCATTCTGGATGGTGCCGAGAATAACGAATTCGCGCTGACTATCGCCCGCCACGGCGAAGTGGCGCGTTATTACACCTACGATATGCACACCCGTATTCCCGATATCCTGCTGATGAGCAACCTCACCAAAGAAAAGCTGACCCCGGAACAACTGGCGATTGTGCAACAGGCCGTGAAAGACGCAATCGAGTTCGAAAAAGCGGCGTGGGATAAAGCCATTGAAGACACCAAACAGCTCGCCGTCAGCCAGTTTGGTGTGGTGTTCAACGATATTGACCTCGCGCCATTCCAGCAAGCTGTCCAGCCCATTTACCAAAACCTGGAGAGCAAGCCTGCGTTGAATGACCTGTATCAACAAATCCGCGCAATGGAATCACACAAGAGGAAGGGGTTATGAATAACATCCGACGCATGCTGGACCGCGGTCTGGAAATTGTGGGTGGCACCCTGCTCGCCATGATGGTGGTAGTCGTTTGCTGGCAGGTAATCAGCCGCTATGTCATAGGCGCGCCCAGCATCTGGACTGAAGAACTACTGCGCTTTTCTTTGGTATGGCTCTCTATGCTGGGCATGGCCTACGTGTGCGGGAAACAGGAACATATCAGCCTGACACTGCTGCTTAATAAGGCGCCTGAGCACCTGCGTGCCTGGTGGATGCTGGTGCTGCAACTGACTTTTGCGCTCTTCTCACTCTATATCCTGATTATTGGCGGGTTAAAAATCGCCGGTATTTCCATGCTTCAGGTATCACCGGTGCTACAAATTCCTATGGGCCAGGTCTACTACGCTCTGCCGGTTTCAGGCCTGCTTATCATCATTTACAGCATCCTGAACATTGCTGCGACCGTTAAAAATTTACGTGGTGTGCCACACACTGCTACCCCGTCTCTGGAGGAAAACCATGATTGATCCCGTGCTGGCCTCCGGGCTGTTAATCGCTGTGTTTGTGGTGCTTCTGGGGTTAGGTGCGCCCATTGGTATCTGTATTGTGGTGGCCTCCTGCAGCACCATGCTGCTGGTTCTGCCATTTGACATCGCTATGTTTGCCACCGCACAGAAAATGTTTTCCAGCCTGGACAGTTTCTCTTTGCTGGCTGTCCCTTTCTTTATTCTCTCCGGGGTCATCATGAACAGCGGCGGCATCGCCACCCGGCTGGTAAATTTTGCCAAACTGTTCACTGGCAGGCTGCCAGGCTCACTCTCTTATACCAACATCGTCGGCAATATGATGTTTGGTGCAATTTCCGGTTCGGCCATTGCCGCTTCGACTTCTATTGGCGGCGTGATGGTGCCAATGAGCGCGAAAGAAGGCTATAACCGGGGCTTTGCTTCAGCCGTTAACATTGCTTCCGCGCCCACGGGGATGCTAATCCCGCCGACTACCGCATTCATTCTCTATGCGCTGGCAAGCGGCGGAACATCTATTGCCGCCTTGTTTGCTGGCGGTATGGTGGCAGGTTGCCTGTGGGGTGTGGGCTGCATGCTGGTAACACTTGTGGTGGCTAAGCGTAACAACTACCGTGTCTTTTTCGCCCTGCAAAAAGGGGTTGCCTGGAAAGTAACGCTGGAGGCCGTACCCAGCCTGTTGCTGATTGTGATTATCGTAGGTGGCATTGTGATGGGGATTTTTACCGCCATTGAGGCCTCAGCCATTGCGGTGGTGTATACCCTGTTTCTGACTCTGGTGTTGTACAAAACCCTGGCGCTGAAAGATTTACCCGGCGTCTTTGTGCAAACCGTGGTTATGACCGGCATTATTATGTTCCTGCTTGCCACCTCTTCTGCCATGTCGTTCTCCATGTCGATAACCAGTATTCCGGCGGCGCTCAGCAAATTATTACTGGGCATATCTGAGAACAAAATCGTTATTCTTCTGGTGATTACTGCGTTTTTACTGGTGATTGGCGCTTTTATGGATATTGGCCCGGCGATTCTGATCTTCACGCCAATCCTGTTGCCAATTATGGTGAAACTGGGCGTCGATCCAGTGCATTTTGGGATCATTATGATCTACAACCTGGCGATCGGGACGATCACGCCACCTGTTGGTAGTGGGTTGTATGTCGGCGCCAGTGTCGGCCGGGTAAAAGTAGAAGACGTCATCCGCCCGTTAATGCCTTTCTACGCTGCCATTATTGGTGTACTGCTGCTGATTACCTTTGTACCTGAAATCATATTATTCCTGCCCCGCTTACTGGGTGTGATGTAATGGATTCTGCCCGCCAGTTCAGGCTACTGGCGGGCTTTTGATGACAGGCGGCGTTTAAACGAGCAAAAAGACTCGAATTTACCGCAAATTATTCACCAAAATACTGAATTGTGATCTTCATCGCGCCCACCCACTGATTTTTGCCAGCTTTCATCACCCTGCGTCATTTGCCTGAAGGTTCGTAATGACGCCGCCCCATACACTCGCCAGTATCAGGTGCATTTACGCGCCCGGCATTCAATAACAACGAGGGTTTGAGGATGAATGACGCCATTACCATGGGGATTTTATGGCATCTGGTTGGCGCAGCCAGCGCGGCCTGCTTTTACGCCCCTTTTAAGAAAGTAAAAAACTGGTCATGGGAAACCATGTGGTCGGTCGGCGGGATAGTTTCATGGATTGTGCTGCCCTGGCTGGTCAGCGCCATTTTGTTGCCTCACTTCTGGGCTTATTACAGTTCATTCAGCCTGTCGACACTGCTGCCTGTATTCCTGTTCGGCGCAATGTGGGGCATCGGGAACATTAACTATGGCCTGACAATGCGTTACCTCGGGATGTCGATGGGGATAGGAATCGCCATCGGTATTACGCTGATTGTCGGTACGCTAATGACGCCCATTCTCAATGGCAAATTTGAGGTGTTGATTGGGACTGAAGGCGGCCGAATGACGCTGGCAGGCGTTCTGGTCGCTGTGATTGGCGTTGCTATCGTGACCCGTGCAGGCCAGTTAAAAGAACGCAAAATGGGTATCAAAGCGGAAGACTTTAACCTGAAAAAAGGCCTGATCCTCGCCGTAATGTGCGGGATATTCTCTGCCGGGATGTCATTCGCCATGGATGCCGCCAAACCGATGCACGAAGCCGCGGCGGCATTAGGCATTGATCCGTTGTACACGGCTCTGCCAAGCTATGTCATCATCATGGGCGGCGGTGCAGTAGTGAACCTTGGCTTCTGTTTTGTTCGTCTGGCAAAAGTGAAAGACCTCTCTGTCAAAGCTGATTTCTCACTGGCTAAGCCACTGATTATCACCAACGTATTACTTTCCATGCTGGGTGGATTAATGTGGTACCTGCAGTTCTTCTTCTATGCCTGGGGCCACGCCCGCATCCCGGCACAGTACGACTATATGAGCTGGATGCTGCATATGAGCTTCTATGTGCTATGTGGTGGTTTGGTCGGGCTGGTGCTCAAAGAGTGGAACAATGCGGGCCGCCGCCCGGTGGGTGTGCTGAGTGTGGGTTGTGTGGTAATTATTATCGCTGCCAATATTGTGGGCCTGGGTATGGCGCAATAAAGCGAATATCCGGCCCTGCCGCAAACTTAACGCTGGCGCCACAACCGTGGCGTCATGCCTGTTTCTCGCGTGAAAACCACGGAAAAGTAGTTACTGTCTTCAAAACCACAACGTGTGGCAATATCACTGATTAACAACTCCGTATTCCGTAATAAATATTGTGCGTGGCACAGGCGCTGCTGGCGTAAATACTGGCTGATACTCATGCCGGTGCGCTGGCGAAATAACTGGCGCAGCGCCCGTTCAGATAACTGGTGGCGGCCACAAAACTCGGCCAGATCAAATGGCGAATCCAGGCTCTGGCCCAGTGCCGCCATCAGGAAATCGAGGTTTTCCCCCGAGCCTGGAGTTTGTGTTGGCTGGTAACGGTGGCGTTTCAGCGTTACCAGTAATTGCAAAAACAAACTCTCTACGGCATAGCCGGAAAGGCTGTCTTCCTGGCGCAAGGTTTCATTTTCCAGGTGGTCAATCAGTGGTTTTGCCAGGGCCATCCCCTGGCTGTCCAGCCGCCAGCGCGGATCAGAACAAGTGGTGTTCTCACCCGAAAGTAATTCATCCCAGTTCACATTCAGCGTGAGCCGTTCCGGGCAATAAATCACATTGTGTAACACCAGGTCGTTCACCACTTCATAGCTGTGCCGGTCCTGCGCCCGGACATAAAACAAGTCTCCACACGTAATGCGATAAGGCCGGTCGTTAAGCACATGCAGCCCATTACCACGCCACACCAGCACCAGTTCGCAAAATTCATGGGTATGTTCGGCAAAGACATTTTGCGGATAGCGGTCCGCCACTACGACAGGCTGAGTAGCGGAAGTGAAAAAATCATTTTTTTTCAGGATCAAATGGCAGGACACAGTACCGCTCCGGTTATCACGCAACAGGCATTATTGATGCTTCCTACTAAAAAATCGGTGATAATCTTCGCGTTACTGCAGTTGTGTGTCGCGCCCCAGGCGAATATCCCGTGGCGACCAGGTGAACTCGCGTTTAAACAGCGTCGAAAAATGGTTACTGTCACCAAACCCGCACTGGTAGGCAATATTGGTAATGCTGTCTTCCGAGTGGCGCAATAAATGGCGCGCTTTGATCAACCGCAGGCGGTTCAGATAGCGCTGGGGAGTTAACCCGGTGCGCTGTTTAAGCTGGCGGTGCAATGTACGTAATGAAAGCGCATGCTGCTCTGCGAGCACATCCCAACAAACATCTTCAGCAAAGTGCTGCTCCAGCCAGCTTAGTAGCTGGTCCACCCGGCCGTCCGGGCTGGGGTGATTCTGGGCAAGGCTGCCCTGGCGTAACAAAACCAGCAGTTGCATAAATGCCATTTCTCTGCAGGCAACGGCGTTAATTTCGGGGTTATCACCTGCAAGTTCCAGTTGGTTCAATAAGGGTTTTATTTGCTGTAACACGTTCTGGCTGACGCGCCAGTGCGAGGGATAAAAGCCATCCTGTTCCTGCGGCAACAGCTTTTCCAGACCGGATAAAAAACTGAACCCGCCAGGAGAACGGTACAACACATTGGTCAGAAACAGATTTTCTGTATGTTCGTATAAATGCCGGTCATGCTCGCGCACAAAACACACAGAACCACCACTCAGGGTATAAGGCTGACCATTAAAAATATGAGTGCCAGTTCCATGCTCAACAATCACAATTTCACAGAAATCATGGTGATGTTCCGGAAACGCCACCTGTGGAAGCCGGGGTTCAATGGCAACTGAAGCCCCCTTCGATGGGAAAAAATCAACGCTATGTAATACCGTCATCATTACCTCCCACACGGAGTTAAGTGTGGACTGATAGTAGATAAGCACTGCGGTTGTCACCTTAAGTTTTTGACGTGAAAAACGCAGTTCTGCGCCATTTTTTCAAGAAACAGCGGGTATTCTTTGAAACTGTGGAAAGCATCACACCACATACTTTTCACGGTTAAACAGCAAACTGTGAAGTGCCTCACGTTCAACTTTATCTGTTTGCCAGCCCCAATTTTCCGTTGTCATTGGTAAAAAGGTGGCAAAGGCAGCCACTCCGTAGACTGGCGGGTATCAACTTCAGAAAGGATACCCAACATGACGATTCGCCATTGCGTCGCGGTTGACCTGGGCGCCTCAAGTGGCCGGGTAATGCTGGCAACCTACGACAACATTCAGCGCCAGATAGCGTTAACAGAAATTCACCGCTTCGCTAATTGCCTGAAAACGGTTGACGGCTTTGATACCTGGGATGTGGATAAGCTGGAACAGGAAATTCGCACAGGCCTGCAACAAGTCTGCGACCACGGCATTACCGTAGACAGCATTGGCATTGATACCTGGGGCGTGGATTTTGTCCTGATTGACGCCAACGGCCAGCGAGTTGGCCTGCCGGTTTCCTACCGTGACAGCCGCACAGATGGCGTGATGGCCGGAGCATTTCACACGCTGGGTAAAGAGGTTATCTACCGCAAAACCGGCATCCAGTTTCTGCCATTCAATACGCTGTACCAACTAAGAGCACTGGCTGAACAACAACCGGAACTGCAGGGGCAGGTAGCCCATGCCTTGTTGATCCCCGATTACCTGGCGTTTCGCCTTACCGGCAACCTCAACTGGGAATACACCAACGCCACAACCACACAGCTGGTGAATATCAACACCGATAACTGGGACCAGGAACTGCTGGGCTGGGCAGGCGTGCCAGCCCACTGGTTTGGCGCCCCCACCCACCCCGGCAACCTGATTGGCCACTGGGTATGCCGCGAAGGGAAACGTATTCCACTGGTTTCTGTCGCAACCCATGATACTGCCAGCGCCGTACTTGCTGTGCCCCTGCAAAGCAAAAACGCCGCCTGGATTTCGTCTGGCACCTGGTCTCTGATGGGCTTTGAAAGCCGTCGTCCCTGGACCAACCCGGCGGCACTGGCCGCGAACATCACCAATGAAGGCGGCGCTGAAGGGCGCTACCGGGTGCTGAAAAACATTATGGGCCTGTGGTTACTGCAACGTGTCTGCCGTGAATACCAGGTCACTGATTTACCAGACCTGATTGAGCGGGCAAAAGCGCTCCCCGCCTGCCGCTCGCTGATTAACCCCAACGATGACCGTTTTATCAACCCGGACAATATGGGGCGGGAAATTCAGGCCGCCTGCCGGGAAACCCACCAGGCAATTCCTGAAGATGATGCTCAACTGGCGCGCTGCATTTTTGACAGCCTGGCGTTGCTCTACGCAGACACCCTGCGTGAACTGGCCAATCTGCGCAATCGCCCGTTCGATGCACTGCATATTGTTGGCGGTGGCAGCCAGAACCATTTCCTTAACCAGCTTTGTGCTGACGCCTGCGGCATACCTGTTATCGCAGGCCCAACTGAAGCCTCGACTCTGGGCAATATCGGCTGCCAGCTCATGGCGCTGGATGACATCCACGATGTCGATGACTTCCGCTATGTGGTGTTCAGCAGCCAACCACTTACCCATTTCCAACCCGATTCAGACAGTGAAATTGCCCGCTATGTCGCGCAGTTTCCACAACAACTTCAACCGAATAAGGAGCTTTGCGCATGAGCACTCAACTTGATCAAGCCTGGGAACTGGCAAAACAACGCTTTGCCGCAGCGGGTGTGGATGCTGAGAAAGCCCTGCAACAACTGGACCGCCTGCCTGTTTCCATGCACTGCTGGCAGGGCGATGATGTCGTGGGTTTTGAAAACCCGGAAGGCGCGCTGACTGGCGGCATTCAGGCCACCGGTAATTACCCGGGGAAAGCACGCACCGCCGCAGAATTACGGGCCGATTTAGAACAAGCGATGAGCCTGATCCCCGGGCCAAAGCGCCTGAATCTGCACGCTATTTATCTGGAATCAGCAACACCTGTTGAACGCGATGAGATAAAACCAGAACATTTCGCCAACTGGGTGAACTGGGCGAAAGCGCAAAAACTGGGGCTGGATTTTAATCCCACCTGCTTTTCGCACCCGCTGAGTGCCGATGGCTTCACGCTGTCCCACCCGGACGACAAAATCCGCCAGTTCTGGATTGATCACTGCAAAGCCAGCCGCCGTATTTCCGCCTATTTTGGCGAACAGTTGGGCACACCCTCTGTGATGAATATCTGGATCCCGGATGGTATGAAAGACATCACGGTAGACCGCCTCGCCCCGCGCCAGCGTTTACTGGCCGCGCTGGATGAAATCATCAGCGAAAAACTCAACCCGGCTCACCATATCGACGCGGTAGAAAGCAAACTGTTCGGTATTGGCGCAGAAAGCTACACCGTAGGTTCCAGCGAGTTCTACATGGGTTACGCCACCAGTCGCCAGACGGCACTGTGCCTGGATGCCGGCCACTTCCACCCAACCGAAGTTATCTCCGACAAAATCTCCGCCGCCATGTTGTATGTGCCGCGCCTGTTGCTGCACGTCAGCCGCCCGGTACGCTGGGACAGCGACCACGTTGTGCTGCTCGATGATGAAACCCAGGCCATCGCCAGTGAAATTGTGCGCAACAACTTGTTCGACCGCGTACACATTGGTCTCGATTTCTTTGATGCCTCGATTAACCGTATCGCCGCCTGGGTGATTGGCACCCGCAATATGAAAAAAGCCCTGTTGCGCGCCTTACTGGAACCTACCGCAAAACTGCGCCAGCTAGAGCTGGAAGGCGACTATACAGCACGCCTGGCGCTGCTCGAAGAGCAAAAATCACTGCCATGGCAGGCCGTCTGGGAACGTTATTGCCAGCAACACGATACCCCGGCTGATGCCTCCTGGCTCACCACCGTTCGCCATTATGAAAACGACGTTTTACGTCAACGCTAAGGAGTTCACATGCAATCTATTCTTTCTTCCTGGTTTGTGACCGGAATGGTTAAAGCCACCAGTGATATGTGGCTCAAAGGCTGGGATGAGCGTAATGGCGGCAATATCAGCCTGCGTGTGGACGCCGCAGATGTGGAACCTTATCGCAATGACTTCTATGCAGAGCCACGCTGCGAAGAACTGACTCAGCCCGCGAAAGAACTGGCAGGATGCTGGTTCCTGGTCACCGGCTCCGGCAAATTCTTCCGTAATGTGCAGATTGACCCAGCCGCAAACCTGGTGCTGCTGCGCATTACTGATGACGGCATGGCTTACCACATTCACTGGGGCCTGAGTGAAGGCGGCCTGCCCACTTCTGAACTGGCCGCGCACCTGCAATCTCATGCCGTGCGTAAACAGCTTTCAGGCGACCGCGACCGGGTAATCATGCATTGCCACGCCACTAACCTGATTGCCCTGACTTATGTTCTGCCACTCAATGCTGCCAGCTTCACCCGCAAATTGTGGGAAGGCAGCACGGAATGCCTGGTGGTGTTCCCGAACGGCATTGGCATTGTGCCCTGGATGGTGCCAGGCACCGATGGCATTGGTAGCGCCACCGCAGAACAAATGAAATCTCACAGCCTGGTACTGTGGCCGCACCACGGTGTCTTCGGTACCGGGCCTGACTTAGACGAAGCGTTCGGTTTGATAGATACCGCAGAGAAATCTTCCCAGGTTCTGGTGAAAGTATTGTCGATGGGCGGAATGAAACAAACCATCACCACAGAACAACTGATAGCCCTTGGCAAACGCTTTGGCGTCACGCCAATGGCTGAAGCCCTTAATGCGTAAGGAGCACTATCATGAGTTTTATGCTGGCATTACCCAAAATCAGTCTGCATGGCGCAGGTGCGATTGGGGATATGGTTCATATGGTGTCAGGAAAACAGTGGGGTAAAGCGCTGATAGTCACTGACGGGCAACTGGTGACACTGGGTCTGCTCGATTCCCTGTTCGCTGCCATGAAACACCACAACATGGAATACCATTTATTCGATGCGGTGTTCCCCAACCCAACAGAAGCACTGGTACAACAAGGCTTTAAGGCGTTCCGGGACGCAAAATGTAATTTTATCATCGCCTTTGGCGGCGGCAGCCCAATTGATACCGCCAAAGCCATCAAGATCTTAACCGCTAACCCGGCACCTTCGACCAATTATTCCGGGGTAGGCAAAGTGAAAAACCCGGGTGTTCACCTGGTGGCGATCAACACCACCGCTGGCACCGCCGCTGAAATGACCAGCAACGCAGTGATCATCAACAGTGAACGCAAAGTCAAAGAAGTGATTATCGACCCGAATATCATTCCGGATATCGCTGTCGATGACGCCAGCGTGATGCTCAACATTCCGGCATCGGTTACCGCCGCTACCGGGATGGATGCGCTGACCCACGCCATTGAAGCCTATGTGTCGATTGGCGCACACCCACTGACAGACGCCAATGCGCTGGAAGCGATTCGCCTGATCAGTACCTGGTTGCCAAAAGCGGTTGATAACGGCAAAGACCTGGAAGCCCGCGAAATGATGGCTTATGGCCAGTATCTGGCGGGCATGGCATTCAACAGCGCCGGGCTGGGGCTGGTACATGCACTGGCCCACCAGCCAGGCGCAACCCACGACCTGCCACACGGTGTATGTAATGCAATTCTGCTGCCTGTTATTGAAAACTTTAACCGTCCGGCTGCCGTAGCCCGTTTTGCGCGCGTCGCCGAAGCCATGGGTGTGAATACGCAGGGAATGAGCCAGGAGTTAGCCAGTGAGAAAGCGATAGAAGCGATTCGCGAACTGTCAGCCCGTGTCGGCATTCCCACCGGGTTCAGCAAACTGGGTGTGACTCAGGAAGATATAGAAGGCTGGCTGGATAAAGCTCTGGCAGACCCTTGTGCGCCGTGTAACCCACGCACCGCGACACGAGAAGAAGTGCGGGCGCTTTATCTGGAGGCATTATGATCCGTAAAGCATTTGTTATGCAGGTGAACCCCGATGCACATGAAGAGTATCAACACCGCCATTCGCCGATTTGGCCTGAGCTGGAAGCGGTTCTTAAACAGCACGGTGCTCATCACTATGCTATTTATCTCGACGCTGAGCGCCATCTCCTGTTTGCCACAGTAGAGATTGAATCAGAAGAACGTTGGGACGCTGTTGCACAAACTGAGGTTTGCCAGCGGTGGTGGAAGTATATGCGGGATGTAATGCCAACTCACTCAGATAACAGCCCGTTAAGCGATACACTCAAACCGGTATTTTATTTGCCCTGAGTGTTCAGGTGATAACAACCAGGCCGCACAGTGTTGCAGCCTGGTTGCGTTGCGCTATTACATGGCCTGCTCAGTCAGCAGGCTTACACCGGTTGCCCCCGCAATACGCGCCAGGTAAGCCTGCACCTGGTCACCAAAGTGGATATTTTTGACAATAGTCAGGCTGCGCAATACCGGGAACAAAATAAAATCAGTAATATCAATAGTGTCGCGTTCGGCAACCAGTGGCTCCAGTGCCGCCAGTTGAGGCTCTACATCTGCCAGTAACGCGGGCGTATCGGCAATCAGTTGCTCCAGGTCGCCAAATGCTTTTTCTTCACGCAGGCGGTAAGCCTCACGAGCTTGTGGCGTTGCCAGCTCGGCAAAATCACCCTTAGTAAAACGCGGCACAGCAAGGTTAAACGCGCTTTTTGATACCTGTTTGCACCAGGCTTCTATCGCCGCATCTACTGTTCCCGTTGCCACCAGAGGTGCCTGTTTGCTGTCAAGATAGTGCACAATATCCATACTTTCCGGCATATAACTGCCATCTTCTTTTTGCAAAATGGGCACCACCTTGCGCCCTACCATACGGGTTGGGGTTTCAGCATCGCCTTCCATAATGATATCGATATCGACGGGCAAACTTTTCAGCCCGACAATCATCTGCGCACGCAAACAAAACGGGCAATGTTGGTAAATAAAAAGCTTCATAACTCGCCTCACAAAACAGAATCAGGTGTATGGCCGGCAAGGCCCTGGAGACAGAACGCAAACAAGAATCAATTAGCAATCTAACCATTGTGGGGCAGGAAGCAGGGAGATGTAAAGGGGATGAAGAACGCAACGCAACCGGCGAATAGCAATACTGTGCTGGCAGACTTGCTGTTGCCACCAGGCACAGAACATACAGCCACTCAGCACAACACAAAAAGCCCCGCTACTTGCAGCGGGGACAGTTCGCGTAAGACCGGTGAACCGCAGAAAGGAAGACAAGGTTATTCCGCCCGGACGGCGGAATAAGGCGAAACGAGGCATGGATGCCGAGTCGAGCCGGCCGCAGGCTGACTGCCCGGAGGTGAACGCAGTGCGCAGCACCGGTCGCCCGCGAAAACGGGGATTGCAAAGGGGGCGAGCCCCCTTTAGCCCGTTCACAGGCTGTGAAGCCACATTAGCCACTTAACTTCAGGTGAACGGAACCCGCTACACTGACACACTGCAAGTGAATGGAAACAACCACACTGCAAGTGAACGGAACAGTCACCGCAGTAACAGTAATCTGCCAGCAAAAAACACACAAAGACATACCAGGCACAGAACATACAGCCACTCAGCACAACACAAACAATCCGCTACTTGCAGCGGGGACAGTTCGCGTAAGACCGGTGAACCGCAGAAAGGAAGACAAGGTTATTCCGCCCGGATGGCGGAATAAGGCGAAACGAGGCAGGATGCCGAGTCGAGCCGGCCGCAGGCTGACTGCCCGGAGGTGAACGCAGTGCGCAGCACCGGTTGCCCGCGAAAACGGGGATTGCAAAGGGGGCGAGCCCCCTTTAGCCCGTTCACAGGCTGTGAGGCCGCATTAACCACATCACTGGAAGTGAACGGAAACAGCTGGTTCCACTGCAAGTGAACCAAAATAACCACACCAGCCCGAGACTCATTACTCCGCCGCAACTAACCGCTGCGGATGGGTATACACCGTAGCACGCCCTGGCTTACTGAACCCCACCAGCGTCAGATTACAACGTTCAGCCACTTCAACCGCCAGCGTGGTTGCGGCAGAAACAGCGAACAGAATCTCCACACCGCACATAGCTGATTTTTGCACCATCTCGTAACTGGCCCGGCTGGACACCAGCACCGCACCCTGCGGCCAGTGCTCACGGCTGCGACGCCCCAACAGTTTATCCAGCGCCACATGGCGGCCCACATCTTCGTGGCCACCGGCAAGCACGCCGTCTGGCATCATCCATGCGGCAACATGGGTACAACCGGTGAGCTGCCCCACTGGCTGGAATGTTTTCAGGCCGCCAAGCCCGGAATCCAGATAGCGCAGGTCAAAGGTTTGAGTAAAAGGCAACGGGGTAATCGGTTTGCCAATGTCATTCAGTTGCTCTACACCGCACACACCACAGCCAGTGCGCCCGGCCAGCGCCCGGCGGCGTTCTTTCAGTCCCATAAAGCGGCGGCTGGAGAGTTCAATTTGCACTTCAAGGCCGTTACAGGATGGCACAACTTCCATGCCATAAATTTCCTGTGAAGTTTCAACAATCCCTTCCGATAAAGAGAAACCAAGGGCAAATAATTCCAGGTCTTTTGGCGAAGCCATCATCACAACATGAGAAATACCGTTGTAAACCAGTGCAACCGGCACTTCTTCTGCCAGCCAGTCAGGTTGCGCATGCGTTAAATCACTGCGTTTCCATAGCGGGATTTGTCTGGCAGATGAGCACTCTGCCACATTTTCTAAGTAGTCAACCGGTTCTCTTTTCACTTTGTATTAACCGTAATAAAACAGCCTTAGCAACATTATGATATTCTTTTCAGACTATCCTTGATGGATACAGGGATATTTAACTATTCGCATAGTGTGAACCTTTGCGGCACACACCGCAAAAAAGAAAATAACCGTGACAATGTCGAACAAGGAGTAAACCATGCAGGTCAGCAGAAGGCAGTTCTTTAAGATCTGCGCTGGCGGTATGGCAGGTACAACAGCTGCGGCACTGGGGTTTGCCCCAGGTGAAGCGTTAGCGGAGACCCGGCAATATAAATTGCTGCGCAGCCGCGAAACCCGCAATACCTGCACATATTGTTCAGTCGGTTGTGGGCTATTGATGTACAGCCTCGGCGACGGCGCAAAAAATGCAAAATCCTCAATTTTCCATATCGAAGGGGATCCGGATCACCCGGTAAACCGGGGCGCACTGTGCCCGAAAGGTGCCGGTCTGGTGGATTTTATCCACAGTGAAAGCCGCCTGAAATACCCGGAGTACCGCGCGCCAGGTTCTGATAAGTGGCAACGTATTTCCTGGTCAGAAGCGTTTGAGCGCATCGCCAAACTAATGAAGGAAGACCGCGACGCCAACTTTGTCGCGCAGAATGCTGAGGGCACCACAGTCAACCGCTGGCTCACCACCGGCATGCTGTGCGCATCCGCCTCAAGCAATGAATCGGGCTATCTAACCCAAAAATTTTCCCGGTCGCTGGGTATGCTGGCGGTCGACAACCAGGCGCGTGTCTGACACGGACCAACGGTAGCAAGTCTTGCTCCGACGTTTGGTCGTGGTGCCATGACCAACCACTGGGTGGATATCAAGAACGCCGATCTTGTCGTTGTAATGGGTGGCAACGCCGCTGAAGCGCATCCGGTTGGGTTCCGCTGGGCGATGGAAGCCAAAATACGCAACGGCGCGAAGCTGATTGTTATCGATCCGCGTTTTACCCGTACAGCGTCTGTCGCTGATTTTTACACGCCAATCCGTTCCGGTACTGACATCGCATTCTTGTCAGGCGTATTGCTGTACCTGATTACCAACAACAAAATTAACCGCGAGTATGTCGAAGCCTACACTAACGCCAGCCTGATAGTGCGTGAAGATTTCAGCTTCGAAGATGGTCTGTTCTCAGGCTATGACGAGCAAACCCGCAAATACGATAAAACCACCTGGCATTACGAGTTGGATGACCAGGGCTTTGCGAAGCGCGATACCACGTTAAGCCACCCGCGTTGTGTCTGGAACCTGCTGAAAACCCACGTCTCACGCTATACGCCAGAGATGGTGGAAAATATCTGCGGGACACCCAGGGCAGATTTCCTGCAGGTGTGCGAATACCTTGCCGAAACCAGTGCGAAAGACAAAACCACCTCGTTCCTGTATGCCCTCGGCTGGACACAGCACTCCGTAGGCGCACAGAACATCCGCACCATGGCGATGATCCAGTTGCTACTGGGGAATATGGGCATGGCAGGTGGCGGGGTTAACGCCCTGCGCGGGCACTCGAATATTCAGGGGCTGACGGACCTGGGGCTGCTGTCGCAGAGCCTGCCGGGCTACCTCTCGTTGCCGAGTGAGAAGCAGACCAGCCTGGAAACCTACCTGCAAGCCAGCACGCCCAAACCCACGCTGCCCGGCCAGGTAAACTACTGGGGCAACTACCCGAAATTCTTCGTCTCCATGATGAAAGCCTTCTTCGGGGAACACGCCACCAAAGAAAACAGTTGGGGGTTCGACTGGTTACCCAAATGGGACAAGATGTACGACGTGTTGCAGTATTTCGAGATGATGCATCAGGGGAAAGTGAATGGCTATATTTGCCAGGGCTTTAACCCGGTGGCGTCGTTCCCGAATAAAAACAAAGTCGTGGCATCGCTGTCGAAGCTGAAATACCTGATAACTATCGACCCACTGAACACCGAAACGGCGACATTCTGGCAAAACCACGGCGAGTCGAATGATGTGGACCCGTCCACTATTCAGACCGAAGTGTTCCGCCTGCCATCCACCTGTTTTGCAGAAGAAAATGGCTCTATCGTCAACTCTGGCCGCTGGCTGCAGTGGCACTGGAAAGGTGCAGATGCCCCAGGCGAAGCGCTGAATGATGGCGAAATCCTCGCCGGTATTTATCTGCGCCTGCGCGAAATGTACGCCAGTGAAGGCGGTACAGTGCCTGAGCCAGTGCTCAACATGACCTGGAATTACCTTACGCCACAAGCGCCAGATACCGAAGAAGTGGCGCGGGAAAGCAACGGTAAAGCCCTGGCGGATATCCTTGACGATAAAGGCAATGTGCTGGTGAAAAAAGGCCAGCAATTGTCCACCTTCGCCCACCTGCGTGATGACGGCACCACCTCAAGCGGTTGCTGGATATTCACCGGTAGCTGGACGCCAGAAGGTAACCAGATGGCGCGCCGAGATAACGCAGACCCATCCGGGCTGGGGAATACGCTGGGCTGGGCATGGGCCTGGCCGCTTAACCGCCGCATTCTCTATAACCGTGCGTCTGCAGACCCGCAAGGCAACCCGTGGGATCCAAAACGCCAGTTACTAAAATGGGATGGTACCAAATGGAGCGGCGTGGATGTCGCGGATTACAGCACAGCCGCACCTGGCAGTGGTGTCGGGCCGTTCATCATGCAGCCGGAAGGCATGGGCCGCTTGTTTGCCATCGACAAAATGGCGGAAGGGCCGTTCCCGGAACACTATGAACCTTTTGAAACGCCAATTGGCACCAACCCGTTACATCCGAAAGTGGTCTCCAACCCGGCGGCGCGCCTGTTTAACGACGACCGTGACGCCATGGGGAAAGCCGACAAGTTCCCGTATGTCGGCACCACATACCGCCTGACGGAACACTTCCACTACTGGACCAAGCACGCCCTGCTTAACGCTATCGCGCAGCCAGAACAGTTTGTGGAAATTGGTGAAAAGCTGGCGAACAAGCTGGGAATTGCACATGGCGATATGGTGAAAGTCTCCTCTAACCGTGGCTATATCAAAGCCAAAGCAGTGGTGACCAAGCGTATTCGCACCCTCAAAGTGGATGGTAAAGACATCGACACCATCGGTGTACCGATTCACTGGGGCTACGAAGGTGTGGCACGTAAAGGCTTTCTTGCCAATACACTGACGCCGTTCGTGGGCGATGCCAATACCCAGACGCCAGAGTTCAAAACCTTCCTGGTCAACGTGGAAAAAGTGTAACGGAGACGATTTATGGCTTATCAATCGCAAGACATCATTCGTCGTTCCGCAACCAACGGTGTTACCCCCGCGCCACAAGCGCGGGACCACCAGCAGGAAGTGGCGAAGCTTATTGATGTCACCACCTGTATTGGCTGTAAAGCCTGCCAGGTGGCGTGTTCGGAATGGAATGACATCCGGGATGAAATCGGTCACAACGTGGGAGTGTACGACAACCCCGCCGACCTGACAGCCAAATCCTGGACGGTGATGCGTTTTTCCGAAGTAGAGCAGAACGACAAACTGGAGTGGTTAATCCGTAAAGATGGCTGCATGCACTGTGCCGACCCGGGCTGCCTGAAAGCCTGCCCATCGGAAGGCGCTATTATTCAGTATGCCAACGGCATTGTGGATTTTCAGTCTGAGCAGTGTATTGGCTGTGGTTACTGCATTGCCGGTTGCCCGTTCGATGTCCCGCGCATGAACCCGGACGACAACCGGGTTTACAAATGCACTCTGTGTGTGGACCGGGTGACTGTCGGCCAGGAACCCGCTTGTGTGAAAACCTGCCCGACCGGAGCCATCCATTTTGGCTCCAAAGAAGACATGAAAAACATTGCCAGTGAGCGTATCAGCGAGCTGAAAACCCGTGGGTACGACAACGCCGGGTTATATGACCCACAAGGCGTTGGCGGTACTCACGTCATGTATGTGTTACACCATGCCGACAAACCGGGCCTGTATCACGGCTTGCCGGAAAACCCGTCCATCAGCCCGACAGTGAAATTCTGGAAAGGGGTATGGAAACCGCTGGCCGCTATTGGCTTTGCGGCAACCTTCGCCGCCAGTATTTTCCACTATGTAGGAGTTGGCCCGAACCGGGCCGATGACCAGGATGATGATGACGAGGACAACCACCGCCACCAGAGTAACCATAACGGGGGCCGCCAATGAAAAAGTCCGACAAAATAGTGCGCTACACCGCACCAGAGCGCATTAACCACTGGATAACCGCGTTCTGTTTTTTGCTGGCGGCTGTCAGTGGGCTGGGGTTCTTCTTCCCTTCCTTTAACTGGCTGATGAACATTTTTGGTACGCCGCAACTGGCCCGTATTCTCCACCCCTTCGCCGGGGTGGTGATGTTCGCGTCTTTTATCATCATGTTCTTCCGTTACTGGCACCATAACCTGATTAATCGCGACGACATTTTGTGGGCGAAAAATATCCATAAAATTGCGAAAAATGAGGAGGTTGGCGATACCGGGCGCTATAATTTCGGCCAGAAATGTGTGTTCTGGGCGGCGATTATTTGCCTGCTATTGCTACTGGCAAGTGGCGTGGTTATCTGGCGGCCTTATTTTGCCAGCGCCTTCCCGATTCCGCTCATTCGTGCCGCATTACTGGTACATTCATTTGCGGCAGTGGCCCTGATTGTGGTTATCATGGTGCATATCTACGCGGCGCTGTGGGTGAAAGGGACAATTACCGCCATGGTGGAGGGCTGGGTTACCAGCGCCTGGGCGAAAAAGCACCACCCACGCTGGTTCCGCGAATTACGCCAGAAACAGGAAAAATCAACTGAATGAGTATTCGCATTATTCCGCAAGATCAGTTGGAGAAGAGCGAAAAACGCACGGCGGATATGATTCCGCCGTTATTATTCCCCAGACTCAAGAATCTTTATAACCGCCGGGCAGAACGCCTGCGCGAACTGGCTGAGAGTAACCCGCTGGGTGATTACCTGCGCTTTGCCGCACTGATTGCCCATGCCCAGGAAGTGGTGCTGTACGACCACCCACTGCAACTGGACCTCACCAGCCTGATTGCCAGTGCGGCCGAAAGTGGTAAACCGCCGCTGGATATTCACACTCTGCCGCGTGATAAACACTGGCATAAACTCCTGCACTCACTGATTGCCGAGCTGAAGCCTGAAATGAGCGGCCCGGCGCTGGCCGTGATTGAAAACCTGGAGAAAGCGTCAGAACAGGAACTGGAGAGCATGGCAACCAGCCTGTTCGCCAGCGATTTTGTGGCAGTCAGCAGCGATAAAGCGCCTTTTATCTGGGCCGCCTTGTCACTCTACTGGGCGCAAATGGCCGCGTTAATTCCGGGTAAAGCCCGCGCGGAATATGGCGAACACCGCCAGTTTTGCCCGGTCTGTGGCAGTATGCCGGTCTCCAGTATGGTGCATATCGGTAGCAATAATGGCCTGCGTTACCTGCACTGTAACCTGTGCGAAACTGAGTGGCACATGGTGCGGGTAAAATGCAGCAACTGCGAGCAGACCCGCGATTTACACTACTGGTCGCTGGACAGCGAACAGGCCGCCATTAAAGCGGAAAGCTGTGGTGACTGCAGCACCTATCTGAAGGTGCTCTACCAGGAAAAAGACCCGAACGTCGAAGCCGTTGCCGATGACCTGGCTTCCCTGGTACTGGATGCCCGCATGGAGCAGGAAGGCTTTGCCCGCAGCAGCATCAACCCGTTCCTGTTCCCGGGGGAAGGGGAATAACCATCCTGAAACGTTTGCTGGCAGAAGACTGCAAACGTTTTAAACAATCACATTGTGCAACCTTCAGGGCTGTGGGTTATCTATCATGAAATTGAAACGACTCTTTCTGGAAAATTTCAGAGGGTTCCGGCAATTTGAATGTGAATTTGGTCCGGGCATAAATGTTCTTGTCGGTCTGAACGGCCAGGGAAAAACCTCTCTTCTTGATGCCATTTCAATTGCCTATGGTCAATTCTTCACGGCACTGGGAACAGGGGTTGATCGTGGCGTTCATGACAACGAAATTCACCTGGCGAAACATACCCGGGAAGATGCTGATGATACCTTCGCGATGGAATACCAATTCCCGGTAACGATTAGTTGCACCACCTGGCAGGATTACCCTGGCGGATTTCCCGAAAACTGGAGCCGGGTGAGGAACACCCTGAAAGGCCGCACCACTCAAGTCAAAAGCCTGAAAGATTTTGCTAAACAACTACAGAAAGATGTGCAGGATAATAAGCCAGCAGAATTACCTTTATTTGGTTATTACGGCACTGGCCGTTTGTGGAAACAAAAAAAACTCTCCTCCTTAAAAGTTGCTTCACTGAGTAAATCCAGCCGGTTTGAAGGGTATCGCGATTGTATGGACCCAGAATCCAGCTATTCTGCATTTGCCGTCTGGCTACGTGATGAAACAATTGCTGAACTTGAGCGCAAAATGAAAATCCTTGAAGAGTCGGGGTTATCTGATGCGTTAGTTTCAGGCAATACATTACGCAGCCGCCTGCTCAGGGCAATTACAACAGCAGTTAATACCGTACTGCAGCCATCTGGCTGGTCCAATATTCGTTATAGTGCAACGGCGAAAGAAATTATCGCCAGCCATCCTGAACAAGGTAATGTTCCGGTTTCCATGCTCAGCGATGGTGTCCGTAATATGGTGGGTATGGTCGCTGATATTGCCTACCGTTGTGTTCGCCTCAACAGCCATCTTCAGGAAAATGCCGTAGTAAAAACACAAGGCATGGTACTGATTGATGAAGTTGATATGCATCTTCACCCTCAGTGGCAACAGCTTGTATTACAAAACCTTGGAGCGGCATTTCCAGGCCTGCAATTTATTGTTACCACTCACAGTCCCCAGGTATTAACCACCGTAAGAAAAGAGCAAATTTTAATTCTGGGTCAACACACCGCTCATAAACCACTTGGTAATACTTTTGGTGAGCAGAGCCATTATGTGCTGACCCAGGTTTTGGGTGTGGATACCCGCCCTCCGCTTAATCACAGCGATATGCTCAAAGAGTACTTTGTCATGATTGAATCTGGCATGGGGAAAAGCGCCCAGGCGCTGGCGCTCAGAGCACGCCTTCAGGAGATGATGGGCGAACATCATTCTGACCTGGCAGCCGCAGACAGAGCGATTCAGCGTAAGGAGTTCTTAGGGAAATGCGCAGAATAAAAAAACAAGTGCGCGGCAACGCCAACCTGGCGGCGGCACAAGCCAATAATGGTATTCCGGCAACACACGATGCAGCGAGGCGCGCCTGGAAAAACTTCAGAGATAACCGTAATACGTTATTTCACCAACTTCTGGTCGAACAATTTGGTTTGTGTTGTTATACAGAGCTTAATTTAGCGGATATACAAAACACCCACGGCATTGGTTCTCATTTCGAGCATGAACAACCCAAAAGCCTCTTTCCCACTCGCACGTTCGATGAGTTAAATCTGCTGCGCAGCGCCCTTTCAGATCAGGATTTAAAAACCTATACCGGTTCAGCCAGATTTGCCGGGCACCATAAAGGCAGCCTCTACAACCCAAATTTATTTATTTCCCCGCAGTCAGCAAACTGCCGTGACTATTTTGTCTATTTACCACTGGATGGAAGTATTCAGCCTAAAAGTGGGTTATCTGCAGCAGACGCCGCTAAAGCAGATTACACCATCACTTTGCTGAACCTGAATGCGCCTTTTCTGATTGCAGAACGGCGGCGCTGGCTTAAAGAAATTGAAGATGAAATAACCCGGCTCATTAACGACAATGCCGTGGAGGCTGTCCGCCATTTGGCAGAATGCGAATTAACGCTCACACCGCGTAAACACCCCCAGTTGATTCAGCCCGCATTTGCACAACTGCGGGCATTTCATTCAGCCACCCGGGCATTATTCGGCTCTTTGGGTGAACAAGTGATCCAGCAGCATTGCGCTCATATTGATTAACTGCCCGGGGTTCAGGCGTTATCCAAATGACTTCCTGAATACAGCGTAAATATTGCCACAATAAAAAATGGCGCACACTGAAGGCGGTGATACAGGCCTCGGGCGCGGAATATTACACCGGCCTTACAACAAAGCCCCCTTTGCTGACCAGGCGAGCTGAAAAATAAGGCAATGGCGCAGGCAGTAACCAGAAGCCATTGCCCTTTATTTTTTACTTAAACTCAGGCTTTACTTCAACCGCTTGCCGGTGTTGTCTACCACCTGCTCACCATCTTCCTTGGCAAACGCGCCTTTTTGCTCACCCGGCAGAATATCCAGCACCACTTCAGATGGCCGGCACAACCGGGTTCCCAGTGGGGTCACAACTATCGGGCGGTTAATCAGAATGGGGTACTGCAACATAAAATCAATCAACTGGTCGTCGGAGAACTTCCCCTCCTCCAGGCCAAGGTCGGTAAATGGCTCAACATTTTTACGCAGCAATGCCCACACAGAAATGCCCATATCGGCAATCAGTTTAACCAGTTCATCCCGCGCAGGCGGGGTTTCCAGGTAAAGGATAACGTCAGGCTCTGCGCCGCTGTTACGAATCATCTCCAGCGTGTTGCGTGAAGTACCACAATTGGGGTTGTGATATATGGTGATGTTGCTCATAGCAGTATCTCATTACAAAGTGAAAGAAAGGCGCAGCACCAGTGCCGCCAGCGTCACAAACAAAACGGGCAATGTCATGATTACCCCAGTGCGAAAGTAACCACCCCAGGTGATCCTCATATTCTTTTGCGCAAGAACGTGTAGCCACAACAAAGTCGCCAGGCTACCAATTGGGGTGATTTTCGGCCCCAAATCGCAGCCAATCACATTGGCGTACACCATCGCTTCCTTGATAACGCCCGTGGCTGTACTGCCATCAATCGACAACGCCCCAACCAACACACTGGGCAAGTTATTCATAATGGAGGAAAGAATTGCGGTCAGGAACCCGGTTCCGAGAGTTGCAGCCCAAAGCCCGTGGCCAGAGAGCCAGTTCAAAATATCAGAAAGATGGCTGGTCAACCCGGCGTTGCGCAGGCCATACACCACCAGGTACATCCCTAACGAAAAAATCACTATCTGCCAGGGCGCACCACGCAGCACTTTACCGGTATTAATGGCATGACCCCGCTTCGCAACCACAAACAACACCAGCGCGCCCACCGCAGAAATGGCACTCACCGGAATACCCATTGGCTCCAGGACAAAAAAGCCCAGCAGCAACAGCACCAGCACAACCCAGCCGGTATTGAACGTGGCTTTATCTTTAATGGCCAGCGCCGGGCCTTTCAGGCGGGCAAGGTCATATTCAGGCGGAATTTCTTTGCGGAAAAACCAGTGCAGCATCACCAGGGTGGCAATAATAGCGGCAATATCCACGGGAACCATCACCGAGGCGTATTCATTGAACCCCAGGCGGAAGAAGTCTGCAGAAACAATATTCACCAGGTTAGAAACCACCAGCGGCAGGCTGGCGGTATCAGCAATAAAACCCGCCGCCATCACAAAGGCCAGCGTGGCACCTTTGCTGAACCCAAGCGCCAGCAGCATGGCAATAACGATAGGCGTTAAAATCAACGCTGCGCCATCGTTGGCAAACAACGCAGAGACCGCCGCACCCAGCAAAATAATACAGGTAAATAACAGCCGCCCACGGCCATTTCCCCAGCGCGCCACATGCAGCGCGGCCCATTCAAAAAAGCCGGATTCATCCAGCAACAGGCTGATGATAATAATGGCGATAAAGGTCGCTGTTGCATTCCAGACAATATGCCACACCACAGGAATATCACTGAGTTGCACCACCCCCGTCACCAGCGCGAGTATTGCGCCAAGCATAGCGCTCCAGCCAATCCCCAGGCCTTTCGGCTGCCAGATAACCAATACAATAGTCAGGATAAAAATAGCCCCGGCCAGCAACATAACTCCTCCAGGCAGAACAGCAAAGCTGCTCTGAGTCACCATAAAAAATGAGCCGGCACTCAGTACCGCTCAACTTATTAAATATGTTTATTCGAATATGAACAGAAAATACTTAACACACTGACACACCACAGCCTGTACTACTCTTCCCCCGTTGAACATGGGCTAAACTCTGAATAGTCTCCTGCTCACTTAACCAGGCCTGCTCAATCACTTGCGCTGCCCATGTGGGTATTTGTGGCGACAAACGGTAATGCACCCATTTCCCTTGCTTGCGGCCCAGTAATAACCCGCTTTCCCGTAACATACCCAGATGGCGGGAGATTTTCGGCTGCGACTGGTTCAGCAGATTACAAAGGTTGCACACACACACTTCGCCCATCTCTCTGAGCAGCAGAATAATGTTCAGACGGGTTTCATCAGACAGATTTTTGAATAATGCCAGCGGGGTGAGTTGTACCATATGGGTTCTCCTGTAACTGGCAGGCAGTGTCGCGCTTCATATATAAAAAGTCAAAAACATATTCGTTTTTTCATATATAAAAATTTATAAAAAAACGCATGAAAACCCCGACATAAACTGGGGAAAGGCAAAATACCGGTAACGCAGTAAATTGACGGGCTGGCAGAACGGCGGGCACGCATAAAACTAACGGCCGGAAGTGAATCTCCCGGCCGGGGGCCTGAACAGGCGGGAAGGTGCTACTGGAAAAACAGCCCCAGCTTATTAAACACACCAGGATCCGCTTCATGGCGGGTAACCTGTACCACATCTTCCAGTTTGTCTATCTGGCTAATCATCTGTTCCAGGCGCTGGTCATCAAGCACCTGCAACCAGATACGGCTCTGATGACCCTTTTCCAGTGGCAGACACAAAATCCCTTCAACGTTAAAGGCCCGGCGGGCAAACAAGCCACACACATGGGACATTACGCCCGGGTGGTTACGCACGGTTAGTTCCAGGATAACGGCTTCACAATGTTGTTGTTGCATGGCTTATTCCCCCACCATTTCAGTATTGGCCGCACCTGGCGGTACCATCGGATACACTTTTTCATTCGGGTCGATGCTGGCATGAATCAGGCACGGCCCCGGGCGGGAAATTGCCTCGCGCAGTGCAGCCTGCGGGTCAGGCGCGGCATTTAAATCGCAGGTTGCCAGACCAAACCCGGCGGCAATCGGCATGAATTGCGTCATGCCAGGATAGGTACAGGCATAAACATTCTGGTTATAGAACAGAGTTTGCTGCTGATGCACCAGGCCCAGCGCATGGTTGTTCATCAGCACGATTTTCACATTCAGGCCATTTTCCGCAAGCGTTGCCATTTCCTGAATATTCATCATCAGGCTGCCATCGCCAGTAAAGCAAATCACCGTGCGTTCTGGTTCTGCCAGTGCTGCGCCAATCGCCGCGGGCAGGCCAAACCCCATCGTGCCAAGGCCGCCGGAAGTCAGCCACTGGCGCGGGCGGTTCAGTGGGTAAGCCTGCGCCACCCACATTTGGTGCTGCCCCACATCGGTGGTGATCACCGCGTTGTCATCCACACACTGTGCAACCGCGTTGATCAGGCCATAGTGCGATAACGGGTCTTCACTGCTGAAGTGGGTGGGAAACTCGCGCTGTAAATCATTCACCAGCGCGCGCCACTCGGTGCGGGGTTGTGGCATCACCTGGGGCAGTAACTGCGCCAGTACCTCACTGACATCGCCCTGAATGGCAACATGGGCCTGTTTGATTTTCCCCAGTTCCGCCCGGTCGATATCCACATGAATGATTTTGGCATTGGGGCAAAACTCTGCCGTTTTACCAATGGCGCGGTCGTCAAAACGCGCCCCCATCACCACCAGTAAATCTGCTTCCTGCAGAATGTAGTTCGTGCTTCTTGCGCCATGCATCCCCAGCATCCCCAGTGATAACGGGTGATGAGAAGGCAGCGTACCCAGCGCCATGAGTGTCATGGTAGTTGGCAGGTTGGCTGTTTCCGCCAGCTGGCGCGCCTGCTCTGCAGCCCCAATAGCCCCCCCGCCCAGGTAGAGTACCGGGCGTTTTGCCTGGTTAATCATCGCTGCCGCTTCACTTACTGCCTGAGCCGAAAAGGCCGGAGTCCCCTGGCGCACACCGGGTTCAGGCAGGCAATCAAGGTCGATTTCCGCCGTCTGAATATCTTTCGGGATATCCACCCATACCGGGCCCGGGCGGCCAGACTGAGCAATACGGAACGCGTCACTGATAACCTGCGGCAATTCGCTGATATGGCGCACCAGGTAGTTATGTTTGGTAATGGGAATGGAGATGCCGTAAGTGTCCACTTCCTGGAACGCATCGGTGCCAATCATGGCGGACGGCACCTGGCCGGTGATACACACCAGTGGAATTGAATCCAGCCGGGCATCGGCAATGGCTGTCACCAGGTTGGTCGCGCCCGGCCCACTGCAGGCCATACACACTGCGGGTTTTCCCTGGGTTCGCGCCATTCCCTGGGCGATAAAACCAGCCCCCTGTTCGTGGCGAGCCAGAATATGGCGAATTTGTTTGCTTTCACTTAATGCATCATACAGCGGTAACACGGTACCGCCAGGAATGCCGGTGACCTGGGTTATCCCCTGCCGTTCCAGTAAGTGAACAATTAACTGCGCGCCTGTCATGCGCTGAGGTTGCGATATGCTGCTGCCCGTTGTTGCCATGCTCCAGTATCCTTTTTCTTCTGGGCCAGCGTTGTTGGGCGAGTAGGAAGTAAAAACCCCGCCCGGTTTGCGCCGGCGGGGTTTGGAATCGTGCGTTGATTCAGACCCTACGGCGCTTTGCCGACGACCACCACCACACGCACGACGACCACTACCGCGGCGGTTAGCGCGGTAAGTAGTAGAGCCTGTGCATTGCGGATTGCAGTCATTTGGGCCTGTCTTGTGTTATTTTTACGTTAAAAAATATACAAACACAGCTGGCGCGTTTAGACAACGATTTTTTTGGCAATAACAGGAAATTGTTGCCACAGTCACGTTTCCTTCTGACGCCTGTAACAACCGTTGCAGCCTGCCATTGCGGTTCGCCCGTTGGCACATAACACCGCTTGTTACCGCACCCCCTGTTCAGCGCCCAGCCATGCTGCACCGCGCATTCCACTGCTCGCACCGTGCTGAGCGGTAACAATCGGGGTTTGGAAGTGGTCGGTAAATACCCGGGGAGCAACCTGTTGCGCCACACCTTCCAGCAACAGTGGGGATTGTGATAACCCGCCACCCAGCACAATCACTGCCGGGTCCACCACGTTAATTATTGTCGCCAGCAGGCGAGAAAGCTGGCTGCGGAAACGGGCAACTTGCTGCAGCGCGGCTGCGTCACCTGCCTGTGCACGGCTTATCACCTGCTCACCACAAACTTCTTCCCCGGCCAGCAAGTGATACCCGCGCGCCAGGCCTGTACCGGAAACAAAACTTTCGGCACAGTTTTCCTGCCCGCAATAGCAACGCACAGCCGGGCCATCATTCTCTGGTTGATACCCCGGCAAAGGAATATGGCCACACTCCGCCGCCGAGCCGTATCCACCAATAATCAGTTGGTTATTGAAAACCAGGCCACCGCCACAGCCGGTGCCTAATGTCATACCGAAAACACTGCTGTACCCCGCACCGGCACCATCTCTGGCCTCCGAGAGCGCAAAACAGTTAGCGTCATTCGCCAGGGTAACAGGTTGCCCGAGGCGCGTAGCCAAATCCTGCGCCAGCGGTTGCCCGTTCAGCACTAAAATATTGGCGTTACGAATGCGCCCGGAAACTGGCGACACACTGCCCGGCAACGCAATACCCAGTGAAAAAGGCTCTGCAAGCTGCTGGCGCAGGGTATTCACCAGCTGGCTCACGCTTTCCAGAAACTGCTCATAGCTGCTTTTTTGTGTGGGCTGCCGCCAGCGCCCGCACTCCCGGCCAGTGCTGTCCAGCACCACCGCCGCGATTTTCGTGCCACCAATATCCAGCCCTGCCTGCAACACAGTTCACCCCCTTCAGGCAAAAACGGCGTGCATCAGCACGCCACAGATTGATGAAAAAGAAGGGAAAAGCGTGGTTTTCCTTCTTTTTAGTTAGCAGCCAAAAATCAATAAATTGATTTTCCTCGTTTTCTATTGGGTGACATCCTCTCGTTCTGTGCGGACATGAGGTTTGTCATCAGACTCAGGCGTGCATCAGCACGCCGGGTTATGATTCGGGCCGGTTATCACACAATGGATAACCAGCTCCGTTACCCGCCATCCTGCTCAATACAGGCTGGCTTTATCCACGGAATTGAACAGCTTCATTTTGTAGCGGATCACTTCACGCGCGGCCTTGATAGGCTCAGGGTAGATAACGTTAGGATCCCACCAGGTTTCTTTGCTTAAAATCTCGCGCACTTTCTGGAAATAGGCATACTTCATATCACTGGAGATATTTACTTTCCCGACACCCAACGTGACGGATTCAGCAATTTCCGCATCGGGGTTAGCTGAGCCACCATGCAGCACCAGAGGAATGGAAGTACGCCCGGCAATATCTTTCAGAATGTGCATCTGTAACTGTGGTTGCATGCCCTTCGGGTAGATGCCGTGCGCCGTACCAATAGCGACGGCCAGGGTATCCACACCAGTGCGGTTCACAAAGTCTTCCGCCTGCGCCGGGTCGGTATAGGTGACTTTGGACACACCACCTTCAACAGAAGTGCCGGTTTGCCCAATCGTGCCCAGTTCCCCTTCAACAGACACGCCAACCGCATGCGCCAGGCGCACGGCTTCGCGGGTTAGCGCCACATTCTCTTCATAAGGCAGCAGAGAGCCGTCAATCATTACAGATGTGAACCCGCACTGAATCGCCCGTTGCACATGTTCAATAGATGCCCCGTGATCAAGGTGAATCACGAAGGGCACCGGGCTGCGCAGGGTAATGTCCCGCACATAGGCAAAAAACGCATCGCCAACAAAGTCATGTTCGCTGGGGTGAATAGAGATAATCGCCGGCGCGTTTGCGGCCTCTGCTTCTTCCACTACAGCGCGCACAAAACAGCTATCCGCCACATTAAATGCCCCCACCGCGAAGTGGTGTTGGCGGGTATATTTCAGGAGTTGTTGCATGGACACTAACATCGTCATTCTCCATTTTTGGGTAACAGCCAGCCCTGCCAGGCAGGATTTACGCTGGCATAACAGGTAACACAGTGAATAATCAGGCTTTGCCGATAGCGCCGCTGGCTTCCAGATATGGCTCAATAGCAGCCATACAGGCCTCTTCCATTGCGGCCATTACCGCATCCATATCGCGGTCTTTATCGTGACAAAGGGTATGAAGTAAGGCGTTTTTCCCGGCATCAAACACCGCCGCGCCCACGTTGATTTTTGCCACCCCAAATTGCGGGCAGCGGGCAAGTTCACTAAATGGCGTACCGCTCCCGCCATGCAGCGCCAGAGGCACCGATGATTCACGGTAAACAGCAGCCAGCCGGTCAAAGTCAATTGCCGGGATGACCCCTTCCGGGTACATGCCATGTGCTGTTCCCACAGACACCGCCAACAAATCAATGCCGGTTCTGGCAATAAACGGGGCGACATCTGCCGGGTTGGTCATCAGGTCGCGATTCGTGGCATGGTTATAGACCGGTGCGTCTCCCAGGTGCCCCAGTTCCCCTTCAACGCACACACCAGCACTGGCAGCCAGTTCCACCACCGCCCGGGTTTGTCGCACGTTTTCATCCAGCGGAAAAGCCGAGGCATCAATCATCAACCCACTAAATCCGGCCCGGAAGCAGCGGTGAATGTGGCCCGGATCTTTACCATGATCCAGGCTCAGGGTAACCGGTACCTGTGCTTTTTCGGCCAGCGATTTCACCAGAGGGAAAGCGATATCTGCCGGAAAGTGCGCTAAATGCGCCTGGTACAGATTCAGAATGATGGGCGCCCGGTGTTGTTCAGCAACACGAATGGCGGCCCTTGCTGTTTCCATATTGACGCAGTTGATGGCGAGCAAGGCGTAATGCCCTTGTTGTGCCTGTGCGACCAGAGTTTTCATTTCAGCAAACATGGCACGCTCCGTTTATTCCAGGGTGAAGGTAATTTCGTCGTCATCCACTTTTTGGTCAGAGAGTTCATCAAACTCTTCATCCTGTTCAGTGACTGGTTTTTTGATAATCGACAACATGACACCGCAGATAACCGTGCCAATGCCCAGCGCCAGGCAGAACAACCAGGGATGAGTGAATAACGGCACCACAAACATGCCACCATGGGGAACCGGGCTTTCCACTCCCCAGACCATAATCAGCCCGCCAGCGACTGCCGAGGCAACAACGCAGGAGGCTACCACCCGCAATAAGTCCCGCGCGGCAATAGGAATTACCCCTTCGGTTATCATGCAAATGCCCATGGGGAACGCGGCTTTCAGGGCCTCTTTTTCGGCACGGGTATATTTGTGGCGGGTCAGCAGGAACGACAGCGTGATGCCAAACGGTGGAATAATCGACCCAACAAACTTCACGGCTTCCGGGCCATAAACACCACTGACCAGCATGCCATCGGCGAACAGCGACATGGTTTTATTCACCGGACCGCCAAAATCAAACGTCGCCATCGCGCCAAGAATAGCGCCCATCACAAAGCGGGAACCGCCCTGCATGGATTGCAACATCTGAATCAACGCTTCCTGCAACCAGGCTATCGGCTTGCCGATTAAGGTCATCATCAACAGCCCGCTGATAATGGTGCTTAACACTGGCAATATCATGATGGGCATCAGCCCCTGCATGGACTGCGGTAACTTTATGTACCGTTTAAGCAGCAATACGGTGTAGCCCACCAAAAAACCACCCAGCATCCCGCCAATAAACCCGGTGTGAATTTGCCCGCAGACAAACCCGACAATTAACCCCGGAGCAAAACCGGGCCGATCGGCAATTGAATAAGCAATGGCAGCACAAATTAACGGTACGATTAACCCCATCCCCCAGCCACCGATTTGGTTGAGCATCCATGGGATTGTATCCACTTTTTTGCCGACATCCGTTCCACCCAGGATTTGCCCCAGGGCAATACAAATCCCGGCAGCGACAATCAGGGGAATCATCCAGGAAATACCTGTTAATAAATGGCGCTTTATTTCCTGAGAAACCGGTGTTTTATTTTCTTTCATGATAAAACCCTCCAGTGTGAGGATCAGGCGTGGCTTAATGACTTCGCGACTTTTTCAATAAACTGGACTGGTGATTTAATCACCACCTCGGTTTTAACACGCACCACACGTTTATTTTTAAAACGCTCCTCACCTTTTATTTTCACATCTATTGCCAGAATCACGACATCAGCCTGAGCGATATCATCTGGCAGTAACTCATTTTCTGTACCAATAGTTCCCTGGGTTTCCACTTTAATTTGGTGCCCAAGTTGTTTGGCTCCTTTAATCAGTTTCTCACGTGCGATATAAGTATGGGCAATGCCTGCTGTACAGGCGGCAACACAAACAATATTCATAATCACTCTCGATAGTTATTCTCACTATTTTCACTACCGCTATTAAGTAAAAAGATAATGAGTTTGTAGGGTTAGCAGATATCTGTTTCAGCGTATTGGCTAAATAACTGAATAATATTATTTGGATTATTTTCTGCCAGCAGCCGGGCGATTACGTCATCATCCGCCAGCGCACTGGCAACTTGAGATAACAAACGAATATGTGTGGTATTTTGATCCTCCAGGCGAACAGCAAATAAAATGATGCAGCGGACATGGCTGCCATCCAGTGTTTCCCAGGGAATATCCTGTTGGGTACGCCCAATGGCAAGTGTGGTATGGCTGACAGCCGAGGATTTACCATGGGGAATGGCAATATGATTTTCAAACCCTGTAGACCCTTCAGCTTCCCGCTGCCAGACATCGCGAATAAACTCATCGCGGTTGGTAATTGCACCATCGGCTAATAATAAATCCGTTAATTCTTCAATCACTTCGTCTTTTGTTTTCGCCACCATATTTAACTTCACATGGCTGACATTTAATATTTTCGTGATATCCATAAACCACCTCTCACCACAATAGAATCAAAGTTGTGTCACTGCATAAGCCTCACTGGCCTGGTGCAGTTTTTCTGTTATCAGTTTGTCGGTAACCCGCCGGATATCCGCATCATTGAAAAACGCAGTGACATACACCACCGGAGTTTCCCCTTCAGGCAGATGAACCGTGGAAATAACCAGGTCTGGCGCCATTTGCTGGGTTACACTTTGCGCAGTTGCTGAAGAGACAACACCCACAATTTCCCAGTCAGGAAATGCCCGCAGAATCCGGCTTTTCAGTAAATGCGATGTCCCTATACCCGTTGAACACACCAGCAACACGCGCTTACGGGCAATCTGGCGTTCAACCGCCGCCTGGAAATGCACCGCCAGGTAGCCCACTTCATCGTCAGACACAGCCCGCGGCGTGTAGCGAACAAACACCTGTTCTACTGCGATACGTGTCAGGTAATAAATATCCGCCAGCTCATTTTTAATATCATCCAGCAATGGGTTGCGAATAATGATTTGGTAGTTAAGCCGGTTAATTAATGGCCGAATATGCACCACCAGCCCTTCGTATAATTGTTGGTCAAGATTAAGTTCAATGTTAATTAACCGCGAAAACTTCGTGACCAAATGCAGCGTAATATCACGGGCCTCATCGCTAAATAATTCGGCATGCAACAGGCTGCCACTTTGATTTTCCATTACCAGCACACCGGACGAAATAATATATTGGTAGATAAACCACACTTCATCTTCAGGTAATGGCAGACCAATACGTTGTTCGATTTCTGCCACCATTTTCCCGGCAACCACAAAAACCGGGTCATCCACATGCGACCGGGCAACATAGCCCGGATTATCCAGTAAATTTCCCCTGGTGCGGCGGTGCATCATAATTAAAATATGGGTAAAAATGTTGATGTAATAAGGTTCACCCAGTGGGTAGGCCAGTGCCTGTTCCATCTCCTGCAACAGTGCCTGGACAAAAGCGACATCTTCCTCACCAAAATACTGAACCAGCGCTTTATAGCTCCCTGGGTCCAGCCGTGAATGGTTCACGGACCCTGGCTCCTGGTGGTTCATCAACCCGTTAATCAGTGCGGCCATCGCCTGGCGCACACTGTTTTCATTACCTTTAATACGGGTGCCGCTTTGGCTACGAATTAACTGTAGCCCCAGAGGAGTTATCCATTCTTCAATAATTCTTAAATCATTGACAATAGAGGCATTGCTAATGAAGTAACGTTCTGACAACTTATTGATTGAGGTTTCTTTTGGGGTCTCACTCAGTAACTGAGAGGCGATTTTTACCCGGCGGGCATGGCCCATAATCCCGCCAGCGTCATCATTTTCGCCGTTAAGTTTTTGTTCCAGTTGCAATAAATCCGCCATATTTTCAGCCACCAGCAAAACACCGGCACCGGCTTTTTTATCTGCCCGGATATTCCACTCAGCCAGGTAATCATTAATGATATTCAGATCGCGCTGAATAGTTTTTTCCGACACAGCAAACTGCTCTGCCAGACTGAGTAACGTGGCATATTCCTGCTGTTGTAACAGGAAACGTAATAATCTGTGTTGTCGTGAGGTAATCATTTTCATTTTTTACCTTTAGTTACAGACCAGATTAATAAATAAAATTAACCGCTCAATTTTTCTGGCACCGTTTCTGTGAACGCTCTGTGATAATAAATATAGAGAGCCACATGTGCAGCTACAATACTAAAAACTGTCCATATATCCGGACAATTAACAAACACCGCTGAAAATGGCTCATTTATTCTGAGCAGATCACATTTTTGCAATTACTTTGCGTGACAGGCATCTCAATTATTAATTTTATTAACCGACACAGCTGGTGTATTTATTCTCCAGCGTCTTTTCTCACCATATAGTTCAGCACTACACCGCACCTCCATTTTGTTCAGTTTTTTTGAAATATAACAACAAATAGTTCAGTTTTCTCTCAAGTTCCGCCAGGCGTACTATCATTACACATCAGGGCGCTTCAGGCTGCCGCTAACGCCACGTTAACCAGCAAAATGCCAGAAGTAACTTACTGATCAAACGGGCATTGAGACAGGTATCACAGATCCTCTGCCTTTTCTGGTTCAGCCATGTTAATGGCATGCTTTGAGATTGACCTTAAAGAAAATGTGGATTAAAAACCTGATTAACTTATTCAAAGGTACTGAGACTAGTTCGGGAGAGATTATGCAACAAGAATTCCATTCGCTGGCAACCCAACGCCGTACCGTTTATGCACTGGGTAAGACACTGCCTGTTTCTGATGATGCCGTTGTCGCCCTGATTAAAGAAGCCATTCGCCAGGCACCTTCTGCGTTTAACTCGCAGAGCTCTCGTGCGCTGATCCTGCTGGGTGCAGAACACACTAAATTCTGGGAACTGACCCGCGAACAACTACGTAAAATTGTCCCGGCAGAACATTTCGCCCCGACCTCACAAAAAATTGATGGCTTTGCGGCGGCAGCTGGTTCCGTGCTGTTCTTTGAAGACCAGAATGTTGTGAAAAACCTGCAAGAACAGTTTGCCGCTTATGCGGATAACTTCCCGGTATGGTCTGAACACAGCACCGGTATTGCACAGTACGCCGTGTGGATGGCGCTGGCCGAGAAAGGCATTGGAGCGAACCTGCAACACTACAACCCACTGGTAGACGAAGATGTACAGCGCACCTGGAACATTCCGGCAAGCTGGAAACTGCGTGCGCAAATGAACTTCGGTTCTATTGAAGCACCTGCTGGCGATAAAGCGTTTATGGACGATGCAGACCGCTTTGTGGTTGCTAAATAAGCCACACAGTTTTAAAAAAACGCACGGGCAATATACCCGGGCGTTTTGTATCACTCAAACCGCAACTCAATAATGCACCACCAGTGATGACGCCCCAGAAACCGGGCGAACCACAAGCCCCCATTCACTGTTCTGGCTTTCCCCTTGTTGCACTGCTTTTACCTGGTGAATATTGCGCAGGCAAAGGTGCCAGTTACGGGCATCCCCTTCGCCATGCACCTGTAGCGTGCCGCCTTCACGTTTTACCCGCAGGGTAAACAGAGTGCTACCATCCTGAGCAGGCACTTCACACACAGCCTCACGCCCGTCATCCAGGTTAAATAACTGGAATGCCGTGCCTTCATGCCAGGCATAATCCGGCTTCTGGTCGTTATTACCCAGTGCCAGTAACGTATTATCACGCACATACACCGGCAGGCTCATAACGTCATGGCGCTGTTTATGCCAGCCACCAGCCAGTTCATCGTTATGCCATAAATGGGTCCAGCGCCCTGCTGGCAGGTAAAATGCTACATCGCCCTGCTCACTGAATACTGGCGCTACTAACAGACTGTCACCCAGCATGTACTGGCGGTCGAGATAATCACAGCCCGGGTCATCCGGGAACTCCAGCATCATGGCGCGCATCACTGGCGTCCCGCATTCATGGGCCAGCACCGCCTGGCGGTATAAATACGGCATTAAACGGCATTTAAGCTGGGTAAAATGGCGCACCACATCGCAGGCTTCGTCATCATAAGCCCAGGGCACGCGGTAAGACTTGCTGCCATGCAGGCGACTGTGGCTGGAAAGCAGGCCGAACGCGCACCAGCGTTTATAGACATCGGCCGGTGCCGTGTTTTCAAAGCCGCCAATATCATGGCTCCAGAACCCAAAGCCCGACAGGCCAATCGATAAACCGCCCCGCAGGCTTTCGGCCATAGATTCATAATTGGCGTAGCAATCGCCCCCCCAGTGCACAGGGAACTGTTGCGCGCCAACCGAGGCTGAACGGGCAAACAGCACCGCCTCTTCTTCACCCACGGTATCTTTGAGCGCCTGCCACACTAAGGCGTTGTACAAAAAAGCGTAGTGATTGTGCATTTTCTGTGGGTCGGAACCATCATGCCACGCGACATCCACCGGAATACGCTCGCCGAAATCGGTTTTGAAACAGTCCACCCCCATTGCCACCAGGCGTTTCAGGTGCCCGGCGTACCAGGTGCAGGCATCCGGGTTGGTGAAATCTACAATGCCCTGGCCTGGCTGCCATTTATCCCACTGCCACACACTGCCATCGGGGCGTTTGAGTAAATACCCTTTCTCTTTGCCTTCGGCAAACAGCGGCGATTTCTGGCCGATATAGGGGTTGATCCACACGCATATTTTCAGCCCGCGCGCTTTCAGGCGGGCCAGCATGCCTTCAGGGTCCGGGAATGTCGCCGGATCCCACTCAAAATCACACCACTGGAATGCTTTCATCCAGAAGCAGTCGAAGTGGAACACATGCAGCGGCAACTGGCGTTCTGCCATGCCATCAATAAAACGGTTAACGGTGGCTTCATCGTAATTGGTGGTGAACGACGTGGTGAGCCACAGGCCAAAAGACCAGGCCGGAGGCAGCGCCGGGCGACCTGTAAAGCGGGTGTAACGGTCCAGCACCGCTTTCGGTGTGGGGCCGTCAATCACAAAGTATTCCAGGTATTCTCCTTCCACACTGAACTGCACTTTGGAGACTTTTTCAGAACCCACTTCAAACGAGACATTTTCCGGGTGGTTGACCAGAACGCCGTAGCCTTTGTTGGTGAGCCAGAACGGGATATTTTTATAGGCCTGCTCTGTGCTGGTGCCACCATCGCGGTTCCAGGTTTCTACCGATTGCCCATTGCGCACCAGAGCCGTAAAGCGTTCACCCAGGCCGTATACCGTTTCGCCGACGCCCAGGTCGAGGCGTTCGAACATGTAATTTTTGCCGCTGTTAGCGTCCTGCACATAGCCATTATTTTTCACCTGGCTGCCGGTGATCCGTTCGCCATCACGCAGGAAATCCAGTGCCCAAAACTCACCTTTACTTACCCGCACACTGAGGTTGCCGCTGGTCAGCATGGCGCAGGTTTCATTGTTTTCGATGGTGACGGGCGTTGAGCTGTCTGCCTGTAACGGGTAATCGGGGCCGCACGCCACGCTCCCCTGAAAGTGTTCAATACGCACACCAATAATGCCGGTTTGTGGTGAAAAGAAACGCAGAGTGAACAACGGGGTATCCAGTTGCCAGGCACGCTCACGCACATCCCGTGGTGCGGCGTACACCACCAGTTCATTGCCCTGCTGCTGTGCCTCAAACATTTGTAGCGGGTGAATAAGGGCAAGACCCGGCTGAATCAGCCAGTTACCGTCACTGATTTTCATGACTCAATCCTCTTAACTTGGTGTGGTTCAGACACCGGCACATCCAGAAGCGGCTGTTGGTTATCGCGCGTGTTCTGTGCCAGTTCAGCGAGTATTTTTTTCAGGAAAGGGGTTTTCAGGGTGTAATAGCGTTTTGCCACTACCGCGCTTATCAGGTAGCAGACTGCGGGCACCAGGGTAAACAGGCCAATAATGATAGAAAGTGTGGCACTGTTTTGCGCGGTGGCTCCAGCACTGTAGCCACCAAATGCCAGCAGCCAGCCGATTATTGCACCGCCAATCGCCAGGCCCAGCTTCAGCACAAACAAGGTGCCGGCAAAGCTAATGCCAGTCAGGCGTTTACCATTCTGCCATTCACCGTAATCAACGGTATCAGACATCATCACCCACTGGATTGGGGTAACTAACTGGTGCAGTACCCCAATGACGGCAATCAGAATGAACATCAGCGCGGTTTCATGCATCGGTACAAAAAACATCCCCGCACTTATCACGCACAGCGCCGCGTTGGTTAACCAGAACACCTCCACTTTGCACAGCAAACTGGTCAGGGGTTTTGCCAGAGCACTGCCGAGTAAGTTGCCCACACAATACGTGGTCAGGAACAGGGCAAACACACCGGGCTTGCCCATTATCCAGGTGACGTAATACATCATCGCCCCGCCACGTACTGCCACGGCAAGAATATTGAGAATGGTCAGCACACCGACAATGCGCCACTGGTCATTTTTCAGGATGTCACGTAGGTCTTCACGCATTGGCGTGGCATTCGGTGGGGTTTCAACACGTTCTTTTGTGCTCCAGAAACAAAACAGGAACATCAAAATAGCCACGACAGCGAGCACAGCAATACCGCCCTGGAAGCCCAGCGCTTTATTGTCGCCACCAATCAGTTTGACCAGCGGCATCATTAACACCGTAGACAGCATGCCGCCCGCGGTTGCCAGCACAAACCGCCAGGATTGCAGGGAAATACGCTGGTCCGGGTCGTTGGTGATAACCCCGCCCAGTGCGCAATAAGGAATATTCACAACGGTATACATCAGCGTGAGCAGGGTGTAAGTCACGGCGGCATAAATCATTTTGCCACTCATCGACAAATCCGGTGAGCTATAGGCAAACACACAGACAATACCAAACGGCAATGCGCCCCATAAAATCCATGGGCGGAACTTACCGGAACGGCTGCGGGTGCGGTCTGCTATCAGCCCCATGCACGGGTCAGATACCGCATCCAGCGCACGCGCCAGAAGGAACATGGTACCAACGAAGGCAGCTGGTAGCCCAAAGATATCGGTATAAAAAAACATCATGTAAAGCATGACGTTATCAAAGACAATATGGCTGGCGGCATCACCCAGACCATAACCAAATTTCTCCTTCAGAGATAAAACCTGACTGTTCATTGTGCGTTTTCCTCAGGCTAACAGAGACAGAAGTAAGGTGTTCTGTTGCCGTTTTAGAAGATTCCAGACAGGGGTTGTATTGTTTTTTCTGGTAATGGAATTACGTTTCTTGTTTTCTGTGATCTGCGCAACCTGTTGACCTGAAAGCAAGATTTCAATTTATTTCAGGCCAGGCAGGGCCTGTCTTCTGGCGGGTTTGCGCTAAGTTGTTCGCAGCGAAGAAAATATTTTCGTCGGGGGATTTTCAGGGGGTTTAAAAGGGTTATAATGCGCGCGCATCCATGTAGCAATCGATGCAGGAAGATCGTCGTTTCCGGTGAAGCGGCTGGACTTCAAATCCAGATGGGGCCGCCAGCGGTCCTGGGCAGGTTCGACTCCTGTGATCTTCCGCCATCTGTCTTCCGGGCAAGTCCTCATAACTCCAAAAAATCCTTTATTTTCAAGTGAATTAGCACATATCACGTCCGGGATAGTCCGAGACGATTTCCCTAAATCCGGGAAATTCTGTAAGCCGTGAATGGCATACAACTAGAGCAGACCGCTGGACAGTGGCCTACCGTGAATAAATCATAAAAACGCCTGAGCAAGAAATTTTCCCCTTCATAGACAAGCGGCCAATTAGTGAGATTAAACCTCTGGAGTTATGGGAAGCGAAGTTGTTCTCGGTGCGACGGCAGGCGGAGGTCTGGATGGAGAGGTATTTGATGAATATATTTGACATACTTGTATTCTAATATTTGATGATTAAAGGCCAACGTTTTCTGGCCTTTAATTCAATGAACGGAAGTAGCCTGTTCTACGTCCGTTTATATTTGAGTAACTGGAGAACACGCCACTATCCATCATTTCATCCGTAGCCAGTTTGCCGTCCGGGTCATAGTCGGTATTCCACATTTTCGGGCTGAGAAAGGGGAGATGTAAAATTTTTTATCGCCTTTAAGTACCGTTAAATCATTATGATTCCATCAATGCCCGACGCCAGAAAAAACCACATATGAATATGTTAATATTGATAAAACGGTAATAACCCCCATAACTTTTCGAAAAAGGAGGCGCACCACATCTGACCTTATTTTTATCACCAGGCACGGAAGGGATAACCAAACCCAGGTCTTTACTGGAGCACCATAAACTTACTGTGACACATCATTATTCAGTACAACATTGATCTATTTTTGATTTACCATATTACATAAAAAAATGACGTCATTAGCTAAGGAAGGTGCGAATAAGTGGGGAAATTCTTCTCGGCTGACTCAGTCATTTCATTTCTTCATGTTTGAGCCGATTTTTTCTCCCGTAAATGCCTTGAATCAGCCTATTTAGACCGTTTCTTCGCCATTTAAGGCGTTATCCCCAGTTTTTAGTGAGATCTCTCCCACTGACGTATCATTTGGTCCGCCCGAAACAGGTTGGCCAGCGTGAATAACATCGCCAGTTGGTTATCGTTTTTCAGCAACCCCTTGTATCTGGCTTTCACGAAGCCGAACTGTCGCTTGATGATGCGAAATGGGTGCTCCACCTTGGCCCGGATGCTGGCTTTCATGTATTCGATGTTGATGGCCGTTTTGTTCTTGCGTGGATGCTGTTTCAAGGTTCTTACCTTGCCGGGGCGCTCGGCGATCAGCCAGTCCACATCCACCTCGGCCAGCTCCTCGCGCTGTGGCGCCCCTTGGTAGCCGGCATCGGCTGAGACAAATTGCTCCTCTCCATGCAGCAGATTACCCAGCTGATTGAGGTCATGCTCGTTGGCCGCGGTGGTGACCAGGCTGTGGGTCAGGCCACTCTTGGCATCGACACCAATGTGGGCCTTCATGCCAAAGTGCCACTGATTGCCTTTCTTGGTCTGATGCATCTCCGGATCGCGTTGCTGCTCTTTGTTCTTGGTCGAGCTGGGTGCCTCAATGATGGTGGCATCGACCAAGGTGCCTTGAGTCATCATGACGCCTGCTTCGGCCAGCCAGCGATTGATGGTCTTGAACAATTGGCGGGCCAGTTGATGCTGCTCCAGCAGGTGGCGGAAATTCATGATGGTGGTGCGGTCCGGCAGGGCGCTATCCAGGGATAACCGGGCAAACAGACGCATGGAGGCGATTTCGTACAGAGCATCTTCCATCGCGCCATCGCTCAGGTTGTACCAATGCTGCATGCAGTGAATGCGTAGCATGGTTTCCAGCGGATAAGGTCGCCGGCCATTACCAGCCTTGGGGTAAAACGGCTCGATGACTTCCACCATGTTTTGCCATGGCAGAATCTGCTCCATGCGGGACAAGAAAATCTCTTTTCTGGTCTGACGGCGCTTACTGCTGAATTCACTGTCGGCGAAGGTAAGTTGATGACTCATGATGAACCCTGTTCCATGGCTCCAGATGACAAACATGATCTCATATCAGGGACTTGTTCGCACCTTCCCTAATATTATGTCAGAGGGTAAAATACAGGTTAAAAAATAAATATATTTTTCATGCCGTCATGCATATATTCCTACATATAAAAAGTAACACTGAACATTATTCAAATTTCAGTGTTACTATTATTTGCAAAATTGACTTGCGCGAAAACATCTATCTAATACGCTCGATTGTATATTTTTTTCCACACTCCGGACAAACACATTCACTTATCTCTGGTTGTAATTCTTGTGCATTTGCAAATTTTGTATTTCCATGAAATGCCACGCCTCCGTACCTTTGCTTACTTACGATATTAACTGCCTGATCAAAGGTATATTTTTTCTCACATTGAATACATCTAAATTCTTTCTTAGATAAAAACACATCAACCTCCAACTTACTTAGTTCATCGTCAGAAATGTTTAATCGAAAAGTCTGGACAGATCTTCACCATATTTTTCTTTAAACTTATACGCAGCATCAATAGAAATATCAAGTCGTGATATTATTTTATTTTGTGGCATATTATTTATTTCTCTAAAATAGAAACAAGCTCGTTCTAAAAGTTGTTTTCCAGCAGAACTGACAATGATTCCGGATTCATTTTCATTAATAGTAAGAACTCCACTTTTTCGGTCTAAAGACAACTCCTTAACATCATACCAATAGGTCTTGGAATAATTAGGAACCCCGTTAGTAATATAGATGGCATTATTATCAATACAAAGCGCGTTATTCTTAAGCCCTATCACAGAACAATTAAAATAAAAGTTAATGCTGCTTGATATATAATCCAAAACACGACGAGCATCATCAGACTCATTCACCCAAGATGAAAATTTCTTTTGAGCCTTAGATAAATCACTACTTTTCTCGAACTCCCCCTTGGATTCCCAGGCAGTTAATTTATTTACATAATCACTATCAAATATATCTTCATAACCGTCATGGTTGAATGGGAAAAAAACAACTCTAGGATTTATATGACGTTTCAAACAATACAAATGAACAATTGCAATCAATCTTTCAGTACAATATTCCTTACCTTTGTGAGAATAACTATTGATCCTTGCCTCAAATCCTTCAACATATCTTGAAATATCATCTATATAAGCATCTAATTCTTTATCATAACCTGTTTTTTTACTGTGAAGATCTGCTATAAATTCACCAGCATATGTTTTTGTAGTTTGTACAGTCTGTTTTTCATTTTTTCCATAGTCACAATGAAAATCTTCATTAATTCTTGTGCTTTTTTTAGTATCGCCAAAAATACACCAAAGAATAAAATTAATAAATCTCATGAAAATCTTAATGAAAGATAAAATCAATTTAACCATATTCACAAAACCCTGTTAAAAAGAGTAGTCTATTGGTTCATGAAAAAATCAAGTTCAGCATGATTCTTTATTATATCAGAATCAGGTATGCCATAGGCCTGAGCGAGTGTTATGCTCGCTTCGAGTAATTGACGGTTATTTTCAACATTGAAAGCGGCTGCTGTCAACTCACCTAATGCATTGAATTCTGACAATATTCTATGGAGTGTCTGCTGTTCAATGTCATTTAGCCGAAGGGTAAAATGGTCCATTCTGGCTTGCAGAGCCTGGCGGGCTTTACTGTCCAGATTTTTGGCAACGGTGACCATGAACTTCCCAGAGATAGAGCCAATAACAGCCCCCAGCACAGGAACAGGTATTAACGCTTGGCCTGCAATGGTCATTGCACCAACAATGGCGGACTCGGCACAAACAATGAGCCCGAGTTCGGTAAACTCATCAAGATCTATTTCACCCTGCTGGTAAGATAAGGCAAGGCTTCCAACCCCCTTGGCGGCGGTGACCAGTGCGCTGGCGAATGGTGCTCCCATTGAGGCATAGTTGGTTAGGGTATAAATCGCTCCAGCGGATACTCCTCCAATGGCTGCACCTTTTAGTGTATCCAGCCCCACGTCCTGCCAGTCTTGTGCATCGAACTCACCACAAAAAATATTTTTACCGTCACGATACTTGCGGTATATTCCCGTTCCGAGAGCAACCCCCCCCCCGAAAGCTGCCCCCAGCGCTGTCGCCCGCATGGCCTCGTTCAGAGAAGGCTGGTGCTCCTCAATAATTTCAGCTTTTTTAGTCTCGTTCTGCTTACCTAATTCCTGATCATGTTTATCAAGTGTTTCGTCAATTTTTCCCCATTGAACGTCTTGGTAATCGGAGACTCCCGGGTGTACGACATCGGTGAATGGTCGCCCCGTCGAGCTTTCAATATCGGCAACTTTATCCTTGATTGCCTGCAATGTTTTTTCGCTCAATCCCTCTACCGGCTTCCCGTCAATGACGTCCTGGATAGTCTGCCAGGTATCTTTCGGGATATGGTAAAACTGCTCACTCTTTGCGAAGTCGGGATAGGTTTCAATGTGCTTCAGAACATGAGTTAGATTGTTATTAATGCCATTTATAAATTTTGACTGAACTTCAATACCATCAATCTTGTAGTCCGCTGGGGCGGTGCGACCCACTCCATTAAAAGTTGCACCTAAAGCCGACTCATCAATTAATCCTTCATCGATCGCCTGGCGTGCATTGCGCACGCCCACCTCAAGTTGTTCAGCAATCTCGCCGTGCTTGGTACTCATCGAACCCAGAATGTTATTCGGTGACGCAATAAAATCTCGCACTTTCTGCATCTGTTCGCCCGCAAAAATAAAGGCACGATCTTGGTGCGCCAACTTAAACATTTCATCCTTGATGCGGGCCTGATTGAGGGCATCAACCGCACTGCCAATAACTTGATCGCCTACCGTATCATGACTATTCACACTGTTCATTACTGGATTTTCTTGTTGATCAGTTTTGACAACGCGTTGATATGGTTAATCAACGCCCCTAGCTGATCTTTCTGATGCGCATTAAATTGGCTGTAGTCTCGCGGCGCGGTCTTTTCAAGCGTATCGACGATGCTCTCAGTGCCATGAAAATGTTCCGACGTTAACATTTTCAGTTCCTGCGCTCCGAGTTCCATTACCCTCAGTTCACTGGTTTTGGCGCGAACCTGGCGATCTTCACGTTGAGCTTCTTCAATAATTTTTCCATTCTTACGACGAGCCAGTAAGGTTCCACCCGCAATACCTACGGCACCAATTCCCCAACCGACTGGACCCGCTAACGCCAGCAATGCACCTCCAGCGGACATGCCTCCGCCGCCAACGGCCAGAGCACCACCACCAAGCCATGCCAGTGCAGCATTCGTTGCCGCAGCACCGCTTAAAGTTGCAATGGCGGTACCCGTTGAGGCCGTACCAAAAGTCGTTGCAATGGCTAAGGCTGCCGTAGGGGCAAATGCTGCGACACCGGCTCCAACGGCCACTCCCGCAGCAGCGGTCCCTTTTCCAACGTGTGAGGTTCGGTATTCTTCTTCCAGTTTTTCGACGACATTATCGAATTCAGCAATTTCCGCCTTCAGTTCGCTCCAGGATTTATCAAATTCTTTGGGTTTATTCACCAGTCGGTTTACAAAGCTTTCACCACGAGTAATCAGATTTTTACTGCACTTTTGGCGCAGCAAAAAGAGCTCAGTGATCTCATCCTGAGTATCCTTTGCCTGTGCTTCATATTGGTTTGTCGCCCTGGTAAGACTGGCTAATGCTTCTTTTCTTTCTGAGCCACGTAACATTTTTCACTCCTGTTGCATATCGTCAAAAATAGCCATGCTGCATTTTCTTTCCATTTCAGCCGTCTGTTGATTGAGCTGCTGCTGAAAACGTTGTTGCAGGCTAGTCGGGGAAATAATAATGAGATTTGGTAACCAGTATCGTAGAAGAGGGAAGAGCTGGTTTTCGTGCGCCATTTCGGTTTGCACAATCAAATCACCGTTTGATTCTTGTCGTATTAATTTCTGCGCAGGTAATAAGTGTCGGCGTTGAAAGTAGTAGCTAACTTCAGCTGCGACTTTTATGTGTACCATCTGCTTATCCAGAGAAAACCAGACATCATCTTCTTCAGCAAAATACTGGGTTATGTGCAGATCTGGCGTAAAATGTACGGAAGTAATATTCAGCCAGCGAATTTTACTGAGCTGATAACCCTTCACATTTCCTCTATCCACAGCGCCGAGATACCAGACACCTTTTATGTTAATGAGCTTATAAGGGGCAATGGTACGGAGTTTGTCTTTATAGTGAAATTCGCAAATATTGTTTTCGCGAATCGCTTTATCAAACAGATTAAAGTTATTCTCAAGTACTCGTTGAGCCTCAGGATCACTCGGTAGAGCACGGATACTTAGCGACGTTAAATCAGGCTGGGAGAAGAGTTTTTTTACGGGAAATAATGCCTCCATACCTAAAATACGGACGAGATTTTGCAGTTCTTTTAGGGATTGAGATTTGGCATAAGCAGGTGCCAGTCTGTAAATACCATCGCCATTATGGATAATACGATCGCCCAGACGGTTAAGATCCCGATACAAGGTGCGTTCGCTGACTTTGAATTCGTCCATCAGCTTTTGGCGAGACACAAAACCGCACTGATAAAGTTCTGAGATAATAACGGTTATTCTCTGAACCATGACTTCATGCCCGCTCATACGTCCTCCTTTGATAGCTTTCCTCTAATTGTAATCTTGCTTACTGACAGGTTATGTCAGTAAGCAACGAAAAAATGGAGAGCTTCCTCTATCTATATCGGCACAAAAACAGTTTTCTTAAAAATTTCATGCATTAATGATGAACTCAATACAACCCGGTAAACATGAGACTCATCATTCTCTGCAAATAGCCCATCGCAACTTAAAAAATATCATTTATAATCAATAAAATAATTGAAATTTCTTTTCCTGCCGCACCTATGACATTTATTCATTGCTTTTGTAGTTATGTGATGGACGCCCTTTCCTGAAACTGGCTGAGCGCATCGGTGTCGCTGCTGCCGCCCGTGAACTCAGCCTGTATGAATCCTGGCTCTACAACTGGCGCAGTAAGCTGAAAAATGCACATTCATCTTCCGAACGTGAACAGGAAATGTCCGTCGAAATTGCCCGCCTTAAGCGCCAACTGGCGGAGCGCGATGAAGAACTGGCCATTCTCCAAAAGGCCGCGACATACTTCGCGAAACGCCTGAAATGAAGTATGTCTTCATCGGAAAGCATCAGGCTGAGTTCAGCGTCAAAGCCATGTGTCGCGTGCTTCGGGTTGCCCGAAGCGGCTGGTATGTCTGGCGCAGGCGTCATTGTCAGATAAACCTGCGTCAACAGTTCCGGCTCGTTTGTGATGAGGCTGTCCGCAACGCATTCGATGAAGCAAAACAGCGCTATGGTGCGCCACGCCTTGCTGATGAGTTGCCGGAGTACAATATTAAAACCATCGCTGCCAGCCTGCGTCGTCAGGGATTACGGGCGAAAGCCAGCCGGAAGTTCAGGCCGGTCAGTTACCGTGAACATGGTCTGCCGGTATCGGAAAACCTGCTGAAGCAGGACTTCAGCGCCAGCGGTCCGAACCAGAAGTGGGCCGGTGACATCACTTACTGTGTGCCCGGAGTTCAGGGCGAGCAGGAATGCTCAAATGGACCACGAGTCTGTCTGGAATATTGAACCGGTAACTCATGACGAGAAGCCTAACAATCCCACCGGGTGTGACGGTGGAGAACCTGAGCGGCAGTGACCTGTGGCATGCTCACAGGGTGATGTAACCCGCTGACAACGGGGATTGAGGCGAGATCACTAAGCCGAGATGATCCTCAAGGTTGAGTGCTGAAAGGCTGAAGAACATTAACCCGTTAATCCGCCTCTGTGGGTTGAAAATGTCACCACGGCCTACGTGATCTGACAGGTCGTGCAGAAGGCACCGACAATGACAGATACGCAGTGTCGGTCGACGGTGTTTTGACATGTAAGCAGAACACCAGGACAGCAGTGCCCATCACGCTCAGCGCTGCTGACTTCTGCCAACTTGCGGCAAGCAAGGATAAAGAGTGCGACGGGCAGCCTCCTCAGTATGCTTGAGTCCAGGCAGGTAAACCGGGGAAGGTCAGCGACGGATGTTAAGGAGGCATGGCTCCAATGACGCGCTGGCTGGCGGAGCTTCCGTAGTAGTCCGCGATGGGGAAAGCTCATTACATGGCGAAGGGAAGCAGTTTAAATGTGTTTGCTGAGCGAACTAACTGACCTAATGAGGTGAAGACCTTTGATAATCAGCGAAATGCAACGCAAGCTTGCCACATGGGCAGCCACCGATCCGTCCCGACGGATTGAACGGCTGCTGCGTCTGATAACACAACCAGAATGGCTGGCTGAAGCTGCGCGGATCACGCTTTCATCAAAGGGGGCACATACCCCCGGCGTTGATGGGGCGAACAAAGAAAAGCTACAGGCCCGACTGACTGCTGAGCTGCAAAGGCTCAGGGATGAACTTCTCTCAGGTGACTACCAGCCCCTGCCAGCCAGACGGGTTTACATCCCAAAAAGCAACGGCAAACTGCGACCACTGGGTATCCCCGCGTTGCGGGATCGCATTGTCCAGCGGGCCATGCTGATGGCAATGGAGCCGATATGGGAGAGTGATTTTCATCCGCTTTCATATGGCTTCCGGCCTGAACGCAGTGTCCACCACGCGATACGCACGGTGAAATTACAACTCACCGACTGTGGGGAAACACGGGGTCGCTGGGTGATTGAAGGTGATCTGTCCAGCTACTTTGACACCGTACACCATCGATTGTTGATGAAGGCCGTACGTCGCAGGGTTAGTGACGCACGTTTCATGGACCTGCTGTGGAAAACCATCAAGGCGGGACATATCGATGTTGGTCTCTTTCGGGCGGCCAGTGAAGGCGTGCCGCAAGGGGGCGTAATATCGCCGTTGCTGTCGAACATCATGCTGAATGAGTTCGATCAGTATCTGCATAAATGCTACCTGAGCGGGAAAGCCCGAAAAGATCGCTGGTACTGGAATCACAGTATCCAGCGAGGTCGAAGTACCGCCGTCAGAGAAAACTGGCAATGGAAACCTGCCGTGGCGTACTGCCGGTACGCCGATGACTTCGTGCTTATCGTCAAAGGCACCAAAGAACAGGCGGAAACCATCAGGGAGGAGTGCCGAAGTGTGCTTGAAGACAGTCTGAAACTCAGACTGAACATGGACAAGACTAAAATCACCCATGTTAATGACGGCTTTGTCTTTCTGGGACACAGGATCATCCGCAAACGCAGTCGTTACGGCGATATGCGGGTGGTCTCGACGATCCCGAAGGAGAAAGCCAGAAACTTCGCCGCGTCACTAACGGCACTGTTATCAGGCAATTACAGTGAAAGCAAAATCGATATGGTTGAGATACTCAACCGGAAACTGAAAGGCTGGGCTGCGTTCTATCAGTTCGTTGATTTTAAGGCCAAAATGTTCAGTTATATCGACCGTATGGTGTTCTGGAAACTGGCTCACTGGCTGGCCCGAAAATACCGTAAGGGTATCGCATACCTGATGAGATGGTGGTGTAAACCACCGGAACCGGGTCAGAGTAAAACATGGGTTTTATTTGGCAAAACCAGTCATGGCAAACTCAGTGGTGAAATCCTGTACCGGATGGTTGGGCAAGGCAAGAAGCTGTTTCGCTGGCGACTACCCGAAAGTAACCCTTACCTGAGGACGGAAGCCAGAAACACATACACATCGCGCTATCCAGAAGTGGCAATGGCGTTCGCCAGTGTTTAAATGGAGAGCCGGATGCGCTGAAAGGTGCACGTCCGGTTCGGAGAGGAGAGGCAGGGAAATAGTCCGACTACGCCCTGTCTCTTACTCTACTACGTACAGATGAAGGCTGGCTGTATCTGGCGGTGGTGATTGACCTGTGGTCTCGTGCCGTTATTGGCTGGTCGATGTCCTCACGAATGACGGCAAAACTGGCCTGTGATGCGTTACAGATGGCACTCTGGCGGCGTAAACGCCCGAAAAACGTTATCGTTCACACGGATCGCGGCGGGCAATACTGTTCAGCGGATTATCAGGCACTACTGAAGCGGCATAACTTACGCGGTAGCATGAGTGCAAAGGGCTGCTGTTACGATAACGCTTGTGCGGAAAGCTTCTTCCACTCGCTGAAAATCGAATGCATCCACGGTGAACGCTTTATCAGTCGGGAAATAATGCGGACGACGGTGTTTAATTATATCGAGTGCGATTACAATCGGTGGCGTCGTCACAGTGCCTGTGGCGGTCTCAGCCCGGAACAATTTGAAAACGAAAACCTCGCTTAGGGCCGTGTCCACATTTCGTGGGTAGGATCAAATAGCACCCCCCAAACATAACCCACTCACTGCTTTTAATTGCATTATCCCCAACCTCGCCACTCGTTATAAAAATGCACAGACCATCACCATGGCAACAAGTTATATTTGTCGCCACATGAGACCTTTGCAGTAAAAAAAACCTTATTCCCAATTCATTATCAATATTTATTAGAAACACCCTGACAATAAACTATCTCTCTCGTAAAGATAGTATTTTCTTATACCTGTTATATTATTCAGTTATATTTCTTATTTTACATCATACTCACTCACTACTGATTCAGTGCCATTTTTACACCGCTAAGACAAAGCTATTCTGGCGGTGAAAAATAATAGATTAAGCGTAGCTGCTACCTGAATAAGGCGAAAAAAATTTGTTAACGCATTTCGGAAAGTAAAGCAAGAGAAACACATTACCACACTCTTTTTCACACAAAAAATCGCACAAACCGATAACGACATCGCTGCACTCATTTTTTTCATCAAGGTATTATTCAGCACTAAAACTTAATGAAAAGAAGCTCCCAAAAGCGAGATTATTTATTACTTATTTTATTTATAAAAAGAACTCAATGGGAAATTGGGTAAAATCTGCAGGCGGCATAACCAATACCGCCTGATTATTTATTTTTCGATAATAACCGGAGTACCTGTTGGTGTCCTGGCCCAGATCTCGCGCATCTCACTGTTGGTTACCGCAATACAACCATCGGTCCAGTCCATACGGCGAAATAAAGGTGCCAGCCAGCCCCAGCCATTGGGTAAGCCGTGGATCATAATATTATGGCCAGGGGAATAACCAGCACTTTTGGCCCGCTGAATATCGTCAGCGTCCGGCCAGGAAACATGCAGGCTGAGAGAAAAGCGTGAACGGGCATTACGCCAGTCAACGTTATAATGGCCTTCCGGGGTTTTCATGTCGCCCTCACGTTGTTTGGCACCGTCATCAGCCCCACGCCCCAGAGACACGGAATACTCACGTATCACCACACCTTCACGCAATAAACTGAGTTTGCGCGCCGCTTTATTCACAACAACCAGGTCTGCCTGTTGTTCGGCGGGAAGATAAGCCGGTGGTGTATCGTGGCCCCAGCGAGCCATTACTTTAGTCCAGAAAAATAAGCCGATGGCGATAACCATGGCAATCACTCCCAGCCTGAGAGCCGGGGAAGAAAAGCGTGTTAATTTCATAGGCGCACAATTGTTATCCATTAAGCCAGCACGTTAATCCTGTTGCGTATTTTGGGTAATGCCACAGGCGCAGATTATATTGCCCGCGCCCATCAGCATAAACCCAGGGTAGTCTGCCCTTTTCCGCTTCGCTTGTCTGGCAGGTTTTTCTGCGTTATTCAGGCAGATAATCCCATTGCGGCTTCTGAAACCCGGCATGAATGGTATGTTAATAGCCATTCGCGCTGATAAACCCATGACAGCCAGGTTTGCTGTTCACTGTTCAGGAGTTGTTATTATGCCCGTGCGTTTTCCTGCCCCATTAAAACCCGGTGATACGGTTGCCATTACCGCCCCTTCAACAGGTGTTCCCACAGCCCTTCACGCACATCTGGATTGTGCAAAACAGGCACTGGAGCAGCGTGGTTTTACTGTGCTGGAAGGGGAGTGCTTACGCACCAGCTACAAAAACAAAAGCGCGGATAAAACCTTGCGGGCTCGCGAGTTAATGTCCTTCCTCACGCGTCCGGATATTCACGCTGTAATGCCGCCCTGGGGAGGCGACCTGGCAATCGAAATTCTGGAATTGCTGGATTTTACCCTGCTCTCACAAACCCAACCCAAATGGTTCAGCGGCTATTCAGATCTCAGCACACTGCATTTTCCCTTAACGATGCTGGCAGGCTGGGCAACGCTGCACGGCCCGAATTTAATGGAACTTGGCTCGCAACAGATTGACCAGACCACGCAAGGCATATGGTCGATTCTTGAAGCGCCTCGTGGCTCACAAGTTGAACAGTACGCTTCACAATACCATCAGGATGGCCCCTGCCTGGGCTGCCCGGACGCGAAAACCGGTTTTCGCCTTACCCAACCCACCCGCTGGAAGCGCCTGGACGGGCTCCATGGCAACCTGGAAATACACGGGAGGCTGGCAGGCGGTTGCCTGGATACGCTGGCGCGGCTGGCCGGAACCCGGTTTGGTAACCTGCCGCGCTTCTGTGAACAACACCAGCAAGAGGGCGTCATTCTGTACATCGAAAATGTGGAAATGAACCCATGCGAGCTGACCCGCGCATTGTACAGCCTGCGCCTGCATGGCTGGTTCCATGCGGTTTCAGGGGTTTTAGTTGGCCGGCACGCCGCACCTGATGCCAGCACACCAGAACACCAGTCACAAAGGGATGCGCTAAATTCAGCGTTAGGCGACTTACCGGTACCCGTGCTGTATGACCTCGATATCGGCCATATTCCACCGCAACTTTCCCTGGTGAACGGCGCGCTGGCGGCTGTGTATTTTCAGGATAACGCGGGTCAGGTCGTTCAGGCGTTGTAACCACACTGGCGGGTCAGTTTTGCTGTTTATCCTTGATGAAGTGACAGCCCTTTTATCACTTTATCTACAGCTTTCTTCGGCCCGAATAACCCAATGCCAACCAGGTTCATATTCTCCGGGTCTTCCGCCAGGAATACCGCACGGTTGTCAGCGTCATGGCCAGTTGAGAACATAGCGTGCACATAAGGGATCAGCGTGAGTTCCCGCTCCAGCCCTTTACGGTGGGTACGCTGTAAAGCGGCCAGATCTGCTTCGAAAATAAGCATCGGCTGGCGAGAAATATTGCCATAGTGATGGCCCTTTGCATCAATATAGGTTTCTCCCATAATTTCCGGCGCTGCACTTGTAATACCCGTCGCCAGAAAAGCCACCACATTTAACCGCTGCCACACAGCCAGATCATTACGCACAACAAAAGCTATTTTAGTATCAAACATTACACCCCGGTCTCCATCTGTTTTTCGTGAAGGCCTATGTTCGAAAAATGCGGGGCTGTCAGTCTAGAACGTTTGTGCACTTACGTTGATATGCCGCAGGAGACACCCGGTAAGCACGCTGGAACCACCGGCCCAGATGGCTCTGGTCTGCAAAACCAACCAGTGAAGCAACCTGAACCGGCGTCATCCCCTGCGCCAGCATACGCCGGGCAGTACGCAAACGCAGGCGTACAAGCCAGGCGTGAGGTGACTGACCAAATGCCTTTTTGAATTGCCGGCTCAGACGAAAGCGATCCAGCCCGGTTTCACGGGAAAGCGTATCCAGCCCGATATCCTGAGCCATATTCTCGCGCAAATACTCACAGACCCGGTTCATCTGTACCAGCGAAGCATTCATGGTTGAAGGTTTCCGCAGGGCGAGATGCGCAGATAACAGCGTCATCAAATTATCCAGATGCTCATCACGGGCCAACCGGCCTTCGCCATAATGCATCGAACACCAGGCCTGGCTGATGGCCGTTATCAGATGAGGATCATCGGTGAGCGTATGGCGAAACGCAGCGCCCACACCAGCAATATCGCCCATTTTGCGCCGTTGCATCATGGTGGCAACCCAGGGTTGCGGCAGGTAGATCATGACATAAGTAAACCCTTCAGGCTGCGTTGCATGGCCGTCATGCATCGCGCCCGGTTCAATCAGAATAGCCCGGCCAGGACAACTGGTATGCACAAACCGGTTACACTGGAAACGTTGCAACCCCTGCTGAGTTACACCTAACAAAAGTTCATCGTGGTCGTGAGGATCGTAGGCATGGCCTGTAAAATGAGCCTGAATGGTTTCAATCCCCGTTTCGCCATCATGGCGAATATCCACCCAATCCTGCTGGTTGTGTCTGCTGTTAACACTGCCCATTAGCACACCTTTGGTTGATAACCATGCCCACTTTGGAATAAAACAGGCCTGGTGGTTATTGTCCGTTGACCACAACGACACCAGCCATTGCATTTAACATAGCATACTGCCTCGTACACACCTCACGCAGGCACTCGCGCAGCCAGCGATGAGCCGGGTCATTATGCTGGCGGGGGTGCCACATTTGCGAAACAGTTATCGCGCCTGTTTGCACAGGTAGCTCAAAGCCAACAAGCCCGGGAACACTGCCTGTACCACTGTTCTGCGCCTGGTGCAGGAAAAACGACGCAGGCACCAGCGCCACCAGATCCGACTGCCGGGCAATGGACAACGCCGCACCAAGCCCCGGCACCACAGCAACTATATGGCGTGCCAGCCCAAGGGAAGACAGCTTGTTATCTACCGGCCCACGGCCAGTGCCGTGGCGGGCAACCACGATATGCCCGTATGCCGCATATGCTTGTGGCGTCAGTATTGTGCTCTGTGCCAACGGGTGGCCTGCACGCACTACGCCAATAAACCTGTCCTGAAACAGCGCCTGAAGGTAAATTTCCGGGCCCATATTTTTCAGTACGCCTATTTCCAGGTCCACCAGCCCCTCTCTTAGCGGGCCATCTTCCTTTTCAGGTTTGGCAACAAAACGCAGCCCTGCGTGTGGGGCTGACTGCGCCAGTGCCGCCACCAAAACCGGGCCGAACACTTGTGCAAAGCCGTCGTTAGTTCGCAGCGTAAACACCCGCTCCAGGGTGGCAAGGTTCAGCGCGGAGGCGGCGGGTTTCAGCAATGCACGGGCTTGTGCCACAGCCAGAGGCGCGGCCTCAAGCAACTGTTCGCCATGTGGCGTTAACACCATATGGCGGCCTGCCCGCACCAGTAATGGGTCTCCTGTTGTCTGGCGCAACCTTCCCAGAGTACGGCTCATAGCGGATTCACTCAACCCCAGGCGGCGTGCCGCTGCAGCCACGCTTTTTTCCGCCAGCAAAACATCAAGCGCAATCAGTAAGTTCAGGTCGGCCTCTGCCATTTGTCCTCCTGCCGGAATGCTGATACAGGGCGTTTGGTGCAGGTTATTAATGCATCACCTGCGTCTTCCGCCTTATATCACACCGCACTACAGTAAGAAACGTCACCCAATATTATTCAAGGAGCTGTTATGTCTCTTCCTTCGTTTGTACCCTCTGTTCTGCTGATTGGCGCATCTCGTGGTATCGGCCTGGCCATGGCGGAACAATTTCTGGCAAAAGGCTGGCATGTCACCGGCACAGTGCGCAGTGAACAAACCCCTTTGCATGCACTGGCGGATGCCTGGCCCGGGCAACTGCAGATTGAAATACTGGATATGTGCGACGACTTGCAACTGGCCGCTCTGGATGCACGGCTTAACGGCAGCCAGTTCGACATGCTGTTTGTGAACGCTGGCACCACAAACCGGGACCCGTCGCAAACTATTGGCGAAATCACCACAGAGGAATTTATTCAGGTGATGACCACCAATGCGCTGGCCCCCATGCGCGTTCTGGAAAAGCTGGAAAAACATACGCATTCCCGCGCCCTGCTGGGTGTGATGTCTTCCGGGCAGGGCAGTATTACCAACAATATTAACGGCCAGCGTGAACTGTATCGGGGTAGTAAAGCCGCACTAAACATGTTTATGCGCAGCTTTGCTGCACGCCAGGCAGGCACAGAGCGGGCGCTGGTGAGTATGGCTCCGGGCTGGATCCGCACAGCGCTGGGTGGGCCACAAGCGCCCTTGACCCTCGAAGAAACGATTCCCAGCCTGGTGAATGTGTTACTGGAGAAACAAGCCAAACCAGGCCTGGAATACCTTGATTTCAAAGGGAACACAGTGCCGTGGTAAATCATGCGGTTTGTCAGGTAACCCGCAGGGCGTCCACCACTAAACGGAAAGCGGGTGAGGGCTGTTTACGGCTGGGGTAATACAAATAATACCCCGGGAAAGGCGCACACCAGGATTCAAGCACCTGAATAAGCCGACCCTCTTCGATATGCGGCGCAAACTCTTCCGCAGGTAAAAATGCAATCCCCAGCCCGGCCAGGGCTGCATCCACCATATGCGCGGAAGTATTGAAGGTTAGTTGCCCGTTTACCCGCACATTCACAGGCCCGGTGTCCTGGTCGAACTCCCACACATACAAGCCGCCAGAACTGGCCTGGCGCATATTAATACAGTTGTGACGCACCAGGTCATGCGGGGTGTGCGGAGCGGGGTGCCGGGAAAAATAATCCGCCGAAGCCACAGCAGCCATGCGTAATGGCGGGCCAATAGGTACGGCAATCATATCTTTGTCGATAGTGTCTCCCAGGCGCACCCCGGCATCGAAACGGTCGGCCACAATATTACGGAAGCCATGGTTAGCATCGAACTCCAAATTAATATCCGGATATTCACGTAACAACGGCGCCAGTTTGGGTAACAGAATGGATTGCAACACATTGGGGCCACAAGTTATGCGTACCGTCCCCGCAGGCTTGTCGCGTAATTCTGTCAGCATTTCCAGTTCAGACTCAATTTCATCGAACCGGTTGCCAATTGCCTGTAATAACCGCTCACCAGCAGCCGTCAGTGAAAGACTGCGGGTGGTGCGGGTAATCAGGCGAATTTTCATACGGTTTTCCAGACCGGTAATCGCCTGGCTTAATGCTGGTTGAGTTACGCCCAATTGTGCCGCAGCGCGCGTAAAGCTGCCTTCCCGGGCGACGGTCACGAAAGACAACAGATCATTAAGGTTACGTTTCACTTTATCTCCCCGGCTATAACGACAACCAATTTATAAACATAACTTATAAGTGTATTAAGTATTCATTAGCTAGTCAGCATACGATACCCGTGTAAAATTTCCACCACGCAATAGCGCTTATCCCGTTAATCCATCTGTTTATTTTTGTTTTTATTCCCGTGAATAAAGGCCCGGCCCCGGCTTGCCTGAATATCACGGATGAAAAAGGTAATTCACTATGACAGCGACATCACATAACACATCCCCGGACCGCGCCTGCTGGAGCGGTGTACTGGCTATGACTTTATGTGTCTTTGCTCTGGTGGCCTCTGAATTTATGCCAGTCAGTCTGTTAACACCGCTGGCTCATGACCTGCAGGTCAGCGAAGGGCTGGCAGGCCAGGGCATTGCTATTTCAGGCGCACTGGCCGTGCTCACCAGTCTGTCAGCATCGCGCTTAACCGCCAGCCTGGATCGCAAAAGCGTTCTCCTGGGTTTTACCGTACTGATGGCGATATCCGGTATGGTGATTACATTTGCACCCAACTATTCAGTCTACATGGTTGGCCGCGCGCTAATCGGCATAGTGATTGGTGGGTTCTGGTCAATGTCCGCTGCCTGTGCCATGCGCCTGGTACCACGCCACCAGGTTCCGCGAGCCCTGGCTATTTTTAACGGTGGCAACGCGCTGGCAACGGTCATCTCTGCACCAATGGGGAGTTTTCTGGCCGGTATGATTGGCTGGCGGGGCGCTTTTTTCTGCCTGGTTCCGGTCGCACTGCTGGCACTTGTCTGGCAATGGACAAGCCTGCCAGCCATGAAAGCCACATCAACCCAAAATAATGATGCCCACCATTCCGCACTGGGGTTACTCAAAAACCCGTTAGTGCTTACTGGAATGGCAGCTTGTGGGCTGTTCTTTATGGGGCAGTTCGCCCTGTTTACCTATTTGCGTCCGTTTTTGGAAAATGTCACCCATGTCAGCCTGCCGGTTCTTTCCACACTGTTACTGGTTCTCGGAGTGACGGGCTTTATCGGCACGTTGTTGATTGGCTCAGCACTGAAACAAGGCTTTTACCCAACACTGTTGTCCATCCCATTATGTATGGCTTTGATTGCCGTACTGCTAATTGGTTTTGGGCATCACTTGTGGCTGGTTGCGTTGTTTTTAGGTCTCTGGGGCTTGCTGGCAACATCCGCGCCCGTTGGCTGGTGGACATGGGTCGCCCATACCCTGCCAGAAAACGCCGAAGCGGGCGGTGGCCTGATGGTCGCCATAGTACAACTGTCGATTGCCACGGGTTCGACACTGGGTGGACTGGCTTTCGACCACGCAGGCTGGCAAAGCACTTTCGCCCTCAGCGGCGTGCTGTTAATCCTGGCCGCCAGCCTGACAGGCTATACCGCGCGTAAAGCGCAACAAACTGGCGGGTATCACCCCGCATCCCCGGTCATTAAATAACAAGGTATCTCCCATGAAAATGTTAACCCTGCTGTTCGGGCTGCTAGTCAGTACCTTCGCAGCCACAGGAGCCGATATGTCACACGGTGCAGACAATTTTTACAAAAGCGACAAGGTCAATGCTGAGAAAGTGACCTTCAAAAACCAGTATCAGATGGATGTGGTCGGCATGCTGTTCACCCCGAAAAACGCCACACCAGGTACCAAACTCCCGGCTATTGTTATCGGGCATCCCATGGGGGCAGTTAAAGAGCAAAGCTCCAGCCTGTACGCCCAGAAACTGGCGGAACAGGGGTTTGCCACCCTGGCGATTGATTTATCCTTCTGGGGAGAAAGCGCCGGGAAACCAGGCCATCTGATTTCACCCGAAATTTATACTGATGATTTCAGTGCGGCAGTGGACTACCTGAGCACCCAGTCTTTTGTAGACCCGGAGAAAATTGGTGTGCTGGGGATTTGCGGCAGTGGTAGCTTTGCCATCAGCGCAGCCAAAATCGACCCGCGTCTGAAAGCGGTAGCTACAGTAAGTATGTACAACATGGGTGCAGCATTCCGTAACGGGCTGAACCATTCGCAAACTGTTGAGCAACGCAAAGCATTTATTGCAGCCGCCGCAGCCCAGCGCTTTAAAGAATTTACCGGTGGTGAAATTGCCTATATTCCCGGCACAGTAAACAAACTGGATGACAGCACCCCGGCCATTCAGCGCGAGTTCTATGATTTCTACCGCACTCCACGCGGTGCGTACACGCCAAAAGGTGAGAAAGCGGAGCTGACTACCAAACCAATGCTGAGCAGTATTGGTAAATTTATGAACTTCTACCCGTTCAACGACATTGAGACTATTTCGCCACGTCCGATGTTGTTTATCACCGGGGATCACGCACATTCGCGTGAGTTCAGCGAAGATGCATACAAACGTGCCGCTCAGCCGAAAGAATTGTATGTGGTGCCAAATGCCGGGCATGTAGACCTGTATGACCGCGCAGACCTGATCCCTTTCGCCAAACTGACATCTTTCTTTAAAACTAACCTGAAGTAATCTGCCACAGCCGGGGTCACCCCCCGGCTGACACACTTTGCCCAACACCTTGCCAGTAACACCTTGCGGGCAACATCCAACTACCCACTTCCATTCCGCCGACGTTTACCCATAATATAAATCGTCGTACTACTCAGAATGGAAACGCATCATGTCTTACTCCATCGGTGAATTCGCACAGCTTTGTGGCATTAACGCCACCACATTGCGTGCCTGGCAGCGCCGCTACGGGCTGCTGAAACCGCTGCGCACTGAAGGCGGTCACCGCCAGTACAACGACGATGATGTAACCCAGGCACTGAAAATTCTCGACTGGATTAAAAAAGGTGTGCCAGTCAGCCAGATAAAACCTCTGCTGGAGCGGCCAACCCAACGCCAGACCAATAACTGGCAGGCGTTACAGGAAACCATGCTGCAACGCCTGCAGGATGGCAAAATCGAATCACTGCGCCAGTTAATCTTTAATTCCGGGCGGGATTACCCAAGGCCGGAACTGGTAGCGAATGTACTGCGCCCCCTGCGCAGCCGCCTTGCGGCAAACACCGCCTCTATGATGACGCTACGGGAAGTGCTGGACGGGCTTATCATCGGGTACACCGCTTTTTGCCTGGATGGTGACCGCAAAGCACCCGGCGAAAACTATGTACTGGCGGGCTGGCAACTGGCCGACACCTGTGAAGTGTGGCTGGAAGCCCTGAAACGTTCAGGCCAGGGTAGCCGGGCAGATGTGTTGCCTGCGTCTCCAGCCATTCTGGCTCCGGCACTGTTCCCTCAGCGCCACTGGGTACTGGTCACCACCGGTAAGCTCACTCAGGCCCGGCAAAAAGATCTGGAAAAATGGCGTGACCAGGTCGCTTCCCTGGATGTCATTCTGTTGTAAAAATCCTCCGCCGTCGTTTTGCTCTGCGGCGCTCACCCGTCCCTCCAACAACCCTGTTACCCGGCCAGCATCACCTTCTTCTCTTGTGCTTCATCATCATTGCGATGGAAAAACGCCTGCTTTTTCTCACAAAAAAAATAACCTTTATCTCTTTGAAATGTAAACAAAATTAAAAATAGTTTCACAAATACTTGTACAAAAAATTAATTTTGTACAAGTATTATAAATACCAGGTCATCTACGGAAGAAGAACTTACCAAGGTAACACTATGTGCGATACCCGCTTAGTCATGGAAAACTGCATCGCGTTCTACAGAGCGCTGGATCTCCAGTCGCTCAGTAAGCTACGTGCGCTATACCACGATGACGCCCGGCTTATCGACCCGTTTGGCCAACACGAGGGCCTTTCTGCAATCGAACACTACTTTGCTCATCTGCTGGGCAACGTGACCCGTTGCTGGTTCGATGTCGACCAGCCACTGTGCGAGGGCGACCGCGCGGCACTCAGTTGGGTGATGCACTGGGCACACCCCAAACTGCGGGGTGGCGAACCACTGGCATTAGCCGGTTGCTCCATGTTGTTAGTGCGCGAGGGGCGTATTACCTGGCAACAGGACTACTACGATGCAGGTAGTATGGTCTATGAACATATCCCACTGTTGGGTATTGCGGTACGCCATGTTAAACAGCGGGTGGCATCATGAAACGGGTGCTGGTCACCGGCGCCAGCTCGGGTATTGGCGCAGGGCTGGCAAAAGCCTGGGCGGATGATGGTGTACAGGTTATCGCCTGTGGGCGCGATCAGGCCAGGCTGGATGCGCTGGCAAGTTACAGCCCTAATATCACCACACGCCAGTTTGATATCACCGATGCCCACACCTGCCAGAAGGCACTGCTCAACTGCCAGGTGGATGTCGCCGTTCTGTGCGCCGGAACCTGCGAATACCTTGACCATGGCGCTATCGATACCGGTCTGGTGGACAGAGTGATGCGCACCAACTTTCTTGGCCCGGTAAACTGCCTGGCGGCGCTGCAAACACAGCTGCAACCCGGCAGCCGTGTGGTTTTGGTCAGTTCAATGGCCCACTGGCTACCTTTCCCACGCGCAGAAGCTTATGGCGCTTCAAAAGCTGCGCTCACCTGGTTTGCCAACAGCCTGCGGCTGGACTGGGAACCCAAAGGCATTGCAGTAACCCTGGTTTCCCCCGGTTTTGTCGATACACCACTCACCCGCCGCAACGACTTCGCTATGCCAGGCCAGGTGAGCGTTGACCAGGCCGTGAAAGCCATTCGCCGCGGGTTGGCAAAAGGACGAAATCATATCGCCTTTCCTTGCGGGTTCAGCTTCCTGTTACGCGCACTGGGGTTACTCCCCGCCTGCGTACAACACATTTTATTACGCAGGATGGTACGACCATGAATATCGCCATTATCGGTAGCGGCATTGCCGGGTTAACCTGCGCCTGGCGTCTTGCCGGGCACCACCAGGTAACATTGTTTGAAGCCAGCCCCACACTCGGTGGGCATACCGCCACAGTGGATGTAGACACACACCAGGGCACCTGGGCCATTGATACCGGGTTTATTGTTTACAATGACCGCACCTACCCGCGTTTTATGGGGCTGTTAAGTGAACTGGGGATCCTGGGCCAGAAAACAGAAATGAGTTTTTCGGTGCACAACCCCATCACCGGGATGGAGTATAACGGGCACACACTGGCTTCTCTGTTTGCCCAGCGCACCAATCTGGTCAACCCCCGTTTCTGGCATTTGCTGGCGGAAATCATGCGCTTTAACCGCCTGGCGAAATCTGCGCTGCATCAGCCCGTTGGCGATGACGACACCCTGCAAACTTTTCTGGAACACCACCGGTTCAATACTTTTTTTGCCCGGCATTATATTCTGCCCATGGGTGCGGCTATCTGGTCGTCCTCACTGCAGGAAATGCGCCGTTTTCCCCTGGCGCTGTTTCTGCAGTTCTTTAACAACCATGGCCTGCTGGATATTACCCAGCGCCCCCAGTGGTATGTCGTGCCTGGTGGCTCCCGTGAATATATTCGCGCTATCACTACCCGCCTTGCCGGTTGTCTGGACATCCGCAGTAACACCCCTGTCGAACAGGTCACTCGCCACCAGGGCGGTGTAGAAATTACGGTTAACCACACTCAGGAACATTTCGACCAGGTGATTTTCGCCTGCCATGCAAACCAGGCCCTGGCGCTGCTCAGCAACCCCAGCACGGCAGAACAACAGGTGCTGGGCGCGATTGGCTGGCAGCAAAACGACGTTATCCTGCACCGTGACCGGCGCTGGTTACCGGACCGCGAGCGCGCCTGGGCCAGTTGGAATTACCGCCTGAGCAGCAACAACGCGGAGCACACCCGGGCCTGCGTAACTTACAACATGAATATTCTGCAAGGGTTACCGAAAGGCAGCCCACTGTTCTGCGTCACACTCAACCCCCCCGAGCCTATTGATGAAAACCTGGTGTGGCGGCGTTTTAGCTATGAACACCCGGTCTTTAACCCGCAAAGCTGGCAGGCTCAGGCACGCCGGGGGGAAATCAACGGCCAGCAACACAGCTGGTTTTGCGGTGCTTACTGGTACAACGGTTTTCATGAAGATGGTGTGCGAAGCGCGCTGGATGTAGTGGCAGGAATTGCCGCCACAAGGGGGCACCATGAATAGCTGCCTGTACCACGGGGTATTACGCCACCGCCGCTGGCAACCACGCCAGCACCATTTCAGTTACCAGGTATTTATGGCCTGGATTGACCTTGATGAGCTGGCGCAACTGCCGGAGGCAGGCATTCGGCTTAACCGTTGGGGAGCGGCCTCGTTTTATACTCGCGATTACCCACTGGGCGCACCTTTACGGCAAAACGTACTGGACCGGCTCGCCACACTGACCGGCCAACGGCTGGATGGCAAAGTGATGCTGTTAACCCAGTTGCGCTATTTCGGTTTCCATTTTAACCCGGTCAATTTTTACTATTGCCACAACGAACAAGGTGAGCTGCGCTGGATCCTTGCTGAAGTGCGTAACACCCCGTGGAACGAACGCCATTACTATGCGATTGATGCCATCAACACCCAACCGGTTGATAAAGTTTTCCATGTTTCGCCCTTCAACCCTATGGAGATGGTGTACCACTGGCGCTTTAACACGCCTGGCAAAACGTTGCATATGCACATTGAAAACCACCAGCAGGCGAAAGTTTTCGATGCCACATTAACGCTGGCCCGTTGCCCGCTTACCCGCAAAAACCTTCGCTACCTGTTAATCAAAATCCCACTGATGACGGTGAAAACTGTCGCCGCGATTTACTGGCAGGCGCTGTTGCTGTTGTTAAAACGCGTGCCGGTTCACTCGCACCCGGCAAACCGGAGACCCCGCTCATGACCGACCCTGTATACGCCCTTGAATCCAGTCTGCCCCATAACAGCCGGTTGGCCCGCAAAGCGTTGTTCCGGTTGCTGGCTGAGTTAAAACATGGCAGCCTGGTAATACACGAAGGTTCACAGTATCGCCAGTTTGGTGATGCCCATGCGCCGCTCCAGGCGGAAGTACACGTTCACTCTCCCCGTCTTTACTGGCGAATATTAACCGGGGGCAGTATGGCAGCCGCCGAAACCTGGATGGATGGTGAGTGGGATTCTCCTAACCTGACACAGGTGTTGCAGGTGGTGGCACTCAACAGCAAAGTACTGGGCAAACTGGAAACCGGTTTTCGCTGGCTTAGCCTGCCAGCAGAACGCCTGCGCCACTGGTTTCGCCGCAACCATCGCCGCCAGGCGCGCAAGAATATTGCCGCCCACTACGACCTGGGCAATCAATTCTACAGCGCGTTTCTTGACCGCGAACTACTCTACTCCAGCGCCCTGTTCCAGGCGCCAGACCAGGATTTGGAAAGTGCGCAGACCGCCAAAATGCAGCGTCTGTGTGAACAACTGGCGCTTACTGGCGATGATCATCTGCTGGAAATCGGCACCGGTTGGGGAGCACTGGCAGAATATGCCGCCCGCCATTATGGCTGCCGGGTCACCACCACCACATTATCCCGCGAGCAATACGATTACGCGCAGGCACGTATCCATGCTGCCGGGTTGCAGGACCAGGTCACCGTATTATTGAGCGACTACCGTGATCTTGTCGGCCAGTTCGACAAAATTGTCTCGGTGGAAATGATAGAAGCGGTGGGCAAAGCCTGGTTGCCACACTTTTTCACCACCTGCCAGCAGCGCCTGCGCCCGGGCGGCAAAATGGTGCTTCAGGCCATTACGATTCAGGATCAGCGCTACCAGGATTACAGCAACAGCGTGGACTTTATTCAGCGTTATATCTTCCCCGGCGGCTTCCTGCCAAGCCTCACCGCCATGAGCCAGTTGATGACCCGTCACACCGATTTTGTTGTGCGCAACGTGTTTGATATGGGGCCGGATTATGCCCGGACCCTGGCTCACTGGCGGCAGCGTTTTTTACAAGCCTGGCCGCGCATAGAAAGCATGGGGTTTGATGTACGTTTTCGCCGAATGTGGCTGTATTACCTCGGCTACTGCGAAGCCGGTTTTAACGCCCGCACCATCAGTGTGGTGCAAATCACAGCGGAGCGGGTATGAACAACCTGCTGCGTACCGGGCTGGCCGCGATAGCGTTCGATATCTACTGGACGCTGGTTGTGCTGTTTCGTGAACGCGGCATTTTGTTGTGGCTGGGCATGGCACTGGTGGTGTATTTCATGTTGCCACCTGGAACCCGGCGTCATGCGCTGATTATTGCACTGGTGGGTTGCGGTCTGGATACGTTCCATGTGCTCGCCGGGCGCATCGCCTTTCAGGGCAGCACACTCGTGCCTCTATGGATGGTGGCCTTATGGCTGATGTTCTCTTGTGTCTGGTCGGTGATAGCCCGCAGCCAGGCAATCCCACCCTGGTTGCTGGTTTTGTTCGCCGCCACAGGAGGCCCGCTGGCTTATTTGCTGGGTGCTTACCTGGGCGCGATGAATTTTCATGGGTCCGTCTGGCAGGCCTTAGCCTGGCTGTCCACCGGCTGGGCCTGCCTGGCACTGTTATCGTGTGGGTTACTACGCAGGAGCCAGCCATGATCTGCATGCGGAAAAGAAACAACCGGCTGAATACGCTGGCCTGTGTTATGGCGTTACTGGCATGTCTGCTGACGCCCGTGGCGACAAAAGCCGCAGACTGGTTGCGCTGGCATAATGTTGGCGCGGCCACATTTACCTGGGGGCCGTTTACGCTGTACCACGCCCACTTACTGTCCCCGGATGGCCGTTACCACGGGCTGGGCAGTGATCTGGCGCTGGTTATCACTTACCAGCGCGCTATCAGCCATACCGACCTGGTGGATGCCACCCGCGACCAGTGGCAGGCACTCGGCATTCTTCAGAATACGCCCCAAAGCACAATGTGGCTCCAGGCACTGGCACAGTTGTGGCCTGACGTCACCCCCGGTAGCCAGCTGGCGTTTGTGACCACGCAGCACCGGGGGCAATTTTGGTATCGGCCCGGTTCTGGCACACCTTTTTCACAACTCGGGCCACAGCAGTCGTCCCTGTTCAGCGAGCGTTTTCTGGCTATCTGGCTGGATCCACGCACCACTTACCCAAACTTAAGACAGCAATTAACGGGAGAAAAACCATGACACTCCTTAAACGTGCCGCACTGGCATTACTTGCCCTGCTGACCGGTTGCAGTGCCACCCTGAACGATTACCAGGGCACACAACCTCCGCTGGATATCTTCAGCTATTTCAATGGGCAAACCGAGGCCTGGGGAATGGTGCAGGACCGGAGCGGTAAACAATTGCGCCGTTTTCATGTGGAAATAACCGGCCAGGTGACTGGCGATACGCTCACTCTTAATGAACACTTTGTATATGACGACGGCGAAAAACAGCAGCGTGTCTGGCACATTCGCCGCACAGCCAACCACCAGTACACCGGCACGGCAAACGACATTGAAGGTGTTGCCGTTGGGCAGGCGGAAGGAAACGCATTTAACTGGCACTACAAAATGAATGTCACGGCAAAAGGCAAAACCTGGCTGCTAAGCTTTGATGACTGGATGTACCTGCAGGATGATCGGCATTTGTTTAACAAAACCACTATGACTAAATTCGGCTTCACCGCCGCGACGGTCACGCTGTTTTTTACTAAAAAAGCGCCATAAAACAAGGAACAGACAATGAACAGCAAACCAGAAATTGGTATCAGCGCCTGCCTCACCGGCGACACCGTGCGTTTTGATGGCGGCCATAAACGGATGCCTTTCGTCATGGATGAACTGGCAAACTGGGTAACATTCCGCCCGGTTTGCCCGGAAATGGCCGTCGGCCTGCCTTCACCCCGCCCGGCTCTTCGCCTGGTAAAAACCCCGGAACACGAAATCCGGTTGCGGTTCAGTAGTGAACCACACGAAGACATTACTGACAAAATGCAGGCATTTTCCGATAAGTACGTGAATAATATCGGCTCGTTAAGTGGTTTTATTGTCTGCGCCAAATCCCCCAGTTGCGGCATGGAGCGGGTCAGGTTGTACGATGAAGCAAACCAGCGCGGCAAAAAAGCGGGCACAGGTATATTCACCGCCACGCTGATGGCCCGCTACCCCTGGCTGCCAGTTGAAGAAGATGGTCGCCTGCACGACCCCATGCTCCGGGAGAATTTCGTGTTGCGTATTTATGCGCTGCACGAACTCAACCAGGTATACGCCAGTGGCCTGACTCGCCAGAGCCTGCTTGCTTTCCACAGCCGTTATAAACTGCTGTTACTGGCTCACCACCAGGCGGGTTACCGGGAACTGGGGCGTTTTGTCGCTCACCTGCATGAATGGGAAGACCTCGGTGCCTTTTTCACCGCCTACCGTGAAAAATTAATGGCTCTGCTGAGCCACCCAGCCACCCGACGCAACCACACTAATGTACTGATGCATATTCAGGGTTATTTCCGCGAGCAGCTCAATGCCCGGCAACGTGCGGAACTGAGAAATGTGATTATTGAATACCGCAGCGGGCAACTGCCGATTCTTGCGCCACTGACGTTGTTGCAACATTACCTGGCTGAATACCCGGACGACTATTTATCCACCCAGAAGTATTTTTCCCCGTACCCTGCACCGCTACGCCTGCGCTTGCCAGAGCATTAACTCACTTTACCACTTCACACCCCGTAACAGATTCTGCCAGGTTACGGGGTTGCAAAAGAGCGCGATGAGATCCACACTGCAAAGCACAAGGTGATGGTGTTCCACCTTACCCAACCGCCCCATTCAGGGGGCTGATGACGCCTGGCGTAACTCTTATTTCCACAAGAGGTATGTCAGGCTGGTCTTGATTCCCTGCTTTCCACGCCCGGCATGCTTCCTGATTTCAGGAACTCATTATGATACAGGTTGTTGGCCACCTTAATCCCGACAGCGATGCCATATGCAGCGCGTGGGTGACCGCCAAATGGCTGCTGCCGCAGCAAGAAGGCCGAAATGGCAAACCAGCCTTCGGGCAGGATGACACTGATGCTTACCGGCATCAGCCAGCCCGCTTGCTGCCTTCACTTTACTGGCTCCGCGCTGTGCGGCGCCAAATCCTGCACCATTCCCGGCATGCTCAGCCGGAAAAACAGCTACTTCGCTGGCTGGAAAACCCACTCACGCTCTCAGGAGGAAAACCATGACTGGCTATACCCATGCGGTGGTACTGATTCATGGCAAAGAAGACGGCGTACCATTGCTGAAACATGCACTGGTTCTGGCTCATGAATGGCATATCAAAGTGACGGTTGCTCACCTGAGTGATGACTACCGCGAACTCAATTTTGTCTCCGACAGCATGATGGACGACCCGGTCTCACAGGAAGTTATCCGCGCGAAAGCCATGTTCAGTGAAATATTCAGTGAACTCGATAACACAGATTCAGTGGATATGGACACTTGTGAACTGGTGACGCTGGGCATAAAAGACCTGCAGGCTTGTATCTCGCGGCAGGTGGCAGACCTGGTTATTGCCGGGCACCACAACCGTTTTTTAGGGCTGCTGACATCCCATTCTATGACCTATATCAACCAACTGAATGTCGACGTTCTTATCCGGCATCTGTAAGTCAAACTGACTACGAGGAAAGATTATGAGCACAACAATTGAGAAAGTTATCGCCCGCGAAATTCTCGACTCCCGGGGTAACCCAACGGTAGAAGTTGAGGCATTCAGTAGCGAAGGCCTGATGGCTCGCGCATCCGTACCTTCCGGAGCCAGCACCGGTTCCCGGGAAGCCATAGAACGCCGCGATGGCGATAAAGCCCGTTACAACGGCAAAGGTGTGCTGGGCGCGGTGGCCTCCGTCAATAATGAAATCAACGCAGCCCTGGCTGGCCTGCAGGTGTGCGACCAGCGCCAGGTGGATAACACTTTACTGGCACTGGATGGCAGCGACAATAAAAGCAAACTGGGTGCCAATGCGATTTTAGGGGCTTCCCTGGCTGTTGCACGCCTGGGAGCACTTTCCACCCGCCAGCCATTGTTCCGCTATCTGGGGGGAGCCCGGGCGAATCTGTTGCCCGTACCCTGCATGAATATCATTAATGGCGGGGTGCATGCCCGCAACCAGGGAGCAGACTTCCAGGAGTTTATGATTGCGCCCCTTGGCGCACCAGACCTTGCTGAAGCCGTGCGCCAGGGGAGCGAAGTTTACCAGGCCCTGCGCCAAATATTGCTGGATAACAACCTGTCTGCCGCAGTGGGCGATGAAGGTGGGTTTGCACCAGCCGTGTCTTCTAACCGCCAGCCACTGGAGCTGATTGTGCAGGCAATAGAAAAAGCCGGTTACCGCCCGGGGGAAGATATCAGTATTTGTATGGATCCGGCATCCAGCGAATTCTACAGCGATGGCAAATACCACCTGCGTACCGAGCACAGCGCCCTCACTGCCGCAGAAATGACAGATTACTATGCTGAATTACTGGGGCAGTTCCCGATTGTGTTACTGGAAGATGGCCTGGCGGAAGATGACTGGAGCGGCTGGCAGCACCTGAACGCCCGCCTGGGCCAGCAGATTGAGCTGGTGGGTGATGACCTGTTTGTCACCAACGTTAAATACATCCAACGCGGCATTGAAGAAAATGTGGCGAATGCCGCGCTGATTAAGCTCAACCAGATTGGTTCGCTCAGTGAAACCTTTGATGCTGTCGCGCTGTGCCAGCAGCATGGTTGGGGGGCATTTATTTCACACCGCAGTGGGGAAACCGCCGACAGCTTTATCGCGGACATGACTGTGGCACTGCGTGCCGGGCACCTGAAAACCGGCGCACCCTGCCGTGGCGAACGTGTGGAAAAATACAACCAGTTGATGCGCATTGAACAGATGCTGGGCGCAGCAGCTCAGTTTGCCGGGCCGAAAGCGTTTGTACGCCACACGGCCTGATATCAACAGCAGGCTGACTCCACGCCGGGGTCAGCCTGCCCCACTCAGTTAGTTCTCCCTTGTGCTATTTCGGCCCAAACATTGCCGCCATTTGTTGCTCATCTGGCATCCCCACCACTTGTTGCAATTCGTTATTCTGGTTGAGGTAATAAATGGCAGGCGTGGCATTGGCACCAGCTTCATCCATGAGTTGTTGATTCACCTGTAATGCCTGCACAACACTTTGCGGCGTTTTTTCTCCAGGAGCCGGTGATTTTTTCCCACCGGACTGCTCCCAGGCATCCCAGGCTTTCGCCGGGTCAGAGGCGCTGAGGATAGCCGCCGCATAGCGCCCGCTTTGTGGTTTCAGCACCGCCACCAGGCGGGTATAAAGTTGCACTTTACCGGCATCAACCCAGGGTTGCGCCGCAGCATGAAAGTGCATGCAGTAAGGGCAGAATGGGTCAGCGAACACCACCAGTTTGCGTGGCGCATCATCCCGGCCAGATTTTATCACCGGGCCCTGGATCATTTTCTTCCACAGCGCCCGGCCTTGTGGAATATACAATTCCTGTTTAAACAACGCTTCACTCAGGTTATTGCCTTTTTCATCATACAGATAACCTGAAATGGCGTGTTTTCCGTCGGGCGTCAGGTAAATCGTCACCCCCATACCCTGGTACTGACCCAGCCAGCCCTGCATACCACCAGGCCCTTTGATTTTCTTGATAATAGTAATGCCCTGGCTGGCAATGTGCGCCACCGCCGGAGGTAAGGGCTCATCTGCCTGTACCTGCATTGCACTGAATAACACCAGACAGGCGGCAATACCTGTTCTTATTTTCATGGAAACCTCTCAGGGAAAAGGGCACAACAACGCCGTGCCCGGCACACACAGCATAGCAGTGAGCCCGTTGCAGACCTTGCTATATTTTCATTCAAAATATTCGAACAATATGAGCAAATTGTTCAGCTTTTGATCGATGAGAGACGGGGCTATGATTTATCACATCAAGGCAAAACGCCTTACTAACAAACAAACCATTAAGGAATACGACCATGAATTCTGTCAAAACTTTCGTTGCAGTTGCTGCTCTTTCTGTTATGTCTTTCGGCGCTTTCGCACAAACCGTGAGTGCATCAGCATCCACTTTAGATGGTGCAGAAGCAAAAATCGCCGCTCAGGCTAAACAGGCAGGCGCTGATTACCACATTACCGAAGCATATGCGGGTAACCAGGTGCATATGACTGCAGAACTGAGCAAATAAGTTACTCCGGGCGCGGCAGGGGCCACTCTGCTGCCCGCCCTGTTTACTGACAGCGAGTTACCATTATTCCCCCTGAATAATTCCTCAATTTCTTTATTCCCACCCGGTTAATTTCCAAAACCTTAACGTGATGCTTCCCGTAACCAGCGCTCAAGCTCGCTGGCAAACTGCTGACGGTCTTTCTGGCTCAACGCCGCCGGGCCACCAGTCTGAATGCCACTGGCGCGCAACGTATCCATAAAATCACGCAATGTCAGTCGTTCGCGAATCGTCTCTTCGGTGTAACGTTCACCGCGGGGGGTCACCACCCAGGCACTTTTTGCCAGAACTTCGGCTGCCAGCGGAATATCACTGGTTACCACCAGGTCACCAGCCTCGACCAAACGCACAATCTCGTTATCCGCCACATCGAACCCACTGGCGACCCGCATGGTGCGAATAAACCGTGAAGGAGGAACCCGCAACATCTGGTTCGCCACCAGAGTGAGAGGAACCTGCGCCCGCTCTGCCGCCCGAAACAGCACTTCTTTAATCACATTGGGACACGCATCTGCATCCACCCATATAGCCGACATTCCGTTTCCTCTGGCTGTAGTCAATACACATATCTTAACGCCCTTTACCTTCTCCGCCTATGAACCAGGAAGCGAAGTTGGCGAGAGACTTTAGCCAGACTGCAAAGAAATTTTATTTTTAATCAAAAAAGATTTATTTCTGGTTAAATTATTGATGTTATCTCTTAAGCATTATATTAATAATAGATGCATACTATTTATTCAACCATCTCTTTTATAAGCATTTTCTTTCTTATTTTTTCATGTATATTACACATGCACTCATAATAAATTCTCACTCGATATTTTTTGAGCGGTTAGTTTTGTCACCTGGCCGTCATTTAAGTTGTTTAGAGTGGGTTATGTTATCCCAGATGGGCTGTGGTCGCTTTAGTTACTGATTCAGGTAACACAAGGCTCTGCGCAGCTCCAGAGCATCGTGTCTTATACACAAAGGACGCAGTTAAAATGGGGCTTATTCCCCCGTTTGATTTTTTTCATTCTTCTTATTCTGGGATTAATACGGTTTGTTCTGTGCACATAGCATTGCCTGTATAAATTTTCAGGCGAATTATTAAAATCACTTTCTAATAATTAATATGAGCATAAACAATACACAAGAAAAAACGACTGACAGCAACCCAGTCTACCGCTCAGGCAGGCAAATGCTTTGGGCTATAATTGTTTTTTTACTTATTGCACTGGGGTTAAAGCTAATTAGCTAATTCTCTCCACACGCTGGCCCCACCGCTGGCGTGGTCTTTTTGTGAATACCGCACAACCCAAAATGCAGAAATAGCCTACAAAACAGTCTTTATTCTTCACAACAGCTTTTCATCCTCTGCATACACTCGAACATACTGACGCCATGCGTCGCCAACCGAGGTATCCATGATGAAACGCATAATACCTGTGGTGCTGAGCTCAGCGCTGCTGTTTTCACCGTATTTATTTGCCTCACCGCCCCAGGGCGGCACCATTACGTTTCGGGGCAGTATTGTAAACCCGGTATGCAATATCGAAAATAACCCTGCTGCAAAATCTGTAAACCTGCAGTGTGCCGATAACAGCAGGAAAGTTCAGCAAACCTTTGCCATAAACGACACCACATGGCGACCGACCCTCTCACCACTGGTGAAAACAATTTCTTACCGGAAAACCGCGGAAAATATGTATTTAGTGACAGTGGACTATAACTGAAGCAGGTTTCCATCCAGAGAACGGCAGGCTGAAAGATATTAATAAACGAGCTGAAAGCCAGTATTCTGCCTATTCTGCACAACAGGGAGCACCATGCTCCCTGTTGAATATTACCGCTAAAAGACTTATCCCGGTTACAACACCACTTCAACCCGCGGGCGGCTGCTCATCAACCAGACAGCAAGAGCAGATGCATTAAGCGGGCGGGAATATAAATACCCCTGAGCTATATCGCATTGCAGCTCACACAATTGGCTGCGTTGCTGCTCCGTTTCCACCCCTTCCGCCACCACCGTTTGTTGCAGGCTCTGGCCGATTTTCACTACTGTCGTGGCAATGGCTTTCATTTTGCTGCCGTCGTTTAAATCGCGCATAAAACTTTGGTCGATTTTCAGTTCAGTCATTGGCAAATGCGCCAGACGCGACAGGCAGGAAAACCCGGTACCGAAATCATCCATCGACAGACCTACCCCCAGCTCGCGGACAGCGCAAATCACTTCCATGGTTTCCGGGCGCTTATCCATCATCACTCCTTCGGTGATTTCAATAGTCAGGCATTCTGGAGGAATACGGAACTGGCGCAACAAATAGCCAATATATTGTGGCAGGCTGCTGTTATAAAAGTTGATTGGCGACAAATTCACAGACACCACAGGCACCATGATTTTGTTATTGCGCCATTCCGCCATTTGGCGGCAAGCTTCATGGAGTGTCCAGCGGCCAATGGCTTCAATTTCGCCCGTCTCTTCTGCCAGCGCGATAAATTTTCCTGGGGGAATATCGCCCAGTACAGGGTCGGTCCAGCGGGCCAGCGCTTCCACGCCATAAAGCTCACCATTTTTCAGCCACACTTGTGGCTGGTAATGCAGGTGCAGATGATTACCCGCAATCGCCAGCTTCAGTGCCGCAGCCAGTTTCAGCCGCTCCTGGTCCACCTGGTTCATTTCACTGTGGAAGAACAGGTACCCGCCAGACGCAGCGGCTTTTGCCTGGTGCGAAGCATGGTTGGCCTGTTTAAGTAACATATCCCGCTCAGCACCATGCTCAGGGTACAGGCTCACACCCGTGCTGACCGTCACGTTCAAAGCCATGTCAGCCACATTAAACGGAATGCGGAACAACGCCTGGATTTTCTGGGCCACTGCCGTCGCTCTGGTGACATCGCAATCCGGCATAACCATTACAAACGAGTCGCTGTCGGCATGGCTGACAAAAGCCTGGCGCGAAAACTCACTACTCAGGCGGCGGGCAATCTCTGCCAGCACCTGGTCGCCAGCCGCATAGCCAAGCGCGTCATTCACATCTTTGAAATGATCCAGGTCGAGGAAAAACAACGCGGCACGCGCGTGTTCATCTCCGGCAATCAGAGTATCAATATACTGATGCAGTGCGCGGCGTTTTGGCAGGCCGGTCAGATGATCAAAATTAGCAAGCTGTGTGATTTTTTCCTGGTCGACATGCACAACTATCATGCACGGCACTTCTTGCCCTTGCTCGCCTTCATAACTGATGGTTGCACTTAAGGCATTTTCTTCGCCCGTTGCGGTAATCACTGTCAGCTGCGTTGTCTGCTGAGATGCCGTTGTTTGTTTTGGTGTATAAAATAACGGGATCTCTGCCGCCCGGCGGCCAAATACGGTAACGCCCGGATAACCCCAAAGCTTCTCTGCCGCATGGTTGAAGAAAATAACTGTTTGCGAACTGTCTAATAGCACAACAGCATCATGAACATGCTCTAATGCAACAAGCATATTCTGAGAGCCGAAAACCTCATTATCAGAATGCATATTTATTTTTCTTAGATGAAAAGTTCGCCTTCATGCTAATAGAAAGAATTCCGTTGTTCAATATCCAGACAGCATTATCCTGGTAAAGATAAACATTTATAGATGGTATCTATACATGCTCTTTTATTTATTGATAAAGAGAGACTCATGTCTGCCGATAACTCTCTGTGGATTGTGAATGAAGTATGAATTTTTTTGTTATTTATTATCTATCAACTACGCTTATTTATAGTCTTCCCCGTAATAACTTTTTCGTCTTTGCCAGTGTCACATGAGGCCTGGCGGGCAATTCCCCCTGGCATTCATAGAGAAAGTTTTAATTATTCATAGACAAACAAAATAAATCATTTTTGATTTATCGATACACTCACTTGACCTGTACTGACCTCACACACAGTATATAAGGAAATTCTCAATTCGTCGGATATGAACAGATTTCATTACTTTTTTAGTGAATGAATAGTGAAAAAGTAATGCTACCACTCGCAGCACACAGGCGGGCTGGAAAGAAGACGAATACCACACAACGTTCTTTATATTAGGGCCAGACACGATTATGTATGACGATCTCAGTTCTTTGACAGCAAAGCTGCAAATGTCCGGTGTTGCCTTCCAGCAAATGGGTGATGCCCAGACCAGTGATACAGAAGACGATGTAACTGTAACTCATGAAGCCACTCCGGTCACGCCTGGCACAGCACCTGATAATGTTAAATCTATCAACCGTCTGGAGAGCACTAATGTGAATAACGCAGCGCCTGTCAGCACAGCAAAACATAAACAGGCCGAACGCCAGGTTGCGCCCGTAAACCCTGTGCACAGTAACCGGGGCAGTTCCCTCGCTTCTGGTATTATGGAAAGTGTTGCCCAAATGACCCGCCCGGCAACCCGCGCACGCGAAGAAAATCCGGTACGCCTGGATATCTTATTCGCCGTCATTGGTAAATAGCAGTACATCTCATATTTAGCCGTATCGGCTTAACAGCCGGAATATAACCAGGCCAGTATCATACATACCGGCTATTGATTTGCATGTTTGTCTGATTTTGTCGCCAGATTCAACTGGCAGGTAATATTTTTTGGGGTCGCCGGTTTACAGGCACTGGCTGGAAAATCCTGCTCATTTTCCTGTTCAAGATAAGAAATATGCGAAAAATACTGAGATTCATTCTTACAATTTTGTTACTGGCATTATCGCTATTGGTTGTTTTCACACCAATGAATAGCAATAAACAGTACATCTTCGGCATGGCTGTGGTTGCGGCAGTATTTATTATTGGCAGATTTAAAAACAAAAAAGCCGTTTTAACCATGCTGGTTTTTTCTTTATTAATGTCAACTCGCTATATTTGGTGGCGTGCAACAACAACGCTGCATTTTGACTCCAGCGTTGAAATGGTGCTGGGTTCACTATTATTTGCTGCAGAAATTTACTCCTGGACAATTTTGGTGCTGGGCTATATTCAAATGTCCTGGCCTTTAAAGCGCCCAATTGCACCAATGCCTGCAGACCAGAGCACCTGGCCTACCGTTGATATCTATGTACCCACCTATAATGAAAGCCTGGATGTAGTACGTGATACGGTTCTAGCAGCACAATGTATTGAATACCCGAAAGATAAAGTCAGCGTCTATATTCTGGATGATGGCCAACGTGACGAATTCCGCGATTTCGCCGCAGAGGCAGGCGTTGGCTACATTATTCGTAGCGAGCACAGCCATGCCAAAGCAGGCAACCTTAACCATGCGATGACACTCACCCGTGGGGAACTGATTTGCGTATTTGACTGCGACCATGTGGCAACCCGTGTCTTCCTGCAAGCCACCGTTGGTGCTTTCTTTCAGGATGAGAAACTGGCGCTGATTCAAACGCCGCATTATTTCTACTCGCCGGATCCTTTTGAACGTAACCTGACACCGGCTAAACATGTGCCCCATGAAGGCGCACTGTTTTATGGCCCGGTGCAGCAAGGCAACGACAACTGGAACGCCACCTTCTTTTGTGGTTCCTGTGCGGTGATTCGCCGTGATGCGTTAAATGAAGTGGGTGGCTTCGCAGTTGAAACCGTCACAGAAGATGCCCACACCGCACTGAAACTCCAGCGCCGTGGCTGGAATACTGCCTTCCTGGATATTCCTCTGGCTGCCGGGCTTGCCACCGAACGCCTGGCGCTGCATGTTAACCAGCGTATCCGCTGGGCGCGTGGTATGACTCAGATCTTCCGGGTAGATAACCCAATGCTGGGCCGGGGGCTGAAATTCACTCAGCGCCTGTGTTACCTGAACGCAATGCTGCACTTTCAGTATGGCCTGCCACGCGTCATCTTTCTGACCGCGCCACTGGTCTTCATGCTGTTTAACCTGAATATTATTTCTTCTTCCGCCACGCTGATTTTCTCCTATGCGTTGCCGCACCTGATTTTATCCACCTATGTGAACTCTAAAATCACCGGCCGCTACCGTTATGCATTCTGGGGGGAAATCTATGAAACCGTCATGGCGTTCCACCTGATATTGCCAACCCTGGTGACCATGATTGCACCAAAACTGGGGAAATTTAACGTTACCGACAAAGGCGATCTGCTGGATAAAGACTATTTTGACGCCACCACTGTGCGCCCACTTATCATCACGGCGTTGTTGATGGTTGGCAGCATGATTTGGGTGGGTGCGCGCTACTACATGGGCTTCTACACCGGTATCGACCCCTGGGTTATCCTGTTCAATATTATTTGGGGCACCTTCAGTACCATTACTCTGCTGGCTTCTATTGCTGTTGCTAAAGAGACAAAACAAGTACGTAAAACCATCCGCATCACCGCCAAACTCCCTACAAGAGTGCGCTTCTCCGATGGCTCAACTATGGATACACACACGCTCGATGTTTCCATGGGTGGTGCGCGTGTGGCACTGGTTAAAGGCCATGACCTTGCCCATAAAAACGCAGTCATGCTGGAGTTGGGGCTGGGTGGCGAAGTGGCGCATATTCCCCTGCGCACCACTGGTACGGGGGTGGGCGAATTGCGTATGGAGTTCGACAACTTCTCCCTGAATGAACGCCGCAAACTGGTACGTGTTGTGTTATCCCGCGCGGATGCCTGGTTTAAACCCCCTCATGCGCCAGACCGCCCGATCGCCTCTTTCCTGAGCATTTTGCAATGTGTATGGGAATTGTTCTTTGGCCGTAAAAAACACACTAACGGGTTTAATGCCCAAATGGCGGAAGTTCCCAAAACACAGGCAGAGGTTAATGATGCGATTTAAACGCCCGCTTCTGGCAACCTGCCTGTTATGTGCCGCCAGCCAGGCCAGTTTCGCCGCATTGCAGAATAAAGCAGATGCCCTGCCGGATTTGCCCCTGCCCGTCAGTGTGCAGGGAAATACTCCAGCAGTGGATGTTGCCAGTATCACCGCGGCAAACAACAGTAACCAGAATGTCGCCAACACCATCAGTTTTAAAGATATGGGGGCCGCCACTGGCCTGATGATTTCCGGCCAACAGTTGCAGAACGGGTTATCGTTTACTCTGCCAGGTGACCTGGTGATTACCGCTGCGCACCTCAACCTTAACCTGCAACTGAGCGCGGTCAGTGTACCGGGTGAAAACCTGCAATTAATGCTGAACGGCCAGCCTCTGGGCGCCATACCGCTGGATCAGCTCCAGCAAAGTAAGGGCTTCTGGAACCTGGATATTCCGTCATCCATGATTGCCTCCCATAACAACCTCAGTTTTCAGTTAAAAACCGGGGACGACATCATTAACGACACCTGGAGCTGCCAGCGCGAACTTCCGGCGAATTACCGGGTTACTCTGATGCCTTCTTCCGCACTGAACTACCAGGGATTGTGGCTGGATGTGCGTAAAAATCTGAGCACCTTCCCGCGCCCCTTCCTTGATGTTAAGCAGATGCAGCGTGCCTCGTTAAACGTCGCATTTCCAGAAAACCCGGATGCCTCTGTGTTAACGGCATCGGCGATTGTCGCTTCGCAGTTTGGGGTAATGAATAGCGAGAAAGGCACCCAGTTTGCGGCCAAATATAATGAACTCCCCCCAGGAAATGGGATTCTGTTTGGCAAACCTGGCGACCATATTGGCCCGGTTGTCATTGCCGACAATAGTGGCCCGACATTGCAGGTTATCGATAACCCGCTTAACCCGGCATACAAACTGTTGGTAGTCAGTGGCCGCAATGAAGCTGAGCTGCGCCAGGCGGCGTGGCGCTTAACCCAGCCGGGGTTACCCGACACCGATACCCTGCAAGTGCCGGCTATCACACTGGCCCAACGCCAGGCTTACGATGCGCCGCGTTGGGTGAATACCCAACACCCGGTAAAACTCAGCACTCTGGAAGCCAACAGCGGCGCACTGGTTGCCCACGGGATTTGGCACGGTGCTAACCAACTGGCATTCCGCGCTGCACCAGACTTATTTATGTGGGATGGCACCACGATACCGCTGCACCTGAATTACAGCTTCGCCCAGAAAACCTGGATTGATGACCAACATTCGTTCCTGAATGTCAGCATCAATGGCGAATTTCTCAAACGCCTGCCAGCCAGCCGTGGCGGTATTTTCACCCCCGTGATGGATATGCTGGGTTTGTCCAGCCGCCAACAAAACGCCACTGTCAATATCGACCCGGGGACCGTATTTGGAAATAACCAACTGGGGTTCTGGTTTGGTACCAGTGTGCGGAAAAACGCGCCCTGCAGCGCCATGGCGGATGACAGTATTCAGAGCCGGGTAGAGGGTGATTCCACGCTGGACTTCACTCATGCATGGCACTTTGGGCAATTACCTAACCTGGCCTGGTTCACCAGCGCAATGTTCCCGTTCACCCGCCACGCTGACCTGGCGCAGACTGCGGTTCTGCTGCCGCCTCACCCCAGCTCAGAAGATGTCACGCTACTGATGGATATGATGGCGCAGTCTGGTCGTGACACCGGTGTCGCTGCCAGTTTTGTGCAGATTTATACCGGAATTCCTCAGCAAGATGCAGGCCAGCAACGCCTGGCTGACAGCGATATTCTGGCAATCGGCAGCCTGAAAAACAGCAACTTAATCGCACCGTTGCTACAGGGTAGCCTGTTCTCACTGAACGAAAATACGCTGGAGGTGGAGGCTCCTGATGCTGCCAGCCGCCTGATTTCGCTGCTGACCGGTGACTGGGGAAGAAACTACACCGATGCCGCCAGTTTTCTGGCCGACAACAGTGCCTGGCGTGGGTTTATCAGCCTGCGCTCCCCGTGGAACGCTAAACGTGTGGTCGTGCTGGCAACCGCGACCAGCTCACAAGGGTTGCAACAACTCCCGGTGGATATGGCCCGGCAAGGGTTTCAGTCCGTAGCATCTGGCGATTTTACCGCCGTGACAGGGGCAGGCGATGTCAAAACCTGGCGTGTTGGCACGCAGTTCATCACTGGCGATTTGCCTGTGTGGATGCGCGTGCTGTGGTATGCCAGCCAGCACATTTTTTACCTGGCGCTGATTGTCTGCCTGATTGCGTTACTGTCCAGCACCTTGCTGTACCAGTGGCTGAAGAAACACGCCCACCAACGCCTGCACGGAACATCGAAACATGAATAAGAAACAGCTGACACATGCCTTTGCCCTGTTGTGTCTGGTCGGTGCCAGTTACCCTGCAGACGCGGCAAGCAACACACAGCCTGGTAATACCGCGTCAGATAATGCGGCGGCAGGCGATACTGTGGGCGATAAACCCGGTTCCGCTAACGATGACGCGGTGAAAAAGCTGCTGGCTCAGGCCAGTTACTGGCACAGCAAAGCTCACGATGACATGGCTATGGAAGCACTACAAAAAGTGCTGGTAGTGGATAACCACAATATTGATGCCATGTACCTGATGGCGTTGTACCAGATGCAAAGCGGCAATACACAACAGGCCGCTATCTGGCGTAAAAAAATCAGTGACATCTCCCCGGATGACCCGCATCTGGCGTCACTGGATGGCGCGAACTCAATGCAAACCATTTCCCGTGGGCAGTTGAATACCGCCCGGGATCTGGCACGCAGCGGGCATATCAAAGAAGCGATTGCCACATACCGTACTCTGCTACATGGCAACCCGCCGCCGGATGAACTGGCGCTGGAGTATTACCAGACGCTGGCAGGCGACAGTGACACATGGCAACAAGGTGTTGATGGCCTGCGCCGCCGGGCACATATGCTGCCCGGGGATGCAGCAACACAACTGGCTCTGGGTTCAGCACTGACCTGGCAGGAAAGCGGGCGGCGTGAAGGCATCGCCATACTCTCCGGGCTGGCCCCAGACAACAAAATTGCCGATAAAGCCTTACAACAAGCGTTGCTCTGGTTGAACCCGAAAGCAACAGATTTACCCGTATACACCGCTTATGCCAGCCGCCATCCGGATGACACCGCCCCCATGGATCACTACCGTAAAAGTGTGGATGGCGGGGCAACCAAAGCAGCCTTTGATGCACTGAATGGTGGCGACCTGAGCACAGCAAAAACAAAATTCACTGAAGTGCTCAAAACACAGCCCAAAGATAGCAACGCGCTGGCAGGGCTGGGCTATGTCGCGTTACGTCATGGGGATTTTACCCAGGCAGAAACGCTGCTGCGCCAGGCTTCAGCACAAGACACCGGCAATACCAATGACGCCCAGTGGACCAAAGACGCAGACAACGCCCATTTTTATGGCACACTGAATCTGGCCCGCTCAATGACCCAAAAAGGGCAGTATGCTGAAGCATTAAACCGGCTGGACAATGCCCAGGGAACGTCAACTGACCAGCGCCAGGCCGCCGATATGCTGCGTGCGGACATTTACCGCCGCCAGGGAAAACTGTCTGACGCTGAGCAGGTCTACCGCCAGTTACTGGACGAACACCCGCAGAACACCACCGCGCGCACCAGCCTGTTCTGGATCCTCAAACAAGAGCATAAAGAGACCGAAGCGGCGCAAATTCTGCGTACCCTGCCCGCCCGCCTGCGCACCCGTTATGCCAGTTGGGGTGATAACGGCGATGAGCAGCGCAAAGCTGCCGAAGCAGCCATCAAAGGGGGGAACATGTCCCAGGCGATGCAAATTTTGCAGGCTGCGGTGGCGAAATACCCGCAAAATGCCTGGCTTAAGCTCGATTACGCCCGCTTATTACGCCAAAGTGGTGAAAAGCAACGCGCCGCAGTAATCATGTCTGCCCTGCCACAACAAAGCGGCCTGACAGCAACCCAGCATAACGATGCACTGTATGCGTCAGCGGTCTATTTTGTCGAAGATGACAACTGGTCCAAAGCCCAAAGCCTGATGTCACAGGTACCCACTGCCCATTTCAGCGATGATATGCGGGCGCTTAACAGCCGCATTTTGCTGAACCGCCAGCTGGATATTGCCCAGAACTATATTAAACAAGGCAACCGCGCGGCGGCACTCAACAGCCTGCGTATACTTTCCAGAACGCCGCCACAAGCGCCTGTGGATGCTGGCCGCCTTGCCGAATTATTAATGCAGGCTGGCGACAGCGCCAGTGCACTGGCACTGGTACGTAACAGCCAGGCGCAGGGGTTACAGGGTTCACTGGCCGATTACGCCAGCCAGATCCGCGTACTCAACCAGGCCGGGCTGTTTGCGCAAGCGGAAAGCGTACTTAACGCCCCGGCATTGCAAAACGCTTCCAGCCAGGAAGAAATAGACCGTATCCGCCTCGCCAACCTGATAACCCAGGCGGATACCCTGCGTGCACACAATAAAATCCGTGCCGCCTGGGATCTGGTGATGCCAGCCCTGCGCAATAATCCGACCAATACTGACTTGTTGCTGACCGTTGCACGGATTTACCAGGCAGACCATATGACTGATAAAGCCGATGAAATCTATCAGTATGTGCTGCGTAAATCCCCACAGGACAGGCAGGCGCTCACCGGCGAAGTCTGGCTGTCACTGGCGCGTAACGACAGCGACAAAGCGAAGCAGTATTTCTCTCAACTGGAACCAAACCAGAACACCGACTATCTACTGCTTGCCGCCCATGTTGCTGCCGCACAAGGTCAAAACCAGCAGGCGATGTCACTGTTACGCACGGCACGATGGCGTATACAGTCCGATGATGTCAGCAATGGCGACGATGCCATCAACAGTGTGCTGTCAATACCGTCACCCACACAGCAAACCCAACTGACTGCACTGAACGACATCGACAGTATGATGCGTAATCTGCAAGAGAAAGCCGCAACCTGGACTGGTGGGGCAGTCTCAATTCGTTCCCGTAACGGTGAGGCGGGGCTGGGCCAACTGACTGAAGTCAAAGCCCCGATGACCGTTTCCGGTACGCTGGGCGACAGCAATGCCCGCCTGAGCCTGGATGTGGCACCGGTCACGCTGAATGCCGGAGAAATGTCGGGGGAATCCGCTAACCGCTTTGGTTATGGCGCTATCAGCCATGCGGCGAAACTGGCGGCGGCAACCTCCACCAGCACCACATCCACCAATGCAGACAGCCAGGGCAGCCAGCAGGCCAACGGGGTGGAAACCCATTTATCCCTGAGCGGCGACAGCTACAAACTGGATGTTGGCAGCACGCCTACTGGCGGCCAGATGACACGGCTGGTTGGTGGCATGGAGTGGAAGCCACAACTGACTGACCACAGCTCGCTGGATTTGAAAGCTGAACGCCGCGCAGTCACAGACAGCCTGCTGTCTTACGTGGGCGCCAAAGATAAAACCACTGGCGAAAAATGGGGTGCCATTACCCGTAACGGCGTCTCCGCACAGTATGCCTGGGATAATGACCTGGTCGGCCTGTATACCAAACTCGGCTTTGACACTTACCTGGGTACCAACGTCCCCACGAACCATTCTGTTAACGCAATGGCAGGCAGCTATATTCGCCTGTATCAAACGCCAGAAAGCGAATTGCGTATGGGCGTGAACGTTAACTACATGGATTTCCAGCGCAACCTCAGTTACTTCACCACCGGCCAGGGCGGTTACTTCAGCCCGCAGGATTATATGTCGCTGACATTACCTGTGACATTCAGCCGCCACTGGGGTGACTGGGACATGACACTGAGTGGCTCCGTCGGCTACCAGTCTTATAAACAGGATCAGAGTGATTACTACCCAGGCCACAGCAGCCTGCAGTCAACACTCGAAAGCTATGCCAGCTCAGATGACGATGTGGACAGCGTTTACAAAGCAACCGCGAAAAACGGTATCGGCTACACCCTCGGTGTGGACGCCCGTTATCGCCTGAATGACAACGTCGCACTGGGCGCAAACCTGGGGTATGACACCTTTGGCAGTTACAACGAAGGTAAAGCTCTGATTTATTTTAAATATTATGTCGATCAAGACAATTAATCGGTGGGATATAAACATGTTTAGCAATCAGGATACCTATTTACAGCGTAACTATCAGGCTGGCTGGCACGACCTGGTGTATCTGTTCTTTAACGAATTCACCAACAGCCAGCAGGACAAAGACCCGGACACGCTGCGCCGTATCGGCGGCATGCTGGCGCAATGGTATCCCATAGACCCGTCAAATACGGTGAATGAACTGGAACAACACATTAACCATGTGCTGGAACTGTTCAACTGGGGCTTTGTAAAAATGGCGCCAGCACAACGTGAACTGATTTTGATCCATTGTGCCTGGCCGCATGCCCCAGAATCCCGCGATGAAGCGCAATGGCGCCGGGCCAGTGCTTATGTACTGGAAGGCGCGTACTCGCAGTGGCTGGTTTCCCAGGGCGCAGGCAATAGCGTGCCAGTGCGCTGGAAAGAAAACACCACTGAAGATGTTTTAATTTTTCGTTACGCCATGACGGAATAATCCCCCTCTCTCCACAACATCAACGGGCAGGTTGAGACCGGCCCGTGACTTTTCGTGGGGTAAAGGCATTCCGCCATATCAACTTTCAGGTGACCATAATGTTGAATGAACTCACTGTTTCAGGAAGGAAACTTGAACTCGGTAGTATCAGTTATATGGAAGAGGATGCCTTTATCTCCCTGGTGCTCGATGCTCAGGGCAAGGTGAGCTATGCCAACCCTGGCTATTACGCGCTGACCGGATACGACAGAGATGACGTGCTGGACGCCCCACTTTTCCAGCCCGGCGAAGAGCACTACACATCTTCTCTACTGGCTGGGCTGAAAGTCTCGCGGCTGACAGGTGAAAAATGGCAGGGCGAAGTTTTTCTGCGCAAGAAAAACAACGAACCACTCTGGCTCGATGTCACGTTACTGCCGCGTTGCGATGAACGTGGTGATGTTTTTGCTTTTATCCTGGTGTGTTTTGATATCACGCACCATGTCACCATACGTGAACGGTTGCATTACCGGGCGCACAACGATGCATTAACCAGAACGTTGAATCGCCAGGGGTATTACATCCGTAGCCGGAAAAAATTTCGTGCAGCCCAGGCCAGCGGTGCCGAAACCGTCGTCGCCATTCTTGATTTAGATAATTTTAAAACCATCAACGATGAGCTGGGCCATGCCGCAGGCGATGAAGTTTTACGCCACTTTATCAGCCGGGTGAAACAGTGCATCAGCAACACCACTCTGCTTGGCCGCCTGGGCGGTGATGAGTTCGCACTGACCTTTATTGACGGGACTGACGAACATGATGCCGGGTTATTGCTGCAACGGATTATTGAGCAAACCCGTCTGCCCATGTACCTGCAGACTATTGGTCACCAGGTGGCGCTGTCTGTCAGCATTGGCGTCGCTACCTGGCCCAGGCACGGGACCAACTTTGCATCCGTGTTAAAGGCCGCAGACACCGCGCTGTATAAGGTAAAAGCACTGGGTGGAGACGACTTTATTAATTACCAAATTGTCTCAACAGCGGACTCGCACAGTATTGTCGGGTCGGTCTGATGTCAATCGTTAACAACGAAATAGTTAATAAAAATAAATAGTTAAATTGTGCACACTCTGTAACTCAGGTTGCCATCAGCCTGAATTACGACGTGTATTGCTGCGCTAACACAGAGGAAACGAGAATGTTAAAGGCTGTGATTCCTGTTGCAGGTCTTGGTACGCGTATGCTGCCTGCAACCAAAGCCATCCCTAAAGAAATGCTGCCGATTGTGGATAAGCCCCTTATCCAGTACATCGTGCAGGAGTGTTATGCCAGTGGCATCCGGGAAATCATCCTGGTCACTCACTCATCCAAAAACGCGATTGAAAACCACTTTGATACCTCTTTTGAACTCGAATCCCTGCTGGTACAACGCGTAAAAAATCAGTTACTGGAAGAAGTGCGTACCATTTGCCCGGCTGGCATGAACATCATGCATGTGCGCCAGGGCCAGGCGAAAGGCCTGGGCCATGCCGTGCTGTGTGCACAGCCACTGGTGGGTGATGATGATTTCGTTGTCGTGCTGCCGGATGTACTGATTGATGACAGCCACTGTGACCTGGCACAGGATAACCTTGCCGCGATGATCCAGCGCTTCACGGCGACGGGTGCCAGCCAGTTAATGATTGAGCGCGTCAGACATGAAGATGTGTCCCGTTACGGTGTGGTCGATTGTGGTGGAAAGAACCTGAGCGCAGGCGCTTTTGGCCGCATTCTGGGCATGGTGGAAAAACCGGCCACAGAAGACGCCCCATCCGATATGGCGGTTGTTGGCCGTTATGTCCTGTCTAAAGCAATCTGGCCGTTGCTGCATAAAACACCGGTTGGCGCGGGCGGCGAAATCCAGCTCACCGATGCCATTGATATGCTACTGACAGAATCTACTGTCGAAGCTTACAGCCTGGTGGGTAAATCTCATGATTGCGGCGACAAAATTGGCTATATGAAAGCCTTTGTTGAATATGGGCTGCGCCATCAGGCAACGGGTGAAACTTTCCGTCAGTGGCTGCAAAATGATATCAGCCTGGCACGTAAACCTGTTACCGGGGCACAGGCTGAAGCCGTTATGTAACCTCTGGCGGCGAAACAGTCTGTTGTGTCCCTGTACGCTGAATACGCTGCCCTTTGCGGGCGGCGTTCCACAAAGCAATATGCGTTTTCTAAAGGAACATTCTCTATCATGTTAAAAGCGATCTGGTTCTCGCCATGGCTATTACTGCTCTCGCTGACCATGAGCTCTTTCGCCGCGTCCGCTCAGGAAAACAACTGGGCGGTGTTTAAACACAATTACCTGAATCAGGACGGGCGCATTATCGACCGTGAAAATGGCAACATCAGCCATTCTGAAGGCCAGGGATACGGCATGTTACTGGCCGTTATGAATAACGACCGCCCGGCTTTTGAGCGCATTTGGGGCTGGACTGAACACACCTTATTACGCCCTTCGTTGTGGTTGTTCGCCTGGCGCTATGACCCGGCCGTCAACAAAGTGACCGATACCAACAACGCCAGCGATGGCGATACACTGATAGCCTGGGCGCTACTGCTCGCTGGCGAAAAATGGCATGAGCAGAGCTGGACCGACGCCTCATCACATATTCAGGATGCGCTTATCAACTGCCTGGTAATTGAGGAAGACAACCAGACATTGCTGTTACCGGGGCTGGAGGGTTTTGTGCGTGACGACGGCTATATTGTTAACCCGTCTTACTTTATCTTCCCGGCCTGGGAAAGCTTCTGGAAAGCCAGCCACAATTCAGTATGGCTGAAACTGAAGCAGTCCAGCCTGGCACTACTGGACAAAGCGCGCTTTGGCAAAACCCAACTCCCCAGCGACTGGGTGTTTGTCAAAGACAACGGTGATGTCTCACCCGCCAAAAACTGGCCTGCCCGTTTTAGTTATGATGCCATTCGTATTCCGTTATACCTCAGCCTGGGTGATGTTAAACCTGGCGCGACAGAAAATTTCCGCCACTTTTGGTCCAGCTATACCCGGAATTCAACCCCTGCCTGGGTAGACGTTTCTGGCAACAGTCAGGCAACTTACGATATGTCTGGCGGAATACTGGCGGTACGAGACTTAACCATGGGAGATTATCATCAAATGGATAAATCACTGCACCCTGGCGAAGGTTACTATTTATCTGCACTCCATATGCTCTCTTTATTTGCAGCATCTTTAAAAGGATGATAAACAATCATGCTTAAAATTTTTGTATACCGTTAACTGTCATAAAATGTGAGTTTGATTAAGGTCAAAATAAACGCAATATTGCTATTAACCACTACGGTAAATATTGTTCCATGTCACATTATTTTGCGGATACGATAGTTTTCACCTGGGCGTAAAGTATGTACGACCAGGTAAACCCTCATTATGGGTTACCGAATGCTGGCAGGATGCTCTTTATAACAAATATGTGACCAGCTGCAGGGAAGGGCTGACTGGTTACCAGCCCGTACCAGCGTTTCAGCGCAAGGGAGTAAAACGGTTTTCAGAAACCGAAAAACCCCGGGCTATGTAGCGATGGGATAAAAAGGCATTGCAACAGAATCTGTTACTTCTTCCGGGAATGAAAATGAGAGCCAGACTGGCGTGCTTATCCAGCCGCTCACTTGAGATTGGCCTGACGCGCGGTTTAACAGACCTGAACACTTACGTTATTACACAAGTATTATCGTGGTGAAATTTTTATGAAATTAACAACAGTGCTTGCCATTATTGTGAACAAAGATTAATCCGCACTTTTTGTTCATAAGAGAATGACAGGATTTAGTGGAAGAATAATAAAAAAGTATTAGTTCTCATGCAATTCATGGGGGAGAAATGACCGAGTTAAGAATAATAACAAGGCATCACAACCAAACAGATTATATAAATCTACCCGTACAACGTCAGCATTTGCAACCCGGGGAAAAAAATGAACATTCGTAATTTAGAGTACCTTGTTGCCCTGGCTAAATACCGCCATTTTCAGCGTGCAGCCGAAGCCTGTAACGTGAGCCAACCAACACTCAGCGCCCAGTTACGTAAGCTGGAAAATGAACTGGGATTACAATTACTGGAGCGCACTACCCGTAAAATTCGTTTCACACAAACCGGGTTGCGCCTGGTGGAGCAAACTCAGGTGATTCTGCGGGAAATTGAAGCGCTGAAAAACATGGCGAACAGTAGCCAGAACAGCCTGTCTCAAACACTGGATATCGGTATCATTCCAACCCTTGCGCCGTACATTTTTTCCCATATGAATACGTTATGCCGGGAAAACTTCCCGGAAGTTGAAATGGAAATTCATGAAGCGCAAACCCAGCACCTTTTGGCAATGCTGGAATCCGACGCCATTGAATGTGCGATTGTCATGGCCAGCAAAGAAACCAGTAAGTATGTTGAATTACCGTTGTTTGAAGAACCACTGGTACTGGGTGTCAGCCACAAACACCCTTATGCCCGGTTCGATGAAATCAACATGGACCATCTCAAAAATAACAAAATACTGATGCTGGATGACGGCAACTGCCTGCACAACCAAATCTTGCGGTATTGCTATCAGTTTGAGCTGGAACCGGATAACCGGTTTATCGCCATGCATCTTGAGACACTGCGCCGCAGTGTGGCGTTTAACAAGGGAATCGCTTTCTTCCCACTGCTTTCCACTCAGGAAGAAACCCGCGATGAAGTGAAATACTTACGCTGCGTGGCACCAGAACCCACACGCAAAATGGTGCTGGTGTTTCACCGTAGCGACCCGATGCGTAAGAAGTATGAAATGCTGCGCAACATTATTGCGAAACATATGGAGAAGTATTTACAGGCCGACAGTATTACCGCATGACCATCGCATAACCGGGTGAACCGATTATCACTCCATGGATACCGTAATACCGCTATATTTTCTCTGACAATCACGTTGGCGCGTGATTGTCATTGCTGCCTTTAGTCCGTTAAGCACATCTTCCGCAAGCACGTTACCCATGCTGTACTGCGCTTCAATTGCCAGCCACAAATTCACCAGTGCCAGAGTGTAGTCATTGGTGGTCATCCCGGAGTGGACTGCAGAAAAGAACGGAAATTGCACCAGAAGTTGCTCCTGGTCGCTCTGAATCACCTGCCCATGTAAATAAGGCTGCGCCAGTAACCCGGCAACCTGGTGTTCATCACCCCGCGTAACCCAGGCAAGGCGCACAGCAATAGCGTCCACTACAGGTGGAACGGGAACCGCGGGTAATCCCTGTTGGGAATGTTGTGACAAACGGTCAGATTTCACTTTTCAGTATCCTTTGTGCCTGGAACAGGGTGTTCCTGCTAATCCATGCCATCGGCCACCCAGCTAGATTAAATGGTTATCGGCCGATATTTCATTTTCTTAAATATTTGTCTATTCAACATAGATAATAAATTCTGTTTTATCCATACGGTTTTTCTTAAAATATCAAAAAATGTCTTGTTTATTCATAAGTTATAAATCTTACCAGGCGTAATCAGAGTGAATATTGATCACTTATTGATGCGAGCGATCAGTCATTGTGGTTTCATTGGTTTTACTAATAAAAAAGTGGGCTGATCCAGCCTGGCACTACACATAGTCAGATGATGAAGAAACACAGAGGAAGTTACGTTTTAGCGGCAGTACGGAGACAGATGCCCCCGCGCTGCCGGAAGAGTTGATTCCATCTAATATTGCTATAAACCGCTATAAATATTGCAACCGCAGACTGTAGAGCGATGTTGTCGCCGTAATAAACAAAATATCCTGCGCAACCCCACCCAGCACACAGTTGGACACCCGCTCAGGTACCTGAATTTTGTTTATTTGTTCCCCTTGTGCTGAAAAAATGATAACGCCATCGGCACAACTACAAAAAATATGCCCGTAGCGGTCCACACAAAAGCCATCCGGAAAACCTGGTGCGACCTCAGCCAGACGACGCCCGTTTTCCAGCCGGTTACCAACGACTTTATATTCCCGGAGTTCCCGGCGTCCCTGGCCGGGGAAATCAACAACAGACATATCGGCAATATACAGCAGGCGCTCATCGGGTGAAAAAGCAATACCATTGGGCCGCTGGGTATCACTGGTTGCAATAGTCAGGCTGTTATCACGCGGGTCGAAACAGTAGACATAACACCCAATCACCTGGCTTTCCGACTTATAGCCTTCATCATCGCCGACAATGCCATAGGGCGGATCAGTAAACCAAATCGTACCATCGGAACGCACGGCGACATCATTGGGAGAATTCAGGCGTTTCCCTTCCAGTTTATCAACCAGTAGTGTCACATCACCGTTCCGCTCCGTGCGGCTGATACCACGACGACCATGTTCACAAGTCACCACCCGGCCTTCAGTATCAACTGCGTTGCCATTGGCATAATTCGCCGATGCCCGCCATAACTGTACACCGTGACCGGAAGACCAACGAAACATACGGTTGCCTTTTACATCACTGAATACCACGGCCTGTTCCTGTTCAAGCCAGACAGGGCCTTCCGCCCACTGAGCGGGCGAGCATAACCGTTCCAGATCCCCTGACCATGTTACCTGCATACCCGCCTCGCTTATTTGACTCCCCAAATTGCTTTGTAATGACCCTGGTAGTCATTCTGTGGGTCATACATATTGTTTTGCCCGCCATCTTTATCAATATTCTCTTTCGTCACGAGGTGTGCCGGCGTGACATAGCCAGAGGGCTTCTGCCCGGCAAAAGCACGGTTAAACTCATCCAGTACTTGCCAGCCATGCAGCTTCAAGGGCTCAGGCACCGTGGCAAGCTGGCTGTTACTGGTACGTATGCGCTGATACGCCGTAATGGAGCCGTCACCAGCTGAAATGTTAAAGGGCGCGTTTTTCCCTCCTTTGTTCGCTGTTCTCAACGCGGGTGCCATAAAATCAAAATAGAGGTCGTTAATCGCCAGTGTGTACTGGTATTTGTCACCGTATTTCTGCAACAAGCTGAATGTCATCGACGGCATACGGCTGGAGGTATCAGACAGTGGCGTATCAATAAACTCCAGCACTTTGCAGGAAGCACATTTGCCAATTTCCGCTTTCATCACATTGGCTTTATCCAGCGCAATTTGGTACAGCGAGTCCGTCAGAATCACAACTTGTGCTTTGCCATCAGAACGTGCAATCGCATAATCGGCAGCAATCCGGGCGACGTCATTAGAATCTGAGGTTACATTGTAAAACAGGTGGTATTTCTCAACCGGGCCGGGCTGTGGAATGGCATGCCAGCCGATTAACACAATGCCCAGTTTTGCCGCATGGTCGAGTGGAATTTTCGCGACGTTAGGGTTCCAGCCACCAATCACTATGCCATCGGGTTTCTGGGCGATTGCCTGGTTGAGCGCAGATAACTGATCCTTTACCGAACCCGCGCCATCCAGTGTTTCCAGGTGCCAGCCTGCCACTTTCGCCGCTTCACTCAGCCCCTGCTGTACTCCCTGCACTCCGCCATTTTTCATATCGGAGGCAATAAAAATAATTTTCTTATTTTTTTGCAATACTGGCCCGGTTGTTGGCCCGTCCCACTTCGTCACTGGTGCGGTCGCGCTGGCAACTGCCGCTTTCACCTGAGACATAAAATCATCCGCAAAAGCTGGCCCCTGGCTGAACAAAGCAAGGCTCAAACCCAATGCAAGCAAACGATATTTCATGAAAAATACCCCTTATGATTTAACGACATGATTAGCGTCGGAAGGTGTGGACAGTTGCGCAGGCTGCGCACTACCTGTCGTTTGTCGCCGTTGAACGGCTTTCTGATTCGCCATACGGCGGCGCTGTGCGTAACCGGCAAGCGTAATGGAGAGTAACAACGTGGCACCATTGAACAGAGGTTCAACCCAGAACGCCCCGCCAAATTGCTGGATCCCGGCAATACCAATCGCCAAAATACAAATGCCAACCACAGTGCCCCACACATTCACCCGGCCCGGGCGAATGGTGGTACTACCTAAAAATGCGCCCACCAGTGCCGGTAACAGGTAATCCATACCTACACTGGCCTGGCCGACACCTTGTTCTGAGGCAATCAGTACCCCGCAAAAACCAGTCAGGACACTGGACGCAATAAATGAACCCATCACATACAGATTCACCGGAATACCATTAAGCCGCGCCGCTGCCGGATTTCCGCCCACCGCGTACATGCAACGACCCATTGGCGTGTGTTCGGTTAACAACCACAGGCACACCGCCACAACCACGACATAAAACGCGGCAACCGGAATACCAAAGATTTCAGCGTGGTCGATAGCAATAAAAGCATCCGGAAGGTCGCCAACGATTTGCCGCCCACCGGAGTGCCACAGGGCAACCGCATACAGCACCGTGCCAGAGCCCAGTGTGGCAACAAAGCTGTCGATATCGGCCAGCGCCACCAGAATACCGTTAAGCAGGCCATACAATGCTGAGATAATCAGCACAATCACAATGGCAATTTCCCAGGAAAACCCGTATTGCACCTGCAACGTGATAGCGAGGATGTGCCACAAAACAATGCCAAACCCAACATTCAAGTCGATTTTGCCCACAATCATCGGAATGGTGGCGGCCAGCGCCAGTAGGGCGATTTTGGATTTGCTGGCAAGAATAGCCTGCAATGTCAGCATGGACGCAAACGAGGGTGTTGTCAGGGAGAACACCAGCGTCAACACCACGCACAATAATAACAAGCCATAGCGCGTGACAACCTGCATCATCCAGGGGCTGACGCCGTCACGGGACAGACTGACGCGCTGCTCCAACGCGGTGGATTTTACCGATGTTTTATTCGACATAATCTTCTTGCCCTTTAGTGACTTCAGAACTGGCAGACGCCAGTGCCAATAAATTCGCAAACGTCACATCCTGATTGCGCAGTTCACCCACAACACGCCCCCGGTTAAACACCAGTGCCCGGTTGCAGATATGCGCTATCTCCTCGAAATCATTTGAGATAACCAGTACTGCCACGCCCTCGCCCAATGATTTATTCAACAGGTGATAAATCTCCGCCCGGGCTCCGACATCCACGCCCGCCGTTGGGTCTTCCAGAATCAACAACGGTGTCGCCAGATGCATCCAGCGAGCCATCACCACTTTCTGCTGGTTACCTCCGGATAACGCACTGATATCAATGTTGACATCCTTCGGACGGACATCGAATAGCTGTACTTTCCACCAGCTTTCGCCAATTTCCTCACGCCCGCCGTAGCGGGACAACACCCGATGACCGCTGGCGCAGGGGTTCATAAACAGGTTTTCCCGCACCGACATCGACATCACCAGACTTTCGCCTGTCCGGTCTCCGGCAACTAAAGAAACGCCCCGCGCCATTGCTTCCCGTGGGTTTCTGGCAGCATAAGGCTGTGCACAAAACTGGATTTTGCCGCCTTCACGCTGGCGCAGCCCAAACAACAGACGACCAATTTCTTCCTGGCCTGCCCCACGCAGCCCGGCCAGAGCCAGCATTTCTCCTGGCTGCAATGTGAAACTCACCGGGCCGGTCTCCCCAACCTGGACATTTTCCAGCGTCAGTACCGGGGAGCGCCCTTCAGGTAAAGGTTCACGCTGTTCTTGCGCCGTTTGCTCGCCCACAATTAATTCCACCAGGCCACGCACGGTATAGTCTGCCGTCATCCCTCCGGCGACATAGCACCCGTCACGCATCACACACACCCGGTCGGCAATCTCAATCACTTCATCAAGGCGGTGCGTGACATAAATCATCCCGACATTCTTTTCCCTTAAACGGGCAATAACACTGAACAGGTGGCGAACATCATTGGCAGGCAATGAGGCGGTGGGTTCATCCAGCACCAGTAACTCCGCGTTAACGGCGACGGCACGCGCAATCGCCAGCAGGGATTTTTCAGTGCGCGATAACTCAAAAACCCTGGCCTGTGGGTCAATATCTATTCCCACATCCAGGAGTGCCTGGCGAGCACGGCGTTCAATTTCACGCCAGCGAATCAGCCCCAGTTTGCGCGGAAACCCCATGACCAGCGCCATGTTTTCAGCAACCGTCATCCAATCCACCAGGCCAAGATCCTGATGGATAAATGCGATAGGTTGTTGTGTGGCACTCTTAATTGCTGCGGCAGAAGAGATAGACTGGCCTTTAAACAGAATGTCGCCACTATCACGGGAATAAACGCCCGCCAGCACTTTGATTAATGTTGATTTTCCCGCGCCATTTTCACCAAGCAGCGCAAGGACCTCGCCAGGCATAACATGAAGGCTGACATCATTGACTGCGGGGTTGCCGCCAAAGCGTTTCACAATATGCTGCATTTCCAGCGTGGGTTGCTGGGCCCGAATTTGATTCATAGCGATGCCTCTTCATGGGTGACCCGCTAACAAAGTTTTTTTTCACATCAGGATCGAAAAAAAACGCACCAGTGTTTCAATATGCGAAATCAAATTTCAAATTCACAATAAAAAGTAAACATGAAATATCACGGAAGGTGAATAAATAAATAATTAATATTATCAATTAGTTATTTTTATTTATCTAAAATGTGACGAGGAGCGCACTTATTAAATCGTGCGAATAAGAAGGTTATTCAGCTAATTATTAGTAGCAAAATATCAGCAATAGCCAGGCAAGGGCAGTATGCAAAACGACATACTGCGCCGGTATGTTACAGCAGGAAAAGAGACTGTCAGGCAAAGCACTATAGCTGTGCGTTAAACCCCAACTCCTGGGAAATAGCCTGTGCTGTTTTTTGGAGTGGTTTCAACAGGTTCCTTTCACCAATCTGCTTTAAACGAGAAGTGGATAACGAGATAGAAATCGCGTAAGGCACCCGTTGGTGAATATCAAACACTGGCACAGCAATACAGGATACTCCCAGTTCGTTTTCTTCACGGTCCATGGCCATGTTTTTATCGCGAATGGACGCCAGTTCCTGGTACATATCTCCCAGCCGGGTAATCGTGTTGCGCGTCAGCGACTGAATTTGTGGCTGGTGTATTTCCCAATACTTTTGTACGTAATCTTCCTGCCCAAAGGCGAGGTAAATTTTCCCCATTGCCGAGCAATACAGCGGTTGCTGCTGCCCAATATACGCCCGGGTACGCAACATACCGGTCGTGGGTTCCAGCTTATAAATCAAAATCGAGTGGTCATCTTCCCGTGTTGAGAAGTTCACGGTCTCACCCGTTTCCAGGTTGAGGGTTTCCAGGTGGGGTGCGGCAACATGAATAATGTTCAGGGATGACAGTGCTTTTTGCCCCACAGAAATAAATTTAGTGGTCAGCCGGTAGCTCCCGGCCGCTGGCGCAGCCGTCACATAGCCGCAAGACTGCAACCCCTGCAGCAGACGGTGCACGGTGCTCTTGTTCAGTTGTGCCAGTTCCGAGAGGTGGGCCAACGGACAGCCATTTGGGTAATTGCTCAAAATTTCAATTAATTGCAAGCCACGAAACAAACTCTGGCTGCCTGCGGGCCGCTCTTTATCCTGGGCCGCATTCGCTCTTTTTTCACTCATGTCTCTCATCCTGCTTTTATCGTTTTCTGATCGTAGCGCAAAGTGTGTTTCAGTTCACGATCTGTGCAATAAATTATTAACACACTGAATTTACTTTATTTTTAGTTTTCATTCATGCTTTGACATCTCATTTTTTGATAGTTATATTTGAAATCAGATTCCACAATATGAAATTTACAGCTAAAAATTCATTCACGCCATTCCCACAAACCGAAGGAGTTCAGGAATGAAAGTGACGTTTGAGCAGTTAAAAGCTGCATTTAACCGGGTACTGGTGAACCGGGGAGTCAATCCACAAACAGCGGATGCTTGTGCAGAAATGTTCGCCCGCACCACCGAATCAGGGGTCTACTCCCACGGCGTAAACCGTTTCCCTCGTTTTATTCAGCAACTCGATGCTGGCGATATCATTCCGGATGCTGTACCTGAACGCATGCTTTCACTGGGTGCCATAGAACAATGGGATGCCCACCGCGCCATTGGCAACCTGACAGCGCAAAAAATGATGGACCGCGCCACTGAACTGGCTTCAGACCACGGTATTGGGCTGGTTGCATTGCGTAATGCCAACCACTGGATGCGCGGTGGCAGCTATGGCTGGCAGGCAGCAGAAAAAGGCTACATTGGTATTTGCTGGACGAACTCCATCGCCGTCATGCCGCCCTGGGGTGCTAAAGAGTGCCGGATTGGCACCAACCCATTGATTGTGGCGATACCGGGCAACCCAATTACGATGGTGGATATGTCCATGTCGATGTTTTCCTACGGCATGCTGGAAGTGAACCGCCTGGCTGGCCGCCAGTTACCGGTAGATGGCGGGTTTGATGACGACGGTAACCTCACCAAAGACCCGGGTACCGTGGAAAAAAATCGCCGCATTCTGCCAATGGGTTACTGGAAAGGTTCAGGCTTGTCTATTGTGCTGGACATGATTGCCACCCTGCTTTCTAACGGTGGTTCTGTCGCCCAGGTCACGGAAGAAAACAGTGATGAATATGGCGTGTCGCAGATCTTTATCGCCATTGAAGTAGACAGGCTTATTGACGGTAAAACCCGTGATGAAAAACTGCAACGCATTATGGATTACATCACCACGGCTGAACGCGCAGACCCGAATGTAGCTATTCGTTTGCCAGGCCACGAATTTGCGCGACTGCTCGAAGAAAATCGCCGCAACGGTATCACCGTTGACGACAGCGTATGGGAAAAAATCCAGGCTCTGTAGGGGAAATACCATGATTTTCGGCCATATAAGCAATCCCAATCCTTGTTCACTGCCACCACCACTGGAACAGGCGCTGGCACTGCTGCGGGAAACTGACTTTTCGCGTCTTGACCCTGGCATGGTGGAAGTGGACGGCAAGAAACTGTACATGCAAATCCTGGATCTCACGACAAAACCTGTCACGGAGAACCTGCCTGAGGTACATCGCCGGTATATTGATATTCAGTTTTTAGTCAGTGGGGATGAACGCATTGGTATCGCACCAGATAATGGTACCAATCCTATTAGTGAATCATTACTTGCCGAGCGGGATATTATTTTCTACCAGTCAGCAGAAAATGAATCTTTTATACATATGACCCCGGGTAATTATGCCATTTTTTTCCCTCAGGATGTGCATCGCCCGGGCTGTATTAATCAGCATAGTTGCAATATTAGAAAAGTTGTCGTGAAAGTGGATGTTTCCACAATAAACTAGCCTTGTTATTTATTTACTGAATTACAGCAAATAATAAGGAACCACTACAATGAATAGCCAACACCCGGGTTATATTGTTGGTGCGTACCCTTGCGCACCTTCATTACACTATAAAAAATGAGAATGACGAAGCCAGTTTTTGGCGTCAACTGGCTGGCAGTGCAGATATTCGTGGTCTGGGCACGGCGGAGACTGTGCTTTAAACCAGGCAAAAACATAATAACAACAGAATACCTCAGTGGCCTGAATAAACTCAGGCCACAGCGTGTTATCTCACGACGACTAAGAGAATAATATTATGAACACGACCCGTACCCTACAATCTCAACATATTCCCCACCAGCGCTGGTTGAGAATTATCCCACCTATATTAATCGCCTGTATTATTTCTTATATGGACCGGGTAAATATTGCCTTTGCCATGCCAGGTGGAATGGATAGTGAATTAGGTATTTCGGCCAGCATGGCAGGGCTTGCCGGTGGTATTTTCTTTATCGGTTATTTATTTCTGCAGGTGCCTGGCGGAAAAATAGCGGTACATGGTAGCGGCAAGCGCTTTATTGGCTGGTCTCTGGTTGCCTGGGCTATTTTATCCATTCTTACCGGGTTGATTACTAATCAGTACCAGTTACTTGCCTTGCGCTTCCTGCTGGGGGTGGCTGAAGGCGGGATGTTGCCGGTAGTACTGACAATGGTCAGTAACTGGTTCCCGGACGCAGAGCGTGGGCGTGCTAACGCTATCGTCATCATGTTCGTTCCTATTGCTGGCATTATCACCGCTCCGCTTTCAGGCTGGCTCATTACTGTCCTGGACTGGCGCTGGCTGTTCATTATTGAAGGATTGTTCTCTGTTGCCGTGCTTATCCTGTGGTCACTCACCGTAAGCGACCGGCCTGAAGAAGCCCGCTGGATATCCGGGGCTGAAAAGCAGTGGTTAATCCGGACACTGAAAGAGGAACAGGCGGCAATTGCTGGCAAACAGGTGCGCAATGCCTCACTGAAACGGGTGCTGGCAGACAAAACTATCTGGCAGTTAATTGCCCTGAACTTCTTCTACCAGACCGGAATTTACGGTTATACGTTGTGGTTACCCAGCATTCTCAAAAGCCTGACTCACAGTAGCATGAGCGAGGTCGGTTTACTGGCAGTGCTGCCTTTCGTTGCCGCCATGGCGGGTATGTTCCTGTTCTCCTCTCTGTCTGACCACACAGGCAAACGTAAATTATTCGTTTTCCTGCCGTTGCTGGGTTTTGCCCTGTGCATGTTTCTGTCCGTCACGTTGAAACAGCATGTCTGGTTGTCGTACCTGGCATTGATTGGCTGCGGTTTCTTCCTGCAATCCGCCGCGGGCGTGTTCTGGACCATCCCGGCGCGGCTATTCAGCGCTGAAATGGCCGGTGGCGCGCGTGGCGTCATTAATGCTCTGGGTAATCTCGGTGGTTTCTGCGGCCCTTATGCAGTTGGCGTGTTGATAACCCTCTACAGCAAAGATGCCGGTGTGTATTGCCTGGCCGTTTCACTGCTGCTGTCTGCCATTCTGGCGCTTCTCCTGCCTGCCAAATGCGACAACGATGAAACTCACCCAACACACCAGGGTGTAGCTAATAAATCCACTATTTGAGACGCCTGCGCGCTACGGCGCGCATAAACGAGTAGCAATGATGAGAGAACACAGTGAGCCTTTATGGCTGGGTATTGATTGCGGCGGCACCTATCTGAAAGCCGGATTATATGACCGCGCTGGCAAAGAACGCTATATCCAGCGTGGCGTACTGACCACCCTCAACCCACAACCAGGATACGCTGAGCGCGATATGCACGCGTTATGGGAGCAGTGTGCCAGTACCATTCGCCAGTTACTGACCCGGGCAGAGGTAAATGGCTCACGGATTCAGGCGATTGGTATTTCTGCTCAGGGTAAGGGGCTGTTTCTGCTCGATAAGCAGAATCAGCCTCTCGGCAACGCCATTCTCTCCTCAGACCGCCGGGCTATGGCGCAAGTACGCCAGTGGCAACAGGAAGGTATGCCGGAGCGGCTCTATCCTGAAACCCGCCAGACATTATGGACCGGCCACCCGGCATCATTATTGCGCTGGATTAAGGACCATGAGCCACACCGCTACCAGAACATTGGCTGCGTGATGATGGGCCATGATTATCTGCGCTGGTGCCTGACAGGTGTAAAAAGCGCAGAAGAAACCAATATCTCCGAATCGAACCTGTACCACATGGCGCGGGGTGAATATGACCCCAAACTGGCGCAAATGCTGGGTATTGAAGAAATCATGCCCGCTTTACCGCCAATTGTTGGTCCGGCAGAAATATGCGGGGAAATCACCGCTCATGCCGCCTCTCTGACCGGTCTCGCTGCAGGCACGCCTGTAGTGGGGGGGCTGTTTGATGTGGTTTCCACCGCACTCTGTGCCGGATTACAGGATGAACACACACTCAATGCCGTTATGGGAACCTGGGCCGTTACCAGCGGTGTGACATCCGGGATTCATCCCAACGAAGCTCACCGTTATGTCTATGGCCGTTACGCCGACCCGGGTCTCTATATTGTCCATGAGGCCAGCCCCACATCATCCGGCAATCTTGAATGGCTCACGAACCAGTGGGGCTCACTCTCTTTTGATGAGATTAATAACGCGGTTGCCAGCCTGCCGAAGGCCGGTTCAGATGTCTACTTTCTGCCATTTCTGTATGGCAGCAACGCCGGTCTGGAAATGACCGCCGGCTTCTATGGGTTACAGGCGATTCACCAGCGGGCTCACCTGCTGCAGGCCGTCTATGAAGGTGTGGTTTTCAGCCATATGGCTCACCTGAACCGTATGCAAACCCGTTTTACCGAAGCCCGCACCTTACGCATAACCGGTGGCCCGGCACATTCAGCCGTCTGGATGCAGATGTTTGCCGACATCAGCGGATTAACCGTGGAGTTACCCCAGGTGGAAGAAACCGGCTGCCTTGGCGCCGCACTCGCCGCCCTGGTGGGTAGTGGCGTGTATCCCTCATTTCAGGTTGCCTGCCAGCACCTGGATAACCCCATTCAGCGCCTGACCCCGGACCGGGACGCTCACGCGCGCTATCAACATAAATACCAGCATTACCAATATCTGATTGATGCCATACAGCAGTTTCACGCTCGCTGCGCCGCATCTCAACGTGCTAAGGAATCTAACGCATGAAACCCTTGTTACAACTGGCCCTGGACCACACCAGCCTGGCATCAGCACTCCAGGATGTGGAAAAGCTGCATCACCATGTGGACATTATTGAGGCTGGCACCATTTTATGCCTGTCTGAAGGGTTGCATGCGGTGCGTGAATTACGGGCTCGTTGCCCGGAAAAAATCGTGGTAGCCGACTGGAAAGTGGCCGACGCCGGAGAAACGCTGGCCCAACAAGCAATGACCGCGGGTGCCAACTGGATGACCGTGATTTGTGCCGCCCCCCTGGCGACGGTGGAAAAAGCATTATCCGTTGCTAAACAGCATCAGGGCGATATTCAGATTGAGCTATTTGGCAACTGGACTTTCGATGATGCCCGCGCCTGGTATAAAGCCGGTATTCGCCAGGCGATTTATCACCGCGGCCGGGATGCTCAGGCCAGCGGCCAAACCTGGAGTGAGACAGATCTTAACCGCATGAAAACCCTCTCGGATATTGGCCTGGAACTGTCAATTACCGGCGGCATCACACCTGACGACCTGCACCTGTTCCGTGATATCGCAGTGCGCGCATTTATTGCCGGGCGTGCGCTGGTTGAAAATCCCAGCCCGCCCGCTGTTGCCAGTGCCTTTCACCAACAAATTCAGACCATTTGGGGGAGCAAATAATGCGCCAGCATCCACTCGGTATTTATGAAAAGGCCTTACCTAAAAACCTCACCTGGCCGGAAAGGTTAGTGCTGGCGAAAAGCTGTGGTTTTGATTTTGTCGAGATGTCAGTCGATGAAACCGATGAGCGTTTATCCCGCCTGGAGTGGTCTGCCAGCCAGCGAGCCGCTCTGGTGGAGTCCATGCTGGAAACCGGTGTATCCATACCATCGATGTGCCTGTCCGCGCACCGCCGTTTCCCTTTTGGCAGCAAAGATGAAGCCATTCGCCAGCGTGCCAGAACCATTATGACCCAGGCTATCAGGCTGGCACGCGACCTGGGGATCCGCACCATCCAGTTAGCCGGGTATGACGTCTATTACGAAACCCACGATGAAACCACACTGCGTTATTTCACTGAAGGCATGGCCTGGGCTGTTGAGCAGGCCGCCGCCGCACAGGTGATGCTGGCTGTGGAAATCATGGATACCGAGTTCATGAACTCCATTACCAAATGGAAAAAATGGGACGACTTACTTGCCTCACCCTGGTTCAGTGTTTACCCGGATGTTGGCAACCTCAGTGCCTGGGGAAATGACGTTGCCAGTGAGCTCCGCCTGGGGATTAACCGCATTGCCGCCATTCACCTGAAAGACACGCTGGCGGTCACCGCTGAAAGCCCGGGGCAATTTCGTGATGTGCCCTTTGGCCAGGGCTGTGTCGATTTTGTCGGCATCTTCAAAACCCTTGCAGAACTGAATTATCGCGGTGCCTTTTTAATTGAGATGTGGACAGAGAAAGCCCAGGAGCCGGTGCTGGAAATTATTCAGGCTCGCCAGTGGATTGAACAACGTATGCAGGAAGGAGGATTCCCATGTTAGAACAGTTAAAAGATGAAGTGCTGGCTGCCAACCTGGCGCTTACTGAACACCAGCTGGTCACATTTACCTGGGGAAATGTCAGCGCTGTCTGCCGCGAGCAGGGTGTGGTGATTATCAAACCCTCAGGCGTAGAGTATGACGTGATGACTGCCGATGACATGGTGGTGGTTGATCTGGAAACTGGCGCAGTGGTGGAAGGGAAAAAGAAACCTTCTTCTGATACTGCCACCCACCTGGCGTTGTACCGCCGTTTTCCGGGCATTGGCGGCATTGTGCATACCCATTCCCGCCATGCGACAATCTGGTCGCAGGCTGGCCTGGATTTACCCGCCTGGGGCACCACCCAGGCAGACTATTTCTACGGCGCAGTACCCTGTACCCGGCTGATGCATGATGCTGAAATCGCGCAGGATTACGAACTGCAAACCGGTAATGTGATTATCGAAACGTTTGAACAGCGCAACCTTGATCCTCTGCAGGTTCCGGCCGTGCTGGTGCATTCCCATGGCCCATTCGCCTGGGGAAAAGATGCCGCAGATGCCGTTCATAACGCGGTGGTACTGGAAGAGTGCGCATATATGGGGTTGTTCTCGCGCCAGCTTGCCCCACAATTACCGGATATGCAGCAAACCCTGCTGGATAAACACTATTTACGCAAACACGGGAAAAATGCCTACTACGGGCAATAATCGCCAACACCATCACGCACAACACGACTGTCCTGGAACGACAACCAGGCCAGTCGTGACCAGGAATAAGCAATATTCCTTGCAGAAAGACGGCATCATCAGGTTAATTTCGCTACACTTACCCCCTGAAACTGACTGCCAGGTGGCGGTCTTGTAGCCACAAACAGGGAACACGCTATGTTGATACCTCGCTCACTGGCGCGCTGGGCGCTGCCTGCATTATTACCTTTCACCTTTTCACTGGCTTATGCCGCCGCACCCGATACCACTGCCGGTGAGCTGGTGAACAAAGTCGCACTGCCTGCCGACCACGGTTTGCAGGAAGCCGCCGAACAATACCTGATAACCTACCGCTCGGTCAGTGGTGTGGATGGGAAAACCCCGCGCGAAGACACCGCCGCACTGTTTATTCCCCATGGCAAAATGCCAGACGGTGGCTGGCCGGTGGTGGTCTGGACACACGGAACAGTGGGTGTGGGCCGGGATTGCGCGCCATCACTGAACCCACGTACCGCCAGAGACAGCCAGTACCTGAATACCTGGTTATCGCTGGGGTTCGCAGTGGTTGCACCCGATTATGCCGGGTTGGGATCTTCCGGTTTACACCATTACCTGAACGCACGGGCAGAAGCCTGGAGTGTGCTGGACAGCGTGCGGGCGGCACTGAAAAACTTTCCGCTGGCTAACAAACTGGTGCTGGTTGGGCAGTCTCAGGGGGCGCATGCGGCCTTTTCCAGTGCAGGCTGGCAGCCTGACTACGCGCCGGAATTGCACGTACGCGCCACCGTGTTAACCGGCACACCTTTTTTTGATGACACGCTTTCTGCCGATAAACTCTTCACCGGAGAATCAACCGGGGATGGCGGGGACCCAAAAATTCCTTATGCGTTTTATATTTACCTTTCCGCTGCCGACCACAACCCGGCACTGAAACCGGAAAACGATTTTCAGCAAAAAGCCCTGCCGTTACTCAATGAGGCCCGTAAGCTGTGCATCACACCGCTGACCCAGGCAGTGATGGCTGAAAAACTCAATGCGGCCAACAGCCTGAAACCCGCGATCCAGTCGGTTCTGGTTGAGCAAACCCCCACACTGCGCTACCCAACCCTGCATATCAACCACCCGGTCTTTATTGGCATTGGCGGCAATGACATCAATGTGCCCACCGCCATGCAGCAGCACTTCGCCAGTGCGGTGAAAGCGGCCGGAACAGATGTTGAAATCCGTGAATATCCTGGACTGGACCACAGTGGAACGGTTAACCCGTCCTTACGTGACTCCGTGCCGTTTGTGATTCACGCGCTATCTGCCAAACAATAATTGTGCTCACATCCCCGGCCAGCAAGGCCGGGGCTGGCGACAAAAAAATTTCACTTTCCTGGGGTTGAAAAAAACGCCAGGCACCCTATATTTCATTGCGGAGAGGGCACAACCCCCACCACAAAACATGAACTGCTTTTTGAATATTGACTATGTTCAGGAGGTTAATCATGGCACGTAATGCTTTGTCTTTATTCCCATTGCTTTCAGATTCACTGTTCCCTGACCGCTTCAACCGTATTGACCGGTTGTTCAGCCAGCTGACTGGCGATACACCGCTTAGTGGCGCACCTTCCTACGATATCAAACGCACTGGCGATAACCGTTACGACTTAATTCTGAGTGTCCCAGGCTGGAAAGAACACGAACTGCAAATTGAAACCACAGGCGGGCAGCTCACTATTTCCGGTAAACATGAAGAAGAAAAAGGCGGCAGTGAAGAAAGCTGGATTCATCGCGGAATCAGCCGCGCCAGCTTCCGTTCAAGCTTCAGCCTGCCAGACAGTGTCACCGTCACCGGAGCGGCTCTGAACGAGGGGTTACTCACTATCAGTCTGCTGCAGGAAATTCCGGAAGAGGAAAAACCACAGCGGATTGCGATTACAAACAGCAACAGTAAAGCACTTGAACACCAGGAGTAAGCGTCGCATAACAGTAAAGCCGCGCCTGGTTCCGGCCAGGCGCTCTGATAACACGAAGTATCCTTAACATCTTTGAACAACGTAAGGAGAATGCATGAAGACGAATCGTCAGGCACGTCAGTTATTAGGGCAGGATCATTGGTTATCGAACCACCGCAAACTGGTCATTCACGATAATACCGCCACCATTGTAAAACATGGCTCCGGGCGGCACCGCCATCTCAACCAAAGTGAATAAGTGAATTGATGCGTCCGGGGGTGTCCTTGTGACGAACAGCCCCGGACGCATTTTTTTATCGCGTCTCAACCGGCACGCTTGCATTAATGCCACAGTTTTTCTTTTAGTACACTTCCCCGAATAACAGCCACACCGACAGGTAAGAACCCACGCTTCCCGGCGCTTTATCATTCCCGATAAGCCAGAACCTGCTCACCTTTACGCCACTGGCGTGGGCTTACCCCAAACCAGCGACGGAACGCGCGGGAAAACGCGCTCACTTCTGAATACCCCAGTAACAGTGCCATCTCCGACACCGGTAACTGGTTCTGTTGTAAATAGTGTGTCGCCATTTCACAACGAACTTTATCCACCAGCGTGGTAAAACTCACGCCCTGCTCACGTAACCGGCGTTGCAATGAACCACAAGACAGGCCCATTTTTTCCGCGACATCGTCAAGAACCGGTTCACCCATAGCCAGTTGCAGGTGCACTTGCGTGCGCGTCTGGTCAACAATGCCCTGGTTGGGCACCCGGTTGTTCAGGCGGCGAATGGCATCCTGCATTACCAGCAGCAACATAGGGTCGCTGTCTGGCATGGTACGGGAAAGCTCGCGTTTAGGGATTATCAGTGAGTTAAAAGGCTGCTCAAAATACACCGGCGCATCGAACAGTTTACAGTGTTCGTGCCACTGTTCCGGGCGTGGGTGCTCAAAATGTACTTCCCGTGGTGCCCAGTGCGGGCCCATAGCATGGCGAATCAGGTTCATAAACATGCCTAACGTCAGTTCGGCATCCTGGCGACGGGCAAGAATTGCACCATGGCGTACCTGGTAATCCAGCCGCCAGCAATCGCCTTTATCCACCATGCGCACTAAGGTGTCGTGCTGGTGATACGGAAACGCGTTTGCCACGTTATGCAGCGCCTGTTCCAGTGTGCCGGAACACAAACCGATATAACCAATCAGGCCTAATGACTGCGGTTTAAACTGCCGTCCGTAGTGTAAACCGAAATTATCAAAACCTGAGTTATGCGCAGCTTCTTCCATTACCCGGCAGTAATTCACCAACCCGAGGCTGAGTGTGGGGCTGGCAAGCAGTTCGGGGTCGACACCACTGATACCAAACACCCGGTCTGCATCGCCACCGTACTGGCTAATGAAATCACCCAGACCAGAGGCGGCGGCAGATAAAACCCCCATATTTCCCCCTGCTGCGCTGTTAAGCGAACCAGAGAGCGCCGAATGCAGCGAAGGCGTTGTCATCATTGCTTCACCTTTACCTGTTAATGAATGGGATAAGTGAGAGCAATATTCGTACCACTTATGGGGTTAAACAGAATCAATCAGTTAGCAGCCAGAAGCCCCTGCTGGTGCGCGCCCGGGAGCCAGGCTGCCCACTCGTAGTGCACCTGGTCATTACTGTGCATCACAAGGGTTACTGCAGCAAACGTTATGCCCCAACAGGCAACAGGGCGTCTTCTTCCATAAAACGGTGGCACAAACGCACGGTATGCCCAACCCATTCACTCCCGAGGCTTTGTGCCATTTCTGTTTGTGCATGAGAGGCCACCCAGGCAGTAAGCTGTATACGCCGCTGCATCAGTAAGGCGGGAACCACCGCCATATCCGCGTCAGAAATATGCGCCACTCGTTCATAACCGGCGAGCCAGTTCTCCACCCAGGCTTCAGCCCGCGGGTGGTGCTCAACAAAACTGATAGCGGCAGCCAGGTCATGGAGGTACCAACCCATGCCGCAGTCATCAAAGTCAATCACCCGGGTTTCACCCTGCCAGAGCAATAAATTGGTGAGGCGCAGATCGGCATGGATCAGCCCAAATCGCGCCTGATCCCGGCCATATTCATTGAGTTGATGGCGAATACGCGCCAGGGCTGCATCCACCACGTCATGGTTGTGGTGGGTAAGCCCTTGTGCATCGCGCCAGTCGCCCCAGTGCCCTTCCGGGCTAACCATTGAAGGGTGGTCCCACAAAATACGCCGAAAACCTTCCGGTTTGCGCCACTGCCTGCTGTGCTGGTGCAACCGTGCGGTAATTTCCCCCAACTGGCGGAAAGCTCTGGGATCCACGCCGGTGTCTGGCATGTCGCCTTCAATCCAGTGAAATAAAACAGCATGGCGTACCTGCCCGCCAGCCAGCGGCAATGTTTGTACCCGCACACCTTCACAGTCAACCAGCGCCTCTGGCACCGGAATACCGGCTTCGCGCAGGGCATCCAGCCACAACAGCTCGCTTTCGATATCCACTTTTTCATGGTAATCGCCACGGTGCAGGCGCAGGGCATAGCGTTTTCCCCCGGCAGTCACGACAAAGGTGGCGTTTTCAGAACGGCATAACAGGCGAAGTTCACCCTGCAATGGTGCCGGGTAACGGCGCAGTGCCTGCTGCGCCAGTCGTGTCAGAGTTGTGTTGTCCAGGGTGTCATACTGTTTTGCACTCATGAATATTGTCCGTCTGGTTCAGGGTGCATTCAGCATGAAGTTATTTCCCCTTGCCGTGCTTGACACTACAGCCGCAAAAATTGACCCAGACCACTATTCCCGCCGCTTTTCCCCGTCAACTTGACATCAGCGCGCAAGAATCGACGCGCTGATGTCAAGTTTTCCCCACCGCACTGGCGGCATTATCAGAGAGCAAACGCACCAACATTCGCAAAATAAGACGTTCACAAAATAACGCGTTCACACAACGACGATAACTGACGGGGATACAAATATGACGACAAAACTTAAGCCCACACTGGGCGCCCTGCACTTGTGGGGTATTGCCGTGGGTCTGGTCATATCCGGAGAGTATTTTGGCTGGAGCTATGGTTGGGGAGTGGCAGGCACACTGGGGTTTTTGATTACCACATTGTTTATTGCTGCAATGTATACCTGTTTTATTTTCAGCTTTACCGAGCTGACCACCGCCATTCCACAGGCCGGTGGCCCGTTTGCCTACAGCCGTAAAGCCTTTGGCGATACGGGCGGCCTGATTGCAGGCATGGCAACTCTGATTGAGTTTGTCTTTGCACCACCCGCTATTGCCATGGCGATAGGGGCTTACCTGAATGTGCAGTTCCCCGGGCTGGATCCGAAATATGCGGCGGTGGGCGCGTATATTGTCTTTATGGGGCTGAATATTCTGGGCGTAAAACTGGCGGCCATGTTCGAACTGGTGGTCACCATTCTGGCGGTTATCGAACTGCTGGTGTTTATGGGCGTGGTTTCCCCTGGGTTTACCATGAGTAATTTTGTTGCCCATGGCTGGGCAGGCAGCGATGGTTTCTCACTGAGTTCTGTTTCCGGGATGTTTGCCGCCATTCCTTTCGCTATCTGGTTCTTCCTGGCGATTGAAGGGGCTGCAATGGCCGCAGAAGAAGCGAAAGACCCGAAACGCACCATTCCCCGCGCCTATATCACCGGCATTCTTACTCTGGTGGTACTGGCGATTGGTGTGATGTTGCTGGCAGGCGGCGCAGGTGACTGGCGTAAACTGTCCGACATTAACGACCCACTGCCGCAGGCAATGAAAATGATTGTTGGCGAACACTCCAGCTGGATGCATATGCTGGTGTGGATTGGCCTGTTTGGCCTGATTGCCAGTTTCCACGGGATTATTCTTGGTTATTCCCGCCAGTTCTTTGCTCTGGCCCGTGCCGGTTACCTGCCTCATGGTCTGGCAAAACTGTCCCGCTTCCAGACACCGCATCGTGCAATTCTGGCCGGTGGTGTGATTGGTATCATCGCGATTTTCTGTGATGGCGTAAATCTGCAGGGTATGAGCCTGACCGCCGCCATGATAACCATGGCCGTGTTCGGTGCCATTGTGATGTATATCATGAGTATGCTGAGCCTGTTTCGCCTGCGCCGTAGCGCACCGGAACTGGAACGCAGTTATCGTGCGCCGGGTTACCCGGTTATCCCGGCGATTGCGCTGGTTTGTTCCGTGATTTGCCTGGTGGCGATGCTGTGGTTTAACCCGGAAATTGGTGGGTTGTTTATTGCCTTTATGGTGGCGGGTTATCTCTATTTTCTGTCGACGAAGTCGCGCCGGGATGATGTGGCGAATGCGGAGATGGTGTTGGAGAGTGAGTAGTGTTTTTTGCCCGTGGGCGGGTTTTTGTTCGCTTGCAGTGGTGCCAGTACGGTGACTGTTCCGTTCACTTGCAGTGTGTCAGTGTAGCGGGTTCCGTTCACCTGAAGTGATGCGCTCAATGCGGCTTCACAGCCTGTGAACGGGCTAAAGGGGGCTCGCCCCCTTTGCAATCCCCGTTTTCGCGGGCGACCGGTGCTGCGCACTGCGTTCACCTCCGGGCAGTCAGCCTGCGGCCGGCTCGACTCGGCATCCATGCCTCGGTTCGCCTTATTCCGCCATCCGGGCGGAATAACCTTGTCTTCCTTTCTCCGGTTCACCGGTCTTACGCGAACTGTCCCCGCTGCAAGTAGCGGATAGTTTGTGTTGTGCTGAGTGGCTGTGGGATTTGTGCCTGATATGTCTTTGTGTGTTTTTTGCTGAGATATGACAGGCGGGTGTGGGGTGTGGCCTCTAAATCGTTGAGGCGTGCCTGGCGGGCCGGGGCTGCCTGCAGGACGCAGGCAGAGCGACGGGAGGCAGGAAGCCGACCCGGAGCGGTACCCGAACAGGCCGCCGGGGTAAGCCGAATGTCCGCGCAGCGGCGATTTTGCCGGCCACAAAAGGGGGTGGGGCCAGTGCCCCCTGCGGGCGCCGGGCGAAGTGGGTGAGAGAAAGCAGTGTGGCTGACACGGCGCGCAACTGGCTCTGTGCTGGCAGATCATTTTACTGTGGTTGAGTACTGTTTACTGAACCTGTTACCAGTGTGGTGGAAGTTCCGTTCACCTGAAGTGATGCGCTCAATGTGGCTTCACAGCCTGTGAACGGGCTAAAGGGGGCTCGCCCCCTTTGCAATCCCCGTTTTCGCGGGCGACCGGTGCTGCGCACTGCGTTCACCTCCGGGCAGTCAGCCTGCGGCCGGCTCGACTCGGCGTCCTGCCTCGTTTCGCCTTATTCCGCCGTCCGGGCGGAATAACCTTGTCTTCCTTTCTCCGGTTCACCGGTCTTACGCGACACAACCCTCGCTGCAAGTAGCGGATAGTTTGTGTTGTGCTGAGTGGCTGTATGTTCTGTGCATGGTATGTCTTTGTGTGTTTTTTGCTGAGATATGACAGGCGGGTGTGGGGTGTGGCCTCTAAATCGTTGAGGCGTGCCTGGCGGGCCGGGGCTGCCTGCAGGACGCAGGCAGAGCGACGGGAGGCAGGATGCCGACCCGGAGCGGTACCCGAACAGGCCGCCGGGGTAAGCCGAATGTCCGCGTAGCGGCGATTTTGCCGGCCACGAAAGGGGGTGCAGGGGGCCAGTGCCCCCTGCGGGCGCCGGGCGCTGGTGGTGAGAGAAAGCAGTGTGGCTGACACGGCGCGCAATTTGCTCAGTACTGGCAGAACGGGGGCAGTTCACCCTGGCTGGTGCGATTGTTCAGTTCACTTTAGCAATGTAAGTGCAACTGTGGAGGCTGTATCCAAATACGTAATCCCCCGGCATCAGATTACCGCGCCAGAGGATTACATCAAGTGATGTGGCTTATTTCAGGCGTGCAGCGATAGAGGCAACACGGGCGCCGTACAAGCGAACAGTTTCCAAATCACCTGCCGGAATTTTATCCGCGCCAGCATCAGAAGGAGACTGTACCAGCGGGCCTGCGGAGCCACCCAGGTTGTTCACATCGTCACGGGTGGATGCCAGGGTATTTGCTGGCAACTGGCCCAGGCTTACCCAAATCCCGCCATGTTGCGCAGCGAGGGTTTGCATGGCAATCATGGTGACTTGTTTGTCGCCATTCAGGCTGGCGCTGTTAGTGAAACCACCGAACACTTTGTCCTGCCAGGCACGGGTGAACCAGGGTTTGGAGCTGGCGTCGGCGAATTTCTTAAACTGCCATGGAGCTGAACCCATATAGGTCGGCGCACCAAAAATAATGGCGTCTGCAGCCTGCAGCGTGTCCCATGCGGCTTCAGGAATATTGCCTTCCTGGTCAATTTCGATAAGTTCCGCCTGAGCACCTTCGGCAACGTTTTCAGCTACCAGTTTGGTGTGTCCATAGCCAGAATAATAAACCACTGCAACTTTAGTCATGGTCTCTCCGTCATGAGGATGATTAACACTTTGCTAAAAGGATATAACGCAGGAACAGACAGAATACAAACTCACTTTTATCCGGGCTTTACCTGACCCGGATACTTACCTCAACACCCGTATCAGAGCGTATGCTGGCTGGCACACAAACCGGGTACCCGTTGCCCGTCAGAGAAACCGCACAAAATGTTATGCGGTGGATAATGTGGCCAGTTGCTCACTAATACGCAGACGCAGTTCATCGTCTGGCTCAACACGTAATAAATGCTCCAGCCGCCAGCGCGTATCGTCGGGTAATGACCAGGCTTCAAGCACTTGCAGAGCGACACTGCGGTTATGAATCAGTGGGCTGTATAGCCCTGCATCCACCAGTGACCAGCCCACCCCCGGGAAACGTTGCAACCCATATAAGATGCCATCCAGTACATGGTGATCATGCCAGCCCGTGCCAATCCCCACCTCAAGAGAAGGGCCGCTGGCTATCTGCGCCAGGTTCAATTGCTGTTCTGCCAGCGCCTGAACCATGCTGGCCCGCTCTCTGGCGTGAGTTTGCAGCAGCGTATACCAGTGGCTTTCATTCGGAAAACGGCTCTGGCGTTCATAAACTTTGGGCCAGGGGTCTTCTCCCCGGCACTGGCTTGCCTGTACTGCCAGATAAAAGCGTGACCAGTCCGGCTGGTCAAATTCTTCGCTAATGCACTCTGCCCAGCCGGAGTTAGCCAGTACATCTACGGCCAGATGGCGTAAATCCAGCCAGCGTGGCGCGTTGTCGGTATCTTCTTCTGCCTGGCGTGCGGCCCAGTTGGCAATAGCACTGGCACACAGATAATAGTGTAAATCGGCAGGCGGCAGAGTGTGTATTCGCTGTAACCAGCGGGTACACAGCAGGTCGTTGTCGTCATAATTACGCATATCACGGGCGGGGCCGCCAGCAATCAGAGCCTGAATAATGCCCGCCGCACCCAATAGCAGTGCTTCGTCCTGTTCTTCCTGCAATGCCCGGGGTAAATCTCCACCACTGGCACAATGCCAGGCGGTGTATTCATTCATGACGGTATTGCTATAACCTTCGCGCAGCAGCCAGTGGCGAATCTCATCGGGAAGTGGAGTGGGTAAGCGCTCAATCAGATGAATGCGCCCCCATCCTTCAGCCTGTTGCGCCAGTGTAAACCAGACCTGTGCGTATTCTTCCTGGCTTAACATGGCGCGTAATGCGACGACAGCATAGAGCGTAAATTCATCATGCGCGCCCAGCGTGGTCAGGATTGATACACTCCGCTCGCCGGGGAAAAACATCAACAAAGCCATGGCGACTTTCACCACATTGCGGTCTGGTGCTTCTGTTGCCAGCCACTCAGCAAGCCAGCGCAGGCGTTCAGCGGCAATGGTTCGCGTGTTAGCGATTTCTTGCAACAGGGCATCGATATAGCTCAGTGGATAACCTTCGTTCAGCAAACGATACAGTCCCTGCATTGCCGTTTCGTCGGATGGCACAGCCAGTACGGCCTGGAGTGCATGAATACTCTGGGCGACTTTCTGGCGTACATCGTCGGGTTGCCCGGTATGCCACGCCAGGGTGCCATCCAGCGCCCCGGGTGCCCAGCGCAAGCTCTCATCTTCAGCAGGCAGCTCATCGGGCAAGGCCATCTCTTCGTGGTGCTGGCTACGTTGCCAGGTCGCCATCCAGTGGTAAATCGCTTCCCGCTCCGGGGCCCAGCTCTTCATAAACCGGGGCGGTTTGTTCTTGCCTGTCAGTTTATCGAACCAGGTACGCATGGTGCCTCCTTGGTGGACCGGGTAGTTGGCATACAGTTAAGTATATATCGGCATTTTTTGGTACTTCCTCAGTCTTTGCTACCGGAAATGATGACTGAAGGTAAATATTCATTTCATGGCACATTGTCATTAAAAGAACCCGGAATAAAAACAACCCCGGCCGTTATTTAATGTTGAGCACCGTCACAAATGCAAAAACAAAAGTGAAATATTGTGATTTTTAAATTAAAACGTCGTTTCTTTTGATGCATCATGTGCAGGTCAAAAATCGTAAAGAGGTTTCTGAAAACCTGACTAATCACCCGTAGTCAAAATAAAAAAACCTCGCTGCTTTCCGGCTCAGGTGCCGGGCGAGTTTATTATTAGCTGTGCCATTCACTGAGCACAGCATGAGTCATATAACTATAAAAACACCTCTGGGATTTATGATATTCCTGGTGCGTAAGCACCCTTTCCGACAATAAAAGAGGATGTCATGAAAGGTTGTATCATAAATAAACTCACAATCGGTATTCTGGTTGGTTGTATTCCCTGTTCATTACTGGCTGCAGATGGCAGAACAACTTTCCAGTATGAACATAAATTCAAAACAACAGACAGGCGTCATCATGATACGTTGAAACTTATCCATAAAACACCCGAACTATGGCATTTCGAAATTAAGTTTGGCACCTCTGCGGGCAGTAGCCGCAATTATGATGTCGCCTATGATGATATGCAGGGTGGCTCTGGCGGCATTGTTCTTCAGAAAGACATTAAGCTGTTAGAACGTAAAGCCACACTGACACCTTCAATGGAGTTTGCCTTTGGTAATACCTCGCTGACTTATCAACCAGGGGCCAAACTAAGTTATTCTATTAACAAGGAATGGTCAGTCTATGGGCGTTATCGTTATGAATTGAAAAAACTCACGCGTGATTACCGCTACAGCACCATAAGTCAGTCCGATAAATACGGGCATGCTGGTGAAGTCTACCGTTCCCGCTCAGATACTGGCCGTCACCGCCTGGATGGTGGTATCAGTTATTCGGGGATTCCTCATCTGCAACTGAGTTATGTGTATAACTACTTTATTGGCGATAACATTAATGATTCATGGAGTTATAAAAACGGTGTATTCACTGCCAATAAGTATGCTGTTTATAACGGTAAGAAGACTGATACCGAGCATCAGTTCAAAATCGCAGTAAGGTATTTCAAACAGTTCCGTCCCTATATTGAAGTCGATGACGTTACAGTTTCTGGTAACTCTAAGTCACGCCAGCAGCAGTACAAAATCGGGTTTAATTATTTATTCGACTGAGTTTATTCATATATAGGGAATTAATAATGAAAAAAATCATTACTCTGGGGCTGTCCGGCCTGTTTTTTTTACCGTCTGTCACTTCAGCAGCGGAAACATACTTTTTTTATGAGCACAGTTATGCAACTGAAAACCGGATTCACAGTGACAACTTTGGCCTGTTGCATGAGCAAGGAGATGCCTGGTTTAAAATAAAAATCGATTTCTATGGGAAAAATAAAGATACCGCATTTGATGAAGTGGTTTCTAATTCCTATTCATTCTTCTCTGGTTACCATTTCCATTTAAATAATCAACTAACACTCAGCCCCAGTTTGCAGGCCCGCTTTTATTCCGGGGGAACCAGCGGTGAAGGAACGCCAGGTGAGATGGGCGACAGCCAGACAGCCGGAGCCCGCTACACTCCGGGGCTGATGCTGGCCTGGCAAGCGGCAGAACCGTTGTCGTTATACACCCAATACCGTTACGACTACCGCAAACTTGCGCGTGGCCGGGCCGGGAAAGGGGAGCAACTCAACCGCCATCGTCACCGCTACGAAGTAGGTGCCCGGTATCAACTGTTGGAAAACCTGGCGCTACGTTACAAGGCCTACTGGCACAAAGCTGATTATGTCCTGACAGATAACAAAAAACATGATTATCAACAAGATATATATATTGACTGGCAAGTAAACCCTGCATGGCAATTGAATGTGGGTGCCCAGGATGTGGCGAAAAGCGCTCAGGAAGGCGGGCGCGAGGCACTCCTGAAAACCGGGGTTACTTACACCTTCTAACTCACCAGCGGGTGTTCGCACCCGCTTTGAACAGGAAATAGAGTATGAAAGCGCGTCAATTTTTACTCTGTGCCGGGCTATGCGGGCCGGCATTATCAGCCACCGCAGCACCGGTACTGGAAGGGATGGTGATAGCTGAACAGCCTTTTCGCGCGGTCACCGTCACTGTCACTGACAGCTACGGGCTGCAACGTACTGCTGTCACGGATAATGAAGGCCGCTATCAACTGGATGCTCAGGGGTTAAGCGCCCCTTTACGTCTTTCCGCTATTAACACTCATCCCTGGGAAGGGGTCACCAGCCAGGATTGCCTGCATAATGACCAGCCACGGGCGCGCTGCATGGCGTCATTGCTCCCTGTGCTGGATGCCAGCCGAACCAATATCGCCAATATCACACCGTTTACTGACCGCATGGTGTCGGAAATTGCCACGGCTACCGGGTATATCGGGCCGCAACAATGGATCATGGCTAAAGGTATTGCCCTCGACACAGCACAACTGGCAGCCCCTTTAGCGCGTTTTCAGGCCGGAATGCATGATGCCCTGGTGCAGGTGGGGTTGGTACCGCAGCATATAAATCCCGTCACTTTGCCAATGCAACCGGGCGATGGGATGAGCCAGATTCTGGCCGTTATCAACCATAACCGCGGTTATGACAATAACAGTGGTGAAGCCGCAGGCACTATCCTCACAGATATCAGTTTCCGCCCGCTGGTGGGCCTGCAAAATGCCGGGCCATATGAACCCTTTGATTATGCGCGTGCTGTAAAAGAGAGAGTGGCCATTCTGGCGGCGAAAACCCGGGTAATGATTGTCAGTGATTCAACGGCCGCAACCTATGAAGTCAGCCGCCTGCCGCGCATGGGCTGGGGCCAGGTTTTTGAGCAACAATTTGCGCCAGATAGCGGCGTGGTAGTGCTCAATGGCGCCCGTGCCGGGCGTTCCAGCCGGGATTTTTATAATGAAGGTTGGTACCAACAAATGGCGCGTTTTATGCGCGCTGGCGACTATGTGCTGATTGCTCACGGGCATAACGACCAGAACTGTAACAGCGGCAAACCACTGCGTGGCGCAGCCGATGTCAAAAACCTGTGTACCTACCCCAATAACAACAAAGGGGAACGCCAGTTCCCGGAAGGGCATCCGGAGATGTCCTACCAAACCTCTCTTGAGCGTTATATCACACTGGCGCGGGCTCAGGGCGCACACCCTGTACTGCTTACCCCAACCGCCAGAGTCAAAAACGCCCGGGGGAAAACGGCTTTTGTAAACGGCGATGCCCAACCAGTAGTCAGCAGCCATCACACCCCGGCAAAACCGGGCTACCTGTTCAGTGGCGACTATATTGCCAGTGTGCGTAAAACCGCGGCAGATAACGCAGTGCCTTTGCTTGATCTGGAAGCGGCGACACTCGCCCTGGCTAACCAGCACCCACAGGACTGGCAGACTTACTGGCTGGCGGTTGATCCTGCCCGTTACCCCTGGTACCAGACACAAACCAGCGGCACGCTGGCAAACCCTGACACGACCCACTTTCAGCAAAAAGGCGCAGAAACCATTGCTGCCCTGGTCGCCGGGTTGATTCGGGAAAACCCGCAATTGAAATCTCTCGCTACGCAATTACAACCCTGAGAATGGAGGAACTGAGCTTATGACACGTTCATTTTTGCCTGCCACCTGCTTCGCGATGGCAATGATGGCGAGTGGGATGGTTCATGCCAGCCCCTGGGACGCCATTGTGTCTTCCACACCAGGTAGCAACCATTACCATTCTCTCCAGGCGGCGCTTCAGGCTGCGCCAGAGCAGGGTAAACCCTGGCGTATTTTAATTCAGAATGGTGTCTGGCATGAGCGTCTGGTGATCACTAAACCCGTCACGTTAGTGGGCGAATCCCGGGAGAACACGATTATTGAAGCCAACACGCCAGCAGGTGCTCTGGATGCCGCGGGTAAAAAACTGGGAACGTTCCGCACCAGTACTGTTGAGGTGGCGGCTTCGGGTGTAACACTGGAAAACCTGACAGTGCGCAACAGCTTTGATTTCCCGGCAAACAGTGCGTTACCGGCAGACGATCCCAACAAGCTGAAAGACACCCAGGCTGTAGCATTAATGGTTGGCGAGAATATTGACAAGGCGCGGTTTCGCAAAGTGCGCCTGGAAGGTTACCAGGACACGTTCTACAGCAAGAATGGCAGCCGCAGCTATTTTACTGACTGCGAAATTAGCGGCCATGTGGACTTTATTTTTGGCGGCGGTATTGCGGTGTTTGACCGCTGTACCATTATTGCCCGCAATCGTAGTGATATCGCCCCGCCGCTGGGGTATATCACGGCACCCAGCACCCCGGATGACAAACCTTACGGGCTTATTTTCATGCACAGCCATCTGACGAAAGAGCCAGGAGTACCCGCCGGAAGCTTTGCTCTTGGTCGCCCGTGGCACCCCACAACGACTTTTGCAGATGGCCGCTACGCAGATCCCCATGCCATTGGCACAGCCGTCTTTATACAGTGCCAAATAGATGACCATATCTATGGCTGGGACAAAATGTCCGGCAAAGATAAACAGGGTGAACAGGTCTGGTTTTATCCTGAGGACAGCCGTTTTTACGAAATGAACAATACAGGCCCCGGAGCCGGGCGTGGGGGCGAACATTATCAATTAGCGCCGCAACTGGCCTCACATTATCAACTACACGCTATTTTCTCTGGCTGGGATGCAGCCCTTTTTGACTAAGGATATCGCAATGAAAAAACGGTCTTTGGCTGCATTATGTTGTGCCAGCCTGGTCGCGGTTCAGGTACAGGCTGCTTCGCGCATTGATGTGGTAAAACAGTATGCCGATACGGTGCTGGATAAAGCGGCCGATCACTACCATGGTGATACGCCTTCTCCTCTGCTGGCGGATGGTGTAGACCCGCGAACCGGCCAGCAGCTGGAATGGGTTTTCCCTGATGGCCGCCATGCTGTGCTATCCAATTTTTCAGCCCAGCAAAACTTTATGCGGGTACTGGTGGGGTTAACGCAGCTCACTGGCGATCAACGCTATGCTGAGCGGGCGCAAACACTGGTGCGTTACTATTTTGATCATTACCAGGATAAAAGTGGTTTGCTTTTCTGGGGCGGGCACCGTTTTGTAGACTTAAAAACCTTGCAGCCCGAAGGGCCGAGCGAGAAGGAGTTAGTGCATGAACTCAAGAATGCCTATCCCTTTTATTCGTTGATGTTTCAGGTAGATAAACCCGCAACAGTTCGGTTTATTCATGCTTTCTGGAATGCCCATGTATACGACTGGAAAGCCCTGGAGACCAGCCGTCACGGGGAGTACGGTAAAGCCATGGGGAAATTATGGCGCAATGATTTCACCCAGCAACCGCCATTTTTCGCCACTAAAGGACTCAGCTTTCTGAATGCCGGCAATGACCTTATCTATTCTGCTTCATTGCTTGCCAAATATAACCACGAGCCCGAAGCGCTGACCTGGGCGCTGCGCCTGGCACAGCAATATGTACTACCGCGCGATAAGCAAACCGGCCTTGGGGTTTACCAGTTTACCCAGGCGTTAAAGCGGGCGGAAACCACCGATGACAGTGACACTCATTCCAAATATGGCGACCGCGCTCAGCGCCAGTTTGGCCCGGAGTTTGGGCCAGATGCACTGGAAGGCAATATGCTGCTGAAAGGGCGAACCAGTACCCTTTATTCTGAAAATGCCCTGATGCAACTGCAACTGGCGGCAGACCTGGGTGCGGAAGGCGATACACTAAAAACGTGGACAGTGGACGGGCTGAAAGCCTTTGCCAAATACGCGTATGACGCCCGCGACAATACATTCCGCCCGATGCTGGCGAATGGTACAGATTTGTCGGGTTATACACTCCCGCGGGATGGCTATTATGGCAAAAAAGGCACAGTACTGACGCCCTACCCGGCAGGCAGTGAGTTTCTCCTTTCTTACGCACGCGCTTATGCCATTGCGCCAGACCCGGAATTGTGGGCCGTCGCACGGGGCATTGCCCTGGCAAGAGGCCTGGGCGATATTGGCGTGGTGTCGGGGAAAGCGAAATTAGACCTGAATACCCGTAATCGTGAACCATACGCAATTTTTGCTCTGATTGATTTGTGGCGTGCCACCCAGGATAAACAATACCTGGCAGTGGCTGAAAAGGTCGCAGACAACATTATTGCCCATAACCTGCATCATGGCTTCTTTATGAATAGCCCGGATATGCAGTATGCCAGTATCGACAGTATCGACCCTTACGCCATTCTGGCGCTGGAAGCCGCGCGGCAGAATAAACCCGACGCTGTTGCGCCATTTATTAACGGTGCCGGGTTTACTGAAGGTGCTTACCGGATGCCTGATGGCAGTGCCCGTGTTTCAACCCGGGATGATGAGTTGTTACGGCTGAAAGTCGGTGAGCAATTGCAACCGAACGGGAAAAAGTAACCGTAACAACGGTGATGATATCCCCGGGTAACGTCAGGCTGGTGATTCCTGGCGTTACTCTTTATCACACGGAATGTGGTGATGGGCGTGAGCGGGTTGCTCACGCTTTTTTTCTGTTTATAACAGCACCGATTCATGAATTACCCGCCTCCCAGGTAAACACTCACATGGTCTGCCGCATTGAGCGTTTTGATACTGAAAAACACCAGGTCGCCTTTGCGCAACTACTGGCGGTGAACCGGGTTGAGTTGCCGGTCCTGGTACATGGCGTTTGCAGTACGGGGTAATTTACGGTTCAGGAGTGGGTTGAAGGCGTACCACATCAGGCTACTGAAAGTATATGTTGGCAAGTGGAGCATGCTGGTGGAATTTCTCCACCAGCGAGCTTATGGACGTAAGAAAGGCAGATATCCAGATAGACGGAAGGTTAACCAGGATGCCAGCATGGCCGTTGGCAGGCTGATAAGAAAAGCGATTAACTCCCATGCATCGTAATAACCTTCAATGCTTTGCCTAAAATTAAGCGAGCCTTGCACCCAATCGATCCACGTTTCTGGAATCATCGCTTCTACTACGCCTGAAAAAATGAAGCTGGCGAAGAAGAAAGCAATCAGCACAAGAATGGCGCGACAGATATACCTGATTACAGCCAATAATTTCGAGGTGTAATTCATCTTACGCAGTCGGACGCTCATTCCATGCATCGGTGTACATGATATTGCCGTCAACAATCCGCATGGATGAGTGCTGGCGGGTACCGGTTATTTTGCCGTTAGCATTGTCTGCCGGGAGGTTTATGCCGTGGCTCAGACCGATGATCTCAATACTGCCTTCACGGTCTTGCACGCCCACGGAGCCTTTAATATCTGCGCCGCCGTCGTCTTTAAGCCACATATATGGAGGGATTGGCATTTCACTTTTTCCTTATTTTGGTTATTAACTTCATTGTTACGATGTGGATGACAGTCGTAATTGAAATGACAGTGAGAAAATCAATGTAAAACATGAGATCCCAGAAATTATCTGCTCCGATATCTCCAGGGCCATAAATGGCCCTCCCAAGCTGATGAACAAAATCGATGCTAACCCAATTTTCGGGAGGGCCTAAAGTTCGCCCTACAGCGATTGATGACGCTATGAAAAAGACTGTTTTTGCCGCTCTACGGGCAAGTGTTTGTAAAACCGCCATCAACAACCTCTATCCATCCGCGAGCCATTAGGAACCGCATACATGGCACCTGTATGAGAGGGGTATTCATAAGGGCGTTGTGTATCATGGCAAAATCAGACTCATGAGCGATTGTTATACACCCTTCAAAAACTCGGCCGGGGTGCAACCAGCTCCTTCGTGCCAGCCTGTCTGCTCGTAATGCAGCCTGAAATTGATGAGTAAAGAGCTATATTAGTAGCGAAATTTAGCTTAAGAACTGTGCGCTTAATCAATGCAATTAGCAGGTTAGGATTTTTCACGGTGATTTATTTATCAATTGTTGAGGATGGCGCTGTGTACGGGATGATTGAAATCATTAATCTAATGCTTTTCTAACATATCTCCTTATTGTTGTTTTTAAGGGTTGTTAGCCTTTCAGGAAAGGAAACCATCAGTACGGATAACTCATGGGCGTGAGCGGGTTGCTCACGCTTCAGATTGATGAAAAAGAAGGAAAAAACGTGGTTTTTCCTTCTTTTTAGTTAGCAGCCGAAAATCAATAAATTGATTTTCCTTGTTTTTTATTGGGTGACATCCTCTCGTTCTGTGCGGACATAAGGTTTGTCATCAGACTCGGGCGTGAGCAGGTTGCTCACGCTTTTTTTCTGTTTATAACAGGACTGATTCTTTGATAACCCGGCGCGCTCCCAGGTATTTTGCTTTCCAGAAGTCATTATTTAATTCGCTGATACGAATATTCTTCCCGGTGCGGGGCGCTTCAATAAACTGCCCGTCCCCCAGGTAAACCCCCACATGGTCTGCCGCATTGGGCGTTTTGATACTAAAAAATACCAAATCGCCTTTACGCAGTTGCTGGCGGTGAACCGGGTTGAGCTGCCGGTCCTGATACATGGCGTTTGCAGTGCGGGGTAATTTACGGTTCAGGAGCGGATTAAAGGCGTACCATACCAGGCCACTGCAATCAAAACCACTTTCTGGTGAGTGGCCGCCCCAGACATAAGGCTTTCCCAGTTGTGCTTTCAGGCGGTTCACAACATGGTGAATGGTGTGCTGCTCGCGCAATGTGTGTGTCTGCCCCCCGGTGGACCAGCGTGAGTCTTCGGGGGATTGGGCCGCACTATGTTGTCCGGGCAACCAGTTGGCATACATCGCCAGTAATTCCCGGTTTTTCGCCCGCTCAACGGGTTGATTCGCGGCATGTTGCTGCCGCTGGCCGGGTGTTGGTGGTACTGCACTGGGCCGGGACTGGCGCTTTGCCAGTAATTTGTCCCGGTTACGCATACGCGCCCGCACGGCGTCACCGGCCTGGCCCACGCTGTTCGTCGCAGTGCTACGAGTATTGTGCAGTTTACGCCGCTCTTCATTACCTGTCGCCATTGCATCCAGTGGCAGGAACAGCAGGCAGGTCAGTAATAATGATGCCGGTACAGGCAGGTGTTTTGTGACGCTCCTTGTCATAAACAGCATTCTCTCCTTTCTACTGAAAGCCGGGTTATTCAGAGACCTGGCTGATTTTATCAATAATGGGGCGCACAACGTTTTTCCCGTGGTGGCCGAAAAACTGGTACAGCGCTTCGCTCGCTGAATGTGTCAGTACCATAATTTCAATGCGCCGGTTCGCGGCATGGTGCGGGTCTTCGGGGTGAAACAACATTTGGTCGGCCATGCCACTGACCTGCACAATGCGCTGTTCGTCCAGCCCGGCATCGGTCAGTACCCGTCGCGCCTGTAACGCCCGGTCACCAGAGAGGTTCCAGTTGTTATAGCGCTGCTGGTCACGATACCGGGTGGCATCGGTATGGCCGGTTATCATGATTTTATGCTCAATGGTGTTCAGTGCAGGGGCAAATTCGCTTAACAACCGCTGGAAGAAGGGTGCCAGAATTGCGCTGCTGCGCTGGAACATTTCCCGCTGCTGGTCATCGGTTATCAGAATACGTAACCCCTGGGGTACGATTTCAATATGCAGGTTAGACTGGGCATTATACGCCGAGGTGATTTGCGCAATTAAACGCGCCAGCTCCTCAATTTCCCGCTGTGAACGTGCTTCCCGCGCCTGAGGCGTTTCTGGCTCCAGAGCAGGTGCTGTAGTAGCCTGCGCCACTGGCAACGGGTTTCCGCCAGGGTCGAACAGCGGCAGTGTATCGCTGCCTGCCGGTGTTTCACGGGAAGAAAAAATATCGAACAGCGTATCGGTATAAAACATAGCAACTATCTCATGACGCTCTTCTTCGGTAGATGCCCCCATAATCCACAACACCATAAAAAGCGCCATCATGGCCAGGGTAAAATCGGCAAAGGCAACTTTCCACGCACCACTATGGTGACTCGCATGGCTGCGTCGGGCGCTGCGTTTTATGATTGTGGTACTGTGGCCATTGTGCTTTTTCATCCGGCGTCATCCTGCATTGCATTAACCCAGCCATCCAGCGTTGCGAAGGTGGGTTTGGCGTCCATGGGCAACATTTTTCGCCCGGCATCCACCGCCAGTAATGTGGGTTTCCCGGCCACATGGTTGACCAGCACAGTACGGACGCACTCTAAAATAGACAGCTGTTTTTTCGTGCGTTGCTCCATCGCATTCGCCAGTGGATCCATCAGGCAGTAACAGAAGAACACGCCAAGAAAAGTCCCCACCAGAGCGGCGGCCACTTTCACGCCAATTACTGCAATGGAACCGTCAATGGACTGCATGGTGATAATAATCCCCAGAACAGCGGCACAAATACCAAAACCTGGCATAGCTTCAGCAGTGCGGTGCAACGACCGTGATGGCAACAGCAGGTTTTCTTCCATTGCGCCCAGCTCCTGTTCGAGCAGGCCCTCCAGTTCATGTTCGTTGATTTTTCCCATTGCCATCAGGCGAAAGTTGTCGGAAATAAATGTGACCAGCGCTTTGTCACGCATAATGCGTGGGTATTTCTGAAATAACGCGCTATTTTCTGGCACTTCAATATGTTCATCCAGCGTCTTCAGGCCACCTTCCTGTACCAGTTCCAGCAGCTCGAAGAGCAGCATGAGTAACTGGCGCTGGTATTCATCTGTGTATTCATTTTTACGCAGTACACCACGAAACTGGCGGTACATTTCCTGCAGAACTGAGCGCGGGTTGGCAAGCATTGTCGCGCCAAAACCAGCCCCTAAAATAATAATGATTTCACCGGGTTGCCAGAACGCGGCCATCCTGCCGCCAGACATCAGGAATCCCCCGACAACACAAACCATAATGACGATTAAGCCGATAAATTTTTGCATGTCTGTTTCTCAAAAAAATGTTGGATCTTCCAGGCAAGTTTTTTGTTTATCTGACAAACCCGTGCTTCTGTCAGGTTGAGCGTCAGCGCGATTTCTTTCAGGCTCATCTCTTGCTGGTAATAGAGGGTGAGAATAAGTTGTTCGCGTGGTTCCAGGCTGCTCAGTGCATGGCGCAGCAGGTCGGCAATCTCGATTTCATCGTCCAGTTTCCGTGAGGAAAAGGTATTTCCCAGCACTGCGTGATGGGTTGATGAAGACAACAGTTCATCCAGGCTTTGCAGCGTTTTAGCGCATTCCAGTTGCTGGTATTCCATGTAGTCATCAGCAGAAATATTGAGGTGTTCACAAATTTCCTCTGCCCGCGGTTCATAACCCAGTTTGCTGACTAAACGGCTGATAGCATCACTGAGCTGGTGGTTTTTTTGGCGTAGCCGCCGGGAGCGCCAGTCCTGTTGGCGCAATTCATCCAGAATCGCGCCACGAATGCGCTGGGAGGCATAACCGGGAAATTGCTCATCGGGTACGCCATAACGACGCAGTGAAGCGAGCAGCCCCATCAACGCAATTTGTTCCATATCGTCTTTATCGATAATCCCACTGGCCTGCCAGCTGATCTGTTTCACAATTTTATGCACCAGGGGTAGCCAGTCATTGAGGTATTGCGCTTCCTGAGCGGGGGTGAGAGCCGCTTCAGTAAATCCATTTGTTGTGTTCATGCGGTAGTCCTTATTTACTGGAACACCATTTTGCTGATGATGACATCCTCAAAAGGCTTGCTGGTGTTGAGTTGCTGAAGTTGCTCGTCGTAACGCGCGGTGAGTTGCTGCGTGAGCGTTTCTACTGGCATGGCCCGTACATCCAGATAAGGCAGACCATTAAGCAGGCCAACAGCCGCGCCACGTAGCGCGGGCAGTAACGCCTGGGTGCGCCGGGCATCCTCCGGGTGCGAGGTGACCAGTGCCTGTTCCAGTAACAAATAACGCGGTTCACCATGAATCCCTTTCAGGGTGATAATCAGGTTGGTTATCTCAATAAATTCAACGGTATCAGCTGTACGGGCGCGGCGGGCATCGCCAGTAGTCTGTTCGTTCCTGTCAGGCCGGTTTTCCATATGCTGTAACCCGAACAGAGTGAGTGCGGCGCTGCCCACGGCAACACACAGGGCTAATATCACCGCACCTAAAATGACTTTGAGTTTCATAACGCTCCTTGTTATTGCGCTGAGTTATATCGTCAGGAGGATGGTTGAATCCTGCTGTGTTTCTGAGGCCTGCCGGGTAAGTACACCTGCACCCGGAGTGCTCTCATCGGAGTGATGATGGGTTCTCTCATCCTGTGGCTGGCGTGGCGAGTGACCATGGCCTGTCGATATCTGAACACTGACGCGTTGCGTGGTGTCAGCCGCCAGTTGCTCCTGTAAACCGTGGCTGACCAGCCTGAGCGCCCGTGCAACGTCTTCGTGTTGCGCGTGCAGTGCAACCTGAAGCTGGCCCTGCTCCAGGTGCAGGTGAATGTCGATTTTGCCAAGTGCTGGCGGGTCCAGCCGGATATGCGCGGTTTGGGTGCGGTTAGCAATATGCATCTGTAACCTGGCACCCAGTGCGGCCTGTAGCCGTTCTGTTTGCGGCTGGTACGCTGAACTTACCTGGTGGGTGGGCGTAGTCGCAGCAGGCCGCTGGCTGGCATCGGTTGCAACTGGCTCCGGCTGACTGGCTACGGCAATGGGCGGTTGTGCCGGCGCGACAGACGCCTGGTGTTGACCGGCCACACTGGCGTTGTCACGCCCGGTGCCCGGCATTGATGTTGCCTGGGTTGTCGGTGTTGCCATGCTGGCTATGGTCGTCATCGTTTCCATCGCCTGGGGCTGGTGAGGAGCCTGCCGGGTATCACCGGGGGTAACAGGTTGTTGTCCTGCTGCTTCCCACGCAACCTCTTGTCGTGTGGCTGGCAGCGTTGCGGTAACAGCCAGTGATGCAAAGCGTTCTGGCTCACCGACAGGAATATGGGCTGCATCCACAGAAAATACGCCTGATATGGGTGGCACGAATGAGGCCTGTGGCGCTGAGAGCACTGTAGTACTGGCAGGTAACAAAGTGCCCGGAAGCCGGTCTGCTTCACGGGGCGCAGTTAGCTCATCACTCAGGCTAACGCCCATGAGCGGTTCCTGCGGGCATACAGGCGCATTCAGCACAGACTCCGCTGCTACCGGGAAAATACCCTGTTCCATACTGAACAGCAGATGGGAGAATGTTTCCGGTACCTGCTCAGTGCCGGAAGCGATTGTGCCGGAGTGTGCCGGCAGGCTGTTTTCTGGCAATGAAGGGGAATCCTGCCAGTGCTGCCCTTGTTCCGGTGCCGATATCCACGCCATTAACCTAAGTCCTTTTCATCCATAAATGTGGCATACGCTGCCGCTCTTTCTCGGTTGTTGCGGGTTTGCTCCATTTTTCCGCGCAGCACTTCGCTCTGCTGATGGCACCAGGTATTCACCCGACGATGCGTGGTTTGCAGTACATCAATCGCCTTACTTTGCGCGGGGGATAGTGTCGCCCCCTGAAGGTCACTCAGTAATGTGGCAATCTGCTGGTCAACCTGGATCACCTGCGCCCAGTTGTGGGCGCTGGCGGCCTGGCGCAATGCTGTCGCCAGGTGGTAAATAGCCTGTGGATTAGTCATGCGGCAGGCCCATTTGTTGCCACCCCTGCTGGAGCTGGCGGAGAATCAGGGTGACTTCATCAACCTGCTCAACCGATAACGCATGGCTGCTGTGATAGAGGCGATAAACGCAGTAGTCATACAGCCGGGATAAGTTGGCCGCTACATCGCCACCTTTGTCGAAATCCAGTGCGCTGGTCAGGGCGTTCAGGATATCGATACACTTGTTCACACTGGCCGCTTTGTGTTCAAAACGGCGCGCCACAATGTGGCTTTTAGTACGTTCAAGTTCATCCAGCAGGCCGTCAAACAGCATTAATACCAGTTGATGCGGGTTGGCAGAGGCAACCTGAACCGCGAGGTCAGATGCCTGATAGTGGTCTGAATAGTCTTTTGTGTTGTGGTACATCGGGTGTTCCTCCTTAAACTAAGCCGAACATGCTCATGGTACTGTTCATTTGCAGCGTGACTTGCTGCAACTGAGTGAACTGGCGCAGATAGCGGTTGTAAGCGCTGTCATAACGGGTATTCATTTTTTCGCTTTTGCGATCAATTTCTTCCTGGCGGCGATCCAGCGTTTCCTGGCGGCTTTTGAGCAGGCCGTCTGTGCTGTTGAGGTAGCGGTCGAGGGATTTATCCATCTTGCTGAACATGCCGTCCGGGCCATTGAAAAATGTGGTGACTGATTGCGGGTTGGACTGCAGTTGTTTGGTCAGGGTGTCATTGTCGATTTTGAGTTTGCCATTGCGGTCAGCGCTGATACCGAAATCCGCAATGGTGAAACCATCAATATCGCTGCGCAGCAATGTATTCAGGTCGCGTTGCAGGGCACTGATTGTCGGGTCGCCCGCCAGGGCGCCACGCTCACCGTCTGCGCCGTTTGAGGTCAGTGTATTGAGCGAGGTCATCAGTGTGTTCCAGGAATCAACGAAGGTATTTACCTGGTCTTTAGTGGCATCAATATCGGTATCCACATGAATGGTGAGTGGCTTCCCATCAGTAACACCAATTAATTCAACAGTGACTCCGTCAATCAGGTTGTCGATGGTGTTGCTGCTGTGAGTGAATGACACCTCGCCCATGCGAAACTGAGCATCCTGAGCCGGGGAAATTTCAGCCGGGTTGGCAAACAAAGCCTGAGTGGCGTCATCACCACTGATTTGTACATCGAGCGTATTGGTTGCCCCGGTTTCGTCGCTGCTGAGCATCAGCATGACCTTGCCATCTGTGCGCACCAGCGAAGCCGTCACTCCTGGGTTATCTTCTGCGTTGTTGATAGCGGCGGCGAGGTCGGCCAGGGAATCGATTTCAGACAGGTCGATATCCAGCTCTTCACCTGCCAGCGCAATAGTCATGGTGCCGCTGGCATTGCGGATATCTTCGTCCGTCAGCCCGGCATAACCGGTTTGATGGGCGCTGGCTAACTGGTCCACTTCAATGTTGTAAGTCCCTTTTTGTGCCGCATCGGTGGTAGTGACGTTGGCAATGCCTGCCATATTGGTGGTCGCCTGGGTTTGCAACATGCTCTGGCCCGCCTGGTTCATACCCTGAATGGCGGTGCGAAAATCTGTCAGCGCAGTACGCAAGGCCCGCAATGCGGTTTGCTGGGCATTCAGCGTGGCGGTTTGCGTTTTAATCGCATTCTGCATGGGCTGGATATCGTAAAACGCCAGTTGAGTTGCCAGCGTTTGTGGATCAAGGCTGAGTAAATCTGACATGGTTAATTTTTTCCCTTAAAACAATAAAAACAGGTGCGCGTCCTTTCCTTTCCACCGGGTGCTGGCATGTGCGACTACGGTGCCTTACCGCAATACCCTGCGCCTCATGGTTTTATAGATTGCAAAGCGCATGCCAACTTATTTTTTATTTAAAATCAAATAGTTGAATTTTTAGCGGGGAAGGTGAATTTCCCCCTGTTTTGTGAAAGCGGAAGTAACGCGGTAAAAAAAACACCGCCGAAGCGGTGTTTGGAAACGGTGTGTTACGCAAGGATTAGCCCAACAGAGACATCACCATGCCAGACATACTGTTGGACTGGCGCAGCATCGACATACTGGTTTGGGCCAGCATCTGGTTGCGGGTCATGTTGGTGGCTTCTGCCGCAAAGTCAGCATCGCGAATGTTGCCCAGGCCAAGCTCAGTGTTGTCTTTCATGTTGGCAAGGTTCGCTGCGGAGTGGCCCAGGCGGTTGATGTTGGCGCCAAAAGTCGAACGCATGGCGCTGACATCATCAATAGCGGATTCCAGAGTGTCCATCAGCGCCTGGGCGGAGGCGGCACTGCTGACATCCACGGCCGGGGTATCGGCATCTTCAGGGATCAGGTTTTCCAGCGCACCGCGCAACCCTTCGAGTTGGTCTGAGATATCCAGTTTCATCACTTCGCCAGAGCTGGCGCCAATCTGGAAATTCAGCTCGCTGTCGAACTTGCCTCCTTCAGCAAACAGTTTGTCCCCGGCATAAGACGTGTTGGACATAATATTGCCCATCTCCATGCCCAACTGGTTCAGTTCTGCCTGAATTGCTGTGCGGTCCGCTGAAGAGTTAGTATCGTTCGATGCCTGGGTTGCCAGGTCCTTCATGCGGTACATAATATTGGTCATTTCATCAAATGCGCCTTCACCTGTTTGCAGTAATGCGGTGGCGTCACTGATATTACGTTGTGCAACAGCCATACCACTGACCTGGCCCTGTAAACGGGTGGCAATCTGCAGCCCTGCCGCATCATCTGCCGCTGAGTTAATACGTTTCCCTGTACCCAAACGCTCCATGGCGGTAGAGAGCATGTTATTGGATTTGTTCATTGCGTTAACAGCAGCCATGGAAGAAGCGTTAGTAAAAATGGACATTGACATAAGTTTTATCTCCTTGTGACCTGGTTATCAGGTAAATTCCTGTCACTGGGATAAAACGGAATATTCTCTCCAGAAATTAAATTCTTTTTTTCCAAAAATGGAAATTTTTCCATTACTACATAACATCATGATTTTTATGTGTTATTTTTAAAAAAACAAAAGATAAAAAAATGTAAATTTTGCGCTATTTGTTTAATTCTTCTCGCGCCATGCCGTTGGCCTGTCAAGAAAATTCTTATTACTACCTGCCAGGAATAAGAATAATACATCATGTAAAGGCCTGTTGTTGTGCCTGCCTGGCCTGGTGAGGTTTAATTTGGTTAAGCATAACGAGAACCCCGGAAGGCGGGGGTTATTAACGCAAAGTTGTGTATGAGTAACAGGTTGAATAAAAATGGCCCCCTCTTTGGTTATCTTATTCATCTATTCTGTTTTATGAATAGTTTATATTACTGTGTTATAATTTTGGCATATAGTTTAGTTAACAATATGTAGCTCATATTCAGCGATATTATTAACTTTTTCATGATTTTTGAGTATATTTTCCGCCACCCTTTTGCAACCCCAAATGGAGGCGGTAAATCGGTGGATACCCCACCTGCCATAGCAGGCCGTGTCTGGTGCCGTGAGTCGGTAATGTTTTATTCCTGGTTGCGCTCTGCGTTGTCTGGTGCGTTGCAATCGCATAAGAGCCATGCTTACCTGATAATAAATGCATTTAAGGGAATAGTCTGTGACCACTGGTTTTAAGATGGATAAACACGATTATTTTATCAATGACTGGTTAATCGATGAATCAGCGAACGCGCTTGTTAACGCCCACACAGGTGAATTACGCAAGCTTGGCGAGTACCAGTTTCGCCTGCTCACTGTGCTGGTTGAACATGCCGGCAAGGTACTGAGCCGCGAAGATATCACCAATATGGTCTGGGTGGACAGGGTGATAGGCAGTAACAGCCTGCCAAACGCGGTGCATGCCCTGCGAACCGCTCTGGAAGATGACGGCAAAACACAACGCATTATCCGCACTATACCTAAGCGTGGATATTTGCTGTCTGCAGAATATTGTCACGTACAGCCACGAAATAACCCCGCTGAGGATAATCAGAGGTTGTCCTTCCAATCCGCAGACCTGGTTGGGTTACAGACTGACCTTATCAGGGCGGACGTTGCTACAAACGCCATGCAAACAGCCGATGACTCCGCTGAGCCCCCGTCATCTGAAGTGCCTGAGCAAGAGGCGCCTGTGGCGACACCGGGTGAGTCTCATGCGGAAGACTCTGCTATGCCAGCGGTGCCACCAGCCGAAATAGCGGCCGCGTCAGTTGCGTTGGCTCCCCACCATTCCCGGCAAGTCCGGGTTAAAAAAAGCTGGCTGCGTAGCCCGCTTAACCTGTCAGTACTGTTTGCTGCCGTGGTGCTGGTGTTCCTTGCAGGGCAAACCTGGTGGCAAGAACGCCATGATATGCACTTACATGTTAATCGCAGTAATGAAAAAGCGTTCAGCAATATTCGCCTGTATGGCATTGAAGAGCCAAACATGAGTGGCAGCAGGCAGGACAACCTGTTCGCCCGGTTACAGAAAACGTTTTATACGCTGAATTCTGAACTGAGCGAGAAGTCCGCCAGCATGTCGGTGTATTACCAGACGCTGGGGCAATCCCTGAATTACAGTTTTATTGTTAAAGGCCCATGTAGCCAGCAACAGTACGTAATGGTGATTCACCACTGGCGGGTGAATACAGAACGCCTTAATGATTTGATTTTGAAAGAAACCCGGAGAGAAATGCATGACCTGGCGACCTGCGCTAAAAATTAGTGTGCTTATCGGTCTGGTTTGCGCAATCGTGGCCTTGCTGTGGTATCAGAATCGTTGGGCCGTGTATACCTGGGTTGGGGTGCGCGGTAACGTGGAAGGTACTATCCCGTTTGGTTACTATGACCTCAGCTCGGGCAAAAGTGAACACTATGATTTCACAACAAAAGTTGTTAACAATGAATTGATTACCACCTTTGCCAGTACCGATGGCAACAACTTCCGTATGCAGGGTAAATTCATTATGCGGCGCAATGATGGCGAACGCAGGTTCTACGAATTTCACCCGGTGGCGTTCTCCACAGAGAAAAATGATCTGATGCTGGAGAACATGATGGATCTGTTTCTCAGCCGTGAAATTGAAACCTGGCGGCTGGTGATTGACGGGCAAAGTGTCTTTGTCTGGCAAAGCGGCGGTATTTACCTGCCACCGCGCTAAGCCGCACGACTTCGGGTAACCTGGCGTTACCCGAGTAAATGCCTGACAGTGGCCTGGGGAATATTGGCCTGCGCCGCCAGCGACCGGGCCAGTTGTTCAAAATGATTACGGCTGCTGGCAAGTTGCTGCCCGACACCCTGAGCTGTTTGCTGAACATGTTGCGTGGTCAGTGCCGGTGACATTTCGCGAATCCGCTCAGTGACGCTGGCTTTATGCTGGCGCAGAGTGGTTTGCTGATGGGTGATATGCTGCAACACCTGTTCAACCTCCCGGCGCGCATGTTTATCCCACTGGCCGGTTAACTGTTGCAGGCTGTCAACCGGGCTTGCCTGAGAAACTGGCGATAACAGCGTAAAGCTGTCTGCCGGAAAATGTATCCCTTCCCCCCGTACCCGCAATGACCCTTTCAGCGTGTCCCAACGCGACTCATCCGCCGTAAACAGGCACTCGCCGCGCGGGCTGAACTCGCCATGAATGCCAAACTTGCCCAGGCTGGCATTAAGGTGCGCCAAAATTTGCCGGGGCGACGCCGCTTCTGGCAACGTTACCGCCGCCAGCTGTTTGTACCCTTTTCCGGCGGCAAAGATCAGTGTTTCGCCTTGTGGCTGGCTGAACACTTCGCGTGGGAATCCCAGACTGAAGTGTACTTGTGAATCACGGGTCAGCGAGATGTTCAACTGCCGGTCGACTGTACCGGCGGATCGTTGCAGACGCTGTGCCAGTTGTTGTTGCAGTGCTGCGGTATCACGCGATGGACTACCGGGCTGGCCTTTAGTGTGGCGGTAATGCAGCAATACACCTTCCAGGCCCTGCAGGTAATCTTCGGCCTGCTGAATAGCCGTCAGTTGCGCATTGAGCTGAATGTTGTAGCGAGCAGGTTTGCGCGACAGTAGCGCCGGTTCAGGAAAGTCTGCCGCAGGTGTTACCTGAGCAGGCGAGCTGACACGGGCGGCTTGCTGCATTTTGTGGGTGTGCGCCGCCGCGGTTTGCGTCAACCGGGTTTTAGCTGGGGATAAACTGACCTGCATAGTGTGTTACCCCATCGTGTTAAATAAAGACAACTGGTTGACCATGTTCCAGGCCTTGAAGGTGATTTGGGTCGCGTTCACATAGAGCTGCAGCTCAATGGTCGATGTCGCCACATCCGCATCAGCCAGTTCGCTCAGCACCAGACCGTTCGCCATGCTGACATCAGTATGCGCATTTTGCAGCAGAGTCAGTTGGTTCTGGCGGCCACCCAGCTCGGTAAAAATCGCCCCAATTCCGTCCTGGGCATCACTGAGTGCATCAAGCAGGTTCTGAATATCCTGCTGGTAACTGGCGGGTGACACTGCCGGGTCCTGCATTTTTTCACTCAGCGTATACAACTCATTCAGTAATCCCAGGTCATCTCCCCCCAGGCTCAGGCATTGAGTCAGATGGACATTTTCCGTGACATTAACACCGTTGGCGACCGTGGTTTCCCGGGAATTATGGTTGCCCATAAATACCCAACGCTCTGTGGCATCATCCCACTGAATCGGGGCAGTCTGGTTTTTCGTGCCGCCAAACACATAACTGCCGGATGCGCTTTTGGTATTCACGGTATCAACCAGGGAATCAAGCAACATACTGATTTCCAGGCCAAGCCCCTGCATATTTTTATCTGCATTGGCGCCGTTAGCTGCCTGCAACAGTGTGTCGTTCAGCGCCCATAACAGATCGCTGGCACTTTGTACTTGTGCCTCCTGGGTCGACAATGAACCAGATAGCCGGGTGATATTGTCCTGGTACTGCGCAATGGTGGATTGTTCCCGCTGCAACTGGTTGATACGCGTTGCGGCGATAGGATCGTCGGAGGGAACATTGACCCGCTTTTGTGTCGACAACTGCTGCATAATCTGGCTCATTTTCATATTGTTACTGTGCATTTGCGACAACATCATCTGTTTGGTATTCAGGCTGCTTACCCGCATGAAACATTCCTTCCCTGGTTAAAAAAGGCCGAGAAGATCACTGAACAGTTGGTTCCCTGCCGAAATGACCTTCATATTGGACTGATAAGCCTGCATGTAAATTTGCAGGTTGATGGCTTCCTCATCCTGGTTGACGGCGCTGAGGTTATCGCGCTGTTGTAGTGCCTGTTCCAGAATGGTGAGAGAGGCGGTCAGTTCCGTCTGGTTGTTGCGGCTGGCGATGCCCAGCGTTGAAACCATCGCTGCGCTGCCTTCGGCCAGGCTCATATTGCCAAGCCCCGGGAGATCCATTTTTTTCTCCTGAATCGCCAGGAGGAACTGCAGATTATCACCGTTACCTGGCTCACCAGGCGCGCCGGAAAGCGCCAGCTCGTCAGGGCTGAGGGTATTAACCTGTAACATGCCTGCCGGGTTGCCTGGGTCAAACGAAAACAACGGTTTGCCGGGGTTGCCATTCAGGTCGTAGCCCTGTGCCAGTTGCTCGTTCACCTGCTGCGCCAGCGCTTCCGCCATGCCCTGCAGTGCCGTTTCCATGGCATTCAGCGTTCCGGTTTCGTAATCGTACAACGCCCCCAGTTGCCCTCCTGGAGAAGGCGGCAAAGGAAAGTGGTGATCGGCAAATTGCAGGCTTAATACCGGCAGGCCGTTTTCGTCACGGCTACTGCTCATCTGCCCGGCAGTGGTGCCACTGACCAGTGGCTGCCCGCTTTTCATACTGACGTTGTAGTAGCCCTGGCTGTCTTCCACCACGTTCACTTCGGTTAACAGGCTTAATTCCCTGACCAGCTCGTCACGCTGGTCGCGCAGCACACTGCTGTTACCACCTGCGCTTTCCATGGCGGCGATTTTCTGGTTGTACTCGGCAATACCCGTTGTCAGAGTATTCACCTGAGAAACCGTAGCATCCCGCTGGCTGTTAATTGACGTACGCTGGGAATTAATCATGTCCTGGGTGTTGTTAAAACGGGTTGCCAGGGCACGGGACTGGTTAAGAAACTGCTGGCGTAACGCCGGGGATTCGGGCTGGGTGGTTAACTCGCTCAGGGCGCTAAAAAAATCATCCAGACCATTGCTAATGCTGGTGCTGTCATTGCCAATCACCTGCTCCAGCGCACTGAAATATTGTTGGTTGATTTGGTAATAGCTGGCCTGGCTGCTGGTGTGCCAGACCTGGCTTACCAGATACTGGCTCGATATGCGGCGAATGCTGTCTACCTGCACACCATTGCCAACCTGAGCTGTGCCATAAGGGCCGACAGCGCTTTGCACTATCCCTTGCCGGCTGTACCCCGGGGTCAGCATATTGGCAACATTCATCGCTGTCACGTTCATGCCCATCTGGGCGGTTTGTAACCCGCTGTATGCGGTATTGATCATGTTCATCCGTGGTTTTCCTGGGTGGAAAAATCGTCATATTCCCTTGCGGGGAAGCCCGCTGTTATCTGGTTAAAACGGCAAGCCAGGCCCGGTTCTTAAGTTGCTGGCGGATTCTGCCCGTCCAGTTGCGCAAGGATCAGGCGGCTGATACCCGCGCTACCTTGCGCCGCCAGGTGGTTTGCCAGTTGGTCATCATAAAGTTCGCGCAGCAGGGTTTGCTGTTTGCTGTTAAACAACGAATCCTGAGTCAGTGCAGTGCTGGCGCTGCGCATCTGGCTGAGTAACGTGCGCAGAAACATCGCTTCAAACTGGTTGGCGGCTTCCGCCAGATTTTGTGGGCGGGCTTCACCCGCAACAGGGCTGAATGGTGAACCGGCGGTCGTGGTTAATGGGGTTATCATGGCGCTTCTCCTTAAATCACAACCAGCTCAGCATCCAGCGCACCGGCTTCATGCAGTGCCTGTAAAATAGCCATGGTGTCGTCTGGGGCTGCGCCCAGGCTGTTAATGGTGTTAACAATGCTGCGCAAGCTGGTGCCTGCCGGGATAGTGACCATCTGGCCGCGGTCACGGCGTACTCCAATCTCGCTTTGCGGTGCGGCTACAGTCGCGCCGTGACTCAGTGCGCCCGGCTGGCTGACCTGGGTGGATTCGTTAATGGTCACCGTGAGGTTGCCGTGAGAGACAGCCGCAGCCCGCACCACCACGCCGTCGCCAATTACCACGGTGCCGGTGCGGGAGTTAAAGACTACCCGTGGTACTACTTTCCCGGCATTCACCCGGACATCCTCCAGCACAGACATAAACGCCACCCGGCTGGCGCTGTCTGCCGGAGCATTCACGCTGATATTGGTCGCGCTCTGAGCGGTGGCCGTGCCCGCGCCAAACGCCGTGTTGAGCGCCATCGCCACATTATTGGCGGTACTGAAACTCGGGCGCTTCAGGCTGAGGGTAACCTGCCCACTGGTGTGGAAATCAGATTCAACCGGGCGCTCAACCGTTGCGCCATTGGGAATGCGCCCGGCGGTGGGGGTATTCATGGTGACACTGGACCCGCTGTTGCCTTCGGCTTTCATGCCACCCACCACCACATTGCCTTGTGCCAGCGCATACACCTCACCATCAGCCCCGCGCAATTGGGTTAACAGTAAGGTGCCGCCACGCAGGCTTTTGGCATCACCAATAGAAGACACCGTGACATCAATGGTCTGCCCGGGGGAATACCCGGGTGGCAACGTGGCGCTAAGCGCAACGGCCGCGACGTTTTTTACTTTTGGGGAAATATTGGCGGGCATTTGTACACCAAACTGGCGCAGCATATTGGTGACCGACTGGCTGGTGAACTTCACCTGGTTTTTATCGCCAGTGCCATCCAGGCCAACCACCAGGCTGTAGCCCACCAGTTGGTTGCCGCGCACTCCCTGGATATCGACCAGGTTGCCCAGCCGCTCGGCGCGGGCGCTTAGGGTAATCAACAGCAGGCATACCAATGACCTGAATCCTTTCATGATATTTTCCTTATAAAGGGAACAGTGGGTGATTAAAGAAACGGGTCAGCCACCCGGCGGAATTGGCGTCACTCAGTGCGCCTCTGCCCGCATAAGCAATGCGCGCGTTGGCGATACGCTGGGAAGAGATGGAGTTATCCGGCTCAATATCTTCCGCCCTGACAAGGCCCGTTACCCGCATATATTCATCGCCCTGGTTCAGGGTGAGCCATTTTTCGCCCCGAATGGCGAGTACCCCGTTGGGTTGCACACTGTAAACCGCCACCGTAATCGCCCCGCGCAGGCTGTTTTGCTGCTGGCTGGTTGCGTTGCCATTAAAATTACGGCTGCCATCCACCGAGCCCGCCAGTTTTTCGGCAGACTGGCCAAAAGCTTCCGGAATACCAATCGAAACGTCGTTCTTTTTGCCGAAATTGGTACGCGCCTGCTTGCTGGCCTGAGTGGATTCATCCAGCCGGATAGTCAGGATATCGCCCACCCGGTAAGCCCGGCGGTCCTGCACCAGTGACCAGTTGTATCCGGCACTGTATAACCCGCCATTGGCGGGTTTGGCGGGCGTTTCGACAGGCATAGCGGGGGGTGCGTACTGGGCATCGTCTTTATGGACCAGCAGGGTCTGGCTTTCGCACCCCGCCAGCAAGAACACCGCACCGGCTATCATCATGGTTGTTCTTTTCATCACGTTAAGCCTCTTGCTACAGCGCCTGGGTAACAAACTTCAGCATGTCATCAGCAGCAGAGACCATTTTGGCGTTCATTTCATAAGCCCGTTGCACCATTATCATGTCCACCATTTCTTCCACCACTTGCACGTTAGAGCCTTCCAGTGAACCTTGCTCCAGATGCCCAAATGCGTCTTCGCCAGGCACACCTTCTACCGCATCGCCACTGGCGGCGGTTTCCCGGTACAGGTTTCCGCCCAGCGCTTCGAGGCCCGCGGGATTCACGAAGTTGACCAGGGTGATTTGCCCTAACTCCACCGGGTCGGTTTCTCCGGCAACAATGGCGCTCACGGTGCCATCCCGCGCCACCTGAAGTGACTGCACGTTATCTGGCAGGTCGATTTGCGGAACCAGAGGCAGCCCCTGCGCGTTGGTTATCATGCCATCGGGGTTAATCTGCAGGTTTCCGGCCCGGGTGTAGGCAATATCGCCATCACTGGTTTCCACCTGGAAAAAGCCCTGGCCGGAGATAGCAATATCCAGATCCTTGCCCGTGTTCTGAATGCTGCCCACCGTAAATTCTTTCTGGGTGCCAGTGACTTTGACGCCGCTGCCGTACTGAATCCCGGTTGGAGCGGTATTGTTCTGGTCCAGTAGCGCACCTGGGGCGCGCTGGTTCTGGTAAAACAAATCAGAAAACATCACCCGGTCGCGTTTAAAGCCCGTGGTGTTGACGTTCGCCAGGTTGTTGGAGATGGCGGCCATGCGCGCATCCTGCGCGGCGAGGCCGGTTTTACTTATCCATAATGCGGGGTTCATTGTTTATCCTTTTCTGTTCTTGCCAGCGCATCATGCGCCGCGTAATAACCGGTTTCCGGCATTCGCCAGTTCTTCCGCTGCTTTCATCATCTTGATTTGCGCCTCGAACTGGCGGTTCAGCGCAATGCTGGACAGCATTTCATCCATCACAGAGACATTGGCGCTTTCCAGGTGGCGGCTGGCTATGACGATATCTTCATCGCGTGGGTTTTCCCGTGCGGCGGTCACCAGGAAGCCTGCGTCATTTTTGCTGAGCGCGGCACCGGGAACACTCACCAGTTTGATACGGTCCACATCCAGCGGTGTGGTCATACTGCCGTCTTCTGCCACCAGCGAGATCACGCCATCATCGCTGATATGGAGCGCAGAAAAGGGTGGCAGAATAATCGGGCCGTTATCGCCAATAACCGGGTAGCCATTAATACTCAGGTCGCCTTCCGGCCCCAGGGTAATTTGCCCGTTACGGGTATAGATTTCCCGGTCACCGGCGGCCAGCGCAATCAGCCCTTCGCCTTTAATGGCAATATCCAGCTCACGCCCGGTTTCACGCAACGCGCCAGGCGCCATTTCCACTGAACTGGCTGCGGTATTGACCAACTGGCGTGAAGCGTAGCCTGCGCCGGTGAGCAACTGGCTGTTGGCCGTTTCCAGGTCACGGCGAAACCCGGCGGTGTTGACGTTCGCCAGGTTATTGGCGTGGATCTGCTGGCGGGATAAATTGCGCGAAGCCCCGCTGACAGCGGTAAAAATCAGCTTATCCATTACACCGCCTGGAACAGGGAGCTCAGCATATTGTCATTGGTGCTGATAACTTTAGTGTTAGCCTGATAGTTGCGTTGTGCGGTCATCAGGCCGACCAGTTCATTGGTTAAATCCACATTGGAAGACTCCAGTGCGCCAGCAACAATACCGCCCAGTAACCCTGTTCCGGGCTGGCCGATAATGGGATCACCCGAGCTGGAGGTGTGTACCCAGGTGGTGCCATCCTGGCTGGATAAACCGTTCGGATTGGTGAAGGTTGCCAGTACCAGTTGCCCCTGAAGCATGCGCTCGCCATTGGAGTAAGTGGCGTACACGAAACCTTCGTCGTCAATCATTTGCCCGGTACACTGGCCAGAAGCGTAACCATTGCCCTGGTTTTTGCTGACCGAAAAATCAGAACCAAACTGTGTGGAACCGTTGTAGTTCACCGCCAGCGATAACGGCGCGGTTCCGGGGATATCCACCTGAATATCGACTGGAGAGGTAGGGGAAGCCAGCGTACCCTGCTCGGTAAATGACAGCGTTTGCGGGCCTGAAGGGGAATCGACCGGTTCGCCATTCAGGGTGTACCACACTTCCCAGGTGTTATCGTCAGTTTTCACATAATACTGGTTCAGCGTATGTTCCCGGCCCAGGGAATCGTACACTTGCGTGGTATACACGTTATTCCAGCTTTCGCTGTTATCGGCGTCGAAAGGCGTGACTTCTGGTACCCCGGCGCGGGCATCCAGGTTGGCGGTAAAATCGAGGTTACTGGTGCTTTTGGCCGCAATGGCATTGTTATTGATTTGCAGCCCGGAAACCGTACCCGTTTGCAGATTACCGTTAGCATCCACCGGGTTACCCTGTAGCTGCATACCAAGGTTGTTCACCAAATTACCATTGGCATCAGTACCAAAATACCCCGCACGGGTAAACGCCGTGTTCCCGCCCGCATCACGCACCATAAAAAAGCCATTACCGGCAATCGCCAGGTCCAGGCTGTTGCCGGTGGAAGCAATGCTTCCGCCTTTGGTAATACTTTGCGTCATGCCGCTAATTCCCACGCCCAGTGGCTGGCTGGAAGCATACAGCGAGGCAAATTCCGCACGGCCGGATTTAAAACCCACTGTGCCGGAGTTGGCGATGTTATTGGAAATAGCGCCCAACTGGTCGTTGATGGCATTCAGGCCAGAAATTGCAACATTGAAACTCATAAAGAATACGTCCTGTATTAACGGGCGGCGTCATGCCGCGCGTGGTGGGGTGGATGCGCCAAACTGGGTAATATTGTGATAAGCCACTTCTCCCAGTCCGGCAATGTTCAGCAGCGTCGCGCTGCCATCGAGCGGTATTCGCACGTTAGTGACAACACCGCCTATTTCAATAGGGGCAGTGGTTTCTCCGGTGTCAGTGACCACACTCAGTGTGACATCACCGGCTTCAATGCCCAGTTCTTCCGGGTCGATAGTGAAATCCACCTGGCCTGCACCCTGGCTGCCGAGTTCAATCTTGTGCTCAGTGCCATTGCTCTCTTTGACGATGACTGTCACGACACTTGCCGGGTGTTCCAGTGTCAGGCGGCCATTTACGCTGGTTTCACCATCGCAGCTAAAGCGGTCGGTATTAACCATTACGGGTTGCCCTACCAGATTGCCGGTGCTCAGGGTCTGGAGGTTGTCCATTAGCACGGTGTTGTTCGCCATTAACTGCGACATCACTTCCATGGACTGCACCTGAGTGAGCTGTGCCAGTTGGCTGACATATTCGGTGCCATCTGTGGGGTTGAGTGGGTCCTGGTTTTGTATTTGTGCCACCAGCAATTGCATAAACATGGTGTTCATGGATGACGCGGTGCTGTTGCTCACTACATTATTGCTGGTGGTGTGCGTAGTGGCGCTGGTCTGGTTGATATTCATCAGCTGGCCTCGCCCAGGCGCAACAGGCTTTGCTGCATACTTTTGACGTTGTTCAGCACTTCAACATGGGTTTCAAAATTCCGCGAAGCGGACATCATGTCGGCCATTTCTTCCACCACATTAATTTCGGGGTACCAGACATAGCCGCCGTTATCTGCCAGTGGGTGCCCGGGCTGGTAACGCTGGAGCGCACCGCTGGTTTCTACAACATCCAGCACCTGTACACGGGCACTTTGCAGTGCGCTGTGGTGCGGGTTCTGCGCCGTATGGTAGACAGAGGCAAACACCGGACGTCGCGCCTTATAGGTGCTGTCTTCGGCTGCCGCCGGGGTTTCTGCATTGGCCAGGTTACTGGCAATCGTGTTCAGCCGTACGGTCTGGGCCGTCATAGCTGAACTGGATATTTGGTAAATTGCTTCAAATGCCATTTTCAGGGTTACCTTGCGGGTTAACGTTCTTCAATAGCCTTTTTCAGGCCAGCGAATTTCATGTTCAGGAAGGTCAGGCTCATATGAAACGCCTGGGCGTTTTTGGCAAATTCTGCCTGTTCGACATCCAGAGCCACGGTATTGCCATCTGCCGCAGGCTGGTAAGGCACGCGGTACAATGTTTCTGGCGTGGTGTGGCGTAATCCTGGTGAATTTGCGCGTTGCATCTGCGCGGCAAAATCAATATCTTTAGCCTGGTAACCCGGCGTATCGACATTCGCCAGGTTGGCAGAAAGCACTTCTGCCCGGGTTACTCGCAAAGCCAGGGCTTCGGGGTGAATGCCTAACGCTTTGTCAAAATGAATACTCACTGAGTACGTCCTTGTTTATTTCTGGTTGGTTGCTTCCTCACACTCTTAATAGCAATCATCGTGCCAGGAATTTAATATTATGTATTTCAGTAAGTTGCATTTAGCCTCTTCACTCAATGGGAAGTTTCTTTTCCCCGTAAGCGCCGCTGTTTTATGGCTTTTTTCCGCCTGCGCCACGGTTGCTGCAAATGGCCTGCCCTCCGCGCGCCTGCAGATTGAATCCGCCGCCCGCCAGGCGGTAAACCAGGCTGTAAACCAGCAAGCAAAACGCCAGCAATGGCAAGACTGGCAGTTACGCATTGCGCTCTTTGTCGCGCAGGATGTAGCGAATTACCCACGCTGCGCCACCCCACCAGAAGCACAGTTAAGTGGTCTGTCTGCTCAGGATTTCAGCCGGATGAAAGTGAATGTGCGTTGCACTGGCGCGCTGAGCTGGCAAACCACTGTCACAGTCAAACCCGAGATCCTCCTGCCTGTTGTCACCGCCCGCCACGCCTTGCCCCGGGAACATCTGCTTACTGCGCAAGATCTGGTGATGAAAAAGCAAAATATTGTGGCTATTCGCGGGGGATATGAGACGAAAATCGAGAAACTTAGCGGATTTTCCGTAAAGCGCCGGTTGCGGGAAGGCCAGGTTATTTCGCTGCAACATGTCGATAAACCGCAGGTTATTTCTCGTGGTCAGCAGGTGACACTGGTTGCCAGCCAGCAGGGAATTGAAGCCCGTACCCAGGGGGAGGCACTCCAGAATGGGCGTGCAGGTAGCATGATTCGGGTCAAAAATCTTTCCAGCGAACGTATTGTGCTGGCGCAGGTGGTAAGTGCCGGTCTGGTAAAAGTGGTGGCAGAAACAGAAGAATAATCCGCAGTGAATATTTAAGTTTCTGAACGGACCGGCCGTTTTCCTCGTTTACCACAGTGGAAACTGTTTTTCCGCCCAGGCCAGATTTGCGATGGCTTTTTATGACAGGATAAAAATGATGAAAATTACCGGCTCACAACCGCTTGCCATCCGCCAGATGACAGAAAGCCTGCCTGCAAAAGCGGCAGGTAATGAAGAGAGTATTGCGGCAATCATGCCGTTATCTGCCGCAAATGAGCCGGTTCCTGAAGGGGCGCTGGCGGCGCTAAAAGCCATGCCCGATGTCGATTTGGCGCGGGTTGAAGAAATGAAGGCAGCGATTGCTAAGGGTGAGTTCAGTATCGACCTGGAAGCACTCAGCCAGGCAATGTGCCAGTTTCACCAGGGGGGCCAATGAACAACCAGGCCCGCCAGTATTTGCAGCAGTTCATGCACGACCTCAGCCAGGACTATAAAGCCTGGCGCGGCCTGAATGCTCTGTTACTCCGCCAGCGTCAGGCAATCCTGGCACGCAATAGTGAGGAACTGGAGACCATCAACCAGCAAATTTTTGGCCTGTACCATAAGTTGAGCAGCACCGGAAACACCCGGCAAAAGTTGTTAAGCGCTCTGGGGATAAGCGCTAATCATCAGGGTGTGCAGCGCCTGATTCGCCATTTGCCCCCGGCCTGGCAGGAGAGGGGCAGAGCTTTATGGCAGCAGGTAGAAACACAGGCCAGAGAGGCACAGACAGCGAACCAGTATAATGGCACCTTGCTGAATATGCAGTACGACATCGTGCAAAGCATACTCAATGCCAGCGAGCCGGAGAACTGGCTCTACCAGCACCGCTGAAGCTGCCCGCCTGCATAAAAACGCAGACCGTCTAAACTTAAATGTTAAGTGAAGGAGGTTGCGTGTTTTTATACAGTCTGATGATTATTGCAAGTGTTTGCACCGCACTGGGGATTGCCTGGGATATTCGCCATCATCCTCAGCATATGAAAGTGATGTCTGTCACCTGGCCAGTAACAGGGCTTTATATGCCGGTTTTTGGTTGGTTTGTCTGGCAGGCGCTGGGAGCACATAAGCGCACTGACACTCATGACCACAGTGCGCACTCCGCACACCACCACACAATAAGCTGGCGGGATGCTTGTGTCTCGGCTACGCACTGTGGCGCAGGATGCGTGACTGGCGATATTATCGCTGCGCCTGTTGCGGCTTTCACCAAAGTGACCCTGGCCGGTTCAGCCTTCTTTGGGCATACTCTGGTGTCGTTTGTTGCGGCATTTTTACTGGGTATTTTGTTTCAGTATCTGCCTATGCGTGAAATGGGGGAAAAATCGCGTGTTGCAGCCTTAATCAAGGCGGTCAAAGCCGACACGATTTCCCTGGTGGTTTTCCAGGCCGGTATGTTTATTTGCCTGTGGTTTTTTCGCAGAGGCGATGTCAACAGCGCACCGGATACCGGCTCAGTCACATTCTGGGGCCAGATGATAGTGGCTATGTTTGTCGGTTATGTGATTTCCGTACCAGCGAATTATTTGCTGCTGAAACGCGGTATCAAACATGCCATGTAAATAACCGGGTTGCGCGGGCCATTCATGAAACAAACCACGTCCGCGTATTACCCTCCCATCATTGGGTGTCTTACATGTTGTGCAGCAAGGGCATCCGTCACCTGTTGTTCTTTACGGCGCAGGGTTTCCTGTTGTTGTTCACGGTGTTGGCCCAGCAGGCTTTCCAGCCCCTGGAGCTTTTTACGCGCGAGTAATAATTTCCCCTGCAGGCGACGGGTTTCTGACTGCGCCAGAGCATGGGCCTGAGTTTGCCCGTCTATAACCCGTTGCAATGTGCGCTGGTAATTGACCTGGTTGCACAACTGGCCTGGGCTGGGCGAAGTGGTGACGGGCAGTTCCGTTGCCAGGCGGGTTAGCGTATCCAGCGTGGTTTTGAGGCGTTGTTGCTGTTGCTGGTGGTGGGAAAAATCGCGGCTCATTTCGTCTAACTGACGGCGGCGCAACTGGTGTAATTGTTCAAGGGTATGCAGTGTGTTGGTCATAGTATCAACCTCATAGTATCAACCTGCCTGTACCAGGGTGCTGAGTTCATGAATAGCCTGAAGAGTAGCCACCGCGTCATTAACATCCTGCTGCAGAAAACGCCCGATAGCGGGAGCCAGACTCACGGCTTTGTCTGCCAGTGGGTCTGCTCCGGCAACATAGCCGCCCAGGGGAATCAGGGGTTTTACCTGTTGCCAGGCAGCCCAGGTCTGTTTAAATGCCCGGGCAGCTTCCTGATGGGCGCGCACGGTTATCTGGCTCATACAACGGCTAATGGATTGCCCGATATCAATGGCCGGGTAGTGGCCGCTTTCCGCAAGCTGGCGGGATAACACAATATGTCCGTCAAGCACCGCACGGGCGCAGTCAACAATCGGATCCTGCTGGTCATCGCCTTCGGCAAGTACGGTATAGATGGCGGTCATAGTGCCTGCACTGGTGCTGTTCCCCGCGCTTTCAACCAGGCGTGGGATCATGGCGAAAGCCGAAGGCGGGTAGCCTTTGGTTGCCGGTGGTTCGCCCAAAGACAGCGCGATTTCCCGCTGTGCCATGGCGTAGCGGGTCAGGGAATCGACAATCAGCAGCACATCTTTTCCCTGGTCACGAAACCAGGCGGCAATACGGTGGCATAATTCAGTGGCCTGAATGCGCATCAGTGGCGATTCACCCGCAGGGGCGGCCACCACCACGGATTTCGCCAGCCCTTCTTCCTGTAGTGCTTCATCAATAAACTCTCTGACTTCACGCCCCCGTTCGCCAATCAGCCCGACCACCACCACATCAGCCTGCGTAAAACGGGTTATCATGCCAATCAGCACACTTTTTCCCACTCCACTCCCGGCCATCAACCCAACGCGCTGACCTTTACCAATGGTCAACAGGCTGTTGATGGCGCGGACCCCGACATCCAGCACAGTATTTACCGCCCGGCGTTTCAGTGGGTGAACCTGGCTAATCTGTGCATCAAGTGGGGTTTCGCCGTGGAGCTTGCCTTTGTCATCCAGCGGTTCTCCCATGCCATTGATAACACGCCCAAGCCAGTGTTCACCAATCATCAGTCTGTCGTTCTTGTCGGTTGGGAAAACCCGGGCGCCAGAGCTCAGCCCTTCAGGTTGAGAAAGCGGCATTAACCAGGTGATGTCCTTGTCGAAGCCCACCACCTGGGCCGCAATATACCCACTGCGTGCGTCTTCCACCTGGCAGTGCTGGCCAATAGCCAGCTGGCAACCCGTGCAGGCCAGCAACGGACCATGCACCCGTACCAGCTTTCCGGCGACTTTGGCCAGCGGAGTGGTGTTGATAGCGCGCAGTGCCTGTTCAAAATCATTCGGTTTCATGGGGTTGCTCTGCTAACAATGTGGATTTCAGTGTGTCCATGCAGTGATCAAGACGGTGTGCGCAACCAATATCAATTTCTGCCTGCTCAGTGATAACCCGGCATTCGCCAGCCGCAAGTGTGGCTTCTGCACACAGCCCCCATTGCTGGACTTTCTCAGGCAGGGTGTCCTGTATGCGGGCGAACTCTTCCGGGTTCATTTGTACCCGAATTTGCCGCGCAGGCCCGGCCAGACTACTCAGGGCTTCTTCTATCAGTGCCAGCAATTGCGTAGGTTGCAGTGCCAGCTCGCAGCGAATGACCTGGCGGGTGACTTTCTCCACCAGTTGCAGCAGTTCAGTACGCCGTTGTTGCTCGTAGTCCGCTAAAAAGCGGTTCACAGCCAGGCTGGCGCTGTCCAGTGGCGAGACGGTATCGTCAAATTGTTGCCGGGCCTGGCGTTTTCCTTCAGCCAGCCCTTTGCGCATGCCTTCTTCAAAACCCAGGCGTACACCTTCCTGGTAACCTTCCTGCTTCCCCTCTTCCAGCCCGCGGGCAAAACCCTGGTTCATGCCATCGTTATAGCCACGGGAAAGCTGCTGCTGGGTTGTACCCTGCTGGCCGGCATCTGTTGGTGCGTGGTCTGGTTGCGCCGGACGCAATGGGGGAAACTGGTAACGGCGCGGCCTGATTACCGCCTGACGGGGTTGTTTTTCCATCTTTGTCTCCGGTTATTCCAGGGTGCGTTCAGCAAACAACTGGATGTCGATTTCACCCTGCTCTGCCAGTTCGCGAACCGTTGCCATAATGGCTTTGCGCTCCTGCTCAATACGGCTCACCGGTAGCGGGCCAAGGCGGGCAGTACTGCTTTGCAACTGCGTGACCTGGCGTTTGGGCAGCACACTGTAAATGGCCTGGCGCAGTACCGGCTCAGTGCCTTTAAGGGCTATCGCCCAGGCATCGAGTGCCACCTCGTCCATAATGCGTTGCAGGGTTTGCGGGCTCTGGCGGCTGAGAATAAAGAACTCATACATTTCATCTTTTAATGCATCGACGATTTGCTCATCGCGTTCGCGCAACTGGGCCAGCAGTGTTTGCTGGTTGTCCGGAATGCGGTTCATGATATTGGCGGCATGGCGCACACCCGCAACCCGGGAGCCATGTTCAGAAATCACCGCCACGCCCCGGTCAATCAGCCGGTCAAGTTCATTGATAACGTCGCGGTTAACATCATCAAGACGGGCAATACGCCACAGAATTTCGTCCTGTCGGGATTTGGGGAGCGCGTCCAGCACATTGGCGGCGACATCGGGTGGCAAAAAGGCCAGAAATACCGCCTGTAATTGCAGGTGCTCATGTTCAATCAGCGCAACTAACTGCGGGACATCTACCCATTGCAGGCGCGTCATGCGGTAGCGAATCGCTTCGCCATAAATCCCGTTGATCACACTACTGGCTATTTCACTGCCCAGTGCTTTTTGCAAAATTCCCTGCAAATAGCTGCGTGATGCGCCGTTAATCCCGCTTTGTTCGCTGTAATCCTGGAAAAAACGGTTAATGGCATGGCGCACATGATTCACTTTTACACCGTGCAGGCGTGCCATGGTTTCACTCAGCACCAGGACTTCCTCCCGGGAGAATTTCTGCATCAGTTGCGCAGCGGCTTCTTCGCCAACACTCAGTAACAGAATCGCGGCCTGTTCCAGAGGTGTGCGGTTGCCTGGTTGCGGATTACTGCTCTTTTTCGCTGTTTCGTTCATGACTACTAATCCATTGTTTCATCACTTCCGCCATACGGTCCGTTTCATTGCTGGCGAGGGTTTGCAGAAACTCAACTTTGGTTTCCAACCCGGAACTCATCGGTGGCAGATTTTCTTCCTGTTGGAAAGGGCTGTTTGCCAGCGCTTTTGGCGGTGTATCTTCATTGCCCTCTGTCTGCGGTGACGGCGATTGCGCCTCCGTCAGGAGTTCAGCGGGAACGGGCTGCGCCGGAACGGTTTTCACTGTGGTAAAGCGCCGCACCAGGGGGCGCAGGCCGAACAGTAATACCAGCAGCGCCAGCAGGAGCAGCCCGGCGTTTTGGCCCCAGAACTGAATTGCTCTGTCCTGCCACCACTTTTCTGCAGGTAAATCTGGCAGAGAAGGTGCATCGCTGAAAGCCAGGACACTCAGGCTGAGCACATCTCCCCGGGTGGCATTGAGGCCAGCCGCCTGTTCAACCATCCTGGTGATATCTGCCAGTTGTTCAGGTGTCAGGGCCTGAGTTGCCACTGCCCCCTGGTTCAGGACAACAGCAACCTGCAGTTTCTCCAGCCGCCAGCCCGGGTGGCGGATATGGCGAATATCCCGGTCAAAAGCGTAACTGCGCTGGGCATTGCTGCGGCTGGCAACAGGGCCTGCCGGGTTAGCGGTATTTTGTGCAGCGCTTCCTTCGGCCGCAGGCGTAACCGGGCGGTTACTCAGTGAGCCAGGAATACCCAGAGCCAGTTCCCGGCTGGTATTTTCTTCGCTCAGGTTTTCTTCACGGATTTTGGGTTGTTCTCCCAGCCGTTCCTGTGTTTCTTCGATGTGGCTTAAGTCTACCTGCGGCGCGACACTGATACGGAAGTTGCCATTTCCCACCAATGGGGTCAGCAACACAGCGATATTGTGTGTGGTTTCGTTGCGAATACGCTGTACGGCATCCAGGCTGGCACGGCTTTGCATCGCATTGCCCTGGCTGGCAGCAAAGGCTTCTGACAGCAGATTGCCGCTGCTGTCCACAACACTGACGCTCGCTGGCTTCATTCCCGGAACGCTACCAGTGACTAACTGAATAATGGCTGCGATTTGCGCGTCATCAAGTTGCCTGCCCGGTGCCAGTTGCACCAGCACAGAGGCACTGCTTTCAGGGCGATTATTCAGGACAAATGAGCTGGCATCGCTCAGGCCAAGGTGCACCCGCGCCCGCTCCACGGCGTTCAGCGCCATCACACTACGTGCCAGCTCTCCTTCCAGGCTGCGCTTGTAGCGCACATTCTGAATAAACTGGCTGGAGCCAAGCATCTCCTCTTTGTCCATCAGCTCGTAGCCATCGGGCAACGTGGCGGAAATCCCTTTGGCGGCCAGTGCCATTCTCGCCCGTGCCAGCGTTTTTTCCGTCACCAGAATATCACCCGAGACCGGGTTAACCCGGTAGGCAATGTTTTCTGCGCCCAGTACTTCCACAACCTGTGCGACGGGAATGTTTTCAGCCTGGCCATAGAGCGCCACATAGCCCTGGTCGTTACGCCAGAGGGATAACACAATCGCGCCGGTGAGCACCAGACCGCCAGCGCCCATCAGCCATTGTGTTTTGTTCATGTTGCCAGGTAGCGCAAATGTACGCAGGCGAGTGGTGAGTTTATTTAGCACGGTCGCCACCTTACAACGGTGTATTCATGATGTCGTCCAGCGCCCGGGTCAGCTTATTGCGAACCTGTGTCATCGCTGAAAAGGCAATACTGGCTTTCTGGCTTTCCACCATCGCCCCGGCCAGGTCATCACTCTGGCCCGTCGCCACGGCATGTTGTTGGGTTGCAGCACTGTGCTGGAGCTGATTAACGCTATTGACCGCGTTATTCATCAGTGCGGTAAAAGAGGGCTGGCCCGCCTGTGTTGCAGGTTGTGCTGCACGGGTAATACCGGCGCTTGCCGTGGCAGCGGTTTGTGCCAGAGCCTGAACCAGGGCGCGTTGCTCGTCAGCCAGGCTTACGCCTGAAATAGGTTGTGCCATTTCTGAGTCCTTTCATTGTGTGCAATTAATTCGCGCTGGCGGCAATATCCAGACCATCTTCCCGCATGGCGGCCAGACGGTAACGCAGAGCGCGTGGGGTAATGCCTAAAAACGCAGCAGTACGGGATTTATTCCCGTCGTGGCGGCGCAATAACTCCAGCAGATAGTGGTATTCCGCCAGGCGGCCTTGTTGTTTCATACGGTGTATTGGTGGTTGTGGTGAATCAATTTCCCCGGCAGGTGTCAGGTGAGAACCGGCCGCCTCTTTGCTGGTGTGGCCCAGGCCAAAATCACGGGCATGAATTTCTTTACCATCGCAAAGGATAAGCCCGCGCTGGATAACATTTTCCAGTTCACGCACATTACCCGGCCAGCTGTGTTGCACCAGAGCCTGGCAGGCATCACCACTCAGGTGGATATCCGCACCGTGGAACTGGTGATATTTACGAATAAAATGGCGCGCCAGCGGTAAAATATCCTGAGGGCGTTCCCGTAAGGGGGCTACATGAATAGGCATAACAGCAATGCGGTAATACAAATCCTCACGAAAACGCCCACAGGCCATTTCTTCTGATAAATCTTTATTGGTTGAGGCAATAATACGAATGTCGAGCGGGATTTTCTGACTCCCACCCAGCCGTTCAACCATATTTTCCTGCAATACGCGCAATAACTTTACCTGCAGAGCCATTGGCATATCACCAATTTCATCCAGCAATAATGTGCCACCATTTGCCTGCTCAAATTTACCCGCAACACGGGTGATTGCTCCAGTAAATGCACCTTTTTCATAGCCAAACAGAATCGCTTCCAGCATATTTTCTGGAATAGCGGCACAGTTCACACCAACATAAGGCGCCTCCTCATCAAATGCGTGCTCATGAATGTATTTGGCAATGCACTCCTTACCGGCACCGGTTTCACCGGTAATTAATACCGGAACCTGAAATTGCGCCACACGGTGTGCAAGAGAAAATGCATCCATACTATTTGGGTCGCTGGCAATAAAACGATTAGGATGCATATTTTCAGTGTTTAATAATGTACGCATAAGTGCTCTTCATTCATTTTCAGGTTAGCAGCCTTGCTGGCAAGACAATCAGTTATAACAACAAGCAAATCTTAATTAAAAGTATATTCACTCTTATCTTTAAGCTATATCAGCCAATGAGTGAGTGTTTTTCTTAAGATTGTTTTTTTCATGCCTGCCTCTTATTAAGAATCTTCACTTTGAATTTTCTTAAGTATGAGCAGTGAGGGAGATAATGTCTCATTTTTAATGAGTATTAAAATATTAATCATTAAAAATCATACAGTTAACACATTAAATCCCTGTGTGATTAAAAAGGATTATTTATCAAATAATAATTTTCTTAGTATTGTTTTTTAGTTCTTATAAGGTTCTAATTAATGCATGCATTTTGTTTGCATGTATAACAAAGATATAAGCGGCACTTCACGGCAAGAAGTTAAACAAGCCAGGATATATTTCACATGGAATGCAAGGGTTACGGCCTGTAAGGACAGTATCAATGAACAAGGACATGTTTCGCAAAAGAATAAAGATTCATCAGGTGAGTGAGGTAGAACCTCTTGTTTACCTCGACGCCAGCAAATTGGGCAAGCCCTGGCATAAGTTACCTGCATTGTTAAATGATAATTTTGAGATTCTGGATGCAAAGCTCAGTATCTATTTTCTGAAAAAATTACGTGTAAATGTTTCATTGGCTGCGCTCAACTTCTTGCCAGGAAAAGACCATCGCCCTGCACAGGTTTATTCCACCGGTTATGGCCATGTGGGTTTCGATATTGAGCGCCCGTTATTGCTGAGAATTCTTAATGATTACTATGGGCTAAATGATGACACCCAACATCATTCATCAACTGATCATGAACAAACAGAAATTACGCTTCCGGTGACCAAAACAGAGGAGCGGCTGAAAAATAAAATCGCCCAGGACATTATTTCTCTGGTGCTGGATAACACGCTTATTGGGGTGGATATTCAGCCCGAACAAGATCATGGCGCCATTATTCATCAATGGGCAGGGTGTATTCAACTGGAAATGGATGGTTACCAGCAAGGGTGTTTCAGGCTGTTGCTGGATAACGCACTGGTTGACCGTTTATTACAGCGCCTGCGTAGTGGTTCTGTTGCGCAATCCCCTGGCGCTGTTCTCCGGCCTCCTGCGGCGCTTGAACACCTGGTTTCACATATGCCAGTGCGGCTAAACGGCAAACTAACGGGTATGACTATTACCGTCGCCCAGATGGCTGAAATCCGCCCTGGAGACATTATTCCCATTGCGCTCAATGAACCCGTACCAGTGTTTGTGAATAAGGCGCAAATCCTGACTGCCAGCATTGCCCAGGAACGCGGGAAACTCTTTTTTTGCGATTTTAATGACAACCTGATTGAGAAACATCATGACTGATTTAGAAAACGGACTGGAGATGCCACTGGATTTTAGTGATATCGACCTGGGTGAGCTGCCAATGGAAGACCGGGTTGAAGGCAACCTGCGCCTTGATTTACAGGGGCAGGAGCCGGTGGCGGATAACGCGGCACAGCGGCGCAAGATGGCATTATTCAGCCGTATTCCGGTGACGCTGACTCTGGAAGTGGCGTCAGTGGATGTCACCCTGGCTGACCTGATGGAGGTGGATGGCAACAGTGTGATTGAGCTGGATAAACTGGCGGGCGACCCTCTGGATATCAAGGTAAATGGTATTCCTTTCGGGAAAGCCGAAGTGGTGGTGATTAATGACAAGTACGGTCTGCGTATTGTGGAATTTAACAGCCACGATTTAGGCGAGCTGGCATCATGAAGCGTTGGTATTTAGCGTTACCCGTGCTGGCCGCCACTCTGTTTGCCCTGCCCGCGCTGGCTGCGGGCGGCGATATAACTTTATTCAGCACCAGCGATAACGGTTCGGGCCAGGATTACCACGTTAATATCGAAATTCTGATAATGATGACCTTGCTGGGCCTGCTGCCCATCATGGTTTTGATGATGACCAGCTTCACCCGTTTCATTATTGTACTGGCCATTCTGCGCCAGGCGCTGGGGCTACAGCAAAGCCCGCCGAATAAGATCCTGACCGGTATTGCGCTGGCGCTGACATTACTGGTTATGCGCCCGGTATGGACCACTGTACATCAGGAAGCAATTACACCTTTCCAGAACGATGAAATCTCATTGCAACAGGCGTTAACCCGGGCAGCCACGCCGTTACGCCAGTTTATGCTGGCGCAAACCGACAAAAAAGCAATGGGGCAAATAATGACTATTGCACAGGCCCAGGGCGACGCCACAGAGCAGGATCTGACAGTGGTTACCCCGGCATTTTTGCTGAGCGAACTCAAAACCGCCTTCCAGATAGGCTTCATGATTTATATCCCCTTTTTGGTGATCGATCTGATTGTTGCCAGCATTTTGATGGCGATGGGGATGATGATGCTCTCGCCGCTGATTGTCTCACTGCCGTTCAAGCTGATGCTGTTTGTTTTGTGTGACGGCTGGACATTAATGGTGGGGACGCTTACCGCCAGCGTACAAGGATTGTAGCGCAATGAATATGGATCTCGCCGGGGATGTGATGGCCTCGGGTATTCAACTGGTATTACTGATTGCTGCCGTGGCGATTGTTCCAGGCCTGCTGGTCGGGTTGTGTGTGAGCATCTTTCAGGCCACGACACAGATTAACGAACAGACGCTGAGCTTTTTGCCGCGCCTGCTGGTTACGCTGACCATTCTGATTGTTGCCGGGAAATGGATGCTGACCCGACTGGCCGATTTCACGGTGGAAATATTCCACCAGGCTGCTGCGCTGGTGGGCTGACGATGTCTGGTGCTGAAGTTCAACAGTTGATGAACAGCCTGTTGCTGCTGGTGCTGCCGTTTGTACGCATTCTGGCACTCCTGCAGTTCTGCCCGGTGCTGGATAACCAGGCGTTTTCCCGGCGCAGCAAAATAGCGCTGGCACTGGCGTTAACCGCAGTGATGGGGCCCATGCTGCCACCTTACCCACTACCGGGGATTTTTTTCAGCCTGCACACACTGCTACTGGTAGGGGAACAAATTCTGTGGGGTGTGTTATTTGGCATGGCGCTGCAACTGGTTTTTGTTGCACTGCAAACTGCCGGGCACATCCTTTCAATGAATATGGGGCTGGGGATGGCAATGATGAGCGACCCGGTGAATGGCAGCTCAACCACCGTTATCTCCCAGGTCATTTTCATCTTCTGTGCATTACTGTTTTTTTCCCTGGACGGGCACCTGCTGGTGGTCACCATTTTATTCAAAGGCTTTATTTACTGGCCTCCTGGACAGGCGATTAACACACCCACACTGATGATGCTGGTAGAGAGCCTGGGCTGGATCATGGCCTCTGCCACACTGATTGCTCTGCCCACCACGTTTGTGATGCTGATTGTGCAGGGGGGTTTTGGCCTGCTGAACCGTGTTTCGCCCACACTGAACCTGTTTTCGCTGGGTTTTCCGGTGAGCATGCTTTTCGGGCTGCTGTGCGTTGCCATGATGATGAGCAATATCCCGGAACACTACCTCAACCTCACCAATGAAATTCTGGCAAAGCTGGAAGCGATAAGGACGTACTGATGAGCAGTTCCTCAGGCGATAAAAGCGAAAAACCCACCCCGGGCAAGCTGCGCAAGGCGCGTGAAAAAGGGGATCTTCCCCGCTCAAAAGATATGACTACGGCCGCCGGGCTGGTGGCGTCATTTGTTGTTATCAGTGCCTGCCTGCCCTGGTACCGGAGCCTGGTGGGGGAATCTTTCGCCGCTATTGAAAGCCTGGCCGGGCAAACCCACGACCCGGCAGCATTAAAACAGTTTGCTCAGGTCAATATCTGGGTATTGCTGCGGGTGATTTTTTCTCTGTTACCCATCCCGCTGGTGTGTATGGCGGCAAGCCTGGTACCAGGCGGGTGGAATGTGGCATTAAGCAAACTCAAGCCAGATTTTAAAAAGCTCAGCCCAATGAGTGGGATAAAACGTATTTTCGCCGCCAGCCATCTGTCTGACGTGGGCAAGATGATCCTGAAATGCGCCATTATTCTGGGCGTGATTTACGCCATGGTATTAAGCGAAATGGACAACCTGCTGCACCTGCAACGCCTCTATTTATTGCAGGGTATTCAGCGCGGGTTCGCCATTTTGTATAGCGTACTGGTGTGGTTTATCGCCGTGATGGTGGTGTTTGCCGTGCTGGATATTCCGCTGAGCAAATTCCTGTTTACCAAAAAGATGAAAATGACCAAACAGGAAGTAAAAGAAGAGCACAAAAACAATGATGGCAACCCGCAAATCAAAGGCCGTATCCGCCAGTTGCAACGGCAAATGGCAATGGGGCAAATGCGGCGCACTGTGCCCACCGCCGATGTGGTGATAACCAACCCGACACACTTTGCTGTTGCTCTGAAATATGATCCGGAAAAGGCACAGGCACCGTGGATTGTCGCCAAAGGCGCAGATGACATCGCACGGGTGATTCGCGAGCTGGCGCAAGAAAACCAGGTGGAAATCGTTGAGTTTCCGCCTCTGGCGCGTGCGGTGTATTACACCACCAAAGTAAACCAACAAATACCGGCAACCTTATACCGGGCTATTGCTCATGTACTGACCTATGTCATGCAGATAAAAGCCTGGCGCGCCGGGCAGGCAACACAACCTTATCTCAACCGTCAAATTTCCCTTCCCAAAGAGGTATTACAATCTTATGGCGAGCAGTAAGTTAACACCTGCTGTGGCGGCGTTACGCCAGGCACAAATCGGGGTTCCCGTTCTCCTGCTCAGTATCCTGGCAATGGTCATTCTGCCCTTATCGCCCATGGTGCTGGATATCCTGTTTACCTTCAATATTGTGCTGGCGGTGATGGTGCTGCTGGTGTCGGTGAATATGCGGCGGCCGCTGGATTTCGCGATATTTCCGACACTGCTGCTGATTACCACTCTGATGCGTCTGACGCTGAACGTTGCTTCTACGCGCGTGGTTTTGTTGAAAGGCCATGAAGGTGAAGGGGCTGCCGGTAAAGTGATTGAAGCCTTTGGCCAGGTGGTGATCGGCGGTGATTTTGTTGTGGGTTTCGTCGTTTTTATGATCCTGATGATCATCAACTTTGTGGTGGTGACCAAAGGGGCTGAGCGTATATCTGAAGTTTCTGCACGCTTCACACTGGATGCTCTGCCCGGTAAACAGATGGCGATTGACGCCGACCTGAACGCCGGGCTGATTGACCAGCAACAGGCCCGTACCCGCCGCCAGGAAGTGGGCAAAGAAGCGGACTTCTACGGCGCAATGGACGGCGCGTCCAAATTCGTGCGCGGGGATGCCATCGCCGGGATCATGGTTCTGGTCATCAACGTGATTGGTGGGGTGAGCATCGGGATTTTTCAGCACGATCTCAGTGCTTCCATGGCGTTTCGCCAGTATGTACTGCTGACTATTGGTGATGGGCTGGTCGCACAAATCCCTTCGTTACTGCTGGCGACTTCTGCCGCCATTATTGTCACCCGGGTCAGTGAAGGGAATGATGTCAGCCACGAAGTGAAAAACCAGTTGCTGGCCAACCCGAAGGTGCTCTACACCGCGGCGTTTGTCATGTTTATCCTGGCAGTAGTGCCAGGTATGCCCCACATCGCGTTTCTGAGTTTTACCGCGTTGTTGTTGTTTGCTGCCTGGCGTCAGGGGCGGCGTATCACACCAGCTGACAGCGAAGCAGATATAGCAGAAGTGCAGTCAGCACTGGCACCCGACACCACGCCAGACGTGAGTTGGGAAACGATTCCGGTGGTTGAACCCATTGGCCTGAACCTGGGGTATAAGCTGGTTTCTTTGATTGATTCCAGTGGAACCAGCCCGCTGAGCCAGCGTATCCGTGGTGTGCGCCAGGTAGTTTCAGAACAGAGCGGGGTGTTGTTGCCAGAAATTCGGATTCGGGAAAACTTTCGCCTGAAACCAGCGCAATATGCGGTGTATATCAATGGGGTACATGCCGGGACGGGTGAGGTACACGCAGATAAGCTGATGGCGATACCCGGCGCGGACCTGTATGGTGAGATTGATGGTGTGCTGGATACTGACCCGGCCTATGGCATGGCAGTAGTGTGGATTACCCAGGAGCAAAAAGCACAGGCGCTGCAGTTAGGCTACCAGGTGGTAGATTGCGCAAGTGTTGTAGCAACCCATGTTAACAAACTGGCGCGTGAGCATTTACCTGCTCTGTTCAATTACGATGACATCACTCACCTTAATTCACGCCTTGCGAATCTCGCGCCTAAACTGGCCGAGGACCTGGCTCAGGCACTTAATTATTCGTTGCTGTTACGAGTGTACCGCCAGTTATTACTTGAGCAGGTTTCCCTGAAAGATATTGTCAGTATTGCCGCCACCTTGCTGGAAAGCACAGCCCTGACAAAAGACCCGCTGTTGCTTACATCCGATGTGCGTTATGCGTTGCGCCGTGCGCTGATAAGCCAGATTAACGGTGAGCGCCCGGGGTTATCCGCCTGGACGCTGGATAATGCGCTGGAAACCATGTTGCTGAGTGCCCTGAACCAGGCACAGCTTGGGGGTACAGTCGCACTGGATAGTTTCCCGGTCGACCCCAATATTTTGTCTCAGTTGCAGCAAACCCTGCCGATGGTGCAGGAGCAGATGAAAGCAAAACGCCTGCCGCCTGTTTTACTGGTGGCACCACAATTACGCCCGGTGATAGCACGCTACGCGCGGTTATTTGCTTCTGGTTTACATGTACTTTCTTATAACGAAGTGCCCGATGAGTGTGAGCTGGTGATAGTGGGTAACCTGACCTGATGACAAAAGGGAATTGTGCGGGTAGTTGGTGGTATTACGGGCAAAAAAAAGAGCGACATCGTTGTCGCTCTGAAGGTACATCAGGGATAAAACGGACAGGAATGAGAGAGTAGTTCACTTCCTTACATTATCTGCTGCCGGTTCGCAGTGGGCAGCGGGTAATGGGTCAAACAATATGGGTCAAACAATAAAGGCAATAATCTGGCAATACATGAGGTAGCGGATAACTCCGCTACTTCAATAGGTTACTTGTTCAGTTCAGCGGTCATGTGAACATGGTCGCCATTGAAGGCTTCGATGATTTTGTAAGAATCAGCGCCCTGCTGTTTAGCCTGAGCTGCAATTTTCGCTTCAGCGCCGTCAAGGGTGTTAGCTGTTACGCTAACTGTCTGCGCAAAGCTTGCGAAAGAAATCATAGAAAGAGCGGCAACAGCAGCAAGAGTTTTAATACTTTTCATGGTCATATTCCTTAAATTTGGTCTTTCAGGTGGAAGGCTGCATGCCTCCGATGGGGTGTATAATAAGCTTGCTAATTATTTTGTAAGTGACAAAAAGTGCGATCTAAATCACGTTTTTATTACTCATTGATTACAAAAAAGAAAAAATAACAAAAAAACAGGTGTTATCTGATAAATGGAATATGATCGAGCACAAATCGCTAAATAGCAGTGCATTATACTGCTTATGTGACGTTTTTTCGGTATAAACAACGAAACCGATTGCGCACCACTTGTTGCGTCAGTGTTAACAAAAAGAATTTTCTTTGCCCGTTCACAGGCTGTGAAGCCACATTGAGCGCATCACTTCAGGTGAGCGGAACTTCCACCACACTGGTAACAGGTTCAGTAAACAGTACTCAACCACAGTAAAATGATCTGCCAGCACAGAGCCAGTTGCGCGCCGTGTCCATCACACTGCTTTTTCTCACCACCAGCGCCCGGCGCCCGCAGGGGGCACTGGCCCCACCCCCTTTTGTGGCCGGCAAAATCGCCGCTTCGCGGACATTCGGCTTACCCCGGCGGCCTGTTCGGGTACCGCTCCGAGTCGGCTTCCTGCCTCCCGTCGCTCTGCCTGCGTCCTGCAGGCAGCCCCGGCCCGCCAGGCACGCCTCAACGATTTAGAGGCCACACCCCACACCCGCCTGTAATATCTCAGCAAAAAACACACAAAGACATATCAGACACAAATCCCACAGCCACTCAGCACAACACAAACTATCCGCTACTTGCAGCGGGGACAGTTCGCGTAAGACCGGTGAACCGCAGAAAGGAAGACAAGGTTATTCCGCCCGGACGGCGGAATAAGGCGAAACGAGGCATGGACGCCGAGTCGAGCCGGCCGCAGGCTGACTGCCCGGAGGTGAACGCAGTGCGCAGCACCGGTCGCCCGCGAAAAACCGGATTGTTAAGGGGCGGGGCCCTTAACCCGTTCACAGGCTGTGCAGCCACATTAGCCACTTAACTTCAAGTGAACGGAAAACAGCCACACTGCAAGTGAACGGGACCTTCACATCAGTCCAGGTGAGCGGAAACAACCACACTGCAAGTGAACGGAACCTTCGCATCAGTCCAGGTGAACAGAAACATCCCCACTAACATCATCCAAAATGCACAAAGCAATTCCATTTTGGCGCAGCACAAAAAATGCACATACAGCAAAGCTTCGCCGGAGGGAAAAAACTGCTAGTCTGTAAGCCACTTTTTCTGCGCTGATACCGGGCTTATGTACAATATCGACGACTTTGATGTGAAAATCCTCAACCTGCTGCAGTCCAACGGCCGCCTGACAAACCAGGAACTTAGCGAACTGATTGGCCTGTCGGCCTCCCAGTGTTCACGGCGGCGCATCGCACTGGAGCAGGCACAACTCATTCTTGGCTACCACGCCCGGCTGGCGCCAGATGCTGTGGGCCGCGAAGTGCTGGGGCTGATTGAAGTCCGCCTGCTGAACCACACCGCTGATTGCGTGGAAAGCTTCCACACCATGCTGCGTGATGTCGATGCCGTGATTGATGCCTTTAAAACCACCGGTGATGCCGATTACCTGCTGAAAGTCGCCGTTCAGGACCTGCAAGGCCTGAGCGATTTAATCAGTAAGATCCTCTCGCGTAACAAGAGCGTTGCCCACCTGAAAACGTCCGTGGTACTTAACCGCCTGAAGGAAAACGGCCTGATGATGCCCGGCAGTGACATGTTGCCCTGAATCGGGGCATAACGCTTTATTATGGTGCAACACGCAAGCCTGATTCGTGTACTAAAAAGCAATTAAATGCACATATCAACCAACAAAAAGTCTTTATATGCACAAAGTACGCAAAAACCATGCCTGATGTATCAGTATGTTAGCGAATATGTCGGTGAATAATTCACCATTCAGCCTGTTTGCATGGTGATTCTGGCGTGTTTTTTGCTGGTTATGCTTATCCTGCTCCACTGAAAAATCATGATTTCTTATGGATAACGTTATAACGCCCAATAAACTCGCCCACACCTGGCTGGAAGATGCACTGGCCTTGCTGTTTGGCACACTGATGATCTCATTTGGTGTGGTTTTGCTACGCCAGTCTGGCGCACTCACTGGTGGGACCGCAGGCCTGGCTTTCCTGATTCACTATGTCACCCACATCTCCTTTGGCGCGGCATTTTTCGTGATTAACCTGCCTTTCTACTGGCTGTCTGTCCGCCGTATGGGTATGCAATTCACCCTGAAGACGTTCTGTGCCGTCGCACTGGTTTCACTATTTTCTGACTTGCATGGCCGTTTTATTCACATCGACCAGCTCAACCCGTTTTATGCCACGCTGTTTGGCAACGTCATGATGGGGATTGGTTTTGTGGTGCTGTTCCGCCATAAAGCGAGTCTTGGCGGCGTAAATATCCTCGCACTTTACTTGCAGGACAAAAGCGGGATCCGCGCCGGAAAATTCCAGATGGCGGTAGATGCCTGCATAGTGACGGCTTCTCTGTTCGTTGTCAGCCTGCCGATGCTGGTTGCCTCAATTGTTGGCGCCACACTGCTGAATCTGATTATTGCCATGAATCACCGCCCGGGACGCTACGCGGTGTAACCTCTGACTAACCAGGAGTATTAAATGTTGTTCCAGCATGTTGACGCCTACGCAGGCGACCCGATTTTGTCGCTGATGGAAAAATTTCACCAGGACCCACGACCAAACAAAGTCAACCTGAGCATTGGTCTTTATTACAACGAGAAAGCCATTATTCCTGAACTGGAAGCGGTAGCGCGCGCACGTCGCCTGTTAGAACAGCACCCTGCCGGGGCCAGTGTATATTTACCAATGGAAGGGCTGAACGCCTACCGCAGCGCGGTGCAACACCTGGTGTTTGGCGAACAACACGCCGCACTGAAAGCCGGGCGCATCACCACAATTCAAACCCTGGGCGGTTCAGGCGCACTGAAAGTTGGGGCTGACTTCCTGAAATGCTACTTCCCGGATTCAGACGTGTGGGTGAGCGACCCCACCTGGGAAAACCATATCGCCATTTTCTCCGGTGCAGGTTTCAATGTGCATACTTACCCGTATTTCGATAAAGAAACCCGCGGAGTAAACTTCACGGCCATGCTGGATACACTGCGCCAGTTGCCGGCACACAGCATTGTGCTGCTGCACCCGTGCTGCCATAACCCAACCGGTGCTGATTTAACTCATTCACAGTGGGATGAAGTGATTGAAGTGCTGCAGGCAAGGGAGCTGATTCCGTTCCTGGATATTGCCTACCAGGGGTTTGGGGCAGGTATTGAAGAAGACGCTTACGCCATTCGCACTATTGCCAGCGCTGGCCTGCCTGCACTGGTCAGTAACTCATTTTCAAAAATCTTCTCACTGTATGGTGAACGTGTGGGCGGGTTATCTGTGGTGTGTGAAGATGCCGCTGCCGCCAGCCGCGTACTGGGCCAGTTAAAAGCAACCGTGCGCCGTAACTACTCCAGCCCGCCTAATTATGGCGCGAAACTGGTTTCCATGGTGCTGAACACCCCGGAACTGAACACACTGTGGCGTGCAGAAGTGGATGCCATGCGCACCCGTATTAGTGAAATGCGCCAGGTACTGGTTGATACACTGAAAACGGCATTGCCCGGGCATAGTTTTGACCACTTGCTGACACAACGCGGTATGTTCAGTTATACCGGTTTCAGCCCGGAGCAAGTGGATAAACTGCGCACCGATTTGGGTGTGTATTTGATTGCCAGTGGGCGTGTCTGCATGGCCGGGCTTAACCATAATAATGTCGTGCCGGTTGCCGCGGCATTTGCTGCAGTGCAGTAATAACAATTTCTTAAATGTAACTATTGGTCTGGCTTGTTTTTACCCGCTGGTTCCCGGCGGTTTTTTTGTTTGTCAGCAAACAATTTTAGCTATTGCGGCGAATGAATATGCACTAACCCCGGGTCACTCACTGACTAAAAAATGTTGTTATATTTCATGCAAAGATAACAGACTCACTACACTATCTGACAGTATCCGGAATGAGCATAGTCTGCATACTTTTATCACCAGGAACGCATTATGAAAAAACTGACCGTCAATGTCCTATTACTGATGATGGTATCAACCAGCCAAATCCCTGTTGCCAGTGCCGCTCAAGCCCCCCAGTACGTACTCGAAAAAGTGGTTACCCTTAGCCGCCACGGCGTGCGCCCACAAACCGACAGCGCCTCACTACAGAAAGCCACCGGCCAGGCGTGGCCTGAATGGACAGTGCCGGACGGTTTTTTAACCGGGCATGGCTATATGGGCGTGGCACAGCAAGGGGCTTACCAGCTCAAGCAATGGCTGGCACAAGGTTTACCCCTGAAAGAACAACAGCATTGCCCGACTCCAGGCAGCGTATGGGTATGGGCGGCACCAGACCAGCGCACCAAAGCGACAGGCATGGCACTGGTCGATGGCATGTTCCCGGGCTGTGGTATTGCCGTGCATTCCGCTTCCACCCCACATGACCCGCTGTTCGACACGCTGGAGATGGGGCTGGCACACCCGGATATGGCGGTGGTGAAACAAGAAGTTATGGCACGCATGGGTAGCCCGGAAGAAGCAGCAAAACGCTATCAGCCTGCCGTTGATTTATTGCGCCAGGCGGTGTGCACACCAGATAAAGACAGTTGCACGTTTCTGGATAAACCCTGGAAAGTCAAAATCAGTGATAACGGGAAGGTAAAACTGGGCGGGCCGGTTTCTGCAGGGGCAACAATTGGGGAAACCATTCGCCTGCAATACAGTGAAAACTTGCCACTTGAACAGGTGGCGTTTGGCCACGCCGCCAGCGCAGAGCAAGTCAGCGCTTTGATGGCCTTGCATGCCGCGAAATATGACCTGGTGAGTGATACCCCAGAATATGCCCGCCACGGGGGTTCCATTCTGATGCGCCAGCTACTTAATGCGCTCACCGCCGGAACACAAAACCCAACCAGCCAAACCATTAACCCGGCACTGCAACGCCCACTGGTGATGCTGGTTGGCCATGACACCAATATTGCCCAAATTCAAACCATGCTCGGGTTTAACTGGCAGTTACCGGTTTACCCACGCAACGACATTCCCCCCGGCGGCAGCCTTAACCTGGCCCGCTACAAAAATACCCAGACCGGCGAGCAACTGGTGCGCATTACATTCAGTGCCCGTACTCTGGACCAGTGGCGCCAGCTTTCACCACTGAATGCACAACACCCTTTACCCGAAGCAGAATTCCAGGCCGCATGGTGCAAAAAAACGGATGTCGGCACCTTGTGCCCACTTGCTGAATTTGTCAGCCATGTGCGCCAGCAACTGGTCGACGATGGCAAAGATATGGCAGTGTTTAAGTAATAACCGTTTGCTCTCCATGAACAGCCTGCCGGTGGGGCTGTTCATGGGCTGAGGCGGTTTACCAAAACGCAGGCGCTGAGGTGGGTAACATGCCGCGTCAACATCAACATCAGCAGGTTCACAGCTATGCATTTACTTGTGAATGCGCAGCACAACAGGCTTCAGGTTAATCACCAGTGCGGGCGATTTGCGCTAAATCATCTTGTGTCACACCCGTTACTTCGGTAATAAATTGATACTCAGCGCCACGCTGAAGCAGACCCCGGGCAATTTTTAGTGCAACTTGCCGCTCACCTTCCCGTACACCCTGCTTCCACCCATCCTCACGCCCGGGTTGTTCCAGTTGTTATGCAATGGCTGCCATGTCTTGCTCCAGGGGTGAATAATCAGAAGTGAATTTGCGCCAGTTCCTCTTCCGAGAGGCCGGTTAGTTCCATAATAAAATCCCGGTCCGAGCCACGTTGCAGAAGGGTTTTGGCGAAATTATGCGCAGCCAGCTTCTGGCCCTTTCTTATCCCAATTTGCTCACCCTCACGTATACCCTGTTCACGCCCGAGTTGTTCCAGTTGTTGTGCAATGGTTGCCATCGTCTTGCTCCAGGGGTGAATAATCAGAAGTCAATTTGCGCCAGTTCCTCTTCCGAGAGGCCGGTTAGTTCCATAATAAAATTTCGGTCCGAGCCACGTTGCAAAAGAGTTTTGGCGAAAGTGTGCACAGCCAGCTTCTGGCCCTTTCTTATCCCGATTTGCTCGCCCTTCCTTATCCCAATTTCCTCACCTTTCCTTATCCCGATTTGCTCGCCTTCCCGTATACCCTGCTCACGTCCGAGTTGTTCCAGTTGTTGTGCAATGGTCATTAGTGCCTCTCCATGTTGTGGTACACGTTGTGCCAGTGTCTTAATAAACGCTCTGGCATCTGCTGCTTCACCCGCCCTTAAAATATAGTTTACCAGGGTAACTACCTGTGATGACGAAAGATAGCCAGTAAGTAAAATTGGTGCAAGTTTATCCACCAGTTTTGCCAGATCACGCTGGTGAATATGTTTCTGTAACAACGTTAGCCCGGCCATACTGCGGTGGTGCGCAATTTCATCATCAGGAATTACCGTAACATCCACCAAAGGGAAAGGCTGGCTGTACAACCTGCCCGCCTGCTCCGGGTCTGCAAATGCATCCAGCCAGCGGCTGGAGTAGGGGTAAGGGCTGCGTTTCCCGGCATAAAAGAGCACCGGGATCACCAGCGGCAATGTGGTATGCCCGGCATCCAGGTGGCGTTTCATGGCTGCTACGGAATAACGCAATAACCTGAACGCCATCTGTTTATCTGGTGTGGACTGGTGCTCAATCAACACATAGAGATAGCCTTCATCACCCGTCGTCGTCTTCAGGCTGTAAAGGATATCGCTGAAATACTGGCTCAGGTTATCTTCCACAAAAGAGCCAGATTCCAGTTTCAGCGTACTGAAATCACAAACATCCCGTAACGGTGGCGGGAGGTGAAGCGCCATAAAATCCCGTGCGATTTCTGGCTGGGTAAGAAACTGGCGAAATGCGGCATCATGCGGCATCGCCCCGGTGGTTTCCTTGTTCATTTGCTCCATCCCTGGTCTGTTTCCTGCGCAGGCTAGCACTGCCTGTTTGCCCGGTTCATGGTTTTTCGTTACACAACCCGTACTTTCGTGGATTTTTGCGAACCTGTACGCAGCCCTGGTGCATACCCTGTGAAATATGCACCAGCTTTGTTGATTGCCTGCACAGGCACGCAGGCAATATTTTTCCGGTGTTATTCACCCTGGCGGCGCATTAGCTGGCTTCTGTCGATTATCTTGCCATCTTTGTAATAACGCTCCGGCCAGATTTCAGAAGGATGCACACCAATTGCCTGAGCTATCAGGTATTCGCCTTTCGGCCAGGGGCGGGTTAGCGCATTCGACAACGTTGAGGATCTTAACCCTGCTCGGCGCGATACTGCCGCCATTGAGGTGTCTTTCTTGCGCAGTGCTGCAATGATATCTGCCGGGTGCCAGTTCTCTTTTTGCATGGTGATTTCCTTATTAACGTAAGCAATGAGAGGTACACGAAGATATTACGAAGGTTTTTTATGCAGGGATACTACGAGGAACGTAGTGGGGAGAAAGATCAAAAATTCACTTGCTGGTATTCACTGAGGCAGGCAACAACAGGAAGGGGAAAAGGATATAAGGAAAAAATACCAACAGAATAATCACAAACCGCGAATAACCGGCGTCATTTATTCTGCGAACCGCAGAGGCCAGTAACGGCAGGATAAAACACAGTAACAGAATAATGCTGGTATCCTCCGCAGAGGATAATCTCAGCCAGCCGAAGTACCACAGGCACTGAAAAATGAACACGACACCATATTCAAGCCGGGTATCCCTCCCTTCGTAACTGAACGTGGAGAAAATACCTTTTTTCAGGACTCTGAGTATACGCATTGCATGTCCGCAGTATTAAAAAGATGGTTGTATTATTGTGCAGGTTAGAAAGCAGGAAAGGGCGAGATAACCGTCACCTCTGGATACGCAGCCAGCCATTATTACGCATCAGAAGAAGATGACAGCTGAAACAGCCTGTCAGCAAGCGACACAATATGCTCATGCTGCGCCAGCTTTGCTCTCCACTCTGCCGGGATGCCCTGCCAGCCATAAAGTGCACCAGCCAGTTGCCCGGCAGTGGCTGCCACACTGTCTGCGTCATCAGCCAGGTTGGCGGCGAGCAACACGGCATCCCGGAAATTATCGGTGTGCCAGACAGCCCAGAGCGCGGCTTCCAGGGTATCAATCACATAGCCACTGGAACGGATTTCATCACGGGTTTTATGCCGGTAAGTTCCGGCTGAAAGGGATCAAACTCATTGTGAAAAGAGGGGTTGATACCTCAGCTATTACATTCAATATCAGGCGCGCATATTTAATTCATTTAAAGAATCACTTATTCAAAACCAGATAAACAACACAGTAAAAATGGGCATCATTAATAATAACTAATATAAATTCCACAATTAAATGATTTCGTTTCGAAAGAGGCTGAGATACGCCCCCAAGAAAACTCCCATCTATAACCATGACCTATTTTTACATAATCATCCGATAAGCGAAGCTCATTGAGAAGCCAGTTAAAAAGCTCACCAACCTCACATTCCAACATATTAATATCACTCCTTTTCTCCCAGTTAGATAGTGAACGATAATATCCCCCACCCTTATTAACAAAATATAACATGAATGGAGTATTTTCAAAACATGCAGGCCTAATCGTCAATTCAAAAACTCTCCCCACCCATAAAACATTATTAACCAAATAATGATATGGAATTATTTGATCGGCTTCATTTACATTTTTAAATTTATCATAAATCGGCGAAGCGACCCACCGACTGTGGTCTTTAGCCTCCAAACACTCACCATTAAAAAACAGCTCACCTGAAGAAATATCAATATTAAAATCAATCATATATCTACTACCCTGCCAGGAATCGATAAATACCTTAATTCTTCTGGAATAAAGAATTGCAACTCACATTCGGATCAGCTCGCCCATAAGCAACATTAATATATTCTGAGTCATAGCATGCTCTAGCTTGTGTTATAATAGAACACCCATGACCTAACTTAGTTAAAAAGATGTCGGTATTATTGAGCTGGTCAGAAAGCAGGAAGGGAGAGATAACAATCACCTCTGGATACGTAGCCAGCCATTATTACGCATCAGAAGAAGATGACAGCTGAAACAGCCTGTCAGCAAGCGACACAATATGCTCATGCTGCGCCAGCTTTGCTCTCCACTCTGCCGGAACGCCCTGCCCCTAGAAGGAACACCAGAATCTCCTCTGGATTTTACCTAATTCATTAATGTATTTTTAATAAATCACCAAACTTCCTGATGGCCATGTACCTTCCCAACCACATGGTAAATGGCCAGACTCATATATATAAATAAGTTTATCGAAGAATAATTCACCCCGTAAACTATCCTTATAATAATCTTCAATCAGATAATGAATGACATCCCAACTTACACACTGAATCAGTAACTCATCATCAAAACCAGGTATTCCAGAAATGGATTTGGCTATTTTCACATCAAAGAAAACTTTTGCTTCCTGTGCAACTTCGTTCCAGTCTTCAAAAAGCTTAGGGTATTTTAATGAGAGAAATGCTGAAATGCTGTTAGACGCTTCAAGTGTTGTATCTTCCCACTCAGGATCCGATAATTTGAGAGCAGCCTCGTGAGCATCGATTTCAGTTAAAACATCAGAAATGTTATGCACTTTTCCAATATTCACAAACCAGTCAATATTACTAATCCTATCTAAAGCTTGTTGAGATATTTTCATCACTTCACCTGATTAATTCGCCCTGGAATTCTTGGCACTTTCATGCCCCCTAACGCACCGTGTTCCAATCTATTCTGTATACTGTAGCGTATCGCCGCATTTACTTGATTTGACCGTAAACCTGCCGATTCAAGAGAACGCTTCAAAGCCTGAGTATACTGAACGTTAGTTGGGAGTTGGCCTTGTAATTCTCCACCACGTCTATATTGGTTCCAAAAACCTTCCAGTGACTTATGTGCTTCATAGTGTGGTGTACCTGGTTCAGTAAAAGCATTGCCTTCCAGTTTAATAGCAGCGCCACTATCACGAGGAATAATATCCCTATATGCAGCATCCTGATTTAGGTGGTGAGATTGTCCAGGACGTGGATCATTTTTTAACTGCCCATGAGGAGCAAGCGCAGGCTCATCTGAACCTCTACAACTCAACCCCAACGGATCCACCCAGCCCTGCGCATTTGGCGCATACTGGTACAGGTTCAGCCCACCAGCCAGCCCTATCGGGTCCTGCTGCGTGAACCGCCCGCTGTCCGGGTCGTAATACCTGAACAGGTTATAATGCAAACCGGTTTTACTCGCCGCTTCCCTGCGGCTCGCCCTCCGGGCCAGCGCTTACGCGCTGTTCAAATGTGTTCCCGACACATTTGTCTCTGTCCAGGTACTGCCCCTGCATCCGCAGGTTCTGCGCAAAACCTGCCGCATGGACCGGCGCTTCGCGTAACAGTTTGCCCCAGGCGCCCGTCAGCCCTTCCCAGCGCACGCGCCCTTCGTTGTCCGTCAGCCGCTCCGGCGTGCCGTTGGGCTGGCAGTGGAACCAGTATATTTCCGGGTCGGTGATTCCGTCGATACGCGCCAGCGGTTCATAGCTCCCCTGGTCTGCATACACATAGGTCAGCGGAATGTCGCCGTGCACTTCCTGCAGCAGGCGCAGCCCTTCCCACACAAACCGTGTCGTCACCCGGGGGCTTTCGCTGCCCTCTTCCCGCACCTGCCAGCGCGTTTTGCTGATGCGCCTGCCCAGCGGGTCGTACTGGAAGCTTACATGCACCGCCGGGCGGTGCCGGGTTTCGCTCACCACGTCTGTCAGCCGGTGCTCCGTGTCGTAACGGTAGCGCCAGCGCTGCTGGCCGCTGATTTTCTCCACCGTGCGCCCGTGAATGTCGTAACGCCAGCGAATGCCGTTCAGTTCTGTCACCCGGTTGTGCAGTACACGGCCGCCACCCTGTGCCAGCGGGTTGCCCGCACCGTCCTGCGGCCAGTTCACTGTGCCACTGCGGCTGTCTTCCTGCTGCTGCAGCTTGCCCGTGCTGTCGTAGGACCAGCGGCTGGCATCGAACGGGTCGCGGTTGCGCTCTTCACGCACCAGGTTGTTGCGGAAATCGTATTCCCAGCGCTGCCGCCAGCGCATGTCCCCCGGGCGTTGCGGGTGACCGCTGAACACATCACGGGCCTGCAGGCGACCCAGCGCGTCGTAGCGGTTGGTAACGGTAACGTGTGAATACCTGAAAGGTTACAGGAGCTTACTTACTGGTATTCACTGAGGCGGGCAACAGCAGGAAGGGGAAAAGGATATAAGGGAAAAACACCAACAGAATAATCACAAACCGCGAATAACCGGCGTCATTTATTCTGCGAACCGCAGAGTCCAGTAACGGCAGGATAAAACACAGTAACAGAATAATGCTGGTATCCTCCGCAGAGGATAATCTCAGCCACCCGAAGTACCACTGGTACTGAAAAATGAACACGACACCATACTCAAACCGGGTATCCCTCCCTTCGTAACTGAACGTGGAGAAAATACCTTTTTTCAGAGCCTTGAGTATACGCATTGCATGTCCGCAGAATTAAAAACATTATTAAATCCTGCGCAATCCATAAAAACATATTTAGTTAAATATCGGGAGATTTAGCACCCCCCGACACTATTACCAGTTAACTCTCAATCAAATAACTTCCTCATAAAGATCATTTAGAAAAATAGAAAATGACTGACTAATTAAATGAACATTATCCATGTTTGGCTGTTCTCCTTCATCAACTTCAAATTCATGATCCCAAAAATAAACTTTATTGTTGTCTGTTTTTAAACCCATAATAACAAGATTGCCTCCAGCATCATGAGCAATCGGAATAAACCCTAATGGAATTCTGTCTTGATAATTATTATAATATCTTAAGAGGTTACTATTTTTCTCTTTCCCTAAACTAAGAAACCGATCAACAGAAGATGCATCATTTCTATCAGAAAAAAATCTAAACGAGTTTGGCTGAGGCTGCCCCCCATTATACTTCATCAAGAAATCCTTATAATCACTTGGTAAAGTGCTGTTTATTTTTTCTCAAAATCAGAGATATCCTCTAATGTTGCAGGTGTTTTGGAGTAAATAATAGCGACCATAAATTACCTTCTATTTGTTGAAATACCACCCGAGTGTCTTACTGCATCATGTATATCACTAGGAACTAATTGCATATATCCAGAATCCTGATGGTGATGCCAAGTATATCCTTCAGGCCGAGAATTCCTAGCCCATTCCCTACAGCACGATCGACCTTAGCAAAACCCACATTTCGAGAGGAGCCTAATCAATATGAGTATTTTTAATTGGACAACGTGAAAATAAGGGGGAAGTGCATGATTAAATGGTATACCAAGGGTATGTTTTATTATTTTCACTAATAACTTACTGGTTGATGTTACTTTTGATATGAGTAATTACACCTGCCGAAGTTCGGGATGTAAAGACCAGCGGTAAGAAAAAAAACGGAAGGGCTATTTAATTATAGCTCTTCCGTATTCCTTAATTATAAACCCCTTTAGACTCTACTTTTTCTATAAACAAATCCTGAAGATCACCTTGTATTTCATTACCCTTGTAATTAACTATAAAGTCACCATCTATATTATCTGGGTAATGAGTGCCATCAAACGCGCCGAATATTACTGAAGCACTATCAGCAATCACAACATCAATAAAATCCAGAATATCATCTTTATCCGTATCACTTAATTTTGCCAATGCATTTCTTGCCCTGGCATAAACATCCACATCGTTATTAACTGGTTTTTTTAGAGATTGCTTGTAACGGATTGAGTTATCCTCAAATAACTCTTTGAATATTGCATTAACTACTTGCTCATCAAGATTCATATACTCTCCTCTATCTTAATTCAGGGTACATCATTTTATTTAAATCAATAAGGGCCTTTAGTTTCTCGTTCGGTATTTCAGGATAAACTCTTCTCAACTCTTTGATATCTCGAGCAAGAAGATCTCTTGCATTAGTAAATGGTAGTCCTGTCTTATCATTTATTTTGCTTCTCGAGACAATACCAACGCCCTCTTTCGAAACAGTATGACCAACTCGAGGAACTAATATTGCCGGGGCGGTCATAGGATCATACCCCTCGACCAAGTCTTTCATAAGATTTTTTTGTCCTACGTGATGAGAGTCCAGTCCAAGGTTCAGCCCTTTAACTGCATTTTTATTGTTTTGATGAGAATTTACATTCCACTTTTCGGGAGTACACTTACTCAACCCCAGCGGATCCACCCAGCCCTGCGCATTTGGCGCATACTGGTACAGGTTCAGCCCACCCGCCAGCCCTATCGGGTCCTGCTGCGTGAACCGCCCGCTGTCCGGGTCGTAATACCTGAACAGGTTATAATGCAAACCGGTCTCTCTGTCCAGATACTGCCCCTGCATCCGCAGGTTCTGTGCAAAGCCTGCCGCATGGACCGGTGCTTCGCGTAACAGTTTGCCCCAGGCGCCCGTCAGCCCTTCCCAGCGCACTCGCCCTTCGTTGTCCGTCAGCCGCTCCGGCGTGCCGTTGGGCTGGCAGTGGAACCAGTATATTTCCGGGTCGGTGATTCCGTCGATACGCGCCAGCGGTTCATAGCTCCCCTGGTCTGCATACACATAGGTCAGCGGAATGTCGCCGTGCACTTCCTGCAGCAGGCGCAGCCCTTCCCACACAAACCGTGTCGTCACCCGGGGGCTTTCGCTGCCCTCTTCCCGCACCTGCCAGCGCGTTTTGCTGATGCGCCTGCCCAGCGGGTCGTACTGGAAGCTCACATGCACCGCCGGGCGGTGCCGGGTTTCGCTCACCACGTCTGTCAGACGGTGTTCCGTGTCGTAACGGTAGCGCCAGCGCTGCTGGCCGCTGATTTTCTCCACCGTGCGCCCGTGAATGTCGTAACGCCAGCGAATGCCGTTCAGTTCCGTCACCCGGTTGTGCAGTACACGGCCGCCGCCGCTCTGTGCCAGCGGGTTGCCCGCGCCGTCCTGCGGCCAGTTTACCGTACCGCTGCGGTTGTCTTCCTGTTGCTGCAGTTTGCCCGTGCTGTCGTAGGACCAGCGGCAGGCATCGAACGGGTCGCGGTTGCGCTCTTCACGTACCAGGTTGTTGCGGAAATCGTATTCCCAGCGCTGCCGCCAGCGCATGTCCCCCGGGCGTTGCGGGTGACCGCTGAACACATCACGGGCCTGCAGGCGGCCCAGCGCGTCGTAGCGGGTGTGGCTGCCCAGCACGCCCTGGGTACGGCTGATTTCACGGTGCAGTACATCACGGGTGAAGTCGGTCACCGGCAGGCTGTCCAGCGCAATGCTCAGCAGGTGCCCGCTGCCGTAATAGAGCTGTTTTAACTGCCGCCCGTCTGGCAGCGTGGTCTGCGTGCGGTTACCCAGTTCATCGTATTCCCAGGCGAGAGTGGCGTTGTCGCCGTCTTCACTCACCAGTTGCCCCAGCGCGTTATAGCCGAAGTGCAGCACCTGTTCGGCTGCATCGCTGTAAGCCCCGTCACCCAGTGCCGGGTGGCGGGAGACAGACACCATCTGGCCGCGTTTTGACCACCGGTAGCAGGTGCGCGCATCCGGGCTGGTGCGGGCCGTCAGCAGGCCCCGTTCATCATAACTAAAGCCGTGGACGATGGCGCCCGCATGGCCTGCCGCGAAGGTACGCCGGAGTGTGCGCCCACAGGCATCGTATTCATAGCGGGTGGATACACCGTCCAGCCCGGTTTCTGCCAGCAGCAGGTTGTCATCGCCCCAGGTGAAGCGGTATGCCTCGCCGTTTTCATTGCGCAGAGCCACCAGGCGGCTGCGGGCATCGTATTCGCGCTGAACCGTGTTCCCTTCCGGGTCCTGTGTGGCTGTCAGCCGGCCGGCGTTATCGTAGCGGAAGCCATGACGGCGGCCGTCTGCCGTCTGGTGCCATTCCGGCAGGCCGCGCGCACTCCATTTCAGGCTCTCCTGCCAGCCTTCTGGCCGGGTCAGCCCGGTGGGGCGCCCTGCCGCATCGTACTGGTAGCCGGTCACCGTGCCGTCTGCCGCGGTTTCTTCCAGCAGCCAGCCCAGCGGGTGGTAACGGTAACGGGTGGTGCGCCCGGAGCAGTCCGTTGCCGCGCTCACCAGCCCGGCACGGTTATAATCGGTATGGCGGCGGCCGCCTTTCGGGTCCGTCTCGCTAATAACCTGGCCGTATTCATCGCGCTGCACGGTGGTGGTGCCACCCTGTGCGTCGGTAATGCTTTTCAGGCCGTGGTGTGCGTCATAGGTGTAGCGAGTGCTGTTGCCTTCCGGGTCCGTCACCTGAACCGGCAGGGCACGGTGCGCCAGCCATTCGGTGGACTGCACGTTGCCCTGCGGGTCAGTCACGCGGACCTGGTTGCCATTGATGTCGTACACATATTTCCAGGTGTTGCCCAGCGGGTCGGTTTCGCTGAGCAACTGGTCGTTCTCATCCCACTCAAACAGCCAGTTTTCACCGCGTTCATCTTCCAGGCGGGTGACCATTTGGTTAGCGTTCCAGTGGTGGCGGCGAACTGCGCCATTTTCCCGGGTGACGGTAGTGATGCGCGCCACCAGGTCGTATTCGATTTTGCTGTGTTCCCCGGTACTGGTGCGGTTTTCCACCACGCGCCAGTGGTCCAGTTTTTCCCAGCGGTATTCACTTTCCAGCCCGCCGGGCAGGCGGTGCCATACCATTAACCGGTCATCGTTGTAACGGTATTCACGGCGGGTGACGCCGCTGGCATCAGTGGCAGAAGCCAGCAGGCCGCGGCTGTCATAGCCCCACTGCATCAGGGGCCAGTGCTGGTTGCCATCGAAATGGCTCAGGGCGGTGACACGCCGCGGGAAATCCGGGTGTGTATAGGCCAGCGTGACGTCCACCGCACCAGCGGCATCATGAATGCGCACCAGGCGGCCCTGCTCGTCGTAGCTCATTTCCAGGCTGTTGCCGTAGTCATCACACAGCATGGCCAGTTTCAGGCACGACGGGTTCTCTCGGGTGGGTTTGAACAGCCGCCACTGGCTGCTGTCCTGGTCGCCTATCACCACATCGCCGTGTTCATTGCGGCGCACCAGAACGCCTTCGGCCGGGCTGAGCAGCATGCTGTCCGGTTTTGGCAGGGTAAACTGCACTTCGCGCCCGGTTTCTTCATACCAGGTGGCCTGGTCACCGTCGATGTGCAGGTAGCTGTCGAAGGCGGTGCTCCAGCCAGTGCCGAACAGGCCGTCGCGGGGGTTCAGGCTGTTGTAGGCGCGCTGCATGCGGAACGGGAAACGCCCCGGCAGCACCACATCCAGTTCGTTATCGTCATTCAGCACTTTCACGCCGCTGGCGGCATGGACCGGGTTAATTGCCGCCATGACCGCGCTGGTGAGCATACTGATACCCATACCTGACACACCAGACATCACAATACAGGGCAGGTTACGCAGGACTTTACTGGGGCGCCCCATCAGCAGCATTATGCCCATTACGGCCAGGTCAAAACCCGGTAATTTCCCGCTGTGGATTGGGCGCACCGTCAGTGTGCCGCCGCCGATGGTGACATCGGGCGACACACTGGTGGAAATGGTGGCGTCACAGGTTGTGCGGTCACTGGCCCGCACGGCTGGCTGCCCGTTGATAAACACATTGCTGGAGCCTTCCGCCAGGTACTCCTGCGGGGAGTGTTTTTCACAGTTAATGGTGTCCAGGGGTAAAGAGCTGGTGTTGGCATCTGCGCCTGCGACTGTGGGCTGCCACATATTCGCTGCCACTGAGCTGGCAAACCCCAGTACACCCGCCGCCATATCAAGGAAGTTGATACCCGAATCCGGCTCTTCCTGCTTCGCTGATTGTGTGGCTTTTCCCGCCGCACGGGCGGCTGGCTTGCCATTGATATTCACATTACCGGAGCCGGAGCTGATTTTCCCGGCCGGGGAGGGCGGTGAGATCAGGTTGCCCAGTGCAGTGGCGGATGAACTAATTTCATCGGCCAGACCGGTTACATTCGCCAGCACCCCACCCATTACGCCGGATAACACACAACCCAACGCACCAGCACCTGCTGCTCCCGAAGCTGCCGCCCCCACGCTGGCCACTGCCGCACTCAACGCACCACCACCGAGCAGGGGTGCCGCTGCCGTAACAGCAACCCCAACAACCGCGCCCATCAGCGCATAGGTGCCTACTTCAGCCACGGTACTGATGATATCTGCCAGCAGCGTGGTGTGAATAATGTCATCGCCCAGGCGGGCTGCGTGGTTGTCACTCATTTCAGGCGTCCTGCTCCGTTGGGGTAAACGTAATGCTGGCTTTTAACTGGCTCCAGTGTTGTTCATCCTGTTCGCTGAACGGCCGCAGGGCTGAAAAGGTAAACAGCAGCATTTGCGGCTTATCTGTCACCGGTACCGCCAGTTGTTTTTGCCACAAATCCACACCGTTGCGGGCAAAGTGGCTTTCCACTTCCACGCCCCGGGTCAGGTTGTCCGGGCCTACGCTCACCCGTGTGAACTCGCCCTGTTGCAGGGAAGTCATTTGCGGGCGCATGCCATCCCACTGGCGGTGAAATTCTTTTTCGAAGTCGCTGTCTTCCGGCACCGGCCCGCGGGAGATCACCACGGAAAGCCCGCTGTCGGTATCCCGCAGGATATGTGTTGAGGCATCCACCCACTGGCCGGGGAACAGGGCTATCTGCCCTTCGTTAAAGGTGTAATTCATAGGAGTCTCTGGAATGGCATTATCTGTTGCGCCGGGCGCGCAGTAACCAGCCCGGCGGCGGTGTTAATGTGAAGCGCGGTAAAGGGTTTTCAGTGTCTGGAGCGTTGCCGCGCCCTGCGAACCCAGTTTTGCTGTCAGGGCATTGTCTGGAGTGAAAGTGCCGGTTGCTGTGTCGACAGAGAAGATAACGGATTCAACCGCACTGGCGTTGGGCGATTGTGCATCATAAATAACGGCAAGCTTGATACTGTGTTTATCATCAGCCAGCACGCCCACAGCACGGGTTCCGGCACACACTTCAGCTTCCCAGTTATCGAAACCAATGGTTGGCACCAGATTCTGAATTTTTCCGTCAGGGGCTGCCCATGAAACAAAACAAACATTGTCGTCGTTAGCATTAAAGCCCTGGCCTGCAAGAATATTTCCCAGAACCTTATTATCACTCTTTACGGAGAAGGCCTGTTTATCAACCGGCGCACCATTTTCAATTTGCTGTTTTGCTGCGGCCTCATAAAGGCTTTTTTCATAGCTGTGGGTATTTATTGCTTTGAGAGTAACGCCCGCCAAAGCAGAAACAGGGAAAAGTAGTGACAGCGCTAAGGCACATACACTTATGCGTGTTTGATTCATTCAGATAACGCCTTTTGGTAGTTATGAGCCAGTTTATTATCATAATTATTTTTACGATACGCTGGTCCATTATAATTATAAGCAAATGAAGCCCAGTTTTTATTAATCAGAGCGTTTTTACGATGCGCATTATTCGCGATAAATCTGACAAAGGCATCCAGTTGCCCCTGGAGTGTTCCCATCGCTTTCACAAAATCATCAACCGAAGAAAAACCGGCTTCCCTGAAGTTGTTACCCATAATTTGAAAAGCGCCCCAGGATGCCGACCTTAGTGCAGCATTTTTATCGAGTTTCATGGCTTCTTCAAGCTTGCCATACTGGGCACTGTATTTTCCATACCCGCCCGCATTAGGGTTAGACAGCACCGGATTGCTGTCATACTTTCCACCAGTTAACTTATGGAAGTAGTGGCGTTCATATAAAATTGACGGGCGGCCTTTTTCATCAAATGCCCCACGGGGAGACTCGGTGTACACCACCGCTTTGATGGCAGCCACTTCACAGCCTAAAGTCGCTGCAGCCTGAACAAACTGTTCCTGAGTAATGCCAGGTACCCGCGTTGTGCGATTAACCGTAGTATGGAAATTGGCATGCAGGGTCAGGTTACGCATGGTGACGCCGTTCGGGTCAATCACGCCATCGGGGTTACGCATCCGCACCACTTTTTCCTGAAATAACCGAATTCTGGCGATGGTATTGGGGCCAATCTTCCCATCTTCTGCTAATAAATGCCCCGGGGTTGTAACAACACTATTTTTATTCAATAAAGTTTGAATTGTGCGAACATCACCATATAAATTACGCTGACCCTCGCCAACCGGCGAATTTATCCTTGCCATAAAGCCCTCAAAATATTTAATAAGTATTATTGTCTTAATGAATTAAATAAAAATAGTCACTTCCCATGCTGAAAACGAATTCCGCGGATCATTTTACGGTACTGTTCGATATCGCTTTCGCTGTAACCGCCCACGCAGGTGCCGATATAACAGACTTTCTTTTTGCCCATAACCGGGTCATCCAGCAATAAAACGGTTTGTTTTTGGTGAACGGGTGTGTTGTCGCTTTTAAATTCGTAGAACAGTTCGGCGGCAGGAAGGCCATCCACATCAATGATTTCAAAAGAATTCAGCCTGAAATCTGCCAGGCTTTCTTCCAGTTCGCGGATCATACTGGCCGCAACATCATGCAGTTTGTCGTCAATACTGGCGGCGCTGCGTGAGACGCTGAAGGTAAAGGCTTCGGTGGCTTGCTCACTACGCGTAGATTTCTTCATAGTACGGTCTTAACGGTTGCTGGCGACTAAAGTCGGGCCACAGGCAGCCGTATAACTGCTGCCCCCACCCCGTGTCGATGAATAAAATAAACGTGCTGCCCTGTCGTATCAGGCATCGCCCGTTTCCGGGCGATTCAGGCAAATTGTTGGCGCTGGTTATTCTTTGTTGGCATTAAAAACAAAGAAACTGTCCAGATCTTGCTGGATGGCGCTGGCATCACCCGTTCCCGGTGCCGACAACGTAGAGGCGTTACCAGAATTCAGATTCAATGGTTCAGCATTGATATCTCCCTGGCCAGAAATGGTGATATTCAATGTCTTACCAACAATGTCAATATTCCCGGCCTGGGTGAGTCGAATTGAACTGTCGCCACATTGCAGACAAATCTCCTGGCCTGCTCTCAGCGTATATGTGTTCACCACACTTTCCGTCATATTGCCGCCAGTCAGTGTTTTCGCTTCCCCCTTCACACCCACGGTCTGGTTTTTAACCACACGCTGTTCTTCATTTTCGCCTACAAAATGGGTGTGGTTTTTGTCGATATTATGGTTTTCATCGTTTTCCACATCCACATCCAGGTTGCGTTCGGCGTGGAGCCACACCTGTTCTGAACCGGCTTTATCTTCAAAACGCAGGGCGTTAGCGGTACTGGCTGTGCCGTCTTTGGAGCGGCTCAGGAACCCCATTTGGGTTGCGGCAGCAGGCAGTGCCCAGGGCGGCATGCTGGCATCGTTATATACGCGTCCGGTAATGATGGGGCGATCCGGATCGCCGTTGATAAAGTCCACCACCACTTCATCGCCCACACGGGGAATTTGAACACCACCGTAACCCTGGCCTGCCCAGGCGCTGGAAACTCGCACCCAACAGGAGCTGGTGTCATCGCCTTTTGCCAGGCGATCCCAGTGGAATTTCACTTTTACCCGGCCGTATTTATCGGTCCAGATGGATTCACCTTGCGGCCCCACCACTTTTGCCGTCTGCGGCCCGCCAGTTCGTGGCCACTGGGCGCTGAATGCCGGGCGAAACGGAATGGAAGACGGGATAACGCTAAAATCAGTACGGTGAATAGTGTTGCTGTCACTGCCGCTGGCGTAGCGGTTTTCTTCGTACATGTAGTCTGCGCTGATGGTCAGGTATTCACCGTTATCGCTGAAAAACGGCGCATTAAGCAGCGTAAAGGTATAACCAGGCGCAATACCGATTGCCGTACCGGTGCCGTAAACCTGCTGGTGTTCTACCTGCCAGCGTTCCTGGCGAATACGGGCGTAAAATTCACCGTGCCCGTGTTCTACAAAACGCCCCGGCCAGTCGTAAACATCAATGCTGCCCGGTACAGGTGAAACCGGGTTCTGCCGTGCCTGGTAAAGCCAGGCGTTGGGTTTGCGGAAGTCGTAATCATCCAGGCTGTAAATCCCCGGTGTGACGCTGTCTTCCATCGCCCACTGGCTGATACCTTCTTCATCGGTACTGCCGCCAGAGCCGGTTACATGGTACGGAATGGTTTCATACCCGGTGAACGGTACATGCTGCTCTACTGCGTCGGTCAGCACCATTGTGTGTTTGTCTGCCTCGTGGCGGAAGTGGTAGCTGATACCTTCCAGTTCCATCAGGCGGCTGATAAACGCGAAACTGCTTTCCTGGTACTGAACGCAGTATTCCCACACCCGGTAACTGCCGGTCAGTTTATCTTCGATGTTAACCTGATATTCGCCCAGCAGCGTTTTCACAATCTGCGGTACAGTCTGGTTCTGGAAAATACGCAGGTTGTGGTCGCGTTTCATGGGCCACAAATCGGGTTCCACTGTGAGCGCGTAAACCGCGTAGCGGGTGCCACTGATTTCCGTCGCACTGACACCTACCCGGGTGATTTTGCCGTTGATATAACGGGAAGTGAGCAGGTTTTCTGTTGGAATGGTGACGGTAATGGCTTTACCCAACAAGCTGCTACGGTCGATACGGGCATCTGTGCCCAGCACAGTCACCGTCAGCGCGAAGGATTCCGATAACGCTTCACGCCCGGAAAGTTTCCAGAATAACAGCCCTTCAACCGGGAGCTGGACGGTAATTCGGTTCAACATAAATTCATTCCCAGGATGTGTTGTTTGCAACAGAGAACACAGCAGCACACCTGTTGGCGATACCGCTGTCTACTGGCGAATCAGAGGACATACTCGTTATATTTCACATTGCAGGCAGGCCGCGCTTACGGAGCCTGTCACGCGAATTATTGGAGTAAAGATGAGTGAAACACAGCAAAACCGGGCAAGAAGCCCGGCAGAGTCTGATGACAAACCTCACGCCCGCACAGAACGAGAGGATGTCGCCCAATAACAAACCAGGAAAATCAATTTATTGATTTTCGGCTGCTAACTAAAAAGAAGGAAAAACCACGCGTTTTCCTTCTTTTTCATCAATCTGAACCGGGCATGAACCCGGTAAGTTTGCTGGTAAGAATCAGGCGGGCAGTTAACGGGCTGCCCGTTTCAGGTACTCAGGATTGCGGGTTAACAAACCAGGTGCCGGGGCGGTCAACGGTAATGTTTTCATTACGCGTGTCACCGTGCCCGGTTACTTTCAGTTCGTACTGCCCCGCAGGCAATTGCAGTGAAGCGAAACCATTGCTGGCAGGGACAACCGCCTGTTGCTTGCCATTCAGCGTCAGTTGGTCACCTTCGCGCATGCGCACATAAACCAGGGCAACAGGCTCTGCGTTGGTGGCAACCGGCGCTGTTGCTGTTGCCGGGGCTGAAGATGAGTTAGCCGCAACCGCCACTGTATTATCACTTGCGTTGCCTGCCGGGGTTACCGGTGTGGGAGCTTCGCTGGCGGTTGGCACTGATTCAGAACCGCCGCCATGGAATAACACGCCACCCAGCGCAACCCCAACCAGCACCCCGGCGGCAACCAGGCCCGGCACCATAAAGCGTTTCAGCCCGGCAGGTTTCGGGGTTTCTTCTTCGGGTTCCACCGGCACCAGCATAGTGCCGGGGCGGTTAGCTTGCGCGACATCATCAATACCAGCCACCGGGGTTTCCACCAGCGTAGCAAAGGCATCAATGGATTGCGGGCGGTCTTCCATTTTCAGTGCCAGCGCCTGGTCAATCGCGTTCAGTAACGCTGGTGAGTAACCCTGTGGACGGCGTTTCATTAATGGCTGGTAGTTATCTTCAATGCTGCGCACCACACTGACTGGCGGCGGCGACCCCACAACCAGGGTATGCAACACAGCACCCAGCGCGTAGATATCCGTCCACGGGCCTTGCTCGCTGTCGTTGTCGTCGGTGTATTGTTCGATGGGCGCAAACCCGGGGCGCAACATGGTTTCGGTTTCATCGGAAATATTGCCGATACTGCGCCGGGCAGAGCCGAAATCCAGCAATACCGGCAGGCCGTTGTCCTGAATCTGGATGTTATCCAGGGAAATATCCCGGTGCAGGTAACCTTCCTGATGAATGGTTTTCACCGCGCCCAGCAGCATGGGCAGCATGCGGCGGATCCAGGTTTCATCGATACGCTCCGGATGCTGTTCGCGCAGGCGGGACAAGGTGGTGCCGCTGTAAAATGCGGTGCCCATATACGCCGTGTCGTTATGCACCCAGAAACGCAGCACATGCAGCAGGTTCGGGTGGTTAAAGCGGGCAAGCAGGCGCGCTTCCTGAATAAAGCTGTTCAGCCCGGCAGTAAAAGCTTTGCCGAAGCGCTCGCTTCGCAGTACCAGGCGCATATCGTCGTTACGCACCGCCAGCGACGATGGCATGAACTCTTTAATGGCGATAGTGCGTTCCAGTTGATGATCCCAGGCGCGATAGACAATGCCAAACCCGCCACCACCAATGACTTCCTTAATTTCAAACTCATTGAAACGGTATCCAACGGGGAGTGCGTTAGATACGGTCCGATTGTTTTCGTATTCCGACATAATGGGAAAACTCGCTTCCTGTGGTAATGGCGTTACGCCTCAAACTGACACTGAAATTCGCCCTGTTCAACCGTGATACGCAACCGCCGGAATTGTTCATCCCGCGCACTGGCACTCAGTAAGAGGGTACTCATTTGTGGCAGCAGCGTGTTAGTGAGAATGGCATCGACCATGCGCCCGCCAGACTCCACCTCCGTACAGCGTTGAACAATTTGGGTGATAACGCTATCGTCCACGTCTGAAATAATGCCATGGTTTTCTTCCAGGCGGCGCTGAATACGGCGCAATTGCAGACGGACAATTTCCGCCAGCATAGTATCACTCAGCGGGTAATAAGGTACGACCAGTAAGCGCCCCAGTAAAGCAGGCGGGAAAACCTGCAGTAATGGCTGGCGCAACGCACCGCTCAGCGCTTCCGGGTCTGGCATCAAATCCGGGTCAGCACACATAGCGCTGATTAAATCCGTCCCCACGTTGGAGGTCAGAATAATAATGGTGTTACGGAAATCGATATGCCGCCCTTCGCCATCTTCCATCCACCCTTTATCAAATACCTGGAAGAAAATTTCGTGTACATCCGGGTGTGCTTTTTCAATTTCATCCAGTAATACCACACTGTATGGGCGGCGGCGCACAGCTTCTGTCAGCACACCACCTTCACCATAACCAACATACCCCGGAGGCGCACCTTTCAGGGTGGAAACGGTGTGGGCTTCCTGGAATTCACTCATATTGATGGTAATGATGTTCTGTTCACCGCCGTACAGGGATTCAGCCAGTGCCAGCGCGGTTTCGGTTTTCCCGACACCAGACGGGCCACACAGCATAAAGACGCCAACGGGTTTGTTCGGGTCGTCCAGCCTGGCCCGCGTGGTGCGTACCCGGCGGGCAATCATGTCCAAACCGTGACGCTGGCCAATCACACGCTGGTTGAGTGTATCAGCCAGTTGCAGCACTGCGTCGATTTCGTTTTTCACCATGCGTCCCAGCGGGATGCCAGTCCAGTCGGAAACGACAGCGGCCACCACATTGGCATCCACAGCGGCAAACAGTAATGGGGCATCACCCTGTAATTCACGCAGTTGTTGCTGGCGTTCGCTGAGTTGCTGATTAATGGTTGATGCCCGGTCATCACCGGCTTCCAGGTTTTCTGGCAACGCGTGGCGCTCGGCACGCAAGGCAATAATGTCGTCCACCAGTGTGCGTTCCTGCTCCCAACGCGCAGTCAGGCTTTCACGCAGGGCTTCTTCACGGGCTTTATCTGCTTCCAGGGTTGCCACCCGTGAACTGTCGCCCAGGCCAATGAGCCCTTCACGGTGGGCAATCTCCAGAGCCACTTCAATGGATTCCAGGCGATGCAGGCAGTCTTCCAGTTGCGGTGGTGGCGCACTCTGGCTTACCGCCACACGGGCACAGGCGGTATCCAGCAGGGCAACCGCTTTATCGGGCAACTGGCGTGCCGGGATGTACCGGTGAGAGAGTTTCACTGCGGCGGCTACCGCTTCATCCAGCAGTAATACGTGGTGGTGTTTTTCCAGTGGGGAAACCGTGCTGCGCAGCATTAACAGCGCTTTGTCTTCATCCGGTTCGTGCACCTGTACCGTCTGGAAACGGCGGGTAAGCGCCGGGTCTTTCTCAATGTATTTTTTGTATTCTGCCCAGGTGGTGGCGCCAATGGTGCGCAGTTGCCCGCGCGCCAGCGCTGGTTTCATCAGGTTGGCGGCATCGCCGGTGCCCTGCTGCCCGCCAGCGCCAATCAGAGTGTGGATTTCATCAATAAACAGGATGATGGGTTCCGGGCTGGACTGGACTTCGTTAATCAGGCTTTGCAGGCGGGCTTCAAATTCACCTTTCATACCCGCACCGGCCTGCAATAAACCAATATCCAGCAGCCAGAGCTGTACCGCCTGTAAAGGTACCGGGACATCACCTTGTGCAATACGGCAGGCCAGGCCTTCGACAACCGCGGTTTTGCCAACCCCGGCTTCACCGGTGAGCAGTGGGTTGTTCTGGCGGCGACGCATCAGGATATCCACCATCTGGCGAATTTCTTCATCGCGGCCCACCACCGGGTCGATTTTGCCGTCACGGGCTTTTTCCGTGAGGTTCTGGCCGTATTGCGCCAGGGCGCTTTGCTGGCTACCCGGGGCTGCCTGTTCGCTTTGTGGCGCGCTGGCAACCTGCTGGGCTTCTTTGCTGTTGGCAAAAATGGTATCGAACTGGTCAATAAGCTGGTCGGCGTTCAGGCGGGTAAACTGGCCGGAAATCCCTTTGAGTACATTGGCGAGGTTCCAGGTTTTCAACAGGCCAATCAGGAGATGCCCGCCGCGAATACGCCCGGCACCAAACGTCAGGGAAGCGTATACCCAGGCGCGCTCAACTGCCGTGTCCACATGTTCCGACAAATCAGAAATTGCGGTCGCGCCACGCGGCAGGCTGTCCAGTGCAGCCACAATGTCACGCGCCAGAACGGCTTCGTCGAGGTCGAAATGGCGAACCAACTGTTGTAAGTCGCCGTCCTGCTGCTGCATTAACTGATGCAGCCAGTGTGCAAGTTCAACGTAGGGGTTGCCGCGCAACTTACAAAAGGCGGTTGCGCTCTCCAGCGCAGTAAATAACAGCGTATCCAGTTTGCCGAACAAAACGGCACGGCTGATCTCTGACATGATTATTCCTGTTGACAGTTGGCACCTGGTGCCTGAAATACAGTGTTGTTATTGTTGTAAACCCAACGCATGTGTTAGCTGTGTTCTGGCTCAGGCATAAACACCAGATCATGGCGGTCGGGTTTTTCCGGGCGCTCGCCCAGCCAGGCGCTGTACCCCAGGCGGTTGTTGCCACCCAGTGTTGCGCCGGTTGCCTCGGCACCTTTAAGGATAAGGCGCACATCCCAGGCATAGTCCGTGCCCAGGTACTGGCGTACCCAGTCACGTAATTCGGTCACTTCGCGCTCGCCGGGCAGGAACCGCTGGTAGTCCTGCAAACTTAACGGGCCAATTTCGAGACGGAATTTATGCTGCACATCGCGTACTGCAATGCCCACAAACGTGGATTCACCCAGGCGCGGAGCGCGTCGCCCGTGGCCGCCCAGCCGGGTTTGGTCACGCTGGGCTATCGGCATCCAGTGCGGAATATTGCCCCGTACCCGCACCGGTACCTGGAAATAGTGGCGCAGCATTTTTTCCAGCCCTTCGGTATCGCGACCACTGCGTGTCAGGTGGCCGGCCAGCCCAAACCGGGCATGTTCACTCAGGCTTCCCCTGTGGCGCTGCCCGGGCAAGCCCATACCTGTGAGGCAGGCCAGGTAATCTTCAAAACGGCGGTTATCCGGCCTGTCCAGCGAAACGGTGGGTTGCGCATCAGCCCAGGCGCGGTAAAACAACAAGCTCAGGCGGTGGTGAAACAAGTCGGCAAACGCGCTCAGTGAGTCGTCCTGGTGGTGATAGATACGTTCACGCACGTATTCTGTCATGTGCACCGGTAACGGGCCGTTGGGGCCAAATAACCCGAAGCTGAAAATCGAAACCTCGTGTAAATCGCGGCCGTCGAGTTCTTTTACCGTTGCCAGAGTGGAAGGGGCAAACGCCATCGAAGGCTGCTGGGCAACCCGTAAGGCATCAAAACGGGGTAACGGCGCACGCCCCAGGGGATAACGCCCACCGCCCTGGGCATCAACCCGGCGCAACAATTGAAACAGGTCATAACGCCAGGGCGCAGCCATGACAGCAGGCCAGAAGTTATCTGCCAGGCGGGTTACCCGCTTAACCGTGGGTAGCCGGGTTTCAGGTGTTGAGGTCTCACTCATATCAGTGCCCGTTTCCCCATGCGTGGCCCCCACCAGCCAATTTCACCGCGTTGCTGGCTGGTCAGTGTCACTTCCGTAAAGCTGTTGATTGCCACCAGGCGTGAGAACACGCGCTCGAGCACACTGCCGAGCAGCCAGGGGCTGAACCCGGAGAAATCCTGTTCGTCCACTTGCAGGTCAATGGCAATACCCCGGGCGAAGACAATTGGCCCTGGCTCGGGTACCCGGCGGTGTACCGGGCGCAACTGGCAACGGCGCAGGCCGTCTATCTGGCGGGCGACTGGCACTTCCGCCAGGTTGCCATACAGCCCGAGCAACTGGCGCAGGGCTTCAGCGCCCTCACCGTTTTCGCTGTCCATCAGGCTGAGGTAATTCATTTGCAGGTGGCTGATAAGCCGCCAGGTGGCAACCCCTTCGGCCAGCGCCGGGCGCGGCGGAGTAGGGCCTTTAAGCAAAGTGATACCCGCAACGGGCAACGAATCCGGCATCACAAACTCACCCAAATCTTGTTGCAGCATCAGCGGTAAATCCCGGCTGGTGCACAGCACTTCTGCTGTCAGGTGGCTCAGGCTGTCGGACCAGGGCGCATGGTTTTCATCTACCAGTGAAACAAACACTTCGGAACCGACATAGCCAGTGCGGGTGCCATAACGTAATGCATGCTCAGACAGGGCGCGTTGTTCACGGCGTAACGAAAAATAGGTGCCATAGTTGCCGTGGTCACTACTGAATGATTGCCAGAACGGGCGGAATACCTGCTCTTCACGGCGATCTGTACGCGAACCATAGATATTTTTCACCGCATAGATTTCGTAATCCAGCGGGCGGACATTATCGACAACCAGGTGGTATTCGCCCTGGCTGTCCTGAATTTTTTGCCGTTCGGCATATTTGGGGAACAGGTTGATAACCGGGGTGCAGTGTAGCGAGAAGTGCGCTTTATCAATTATGCGCTCCAGCGCACTGTCGGCTTTATCCAGCAAAATAACGATATCAAACGCACTGGCACCGGCGCTTTTCGCCGGCAAGTTGTGTAACTGGCTGACAGCAATAAACTGGCAACGCGCCGGGAATGCGAAATATTCCTGTAGCAGGCGGTAACCATCGAAGTTTCGCAGGTCATCGGGCAACATCGCCTGTTCCGGCGCGAACCCTTCCTGGGTCAGGGCGTCATCGCCCAGTACAATACGTTGCGGCGATGGCGCCACCGTCTGGCAAAACAGCCCCACGGAGTGCTGCATCACCAGTTCAAGTAATTTCTGTGCTTCAATGTCCGGGCCGCTGAGGAAAAAATCCAGCCGGTCGAAGTTGAGATTTTCCAGCGTATTCTTGCCATTACAGGCAATACGAATGCGCAGTGCACTGGCTGCGCCTCGTTGGCCCAGCCCCATCGCCATCAGTGGTGCATCGGCCGGGACGCCCCCCAGTTCCACGTTGCTGATATGCAATGGCAACAACGTGACATCATGGGCGGTAGTCCAGGCACAGGTGACGCCATTTTTTTTCAGCGTCAGGCTGTCCATCATGGTGCCACGCGGCACGGTGAAGCCATCACTCAAGTCGCCTTTTTGCATATCTGGCTGGAGCTGGGCAATCGCCATAGAGGGCGTGGGGGCAAGGTAGTTTGGCGCGAACATTTCCAGCAAGCGCTGGGAGAAGCGCGGAAATTCCGCATCCATTTTTAGCTGGACACGCGAGGTCAGAAAGGCAAAGCCTTCCATCAGGCGTTCGACGTAAGGGTCTGCGACTTCGATACCCCGCATCCCGAGCCGACCGGCCACTTTGGGATAGCGACTGGCAAATTCTGCGCCCATTTCGCGCAGATACGCCAGCTCGCGGTTGTAATAGTCGAGAAGTTTACTGTCCATAATCAGCCTGCGTCTTTTAACTCAAAATGCCCGTTTTCCAGATCCACATCAGTGCGGAACAGAAATTCCAGCGGCCAGGGGACACACCACAACCGGCCTTTTATCTCAATGGACAAAACGTTGTGCGCATCCAGCGATTGCGGGTCAGACAAACAGCGCACTTGCAGCCCCTGCGGAATAATGCGGGGCTCAAAAGCCAGAATAGCTTCGGTGAGCTTGCGCTGAATATCCTGCCATTCAATTTCCGACATCCGTTTCCCGGCCAGTGGAGCGATACCGAAATTCACGACCGAACGGCGAATATGGGCAAAATCGCGCAGATCATTCTGCGCTTCATTGTTGATGGTGTTGAACAGCCACTGTAAGTCACGCAGCACGTTGCGCCGCAGTGTGCTGTGGGAAATCAGATTATGGCTGGCCGGTTCTTTTTGCTGGTCGGGCGCGTCATCTGTCAGCCGGTCCAGCAAGGATGGCTGCATTTTGTCGCGCGCGCCCACCGTCTGCTTACCGGCCCTTTGGCGGTAGCCGGCTCGCAGCAGATCAGAAGGGTTAGCGTTCTGGTCGTGATTACTCATGGTCAGATTCGGAGCCAGCGAATGCCAGCGTGTCCAGTGTCAGCAAGGAATAAGCATCATCAGCATTGAGCAGCACTTTCTGCCCCTGTCCGAGACAAAACGCACCCTCTTCGTCCAGTGCTGCCCAGTGAGTTTCGCGCCCCAACAGAAAACGGTCTTCCGTGCTGGCATCTACCGGGTAGCGCGCCGGAATTTGGCAAACTTGTTCGCTGCCATCCACCAGCGTTATCCGGGCATGGCGCCACACCAGGTCGGTGACGCTCGCCGGTGCCTGAAAAATGATTTCCCGAATGGCGCAAAATGGCGCCCAGAAGTAATGCCCGTTGACGATAAATTCGCACACCGGCCCCAGGCGGGCATCGCCATCCATCAGCCAGCCAAACGCCACACTTTCCTCGTTAACCTGTAAAGAACCTGGATTGGGTTCAGCGGCTTCCAGCGCCTGTTCTCGCAGCGCCAGGGCTGCGGCGCTATCACCGGCATTTTCCCGTGCCAGTGCGTCAACCAGATGGTGAGCCCAGGGCCAGGCCTGTTCCGGCATTCTGGGTGCCGTTTCACCGGCAAAAACCCGCGCGCGCGTTAACTCACCTTCAATAGCCTGTTCCAGCAAGGTCACTGTGGGTTGTGCCTGAGGTTTTAGCGCCGCCCAGCTTTTCAGTTGGGTGCGGGCTCGCTGCCAGTTGCCCGCCAGACAGAGCAACTGAACAAACGCTGCGCGCAGGTCCGCATCCGCAGGCCGGGATTTAATATTACTTTCCAGGCGCGTCAGGGTTTCTGCCAGCGAATCTCCGGCCATCTGTTGGTAGAGGGTGTGCATAATCATTCCTTGTGGTGGTTAGGTTACTTCAGCGTATGGTATGCGCCTGCTGCCGGGTCTTTAAGTTGCAGATGCACGGCATCCACCAGTTGGATAGTCAGCGCGGTATTCGGCTCCAGATAGGGTCCCCATACTTTGCGTACTTCATCCAGACGCGCTTTTAGTTTATCGCCGTCACTGGCCTGGTCGCGCGGCATTTCTACCGCAACGGTGCCATCCACCTGCCAGCCGTTAATGCGCGGGACATACTGCATAATCAGCCAGCTTTGCGGGGAACGTTCGTCACTCACCACCATGCGTTCGTTATTCACGGAGGCAATCAGCAACGTGTTGGTGTTAGCTGTTGGGTTAAACCCGGCCACCGGGAAGCCGTGAACAAAGGTCATAGTGATAGTCTGGCTACCATTCTGGCCCTGCTGGGTAACTTTACCCCGGCCATTCAGCCAGCCGCCTTTTTCACATTTCCCGTCGTCTTTTGCCGGAATAAACAGGGCCTGAGAGGCACTGCCACCCTGCCAGAAAGTGCGCAGGCGGCAGCCATCTTTCAGGTTGAATTCAAACCAGGGCGTGCGATCTGCTGGCGGTGAGAGATCCTCTGCACGTTGGTTATTCGCAGGAGGAATGGCAGCGGTAATAACCTGAGCAGCGGGTGCGATATCAACACGCCAGTCATGCTTTTTCTCTGCGGTACCGGTAGCCAGTTTCTTGCCATCCGGTGCCGTCATTTCCCAGCGCAGGGTGTTCAGTGTGCCGCACTGGCTTTGTAGCAATTTGCCAACCTGCGGCAGGAAAGCCTGCAGGATTTCCGGTTTTTTCTCGCCGTTCGCGACAATTCGCAGCGGTAATTCACTGGTACACCAACTTTTTGCTGTGTTGTCCTGGATGTTGTCTATCCAGACATCCAGCTTCAGAGACGGTGACTGAACAATCCGGTAATTTTCTGCCCACGCGCTGGACGATGCCGCCAACAACGCCAGTAAACCCGAAAGCCAATATTTCATATAAATCCTTGTTCGTTTCAATCAATCACGAAGGGGAAAGAATTGTGCGGCCTCCGCCAGCGAGTGGATCAGCGTGGTTTCTTGTGGCTGACCAACCCATACGGCTATCGCACTGTAATTATCCTGTGTATCGTCACTGGTTTCGCCATGTTTACGCAGGCTCTGGTGCATCAGGGTCAGCCACTCTTGTGGCGTGTTTACCATCTGCAAGGACTGCTGCATCTGTTCTTGTGTTACCCCATGCCAAAAACCATCAGTACACAGCAAAAACGCATCGCCGTCTTCTACGGGAACCACATCGCTGTAGCTGGCTTCCCGGCGTTCATCACCCATGCCCAGAGCAAAATAGAGCAGGTTGCTGCTGACACCTTCGGTCTGGTGCCCGGCATCTTTTAACTGCTGGATCAGGCTGTGATCGGTGGTAACCTGGTATAAAAAACCGCGCCGGAATAAATACAGGCGGCTGTCGCCTGCATGGACCCAGTACGCCAGGTGGTAATCCCGGTCAATAAACAGGCTGACCAGCGTGGTACCCATTTTACTGTTGTCCTGGTCGTTTTTCTGTTCGCTGCGAATCGCCTGGTTGGCGTTATTCACATACTGGCGAATGAACTGTGGGTTGAGGTGTTGTTCGCCATCGAACTCGGTTAGGATGGCATTACGGGCGATACGCGCGGCAACCTCGCCGCCTGCGTTACCCGCAACACCATCACACACCAGAAAGCATGCCGCGCGCTCGCCAATCACCTCACCGGTTTGATCCTGGTTGCTTGTCCGCTCACCTTGTTGGGAGAGCGATGCCATGGTGATATTCATTCTTCTTCTGATCCACTTTGTGAGTCTTTGTACTGGTTCACTTCCATGTCGTAAGCGTGCAGGAATGCTTCACCAAACAAGGTGTGGAAGTCATCTTCAATTTCTCCGGCGGTTTCGCCGTAGGTTTTCACAAAGTAATCCCACAAGGCGGCTTTACGGCTGCCGGGTAAACCAATGCGCGACACCACACCATCTTCCCGGGCCTGCTCTTCGAGCTGTTCCGGGTTAAACGACTGCAGCATAGCGGCAATAATCGCCCGGATACCGGAAATCATACCCAACTGGTGAGCCTGCAAGTCTATCAGGGCATCACGCACTGACTTACGCGGTGGCATAAAGCCAGGCATACGTGTGCCAAACATTTGCATGAGTACCGTTTTCCCGGAAGGCAGCAGTTTGAACGGGTTGTTGGCGTCGTCCAGCACCATAGTCATATCGGCTTTAACACCGCGTTTGAGAATGGAGCGGGAAGAGAGCAGTGCTACTGTACCCTGCGAAAACATACTCAGCATTTGCCCAAACTGGCGCATGTTTTCTTTATCAAACTGAGGGACGGGCTGCATGTCGCCAAGGCCCATACCTTCCAGTAATGCAGCCAGTAACTCGCCCTGTAATACATCGCCTTCGCCTTGCTGGCTGGTGACCTGCGCAGATTTGTCGGCAGACGACGGCGAGGCGACCGGGTCAATTCGCAGGCGGCCTTTAGGTGTCTGCACATGGGCACGTTGCACAGCCTGCGGAGTGGGCAGAGTGATGCCTTCGTAGCCGTTGGCGGCTTGTGTTGTGCTGGCAGGTATGGTTTCTTCTGCGTTTTCCTGCACTGGCGGCGGTGTTACCAGTATATCGGCTGGTGTGACAGTCGTGGCTGTCTCGTCATCATCAAACAACGGTGAAGAGGCCAGTGATGCCGTTTCAAACAGTGCAGAAACCGGGTTTTCGTGGTGTGTGGCCGCAGGCTCTGGTTCATGAGCAGGTTGTTCTGCCACAGAGGGTTTTGTGGCATGTGGCTGTTCTGCTGCATGATGCCGCTCTGTCGGTGTTACTGTTTCCTGCGGCTTAGTGGTGCTGCCTGGTACCGTTAATGGCACAGCATTACCCATCATCAGGCCCAGTGGGTCATCGTGATTACGTGCCGCGGGAGCGGCTTCGCTGGCACCGAATAAAGCCAGTGGATCCAGTTCACTGCTACCAACAGTTGGTTTATTTTCCGCGGTTTCCGGCTGAACCAGTGAAGACGGGGTATTGTCTTCAAAGATACTGTCACCGCTAAACAGTGAAGACTCGGCGAATAAGTTATCAGTCTGCGGTTTTTTCTCGTTAAACAGCGGCTCGCTGGTATTGAACTGGGCGAGTGGGTCTTCCGGGTTACGCTCAACACTTTCAGGCTCGGCAAAGGGGTTGTGGCCAGGTTCCACCGTGGTGTGCTCGCCTTTCCCACTCACCGGGCTACTGGAAATGTTGTCGGAGATAGAGAATTCCTGCATCAGGCTGTCCCAGATTTCACTGGGGATAGCCGCTGTACCATCGGCGTTTACAGCAGATGGTTGTGCTGGAGCAGCTGACACCGGGCGAACCGGCGCAGGTGCCGCTTTATGAGGAACGGCACTGGCGGCATGGTGTGCAGCAGGTTGTTGAGGCGCAGTCGGCTGCGCCCCCAGTGCCGTAACTTGCAGGCGGTATTCATCAATACCCAGAATATCGCCGTCTTCGAGCTCAACCTGGCGGCCACGATCCAGCGGAATATCATTCAGCAGCACGCGGGTGATGTTGCCACGGTTAGTGATGCGGCAGGTGCCTTCTGCTGTGATATGCACTATCGCCTGCAGGCGAGAAATGGTGCGCGTTTCATCTGGCAGCACCAGGTTGTTATCGGAACCGCGCCCAATGGTGCCGCCTGGCGGATAGAAATCGCAACTGGTTTGTGGCGGTTGTTGACCCGGTTTGTTGGTGATTATCGTGAATCGCATAACGTATTCCTGCCTGGGTATAATGAGCGCTCAAACGTTGCAGGTCTTTTGGTAAGGCCTGCAACGTTTGGGGAGCAAAGGTAGAATATCAAAATGAAGTTGAGATTTGTCTCACTTTGTAAGATAAAACAGCAACCGGTGTGGCATACGATTAGTTGCTAACAAAGTACAAATGAAATGACACAAAAGTTCAGTATCTAAAGACAAATTTAATGCAGTGAAGGATATTATTTTAAAGTTTAACTATTAGTTAACGTCTTTTCCATCGCCTAAAATTAAATTAGCTTAACCATGATAAATTAATAAAACCACTTATTTAGAATAAGAAAAAATCATGTAGCAAGTGCCGCAACAATTAACACAAAAAATCCAGAAATTAAAAGAAACACAAGAATCTTATAATAACCAATCCATTTAAAATTACTTTGGTTCAGAAACTCTCTCGCGGACTTTGAGTCAAAAACAATATTTTTATTAAGTGGAAAGTTTTTCCCATCCAGAATTTTTGAGAGAATAAAAACTCGTGATCCAAACCCTAGAAAACCAATATTCCCCTGCAATGAAAAAAAGTCATTCGGCAAAAAACCATGTTTTTTTAACTTATCATATGCTTCATTAACTTTTTCATTTTCTTTTTTATATAACACATATACCGCCAAAGAGAGCAGCATCATAAAAATGAAAAAAACCACCACTGAAATTATATATAATAAGGAGTATTTCAATTTACTCTACACCATATATCAAATAATTAGCACTTGCAACCAACCCACCTAATAAATATATTTCAGATGGGTATGGACTCTAATTAACTCAATGGAGTATAACTCAGTTAAGCGGTTGAAGTTCACTAAGAAGAATAAATCCCTGATTTTTTCCAACAGAGTCTGGCTGGTTGGCATCATATTGCGCTGCTTTAATCCACTGCTGATTTACACGTTCCAAAGTCACAATAGCCATATCAGCAGTAATCATTGCTCCATTTTTAGCGCTAACATCTGGAGCCTGTTTAAAATGCGCATCAGTTATACCGGGCTTGAGTGTATAAGAAAGGCGATAAGGTCTGGCTTCACACCCTGCAGAATTTTCCAGTGCATTAATATCGAAGTGCTGGTCAGTACCAACAGTAAATTTACTCAGTTGCCCACTGTAGTAATGGTGGTCGCATTCCGTGTTCGATGATAAATGATTTATAACTGCGGTACCCGAACGTTCCAGGTGCCCTTCCTTGAACTTCAAAAAGTTTTCAGGAACCGGGCTAAAATAACGAGTTAACAGCGCTTCACTACTTTTCTTATCGAGGTTAACAATTTCTTCAACATGGTTGTTAGTACTTAAAACAAAATAGCGATAGTGTAGTTCAGGTGTATTGACTGTGCCGGTATCATTCCAGACTGGCAACCAATAGACCTGAAGCACCCCTTGTTTAAGGGATTGCTCTGCGTTAGCAATGGTGGAGAGACTAAGTAACAGAACTGAAAGTATGATTCGCTTTACCATTTATGCCACCTAAGCCTTACATGTTGAATAGCAAGATGAAATAGACAACACAAAATTATCAATTCCTTCCTTAGCAATAAATTCTTTTATTTCTGTCAATTTCACTACACTAGCTCCTACAAAATCAACACCTTTCGACCCACCAACTAAAAGGCACCCTTCAGTGTCCCTTGGGTAATTACCATTATGAATAAGTATATATCTTGACACTGGCACATCCGCATTATGCAATAATGGTACAGGGTTGTATTTCTTTACTGAAGGTATATTACTATTATGCCACTTAAGATTATAAACTCCCTCAGGAATCCTTTTTTCTAATCCTGATGTTTTTGTGTCAGGACCTGGGCGTTCAAGAATATAGCCTTTTATTTTACTTCCTGATATTTCATACGTGCTAATTGTTGAATTATCTGTTTGCCATATTCTCTTAACAAAAATAGTATATTTGGCCAAAACAATACATCCTTTTTATTAAAAAGCGATCCCTTCCGGGATCGCCATCAACAACCCGCTTACGCTTCGCTGTTTTCTTTGATATTCCAGCCAACGGAGCTTTCAGCGCCTTTGCTACCGGAAGAAGTTTGTTCCCAGTACTGCTGTTTCACTTTAGCAGCCTGGAATGCATAGGTAACACCAACGGTGTCGCCGTTATCAGCGCCAGTGTACTGAACAGAAGTTACCAGAACTTCTTCCAGAGTGATGCGGGCGTATTCCACCTGCTGACCACCTGCTTTACATACTGACAGTTCAACTTTGGTCAGGTGTTTACCGTTCGCACAGTATTTCATGATAGCGGTTGCTGATTTGTCGATCAGGGCATTAACGTGCAGGTCGTTAAAGTTTACTTTACCGGCACCGCCGCCACCGCCAACACTCATGTTACCCGGCTGAGAAGCACCCCAGGAGAAAGAAGTGATATCAGTCCAGCCAGAGTGATTAGAGTCTTTGGACTCACCCGTCACACCGTCGACTTTCAAAAACATATCAATAGCCATAATAATCTCTACTCTTTGATTGGTTAGTTTTGCTTGTAAAAAGCGCTAATATGGCAAATGGAAATCAGAGGTGCGTCTACACAGTCCCTGTATCCTCTGCCTTAAGCCTGAACCCCCTGAATAAGGTTCAGACCTGGCGGCCGTGTATTTCGCCAAAAATACACGGCCGAATTTTTACCTGTGCATTACGCATCATTGGTTTTCAGTGATGGCAGTTTGGAAACCAGACGCAGTGAAACAGTCAGGCCTTCCAGTTGGTAATGCGGGCGCAGGAAGAATTTCGCGGCGTAGTAGCCCGGGTTATCTTCAATTTCTTCCACCTGCACTTCTGCCGCGGCCAGCGGTTTGCGGGATTTGGTTTCCTGCGAGGAGTTCGCCGGGTCACCATCCACATAGTTCATCACCCAGCTGTTCAGCCAGCGTTCCATATCGTCGCGTTCGCGGAATGAACCAATTTTGTCGCGCACAATACATTTCAGGTAATGCGCAAAACGGCAGCAGGCGAACAGATACGGCAGGCGGGCGGCCAGACGGGCGTTCGCAGTGGCATCGGCATCGTGGTATTCCGCCGGTTTTTGCAGTGACTGAGCGCCAATAAAGGCAGCAAAGTCAGAGTTTTTGCGGTGAACCAGCGGCATAAAACCGTTTTTCGCCAGTTCTGCTTCTCGGCGGTCGCTGATGGCGATTTCAGTGGGGCATTTCATATCCACACCGCCATCATCACTTGGGAAGGTATGGCAAGGCAGGTTTTCTACTGCACCACCAGATTCCACGCCGCGAATAGAAGTACACCAGCCAAATTCTTTAAATGAACGGTTGATGTTGGCCGCCATTGCATAAGCTGCGTTGCTCCAGGTGTAGCTGTCGTGGTTAGCGCCATCCACCTGTTCTTCGAAATCGAAGCTGTCTACCGGGTTAGTGCGCACACCGTAAGGCAGGCGGGACAGGAAGCGCGGCATTACCAGGCCCAGGTAGCGGGCATCTTCAGATTCACGCAGGCTGCGCCATGCCGCATATTCCGTGTTCTGGAAGATTTTGGTCAGGTCGCGCGGGTTAGCCAGTTCCTGCCAGGATTCCATTTGCATGACGCTCGGCGCAGAGCCGGTAATGAACGGGCAGTGTGCTGCGGCGCCAATGCGCGCCATTTCGCTCAGCAGTTCAACATCCTGCGGGCTGTGGTCGAAGTAGTAATCGCCCACCAGGCAACCAAAAGGTTCGCCCCCGAACTGACCATATTCTTCTTCGTAGATTTTTTTGAACACCGGGCTCTGGTCCCAACCTACGCCTTTGAAGCGTTTCAGGGTACGGCCCAGTTCCTGTTTGGAGACGCTCATAAAGCGGATTTTCAGCATCTCGTCGGTTTCGGTGTTGTTCACCAGGTAGCTCAGGCCACGCCAGGCGCTTTCCAGTTTCTGGAATTCGTCGTGGTGAATAATCTGGTTAACCTGTTCGGAAAGTTTTTCATCAATTTCCGCGATCAGCGCCTGAATGGTGCGGTAGGTATCGCTGGAGATGGTGACGGTATTTTCCAGCGCCTGTTGTGCCAGGGTTTTTACCGCGCTTTCTACTGCTTCACGCGCCTGGTCTGTTTTCGGGCGGAATTCTTTGCTCAGCAGCGCGCTGAATTCATCCTGGGTAAACGTCTGAGCGCTGTTTTGCTGTTGTTCAGTTTGGTTACTCATCGATTACTCCTCGCCACCTTTGGCGGTGTCTGCCGCTTTGGGTGCCTGGCTCAGGGATTGCAGTAATGTCGGGTCCTGCAGCACTTTCGCTATCAGGGCTTCCGCGCCATTTTTGCCATCCATGTAGGTCAGCAGGTTGGACAGTTGGGTGCGGGCTTCCAGTAATTTGTTCAGTGGTTCCACTTTGCGGGCAACGGCATCTGGCAGGAAGTCATCCATGCTGTCGAAGGTCAGTTCGACATTCAGTTTGCCGTCGCCGGTCAGCGTGTTGTCGACCTGGAACGCTACACGCGGTTTCAACGCCTTCATCCGTTCATCAAAATTATCAATATCAATTTCAAGGAACTTACGTTCATCTACCGGGGCTAAAGGCTCGACAGGTTTACCCACCAAATCCGCCATCACGCCCATAACGAAAGGAAGCTGAATTTTGCGCTCCGCACCGTAGATTTCTACGTCGTACTCAATCTGTACGCGGGGTGCGCGGTTACGGGCAATAAATTTCTGCCCACTGTTACTCATTGCCATGGTGTTCTCCATCGAATATGCGCGGTGAAGGTGAGGCGACGGCGCTGTGCCTTCGCCACAAGAGGGTGCGCCAGTTAATCACGGCGCCCGAAAATATTTTCCAGTTGGTGGACACCATCGGGCGCGAGGTCGCGAATGATGTCCATAAAGTTCATTTCAATCAGCCGCTGTACACGTTCAATCAGCAGCGGTGCCGGGTGGCTCGGTTCATACAGCAGGAAATACTGGCGCGCTTTTTCCAGCATCAGTTGTGCATCTTCACGAGTTGCCGGTTGAATGCTGCGCCAGTCCACATTCCGTGCTGCCGCAGCGGGTTGTTGTTCATCAGATTCAGCCACTGTGTTGCCCTCCGCCTGGCTTTCGCCTGTCAGGCCGGGGATCAGGGTGGATAAATCCGTTGCATCGCAGGCCTGAGCCACCGTATTGACTGTTTTCAGCAACACTTCCATTTCCGGCAGTGCGCTTTCGCCCAGTTGTTCGCTGAGCACTTCACGAATAGTGAGCAGGCGTTCACGAATATGCAGCAAGGCTTCAATGCCAGGCTGCCCACCGCGTGCCAGTTCATCTACCAGGCGGGGACGCCCGCCGGGGTAATCCGGGCACTCGGTTTTACTGCCATCCAGTAAACTACAGGCATCGCGTAGCGAAAGTGTGTCGGCTGCGCTGCGCAGTAATGCGGCCTGGCGTACAGCCGTGGTGAGTTCGGAACCATCACCCAGTGCGGCCAGCGCGTTTAAACGGTAAAACGGATCCCGCTCGCCATATTCTTCCAGCAGGGGATACAGTGGCTCCCAGTAGAGCACCAGCGCCTGTTGAATCAGCAGCAGGCCATCAGCATAACCTTGCAGACCGCGCCGCCGGGTCCATGCATGGATAAGCGCCATCATTACCCGCAGGTCTTTACTGCGTTCCAGCAGGCTGGTGGCCAGTTTCTCGACTTTGGTCCAGTCTGCCGGTTCTGCCGGGATAATGGTGTCGCCAAACTGTTGCTCTGCTTTCCCCTGGCTTGCCTGTTCCATTGCCTGGAAATCGGCATCGTACTCCAGGTTATCGCCACAAGGTTTGTCGGCGCTGACCGGGGCCAGAAACGCGTCTATGTTCATGAATTACCTGTCAGTCAAACATGGGAGGATACAACCCGTGGCGGCCAGGTTGAGCACCACCTGCGGGGTCAAACAGCATGGAGAATAACTGGCTGGTGAAGTTGCCACTGTGTACATGGGTGTATAGCGGGTAGCCATCACAGCGGTTTGTCCACCAAAAGCTGGTTTGCCGTTGTGGTTCAAAACATTCCGCCGCCTGGCGCCAGCTCAGTGCTGCGGGTGCATCGTCATAACCAATGACATCCAGAATGTCTGACTGGGCATCCCCTTCCGGCACCACTGGCGACGGAATGCTTAAGAGAGCCTGGTCAAGTTGCTCACCGGCGAAACCGTTTCTGACAGCGGTCATCAGGGTGCGGCCCAGCTGTTGGTACCAGGGTTCCGCCAGTGCCAGGCACTGGGGCGACCATTCAGCCGGGCTGAATGCGCTCAGGGCGCATACCGGATACTGCCGCCCGACACTGTCTCGCCCGGGAAGCAGGCAACCGAGCTGGATAACCTGGCTGCCCAGCATGGGCGGTACCGCAAAATTCCACACTGGCGCTTTATGGAATTCGCGTTTTGCGCCGTGGAGCGGATCATTCTGGTTTTGCTGGTTTTGCCAGTTATGCAGGCCGACCTGGAACCAGTGCGACCACTGGCGTTGCAGCGCATCGGGAAAGCGGCGCTGCAAAAAGTCACCGGTGCTGGGCAATTTCCCAAACCAGCACGGTACAGGGTAGTTGCTCATTCAACATTCCTTGCGGTTAAGGGCATGAAAAGCCAGAAAGCTGGAACGGGTTACGAATGCTGTTGGGGGTGAACTCAAGCGTCACGCTGTGCCCGTCAACAGTAAAGGTTGCCTGGCGGCTCAGGCTGTTGCTGCCAGGAGACTGTTTCGCCCGGTCAAAGAACCGGTTAAGCGCCCACGGACCGCTGCTTACCAGCGTGGATGTCGTGCCATTGGCGAGCCCCAGTTGCATCCGCACCTGGTTGGTGCCGCCGGTACCTGGCCAGCTCACCAGTTTTACCGCCTGCGGCCCATGGCTGTAACGCAGCAGTTGCCCGTCTACATCCAGCGAAAGTGTCAAAATATCGTTATCCATACGAATGGTGCGTATCGTCACTTTGTAACCCGGTGTGGTTGCACCATTTGAGAAGAAGGCATCGCGAATGTATTGCGCCTGTTGGAAAGGCCGCAGAATAGCTTCACCGCCTGGCAGGGTTTTGCCATCAATGCTTGGGGTAAACCGCCAGCGCGCCTGAGTGGTATCGACCCGGTTTGTCAGGTTGTCACGGAAGAAGGCATCCATTAAGCCCGTTCCCGGCGCAAACATGCGCGCCAGATCATCCGGAGTGACATCTGCGTGAGCACTGCGCACTAATGGGTAACGCCCGGCAATAGCCTGGCGGCAGAAACTGCCAATTTCCACATTCAGGCGTTTGCGAATATTGTCCATATCGCGGCGCTGGGTATCTGAGCTTGCGCCCACCGCCATGCTGGTAAACATATTGTTGAGGCCACCAGGTAAGCGCCCTGCGCTGGCCTGCAGGCGGCTGATGGCATCGCCACCAGGTGCGGGCATGCCGCTATTTGCAGCGTCCTGCACTGCGGTCAGGTAACGGTACAGGTCATCAATTTGTTTGAGGAAATCATCAAACACGATGGCTTTGCCGCCTTTTTCCAGTGGCTGAGCCAGTTCGATGATTGGCGCGTAATGATCGGTAACTTGTTGTTCCGGTGTTTGTGCTGCGGCAATAGCACCATTGCTGGTTGCGCCAAATAAATTGGTCAATGCGCTGCTGTTGTCATCCGCGGCGGCTTTTTTATCTTCTGGCGCATTATTACTGGCCCGGGAAAGCGTGAGCACTTTACTCAGGTTCATGACTAACTGGCGTAACGGTGAATTGTTGCTGGATAACACGCGGGCCGTATTAATGCGGTGAGTCAGGTCTGCGCTGTTATTCAGCTGGATATCCGCCAGGTAGTTATCCCAGGCAGCCATAAAATCACGCGCATAAAGCTGGCGCACAGCTTCATTAATGGCTTTTGGGTCTTCTTTTTGTGGCGCACCAAGCACCCAGGCATCGTCTTCGTGTAACGAGGCAGTCACACTGGCGATTTGTTTCTCAAAGTGATTCCAGTAACCATCCGGCGTATACAGGCCTGGTACACCTTCGGTGATTGGCTTGCCTGTTTTGCGTGAGAACACCAGTTCACTTTGTGGCCCGCCCAGCGTTGCCAGCGAAACGGGCTGGAGAGAATCATCGTGCTCCAGCAAGCGTTTCAGGCGGCCATAAACCCTGACAGACAGCGGGTTTTGGTTAATCAGTTGCTGTTCGCGCTGGATAAGTTCGTCATCTTTGGCGTAAGGCGAAGACTGAATCTGGTTTTCCAGCAGTTGGGTCAGGTGCCACTCCATTTGATGCAGTTCATTCTGCGTAACATTGCGCGGCAAATTACGTGACAGGTTGAACATCACCCAGGCATGGAGGAATTTGCCATCGTAATGCTTCGGTTGGTATAGCATCTGGTAGGCTTTCAGCGCTTCATAGCTGTATTCCACATCGCTGCCGTTGTCGTTACGTAACCAGGTGGTAATCCGCTGTGCGACGGCTGGCAATACCATTTCCTGTAACGCTTTTTGGTATAACGACTGGGTGGCATCGCTGACTTCGTTACCGCGATACAAGCCCATTCGCCAGGTTATCCCCGGAGAGTTAATATCCACAGCATCGCTTTTGGGCAGATTTTGCAGGCTGTTAAGGAATGGCAGGAGATCGAACAAATCACTGTTGTCGTTAGTCTGTAATGCTTTACTCTGCGCCTGAACACCCGGCACTTTCGCCTGCACTTCAGCTAAATAGCCTTTGTTGTTGCCGTAGCTGGTAAGCCATAAACCTGCCAGCACCACCAACACCGCTGCCAGTGCAGCATAGCCCGACCAGATAACCGCCCGGTTACGAATAGCCCACCAGCGGTTTTGCCCGGCAATTCCGGCTTCCTGGAAAATCACCCGTTGCAGCAGGTTTTTAATAAAGTAACTCTGGCCTTTGTTGCCAGGTATTGGCGCTTCTTTGCTGACACTGTCCCAGGCATCATTGGTTTGTTTCTTGTTGTCGCCGTTATCCTGCGGTAAGTTCAGGGCGCGCGCCAGGTCGCCCATTACACGGTCGAAAGGCAGGCCTTCCTGGGTACCACTGGCAAAGTAGATGCCGCGTGGAGAGAATTCGGTTTCAAAGTTAGAGCGGGCAAAAACAGTGCTGAGGTAATCGGCCAGCAAGGGGCGCAGTGCGGCAAATTCCTGTGGGAACAGGTAGCTTTCCGCACGGGTTTGCGGGTCGCTTTCCTGTAACATGATATCGGGTAGCCCGGCATCCAGGCGTTGTTGCAATAACGCATATTCCTGAGTAAACGCGCTCATCAGGTCGAAACTGGCGAGGCTGGATTGCGACCAGGGGAAGGTAAAGCCCCAGATTTGTTCACGCTGGGCTTTATCCAGCCCGGCAAAATACGCGCTGAACCCTTTAAGCAAATCGGCTTTGGTGACCATCACATACACCGGGAAGCGAATACCCAGTTGCTCATGAAGCTCTGCCAGGCGCTGACGCAGATTGGTTGCCTGCTGTTGCATTGCTTCCGGCGACAGTGTCAGCAAGTCGGAAATGCTGATGGTCATGATGACGCCGTTGATGGGCTGGCGGCCACGGTATTTACGTAACAGCCCCATAAAACGCTGCCACTCGCTGGCATCCAGCGCTTGCTGGCTTTCATGGGTTGAATAGCGCCCGGCGGTATCCAGCAGGACGGCTTCGTTGGTAAACCACCAGTCACAGTTACGGGTGCCGCCTATGCCGCGCAGCGCCGTTTTCCCGAATTTGTCCGCCAGTGGAAATTGCAGACCGGAGTTAATCAGCGCAGTGGTTTTCCCGGCACCCGGTGCGCCAATCATGACATACCACGGGAGCTGGTACAGGTACTGCTGGCTGAAACGCTGTAACCATGGGTGGCCGTGTTGGCTGCGGCTGAAATGCGCTTTTTTCAGGAACTGTGAAGCATCGTTAAAACGCTCTGCCAGAACCTGTTCTTCGTTGGTCAGGCGCTGGCGGTTTTCCGGTGCTGTTGTATCTTCACCTGCCGCATTCTTGTTGATGTTCTCCATCATCTTGCGGTTAAGCCAGGCATTATAAATCCGTGGAATGATATGGCTGTGGATCCACACAAGATAGATAAGACCAATGCTGATAACCCGGTTTTGTACCGATTCCAGCGGGCGGGTATCCACAATGGAGAACAGGGGACCAATCATCCAGATAACCGCTGCAAATGCAGTGACCCCAACAAACCCCCATAAAATGCGGTTTGTAAGTATGGAAAGGAGAACTCTCAACATCCTTTAGTTTCCTTGCGCAAGGCCGTTCAGCTCAGCCTGAGTATTTTCCGGCGAGACAAGTAAAGTGATTTCAACCCGGCGGTTACGGGCGCGGTTTTCTGCTGTGTTATTAGGCGCCACCGGGTTGGTGTCGCCACGCCCTTCCGCTTTCACCCGTTCCGGGCGGGAAAGCTGTTTTTCCAGCATGTCCGTGACTGACTGGGCACGGGCAAGAGACAGTTCGTAGTTCGAGGCAAAACGCGCACTGCGAATGGGTACGTTATCGGTGTAACCAACAACCAGGATTTTACCGCTGACGCTGTCCATCGCTTTTGCCACCCGGTCAATCACCGGTTTGTAGCGGTCGCGGACAACGGTTGAAGCGGAAGCAAACAAACCATCACCTTTGAGGATAACCACGCTACGGTCTGATTCATCGCGCACTGCAACCAGGCCAGCTTTGATTTCCGGGCTAAGGAATGCCCGCAGGTTAAGGACAGGCGGGTGGCGCGGTGCCGGATTTTTAATGGTGACATCGGGCAAGGTGGTTTGATACACCGCCGCAAGCACCGGGCTGGTGTAATCGCCGAGACGCCAGTTCAGGCCGATATAAAACAGGCAGGCAATAAACCCGGCAAGGGCGGTGCAGGCCCATAATGGCACAACCGGGCGCCACAATTTGCGCATCACCGGCTGGTCTTCCGGGTGGACAGAAAGCGCTGGTGCATACTGGCCACGTACACCGCGGATCATCTGCCATAAACGTTGTTTAATAGTTTCCAGTTGCGTGCGCCCGTTATCCAGTACGCGGTAGCGCCCTTCGAACCCAAGCAACAGGCAGGTGTTGATCATTTCCAGTAAGTTAATGTGCTCACGCGGGTTTTGTGAAAGCCGTGCCAGTAACTGGAAGAACTTCTCACCCCCCCAGGTTTCATTATGGAAGGTGACCAGCAAACCGCTGCCCGCCCAGACACTGCGGCTACCCCAGGGCGTGAGCGAGGCGGCTTCATCCAGTGCGGTGCACAAGCAATAGCGCGCACCGACAATCACTTCATATGCCAGGCCTGATTGCTGGCAACGGACTTCGAAGCGGCGCATTTCGTCTATCAGACGTTGGCGTAATCCTGCCGGGTCGTTGTGTGAAACAGAGTGGCGAATTTGAACAATGGCATTCAGTAAAGGATTAGCTGCCGCCACCAGCGGATTAGCGCTGCTGGCGCCTGCAAACATGGCATCACCGCCTGTGGCTTGAGATTCCTGCATAATTAGCGCGTATCCTTGAATTATTCTGCGTGGCTACGAATAGCCCAAAATTCCATATCCAGCCCGGGGAATTCACCGGCCAGATGCAGCGCAAATGCGCCTGATTTTTCCATCTCTTTCCATAACTCCCCGCCTTTTTCCAGTTGGAAGTAGCTGTAACCAGCGTGCCAGGGGATTTGTGGTGGAGCAACGGGCATGGCACGCAACACCATGCCTGGTAACTGGAGCTGTACCAGATCGCGAATTTTGGTAACCGGCGCGATTTTCATTTGTGCGGGGAAATGGGTTTGCAGCGCATCGCCGGGAACATTGGCCCGCACTGCCAGCACAAAACCAAATTCTTTCACCATGCTGGTTTCCGGCACGGTGGCAACATTCAGGCCATGAGAGCGTTCATTAAGTGGCAACTGAATCGCGCTTTCTTCCATAACCTGCGACAGCCCCTGGCGTAACAGCAGAATCAGTTTGCTAAAGCACCATGCCAGGTCGTCATGGTCATAAACCGGCAGGCCGGCGGCAGGGGCACGTTGTGGCATCCAGGAGGCAAGTTCAGTCGCGAAACCAATCCACTCACGCCACAATTGCTCCGGGTGGAGTAATGGCAGGCTGCGCAGGTGTTCAGATAACCCAAGGTGGCGGTTCACTAACGCCAGCAGGCTGAACTCAATCATTTCTGAGGTATTAAACCGGCCAGGTTTACTCAGGCGCTGGCCGATTTGCTGGCTGCGTTGTGCCAGCAGGCCGTGCATATCTGTCAGGTAAGCAAACAAGTGCTCATTGTTAATGGCATTGAGCATTGGGGGAATGTAGCTGTTTTCCAGGCGGACCTGGTTGTCGTTGCGCTTTTCGATAACCTGCGCCACACCAACCGCTGTCCATTCCGCTGTCAGGTCACTTTCCAGCATCAGGCGCAGGCGTAATTTGCCAAACTGGACGGTGGCGCTGCCCACAGCCATGTCATTGTCATCGTCAACATCGGCTTCCCAGGCAATGTAACGCGCCAGAGAGTCAGATGCTTCACTGAAAATCACCGCTTCCCGGCCTGAACGGCTCACAGGTAAAGCCAGAACGACACGCGCGTTATTCACGTTATCGCCAATAGCCAGCGGAGCCGGGCCATCTTCCGCCCGGGTAAAAGAAAAGGGCGTACCGTCGGGCAACAGGCCTGTTGCGCTGCTCAGCGCCACACAACCCTGGCGCAGTAAAGCTTCGTCAAATTCAATGTGCTGAAAACCCCACATGTACGGACGGGTTTGCATACCCCAGTCGCGTAACTGACTTTTCAGGTAGCTTTCCGCACGTTGAAAATGATGGGGACGCAGGAACATACCTTCTGTCCACACGACCTTTTCTGCTTTGTTCATACTGCTTTCCTGTTGTAATACGGGTTATTCGTTAACAACGCGTATGCCATTGATATCCAGGAACAGGTGCGCCTCAAGGGTGTCTGACGACCATTTCCAGAACTTGTAGAAGCTGTCTTCGCTGGGCGCGGGTAACGGCAAGGAGACACGCCATTTTTTACCGTCAAGGGACTGGTATTCCGCCATGATGCCGATAAAACGGGCATCCGGAGTGCTCTGGCCTGTCAGCTGTTTATTCTGCTGGCCTGGCATCAGGAAGAACTGATCGCTGTTAAGCAGATTGGCCCCCAGAACGCCCTGAGGATTGTTTTGTAATGAATAAAAGTCAGCTGACATAAAGTCAGCATCTGATTTGAGCAAAAAAACCCGGATTTTAAGCGGTGCAGACTGGTTTATCTGCGGGTGCGCCATAAACACCAGGTTGTATTTGGCAGGCACAGTGCGCGATGAAGAAACACAACCTGATAACAGTGCCAGCGCCACCATGAAAAACGCCAGGAGTCCCTGGCGCATCAGACGAGTTTTCATCATAAGGATTCACACATGAAAGCGGGTTACTGAATAATCCAGGTTCCGCTGTTGGTGTTTTTGCATGCCTGGCTGTTGCTATCAACAGACACACAGTTGGCTTTCTTCGCTGCACGGCGTTTACGCGGGCGATCTTTACGCAAGGTAGATTCGTACAAATCGCTTTTCACGACGGCACGCAGAGGAACATAGCCAATCAGCTCATCTTTACCTTGTTCAGCAACAGCCATCCAGTAATCCTGAACACGCCCGAGGACCTGATAAGTGCCACCGTTATCCAGATAGCGCACGACGTTACCGCCAAAATCAGGGCGGCTCATTACAGAGGCTTTGTACAGCGCACGGTACTCTTCATTAATCGGGTGGAATTCTGTTGGTGGCGTAATCGCATGACGGTAAGTCAGTTTCACACCATCAACAGTGCTGCTGACGATAGTGTCATCATTCACAGCCGGTGGATGCTTCACACAACCAGACACACCGAACACAAATAACAGAGCAAGGACGATTCGTAATTTCATCGTATTCTTCCATTGAAAGAGGGAGTGACAAAAGTTTGATGCCGTACCCGGGGCGTTGTATGCACGGGCATGGACGATAGTGATTGCCTTCACCGTCGCGCATAACGGCAAACCAACCATAAAAAACCTCATACAGATTGCGGGACATCACCACGAGCAACCCTACTAAAGGTCTCTCTGCCAGTAAGCAATCTGAAGGTATAACGCGTATAAGATTAATCGACCAGCGTATCTGGCACTATACCTTTGCAACATTATTACACAGTGCTGTGATGCCCTGGGGTGAAATAATCAACTGACGAAATAATCTGCACTCACAAGCGTAAAGGCAAAGCTACCGCACGAACCTTACTCAATAAGGACCGGGCACAGCATTATTTTTTATTTTCACTGCCACAAAGGCAACACAACAACCAGGTGGATATATTCATCCCACCGGTTTTAGCATGGATATATTTTACTTAAGGAGCCAAAATCCCTTGTATGTAATTACAAACTGAGGCGCTGTTTGCTGGAGGCACTGCTGTGTGCTCTACATATGTCCACAAGGGAATTTTGACACGCTTATGCATCAGAAAAGTTATGCAACATACTGATATTTAATATCTATAAGTATGAAGTACATTTACATGTACAAAAAACACACATAAAAGAGTGTATAATCTGGTATTAATTTTATAGGTCATACCATATTTTATCATGCCTACAAAAATAACCAGGAATAGTCCTAATAGTACGAAGGAATGAGGCCCCACAAGCCCATACCTACAATATTTGGTAGGCTTTTTTAGTAACTTTTCTACTATGATAGAAATATTGCGGATATATTTCGCATGCGTTTTATCCGAATATATCTTTCTTGTTGAAAGGTAAAATGAAATTAATAATGTTCGGATAACAGGGTTGACCTGCAGAACATCTCTTACGTGATACAAATCACGTTTACCTGTCAGACAGTCTTGCCTGGCTGGAATATGTACGCAATTCAGACAATCCGCATGCACGGTATTCCAGCCAATACCACCACATAAAGGCCTGAACGACAGTGATGCTAAAGATGATTTCCCCTGTTACCCTGCCGCTACGAGGTTTTGCCGAACTCTGTGCAACCAGTCAGGCAGAAGGCTTTGCCATGCTCACGCGTCTTGAACAACACTGGCAGGACGGGAGTAACCGTTTTAATAAAACAGGTGAAATTCTGCTGGCCGCCTGGTCAGGCGGTGAGCTGGCAGGTATTGGCGGCCTCAACCAGTGCCCGTTCGACACGCACCCACAGGCTGCGCGATTACGCCATCTTTATATCAGCCCGGCGTTTCGCCGCCAGAAAATGGGCTTTGCTCTGGTCAATGCGCTGGAAGCCCACGCCAGGCTCGCCGGATTTCACCACCTCAATACCCACGCACCAGAAACGGCTTTTGCTTTTTACCAGCAGCTGGGGTTTATTCCCGTAGCCGGGCAGGAACGGCTGACGCACCAGAAATACCTCTATCCAGCCGCACACCACAACTGGCAACAATAGTTGCCAGTATCTGTTTTCAGCCAAATACGCCGGAATGTTAAGAATTATCGGGGCCGGATAGAGGCATGAATATTTTCATGGTAGATTCCTCGGAAAATTAAGAATCACGCAGAATCATAACCTGCATTAACAGAATAATTATCTAATCAATCTCCATGAAAACGCTTACGCATAAACCGCAGTTAATACTGCTTATTTTGCTGACAGGTGTCGGCCAGATGGCGCAAACTATTTATATTCCGGCAATGAGTAGTATGGCGGCCAGTTTCCAGGTTCGGGAGGGCGCAATTCAAAGCGTCATGGCCGCATATCTGCTGACCTACGGCCTTTCTCAACTATTTTATGGCCCAATATCAGACCGGACAGGGCGCCGCCCGGTTATTCTGGTGGGAATGAGCGTGTTTATGCTGGCAACGCTCCTTGCGGCAACAACACCACACTTTTTTGTTCTGGTGCTGGCGAGCGGTTTACAGGGAATGGGTACCGGCGTGGCAGGTGTGATGGCCCGAACCATGCCGCGGGATTTATATGAGGGGTTGTCGTTACGTAAAGCCAACAGCCTGTTAAATATGGGTATTCTGGTTAGCCCGTTATTAGCACCTTTACTGGGTGGTGTGCTTAATACTTTTGCCGGGTGGCGAGCCTGTTTTCTTTTCCTGTTGCTATTGTGCCTGGCGGTAACGCTGTGTATTGCGCGTTTTATGCCAGAAACCCGCCCTCTGGCGGCTCACCCCACTTCACTGCTGCGTAATTATCGGACCTTATTCAGCCAGCGCGCATTTTGTTGTTATCTGCTGATGCTGGTCGGTGGCCTGGCCGGTATTGCTGTATTTGAAGCCTGTGCAGGCGTGTTGATGGGTGCCGTACTTGGGCTGAACAGTGTTACCGTGAGTATTCTGTTTATTCTGCCCATTCCCGCTGCCTTTTTTGGCGCCTGGTATGCAGGACGGGCAGGAAAGCGGTTTGCCACGTTGATGTGGCAGGCTGTGCTCAGTTGCCTGGGAGCAGGCTTGCTGATGTGGATCCCCGGTTGGGCAGGCGTCATGAATATCTGGACACTGCTGGTGCCTGCCGCGCTGTTCTTCTTCGGCGCAGGAATGGTTTTCCCGTTAGCAACCAGTGGTGCCATGGAGCCTTTTCCGTTTTTAGCGGGTACTGCCGGTGCACTGGTAGGCGGGCTACAAAATATGGGTGCGGGGTCGATGGCCTGGCTCTCTGCGCTGTTACCGCAAACCAGCCAGAGCAGTGCAGGCATGTTAATGACTGCAATGGGCCTGGTTATGCTGGGTTGCTGGTTACCCCTGGCGTTACGCCAGCAACATCACCACCAGCAACCAGTTTAAGTTCAGTGGTGGTGCGCTTTGGTTTTCCCGGGTGTTTTCGCTTCAGCGGGCGGGCAATCGGGTTTTATCATCGCCTGGAGTAATGCGGCAGTAGCTGGCCGCCATGCGCCTTCTTCCCCATCGTAAAACAGGTTATCAATATTGAGTGCATAGGGAATGTGTGCCTGCTGAAGCCCACATGCCATAAAGGTCGCGAAGGCAATTTGGGAAGGCTGAACCGGGTTTTTCAACGTTGCTCCTGCCGACCAGCCGCCAACCCAGGAGACATGCCCGGTTTTTTGCTGCCAGCGCAGCGCAACGTTAATACGATTACGAATTGCGTTTTTTTCCGCTACCGTTCCGGTCGTCCAGGGGTATTTATTACCTACTTTGACTGGCCCCCAGGGGAAAATATGCCATTCAGCCAGCACATGGCCGTTACTTTGGGATGGCCACTTGAGGTTAACCAGGTCTTCCGGCGTGGCGCGCTGGCGGGGCGCAATAAACACCATGCGCTGCGGGTCTGTATGGTGGATATCCCGCACCACTTTTTCATAAAGACGATTCAGCGCCTGCTGGTCATGATTCAGTTTTTCACCAGGCTCGTAGATGATATCGAACCCCAGTTCAGGGTGTGTACTGGCAAAATAACGGCTGACTGTATCCCACCAGGCAACCACTTTGGCTTCATTCGTTTTGGTGGGATCGCTTTTAAACTCATCGGCCTGGTAAGAAATAATGGGTATCACGCCATATTGTTCGCAGGCTTCGACAATTTTTCGCAGATGAAGCAGGTGTTGTTCGGTTGCGTCATCTGCCACCCGTATACGCACATGCCCCAACCCGCGCTGCTGGTAGTCGCGCACCACCAGTGGGTCAAACTCACGAATGCCTCGTTCAGTTCTCGCCCAGTCAACATCCATACCCGTACCCAATGCCGCCGCATATTGCCGGGCAGTAAACCCTTCAGGCAAGTGCGAAGGTGCCGGTGTTGCAGACTGTGCTGGCACAACAGAAGGCAATGCCTCCGTTGCTGGCGCGGCGGCGGGCAATGGTGTGGCACAAGCCATTGCGCTGACTGACACTGTTATAAACGCGATGAAAGTCTTCAAGGCACTGACCTTCCGGCAATTGATATCAGAAAATATGTATTTATTTAGCATGCTTTGGCGAAGTATGTGCATAAATAAAATCGTTACTCTGGTGACCAGAGATGTAACCAAATTTGGTGAATATGCACAGCGGCAAATAATAATGCCAGCCCAAGAACCCCCAGCGCAATCATACATTTGCCTCGAACAGTTTGTGCGCCAAGTAAATCCTGGCGGGCGATGTCCATAAGCTGGCGTTGCCGTGCCCAGGCATAAACCACTCCCACCAGGACAGCCAACACCAATAACGACAACCAAAATAACGGGCCAGCCCGGTGCCAGCTGTGGCGTAATGCCAGTGCCAGCAGAGCGCCGTATCCCAGTAATGTGCGGTACCAGGCAAGCGCGGTACGCTCCGGTTGCAGTCCGGGATCCTGTTCACGGCGCAGGCGGCGCGATGATTCAGGCATAAACCACCATCACCATCGCGATGACCACCACCGCGAGCATGACCAGGCTTATCAGCTTCAGGCTTCCGGTATAGGGCAAATCTTGCTTCAGGCGCATCGCTTTTTCATTGCGTAACCAACGTATATAGCTGTAGACCGCCAGTCCACCGGCAAACAGGCACAAAAACAGCGACAGTATTTCACGAACCAGTGGGGTAGCCAGGTCGGGTGCCAGTTGGTCCAGCCCCACACCAGCGGCCAGGAAACCTAAGGCGGTGCGGATCCAGGCAAGAAAGGTGCGCTCATTCGCCAGAGAGAAACGGTAGTCAGGCGCTTCGCCCAGTTGGGTGATTTTCATTGTGCTTCTCGTGCTCCTGCTGCATTTGCAAAGTGAGGCCCGGCCATCTTCTTATATCAACATGTTATGGACGGGAAATCACCAGGCAAATGCTACGGATGGCCGGGAATCATCAGGAAACGCCCCACAGGAGAATAGCCAGTAATTGTGGCGTAATAATACGCAAGAACATCACCAGTGGGTAAACCGTGGCATACGAGAGCGCGGCGGCCCCACTGGAAGTGTGAAGATTATTGGCAAATGCCAGAGCTGGCGGGTCTGTCATGGATCCGGCCAGCATCCCGCAAATTGTCAGGTAATTCATTTTTGCCAGCAAACGTGCAGTAAAACCCACAACCAGTAACGGAATAGCAGTGATTAAGATTCCGTATCCCATCCATAACACGCCATCTCCCTGAGTCAGGGTGGTGACAAAGCCACTACCGGATTTTAGCCCGACAACGGCCAGAAACAGTACGATACCCAGTTCCCGCAGCGCCTGGTTGGCACTGGGCGGCATAAACCAGTAGAGCGTGCCAATACTGCCTATTCGGCCAAGGATCAGCGCCATAATCAGCGGGCCACCAGCCAGCCCAAGGCGCAGGGCGACAGGGAAACCGGGAATGAACAGTGGGACAGACCCTAACAATACACCAAGGCCAATACCAATAAACACAGGCAGCATTTGTACCTGCTGGAGTTTTTGTTGCGCATTGCCCAGTAACGCAGCAACAGCGTCAATATCCACCTGCCGCCCGACCAGGTTGAGAATATCGCCAAATTGCAGACTGGCATGACTACTGGCGACCAGCTCAACCCCGGCACGATTCAGGCGGGAAATCACTACGTCATACTTCGTTTTAATGCCCAGGTCGCGGATTTTTTTACCTAATACTTTTTCATTGGTCACTACAACCCGTTCAACCCGCAAGTCTGTACCTGTGGTGGAAAGCCCGGCATCAACTTGCTGGCCTATCACCAGTTGTGCGCTGTGCAGATCTTCCTGGTTGCCCACCAGATACAACAAGTCTCCCCGTTCAATTAATGTAGAAGAGGAGGGAACCATTAGCGTTTCGCCGCGCTTTAACCGGGAACACACGATGCTGTCACTATTAAGCAATGGGATATCCTGAAGTGCCAGATTATGGAGGTTAGGGTTCTCCACCTGAACGTTAATGGCGCTCAACTGCTGAGCCTGGCCGTTAACTTTTTGAAAGCGTTCAGCTTCACGATTGACGTTAATGCGCAGTACTACCCGTAACAACCACATACTGAACAGAATGCCACAGATACCAAAAGGGTATGCCATGGCATAGCTCATCCCCATTTCGTTACGCAGTGCCGCCGGAACCCCCAGGTCTGTAAGAATTTGCTGCCCGGCACCCAGTGCCGGTGTGTTGGTCACCGCACCCGAGAAAATCCCCAGCACCACAGGCAGAGGAATATCAAACAGCCAGTACACTAATGCCGTCACCAGCCCACCAAGCACCACAATTAACATAGCAAACAGGTTCAGCCTTAAGCCGGAAACCCGCAGAGAAGAGAAGAAACCGGGGCCTACCTGAATACCGATGGTGTAGACAAACAGAATCAGGCCAAACTCCTGAACAAAGTGCAGGATGTCGCTGTTGATATGTACACCGGCCATATCGAGAAAATGCCCGACAATAATCCCGCCGAACAGCACACCACCAATGCCAAAACCAATGCCACGGATGCGAATATTGCCAATCCACAGACCAACGATGGCAACCAGTGCCAGTATGCTGACCGTCAGCGCGATGTCACTCATCATTCAGCTCCTGTTTCTGCATTGGTTTGATTGTGGCAGAGCGTTGCAAAGATAACTGCCTGATAGCGCACAAAAGACCATGTATTAACCATGGTTAAACACATTACTTACTGGCAAAAAACAGGCAAAAAAAAGCCGCACCGGGTTACCGGTGCGGCAGGAGATGCAAGTGCCAAAATTAGCTGTTGAGTGCCGGGCGTTCGCTAATGGCGATACGCTGCGGTGCCAGGGCTTCAGGTACTTCACGGGTTAAATCAATATGCAATAACCCGTTATTGAAGGTTGCGCCAGACACCTCCATGTGGTCAGCCAGGGTAAAACTTAGGCTGAACGGCTCGGTTGTCAGACCACGGTGTAACCAGGTGGTTTCCTGTTCAGGTTTTACCGGCGTACCTTTAATGGAAAGCCGTGGCCCTTCAAGCTGAATATCCAGATCTTCCTGGCGGAAACCGGCCAGTGCCAGTGTAATGCGGTAATGGTTATCGTCCGCTTTTTCAATGTTATAGGGAGGGAACGACTGCGCTTCGCTGCTGTTCAGCATGGCGTTAGCCAGTTTGTCAAAACCAATCCACTGACGGAATAAGGGGGAAAAATCATAATTACGCATAAATAGTCTCCTTCTTTGAAGCGAGTTAATACCGCCGGTATACGTAACCGGCCTGTGCTCCCTGACGGCAAGCACGTAACAGGCTGCACCACCCCACAGGCAGTGCAGCGCAAACAGAATTAGTTAATGGCGATGCGACGCGGTTTGTTGGCTTCGGGAATAACGCGTTCCAGTTCGATATACAGCAAGCCATTCACCAGGTTAGCACCTTTAACGTGAATGTTGTCAGCCAGTTGGAACTTGCGCTCGAAGTTACGTTCAGCAATGCCCTGATACAGATAGGTGCGTTCTTTTTCTTCCGTTGCGTGCGCACCTTTCACCACCAGCAGGTTGTCCTGTGCAGTGATCTCCAGTTCGCTCTCAGCAAAACCGGCAACGGCAATCGCGATGCGGTAGTGGTTTTCATCAACCAGTTCAACGTTGTACGGAGGGTAACCCCCGTTGCTTTGGGTCTGGCTATTTTCCAGGTGGTTAAACAGGCGGTCAAAACCAATGGCAGAACGGTAAAGCGGGGAGAAGTCAAAATTACGCATCGTTAATAGCTCCTGAAATCAGCGAGAATGTTTTTATGGCCTTCCTGTTGGACAGACCGCAGAACCCGGATAACCATCTGGCCTATCCGTTTTTGGCTCTGAAGATAAGATGGTGACAGACTCGTTGTTTTCAAGTGCAAAAATCGCACTTTTTTTGCACTTTATTACACATCGCGTAGACTAAACAAAAATCATGTAGCACCTGGCGCAAATGAATGTGTCTTTTGCATGGAAGCAGGTGCGTTAAGGACTAAGCGACCGCGGTTTGCTTCTGCCGTGACAGAAGCTTCAGCTACAATGACGATAACACAATGAAAATACGCCAACTACAGCACTTATTTTTAGGGAGCGGGCTGGTCGCTTTGTGCGGCTGTTCCAGCATAATGACGCACACTGGCGGCCAGGAGGGGTATTATCCGGGTACACGGGCAAGTTATGCATTACTGAAAGACGATGATACCAGTTGGGGCCTTAAGCCATTTGTGGCACTGGATATGCCATTAACGGCAGTAACAGATACGTTGTTGCTTCCCTGGGATGCGTTTCACACCAATAATTCTATCCGGGAGCGGGTAGAAAAAAGTGAGCAGAAAAACCTCGCAACCAATTCAGTTATTCCACCCGCTGCCCCCTGATATGATTGCCAGGTAGCGATACCCGGCAGAGGTTCAGCAACCCGTCTGGCAGATATATATTTGCCGGAAGCCTTGTTCATCGGGTTGCATCCAGGCAATAAACTGCCCGTCAGGCGAGAAGACAACCGCATCACCGGAAATTTCTTCTTGCGGTGCGGTAAGTTCCAGTATTTTCCCTTCCGGATAGCTGCACATCACGATTTTCTGTTCACTGATAAAACCGAGCCATTTGCCTGCCGGGTGCCAGTTAATCGCCGACTGTACATCATGCGCAAGCCGGGTTAACTGCCGGCATTCTCCCCCATTTGGTGAAACCAGCCAAACCTGAACCACGCCGTTATTATCTCGCATCAGAAAAGCGATATGTTCCCCATCCGGGCTGGCGCGCACCCAATGACGGGGCTGGTTCACAAGGCCTGGCCAGGCACAGTGATGAGTGTAAGTAAGGCGTTTTTGGTAAACGCCTGCTGGTGGTGCTGGCATAGTTTCGGGCGTACCGGCCAGGGGAGCATCGCCCTGGGTTTTCCAGGCAGCTTCGTTATCAGGTAAGTCGACAATAAATAGTTCAGGTATTGTTTCGCCCTGAACTGAACGTGTATCGCCGATAAAAGCCAGTGCATAACGCTGGCGCTCACCGTTGGGCTTCAGGTAGCCCTGATTGCCCACCCAGCCCTCTTCATAGGCCCGGTTAATCTCATCGCTTCCTGGTTGGGGCTCCGGTGTGGTGCGCGAAACCAGCGTACACCAGTGGCTACCGGCATATTCTCGCGAATGGCGCAGTGGTGGGTTTACCGGGCCGAAAGGCACCGCCACACCAACATTTCGCAAATCCAGCGCCGGATCCCGCTCATGGAGCACATGGTCGTTATAAGTAAAGCTCAGGTATTGCCCGTCCGGGCTCCAGACATGCACATGGCTGCCGCCACGCAGTGCACCGGGGAAGTAAGGTGCGGTAATGGAAAGGGCATCCAGGTTAGCAGCCTGACCACCGCAGACAGTTACGCCACGACGATGATGGAAATCATACTGCCAGTTTTCATCCGGGTTTTCCGGGCTATGAATAAACACATAACGCTCAGGTAATTGTGGGTTCACAGTAATAACCCCCACATACGCACCCTGCTGCGCGCGCCAGATGACCTCGGTAGTACCGCTATGAATCTGGACGCGTTCTACGGTTTCACTGGTGAATGATGCGCCAGACGGGCGAACATCAAACACCAGCCACTGGCTGTCCGGCGTCCAGGTATTGATATTGGTCAGTTGATGGTGACGGGGTGAGAAAGTGACTTGTTTCACGGGATTACCCTTGCCTTAAGCGATAATGGCTCAGGGTAATCGATTCAGGCAGGTGTTGCCTGGTTTTCTCAGTTAACGCCGGGAACAAAGTGCTCAATTGCCCGGGCGACACCGTCTTCAGCATTGGTTTTACTGATAAAGTTTGCCATCGCTTTTACCGGCTCTATTGCATTTCCCATTGCCACGCCCACACCAGCGTATTCCAGCATAGCCATGTCGTTTTCCTGGTCACCAATTGCCATCACGTTTTCTGGTTGCAACTGCAAACGCTCTGCCAGTGCCTGTAAACCAGCGCCTTTGTTTACCCGTTTATCGAGTAATTCCAGGTAAAAGGGCGCGCTTTTCAGGATGGTATAGCGGGATTTTGCTTCCTGGGGGATCCGGGTAATCGCTTCATCCAGTAATGCTGGTTCATCAATCATCATCAGTTTTGGAAAGCGGATAGCCGGGTCCATACGGTCTGCTTCGCAAAACTGTAACGGCATCCCCGTCAGTGCGGCTTCATGCACGGTATAACGGCTGATATCCCGGTTGGCGGTATACAGAATGTGGTGATCGAGCGCATGAAAGTGGACGCCCAACTCGCGGGAAAGCCCTTCCAGGTAGCGGTAATCATCATAACCCAGTGTCGTTTCCGCGACACATTCGCCACTGGCTGCTTTTTGCACCAGCGCGCCGTTGTAGGTGATGCAGTAGTCGTCTGCGGACTGCATATCCAGCTGTTCGAGGTAACGTTTTACACCAATGTAGGGACGGCCAGTTGCTAACACAACAACCACGCCTTTTTCCCGGGCTGCACTAATAGCCCGGCGGACGCCCGGGGTGATCACATTATCGGGGTTAAGCAGGGTACCATCCATATCGATAGCAATCAGTTTTATCGCCATGACAGAAATCCATATTGGGTCAGGAAGGGCATCGTAACGCGACTTTGGTCACAAAAACAACGCAGAATAAACTCACTTTCGTGAAGAACAAAAAAGCCAGTGGTATTTCACACTGGCTTTTTTCCGGCTAACCGGTTATCAGATATCGATATTCGCCGCTTTCAGGGCGTTTTCTTCGATAAAGGCGCGGCGTGGCTCTACCGCATCGCCCATCAACGTAGTAAACAGCTGGTCGGCGGCAATGGCATCTTTCACTGTGACACGCAACATGCGGCGGCTGTCCGGATCCATGGTGGTTTCCCACAACTGATCCGGGTTCATTTCGCCCAGGCCTTTGTAACGCTGTACAGAAAGACCACGGCGTGACTCCTTCACCAGCCAGTCCAGCGCCTGCTCAAAGCTGGAAACCGGCTGACGGCGCTCACCACGTTCGATGTATGCGCCTTCTTCAATCAGGCCGCGCAGTTTTTCGCCCAGCGTGAAGATACGCTTGTATTCCCCGCCCTGGACGAAGTCCTGGTCCAGAACATAATCGGTATCGACACCGTGTGTACGCACCCGAACAACGGGCTCAAACCGGGAAAGTTCAGTGTTTTCGCGAATATCAAATTTCCAGATGCTGCCGTGCTGCTCTTTCTCAGTCAGTTCAGCTACCAGCGCCGAAACCCAACGGGTTACTTTTTGCTCGTCGGCCAGGTCATCAACCACCAGTGTTGGGTGGTAAATTAACTCGCCCAACAATGCACGGGGATAACGGCGCTCCATACGATGGATCATTTTCTGGGTACCGTTGAATTCGGCCACCAGTTTTTCCAGCGCTTCACCTGCCAGAGCCGGAGCACTGGCATTGGTGTGTAATGTGGCACCATCCAGTGCAATGGAAATCTGATACTGATCCATGGCTTCATCGTCTTTAATATACTGTTCTTGCTTGCCTTTTTTCACTTTATACAGTGGAGGCTGAGCAATAAAGACGTGCCCACGTTCAACGATTTCCGGCATCTGGCGATAGAAGAAAGTCAGCAGCAGTGTACGGATGTGCGAGCCATCGACGTCAGCATCGGTCATGATGATGATGTTGTGGTAACGCAGTTTATCCGGGTTGTATTCATCGCGCCCGATACCACAACCGAGTGCGGTAATCAGTGTCGCCACTTCCTGAGAAGAGAGCATTTTGTCAAAACGCGCTTTTTCGACGTTCAGGATTTTACCTTTCAGCGGCAAAATAGCCTGGTTCTTGCGGTTACGCCCCTGTTTTGCAGAACCGCCCGCTGAGTCCCCTTCCACCAGGTAGAGTTCAGACAGAGCCGGGTCACGCTCCTGGCAATCCGCCAGTTTGCCCGGCAAACCAGCCAGATCCAGCGCACCTTTGCGGCGGGTCATTTCTCGGGCACGACGCGCGGCTTCACGGGCACGGGCCGCATCAATAATCTTACTGACAACGGTTTTAGCATCGGCCGGGTTTTCCTGCAGATAATCAGCCAGACGCTCGTTCATCTGGGATTCCACTGCAGATTTCACTTCAGAAGAAACCAGTTTGTCTTTGGTCTGAGAAGAGAATTTCGGGTCCGGAACTTTTACTGAAACTACAGCAATCAGGCCTTCACGGGCATCATCACCCGTCGCGCTGATTTTCGCTTTTTTGCTGTAGCCTTCGTTATCCATATAAGTGTTCAGGGTACGCGTCATTGCCGCACGGAAACCGGCAAGGTGTGTACCGCCATCACGCTGAGGAATGTTGTTGGTAAAGCAGTAAATGTTTTCCTGGAAGCCATCGTTCCACTGCAGCGCGACTTCCACACCAATTCCGTCTTTTTCTGTTGAGAAATAGAACACATTCGGGTGAATTGGCGTTTTGTTCTTGTTGAGGTATTCAACAAAGGCTTTGATACCCCCTTCGTAATGGAAGTGGTCCTGCTTACCTTCAACACGCTTGTCAATCAGACGAATGGAAACACCTGAGTTCAGGAAGGAGAGTTCACGCAGGCGTTTCGCCAGAATTTCGTATTCGAATTCAACGACATTGGTGAACGTTTCCAGGCTTGGCCAGAAACGCACCATGGTACCGGTTTTTTCTGTTTCGCCAGTCACTTCCAACGGTGAAACAGGGACACCATGCTGGTAGACCTGGTTGTGGACTTTACCATCGCGTCGAATAACCAGTTCTAGTTTCTGGGACAGGGCGTTAACCACCGACACACCCACGCCATGCAGACCACCGGAAACTTTATAGGAGTTATCGTCAAACTTACCACCGGCATGCAGCACGGTCATGATAACTTCAGCGGCAGACACGCCTTCTTCCGGGTGAATACCGGTAGGGATACCACGCCCGTCATCCTGTACAGAGACAGAGTTATCTTCGTGGATAGTGACAACGATATCTTTACAGTAGCCTGCGAGCGCTTCGTCGATAGCGTTATCCACGACCTCGAATACCATATGGTGCAGGCCGGTGCCGTCATCCGTGTCGCCGATATACATACCCGGGCGCTTACGCACCGCATCCAGCCCTTTCAGGACTTTGATACTGGAGGAGTCATAAGAATTCGACATCAACGTTTCTCGCTCATTTAAACTAAGTTAATCCGTTATTTTACCCTGATCCACAGCGAACATCCTGGAATTTTTATCCGCCATGTCCATCACATGTTCTGCGCTAATCGCACTCACAAAAACTTGTGACTGTGTGGCTTTCAGACGGCTGGCAAGTAAACCCCGTCGGCGGTCATCAAGCTCAGAAGCAAAATCATCTATTAAGTAGAGGCAGTGCCGCCCGCTACGCCGGGTGAGAAATTCACCTTGCGCCAGACGCAGGGCACACATCAATAACTTTAACTGCCCTCTCGACAGGGTATCCTCCACAGGCGCGCCATCGGCACGAATGCGGAAATCTGCCTTGTGGGGGCCATGAGAGGTGTAGGTCAGCGCGCGGTCGCGCTCAAAACTGCGTGCCAGCACCTCACTGTAAGGCGTTTCTTTTTCCCAGCCGCGCTGGAAAGAAAACGCCAGGTGAAACTCGGGTAAAAACTGGGCGCAGGTTTGTGCCATATCTTCGGCAATTGCTTCACTATACTGCGCCCGCCACAGGCTGATTTGTTCCGCCAGCGGTGCCAGTTCCTTATCCCAGGGGAGTAACTGGTTGTAGTGCGTAACCTGACGCAATGCGGCATTTCGTTGCCGGAGCAGGCGTTTAAGGTTGCTCCATGCGTTGAAAAACGCCGGTTCATCATGGAAACACCCCCAGTCGATAAACGCCCGGCGAAACTTCGGCCCACCATTAAGCAGGGTGAAGCCTTCCGGAGTAATCAACTGCATGGGCATTAAGTGCGCCAGTTCAGCAACTTTATGCCCGTCCGTGCCATCAATTCTGACTTTGCTGTCACCCAGGCGGTCTTTTGTCAGCCCGACGGCGATTTCCCGTGAATCCCCCTGTAACCGGCCATGCAGCACGAAATCTGGCTGGTCATGGCGAATCACTCTGCCCGTTTGCAGGCTACGAAACGCCCGCCCGTGCCCCAGGGTGTAAATCGCTTCCAGCACACTGGTTTTGCCGCTGCCATTGGCACCGACCAGGAAATTAAAGCCGGGAGATAACAGGAGATCCGCACTTTCTATGTTACGGAAATCTTTGATAAGTAAACGAGACAGCGACATGATTAACGCATCACCAGGACGTATTTGTTGCTGTTTCCCGGAAAATGGCTGGCTGCCCTCAACCAGCATAAACCGGGGGTGAATGAACAACTGGCCTGAAGCGCCACAAAAAGCCGGTGCTGAACGTGCCGGAATAACAAGTCAAATAACCCCAGGCTGATGACCCGCCTTACCCTGCCGCTGGTAAGGTTTCAGGTGATAAATAAAACACGCTAAAAATCAATTTATTGATTTCATCTGCTGGCTAAGAGAAGGTATTTGTACACTTAACCTTCTCTCTTTTACCGTTTACCCCGCGGCTTACAGGCGCATAGGCATCACAACATAGGCCGCGGTCTGGCTTGCTGCGTCTTCAATTTGCACACTGGAAACAGAATCAGTAAGCAGGATACGCACATTTTCGCACTTCAGCACGTTAAGTACATCCAGTACATAACTTACGTTGAAGCCGATTTCCATTTCTGTACCTGCATAGGTCACATCCAGAATCTCTTCTGCTTCTTCCTGTTCCGGGTTATTGGCTGTAATTTTAAGCTGGTTCTCACTGACATACAGGCGAACACCACGGAATTTTTCATTGGAAAGAATGGCTGCGCGGGCAAAGGCCTGTTTTAACAAATCGCAACCCGCTTCCAGAGTTTTGTCCGGGTTCTTCGGCAATACGCGGCGATAATCCGGGAAACGGCCATCAACCAGTTTCGAAGTGAAAATAAAATCACCAACATGGGCACGAATATTATTGCTGCCAATTTGCACCTGTAACGGTGTATCGCCACCATCCAGCATACGCATCAACTCAATCACGCCTTTGCGCGGCACAATCACAGAGTGAGCGGGCAGTGTTTGCCCTACTGGCATGGCACAGACCGCCAGGCGGTGACCATCTGTTGCCACGGTACGCAACTCTTCACCTTCGGTTTCAAACAGCATACCGTTCAGGTAGTAGCGCACATCCTGGTGAGCCATGGAAAATTGTGTGGCTTCAATCAGGCGTTTCATTGTGGCCTGCGGCAGAGTGAATTCCACTTCACTTTGCCAGTCATCGAGGTTAGGAAAATCGGCGGCTGGCAATGTAGACAGCGAAAAACGGCTACGCCCGGAACGCACCAGCATACGGTCCCCTTCCAGCGTAACAGCGATTTCCGCACCTTCGGGCAGGCCCCGGCAAATATCAAAGAATTTACGGGCAGGCACCGTGGTTGCCCCTGGTTCATGAGGCTGAACCAGGCTGACTCGTGCCACCATTTCCATTTCAAGGTCAGTACCAGTCAGCGACAGCGCCCCTTCCGTAACCTGCAACAGCAAGTTACCCAGGATAGGTAACGTCGGGCGACCACCTAAAGGACCACTCACTTGTTGGAGCGGTTTTAATAAATGTTCACGTTCAACGGTAAATTTCATAGTGTCACGAAGATAGTGTTCTGATTAAATTGGAAAAGTCTTCTTTGATGTCATGACTCTCTTCACGCAACTGCTCGATTTTACGGCAGGCATGCAGCACAGTTGTATGGTCACGACCACCGAAGGCATCACCGATTTCCGGCAGGCTGTGGTTGGTTAATTCTTTTGCCAAGGCCATTGCCATTTGCCGGGGGCGCGCCACTGAGCGGGAACGCCGTTTGGACAGTAAATCGGCCACTTTGATCTTGTAGTACTCTGCCACTGTCTTTTGAATATTGTCGACAGTGACCAGTTTTTCCTGCAAGGCCAATAAATCACGTAGCGCTTCACGGACAAAATCGATAGTAATTGCCCGGCCAGTGAAATTGGCATTCGCAATCACACGGTTCAGTGCCCCTTCCAGCTCACGCACGTTTGAGCGCAGGCGCTTGGCAATAAAGAAAGCCACTTCGCCAGGCAGACGGATATCGTTTTCATCCGCCTTTTTCATCAGGATTGCCACGCGGGTTTCCAGTTCCGGCGGCTCAATGGCAACCGTTAAACCCCAACCGAAGCGGGATTTCAGACGATCTTCAACGCCATTGATCTCTTTCGGGTAACGATCTGATGTCAGGATTATTTGTTGGTTGCCTTCCAGCAGTGCGTTAAAAGTATGGAAGAACTCTTCCTGTGAGCGCTCTTTGTTGGCAAAGAACTGGATATCATCGATAAGCAGGGCATCAACCGAGCGGTAATAACGCTTGAACTCTTCAATTGCGTTATTTTGTAATGCCTTAACCATATCCTGAACAAAACGCTCTGAGTGCATATACACCACTTTCGCATTGGGCTTACGCGCCACAATACCATTACCAACAGCATGTAACAGGTGGGTTTTCCCTAAACCTGTACCACCATAAAGGAAGAGTGGGTTATATGCGCCGCCAGGATTATCCGCCACCTGGCGGGCCGCCGCACGAGCCAGTTGGTTTGACTTACCTTCAACAAAGTTATCAAACGTATGTTTCAGGTTAACGTTAGAACGGTAAGAAGGCTCTGCCGGTGCAGGGACGTTATCCCAACTGGGGCGCACAGGTGCCGCTGCCGGGCGCGGCGCAACAGCAGGCGCTGCTGCCGCGGAAGCGACAACAGGTTGAACAGCAGGACGGGCCCCTACTTCAAAGCGCAACTGAGGCGCATCCGCACCACAGAAATCGTTTAACAATCCGTTGATATTATTCAGGTACTTATCCCGCACCCAGTCGAGCACAAAACGGTTTGGCGCATAAAGGGCCAGCGTGTTATCGCTCAGTTCCGCCTGTAGTGGACGTATCCACAT